>CAVRYO010000012.1:0-233974 GCA_963725485.1 Pirellulales bacterium | reverse complement strand
CACGTCCGCAATCGACCAGGGAGATAACCAAGACAGTGCGTTACGGACTGTGGCCTTTAGCTCGGACTCGACGTTGGTCTGCATGCC
This sequence comes from Pirellulales bacterium, assembly GCA_963725485.1. Taxonomy (GTDB): domain Bacteria; phylum Planctomycetota; class Planctomycetia; order Pirellulales; family DATAWG01; genus CAVRYO01. Next base: position 233,887 of record CAVRYO010000012.1, on the reverse strand, counting down.
CTGGAAGGATTCCTACTAGAGCTCCAACAGCACCCCGGGCTCACCCAGTCGCGACCTTCGACAAGCACAAAGTCGTTTTGGAAGGTGTCTGGCCGACTGCCGTGGGCTTTGATCTCAAGGCCGGCTGCGTGTACGTCCCTGATTACCAGCACGATGTCGTGGTCTTCACGTTGCACGGAGTCAAGAAGGGGGAGTATTTGGTGGGAACGGCTCCTCAAGTGAGGACTTGGACCGAGGGTTTCGTCTAGTATTTGGTTGATCCGAACGGAAAGAAGTTCGTGATGTTGAAGAGCGACGCCGCCTATTTCGTCGCGATGCCATAAGGTTCGCGGTTTCCCGACCGTCAGAAGATCCCGCTAACCTGGCTGGCGAGTCAACGGCTCGCGGAGACATGCAAACGGCTCGAAGTTTTTTGCCAGACGGTTGCGGCGATCAGGCCGAAGACGCGCCGGTCGGATCGACCGACGCAAAACGCCGCATTGTCGATCCTGCCGAATGCATTGCTAGGGCCGGTTGTTCTGCGCCCCCGAAGCCAACCGGGTTGTTAAATGGCGAGGGGTTGTTAAACAGAGATTGGAGAGTTTTGGGCCAGCATACCGGGGTCCGAAGCCAACCATGATGGTTGGTTCCGGACCCTGGTTTGCGTCTCTCGAAACAGAAAGTGCCGGGCTGCCGGCGGACGATTGCGAGACAAACTCGCGCGGCCCGATGTGTTAACGTACCGGAGGCGGGTCTCGAGTTGTCGGAAATCGATGAGGCCTCCCGCCGTGCCAGCCGGAATGTATTACCGGCGGCAGGGCGACGCCAGAAAGATTCATTCCGATTAGCTAATAGTCGCCCCTTGGCGTTGCTAATGACTACTTCGTGTACTTCACATGCACGTTGCTGATCTCGCCATTAAACTTGAACGGCGCTTTGTCGTAATAGTCCACCGAACCGGCGAGCCCAAATCGGTGCCGATGTCGAGGCAATCGTTGGCGGTGAATAACAGTGGGGCCGACCGGCACGACGCCCGAGGCCACTTTCTTGCCGTTCACTCGGATGACAACCTTGAGTGGTCCTGCGGGCTTGGGCACGACGTAGCTGGTCTCGACTTCGATTTTCGCCTCGCCTGTGCAAGCTTGCCCGCGGCTCGGATATGCGTGCGCTGCACTTAAACAGATTGTATTCATAGGAGAGTTTGCCGTCCTTCACGTATAAGCTCAGGCCGCCGGAGAAGCCGCCCAGCGCGAAGAGCACTCCGCTTGGCTTCTCGGAAATCATGGCGTCGATAGTCACGACATTCGGCTTGTTGCCCAGCGCCGTGTGCAGAACTCGGCATCTGCGTGATCGCGCCGGGAAAGGTCCACTCGGGGTAAGGCGGCCCTTTGCGTAGTTCCGGGTGCAAGACCGATTCGAAAGACCGCCGCCAATAGGAAAGCCATTGTTTTTCGCAAACTCGATCAGGAACTGCTCCTTCATTTCCGCAAGCTTCCGCGGCATCTTTTCGGCCAGGTCGTGGGCTTGCGACCAATCTTCGTCCAGGTTGTAAAGTTCCCACTTGTCGTTGTCGGGATTCCAATCTCGAATTCCTTTCGGCAAGTCCCGACACCCAAGGAAGCGCGGGCCGAGGGCGGAGGCCATCCAGCCTTCGTGATAGATGGAGCGGCTCCCCATGATTTCGAAGTACTGCGTGCGCTTGCGGTCCTTGGCTTTCGCATCGTCGAATGTATACGCCATGCTGATGCCGTCGATCGGATCCTGAGGTATGCCGTTGACACGCGGGCGGAGTGATTCCGAGAATTTCATAAAGGGTGGCGCAATATCATTCACGTGATGGAACTGAGCGCGTGGCGTCGGGTCGGGTTTGATCCGGGCAGGCCAGCGGACTGCCATTGGATCGCGGATGCCACCGAGATGCGACGCCAGTAGTTTAGTCCCCTTATAGGGCGGCGCCGCCGGCCCAGGCCCAGCCCGCATGGTACATGTTGTCGGTCTTGGGCGAGCCGAGGACATCAAGTCCACCCAAAGCGTCCAGGGCCTTGATGTGCTGATCGATTGTGGAAGGAATGCCGTTTTGCGCGAGCAACTCGCTGATTGTGCCTTCCTGACCTTCGGCAGAGGCACCGTTGTCGCCCCAGATGTAGAAGATGATCGTGTTGTCGCCATAGCCCAGCCGATCGACTTCATCGACGACCCGGCCGACTTCATGATCCACGTGCTCGGTGAAACCGGCATAGACTTCCATGAGCCGGCGCTGGAATGGCTTCTCATCGTCCGGGATACTGTCCCAAGCGGCCAGCGTGGCGGGCCGCGGCGTATTCACGGCATCGGCGGGAATCCAGCCCTTGGCCTTGGCTAATTGAAAGGCGCGCTCACGATATCTGTCCCAGCCGTCGTCGAATTTGCCCTTGTATTTGTCGGCCCATTCTTTGGGCACCTGATGTGGGCCGTGCGAGGCGCCACTCGCCCAATACATGAAGAACGGCTTGTCGGGTTGGAATGCCTTATGATGGCGCAAATAACTGATTGCGTCATCGGCTAGATCTTCGCTCAAGTGATAATAATCGTGTCCGCCCGAAGTGCGGGGATGTTCGACGTAAGCGGTGTTCCTGACCAAGCATGGCTCATATTGCGAAGCCTCGCCTGCGAGAAAACCGTAGAAATACTCAAAGCCATAGCCCGTTGGCCAATAGTCGAACGGTCCGGCGGCGGTCGTCTGCTCGGCGGGCGAGTTGTGCCATTTGCCGAACGCGGCGGTGGCATAACCGTAATCTTTCAGCACCTCGGCGACGGTGGCGCTGCTCTTGGGGATAACGCCGGAGTAGGCATCCCAGTCGTTGGACAGCTCAGCAATCTGGCCGCTGCCGACGCGGTGAGGATTCCGCCCGCATAGCAGCGACGCGCGGGTGGGTGAGCACATGGCTGTCGTGTGAAAGCGATTGTAGGCGATACCCTGTTTCGCGATGCGGTCCATCGTCGGCGTATTGATCAAACCACCGAACGTGCCTGTCTGCGCCGCTCCGACATCGTCCAGCAGAACAATGAGGATGTTGGGCGCATCTGTGGGCAACCGGCGCGGCTCAACCCGCTGCTGGTACACTGAATCTTGCATATTGCGGCCGGCGACGCTGGCTGAAGGTGTCGGCGGAAACGGTAGCACTTCCTGCACCGGCAAGCGCGGCCACGGAGAAGAGGTCGCAGAAATCGCGGTTGGTCGTTCATCGCGGAGTTCGGGACCGCTGGCCAGAAGCGGGGCCGTGCTCGCTCGATCACCGGACGGCGCCGCAGGGCTACTGTCGGCCTCGTGCGAGTCCGCGGCGGCTTGTTTGGATGGCGCGTCAGCAAGGGCGTTTTCCGTCGGGCCTTGCTTCGTTGTCGCGGCCAAATAGCCAAGCGCGGCGCCAAGGCAAACCAGAAGCAGAATCTGAACTTTTCTGCTGCGAAACATAATGGTTCTCTGTTCGTTGAACGTGCGGACTGTGCCTGTGGAGCGGTGTGCGCAATTTCGTTCGCCGGCACCGGTCCGAACCAGAATCGAATGGTCGCGGCGTGAATTTTAAGTGTTCTCTGGGTCAAATGCTATCGTTTGTTTGGCATGGAAAGCGCGCGGTAGACCTTAAGAACCGGTTGGTTCCGCTCCCCCGAAACCAACCGGGTTGTTAAATGGCGAGGGGTTGTTAAACAGAGATTCGGAGAGTTTTGGAGCGAAATTCCGGGGTCCGAAGCCAACCTTGATGGTTGGTTCCGGACTCGGGTTCGTGTCTCTCGAAACGGAGAGCGCTGGGCCGGCGGGCGGATCGTCGCAAGTCCTTGCGGGAAAGGCGTAAAATAAAAAATTCCGAGGAGTGAATCTCTCGGCGCCTAGCGTTAGCCGGCCCGGTCGCCGTGCAACGATCAGTTTTTCTGCCTCTTTTGAAGAGGCAACAATCGAACGCGCGACTTCGCTTCGTCCACGATAACGAGCGCCCCGGAATCCAACTCGGTCTCGTGCGGTCGCAGTACCGAGATCAGCAACGGGGCTAACGAATGCGGTCTGACGTCCTGAGTGCGCACTTGAACAACGCTGGGGGCTGTCATCTGAGTGGCGGCGAGAATCGCGCCATAGTCAAGATCGTGGGTTAAAACGACCCGGCCGTTGTGCTCCGCCCACAACATGATTTCGCGGTCTGATGCCGACGCCGCTCCTACATCCGACCAATGAACACAGTCCCATCCCTCGGCCACCAACAAGGGGCACAAGCGCGGCGACAGGTTCATGTCGATCACAAACTTCATGGCCGGGTCAACGGCACCTCGATTTCCTCCGAGCGCCAAGCGGCGTATGACAGTGCGGCGTCGATATCCGCCGCCTCAAGGTACGGATAATCGGCCAGGATTTCGTCCCGACTGGCGCCGCTCGCAATCAAGCCCACCAGCATCCCCACCGTGACTCGCATTCCGCGAATACACGGTTTGCCGCCCATCACGGCGGGATCAAGTGTAATCCTATTGACGTCGGGCATTGCATCCGCTCGACCACAGTTCGTGGGCTCAATCCGAACAGTCCCGTCTCGATAAAAGCTCCCCGACAAGGACTCGAACCTTGGACAAGCGGATTAATCCCGGCGCCGGGACTGCTCTACCGGATGAGCAAATTCTCGCGTATCCAACGGGCTGACTTCATCGACTTGATTTGCCTCTCGCGGCGCATCGCGCGTGGCCCGGGTTTCATGAAGTTCGGACCAGACGAGTCGCCACGGTCTGTTCTTAACGGCATATTTACGCGCGTCAGCGGAAGGATCGTTGTGCTGGCCTAATCGCCGTTCCAGATCTTCGGTTTGGCCGATGTAGAAAAGTCCCGCAGAATTCTCAAGCACATAGACCCAAAACGGCCCATCCATCAAATAGCTCCCCGACAAGGACTCGAACCTTGGACAAGCGGATTAACAGTCCGCTGCTCTACCAACTGAGCTATCGGGGAATACGCAACGCACCGGCCATAATAATTTATCCGTTCGTAAGCGGCAAGGCTGGACGCGGGGCTCGGCGAATGGGGGGATTCGCGACCGCAACGAGACGCCGCTCGGCAAGCCGGAGCGCTAAATGGATCGGGGGCCACACTTCGCGGTTTCTACAGCGGTTTGCCGAGCATCGCCCGCTTTTGGCGGAAGAATTCGAGGTGGTGATTCAGATGCGTGACGAATTGCCCAATCAACGCGGCGAGCGTCATTGGGCCGCGCTCGTTGTGTGTTCCTTGGCGGGCGAAGTCGGCGTCGGGCAGGCCGCGCAGAATCGCCGCCGTGAGTTGGCGATTCTGCGCGAAGATGTTGGCCGCCAGCATCGCGTCCAATTCGTTGTAGCCAAGCCGCTGGACGAAGTCGTTCTCGGGGAACGCCAGGAGCGTCGGATTGTCCATCGCGATGATCCGCTTCATCCGATCCGCGGCGACCAGGTCGCTATCCAGCAAATGCACGACGATCTCGCGCAAGCTCCAAGTGCCGGGCACCGGATGGGCGGACCAGTCGGCGTCGGTGAGGTCGTGGATCGACGCAAGCAGCAAGGGGCCTCCGGCGGCGTATTGCTCGATGAGATTGCGGTCCATGGAGATTTGCTTGCGATCGTGTTGTTGTGACGATGGGCGGAATTGAGAACGCGATTCGCGGGTGTTGAAAAAGGGGCCAGGCACCGAGCAGCGACGCGGGGCGTGAGTGACAACGAAACACTTGCTCGGAGCCAATCCCCCTTTTCTACGCTACATCAAGCGATCAGGTCATGCACCACGTGGCCGTGCACGTCGGTCAGGCGGAAGTCGCGGCCGGCGTAGCGGTAGGTGAACTTTTCGTGGTCGAAGCCCAGGAGCTTCAGCATCGTGGCGTGCAGATCGTGGACATGCACCGGTTTTTCAACCGCTTTGAAACCGAATTCATCGGTCGCCCCGTGGACGTAGCCGCCCTTCACGCCGCCGCCAGCCATCCAGACCGTGAAGCCGTAGTGATTGTGATCGCGGCCGTTGATCTTGCCCGCGTTGCTGCCGGCTTTCGGCAGTTCGACGGTCGGCGTGCGGCCGAATTCGCCGCCGCAGAGGACCAGCGTTTCGTCCAGCAGGCCGCGTTGCTTGAGATCTTTCACCAAGGCGCCCATCGCCTGATCGCACTCCTTTGCCAAACGGCGATGATTCACGGCCAGATCGTCGTGGCTGTCCCACGGCTGGCCATCGCCGTGCCACACCTGGACGAACCGCACGCCCCGTTCGATCAAGCCGCCGCGCGATCAGAATTTGCCGCGCCTGATTGCCAGGACCATACATGTCGAGGATGTACTGCGGTTCGCGGCTGATGTCGAAGGCCTCCGTCACTTCGGTTTGCATCCGATAGGCCAACTCGAAGGATTGGACCCGCGCGTCGAGTTGCGGATCGTCGCCCCGCTGGTGCGCATGCAGTTGATTCAGCGATTGCACCAGATCGATCTGCCGGCGCTGTTCGGCGGGCGAGCCGTATTTGTTGCGGACATGTTCGATCAGCTTGTCGACCTCCTGATGCTGCGTGTTGATGTACGTGCCCTGATAGATGCCGGGCAGGAAGCCGGCTTGCCAGTTTTGCGATTCCTGGATCGGGTAGCCAGGGCACATGGCGATGAAGGCGGGCAGATTTTGATTGTCGGACCCCAGGCCATACGTCAGCCAGGAGCCGAAGCTGGGGCGAATCAGCCGCGCTTCGCCGCAGTTCATCAACAGCAGCGACGGCTCGTGATTCGGCACGTCGGCATGCATCGAACGGACGACGCACAGGTCGTCGATCGACTGGGACAGGTGCGGGAAGATTTCGCTGACTTCGATCCCGCTACGGCCCGCCTTGTTGAATTTGTAGGGCGAGGGAAACGCGGCGCCGGTGGGCCGTTCGGTCGACAAATGCACGGGGATCGGCTTGCCGGCGTATTTCGCGAGCGCCGGCTTGGGGTCGAACGTGTCAACATGGGATGCGCCGCCATTGAGGAACAGATGAATCACCCGTTTCGCTTTGGCCGGCAGCGGCGCGTGCTTGGGCAAGAGCGGATTGACCGCCTCGGAGCCGCGGGCCACGGCCGAGAGCAACCCGGTTTGGCTGAGCAGATCGGTCAGGGCCAAGGCGCCAAAGCCGGTGCCGCAGCGGCGCAGCCAATCGCGGCGCGAAACCGGTTGGGCGTTGATATGGGGCAGATTGCTCATGGCAGACCTCCCTCGAATTCAGCGGGTCAATCGCATTGCCCAAAATTCCGGCAATTGACACTAGCCCGAAGCGTTAGCGAGGACGCTGGACACTGGTCTCGCGTGTTTTCCTCGCTAACGCTTCTTGAGGATGTACTCCCTTGCGGGCGGACGGTAGCACGTATGGACACAGTCCGACGCGTGAGCAAGGACTCTACAAGTTGCATCGTCCGACGTCCTCGCTAACGCTTCGGGCTAGTATTTTTCGTCCCCTCACGCCCCTCACCACCTCACGCCCCTCACCGCCTCCGCTCAATCAATGAACACAAACTCATTCGACATCAGCAGTGCTTGGGCGTAACGTTCCCAAGGCGTCAGTTTATCTTGCGGACTCGGCTTCGCGCCGGGCGACGGCGTGGCCGCGTTCAAATAGTCTTCAGCCAGTTTCAGCTCGGTCGGCGTTACTTCGCGGCCGTAAATCAGGCGATAGAGCCGGCGGATGCGTTCGACCGGCTCGGCGGCAGCGGCGATCTCGGGGCGCTTGATGATCCGCTCGGCTTGCTCGACGGCGAACGGACTGTTCATCAGGAACAGCGCTTGTTGCGGCACGGTGGTCACATAGCGGCGCGGACTGTGCGTGTCGGGCGAAGCGAAGTCGAAGGTTCGGAACAGGCCCGGCAAATTCTGCCGATCGATGAACGCATAGATCGACCGCCGCCGCGGGAACGGCTGCTGCAGGATGTCGATGCTCGGGCCCCCGCGTGTCTCGTCCAAGCCGCCGGCCACGCTCAACAGCGAATCGCGGGTGGCTTCGAAATCCAATCGCTGCCGGTTCATGCGGCCGAGCAACCGGTTTTCCGGATCGTTCGCCGCGGTTTCCGGCGCGGCGGCGCACGACTGCTGATAGACGCTCGAGAGCATGATCGCCCGATGCAACCGCTTGATCGACCAGCCTTCGGCGACGAACCGCGCGGCCAGGTAGTCTAACAACTCGGGCTCGGCCGGCGGATCGCTGCGCACCCGAAATCGCTTGGCGTGTGGACCAACCCCTCACCGAAATGGTGCAGCCACACGCGATTCACCAGCACGCGGGCCGTCAGTGGATTGTCGGGCGAGGCGATCCGCTCGGCTAGCTCCAAGCGGCCGCTCCCGGCTGTGAACGGTTGCCGATTCGGACCTGAAAGCACGGCCAGAAATCGCCGCGGCACCTCGGGACCCCAATTGCCGGCATTGCCGCGCAGAAACACATGCGGGTTGGGATGCTTCGGACGGTCTTCGAGGCCCATCACCATTTCCTTCGAGGCGACGAGCTTCGGCGGCTCACTTTTCGGCTTGGATTTTACGTCGGCAACTTGGGAGCCTGTTGCCTGTGGGTCCTTCAGCTTGGGGTCCTTCGGCTTAGGATTTGATGCGGGCGATTCTTTCGCGAAGCTCAGCGGATAATCCTTGTCGACCGAAGCGTCGAGCACGCCGTAGAGCGAGTAATAGTCTTCCTGCGGAATCGGATCGAACTTGTGATTGTGGCAGCGGGCGCAAGTGACCGTCATCCCCATCATCCCCCGCGAGACCACGTCGATCCGGTCGTCGATGATGTCCGGGCGATGATCGAGAAACCGCCGACCGACGGTCAGGAATCCCAGCGCCGCGAGCGAACTGTTGTCGGTTTCGGGGTGGGGCATCAGATCCGCGGCAAGCTGTAGCTCCAAGAACTGGTTGTAAGGCATGTCGTCGTTCAGCGCAGGATGACCCAGTCGCGGAATCGGAAGGCCCAAAAATATTTTCGCTCCTGATTCGCCACGAGATAGCCGCGCGTGTCGGCGTAGCGGGCGATGTCGAGCCAGTAGCGACCCCAGCGCTCGCCATAACGGTGCGAAGCTAAGAGTCGGTCGACCACGCGGGCGAACGCCCCCGGAGTCGTGTCGGAAACGAAGGCCTCGGTTTCGGCCGGCGTCGGCGGCAGCCCGGTCAGGTCGAACGTCGCCCGGCGGATGAGCGTGCGGCGATCGGCGGGAGGCGCGGGGGCGAGATGCTTCGCTTCCAAGCGCGCGAGCACAAACGCGTCGATCGGGCTTTGCACCCAGGCGCGATTCGTCACCGCCGGCAGCGCCGGTTCATGCACCGGTTGGAATGCCCAATGATGCCGGGCGGCTTCGACCGGGTTCATCGTGGCGAGCGACTCAGCGCCCGGCGCAGCCGCCGATGCCGAACCCGCCGGCCAAGGGGCGCCGAGCCGAATCCAGGTCGTCAGGTCGGCCACGGCCTCCTCCGGCAGCTTTCCTTTCGGCGGCATCTTGATATCAGAGTGATAGCTGACGGCCGCGATCAGCCGGCTCTTTTCGGGCTGGCCGGGGACAATGACCGGGCCATCGGCGTTGCCCTTCATCGCGGCGTCGCGAGAATCGAGCCGCAGGTCGGACTCCTGCTTCTTCGGCCCGTGGCATTCAAGGCATTTATTGGCTAGCAGCGGCCGAATTTTGGCTTCGAAGAAATCGCCCGGCGAAATATCACCCGCCTGAACCAACGAACCACACAGCAGCAGGCTGCACGACAGCAAACAGCGTGTAACGATCGGCAGTCTGGCGCGGGCGACCATGCGAGACTCGGCAATTTCGTTACGGGGAGGATGCGGGGGAGGCGACACGCTGCGCCGCCTCCGGCGGGATGCCTTCAATTTACCAGCAAACGGGGTCGGCTGACAAACGAGGGTGAGAATTCGTCGTGGTACATTTTGGGATTTCTGGCGCGGCGACGGCACGCGGAGCGTGCCTGCTACGTAGTAGGCACCACTCCGTGTGCCGTGCGGGCTCAAACTGTACCACTACCTGAGAATTGGCGAGAATTGAGGGGAAAAACGGGCTTGCGTGGCGACGAAAACCGACTAGAATCCGCGCGCTCGAGGTCGCAGTCACTCTGGCGGGTGGATCGAACACGTTCCCCGTGCTGCCCCTCGACGGATTCGGCGACTGCGGCGACAATCTCGGACTAATTCATTAGAGCTTGAATTTAGGGTGCCACTGGCTTTGCCAGTGTTCTTCGTCGCTGACCGATCAAGGTAAGAATTCCGAAGATCACTGGCAGAGCCAGTGGCACACAGAGCAGTAGCGACAGTTCAAACAAAATTACCGGCCAAGGCTGGGCGTATTTTTCGGGAGTGACTCGAATGAAATTCACATCGCTGGCGCCGGCACTGCTCGGCGCGGTCGCCATGACGGGGCTCGTGGCCAAATCGACCCATGCTCAGGACATCGTTCCCGGCACCGGTCGCCGGTTGACCGACGTCGGCGACGATTTCGAGGATCCGAAATGGACGTTTAATCTAAATCTGCCCAAGAGCAGCAAGAATATCGATGGTCAAACCCGCTTGCCCGGCGGGCGATCGGACAATGGCCGCTGGTACGAGCCGGAATTGCGCGGCGAGCCGGACATCGTTCGCCGGGTCGCGACGCCCGAGGGGGGCTTGCCGGGCAGCAAGGGATCGATGCTGATGCAAACCTTGTGGTCGGGAATCCCCGGTCGGCCAAGTTACAAGCCGCAGCAAGACGACCTGTGTGCCGACGTCGACGGCAAGGTAGGCAATTTGCCGATTTCGCAAATGCCGAGCGTCGTGGTGCGCGTCTACGTGCCGCCGTTCGACAAGTGGGAACAACGGACCGGCAACTCATTCGGCTTTCGCTCGGCGGTGACGACCACGAAGATGACATCATCCGGCAATTGGCGGTGGGGTAGTTCCTCTCGCAAGACAGAGCCTTACTGGCCGGGCATGTTCATCAATTTCAATTCGAAGAAGGACTCAGGCGCTAAAGAAGATTCGGCTAACTTCATTATCCGCGGCGATGAGCTGGGCCGCGACGTGGCCGGACCGCCAATCACCCAAACCGGCTGGTGGACGCTCGGCATTTCGTTCGGCGCCAATGGGCAGGCGAATTACTACATCAGGCAAGGCGTGGGAAATCTGACCGCGAAAGATCACGTCGTCTCGTATTTCCCGTACAGCTACCATGCCGAGCTGTTCGAAGACATTCTTCTTCGACCTCGTCAACATGGACGATGGCAAGAGCTGGTCGACGCCCTGGATCGTCGACGATCCGATGGTGTATGTCGGACGGTGAAGTGGAGTCGGTTATCCGGAACTAGCCTCCGAACGAGCACTGCACCAAACGACCATCAGCCCCGAACGACCATCAGGCGTCGCACGACCATCAGCCGTCGAACGACCATCAGCCGTCGAACGAGCGGCGAATCCCAACGGGATTCAATCTTTCAGCCCAGGGTTGCTCGGCACGAGCTACCCTGGGTAACGTCGTCCAGTCAAACAGTAACCCTGTAGGGGTTGCATCCGTGCCGCCCATGCCGATCTTGCAAAAATGCCTCAATAGCTCGCGAAAATTCTAATCCACACGGTCTTTTCAACGAAGAACCGGCGACCGTTCCTGCTCGATCGTGCGCTGCGGGACGAACTGCATCGTTACCTCGGCGGAGTTTTTTCCAACCACGATTGCCAGCCCATTCTTGTCGGCGGCGTGGAGGACCATGTCCACATTCTCTCGACTCTTTCCCGTACGATTTCAGTGGCGGAAATCATCAAGGAAACAAAGCGAGCCTCATCGGTCTGGCTAAAAGCAAAATGTCCTGACCTCGACGAATTCTCCTGGCAAAATGGCTACGGCGTATTCTCAATCGGTTTTTCTCAGATCCAAGCCGTCCACCAATACATCGCCGCCCAGGAAGAACATCACCGCGGAATCTCATACCAAGATGAATTTCGTAAGCTATTGAACCGTTACGAAATTGAATTTGATGAGCGCTACGTCTGGGATTGAACCCCAGCGATGAGATTCGACATCCGGTCATTCGGACCGGCCACCGATTGTTGGCATGGATGCAACCCTTTCAGGGTTGTGATTCGGTCGGATGAATCCGTTACCCAGGGTAGACCGCCTTCGGCGGGCAACCCTGGGCTGAAAGATTGAATCCCGTTGGGATTCGCCGATCCGACGTGCTGCGGCGAGGTGTCAGCAGCCGCGCCGCGGAATGGTTGATTGAATCCCGTTGGGATTCCCAACGCAACGTTGAGCGCGATCAATCGGCGTATCGGCGCGGCGCGATTTGTAAACCGTCACGCTGCGATCTGCGTGCGCCATGATCAGCTCACGCTGCGATCTTCATCACGCAGTAATCTGCTCTTTGAGCCCCAATTCCTCGCGCATGATTTCGCGGATCTTGAATTTCTGAATTTTGCCGGTCACGGTTTGCGGGTAGCTCTCGACGAACCGGACGTAGCGCGGCACTTTGAAGTGCGCCAGACGAGCCGCGGCAGAACTCGCGAATCTGTTCTTCGCTGGCCGTTTGGCCCCCCTTCAGCTTGATCCAGGCGCACAGTTCTTCCCCATACTTGGGATCGGGCACGCCGACCACCGCCGCTTGCTCGACCGCTGGATGCGTGAACAAGAATTCCTCGATCTCGCGCGGGAAGATGTTCTCTCCGCCGCGGATGACCATGTCCTTGATGCGGCCGGTGATTTTGTAATAGCCGCCCGGCAGCCGGACCGCCAAATCGCCGGTGTGCAGCCAGCCGTCGGGATCGATTGCGGCCGCCGTGGCTTCGGAATTCTTGTAGTAGCCGAGCATCACATCGTGGCCGCGTGCGCAAAGTTCGCCTTGCTCGCCGTCGGCCAGTGCCTGGCCAGTGGCTGGATCGATCACTTTGACTTCGATGCCTGGGATCGGCCGGCCGACCGTCTCGACGCGCATCGCTAACGGATCGTCGGTCCGGGTCTGGGTGATGATTGGCGAGGCTTCGGTCTGTCCGTAGGCAATCGTGATTTCGCGGCAGCCGAGCTCGCCGACGACCGCCCGCATGGTCTCGATCGGGCAAGGGCTGCCGGCCATGATTCCGGTCCGCAGCGACGACAAATCGCGCCCGGCGCGGCTGGGGTCGTTCAATTCGGCGATGAACATCGTCGGCACGCCGTAGAGCGTCGTGGCCCGAGTGCTTTCGATGGCGGCCAACGTCGCGGCCGGATCGAACGATTCGGCCGGCACGATCATCGCTGCGCCGTAGACCACGGCACAGATGGTCCCCAGCACGCACCCGAAGCAATGGTAGAACGGCACGGGGATGCAAATCCGGTCGTCGGCGGAAAGTTTCAGGCATTGGCCGACGTAATAAGTATTCAGCAGCAGATTGCGATGGCTGAGCGTGGCCGCTTTGGGAAAGCCCGTCGTGCCGGACGTGTATTGGATGTTGATCGCGTCGTTCGGGTGGAGCGATTTCGCCGCCGCCGCGAGGTGCCGCGCAGCGACGGCTTGGCCGCGCCGCGCCAGGTCGTCCCAGCCGATCGCACCCGCGGGCGGAGTGCCGCGCAGCGTCACGACCCAACGTAACCGTGGAAAACCTTCGGAATTCAGTCCGCCCGGCTGGCTGGCGGCGAGCTCGGGACAAACCTCGGCCAACATCGCGAAGTAGTCGGACTTCTTGAACCGGTCCACCAGGAACAGCGCCTTGGCGTCGCACTGCTTGAGCACGTATTTCAATTCGAACGGCCGATAAGCGGGATTGATCGTCACCAGCACGGCGCCGATTTTGGCCGTCGCGAACTGCAGCACGACCCACTCGGGCACGTTGGTCGCCCACAGCGCCACATGATCGCCCGCGCCGATCCCTAGCGCTAACAAGCCGCGCGCCGCTTCGTCCACCCGTTCATTGAACTCGCGATAGTTGAGCTGCAATCCAAGCTGCGGAAAGACGAGCGCATCGTGAGTCCCGTGCCGGGCAACGATGGCCTCCAGTGCCTGGCCGATCGTCAAACCTTCGACCCACGGGGCGTCGCCGGCGTTCGACAGCGTGTTGGACGCACTGTTAGACACGGCAAAGTTCCTCGGCCAACCGACCCACGAATCGCCGGTCGCATCCTGCCCTTGCACTTGTTGCCCCTGTAGTTCCTGCATCCTGCGCTCCTTTTCCATAAATCTCAACTATCCCGGCTCGTGTCGGTGGTACATGGTGCTTTGTCACAGCTTGAATTTAGGGTGCCACTGGCATTGCCAGTGTTCTTCGTCGCTTGCCGATCAAGGCAAGAATTAAGATGAGCACTGGCAGAGCCAGTGGCACACAATCCAAGAAACAAGCGTTGACAAGGCATTGGTCTTTCGAGCACTCACTACTCTCGCAACGGAGTGGACATGCCCGCCGCCAAGGGAACAAAAACCATCAGGGGAAGCCAGGCGGCCAACGAAGGGCTGATGAGATAACTAGACCCCAGATATTGCGCTCCCAACAAACCCAGCATGAATGCCACGACGACCGACACGCAGAGGCCAATCGCCAGAAAAATGTTCGGGTTGCCGCGCCGCAAAATCAGCGGCAAACCAAGGAATAGGAGCGTCACGTCGCAAATCGGCTGCAGCAGCCGGGCATGAATCGACACGGCCACGCCGGCCCCCATTCCCAAGCTTTGCCGGTGCAGCCCGCGAATCAACTCCATGAACGAACCATATTGCCGCCAATTGTCGGAGCCTATCAGCAACTCGAACGTGATGTCGCTCGCGACAAAGCATTCGTCGGGCTTTAGCCAGGAGTAATCTTTCGGCGTCAGCACGACCGGCCTTCCTTCGAGGCTGAGCGAGGGCCGCTTCGCCAGGTCGCGCGGCTGGGTCATGCCCTTGAGCAAATAGCCGGCCGGACGATCGCCGGTGGCAGGTTGATAGTAAGCGAAGGCTGCTTGCAGTTGTTTGAACGGACTGTTTAGAGTCGGGGGCAACAGAAAATTCGGCTCCCGGATCGAGCGGTCTTTGGCCACGGTTTGTTGGCCACGGATGAGGATATCGGTGGTATCGTCCAAGCTGGGATGCAATTCCTTGGCGCGCTCGCCCCCCAGATCGTGCGCATCGCCGGAAAGCTGATCGCGGATCCGGGGAATCAACATCTCGCGACTGGCCGCCGCCCCGAGACTGACCGCGATCACGGCGAACACGACTGGCTTGATGATTCGCCACTTCGGGATGCCGGCGGCCAGCAGGGCGGTCAATTCGTTGTATCGCTGGAACAAAGCCAACGTGAACATCGCGGCCATCAGGGCCACGATGGCGCTGGTCATATCGAAGAACGACAGCGAGCGGTAGGCATAGTAGCGGCCCATCAGCATCATCGTCCCGCCGCCATGCTTGTCGCCGTAGCTGACGAATTCCTCGAGATTCGAGAACGCGTCGATCACGATGTACAGACCGTCCAAGCTGCAAAAGCAGATCACGAAAATCTGCAAAAACTGGCGGAGCAAGTAGCGGTGCAGGATGAACATGCGCGGGCCACTACAGCAAGACGACGAACCAGAATCCAAGGGCCGAACCGCCCGACAGGCGCGATCGCGCGTGCCAGCGGTCGCTCTATCGGCAGCGTTGCCGCGGGACGAAACGTTAGCCGCCGGATAACGCGGCGGGTAGGATAGGTAAGTCGTTACGACGGGTCAAGATCGGGTCGAATTGCCGGCCGCCGCGACGAATTCTCGGCTGGGGCAGATTGCATCGTTCCCCGCGAGCGAATTGCGCGATCCTGGAAGGTGTGCGTGAGGATATGGCCGACGCGGATAGGGAACAAATGCCAGCAGCCATCGCGGCGCCGAGCCGGCTAAAGTTCGGGACGCGAATGCGGCAATCTGGACGGTTGGTGCTGGATACGCATCGTTGGAAACGTGGGATTCAATGGCTGATTGGCCAAAGTATCGACTTGGCGTTTCCTCCGCATTGTGCATTTTGCCGGATTGAATTGCCGCGGTTTCCTACGACTGAAAATGGCGAGGCCAGCAATGCGGGCGAAAACCGCGACGCAAACAACCGAACGCCAGCGCCTGGGATGCTATGCTCGGACTGCCGGCAAGATTTAGCGCAGCCCGCAGCCGGTTTGTGTCCGGTGCGGCGCCGGGCGCATCGGTTTGCCTGCCGCGGATGGATCGTGTTCGCATTGCCGCGGAGTCGAATTCCGGTTCTCACGGGTCGTGGCGTTGGGAAGCTATCGGGATGAGTTGCGCCAGGCGGTTCTCCGGATGAAGCACTCCGGCTCGGAACCGTTGTCGATCGCTTTGAGTGGTTTGTTCAGCGAGGTCCGCGGCGCGGCATTGCGCGAGCTCAAGCCGGACGTCATCATGCCAGTTCCCATGCATTGGCGCCGCCGCTTGTCGCGCGGCGTGAATAGCCCCGAGACGCTGGCGACGAGCTTGGGGCGGCGGATGCGGCTGCCGGTAACTTGCCGGACATTGGTGCGGCGACGATCGACCCGGCCGCAAAGCGAATTGCGTCCCGACGAGCGGGCGGCGAATATCCGCGGCGCATTCCGGCTCGTTTTTCCGCGAAAAGTGCGCGGCCGCCGGGTGCTATTGGTCGACGACATTTTGACAACCGGGGCCACGGCCCAAGAAGCAGCGCGCGTGCTGCTCGATGGCGGTGCGTCCGCGGTGGCCGTGGCGATCATCGCCCGTGCCGATGGAACCCAATGATTCTTCAAACTAAGTGCCTATCCGAAAACCGGCGGGGACTGGCTCATTTTGCGGTGCCCTGGGAGCAAAATGTGCCTGTCCCCCTCTCCTCGGCCGGTTCTCGGATAGGCAGTAACTCGATTTTCATCCCTCACCCGCTAACGCGCTTGCCACATGGCTCGGAATCGAAAGAATGACGCGGTGAGCAACGATTGAGGCTTGAGGCTACGGGCTTGAGGTACGAAGAGACGAAGACACGGGCCTGTCGCCGCGGGCGCCTGCCTCATGCCTTTCTGCAGAATGTCGCGATATGACAACACCCGTCGCCCCCACATTGCCCCCCGCGCCGCCGCCGGCCAAGCCGCGGTCGTTCCGGCGCGCGGTGCTGCGCGGGTTGGCGCTCGTCTTGCCGCCGGTGTTGACGATCGTGATCTTCCTGTGGATGGCTGGCACGGTGCAAAACTATTTGCTTCGGCCAGTGACGACCGGGGCCCGACAAATCCTGGTCTGGTCGTTGTCCGACGTGCGCGAGGAGCCGGCGGATATCGTGTCGCGGAAACCCACGCTCGTTTTCGATGGCCACACCTACGTGCGACTCGATAGTGGCCAATACATTCCCAAGGCCGTGACCGACGAATTGGCCACCAATCCCAACCAGCCTTTGCCGCCGACAGCCTTGGCGGCCTATGAGCAATATGTCGATGCCCGTTTTCTCCGGCCGGAGTATGTAATTCCGATATTTCTGGTCGTATTCGTGGCGGTCTTGTATGTCCTCGGCAAGGCCTTCACGCTGGGGCTGACCCGGTTTTTCGAGCCCGCGATTCTGCGGCTGCCCCTGGTGCGCAGCGTTTATAGTTCGGTCAAGAAAGTGACCGATTTTGCCTTCGTCGAGAACACCGTGCAATATCGCCGGGTGGTGGCGATCGAATTCCCACGCCGGGGCATCTGGACGATCGGCCTCGTCACGGGCGAGGGGCTGCGAGACATCGCCGGGGCGGCCAACGAGCCCTGCGTCACCGTGGCCGTGCCGGGCTCGCCGGTGCCATTCACTGGCAACGTTGTGACCGTGCCGAAAACTGAAGCCTACGACTTGGACATGACGATCGACGAGGCGCTGCAGTTTTTCATCTCTTGCGGCGTCGTGGTGCCGACGCGCGAGCTCCGGGGCGAAGGCAACGAAAATCGGCTGGAAGCCAAACGAACCTCCCCGGTGGTTCCGTCCGATGTCGCCCCACAGTGAATGCCGCGGTGAATCACGAGCGAGCCCATGAGCCAGACCACCGTCATTCGAATCGGCACCCGGGCCAGCGCCTTGGCTCAGTGGCAAGCTCGCTGGGTGGCCCACGCGCTAGAAGCCCACGGCCATGCTGTTCGCCTCGTGCCGATCACGACGCGTGGCGATGCCGCCAAACAAAGCCCGATCGCCGAGATCGGCACGCGCGGCGTGTTCACGAACGAATTGCAGCGGGCCCTGTTGGAGGGCCGGATCGACGTGGCCGTGCACAGCCTAAAGGACTTGCCCACTGCGGTCACGGCCGGCATCGCGCTGGCCGCGGTGCCGCCGCGCGAATCGCCCTGCGATGTGCTGGTGAGCCGCGAAGGGTTGCGCTTGTCGGCGCTACCCAATCGAGCGCGAATCGGCACCGGCAGTCCGCGGCGGCAGACGCAGCTTTGGCATCTGCGGCCCGATTTTCAAATGAACCCCATCCGAGGCAACGTCGACACGCGGCTCCGCAAATTGTTCGAGGGGGCGTGCGACGCTTTGATCCTGGCCGAAGCCGGCCTGCGCCGACTCGGATTGACCGAGCACGTCACCGAAATCCTGCCGCCCACGACCATGATGCCGGCGGTCGGCCAAGGCGCGCTCGGTTTGGAAACGTGCGCCGACGACGTGTCCACCCGGCAGGCCCTTGCGCCGCTGGACGACCCCGTGTCCCACGCCGCCGTGGCCGCCGAACGGTCGTTGATGGCGTCGATCGGCGGTGGTTGTTTGGCGCCGCTCGGCGCTTGGGCCCGCGTCGACAGCCAGCAACTGGTTTTGGACGGTGTCGTTCTCAGCCCGAATGGCCAACGGCGGCTTGCTGCAACAGACTCTGGCGCATGCAGCGAGGCCCGGGGGCTGGGCGAGCGCGTCGCAAGTCAACTGTTGGCTCAGGGCGCGGGAAAATTGATCCAAGCGGCGCGAAAAGCATAAGTGCCTATCCGAGGACCGGCGGGGACTGGCTCATTTTGCGGTGCCCCAGGGAGCAAAATGTGCCTGTCCCCCTCTCCTCGGCCGGCTCTCGGATAGGCAGTAAGTGTCGAAGCAAGCACTGCTAGCGTTAATGCCCGGTCGGAGCCTACACTTTCGCCCCCCGCCAGAGTATTATAAAGGCGCAACGGGGTGTATGTGATGCATACGGCGATGGCCCGCCAGTTTCTGCCCGCCCGCCCCGAATGGAAATTTTAAGGGGCGACGCTATTTAGCGTTTGCGCCCATTGCAAACCGCGGGTGTGTCACCCCAATGGCACTCGAATGGGTCGCCCGCAGAAGCCTTCCCGAGTTCATCGATACAGTTTGGAACAGCTAGAAGGAGCATATCGTGAGTATCAAATTATTGGTGGCCGACGACCATGAGGTGGTCCGGCATGGCGTGGCTAGTTTGTTGAATGGCTCGGATATCAAGATCGTGGCCGAGGCTGCCAGCGGCGAAGAGGCCATGCAAATGGCCCGCAAGCACCGCCCGCAGGTCGTGCTCCTCGATATCCGGATGCCGCAATCCGACGGCTTGGCCACGCTCGAGCAGTTGCGCTCTGAAATGCCGGAAACCAAGGTGGTCGTGCTCTCGACGTACGACAATCCAACCTACGTGGCCCGCGCCGTGGCGCTGGGCGTCAGCGATTATGTCCTGAAGGGCTCGAGCCGGCAGGACCTGATCACGGCCATCACGGCCGCCGCCAAAGGCGAGTCCCCCTCGAAGGCCGGCGAATTGCGCCGGGTCGCCGGAGCGATGGCCACGCGCCAGGCCACGGGCGACGACGACGTATCGTTGACCAACCGCGAAACCCAAGTGCTGCGGCACATGGCCCTCGGTCTGAGCAATAAGGAAATCGGCCGTTCGCTCACGATCAGCATCGAGACCGTGAAGGAACACGTGCAGAACATCTTGCGGAAAATCTCCGTCAGCGATCGAACCCAAGCCGCGGTGTGGGCAGTCCGCAAGGGAATGGTCTGATCCCATCCGTCGAATCCGTGTCAGCCGTGGTTGAAGTCTTTTGAACCACCGATGCCACGCAAGACACGGATGAACGAAACACAATAAACGGCCGGCGACGCAGCCAAGCATCGCCGGCCTTTTTTAGTTAGCGCTCCCAGGCCACTATCGCCCCATCCGTGACGATCCGTGGCATCCGTGGTCCAAACGAATTCAACCACGGATGCCACGAACGGCACGGATGAAACGAAAGACAATTAACGGACGATGCGCTTCCATTCCGAACGCGCGTTCTTGAAATTCAGCAGCAGCGCCAGCCTTAGATTCGTGATGTTCAGGTAGCCGATCATCTGGGCCGTATGGCGATCGTGCCACGAAGTCACGACCTTGGCATCGGCAATCGCCAGACCATCCACGATCAGGTCCGGGACCAACGTGCCGATGAGCTGGCCGTCGTAATGCACCGGAAAACCATGTTGCTGATCGACCTTGTGCCCGCGCTTCCCCAGTTCGATTACCGACGCTCTTTCGTATATTTTCTCGTCTAGCCCAGGCTTCAAAGCATTCAGCACAGTCATCCCGGCCCCGATGATCGACTCGCTCAATTCCTTGTGAACCAGTTCCTTGCTCATCACAAAGTTCTCGATTGACCACGGATGACACTGATAAAACGGATATGGACGAACATTATCCATTTTATCTCCGTGTCATCCGCGCTATCCGTGGTTCAATTCCTCCGTGGTTCAATTTCTCTGTCGTTATTTCGCGCGCGGATGGGCTCGTTCATACGCCGCGCGCAGGCCGGCGGTGCTGACGTGGGTATAGATCTGCGTCGTCACCAGGCTCTTGTGGCCGAGCAGTTCTTGCACGCTGCGGATGTCGGCGCCCCGATCCAACAGGTGCGTGGCGAAGCTGTGCCGCAAGCGTGTGGGGCGTGGTGCGGCAAGTCGAGGCCCGTTTGGCGGAGATATTTTTCCAACAGCCGCGCCACGCCGCGCGTTGAAAGCCGGCGGCCAAATTTGTTGACGAACATCGGCCGCCGCGGATTTTCCAGTTCGCGCGGGTTGATCTGCCGCACGGCCAGCCAGCGCTCGCATCGCTTGCGTCGCAAACGAGCCGATCGGCGCCAGCCGCTCGCGCTTGCCCTTGCCGCGGACCCGGAGGACGCAGCCGGCCCGATCGACGTCGTCGTCGTTCAGGCCGACCAATTCGCTGACTCGCAATCCGGCGGAATAGAGCGTTTCCAAAATCGCCCGATCGCGCAAACCCTGCGAATCGGTCGCCGGGGGCGCCTCCAGCAGCCGGCCGAGTTCCTCGGTCGAAAGAAAATGAGGCAGCGATCGCGGCTGCCGCGGATTGCGCAGCGGCTTGGCCGGATTGCTCGTGGCCCAACCGTCGCGCTGGCCGAAGCGAAAAAAGCTCCGCAGCGAGGCCAGGCGCCGCGCGATCGTGGTCTTGGCGTAAGCCGCTTCGTGCATCGCGGCCACAT
The DNA here is from genome assembly GCA_963725485.1 of Pirellulales bacterium. Taxonomy (GTDB): domain Bacteria; phylum Planctomycetota; class Planctomycetia; order Pirellulales; family DATAWG01; genus CAVRYO01. The sequence continues at coordinate 212,593 of CAVRYO010000012.1, read as the reverse complement.
AGCCACGCAAGTCGACCGTGCCGATGTGGCCCGGCGAAGGCGGCACGCCGAGCGACTCGGTCAAATAGCCGGACAGGAACGTGAGATCTTCGCGATAGCTCTTGAGTGTCAGAGCCGAAGCGTTGCGCTCGACTTCGAGATACTTCAAGAACCGCTGGACCGCGGCCTGCCAAGGGCCAGCCTGCTCAACGGGTTCGGTTGCCGGCGCGACTGCAACCGGCGCTTCCGCAACATCGGCTGGCTCGCGCGCTTCGAATTCTCGATTCTCTGACGGTTGCCGCGAAGGCTTGCTCATTCCAAGCCCTGCTGAACGCAAATCACACTAGCCCGAAGCGTGAGCGAGGATGCGGGACGATGATCTTGCAAAGCGTCCTCGCTATCGCTTCGCGCGAGTATTCTCCGCCTGCCGGCGAAAAAAGCGCGGCTTGAAAACTCGCGCGTCGCTCGGCTCACGTTTCATCGGCGTCCGACGGCATCGCCAGATTGAAGCGCCGCTTCGGACCGACAGCGCGCGCCGAGCTCAGCCCTTGCCGAACTTTTTGGCTCAACACCGCGGCGTCGTACCACGTGAAGCTCAGGTCCGGATTCGAGGCGAATCGTCCCAGCACGCGCAGCGTGTCGGACCGGCTGGCATCGTCGTATAGAAAGACGTAGCGCTCCGCCCCTTTGACCAAAGCCAGCACGTTGATATCGCCTGACACGGTGTTCTGCTCCTTCGCGACGGTCGGACGCCTGTCGAGTCGACTCTTGCCGTTAGAGTCTCGCCAGCGACATCACAGGGCGGGGGGTATAACCTGTGAATCCTTATCGGCTTTCGGACCACCGCCACACTACTCGTGTTTCGCCGGCGCCGCCGCGGGCTGAAAGCATCTCGGCGATGTGCTTGTGACAGCAGAAGCGGATGAAGTCGTCGCTGCGCTGCAAATAGGCCGACCAGCCGCCGAAACGGGCATCATCGCGAAAGTCGGTATAGTTTTTCAGCGCGGCGGTAAATTCCGGATCGTTGCCAAGATACGTGCGCGTGTGACGCAGCACGGGCTCGTCGGTCGGGAAGCATTCCGGCTTGTGACACGATGGCGGCGGCGGCAAGAAGCCCCGCGGATCGGGCCAATTCGGCGGCAAGCCGACGTCCGGACCGTCGACCAAAACGCTGCGCGCTCCCGGCTGGAATTCCGCCTGCGGCATGCCAGTCGGGCTGTTGCTGGTGGCCGCGGCTTGCGCGATCTTGCCGGATCGTCCGGCCGCGGAAGATTTGCCGCTGCTCGTGGGCGCATTGTCGTCGCGCCGCCCGGCTCCATTTTTTCTCGCGGCCGTAGCGCTATCCGCTTCGTTCGCCGGCGCTTCGCCGACGGCCAGGAACACGCCGCTGCCGGCGTCGTTGCGCCGGGCCGGCAACGGCTCGGGCGGTTCGCGCTGGTAGTCGGGCGTCTGAGTTTTCAGTTGCTCGCGCGCCAAGGCCATTTCCGCTTCCATCACCAGCGGCTGCGGAATGTCCTCTTCCTCCGGCGTGCCCCACGGCAATCCGTAGCCGGGCGGAATCGGATGGAAGCAAGAATTCGCCGCATACCATTCCACTTGCATCGTGCAGCGCGGTGGATAATACGGCGTGTAATCGGTCACCGCGCCGACGACCACCGCGTCGACATCCAAAAGCTGCGCCAAGCGCCGCACGTCGGCGGGCGAATTCAAAGTCAGATGATGATCGTGCATCGTCGCTCGACCACGCCGATCGGCACCACCTCGAACCCAGGCACGGCCTGCAACTCGGAGAAATAAGCCAGGCCGAATTGCCGACCATCCACCGACGGCTCGGTGCTGAGATTGATAAAGGGCGCAACCGCCACTTTAGTCAATTGCGGAAACGGATTGTGCAACTGCGGTTGATGCGACACCCCTGGAACCAGCCCACAGCCGGTCAAGAGTATCAGCACGCCGCAAGCGATTGCCCACCGGATCATGCAAATTGGACCGACGCCAGGGGACCCACTGTGGATTGAACGACAGCAGCCACGGCTCGGCAATGAAGCCGCACCGTGGAGCCGCAGTGTCGCAACTGGATCCGCGGATCGGAAAACAGGTCGCCCCCCTGTTTACCCGCCGTTAGCGCAAGGCTAAACCGGCGTCCCCCGTTATCGGCAAATCCTGCGCTATCGCTCTAGTTTATTCCCGCGTCCGCAACCGGTTGCGCCTGAGCCTAACGCGCAAGCGAAGGACCTCGAAAACCCGAATCGCGAGCGAAAGACTTCGTGCTAGCTGCACCCTCCGGTCGTCTCGCTCTGCCCCAAAACCACCGGTTTCCAAACGCAAGCGCGAAGCAAACGACGAAAACACGCCAAATTAACGTCTTGCACCTTCGCTCGCGCCCGAGGCTTGTGTGGCTCGCGACAATGACCCAGCGGTTGTGACCAATTCAACTACGCGGGCGACAGAGATACTGCGATCTTGCCGAAAATCTATCCCGGTCAGCCGCCGGTAGGAAACATGCCGGCGAATCGGCGCACGACCGGTCTAACCTAATTTCAGGCAATGGACCTCGAAATTTGACGAATTACTTGGAATGCGACAGCGGGCAGCCCGCCGCCGCGGTGTAGTGGTACATTTTGACATTTTTGGCGCGGCGACGGCACGCGGAGCGTGCCTGCTACGTAGTAGGCACACTCCGTGTGCCGCCGGGGCTCAAACTGTCCCACTACTCGCCGCGACGGGTGCTTGCACGATTGCCGTTCGTTGCCGACAATACGCTTGAAATGCGGCAGGACCGGCTCTTGGGACAAGGCTGGCGGGGGAGACGAATCCATGTGGGTGCGTAAACGGCTGGATGTCGGCTTCGCTGACTTGGCTTCGGCCTTCGTCAATTGCCTGATCCCCCGCGCTGCGGCCATCCAAGCCGCCCGGCTCCAGCGGCATTGGTCGGCCGCCGGCGATGCCCTGGCTTGCCTCTCCGTGCGCAGCGGCTTTGATCTGTGGCTGTCGGCCCAGAATTTTCCCGCGGGCAGCGAGGTGCTCGTCTCGGCCATCACGATCCCCGACATGCTGCGGATCATCCGCGACCACGGCCTCGTGCCCGTGCCCGTCGATATCGACGTCGAACATTTGGCGATCGATCCGACAAGTCTCGAACGGGCTCTGTCGCCGCGAGCCCGCGCCATTCTCGTCGCCCATCTGTTCGGCACGCGGCAACCGCTGGACGACGTGATCCGCTTCGCCCGGCAACATAAGCTGTTGGTCGTCGAAGATTGCGCTCAGGCCTTCGTGGGGACCGGTTTCACGGGCCACTCGGATGCGGCGGTGTCGATGTTCAGCTTCGGCCCGATCAAGACCGCGACCGCCTTGGGAGGCGGCCTGCTCGTGGTGCGGCAACCCGAAGTGCTTTCGGCCATGCGGCGCTTGCTGGCGGCCGAATCGTTGCAGACGCGCGGCGCCTATCTGCGGCGGGTCGTCAAATACTCGGCGATGAAATTGCTCTCGACCCGGCTGCTGTTCGCCGCGGTGCTGCGCCTGTGGCAAAAGCTCGGCGGCGATCCGGATCAGTTGGTCAACGGCTCGGTGCGCGGGTTCGCCGGGCCCGACTTCTTTCGCCGCATTCGGCGCCAGCCGTCGGCGCCGCTCCTGGCGTTGATTCATCGTCAGATCGTCCATTTTCAACGCCAGCGATTGGTCGAGCGGACCGGTAAAGGCGAGCGCCTGCTGGAACAATTGAAGAGCGTCGTCGTCTGCCCCGGCTCCGACTCCGACGAGCGCAGCTACTGGGTCTTTCCCGTCATGGTCGACGATGCCGAGCGGTTGATCGCCGCGCTGCGCGAAGCCGGCTTCGACGGCTCATCGGCCCACAGCATGTGCATCGTCCCCCCGCCCGCCGATCGCCCCAGCCTGCGGGCCGCCACCGCCGAGAGCATCCTGCCGCGCATCGTCTACTTGCCCTGCTACCGCGGCATTCCCGACAGTCAAATCGACCGCCTGGCCGCCGTCGTCCGCAGCATCGAAGAATCGCACGACCCCATCGCCGAGCCCGCCCCGCCCGACCGCCGCCCCCTCCTAATCCCCGGCAGCCGAGCGTAATCGTGCCGGCCGGTGCCACTGGCTCCGCCAGTGCTCCCCCCGCGAACCCCTTGCATCCTTGCGCCACGGACAATCGAGTCCTCCACGCGCCGGCCGAATCGATTGCCGCGTTACACTGGCAGCCGTTGCTTGCCGACGGCACGGCGTTTCCTTTTCCGTCGCCCTCGACGGAGAGCGCTCGGAGAGCGCTGGGTGAGGGTGCCACACAACACCGTTTGCGAACCGGATCAAAATCGGTTCATGCCGCCGTTTCCGCTCCTTGTGGGCATCTCGGATTGTCTGCAGCCTGCATCCCGTTTGCAGGAAAAAGATGGGGTTGAAACCCACGATCGCACTGATATGCTATTCAGGTGTACACATCGCGGACAATGGTACGCAACTATGGGTGACAAGTAGTCGATCGAATGGACCGACGCTACCTGGAATCCCATCCGCGGATGCACCAAGGTCAGTCCAGGATGCGCCCACTGCTATGCAGCGACGCTTGCCGAGCGCTTTCGCGGCGTTCCCGGCCACCCGTATGAACTTGGATTCGATCTGCGACTGGTTCCCGATAAGTTGAGCGAACCGTTCCGTTGGAAAAAATCGCGTCGAATCTTCGTCAATTCGATGAGCGACTTATTCCACGAGAAAGTACCAAACTCGTTCATCAAAAATGTCTTTGACGTCATGCGACAGTGCCATTGGCACCAATTCCAACTCTTAACCAAACGCCCTGAACGGGCTTTGAGTATGAGGCGAGCATTGCGTTGGGCGCCAAATATTTGGTTTGGCGTCAGCGTCGAGAGTGAACGATACCTAGCTCGCGTCGAACGTTTACGGAAGACGGATGCTGCGATCAGGTTCCTGTCTCTGGAACCGCTCCTTGGTCCGCTGCCGAGCCTCGACCTGCGCGATATCGGCTGGGTAATTGTTGGAGGCGAATCCGGGACTGGAGCGCGGCCGATGAGCAAAGACTGGGTTCACGAGATTCGTGATAAGTGCCTTTCAGCATCCGTGCCGTTCTTTTTTAAACAATGGGGTGCTTTCGGTGTTGATGGAACGCGGCGATCAAAAAAGAGCAATGGACGGCTCTTCGAGGGAAGGACCTGGGACGAGTGGCCCGAGGTGGCTCAAAATGGAGCGTGCAAGTCGTGAAAAAGCAGAAATATGTCTGGAAATTGGGACAGACTCCCCCAGTGCTTGATCGCCATAGTGTTGCTAAGCACAACGTATTGCGGGAGTACCTCAAGCTCTACGTCTCAGTTCTAACTGTCAACCCGCGCCGTGAACGACTTCAGCTGACCCTCGTGGATGGATTCTGCGGCGGTGGGTTGTACAGAGGTCCGCTCGACGAAACTCGACCCGGGTCGCCGCTCATTATGCTCGAAGCGATGGCTGCTGCGGAGACGTTGGCCAAGGCGTCGCGAAAAAAGGAATTTTTACTCGCGACGGAGCACTTCTTCATCGACGAGGACAAGTCGGCGTGCGACCACCTTCGCCACGTAATCGCACAGTCGACGCACCAACGTCAGTCCATCCAGATTTTACAGGGGACCTTCGAGTCCTATGTACAGAAACTGATTGACAGCATCCGAAGTCGCGGCACCGCTCATCGCTGCATTTTTGTTCTGGATCAGTACGGATACAAAGAGGTCCCCTTGTCGCTTCTGCGTGATATCTTTCGCCAATTGCCGCGTGCCGAGGTACTGCTGACGTTTGCCACCGATGCGTTAATCGACTACCTCGGCAACGATCCACAATCGCAAAAGAGGCTTGACCAACTCGGATTCGGCTTGTCGGTTTCTGATGTCGAGGCTGCCAAACTTTCAGAGCCTCTTCAGTGGCGCCGCATCATTCAACTCGCTTTGCATCACGGCATTCACACTGGCAGCGGGGCAAAACATTACACCCCGTTTTATATTTGCTGTCCGCAAGCGCATAGGAGCTATTGGCTAGTTCATCTTTCGAATCACCATCGCGCTCGCGACGTGATGACCAGTCTCCATTGGTCACAGTCGAACGATTTTGTCCACTATGGCGGAGCAGGGCTGCAAATGCTGGGTTACGATTGGAGACAAGACGGAGCCGAGACTGGACAACCAATAATAGAGGAGTTCCGATTTGATCGCGAAGCAATGCTGCGAACTCGGTCGTCCTTGATGGCCGACGTGCCCAAACGGCTTTCGGTCATGGGAAGCAAAGGGATTTCGTTTGACGGCTTCTTTGCAAGCACGACTAATGAGACACCCGCTACCAGCGCAATTCTTCGTGGTGTCATGGGCGAACTATCTCGTGAAGGAGATGTTCAGGTCTTCAGCAGTGATGGAAGACTTCGTCGTCCGGGATCGATCGTGGAAAACTCAGACCGGCTGGTGGTAAATCCGCAGATGCGATTGCTTCCGTCGACTCATCCCATCTGAGTCAGAAATGTCGGAGAGTGTATCGCCCAGTGCCTTTGGCTCTCAGAGTGCTCCGCGCGCGGGAGCTCTTGCGGGGCAACTGCTTGATTCCGACCTTCAGCGTCTTAAGGTGTTGACCGTGGGCAGTACCCGACTCCATCGTAAGCTCGTCAAACATTTTCACGAGGCCGGCGATTTGCACGAATTGACATTCTCGTGTTATCGCCGGCTCCCCTTGCTGACGAACGACGCCTGGCGCGAGCGGCTTGCTCGATGCATCGACGCGGCTGGCCAACAAACAGGATTCGAACTGGCCGCGTTCGTGTTCATGCCCGAGCATGTGCATCTCATCGTGGTCGCCTTGTCGTCGGTGCCGGAGATCGACCGGTATCTGGCTCTCGTCAAACAACCATTCTCCAAATCGATCAAGGAACTGCTGGACGGCAACAAGTCCCCGCTGGTCGATCGACTCACGGTGCAAGAACGTCCGGGCAAGTTCTGCTTCCGCTTCTGGCAAGAGGGGCCCGGTTACGATCGAAATTTGAATACGCCGGCTTCCATCGAGGCAGCGATCGACTATATCCACATGAATCCAGTTCGACGTGCCTTCGTGGCAACAGCCGTCGATTGGAAGTGGTCGAGTGCAAGGTGGTATTTGCTCGATCCGCCTGGACAGCAATTCCCAGAGCTTCCGTTCGTTCATGGCCTGCCAGCCGGATCGCTTGAGCGGTGATGGCCCACGAAGAGCACTGGCAGAGCCAGTGGCACCCAAACGGTGGCCCAATTCTGATTTTGTATCGCCTGTTCATTTGTATATAATGGGCCCCCAGACGATGCGGCACGAGGCGCTTGAGTCGGATGCCCTTGCTCTTGCAAGAAAACGTGCTGCCGGCGGGAGGTAAAACTCCCTGCAATAAGGCTCTTGGTCTGCCGGCCGCGCCAGTTCGACTTGCTGCCAGGTCCGTTGAAGAGGGGACATTCTACTTTTTAGCTGCAATCGGCCAAGAACCGCCGAGCGGACAATAAAAAGTAGAATGTCCCCTTTTCATGGGCCTGAGCCAGCCCAACCGCTGCGACCTAAATCGATTGTCGGTCGCGGCACAGATCGCAGGCAGCGTTTAGCCACATCGTGAAGCTCGTTGGCATGGCGGATTCATGTCGGGACTCGTGGGGGCGTCACGAGGTCCGGCGACGGGAATCGAGCATGTAGTGAAATCAACACGAGCAGCGTCCCAGGCGCGGTGTATGACTTGAAGAGCGCATTGGTGTCCGATACCAAAACCCTGCTGGTCACCGGGTGGACATGAGCGCGGAGCCGGCCGACCGGCCAGCCGAACCTTGATTGCAAGAAGCTTCCGTTCGGCGGCCAACCCCTTTTCGAGTCCGAAAACATGAGTGGACTGTTGCGGCACTACAGGCCGCCCGTTGTCGACTCGTCAAATCGGATTCGGAAAAAACCTTAAAATCCAAGAACTGCCGGCTCCTCAGAGCGCATCAAACCGAAGGAAACTTCTTCGGCGCGGGCGATCCCTCGCGTGCCCCGAGCAAGTTTCCAGCGCTGTTCAGCGCGCGGGCCTCAGGCCGCGCGCTGACTTTGCGCGCAAGAGCCACGCACGCAGTAAGCGAGTGGCGAGTTTCAAACTTGCTTACTACGTGCGCGGCTCTTTTACGAGCGGTAGGGGGTGAGGGGTGTGTCGCCGAGACGGGTACCAACAAGCGTGGCGTCATCACCCTCACCCCAACCCTCTCCCGTCGAGGGAGAGGGAGAAGCGTAAAGAGCCGCGCACGAAGTAAGCGAATTGGAGGCTTGCCACCGTCAACGCCCATCGCTTCCTGCGTGCGTGGCTCTTCCGTAGGTACGCGATAAGCCGCGGGCGCTCTGTGCAAGTGGCACGCTGCAAGTCGCTTACTCCGTGCGCGGCTCTTTCGTAGGTACGCGATAAGCCGCGGGCGTCTGTGCAAGTGGCACGCTGCAAGTCGTTTACTCCGTGCGCGGCTCTTTGGCCGATCGAATCGCCGCGTTTCAGACGAATTCGCTCATCCCGCGGACCCCGATCGGTTCGCGGCTGGCGAAGGGTTCGCCGTATTGCGTGCCGATCGACCAGCCCCAATAGGCCGCCTGATCGCGCTGCCGATCGAGAAACGTCGGCGGCTCCGTCGGCCGGCCGGTGACGAACTGACTTTCGTAGCAGGCCATGGCCGCGGCTTTGCGTTGCCAATAGGGGCTGATATCCAGCACGAAAGCCGGCTCGACAAGAAGCCGCAAATGAACGCAGTAGTAATAAAAAATCCGCTCGGGATGATGCGGCGTGCCCGGCAGATCGCTCTTCGTCAATTTCGACCAGAAGCGGGCCGCCTCGACCAGTTCGGTGGCGGCCGTGTGATCGGGATGCGCATCGACCCAATACGGCGCGAGCAGCCACCGCGGCTTCTGCTGCCGGAACACGCCGGCCAACTGGTGCCGCGCTTCGAGCGTGGCTTGCAGGCTGCGGTTTGGCAGACCCAGATTCTCGCGCCAATCGAGCCCCAGCACGGCGCTGGCCGCGGCGGTTTCGCGGGCTCGAATCTCCGGCGAGCCGTGCGGCGTCGGTTCGCCATTCGTGAGATCCAAAATGCCGACGCGGAGTCCCTGATCTTTCCAGCGCAGGATCGCGCCGGCGCAGCCCAATTCGGCATCGTCCGGATGCGGGGCGATTACCAGCACGTCGAGCATGTTGAATCCCTTGAAGCCTATCCGAGAACCGTCTGGGCAAAGGGGACAGTCCCATTTTGTTCAGCCGCACTCACAAAATTGGGAGAGTCCCCGCCGGCCCTCTCATCCTGTCCAAAATGGGCCATTTCCGCAATCGCTCTGGACACGAGGCGCCGGTTTTGGGAAAGTCCCGGCCCGAATCGGTCTCCTCTTCAATTCCAACGCCTTTGGATCCGCCGTCGTTCGATGGCTGAAGGCCGAAGCATGGTGAAAATCTCCCATCCGCGCGCAATAGGGTCTCGAGCAACCCCGCGCATGCGCATGCCACGGTCGCGGACGGGCGGCCGAGTCGTCATTGGCTCTGGATCGGCTTTTGTTTCCTCGCCTTGTGCGGAACGAGTTGCACGACGCCGCAGAAGCCGAATCTGATGGGCGACACGTTTCACGACGACATGGTCAAAGACAGCGCGACCATCCGGCCGGCCGACGCCCCCACCGGCGAGTTCGACGGCGTGAGCGCGAAGTCGCAACAGATCGAACGCGACTTGGGAATTCGCTAGATCGACTGGATCTGGTTCGCTACGGCTCGTTGTCGAACGGCAGCTGGCGCGACCAGGGTGGCGGTGCCCTGTTTCGTGAGTAAAAGCCATTGATGTTCGTTCATCCGTACCATTCGTGCCATCGGTGGTTGATTTTCCTACGCGAAAGCATCGAAAAAAACCATGGATCGCACCGATCAACGCGGATGACAAATGATGATTTCCGCTGGATCCGAATCGCCACAGCTTTGGGGCCTACGGTTGCTGTTTGCACGATCCGTGGCGTCCTCGAAACTTCATCGAACGGACGAAGCGCCGATGGCCTAATCTGCCGCTTGCCAGCCAGTGCGGCACCGACTAGGCTCGCGGTATGTCAAATGCCGCAATCTATGAAAAGGTCGTGCAGCATGCTCGTGAGACCGCGCTCTTGGTCTCGACCGAGGCCGTGTTGGGCTGGGACGAACAGACGCTGATGCCACCCGCGGCGGGAAATTATCGCGCCGAACAGATCACGCTCTTGGCCGGGTTGGTGCACGAACGGCGGACCGATCCGCGGTTTGGCGAGTGGCTGGCCGAGCTGCAACAGAGCGAGCTCGCCACGGACCGATATAGCCAGTCGGGAGCGACGATTCGCGAACTGAAGCGGCAATACGACAAGCGCGTGAACCTTCCGCAGGCACTTGTGAAGGAGTTGGCGCGCACCTCGGTCCTCGCCCAGCAGGCATGGGTAGCAGCCCGCAAAAACAACGATTTCCCGGCATTTAAGCCACTTTTGGAGAAAATGTTCGCGCTCAAGCGCGAGCAGGCCGACGCCCAGGGCCACAGCGGCTGTCGCTACGACGCGCTGTTGGATGATTTCGAGCCGGGCGAATCGACGTCGCGCGTGGCGGCTGTGCTGGACACGCTGCGCGAGCGGCTGGTGCCGCTGGTGGAGTCAATTGGCGCGAGCGGCCGTTCGCCGAATATCGAACTTCTCTCGCGGCATTATCCGCTCGTCGCGCAGCAACAATTCGGCAAGTTCGGAGCCGAGAAAATCGGTTTCGATTTCCAGCGCGGCCGGTTGGATGTCACGCCGCATCCGTTCACCACGGGCCTCGGCCCGCACGATTGCCGGATCACAACGCGCTACGACGAGCACTTTTTTCCGACCGCGTTTTTCGCGATCCTGCACGAAGCGGGACACGGCATTTACGAGCAAGGCCTCGAGCCGGAACTATTCGGGCTGCCGCCTGGCGAGACGCTTTCGCTGGGAATTCATGAGTCGCAATCGCGGATGTGGGAGATCCAGGTCGGGCGAAGCCTCGCGTTTTGGGAATATTTTTTCCCCCTTGCCCAGGCGGCGTTTCCCGCGGCGTTGGGGGGCGAAAAATTGGACGATTTCTACCGCGCAATTCACGACGTGCGGCCGACCTTGATCCGCGTCGAAGCCGACGAGGCCACTTACAATCTGCATATCCTGATTCGCTTCGAATTGGAACGGGCCATCATCGACGATGAACTGCGCGTCGCCGATTTGCCGAGCGCCTGGAACGAGAAATACCGGCAATTTCTCGGTATCACGCCTCCCACGGACGCCGACGGCGTGCTGCAAGACATTCACTGGAGCTCGGGTCTGATCGGGTATTTCGCGACCTATTCACTGGGCAACATGTACGCGGCGCAATTGTTCGCGAAAGCGGACCAAGATCTCGGCGGGTTGGCTGAGCAATTCGCGCGCGGGGAGTTCATTCCGCTCCGCGATTGGCTGCGCCGCGAAATCCATCAACACGGCGCTTGCTATACCGCCGCGCAATTGATCGAGCGCGTGACCGGCCGGCCCTTATCGCCCGAACCGCTGCTGAGCGACCTGCATCGGAAGCTGGATCCGATCTACGACCTTTAAGCGCGGGCTCGATGGCTTAAGGCTCTAAGAATTGCCAACTTAACCAACCGGGGCCCGTCCCCATTTTGCGATTGCCCCGTGAGCAAATTGCAGACTGACCCCCTCGGCGCCGCGAGTTCAGTCAAGACTTCTAAAGGCTGAGGCTTAGCCGCCTGTTGAAAAAGGGGACTGGCTCTTAGCGAACGAGAGGATTTCCCCCAGTATTGACGTAACCGCGTAGTGCCTGTCCCCTTTTTCAACAGGCTGTAGGGGCGCACCAAGGATTGCGAGCCTTCGAGACGGTGAACATCGGCCTGTCTGCCCGCTTTTCTTAGTCAGTTCATGTTACCCAAACTCACTTTAGTCGGCATCCTTCCCATCCATTCCATAGCCCAACTTGTAACCGTTTATTCGCTCACTGTGTAAGAGAATGCAGACGGAACGATTTCGACCCTCTTTTTTCCCTTCTGGAGATTGGCCATGAGACGCTTGTTTGCCTTGCTGGCATTCGGATCTGCATTGACGTTGAGTGCCGGTTTGCAGGCAGCCCCACTCAATCAAAGCGACGTAGGCAATAATGCTAAGTGGTTGTTGCACATCGACTTCGATGCCGCACATGCGTCGAAGATCGGGGAAGACATGCACAAGCACATGCTGGAGCATGAAGGCGTCAAGAAGGCGATCGAAAAGATCAAGACCGACCTGGGGATGGAACTGCCCCAGGATCTGCATGGCGTCACGCTCTATGGCTCCGAGCTTAAGCCGCACACGGGCGTGATGCTCATTTATGCCAAGGCGGACAAAGACAAAGTCATGGCCAAGCTCAAGGCCAAGCCCGACTTCAAAAGCGCAAAAGACGGCGATCACGAGATTTACAGCTTTACCGAGAATCATCACGGTCACCATGGGCAGCACGGTCCGAATGCGGCGAAGGATGGAAAGCCAACCGCAAAACCAGCCGCAAAATCGGAAGCCAAGCCAGCCACGAAGCCGGACGGCAAGTCGGCGGCCAAGCCGGAAAAGGGCGCCGGAGAGCATCACGGCCACACGGTTTACGTCTCTTTCCCGAAAGAGGGCGTGGCGGTCGTTAGTGCGTCCGAATCCGATTTGAAGGCGGCTTTGGCTGTCATCGGCGGTAAGGGGGGCTTAGCGACCGGCTCGCCTCTGTTGGGCGAAGTACCGAAGGGAACCGTCATTCGCCTGGCTGTGACCGGCTTGGCCGGAGTCAAGATGCCGACCCATTTTCCGCTGGCGAAGAAGCTCGAGCAGGTCAATTATGTTGCGGGCGAAAGCGAGGGCAACGCGTTCAGCGACCTGACGTTGGGATTGGCCGACGACGCGACCGCGACTCAGCTCAAAGCCATCGGCGAAGGCTTGGTTGCGATGGGCGATCTGCGGCTGGGCGACCATCCCGACGCCAAAAAACTGCTCGACGAGGTGAAGTTCGAATCCAAGGGCAAGACCCTCAGCGTCGATTGGAAGGGTTCGGCCGCCGACATCATCAAGATCGGCGACAAGATTCGCGAAGATGAAAGAGCGCCATCAGGCCCACCAGAAGTCAGGCGAATCGCAAGGCAAAACAGCCAAGAATGGCCCGGGCCAGGGGCATCCTTGGGGCCTGATGATGTTCGGCCATCACGGCAAGCCAGGCGCTGCCGTGGGCGAAAAAAAGGGGCCGGGCGCGAAAAAGTCGACGTCGAAGAGTCCGTCGGACGCCAAGGGCGCGAAGGCCGGCCATAAGCATCACGGCAAACGTGGCGGAAAGCACGGCCATCATCATCACGGTCATAAAGGCCACAAGGCCAGCCATCACCATCACAGACACAAGGGTCACGGACACAAGGGTCATCATGGCCACATGGCTGGCCATCATCACCATGGGCATCACGGGCACAAAGGTGGTCATGGCCACCGCGGCCACAGGGCCGCACATGGACATCATGGTCACGGCCACAAGGGACATCATGGCCATGGCCACTGGGGCCACATGAGCGGCCATGGTCACAAGGGTCATGGCGGACAAAAGGGCCATCACGGTCATGGTCACAAGGGCCACATGAGCGGCCACGGCCACAAGGGTCATGGTGGTCACAAGGGTCATCATGGTCACGGCCACAAGGGACACATGAGCGGTCATGGTCACAAGGGTCATGGTGGTCACAAGGGCCATCATGGTCACGGCCACAAGGGTACAAGGGCGGGCGGACAGAAGGGTCATCATGGTCACGGCACGTACAAGGGACACATGAGCGGCCACGGTCACAAAGGTCATGGCGGACACAAGGGTCATCATGGTCACGGACACAAGGGACACATGAGCGGCCATGGTCACAAGGGTCATGGCGGACACAAAGGTCATCATGGTCACGGACACAAGGGACACATGAGCGGTCATGGTTACAAGGGTCATGGCGGACACAAAGGTCATCATGGTCACGGCCACAAGGGACACATGAGCGGTCATGGTCACAAGGGTCATGGCGGACACAAAGGTCATCATGGTCACGGACACAAGGGACACATGAGCGGCCATGGTCACAAGGGTCATGGTGGGCACAAGGGTTATCATGGTCACGGCCACAAGGGACACATGAGCGGCCATGGTCACAAGGGTCATGGCGGGCACAAGGGTCATCATGGTCACGGCCACAAGGGACACATGAGCGGTCATGGCGGATTCGGCGGCTTCGGGCCAGGTGGCTTCGGGCACCGCGGGTTTGGTCATGGCGGCTTCGGTGGTTTCGGCGCCGGCGGCTTCGGTCGTGGCGGCATGCATGCCGGTTTCGGCCGCGGCGGCCATCATGGACATCACTGCCATCACAAGCATCACGGCCATATGGGCCACAAAGGCCACTCGAAAGCACATCACGGCCACAAGGGACATCCGGGCCGTTTCGGCGCCGGTTTTGGTGGACCCGGCCCGCATGGAATGTTCGGACCTCCAGGAATGGGCGGACCCCACGGTCATCCCGGACCTGGCATGCGTGGCCCCGGCGGCCCGCACGGTCATCGAGGACCGGGACCGCATGGTCGCCCAGGATCAGGCCCGGCAGCCTTTTGGCACGGCGGTGAAGATAGTCAATTCGCTTATCGGTCGCATGACCGCTTCTCCGACGACGACGGATTCGCGGATGACGAAGGCGACCGCGGTTTCGATCGCGAGCGCGGTTTCCGCGGCGATCGCGAAGAGTTCGGCAGTTGGGATCGTGGCGAGCGCGACGAAGAGTTCGGCAATCGCGAATCGAATCGTTTCGCGGATGAAGATGAAGGCGATTCCCGTGACAACGAAGTGTCTGCGTACGAACGGGGCTTGCGGGACGGCCAGCGGATGGCCAGTGAGCGCGGATTCGATCGCGAAGAGTATGCCGCTTGGGGTGGTCAGCGTGGCGGACGCGGTTTCGCCGATCGTGGTCGCGACGACTCCGATCGCGAGGAAGCATTCGATCGAGAGGACGGTTTCCGCGGCCAGCGCAATTTCGGCGGCGATCGCCAGCGGTTCATGGCTCGCGACGACGAGGATGAAGGCCCACGGCAATTCGCCCGCGAAGATCGATTCGATCGCGGCAGCTACGGTCCGGATCGCGGCTACGACCGCGAAGAAGGTTTCCGCGGTGGGTATGCGATGCGCGGTGCCCCGGATCGTTTCGCCGATCGCGATGACGAGGACGACGCCGGTCCGCAAGACCGTTCCATCCGGAAAAATTTCGATCGCGGCGAGCGCATGAGTCGCGGTCAGGCGATGCGTCGGGACGAAAGCTTCCGCGGCGATCGCGGCTTCGCCAATGAAAACGACGATCGTGCCGAACCGGCCCGATTCGCTCGGCCGGAGCGTGAACCCCGTAGCGCCGATCGGGCTTCACAAAGCGAGCGTGTTTCGCACGCCGAAAGCGCCAGCCATGCACGTTCTGCGCGGCCTGCCTCGTACGACGAACCTGGCAAGGACGACAAGGCCCAACCTGAATCGGCGCCGCAAGCGCATCACGGTGAGCATGCGTTCGACGCAGGTTCGGCCCACGCCGGCGCTTCACGCGAAGGCGCGGCTCATGAAGGAGCCCACGACCAAGCCGGGCAGCGGGACGCTGGCGCTCGTCATGCCGGTCCCGGACATTTCCGGCACCATCATGCCGACAGCTCGGACCGTGGTCCGGAGACAAAGGCTCCGGCTACAGATCGCGATTCGGAAAATGAGGATGCATCGGAGTAGTTCGCCGCGTAAAATCAAGGAAGGCTAGCCCCAGCGAAGTTGAATCGCCGCTCGGCGCGGCGGCTGGGGCCAGAGGAATGCGGCGGGCGCGATATTTTCTCGCCCGCAGGCTACCGAGAGCAAACCTAGATTTGAGTTGCTTACGTGGCGAATCCGGAAACGAATTCCGCGACGAGCGCAACAACCGACGCCCTGACCGAGGAACAACTCGCGTTAAAGGCGCAGGCGGGTTGCGCGGCGAGCTTCGAGCAGTTGGTGCGGCGCCTCCAGGTGCCGCTGGTGCAGTTCCTCCTGCGCCGGACGCGCTGTCGCGCCGACGCCGAGGATTTGGCCCAGGAGACGCTCGTGCGGGCGCATCGGGCACTGGCCCGATATCAGCCGCTGTGGCGGTTCCGGACCTGGCTGTTCACGATCGCCCATCGGTTGTCGTTGAACTTGCGTCGGAAACAAGCTCGCGAAGAAACGATGCTGCGGCCTGAAGAAATCCGCTCGGGCGTCGCCGACGTCGCGGATTCCTTGGGCTTGGAAGAAAATCGACGTTCGATCTGGCAGACGGTAGCGACCGTATTGGATGAAGAGCAAGTATCGGTGTTGTGGCTTTATTACGTCGAGGAAATGAGCACCGCCGATCTCGGTCGGGTTTTGGGTCGCACGCGCGGTGCTATCAAGACGATATTATTTCGGGCGCGAAAGAAGTTAATGCCAAGTTTGCGGGAATTGGTCGACGACAGCGGGGTTGCCGTTTACACCGCCGGATCGGATGTTGCCGGCTCAAGGGCAGAGTGGAAGGTGTCTAATGTCTAACGAACTGCATGTGTTTGAAGGTTTTCGAAACGATGATGGTCTGGCCGAGCAACTGCGCCGCGGAGCGCTGAGGAGCGCCCTGCCTTCTCCGAGGAATTGCACAGCCGGATCATGTTGGCAGTTCGCAATAGCCAGCAGCGGCCGGTGAGCTTGGCTGGCGCCGACATTGCGCGCGGCGATTGCCGCAGGTACGATTGCGGCAGTGGCGTCCGAGCCACGGATTGTGCAGGCTTCCACGCACAGTCCTGTCGGCAGCAGTAGCGGCAACGATTGGCGGCACGGCAAGATTTTGTCATGGGCGGCCTTGGCGGCCGCGTTGCTGGTCATGGCCGTGGGAGGCTGGCAGCTCTCGATGGTCGCTCCCGCGAACGTCGGCCCGCAAACGAAGCAAGTGGCAGCGACCGATGCGCCCAGCGTGCCATCGAATGACGGGACGTACACTTGGGCCGATCTCGATCACGACGCCCGGCTGACCGCCCAGTTAGTTGTCGACCAGATGCCGATCGAGGCCCCGTACGAAGACTTGAACTTCGGCAATCAGCAATAGATTCCGATGGGTGGCACTGGCAAGCGAAGTCTGCCAGTGCCGACAAGGATTTCTTGCGCCTCCAACCGTTCTGGCGCTCGCCACTGGCAGACGTTGCTTGCCAGTGGCACACAAAAACGTGGTCGTTCTTACGATGCCGGCTGCCGAGGGCGATAGATCTCGGTGGCTGTCCCCAGAAACACCTCGTTGGCAAACGCCAGTGTCTCGCTGAGCGTCGGGTGCGGATGGATCGAGTCGGCCACGTCGCGGGCGGTGCAGCCCATCTCGATGGCCAGCACGCCCTCGGCGATCAGTTCGCCGGCGCCGACCCCCACGATGCCCACGCCCACGACGCGCTCTGTTTCGGGGTCGTAGAGAAATTTCGTCAAGCCTTCGGTGCGGCCCAGCGATTGAGCCCGTCCGCTGGCGGCCCAGGGATAGCGGGCCACTTCGACCGTCCGCTCCTCGCGGCGGGCTTGTTCTTCGGTAAGGCCGGCCCAGGCGATTTCCGGATCCGTGAACACGACCGCGGGAATGGCCTTCGGCTGAAACACCGCCGATCCGCCGTGCAAGGCCTCGACCGCCGTTTTGCCTTGATGAGCCGCCTTATGGGCCAACATCGGTTCGCCGGCGACGTCGCCGATGGCGAAAATATGGGGGTCGTCCGTGCGCTGCTGGGCATCGGTGAGGCAGAATCCGCGGCGGTCCAGCTTGACCTCGCGTATTCTCCAATCCCAGGCCGTCGCTGTTGGGCCGCCGGCCGACGGAAACCAACACACGGCCGAAGCCGCTCGCTGCGCGGCGAGCCCCCTTCGGCCGCTTCGAAATTCACTTCGATCGAATCTCCCTTGTCCGCCAGCGAAACCACCTTGGTTTTCAAGTAAATCGCCGCGAAGAGCTTCTCCAGCCGAGCGTGCAGCGGCTTGACCAAATCGCGATCGGCCCCGGGCAGCAAACCGTCGGTCAATTCGACCACGCTCACCTTCGCGCCGAGCTCGGCATACACCGTGCCCATTTCCAAGCCGATGTAACCGCCGCCGACGACCAGCAGCGACTCGGGAATGTCGGGCAATTCCAAAGCGGCGGTCGAATCCATGATCCGCTTCGTCGGCAAGTCGAACGCCGGCAAACGCAACGGGCGCGAGCCGGTGGCCAGGATGCAATGCTCGAAATCCAAGCGCTCGACTTCGCCCGGCTTGTCGATCCGGTCGAGCCGCAGCCGCGTCGAGCTCTCGAAAGTGCCCCGGGCCTGGATCACCTCGACCTTGCGCCGCTTGGCCAACTGTTTCAAGCCGCCGGTCAGCGTGTCGATCACCTTTTCCTTGCGAGCGCGGAGCGCGTCGACCTCGATTTGCGGCGGGGCGAACTTGAGTCCCCAGCCGCCGAGTTCCTTGGTCTCGCTCACGACTTTGGCGACATGCAGCAACGCCTTGGAGGGAATGCAGCCGCGCAGCAGACACACGCCACCCAGTCGCGGCTCGGCGTCGACGATCGTCACCTTCATGCCCAAATCGGCGGCCAAAAATGCGGCCGCATAGCCGCCGGGCCCACCACCAAGCACCACCACCTGAGTTTCCACGGATCACCTGCGTGTGCCAAAAATTCATTGAATCCCAAGTTAGCCGCTCCGGCTTGCCGAGCCCGCCGCGCCGCAGCGTACTAGACGACGATTTCCCTGCGCAGCCCGCCGATAGTCGAGACTGCACATTCCCGCCCCGCGCCGAAGATCATCAATAGGCCGCCGAAAATCGCCAGGTTTTTCAGGGCCTCGATCATCAGGTTTTGCATTGCTTCGCCCTGGAACCTCCAGAAGGGATGAAAGTAGTAGGTCGCGGCGATCAAGAACAGCATCAACAGCAGCGACGCAATGCGAGCATGCCAGCCGACGAGCAGCATCAAACCGGCGCCCATTTCGACGACAATCGACGCCCAGCGCAGCGGCGTGATCGCTCCATCGGCGACCTGCACGATGCTTTCAGGCGCCTGCATCCACTTTTTCATCTCGGTTTCCGTCCCCGCCGGTTCCTTGATTTTGCCGACGGCCGACAACAGAAAAATCAGCGCCAAGCAGAAGCGGCCAAGCAGCGTGCCCAGGGTTTCGGAGGTCGTTCGCATGGCCAAGACTCCAATCGCGGGTGATGATAATAAACTTCGAAATTGCAGCGAGCCTGGCGGCCGGCTCGCTTGTCTGGTTCGTCAGGCCGTCAACGCAGCCTCAAATGCAGGCAAAACCTGGCACGGATGCCGATTGTACGATTGCCGGCGCGATCCGAACAGCCGTGGCCGCGACATGACCACTCGCCCGCGCAATCCGGGAGTAATCGAATTCCAGACTTATTCTCGCCAACCGGTCAACCGCCATCCGGCTGCCCGGGCGTCGGGGGCCTGGCCAAATCCGGCGTTGCCAGCCGCGCGACTGGGGCTTATTCTTAGAGCCTATCCGAGAACCGGCCGAGGAGAGGGGGACAGGCACATTTTGCTCACAGGGCATCGCAAAATGAGCCAGTCCCCGCCGGTTCTCGGATAGGCCGTTAGTTGTTCCGGGGCTTCGGCCCCGATGTCCGATCCAAATAGCGTGAGTCGAAGAGGTGTCCCCGTGGCCAATGCCGTGAAAGCCCGCAACGCCCAGCAGATGGTGACGGGCGCCGACGTGGTGGTCCAGTCGCTCGTGAATCATGGCGTGGAGGTGATCTTCGCTTATCCGGGCGGGGCCAGCATGCCGCTGCATCAGGCGCTGACCCGGTTCAAGGACCAGTTGCGGACCATCCTGCCGCGACACGAGCAAGGAGGCTCCTTCGCCGCGCAAGGCTATGCTCGCACCACGGGCAAAGCCGGCGTGTGCATGGCCACCAGCGGCCCCGGCGCGACGAACCTCGTCACCGCCATCGCCGATGCCAAGCTCGACAGCATTCCGCTCATCGCGCTCACGGGACAGGTGGGCACGTCGGTCATCGGCTCCGATGCGTTTCAGGAAACGCCGATCGTCGAAGTCTGCCGCGGAATCACGAAGCACCATTATCTGGTCACGCAGCGCCAAAGATATTGCTCGCGTGATGCGCGAAGCGTTTCACATCGCCACCACGGGCCGGCCGGGGCCGGTATTGGTCGACCTGCCCAAGAACGTTCAACAAGCCCAGGTGACGCCCGATTACACCGAGCCGTTGAATCTGCCGGGCTATCGCGTGGATGTACGCCGCGCTCAGCCGGAGCAAATCGCGCAGGTGGCGGCAGCCATCAAGCGGCGCGGCGGCCGGTGATTTACGCCGGCGGCGGGATCATTTCCTCTGGCGCGAGCGATGAGTTGCGCGCGCTGGTCCATAAGACCGGCATCCCGGTGACGACGACCGTGATGGGTCTGGGCGCGATCCGGGCCGACGATCCGCTCTGGCTCGACATGCTGGGCATGCATGGCAGCGTCTATTCGAACTACGCGGTCGAGCAGGCCGATTTGCTGCTCGCGCTGGGCGTGCGGTTCGACGATCGCGTGACGGGCAAGAAGGAAGAGTTTGCCCGCGATGCTTTCATCGTCCACATCGACATCGATCCGTCGGAGATCAACAAGAATAAGGTGGCGCATGTCGGCATCGTGAGCGATTTGAAATTCGCGCTCACGGAGTTGAACAAAGTCGTCGAGCCGCCCGACGCGGATTTGGAGCCGTGGCACAAGCAAATCGACGAATGGAAAGCCGCCGACCCCTTCCATTACGATGAAACCTTCGACGGCATCTTGCCCCAGCACGCGATCGCCGAATTGTCGCGCATCGCGGGAGGCGAGAACACGATTGTCTCGGTCGGCGTCGGCCAGCATCAAATGTGGGCCGCGCAGTTCTACAAGTTCTTTCATCCCCGCACTTGGATGTCGAGCTCCGGCTTGGGGACGATGGGATTTGGCCTGCCGGCGGCCATGGGAGCGAAGGCGGCTCATCCGGACAAGCTGGTCATCGATATCGACGGCGACGGCAGCTTCCTGATGAACATTCAGGAACTGGCCACCTGTTTCTGCGAAAAGCTGCCCGTGAAGGTGCTCCTGCTAAACAATCAGCACTTGGGCATGGTCGTGCAGTGGGAGGACCGGTTTTTCAAGGGCAATCGAGCCCATACCTATCTCGGTCCGATCGATAATCCGGAAGCGACCGGCGAAGGGGACGGCCTCGGACCCGCCGAGCGCTATCCCAATTTCGTGGGCATCGCCCACGGCTTCGGCTGCGGCGCCCGGCACGTGAAGAAGAAATCGGAACTGACCGCCGCGATCAAGGAGATGCTCGCCTACGACGGGCCGTATGTGCTCGACGTGGAAGTGCCGTATCAAGAACACGTCCTGCCGATGATCCCCGCCGGCATGACGGTCCGCGATTTAATTAAGGAGTAGCGCGCAGCATTGGGCAAGCGACGTACGCCGTGTGGCAGGGGCAAGCGAAGTCTGCCCGTGCTGGCCACGCCAACTGGCGCTCCCCACTGGCAGACGTTGCTTGCCAGTGGCACACGATGCAGTGGCACACGATGCAGTGGCACACGATGCAGTGGCACACGATGCAGTGGCACACGATGCAGTGGCAGGCACACCGCAGAAAATCAAGCCGCCATCAAGTGCGCGTCGAGATCGGCCGTCCGGGGCAGATCGGCGAGGCTTTCGACGCCGAAGAGGCGGAGGAAACGCTCCGTGGTTGAGTATTTGGCGACGCGCGGGTTGGCTTCATCGCGGTCCAAGCGGAGCAACTGCCGGCGGACCAGCTGGGCCAGGACCGAACCGCTTGCGGTGCCGCGCTGGCGAGAGACTTCATCGGCGGTGAGCGGTCCGTTATAGGCCACGATAGCCAGCACTTCGATTGCCACTTGCGAGAGCTTCGCCTGGCGCGCCCGGCCCAAGAATCGCTCGCGCACCGGCTGGAATTCTTCGCGGAGCGTGATCCGATAGCCGGGCCCTTGGCTGACGATCGTGTAGGGCCGGCCCGAACGGGCATAATCGGCGTTCAGGTCGGAGACGAGTTCATCGATTTCGGCCGGGCGGACGCCGCGCATCAGTCCGGCCACTTGCTGCGCCGTAAGCGGAACGTTGCCGGGCAGACCCACGAACAGCATCGCCTCGAGAATGCTGCGCGGATTGACCTCACAGGCCCCGTCGACGGTCGACCGGCTGCCGGAATCGGCTTCTTCTTCGACGACGATGGCCGGCTGGAGTGGATCTTGTTCGGGATCGGCCGGGACCGAATAGGGATCGTCGCCGGCGCCGAGCATCGCGGCGAATGCCCCCTTCAGCTTGTCGAGCGACAGGCCCTCGTCTTCCGGCACGTTGCGGAATGAGTTGAGGCCAAGATCTTGCGGTGCCGCGATGGATTTCGGATCGGGCGACGATTTGCCGTTGGCCGGCGATTTTGATTTGGCCTGTCTCGACATCGGGTCCGTCCTTGATCCACGATGGGCGGCACCACGGGCAAGCCCGGCGCCCAAAACGGGAGCAATGTTACCAGCGCACGGCGACTTGCGATTTCATGAATTTCAGGGCGTCTGCGGCGAGTTGCTCTTCGCTGGTGAACATCCGCCGCCAGATTTTCGTGGCGGCCACCAAGGCCGGCAGCGAAAACCCGAACGCCTCGACCACCATCCAGCCGTCGTAGTTGATCTCGCGCAGCGTGTCGTAGGTGATTTTCCAGGGAATCGCGCCGGCGCCGGGCGTGCTCCGGTCGTTTTCCGAAATATGCACCAGCGCCAGATTCGGCGCGGCGGTGCGGATGGCTTCGGCCGGGCTTTTCTCTTCGATATTGGCATGGAACGTGTCGTACATCGTGCGGCAGCTTGGATGGCCCACGTCGCGGATGAACCGGGCCGCGTCGGCCGCGGTGTTCAGCAGATAACACTCGAAACGGTTGAGATATTCGACCGCCAGCGTGACGCCGGTTTTCTGGGCATGCTCGGCCACTTGCCGCATGCTTTCGACGCCCCATTTCCATTCGTCGGCGGTGGGTCCTTGGCCGCTGAATTCACCGATCGCAGAGTGATAGGGCCCGACGAGCGCTTGAGCGCCCGCAGCCTGGCAACAATCCAACGTCTGTTTCGATTTGGCAACGCCCGCGGCGCGATTTTTCGGATCGGGGCTGATCGGGTTGTCCGCCCCGCCGCGCACCGTGACGGCCGTGCATTGCAGCCCCAGATCTTTCAATCGCTTACCCCAGGCTGTGTAATCGAGGCTCAGGTCGAACAGCGGAATTTCGACGCCGTCGTAACCCATGCGCTTGATCTTTTCCAACGCCGGCAATAGGCCGTCGTGCAAGTGATCGGTCCATAACAACAAGTTCATACCGTATTTCATGGGAGCAATTCTGAGACCGGGGTGATGGGTGGGACGTGTGCTACGACAAATTGCATGGCCAATCGACTTCTATTTTCGGGAGGGCGAGGCTCCTGCCGAGCCATGCACTTCCGGCTCGGCAGGAGCCTCGCCCTCCCGCGACGTTGCGTTGTTCCTCGGATGCTCCACAATTTCAAATTCCAATAGTTCACCCGCGCTCGGCGACTTGCCTTCGGGCTTCTGGCAAAATCTCGCGAACCGATTCCGCCAACGGCGCGAGACCAACTCGACGCAGGACCTGATTCAAGCGCACCATCAGTTTGCCATCCTCGGCATAGTCCCACAAGAACCGCTCGCGACAAAACAGCGGCAAAAATTCCGCCAGTCGCCGTGTCGGCTGAACCGAAATGCGATTGACGACTGTTTGGACAAGCTGCGGATCGACCTCGGCCATCGCCACGTAGTATCGCTCCAGCCGCCGGGGATCCTGGCGAATCAACATGTCGTCCAGCAGCAACTCGACGAGGATGTGGCCCAGAAAACTCGGCCGGAATGAATCGTCGGGCCCCACGGCTTCGCGGACGGCAACGGTCAAACGTAGCGACAACTCGGCGAAGGCCCGGGTGCCGTGGAAGCGGGCATCGTCCTCGTGATGCCGCACAATGCCGCGGGCCAGTGCGGCCACGCGACGATCGGGATCGTCGGCCAACGGCAACGCTTTGGCCGATCGGGCCCGGACGCGACGATCGAAGGCCGAGAGCCAATCGGGCACGGCGGTGCCGGCCAGAAAGTACGGCTCGTCAATGAACGCGCGGCCGTGGGCGAAGTAGTTCATGCGAGGCGATGTGCGGATCAGGCACGGTGTTAGCCGGCGAGGAATTGGCCGGTGTTCCATTATGGCCGGCTGCGGCCACGCTGGATATTGGGCTGCCGGCCGGGCGGATCGGGACGGTCTCGTGCGTCGGTTCTTGCACGACGATTTCGTCGCAAGCCAGCGGATCGGCCTGACGATTGTCATAAATCGCAAAGCGATACACGCCCCGATTCTTGGGAGCGGTGAACATTAATGTCTTCGATTGCAGACTGGCCCCGGTGTATTGCAGTGGCACGGAGGCAAGCGCGGGGCCGTAACCTTCAATTTGACCGGTGGCGGAATGGACCATTGCCGGCTCCAGTTTCAACATGCCGGCAAAGGGCTTCTGGCCGCTGGCCATGCTGATCACGAGCCGGATCGTCTTCTGTGGCTCGACCACCCGTTCGCGCAGCGCCAATTCGATGCGGCCGGCCGTGGCGATCATCTCCGCGACTTTCGCCGGAGCATTGGTTAGCAGAGTGCCGAGCGTATGCCGCAGATCGACATTCTTGTAGATCGTGCTGTGTTCGCCGCCAACAAACAGCCGCTGCATGCCAGGTAAGAAGCTGCTCCAGATCGGCACGGTGCCGTCGCCGCCATCTACCGGCTCGACGAGCGTCAGCTTACCTTGGTTCCCCTCGACGCCGATCGTCAGATGCGTGGCGGTCGCTTGCCGCGAGCCGGCGATGCAAAAATATCGGACGCCGGGCGGACGCTTCGCCGGGTCCAACACGGCATGAAACCGGCGCGTGGCTTCGAGATTTTCTTCGATCAACCCCAGCGCTTCGGCCACGCCCGACTTCGGATCGTAGATATCCAGCGGCTCAGACTGGCAACCATCGGCGGCATTCCAGAGGAACGGCTCGCCGGGCGCGGGCAGCAGTTGATAGGACGAAGGATAGCGCGGATTCCGAGCGCACTGCAGCACTTGGGGCCCGCTGAGGAACAGGCACCGTTGTTCTCCCAGAACCATCGGCAGGGCGATCGCCGCGCCGCGATGCGGCGTGCCCAGCGTGACCAGCCGCTTCACGCAGCGGAAGGCCGCGCGGTTGCGAAACACGCTGGATTCGAGATAGTATCGGCTGACCAAGCCGCCCATGCTGTGGGCGATGAGCGAGATTTCCGTTTGCGGCCCATGCACCGCGACGGCTTCTTCCAAATGGTCCGACAGGATTTCGGCCGACTCGGTAATGTCTTTGCGCCAGTCGTAGGCGGCGTCGATCAGCGTCCCCTCGGCTTCGTGAAAACCCCAGGCTTCAAGATCATCGAACAGTGGCTGGTAGAGCGTGCTGACGTACTGCCGGATCGATCCGTCGGCGACAACTTTCGGGCTGAGCAGCTCGGTGATTTTCGAATAGGGCAGGACCAGGCTGAGCACCGGCCCGGGCCAGACGAGCTCGTCGGCCAGTTTGAGCCGCGAACCCATAATGCCGGGAATCACCACGGCGACGTGTGGCATGGCGAACTCCTTTTCGACCAAACCGCAAGATTCCCTCTCCATTGATTGGAGAGATGGGGCGAGGGCGATGAACTCGACGGCATGCGGAGCATGCCTGCTACGTAGTAGGCACATTCCATGTGCCGTTTGCGCGACGTTACTTACTTAATCTCCACCCATTTGCCGCTCTTGGCGCTGTCGAGCACAGCGTCGCAGACCTTTTGCGTCTCCAGCGCGGCGCGGAAATCGGGCTGCGTTGGCTTGCCGGTTTCCAAACCCTTTAGGAAATCGGCGAGGGCGTTGATAAACGTGTGCTCATAACCAATCGTGCAGCCGGGCACCCACCACTGCTT
The DNA here is from genome assembly GCA_963725485.1 of Pirellulales bacterium. GTDB lineage: Bacteria > Planctomycetota > Planctomycetia > Pirellulales > DATAWG01 > CAVRYO01. The sequence continues at coordinate 186,597 of CAVRYO010000012.1, read as the reverse complement.
CATGTAGGGATGTTCGGGGTTCGTGACGTGGACCTTCTGCCAGCCGGTCAGGTGCGAATCGACCTTCTGGCCCGACTTCGGATCCGTATACTTGAAATACTGCAAATACTGCGGATCTTCCAGATCAAAATAGACGCTGCCGGCATCGCCGTTCAGTTCGAAGGTGTTGTAATTCTTGCGGCCGCGGGCGTAGCGGGTGCTTTCAAACGTGCCCATCGAGCCGTTTTCGAAGACCGCCAGGAACATGCAAGCATCATCGATGCCTACCGGCTGCATCTTGCCGGTTTCGGCGTGCATCCGCTCTTTGACGAACGTTTCGGTGCGGGCGGTGACCTGGCGAATTGGGCCGTTCAGCCAGATTGCGGTGTCGATCGAATGGGCCAGCAGATCGCCGGTCACGCCGGAACCAGCCACGGCGGCGTCGAGCCGCCAGAGGGCCGCTCCGCCTTGGGGAACATCGGTGGCGATGGTCCAGTCTTGCAGGTACGTCGCGCGGTAGTGGAAGGCTCGGCCAATTCGCTTTTCGTCGACCAGTTGCTTAGCCAGGGCGATGGCCGGCACGCGGCGATAGTTGAACCAGACCATGTTTGCGACGCCCGCCTTGTCGATGGCGGCGCACATTTCCTCCGCCTCGCGCACATTCATGGCCAGCGGCTTTTCGCAGAGGACCATCTTGCCCGCGGCGGCGGCGGCCAGCGCGATTTCTTTGTGCGTGTTGTTGGGCGTCCCGATGTCGATCAGGTCGATGTCTTTCCGCTCGACCAATTTTCGCCAGTCGGTCTCGAACGATTCGTAGCCCCAGTTCTCGGCGAAGGCCTTGATCTTATCGGCCTTCCGAGCGCAGCAGGCCTTGAGCACCGGGTGATGTTCAAGCGGGAAAAACTGACTGACCTGGCGATAAGCATTCGAATGGGCCCGGCCCATGAAGCCGTAGCCGATCATGCCGATGTTGAGAGGCTTGGACATGGAGGTCTCGCGTGAGGGAAATGATTTGTCTTCGTGATGATCTTTCAAGCAGCGGCGCGTTTGGCGAATGACGAATGTCTAATGACGAATGTCTAAGGAAGTACGAATGACGAATGAGTAAACGGGAGTCGTCCGCCGAGTTGACAAACTGGCGCAGATTCGGGCTTACGATTCTCGCTTGGGGTTTGGGCGGCCTCGGTGGATGGTGGCGAAGATTAGATGAAGTTCTCTTGCTTCATGCCAAAGCTTGCGGGCTTCTGCCTTGTGCTCGGGAACTGCCACTGCCAACATTCGTAGCCAGTGCTTTGTTTCTCGCGCCTCGCGTTTGCAAATACTGATTCGATATTTGAACTCTTTTCGCGAAGCCGCGTCATCCGCTTCGCAGTAATTTGCGCCGATACTTGTCGAACAACGAACTAACTGACCCACAAGCGGATCAACGATCACGTTTCGCGTCAAGCTCTTTGCAAACGAGACTGCCGCCTCACCGAATCGCGCCGTTCTTTCCTCGAGATCGAATGGCCTGCTACCGCTCTCATTCGTCATTCGTTATTCGTGCTTCCTTAGACATTCGTCATTAGACATTCGTCATTCCTTCCACCCGTGTGCGTCGCGCACCGCCACCATTGCGCCTAAAATATCCCGCCACGTCTGGGCGTTCATCATCGTGCTGTTGGGGAACATGCAGCCGTCCCAGCAGACGTGGCGGCAGCGGCGCAAGAGTTCGCCGCGATCGTCGCGGAGCCAGTAGCCGGCGACTTTGACGATATCGAGTTTTCCGTTCGGGTCTTTCGGCAAGCAATGTCGGCCCGTCTTGTCGTGCGAGCCGGTGCCATGGACCGTGGCGTCGTTCTGGGCGATGTGGAAATCATTGGTCCAGGGGCGCAGCGCCGAGACGACTTGCTTGATCGCCGCTTCCAGCTTGGCCTTGTCTTTCCAATCGAAATCCTGCGGCAGAATTGCGTCTTCCGGGGCGTTGTAGCCCATCACGTACAGCAGCGTGTGGGCCATGTCGGCCTGAAAACCGAGCGTTTGCGGCCGGCCGACTAGTTGCAGCAATTGCACCATGCGGCGCCAACTGTGCATGCGCGCCCCAGCAGATTTCTCCCTCGGCCGAAAGCTGCTCGCCGAAATCTTCCGCGATCGTGCAGGCCTGGCGAAACGTGTCGGCGATGCTGCGGCTGTTGGCGTCGGGATCGCCCAGCGCCAATCGCCGACGCCGCAGGCTGAGTCGATCCGCACCACGCCGTAAGGGCGAATGCCAAGCTCGCGGAGCTTGCTGGCGATGCGGCAGCCTTTTTTCACCTGGGTGAGAAACTTCTGGCGATCTTCGTCCGAACCCATCGCCGACCCACCGCCGGTCGGGGGCCACACCGGCGCGACGACGGATCCAATCACCAGCTTTCGCTTGCGGGCCTTGTCGGCCAGCACTTTCAAATCGTCGTCCGACGAGTCGATATCGACGTGCGGCGCGAACAGAAACAGATCGAAGCCGTCGAACTTCTGGCCGTCGACTTCCGCGGCGGCGGTCAGATCGAGCATCGTGTCCAAATCGATGGGCGGCTCGGAATCGGGCCCCTTGCCGACCACGCCCGGCCACGCAGCGTTGTGAAGCTTGGGAAAATTATGGGGATGGTTGCTCATCGTGGTAAATCCTGGGCGAAAATTGTGCTGCGAAATCCCGACGAATCCGAACAGGGACCAAGACGAGTGAAGATCAACTTCAGCGGTGGGCGCCGCGTGAAACGGCTCAAGTTAAGTCCCGATGAAATCAGCCGCCTCTTTTGTAGTCGCCGATTTTCGGCAGGCTGGAATGCGTGTCCGGGCCAAAATATCGCAATCCGACCAGCGGCTCGCTCCCTGTATTCTCCACTTCCACGCCCGACATCGCAGTCTCGGCCGTGATGAACACTTCGTCTTCGGTCTCTTCGCCGAAGTGGATCATCGCCGGTGTTTGCAAAGCGAGCCGGCCGATGCGGCCGCGACCTTGCACCGTGATCCAACCGCTGGCGCCCGGGTCCTTGAGCAAACATTTGGCGCCTGGCTCGATGGTGAGCTCCTTCGCGCTAAATAACTGTTGGCCGTCGACCGTGCCATAGACGATCCAGCGGTCGGTATAGCCTTGGCCAGAGCGGGCTGCGTCGACGATCGGCTCCAAATAGTTGTGGTCCTTGAAATGCGTGTCGACGTTCTTCTCCCAATCCAATTGGCCGATGATGAAATCCAAGTCGCGGTGCTTATCCTTGGGCATGTCTTTGACGAGCAGGGCCCACGGCACCTCGCGCCCTTCGACGAGCGACTGATACATGCCGAACACGTCGCTACCCCATTGCGGCTCGTAGGTGCAGAGCGAGCCCGGCGCGTGCAGCACGCCGGGCGGAATCAGCCAGCCGGTGCCGCGCTTCAAGCGGTATGCCCGAGAAAGATCCAAAATGCCGTTGTCCCCCTTGTGCCAGTCTTCCAGGCATTTGCGCAGTTGGGCCTTCGTCGTGCCCGGCTCCAGGCCCATGAAGGTGTAGGCAAAATTGTTGTCGACATTGTTGTATTGCGGCGGGAAATAGTAGCTTTCGGGCTTGCCTTCCTGGCCGACGAGCTTCGCGTCGGCGAAACCCTGGTGCATGTGATGCGGGATCGGGCCCATGTTGTCGAAGAATTTCGAGTACACGGGCCAGCGTTTGTACTTCTCGGTAAGCGCCTTGCCGATGAGTCCAGGGCCCGCTTCCGCCACCGCGTCGCGGAGCGTGAATCGCTGGCCGCCGAACGTCACATAGCTGAGCCCTTCGTCGGGCGTGCGATTGTCGTTGGCCGCTTCGGTGGTGCTGGCGAACCAGCGCTCGTCGATGCCACCGCGCTGAGCGCCGAAAGCATACCAATCGCCCGGCGCGAGCTTGATCCGCTTGCCGGGGTGCAAGAAGCTGCGCGGCACCCAGGTGGGCGTGAGCCGGAGCAAGCCGCCGCCGGCCTCTAGGGCCTTTGACAAAATGGCCCCGACGTTGTCTTTCGACACAATTTTCGCAGAGGAAGACTTGGCGCTGATCATGGCTCTCGGATTCCGATGCTTGGCACTTAAGAAACCGCTGCCGCGGCGGCGATTGCCCGCTTTGGGAAGCATCCTTTTTAGGTGCGCCCGCAGCGACTTGCAAGGGCCTAAAATTGAGGGCCAGTGCCGCGGTTCGACGCCGCATTTATAAGCCTGACGCGCAAGCGAAGGACCGGCGGGTGGCGAAAGGGAATTGGTCCTTCGCTGGCGCGTTAGGCTTATGCGCGGCGCGGTCGCCGCGGAAGCCGTTATCCCGGCCAGCGTAGGCCAAGGGCCTCTTGTTGCAGATCCGTCAGGCGCGCAATGCCCCGGCGAGCCAAGGCGAGGAGCTGCATCAACTCAGTTTCGGAAAAGGTCGATTCTTCGCCCGTCCCTTGCACCTCGATGAACTGGCCGGCACCGGTCATGACCACGTTCATATCGACCGCGGCGTCGACATCTTCCCGATAGTCCAGGTCCAGTAAAGCTTGCCGTTCGATGATGCCCACGCTCACGGCGGCCACGTTGGTCGTCAGAACGTCGGGCCGCGGCAACGGATTGAGCGTGGCCAAGGCATCGACCAGGGCCACGAATGCCCCGGTGATGCTGGCGGTGCGCGTGCCGCCATCCGCTTCGAGCACTTCGCAGTCGAGCGTGATCAGCCGCTCGCCCAAGGCTTCGAGATTCACGACCGCCCGCAGGCTGCGGCCGATGAGGCGTTGGATTTCATTCGTCCGTCCGTCGAGCTTGCCATCCCTTTCGCGTCGCTTGCGCGGGTTGGTGCTGCCAGGTAGCATGTTGTATTCCGCGGTGACCCAGCCGCGGCCCTTGCCGGCCAGCCAGTCGGGCACTTTCGGATCGACGCTGGCGGTGCAGAGCACGCGCGTGCCACCGGCTTCAATCAGCACGCTGCCTGGCGCGGTGCGGGTGAAGCCACGCGTGATGCGCAGCGGCCGAAGCTCATCGGGTGCACGGTTTTCAAAGCGGATCATTGGCATCGAGCATGAATTAGTTTCAGCGGCGCGGTTCAAGAGTACCGTATCTCAAATCTGCATTGAGGACAACCAGCCACAATGCCCATTTCCTTGCGATCACTAACCGCGCGGCATTTTTCCGAGCGCGCGGCTCGTTGCATTTGTTAAGCTGAAGCGGCTGCAATCAATTTCCCGCTTTCCGTTCGATGGCGCTATGAGCATTGAAACCTCCGATTCGCGAACGAGTTCGGCCGGCAGCGATTCCGCCGACGCCCCGCTGCGGGTCGGCACTCATACGCTCGCCAGTCGACTCGATCGTCGGCACGGGCAAGTATGCCAATCATGAATTGATGGCTCGATCGCTGGAGCTCTCCGGCACCGATTGCATCACCGTGGCGGTGCGCCGCGAACGGTTGATCGACGCCGAGGGGCGAAATCTGTTGGACTCGATCGACACGCGCCGCTATACGCTGCTGCCGAACACGGCCGGCTGCTTCACGGCCGACGATGCCCTTCGCGTGGCTCGCCTGGGACGCGAGATTCTCCTTGGTTTGGAAAATCCCGGCGCCGACTGGGTGAAGCTCGAGGTCTTGGCCGATAAGAAAACGTTGCTGCCCGACCCAATCGGCACGCTCGAAGCCACCGAACGACTCGTGGCCGAGGGATTCCAGGTGCTGTGCTATAGCAGCGACGATCCGATCGTGGCCCGGCGGCTGAAGGCAGCGGGGGCGACGAGCGTCATGCCGGCTGGCAGCCCCATCGGCTCGGGGCAAGGGATCCTCAACCCCAACAACATTCGGATTTGCCTGGAGTATCTGAAAGACGGCGATCCGGACTATCCGGTCATCGTCGACGCTGGCGTCGGCACGGCCAGCGACGTGGTGCTGGCCATGGAATTGGGCGTCGACGGCGTGTTGCTCAACACGGGCATCGCGCATGCGGCCGATCCGTGCGGTATGGCCCGCGCCATGCGGGCCGCCATCACCGCGGGTCGCCTGGCATGGCTCTCGGGCCGGATTCCGAAGAAGCTTTATGCCACTGCCAGCAGCCCCGAATCAGGTACGATCGGTGCCAGGCCGCGCTAGAGCACCCTAAGTGTGGCACTGGCAAGCAACGTCTGCCAGTGCCGGCCAAGCCAACCTCGCGCTCGCACTGGCCGACTTCGCTGGCCAGTGCCACACTGCGCTGGCCAGCGGCGCCCGCCGCCGGCATGGTCGTCATAATTGGCACGCACAGCTCGCCGAGATCGAGCCCACCACCGCGCTGCGACATTCCATGCAACCCCCCTCGCCGCGTTGACTTTCGGCACGCGTGACGTAGATAAACTACGACACGGATTCGTTGCCGTTGCCCCACTTGGTCGACTGCGCCGCTGCACTCCCCAAACAGCTTTGCCATCGGCAGTTGCCCGTTTTCGCGGTCGCTTTACAGCCTGCATCCTCCGCTTGTTTCTCCGTGGTGAACGCAATGAAAAAAGGCTCGCTGTTGTTGGTCGACGATGATCGGCATGTGTTGGAATCAATGGCCGACTGGCTGCGCGAGCAAAGTTATAAGGTCGACGTGGCCGTCGATCGGGCGTCGGCTGTGGCGGCCGTGGATCGCAAGCCGTTCGACCTCGTGCTCGCCGACGTTCGGCTGCCGGACGGCGACGGTTTCGAAGTGCTGGCGCATTGCCGGCAAACGCGGCCGGAGATGAGCGTCATCCTGATGACCGGCTACGGCACGGTGGAAGTCGCCGTCGAGGCGATTCGCGCCGGCGCCTTCGATTTCCTCACCAAGCCGCTGATCGACGAAGAACTCCAAATGGCGATCCAGCGGGCGCTTAATCAGCGCGAGGTTCTCGAAGAAAACGAAAATCTGAAAGCCCAACTCGACCTGCGGTTCGGCATCGAAAACATCGTGGGCCACGATCGGCGGATGCTGCGGATTTTCGACATGGTCGAAAGCATCGCCGACACCCGGGCCACGGTCCTGATCACTGGCGAAAGCGGCACCGGCAAGTCGCTCGTCGCGCGGGCCATCCATCGCCGCAGTGGCCGCCGCAACAAGCCGTTCGTGGAAGTCGCCTGCGGGGCTCTGCCCGAGAATTTGTTGGAAAGCGAATTGTTCGGCCACGTGGCCGGTTCGTTCACCGGCGCGACGGGCGACAAGCTCGGCAAATTCATGCAGGCCGACGGCGGCACGATCTTTCTCGACGAAATCGGCACCGCCAGCCCCGGCATGCAAGTGAAGTTGCTCCGCGTGCTGCAAGAACTCCAATTCGAGCAAGTCGGCGGCACGAAGACCTTTCATGTCGATGCCCGCGTGATCTTGGCGACCAATGAAGACCTGACCCAGGCGGTGGCCGCCGGCCGGTTCCGGCAGGACCTTTATTACCGCGTGAACGTGATCAACATCGAGTTGCCGTCGCTGCGCGAGCGGCTGTCCGACATCCCGCTGCTGGCCAAGCACTTTCTGGAACAGGTTTGCCTCGAGTCCGGCAAGAAAGTGCATGGTTTTTCGGAAGGGGCCGCGCAGGCCATGCAGCGCTATCGCTGGCCGGGCAACGTCCGCGAATTGGAGAACGTCATCGAACGGGCTGTCCTGCTCGGCAAGGGAGACCTCGTCGATCTCGACGATCTGCCGTCGGCCTTGCTGGCGTCGGCGCCGCTGGCCATCGGCCAATTGTCGGGCAAATCGCTGAAGCAAGCGATGAGCAATCCGGAGCGCCAAATCATTTTGGATGCGCTAGAGCGCCACAATTGGAACCGGCACGCCACGGCCGAATCGCTGGGGATCAACCGCACGACGCTCTATAAGAAAATGAAGCGCCTGCAACTGGAAGATGAAACCTTGCATCGGCCGGCGGCCGAATCGGCGAATTGAATTGCTTGACGCGTGGCGTATGACAACCGTTCTCCCTCTCCCTTGACGGGAGAGGGTTGGGGTGAGGGTGATGGCGCCACGTCGGATGGTGCGTCATTTGGCGAGACAGCCCCTCACCCCCGGCCCCTCTCCCGCAAGGAGCGAGGGGAGACAAAGATCGCGCTCCGCTGGCGCGTCGCGGCTAATTTCATGTGCCGCCGCTATTCATCGGCATTTGCCCGCAGATGGGCCATGACGAGGCGGATGTCGTCGTAGCTCACTGCGCCCCCGAGCTTTTCGTGCAACGGTTTGATGCGCGTGGATTCGGTGGCGGTTGCCGCCGCCGCGACTTTGGCATACGTTGGCCGATCGACCCAGACGTCGATCTCGTGACAATGGCCGGCCGCGATATATTCCACCAGATATTGAACGACCGTGCTCCGTGCCCGGCCGGTGTAGCTCATCACTTCCTCGATCGTCCGCTGCTGGTCGAACATCGAGCACGCGGCCCGGCGCGATTCGCTGATGCGCCCGCTCCCCACTGTGCCGAGCCCAGCCGTGCCGCTCACCGCAGTGCCGCTCGCCGTCGCGGACTCGGAATCGGCCTCCGCCTGCACGTCCGTCGGCACCTCGTGCTGGGCACAATACTCGCCGATCGCCGCGATTAAGTCGGCGCCCAATTCCGCCAGCCGGCGCTGTCCAATCCCCGAAATCGTTTGCAGCGATTTCGTTGTTGCCGGGCGGATGCGAGCGAGCTCCCGCAACGTATTATCGGTGAGCACGACATACGCCGGCACCTGGCGATCGAGCGCAATTTCCCGCCGCCAATCGCGCAGACGATCGAATAGCCCGCGATCAACGCCGTTCCAGGAAATTTCGGCCTCCTTCGTCCGGGCCGACACTTTTTTCTTCGGACGCACCAGCCGCACTTCGCGTTGCCCGCGCAGGACGGCCCAGGAATCGTCGTTGAGCGTCATCACCGGCCGATCTCCTTCGGTCCGATCCACCAGGCCCTGATCGACGAGTTGATAAACGAAGCTCTGGATCTCCTTCTTCGGCAATTCCTTCAGCAGCCCGTAGGTGCTGAGCTCGTTATGTTCGAGTCGGCGGATATTCTCGGTATCGGCGCCCAACAGCACGTCGACCACGTGGCCGACGCCGAACCGCTGCCCGGTGCGATAGACGCAGGACAAGATTTTTTGGGCCATTACGGTGCTATCTTCCAACCCTTCGACCTCGCCGAGACAAACGTCGCAAGCCCCGCAATTCGCGCCGTCGTAGGATTGGCCGAAATATTCGGTCAGCGCCTTGTGCCGGCATTCGGTCGAGCTGCACAGCCGCTGGATCTGTTTGACCAACCGCATCTGCGCCGCGACCAAGGCTTCCGGGTCGTGCGATTCCTCGGCCGAGCGGCGCAACAGTCCTTCCCAGCGCATGGCGTCGGCGGCCGAATAGAGCAACACGCATTCCGCCTCCAATCCATCGCGCCCGCGCGGCCGGTCTCCTGTTGATAATGTTCGACCGACTTCGGCATCGTGGCATGCAGCACGCAGCGCACGTTGCTCCGGTCGATCCCCATGCCGAAAGCCACGGTGGCCACGACGATGTCGAGTCGCTCTTCGGCGAAGGCTTCCTGGGTGCGATGCCGCTCCTCGGCCGAAAGCCCGGCGTGATAAGCCGCGGCCTTGACGCCGTTGCCGGTGAGCATGGCGGCCGTGGCCTCGGTGTCTTTACGGCTCAGGCAGTAGACAATCACGGCCTCGCCCCGATGGCGCGCGATGACGTCCAACGTTTGCTGGGCCCGATCGACTTGCGGCAGGATGCGATACACCAAATTCGGGCGATCGAATCGCCCGACCAGGATGGCCGGTTCGCGCAGGGCGAGTTGGGCCGCGATGTCGGCTTGCACCCGCGGAGTGGCCGTCGCGGTAAACGCATGCAAGCTGGCCTCCGGGAACCGCTGCCGAAGCACGGCCAATTGCCGATACTCGGGCCGAAAATCGTGTCCCCAGTGACTGATGCAATGGGCTTCGTCGATCGCGAACCGCCGAACCTTGAGGGCCGCGGCCGTTTGCAAAAACCAAGGGGCCATCAAGCGTTCTGGCGCGATGAACAACAACCGGTATTTGCCTGCGGCCAGCTCTGTTTCAACGTTGCGGCGCTCGTGCGGCGTCAGGCCGCTGTGAATGCAAGCCGCCGGGTAGCCGCACGTTTGCAGCCCGTCGACCTGATCCTTCATCAACGAGATCAGCGGCGAAACAATGACGTCGGTGGCGCCGTCCAAAGCCGGGGGAACCTGATAACAGAGCGACTTGCCGCCGCCGGTGGGCATGACCACCAACGAGTCGCGCCCGGCCAATGCCGCTTCGATGGCCTCGGTTTGCAAAGGTCGAAGCGAATCGAATCCCCAATAGCGCCGCACCACGGAGAGAATCTGCTGCTCGCGATGCGGCTTAGTGCTCGGCGGGGGCATGCCCTTAGTGTACAGAAGTCTCGGCGGCAGAAAAGGCTTGAGGGGCGTGAGGTTCGAGGGGCGTGAGGACGAGGAAGGAGGAAGCAAGCCGGTGTACAGGATTCGGTTTGCCTTGCTCCTTCGGGCCCGTAGGGTGGGCACTGCCCACCGCTCGCTGAGCGATGCCGACGTGCGCGGTGGGCGATGCCCACCCTACGGCTCGAACGCTTGCCCGAGCGCGGTGGCGAGCTCTTCGATCGCCCTGTGGCCGGCGTCGATTACGCCGGCCATTTGGACAAAGCCGTGGATCATCCCGGTGTACCGCGAAAGCACGACCGGAACTCCGGACCGCTGCATTGCCTCGGCATAGGCCTCTCCCTCGTCGCGCAAGGGATCAATTTCAGCCGTGATCACCAGCGCCGGCGGCAGACCGTGCAAGTCGGCGGCAAACAGCGGGAAGGCGTCGGGATTCTGCCAATCGGCTTTGTTGGGCGTGTACATCAGCCGGGCCAACACCGCTTGCGACCGCTGGATCAACGGGCCGTCGCCGAACGCTTGCCAGGACCCGGTGCTGAACGACGAGTCGGTCAAAGGATACATCAACCCCTGAAACACCAGTTTGGGGCCGTGCCGCTCGTGGGCCCGACGGGCGACAACGGCGGCCAGAGCGCCTCCCACGCTGTCGCCCGCAACCGCGATTTTTTCTGGATCGACGCCTAAAGACTCGGCATTCTCGACAACCCAGGTCAACGTGGCATAGCAATCATTGGGCGCTGCTGGAAAGGAGTTCTCCGGAGCAAGCCGGTAATCGACCGCGATCACGACCGAGCTAGACGCATTGGCGAGCGAGCGGGCCAGCGCGTCGTGAGTTTCCAGTCCGCCGAGAAAAAACCAGCCGCCGTGAAAGAAGATCGTCGCCGGCAGAACGACCCCTTCTACAGGACGATAAATCCGGATTGGGATCATCCCGCCGGGGCCTGGGATTTCGCAGTCTTTCACTTGCGCGACCGGCTCCGGCGGTCCGGCCAAGGGGTTCAGCGCCAGGTAGAAAGCCCGCGCCCCTTCGACGCTGAAGATTTGATGACCCGACTCGATCCGCGAAATCGCGTCGAGCGCGGCTTGCACTTGCGGTTCGAATTGGCGTGCCATCGGCGTCCCGAGGTTTGAGGGCCGCTGCCAATCATAGGGCCTCAATCGCTTCCGGCAAGCAACATTCGCCTGCCGTCGGGAGCCTTCGGCTGTGCGGCTCTGCGTAGCTCGCAGCCGCGATGCGCAACGGCTGCTACGGCTTAATCGGGAACTTGGTTCGCCGATTGTTTCGCACCTTGCCCGCTTGTTAAGATGGCTCTGCCATCCGAAAGCCCACCTGTGGAACGGCTCTCCGAGCCGTTCTGGCAAAAATGGTTCGCGATGCCGCGCTCGATCGCGGCAGAGACGGCTCGGGAGAGCCATCCCACGGAGTTCTTTCACTCGCTACGAGTTTCGCTTCGGCAATTTTTGGGGAACCTTCGATCCATGGGAGAATTCCTGACCGGCCTCGATGCGAGCAAAAAAATTCCCGGCGCCGGCCGCTGGTATCACGAGCTCACGCGGTATCACTGGTTCGTGCTGCTGGTCGCTGCGCTCGGCTGGATGTTCGACTGCCTCGATCAGCAGTTGTTCACCTTGTCGCGGCAGCCGGCCATGCGCGATCTGCTGGCCGAGAGCGGCCGGAACGCCGCAGAATATGGCGGCTATGCCACGGCCATTTTCCTGCTGGGCTGGGCCAGCGGCGGTTTGATGTTCGGCGTGCTGGGCGATCGGATCGGCCGGGCCAAGACCATGTTCCTGACGATCTTGCTCTACTCCCTTTGCACGGGCCTGAGCGCTTTCTCGCGCGGGTTTTGGGATTTCGCCCTGTTCCGCTTTCTCACCGGCTTGGGCGTCGGCGGCGAATTCGCCGTGGGCGTGGCTTTGGTGGCCGAGGTGATGCCAGACCGGGCGAGGCCGCATGCTCTGGGTTTGCTCCAAGCGCTGTCGACGATCGGCAATGTTTCCTCGGCGGTGATTGCTATTGGCTGCGCGAAGGCCGGCTCGTGGTTGGCTCAGTGGCACGTGCTCGGCGTGACGCTCACGCCCTGGCGGGCGATGTTTTTGGTGGGCATCTTGCCGGCCCTATTGGCCCTGCTGATCCGCCGCCGGTTGAAAGAGCCGGAGCGCTGGGAGGCCGTCGCCCATGAAGGGGCGGTCACCAAGCAGCTTGGCTCCTACCGCGAGTTGTTTGGCGATCCGCGCTGGCGCCGCCGTGCGCTGGCCGGCATGGTCCTGGCGGCATCGGGCGTGATCGGGCTGTGGGGTATCGGTTTCTTCAGCCCCGAGTTGAATCGCTCGGTGTTCCGGTCGTATTACGAAAATCAGGCCCGCGAGCATGGCGACGCCGAACAGGATCGGCGGTTTCTGGCGGCGCTGCTCCGGCAACCGCAAGAGTTCGACAAGGTCTCGCAAGGCATCCAGCCGATCGATTTGGTTGGCGCTGCTCCGGGCGACAAGGATGCGAGCGCGATCTATACCGCAGCGCTGGCGTTGCGCCGCGAGGGCAAGCCGGCGAACGCCACCGCCGTCTTGAATTTCTTGGACGAGCCTGATCCGACGGGCGAGCGCGCCGCGGAAACCTCGGAACAGCGGCAGCGCCGCGCGGAGTTCTTGTCCGTCACGTCGACCGCCAAGCCGGATCTCACGGCCGAAGCCGAGCGGATCAAAGCTCGGGGCGCCGCCATCAGCAACGAGCTCACGGTGTGGGCCTCGATCGCGATGATCCTGCAAAATCTGGGGGCGTTCTTCGGCATGTACATGTTCAGCCACCTGGCCGAGCGCATCGGCCGCCGCTGGACATTCGCGATTTGCTTCTTGGGAGCGCTCATTAGCACCGCCGTCGCGTTCAGCTGTCTGAGCGCGACGACAATCACGATCGGCGGCCGGCCAATCTTCGTCGACGTCTTCTGGCTGATCCCGCTGATGGGTTTTTGGCAGCTTTCGATCTTCGGCGGATATGCCGTTTATTTCCCTGAGTTGTTCCCCACGTATTTGCGCAGCACTGGCACGTCGTTCTGCTACAACGTGGGCCGCTTCGTGGCCGCGGCCGGGCCATATACGTTCGGCCAATTGACCCACATGTTCCGCGACACGGCCCAGCCGGTGCGCTGGGCCGGCTTGTGCATGTGCTCGATTTTTCTCTTGGGGATTCTGATCCTGCCGTTCCTCCCCGAAACGCGCAACCAGCCTCTGCCGGAGTGACGCGCAAATTCTTGCTTGGTTTCCGTGATAGTCTTATGTAAATGTCGGCATGAGATTCGCTGCAATCGCGCCGAATGCCGTCAACTCCCGGACAAGCCGCTCAGAACCTTTGTGATCGGGCTGGATTCGATGTGAACGGTGCGAATTCGTCGCGCATCGAGCAGCCCTCGGCGAGAACTTTGCGGGGACTCGATTGGCTGAACTTCTTTCTGGCCGACGTACAGACGGGGCTTGGTCCGTTTCTGGCAATTTATCTCGCCGATTTCAAATGGAATGAACAGCAGGTCGGCTTGGCGCTTACGGTGGGTGGGATCACGGGAATCGTGATGCAGACGCCGGCCGGAGCGCTCGTCGATCGAGTGCGCGCGAAGCGGGCCCTCGTCGCGGCGGGCGTGGCGGCTTTGGCCGTCGGCGCACTGCTGATCGCACTGTTCCCGTTGTTCTGGCCCGTGATGACCGCCCAGGTATTGATCGGCGGCACATCGAGCGTGTTTATTCCGGCGATCTGTGCCATGTCGTTGGGCATCGTGGGCACGCGGGCCTTTGATTGCCGGCAAGGACGAAATCAAACTTTTAATGCCGCGGGCAACGTCGCCGCCGCCATCCTGGCGGGACTACTCGGCTGGTTCGTTTCGGACCGCGCCGTGTTCCTCTTTGTCGTGGTGCTAGCGATTCCCACGATCTTCTCGCTACGATTGATTCGGCCCGAGGAAATCGACCATGAACTGGCGCGGGGGGCGGTCGACGGCAAGCGCGACGAGAATGATATTCCCAAGAACGACGGAAAGCTCGCCAAGGTTTGGGAGTTGTTCAAGGATTGGCCGCTGCTGACATTTCTCGCGTGCGCCGTGCTGTTCCACTTCGCCAACGCGGCGATGCTGCCGCTCTTGGGCGAGATGCTGGCCAAGGGAAAGGGCCGCGGCTCGATGATGTTCATGTCGGCCTGCGTCGTCACGACGCAACTGACGATCTCGCTGCTCTCGTCTTGGTCGGGCCGAAGCGCCGGATCATGGGGCAGAAAGCCGCTGCTGATGATCGGTTTTGGCGTACTGCCGATTCGCGGCTTCCTGTACACACTCACCCATGTTCCGGCGTTGCTCGTGGCGATCCAAATACTGGACGGCGTGGGGGCCGGCATATTTAATGTCGTGTCGATTCTGGTGATCGCCGATCTCACGCGCGGCACCGGACGCTTCAATCTCACGCAAGGAGCGATCGCCACCGCGGTTGGAATCGGCGCATCGCTGAGCCAAGTAATCGCGGGCGGCATCGTTCATCATGCCGGCTACAACGCCGGGTTTTTGTTTCTCTCGGCAATTGCCACCGCCGCATTCGCCATGCTTTGGTTTTTGATGCCGGAAACGCGAATCCGCTCGGACACTGCAGCCGAAATGAAACTACCGCCCGATCAGCAGGCTCGATCAGAGGAGCCACGATTGAACGACCCAGCAATGTGGTTAACGTGGATCATCTTCGGCCTGACCTATCTCGGGCTGGCGCTGGGCAAAGTGCCGGGGCTGCGGATCGATCGCGCGGGCATCGCGCTCGTCGGCGCCACGCTGATGCTCGTGACCGGGATGTTGACGGTGAATCAGGCCTTCAGCCGCGATTCGATCGACTTCAAAACGCTGCTGCTGCTGTTCGGCATGATGATTGTCGTCGGCGTGCTGCGCCTGTCGGGCTTTTTCCAGCGATTGGCCGGCATGGCCCTGCGTCATATTGCCACCCGCGCGGGCTGCTCGTCGCGACGATCGGGCTGTCGGGCGTCCTCTCGGCTTTTCTAATCAATGATGTCGTTTGTCTCGCGCTCACGCCGCTCGTGTTGCATCTGGCGCGGCGGTTGAAGTTCGATCCGGTGCCGCATCTGATTGGACTGGCGACGGCAGCCAACATCGGTTCGACGGGCACGATTACCGGCAATCCGCAGAATATCTACATCGGCACGCATTCGGGGATTTCGTATCTTCGCTTCGTGTTGCGGCTGATGCCGGTGGCGATGCTTGGTCTTGGCATTGCCTATGTGGTTATCTCGCTGGTGTATCGCAAGCGGTTGACGGTGGGCAATGGTTCGGCATCAGGCGGCGAATCGATGCCTCGCGACAATGCGGAATTTCAACGGAAACGCGATTTCGACAAAGGCGTGCCGCCGAGTCGCGCCCACGCTCGGCTGCAAACGAAGGCAATCATCGTCACGCTGGCCGCGGTCAGTTTGTTCTTCACCGGCTTGCCGCTGGAATTGGTCGCATTGGGCGCGGCAGCCTTAGTATTGCTGGATCGCATCGCGCCCAAGAAAATTTATCGACAGGTGGATTGGGGCCTGCTGGTCATGTTCACGGGGCTGTTTATTGTGGTCCATGCGTTTCAGGTGCATGTCGTCGCGGGCTGGAGCATCGAGCGCTGGACGTGGCTGCTGAACCGGCCGGTCGGTGTGCTGAGTCTAGTATCGGCCGGCCTTTCGAATTTGGTGAGCAACGTGCCCGCAGTGCTGTTGTTAGAACCCTTGGCGCAAACCGTTCCCGCCGCGTCGCGCGAAACGGCTTGGCTGGCGCTGGCGATGTCGAGCACACTGGCCGGCAATCTGACGGTGCTTGGCTCGGTGGCGAATCTGATTGTCGTGGAAAGCGCAGGCCCGCGAGGGCGTCGAAGTGTCGTTCTGGGAATACAGCAAAGCCGGCATTCCGTTGACCGTGCTCACGCTGCTGCTGGGGATGGCTTGGCTGCGATTCGTGCCCTATTAACGAAGCCTCGGCCAACGGTCTCCGAGGATGTGAAAGACTGGGGACAGGCACCTCGCGACACGCCGGTAATTGCTGTTTTTACGCGGCTGGCTCGGAGCCAGTCCCCATTCTTTCACACGCTCTCCGCGTGCGGCGCACAACATTGCGAATTGAATCGCGATCTTGCGTCGAGTAGCCTACCTAAAGAGCGTCTTGCTCGAAATCCGCCTCGACGATCCCGCCTCGGCAATTATCCAGCCCGCGAAGAAGGAATCTACGAATGCCCCGCTATTGCCTGGTTCTGGCAGTGCTCACTCTGTTCTGCCGCCCGGCTTTCAGCGCCGAGCCGCCCGCGCCCTATGGCCCGGTGCCAACGCCGCGGCAGTTGCAGTTGGAGGAGATGCGCGCGTATGCCTTCACCCATTTTTCGGTGAACACATTCACCGACCGCGAATGGGGCTACGGCGACGAGGCGGAGTCGGTGTTCAACCCCACCGATTTCGATCCCGATCAGATCGTGCGCTCCGTGAAAGCGGCCGGCCTGACCGGGCTGATCCTCACAGCCAAGCATCACGACGGGTTTTGCCTTTGGCCGAGCAAATTCACGAAGCACTCGGTGAAATACAGTTCTTGGAAAAACGGTCGAGGCGACGTGGTCCGCGATCTGGCGGCGGCGTGCAAACGGGGCGGCATCAAGTTCGGTTTGTATCTTTCGCCTTGGGACCGGAACAACGCCGACTACGCCGGGCCGGCCTATGTCACGTATTACAAGAACCAGGTTCGCGAGCTGCTCACCAACTATGGACCGATTTTCGAAATGTGGTTCGACGGCGCCAACGGCGGCGATGGGTTTTACGGCGGCAAGCGCGATACCCGCAAGATTCCAGCAAACTATTACGATTGGAAAGGGGTCGTCGAGCTGATCCGCGAGCTACAGCCCGAGTGCGCCGTGTGGTGCGCCGAATGGAAAGACGGCAAGACGTTCAAATTCAACGACATCATTTGGGGCGGTTCCGAGTCAGGCACCGTGCCGAACCCCTGCTGGGAGACCGCCAGCAGTAAGCTGGGCCATCCCAACGGCGGCGTGCGCGGCGGCGATCTATGGCTGCCATCCGAGGCCGACGTGTCGATTCGTCCGGGCTGGTTCTATCACGCCAGCGAGGACAACAAGGTGAAAACGCCGCAGGAGATCATGGACATTTATTTCCAATCGGTCGGCCGAGGCGCCAATTTGATTTTGAACACGCCGCCCGACCGCCGCGGCCAGTTGCAGGCCAACGACGTGAAGTCGCTGGCTGGTTTTGGCAAGCTGATGGCCGACACGTTCAGGAAGAACCTTGCGGAATCGGCCACGGCGAAGGCCAGCAACGTGCGCGGCGGCGACGACACATTCAGCGCTAAGCACCTGCTGGAAACGAAACCAACGTGCAAGCCGGCCGGCTATTGGTCGACTGATGACGCCGAGACGACGCCGAATGTGACGCTGGAGTTCAAGACGCCAGTGACATTCGACATCGTTCGCCTGCGCGAGCATCTTCCGCTGGGCCAGCGCGTGGATAATTGGGCACTCGACTCATGGCAAGACGGCGCCTGGCAGGAATTTGCCAAAGGAACAGCCATCGGCGCCTGCCGCTTGCTGCGAACGAAGCAGCCAATCACCACGGAAAAAGTCCGCCTGCGAATCACGAAATCGCCCGTCTGCCCCGCGATTTCGGAATTCGCGCTGTTCGCTCAGCCAACGTCACCTTAGTTACCGTAGGGTGGGCATTGCCCACCAATCGGCAAACATTGCTGATGGCTGCGCGGTGCTCAACGCCGGTGGTGGCGGTGCCCACCCTACTCGCTCATTCCACTGCGGCGAGTTGTTCTTGGAGCTTGCACCAGCGGTCTTCGGCTTCGGCGAGTTGCGCTGTCACGGTCGCCAGTTCTTCATGCAGCCGGAGTGAATCGGCGGGGTTCGTGGCGGCGAGGAATTGCTCGTTGATTTGCCGCTTTTGCTGGTCCAGCCTGGCGATGTTTCGCTCGAGCGCGCCGATTTCCTTGCGCAGCGCGCGGTCGTCGCCCCGCGAAGCTGGAGTCACCGGTTTAGACTTTGTCTGAGCCGAGGGGGGCGCTTTGGCAAGCCGGTTCGTCGCCTCGCGCTCGCCTTCTTCGATTTCCTTGTTGACGTAATACAAATAGGCGTCGTACTGGCCGTTGTAATTCGTCACGTGGCCGTCGCGCACTTCGACGATGCAAGTGGCCACGCGTTTCAAGAAGTGGCGATCGTGGCTGGTGAAGATCACGGTCCCCTTGTAGTCGATCAATGCCTGGGCCAGCGCCTCGACTGTGTCGACATCGAGATGGTTGCCCGGCTCGTCGAGGACCAGGACGTTGTATTGGCTCAGCAGCAATCCGGCCAGGCACAGTCGGGCCCGTTCGCCGCCGGAGAGGACGGTGATCCGCTTTTTCACCTCGTCGCCGCGGAACAGCAGCGCGCCGGCCAGATCGAGAATCGCCTGCGTCTTGGTTCCCGCGGCGGCATTGTATTCCAAATATTCGAGCACCGTCTGCTCTTCCGGCAGGCTCGTATAAACATGCTGGGCATAGATGCCGAGCTGGCAACCATGCCCCCAACGCACTTCGCCGGCCAGCGGCGATAACGAGTCGACGACGCTTCGCAGGAACGTCGTTTTGCCCTGGCCATTATCCCCGACGATAGCCGCGCGCGAGCCGTGGTCGATTTCGAGATTGATCTCGTCGGCGATCTTCCGTTGCGGATAGCCAATGGCCAACTCCCGGCAGCGGAGTGCCGGGCCTTTGCGCGGTTCGATGACGGAGCGCGGATCCGGGCCGTCAGCTCGTCGCCGGCGACGTCGGCCAGCTCCAAGCGTTCGAGCTGTTTGCTCTTCGAGCGGGCTCGGGTCGCGGTGCTGGCCCGGGCCTTGTTCTTGGCGATAAATTCCTCGAGCTGCCGCCGCTTGGCCATCACCGCGGCGTTCGAGCGCTGGAGATGCTCGCGCTGTTCGCGCTCGTATTCCAAGAACGCATCGATCTTGCCGGGGAACATCGTCAGCTTGCCGCGCGACAGGTCGAGCGTGTGGGTGCAGGTCGCGCCCAGGAAGGCCCGATCGTGCGACACGATCAGGCAGGCCTCTTGATAATGCCGCAGAAAGTGTTCCAGCAGAATTTGCGTGCGAAGATCGAGAAAGTTCGTCGGTTCGTCCAGCAGCAGCAAGTTCGGCTCGTGCAGCAGCAGCGCCGCCAGCTTCACCCGCGTTTGCCAGCCGCCGGAGAGCTTCGAGATCGGACCCTTGAGATAATCGCCCTTGAGCTCGAACTCGCCGGCCACTTCTCCGCACTTCCACTCGGGCTGGCCGCTGTCGCGCATCAGAAAATCATGGGCCGATTCGCCCGGCAGAAACGGATCGTGCTGCCGCAGATAGCCCAGCCGCAGCTTCGGATGGCGGACCACTTCGCCGGAATCAAGTTCCACTTCGCCCAGCAACACGCGCAACAGCGTGCTTTTCCCCGCGCCATTGCGGCCGACAAAACCGACCTTCACATCGTCGATTAACGTGGCTTCCGCCTCATCGAGCAACACCTGATCGCCATAGCTTTTCGAAGCATCCTTGATCTGCAACAACACGGCCATGAGAAACCGATCCTGGGAGAAAGCGGAAATTGGCTCAGAAGGCGTCCGTCGCGCTCGCGTCCCGCTAGCCGCGCGAGACCCTGGCCTGCCAAGTGGCGGCTGCCGGAATCTGTCCGACAAATGTCCCGTCCGGGGGACCGGAGTTACCCGTGCCACTTCGCCCGATCCACAAGGCTGCTTCAGGCAGTCTAATAGTCTACCCGGCCGGTGTACTTGCAGCCAACCAGATATGCATCGTGCCCGTCCATTTTTGTGGGCGTGACATGGGCGACGCACACTTTCACATAAATCAGCACCGGGGCCGAGCCAAGCACCACGACGTACTCATCATGAGCCGGCTTGGTGTGCGACGTAAACGCGAAGCCGCCAGCGCTGATGTCGTGGCATTGCACCACGCGAAACATCGACGATGGCGGGAGTTTATCACCTTCCATGGGAGCGATGCGCTGGCAATAGGAGAACGACCGCCGTGGCCGGCGTCGCCGATCGGCCATGCCGTCGGCAGGCAACGGCTGAAATGGACCCGTCGTTGCGTTGACGGGGAACTTCATCGCCGCTGACTGCGGCGCCGCCAGCGCAGCGGCGGGGCTTTCGTCCGGCGTTATCGCGGAGTCTTCTCCGCCGACAATCGACAAGATTCCCTTGAGTTGCGTTTGGGCTTTTTTCCGGGCGGTCTCGGAGCTGAGCGCTCGGGCTTCGGCTTCGCGTTGAGGCGTGATGTCGCTGCCCGTGGCGATCAGCGTGTTAACCCCCACGGCGGAACGAGACAAGACCGCGTACGACCAGCGAATCCGGCGCCGTTCACCGCGCTTCGTGAGGACGTAACTTTCCTGCTCCACGAGGTTGGTCGTAGTCGCCACGGAGTGCAGGGCGCTTTGCACTAGCGGAACTTCGTCATGAGCCAGGAGGAAGTTCCAGATCGGGCGATCTTGAACCTCAGCGACCGTGAAGCCCGTGATCAACTCGAAAGCCCGGTTGACGCGGATGATGCGACCAGTGGGGCTCATCACGAGGACAATCGAATCGAGTGTTTCCATTACTTTTTGGGCGAATTGGCGTTCTTCGGTCAGGATTTTCAACGCCTGGTTCCGATGGATGCTCGTGCTGACCAAATGTCCGATGGTTTCGGCGAACAGCGCGTCGTCTGCCGAGAACCGGCGCGGTTTGCGGCCGAATCCGGCCAGGGCGGTGGCGGTTTCGGCCGTCGGCGCCGGCACGAGCAAGGCGCTGTGGATTCCTTGGGTTTGCAAGAAGTCCTCTTTGAACCGCCGTTCGCGGCCGAAGTCCGCCACGACGATGGGTTGATTCGCCGCCAGGGCGTAGGCGGCTAGCGAGCGAGTCTGTTCGCCGTCGGCGCGAAATTCGACCGCCGCCTTGGCGCCCGCGGTCGTGGCGTCCGCCGCCGTTGGCCAAACGCGGAGCAAGACCATGCCATCGTCGGTTCGCTCGGCGACACCGTAAAACTCGACGTTCAAGAATTCGGCGATGAGTGCGGCGCCATTTTCCAGGGTTACGCCGGGGTCGGATGCCGCGGATGTCCGCCGGCAGAGGGCCGCTAGGGCCGCGCGCTGCCGCTGGACCTGGGCTCGCCGCTTTCCATTTTCCGCCTTAGGCGCCGAAAGATGTGGATCGCCGTCGACCGCTTGCAAGGCTTCAGCCGCGAGTGTCATGAGAAAGCTTTTCGAGGTTCAGAGAGTGATGTTGAAGTTGCCCCAGCGTCGAGCGATCCAAGGGATCGGGCTCGAGCGCTCCTAGGATTCGATGGATCTCCGACAGCGTCTCGTCGATGGTGGCGTCGAGTTGTCCGGCCGTGGCGGCGATTTGCCTCGTTTCATCGAGCATTTGCTGGCATTGCGTCAGGAGTTCGGTTTCCGGTTGCAAATTCCCGATTTCCGCCTGAGCCGATTCGATGATCAGGGTCTGCCGTTGCACTGCCTCGGCCAATTCAATGGCCATGCTTCGAGCCGCGCCGCCTGCCGCTACCGTCTCGATTTGCTCCAGGCGTGGACCGCGCCCTTCGAGATGCGAATTGTTGATTCGTCGGAATTGTTCGGCGCATTTGCGCACCGTCAGTTCGTCGGGCGAGACAGTGCAGGCCTGCAGACGCGTGTCGAGAACGGCAATGTCGCTGCGATATTGCGTCAAGTCGTTGCGAAGATTGGCAACCGCTTGCATGATCGGCGAGTAATCGAGTAAAGCCTCGTCCATGCGGGCCATAGGCAGCGGACCCATCGGCGCCGCTGGTGCTTCGATCCCCGTTCTTAGCGCAGAGGCTACCGACGGCAGGTTTGGTTCCGTTGCGGTCAGAATCGATTTGGTTTCGCTGTTTACGGTGCGGATCGTAGGCGAGCCTGGCAGCGGAGCGGCAATCCGTTGGGCGCGAAGTTCCGTCTCGGAAATCCGTCCGGTCCAGCCCCTCAGCCAGGCCGGCATCGGCCAGGCGAACATGCCGCGCGGGCCGTGCAGATACCACGCCAGGCAATAGCCGAGCGCCAGGTTAAGAATCGCGATAAACAAAATGCGGAGAAACACCGGTCAAGCTCGCAACGCTGCCCTGATGCTACGGAACGATGCACTGCCGAATTGCGTCGTGCTAATTTGGAACGATGCAATTTTAGGTCATGCAAACGAGCCAGCCGGCGCGAGACTTTCCCGGGAACAGGGGGAGGGCGTGTGAGCCCAAGAATCGCCAAGTCGATTGTAGCGATATTGCCGCGCACGACGGGCGGCTAGCGCATTGCCACGCGTCTCCCCTCGCCCCTTGCGGGAGAGGGGTCGGGGGTGAGGGGTGGGAACATCGGTGACGTCGAAATCCCACTGCAAGTAAGAATCGAACTTGATTCCCACCCTCACCCCAGCCCTCTCACGTCAAGGGAGAGGGAGAATGCGGCAACGGATGCTCCACCCACAAATCTGACGCTCACACGGTGGCAGCGCCAGTGGCACAAAATCCAAGAAACGAGCGTTGACAAGGCATTAATGCCCATCAGACGGATCGGGCACGGCTAGCGACGTGAGCCGGGCTGCCGGTTCTTCCACTCGCTCGACGCCCAACTGCTTGAGAAAGGCCGGCGAGGCCTTGTCCAGCACGATGATCTCGCTCTTGGCATGCGGATCGGACAAGGGCCGGACGATGCAGATCACCTCGGCGTCTTTCGCCTTCTCGCGCAATTCGGCCAACGTGGCAATTTCTTCCGCCGTCAATTGTGCGAAACTGTTGCTGGCCACGGGTCGCAGTTGCGCGGGAACCGAAACCGGTGGCGTCGGGCTCGGCATCTTGCCGGGCATGAGGGGCGGCACGCTCGCATCATGCGCCGCGGCGATGGCCGCGCCTGCGCGCCGCCACGATAGATGAACGATAGGCCGGCCCGGTCGAGCTCCTTATAAATCGACTCCTGCGCCGCAAACAGTCCTTCGTTGTCTTCCGGATCGGCCGCGTTGCAAACCCCGATCACGCGCCCCTGGGCGTCGAACAACCCACCGCCGCTGCGGCCTTGCACCGGCTGTCCCGCCACCTGCAGATTGGGGGGACCGCGAAACCGGCCGATCGAATTGATATGGCTCTCTTGGGCCGTCGGAGCCGCTCCGCCACTGCATCCAATGCCGGTCACGCGATCGCCGGCTTGCGGCGTCGTGCCCGGCGGAGCCAATGGCACCGCCGTCAACGCAGTGGTGGTGGAGATGCTCACCAAGCCCACGTCGCGCTCCAAATCGCAGGCGAGCAACCGACCTTTCACCTGCTGCGGGCCGTTGGGGCCAAACACGTCCACCATCACCGGCCCTTTGCCATCTGAATCGCGGAACACGTGGCCGCAGGTGAGAATCAGGGCTTCGCCGCTGCGGGCATCGATAATGGTGCCCGAGCCGTAGGAGTTGCCCGCGCTATCGCTGACTTTCAGGCGGACGCAGGCCGCCAACATCTGGGCTTGCATGGTGGCCGGCGCTTCCGCTGCGCTCGGTTTTGGCTTGGGATCGGCCGTCGGCGCGGCAGTCGCTGAGTTTAGCGGAGGAACCGTGCAGAAAGTCGGCTCATGCCCATGGCCCCACGCTGTCCCGGCGGCCGAAGCGTTCGCGATGAGTCCCTGCGTTCCGGTCGGATCGGCTGCAAGAGGCATTGGCTCGGTGATCGGGGCTGGCGTCAGGCTTAAAGCGCCGGCCAGGGGGTCGTTCGCCGGCGGATTCGCCGGAGCGTTCGCCGCGGCAGCGCGGCCGCCGAAGCGACGTGGCGGCTGGCTGCTAGCGATCGCCGACCCGTTCGCTGGATCAAAACCGGCCTGGCGGAACATGGCTAGCAGGGTCGCGGGAGAATTCGCACCCACGGTGCGCGTCACCTCGCGGCCGCCGACGATCAATACGAAACAGGGAATTTGATCGACATGATACCGGGCCGCCAAGGCGCGGTCCCGATCGATATTCACTTCATGAATCGGATAGCCGGCGGCGACCAATTGATGCACCACCGGTTCCATCGACCGGCAAGGGCCGCACCAATCGGCATGGAATTCGAGCATCACGACGTCGGGCGAGCCCGTGAAACCCGTGACGCCCAAGAGCAGAGTCGCAATCTGAGCCGCCAACATAGATCCCTCCTTGGCGTGATGTCTGGCCGTGCGATGCCAGCGGCTTGCGGACGCAAGCGTCGGACCGCGCGGACGAATCCGGCATCCTTACCGGAATTTTTTGGGGATGGGTAGTCCCCGTCGGGTGGGCAACAGCAAGGTTGGCGAACCTTGCGACTCTCGAGCGGTCCAAGAGGTGGAGCATCTTCGTCGAGCCAGAAAATTTTGACAATGCCAATTCGGGCGGATTTTGGGGCGAAATCGCTGGATAGTATGGCATCGACCGCTGGCCGACGATCGCGGCAACCGAGCCGCGCACGTCAGTCAGCGATTGTGTCGCTGGAAATCGCATCACGGGGACACGCTCACTGACGTGCGCGGGTCCGTTTCGCGAATCGGGCCGCGTACTCCCGGTTAAAGCGCTGCTCCGCTACAATTCGCGGTTTGCAAGCTCGACAGAATCCATTCTCTTTCGAACACCGGCCATTGCATGTCCCCACGCCGCATCTTGGTCACGGCCGCGCTGCCCTATGCCAATGGCCATATCCATCTGGGGCACCTGGTCGAGTATATCCAGACCGACATCTGGGTCCGTTTTCAACGGTTGCGCGGAAATCGCTCCGTTTTTATCTGTGCCGACGACACGCACGGCACGGCGATCATGATTCGTGCCCGGCAGGAAGGACGCAGCGAGGAAGCCGTGATCGCCGACATGCGCGAAAATCACCTGCGCGATTTCGCCGGCTTCGACGTCGTATTCGACAACTACGGCAGCACGAATAGCGAAGAGAACCGTGCGCTGTGCGGCGAGGTCTGGAAATCGCTGCGCGGCGGGGGTTATGTCGTCCAGCGCGACGTGACGCAGCTTTACGATCCGCAAGCCGGCACGTTTCTGGCCGACCGGTTCGTGAAAGGAACTTGCCCGCGCTGTAAATCGCCCAATCAATACGGCGACAGTTGCGCGAACTGCGGCCACACGTATAGTCCGACCGAATTGATCGATCCGGTGAGCACACTGTCCGGCGCCACACCCGAGGTGCGCAGCGCCAAGCATCTATTCATCGTCATCGAGAAATTGCACGGCTTCTTGAACGAATGGACGCAAAGCGGCGGGCACTTGCAAGCGGAGGTGACGAATTATTTGAAGGGTCATTTCCTCGGCGAACCGCTCCGCGATTGGGACATCTCACGCCCCCAGCCCTATTTTGGCTTCGAAATTCCCGACAGCCCGGGCAACAGTTGGTATGTCTGGTTCGATGCGCCGATCGGTTACATGGCATCGACGCTCGAATGGTGCCGGCGCAACGGCGAGAAGTTTGACGACTGGTGGCACGCCAATGAA
This sequence comes from Pirellulales bacterium, assembly GCA_963725485.1. Lineage (GTDB taxonomy): Bacteria > Planctomycetota > Planctomycetia > Pirellulales > DATAWG01 > CAVRYO01. The sequence continues at coordinate 160,817 of CAVRYO010000012.1, read as the reverse complement.
GGGGAAACCGAAATCCACCATTTCATCGGCAAGGACATCACTTATTTCCACGCGCTGTTCTGGCCGGCGATGTTGAAAGCTTCCGGATTCAGCTTGCCGCACAAAATTCATATCCACGGCCATCTGACCGTCGGCGGCGAGAAGATGTCGAAGTCGACCGGCACATTTGTCCGCGCCGCGACGTACCTGGCCCATCTCAATCCGTCTTATCTGCGCTACTATTACGCCTCGAAGCTGACGCCGCGGATCGACGATCTCGATCTGAATCTCGACGAGCTGGTGGCGAAAGTGAATTCCGACCTGGTCGGCAAAGTGGTGAACCTCGCCAGCCGCACGGCCCGATTCGTTGCAGATAACGGCCTTTCGAAAGAGTATCCGGACGACGGCGGGTTGTTCGAAGCGGCGGCGAAGGAAGGAACCTCGATCGCCGACGCCTATGAAGCCTGCGATTACAACCGTGCCATGCGGGCGATCATGGCCCTGGCCGATCGGGCGAATCAGTATGTCGACGGCCGCGAGCCGTGGAAGTTGCGCAAGGATCCGGCGCAGGCTGCGGCGATGCAAGACATATGCACCGTGTCGCTGAATCTGTTCCGGCAATTGGTCGTCTATTTGGCGCCGGTGCTGCCGCGCTTGGCCGAGCAAGCCGGGCAGTTGTTTGGCCAGCCGATTACAAGCTGGGACGATGCGTCGACGCCGTTGGTCGGCACGCCGGTGGCTCCGTTCGAAACGATGATGGTGCGGGTTGAACCCAAGGAGATCGAAGCGATGATCGAAGAAAGCAAGGAAACGGCCGCCGACGTTGTGGCGCCAGGAGCGGGAACTCCGGAGACTGCGGCGCCGGTGGATGGCCCCGAGCCTTTGGCGACGGAGCCATTGCAGCCGGAATGCAGCTTCGAGGATTTCGCCAAGGTCGATTTGCGCGTGGCGCGCGTCGTGGCGGCCGAAGAGTTGCCGAAGGCGAAAAAACTGCTGAAGCTAACGCTCAGCCTGGGCGGCGACAACCACCGCACGGTGTTCGCGGGGATCAAGAGCGCCTACACGGCCGAGGATCTCGTCGGCCGACTGGTGATTTGCGTGGCGAATCTCGCGCCGCGACAAATGCAATTTGGCGTCAGCGAAGGGATGGTCGTGGCCGCCGGCGCGGGAGGGCAAGAAATTTATCTGCTCAGCCCGGACAATGGCGCGAAGCCGGGCCATCGGATCCATTAGTTGCCGCTTAATGCCGAGTGTTTTTTTCATCCCCTCGCCCCTTGCGGGAGAGGGGCCGGGGGTGAGGGGTAGCAGCGCCATTTGTCGCTCCATCACCCTCACCCCGACCCTCTCCCGTCGAGGGAGAGGGAGAAATGCATATGCTGCCCTCAGGCGGTTTCCAGCAACTTCAAGTTCGGGGCGATGTCGGCGATTTCCTGGCCGAGATACCGCCGCACCAGTGCCGTGGTCTTCAGCGTCAACGTGCGCTCGAGAATGCCCTCGGCGCGCGTTTGCGTCAGGTGGCTTGTCAGTTCCTTGATCGTCGGAATGAATGCCGGGCTCATGCTGAAGCTCCGCAGGCCCATGCCGAACAGCAATACGAATGCGCGAGGGCGCTGGCCATTTCGCCGCACAACGTGCAAGGCTTGTTCGCCGCTACGCAGGCGCTGATGGTTTGCTTCAACACGCGCAGAACGGCCGGGCTGAGTGGCTGGCAGAGATGGCTGACGCGCGGATTATCGCGATCGGCCGCCATCAGATACTGCACGAGATCGTTCGAGCCGATCGAGACAAAATCGACCTCACAGAGCAGCGTGTCGATGCAGACCGCCGCCGCCGGGACTTCGATCATCACTCCTAGTTTCACGTTGCCGTACGGCTTGTTCCCGCGGCCCAACTGGTCTTTGGCATGTTTCACCATCTTCCGCACTTTGCGAATCTCTTCCAGCGTAGCGATCATCGGAAACATCAACTGCACGCATTTTTTCGGGCCAGCGGCCGCGCGCAATACTGCCCGCAATTGGGTGGCGAAGAAGTCGGGATGCTCGAACGACAGCCGGATCGAGCGCCAGCCCATGAACGGATTCGCCTCGCGGGCATGGCCCAGATAGGGAATCGTCTTGTCTCCTCCCAAATCCAAAGTGCGGATCGTCACGCGATGGTTGGGGCTGGCGGCGATGATTTGTTTATAAACGGCCAGTTGCTCCTCCTCATCCGGCACGTCGGGATGCGTGAGGAACAAATATTCCGTGCGATACAGCCCCACGCCGGATGCGCCCATGGCGGCGGCGGCTTGGGCGTCGGGCAAATTGTTGATGTTTGCCAGGAGTTCGACCTGGATCCCGTCGGTGGTCACCGCCGGCTGGTCGCGCGTGGCGGCCAGTTGGTCTTTCAGATCGAAGAATTCGCGTTGCAGCTTCCGGTAAGCGCTTTCGATTTCCGGGCCGGGATTGACGATGACGTTGCCTTCGCGGCCATCGACGATCACCGTGTCGCCATTCTTCACCTGCTTCAGCAGGCCTCGCACGCCGGACACCGCCGGAATGCCCCGTCCGCGGGCCAAGATGGCGGCATGGCTCGTCTGCCCGCCCGCCTGGGTGACGATGCCCGACACTTGGCGCGTGCCGAGAAACACGACGTGCGAGGGGAGCAATTCGTCGGCGATGAGAATCAACGGCTCGGGCAGCGTTTTGATTTCCGGATGCAGCACTTCGGTCAAGTGCCCACTGATGCGCAACGTGACGTCGCGCAGATCGACCAGGCGGTCGCGAATGTAGGAATCCTTCGTGCGGGCGAAGAGAGTCGAGTATTCTTGCAGCACCTGGTTCAGCGCGTACGGCGCGGTTTGCTGCTCGTCGGCGATCCAGTGGCGAATTTTTTCCGTGAAAGCCGGATCGCGGAGGATCGATTCATGGGCCAGGAAGATCGCGGCTTCGTGGCGTCCCACTTGGCTTGAGACCTTGGCATATAGCGCATGCAGGTCGTCGGCCGCGGCGTCGCGGGCCTGTTCGAAGCGAGTCAATTCGGGCTGAATTTCGTCGGCCGCGAGCCGTCGCGTGGTCGGGTTCACGAAAATTTCGTGGATGCAATAAGCCGTCCCGACCGCGACCCCCGGCGATACCCCAATTCCTTTGCGCATATGGCAGCATATTAACAGCCCGCTCCGCTCCGAGACAACCGTTGGCCAACCCGCGGAATCATGATCGTGCGGAATTACGATCGTTGCGATCTCTACAATCGTCAACGGAGATCGCGGCTCAAGGAAAATGCGCCGGCCAGGCGCCGGACCGAAATCGTGCCGGACCTAGATTGATCTTGGCGGCAATGTTCACGGAATTTTCGCGGCGAGCAATTCGATATGGCCAGCGCGTCAGCTTTTCCCGAATCGGCAGCCATTGCGTCAGCCGCCGCGCCGGGACCCTCGACGGAGCCGCCGCGGCCTGCAAGTAATAGATTCCGCACGATTTGCCGGACGGATGAACTGGCGGCTCTTGAACCGATCTGGCCGGCCGATCGGTCCAGCGCGAGCCCGATGACGAGCTTCCATTGGACGCTTGCCGCGGCGTTGGTTTTGGCCGAAGAGCAATCGCCGCGCGCGATCGTGGCGTGCCGCGATGGATTGCCGCGGGCCGTGGCGCCCTTGGCTCGTGTTCGAGGCTGGGGACCCGGACGATGGGAAATGCTGGGCCTGAGCCGGCTTAACGAACCGTCCGATTTGATCTACACCGACCCTGAATCGCTGGCCATGCTTGTCGACCGAATCGTTCGCTTGCGGAAGCCGCTGTTTCTCGCACGACTGCCGGCCGATTCACCCACGATCCGTGAATTCCAGCGGGCTTGCCGTGGCAGGGCGTCGTGTGCGTCCGCCCCCAAGCCGCATGCCCTTACATCACGCTGGACAAAAGCTGGCTTGAGCCCCAGTCGCATCTCAGTGCACGGCGACGATCCGATTATCGTCGGGCGATGCGGCGCGGGGAAAAAGAAGGGGGAGTTCGCACGCAAATCATCTCACCCCGGCCTGAAGAAGTCGATTCTTTGTTGGACATCGCGTTCGAGATTGAAGCCCGATCGTGGAAAGGCGCGGCGGGCACCGCCCTGGTGCACGACCGGCTGCGCGGCGGCTTCCTGCGCGAGTACGCACGCCGGGCCAGCGCGGCTGGCACGATGCGCATCGCTCTGTTGCGGATCGGCGACGTGGCTGCCGCGATGCAGGTTGCCGTGGAAGAGGGTGGCCGCTGGTGGCTGCTGAAGATCGGATTCGATCCGGCGTTGGCGGCTTGTTCGCCCGGTGTGCTGCTGTTGGCCGAAACTTTGCGGCACGCCGTGCGCTGCGATCTCGCAGGCTATGAATTTCTGGGAACGGTCGAACCTTGGACGCGTGTCTGGACCGAGCAAGAGCGTGCGTGCGTCTCGGTGCGGGTCTATCCATTCGGCATCGGCGGCATGGCGGCGCTTGCCACCGACGCGACGCGCGCTCTGTTCCGCCGGCTCCGAAAGCAACGCAACAAAACCGAACCGCAGCCGACGCAGTTCGACGCAACTGGTTCGAACGAATGAGCCGCTCGGAGTGGCTTCCAACGAGGTTTCAACATGGCAACTGTCGCGACATGGTTAGGCCAACGGGCTAGGGCGCCGCTGCATGCACTGGCCCGCCGGGCCGCACGTTCCTACATCGCCGGACCCTGCCTGGCCGACGCGTTAACCGTTGCCGAAGGCCTTTCGGCCCACGGGCTGCGCACGACGTTGGGCTACTGGGACGCCGTCGGAACCGAACCGGAGAAAGTGTTCGCCGCTTATTGCGATGCGCTTGGCGGGCTTCAGGCGGCGCGGCGAGATAGCTATTTATCGATCAAATTGCCGGCACTGGGATTTTCGCGACAGCTCCTGACGGCATTAGTGATTCGGGCGAAGGAGTGCGACATCCGCCTGCATTTCGACGCGATGGCGCCGGAAACAGTCGATCAAACCTGGCAGGCCATCCAACTGGCCGTGCGCAAGGGATCGACCTCGGCTGTACCTTGCCGGCCCGTTGGCGGCGCAGCCCGGACGACGCCGAGTGGGCCGCGCGGTACGGGCTCGCCGTGCGGGTCGTGAAAGGGCAATGGGCCGACCCCGCGGCGCCCCACCACGATGCGCGACGCGGGTTCGCGGCAGTGATCGATCGGCTGGCCGGCCGGGCTCGCATGGTCGGCGTGGCAACGCATGATCTGACGACGGCTCGATCCGCGCTCGGGCGTCTGCGCGACGCCGGCACCCCCGCCACGCTAGAACTGCTCTATGGCTTGCCGATGGTTCGCCAGCTTGATCTCGCGCGGGAATTTGCCGTCGGCGTGCGGGTCTATATTCCTTATGGCGAAGCGTACCTCCCCTATTGCCTGTCGCAACTGAAGCGCCGGCCGTGGCTGGCCTGGTGGCTGGTCCGCGATGCAGTCTGGGAGCGTTGGAAGCGCTCGCGGGCAATGTGAGGCGCTGCCTGGTTCGACTCTCTATTGCGCCTGGTCGAGTGCTGTTTCGAAAAGCACAGCCTGCTTTGTTCGTTCAAGCTCTAGCGGCGTAACGTACCGACTCTTGTCGGCGCACGAGCGCAATATCTCCGCGAGCTCAATTCTGCGGCCACTCGGCGCCGCATAATGACCGCCTTCGATGATGCCCATCGTCTGCCGCGCCATTTCTTTTCGTGTTGCGCTTCATGGAACTCACGATTCGTTAGGAAGAAAGATTGCAATTGCACATTTGCTGTGCATGCGTTGGTATCTCGAAGTTAGGCCCTATGTGCCATAGGCTTGCCGTGTCATCACTTCAGGCGTCAAGCACCGAGCGTCCGGCCTCATCCGCCCCGCTGGTGAAGTGGACTATCATGCCCCGCTTCAAACTGGGTGTTCCGGGTTCGAGTCCTGGTCGGGGTACTGTGCGTGCCGCGGCACGCAGGATCCAGCACGAAGGAATGCCCGATATTGGTGAACCCAGGATCGCCAGCCATTGTCACATTTGTTTAAGCCGGTCCGAAGGATTGTTATACCCGGAGCAGTCCGAGATTGTTTTACGTGGCATATGAAGACCCGACTTCTCGACAGCGAATGCAGTTCGATCGCCGCGTTGGTCGCGCCCGAAGACCTGCGCCGTGGCGAATTCGTCGCCGTGCTGACTGAAGTTATCGAGTTGCCGTCGTTCCTCTGGACCGAAACGCTCTCGAGCGGCCAGAACGAGTCTGATTCGGGTGCATCGCCTTCCGACCGAAGACCGTGTGCCCTTAAAAATCAAAGCGATCTGCCTGCCGTTCGTGTTCGTCAAGTCGCCGAGCGGCCGTTTCCAGACGATCGACGTCCGCCTGGCCAAGCTGGTGCGGCTGGAAAGAGACTACGCACAAAGTGTCTGGAAAGCCCTGAAGCTGCGTCCGTCGAAGCCAGGTTCTACGTGAGGGGCCGGCCGAACGAGGAGACTTGTGGGATGTGTGGCTCGCACGATCGCTTGCCAAGTTGAAGCCGCGAGACCGTCTAGCGGCATACGGCGACGACGTGTTTGCCACCTCCAAGCGATTGCTCAACCGAGAGGAGACCAGGCAACTGTACCGCACGCTGCCTTGCCAGCGGCAAATTCGATAATGTTCAGAACAACACCCATGCTCTGACGAGCGTATGCCGCTGTTGTCCCGCCTGCCACGCAATCTGGCCACACCGCACCGTAAAGATTGCTATTTCGGCGCCGGGTGTGTTAGGTTGATGTGCAGGCAGCCGCCCCGCTAGGAACGAAGGATGGCCGGCTGCCCGACGTTTCCTATTCTCGGTCGATTCCGGCCTTTTGCTTCTGATCGCGCATCTGGGCGAGTGGCGCTCGTCGTGGGTGCGGACCGGTTCATGATGGCGAGTTTGCGATTCGCGGCTGCCACGCTTGCAGCGGAGCATTGAATCGACGGCCGCGCGATCGTTCGTGTATTAGCAGTCGTTCCGCTGCGCGCTGCGCAGAACAGGAGAGGTGCGGTATGCGATGGTCTTCGTGCTCTGCAGGTGTCCTTGCGTGCGCTTCGGCGCTGAGCGTGTGTGCCATGGCGGGGGAGCCGCCGAAATCAGCCGCCGACAAGCCGGCCGAAAGCGCCGCCAGCCCATGGATCATCGGCGAGCCGATCCGCTACGCGAATCTGACGGTCTTTCCGATCTCGTCGCGAACGCCGAGAACCCAGAACCGCTTCATCACGTTGGACGAGGGACTGAAAGCTGGCACGGTCACGGTCGTGGAACTCGGCGCGCAGATCGCAGCGAACGAGCCGAACGCCGCCGGCAACGCCGCCCCCAATGCTAATCCGGCCGTTCAGCCGGCGGCCCAGCCACCGGCTCAGCGGGCGACGAATTCAGCCCAGCAGCAGACCGTGGAGCAGCAATCTCTCGCAGAGTCCAGCGCCGACGTCAATCAACTGGCGCTGCTGAACCGTTCCGGCAAGCCGTTGTATTTGATGCCCGGCGAGATCATCGTCGGCGGCCGGCAAGACCGCACGATCGCGCAGGAATATGTGATCCCGCCAGGAAATAAGCCGGTAACGATCGAGGTGTTCTGCGTCGAACATGGCCGTTGGGCCGGACGTGGCGCCATGGAGACCACCACCCTCGTCAACGGCGCCAATGCGAGCCCAACTCTGGCCCAAACAAACGGATTTGGACAAGGCCCAACCGCCAGCCCGAGAAGTCCCGCCGCTCAGCCGGTTGCCGGCTCGACAGCACTGCTCCAGGAGGGAAAGTTCATCGGCTCAGTCGGCAATGTCAACAAGGCCGCGCGGATCGCGGTCCAGCATGACAAGGATCAGCAAAAGGTGTGGGACAGGGTTGCCGAAGTCAACGCCAAGAACAGTGTGAAGACCCAATCGGGCGACTTCGCAGGCAACTACGTTGAAAAGGAAGCTGTCGAGCGGCTGGAACCATTTATCAAAGCGCTGAATAAGCAAGTGGCCGGTTCGGCCAATGTGATCGGCGTGGCGGTGGCGATCGATGGCAAGATGGACACGGTCGACGTGTTCGAATCAACGCCTCTCTTCCGCCAGCTCTGGCCAAAACTATTGAAGAGCTATGCGCTCGACGCGGTGAACGCGGCCGAGGACGTAGCCGAGCAGAAACCAAGCCAGAAATCGGCCAAGAAGCCTGACGTGGTCTGTAGCGTGGCAGATGCCCGGAAATTCCTTACCGAAGCCATGTCGGCCCAAAAGGAGCAGTCCACCACCAACGGGGCCGTGACGGTGACGACCCAGTCGACGGAGCATATCGTGAGTTTTTCCGCGCAGGATTCGTCGCGAAACAGAGGATCAGCAGGAAGCGTAGGGGGCGGAGGTTTCGGCGGCAACGGTTCGATCCATTTTTTTGGTGGCGCGTTTTAGAGCCTGAAGTTGAAATCGTTGCCAGTCTCGACGCCCACGACGCACTCCGTTGTGCCGTGGGCGTCGTTCGGCACCGGCTCGAATTGGACAAACATTCTCCCACGGTGCGGACCGTGGCCAAGATCGACAAGGCATCGCAGGCCGCGTTGAAGCAAGCCGCCAAGCGGCAACCAGCGGATGAAATTGAAAAGCGGCGCACGGCGATGAACTGACCCAAACAAAAGGCGCGCTGCAAACAGCAGCGCGGGATCCGGTGCCGTTAGCCGCCGAAACGGCTGGAACGGACTCGAAAACGAAAGTGCCGATCCCCATCATTTCCGGGGGTTTCGACACCTTGCAGGACTGTACGAGTATGCAACTGGGCGGCACAGGACTCGAACCTGTGACTTCCACCGTGTGAGGATGGCGCTCTAACCAACTGAGCTAGCCGCCCTGTAGGTCGTTTGACTTTCCAGGATCGTTCTTTCTTTCGGCGCCCGGTACAAGGTGCACACGCTCGTAAGACGCCGAAATCGAAGTTCCGATTTTAGCAAAACGTCCGTCGCGACGTAATCCACGCCCGCTCCAACCGTCGGCTGGGGCGAATTCCGGTTCAACACGCCAGAAAGCAGTGTCGAGGCCAGCACCCGCGGATGGATCGCGGGCTGGCGGAGGCGGCAAAAAGAGCCGCGCACTCCAGTAAGCGAACGCTCGAGCCAGCCCACCGCTTGTGGTCAAAACCACTTACTGACGTGCGTGGCTCCGAACGTGCGCGGTTCTCTACTCGCTTGGCCCGTGCGAGGCGTTGCTCATGGCAGGACCGCTACGGGCAACGGCTTGATCTCCTTCGGCTCTCTGCCGATCAGCCGATAGAACGTCGTGGAATCGACCGATTCGCGCTCCAACAGTTCGCCCGCGACCAGATCCAACTGATCGCGGTGCGTGTGCAGAATTTTTTCGGCCTCGGCATAGGCCGAGTCCAACAACACTTTCACTTCGGCGTCGATTCGCCGGGCGGTGTCTTCGCTGCAATCGCGTTGCAGATTGCCATCGTCGCCGGGAACGAAATAGCCCCGCCGCTCGGCGCAATGCACCAGCCCAATGGCCTCGCTCATTCCATACATGCAGATCATCTGCCGGGCTAGCGCCGTGGCGCGCTGCAAGTCGTTCTCGGCGCCGGTGCTCACTTCGTCGAACACGATTTGCTCTGCCGCCCTGCCCCCCAGCAAGCCTTTAAGCCGGTCGATCAGCGCGGACTTCGTAAGCAGGAATTGCTGCTCGGCGGGAATTTGCAGCGTGTAGCCCAAGGCGGCCCGGCCACGCGGCACGATGCTAATTTTCTGAATCGGATCGGCGTATTCGCTATAGGCGCCGACCAGCGCGTGCCCGGTCTCGTGAAACGCGACGCGGCGCTTTTCCTCGTCGTTCAAGCGGCGGCTCTTGCGTTCCGGTCCGGCGACGACCTTTTCCACCGCGTCTTCCAAATCGCGCTGCGTCACGTCGTGGCCATTGCGGCGGGCTGCCAGCAAGGCCGCCTCGTTGATCACGTTCGCCAGATCGGCGCCGGAGAAGCCGGGCGTCCCCTGCGCCAGCTTTCGCAGATTGACGTCAGGAGCCATGGGAATCTTGCGAGAATGGACTTTCAAGATCGCTTCGCGACCGTCGATATCGGGCGAATCGACCACCACCTGCCGATCGAACCGGCCGGGCCGCAGCAGCGCTCGATCGAGCACCTCGGGCCGATTGGTCGCGGCCAACAGAATCACGCCGGCATTGGCCTCGAAGCCATCCATCTCGACGAGCAACTGATTGAGCGTTTGCTCCCGTTCGTCGTTCACCGGCCCGACATGCACGCCCCGTTCGCGGCCGATGGCGTCCAACTCGTCGATGAACACTATGCACGGGGCCTGAGCTTTCGCTTGCTCGAACAAGTCGCGCACGCGGGATGCTCCGACGCCGACGAACATCTCCACGAAATCGCTGCCGCTGAGCGAAAAGAACGGCACGTGGGCCTCGCCAGCGACGGCCCGGGCCAACAACGTCTTGCCAGTGCCGGGAGGTCCGACCAGCAGCACGCCCTTGGGAATCTTCGCGCCCAGGGCCACGTAGCGCTTGGGATTCTTGAGAAAATCGACGACCTCTTCCAGCTCGAACTTCGCTTCATCGCAGCCGGCCACGTCGTCGAATGTGACGCCGGTTTCCTTGTCGGCCACGAGCCGGGCGTTGCTCTTGCCGATCCGCATGACCGCCTGGCCCGCGGCGCCAAGCCGCCGCGCGATAAAAGTCCAGAACAGGAACATGACGCCCAGGATGATCAACCAGGGGAGCACCAGGCTGGAGAGAATGCTCGGCCGCACGCCGGCGAATTTCACGCCGTGCGCTGGAGCTCATCGACCAGCTTCGGATCATCGACCCGCACCGTGCGGAACACAAACAGGTGGTCGTCGGTGGTCGTGTCTTCACTCGAGTTTGTCGGCGCGGCGCCGTCGGTCGCGGTCTTGCTTCCGGGCGATCCGGCAGGTTTGGCGGTTGGAACCTCGGGTTGGGCGTTCAATGGCGCTGGTTTCGGCGGCACTGGTTTCGGCGACGATTCTTTGGGGATGGCGGGCTTGGCACTTTCGGGGGCGACGAACGGATTCGACGGCAACGACTTCGTGGGTCCGCCGGAGGCAGGGGCGCCCTGGTCGGCAGGTGTCGCCGGCGATTCGGCCGGCTTGGTCTTGTTCGGCGCGGTTGCGGGCGACGGTGTTGCGGGCGACGGTGTTTCGGGCGATGGCGTTTCACCCGGAAACTTGGTCGTGGGATCGATTGAGGATTTGCCGTCGATTTCCGTATCTTCCACATCGCAACTAACGACTTTGCCTTGGGCCAGCAGCGTCTTGAACTGGCTGTAGGGGATCGTGTGAACGGTGACGCTGGCGTACATGTCCTGCCAGAGCCATAACAACACCACCGAGACAACGACGTAACCGGCGATCGACCGCCAATTCGAATGCCATGGCGAAGAGGGACCGCCCGGCGTCGTGTTTGGACCGCGGGGAGGATTTGGACCCGGGCCACGGGGAGGATTCGGACCGGGACCGCGGGGCGGATTGGGACCGCGGGGAGGAGGAGTCGCGGGAGGCATGTCGGTGGGCAACCTGACCGATGAATCGTGAACTCGATGGATCGCGGCCGCCGCAAAGCAACGCCCCCGGTCCACTGCTACTATGTTATCCCACCAACCCCGGCCGGACTATTGCCCGTCGGACTCACCTGGGTCGAAATCGCGCGTAGCTAGGGCATTCTTCCTTCACACTACAAGCGACTACTGGCAATACGCAGTGCCGGTCATCCGCGGGACTCACCGGGCGGAGCCGCGGCCGCGTTGGCCAGCAGGAGCTCCAAGTAGCTGCGGCGCTCGTTGTGGCTGAGGCCCAATTCCGCGGCAAGCGACGCAATCGCCTGCTGCGCGGCTTCGGCCTCCGCCGGCTCGGCTTGGAGTTCCAATTCCGCGAATTGACCCAGCCCATCGATCTCATCGAGCGCCGCCTCGATTTCGCGTCCCTGCCAGGCGACGTCCGCGGTGCGTCGCCGTTTGCGAACCTCGCGCACGGGCTGAAATCCGAGGGTTTTCAACAGCTCGCCGAAGTCCGCAGCTGCTTGTTTGCCTCCGGGCAACGCCAGTTCCAGCTCCTGCCGCGTCTTGGTGGCTTGATCGACTTTTGCTCCCTTGTAGGTGACGAAGTTGCGCCGACCCACGCGGCGAATCCGCAGCGCCTCGTCGGTCTTGGCAAAATCGCGGCACGGGTGGGCGAAGTACAAATCGATCTGCACCACCGGCTGACCGAACTTTGCCCCCAGTCGCTCCAGATTCTGCTGGATCTCGGCAAGATCCGCCACGCGAAACTTCTGCTCGACTTCAAGCGACATCGTTTCGCTCCAGATCGTTTTTGGCGGGGTCGCCGCGGGATTGAATTTCGACGCGAACGTCGCCAACCAGCTTGATGAACTTCACTGAGAGCACCAAGAACACGATGTCGGCCGGAACCCGGGCGAGAAAAAACGCGAGGTTATGCGTGTCGATCCCGAAATATCGCACCAGAAATACAAAACCAAAACAGAGCACGATCAACGCCGCGGCCAGGCCGAAGAGTTTCAACAGAGTTGCCGAACGCTCGACGAATTCATTGCGATCGAGCCAGCGGCAAAGTTGAAACAGGAACATGAGCTTTGCGCCCCCGGCGGCATTGCCCAGCACGAGTCGCAAATAATACGTTCCGATGCCAACATGCGAAATATACTCCGCGCCCCGCACCAATACCGCCAAGGTCCCGATGACCACGCCCGCTTGAATCCAGCCCAGCGCTTTGCTGTCGGCCGGAATCGCAAGGCAGAACAGCGCGCCAAGCAAGGCCAACGCAGAGGCCACGTCCTGCATCACAATGGCCAACGAGTACACTCGCATCGCAGCGTCCGGTGCGCCAACCAGCATGCTCAAACCGATCGTGCCATAGAGCCCGGCGACTGAGGCCACCGAAACGAACGCCGCGGCGCGGAGAATCCCGAGTCCCAGAACCAATCGCCGCGTTGCTTTGGCAAGCACAACGGCTGGCGCGGTAATCGACATCGATTCGCGCGGCGGGCGATTCGTAAGGGTTGATCGGCTCCGACATCGCAGTGCTCAATGCATGTCCATGAACGAGAAAAATTTCACATGCAGTACAAAGTTTCGCGCCGGCGTGCATGGCTCGGAAGCGGTTATCTTGCCAAGTTCCGCCACGTCCGTTCGAGCGCGGTCAGCGGTCCACTGAAGTTAAAGCGCCGCGTTATTGCCATCGATCTGTTCCGGCACATTGTTGGCCGGTGCCCCGTTGAATCGAATTTCCGCCCGCAACGCGCCCAGCAGTTGAATCGCCCTGATGCTGAGTACGATATTGAGAATGTCGCCCGGAATCCGGGCGAGAAGCAGAACTTGGAAGGGCAAGAGTTTTTCGTGTGCCACCGAATAATTCAGCACCAGATAAAGCACGGCGCAGACAATCGCCGCTGACACTATTTTCAGCAACGTGACAGCGCGCTCCGCCAAGTCGTCGCGCCTCAGCCAGCGTGCGAGGCGAACGTAAAACATATACGTAGCGACGGTCGCGCGCAAAACTGCTGGCCACTTGCAACAAAACTGTGTCCGCGAACTGCGCCAGGGAAGTACTTCGATCCCGTCGCCAGCAAGGAGAAAAGGTAGAGGACCAGCGCCGCTTGAATGCAACCCAACGAGCCGCTTTCCCTGGGAATCGCGAGACAAAACAACACTCCTATCGAGAAGGCAAACTCTCCCGCGACCACCAAAGGAAGGAAGAAGGGATATATTTGTTGCGCGGCAGGCAGCGCGTGGGCGACATAGATGAGGCCGTAATACGCGCATGCCGCGACGACCCAGGCCAGGAAGAGATAATCCCCGAAGCGAAGCATCCACAGCCCCCGCATGAGCCTGCGCACGGGCTTGCTCGGCGCGGTGGGCTGCGCAAGGATCAACGCCGATTCGCGCGGCGGGCGGTTCGTAGGGGTTGATCGGCTCAGACATTCTAGCGCTCAATGCACGGCCATGAACGAAAGGAAGCTCACATGAAGTACAAGGTTTGTTTCGGCGTGCTTGGCTCGGGAGCCTCGTTTTCAATTCAAGGGACATCGTTTCGCTCCGGCGGCGTGTCGCGAGAGTCCCAACTGGCTTGAATTTCCGAACGGACGGCGCCGAGCAGGTAGAATGCCTTGATGGCAAATAAGACGAACAGTATGTCGCCGACAAGGATCCCGAAAAAAATGTCGAGTCTTGGAACATCGAACTGAAGTCGGATGGCCACGAACGAAAAAGTGATAAGAGCCGCACGCGCCCGACGGCCACGCCGAGAAGTTTTAACAGGTTTGCGGCCCGGTGCGCAAAATCGCTCCGACCCAACCAACCACATAATTTGAGCAAGAACACGATCGCCGCGGCAGTGGAACCATATTCCAGCGCTTGTCGCAAATAAAAGGTTCCGTCGACAATACCGGGAGCATATTCCAAGCCTCGGACTACCCAGGCGAGGATGCCCGTGATGGCGCTGGCTTGAATCCAAGCGAGTGCCTTGCTCTCGCTCGGCGCTGCGAGGCACAAGAGCGCACCCACGACGCCAAGGGCATGCGCAACGTCTCGCAATGCATTCGCCAGGGTCAGTACGCGATTGGATGCACCCCAAGAATGCAGGGCAAAAGCTAGAAACTCGCCGCCATAGACGCCGATGATGTACGCCGCCGACAGGAACATCGCGGCGCGAAACACTCCCAATCCCATCACCAACCGGCGCATTTTCTTGTTCGGCGCGATTTGCCGGGCCGTCATCAACAGCGATTCAGCCGCCGCAGGCGCTTGATAGGGATTGATTGGCTCTGGCATTGTACTGCCTACCCGAGAACCGGCCGAGGAGAGGGGGACAGGCACATTTTGCTCCCAGGGCACCGCAAAATGAGCCAGTCCCCGCCGGTTCTCGGATAGGCCCGTAGTGCTCGACGCGATTTCCCGAACTGCGAGATATCATATACGATAGAGGACGTTGTCTACCGGTTGCGATCCACGATTCACTGTCTCTGGACATGGATTCCGCGGATGCCAAAGTCCAGTCGCTCGGAACAAGAACCATCGCCGACGCCCGAGCGCGAACGACGCTTAATGACAAGTTTGTCAACTTGCCGTCGCATGGCGCTCGCGGCGATCGCGCTGGCGTGCGTTCAATCCGGTTGTATCGAGCGGCAACCGGCCGGCGGCGGGCCGGGGATCGGTCAGCCGCTCACGCAATTGAGTCTCAAGCCGCTCACGGGCGATGCCAGGCCAGTCGAGCTTTCGGACTTGAACGGGAGAGTTGTGCTGTTGGATTTCTGGGGCACCTGGTGTCCCCCCTGCATCGAAGAGTTCCCGCATATCGCGTTCATCGCCGCGAAGTACAAGCACCGGCGCGATTTCGTCTGCTTGCCCGTTTCCTGCGGCGTCGATTCGGAAAAATACGACGAGCTGCGCAGCGCGACCGTCGAGTTCCTGCAAAGCTACAAGCTCGATCTGCCGACCTACTGGGACCCGGGGGAATACAGCCGAGCCGGGGTCGCGATGGCGGCCGAATTCACCGGCTACCCCACCACGCTCGTGCTCGATCGCCAGGGCATCATCCGCGGATTCTTTGTCGGCTACAGCCGCGGCGATGAACGCGAAATCGAAAAGTGCGTGGCGGACCAACTTGATAAAGCCGAGCCGCCCGCCGCTCAGCGCCGGGACGACCAAGCGCACCCTGCCAAGTAGCGCGCCGCTAGCCGGCTGTTGAAAAAGGGGACAGGCACTTCGCGGTAACATCAAACTTCGGGAGACTTGCGCGGTCGCTCAGAGCCAGTCCCCTTTTTCAACGGGCTGCTAGATAGCCGGGACGGACTCGAGCGCGTCCAGAATCTGCCGCACGGCGTGGGCCGGATCGGCGGCCGACAGGACCGCGCCGCTCACCGCGACGCGGCCGATCCCGGTGCCCAACACTTCGGCCAGATTCTCAAGGCCGATGCCGCCGATGGCGAACGCCGGCAAGCCAATTTCCGCCGCCACGGCGCGAGCGAACTGCAGGCCCGGAAACTCACTGAACGACTTGGTGCCGGAAGGAAACGTCGGGCCAACGCCAATGTAGTTGGCGCCATCCGAGCACTGCGCCGGGCCTGTTCGATCGAGTGCGTCGACACGCCGACAAGCATCCGCGCGCGAACCAACGTCCGCACGTCCCTCACGCTCAACTCGTCTTGACCCACGTGCACTCCGTCGGCTCGCACGAGCGCCGCCACGTCGGGCCGATCGTTGATGACCAGCAGCGTGGACGAGTCGGCGGTGATTTCGCGCAAGCGGCGTGCACGGGCCAGCAAGTCGCGATCGCTCAATTGCTTGTCGCGCAATTGCAGGACTTGCACCCCCGCCTCGACCAGCGTTTCGGCCAGGCGGCTCATCTCGGCCAGCGAACCGCGGCCATCGAGCAACACGTACAATCGCGCGGCGGCCAGACGGGCGCGGCTCTCGCGCGTGATCCCCAGGACGCGTTCCAGTTGATACGCGCGATAGCGCAGCGATTCCAACTGCTCCGCCACGGCGGGAGCCAGCAGTTTGGCGTGTTCCTCGAGGCTGCGCAACGCCTGTTGCGCTCGCTTGCACGCCGCGGCGGCGATGCTGGGGGCATCGGATCGATGCCGCTCCGCGGGCGTGCTTAGGTCCGCCCCGACATCGGCCGCCGTGTCGCGGGCCATCAGCCGATCGGCTTCTGGAACTCGCGCGATCGCGGCCGTCAGCTCGTGCCGCAGATCCTTCGCCAGTTGCGTTAGATGACGATCGTCGAGAACGAATCGGACATGGTCCTCGACGACCCGTAATCCCTCGGCGGCCCGATTGGCCGCGGCATCGAAGGCCCGCAGAGCTCCCAATGATTCGTCGGGGAACGAACCGGCGGACAGTTCCTCGACCGTCCCTTCGCCGCTTTGGGAATCAACGTCATCATCCGATAAACATTGCGCAGATGCTTGCTCCGGCTCGGCGGACTCTGACTCGTTCGGCGTGGAACCCAACCGCAAACTCTGCAAACCCGACCAATCGACCACGAGCGGTCCTGGCCGATGCCCATAAACTTTGTGAATCTCGATCTCGGCACGCGCGGGATCCAATCCCTGGGCACAAAGCCAGCGGCTGGCGTCGTTCTGGGTCGAAAGAATGCCCAGTAACACATGCTCAGTGGCCAATTCCAACGGCTGCGGATAATCGATGAATCGCTGCTCGGCGGCCGCCAGGCACTGCTCGACACTGGCCGACCAACGCCGCTCTCCGGGGGGCATCGCGTCGTCGGCGGGCAACGACATCAGTTCCGGCCAGCGATCCAAGATCGTCACCGGCTCGACGCCGACGGCTGCCAGCATTCTCGCCGCGCGGCAATCGGGCTCGCTCAGCAGTCCTAACAACAGCTCCGGCAGGCCCAGCGGCGCAAGCGCAGCCGCATCGGCCGGCTTATCGGCCGATTCGAGCGCAGCGACATCCGCTTCGGGCAGCCAGGTGGCCGCTTCGGCGAAAGCCCTTTGGGCTGCGGCGGTTAACAGGGGTTTCATCGCATCGCCTGGGGCCGAATCATCACCGTCTCAATACGCTTGCCGCGCGCCGAGCGTTCGGCGACTCGCGGCAGGCCGAGCGAAAACAGCAACCTCTTGGAGGGTGCCATCGGAAAGGTACCATCTCGCGCGGAACGCCCCTCTATCGCAATTTTCGCTGATCGCGCTGACTTATAGCCTATCCGAGAACCGGCGGGGACTGGCTCATTTTGCGGTGCCTTGGGAGCAAAATGTGCCTGTCCCCCTCTCCTCGGCCGGTTCTCGGATAGGCGGTTAGGAAGCGAAAATATAAAGGCCGGGGTCACTTTCCTATGTCCAAAATGTATAATAGTTCCATACTTATCACGGCACGGCCGTCGGCGGGGGCAAAATCCACTTCAGGCGGCGGGCGAACACTCGGGGCATCCACGGCGTATTGAACCATGTTGCCCGCCATCAATTCCGATACCACAACTCCGCCGCCCCTTTCAGGCCCGGCGCAGGAGGCCGACGAGCAATTGTTGCTCGACTATCGGCGGTGCGGCGATGGCCGGTTGTTCGAAGCGCTCGTTCATCGCTACGAGCGGGAATTATACAGTTATTTGCGCCGCTATTTGAGCGACGCGGCTCTGGCCGAAGACGCTTTCCAAGCCACGTTTCTGCAAGTCCATCTGAAGCGAGATCAATTCGAGGAAGGCCGAAAATTCCGCCCCTGGCTCTACACCATCGCGACCAATCAGGCGATCGACGCCCAGCGGCGCAACCGCCGGCACCGGATCGCTAGTTTGGATCGCAAATCGGCGGGGGCTGGCGAAGGAAGTGTCGGGGCGCTGCTGCAATTGCTGTTCAGCCGCGAGACCGATGCGGCCGCTAATTTCGAAAAGGAAGAACAAGGCGAATGGGTACGGAAAAACGTCCGCCGGTTGCCCGAGCAATATCGGAAAGCAGTCATCCTGGTGTACTACCAGGGCTTGAAATATCGCGAGGCGGCCGAGGTGCTCGGCATCCCCGTGGGCACGGTCAAGAGCCGACTGCACACCGCACTGTACAAGCTCAACGCGGCCTGGAATGAAGCGCATTCGTTGGAACATGAATAACGCGACGCGGCAAGATCTGATCGGTTATCTGCTGGACGCTTTGGAGCCCGACGTGCGCGGGCGGATCGAGGACCAACTTCGGCACGATCCGGCCCTGCAAGAGGAGCTGGCCGTATTGCACGGCAGTCTCGATGTTTTGGACGACGGTCCGCGGCATTTCGAGCCACCCGAAGGACTGGCCCGCCGCACGTGCCAGTTTGTCGCCGAGCAAGCCGCGGAAATCGAAAAGGCTGTGCCGCACGAGGCGGCCGGGCAAGCCGAGGTTAGGCAGGCGCCGGTCGTAGTGCCCGGCGAGCAGGCGCGCTGCCGGCGCAACCGTACCGAAAGCGGCGAGCCGCTGACATCCGCCGCCGAGCCCTGGCGGTTTGTCGACCTCGCGACGGCCGTGGCCATTTGCTTTGCCGCCGCGGCGCTGATTTTTCCCTTGATCAACGTCAGCCGAGCGAACGCTCGCGTGGCGGCTTGTGCGAACAAGCTGCGGCAAGTTGGCGTCGGTCTGACGCAATACAGCGAACAACACAACGGCTACTTCCCGCGGGTCGAGGAAAGTGGCGAGTTGGCCGTCGGCGGAATCTACGCCCCCACGCTGCTCAGCGAAGGCTACGTGACCGACCCGCGGATGTTCGTCTGCCCAAGCTCGGACCTGGCCGACGTCACGTCCTTTCGCATTCCATCATTGAGCGAGCTACGCGCGGCCGATGGCGATAAGTTGGCCGGCTACCGAGCGTCGATGGGGGGCAGTTTCGGATACGCCCTGGGCTATCGAGAAAAAGGAGCCTACAAGCCGACCCGGAACCTTTACCGCGATTGTTTCGCGCTGGCTTCCGATGCGCCTTCCGAGGATGGCTCGGTCAGCCCGAACCACGGTTGGCTGGGTCATAACGTGCTGCTCGAGGATGGGCATATCGTATATCTTCGCTCCTGCCGCATCGACGGCTCGACCGACAACATCTTCATGAACGACGATGGCCGCGTGGCCGCCGGCTGCCACGTGAACGACTCCGTCGTCGTCCGCAGCGACGTCGCTCCTTAGCCGACTGTTGAAAAAGGGGACAGGCACCTCGCGGGGACGTCAAAACTTCGGGAAATCTGTCCGGTCGCTCAGAGCCAGTCCCCTTTTTCAACAGGCTGTTGGCCGCCCCGCTTGCGGAGCGCGTCTGCCGCGATGATCGGCGACAGTTACCGTTGCAGCATCGCCACAAAGGCGCTCGCGCTGTTGCCATTCCGCCACGCTATGCCGGCCCAAGCCGACTCGATATGGCAAGCCGCCGCGACGTTCGAGTCGCGATAAAGCTCTGCTGCCCCACGGGTTGATGTACGCCCTGTTTACGCCTTGGCAGGCCAATAAGTCCTTTGGCATTCGTTGTGCCTTATCCAAGGCTATCTCCGACGCCGCCTGCCGCGAGAGCCTTCGTCCCCTCGGGCTCTCGCGGCGGCGGTGACAAGAGAGCACCTTGTTCTCCCGACGCAGCTCGGCAGGCGTTTGCAGCCGCTCGGTTTCGTGTTCTCGATCGCCTCCAACCTCGCGTCGGCTCATGCTTGCTTGCGATCTTGTTGAATTGGCCGCCTTGATCTCGACCGCGGGGCTCGAACGAATCGCGCGAGGCCAACTCTTGTCGGCCGCCGCACTGCGGCAGTATTGGGGAACGTCGAAATGCCGCCTCGATCGCTGGTCTGCTCGGCTGAAATCCACTCGCGAACGACTGGCCGATCATTCGGCTATTGCAGCCAACACCGGTGAAGCGGCATGGCGCGCGGCCTTGCCAATCTGCCGCGAAGTGCTGGCCAGCGAAATTCTCACGCGGCTCTGGGGCGCCTGGTCGGTCGCGTACGATCGGCAGCATCAAATCGACGAAGCAGAACCGGTAGCACGCAGCGTCTGGCTCGGCCATCTGGATGCCCGCCGCCGGGCGCTTGAATTGCATCGCAACGGCACCGCTCTCGGGCCAGCCGCGAGGCGCTCGCGCTCGATCGCTTGCGCCGAGCCAGCCAGCGCTGGACCGATTTGCTGTTGGCGCCATACGCGATGCACTGCGATGTGAGCCACCTGGCCCACGATGCGTCGCGGCTCGCCGATTTCGCGGAAGAATTCAGCGATTCGGCGCTCCATGCCGCGACGGGCTTAGCGTCGCGCGTCCGCGCGTCCTCGCTACGGGCGACCTTCGCGGTTCGCGACGGCTATGCAACCGGCAATGCCGATTTGAATTCCGAGATTGCCGGCGCGATTCTCACCTGCTTCGAGCCCGACTGGTCGAGCGCCCCGCTGAGTCCAGCATCGTTTTGGATCGCGCGGCTATCGGCCATCTTCCAGGAGACCCAGACCTCAGTGGATCAACTCTTGGCGAAGGCTTGAGGCTTGAGGCGACCGCCTTCAGCGTTCGCGTTTGCTCCCTCTCCCTCGACGGGAGAGGGCTGGGGTGAGGGTGAGGAATCACCGAGCGGACGACCGCTGCGCATCCCCCTCACCCCCAACCCCTCTCCCGCCAGGGGCGAGGGGAGCAGGCATGAAGCTGTCGCCTACGGCGACAGCCGCGTGTCCTCCTCGCCTCGTACCTCAAGCCTGTAGCCTCAAGCCTCAAGTCCCTCCCAAGCCTGTAGCCTCAAGCCTCAAGCCTCTGTAAAATCGCCCACGGCTGCCAGGCGATTCTTTCACTCGAAGGTGACACGAATATGGCATATGAAGTGACGTTGATTACCGGCGACGGCACCGGCCCGGAACTGGCCGAGGCCGCCCGCAAGTGCGTCGACGCGACCGGAGTAAAAATCAGTTGGGACGTGCAGGAGGCTGGTATCGACGTGATGGCGCGCACCGGCACGCCGCTGCCCGATGCCGTGATGGAAAGCGTCCGCCGCACCAAGTGTGCCTTGAAGGCCCCGATCACGACACCGGTCGGCACCGGCTTCCGCAGCATCAACGTTTATCTCCGGCAAGCGCTGGGGCTGTTCGCCTGCTTGCGGCCTTGCAAGCACTATCCGGGCGTGCGGACCTATTTCGAAAACACGCCGGTCGACTTGATGATCGTCCGCGAGAACACCGAAAGCCTGTACGCCGGCATCGAGTTCGAGCGCGGCAAGCCCGAGACGGCCGCGATCATCGAGTACATCAACAGCCATTCGAAATCCGGGAAAGTCAAAACGGGCCTCGACGAAACCGGGATCACGATCAAGTCGATCAGCGTCTCGGCCACCGAGCGGATCGTCCGCTGTGCTTTCGAGTACGCCAGAAAACATGGCCGGAAGAAAGTCACCTGCGTTCACAAGGCGAACATCCTGAAGTTCACCGATGGCCTGTTTCTGGAAGTCTCGCGGCAAGTGGCCAAGCAATTTCCCGACATCGAATTCGACGACCGGATCGTCGACAATATGTGCATGCAATTGGTGCAGAAGCCGGAGATGTACGACATCCTGGTGCTGCCGAATCTGTATGGCGACGTGGTGAGCGATCTGGCGGCCGGCCTGGTCGGCGGCTTGGGCGTGGCGCCCGGAGCGAACGTCGGGCCCGAGGGGGCCGTGTTCGAAGCGACGCACGGCAGCGCGCCAAAGTACAAAGGGCTGAACAAGGTCAACCCGACGGCCCTGATCCTCTCGGGCATGCTGATGCTCGACCACCTGGGCGAAGCCGACGCAGCCCGGCGGCTGGAAAAAGCCGTCGCCGCGGTGATCGCCGAAGGCAAATCCGTCACCTACGACTTGAAACCCCACCGCGACGACCCAACGGCCGTCGGCACGCAAGAAATGGCCGAGGCGATTTGCCGACGGCTATAGGCGATCTTTTCAAGACGTTTCTAGCCTGCTTCGCCAGTCCTGAGCGGTGTGAAAAATGTGGAGAATGTGGATCGCTTGCTCGCCGATCCGATAGACCGCTAGATGTCCATGACCACGGCTTCGGCGCTTGATCGGCAAATAGCGTAGATCGGGCTGGCCAGGCACAGGGCGCCCTTCAGCGGATCTGCACCCAGGGCCGTTACCTGCTCATCGAGAAAGTCAAAATAGCGAACCGCTCGTTCGCGACCATACGTTTTTTCATTCCAGTCCCAAATCTCGTCCAACTCTCGAAGAGCGGCGGCAGCGTAGATTGCGGAAAGCGGCTTCGCTTCATTGCCGGTCATGCCTTTCGTCTCTGTTGAAAATGATCGCGGACCTGCTCGGCCGTTAAATACTTGCCCGCGTCGACCTGAGTGGCGGCGCGATCGATTTTCGCCAGCCGCTCGGGCGTGAAGAGGTGGTCGAAATTGTCCGGATCTTCTAGGTCCTGTTTCAGCACATTGGCGACATAATCGTCAACGGTGCCGAAACCCGCTTCGTCCGCACGGCGCTGGACTTCCTGGTACAACTGGTCGTCAAGTTGGATTTGGTGCATTGCAGCCTCCCTTCTCAAGAAAAAATATCACGCTCGCAGGCGATTCACAAGAAAATCGCCAATTCGGCTCGTTCATTCGGAAATCTCTCGGCCAGCCACTTTCTGTCTTGGGCCGAATTGACAAAACTGAGCCGGCTGTGCCGGTTCTCGGCGAGGGTCCAAGCCCGGTTGCGATTGGCCGAAGCAATTTGCCAGCGTCTGTAGCAAGCAAGATGCGCCTCTTTTACCCGATCAAGCGAAATGCATTTCGCCTCTACGGTGCCGGAGACTCAAAATTACAGATTGGCCGTCAGGATGCTCACGTCGACCTTGAAGTAGTCGGCCAGCTTGCGAATCATCTGCCGACTCAGTGGTTTCTTGCCCATCAAGACTTCGGAGATTGACGATTTGGCGATTCCCGTGTCTCTGCTAAGCTGCGCCTGCTTGATTTGTTTCGATTCCATCAGGTGACGGAGCATTTCGGCATCCGAGGCTGGAGCGATCGGATGCTGTTCGTCCTCATACGCGGCCACCAAATCGCTCAGAGCGTCCAGGTACATGTCCTCGCCATCGTCCAGCGCCGCTTTGGCAAGCAGTCGATCCATGACCGCCTGGGCTGCTGCCAAGTGTTTATCCGACTTGATCGAGGCCAACGGAAAGGCTAGTACAAGCTCCAGATAGGAGTCCCGAGCATTGTCCTTTAGGCTAAATTTTGTCTTGATCGGCATTTCTCATCGTCCTTGTTGTTTCGGCTCTCGGGCCTTTGCACCGACTGAGTTCTTGCGTTCCGGCGGAGCGGCAAAGCAACCGCACTCTCGTTGCCACTTTCCTTCGTCGTATTGTTTATGCGTCATCACCTTTAGCACGTAGACCTTCTGATTGCCGAAGAAGATGCGGGTGACGAGCCGATATTTGTTGCCCCCAATGTTGAAAACCACACAATGGCCAACGATGCTAGCGGTTGCGAAGTCGCGTTTCACCTCACTCCACGAGCGCCACGAGACTGTTTTGCTGCTGACGTGCGTGTGCCATGCCCGCAGCGGCCCTTCGGCGGCCTGGCGGCCCGCGGATTCCCAAAACTGTTTCAATCGTGGCTTGGAGATGACTGCGCATCCGCAGATGTTTCCTGGTATCGGCGTTGCACGAAATTATAGTTCGCGAAATGCGAACATTCAAGGCGAGGGTTCGCGAATAAAATGATGCCCAGCGCCACTGATTTTCGGGAACTTGCCAGCGGGCGGCGGCGCGGCGTGGGGGCGACGCTGTTGCGCGGGCTGTTGCGCGGCGCCGAGTTTCCCTGCACCTGGGCCGTCCAGTGGCGCAACCGGCAATTCGACTCCGGTCGCAGGCCTGCCGAGCGTGTCGGTGTGCAGGTCGTGAGCGTCGGCAATCTAACCTTTGGCGGCACGGGCAAGACGCCGCTGGTGGAATGGCTGGCCAGGTGGTTTCGCCAACATGGCGTGCGCGTGGCGCTGGTCAGCCGCGGCTACGGGGCGGAGGCGGGCGCGCAAAACGACGAAGCGCTCGAGCTCGAGCAAAAGCTGCCCGACGTGCCGCATGTGCAGAATCCCGATCGCGTGGCGGCGGCGCGGATGGCGATCGAAGAATTCGAATCGCAATTGATTATCCTCGACGACGCTTTCCAACACCGGCGAATCCATCGCGATCTGAATATCGTGGTGATCGACGCCACCGAGCCGTTCGGCTATGGCCACGTGTTTCCGCGCGGCATGCTCCGCGAGCCCGTGGCCAACCTCCGCCGAGCCGATGTCGTGATGCTCTCGCGAGCCGATCTCGTGACGGCCGAAGCGCGGCGGGCGATTCACGACGAAGTCGAGCGATTCGCGCCGCAAGCTCTATGGACCGAGGCTGCCCATGCACCCCAAAAGCTCTTGGCCGCCTCGGGCCGGGAAGCGGAACTGCGGTCGCTGAAAGGCCAAAAGGTGGCGGCCTTCTGCGGATTGGGCAACCCGACCGCCTTTCGGCACACGCTCGAACAGCTCGGCTGTCGGATCATCGCTTTTCGCGAATATCCCGATCACTATCCTTACGATCGGGCCGAAATCCAGAACCTTCTCAAATGGAGCACCTCGATGCCGCGGCGGCGATCGTTTGCTCGCATAAAGACCTGGTCAAAGTGGCCGTCGATCAACTCGGCGAGCGCCCCCTTTGGCGCGTAGTGATTGGCCTGCAAATCCTCCACGGCGAAATGGAACTCGCCGCCCGGCTCACGAAGCTGCTGCCGAAAGAAGAGACCGCAATGACGCCAGCAGACGATTCCCCGGCGAAACCCCAGCGGGAATGAATTGGATTCAACCTCGATCCTCTGATCAATAGGATTGCACAAAGCTGAACGATTCGCCGCAGCTTGGACAGTAGAAGACGTAAATCATGCCCACGTCTTCAAACATCCAGGGAGCGAACGTTTCACTTGTTTTCCGTTGCTTCGCCAATCGCTTCAAAGTGTCTTTCGTGACATGTTCGAGTGAATCGATCTGAGCGACGAATAGCAGCGGCTCGCCACATGATTTGCAAACAGGATTTGCATTCTCTTCCTGGATGTAATCGGGCTCGCCGCCGAGCTTGGTCCTTTGTCCGAGGTTGTCTGGATAGTCGAGCTTGACGGTGCGCTCGCCCGGTTTAACGCGCGTGAGACGTACCCGGTATTCAGGCAGTTGATGTGTATAGTTCACCGGCTCGGGCTCGACGACCAGAGCCGTGTACTCGGCCTTACTCATCGGCGGCCCGGGACGCCGTGCCATTCGATCAAGCTTGTATTCCCAACGTATGTCGCGGCCGGGAATCTGCAACAGAAAATTGCCGATATATGCAAACCAACATTCATCGCCTTCGGGCAGTTCATGAAGTTGAATTTTTAGGTCCCACTCACTTGTCCCGGAAAATCGCTTGATAGTGTATTTGCCGTGCGGAACGATCAACTCCGTGGGCGTCAATGTGACGATCCCAAGGCTTCCATCTTCGTTTTCGGCTTCTTCGTCCTCAAAGCGGTCATTGACGCGTCGCGATATGCGCCATTTGAGCACAGGGTATTCACCTAAGATTGCATTGATATTCAACATCGAACTTGCCTGGCCCTCCTTGCAGGTAGTGACGCTATCAACACAAAACAAATGTATTAGATTCAACGCGCGCGTGCACTATTGTTGCCAAGGCGTGCCGTCGCCACCAACCGACGGATGGCACTTCAGATTGATCACCAGTTCGCGCGTCCGGCACTGGCCGACTTCGCTGGCCAGTGCCACCCCGCCGCGAAATTCCGTGTCATACGCTTCCATCAGATCGCTTCTTTCAGATGATTCCCAACGAACCGACTCTGCGGAGATCGCGCTAGAACCCTTGTGAAAGCGCTCTAGCCGCCGAGCGGGGCGTGGCCGAGGGGGGTGTGTTGGGCTCCGCTGCGCTCCAGGCGGCTGCTGAAGATGGTGAGCTCGCCGACCCACATCACCCCGGCGTTGAAGTCGGCGAAACGGCCCAGCAACTCCGCCAGTTCCCTCAGGCCGGTTGTTCCGTCGCGGAGCCGGCCGAGTGTCAGGTGGGGCAAATCGCGCCGTGCCTCGGGCCGAAAACCGAGTTCGGCCAGTTGGCTGACCAGTGCCCCTTGCAGTGCAATCATCCAGTCGCGCCCGCGCCTGTGCCGAGCCAGAAGCGTGCGCGGTCGATCGACGGCCGGAAACGCTCCGCAGCCGCGCACCTCCAATTCGAACGGAGCGACGGTCGCCGCAGCCGCCGCGGCTGCTTTGCAGACATCCGGAATCTCGCGATCCGGAACATCGCCCAGAAAATTCAGCGTCCAATGCCAACTGGCCGGGTCGCTCCAACGAACATTTGCCCCGGCGGGGCGCAGCCTTTCGACCAGCGCTTCGGCACGTTGGCGAATCTCCGGCGGCGTTTCCACCGCGACAAACGTGCGCAGCGGCGGCATGCGAGCGGGATCCTCAGCTCAGCGGCGAAATGAAGATCAACTTCTTGTGCATTGTCACAGCTTGAACTTAGGGTGCCACTGGCTCTGCCAGTGTTCTTCGTTGCTGACGGATCAAGGCAAGAATTCCAAAGATCACTGGCAGAGCCAGTGGCACACAATCCAAGAATCAAGCGTTGACAAAAACACTAAACCTTCGTGCGCGGCGCACTCGCCCGTCGCCGCGCTCCGCTACCGCGTCGCGCTAACGGCAAGGGCCTTGCTAAAAATTCATCATCTGGCGATAGGCGTTCATCCGCCGGTCGATTTCCGCCCGGTCGATCTGCTGCAAACGATCCAGACTGAAATCTTCCACGGTGAAACTCGCCACGACGATTCCATAGGCCATCGCTTCCTTCAGCGCTCGCGGCTCGAAGCTGTCTTGCTCGGCCAGATGGCCCATCATCGCCGCCGGCGAAGCTGTCGCCAGCACCGGTCGGATCGACCACGTTGGGCGTGGGGAAAGCGGGCAGGACGTACGTTTCGTGCTGTCCGAAGAACATCGCGCCATGCTCACCCTTCTTGATGATCACGAATCGTGGGCCCATGGCCAGCACCTTCTGACCGGCCCGAACGAGGTTCTCTTCGCCGGACAGCAGCTTCGCTTCGCTGTCGTTGAGCACCAGGCCGTCGATGCGGCGCAGCAAGGCGAGCACTTCTTCGCGCTGAATATTGATCCACAAATCCATCGTGTCGGCCACGGTCAACGCGGCGCCCGTCACCTGGTCGAGCACCTTGCTTTGCAGCGCCGGGCTGCCGTTGGCGAGAAACAGATATTTTGAACGACGCAAATCCGGCGACAAGCACGGGATCGAAGGTTTCCAGGACGTTGAGCTGGACTTCGAGCGTCTCGCGGTCGTTCATGTTGGGCAGATACTTGCCGCGCCAACGAAACGTTTTTCCGCCGGGAAGCACCTTGAGTCCGCGAGTGTCGATCTGCCGGCGAGCCAGGAGTTGGGTGTGTTCGGCGGGCCAATCTTCGCCCACGGCGCCCGACCAAGGCGACTGGAGTGAAAAAGCTCGCGGCGTACGAAAAGAACACCGCCGAGCCCCCCAGCACGTTATCGCGCCGCCGGGTCGGCGTTTCGACACTATCCAGGGCGATCGATCCGACGACGAGAAGTGACATCGCTGAACAGCAACCTGAGATTGCGGGCAAAAGCCGCATTATGCGACCCCGCTCGGCGAACGCAAGGGTCCGCTGACGTCGGTCGCGTGGGCGCGAGTTGGCTTAGGGCTTCAATGGCACTGGAAAATTCCCAATGCCAACCGATGTGCGTTGATCGGCATGCGCACCGCGCATTCTCCTTTGGCCCTGGTTATATTGGGGCAACGGAACATTTTGGAGATGCAAACGATCATTCGAGGGTCTATGCGACAATCGTATGCCGTGGCGTTGGGCCTCGTTGTCCTGTCCGGTGCGTTAAGCGTTCCGGCCCGCGCCGATGGGCTGGGGGACAATCATCCGGAAAAAGTCCGCGCGATTCCGCCCGAGGGAATCGACGTACCGCCGGCCGATCGCGCGGCGCTCGAACAGCAGCTAAGCCGATTGAACGCTCAGATCGGGAAGCTGGCGGCGCAAGGAATCGCGCATCCGGAGGTTGCTGCCCGACGTGCAGATCTTCGCTAAGGCCGCCCACGACGCGCTCGTCTACCGCGAATTTTCCAGCACCGACGATATCGAGCGGGCTAAGCAACTGTTGGATCAGGGCCTCAACCGGGCCGACCAACTGCTGGCCGGCAACCCGACCTGGGACACCGCCAGCGGACTGATCGTGCGCGGCTATGTGTCGCGGATCGACGGCTCGGTGCAACCCTATGGCGTGGTCGTTCCTTCGTCCTACGAGCCGCAAGGAAGCATGCATGTGCCGCTGGATATCTGGTTTCATGGCCGGGGCGAGACGCTGAGCGAAGTGAACTTCCTCGACGACCACGAGCACAACGCCGGCCAATTCATGCCGCGCGGGACGATCGTGTTGCACCCCTACGGGCGATTTTGCAACGCCTTCAAGTTCGCCGGCGAAGTCGACGTGCTCGAAGCGCTCGATTCCGTGCGCGACAACTATCGGATCGATCGGGAGCGGATCGCGGTCCGCGGATTTTCCATGGGCGGGGCGGCGACCTGGCATTTCGCCGTTCATTACGCTGGACGTTGGGTCGGCGCCAACCCCGGCGCCGGCTTCGCCGAAACGACCGAGTTCCTCCGCACTTATCAGCATGAAGCCACCCATCCCACCGACTACCAGCAGAAGCTGCTGCACCTGTACGACGCCACCGATTGGGCCGAGAATCTCTTCCATTGTCCAACGGCCGCTTACAGCGGCGAATTGGACCCACAAAAGCAAGCCGCCGACTTGATGGAGCAGGCTCTGAAGAAAGAACACTTGCGCTGCGCTACGTGATCGGGCCGGGAGCCAAGCATTTTTATGAAGCCGGCGCGAAGCAAACCGTCGAACGCATCATGGCCGACATCGTTTCCGCCGGTCGCGATCCGCTGCCGCAGGAGATCCGCTTCACGACCTACACGTTGAAATACAACCAGCTCGATTGGCTCACCGTCGACGGCTTGGACGAACATTGGCAGCGCGGCGAGGTGCGCGCCAAGTTCACCACCGGCAATGCGCTCGAAGTGAAAACCAAGAACATTTCCTCGCTCACATTCGAAGTTCCCGCCGGCCGCGTGCGCCGCGCGCACCTGGACATCACGCTGCCGGTGGTGCTCACGATCGACGCGCAGGAAATGGTCGGTCCCCAGCCGCTGACCGATCAGTCGTGGACTTGTTCGCTGCACAAGATCAACGGCAAATGGCATCTTGGCCCCGATCTGGAGGCATCGAAGCGCAAGCGCCACGATCTGCAAGGGCCGATCGACGACGCCTTCATGGACTCGTTCATATTCGTCCGCCCGACAGGTCGCGCCCGTTATGCCGCCGTGGAAACCTGGGTCAACAGCGAGATGCATCGCGCCATCGCGCAGTGGCGGCAGCAATTCCGCGGCGAAGCCCGAGTGAGGGACGACACCGCGCTGACGGATCAGGACATCGCCTCGTCGAACCTCGTGCTGTGGGGCGATCCGCAGAGCAACGCCATGCTGGGCCGGCTGCGCGATAAGTTGCCGATTCGTTGGAGTCCGGATTCGATTGCGGTTGGCGAGCAGCGCTTCGCGGCCGATCATCACGCTCTGATTATGATCTGCCCGAATCCGCTCAATCCCCGCCGCTACGTGGTCCTCAACAGCGGATTCACGTATCGCGAGTACGACTACTTGAACAACGCCCGGCAAGTGCCGAAGCTGCCCGACTGGGCGGTGGTCGATTTGCGAACGCCGCCCGACACGCAGTTGCCGGGAAAGATCGCCGCGGCCGACTTTTTCGACGAGCTGTGGCAATTGCCGAAGCCGTGAGCGCGGCCGCAGGCTTGAGGCTGAAGGCTGAAGGCTTATGGCTTAGCGCCTATCCGAGAACCGGCGGGGACTGGCTCATTTTGCGGTGCCCTGGGAGCAAAATGTGCCTGTCCCCCTTTCCTCGGCCGGTTCTCGGATAGGGAGCTAGGGACGAGGTGGGATTCGTTTGCTTCGTACCTTTGGCCCTAACAGGGTGTTGAAAAAGGGTACAGGCACCTCGCGGCCAACTAAAATCCTAGGCGAAATCGGGCGGTCGCTCGGAGCCAGTCCCCTTTTTCAACAGGCTGCTAAGCCATCAGCCCTAAGCCTTGAGTTCCGCCCCGCATAACCGGCGCGGGCGGCAATTCTTCGCGCGGTCGCGGCGAGCGACGAAGGCTAATCGGCCGGCTGTCGTTTTCGTGCAGCCTCTCCGGGCGGATAGCCGAGTTGTTTAACAGCCTGTTGAAAAAGGGGACAGGCACTTCCCGGCACCGTCCAAACCGCGGGAAATTCGTTCGGTCGCTCAGAGCCAGTCCCCTTTTTCAACAGGCTGTTAAGGCGCGGCGCAATCGCCGCCGGCTGTCGCGCGAGAGCGAAGTGCAAATGCTGGCGCCCAACCTTGCTTCCATCGTCGTTTCGAGGATCTTCCACGATGCGCGCACCGTCGCTTGGGGCCGTGCTTTCGATTTCTGTCGATCTCGAGTCCAACCCCGGCAACGCGGGCGAATGTCCGCCGGAGCAAATTCGTGGAGTCGTGGCGGAGCTTCTCATGCTGTTCGCTTCCGCCCGCCAGGCGGTCACCTGGTCGGCGGCCGATCCGGCAAACTCCGCCGCGATCGATTTGGTCCGCCAGTCAGACATTCCTCATGAAGTTGCTCTGTGGGCTCCGGGCGCCTGGTTTCGCAGCGATGTCCGCGGCAGCCGGTTTACCACGGAGCTTGTCCGACGGGCTGCCGCGGCTCGGCAATCCGGCATCCGGCTGACGACACTCGCAGTCGATACGGGCTCCAGAATCGAGCCCGCCGAACTTGAGCACACCGAATTGCTCGTCAAGCAGGGCTTCACGGCGATTTGCGCCGCTGCCGTGGCGCCGGCGCTTCGCTTGCGTCGTGGCGCCGCCGACTCACGCGATACGCCCACGGCATTGCGATACGGGCTGTGGCAAATCACACCCTTTGCACGGCTTGCCGGCGGTGGATCTCTTGAACAATGGTTCGTGAAGGTTCGGATATGCCGTGCCATCGAGCGCAGCGTTCGCGGCGGTTTGCCATTGCATTTGAGCATTGACGCACCGGCCTTGGCGGCGCGTCAAGGACGCGACCGACTCAGAACAGTGCGCGCGATTCTGCGCCATGCGACGCGCCGCAGGGAAGCCGGCGAGTTGAACGTCTTGACCAGCGCGGATGTCATCGCCCGGCTGTCCGCTCGCCGGGAGCAACCGGCGGCTCGCTCGATTCTCCGCGCAGCTTGAATGCCGCACCTAGGTCTGCTCTTTGTAAGCAGACCAGCTTAGGTAGCCCAGAATCGCCGCGCAAATCACCAGCGCGGTGTCGAGCGGCCAGCTTGCGCGGTCAAACGGCATCTGGATTGCCAAATCGACGGCGAACAGGCAAAAAATCAAGACGGCGATCACCATCCCCAAGACTGTCAACGCCTTACCCATCCGGTGCTTTCCTCGAAGTGGCCGCTACGCAAGATGAGATCGTCGAAACGAGTGCAGGCACCTTACTTAAGGTTTTCAGTATAATTCAACCGCAAAGCGTGTCACCTGCACAAATTACGCAGTTCTCCCGGTTTTTGAACGACCGGCGAGCGGATCGTGATCGCGGTTCCTTGCGAAATCCGCCGAAATTGGCCCGCTAAGGATTAGAATGAGAGATTATCCGGCAGCCGCTTGGGGCGATCTCTCGATTCGCGGGCTCGGCGGCGAAACCAGATTTTGAGACCTTCTTGCATGACCACAACCTTGTCGGCCGAACCACATTGGGCCGAACCGCAGTGGGGCGAATTCCGCCGCCAGATGCCCAGCAGCGACCGCTTGGCTTACTTCGACCATGCCGCTGTCTCGCCGTTGCCGGCGCCCGCGACCGCA
The DNA here is from genome assembly GCA_963725485.1 of Pirellulales bacterium. Taxonomy (GTDB): domain Bacteria; phylum Planctomycetota; class Planctomycetia; order Pirellulales; family DATAWG01; genus CAVRYO01. Next base: position 128,515 of record CAVRYO010000012.1, on the reverse strand, counting down.
GCCATCAACGCTTGGGCTGAAGAGGCGATGCAAGGGGGTGGCACGGCATGGCTCGGCTGGAAAAAACGTCGCGAGACGGCCCGAAGCTTGGCCGCAAGGCTCATCGGGGCAGCGGCGGAAGAGATCGCACTGGTGCGCAGCACGACCGTCGGAATCAACCTCGTGGCCGAGGGATTTCCTTGGCAGCCGGGCGACAACGTGGTGGCGCCCGGCGATGAATTTCCCGCGAATCTCTATCCATGGATGAACTTGGAGCGCCGCGGGGTCGAAACCCGCCGGGTGCCGTCCGACGGACTGCGGATCGATTTGAACCGCCTGGCCGAAGCCTGCGATTCGCGGACGCGCATTGTCACCCTCAGTTGGGTCGGCTATGCCAGCGGCTGGCGCACCGATCTGGCCGCGGCCGCCGAAATGGCGCACCGCCACGGCGCCCTGCTGTTCGTCGATGCGATCCAAGGTCTGGGGGCGTTTCCGTTGGATGTCCGCGCGACCGGAATCGATTTTCTCGCCGCCGGGGGGCAGAAGTGGCTGCTGGGGCCCGAAGCGGCCGGGCTGTTCTACCTTCGCCGCGAACTGATCGAGCGGCTGCATCCCACGAACATCGGGGCCAACAGCGTCGTCCACGCCGCCGACTATACGCATATTGAGCTCCGCCTGCGCGACTCAGCCGATCGCTTCGAAGGTGGCGCGTCGAACATGGTCGGGCTAGCGGGACTGGCGGCCAGCTTGGAATTGCTGCTCTCGATCGGCGCCGCGCCGATTGGCGAGCGAATTCTGAAAATCACCGATCTCGCTTGCCGCCGGCTGAGCGACATCGGCTGCGTTGTTCTCAGCGATCGCGCTTCGGCGGAGCATTCCTCGGGCATTGTGCTCTTCGACTTGCCCGGCGCGGATCCGCAGATCGTGCGCCGCCGGCTATTGGATCAAAACATTGTCTTAAGCTGCCGAGCAGGCAAACTGAGGATCAGCCCACACGCTTACGCCAACGAAGAGGATATCGAACGCCTGGTCGAGGCACTGCAATCCTGTCGACCGTAGCCGTTCGATGTTAGCCGCGACGCGGTAGCGAGCGCGGTTTCAGATCGCCACTATCTCCGAGAGGCAACATGACCGAATCCGACTCGCGCGTTGCCGTTTACACCGGTTCGTTCGATCCCATCACGCTCGGGCATTTGAACGTGATCGAGCGGGCCAGCCGGTTGGTCGATCGGCTGATTGTCGGCATTGGCGTCAACGTCGAGAAGCAGCCGCTGTTCACGCCCGACGAGCGAATGGAACTGGTGCGGCAAGGCGTGGCCCATTTGCACAATGTCGAGGTGCGAAAATTCAGCGGGCTGGCCGTGCATTTCGTGCGGCAATGCGGTGCGCGTGTGATGCTCCGCGGTGTGCGATCGCTGACCGACATCGAATCCGAATTCACGATGACGTTGGCCAACCGCAAGCTCGACCCGACGATCGAAACCGTGTTCCTGATGGCCGACGAGCAGTTCTCGCACGTGTCGAGCTCGCTCTTGAAGCAAATCACGCCGCTGGCCAGCGACGAGGAGCTCTCGCGCTTCGTGCCCCCGGCAATCCTCCGCGAGCTGCGCAAGAAATTTCCGCTGGAAGAGTAAAGAATTCGAGCGATTTTTGGATTGCGCGCGACTGGCTGTGCCGGCTCTGCTAGTGATCTTTAGAATGCTTGCCTTGACCGGTCAGCAATAAAGCGCACTGGCACAGCCAGTAGCATCCTAAACTCAAGCTGTGGCAAGGCGCAGCTGCTGATGCAAGCACCGCCGACCGCATTTCATATTGGGTAGGGGCGAAAAGCGAGGCAGATATCGCCGCTTGAGCCCACGCCGGCCTCCGGCAGGTCTTCTCGCCAGCGGCAAGCCTTCCGCCCATTTCCCCCCCGTCAGTGAACTTTTAGTGCAATGCACGTTTTGTTCTCGCCGATAGGTAACTGGTGGATTCGATACTTCCGGCAAAGTTTGCGCCACCTGCATCTTCGGTTTGAGCATGCGTATGAAGACAGTTGCGGATGAACCGGCACCCGTGGTCTCCACGATTCCGTTTACCCTGGCTCCCACACCGGCAGCCCCGCGCACTCGCTGGCTTCAGGCATTGGCCTTGGCGACCCTTGCCGCCGCGGCGGCGTGGTCAGGATTTCGCACCGTGCAAATGGCGCAGCGGGGCGAATTTCGGGACTTCGCCGTTCACTATCAAGCGGGGCTTGATCTGCGGAGCGGTCATTGGCTTTATAATCTTGAGCACGGCTACGACGGGACATACAAAAGTGCGCCCGGCTTTGCGGTGCTCTTGGCGCCGCTCTCGTGGCTCTCTCCGACCGCGGCCCGAGTCGTCTGGTACGTGGTGGACCTCGGCTTTCTGGTGGCGATGTTCGTGATCTCGGCGCGAATCCTGTATCCCACTGGGTTGCGGAGTTCGCGGGCGCGCTGGTTGGCCCTGATCACGGCGGCTTTGATGTATCGATTCGCCACCAATCAATTGCATCAGGGTCAGCCGACGACGATGTGGGTTGCGTTGGCGATGGTCGGCTTCTGGGCCCTGTTGCGCGGCCGACCCGGCTGGAGCGGATTTTCCTGGGGGGCTGCCGTCTGCGTGAAGGTCGTGCCGCTGTGCTTTCTACCGTATCTCTTGCTGCGCCGCCGCTACTGGATTGGGTTGGCAACTTTCGCGGCGGCGGTTGGGCTCTTGTTCGTCGCGACTGCGGCCTGTTGCGGCTGGGAGACGAGCCTCGAACTGTGGCGCGATTGGCCGCGCCACCTCAAGGATTCCTCGATCCCCGGACTCGCGACGGATCTGGCGAACCAATCGGTCTGCGGCGTGCTGATGCGATTGCTGACGCGGTCGCCGTCGGGGGGCAACCTGCTGAGTCTCCAGCCCTCGCAAGTAGCCTTCATGTTCACGTTCCTGAACGTCGCGACGGGACTAGCTCTGTACCTGTTTATTGTCCGCTCCTGGCGGACCGGCGGAGCCAACCGCCGCAGCGAAACACATCTGGCGCTGTTGCTGCTATTCATGACGGCGTTCAATCCGTTGGGCTGGGTCCACAACGCCATCGCGCTGGTGTTTCCTGTTTTTCTGCTGCTGGAAATGGCCCAGCAAACGCCGAGCGCGCGGCGGATGCTAATTTCGGCATTGGCGGTGTCGCAACTGCTCAATTGGATTCCGGAGCACACCCCTTGGCTCTCGGCACTGGACTGGCTGCCCGTATACGGAGCCCGGCTGTGGTCGATAGGCCTGCTTACCGCCGCCGTGCTATACGGCTATCGCCAGGCAAACTGCTCGGTGGAAGCATCGGTGGCGGACGACGACTCTGAGGGGGAAATCGCGGCTTACACGCTGCCATTCCCCACAGCGCAGCATGACGCCGAGCAAACCAGCGGATTCCGACAAACCCGCACGCCCGGTCGCCGACTGGCTGCTTGAGAATTTCTTGCGCCCGGCAATCCCGCGCGAGCTACGCAAGAGGTTCCTGCTGGAAGAGAAGTAATTAAACCTGTTAGCCGCGACGCGATAGCGGAGCGCGTGGCCCATTGCTGCGCTTCGCGCCTCCGCTATCGCATCGCGGCTAACGGAAGAAGTGAACCAGACTCTCCTCTCGCCCCTTGTGGGAGAGGAAGAATGTGCCCACTCAATTCTTCTCCGCCCCGCGGCCGTCGTCTTTGTTCAGATGCGAACGGAGATAGCGGGCCCGCTCGATGTTGCGGTCGGCGGTGTCGAGCTCCACGCCGCGCAGCTTTTGCAGATGGGCCGGCTGCGTGTGGATGAACAGCTCGTTCAGATCCGGAATGGCCAGATCGGAAATCAGCCCCAGGTTCACCCCCATCCGCACGCCGGATCAGCAGGTGCATCGTCTCTTCGGAGCTGATTGTTCTGGGCCGTGCGCAGGATGCCGTAGGCCCGGCTGACCCGATCGTGCAGCGTTTCGTGGCTTTCGCGGACCAAAAATTCGCGTGCCGCGGCGCTCGTAGTCGATCAGCACCGGCACGATGTCGCCGACTTGCTTGCACCAGTTCCAATTCGGTGCGGCCGAGCGTGATCTGGTTCGAGATCTGATAAAAATCGCCCATCGCCTGCGAGCCTTCGCCATACAGCCCGCGCACGGCCAGGCTGATTTTCTGCAAGCTGCGAAACACCTTCTCGATCTGCCTCGTAATCACCAGCGCCGGCAGGTGCAGCATCACGCTCACCCGCACGCCGGTGCCGACATTCGTCGGGCAGGCCGTCAGATAACCGAGCCGCGGATGGAAGGCGATACGTCACCTTGTCTTCGATCAGGTCGTCGATCGCGTCGATCTGCTCCCACGCGCCGACCAGGTCCAGCCCGCTGTGCATGCACTGGATGCGCAGATGATCTTCCTCGTTGATCATCAGGCTGACTTGCTCGCGGCCGTCGATCGCCACGCCGCGGGCGCCCTCGCTCTCGGCATGCTCGCGGCTGATCAGTTGCCGCTCGACCAGGAACTGCCGGTCGACGCCGTTCAGCTCGTTGACGTTGATGTACTGCAACTGGCCGGAGGCCTCGGATTTGCAGCATCCGCTCGCGCAGCGTCTGCTTCGATGTCGGTGCGGTCCTGATCGCTGGCCCGGCTGATGAACGGAAACTCGGCCAGATTGCGCGCCAGGCGAATCCGGCTGCTCATGACGATGTCGGACTCGGGGCCGCTGCCCGGAGCCATTCGCCTGGTCTTCGTCAGGTCGTTCAATTCCACGATTGCGCCAGTCGCGGTTTGCGGAAAAAAGATCGAGCGGGAGTTAGCAGCGTGTTGAAAAAGGGGCTGGGCTCTCAGCGGCCGCACAAATTTCCCTAAGTTTTGACATTGCCGCGAAGTGCCTGTCCCCGTTTTTCGACAGCCAGTTCGCAGCGTCTTGAAACAGCAGACAGGGTGGGTCATTCCTCCGCGCGATTCTTCGATGCGGCGAATTTCGTCGCGCAATTCGACCGGCCCGCTCGTATTCTTCCTGGTTGATCGCTTGCTTCATTTCGCGTCGCAGGCGAATCAGCTCGGTTTTTCGCTGCGTGCCGCCGGCGTAGTGTTTGGGCCGCTTGCCGGTGTGGGCCGTTTCGCCATGAATGTTGGCGATCAGCGGCTCCAGTTCCTTTTGGAAGCAAATATAGTCGTGCGGGCAACCCAGCCGGCCCTGATTGCGGAACTCATAAAACGTGATTCCGCACACCGGGCAAGCCTTCTGATCGAGCTTCGCCAACTCCTCGGCCGTCTGGCCGACGGCCAACTGTTGGGCCAACGCGCCGGCCAGCGATGGGGCGGCGCCGGCTCGGTCTCACTTTGGGTCAGATACTGCCGGGCATGCTCCTCGCACAGGTGCAGTTCCTGGGCTTGCCACCTTCCAATTCAGTGATGTGGAAAGTCGCCTGCTTTTCGCACTTTTGGCATTTCATGGGTGACTTTCCGGCTCGACAGGCGGTCGCGGTACAGAAATCAGTCGATCCGCATGCCCAGCGAGCTTCTACCACGCGTCGAAGTGTCAGCTGAGACGGCGGCCATGAATCGCCTCTAGCCGTGGCAGCTTCACTGGATCGGTCGGGCCATAGATCTGCCAGCCTGCTCGGTGGCACGCGGTAGACCATGCGTGTTGCCGAGCCCAGGTAACTTCGCTGACAGCGGTCATACCGGCTGGTAACCGCTGGCCATGCCCAGCGGCATCTCGTCCGCAATGCTCCGAGCTGTTCACGCGAGCCGCGCGGCATGATTTCGCTGACGCTCTGAGCCTGTCGCCATCTGCGATCGGAAGCGGAGAATTCCGGCCGCGCTGCGCGATTGTACTGCCACCGACGCATAGCGCCGCTGGCTTCGAACCGCGTCTCCGCGGCACGCGCTGTTGTTGCCGTCGGCGACGCACCGCCGTCGCTCGACTTTCTGATCTTTCGCTGCTGGATCGAACGTGTACTATCCCGATTTTGAGACGTTCAGCGCTGGCCGACGGCGTTGACGCTGGATGCCTGTCTATCGGCGGCTCGTGGCCGACTCGCTGACGCCCGTTTCGGCCTTTCATAAGCTCGACTAGGGCCGTGTGCCTGTCTGTTCGAGAGCGTCGTGGGCGGCGAGAAGGTCGGCCGCTATAGCTTTCTGGCCGCCGATCCTTTCATGGAAGTCGAAGCGCGCGGGCCGCGGATCACGGTCACGACGCCCGAGGGCGGCGAGTAGTTCGAATCGGCCGATCCGCTGGAAGAGCTTCGAGCGGCGATTGTCGAGTGCTTCGCGCCGGCCGTGCTGCCGGAGCTGCCGCCGTTCACCAGCGGCGCGGTGGGCTATGCCGGCTACGACGTGGTCCGCTACAGCGAGCAGCTTGCCGAACGCCCCGGCCGACGATCGCCATCTGCCCGACCTGGCGTTCGCGTTTTACGACCGCATGGTCGTGTTCGACCACGTCAACAAGACGATCGTCGTGGTGGCGATGGCCCGGCTCGACAATTCGGCTCCGGCCGACAGCCTATGCCGACGCCCAGCGCCGCGTCGACGCCACGGTCGTGCCAGCTTTCGGCCGCCGGGAGCCGAACTGCCGCCGGCCGACATCGATGCCGCCGGCCCGACGCAAATTCGCCTACACGCTCGAACTTCAGCCAGGCCGAATTCGAGCAGGCCGTCGAAAAGTGCGTCGAATACATCCGGGCCGGCGACATCTTTCAGGTCGTGATCAGCCAGCGGCTGGAACTGGAAATCAAGTCCCACCCGTTCGAGATCTATCGCACGCTGCGGGTGGTGAATCCCAGCCCGTTCATGTTCTATCTGCGCACGCCGCAGCGTGACGCTGGTCGGCAGCTCGCCGGAGATCATGGTCCGCGTGGTCGATGGCCGCGTGACGGTCCGCCCGCTGGCCGGCACTCGCCGCGCGGCGCGCAACGACGAAGAAGATCGCCGGCTGGCCGAAGAACTGCTGGCCGATCCCGAAGGAACGGGCCGAGCATGTGATGCTGGTCGATCTGGGCCGCAACGACGTCGGCCGCGTGGCCCGCTATCGCACGCGTCGAAGTTGACCGACGTGATGACCATCGAACGCTACAGCCACGTGATGCACATCACCTCGAACGTCAGCGGGCAATTGGCCAGCGGGCAGCGACGCCTTCGACGCCCTGCGGGCCTGCCTGCCGGCCGGCACCGTGTCCGGCGCGCCGAAGGTCCGGGCCATGCAGATCATCGACGAAATCGAGCCGCATCGCCGCGGGCCGTATGCCGGAGCCGTCGGCTATATCGATTTCGGCGGCAACATGGACACCTGCATCGCCCTGCGCACGCTCGTCGTGCAGGGCCGCAAGGCCTACGTCCAAGCCGGCGCCGGCATCGTGGCCGACAGCGAGCCCGCGAGCGAATATCAAGAAACGCTCAACAAAGCCCGCGGCCTGCTCAAGGCGGTCGAAATCACCGAGCGCCGCCGCGGATAGTTTTGGTTGAAAAAGGGGACTGGCTCCGAGCGCCCAGTCAAAGTCGCCATACGTGTTCGCGTCGCCGCTCGGTGCCTGTCCCCTTTTTCAACTGGCCATCGAGAAGACAACCCATTCCCATGTCCTCCATTCACCAGTTCCCCTCGCCCAGAACAAGGAACGAAACCATGACGATCCCTCGTGCCGCATTGGTCGCTTGCCTGCTTGGATTTTTCAGTATGATCTCCCTGTTTGCTCCGCCGCTGCGGGCTGATGAGCCCGCGAAACCGCCCGCCGAACCGAAGGCTGTGCCCGATCATCCCAGCTTCGGAAATATTGTCCGGCTCGATCCGCGATTCGACCGGCTGATTCCCGAAAAATCGAAGCTGCAAAAACTGGCCGAAGGATTCATCTGGTCCGAAGGGCCAATCTGGCGGCGGCCCATTGGCCCGGCGACCGAAGGCTTCTTGAATTTCTCCGACATTCCGCGCAACCGCGTGATGAAATGGCAGGATGGCAAACTGAGCGTGTTCCTCGAGCCGGCCGGCTACCTGGGCAAGAAGCCTCGCGGCGGCGAGTCGGGCACCAACGGGCTGACCGTCGATAAAGTCGGCCGGCTGGTGATGTGCGAGCATGGCGAGCGGCGCATCGCCCGGCTGGAGTCCGACGGAACCCAGACATCGCTGGTCGATCACTACGAAGGCAAACGGTTCAACAGCCCGAACGATCTCTGTTTCAAATCGAACGGCGATCTCTATTTCACCGATCCGGCGTATGGTTTGGAAAAGGGCTACGACGATCCGGGCCGCGAGATGGACTATTGCGGTGTGTTTCGCCTCAAGCCGGACGGCAAAGTCGACTTGCTCACCAAGGAATTGAAATGCCCCAACGGCATCGCCTTTTCGCCGGACGAGAGCGTGCTGTACATCAGCAATAGCGATCCGGACCGTCCGGTGTGGATGGCCTATCCGATGAAGCCCGACGGCAGGCTCGGCACGGGCAAAGTTTTTTTCGACAGCACGCCCTGGGTGAAAGAAAACAAGCCGGGCTTGCCCGATGGAATGAAGATCGACGCCCGCGGCAATCTGTTCGCCACCGGCCCCGGCGGCCTGCACGTGTTCAGCTCCGACGGCACGCATTTGGGCGTGGTCGATACAGGCCAGCGCACCGCCAACTGCAACTGGGGCGACGCCGGCTCAACCCTCTACATCTGCGCCCACATGTTCCTAGCCCGAATTCAAACCAACACGCGAGGAAATGGCTGGTGAAAGCCCGCGCTTTGAATATGGCTGATGGAAGCGAAACTGCGCAATGGAGGAAACAATGGCTCATGCTGCGAGACCTAAGATCATCGCCGTCATCTTAGGCGGCGTGTTGCAAGGCGTGTTTACTGATTCGCCGGTGGACTTTACCCTGAGCGACTGGGATCAGGACCACACCGAGGAAGACGCAGGCCATTACCTGTTCACGCCCGTGATTGACGGTCAAGAAATGGCCGTATTCGTAACAAATGGATTTCCCACAAACGACGTCAGCGAGCTGCCCCGGGCAGAACAGTTGGCTTTGGAGGCGGCGGGCCTCGATTCCAACTGGGCCAAGTAGATCAGCGCGCGAATCGCGTTGGATCGCTGTCGACGGTTTGGTAAAGTGTTTCGTGCAGTTGTTGGCCCTGCTGGCATTTGAGGTGAGGATCGTCATTGTGAAATCGCAAGGCGCGGCGACCGTGGCCACCAAACGACGGCAGTTGGGATCGGTTGGCGCCACGAACCATGCGCTTGCCCCGACTAACAACCAGCCGGAGACGGCGGGGTTAATTGATTGCGGGGCTTATTTTCATGGGCGGGGGTGGTCGCTCGGCACCAGCAGCAATTACAGCGTGGTGCTCGGCCATGATCCTTTGCGGCTTTTGATTACCGCCAGCGGGAAAGACAAGGGCCGGTTGGGGCCGGATGATTTTGTGATGGTCGATGAAGCTGGTCGAGCGGTCCACGACGCGGCGGATTCCGCGAATCCTGCGCGGCCCTCGGCGGAGACGCTGTTGCACACGATGCTGGCCCGGCGGCCGGGCGTGGGCGCGGTGTTGCACACGCACTCCGTCTGGGGCACATTGCTGTCGGATTGGCAGCGCGCGGGCGGCGCTCTGAACATCTCCGGCTACGAAATGCTCAAGGGGCTCTCGGGAATCACCACGCACGAGACGACTGTCGAATTGCCGATCTTCGACAACACGCAAGACATACCGGCGCTAGTGGCCCAGGTCGAGCCTTGGCTGGACGGCGACGGCGGATCGCCTCGGCATGGCTTTTTGATCCAGCGGCATGGAATGTACACTTGGGGCCGCGACTTGGACGAGGCCCGGCGGCATGTCGAGATATTGGAATTCCTGTTCGAAGTCGTCGGCCGGACCACGGCACACAATACGCAGGGCACCGGCACGTATAACACTAGCCCGACGCGTTAGCGAGGACGTAGGACGGTCGCCTTGCACGTCGTCCTCGCTCACGCTTCGGGCTAGCGTCGTGAAACCCACTTGGAAATCCGAGAGGAACTAGGAGCCGTAACATGGCCCGGATCACGGTCGCCCAGGACAACCGCCGCATCGACGCGCCGGAAGAAATCCGCGAATTCCTTGCCCCCTACGGCATCTGGTACGAGCAGTGGCAACTTGAAGAACGAGTCGATCCCGATGCCACGCCCGACGAAATCCTGGCAGCCTATGCCCCCGAAGTGCGGCGGCTGATGGATCAGGGCGGCTATACCACGGCCGATGTGATCAACGTCTCGCCGGACGTCGTCGGCTTGCAAGAAATGCTCGACCGCTTCAACAAGGAGCACACGCACAGCGAAGATGAAGTGCGGTTCATCGTCAAAGGGCGCGGCATCTTTTTCATTCATCCGGCCGACGAGAACATCTTCGCGATCCAGGTGGAAGGGGGCGATCTGATTAACGTCCCCAAAGGCACCCGGCACTGGTTCGACCTGTGCGAAGACCGGACGATCCGGGCGATTCGCCTGTTTCAAGACCGCACCGGCTGGACGCCGCAATACGAAGCCGCCGGCGTTCATGCCGGCTATGCCGCCGCTCTGCTGGGGACCGAATTATCTGCCCGCGTCCGGGGCAACAAGCCGATCCGAAAACCGTCTGGGCAAAGGGGACGATCCCATTTTGCTCGGCGGCACTCACAAAATTGGGACAGTCCCCGCCGGTTCTCAGACAGGCGTGAAGCTGGAGACAATCAAGCCGTGATCCAATTCTCCGGCCGCGGGCTGCTGCTCGACGTCGAAGGAACTTGCTCGTCGGTTCGCTACGTTCACGACGTGTTGTTCAACTACGCCCGCCAGCAGTTGGAACCTTATCTGCGCTCGCATTGGGATACCGATGCGCTCGCGGCCGCGCGGGAGATCGTCGCGCGCGAAACCGGCGCTAAATCGTTTGCCGAGTGGACGAAAAATGCTCCCCGGCAACCAGCGCGCGAGCAATTGCACCGCGAGCTGCTGCGGCAAATCGATCGCGACTCCAAGACCACTGGGCTGAAAGAAGTGCAGGGCCTGATCTGGCGCGAGGGGTTCGAAGCCGGCAAGCTGCACACGCATATCTATCCCGACGTGCCGGTCGCGCTGCGGCGCTGGACGGAAGCCGGCCGCGAGGTGCGCATCTATTCCTCGGGCAGCGTGCTCACACAAAAGCTGTTCTTCGCCAGCACGGAAGTCGGCTCGTTGATCCCATTCCTCAGCGGACATTACGACACGATGATCGGCTCGAAGCGCGACAACGCGAGCTACGCAAAAATTGCCGCCGATTGGGGAATTCCGGCCGCCGAGATCATCTTCCTCAGCGACATCGTGGCGGAGCTCGACGCGGCCCGCACCGCCGGCATGCAGACGGCGCTGCTGACGCGGCCAGAGAATGCGCCGATGGCCGTCGAAGACCGGCACGACCATCCGCCGATGGGCTCGTTCAGCGACATCGAACTGCGTTAAGACATGTCTGTGTGGCACTGGCCAGCGAAGTCGGCCAGTGACAGCCCGAGGCAATTCGATGTCGAACTATCTCGCCTCGCTCGAGGAACTAATCCTGAATTCACGCGCCGACCTTGACTCGGCACTGGCAGACTTCGCTTGCCAGTGCCACCCTGTCTGGTCATTGCCATCATTTCGCCGCGACGATCTGCTCGGCGGCGGTCCAGCGCGTGCCTTCGCGCTCGATGCGATGGTACAGCGTGTCGCGCTCGACCGGCTCGCGGCCGGCTTCGTCGATCAGCCGGCGGATCGCTTCGACCGACAGAATCTCGGGCGTTTTGGCGCCGGCGTCGTGATAGATCAGTTCGTGCCGCACGGTGCCGTCCAGGTCGTCGGCGCCGTAGGCCAATGCCGTCTGGGCCGTGCCGATTCCGAGCATGATCCAATAGGCTTTCAGATGAGCGAAATTGTCGAGCATCAGCCGGCTCACCGCCATCGTGCGCAAATCGATCGAGGCTCGACGGCTTCTTGATATGGCTCAGCTTCGTGTTCTCGGGATGAAACGCCAGCGGGATGAACGTCTGGAAGCCGCCGGTCTCGATCCTGCAATTCGCGCAGCCGGATGAGGTGATCGATTCGGTGATAATCGTTCTCCAGATGGCCGTAGAGCATCGTGGCGTTCGTGCGCATGCCCAATCTGATGGGCCGTGCGGTGGATGTCGAGCCAGCGGCCGGCGTCGGACTTGTGCTCGCAAATCTGGTCGCGCACCTCGGGATGAAAAATCTCGGCGCCGCCGCCGGGCAAGCTGCCCAAGCCGGCATTCTATCAGCTCCTCAAGCACCTCGCGCACGCTCGAGCGGCCGGTGAGATGCGTGAACCAATGGATCTCGACCGCCGGTCCAGGCCTTCAGGTGCAACTGCGGATAGGCATCGTGCAGGATGCGGATCAGGTTCAGATACCAATCGAACTTTCTCTGATGATGCAGCCCGCCGACGATGTGCATCTCGGTGCAGCCGGCGTCCGCCGCTTCCTTGCCGCGGGCCAGAATCTGCTCGTCGCTCATCAGGTATCCCTTGGGATCGCGCAGGTCGGAGCGGAACGCGCAGAAGATGCAGCGGTAGACGCAGACGTTCGTGGCGTTGAGATGGGTGTTGATGTTGTAATAGGCCAGATTGCCGTTCTTGCGCTCGCGGACCAGGTTGGCCAGCTCGCCAAGATCGTTGAGATGCACCGCGGGACTATAGAGAACCAGCCCATCTTCGAGCGACAATCGCTCGCCGGCCTCGACCTTGGCGCGGATGTCTCGAAATGTCGGGGCGGCAGATTGAATCATGGTGGAAGCTCAAGCTGAGTTAGCGATCCGAGATACTAGCCCGAAGCGTTAGCGAGGACGCAGGACGATGCTCTCGCAACGCTTCCTCGCTAACGCTTCGGGCTAGTGTCTAACCGAAATCCGCTCAGTGCATTAACGCCAGGTCGGCCGAGCCGATCAGAAACAGGCCGATGCTCACGACGATGTTGATATTGAAAAACGCCCGGTTGACGCGGGTCAAGTCGTCGGGCCGGACCAGCCGATGCTCATACACCAGCAGTGCCGTGACAGCCGCCCAACCGGCCCAGTAAAGCCAGCCAAACCCGTTGTCCGCCAGCCGATTATAAGCCAAAGGCACGAGCGCCAGTAGGGCGACCATGCCGGCATGGCAGAGCCGCCGCAGTGCGCAGCGCTCGGGGAACTCCCCAGCGGGCCGGCACGCTCGACAAACCGCGCTCGCGATCGAAATCGACATCCTGGCAAGCATAGATGATGTCGAAGCCCGCGACCCACAGCAGCACCGCCCCGCCGAGAATCAGCGCCGGCAGCAAATCGGCGGCGTCTGCCAACACGAATTGTCCGCGAATCGCGATCCAGGCTGATACCGGCGCAAGCATCAGTGCCAGCCCCAACCAAAAGTGGGCCAGCACCGTGAACCGCTTCGCAAAACTGTAGCCGAGCAACAACGCCAACACCGGCAGCGCGAGAAACAACGGCAGCCGGTTCGGTAGGAACAGCAGCGTGCCGGCGACGAAGGCGGCCGACGCCACGGCGGCGAACGCAATGACACTGCCGTGCGTGAGCAAGCCGGCGGGCAAATGCCGGTTTTTCGTCCGCGGATTTTCGGCGTCGATGCGCACGTCGACGATCCGGTTAAACGCCATCGCTGCGCTGCGGGCCGCGACCATGCAGCAAACGATCCCCGCCAACTCCGTCCACCGCCAGGCGACCGGCGGCGTTTGGTGAGCGCTGCGGCTCCAAGCCATCACCGCCGCCAACAGCGCGAACGGCAGCGCGAACAGCGTGTGGCTGAAGCGAATCATCTCCAGGATGTAACGGACGCGGCGAAGCATCTGCTCTGCTTTCTCTACTTTCTACTCTCTACCATCAGCTCTCTCACTTCCCCAGCGGTGCATCAGCGAGTGTTCGACGCCGAGCTGATCGCAAATTCGGGCGACGACAAAATTCACCAAATCGCCGACTCCGTTGACGCCATGGTAAAACCCAGGACTGGCCGGCAGCACGACGGCCCCGGCCTCGGTCGCGCGGCGCATGTTGTCGAGTTGCACGAGCGACAGGGGCGTTTCACGCGGAACGAGAATCAGCTTCCGCCGCTCCTTCAAATGGACTTCCGCGGCGCGGTGAATCAAGTTCTCGCCCATCGCATGGCTGATCGCGCCCAACGTGCTGCCCGAACAAGGACAAACCACCATGCCGGCGGTCAGAAACGAGCCGCTGGCGATCGGCGCCAGCAGGTTTCGATAATGGCAATAATGGATCACGCCGGCCAGCTTTTGCGATGGCGACCGTGAATTTTCGCTCCGGACCCGGCCAAGGCCCAGCCGATCGGTGGCCCACAGCGTCTCGGGCTCGAACGCCTCCAGATCGATTTCGATGCCCAGCTCTTCGTGCAGCACCGCTTTGCCGGCCGGGCTGATCGACAAATAAACCTCGCAGCCGGCGTCGACCAGCACGTCGAGCAGGCGCACCGCATAAATCGCGCCGCTCGCGCCGGTCAGGCCGACGACCAACTTCCGCACGGGTCCGGCAGCCGCCCGATCGATTTGCAACGGCTCAGCGTCCGACATGCTCGACCCTCTCGCTCGAATTGTCGGTCATGCACTCGTCAGCGCGGCTGGATCGTCGCTGGTTTTGTCCCGACGTACAGCGTCGCGACGCCGAACGTCAGCGGAGTGAATGCGACCTGCTCAAGACCGGCGGCTTGCAACATTACGGCAAGTGCTTGCCCGCTCGGAAATTCGCCGACGCTGCTGGGAAGATAGTTGTAGGCCTGGTCCGCGCTGCGGGCGAAAATGCCTCCGATCCGCGGCAGGACGTGGCGAAAATACCAGTTGTACAAACCGCGCAGCGGCTGCCGGGGCGGCAGTGAAAACTCCAGCACCGCCACCCGGCCCTCGCCCCGGCAGACGCGCACCATCTCGCGCAAAGCACGGTTCGGATCAGCCACATTGCGCAGCCCGAAGGCGACCGACACGATTTGAAACTGGTCGTCCGGAAAAGGCAATTGTTGGGCGTCGGCCTCGACGAACATCACCCGCTCGGCAGCGCCGGCTCGAATCGCCTTCTGCCGGCCGATCGCCAACATCTCGGGACAGAAATCGGCCGCGACGATCGGCGATTGCGTCCCGCCGCGGCGAAAGTAGGCGAGCGCGAGGTCGCCCGTGCCGGCACACAGGTCGAGGATCGGCGCGGTCCCCACGGGCCGCACGCGGCGCACCGTCTGCCGCCGCCAGTGCAAGTCGATCCCCAGCGACAGCAGATGATTCAAAAAATCGTAGCGCGGCGCGATCTCGCCGAACATCCGCCGGATTCGATTCGATGACTTATCGACGCCCATGCACACCAACCACGCAATTGGACCATCACCGCCGGCAACCAGCCCTTAGCCGCCGCGCTTGCGCGGCGCGTGGGAAATTCCCCCAACCCTAACCGCACCCGCAGAGCGCATCATAACCGCCCAAGAGCCGCAATGGGGGGCAGGCCATATTCGGCCCAGCGGCTGTGGACTAACTGCCGGACCGCGTCGCCTTGCGCCATCGCACTCGGCCAAGGCCCAGAATGTTCCTCCGGCAGCTTCGCCGTGGCATCCAACGCCAGCGAATGCGTCGGCCTCGGAGGGGGGATTGCATGCTCGGCCGCATCGCCGGGACCAGAATGGCTGAACAGATCGCGGCCGGGGTGCACGTGCGCTCCGACGCGCGACCAGACCGCGCCGGCGTCCTGCACCTTCACATCCTCATCGACAATCACCAGCAACTTCACTCCGGCCAACGGCTCCCAACCCCACAAGGCGCTCGCCACCCGCCGGGCCTGAAAGGGATACGTCTTGCGGATCGACACGAACATGAATTTCAACGGACCACCCCAGCCTGGCAGAGCAAAATCGACCAGCTCCGGCACCACCGCCTGAACCAGCGGCAAGCAGACACGCGAGAGCGCTTGGGCCATTGCCACTGGCTCACCGCAGTCTTGCCCTGAAACGACCGCCGGGCAAATCGGGCTGGTGCGCTCGGTGATCGCCATCACTTGGGCCACGGGCGCCTTGCGCGGCAAACTGTAAAATCCTCCGACCGTTCCCACCGGTCCAGCCGTGACAAGCGGCGCCGTGGGATCAATGTAGGCTTCGATCACCAGATCGGCGTCCGCCGGCACGCCCAGGTCGTGGCTCCGGCATTTCACCAACTCGATCGGCTGGCCGCGGAACAAGCCTCCGCAGACGAACGCATCCAGCGCGCCCAAGATCGGCGAGCCGGTGATCAGCCGGCATGCCGGGTCGCCGCCGAGCGCCAGGGCGATCGGCAGACGTTCGCCTCGCCCGCGGCAGATTTCCAGCCGCCGCATCGTCGCCCCGCGCGGAGCGATCGTGAGGGCCAGACGCGTTCGATCCAAAATCTGCGCCTCGCAAGGCTCGATGCTCCGCTCGCCGCTTTCCGGATCGACCGAATACAGCCTGCGCGGCGGCGATCGAGCGGCCCGCCTCGCCGGGCCAATTCTTCAGCGCCGGCAACGTCGTCAGATCGACATCGCCGGCCAGGCGAACCACTTGCTGGCAAGAACCGGTTCGGGCGAACTTCGGCTGCCAGCGATCGCCCGCCTCGCCGCGCCCCCATTTGAGCCGCTCGAACCACGGCGAGGCCGATTGGCCGGACAGCGCATCGCTCAGGCGCTGAGCCATTTCGGCCAACGAATCGACACCCAGCGCCCGGCGAACGCGGCCCTCGGTCCCCAACAGGTTCACCGCCACCGCCGGCCGGCAACCTTTGACATTCTGGAACAGCAAAGCCGGCCCGTCGGGATTAGCCGTCGGATCGGTCGCCGCGTGGGCGCGGGCATGCGACTGGAATTGGGCGACAATCTCGGCCAATTCCAGTTCCGGATCGACCTCCGCGGCGACGCGCACCAGCTCTCCGGCAGTTTCCAGTTCTTCCAGAAAATCGGCAAGCGATCGATACGACATGCAGCGGATTGTAAGGCTCGCCCGCGAAAAGCGGAAGCGCGGCGAGCCAGTCCATTCCGCCGGGTTGCGACAACTCCTATCATCTAGGGATTCCGGGGAGTGGTGCGCGTTGAGCGCTGACGGCACACGGAGTGTGCCTGCTACGTAGCAGGCACGCTCCGCGTGCCGTTGCCTCGCGGAATCTCAAAGTGTACCACTATCGAATTCAGCGACTGTCTTACCCGGCGGCGAACCGACGATGACGCGAACTCTGGCGGCCCATTTTCTTCCTGCGCTCGTCGAGCCTGACGAACTCTCGGGCGGCACGGTGGTGGTGATCGACGTGCTGCGAGCGTCGACCGTGATCACCTGCGCCTTGGCCGCCGGCGCTCGCGAGGTGATCCCCTGCTTGGAAGTCGACGAAGCCCGCCGGATCGCCGCGGGATGGCCGGCGGCACAGGCTATGCTGGGAGGGGAGCGGCATGGATTGCCGATCAAGGATTTCGATCTCGGCAATTCGCCGAGCGAATATCGACCGGACACCGTCGGCGACCGCACCGTCGTGTTCACCACGACCAACGGCACGCGGGCGATGAATGCCTGTCGCGGCGCGGGCCGGGTGCTGATTGGTGCGTTTGTGAATTTCACGGCGCTGTGCGAAACATTGCCAGCCGATGGTTCAATCCATTTGCTCTGCGCGGGCACGAAAGGGAAAATCACTCGCGAAGACGTGCTATTCGCCGGGGCGGTCGCCGAGCGTTTGACAGCCACCGGCGCCGGCCATGTCGCGGTTGACGAAAACGCTTTGAACGATCAAGCTCGCATAGCCCAAGCAGCGTGGCGGGAGGTGCTTGCCCGCGATGGCAATAAGGCGGGTCTGGGTTGGGCGGCGCTGGCTGCCGAGTTGCGGTTCTCGCAAGGAGGCCGAAACTTGAAGGCGATCGGCTTGGATCGCGACATCGACGACGTGGCCCAGCTCGATAGCCTGAAGCTGGTCGCCGAATTGGATCTTGCGGCGTGGCGAATCCGATTGATCGCGCCGCGCTAAATTGCTTTCGACCGCAATCAAGACACACCGCTCCTCATCGAATCAGCTTCCAGAGACCCAGGGATCCCAAACATGGAAATGGAAAAGCTTGTCGCACTGTGCAAGCGGCGCGGCTTTATCTTTCAGTCGAGCGAAATCTACGGCGGCCTGAACGGCTGCTGGGATTATGGTCCGCTGGGGGTCGAGTTGAAGCGGAACATCAAGGATGCCTGGTGGCGCGACATGGTCGCCGGCCACGACGAGCTCAAGCCACCGCCGGGCGCTCCGGCGGCCTACGAGATGACCGGACTGGATTGCACGATCTTGATGCATCCGCAGGTCTGGAAGGTCTCGGGCCACTACGATCTGTTCCATGATTTCATGGTCGATTGCCGGCAGTCGAAAAAACGCTATCGCCACGACCAGGTCCGCGGCCGCTGGGTCGAATTCCGCGGCAAACGGGCCTTTGTTGCCACCGAACTAGCCGGCGATGAAGGCCTGGCTGAAACCGCGGCTCGGGCGTTGAAGTTTTTCGACCTGCGGGCGAAGGATGCCGAGCAACTCGCGTGGGACGGCCCGCTGGTTTCGCTGACGACGCTGAAGGACTTTTCGGGGGTGCTCGGTCCCGACGCGAAAGAGCTCGGCACGCTCACGGCGCCGCGCGAATTCAATCTGATGTTCGAAACGTATCTCGGCGCGCTGCGCAGCGAGGACTCCATCACGTTTCTGCGGCCGGAAACGGCCCAGGGCATTTTCGTCAATTTCAAGAATGTGTTGGATAGCTCACGCGTCCGCGTGCCGTTTGGCATCGCGCAGATGGGCAAGAGCTTTCGCAACGAAATCACGCCGCGGAATTTCACGTTCCGTTCGCGTGAGTTCGAGCAAATGGAGATCGAGTTCTTTTGCCATCCGAACCAATCGCCGGCCTGGTACCAATATTCGCGCGACCGGCGGTTCCGCTGGTACACCGATTTGGGTTTGGCCAGCGACCGGCTCCGCTTGCGCGAACATACGCCGGAAGAACTGTCGCATTATTCCTGCGGCACGGCCGATATCGAATATGGTTTTCCTTTCCTGCCACCGGGCGAGTTCGGCGAGTTGGAAGGCATTGCCCATCGCGGCGACTTCGATCTCCGCAGCCACATGGAAGGCAAGCTGGTGCGGAAGGATAACGAGTTGGTCGTCGAGTTGAATGAAGAAGGCAAGCCGCGGCACCGCGGCAGCGGCAAGGATCTTAGTTATCGCGACGACCTGACAAACGAGCGATTCATTCCGCACGTGATCGAGCCCTCCGCTGGCGCCGATCGCGCGACGCTCGCATTTCTCTGCGAAGCCTACGCCGAAGACGAAGCCCCCGACGACGCGGGCAAGATGCAAACCCGCGTGGTGATGCGGTTCCATCCCCGGTTGGCGCCGATCAAAGCCGCGGTGTTTCCGCTGGTGCGCAAGGATGGCATGCCCGAAGTGGCACAAGAAATTTACCGCGCGCTGAAGCCGAATTTTCCGGTCTTTTATGACGAAAAGGGGGCTGTTGGCCGGCGCTATCGACGGCAAGACGAGGCCGGCACGCCGTTTTGCATCACCGTTGACGGCGAGACATTGAAAGATGGCACGGTCACGATCCGCGACCGCGACACGCTCAAACAGTGGCGCGTGCATAAGGACGAATGCATCGCCGAAATTCGCGCCCGGCTCGTGTAGCGAGGATGAATGAAATTCCGTCTCCCTCGACGGGCTTTGCCTCAATAAATACAAGCCCGAAGCGTGAGCGAGGACGCTACGGCTTGCATCGTCCAACGTCCTCACTTACGTTTCGGGCTAGTGTTTTTCGCCGTCAGCGAGGATTAGGGTGGAGGGTGGCGAAGTGCCGGTTGATGACGCTTCTCCATCGCCCCCGACTCCTCTTCCGCAAAGGAGAGGGGAATTTGCACGGCCGGTTCCCATGATTCCAGCACTCAGCCAGGTTTGTACGCTGCGGGCGTCGTTCGAGGACGACATCGCCGATTTCGCCGCCGGACATTGCTCGGCGATTGAAATCTGGTGGGGGAAGTTGGAGACCTATCTCCAAAATCATTCGGTCGACGATGTCCGCGCGCTGCTTGCCGCGCATCACATGACCGCGCCGGTAGCCAGCTACCAGGGTGGCTTGCTGACGAGCCAAGGCGAAGCCCGGCGCGAGCATTGGGATTTGTTCGCCAGGCGGTTGGAGCTGGCGAGGCAAATCGGGATCGGCACAATGGTCGTTGCGGCCGATGCCGAGGCGCCGCTCGGCGCGCAAGATTTCGACCGTCTGCGGATGTCGTTGATCCAGGCGGCGCAACAGGCCGGCGCGGCGGGCATTCGGATCGCGCTGGAGTTTCAAGCCCGCTCGGCGGTGCCGAACAACCTCGAGTCCGCCGCCACGCTGGTCGCCGATTGCAACCAGCCGCAGTTGGGACTGTGTCTCGATTTTTTTCACTACGCCGTGGGGCCCAGCAAACCGGAAGATTTCGCGCACCTGACGGTCGAGAATTTGTTCCACGTCCAGCTTTCCGATCTGGCTGGCATCTTGCGCGAGTTCGCCACCGACGGCGATCGGATATTGCCGGGCGATGGCGATTTTCGCATCGCGCCGCTGGTCCGGCGGCTACAAGATATCAACTATCCCGGCACCGTGTCGGTCGAGTTGATGAATCCCCAAATCTGGGAAATCCCGCCGCGGCAATTCGGCGAAATCGCCATGACCGCCCTGCGAAAAGTCCTCGGTCTGGCAGAGATGGGTTGAAGTCGACACGATGCTGATTCCCACCAAGACCTGGTATCTGCAAATGTTCGAACCGCCCGCGGGCGAAGCGCTCACGGCGCCGCGCGGCGACTTGGAGATTCGGCGAATCGATCAGCCGAGTTGCGAAGTTTATCGGCAGTTGTATCGCGCGGTCGGTTCGCCGTGGAACTGGTTCGATCGGCTGCTGATGTCCGACGAGCAATTGCAATCGATCTTGCAAGACGAGCGAGTGGATGTATTCCTGCTGTGCATCGCCGGCGAAGCGGGCGGCTACGCGGAGCTGGATCGCCGTGCCGGAACTGAAATCGAGCTGGCCTATTTCGGCCTGTTTCCAAATTTCGTCGGCCGCGGACCTCGGCAAATTCTTTCTCGATTGGACGCTGCGCATTGCCTGGTCGCACGGGCCAGCGCGCGTTTGGGTTCACACCTGCGATCTCGATCACCCGGCCGCGCTGCCAACCTACTTGAAGGCCGGGTTTCGAATTTACGACGAACGAGTCGTCCAGCAGCTCGTGCCCGAAGTTCGACCGGAGCCAGTTTAGGCTCGGACGCTTTGCCGAACTTGCATGCTATGCGGCCTGGACGGTCGAGGTCTGGAACCACCGCCGCCCGCCGCGGGTTTAACAACTGTCGGCGCGAGAACTGGGACGCGCATCACGCAGCGAAGTTGACAAGACGCTTGATCGCGAGTGGCTTGTAGTTGATCGCGGCAAGCGGGATAATTGCCGGCGGGGCCGAGAGTGGGACCCAGCAATCCGACGCGGACACCAGGAGGGTTCTCGCATGTTACGCGCCCTTGCGTGCTCACGGATTCAACCGATAGCGCGTTCAGGCATTGTTCCCTGGGGGGCGATTTGCCTGGCGCTTGCTATCTTGGCTCTGGCTTCGACTGATGTTGCCTGGGCGCAGCAGAGTTCGAATGGCCGGGATTCCAAGTCGGGCGGCCAGCAATCCAGCGGTTGGCAAGCTGGCGGCGGCCAATTCGACCGGCCGTCGTATGGCGAATCTTCGCGCCCCTCGTTCGAGCCTCGGCGCACGGTCGAGATTTATCCTTCGCCAAGTCGGCCACCAATTGTCTCGCGGCCGCCGCTGACGGTTGTTTCACCGGCGTCGGGCGTTGTCCTCTACAACACGCGCGGCATCGGATATTCGAGCGGCTCGTACACTCAGCCCACTTGGATTT
This sequence comes from Pirellulales bacterium, assembly GCA_963725485.1. Classification (GTDB taxonomy): domain Bacteria; phylum Planctomycetota; class Planctomycetia; order Pirellulales; family DATAWG01; genus CAVRYO01. Next base: position 106,703 of record CAVRYO010000012.1, on the reverse strand, counting down.
ACTATCTGCCCGGCGGCACTTCGTACATGATCGCGACGAGTGCCGGGCTGATGGGGCCCTATTCGCTGCTGCCCGTCGACGGTCAATTTGGTCCGGGGGCGGTGCAACAATTCATGGGCGTGCAGCCCGGCGGGTTTCAGCCGGCGGTGGGGCCACAACAAATTGCGCCGCAACAAATTGCGCCGCCACCAATCGCACCGCAGCAAATTGCACCCCAGCAGATCGCGCCGCAACAAATGCCGCCGGGCGGGATGGCCGGGCAGCAGAATGCGGCTCTCGGCGTTGCTCAGCAGGGAGTTGCCGCGGGCCCATTCCAGCCCGAACAGCCCCCCCGGCCGAATGTGCGACCGTCGAATGCCGCGGCGCGCGATCGCGCCTGGCGGCAAATTGAACTGGGCGACGTCGAATTCTTGCAGCGGCAATTTTCCCGAGCGCTGGATCATTATCGCAACGCCGCTGCCGCCGCTGCCGACTTGGGCGAAGCGTTTTTCCGCCAAGGCCAGGCAATGATTGCGCTGGGGTTGTACGACCCGGCCGCGAAGGCCATGCGGCGCGGGCTGCTATTCGATCCGGACTGGGCCGACTCGGATTTTCATCTCGACGATTTGTATGGCGACAACAAACCGGTGAAAGACGGCAAGCTCGACACGCTCGAAAAGGCCGCCGCCGCGCATCTGCAAGATCCAGAGTTGCAGTTCCTCGCCGGAATCGAATTGTTCTTTGACGGGCAATTGGACCGCGCCGCGCCGTTTCTCCGCCGGGCCGACGCGATGTATGGCCCACAGGCGAGTCTCTTGCAGGGCTTTTTGAAAAAGCTGCCGGCAGCCAAAGCGCCGGCGCAAAAGCCAGGCGCGAATGCTCCGGCGCTGCCGCGGAAAAAGCCAGCCGCTGCCGACGAGGGCGTGGATACTTGAACGCGAAGGGTGCAAGAAAAACGGCGAAGTCGAAATCCGGCTGCAAGTTGACGATCGAACTTGGTTCCCACCCTCACCCCAACCCTCCCCCGTCAAGGGAGAGGGAGAACGCGGAAACGGCTGCTTGCCCACAAATCTGCTGCTCACACGGAAAGCCGCACGTAGCGACTGCCAGCGAAAAGCTGCAAACGAGTGGGCCAGCACTGGCAGACTTCGCTTGCCATTGCCACCCAATTTCATGAGCCTCGCGTGTTACCGCTGGGGCATCGCCATCTGGACGGCCAGCAAATCGATCTGGCCTTTGAGATCGGCCAGCATAAGCTGCGGATTCGCCCCGCGGGCCATGTGAGCGTAAAAAGCTTGCGACGGCCCGTTCTGTGTGGCGGAGGCGACAGAAGCGGTCCGCTTCAAATCGTCCAACTCCTTGTCGACCGTTTCAAGCTGATCGATCGTCCGGCGATTGGCGTCTCCCAGGAGATCCAGGCGCAGCACGAGGCCGACCAAGAGCGCGTAGCTGACCTCCCAAGGTGATCGGCATCCCACAAGTCCACAGCGCGGTGCGGCCGGCCAGCAGCGACCAGCCCAATAAGACGCCGCCGCAGACCGACGCCATCAGGCCCAGTGCCAGCAGGCTCCACGTCACGGCCGACAGTCGTGATTGTGACGGACGATTGGCGGTTGACGTCGACGCAGCATAGGAAGCGGAGCGCGACGAATCAGCGAAATAGGCTTGCTGCAAATGTTGATGGGCCGCGTCCAGCGAGGCAAAGGCCTTGAACGTATTCAGTGGTCCCATGGCCACGGGGTCGTGGGCGGCGGCTTGAATCAGTCGCCGCATTCGCTGCATTTCCAGATCGAGCGCCCAATCGTCGACGTCCGCTGCAATCGCCTCCGCCACGGTTGTCCCGCAGTCGCGCGGTTCGCTTGAATTTTCGGATTCATTGGGTCCGCCTTGGCCCACGCCCGTCGGACTCAGGAAATGCCGGGCCAGGCTGCCGCCGCATCGCACGCAACCGAGCGCCATCGCGCTGCCCGAAGCAACGCCCGGCACATCCTGACCGCAATGTAAACACCACATAGGTCGCTAACCGCCCGGTTAGTTTTTGTTTGCTAGCTGCCGCGCGCTTGATCCGCAGGAACTCGCCGCCGTCCGTACCAACAATCGGCGAGACGGCTGTGAATCTGTAGCGATTCCGCAAGATTTGCCGACGAAAGCTGCTAGCTGATAGAGCTCCTCAGTAGGGTGGGCACCGCCCACCGCCGGAAGTGCAACCGCCAGAGCATGGGTGGACAGTGGATTGGCAGGCAGCGGATCGGTGCGCGGTGCCCACCCTACACGTTCAAGGCGACGCTGCGGCCGGCGCGTCGTCGTCGCCGCGGAGCCAGTCGACGAGATAGCCGATTTCCGTGGGCGTGAGCAAATTCTTCTGCGGGTTCTTGGCATCCGGGGCGAAGGCCGGCATCCGGTCGTTGTTGCCGCCGTAGAATCGCTCGTGCGAGGGATCGCTGATGAACGCGGTGAGCCAGGCGCGCGAGCCGTAGTCGGTCAGATCGGGGGCTTCGCCCAGCCTCGACCTTGGGATCGTGGAACCGATGACATGCCGCGCAGCGATTCTTGTCTGCAATCAGCACGCGGCCCGCTTGGATCAGCGTCTGGTCATCGCGGTCGCGCGTGGTCTGTGTCGGCAGTTTGGCTTCGGCGGAAAGCGCTGCGATCACCTGGCTGCGCTGGTCGCCGGTCCACAGCTTGGCATCCTGCAGCTTGCCGGTCACGAAGCCGACCATGTCCCCTTTCTTGTGCTCGGTGTTGCCGAAGTAATGCGGGCCGACGATTTGTTTCGGATCGAGCAGTCCTTCCAACCAGCCGCGGCTGGCGAAGTTTGCGAGATCGGGGGCGGACGACCGGGCCAGGCGATCGGCCCGACTGAGCGTCTCCGGCGCATCGGGCCCGATGTGCGTGTGGCAACTGGCGCAGTACCGCTCGAACAACCGCCGGCCTTGCGTTTGCGGATCGTGCCGCAGCAGGGTCAAAGCGCCCGAGGGAGGAATCCGCTCGGGCCGGCCGGCCAATTCCTTGGCCCTCTCGGCGGCCTCGTCGGCCCGGGTTACGGCTTGGAGATAATCTTCCGACTTGCGGATCTTGTCGTATTCTTGCCGCTTGCGGGCAAAGTCAGCCAATTTTTGCGGATCATTACCTAGCAGCGCTTCGATCTTTTTCTGATCGCCGCCGCTGCGCCGCAGAAGATCCTCGACGTCGCCGTACTGCTCGGCAAACTGTTGCGGCGTGACCCACTTCGCGCGGTGGTCTTCCATGTACGCGGAGTACGTCAGCCAGCCGATGCCGACGAGCAGGGCGAACAGATAGACGACATTAAAAACGTGGCCCAGCTTCCAGCGCCCGACGAGCGGCATCAGAAACATGATGCCAATGACGATGCCGGGGACGACGATCGCTCCGAAAAATTCGCCGCTGGCCCCGTGCCCCTCGAACAGCTTGAGGAATTGGAACAGGAACAAGAAGTACCATTCGGGCCGCGCGGCGGCGTAGGGATTCGTGGGATCGGCCGGGGCGCCCAACTCGGCCCCCAGATGCCCCGGACCCGCCGTCAGGCTGCCGCCGAACAGCGAAGGCCGGACGATCAAAAACAACACCACGGCCAGCACCGCCAGACAGGCGACGGCGTCTTTCAGCACCTGGTCGGGCCAGAACATCGCCTCCGGCCGGCGCAGCGGCAATCGCGCGCTCACGCCATGCCGCCGCAGCAACGCAATGTGGGTCACCAGAAACATAATCAGCAACAGCGGCAACACTCCGGCGTGCAGTGCGAAGAACCGCGTGAGCGTTTGGTTCCCATAGTCGGAGCCCCCCACGACGAGGTCCGGCAGCTTGGGACTCACCAAACCCATCAGGTTCGTGGCAACGCGCGTGGCCCAATAACCTTTTTGATCCCAGGGGAGCAAGTAGCCGGTGAGCGCCAAGCCGAACACGATCAGCATCAGCACCAGGCCGACCCAGAAGTTCACTTCGCGCGGAGCGCGATACGCGCCGTCGATCACGATCTGCATCAAGTGCAGAACCAGCAGCACGACCATCGCCTGGGCCGTGAAATGGTGCAGCCCCCGCAAGAGCCAGCCCCCTTGCATTTCCGTTTGAATGTAGAACACGCTCTCCCAGGCGGTGTGCGCGCTAGGGCTGTAAGCCATCCAGAGAAACAACCCGGTGACCACTTGCATGAAGAAGGTGAACACGAGCGTGCTCCCCCACACGTAGCGCCACCGCGCGCCGCCGGGAATGCGCTCGTACAGCGCCTCGTGAATCAGGTGGCGATAGCCGGTGCGATGGTCGAGCCAGTTGAACAGCGAGGCGAGCTTGGCCATCGTGCCGCCGGGATTTATGGAGGGGTGGGAGGGTGGGATTTCAGATACCGCCTGCGCGCAGGCGGCTTGACGCTCGGGCGCGTCAGGTCTTGGCGATCTTCTCGCCGATGCCAGTATAAAAATTCTCGAACTCGACCCAAACTTCTTTCGTCCCCGCGCGAGTGCGAACTTCGCACCTCAGGCTGTCCATCGGCCGCGGAGCGGGACTGGGCTCGATAATCGAGCCGTCGAGCTGGAAAGCACTGTTGTGGCACGGGCACTTGAACACGGCGCTGTCGGGGCGATAGTCGACCATGCAGCCCGCGTGGGGGCAGGTCGTTTGCAGCGCCTCGGGCGCCGCCGCGCCCTTCGTGCGGCGCAGATAGACCGCGCCGACCGGCTCGTTCGGCGACGCGTTCCAAGCATCGATTCGCGTTTTCAAAACCGTGTAGCGGCGCGGCACGCCGTCGTCGGGCACGGCATCGAGATTCGTGACTTTGACGAAGCCGCCCGCCGCGCCCCGCCGCCGCAGCGGATCGGCAAAAACCCATAATCCGGCTGCTAGCGGAAAGATCGTGATCAGTCCGCCGATGCAAACCGCCGCCACGCGGCGGAAGAAGCCGCGGCGGTCGGCCGCGCCTGCGCCAGTTTTTGGGCCACCGGCACGGTCGGCAGCGCACCGCCAGCGGAAGTCGAAGTGCGGCCCGTCGACGGCTTGAGGCTAGTGGCTTTGGGATCGGGTTTGGCCATCATCGTTCCATCATTTCATCGCGGCGCGCACGGCGTCAAGCACCATCCGCCGCGCTTCTTCGAGCGGTCGTTCGATGGTTGCCCCGGCCGCGGCTTTATGTCCGCCGCCGCCGAACTGCTCCGCGAGCCGGCTGCAATCGACGGCGCTGCGGCTGCGGAAGCTAACTTTCACGCCGCCTGCCGCCAATTCCGCAAGAATGATCGCCACTTCCACTCCGCCGACTTGCAGCGTCATGTTCACGATATCTTCGGTATCGCTCGGCAAGGCTCCGGTGGCGCGGAAATCTTCTTGCAAAATCGCCGTGTGAATCAGCCGGCCATCGAGCTCGGTCTTGACCCGGCTCAGCGCCAAACCAACCAATTTCACGCGCGCCAAGGAATCTTGCTCGTATAAAAATTTGTAGAGTTCGTCGGGGCGGGCTCCCGCGTCGATCAACCGTCCGGCGAAGCGGAGCGTGTCGCCGGAGGTCGACTTGAACCGAAACCAGCCGGTGTCGGTCGCGATCGCGGCGAATAGCGGACGGGCAATCGCCGGCGTGAGCGCCACGCCCAATTGATCGGCCGCCTCAATGACCAATCGGCCCGTCGCTTCGGCCGTGCTGTTCTTGAATGCCTCGGCCCCCAGATCGTCGCCGCTGACATGATGATCGAGGATAATTTTGCGGGCTTTGGTCGTGCGGATCACCTCGCCCATCGAGCCCAACTGCGCCCAAGCCCCGGTGTCGAGCACCAGCAGCACTTCGATGTCGGCCAGGTCGGCAAGTTGGATGTCGCTGCCCAGGGTTTTGAGCCGTTGCTGGGGATCGATAAACAGCAGATTTGGCGGCGTGGCTTGCCCGTTGACGATCACTACGTTCTTGCCCAACGCTTCCAGCACTCCGGCCATTCCGAGCTCGCTCCCCAAGGCATCGCAATCGGGCCGGATATGGCTGGTCAGCAAAAAACGTTCGTGGCCGCGCACGATTTCAATGAAACGCGACCAATCGATGGACATAGCGGAGGCCGTTCGGCGGGTGGCGGGTGGAAAAGCAGGAGGGAAACGGACTTCAACAACCAAGCCGCCGTGGCGAAGCCCGGCGAGCTGACAGTTGAAAAAGGGGACAGGCACCTCACGGAACTTCAAAACTTCGGGAAATCTGTCCGGTCGCTCAGAGCCAGTCCCCTTTTTCAACAGGCTGCTAGGGGGTCGTTCTTGCCGCGGGACTGGAAATAATCCTTCGCCGCGGCCACGTCGCGCACAAGCTGGGCCTTCAGGGCCGCCACGTCTTGGAACCGCTGAATGTCTCGCAGACGGTGCAGAAAGTCAACCTTGAGCGGCCGATCGTATAAAGATTGCTCGAAGCCGATCAGATGCGCTTCGACCTTCAGTGCCTGCTCGCCGAACGTCGGATTCGGCCCGACGTTGATCGCCGCCGGCCATAGGGCGCCGTCGACGCGAGCCCGCCCGGCATACACGCCGACGCCGGGCAGCAACGTGTCGATGCCCGTGATATTGGCGGTCGGGAAGCCGATTTGCGCCCGCGCCCGCGCCATGCTCGACCTGGCCGAGGATTTGATACGGTTCGGTGAGCAAGCGGCCAGCGGCGTCGACATGACCGGCGACCAGCAGCCGACGCACCCGCGAGCTCGATACCGGCTCGCCATCGATGGTCACGGGTTCGACCACGTCCAGGGGAATCTCGATGCCGCGGCAAAGCTGGCGGAGCACGTCGATCGTGCCGGTCCGGGCGTGGCCGAAGAAGAAATTCTGCCCTTCGACCATTCCGCGGGCCGCCAGCCGGTCGCGCACGATCTGGTCGAAAAACTCCGCGGGTGTTAGTTGTAGCAGGGCTTCATCGGTGGGATAAGCCAACACGGCGTCGACGCCCAAGCGACCGAGTAGCTCGGTCTTGCGCTCGGCGCCAGTCAACGGATGCGGAGCTTCCCCGGGCCGCAAGGAGCTGGACGGGATGCGGGTCGAAGGTGAAGACGATCGCCGGCCCGCCGACTTGCCGCGCTCGCAAGACCAACTGCCGCACGATCGCGGCATGGCCCCAATGGACGCCGTCGAAATTCCCGATCGCCACGGCCCCGCCGCGCAAGTCGTCGGGCAAAGCGGCCAAATCGCGGAGCAATTTCACGTCGTGCTGAGCCATGCCGAACGCGCCGGGGGGATTCTATGCCCGACGCATTATGCGGCGAGCGGGCGGCACGATCAACGGCAACGGCAAAACATCAGCGTCCGCGATATGAGGTCATCGCGGTCAGCGTTTCGGCTGGTTGGAAGAACCAATCTTGGCCATGCTTTTGCCAAACTTGGCGCTGAATGTATTGTCCGGCTTTCAGGGGCCCGGTGCCCGGTTGCGCTCGACAGACGACTTGCACGTCCACGACGGCGCGGGACGAATCGGCTTGTTCTTGGATCGCAACCGTGCCGACCGTTATGTCTGAAGAATCCACGTCGGCCAGCGGCGCGGGCCGGGCGGTTTTCGCCAGCCAATCCTTCCAGGCAGGCACTTCGCCGGGCGATACGAACGGCGCCATCGCGGCTACTTGACGGGTCGACCAGGCTTCGGTGAACAGCGGCGCACGTTCGGTGAGTGCCACGGGCAAACCTGACGCGGCGTTCGCCGAACCGCTCTTGGCAGGACCCTTCATCCACCAGAATCCAATCGCAGCCAAGGCAAACACGCCGACACCGATCGCCACGCGGCCTGACCACGGCTCTCGCGCCGATTTCAAGACAGTTTTGCTCGCTTGTCGCTTTCGCGCTGCTCGAGTTGCTTTCGCTGAACTCAGGCCGGTCGGACCGGATTGCGCCGCGGCGACGCCCGCCAATTGCTGCTTTGCGGGGGGCCGAATCTCGATCAGCTCCGATCCCTCGACCCGATACCAGCGGGAACACCCGCGGCAGCGCAGCGGGCGATCGAGCCGGTCCCAGCGAATGGCCCCTTTGGACGAACAACGAGGGCAGACGAGCGTCGGCTGTCCAGTGGGCTTTCGGCTATCGTTCGATGTTGCGTTGCTCATTGTCGAAGTGACCTCCGTTGGCATGTCGGCGGTGCTGATAAAAATCGGACAATCACGTCTCACGAGGTTGCGGGGCCGAGCGTCAAAAGCTGCTAGGAATGGATTCGCCGCCAGCGCGGGTCGACAGCGCCTGCCACACGCCGATGTCAATCGTGTCAGGCACCGTGTGAACCGAGCCGTCCATATACACGACATTGACGCAGCCGGCGTGGTAGCTACGGGCGGTGATCGAGGCGAACGTCGGAATCGCCGCGTCGCTCCCCTCGGTCATGTTGTAGGAATCGATGTCGTACTGATTCCCGTCGGTGTACGTATACGGGACAAGCGTGTTTGGCGCGAACGTCGTCGTGAAGCCAGTTTCGATGCACCGCGAATCGCCCCATTCCACATGACCGGTATTGCTTTGCAGGGCGACGCCCATTTTTGGCGTGCCACCCAAGGGACCGATGGTTGTCGGGTCGGTGGGAACCGGCGGCACGGTCGCCATGCCGATCTTGCTCATATACGGAGTGAATGCCTTCACTTCCGCAGCCATCAAGGTCTTGCTCGTGCCATCGGTAACGTCCGCGACGCGCAACATCGCGTTGGGGAAGAACATCCCCAGGCCGCCCGAGTTCGTGGCCGGGTTGTAGACCAGCCAGGTTCCCATGTTCATGCAGTAATTGCAGGGATAGCTGGCCGGCGAACCGCTGCTCGTGCGCATCGTGTCGTTGGCTTCCGAGGGGCAGATGTAGGTGGCGATCCGAACCGTCTGCAGCGAAAGCCCGTTGGGGAGTATGCCGCTGTCATCGCCGCCGCTGAAATTCACATAGCTGTAAGTGCTTCCCTCTTCGAGATAGGGGAGAACCCTGGCTTGAGCCGACCAGCCACCGGCCGCTGAATCGGCGACGACCAAATCCCATGTCCGGCTGGGAGGAAAAACTCCCTTCGCATTTTCGAAATTCAGTGTCGCCAAGCCGAGTTGGCGGAGATTGTTCTTGCACTGGGAGCGGCGGGCCGCTTCTCTTGCCGACTGGACCGCGGGCAGGATTAAAGCGATCAGCACGCCAATAATGGCGATAACGACCAACAATTCGACGAGCGTAAAGCCCTGGCGATAAGCTGGCTTTGCCATTTTACTCTCGAAAATACGCTTAAGAGCATTCTAATGTAATTGAGACTCAGTATCAACATTGCAGCCAGGATTGTAATTTGCGTGGTCGTCATGTCAAGCGGCCTGTCAAAATAATTTTCCGGGCGAGATCTTCGGAATCGGCGCTGTGCGTCGTCAGAACTTGAATTTCTGTCGCCCTGCCCCGTCGTTGCGAGTCGTTCCCAGAGTTCTTCCTTGCTGAAAGCTCAAGGCAAGAATTCCGAAGAGGCTCTGGCAAAGCCTGATAGAGCCAGCAACACACAATCCAGGAATCTTGGCGGGTGGGGGACGAACGACGGCGCTTTCAATATTCGCGATGTTCCCGATCCGCGGTGTCCGCTTGTCGTTCGATCGCGCTGCCGTCGCGCCGACAACTTCACCGACCGTGCGACTCAACTCGGTCGTCGCCTAATTTCGGGTAGGTCCGGCTTGCCGAGCCGGACCGGTCACGCCCGGCAGGCGAGACCTACATCAAATTAGGCCGCCACCCTCAACTCCGCTTGCTTGCAAGGCGCGAACCGCTTCCCTATCATGAATTCGCGGCGGTCTTCGCGCTCCCTGCGATGCGACTTCGGTCTCCGGGCAAAGTCTTGCCCACCACTGCCTCGATTTGAACTGCGCCGCGGGCGGCTCCGTAGTACCTAGAGTTAAAGCACGAGAGGCAAAGCATGGCGACCCAGGTGGCTCCCGTCACGTCCGAGCACTCCGCGACCGACAACGTCGTGGTTGAAACGCGCAATCTTTCCAAGGTCTATCGCGATTTTTGGGGCCGGCAAAAGGTCCGCGCTCTCAAGGCACTCGACCTGAAGATCCACCAGGGTGAAATCTTCGGCTTGCTGGGCCCCAACGGCTCCGGCAAGACCACCACGATGAAGCTGCTGCTGGGATTGCTGTTCCCGACGACCGGGCAGGCTTTGATCTTCGGCCGCGACGCCACCGATGTCGGCAAGAACGAACGTGTCGGGTTCTTGCCCGAGGAATCGTACCTCTACCGGTTTTTGAACGGCGAGGAAACGCTCGATTTCTATGGCCGGCTGTTCAAGATGCCGGCCGATGTGCGGCGGCGGCGAACTCGCGAGTTGATCGAGATGGTCGGCCTCGGTTGGGCCAAGCGGCGGCAGCTTCGCGAATATTCCAAAGGCATGGCCCGGCGGATCGGCCTGGCCCAAGCCCTGATCAACGACCCCGACCTGATTCTCTTGGACGAGCCGACCAGCGGTCTGGATCCGATCGGCACCCGCGAAATGAAAGACTTGATCCTGCATCTCAAGGCCCAGGGGAAAACGGTCTTGATGTGCAGCCATTTGCTGGCCGACGTGCAGGATGTTTGCGACCGGATCGCGATTCTGCATCAAGGCGAACTGAAGGAACTGGGGCGCGTCGATACCCTGTTGCGGGTGCGCGACATGACGCAGATCCGCGCTTCGGGGCTCGACGACGCAGCCAAGGCCGAAATCCGGGCCGTCATCGAGCGGCATCATGGTCATTTGGCCTCGATGGACAATCCAACCACGACGTTGGAAGAACTGTTTCTCTCGATCGTCCGCGACAGCGAAGCCCGCCCCGGCCGACGCACGCGACGAATCCGCCGGCGAAGAAGTAAGAGTAGGGTGGCCACCGCCCACATGAAATTTAGCATGGGCACTGCCCACCATGAAACGTAGGGTGGGCACTGCAGCCACCAAGGGTCCCACAAAGAGAGCGGCGCGGCGGAGTAAGAATCCAGTGGGCAATGCCCACCCTACGGTCCACGGCGAGCGGCGTCTCACAAGTCCTTTTCTTGCTGATTACTGATGGTCCGAGACTTCGCGATTCCGCCGTTTTTCGAATGGCTGCCCGATGCCGTGCTGCATTACGCGGCGGTGCTGGGTCTGCTGGCCCTGGCCGGACTGGTGCTAAGCTTCGTCGTCGCGGCGGTGCGGCATGGTCCGCTGCCGGCGGGCGACATGATCTTTCGCGTGCTGCGGTCGGCCGGCGCCGATCTGCTGCACATTTCTCCGCGCCGCGTGTTTGCCTTGGCCCGGCTGGCGGCACAGGAGTCGATTCGCCGCCGCGTGTGGGTGGCGCTGGTCGTGTTTGGGCTGATCTTGATGTTCGCCGGCTGGTTTCTCAATCCGTCCGATCCGAACAAGCTGACCAGCTTCGATCCCGGCAAACTGTATCTGAATTTCGTCCTGACGATGACCTCGTATTTGGCCATGTTGCTCGCGCTGTTTCTGAGCGCGTTCAGCTTGCCGGCCGATATCAAGAGCCGGGCGATCTACACGGTCGTGACCAAGCCGGTCCGGACCGGCGAAATCGTTCTCGGGCGGATCCTCGGTTTTGCTTTTATCGGCACCGTGCTTTTGGCGGTTATGGGCGCCGCGAGTTACGTCTTCGTATCGCGAACGCTCGATCATACCCATGAGCTGACGGCCGCCGATCTCCGCGATCTGCCGGTCGACCCCGGGCGCTGAACGCGGGGGGCAAAGAGGGTCAGACATCGATCTCGCATGGCCATTCGCATCATGTGGTGCTCGACGCAAATGGCAACGGCGTGACCGACATGGTGCAAGGCCACGTGCATCATGTGCATGCCGAGAAGATCAATGGCCAGACACAGTACGTCGTCGGCCCGCCGGAAGAGCAGTTGGTCGCCCGCAAGCCGATCTACGGCAAGCTGCGAATTCTCGACCGCTCCGGCGCGAGGGGAAGGGAATCAACATCGGCAAGGAATGGACCTACCGCATGTACCTCGACGGCGGCGCCCCGATGGCCGCCATCTGGACGTTTACCGACATCACGCCCCAGCGTTTTCCCGACGGCAAGCTGCCGCTGGAAATGTTGCTCCGCGTGTTTCGGACCTACAAAGGGGAAATCGCCGACGAGAAGAAAAACAACCGCACTGTCGGCATCCTGGGAAGCCTCGAGCTGCGTAACCCCGATCAGCCAAGCATGAAAAGCACCGGCTTGATCTTCACCGTGAAAGACCAGGTGATCGACAAGCACGTGATTCCGCGAAAGCTCGACCGCGAAGTGGACGGGCAGATCAAGACCGTTGATCTGTTCGACGACCTGACGACCAAGGATGGCCGCTTGGAGGTGGTATTGCGCTGCCTGTCGCCGTCGCAATACATTGGCGTCGCCGAGGCGGACGTTTATCTGAAAACGAGCAACGCCTCATACTTTTTGAATTTCTGCAAAGGTTATCTAGGCATCTGGATGCAGATGCTGCTGGTGATCGGCTACGGCGTGATGTTCAGCACGTTCCTGAGCGGTCCCGTCGCGATGCTGGCCACGGCCGGCGCGATCGTGCTGGGATTCTTCACCGAGAACGTCACGAATTTGTTCCTGGCCGTGATCCGGCACGACTACAAGCTCGTCCCCGGCGGCGGCCCGATCGAGTCGCTAATCCGCATTTACACTCATCACAACATCACTTTGGATCTGGAGCCGACCTTCGGCGTGCAGGTGGCCCAGTTCGTCGACAAGGTGGTGATGTCGATGATGTGGGCGGTCGTGAACATCCTGCCGAACTTCAGCAACTACGACAACGTTCGCTTTGTCGCCGACGGTTTCGACGTGCCCTGGGATCGAATTCTGCAAGAGTTGGCCCGCGGGTTCGGCTTCATGGCCGCGTTGTTCCTCGCCGGTCACTTGTTCCTCCGGATGCGCGAGGTGGCTAAATGAGCCCACGAAATTCGTTCTATTGGAAAGTGGGCTATATCGTCGCGATCGTCGCGCTCATCTATCCGCTGCAATGGCTGAGCCAGCCCGCGAGCCTGCATGCCGCGGGAGGCAAGCTGGCCCAGTTGCGCGACAAGTACGATCTCTCGGAAGCCAACCTGGGCGAGATCGACGCTTCGGCCGAAACGGTCAAGCTGGCCACGCTTGGACTGCGCGGCGTCGCGGTGAACATCCTTTGGGAGCGGGCCAACTACTACAAGATGATCGAGGATTGGTCGGGCTTTGGCGCGGCGCTCACGCAGATCGCCAATCTCCAGCCCCACTATTATTCGGTCTGGGATTTTCAGGCCCATAATCTGACGTACAACACCTCGGTCGAGTTCGACGACTATCACGATCGCTTTTACTGGGTCATGGAGGGGATCAAATTCCTCAAGCACGGCAAGGAGCTGAACAAGAAGGAGCCGCGCATCACGGCCCGCATCGGCTGGTTTATCGGCAACAAGATCGGCCGGGCCGACGAGCATCGGCAATATCGCCGGTTGTTCAAAGAAGACGACGCCTTTCACAATGTCGACAATCCGAACCGCGAACGCTCGAAGCGCGACAACTGGCTCGTCAGTTACGAATACTATCACGAGGCGCAGGAGCAGGTCCGCCACGGGGCGCCGCTGCGGACCACGCCGGTGATTTTTCACGCCCAGCCGATGATGTCGCTGATCAACTACGCCGAGGCGCTGGAATCCGACAGCACGGCGGGTGAAACGCCGAAGTTCGGCGAAGTGGCGCAAAACGCCTGGAGCAATGCCCTCCGCGAGTTGCAAATTTTCGCCGCCCGCGACGTTCCCTCGACCGGCATCGGCATCATCCATCTCGATGCGCTTGAGGACCTCGAAGCCCACGAAAACGCGCTCGAGCGGCAGCTGCGCAAGTTGTTGCCGGGCGAATTCGAACGGCAGTACGCCGAGCGCAAGCCGAAGCTCAATAAAGAGGAAAAGACCGCGCTCGAAACGGCCCCGGAGAAGCGCACTGGCGTGCAGCAAACGATCAACATCCAGTTCTGGACCGACATCGCCGATCAGGCCTCCGAAGCCGAGCGGGCAACGGCCCGCAAGCTCGCCGCCCAGTGGCTGCGGACCGAGGAAACCGCCCGCGACATCCGCATTTCGCGCGGCATCGTGAATTTCGATTACTGGAAAACCCGCTGCGAAGCCGAGCCGACCGAGGCGGCGCTTTTGGCCCGCGAATTTCAATACAAAGCGGGCCTGGAACAGACCGAAGCCCGCCCAGGCGCCGCCAAGAAGTTGTATGAGCAGTCGTTCGATCAATGGCGGATCGTGCTCGACCATTTCAAAATCCTGCGGGAAGACACGCTGATGGCGCAGGAACTGAACGAAACCATCGACAAGTATCGCGACGTGTTGCGGCAATACGAAGCTCCGTTTCCGAAGAAATTCGTGCTGCAAGACATGCTCGACTTGTACGAGCAAAGCAACCCGCGCCCGCAGCCCAAAGCTGCGCCGGCAAGCAAGCCGCCAGAGAAAGCGACGGAAAAGCCGGCGGAAAAGACTCCGGAGAAGCAGCCGCCGAAAGAGTCCCGCACGACACCGTCGAAAGAGCCGCGCGCGAAGTAGGCGAATTCGAGCGTTCGACCCACGTGAAAGAGCCGCGCACGAAGTAAGCGAATTCGAGCGTGCCACTCGCCCCGAGCGTCCTTCTACCTTGGTTCCGTGCCCATCGAAGGGCCGTGCATCCAGTAAGCGGTGCGCGTTGCCAGTGGCGAGCGTCTAACTCGCTTACTCCGTGCGCGGCTCATTACGCTGGGTGCCACTGGCTTTGCCAGTGCTGCCTGGAATTCTTGCCTTGTACTGTCGGGAACGAAGAACACTGGCAGGCAGAGCCAGTGGCACATGCCCCGGCCACCCAACCCATGCGTCAGCCGAATCTTCATTTCTCGAAAACGAACCAGGCGACCGCGTGATCCCGATACGTCGTGAATTTCTCGAACGTGAAGCCGACTTTTTCGAGCACCCGGATCGAGGCCCGGTTTTCGACGTCGGCGATGCCGATGATGCGTTGAAGTTGCAGCGTTTCGACGCCGTAGGCGAGAGTGGCCCTGGCTGCTTCGGTCGCCAAACCGCGTCCCCAATAGTCCTTGAAAAACCGGTATCCGAGATCAACCTCGCCCACGTCGTCCAGATACTTTCAGCCCCGCGGCGCCGATGACCTTGCCGGCCTGTTTGTGAATCACGGCCCAGCGGCCATAGCCGCGCGTCTCGTAATCACGAAACACCCGCTCCTGGAGCCCCGTCTTTGCCTCCTCAAGGCTCTGGCAACTGTCGCCGGTAAACCGAGTAATCTCGGCGTCGCTCGTCAATCTGAAAAACTCCTCCACGTCATCCAGAATGAATTCCCGCAGGAGCAACCTTTCCGTTTCAAGGATGGCAGCAGTTGGATTGTCGTCGCGGGAGGCCATGCGTCAAGCTCACG
This sequence comes from Pirellulales bacterium, assembly GCA_963725485.1. Classification (GTDB taxonomy): domain Bacteria; phylum Planctomycetota; class Planctomycetia; order Pirellulales; family DATAWG01; genus CAVRYO01. The sequence goes on along the minus strand of CAVRYO010000012.1, from coordinate 91,385 downwards.
CAATCCGCACGGTTAGTGCATGGCCCGCTTCGAGGACAAGATCTTGGGCGAGCGTGATTGTCAGGCGGGCGGGATCGAGTTTGTGTTCGCTTTCTAATTCTTTGTCGTCGACGGTCACGCGAACCAGTGTGGGCTTTGCGCCTGGGGGCAGACTCGAACGCGAGCGTGCGGAGGCGGAGGGTGCCGTGTTTTAGTTCGATGCGCTGGGTTTGAACTTGGCCTTCGCGTTTTTGTTCCAGCGTGCCCCAGCCTTCGGCGGCGGTGAAGGGGGCTCGAAAATTCTCGGGCTGCAAACGCGGGGCGAAACCGAGATGGGCTTTCGGCCCATGATATTCAAAGCCGCAGGCCGCCAGGAACACGCCGTAGCTGGCCATCGAGCGGGCGTAGTGGTCGCCGCATTCGACTTCGTTCCACGGGTTGCGCCGACTGGGATGATACCGATCGTGGATCGCCCGGCAGACGGCCAGTCCCTCGGTGAGCATCCCTTCCCAAAGCATGTGCCCGGCCGCCTGATATTCGAAGCCGTTCATGCACTCGTTGAAATAGAAATCAAAACCCTCGCGCGTCCGGGCCGCCTCGCCGGTGGGCCAGGTGCACATGATCAAGCCCGCCTCGCCGGCCATCGCGTACCAGCGGCCCGGCGGATGGGCTTTGCGATACGGGCCGACGTCGGGCGTGAAGTTGTAAGTCCAGAGCGACTGGAGCGACTTGTTTCACATTCTCAGGCTGGAGAATTCGGCCGAGGCCGACTTGCCAGGCCCAGCTTTGGCCGAAGGCCTGATCGATCTCGCAGCCGTCGAACGAGCCGACGCTGTGCACGTGCTGCGGATCGGGCAGTTGCACGTAGTAGCGGCCGTTGAAAAGCTGCCCGTCGAGGCTGCGGCTGCCGCGGTCAATAATTATTCGAGCTTCGCGCTCGAATGCTTTGTCCCCCATCTCCCGGGCCATTTCTTCGCAAGCCCGCGCGGCGGCCACGTAGAGCGAACTGAGCCAAGCGACCTTGCCGAACCACGGCTGGTCGAGCGTGTTGTGCTGCGGTCCGCGGAGCAGGCCATCGCCTTCGTCCATGTTAATCAGGCAGCGCATGGCGAGCTTGATCCGCGGCCAAAGCTCTCGCAGAAGCTTCGGCGAGGCCGACATCTGGTGTTCGCGGTAGGCGCGTAAAATGCAACCGGCCTGACCATCGACGGCCAATCCTGCTCCTTCGCCGCGATGGTTAATCACGCCGGTTTGCAGATTGATGGCGGTGCCGAAATCGGTCCGCCGGCGCAGTCGCGCTCGAGCTGCGGGAAAAGCCGGGCGACGGCATGGGCATAGTGCCACACATGCGTGCAAGTCCCTTCGCAGCAGCCGACACCTTCCCAACCATAAAAACGGCCATCAGCGAACCAATGGCAGGTCGATGTAGCCAAGATCGAAGTGTTGAGGAACGTGCGATTCAGGAACCAATAGGGCAGCGTCGAGTCGTACCAGGTGTCGTGCCAAAGATGAGTTTGATCGACGAGCTTCGCAAAGTTGGCTTCGACATATTCGGCCACTTCGCCCGAGGTTTTGAACCGAGTGGCGTAGTTGCGCCCGCCGTTTTTCAAATACAGATTGGGGAATCGCCAGGTGATGATGAATGTGACGGTGGACTGTTCGTTCGGCTCGATGGGAAAAAATTCATGAATCACACCGCCGACGAGCGGTTGCCCGATCGGCTCACTGGCGTGGGTCTCCTCGTCGGGTGCTGGCGCGGAGAAAAATCGACTCGGGCAGTTTCTTGATGTCGACGCGTGGCACGGCACGATCGCTGGGGGTGCATCGATAGACTGCGAGCGAGAGCGTACCGAAATCGGGGGCGTCGGCGAATTTGACTTGCACGGTATCGACAAATTCGATCTGGGCGATGCCGACATTGCCCCAGGGGCCGGCGAAAGCATCGACGATTTGCAGACGGGCCTTCTTGCCTTGCAATTCATGCACGTCGAATTGCTCACGCCGCATCACGTTCGAATCGCGGCCGGTCGCCGTGCGGACCGGCTTGCCATCGACCAGCAGATTCACGCATTCCTGGCCGGGCTTGTTCCCGCCGCCGATCCAGAAAGTGATGAACTTCCGCTCGATCTTGAATTCGCGGCTGGTGAGCGTGCCGGTTTGGCTGTCGCGCTCGAGGACGTCCTTGCCCGGCGCAGGCGTGCGAGTTCACCACCCGACGCTCCGGGTCCGCCTAAATCACCCTGATATGCGGGAACTTGCGAGCGCAGGATCGGCCCTTTGCCGAAGGCGGTTCCCGTGGTTGTCCAGTCTTTGTAGGTGTCCTGCTGAAAATCCTCGAAGACCGTCGGCTCGCGATGCTTGTCCGATTTTGTTTCTTCAGCCGTATAATCGATCCGCAGCGAGCGGCCGCCTTCCTCGACGCTGTTGTGCCGCGTGCCAACGCCCGCCACGCCGGAATGCAGCAAGACGGCATTCTCCAGCCAGCCCCCGAGCTCAACATTCGCGCGCTCGCTGCCGTGGTTCGTGACCGTGAACCGCATGAGGGTCGCCGGCAAGCTGGAGTTGTCGGGATCGAGCGGAATGAATGGCGAAAAGGCTTCCAGCGACACGGACACGGGCGACTTGGGATCGCGATATTCGACCGTCGCGATCGGGTATTCGCCGCAGAACGTCACGTCGGCGAATCCCGACCGATCGAGCTTGCGGACTTCCACCTTCTCGCCGATCTTGGTCCGAATCGCAAAGCCCTGATTCAGCGGCCGATCGGGATTCGGCGGGTGGGCGTAATTGCCGTCGCCGGTGCCGATGATCTGGTTGAAAATGTCCCAATGCCAGAGCGTGCCATCGCCGCCGAGATAAAGCTGCCCGGCGCAGATGCCGCCGACCGGCATGCCGATCTTTTCCAAGTCGGGGCCGCGGTAGACTTCGCGCTCGCCCCGGGCGAACAGCGATTTCACCCAGGTGGGATCGAGCTTTTTGTCGGCCGGGATCAGCCTGGCGAAGTCGGCGGTCTCGAAGGGACCGGCCATGACCGGCATTCCGCCCGCGAGCGCGGCCGCCGTGCTTATCCCCAGAAGTTCGACGAATTGCCGCCGGCTGATGCCGCCAACGCAGCCGCAATCGGACGATGAACACGGCTGGCTTGAATCAGAATCCGCCATGGCAATATACCTGTTGTTTCAGATCGCGAATCGCGATGATTTGAATTTTCCCGCGAACGGGTCGCCCACAATCGAACCTTAGCGCGCCACGGAAGCAGCGTCAAGCGCGCTGGACGCGTGCGCGGCACTTGCCTAATTTGTAGCGGGTCTGGCCTGCCTGGTTTGCTCCGCTGCGGCCCGGCAACTAGGACTTAACCGAAAACAACTCGCGCGGATACAAATCGGTCATGCTGACGCTCGTCACCGGGGCGACTGGTCTGGTTGGGAACAATGTTGTCCGCTTGCTGCTGGAGCGCGGCCAGCGGGTGCGTGTGCTGATCCGGCCGACGGCCAATCCGCGAGCTTTGGCCGGGCTCGACGTCGAGACCGTGGCCGGCGACGTGCAGCAGCCGGATATTGTGCGGGCCGCATGTCGTGGGGTCGGACAAATCGTGCATGCCGCGGCGGTAGTCGAGTTTGGTTGGACCGGCCTTGAGAAGCAACGGGCGATTAATGTCGACGGGACGCGGCATGTCGTCGAAGCGGCGAAAGCCGAAGGAGCGCGGCTGGTGCATGTGTCGACGGCCGACACGCTAGGGATGGGCACGCGGGCCGCGCCCGGCGATGAAGACACTCCGCAATATCACGCGGTGCTTTGTCCTTATGTCATCACGAAGCGCGAGGCGGAGCGGCTCGTGCTCGACGAGGTGGCCCGCGGCCTGGATGCCGTGATCGTCAACCCGACATACATGGTCGGCCCGTGGGATTGGAAGCCGTCGTCGGGTCAAATGATTTTGCAGGTGGCGCGCGGTTTTGCGAAGATCGCCCCCTCCGGCGGCATGGATATTTGCGATGTCCGCGACGTGGCGGCGGGAATCCTCACGGCGCTTGAACGTGGGGCGCGCGGCCGGCGGTATATTCTGGGCGGCGAGGCTTTGTCGCTGTTCGAAGCGTGGAGGATGATTGCCTCGATCACCGGCGTCAAACCGCCATGGCGCGTGGGACGCAAGCCGGTGTTTCGGTTCTTCGGCCGCTGCGGCGATCTATGGGGGCGCGTGACCGGCCGCGAGGGCGTGGTGAACAGCGCGGCAGTCGAAATTGGCTTGGTGGAACATCATTTTAGTTATGCGCGAGCCCATAAGGAGCTCGATTATTCGCCGCGTCCGGCGCGCGAGGCGATCGAAGCCGCCTGGAATTGGTTTATCGAGCACGGCTATGCCCGGCGTCGCGCCCGCTCCGAGTCCGTCGCCGCGAGAGATTCGGGAAGAGGCTAGAAAAACGGCCGAAAAACCGCCCTTGACCGGGTGGGGCGATTCTCATATTCTCCCGCCTCGTCGCACGCAACCTGCCGATGCATACGACCGTAGCGGCCGGAAGCTGGCACAAATCAATGGTGAATCCACAGTGGTCGGGCCTGCATCTGGGAACTTCGGTTCCTGCGGCCCGCCGAAGCGGCGCTGGTGGCAAGGACGCGTACCACACGCTTCGACTACACGCGGAGGGGGTCAGCTCGACTCGCTTAGAATCGAGCCAGCGAAGTTCGAGTCGGGGCAATTCAAAACGGGCAAATCACAGCCGGCGAGTCCGCCGTCAGCCCAATCCAAGGAGGGAACTTTTCAGCGATTCTCACAAGAGCCGGTCTGTCGCCGTCCCCTGTTCAGCGCAGCGCGACCGTGATCGACTGAGCCGGTCTTGTTCGAGAATCTGAAGTTTACCCCGGGCCGGCGAGAGAGCCGCCCGTCAACAACTTGTTGAGCGTCCAATCGCTCCCGGAAACGGATGGTGTCCTTTGCCCCCCTGGGACCCGACCTTTCCGGGGGCTTTTTTTGCGCTTGTACATCGCTCGTTTGTGACACGTTCATCTAGCGCCAATGGTCGCTCTCGGCACGATTCTGCCTGGCTCCGCGCGGCGAAATCGATTGAATTTGTGTTCTGGTTACGGCAAAATATCTTGTATCCCCTCGATACCTGCCTACCCGACCCCCCGCCTCGTGTGCGACAGCACGTCTCTCTAATTCGATAACACCATGACTAGCGCCTCCGTTGCCACCCGCTTGCGCAGGGCCTTTACTCGCAACGTTTGGCCGCCGATGTTGCCGATTCTACTCGCGCTTGCGGTCGGCCAGGTTCAGGCCGAGCAGATCGACAAACAACACCCGTTGGTCAATTCGCTGGGCATGAAGTTTGTGCCGGTGCCGATTGCGGGGGGAAAGCCGGTGCTGTTTTGCATCTGGAAGACGCGCGTGAAGGATTTTCAAGCGTTCGTCGCCGAAACGGGCTACGATGCGACGAAAGATATGCAAGGACTTTCGCCCGCCGGATCCGAAGCCTCGGACGGTTCGTGGAAATCGCCAGGTTTCGCTCAAACCGAGTTGAACCCGGTTTGCGGCGTCAATTACAAGGATGCCGTCGCGTTTTGCCACTGGCTCTCGAAGAAAGAGCGAAAGCGTTATCGGCTGCCGACCGACCACGAGTGGAGCTGTGCCGTGGGCCTCGGAGACCGCGAACGAGCGAGCGACACGCCGCACGCGAAGGATCGAAAAATCCAGGGAGTTTATCCCTGGGGCGCGCAATGGCCGCCGCCGAAAGGAGCCGGCAATTTCGCGGGGGCCGAATGCGTCGGGCAAAAATGCTTGCCGAATAATTACAGCGCGATCGAGGGGTACAAGGACGGCTTTATCTTCACGTCCCCCGTCGGATCGTTCGATCCGAATCCGCGCGGCATTTACGATCTCGGCGGCAACCTCTGGGAATGGTGCGACGACGACTGGAGCGACTCGGTGAAACGCGACCGGCCGCAGAAGGTCTTGCGCGGCGGTTGTTGGGGCGACAGCAACCCCGTCTGCCTGCTCTCATCGTTTCGCCGCCACGAGGAAGCGACCGTGCGCGGGAATGTATTCGGGTTTCGCGTGGTGCTAGAGGAATCGGGCGAAGCGAAATGAGACCGTCATTCGCCACTTTGGTTTCGATTTGCCTCGGCACGCTCGCCGGGCTCGCGCTATTGCGCTCGCTCCGCTCGCCCATGGCGCCGAGCTGCCGAAGCCCGCCGGAGCGTTCATCCATTCACGCTGCGCCGATTGCCACGATGCGGCCAGCAAAAAAGGCGGGCTGAATCTCACCTCGCTGCCGCCGGACCTCGATAATCCCGTGCTGGAAGCAAAGTGGACCTATATTTTCGACCGCGTCGAGCGCGGCGAGATGCCGCCGCGCGACGAAGAGCAGCCGCCGGCCGCCGAACGGGAAGCGTTCTTGAAGTCGCTCGGCGGATTTCTCGCCGAGCACGATGCCGCCCGTCAGCAGAAGAATGGCCGCGTCGTGCTTCGCCGGCTCAATCGCGCTGAATATGAAAACACGATTCACGATCTGTTGCAAATCGACACGCCGCTGGCCGACCTGCTGCCGGAAGATACGACGGCTTACGGCTTTGATAATGTCTCCGAAGCGCTGCGGCTGTCGGCGACGCAGATTGCATCGTATCTCGAGGCGGCGGACACGGCGCTCGATGCCGCGCTGAAGTTCGGACCCGACCCGCGAAAAAAGCAGCGGTTTTCCTATCTCGAGCTACCGAACATCGTCGACACGCTCGACAGGCCGCACGGCTCGACGAACGCCAACGGCACGAAATTCCGTCAGGAATATGGCCGCCTAAACGATGCGTTTCTGCTGTACATCAACGAGACGTTCGGCGCGACGTTGTTGCGAGAATCGCACGCTCCAGTGGCGGGTAAGTACAAGGTGCGGATTTCGGCCTTTGCCCATCAGAGCACCGGACATCCGGTCGTCATCGCCCGGCTGATGGCGAGCAACTTCGTCCTGAATCGATTCCTGGCCGCATTCGATCTGACGCCCGGCCAGCCACGCGTCGCCGAAGCGACCGTGTGGATGAAAGAAGGCGAGATGGTTTATCTGAGCGCCAACGGGCTCGATATCGCTCCCGATCGAATGCACGTCGGCGACGTGGGGGCGGAGAACTACCTGGGTCCGGCGGTTGGCGTGAATTGGATCGAAGTCGAAGGGCCGCTTGAAGACGCGTGGCCGCCGCCAAGCGTACGGCGAGTGTTTGCCGACGTGCCGGTGAGACTGATGGCAAAGCCCGCGGGAGAGCGGCGGTATGAGCTCGTCCCCGCCCATCCGGTTGACGACGCGTCGCGTGTCGTCACGGCTTTCGCCCGCCGGGCGTTCCGCAGGCCGATCGTGACCGCCGACGCCACGCGCTACATCCAGCCTGGCCACCAGTGCGCTGGCCGAAGGCACCACGTTCGAAAACGCGATTCGACGCGCCTGCAAAGCGATTCTCACCTCGCCGGAGTTTCTTTTCTTGCAGGAACAACGCGGACCGCTCGACGATTACGCGCTGGCCTCGCGGCTGAGTTACTTTCTCTGGAGCACGATGCCGGACGACGAACTGCTGACCCTCGCCGGCCAAGGCAAGCTGAAAGATCCAGCCACGCTTCGCGCACAAACCGAGCGAATGCTCTCGGATCCCCGCTCGCACGAATTCGTGAAGAACTTTTGCGGCCAGTGGCTGAACCTCCGGGCGATCGACGCCACGATGCCCGACCGGGATCTCTATCCCGAGTTCGACGAATCGCTGCGCGACGCCATGGTGGGGGAGACGGAGGCCTTCTTTGCCGAAATGCTCCGCTCCAATCTCGGCGCGGCCACGCTGATCGACTCGGACTTCACGATGCTGAATCGCCGCTTGGCGGAGCACTACGGCATCGCGGGCGTGCTCGGCGAGCAGTTTCGCAAAGTTCCGCTTCCACCGGGCAGCCATCGTGGCGGAGTGCTGACGCAAGCCAGCGTGTTGAAAGTGACGGCCAACGGCACGCTCAGTTCGCCGGTAGTGCGCGGCAATTGGGTGCTGAAGCGCCTGCTCGGCCGCACCACTCCCCCGCCGCCGGCCGACGCCGGCTCGATTGTTCCCGACACGCGCGGCGCGACGACGATCCGCGAACAGTTGGCCAAGCATCGTCGCGCGGCGAGTTGTGCGGCCTGCCATAAGTACATGGATCCGCCCGGCTTCGCCCTGGAAAGTTACGACGTGATCGGCCAGTGGCGCGGCTGGTATCGCTCGCAGCATGCGGGCGACACGGTCATGCAGATCGATCCGACGACCACGCAGAAACACTGGTTTCATCGCGGTCCGCCCGTCGATTGCAGCGGCGAACTGGCCGATGGGAAAAAATTCGCGAATATCGACGGATTGAAGAAGCTTCTGCTACAACAAAAAGATGTGGTCGCACGAACTCTGGCGAATAATCTGGTGACCTATGCCACCGGCGCCGGGGTGACGTTTGCCGACCGCGCGGCGGTGCAAGCGATTCTCGACAAATCCCGGCCCCATGCCTACGGCTTGCGGACCATGGTCGAAGAGATCGTCGAAAGCCCTTTGTTTCAAACCAAGTGATTATCATCAAGCGAACTAGCCGTAGCATCAGCAACAAGGAAACACGATGAATCGCGGGATGTTTCAACCGTTGTCGCGCCGCACGTTTCTTCGCGCCACCGGCGTGTCGCTGGCACTGCCGATGCTCGATTCGATGCTCCCGCGAGCGCTGGCCGGCGCGGCGCCGTCGCCACAGCCTCGACGGATGATCTGCATTTGCACGGCGCTCGGTATGCACGCCGAATTCTTTTTCCCCACGGGCTCGGGGCGAACTTATGCCATGTCGCCCTATCTCGAAACCATCAAAGACTTCCGCGACGATTTCACCGTGTTCAGCGGTCTGGCACATCCGGGCAATGAGGCGGGCGGGCACAATTCGGAGCGAACGTTTCTCAGCGCCGCCCGCAACCCCGAGCTTCCCGGATTCCACAACAGCATCTCGCTCGATCAGTTTGTCGCCGACCACATCGGCACGGCCACGCGATTTCCATCCCTGACGCTGGCGACCGCGGGCAGTCTCGTGCCCGGGCTGGCCGTCAATCGAAGCGGCGTCAGCCTGTCGGCCGAGCAGCGGCCATCGAAGGTGTTCGCGCAACTCTTTCTGGAGGGTTCGGCCGATGAAGTGAAGCGCGAAGAGCAGCGCCTGGCCGAAGGCCGGAGCGTGCTCGACGCGCTGGGCGAGCAAGCCCAACAGCTCGAAGCCTCGGTCGGCGCCGGCGATCGTGCCAAGCTCGACGAGTATTTCACCAGCGTCCGCGAGATGGAGCGGAGGCTTCAGGCGATTCAGGCCTGGTCGCACAAGCCGAAACCGAAGGTCGAGATGGCCCCGCCGACCGACGTGCAGAACACCGCCGATCTGATCGGCAAAATGGATGCGCTGTTCAACCTGCTTCCGCTGGCCTTGCAAACCGACAGCACGCGGGTCGTCACGCTGTTCATCGGCGAACATGGCGTGCCGCCGATTCCGGGCGTGACGATGGGGGACCATGCCTTGTCGCACCATGGCCAGGAGCCGGAGAAAATCGAGCAGCTCCGCAAAATCGAAATCGCCAAGATGAAATCGCTCGCCGGGCTGCTCGCGAAGCTTAAGGCCGACAAGGAAGCTGGCGACCCCTTGTTGAAGAACACGATGGTGCTCTTCGGCAGCAATCTCGGCAATGCCAGCAATCATAACACGAGCCATCTGCCGGTCCTCCTGGCCGGCGGCCCATTCAAACATGGCCAGCACCTCGTCGCCGCCCCGCCCGAAGACCTGAACGTCAACAAACCGCTGTGCAACGTCTTCGTGCCGATGCTTCAAGCGATGCGAATCGAGACCGACAAGTTCGGAACCAGCACCGGCACGCTGTCAGGATTGGAAATGGCGCAGACGTAGTGGCGTAAGAGTCGGCGGCACGGATCGGCAAACTTCACACACTCGATGCGATCAAAGAAGCTCTCGCAGCCGAGGGCTTTTCTTGCGCTGCGAGATAGTTCGTGGGTATCACGCTACAGTAGATATTCCAAATCTATCATCTATGGCTGTCGGCAGCGGAGCTACGTTATGAACGTCGTCCGCTGTTTGCAGATCTCATTGGTGAGCGCCATTGCGCTGACGACGCTCGCGATGGGTTCCTTCGCCTCCGCGGACGAGCCGTCGAATCCGCCGGCGGGCGAATCGCCTTTGCCGGGCACCGAGCCGCTGACTTGGAGCGGCGACATCGCCTCGCGACTGGTGGACGGCGCCGATCGTTTCTTGCTTGGCGAATTGGAAAAGTCCGTGGCCGGTCGGGCTAAATATTGGACTCGCGACGTGTCGTCGGCCGAAAAATACAACGCGTCGATCGAGCCGAATCGCCGGCGGCTCGCGCGGATTCTTGGCGTCCGCGATCCGCGGATCGCGTTCGACGCGCCGGAGCTCGTCGGCACGACGGCCGAATCGGCGCTGATCGCTCGCGGGGCGAATTACGAGGTGTTCGCCGTGCGCTGGCCGGCCTTTGGCGACGTGCATGGCGAGGGGCTGTTGCTGACGCCCGGCGGAAAACACCTGGCCGACGTCGTTGCCATACCCGATGCCGATCAAACGCCCGAGATGCTGGCCGGGCTGGCTCCGGGCGTGCCCCGCGATTCGCAATTTGCCCGGCGGCTGTGTGAAAGCGGTTGTCGCGTGCTTGTGCCCATGCTGATTCATCGCGCCGCGACACGGGGCAAGATTTCAGATCGCGAGATTCTTTATCGCTCGGCGTTCGAAATGGGCCGGCACATCATCGGCTACGAAGTGCAGAAAGTGCTGGCCGGCGTCGATTGGTTCAGGAAAGAGGGCGGCGAAGAGCGAACGAAAATCGGCGTGATCGGCTGGGGCGAAGGGGGCCTGCTGGCTTTGGATGCCGGGGCTTTGGATCCGCGGATCGGCACGGTCTCGGTCAGCGGCTATTTTGATTCGCGGCAAAATGTTTGGCAGGAACCGATCTACCGCAACGTGTTTGGACTATTGGAGCAATTCGGCGACGCGGAGCTGGCCGCGATGATCGCCCCGCGCAAGCTCGTGATCGAAGCGGCCAAGGGGCCCGAGCTCGTCGTGCCGCCCGGCACCGGCGCCGCGCCAGGCCGACTGACGACGCCGAGGCTGGACGTCGTGCGGAAGGAAGTCGAGCGCGCCCGGCGGTTGACGAAGGTCTCAATCCGCCAGCGCGGTTGGATTTGGTTGAGAACGGAGATGGGAGCGGGGCATTCGGTTCAGCGCGAACATTGCAGGCGTTTCTGGAAGGACTTTCGCCCGGCGCAAAGCTGGCGGAAACCACGCGTCCGGCGACGCTCTTGGCAAAGCTGCCGGACCCGGAAGCACGCCAGCGACGGCAATGGCACGAAATCGACGTGCACAATCAAGCGCTGCTGCTCGACGGCGCCAACCGGCGGAAGCAGTTCTTTGTCAAGCTCGACACGAGCTCCCCGGCGACTTACCGCAAGACCATCGAGCCGTACCGAGAATACTTTGCAAACGAAGTGATCGGTCGGTTCGGCCAGCCGCTCCTGCCGCCGCATCCTCGCGCTCGCAAGAGCTACGCAGGGAAGAACTGGACCGGCTATGAAGTCGTGCTGGATGTCTTCCCGGACGTGTTCGCCTACGGCGTGCTGCTGGTGCCGAAAAATCTAAAGCCGGACGAGCGGCGGCCGGTCGTCGTCTGCCAGCACGGGCTGGAAGGCCGGCCCAGCGATACGATCGTGGGCGACAGCCCCTACTATCACGATTTCGCCGCCCGCCTGGCCGAGCGGGGGTTCGTGACCTTCGCCCCGCAGAATCTCTATCTGTTCGGCGACCGCTTTCGTTCGCTGCAGCGCAAGGCGCAATCCACTCAAGAAAACGCTCTTCTCGATCATCGTCCCGCAGCATCAGCAGATCGTCGATTGGCTGGGGAGCTTGCCGTTCGTCGATCGAGAGCGGATCGGATTCTATGGGCTGTCGTACGGCGGCAAGACCGCGATGCGCGTGCCACCGTTGGTCGACGGTTATTGCTTGTCGATCTGCTCGGCCGACTTCAACGATTGGGTCTGGAAAAACGCGTCCAGCCAGGACCATGAATACAGCTACGTCTGGAAGGACGAGTACGAGATTTTCGAATTCGACCTGGGCAACACGTTCAATTATGCCGAGATGGCGGCCCTGATCGCCCCGCGTCCCTTCATGGTCGAGCGCGGGCATTTCGATGGCGTGGCTCCGGACGAAACGGTGGCCTACGAATTTGCCAAGGTCCGCTACCTGTACGAAGCGCGGCTGAAGCTGGCCGATCGCTCGCGGATCGAGTGGTTCGTCGGTCCTCACACGATTCATGGCGTGGGAACATTCGACTTTCTACACCAGCATCTCAACTGGCCAAAGCCGAGAAGTGGCCCCTGAGCACGGACCAATCATGCTGCCCCCGCATTCCGGCTCAATCGAAAGAATAGCCGGCGAAGTAGATCTCTTTCGGCGTGCCTCCTTCGAACAGGATTACATAGCGGGCCATGCCACGATCCAGGTCATCCCAAAATTCATTGGACTGCTGTAGCATTTCCTTGCTCGGCTGTTGGGTGCCGAAATACTGTTCCAACTGCTCGGCGGAGAGGGGAACTGCACAGCAGAAATCAGGCTCGTCGCTGATGCTGTGAATGTCGAGAATCGAGCGCGTGCCATCCTCGCCGACTAGTTCCAACGCCGCTTCAGGAGTCGGGGGATCGAGCTCAGCCCCGTTGAATTTCTTGCTCTCGAAAACGCGCCGCCGAAGCTTGTCGAGCGCAGCCTGAATATCCGGCTCGTACGGCACAGTATAGTCGTATGGCTCTCCGCCCATCGTTTCCAACTACGCTATCGAAGAGGCATCTGCCGCGGCTTAATTTGCAGCACGCGGATCGGCGACGTTGAACGCTCCGCCGCCACCACCGCCGAAACCACCGCCGCCGCCGCCGCCGCGAAACCACCACCGCCGCCCCCCCCGAAACCGCCGCCGCCAAAGCCGCCGCCGCCCATGCCGCCGTTCAGGCCACTGTTGATGCTGCTATTGCCCCCCAAGCCGGCTCCCGATTGGAATGGGTTGATGCCCGAGTTCACGGCAATTGGCAACACCAGGTCGGCGACCGGATAGACTTTCGTGACGACGGTCGCTTTCGCCTTGTCGGCGGTCGTGATGAGCAGGACTTCGTGGTCGATGATGTAGTTCAAGTCCTTTTCGCCCAGCATCAGTCGCAGCGCCGAACGCAGTGAAATGCCCTTCAGCGATTTCGTGATCGGCATATCGGGGCTGACGCTAGCTTCGGTCAGGGCCTTCATGTCGAGCTGGATTTCGATCCCGTGTTGCAGCTTCAACTGGTCGACCACGTCCTTCAACGGCGTGTCGACGAATTCCATCGTCGTCGGCTCGTCGAGCGCCTTGAGGATCTTGGCCTCGGCGCTGCCCGGCTCTTTCAAGTCGACCGAACGATATTTTTCGCGGGCCTTCGTCAACTCGCGCCACTGCTCGGCCGGCGGATAGACGATCGGCGGCTCGTCGGGGAACGGGATCGATGAGACGTCGACTAAGTGCAGCGAAGCGAGAAACTGCTTCTGCCCCTGATCGCGCACCACCTCGTTCATCTGGTAATTGTTAATCATCCGCGATTCGACCGAAGCAGCCACCGCGGTCGGAGAGTCGGGCGCGGCCTTCAAAGCTTCGTTCGCCGCCTGATCCTCCGCCTCGGCGTAGCGGCCTTCTTGCATCAAGGCGTTCATCCGCTCGATCAACTGCTTCACTCGCTGCTGGCCGCGGATGATGTTGTCCTGAATCCGGATGTTTTCCATGGCCGCGGCGGCCGACTTCTGCTGATCGGCGATTTCGTTTTCCTTGGTCCGCAGCCGGGTGTCGGCCAGCTTGATGACGTTTTCGATCCGCTCGCGGAGTTGAGCCCGCGTGTCGGCCGGCAGCTCGGGAGCGTGCAACACCTGCTCCAGCAGCAGCATCAGGTTCTGCTTCACGCCGGACGGGTCTTCGCCGATCGTGCCGCGGGACACATCCAACTGGTGATTCACTTCGGCGACGATCTTGCCGATCAGGACCTTGGTCTCGGCATCGAAATTCTGCAGCAAGGTCCCTTCGCCGTTGATGTCGGCGGTGGGGCGCGGCGGCGGCGAACCGATCAGACGCAAGTCGTTGCCGCCGTCGGTCGCGGCAGCCTCGGCGGGCGTCGCAGCTAGCCCGCGCGAGCTGATCGCGAGCAGCGCACAAAGGCTAGTGGCCAATGCCAAGCGCCCGCACTTCATCCGAGAACAATCCATGATCAGAGCCTCCTAGAGAAGTTAAACGCCAGCCGGCTGTGGCGCCCCTGTTCCAAGACGCCGATCGCCCACGAGGTAGAAGAGCCGCGAACCCAACGAGAGGTGGCCGGCCTGAAGAGAGAGCGTGGCCGGCTGAGTTATTGTATTCGGCCCGAGCCGGCCAACGCTAGAATAAAAGCGCAAATATGAGAATTTTCAGCAAACTGTAGGCATTTGGCCGACATCGCGAGCCGCAGCGCCAGGCTACGATCCGTTCATTTGGCTGGCGAAACAGGTTTGTTTTCGCCGGCAAGCGGGTAGCCCTTCCACAGCCACTGCAAGGCTTCGGGGAGGGTTTGCTGTTTCGCACTTCCCTCGCAATGGCCGGCGTTCTCGACGAACACGAATTGGTAGTGATAGCCTTTTGCCGCCAACGCTTTGGCCATGTGTTCATTGGCCAGCACCCAATCGTGCATGCCGTCGTGCATGACGTTCGGGTTCAACAGGTCGCGGTCGCCGACTTCCATCCAGATTCGCAGCGGCTTCACGGGGCTTTCAGGAACCAGGTGTTCGTGCAGCTCCCAAGCGCCGTGAGGAGTTTCGGGATTGAACGGCCACTGCTGATTCACGAAGGTCCCGGAATAGGTCAGCACCCGATGGTAAAGATCGGGGTGATACCAGGCCATGATGATCGCGCACGAGCCCCCGGAGCTGCAGCCTGTCGTGGCCCGGCCGTCGGGATCCTTGGTCAGCTTGACGTTGCATTCCTTTTCCACCAGGGGCAAGACTTCGCTCTCGACGAACTCGGCGTACTTGCCGGACATGGTGTCGTATTCCAAGCCGCGCTCGCTGCCCTGGGCATCGCCGCTGCCGTTGCCGATGGAAATGGCGATCATCACCGGAACTTTTTTCTCGGCGATCAGATTATCCAGGGCCGTGAACAACGATCCGTCGGGACCATCGGCGCCGACGATGAATGGCGCCACCGTGCCGGGCACATATTGGTTCGGCACATAGACCGCGACATTCCGGGTATAGGGAGCTGGATGGCTCGTGGTGACGATCAGTTTGTCCGGCGCTCCGGGTTCTATTTTGCCGAACGTATTCTTGTCCCGCGCGATGCCAGGATACATCTTGCTGTCGGTCGACTTCATCGTGAGGTTATGAATGGTTCCTTGCGGCACGCCGGGCCGAACCGACATCTCCGGCGCCCGCGTGTGCGTCGGCCCAAGGATGAAATTCCCCTCCGCATCGACCGGCGGAACGGCGCCGTCCGGCAGCTCCTTCGCGGCGACAAAACCGGGCGTGTGCGGATCGCGGCCAGACGACCTCGGCCGATCGGCGGCAAAGGCAAGTTCGACGCCGGCTGTCAGACACAACAGAAACGCAATTCTCGAGAGTTTGATTTTCATGGGATTTGCGGCGGGCTCGGGGGTGGGGAATTGGCGGGAACGAAACGGCAACGATTCGATTGGTTGAAATAGTTATGGGCTCCGAAGCCGCCGACTGCAAGCATGTCGGGATCTCGCTAGTGGGTTAGCGCTAAATCACGGCTTATGCTTCCGGCGTTGTGGACCCGCTTTCGCTGGCGCCGGGCGACAGAAGCCGATCCCTTCTTTTGACGCGGCGCGTACAATTGGGCATCCGCGGCGAGCTTGGCGCCCCCGCATTGGCGATTGAACGGCCCCCGTTTTCTGGTGAGTGATCCTATGCCCTCGGCTTACATTATTTCGGGCTGCCGCACACCGATCGGCAAGCTGCTCGGCGCTGGCCCCGTTGGCGGCGCCTCAATTGGGCGCCGCGGTCGTGGGCGAGGCGGTTCGTCGGGCCGGGATTTCCGCGGAGGCCGTCGATGAAGTCATCATGGGCTGCGTCTTGTCGGCGGGCGTGGGACAGGCGCCGGCTCGGCAAGCCGCGCTCGGGGCGGGTTTGCCCGACAGCGTCGCCGCGCTGACGATCAATAAAGTTTGCGGCTCCGGGCTGAAAGCGATCATGCTGGCCGATCAGGCGATTCGCGCCGGCGATGCACGATTGATCGTCGCCGGCGGGATGGAGAGCATGAGCCGCGCGCCGTTCTTGCTCACCTGGGCGCGGGCAGGTTGGAAATTCGGCCGGCAAACAGTTCTCGATTCACTCGAGCACGACGGCTTGTGGTGCGCGTTCGAGGACGTTGCCATGGGCTGCGAAGCCGATTACATCGCCGAGGTGCGCCACGTCAGTCGCGAAGATCAAGATGCCTGGGCGGCCGAAAGCCACCGTCGGGCCCTGGCCGCCCAGCAAGCCGGCTGGTTCGACGCCGAAATCGTGCCGGTTTCGGTGCCTGGGCGCAAGGGGCCGACGATGGTCCAGCGCGACGAAGGGTCCGCGGGCCGATTCCACGCGCGAAGCTTTAGCGCGGCTGCGCCCGGCGTTTTCCGACGTTGGCACGGTTACGGCCGGCAATGCCTCGCAAATCAGCGACGGGGCGGCGGCGGTGGTTGTGGCTGACGAAGCGACGGCCCGCACCAGCGGCACGCCCTGGTCGTACCGGATTCTCGCCAGCGCCACGTCGGGCGTGGCGCCCAAGGAGTTGTTCATCGCCCCGATCAGCGCAATCCAGCGCGTGTTGGCCAAAGCCAAACTGAGCCTGGCGGAAATCGATCTGATCGAAATGAACGAAGCCTTTGCCGCGCAGTGCGTCGCCTGCGCCATGCCCCTCGAGATGGAGCCGGCCAAGACAAATGTTTCCGGCGGGGCGATCGCGCTGGGGCATCCGATCGGAGCCAGCGGCGCCCGCGTGCTGGTCACGCTTTTGTACGGGCTCGAACGGCTTGGCAAGCGGCGCGGTTTGGCCGCGCTCTGCCTGGGCGGCGGCAACGCCGTGGCCATGATCGTCGAACGCGCGGATTGAGCCAGATCGTCGAGAACTCTTGTCGCCGCCAAAATCGGCACACGGGTTCTTGTTCTCTGTCGCGGCTCGACCGAACGTCTATCGCCGATGATGTTGCGCGCTCAATGCCTGTGCTTTTCAGGCCGTGAGCTCGCATATTCCGATGGCTAGTGCTTTGTCAACGCTTGATTCTGGGATTGTGTGCCACTGGCTTTGCCAGTGATTTTTTGAACTCTTGCCTTGCTCGTTCAGCAACGAAGGACACTGGCAAAGCCAGTGGCACCCTAAATTCAAGCTGTGACAATGCACTAGATTTCTCAAGCTGCTCGGCTTCAATGCCCTCGGAGCGATTGGCATTGTCCCAGCCGAACAACGCACTTTCCGCACCCCTTGCCATGCCAATTTGATAAAAACTCCGCCCTCACCCGGCGGGTTTTTCATCGGCTGCTACAATGGCCCGGTCACTTCCCAAACCACTGGGGCGAAGTCATGCGGAGCCTGGCTGCTGCAGCCGTGATCTTTGCGGCGTCCAATGTTGTCATCGCCGGGGGCGCAATGACGGCGAGCGGTGCGATCGGTTCAGGCGCATTATTGATCGCATTGGGAGCCGTTCTCGCGGCGTTTGGGCTCAACGTATTGATGTCCAGCAGCCCGCCGCCAGAATAATTTCCCCCTCACCCTCAACCCTCACCCGCCGCGCGGCTTAGCCGCGGCCAGCGACCCGTGCAACCGGCTGGATCTGCCGATTCCGCGTGTTCTCGGACACCGCTTCACGGAAAACTCTGACTTTTGCGGGCGATCGAGCGTGAGGCATGAGGCGGCGAGGGGCGTGAGGACTTGAGGCATCGGCTTGGCCGTGATCTTCGCCCGCAGCGCGTCGGCCAATTGCTCGTCGCGGGTGAAATTCGGCATGCAGCCATTCGATGACCGACAATTCGTCCATTGCGTCCATTCGTGCCTCGTCCTGTAGCCAGTAGCCTCAAGCCTGTAGCCTAACCTATCGCTCACGCGGCGCACGTTCACGGTCCACAACGCTGGCCAGAGGCGCGTACGGCGCGAATCAACCCGGCCGATTGCTGGTCCCCGGCTATCCCCGCTTTTCGATCGGCACGAATTCGCAGCGCTTGGGGCCGGTGTAGATTTGCCGGGGACGGCAGATGCGCTTCGTGGGCGAATGGTGCATTTCGATCCAATGGGCGATCCAGCCGGGCAGCCGGCCCATCGCGAATAGCACGGTGAACATCTGGACCGGGATGCCCATGCGCCGATAGATGATGCCCGAGTAGAAATCGACATTGGGATAGAGTTTCCGCTCGATGAAATATTCGTCGGATAGCGCCGTGTGTTCGAGCTCCTGGGCGATATCGAAAATCGGATCGTCGATGGCCCGTTTCTTCAGCAGCTTGTCGCAGACGGCTTTGATGATCTTGGCCCGCGGGTCATAGTTTTTATAGACGCGATGGCCGAAACCCATCAGGCGGACGCCGCTATCTTTTTTCTTGGCCAGCTCGACATATTTCTGAACTTTGCCCCCTTCGGCGAGGATGTTCTCGAGCATTTCGACGCAGGCCTGATTGGCCCCGCCGTGCAGCGGTCCCCACAGGCGCAAATTCCGGCCGAGATCGAGGCGAAGATGTTGGCGTCGCTGGAGCCGACCATCCGCACGGTCGAGGTGCTGCAATTCTGCTCGTGGTCGGCATGCACGATCAGCAGCAGATTCAGCGCGGCGACGAAGTCGGGATCGATCACGTACTTCTCGCACGGCACGGCGAACATCATGTGCAGGAAATTTTCGCAGTAGGTCAATTCGTTGTTCGGGTACATGAACGGCTGCCCGATCGACTTCTTGAAACTGCAGGCGGCGATCGTCGGCAGCTTGGCCATCAGCCGATGGACCGAAATTTCCACCTGCCGGGGATCGCGCGGATCGAGCGAATCCTGATAAAAAGTCGACAGCGCGCCGACCACCGAGCTGAGCGTGGCCATCGGATGGGCGTCGCGCGGCATGCCGTTATAGAAATTGCGGATGTCCTCGTGCAGCATCGTATGCCGTTCGAGCGAGCTGCGGAACTTGGCCAGCTCCGCGGCGGTCGGCAATTTGCCATAGATCAACAGGTAGCTGACCTCGACGAAATTCGATTGCTCCGCCAATTGCTCGATCGGATAGCCGCGGTAGCGGAGAATGCCCTCCTCGCCGTCGAGATATGTGATGTCGCTGGTCGTGGCCCCCGTGTTCACGTAGCCTTCGTCGAGGGTGATGTAGCCGGTTTGCGCCCGGAGCTTGCCGATATCGACCGCCCGTTCGTTCTCCGAACCGACGACGATGGGCAGATCGATTTCCTGGTTGCCCAGCTTGAGCTTGCCAACATCACTCATCGAGGCGCTCCTCTGTTCAACTGCTGCCGCCGCACCCAGAGTTTAGCAATCCCTAGGCGATTGGACAATTCGCGCGGTGAACTGTAGCGGCCCGGCTAGTGCATTGTCACAGCTTGAATTTCGGGTGCCACTGGCTTTGCCAGTGTTCTTCCTTGCTGACCGATCAAGGCAAGAATTCCAAAGATCACTGGCAGAGCCAGTGGCACACAATCCCAAAATCAAGCGTTGACAAGGCACTAGGGTCAACCTGGTAGCTGGTCATCCGCGTAATCCGCGTCATCCGTGGTTGTTTCTTTCACTGTTCTCGCTCGGGGAATTCAACCACGCATGGCACGGATATTCCGGCGCACAGATGAACTCATGCTGCGCTCATGGATCCGAGGGAAAGTCGGCTGGCGGCACAGCGGCATCCGCGGCCAGAAGTTTTCGCACCCCAAGCGGATCGGAGCGATCGCAAGCGGTAAGAAAGTCTGCGACTTCGGCAGCGACGTGGGTCAGCTTCAGCTGCAGCAAACACCAGACCAGGCCTTTGCCCGATTCGTGAAACGATTGATTGGCCGAAAGCTGATAGGGCACGGTGCGCGAAATAGGCATGCTCGAAGCAACTGCCTGTTCGATCGCCCGTTGCCCGAGCCGGTAAGCATAGCCAAAATGCCCGCGCGCCAAGGCCAAGTTTTCTTCGCCCAGAGCCAACTCGCCCAGCAGCCGATGGGCATCGAGAAACTCGTGACAACCCTCTAGCAGCCACAGCAACTCGTCGCGGGCGATTTCGACTTCGCCCGCGGCCAGCATTGCCTGGACCTCGGCCAGATCTTCCGCCCGCTCCACTGCGCTCGGCGGCGGAACGAGTTCCCAACCTGCCGGGCCGACATGCCGCAGCGTCCATTGCCCAGCGGCCCGCGTCGGTTTGCCCGAAGGCCGCTTGCGGTGAGAATTACGCTCGGCCAAGATGGAGCTCCGAGGGGCGTGAGGGCTTAAAGCTTGGCTGTCGCCGCGGCGATCGCGCCGTATCTTCGTCTCTTCGTACCTCAAGCCTGTAGCCTGTAGCCTCAAGCCTTAGATGTCAATCGCGGAGGGTCAAGCGATGGCCGTGGACGAAACCTGGCCCAAAGGGGCGCCTCACGCCCCTCAACTCCTCACGCCCCTCAAGCCGCAAGCAATGGCCCTGGAAGAAGTCTGGCCTGGCGGGCGCTGGCGCGGCGAATTTCGTCGGCGGCTACGAAGCTGGTATCGGCGCAGTGCGCGCGACCTGCCCTGGCGGCGCACGCGGGATCCGTACCAGGTCTGGGTCAGCGAGATCATGCTGCAACAGACGCAGGTGGCCACGGTCGAGGCCTATTTCCAACGATTTGTCGCCGCGCTGCCGACGATCGCCAGCCTGGCCGCCGCGCGGGAGGACGTAGTGCTGCGGCTGTGGGAAGGGCTCGGCTATTACCGCCGCGCCCGGCAGATGCATCGCGCAGCGCGGCTTCTCGTGGCCGAGCACGGCGGCGTCTTTCCCAACGATCCTCCGGTCGTTCGCGGGCTGCCAGGGATTGGCCGCTATACGGCCGGAGCGATTCTCTCGATCGCGTTTGACGCCAGGGAACCGATTTTGGAAGCCAACACCGTGCGGCTTTTGAGTCGGCTGTTGGCTTTGCGCGGCGACCCGACGCGCGCATCGTCGCAGCGCCTGCTGTGGCACGCGGCCCAGGAGATATTGCCGCGGCGCGGGGCCGGCGAGTTCAATCAAGCACTGATGGAATTGGGAAGCCAGGTCTGCCGGCCGAGAAATCCCGACTGCCCGAGTTGTCCCGCGGGGCGACTCTGCCCGACAGGGCTGGCCGGGCTGGCGGCTGAAATACCTCCGCCGCGCCGCAAGCCTGTCTGGGAAGACGTTCGCGCGGCGGCGGTGATCGTGCGGCGGCGCGGCCGCGTCCTGCTCGTGCGCCGCGGCGAACGAGAGCGCCGGGCCGGCTTGTGGGATTTTCCGCGGTTCGAAATTCAAGGCGAGAGCGACATCGTGGCCCGCGTGTTAGCGGAAACCGGCGTGGCAATCGAGCGGCTGCGTCCGCTCGCGACACTCCGCCACGGCGTCACGCGATTCCGGATCACGCTCGATTGCTTCGCTGCCGCAGCCCTGCCGGGTCGACGTCAGAGCCGCCTAGGTTCCGCGAAAAAGGTAGAAACCCGTTGGGCAAGCTTGGCGCAGCTGGCCGACTTTCCGCTGAATTCGACCGGGCGGAAGCTCGCGCAGTTGGCAGGCCGCGACGCGGAACAAAATCAAGGTTCGTCCAGCTGATGCACCGCGGAACTCATCATTCGTTTATCCGAGCGATCCGTGTGATCCGTGGTTTGTTTCTTACATCGTCCGCGCGGAAAATTCAACCACGGATTTCCAAATCGCACGGATGAACGAACAGCGAATCCGCTTATTCACTGTTCATCTTCCAGCAACTCTTGCAGCTTCGCCAGGCTGCGCGTGAGCATCACGCGAATCGAGCCGTCCGATTTGCCCAGCCGCTGGGCGATTTCCTTGGACGGGAGCCCGTCGACGTAGCGCAGCCGCAGCGCCGTCCGCTGCTCTTCGGGCAACGACTCGATTGCCGCCAGGAGCCGGATTTCCTTTTGATCGCGGGAAAAGGCCTGGCTGGCGGTGGTCATGCTGGCCACCAGCATTTCGATCACGCCGGGCCGCTGGGTGTCGGGTCCGGCCTGCAACGGGACTTCGCGGCCGGCGTCGCGCTTCTGGCTGCCGAAGAATTTCCGATGGGCGTCGATGATCCGCCGCTCGGCGATCTGGCAGAGCCAGCCGAACGGGTCGCGCTGGGTCAGATCGACTTCGGCAAACGACCGAATCGCATCGGTATGGACTTCTTGCACCAGATCGTCCGGGTCGATCTTGCGGCGCAGCGCCGCTCCGAGGCGATGTTCGATATAAGCCCGGAGCGAGCCGTGGCGGATGTTGAGCCAGGGGCCAAGCGCCTGGCGATCGCCCGCGCGCAGTTGCTCGAGCAGCTTTTCGTTTGGATCGACGGTCATTGAGGCTTTAGGCTTGAGACGTGAGGCTTGAGGACGAAGACAAGGGGCAAGGACGGCGAGTTCTTCCCTTAGAATTGCTAACTTAACCAGCCGGGGTCTGTCCCCATTTTGCGCTTACCCCGTGAGCAAAATGGGGACTGGCCCCCTCGGCGCCGCGAGTTGAGTTAGGACTTTTTACGTCCATCAGGCCTCGGGAAGGGGCTTCTGCATCATCCTACCTTCGATCCGTGGCGGCTTACAGCGCCAAACGTACCGGGGGAGGCTTGAGGCGGTCGCTTCGCCTCGTCTATTCATTTCCTCGCACCTCGAGCCTCGCAGTCTCAAGCCTCGGCCTATTACACGCCCCTCACACCTGGTTGGCACAGATTCCGTCGACATCGCCGTCGTCCACGTCGCCGGAGTCGTCCGAATCGTCGTCGCTGGAGTCTGGCGCGGCAGCCACCGTTTTGGCCGCGGCCGCAGTTTGCTGGGCATACCAAGGCTCGGCATTCGTCCAGCAGCCCACGAATTCTGGATCCCAGCCGCCGAGGTAGCAACCAAAGTCCCAGCAGAACTCGCGGTAGCGGCGCTGATGTTTGTAGTCGACAATCAAATTCTTGATCGGCTTGATCTTCTGGAATTGGTTCGGGCCTTTCTTGGTGAGCGTCAGGAGCTTTGTTTTCGAGACGGTCGCCTTCTTGGGCATCGTTTTCGTCTGGGCAAAGCTGTGGGGAGCGTGGTTTGTCACGTTCTTGGCCGAACTGCCGTGGCCCTTTGCTGCGGCCGAGGCGGGAGCGAGCGACATGGCGCTGGCGGCGAGCAAACAGGCCGTGGTCAGGATTTTGGCGCTGCGGTGCATAATTCTGTCCCCTTCGTCGAATGAGCCGCTGTACGGCTTGCAAGGCTTTAGGTTTCGGACTTCGGCCGATTGGCCATTCCACTACTTAGCAGAGCGGGAATATCCAAGGCTTGTTACAAGCGGCCGGGAAAAATTCTTTCCAGCCGGGACGGGCCCTAAAAAAACCGGGCCGTCGAGTTGACCTGTGGGTCAACGGACGGCCCGGCGTTACGCCGAACTGGTGGATGACTTCGCCGCGGGCGGGACACTCCTGGCACGTCACTCGGCAGAATCGCTTTCGGAGCTGTCGTCGGTGTCGGCAGCCGCGGAATCGGTCATCGTCGGCTTGGTCCTCTTCACCATCACGGATTGGCCCACGAGCTCTTTTGGAGCGACGGGCTTGGTCGTGGCGACCGGCGACTCGTCGGCCTTATTGACCAGGTTTGGCCCCTTGTCAGCCGTTTTGTTCAGGTTCGGGCCCTTGTGGGCCTTCTTGATCAGCTTTGAGGGCTTGTCGGTCTTCTCAATCAGCTGTGGCGCTTTGGGAGTCGAGACGACCGCGTCGTCGGCATCGTCGTCGTCGCCGTCGTCGTCATCGTCGCTGCTGACTTTCGCGTCGACTGCCCTTTTGCCGCTGACCGCTCCTGTGCCGCTGACAGCGGTCTTGCCGGACATGGCCGCCGGGGCGTCGTCCATATCGTCCGCGTCGTCGGCAGTCGCTTGGGCATGGCCCGCGTCGAACGCTTCGCCGTCGGTGTCGTGAGCGTCGTAGCCAGCAGTGTCATAGCCTGCAGTGTCATAGTCGGCAGTGTCATCGTCGGAATCGTAGCCATCGTCATCATCGTATTCGCCATAGCGATAATGGCGGCGGTGTTTATGATTCTTGCCGAGCTTCTGTCCCTGCTTCAGGTTTTTGGCCACCTTCTTGCCCGACAGCTTCTTGCTGAACTGCTTGTTGGACGTGAATTTGTGGAGCTTGTGAGATTTCGACAGTTGGCTGAATCTCTTCGGCTGGCTGAACGATTTGTGCAGCGTGCCACGGTTCATTCCCGAGCTGCTGTGCAGGTGATTGCCACCGCCATGGCCACGAGCTTGAACCGGGGAGGCGGTAAAAAGCAGGGCCAGGGCCGTAAAAGCGGAGGCGGCAACGATTTTCGCTTGGCTCGACATGGATCTATCTCCTCGATTTGTTGGCTGGCAGGCGGCGACTTGCTTCTGGGCGGCTAACGGGTCCGTTCCCCTACCAAGCAAAGCGAGAATCGCTTGCAAATGTTACAAACAAAACGAGACATACGGGTTTCTCTTCTCTGGCCGGCGACGCCACTTAAAACCGTGCTATGACAGGACGTGCCGAACGCACGGCCGGCCGCGATTCGCCAGACCCTGGCATGTCGAGAATTTCGACGCGGCAGCATCGGGTCGGCGAGATTGGCCCACGACCCAGGCTGAGAAGAGGAACCCGTTCTCAATCGCACGAATTGCCGTCGGGCGATCGGGCGCGAGCCAGAGAATTTTTCCAACGCGGAATCGCCGGTCGGCTCTCAACCGGCCGCTTCGCTCGGCCGCAACATCGTGTCCAACGGTATGGCCAATTGCCGGAACCGCGAGGTCGGCATCGCCAGCGTGTCCCAAGCCGCGGATATCGGCCGGGCATAGTACACGTAATCATTGAGACCCAGGCCCAGGAACGCATACAGCCGGCCGCGGAAGTTGAACAGATTTTCGGCGGCCAATGGGGCCCGGTCACCCCGCACCTCGTAGGCAAACACGAACAGGGCCCGAAAGCCGGAACCGAACAACTGCTGCCAAGCGGCGAGGCTGCGGACGTCGTCGCGCGTCGACCAATTCTTCCAATACTGCTTTTGCTCGCCCGAGGGAAAGTGGCGACCCTTCACATCGACCAGCCAAGAGCCGCCGCCGGGGGGCGAGACGATAAAGTCGAGGCTCTTGAGCGAACCGTCCCCCAAGAGCGTCCGTTTCTTCTCGTCGACGGCCACATAGGGAACCAGCCGTGCGCGGAGATAGGCCTCGAAGGCGGCCTCGTAATGGTTGTCGCGATTGGCCATGGCCGGACTCGGCACTCGGTTCGATTGCAGTACGGCGCTCGTAGGCTAGCAAATAGTCTAACGTTTGCCGGCGACGACGCTCAAGCGCGGTTTCAGAAACCGGCGGGAATTGCGCTGGCTTGCCAGCATCCGCCGGATTACGGCTGCGCGGCCGTCCGAGCGGTCTTGCCCAGCAGGCCGCGCAACACGGCGAGTAACTCCGCTGCCTGGGCGTCCAAGGGCACGGTTTGCGATTGGGCAGTCGCCAGATTCTTGACCTGCACCGTGCCCGCCGCGAATTCGTTTTCGCCGGCCACAATCGCCGCGCGGAACCCGCGGCGGTCGGCATATTTTAGCTGTTGGCCCAGCTTCTTCGGATCGGGATAAACTTCGACACCGAAACCGCCGCGGCGAATCTGCGCCGCGAGTTTCAAATAGTCGTGCAGCCGCGCGGCGTCGAAATAAGGGATGAACACCTCGGCCGGCGTGACCAGCTTCGGAAACATGTGCAACTCTTGCATGCCGCCCAAGAGACGGTCCAATCCCAGGCTGGCTCCAATGCCAGGGAGTTTTTGGCTCGTGTACAATTCGGCCAGGTTGTCGTAGCGGCCCCCGGAGCAAACGCTTCCCAAATTTGGCAGGCGCGCCCAAGAACGTTTCGAACACCGTGCCGGTGTAATAGTCCAGGCCCCGCGCGATCGACACGTCGTGCGCAGCCGACTATCCGGTACGCCTGCCGCCTTCACGGCCGCCAATAAGCCGGCAAGGCGGGCGACGCCCTCTTCCCCCTTGGCGCTGCCGGCGACAAGTGGCCCCAGTTGTTTGAGCAACTCGTCATTCGTCCCCGACAGCTCCGCCAGCCGCAGCACCTCGCGCGTTTGCTTGGCTGAGGCGCCGGCGGTCGAGGCCAACTCCTCGGCGACACTTGCCGGACCGATTTTTCCCAGTTTGTCGAGCGACCGGAGCACGGCCGCCGACTTTTCCGCCAGCCCCAGCCGCTCCAACAGACCGTTTAGCACCATTCGGTTGTTGACGTGGATCGAAAAATCCTCGAAGCCGAGCGCCAGCAGCAAGTCGTGAATCACGAGCGCCGTTTCGATGTCGGCGCTCGGCGAAAGGGTGCCGATCGTGTCGAAATCGCATTGCATGAATTCGCGATACCGGCCGAACTGCGGCTTTTCTCCCCGCCAGACGGTAGCAATGTGGTACCGCTTGAATGGCAGCCCCAATTCATTGAGATGTTGCGCCGCGAAACGAGCCAAGGGAATCGTCAGATCGAACCGCATCGCCACGGCCCGGCCGCCGGCGTCGGCGAAACGATACATCTGCTTGTCCGTTTCTCCGCTGCCTTTGCCGAGCAGGATTTCTTCATATTCCAAAGCCGGCGTGTCGATCGGGCTGAAGCCGTAGGAACGATAAACGCGGCGAGCCGTTTCGATCAACTGCTCGCGCGGAATCATCGCTTCAGGCAGGTAATCGCGGAACCCAGCGAGCGTGCGCGGTTCAATCATAAATCGTCCTCAAGCCCCTCAAACCTCACGTCCCTCGCCTCCTCACGCCCCTCAATCCCCTCACAGCAGCGGCAACAGCGGCGGCTTGGGGCTGCGGATGTTGCCGCGGGTTGGCCCCAAGGTCGCCTCGATATATTCCTCGACCTGCTCGGAGGTCTCGAAGTAATGGTCATAAACCCAGTTGTCCTCGTATTCGCAATTATCGGTCGAATAATCGCGGCAAATCGGCGGCCGGGTGTGATAGATGCCACAGCGGTTATCCGCCTGCAAATGCTTGCACGTCGTGTGAACCAGCAAGTACCAGGTCCCTTCCTCGGTGAAGACCGCCGCCCGATCGTGCAGCAGATACCAACGGATGTACTCGAAATCTTCGCGCTCCGTCGGCGTCTCCAGCGGCAGCGCGAAATACTTGCAGCACTTCGCCGAGCAATAAGAACAAAGACAATCGCCGGCCGGAAGATCCTCGCGGCGCGGTCTTGTGGCAACGGCGGTGCTCATGCAGAAACGACTCCGGACGAAACAAAAAATTCCGCGCGCCAACTTAGCAGACCGCGCGGGCGGCGGCTAGTTAGGCTGGAGGCTTGAGGCTGCCGCCTGCGGCGACAGCCCTGGATCTTCGTCTCTTCGTACCTCAAGCCTGTAGCCTCAAGCCTCAAGCCTCCTTCAGAATTGCTCGGCAAAAAACTCGTCCCAGCCGCTGGCGATCGGGGCGATCGTGAGGCTGGCGCCCGTGTCGGTTCGTTCCATGCGGCGAGTCCGCGGATCGAACAAGACGGTCAGTTGCCGCGTGCCGTTTTTGAATCGCAGCCCAAACACCCGCGGCCCCGGCGGCTGCGACGTTGATTTCAAAGGTGATTTCGCCGGCGGCGCGGACCAAGCGAAGTTCGCGTCCTCCACCATCCCATGCCGCAGATGGTACAGCCCTTCGTCGGCCGAGACGTGTTTCTCTTGAATGACTAAATACGCCTGCCCCCCGACCGCATACGTTTCGCGCAATCCGGGAACCGCGGGCACGGGATGGGCGGTAAGCGGTTCCAGCAGCAGCGCATCGACGTCCGGAGCGTCGACAACCAAGGAGACGTCCTTGTCACCCCACCACCGAATCGCCCGGTGCGACAGCCAGTGGTGATAGCCGACGCCGAGCAGGCCGATTGCCGCGGCGATGCCGAACATCGACAGAATTACCAGCTTGTCTCGCGTCATGGACCGCCTTTGGAGCGAAATGTATTGAAGCGTCGCAGGCGCGCGGCGGAACGAATTTCCTCAAGCCACGATGGCTCGTTGCCGCAATTGCTTGATTCGCGCCGCATCATATCCGAGCCATTGTTCCAAAACTTCCGTGGTGTGCTCACCCAATTCCGGCGGAGCCTTTTTAGAATAGACGACATTGCCGTCGGCATGAATCGGACTGGCCACCACCGGCACAACCCGGCCGGCGGCGTCGGTCAGTTTGGCGACCATTCCCCGCGCCGCCACTTGCGGCGTCGCCAGCACCTCGTCCAGCGCTCGCACGGGTGCGCAGGGGACTTCCGCGCCTGCACACAAGGCGAGCCATTCGGAGGTGCTCTTGCCGGCCAGCAGGGTCGTCAATTGCGGGATCAACTCTTCTCGATGCGCCACGCGGGCCGGATTCGTGGCAAACCGCGGATCGGCCGACCAATACTCGCACTCAGCCGCGCGGCAGAATCGGCTCCATTGGCCGTCGTTGCCGATCGCCAACACGAGATATCCATCGGCTGTCGCCAGCGCTTCGTAGGGAACGATTTGCGGATGGGCGTTGCCAAAGCGATGGGGCCGCTGGCCTGTCACCAAGGCGCTCTCGGCAACGTTCACCAGGGCCGAGAGCGTGCAATCGGCCAACGCCAGATCGAAACTCGCAGCGGGCGAACTAGCGATGTCCCGCGCCGATCGCGAGCGTACAGTCCCGCCAGCGCGCTCACGGCGCTATATAAACCGGTGAGCACGTCGGTGATTGCCACGCCGACTTTCATCGGCGGACCGCCGGCCTCGCCGGTGATCGACATGATTCCTCCGGCCGCCTGAACCGTCAGATCGTAGCCGGGCACGTCCGCCTCGGGACCGGTCCGCCCAAACCCGGAGATCGAGACCCGCACCAGTCGGGGATTCAACGTCGCCAGCCGCTGGGGTTCGAGCCCCAACCGCGCCAGCGATCCGAGCCGGAAATTCTCCACCAGCACATCGGCCGTGCGCAACAAATCGTCCAATACCGCGCGTGCGTCAGGGTGCGCCAAATCGAGGGCCAACGAGCGCTTGCCACGGTTGCAGGAGAGATAATAGGCACTCGGCCCATCGCCATTCAGAAACGGCGGTCCCCACTGCCGCGTGTCGTCACCCAGGCCGGGCCGTTCCACCTTCACCACGTCGGCCCCCAGGTCGGCCAATACCTGGCAACAAAACGGTCCCGCCAGGACGCGCGACAGGTCCAACACGCGCACGCCGCTCAAAAATTCTGCTGCCGAGTTCATGACCGCCTGAAACTGGTTCTCGAGCCGTTGTTCTCGCTACTTCCCCCGCCTTCTGCCGCCAGTATACTGTCGTTTGGCGGATATCGAGACGAAATGAGCAAGGATCGGGAGCGTTGATGGCCAACGAGTTTGACGCGTATCGCGAAGCGCTGGTCGTCGAGCATACGACAGTCTGGCCCGAGGAATACGACGATTGGCCGCAGGCCGATCGGCTGCGGGTCGAGGCCCTGCTGCACTCCGAGCCGCAACAAGCGGCCCAATTAGATTACGTGCGCCAGCACACGGGCTTCGCCCGACAAATTACGGTTACGCCCGCGGATCTCGAGCGGTTGGCGCTCGTCCGATAATGGCGACCGGCTGAAGGCTTGAGGCTTAAGGTACGAAGCAATCGAATTCGTCCTCTTCCTGATCCTTAAGTCCTAACAGCCTGTTGAAAAAGGGGACTGGCTCTTAGCGAACGAGAGGATTTCCCCCAGTATCGACGTACCCGCGTAGTGCCTGTCCCCTTTTCAACAGGCTGCTAAGCCAGATGCCTTAAGCCTCGGAGCTTGGCGGCGCTTTTCCATCGCGCAAGAATCATGAGCGAGCCGACACAAACCGTTCGCGTTGCATTGGCCGAGCGGAGTTATCCGATCGAGATCGGCAGCGGCACGTTGGCCGAAGCCGGCCGGTTCTTGCATGAACTGTCGGCGACCGAGCATGTCACGCTGATCACCGACAAACATGTCGAACCGCTCTACGCCCAGATCGTCGGCGATAGTATCGCGGCGACCGGCGCCGAAGTTGACCTGGTCGTCGTCGAGCCCGGCGAGGGAGCCAAGAGCGCCGAATTGAGCGCGCTGCTCTGGAACAAGCTGCTGGAGTTGGGCGCCGATCGGCGGACGGTGATCGCCGCGCTAGGCGGCGGCGTGATCGGCGATCTGGCTGGGTTCGTCGCCGCCACGTTTGCCCGGGGGATTCGCCTGCTGCAAATTCCGACCACGCTCTTGGCCCAGGTCGATAGTTCCGTCGGGGGCAAGGTCGGCATCAATCTGCCGGGGGCGAAAAACATGGTCGGCGCCTTTTGGCAGCCGCTGGGGGTGCTCATCGACACCGCCGTGCTCGATTCGCTTCCGAAGCGCGAATTCATCTCCGGCCTCGCCGAGGTGGTCAAATATGGTGTGATCCTGGACGCCGAATTTTTCGAATATTTGGAGCGCCACGTGGCGGAAATTTTGGCCCGCCAGCCCCAGGCGCTACGCCACGTGGTGGCCCGCTGTTGCCGGCTCAAAGCCGACGTTGTCGAAGCCGACGAACGGGAATTGACCGGCTCGCGGGCCGTGCTCAACTACGGTCATACGTTCTGTCACGCTTTCGAGACGGTCACCGGCTACGGCACGCTGCTGCATGGCGAGGCGGTATCGATCGGCATGATCTGCGCCGCGCGGTTGGCCGCACGGCTGGGCCGCGTCGATTCGAGTTTCGTCGAGCGGCAGCAGAAACTTCTGACCGCGCTCGGTTTGCCCGTCGAGGTTCCGGATGTCGATCCCGATGGCTTGTTGGCCGTCATGGCCCGTGACAAAAAGAACGTGCACGGCCAACTACGGTTCGTGCTGCCCTCCCGGCTGGGGCATGCCGAGCTGGTCGACGGCGTGCAGTCGGCGGACGCGCGGGCTGCGTTACAAGGGTGAATTCCGCCCGCGAAGACTTTTCCGGCGACGGGGTTTCGGTTAATTGAGTTCCGTTGAGGGATGGGTCCGTGGCTCCCGAGGAAAAAATCACACCAACGACCGACTTCCGCGCAAATGCGCCAGCCGCGCCGAGCGGGCAACCCCCTGCTGCCGAACAAGAGCCGGACACCGCCAGCGTCCTCAAGCCTCAAGCCTCAAGCCTCAAGCCTCTCACGTCAAGCCTCACGCCGCAGGCCACCTACGGCGAACTGGATTTGGACGCTCTCGGCTACAGTATCGCCCACGACCTGCGGGCCCCGCTCCGAATCATCGACGGCTTTGTCTCCGTTTTGGAAGAAGATTTTGGCTCCAGGCTGGAGTCGGAGGCCAGGCGCGATCTGGCGCTGATCCGCGGTAACGCCGAGCGGATGAACCAGCTGATCGACGGCGTCCTGGAAAGAATCAACCGGCGGCCGCGCTCCAAGCAAGAGCCGGTGGTCGTTGAGCCCGCCAACGTTAGCCGCGTTGCGCCCCAAGGCCCGCCGGAGGTGACTCTGTTGATCGTGGAAGACAGCCCCGACGATCTGGAGTTGATTCTGCGCGAGCTGCGCCGCGGCGGATTGGCTTTTGTCTGGCGATGGGTCGACACCGAGGCACATTACGTCAGTGAGTTGCAGCGGACCGACTTGGCCCAGGTCATCTTGGCCGATTACAGCTTGCCGCAATTCAACGCCCTGCGGGCCTTGGAACTGCTGCGCGAGCGACAACTTGACATCCCGTTTATCGTCGTCACCGGCACGATCCGCGAGGAAGACGCCGTGAGTTGCATGAAGCAAGGGGCGGACGACTACCTGATCAAGGATCGCTATGCCCGGCTGGTCCCGGCGATCTACAATGCGCTGGAGGAAAAGCGGCTCCGCGACGAAAAGCATGCGGTGGAAGAAGCCGTCCGTCAGAGCGAGCAGCGCTATCGGAGCCTGGTCGAGCATTCGCCCGACGCGATCCTGGTCACGCACGAGGGCTCGATCTCCTACGTCAACGACGCCGGTGTGCGATTGTTCGGGGCCGCCGACCGGCAAGAATTGGTCGGAAAGTCCTACGTCGACTTCGTGCATCCGAGCTTTCTCGCGCGGGTCCACCGCCGCGCGCGGCAAATGCAGGAAGGCGAGCCCGCCCCGGTGATGGAGCAACAACTGCTGCGATTGGACGGCTCGCCGATCGACGTCGAGGTGGCCGGCACCGGCTGCATTTACGACGGCAGAGCGGCGATCCAGCGGATCGTTCGCGACGTGAGCGAACGCCGCCGCGCAGGAAGCGGCCCGGCAGCGATTGGCCGAATTGACCCACGTCACCCGGCTAACGACAATGGGCGAAATCGTCTCCGAACTGGCCCACGAGATCAATCAGCCGCTGTACGCAGTGGCGAATTTCGCGCAGGCGTGCAGCAATCGGCTGCGCGCACCGGATGCCGAGAATCGCGAAGAGCTGTTGCAATGGACGGAGCAGATCGCGGCCCAAGCCAATCGGGCCGGCGAGATCATTCGCCACGTCGGCAGCTTCGTTCGCAAGTCGCCTCCCAAGCAAGTCACGGCCGATTTGAATAAGATCGTGCGCGATGTCGTCGAGCTATTACAGGTTGACGTGCGGCGCGGCCAGGCCGAACTGCGGTTGGACCTGGCCGAGGCGCTGCCGCCGGTATGC
This sequence comes from Pirellulales bacterium, assembly GCA_963725485.1. Taxonomy (GTDB): domain Bacteria; phylum Planctomycetota; class Planctomycetia; order Pirellulales; family DATAWG01; genus CAVRYO01. Next base: position 58,659 of record CAVRYO010000012.1, on the reverse strand, counting down.
GTCGATCGAATCCAAATCGAGCAGGTGCTGGTCAACTTAGTGCGCAACGCCGTCGAGTCAATGGCCGAAAACCCACTGGGCGACCGGACCGTCCTCGTGCGCACCGAGGCGCTGTCGCCCCGGCGGGTGCGCGTCGCCGTCGAAGACGCCGGCCGTGGGTTGGACGCCGCCGAACTGGCCCAACTGTTCAAACCGTTTTTCACCACGAAGCCCGACGGCATGGGAATGGGCCTGGCTATCAGCCATTCGATCATCGAAGCGCACGGCGGCACGCTCGCAGCGGCGGCGAATTCCAGCCGCGGTCTGACCTTTCAATTCACCTTGCCTGCCGGCGCGGAGGATCCTGGCCATGAGTCCTGAGCACGCTGATCTGGCTGTATTTGTCGTCGACGACGATCCAGGAGCCCGCAGCTCCGTGGCGGCGCTCATCCAGTCGCATGGCATGAAAGTCCGCCCATTCGCTTCGGCCAAGGAATTCCTGGCCGCCTACAATCCGGCCCAAACCGGCTGCCTGGTCGTCGATGTGCGCATGGCGGGCATGACCGGGCTGGAGCTGCAAGAAGAACTGCGTAGCCGCGGGTCAACCCTACCGGTCATCGTCATCACCGGCTATGCCGACGTGCCGATGGCCGTTCGCGCAATGCGCGCCGGCGCGGTGACGTTCCTCCAAAAGCCGTGCGCCGACAACGAGCTGTGGGCGAGCATTGAAACGGCCCTGCGATGGTCCCAGCGATCGCACCAGTTGCGCGCCCAGCGCAACGAAATCTTGGCCCGCCGGGCCACGCTCACGCCGCCGGAAGTTCAGGTGCTGGAAAAACTGATGGCCGGCAAAGCCAATAAGGTCGTGGCGTCGGAACTCGACCTGGGCCTGCGCACCGTGGAACTGCGCCGAGCGACGGTGATGAAAAAGATGCACGCCGATTCGCTGGCTGAACTCGTGCGCCTGATTCTGATGACCGAGGGTGCAGACGAGAGCGAGAGAACGTAGGGTCGGCACTCCCCACCAATTGCCGAATGCGAAGCTGAGGCGTTATCGCGAGTGATGCTTGGTAGGCAGTGCCCACCCAACGGTCTAACTTGTTTCCTGCGGCGTCTATAAAAAAACAACGGCTCTCCGCGCAGAGACTGGGGCAGTAGTCTCTTGAGCAACGGAGAGCCGTCAATTGTCGAATCGAACTTGCCGAGCCGTTGGTCGTTGAATATCTATCGGCAATATGCGATTTCCACTCCATCGAAACCGAGGACAGCGGAACGCTCTACTCAAGTCGTGGCCGGCACGATATTTGAATCGCCGGCGTCATAATCGTTCGTGCTTGACTGCTCGCATCCAAACCTCACAATAAGCACCGCGGAAAATTAGGCTTGAGGCTTGAGACTACAGGCTTGAGGTACGAAGATTACGAAGCAGGCGACCGCCGACGGCGGCTGGTTCTAAGCCTTCGGCCATAAGCCCTCAACCCTGAGCCTCTGTAGAATCGGGCTTGAGTATGCCGCCTGCGGCGACAGCCCGGTGTCTTCGTCTCTTCGTACCTCAAGCCTGTCGCCTCAAGCCTCAAGCCTAAAAAGGACTCCCACCGTGTCCAAGTTCGCGGTCATCCTGGCTGCCGGCGGCAAGAGCGATCGCTTCAAGGACAAGAATTACAAGAAGCCGTTCGCGCCTTTGGCCGGCCGGGCCGTTTGGCTCCACTCGGCCGAGAAGTTTCTGAATCGCGAGGATGTCAAGCAATTGCTGATGGTCATCGCCGCCGAGGATCGCGAATACTTTCAATTCAAATTCGCCGCCAACGCCGCGATTCTGGGCATCGACGTCGTCGATGGGGGCCAGCACCGCGCCGATTCGATCCAGCAGGCATTGGCCCGCGTTCGCCCGGAGATCGATTTCGTGGCCGTTCACGACGCGGCCCGGCCTTGCCTGGCCGACGAATGGATCGGCAACGTCTTCGCGGCCGCCGAAAAAAGTGGCGCTGCCATTTTGGCGACGCCGGTCGTGGGGACGCTGAAGCGCGTGGCCACCGATCGCACGATCTCGGAAACCGTCCCGCGCGAAGGCTTGTGGGAAGCTCAGACGCCGCAAGTTTTTCGCCGGCAACTGTTGCTCGACGCCTATGCCCAACGCGGCGATTTCCTCGCGACCGACGATGCCCAGCTTGTCGAACGGCTCGGTGGGCAGGTGACGATCGTTCCCGGTTCGCCGATCAATTTGAAGATTACGACCCGCGAGGATCTGCGGCTGGCGGAGCAGGCCCTGGCCGCGCTGCCGAAGCCCAAGTTTCGCGGCCCGGCCCATCCCTTCGCCGGCGATGATATTTGGCGCTGATTTCGCATCCCGGTTTCATTCACCCCAATCGGTCCAATACATTTGATGCACGATATCCTGGCCGATCTCCGCTGGCGCGGACTGGTCCATCAAACCACCGACGACGCGGGCCTCGCCGACTGGCTGAACGCCCAACCCCGCACGCTCTACGTCGGCTTCGATCCCACGGCCGACAGTTTGCACGTCGGCCACATGATGGCCCTGATGATGCTGCGGCGGTTCCAGCGGGCCGGGCATCGCCCGATCGCGCTGGTGGGGGGCGCCACGGGCATGATCGGCGATCCCAGCGGCAAAAGCGAAGAGCGCAACCTCCTCTCGGAAGCGGCGCTCGAAGCCAACGTCGCGGCAGTGGGCGAACCAGATGCGGCTGTTCCTCGATTTCGGCTGCCGGCTCGGCTCCTGGCTCGGCAATGTTGGTCAACAACTACGACTGGATGAAAGAGTTCGATTATCTCCGCTTCCTGCGCGAAGTCGGCAAGCATTTTCCCGTGAACGTAATGCTCGCCAAGGATTCGGTCAAGACGCGGCTGGAGCGCACCGACTCGGGCTTGTCCTACACCGAGTTCAGCTACATGCTCTTGCAGGCTTACGATTTCGTCCATCTGCAGCAACGTTTCGGCTGTGAATTGCAGGCCGGCGGCAGCGATCAATGGGGCAACATCACCGCCGGCATCGATCTCGCCCGGCGGATGCATAGCCTTTCCTTGCACGGCATCACCTGGCCGCTGTTGACCAAGAGCGACGGCTCGAAGATGGGCAAGACCGAAAGCGGCGCAGTCTGGCTGAGCGCTGCCCGCACCAGCCCGTATCAGTTCTATCAATACTGGATCAACATCGACGACGCCGACGCGGGCCGCACCTTGCGCGTGCTGACCGAACTTTCCCGCGAAGAGATCGAATCACTTGACGCCGCGCGAGCCGCGAAGCCCGAGGCCCGCGAAAGCCAGCGCCGTCTGGCCGAAGAGCTGACGCGCTTGGTGCATGGCGAGCCGGGCCTGGCCGCCGCCCGCCGCGCCACCGATATCTTCTTCGGCGCCGAGATCCAGCAACTTAGCGACGCGCAGCTCGGTGAGATCTTCGCCGATGTCCCCAGCCGCACGTTCCCCCGCTCCCGTTTGGACTCGCCCGGCTTGAATATCGTCGACGCCCTGGTCGAAGCCGGCCTCTCGAAAAGCAAAGGCGAAGCCCGCCGCACTGTCGAGCAAGGCGGCGCGTATGTCAACAACCGCCGCGTGGAAGGAGTGGACCGCAGCCTGACGCCAGCCGACCTCGCCAGTGAAAGCGTCATCGTGCTCCGCAGCGGCAAGAAAAAGTACGCGCTGCTGAAGATGGCTGATGGCATGCGTCATTAGACTTTGGTCATGGACCCGCCGGGCCGGTAGTGGCCGAAAGCAATCGTCAACGCGTTACCATGCACCTGTGGACTACCGCACACCAGCGCGAGCGAGAAAATCTTCTGTGTGCCGAGATGATCGGCCGGATCGTTTCTAATCGTTTTAACGCAAGGACTTGCGAAATGAACTTGCTGTAAGTCTAAGTGGCGCAAGGATGTAGGATCGGTTACGGTTGTTGACAATGCGTTTCGCGATGATACCCTTACTGTGGCAGTAAAGAGGTTGAGCCATTCGGCGAGATGCGCTATTGGTCCCTTATGCTTGTGTGGGCCTTTCGCCACATGATTTTGTGATGACATGGGTGCGGCCGCGCCTGTCGGTAGCGGCCGGTTTTTTGCGCAAAGAGCGGTAGTGCGCATGACGAAGCCAGTTTGCTTGTCGATGGTCCTGTGCGACACGGTCTTACGGGATCTCACCACGAATAAATGCACGCTCGTCGGGACGTACAACACTGTTTTTTTTCAAGAGTTGCCGCATCGCATTCGTCTTAGCTTGTTCTTTGAGATAACTAATGGACATGGAAAGACGCCGGTCACTGCCAGAATTGTTGACGCCACCTCCGACCTAATTGGCGATGTGGCGTCGGCTGTGTGCGATCCGATTCAATTCACACTGGACTTTGCCGATCCCCTTCAGGTCGTGGAGGTCGTGGCAACATTCCTGCCGAGCTTTACGGTCGCCGGTCTATATAATTTCGAGGTCGCAGTCGGCGAAGAAACCATATCGTCGCGAAGGATGGTCGTTCGTCCTGTCACATCGGAGCAATAAAGATGGCCCAGAACATCACAGTGCCGCCCCAAGATTTGGGGTATGCCCTTGTCGCTAGCGAACGAGCGATTACGACCTTCGACAAGGACGCTTTCATCGGAAAGCCGTCGATACGTCCTGTGCTTGGGTGCGGAACCCAAGGAAAGGTCGACGGAAAGACGTTGGCTGTACATCTGCTTAGTCGAATAATGCCGGGATTTGTAGCAATCGAGAGCCTGGCCGCGAAGCACTCGCCGCCCGCCGAATATTTCGATGGCGAAATGGAGCGTCCTTGGTAGGTTAGCCTGCGGATTTTTTAGGAATCGATGCGCGCGTGCTTCCGCAAGGGACGATCGTTTGGGCAAGAATGCGCGATCCTCGTGGCACGAATTCCAAATGTCGCCCTGCGGTTATCCTTCGGTCGTCTGCTGATGGCACAAGGCATGGCGTCGCGGCAATGACGACCGCATTCTCTCTTCCCTTGCCGGCGAACATGGTCGCTATTCCGTGCGACACGGCAACCCAGCTAAATCGACCCACGGCCGTGGTATGCGATTGGCTCGTCACTATAGACGCCGCCGAGATTGAATCCGTGGCAGGAGTTGTCAGCGAATTATTATTGATTGAAATTGCCAGAAAACTTCCCGCGTAGCCCGACCACTTCCGTCGCGCCCGCTTCTGTTCGGCCTCGCGCGAATCGGGTATTATCGACCCCATGAGCGCTAGTCCCTCGACGCTTGCCGAAGCCGAAAAGCTCGAGCCCCACGAGGTCCGGGTGCTGATCGTCGACAACGATGCGGCCCACGCCGAAACCGTGGCCGAGACTCTCCGCCGTGTCGGCTACGATTGCTCCGTGGCCACGTCCGGCAACGAGGGCGCCCGGCTGATCGAGCAAGAGTCGTTCGACGTCGTGATTACCGATCTCAAGATGTCGGATCTTGACGGGCTGGAAATCCTCGCCCGGACCAAGCATTCCTTGCCCGACGCCGAGGTGATCCTCGTCACCGGCCACGGCACGATCCCCTCGGCGGTGGCCGCCATGCAAAAGGGGGCCTTCAATTATCTGCAAAAGCCCTTGGATTTGGCCCATCTGCGGGTCATCACCGAAAAGGCTTCGGCGGCCGTTCGGCTCCGGCATGCCAATGTCGAATTGCACCGCCGGCTGGACGAAAAGTTCGGGTTCGAGGGCGTGGTGGGCTCCAGCCCGCAAATGAACGCCGTGATCGATCGCCTGAAGCGCATCGCCCCGACCGACGCCAGCGTGCTGATCCAAGGCGCAACCGGCACGGGCAAGGAACTGGTCGCCCAGGCCATCCACCAAAACAGCCCCCGCAAGAACAAGCCGTTCGTGGCCCTGAACTGCGCCGCGCTGAGCGAAAACATTCTGGAGAGCGAGCTGTTCGGGCATATCCGCGGCGCGTTCACCGATGCTTCGACCGACCGGATTGGCAAGTTCGAATATGCTCATGGCGGCACACTGTTTCTCGACGAAGTCGGCGACATGCCGCTGGCCACGCAGATCAAGCTGTTGCGCGTGTTGGAAAGCGGCGAGATCACGCGCGTCGGGTCAAACGATCCCACGCGCGTGAACGTCCGGTTTCTCTCGGCCACCAATCGCGATCTGGAAGAATCGATCGCCGCGGGCACATTTCGCGACGATCTATATCACCGATTGAAAGTAGTGACGATCGTCTTGCCGCGGCTGATCGATCGAGCGCAGGACATTCCGCTGTTGATCGAGCACTTTATCCGACTGTTTACGCGGCGGCATCACAAGACAGTCAAGAGCATTTCGACCGCCGCCCGGTTGAAGCTGATGGCCTTCGATTGGCCGGGCAATGTCCGCCAGTTGCGCAACGTGATCGAGAGCATGGTCGTGGTCGACTACGACGGCGTGCTCGATCTCGACGATCTGCCGACCGAACTATCCGGCCCAGTCGTGGCGCCGGCCGCGGCGCCCGCCGGCAGTTTGGCGAGCCTTGTCGGCAAGCCGCTGACCGAAATCGAAAAAGTCGTGATTGGCGAGACGCTGAAATTTACGGGCGGTAATCGCGAACACGCGGCCGAAATGCTCGGCATCGGCGAACGGACATTGTATCGCAAGATCAAGGAATATGGGCTGTGACAGAATGGGGACTGGCTCCGAGCTTGTCGCGATGCGGCGGCACCGATAAGCGCGCCGCGAGGCGCCTGTCCCCATTCTGTCGCAGCCTCTGAGGATCCACGCGTCGAGCAAGCTCGACGGCAAATACCCATGCCCGACATTTGCCGGTTAACCGCTTCGGTCGTCAACAAGATCGCCGCCGGCGAAGTGATCGAGCGCCCGGCGAGCGTGGTGAAGGAGCTGTTGGAAAACGCCGTCGATTCCGGCGCGGCGCGAATCGACCTGACGGTCGAGAAAGGGGGCGTCGATCTGGTGCGCGTCACGGACAACGGCTGCGGAATCGCGGCCGATCAGTTGTTCCTGGCCGTCGCCCCGCATGCCACCAGCAAGATTCAAAATGCCGACGACCTGTTCCGCATCAGCACGCTCGGTTTCCGCGGCGAAGCGCTAGCCTCGATCGCCGAAGTGAGCCGGCTGGCGCTGCGCAGCCGCACGGCGGATTCCGAAGTGGGCGCGGAGTTGGAAATCGTCGGCGGTGAGATGTCGCCGGTTGCCCCGTGCGGCGGCCCAACAGGAACGATGGTTGAAGTCCACAACTTGTTCTTCAACACGCCGGTCCGCCGCAAATTTCTTCGTGCGACCCAGACCGAGATGGGCCACACGACCGAGGCCTTTACGCGGTTGGCGTTGGCCCATCCCGATCGGCACTTCACGCTCCGTCACGGCGAAAAATTGGTGTACGATCTGCCACCCGGCGCCGACCGCTTGGCGCGGATCGCGGCTTTCTTCGGCGCGGACCTGGCGGCCGATCTGATTTGGATCGAGAGCCGCGACGGCCCAGTGCGCCTCTCCGGCTATGTGGCCAATCCCAGCCAGAGCCGCGGCAACCAGCGCACCCAGTATTTGTTTCTCAACGGCCGGGCGATCCGCGATCGGGCCCTCCAACATGCGCTGCAAGAGGCGTATCGTGGGCTACTTCTCACGGGACGTTACCCGGTGGCGTTTTTGGAAATCGAAATGCCGGCCGAAGCCGTGGACGTGAATGTACACCCCACGAAAATGGAAGTCCGCTTCCAGGACGGCGGCCAGCTTTATAGCCAGTTGCTCGGGACGCTGCGCACCCGGTTCCTGACGACCGATTTGACCGCGAGATTCCGTGCACCAGGGACCAACGTGGCCGCCGAGCAGCAGCTTAGCGGAGCACGAGCGATGGCCACGGTCGGCGCGGCGCCGAGCGGTGTCGCCGAGTTGGGGGGCGATCCGACCGGAGCCCACGATGCCGAGAGTGCCGCCCGCATGCGCGAGGAGCTGGTGCGGTGGGCGAAGGGAGAGCTCGCGAGCCAATCGGCGCAGCCTCCCGGTTCGCACGCCGTGTCAGGCGCCGCCGCGCCATGGCCGAGCGCGCCGGCGCTGGCCGAGAGCACGGCCGGCCCGTTCGCATACCCTTCGACAATTCCTCGGCCGAGCGGGCGTCCCTTGGAACTGGTTCCAATCGATCGTCAGCAGTTCGCGCGGCTTGATCCGCAACCGTCCCGCGCCCCCGTACAAGCCGCGCCGCCACCCGCTTCCCGCGAGCCGGCCACCGAGCCGAACCTTGGCTCGGGCGGAATTCCAGTTACCGCCGGCCCGTTCAGTGCGCAACGTGGCCATGCAGGTTCACGATCGCTATTTGATCGCCGAAACCGACGAGGGCGTGATGGTCATCGACCAACACGCACTGCACGAACGGGTGCTGTACGAGCAACTCCGTGAAAAAATTCTGGCCGGCGCTGGAAACGCAGCGGCTCCTAATTCCCGAGCCGGTCGATCTGGGGCCCGCCGAAAGCGCCGCGGCGCTGGCCGATCGCGAACTGCTAGCGAAGCTCGGCATCGCCATCGAGCCGTTCGGCGGCGGCACGCTGCTGGTCACAAGCTATCCCGCCATGCTCGCGCGGCTGCGTCCGGCCGATGTGCTGCGGCTGTTGGTCGAGCAACTGATGTCCGGCGGCAAAGCCCCCGACCGCCGCGACATGCTGGATGAGATGTTGCACATGATGTCGTGCAAAGCGGCCGTCAAAGCCGGCGACCGTTTGACACCGGAAGAAGTCGAAGCCCTCGTGGCCCAGCGGCACCTGGCCCAGGACAGCCACCATTGCCCGCACGGCCGCCCGACCGTGCTGGTCTTCACCCGCGACGAACTCGACCGGCAGTTCAAGCGGACTTGAGCCACTCGAAGGTCTTCGAGGTAGAATAAAGTCATGCTGACCGGCATTGGCGTTAACCGTGCCTAGTCGATCCCCCCTGAGGCCCGTTTCCAATGTCCAAGCCTATCGATTTTTTGCAGGTAGAACAACAAACCTACGAGCGCGAAAAGGCAGCGCTTATTTCCGCGGGAAATGAGGGGAAATATGTCCTCGTTCACGGCGATCAAATTGCGGGGGTGTGGGGGACTTATGAAGATGCCTTGAGCGAGGGCTACGCCAGATTCCAATTGAATCCGTTCATGGTGAAGCAAATCCAAACAATCGAGCGCATCCTGTACGTCAATCGGGATGTGACTTTGTGCCAACCCTGAACCTCCCGTGATGTGTTGTCCAAGGCGATCTTGGTTTACAATGGCGTGGCCGGAGAATTCTCGATTTCTTTCTGAATTCCGAGTTGCCTCGACACGCGGTGTTTGGGCTTGCCGGCCCTTGTTCCCGGCGGCTTGCCGCGCTAGAATCACGGCATGGTCCAGCCGGACCCCTCTTGCCGAAAGCCATGTTTGGCTCGGCCGGTTCCCAAAGTCCGTGCCCTCCATGATCACTTCGCAGTCCCGATCAGGTCTTTAATGCAGCGTCGCAACGTCAGCCAGCTCGGCCACCAAGAGGCCGTCGATCAGGTGTTTTTGGCGTCGCAGAAGCAGTTGCGGCCCAATCGCAATGGCAACTTGTACTTGCAGGTCGATCTGTCCGATCGGTCGGGTTCGCTCAGCGCGCGCATGTGGAACGCCGGCGACGTGGAGCTGCGCGGCTTCGATGACGGCGACTTCGTGCATGTCGAAGGAACCACGCAAATCTACCAAGGCGCGTTGCAGCTGATCGCCACGAGCATCAGCCGGGCCCGGCCCGAGGAAGTCGACCTGGCCGACTTCATGACGCTCTCGCCGGGCGAGATCGATCAACTGGCGATCCGTCTCAGCGAGCTCTTGCGTGGCCTGCGCGATCCGCATTTGCAAAGCCTGGCCGAGTGCTTCCTGACCGACGACGATTTCATGCGCCGCTTCACCCGCTCGCCGGCCGGCGTGAAGAATCACCATGCCTATCCGGGCGGATTGCTCGAGCACGTGGTGAACCTGATGGAGATCGCCAAGCTCATTGCCCATCGCTATCCGGCTGTCGATGCCGATCTGCTGCTGATGGGCGTGTTCCTGCACGACATGGGCAAGATCGAAGAACTCAATTACGAGAAAGCGTTTTCCTACACCGACGCCGGACAGATGCTCGGCCACGTGGTGCTGGCCGTGAGCATGCTCGACGCCAAGCTAGCCCAGGCCGCGGAACTATCGGGCGAAGAATTTCCGTCGGAAACCGCCCTGCGGCTCAAGCACATGATCATCAGCCATCACGGGCAATACGAATACGGATCGCCCAAGCTCCCCATGACGCTCGAAGCAATCACGCTGCACCACCTGGATAACCTCGACGCCAAAATTCACCATTTTCAACAATTGATTCGCGACGACGCGAATCAGGAAAGTCCTTGGACCCAATACCACCAAAATCTGAACCGAAAACTGTACAAAGGCTCCAGCCCAGTGCCGGGCCGCACAGTCACCGGACCACAGCGCTGACAGCCAATTCTCCTATTTCGCGGCCTGCGCGCCGCGGCGTGACCGTGTCATCACCCGCGCCATCGGAACTTGAAGCGCGAATTCTGGCGCACGTTGCTCGGCCCGATTATCGGCCGGTGAAGCCCCGTTCGATCGCCAAGCAACTCAAGCTCTCAGAAGACGAATCGCACGACCTGCGCCGGACCGTCAAGCGGCTGATCAAAAGCGGCCAGCTTGCTTACGGGCCAAGTCATCTGGTGCTCCCGGTTGCCGCCGCGGCAACCGACACGCCGAAGCCGGCGAAGAAGAAAAAAAGAAGCGCTCGAAGGACGCCGCGTCTGCCGATCAAATGCCGGACGCCGCCGGCTCCGTCGATATTCCGACTGAGGACATCGCTAGTAAAGACGACGACACGGCACTGGCAAAGCGAGTGGCACATGCCACAGTGGAACGCGGCGCAGTGGAACGCGGCGCCAAAAAGAAATCGAGCGGCGCTCGATCTGCGCCCGCGGCCCGATCTCGGCCGACGAAGTCCGCAGCCAAGCAAGCCGCACCGCGAACGCCGTCCGCCGAGCGAACTCCCAAGACCGCCGCGCCGGCCGGCCCGCGAGTCATTCCCTCGAACCACGCGAGCGGTGTCTTTCGTCGGGCGCAGGCCGGGTTCGGATTCGTCCGCCCCACCGGGTCCGCTCACGGGGCGGACAAGAAGCTCGACATCTTCGTTCCGGCCAATCGCACGCTGGACGCCGCCAGCGGCGACACGGTGCTCGTCCGCTTGAGTCCCCAGCGCGATGTCCGCCGTCCGAATCCAACGGGCGACATCGTCGAAGTCCTGGAACGCGATACGCATCAATTCGTGGGCACTTATTTCGAAGCTGCGGGAACCGGTTTCGTGCAAGTCGATGGGACCGTGTTTTCCCGGCCAATTCCCCTCGGCGATCCCGGCGCGAAGAATGCCCAGCCGGATGACAAGGTCGTGTTCGAGATGATCCGCTTTCCGTCGCAAGCGCACGACGGCGAAGGGGTGATCACCGAAGTGCTCGGAGCGCGCGGCGCTCCGGGTGTCGACACGCTGTCGATCGTCCGCGAATTCTGCCTCCCGGAAGCGTTCGCACTCGACACGCTGGAAGAAGCCCGGCGGCAGGCCGACCTGTTCGACGAATCGATTGACGATGGACGGACCGATTTGACCACGGAGACAATCATCACGATCGATCCGGTCGACGCCCGCGATTTCGACGATGCGATTTCGCTGGAGCGATTGTCAGGCGGCCATTGGCGACTCGGCGTCCATATTGCGGATGTGTCGCACTTCGTCCGGCCGCGCTCGGCTTTGGACCGCGAAGCGCACGAGCGCGGCACGAGCGTGTATCTGCCCGACCGCGTGATCCCGATGTTGCCGGAGGTGATCTCCAACGGCCTGGCCAGTCTCCAGCCCGATCGGGTGCGGTACACGAAGACCGTGTTCATCGAATTCACGGCCGATGGAGCGCAAGTGGCGGTCGACGGCCATTCGGCGGCCATCCGCAGCAGCCGCCGCTTTACGTACGAAGAAGTCGACGAGTACCTGGCCGATCCCGAAACGTGGCGGACCAGGCTCACGCCGCCCGTGCATTCGCTGCTGGGACGGATGCACGAGCTGGGGATGATCCTGCGGGCCCGACGGATGCGGCGCAGGCGCTGGAGCTCGCGCTCAAGGAAATCAAGGTCGATCTGGATCGCGAAGGCCGAGTTTGCGGCGCTCATGTTGCGCAGAACACGGTCAGCCATCAAATCATCGAAGAGTTCATGCTCGCGGCCAACGAAGCCGTCGCGGGCTTGTTGCACGCCGCGGACATTGCGTTCATCCGCCGCATCCATGCCGATCCCGACCCGCGCAAGCTCAAGGCCCTGGACGAATTCGTCGCGGCCCTGGGTTTCGAAACCGAAAGCCTGCAAAGCCGGTTCGCGCTCCAGCGGCTGCTGGATCACGTGGCCGATCGGCCGGAGCGGCACGCGGTGAATTTCGCCGTCTTACGGAGCCTGCAACGGGCCGTTTATGGTCCGGCCGAGGAGGGGCATTACGCGCTGGCCAGCGACTGCTACACGCATTTCACGTCCCCGATTCGCCGCTATCCGGACCTGACGATCCACCGGCAGTTGGATGCCCTGTGGCGCGGCAAGAAACCTCCCGGCACGCTGGCCGAGCTCGAAGCGCTCGGCGAACATTGCTCCGATCGCGAACGCCGGGCCGAATCCGCCGAGCGCGAGCTTACGAAGCTCAAGCTCTTGCTCTATCTGCAAGATCGCGTGGGCGAGGAAATGGACGGCATCGTCACCGGCGTCGAGGAGTTCGGATTCTTCGTCGAAGGCGTCCAGCTCCCGGCCGAGGGGCTGGTGCGGGTCTCGTCGCTGGCCGATGATTTCTACCGCTTCGACCGGACCACGCACAGCCTGGCGGGCGCTCGCTCGGGCAACAGCTTTCGATTGGGGGACCGGGTGCGCGTCGTCGTAGCCCGGGTCGATGCCGACCGCCGCGAATTGGATTTCAGGCTGGTAACGCGGCTCGGGCGTTCCAGGCCGCCGGCCCACAGTGCCCTGCAGTGGAAAGGGAAGAAGTCCGGCAAGTCGAAGAAACGCCACAAACGCTAACAGCCCGTTGAAAAAGGGGACTGGCTCCGAGCGACCGGATGCGTTAGCCGAGGGATTTACTGCCTATCCGAGAACCGGCCGAGGAGAGGGGGACAGGCACATTTTGCTCCCAGGGCAGCGCAAAATGAGCCAGTCCCCGCCGGTTCTCGGATAGGCTCTTAGTCCATCGCGAGGTGCCTGTCCCCTTTTTCAACACGCTACTAAGCGTGCCAACGTCGCCGCGAAGAGTTTGACGGATCGACGGCAGCGTTTCTAAATGGAAGAATGACCCCGACGGGACTCGAACCCGTGTTACCGACGTGAAAGGCCGGTGTCCTAGACCGCTAGACGACGGGGCCAACTTCGACGAGGCTGTATAGTGCTCGTCGGAGTCAAAGTCAAGAGCCGCGCCGGTGCAATGGCGCTCGCCGAGGGTGTGAAAGAATGGGGACAGGCACCTCGCGACCGGCATGCCTTGCTTCCTTCCGGCGGCTGGCACGGAGCCAGTCCCCATTCTTTCACAAGTTCGCCGTCGCCACGAACAGTGCCGTGATCGCCATGCGTCGAATCGACTGTGAAAAAAAAACGGCCGCTGCATGAGCGGCCATTTGAAGCAGGCTTCACTCGTCGAATATTCAATCGGCCGAGTCGGCCTCGGTCGACGCACGATGGGCGTTGTCCGGCGGAGAGCCCGCGCCGTCGTCGGCACGCGAGTTGCGTTGAATCGCATCGTAGACTTCGCGGCGATGGACCGGCACTTCCTTTGGAGCTTCAACCCCAAGCCGAACCTTATCGCCCCGGATCTCGACGACCACGATCGTAATGTCATTGTTAATGACGATACTTTCGTTTTTCTTGCGGGAGAGAACCAACATCGTGTATTCCTTGTTTTCACCCAGCCGCCCAGTTGAGCAACGCCGAAACTTCATCCGGACGGTTGGTCGTCCGAGGAGAATTTTTCCGACATGACTCTGGGCGAATTCTGCCTGGACGCAGAAGCTTTTCACGGCTTGCGCAGGCGTTTCCTTACACTTCACTCTACGTGCCAGCAGTCGAGAGTCAAGCAAACGGTCGTCCAAAAGTCGATATATCCCGCCCGAAATCGCGGTTACGGCATAAGATTAGTAGCTACTAAGCTCCTGCCCCTGGGGAGATATTTCGCCACGTCCGAAGAGGAACCCACGCCGTAAGTCTTTCTCATTGCGGTACTTAATTGCCGCTCGAACGGGTGGTTCGTCCTGTTTTCGTGAGTTGGGGACGACCCGTACCCAACCGGAGGTAGGCAGAGCGCCAGTCTCCCAGCAGCAATGCAAATCCGCCGCCCGCGACCCACATCGTCAGACTAGAAAGGTCTCGAAATGGGAAATCGGGACCATTCGCGGGTCCAGCCACCGGCGGCTGGCTGTAGCCGCGTCAGCCATTGGAACTGAAGGACTGCTGACCATTCCGGCTGCCGAGCGTTCAAGCCGCCGACTCCAATTGAGCTGCCAAGAAGCTTTCCATTCGCAGTCTCGAAAGCGTCATGACCAAAACCAAGGCGCCAATCAATGTCAGCATCTACCCAGTCGCGAAGGGCCAGTCGCGCGAAGGCCAGTCGCGCGGGCCAGTGAAGGCCAGTCGCGCGAAAGGCCAGTCGCTTGCGGCTTACCGGCGTCTGCCTATAATTTGTTCGTTGCACAGCGTGCCGTGGGCTGAGTTTGTTGCGCGCGCTGAGCAAGGCCTCGCAATGGAACTTATCGCGGCGAACTCCCGGCCATGGAGGCCGGCGAATTTCAGTGTTGGAAGAAAGCACGGGAGATCTCACGTGGGACGTTGGTTTCGCGACATTTGGGATGCGGTTTCGACCGTGGCCTGCGGCTTGTGGGTCACGCTGCGCGTGTTGGCTGAAGACCTACGACCCGGCGCGACGCACATTCACCGAAAAATTCGAATACCCGGAATTGCCGGTGCCCGTGGCGGCGCGCTATCGTGGCTTCCATCGCTTCGATCTGACGACTTGCATCGCCTGCGACCAATGCTCGAAGGCTTGCCCGGTAGATTGCATCTACATCGGCAAGGAGCGCGTGACCGGCGGCAAGGGTTTTCAAGTAACGGGTTTCACGATCGACTACTCCAAGTGCATGTTTTGTGCACTCTGCGTGGAGCCCTGTCCGGTCGACTGCATTTTCATGGGGGCTACGCACGACCTGAGCTGCTACAGCCGCGATGGTTGCATCGTCGACTTTTCGCGCTTGCCGGTAGAAGTCGCCTGGGGCCGAGCGACGCTGAATCCGACGGCAGTGGCCGATTCCAAGGTGCTTGTGGCGCCGGTGCACGGCGGCCCGAATCAGTAAGTGGATGAATCGCATGGGCTCAGACGAAATAGTGGGCCACGAGCCGGGCAGCACGAAACTGTTCACGATTGAACAGGCCAATGCCACGTTGCCATTAGTCCGGGCAATCGTGAAAGATCTTTCCCAATTGTCGCGGGAATTCGCCGACCGGCGCGAAGCGCTTAGCCCAGTCTGCTCCAGGGCCGCAACCAACTTCATCCAAATGATCCGTATTACACGGAATTGGTCCAGATCGAAGAGGATCTCGACAAAGATCGAGCGCGGCTGCAAGATTATGTTTGCGAGCTGCGCCAGTTAGGCGCCGAGCCGAAAGATGGGCTGGAAGGCTTGGTCGATTTCCCGGCCATGGTCGACGGTCGGCAGGTCTATCTCTGCTGGAAGTTGGGCGAACCGCAGATCCAATTCTGGCACGAAATCAATGCCGGTTTCCCAGGGCGCAGGCCGTTGCCCCGCGCGGTCGCGTCCGGCGGGGGCACGGAAGCCATCTCCGGCGAATTCTAGCGTGTGTTGCGTCGTCTCTTCGTACCTCACGCCCCTCAAGTCCTCACGCCCCTCAAGCCGTGCTCAATGCAGGATTGCCTGCGATTGGTACCATTGCTTCCAGCGAAGGGCGTCGCTTTGTGAATCCTCGGTGCCCTGCGGCTGCTTGCCAGTCACTTGAGGCAAGCTGGTTAACGCCGCGCGGCGGATGTCCGACCGATCGTCCAGCATCGCGATTAGCGCTGGCACAAACGACGCATCGGGCGTCTGCCCCATGGCCGTTGCCGCCCGACGCCGAACGCCGGGATCGGGATCGTAGGCCAGCCGCTCGAGCGCCGCGACACCCATCGGCTTCTGCAACCGTGCGAGCGACTCGGCCACGTCCACGCGCAATTCATGATCGCTCGCCGCCAACAATCGTTCCAGCGGCCGCGAGTCGTCCAATGATTGTAATTGTCCTAACGCGCCACCGCCGCTTGGACGACCGTCGGGCTGGAATCCGCAAGCGATATCGACAGCAGCGGCCCATGCCTTGGCTCGGGATGCGCGGCCAGATATTCGCAGGCCCGGCGTCGCACGTCGGGCGTGGGATGCCCCAACGCGACATAAGCCAGCCGAATCGCCGGCTCACGGCCATCGTCCGCCAGAGCCGATAGGATCCCGCTCCAGACCAGCGGATCGCTTTCCTGAGTGGCTAGCGCTGCAAAGCGATAGAGCGCTAACGGCGAAGCGCGCGCTCGTGCGTGATGGCTCGCAGCGCGTCGATCGCCCGTCGGCGCTCGAAAATGCCCGCCGCATTCAGTCGCTCGATTGCCGCGAATTCCGGGCTGACTCGCGGCAGAACTTCGCGATAGAGCGCCTCGGGCAGCGGGCGTGAATTGTGTTCTTGGTATCGCTCGAGGATTCCCGGAAGGTCGGTCCCAACGTCGATCAGCGCATGAATTGTCGCGCGGCGATCCGTTTGCGTCGCCGCCGCAGACGCCAATTGATCCACCAGGTCGGCCACCTTCCGCGCGCGCTCAGGCGAGATCGGCAAGGCAGGCAACGTGCCGCTGGCGGTCGTGCCGACCGGCAAACCGCTGGCCCCGAATTGTTCGCGCCGACATGCGCCGCAGATCGGTCATGGCGGCGGTGCGGCGATCGGCGACTGCTTCGAATTCGAAAGTTGCGGCCGGAGGCCAGACCGCTCCCAATCCTTCGGTCGCGGCTTTCCGCGGCAGGAAAGTCCGGCCGTCCATCGCGTCCAATAGAATGGGACCGGCGTCGGCCAAGGGCCAGGTGGCGACAACATGAATCGCCCCTTGCGCAACGTCGGAATTCACGTCCACGACAAGTTGCCTGGCGAGGGCCGGCGCGGCGGGATCGATTCCACGCGACAATCGCCGGGCGACGACCAGCCGCACCTGCCACGCCTTGTCCGTGCCGGCCGCGTCGACCGTTTGCCAGTCGCCCAGTTGTGCCAGCGCCTCGACCGCCGCGGCCCGAACCAGATCTCCCTCCTTAACCGCTAGCCGCCGGAGTTGTGTTTGCGCCTTGGCGCCGCCGAGGTGACCCAAGGCGGCGATCGCGGCTAACCGCACGCTCAAATCCTGATCCGCGAGCGCTCGGCGAATTACGTCCTGAGCCGCGGGATGACGGCGCACGGCGAGCATGACCAAAGCCGCTTGCCGCACGCGGGAGTCGGCGTCGTTTGCGGCGCGCAGCGCCGTTGCCGGCAGGTCGCCGAAACGCGCGTCGGCCAAGGCCAACAACGCCTCGCGACGGACCAGCGGTGAGGGGCTCGCGATGGCCGCCGCGAATCGCGGTTCCGGAGCCGCAGCGAGCGTGGACTCGGACCAGGCCAGCGAACGGAGCAGCTCGGCATGCAATTCGTGAACGTAGTGCGTTTGGCCCGGTCCGGAAAAATCACCATCCTTGTCAACCAGCCGTTGCAATTCGCCGACGATTTCCACGCGGCGGATGTCGGCCAGCGCTTCGCTGGCCGCCTGCCGCTGCCGCAGGTTCAACGGCGCGGAATTGATCGCGCGCAGCAGGGCGTCCTTGGCCGCCGGATCGCCGGCCCGTGCCAACACGATCGCCGCATTGGCGGCGACAATCGGCTCCGCCGAATTCAACAGCGCGAACCAATCGGGATGCTGCTTGATCGGTTGATTGAGCAACGCTTCCAGACCGGGATGTCGCCAGCGGTGCGCGCAGACTCAGCGCGGCAGGCGGCAGCGCGGCAGGCGGCAGCAGCGGCAGGCGGCAGCGCGGCAGCCGCCCGTGCCGGGGACGCCAATGCGACGGGGGATTGCCAGTCGGCTAGCGGATCGGCAGACGAATCGCGCGAGAACTGCCAATTCGGATCGGAGAGCGCCGCGGGCCGGTCGGCCGACTTGGCCGCATTCTTGGTCGCAACGGACAACGCTTGGCTTTTCTGCTGCGCCAAATCGGGCGGACTCAATGGCCCGGCGCCAAGCGAGATCGT
The DNA here is from genome assembly GCA_963725485.1 of Pirellulales bacterium. GTDB lineage: Bacteria > Planctomycetota > Planctomycetia > Pirellulales > DATAWG01 > CAVRYO01. The sequence continues at coordinate 40,417 of CAVRYO010000012.1, read as the reverse complement.
GGCCGAGCTCATCGCAATCGACCAGACGATCACCGCCGCCAGCGCGGCAGGGCCGCATGAAAACGCAACTTGTCGCGCGGAGCCGCGCGGCATGAATAATCGCTGCGCCATGCTTGCAAATCCTTTTGCCGGGTACAGCACCGCCGCTTCATCCTTGAAGCGTGCCGCGATCAATTCGTTCGACTAGCAGCCTGTTGAAAAAGGGGACTGGCTCTGAGCTACCGGGTGGATATCCCGTGGTTTTTACGTGGCCGCGAAGTGCCTGTCCCCTTTTTCAACAGCCAGCTAAGGAGCAATCTTTCCTGGGACGCCGGCCTTCGAAGGAGGCGCCGCCGCGGGAGCGTCGAGCTCGTCGAACCCGCTGGCTTTGCTATCCGCTGCGCGCGGCGGGCGCCGCGGGAGCCCGACCTTTGCCACCGGCGGCATTGCCAGCCAAGAGGGCTTCCATGTCGCCGCCCGCCTTCGAGATTTGATTTTTCAGCGTCTCGTAGTCCGTGATATTGTTGTCGCATGCCACGATCATCGCATTGAGCTTGGCGTCGACGTTCGACGACGAATTGCTCGCGTGGCGTGCCGGCGGCCGCGGCCAGCAAGCCCACCTTGCTCGCCGCAGCGCCAGGCGTTCCGCGCAAGCCGCGCTGCAAAGAGGCCAATTCACTCTTCAAGAGTTGCACCGAGATGAACTTCATCGGCGGTCCGTTATCGGCGGCGCCCGTCGTGGGCAAAACCGGCCGCACGAGCGGCGAGATCACCGGCGCCCGGCCCGGCATCTGGCCCCGAGCCATGACCATGCCGGGCGGCGCCATTCCGGGAACCCGGTTTGCGGGAACTTGGGGCCGGTCCTGGTAAAGTTGCTCGGCCCGCGCCAACTCGGCTTTGTACGCATCGACCGCGATTTGTCCGAGGCTCTGGGCGATCGTTGCCACGTCGACATTCGTGGTCTGGGCGATGCGGAAACTTCCGAGCGCCCGGGCAGCGGAGCAGGACAAATCGGCCGACGATTGGTTGTCGTCGAGGATCGCCGCCAAGGCCACGATCACGCTTTGGTTCGGCCCCGTGTCGCCGATCGCCTCGAGGTCCTCGATCGCGCGGCGGCGAAACCAATCGTGACTGGCTGGCGTTTCATCGGCCGCGACCGTCTTGTCGTCGACGATTTTCAGCAGCATGGTCACCAGCCGAGCGCGCTGCTCGGAATCGAGGCCCTCCTTGATGTGCCGCTCCAGCCCGTTGAGCGCCGCCACTTTCACGATCGTGATCGACTCGAGACAGCGGACCAACACCGGTAATGAGGCCTTGAAGGGCTTCGTGCGATCGTCGGGATCGTTCAGCGAATTCAGCAGCAGCACGGCGTTGAATCGCGCGAGCGGGTGATAGTTGTCGAGCGCGATATCGGTCATCGCCTTAAGCGTCAGCGAGTACAGCCGATCGCGGGCCGTGCGATCGGTCGCCTGATTGACGAAATTGCGGATGAAATACTCGCGGCAACCGGGCAGCAAGCTGACGCGGGCTTTCGTCTTCGGATCGATCGTCAGCACGTTTTCCTCGACGAGCGTGAACTGCGGGAAGAGCAAGTCGTTGCAGAACGAGTCGAGCGTATCGACCGCCAGCGGCTGGTCGCCGCGCAGCATCCGCTTCACCGTGCTGCTGTCTTCGTTGTGCGTGCCCAGCATCTTGGTCCACCCGCGCACATTGGCCGGCTTAACCGGCATCTCTTTGTAGACCGGAGCCCCGCCAGCCTTTGTCGCCGCCGGCGCAACATTGGGCGCGGCGGAGAGCCGCGCGCTCGAAAGCGAAGCAGCCAGCATGCCGACTGCAATCCACAACCCGCCGCCAGCGCGAACCTTCATCCGGGTAGACATGGCCTTGATCCCTCGTTCCTAGACGCAAGCTGAAAAGGTGCAGAGCGTTAAGACAATCCTTCTGCATCATTAAAGGTACTCGAATCCCGCTAGCGAAGTCAAGGCGGCCACTCGATGCCAGCATTGAGTTGAAAGCTGGCGAAATGAGAGTCTGACACGATAATAGCGGGTCGCAGACATGGCGTTGAATTATTGGACTGACGCAATCGCACTGGTCAGCTTTTTTGAGCGTTTCGCGCATGACGCTGCTATACACCGATCCTCGGTTTCTCGAGCATCGCACGGGAAGTCACCCGGAAAATCCGTCGCGGCTCGTGCACATTTCGCGGCATTTGGAGTCCACGGGCTTGCTCGCCCGGTGCCAGCATCCGACGTGGGATCCGATTTCCGCGGAGCGGCTCAAGCTTGTTCACGACCAAGGATACACGGCCGAGGTGGCGGAGTTTATTCGCCGCGGCGGCGGGCAGATCGAGGCGGACACGGTCGTCGGCCCCGGTTCGTTGGAAGCGGCGTCGCTGGCCGCGGGAGCCGTGGCCGACGCGGTGGTGCGCGTCGTCGACGGGCAAGACAAAACGGCGCTCTGCCTGGTGCGGCCGCCGGGCCATCATGCGCGGCCTGCCGCCGCGATGGGGTTCTGTCTTTTCAACAACATCGCGATTGGGGCCCGGGTGGCCGTGGCCGAGCTTGGCTTGGACCGCGTGTTGGTCGTCGATTGGGATGTTCATCATGGCAACGGCACGCAGGAATCGTTCTGGCGGGACGAGCAGGTCGGCTTTCTGTCGGTCCACCGCTATCCGTTTTATCCCGGCACGGGCGCGGCGGACGAAACCGGCGCGGGCGCGGGCTTAGGAGCGACGCTGAACCTGCCGCTGCCGCTCGGGATTTCGCGGCCGGATTACATTGCGGCGTTTACGCAATCGCTGGAAAAGTTTGCCGACCATCTTCGGCCGCAATTGGTGCTCCTTAGCGCCGGTTTTGACAGCCATCGCGCCGACCCGATCGGCTCGCTGGGTCTGGAGAGCGAGGATTTCCAAACACTTTCGCGCGCCGTGCTCGACGTAGCGCGGCAACATGCCGGCGGCCGCGTCGTCAGCGTGTTGGAAGGGGGATATAATCCAACCGTGCTGGCCAAGTGCGTCGGTTTGCATTTGACCGAGCTATTGGACGATGGCTCTGGCACGGATAGACGTTGAATGCGTAGCGCTACTTTTGAGATTTGTGGCGCGGCGACGGCACGCGGAGCGTGCCTGCTACGTAGTAGGCACACTCCATGTGCCGTCGGAGTTCAAAACAAAAGCAAGGAAGCCGGGCAGGATTCAATGTCCCGTTTCCTCGCTCACGCGTCGGGCTAGTGTGCAGATCGCGGCGGAGTCACGGCGGACAATCGGAGTTGCGACGATTGATATGAACGAATCACCGGACGACGAACTTCTGAGGGATGTCGAGGCGTTTTGTCAGGAGCTGCGGCCGATCGAGGAGCTTTGTTATCTGGAGCATCGGCAGAACGATCAGCTCATTGCGCTGGCGCGGAAGCACAATCTGCTCGGGATGCCCGTGCCCGTCGAGTTCGGCGGCCGGGGGGCGGGCGCGGTCGTTTATGCTCGGGCGCTGGCTCGCATCGGCCGCGAAGGGACCGGCGTGCGGACGTTTTTCTCCGGTCATACGTCGATCGGCCAGTATCCGATCGTCCGCTTCGGCGACGAAGAGCAGAAAGAGCGTTACCTGCCCGGCTCGACGCGCGGCGAGCGGATCATGGCCTTCGGTCTCACCGAGCCGGAAGCCGGCAGCAATCCGCTGGAAATGACCAGCACTTACCGCCGCGACGGCGATCGATTCCTGCTCAGCGGCGTGAAGTATCTGATCTCCAACGGCAGCATTGCCGACACCGTGATCGTCTTCGCCTATCCGGCCGATAAATCGGGCCCCGAGCGCCGGATCAGCGCGTTCATCGTCGACACGGCGGGCGACACGTTCCAAAGCGAAGAACTGCCGGCCAAGCTCGGCATGCCGACGGTCAACACCGGCATGTTCGAAATGACCGAGCATCCCGTGCCGGTCGAAAATCTGCTGGGCCGCGAAGGCGACGGCTTTCGCATTGCGATGGCCACGCTTGTTTCCGGCCGCCTGAGCGTGGCGGCCGGTTGCTTGGGCGTGATCGAAGATTGCCTGGCCGAGGTGCTCGATTACGGCCGCACGCGGCATCAGCATGGCAAGCCGATCGGCCAGCATCAATTGGTGCAGGAGCACATCGCGGCAATCGAAATGCACCGGGCCGCCACCGAATTGATCGTGATGCACGCCGCCGCGGCGAAACAAGCCGCCGACGAAAACCGAGCCGACAAGGACTTAGCCGCCGCCGCCGATCTGGCCGTGGCCGAAGCGAAGTTGTTCGCCTCGAACGCCGCGTGGGATGCGGCCGATCGGGCCGTGCAAGTTTTCGGCGGCCGCGGCTGGTCAACGCTGTATCGCGTCGGCCGCCATCTGCAAGACGTGCGCGTCTGCCGGATTTACGAAGGGACCGACGAAATTCTGAAGCTCAAAATCGCCGCCGCGCTGCTGGGCAAGGACTTCGCGGCGTTTCATTAGGCTTGAAATAGGCTTGAGGCTACAGGCTACAGGCTTGAGGTACGAAGAGACGAAGACACGCAGATACGGGCTGTCGCCGCAGGCAACATCCTCAAGCGTTCTCTCCTCGCCCCTGGCGGGAGAGGGGTCGGACTTCGGTGGGCTCAGTCGAACCGGGGTGAGGGGGATGCGGAATGGACGCCCCTTCGGTGATTCCTCACCCTCACCCCAGCCCTCTCCCGTCGAGGGAGAGGGAGCAAAGTCGGCTGTCGCCTGTGGCAATAGCCCGTTGTCTTTCTCTTCGTACCTAAAGCCTGTAGCCTGTAGCCTCAAGCCTATTTCGGCACCATCCCGGTCAGCACGTAGGCTTGCAGCACGACAAGCAGGCCCATCAGGCACGCCAGTGCCAGGCTGTGCCAAAAGACGAACCGCAGGATGCGCGATTCGTTGCCGGCTTGGCCCGTGGTTGCGGCGCTAACGACGATGCTTTGGGCGTCGATCATCTTGCCCATCACGCCGCCGGTGCTGTTGGAAGTGACGATCAGCAGCGGGCTCAAATTCAATTGCTGGGCCGTGATTTTTTGCAGATCGCCGAACAGCGCGTTCGACGACGTGTCGGATCCCGTTAGCGCCACGCCCAACCAGCCCAACAGTGGAGCGAAGAAGGGATAAAGGACGCCGGTGTGCGTAAACGCCAGGCCGAGCGTCGCGTCGGTGCCGCTATAGCGCGTGGTGTAGGCGATCGCCAGCATGCAGGCGATCGTAAACAGCGGCCAGCCGAGCGTGCGCAGCGTGCGATAGAATGTCTTGATGAACCGCCACGGCGAAATCCGCATCCATACCGCGGATAGCAGCGAGGCGAACAAAACGCTCGTGCCGGTCGCCGTGAGCCAGTTGAACTTGAACACGGCCGCCTCTGGTTTCACCGGCGGCAACACCACCGGCGGACTGCGCGACACGCGATTGTGCAATTCGGGAACTTCGAAATTCAACACGGTTCGGCCCGCCAGCGGAGTCGGCTGCTCCCAAAACGCCAACGCCGGGGCCGAGCCGCCTGCTTGCTGGGCCTTGGCCTCACGCTGGGAAATGTCCTTGGGGCTCATGCCTCCTTCAAGGATCATGCGAAATTGCGGAATGCCCCACAGAAACACGCACAACGACAATAGGACCCAAGGAACCCAGGCCGAAGCGATTTCGCGCCGCGAGTATTGCGGCAGCGGTTTGGCCTTTCGCTCGGCTGCCGGCGACGTGGCCGTCGCTTCACCGACCGGATCGGGAATGACCGCCGATTCGCCGGCAAATCGCCAAATTGAGCGCGGCTGCCAGAACCGGAGCAGGATCGTCACCGCGGCCAACGAAACCAATCCGCCGGCCACGTCGACCAGCATCGGGCCGTAATATTGCGAGACACCGAATTGCACCAGTGCAAAGCTCCCGCCGCCAACCAGCACCGCCGGCCAGACTTCGCGCAGCCCGCGGAAGCCGGAGATCGTGACCACCATCCAAATCGGTATCAGCAGCGAGAACAGCGGCAGTTGCCGGCCCGCCATCACGCTGATCAAGTCGTGCGAAATGCCGGTCACTTGCCCGAGCGTGATGATCGGAATGCCGAGCGAACCGAAAGCCACGGGGGCCGTGTTGGCCAGCAGCGCGAGCCCAGCGGCATAGAGCGGCGGAAAGCCGACGCCGATCATCAGCGCCGACGAAATGGCCACCGGCGCGCCGAATCCCGCGCAGCCTTCCAGAAACGCGCCGAAGCAGAACGCGATCAGCACCGCCTGAATGCGCCGGTCGGGCGACAGCGCCGCCACGGAGCTTTTGATCTTCTCGAACTGGCCGGCTTCGACGGTCAGCGTGTAGAGAAACACGGCGGCGAAGACGATCCAGCCGATCGGAAACAATCCGAAGCAGGCGCCGTAGCCGGCCGCGATCAGGGCCATGTCGCGCGGCATGTGGAAGCCAAAGATGGCCACCAATAGCGCGGTGACCAGTCCCGCGGCCGCGGCCTTCGGCGCGGACCAGCGAAATACGCCCAACAGCCCCAGCAGCACGACGATCGGCGCGGCGGCTAACAGCGTCGAGAGAACTTCCGAGCCGGTCGGATTGTACGATTGCGTCCAGGTCATTGCTTTTACCTCGGTCCTGCAATCGAATCAGGGATGCACGTTATTTGTAACGTCTCGTTTTTGGCTCGCCTAGCAATTGTTTCGCGAAACTCTCTTTTTTATCCGCTATAATAACTGTGGCGGGTGGGCACAGGCGGCGCGGCTTTAATGAGGTGCGTCATGCATCGATCGGTGTGGTTGATTGCCCTGTTGGGCGTCGTGATCGTGGCGGCGGCCAGCGCAGGCATTTACTTCGCCAACCACAACCGGGCTCCGGTGCACGTGGCCGTGGCTCCGGCAGCGCCCGTCAACGCCGCGAGCGAACCGCGCGATCCGGCCCCTGAACCAGCCCCAGTACGGATCCTTCACGCCGAGTCCGGTGACGAGTCTCGCGCCGGGCCATCTCCAGGGGGGCGTCTTTCATACGAGCCTCGTGGAACCGCCGGGTGCAAATCCCAACGATCAACCCGGCCCTCGAAAAGACGCTTCTGGCGGAGCCACCAGCGCGCAGAACGCGACCGCCGAGATCAATCGCCCCGCGCAACCGCGCCAACGACGACGCCCAGCGCCAAGGCCGCGGCAACGATCGTTCGAAATGTCGATCCGCATCCTGTGACCGCGCCAGCGAAAAAATCCGCGAGTTCCAGAAGCGCGCCTTTTCGCAGCGGACGGAGCCGTCCCTCGCCCCGCCCGCCGAACCGCGCGGCCGCCCGGCCGGAGGAAGCGGCTGCTCGCCGAGGCGAGAGCCAAACCGGAGCCGGCGAGGCCGGCGCCGGAGCCCGCGAAAGCGGGAAACAACACGGTCATCCCGCTGACGTCGCGCGCGCCGGCCGATGTCAGCGCCCGCGCCCAGACCCGCGAACGAGCCGAAGCCGGCGCCGACGCCGGTCGAACCGCCGCCCGCCGCCAAAGCCGCGCCGGAGCCGCCGCCACGGCGCGCGCCGCCGCCGAAAGTGACGAGCCGCCGGCGCCGCGGCCGGCGTTGCCCTCGCCGATTGCGCCGCTGCGTCCGCGTCCGCCCCGCCGCGCCGAACCTGCTCGAGCCGCAACCCCGCCGCCGCCGCCCGCCGAGCCGCCGCCGAAGCCGGCCGAAGTCGCGCCGCCCCGCCGCCGCCGCCCGTCGCCCCGGCGCCGGTTTCGACCGTCGCGGCAGACGCGAGCTCAGCAGACAAGCCGGCTCAGCGAAAGGAGGAGGCGTTCTACGACCTCGAATCGCTCGAGGCGGAAATGGCGCGCCTGCTCGGGCGCGACGGCTGATCGCTGGGCGCCCCTGGGACCGTGGGCGTCCAGCGCCGGCGTCGCCGCCGAAAGCGTTGAAGTTCGTAACCGGGGAGCCCCGTCTCGCCGTGGATGCCCGGCGCATCGCAGCGCGAGGCCGGGCATGACGCTGAAAGCGTTGTGCAGTATAAGTTAGCGCCTGTGGGCGGGACGCCGCAGCTCCGGGACGGCGCTTCGGCTGAATTATTCTTCGCGGTAGACGCGCTCGCGGCGCTCGTGGCGCTCCTGCGCCTCTATCGACAGCGTCGCGATCGGGCGGGCGTCGAGGCGACGCAGCGAGATCGGCTCCCCGGTATCGACGCAATAGCCGTAGGAGCCATCCTCCAGCCGCGCCAGCGCGGAGTCGATCTTGGAGATCAGCTTGCGTTGCCGGTCGCGCGCGCGGAGTTCGATGGCGCGGTCGCTTTCCGAAGAGGCGCGGTCGGCGATGTCAGGATGATTCTCGCTTTCGTTCTGTAATGCCGCCAATGTTTCCTTGCTTTCCGCGATAATCGATTCGCGCCACGCCCGAAGTTTTCTTCGGAAATAGTCCTTTTGCCGCTCGTTCATGAAGGGTTCGGCGTCTGAAGGCTTGTAATCGTCTGGAATCACGGTGTTCACGCCCATGACGTCGCATCCCCTGATCGAAATCGCGGCCCTTATAACGACAAGCTGGTATAGGAACAATGACTGCCGCGCGCGGCCAAACCGTTGAGCGCGAAGGGTGTTGGCGCGACGCAGCAGCGCTGCGGATTGGACAATTTCGCCACGGAGGATCGCCGATGTTTCGACGCATATTGCTTGCCGTGGACCTCGCCGACGAAGCCGAAACGCCCAAGAGGCTTGCCCGAGGCGTTGGAGCTGGTGAGCCGCGGGCGGCGGCGATCTTCGCCTGGTCAACGTGCAGCCGCTGCTGCCGGCGACGTTCATGGAATATGTCCCGGCCGATTTCGACGCCGAGCAGGAGCGCCGCGCGCAGCGAAGCGCTGCAGGCGATCGCCGCCAAGATCGCGCTGCCGCCGGAGCGGGTTTCGATCGCCGCGGCGAGCGGCGGCGTCTACCACGAGCTGCTGCGCGAGGCGACGGACTGGGGCGCCGATCTCATCGTCGTCGGCTCGCATCGCCCGGTGATGTCCGACTATCTGCTTGGCTCCAACGCCAAGACGATCGTGCGCCACGCGGAATGTTCGGTGCTGGTCGTGCGGGTGTGAAACGCTTCGGAGCGTCGGCCTCCAGGCCGACGAAGCTGCAGCCACGTCGGCCTGGAGGCCGACGCTCCGAGCCGCCTCACCACGCGAGCCAGCGCCGTCCGGCCAGCGCGCCGACCAACACCACGACGCCGGTGGCGATCGGATACCAGGTGACGACGAACAGCGGCGAATCGTCGGGGCAATTGGTGGCGTAGATCGTCGCCGCGACCCCCGCCGCCGCCGCGCCCGCCAAAGCCCCGGTCAGCGCGGGATAGCGCGGCGCGCCCTCGCGCAAGGCAAAGATCAACGCCGCCAGCGGCGGTATCGAGAGGATCGGGATCACCGACAGGCAATGCATGGAGTTGCTGCCCACCAGTTTCGCGCCCCATTGCGCGCTCGGCACCATCGCAAGCTCCATGGCCACCGCGGCGCCGAGAATCACGACGGGCGCGAGCAGCCAGGCCAATATCGCGCCGGGCGCCGCCTCGGGCCGCGACAGCCTGAGGCAGAGGAAGAACGCCGGCGCCAGCACCGCCAGGGTGTCGACGAACTTCAGGTCGAAGCGCATCGTATGCGCCGCTCGCCGCGAAGTCGGGCCGCGGCCCGATCACGCTCATGAACGCCGCCAAGCTCACCAAGCGCGCCGAATCGCCAAACCCAACGCGACCCGGCGCCGCAGCGACGGCCCGCGCGGCGCGGCGTCGGCGCTGAGCGCCAGGATGAGATCGTCAGTCTTCATGACTGCGTCGCCTTCCACGCGTCGGCGAGCGACTTCAGCGCCCGATGCAGCGCGACGCGCACCGCGACTTCGGTCATGCCGAGGCGCGCCGCGGTCGCCGTAATCGACTGCTCCTCCAGCGAAATCGAGCGCACGATGTCGCGCGCGCGCGGCGCTCAGCTGCTCCATCAGCCGCTCGACGTCGGAGCGGGTGTGCGGGTCCTGCTGTTCGGGCGCGGCGATGACCGCCTCGAAATCCTCGATCGGCTCGACGCGGCGCGCGCCGCGGCGGCGCATGGCGTCGATCGCCTTGTGGCGCGCGATGGCGTTGATCCACGGCGTCAGCCGCTGGCTCGGATCCCAGGTCTGCCGCTTCAGATGGATCGCCAACAAGGTTTCCTGCACCACATCCTCGATATCCGCATCGCCGAGCCGCGCCCGCGCGAACGCGCCGCGGATAACCGGTCGAACGACGCGGCCGATCTCGCCGAGCAGCCGTCGATAGGCCTGCTCGTCCCCGGCCAGCGCCGCCCGCATCAGCGCGGCCCAAACTTCCTCTCGCGCCTCGCTGGTTTCACGAGTCATGCGTTTTTCGCCGGCACGGGGGCTTGTTACGAGCAAATGACAAAATTCCATCACCGACGGCTCGGGCGGCGCGTGTAACATGCCGCCGCGAAATGTCGAATACGACGGCGATGCCGGTTTCGGGAGAACGCTCATGACCTCAGCCCCTCGCGTCGCCGCGCCGCTGCCGCGCCGCGCCGGCGTCGGCTTCAAGCCCGAGCATTTCGACGCGATCATGGACGAGCGTCCGGACGTCGGCTTCTTCGAAATTCACGCCGAGAATTACATGGGCGACGGCGGTCCGCCGCATCGCCGGCTGGAGGCGCTGCGCGCGCGCTATCCGCTGTCGCTGCATGGCGTCGGCCTTTCGATCGGCGGCCCGCGTCCGCTCGACCGCGCGCATCTCGCGCGCCTGGCCGCGCTCAACCGCCGCTACGAGCCGGGCCTGTTCTCCGAGCATCTGGCCTGGTCGAGCCACGACGTCGGCTTTCTCGACGACCTGCTGCCGCTGCCGCTGACCGCCGAGACGCTCGCTGTCGTCTGCCGCCATATCGACGAGACGCAGGAGGCGGTCGGGCGCAGGATGCTGCTCGAAAATCCCTCGACCTACGTGCGCTTCGCCGACAGCGACATCCCCGAGACCGAATTTTTGCGCGAGGTCGCCAAGCGCACCGGCTGCGGCCTGTTGCTCGACGTCAACAATGTCGAGGTCCAGGCGGGCAATCACGGGTTCGATCCGTTCGCCTATCTCGACGCGTTCCCGCTCGACCTGGTCGAGGAGATTCATCTCGCCGGCTATGCCGAAGCGCGCGACGACGCGGGCCACGAGCTGCGCATCGACGCGCACGACTCCCCGGTTCGGCCGCGGGTTTGGGAGCTCTACCGCTCGGTGATCTGCGCGCATCGGCGCGACGCCGACGCTGATCGAATGGGACAACGACGTGCCGGACTGGCCGACGCTGTTCGCCGAGGCGCGCCGCGCCGACGAAGCCGCGAAAGCCGCGATCGCGCCGCGAGTTCGCCGATGTCGTTTGAGACCACGATCGCCGCCTTCGCGGCGGCGCTGACCGATCCGGCCGCGCCGGCGCCCGCGATGACGATGGGCCGCGAGGGCCGCCCCGACGCGCGGCGCTTCGCGGTCTATCGCAACAATGTCGCGGTCGGCCTCATCAAGTCGCTGGAAGCGCGCTTTCCGGTGACGCGCCGGCTGGTCGGCGACGATTTCTTCCGCGGCATGGCGGGCGCTTATGTCGCGGCGAACAAGCCGAAATCGGCGGTGCTGATCGTCTACGGCGCCGATTTCCCGGACTTCGTGCGCGGCTTCGAGCCCGCGCGGGATTTGGATTATCTGCCCGACGTCGCCGCGCTCGAAAACGCCTGGGTCGAGGCCTATCACGCGGCGGAAGCCGCGCCGTGGCCGCTGACGGCGCTCGCGGACATCGCGCCCGAGCGGCTGGAGAGCCTGCGCTTCGCGATCCATCCCGCCGCGCGGCTGGCGCGCTTCGCGACGCCGGCCGCCAGCATCTGGTCGGCGCATCAGGGCGAGGGCGAGCCCGCGCCGCCGCAGCGTTGGGGCGGCGAGGACGTGCTCATCACGCGGCCGCATGCGGAAGTCTTCGTGCGGGTGCTGCCCGAAGGCGGCCACGATTTTTTCGCGGCGCTCCGCGGCGGGCGCCACGCTCGGCGAGGCGGCCGCGCCGCTGATCGAAGCGGGCGGCGATCCCGGGCGCATCTCGTCGGGCTGATCGAGGCGGGCGCGATCGCCGGCCTCGCCTGATCATCGTCCGCGGCGTCATCGAGCGTAGCGAAGCCATCGCGCGCGCGGCGGAGACCGCGCTACCGGGCGCCGATGGCTCCGCATAGCGCCTTCGACAACCGCTCAAACTGCATCGGCTTCGCTTCGCTCGCAATGCCGATTAGCCTTTGGAGTTCACCATGTCGCCGATCACCTTGCCTTTCGCCTCGCCGCTTGCCCGTCTCACCTCGGGCCTGTTCGGCCTGTGGCCGCAATCGCTGACGCTGCTCGTGCTGCGCGTGACGCTCGCGACTGCCGTTCTGGAAATCGGGCCTGACGAAATGGGACGGCTGGTTCACGCTGTCCTTCGGCGCGACGGCGCTGTTCACCGACGAATACAAGCTGCACTGGTTCGGCGCCGAATATCCGTTCCCCTATCCGGAATGGATGGCGCTGGCCTCCGGCGGTCGGCGAGGTGCGTTCTGCCGGTGCTGCTGGTGCTGGGTCTGTTCACCCGCTACGCCGCGTTCGGCATTCTCGTCATGACGGCGATCATCCAGCTCACCTATCCCGACGGCTGGCAGAATTTTCATCTGCCCTGGGCGGCGATGGCGATGGCGATCTTCACCTTCGGCGGCGGCAAGGTCGCGCTTGGATGGGTTGCTCGGGCTCGACCGCGAGCCGGGCGGTGAGTGCTTCCAGGACTACTGCACGTAACTGAGCGCCTGCGCGGCGGCCGGCGCGGCCTCCGGCGTGTTGGACAGGAACGCCGCGAGATCGTCGGCGCATTTGCCGGCGACGCTGTCGATGACCGACGACGACATCAGGCTCCAGGCGTCGCCCGAGCCGCTGACGCCGACGCCGTCTCGAGCCGCGCGGCGCGTTGGCGGCGCGAGTCGTAGACGTCGACGACATATTCGAGATTGGCGCCGCCCTCGGCCGGAGCGGCGGAGAGATAAACGCGCAGCAGATAGTGCGCCTTTTTCGGTTCGGCCGCGACGATCTCGTGCGAGGCGAATTGCTGTGCGAGCGCCTGGCGGAAGTCGTCGCGCGGCCACGGCGGGCGCGCCCCCGAGCGATACCATGCGCGACCGTCGCGGCGGCGAGACTCACCCCCTCGCGCTTCGCGATCGGCGCTTGCGCCAGCGCCGTCTCCGGCGCGGCGTCGCTTGCGGCCTCCACGCAGGCGGCGAGCCCCAGGCACCCCAGCGCCGCGGCCGCCACGCCGATAAACCGTCGCGGCGCGCGCTTCGTTTCCGCCATGCGCAACCCCCGTTAAGGGGTTGTTAACCCTATTTCCGTTGCAGGTCCAGATCGCCGGCATTGAGTGGCTTCGCGGCTTGCGGCGTCGTGACGTAGGTGCGGCCCAAGCACATCGCGGTCTCGGTCTCGCTGTCCATCAGGATCATGTGCAGGAAATAGACTTCGTCCGGCCCGATCTCGTGCGGGTTGGCCTCGTAGAACATCGGCGGATCCATCCAGGACGGCGTGAACCGCGCGCCGAGCGCATAGCCGCAGGCGTTGAGCCGATGCGCGCGAAAGGCCGTGCGCGTCGAGAACGCGGGCATGCGCGGCGAACACGTCGCCGGCGTACGGCCCGGGCGAAGTTTTTCCGCGCAGGCATCGAGCGCCTCGCGCGCGGCGGCGTGATAGCTTCTCGTGCAGCGGCTTCGGCCGCCCGACGACATGGGTGCGCATGATGGCGGCGTGATAATGGCGGCTGACGCCGGCGAACTCCAGCGTGAGCTGATCGTCCGCGTCGAGCCGCCGCCGCCCGCTCTTGTAGCGGCAGAGCAGCGCGTCGGCGCCGGAGCCGATGATGAATTCGTTGCCGGGATAATCGCCGCCGGCGGCGAAAATCGCGTGGTGCATGGCGGCAAGGATTTCGCCCTCGTCCGCGCCGGCGTGAGTCGCATCGAGCGCCGGCGCGGTCCGCGAGATCGGAGAGTCTCGCCGCCTCGCGCACGTAGGCGAGTTCCGCAGGCGATTTTTGAAGCGCAGGCGCGGAACGAGATCGGAGATATCGGTGAGTTCGCGGCCCGCCAGCGCAGCTTCGAGGCGGCGGCCGTGGAAGTGGGTCAGCCCTTGCGTGTCGAACTCGACGCCGAGCCGCCGCCCGGCGCCGAGATCGTCGAGCATCGCGCGTAGGTCGCGCGCGGGATCGGCGTCGCCGCTATCCTTCCAGATGCGGATGTCCGAGATGTTGGAGGTGCGCCGCGCTTGTCTGAGATCAGCCGAGCGGGTCAGCAGCGCCACGCGGCCGTCCGAGCCGACGTAGAGACACTGGAAGAAGCAGAAGCCGAACGTGTCGTAGCCGGTCAGCCAATAGTCGCTTTCGGGCGCGAACAGCAACGCGCCGTCGAGTTTGGCGTCGCGCCAGCGCTGCGAGCAGCCGCTGTTTGCGCGTCCCCATTTCGGCGTCGGAAAAGTGTATCGCCATGCGTGCGCCCCCGGCGGCGAATGAGCGCGGCGGCGGCGTGGCGTCAAGGCCCTGATACGAATGCCGCCGGACGGCGGGCCTGGAGCAAGGTCGCGCCAACGCTAGAAATGCCGGGATGGACTTCCCGCTGCCGCCGACTGTTGGGGATGTGACGATCGCCCCGCTCGCCGCAGATCATATTGAGAGCTTTTATCGCGCGCTCGACGTGGTCGCTCGGGAGCGGCGCTATTTGCTTCTCCTGGAAGCGCCGCCGCCAGAGGCCGACACGCGAGTTTGTCCTAGGCTCGCTCGCCAGCGGCAACCCGCATTTTGTCGCGTTAGCGGATGGGAAGGTTGTTGGATGGTGCGATATCCGGCGGCAACCCTTTGCTTCCGTCGCGCATCGCGGCGCGCTTGGCATGGGGATAGTTCCGCCCTATCGCGGCCGAGGCATAGGAATGCGATTGCTGGCTGCGACCGTGCGGAGAGCGCGCGAGGCGGGTTTCGCTCGGGTCGAATTCGAGGTGCGTACGGATAATGCGCGAGCTATCGCACTCTACGAGAAGTTTGGCTTTGCGAGGGAAGGCGTCGTCCGTCGGGCCGTGTTCGTTGACGGCGATTACATCGACGCTATCGCTATGGCGATGATCCTGGGCTTGAATTCGCTTACGAGGGACAAGCGACCGTGACGGACCCTCGCGGAGTTTCGCCGCAAAGGGTGGGCGGGCAAGCCCGGCGTCGGCCAGGCGGGCCCCAGGACATACATTTCGTCCCGACACAGGTGCGCGGCGGATTGATTGGTCCGAATTTGCACATGCCCGGGTACAGGACAATCAGACCTCGCTCACTGGCAAGACACGGGTTGGTCCACGCCGTGAATATCAAGTGGGCTTTGTTCATCACGCAATAACGCACAAGAAATTGCGGAGCAGATCTTTCCTTTCGCCACGGCGGGTGTGGCAGGGCGTCGCCGCGACGAGAACTAAAGCGAGTGCGCCGAGCGATATACTTGCAAGGCGCGGACGATTGGGGATCGGAAATCGCATGAGGTTCCTCCCGACGTCTTTATGCAAGTACATACGAACTACGCACAAAACGCCAGGTCAAATCACATCTGTCCCGAGAAGCCCTGGTAACGCCCGCCGAGCGCCTTTCAGCGAAAAACCAACACCGGGATCTTCGAGTGCGTCAGCACCTTCGTCGGTCTCGCTGCCCAAAAGCAGCGCCGAGACGCCGCGCCGGCCATGCGAGGCCATTATGATGAGGTCGCATTTGTTTGAGGTCGCGCATTCGATGATCGCGCGATAGGGCTGATCGCCGACCTCCTGCACGGTCTCGATCTTTACGCTCGCCGCGTCCGCAGCCATCTTTCGCTTGGGTCAGCGCATGATCGGCGTAGCGCTGCGTCTCGGCTTCGAACACGTCCTGGCCGCCGACGACGCCGATCAGGTCCATCGAACCCACCATGTAGGGCGGCCGGACGGTCAACGCCGTCACCTTCGCGCCGCTCTCCCTGGCGAGTTCGACGCCATAGAGCAGCGCCTTGCGAGAGAGATCCGAGCCGTCGGTCGGGATCAGAATATGCTTGAACATAGCGCGCTCCCAAATTGCTGTTGCGACCCTTAATGCTTCGGCCGCGCGGCGCTCCGTGACCTAGGTCAAATCCGCGTCAGCCCCGGCCGCATCGCCGCCGTTGCAGTATAAGGCGCCGAGCCAGGAGGACGCCAATGGATGCAATTTCCCCGCTCGATCGCCGCACGCTGATGAAAGCCACGCTCGGCGTCGGCTTCTGCGCGGCGATATCGCCCGTATTCGCTCAGACGATCACGACGCCGGCGACTGGTCTTGTCGCCGGGGAAGTTAAAGTGCCCTCGCCGGCCACGAAATCCCCGCCTATCGCGCGGCGCCCGAAGGGACGGGGCCGTTTCCGACCGTGCTCGTCGTGCACGAGATTTTCGGCGTGCACGAGCATATCAAGGACGTCTGCCGCCGCTGGGCGAAGCTCGGCTACTATGCGATCGCGCCGGATTTGTTTGCCCGCCAAGGCGACGCGTCGGCGGAGAAGGACGTCCAGAAACTGCTGTCCGGCATCGTGGCGAAAACGCCCGACGCGGAAGTCGCCGCCGATCTCGACGCGACGCTGGCATTCGCGGAAGGCAGCGGCAGGCCGACGTCTCCCGCGCCGCCATCGTCGGCTTTTGCTGGGGCGGGCGTGAAGTTTGGCTCTACGCCGCGCACAATCCGAAGCTGAAGGCGGGCGTCGCCTGGTATGGCCCGCTCGCGCGGCCCCAAACCGATCTGGCGCCGAAAAACCCGCCGGATATCGTGAGTGAATTAAAGGTTCCGGTGCTCGGGCTCTACGGCGGCCAGGACAAGGGCATCACGAAGGATCAGGTTGCGGCGATGCAGGAAAAACTCGCCGCGGCCGGCGGCGCGTCGAAGATCATCGTCTATGAGGACGCCGGCCACGCCTTCTACGCCGACTATCGCCCGAGCTACGTGAAAGCCGACGCCGACGCCTCGTGGAAAGAGGCGACGGCTTGGTTGAAGGCGCATGGAATGTAGGAGCGAAGGCCGCAATCGATAAGCCGATGGCGAGGGGACCCGATCCGCCGCCTGTCAACTTGCGGACCTGCGCCCCAATATGCCCTTGGTTCCGGCATGGCCAAGCCGCTCGACCGCTTTCGCGATTCTGCTGATGTCCGCGCTCGCCGTCGCCTGGGGCGGCAACCAGGTGGCGGCGAAATTCGCGCTCGCCGATTTCGGGCCGATGACGCAATGCGCGCTGCGGTCGGCATCGGCGCCGTCCTGGTCGCGCTTTACGCCGCGTGGGCGCGGCCGCAGGTGTTTCAGCGGAGATGGAACGCTTCGTCGTCGGAGTTGCTACCGGCGTGTTGTTCGCGCTCGAGTTCGTATTCCTGTTCTTCGCCGTCGAGCGCACGACGGCGGCGAGCGCGGTGGTGTTCCTGTTCACCGCGCCGTTCTTCGTCGCGCTCGGCGCCGTCGCCTTTCTGCCGGCTGAGACGCTTGCGCCGAGGCAATGGCTCGGCGTCGCGTTGGCTTTCGCGGGCGTCGCGCTCGGCTTCTATCGGCCGGCGGAAGGGTCAAGCCTGGTCGGCGATCTGTTGGCGCTGGCGGCGGGCGCGGCCTGGGGCGCGACCACGCTGGTCATCAAGGCGACGCCGCTTGCGAACGATCGATCCAACCAAGACGCTGCTCTATCAGATTGTCGTGGCGACGCTGATCTCGGCGCCGCTGGCGTTCTGGCTCGGCGAGGCGTTTCCCTCGAGACCTTCGGCGATCGCGGTCGCGGCGCTGCTGTACCAGGCCGTGTTTGTCGTGGGCGTCACCTACGCGATTTGGTTCTGGTTGTTGAAGCGCTATCGCGCGCCCGAACTTTCGGCGCTGACGTTTATTTCGCCGGTCGTCGGCGTGCTCGAAGGCTGGCTTGCGCTCGGCGAACGGCCGGGGCCGATCTTCGTCGCGGCGCTCGCCGGGGTCGCCGCCGGCATCGTGCTTCTCAGTTGGCCGGGCGCGGCGCCGCTGCGGGCGGCTTGAAGCCATGCGCTCGAGAACCTCGCGCTGCGGCGACCGGCGCTGCAAAGCTCGACGTCGCAATGGTCGGCCGACCCGCAGCCCCGCGGTCGACGCGACCGATCGCGACCAGCGGCGATCTCGAATCGTCGCGATTCTTCCACACCGGCGATCGATCTTTTTCCCTGGTGGCAAGTCGATCTCGGCCGCGACAGCGCTGATCCGCCGCGTCGAAATCCTCAATCGACACGCATGCGCGGAGCGGCTCACGCGCTTCACGCTGCTCGGTTCGCTGGACGGCCAGACCTGGCGCCGTTGCAGCGCGTGCGAACCTCGGCGGCCGCGCGCTATGCTTTTGCGTTTCGATCCGCCGCGGCTCGCGCGCTTCCTGCGCGTCCGGGTCGACGGACGCGAGTGTCCTGCACTTCCGCCAGTGCCAGGTTTTCGGACGAGGCGGGCGATAGCCCGGACGAGCGCGCCGCCTATGCCGCGGCGGCGCGACGCGAAGCGATTCCCGTCGGGCGCGAGGGCGAAATGGCGCGTATCGACGCGTTCGACGTTGTTCATCGATCGTGCCTACGCGCCGGAAATACGCCAGTCGCTTGTCGATGCGGCGGCTACGAGAGGCGCGAGCGCAACCTGGCCTGCCAGCTGATTTCGCCTGGCGACCGCGTGCATCGAGGCCGGCACGGCGATCGGCCTCGTCGCCATGACCGCCGCGGCGATCGTTGGGCCTGAGAACGTCGCTGACCTTCGACGCCAACCCCGCGATGGTCGCCGACGCGGGCGCCAATTTCGCTCGCAACGAGATGGCGATCGACGCCCGCTGCGGCGCGCTGGTTGCGCGTTCGCGCTATGTCGAAGGCCAGCGTCTCGCATTCCAGGTGTCGCCGTCATTCTGGGCGTCGCGCCTCGGCGAGAAGAGTGAAGACGCGTCGCGCGCGATCCAGATCCCGACGTATTGCCTAGAGGACGAGATCGCCGCGATGCGCGCCGATGTGCTGATCTGCGACATCGAAGGGCGGCGAGATCGATCTGCTGACGCATGCCGATCTCCGGGGGATTCGGCTCATCATCATGGAGACGCACACCTGGGCCGTCGGCGTGGAGCGGACGGACGCGATGGTGCGAAAGTTGATTCTCGAGGGGTTCGCGCTCGACGTCGACGCCTCGGGGCAGGGGGTGCTGGCGCTGCGGAGGTAGGGCGCCTCCTCTGTCATTCCCGCTATCGCGCGGGATGACGATCAGGTCGGCTCCAGGCCCTCGCTGCGCAGCATGCGCAGCCGCAGCAGCATCGTCGTGCAGAAATTGACCAGCGGATTGGACCATCCGTTGATGACGGCAAAATCCTGCGTCAGCGTCGCGTGGTGCTTTTTGTGCGCGGATCTCGGACATCAAAAGGCCGACCCGGCGCATCGCGCGCACGCCCCAGCCGACGTCGCTGCGATGCAGCGAGCCGTGGAATCCCTGCGACAGGCTGGCGCCGAGGAGCAGCGTGACCGCGCCGACGATCAACCAGCCCGGCGGGCTGGTCAGCCAGAAGACAAGATTGAGCGCGAGCGAAAGCGGCAGCGTCACGAACATGACGGGCGCTTTCATCAGATACCAAATGCTGTGGCGGCCGAGCAGGTCCGGGAACGGATGGTGCTTCTTGAAGTCGTAGACGACGCGTTCAAACAGCGAAATGCGCGCGTAGACCTCGCGCTGCTTGGCGAGAAATTCCGGCGAGTTCGCGCGAACCCTCCCAGAAATAGAGGTCCTTGAGGCCCGTGCCTGGGACGCAAGGGCGATAGTCCATGTACATGTGTACGAGGCCCGAGGCGAGGTCCGCGAGATACCAGCCCGCCAGCGCCGCGGGGAGCATCAGCCAACTCGGATGGGCGCCGATCAGCGCGACATCGAGGCCGAGCGAAACAAGGAACAAGCAGACCAGCGCGTTGGCTTTCAAATCGACCTCGGCTTTGTTGTTATGACGCGCGCGAATGCTATCGACCCGGCAGAAATGCGCGTCGGAGGATTAACGCGATCGGGGCCGCGAGACAAGAAGCTCCTGGGACCGCGCGCGTCCCGCGCGCTTCTCGGCGCCAACAAGGCGGGTGGGCGTGCGACCCGCAAAGCGCGCGGGACGCGCGCGGTCCCAGGGAGCTATCCCTCCGTCCGCACGCCGAGCCTTCCCGCCAAATCCTGCACGAACTGCCACGCGGTGCGGCCCGAGCGCGAGCCGCGCGTCGTCGCCCATTCCAGCGCCTCGCGCTCGATCTCCTCGCGCGGCGCGGCCAACTTGAAATGCTCGCAATAGCCGAACACCATCTCCAGAAATTCGTCCTGGCTGCATTTGTGGAAGCCGAGCCAGAGGCCGAATCGGTCGGACAGCGAAACCTTCTCCTCGACCGCCTCGCCGGGATTGATCGCGGTCGAGCGCTCATTGTCCACCATGTCGCGCGGCAGCAGGTGGCGGCGGTTCGAGGTGGCGTAGAACAGCACGTTCGGCGGCCGGCCCTCGACGCCGCCCTCCAGCGCCGCCTTCAGCGATTTGTAGGAGGCGTCGCCGCCGTCGAAGGAGAGATCGTCGCAGAATACCAGGAAGCGGTGCGGATCGACCCGGAGCCGCGCCATCAGCGCCGGCAGGCTCTCGATGTCCTCGCGGTGGATTTCGATCAGTTTCAGCGGCCGTTCGCCTGTCGCGCGCCGCGTTGACGGCGGCGTGCGCGGCCTTCGACCAGCGAGGATTTGCCCATGCCGCGCGCGCCCCACAGCAGCGCGTTGTTGGCGGGAAACCCGCGCGCGAATCGCGTGGTGTTTTCGAGCAACAGATCGCGGGCGCGGTCGACGCCCTTCAACAGGGCGATATCGACGCGGTTGACCTTCGGCACCGGGATCGCCGTCTCGTCGGCGGCGCGCCAGACGAAGGCGTCGGCGGCGGCGAAGTCGGGCGCCGGCGGGGGTTTCGGGGCAAGCCGGTCGAGCGCGTCGGCGATGCGGGCGAGAAGGGGAAGCATGTCGGTCATCGCCGCCCGTTTGCCACAAGTGGCGGTCGGGAAACAGCAGCGCGCGGCGCCCTGGGAAAAAGCGGCGTGCGGTGTTATATCTCGCGCCGCGTCCCGGGCCTTGAACCCGGCGAACGGAGAATAACTGATGGCTTCGCGACTTTCGCGGATGAAGGTGATGAGCCTGACCGAGGCGGCCGCCTCGCGCGTCAAGGAAATCATGGCGAATTCGGACAAACCCGCGGCGGCGTTGCGGGTCGGCGTGCGCAACGGCGGCTGCGCCGGCATGTCCTATACGATGGAGCTCGCCGAAAACATCGAGCCGCTCGACGAGGTCATCGAGGACAAGGGCGTCAAGGTGCTGATCGACCCCAAGGCGGTGCTGTTCCTGCTCGGCGCGCAGATGGATTTCAAGTCCGACCGGCTCGGCGCCTCCTTCACGTTCCGCAACCCGAACGAGACCTCGTCCTGCGGCTGCGGCGAGAGCGTCGCCATCACGCCCGCCGATCCGGCCGCGCTGCACGCGGGATCGTAACGGGCGGAGGGTAGCGCTGTGGTGTGATCGACACGCGCCGTCTCCCTCTCCCCGCACATGAAATCAACCTCGACTTGCGGCGGTAAACACCGTGCGGGGAGAGGGTCGGGGTGAGGGGCCGGCGGCTTCTGCAAGCGTCGTCCAAGCGGAACGCCCCCTCACCCTTTCCCTCTCCCCGCAAGCGGGGCGAGGGGACGGCAAGCCGAGCGTGGCGCCCTAAAACTGCTGCAAACGCCGCCCCTCAACCTTTTGTCATGCATTCGTCGTCTTGCGCGTTCGCCAATTCCGCGCGAGCATGCGCGTTACGGCGCCCGAGCCGAGACGCGCCGCGAACGCGTGGGGGAGGGAAGCATGGTCGATACGCCGCATGGCGAACACCGTATCGCGGGACCGCGGCTTATCGCCATCGTCGGACCGTTCCAGGGCGGCAAGACCAGCCTGCTCGAGGGGCTGCTCGCGCGCGCCGGCGCCGTGGCGCGCCAGGGCGCGGTGCGCGAAGGGACCACCATCGGCGACTCCAGCCAAGAAGCCCGCGCGCATCAGATGAGCGTCGAGCCAAACGTCGCGCATGTCGACTACATGGGCGATCGTTTGACGTTCATTGATTGCCCGGGATCGGTGGAATTCGCCCACGCCGCCCGCGCGGTCTTGTCGGTCTGCGATGCGGCGGTCGTTGTCTGCGAGGCCGATGCGCGGAAAATCCAGCCGCTGCGCATCATCTTGCGCGAGCTCGAGGAGCTGAAACTTCCGCGTTTCCTGTTCCTCAACAAGATTGATCTCGCCGGCGGCGGCCTCCGCGAGGCGCTGGAGCTTTTGCAGCCGGCCTCGCGCACGCCGCTGCTGCTGCGCCAGATCCCCTTGTGGGAAAAGGGCGTGGCGACCGGTTTCGTCGATCTCGCGCTCGAACGCGCGTTCGTCTATCGCGAGTCCGCGCCGTCGGAGGTGATCGAGATGCCCGCGGGCGTCGGCGCCGACGAGAAACAGGCGCGCTACTCCATGCTGGAGCGCCTGGCCGATTACGACGACGAGCTGATGGAGCAATTGCTCAACGACATCGAGCCGCCGCGCGACAAGGTGTTCGACGATCTCGCGCGCGACCTGCGCGAGGGCCATGTCGTCCCACTGCTGATGGGCTCGGCGACCGGCGGCCACGGCGTGACCCGTCTTCTGAAGGCGCTGCGCCATGAGGCGCCGGGGATCGCGGCCACGCGCGCTCGGCTCGGGCTGGAGGGCGCCGGGCCGGCGATCGCCGAAATCGTGCGCACGATCCATACCGCGCACGGCGGCAAATTGTCGCTCGCGCGCGTGCTGCGCGGCGGCTTCGCCGACGGCGCGACGGTCAACGGCGCCGAAGGGCGGCGAGGCGCGCATCGCCGGGCTGCAACGGCTGCTCGGCGCGATGTCGGCAAAGATTTCCCGCGCCGACGAGGGCGACACGGCGGCCTTCCAGCGGCTCGAGACGTTCACGACCGGCGAGCGCTTTTCCGACGCCAAGACCGGCGCCCGCGCCCGCCGTGACCGCCGCGCCGCCGCTGCCGACGCAATCGATCGCGATCCGCGTCAAGGATCGCAAGGACGAGACCCGCCTTTCCGCCGCGCTCGCCAAGCTGACGGAGGAGGACCCTTCGCTGACCTTCGAGCACGACGCCGAAAGCAGCGAACTGAAGCTGCACGGGCAGGGCGAGATGCATCTGCGCGTCACCGTCGAGCGGCTCGCGGCGCGCTTCGGCGTCGACATCGAGACGACGCGGCCTTCGGTCGCCTATCGCGAGACGATCCGCGAAACCGTGCAGGCGCGCGGCCGGCTGAAGAAACAATCGGGCGGACACGGGCAATTCGGCGACGTCCTGGTGGAGGTGGGCCCGCGCGAACGCGGCGAGGGTTTCGCCTTCGCCGAGAAAATCCACGGCGGCACGGTGCCGCGGCAGTATTTCCCGAGCGTCGAGATCGGCTCGAAAGAAGCGATGCAGCGCGGTCCGCTGGGCTTTCCCGTGGTCGACGTCGCGGTGACGCTGCTCGACGGCTCCTATCACGCGGTCGATTCCTCGGACATGGCGTTCCGCGCGGCGGCGAAGATCGCGCTCGGCGAGGCGTTGCCGAAGGCGAGGCCCGTGCTGCTCGAGCCGGTCCAGGCGGTCGACATCCACGTGCCGTCGGACGCGGTGGCGCGCGCGAGCGCGCTCGTCGCGGGGCGTCGCGGGCAGATCCTGGGCATCGAGCCGCGTCCGGGCTGGGAGGGCTGGGAGACCGCCAAGGCGCTGATCCCCGAGGCGGAAATCGGCGATCTGATCATCGAATTGCGATCGGCGACAGCCGGCGTCGGCGCGTTCGAGGCGCGGTTCGATCATCTCGCGGAATTGTCGGGCAAGCCGGCTGAGGCGGTGATCGCCTCGCGGCGGCGGCCGGGTTAGGCAGCCCTGGGACCGCGCGCGTCCCGCCCGCTCTTTGGGAAGCGACAGCAAAGAGCGGGCGGGACGCCCGCGGTCCCAGGGGCGCTTGGCGCTTCCCGCTTCTTAACGACTTGTCATGTAAGTCCCCGCTTCGATCAGGGAGGCTTGCATGCCAGTTGTCACGGATACTTGGACGGGCGCCGCCTCGGGCGACTGGTCGGACGCCGGCGATTGGAGCCTCGGCGCCGCGCCGACGGCCGGCGACGACTGTCGTCATCGACACGGCCTCGCCGCTGACCGTCACCTTCGACGTTCCCGCGCTTTCCATCGGATCGCTGCAGCTCGTCGACGACACGCTGACCCTTGTCGGCGGCCCGCTGACGGTGACCGGCGCGGCCACGCTGACCAACGCGACGATCAACGGCGCATTGGCCGATTTACACCGAGGGCGCGACCACGGTCGAGACGGCGACGATCGGCGGCGACGTCCGCTGGTACAATACCGGCGTCGTGACGCAATCCGCAGGGCCGGTGACGATCGGCGACTCCAGCGGCCAGACGGCCTTGATCAACAACGAGGCCGGCGCGACCTGGACGATCACCGACACCAGCGGCCTCCTGCAGGGAACAGGCGCGGGCTCGCACTTCTACAACGCGGGGCTGTTTCAGAAGACGCTCGGCTCGGGGTTCGCGATGATCAACGCGGACTTCATCTCCGTCGGCACGATCGCCTCGGCGGGCGGCGGCGACATCGAATTCGACGGCGCGACCAGCCGGCTGTCGGGAACCTATATCGGCGCGGGCATGGTCGACTATGGCCCGGACGGCGTCGCCACGATCGGCAACGTGCAAGTGACGCAGGCGTCCTGTCAGAGCAACTTTGGCGTCGTCCGCCTGGTCGGCGTCATGACGATGTACGACGGCTCGACCATCATGAACGCTCAGGGCGCGAGCTGGGATTTCGCGGGCGATTCCTCGCTCGTGCTCGCCGCGGGACAGTCGGCCGGCCCTGACATCAACGGCATGGGGACCATCGCCAAGACGGCGGGGACCGGAACCAGCGTCGTCAGCATCGATGTCGAGGCGGAGGGCGCCGTCGTCGTCAATACGGGAACGCTGGATTTCGACGGCGCGGCGGCGACGTTTTCAGGCCCGATCAGCGGCGCGGGCGTGTTTGAACTGGACTCCGCGGCGGCGATGATCGCACAGGGCGCGGCGCTTTCGGTCGCGGATTGGACGCTCGCTGGCGGCGTGACGACGCTCGGCGAGTCGCTCACCTACGCCGGCGCGTTTCGAGGCCGAGGCGGGCGCGACGCTCGCGCTCGGCGGACAGACCCTGGTGTTGGCGCACGGGGCGAATTTGGCGGGATTGACGATGAGCGGCGCCGGATCCGTGCGCTTGCGGGCGGGGGCCGAGGTTTCCGGCCTCGAGATCGGCGGCGACTCGACGCTCATCGACATTGGCTCGGTGACGCAGAGCGGCGGCGACGTAACCGTTGGCGATGCGACCGCGACCGACGCGGCGCAATTGCGCATCGCCGCCGGCGGCGTTTGGGATATCGCCGACACGAGCGGCATCGGTCTCGCCGACCCCGCCGCGACGATCGCGATCGTCGGCACGCCGACGAGTGCGGCCCTGTTTGAAAAGACCGGCGCCGGCGCGAGCCTCGTCGCGCCGCGAAGTCATCAACAATGGCGGCGATGTGTCTTCGACTGTTCTTGGCGGGATCGAGGTCGCCGCCGGATCGCTCATCCTGGCGGGCCCCGTCGTGGGAACCGGGGCCGACAACATTGTCGGCGCCGCGACGCTGGAGTTCGACGCGGTCGTCCGCGCCGGCCAGACCGTGGACTTCTCGGGCGCCGGCGGCACGCTCGACCTCGCCAATCTCAGGGGTTTCCACGCGGGCATCGCCGGCTTTGACACCGTCGGCTCCAACGACGCGCTGCTGATCGGCGGCGGATGGGCGTTCGACGGCGCGACCACATACGTCGACCTCCGCGACGCTGAATTTCGCCAAAGGCGGCTCGGAGGAAAGCCTTACGCTTGCGGGCAACTACCTGGACGGAAACTTCCTCGCGGAAAATATCGGCGGCGGGGTGGTGAAAGTGCTGTTCGTGTACGCGTAGGCTTGGAGCGGCGGCGAAGCCGCCGTCGACGTCGGTTCGCCGTCGCGAAACACGGCGGCCTGGAGGCCGCCGCTCCGAATTGTCAGCTTTCCGTGCAGTCCTTGATGGCTTTGTCGATCGCCTGGCTGAACCCGCTCAGCGAATAGCTGTCGGTCGAGGTGTGTCCTCTCTTGGCGGGCGCCTTGATGACGAGCGTCACGCCCTTGCGCATTTCGTCGATCACCTTGCCCTCCTCGGCCGGGTTCTTGACGAAGAGATCGGGGCCCTTGGCGATGAGATCGAATTCGGCCTCGCCGACCACCGCCGTCGGCGCGACGCTGACCCCTCGTCGTCGTCCTTTTTCGACTTCTTGTCCTTCTTCTTTTCCTTGGCCTCCGAGCCGGCCCCGACGTCGAACCCCATGACGAAGGAAATCTCGTTGCGCACGTGCTCGGCCGGCCGCTCGGAGATGAAGGCGTAGGCCTTGTCGCGCTTGGAATCGTCGGGTTCGCGGGCCTTCGGCTCCGCCAACAGATAGCAGATGCGGGCCTTGCCGGCGCCGCTGTGGTAGACCTTCCAGTCGCCGTAAGACCCGACAAGGGCGGGCTTGCCGCCCGAATCCTTATCCTTGTCCTTGTCCTTGTCTTTTTTCGCCGCCGAGGCGTCGACCGCGCCGGCGATCAAGACGGCGCAAGCCAGCAACGACGCAGCCAACCTCATCCGCGAGCTCCCCGACTGATTCATGGCGGACCCGTGCGCTGCGAAACGGGCGAAAATCCGAACGAAGCGACTTCCCGTCCGCGCGGCGCGCCGTTAACCTGCGATAGGTTAATGAACATTGAGTAAAACTCGTGAACGCCCGATAAGGCGTTGGTCCGCGAAATGCTGACCGATCGCCGAAGGTCTCGGTATCGAATCGCCAGCCTCACGGTACGCCCGCGTCATGTGCGAGCGTCGGCGTCCATCACCCACGGCTCGCATTTCGTAGCGAAATTCCGAAACCTGCGGTTCCGGCCTTGCCTTGACGCCGGGGAGTGCGACATTCTCAGCGTTTGAATGGGCTGAGATTCGCAATGCCGGCGTGAGCCGCAAACGTCATCGCGTCCATATGTCGCGGCTGTGCTGAATGGTCAGTTTCAGGTAAGCTCATCAATGTACATTCACTGTGAACGTATGAACTTTTTGATTTTACGGGTATTTATTGCCGAGGCTTGCGGAAGTTCCGGGCGCCGGCGAGAGCCTCTGCTGCTGGTTTCATCGATCGGTAACACCCCGACATTAGCCTTGCGAAATTATGCTGCAGTGCACAATATGCGGCGCGGGAGGCGCTCTGGAGAGAACCTGGATAGCGCTATGACTTTCGACAATGCAGAAATCGCCGAAACTTAGGTCCCGCGGAAATCCGGCGGCTTTGGCCGTCCGACCTGCCGTCGTTCCGCGACCACCTGCTGCGGCTCGACGATTACTCCCGTCACATGCGCTTCGGCGGCGGCGTGTCGGACGCGTTTCTTCGTCAGTATGCGGAGCATTGTTTCGGCAAGGGCGATCTCGTGTTCGGCGCCTTCCTCGATCACGGATTGCACGGCGCGGCCGAGCTGCGCTCGAGCCAGGCGATCTGGACCGAACAGGCGCCGTTCAACCGCCACATCCGCGCGGAGGCCGCCTTCAGCGTCGAGCCCGCCTTCCGCAAGCGCGGGATCGGCGAAAAATTGTTCGGACGGATCCTCGAGGCGGCGAGAAATCACGGCGTGGAGACGATCGAGATCATCTGCATGCCGGAAAACGCGGCGATGCTGCGGCTGGCGGCGAAGTTCAAGACCGAGTTCGCATTCGACGCATGCCAATTGACCGGCAAACTCACGGCGCGGCGTCCGACCGCGCTCTCGATGCTGCGCGAGGTCGCCAACGACGTGGCCGATCTCGGTCACGCGATATTCGATGCGCAGCTGCGCGCGCTCAGGGTTGGCGACGCGGCGTGAGGTCCGACGCGTCGCGCCTCGGAGGGTGGGCGTTCCGAGACGCGCACCGGTGGGCGTGGACGCCCGCCGCTTCGCGACGCTACAGACCTACAGCCTCCCTTTGCCGTCGTCGCGCCGCGCGATCTTGGCGAATTTCTTGACGACCCGGTCGCGCTTCAGTTTCGACAGATAATCGATGAACAGCACGCCGTTGAGATGGTCGATCTCGTGCTGCAGCACCGTCGCGAGCAGGCCCTCGGCGCAGCTCCTGCGTCTTGCCCTCGCGATCGACGTATCGACGCGCACGCTCGCCGGCCGCTCGATCTCCTCGTAATATTCGGGGATCGACAGGCAGCCTTCCTCATAGACGCTGCGCTCGTCGGAGGACCAGAGAATCTCGGGATTGATCGAGCGCCATCGGCTCGCGCGGCGCGTCCTTCGGCGCGGTGTCGACGACCAGCAGCCGGATCGGCTCGGCGATCTGGATCGCCGCGAGCCCGATGCCCGGCGCCTCGTACATGGTCTCCAGCATGTCGTCGATCAGCCGACGCAGGTCGTCGTCGACCCGCTCGATCGGTTTGCTGATGAGGCGCAGTTTCGGGTCGGGAAGCGTGATGATGTCGCGGATGGCCATGGAGGGTTTTGGGCTTTGAGGCGCGCTCGAAATAGACGGCGCGCGGGCGGCGGTCAAACGCTGTTCCTATTCTGTTCGCTTCGGCGTCGCCTATGATATGAGCGTTTCCCGCGACTTTGCCCAGAGGCCGAAGTTGAACGCCGCTCTGTTCGTGCTGGAAGGTTTCCCGTCACCGTCGGCGAGGCGCTGGCGGCGGCGCTCGCCGCCTGCGTCGCGCTGGCGCTGGCGCTGATCCTCGCGCTCGCTCGCGGCCGGCGACGTCGCGCGACATCGCCGAACTCTCCGGCGGGGTCGCGATCGCTCGGCGAATGGCTCGGCGCGCGCCAGACCGATCTCGCGCGGCCTGATGGCGGAGCGGCTCGACGCGCAGACGCGCACGACCGGCGAGACCCTCGGCCGGCTCAACGAGCGGCTCGCCGTCATCGACGCGGCGCAGACGCCGGCTTTCCGGCATGGCCGAGGAGATGGTGTCGCTGAAGGAAATCCTCGCCAACAAACAGACGCGCGGCGCCTTCGGCCAGGGTCGGATGGAGACGATCGTGCGCGACGGCCTGCCGCCGGGCGCCTACGCGTTCCAGTACACGCTCGCCAACAAGTCGCGGCCCGATTGCGTGATCCATCTGCCGGGCGACGTCGCGCCCGCTGGTCGTCGACGCGAAATTTCCGCTCGAGGCCATCGCCGAGTTCCGCCGCGCGCGCGACGACGAGGGGCGCAAGCTCGCCGGCGCGCCGCGTGCGCGCCGACGTCGGCCGGCACGTCGCCGACATCGAGGAGCAATATCTGTGCCCGGGCGAGACGCAGGACGTGGCGCTGATGTTCGTGCCCTCGGAATCGATCTACGCCGACCTCGTCGAGCATTTCGACGACGTCGTGCAACGCGCGCATCGGGCGCGGGTGGTGATCGTCTCGCCGTCGCTGATGATGATGGCGATCCAGGTCGCGCAGTCGATGCTGCGCGACGCGGCGGTGCGGGAATCCGTGCACACGATCCAGGGCGAGGTCGGCAAGCTGGTCGCCGACGCGCAAGCGGCTCGCCGAGCGCGTCGGCCAAGCTCGAAGGCGCATTTCCGCGCGGCGCAGGACGACCTCGGCGAGGTGATGGTTTCCGCGGAGAAGGTCGACGCGGCGGGCGCAGCGCATCGACGCGATGGATTTCGCGACGGAGGAGCGGCGCGGCCGTGCGCGCGTGCGTGCGTCCTTTGTGCTATGTTGAAAGATTCGCCACCAAGGCACGAAGGAGCCACGAGAACAGGAGGCGCGCTTGGCTTTCGCTCGTCATCGCTTTCGTCGGCCCGGACCGCGCGGGCCTCGTCAGCGCGGTCTCCGACGCCGTCGCGGCGCATGGCGGGACGTGGCTCGAAAGCCGGCTCGCGCGGCTCGCCGGCCAGTTCGCCGGCGTCGTGCGCGCCGACGCGCCCGCCGAGCGGACGCCGAGCGCTCGAAGCGGCGCTCGGCGCGCTGCCCGGCCTCAAGGTCACCGTCACCCGCGGGCGGCGCAGACGCCGAGCCGCCGAAGCGCCGGCTGCGCGCTCGAACTGCTCGGCCTCGACCGCCCCGGCATCGTGCGCGACGCGACGCGCGCGCTGGCCGGCTCGGCGTCAACATCGTCGGAGTTCGAGACCGACCTGCGCCCCGCGCCGTTCAGCGGCGCGCCGATGTTTCACGCCGAGGCGCGTCCTGGAGGCGCCGGAGACCGTCGCGCTCGACGCACGTGCGCGCCGCGCTCGAAGGCCTCGCCGGCGAATTGACGGCGCGAGAGTCCTTCCGGGCGACGGGGAGCGGCGTGACGCTCGACCTGGCGACTGAGCCGCTCTAATCGCCGGCCCCGCCGGCACGATGCCGGTCGGGTTGATGAAGCGCAGGCTCTCGTAATAGTGGCGCTTGATGTGCTCGAGGTTGATTGTTTCCTCGATCCCCGGCCACGCGCGCAGTTCGTCGCGGTAGCGGCGAAGATTTCGGATAATCGGCGATGCGGCGGATGTTGCATTTGAACAGCCCGACATAGACGGGATCGAACCGCAACAGCGTCACGAACAGCCGCCAGTCCGCTTCGGTCGGCGCCTCGCCGAACAGGAAGCGGCGGCCCTCCAGCCTCGCCTCGAGATCGTCGAGCGTGGCGAACAGCGCCGCCACCGCCTCGTCGTAGGCGCCCTGGGTCGCCGCGAACCCGCAGCGATAGACGCCGTTGTTGACGGTTTCGTAGATGCGCGCGTTGAGCGCGTCGATTTCCGCGCGCAGCGCATGCGGGTAATAGTCGCCGGGCGTGGCGCCGAGACCATCGAAGGCGGAATTGAACATGCGGATGATGTCGGCGCTTTCGTTGCTGACGATGGTTCCGCGCCGCTTGTCCCACAGCACCGGCACGGTGACGCGGCCGGTGTAGTCGGACTCGGCGCGCACGTAGAGCTCGTAGAGTTTTTCGGCCGCCGTTGACGGTGTCGGCGATCACGCCGGGCCCTGCGGAGAACGTCCAGCCGTCGTCGCCGAGCAACCAATGCACGACGGACAGGCCGATCAACGGCTCCAAGCCCCTTCAGTTTGCGGAAGATCAGCGTGCGATGCGCCCACGGGCAGGCGTAGGAGACGTAGAGATGGTAGCGCCCGGCCTCGGCGGCGAAACCGCCTTCGCCGGTCGGCCCGGGCGCGCCATCCGGCGTGACCCAAGAGCGGAACGTCGTACCCTTGCGCACAAAGCCGCCGCGGGCGTCGGTCGTCGCGGGCCCGCGCCCCGTCTCCCAGCGGCCTTCGACGAGATGTCCGGGCATGCGCTGTTCCTTCTGCGCGCGCCGCGAAACTTACGCCCGGACGCGGAAGCGGTCTATCTTCGAGGCCCGCTTCCGCGGAGCGGCGCGCGCGTCTCGCGACGGCGACCTTGCGGCGATGTGGACGTCCGCCGTCCCGTCGCTACGGATACCCCGGCAAAATTTTGGCCTTGGGCTTGCGGAACCAAAAAAGAACATATAAGGACCGTTCGTGAATTGTTTACGTCTTGCCCCGATGCTCCGGCGACTCGCGCGGCGCACGGCCCGACGGAGAAATCGATGCTGACCAGGAAACAGAGCGAATTGCTGCGCTTCATTCACGAGCGTCTGCAGGCCGAGGGCGTGCCGCCGAGCTTCGATGAAATGAAAGAGGCGCTCGATTTGCGCTCGAAGTCGGGCATCCATCGGCTCATCATGGCGCTGGAGGAGCGCGGCTTCATCAAGCGGCTGGCCAATCGCGCCCGGGCGATCGAAGTGCTGCGACTGCCGGAATCGGCGACCGTGCAGACGCCCGCGCGGCCCCGCGCGTTCTCGCCGAGCGTGATCTCCGGCAACCTCGGGCGCGGTCGGGCGGCTTCGAGCGCGCCGGTCAACGACAATCCCGCGGTGATGGTGCCGGTCATGGGCCGGATCGCCGCCGGCACGCCGATCGAGGCGATCCAGACCCGCACCCAGACGATTCCGATGCCCGCCGAATTTCTGGGCGCCGGCGATCATTTCGCGCTCGAGGTTCGCGGCGATTCGATGATCGAGGCCGGCATCCACGAAAACGATACGGTCGTCATCCGCAAGCAGGATTCGGCGGAAACCGGCGATATCGTCGTCGCGCTGATCGACGGCGAGGAGGCCACGCTGAAGCGGCTGCGCAAGCGCGGCGCCTCGCTTGCGCTCGAAGCCGCCAACCCCGCCTATGAAACCCGGATCTTCGGACCCGATAGGGTGAAGATACAGGGCAAGTTGGTCAGCTTGCTGCGCCGATACTGAGAGAGTCGCGGAGCGTCGGCCTCCAGGCCGACGATAACGTGTAGCGGGAGCTCGGCGGCCTGGAGGCCGCCGCTCCAAAAGCATTAGGCAGCCGCTCCAAAGAAAGAGGTCGCTGCTCCAAAAGAAAGTGGCCGGTCCAGAACAATCATTGAGGAGGCCACTCCTAGACTGTTCGGACCGGCCGACCTCATGGACTCGGGAGATGCGGCGGACCCGAGCGCCCCATGAGGTTTTCCGTCGAGATTGCGAAGTCGAGGTCTTGCAGTTCGTCTTCGCGATCCGCCTCGATCTATGACAATACTTTATCGCGATCAGCCCGGCGTGGCAATCGAAACCTTTAGAATGGCTTCGACAAGCTTTTGTTTACCTTTATGTTCAAGGTTAAGGGGAGAGCGGCGTCCGATCTCGCGCTCGCGCGGAGCGTTGGGGACGCCGCGGCGCGCGCCTTGCGTAAGCGAAAGGCTCGCGCCAAGGTCGGAGCATGCGAATCGGTCGCGCAGACACAGGCATGGCGGCGCGGACGCCGCCGATCGGCGACGGCTTTGAAGTCGAGCGCGCGCTCGGCGAGCCCGCATTCACCGTCGACGTCGCGGGTTTCGAGGGTCCGCTCGACCTTCTGCTCGAACTGGCGCGGCGGCAGAAGGTCGACCTCGCGGCGATCTCGATCCTGGATCTCGCCAACCAATATCTCGCGTTCGTCGAGGCGGCGCGCAAAGGCAGGCTGGAGCTCGCGGCCGACTATCTGGTGATGGCGGCCTGGCTCGCCTATCTCAAATCGCGCCTGCTGCTGCCGTCGCCGCCGAAGGAAATCGCGGAGGACGCGGCCGATCTCGCCGAAAAACTCGCCGAGCGGCTGCGCCGTCTCGAAGTCATTCGGCGCGCGGCGGACCTGCTGATGAAGCGGCCGCAACTCGGGCGCGACGTATTCGCGCGCGGCGCGCCGGAATCGATCGACCTGCCGGCGACCCCAACCTACTCGGCGACGCTCTACGATCTGATCTCCGCCTATGCGCGCCAGTCGCAAAAGCGCGCCCGCACGCATGTGCGCATGAAGCCGCGCGAGGTTTGGTCGCTTACCGAGGCGCGCGAGGCGCTGGGCCGGCTGATCGGGCGCGCGGCCGATTGGACGAGCCTCGACGGCTGGCTGCTCGAATTCTGCGTCGACCCGAAACTGCGGCGCAGCGCGCGCGCCTCCTCGTTTTCCGCGTCGCTGGAGTTGGTGCGCGAAGGGCTGATCGAATTGCGGCAGGACGCGCATTTCGCGCCGCTTTACCTGCGCAAACGCGAGCCGGACGAGACTGGGCCGCAACTCGCGCTTGTCGAAACCTGAGTTCTGCCGATGGCCGTCGTCACGCGTCTGTTCGAATCCCCGGAAATCCGTTTCACGCCGGAAGACCTGAGGGTCGTGGAGGCGCTGCTGTTTGCCGCCGCCGAGCCGATCGACGAGGCGACGCTCGCCGGACGGCTCCCGCACGGTTGCGATGTCAAAGGCGCGCTGGCCGAGTTGCAGCGCCAATATGAAGGCCGCGGCGTCCAAGTCGTGCGGCTCGCCGGACGCTGGATGTTCCGCACCGCGCCCGACATGGCTTGGCTGCTCGCGCGCGAGGAAGCCGAGACGAAGAAGCTGTCTCGCGCGGCCATCGAAACGCTGGCGATCGCCGCCTATCATCAGCCCGTCACGCGCGCCGAAATCGAGGACATCCGCGGCGTCGCGGTGTCGAAGGGCGCGCTCGACGTGCTGATGGAGGCGGGCTGGGTGCGCATGCGCGGCCGCCGCAAGGCGCCGGGCCGGCCGATCACCTATGGAACGACCCACAAATTCCTCGTGCATTTCGGACTGGAGCAAGTCGGCGATCTGCCGGGGCTCGACGAATTGCAGGGCGCGGGCCTGTTCGAGGGCAAGCTGCCGCCCGGCTACGGCGTGCCGCGGCCCGACGACGCCGAGGCGCTCCGGCCGGACGAGGAGCCGCTCGACCCTTCCGATACGCTCGCCGAGGCCTGGACGCCGCTGCCCCCAGGACGGAAAGGATTGATTGGTCACGAAACCGACTAAAACGGGCGGGAAACGTGCTATGCTAAGAAAAATCGCGAGACGGAGCCAAGCATGCGGAACGGTATTCGGTTGGCGGGGCTCATGGCGGCGATGGTCGTTTCGGCGGCCGACGCCGATAGTCCGGCGCCGCTGGCGTCCCACCGCGCCGGCTATGAGATCTCGCTGGGAACCGTCAATTCGGACCGTTCGATGAACGCCGACGCGCCCATTTCGGCCGCCGGGCTGATCGCCTACGAGTTCCGCGGCTCGACCTGCGAGGGCTATGCCTCCAACTTCCGGCAATTGACGGAATTGCAGCGCTCCGAAGGCGGGGCGGTCGCTTCCGACATCAACGCGGTTTCCTTTGAGGACGGCGAGGCGAAATCGCTGCATTTCGAAATTTCGACGCAGACCGCCGGCTCCGCGCAGCCGCCGATCTCGGGCTCGGCCGCGCGCGAGGACAACGGGTCGATCGACGTCGATCTGGTCAAGCCGGGCAAGGAGAAAGTCGACATCGGGCGCGACATCCTGTTCCCGACGCAGCATGTCGAGCGCATCATCTCCACCGCCAAGCAGGGCGGCCGTGTGCTCGAGGCGCGCGTGTTCGACGGATCGGACACCGGCAAGAAGGTCTATTCGACGCTGACGATCATCGGCCCGCAACACAAAGGCGAGAGCCTCGACTCCGCAGTCTCCGCCGAAGCTCGCCGAAGTGGCGCGCTGGCCGGTGACGATTTCCTACTTCAACGAAGCCAATAAGGATTCCGCGCCGGACTACACGATGTCGTTCGATCTCTACGAGAACGGCGTCTCTGGTTCGCTGAAGCTCGATTACGGCGCCTTCGCCCTGACCGCGAAGCTCAAGAAGCTGGAGTTTCTGCCGGATTCGAACTGTGGCAAGTGACGGCCATCCGCGTCATGCCCGGCCTTGTGCCGGGTATCCACGCCGTGAAACGACGCGGCGGTTTCAGAAATTTAACGCGTTTCTCGGCGCCCGAGGCGCTATAGACTTGAACCTGCGATGCGCGTCACGACGTGGATGGCCGGCACAAGTCCGGCCATGACGGAACCCTGCTTTTCAAGGCCAATCCTCTGCATTCGGAGCGGAGCGCGATGCGCTTTCGCGGGGATGACGGTATTGATCCCGCAACAAAACGCAGCCCCCGACTTAACGCTTCCTGCACGGCGCATCAGGTAGCCTCCCTCGGCGCCGAGTGGGCAAGGCCCGGCGGCCGCGAGGGTCGGCCTGATGGAAGCGTTGCGTTGGTTGGTGCGGGACGAGTGGACGCGCCTCGTCGGGACGTTCGGGGCCGGTTCGCCCTACGGCGCGCCGGCGTTGTGCGGCGCGCTCATCTTCACGCTCGTCTGGTTTTTCCTGCGCCGCCGCGCGCGCGGGCGCTCGATCGATCTCAAAACCTTCGTTCGCGCGGTGTTTCCGCGCCGCATCCTGCTGCATCCCTCCTCGCTGGTCGACATGCGGCTGTGGGCGCTCAATACGCTCGTGTTCGCGTCGGGTTACGGACTGCTCGTCGTCGGCGCCTTCTTCTGGCGCGATCATGCGATCGGCGCGCTGACGCGCGTATTCGGCGCCCATGCGGCGCTCTGGCTTGCCGCCGGGGCTCGTCATGCTGATCGCCACCCTCGCCGAACTGCTCGCCTATGAATTCGGCTACTGGGCGTCCCACTACGCCTTCCACCGCATTCCCACGCTGTGGGAGTTCCACAAGGTCCATCATTCCGCGGAGGTGATGACGACTTTCACGGAGATGCGGCAGCATCCCGTGGAGATCATCTTCTTCATGAACGTCATCGCCGCGACGACGGGCCTGACGTTCGGGCTGATGACTTGGGCTTTTGGGCCCGGCGTCGGCCATCTGACTTTGTTGAACGGCAATATCGTGCTGGCGATCTTCATGTTGACTTGGGGGCATCTGCGCCACAGTCACCTCTGGATTTCATTCCCCGGCCTCGCCGGCAAATTGTTCCAAAGCCCGGCGCATCATCAGGTGCACCACTCGACCGACCCCCGGCATTTCGACAAGAACCTCGGCTTCGCGCTGGCGGTGTGGGACTGGGCGTTCGGCACGCTGCACATGCCGACGCGCGAGCGCGAGGTGCGCGAATTCGGCGTCGGCGAACACCGCGACGATTACGCGACCGCCACGCGCTCGCTCGCGCGGCCCTTTGCGCGCGCTGGCGCGACACTGACCGGCCCCGCGCCGGCGCCGCTCGCGGACGAGCGTTAGGCAGGACGACGCTCGGGCGCGCCGGCGGCTGATTTAACTCATACGTGTTCGCCATAACTTTGTCGACGATCTCGCGCGTCGAAAGATCGCGCGCGTCAATGCCGTTTAAGTGCGACAAGAGCTTCGGCATCGGCGCATCGCCAAGGAGGATAGGCGTCGCTTTGACGCCGCCGCCGCGAGTGCGCGCAGCCCAATAGCCGATCTCGAACTGAGCCCATTTGGAGTCGAGATAATCCGGGCTCACGCAAAGCAGCGCGATGTCGGAGCGGTCCATGGCGTCCTCGATTCGATCCTGCCAGTTCTCGCCGCCCTCGAGGTCCTGATCCGTCGCGACGCTGACGCCGCGACTGGCGAGCGCGCGCGCGATCTCCCATGCGACCGGCGCATCCTTGCGGGCGTAGGAAATGAAAACCGATTTCACGCCGGACCTCGCTTGCGCAAGCGCGCCTTGAGTTGGCGAAAATAGGCATCGATCTCATTTATGTCGACCCACTGGAGGCGTTTCAGGGTCACCGGAAGCTGCGGATCGCCGCGGAGATCCTGCGGGTTCGACCCCGTAGAGGACCGACACGACGCGCTTGCGCGCGCCGACGAACATCCCGATCTCCATCCAAATATACTTTCGCTCAAGCGCCGTGGGGGTCAGCAATACCAGCAATTCATCGCATTGGCGCGCTGCAATAATGAGCTTATCTTCAAAATCATCCCACTATCGATGTTCTCGTTATCAAGAAATGTGCCGCATCCTATTTGCTCAATGTGCAATTTTATTTGCTTGGCTACCCACGTATCGCATGAAGCATGCGAAATAAAAACTTTGAGCTTCGAAAGCCGAGCCAATCCAAGCCTCCCCACCGAGGCGCGCTATTCATCGCTCCATAGCATCGGCGACCTCGCGCGCGGCGGGAACCTATCTGGCGGGGATTTCTGCTAACTTGTCAAACCCCAACTCCGCTCCGCCCGCTCAGGCCTCCTTGAACCCGTACTCCGGCAAGCCCTGCTCCGCGCCATAATATTTGTACGGCAGAAATTTTCCGGACATCGAGATGCGCACGCGATCGCCCTTCGGATTCGGCTCGCGGGAAATCTCCATGTCGAAGTCGATCGCCGACATGATACCGTCGCCGAACTGCTCTTCGATCAGCGCCTTCCACGCAGGTCCGTTGACCATTACCAACTCGAAGAAGCGGTAGATCAGCGGATCGGTCGGCGGCATCGGGCCGCCGCGGTAAGGCGTCTCGTTGAGCATCCGCTGCTCCGCCTCGTCCAGGCCGAACAACGCGGCGGCCTTGGCGGCGAGCGGCTTGACCAGTTTCATCTGGCCGAGCAGCGCGCCGACGAGAATCACGGCGGAGACGCCGCCGATCTCCGCGCAAATGTGCGCCCAGCTCCAGCCGCGGGCGCGTTTGATGTCGAGAATTTTTTCCGTCAGTTGTTCTCGGCGCAAGCGACGCTCTCCCGAAGGCGCGGCGCACGAAGCTGCTACCGCTCGACCGACTCCGCAAGCAGGAGATATGCCGGAGGCGAGCCTGGCTCGCCCCCTCGCTTTCACGATGACTTTACGCGTTCATCACTTCGGGCAATTCGGTTCCCCGGGGTGCGCGCATTTCGGGCCGCCCTCGCGATGCTCGGCCGGCCTTGGCGGTTCGGGCCTCGGGCCGGCGGCGGGCGCCGGCGGCCGCGGACGCTCCATCTCGGTTCGCGGCTTCTCGGCTTTCGGCTCGGGCTCGGACAGCCGCGGGCGCTCCTCGGTTCGCGGCCTCTCGGCTTTCGGCTCAGGCGGCCTTGGACGCTCCAGTTCGGTCTTCGGCTTCTCGGGCTTCGCCTCGGTGTCCTCGGGCTTGCGACGTTCCCGTTCGATCCTTGGCTTCTCGGCCTTAGGCTCGTCGGGCTTTGCCTGATCGGTTTCCGATTTCGTGTCGCGCAGCTCCGGCTTGGCGTCGCCGGGCTTCTGACGCTCCCGCTCGTTCTTCGGTTTCTCGGGCGTAGTCTCGGTGTTGGCGTCCGGCTCGGCTTTGCCCGCCTTCTCGTCCTTCTTGCGCTCGGGCGCCGCCCGCGGGCTCGCCCTTGGAGCCCGTGTCCAGCAAAGGCTTACCTCCCTCTGTTTTCGCGCCGACGGGAGCGGCGTTTCCGGCTTCTTCTCCGGCAGCGGGCCGCCGGCGGCTTTGGCGGGCACGACGGCCGCGCCCTTCAGCTCGCCGGGCTTCGCCGTCGCCGCGACCGGCGGCTTTCCCTGGTTGGAGGAGACGAAAGCTGATTCCGTGCGGCTCGCCACCTTCGCGTTCTGCCGCTGCTCGGCTGGTCGGCGGCAGGTGCGCCTGCTTCCCGGCGGCGAGCTCCGCCGGGGTCGGCTTGGCGTGAATGCCTTCCGGGCCGCCGTTGAAGCTCGCGCGTTCGCTTACCCGCGGCGCCGGCTGCTCGTAGACATTGGTGATATTGACCGTCCCGAAATTGTTGACGGTGCGGTTGTAGGAATAATGGTCGCCGTCCCATCGGCCGCCGAGGAAGCCGGCGCCGGTAATAGCCGAAGCCATAGGATACGCCGCCGTAGAAGCCGACGCGCTCGCCCCAATAGCCGCGATGGAAGGCATATTCGCCGTCGACATAGCCCCAATAGCCCGGCGTCCAGAGATATCCGACCCGCGGCGGCTCCACCCAGGTGCCCGGGACCCAGTAATATTCGTAGCTGTTCCAGGCCCAATATCCGGGCGTCCAGAGGTATCCGGGCGCGGGCAGCGGCGGCTGCTCGTAGTCGGGCAAGGGCGGCGGCGCCTCGTCAGCGATGATATCCACGCGCGAAGCGCGCGGCGCGGCGCCCTCCTCGCAGGAGCAGCTCTGCGCCGATGCGATGTTCGCGCCGAGCGTCGGGACCGCGGCGGCGATCAGCGCCGCTGTGAGTAAGGTTTTCAGGCTTTGCATGATGAACTATCCCAATTTACGGCGGCGGCGTCGCATCGGCGCCGGTCTCAGCCTGGTTTCGATGAAATGCGACGAGCCTTAAGCTTCGTCATTTGCCCCGAATCATAACGGCGTTCACGTCGTCCAGGACTTGAAATCGCCGACGCGACCGTTTTGCCGCGGAATGAGCCGATATAAAGGCGCCGATGCGGATGAGTTGCGATCTCGTGCCTCGCCGCAAACTCGCCTTTGTGGCAAATTAGTAACCCTCTTGGGCGTAGGAATTTGCTACCTTCCCCGTAGGGAAATGGCGGGCTCGCATGATTTGGTCGAAGCATTTGGCGCTCGGCGCGGCGGCCATCGCGCTGACGATCGGCGCGGCTTTAGCCGAAGTGGGGCCTGCGCCCTCGCCGTCGCCGAGCGCTGCCCCACAGCCGGCGGCGACGCCGCAAGCCGCGGCGCCAAAGCCCGCGGCGTCGACCCCGCAGGCTTCGCCCGCGCCGGCGCCGTCCCCCGCGCAAACCGCGCCCGCGGCCACGCCTGCTCCGGCGCCGACACCGGCCGCGGCGACGCCTGGCGAAGCGCCCGCTCCTGCGCCCATACCTGTAGAGCTCGCCCCCAAGCCGAAGCCGAAGCCGCGTCCCGTCGTGCCGCGCTTTGGAGACCGCGCTCTCCACCGACCCGCATCCGACGCTGTCGGCCGAGACCTTCTTCGCGACGCAGAAGGCCGCCGAGCGCTACGCGCGCATCGTCGCCGACGGCGGCTGGCCGACCGACATCCCCGCGCTACACCCGGGCGCCAAAGGCGAGGCGGTGGCGAAGCTCAGAAAGCGGCTCGCCATCGAAGACGATCTCGACAGCGCCGGCTCAGGCGCCGCCGCGCGCAAATGGGACGCTGGCCTGACCGCGGCAGTCAAACATTTCCAGGCGCGCATGGG
>CAVRYO010000011.1:0-399868 GCA_963725485.1 Pirellulales bacterium | reverse complement strand
TTCCCTGAAAGAGCTTTGAGTGTCAAGAGGTCATCTTGGGGAATTGGGTGCGGGGTTTCTCCGGTCGCCGAGCTTGCGGCTTTTTTGAGTTCGATCTGGTTTCTTTAGTTTTGCTTCGTTGCGATGCGCGGCGGTGCGTGGAAGGCGTGATCTCGGATTTGCGGGTTCGCCGGCGGTCGTTCTTTTCTTTGCGACCGCGCCCCAATACATCCCTTCGTGAATACGTCCGCCGCTGGCGGCAGTCGCTGGAAGCGCTTGGGCCTCCGCACGGATTATCTCGGTACGATCACCCCGCAAGCCCGCACGGCCCAATCAGGCTAACGGCGATGTTGCGCCAAACCAGCGGCGAACTTTCGCCCAAGTGCCACCTCGACCTAGCGCGGGTTGCGGGCATCGGCGGAACGAGCCGCCGACGAGCACAGCCACCGCTCGTGTTTAGTTCATGCGGATTCGTGTTCCTTCAAGGTTGGTGTTGGTTCGAGAGCGAGCTGGTTCGAGTCGTGTTCACGACAATGCTTGTTCCTTGTTTCCCCGGGACAGAGAAGAGGGGAAGGGGGATGGGTCGAGGGAAGGGACCTTGGGGTCCTGATGGTCCCTTCCCCGGACCGGCGCGCAAGCCCGACAGGCCCCGCCGCGGCCCGCGCCCTCAGTCGAAGCCGCGGAGGTCCACCCAGGCAATAGGCCTCCTGTCGCGTCAGCATCTGCCACAGGATCGTCGTCGCCCGGCGCATCACCGCCACCCGCGCGATCTTGGCGCCGCGTCGTTCTTGATGCGTTGATACCAGGCGCGCATCCAGCGGTCACGTCGCAAGACATGCAGCACGATCTGACCCAGCAGGAACCGCGCCAGCGGACTCCCTGCCTTGGTGATCGAGCCCAACCGTTGCGTGGCCTCGCCCGAATTGCGGCAACCGGGCGTCAAGCCGAAGAAGTTCGCCAGGCTGCGCGGACTCGGAAAGCGAGCGATCGAGCCGATCCGCGCCGCCAACGCCAAGGCCGTGTAGGGTCCGCAGCCGGGCATCGTGGCCACGATCGACGCGGTGGGATGTTGATCGTAACGCACGCGGATTTCCTCGTTCACTTGCTTCAAGTGTTTGTCGCACGACTGCCAGTCCTCCAGCAATTGATCGAGATCCAAGCGGTCGATGCGCACGAGCGTCAGCCGCGCCAGCCAGCGACGGGTAGCCACGGTTTGCAGGCCCCGCGTCGGCATCTCCTGCTTGATGTTGTGTCGCAGCAACAGGTGCTGGATGCGATTGAGAATCCGCGTGCGCCGCGCTCCCAACTCACGCCGCAGGGAAGTGAGGCGGCGATCCTCGCGCTCGATCGCCGAGGGCCAATGCACCTGCCGCAAGCCTTGCACGCGCTGCCCGCTCAGCAACCGCTGCCGGTTGACCCACAACAGCTCGCCCAGCCGGTTGGCGTCGCGCCGATCGGTTTTCTGCCGCGACCGTCGCTCCGGCTGAACCAGCAACACCTGGCGACAGCCCCAGCCGGGCAAGCGTTCGAGCAGCCAATCGTTGAAGCCGCAGACTTCCACGAGCGCCACATAGCCGCCGTCGGCAGCGCTGCGCTCAGCCAACTCGCGGAAATAGCCTTCCACGGCCCCCCACTTGGTGCTCACTTGCCGGCACTCGACCACCGCGCC
Organism: Pirellulales bacterium; assembly: GCA_963725485.1. GTDB lineage: Bacteria > Planctomycetota > Planctomycetia > Pirellulales > DATAWG01 > CAVRYO01. Next base: position 398,220 of record CAVRYO010000011.1, on the reverse strand, counting down.
CTCCTCGTTTCGCAAATTGACGGTCAATTGTTTGCCGTGCTGATCGATCGCTAGGTATAACATCGCCTGGTCCTCCTCGGGTTAACCTTGGGCGAGCCCCGTGCTACGCCGTACTCAGTTTCCCAGGAGGACCGCTCTTTCACATAATCAGGCTTTGCCAGTGTTCTTCGTTGCTGACCGATCAAGGCAAGAATTCCACGATCACTGGCAGAGCCAGTGGCACACAATCCCAAAATCAAGCGTTGACAAGACACTAGCTTTTCGCGACCGATAGCTCGGCCCGTTTCTTGGCGATCAACGCGAGCAGCGCTTTTTGCGGGTCGGCGAATTTCTTCAAGCCCTCGGACATCAATGTTTGCTTCGAGGTGCTCGATGCTGACCAAACGATCGATTTCGTCGAGCACCGCTTTTTCCGGCAGGACGTCGATTTGGCGGGTGAACGTCAGGCCGCTTTTCTGCACCGCCTCGTTCGTGGCCGGCGGATTGGTTTCGATGTCGCTGCCGGCGAATGCGGCCACATATTTCCAAGCGGGATCGTTGGGCTTCTTCGTGCCCGTGCTGGCGAAGATCATTTCCTGCGCCAGTGCCGTGCGATGCTCGGACCAGAATTGGCGGTTCTCGGCCCAGATGCGTTTCGCATTGACGATGCCCACCATGCCTTGCGCCGCCGGGGACAGCTTGGGCACATGCTGCTCGGTATAGACGTCCAATCGCGAGACAAAAATACTGTAGACGCTCTTGAAATGGTCCAGCGATTTGCGCCGCTGGGCTCCACGCCAGATCGCGGCACGTGCCAGGCGATATTGCCGGTCGGAAAAAATCAGCGTCACATTCAAGGTGATGCCCGCGGCGCAAAGCTCCTCGAGCGCATCGAGTCCGGCGGGGGTGGCCGGCACTTTGATCATTCGATTCTTGTGCCCGGCCGACCACTGCTTGCCGAGTTCGATGTATTTTGCAACTCGCTGGGCATGTGATGGACCGGACTGAGGATCCTCGAGCAATGGGTCCAGCTCGAAGCTCACGTAACCGTCGTTGCCCCCGGTCGATTCCCATGCCGGCAGGAACACCGCCTGCGCCCCGCGGACCAGTTCGTCGGTCAGGCGCCAAGCGATTTGCGAGTCGTCCGCACCGTCGCGGATCAGCTTGTCAAGTTGCCGGTCGAATCGGCCGGTCTTGATCAGGTCGGAAATGATGATTGGATTCGAAGTTGCCCCGTGGCCCCCAGGCTGCGGTTCAGTTTCACCAACTCGGGATCGATAGAATCGAGCCAGAGCTTCGTGCCGGTGGCAATCAGTGATTCAAGCGGCGAGTTCATGGGAACCTCCAGATTGTTCAATGGATTCTTCCACATCGTATGCCCGCGGCCGGCGCTTGGACAGCAGGGTCGCTCGAAACTCGTCCCCTATTTTCGGTTAAGCCGGGGCTGGTCGGCATGGCAGCTAGGAATGGCAAGCCGCACCGTAGCGGGTTATGCCGGTCTGGTGCTCGACCATCCGAGGCACATGCCGGTCACAAACCATTGTCCAGTCGACGCTTGGGAGATACGCAAATTGAAGAAAATAGGGGCCGATGTAAAACATTGCTGATTTTGCCGGTAATTCCTATTGCGTCAGCATTGGCGATTCCGATGAGCATTAGGAATTTGCTGTTTCCGTTGAAGGGCGAAGATCGCGATGCAAGCACGAGACGTTGCAAGCCTGTTAAAGGGGGGCATGGCAAGTCATCCCATTTGGCGTTTGCGCCAGGGATCGTCGTTGCCGCGGTGCTCTCGGCGGCTTTTCCGGCTGCAAGTCGGGCGGCTCCGCTCGATTCGATTCTTCCGCCGGCTGCCGGCAACGAAGGCGCCCCGGCGACCGCCGCTCCAATCCGTCCCGGCACGAGTTCCATACCGAGCTCCGGCCAAACGGAAACTACGGCGCCGCCGCTAGAAGACATCACCGCGCAAACGATTGGCCCGAATGCCGGAAGCATGGAGTCAGGAGAACCGATTCCGGGCGCGATCGCGGAGGGGAGCCCCACCCTGGGACCGCCCGTGCCGCCGGGATTCGCTTGGCCTGCAATCTTGAGCACGCGCAACTGGTTTAAAGTTCAGGATTGGTACGGCGAATTCGATGCCCAGGCGCTCGATCATACGCGGCAGTTTCGCCATAACCCATTGTTGGTGGACACGAGCGACGGCCGGATCATCGATCGGGAGGATTTGAATTTAGGACTTGCCGCCGGGGCACATATCACGCTCGGAACCTATTTGGGAGAAGACTACCAAAACCACGATCACAGCTTGGAGTTCACGTTCCAAGGTCTCGACGATTGGAACGGCCACTTCAATATCATCGCCGCGACGCCGAGCACCACGGACACTGCGACCACGTTCGGCAATTTTGGCTCGCTGGTCAATCTGCTGAACTTTCCCAACGCCGATTTTTTCAATGGCGCCGACTTCTATCACTTCGACTACCATTCCGACCTCAACAGCTTCGAGGTGAATGTGCGCAGTCAAGACGCATTACCTCGAAGATCAGTTGGTCTACGATCCCGATGATGGCCGTTGGAATCAGCACATCAACAGTGCCGCGACATTTTCTTATTTATTTGGCTTTCGCTATCTGAACTTAAGTGAGCGCCTGAATGTGTCGGCCGGCCTCAACAGTATGGCAGGCACGATCGACGGCTTTCCGGCGGGCGATTTCGGCGGCGAAGTCGACGCGCGGGTGCAGAACAATCTGATCGGATTTCAACCGGGCGTCGAATTGGACTACCAATATGAGCGTTGGTCGGTGGGCGTCAGCGCAAAATCGGCCATCTGTCTGAACTTCGCCGAAGATGAGTTAGCCGCCACGTTCAACGATCCCACGCTTGCCGCCAGGCACTTTTCGGCGCCAAATGCGGACCCGGCGCCGTCAGCGAGATCAATCTGTTAGCCGCCTACCAGATTTCGCCGAAGGCCCGGCTGCGCGTGAGCTACGATTTCGAGTTTCTCACCAGCGTGGGCTTGGCCCCCAATCAGATCGATCTGGCGGGGCCGTTCGGGCCGAAAGGGATCATCGTCAGCAACGGTTTGTTTCTCGACGGTCTTTCGGCCGGCTTGGATTACATCTGGTAACCCGCGGCGGCGAGCTCACCCGCGACGTGGCCGGCGTGTTACGTTTCGCCGGCAAGGATCACCGCGGCCGCCTGCCCTCGGATCGTGAAATTCTGCACCAATGCCGTGGACCTGTCCGAGGGACGGGGCGCCGAGTGCACGACTTCGACCGGACACAGCGGATCGGGGCGGACATAGTTCAGCGTCGGCGGAATCAGGCCTTTCACCAGCGCTTGCACGCTAGCGGCCATCTCGACGGCGCCAGTGCCGGCGCCGAGGTTGCCAAAGTAGCTCTTCGGCGCGAACACCGGAACATCGCCGAGCAACGTGCGAATCTCGCGCGCCTCGATTCGGTCGTGCTCCACAGTCGCCAGGCCATTGGCATTCACGTGGCCAATGTCGCCGGGTTGAAGTTGCGCCTGCGACAACGCCGCCAACATGGCATTGCGGATTGCGGTGCCGTGCAAGGCTTGGCCGTCCATGACCGGCTCGAAGCGAATCGCGCCACCTAGAACCCGAGCCAAGATGTTCGCGCCCGCGCGAGTGCATGTTCCCGACTCTCCAGGACGAACGCGGCAGCACCCTCGCCATTGACCAAGCCATCGCGATCGGCGTCGAACGGCCGGCTGGCGCCCGCCGGGTCGGAATTGCGATGCGATTGATGCGCCTCGCCGCGAAAACACAACACCGTGGGATGCAAACGCGAAGCGCTCGTGCCGCCGGTGATGATAACGTCCGCCAGTCCGCGGCTCGATGGTCCGCTTGGCCTCGAGCAGCGCCGCCAGGCCGGACACCTCGCCCTGCGCCAACGAGTTGTTCGGTCCGCGGGCGTCGTGCGCGATGCCAATATGGCAAGCCGGCATATTCGGCAGATACTTCAGCAGCCAGAGCGGAAAGAGCTCGGCCAACGCGACCGTGCCCCAACGACCGAATTCGAAACGTCCTTCGACCAGACAGCCCTGATAGGTAGAGCGCGTCTCTTCCAGATCGGTGTAAATCAACTCCGCCCCGAAGATCACGCCCAACCGCTCCGGCGCGACGCTCCCGGCCTTGAGTCGCGCGTCGGCATAGGCCAGATCCGCCGCGGCGAAGCCAAGTTGAATGTCGCGCGACATCACCTTGAGGCTTTTGCGGGGCCGGACGAAGGCCTTGGGATCGAAGTCGCGGATTTCGGCGCCGATTTGGACGGGCAATCCGCTGGGGTCGAACGATTCCAGTCGCCTGACTCCGCTCCGGCCATTGAGCAGCGAGTCCCAGAACTCGGCGTTGCCAATTCCAATCGGGCTGACGACGCCCATCCCCGTAATCACGACTTCTCGGACAGGTCGCATGCGGGGAATCGCAATCCAGTGGACCGAAATGGCGGAGATTTGATGTTGCCCTCAGTTTAGATAAGATACAAGCACCTTGCAGGCCGAAAAAGAGGAAAGGTGGTTCTACGGGTAAATCGACCGGGAAAAATGGCCCCCCGGCCAGCGACGACTCAGACTCGAGAAGCAATTAAAACCATGCTTCAGGCGGAAACCGAAACCGACGCACAGTCCGAATCCGGGCCGTTCTCGTTGGCTGAGACACGCTTCATTGTGCGCGACCTGTTCACGCCGAAGCCTTGGATCTATTGGACCGATTTTCTCGCTTCGTTGATCGTCGGCGGGATTTGCTACGCTGTGGTGCGCCGGGTGCCAGCCTGGTCGTTGGGACAGGGCGCATTGTTCTTAACTTCTTGCTTGCTGTTCTACCGCGCGGCGTCGTTCATTCACGAGATCGTGCATTTTCGGAGTGGCACGTTCCGCGCGTTCCGCATTGTTTGGAATTTGCTCTGCGGCATTCCGTTTCTGCTGCCTTCGTTCACCTACTACACGCATCTGGACCATCATCGGCGCAAGTACTACGGCACGAAACAGGATGGCGAATATCTGCCGCTGGGCCATCAGTCGATCTGGGCGATCTTGTTCTACCTCTCGCAATCCTTCGCGATTCCTGCCTTTGTGGTCCTGCGATTCTTGGTCTTGACGCCATTGGCTTGGGTGATTCCGCCGGTGCGACGCTGGGTTCACCGGCACGCCTCGTCGCTGGTGATGGACCCGACTTATGTCCGCCCTTTGCCCGACCGCGAAAGAATGATCGTCTGGCGGTTGCAAGAGTTCGGGTGTTTTGTCGTCTGTCTGACGGTCGCCGTATTTCTCTACCGTGGTCTCCAGCCGGGCGCCGACCCTGATGGTCCGCATCCTTTCCGCCGCGGCGTGTTGCCGATGTCGTTTCTATTGCAGGTTTATCTGACGGGTGTCGTGGTCATGCTCATCAATGAGATTCGCACGCTGGGGGCGCATCGGTTCACCAGCGATGGCCGGGAAATGACCTTCGTGGAACAACTCGTCGATTCGGTAAATTATCCGCGCAACCCACTCGTCACCGAATTGTGGGCTCCGGTTGGGCTTCGCTTCCACGGGCTGCACCATCTCTTTCCATCGTTGCCGTACCACAATCTGGCCGAGGCCCATCGCCGGCTGATGGCTGAGTTGCCGGCAGACAACGTCTATCGCCTGACGACGGGAACCAGTCTCAGGGCCGAATTGTGGCGCTTGCTGCTAGCGGGCCGCCGGAACAAGAGAATTGCCCGCGAGGCTTCGCTCGCCCGCTAGCAAGCGTTCCTTCTCGCTCCCGTGACCTCGCCTGCGGATGATCGCTGCCTTTCATGGGTCGAGTGAAACGGGCCGAGATTTCTGCAAATCTGCCCACTGCTTGACGCGGTATTGAAGCCGTTTCTAGAATACCGCAATCCACGCAAATGCCCTACTTACCTCAAAGGGCGGTACATAGAAAGAGTAGGTCGTCGATTCTTGATGCCTGGGCGGAGTTCGTGTCGGCGTAATGAGTGCAACTGGCAATGGACCCGCTGCGGCGAGTTTGCCGATGAAATTGCCGTATGATCGCGCCGGCTGTCTGAATCGAGTTAAACGAATCGCGTGCTTAGGCTTTGTATTTGCTAGCAAGGGGTCGTTGGTCGCGCTTTCAGATTCCAGAAGATGGCCGATTTGTCGGGGGCAAGGTTATGGCGACGGTCGAAGCACCGGCGGTTGAAGCGGAACGCGCCGAGTTTTCATTGCGGCATGCTCGTGACCTGATCGGCGATTTGTTCGATCACCGCGCCGACATCTATTGGGCCGACCTCGTTCTGACGCTGGTGGTCGGATACGGGTCGGCTGCCATCTATCTCCGCTCGTCCCCATTTTCGCTCGTTCAAGTGGTGAGTTTTCTCATCGCCGGATTCGCGCTGTTTCGGGCCGGCAGCTTTATCCATGAGATTACGCATTTGCGCCGCGGACAGATGACGACGTTCGAAGTCGTTTGGAATCTCGTCTGCGGAATCCCGATGCTGATGCCATCGTTCTTTTACGAGAACCACATCGATCATCACAACACGCATCGGTACGGGACGATCCGCGACGGGGAGTATCTGCCGCTGGGAGTCGGCTCGCGCTGGCAACTATTGGGCTTTTGGCTGCAAGTTCCGCTGCTGCCGATTTACATTTTTCTGCGGCTGCTGTTGGCGCCGATCTCGTTTCTGCATCCGCGGCTGCGGCAATGGACGCTCGAACACGCTTCGTCGTTCGTCATCAATTTTCGGCATCGGCTGGATATTCCCGAATCGGCGCCGCGCCGCGCCTGGGCCGCGCTGGAAGTGGCCTGTTGCCTCCGCGCGGGCGCGATGCTCGCGGTGGTCGCGCTCGGCGTTCATTCGTGGACCCGGCTCGTGCAGCTCTATTGCCTGGCGTTGATGACTTTGGGATTGAACTATGTGCGCAACATGGTGGCCCATCACTATCGCAACACCGGGGCCGAGATGAGCTATCTCGCGCAATTGGAAGATTCGGTGAACATCACGGGCAATGCATTCACCGAGTTGTTTTTCCCGCTTGGCCTGCGCTACCATGCCCTGCACCATTTGTTTCCGGCGCTGCCCTACCACAATTTGGGAACGGCCCACAGGCGCTTGATGGCCAAACTCCCCGCCGGGTCGCCGTATCATCAAACGGTTTACCCGTCGTACTTCTCGGTCATGCGCGAGCTCTGGAAAGGCGACCAATCCGTGCCTCGCGAGACAACTCAAGACACGGCCGCCGCTTGATCTGCAGGATGGCGCCGCCCACCTTCATCGCCTGAGCTCATCGGCCGGGTGGCCGGGCAGGAACCGGAAGGCGAAGCCTGACGGTGATGCCCCGGTGACTTCAGGAAACATGGCGCAAAGTGCGTCGGGATTCGCACGGCAAACTTTGCTTGCCGGTCCCAGCGAAGAATCGGCACACGCACTCAACTGCGCCCGGAGTTCCCCGTCGCGCGGTCGTAGATGCGATAGGTCTTCGTGAGTTTCGCGCCGCCACGTTCCAGGCTGCCGCGCGAGAGGGTGTTGCTTTCGAGCACCCAGGAGAATTCGACTTCCTGAATTCCCCATTCGGCGATTTTTGGCAGCAACCCCTTCAGCAACACCAGACCGATGCCCCAGCGTTGGTACTCGGGCACCACGTTCGTGCTGATCACGCGCATCCGCTTGATTTCCCTGCGGCGGCGGAGCAAGCGGATAAAGCCGAAGGGAAACAACCGGCCCTTGATGAGCTTGATCCGCGGATTGTAGTCCAACAGGCCGAAGCAAGCTCCGATTGGCTTTCCGTCGACCTCGGCCATCAGTGCCAGCTCGGGCACGATCATCGTTTTCAGTTGCGAGCCCAGGTGCCGCACCTCGGCGGTCGACAAAGGCACGAAGCCCCAGGTGCTGCCGAGCGACTGGTTGTAGATATTCAGGAACGTTTCCAACTCGGCCCGAAATTTCGAGGTGTCGATCGGCCGGACTTTCACATTGAAGCGCTCGGCCGCTTGCTCGGCGATCCGACCCAGCTTCGGGTCGAGCGCGCCGAGCATGTCCAGATGCCCCCAGAAGGCGTACATGTCGTGGCTCTTCTGGAAACCGCATTGCTCGATCAGCCGCCCGTAGAAGGGCTTGTTGTAGGTCATCATGAAGTAGGGCGGGGAGTCGAAGCCGTCGATGAGCAGACCGCATTCGTAGTTCAAGGACGGGTTGAGCGGACCGCGAATGGCGTGAATCTCGCGCTGGGCGAACCATTGCTCGATGGCGCCGAACAGGGCTTCGGCCACTTGCAGGTCGTCGATCGACTCGAAGAAGCCGAAGAACCCGCGCCGCTCTTTGTGGAATCGGTTGTGGGCGTGGTTCAGGATGGCGACGATTCGACCGCAGGCTTTGCCATTGCGATAGGCGAGAAACGCCTGCGCCTCGGCGTCCTTGTAAAACGGATGATGCTTGAATCCGACCAGGGCCCGTTGATCGTAGAGCAGCGGCGGAATCCAATTTGGATCGCCGGCATATTGCTTGAACGGCAGATCGAGAAATTCCTTTCGCTGCCGCCGGGTCGTTACCGGCTGCACCGAAATGTCAGACATCACCGCGGATAAGGCCATTGTGGTTGTGAATCCGAGAAAGAGCGGCCGCGCTGCCGGCCTAGGAGACTACGAATCTAGTTCGCCCTCGGATTCGAAGCAAGCCGAGCTTGAACCGCGCAAAAATCAGAATTGGGCCGCGGCGGATGGAAATGACGAATGTCGAATGACCAATGTCGAAATCCATGACGAAGCACGAATGACGAAGGGGAGGCGCTGAATTCGGGGTTAGCCGCGACGCGCCGAGCAGAGCGCGTGGACGACGGGTGGCGCTGCGACCCCGCCTCGGGTCGGACGGTCAGCCGGCGGCGATTCCGGGGCATCCTGCGGCGGCTCCTGGCCCGGTCGTGCAGCGAATGAAGCACACTTTTTCAACGCTAGCCCGCAGCGGTGGGATTCGCTAACATGGGGGCTCGAAGTTCGCCGCAGCGCGAAATTCCCAGTTCCAGATCCCGCATCCAGAGTTTGATATGGCTCGCAAGGTACTGAATCGGAAAGAGTTGCGGGCGCAGGGCGACGCGGCGGAAGCGGCCGAAGAGGCCGGGCCGAAAGCGGCGAAGAAAGCTGCTCCGAAGAAGCCCACGGCTCGCAAGAGTCGCGCCAAGACAGCCAAGGCGCTGTCGCCCATGAAGGCCTATTGGGGTGTCCACAACCAGACGGGCAAAGTCGTGACCGTGTTCGAGTACAGCGAACACAAGCAGGCCGAGAAGAAAGCCCACGAGCTGACCGCCTCGCAGAAGACGCCGCATTACGTGGCGGTGATCAAGAAGGCGATCGAATAAGCTGGGTAGATCATCGCCAATCGCAGAGCTTGTGAAAGAATGGGGACTGGCTCCGAGCAAGTCGCGTAATGATGGCAATTACCAGCGGGTCGCGAGGTGCCTGTCCCCATTCTTTCACACCGTCGCAGCGGCGGATTGTCTCGTCCGCGTGTTGTCCAGTTCTGATTCCAGCACGAGTGCTTTTCTTCAGCGGTTTGCCCGGAGCCATTCTTCTTTTGCAACAGGCGGTTCGCTCGGCAGCGACTATCTCTTCGCCAGACCAAGTTCTCGCATGGACAAACAGCAGAACAGCGTGCTGATCGCGGTGATTGCCTTCAATGTGGTGATCATCGGTTACCAATATCTTTTCAATTGGGATCCCTTCAGTTGGCTGCGATTCTTGCTCGGGGCTTTCTTGGCGTCGATTGCAGCGGGCGTGGCGTTCGCCGTCGCGGCCATGAAGAAGTGACCGCAGCGTGCGGGCATTTGCGGAGGGCCAGCGGCGCCCACCACGTTGCCTGAACCAATGCGCAGCTAGGGTGGGCAATGCCCCCATGCGTAATAAAAAAATCGGCAAATCGGAGCTATTTTACCCAGATGCCTGGGTAAATACTTTGATGATCGATCCTGGCTGAGTAAACTATAAGGTCGGAACATCTGCCGTCCGACGGTTTGCATCGGTCACTTCTCTGGGAACCGTTCGGGCGATCGTCGAGGGCTGCCTCTTCCTAATTTCCGAGGCGGCCGAGCGTCAAAGGAGCGCGAGATTGCATCGCCGGACTAGACTTTCGCTTGCGCTGGCTCTGTTGCCGTGGTTGGCAACCGGCGCGGCGGTTCGCGCGGCCGATGTAGGCAGCGGCGGCGCGAAGTCTTCGGCGGCAGAGAACTCGACTGCGGCGGCGCCGGCGAAGTCCGCCGCCGCGCCAGCGGCAACCGGGTCCGGCCCTGGGACACAACCGGATTCGCCTCCCGCCAGCTCCGCGAAACCAACCGCCGACGCGGCCGCTGCGGCACCGGTCGGCGAAGTCAAGCCCGAGGTTTTTTATGTTCGAGATAAGGATGGCCGGCTCGTTCCGGTGCCCGGCTTCAGCTACGAGGATTTCATCCGCTACTATCGGTTGAAGCAACAGTTGGACCGTCCCGAGACGGCTCCGCATTACAGCCTGCCGCAGTTGACGATCACCGGTCAAACGGTCGGCGATCGGGCCGAACTGACCGCCGTTTTCAAGGTCCTGGTGACAACCGCCGATTGGGTCCGCGTCCCGCTGCGGATGAACAAGCTGGTGCTACGGCAGCCAGAGCAACATACCGGCGGCGGCGAGGAGTTTTTGCAGTTCGATCCGGCCGGCGACGGCTATGTCTGCTGGCTGCGGGCGCCAGCCGGGTCGGAACATGAAATCACGTTGAATCTGTTGGCTTCGCTCGCAGGAAACGTGGGCGAGGAGCGTTTGGATCTCAGTTTGCCGCGGGCGTCGGCGTCGCAACTGCGGCTGCACGTTCCGCTGGCAGCGCCGACCGCCGCGGCCTCGCCCGGCAGCGCCGCGCCTCAAGTGCAAGCGGCCGGAAAGGAAGCCAGCGATATTTCGCTGCTGGGCATCGGCGGCGAGTGCTGGCTTGCGTGGCGGCCCGCCGACCAGGCGGCCGCGCGATTGTCCGGAGCCCTGGAGGCCACGGGGTTGATCTCGGTGCGGATCGACGGCCGGAGTGTGAACACCGACGCCACGCTGACGGTGCGGAGCTTCGGCGCCGACTTCGATCATTTTCACGTCCATCTGCCTCCCGGTTCCGAGCTGGTCGGCGGCCGACAAACTGGCTATGCGCTATCGCCCGGACAAGGCGCCGATGGCGGAGACGTCGAAGTCCGTTTGGATCGCAAGACTTCTGGTCCCGTGGAAGTACGATTGCTGACCGAGCGGGCCTACGATGTCACCCGGGCGAACGAGAATCTCGAACTCAGCGGCTTCGCCGTGGCCGAGGCGATTCCGCATCGGCAATGGGGATATGTGGCGGTATCGGTCGTGGGCGATTGGCAACTCGTCTGGGGCAATCAGACCCGGATTCGCCAGGTGGGCGAGCTGCCTGAGGCATTGCGCCATAAGGATTTGACGGCTGGGTTCGAATACCTGGGTCAACCGAGTTCGCTGATGGTCCGCGTCGCGCCTCGAAAAACGCGCGTCAGCGTCGAACCGCAATATCTCTACGAGGTGCGAGGAAACGAGGTCACGCTTGCAGCGCGGTTGAAATACACGATTCGCGGAGCCAGGCTTTTCAAGCTCGACGTCGACGTCGCGGGCTGGGATATCGATAGCGTGGGGCCCGACGAGCTGATCGACCACAATGCGACGGGAGGCGGCGACGCGGCGACGTTGTCGGTGCCCCTGGCACAGCCATCAAGCGACAATTTTGAGTTGACGTTTCGCGCTCATCAGCGGGTGCCGCCGGCGGCGAAGTCGCTGGAATGGAAATTGCCGCAGCCGCGAGCCGACGTGGTGGGTCCGGCCGAAGTGACCATCGTGCCGGTCAGCAACGTCGAGTTGACGCCGCAGCCGGACAAGATGGTGGGCTTCAGCCGTGCAACTGCGCCGGCCGCGCAACTGCCTTCGCTCGCGGCGCTTCCCTGGCACGAGCCGCCGTTGTTCTATCGGGGCGAGCAGGCGGGAGCAAAATTCGCGGCGGCGTTCACGCTCCATCCCCAGGAAGTGAGCGTCAACGCCGACCAGCAAATTCTGATCGGCTATCGCGACTCGACCATCCAAGAGTCGGTGACGTATGAGATTCGCTACGCGCCGTTGGAGCGGCTGCAACTTGACGTGCCGCGCGACCTTTATGAACAGCGGCAGCTTAAATTCACCGTCGGCCAGGACAGCATCGAGCCGCGGGCCATCGGCAATCCAACAAGCGACGGCCGGATGCACGTCGAACTGCCTTTGCCGCATCCGGTGCTCGGCGGTTTGACGCTCGAGATCGGCTACGTCCTCGCTCGAGATCGGCTGGCGCCAGGCCAAAGCACTGCGCTCGACGTGCCATTGATTGTTCCTGTGGACGGACGACTGGCCGCCAACGCTGTGACGGTCAAGTCCGACGCCGGAATTCGCGTCGACGTCCGTGGCGAGGCGTGGGCGGCTGCGCCCGGCAGTTCGAACCGCGCGACGAACGAACCGCTGCGGCTCACGATCACGGATGCAGCGAAAACCCTGCCGCTGGCGGTGAGCCTGGAGGAGCATCGCCTCCTGGGCGCCACTTGGATCGATCGAGCCTGGGTGCAAACATGGCTCACTAAAACGGCTCGGCAAGATCGGGTCAGCTACCATCTGACCTCCAGCGCCGGTCAGTTGCACATGACATTGCCTGCGGGCATCCTACCAAGCGACGTCGAGTTGACGCTGGATGGCAAGCCGCTATCTCCCATGACTGGTCCACAAGGGGAGTTAGTGGTGCCGCTGTCGAACGAGGCCGTGCGACGCGAACATTGGCTCGAGCTGCGCTATTTGTTTGACGAGCGCATTCCACAGAACGGGCGCGTCTCGCTAGAAGCTCCGCGGTTCGAGGACAGTGTAAAAATCCGCCACTGCTATTGGCAGTTGCTGTTGCCGCCCGACGAGAACCTGGCTTGGGCGACGGGCGATTTGATGCCGGAGTACGATTGGGCCTGGCGGCCGCATTTTTTGGGATTCGAGCGCGTGCCGCGGAAAGAGGAGCGGCAACTTGAGCAATGGCTCGGCGCCGGGGGCTCGGCTGATTTGGCAGCGGAATCGAGCGCCGCGGAAAGTACGACAACAACTGGTCTTCCCGACCAGGCGAATCAATATCTGTTCAGCACGATCGGCAATCAGGCCCGGTTCGGCGTGGTCGTCGTTCGACGCTGGTTGCTGCTCTTGTCGGCCTCGCTGGTGACGCTCGCGGCTGGTTTGGCGCTCGTCTACTTTCCGGCCGTTCGCCGCCCCCGTGCGCTGGCAGCGATTGCGGTCGCGTTGCTGTTGGCGGCCATGATTTATCCCGATTTGGCGTTGCTCGTTGCGCAGGCGGCCAGCTTTGGTTTCGCACTGGCATTGGTGGCGGTCGTGCTACGACATTGGTTGGGTGCGAGAAGCAGACGCTCGTCGCTCCGCCCAGTCAGTCAGGCTTTCGGCTGGAGCGCAGCTCAACCCGATCGGCCTACCATCCTACGGAGGATGTGGAACCGGCGACCACTGCCGCGGTGTCGATCTCCGTGGATGGCCCTGCCGACGAACCGAACTCATGAAAATGCGTCGCGCTATTTTCGTTGGGGGGCTGCTTGCGCTTTTTGCCTGCATGGCTACCCCGCTGTCGACGCCTGCCGCGGAATCGGCGCCGGCCGAAGCGAAGGGCGATGCTTCCGCACTACGATTTCGACGGATCTATTTGCCCGAAGATCGGCTAGACCAATGGCCGCGCGGCGATGTCCGCTATTTGCCGCTGGACGCCACTGAATTCGAGCGGATGGTAGCCCGCTTGCAGCTGGGTGGGCAAGCTCGCGCCTCCCGCGGCGGAAATCGCGCGGGCCACTTATTCCGCGCGACTATCGGGCAATTCGCTCGTCGAGGGCAAAGCGACGCTGGAAGTCCGCGCGCTGCAGTCCTCACCAGCGTTGCTCCGGCTCGATCCCTGCGGACTGGCGATCCAAACACCGCGCTGGTCGCCGAGTGAACCGCTGTCAAACACCGCGGGTCCCGGCGCGGCGTCTGTGAAGGGCGCGGCAAATTCGGCAACGAAGTCGGCGGCAAACGCGACGGCGGTCAAGCCGCCCGGCTTGCCGCGAAGTAATACGCAAATCGGGACGCTTGGTGTCGGTGGCGACGGAGTGTTGTCACTTCGCATCGGCGGTTCGGGCAGGTTGGCCTTTGACTGGACGCTCCGGGCGCGCAAGAGACCGCCGGCGCGCTGGCTTTCGCGTTGAACTTGCCGCCATCGCCGAGCATCCAGCTTCAATTGCAACTCCCGCCGGGCCTAATTCCAGCCGTCGAGCAGGGATTCGTCACGAAACTGCCGTCCACCGGCGCGGCGTCGTCGGCGCCAACCACGCCGGGCCCGTCGAAAGACGCCGACCGCCAGACGATGCAAACGTGGCAAATCGATCTGGGCGGGCAAAATCAAGTCGTGCTGCATCTGTCACCACGCGACTTGCTCGGCGAACATCGGCCACTGACGCTCGTGCGGCAATCGCTCGTCTACGACGTTGCACCGCAAGGGCTGCAATTGTCGGCGGAACTGAAGCTGGACGTGCTTGGCGAACCGGTTCGGCAATTGACGCTGCTCGTCGACCGGCCGTTGGAATTGGTGACGGCCCGCTGCGGCGACGCACAAATTCCTTGGGCCGAGCTCGATTCACTTGATCCCGCTCGTGCGGCCTCCTGGCCTGAGCCCGCCGCGCCGCGCCAGCCAACATTGCAACGCCAGCTTCCACAGCGCAATCGCTGGCAGCGCAAGCGCGGCGCGTGGTCCTGGATTTTCCCGAGCCCTTGGTTGGCCGTGGCCGCGTGATTCGCTTGGGAGCGGTCGCGCCTCTGCCGAAGCAGGGCCGCATTCCCACGGTGCGGCCGGCGTCCGACGGGGCGTTTTGGCGAGAGGGAACCGCCTCGCTGCTGGTGTCGCGGCCGCTGGAATTGAACGCGCTGCGCTTGCAAGGTGCCCGCCAGACCAAGGTCGAGCCGCTGGCGGCCCCGCTGGCTGGCGAAGCCATCACGGTGCAGTTTTTCCGGCCAGATGCCGATGTGCAAGTGGCGATCGCTCCTCAGCCCGAGCGGTTGCAATATTGCAGCGGCACGACGATCGACGTGCGAGGCAGCACGATGAGCGGCCGTTACGTCGCCGACATCGCAGCCCTGCAAGGCGAATGTTTCGAACTGGAAGCGGACATTGCGCCTCGTGGATCATCGACTCGGTCGAATCCATTCCCGCCGGCGCGGTGGCCGATTGGAGCCGCGCGGCTTCGGACAATGGGGTCGGTCATTTGCGCATCAACCTAAGCAAATCGATTCGCCCCGAGCGGCCCTTGCGGCTGGTGGTTCGCGGCCGTTGGCGGCGGGCGCCGCTGGGCGAGCGACTGCATCCCGATGAGCTCGAAATGGTCAGGCTTCGGCAGTTCAAGGCCGAGCGCCGCTTGGCCGTCATCCGGCTGGCGCCGGCGTTTCGCTGCCAGTTCAACGGCGCCGACGGCTCGCACCGGCTCGATCTCAAGCATCTCGATCCAGCCGACGCGGCGCTCGTCGGCGACGAGTCGGCCGGATCGGGGCTGGTGCTCGACGACTCGTCGGCCGACCTGGCCGTGGCCTTGGAGAGCGAAACACCTCGTTTCTCCGGCGAAGTGCAGCAGGTGGTCAAAGTCGCGGATCGAACGCTCTCGGAGTCCTATACGTTTCATTGCACACCCGAATCGGCTGAACTCGATCGGTTGTTGATCCATTTCTCTCGCGCTCGATCCGAACCGCTTCATTGGCGGCTGACGCCGAGCGGCGCGAAGGAAAATGCCGTCAGTGCGAAACTGAGCACGAGCGCAGCCCAAATGGGTTCCGCGGATACGTTGAAGTCCGAAGCCGCTCTGCCCGCCGGATCGCAAGAGGAGGCTTCCCCCGGCGACGCTCAGCCGGGCGAAGCATTGCAGCCGCTGTCGATCCGACGGCTGTCGGCGGCCGAACAAGCCAGCGCCGGCTTGGCCGCGGTAGGCGAAGTTTGGGAGCTGAAACTGCGGCAGCCGCAGGGGGCGCCTTTGACCTTCACCGCGGAGCGCACAACTCCGCTCGTCGAAGAAACTCCTGTGTCGCTCGGCTGGCTTGTGCAGGCGGTCGCCCAGCAAGGCACCGTGGCTGTGACGTCCAGCGGCGAGTTGTTTCCGCACATTATCAACCGCCGGCTGAAACCGATTCCGGCCGATCCGCCGCCGTCCGATGGCTGGCCAAGTGTGTTGGCTGCATATCAGTACGAACCGCAAGACGAAATCGTGTCGGCGGCATCCGACCCGCGCCGAGCCTGTCGATCGCTCCTGGCAACGAGCCACCGGCTGCCTGGGCTTGGTCGTGCCGGCTTGATTCACATTTTTCCACCGATCGCGCCGCCGAGCATCTCGTCCGTCTGCGCATCGAGAATACGGGTCGATCTCGACTGCATTTCCAATTGCCGCCGGGAGGTCGGCTCGATGCGGCCTGGATCGACGGCAGCCCGGCGGTGGTCGCAAACTCGCCGGTGAAAGAGGAGACCGCCGCGGACAAGCAAGCCGGTGAGAATTCGAGACTTCACGGGCCGTTGCT
Source organism: Pirellulales bacterium (assembly GCA_963725485.1). GTDB lineage: Bacteria > Planctomycetota > Planctomycetia > Pirellulales > DATAWG01 > CAVRYO01. The sequence goes on along the minus strand of CAVRYO010000011.1, from coordinate 381,661 downwards.
ACAACTCGATCTCCCCAGCGGACGCCGGTTCGTCGCTGTTGCCTTGCACTGGACCAGCGCGGAAAAACCTTTGTCGTTGATCGCGGCGCACTCTGCCGCATTGCCTGAATTCGATTTGCCGATATTGGCTCGCCAATGGTACGTCTGGCTTCCGCCCCGTTATCGCCTGGCCAATCCCACGACGGAGGATGGCGCGGCAATTGGACAGATCTCGTGGAGCCAGCGGTTATTCGGACCTTTCGGACGGCCAGTCGGCGAGCCGGCGTTCGATCCGGCGAAGAGTTCGTCATGGCTAGACCTGATGCGGCCGATTTCCGGCGACGGCCCAGCGCTGAGCTACGCCGAGCAATTCCTCCACCTGCTGGCGAGCCGCGCTCGGCCTCGTGACATCACCGCCGACGAATCCAAGGAGAAATCGGCTGCCGGTAAATCGTCGCTAACCACTTGGGGAGAACTGTTAAGCGAAACGCAGGCGGAACTCGCACATCAGGCCGGCGACAGTTCGCCGCCGCCGTCGCTGGTTGATGTAAACGCGTTGGCCAGCATTGGCTTATCTCCCCGTTCGCTCGTGCGAATTCCCGCGACGAGCGGGCTGAATGCCGATGGCTGGCCGTTGGCGGAAGCCGATTTGGTGCTGTTGGTTCATCCCAGGGCGAACTTGCTCACCACGCGCAGTGCTTCGTCAGCGTTGGCCGAACCGTGGTCGGCGCCCGGCACCGGGCTGCTCAGGCAAGTCGTAGCCGGAAGCCTGGCCGAAGAACTCAGTGCGGCCGGCAAGTCCGGCGGCTCGGAGCGGTTTCCTTCGGTCGCAGCTTGGAATGCCCAGGAAAGCACGAGTCCTTGGCTCGCGGCTGACGAACATCGGGCAACCGACGAAGCCGGCTGGATCGTCTATCACTTCGAGCTTGCTGATGCCCCGCTGGCTCGAATTTGGATCGGGCGGGCCGACGCGTTGCTGGGCCTTGGTTGCAGTCTGTTCCTGTTGGTTACGATGATCGTCTGGTGGCTGGGAGCCGTAGCGTGGCGGTGGAAAGGTTTTGCGATGGCCACTGCTACGGCCGTAGCACTCATGGTTCCTTCGATTCTACGCGCCGCTAGGCGCCGGGCTCTGGCTTGGATTGGCGTGCGGTTGGATCTTGCGCGGGTTGACAGGCGGCAATCGTGCCGGCCGCGGAGCGCCACGGGGTTCTGCGCTCGGCGCTCGCGTCGGCGCTGTCGGCAGCGCGCTCGTTTGTTTGCTCATGGTTGCTCATCGCGCCAACGCCGCGGAACCCGCCTCCGCGCCACCTGCCTCGGTCGCGGACGTGTCTGCTGTGCCCGAGGTCTTAATCCCGATCGATGAACAGCAACGTCCAAAAGGAAAAGTCTACTTCGTGCCCGAATCGCTCTATAACGAATTGGTCCGTCGAGTCGCGCAGTCGAACCCGCCGACGGCCGACTGGCTCATCAGCGCCGCGACTTACCGCGGCGGCCTCACGCTTTCGTCCAAGTCCGGCGCGATCGACACGACGGACTGGTCGGCGTCGTATGATCTCGACGTGTTTGCCGCGGATGCCCACGTGCGGATCCCCTTCGGAGGATTGGGAACCAACCTGTTGCCCGATGGCGTTCGATTGGATGGCCGTCCCATCCGTTTTCGTTGGGCCGGCAACCGAGAACTGGAATTTACTGCCGCCGAGGCGGGGCATCATGCGCTCGAACTGGCGTTTCGTCCGACGCCCACAGCATCCACGACGGAGACGACCATCGACTTCAGCGTCCTGCGCGTGGCCACCGCCCGCATTGAGCTAAGTGTGCCCGCGGGATTGGATGTCAAAATCCCGTCGGCGCGGGGGCGCTGATGCTCGATCGCCCAACGGGCCGGTTGAGCGGGCTGCTGGGTCCGGCCGAGCGCGTAACGGTCCGCACGACCCCAGAATCAGGCCGCGCGAGCACGCCCGCGGTGGCCGACGTCGATGAACTGTTGTGGCTCCGCATCCGGCCGGGCTCAGTCGTGCTGGAAACACAATTCAATTTTCGCGTGGTTGACGGAAGGCTATCTGAGATTCGGTTGCGGGCCGATCCTCGGCTGCGTCGTTTGCCCGCTGCCGATAATTCGCTTGGCCAGGTGCGCATCGAGCAAGGCGACCCCCAAACCATTCACGTTGGCCTGAACGAGCCGGCGACCGAGCGGGTGTCGCTGAAGATGTCGTTCCTCGTGGCGGGTGCTTCAGGGATCGGCGACATCCGACTGCCGCCGCTGGATGCTCTGGATGTGCGGTCGTTGAACAAGCGGCTCGCCGTGTCGGTGGAATCTCCCTTGGAATACGATGAACCGGCGGCTGGGCTTTTTCCGTCGGCGCCGGTCGACCAGTTTCTCAGTGCCTGGGGGGGCGCCGATGTGCCGCCGCAGCTTGTGTATCAGCTTTCCGCCGGATCGGACCATTGGCGCCTGGCGATCCATCCGCGCCAGCCGCAGCTAGTGTCGAACGATCAAATCGTCGCCACATTCGCGCACGGCCGGCTGTCGGTCGCCTGGTTGGCCGATCTGTCGATTCGCGGCGGAAGCATATTTCAACTTCATTTGCCGCTCGGGCCGCAATTCGACGTCGAAAGCGCTCGACTCCGCCGAACGGGGGCGGAGGATCGGCCTATCCGTTGGGCGCGCTCGGAAGGCGGCGTGACGCTTTTCTTGCCTGGGCCCGTCGCCGACCGTGCGAAGGTCCTATTGCGCGGCGGCATGCCCCGCGCTTCCGGAACCGCTCCCTTGCCAGGCTTGCGGATCGATGCCGGGCAGACCGATTTTCAAACCATTCTCGTTCTGCGTGGCGCAGGATCAGAAAGTGACTCTCGCCGATTCCAATGGCTTGAAGTTAGCCGCCGCGGCGGATCTTCAAATTGCCTTAGATCGAGCAATGAAGGAAGGGCTGCTTGAGAGCCGTGCCCTGGACAGCGATCGCGCGGCATTATGCCTGAGTGGGAAACCCACGGGCGATCGGCTCCCCACATTCGTTGCCGAGCCGAATGCGCCGCGCGTGACGGCGATCGAAAAAATATCCGTCGAACGCGCCGACGACGCCTGGACCGCCAGGGTCGACCTGGACCTGGATATCTCCGGCGGAGACGTCGCTGCATTGCGCTTCGAAGTTCCTCCGCAATGGAATCGTCCGACGCAAATCGTGCCCGAGATGCCGTTGGACATCGTCGACATTCCGGGCGAAAGCCGCCGGCAGATGGTTCTGCGCCCGAGAGTCCCATCCGCGGCGCCCGGCGACTTAGCTTCTCGGGGCCGATCGCTGGCGGCGGTCAGCGGGTGCGGGTGCCCGACGTTCGGCCGCTCGGTCTCGGCGCGGTTCGCCGCTTCGTGTTGTTGCCGACCCACTCCGACGAACAGCAGTTGGTTTGGGAAACCCGTGGTTTGAACGTCGAACCGCTGCCGGCTGGCTTCGCGGCAAATTCGCCCCAACTAGAACTTTATCGCACCTGTCAGGTGGTCGGCGAAACATTCGAAGCGACGTTGAAATCCGTCGAGAAATCGCTCGGCCAACCGCGCGTGCGACTGGCCGACATCGCGCTGACCCTTCCCAATGGAACGAGCGGCTATGGGGTCGCGGCTTTCGACCTGGAACCCGCCGGATCGGCCAACTGCGTCCTTGAATTTTCCGAGCACACGCGCCCCGTGCATATTCGCGTGAACGGCTTGCCCGCGGCGGTGCATCCTGTCGCCAAATCGCTGCTGAATTGGAATGTCGCGCTCGCCAGCGGCAAGCTGCCACAGCACATCGAGGTGGTGTTTCAGTGCGATTCGCCTCCCGTGGCGCCTGGCGCGTACGGAGCGTCGTCTCGCCGCCCCGGTGCTGCTGAGGACCCCGGTCGAGGCGACGCTCTGGACCGTGGCCGGTCCGCCCGGCGCCGAAGCGGCCGAGGCTACTAATGCCGCCGCCATTTCGCCGCTCAATCGCGATCTGGATCGCCTGCAGGCGGGCTGGCAATTACTGAACTCGGCCACGGCCATGCTGACCGAGGAATCATCGGCGACGGCCAGCGCCTGGTACCTTCCCTGGGCTCGACGGCTGCTGGTCGACCGGGGAAGCATTCAACGGCAACGGGGGCACGAAGCGGCGTCGGAATCCACCACGCTGATTGACGAAGAGACGCGTTCGATCGACGAGCAAGAAGCGCGACTGGCGCGGCGGATCGGAACTTCGAATCGGCTCGAAGAATTATCGGCGGCCTGGCCGGCGCCCGAGGGGATGATGCAATTATGGCAAGCGAGCGACCTCACGAACTGCTCGGCGGCGGGTTACTACGTGCATGGTTTCAGTCCCGCCTTAGGTCTCACGATTCCCCATGCTGAGCCGTCTGCTTGGAGCGTGCGATTGGCCGTGGCGTTGGCAGGAGCATCGATCGTCGGATTGTTATTCTGGCTCGGCTCACGCCGGAGCGTGCGCGGGCTCGTGGCCCGCTGGCCGTATTGGTCCGGCGTCGTGATCGGCCTGCTCTGGTGGCTGATGTTGACGCCGAGTTTGGTCGGCTGGGCGATCGTCGCCGCCTGCCTGATCGGCGCCGTCTGGCCAGGTTTCAGAACGAACCGGCAACCGCTCTGAAGCCGCGCGGCAGGGAGTAACCCCGCCATGGTCACCCTTGGTCTGGGCTGAGCAAAATCCTGATTTTGGTTGACGGCTAATTATTCCGTTTTCGTTCCTGGCAGTTCTATCGATAGATGGTGCTTTCCCCTCCCTCGACCCCAACGGGGTTGCAGCTTTTAGCCTAGAGTTGGACGCCGCAGGCGGCCTACCCTGGGTCAATGTAAAAACAAGAGTTGAACAACCAGACTATTTATTTTCCACCCAGGGTAGCTCGCCTGCGGCGAGCAACCCTGGGCTAGACGCTTCAACCCCGTTGGGGTTGTCCTTCGGCAACGAAACCCAGCGGAACAACACAAAGTCTGCCACAAATAGCTATTTCAAGTGAAAAGCAACGATTTTGCTCAGCCCACCCTTGGTCCCACAATATAATTGACGCTCGATCCGCCGGAATGGTGACAACTCGATGGCACTCCGGGGCGGGGTTTTCCTGGAAATATCGCCCAGCGATTTGATTTCAGTCCCGGAGTTCACTACATTGCCAAACCTACGCCGGGGGCACGGCGCCATCGGCATTTTGATCGACCTACTTTGACGGAAGGGCACCGAGATGAAACATGTTTGGCTCGCGTCGTTGCTGCTGGCGGCTGTGGGATGGACGGCCGGAATTGGACGTGCGGCCGACGCAACTCCTGCCAAGGATTCGCCGCAGCCATCGACTCAAACGACTCCCCCGTCGACCGCGCCGAAGACGGCGGACTCTGCCGACACCGGCAAGACGAAATTGAAGGGGCGACTCCCGGCGTACTACAGCAAACTGGTGGATAAAGACCAAAAGCAAAAGATCTACGAGATCGATTCGTCGTTCGATCCGAAGATCAAGGACCTTAAAAAGCAGATGGAAGCTCTGATCGCCCAGCGCGACGAGCAAATCAAGGCCGTGCTCACTCCGGAGCAGCAGACCAAGCTGGCCGACCTGATCGCCGAGGCCAAGGCCAAGCGCAAAGAGAAGAAGGCCCATGCGGTCGATGCCAAGACCACCGCATCGCCAAAGTCCGCGAACTCGTCGGCCAACAAGCCGAGCGATCAGCCGGCGGTGACTGGTCCCGCGCCGGTTCCGGAAACCAAGGCGCCGGCCCCGCCCGCGCCCAAGTAAATCGCGATTGCAATCCGCGTCGCCGGACGATCCCGGGCACAAGGACGTGCCCTTTTTCTTTTTGTGACCGGTCTGCCAATGGCGCTCAAGACGGCAGTTGGCCGGATGGCTCGGCATGGCCGCGCGACTGAAGCTGGCTGCGGACCCAATCCAGCCACTCGGCCGGAGGCCAGGCGTAGGGCCGGAATTTTTCCAACCGGCCTTCTTCTTCGTTGAAGAATAGCGCCAAGTTCGGCCCCAGGCGGCTGGCGGCCGGCGTGTCGATCAGTTGGCTGGAATCCGTGGCGCTCATCTGGAACATCACGCGCAGATCGAATTCGCGAATTCCCTGACGGTCGACCGCGCGCTGCAGATTGTTCAGCGTGTCGCACCAGACAATCAGATGGATGCCCACCGCGGGACCCTCGCGCAAGATCTTGACGAACTGCCGTCCCGGACTCGGCGGCCGAGCCTCGCCCGAAAACGACGAGTAAGCGAAATCCTCTTCCTGCCGCAAATCGCGAAAGCGAGCCAGATCGTACACGAACAGGAAGATGATCGGGGCATGGGCCTTCTCGGCCGTCTGCCGCCGCTCGACTTCGGCTGCCAGTTCGTTGACGAATATCGGCGCCTCGCGGCGGCCCCCGAGGCGGAGCGGATGCGGCAACACGCCGGCAAGCTGGCTGAGCGTAGGCCGCAAGTCGTCGGCGGGTCGGCCGGGCTCGAGAATGTAGAAGATCGCCGAGGCCGCGGCATCGATGCCGCCGACCGCATTTCCGTTGGTCCCGTTGCCGTTCGCCCCGTTCTCAGGCGTCACTGGGCCGTCGCTCTGCACCGGCGCGGTGGCCGCGCTGCGCGGAAAGGCTCGCGAGTGCCACGGCCATGATGCCCAGGGCCCCTTCGTCTCGCTGGCCGATCAATAGCAGGTTGCAGCCGTTCTGCGAGCGGAACACGGCGGCGGTGGGGTCCTTGATCGCGATCGCCTCGCCCAGCCAGGCTTGCGGATCGCGAGCCGTTTCGGGCCAAGATTCAGACCGCAGCAGCGACGTGAGCAGCACATTTCGCCGGGCATCGGCGGCGATGTTTCCCTCGAACACGATCTGCTGGTGGATCCGGTTCGGCATCCGCTCGCGGGCCATCGCGCGGATTTTTTCCAAATACTCTTCGCGGCGCGAATCGGCCAGCCACACAACCTGGAACGGATTGTTGCCTTCCATCCGCCCGTTGGCGTCGTTGTAAATCGCTTCGCCGGGCCGGTTCAGCAGCCGGGCCGCCGAGTTGTCTTCGCTCAAGATCAAGTGCGCGTCGGATTCGCTGCATTGTAGCGCGATGCGGACCGCCATCTGACCCAACGTGCTGCGCGCCAGGCTATAGGCCCCGCCGAGCGTTTGCGAACCGAGCAGCACGTGGATTCCGAATGCACGCCCTTGCCGCACCAGGCGGTCCATCAGTAGCCCGCAATCCTGCGCGATCTTGTCGTCCTCGACGAACAGTTCATGAAATTCATCGACGATTAATAAAATTCGCGGCAACGGCTTGTCCGGCTCGGCCTGCCGGTAGCCGTTGAGGTCCTGCACGCCGAGCAAGCGGAACATGTCGCCGCGGCGGCGCAGCTCGCTGTCCAAGCTTTGCAGCACGCTTTGACCGAATTCCCGTTCGCTCTCGATCGCGATCACACGGGCATGCGGTAATTCGTGCGTCGCGTAGGTCTTGAATTCGACCCCTTTTTTGAAGTCGATCAGATACAGTTCGATTTCGTCGGGGCTATAGGTCAGCGCCAAGTTCGTCACCAGCGCGTGCAGCAGCGTCGACTTGCCCGAGCCGGTTTTGCCGGCGATCAGCACGTGCTGCGAGGTGCCGTGCCCGAGGCGCAGATGCTGGAGCTTCGTGGCGCCGGCGCGGCCCAGGGGAACGTCGACGCCGCGGCCGTGCTGGCGCCCCAATAGCGATCCGGCGAGGGCGCGATGTACTCGAACGGCACTTCGACGCGCCGCGAGTCCTTGGCATATTCGCCGACCAATTGCACGATTTGTGTGAAGCGATCTTCCGGCGGAGGTTGCTCGACGGCCAGCGGAAATTTCTCGAACTCCGGCTCTTTCCAAACGAGCTTGCCCTTTTCCCAAACCAAATTGGTGCTGTACCGCTGAATGTCCTTCAGATCGAACCGCAGCGGCAGCGACTGCTTCATGTCGGCGGTCATCAGGATATACACACCGCACCGCGCTCCGCTGGCGGCGATGCTCGTGAGCCGCCGGGCCGCCGCCTCGGTGAAATTCACTGGGAAATTCGCGACGACCAGAATCCTGAAGGCCTCGGCCACTTCGCCGGCGAATTCGTTGTACTCGGCGATCGTGGCGAAGTCGTTCCGCAGATATTTCTGGATCACATTTTCCATCTGCTCGGTCAAGTCGGCCAGCCGGGCTTCGATGTGCTGCGGCTCGGTCCAAATCCGGTTCGTGACCAGGAATTCGTCGACATCGGCCAGATGCATGAAGCCCGCGAAGTTCTCCCCCAGCCCGACCGGATCGACGATCGTGAAGCGAGCCTTTCCGGGCGGGATCGTGGCCAGCAACCGCAGCATCACGGCTTGCAGCACCTCGACGCCGGCCGCGCGCCCTTCGCCGTCGGTTTGAATCACCAGCGACGCGTTGTGCGGAAAAGGCAGCAGCGCCGGCACTCGAGCACCTCTGGCCCGAGGCCATTCAAGCGGTTGTCGGCCGAGATCGCGTCCGGAACGTCGTCCAGCCGCACGGAAAACTGGCCGAATGGAATCGCCGGCGGCGGACTGACGGGCGGCCGCCAGTCCTTCCACGCGGGATCGTCCCACGACGGAAAGAACTGGCGGGTCTGCGCCGTCATTTCGCCGAGCGTGGCGTACACGCGTGCCATGCCTTCGCGCCACTGGGCCGCCATCGCCGCCCATTCGGCCTCGTGCAGCGCATGGCTGCTGCGCACTTGCGATTCGTATTGCGATTTGGCTTCGGCCTGCTCCCGCTCGTGCTGGACGCCCAGATCCTTGAGCAGCGTCGGAAAGCGGGCATTGGTTTCCTCGAGCGATTTGTCGCGGCGCGCGACAAGCTCCGCCTCGCGGCGCTCGTAGACATCGTCGGCTTCGACGATCGCCCCGTCGCGATCGCTGGTGATTTCCGTGACTCGCGACAAGTGCCGCTCGTTGGCCCGGCGGATATCGCGCCGATGGTGTCGGGCCAACCTGGCCCGCTGGTCGTCGTAATAGGCTTTGGCGTCAGCCAGGCAGCGCTGCTTGTAGACTTCGCCATCGGCAATTGCCTGGCGGATCGATTGGCAGAGCGCGGTGGTGCGCGCCACGGCATGTTTCTTGATCAGCCAATGGGCCAGACCGGCGCCGACTGCGGCTGCCACGGCGCCGATGCCCAACCATTGCCAGACGGTCCCGCCCAGCGTGTGGCCGACGATGGCCCAGGCGAGCACGAGCGAGACGATCGAGAACAGGACCCAGAGCGCTTGCGGCCGGACTCCGATAAACAGTTTGGGCGTAATCATCCCGCGCAACTCGACCAGGTCGCTTTGGGCCCGGCCGACAGTGTCTGGCAGCAGCGCAAACGGATCGCCATCGCGGTCGGCGTGCTCTTCGACTGGCGTTTCTTGCCACGAAGAAGTGAGCCGGCAGAGCTCCAGATGCTCGAACACCTGCCCAACCACGGCGGCTAGGGCCTCGCCGTGGCTTTTCACCCGCGCTTCCACTCGGTCCAACTGCTCCAGCAAGCCGGGGTGCGCGGCTTCGAATACCGTGGTGGCCTCCCACGAATCCGTGTCGAGTTGTTTCTGGGCCTGTTGTTCGCGGCTGCCGAAATCATCGAGCACGCGGCGGCGGGTGCTTTCCAACTCGGCCGCGGCGGCACCGTGCTGCGAATCGTAATCCGCCTTCGCTCGGGACAGCAGATTTGCGAATTCCTGTTCCGTGGCCCGGGTTTGCGACTGGAACCGGGCGGCGATTTCTTTCTGAGCGGCGTGAAATTGCTTGTCGGCCTGTTCGTTACGGGCCGTGAAATCGGCGCGAACCCGCTTCTCGGCGGCCGCGCGCTCCGCTGCCAGCCGATACAATTCGGCGACCAGCGCCCGTTCGACTTCGGTGGTCAGAGGAGTCGTCATTCGTGCTTAGCTGCACTCACGCTGGGCCCGCTCCAGCGTTTCCGCCAGCCGGCTGATCGCGTCGAGCGTGAGCCGGACATAGGGTTGAAGTGGAGCGAGGTGATTTTCTTCGAATTTCTTTGCGGCGGAGTCGCGCCAGGCTTCGTTCGTCGTGGTCCACTGCAACTGCAAGTTTTTTCAGCGCTTCGGCCAGTTTACCCGAGCCGGAAACCAAGTCGCCAACGATCATCGGTGGGTCTCCCCGCCAGGGATTGCGGAATCCGGACGCGGCGGATCAATCGCCGCCGCCGCTTCCGGGATCGCAGCGTCGGACCGCCGTCGGACTTCGCAGCGTCGGACTTCGCTGTGGTGGCGCTCTCGCGGTCGGCCGGTTTTGGATTCTGAATCGAATTCGTTGGACGAGCCATCGAACCGGTGGCCGCGGTGATCGAAGCCGCAGATTCTAGTAACGAGCCGGATCGGTCAAGGGCCGCATTTTCCAAACTTCCAGGCCCGCGGGTCGATACGTAGCGATCGAGCGTTTCGAGGATTTTGGCCAAGACGGCCATCGCGCCGGGGACGTCGTTTTCCAGCACGGCGGCGAATTGCGTCATCCGGCCGGCGTATTCGTTCAGCTCGTGCTGGATCGCGCGGCTCCAATGCTTGACGGCTTCGGCCTTTTCTTCCGCGATCCGCAGCCGCTCCTGCACGCGCTGCAACGCTTTCTTTTCATCAATGCAGGAAGGGGTGAACCCTTCGCTGCTTTTGAACGAGATGCAGCGATGCACGTCGTCCTTGGCCCGGGCGACGGCTTCGTAGCTGCGGCGGATTTCGTTTTGCCAGTATTGGGCTCGATCGATCCGGATATAGTCGACCGCCCGGCGAATTTCCGCGTCGATCGTGGTCAGGGACTGTTTGGCGTCGTCGGCAAAGCCACCCAATGCGCCCTGAAAGTGCGCAATCTCGGCGATCGAACCCACGTCGGCCTGGTCGAACATGCTCGCGCTCTTCTCTGCCGGAATTTCCCTTCCCGACCGCGGGCGGATTCGCCATCCGCCCCGTTTCGGCTGCCTCAACCGAAAACTAACAACGTCCCACAATGTTCCCGCTGCACCGCGGAGCGTTCACCGCTGCTGCAAATACTCCTCGACGCGCTCCGCCTTGCGGATCAGGTAGGGGATGTATTGGCTGGTCGATTCGGTGAACCGGCGGAGGACCTGCATCTGCTGCTCGAAGTCCTCTTGAAATTTCTTTTGTTCCTGGTCGCGCCAGGTTCCGCCGAGGCCGACCAACTGCCGCTGGACCATCGACATCTGGTTCAGCAATTCGCCGGTGAACTGCTTGAGCTGCTGGGCGAACCGGCGAACTTCGCCCGGATCGACAATTGCTTGCGACATCGCCAATCTCCAAGAAGAGAACCCTAAGCTCCCATCATATCCGCTGGCCACGCTCAATGCAGATAGGGCACTGGATTTTTTCGCTGCCCGACCCGGGTTGAACGCGGCGCGAGACGCTTGCGGCCAATTCCCCGTGGTTCCCTACGGCAGCGACGCTGCGCTTGCAGGCCGGGCAACGAGCCGGAATAATCGGTTTGGGCGAGTTGTTCGCCAACCGACCCTATTCAGTCCAAGGTCAATTTGCCACGAGACCACCATGAGCCAACACCGTGACCGCCGCGTTCTGAACCAACTCGAAATCGCGGCGTGCCTGGTCGTCGTAGGCTGCATCGCGATCGCCGGGAATCGACTCGCCGCCGCGGAGATCGCATTCGACGATGGGATCGAATTCGCCAATCCCGACGGACAACATTTGAAATTGAATCTGGCCCATCCAAAAGCCGCGACCGCCGAGCGGCTGCCGGCCGTGGTTTGCATCCACGGCGGCGGTTTTCGCGCCGGCGACCGGACCCGCTGGAACGGACTGTGCCGACAACTTGCCGAGCGCGGCTACGTGGCGATCACGGTCGATTACCGGCTGGCTCCGAAGTACCAGTTCCCGGCGTGCGTGTACGACGTGAAAGCGGCGGTCCGCTGGCTGCGAAGCCATGCCGAGCAATACCATGTCGATCCGGAGCGAATCGGCGCCTTGGGAGATTCCGCCGGCGGCCATCTGGCACAGTATCTTGGTGTCACTGGCGACGTGGCCGAGATGGAAGGCATCGCCGCCGCGCGCCGCACCCCTCGAGCCGTGTCGCTTGTGTGGTCAGTTATTACGGGCCGTGTGACTTCACCCTGGGATATCAGCCGACGAACTTCGCGACGCTGGAATTCTTGATCCCGTTTCTTGGCGGCGATATGCAGCACGAGCGCCATCGCTACATCGTGGCCAGCCCGTTGTATTGGGTCACTCCCGCCGCTCCGCCCATGCTGCTGTTGCAAGGAACGAAGGATCCTCTGGTGACATTTCAACAAGCCGTGCTGCTGCGCGACCGGTTGAAAGCCGCCGATGTCGAAGTGGAGCTTGTGCCGCTCGAAGGCGCCGGACATGGCTTTGGCGGGCAGGATTTGCAAAAGGCCGAGCAAGCGGCGAACGCGTTCCTCGACAAGCATTTGAAGCCCGCGACTCGCGTTGATGCCGCGGCGCCTATCAGCGCAACGCCTCAAACATCGACGGCGATCGCCCAACCGGTCGGGGTGAAATGAGCCGGCAGCGACGCACGAATTTGCTCGATGTAGAGAGCCCGGGAAACAACGCGGTCGTGCTGCCGGCGGAGTTTTTCGCCCGGCATGCGCTCGTCGTGGCCCGGCAATTGTTGGGCAAATATCTTGTGGTTGCGCACCGCGGCGAGCCGCAAGCGGTGATGATCCATGAGACCGAGGCGTACATCGGTGCGCACGACCTGGCTTGCCATGGCCGGTTCGGCCGCACGCGGCGAACCGAGACATTATTCGGTCCCCCCGGCCACTGGTACGTCTATTTCGCGTATGGCATGTATTGGATGCTGAACACCGTCACCGGGCGCGAAGGCGAAGCTTCCGGCGTGTTGATCCGCGGCGCCGGCCCGCACACCGGTCCGGGCAAGCTGACCCGCGATCTGGCAATCGATGGGCGATTCAACGGCCTGTCGATCCCCGACAACGGTCGGATGTGGATCGAAGACCGCGGCACGAAGCTCCGCCGCGGCAACGTGCAGCGCACGCCCCGAATCGGTGTCGATTATGCTGGATATTGGAAGGACAAACCTTACCGCTTTTTGCTGCGGCCCGATCGCGTCTCATCTCCTTCCGCCGGTCGGGCAAGCAAGCGGTGGGCTTGACCTCGCCTCGCCGCGGTCAAACACTAGTAGTTTGCCGCTCGCGGCACGTACTGGCCTTGTCTCCGTTCTTGCACCGACTGAAAACCGCTTATGCCCGGCGCCGTGAAAAAGTCGATTCCGTCTGATGCTCTGAGCCACGTACCCGACGCCGCGGGTCGGTTTGGCGACTATGGCGGCCGCTACGTGCCGGAAACGCTGATCCGCGCTTTGGACGAACTGGCGGTGCAATACGATCAGGCCCGGGGCGATCCAGCGTTCCAAGCCGAGCTGCGCGGCTTGTTTCGGCATTACGTCGGCCGTCCCTCGCCGCTGTATCACGCCCAGCGGCTGAGCAAACTCGGCGGCGGGGCGCAAATCTATCTGAAGCGCGAAGACCTGAACCACACCGGCGCCCATAAGATCAACAACACGCTCGGGCAGGCGCTGCTTGACCGTGCGGATGGGCAAGCGCCGCGTGATCGCCGAGACCGGCGCCGGCCAGCATGGTGTCGCCACGGCCACGGCCTGCGCCCGGTTTGGTTTGGACTGCGTTGTCTACATGGGCGAGGAAGATATTCGCCGGCAGCGGCCGAATGTGTTCAGCATGAAGCTGCTGGGCGCCGAGGTGCGGCCCGTCACTACCGGGTCGCGGACGCTGCGCGACGCGATCAACGAAGCGATGCGCGATTGGATGAGCTCGGTCGCAACGACGCACTACATTCTCGGCTCGGTGGTCGGCCCCCATCCGTTTCCCCGGATCGTCCGCGATTTCCAGTCAGTCATCGGCCAGGAGACGATCGAACAGTGCCTGGCACAACTCGGCCGAATGCCCGATTTAGTCGTGGCCTGCGTCGGCGGCGGCAGCAACGCGGCAGGAATGTTTTATCCTTTTGCCGAGGTGCCGGACGTGGAACTCGTGGGCGTCGAGGCCGGCGGCCGTTCGGCCCAGGCAGGCGATCATGCCGCGCCCTTGTCGCACGGGTCCCCCGGCGTGCTGCACGGCAGTTTCAGCTATGTGATGCAAGATGACGACGGCCAGACGTGCGACGTCCACTCGGTTTCGGCCGGCTTGGATTATCCGGGCGTGGGGCCGGAGCACAGCTATTGGAAAGATGCCGGCCGGGTGAAATACACGAGTTGCCGCGATGATGCGGCGCTGGTCGCGTTCGACCAACTCGCCCGAAGCGAGGGCATTCTGCCGGCGCTCGAAAGCTCGCACGCCGTGGCCGAGGCGTTGCGGCTGGCGCGAGCGGCCGGTCGATTCCGCGATTGTTGTGTGCTTGTCGGGGCGCGGAGACAAAGACGCGGCGGAAATCGCCCGGCTCCGCGGAATCACGTTCGGTTAACAGACTGTTGAAAAAGGGGACTGGCTCCGAGCGATCACGCAATTTCGTCGTTAATTTTGGTTTGCTGCGAGGTGCCTGTCCCCTTTTTCAACACCCTGTTAAGGCACCGCTCGGCGAACCTGTTGCGCATTCGTTGCGACTTTGGAAGTCATTGCATTGAATTTCCCACTTGAGAACGCTGCTTTTTGCGTTAGCCCTTGAATGTCCGCGATCGACACGCTTTTCAAGCAGCTTCGTTCTCAGCGGCAGAAGGCGCTGATGCCCTTCATCACCGCGGGCGATCCCGATTTGGATTTCACCGCGGCCATGTTGCGGGAATTGTCGGACCGTGGTTGCAGCCTGTGCGAAGTGGGAATTCCGTATAGCGACCCGATCGCCGATGGGCCGGTGATTCAAGCTTCCTACACGCGGGCGCTGGCGAAGAAGATCAAGCTCGCCGGCATTCTGGAGATGACACGGCGTTTGGCGCCGGCGCTGAAAACGCCCTTGGTGACAATGCTCAGTTATGCGATCGTCTATCGGCACGGGGCGGAGAAGTACGTGGCCGACGCGAAGGCGGCGGGCATTGTCGGAGCCATCGTGCCCGATTTGCCGGTCGAAGAAGCCCTGGCGCTCTCGCGCATCTGCCGGGCGGCCGACTTCAGTCTGATTCAACTGGTCACGCCGACAACGCCTCGCGAGCGGGCCTTGCGGATCGCGGAAAGTTCGAGCGGATTTCTATATTACGTGTCGGTCACGGGCATCACCGGCGAACGGGGCGAACTGCCGCCGGAACTGTTGGAGAATGTGAACTGGCTGCGGCAGCAAACGCCGCTGCCGATCTGCATCGGCTTTGGCATCAGCGGCGTGGAGCAGGTGCGACACTTGGCGCCAGTCGCCGACGGGCTGATCGTCGGCTCGGCGGTGGTGCGGCGCATGGCGGCGGCGGAAAGCAAGCCCCGGGAAGCGGTGTTGGCCGATGTGGGAAATTTCGTCAGCGAATTGCTGGCGGCGCTCCAGTCATAAGTTCACGTCGATCCGCAGACCAAGGATGCCGTTGATTGCGCAGCGCTGCCCAGTTAGAATTGATGAGTAACGTTGCGTGACGCCGATTCGATTTCTAGTTAGACCAGGAAATTGACAGGGACTGGCAGGCTTCAATAAAGGGTCGGAAAACGCGTCGAGGTTGTGGTGATGAAGATGGACTTCGCGATATTTGCCACGCATGCAACGATCCGTTCGGACGGTGTTTTCAGCTTGCTCGACGGAGGGATTGCGTGGATCGAGGCGAATTCATTTCCCGCCGTGTGCTTGAATTTGTCGGTGTTGGCGCAATTCTCGTTCGATCCTGCTGAATGCGATAAGAACTACGAGTGCACTGCCAAAGTAAGCTCGCCGGACGGCAACACGCTCGAGCCCAATTTGTCCGTTACACTAAGCCCTGCTCTCAACAAGCGCCATCCGGAAAATTCGAGCACTTTCACGGCGCACTATTTGTGCGACCGGTTCTATCTCGAGAGAGCAGGCTTCTATCGGTTCGCGTTTCATGTCGGCGACTTGCGGCTCGGAGAAATTGCTCTCGAGGGGATCGAACGTGGCCATAGCTGAACCCCTGCCGACAACCGTTTCGGTAATTGTAGCGTTCGGCGGGGGCGGCTCGTCGGGTGCAAGCAGCGCCGGAAGCGTTGCAACGACTGGAGCACCGAGCAGCGGCGCTGGCCGGTCAAACCTTCACGTGCCTTTGCATTGGCCTAATCAGTCGCTGCTGACGACTTTGCGGAAAATAGACCAAATTCATTCCAGAATGAAGGCTCATCCGGACCCGCAGTCGGGCGAATGGCTGCGCGAGGCCAGGGATGGAGGACTGTATGGACGTGACGCCGACAGCTAAACCGCCAGCCGTCGTGGTCGATGCGTCCGTCATCGTCGGACTCTGCGCAAATGAGCCGGACAAATACAGCGCCGCACGGGCGAAGTTCGAGGAGTACGCCGCGGCAGGATGCGAGCTATTTGCTCCTGGTGTCGCGATCGCGGAAGTCCTGTATGCACTCTGCAGGAAGCTCCAAGAAAATGTGTTTGATTTAACGGATTACTTGAATGCGGTCACGCTATTCGATTCGCTTATGGTGGATATCAAACCGTCTCCCAAGGGCGACGCATCGCTGATCCTTCGCGCCGAACAAATACGAGCAAGCCGCGGCTGCTCAAGAGCAAACGATGCGCTCTATCTCGCGTTGGCCGAGCAAATGATGGCTGATCGCAAAGCCGAAGTCGTTACATTCGACGGAAAAATGAAAACTCACGCGAGCGCTCATGCAGCGGGAGTTGCTGTCCAACTCCTGCCGATTCTAAAACTATGACGAATCCAGAGTTCGCCGTTCAGCGGCGTCGTCGGGCGGAGGTTTCTAATATCCCGGTCAGCAGCAGCACGCAGCCGACGAGCAGGATGATTAGCGCGGCCCCCAGGCGGTCGACTTCGTGCAGCAGCAGGGCTCCGAGCCCGCAGGTGGCGGTCAGCAGGTAGATCGTCAGCACGGTCCGCGTTTTCGAGAGTCCCAGTTCGACCAGCCGGTGCGAAAAGTGCGACTGATCGGCCACAAACGGGCTGCGGCCTTGGCGCAAGCGAATCCAGACGACCGTGGCTGTGTCGTAGAGCGGGACGGCAAAGATGCAGAGCGGCGCGAGGATCGCATGCCGCGGCAGATCGCCGCCGGCGTAAGTCGTCACCAAGGCGATCGAGGCCAGCGAGAAGCCAATAAAGTAGCTTCCCGCGTCCCCCATGAAGATTCGCGCCGGCGGGCGGTTGTGCCAAAGAAATCCCAGCATCGCCCCGCCCAGCAGCACCAAGAATCCGGCGACAAATAAATGCGGTTGACGCGTTTGCGGATCGGGCACCAGCAGCATCACCGAGGCCAGCATGCCGGCCGCGATCGTCGCCACGCCGGCCGACAGCCCATCCATGTTGTCGAGCATATTGAACGAATTCACCAGGCCGACAATCCATAGCATGCTCAGGCCGCCCGCCAGCCACGGCCAATCCAGCGGCAGCGCCAGCTTCCAACCACGGCCAAACACGACTGCCGCCGCGGCCACAGCCTGCACGGTCAACCGCAGCCGCCAATCGAGTTCGCGCCGATCGTCAACGAGGCCCAGCAACATCAGCAGTGTCGCCAGGCCCACAAGTAGCCACAAATCGCCGGAGCGTGCCCAAAGACCTGGTAGATGCGGCAGCAGCAACTTCGCCAACGGCCAGCCGTCGAACCAGCTTTCGATCGCCGGATCGGTATGCCAAATCCACAACGCCACCTGGCCAATGGCCAAAGGGACAACGACGCCCAACCAGATCGCCACTCCGCCACCCAAGGGAATGGGGGTCGAATGAATCTTCCGATTCCCCGGCCGGTCCACCAGACCCCACCGGGCCGCATGCGGCCGAATCCACGAGGCGGCGAGCCAACTCACGGCCAAGCCGGGTAGCAAGGTGGCGGCGAAAAACAAACTCCACTGCCCCACGTTCACGATCCGCTCTCCGGGGACATCGCGCGGCGGAGCACCTGCCTGGCCGCGAGGAGGAATTCGGCATAGTCGGCGCGACGATAATCGGCAAAGGTCCAGTCGCGCGTTTGCCACCGTCCGTCGCGAAAATAGAGCGTCACTTCGCCATAAATTCCTTGGCCCAAGTAGAGCCGATGGGCATGATCTTTCGTCGAAGCCAGCACGAGCTTGGCAAGCGTGAGATAACCTGGATCGAGATTCAGTGGCCGCGGTTCCGGATGGCGCGCTTCGGCGGCATATTCTTCTTCCCAACGGTTCGTGGCGAGCTTCCACTCGACCAGCTTCGTCGGATCGGCGAGCCGCTGGAACGTCCAAAAGCATTTTTGCAACCGCGGACCCATCGTCGGTTCGTAATAGGGGGTTTCGCGGAATTCGTAGCGCGGACTAACGAGTGCGACAGGCCCCCACAACGCTTCGGCCCGCTCGAGCCCCCATTGGAGAGCCGCGTCATAACGGCTAAAGGCCGCCACGATCGGCAGCACCGGCCCATGCGTTTGAATTCGGCCCATCCAAAAATAACTCCACACGCTCAAGAATCAGCCTGGGGGGCAATAACTATTGAGGCCGAGCCCTTCGGCAGATTAGGAGGATCCAGAATACAATAAGCCAACGGATCGAGTATTGCCACGTTTCGTCCTTGATGCGAACTCAGAACTGTCTTTCGTTTTGTGCTAGGCTTCACTTTGGACTGCGCTGCGGAGCCCAACGAACGACCAATCACGCGAGCGCGTTTTCTGCGGCCTGCACGAATCGGTGATTCACATGAGAAATTGCCGACCGCTTTATCGTCCGAAAGTGGTTGATTCGTGCCGGCCGGTGGCGCACAATATCGTCTCCGCTGGAAATCGCGTTGACCGAGACGGGTCGCGCGGCAACTCGCAGGGGCCGCCAGAGAATTGAGAATCGTTGTTTTGCAAACCACCTGAGGAGAATCGACAATGAAAACCGTGGGCGTGTTGATGTTGGGCGGATTCGTGGCACTGAGCTTCTGGGCCAGCCAGGCCCAAGCGCTGCCGCAGTTCAAGAAGGCCTTCGAGAATAAGTACGTCAAGACAAGCACCGATGAAGATTTCAAGGCTGCCGAAAAAAAGGCGAGTTGCAGCGTTTGTCATGTGAAGGGTGAGGAAAAGACTTCACGCAACGCTTATGGCCAAGCGCTAAGTAAGTTCACCGGCGGACATCTGAAGAAGCAAATCGACGCCGCGAAAGATGCCGCCGGCGGTGACGACGACGCGAAAGATGCCGCCGCGAAACCGATCATCGACAAGGCGCTCAAGACGCTGGACGAGGCCTTCGATAAAGTGGCCGACGAAAAAGCGCCCGGCGGCGGCACGTTTGGCGAACGGATCAAAGAGGGTAAGCTGCCCGTTGATGTCCCAGCCGGGAAGTGATTTTTTGACAAGGCGTGGTTGTTAAAACGTCGGCACGCCGGCTGGCCGCCGATGAATGTTTGATAACTTTCGAACGGCCCGGATTACCCCCCGGGCTGTTTTTTTGTCGTCGCGTCCTGGGGCATCAGCGGCGCCAAGAACTCCAGCGCCTGAAGCGCTGCCTGCGGCCCCATGTGGCTGTGCCGACTGAGCTCCACCTGCACCAGCCCGGCATAGTCCGATTCGGCCAGTGCGGCGAGCGCTGGCGGAAAATCGATCTCGCCTTCGCCGAACATGAGATGCTCATGCACGCCCGCGCACATATCTTCGATATGCACGTTGACGAGCCGATCGGACCAGCGGCGAATCTGCTCGGCGATTGGCAATTCGCCCTGGCAATGCAGATGGCCGATGTCGATCGTCAAGCGGAGCGCTGGCGAGTCGAACCGGCCAAGCAGCTTCTCGAATTGCACAAGCCTGTCGACGAACATGCCGGGTTCTGGCTCGAAGCCGATGAGGACGCCATGCTGCCGGGCATAATCACAGACTTCGGCAAGACCCTCGATTAATCGCTGAAATGCAGCATCTTCGTCCAGAGCCTCGCGCAGCGTGCCCGACCAGATCGAAACGCAATCGCTCGCCAGATCGCGCGCCGTGTCGATGGCCCGGCAGAGAAACTCGATTCGCCGGCGACGTTCCGCCGGATCGGGCGACATCAAGGTGGGCTCGTGCTTCCGTCGCGGGTCCAACAAGAACCGAGCCCCGGTTTCCACGACGGACCGCATGCCGCATCGATCCAGCAAGCCGCGAATGGCGGCTTTCGACTCCCACAACGCGCTCGGCGCAAGCCGGGGATTGAGCAAGCCATGATCGAGCGTCAGCCCCACGCCGCGATAGCCCAAATCGGCCAATAGCGCGATCGCCTCGGCAGGGTCGTGGTGAGCCAGCCCGTTCGTGTTGTACGCCAGGAGCATGGTGGCATGGGTCAGCCGGCGGCTGCACCCTCCGAGGATGTGAAAGAATGGGGACAGGCACCTCGCGGGCCGCCGGTAATTGCTGTTTTTACGTGGCTGACTCGGAGCCAGTCCCCTTTCTTTCACACGCTCTCCGTTGCGGTTCGATCGTTACAGCCGGAATTCATATTACCCAGCAGGCAAGCCTTCAACCCAGCAATTGCATCCGCCACAACGCATAGAGCCGGAGTTTGCCGAACATTCCGAATTCACCGATTGGGTATTGGTGGAAAAATGCAACGGTTACGTTTGCTTTAGCGGCATCCGAGTGGCATTGTTTACCAGACGCAACACGCCCCGGGCCCACCGCAGTAACCAATCTGCGTGAACGATGTGGATCCGGTTTCCACGAACCTCGGTTTCCCCAGCGGGCGCGCGTCTTTTTGCATTACCCGCACGGATCGACTTGCTCCCCGAGTGATTGGAGATTGATTGCCATGAAGGCCCTAAAGTTTACCTGTCTGACGCTAGTGGCCGTTTTATCGGTCGGCGTGGGCAGTAAGTCCGCCCGCGCCTTGGAACTGTTCACGAATTTTAACAACGGGACAGAGCTGAATTGGCGCCCTTACGGCATTCCGGACAATGCCCCGGTGTGGTATCAGAGCGGACATCCGTGCGTGAACATGCAGTGGCGCTATCCGGCGCGCGGCGAAAATTGCCGGGCCTGCGGCCAGAACCCGGAATATTCTAACATGGATCGCGGCGGCTCCGCACCGCGCAGCGATCGGCCGATCGAGATTCACGCGACCCAAACGGGCATCTTAGGCGCGCACTCGGCGAACGACGAAGATTGGATGCGGGGCGCGAGCTTCCTGCCGAGGCCTGCCGCCGAGCGCACCGAAAGCAGCAATTCCGGCGACTCCGCGGACGGCGGCCCAGACGAATCGACCGGCGGCTTGGCTGGCGAAAGGGCCAACGAATCCGCCGAATGACCGGCGATGTCGGCGCATCGCGCTTCAAGGATGCGGCCGGAGTTGCCGATAGAATCAGTACGACGAAGTTGGGAGGACAGAGCGGCACAAGCTAGCTACGCCACTCTGTTTCAGGATAAAGATCATGGTATGACGACGGATCGGCCTACCATGATCTTTTTTTCGCGCCAGCGGGGCTCGACCCGGTGATAATCCGTCGGTAGGTGCGCTTTGTCTCGTTGGTGGGCCGCGCTTGGCCCTCGCGTCGCTGCCAACGGGCAGTTCAGCCGCTCGATCGCAGCTCGGCGCCCCGCGACAATCATCGTTGTGGCGAGTACACTAGTGCTTTGCCACAGCTTGAATTAAGGGTGCCAGTGGCTTTGCCAGTGTTCTTCGTTGCTGACCGAGCAACGCAAGAATTCCAAAGCGCACTGGCAGAGCCCGGCAGAGCCAGTGGCACACAATCCCGAGAAACAAGCGCTGACAAGGCACTAGCGGCTTAGCCGCGAACTCCATTGCCCCGGTCGCTTGGCCAGCGCCGATCTCCGCCGACCGCGTATGCATCAGACCGCTGTCTCTCCAGATCGGCATGCGGCGGCCCTCGATTTTCTCCTGAGCCGGATCGATTACGAGCGAACGGCCGGCTCGGGGCTTCCGCATCGCGACTTTCAACTCGAGCGGATGCACCGCCTGTTGGAGCGCCTAGGCAATCCGCAGGTTGGTCTGCCGATCGTGCATGTCGCGGGCACGAAGGGAAAGGGCTCGACGGCGGCCATGACCGCCGCGATCGCGACCGCCGCCGGCTACCGAACCGGCCTCTACACGTCGCCCCATTTGGAGCGAATCGAAGAGCGAGTCGCCATCGATGGCCAACCTTGCTCGACCGATCGGTTCGTCGCGCTCGTCGAACGCATTCAACCGGCCGTCGCACAACTCGATGCGGAAGCGGCTTGCCAAGAATCGCGACGGCCGGGTCCGACGTATTTCGACATCATCACCGCGCTAGCATTGCTGCATTTCGCCGCCGAGCGCGTGGATCTTGCCGTGCTGGAAGTCGGCTTGGGAGGCCGACTGGATTCGACGAATGTGGTGAGTCCGCGGGTGACGGTAATTACCAGCATCAGCTACGACCACATGAAGCAGCTCGGACCGACACTGGCCGACATCGCCCGAGAGAAGGCCGGCATCATCAAACCGGGCGTTCCCGTCGTGAGCGGTGTGATGGACTCCGAGGCTCGGCAGGCGATTGAAGAAGTCCGCTGCCGGGTGGGGGCGCCGCTCGTTCAACTGGGCCAAGAATTCGACTTTCGCTATCGCCCGCCGCGCAAATTGGACCGGTTTGCCGCGCTCGGCGAAATGGATTTCGAAATTCGCCCGGCAGGATCATCGCAGCCCAGCGATAGCACTCCTCGACATCCGACTGTCTCTTACAAGAATCTTTCGCTGGCATTGCCGGGACGGCACCAGGCAGCTAATGCAGCAGTTGCTTTGGCCGCCGTCAGCCAACTGGCGGAGCTTGGATTCAAGATTTTCGAGTCGGCCGCGCACCGCGGATTGCAATCCGTCGTTTGGCCCGCCCGGGTCGAAGTGCTGGGGCGGCAGCCGACCGTGGTGCTCGACGCGGCGCACAATTTGGCCTCGGCGGCTTCGTTGCTGGAAACGCTCGACGAGAGTTTTGCCGCCCGGCGGCGGCTGCTGATCTTCGCCACGACACAGGACAAACAAGTCCGCGAGATGCTCGAACTCTTGATGCCGCGGTTCGATCGCGTTTTGCTGACGCGTTATGAAAACAATCCGCGCGGCGTGGCGGTGGAAGATTTAGACCGAATCGCGGAAGAACTTGCTGGAAGGCCGCGAGAATTGCATTCGACTCCAGTCGCGGCATGGCGGCGGGCCTTGGAGCTTGCCGGCCAAGACGACCTGATCTGCGTCACCGGCTCGTTTTTCCTGGCTGCCGAGTTACGATCGCTGATCCGGTCGGAATTTGGGCTCAAGAACTAAGCGGAGAGATCAGCCTTGAGCGCGGCGCATCGACGCGTGTTTGCCCGGGTGCCTACTGGGCGACCGATTGCTGCGGCGATCGTGGCCGGCATCCCGCTCCAACTGGCGGTGCAGCGAGGCGATGTACGGATCGGCCCAGGGGAGCAAATGCCGGGGCTCGACAGTTGCCGGCTCGTAACTTCGACCCGCGGCCATGACCGGGATCGGAATCGGCTGGAGTTGCGCGCGGGAAAACGGTCCACGAGCGCGCGAATCTTGCGGCTGATGATGGCTGGCATGGCTAGAATTCCTCTCGATGGGACCTGGACAAGCAGAGAGCTAATTGGTTCACCACAGTCGAGAGCAGCCGAAATGCAATTCACAGGCCAAGAGTGCCGGAATTGTTGTTCACAGATTATCTTGCCGGGCCGGAAGAGCCGCTAAGTTCGTCACAGCAAGAACTTGCCGTTAATTGCTAGCAGGACGATAAAAGCTCACGCATCGTGCGGCTAGGCTCGCCAGGACTTCACGGCTTTGTAAGGTATTCACTCAAGCTGGCGGAAAGCCGGCCGCAAAAGCAACCGCGCCTGGAGGTGTCGCCCGTGAAAGCACGGTTGATGGCTTTGAGCGAGATGGTGCATAATTCCTATTGTCAGCCCTCTCGCTTAAGATGGAATGAAGGAGGACTGGGTATGAACGTCATCGAAGAGACGATCGAGGCCATGCTCGATTCGAGCGGTCAACTGCTACTGACACAGCCGGCGCGCCTGCCGCCCGGCCCCGTGCAAGTCACCATTCGCGTAGCCGGGGCCGGTGGGCAAGTGCGCGGCTTGGCGGACGTGGTCCAGGAGATCGCGTCCGAGCAGCGCGCCGCGATTTCGCCGGACGCTCAACGGAAGAACTGCGCGCCGAAGACGATGCGTGCCGGGCCGAGGATGCCGAGCGAGACCAAGAGCTCGATGCGGCGCGCCACATGCCCTTGCCGGGAAAACCGTGAGTGCTTTACTACTTGGATACCGTGATTGTTATCTATGCCGTTGAAGGCAATCCCGCCGATCAGCAGCGGGCATTGAGTCACATCAGCCTGCTGGAACAGGCCGGGCATCAATTTGCAATCAGTGAGTTAACGCACACGGAATGTTTGGTGCCCGTCCTTGGCGCGGGTGGCGGTCAGCGGCTGTCCGACTTTTTTCGATTTTTTCACGGACCAAACCTGCGGACCCTGAGTCTGACCACCACAATGCACGGTCGCGCTGGCGCTATCCGGGGTGGTCACTCTTACCCGGCCGTCCCGCCCGCGCAGCCGAAGCGGTACGGATTGCCAGACGCACTCCATTTAGCCGCTGCAATCGAGTCCGGCTGCGACGTGTTTCTGACCAACGACAATCAATTGGCTAATTTTCCAGACATCACGGTCGAGGTGTTGCCGTGACGTGACCATGCCGGACCGCCGAAGCAGCCGTTCGGAAGCTAACGGCAACCTACTGCCGGCAAGGGTCATGCCTTCCGAGACGATCTTCGAACGGAGCCAAAACGGAAGCGATGAAAATCAACGACAATACCATTCTCATCACCGGCGGCGGGTCCGGTATTGGACGCGCGCTTGCCGAATCCTTCCATGCTTTGGGCAACCAGGTCATCATCTCTGGACGCGGGAAGAAAGCCCTGGATGAGACCACCGCCGCCAATCCCGGGATGCAATCGCTGACGGTCGACATGGCCGACCCGGCGAGCATCCGCTCTTTCGCGGCGCGGCTGGCGGAAGCCCATCCGGCGCTCAATGTGCTCGTCAACAATGCGGGCATCATGCGGCCGGAAAACTTGCTGGCCCAGTCGGACGATTCATCCGACGCGGAAGCCACGGTGGTCACCAACCTGCTCGGTCCGATTCGGCTGACCGCCGCGCTGCTGCCCCTGCTACGAAAGCAGCCGCGGGCGACGATCATCAACGTCTCGTCCGGATTGGCATTCGTGCCGCTCTCGCTGACGCCCACCTATTGCGCGACCAAGGCGGCAATTCACTCCTACACCCAATCGCTGCGCCACCAGCTCAAAGACACCATCGTGGAAGTTCTCGAACTCATTCCGCCCTACGTCGCCACAAAACTGATGGGCGAACATCAGGCCGAGGACCCGCGAGCCATGCCGCTGGCCGAGTTCATCGCCGAGGTGCTGGAGATCCTCAAGACGAAGCCCGACGCAACGGAAATCTGCGTTAGGAATGTCTACCCCCTGCGCTTCGCCGACGGCGGCAATCCGGCGAAATACGAGCAAGTGTTCCAAGGATTGAATGCCGCCATGCCGTTGCCGAAGGCCGTCCACTAAAGATTCAGTACACTCCTTGAACGTTGCCGCGTGGTGTTTATGAGCGGAATCCAAGCCGTCAGCGAGGCAGACTGGCGACCGATGCATGCTTTGGTTTTGGTCGGAATCGCGACGGTCGTATCCTTCGTTCCTTTCTTTCGCGTTTGGCCGTTGATGTGGCTCGTGCCGCTTGCTGGATATGCTGCTCTCGTTGCGACCTTGCCTCCATTGCGGGCCACATTTCGTCCGTGGCGATTTGGCCGCATTTGCGTGGCCACCGCGCTTGCCACATTCATCATCGCGCTCGTCTCGTGCGCCGCGCTTCTTGGCTTCTCATTGCTTAGAGTTCCCGATGCAAACACCTTCCGCGGCTTCCTTCACCTCTCGACGCTTCGCGACCCGCTCGCGGTCTGTGTTCTGTTCTCGATTTTCAACGCGACGTTCGAGGAGATCGTTTTTCACGGCATACTGTTCGATGCTTTCGAATCGCGGTGGGGTGTTTGGGCGGCAGCCGTCGCCACAGCCATGCTCTTCGGATACGGCCACCTGCACGGCTACCCACCCGGGCCGCTAGGGGCAGTCCTTGCCGGCATCTACGGGCTTTGCCTCGCCTGGCTTCGCGTGTTCAGCCGCGGCATCGGCCTGCCAATCATCGCGCACATCGTGGCAGACGCTACCATCTTCACCATTGTCGCGCACTCGGCCATGGCATGAGCATCATCTGAACGTCTGCAATGAGCTCGAAGCGTCGGGCGTATCTTACAGCACTTGCGTTGCGATAGGCTGACTGTTCTATTATCGCTCACAGGAGAAGAATGCATCATGGTAACGATTTCGTTCCCGGATCGCGCGGTTGAGAAGCGGGCGCTCGCGGTCCTGCTCGGCCGCTTCTCAGGGCGCGTTCTGCGCTCGGGTGAACATCTCGTGCCCGAGGCGGCATTGGAGGCGCTGGCCGACGCGGGTATCCCGTTCGTCGCGAAGGGCAAAGCGACCTATGAGCAGCAACTGGCGGCGATTCGAGGTTCTACTGCCTCTCCAGTTCAATGACGGACGTGAAGTCTCAGCCGAGTGACTAGCCCGGCTTCTTTTCTAAGAACTCGACGGCCCGTTTCAATTGCGGGTCGATCTTCATCACGTCGACCGGCGGCGGGGTTTTGCCGGCTGTTGCCGGTGGCTGGGCGCGGTGGACGACGTCTCGTTCGGAACGCTCCTTGAGCATGGCTTCGGTTTGCTTGTCGTCCATCGGCACGGCGAAGCCGGCATCGGGCATCACGCCCCATTCGTCGGTGTCCTTGGCGTCCTTGCGGCGATCGATGTTCTTGTTGCTGGGCCGCCAATAATGGGCCGTCGTCAACTTGAGCACGCTCTTGTTCGACTCGACGTGCAGCACGCGTTGCACGGTTCCCTTGCCGTACGTTCGCTGGCCGCAAATGATCGCCCGGTGATAATCCTGCAGGCACGCGGCAACGATTTCGCTCGCGCTGGCGCTGAGCGAATTGACCAAAATCACGATCGGCGTGTCGGTCATCAGCGCCGGCCCCTTGGAAACTTCTTCGTCCACGACTTTGCCGTCGCGGCCCTTCGTGGTCACGATCGTCTTGCCCCGCGGAAGGAACAAGCTGCATACGTCGACCGCCGTGTCGAGGCGCCCGCCGGGATCGAACCGCAAGTCGATGATCAGTCCCTTGACGTGCTCGTTTTTCAACGCGGTCACGGCAGGCAGCAACTCCTGGAGCGTGCGATCGCCGAAGGTGCGAATGCGGATGTAGCCGATGTCGGGATGCCCCTGGAGGTGAAAGTCCCAGGAGTCATCGTCCTTACGGGTGTCGCCCAGAACCGAATCGACTTGGACCTCGGCCCGCTTGAGCGACAGCACCAGCGGCTGCGCCGCCCGGCGCGAGCAATTTCCAATTGCACCGGCGTGCCGATCGCGCCGCGGATCAGGTCGGTGGCGTCCTCGAGGCTCATGCCTTCGGTCGGGCGGCCGTCGATTTTGACGATTCGATCGCCCGCCAGGATGTCGGCTGCGTAGGCCGGCGAGCCGACGATCGTGCCCAAGACTTTGAGTTGCTCGGTTTTCGGATCGGCGCTGACTTCGATGCCGATGCCGCCATATTGTTGATCGATCAGTGACAGAAATTGGCTCGCTTCGCGCGGGCCAAAGAAGGTCGAATGCTTATCGAGGTTTTGCAACATTCCCTTCACGGCCGAGTCGAACAACGCCTCGTTATCGACCGGGTCGACATCGAGCTGATCGACCTTGTTCATCACGTCGGAAAAGTAGCGGCCGTAGGGATTCCGATCACTCGCCCGGTAGCAAGCGATCGAAAACACGGCGACGGCCAAAATCAAAATAAAGTTGCGGCGAGGCATGGAAAATCACCGCGATCAATGCGCGGCGGGCTTGACGGCAGGATGGTCTTCTTCGGCGTCGGAGATTCGCTTTTGCGCCTTGAGCAATTCCAATCCCTTCAAATCGCCTTGGCAGGCACGGTACCAAAATGCGGCCCGCACCCGCATGGGCTTGATCCACGGATCCAGATTCTTGTCCGGGCGGCTGTCGGCGGCGGTCCACCAGGCGTCGGCCAGATTCTCGCGGTCGGCTGTCAAGCTAGGAAGCGATTGTTCCTGGGCCGCGACGGTTTTCAAGAGCGGATCGTTCGCCTTGGCGAGATAGGGCAAACCGTCGCTCCAATTCGCCTGCTCCAGGCAAAGGTACAGCCCGATGACAAGATTCGCCGCTGGATCGCCGGGCGAATCGGCCAAGGTTTTTGCGCGATCTTCACATCGTCGGCAAGTTTTTGAGTGCGGCGGATTCGCTCGCGGGCATCGCGGGCTTGATCGCGCAGGCCGGCGTTATTCGCGGTCTGCGAGAGATTCGCGGCCAATGTCGCCAGATCCAAAGCGGCGTCTTCCCGCTTGTCGGCTTCGGCCTTGCCGACCAGATCCAGCGCTGCCTGGGCGATTTCCGCGCACTGCTCGGGCGTCTTGCACAGGTGGCTTCAGTTGCGCAACGTCTTCGCGCGCAGTTCCCACGAGTCGACCGCGTAAAACGTCGAGAGGCCGGAAACCAGCTTGGAGGCCAACTGCGCATCGCCGACCCGGACCGCCAGATCCAACGATTCATTGGCCATCACGTACCGCATCACGTCGTCGCTCTTCTCTTCGCCGGCGAACTTCGCCAATTTTTTCGCCAAGGCCCGCCGGCCATCCGGGCTTCCGGCTTTGGCGTAATCGTCTTTGAACAGATTCCTGATCTCAGCCAGCGCCTTCTGCCGAGCGGCGGCACTGGGCACGGGCGTGCGCGGTATCGACCACCGGTTTCTCCGGACCGGGCGCCAGCGGCTTCGCGGAATCCGGAGTCGTGGGGCCACCGGGCAGCGGCTTGTCCGGCAGCGAGAAGTCCTGCGGCATCGCCCCTTGATCGCCGGATAAATCGGAAGGCAGATTCAGTCTTGGCCCATCCCCGGCGAGCCCACCAGCTGGCCGGAGTTGCGAGGGAGGAAGAATTGATACCAACGGATCGATCCACACGGCGTGGCCGTGTGACGAGGGGCCAGGGCAAATCACTTCCAACGTCAGCAGCATCACGCCATGCACCGACACCGTGCATGGCATGCGCTCGCCAGGAGACTGCAATGGCTTTGGCGACGACCAGAGAATCTTGGCGTCGCCGAGCACGCGAAATAGCAACGGCGTGGCAGGCGGCGGTTCGCCGGGCGAGGAGCTCATCAGCGCCGCGACGGCGCTAAACGACTGGTACTTTCCCCCCAGGGCGTAGGAAACCTGGGCCGACCCGTTCGTGCGCGGGTGCATCGACAAGGCGTGTGCGACGTATCTCCCGTCGGTTTGCACTCGTTGCATTTCTTCGGGCGGATAACCTGTGGCGCCATGCTTGCCGAGTGAACCAAAGCCGATCTTGACGTCGCGCTCGCGCAGATCGTCGAGATAGGCTGCGGGTTGGTTGACGCCTCGCGATGGTAACGACGAAAATCCCATGTCGCCGTTTCTTCCTTGCGGGAGGATTGCCGGCCGACTGCTCGAGGCATACTCAGTAGTATCGCCTCGGGATGAACTCGCGCTGGTCGCGGTGGTCGAATTGTCTGTGTCCTGGCCGTTGCGAATCATGATGGCGATCGCGACCGCGACGATGCCTAGCACCGGGCCGAAAATCATGAACATTTGCGGCCAGGCGTTTTTCTTCGACCGGACCAAAGCGCTGCCGCTCATCGACCGCGCGGCGGTCGAACCCGTCATGCCCGACCAATCGGCTGCATCGACGCAGGAACCGCCGGGGCCGTCGGCCGAGATAAAATCGAGCAATTCCGGGCCGGATTGAGCGACCGCGGGAGTTTCGGCGGAGGCCGACGCTTGGACAGGCTCGGGGCTGGCCACCGGCTCTGGCGGGGGCGGGCTCGCGTATCTGGCGGCCAGTTGAGCGCGGAGCGAGGCGTCGTAAGTCGCTTTTCTTTCCGGTTTGAGCAGGCAGAGCCGGGCGGAAGTGACCTCGTTCAGCAGCGGCTGAGTCAGGTCGCCGAACTTGCCGGTTTGCAAGGACCGCAAATGCGCGATCCGGGCGTCGGCGGCCGCCTCGATCACGTCGGGATCGGACTCGAAGGGATTCAGCGCCAGCAAGCGATAAAAATTCGCCGGCTGCTCGGCCGGGGGAATTCCCAGCCACTTGTGATATGGGTCGAATTCCACTGCCATTCGAACCCTCGAATCGTCCACGCGCAGTTATTGACCTGCCGGCGAGCGTCAGAAGTGAATCGCCCCAATGAAAACCAATTATGAAGTCTTGCGACAGTCATCGCAAGCAAAAGCGTGGGCAGAAGAGCAGGGCGACCAAGCGGTTCGGCGCATGGTGGGCAATGCCCGCCCTACAAGAAGCTGGGCAAAAAACAGCGCGGGCGGCGTCGGCCACCTTTCCGAACGACGCCCGCGCGAGGATGAAGGCCCGGTAATCCACCTGTTGAAAAAGGGGACTGGCTCTGAGCGACCGGACGAATTTCACGAAGTCTTGACGTTGCCGCGAAGTGCCTGCCCCTTTTTCAACACCCGTTTAGCCGAACATCTTCACCTTGCCGCCTATGAGCAGCCCATGCTATTGCCGCAATTGTAGCAGAGGTAGCAGTTGCCGTTGCGCACGGTGATTGCCCCGCAGTTATCGCACGAGGGAGCGTCCAATTGAAAGCTTGCAAACTGCTCGCTGTTGGGTAGCGTATGGCCGCCGTTGAGATCGACTTTCATCGCTACGCCGGCCCGTTGCAATTGGGCGGCATTGGACGAACCGGCTTTGAGCGGAGCGCGACCATTGGCTTTGCCGGATCCCGCCGATTTGTTCGGCGACTTGGCCGTGGGGGCCAGCGTGGCTTGCAACGGCGAGGCGGCCGAAGCCGACTTCGCCGCGGGCACGCCGATTTCCTCGTCCTGCGACGCGCGCATCGCCTCGCGCTTCCGAATGGCGGCTTCGTCGCGGTCCTCCGCAATGCTATCCTCCGAGCCAGCCGATTTGCTGTCGGGACTCAACCCCAGATTGGCTTCCTTGTAGCCGGGAATGAACGTGATTCCCAACCAGCGGAAGATGTAGTCGACAATGCTCTTGGCGATGCGGATATCGGGATTCTTGGTGTGTCCCATCGGCTCGAACCGCGTGTGCGAGAACTTGCCGACGTACACCTCCAACGGCACCCCGTACTGCAAGCTCATCGAGACGGCCGTGCCGAAGCAATCCATCAATCCGCCGATGGTGCTCCCCTCCTTGGCCATCGTGATAAACAGTTCCCCGGGCCGGCCATCGTCATATAGTCCGACCGTGATGTAGCCTTCATGCCCGGCGACGTTGAACTTGTGGGTGATCGATTGCCGCGTGTCGGGCAATCGTTCGCGCCGCGGCACGGGCACTTGCTTGGTGGCCGCTTTGTCCGCTTCGGTGCTGGTCGACAGCGGCTGGCTTTCCTTCGAACCATCGCGATAGATGGCCAAGGCCTTCAAGCCCAGCTTCCAACCTTCGACATACGCCTCGGCGATGTCGGCCGGGGTGGTGTCGCGGGGCATGTTCACGGTTTTCGAGATCGCCCCCGACAAGAACGGCTGGGCGGCGGCCATCATCAGCACGTGAGCACGCCAGGCGATCGAGCGCACGCCGTCGCGCGGCTTGAACGCGCAATCGAACACGGCCAGATGCTCGGCCTTCAAACCGGGTGCGCCTTCGATCGTGTCGTGGTCTTCGACGTACTTGCGGATCGCATCGATTTCCGCCGCGTCGTAACCGAGCGTCGCCAACGCCAGCGGCACAGTGTTGTTCACGATCTTCAGCATCCCGCCGCCGGCCAGTTGCTTGTACTTCACCAGCGCGATGTCGGGCTCGATGCCCGTCGTGTCGCAATCCATCAGGAAGCTGATCGTGCCGGTCGGAGCCAGCACCGTGGCCTGGGCATTGCGGAATCCGGACTCGCGGCCTGCAGCCAGAACCTCGTCCCACAATTGCCGGGCGGCATCGGTCAGATACGCGGGGCATTCGTCGTCGATCGTATCGACGGCGTCGCGATGCATTTGCATCACGTCGAGCATCGGTTCGCGGTTGTCTTCGAACCCGTCGAACGGCCCGACGGCCGCCGCCAGCTCGGTGCTGGTCAGGTTGGCCGCTCCGTGCAGCAAGGCTGTCATCGCGCCGCACAGCCCTTGGGCAGCGGCCGAATCGTACGGCAAGCCGCCGGCCATCAGCAGGCTGCCCAAGTTCGAATAGCCCAGGCCCAGCGGACGGAACCGATGGCTGTTCTCGGCGATCCGCTTCGTGGGATAGCTGGCATGGTCGACTAGGATTTCCTGTGCAATGAAGAAAATGCGGCAGGCGTGGCGGAAGCCCGCCACGTCGAACGCGCCATCCTCGCCGCGAAACTTCATCAAGTTGATGCTCGCCAGATTGCAGGCGGTATCGTCGAGGAACATGTACTCCGAGCAGGGGTTCGAAGCGTTGATGCGGCCCGAGTTGGGGCAGGTGTTCCAGCGATTGATGGTCGTGTCGTATTGCACGCCCGGATCGCCGCAGCCCCAAGCACACTCGGCCATTTTGGCCATCACGTCGCGAGCCGGCCACGACGGGCCCGAGCGATTCGGCTGCGTGACCCAGTGGGTCGACCAGGCCTTGTCGTCCAGCACCGCCTGGATGAATTCGTCGGTCACGCGGACCGAAAGATTCGCATTCTGGAACATGATCGAACTGTAGGCTTCGCCGTTGAAGTTGGCGTCGTAGCCCCCCTTCTCGATCAGGATTCGTGCCTTGCGCTCTTCCTTCGCCTTGCACTCGATGAACTCCATGATGTCGGGATGCCAGACCTTCAAGGACTGCATCTTGGCGGCCCGGCGCGTCTTGCCGCCGCTCTTCACCACGGCCGCGATCTGATCGTAAACCCGCATGAACGACAACGGGCCGGAGGGCTTGCCGCCGCCGGAGAGCTTCTCGCGATGCGAGCGCAATGTCGATAGGTCGGTTCCCGTGCCGGAGCCGAACTTGAAGAGCATGGCCTCGCTCCGGGCGAGCTCCATGATGTCTTCCATGTCGTCGCGCACGCTTTGAATGAAGCAGGCCGAGCCTTGCGGATATTCGTACGGGTTCTCGGGCTGCATGACGCTGTGCGACAAGGCATCCCAATGCCAATTGCATTGCGAGCCTTTCACGCCGTATTGATGAAACAGACCGACATTGAACCAGACCGGGCTGTTGAATGCCCCGTGCTGGTGCAATGCCAGCCAGGTCAGTTCGCGATAGAACCGCTCCGAGTCGTCGGCCGAGGCGAAGTAACCATCCTCGCGGCCCCAATCGGCGATCGTGCGGCTCACGCGATGGATCAATTGCTTGACGCTGCGCTCGCGCTGCGGCGTGTTGATTTCGCCGTAGAAATACTTGCTCACCACGACGTTCGTCGCGAGCTGGCTCCAGAACTTGGGGATTTCGCAATCTTGCTGCTCGAACAGCAACTCGCCCGATTCGCCTTTGATGGCCGCGGTGCGGAGGTCCCATTCGACGGTGTCGAACGGATCGGCAACGTCGGTGGGGCAGAAGATCGATTCAACCGCCAGACCCGCCGACTGATCCTGATCGCGCCGCGAATGACGTTTACTGCCGTTGGTATGGGGAGTGCGCGATTTCACACCGGCCAATTCGAATTTTGCCATGAGACCAGCTCCTTCTGTGAAAGAATCCTTGGCATCCTTACCACGTGCTGGCTGTGAGTATACGTCAGTATACCAACTCCAGAAAGTCTTTCGGCCTTTTCAGCCAAAATTATAAGCCCTGCCGGGGCCGAAACTACACGCGGGACACTGCATATCCACCCGAACGGGTGGAATTGTGCTTCTATTGCTAGCGGCACCTATATGTAGTGGTCGATGCCTTATAAGCCACTACATACAGGCAAGAGGGCTGAGTTTACCCTGTTTTTCCAAGGCGTCAACAGGCAATTTCCGGGTCATCGCAAACCGTTTTGGGGGTCTGAGTTGAGCGCTCCGAGAGCCCTGTCGGCAAGACATCCGATTGACGCCGCGGAAACGCCGCGACGCCCATATTTGCACGGGATTCTTCGCTTTTCTTGCATGTCGCCAAGCCAGTTCGGCGAGCACAAAGAATTCCGAAAAATTTTATCGGCCTCAAAGCGGGTCAGTTCGTCGCGAGCGCCGGCTTAGCGATCCGGATGCGCGGCGGTACGCTCACTTCGGCAGAAGCGCCGGAGGTTGGCTGCCGCCAGGTCTTGGCGCGTCGGATGTGCCTTTCGGCGCGGCGGCTTGATTGGCCAAGCGCGAGCGGAGTTCCGTGGCCTCTTTGCGATGCACGAACCAGTGCCCGTTGGCAAGAGCGGAGTTGAGTAGATTGAGCGCTCCCGCGCTGTCGCCACGATCTTGGATCAAGCGGGCCATGAAGTACAAACTGTCGGGTCCAGGAGCGCCGGAGTTGGCGACGGTTTGCAACGCCTGCGTGGCTTCCGCGGTGCGCTGCATCTGATAGTACACCCATCCCAAGGTCGCGGCCGATTCGATCGCTTGCGCGGCGTTTTGCCGATCTTGGCCATGCATGCGCTGGTTGATCGTGGCGAGCTGCAACGCGCGGTCGCGCTTTTCTTTGTCGTTCTGCTCGGCCAAGACTTGGGCGAGTTGGTTCGAAGCTGGAAAGTTTTCCGGCGCCGCCGCGGTGATATCTTCGAACGAGCGCTCGGCCGTTTTCACATCTCCCAACATCCGGGCCGCGACCCCTTTGAGAAACTTCGCATCGAGCGATTTCGAGTTTAGCTTGAGCGCCAAATCCGCATAGTCGGCAGCCGCTTGATACTCGCCGGAATCAAGGGCCCATTGTCCGGCGGCGAACAGCGTGGATAACTGGGCCGCGGGATCCTTCGGCAAATTCGTGACCGCGCGGGCGATGAATTTTTGCGCCTGGTCGTGCAGCTTTGCGTCCTCGAACAACAAGGCGAGGGCGAGATCGGGCGAAATGGCCTTGTCATCGGCTTTCGCCGCGATCTGAAACTGCTCGTAGGCCTGGCGCGCGCCGCGTTCTTGGCGGACGATGGATCGGCGCGGAACAGCACCCGGCCCAGCCGGGTGTGAGCCGCGCGCTGTCGGGATCGAGGGCGAGCCACGACTCCAGATGCTTCTTGGCCAGCTCCCATTGGGCGCGCCGCTCGGCCACTGCCGCCAGCCCGGCGGCGATGCGGTATTGGAAATCGTGTTTGCGGCGAGCGTTCTCGGTAAAATTCGCGGCGAGTTGTGCGGCGCGGTCGAACAGGGCTTCGGCCGCGGCCGTCCGTCCTTCGGCGAACGAAAAATCGGCCAGAATCAAGTAGGCTTCCGGATCGGTAGGATAGTTCTTGACGCAATTCTCCAATTCGGCCCGTTCGTTGCTCGGTTGATTTGCCACCTGCCAGAGCTCGGCCATCATGACTTCGGGCGGCGCCAATTGGGGAAATTTCTTTTTCGCGGCTTCCAGGTCGAGCCGGGCAGCGGCCGAGTCGTTGTGGGTGAACCGGTCGATCGCGGATTGAACTTCGGCGTATTTTGGCCCGGCGTCGGCCACGGCATTGCCGATCACGTTTTGCACCGTGATCTGCGCAATGGCAGACGACGCGGTGAACAGCCCCCAAAGCATTGCTATTGGTAACAACCGACGACGTTGCGCAGAATCTATACGACATTGCCACGGAAACATCCATCGCCTCTCGCACGCTTGATTCACCATCGCCAAAATCTCGCTCCAACAGAATGAGGGACGCGACGCATTCGATCACCGACGATCATCGAACATCCATGGTATTCCAAGCCGTGGCGGATTGCACTTCCGCGGCGGGCGGCTGACGCTGGGCGCGCTGGTGATGCGCTCGATCGTGCGCCATGGATTGCGCTAAGCTAGGCACTGGCAAAGCCGGTGGCACCCGGCGACAATGGGATGCAACATCCGCTGATATCCGGCATTCCGCATGTCCGCGGAACAGCGGTTCGTGCTCCGATTTTCGGGGCATCTTTTTTTCGAGCGAGGCGCGATTGCTTCTGGGTCCGGTTTTTTCACGCGAATGGGTCACGGCGCCGCGCCGGTTGCGGTTCTACATCGGCAAGGCGGCGTATGTCGCCGCGCTGCTGGCCTTGATTTCCACGGCCTGGTTGCTGCTCACCGGCACTCAGGACATTCGTAGCGTGGGGGATATGGCCCGGTTCGGGGCCACACTATTCCAGCTACTCGCGCCGCTGCAAATGGCGCTGGTGTTGTTTTTTTCGGCCTTGCTGGCGGCCAGCGCCGTGGCGCAGGAAAAAGATCGCCGGACACTCGTCCTGTTGTTGATGACCCGCCTGTCCGGCCGGGAGTTGGTGCTGGGGCGATTGTTTTCCAGCTTGCTGCAAGTATTCGTGTTGCTGGCCGCCGCCTGGCCGATGTTTCTATTGGCCGGATTGTTTGGCGGCATTTCCGGCAGCCAAATCGTGCGTGTGTTCGCCGTGACGTTGGCGGCAGCGCTGGCCGCGGGAAGCATCGGCTCGACATTGGCGCTATGGCGCGAAAAGACGTTCCAAACCTTGGCCCTGGCGTTCCTGACGCTGATGTTCTGGTTGGCGCTGGCCGAAATCTTGGTCGCCGCCGGAAACTGGGGCTTTCGTTGGCACGGAGTCTCCACGGCGGTTTGGGGCGCAGGCATCAGCCCCTGGCGGGCCGTGTTGGCGGCGGCGCGACCGTTGGTCGCCCAGGCGGGGTCGCTGCCGCTGTTCGGTTCGCCGGTGTTGCTATTCCTGGCGGTTGCCGGGGGAGTCACGATCCTGGCCAATGCTGTGGCGATCGGTTGGATTCGGGTTTGGAATCCGTCGCGCGAATTGCAAACTGCGCCCGGGGCGAATGAGGATCTGTTCCAGCGCTCGGCCGCGGAGAGTGAAACGAAGTCCGGTCCAGCCGCGGCCGCGAAGCTCTCGCCGCATGCCGCTCGCCAACGAACTCGGCCGGTCTGGAACAACCCGATCCTGTGGCGGGAGATTCGCACCCGAGCGTATGGCCGAAAGATTCTGGCGATTCGGCTGGCCTATCTGCTGCTCTTCGCTTTGGCGGCCGTTGGCGTTCATTCGGTTGTGAGCGGCGGTGGCGGCGCCGCGGGCGGTGGCGCGAGCGGAGCAACGGCGCTGCGCGACAGCCTGGTGCTGCATCTGGCCCCGCTCATCGTGCTCAGCCTGATCCTGGTGAATGCCTTGGCCGTGACGTCGATCACGACCGAACGCGATCTTGGCGCACTCGACCTGCTGTTGGTCACCGATCTTGCGCCCGCCGAATTTATCTTCGGCAAGCTGGGAGGCATTTTCTATGTCGCCAAGGAGATGATCTTCCTGCCATTGCTGCTGCTGGTTTATCTGTATTTTATCCGGGCCGCATCGGCGCAGAATCTGGTCTATTTGCTGTTGGCGCTGCTACTGAATTACACGTTCGTCGCCACGCTGGGAATTCATGCGGGCCTGACCTACGCCAATTCGCGGCATGCGGTGGCGGTGAGCCTGGGAACCGTGTTCTTCCTGCTGGTCGGCATCGGGATTTGCATGCGGATTATGATGTCGTTCAGCGGGTCGTTCGAGTTGCAGTTGACGCCGTTTTTGGTGTTCATGGTCGGGGGCGGAATCTGCATGTTCGTGGCGTTGGGCGTGCGGAATCCATCGGCGGCGATCGGCTGGGCATCGTTTGCCTGCCCGCTGTTCACGTTCGTGGCCATCACCAGCTATCTTCAAGAACAGACGTTAGGGCCGTTCTTGATCATTTGCGCCACGTATGGATTTACGACCGCCGCCATGCTGATCCCGGCGATCTACGAATTCGACGTGGCCACCGGGCGCACGAGCGGGCCGGAAGAATGAGCGCGGATGGGGAGAATCCGACCGCGCGTGAAGCGGCGTTTGCGGCCCCGCCAGTGCCGGCTATTTCTGGTAGCCGAGCGATTGCACGACTTCGAGCAACTCTTCGTACGTCACGAATCGCCGCCGACGCGCGAGCTTATATTGGTCGACCGCCAGGGCCAATTCGCGGGCTGGCGGCGATAACTCTTGATGGCTGTTGGCGAACTGACGGCGCTCGCTTCCGCTCACCGGGGCATTGGATTCGTAACTGCGGCGGTCGACGAATTCGGTCGACATCGGCTCGGCGGAATGACTCATCGGCGACTCCCAACAGATTGCCCAGCGCGAAGAACTTGCGAAACTCAGGCAAGCCTAGGTTGCCCCGCGTGGGGCGTCAAACCGGACCGAGCCGGTCGTAACGGCTGTGAGCATTGCGCCGCCTGGTCCTTGTAAAGAGCCGCGCACGCAGTAAGCGCCGTAAAGTGCTCCATCCGGCTGAATCGTCAATCGCCCGGTTGGCGTCTTATCCCCGCTTCCTGCGAGCGCGGCTCTTGACGCTTCCTGCGTGCACCGGCTTGGAGTTTACTTTGCGTGCGGCTCGTCGGGCTGCCTTCGCCCGCGGAGCGATTCTTCCACGCGCAGGAGCTCGTCGCGCACGGCGGGCGGCAGTTTCGCTTGCTTTAGCCGCTCGAGCGCCGGATTCAGCCGGCGCAAATCGGCCCGAGGATTCGCGGCCGACAATTGCTCGATGGCCCGCAGCCCGTTGACGACGATCAACCACTTCTTCTCTTCGCGGGCGTCCGGCTCTTCCGATTCGAGGGCCGCGGTTTGCTCGGGGTCGAGCATTTGAATGAGCGTCGGCACGGCCCGGACGTCGCCGTGGCGGGCCAAGGCCGTGGCGGCATTGTAGGCCACGTCGGGATACAGATCGTCGAGCATTTCCGCCAGCCGGGCCTCGGCCTGCGCTCCGCCGATCAAACCCAAATCGAACGCCGTGCGCAAGCGAATCACGGCTTCCGGATCGTGCGAGGCCCGCAACAAGGTGTCGAGCAGCTCGGAATTCGAGGGCAGCGGAACATGCGCGTCCGCGAGATTACTCACCAGCGAGGCGACGGCGTCGAGCGCCGCGCGACGCACGGGAAGCTCGGCCGGATCGTGGTTTTTGTCGACTGCTTTGATCAGCGCCGGCAGGCCCTCGGGCGTGTTGAACTGCCCTAGGGCCTTGCTAAGATACAAGCGGAGATCGACGGCGTTTTTGTCCATCTGGCCCGTCGCCAGTCGTTGTTCCAGGATATCGGCCAAAGCGCCGGCGAGCTTGGCGTTGCCACGCAACTCGTTGTTGCGGTCGTTGCGAAGCATTTCGGCCAGATGCTCCGCCGTTTGCCAGACGTCGGGGCTGTCGCCGCGCAGAGTTTGGACATACTCTTCGGGATCGCGGCTGCTCGTCTCCGCGATCCAATGAAAAAAGACCCAGACAAGGACAATCACACCGACGATCACGCCAGGGATCAGAAACAACTGCACCAGGAAGGCCGCGCTGGGGGGTTCCACCGGCGGCAACGATTCGCCAGGAGGTATCGGTGGCCGTGGAGGGTCGGAATCAGCCATCGGTGGGCAAACAAGTCAAAACGAGGAGCCGGGCGGTTTGAGCAGAGCCAAGCCGCGATTGGAAGGAGCCGGCCCAAACGCTGGGCTGGCTGCGTCAACTTAGTTTAGATGTCCCTGGCGGGGCGTCAATCCGCCCGAGCGCCCGTTGGAAAAGGGGACTGGCTCTGAGCGATCGGGCGGACGTCTCGGTATTCTTCACGTTGCCGCGAAGTGCCTGTCCCCTTTTTCAACAGCCCACGACGAGAGCTCGCGCCCCGAACGACGCATGCAACGCTTGGATCTGACTCTCGATAGTCCCGCCGAAAACCTGGCGCTCGATGAAGCGTTGTTGCTGGCCGCCGAGTCGGGTGAAATCAGGTCCGAAGTGCTACGGATTTGGGAGCCGCGCGAGTTCATGGTCGTGCTGGGCTCTTCCTCGCGGATCGCCGACGAAGTGCATGAAGAAACCTGCCGCCAGCGGAGGATCGAAGTGCTGCGGCGCTCCAGCGGCGGAGCGGCCGTCATCGCCGGGCCGGGCTGCTTGATGTACGCCTTGGTGCTCGACCGTCGAAGCCACTCCGAGCTGCGCGGGATCGACACGACCCATCGGTTCGTGCTCGATCGGCTCGTGGCGGCGCTGGAGCCGCTGGTGCCGAGCGTGGTTTGCCGTGGCACATCCGATTTGGCCTTGGCCGAGCGAAAGTTTTCCGGCAACTCGCTACGAGTTCGGCGAAATTGGCTCCTCTATCACGGCACGCTGCTATATTCCTTTCCGCTGCGGTTGATCGATGCCTGCTTGGGCATGCCCGCGCGGCAGCCTGAGTATCGCGCCGGCCGCAAACACATCGGGTTCGTGCGGAATCTGCCGCTCACTGCCGCTGCGATTCGCGCCGTGCTGGTCGAAGCCTTTGCCGCCGAAAATTCGCTGACACAATGGCCCGAGGAATTGACGCGGCAATTGGCCGCGGACAAGTTCAGCAATCCAGGCTGGACCCGCCGACTATGAAATCGGAGCTCATGCTTCCGGAGTGATCGCGAGATCGTGCTCGATCATGGTTTCGATGATCCGCCGGAAATCGTATTCGGGTTTCCAGCCAAGTTTTGCCCGCGCTTTGCTGGCGTCGCCCTTGAGAACGCGAACTTCGATCGGCCGAAACAGTTCCGCGCGAGACGACAAATTCGCGGTAGTCCAAGCCGGCGAGGCCGAATGCCAGTTCGCACAGCTCGCGCACCGAATGGGTTTCGCCAGTCGCCACGACGAAATCGTCGGGCTGCTCCTGCTGGAGCGTGGCATGGATGGCCCGCACATAGTCCGGGGCATAACCCCAGTCGCGCTGGGCTTCGAGATTTCCCAGCTTCAGCTCGCGAGCCAGCCCGCGCTTGATCCGGGCCACTTGCGATGTCACCTTGCGGGTGACGAATTCCATGCCGCGGCGCGGCGACTCGTGGTTGAACAGAATCCCGGAGGCTGACGAACACTCCGTAGGCGTCGCGATAGTAGCGCGCCAAATTGAGGCCGGTCAGCTTCGTGATTCCGTACGGCGAGCACGGGACCATCGGCGTCCGTTCCGTTTGCGGCGACTCGGGCGGATTGCCGAACACTTCGCTCGAGGCGGCGAAATACACCTTGCACCGCGGCGCTTGTTGCCGGACCGATTCGAGCACGAAATGCGTGCCGTCGATATTGGCGCGAAAGGTTGAAAAGGCGTCTTCGAACGACGTCGAGACAAACGTTTGCGCCGCGAGATGATATAGCTCGTCCGGCTGAACCTGCGTCACGACGGTATACAGACTGGCAAAACTTTCCAGGCTGACCGGATGGAGCTGAATTCGATCGCGGATCGCCGCCAATCGCGACAGCCGCTGAGCCGAGTCTTCGGTCGCCACGCGGCGCACCAGCCCATGCACCTCGTAGCCTTTTTCCAGGAGCAATTCGGCGAGATAGGATCCATCCTGACCGGTAATGCCCGAGATCAACGCACGCGCCACGAGTGTATCTCCGCAATGTTTTCGGGGTCCACTATATCTTACAGCCTATCCGAGAACCGGCGGGGACTGGCTCATTTTGCGATGCCCTGTGAGCAAAATGTGCCTGTCCCCCTCTCCTCGGCCGGTTCACGGATAGGCATTTAATTGAATCCGAGAAATTGAACGAGCGGAGGAGTTGGCAGGTAGTGGTACAGTTTGAGCCCGCACGGCACGCGGAGTGGTGCCTACTACGTAGCAGGCACGCTCCGCGTGCCGTCGCCGCGCCAAGAATCTCAAAATGTACCACCACGAGTTGGCGCTGACATCGTCTCAAACCGGGAAGGTTTCTTGAACCGCGCGGGAGGGCGTGGTAGCATCGCGCCGGCAATCGCCTCGGCCGGTGGATGCGAACCGATCCGGCACGGGCGTTGCCGTTGGCGGCATGGCCTTTGCAGCGTTCGAGGAATTGGCTGGAGTGGGTCAATGGAGGGCTGAACGAGGAGCAACTCGACACGCTGCGGACCTGCGTGCAGCGCGAGCGTCCGTTGGGCCGGTCGAGCTGGATCCGGACCACGGCCGCGCGCCTGGGACTCGACTTGACCCTGCGCGGCCCCGGTCGCCCGCGCAACAATCCGCAATAATCAGTGATGTCCCCTTTTCTTCGTCCGAGCTGGATCCGGACCACGGCCTGTGCGCCTGGGACTCGACTTGACCCTGCGCGGCCCCGGTCGCCCGCGCAACAATCCGCAATAATCAGTGATGTCCCCTTTTCTTCGTCCAATAATCAGTGATGTCCCCTTTTCTTCGTCTTCGTCAGTGATGTCCCCTTTTCTTCGTCCGAAGGTTTCGAGCCTCTTGTTGCGATGGAGATTGATAGCGCCCTTGAATATTTATTCACGCCGCGTTTGCCGCGAATTGTTCACGGTAGAGCTGCGAGTAGAGGCCCTCGCGGCGGAGGAGTTGGGCGTGGGTCCCTTGCTCGACGATGCGGCCCTGATCGAGGACGATGATCCGATCGGCCGCCAGGATGGTCGAAAGGCGGTGGGCGATGGCGATTGTGGTGCGGCCGCGCATCAGCGGGACCAGGGCCTGTTGGATCTTCCGTTCAGCGGTCGAATCGAGCGCGCTCGTGGCTTCGTCGAGGATCAGCACGCGCGGGTTTTTGAGCAGCGCTCGGGCGATCGCCAGGCGTTGGCGCTGTCCGCCGGAAAGCCGGGCTCCGCGCTGGCCGACGAGCGTGTCGTATCCCTGCGGAAGCCTTGCAATGACGTCGTGAATGTTGGCCGCGCGGCAGGCCGCCTCGATCTCGGCCGGCGAGGCATCCGGCTGGGCATAGAGGAGGTTGTCCGCGATCGTGCCGTGGAAGAGATAGGTGTCTTGCGTGACCATGGCGAGTCTGATCGACGAGCGAGTGCTGGGCGACGTGGCGGACGTCGACTCCGTCGATCAGCACCGTCCCTTGCTGCGGATCGTAAAACCGCGGGATGAGGTGCGCGGCAGTGGTTTTTCCCGCGCCGCTGGGGCCCACGAGCGCGATCAATTCGCCCGGAGCGGCGCGAAAACTGACGCGATCGAGCGCCGGAGCGTGCCAGGTGTGTACGTGAACGACACGTCGCGGAATTCGATCTCCCCGCGCGGACCAAGCGCCATCGCACCTGGCGAATCCTGCACCTGCGGAGCGCGGCCGAGCAGCGCGACCACTCGCCGTAAGACGCCTCCCGTCTCCTGGAGGCTCATCGTCAGGCTGGCCATGCCGGAAATCGGCATATAGAGGGCCGAAAGGTAGGCGACGAACGCGACCACGTCGCCGATCGTCAGCCGGCCTTGGATCACGAGCATCCCGCCAAAGCAGTAAATGGCCGCCGGACCGATCGAGCTAACGAGCGTGATCGTCACTCCCATCCAGCGGCCGGCCATGGCCAGCTTCAGCCGGCGGCGCAACAGCTCGGCGTGCTTCGCGGAAAAGCGCCGCGCCTCGTCGTCGGCGCGATTGAATAAGCGCATTTGCATGTAACCGCCAGTGTTGAGCACGTCTTGGATGAACGCGAGCAAACCCGCCTGGTGCTCCTGCGCTTCTTCGGCTAGTTTCGATTGCTTTCGCCCGGCACGATGCAGTGGCAATAGAAACAGCGGCAATGTCGCGCAGGCGGCGATCGCCAACGGCCACGAAACACAGAATAGGATCGACAGCGTGCCCCCAATCTGCACCACGCTGCTCAACAGCGCCGGCACGGCGTGGTTAGCACAAAGGGGATTTCCGCCATGTCGTCGGAAATGCGTGCGCTGATCTCGCCCGGAGAAGTACCGGTGAAAAATGAAAGGGATTGCCGCTGCACGTGGCGGAAAATGCGGATGCGCAGATCGGTGAGGATTCCGTGACTGATCCGTGTGCTGAGAAACTGTTGAAACAACCCGACGAGGCAGCCGACGACTGGCAACACCGCCAGCGCGACGACGTAGGGAAGGATCGGCGCTGCCGACCCGATGCGAATCCCCGCGGGCATTGCGCGATCGATCAGGGCGCGAACGAGCAGTGGGGGCAGAAGCCCCAAGGTCGAGCCGGCGCAGACCGTCACGCAGGCCAGAAGCGCTGCGCCAGTGCGGGCGTAAGCACTGCCAGATCAGGCTTGCGACCTGCTCGCGGCCTGGGGCGGATGAGGATGTTTCAACGGCCGATTCGTTGTGTTCGCCACGTGCAGCGGTCTGCTTTTCGCGGGGCGATGGCCCGCGGCGAGAGAACTTTGGGCGATCGGCTTTCGCAACCGGCTCATTCGTCGACAATCTCATGGCGGCGTCTCGTTTGAATGTCGCGGAAGCGCGATTCCGCTTATATGCGGCCGCGGGTTAATAGACAATTGCCGAATCGACGAGAGAGCGGACATGCAGGGCGATTTTCTTCGTTGCAAGATCTCTATGGGACAAGAAAAGGCGGAGAGCGATTCGAGAAATCGCCCTCCGCACTCCATTCTTCAAATGGGCCGACGGCGAGAATCAACCGCCGCCGTCTGGTCCGACTCCGGCGACTTGCTGGCAGGCGCGAAATTGCCCACGAAGACAACCTGCCATCCGAAGGGTAGAGGGGTACCAGGATGGTAGGCGACGATTTGCAGAGAGCCGGCCGCATTGTTGCGAATAACGGCGTACATCACCTTCTCCTATGCTGCCGAGCAGCTCTTTTGTGAGGGCGTCCGCTCGATGTTCGGTGCTGGCCGCACCACACGGAGGCTGAATCTCGCACCAACCACTCCAGCGTTCCCTGACACCCACTCAATTGCCGCCGGCCACACAGACCGGACAAAAATTTTGCGAGAGCAAATGGGGCGTGGTGAGTAGTGGCGGGGCCTGCCAGGCGATTGCGTCGCTCATTGCCTGCGGCGCAAAGAAAAAGCGGAGAACGATTCGTGGAATCGCTCTCCGCTTTCCAGTGCTCAACCTGGGCCACCGAACCGGGCGACATAAGCGTCGCAGGCGGCCTTGGTGCCCACGAATGGAATGAACCAGCC
This sequence comes from Pirellulales bacterium, assembly GCA_963725485.1. Lineage (GTDB taxonomy): Bacteria > Planctomycetota > Planctomycetia > Pirellulales > DATAWG01 > CAVRYO01. The sequence continues at coordinate 336,755 of CAVRYO010000011.1, read as the reverse complement.
GGACGGCGGCGGATTCGGCGGCTGATGATTCACGACCACCATTTGGTTCGTGCCGGCTCGTTGGATGACAGCAAACATCGTTTTCTCCATTGCTGCTGAGCAGCTTTAGTGTGAGGGCATTCGCTCGATGCCTGGTGCGTGCCGCACGACACGTGAGGCTGAATCTCGTACCATTCACTCCAGCGTTCCCTTACATCCACTCAATTGCCGTTGGTCGCGGAGACCGGACAAAAATTTTCGCGAAATAAGCGGGCACGTGCTGGATGATTGACGAAGAAAAGTGGACATCACTGATATTAACGTGCGCGGGACGATGCTTGCCGCACGTGGCATGGGCGCGGCGGGTGGCACTGGCCAGCAACGTCGGCCAGTGGCGAGGCGACAAGATGGCCGCGCGCACGAGCAGACACACACGCTCGAAAAAAAGAATTCGGATGCGATGTTGCGCTAGAAGTCGAACGTGCTTGTTAAAAAGTTGGTGGCGGCCGGAGACAGCTTTTCGAAGCTGCCCTCCCGCGGCTCGCCGGTGGTCATTCGGCTTCTCGGCTTGTCCGGCTCGTGACCAGGAGTCGGACTGTGGATCGAACGAAGAATAACTTCCTACTTTTTTCGGCCCCCTCACCCTGCCCTCTCCCGCAAGGAGCGAGGGTTAGAAGAGAAGTTATTTTTCGTTCGATCCTAACGCCGATGTTCGCCGCAACCATCGCATCCGGGACGTCGCTCGTGTTTGATTCCGGCAGGGCCCTTTAGGGAGCCCTGTAGAACAATTTGCGCTCGGCCCACTTCGTCGCGGAATGTCACGCCCCAACTTTCCGCGGCACAGGCCCCAGGGCAGATTGGCCCCAGGGGAGATTGGCCCCTGGCGGGATTGGCCCCGGCGCGTAACGAGCTTCACGTATGGTTCACGCTACCCGAAGCCGGACCATCTGGCGAGTTAGTTCAATTCGCGGACTATGGCCCAGACCGAACGACTAACTCCGTGACCGGCGGCGTGCGAACGCGTTTTGTCACAAACGGCCGCACGCTGGGCTGGCTCAAGATTTTTGGGAGCTGACAATCAAAGCCACTCGCTGATGCGCCTCGGCGACGGCGTTCGAATCTCGCTCGAAAAAAGTCCTGGCAGCAAGTTGGACTAACGGGCGAGCGGCCACAAGCCGCAGCCACTCGCGCGTGTCAAAACGCCCAACTCTAGCGCCTCGATCCACTCCGTCTGCCGAGCATTTTACAAAATCCGCTGGCCCAATTTCTAGCGCGGGCCGGACAACGTGGACGCAGTGCGCCGGCACAAACCGGAGGAGAGTCGCGGATGGACGAGGAAATCGGGACATCGCTAATCGCGACGGATGAGGGGCGCATTTTCTTCGTCCACCTTTGCCGCGTCCCCATGACGCATGCTGTGAACAAATTCCAGCGAGTTCAATTGCATCGCCGGTAATCGCAAGGCTCTCAATGGTATTGGCCCAAAAGCGAGGTGCATTTCTGCCGAGCTTCATCGATATGCACGGGCTCAGGATGTTAAAGAGGCTCGCCATTTGCTTCGCTTCCAACGGCTGTTGGAAGAATTGAAAGGGTCAGAACTTCTGACCGTTTTATTCTCTCGCGGCACGAGTGTGTCATCCTTGTCAGTTTTCTTGCCGCCGGAGCCGAAGCCATCATGGTCAAACGGCGGGGCGAAAAAGAAAGGCCAGTCGTCTAGTCGGCGACCGGCCTCCCATACTTCTTGCCGCTACGACAAGGCGCCCGCTGGCTTGCGTCGCCATACGGGCGCCTGCTGGCTTGGCACAAGTCCAAGTCAGTCTCACTAGCCCCTTGCGGGGAACGTCAAAAGTATCGGCTCGCCACGGTCAGAAGTCAACAAATTATAGCATCAGAATAGACCTAAGCCCGTGCCGGATTTGCTCTAAGTCGATGTCCAAGAGGCAGTGAACGACGTACAACCGCTTGCCGGTTCTGGGATCCTTTCCGATCTTTACACGATCGAGCCGCCAAAGCCCCACAGTAGCAATCATGTCGCATTTTGCCCAACAACGCTTGCCGCCTAAGCTCGACGGCAGCGACGCCGAATTGATTTCGCAGTGCCACTTTTCCAGCTTAATCGGTTGGGTAGTCGAAAGCGAAACCACATTCGCAAGATTGTCAGCCCGCTTGGACACGACCACTACCGGCCGCGTTTTCACCATTTCAGGCGGGCGAAAACCGGTTCCGAAATCGCACATCAACACGTTACCTGGCCGCGGATGGAAGAAAATGGCCATAGTGCCGTCGTCAGACCAAGCCCCATTTTTTGCGGAAGAACCATTCGGTCGAAAGCAGGCCGACGACCAGCAGCAAGAAATAGGGCTTGTCCCACGGCGTTTCTTTCGTTTCGACCGGCACTTCCAACTCGTGCGGCAGTTTCTTCAGCCGCTCGCACAGCTGCGGCAACTCCTCGGGCGAAATCCGTTCGCCTCCGGCGGCGTGCGTTGTCTGCGCCAGGCTTTCCATCAGGGCCGGGCGGGGCGCTGAGTTTTCCATTTCCAGGTCGAGGTCATAGACGATGAACCGGGCTCGTGTTTCGCCCAGGGCCGTGGCGCCGTCGCTGGCCGAGACCACGATCGAGTAATCGCCCGGCAGCTGCGTGTCCTTGAACAAGCCCAGCGTTTGATTTCCTTGCGCGAGAAATGGACCGGCCGCTGGCTCCCGTCGGGCAGAATGACGTGCCCCGCAAACGTCGCCTCGGGCACTGGCTCGTTCTGGGCGGAGGTGGCGCCGACGGAAAAATTCACGGGCCGGCCCGGCGTGTATTGCCGTTGCCCGAGCTTGATCCAAACGCCAGCGGTGTCGGAATCTTCCTTTTTCGCCAGCCAGAGAATCACTTGCCGCCAGAATTGCTTATGCTCCTTTTCGAAACCGGCCATGGCCCAGAGCCAGGTCGAATCGCCGGCAAAGGCCAGCACGCGGCCCGCGCCCGGCTCGGCGGCCACCAGCAGCGGCTTGCCATCGGGCGTGACGGCCAACGGCTTGGCGGCCGGCTTGAGCGCCCGAAATAAATTGGCCCCTTGCAGGCCGGGCAGTCGTTCCCAGATGGCGCGGTTCTTGTCCTTGGGCCCCAGCCGCATGATCGAGACGTCGCCGAACCGCCGATCGGGCAGCATCTTCAAGCCGATGTCGCGGCTGGCCGGCTGAATGTGCAGCTTCTCGCGAATCGGCTCGTCGAAATTTTGCCGATCGAATTTGTCGAGCTCGCCGACTTCCAGCGGCAGAATATCGCGCAGCGCGGTATCCTGATATCCGCCGCTCCAAAAGCTGTGGAACCCGCCGAGCATGATCAGGCCAGCGCCGCGATCGACATCCTGCCGCAGGGCTTGCAGGTCTTCCGGCCGAAACGCCTTCGAGTCCAAGTCGCCGATGATGTAAACGTCGTATTTTCCGGGCTTGAACCGCTCGGCCAGGTCGACCGGCCACTTTTTCCGCAGCCGGTGGTCGATCCATTCGAAGTCGACCTTGATGTCGGGCGACGACGCCAATGCCCGCCGCAGGAAGCGCTGCTCGACGCGCAATTCGCCTTCCAAATAAAACACATTCAGCCCGCCGCCGAAGACTTTCACGAAGCTGCTTAGCTCGTTGTTCGTGACGTCCTGTTCGCCGGGTTGCGGTTCGACGCGGAGCGTGACTTTCCGCTCGCCCGGCGTTTGCGGAATGTAGCTGAACTCGATCGGCAACTCCTGGCCGTCGCTGACGGGCGCAGTTTCGTGGCGCCGATCACTTCCGGCGGCTTTCCCGGCTCGGTCTCGAACAGGGCTTGAACCGGCACATCCTGATTCGTATAGCCGCTGATCCGCACCGTGCCGCGGATCACCAGCTCGTTCTTCACGAACACCGTCGGACTGACATCCAATTCGGTCACAGCCACGTCGCGGCGCTGCTGGCTCGTGCCGGCCTGGCCGAAGGTAACGGTGTACAGCGGCACGCCTTGCTCGGCCATAAAGCGGGCCGGGGTTTGTGGCGCTTCGTCGCGCGGGTAGAGCGCGTTTTGCGCTCCGTCGCTGAGTAAGATCATGCCCGCCAGGCGATGGCCCGCCTCGCGCCGCAAGGCGTCGTTCATGGCGGCGCCGATCGCCGTTTCGCGGCCGTCGGGGATTTCGCCCAGATCGAATTTCTTGTCGTCGGCGAGATCGATCGGCGTCAGGTCCGAGTCGAACGTGTAGAACTTCACATCCAAATCTTCGCCGAGCTCGCGCAGCGACGGCAGCGCGCGATCGACCGTTTCGCGGAGCAGTTGCCAGCGCGTTTTGCTGCCCGTTTCGTCGTTGATCGACATGCTGCGCGAACGATCGGCCAAAACGATGAGCGTGGCCCGGTGCTTTTTCATCTGCGTGAAGACATACGTGGGCCGGAGCATGGCTGCGATGATCGCCAGGAACACCGCCACGCGCAGCGCCAGCAGCACCACGCGCCGGCGGGGAGCGAGCCGCCGCACGTCGGGGCTGATCCAGACCAGCACGGCGAGAAACAGGACCGCGATGCCGATCACCGTCCCGTAGCCGCCGACCGGTAGAAAATGCCAACTGCTCATCTTAGTGGTTCGATCTGCTGCTCAATTTGCCCGCTCAATTTCAGGTGGTGGCACAGTTTGGGCTCCAACGGCACACGGAGTGTGCCTACTACGTAGCAGGCACGCTCCGCGTGCCGTGGCGCGGAGAAAAATTTCAAAATGTACCACTACGCAATTTCAATGGGCCACGACGGGCGGCGCCGCAATCACCGGCGGGGCCGGCGGCGATGGATTTCCGCTCGCGGTCGAGGCGGCGCCGATCGGAGTTGCAACGGCCGGCCCGCGCGATGCAACGCCCTCCGCCGCATCGAGCGGCCGGCGCAGGTTTGGTTGTTCTTTCCAGCGATAGAACCGGTTCGCCAACAAATATTCCAAGCCTAGCGCGAGGGCCACGAGGAAGATCAAATACGGATACAGCTCGCGCCCACGCGCCCGACGCTCACGCTGCGATCGATCTCCTCGCGGCCATGTGCCAATCGGAATCGGCCGGCGCCGAGCAGCGCTTCCAAAGCTGCGGGCTTGATGCGCTCGAACTCGGTGGCCCCCGACGGAATATTCGCGCTGAACCCGCGATCGACACCCCCCACCGTTCCGCCCGCCCGCACGCGGTAATTGCCGGCCGCGCTGGTCGATGGCGCACTGACTTGCCGGTTGGCCTGATCGGCGGTGAGCGGAATCGCCTCGGTTCCATCCGGCGTGGTGAGCGAGAACACGGCTTGCGTCTGCCCTTCCTCCAATCGTAGGACGGCCCGCTGCCCGACCAGATAATTCAGCCGCTCTTCGCCACTGCCCGACAGGTAGAGCAGCATCTCATTCGACAGCATGACGAACGGCCACGGCTTGAACCCGGTGGCGAGCTGATTCCAAGAGTCCGGATCGCTGGCGGCGTCGGACACCGGCGTGGTCATCACCAGCACCCGGCCTCGTCCGACCAATCGTTCCAATAATGCCGGCCGGCCATCGCTGTAAGGGATGACGACATTCGCCCCCTTGACCTGATCCGTGTCCGCGAATCGCCAATACTCCCAGACCGGAAATGAATTCCAAGGCACCGAGCCCGACAACGGGCGAAACCGCGCCAGCAGTGGATGTTGCAAATCGCGCGGGGCGAGAAACACGCCGTCGGCTCCGGCATGTTCGCGCACGGCCAGCTTACCCGGGAGCAGGGCCATGGCCGCGGGATCGGCGAACGACTCGACCGGCTGCGGCGTTGCGCCCGAGCCAAATTGCCAGCCCACCGCCTTGCCGCACGTAAACTTGCAGCCGCTGCCAAACCGCCGCGTCCAGCGCCGTGGGGTCCAAGATGCAGACGGCCGAGTAGTTTTCCAAATTGCTTTCGAGCAGTTTTTCCAGCGGAATGGTGTCGCACACGAACCGGGCTCGCCCATTCTTGCGAAACGCGATTGGCGAAAGGGCCTCGGTGAGGAACAGCGCGTATTGATCGGCCGGCTTCGGCGCGGCGACGAGCACGTGGAACGGCGGTCGCACTTCGAACGTGAAGTATCGCTCGTCGTCGGCGGCCAGATTGTCTTCGCCCAAAATTTTCAGATAGCCCTGGTGCGTGCCGACTTGCTCCTCGGTGAGCGTGAAGTCGATGCTCTGTGGATCGCCCGGCTTCCAGCGAAGCGTCTTCTGGCCGCGGATTTGCGGTTTGCCCTGCGCGTCGAGTTCGTACACCGCGACGCCGCGTTCCTCCTCGGGCCCCAAGCGGATCGCGTCGGTTTCGATCCGCACCTGGCCATTGCGGGCCAGCACCTCGGGCGAGATTTTCACATCGCCCAAAGCGAAGTTGCGCGGCTCGGCCACGCCGACATCGATGATATAAAGTCCGATGTCGCCGGCGTCGGCCAATAGCCGTTTCAATCGGCCCGAATCATCGGGCCAAGCGCTGGCCGCGAGATCGGTGAAAACATAGATCTCCTTGCGCTGTTGCGTTTTCTTGGCGAGCACGGGGAGCACGCTTTCGACCACTTCGGACAAGGGCGTGGCGGTCGAGGCCGGTTTCATGCGGCTCATGCGCTGCTCGGCGGCTCCCAAATCGACGGCGAAATCGCGCCCCGGTTCTTCCGACTCGATTACGGCGGCTTCGCTTTCCGGCGGCAGTTGGGTGAGCAGCCAGCGGCCGGTTTCCTCGGCTTTCTCGAGCCGGGTGTGATTTTCTTGCCGATAGGCGATCCGCGGCGACGTGTCGAACACCAGCGCCGCGGCGACCGGCGCTTCCTGGCTCCCCAAGCCGCCGCGGGTCTTGATGCTTGGCCGGGCCAGCGCCGCGGCCAACAGGACGATCGCGCCGGTGCGCAGCAACAGCAGAGCAGATGCCGAAGTTTCAATTGCCGCCGGTTCGCCTGCTCGCGCTGGCGGATGAAGCGCACCGCCGGAAACACCAACCGTTTCGGCACCTGCCGCATCACCAGGTGCAACACGATCGGCACCGCCACGAAGGCGATGCCGCCGAGAATTGCCGGGGTGAGGAAGGTGAGGCCCATGGGGTGACTTTTCGTCGGGCAAGCCCGACGGCTAAATGGTTAATAGCGCGCGCGGCGGCTGACGAGGTATTCGGTTAGCGCCTTGTCGAATTGCATGCTGGTGTCGAGGCCGACGTAATCGATGCCGCTTTGAAAGCACATCCGCCGGTATTCGTCGCAAAAGCCGCGCACCTCGGCCAGATAATCCGCTTGGAACTGATTCGCATCGACCGAGATTTTCTCTTCCGTTTCCGAGTCTTCGAACTCGACCATCCCGGCGAAGGGGAATCGGACTTCCGCCTCGTCCAGAATATGAAACAGAATCACGTCGTGGCCGCCGTGCCGCAATCGCCGCAGGGCCTGCATCACGGGAGCGGGATCGGCGAACAAATCGCTGAACAACATCACCAAGCTGCGATGCTTGAGCATGGCGGTAATCTGGTTCAAGCTCCGGGCGATATCGGTCTTGCCGGTCGGCTTCAGATTCGCCAGCAGCGACAGCACATGGCCAATCTGGGTGCGTTTCGATTTGGCCGGCAAACTCTGGCGGATCGAGTCGTCGAACGTGATCAGCCCGACCGGGTCCTGCTGATGCACCATCAGGTAGCACAGCGCGGCGGCCAGGCAAATTCCATACTCGAACTTCGTCAGCTCCTGGCGGTACGTGTAGCCCATCGAGCGGCTGAGGTCCATCACCAGGTAGCCGGTGATGTTGGTCTCGGCCTCGAACTTCTTGATGTAATACTTGTCGGTCTTGGCGTAGACCAGCCAGTCGATATCTTGCGGATCGTCGCCGGGCGTGTACTTGCGGTGCTCGCTGAACTCGACCGAAAAGCCTTGGAATGGGCTAGAGTGCAGCCCCTGCAGAAAGCCTTTGACAATAAATTGAGCCCGTAGATCGAGCCGCGAAATCTGCCGGATCACTTCCGGCCGCAGATATTTTTCGACGGGGGACATATTTGCGCGAACCGCGCCGCCATCGGCCACATCAGCGGGCGAATTTGGGGATCTCCGGCGTCGGCACCTCGGCCACGAGCCGGCCGATCACGCCTTCGGAGTTCATCCCTTCGGCCTGGGCTTGGAAATTGGTGCTCACCCGGTGGCGGAGCACGGGCACGGCAATTTTTTGGATGTCGGCCACGGCGACCGAGAACCGGCCCTCCATCGCCGCCAATGCTTTGCCCCCTTGAATCAAGAACTGTCCGGCCCGCGGACCGGCGCCCCAATCGACCAGTTCCTTCACGAACGCGGGCGCCGATTCATCTTTCGGCCGGGTGGCGCGAACGAGCCGCGCGACGTATTTCACGATGTATTCGCTCACGGCCACCGAGCCGACCAGTTTTTGCAGATTCACGATCGCGCGGCCGGACAGCACTTTGCGCACTTCCGGCTTTTCATTGCGCGTCGTCGCGCTCAGGATTTGTTCCTCTTCGATCGATGTCGGATAATCGACCTTGATGTTGAACATGAATCGGTCGAGCTGCGCTTCGGGCAGGGGGTAAGTCCCTTCTTGCTCGATCGGATTTTGCGTGGCGATGGTGAAGAACGGATCGGGCAGGTTGTAGGTCGTCTGCCCGACCGACACTTCGCGTTCTTGCATGGCTTGCAGCAATGCCGCTTGCGTTTTCGGCGGCGTGCGGTTGATTTCGTCGGCCAGCAGGATATTCGTGAAGATCGGCCCTTCGACGAAGCGGAAATTGCGCCGCCCGTTCTCGTCTTCCTCCAACACGTTGGTGCCGGTGATGTCCGAGGGCATCAGGTCGGGTGTGAATTGAATTCGCTTGAAGCCGATGTCCAGAATCCGGGCCAGCGTGCTGACCATCAGCGTCTTCGCCAGCCCCGGCACACCTTCTAGCAGGCAATGGCCGCGCGTGAAAATCGCCGCGAACAACTGCTCGATCACGTCGGACTGCCCGATGATGATCTTTTGCAATTCCTCCTGCATCAATCGCCGATGCTGGCTGAATTCCTGCAGGATGTCTCCGAGGCTACGGGGCTTGGTGGTAGACAACGCGAATCCTTGCCTGTGAATGAACGACGACGCGGGAACAGACGGCGGCGCCGGCGCGAACGTTCATCACGCGCCCGCGATCGCGACCCTCTCCGTCCTGTGCCGACATACTGAGCCAGAGTCATTCATTTTATAGCCGTAAGGCTCGCCCAGCAACGTGCCATCCGTCGCGTTGCCAACCTAAGTCCAAGGGCCTAGAATCGTTATAACCGGTTCGTGGGTCGGCCTGATCCGGTGGAAGTCATGGAGTTATGCACATGCGGCCTTCGCTCGCTCTCGGCCTGTTTGCGGCAGCGGCTGGTCTGCTCGCGGCGGGCGCATCGCCGGTGTTGGCCCAAGATCCCGCGGGCGACATCGACGCCCAGCAAGTGCGGCAAGCGATCGACAAAGGCGTGGCTTATCTTGAACGGGCTCAGGATCCGCATTCGGGTAGTTGGCCCGACCATGCTACGTATGTCGGCGGGACGACGGCGCTCTGCACTTTGGCGCTCTTGAATTGCGGCGTGCCGGTGCACGACGAGCATATCCAAAAGGCGCTGAATTTCCTCCGACCGCTGAAGCCGGCGATGACCTATCCGGTTTCGCTCCAGACGATGGTCCTGTGCATGGCGGAACCCGAGAAGGATTTCATCACAATCCGCAACAATGCCCATTGGCTCGAAGAAACGCAAATCAAGGAAGGTCCGCGGCGCGGGGCCTGGTCGTATCCCGGCATTGGCGGCGGCGACAATTCGAACAGCCAATTCGCGCTCTTGGCGCTCTACGAGGCGGAGCGAGCCGGCGTGAGCGTGCCTTTGGAAACCTGGAAGATGGCGCTGGACTATTGGAAGTCGGCTCAAAACGCTGACGGATCGTTCAATTACTACAAGGTGCCGGGGCGCAATCCGCCGGCTTCCGGAAGCATGACCTGCGCGGGATTGACTTCGCTCGTGATCGCCTCCGGCCGGCTCTCGGCAGGCGACGCGCAGGCCCAAGGAGATCAAATCCGCTGTTGCGGCTCCGAAGACGCCGCCGACGATTCCACCGAACGAATCGCCTCGGGCCTGCAATGGCTTGGCCGCCGCGATATTTTCACGATCGAGCAAAATCCCAACGTCGGCTCGCAGTGGCACTACTATTTTCTCTACGGCCTGGAGCGGCTCGGGCGGATGACGGCCCAGCGTTTCATCGGCGGCCGCGATTGGTATCGCGAAGGGGCGGCATTCTTGGTCAGCCCCGCCGGCCAACAACTCAACGGTCAGTGGCAAGGCCGCGAAGGCATCGAAACCGATCCCAACATCACGACCAGCTTTGCCCTGCTGTTCCTCGGCAAAGGGCGCCGGCCGATTCTGATGGCCAAAGTCGAGCATGGCCCCGGCACGGACTGGAATCACCATCGCAACGACGTGGCCAATCTCACCAGCTTCGTCGAAACCCGCTGGAAAAAGGAATTTCCGCTCGGCCTGTCATGGCAAGTGGTCGATCTGGCCCATGCGAAGGTCGAGGATTTGCTGCAATCGCCGGTCATCTATTTGAGCGGTAGCCAGGTTCCGGAGATCGACGAGCATCAGGGGCAAGTGCTCCGCGATTATATCGATCGCGGCGGATTCTTGTTCGCCGAAGCATGCTGCGACGACGGCGCGGGCTTCGATCGCGGTTTTCGCGCGCTGGTGCGGCGGATCTTTCCACCCGAATATCAGCTCCGGGTGTTGCCGCCGGAGCATCCCATTTGGCATGCGGAGGAAAAGGTGCCCGCCGACCAGCAGCGCACGCTGCTGGGCATCGACTATGGCTGCCGCACGAGCGTCGTTTATTGCCCGCCGCCGAAGGCGGGCGATCCGCCGCACGGCCTGTCGTGCTGCTGGGAACTTGGCAGCGGGCATGGTCGAACGCTCAGCCCCGCCGTCGCGGCGCAAGTGGCATCGGCCAACATCATCGGAATCAACGTGCTGGCCTATGCCACGAATCGGGAGTTCAAGAGCAAGGAAGAGAACTTTGCCCACCAGATCGAAAAACCGACGGACGACAACTTCGATCGCGGCAAGTTGTACATCGTGAAGCTGCGCCATCCCGGCGGCTGCGACACGGCCCCCGCGGCGTTGCCGAACTTGTTGCAAGCCGCCGCGCGCGAATTGCAGATTCGCGTGAACACCGACCAGCGAATGATCGACATCACCGACCCTTCGCTGTTCAAGTACCAACTGGCGTTCATGCATGGCCGGCGGGCTTTTCGATTCACCGACACCGAGCGGAAGCAGTTGCGTTTGTTCCTGCATCGTGGCGGGACGCTGCTGGCGGATTCGATCTGCGCGAATCCGGAATTCACTCGCTCCTTCCGCGGCGAGATGAAAGCGATCTTTGCCGGCGATGCCGACGTGGCGTCGAAAGACCAACCGCTAACTCCCATCCCGCCGACGCACCCGCTCTTCAGCCGCGAATTCGGCGGCTACGATCTGTCGACCGTGACGCTGCGCCAGCCGCAAGGCTCCGGCGAAAATGGTCGCGAGACGGCATCGCTTCGGAAAATTCCGCCGGAGCTGGAAGGGGTCAAGATCGGCGATCGTTATGCCGTGATCTTCTCGAAATTCGACCTGAGCTGCGCTTTGGAGAAGCACGATTCGCTGGAATGCGAAGGCTACACGCGCGACGACGCCGAACGGATTGGGTTGAATGTGTTGCTGTATTCGCTGCACCAGTAGCCGGCCCGCGGGCGGAATGACGAATGTCGAATGGCGAATGTCGAATCAATGACGAATGACGAAGCGTGACAGCCTCGAAAGTGGTGGGAATGCCGGTGCGGACAAACGCGTCTCCCCTCGCCCCTTGCGGGAGAGGGGTCGGGGGTGAGGGGTGGGAACATCGGTGACGTCGAAATCCAGCTGCAAGTGAAAAATCGAACTTGATTCCCACCCTCACCCCAGCCCTCTCCCGTCAAGGGAGAGGGAGAATGCGGAAACGGATGCTCCACGCACAAACGCTCACAGTGACGAATGTCTAATGGGCAAGCTCGAAGGACGCCTCGGCGAGGTGAGACTCAGGTCGCGTAAGTCGTTAGCTTGATGTTGCTTAGGCCGCGACAGCCCGACCTGAACCTGCCTTGACCCGGGGGGCGGAATGCTCTTATAATCCGCGGCTCATTTTCGGCAAGTTCTCTTCTCGCAACGACTTTCGTCTTTCGGTTTCGGTCAATCCGGCGTCCGTGCGCGACGCGCGCGCTGGGGATCGTCGACAAGGATGTCACCGCTGCTGTTTCTTCCTCCGCTCTTTGAGCAGGTTGATTTCCGCGCGCCGCGGCGCGATCGGAGCGCTCGAATTCTGCGCTGGCTCGTTGGCGTGGCGCTGGCTGGGCTTCTTCTTATGCCTCGAGTCGCGTCGGCTCAGGCCGATCTTCCCGCGCCCAATCCACATGACCCGATCAGCAGCATGGCGCAGCACGCGAACCACTGGACGGAAGGGAGTTACGACGTTTGGCTCCTCAGCGGCAACTGCCTGATCTCGCAAGGGGCGCTCACGGCACATTGCAACCAAGCGGTGATGTGGGTCGATCGCACGAAGACGAATGGCGCGCAGCCGCAAAAGGTGATCACGTACCTCGAAGGCAACGTGCTGATCGACTTCAACCCCGCGGCGCCAACCACGGCCAGCGCCGTGGGAGCCGCGGCGCCGACAGACGCCCAATTCCCCAGCCGTTTGAGCGACGAGCATTGGTTCGGCCGGCTCTATTCGTTTCTGCCGCCAAGCTTTCATGTTCCACCACCCGAGCCCGAACCGGCGGCGAAACCGGCGGTGTACTTGCACGCTGTCGCAACGCGGCAGGCCGAGACGCAAAGCGGCGTCCAACCGGCCCAATTCGCCGAAACGATTCCCCCGCCCGCCGTCGTCCCGGTTCCGCTAGGCAATCGCCGGATTCGCGCCTTTCCCCGCACCGATCTGCCGGTGCAAATCCAATGGGTCCCCAGCCCCGGCGGCAATGAATGGACCGCCGTCGTCACCTCGGGCGTCAACCTGATCATCGACGGCCTGCCGCAATTCGGTTCGGTCGACGTCTCGACCGACCGCTTGGTTCTCTGGACGACCGGCCAGCAGCAGCCGAACCTGGCCGGCGGCCATTTGCAATCGGAAGACACGCCGCTGGAAATCTACATGGAGGGAAACGTCGTCTTCCGCCAGGGCGAACGGCTCGTTCAGGCCCAGTCGATGTACTTCGACGTCAATCAGCAAATCGGCGTCGTGCTGAACGCCGAGATCCTCACGCCGCTTCCGATAACGCCCGACAACAAAGTTCCCGGCATCGCCCGCGTGCGCGGCAATGTGCTGCGGCAGGTGGGCGAGGACCGCTACACGGGTCAGGATGTGAGTTTCACAACCAGCCGGCTGGGCGATCCGGGCTTCGAGATTCGCTCGCAAACAGGGACCTACAACGATACGCAAACGCCCGTGGTCGATCCCGTGACGGGACAACCCGTGATCGATCCACGCACGGGCGCCCCGCGAATCGATCACGACGAGCGCTTCACTGGGACGAACAACATCCTGTATGCCGAAGGGGTGCCGGTCTTCTATTGGCCGTATGTCTCGATGGATTTGGAAAAAGGCTCAATTCTCAAAGAATTCGAAATCAAAACCGATAGCGTCTTCGGCACGCAGGTGCTCACGACGCTCGATGTTTACCAGTTGTTGGGCATCCAGAATTCGCCGAAAGGAACCACCTGGGAAACGAGTCTCGACTATCTCAGCTTGCGCGGCTTCGGCGGCGGCACCGAATACCATTACGACACCGATCACTTTTTCGCGGTGCCGGGCAAAACGCAAGGCATGCTAAACGCCTGGTTCATCGACGACCACGGTATCGACGATCTGGGCTTGGACCGGCGGGCGATTACGCCCGAGTCGGATTTCCGCGGCCGGCTGCTGGCCCAGCACCGCGAGCAATTGCCCGACGATTGGCAAATCAGTGGGGAAGTGGGCTATCAGGCCACCCGCAATTTTCTCGAAGAATATTTTCAGCGCGAATGGGACACCTACAAAGACGAAAGCACCGACCTGGAAATTCGCCGCAACGTCGACAACATGTCGTTCACGATCACGGCGGCGGTGCGCGTTGACGATTTTTATACGGAAACAGACCGGCTGCCGCAGCTCGACCACTTCTGGATCGGCCAGCCCCTGCTGCAAGACACGCTCACGTGGTACGAACACTCGAGCGCCGCGTATCTGTCGCAGGGTCACGCCACGACCCCGACCGACCCGACCGACGCGGCCAAATTCACGCTGTTGCCGTGGGAATCGCCGACGACGCTGCAAGGCTCGCGGTTCGCCACGCGGCAGGAGCTCGACTACCCATTCCAGTTGGGGCCGGTGAAAGTCGTGCCGTTTGCCTTGGGCGAGGTCGCCCATTGGGACGAGGACCTCGACCACGACGATTTAAACCGGGCTTACGGCGTGGCCGGCATCCGGGCGAGCCTTCCGATGTGGGCCGTCGATCCGACAATCCAATTGCCATTGCTTAACGTCAATGGCGTGGCGCACAAGATCGACTTCACCGGCGATTTCTCGATCTCGGAGTCGAGCTCGAATCTGAGCGAGCTGCCGCTGTACGACCAGTTGAATGACGACTCGATCCAGCACTTCGAACGCCGGTTCGAATTCAACACGTTCGGCCCATTCGGCCTGTTGGGCATTCCAACGGCCAACTTGCCGTTGCAATTCGATCCGCGCTACTACGCGCTGCGCCGTGGGTCGGATGAATGGGTTACGGGACCGACTGAAATTGCCGGCGACCAAACCGTGTTGCGGCTGGATGTCGACCAGCGCTGGCAAACCAAGCGTGGCCCTCCCGGCGACGAGCACATCATCGATTGGATCACGCTCGACACGCAGGTCGAAATTTTTCCCGACGCGAAGCAAAATTTCGGTTCGAACGTGGGTCTGGCCACCTACGATTTCCACTGGTTCGTCGGCGATCGGGTAACGGTCGTCTCGACCGCGGCCGACGATTTTTTCAGCGGCGGCGAACGGATGTTCACGATCGGCGCGTTCCTTAACCGCCCGCCGCGCGGCAGCTTTTATGTCGGCTTTTATTCGCTCGAAGGCCCGTTCCGCCAGGAATCGATCACGACGTCGTACGTCTACCGCATGACGCCGAAATGGGCAGTCACCTTCAGCGATTCATTCAACGTCGTGCCCAATGCGGATCTCAGCCTGTCGGTCGGTATCACGCGGATCAGCGAGTCGTTCTTGATGACCTTGGGCGTGAACTCGGACGCCAGCCGGGGCACGGTTGGAGCGAGTTTCATGCTCGAACCGCGCGGATTCGGCAAGACCAGCCTCAGCCGCCGAGGTCTCGACATCCCGCCCGCCGGCACGTCAGGCTTGGAATGATGCGCCGCGCTTCGCGAATCTTGAAAAGATTCGCCGCTGGCAAGTCCTTCGGGTCGGCAGCAGACACTAGCCCGAAGCGTTAGCGAGGAAGCCTTGCAAGAAATCGCTTCGCGTCCTCGCTAACGCGTCGGGCTGGTGTTTTTCCTAACTAGCGCTTACCGCTTCGAGAACTGCGTTCCGCGGCGGGCGCCGCGCAGGCCGTAATGCTTCCGTTCCTTCATCCGGCCGTCGCGAGTCAACAAGCCGGAGTGGCGGAGCAATTCATCGAGCGTGGCATCGTATAACAGCAGTGCGCGGGCGATGCCCAGCTTGCATGCGCCCGCCTGGCCCGCGGGGCCGCCGCCGCCCACGAGAATGGTGAGATCGACCGACGTGCGGCGGTCGGCCTGATCCAGCGGGTCGACCACCTGGCGGCGGTCCTTTTCCGAGGGAAAGTAGTTTTCCAACTCGCGGCCATTGATCGTGATCTTGCCCGAGCCGGCCCGCATTCGCACGCGCGCCACGGCCGTTTTGCGGCGGCCGGTGCCCAATGTGTCTCCGGTTTTGTCCGCTGATTTCTTGGCCGCTGGCGTGGTCACGGTTGACATCGTCGTCCCTTAAACAAAAGCAGTCGAATGATCGGGATGAGTGTTTGCTGGGGGCAGTTCAGGAGCTTACTTGGTTGTTGTTTTTGCTTTCGCCGCCGCGGCTTTCGCTTTGCCCGGCCTGGCTTTCAACTTCAGCGGCTCGGGCAATTGGGCCGCGTGCGGATGATTCGCCCCGTCGTAAATCTTCAGCTTGGCCAGCATGTGTACGGCCAACTTATTCTTCGGAAGCATCCGGCGCACAGCCTCGCGAATGATCAGCTCGGGCCGCCGGGCCAATCGATCGCCCGCCGTCTCCGAGCGAAGCCGCGTGTAGCCGGTGTACCACTTGTATTCCTTCTGCTGCCATTTTTTGCCAGAAAAGACGATCTTCTCGGCGTTGATGACAATCACAAAATCGCCCGTATCGACGTGGGGCGTGTAGGTCGGGCGATGCTTGCCCATCAGAATCATGGCTAACTGGCTGGCCATTCGACCGACGACCTGGCCGTCGGCGTCGGCGAGCCACCATTTTTGCTCGAGTTCGCCCGGCCTGGCCATATAGCTGCCCGGCTTGCGCGCTGGGTTCGCGGCACGGGTCTGTGGGTTTTTTCCGCCGTCGCCATGGATCGGGCCCTAACGCAATAAAGTTCGATGAGGTCGCAAGATTGAATCGCACAATATAACGGCCTCCACCCACCGCGACAAGCGTCGCTGGCGTCAAAATCGGGCTCTGCCAGCGGTTAGCCAACCCCCGGGGTGGCCATCCCGGGGCTTACTTTCCGCAGTTGGCTTGAAGCGGACGGGGGTCAAAATATACTGAATTGATAGCGCTCGAGCCCGGTTCCGATTCTGGCGGGCCAGCAGCTCTCCTTTTCTTTCGAAGAATCGCGTCTCCTGATCGAGGTCGCCAGCGTGCTCAAAAAGATGCAGATCGCGTTATGCGTCCTGATCGGCATCGGGATCGTCGTGTTTTTCGTGGCGATGATCACGAACGTCAACGTGCCGATGTTGCCCAAGTGGCTGACGCCTGTGGCCTGGGGTTCGTTCGGCGTCATGGTTGTTTGTTCGCTCGGCGTGGTCGTCACGCTGGCTTTGGAACGCGAACGAAAGCCGAAGCCCGTGGTCGAGAAAACGGCCGAGGGAGAGCCGGCCGAAGAAGAAGCCGAAGTCCATGCGGAGCCTGAAGGCGAAATGGAATCGTTCGAAGTCGGCGAAGTCCAGGCAGCGGGTGAATCGCCGGTCGAAAGCGCGCCGATCGACACGGGCTCCGGGCACGCAGAGGTTGAAAGCATGGATGAAGCTTTCGAAGGCGCTACTCACTCCGAAATTACGACAGACGATGCCGACGCGACGACCCAGTTCGAACCGCACGAAGCTCATGAACCCGGCGCCGCGCCGGAGATCGACTTCGAAGACTTCAAATAGTCAGCCGTCCAGGTGCGCCGCAAGTGCGTTCTGTGCCACTGGCTCTGCCAGTGCTCTCTTAACTCTCGGCTTGATCGGTCAGCACCGAAGAACACTGGCAAAGCCAGTGGCGCCCTAAATTCAAGCTGGGAAGGAATCGCCGCGCTGCCAGTTTGGCAGATCAAGCCCTGCGTCGCATCGTTTGATCACGATCCCGGCAGTCCGCTCTGTCGCCGCCGGCAACGCTGAAATGCGATAACCCTTTGCGATCCATGGAGTTTATAGATCGCACACCGCCGCGGCGCGCGGATTGCTAACTAGCCTGACACCCGGCCGGTAATCTGCGCCATTTGGCAGGCAGATCGCTTGATCGTTCGGTTTGCCAGCAGGCAGCGACTCGACCGGCGCTACCATTTCCCCTTTTGCGACACGTTCTGGGAGACGAATCCACCATGTCCACTGTTGCGACCAAGAAGGCCAAGAAGCCGGCATCCAACATCAAATTGCAACCGCTGGGCGACCGGGTGGTCATCGAGCGCGAAGAGTCCGAGGGCCGGACCGCCGGCGGCATCGTGTTGCCCGACTCGGCGAAAGACAAGCCGGCCCGAGGCACCGTGGTCAGCGTTGGCGACGGTCGGCTGCTGGAAGACGGCAGCCGCAACAAGATCCAAGTGAAGCCGGGCGACCGGGTGATCTTTTCCAGCTATGCCGGCGAGCAATTCAAAATCGGCGAGCAGGAATTGCTCCTGATGCGTGAAGAAGACATCCTGGCCGTCATCGACGAGTGAGCGCCAGGCAATTGGCTGGTAATCCGCGCGGTGGACCGCGCGGCTTCGGGCATTGATCTGCAAGCTGCGGAAATCCTTCGCCGCAATCTTGCATCGTAACACGATCTCAGCGAAACAAACTCTTAGCGAAATTTGAGGAGACTCTCGGCTATGGCAAAAATGATTGCTTTCGATCAAGAAGCTCGCGATGCGATGCGTCGGGGCGTTTCGAAATTGGCCCGCGCGGTCAAGGTCACGCTGGGCCCGAAAGGCCGTAACGTGATCCTTCAGAAGAGCTTTGGCTCGCCCACCGTTACCAAGGACGGCGTGACCGTGGCCAAAGAAATCGACCTGGAAGACGTCTACGAAAATATGGGCGCCCGGATGGTCCGCGAAGTCGCCTCGAAGACTAGCGACGTCGCCGGCGACGGCACCACCACGGCCACTGTGTTGGCCGAAGCGATTTTCATCGAGGGCCTCAAGGCCGTTGTTTCGGGCGTAAATCCCGTGCAATTGAAGTCCGGCATCGAACGGGCCGTCTCCGACATCACCGACAAGCTCAAGAAGATGTCGATCAGCATTAAGAGCAAGAAGGAAATGGCCCAGGTCGGCTCCGTGGCCGCCAACAACGACTCCGAGATCGGCAACTTGTTGGCCGAAGCGATGGAAAAGGTCGGCAAGGACGGCGTGATCACGGTCGACGAAGGCAAGAGCCTTGGGACCGAAGTGGAATGGGTCGAAGGCATGCAGTTCGACCGCGGCTATCTCTCGCCGTACTTCGTCTCCGATCCGACGCAGATGCAGTGCGTCTTGGAAGACGCCTACGTGCTGGTCTACGAAAAGAAGATTTCTAACGTGAAGGAACTCGTGCCGGTGTTGGAATCGGTCGTCAACGCGGGCAAGCCGTTGTTGATTATCGCCGAAGACCTTGAAGGCGAGGCCTTGGCCACGTTGGTCATCAACAAGCTCCGCGGCACGTTCCATGTCTGTGCGGTCAAGGCCCCAGGCTATGGCGATCGCCGCAAGGCCATGCTGGAAGACATCGGCATCCTCACGGGCGGTACGCCGGTGTTCGAGAGCCTCGGCATCAAGCTCGAAAACCTGACCGTGGCCGATCTCGGCCGGGCCAAGAAGGTGATCGTCGACAAGGACAACACGACGATTATCGAAGGGGCTGGCAAGTCGTCGGATATCAAAGCCCGGATCGAGCAGATCCGCCGCGAGGTGGATGCTTCGACCAGCGACTATGACAAGGAAAAGCTGAACGAGCGGCTGGCCAAGCTCGCCGGAGGCGTCGCGAAGGTGAATGTCGGCGCGGCGACCGAAAGCGAAATGAAGGAAAAGAAGGCCCGCGTCGAAGACGCGCTGCATGCCACCCGCGCTGCGGTCGAAGAAGGCATCCTTCCCGGCGGCGGCGTGGCGTTGCTGCGAGCCACGTCGGCGGTCAAGCCGGAAGGGCTCGCGCATGACGAAACGGTGGGTTACAACATTGTCATTCGGGCTTGCCGGGCTCCGCTCACGCAAATCGCTTCCAACGCCGGCCAAGACGGCAGCGTGGTGTGCGAAAAGGTGCTCGAAGGCAAAGGCAACTTCGGCTATAACGCCGGAACCAACGAGTACGAGGATATGGTCAAGGCCGGCGTGATCGACCCGACGAAGGTCACCCGCACCGCTCTGCAAAATGCCGCCAGCGTGGCGACGCTATTGCTGACCAGCGATGCCCTGATCGCCGAGAAGCCGAAGGACGCCGGCAAGAAGTCCGGCGGCGCAGGCCACGGCGGCGATTACGACATGTATTAATAGCCAATGCCGACGCGGCGGTACGTAAAATCCTAAGCCCAGGGATCGCCATCCCTGGGCTTTTCTATTGGTTTCTCACTATCGTTCTCAGGCGTAGCTTGCTAGCAGCGGAGGAACTGGGCTTGAGCGCTGCTTGCGATTTCGCTACAAGCCGCGATCTCCTCATGCGTCTTTTCCGGCCATCGTGGCCACCATGGCTAGCTTTGCGCCGCGGTTCGGCCGTAGCGATTATCAGCGAGTAGCGCTGGCAATTCGGCCTACCGATTTTTTTCGATGTCCTCTGGGACAGGAGTCAGTCAATGCGCTGTTTGGGGCTGATCGTGGCGGCGGCATTAATCGTTTTTTGCAACCTCGCGCCGCGCACCATCGCTGCCGAGGAACCGACGTTTCCTTATACGGCGTACGCGAACACTGACGATGTGTACGTTCGCAGCGGACCGGGCAAGAACTATTACCCCACCGAGAAACTAAAACGGGGCGACGCGGTCGAGGTCTATCGCCACGATCCAGGCGGCTGGTACGCCATCCGCCCGCCGCACGGCAGTTTCAGTTGGGTTCCCGCGCGGTTGCTGCAGCCGACAAAGGATCATTTGGCAGTCGTCGTCGGAGATCGCGTCGTTAGCCGGGTCGGCAGCGGGATGAGCGACGTGCGCGACGTGATTCAGGTTCGCCTGGATCGCGGCGAGCAAGTCGAAATTTTGGAGACGCGTTCACTCATGACCGCGGGCCATGCCGAAGCCTGGTGCAAGATCACGCCGCCGTCGGGAGAGTTTCGCTGGGTTTTCGGCAAGCTCGTCGATTCGAATTCCGGCGGAGCTCCGACTGACACCGACCGCGAAGCGTCGGTCTCGCACGCGCGACACGCCGCGGGTAATCCCGCGGATCGACGCTATTATATGGCCGACTTCGATGCCCATGGCGATCCGGATGCTTCGCCGGCCGACGGCCGCCGCAACGTCCAGCGTGCGAGCGGAGAATCACCCGCCGCCGCGGCGACCAATGCGCCCCCCGCCGCTGGGAATTCCGCGGCCGCGCCAGCTAATTTGACGACCACCGACGGGTTTCAAGCCGAGCTTAACGCGATCGACGTGGCGCTGTCGGCGATGGTGGTGGAGGATTCAAGCACTTGGAAATTCGACGACCTGAAGCGCCGTTCTCAAACGGCCCTCGATCACGCTCAAACCGCCGTCCAGCGCGGCAAAGCGCGGCTGTTGCTGGACCGCATCGCGCGGTTCGAAGACATCAAGCATCGCCGCGACGACGTGGCGGGCATCCAATCGGCCACCGACCGCAAAAACTTGCAAATGGCCGGCGTATCCGACGTGCGCCCGCCGCTTGGATTGGCACAGGTCGAAAACGCCGCGAAGTGGGACGCCACTGGCAAGCTGACCAGCGTGGTCTCGCCCCGGCCCAACGCCCCGACCTACGCGCTGCTGAATTCCGATCGTGAGGTGGTCGCGTTCATTACGCCCGCACCGGGCGTGAATTTGAAAGCGATGGTCGGTCGACAGGTCGGCATCAGCGGGCAACGAGGCTACCTGCCCGAACTGCGCAAGCCGCATATCACGGCGCTGCGGGCAATGGCCCTGGATAATCCCGACGCGGTGGCGGCAGGCAGCGGCGCGGCAGTGCGTCGCTAGACTAGCGCCTTTTCAACGCTTGATTCTTGGATTGTGCCACGGGCTCTGCCAGTGGTCCTTGGAATCAATTCCTTGATCGCCGAGCAACGAAGAACACTGGCAAAGCCTTGCAAAGCCAGTGGCACACTAAATTCAAGCTGTGGCAAGGCGGCAGGTCCGGAAGCGACTCTCGCGGTCGTTTCGAAAGAGCCGCGCGCGAAGTAAGCCGTTTTGCGTCTGGCACGGCGATAGAAGCGCTTACTGCGTGCGCGGCTCTTTACACCAGCGTCCAATCGGTCTGCGGGCTCGCATGAATTTGCGGCGCCTGTCTGGATTGCAGCTCGGCAATCTGTTGCTCCGCGCGGGAGACCGATGTCGCGCTGGCATGGGCTTCGATCGCCAGTTCGAATCGGACTGTCTCGCCCGGCGCCAAGGAACGCACGCGGCCTTGCCGCTCCTCGAACGAGCGCGGGTTGGGGAAATTCACTCCGGGTTCCAAGCCGGTGACGAAGCCATCCTCGCGTGCCGGCGCATTCTTCCACAGCGTGAAGCAAGGTAGCTGCTCGACCGCGAACCGCAGGCTGACGCCCCGATCGCCCGCGGCGTTGCGAAGCAATGTTTGCGTAAGGCCAGCGGAATCGGCCAGCAGTCGAAAGAAGTACGCTTCTTCGGCCGCGCCCGCCTGCGGCTCGCCATAGATATTCCAGCGCTCAAGCCCCGGCACGGCGGCTGCGTCGCGGGGCATTAGGCGCTCGACCGCGGCGCACAGCCGCGAACCGGGTTCCAATAGCGGCGGACCAAAGTTCACATGATAGAGCAGTTCCATCTGACTCGGATTGCCCGAGAGATTCGTCACCTCGTCAACGATCCGAACGCCCGGCTCGCCGGGGCGCGTGATCAGCGTCGAGCTCAGCCGTAGCTTGTGGAAGTGGAACCGGCACTCGTCCACGACTCCGGTGACGCGCAGTTCATTCGCCTCCGTGTCAGCTTCGACCACCAAGTGATGGGCAGGCAAATTGGCAATCCTGCCATGCAGCGCATGGAGCATCACGCCGCGCGAGTCGTACTCCGGCGGTCCATTGCTCCATAGTCCGCAGCGGCAGAGCAATTCGTCGAAACCGTCCAGCCAGCCGAGGCCACTGGGTTCGCCGAGGAGAACGAAGCTCGGATGCACCGGGCCGCGCACGGGCGAATTCCAACCCAGGGGTAGATCGCCCAACCAGGCTTTCCACAACCCCATCCCGCGCTGCGGGAGAACCGCGACGCGGAAGCCGCCGTTGTCGATCCAGAGCAACTCAACCCGGTCGCGCAGCCCACCATGCAACGTTTGTTGGCGGACCGTGCAGCCCACCAATCCCAATTGCTCCGGCGTGATCACCTGACCCTCGGCGTACCGATCCGCCGCCGGATTCACAGCCAGATCCAATAGAGTCCACGATTTCATCATGTTCGTTTCCGCGGGGATCGCTCAATGGGGCTGTGGATCGCAGATGCTAGGGCGTCAGGCGCCAAATAACGTTCCCGATCGGCCTTTCGCCTCCGAACAACTCAACATCCAGCCAATTTAAGGGAGCATAGAAGGTCGTCCGCCGGTAATGCTCACTGAGGTCTTCTGTCGCTGCGGCCTCGTCGAGTGGGACATATAAAAAGCCCGGCATCTTGCTGACTTTTGCCTCGCGCATTCCTCTGCGCGACAGCCAGTAATAGCTACCGACATACGAAAGGAAAATTCCAGTCGCCAACAGCCCGACGACCAGAGTTCGCAATCGGCACTGAAACCACTTCCTGCGCGGATTCTTGTCCATGCCCCCTATTCTAGCTGCCGGCGCGAATCTAAAATGCCGGCACTTCACCTGGCAACATGACTGGTTCCAGCGCCTACGGCCCGCTTGACAGCGACGGTTAGGCCCTCTAAATTGTTCGACTTGGATTGTTGTTTCGGCGGTAGGTTGCTGGCCCGGTTTGCTTTGCGGAAAGATCGACATGGCTGTTCCCAAGCGGAGACAATCCAATCAGAAAACTGGCAGCCGCCGGGCGCACGACTTCAAGACGCCGCGGCAGTTGACCTATTGCCGGCAGTGCAGCACGGCCGTACCGACGCACGTGATCTGTCCAAAGTGCGGCACTTACATGGGCCGGACGATCGTCGAGCCCAAGGTTTAGCGCGGCGGACTCACCCGTGAGCAAAACCGCCTTTCTCTTCCCTGGCCAAGGGGCGCAGACCGTCGGCATGGGCCGGCAGTTGTACGACACATTGCCGGCTGCTCGGGCCTTGTTCGAGCAGGCCAACGCCGTGCTGGACTACGATCTGGCGAATATCTGCTTCGACGGCCCGGCGGAATTGTTGGATTCGACGATCCACAGCCAGCCGGCGTTGTTTGTCGTTAGCCTGGCGGCAGTCGAATCGCTTCGAGTCAAGTCGCCGGGAGTTGTCGAAAATTGCCAGGCCGCCGCGGGTTTGAGCTTGGGCGAATACTCGGCCCTGGTGTTTGCCGGGGCTATGAATTTCGAAACCGGTTTGAAGGTGGTTCAGGAGCGCGGCGCGGCGATGCAAGCCGCGGCGGACCGGACGCCTAGCGGCATGGTGAGCATTCTGGGACTCGATCGCCCGGCAGTCGAGGCGCTTTGTGCGCAGGCAGCGCAAGGCGAACTGTTGCAGGTGGCCAACCTGCTCACGCCGGGGAATATCGCCGTCTCCGGCACGAAAGCCGCCTGCGAGCGCGTTGCCGAAATGGCGCAGTCCGCCGGCGCGATGCGGGCCATTCCCTTGGCCGTGGCCGGCGCCTTTCACACGTCGATCATGCAGTCGGCTGTCGAACGACTGAAAGCCGCGTTGGCCGGGGCCAACTTGGACAAGCCGCGGATTCCGGTTTTCTCGAATGTCGATGCAAAAGCCCACGAAGATCCGGACGAAATCCGCAGTCTGCTGGTCCAGCAAGTCGTAAGTCCCGTCTTGTGGGAAGCCTCGCAACGGGCTCTACTTGCGTTTGGTTGCGACGAGTTTTATGAAGTCGGTCCGGGCCGCGTCCTGCGTGGGTTGCTAAAAAGAATTGACCGGAAGATTGCTTGTCACGGAACGCTCGATTGAATTGATTTCGCCATGAGCAAGAAAACCGATCCTAACGAACCGCTGCCGCGGCTCTCGGTCGATCTGGCCGGCCAAACGGCCTTGGTCACGGGTGCCTCGCGGGGCATCGGCCGCGCGGTCGCCGAAGCCCTGGGGCGTTGCGGTGCGCGAGTGGCATGTGCCGCCCGCAATGTGGAAAAGCTGCAAGAAACCGTTGCCGCGATTCAAGCCGCGGGCGGATCTGCCGAAGCGTTTCCATGCGACGTGACCCACGGCGAGTCAGTTCAAAAACTGGTCGACACGATTGCCGATGGTTGGGGCCGATTGGATATCCTCGTGAACAATGCCGGGATCACCCAAGACACGTTGCTCCCGCGGATGACCGACCAGCAGTGGGACGACGTAATCGCCACGAACTTGCGAGGAACGTTTCTGTTCACCCGGGCAGCCACGCGGCCGATGATGCAGGCCCGTTACGGGCGGATCATCAATATCTCCAGCGTTTCCGGCGTCCGCGGCAATCCGGGCCAAGCGAACTACTCGGCCTCGAAGGCGGCCGTGATCGGCTTCAGCCGCACCGTGGCCCGCGAGCTGGCAAGCCGCAAGATCACGGTAAACGTAGTCGCCCCGGGCTTCGTGGCGACCGACATGACGGCGGTGTTGGGCGAAGTGATGATGGAAGAAGTCACGAAGAAGCTGATTCCGGCGAAGCGGATCGGACAGCCGGAAGAAATCGCCGACGCCGTGTTGTTTTTCGCCTCCCGATCGAGCGGCTTTATTACGGGCCAGGTGTTGGTGGTCGACGGTGGATTTACGGTTTGATTCGAAGGTCCTGTCCGAGAACTGCCGTGGCATCCGGCCCGACGCGGCCTGCAACACCTAAACACGGTTCGCGACACGCATTAGGAAAGCGCCTGAGGGGCGAATTCGGCTTGCGACACCATATAGACATGGAATCAGAAACTCGTTATACCTTGACCTGACTTGTGGAAAGCCTCTATTTTAGTGGGCTTTCCCGCGCGGGTTGCTGTTTACCGCTGCCGGATCGTTTGCACGGCCGCCCGGTGAGCAGCAGTGATGGGTGAACAGGGATGCTTGGTGAACGAGACAGCGTGGCCAAGGGGCCGCGCGGTCGTCCTGCTCCTCGAGCCCCGGATGGGACCTTAAGAAGGAACACGCAAGTGGCTTCCGTTAAAGAACGCGTTATCGACATCGTGGCCGAGCAACTCGGCGTCAACAAGGAGCAGATCACGACCGAGACCTCGTTCGTCAACGACCTCGGGGCCGACTCTTTGGACGTCGTCGAACTCGTGATGGAACTCGAAGAGGAGTTCGACATCAACATACCCGACGATGCCGCCGAAAAAATTCAAACGGTGGGGCAAGCCGTCGAGTATATTGAAAAGACCCAGTCCTGAACAATTTCACCCTGACCGTGTGCGCATGAAACGACGGGTTGTCGTCACCGGTCTGGGAGCGGTTACGTCGCTAAGCCTCGAAGTCGAAAACCTTTGGCAGAGAGTTCTCAAGGGCGAAAGCGGAATCCATCTGCTCAAGCTCTTCGACGCTTCTCAATACAAGGTCAAATTCGCGGGCGACGTTTACGATTGGAATCCCAGGGCCTATATCACGGCCAAGGACGAAAAACGCCTTGACCGTTTCTGTCAGTTCGCGCTCGTCGCGGGCATCGACGCGGTGCGCGATTCGGGCTTGGATTTTTCCAAGGAAGATCCATTTCGGGCCGGCGTCATCCTCGGCTCGGGGATCGGCGGTTTGCACGAGATCGAAGCGCAGCATGTCCGGTTGATTCAAAAGGGGCCGGATAAAGTCTCCGCCTTTACGATTCCCAAGCTGATGGTCAATGCCGCCAGCGGGCACGTTTCGATTCAATACGGCTTGCGCGGACCGAACACGGCCGTGGCCACTGCCTGCGCCAGCGCCGCCAATGCGATCGGCGATGCCTTCAAGGCCATCCAGCACGACGAAGCCGACATTATGGTCACCGGCGGCACCGAAGCCGCGATTACGCCGATGGGCATCGCTGGGTTCTCGAATATGCGGGCGCTGTCGGAGCGCAATGACGATCCGGTCGGCGCGAGCCGGCCATTCGACAAGGGCCGCGATGGTTTTGTGCTCAGCGAAGGGGCCGGACTGCTGGTCATCGAAGAGCTCGAGCATGCCCGGAAGCGCGGCGCGAAGATCTACGCTGAGCTGCTCGGCTTCGGGGCGAGTGCCGACGGCGGTCATATCACGCAGCCGGACGAAAACGGCATCGGCGCCGCCAACGCCATGCAACGCGCACTGCACGACGGCCGCGTCAACGCCAGCCAGGTTGCGTACATCAATGCGCACGGCACCAGCACGCCGTTGGGCGATGCAGCGGAGACAAAAGCCATCAAGGAAGTCTTCGGCGAACATGCCCGGAAGATGAGCATTTCGAGCACCAAGAGCCAACTCGGGCACATGCTGGGGGCCAGCGGCGGCGTGGAGTTAATTCTTTCGATCCTGGCGGTCCGCGATGGCGTAGTGCC
Source organism: Pirellulales bacterium (assembly GCA_963725485.1). GTDB lineage: Bacteria > Planctomycetota > Planctomycetia > Pirellulales > DATAWG01 > CAVRYO01. The sequence continues at coordinate 309,631 of CAVRYO010000011.1, read as the reverse complement.
CCCCACGATCAACTACGACACGCCCGACCCGGACTGCGATTTGGACTACACGCCTAACCAGCCGCGCGAAGTCGAAGTGCCGGTGGCCATGAGCAACAGCTTCGGCTTCGGCGGCCACAACGCGGCCTTAGTCGTCGGCCGACTGCAAGCGTAAAGAGCCGCGCACGAAGTAAGCGAATGGGAGTCGAAGTCCGCGCCGCGTTGCGATTATTTCGTGCGCGGCTCTTTACACGATAAACAGGGCGAATTGGGTCGAAAAGCGCCCGAGTTCCTCTTGCTCGCGGCGGCAGGGCTCCTCTATACTCCCGCCCCCAAAGTATGCGCTCCAACCATGGCGCCGCCGCGCCTGCTCGTTCAGCAAGGAGGCTGACGAATGTTCGCCGCTTCGAAAGCGACACCTGCGATTGCGATTTCGGCCGCCGTTGCGCTCAGCATAGGATTAGCCTGTCTGGCCGTGGCTCAGACTCCTGGCGCCGGTTATGGTCCCGTCCCGGCCACGACATCGCTGGCGCCGGCTACAACACCGGCCTATTCAGCGGCGCCGCCCGCCAATCCTGCATCTGCCGCCGCTGCGCCGGGCACTTCCGCCGCCAGCGTCCCCTTGTTGGACCCAACTCATCCGACGTGGCATCAAACGACCGCAACCGATCCGGTCCCCGCGGCCACGCCCATTCCGTCCGCCACGCGATTTTCAGGCGTTTCCGGCACCTCAACCGCGGTTATGCCGTTCACGCCTGTTTCGAACACGCGCATTCCGATCGCGAAAGTGACCAACGGCAATGGCACCTTGCCCAACGATCATGGCCAGATCTGGCGCGAGTACGACATCAGCCCCTACACGCTGCGCGTGACCAGCACGAATCGGCCGGAACAAGCGATCGTCGATTGGATCCTGCGCGAGACTGGTTACGAAGCCTGGCACTCCGAGCCGCTGGGGATTCTCGCCGCGGATCATCGCACCTTGCGCGTTTATCACACGCCTGAAATGCAAGCGGTCGTGGCCCAAATGATCGACCGGTTCGTCAGCAGCGCGGCGGAGACTCAGGCTTTCGGGCTGCGGGTCGTCGGCGTCGCCAGCCCGAGTTGGCGCGCCAAGGCCCAGCACATCTTGCATCCCGTACCGGTCCAATCGCAGGGGATTCAAGCCTGGCTGCTGGCCAAGGAAGACGCGTCCTTGCTGCTGGCCGATCTGCGGCGGCGGAGCGACTTCCGCGAATATAACACGCCGCATTTGCTCGTGACCAACGGCCAGGCGTCCGTCGTCTCGACCATGCACGCGCACAATTATACCAGTGGCGTGACACTGCATCCGGAGCAAGCCCATCCCGGATTCGAGCCGCAGGTTTCGCAATTCGAAGAAGGTTTTTCGCTGGAACTCGATCCGCTGCTGGCCCTGGATGGCAAATCGATCGACGCGATGATCAAGTGCCATATCGACCAGCTCGAACGGCTCGTGCCGGTGACGGTCGACGTTCCGACGGTGCTCGCCCCGCGGCAGCATACCGAGATCGAGGTGCCGCAATGGTCGAGCTACCGCGTGCATGAACGATTCCATTGGCCGGTCGAGCAGGTGTTGTTGTTGAGCATGGGTGTGGTGGCTGCTCCGGCCACGGCCACGTCGGAAAGCAATTCGAACTTTCCGTTTGTGGGACCAGCGCGCACCGAACTGCTGGTGTTTGTCGCGAGCAAAGGCGCTGGTGGCGTCCCGCCCACGACAGCCCCGCAAGCCGCCGCCAGCGGCGCCCCGCAGACATACCAGGGACGATACTAGTGCTTTGTCAACGCTTGATTCTTGGATTGTGTGCCACTGGCTCTGCCAGTGCTCTTTGGAATTCTTGCCTTGATCGGTCAGCAACGAAGAACACTGGCAGAGCCAGTGGCACCCAATTAATAGCAATGGGAAAAACGGCTAGGGGCCTTTGGCCACGCGAATGAACGTCACGACCCCGGCCGCAGCGAAACCCACTCCGGTAACGGTGAAGAAAATCGAGAAGGGAAAAAATGCACCGAACATTCTCTCTAGCCACCGGCCCATGAAGAACATAGGCAAGCCCACGGCTACCTCGACAATCCCAGCGATGAGCCAGACGATCGTAACAAGGCGATTCCGAGCGTTACGGCTTGGCGCATGGTCGGCGCCACTTGGCAGCGAATGAGGCGATTGGTAGGGGTTCTCCTCCATGCCCGCATTCTAGCAGCGCATGAAAAACCCCGCCGGGTGGGCGGGGCGGCTACTGACCAATTCTGCCATTTTCATCCGGCCGCCATCTCGCCTCAGATGCCAAACCCTGCGCGGTACTTCTGGCGAATCAGCGGCTCGGCTTCAGGCGCGTTGGTGGCCTTCAATTCAGTCGCGTCCCATTCGATACGCTGTTGCAAGCGAACGGCCAGTACGCCCACTAACAATGCTTCGGTGAATGGACCCGAATAAGCGAAGCCCGCCTTGGCGTCTTCCGGTTTGCCGTCTTTGCAGGCCTGGATCCATTCGGCCCGATGGCCAATCGAACGGGCGATCGTTTTCGGCGGCGGCTGAAAGCCCTTCATCCGGCTGTGGGGCAAAAGGCTCGGCGGGCCGGACCAGCCGCCGCAGAGCATCGTCCCCTTGTCGCCCACGAAGTAAATGCCATTGTCGTCCAACTTGTGGCCGGATTCGAAGCCCGTGGGCAATGGCGGCTGCTTTCCGCCGTCGTACCAGGTGAGCTTCACCGCGGGGCGATCCCCCTTCGCGGCGAATTCATAGGTGATAATTTCCCAGGCGGGGAACGATTCCTTTTTCAGCGGGCTGGTCTTGGCTTCGACCGCCGCCGGAGCGTCGAGATCCAGCGCGTAGAAGGCCGGGTCCATGTTGTGGATGGCCATGTCGCCGAGCGCCCCGCAGCCGAAATCGAACCAGCCGCGCCAGGCGATCGGCAAGTAGACCGAGTTGTAGGGGCGGACCGGCGCTTCCCCAAGCCACAGATTCCAATCGAGCTTCGGCGGGATCGGCATCGCGGCGGCGGGCCGATCGAAATCCTGCTTCCACCATTTGCCGGGCCGATCGCTCCAGCAATGAATTTCGCGCACCGGGCCGATCACGCCGGCTTGAATCCACTCGCGGGTCATCCGCAGACCCTCGCCGCCGTGGCCGTTGTTGCCCATCTGGGTGACCAGGCCGGTTTTCTTCGCAAGCTGCGTCATCGCCCGGGCTTCTTCGATGCTGTGCGACATCGGCTTTTCGACATAGACGTGCTTGCCGGCGCAAGGCCGCCATCGTGATCGGGGCATGCATGTGGTCGGGCGTGGCGATCATCACCGCGTCGATGTCCTTGCGCTGCTCAAGCATCACGCGATAGTCTTTGAAGACTTCCGCCTTGGGATAATCGCGGAACGTATGGGCAGCATAGTTATGATCGACATCGCACAGGGCAACGATATTTTCACCAGCCATTTCGCGCAGATCGCCGCCTCCCTGGTTGCCGACACCGATGCCGGCGATATTCAACTTTTCGCTGGGCGGCTTGTGTCCAGGTCCGCCCAGAACATGGCGCGGCACGATGTGAAAGGTGGCAACGCCCGCGGCGGTCGTGGCCAGAAAACGTCGACGATGAATCATGGGATGCTCCCAGTTGAAAGACGGTAGGGTGGGCACTGCCCACCAACGTGAATCGTGCCAGAAATTTGGAAACCAATGGCAAGCGGTGGGCAGTGCCCACCCTACGGCTTATTTCGCCGGCTTCAATTCGACGCGGTCGATGCCGACCATGTAGGATTTTTGGGCCTTGGGATTCGCTCCTACGATTTTCACCGTCAGCGTGTGCTGGCCTTTGTTCAACTCGTGCATGCCCAAGTTGATTGGACCGCTGGGAACGACTAGCGGGTCGTAGAGATCAATCGGTTCGCCGATTTTCCGGTCGTCGAGCGAAACCTGGACGATGGCGTAGTCCGGTGCGCGAGTCAGATGCGCGATCAACTCTTGTTTGCCGTCGCGGGCGACCGGCAGCGCCAGTACGAGTTGATCGCCGGGATGCGCGCCGGTCCACCAAAGCTGTTGATCGTCTGTCCATTTTTCGCCGCCGAACGGCCCCATATTCTGCAATTGGGCCTCGCCCGCCGGCTCGTTCAATACTTTGAGTCCCTTCAACGTCAGTTGCGGCTTGACGTAGTAGCCGTCGCGCAGCTCGACCGGCACCGGGCCGTAAGGATCTTCGCCGCCGGGGGCCAGGTACCAGCGGGCCGTGCACGCGTAGAGCGTGCCCCGTTCGTTTGGGTAATATTTTTCGATGCAGCCCTGGAATGATTTTTCGAAGGGCACGTTGTCAAGGATGTGCCAACGCAGCACCGACTGATGGCCTTGATTGTTCTGCGTCATCGTTTGGGCGTGAAAGGGCTTCTGGAACAAGTGCGGATTGCACCAGGCATAACCAAAATAGTCTTCCGAGCCGGTGCCGAACGTCGAGGGAAACTTTTCGCCGTCGACGAAAAACTTTTCATCCCCTTCGCCCCACCAGCCGCCGCGCGGATTCCACACATGCAGCATCACGCCGCAGAACCGGCCGCGCCCCTGGGTTTCGAGCATCACCCAATCGGGCCAGCGATCCTTGGGCAGCTCGACCGTGTCGCGATGCCATTTCGTGTGGAAATATCCCAGGCCCTCGAACGACCGGCCCAGCGGAGCATGCGTAACGTCGAACTGCACGTCGCGCTCGACGCTACCCTCGTTGATTAGCTCGACCACCGCACTTTTTGCGAACGGCATGTACCAGTAGGAATAGAAACCCTGCGGCGTCATGCCGGTCAGCAGCGTCTTGTAGTCGTTCACGCCGGGGGCGGTGCCGAAGAAATCGCCCAGCGGACACCAGATGGCCGGCTTCGCCTGGTCGTCCCACGTGATCCGGATCGCCATTTTCCGCAGCCCCGAAATCTGGTCGGCCCGATCCTTGAATTTCGTCTTCACCCAGAGAGCGGTGATCGCCTCCGGGCCGGAGAGCTTGACGATGCTGGCTGTGTCGCCGGGCGGAACGTGAACGGTGCGGTGCTCGGTTTTTTCACCGGACCGCTCGCCCGCGGGATCGGTGCCCAGGTCCTTGGCAAAGAAGTGGTCGACGTGCTTCAGTAGTTTCGCATTCTTTTCGGCCAACGCGGCGCTGAACGTCGGCACCGCGGTTCCTTCCGGATAGGTCGCATAGGTGAAATGAAAATAGTTGCCCCAGCCTTTGTCGGCCACCACTTTGCAGGATTTCTGGTACGGGATCGGCAGGTAGAGGTTCTGCCCGCTGCTGCCGATCTCGTTCAGGTTGTAGGAGAGGGCCGGATAATTGAACGGGGCATGCTTGCCATCGAAATATTCGGCGAAAGGGAGATCGACAACCGGCTGCGGCTGATCGTCGAGATAGATTTTCACATGCCCTTTCTCCGCCGCCGCCGACCAGATGCGCCAGATGCAGCCGGGCCCCTTCATCTCGGCCATCACGGCCTTGTCGCCCTCCATGCGAATGATGCCCTGGCCGTCGCCGTTGGCATCCCAATTGATGTATTTGCCCGTTTTCGCGTCGTATTTGCTGGCCCGGTCGTAGCTCGACCATTGGCCGCACTTTTCGCCGGGTTCAGGCAAGACGGACAGATGCGCGAGATCGGTCATTCGATGGACCAGGTCGGGATACGTCAAAGTCGTTTCGCCTTGAGTCTCGCGGGGCCATGGCGATCAGCCCAAGCGTGGAGGCAAAAATCAACAATCGGGACGCGGACACGGCAAACTCCTTCGATGCGAGGGGGGCGTGAGCAAGATGCGCGAACAATGGCAGGCGGGAAAGCCGATGCGGGGAACCGCGCGCGGCTTAACTGCTTGTTATAATCTGTCCGGAGGCGGGAAACGAGTATTGTGGGAAAAATTGAGCATGCCTTTGATGAAGGCGAATTATTGCGGGAGCAGCTCCGGACAGGTAGTGGTTCACTTTGAGCCCCTACGGCACATGGAATGTGCCTACTACGTGGCAGGCACGCTCCGCGTGCCGTCGCAGCGTTAAGAACCTCAAAATGAGCCGTTACTTCCGGACAAATTATTTGACGCCTGGCTCCAGACAGGAGTAAGCTGATAGTCCCCGGCGTGGCGCATTCGGGAGCGCGCCCTCGCGACGACAATTCCCACCGGTTTCCCGCGAAGCCAATCTCTTTCAAGGCGGCTTATGCGCGTTCTCCAAAATCTGCTCGTGGCATTTGCATTATTGCTGGCAGGGGTGATTTTCCTGGCGCCAGGCTCCGCCGCGACAGAGTCCGCGAAAACGCCAGCGGCAAGCGCGACGGAACCTCAAGTTGCTGCTCAAGCCAGTAAGGTCGCGAGCAGCAGTAGCGGCAGCCACGTCGATTTCAACCGCGACGTGGTGCCGATCCTCTCGAACACTTGCTATAAGTGCCACGGGCCGGATGCGAAAGATCGGAAAGCCGGGCTGCGGTTCGACGTCGCCGGGGCCGCGCTGAAACCGGCCGAGTCGGGCGACATCCCGATTGTGCCCGGCCAGCCTGAGAAGAGTGCATTGGTCCGCCGGATTTTTTCGACCGACGCCGACGAGCGGATGCCGCCACCGAAAAGCAATAAATCGCTGACCGACGCCCAGCGCCAGGTTCTCAAGCAATGGATCGCAGACGGCGCGGTCTACAAAAAGCATTGGGCCTATGTCCCGCCGCAGAGGTCGGCGACTCCGGCCGCTCTGCCGGGCCAGTTCGCCGGCTGGGCCCGCAACCCCATCGATGGATTCATTCTCGCCAAGCTCCAAGAGCAAAAGCTCCGTCCTTCGGTGGAAGCAGATCGCGTCACGCTCGTCCGGCGGTTGTACTTCGATCTGATCGGCTTGCCTCCCACGCCCGAACAGGTCGCCGAGTTCGCCCACGACAACAGCCCGGAAGCTTACGAAAAGCTGGTCGATCGCTTGCTGGCTTCGGAACACTACGGCGAGCGGATGGCCATGTACTGGCTGGACCTGGTGCGCTATGCCGACTCGTGCGGCTACCACAGTGACAACGACCGCGATGTATATCGCTACCGCGATTTCGTGATCCAGGCGTTCAACTCCAATGAACACTTCGACCGCTTCACGATCGAGCAACTGGCCGGCGATCTGGTCCCTGGCGCGAATGACGACACGCGGATCGCCTCGGGCTACAACCGGCTATTGCAAACGACCGAGGAAGGGGCGCGCAGCCGAAGGAATACACGGCGAAATATGCGGCCGACCGGGTGCGCAATGTGTCGAGCGTCTGGCTCGGCTCGACGATGGCTTGCTGCGAGTGCCACGATCACAAGTTCGACCCGTTCAAAACGCGCGATTTCTATAGCATGGAGGCCTTCTTCGCCGACGTGAAGGAAGCTCCGATTTCGCGTCAAGAAGAAACACCGCTGCCCACCGCGGTCCAGACGGCGGAGTTGAAGCACCTAGATGAACAAGTCGCGGCGGCCCACAAGATGCTCGACACCCAGACCGCGGCGCTCGATGTCGCGCAGAACCATTGGGAAAAGACAGCCGCCAAACAGAAGGTCGAATGGACGCCGCTGCATATTGTCAGTGCCCGAGCCGAATCGGGCGCGACGCTCAAAGTGCTCGAAGACAATTCCGTGTTGGCCAGCGGCAAGTTGCCCCAGCAGGAAACCTATACGCTCGTGGCCGACACCGATGCTGTCGGGATCACCGGCTTGCGACTGGAAGCGATGGCCGACGCGAGCTTGCCGGCCCACGGACCCGGCCGCGCGAACAACGGCAACTTCGTCTTGTCCGAAGTCACGCTGAAAGCGGCGCTGAAAAGCGAAGCCGCGCCGGCATCGTCAACATCCCCGCCGACAAAAGCAGCCCAACGCGCCGCGACCAAGATCGCACTGGAACACGCCTCGGCCGACCACTCGCAAAACGGCTTTCCCATCGCCAATGCAATCGACGGCAAGCGGAGCACCGGCTGGGCGATTCTGCCGCAAGCCGGGGCAACGCACACGGCGGTCTTCGAAACGCGGTCGCCTTTTGGCGACGCGAAGGGAACCCGACTCACGATCACGCTCGATTTCAACTACGGCGACGCCCATAGCATCGGCCGATTGCGACTCTCGACGACGACCCATGCGCCGCCGCTGGGGATCAAGCAAGGATTGACGGAAGCCATCGCCGAGATCCTGCAAATCGAGCCCGCCAAGCGCAGTCCCGCGCAGCGGCAAACGCTGTCCACCTACTTTCGTTCGATCGCGCCGGAGCTCCACGGCGCGCGAATCAAGCTGGCCGAGTTGGAACGGAAGAAGGCTGCGTTGATCCAATCGTTCCCGCGCACGCTCATCACCGCCGCCGTCGCCCCGCGGACCGTGCGGATCCTGCCGCGCGGCAATTGGCAGAGCGACGCCGGCGATGTCGTGACTCCCGCCGTACCAAACTTCTTGCTGCCGCTGGAAGTCGCCAGCCGCCGCGCCACACGGTTGGATTTGGCCCAGTGGCTCACGAATCGCGATAATCCGCTGGTGGCCCGAGTATTCGTGAACCGGCTGTGGATGCTGCTTTACGGACAAGGAATCGTGAAGACGGCCGAGGATTTTGGCTCGCAAGGCGCGGCGCCGTCGCATCCTGAGTTGCTCGATTGGCTGGCCGTCGAGTTCATGGACAGCGGCTGGGATGTTAAACACCTTGTCAAGCTGATGGCGACGTCGGCCACTTATCGGCAGACTTCCGTGGCTTCCGACGAATTGCGACAAATCGATCCCGACAATCGCTGGCTCGCCCGACAAGGCCGTTTCCGCTTGGATGCCGAGTTGGTGCGCGACAACGCCTTGGCCGTCAGCGGGCTGTTGTCGCCGAAAATCGGCGGCCCGAGTGTCAAGCCCTATCAACCGGCCGGCTATTGGGCCTATTTGAATTTCCCGACGCGCGAATGGGCCAACGATCACGGTGAGAATGAATACCGCCGTGGCCTTTACACCTGGTGGCAGCGGACGTTCTTGCATCCCAGCCTGCAAGCCTTCGACGCGCCGACGCGCGAAGAATGCACCGTGGTCCGGCGCGCTCGAACACGCCGCTGCAAGCACTCGTGTTGTTGAACGACCCCACGTATGTCGAAGCCTCGCGCGTGTTCGCCGTGCGGATCATGAAGCAAGGTGGCGCGAGTCCCGAGCAACGGATCGATTGGGCGTTCCGGCGCGCGCTGTCCCGCGGGGCGACGGCCGAAGAAATCAAGGTCATCGCCAAACTGTTTGCCAAGCACCGCAAGGAATATGCCGGCGATCTGGCCGACGCGAAGAAGCTTTTGAGCGACGGCGACACGCCCGCCCCCGCCGACCTCGATGTGCCGGAATTGGCCGCCTGGACCTCCGTCGCCCGAGTGATTTTGAACCTGCACGAGACGATTACACGCAGTTGATGAGACCGTAGGGTGGGCACTGCCCACCAGCAGCGTTTGCGACCAAGTTTCGCATTAGAGTTCGATCATCGGTGGGCGATGCCCACCCTACGTCTGCGAGAATCGCGTCTATTTCGAAAGCACCTCCCATGCACGATCTGGATCTTGTCCGCCTGCAACTCAACCGTCGCACTTTCTTGGGCCGCACCACGGCGGGTGTCGGCTCGCTGGCACTAGCCTCGCTGATGAATCCGAAGCTGTTCGCAGCCTCGGGGGTCAATGCCACTTCAGCAAGCGGGGCCGCACCGGGGACTGGCCCGAACAACCAAAAGTGGACCGGCGTCGTTCATCCGCTTCATTTCCCACCGCGCTGCAAACGGGTCATCTATCTCTACATGGCCGGCGGGCCCTCGCACTTGGAAACGCTAGATTACAAACCGACGCTTGCGAGGCTCAGCGGCCAGCCGATGCCCGAGTCGATCACCAAGGGCCAACCGATCGCGCAGCTCCAAGGGCAGCAGTTGAAGTGCTTCGCGCCTCAACATCCATTCGCGAAATACGGCAAATCGCAACAAGAAATCTGCACGCTGTTTCCCAACATCGGCAAGCTGGCCGACGATATGTGCATCATCCGCTCGATGCACACCGACGCGATCAATCACGATCCGGCCCACACGTTCATGAACACCGGGACGACGATCTCCGGCCGCCCCTCGATGGGCTCGTGGCTCCTATATGGGCTGGGCAGCGATGCGGAAGATTTGCCCGGCTTTGTCGTCATGACCTCGACCGGCGGCTACGGTCAGAAACAGCCGATCGCCGCCCGGATGTGGAACAGCGGCTTCCTGCCGAGCAAATTTCAGGGCGTCGAGTTTCGCTCGAAGGGCGACGCGGTGTTGTATCTCGGCAGCCCTCCGGGCGTCGATCAAGCGCGCCAGCACGACGTAGTCGCCGCGGCCGAGGAGCTCGATCGGATTCATGACGGCACGGTCGAAGATCCCGAGATCCAAACCCGCATTACACAGTACGAGATGGCTTTCAAAATGCAGGCCAGCGTCCCGCATCTGATGGATGTCTCGAACGAAACGGCCGAGACGCTCGCAATGTACGGCACGAAGGGAGCCGACGGTTCGTTCGCCGCGAATTGCCTGCTCGCCCGGCGGCTGGCCGAGCGCGGCGTGCGGTTCATCCAGCTTTACCATCGCGATTGGGATCATCACGGTGGGCTGAAGGCGAATATGAAGGGCATCGCCGCCGAGGTCGATCGGGCCGCCTACGCGCTGGTGTCCGATCTCAAGCAGCGCGGCATGCTCGACGAAACGCTGATCGTGTGGGGGGGCGAGTTCGGCCGCACGCCGATGGCCCAAGGCGATGGCCGCGATCATCACATCAAAGGCTATTCGCTCTGGATGGCCGGTGGCGGCATCAAAGGCGGCATCAGCTACGGCGCAACCGACGAATTCGGCTACAACGCCGTCGAAAATCCGGTCCATGTCAACGACTTTCACGCGACGATGCTGCGGCTATTCGGCATCGACCACACGCGGCTGACCTATCGCCATCAAGGTCGCGACTTCCGCTTGACCGACGTTGCCGGTAAGGTGGTGAAGGCGATTCTTGCCTGAAAGGGCGCTCCCTCTCCCTCGACGGGAGAGGGCAGGGTGAGGGTGAAGGAGCGCCGGTTTGCGTCGCACCCCCTCACCCCCGACCCCTCTCCCGCAAGGGGCGAGGGGAGAATCGCTGCGCATCGCGGCTCGGCGCCTGTCCTATTTTTTCAACTCGCACCACTGGCGAACGCCAACCCGACCGACAAACCCGACCGGTAGATCATGCTTAGGATTGCCTTGGCGTTTCGCGCGTTTTTTCGCGTTTTATTTCACGGCGCTGCGGAGGAATTGGCACGATCGTCGAAAAGCGGCGAGGCGGCGGTCGCCGAAAAACCAGGCGCCGCTCCGCCAGCACCGAAGCCGGCCCGCGCTCCGGCGGCCAAGCCCGCGCCGGCTCGCAACGACGCGCTGAATCTGCTGGCGGCGCTGACAGCGCGAGGCCCGCTGGGTCGACTTCATCAAAGAGCCGATCAGCGGGTACAGCGATGCCCAGGTCGGCGCCGCGGTCCGCGATATCCACCGCGACTGCGGCTCGCTCATCGAGCGCATTTTTGCGCTGAAGCCGATCGAAACCGCAGCCTGAAGGTTCCGAAATTATCGTGCCCGAGGGCTTCGACCCGGCGCGCACCCGGCTCACCGGCAATGTCACCGGCAAGCTGCCAGCGGCCGGCAAACTGTGCCATCATGGCTGGGAGGCCACGCGCTGCGAACTGCCTGAATGGACCGGCAGTCAGAAAGCCATCCGCGTCGTGGCTCCCGCGGAAATTGAAATCAAATAGCCGCCGGGGGCATTGGGAGGGCGAGGCTCCTGCCGAGCCGCGCGTCTGGAATCGAACCCCGGATGACACCGATGACACGGAGAAAGAATACGTAATGCTCGTTCGCTTCCGTGGTCAATCGCCCTCCGTCTCGGCTCGGCAGGAGCCTCGCCCTCCCGAGATCGTGAAACTCGATTCCAAAGAACATCATTTTGGGAGGGCGAGGCCACTGCCGAGCCGTGCTTCTGGAATCGAACCCCGGATGACACCGATGACATGGAGAAAGAATACGTAATGCTCGTCCGCATCTGTGTTATCGGTGTCATCCGTGGTCGGCCGCTTTCGTCACGGCTCGGCGGGAGCCTTGCCCTCCCGAGATCGTGAAACTCGATTCAAATGAACGTCATGACTGCAAAATATCTGCTCGGCATCGATCTGGGAACGACGAACAGCGTGCTGGCGTTCGTCCCGCTGGGCGTTGACGACGCGAAAGTCGAAACGCTGCCGATACCGCAACTCGTGGCGGCTTCGGTCGTCGAGCCGCGGCCGATGCTGCCGTCGTTTCTCTACCTGGCCGCCGAACAAGAACGGGCTTCGGGAATCTACGATCTCCCCTGGGAGAAAAGCTGTGACTTCGCTGTCGGCGAATTGGCGCGCAAGCAAGCCGCCGACGTGCCGACGCGAACCGTCGTCGCGGCCAAGTCCTGGCTCTGCTACAGCCACGTCGATCGCCATCAGCCGATCTTGCCCTACGGAGCGCCGGCCGAGGTGGCCAAGACATCGCCCGTCGCCGCCTCGCGTCGCTATTTGCAGCATCTGGTCGCGGCTTGGGAGGCCGCGCATCCCGACGCCCCGATGCGCGAGCAACATGTCGTGCTCACCGTGCCCGCCTCGTTCGACGCCAGCGGACGCGAACTGACGCGCGAAGCGGCCATCGCCGCCGGGCTGCCCGAGAGCCTGGTGCTGCTGGAAGAGCCGCAAGCCGCGGTGTATGCCTGGCTGGCCGATCGGGGCGATCGCTGGCGGCGCGAATTGAAAGTCGGCGATACGCTGTTGGTTTGCGATGTCGGCGGCGGCACCACCGATCTCACGCTGATCGGCGTGACCGAAGAGGAAGGCGAGCTTGGCTTGCGGCGGATCGCCGTCGGCAACCATATTCTGGTCGGCGGCGACAACATGGATCTGGCCCTCGCCCACCAGGTCGCCGGGGCGTTCAAAGGCAAAGGCATCGAGCTCGACCCTTGGCAATCGGTCGCGCTGTGGCACTCCTGCCGGGCCGCGAAGGAAGCGATTTTCGCCGAGGGCGGCCCGAAAAAACACCCGGTCACGATGCTTGGCCGCGGCAGCCGGCTGATCGGCGGCACGGTTTCCGTCGATCTCGACCGCAAAGCCGCCAGCACGCTACTGCTCGATGGATTTTTTCCCGCCTGCGCGCTCTCGGACAAGCCGGCCCGACGCCGGGCCAGCGGTTTTCGCGAGCTCGGCTTGCCGTTCGAGTCCGACACGGCGATCACGCGGCATCTGGCCGCGTTCCTCACGGCCCAGGGCGACGCGAAGACCGGCCCGATCCGGCCGACGCATATCCTGTTCAACGGCGGCGTGTTCAAAGCCGACGCGCTGCGCGAGCGATTGCTCGAAGTCGTCGGCAGTTGGTTCGGCGCCAAGGCCGCTCCCCGAGCGCTCGAAGGCAACCGCGATCTCGACCTGGCTGTCGCCGCGGCGCCGCTTACTACGGCCTGGCCAAGCAGGGTGGCGGCGTGCGAATTCGCGGCGGCGCGGCTCGGGCGTATTACGTCGGCATCGAAACCGCCGGGCTGGCGATCCCCGGCGCGGTGCGCCCGCTGCGAGCGCTGTGCGTCGTGCCGATCGGCATGGAAGAAGGAACCGAGACTCGACGTGCCGGGAAGCGAGATCGGCGTTGTCGTCGGCGAGCAGGCGTTTTTTCGTTTCTTCAGCTCCCCGATCCGCAAGCAAGACAAGCCCGGCGACATGATCAGCTCCTGGAGCGAAGACGAAATCTCCGAAACCGATTCGCTCGAAGCGACGCTTCCGCCGGCCGAAGACCTGGAGGGCCAGTACGTGCCGGTCCGCTTTCATTCGCACATCACGGAACTTGGAGTGTTCGAGCTGTGGTGTGTCAGCACGAATTCCAACCACCGCTGGAAGCTCGAATTCAGCGTCCGCGACGACGTTGGCGAGTAGATTGACTACACTAGCCCGAAGCGTTAGCGAGGAAGTAGGACGCTGGTCTTGCTCTAGCGTCCTCGCTAACGCTTCGGGCTAGTGTTTCCACGGCTCGCTCGTTCATGCAAAGTCAATCTTACGAAGCGCAGCGATCTCGCGACGAACATGACCAGCGAACCTGCTGAAGCGAGCGAAGCCCCGAGCCGCTATGTGGTTGGCATCGATCTGGGCACGACCAACTCGGCGATGGCGTACGTCGACACCGCCTCCGAGCCTTGGCAGGTGCGCACGTTTGCCGTGCCACAACTCGTCGCCGCGGGTGTCGTCGAATCCCGCGAAACGCTGCCTTCGTTTCACTATCAACCGGCCGAGACTGAATTCGCCGCCCGGTCGCTGCGGCTTCCTTGGACTTCCGAAAACGCGGACCACATCGTCGGCGTCTTGGCTCGCGATCAAGGGGCGATTGCCCCCGGCCGCTTGATCACGTCGGCCAAGTCGTGGCTCTGCCATTCCGGCGTCGACCGTCTTGCCGATCTGTTGCCGTGGCACGGCGCCGCCGACGTCGATCGGCTGTCGCCGGTCGAGGTGAGCGCACGTTATCTGGCGCATCTACGGGCCGCTTGGAACGAGCGCTTTCCGCGCGATCCGCTCGAAGCGCAAGACATCGTCCTCACGCTGCCGGCTTCGTTCGACGAGGTGGCCCGGGAGTTGACGGTCAAGGCCGCGGCCCGGGCCGAGCTTCCGCGAGTGGTCCTGATCGAAGAACCGCAAGCGGCAATCTACCACTGGATCGACGCGCATCACGACCGCTGGCAACAACTCGTGCTGCCGGGCCAGAAAATTCTGATTTGCGACGTGGGCGGCGGCACGTCGGACTTCACGCTCATTCACGTCGGGCTCGATAGCCAAGGCAAAACGCAGTTCCAGCGCGTCGCGGTCGGCGAACATTTGATCCTGGGTGGCGACAATCTGGATTTGGCGCTGGCCCATCACATCGAACAGAAGCTGCTTGGCGAAGGCAAGCTCGAGCCGCGGCAATGGGCCGTGCTGGTGCAAAGTTGCCGCAAGGCGAAAGAAAGATTGCTCGGCGATCATCCGCCCGAGCACTTGACGATGAGCTTGCCTGGCTCCGGCTCGAAGCTGATCGGCGGTGCATTGCAAGTGGAAGTCTCGCAGCAGGAAGTGCGCCAATGGCTTGTCGAGGGATTCTTTCCGCTCGTGAAATTGGACGACAAGCCGCTCGTGCGCCGCTCGGGCTTTCAAGAATTCAGCCTGCCCTACGCGCCCGACGCCGCGATCACGCGGTATCTCGCCGCGTTCTTGACGGCCCATCGGCATGTAACGGCACCCGGCGCTTCGCCTTCGTCAGCAGGGCAAACTGCGTTAGCGCGTTCGGCAACCGGTGACGATCACGACCCGGCCCGGCCCGACGCCGTGCTGTTCAATGGCGGCGTGTTCGATGCCCCCGCCTTGCGCGAGCGGCTGCTCGAAGTGCTTGGCTCTTGGTTTCCATCGCCACCGGGATCATCGGCAGCATGGCGGCCGCAAGTGCTGCAAAACGATCGGCGCGATCTGGCCGTCGCGCGCGGGGCGGCCTATTACGGCCTGGTGCGGCGGGGATTCGGCGTCCGGATTGCCGCCGGGTTGGCGCGGTCCTATTTCATCGGCGTCGCCACGGCGGAAAGTGAGCGATCAGCGGTCTGCCTCATGCCCGCGGGCGTGGAAGAGGGCCAGGTGGTCGATCTCAGCCAGCGCCGATTCGACCTGCTGATCCGCCAGCCGGTCGAATTTCCGCTCTATTCCTCCAGCACGCAGTTGCTCGCCCACGCCGGCGACGTGGTGCCGGTCGATCCCGAGCAAATGACGTCGCTCCCGCCGATCCGCACCGTGCTGCAAACTGGCAAGAAAAGCGCCGGCGGCGAAAGCGTGGCCGTGACGCTCCATGTGCGGCTCACCGAAATCGGCACGCTGGAGCTTTGGTGCGGTGAAGTCGCCGGGCCGCGCACTTGGAAATTGCAGTTCGACATCAGGGCCGCGACCCGCACCGATCTGGCAGGCCACGGCGGCGCCGGCGAGCGGAGCGGCATCGTCGAACAAGCCACGCTCGACGCCTGCCGCGACACTGATCGAGCGGACATTCGGTCCGGTCGCCGCCGACCAGACGCGAAAAGCCCGAGCAACTTATCAAGCGGTTGGCGGAAGTCATTGGACTGCAGCGCTCCGATTGGCCGCCATCGCTGCTGCGCGAACTGTGGGAAACAACCTTGGATTTCGAGCCGGGCCGCAAGCTCAGTCCGGCGCACGAAGCCCGCTGGCTCAGCTTGCTCGGCTTCGCGCTAAGGCCCGGCTATGGCCTGGCGGTCGACGACTGGCGCGTGGCGCAAACTCGCCGGCTTGTCACCGCGCTGTTGCACAACAACCCGACTTGCCGCGCCGAATGGTGGATCTTGTGGCGGCGCGTTGCCGGCGGATTGCCGGCCGGACAGCAGCGGGCGTTGGCGCAGCCGCTGATCGCCGACGTGCGCGCGACGCATCGCGCGTTGGCCAAAGGGCGCGGCGCCGATTCCCGGCCCGGCTCGCATGAAGCCGCCGAACTGTGGCGGCTATTGGGCTCGCTTGAATTATTGACCGTCGCCGACAAGCGCGAGCTTGGCGCGATGCTGCTGGATCTCGGCCCGCGCGAAAAGGTCGCGGCCGTGCAAAACGCGGCGATTTGGGCCCTCGGCCGGGTCGGCGCACGAGTGCCACTGTATGGCCCGCTGAATACAGTCGTGCCCGTCGAAGCAGTCGCCTCTTGGATCGAGCGCGTCATGAAGCTGCGGCAGGAAACCGAGATGTCGCCGCTGGCTCTGATGCAATTAGCCCGCAAGACGGGAGATCGTTATCGCGACATTTCGGAAAAATTGCGCCGGGAGGTTGTGGCTTGGCTTAAACAACGGCAAGCGGCGCCGCACCTGGTGCAATTGGTCGAAGAAGGAGGCGAACTCGAAGAAGCCGAGCAAGGCCTGATCTTCGGCGAAAGCCTGCCGCAAGGATTGCGAGTTCTCTGACCCACCTCGGTGCGGCGCCGGATCCGTGCGCGCATTTCTACCCAAATGATGATTCGTCTCCCGTGTCTTGCTAAGCTTTTGGAGCGCCGGAGCAGTTGCAACGAGGATTCAAACTTCTTGGCCGAGGTGAACCATGCAGACTGAAATGCTGATGCTGAGGCAGATGTTTTCGGGCAACTACCTGCCTGCTGTTTTGCTGGCCGGGCTGTTTGTGGCGCTGTTATTTCGCCGCGACTCGATTGAGTCGTATCCGTTGTTTCGTTTGGGTTATATTTTTTTCATCCTGTCGCTCGTGCTGCCCGCGCTGGCGCAATCATACCTGGCCGCGGCTAATGTTGGCGGATGGTCAAGGGTTGAATTCTCGGGCGATGGAACGCCGTTTGCGCTGTTCAATGCGATCGGACCAATTTTTCAGGCCATCGGCCTGATGTGTACCTTGGGCTCACTGATGCCTCGGCCGGCGAAGCGCGCACCGCTCATGCCACCAACTCCGCCCCAGTAGCATCCACTCGGCGAATGAGCGCTCGTCGCACGTTCAAAGACGACGATCCCCCACATCGGCTTCGTTTGTGCCGATAGCAGTGTGCATCCGTCGAAACGCGGCTATATACTTTGTTCAGCAATACTTTAAGGATTTTCGACTCGACAGTGCCAAGGAAGAGTCTTTAGTCCCACCCTCCCAATCGCAGGTATCCAGTCATGTCGAAGCGCTATGATCGTCGTGAGTTTCTAAGCCGCTCTGCTGTGGGGGGCGCCGCCGTTGGGCTGGGTGTTTGGTCGAGCCGGGCAATGGCCGACCCGAAGTCGGCCAACGACAAGCTGAACATCGCCATGATCGGCACCGCCAACCAGGCTCGGTTCAGCATCAATAACGTCCGCAGCCAGAACATCGTCGCCCTGTGCGATATCGACGACCATTATCTGGGCCAGGCGAAGCGCGATTTTCCGCAGGCGAAAACCTACAACGACTTTCGCAAACTGCTGGAACAGAACGACATCGATGCCGTGGTGGTCGCCACGCCCGACCACGTTCATGCCCTGGCCACGGCGGCCGCGCTGCATCTGGGCAAGCACGTCTATTGCGAGAAGCCGCTGACGCACACCGTGTATGAAGCCCGCAAGATCACCGAGCTGGCGGCGAAGATGAAAGTCGCCACGCAAATGGGAACCCAAATCCATGCCAGCGACAACTACCGCCGCGTGGTCGAGATCATCCAATCGGGCGCGATCGGCCCCGTGGCCGAAGTCCATACCTGGGCCGGCCGGGCTTGGGGTGGCGTCGAACGGCCTAAAGATACGCCGCCGGTGCCACCGTATATCCACTGGAATCTGTGGATCGGGCCAGCGCCGATGCGGCCCTACAATCCTGCGTACCTGCCGGCGAATTGGCGCAAGTGGTGGGATTTCGGCGGCGGCAACATCGCCGACATGGCCTGCCATCACATGGATCTTCCCTTTTGGGCGCTCGACCTGCACCATCCCACGAGTATCCAAGCCGAGGGGCCGAAGGTGAGCGCCGAGGGTTGCCCCCTGGGCCTCAAGGTGCATTACGAGTACGCGGCCCGCGGCGAAAAGCCGGCGCTCAAACTGACCTGGTACGATGGGGACAAAATTCCGGCGTCGATCCACGGCCATCCGACCGGTGGCGGCGGGAACTTGTTCGTCGGCGAGCGCGGAATGCTCTGGGCCGACTACGATGCATATCATCTGTATCCCGAAGAGAAATTCGCGGGCTACAAACCGCCGCCGCAGACGATCCCACGCTCGATCGGCCATCATGCCGAATGGATCAAGGCTTGCAAGACCGGCAGCCCGACGACCTGCAACTTCAGCTATTCCGGCCCGTTGAGCGAAGCGGTACTGCTAGGCAACGTCGCCTATCGAACCGGCCAGAAGCTGGAATGGGACGCGGAGAAACTTCAAGCCACGAATTGCCCGGAAGCGGAACGCTTCTTGCGTAACGAATACCGCGCGGGCTATTCGCTTTAGGAATGCTTGACGGAACCACGGGAGGGCGAGGCTCCTGCCGAGCCGGAAGGCGTTCGACCACGAATGACACCGATGACACAGATGCGGACGAACATTACTTATTCTTTCTCCGTGTCATCCGAGTCATCCGTGGTTCAACTTCGCACGGCCGGCTCGGCAGGAGCCTCGCCCTCCCGAGGTCGGAGACGATCACTGGATTAGTTTCAGGAGAATTTGCATGGATCGCGCAAGATGGTTTTGCCGCACGGCGATTTTGTTGGTTTTCACATTCGCGATGGGAAGCATCGCGCGGGCGGCCGATGGTTCCAACGCGATTCTTGAACAATTGCTCAAGAAAGGCGTGAGCGCGGAAGGCCAAACGGTCTTGCTGCCCGTGCCGACCTTAACAGATGGTCTGAGCGCCGCCGCACAGGGGGCCGCGATCGCGCAGATTGCCGATGAAAATCATCCCGTTGAATCGCTGATTCGCAAGTCGATCGTTTCGCCATTCATGCTCCGCATGAGCGGCAGCGACGGGCAAGCCGCCACCGGGCCGATCCAACGCGTGGATGTTTGGTTCGTGGCCTATGGCCGGCTCGATGCGGTCAAGGACGAAACGCTGTGGAAGCCGAGCCCCGCCGGAGCGGACAATTCCGCCAACGGCGACGTGCAAACAGGCCGGGCCGCGATTCTGACGAAGGATGAATTGCGAGCCCGGCACATCGAAGATCCGCCCAACGAGCGCCATCTCACGACCGAGTTGACCCTGTTCAATCGCGTACGGCTCAGCGCCACGATGGAAGCGCTGCAAACTCGTACCGCAGAATCGGTGCTGGTCGCCGGGACGCTCGATCCCCGGTTCGCCGCCGATCCGCAATTCCCGAACTCCTGGCAGTCGCTCGGCCGCGACGACGCCGGCCGGCTGACGGTTGGTCTCGCGCAACCCTATCGGGCGCTTGGCTGGTACGTGAAAGTGACGCAACTGCGCCACCGGCGGGCGCACTTTTCGCCGAGTTTCATGCGGCGTTCGAGGAGCCCAAGGGCTGGTTCAACGGCGAGAATTTCTTGCGGTCGAAGCTGCCGCTGGTAGCGCAAGACGGAGTGCGGAAATTCCGCCGCAAGCTGACCGATGCCGACCGGCCGCAATGAGCCGCGCACGAAGTAAGCGAGCTCGAGCGTGCCACTTGCACAGAGCGCTCACCACCCAAGTCGCTGCCCATGGAAGAGCTGCTTGCCAAGTAAGCGATGGCGTCGCCGGTGGCGGGCCGCCGAGACGCTTACTTCGTGCGTGGCTCTTTACGGCTCGAGCGGGTGGGACCGCGCGGCGGTGCGGCGTTCGCGCGAGCGGCTGGGAGCTTCCGACGGACTTTCGGCCGAGGAATAGGGCTCCGAATGGCCCAGATGATGCTGAAAATTCTCTTCGTAAGCCGCGTACAGCTTCGGATGATCGTGGATCACGAGCAAATTCTCGGCGTTGCTATGCTCCGCCTGATTCGTGAAGTTGAAGCTACCGGTGATCAGCGTCAGGCCATCGATGAGCATGATTTTGTTGTGCGCGATCGCATGTTGTGAGTCGATGTACACGGGAATCTTATCTTCGACCACTTCCGCCACGGTTTTCTCGGAACTATCTCTTGTGTCGCTCTTGTCGAACACGGCCGTGACCTGTACGCCCCGGTGATGCGCGTTGATCAGGGCCCGAACGATTTCGGCGGACGTGAACGAATAAGCTTGAATCTGGATCGTCTTCTGGGCTTTGTCGATCTCGGCGACCACGGCCTGAGTGCAGCCCCCCTTGGGCGAAAAGAAGCAGGCGATGCCATCTTCTTTCGCGGCCGGCGCGGCGGACGGCGGCGTGGCGATGCTCGCCAAACCCCCTCCGGAACCGGCGGCATACCCGATGGCGAAACCCAAAGCCCCCACGACCAACGCGGCGAATAGAATCGGTTGTCTGTTCATAAGGCCGATTCTATCGGCCCGGCGAAAGCGTGTCAGCGCGAGCTTCCCAGTACTCGAAGCATGGGCCGAAACTCCGATTCCGTCAACGCTAGCATCTTCAACACGGCGATCTGTTGATTCAGCAGTTGGTTAAGAATCTGTTCGATTCCGCTCGATTCGTTGACACTGCCCTAGCTCGCAAGTAGCTTGACTGCATCGGCGATCGTCATGGCGCCGGATTGGGCTTTTCGGCCCCGCTTCCGCGAGATCAAAGAGGGCAATCTTCGCGACGCTGATTCCCCCGACCGGGAACATTCACTCCGCCAATTAAGGTGCCATATGTTCAACTTGGGACGCTGGTCTGCCGCGTGGGCCTGTTTTGGAATGTTGCTTTATCCTGCCGTATCGTCGAGGACCGCCGCTGCGGCAGAGCCGCCGCCGGCGGCAAGCCCCGCGCCCGCCGCGGAACAGGCAACCATCTCGGCAGTCAAAGCGCAACTGGACGTGAGCTTCATCCCGGCCGAGGCGGCGGCCGCGCTCGTCGTCCATCCCCAATCGGTTCTTACCGGCCCGAATGCCGAGTGGATGCCGGTCGAGGTCATTACGGCCGCCGGGCTGCAGCAATATGGCTTCGACCCGGTGCAAATCCAAGAAGCGATCCTGTGTGCTGCTCCCCCGCCGGCAGCGACGCCGACCGCCGATCCGGGCGTTGGCCTCATACTGCGTTTCGCTGAGCCTTACGCGAAAGCCCCGTTGATGGCGAAGCTGGCCGAGGCGAAGCAAATCAAGGCCGAAGGCCAGACGGTGTACGTGGTGTCCATTCGCGACGAGGAGTGCGTTTGCCTGCCCGACGACCACACGATTCTCTTCGCCAAGCAGCCGACGTTGCTCCAGATGCTCGCTGCGAAAGACGTCGAAAGTCCGTTGGTGAAGCTGCTGAAGCACACGGACTGCTCGGGCACCTACACGGCGCTTGCTTCCGTCGATGCCCTGCGCGACTTGCTCACCGGCGTGCTGGCGAAAATGCCGCCGTTGCCGCCGCCGCTCGATCAGTTTCGCAAGCTGCCGCTGTTGGTTTCGTCCGCGAAATTGCAGCTCAATATCCACTCCGGCGCCGACTTTAGCCTGACGCTCCATGCCGTTGACGACGAAGCGGCGGGCGAGCTGTTGGATCTGACGAACAATGCACTGACGATGGCCCGCCAGGCCGTGCTCGGACGAATGGAGCCAGGGATGCGACCCGATGCCGACGACCCCGTGCAGCAAGCGAGCGCAAAATACACTTCGCGCATCATCACTCGCCTATTCGACATGGTGAAGCCTGTGCGCACCGGGCGCAACGTCAAGATCGCCTTGCACACCGACGCCGGCGTGGCGGTCATCGGCGTCACGGTGGCCTTGCTTCTACCGGCCGTTCAAGCCGCGCGCGGTGCGGCCCGGCGCAATCAGACCCAGATGATGATGAAGCAGATTGGGTTGGCATTGCTCAACCACGAGAGCGCCTTCAACCGGTTTCCCCAGCGCGCGATTTGCGACGTGAATGGCAAGCCACTGTTGAGTTGGCGCGTGAAGATTCTTCCGTATCTCGAAGAAATGACGCTCTATAAGCAATTCCATCTCGATGAGCCGTGGGACAGCCCGAACAACAAACCGCTCATCGCAAAAATCCCGCGGGCTTATTGCCATCCGGACCGCCCCATCGACGGCAAGACGAATTTTCTGGTGCCGGTGGGCCCCGAAGTCGGTTTCGACAGCAAGCTGTCGTTCGCAGGGGGACGAAGGATGTCAGAAATTACCGACGGCACGAGCAAGACGATCATGCTCGTGGAAGCGGATGAAGATCGAGCCGTCATTTGGACCAAGCCCGATGATCTGGAAGTGAACCTCGACAAGCCGCTGGCCGGCTTGGGCCATTTCCGTCCCAACGGAACGTTCAATGCGCTGTTTTTCGACGATCACGTGGTAGCGATACCCAACACGGTCGATCGGCAACTTCTCAAGGCCATGTTCACCATTGCCGGCGGAGAACCTCAGGATCTCAGTCTGCTGCAACATTAGGATTTGTCGATTCGTCAAGAAATCGCGGTGCCGATTAGGGGCCTGTTGAAAAAGGGGACAGGCACTAGTGTTTTGTCAACGCTTGATTCTTGGATTGTGTGCCACTGGCTCTGCCAGTGATCTTTGGAATTCTTGCCTTGATCGGTCGGCAACGAAGAACACTGGCAGAGCCAGTGGCACCCTAAATTCAAGCTGTGACAATGCACTGGGCGGGTACGTCAATACTGGGGGAATTCCTCTCGTCCGCTAAGAGCCAGTCCCCTTTTTCAACAGGCGGTTAGGGGTCGATTGCAAACATTCATCTTTTTACGCGAGGGGTTTATGACGATTGGAAAATGGTTCGCCGCCTGCACCTGTTGGGCAATGCTGGTTTATCCATCGCGATGCCCTGCTGCCGAGCCGGCGCCGGCGGCCGTCGAGCAGCCTGCGAGCGATTCGGCAAAAGCGTCGCCCGCGGCTACGGTCGACGTCAGCTTCATTCCGGCAGACGCTACCGTCGCGATCATTATCCATCCGCAGCCCTTGTTGACGGGTCCGAATGCCGAGTGGATGCCGGTAGAAGTCATTACCGCCGCGGGGATTCAGCAGCTTGGCATCGACCCAATCCAAATCCGCGAAGCGCTCATGTGCGTCGTTCCGCCCTCGGCGAAAGACTCCACAGGCCGAGCCCGGAATGGGCACCGTCGTGCGGTTTTCGAAGCCCTACGACAAAGCGGCGTTCCTCGCCAAGCTGGGGGGCAAGGAGCAAACCACTGCGGACGGGACGACGTTTTATCAACTCGGCGGGCCCGATAAATTCTGCGTCACCCTGCCCAACGCCGAGACGATTGTCTTCGGCACAAGGGCGACCGTGCTCGAAATGCTCACAGCCAAGGACGTCGATAGCCCGTTGGTGAAGCTGCTGCGGAATTCGGATTGCTCGGCAACGTACACGGTGCTGGCGTCGCTCGACGCGATGCGCGATTTGATTACCGAGGCGCTCGTCAAGATTCCCCAGTTGCCGCCGCCGCTCGACCAGTTCCGCAAGGCGCCGATGTTAATCTCGTCGGCCAAGATGCAAGCCGATTTCGCGTCGGGGGTCGATTTCAGCATCACGCTCCACGCGGTCGACGACGAGGCGGCCGGCGAACTTCTCGATTTGCTCAACAATGCCCTCGCGCTGGGCAAACAAGTCATGCTCGGCCAAATGCAGCACGAAATGCGCGTGAATGCCGCCGATCCCGTGCAACAGGCAACGGCGAAATACGCCAACCGCATCGTCACCCGCATGTTCGACTTGGTGAAGCCGGTCCGCACCGGGCGAAATGTCAAGATCGCGTTGCACTCCGATGGCGGCGTGGCCACGGTCGGCATCATGGTGGCGCTGTTGCTCCCGGCCGTGCAAGCCGCGCACGAGGCGGCGTACCGCAACCAGTCGATGGGCAAGATCAAGCAACTCGGACTGGCGCTACTGAATTATGAAAACGCCTATGGGCGCTTTCCGCAACGGGCCATCTGCGACAAGCAGGGCAAGCCGCTGTTGAGCTGGCGCGTGTTGATGCTTCCCTATCTGGAAGAAGGCCAGCTTTTCAAGGAATTCCACATGGACGAAGCGTGGGACAGCCCGCACAACAAACCCCTCATTGCCAGAATTCCGGATAGCTATTGCAATCCTCACCGCCCCAAGGACGGCAAGACAAATTACCTCGTGCCGGTTGGTCCGGAATACGCTTTCGACAGCAAGACAACTGCCACCGGTGGCCACAAAATCAATGATATTACCGATGGCACGAGTCGCACGATTGCGATTCTCGAAGCGGACGAGGATCGGGCCGTGATCTGGACCAAGCCGGACGATCTGGAAATCAATCCCGCCAATCCCATGGCCGGCTTGGGGCACTTCAACACGAACGGCAACTTTTTCGCCGTGTTTTTCGACGATCACGTGCAAGCCATTCCCGGCTGGTGCGACCCGCAGGTGTTCAAGGCGGCACTGACCATTGCCGGTGGCGAGACCGTGCGGCTGCCGCAGCCGTGAAGCGCGCGAGTTTATTGTGAATCGGCCGACGGAACCGCCTGCAGCCTTGACGGCGCTAGTGCATTGTCGCAGCTTGAATTTAGGGCGTATCCGAGAACCGGCGGGGACTGTCCCGATTCTGTGAGTGCCGCCGAACAAAATGCGACTGTCCCCTTTGCCCAGACGGTTCTCGGATCGGCTCTTATTGACCTCCACATTGTAAAGTGAACGAATTCATAGATCGAGTCCCGCGTGTTGAAAGAAGGAGCGGATTAGGGTTGGTGATTCCTGTTGATCGTGAAAGGATTGTCGGACTTCCTTGTTGAGATGCGTCACGTCCTTGGGAATGAAGTTGGCGAGGTCGCTGTACTTGGCATGGTTCCAAATCTGTTCGGTGGGATTCAGTTCCGGGGCGTATGCCGGCAGCCACTCGAACTGAAACCACCCGGCGTGCTGCTGCTCGAAGAACTTGGCTGCCGAACGATGCACGCTCGAACGGTCCCACACCAGAATGATCTTGCGACCGAAGTGACGGTGCATTTGAACCAAGAACCAGATCATGTCGTCGGCACAGACATTGTGTGGCAACAACTGAAAGTAGAGACTTGGCGAACGGCGCGCGGGCGAGAGAGTCAAAACCGCGATGGCCGACAGCCGATCGTGACGATCCCACGCCCGTTGGATTGGGGTCTGGCCGCGTGGAGCCCAGGTGCGGCGCCGCACCGGCTGCAGCATGAAGCCGCTTTCATCAAGGAAAACGATGCTAGCTTGCTCTTCGGTCCCCTTTTTTTATGCGAGGCCATTCTTCGCGACGCCAACTTTCGATGGCAGCTTCATCTCGCTCCCGTGCCCGTTGCTCCGGCCTTTGACAGGTCCAGTTCAGACTGCGGAGAATTTTCCACACGTGACCCGGATGATAACGGACGCCGAGTTTGCGCTCGACGACATCCGCCACCCGTTCACAGGTCCACAAATCGGTGCGATAACCTGCGTCCAACGGGCCGCGCAGTAAGATTCTCACCAACTGTTTCCTCTGCGCGATTCAAACGGGGTTTGCGGCCTGGATGCGGCTTGGCGTTTAAGGCGTCGAGTCCGCCTCGGTCCACGGCATCCTTCCAGCCCTTGACGGAGGATTTGGATGCTTTGACGATACGTGCAACTTCGCTGATGCTTTTCCCTTCCAACAGGAGTTGCCCTGCGATTTTCCGCCGCGCTTCCCGGGCGGCTGGACTTGTGAATATGTGCATGTACAATAGTATACATACATAGTTCGCCCGGCAACGCGGGGGTCAATAATTCCCAAAGGAATCGCCACCGAGCTTCGCTTGGTTTTTGGCTTCCCGGTGTGCATTTGCTACAATGGAGTGCTGAACTCCCACCCCGCCCGCTCCTCCTGAATCCCGCCATGAGCCGCTCGCACCGATTTTTTGCGGTTCATGTTCGTGCGAGGAAACTGGTTTGCCGCGCCGGTCTACTGGCGGCGATTGGTCTGGCGGCCTGCGTTTTGTCGAAAGCTTCGCATGCGGCGCAGCCGACCGCCGAGGAAACCGCATTCTTCGAAAAGCAAGTCCGACCGCTGCTGGCCGCGTCTTGCTATCAATGCCACGGCCCGAAAAAGCAAGAATCCGGCCTGCGGCTCGATTCGCGGGCCACGATGGTCCATGGCGGCGATCGGGGGCCCGCCATCGTGCCAGGCGCGCCTGACAAAAGCCTTGTGATCGAGGCCGTCCAACAGCAAGGCGAGCTGAAGATGCCGCCGAAGTCCAAGCTAAAGGAATCCGATGTCGCGATCCTCTCGACTTGGATCAAGGAGGGAGCGCCTTGGCCGGGCGGAGCGGCCGTGATCTCGACGCGCAGCGGCGGCCCATCGCCGCAGGAGCGTAAGTTCTGGTCCTTCCAGCCGGTCGTCGCGCCGGCGTTGCCGAAGGTTCGCAACACGGCATGGCTCAAGTCGCCCGTCGATGCTTTTATTCTCGCGAAACAGGAAGCGGTTGGCATCGCGCCGGTCAAACCGGCCGACAAACGGACGCTGATCCGCCGCGCGACGTTCGATCTCATCGGCTTGCCGCCGACACCGGACGAAGTGGCGGAATTCCTCGCCGATCATTCGCCCGATGCGTTCGCGAAGGTCGTCGATCGGTTGCTCGCCTCGCCGGCCTATGGCGAACGCTGGGGTCGGCACTGGCTGGACGTGGTGCGCTACGCCGACACGGCCGGCGAGACGGCCGACTATCCGGTGCCCGAGGCATATAAGTATCGCAATTACGTCATCAACTCGTTCAATGCCGACAAGCCCTACGATGAATTCTTGCGCGAGCAGATCGCGGGCGATATTCTGGCCGCCGCCGGACCACCGCAGCGCTACGCCGAGCGCGTCACCGCGACCGGCTTCATCGCCATCTCGCGCCGGTTCGGATTTGATCCGGAGAATTATCAGCATCTGACGATTCAGGACACGATCGACACGCTGGGCCAGTCGATGCTCGGCCTGACGATCGGCTGCGCACGTTGCCACGATCACAAGTTCGATCCGATCTCCAGCCGCGATTACTACGCGCTGTACGGCATTTTTTCGAGCACGGTTTACTCCTGCACGGGTTCAGAGGAGACCAAACGTCCGCATGAGATGGTGCCCGCGGTTCCTCCCGCGGAAGCAGCCAACGCAAACAGGCTTTCGACGCGCAAGTGGCCAAGTTCGGTGAAGAATTAAAGAAGCTCGATGCGGACTTGGCCAACGTCGATCGCGACTTGAAAGCGATCCCGGCGGCAAAAAAAGCGGAGCAAACCCCGCCGCTGACCACCAAACTGGCGGATTTGAAGAAGCAGCATGCAGAGATCGAACGCCGCCGAGCAGAGCTACAGGCGCAAGGGCCTTACGAAGAACTTTACGCCGTGGCCGAGGGGAAGCCGCAAAATGCCCGGATCCAAAAGCGCGGCGAGCCCAAGAATCTCGGCGACGAAGTGCCGCGGCGGTTTCTTGAAATCTTGGGAGCTGATCCGCTGCCGCCCACGGCCAAAGGGAGCGGGCGGCTGGAACTGGCCCAGTGGCTGACGCGGCCGCAAAACCCGCTCACCGCCCGCGTGATGGTCAACCGCATCTGGCAGAATCACTTCGGCGCCGGCATCGTCCGCACTGAAAACGATTTCGGGGCCCGCGGCATGCGGCCCACGCATCCCGAGTTGTTGGACTATCTCGCATCGCAATTCATCGCCAGCGGCTGGTCTGTCAAAGCCATGCACCGGCTGATTATGCTCTCGTCCACTTATCAACTGGCGGCCGAAGACAATGCCCATGATGAGCAAGTCAATCCTGGCAATGAACTGCTCTGGCGTAGCAATCGGCAGCGGCTCGACGCCGAATCGATCCGCGACGCCATGCTGTGGCTCGGCGGGAATCTCGATCGCAGCGAGGGCGGCCCGCATCCGTTTCCGCCGGTGGCATCGTGGAACTTTACACAGCACGAACCTTTCGCGGCCGTTTACGACACCCATCGGCGCAGCGTGTATCTGATGACTTCGCGACTGGCCCGGCATCCCTATTTGGAATTGTTCGACGGGGCCGATCCCAATGCCACGACGGCCCAGCGCTCGATTTCCACCGTGCCGACGCAAGCGCTATACTTGATGAACTCACCGTTCGTGCATGCCGAGTCCGGGGGCCTGGCGGCACGCTTGATTAAGGACCGCTCGGACGATCCGTCGCGAGTGGAATTGGCGTATCAACTGGTCCTGGCCCGCGAGCCAGGCGACCAGGAGAAGCAGCAAGCGCTTGAATTTCTCGGTCAATATCGGCAGCGCTTCGCCGCGGCCGGGCGCCCACGGACCAGCGGGCGGCGCTCAGCCTGGCGGCGTTTGCCAGAACGTTGATGGTCAGTAACGAGTTTTTATTTGTCGAGTGACGCCGGTCGGTTCTAAACGCAGGAGTCCAGATCATGAATTATTCTGCGCCATTCCACGGGGACCACCGGCTTAGATTCGGACTGCGAAATTTGCGCGTCGCAAGCGTTTTCGCGGCGGGACATGCTCCGCCGGGCTGCGGGAGGCTTCGGCGCCGTCGCGCTCAGCGGCTTGCTGAGCCAACTCGCCAGTCAAACCGCGCTGGCCGGCGCCGCAACGTCTCCCGGCATCAATCCGCTGGCCGCCAAGCCGCCGATGTTTCCGGCCAAGGCGAAGAGCGTCATTTTTTTGTACATGACCGGCGGCGTTTCGCACGTCGACACATTCGATTACAAGCCGAAGCTGTTCGCCGACGTCGGCAAGACGATCACGGTCGACAACTGGCAAGGCAAGATCGGTCAATTCAAGCGCTATCTGAAAACGCCCCAATGGAAATTTCAACCGGGGGGCCGCTGCGGCACTCGGATTAGCGACTTGTTTCCGCAATATCCGCGGCGTGGCCGACGACATCTGCGTGATCAACTCGATGGAGTCGGACCACACGAACCATTACGAAGCCACGCTCGGCATGCACACCGGCTCGTTCACATTCGCCCGGCCATGCATCGGCTCGTGGGTCAGCTATGGGTTGGGCACCGAAAATCAGAATCTTCCGTCATTCATCGTCGTTGCGCCGAAAGTTCCCTACGCCGGGCAGCAAACCTGGGGGAGCGATTTCCTGCCCGGCTGCCATCAGGGAACGCGCATCATTCCCGGCCCCACGCCAATCGCGAACATCCGGCGGCAAACCTTGTCGCCCGAGCTGCAGGAGATGGAACTCGACGCGATCGGCCGGGCGAACGCGGCATCATTCCGAGCAGCGACCGAGCGACGTCGCCCTGGAAGCACAGATCAAATCGTTCGAGACCGCGTTCGGCATGCAGCGCGAAGCGCCCGAGGCGTTCGATCTCACGCATGAGACCGACGCCACGTTGAAGCTGTACGGCTTGGAGCGTGGCCATACCGACGGCTTTGGCTGGCAATGCCTGATTGCCCGTCGCCTGGCCGAGCGCGGCGTGCGGTTCATCGAACTGATCGACACCGGTTCGTCGAACAACTGGGACTCGCACGGCAACATGCTGGATCACGTGCCGCTGGCCAAGAATGTCGATCAGCCGATTGCCGGGCTGATTCGCGATCTGAAAGCCCGCGGCATGCTGGACGAAACCCTGGTTGTCTGGACCACCGAATTCGGCCGCACGCCTTACCACGAGCAACCCAACCATCCGGGCCGCGAGCATCATCATCAGGCGTTTTCTTCCTGGATGGCCGGCGGCGGCGTGAAAGGAGGCATCGTCCACGGAGCGACCGACGAATACGGCATCGCCGTTGCCGACGATCGCGTCCACGTGCACGACTTCCATGCCACGATTCTGCATCTCCTGGGCCTCGACCACGAGCGCCTGACATTCCGCCACGCCGGCCGCGACTACCGCCTGACCGACGTCTCCGGCCAGGTCGTCAAAGAGATCATCGCGTAGCCAATCGCCGGCCGCATGCCGTAGCCGTAGGGTGGCAGTGCCCACCGATCACGAACAACGCGTGGCACGGCAGATTTCTGATTCAACGGTGGCAGTGCCCACCCTACCGCTGCAGCCAGCATGCAAAGCCAGCGGCACCGAGCGGCTCAAGCGGATGGCTGTTGCGCCCGAAACCGCAATTGGCCGATCTTCAAACCGCACTTCCGGCAATGATAGGTTCGGCGGCGCATCGGGCGGCGATAGCGGCTGTATTCGAACCCGCAAGTCGGGCACTTTGCAAGCCACCGGCCGCCTGGCATCCGGGCTTCGCCGCACCGCTCCGGTCTCGCGCCGAGTTGCCGGCAAATCGCCTTCCAGCGCGGGCCATGGGCAGCTTCGTGCCCGGCCAAGGCATGGGCGATCTCGTGCAGGATCACATCGCGAATATCGGGCTCGCTGTGCGCTGCGGCGAAATGCCGTGACAGCTCGACTTGCTTCAGCGAGTAGCGGCACAAGCCAAGGCTGCGCTTGCGCCGGTTGAACGCGAATCTCCAATCGGCAAGTCCATGCATGCCCAGCAAAACATGAGCCAGACTCTTCGACTTCACACAAATGCACGGCTCGACCTCGGTGGAATCCGTTCTCTCAGCGCCCAATTATCGCCGAATGGCCAGGAAATAATCGCGCACCTGCGATCCGCGCGTAAAGAGCCGCGCACGCAGTAAGCACGGGAACGACGCGGGCGATCGCCGCAAGCGCTTACTTCGTGCGCGGCTCTTTGCCGCTCCCCCGTTTGTGCCTGATCCCTTGATTCCAGCTTTCGACCGTCTTACTGCCTATCCGAGAACCGGCCGAGGAGAGGGGGACAGGCACATTTTGCTCCCAGGGCACCGCAAAATGAGCCAGTCCCCGCCGGTTCTCGGATAGGCTCTTAGGGTGTAAATTATCTACGATGGCAGGCGCCATCGGCTCCGCGGACCGGTCAGTGTATTTCCGCCACGTTACCCATTCGGTCACGATCATGGACAAGCGTCCGAGCTATCGGCTCATCTTATGGATCGCCGTTCTCGCGGCATTTGGCGGCATCGATCGGTCGCGAGCACTGGCCGCCAACGGCTTTCAGATTTCTGAAACTCCCGACCGGATCACGCTGCGCAGCGAAGCCTTGGATGCCTCGATCAGAAAAAAAGGGTACGTCAGCGGAGTGGAAGGAGGGACGTTCGTCGACAAGAAAACGGGCCAACACGACCTGGGCTACGGGCTCGACATCCAGGACTGGATCATGGAGCCGGGCAGCGACGCCACCTACCGCAGCCAGCTCACCGGCGATCTGCCGTACGACTTCGGCAACAGTTACCACGGCAAAACGCCGAAGCGCAGCATCGAAGGCCCGCAAATCTGCACCCAGGCCAAAGAGCTTTCACCGCAGATCATCCAAGGCAAGGACTTTGTCGCCATCGAGCAAAGTTTCAAATATCAGATTGCGGCCCCGGGCAAACAGACCGGCTCCGAATGGCGGCAAACGCTGGTATTTCCCGCGGGCAAGCGCTATTTCGTCTCCTCCGACCGCATTCTCAGCCGCAACTCGGGCGACGCGCTGTTTTTCCGCCAGGACATGCCGGGCCATATCAAGCACCACCACGGCGACAATTTCAGCGAAGTGTATCTCAGCTATTATGGCCGGATTCCCGCCCGCGAATTCGACAAGGACTTTGCCCCGGATGAAAAGTTCGAATATCGCCGCGATCGCGACGGCGTGCCGAAGCGGATGATCCGAGCCTATCACACGCGCGATCCCAAGACGGGCGCCGACGGACCCTGGCTGGCCGGGATGACGCTTAATCCGGCCGACGTGATGGAAGCCTGGTGCCACGAGCGCGGCTACGTCTGCCTGATCGAGGAGATCGGCGGGCGGCCGATCAAAGCGGGCCAGTCGTTCGGCGCGGCCTACATCGTCGGCTGGTTCGATTCGATCGAAGAGATGGAAAAGGTATATGACCAGTACCGCGGCCACAGCAGTTTGGAAGTCACCGCCGACGGTTGGCGATTGATTCCGTCGCGCTGAGGGCCGAGGAGAGGGGATAGGCACATTTTGCTCCCAGAGCACCGCAAAATGAGCCAGTCCCCGCCGGTTCTCGGATAGGCTCTTAATTTGAAACTTGAGCGAAACATGATCAGCAAAGCCCGTACTGTCGACGAATATCTCGACGAGTTGGCCGCGGACCGCCGCGCGGCGATTCAGGCTGTGCGGCAGGTGATCCTCAAGAACCTGGGCGAGGGCTACGAGGAGGGAATGCAATACGGAATGATCGGCTACTATGTGCCGCACGGCATTTATCCCGCTGGCTATCATTGCGATCCGAAACAGCCGTTGCCATTTGCCAGCCTCGCCTCGCAGAAAAACCACATGGCCGTTTATCTGATGTGCCTCTACGGCGGCGCCGATCAGGAGGCCTGGTTTCGCCAGGAGTGGGCCAAGACGGGCAAGAAGCTCGATATGGGAAAATCGTGCATCCGGTTCAAGAAGCTCGAAGATCTGCCGCTGGAACTGATCGGCAAGTCAATCGCCCGCGTCCCGGTGAAAACGTTCATCGCCCGCTACGAATCCGCCGCGGCGAAAGTGCGCGCCGAAGAAGCCGCGCAGCTGAAGGAAAATCGCTGACAAATGACGCCCGCATCAGTGGCCAAACTGGCGTGGACTGTCCCAATTTTGCGATTATCCCGTGAGCAACATGAAAATCAACTCCGCCAATTCCCACGGCCGGCGCGGCTTATGCGGAACCGGAGCCGCGCAGGTCAGTAGGCGGTCTTTTTCCCGCGCAAAATCGACCCGCAGCGTTGCTCATCGCAACAACGTTTCGAGCCACGGCCCGACCTGCTCGGCCCACAGTCGCCCGTGGGCCTGTAAGCCTTTGCCGTTGAAGTGGACGCCAGCGCGAAAGCCGCCGCGGAGCGCGTCCGTGTCTGGACCTTGATCGACCGCAGGCAGTTTGCAAATGGCCAATTGCGCGGCCCGAAATTCTTCGTCGGCCGCGTCCTGTTCGCTGTGATACGTCGCCCGGGCGACGAACCAGGGGATATCCCAACCGGCATGCCGCCGCGTGGCGAGAATCAGCTTTTCGAGAAACACGCGATATTGCTCGCCGGAGATTTGCTTTTCGGCGCCGTAGCCGGCACGGGCTTGTCCGGCGTCCGATTCGCCCTGATGCCACAGGATCGCGCGAAAGCCATGCGGACCGAGCGCGTCGATCCGTCGAATCAGCCCGTCGTACAACTGGCCGGTCGATTCCCATTGCCCGGGCCCGGCCAGCTTGACATAAGCCGCGATTGTCGGCGGCCGCGTCATCTTCTCGCCCTGCGGCAGCCATTGACGAACACTGGTAGCCCCGGCCCCCGTGGACGCCACGCCGATCGGCACTCCAAACCGCTTCACCATCGCATCGCCGAATGCCGGCAGGAAGCTGCCACCGTCGCTGCCATCCTGCACGCCCGGCTGCGGATCGTCGGCGATCCGCCAATGCTGGCCATCGAATGTCGAGACCAGGCCACTTGCGGGACGCTGTTTTTCGGAGCCGTAGTTCGTCGAATTCGATTGGCCGGCCACGACGAAAACTTCGCCCACGCCGAAATGTTCGACGTGCGCTTCGGCGACTGGCTTGCCTTCGTTCAGTTCGCGCAGCTCCAGCCGATACCAGCCTCCCGCGGGAATTCGTGGCTGAGCGGTGTAAGCTCCGGACGG
Source organism: Pirellulales bacterium (assembly GCA_963725485.1). GTDB lineage: Bacteria > Planctomycetota > Planctomycetia > Pirellulales > DATAWG01 > CAVRYO01. The sequence continues at coordinate 275,598 of CAVRYO010000011.1, read as the reverse complement.
GTTGGTTGCCGCCAGCGGGCGCCAGCTGGCGTCGATATCGCCCTCGTGCGGTTTGCCTTGAGTGCGAAACTCGAATCTGGCGGAAGCGTCGGCCCCGCGCACGCGAATTTCAACCGTGCCCGCGGCGCGGCTGGCACGCTGAAAGACCTGATATTCCCGCGGCGATTCGACGGTGAACTTTGGCGCGGGTGAACCGCCGAACGCGAATCCACCGAAGGAGAGCCAAAGCGCAATGGCCAACGTCGCGATCATCGACGGCGCGTTGCAGCTTTCCATCACCCTCACCACAACCTTCTCCCGTCAAGGGAGAGGGAGTTCGCGTAGGGTGGGCAATGCCCACCATTGGCCTCGATCGCTAGGAAGATCAACGGCCGGCACAGGCGAACGTTCCTCCCAGCGCGACAGCCACTGCTTCCGACGTTTGGACACACCGTGGGCGATGCCTACCCGACGGTTAATGTCGTGTGAAATAATGATACAGCACGCTCGGGTCGAATTTCTCGCCCGGCTTCAGCTTGGTCTTCCACACGACGGTCGAGCTGTTGTTCACCGCCGGGTGCCCTTGGTATTGCACCCAGTCGGCGGGGTCGAAAGCGCCGAGCGTCACGTCCCCTTCGGGCGTCGTTTTGTCGGCTTTGCCTCCCACGCGCAGCGTGATCTCGGCTTCGATGGCCAGCGGCTTGTTGTTGCACAGATCGAGCTTGATTTCCTTATCGATCCGGGCGTAGTTATAACCCTCCCATTGAATGCTCTTTAGCTCGCGGCCCGTCTCCTTCTCGGTGAGCGAGCCGCGGGTGTCGACCGACACCGTGACCGGCACGCGGACTTCGTCTTTCGGCGGCGTGTAGGTGAGCAGTTCTTGCGCCAACGGCTGGTTGCCTTGCATGATCATCGCCGCGCCGGTGGTCCAGGGGAGATTCGTGTTGTTGGTGAGCAGAATTTGGTGCCAAACCTCGTTCTTGGACAGCGTCAGGGGCGAATTCGTCCCGGCGCCGCTGGGGGCTGCCGCGTTATCCTGCTTCGTGATCCGCACGTCCCAGGTATAGATGTCGCGATAGGGCACGTCGGTGGTGAAGATCGGCACGGCCACGCGGTCCCCTTTGTCGATCGTGATCTTCGGCAGGTTGTAGACGAACAAATCCTGGGCGCCGGCGGCGGTGAGCTCGTGGGGCAAATTGACGATGCCTTCTTCCGCCACGCCGTTGGCCTGCGCTTGCACTTGCCGGAAATCGCCGGCGCGCTGCGAGTACATCGCGTTGGACATGCTGTTGCTCGGATTTCCCATCAGATCCGGCGCGGCTTCGGCCAAAGCGTTGCGCAGCGTGGCCTCCAGTACCAGCGGGCTGGGCGTGCCGCGAAAACGAAAATTCGGCACGCCGACCACGATATCCAGCGGCACGTTGTCGAGATCCTCCGCCTCGTTGAGTAACTCCGCTTGCAACGAGACCGTGGCCGTTTTCTTCTCCTTGTTTTCGTTCAGCGACACGCGGTAGGTCGGAATCCAGCGGAACCCGGGCCGGAAATACATGATCGACACGGCCTGCTTCTTTTCGGGCTTGTCGAATTTCAGGCTCAGGCGCTTCGTCTTCTTCGAGGTGGTGAGCGTCTTGGCGAGCATGGTCTTCATGTCCTTCACCGCGATCGACCGCACTTCGGCGACTGGCAACAGCACGTCTCCCTCGTCGGTGCGCAGAATAAAGTTCGATCCCGCGATCGTCGTCAGCGTGTCGCTCGGTCGTGGCGGCGCCAACTCCCGGGGATCGTCCAGGCGGAATATACGACATCGCCGAGAGCGGGTTCGCCGCGGCGGGCGCCGCCGTGAGCGGCGGCAGATCGAGCGTTTCCCATTGCGCCGGCGGCACCGGGCCCTCAGTCTTGTCGACCAGCACATCCTGGATCACGCCGTTGTAGAGCGTTTTGTCATGCAGCTCGATCTTGGCCCGCTTGCCCTTGTTGGCTAATAGAATCTCGATCGGCTGCGTGCAGGTCACCTGCTTTTCGTCGGTGTCCTTCGTCGATTTCCAACCGGCGAGCATCGACACCAGCCGGCCCTCTTCCGGCACGGCCCAAAACGAGCCGAGCACGGCCGCGTCGGGCACCTCGTCGGTGAATATTTCGCCGGCCTTATCGGTTGTCGCCGTACCCCGCTTGATGACCAACGCGTATCCGTCCTTGAAGATAATCACGCGCTGGGTCTTGAGCTGCAACTCACTGGTAGTTTTTTCGGCAGCCGCACCGACAAGTGCCGGAGCAAGTGCGAACGAGAGCGAGGCCATCGCGAACGCCAAGATTTTGGAGCGAAACATGGGAAATCCTCCGAAAATTCTGAGGGAAAAACCTCACGCCATGGGTCGCAGCCGGCAATCACCGCCAAGACCGGGCGCCTCATCATAAGCTCAAGGCCCTCGGAATTCCGTAACAAGCGAGTAACACCCCGCTCTGATGGGCCCGTGATCGCACTTCATCGAATAATCTGGACAGTTCTTGACGCCTGTGCGAAAATGGGTACGTCGGCAAGGAATTCAAGGGAATGTACATGACGCTCCGCGAAGAAATCGTGCAACAGGCGATGAATCTACCGCCGTCCGATCGGGCCTATGTCGCCGATGTTCTGGAGCAAAGCTTAGAGCGGGGTGGATTCACCACCGCGGAGATCGCGGCCGCATGGGCTGCGGAAATCGATCGGCGTATCGAGGGCTACGATCGCGGCGAATTATCCGCGTCCGATATGGAATCATCGCTTTGCGGCGTTCGCGAGCAAATGGCCAAGCATCGCGCGGGCAAGGTGAATCGTTGAATTTCCGCGTCCTTTCGGTCGCGAACCTGGAAGTTGCGCGCGGCCTGTTGGTATGACGACCAGCGGCCAGGTCTAGGCGACGATTTCCTCGCCGAATTGCGGCAAGCCTGTGAGCGCGTCCGCTCAGCCCCCCCGCAGCTTTGCGACACTTGAAGGCTGTCCCACAGCGCCCGAGGTTCGGCGTTACCGAATGCAGCGTTTTCCATATTTGGTCATCTATCTCTGCCGGCCGGAAGAAGTTCTGGTCATCGCGATTAGCCACGCACGGCGCAAGCCGCTCTACTGGCTCGATCGGCTAGACTGATGATTGATTGAGGCGTTCGCCCGAGCCTGCCGGCATTCCGCAGCCGCCTTGGCATCGCTAGTCTCTCGTGCAGTGGGCGGGCCGGCGGCCAATATTCGTAAATATTCCGTGGCTTGCCGCGTATCGATCCGCTGCAAGACGCGAATCGCCCGCATGCGGCGCAGCGCTTCGCCACCGTGGCGTTGGATTGGATTATCGAGTGCGGCAAGAATCTGCCGGAGTCTGGCGCGCACCTCGAACGAAGTTGTTTCCTTGAGAGATTTCCGCATGGCGGCTTCCGCAGCGCTGCCGAGGTCCGTTAGGCTTCGGACCGCTAACTGCCGCTTTTCATACGAGTCGTTGTCCAGTTGGGCAATGAGCAGTTCGATCCGCTTGGTTTCGTGCGGATCGACGGGCGTTGCGACGAAATGCTCCCGGATATATTCGACGGTCCGGTTTCCACCCAGCCGCAATCGCCACGTGGCGCTATAGGCGGCCGGAGCATCCTCACCAGCAAGCGCCGTCCACAGCCGGGGCAAATCGGCGTCGCTAAACTCGCCGGCTGATTTGGCGGGCGGATGCCAGTCGGGCGGAGCGAGCGAAAGAATCGCTGCCACACTGTCGCCGCCGAGCGCGACGGCGCAGGTCCGGTCGTCGGGCGCCATGGCGAGGGGAGAAAATTCTCTTGCTAGCGCGCCCCGCTGCAGTAGTGAGGAGGGATCCGGTGTCGAAAGCGTGCCGGACCAACAGATCCGTCCCGAATCCAATTCCAGGGCTTTGATGGAATTTTCTTGCACGAATAAAAGCATGGAACCGTCGGCCGAATAATGGCCGACGCCATCGGTCAACTCGATTAGCTGCCGACCCCGGTCGAGATCCCAGACGACGGTGGCCGTGCCGTTGCTGGCCGCGATGGTCGCGCCATTCGGCGAAAAACTGATAAACCAAAAAGGTGAATTGACCTCGGGTCGGGGAACCATCACCGGATTTATTTCCGGCGGCGGATCTCCGGCCATGACGCAGTCAAGTTCCTTGATCAGCTTGCCGGTCGAGGATTCCCACAACGCGACCGCTTCACGACGATTTTGGACCAGTTCGCCTGGCCGGGCGGCGGCGATTCCCGACGCGCCCGCCGTGGCGATCACTTTCCCATCGCGCGAATAGGCCAACGCGAACACCGGCTCGTCCGAATAAGCCCGAAACGTACGGATCACGCGCCCGGAGGCCGTGGCCAAGATGCGCACCTGGCCGTCGGCAGCTCCCAAGGCCACTTCGTCGAGATCGGGCGAAAACGCGGCGCAGCCTGATTCGTTCAAGGCGAGCGTCCCGAATTTGCCGGCGATTTGCCGATACTCTTCGCCCGACTTCGCCTCCCACAGATGATACGCGCCTTTGTACCCTGCGGCGCCAACCGTGACCCCGTTTCGCGCAAAAGCAATTTGTTGATTGCAATCGGCTTCGAAATGGGCTGCTTCCTGTTCGTTGGCAACGTCCCAGATCGTGACCACGCCGGAGGACGTTCCTTGCGCGAGCCGCCGACCGTCGGAAGAATAGGCCAGGTGAATGATCGGCTTCAACAAAGGTCGCGCCGAGTTCGAACCGGGCCGCGACTTCCAATCGGCAAACACCGGGCCGCCGCCGGCCGCGAGGATTGCCGCAGCCTGCCGTGCGACCGGCTCTTCGGCCGACGCCGTGCATGAACAGGCGAGAGCCGCGATCGTCGTTGCCAGTAAACTCTTCACGAGAAATGCGGTGGGGGAAAAAATGTCGACTCGACCCGGCAAACCAGTGCCGCTTACCAATTGGCGTGTTTTCAAGATGTGTCGGCGCCGCGGCTTATTTGGCCGCGGCAGATGTATCCAGCGGCTCGATGTCAGTGAGTTCCTCGGCTTTCGCCGACCGCGTGAAGTAGCGGCCGATGATGCCGTACACAGTTTTGCCATCGGCGTCGATCTCGGCCTGCACGATGAGCGCTTTGATCGGATTTTCCGGATCGCCTTTCTTGAGCGTGCCGACCGCCGGCAGCTTGAGCGGAGCGAGCCGCCCAGGGTTTGGTAAATGGAAGATCGCCCGGCCCGATTCGGAATCTTGCGCCGTGGCCGGCTTTGTCAGCGGGGTGATGTCGACGATGAATTCGGTCCTGTAATCTCCTCGTCCAAGGGTCATTGCCTCGGCAGGCTGAATTCGCCGGAAGCGATTTCCATATCGAACCATCAGCTGCTTCATCCGTTCAAGCTGCGCATCGCGATCCTTTCTGAGCGGATGAACCAGCGGCAGGCCGCATGCCAATTCGTTGATGTGGCATGCGGCTCGGTCGCAAACCGCTTCGCCCGCCGACGTGTTCCGCATTCTCCGGGCGATGAGGAAATCCGGGAGCCCGGAGGTGCTGGACATCCCCGTTCGTTTGTACTCCAGGCGCTGGCCGTTAATCTCATACGTTCCGTCCGTGGGCGTGGTATCGGCGAGTTCGCGGCCCAGAATTGCCAGGCAAAACGGATGCCCAAATGGCAAATCGTTGCTGTAACCATACGAAACTGGCCCGTCGATCAATTCCGACGCCTGTCCGTAGAGCGGGTGCGCGGGATTGGCGAGCGCCGCCAGCGCCCGATCCGATTCGGGTAGCTTCACGTACACCAGCGAGTGCAAGAGGCCCGCAAGCTCCGTCGTGGCGTTAATAGTGCCACTGTTCCTGGAAAGTTCCCCCGAAAAATCATGTCCCGAAACGATCACCTTTCCAACCTCAACGCAATGGGCCAGTTCCTTCATGGGCCCAGAATCCCCGGAGCCATCGGCGGCGAGTGCCCAAACTATTCGGTCATGTAGCGTCCCGGCGGCCTTGTACCGCCGGAAAAACTCGGCGGTAGCTTGTTGATCGTGCAAGTCGATGAGCGCGCCGAGATATGCTTGCTCGATCTGAGCGATCGCGAAGCGTGCCTGGTCAGTTCCAAGCGTCGCATTGGCGCGGACCGCGGCAATTTCGCGGTCCAAAGCGGCCAAAACCGCTTCGGTCGGGGTCAAATACATGCCCCCCTTGCCGGTCCGCCGCGGATCGAGCGGCGGCTCGTCCGACGGCCGCAAGTGGATGCCAAGTGGTCCGGGCCTATAGCCGTCGAACTTGCCGGTGAGGGCGTCGGCGGCCGTGCGGCAAGCCCCGGGATCGGCCTTGGAATTGGCAAGCACTCTGATCGTCCGTTCGTCGCGAGAGCGCGCCGCATTGGCTTTCCAATAGGCCCGCAACTGTGCGACGACGTCGGCCACGTGCTCGTTGCCTTGGAGGTCGTAAGCCGGCTGGTCTCGAGTCGGATCCAAACTGCGCACTCGAAAGATCGCCAGCAAAATATCGAATGCGATGACGCGCACTTGCGCGATCTCGGAAGGTTTGCGCCGAAAGGGATCGTCGATTTCGGAGCGGGTCAGGCGGTCATCATGTTCGACGGTATCGATCAGCCGGGGAACGGCGGCATCGCCCAGGTCGATCAAGGCCTTGACGTGGCGGCCCCGACTCCAGAAGAAATAGGTGTCTTCAAGTAGCGAGTATTTGCTGTCGTCGAGCTCATCGAGCAAGTCGACAAAGAAATCGACCTTCTTTGCGCTGTCCCAGGCTTCGAATCCGGCCGGCAGTTTTTCAGGCCGCTTTTTGCCGAATGTTCCCTTGGCGGAGCGCCGTTTGAGTTCCGCGATCAACGCGTCGGTCTGAGCGAGAGTCTTGGCCTGCTCCGGATAGAGCTTCATCAATCGCTCGCCAAGGACCAATGCATCCGCGTCGGATCGGTTCTTATACGCCTCGAACATGGCATCATGAGCCCCGGTGGCCAGTTGCCGCTTCAACGCGACGACCATCGCGGCATCGTCTGACGAGATTTCTCGGGCGCGCCGCAGCGCGAGGGCCGCCAATTGATCTCTTTCGAGACGATGCAACCACGCGGCATTGACGAGATCGGAATTGTTGGAGGCAGACGCCAATTCCCACACCGGCTTTCGATCGACCCGCCTGGGGCCTGGGCCGAAGCCCGTGGGCGTCCGGATTACCGCGGCCGACATTTCGACGTACTGCTCGTGACAGGCGGCGATGAAATCCACTTTTTCCACTCGGTCGTCGCGGGAGAGAGTCGTTTTCTCGCCGTCGACGAACGCGATCTGCCGCGGTTGGCCGGGCGCCGTCGGCAACCGCCAGCCGAAGCTTTTTCCGTGGGTTGATTGTCCCCAAGCCGCGTGCATCTTCACCGGCGCGAGAACGTAATCGCAGCCTTGCGGATCGAAGATGAATCCTTTCAGTAGTCGCTCGAGTAATTCTCGATCGTGGACACTGAGAGTTTCAATGTCGTCCTTCGCTGGCGTTGCGTCACCGCCGAGCTTCGGCCGATCCGCCGCTCGACCGCGGGCGGTCCATGTTGCCGCGAGCAGAACGCCGCACAAGCAAAGGAGCTGGCAACGCCGGATCATCCTGAATCTCCTTGTCGCATGACCTGCCCGGAGCGAACTGAAGTCGCCGCGAAGAGCAGCGCCATTCTACCGGATCGGACCGCTAAATGGGCAATCGGCTGCGTAAAGAGCCGCGCACGCAGTAAGCGTCTCAAAGCCGGCCACTCGCCCCCACCTCCGCGCCGCATATTCCATGCGTGGCTCTTCATTCGTCATTCGTGCTTCGTCATTCTTTTCGACATCCGTCATTCGACATTCGTCATTTCCCCCTGTGGCCCAATTCCGCTTTGGACATCACCTGTACATTTGTGTACAATCTCCTCCTCAGACGATGTGGCACGGGGCGCTTGAGTCGGATGAGCTTGCTCGGTGCAAGAAAACGTGCTGCCGGCGGGATGAAACTTCCCTGCAATAAGCCCTCTTGGTCTGCCGGCCGCGCCAGTTCGACTTGCTGCCAGGTCCGTTGAAAAGGGGACATTCTACTTTTTAGCAGCAATCGGCCAAGAACCGCCGAGCGGACAATAAAAAGTAGAATGTCCCCTTTTCATGGGCTTGAGCCAGCCCAACCGTTGCGACCTAAATCGATTGTCGGTCGCGGCACAGTTCGCAGGCAGCGTTTAGCCACATCGTGAAGCTCGTTGGCATGGCGGATTCATGTCGGGACTCGTGGGGGCGTCACGAGTTCCGCCGATGGGAATCGAGCATGTGGTGAAATAAACACGAGCAGCGTCCCAGGCGCGGTGTATGACTTGAACAGCGCATTGGTGTCCGATACCAAAACCCTGCTGGTCACCGGGTGGACATGAGCGCGGAGCCGGCCGACCGGCCAGCCGATACCGATGGCAGGAAACTTCCGTTCGGCGGCCAACCCCTTTTCGAGTCCGAAAACATGAGTGGACTGTTGCGGCACTACAGGTCGCCCGTCGTCCGCTCGTCAAATCGGATTCGGAAAAAACCTTAAAATCCAAGAACTGCCGGCTCCTCAGAGCGCATCAAACCGAAGGAAACTTCGTTCGGCGTGGGCGATCCCTCGCGCACTCGAACATGTTTCCAGCGCTGTTAGCGCGTGGGCCTCAGGCCGCGCGCTAACTTCGCGCAAGAGCCGCGCACGCAGTAAGCGTCTCGGAGGCCTGCCTCTGGCAACGCCATCGCTTACTATGCCCGCGGCTCTTCCAAAGGCACGGATCTAAGTGGTGATCGCCTCCGTGCACGTGGCACGCTCCAACTCGCTTACTTCGTGCGCGGCTCTTTACGAATGCCGACTCAACCGCGCTTCTTCGCGAAGTCGGTCATGAATTTCGCGAGAGTTTCCACGCCTTCCAGCTGCATGGCGTTGTAGATCGAGGCGCGGATGCCGCCGACGGAGCGGTGGCCTTTGAGTTCCATCAGCTTGTGGGTTGCGGCTTCAGTGACGAAGGCTTTTTCCAACTCTTCGCTCGGCAGCCGGAAGGTGACGTTCATGAGTGAGCGGCAGGATTTCTCAGCGTGCGGGCGGTAGAAGCCGCTGCTAGAGTCAATCGCGTCGTATAGCAACTTTGCCTTCCGGGCGTTCAGGGCCGCCATTTTTTCCAGTCCGCCGACATCGTTCTTCAGCCAGCGGCAGCAAAGCATCAGGATGTAGATGGCGAACGTCGGCGGCGTGTTGGCCCGCGAGTCGTTCTTCGCGATATGGGCATAGTCGAGGCTGGCCGAGAGACCCTTCGGCACGCGCTCCAAAAGGTCATCCCGAATGATCGCCATCGTCACGCCCGCGATCCCGGCGTTTTTCTGGGCACAGGCGTAAATAATGCCGTAACGAGCCACATCGACCGGGCGGGACAAAAAGTCGGACGACGAATCGCAGACCAGCGGCACCGTGCCCGTGTCGGGCTGGCCTTTGAACTGCACGCCCTGGATCGTCTCGTTCGAAGTCATGTGGACGTAGGCGGCCTCGGGCGAGAATTTCAGTTCTTTGAATTCGGGCAGCGTCGAATAGTTCTTCTCTTTTCCATCCCAGATCGCACTGACGGGGCCTTCCTTCTGGGCTTCTTTGAACGCCGAGTTGCCCCAGGTGCCGGTGAGGATGTATTCGGCGGTGCGCCCCGTGCCACGCAAAAAGTTCTGGGCCAGCATCGTGAATTGCAGATGGGCCCCGCCTTGCATGAACAGGACTTTATAGTTCGATGGAATCGCCAGCAACTCCCGCAACAGCGATTGCGATTCAGCCAGGATCGCGTCGAAGGCCTTGCAGCGATGGCTGATCTCCATGATGGAAGCGCCGACGCCGGGCAAAGCCAGCAAGTCGCGCTGGGCTTTTTCGAGCACAGGCAAAGGCAACACGGCGGGTCCAGGCGAAAAGTTGAAAACGCGATCGGTCATGGGCAAACCATTTAGGCAGTGGGACGAAGCGAACAATCGCGTTGTAAAAAAAGGAAACCTCGGCAATGGGAATCTGGGCAAATCATGGGCGCGAGAGTGGGGTGCAAAACCCCGGCACGCTCAGAGCAGAATAGAACCTTGGCCGCGGGTGGTCAAGCGAGTGGTCCATCGCACCCAGCGGTGCGATCCGGGGCATCGCGGAGGCGGCCTTTGCCCCGGCCACGCTACATGCTTAGCGCAGCGGAGCGGCCGGCGTGGCGACGATCCGCGTCCCGTCCGGCGGCGTCGGGCCAACGGCGCCGACGCCGCCGGTTTGCAACGCCGCGACGCGGGCTTCGAGCTGCGGCTGGAATTGATTCGATTGCAGCGAGCGCTGATAGATGGCCAGGGCCTGGGTCCGATCTCCTTCTTGTTCCTTGATCCGGCCCAAGGCGGCCAGGGCCCGCGGATCGGTCGGCGCGATCGCCAGCGCTTCCTGCAAATTCGCCTCGGCCGACTTCTTGTCGCCATACTCTTCATACAGCCGAGCCAGCTCGACGCGCGGCGCCGGCGACGAGGGCGAATGCTCGGTCCAGCGCTGCATCAAGCTGAAGGCGTCGGTGCCGCGTCCCTCTTCGACCAGCAGCACGGCCAGGCCGCGATAACAATCGCGCTGGTCGGGATTCCGATCCAGGCATTGGTGATAGTAGCTTTCGGCCTGCTGCAACTCGGCTTGGTTGTGGGCCATCTTTCCAAGTTGATGGTACGTCGCGCCGAGGTTGTAGTATGCGTCGGCGTCGTTGGGGTCGGATTCGACTGCTTGCGTGAATTGATTCACGGCGCCTTGATAGTTGCCTTGCTGATACAGGGCCACGCCGTTGATGTTGTCCGATTGGGCCATCCAGCCACAGCCACCACACAGTGCGGCGAAGCAAACGGCCAGCAGGCCGCAGAGACCGCCGGAACAGAATTTCGATTGAGTCAAGCGGATGATTGCCACGAAGCAAGATCTCCTTCCCCGCACGGCCGCCCGCAGCGGCATCGACGTGAGGAAATGGCCGACGAACGAACACCACAACCCAGACCGCATTCGGGGCGAGCCCGGAGCAAATGTCCGGCGAGCGCCCGATGGACGACGGCGGCTGTCAAATGCGTGCGCAGGCCGCCGGTCCGAGGAGAAAAGCGGACGGAGAATAGCGAAGTCGCGGCGGGGGAGCAAGGCCAGAAAATGAGGTCCGGCCTGGCGGCTTGGTCGAGTCGATGCCAGGGTCGCGAGGCCAAGCCCAGGGATCGCCATCCCTGGGCTTGAGTCCAGAGTGGCGATAGCACCGCTTGAGGCGAGAAACTCCTCTGGCTCGCGGGCGAATCGCGCGATATGGTTTCGCCCCATGGCTGGCGAAAATTTGGATCTCTCGAGCGATGAACCGGCTCCCGCGCGCACCGCCGGCGTCGGGCGGTCGTTTGTCGGCATTCACTTCGCTTGCTGCTCGGTCTACGCCAAGGTGTATGTGAATCGGTCCGGCACGGCGTATCAGGGTTATTGCCCGCGCTGCCTGAAGAAGATTGAGCTGAAGATCGGCCCCGGCGGCACCGACGCGCGGTTCTTCACCGCACACTGAATGGACCACGAATGGATTTCGAGGTGCAACGCTGCACGCGGCACTGCGCCGCCTCGGGCCGAGAGTTGGCGCCGGGCGAGATCTTCTTTTCGGCACTCGCCTCCGAAGGGGCCACGGTAACGCGACACGATTATTCGAGCGAAGCCTGGACCGGACCACCGGAGGGCGCGCTGGGTTGGTGGAAATCGCAAATGCCGGCGCTGGAATCGAAATCTAGAAAAACGCAATGGGCTCCCAATGACGTGATGCTCCAGTTGTTCGACGAGCTGGCCGATCAGCCACAGCGCGCCGACATGCGGTATGTGCTCACGCTGCTGCTGGTGCGCCGGCGCGTGCTGCGGCTGGAAGACACGGAACAGACCGACTCAAAGCAGGAAATGATGCTGCTGTATTGCCCGCGCCGCCAGACAGAGTACCGCGTGGCGGTGGCGATGCCCGACGCCGCGCACGCCGATCAAATCCAACAGGAACTGGCCGGCCTGCTGCTCAGCAACGCCGCCTGATCCGAGCGTGAAAGTAAAAGCCGTGCTTCGCCGACCTCTCATCTCGCTCGCGCTGTTGGCCGTCCTGACCGCGGCTTGTGGTTCGTCGTGCTTTCAACGGCAAGAGATCGAACTGATTCCCACCGTGTTGCCGACGACGCCGACATTGGAGCAGGTGATCAACACGATCAACACGAACACGAGCCTCGTGCACAACTTCACTTCGATGCAAGGGACGCTGACGGTCCCGGGGGCGCCGGCGTTAGGTATGACCCTTTCGATGGAACCGCCGCTGCGGTTTCGCATGCGCGCGACGATGGTCGTGACCGGCCCGGAAGTCGATTTGGGAAGCAACGAAGAGCTGTTTTGGGTTTGGATCCGGCGCACTCAGCCGCCAGCGCTGTACTATTGCCGGCACGATCAGTTCGCCGCGAGCGCCGCCCGACAGCTGATGCCCGTGGCGCCGGAATTCATTCCCGAGGCGATGGGCCTGGTCCGCTTCAATCCGGCCGACCAACCGCGGGGACCATTTCCGGTGGGCGCGAACCGCCTGCAAATCCAATCGGTGTATCACGGTGCGCTGGGCGAGCTGCGGAAGGTGACGGTCGTCGATAGTCTGCGCGGCGTGGTGCTGGAGCAGCATCTGTACGACGCGCGCAATGCTCGGGTCGCATCGTCGTTCAACAGTAATTTTCACCGCGATCCGGTCACCGGCGCTGTGTTGCCGCGGCATGTCGAGATTCAATATCCCGTCACGCAATTCGATCTGAAGATCGACATGGTCGACATGCAAATCAACGTGCTAGGACCGCAAAACGCCCAATTGTGGGTGAAACCGGATTACCCAGGTTTTCCGAATGTGAATCTGGCCGACCCGAATTTGCCGATCGCCAGCGCCGGCAATATTTCCGGCATGCCGAGCCCGGCAGCCCGAGCCGCGGCGGTGACGATAGCTCCCGCGAATGCGAGCCCAGTCTCCGCGAATCCGCCGTACGCCAACTCTGCCTATGCCAGGCCGACTTACGCGAATCCGGCGAACTCGGTTCCGGTCAACGTAGGTCCCGTGGCTGCGGCGCCGGGCACGCCGGTCTATGCCGGTTCGACGAGTGCGGCTGGAGATCCACGCCTCGCAGCGCAGCCAGGCTGGGGCGCCGGTCCCGGCGGCTATCCGGCGACCGCCGCACCACCTAGTTATGCGCCGGCGCCCAACTACGCCGCTCCGCCGAATTACGCGCCGCGCCGAATTACTCGCCGAGAACCGCGCCGCAGACATACTCGCCGTATCCGTAGCTGAGATCTTGTCGGGTAGGCACCGCGCAGCGACGTTGGCAGCCTGTTGAAAAAGGGGACTGGCTCTGAGCGACCGGACAGATTTCACGAAGGTTTGACGTTCCCGCGAGGTGCCTGTCCCCTTTTTCAACAGTCAGTTAGCGCCGATCGCGAGCGGGGTAGAAAACCGAAAGGCTGCACGGTGGGCAATGCCCACCCTACGGGGCTACTAATTTCAGCCCACCGCTGGGTCGACGCCGACGCGGCGCATCTTTTGGCGAGCGCGAGACAAGAGTGGGCCGATGCTGTTTTCGGGCATCCCGGTGATCGCGCCGATCTCGGCGTATGACTTTCCTTCGAGGTGGTACATCCGCACCACGTCGGCTTCGGAGCCTTCGAGCTCCTCCAGGAGCCGCTCGATCTCATCGCGGCTTTGGACCCGTTCGACCGCGTCGCCATTGCTCGTGCCGATCGACGCCACGTCGACCGGTCCCGCTTCGTCAGCCGGATTCGTGAGCCGAGCAGCGGATTTGTGCTTCAGCAATTGCTGCACGACCACCCGGCGCGTGACCACCGTCAGATACGTCGCCAGGCTGCTCTCGCCACGGAAATGCCGGAGTACTGCAAAGTCATCCTTCACTACGGTCAGGAAGACGTCGGCGGCTAAATCTTCGCGGTCTTCGGCATTCAAGCGGATGGAACGCGACTGGGCCGAATGGTTGATCACATGAATGACCAAGCCCATAAAGCGGTCCACAAAGTCATCCCAGGCCCTGGGCTTTCGCGCCAAGCATCGGGAGAGCAAATTGCGGTCGATCTCAGAAAGTGCCACAGCGTGAATTTCCCAGGAGAGCCCGCTGTAACTGACGGCGCACCGGCAGGCGATGCGCCAATGAGCACTGAAGCAGTTTTCACTTCAGACAGGTCGCAAGGAACAATGCGATCGACGGCCGATAAGCTGAACCGCGCGCCCGACCCATTACCTTGATTCTAGGTAGCAAGTAATCTGGAAGCAAGCCGAAGGCACGGGTTCATTCCGCCACCGACCGTTCACAACGGGGTGGGAAAACGCGTTCAACACCGCGTGTAGAAACGCTCGATGCCTTCCAGGAATCGAGAGATTTTTCGGCGGTCGCCATGATCCGTCGATGCTCGCGACACTGGATTGACAGTGCTCGACGGCCTCATTATCATTCCCGCTGGGCTTTGGCCTGCAAGTGCTTTTGTGCTAAACAGTTGTCCGTGAGGTCGGTCGGGGGCTTCGGCCGGGACCGAGCCAAACAGCGACCCTGCAAATCCTTCTATCCGAACTGCATCGCCCGTTCATACGCGTTCAAGTTAGCCGCTTGAAAGGAGTGGTCCGTCGATGACTCATGTCGTGTGCGAACCATGTTTCGATTGCAAATACACCGACTGCGTAGTGGTCTGCCCGGTTGAGTGCTTTTACGAGGGGGAACGGATTCTCTACATTCATCCCGACGAATGCATCGACTGCGAGGCCTGCGTGCCGGAGTGCCCGGTCGAAGCGATTTTCCACGAAGACAACGTGCCGGAAGAGTGGAAGGATTTCACGGCGCTGAACGCCGAGATGGCGACGCAGTGCCCGGTGATTACCGAGAAGAAAGAGCCGCTGGCGGGAAAAGAAGAGTAGACGCTTGAGGCGATCGCCGTAGGCGGCGAAAATTTTCCGTGTCTTTATACCTCAAGCCTGTAGCCTTTAGCCTTTAGCCTTTAGCCTGTAGCCTCAAGCCTGTAGTCTGTAGCCTCAAGCCTACTTCAAATCCACCGACCAGTAGGCGCTGTCCAAGAACGTCTTCCAACTGACGTACTTCGGATTGCCGAGCTTCACGGTCAGCAGTGGGCTGCGCTTCGGTTTCACCGGGCTACGAATCAACTTCATGTGCGCTTCGTGCGGGGTCCGGCCCCCCTTCTTCACATTGCAACCGACGCACGCGCAGACGATGTTCTCCCAGCACGTGTCGCCGCCGCGGCTGCGTGGCACGACATGATCGAGACTCAACTCGCTGGTCGGGAAGCGCCGCCCGCAATACTGACATTGATTGCCGTCTCGGGCAAAAAGATTGCGGCGATTGAAGCGGATGGTCTGCCGGGGAATCCGGTCGAACGATAGTAGCCGGATGACCCGTGGCACCTGCAGTTCGAAATTGACCGCTTGGATCCAATCCTCGTGCGGTTCCTTGAGCGCCGACTTCAAAGCGCTGATTTCGCGCCACGAATGAAAATCGTAGTTCGCGTACTGGCCTTCTTCGAAGTGAATGACCTCGGCCAACTCGCGAAACACGAGCGCCAGGGCCCGTCGCACGTTGATCACGTGGACAGCCATATAAAACCGGTTCAGCACAAGAACGCTGCTACTGAGCGCTCCGCCTGCCATCGGCTGCATCATGGGGAAACCTCCGTCACGCGAAGCCGGCACGACATTTTCGGGATGCATCGCCCGAATGATCGTCGAGCTTCGCCCCAATTGTAGTCAGTCGGGCAAGGAGGAACTAGAGGAAGACTGGGGTTCTCCCGGCTGAAAACCGGCGATTCCCTGGCGCTCGGGCGAGTGGGGAGTTGAGGGGCGTGAGGACTTGAGGTACGAGGACGCGAGCGCCGCCGCTGGCGCTCGCTTCGTGCCTCACGCCCCTCACCTCCTCACGCCCCTCATTGCGCGCGGATGAGGAATTGAGGGGCGTGAGGACTTGAGGTGCGAGGAGGCGAGCGCCGCCGGCGGCGCTCGGTTGGTGCCTCACGCCCCTCACCTCCTCACGCCCCTCATTGCGCACGGATGAGGAATTGAGGGGCGTGAGGACTTGAGGTACGAGGACGCGAGCGCCGCCGCTGGCGCTCGCTTCGTGCCTCACGCCCCTCACCTCCTCACGCCCCTCATTGCGCGGATGAGGAATTGAGGGGCGTGAGGACTTGAGGTACGAGGACGCGAGCGCCGCCGCTGGCGCTCGCTTCGTGCCTCACGCCCCTCACCTCCTCACGCCCCTCATGCGAAGCACACGGCCCGCGCATTGTCAAGCGCACTGCATGATCTCACAGCGCGCAGAATTCGCGGGCGCAAAAAAATCCTGAATACCGGGTTGCTCCCGTTCGTGAATCCGCATTAGGATGGGAGACGCAATGGTTGTCGTGACGTTCGGGACGAACGTCGGCCACTTTCATCGTGGGGACCGTCCGATGCTTCATTACTCGTGCGATCTGTGCAAGCGGTTGATCGATTCGGCGGAGGATCTGCGCTATGTCATCAAGATCGAGGTGTACGCCGCGATCGATCCCGTGGAAGTGGACCCGAACACCGACGATCGCGATCACCTGCAAGAGATGCAGGAGATTCTTCAACGGATGGAAGAGTCCGACAGCGATGCAGTGGGCGACGACGTCTACCAGCAATTGCGGTTCGATCTCTGCCCGGAATGCCGCAAGAAATTCGTGAAGAATCCGTTGGGCCGCGAAGGTTCGAAGCAGTTCGATTTCAGCAAGAATTGAGACGTGCCGGATTGAATACCACGCTTCGAATCGCCGTCATTGCTGGCGACGGCACCGGACCGGAAGTGACGGCCGAGGCCGTCAAGGTGCTCAAGCACGTCGCCCGCTCCGAGAATTTCCAGTACGAGTTGCACCCCTTCGATTTTGGCGGCGAGCGCTACCTGCGAACCGGCGAGACGCTGCCCAAAGGCGCCGTCGACGAACTGCGAAAGTTCAACGCGATCTTTCTCGGCGCGGTCGGGCATCCCGACGTGCCGCCGGGAATCATGGAAAAGGGATTGCTGCTGGAGCTGCGATTTCAGCTCGATCAGTACATCAATCTCCGGCCGGTGAAATTGTTCCCCGGCGTGGAAACCCCGCTGCGCGACAAGGGCCCGGCCGATATTGATTTCGTCGTCGTTCGCGAAAATACCGAAGACTTGTACTGCGGCGTCGGCGGATTTCTCAAGAAGAACACGCCCGACGAAGTCGCCAGCCAGACGGCGATCTACACCCGCAAGGGCTGCGATCGCTGCGTCCGCTGGGCCTTCGAGTACACCCGGCGGCGAAATAATCCCAAGGGAAAAATGCTCACCCTGGTGGCCAAGACGAACGTGCTCACCTATGGTCACGATCTCTGGTGGCGGTCGTTTCAGGATTTGGCCAGGCAGTTTCCCGACGTCAAGGCCGACTACAATCACGTCGACGCCTGCTGCATGTGGATGGTCAAGAATCCCGAATACTACGACGTGATCGTCACGACGAACATGTTCGGCGATATCATCACCGACCTCGGGGGCATTTTGCAGGGAGGCATGGGCGTGGCGGCCGGCGGGAATATCAATCCCGACTCCGGCGGCGTCAGCATGTTCGAGCCGATGGGGGGCAGCGCCCCGAAATACACCGGGCAGAACGTCATTAATCCCATCGCCGCGATCAATGCCATGAGCATGCTATTGGAGCACAATGGCCAACCCAAGGCCGCGGCCCGAATTCAGCGCACCATCCAACAAGTGACCGCCACGAAAATGAAAAGCCAGGCAGCCGGCAAGATGGGCCACGGCACCAGCCAAATCGGCGACCTGGTGGTCGAAGCGCTCGGCTGAGCGACAAGCGACGCTCCGCGGCATGCGCGTGTCGCCGTCGTGTACATTTTGAGATTTTTGGCGCGGCGACGGCACGCGGAGCGTGCCTGCTACGTAGTAGGCACACTCCGTGTGCCGTGGCTAGCCGGCAGGGTGGGCACCGCCCACCATCGCCGAAGACTACGCTCGCCATAAGAAACGCGGGCAGTGCCCACGCCACCGCTCATTGATTCTGCGTGATCGACGAAGCGGCTGTCCGCACGGCGTATAGCCGTTGCTCGGTGCAAATGTAGAGCACGCCGTTGGCATACACGGGCGTCTGGCAGATTGACGAATCGAACTTGATATGGTTGAGCACTCTCTTTTCACGCCCGGCCGCCAGAATCCACAGCGTGCCGGTCGTGTCGCCAAAATAGACCTTGCCATCGGCGACAAACGTGCTGCCCCACATGTAAGCCTTCGTGTCATGGCTCCAGATTTGCTTGCCGGTATCGAGGTCGAGGCAATGCACTGTGCCGCCGTAATCGCCCACGTACAGTAATCCATCGGCGATCGAGACCGTCGAGAGCGAACGGTCGATATCGCGAAATTCCCAAATCCGGCCCGTGTCGGAAATGTCGCCGGTCTTCTTCGCGTCGATGCACGTGACACAGCCGACATCCCGGCCATGCAGCGGATCCTGGCCAATCGTCGTATACACGCGATTCTTGTAGCACACCGGCGTGCCGATGCACTCGCTCGGCCCGAAGCGGGTCCGGTAGGTCGCCGGCTTGCCATTTTTCATCCGATACTCGGCTGGATTGCAGTCGCATTTCCACACGTTCTTCAATGTGCCTGGCAAGTTCGGATCGGCGTTGGGCGCCGGCCGGGCGTCGAAGGCGTAGCAGCGGCCATCGCCGGCGCCGTAGAAAACGAACGGCTTGCCGTCGACGATGCTTAGCGAGGGGCTCGACCAGGAGCCGTGAAAAATTCCCTTGCCGATATCGGCGTCGTCGACGGCCACGAGCTTGCCTGTGTGCTTGTCGAGCGCGATCGAGCGACCGGGCGTGCGGATAGGGGACATACTTGTGGTTCGTCTTGGCATTGCAGGTGCCGAAGTAAACCAGATCGCCATACACGAGGCTCGAGCAACTCGTGGCATCGTGCGGCCAGACTTTGATCCCGGTCAGCAAGTCGTATCGCCAGAGGATATCGGCGTCGGTCGGGCCGAGCTTGATCGGCGGCCCCGGCCGCAGCTTGCGGATCGGGCCATCCTTGCCGATCTCCAGTTTGTGCTCCAGCGGCATGGCCAGATATTGGGCCTCGTCCATGAACGGGCCTTGATTGCCGTCGTACAAACCATTCGCGTCGAGGCACAGAATTTCGCAATGGCTGGTCACCGTGTAAACGCGCTTGCCATCGACGGTCGGCGACGAGCAGATTCCCAGCTCATGATAGTCGGCCTCGCCCTGCACTTTGGAAACGACCAACTGCCAGAGGAACTTGCCGGTCGCTTCGTCGAAGCACATCAGGACGTTCTTGTCGCCGGTGTATTTCGGATCGCGCGGCGTGTAGTTGTTCGTGCCGACGAACACTTTACCGCCCGAGATCACCGGATTGCCGTAGGTGTGCGAGCCGAGCTTGACCGACCACTTCACGCCACTCGTTTTCGGGTCGGCGTCGGGCGCAGGATCAAACCGCATCGGGCAAACCCTTTCGCGTCCGACACCATATTCCGCTCGAGCGTCCCGCCCCATTGCGGCCAATCCTGGGCAACGCACGGCGAGGAAGTTGAACCAAGTGCGACGATGGCGCAAAAACATCCGCACGTGAGCAAAGAAACAACGCGCATTAGGCAACTCGCTTCGAGAAAAAGATTGATCCTTCAGACCGGCATGCGTCGCCGGGCAGCATCGGCGGGCTTCAGCAAACGGCAAGCAGGGAGGCGGGAGTTCAAGGAGGGACGGACCTTCGCTGTAACTTGAGGCTACCGCCTTCGGACGCAAGACGCAACTTTCAAAATGCCGATCAGCAATTCTGAATGGGGGCGAACTTTGTGCAATGACAAATATCGATCGCGCCCTGGTCTTTGCCGGCACGTTGCAACAAACCCGTTGCGACGAATAGAAAAAACCGCCTGTATCTGAAAACCATTGACTTTGAGGTGGGGCTAGGTTCAAGTAGAGTCATAGTTTGCCCCAAAGCTTTCCGAGAGCGTGGTTGCCTCAGGCAGTTAGGCGGCGCATCGCTTGGCGCGCCTTTCCGGCTTGGCACTAAATCTCGAATCCCACCTGTTTTCTGGGCAGACTGTTTTCGTTTTCCTACCTCGGGTTGCTGGCCCCGGTCCAGCGGTTTTTCTTAGGACCCCTGTCTATTTTCGGAGGTGTTCGATGACGCGCACTGCAACTTATTTGTGTTCCCTGTGCATGGCTGCCGCGGGACTACTGGCACTGGGTAATATCGCGCAGGCGGCAAGTCAGTTTACAGGAACGGTTAATTCCGATTATTCGAACGCCGCCAACTGGACCGCTGGCGTTCCGACGACGACGGACGCGTTCCTCGGCTACCCAGGCTATGTAGCACCTCCCGCGGTTTACTCCACCGCGGCGCCGATCTCGGACAGTAGCCGATTCGTCATCGGCGGCGGCGCCGGTGGCAGCGGAATGCTCACGCTCAGCGGCAGCGCGGGCACTTTGACGTATGGCTCCAATGGCGGCGACGACTATGTCGGCGTCGACGGCGGCACCGGCTTCCTCAATGTCAACGCGGGCACGCTGATACTTGGGGGAAATGCGAGCCTGCGGATCGGCGTCAATGCCCAGACTGCGGTTGGCACCGTGACCGTCGCCGGCGGCACGTTGACGAGTGATAACGGTGGTGGAACGATCGCCTTGGGGACAGGCGGCGGCGGGAACACCGGAAATTTGAACATCAATTCGGGAACCGTTTCCTGGACCGGCGGCGGCGGAACGCAGCCTGACCAATGGTGAAATCACGGTCGGCGGCGGGACCTACACCAGCACCGCCACGATCGACATTGGCGAAGGCTCAGGCACGGGCACGTCCTACACCCAAACCGGCGGCACCGTGACGACCAATCAATTTGTCGCCGGAGCTGATCGGCGCCACCAATACCACCAACATCAGCGGCGGCTCTCTGAATGCCACCTTTTATGTGGGCGGCTACGGCGGCAGCTCAGGGGGCACCGCGACCGTCAACCTCTCGGGGACAGGCAGCATTAATGGCTTTCTGGATTTCGACGGTGGTAGCGCCAACAACAGCGTGTTCAATCTGAACGGTGGATCGCTCAACGTTAGCGGTATTCAAAATGACGGCACCGGAGCCGGCACCCAAAACTTCAACTTCAACGGCGGCACGCTCAAGGCGACGAACAACCTAACGGTCGGTAGCCAGTCGGGCACCGGAAACGCAAACCTCGTGCTGACTGACATGGCCGGCGGATCGGTCATCAATTCCAACGGTTTTACGGTCACGATGGATCACGCCCTGCTCAACGGCGGTGGGGGTGGCGGACTGATTAAGCAGGGTGCAGGCACGCTCAATCTCACCGCGGCGAATACCTTCACCGGCGCCGTGAACGTTCAAGGAGGGACGCTGGAAATCTCCGGCGCGGGCACGCTCGGCAACGGCGTCGGTCAAAAAGTGCTCGTCCAGAA
Source organism: Pirellulales bacterium (assembly GCA_963725485.1). Classification (GTDB taxonomy): domain Bacteria; phylum Planctomycetota; class Planctomycetia; order Pirellulales; family DATAWG01; genus CAVRYO01. The sequence continues at coordinate 254,170 of CAVRYO010000011.1, read as the reverse complement.
CGGCACCGTCCTCGATATGGAGAAGACCCTGACCACGACCGATCAACTTTACGTCGCGCAATCGACTCCCACACCCGAGTTGAATCTTGCCTCCGGCACCACTTTCACAGTCGAAGACTTTTTCCTCAACAGCGTAGCGCAACCGGTAGGACTGTATACCGCCGCGAACGACCCGACCCTGATTTCGGGAGCAGGAACGCTCGATGTTCTGGCACAAGTGCCCGAGCCGGGCTCGATCGTCGCGCTGGTGGGACTGTGCGGGATGGGCTTCCTCGGTTTGGTTCTGCACCGCCGCCGAACAGCGAAGATATTCAGCGGACTGTCTCTTATCCGGCTTGTTGTCGGCGGCGTCGGTGTCTTGGCCATTGCGGCGTCTAGCGGCGCGCTGTCCGCGGCGACGATTACCGCCGATGGTTCGTTAATTGGCCATAACTCCATACCGCAACCAGGCAGCGACGGATACGTCTTGTTTCAAGCAGAGCCAACATCCTTGCTCAACGGCGGCGGCGGAACTGCCGGTACCAACGTCGGAACTCTGCCTTCTTACGTTTCGGTCGACACCACCGGTGACTCGTTCTTCGCGTCCGGAAGTGGTTATGGCTATACAACGCTAACGGCCAGCGGCACAGCGTATAAGACGGGCATTGCCTACCAGGTGCCTGGAAACGGGAACACTGCCACTTTGGCCACGATTACGTTGAAGGCGGGAACACCCGACGACTTTCAACTTGGGGTCTTCACAAATAACACTGACAATACCGCCAATATTGCCTCGGCTGTCACGGTTGCTTCTCCAGAGGGCAACTCGGTCACCGAAAACACGGTGTTGCATTCTACCAGCAACGATTTTTATCTGTTCGACATTGTGGGCAAAGCAGGCGATACGATCACGGTTTCTCTCACGCAAAGTGGCGGAGCCGCTGACCCGTTGGGCGGGCTGACATTCACGACCGTCCCGGAACCAGCTTCGATCGTCGCGCTGGCCGGTCTGTGCGGCATGGGGCTGATTGGCTTGGTTCTACGCCGTCGGCGCCGCGCTGCGTAAATCGGAATCCGGTCATTGTGGGTTGAGCGTGACCGGCGCATTGGCACTTCGGTATAGCGAAGGAATTGCGGGTTGGCCGGCATGCGCGGGCGTTGAGTCGATTACGGAGAGAATTCATGCCAAATCCCGATCCCCGAAATCGTCGTCGAGCTTGGGGCTTTACGCTGGTCGAGTTGCTGGTCGTGATCACGATCATCGGCATTCTCATTTCGCTATTGCTGCCGGCGGTGCAGGCGGCGCGGGAGGCGGCTCGGCGGATGCAGTGCAGCAATAATCTGAAGCAGATTGCCTTGGCCTCGCACACGTATGCGGCGCTCAAGCGCGTGTTCCCGCCGGGAGGAATTCAAACCGCCGTGCTTGGGCAAAACGGCTGGAACCGGCCGCAAGTTCCCGACTTTTCCACGAACTTCACCTGGCCGACGATGATTCTGCCCGAGATCGACCAGAAAAATGTCTACTCGATGTACGACTTCACTCAGTCGCCGGTGACGGAAGTGAACGCCATCGCCCGCTCGCAGGTGATCACGACCTACGTGTGTCCGGACGATCAGATCCAAATCGACGAACCGCGCCCCGGCGAAATTGGCGGCGGGACGACCGGCGTCGGCAACTGGGACGTTTACTCGCGGTTGCGGCTCAATTACGCCGCCAACTACGGGAACACCGGCTACATGCAGCAGAACATGAACGGCGTGACGTTCCTGGGAGGATTTTTCACCGACGGCACGGCCTACAGTTCGGCGTACATTCGCGACGGCCTGAGCAATACGCTGGCCTTCAGCGAGGTGCTGCCGGTCTGGGGCCCGCAATATTGGGGGCCGCCCGGCGACGGAATGGTGGCCGAGGGGGGCCAGGCTTTCGAAGGCTATTTGACGCCAAACTCCACCTCGCCCGACGTGGTCGCCAACATTTGCGAAACTCAGCGCGTGATGAACGTGCCTTGCATCGTCGACATGGACGACAGCAATCAAACCATCGCTTCGCGCAGCCCGCACACCGGCGGCGTGAACTCTGCTCTGGGAGACGGTTCGATCCGGTTCATCACCGACGCAATCGACGTGGTCACGTGGCGAGCACTATGCAGTTCCCGAGGGGCCGAGGCGATCGATGCATCGAAGTATTGAGGCTTGAAGGGGCGTGAGGAGTTGAGGGGCGTGAGGAGTTGAGGACGAAGAGAGCCCGAGGGCGGAGCGCGATGCAGCGAAGTTTTGAGAGCAAGATCGACCCTGGAAGGGTCGCAGCGATTAGCCGGGGGTCGAGGCCCGCAGGGCCGACACCCCCGGTCGCGATTCCTATGGAAATGTTTTTCGACCCCAACGGGGTCGCAGATTCCGAGCGCTGCGACGCCGCTGGATTCGAACAACAGAAGCATGCGCTTTCCGGAGAGGGCTTGCATAAGAGTGGTGGAACGCCACTTGGCGCTGCTACCCCTCACCCCCGACCCCTCTCCCGCAAGGGGCGAGGGGAGATTGCGTGGCTTGCCGTGGTGGCGTTCGCGGCACTTTGTTGCGGCTGCTCGAAACGGGCCGAGTTTCCTTCCGGCACCGTGGTGGGCGTGGTGACGCTGGACGGCCAGCCGGTTCCACGCGGCGCGATCACGTTTAATCCGACGGGCACAGAGCAGGGACCCGTGACCGGCGCGACGATCGCGGACGGTCGCTATCGGTGCGAGCATGTGCCGATCGGCAATTTGAAAGCCACGTTTGCGCTGCAGGCCGATCATTTGCGTAAGTTCGTGGACAAGACCGGCATCGAACGGGAAGTGCCAATCGACATTCTGCCGGCTCAATACCGCGCCGGCCTGCCGGCGATCGTGCACGCCGGCGAGAACCAGCTCGACTTTTCGCTCTCAAGCAAGCCAGCGCGCTGAGCCGCTGGGGCTATTCCGCTGAATGTCCACTGGCGCCGCTATCAGTTGGCTCTTAAGCCCAGAGATACCTGTCCCCGGTGCTTTGTCAACGCTTGATTCTTGGATTGTGTACCACTGGCTTTGCCAGTGATCGTAGGAATTCTTGCCTTGATCGGTCGGCAACGAAGAACACTGGCAGAGCCAGTGGCACCCTAAATTCAAGCTGTGGCGATGCACTGGGATCTTTCTCGATGCGGGGCGATCTGCACAAGTAGGCCGTTTTACTCGGAACGCTCCTGCCCGGCTTCTCTTGACGGGGCATCGGTATTTCGCTTGAATTCGCTCCTCGAAAACCGCGGACCTTGGACGGTGGGAGATTCTTGCATGGCTACCGTTGGGACTGGGCGCAGTTTCCGCGACTATTGCTTGGAGCATCTCCTCGAAACGCTCGCCGGGAACCTGGCCGAAAACGAGCCCTTCTCGCATTTCTATCTCAAGAACGTGTTTCCCGACGATATTTACGCCCGGATGATGGAACAGCTTCCGGACTCGAAATACTACACGCCACTGTCGACCGAAAACTATCACAATGCCGCCGGCCAGAGCACGCGCGATGTGTTTGCGCTCGATGGCGAACATATCGCGGCGTTGCCGGAGTCGCAGCGCGAACTGTGGGACGCGATCGGCGAGACGATGAAATCGCCGGAACTGAAAAAGTTGGTGTTCGAGAAGCTGGCCGTCGATCTGGCCGCCCGGTTCCACGTGCCGCGGGAAGAGACGAGCCGGATTTTCGGCATTCCCAAGGCCTCGCTATTCCGCGACACCGACGGTTATGAAATCGCTCCTCATCCGGACGGCCGGGCAAAAGTCGTCACGATGCAACTGTATTTGCCCGCCGATCGCAGCCAACTCGCGCTGGGCACGGCGCTTTATGTGCGGCGACTTCATTCGCTGAAGGGAATCTATTCGTGGCAGGGACGCTTCCAGAAAGTAAAGCAATTCGAGTTCCAGCCAAACAGCGGCTATGCGTTTGCCGTCTCGAACTCGTGGCACAAGAAAAGCTGGCACGGACGAGAATCGCTGCCCGAAGGTTCCGGCGTGCGGAACACGCTGTTGAACATCTACTTCGCCCGTGACGACCGAAGTTACTGAGGCTTGAGGCTACAGGCTACAGGCTACAGGCACGAAGAGACGAAGACACCAGGCTGTCGCCTCAAGCCTCAAGCCTCAAGCCTCTAAGGCCGCGGCGCGCTACCAGTCGCCGCTGACTTGGTCGCGGAACTCGTTGAACCGGACGTAATTCAGGTGCCGGTACAGTTCCGATTCGGCCAACAGTTCGGCGTGGGTACCGTCGGCACTGAGCTTGCCTTCGTGGAACAGCAGGATTCGCTCCGCGGAGCGCAGCGTCGGTAACCGCCGGGCCAGGAAGATCAGCGTCCGGCGCTGGGCCAGACGATCGATGGCCGCGGTCAAACGTTCTTCCAACACGGGGTCATACACTTCGGCCAATTCGCCCAGCACGACCACCGCGGGATTGTGCAGCATCAGCCGGGCCAGTCCCAGCAGGAGTTGCTCCGGCGGCGGCAGATGGAAACCATGATCGCCGACGATCGTGTCGAAACCTTGCGGCAACTGCTGGACGAAATCGTAAACCAAGGCTTGTCGCGCGGCATCGGCGACTTCGATCGCCGAGAAGCGAGGATCGTCGCACGCGATGTTTTCGCGCACCGTGCCCGTCACGAGGACGCGCTCCGGCATCAGGATCGCTATTTCCGATCGCAGAGAGCCAAGCGTCACGCGGCCGATGTCCGTGCCGTCGCACACGATTCGCCCCGCGGTGGGATCGTAGTAGCGCGGCAACAGCCCCGCTAACGCCAGCGGCGTTTCCCGATCGGACGCCAACACCGCCATCCGGCTGCCGCACGGAATGGTGAGCGAAACGCCATCGAGCAGCTTATGTCCTCGCGGATCGGCCAGCGTGACGTTCACGAGCGCCAACTCGCGCTTCGGGCGCATCAATGGGCGGGCTTCTGGCACCTGACCAACGGCCGGCTGGCGATCGAGATAGGCCATGATCTCGGCCGCGGCGGCTTCCGCTTGCGGCATCGCCCGGGCATAACGCTGCCAGACACGGATCGGAAAAATCGTCGCGGCCAGCGCCGTTGACAGCAGGACTAATCCGGACAGCGAAACTCGCGGCGGTTCGCGCAAGACGTTCAACCCGCCGAGCAACAACAACAGGCCGACGCCGGCCAGCACGAAGAAGGCGACCGCCGGATGCGCGACGATATGGGACGCGCGCTCGCGCAACTCGGCCGCGTGCCATTGCGTCAACCGCTGATCGAACGAGCCGTTGGAAGTTTTCTCGCCGGGCAGAAAATTGCCCAGCAGGCGAACCTGCCGCAAATCTTCGACCAAGCTGGTCCGCCGTTGGTGCGCCGCGTCGGCCCAACGCACGGCGTTTCGCTCCGCGCGAAGCCGGAGTCCGGCGAGCATCAAGCCACTGAGAACCGCCAACAGGATGGCCGCCAAGGTAAGCAACGGCTCGACCATCATGGCCATGCCCAGTAATAAAACCAGCAGCAGAATCGAATGGGGAATCACTCTTGCCCGTGCGGCAAGCCCCGCGGCCAACGTGTCGATCTTGTCGACGAACAATTCGACGGCGCTCTGCTTCTGGCCAAGCAGCAAATCGCCGGCCCCTAATCGCACCGATTGATGATACAGCTCGTGCCGCAACCGCAGCACGCCGCTGTGGGCGGCAGCCAGAGCCGACCATTGCCAGGCGTAAAGCGCCAGACCATACAGCAGCGCCAGAACCCAACCGGCGAAGATCAACGTCACCAGGCAATGACCGTTCGTGCGCAGCGACGGCCAGGCTTGATAAAACGAATTAGAGATCGGGCCGAACATCGTCGAACGCAACCGGTACACGAGCGGCAACAGCCCGCGATGTTGATATTCCGCCATCGGACCGGCGACTTCGGGGCGGATCGCATCGTCGCCTTGCATGGCCGCGGCGGAGGCGTCGGCCACCGGGCCGCTGACCCCATTGGGCGGCCCGGCAATGGCGAACGCTTCGGCTTGTTCATCCGGCGGGAATTCTCAGCGTACCGCGAGTGATCAGCAGATCGGCGATCGTGGCCAGCAGCACGACGAGCGCAACCAAGACAATCGCCGCAAAGATGGCCGATCCGACGACCGAAAGTTTGATGCCCCGCGGCGGCGAACCGAACCGTCGAACGCGGTCAAACGAATTCCAACGCATCGAGCCGAGCCCTTCCAGCGACCAGGACCGCGAGGTGTCGATTGGGCAGACGAGGCGCCACCCTGCTCCACCCTAATTCGCGGGCCAGCCGAACGCCAGTGCCGCCCGAGATTACTGGACGAGCGAGTTTCCCATGCTCATCATGCCAAGTCGCGGTCCTCGAACAGGGCCAGCGCCAGGAGCATTGCCACAGTGCTGTACAGCAGGCAATATCCAAATGCCCAGACCAGATATTCGATTGGAACTTCGGTGCCGGTCGAGACCGCCGCCTCGATGTCGAAATGATCCAACACCGGCAGCACCGCCGCGAATAGTTGGCCGACGAACCGGATGATGCCGTACTGATCGTCCAGTCGCGACAAAGTGAGCATCGGCACCAGATGGCCGAGGACGTAGATCGAGCAGCACACGATCAAGTTGGCCAACAGCGGCAACCGCGTCGACAGTGCCACGCTTACGGCCGTCAAAGTCACGACCTCGAAGAAGGCCAGCACCAACCCGGGAACGGAGTTGATCATCGGCTGGAAGCAGGCTTGCCAGGTCGGCTCGAGTTCGGCGCCCTCCCGCGCGTCGTAAACCACCTTGAACGACACGGTGTACAGAAACACTGCCCCGAGGAACAAGACCAGCAGCGCAACGGGCAGCAGGATGCCAAAAAATTTGCCCAGCAAGAACTGCCGTCTGCCGACCGGCTTGCTGAGCACGGTCATCGCCGTGCGGCCTTCGATTTCGCCGGACACCGACTCGCTGGCGCTCCACAGGGCGACGATGATTGCCAGCACGCGAATCAATTCGAAGTCCGCCGATTTGAGCGTCTTCACGTCTTCGCCAAACGTGTTGTAGGGAATGAAAACGAACACGATAATCGCGAAGATGCCCAACGCCATCACGACTTGAAACAACGGCTGGGCCGTGACTTCGCGCGACGTGGCCAAGGCAATGGCCGCAATCTTCGGGCAGAGGATTTTGAAGAGCAGAAACAGCAGCACCAATCCGACCAGGGACGCAGCGGTCTTCGGAACCGAGGCCACCTCGGGAAACTCTTCGGCCAACGTGCCGCTCAGATGCAGCTCGGCCGGCTTGCCGCTGAGATTCTTGACCGACATGATCGCCGTATCGCCATAGAACAGATTGTTCTCGTTCTCGGCCCGGCTCCACTTCCATGGTTCGCCGGCGGTAAGGACGATCTTGCCCTCTTTGGCCTCCTTGATGATGCCGTATTGCACGAGGTGGACCGTCAGGTCCTCGTTGCTAGTGATCGAAAGCGTCTTGAGCTCCGCTGGGCGCATTTCCAAGTCGACCTGCTGGTCCGCGGCATCGGCGGAAATCTGGGCTGTCCGATCGAGCACGCCCGCCGTCGGGAGCCGAATCAGAGAGCGCGTGAGATCGCGCACCGGCACCACCAGCGACGAAAAAGCCGAAAGGACGGACAGGATCAGCGCCAACAGCAAGACGGGCCGTAGAAAGCCCTCGCGAAAGCTGTCATGGAGAAACGCGGTTGCGGGGGCCGAAATCAGCCGCACCACGCCGTACAGCACCGCCAGAATCAACAGTCCCAGGGCCGCGCCCACGCCCAACAGCCATGTCGGCGTCAGCCAAGTGGTGAGCACGCCGAACAACAATCCGCCGCCGATTCCCATGCCTGGTCCCTAGCCACTTCAGATTGGATCACGCCAACCGTTACCGATACGTGCCGGGGGCGGAAAAAGTTCTATCGATGTTCGCCGGCTTGGCCTCTGCCCGAGGTTTCCGCTGGAAGGACCATGCCCGCCGGTTCGCGGATAAGCTGTCAAATACCGTATATCGAAGCCTGCGAATTCTCCGGTCGCCACACTTTGGGTCATGTCCGAGTCGCGAATGTGTCCGGAAAGCTCTTCTTCGAGCCGTCGCAGAAAGCGGTCCAACTCCTGGGAGGTTCCTTCAACCACAACCAGCACTCCGCCGTCCGACAAGTTCCGCACGAAGCCTTCGACCGCGCAATTTGCGGCAATGCGCTGGGTGGCAAAGCGGAATCCTACCCCTTGAACGTGTCCGCGAAAATAAACTGTTCGCCGTTGGCGCGAATCGCCGGAGCTCACCGCGCACTCCTCTGATATGGAAAGAACCGCCGAGCCAGCCGACTGAGACGAATGCCCGCGCACCGGCCGCCAAGGCTCAGTATAAAAGGCCTCGGCTGCAGGTGCCAGGGGCTCGTTTTGCGGGTAGTGGTACGATTTGAATTCCAACGGCACATGGAGCGTGCCTACTACGTAGCAGGCACGCTCCGCGTGCCGTCGCTGAGGCAAAAATGCCAAAATGTACCACGACAGTTTTGCTCGCGCGGCCCGGCTTTCCTCGGCGGCTAAGCCTGCGTCGGGGCGCTGGCCGCGAGTTCGGCGATCACCAGCAAATGGTCGCTCGTGGCCAGCGGACGGTCCAGATCGGGGGGTGATTGCAGCGAGCCATTGGCCGCTTCGATTGCCACAACCTGGTGGCCGAAGCCGTTTTGGATTTGTGCCTGGCGGATCGTCTGGCCGACGATTTCGCTCGGCACCGCGAGTCGCCTGAGAGTAGAGCTCTTGATCGGCGTCACCGCCGCCAGGAATTCATCGAGTTGAGCATCCTCGTCTCCCGCAAACAGTCCAGCATGCTCGCGCAGGATGTGTTGTTTGGCGACCGCGTTCCGCTCCTTCAAGACAGCGAACACTCGCTCGCGCGTCAGCATGCCCAGCCACCGCTGCGACTTTCCGACCACCACCGGCAACACGTTGCAATGATGGAGCCGGAACAACTCCAAAGCTCGATACAAATTGTCGTCCGGCGAAAGCACCGCGGTTTGCTCGCGCATGATGTCGTGCGCGATCACGACCCGTGCCAGCTCCTCGTCGGCGATGATCCGACCCAAGTCCGGCAACATGATGATTCCCAACAGCGAGCCCCCCCGCACAACCGCGAACGTCGGTTGCTCGCCAGGCTGGGTTCGTTTGATCATCTCTTTCAGCCCGGCATTGGGAGGCACAACCAACTTCCAAGCCCGGTCCAGAAAATCCTTGACGCGCAACGCCTCCAGCAAATGGACGATCGTATCGGCGCTATGGACGGGCGACTGACTGGACGTGGGCACTTGCTCCGTGTTCAACCCCCAGCGGTTCCCAACGACGTAGGCCGTCGTGCAGACCACCATCAGCGGGACAATCAGCCCGTAGCTCTCGGTCATCTCGATGACCATGACGGCGGCCGCTAAAGGCGTTCGCATGCCCGCCGCCAGCACGCCTCCCATCCCCACCGGAATTAAGGCTTTTCGCAATGGTTCGGGAAATGTGCCAGGGAATTGGGCCTCGAGCAAAGCGCCGACCATGGCGCCCGTGATCCCGCCGATGAATAGCGACGGGCCGAGGACTCCTCCGGCGGCGCCGCTTCCGACGGTGCAGCTCGTGGCCACGCATTTCGCGACGAGAATCATCGCGAACAGTCCGGCGAACCACCACCAATGCATCCTACCGGCGCCTGAAAGCTGACCGTCCATCGCCCGCTGAATGAAATCGTACCGGAAGTCCATGACTTGCGGCAGCAGGCAAGCGATCGCCCCCGTGGCCAAGCCGCCGATGCCAGGCTTCAACCAGAATGGCAGCCGCCGGACACGATGCGTTAGATGTTCAACGCCATACAGGCAACTCGCAAACAGTCTTGTCACCAGTCCGCAGGCCACTCCCAAGATCGCATAGGGGATCAATTCCAACGGGGAGGAGAACGTCAAGTCGCGCGCGTGAGCCAAGAGCGGTTGCCCGTGCCCCCAGAGGGCCATGAAAACGGAGTATCCGACAACCGACGCGATGACGGCGGGGATGATCGCTTCGGACTCGTAGTCGGGCTCGCTGTAAATGACCCCGGCGGCGAACAACGCGCCCCCCAGCGGGCAGCGAAAAATAGCCCCAATGCCGGCTCCGCAACCAGCCAAGAGAAGAATCCGCATTTGCCGCGGAGAGACGCCGAACATTCGTCCGCACGCCGATCCCAAACTCGCGCCCAAAGCCGCAATCGGACCTTCGGGCCCGGCCGAGCCGCCGCAAATGATGACGCCCACCGCAGCGACCGCCTTGACTAGCGGCGCCCGCAACGGCAAGTCGCCGTTGTCGCGATGAAACGCGCGAATGACCGTGTCGGTTCCTTGCTGTCTGGTGGCGCGACAGAGCAACGGCACGAATAGACCCGACAGAAGCCCACCGACCGCGGGGAAGATCAGGATCGCCCAATGGAATTGCAGCGTCGCCAGCGGGTCGGCGGGAATGGCTCTACCGATCAGGGCTTCCGTGCCGAAGTGCAGACCCCATTCCATCGCGGCCGCAGCGGCGCCGCCCAGCAAGCCCGTCAACATCGGTAACAGAAACAGACGTTTCCAGCGATTCGCCATCCGATTTATCCAGCGCCTCTTGCCCGGCGCCGAGCGTGGTCCTCCGGCCGTGACCGTAGTCGAATTGAGCCCGGAATTCTGACGATTCTAACAATAACGTCGGTCGTCGCAGGCGACTAGGCCTGCTTACGTTGAAGCTGCCTCAAAGCCTGGCATGCACTTGATTGATGCAACTGCGTCGGGTCGAGCCCGTTTTCGCCGGCACGCTACTGCCGCGCCACGCGCCAGGAGCCTAAGAGCGACTGGATCCGCAAGTGGGTGCTCTGCGGAGCGCGGACCAAAAGATATTCGCTCGGGGCGTCAAAATAAATGGCCGTCGCTTGAACGGGTGAATTCGGTAGTCCCGCCCCCGCCAGCTCATGCAGCAAGCGGGAAGCCAGCGCATCGCCGCTGACTTCGCTCGTCAATAATTCACGGACTGGATAGAACTCCAGTTCCGGATGCTGTCCAACTCCCGCGGGCGTTGTGATTTCGATGGTATGTTCGTCGACAACGCGGTAGGTCAACGCCATCGGTTCGAGCAGCGAGGCAAGCGATTGCGCCAGCGGTTGATTGCGAGCCGTCAAGAAACCCTCGGTATCCACCGACATCCGCTTTTCAGCCAGCGCAATCTGGTCCGGCAACAGCCGGACATGCGTGAGTTGGCCGAGATATGTCAGAATGTGCGCGAGCGACTCTGGCCGGGCGAAATTCGCCGTCACGCTTGCCGTCAGCGCCGCTTTGGCGCGCTGGGTTCGCGTTTCCAAACGGAACCGTTCGGGATCGAGCCGGCTTTTCAACGGCAAGCGGCGGGCCACGCGAAGTTTTTCGCAAAGCACGATCAATTGAGAATGAACCGCGTCGCTTTGCTCAACCATCAGTGCACCGTCGGACCACTCGCCGATCCCCGGTCCGCCCGCTTCTTTCCAACTGTCCGGCTCAACCAGCTTGCGAACCATGTCGACAAATTGTCGCTGGCCGCTGTTTTCAGCAGGCGTATCGCGGCTGCTTGCACTGATCAGATCGCCAACGGCGAATCGCACGCGGCGCACCGGCGCCGAAGGAGCCCGGCCCACGAGCAGTTGATGATTCACGACGCGCCAGCCCAAGCCGTGCGGAGCGAGCGCTTCTTCCAGCGCGCCGGCCACCGTGGCCTCTTTGGCTCGCACCGAAATCGCGGTGTCGGCGGATAGCCCGAGATCGACCAATTGATCCAGATCGAGCGTAATCGGAATCGTGCTGACCTGGCTGATCTCGTCGGCGAATCGCCACAAGGGAACATTCTCGAAATCGATGCCTGGCAGCGGATCGGTCAGGCGGGCTTCGACGTCGACGTCGCGTGGCGGGATGCGTTCGATACTGGGATGGACTGGCTGCGGATGAGCAGCGGCAACCGTGTCGGCCCCGGCGGGTCCGTTTGCGATTGGGGCTTCCGCTTTATCCGGCACTGGCGCCGCCGGAACTTGCGGGACAGCCGAGTCTTGAACTGCTGGACCGGTCGCAGGTTCCGCATTGACAACCGCCGCCACAACCGCTTGAGCGCTTGTGGCCGGTTTGAATGCCGTGCTGGGCTGAGCCGACCCAGCGGCAACCGCCGGCGCGGTTGTTTTCGCCACCGAGGCAGCAGTCGAAGCCGCCGACGGAGGCGCGGCGGGCGGGACAACCAGCGCCGCGGCTTTCGCAATCGTCTGATCGGTCTTGTCTGTCTTTTTCGTCTTGTCAACGGTCGACGCCGCGGCAGGCTGCATGATCTTGGCGGGATCCGGCGCTACGACCGGATTTGGAATTGCCGTGCTCACCGATTGCGGCGAAATTTTTGAGGAACCCGTTGCGGCGAGAGGCTGCGTCATCGCGAGGCGATGTGCGTCTGCCGACCTCGCGACTTGCTCGGCATTCGCCACGTCGTCGTCGCTCCGATGGCTCAAATAGATTTCGATTCCGACCACCACGACGCAGAGCAGGGCCACGGCCGCCAGCGCCGGCCAGAACCAGCGTGATGACATCACAGCCGGCAACGGAGGTTGCTGCGAATCACGGGATGCCAACGGCCCAATGGCAATGGTCGGGCAAGGCGATGCCGAGCCAGCAACCGATAAATCGCCGGGCCGAATCGTAACAGGCTGTGCCCCCACGTCGACCGGCCGTTGTTTGGATGCTGCCGGCTGGACTTCACCGTCAAGAGCTTTCGCGCCGGATCGCGAAGCCGCGGGAAGGACGATCGAGCTATTCGGGGCGACTCGAGTTTGATTTGGAATATTGCTCCGCCCGGAGCCGCTGCCTGGATGGTCGACGTGTGGCTTTTCACTCAAAACGCTTGCCGCATCATGAGCCGCGTCGGCGATCCGCTCTGCGGCCGTTCGAGTCGTGTAGCCGTCACTCGAAGAATTGCGAATTGCGGAGTTACGGGCGGCTCCATTCTGGATTGCGGAATTGCGAACAACCGCACTTTGATTCGGTGCTTGGGAAGCAGCGGGTTTGGAAGCGTCTACCTTCGAAGTTCCTTGAGCGGCTAATGCGGACTGTCCGGCGATTGCGGAATCCGCGGATTGTGCTGCCGGCGGAGTATCGGCCGACCAGCCTGGCGGCGGTGTGACTTGCACCATGCTGCCGCATTTTGGGCACGACAAAATCTGCCCAATCGCGGCTGGGTCGATGACCTTCAGCCGGGCGTTGCAGGTCGTGCAGGCGACGCGAAATGGGTTCACGGCTTCTTTTTCGGCGGAGTCGCGGGCTGTGCCAGTTCCGGCGGAATCTTATCGCCCCGTTTGGCCGCGGAGGCGCGGGTCGTGATGAACAGCATATCAGGCCCGCCAGGGGCCTTTGGCTTGATCACATAGATTAGTTTACCGTCCGCATTAGCCAGAAGCATGATCTTACGAAGTATTTCCCCGGCCGGCTTCTCGGTTTCGTTCAGCCCGAACGACTGATTTTTGGTGATTCCCTCCAATTGGAGGTCGCTGCCGAGGATTTCGTACTTGACGCCCAGGTCGTCGAACAGCAGTTGCAACGACCGTTCCAACGTATCCCGCGGGAACGTGAGGGTGGTCTTTTTCTTCAGCAAGTCGGCGATGGTTTGGGCCTTGGCCGGCCCGCCGGTGGCGACTGCCGCCGGCCCGCCTGTGCTCCCCTGCTCGGCCAACGTCAATTCCGATGCCAGCAAGAGATTGTGCGTGGCAACTCCCGGCAAGTAGCAGCGCAACACGGCCTGATCTCCTTCGACGCCGTTGCGCGTGTAGTCGGATAGCAGCCGCATCCACTCGGGATACCGCCGCAGCAGCTTCCTGTCGTAGGGATGCAAATTCAGGGCATCGAGATCATTTTCGACCACGCTCGGCAACGCCCGAACCCGGCTGGCGAACTGGCCCGACAGATTTTCCGGATCCTTGTCGGCCGAGGCCAGCAACCGCAATTCGAGAAACAGATCGCCTTGGAAGTGCAAGCTGAAAATTGCAGCCTGGGCATCGTCGCCGAAGAAATTCGCAAACGGCTGACGCAATGGCGCAAGTGCCCCGGAGAAAAATGATTTGCCATCGCTCAGCAAATAGGGAGGCAGAAACAAGAACGTCAAATCGCGGTCGCCATCGGTGTAGCGGATCATCCGCTCCATGTAGCGCGAGACCCGAGGCGCGCCGCCCGCCGATTGGATGATGTCCTTGATTTGCGCCGCGGGTCCGATGCACAAGACTTTCCCCCCTTCCTTGGCGGGCAAATAGTACGAGACATGCGCCCCTTGATAATAGGTCTCGCTTCCTTCGGTGGTCGCTTTCGGGTTGCCCCAGGCCGCGAGGAGTCCCTCGGCCGCGAGTTTTTCCGGGGTGCGAATCACGTAGGTCGGCGCTAAATTGCCATCGCCCGAATCGACGAGTACAGCCGTCACGCGATCGATCTGTGCTAGCTCAAGCCCAGTCGCTTGCTTCATTGCTGCTTGCGCAACTCGCCCCAAGGTCCGAACGACGGCAGGATCTGATCGCCGTCCGGCCGGCGGACGATTTGCGCCGGCCGCACCGAGAAGATGACCTGCGCCGGCGGCCACATAGTCCAACGACAACGGGCTGCCAGCCGTCGGCGATGCCCACAGCGAAAGTCCGTCATCCTGGACTACTTCGGTCTTGATGTCTGGACCAGAATTGGTGTCCGTCGGAGCGGCCGGAGGTGAAGTCGCGGGGTTGCCCGTGTTGGTTCCCGAGCTGGGGTCCTTCGCCGGCACCGTCGCGCCGTGATCGGGTGGACGATTCTTCGGATTCGATTCCGGCGGCTGCGTCTTGCCAGGACCGGTTTTTACGTCGGTCGAGTTTTGCGTGACATACGTGTCGTCGCTCGGCTTGTCGTTGCGCGTCGCTCGGACGACAATCATGATCACAATCAGCCCGACCACTGCGGCGAAGCCACCCATCGCCAATAGGACTTTCGAATCGGTCTTTCGCGCTGGCGTTTTTTTCCCCGCAGCTCGAATTTTCGGGACCGCACTACCCGGCTCGAGCACCTGATCGAGATTCATTGCCTTCTGCTCGGGCGCGGCGACGCTGGAAGCGACGGCCGAGATCGCGGGGGCTCCGAATGGCTGCACCACGTCCGGGAACTGCAACTGTTCCGCCGGACCGGGGATGTGCGCCGTGGGGTCGAAAGCGGTCGATTCCGACTGAAGCGACTGAAAAAATGTGTTGGCCTGGTCCGCCGGCGCAGCGCCCGAAGCAAAGTCGGTCGCGGCGACTGCGGGCGCGGCATAGTTGAAAGGCGAATTTGCGGCCGGCGCAACAGAAGCTGCATGAGAGTCAGCGCCGAAATGTTGGCCGTTCGTGTAGGGCGCCGCTGGAAATTGGCTCGCTTGATCGAAATAACCATTTTCCGAGTAGGGTGGCGCCGCAATCTGAGCGGCAGCATCGTAGCCCTGGTCATAACTGGGCGGCTGATCTGCCGCGGGCTGTTGGGCCGACCAACCGTCGGGCCATCCGCCGTGCTGTCCCGCCTGTGCCGCGGCATGTTGGGTTGCAAGATCCTGGCTGGCCGGCTGCTGCTGCTGCTGTTGTTGCGCTGCGAAGGCGGACTGCTGTGTCGAAGTTGGAATCGCCCCGGGCGCCGCGCCGGGCACGCGCGACTGTCTCGCGAGCCATTCGTCGAAGGCAGCCGCGGTTGGCGCCGGTTGCGGCGCCGCGGCCAACGCAACTGGATCGACAAAGTACGACAGAGCATTGGCAACTTCATGCGCCTGCTGATAGCGCTGAGCTGGATCCTTCGCAAGCAGATAAGCAACCAATTGCGCCAGCGGCTCCGGCACGCCATACGGCTCGAGGCTCGGAACCGGTTCGGCCGCGTGCCGGGCCAGCTTCGTAGCCACGTCGCCACCGGCGAAGGGGGGCCAGCCCGAGAGCATCTGGTAAAGCGAGGCTCCGAGGGCATAAATATCCGAGAGCGCGTCTGGCGGCCGACCAGGTTGCGCAAGCTCCGGCGCGGCATAATCAGCGGCTGTCAGGATTTTTCCCGCCGGGTCGGCCGCGCTCCAATCGATCGGGCCCGGCCATGCCAACAGATCCGGCGCCAGGGGCGTTTGCAACAGCTTCAGCGAACCGTTGGCGTCCAGCCACAAATTGTCGGGCTGAACCTGGCCATGCACCTGGCCGAGCTGATGCAACCGGGATAAACCGAGCGCGGCCTCACGAACGAAGCGGCACGCATCGGCCGGAGGCAATCGCGCTTGGCCGGCCAAGCGTGTGGCCAAGGTCTCGCCAAGGAGGTTTTCGATCGCTAACAGCTTGATCTTTCCCAGGTCGACCAGTTGATAGCAGTCAGACACGTTCGGATGGCCGACCCAACAGGCCCAGCCGACTTGCCGCACGACGGCTTCCCAGGCCTGTGGATCTTTGAGGGCCGAGCCACCCAGAAAATGCAGGAGCACGGGGTGGCGCGTCGGCAAATGGACGGCGCGGAACAAGTTGGCCAGGCGCCCTTCCTGGGACCGGATCCGGTCGTACACGTAATAGTCGCCGTAGACGAATGGCCCAGGCCGGCCGGCCATGAAGGTCTTCACCTGAAACCGGCTGAGTACGCCGGTTGCGATCAGCCATTCGCCCAGCGTGGCCGCGTTGCCCTGATCGGCCGCCCCTTTGACGCCGGCAAATTCGGCCTCCAATCGCTGGCAATCTTCCAGCGCGAGCAAGCGACTCTTGATCGCCAATTTCCAGAATTCGGCTATCGAAATAGTCATCGAAGCAAGAGGCGCTGGGGGATTCAGCGGAAGAGCCGATCACCGCTGCGTGGGCAATCGATATGCTTTCATCCTACGCGTCTCGTGGCGGGTTTGCAAAGCGGCGGGCTGATGGGTAGCGGTACATTTTGAGCCGCCACGGCACACGGAGTGTGCCTACTACGTAACAGGCACGCTCCGCGTGCCGTCGCAGTGCCAAAAATCTCAAAATGCACCACGGCGACATACACGCTGCCAGGACCGCTCTAGGAGGCTGTCAAGCGGCCCCGTATAATCCGCCCCGAGTGAGGAACCCTCCGATGCGCTCGATTGCCGTGTTGAATCAAAAAGGCGGGGTCGGCAAGACCACGACCGCTGTGAACCTAAGTGCCGCGCTGGCGGCGGCCGGCCAGCGCGTTTGCCTGATCGATTTGGACCCGCAGGCCCACGCCTCGCTACACCTCGGCGCGGTGCCCAGCGGACAGCAAGAGTCGATTTATGATGCGCTGACCGATCCGAAAATACCGTTAGCAGCGGCCCGGCGGCAAGTCAGCGACCGGCTCTGGCTTGTTAGCTCGCACATTGATTTGGCGGCGGCTGAAGTGGAATTGGTGGGTGTCGTGGGTCGCGAAGTGGTCCTGCGGGACAAGCTCCTCGAGGATGCACAGGCGGGCGATGCGCCGCCGTTCGACTTTCTCTTGATTGATTGCCCGCCCTCGCTGGGCATTCTGACACTCAACGCCCTGGCCGCCGTCGACGAAGTGTTGTTGCCGTTACAACCCCACTTTCTCGCGCTGCACGGATTGAGCAAACTGCTGGAGACGATCGACCTCGTGGCGCGGCGGATCAATGACCGGTTGCGGCTGAGCGGAATCGTGTTCTGCCTGTACGAATCCGGAACGCGGCTGGCGGTCGAAGTCGGGCACGATGTCGAGGTGTTTTTCGAAGGTCAACGCGAGCGGCGCGCTCCGTGGTCCGACGTGCGGGTGTTTCAAACCCGCATTCGCCGGAACATCCGACTCGCGGAATCGCCCAGCCACGGTCAATCGATTTTCGAATACGCGCCGGATTCTCACGGCGCCGAGGATTACCGGCAACTGGCCGCCGAGCTTCTCACTAGCCCGCACACGATCAGCGGCGCAGCGGGAAATCCCTGCGCGCGAGCGCTCTAGTGTCTTGTCAACGCTCGTTTCTCGGATTGTGTGCCACTGGCCCTGCCAGTGCTCTTTGTAATTCTTGCCTCGATCGGTCAGCAACGAAGAACACTGGCAAAGCCAGTGGCACCCTAAAATCCGGCTATCACAAAGCACTAGCGCGCGCTGCGTGATTTCCAAGGCGCGATACTCTCGCGCCAGCCCGCATCACCCTCACGCCGGGCAAGGCGCATGCGTGGTCGCTGGATTTCTCCGCCGCGTGATCTACACTGCCGCGGCTCGCCGGGCGGTCTGCGCGGCGCGATGGTTGTGCCAGATTTGCCGGGCTTTTGTGCGCGCTGCGCCGGATGTAGCGGGTTTTGCAAGGCGCGACCTTTTACCCGCTGTTCGTCAGATATGGGGAACATCGGTTGCATCGCCGCGAGTTCAAGATTTCGCGCGCGGAAACTTGAAATCGCGAAAACTCCCCGACCGAATAGGACGATTCGATGGGTGCGGAAGGGAGTGGCTGATTAGGAAACGGATTTCCTGCGTTTTTCGTTTGGGACGCCCCTCGTGCCGGCTGTAGCCCCACGGGGATGGATATTAGGATTCGTGTCCTTCGAAGGAGTGCAGAACGATGAAATCCGTAAAGACGCTTGCCTTGGCGTTCGCGGTCGGCGGTCTGTCCGCCACCGGCGCCTGGGCCGACGGCGGCTCGAATGCCCCCGCCAACCCGCCAGCCGTGCAATCGCTGATGCCGTTGCCCGAGCTGACCGGCAACTGGTCCACGACCGATCGGTATCCGGTTGTCCAGACCGCCAGCTACTCCGCAGTACCGTCGCAGCCGACGCCTCCGCCCGACTCGGCAACCCCGGCCGGGTCCAATTCGCAAGACGTGTACGATGCGACGATGCCCACGTCGAGTTGCACGACAGGCTCCGCCAGCGGCAACTGCGCCAACGGCAATTGCGCCAATTCCGGCATCACAAGCCAAATGGCCGCGATGGGCTGCTGCCAGGGGCCGGTTTGGTACGGCTACGTGGGCGGCTTGATCATGAACCGCAACCAGCCGAACAAGTATTGGACCACTTACAACCAGTCGAACAACAACGATCAGGTCCTCAACACGGCGCAAGCCGAAGACCGCTGGACGGGCGGCGCTGAAATTCGCATCGGCCGCAGCTTCGGTTGCGATTGTGCTCTGGAAGCCACCTACTGGGGCGTCTGGAACATGCATGGCAACGCCAGCGTCAGCGATCCGAACAACAATCTCGGCACGCCGATGGACACCACCAACGGCGGTATCACGCTCGGCGGCCAGACGGCCGACAGCTTCTACGCCAGTTCGCACCAGGCGATCATCCAACGCGACGACAATGTCAATAACGTCGAATTGAACTGGTACTACAATCCGAACTCCGCCGATACCTGCGCCTGCTTGCAATCCTCGTGGCTAGCCGGCGTGCGGTTCCTGAAGTTCGACGAAAACCTCCTCTGGACCTCGGTGGCCGGCGGAAGCTATCTCAACGAAGCGGGCGGCACCGATCAGGCCAACATTGACGAGCGCGTCGAAAACTACATGGTCGGCTTCCAAATCGGAAACCGCGTCGATTGGCGGATCAATGACTGCTGGTCGCTCTACGGACTGCCGAAGATCGGCATCTACGGCAACCATGCCACGAATGAATCGAGCTTCTACCGTGGCGACGGAGTGACGGCCTTCGATCTGCACGGTTCGGCCGACACCGTGTCGTTCATCGGCCAGATGGATCTCGGGCTCGATTATCAGGTCAACTGCCACTGGAAAGCTACGTTCGGCTATCGCGTGCTGTTCGTCAGCGGCATCGCGCTGTCGGATGAACAACTGCCGGCGTTCCTTGCAGGTGCTAGCGACTTCACCGATGTAAAGACCAACGGCGACCTCGTGCTGCACGGTGGGTTCGCAGGTTTGGAGTTCCGATTCTAAGACGCTTTGGCGGAAAACATCTCTACTCTCTTGCCCGGCCGGCGAAGCAATTCGCCGACCGGGTTTTTCGTTTAATGGGTCGTTGCAGCGGACCATGTTACACGTTCCCCTGCTTGCTACGATGCGATAGCGGGACATTGTCTTGCCCGGCAAGGCCAGGAAAAGAAATTCGACCGGCTAATGTCCGCACTTTGGAACTAGTCAGACGACGACGCTCGTCAAGCTTTGGAAGCCAGGATCGTCGCGGATCGGGTCGAAATCCGGCTCGCGATCGGTAAGCCGTCGAAAGCCCGACTCGATAGCCAGCGCTTGAGACAGATAGCGCAGGGCCTGCGAAACCTGTCCCGCCAGGCTCCAATAGCAGGCCAGGTTGTAATGCACGATTCCCTGGCGGGAATCGACGGCCAAAGCCTGTTCCAGCGATTCGATCGCCAGATCGAGCCGGGCACTGCGCTTATAGCACCACCCTAGAGCGAGCCAGACCTCGATTCGACTGGGCTCGGCCACCGCGGCGGACCGTAACACCTCGATCGCTTCGGCAAATCGCTCCGCGGCTCGCAACGCCAGGCCACGTAGCAACAACGCTTGCGGGCCTTCCACAAATTGATTCGCCAGACGGTCGAGCGCAACTAACGAGCGCTCGGCCAGCCTTCGACGAATCGTTTCGGGCAGAACCCACTGGTCACCGAACAAGTCGATCAGATCCAGATAACCTTCCGCTTCGCGGAGAATCTGCTGTCGACGTATGCGTTCCACTCCCGCCACGATTGCTGTGCCCTTCGATCGTTATCGGAACTGATTCGGACCGACCACTGACGACGTCACGGAATGTTTGCACTCTCCAATTTTACACGGTTCCTGCTCCGGTCCAACTCCTGATTGGTCACTATTTTCACGGGCGTCGAAAAGCACCTGTTCAAATAAGCGGTTCTGCCGTATTCCTCACGCAGGACAATTGCGCAGCGGCGGAAGTCTGTGCGACGCGGTCCTGATGAACAAGCGAGGACGGAAAGATTTGTCCTGGTCGGACCACCCGAGACGGCTGACGTCTTGGGACGGCGCTTCCGAGCCGTCTTCCAGTTGGTTCCGCGCCGCGACAGCTCAGGCGAGCCGTATCACGGAATCGGGGATTGCCAGACGGTCGAGCTCCGAGGATGTGAAAGAATGGGGACAGGCACCTCGCGGGGCCGCCGGTAATTGCTGTTTTTACGCGGCTGGCTCGGAGCCAGTCCCCATTCTTTCACACGCTCTGTGCCTGCCTCGCCGAATACTGCCCAAGTAGCTCAGAATTCCCTTCAGGCCGACGCCGCAAGCGATTCATCGTGCCATGCCACCAGCGTTTTCGCCGGCGTTGTGAGCTTCAGCAGCGGGGCGAACTCCTGAAATTCCCGATCGATTTGAGCTAGCAACTCGTTGGCCGCGAGGCCGCGGTCCCCGCGAAGCCGATTGTAAGCGTTCTCGAAAGCCGCACACTCCGACCAATGCGCATCGCTGGTCGATGGTAGCAAGGCCGACAGGCTCACCGTTGCCGCCAGCGACTCGACGGGACCTGCCGGCGCGGTCGCCGGAACGAACACATGTTTCTCCAGCAGACAGGCGAAGGTCTCCGGCATTTTCCAACTTCGGGCCATCTGGGCCGCCGCTGAACCATGATTCCAGCCAAATCGCTGCTGTTCCAAGTCGGATAGCCGAATTCCCTCGCCGCGGCTCGAGAGCAGGCTCAGATATTCTTGCGGCAGTTCTTTGGCCAACAGCGGGATCGCCATGTCCTGCAGCAAGGCCGCCGAAAATGCCTCTTCTCCCTCTTTCAGCCCCATCTGCTTGGCCATCGCCCGGGCGAACAATCCGCGTCGCAGTGAATCTTGCCACAGGTTCTTCAGGTCGAATGGACCGCACTTTGGATTCGGCAACAAGCTAAACACCGCGCTCCACAGCGAAAAATTCTTGATCGTGCGGATCCCGACCAGCGTGATCGCCATCTTCACGCTCGAAATCTCGTGCGAGAAGCCGAAAAACGATGAATTCACAAACCGCAGCACCTGGCCCGCCAAACCGGGATCGACTTCGATCGGTCGGGCAAACTCGGCCGGGCCATTGTCCGGATCCTGCGATAGTTCCAATAACTTGATCGCGCTTTGCGGCAGGGCCGGCAATTGGGCCCCTTGAAGAACTCGTTGCAAATCGTTCGAGCCAGCAGCCGGATTGGTAGTCATCGTCATTTCCAAAGTGCCTGATTCTATTGGCGGTTCTGTCCTGAATTACGCCACGAAAGCGCGCGAAACGTGGCCGTGGAAACCTACGCCAAATTTTCCCCCTTCGCAAACGCCCGATCCGCGCCCTTCGATGTCGCGGGCCGTCACCTGCAATGTTGCGTTTCGGCAACACGGTCGCGGCAAATCCGCCACACGCGGCGGCCGAGCGTGAGTCGGGCAAACCGCGGGTCTCGCGATCCAACTCCTTTTCAACGAATTCGTTGCGACGCGATCCTGCCCAAATCGGCCCCCTCTGGACCGGAGCTTGCATTCTTACCCGCACAGCTCATCCCTCTCATGACCGGAAAGGGGGTGGGAGGAGAGTGGTTCGTGCAGCATCTGGTCCAAACCACCGCGAGGCATTTGTGCGACGGGCAGCCTGCTTGCTCTTGCTGTTGCTCGGAGCGCTCTGGGGCCTGGCCCGTGTCGAGGTCGCCACTCCATTTCCCGCGCAGCCCGCGCCGACCTCGCCTTGGCGACGGACGCGCGATGGCTGGCAGCGATCTGACCGATGGGGCGGGGCCCATGATTTGGCGATTGATCTTGATACAATTGACAAGCCGCCGAACGGGCTTCCCACCCCAACGATCGCGCCGCCGCATCCGCTCATCTGGGCCTTGCTGGAAGCCCTGGCGTCGGCCTTCGTGCTCGTCGCTCTTTCTCCAACCAAGGTGTCCGCATCTCTCGACTGTTGCCCGGCCGCACCTGCCCCGATTCAAGCCGGGAGGTCATCGCCCATTTAACCGTTGCAACCCGGCAACCTTGCCATTGCGGGCGCGACAACGCTATGCTGGGAAAGGTGGGCGGCTCGGACGTGTCGAGGAGCTTGCATGCTAAATCGGATCCTGAAATTAGCGATGGCAGTGCCGGCCCTGGCCGTGCTGATTTCGCCCTCTCATCTCGAGGCCGCGGCCGGCCACGGCACAGCCGCAACTACCGCGGCCAGGGCTGCCACGGCTGCCGCTGAGCTTCCCGCCCAGCAGCGGATCGCGGCGTTCATTCGCCAGCTGGGCGACGAGCAATATCAGGTCCGCGAGCAAGCCCAAGAAGAGCTGTCGAAATTCGGCGCCGAATCGTTCGACCAACTCGTCGCCGCTCAGGACGACGACGATATCGAAATCGGTGCTCGGGCCCGCTATCTCGTCCATCGAATCCGCGTCGAATGGGTTCAGGACACCGACTCGGCCCAAGTCAAAGAGTTGCTCAAGGATTACGACAGCCAGGATGCCGACGCGCGGCTGAACTGCATGCGGCAACTCGCCGCGTTGAACGACGTCGGGTTGCAAGCCCTCTGCCGGCTGATTCGCTTCGAAAAGTCGCCGCTGTTGGCCAAGGAGGGACGCTGTTGATCCTGGCGACCCCCGCGCCGCTAGCGACCTCGTGGCCACAGCGAGCGCGTCAGATCATCGACAATCTCCGCGGCAGCACCCGGACCGCGGCTCGCTGGCTGCGTGCCTACGTCCAGACCCATGACGATCCGGATGCGTCGCTCGGAGAGTGGAACAAGCTGGTCGAGGAAGAATTGGCCGTTGTCGAGCCTGATGCGCCGCAAATTGAAACACAAGTTCAAACGCGGCTGCTCCGTTGGCAAGCCGATTTGCTCCTTCATCGCAAGCATCGACCGGAAGCAATCACGGTCATGCAAAAGCTCCTGGCCCGTCAATCCGACGATATCGAGGGCTTGATCGATTTCGTCGATTGGCTCGTGTCCAAGGAGGCATGGGAAGTGGTCGATGCCACGGCCAGGCGTTTCGAGCATACGTTCGCCGCCGACCGCTCGTTGCTCTATACGCTGGCCCAAGCACAGAAGGTGCACGGTAAGGATTCCGCCGCCGAACGATATGCTCAGCAGGCTTTCGATCTGCCCACCAGCGCCGACGAATTGGATGCCCGGCTCGACGTGGCCCGCAGCTTGCGCTACCGCGGCATGCTCGCCTGGAGCGAGCGCGAATACCGCTTGGTGATGAACTCCGGCGTGGCGGGCTCGGAAGAGGTGCTGCGCTCGGGCTTCGACCTTTCCGAAATGCTGCACGATCAGGATCGCGACGGCGAGGCGTCCGACGTGCTGCACAAAATTGTCGATCAAACCAAGGGCAATGGCGAGCTGCAGCAGCGATTGAACGAGTTGGGCCACCCGGCCAAGACGTTACGGGCCCGGATGCACTATTTCGCGGCGTGCCAGTTCTTGGCGAAGCACGACACAAAGCACCAGATCGAGGAATTGGACTTAGCTTTGGAGGCCGACTCCACTGATCCCGATTCGTTGATCGCCGCCTACCATCTGCCGGATCAAACTCCCGAGCGCCGCAAGCAAACAGCCGACCTGATTCGCGACGCGGCCGAGCAATGCCTCAACGATCTGACCGACCAACCCGAACAACCCGGTCTTTACAATCAGTACGCCTGGCTGATCAGCAACACCGAAGGCGACTTGGATCGGGCATTGGAATACGCCAAGAAGGCCGTCGATATGGCCGAGGCGCAGCGCGTCAGCGTGACCAACGTCGCCACCGTTATGCCGAACGTGGAGAAGCTATTCGACCTGCAAACCGCCGAGTTGTCTGACACGCTGGCCCACTGCTATGCCGCCCGAAAAGACTACGCGGCCGCTGTTCGCACCCAAGCTCGCGCCGTTGAGCTTGATCCGCATTCGCTCCAAATTCAGCATGCCATGCAGCAATTCCGCAAGCAGTTGGCCGAGTCGAAAACCGCCAAGCCCTAGAAGAACGTAGGGTGGGCACCGACCACCGCGGGAATCGGTGGGCAATGCCCACCCTACTGGCTCTTTCACGATTGCCACTACGCCGCCGATGCATACTGTCTCTCTCGGCGAATTCGATCTGGCGGTCGAAGATCGCGGCGCCGGTCGCGTGCTATTGTTGGTCCACGGTTTTCCGCTGGATCATACTTTGTGGCGGCATCAACTCGATTATTTCTCGAATCGCTATCGCGTGATTGCGCCCGACTTGCGCGGGTTCGGCGCTAGCGTCGCCGCGGCGGCGCCGGACGCCAGCGCGATCGCGATAGGGCAATATGCCGACGATCTCGATCTGTTGCTCGATCGGCTGGAGGTGCACGAGCCGATTGTTTTCTGCGGCCTGTCGATGGGAGGTTACATCGGCTGGCAATTCTGGCAGAAGCACGCGGCACGCCTCGCCGGCCTGGTGGCCTGCGACACGCGCACGGTGGCCGATTCGGCGGAAGCGGCCGCGGGCCGCGAAATGTTGTCCCGTCGGGTTCTGGCCGAAGGCGTCTCGGTCGCGGCCGAAGCGATGCTCCCCCGGTTGTTCGACGATGCGATGCGGGCGGAACATCCGCAGTGTGTCCGCGAAACTCGTGAGATGATGGCCCGGGCAACGCCCGCCGGCGTAGCGGCAGCGCTGCGCGGGATGGCCATTCGGCCGAACATCATCCCCGGAATGCTCGCCGAGATCGCCATCCCCACGCTGGTCATCGTCGGGGAGCACGACGTGATTTCACCCGTCGAAGAGATGCACGGCATCGCGGCGACCATTCCCGCCGCGGAGTTCCAGGTGATTCCGCATGCCGGGCACATGAGCCCGTTGGAGAATCCCACTGCGTTTAACACGGCGTTGGATGGGTTCTTAAGCCGGCGCCTACGCTGGTAGCGGTTCACAACCGGGCGGCGAGCCGTTTGCCCGCCATTGGCCTTCTACCATTCCGCCCTGTTCGCTAGACTTCTCCCGCTTTACATCCTGGGCAATCGACGCTTGGGTGAAATGACAGGGGTGTCAGGGGGAACCGCGCGATGCGGCGGACAGGGCTGATTCTGTTGAGCCTCGCACTTGTTGCTGGCGGCTGCGCCACGCTGCGCCTCGCCCATAGCGACGTTCCCGCGCGCTACACGATCCGGCTCGATCAGCTTGTGATCCACAGCAATTTCGAAATCCCCAAGCAGCACCGGCTGTTGCAGGAGATCAACGCCCTGCGGACCGATGTCAGCGGCAAGCTCGGCCTGCCGATGTCGAACGAGCTGATCCATGTTTATGTGTTCGAGAATGCCGAGCAGTTCTCCGGATTCATCCATCAAAAGTACCCGCAATTGCCCGACCGCCGGGCCTTCTTCGTGGAGAGGACTGACAACCGGCTCACGGTTTATGCGCAATGGGGCGAGCACGTGGCCGTCGATTTGCGGCATGAGGTGACGCATGGTTACTTGCATTCGATGGTGTCGAATTTGCCGCTCTGGTTGGACGAGGGCCTGGCCGAGTTCTTCGAAATGCCGCGCGGCCAGCATGGCTTTCACCGCGTGAATCTCGATGCCTTGATGGCCGCCTATCAGCAAGGGCGCTGGCGGCCCGACATCCGGCGGCTGGAATCGCTGAGTGACGTCGGCGAGATGGGCCGCGTGGAATACGCCGAAGCCTGGGCTTGGGTTCATTTGCTGCTGGAAACCGAGCCGGCCCGACAGGAGTTGTTGCATAGCTATTTGGCCAGCTTGCACCGCGACGCCGCGGCCGAGCCGCTGTCGATCCGGCTGCACGCCGCGAATCTCGACAATCCGCAGTTGTTGTTGGATTACGTGCACCGGCTAGCGAAGCACGGATAGGCGAATACGTTACGAAAGAGAAACGCTTACTGACGTGCGCGGCTCCGCTGGGGCGTGCTTATCCCGAGCCACGCACGTCAGTAAGTGGTGCTAGCCAACGATCACTCGCCGCCAAGCCCGTCCTTTGATTAGAATGCGCCGCGCACGTCCTCCTCCCTCTACGGGCGAGGTGAGACACATGGTCGCACCGCATTCGCTGTTCCAGTCGAGAATCGACTTTCATGGCCGAGCAATGGACGATTGGCCGCCTGCTGGGTTGGACTACCGATTATCTTAAGCAGCACGGTTCCGACTCGCCGCGGCTCGATGCGGAAGTTCTGTTGGCCGCTGCTCGAGGCTGCCGGCGCATCGAGCTTTACACAGCCTATGAACAGCCGGTTGACGAGCAAGTGCGCGGTAAGTTTCGCGATTGGGTTCGCCGCCGCGCCGAAGGGATGCCGGTGGCTTACCTGGTTGGCCAGCGCGAGTTCTATTCGCTGCCGTTTCGCGTTACGCCCGACGTGCTCATTCCGCGGCCGGAAACGGAATTGCTGGTGATCCGACTGCTGGATCTGGCAAAGGAGCGAGGGCCGGCGAGCGGTCCGATTTCGATCGCCGACGTGGGAACTGGCAGTGGCATCATCGCCATTTGTGCCGCCCGGCAGATTCTCACGGCACGCGTCGCAGCCATTGATTGCAGCACCAAAGCGCTGGAGATTGCTCGGCAAAATGCGGCCGATCATGGCGTGATCGACCGGATCGAATTTCTGGCCGGCGACTTGCTATCACCTGTTCCCGCGGACCGCCCGTTCGACTTCATCGCGAGCAATCCGCCCTACGTTAGTGCGGCCGAATTTGCTAAGCTTCCCTCGACCGTGAAGGATTTCGAGCCGCGCGATGCATTGCTGGCAGGACCCAAAGGCATTGAGGTAATCGAGCGGCTCGTGCCCCAGGCGGCCGAACGATTGGCGCCCAGCGGTTGGTTGCTGATTGAAGTTAGCCCGATGATCGAGCCGGCGGTGGTTCAGTTGATCGGCGAACAGGCTGCGCTGGAATCGATTCCCACGATCAAGGACTTGGCCGGACTGCCCCG
Organism: Pirellulales bacterium; assembly: GCA_963725485.1. Taxonomy (GTDB): domain Bacteria; phylum Planctomycetota; class Planctomycetia; order Pirellulales; family DATAWG01; genus CAVRYO01. The sequence goes on along the minus strand of CAVRYO010000011.1, from coordinate 226,462 downwards.
CGTGGTGCAAGCTCGCAAGCGGTAATGGGTAGGGTGGGCACTGCCCACCGATCGCCGAACATGTACTTGGCTCTGCAGAACACGGGCCCAACGGTGGGCAATGCCCACCCTACAGCCCGCAAGCCGTAATAGTCGGGCTCCCGCACCATTTCTCATTCAACGAGACGGCAGCATCACATGGATGTGTTGCGGATCATCGGCGGCACGCCTCTTTGCGGCTCGGTTGCCGTGGGGGGGGCGAAGAATGCGGTGCTGCCGATCATGGCCGCGGCGCTGTTGGCCGATGAGCGGGTCGCGCTGTCGGCGGCGCCTGAGCTGACCGACGTTGCTTCGATGGCTTCGTTGCTTGAGCGACTCGGCGTCCATTGCGAGCGCAATGGCTCGCAACTCGGAATTCAAACGATCGATCGGCAGCCTATTTGCGCTCCGGACGATCTGGTCCGGCGGATGCGAGCCAGTTTTTGCGTTCTCGGCCCCCTGTTGGCGCGCCGCGGCCGGGCTGTCGTGGCATTGCCTGGCGGCTGCCGGATCGGTGCTCGCGGCGTCGATTTGCATCTGCGCGGTCTGGCAGCGCTCGGCGCCGACATTCGCGTGGAGCGCGGCTATGTCGTAGCGCAGGCCAGGCGATTGCAGGGAGCGCGGATCTCGATGACCGGGCCGCGCGGCCCGACGGTGACCGGCACGGCAAATCTGCTGGCTGCCGCCACGTTGGCTAAAGGCGAGACCGTGCTGTGCGGCGCGGCCCTGGAGCCGGAGATCGTCGATCTCGGAAATTTTCTGAACGCCCTGGGCGCGCGGATCGAAGGACTCGGCAGCGCGATGCATCCGGATCCAGGGTGTCGAGCAGTTAGGTGGCGCCGCGTATCGCGTGATCCCGGATCGAATCGAGGCCAGCACGCTGCTCATCGCCGGGGCCATGACGGGGGGCTCGATTCGCGTCACGGGCGTGGTGCCCGCTCATCTGGAATCGGTCCTCAGCATGCTGCGAACTGCCGGGGCGATGATTGAAGTTGGCCCGGATTGGGTCGCGGCTATATCATCCGGCCGATTGCGACCGATCCGCGTCGCCGCCCAGCCGTATCCCGGCGTGCCAACCGACGTGCAAGCACAGTTCACGGCGCTGGCCGCCACGGCTTCAGGCACCAGCCATATCGCCGACCGGGTGTTTCCCGAGCGATTTGCCCACGTCCGACAACTCGCGCGGCTCGGTGCACGGATGCGACTAGCGGAAGGCTGCGTTGTCGCCCGCGGCGTGCCGCAGTTGCACGGCGCCGATGTGGTCGCCAGCGACCTGCGGGCAAGCGCTGCGTTGGTACTCGCGGGCTTGGCTGCCGAAGGCACTACGATCGTACATCGGCTTGAACATCTCGACCGCGGTTACGAAGGTTTAGAGCCGAAGTTGCGTAATTTGGGGGCCGCTATCGAACGTCTGCCTGGCACCGAAACTCGCGAGCCTTTTGTTCGACGAAAATCGTCACGCCCCGGCGTCCCTGCGCGTTTTGCTCCGGCAATCGCGCCTGTTGCGTTGGCGACAGTCGGTTGAAGCCTCCACTTGGCCGGAAAAACAGTTGGTAGCTCGGACTACATGATGCGAAATCTTGATAGCAACCCAACGGGTACTGTCGCCGGCTGCAACGAGCGGATTGGCGCAGCCCATTTGATTGGCATCGGCGGGTCGGGGATGCAAGCGCTGGCCGCGGTGCTGCTGGGCCGAGGTTGGCGAGTCACCGGTTCCGATCTTCGCCCCGAATCGTCGGCGGACCTCGCCGGCTGCAGCGTGCGGATTTTTGCCGGCCATGCGGCCAACCACGTTCCATCCGACACGACGCTGGTGATCTACAGCGACGCGGTGCCGCCTGATAATGTCGAACGGCACACAGCCTTGGCTCGCAAAATTCCGCTGCGTAGCTATCCGGAGATGCTAGGCGAGCTTGGCCGGGGCCACCCGACGCTTGCGATTGCCGGCACGCACGGCAAATCGACTGTCGCGGCCATGACCGCCGCGGCCCTGGTGGCTGGTGGTCTCGATCCGCTCGTCGTTTTTGGCGCCGCGCCAGTTCGAACGAAGAAGTCGAACCCACAGTCGTCGACCTTCCCATTCGGAGGCCGCGCAGGCAACGGACCTTTCGTGGTCGAAGCTTGTGAGTACCGGGCGAACTTCCTTCGCCTCCAACCGCAAACGGCGGTGCTGTTGAATATCGAGCCTGACCATTTCGACTGTTTTCACTCGCCGGCCGAATTGCACGCCGCCTTCCGGGCCTTTGTCGAGCGCGTGCCGGGAGCACGCGATGTTGGCGGCGACGGCCTGGTGCTCTACAACCGCGCTTGCCACGCGTCGCGGCGGATCATCCGCAGCCTGCATTGTCGCACGCAATCATTCGGCCTCGACCCGCACGCCGATTGGTCCGCCCAAAAACTGCAAACCCGCCGCGGGCGCTGTCGTTTTCAACTTGCCCATTTTGGACAACCGCTCACCGAGTTGACATTGCGAATCCCCGGTCGGCATAACGTCCTAAACGCCATCGCCGCCATCGCCGCGGCGGTTGAAGTGGGCGTGGATCCACAAACCGCCGCCACGGCGATTGCCGCGTTTCCCGGCCTGACGCGGCGGCTCGAGCGCCTCGGCTCCTTCGGCGGCATCACGCTCTTGGACGACTACGCCCATCACCCCACGGCCATTCAGGCAACGTTGGCGACGGTCCGCCAGATGTATCCTGGCCGCCGGCTGTGGTGCGTTTTCCAGCCGCATCAGGCCTCGCGAACCGCCGCCCTGCTGGACGAACTGGCCGGCAGTTTGCACAATGCGGACAGGCTCGCGGTGGCCGAAATCTTCCGCGCCAGGGAACCAGCCCCTGAGTCCGGCGACGTGACGGCCGCCGATCTGGCCAACGCGGTGCGGCAATTGAATTCTCGTAGCGGCCCCCGCGACAACGATTGCGAAGTTTGCGACGACCACGATTTTCCCAACATCCAAGCGCGGCTTCTCACGGAACTGCGCGCGGGCGACGTTTTGATCACCATCGGAGCGGGCGACATTGGCCAAATCTCTGAGTTCCTTGTTCAGCGGCTTCGAAGCCATCGTGCGCGAAGCTGAACCCCTGGCCCCGCACACCTGGTTTCACCTGGGCGGGCCGGCCGAGTTCTTCGCCGAGCCGAATTCGGTCGACGAGCTCCGGGCCATCGTGCGCCGCTGTCATGAAACAGGCGTGGCGGTCCGAGTACTCGGCGGGGGCTCGAATCTCTTGGTGCGCGACGACGGCGTCTCCGGTCTGGTGCTGCGACTCGCTGCCGCATCGTTCAACGAAATTGCCATGCTGGGCAGCGGCGTGGTAAGCGCCGGCGGCGGCGCGAAATTTGGACATCTGATTTCCACCGTGGTCGCCGGAGGACTGGCCGGCTTGGAAACACTGGTCGGCATTCCCGGCACCGTCGGCGGAGCGCTGCATGGCAACGCCGGCAGCCGCGGCGGCGACATCGGCCAATGGGCCTGCGGAGCGACGGTGATGACCCGCACCGGCGAGATTGTCGATCGCCAGCGCGAAGACCTCGTGTTCTCCTATCGCGATAGCAGCCTTGATGAACTCGTGATCCTCAACGGGCAATTCCAGTTGGACGAAGACGATCCGCAAGAACTCACAAAGCGGATGCAAAAGCAATGGATCGTGAAGCGGGCCGCTCAGCCGTTGGGCGCCCAAAGCGCCGGCTGCATCTTCAAGAACCCGCGCGGAATCAGCGCCGGAATGCTGATCGAGCAAGCCGGCTTGAAGGGGACCCGGATCGGTGGCGTGGAGGTCAGCGATCGGCATGCGAACTTCATGATCGCCGACGCCGACGCCACTTCGGCCGACGTGCTGCGGCTGATGGAATTGGTCCGCAGCCGGGTGGCCGAGCGCATGGGGGTGGAACTCGAAACGGAAATCGAGATCTGGTAGTGCCGGTTCGCCGGTAACGCCCGGTTAGCCGCGACGCGGTAGCGGAGCGCGGCGGCCAATTGTGTTGTTCGGTTGAAAAAGGGGACTGGCTCTGAGCGGCTCACGGCTTTGCGAAAAACTTGACGTCGCAGCTCGGTGCCTGTCCCCTTTTTCAGCTCTTATAATTGCCAACTAACGCCGTCAGGGAGGATGGCTGATGTTCGACCATTGCGATCTGGATTGCGCCGAGTTCGATTGGTTCAAACGAGCGCATTACCCGCGCTGGCTGCCGCGTCAATACTCTGGCGAACAGCCCCTGCGCATTGCCGTGTTGGCTGGCGGTGATTCGCCGGAACGTGAAATCAGTCTCGCCAGCGGACAGCAAGTCCTTGCCGCGCTCGCGGCTTCGGGCCATGCCGCCGAATTGTTCGATCCGGCCGAGTCGCCGCTGAATGACCTCGGCGGCGGGCGGTTCGACGTCTGCTTCATCGCGCTGCACGGCGGCGCGGGGGAAGATGGCCGGATCCAAACACAACTTCAACTTCTCGGCTTGCCATATACAGGCAGCGGCCCCGAGGCATCGCGCTTGGCGATGGGCAAGACAGCCTTCAAGGAACGGCTGCTCGATGCGGGTCATCCTACGCCACCGTACGTTTTGCTGGAGGCTGGCGACGAGCGCCGTACACAGGCCGCGCGCTGCCAGCAGCTGGGCTATCCGTTGGTCGTGAAGCCCGACAGCCAGGGCTCGAGTCTCGGCGTGAACCTGGTGCGCAATCCGGCAGAACTCGACGCCGCATTGGCTGCCGCCGCGGAGTTCGACCAATTCGTGATGGCCGAGCGCTGGATCGACGGCCGGGAGTTCACCGTAACGCTGATGGGCCGGAAGACGTTTCCGCTGTTGGAAATTGTTCCGGCCGATCGTGCCGCCGCGCCAATCTTCAGCTTTGCCTCGAAATATTCGAGCGGCTCGACGAGCTACAACTTCGATCACGGTTTGACGCCGAGCGAAGCATCCGAGATGGCCGATCTGGCGATCGCGGTCGGCAAGCTTGTCGGAACCAAAGGTCTTGCCCGCGTCGATCTGATACACGACCGAGCCGGCCAAAACTGGGTTTTGGAAGTGAACACTGTCCCCGGATTGACGGCCCGCAGCCTGGCCCCGCGCTCCGCGGCCCACGCCGGGTACGATCTTGCGCAATTATGCGACCTGATGCTCCGCGATGCATTGACGCTGGAGGCGGTCCGATGAGTGCCACGAAGAACAATGCGAAACCTGCCAAGCCAGCCGCCAAGTCCGCCAGCGATCGCGGCCTGCTTGGCTCGATTGCAAACCAGCTTCGCCAACGGTTGTCGGCCATCGTCGCACTCGTGGCCGTGGCGGGGATCGCCTGGGCGGCGATGCTGCTTTGGCAGCGCGTCCGCAGCCACGTCGCCGCTCAGCCCGATTACCAGTTGGATGCCGACGAGATCCAAATCACCCCGCCGCCGCCATGGATTCGCGCCGATGTCCGGGCCGAGGCGCTACACAACGCCGGCCTCGCCGGCGGCATGTCGATCCTCGACGACGACCTGATCGAGCGCATTCACAAGGCGTTCTTGCTGCATCCCTGGGTCGCGCAAGTTTCGCGCGTGAGCAAGAGGCATCCGGCCCATGTCGATGTCGAGCTGGTTTACCGTCGTCCGGTGGCAATGGTCGCGGTGCCCGGGGGCCTCTATCCGGTCGATGTCGACGGCGTACTCCTGCCCACCGACGATTTCACCCGGGCCGACGCCCAGGCGTATCCTCGTTTGGCCGGCGTGGAAAGCACCCCGCTCGGCATGCCGGGCAGCGCCTGGGGCGACACCGTGGTCGCCGGCGGCGCTGAAAATCGCCGACGCCTTGGCCCCGATCTGGGTCGAATCGCGGCTGAGCGCCATTCGCTGGGCGAAGCCCGCCGCCGGCGTGAATCCCGCGACCCCGGCAGCCTACGACCTACTGACCGGCAACGGCACAACGATTCACTGGGGCGCCGCTCCGGGCAGCGAACCCTCGGGCGAACCAAAACTGGAAGAAAAACTCGCCCGCCTGAAGCGCGTCATCGCCGAATACGGCACCCTCGACGCCGCCGCCGCGGCGACGAACCTCGACCTCCGCCAACCGCAACTTCCCGCCGCGCGCTAGGATGCCAGTCGCGTAACTCCTAATTCTCGGCTTGTCTCTTGAGACGCGATGTTGAGCCCGCGCAATAGGTGCATAGCCAGTCCTGATTTGCGCGGTAATAATTAACCGTGGGGTATCGGCCCTGAAAACGACGCATTTCGAGAGCGAAAGACGATGGCAACACTAAAAAAGATCGTCATCAAGGGCTACCGGTCGATCAAGGATGCGAGTCTCGAATTGAAATCCCTTAACGTCTTGATTGGCGCCAATGGCGCAGGAAAGAGCAATTTCGTTTCATTCTTCAAGATGCTCAACGAGATGATGGCCAATCGACTCCAGCAGTATATTGGCACGTCTGGTCGTGCGCAGTCGTTGCTCTTTTTCGGTCCTAGAATTACTCCACAGCTAGAGGCTGAATTGGAGTTCGAGAACAACGATATCCGTGATTGGTATTCAATGCGGCTGTTTCACGCGGCAGGGGATACCTTGGTGTTCGCTGACGAGTCGCTCCAATTTCAACGCCCAAAATTTCCTGAGCCACGCAATGTTCCGCTCGGATCCGGACACCAAGAAACGCGGATTGGCGACGAAGCAAGCCGAGGGGAACCCACAGCGAAAGCCTTTCGTCATCTGCTGAATCAATGTCGGGTTTACCACTTTCACGACACCTCACCGACAGCCAGGATCCGACAAGCCTGTTACATCAACGACAATCGATGGTTGATGCCGGATGCTGGGAATTTGGCCGCAATGGTTTATGGCTATCGGCAACAGCACGAAGTGGTCTACCAACGAATCGTCTCCACTATCCGCAAGGTCATGCTCGAATTTGACGACTTCGACCTTGAGCCGAGTCGGCTTAACTCGAACGACATCTTTCTGAATTGGAAGAAACGTGGCTCGGATTATCTGTTTGGGCCGCACCAAATTTCCGACGGAACTCTTCGGGCAATGGCGATCATCACTTTGTTTCTCCAACCCGAGGACGAATTGCCAGACGTAATTATCCTTGATGAGCCCGAGTTGGGTCTCCATCCGCATGCGCTTGAAATTGTCGCCGGGCTGATGCGATCAGCGTCGCTATCGTCGCAAGTGATCGTGGCTACCCAATCGCAGACATTCCTGAACAACTTTGAGCCGGCGGAAATCATTACGGTTGAGTCGCACCAGGGCGAATCGATGTTTCGGCGGCTTGACCAAGAGAAACTCGACAGCTGGCTCGAAGACTATTCGATTGGAGAATTATGGCAGCGGAACGTGCTGGGCGGAGGACCGCTGCCGTGAAGCAGTTGGTCGTCTTCTGCGAGGGCCAAACCGAACAGGGATTTTGCGCTCAGGTTCTGCAGCCGCACCTGTTTCCGCAGGGCAACGGCATGATTCATACGCTGGCCGTTGGCGAAAAAAATCACCACCACGTGTATGGCCTCGGACGTCGGACCAAGTACGAGAAAATTCGCAAATTCGTTCGCAATTCGATAAACCAGAGATCCGGTCCGAATGTGTTCTTCACGACCTTTTTTGATCTTTACGGTTTGCCGAATGACTTTCCGGGAAAAAGTACGAACGTGCGAGTCGCCGCGAATCCATTGCCCTACGTTCGCGCATTGGAAGAGGCATTCCGAATCGACGTAAATTACTTTCGCTTCATTCCACACTTGCAGCTGCACGAGTTTGAGACGATCCTGTTCGTGGATCCCAAAGGGTTCGCGATTTCTTTCGAAGATTGCGCTGCTCAGGTTCGCCAACTTGAGGCAGTCGCCGCTTCGGAAACAAGCATCGAAAACATTAATGATGGCCGCGAAAGTGCACCGTCGAAGCGAATCATTTCGATCCTGCCGGAATACGATGGCCGAAAGGCATCGGCCGGTCCGGATATCGCCGAATATATTGGAATTGCCGTGATTCGGAAAAAATGTCCGCATTTCGGAGCTTGGATTGCCCAGCTTGAGAGCATCCCGTGGGAACCAGAATGAGAACTGCCCTCGCGATCTTTTCATTGCGGGTCGGAATCGGGCACGATACGCATCGGCTGGGGGATGGCGGACCGTTGCGGCTCGGCGGGATCGACATTCCCTACGACCGGCATCTGGTGGGTCACAGCGATGCCGACGTGCTGCTGCACGCCATGACCGATGCCCTGCTCGGCGCCGCGGCGCTGGGCGATATCGGCGAGATGTTTCCCGACACCGATCCGCGGAATCGCTTACGCGACTCGGCCGAAATGCTCCAGGCAGCTCTAGCCAAGCTGCACGACGCAGGGCTCGCGGTGGTGAATCTGGACTGTATCGTCTTCGCCGAACTGCCTAAACTATCTCCTTATAAACTGGCGATCCGCGAGCGGCTCGGACGATTGCTTGGCATTGAGGTCGATCGCGTCGGGCTGAAAGCCAAGACGGCCGAGGGCACCGGCGCTGTCGGCCGAGGCGAAGCCATGATGGCCCAATGCGTGGCGCTCGTTGGTCCGGAGAGTTCGTGAAAGAATGGGGACTGGCTCCGAGCACGTTGCTGTGCATTGCCAACAGATGCGCCCAGCGAGGTGCCTGTCCCCATTCTTTCGCCGCCTTTGATGCCTGAATTGCGGGCAAATCCGATTGTCACCGCCCGAGTTCGTGCTCTAAATTGGTTGTCGTCCACCTCCATCAATCAAATTCCAGTCGAAACCATTCGCCATGAGCACGACGATGCCCCAGCCTTCTTCCGCGACCGGCGGCGCTGCCTCAAACGCCTCGGCGCCGCCCGCCGCACTCCGAATTTACAACACGCTCAGCCGCACGAAAGAATCGCTGACCCCGGTCGTGCCTGGGCAGATCGGCATGTATCTCTGCGGGCCAACGGTTTACAAACCGAGTCATATCGGCCACATGGTCGGCCCGGTGATTTTCGACGCGATCAAACGCTATCTCATGTACTGCGGCTACAAAGTCACTTGGGTCGTGAACATCACCGACGTCGACGACAAGCTGATTGTCGAATCGCGAACTCGCAACATGTCGATGGCTCAGTTGGCCACCGAGATGACGGCCGACTACATGCACAATCTGGAGTTGATGGGCGTCGACACGATCGACCATTTTCCCAAAGCCACCGATAACATCGACGAAATCATTCGCTTCACCGGCACGCTGGTCCAGAAGGGCTTTGCGTATGTCTCCGACGGCGATGTCTATTTCGACGTCGGCCGCGATCCGGAATATGGCAAGCTGAGCCGGCGCACGCTCGACAGCCTGCACGGCGAAGGGGGCGAGATGGCCGAGCGAAAGCGCTCGCCCGCCGACTTCGCCCTTTGGAAAAGCGCCAAGCCGGGCGAGCCCTCGTGGGACAGTCCCTGGGGCAAAGGCCGGCCCGGTTGGCATATCGAATGCTCGGCCATGAGCCGCGGCATCTTGGGCGAGACGTTCGACATCCACGGCGGGGGATTGGATTTGATCTTTCCGCACCATGAAAATGAAATCGCCCAGAGCGAATGCTGCCACGGGCAGCCGCAGGCGAAATACTGGCTACACAACGGCCTGATGCAGGCGGCGGGCGAAGCCGGCAAAGTCGGCGGCCGGGCGGCGAAGCCGGCCGACGGGGCGAGTGCAAATTCTTCGGCCACTGCGGCAGATCCGTTGGTCCAACAGGCTACGCAAGGGGCCGGCAAGATCAGCAAATCGACCGGCGCCTTGCCGTTCAGCGATCTGCTCAAGCGACATGCGCCCGAGGCGATCCGCTTTTTCTTGCTCTCGACGCATTACCGCAGTCCCATCCAATACAGCGAAGAATTCCTGGATGAGACGGCCAAGAGCTTGGAAAAGTTCTATCAGTTCTTCAAGCGGTATGAACGTGTCATGGGCAAGAAGTTCTACGATCTTCCGTATCCGACGCACCGCGCGGCGGATGACAGCGGTGCATTAGGCGGCAACGGCACGGCGGGCCCATCAGGCGGCGCGGAAGACAGCTCGCACACAGTCTGGTCTGAATTGCGTCGCAAATTTACCGACGCCATGGATGACGATTTCAACACCGGGTCGGCGATTGGCACGTTGTTCGATTTGTTACGGCAGATCAACAAGTTCGTCGACACCCAGCGGATGGAAGTCGCCGCACAAGCGTCGCCGGCTGATCTCGCCACGCTCGACGAAGCGACCACGTTGTTGCGCGAGTTGTCGGCCACGGTCGGTTTGTTTCTCCGGCCCGTCGAACAAAAATCGTCGGCTGACGATGAATTGCTGGGACGATTGATGGAGCTGTTCATCGAAATCCGGGCCGGCGCGCGGAAGGCCAAGGACTTCGCCACAGCCGATAAGATCCGCCAGCGGCTCACCCAGCTTGGCATTACTCTGGAAGATCGCCCCGGCGGCACCGAGTGGACGCGGGCGTGAGCGATTCCGACACCACCGCCGATGCGTGTGCGCATGTTGCCGCCGGACGGGTTTTGGGAATCGATCCAGGGTTGGATACGACCGGCTATGGAGCGCTCGACCCTTGGGCTCACGGCCACAAAGTGGGCGGGCCCCGGCTTATCGAGGCTGGCGTGATCCGGGGCGGGGCGTCGAGCATTTCGCTGGAAAAGCGCTTGGCTGCGATCCACCGCAGCTTGCAGGAGGCGCTCACGGCGCTCAGGCCGGCGGTCGTGGCGCTCGAGCAGCTCTATTCGCACTATGCCCATCCGCGCACGTCGATCCTGATGGGCCACGCCCGCGGCGTGATCTGCCTGGCAGCGGCGGAAGCCGGAATCCCCGTGGTTTCCTATAGCGCTACGCAAATCAAACGGATTCTGACCGGAAACGGCCGAGCCCCCAAGACTCAGGTGCAACTGGCGATCCAGCGTGAATTGCGGCTGGAACATGTGCCGGAACCACCCGACGTGGCCGATGCGCTGGCCGTGGCGCTCTGCCATTGCCATCTCGGCCGGCTGCGCGGGCAGTTGGAGCGCTCGACGACAAACCGCCCACGGCGGCCGCGCCCCGTTTGATCGCGCGGGTCGGACGGGTTATCGTCTATTGGGTTATCGATGGTTGCGACGCAAGTTCAGTCGCGAACACGCGCCGCACAAGTGCGGCGGCTAAGGTACGGGATACGAACCGCTTGATTACGAAGATCACCGGACAACTGCTGCGGGTCGACATGGCGCATTTGGTGCTGAAGGTCGGCGCGTTCGAATACGAAGTATTGATTCCCGAATTTGCCCGGCGGCAGTTGCAGCACGAAGTGGGACACGAAATCAGCTTGCACACGATCGAGTATCTCGAAGGCAATCCGGCGCACGGCCGGCTCACGCCGCGGCTGATCGGATTCATGAGCCCGGTCGAACGGGAGTTCTTCGATTTGTTCTGCGAGGTGGACGGCGTGGGTGCGAAGAAAGCCCTGCGGGCCATGGTGCGCCCGGTGCGCGAAGTGGCCACGGCGATCGAGGAGCAAGACGCGAAGACGCTGGCGTCGTTGCCCGGCATCGGGCCTTCGACCTCCGAGCGAATCATCGCCAAGTTGCGGCGGCGGATGCCGAAGTTTGCCTTAATCGTGGCCCGCGAACAGCCGACGAGCGCCGGCGGCCCGGGCGACGACTCGCAGCGCGATGCCGCCGCCGAGGCATTCGACGCCCTGCGCTCGGTGGGTCACTCGGAAAGCGAAGCCCGACGGCTGCTGGAGGCCGTGCTGGGCAGCAAGAAGAAATTTCGCGACGCGGCCGAAATCATCCAGGCCGTTTACCAACATACGCAACACCGCGACAAGGAACCGAAAACCGGCGCGGGCGATTGAAGCCGCCGCGCCGGACAATTCGCACGCATGCCGGCTGCTCCAACTTCCGATTCCGCTCGGACGCCACCCCCTCCGCCGCCCGCCGGCGCCGTGCCGGCCGCCGCCGTCTCGTCCTTGCGTCCGACGCTGGGCGACAACGTGTCCGCCCCGCGCGGGCATCCCTGCAAAGCTTGCGGCTCGCCCGTCGAGCCAGGCGATCAGTTCTGCCACGCCTGTGGCGCGGCACAGCCGGTCGATCCAGCCCGCGGCGCCGCGAGGGACGCCGCGCCGCAAAAGCAATTCCGCTGTCAACATTGCGGTGCTGAAGTTTCGGTCGATGCCAATCAGTTCAGCTTCGCCTGTCCCTTCTGCGATTCGACGTATGTCCTGGAACTGCCGACCGGCGATGGGCAGCGCGAGCGACCGGGGTTCGTGATCGGCTTCAGCATTCCGCCCGACAAGGCGCTGGTGAAATTTCGCGAATGGTTGGCCGGGGGAAGCTGGTTTCATCCGGGCGACTTGCGCTCGGCGCAGGCCGAGGGAAAACTGCGCGGAGTGTATCTCCCCTTCTGGTCGTTTTCGATGTTGGCCGACAGCGAGTGGTCGGCCCAGATTGGCGAGCATTGGTATCGCACCGAGACGTACACCGTTACCGTCGATGGCAAGACGGAAACGCGCACGCGCGAAGTGCAAGAAACCGAGTGGTGGCCCCTCGATGGCAAGCATCACAATTACTACAGCGGCTATCTCGTCTCGGGCAGCAAAGGTTTGCCGCAGGCGCAGGCGGAACGCATCAAGCCGTACTATCTCGGTGCTTTGAAGCGCTACGCCTTACTTTCTTGCCGGCTGGTTCAGCGAGGAATATTCCGTCGCCAAAGACGCCGCTCAGGCGGCTTGCCAGCAGGAGTTCTTGCGTTGGGAGCAGCAGAACATCGCCAAGTTTCTGCCGGGCGACACCAATCGCGGGCTCGCGCTGCAAACCGAGTTCAGCCAGGTGAATTCCGATTTGATTCTGCTGCCCGTGTATCTGCTGAGCTATCGCTATGGCGGCAAGCTGTATCGATTCTTGTTGAATGGCCAAACCGGCAAGACGGAAGGTGACAAGCCGCTGTCTCCCTGGCGGATTGCGATTGCCATCGCGGCCGGCGGCCTGATTCTGGCGATGCTCTGGCTAATACTTCGTCGGCTGTAAAGGCTCTGTATCAGCGGGGCCTGGCGATTCCTATGTCTGACATGCCGACTTCGAAATGCTCCGTCTGCGGCGCACTGCTTGATGAGGAAGATTTGTTCTGCGCGAACTGCGGGACCGCGGCGCCTCAGACAGGAGGGACGGCTCCAACGGCGGGCGGCGCGGCAGGCTCAGGCCAATCGGCTTCGGCGGCAGCGAGCTCCCCTCCCGTCGCCCACGAGGTAACGTGCAATTTCGTTTGCCACGGTTGCGGTGCGTCCATGAGCTACGACGCCTCGGCCGGCGCGCTGCGTTGTCCCTTCTGCGGCTCGACCGAATTGGTGAAACAGCCCGACGCGAAGGAAATTGCCCCCGAAGGCGTCGTGCCGTTCGCGATTCCGCGCGAACAGGCCGTGGCGGCGATGCGCAAATGGCTTGGCAGCAGCATTTGGCGGCCGGGCGATTTGTCGGAGCAAGCGCTGGTCGTGTCGATGACGCCGGTGTACGTGCCATTCTGGGTCTTCGAAGCCCAGACACACACCTATTTCTGCGCCGACAGCAGCCACACGCCGCGCAGCGCCTGCGCGAGCTGGTATCCCGTGTCGGGGCAACATGAAGGGACCTACGACGGTTTGTTGGTCGGCGCGAGCGCGGTCTTGACCACGGCCGAAACGATGGCAATTTGCCCTTTCGATCTCGCCCCCGCGCTGCCGCCCGAAAAAGTCGATTTGCAAAACGCCACGTTCGAGCGGTTCAGCGTGCCGCGGAAATATGCCCGTCCGCTGGCCAGCCAGGGCTTCGAATCGCTGGAAGGCCAGGAGTGCGAGCAGCTCGTGGCGGGACGGGCGCGCAACGTGCATGTGAACGTGCGGATCACCGATCTCTCCAGCCGGCCGATGCTGCTTCCGGTCTGGATCATGGCGTATCGCTACCAGGACCGCGTGTTCCGCTTCCTGCTCAATGGCCAAACCGGTCGCGCCACCGGGCAGGCCCCGGTCTCGTGGTATCGCATCGGCGGAGCGATCGCCGCCGCGGTGGCCGCGATACTTCTGGTGTTATCGCTGCTATTCGCCTGGGCCGCGCACAGCACCGACCGACGAAGTTTTGGGAGCCAGACTCTGGAGGCCGCTTAATCGGGCGGGCTTCGTGGAAACCGACATGCGGTGCTATACTGCGGGCAGTCAACGCCCGTTCAGTTCGGCTGCCACGCATGAATGGCGGTTGAAGTCACTGCGCCAACGAGAATCAAGCTGTGCGCGAGCCGCTGCTGCAATCGACCGATCCGCCCGAGCCTGAGGACGATCTGCAATTGCGCCCCCAGCGGATGCGCGAGATGGTCGGCCAACGGGCGGTGTTCGAGCGGCTTGGCCATCGCCGTCGACGCCGCGCAGAAACGGGGCGAAACGCTGGGCCATATCCTGTTCGACGGCCCGCCCGGCTTGGGCAAAACCACGTTCGCCACCTGCATCCCCCGCGACTTGGGCGTGAGCCTGCAAATCGCCAGCGGCGCGGCGCTGTCGGCCCCCAAGGACTTGATTCCGTATCTGACCAACGCCGAGGAAAAATCGGTCCTGTTCATCGACGAAATCCATCGCCTCCCGAAGCCGGTCGAAGAATTCTTGTATCCGGCGATGGAGGATTTTCGGATCGACATCTTGCTGGGCGAAGGCGTGAATGCCCGGACGATCAACATGCCGCTGCGCCCCTTCACGCTCATTGGGGCGACGACTCGGGCCGGCCTGATCTCGGCCCCGCTGCGCGATCGGTTCCAACTGCGCGAGCATCTGGATTTTTACAGCGTCGCCGAATTGACCGTGATCGTGCGGCGCAGCGCCGCGAAACTGCGCGTGCCGATCGACGACGCCAGCGCCGAAGAAATCGCCCATCGCAGCCGCGGCACTCCTCGGCTGGCGAACAACCGCCTCCGCTGGGTGCGCGACTACGCCACCAGCAAGGCCGACGGCAAAATCACGCTACCGCTGGCCGAGGCGGCGCTCGACATGCAGGGGATCGACCGGCTGGGGCTCGACGGGCAGGATCGAAAATATCTAGAGATGATCATCCGCGTCTTCCACGGTGGGCCGGTGGGCGTCGAAGCCGTGGCCCACACGCTGAACACCGCCACCGACACGCTGACCGACGAAGTCGAGCCATTTCTGTTGCGTTCGGAACTCGTGATCCGCACGCCCCGCGGCCGCAAGGTGACGGCGAAGGGCTATCTGCACCTCGGCCTGAGCGTGCCCGACGAAGCCGCCGCCGATGAACAGCAGCGGCGGTTGTTTAACTAGAATGGATGTGCAGGATGAAAACCCGTATGAACCGCCCGCGATAACGGACTCGCCGGTCGCATTCACAGGGAAGAAACTTCTACCATTCTGGCGTCGGATGCTTTCGACACTTCTTCTGGTTTTTGGTGCGATGCTTTTTCTCGACTTGATATTTGTGCTATCGATCCCCGTGATTGTCTTTCTTCAGCGTGGCAGTTTAAATTCAGATGCTTGGCCTTGGTTCGTCCTCGGTGTTGTCGGTTATTTCGCGTCGGGGGCGGCATGTGTTTGGGGCGGATTAAAACTCCGTAAACTAATCTAACTCACTAGTTCGACTGTACCCAGTTCCCTTTACCGTCACCACAGAACGTGCAAACAGCCGTCGTACGACCCAAAGTGTGGTGGATCGGATGCAGCCGAAATAATCATTCCGTCATCCGCGTGATCGGTGCAATCCGTGGTTTGTTTTTCCCGTGTTTTCGCGCGGGAAATTCAACCACGGACGCCACGAATGGCACGGATTGCGCAAAAAGTGAATCAATTTCAGCGGCGGGAAACAGAGCACCACCAACCGTTGCGTGCCGACCGAGCGTCGCATGCATCTCGGAGACGTCACTCGGTACTTCTTTGAAGCGCGCCGATTTGACTTTACCCGGGCGATGCGGCTCAGCCGGTTGTTGGCTCAAGAGCTCGGCTGGCGAAGCGGAAGAGGATCTCGCTGGCTGTTTGCAATTCATCCAGCGGGAGCCATTCGTCGGCGGTGTGGGCCTGGTTGATCGAGCCGGGGCCGAATACTACGCTCGGCACGCCGCTGAGAGAAAGCGCTGCGGCGTCGGTGCCGAATGAGACGCCCGAGGTGCGAGCCGAGCCCCCGACCGCGGAAATCGTGGAGCCCAGCCGCGCGGCTAGCCAGACGTTGTTGGCGTCGGAAAGTCCGGCGTTCTGGATGAACGGCGGCTCGTGCTCGATGTGCGCCGCGCCTGCGGGACCCACGGCGTTGGCGACATAAGCGATCGCCTGCTGATAGGCCTGGGCCGGCTGCTCGCCAGGCGCCAGCCGTCGATCGATTTCGATTGTCGCCTGCCGGGGCACGAGATTCACGCCCGTGCCGCCGGCGATTGTCCCCACGCTCAATGTCGGGTGGCCGCACAGTCGATGCTCCGCTTGGGTTGGCAACACTTCGCAAGCGTATCGCTCCAGGGCGGCCACCACCGCGGCCATCCGGTAGATTGCATTGTCCCCTTGCTCCGGCTGCGAACTGTGGGCCGCGCGACCATGCGTATGGCATCGCCAGCGGACAACACCCTTGTGGGCCACGACGATGCCTAGGCTGGTCGGTTCGGCCACGAGGGCGGCGTCGGGCCGGCGGGGAATTAGTGGAGAATCGAGATCGGACCAGAATCGGCACAAGCCCGTCGCCCCGGTGAAACCATTCTCTTCGTTCACCGTGCAGGCCATTATCACGGTGGGACACGTTTCCAACCTCGATTTGCGTGTCTCGGCCAACCGGACCAATGCTCCTAGCATGGCCGCCATGCCGCCTTTGACATCGCATGAGCCGCGCCCATAGAGGCGGCGATCGCGAATCACGGGATTCCACGGTTCAATGGTCATGCCGTCGACGGGCACGGTGTCCTGATGCACTTCGAAAAGCAGCAGGGTGCCGCCGGCCTCGGGCGCGGGGCAACCATCAACCCGGGCGATCAAATTCTCGCGCAGCGGGGCAATCGCCTGACGGTGCGATGCAATGCCATGCCGGCTGAACAATCGCTCGAGATACTCGGTGACCCGATATTCGTAGAATTCTGGGCCGTTGGCGGGCCGGCCCATGGGATTGACGCTCGGCAGGGCCACGAGTTGAGCCAGCGTTTCGGCGAGATCGAGCGGCATAGACCTGCTTCATTTCAAAGGCATTTTCCTGCCTGACCTTGGTGCGCGTGATTTCTGAAACTGCTAGGGACTTCGCGTGTCGTTCACTGTTTGAGACGAAAAAAAAGATTGGGGTTTCCCCCATTCGCGGTATTGAATCTCATAGCCCTGGAGTAAGAATAAAGGCGGAACGGAGGTTCGCCTTCGATCCTACCCTTCGTAGGTTCCTGCCCCACCTGCGAAGGGTTCTTTTTTTGCGCTGAGATAAACTCACTGGTTGGGCCCCATCTTCTGATGAGCATTAGGCAGAGAGGGTTTGCGACGTCCCGCGATTTTAAGTGAGGCGGGAGGCAAAAGATACTCGTCCTGCCTGTACGGAACGTTGGAGCTCAAACCGGCCAAAGGGTTTGAGCCGCTTGACCGTTCTCGAAGCGAGCATTAGGATTTCGACCGGCCGAGAGGGAATTCGCGAGCGGCCGGGTCTCTGGAAGATGACCGACGGCATTTTTTGGGATGGAGGTTTGTGACAAGATTCACAAACTCGTCTCGATCAAGGCCAAAATTGGCATCATAACTTTCGCTGCGAGCCGGTTATGGCGACCATTTTACCGGTGCTGCTATTTGTCGCCTGTGCGACGCTGCTCTCGGTCGCCATGTTGGGTAGCTCCAAGATTTTGGCCCCCCGGCGCCGGACGGCGGTCAAGCAGATGCCCTACGAAGCGGGCATGGATCCGATCCATGACGCGCGTCGCCGGTTCGACGTTCGCTTCCATTTGGTCGCCATCGTGTTTTTGTTGTTCGACGTGGAATTGCTGTTCCTCTATCCCTGGGCTGTGGCAAGTCGTCCGCGGCCGGAAGTCTTGGGGACGGCAAACCACGCCGGCGCCGCGGTGGCGGGAATCGACGCCGCCGTGGCGCATGGTCTGGTCTCCAGCCGCGGGCTAGTGTTCGCCGAGGCCATGGTGTTTGTCGGTCTGCTGGCGCTAGGCTTTGTCTACGCCTGGCGGAAAGGGGTGTTTCGATGGCGATAGAAGTGCCCGAAAATGTGATGGTCGGCCGCTTGGACTCGTTGGCCAGTTGGTGCCGGAAGAACAGCCTGTGGCCGATGCCCTTCGCGACCGCCTGCTGCGGTATCGAGTTGATGGCCACTGGGGCGAGCAAGTTCGACATTGCCCGATTCGGCGCCGAGGTGTTTCGCTTCAGCCCCCGCCAGTGCGACCTGATGATCGTCGCTGGACGCGTGGTGATGAAGATGCTGCCGGTGCTGCAGCGAATCTGGCAACAGATGCTCGAGCCGAAGTGGTGCATTTCGATGGGAGCTTGCGCTTCGACCGGCGGCGTGTTCGACACGTACTGCGTTGTGCAAGGCATCGACCGGTTCATTCCCGTCGACATGTACATTCCCGGCTGCCCACCGCGGCCGGAGCAACTGATCCAATCCATCATCGACTTGCAGGACAAAATCCAACGAGAAGGAACGATCCGCGGCAAGGAATTCGACACCGCGGCCCGGCAGGCGCCGAAGCGCGCCCTCGTTGAAGTGCCGGGGCTAGTGCAATTCGACGGCTCACGGAACCCGAACGGCTAAAACCGAAAATCAGATCTAAACAGGATTCGGGAGGGCGAGGCTCCTGCCGAGCCGCCAGCGCCCGGCTGGCAGGAGCCCTGCCCTCCCAAGATCACGCAAGACAAAACTCGAAAGCGAACGCGACTCGAAAAAGCATGACCGATCCCGCCACCATCGCCGCGCTAATCTCTCGTTTTCCCGCCGTGAAAACGAGCGAATTCCGTGGGCAGTGGCGGGCGGTGGCTCCGCCGGAGTCGCTGTATGCCGTGCTCGAGTTTCTGAAGGTCGAGCGGCATTTCGACATGCTGGTCGACATCACCTGCGTCGACTATTTGAATTATCGCGGGGCGACCGACCGGTTCGGCTTGGTTTACGCGCTGGCCGGCGCCGACACTTCGGAGCGGATTCGCATTCGCGCGTTTCTCAACGAGCCCGACCTGACGGTGCCCACCGCGGTGCCACTTTGGGAAGGAGCCAATTGGCTGGAGCGCGAAGTGTGGGACATGTTCGGAATCCAGTTCGCGGGGCATCCCGATTTGCGCCGCATTCTCTTGCCCAACGAGTTTGCCGCGTTTCCCTTGCGGAAGGATTATCCGCTGCAAGGGCGCGGCGAGCGGCATAATTTCCCGGTGATCACCCGCAACCGCGCTTGATGAACCAGTTCCATCGACTGAATTTCGCGTGCTGACTCGAATGGCAATCGCACCGGCAAATCAAAATCTGGTTCACGACGAAACGCAGGATTACCTGTGGACGCTTAACTTTGGGCCGCAGCACCCGGCGACGCATACCACGTTGCGGCTGGTGTTGAAGCTCGACGGCGAACGGGTTGTCGATGCGATGCCGGACATTGGCTATCTCCATTCCGGCTTCGAAAAGATCGGCGAGAGTCTCAATTACAACCAATATGTGACCGTCACCGATCGGATGAACTATATCTCGCCGATGGCCAACAACGTGGCCTGGCACGGCGCGGTGGAGCGGCTGCTGGGGATCGAACTGCCGCGGCGAGCCCAATATATCCGCGTGATCATTACCGAGCTGTCGCGGATCAGCGACCATCTGCTGTGCAACGGCGCGGCGGGACTCGACACCGGCGCCTTCACCTATTTTCTCTACGCTTTTTATCAGCGCGAGGTGCTCTACGACATCTTCGAAACGCTGTGCGGCGCCCGGTTCACGAACAGCTATACCCGTGTCGGCGGGCTGATGTACGACATGACGCCGCTGGTAGTCGAGAAGATTCGAGCGTTCGTCAAGAATTTCCCCAAGACGCTCGACGACATGGATCGGTTGCTGAACCGCAATCGGATTTTTATCGACCGGACCAAAGGCGTCGGCGTGCTATCGAAGGCCGAGGCGATCAACCGCAGCGCCAGCGGTCCGATTGCCCGAGCCAGCGGCGTGACACGCGATCTGCGCAAGGACGAGCCGTATCTCTGCTATCCCGATTTCGATTTCCAGGTTTGCTGCGCCACGGCAGGCGATTGCTTTGCCCGGTATCTGGTGCGCATGGCGGAGATGCGCGAGAGCCTGCGGATCGTGGCCCAGGCGATCGAGAATGTGCCGGCCGGCCCGGTGAACGTACCGATCGGCGATCGCACCACGCTGCCGAACAAACGGATGGTCTATTCAACCATTGAGGGAACGATTTCGCACTTCGAACTGGTGATGAGCAACCGCGGATTCGAGGTGCCGAACGAGGAAAGCTACGCGGCCATTGAGTCGCCCAATGGCGAGTTGGGTTTTTATCTGGTCGGCGACGGGACCGACGTGGCGTATCGCGCCCGCTGCCGGCCGCCGTCGTATATCCATTTTGCGATGTTTCCCTACTTGATTCGCGGACACACGCTGAGCGATATCGTGGCGGTGCTGGGAAGTTTGAACATCATCGCGGCCGAGTTGGATCGCTAGAAATTGTTGAAAAAGGGGACTGGCTCTGAGCAGTCACGAGTGATTGCGGTGGTTGTAAGGCCCGAGCGAAGTGCCTGTCCCCTTTTTCAATGGGCTGCGAGTGATCGGGAGGTAGCAAGAACGCATGGCAACGGTTGAGCGAATTTTGAGCGACGAGATGGTAGCCCAAATCCGGGCATACTTTCCGCGCTATCCCACGAAGCAAGCAGTCACCTTGCCGGCGTTGCATATCGTGAACGAGCATCTGCGGTACGTGCCGCTCAAAGCGGTGGAAGAAATCGCCGAATTGCTGGAGCTGCGCCCGCCGACATGCAGGACACGCTGTCGTTTTACGGTCTGTTCAAGCAAGATCGGGCCGCACGGACGGATACGAGCCTGGGTTTGCCGCTCGATCAGTTGCGCCCTGCGCGGCGGCGAAGAGATTCTGGAGCACATGTGCCACGCGGCGGGAATCCAGCCGGGACAAACCACGCCCGATGGCAAATTGACGCTCGAATTCGCCGAGTGCCTCGGGGCGTGCGAGTTCGCCCCATGCATGCTGGCGAATAAGTCGCTGCACAAAGACCTGACCACGGAGAAGGCCGACAAGTTTTTAACCGAATGCCGTTCATAATGTTCTCCGTCTCCTTCGACGGGAGAGGGTTGGGGCGAGGGTGATTGAGTGACGTTTCGCGATGCCACCCCTCACCCCCGGCCCATCTCCCGCAAGGGGCGAGCGGAGGGTCGCGGGCCGAGCCGAATGTGAATGTCGATCTAGCAGTCGTTTATGCCTAAATTTGAACCAGTTCTGTTAGCCAATATCGGCAAGCCGAATAGCCATACGCTCGCGGCGTATCAGGCTGCCGGCGGGCTATACGGCGCTGCGCAAAGTGCTCAAGGAAATGACGCCCGCGGCGACGATCGACCTGGTCAAGTCGAGCAATCTCCGCGGCCGGGGGGGCGCCGGTTTTCCCACCGGGTTGAAATGGACTTTCCTGCCGAAGGACCATCCCGGCCCGATCTACATGTGCATCAATGCCGACGAAAGCGAACCGTCGACGTTCAACAATCGGATCCTCATGGAGGAAGATCCGCATCAGGTGCTCGAAGGCGATGATCCTGTCCTGCTATGCCACGCGGGCGTCGACGGCCTATATCTATCTGCGGTTCGAATATCCGCTCTGCTACGAGCGGCTGCAATCGGCCATCGACGAATGCTATGCCGCCGGATTGCTGGGGAAGAATATCCTGGGAACGCGAGTTTTCGCTCGATATCTATCATGCACCGCGGCGCGGCGGCCTACATCTGCGGCGAAGAGACGGGCCTGATCGAAAGCCTCGAAGGCAAACGGGCCTGGCCGCGGATCAAGCCGCCGTTTCCGGCCGTCGAAGGCTTGTTCCGCAAGCCGACGGTGGTGAACAACATCGAGACGATGGCCTGCGTCACGCAAATCGCCCGCCGCGGAGCCGATTGGTTCAAATCGATCGGCGTGCCAGCCGATCCCAAGAACCCGCGCGACGCCGGCAGCTACGGCCCGAAGCTGTATTGCATCAGCGGACATGTGAACAAGCCGGGCTGCTACGAAGCGCCGCTGGGAATCACCTGCCGGCAATTGATCGACGAATATGGCGGCGGCGTGTGGAAAGGGCGGCAAGCCAAAGCGGCGGTTCCGGGCGGGATCAGCATGGGACTGCTGACGGCGTCGGAATTCGACACGCCGCTGGATTTCGCCGGCCCCGGCAAGGTCGGCTGCTTGGGCCTGGGCACCGCGGCCGTTACGGTGATCGACGAAACCGCGTCGATCGTCGATTTCCTGCACAATACTTGCCGGTTCTTCCAGCATGAAAGCTGCGGCCAATGCACTCCCTGCCGCGAAGGGACCGCCTGGGCCCTGCGGATGGTCGAGCGGATCAAGGCCGGCCGCGGCCGCATCCGCGATCTCGATCTGCTGCTGGAAATCGGCGACTCGATCGGCATCATTCCCGGCACGACGATCTGCGGCCTGGCCGACGGCGCCGCGTGGCCGATGAAAAACGCGATCCGCAAATTCCGCGGCGAGTTCGAAGACTACATCCGCCGCACGAATCCCGCCGGCTATATGGTCGAGCGTCACGCGTGCCTCTGACAGCATTGACCCGTCGAAGCGGCACGACTGAGAAAACCCACGCAACTATGGGAACAGTTATCGTCGACGGACAAGCCGGTGGAAGTCGGCGCTCAGGAGCGGTTGAATTGCATTCAGGCCGCGGCCCGCGGCGGCGTCGATATTCCATTCTATTGTTGGCATGCCGGGCTGACGGTCGTGGCCAGTTGCCGGATGTGCCTGGTCGAAACCGGCACGCGCAACGCCGAAACCGGCGCGATCACGATGGTCCCCAAGCTTGTGCCCGCCTGCCAAACGCCGGCCAAAGACGGCATGGTGATCGTCACCGACAACGACAACGTGCGGAACAGCCGGGCCCGGGTCGAAGAAGAGCTTGCTGATCGACCATCCGATCGATTGCCCGATTTGCGACAAAGCCGGCGAATGCCTGTTGCAGGATTATCATTTCGAGCATGGCCAGTCGGAGCGCCGGGCCGACATCCGCCCCTTCACCAGCCGCCGCCGCGAGCTTGGCCCGACGGTCACGCTGTTCGTCGATCGCTGCGTGATGTGCAGCCGCTGCGTGCGGTTTGCCCGCGAGATCAGCGGCACGCGCGAGTTGATGGTCATCAACCGCGGCAGCCACGAGGAGATCGATGTCTTTGCCCGGCCATCCGCTGGAAAACAAGATGTCGGGCAACGTGGTCGATCTTTGCCCCGTCGGCGCACTTGGGAGACAAGGATTTTCTCTACAAGCAGCGCGTCTGGTTCATGAAAATCGCACGACGGCGTGTGCGCCGGCTGCTCGACGGGCTGCTCGATCCTGGTCGAAGAGAACCAGGACACGGTCTATCGGCTGAAGCCGCGCGAAAATCCGTTCGTCAACAAGTGGTGGATGTGCGACGAAGGCCGCTACGGCTATCATTACGTGCATGACGCAGCCCGAGCGGCTGGTCGCCGCGCAAGCGGGACGAAACCGGCTACACCGACATCCAGTGGCCGCTGGTGATTTCGGAGTTGGAATCGAAGCTGGCCAAGTGCCGGCCGGCTGGCGGCCGTGATCTCGCCACAGCTGACGGTGGAAGAAGCCTATCTCCTGGCCACCTTGGCACGGAAGCTACGATCCGCAAGCCGTCTTGGCGCTCGGGCCTGTGCCGACGGAAGGCGAGGACGAACGTTTCCCGGCGGGTTTACGATCCACGCCGAAAAGTGCCCGAATCGCCGCGGCGTCGAGGCGGTGCTCAAGAAATTTAGCGGCGGACTGCACGACGTTCGACCAGATCTTGGAACGACTTAGACCGCGGCGAAATCCGCGCAGCCTGGGTTTCGGCCGGCTATCCGAAGCCGTGGATCGACGAAGCCACCGCCGAGCGATTCGGCATGCTCGAGTTGCTGATCGTGCAGGACCTGTTCGATTCGCCGCTCTGGCGACGGGCCACGTACCAATTGCCCGGGGCGTCGTTCGCCGAACGGGCCGGCTCGTATGTGAATTTCAACGACCGGTTGCAATCGTTCGACTGGGCGATCCGTCCGCCGGCCGGCGTCTGGGTCGAAGGGCCGCTTGTACTGGCGGCTGCTGGGACGTAAAGGGATTGTACAATCCGCGCACGTGCTCTGAGCGAAGTGGCCGGCAGACATCATCTATTTCGCGGCGGCGGCCAATGAAGTGCCGCCGATGGGATCGATCTGAAAGTGAATTTGTTGGCAGGCGCAGCGGCGCATTCGTAAACGCGTGGAAACCAATGACTACCCTCGCCGCCTTGGGGGAGAGGGGTTGGAGGGTGAGGGGTAGCAGCGTTGACTGAGCATTCCATCACCCTCACCCCGACCCTCTCCCGTCGAGGCAGAGGGAGAATAAGGCACAGGCAACACAAAACGCATGACGTGGATCGCGGTCGGAAGTATCGCGCTGGTGAAAATCGTCCTGCTCCTGGGCGGGCTGATGACGGCGGCGGCGTATCTGGTGCTGGTGGAGCGCTGGATCGCCGCCTGGGTGCAAGATCGGCTGGGGCCCAATCGCGTCGGCATTCCGCTCACGAAAATTCAGCATGTTCGGCCTGGGCCAGCCGCTGGCCGACGGGCTGAAATTCATCTTCAAGGAAGACTACACGCCGGCCTCAGGTCGATCAGGGGCTGTTCGCGTCTGGCGCCGATCGTGATTCTCACCGCGGCGCTTGGCCATCTTCGCCGTGATCCCGTTCGGCAGCGTGTTGCCGCCGCTGCGCGATCGAAGGCATTGCATAGCCGATTTCGATTGGTCGTCGCGCCGGCATCGACGTCGGCCTGATTTACGTGTTCGCGCTGTCGAGCATTGCCGTCTATGGCGTGATCCTCGGCGGCTGGGCGAGCAACAACAAATACAGCTTTCTCGGCGGCTTGCGGTCCAGCGCCCAGTTGATCGCCTACGAAATCCCGCTGGGGCTGGGCATCTTGGGCGTCGTGCTGTTATAGCGGCTCGTTGCGGTTGGACACGATCATCACCGATCAGGCCGCGAGCGGCGTTTGGAATTTTCTCACGCAGCCGCTGGGGTTGTTCGTGTTCGCCGTGGCGTCGTTCGCCGAGGCGGCCCGGCTGCCGTTCGATCTGCCGGAAGCGGAACAGGAATTGGTCGGCGGCTATCACACCGAATATGCCGGCATGAAGCTGTTGTTGTTCTTGGTGGCCGAATTTCTGCACATGATCGTCGGCCGCGTTTCTGATCGTGATCTTGTTCTTTGGCGGCTGGCATTTTTGGGGTATTACCGGCTCGAGCGACACCGTCGACCTGGCTCACGGCGATCTTGCGCATTGTCGTGCTCGGCGCCAAAGTGATGGCCGTGATCCTGTTCTTCATGCTCGTGCGCTGGAGCTGGCCCCGGTTCCGATTCGATCAATTGATGTCGCTGGCGTGGAAAGTGATGCTGCCGCTGGGCCTGGTGAACCTGGTGCCGATGGCCGTGCTCACCGAGTACCGCCAGTCGATTGCCGCTTGGGTCGGGACCGACATCGTGTGGATTACGGTAGCCATCAGTTGGGTCGTGATGATCGTCGCCTTCATCGTCGCGGGCTTATTGGCCCCGCATGGCGGTCGACAACCGGCCACGGCGCACTGTTTCGGCACTGGATCCTGAACTTGGATTGCGAGATTGAATTGAATTGGCCGACTTGCTCCGCTCTGCGTCGCGCCTAACCAGGGAACGCTATGAAACCCGACGACCCGAAAATCCGCTGGATCGAAGACCCGCCGATGGGGCTTTCGGGCCGGATGTATTTGCCGCTGTTCGTGCAGGGGTTGACCACCACGGTCAAGCATTTGTTCAGCCGCAAAGTGACGCTGCAATTTCCCGAAGAGCGCCCGAAGGTCGGCAATCCGCTGATTTATCGCGGCGTGCATCGGCTGAACAAGGACGACGCAGGGCCGGGTGAAATGCGTGGCCTGTTTTCTCTGCGCCACGGCCTGCCCGGCCCATTGCATCGACATCGTCGGCGTGGAAAGCCCGTGGCCCGATCGGGAAAAATATCCTGAGAGCTTTTCGATCGATGAGTTGCGTTGCATTTACTGCGGCATGTGCGAAGAGGCCTGCCCGGTCGATGCGATCGAGCTGACAAGCTTTCTGGACCTCACCGGCCGCAGCCGCGAGGAGATGATCTTCGACAAGGAAAAGCTGCTCAGCGTGTACGACAAAACGAAAGATACCGAGCCGATGCAATCCCGGGCAAACGAAAACATGAAAGTCGGGGACTAGCGGCGTAGCGCCGCGTTCGGCAAGATTGTCCTTCGCACGAGCCACAGTCGGCGTAGGGTGGGCATCGCCCACCAAGTAATTTGACCGATGGCGGAATGGCGGTGGGCAGTGCCCACCCTACGAGGGTTCATCTCGAATATGCCCCACTTCAACCCAGTCCAGATCATCGCCGGCTCCGCAGTGCTGTTGGCGCTGGGGCTGTGGCTGTTGCTGCCGCGGGGCAAAGCCGGCGGACGCTTGTTCGGTTGGCTGTTGACTTTGGCTGGGTCTGGCGCTCAGCGGCATGCTGGCTTGGCAAGCTCGGCACCTGGCGCGACGCAGGGTTTGTTCTGGGTGCTGCCGGCGTGACGCTCGATCGCCGTCGGTCGCGGCGGTGACGTTTCGCAGCCCCGTGTACTGCGCGGTGTGGTTTGCGTTGTCGCTCGTCGGGACCGCCGGCTTGTTGTTGTTTCAGGGGGCCCAGTTTCTGGCCGTGGCCACGATCGTCGTTTATGCCGGGGCGATTCTGGTGACGTTCCTGTTCGTGCTGATGCTGGCCCAATCCACCGGCCGCGCCTATTACGACCGGCGTCTCCTGGGAGCCGCTGGTGTCGGCTGTCACCGGCGGCGGTGCTGGTCGGCATTCTCACCATGGCCTTGCCTGGGCGACTTCGCTCGGTCAAGCGCCGGTAACGCCGCGGGCCGAATTGCGAAACAAACATCCTGGCCGACGACCACGTGGCCCATCTGGGCGCGGAACTGTTCAGCCGCTATCTGATTGGCGTCGAAGTCGCCGGCACGTTGCTGCTGGTGGCCCTGGTCGGCGCGATCGCGATGGTCAGTCACGAAGCCCTGCCGGGGCGGAAGAGCCACGGCGAATTCGATCGGACGCTCGAGACGGGGCCCAGTCCGCGATCCAGGTCGACGACCGTTCCGACCTCTCCGCCGAAGGAGCCGACCCATGGATGAAGCGAAACCGGCTTGCTCTTTCAGTCGCTGCTGGTCGGGGCGTTGTTGTTTGGCATCGGCATGGTCGGCTTCCTCAGTCGGCGGAACATGATCGTCATGTTTCTGGCGGCCGAGATGATGTTGCAAGGCGTTTCGGTCAGCTTTGTCGCTTGGGGCCGGTATCATAACGATTGGGGCGGCCAGATCGTGGTGATCTTCAGCCTCACCGTGGCGGCCTGCGAAGCCGCGATCGCGCTGGCCCTGGTGCTGATGCTTTACCATCGCAACGGCAAGCTTGATATCGACGCCTGGCACGAGATCCGCGAGAGCAATCTGCCTCCGTATACCGATGCCGAATTGCCCGAAACCACCGAGCCGGCCGCCGCCTGGCCGCATTTGACCCCCGCGGGCGTCGAACCGTCCCGCGACGAGGCCGCGACAGAGCGAATCTTGCACCGTGCCCGTCACCGATCGTATCATGACGAAACGCTGCTCATCCTGATTCCTGCGCTGCCGCTGGCGGCGGCGGTGCTGGTCGCCTGCTTCGGCTGGCTGTTGAAGTCGCGCAGCCATTGGCCGGTGGTGCTGGCGATCGGCTGCTCGTTCCTGCTCAGCTTGATGCTGCTGAAAGAGGTGAACTCCGGCGCGGAAACCGGCTCGCATCGGGCCAATGCGTCGGGCCGCATCGGCTATGAGGAAACGTA
This sequence comes from Pirellulales bacterium, assembly GCA_963725485.1. Lineage (GTDB taxonomy): Bacteria > Planctomycetota > Planctomycetia > Pirellulales > DATAWG01 > CAVRYO01. Next base: position 198,488 of record CAVRYO010000011.1, on the reverse strand, counting down.
TACGCTTTGGAACTGGGTCGACGTGCACGACGCATTCCGCGAAAACGCCGTCGCCCGGCTCGCCGGCCGACGCGAAGCTTCGGCCGACGTGCGGATCGCTGGTGACGGCGATGCCGGCCGGCGAACCACCAGTTTTTCGATCGCCGTCACGCTCCGGGCCGATCCGCTCACGTCCATCATGCTGGCGATGGTCACGTTCATCTCGACGCTCGTGGCCATCTATTCGATCGGCTACATGCATGGCGACCGGGGCTATTGGCGATTCTTCAGCTATATCGGCCTGTTCGTGTTTTCGATGACGATGCTGGTGTCGGCCAGCAATTTCGTGCTGCTGTTCGTGTTTTGGGAAGCGGTCGGGCTGTGCAGCTATTTGCTGATCGGCTTTTGGTATGAGAAGCCCGTGGCGGTCGCGGCGGGCAAGAAGGCGTTTCTGGTCAATCGCGTCGGCGACTTCTGTTTTGTCATCGGGCTGTTTTTGATTTGGACCACCTACGGCACGCTCGATTTTCACGACACGCCCACTGGGCAAGGATGCCAGCCGGCAACGCCCGTGGTGCAAACGGCGGGCGTGCTTGGTCAGCACCGGCTTGGCGGTGCCCGATGGCGGTCGGTTATGTCGGCGGAGCGGTCGGCACGGCGATTTGCTTGCTGCTGTTGGCCGGGGCCTGCGGCAAGAGCGCCCAGTTTCCGCTGCATGTTTGGCTCCCCGACGCGATGGAAGGGCCCGACGCCGGTGAGCGCGCTTGATCCACGCCGCCACGATGGTTACGGCCGGCGTCTACATGATTGCGCGCTGCACGCCGCTGTTCGTTGCCGCGCCGCAAGCCCAGCATGCCGTGGCTTTGATCGGTTGCTTCACGGCGCTCATGGCCGGCGTTGATTGCGATGACGCAAAACGATTTGAAACGCGTGCTGGCCTATTCGACGATCAGCCAACTTGGCTACATGTTCCTGAGCCTGGGCCTCGGCTGTGTTGCCGGGCATCGTGTTCGGGATGTTCCATTTGTTCACGCATGCGTTTTTCAAAGCGCTGCTGTTCCTCGGCGCCGGCAGCGTGATGCACGCGATGGGGGGCATCGTCGATATGCGGCGATTCAGCGGTCTGCGCGGACTCATGCCGGTCACATTGCTGGACATTTTTGGTCGGCTGTCTGGCGCTGGCGGGCGTTGACGCCGTTCGCCGGATTTTGGAGCAAAGACGGCATTCTGGCAACTTGCTATTCAGCGCGGCCAAACCGTGGCAAGCGATGTCGCCGCCAGCACGGTGTTCGGCATCGCGGGTCTGCAGCGAAGGTGTGTTTTATAAGACCCTGTTTTGGGTCGCCACGTCACCGCGGTCCTGACGGCGTTTTACACGTTTCGGGCGTTTTTCATGACGTTCTTCGGCGAAGAGCGCATTCCGGCCGAAGCCGGGCATCATGCCCATGAATCGCCGGCGGACGATGACCGTGCCGCTGATGATCTTGGCGATCTGCGCCACGGTGGTCGGTTTCTTGCTGCTGTCCGGCTTCACCGATTTCATTACGCTCACCCCGTCGCTGGCTTGGAGCGATGTGCCGAAGCTGGCCGGAGCCCAGGATGCGCACGAAGAGGCGCATAATCTCGTGGCGACGATCAGCACGGTGGGGGCGCTGTTGGGCATCGGGCTGGCGGCATTTCTGTATCTCGGCGACCGCAGTCATGTCGAATGCGCTGGCACGCTGGCTGAGCCCGGCGTGGTGGCTGTCGCAGGGAAAATTTTTCTTCGATCCGATTTATTTTGGCTCGTTGTGCGGCCGCATGGAAGGCTTGGCGGTTGTTTGCTCGTGGTTCGACCGGACCGTGATCGATGGTTTGGTGAATCTGGTGGGGGCGGTCCCGCCGTTGGTTGGCACGGCCTTGCGGTCGCTGCAAAACGGCGTGGTGCAATTTTACGCTATGGCAATGATTCTTGGTTTGTTGGTGTTGATTGGCACGATGATGAAGTGGCTGCCTTGGTAGAATTGCGCATGCAACAACTGCTAATCAGTCACGATCTTCTTTCCGCTGTTCGGCGTGTTGCTCGCCGTGCTGACCGGCAGGTGGAATCCGCGCCGCGGTGCGGCAAAGCGCGCTGATCACGGCGCTCGTCACGCTGGTGATGGCGGCAATCGTGATCGTGAATTATTGCCGGGCGACGGCCCACGAAGGCGGCGCGCCGGACTTTGCCGTCACCGAGCTCTCGCTGGCTGGGGAACCAGGCCCCGATCGACATCCAGTTTTCAGCGTCGGCTTGGACGGGCTGAGCGTGTGGCTCTTCGGCCTGGCGGCATTGCTCACGTTCACCGCCGTGCTGGTTAGTTGGGAGTCGATCGCCGATCGGCCGGTCGGCTTCTATTCGATGCTGTTGCTGCTGGAAACCGGCATGTTGGGCGTGTTCTGCCGCCCGCGACATCATTTTGTTTTACATCTTCTTCGAGTTCACGCTGATTCCGCTGTTTTTCCTGATCGGCATTTGGGGCAGCGAAGAGCGGCGCTACGCGGCGGTGAAGTTTTTCCTGTTCACGTTCGCCGGCAGCGTGCTCACGTTTCTCGGGCTGTTGACGATTGTCATCTGGCAATACCTTTCCTCGCCGAATCACGAATTGACGTTTTCCATCGCCCGGCTTGACCGCCGCGCTGGCGCAGAATCCGCTTCCCAACGACGCGGCGCATGGCCATTTGCAATTGCTGGTGTTCCTGGCGTTGTTCGCCGGCTTTGCGATCAAGGTGCCGCTGGTTCCGCTGCACACCTGGCTGCCGCTGGCTCATACGCAAGCGCCGGCGGCGGGAAGCGTGCTGTTGGCCGGTGTGCTGCTGAAGATCGGCTGTTATGGCTTCCTGCGTTTCAATTTGCCGATGCTGCCCGAGGCCACGGCCATTTGCCTGCCGTTGCTGCTGCTGGCTAGCGGTGATCGGCATCGTGTACGGGGCATTGCTGGCGCTGGCGCAGACGGACATGAAGCGGCTGATCGCTTGTTCCAGCGTCAGCCACATGGGTTTTGTGATGCTGGGCATCTTCGCTCTCAACTCGCTGGGTTTGCAGGGGGGCGTGCTGCAAATGATCAATCACGGCATCTCGACCGGGGCGCTGTTTGCCTTGGTCGGGATGTTGTACGAACGCTATCACACGCGGCACATCGCCGATTTGCGGCGGCTTGGCCCGCAGGCTGCCGTGGCTGGCATTCTTCCTCGTATTCTTTACTTTCTCCAGCATCGGCCTGCCGGGGACGAACGGCTTCGCGGGTGAATTCTTGATTCTGTTGGGCATGTTCCAGCGCGGCTGGTCGCAATCGCCCGCGGGCATTGGCTGGCATTGGCTCGTGCTGGCCGTGGTGGCGGTTTCGGGCGTCGTGCTGGGGGCATGGTACATGCTTAACCTGGTGCGGCGAATTCTGTTTGGACCGCTCCGCGAGCCGGGTGATTATCCGCCGATCGTGGATGTCGATCCGCACGGGGCTAACGGGGCGGGGGCTCACGCCACTGCTGCTCAGGGCTCACATCACCCGGAGCGCGCTACCCACGGTCATGGCGCTGTGGGTGCTCACGCCGCGCCGCGCGATCTGAGTTTTCGCGAGATATTGGCGCTCGCCCCGCTGGCGGTGTTCGTGCTTTGGATCGGCTTGTTGCCGGGCGAATTCTTGCGGCCGATCGCCCCCGCCGTGCAAGAGCTCGCCGGGCCAATCGACAAGATCATCGAGCGCGATTACGCGGCGCCGAAGCCTGAGGTCGCGGCGAATGCTCCGAAGACCAATGAGGATCCCGCGGCAGGCGTGCCCCAGCACTCGAATTCGAACCGCCCGCAATCCCCGTCGCGCTCCGCCGCTGGCCCCGTTGCAGCGAGCCTTGCCCCATGACCGACGGAAACGCTCAACCTGCTGCTGCCGGAAATCGTGCTGATTGCGGCGGCGACGTTGATCTTCATGGCCGGCGCGTTTGTCCCGCGCCGGTTGATGCCGAATTTGTTGGCTGCCGCCGCGATCGTATTGGCGGCCGCGGTGATGATCTGGCAAGATTGCCACGAGAACGCCGCGCTCTTCGGGCAAACGCCCTGGGCTCGGATCAGCGGCCCGCTGGCGGTCGATTTGTTCGGCCACGTCTCGCGGTGGGGCATTTTGTTGTTCGGGTTGCTGCTGGCGATGACCGCCGCGCATTCGCCCTCGGTTCGGCCGGCCGCGGAATACGCCGGCTCGCTGCTCTTGATCCTGGCCGGGCTGATGATCGTGGCCACGGGCTACGATCTAGCGATTTTGTTTTTGGGCTTGGAGCTGGTTTCGATTCCCACGTATGTCATGCTGTATCTCGGCCGCCGTGGACCGTTGGGCCAGGAGGCGACGGCAAAATATTTCTTTCTCAGCATCCTCTCGTCCGCGCTGCTGCTGTACGGCTTTAGTTTTCTGTATGGCGCGGCGGGCTCGACGCGGTTGGATCATTTATTTCAAATCCTGCGCCCTGCCTTTGGCTCGCAGCCGTCGCAGTTCCTGCCGCAAGCGCTGAAGCTGGCTCCGATCGGGCTGCTGTTGGTCTTCGCGGGCATGGGTTTCCGAATGACTCTCGTCCCGTTTCATTTCTACGCGCCCGATGTCTATCAGGGCACGAGCAACACCAATGCCGGCTTGCTGGCCACGCTGCCGAAGGTGGCAGGCTTGCTGGTGCTCGTGCGGTTGGTTTTCGCTTCGATGCCCGGCATGGAAATGCTCGGTTGGAAAATCGCCCTCGTGCTGTCGGTGCTGACGATGACGTTGGGCAACGTGCTGGCATTGTGGCAGGACAACATCCGCCGGCTGCTGGCCTATTCGTCGATTGCCCATGGCGGCTACATCCTGATCGGGCTGAGCGTCGGCCTGGCCCACGACCAGCATTTTATCGGTGGGAAGGTGTTCGATAAGGCCGAAGGGGGCATCAAGATCGACGGCGTGGGCACGGCGATTTTCTATCTGACCGTGTACTGCCTGGCCACGATTGGGGCGTTCGCGGCGCTCAAATATTTGGGCCACGACGACCACCAGGTCGATGGTTTGGACGAGCTCTCGGGTTTAGGCCGCACGCGGCCGCTGCCGGCGTTGGCGCTGGCCGTGTCGATGTTCAGCCTGGCAGGCATTCCGCCGCTGGCCGGTTTCTGGGGCAAACTCACGCTGTTCATCGGGGCGCTCGGCGTCGATTCCGCGGGGACCACCGACCCGGCCGAGTCGCTGCGTCCTTGGTTTCTGGGGCTGGCGATCATCGGCGTGGTGAACGCGGCGATTGCCCTGGCCTATTATCTGCGTGTCGTGGCTGCGATGTATTTCCGCTCGCCGATCACTACGCTCAAAGCCGCAGGGGGGCCCGGCGCACTGTGGTCGATGGTCGCTTGCACGGCGCTGGTCGTAGGGCTTGGTTGCTATCCGGGACCGGTTATTGACATCACCGATCGCGCCGCCAGGGCCTTGCGGCAAGTGCAGCCGCAAGAGATCAAGATCACTCTGCCCAACGGCTCGATTGGCGAACGCGCGACGCCCGGCCCGTTTCATCCGGCGAGCGAAAGAGCCGCGCACGCGGTAAGCGGTTAGTGCGGGGGGCTTACCCCTGCGCGGCTCTTTGGCGGTCCTTTCAAACAGCCAAACCCGGCTTCCTCCAATCCGCCATGTTTGCTGACGCGCAAATCGAGCCGGTGCTCGCCCACTACGGCGCCGATTGTCAGCCGACGCAGATCGACCGGGTCGGTCCGGGAACAGGATTCAGCGGTGCGAAGATCTGGCGATTGACGGCGCCGCGTGGTCGGTTGGCGCTGCGGCGCTGGCCAAACGAGCATCCCGATTCCGAGCGGCTGCGATTCATCCACGACGTGCTGTGGCATGTGGCGTTCGGCGGCATCGATTTTGTTCCCGCCCCGATCCGCACGCGCCGCGGAGCTGGGTTCGTCGAGTCGGACGGCCATCGGTGGGAGCTCGCGCCTTGGCTGGCCGGCGCTGCCGATTATTTTCCTGCGCGGCTGCCGGAAAAGTTGTCCGCAGCGCTCGCCGCGCTGGCGAAGTTCCATCTCGCGTCGGCTGGCTTTCCGCTGGCGCACGGCGCGACGCAATCGCCTGGCGTCGCGCAGCGCTTGGCACAACTCGAATCGCTCCGCGGCGGCGAGTTTCAACGCATTTTGGATAAGGTCACGAGCTCGGCGACGGGTCGCGGAGGCGAGCTCGCTGCTTGGGCGGAGCTCAAATTGCTTGCGCCCGTGCCGCCGCGCTGTTCGAACAGGCCGCGCCGGCAGTTGGCCGGCGGCTGGCGGCCGCCCGCCGGTTGCCTGTGCCCTTGCAGCCCTGTCTCCGGGATGTCTGGTCCGACCACGTGCTGTTTGAGGGGTCGCGAGTCACCGGGCTGATTGATTTCGGAGCGATGCGCATCGAAACCGTCGCCGGCGACGTGGCCCGGCTGCTGGGGAGCATGGCCGCCGATGATCCGGCAGCCTGGCAGATTGGCTTGGCGGCGTATCAGATCGTTCGCCCACTGTCGGCAGATGAGTTGGCCTTGGTTGCGGCGTTCGATCAGAGCACGACGTTGTTGGCAGCCTGGAACTGGTTCCAGTGGGTATTCGTCGACCGCCGAACGTTTGTCGATCCCGCGGTCGTCACCACTCGCGTGCGGCAAATCGTCTCCCGCCTGGAGGTTCTGGCATTGAACATGTCAAAGGAGCCGCGCACGCAGTAAGCGCTTCGGCACGCCCGCCCCCCCAGCGGCGCCCGACGCTTACTTCGTGCGCGGCTCCTTCAAGCCCGGCTACTCCGAGCGCCGAAGTTCCGAAAACAGGCAGGTCGCTCAATCTGGGCGATTTGGGGACCGCACCGGGACAAATTCGCTGCGTAGAACTTCCACGGTCCATAGTGGTACATTTTGAACCTTTTTTGGCGCGGCGACGGCACGCGGAGCGTGCCTGCTACGTAGTAGGCACACTCCGTGTGCCGCGGGGGCTCAAACTGTACCACTACCCCTCGGTCGCCGACATTGACCCCAGCCGATTTTCGGCGGTAAACTCCGCTTTCATGGCTGGCACGGCCCGTATTCAGGATCGGAATTCCTTATAATAGCGGCGGGCAATCGGGGCTCGTCTAGTGCGCTTCCTCGCGAAATCGAGAATCATGACCAATCATTTTCGACGTTTCCTGCCCTTGTTCGCCCTGGCTGCCGCGTTGGCCGGTACGGCGGGAAATCTGCTTGCTGCCGGCGACCCTTTGGGCGGATTTTCACTCGCCGGGGCTGGCGATTCGGACGGGGCCCTGACGGTGCATGCCACGTACACGCTGGCCACCAAGGATCGTCCGGCCCAGTTGTCGATCACGGCGGAGATTCCCGAGGGCTGGCATATTTTCTCGATCACGCAGAAGCCCGGCGGACCGAATCCCACGCGGATCAAGCTTGCCCCGTCCGACAAGTTCAAGGTCACGGGCAAGTTCGTCGCCGAACCGGCCCCGCATATCGAAAACGATCCCGCGATCTTCGACGTGCCGATGGAAGAGCATTTCGGCAAAGTGACCTGGACCGCGCCGATCGAAATCGAGCTCTGGCGTCACGCCCGACAAGCTCCAAATCCGTGGGGCGGTGAATGCCCAACGATGTTCCAAAGAATGCCTCGCTCCCGAAGATTTCAAATTCACCGCCGAATTGGCCAATCCTGCATCGGGCGGCATGGGCAAGGAAAAATCGCCGAGTGTAAACGAATCGAGCGGGTCGTCGCCGACATCAGTGACCGAACCGGTTGTGAAAAATTCCGCGGAGGACGGCCCGGCACAAATCGGCGAATACAAATCGTCGGCGCACGCCGTGATTCGCGGCTGGTTGGAGCCGGCCGTGGTCGCGCCGGGCGGAAAGGCGAAATTCGTGGTGGCTGCCGAGCCGGCGGCGGGCTGGCATGTGTACGCTCTCGCGCCGCGCGACACCGACTCGGTCGGCAAGCCAACGCTCATCGCCTTCAACCGCGGCGCCTTTTCGGCGGCGGCGCAGCCGGTGCCGGACCGGGCCCCGCTGGAAGACAATTCGGCGGCAGAGGCGGCTGGCGTGCTTTCGATCTACGACGCCCCGGTCCGCTGGACGCTGACGATCGACGTTCCGCCCAACACCGCTGCGGGAAATTATCCGCTGGCTGGCGTGGTTGGCTTTCAAACATGCAGCCACAGCAGTTGCGATACGCCGCAGGCGACACGTTTCGAAGGAAAACTGGTCGTAGGCGCCACGACCGTCGCCGGCGAATCGCCCTTGCTGTTCCGTCCGGCGAAGTACGTCGAGGCGGCGACACTGGCCAGCGCGACGGCCCCAGCGGGAGCCGCTGCCGAAGCGGCCGTCGCGAGTCATGCCAACTCCGACGGTCCCAATACGCTGCTTAGCCTGCCAATGGCAATTCTGTTTGGCCTGTTGGGCGGGCTGATCTTGAACCTCATGCCATGCGTGTTGCCCGTCATCGGCCTGAAGGTGATGTCGTTCGTCGAGCAATCGGGCCAGAGCCGAGGCCGGGCGCTGGCGCTCAACGTCTGGTATTCGGCCGGCGTGATTTTGGTTTTCATGGTCTTGGCTTCGTTGTCTGTCTCTCTCGGCCTGGCTTGGGGCCAGCAGTTCCAATGGCCGGCGTTCAGCATCGTCTTGTCGGCCGTCGTGTTTGCGATGGCACTCAGCTTTTTAGGAGTTTGGGAGATTCCAATTCCCGGCTTCGTTGGATCCGGCAAAGCGGCCGATGCGGCCGCTCAGGAAGGTGCGTTTGGGGCACTCGCGAAGGGCGTGGTGACGACCGTACTGGCCACTCCGTGCAGCGGACCGCTACTGGGAGCCGTGTTCTTTTACTCATCTTTCAAGCAGTCACCGGCAGTGACTTATCTGATCTTCGGCTCAATCGGGTTGGGGATGGCCTCGCCCTATCTACTGATTGGGATGTTTCCCCGGCTCGTTCGTTTCCTGCCGAAGCCGGGCGTCTGGATGGATACTTTCAAGCAGCTCATGGGCTTTCTGCTGCTGGGCACCGTGGTATACCTCTTTACTCTTTTGAAGACCGAATTTGTGATACCGACGTTTGGAATGTTGGTCGGCATCTGGTTCGGCTGCTGGTGCATCGGCCGCACGCCCCTCACGGCGGATTTGGGCCGCAAAGTCCGCGGTTGGGCGATCGGCGGGGCCGTGGCCGCGGTGATTGGCGGGTTCGCTTTCTGGATTTTGCTGCCAGTACCCGCGGTGCTCGATTGGCAACCATATTCGGAAACTCAGTTGGATAAACTGACCCATGAAGGCAAAACCGTGATGCTCGATTTCACGGCCAGGTGGTGTCCGAACTGTAAATTAAATTCGAGATTTGCGATCGATACCCCCGCCGTGCGCGAGGCGGTGAAATCGAACGGCGTCGTGCCCATGGTCGCCGATTTCAGTGATTACGCGCCTGATATCAAAGCAAAGTTCAACTCGCTGGGGAGCAACTCGATTCCTGTGCTGGCGATCTACCCCGCTGATCGGCCGAACGAGCCGATCGTGCTGCCCGACATCATCAGTCAAAGCCAGGTGCTAGACGCGCTAAAGCGCGCCGGTCCGTCGCATAAATCGGTCGCGGCATCGTCGGACGCCCCGAGCTTGCCTGGGGCATCACTGCTGAATTGGCGACGATATTCGGAAGCCGAGCTCACTAAGTTGACCCACGAAGGCAAGACGGTAATGCTCAACTTCACCGCCTTGTGGAGCCCTTATGCCAAGTGGAATTTGAAGCACGCGATCGATACGCCGGCGGTACTGACCGCGGTGGAGCAGAATGATGCCGTGCCGATGGTCGCTGATTGGACCGACCAAGCGCCTGAGGTCAAAGCCAAGTTCAACTCGCTGAAGTGCAACTCGATTCCCGTGCTGGCAATCTATCCCGCAGATCGGCCGAATGATCCGATCGTCCTGCCGGACATCGTCAGTCAAAGCCAGGTGCTAGAGGCGCTAAAACGCGCCGGGCCGTCGCACAAGATGATCGCGAGAACAGAGCCGGAATTCTTTCGCTTCTTTGGCGGCGAAGCTCGATAGGGCGTTGCAGTAAATCGACGCCGTTTCGCTGTACTCGAGGTTGGCGCTGGCAAGTGAAGCCTGTCAGCGCCAAAGCGCGACGAGCACTGCCGAGCTAGGATACCAACCGGAATGGCAAGCGAGTGAATCGTTGTATATGGTCGCTCAGCACTGGCAGACTTCGCTTGCCAGTGCCACCCAAGGCCGGTTGGACCGCGATGCCGCCAGATAACAGCCCGCCTCCGGCCTTCCCCGCAGCGCCGCCGAGCGGCTGGCGGGCTTGGTGGAAGCCGGCGTTGTTCTTGGGCGCTGCCATGCTGCTGGCGGTCCTCTTTTATGAATTTCGCCAAGATCTGACATTCGCGCATCTGGCACATCGGCAGCAGATCATCCGTGATTACCAGGCGAGTCATCCACTGTTGACGCCGCTGATCGTGTTTGCGATCTTCGTCGTCGGCACGGGGCTATTTCTGCCCCTTAGCATCGCCCTCTCGCTTTTGAGCGGCTGGCTGTTCGGATTTTGGGGCGGAACGGCGCTAGCCAGCTGCGCCAACGCCGGCGGTTGCATCGTGGGCATGCTGATCAGCCGATATTTGCTGCGCGGCGCGATCAGCGGCCATTACGTAAAGGCGCTGACGGAAGCCAACCGGTTGATCGACCGCGACGGGGCGATCTATCTCCTGTCGCTGCGGCTGGTCCACGTGATTCCCTCGTGGCTGATTAACCTGCTGCTGGGCTGGACCAACATTCGCCTGACGACGTTCTGGTGGGCGACACAACTGGGGACGCTTCCGGCAACGCTCTTGTACGCGTACCTCGGAGCGCACTTTCCGTCGCTCGACGCCATGCACCGGGCCGATTGGAGGGACATCATTACGCTACCTCGGATCGGCGCCTTCGTCTTGCTGGCTCTGTTGCCGTTGGCCCTTAAGCGACTGTTGCACCGCAAAGATCGATAGAGCAAGAAATGGCCGTCACGCATCAAGCGGGCTTTGCCTCAAAACACCATGTCGTGAACACAAACCCGAAGCCTAGGCGAGGAAAACACGTGAAAATTCGTCTTGCGTCCTCGCTCACGCTTCGGGTTAGTGTGTTTTGAGGCAAAGCCCATCAAGCGAGAGAGGGTGCTGCCCGTTCTAGATTTTTTCTTCTTCACCGATTAGGATGGCCGACTTAGGCGGGCTTTTTTGGTATTTTTCAGCGCTGGGATGCGATCGATGCCGATTATCAATTTTGTGAACGAGAAAAAGGAGATTCAGGTGCCCGAGGGGGCCAACCTCCGCAAGGAGGCGATCCGGGCCGGAATCCAACTCTATCCCCACGTCCATCAGGTTTTTAACTGCCACGGGTTCGCGCAATGTGGCAGTTGTCGGGTGTTGATCACCCGGGGCATGGAAAACGCCAGCCCGATGGGCTTTTTGGAAAAAGTGCGGCTAAAAATCTCGTTGGCTCGGATTGGCCACGAAGACACGATGCGCCTCTCCTGCCAGACGCGCGTCATGGGCGACATGACAGTCGAGACCAAGCCGCCGCTGGATTTGTTTGGCGAGAATTTTTTTAGTTGAAGTTGAAACAGGGGACTGGCTTCGAGCGATGTGTGGGGTTGCAATGGCCGCTGGCGTCGCCGCTCGGTGCCTGTCCCCTTTTTCAACAAGCGTTCAGCCACGGTAGACGTGCCCCTTGAAGCAAATCGTCGCCATCGTCAAACCGTATCTGGCCGAAAAGGTTCTAGAGAGCCTGAAGCGGGCTCCGCTGGAAGCCTGCAGCGTGCACGAGGTGAAGGGATTCGGCCGGCAGAAAAGTTACCTCGACCAGTACAGCGACAGTGAATATTCGCTGGCTTTCCTGCCGAAGGTGGAGATCAATCTGTGGGTCGACGACGCGCGGGCCGAAGAGATCTTGCGCAAGATCGTCGAGGTCGCCCGCACGGGGCGAATGGGCGATGGCAAGATCTTCGTGATGCCGTCGACGGAGATGTGAGGCGAAGCGTTCTGCTGGGGCATTTCCCGCACCCCCAATCCCTCTCCCGCAAGGCGCGAGGGAGAGAATCGCGCTCACGCCGAGGCGAGGATCCGCTCGAAGCGGCGGCGATTTTCGGATCGCAACTCCCGACAAACCGTGAGCAACTGCACGCCGTCGGGATAATTCAGCAGCCGGGCCAACTTCGCCAACTCCAGCGGATCGTCGGGCAAGTCGTCCTTGGCCGTGGAGTTCATCAGCCGCAGCCGGCCTTCGATCGTCCGGAGCGTCTGATAACTGTGCGACAAGAACGTGAAGTCGTCGTCGCCGAGCAGGCCGGCCCGGTCAAGCGCCACCAAGGCGTCGCGCGTGCCGGGAACGCGAATCGACGGGTGCGCGCCGCCATGCTGGAGCTGCAGCAGTTGGACGATGAACTCGATGTCGACAATGCCCCCCGCGCCGCGCTTGATGTTGCTCGGCAATCCTGCGTCTTGCAGCCGCTGGCGCATCGCGCGCACTTCGGCGGCATGGGAGGCTTGCCACGGAGTTTCGAATGCCGCTTGAGCGACGACCGACAGCGTTTTCGCCGCCGCCTCGGGCGACCCGAAGATCACCCGCGCTTTGCACAACGCCTGCCGTTCCCAGAGTTGGCCGCGCCCCTCGGCGAAATAGCGGCGCAATTCGTCGAGCGAGGTGGCCAGGGGTCCGCTGCGACCGGTGGGGCGCAGGCGGGCATCGATTTCATAGAGCCGGCCGTTGGGGCCCATCTGATTGGCCACCTTGATCACGCGCTGGCCGAGCTCGCTGAAAAAGTGCTGGTTCGTGGTGGTTTCGCCGCTCCGGCGGGTGCGGCGGGCGTGGAACGTCGAACCATCGCCGCTATAGAGGAAAATCAAGTCGAGATCGCTGTGATAGTTCAGCTCCCGGCCGCCAAGTTTTCCCAAAGCCAGTAAGACCAGTTCCGACTTGCCGCCGAACTCGTCGCCGACGCCGATCATCGGCTCGCCCAGTTTCGCCACGAGCTTGTTGTATTCGACGATCGTGATCCGTTCGAGACAGGCCACGGCGATGTCCGACAACGTGGCCGTGGTGGCGTGAATGTCTTCCTTGCCCAGGATATCGCGCACGCCGACGCTCAACTGCTGCGTGTTTTTGAAACTGTGCAGGATCGGCTCGAGATCCTCGGCGCCGGCCGCCAACTCCGAGAGATGGGCCTCGAGCAACTCGCGCGATGGCAACTTGTCGAGCATCAGGCTGTCCATCAGTTCGTCGAGCATACCGGGGTTGCTTGTCAACAAACCCGACAAGAACGAACTGAACGCGCAGCAGCTCGACATACAACCGCAGCGACGGCGGATTGAAGCTGAACAGTTCCCACAACACCCCTTTGCCCCCCAGCGAGTCGCTCACCTTGCTGAGATTCACCAGCGTCGCGTCCGGGTCGGGCGTGGCGGCGATGGCCTGAAGCAACTGCGGGGCAATCGCCGCTAGAAAGTGCCGGCAGCGCCGCGTGTTGAGAAAGCGAATTTTTTCCTGACCCAGCGCCATCAGGTTGTGATACGCCTCGGAAATGTTGCGGAATCGGTAGCGGCCCAGCACTTCGGCGATGCGGCTGGCCGGGGGGTCGGGGTCGAGAACCAGATCGGCCTCGGGCTCGGCCTCGGTGTCGTCGTGAAACGCATCGTGGAGCAGGTGATCGAGGATCTTGCGGTTCAACTCGGTCTTCTGCTTGTAATCGGCCCGGAACGCCGCGAGCGCCTCGTGATGCGCCCGGTCGCCGTAGCCCATCCGAATCGCCAGCCGGCGCAGCTTCTTCGGGGGCTGCGGGCATCTCGTGGGTTTGCAAATCGAACATGATTTGCAGCCGATGCTCGATCTTCCGGAGGAACGAATAGTTTTCCTCCAGGATCGTCCGCTCCTGGTGCGTCAGACAGCCGACATTTTCCAACTGCGTGATGGCTTCGATCGTCGTGCCAGTGCGCAGTTGCGGCAGATCGCCGCCATTCAAGAGTTGCAGGAACTGGATGACGAATTCAATGTCGCGGATGCCGCCGCGGCCGGTTTTCACATTGTGCGCATCGCCCCCTTCGCGCTCGGTCCGCTGCTCGATCCGCCGTTTGAGCGCCTTGATGCCGCTAATGTCGGCCCGACTGAGATACCGCCGATAAATCCAGGGTTCCAATTGCTTCAAGAATTCGTTCCCGAGGTCGAGATCGCCCGCCACGGGCCGAGCTTTGACGAACGCTTGCCGCTCCCAGGTGCGGCCGACGACGTCGTAGTAGTGCATCGCGCTTTCGAGGCTGATCACCACCGGACCGCGCTGCCCCTCGGGGCGCAATCGCAGATCCACGCGGTAAGCGATGCCCAGGTCGGTCGGCTCGGCGAGGAGCCGAACCACGTCGCGGGCCAGCCGGCCGAAGAATTCGCTGTTCGCTAGCGGTCGGGCTCCGTCGGTCGAGCCATCCTCGTCGTAGAGGAAAATCAGGTCGATGTCGCTGGAATAATTCAGCTCCGCGCCCCCCAACTTGCCGAGCGCCAGAACGACAAAGCGGGCCCGTTCACCGTGCTGGTTGCGCGGCACGCCCCGGCGGGCTTCGAGACTTTTTCGAGCGGCCCGCACGGCCCCTTCCAAGATGGCGTCGGCCAGGTAGGAGATTTGCCGAGTGACGATTTCCAGCCGCTGGCCACGAATCATGTCGCCATAGCTGATCCGCAACGTTTCTCGCCGCTTCAGCCGGCGCAAGGCGGCCATGATGGCCGGCTCGTCGGCCAGGGTTTCCACTTCGCTGGCCAATTCGTCGACCAGCACCCGGCGGCCGACCGGTTGGCCCTCGGTCATCCGGAGCAGGTCGTAGCTTTCGCTGTCGGTGATCAGCAGGTCGCTGAGATACTGGCTGGTCGAGAAAATTTGCAGCAAAATCGGCAGGGCTTCGTCGTCGCGCTCCAGCAGCGATCCGAGGGCCAAAGGATTGCGGGCCGACGTGACGAACCGATCGAGATTGTTGAGCGCCATGTCCGGGTCGCTCAGCCGGGGCAACTGCTTCGCAAGTTGCTCGCAGAGGTTGGCCAACAGATCGAGCGTGATGCCCGACATGGCCATCCGCAACAGATTGCTATGTCCGCGGCCGGCGTCGGCCAATTGCCAGCCGGCTAGCCAGGAACCGGCCTCGGCGGGTTGGTCGAGGTAGTGGCGAAGTTGCTCGATCTGCATCGCTGGCGCCGCGCGGCCGGTAAGGTGGGAAGCGACAACCAGCGCTGCGTGATCCCAGTGTAATCGCGGCCAGCGGGCCGCGAAACCTACAGCGCCCAGGGACGTTGTTTATATTGCTTCGCTGCCGCCATCTTAGCCAGCTACAGGAACCGCCGCTAGCGGCGGAAAAGAGGCGTAAGGCTTAGGGCTTAAGAGCCTATCCGAGAACCGGCGGGGACTGGCTCATTTTGCGGTGCCCTGGGAGCAAAATGTGCCTGTCCCCCTCTCCCCGGCCGGTTCTCGGGTAGGCAATACGGCGGGACGAAGAAGATTGGGTTTGTTTCATTGGCGCTACGGCTTCGACTTGCCGGTGGTTTGATAGAAACGCAATGCCTCGGCCTCCACGCGGCGAATCCAGGCGGCTTTGCAATCGGTGTAGGCATGCGAATTGTCGGGATGCAGAACGCGGCAACGCCACTTTTCGGCGGCGTATGCCTGAGCCAGATCGGGCCGCTCGCGCAGATAGTCGCGGAACGCCAAATGGCGCTCGATTTCGGGCGAGCCTTGCACGTAACAATGCAACTGCACCTTGCGGTGACCGGTTGCCGGATCGTCGAAAGTGCAAAACCGCCGGCCTGGCAGGCCATATTCGCCCCACCAAGAATAGCCTAGCCGCTCGACCGTCGGCCGAGCCGATTCGAACAGTTCAAGACTGACGACGACCGGCATCAAATCGATGATCGGTTTGGCCGGCATCCCGCCAATGGCCGTCGAGCCAATGTGATGGACGGCAACAAGAACGCCGCGAATCGCCTCGGCAAGCCGCGCCGCCTGCCGCTCGGCTTCGCGCGCCCATTCGGATCGATACGGTAGGAGTTCGACAGGAATTGGCGCAGGAATCGCTCACCCCCTATTAAGGATCAATCAATCTCTTCATAGCAGTTGCTACCGCGCCCGTCGGTTGCTCTTTGATAATCCCGAGCACGATTTGAGCGTACGCCTCCTTGCTAACTTGAAATGGTCTGCGCAACGAATGCCAAAATCCCCTTACAATTATAATACTTGAGTGCTCCTGAATAATCGCGCCTAGAGAACACATCTCCGAGCAGAGCCCGAGCAGCAGCCACGGCGCTGCCAACTTGGATCCCTCGCAGATAGCTTTGCATTTCTGACTCCAATGACTTTGCGTCCATATTACCGATTTTCGGCCCAAACCCGTTGAGTCTGAAACTGCACTTCGGCAAGCGCGCGACAGCGCCTGCCGTTCTATGCTGTTTCCGAACTCGCGTAAGACCTCGGCTTTCGCTTCCTCTTGGCGGTTTGTCGGTTCGGTGCATTTCAGTTGAAGAGCAACTGCGTCCAATGCCTCGGGGATACAAAGTAAGTTCTCGACCTCGGCGACCTCCGCGACTGATAAACCCGCCGCGCGAAGTGCTTGGATCTCCACATCACATCGGCGATCTCGGTCGACTATCCCGCCGATTTGAAGATGGTGCAACACGTTCAGGCTGGCCATCGCCTTCGTCGCTTCGATCACTTTCTCGCACGAGGACCGAGGAATCACGAGTTCGTCTGGGTAGAGCGCAGCGTATACCGCAGCGTCATAGCCTGCGTCATCGCCTTCAGCGAACAATATTGGACGCCGGCTGCCCAATAGCTCAAAAAGAAGTTGATCGGGCAATTCTGGGGTATGCGGTATTTCCTCCCATTCCCATTCTGAACCATCGAACGACCTAATCCAAAGGCGTTTTGCGTGAGTGCGGCTGGCTGCGAATTCGAGATCGTGCGTAATGTACACAAACGCGCAGTCCGGGCGTGCCAACTCTATCTGGTTCCAAAGCGACGCTTGAATTGCGCGGTGCAAGTGAATTTCCGCCTCGTCGATGATAATTATCGCGCCCTCGGGCGCGCATAGGCATTGACCAATCAAATAAATTGTCACGCGCTCGCCGTCGCTCATTTCGCGCCCGTCATACGGAGTGCCGACGGTTGTTGACGCTTTCACCCTGTCGTCTTCAAGGCTCAGCCTCCTATGCGGAATGACGGACGCCCAAATCTCGCCCAGCTTATCCAACCTGCACTTTGGAGGGTGTTCCTTTGGGACGTTCTTTAACGCCTTATTCGCGTACTCACGGCTCCGCTTCGTTTCGTCGGCAAAGAGCATTGCCAAGACTTGCTCAAAGTCATTCAGCAAGTAGCTCGTAGGCTCGTTATTCCAGCGCCTTCCAAATTTGTTTGCCGCCTGCTGCTCAGGTTTCCACGTCGGTTCGTATCCACCGCAAATCAACGTAGCTTCCGCCTGCTCATATGCGCGCGGTTGAATAATTGACGGAACTGAAAGACCACGCTGCGCTGATACACGATGCGCTTTATAGCCGGCCTTCCGTTCGATCCACGCGCCAAATCGGCTCTTGCCGCTGCCGTTGGCTCCCACAACCACGAGGGACTTAAGCTTTTCTAGCAGCACTTCTTGCCCGTCTTTCGTCCGTCGTGGCAACTGAACATCGGGCATGAGTTCTCTCCGCGAGTTGAGCCGCAATTGCGCGGCCGGCAAAGAATCAGCACAAGACGTACGCGAATTCAATTGCGACGCGTGCTGACGAGTTGGTTGGTTCCGTGGCGTGGTATTGGTTGGCGATTTCTGGGAAAATTATCGCTGATTCCGCATTGTGCGAAAGCATGAAAACGCCAATCGAGCGAAGAGCTTGATGTTTGCCCAGGCAGGTGTTAGCATCGGACGTAAGGACGGCTCCCGCCTTTGCTTCGGTCGTCCGGGTCCTTGAAAAAATCTCGCTCGGCTCCGCAATCCGCCGGCTTGCCGTTTCCAGGCGGCATCGGCCACAAACGATGTGAAAGAATGGGGACAGGCACCTCGCGGCCTGTGACGTTTCGCTGCTCGGCAACAGCGTGCTCGGAGCCAGTCCCCTTTCTTTCCCACGCCACACTTCAGGGGATGCAGCCATGCTCAATCTCATCGGTCGTGGCACGGCGCACACTTGCGATGGCGTGACGCGGCGCGACTTTCTGCAAGTCGGCACGCTGGGGGCCATCGGATTCTCGCTGCCGCAGTTGATGGCCCTTGAGGCCCGGGCCGCGACGGCTCCAGGTGCAGCGAGCAAACCGAACGACAAACGCTCCTGCATCATGATCTTCAACCTCGGCGCTCCCAGCCAGTTGGATACCTGGGACATGAAGCCCGACGCCCCCGTGGAAATTCGCGGGCCGTTCAAGCCGATCGCCACCAACGCGCCCGGCATTCAGATCTCCGAGATCTTTCCGCTCCATGCCAAGCTGGCCGATCGGTTTTCGCTGGTCCGAAGTTGTTATCACACGGCCGTGGCGGTTCACGATTCGGGCCACGAACTGATGCAAACGGGCCGGCTCTTTAGCGGCGGCGTGAACACGCCTCACGCCGGTTGCGCGGTCACGTATCTGCTCGGCCGGCGGACCGATTTGCCGGCTCACGTGCTGCTGCCCGAGCCGATGGGCAATACCGGCGGCGGGTTGTCACACGGCCAGGATGCCGGGTTCCTGGGCAAGGCCTACGATCCGTTTGTGTTGATGGCCGATCCGTCGAAGCCGAATTTCCGCGTGCCCGACTTGCTGCCGCCGCCCGAAATCGGCGAAGCCCGCTTGGAACGCCGCCGGAGATTGCGCGAAGTGGTCGAAGGGAAGCTCGGGCGGTTCGAAGATAGCGAAGACGCCAAGCTGCTCGATGCGAATTTCGCCGCCGCATTCCGAATGATGACCAGCCCGCAAGCCCGAGCGGCGTTCGATTTATCGAAGGAGCCGGCCAAGGTTCGCGAGCGGTATGGCAACCACCGCTTCGGGCAATGTTGTTTGCTCGCTCGGCGGTTGGTCGAAGCGGGGGTGCGGTTCGTCACCGTAAACACGTTCCTCACGGTGTTCAACGAGTTGAGTTGGGACATCCACGGTTCACTGCCGTTCATCTCGGTCGAACAGATGAAAAAGGACGTGGCCCCGATGTACGATCAGGCGTATAGCGCCTTGATCGAGGACCTTGTCGATCGCGGGATGTTGGACGATACGCTAGTGTGCAACCTGGCCGAATTCGGCCGTACGCCGCGGGTCAACCCCGCCGGCGGGCGCGACCATTGGCCGGGATGCTGGACGATTTACTTCGCGGGCGGCGGAGTCAAAGGGGGCCGAGTGGTGGGTCGCAGCGATCCGATTGGCGGCGTGCCGGTCGAGCGGCCGGTCGAACCGCCGGAAGTCGTGGCCACGATATTCCACAGCCTCGGATTGGACCCGGAAACGCATTTGCCCGGCCCGCAAGGCCGGCCTTATCCGCTGGTCGATTACGGCAAGCATCCGATCAAGGAGTTGTTCTGATGCACTCTGTGCGGATGCGGCCGCTGAAGTGGCTTCTCTGGGTGGTATTGCCGACGGGAATGGGTCTGGCCATTTTCGCGAGCCTCACTTCATTCGCAGCGACGCCAGCGCCGAGGCGCCTCCGCCAGCGGTCTCAAATGCCGCTGGACTCGCAGTGTTGCCCCAGCAGTTCACACTTTCTGGAACTGCGGCCCGGCAGCCGCTGCTTGTCGAACGGCGGGGTGGCGAGGATTTTGTCGGCGAGATCGCCAAAGCCGACATCGTTTGGACTAGCAGCAATCCGCAAGTGGCGATTGTCAAAGACGGAGTGGCCGCGCCCGTCGGCAACGGCACGGCGACGCTCACCGCGAAAACCGGCAGCAAAACCGCCGCTGCGCAGGTGACGGTCGTCGACCACGAGCATGCCAGAGCCGTCAGTTTTCGCAATCAGGTCGAGTCCATCCTGACCAAGTCGGGCTGCAACTCGGGCGCCTGCCACGGAGCGGCGGCCGGCAAGAACGGTTTCAAACTGTCGCTGCGCGGCTACGACCCGGAGGCCGACTATTTCACGATCACCCGGCAAGCCCGCGGCCGGCGGATCGCCCCCAACGATCCGGCCCGCAGCCTGGTGCTGCTGAAGCCGACCGGGGCGCTGGCGCACAAAGGAGGCGTGCGGTTCGAGGTCGATTCGCCCGATTACCGGCTAATGCTCGATTGGCTGGCCGCCGGCACGCCGCCGCCAAAGTCCGACGATCCGCGGTTGGATCGCCTGGAGATTCTGCCCGAGGCCGCGACGCTAAAGCCGGGCGATGCGCAGCAACTTCTCGTGCGGGCTCACTATTCCGACGGCCACGCCGCCGACGTTACACGCTGGGTGAAATTCAGCTCGTCCGACGAATCGGTCGCTCCGGTCGATGCCCAGGGACATGTGAAAGTCATCGCTCCGGGCCAGTGCGTCGTCAGCGCCTGGTTCGCCAGCCGGATCGTGGTCGCCACGATCAATGTTCCGTTCCTGAAACCGCTCTCAGCCGATGCAATCGCCACAGCGCCACGGCGGAATTTCATTGATGAACTGTCCTTGGCGAAATTGAAGCGGCTGAATCTGCCCCCTTCGAAGCCAGCTACCGATGGCCAATTCATTCGCCGGGCGATGCTCGACACGATCGGCGTATTGCCAACGGCCGACGAGACTCGAAAGTTTCTGGCGGACGCGGCACCGGGCAAGCGCGACCGGCTGATTGATTCGCTGCTGCACCGCCGCGAGTTCGTCGATTATTGGACCTACAAATGGTCCGATCTGCTCTTGGTGAACAGCGAGAAGCTGCCGAAGCCGGCGATGTGGACCTATTCGCGCTGGATTCGCAGCCAGGTCGAACAGAATGTGCCGTGGGATCAGCTTGCCCGGAGCATTGTGACCGCCTCGGGCAGCACGCTCGAAAATGGCGCGACGAACTTTTTCGTTTTGCATCAGGATCCGATGGAACTGGCCGAAACCACGTCGCAAGCGTTCCTCGGGATGTCGATCAACTGCGCCCATTGCCACAATCATCCGTTGGAGAAATGGACGAACGACCAATATTACGGCATGGCGAATTTGTTCAGCCGGGTGCAGGTGAAGAACGCCGAGGGGGAAGGAAATTGGACCGTCTTTTCGACCACTTCCGGCGAGTTGATCCAGCCGCGCACCGGCCGTCCGCAGCACCCTTGCCCATTGGATGGAAAACCGATCGCTTTCGATGCCTTGGGCGACCGGCGCGAAGTGCTGGCCCAGTGGCTGACGGCACCGGAAAATCCATATTTCAGCCGCGCGATCTGCAACCGCGTGTGGGCCAATTTCTTCGGCGTCGGCCTGGTCGAAGCGGTTGACGACATGCGGCTGAGCAATCCGCCGAGCAATGAGGAGTTGCTCGCGGCATTGGCGAAATTCTTGGTCGACAAGCATTACGATATCCAGGCGCTGATCCGCGAAATCTTGCAAAGCGAAACCTATCAACGGTCGAGCGAATCGCTGCCGGAGAACGAAGCCGATCGGCGCTTCTATTCGCATTGCTTTCCGCGGCGGCTGAAGGCCGAAGTGTTGCTGGATGCGATTTCGCAAGTGACCGGCGCGCCGACGGAATTTTCCGGTTACGCTCATGGCTGGCGGGCCGAGCAATTGCCCGACTCGAACGTCGACTCGTATTTTCTGAAATCGTTCGGCCGGCCGGTTCGATTGCTCACTTGCGAATGCGAGCGGACCAGCACGCCGAGCATGGTGCAGGTTCTGCACATCAGCAACGGCAACACGCTCAATCAAAAACTGGCGGCGAAAGGCAACCGGCTCGACCAATTGCTGGCCGCCAAAACGCCGCCGGAGGCGATCATCGACGAGGCGTATCTGAGCACCTATTCGCGCTTCCCCACAACCGGCGAGAAACAACAGTTAATGCAATTGATCGCAAAGGTCCCAGCGGATCAGCAGCGCGCGGCTGTTGAAGATTTGTACTGGAGCCTGCTGAGCAGCACGGAGTTTCTGTTCAACCACTAGAACGTGAATGACGAATGCCTAATGACCAATGTCTAAAGAATGACGAAGCACTAATGACTAATGTGGCCAAAAGGGGATCCCTTAGCCATTCGTCATCCGCGTGATCGGTCTAATCCGTGGTTTGTTTCTTCCCGCGTTCTGGCTCGGGAAATTCCACCACGGATGGCGCCGATGGCACAGATGAATGAAAAAGGTGACCCCAAGCAGCAGCGAACCGGTTCCAGTCGAATTAGGCATTGGTCACTATAAAGCCGCTCGATGAATTCCCATCTCCCGACAATGTGGTTGCTCGCGTTGCTCGCGATCATCGTGTCCAACACGGCAGCGATGGCGAACGATGCAACGTCGCCGGACTTCAACGCGAAAATCCTTCCGGTCTTCACCAAGTATTGCACCGGTTGCCACAACGCGAAGGATCGCGAGGGGAAGCTGGTCCTGGAAACCTACGCCGATCTGCTCCGCGGTGGGAAACGAGGGGCGGAGTTTGTCGCCAATCATCCGGAAAACAGCCGGCTCCTGCGAGTGCTGACTGGCGACACGCAGCCCTCGATGCCGCCCAAGGACAACGACGCGCCGAAGCCCGAGGAGATCGCGCTATTGCGGGCCTGGATCGAAGCGGGCGCGAAGGGGCCATCCGGCACTTCGCCCGATCCGACGGTGCTGGTCATCCCGAAGCATGCTCCCACCGCGCCGGTGCGGCGGGCAATTCAGGCCGTGGCTTGCTCGCCGGATGGACGTTGGATCGCCGTGGCGCGCTACGGCGCGGTCGAACTGCTGGCGGCGGAGACCCGGGCCGTGGTCCGCACATTCGGCGATCTGCCAGGGCAGGTAAACGACGTGGCGTTCAGTCACGATAGCGCGCAATTGGTCGCCGCCACGGGCCAGGCCGGCTTGTTCGGCGAAGCGCGGCTTTGGAACGTGGTCGACGGCCGCTTGGTCCGCACCTTCCGTGGCCATCGCGACAGCTTGTACGCCGTGGCGCTTAGCCCAGACGGTCGCACGCTGGCGAGCGGCAGCTACGACCAGCAGATCATCCTTTGGAACGTGGCAACTGGAGCGCAACTGCGCACACTGACCGGGCACAGCGGGGCCGTCTTCGCGCTGGCCTTTCAGCCCGGCGGCCGGTTGCTCGCCAGCGCCAGCGGCGACCGGACCGCCAAGCTCTGGGACACCACGACCGGCCAGCGGCTGGAAACGTTCGGCCAGCCCCTCGAAGACCAATACACCGTGGCCTTCAGCCCCGACGGCACGCGATTGGCCGCCGCCGGGGCGGACCACCGGATTCGGATTTGGAAAATCAGCGCCACGGGCAAGGAAGGAACCAATCCACAATTGATGGCGCAATTCGCCGACGAGCAGCCACTGGTGAAGCTGATCTATTCGCCCGATGGCCGCACGCTGGTCACATCGAGCGACGATCGGCTGATCAAATTCTGGAACGCCGACACGCTCGAGTTGGTTCGCAAGCTGGAAGTCCAGCCCGACGTGGCTTTCGCGTTGGCCTTCCAGCCCAAGACCGGCGCGCTCGTGGTCGGACGGATGGACGGATCGCTTGCAGTCTACGATGCTTCCAACGGAAAGCGGACCGCCTCGATCGGCCGCTGGATCGCGCGGCTCGCATTGGACTCCTGCGCAACTTCGTGGCGACGCGCCAGCGGACCGCGCTCGCGGCAGCCGTGCCGCTACTCGCCGCCATCGACCCGATTCCGGAACAAACCGAGTCCGAACCGAACGACACACCGGCCCAAGCCAATCTGCTGAAAAAACTTCCAGTCATCGTGAAAGGATCGCTCGGCGCTCCGGGCGACGCCGATTATTTCAGTTTCGATGCCGCTGCGGGGCAGACGTTGGTCTTCGACGTCGAAGCTCGGCGGAACGGCTCGCCGGCCCAAACGCGGCTGGCCCTGTTCGACGCCTCCGGCAAGCTGCTTCAACGACCAGAGCGAATTCGATCCAGCCAGCGATCCGCTGTTGGCGTACACCTTCACGAAATCGGGGCGATATTTGTTGCGGCTCGACGATCGAACGTTGGCCGGCGGTCCGAAAAACACCTACCGGCTCACCATCGGGGCGCTGCCTTACGTAGTGGCTTGCTATCCGCTCAGCATCGCGGGCCACACGGCGACGGATGTGGAGTTGATCGGTTTCAATCTGCCGGCGAACGCCAAGGCGCGCGTGCCGGCCGCTTCGCCCGGAGAAACGACGGTCCCGCTCGACGCGAAACTGTTTCGCTCACGCGGGCCGCTGAAGGTGTTGGTGAGCGATTTGCCCGAGCAGTTGGCCGGCGGGCCGCAAGGGGAGCCGAACGACACGCCCGCTCGGGCCACGCCCATGTCGGCCCCGGGCAGCGCCAACGGGCGGATCCAGCGCCGGCCACCGGGCGATGCGCCTAATGCCGGCTACTTTCGGTTCGAGTCGAAAGCCGGGCAGCGCTGGATCATCGAAACCGAAGCGGCCAGGCGCGGCTCGCCGATCGACACGCGGATCGATGTGCTCACGGCCGATGGCCGCCCCATTCCCCGCGTCTTGTTGCAAGCCGTGCGCGATTCATTCATTAACTTTCGCGGCATCGATTCGGAAAAAGGGCAGCCG
This sequence comes from Pirellulales bacterium, assembly GCA_963725485.1. Taxonomy (GTDB): domain Bacteria; phylum Planctomycetota; class Planctomycetia; order Pirellulales; family DATAWG01; genus CAVRYO01. The sequence continues at coordinate 173,907 of CAVRYO010000011.1, read as the reverse complement.
CGGCTGAAGAATTACGAAGAGATGGAACTCAATCAATACATCTACATGCGGGGCGAGGTCTGCAAGCTGTTTCAATATCCGCAAGGTCCCGATTCCGACTTTTTTCTTTATCGCGATCTAAGCGGCAAACGGCGAACTTACTTCGACACCACGAGCACCACGCACGCCAACTTCGAACCGGTGTTCGTGGTCGTGCCCCATGCGCCGGCCGAGAAGCTCGCGGATAATGGTCTGCCGGTGTTCGAGGTCGATTACACGAACGATGACGCCAGCGATCGGAGCCGTGGCCGCGATTCGTGGTTGAGCTTCACCGCGCCGGCGGACGGAAGCTATCTGGTTCGCGTGTGCGACAGCCGCGGACGAAGGGGGGCCGCGATTTCTTTATCGGTTGACGATTCGGCGGCCTCATCCCGATTTCAGCATCCGCGTGACCGACATGAATCCGACGGTGAACGCCGGCAGCGGCAAGCGGTTCAAGCTCCAGGCTGACCGGTTCGATGAATTCGACGGCGACATCCGGCTCGATATTACGGGCCTGCCGCCGGGTTTCGCCGTGAGCACGCCGTTGGTGATCCAGGCTGGGCATTTGGAAGCGGTGGGCGTACTGAGTGCGCTTGCCGTGGGCGCCGCAGCCGACGCCCGAAAACGCAGCGGCCTCGAAAATCACGGCCACGGCGCGGATCGACGGCCACGAGGTGAAAAAGGTGATCGGCAGTTTGGGCCAGATCAAACTGGCCGCCGAGCCGCCGTTGATTGCGCGGCTGGAGCCGACCATTTCAAGCAGCGTTGCGACATCCGTTAGGTCGCCCACGATGCCGAAGGCGACCCAGCATTGGGTCGTGCTCGAGCCCACCAGCGCACTGTCCAAGGCCGGCGCGACGCTGACAAAGCAGGCGGACCAATCGGTCTTGGCTGGTGGAGTAAATCCGGCGAACGATTCGTACACCGTCGTGGCCACGACAGACGCCAAGAATATCCGCGCCGTGCGGCTGGAAGTTTTGGGCGACAAAAGCCTGCCGGACGGCGCTCCGGGCCGCGGCGATGGCAACGGGAATTTCGTCCTCACCGAATTTCGGCTCACCGCGGCCCCGCGAAACGATTTCGCGAAGGCGGTGCCGGTCGCGTTCGCATCGGTCGAAGCCGACTACGCTCAGCCCGGCCTGCCTGCCTCGGCCATGATCGACGGCAACCCAGCCACAGGTTGGGCAATTGCCGCGCCAGGGCCGAACAACAAGTTTCCGGTCGCGCGGCACGGCGGCGATCCATCGCACGTGGCCACGTTCCAGCTAAAGCAGCCCGTGGGCTTCGAGGGCGGAACGATCCTCACGTTCACGCTCGACCAACTCAGCAACGTGCCGCGGCACAATCTGGGCCGTTTCCGTTTATCGGTGTTGGCCGACGACCGACCGCCGCTGGAGTTCGCGCCGCACGAGGAACTGGTGATCACGCCCGGTGTGACCACCACGTGCAAGCTGAAAGTCGACCGCCGCGGGTTCAAGGACCAGATCACGTTCGACGTCGAGAATTTGCCGCACGGCGTGTGGGTCGACAACATCGGCCTGAGCGGCATCCTGATCACGCCGCAGGAAAACGAACTGACGATTTACATCTCGTCCGCGCCGTGGGTGCCGCAATGCGACCGGCTGTTCTTCGCCGTCGCGAAAGTCGCCGGCGACCAGGCCACGCTGCCGATCACGCTGCACGTCCGCCGACCGCCAACCGTCGCCGCGCAAACGCCGCCGCAGCAGTAGGGTGGGCACCGCCCACCAAAACCATGGCTGTCTGGTCCCGGACGAAGCATCTCGTTTTCGATCGCCAAGGCCCTAAGAACTGGTGGGCATTGCCCACCCTACCGCTACTTCTGGTCGGGCATCGTGGGGATGTCGGGGATGTTGATATTCGCGTCGGGCGGAGCCTCTTCGACTTTCACCGGTGGGGCGGAGGCCGACTTCGCGTCGAATGTCGGCGTGTCGACGCCCATCCGCTTGTTGATCTCGTCCATCAGGTTCAGCCGCTTGACGTCGGCTTGCGTGCCGGCGGAGAGCGTCGCGTCGAACTGCGAAAATCCCCACTTGCCGTCGGCTCGGCGGGCGCTGACCATCATCTCGGCTTTGCCGGGCTTCGCTCCCTTAACGGTGAAATTGAAACGCGCCTCGCCCGAATCGTTGTCGACGGTCCCTTGCGGCATCCATCCGGCGGACAGGGGCTCGCCCAATTGTTCCTTCAACGATTGGCTCTGCTTGACCTGTTCCACGGCGAGCTTGTAGGGCTCGCTGAACATCACGGGGCCGATCTTGTAGAGGTACAATCCGCCGGCCGCCAGCACCGGTAGCGCGATGACAACGAACAGCACGCGGAGCCAATTTCGCCCCCACCAGCCGCGTGGCTTGCCGCTGGGCGCGGGGCCCGAAGCCTGGGGAGCAGTCGTCGCCGATTTTGTGCTGCCGCCGTGTTGAGGATTTGGGGCCATGACCATTGCATCTCCGTTGCGCAGGTAAGAGTGGGTGGTGTTGTCGCCGGCGCTACCCCTCACCCCGGTTCGACTGACCTCACCGGAGTCCAACCCCTCTCCCGCAAAGGGCGAGGGGAGACATACAAAGCCGCGAGATGCCAGGGCTTCCGCGAAACTATGACTTCGTGTCGACTTTCCGGCAATAGGCGATTTGGTCGGCCGGCCGTTTCAATGTCTTCGAACCAAGTTTGCCCGCGTCGAGAGCGCCGGCGGCCCCTTTCGCCGCGCCCGGTTTGCCTGCAACTTTTGTCGGAGCGGCTGCCGGAGATTCTGCGTCCGGTGTGATCGATTCCGGCACTTCGCCTTCGACGACCGAGTGGGGCTCGGGCGTGGTTTCTTCTTCTTCCGCCGCTTGCTCCGGCTCGACTGGGGGGGCTGGCATCGCCGCCTTTGCCGCAGGTTTGCCAGCCCGCAAAGCGGCCAGGACATCGGCCGTGCTGGCCTTGGCGCCGGCTTTCGCCGGAGCTGCCTTGGCAGCGGTCGCCGGTTGCGCAGCCGCCTGTTTGGCCGCGGCCGCTTTCACCGGAACCGTCTTGGCAGGCGCCGTTTTGCCGGGAATCGTCTTCGCCACGGCCGGCTTCTCGCCCTGGGCCGCGACCGCGCCGGGCTCCGGCTTCGGCACGACGTGCAAGAAATCGAGCTCGATGTCGTACCAGCCGATGTTCGCCAAATAGTTATCGAACTCGACCAGGGCCCGGCCGCTCATGTTCACCGTTTTCACGACCCCGGTGACGCCGCGAAACCGGGCCAACTCCGGCCGGCTATCGTCCACGACGACATATTTGTCGGTGTACTCGCGTTTCAATTGTTCGATCTGGTCGAAAACCATCGCCGGCCGCCGCTGTGAGAAACGAGCCGCCCTGGGAGCGAGGCGACACAGGAAATGCCATTCCCGGCATTTTGGCCGAATTGCGCGGCAAAATCAAGGCGACCGAGCGACAGGAACGTCCAATGTGCGATCGCTTGCAAGCGGCGGATGATCGTCTATATATGACGGCTTCCCACCCGGCGAATAATTGAGGTCGTTCGCACGTCGATTCAACTTGATTTACACGGACAGCCGTGTTCAGGAGCCCCCATGCAGACCATGAAAGCCCTGGTGAAACGGCAGGCGGCTCCCGGCCTGTGGCTGGAAGACGTACCCGTGCCCACGGTCGGAATTAACGACGTGCTGATCCGCGTCGATCGGACGGGCATCTGCGGCACCGATTTGCACATTTACAAATGGGACGCCTGGGCCCAGAAGACGATTCCCGTGCCGATGGTCGTCGGGCATGAGTTCGTCGGCGAAGTGGTCGAGGTCGGCTCGAACGTGGCCGACTTCCATCCGGGCGAGGTGGTCAGCGGCGAGGGGCACGTCGTCTGCGGCCGTTGCCGGAATTGTCTGGCCGGGCGGCGGCATCTCTGTAAAGACACGCAAGGCGTCGGTGTGAATCGGCCCGGGGCATTCGCCGAGTATGTCGCGCTGCCGATGACCAACGTCTGGCATCACCGGCCGGACATCGATCGCGACGTGGCGGCGATCTTCGATCCCTTCGGCAACGCGGTCCATACGGCCCTCTCGTTTCCGGTGCTGGGCGAAGACGTTCTGATCACCGGCGCGGGGCCGATCGGCATCATGGCCGCCGCGGTCGTCAAACATGCTGGGGCTCGGTTTGTCGTGATCACCGATGTGAACGAATACCGGCTGGCGCTCGCCCGCAAGATGGGCGCCACGGTCGCGCTCAACGTGAGTCATGGCCGCTTGGCCGATGTCCAGCACGAGCTGGGCATGAAAGAAGGCTTTGATGTCGGCCTGGAAATGTCGGGCAACCCGGCGGCGTTTCGCGAGATGCTCGCCAACATGGCCCATGGGGGCAAGATCGCGATGCTGGGAATTCCCGCCGAGCCGATCGCGATCGATTGGAACACGGTGGTGTTCAACATGCTCACGATCCGCGGCATTTATGGCCGCGAGATGTACGAAACCTGGTACAAAATGACCGTGATGCTCGAAAGCGGACTGGATATTCGCGGCGTGATCACGCACCGGTTCCCCTACAATGAATTCGAAGAGGGATTCAAAGTGATGCTCACTGGGCAATCGGGCAAAGTGATTTTGAATTGGCGCAATTGACGTCGCTCGGCACAGCAATTCACGGTCTCGGGAGGGCGAGGCTCCTGCCGAGCCGGAGCCTTCGCGGCTCGGCAGGAGCCTCGCCCTCCCATCATCGAGTGGCGCGATTCGGTATGCCAGAGACCGTAGGGTGGGCAATGCCCACCATGTGCTTCGAGTCGATCGCTTGGTGGGCGTTGCCCCATTTTTGAGTTTGAATTCCATTTGGTGGATCGCCTGTCAGTAAATGGTGGGCGGTGCCCACCCTACAAATTATGAACGACGCGTTCCGCCAACATCTCAGCGAGCAACTCGACGCGATTCGCGCCGCGGGCACGTACAAGCAAGAGCGGATTCTGCTCTCGCCGCAGGATGCCCACATTCGCGTCGGCCAGGGGCGCGAAGTGTTGAACCTGTGCGCGAATAATTATCTGGGCCTCGCCGAGCATCCTGCGGTGATTGCGGCGGCGCATGCGGCGCTTGATCGTTGGGGCTACGGCCTGGCTTCGGTCCGGTTCATCTGCGGAACGCAAAGCGTGCACAAGGATCTCGAAGCCAGTCTGAGCAAATTCTTGGGCACCGAGGACACGCTCCTCTACAGTTCCTGCTTCGACGCCAACGGCGGCCTGTTCGAGACGCTGCTCGGCGCCGACGATGCGGTGATTTCCGACGAGCTCAATCATGCGAGCATCATCGACGGCGTGCGGCTATGTAAAGCCCAGCGGTTTCGCTATCGCAACAACGACATGGCCGACTTGGAGTCGAAGCTCAAAGAGGCCGCCGGAACGCGGTTCAAGCTGATCGCCACCGATGGCGTGTTTTCGATGGATGGCTATTTCGCGAATCTCGCCGCCATTTGCGACCTGGCCGATCGCTATAGTGCGCTCGTCATGGTCGACGATTCGCATGCGGTCGGCTTCGTCGGCAAGACCGGGCGGGGCACGCCGGAGTTGCACGGCGTGACGGGCCGCGTCGATATTCTGACCGGCACGCTGGGCAAGGCGCTTGGCGGGGCGAGCGGCGGATATACGAGTGGCCGGCGAGAAATTATCGAGTTGTTGCGTCAGCGCTCCCGGCCCTATTTGTTCTCGAATACGTTGGCCCCCAGCATTGCCGGCGCTTCGCTCAAGGCGATTGAGCTGCTCAGCGCATCGACGGCGCTGCGCGACAAGCTGGAATCGAATACCGGCTACTTCCGCCAGGAAATGGCTGCCCACGGCTTCGACATCTTGAGCGGCACCCATCCGATCTGCCCGATCATGCTCGGCGACGCCGCATTGGCCACGCGAATGGCCGACGCGATGCTAGTCGAAGGGGTCTATGTGATCGGCTTTTCTTATCCCGTCGTGCCGCAGGGAAAGGCCCGGATCCGCACGCAGATTTCCGCCGCGCATTCGCTGGATGACCTGCGGCATGCCGTCGCGGCTTTCGTGCGAGTGAAGAACCATTTGGCCCTTTAGCCGCTGTTCGCCGCGACGCGGTAGCGGATGCGCGTTGCGCGCCGCCTAGCGCTCCGCAAGCGGACCGGCTAAGCGGCAAACAGGCCGATTGACGATTTGCCCAGCGGAACCAACAATGAGGTTCCCAATTGGGGAACGATTCACGTCCGCTTCACTGCTACTTTCCGCCGAACGAGTGCCATGAATTTCATCGAATCCGACGATCATGCCGTGTGGGAAGTGCTGGCCGAAGAAATCGACCGTCAGCAGGACGGCCTGGAGATGATTGCCAGCGAAAACTACACCAGTCCCGCCATCATGCAGGCCGTCGGCAGCGTGCTGACGAACAAATACGCCGAAGGCTATCCCGGCAAGCGCTACTACGGCGGCTGCGAGCATGTCGATGTTATCGAAAATCTGGTGCGCGATCGGGCCAAGCAACTTTTCGGCGCCGAGCATGCGAACGTCCAGCCCCACTCCGGCAGCCAGGCGAACATGGCCGTTTACATGACCGCCATCCAGCCCGGCGACACCGTGCTCGGCCTGAGCTTGGCACATGGCGGGCATTTGACGCACGGAATGAAGCTGAACATTTCCGGGATTCTTTACAACTTCGTCAGCTATGGCGTCACGCGCGACACGAATCGAATCGATTTCGATCAAGTGGCCGCCTTGGCCCGCGAGCATAAGCCGAAGCTGATCGTCGCCGGGGCCAGTGCTTATCCGCGCGAGATTCCGCATGGCAAGTTTGCCGAAATCGCCCGCGAGGTCGGGGCAAAGCTGTTCGTCGATATGGCCCACTACGCCGGGCTGGTGGCGGCCGGATTGCACGACAATCCGGTCGGCGTGTCGGACTTCGTGAGCACGACGACGCACAAAACATTACGCGGTCCGCGCGGCGGCATGGTGTTGTCGAAGGCCGAATATGCGAAGGACCTCGATCGGAGCGTGTTCCCCGGAATTCAAGGGGGCCCGTTGGTGCATGTGATCGCCGGCAAGGCGATTTGCTTCGGCGAAGCGCTGAAGCCCGATTTTCGCGACTACGCCGCGAGTGTGATCGAAAACGCCAAGGTGCTTGCTGAGACGCTGCTGGCCGGCGGCCTGCGGCTGGTAAGCGGCGGGACCGACAATCACTTGCTATTGGTCGATGTCACGCCCCTAAATATCGGCGGCAAACTGGCGGAAGAAGCCCTCGGCAAGGCGGGCATCACGGTGAACAAGAATATGATCCCCTTCGACGAGCGGAAGCCGGTCGATCCGTCGGGCATTCGCATCGGCTCGCCGGCGTTGACGACCCGCGGCATGGGCCCCGACGAGATGCGGACGATCGGCGGCTGGATTCTGAAGTCGCTGAAAGGGGCAAGCGAAGCGGCGGTCCACGAGACGATTCGCGCCGAGGTGTTCGACCTCTGCGAGCAATTCCCCGTGCCGGTTTCTCGCGTGGCGGAAGTGGAATAGTGCATTTCAGAGCCGCGCACGTAAGTAAGCGGCGCAGGCTTGAGGTGCTTCCGCTTACTGACGTGCGCAGCTCTGGTTACTATTGCTGCGTGGCCTGTTGCTCTTTCGTGGCGCGGAGTTTGGCCCGAATCGTCTCTAGTCGCTTGGTTAGTTCCTGTTCGAAGCCGCGGGCGACGGGGCGGTAATATTCGCGGTCCACGCCCAGATAGTCTTGCGACGCCACGGCGTCTTCGGCGTTGTGGGCATACTCGTAGCCGGCGCCGTGGCCGAGCCGCTCCGCGCCGGGATAGTGCTTGTCGCGCAAATGCACTGGCACCGGCAATAACCGGCCTTCGCGCACGTCTGCCCGGGCCGCCCCGATGCCGAGCGTGGCGGCGTTGCTCTTGGGGGCACAGGCCAAGTACGTGACCGCTTGGGCCAGCGTCAGTTGGCACTCCGGCAAACCGACGAACTCGCAGGCTTGCATCGCCGCCACGGCCAGCGGCAACGCTTGTGGGTCGGCGTTACCGATGTCTTCGCTCGCCAGGATCACCAGCCGCCGGGTGAGGAACCGGACTTCCTCGCCTCCTTCGAGCATCCGGGCTAACCAATACAGGGCTGCGTCCGGATCGCTGCCGCGGATGCTTTTGATGAGCGCGCTGGCGGCGTCGTAATGGGCGTCGCCCTGCCGATCGTATTCGATGGCCTTTCTTTGTACCGATTCCTCGGCCAAGGCCCGAGTGAATTGCAGCGGCCGCTCGGGGCTGGAGAGGACGCCGACTTCCAATGCGCCCAAAGCGCGGCGGGCGTCGCCGTCGCTCACTTCAGCCAGAAATTGCAAGGCCGCCTCGTCGATTTGCACGGCATCGTTGCCCAGGCCGCGATCGCGATCGGCCAGAGCACTCCGGATCACGCGTTTGATTTCCTCGATCGACAGCGGCTTGAATTCGAACACCCGGCTGCGGCTGACCAGAGCGCTGGTGAGCGCGAAGAAAGGATTCTGGGTCGTGGCGCCGACGAGGATCACGGTGCCGTCTTCCACGTCCGGCAGCAGGACATCCTGCTGCGCGCGGTTGAAGCGGTGGATTTCGTCGATGAACAGCAGCGTCTTTTGCCCGCTCGCCGCGAGCCGATCGCGGGCCTGGTCCAACATCTCGCGCAGTTCCTTGACGCCGCTGGTCACGGCGCTCAATTGCTGGAATCGGCTGCGCGTGGCCGTGGCCAAGAGCATGGCGAGCGTGGTCTTGCCCGTGCCGGGCGGGCCGTAAAAAATCACCGACCCCAGCCGATCGGCGGCCAGCAAGCGGCGCAGCAGCTTCCCTTCGCCCAAAAAGTGCTCCTGCCCGACAAACTCGTCGAGTGAAGCCGGCCGCATCCGCGCTGCCAGCGGCTGCGCCCGCCGCCGATTCGCCGATTCCGCCGCCTCGAAGAGTGACATGAACTTGCCTCGTTTGCGATCGCCCTGCAATCAGACTCTCAGTTTCGTTATAAACAATTCGCTAATCAGGCGCTATGATGCAAACGCATTTTTTTCGCTACGCGGTAGTTTCTGATGTCGCCTCAAATCTAGGCAGTGGCGTGTAATTCTGTGCAGTTTTACAGCGGGTGGTTTGCCTCAACTTGCCACGGTCTCCGGACCGAGTAGATACTCCAGGCGCGTTGATTTTGCCGATCTTGCCGCCTACGATGACAAAACCAGCGGGTTTTTTTGATCTTTCGCCCGCTTGGTGGCCAATCCTGATCCAATAGGATCGCACGCCATGGCTTCCGACTTTCGTCTCAAGGAACAATTGCCCGAGTTGACTAGTCGGATCGTCCAGACCTATAGCGAGGTCTCGACGATCAACCATCTCGGCCATTGCCCGCTGCCGAATTACGAAGTCATCATCGCGGCCTGCGAGGATCTGAAAGAGATTTTGTATCCTGGCTTCCGCCGCCGGGAAGGCTTGCACCTGGGCAACGTCGGTTATCACGTCGGCGAGTTGGTCGATGGCTTGCACGACAAGCTCACGACGCAAATTGGCCGGGCCCTGCGCCACGACGCCGGCGCAAGTGAAATGTGCAACGACCAGCAGGATTTCGAAGCCCTGGGGCAGGCCAAAGCGATCCAGTTTCTCGAACAGCTTCCCGAATTGCGGAAGACGCTGGCTCTCGACGTGCAGGCGGCGTTCGACGGCGACCCGGCGGTGCGTAACCACGATGAAGTGATCTTCTGCTATCCGGGCCTCGAAGCGATGACGATCTACCGCTTGGCTCACATCCTATACGAGTTGGGCATCCCGTTCATTCCGCGAATGATGACCGAGTGGGCCCATTCGCGGACCGGCATCGACATTCATCCTGGCGCTAAGATCGGACAGTACTTCTTCATCGACCACGGCACCGGCGTCGTGATTGGCGAGACCTGCGAGATCGGCGACCGGGTGAAGCTCTACCAAGGCGTGACACTGGGCGCCTCAGTTTCGCCACCGATGGCGACGGGAACCTGGTTCGTGGATTGAAGCGCCATCCGACGATCGGCGATCGCGTGATCGTGTATGCCAACGCGACGATTCTGGGCGGCGCGACCGTGATTGGCCACGATTGCGTGATCGGCTCGAACGTGTGGCTCACGCGCAGCGTCGATCCGCACACGACCGTCGTGCTGGAAAAGCCCCGGCTGCGCATTCGGGCGGAGTTCGAGGATCTGGCCGCGGATTTCAATTTCCAGATCTGACGCTCAATCATTGGTCTCGGGAGGGCGAGGCTCCTGCCGAGCCGCGAGCGGAGGACCGTCGCAAGAATTCACGGTTCAGCGGGAGCTTCGCCCTCCCGATCGTGCGATAGTCACGCGCCGCAGCGGCGGCGGGTGATGCGTCCGGAGAAAAATCGCCACGGCATCGCCGTCTCGGCGGTTGAGCGGGGCCGGCCGGCCGGAATCGGACGCTCGACGATCGCGGCAAACGTCCGCCGAATATCGCTGAGCAACTCCTCGACCTCACCGGCGGCATAGCTCCCATGCTCCACGGATTCGTTTTCCGCGGCCGTCAACGATCCGATTGGCTTCGAACTCCGCCCGGGCCGCGAGCCGCGCTTCCGCTGGCGGATAATCACGCGGAACTGGTACGGTCCGGTTTCCAGCAGATCGCCATCGCGGAGCATCGCCCGATCCAGGACCCGATGTCCCTCGATGGACAGCGCCGGCCCGATTCCCAACCAGCGCACCCCGACGCCCTCGGCGGAGACCAAGATATAGCAATGGGCGTCGGGAAATTGCTGATCGCCCAACACCAAATCGGAATCGAGCGCCGTACCGATCAAGAACGCGGGGCCTTCGACAGGCCGGAATCGCCGCCGGGCCCGTCCGCGAAGTATTTCCAGCTCGACCTCCGGCAAACTCTGCTGGTGATGCGGGCCGGACGGGTCGTGGCGATCGTTGGGACGGTAGGACCGTGGCATGGACTGCTCCCTGAGGCATTGCGGCGCCGCCGATCTTCCGATCGGTCGCGCCTCGCCGCGTTGCTTGCACTGAATTCGGCAAGCCGATGCCAGCACGCCCATTCCGTTTGGCCGGGCGGCCGAGGAAATCCGCGCCGCGGCGCAAGCCGCCAGTTGTGGAAGTTGAATCGAGCCGAGCGGTCAAGCGGGCTAAGTCGAAAATGTCGAATACCGAGCGACAAGCGTCTAAAGAATGAAGACGCCGTTATTTGCCCAGACGCTCGGCGATATGCAATTGAGCCGCGGGCTTGCTTCTCGGCCCGGTCGCGCAAGGCCAAGGCTTCCGGGGAGTGGGCCACGCGAGCGCGGGCCGCTTCGAGCTCGGCGGCCGCGGCGCTGGAGCTCAGCTTTTCCGCGGGAATGGCCCGTTCGGTGAGGACCGAGATCCGATCATCGGCAACTTGAACGAATCCACCGTCGATATAATAGCGCGAGGTCGCGGCGCCGATTCACGACGCGCATCTCGCCGTAGCCCAGGCGGCCGATGAATGGGCTGTGCGCCGGCTGAATGCCCACCTCGCCGTCATAGAGTGGCAAGGCAACGAACGGGGCGTTGACCTCCAGCACCGTCGCCTCGGGAGTGACGATGCTGCATTGCAGCAGCCGATCGGATCGGCCGCCGTGCGAATGGTCGTGTTGGTCTGCCATAGGATTCGCTTCTCTTGTCTTTCTCACTCCCCTCTCCCCTTGCGGGAGAGGGGTCGGGGGTGAGGGGTAGACTTACAGGAGTGCGTTCAGTCCACTTTGAAGTAGTTCAATCGTTCTCCACATCATCACCCTCACCCCGGCCCTCTCCCGTCGAGGGAGAGGGAGATCCTTCACGCTTATTTCTTTGCCGAGGCTTGGAGTTTCTTCTCCTGCTCCTCGGCCTGCTCGATCGCACCGACGTACATGAACGCCGGCTCCGAGAGATGGTCCCATTTGCCGTCGGCGATTTCCTCGAAGCTGCGGATCGTGTCGTCCAACCGCGTGATCTCGCCCTTCTTGCCGGTGAACACTTCGGCAACCAAGAACGGTTGCGAAAGGAACCGCTCCATGCGGCGAGCGCGATGCACGACCAGCTTGTCCTCTTCGCTCAATTCATCGACGCCCAGGATCGCGATGATGTCCTGCAATTCACGGTATCGCTGCAAGGTGCGCTGCACGCGGCGGGCAATTGCGTAATGCCGGGCGCCCACATACTGCGGATCCAAAATCCGGCTCGACGACGCCAGTGGATCGACGGCCGGATAGATGCCTTTTTCCGAGATCGAGCGTTCCAGATACAAAAACGCGTCGAGGTTGCCGAAGGCCGTGGCGGGAGCGGGATCGGTCGGGTCGTCGGCCGGCACGTACACCGCCTGCACCGAAGTGATGGCCCCCTTCGAAGTCGAAGCGATCCGTTCTTGCAGCGCGCCCATTTCCGTGGCCAACGTCGGCTGGTAGCCGACGGCGCTCGGCATCCGGCCCAACAAGGCGGACACCTCGCTGCCAGCCTGCGAGAAACGGAAAATATTGTCGACGAACAACAACGTGTCGGCCCCGGTCGAATCGCGGAAGTATTCGGCCATCGTCAAGGCCGACAAGGCCACCCGCAACCGGGCCCCCGGCGGCTCGTTCATCTGGCCGAAGACCATCGTCGTTTGGTCGATGACGTGGCGGCCAGTATCGCCGATTTCCGCTTCCTGCATTTCCAGCCACAGATCGGTTCCTTCGCGCGTCCGCTCGCCGACGCCGGCGAACACGGAGAAACCGCCGTGAGCGCTGGCAATCCGGGCGATCAACTCGGTGAGAATAACCGTCTTGCCCAACCCGGCCCCGCCAAACAAACCGGCCTTGCCGCCGCGGACGAACGGCGTCAGCAGATCGATGACTTTGATGCCCGTTTCGAACAGCTCGGTCTTGGTCGACAAGTCGATCAAGGGTGGAGCTTCGCGATGGATCGGCCACCGCTCTTCGGCATGGACCGGGCCACGGTTATCAATCGGCTCCCCGACCAGGTTAAACACTCGGCCGAGCGTGGCTTTGCCCACGGGCACCGTGACCGGCGAACCGGTGTCGATGCATTCCTGCCCGCGGACCATCCCTTCGGTGCTTCCCAAGGCGACGCAGCGCACACGGCCGCGACCCAAGTGCTGTTGCACCTCGCCGGTGAGGTCGAGCTTCACTCCTTTGTAATCCGATTCGATCTTCACCGCGTTGTAGATTGCCGGAAGCTTGTCGGCGGGAAATTCGACGTCGAACGTCGAGCCGATGACTTGGGTGACATGGCCGACGGATTTTGCCGTCGAGCCGGGCGAAGGAGCAGTTGCTTGAGCCATGAAAGTTCGGGGGTTAATGTCTGGTGGATGGCGACACGATGGTGTTTGCGAATCTCTTAGCTGGCTGTTGAAAAAGGGGACAGGCACTTCGCGGCGACGTCAAAACTTCGGCAAATTTGCTCGGTCGCTCAGAGCCAGTCCCCTCTTTCAACGGGCTGTTAGCTGTTTGCGTATCTTGCGAATTCAGAGGCGGATTCTTCTTCTCCCCTCGCCCCTTGCGGGAGAGGGGCCGGGGGTGAGGGGTTGAACTACCAAAGTTCATTCAATTCAACTCCGCTTCTTCACCCTCACCCCAACCCTCTCCCGTCGAGGGAGAGGGAGTTTCGCGCGGAGTAAACTCCGCGGCTAAATTTATCCCTTCAGGGCCTCGACGCCGCCGAGCACTTCCATGATTTCACCGGTGATCTGACTTTGGCGGGCTCGGTTGTAGTCGCGGCTGAGAGTCTTGATCATGTCGTCGGCGTTCTCGGTGGCGGCTTTCATGGCGATCATCCGCGCGACTTGCTCGCTGACCGCGGAGTCCAAGAAGCACTTGAACAACTTCACCTTGAAGCTGGTCGGCACGACTTCTTCCAAAATGCTGGCCGCCGACGGCAGGAATTCGTATTGCTTCTGGACGTGGCCGTTCGTGGTGGTGGGGACATGGCCCTCGTCGCGTTCTTTTTTGGCGGCCGCAGCCTTCGCCGCCACATCCGGGTCAACCAGGGCGCCCAGCGGCAACAGCGTTTCGACAACCGCTGTTTGCTTGCTGACGCTATGAAATTGCATATAGGCCACGTCGAGCCGGTCGAGCGCGCCATCGGCATAGGCGGCGAGGTAACGGTTCGCCAGCACGTTCACCTGCTCGAGCGTCACCTTGTCCTCGAAGTGGGTGTATCGCTCGTTCGGCGTAAACCCACGAAAACGGAACGCCGACAAGCCGCGCTTGCCCGAGACTTCCAGTTCCATGTGCGGCACGCTGTTCTGCAACTCGACCCAGCGGGCTACGCCGAGCCGCACGACATTCGAATTGTAGCCGCCGCAGAGGCCGCGATTGGCCGTCAGGACCAGCAGGATGCCGCGCTCGGTCTTTTCACGCCCCTTGAGCAACGGATGACTGATTTCCAAGCCGCTGTTGGCCAAGTCGGCCACCAACTGCGTGATGCGCTTCGTATAGGCCGTGGCGGCGTGGGCCCGATCCATCGCCTTTTTGAAGCGCGCCGTGGCGATCAACTCCATCGTCCGCGTGATCTTGCGGATGTTGCGGATCGATTTGCGGCGTTTATCGAGTGCGCGGGCTTTGGCCATAACTGAACCGGTAGCGTTAGAACGATGTACTGCTCAGGTCACAAGGTGCTTAATGCGCTTTCGCCGGAACTGGCTTTGCTGCGGGCTTGGCAGCCGGTGGTGTCGCCGTGGGCTGGGCCGGCTGCGCTGGCTTCGCCGAAGCCTGGCCCGCCGGCGGTTGCTTCGTGGCGAATTGGGCTTTGAAATCCTTCACCGCGGAGGCCAACTCGGCCAACGCGGCGTCGTCCAGGTCCTTTGAATCGACGATCTTCTTACGCAGCGCCCCCTTCTGGTCGCGCATAAACACGAGGAAATCGTGTTCCCATTCCGCCACGCTGCGCGATCGGCACGTCGTCCAAATACCCGCGCGTGCCGGCGAAGATAATCAGCACTTCGTCGATCACATCCATCGGCGCGTACTGGCCTTGTTTGAGCAACTCGACCATTCGATAACCGCGGTCCAACCGGGCCTGCGTCGCGGCGTCGAGGTCGGTGCCCAACTGGGCAAACGCTTCCAATTCGCGGAACGAGGCCAGGTCCAACCGTAAACCGCCGGCCACTTTTTTCATGGCCTTGATCTGAGCGGCGCCGCCGACGCGGGAAACCGAGATGCCGACGTTCATGGCCGGGCGCTGGCCGCGGAAGAACAAGTCGGGCTGCAAATAAATCTGCCCGTCGGTGATCGAGATCACGTTGGTCGGAATATAAGCCGAGACTTCGCCTTCGAGCGTTTCGATGATCGGCAGCGACGTGAGCGACCCGCCACCAAGCTCCTTGCTTAACTTGGCCGAGCGCTCCAGCAACCGGCTATGGGCATAAAACACGTCGCCAGGATAGGCTTCGCGGCCTGGCGGGCGACGCATCAATAGCGACAACTGGCGATAGGCTTGAGCTTGCCGCGATAGATCGTCGTAGACGATCAAGGAGTGACCGCCGTTATAGGTAAAGTGCTCGGCCATCGCGGTGCCGGCATACGGAGCGACGTATTGCAGCGGAGCAGGATCGCTGGCACCGGCGACAATCACCGTTGTGTAGTCCATCGCTCCGTGTTTCCGCAGCGCCTCGACGACCGTCGCCACGGTCGATTCCTTCTGGCCGATCGCGACGTAGAAACATTTCACAGCGGAATTCTTTTGGGCGATGATCGCGTCGACGCCGATGGCAGTCTTGCCGGTCTTACGGTCGCCGATAATCAGCTCGCGCTGACCGCGGCCGATCGGCGTCATGGCGTCGATGGCTTTGATGCCGGTTTGCAGCGGCTCGCGGACCGGTTGCCGGCCGGCGATACCCGGGGCCATGAATTCGACCGGGCGGCGCTCGCTGCTGACGATCGGGCCTTTTCCGTCGAGCGGCACGCCCAGCGGATCGACGACGCGGCCGACGACCGCGTCACCCACCGGCACGCTCAACAGCCGGCCTGTGCTGCGAACTTCCTCGCCTTCGTGAATGTTGAGGAAGTCGCCGAGGATGATCACGCCGACGGAGTTCTCTTCCAAGTTGAACGCCAGCCCGATGACACCCGAGGGAAACTCGACCATTTCGCCGGCCATGACGCCCGAGAGGCCGTAGACGCGCGCAATGCCGTCGCCGACTTCCAGGACGCGTCCGACTTCGCGGACGTCGATCTGGGATTCGTAGTGTTCAATTTCCTGTTGGAGAACTGAAGCGATCTCGTCGGCTTTGAATTTCATGGACGCTCCTATCGATCATCTGCTGGCGAAGTTTTTCGAGGTGAGTGGCGATCGAGCCGTCGTAGACGGTATCGCCGACGCGCATCACAAGGCCGCCGATCAGCTCTGGCTGGACTTGTTCGACAAGCACCGGCTTGCCGCCGAACAGCCGCGCGACGAGCGCAATGATTTGTTGCCGCTCCGGGTCACCCAACGGGGCCGCGGCCCGCACCTCGACGCGGAGGTTGTGGCGCAGCTCGTCGAGCAACACGTGAATCGACTGATGGACCGGCCGCAGCACATCGAGCCGGTCGTGGCGGGCCAAAGTTTTCAAGAAATTGAGCAGCAATGGATTTGCCTTGCCGCCGAGAAGCCGATCGAGCAAGCCGATTTTCTGCTCGGGCTCGACCACCATCGAGTTCAATACGGCCTCCAACTGCGGCAGCTTGTCGAGAAGATCCACAATGAAACTGTCGAGCTCGGCCACCACCGCATCGGCCTGTTTCTGCTGCTCGGCGGCATCCAGCAGCGCGCGGGCATAGACCGTGGCCACCTGCTGCGCGCCGACTTCGAAATTCTTTCGAGCGGCGCCGTTCGAGTTGGACGCGGATTCAGCCACGGGTTGCTCTACGCTTTGGCTGTTGAAAAAGGGGACAGGCACTTCGCGGCCACGCTAAAACTGCGGGAAAACCATCCGGTCGCTCAGAGCCAGTCCCCTTTTTCAACAGGTTGTTAGGTGTTGTAGTTCGCGCGGGTCGATCGGGCGGCGAAAATTGGCAAACGAAAATCCGCAGGACTCAGTTTACGCTCGGCTTCGTCGCGGCAAACTCGGCGATCGCTTCTTGCGCGAGCCGGGCATGATCGGCCGGGCTAAGTTTCGGCGCACGATCTTGCCGGCCAATTCGACCGCCAGATTCGTGCTCTTTTCCGATAACTCTTTGAGCGCCTGGTCGACGGCGGTGCGCACTTCGCGCACGCCGCGCTGTTGCTCTAATTGGGCCGCTTCCTTGGCCTCGGCGATGATGTCGAGCTTCGCCTGTTCGGCGTCGCGCCGGGCGGCGTCGAGCATTTGGCGAACCTGGTCGGCCGCGCCGGCCAGCTTCTTGTCGTATTCGGCCAACAACTGCTTGGCGTCGTCGTTAGAGCGCTGGGCGGCGGCGATATTGGCGGCGATTCCTTCTTCTCGCTTTTGGAGGCCGGCCACGATCGGCCCCCACGCAAACTTCGACAAAATGGCCAGCAAGATCAGGAACACCACGAAGGTGTAGATCGCCAGATCGCTCTTGAATTCTTCGGGGCCTTCGACGCTTTCCGGCATTCCGAGTTCTGAACCGTGCCGCTCGGCGGCGGTATTTTCACCAGCTGCCGGCGCGCCGTTGGCCGAAGCCGCCGGGCCGATAGGCGGGTCCGCCCCCCAGGCGAGATTAGCAAGCCCACCCGCGAGCGCCGCGGCAACCAAAACGAGTGCGCAGCGATGCACAATGCATCGCAATCGACGGTCTGTGCAAAGCATGCGAACCACCAGCGTGGGTGTGGAACTCAAGGCAGCTCAACCGATCCAGCTCTATTTGAGCGGCGGCCAGGGATTTTGCGTCGAGCAAATGTACAGAGCATAAAACGTGTAACCTTCGATCAACGCCGCCGCGATGATCATGGCTGTTTGGATGCTGCCAGCGACTTCCGGCTGCCGGGCCATGCTTTCCAGAGCGCTGCCGGCCAATCGGCCGATGCCCAAGCCGGAGCCGATCGCCACCAGTCCGCAACCGATTGCGCCTCCCAGCGGGATCATGGCGCCCCAGTCGCCGGTGGCCGTCGCGCCGCCGCCAGCCGGCGCCGGTCCTTGAGCCATGACGGGAGTCGCCGCCAGGAAAAACACGGCCAGGATAATGGCCACGCACTGAATGTACTTGTTCACAGATTTGCTCTCCTTTTCAAGAACTTGCCGCATGATAAACGTGAATCCGAATCCCGGCTCAATGTCTGTGAATCGCTGCGCCAATGAACAGAGCCGATAGAAATGTGAAAATGTAGGCCTGGAGAAATGCCACAAACAGCTCAAGAACGCTTAATAGCGCCGAACCCACGACGGCAATCACGGAAACAAGCAACCATTGGCCCGTGCTGCTCGTTTCCGCCGCGATAACTGCGAGTCCCACAATGGCCAATAACACCAGGTGCCCGGCGACCATATTCGCCAGCAACCGCACCGACAACACGGCGTGGCGGATCAGCATCCCGACGATTTCGATCACGAACAATAGCGGGTAAATGATCGGGGCGGCGAACCAGGGAAGTTCCATGTGCGGGATGAAATGCGTCCAAAAGCCGATCGGACCGAACTTCACCATGCCGTCGACCATACCTGCCAGCAGGATCACCGCCGCCAGGGCAAACGTCGCACCAAAGGCAGCTGTGGCCGAGCCGGCCCAGGGTACCAAGCCGAATAAATTCAACATGAGAATAAACAGGAACATCGTCCAAAGCAGCGGAACGAAACGGTCTGCCCCGTGACCGATCGCCGGCCGGGCCACATAGTCGCGGAGGAAAAATAGGATCCCCTCCAGCATGTTCCAAAACGTCCCACGGGCTCGATCTCCCTGGCAAGTCCGCTTCGCCAGCCGCACGCACAAGAACACCAATAGCGCGGCGGCAAAAAACTCCAAGACCATGTACCGCGAGATGCAAAAACCTGTCCCAGCCTCGTACAAATTCCGCGGCGAACCGAACGGCTGCGGAATCAGAATCTTGCCAGCCATCGCATGATTGAATTCCGCGACATTCTTGACGTCTGGACAAGCATGCGTCAGCCACCCCGGAACATCGGTCAGCTTTTGCCAATGATGCTGCCAGAGAAACTTCGGCACCTCGAAAAAATATCCGTCCTTGATATGGTAAATCGGATTATGCACGCGGGCCTCCCGCGCTTTCAGCCGCCGACATCGGCGATTTCGCCGCTGAATTAGCCGCCCGCTGAGCCAAAGTCGTGGAAGCCAGCGTCGCCCGCGCAAGCGCCAAGGAGAGCCAGGTTTCGACGACGAGCGTCAGCAGAAAAAAGATCAGGAGTTGCCCGAACAGGCCCTCGCGCGCGAATGCGCCGCCGTGCGCGGTCACCGCGACGCCGACGGCCAGCGGAATCGACATCCGAATCAACATCCCCGCGAAGACGCCAACCATGGCCGAGCCGCGCAACTGACAACGATGCGCGACGACCAACGACAAGCTGGCCGAGAACCAACAGACAAATCCCGCCAGCGACGTCGTCGTCCAAGTCGGTGCGCCGGCGGTTCGTCCCGCGAGCATCGCAACAACAGGTGCCGCGAGCGCCACGACAACGGCAATCGATGCGCACGCCCTTAGCTCGCCAGACAGGCCGGTGAGGTGGCGAGTCGGAGTCATCGCGGGCACACTGAGTGACACGAATACGCTCGCAAATTCAAACAACCCTGAGAACCAACGTTACTTTGCTTACTTCTGCTTCTTTGCGGCCGCGGTCATCACCAACAGAACCCAGATCCCGGCAGCTATTCCGAGCGCGAAACCCGACAGTGTGAAAAGCGGCTCCGTGGCCCAACGTCGGTCCAACCAGTTTCCGCCCAAACCGGGCAAGACCATCAACAGAGCAACGCTGGCAATTCGAGCGACCCACTCGGCAGCCTGGCCAATCGGCGATTTATCGTCCGCAGAAGGTAACACAGGAACCGCCGCAAATGGATCTCGCCGACACGCCTGCGATCCCTGCCCACAACTTGCGCGAACGAAGAGACAAAGCCGTCAGGCGGCCGAGCGCTTCAAGCGGAGCCCAATGTAATGCAGGCCAGAGAGCCCGTCAACGATCCGAATGTCAAATTTGTGATTTTTTTCACAAAAGCCCGTCAACGGAGTTAAGTATTTAACACAAAAGTCTTTACGGCAAAACGGTCGACGTGGGATCGAGTCGATCCAATATCCACGTCGATTTGGCTCATGCCGAAACTCCCATCGCGATCGCATGCCAGTTTTGTTGATTCTTCATATCCTGTTTTGCTGCAATATGTTACGTCGACAATTTTAACGATTTTTTGAGCCTATTGGAGACCCCGCGCGTTGCGTAAGTTTGAGCAGATGGATACACTGAAAATACGCAGGAAGAGGCAAATTGCATTCTTTCGAGGGGGTGCCTCGAATGCATGGATTTTGCCGCCGCTGGCCGTCGGCAAACCACCCGTCGATGGACTCAGTCGCAGCGAATCGCGTTTTCGGCAGCATTCCCCCAGGCTGTCGGAGGGTGCGGTCCGCGCCTGCCGTTATGTCGCTGGTGCCGGTTCAGGAATTTCCGCCCGGCGACATGAGGTTATATAGACATGATGCACCAAAGCCATGTCAGGGATGACCCACCCCACCCAGTTCAGTCCCACCGCGAGTTCTGCATCAGGCCAACGAGACGACGGCCGCCTGACGATGGTTGGCGCGTGGACAATGCGGAGAAAGCCCAGACGATGACTGCCTCCACTTTGCGAAGCTGCACGATTAAGGACTTGGCTCGGATGGCCAAGCGCCGCGGTGTGAACGGTTGGCATGCCATGCGCAAGGACCAGTTGGTCCGGGCATTGTTGCGGATCGCGAAGGCGAAGCCGATTGAATCGAAGTCGGCGAAGAAGATCGCTCCCCCTGTGCGGCGCGTGGTTGCCGCAAAGAATGGTTCGGCCGGCCACCCCGTCGTAACGCATAGTCGCAGTTCACTGAACGGTAGCGCGCATCACGGCAGCGCGCATGTCAACGGCGTTCGCAATGGGAGCTCCCGCAGTGCAATCGCCCGCAACGGCGCCGCGCCCAGTGGCGGCGTGGCGAACCATCGTCCTCCGCGCATTCGCCGAAGCACGCCCCGGCAGTTGGCCGAACGGGCGCGGATTTCGCGGCGGATCGAGCAAGCCAAAGTGCGGCTCAGCCGTTCGAAGAACCTGGCATTCATCCAGCCCGACGAAAAACTGACCGCTCAGGCCAAAGACCGCTTGATTGTCATGGTCCGCGGGCCGTTCTGGTTGCACGCGTATTGGGAACTGACGGCCCAGGGCATCGCCCGGGCACAAGCCGCGTTGGGCCAGGATTGGCATCGGGCGCGGCCGGTGTTGCGGGTTCTGGTCGTCACGTCGCGCAACGCCACCACAACGTCCGAGCGGGTGATTCGCGATATTGCGGTCCATGGCGGCGTGAAGAACTGGTATGTCGACGTGCAGGAGCCGCCGCAAACGTACCGCTTGGAAATTGGCTATCTGGCGGCCGGCGGCAAGTTCTTCTCGCTGGCGCGCAGCAATGTCGTGACGACGCCCGTCGCGGCCGCAACCGATACGCTCGACGCCCATTGGCAGGACGTGTTGCAAGATTGCGACAAGATTTACGCCATGAGCGGTGGCTTCTCGGCCGAGGGGAGCACCGAATTGCAAGAGTTGTTCGAAGAGCGGCTGCACCGACCGATGGTCACGCCGGGCAACGGCGCGCTGGCGGCCGCGATCGATGGCCTGGCGACGCGCCCACACGGTCTGCGATTTCAGATTGAAGCGGAAATGGTGATCCACGGAATGACTCAGGCGGAAGCTCGGGTAACCTTGCAAGGCGAGCCGCTGAAGCTGCGCCCGACGGAAGTTTCTCCGTGCGTTTGGATTTGCCGAACCGGCGGCAGGTCATTCCCATCGTGGCCAGCACGAAAGACGGCATCGAGCAGCGCACGATCGTCTTGGCGGTCGAGCGGAACACGAAAATCATGGAACCGCTGACCCGCGATCAGGCGGAGTAATTCGCGAGCACCGGCGTGGGGATGGCTCTCCGAACCGTCTGCGAGCCAGACGCACCACGACGGCACAGAGAGCCGTCCTGTGGGCGAGTCATTGCGACCGTGCGGCCAGCGCCGCGTCCGCCGTATCGGTGCCCAGTGCGTCGTCGTTGTCCCACAGGGCGGCCAAATTGGCGGCGATCCGCCGCTCGGCGGTGGCCAGAAAATACCGGCCGGCCAGCAAGTCGTGTTGCATTTCAGCATGCCCATCGTGGCCATGACTGAGCCGGGCATCCAACCAGCGAAGCACGCAGGCGCACACGTAGAGATCGATCGCCGAGTCGCCGATCCGGCCAAGCTGGTATTCGCGATCGACGATCGCTTCGCGATGTTTTCTCAGCAGCCGCTCGACGTGGGACGCAAACCGAGCCGTTGTTTTGCCGAGCATCGCGGCATCGGATTCCAACTCGGCTTGATGGACGCGAACCTCGGGCGAGCGAAACATCCCTTCCACGCGGCGGCCGACGAATCCGCTCAATCGGCCGAGATTCTTTAACGGATTCCGAAAACCCTGGACCACGGCTTGCAGCTCCAAGCCGGCCTCGCGCATGCCGACCAAGGCGATGAACGCCCGCAGCACGTCGTTGGCCCCCTCGCCAATCTGGTTGATTCGCGCGTCGCGCATCATCCGTTCGAACGGCTCGTCGGTGAAATATGCTTTGCCGCCGTAAATCTGGATCGTGTCGTTGATGATCCGCCAGAGCGTTTCCGTGGCGAAGACTTTCAGCATCGCGGTTTCCAGCATGTAGTCGTCATGGCCCGAATCGATCAATTGGGCCGTCAGATATGTCGCGGCTCCGATCGCCACGATCCCGGAGCGCATGAACGCCAGCTTTTCTTTCACCAACTCGAACGCGCCGATCGCCTGGCCAAATTGCACCCGGGTGTTCGCGTGCCGCACCGCTCTGGCCAAGCAAAACCGCGCCGCCCCGAGGCACGTGGCGCCGAACGTGGTGCGGCCGAAATCCAAGACCGTGAGCGCGACTTTCAAGCCTTTGCCCAGCGGCCCCAGCACGTTCTCGCGTGGCACGAACACTTGATTGAACGCCAAGCGGCCGGTGGCGGTGCCGCGCACGCCGCACTTCTCCATCCGGGCTTCGACCACTTCGAACCCCGGCATGTCGGGCGTAACGATGAATGCCGTGATCTTGGTGTCCTTTGCGCCGGGCACCGGGGTTCGGGCCATTACCGTCAGCACCCGCGCGATCCCGCCGTTGGTGATCCAGCGCTTCTGGCCATTGAGCAAATAACCGCGCCCGTCGCTCGTCGGCGTGGCGGTGGTCTGGACATTCGCGGCATCGCTCCCTGCCTCGGGCTCGGTCAAAGCAAACGCACTGATCCAACGCCCGCTAGCCAAATTCGGCAGCCACTTCTGCCGTTGCTCCGGCGTGCCGAACAGCACGATCGCCCGCGGGCCGATCGAGTGATGCGCGTTCACAAATAGGGCCGTGCTCGCACAGTGTCCTCCCAGCACTTCCAGCAGCCGGCAATACGCGGTTTGGCTCAGGCCGAGGCCGCCACATTCTTTCGGCATGCACGCGCCGAGCACGCCAAGTTGGCCTAGCCCATCAACGACTGATTGTGGGATCATCGCCTCGCGGTCGATGGCCACGGGATCGACGTAGTCGTGGCAAAAGAGCCGGAGTTGATCGACAAGATTGTCGGTCGTGGGATCATTGGTCAAGTCAGGAAATGCGGGGAGCTGATCGTTCAAAAACTCGCCGAAGAAGAGGCCCTTGGCGAAGCCGCGGGTCGGCGGAGCCTCGCCCAGAAGTTCTTCTGCTTCGGCGATTTGTTTTTCGCGTTTCGGGTCAGACATGATGCGCCCAAAGGTGCGGAACAAGCGGTTGGAAAGCGCGGATTAGCGCGAGACACGATCGATAAAACCGCCGGCAGTAGAGCCCGCGATCGGCCGGGGGAATTATACCGGTTTCCTCTCAATCCAGCCGCACCAACCTGGCGCTGCATTTCGGCTGTTGCCAAGGCGATAAGGAACTGGATCGCTAGGACTCGTTACACGGCGTTTACACCGATTCGGCCGATCTCTCACTAGAATTCGGCTGTGGTTTGAAACGTCCGCCTGCAATTTTCTCTCTGGGTTTTCGGACAAGGAGCCTGCCCATGCGACGCATCTATCTTCCGTTGGTCCTGACGACGATCGGTCTAGCGCTGTGTTGGACACACCCTTGGGCAAATGCCTGCGACTTCGATCCTCAAGACCTGGAGCAGATGTCGCTAGCCGCGGTCTCGGAGAATCCGACGACGGCAAATCGAGCGATCAAGGCTCTGCGCGACGCCGGGCCCGAAGGTCTGAAGACATTGCTCACCGTTCACGCGGCCGATATCCGACAACACGCCGCCGAGGTGACATTCGGTCGCCAAATTGTCCGCGACCGCGCCGGCTCATTTGAAGCAGACCGACGCCCAGATCGCCGCGCCCCGTGAAGCGTTCGAACGGAAGCAACTCTGGACCCGATTGACCGCAGCGCTCGACCAGGTGAGTGGCCAGCATGATTGCCACGCTTCGCAACTTTATTGGTACACCGACCTCGACGCCGCGAAGCAAGCCGCACGCCGCAAAGGGAAGCCGATCCTCTCGCTGCGTCTGTTGGGCAAGCTGACCGACGAGTATAGCTGCGCCAACAGCCGATTTTTCCGCACGACGCTTTATTCGAACCAGGAAATCGGCGCGTACCTCCGAAACAACTTCATCCTCCATTGGAAGTCGGTTCGACCGGCGCCGAGAATCACGATCGACATGGGCGATGGCCGGCGGCTGACGCGCACGATCACTGGCAACAGCATCCATTACGTGCTCGATTGCGACGGCAATCCGATCGACGCCCTGCCGGGTCTGTACGGACCGCAAGCTTTCCTCCGCGAATTGCAGCGCGACAACGACACCGCCAAACAGTCCGCCAGCCTGCAAGGCGGAGAGCGCGAAAAATTCCTGCACACATTTCACCGGGAACGCGTCGATGCGATCCGAGAAGCTTGGCTGACTGATTTGGTTAAGGTTGGAGCAACATTTTCGGTGGTCAATGACGTTCCCGCAGCCAGCCGCAAGAGCTCTAAAGCCGAGTCCCCTCAGGTAACGCCCGAAAGTTTGGTTGGGATCCAACCACAGCCCTCGAACGGGGCGAACGGCTACAAATTTAGTAAGACCGTCACATTCGCTAAGGGATCTATTGAAGATCCGATAATTCGGGCGTTTGAGCTTGCCCCCATCGCAACCATCAAGCGGACTCCCGACGACGTGTGGGATAAAATCGCGCAGCTCCATCGCGAGGACGCACAACTCGACGCCGCGAGCATGGCGGTGATTCGCAACCAAAATCCGACGGCGGCGCAGGCGGCTCCACGGGCTATTTCGAAGGGGCGAGTAGAAAACCCACTGCTGCGGATGGTTCGCTCGTTTCAGGGAGCGATCGCCTTGGACACCGTGCGGAACGAATACCTGTTTCACGAGCAGATTCATCTCTGGCTGGTGCAGACGCCGACACCCGTGCTCGATCAGCTCAACGAACGGGTCTACGCGGAGTTGTTCCTCACGCCGAGCTCCGACCCCTGGCTGGGACTCGTACCGTCCGACACCTACTCGGCGCTCGATAACAATGGAATCCAATGATCCGCGCCTCCCATTCAAGGCGCGGCCAGAGGATAATTGGGGAAGAGGCTACAGACTGAAGGTACGAACGCGAGGAGTGTGCTTTGCAATGACGGCAGTTCAAAATCTTCGTGCGTTGATGCGCCGGTTCGTCACGACCCGCATCGTCTTTAAGCCTGTAGCCTGCAGCCTGTAGTCTGTAGGCTCTTCCCATGAACATCCTCACGATCGAAGACGATCCAGCCATCCGTCGCGGGATTGTCGACGCGCTGCGCTTCGCCGGTTACACGCCGCTGGAGGCAGGCAATGCGGCGCTCGGCCTCAAACTGGCGACAGAGCAAACCTACGATCTGCTGCTGTTAGATCTCGTGCTGCCTGGCGGCGATGGGCTGGAGATTCTGCGCCGTCCGACACGTCCGTCCCACGCAACCGGTGATCATTCTGACGGCGCGCGGCGCGGAGATTGATCGCGTGGCGGGATTGCGGCTGGGCGCCGACGACTATGTGGTCAAGCCGTTCAGCGTGAAAGAGCTGCTGGCCCGGGTCGAGGCAGTGCTGCGGCGATCGCCGGAACGGCCGCGCGAGGTGGCCGAGATTCCCTTGCCCGAAGGGCTCGCCGATTTGGCCCGCTCGGAAGTGCGATTCGAAGATGGCGAGCGAGTCGAGCTTTCAGAGAAAGAAGTCGCGCTGTTGGCGTATTTGGCGACGAACCCGGGCCGGATCATCTCGCGCGATGAGCTGTTGCTGCGGGTCTGGCAGATCAGTCCGCGCGGCCTCGCGACGCGGACGATCGACATGCATGTCACGCGGCTGCGAGAAAAGCTGCGCGACAACCCGGCCGAGCCGCACGTGGTGCTGACGGTGCGTGGGAAGGGATATATGTTTGGAAGGAGGCTTGAGGCTTGAGGCTACAGGCTTGAGGTACGAAGAGAGCAAACACACTGTTGTCGCCGCAGTCGAAAGCATCGAGCCTCCAGCCTCAAGCCTCAAGCCTCAGTAGCCTGTAGCCTGTAGCCTGTAGCCTGTAGTCTGTAGCCTGTTCTATGCGTCCTTGGCAAATCTGGTCGGCGTTCGTTGGCTGCCTGCTCATCGTCGTGGCGGCGGTGGGCTGGCTGAGCTTTCGCGCGCTCGAAGCCGACAATGCCGAGGCTACTGGCTCGACAGCGAGCCACGGTCGAAGAAAACTCGCGGCTGGCGCTGTGGCGGATGGATTCGGCGCTCGCCCCGCTACTGGCGGAAGAAAGTGCCCGGCCGTACTACATGTACGAGCCCTTTTATTCGGTAGAACGGGTTGTCGGCCGGGCATTGCCTGGCAAGGCCGATCGCGCAGTCACGCTTCCCTCGCCGCTGTTGTCCGAACTTCCGCCGCAGGTGTTGCTGCACTTTCAAATTGGCCCGACGCAAAAATTCAGTTCACCGCGAGTGCTCGTCGGCGCGCTGCGGCAGCGCGCGGTGCCTGGATATCTGAGCGCCGCCGATCTGAAAACAGCTGCGACGCGATTGGAAGAGGTGAAGCAGCTCATCGATCCGCCGAAACTGCTGGCCATGCTTCCCATTGGTCCTCCCGCGGCAGTCGGACCGTTGCCGCCGGTTTTCGTGGCCTCGATCACGAATCAAAACCAAGGCCCGAATGCCGCGGGAACTGCCCAGCAGGGGCCAGCCGTCCCGCAGCCGCCTTATCCGACGCAAGGGACGCAAGCCCAGACCGCGCCGCCGCAGTTTTCGTCGCAAGCATTGCCCAACGAATCGGCCGAGATGCAGCAGCAAGTGCGCGGGAATTACGAGTATCAAGCGCGCTCGCAGATTCTGAACAACCCGAATAACAGAATCTATGGCAACGAAGCCAACGGTTTTGCGAACAGCCAATCGGCTCTCAACGGCGGTCAGAACAATGGCGAGAGTGCACCCGCGGTAGATTTGCGGACCGGAGCGATGACGCCGATTTGGCTGGCCGATCAATTGATTCTTGCTCGCCGAGTGACGGTCGATAGCCACGACGTGATTCAAGGTTGCCTGCTGGATTGGCCGGCAATCCGACAACAGCTGCTGGCCTCGATTGGCGATCTGTTACCGGAGGCCCGGCTATCGGCGGTCGCTCTGGCCACGCCCGACGAGCAAGCCCACATGCTGGCCTCGTTGCCGGTGCGGTTGGATTCTGGAATGCTCGTCGAAGGGGCCGGCGAAGGGCTGTCGGCGGTGCGGCAGTCGTTGGTCGTCACGTGGCTGTTGATGTTATTGGCGGCGGCGGCGGTCGCCTTGCTGTTGCAAGGCGTGATGGCACTGAGCGAACGGCGGGCGGCATTCGTCTCGGCGGTGACTCACGAATTGCGCACGCCGCTGACGACGTTCCGCATGTATTCGGAAATGCTCGCCGACGGCATGGTGGCCGAAGAGGCGACGCGGCATCGTTACCTGAAAACATTGCAGACCGAGGCCGACCGGCTGACGCATCTGGTCGAAAACGTGCTGACCTACGCGCGTGTCGAGCGTGGTCGGCCGGGGCGACCCATCGGGCCGGTGGACGTGGGGCAGCTTTTGGATCATGGCGAGGAACGGCTGGCCAACCGCGCGCACCAAGCCGATTTGCAACTGTTGGTCGAGGCCGACGATGCCGTGCGAACGTCGCAAGCGCTGGCCGACGCCACGGCGGTGGAACAAATTCTGTTCAATCTGGTCGACAACGCCTGCAAGTATGCCGCTGCCGCGACCGACCGAACGCTGCATTTGACAGCCGAGCGTAGCGGCAATCGAGTTCTCATCCGCCTGCGCGATCATGGTCCCGGCATTTCGGCCGATCAGCGCCGAGCCCTATTTCAGCCGTTCCGCAAGTCGGCTCATGAGGCGGCCCTGTCGGCGCCCGGCGTGGGTTTGGGCCTGGCGCTCTGCCGCCGCTTGGCCCGCGACATGGGAGGCAACTTGCAGTATGAAACCGCGCCCGGCGGCGGCGCCTGCTTCACGCTGGAACTCCGCGCAGTCGAGGGGCGTGAGGAAGTGAGGGGCGTGAGGGGCGTGAGGCAGTGAGGGGCGTGAGGCAGTGAGGGGCGTGAGGCAGTGAGGGGCGTGAGGCAGTGAGGGGCGTGAGGCAGTGAGGGGCGTGAGGAAGCGAGGCGACTAAGTTCTTCGTCTCTTCGTACCTCAAGTCCTCACGCCCCTCAATTCCTCACGCCCCCCATGGACTATTGTTCCGCGGCCAGATTTCCGCAGACGAGCTCGATGATCGTTGCGGGCGAAGATGTGCTTTTCGGCAAAGGCAGGATGCGACCAGCAGACGCCGCCGCGCTGCGGAAGCTGGTCGGTCGTCGGCCCCAAGACGTGCGTGCGGCTGATTTCTTGATAACCCGCTGGCGAGAATTTCGCGATGATCAAATCGCCGCGCTCGTTGAACAGGAACATCCGCTCGCCGTTGCGCACCATGTGGATCGTGGCCCAACGCGCCCGCGGCACCGCGGCCCGGCTTTCCCAAATCCGGTCGCCGGTGGCGGCGTCGAGACAGCGCAACTCGCCGTAGCTGTCGACCCCATAGACGTTCTTACCATCGAAATACGGCGTGCTGATGATCGATTGCAGAGCCTGCGTCTTTTGCTCGTCGGGCCCCACTTTGCGCCAGATCGGCTCGACGGCCAATTTCTTTTCGTCCAGCCGCAACATCAGCGAGCCATCGTAAAACGCCGTGAAGAACAGCCGATCGTCGTGCACGACAGGCGTGGCGACGTTCAACACCATCCGCGATGGCTTGAAAGGTTGCTTCCAATCGACTTTGCCGCTGGCCGGATCGAGACCCGCGATGTTGTCACCCGTCCAGACGATGAGCACGCGCCGGCCGGCCTGAGAAATGATGATCGGCGCCGCGTAGCCGGCCCGGTCGTCGAGCGCTCGCCACCGCTCGTCGCCGGTCAGCTTGTCCAGCGCGATGACGCAGGCATGCTCGCCGCCGATTTGCAAAATCACTAGCGGGCCGTCGATCAACGGCGCCGCGGCGATGCCCCAGATCGGCATTCGGATTTTGTATTCCGCCGCAAGGTCCTTCTTCCAAACGATGTGGCCGGTGGCCGCGTCGAGACAGTGCAGATGGCCCATCGCTCCCAGCGCGTAGGCTTTGCCTTCGTCAATGGTGACCGCCGCTCGCGGACCAGCTTCATAACTCAGGCTATAGGGACAATCATAAACTTGCGTCCAGAGTTTCTGGCCGGTGCGCGAATCGAAGCAGTGGATCCGCTCGACTTGCTTCGGCTCGACCTGGCGATCGGTGACGAACACGCGGCCCTCGGCGACGGTTGGGCCGCTGTAGCCGGGTCCGATTTCGGCGCGCCACTGGAGCTTGAGTTGCTTGTCGGGAAATTTCGCGACGATGCCGGTTTCGCTCCACACGCCGTCGCGATGCGGGCCGCGCCATTGCGGCCAATCGTCAGCGCGGACTGCGGTGATCGTGGCCGAACCGGCAAGTGCAAACGCCGCCGCGAACAGAAAGTGACGAAGGAGTTTCATCCGGAGCCTTTCGAGGGTGATGTTTGCGATGGGCGAAGGCTGGGTCTCGGAGCGCGGATGCGCTCCGCTAGACGCGTCGCGGCTAACTTTGGGAATTCGCCGCGACGATGCGACGGATTATAACACACGCGGACCAACTTCTCGGGCCTGCATGTTCGCGCCGCTCATTCGCCCAATGTGGGGGAGACGATCAGCTCCAGCCGTTTTCGGCCGCGGACGATTTCAAGCGCGAAACTCGCGCCCGGCGGCAACGACGTGAGCACCCGGTGCAAATCGTCGGTTCCGGCGATGATCCTGCCAGCGGCCGAGACGATCAAATCGCCGATGCGCAAGCCGGCGCTGGACGCGGCCGCGCCCGGCAGCACTTCCACGACTTCCATCGCGTGATCGCCCAGCAGATCGAGCTCGCGCGACACGGAGCCGCGGAATGTCGGCGGCCATCACCCGAATCCCCAGCGACATCCGCCGCACCCGGCCATGACCCAACAAATCGCCGGCGACCCAACGGGCCGTGTTGCCCGGCACGGCGAAACCGAGACCCTGGGCCCAGGCGATGATCGCCGTGTTCACGCCGACCACCCGGCCGCGCGAATCGACCAGCGGTCCACCGGAGTTGCCCGGATTCAAGGGAGCCGTGTGCTGGATGATGTTTTCGATGAGCCGACCTTCCTGGCTGCGCATCGAACGGCCCACGGCGCTGACGACGCCGGTCGAGACCGTCGAGCGGAACCCAAACGGATTGCCGACGGCGATCACAAGCTGGCCGACTTGCAGCGCGTCGGAATCGCCCAACTCGGTGTGCGGCAGATCGCGAGCCGCCAGCCGGATCAGCGCCAGGTCGGTTGCCGGGTCATCGCCAATCAACTCGGCATCCAACTCGTCGCCATCTTCGGTCGTGGCTTTCAAACGATGCCGGCCGCTGACCACGTGACTGTTCGTCACGGCAAAGCCGTCCGGGGCGATGATGAAGCCCGAACCCATGCCGCCATCCTCTCGGCCACCCCGACCGGACACGGTAATCACGGCCGGGCCAACTTGCCCGACAACTCGAATCACGGCTTGCGAGTAAGCATCGAGCAAATCGGCATCGCGGGCCGCCGGTTGCAAAGCCGATGCGACGGGCCGTGGCGGATGACTGTCGTCGGCGGCCGAGATGCGTTTGAACCAATGGTTGCTTGCCGGTTGCATGGCGTGCGTCCTTCTGTGGGATGAACTTCCGGTTTATTGTATGCATGCCGGACAAGCGGCAAGATGTGATCGCGCCATGCTCCCCTCGCCCCTTGCGGGAGAGGGGTCGGGGGTGAGGGGCTGGCAATGTCAAGCGGCGCTGCGTCGCCCTCACCCCGGCCCTCTCCCGTCGAGGGAGAGGGAGAGAGCTATCGGCCTCGCCGCGCTTGGCGATACAATCGGACCTGCTTGCCCGCTTCCAGCCCGCTCTCTCGCATTCCGCTCCTCATGAATCTTGCGCTGCTGGGATTGGACGACCAAACCGCCAGCGTGGTGCGCGCGGCGGCGGCCGGCATGCGGGATCACGTCGTCGCCATCAGCGACATCTCGCCGGAGAATTTCAATCGATTGGAATCGCTGGGCGTGCGCGCGTTGAAGGTCTTGCCGTGGGAATCGTTGCTGGACGAAGCGGCGCTGGGGATCGACGCCGTGGTCGTCGCCGCTGCTGGGGCTAGCGAAGCGGCGCAAACGGCCCGGACAGAGCAGATGACGCGGCTGGTCCAGGCTGGGCTGCCGTTGGTCATTTCGCATCCGGTCCTCAATTCGATGTTGGCTTGCTACGAATTGGAGATGGTCCGCGAGGAGACGCGCTCGGTCATGGTGCCATATTTTCCCGCACGCTGGCATCCTCTGGTCGAGCGACTGATTGAATTGTTGCGCGCGGCTGTCGAGTCGCCGATCGGAACGATACAGCAAGCGGTGTTCGAGCGGTTCGCGGTCCGGCGCGACCGGGCGAGCGTTCTTTCACACTTCGCGCGCGATGTCGATTTGATCCGCCATGTTTGTGGCGATATCGCGCGTGTCGGAGCCTTGGGTTCCACGGCGGACCCGGCCGCGTATGCGAATCTGGCAGTGCAGCTTTCTGGCCCCGAGACATTGTCTACGCGTTGGTCGATTGGTCCAGTGATCGATGTGGCCGGCACCCGCGCGACATTCATCGGCGAACGCGGCCGGCTGATCTTGCAGATGCCGGATGAAGCGCCCTGGCAATTGGAAATTCGCCCAGCCGGCGGGTCGCAGCCAAAAACGGCCAGCGTCGAGGATTGGGACCCGGGCGCTGCGGCGCTGGAGAAATTGGCGCTCGCGATCGGGCGCCGTGCCGCCGTGGAAAAATCGCGGGAGGGCCAGCCGGCCGGCGAATCCCAACCGACCGGTGCCTGGAACGACGCGGCCCGCGACGTCGAACTGGCCGAAACGGTGGACCGTAGCTTGTTGCGCGGGCGGACGATCGAAGTCCATCGCGAAGAGTCTGTCCGAAGCCGGCACGTTCAAGGGGCTGATGACGTCGCTGGGTTGCGGCCTGCTGCTGCTGACAATCATCTTGATATTTGCTTTGGAGGTCGCCGGCAAAGCGGCTCGCGCGGTGCGGTGGCAATGGTTGGCGGCGGCGCTACGCACCTGGCCGCTGATTCTGTTGGGGGTGCTGGTGCTGTTTCTGCTGCTGCAGTTCTTGTTGAAAGCAGCCGGCCCGCGCGACAATGACCGTGGCCAAGACAACCCATTCCGGGAG
The DNA here is from genome assembly GCA_963725485.1 of Pirellulales bacterium. Classification (GTDB taxonomy): domain Bacteria; phylum Planctomycetota; class Planctomycetia; order Pirellulales; family DATAWG01; genus CAVRYO01. Next base: position 141,076 of record CAVRYO010000011.1, on the reverse strand, counting down.
TGATCCAGCGCGAAATTGCGGCGGGTTTGTCGGTTGGTCAAAAGTTTCCGGCTCGCGCGGGCCGATTCCTCCAAAGACACCGCTCAGGGGCCGATGCTGCCAGAGCGTGGCCGCCTTCAAATGGCGCTGATTTGGAAGTTTGGGGAATCGATCGCCGCATGGCCGCCGCTCATCAAGCACAATCCGAGGACGTGATCGAATGGGGACAGGCACCTCGCGACACGCCGGTAATTGCTGTTTTTACGCGGCTGACTCGGAGCCAGTCCCCATTCTTTCACAACCTCTCCGTCGCGGCATTGCTGCTCGCCACGGTTCTGGGGGGATCGGGGTGTTTGCCGCGCGGGCCGATTTCAATTCCGTGGGAGTCGCTATTTCCTCCTTGCGAAGGATGCCAGCACGGGACTGAAGCAAGTCCCGGAATGCAATTCTGCGAATCGCAAAACGGCAATTCGCAGGTTTCTGCTTCTCAGAGCTGCGGTTCGCGGACAGCGTGGTTCGACTGGCGCCTACATGGTCCCGCGAGTCCTAACGATGGCTATGTTATGCCGCCCCACTCGATGTTCCATCCCGTGCCAACGCGGCCGGTGTTCACGCCATGGATTGTCGATCAGCCGCCGGAGATGACCTCGGAGCGGGCGTCCGGAGCGCCGGCTGAATTGCCACCGCCAGAGCATTCGACTGCCGCCGGGCAGCTTGCGCCGCAGGTTCCGCCGGAACCGCCCGTGATCGGCACTCCCGCGCAAGCGGTTTCGAAGCGCACTGCGCCCGCACCGGTCAATTTGGATCCCGACGACAAAGCGAAGGCGCCGGCCGGTGGCAGCGGCGCGGCTGGCCCCGCGCGAGCCGCGACGGGTGGCGGATCCGTAGGTGGAACAGCCGGCGGTTGGCGCGGAACCGATTTGGATTGATCCCTGTCGGCCTAGGTCTGCCTGCCGGAGAGCGTGTGAAAGAATGGGGACTGGCTCCGAGTCAGCCGCGCAAAAACAGCAATTACCGACGCGTCACGAGGCGCCTGTCCCCATTCTTTTACATCCTCGGACCGTGCAGACCCAAAGACGAGTTCGTTCCGCGCGGCGTGAGCGTCACGCCTGCAGGTGGAATCTGAAACTCGCATAAACCGTTCTCTAGCTCACAAGCCTTCCGCATCTTTAAGTAGCCCAGGCTTTCAAGCCTGGGAATCGAATCGAGAAAAGAACTGTTGTGCAGCCCGCGTTCAGCGGCTTATCTCGGGTGGCTTTTGGCCAAGCGAACCGCACTGCCAAAGCAGGCTCAATTGTCCTCGAATCAACGACGCACCAAGCGACTTGAACCGCGCCGCAGGCCCCTGGACGGGACCGACAACAACGTGTTCGCGGGGCAGGAAACCCAGGCGTAAAACGTCTGGGCTAATGCAAGACGTGATGCCTGCATGGGTCTCCCTAGTGCATTGTCGCAGCTTGAATTTGGGGTGCCACTGGCTTTGCCAGTGTTCTTCGTTGCTGAACGATCAAGGCAAGAATTCCAAAATCACTGGCAGAGCCAGTGGCACACAGTCCCAGAATCAAGCGTTGACAAAGCACTAGTTTGGTTTGGCTCTCCTTCGCGACATGCTCATCGCCGGCCGAAATTTTTCACCTACTTTCGTGACGCCCACACTTCCGCGCTCTTTCCGCGAGCAAACTCTTTCGGTTGGGCGGCGGGTACATTATGCTGCGCTCTATATGGAGCCCGCCCGAACGTTGCCGCGCAGTCCCGAATTGATGTCGATCGGCGACACGGGTTTGCTGGTGGTCGATGTGCAGGAGCGATTGATCCGGTTATTGCCCGAATGTGCGCGGATCGTCTGGAATATCGGCCGGCTGCTTGAGGCGGCGGCATTGTTCAACTTGCCCCGGCTGGCCACGGAACAATATCCCCAAGGTTTGGGTCCCACGGTGGCGGATTTGGCCGCGCGGTTGGAGCGGCCCTGCGAAAAGCGGGCTTTCAGTTGCCTTGGCTCGCCGGAGATCGTGGCGGAGCTCGAGCGGCTGCCGGTTGCGAAGTGGCTGGTCGTGGGAATCGAGACGCATGTCTGCGTGCAGCAGACCGTGTTGGATCTCTTGGCTGCCGGCTTTCGTGTTTATATCGCCGTCGACGCTGTCGGATCGCGCTATGCGACGGACCATCGCACGGCCCTGGCGCGCATGGACGGAGCAGGCGCGACGCTGACCACGACGGAAGCGGCGCTATTCGAATGGTGCCAGACCTCGGAGGCTCCGCAATTCAAGCGGATCAGTCAACTGATCAAGCAATCGCAGGCAGCGAGTTCCGCCGACTCGGAAGATGACACCGGTCTCGGCGGCTCGACATTCATTTTGACCTGACGGCGGTAAGAGGCCACAGGCTGCAGACTACAGGCTTCAGGGACGAAGAGACGAGAATCCTCGCCCGGGATTTTTGATATGAATCGGGAGAAGAACTCACAATGAAAGTCATGGTGATCGTCAAAGCGTCGAAGGCTTCTGAAGCCGGAGAAATGCCGAGCACCGAGTTGCTCGCCGCGATGACTAAGTACAACGAGGATCTCGCCAACGCGGGCATCGTCCTCGCGCTGGACGGCTTGCATCCGAGTTCCAAAGGGGTGCGGGTCCGCTTTTCGGGCAACAACCGCGCGGTCACCGCTGGTCCGTTTGCCGAGACGAACGAATTGATCGCCGGCTTTTGGATGTGGCGCGTGAAATCGATGCAGGAAGCCATCGAGTGGGTGAAAAAATGCCCTAACCCGATGAAAGAGGATTCGGATATCGAAATCCGCCGGGTGTTCGAAGCGGAAGATTTCGGGGCCGAATTCACTCCCGAGCTGCGCGAGCAAGAAGCGGTAGTTGGGGCGAAAATGCTCGGGCTCAACGCGCCGACGTTCAAGGAATCGCCAGAGCTGCTAGTCGGCGGCTTAAGCCGGCACTACACGGCCGAAACGCGGACCGGCATTTCAAAGTTGTGGGAACAAGCCGTGCCGTTGGCCGCCGCCGTGCCGGGCATGATGGAGCGGACGTTCTTCGGCGTCTGCTGGAACAGCGCCGCAGATTGCAGCTTCGATTATCTTGCCGGCGCTGAAGTATTCGCGACAGACAAGTTACCGCCGGAGTACACGACGCTGAAGCTCGATGCGCGACGCTATGCCGTCTTCCCGCACACGGGTCATCTCACCGAGCTGCCCAAGACGATCGACACGATCTGGACCCAATGGGTCCCCGATTGCGGCCTGAAGATCGCCCGCGGCGCACCCTGCTTCGAGCGTACACCTCGGAGTTCAATCCGCATACCGGCCTGGGCGGAATGGAACTCTGGGTTCCGCTGGAGTCGTAATTTGCGTCGCCCCCAGCCGGCGGCAATACTGTTTGGATGAAAACCAAGGCCGCTGTTCTTTATCGCTCGGGCTTGCCCAGACCGTATGCCGAGTCGCAGCCGCTGGTCGTTGACGACGTCGAGCCTCTCCGGCCCGGGCGAAGGCGAAGTGTTGGTCGAGGTCGGCGCCGCGGGGATTTGCCACTCCGATCTCTCGGTGATCGACGGTTCCCGGCCACGGGTCATGCCGATGCTGCTGGGGCACGAGGCGGCGGGAACCGTCCGCGAGGTGGGGCCGGGCGTTCGCTCGGTCGCCGCGGGAGACCACGTGGTCTTCTCCTATGTGCCGCTGTGCGGACGCTGTACGATGTGCGCCGCCGGGCGCGGAGCGCTCTGCGAAATCGGATTAAAAGCGAATCTGGCCGGCACGCTGCTCAACGGCCAGCGCCGATTAACGAACCGATCCGGCGAAATGCTGCACCATCATCTGGGTGTCTCGGCCTTCGCGCAGTTCACCGTGGCAATGGCCGAGTCGCTGGTGCGGATCGACGCCGAATTGCCGCTGGAGAAAGCTGCGCTCTTCGGCTGCGCGGTGATGACGGGCGTCGGGGCGGTCGTGAACACGGCCAAAGTCCAGGCCGGCAGCTTCCGTGGTGATCGTGGGGCTGGGCGGGGTCGGCTTGAGCGCCGTGTTGGGGGCCAAGGCCGCCGGCGCGGGCCCCATCGTGGCGGTCGACGTGCTCGAGTCGAAGCTGGACCTGGCCCGAAAATTCGGCGCGACGCACGTCGTGCCAGCCACGGCCGCAGATGCCGGCGAACAAATTTGCGCCGTAACCAACGGCGGTGCCGATTACGCACTGGAATGCGCCGGGCATCCCGATGGTTTGGCGCTGGCCTATGCCGCCACGCGCCGCGGCGGTACGACGGTTGCCGTGGGCTTGCCCAGCCCGAAGCTCAGTTTCCCGCTGTCGCACGTTTCTCTTGTCGCCGACGAGCGAACGATCAAGGGTTCATTCATGGGCTCCTCGGTGCCACCGCGCGATATACCGCGATTCGTGGCGATGTATCGCTCCGGCCTGCTGCCGGTCGATTTGCTGCATACGCATACGATTCCGCTGGAGGAGATTAACGCCGGCATGGACGCTCTGGCGTCGGGCCAGGTAGTAAGGCAGATGATTCGGTTCAACTAATTTGCTTGCAAAGATTTCACTTCGTGTTGAAACACGTTTATTGCTGGAAGGGATAGAGCATGTTGAGAGTTTCTTGGCGGATCGGATCGGCAATCATGCTGATCGCGGCGGCTCAATCATGGTTCGCCGCCGCCGCGCGGGCCGAAGGCGAGAAACTGCCGACAACCGCCGAAAACAAATTGCCGAAGCCGCAGCCGATTTTGCCCGGCGACAAAGTCGTCACGCTCTTTCCACCCGGCCATCCGGCGCTCAAACAATTGAGCGGCTACGAGCGGCCCGAAAATGTCAATCGGTCGAAAGGCCCTGACCCGCAGGTTCAAAACATCACGAACATTCACAACCCCTCGATCGAGTTGCAACTCCCGCCGCCGGAAAAGGCCAATGGCACAGCGGTGATTGTCGCGGCCGGGGGCGGCAACACCACGCTCTGGGTCGGGCCGGAAGGAGCGCAGATCGGCAAATGGCTAAACGGCTTGGGCGTGGCTGCGTTCAACGAGCGGTATCGGCTCAAGCCGTACGATTCGGCCGTCGATGCCCTGGCCGACACGCACCGGGCGATTCGGATGGTGCGCGCCCATGCAAGAGAATGGGGCGTGAATCCCAAGAAAATCGGCATCATGGGCTTTTCCGCCGGCGGTGAGCAAGCCGCGCGGGCGGCGCTCAATTTCGACGACGGCAAGCCTGACGCCGTAGATCCGGTCGATCGCGAAAGCTGCCGGCCCGATTTCGTCGTGTTGGTATACGCCGGCTGGCGAGAACTCGATTTGAGCCATGTGCCGAAGGATGCTCCGCCCGCGTTCTGCGTTTGCGCCGGCGTGGACGACGCCTTTCACGCCAAAGAGACCGTCGATTTTTATGATGCCTATTTCAACGCCAAGATTCCTGCCGAGCTGCACATCTACGCTCACGGTGGCCACGGTGGCAGTATCAATCCGCGCGGCGGCATCCCCTTCGGCACCTGGCAATACCGCTTCATCGACTGGGCCGCCGACATCGGCATGCTGCCCAAAGCCAATAAGTCCGCCACGAAGTAGCGTGGGAAGATTCAGACATGCGAGATGCCTCCGTATGCGACATGGCATTTTTCCGGTCTGATTGCTGCTCCTCATCAAGGCCTTTCGGGTTGAGTTGCGAACACCGTGGCCGAACGAAACGATGGTTTAGCACGGCCCTCCCGCTCGCTATAATCGGATTGAGGTTGCCAATCGCGAACACACGCAGTTGGAACAAGGCGTGATCGTCTATATCTGGGGGAACCTGACCCCTGACAATTTTACTCCTCGCCCGAGCAAGGACACCCTCGGCCGGCCCGGTCAGAAACCTGGTTTATCCGCGTCCAGTATGATCCCACCTGGAAGAAAGGCGCAAGGCGTCGACATTAGCAAGCTCAAGCCACCTCTAGCCGCTTGTCCTGACGATCCAAGCCGAGGCGGAACGCCTGGGCATTTTTCAATCGCTCCTACCGACAAAGAGGGCGAAGTCGACATCAGAAGTCTGGAAGCTTGGGCGCGGTCGCGTGGCACAAACTCGATCCACGAGTTCACGCAGGCATTGCTCGATGCGGTCGTCGAGCCTAACAAGGGAAGAAAGCAATAACCGTGTCATCCGCTGAAAGTTATTACTCGCCTGTGCCTCTAAGCAGAGACTTGGAACGACTAGTCGTCTATGTTCCAACCTCCGTGGGTCAGGAATTTTGGACCGAGGTACATGAATGCGTCCAAGAACAACTTACCGATCTTGAAACTGAGGTTGGCCAACTTCTGCCCGGCATACGAACGACCGCTGGCAGGACGCACGGGAAACATTTCTTGCTTTTTTCCTACCGCGCATTTTCAGGGCCCAACGGCGACGTCGATCCCGTCGTGGCCGGGATCATGTTCAGAGAGACCGCCGAAGGTATTGCTGTAGAGGCCGACATCAGCGGCGAACAGATCGGCGATTTGATATCACCGCAAATTGATTGCACGACACCTTATTCGCGTGAAGCATTGCTGGCGGTCGCTTCCGAGTCCGCGCGGGAACTTTGTAAATCAGCGAAGGCGATCGTCGCCGCTCTTGAAAATCCATCGCGCAACGTCAACTGAATTTATGGATCAAACAGAAAATCCTGGAGGCGCGACAGAACGCCAGGGTTTGTCCTTGCGAGAAAAGGAAGACTTTGTTCGTCGGGCGTTGCCCGCCATGGCGCAATACACGTTTGGTTTTGTTTGCCGCGTGATTGGCATCCCGGGCCCCCAACTGGGACGTCATTGGGGCACAGGGCTCAGATGCATTTTGAGCGGTCGCCGAGCGATCGTGACAGCTTTTCACGTGATCGCAGCAGCCCGCAACGAACCAAACGGCTTCGCGATCTCAACCGGGCCTGGCGAAGCACCGTATATCGTCCACGGCGACGTCAATATCGATCCCGTCGCCGACCTAGCCATTTATTTCTTACCCGACGACTACCCGGACAAAGCTTTCTGGCCTTCCACGCGCATCGAGAATTCGTTGGATAGGCTGGATACAGATTACCTGTTTCTACATGGTTTTCCTGGAGCCACGAGCTATCCTTCGCGGCTCTTGGGTGGCATCGTGAGTCGGTCTCTCCCCTACGGCGCAATGCGACGATTGGAAAACCTACCGCCGGACTTACAGCCCTTTCAGTTCGCGGTCGAATACGATCCCATCGGCATGATGAATACTGCGGGTCTCGCTCAAGACGTGACCGATCCCAGCGGCTTAAGTGGCAGTCCAGTCTGGAGAATTGGCGTCGGCGGCCGGTCTTCGCGCGATTGGAAGCCGGACGATAGTCTGCTCGTCGGGGTTCTGACCCAATGGCGTTCCAATGAAAAGGTGCTAGTCGCAACATCTACGGCGACATTTCCGCCACGATGGGTACAACCCCAAGCCACGTAATGCGAGCGCGATCGAACGCCGTCTGACTGGCTGCCAAACCTACGGATTCATCCGGCCTAATTCGTGTTGAGAAACACGATGCTTGATGGGTTGCCGACGGGTGTGTATTCCCCCGTGAAAGTGAGCCCGCCGGTTTGGCGGTCGACGCGGAACGTGGTGAGATTGTCGGCCCGTTGATTGCAGCAAAAGAGAAACTGGCCGGTGGGATCGAAGTTGAAGCTGCGCGGATAATTTCCGTGCGTCCATTCTTCTCCGACGAATTTCAAAGTTCCATCCTGGCCGATCGAAAAGATTCCGATGCTGTCGTGCAGGCGGTTGCCCGCGTAGACGAATCGTCCATCAGCGGAAACCATGATCTCGGAGCAGAAGTTGCTGCCGGCAAACCCCGGCGGCAGAGCGGAAATCGTCTGCCGCGGGGTCAGTCGTCCGGTCGTGCCGTCGTAATCGAACAAGACGATCGTCGAGGCTTCTTCCTGAATCGAGTAAAGCCAACGCCGGTTCGGATGGAAACAGAAATGTCGAGGTCCGTCGCCCGGCGGCAGCGACACCGCGGGAAATTCGGCCGGCGAGAGCTTGCCCTGCTGAACGTCGAATTTCCAGACGAAGATTTTGTCCAGCCCCAGGTCGACGTGGAGCACAAAGCGTCCGGCGGGATCGGCCTGGATCATGTGCGCGTGAGTCCGGTCATGGCCGCTGTAGGCAAAGCTCCCCGGCGGAGCGCCTGTGGGCTTGGCCGGCCCAATCTTGCCGGCGTCTTGCTTGATATCGCTGGCCTTGCCCAACCGGCCGTCGCCTAGAATCGGCAATACCGCGACGGAGCCGCCAAAATAATTGGCCACGAACAGGAACTTGCCCGAGGGATGGAGGCTCGCGGACGTGGGACCGGCGCCGCCGGAACCCACGCTGTTGAGCAGTTCCAATTTCCCATCGGCGCGATTGATTCCAAAAGCGCTGACGGTGCCTTCCTTGTCCGCGCCCACGCGGTCCGTTTCATTGGTGGAATACAGTCGTGTTCCGGCGGCGTTCGCAACCAGGCAACTCGGGCTATTGCCCATCTCATGGACGCCCGCCGGTGTCATGGCGCCGGTCTCGCGATTCACCTGGAATCGGTGGATACCACGGCCATTGCCGGGCGGCAAATCGACCTGGGTCGGCAACACCTCGCGGAGCGGAGAACTGTAGGTGCCGACATACGCGAGCAGCATCCCGCCGGACGGTTTCGATTGGGCCGCCAAGGAATTTTCCACCAGAAGTACGGATCCAGCGAGTGCGGCAGAAGTCTTCAGGAACGAGCGCCGGGAACCATCGAGAGAATTCATGCGGAAGACTTCCTGTGCGGTTGGATGAAGATTGTTGCTGGCGAATCCGAGTACTTTCAAAATATCCAAAACCGCGGCGCCAATGGGGAATTTTCCTGCCTTAGCGGTCAAATCGGACGTTGGCGTGAAGAGGAGTGATTTGACCCGATTCTTCTTATGACCTAATAAATGGATGGAGAAATACCCTTGTCGCCATATCTCCCCGTTTTCTCTTGGTCGACATTGCTGTTAAAACGCAGGGCCCCGGTGGCAATTCCCGCCACCATTTTGACACAAACGCTTCACATGCACCGAACTGAACGAGCAGCCAAGACTTCGAAACGTGCGGCCGGATTCACCTTGGTCGAGGTGCTGATCGTCGTCGTCATCTTGGCGGTCCTGGCGGCGACGATCATTCCCCAGTTCGCCTCGAGCACGAACGACGCCAAAGCCGCGGCACTGCAGTTCAATCTGAATTCGATTCGATCGCAAATCGAGTTGTACAAATTCAACCACGCCGACGCAGTTCCCACGTTGGTCAGCGGCGCGCTGCCACAGTTGACCTCGGCGACCGACGCCAACGGAGACCTCGGAGCCGCGGGTCCCAGTTTTCCGTTTGGCCCGTACATCCAAACCCAATTGCCGGTTGAGCCCTTCAGCGGCGTGAATACGGTGACGGCAATGACTACGTTTCCGCCCACGGCCGCGACCGCCGCGGGAGGTTGGTTCTATAACGCGACAACCGGCCAAGTCGCGGCCAACAACGCCAACTATCTGAACTTTTAGCCCTCGGCTCGGCGCCTCTCGGACGGGCATCGCGGCAAGGCCGGCAACCCGGCGGGCTAACGCTTCATCCACGCGCTCGCCCGGCAAATCGCCACGAGCGCGATCGCATTAGCACCCCTGCGGCTGATGTGATAATCTCTGTTGATCGTCGCGCATCTGGACAGTTCCTACTTGCGCGCTCTCGTTCCGTCGCGCACTGGCCGAGATCGATTCATGAGAATTCCAACGTATTGCTATTTCGTCGCCCTCTTGCTGTTCTGGCTACTGGGTTCACGGATTTACGCCGATTCGAAGGCTCAAAAGCGGACGGCGGATCAAGTCCTGGTCGTCTACAACGCTAGTAGCCCGGTTTCGAAAGCCATTTTCTACGACTACGTGAAGGCGCGGAAGGCGCAGAACGTGTTGTCCATTAAGTGCCGGGATTCTGCGCTGAACCGCGACAACGAAACCATGTCCGAAACCGAGTACAAGCAATTGATTGAAGGACCGGTCCGACTTTTCCTCGCCGCGCATTCGGGCATCGACTTCATCGTGCTGACCAAAGGCATTCCCATTCGAGTGCAGCGGGCCTACAACGGCGGCCGCCCATCGGTCGACAGCAGTCTGGCGGCGTTGGATTACACCAAACTGTCGAGCGCCCGGGAAATCACGATCCGCGGCTCAGGGGCCACCGGCTGGGCCTATCTCAACCGTTATTGGAATTCGAACGAGCCTTTTTCCCACGCAAAATTTGGCGGATACCTGGTCACTCGCTTGGACGGCTATACGCGGGCCGATGCCATGGCCTTGGTAAGCCGGGCGCTGGCAGCGGAACGAGGTTTAGCGGCCGATGGTAAAATCTTGCTCGACGTGCAGCCCAGCTTTGGATTGGGAGACAAAGCGACTCAACCGCCGCGCCTGCCGGCTCAAGACATCGCAAAGGAATCTGCCTGGAGCGAGTTCAATGCCGATATGCGCAAGGCGCACGATATTCTGGCCTCTCGCGGCATTCCGGACGAACTGGACCTGACCGAAACATTCGTCGGCAATCGGACCCATTTGCTTGGCTATTTTTCTTGGGGCAGCAACGACGCCAAATATTCGGCCGCCGCTTATCAATCGCTCTCGTTCGCGCCCGGCTCCTTGTGCGATACCGCCGTGTCGACCAGCGCCCGGACTTTTTTGCCAACGACGGGCGGTCAATCGTTGCTGGATGACCTGATCGCGCATGGTCTGACGTGTGGCAAGGGATATGTCGACGAACCGTTGCTGCAAGCGATCGCATCCCCTTCGGTCGCTTTGGACCGCTACACCGCCGGCTTCACGATGGCGGAGAGCTTTTACGCGGCCTCGCACTTTGTCGGCTGGGAAGACATCGTCATCGGCGATCCGCTGTGTGCACCCTATTTCGGCAAGCAGCGGTAGCGACGGCTGAGCCAAGCTTGCTCAATCTGTCTCCCTTGTTCCAGCTAGGACACAAGAAGCTCAATGCGTTGCGAGCGCCTGGATCAGCAGCACTATTCCGACGAGCAGCAAACCGATGTGAACAAACCGGACAAAAGCGGCGCCGCTCAACCGTTGGCTAATGGCGCGACCGAGAAAAATTGCGGCCAACGAAAGCGGCAGCGACCACAGATAATAGTGCGTGACCGCGGGCACCCACAGCCCACCAAAATAATAGCCGCACATGCCGACGATGCTCGCCGGCAGGAAATAGCCTTGCAGCGTGGCCCGAAATTGCTGCGGCGACCAACGCCGCAGCGCGCCATAGACCACCAGCGGCGGGCCGTTCATCCCATAGGCGCCGCCGAGTATTCCGGCGGCGACGCCGAACAGCCAGGCCCAACGGTCGTCTTTCAATTCGTACCGGCTGCGGCCAATCAGGCAATACAAGGAAAATGCGATAATCACCACGCCCAACACCGATTTGACGATCGCCTCCTTGACCGTAATCAGCAGCAACAGCCCCAACGGAATGCCGAAAAGTGTCGAAAGCACGAGCCAGCCGGCGGTACGAAAGTGCATCTGCCGCCAATGCTCAATCAAGATGAAAACCGCGACAGTGATCGAAGCGAGCGTCGCCAACGGAACCACTTGTTCCACCGGCATGACAAGCGACAGCAGCGGCACGGCAATCAAGGCTTCGCCGAACCCAAAGGTCGAACGGAACAGCGTGGCGACAAAAATCACGGTCAGGACGGTGGCGATCGTCCACGGGGATCCCATCGTGTTTCGTCTCGCCGTCCGTCGAATTCGAAAAGCGGATGCCGTCAACGCCAAGACGCTGCTCGGTGGGCGCTAGCGATGTCGAGCCCATTCGCCGGAAATCGGCAGAGCGAGGAAGATGACGTCGATTATTTCGCCACCACGTCGATGGCCGAAAAATGCTCGTGGTCGCTTTGGGTATTGACCGTTTCGACGCGGACGGAATAAATGCCTGGCTGCGCGATTTGGAATCTCAAACGGGTGCCGACACGGCATTCGGGCTTGAAATCCATCGTGAATTCTCCTTGCTCGACGAAGCCATCGTCCAACAGCGGGCGCGATGCTTCGTCCGAGCCGCGCGATTTGCGAAACGACGGCGCCGGCTTCCGACCAAGCTTTGTCGCCGGCACGATGTAGTAGCGCACGGTCACATTCTTGAGCATGCCATGGGGATATGCATTGGTCAGAATGAATTGCAGCACCAGCGGCTGGTTCACCGCGACATGGATCACCGGCGGTTCATTCAGCCCGCCCGGCGGTGGATCTTCATCGGCGCTGGCCCTGACTTCCTTCTGCTGGCTGCTGACGCGCAAATCGATCCGGGCGTGTTCGGCCAGCAGGCGCGGCGCAGCGACGAACAACACGCAGATCGCGAGCACCCCGCGCAGCATGCCGAGCACAATGGAATCCGCCGAGCGTCGACGACCAACCGCGGAGGCAGAATGAAAAGGCAAATCGAGACCGCTCGCCTCTGGACTGAAATCAATCATCGGTAGCTTCCTTGACGCGTCTACTTGCAGACCAGATCCAATTCCGCGTAATAGTCGTGATCGTGCTTGCCGAGCACATTCTGTGTCTCGAGGCGCAGCAAATACACCCCGGGCTTAGCCAGTTTGATCGAGAATTCGCCCTTCGCGACATCGCCCGGTTTGAAATCCAGCGTCACGGCTGATTCCTGTTCCGGATCCTTCAAACTCGGGACGCCGAGCTGGCCCGCCTCCTTCTCGGCGACGAGCACACAATGGATCAGCACATCCTGAAACGTCGTCTGCTTCGTGGTGTTGGTTGCCGACCAGGAAATTTTCAAGGTTTCCTTGGGCGTTGTTGTGAAGACGGACCTCGGGCGAGGTTTCGACGACGAGGGTTGTTCTTCGGTAAACTTAGAGCTCGCCTGCTGCGCGGCCGACTTCACGTGCAGCGACATTTGGAAGTCGGATGCCATCGCGGCCGTCGCAAACAGCGCCAGATGAATCGCGAAAACAAGCGGGGCTTTGAGGTACATTGGTCGCACGGCTCACTAGCAGCTTGGTCAAAAACGGGCAATTGCCAGAAACGGGTAGTATGATTCGGTATCGCCGGCGACACAAGGCGATATCGGCTGGCGCGCACCTTTCACTTCCTGGGGGACATCGTCATGAAGATTTCATCTGGTCTTCGAACGCTGCTTGTCATCGGTTTCGCGCTGATCGCCTCCTGGTCGATCGCGCGGGAGCCGGACGACGCCACGAATACCAACGTTAGCCCAACTGAAGCGCTGCGCAATCTCAAGAATGGCAACGAGCGCTATGTTTCCGGAAAACTGAGCCATCCGCGGCAGGATAACGATCGCCGAACCGAAGTGGCCGCGTCGCAGCATCCGTTCGCGATCGTGCTGGGTTGCGCCGATTCGCGGACCCCGCCGGAAGTCCTCTTCGATCAGGGATTAGGCGACCTGTTCGTGGTCCGCGTGGCAGGCAACGTGCTGGACGACAATGTATTGGGAAGCATTGAGTATGCGGTCGATCATTTCCATACAGGGCTGGTCGTCGTGCTGGGGCACCAACGCTGCGGCGCGGTGAAGGCTGCCAAGGACACGATCGCGGCGGGGGCCACGGCTCCGCCCCATATCGACTCCTTGGTCCGCGCCATCCAACCGGTGATCGAAGCCAATCCCAAGGCCGACCTCGAAGACACGGTGAAAGCCAATGTCCGCCATGTCGCAAAAATCTTGCGCACAACCGGACCGGTGCTGAAAGAGCAGGTCGCGGCGGGGAAAGTCGTGGTGATCGGCGCCTATTACGATCTCGACACGGGGAAAGTCAGCTTTCTTCATGATGAAGCGTCCCCCGGCAACGGCAAGGCGAAATAACTGACCGAGCCAGCGTTTCACCTCGCCCTCGACGGGCAGAGGACCGGGGGCAGGCTGATGAACCGTCGGCGACGCTACGTTGAGTCTCGGTCGAGCAATTCCAAGAGACGATCGAGAAACACGGCTTGATCGAGATGAATCCGCTCGCGAGCTTCTCTTAGCGGCAGAAACTCCGCCCGGTCGACTTCCCAACTCGCGCAGCGCGGCTCGCCATTCGCCGGCGCCGGGCCGGCGAAACAATGGATCCGCTTGCCGCTCTTGCGATAGTCGATCGATCCCAGCGGCACGAGCGCCTCGGCAACAACGCCGGTCTCCTCCAGCGTTTCGCGGCGGGCCGCCGCTTCGAGTGCTTCGCCGTTGTCGGGCAGCCCCTTGGGAATGCTCCAGGGCTTGTGCCGGTTGTAGTTGCCCGAGGGATGAACCAACAAAACTTCGAGCCCATTAGCGCCCGAGCGATACAGCAGCGTTCCGGCCGATTGGATCATGCCCCTGACAGCCTGTTGAAAAAGGGGACTGGCTCTGAGCGACCGAGCGAATTTCCCGAGGTTGTGACGTTGCCGCGAAGTGCCTGTCCCCTTTTTCAACAGCCGTCAATCCTCGGCCGAGCTGCCGTCGCCACACATCTTGACAATCTTTGGATCGAACCGGGCCACGATCGTCACCAAGTCTTGCTGCTCGCGCATCACAGCGTCGATGTTCTTATACACGCCAGGCACCTCGTCCGCGCCTGCCGACAGCACGCGGATCCCTCGTTGCTCGAGATTCTTTTGGGTCGCTCGCCAGGTGAACTTTTGCTTGGCTTGGGTGCGCGACATTTGCCGGCCGGCGCCGTGGGCGGCGGAGTTCAAACTTTCGGCGCAGCCCTTGCCGCGCACGACGTAGCCGGGATCGGCCATCGAGCCGGGAATGACGCCCAACTGACCGACGCCGGCCGGCGTGGCTCCCTTGCGGTGGACAATCACTTCCTTGCCGCCGTGCACTTCCTTCCAAGCGAAGTTGTGATGGTTCTCGACGCCGGCAATGATCGCGGCGCCCAATAATTGAGTGACAAGGCGGTGGATCACGTCGTGGTTGGCCGCGGCGTATTCGCCCATCAACGACATCGCGGCCCAATACTCTTGGCCCGCCTCGCTATCCATATCCAACCAGGCGAGCCGACCGAGCGCTTCATGTTGCTTCGGCAGTCGAGCGCGGGCGATGGCGCTATAGGTCGAGCAGACCGACGCGCCAGTGCCGCGGCTGCCGCTATGGCTGAGCAACGCCAGATATTCGCCCGCTTGCATTCCGAGTTCGGCGTCGGTCTCGGCCAAAGTCAGTTTACCGAACTCGACAAAATGATTGCCCGAGCCCGAGGTGCCGAGCTGCTTCCAGGCTTTGTCCTTGTTTTCTCGAGTCACGCGCGTGACGGACCAATGCTGGTCCATCACGGCGTGGTCCTGCCGCCGCTCATGCACCGAGCCAACGCCGAACCGCGTGCCGCGTTCGATCGCCTGTCGGAACAAGTCGAACTTCGCTCGATCGCCGAGCGCCGTTGCCGGCATGTCCAGCACCGACAATTTCATCCGGCAGGCGATATCGACGCCCACGGCGTAAGGAACTACCGCGTTTTCTAGGGCCAGCACGCCGCCGATCGGCAGGCCGTAGCCCACATGAGCGTCGGGCATCAACGCCGCGCCGGTGGCCATGGGTAGCGCGCACGCTTGCCGCATCTGGGCGTGCGATTGCAGATCGATGCCGCTTTCGCCCCAAGTACGATAGGAGATCGGCTCGCATGCGGCGACCGGCGCGCCGGCGTCGAGCACCGCCTGGGCAAACTGGCCGAAATGCTCGTCGCTGAGATGGTTGCCTGGATGCTCGAGAATCGCCTTAACCACATCCTTGATGTTCATCGAGCGCAGCACGCCGGCGCTGGCGGCGCTGTTGAGCGCCACAATGGCGCTCTTGACGCATTCGACCGGGACGCCGAGTTTTTCCAATTGTCGAGCGTTCATGGCAATCGGGCCGATGCGAAAGGGTGTGGCCGGCAAAATGGCGATGCCATAGATACGACATCGCCCAGCCCATTATATAGAGCAATCGCCGGCGGCCATGGATAGGAGACACCGCTACGGCGCCGTGGTTCGCGGACCGCGAGAACCAATGGCGACGAGATAAGAATCGGCGCGGCGCCGTCGATCAAGTATCGTCGGACTCCGGCATATCACCGCCGGGCGTCTCGGCGGGATCGATATCGCCCGGCATGATTGCGGCGTTCGGCTCTTCGCCATTGGACGAGGGCTGCATCAATCCCTGCTGCGTCGCGGGAGCGGAATGTGTCGCCGGGCCCTCTTGCGTCGGCGCTTGATGCTCCACGGCAGGCGACGAAACCAATTCGTGTTCCGCCGGCGCATCGACAGGCGGGACAGATGGCGAAGGCGCCTCGAGCGCTGGCATCGCCGCGGGTTCGACATGGGGCGGCGCATGCAGTTGCGAATCCTCGGCCAGCTCGGGCCGTGCCGCCGGCATTTTCTTCGCCGCGGATTTCTTGGTCACAGCTTTCTTCGCGACCGCGGCGCCCTTGCCGGCTGGTTTCTTGGTTGCGATTTTCTTCGACGATTTCTTCACGGCGACTTTCTTGACTGCGGCTTTTTTGCTGGCGGCGTTCTTGTGCGCCGTTTTCTTAGCTGCCTTTTTCTTGCTCTTGGCCGCTTTCTTTGCCGTGGCCTTGGCGACCTTCAATTGCGTCTTGGCAGACCGCTGTTTGGCGGTTTTCTTTTTTGCAGTTTTCTTTGCGGCCTTTTTTGCGCTGCCCGCTTTCTTGGAACTCTTGCGGAGAGGCGCTGCCTTCGCGGCCTTTTTCTGGGCAGCCTTCTTTGCGGATTTCTTCTTGGCCATGATTCTCTCCTGAAGTGTTATTAGCGGATTGAGGTCGTTCAATGGCAGCGAATGGCCAGTATACTTCCGCCCCCGGAGCCCAGCAATTTTTTGTCGACTTTCCGCGGAACGTGGGTCGAACGGCGGCCCCGGCAGCGTCTGAAGTGCCTTTCCGCGATGCTCCCCAGGCTTTCGACTGGACCGAACGTGAAATTTGCCATGGAACGTGGCTGGCGATCGCTCGAATTGCGTTCCCAGACGCCAAAACGGCGGATTACGCCGTAATCTCTGGGCCCGGAAGGGGATCGTCGAATGCTGAAAAAACGCCGTGAGAAGTGCCCGGGCCGGGCCTCGATCGCTCCACCTGGCGGCTTTACCGAGCCGGGGCACGAACTTTGCAGAAGATTCAAATAGGGGATTGGAGCGGGGAGGCCTCCCTTACGTCGCTCGCCGACCCGATCGCTTGAATTTTTGGATTGGCACTGAAACAGCCACTTGAGACTCTCTTACGGAGTCAAAAATGATCCGCAAATTGGCGTCCGGACAATTTCGGCTCTACTCACGCAAATCGGATCCCAAGACCGGAAAACGCCGAAACCTGGGCACGTTCGACTCGCGCTCGGCCGCCGAAAAGCACGAGCGCGAGGTGCAGTACTTCAAACGTCATTGAACGCCTGGCCAGCTAATGGCGAACCATGTGGCGGCGAGGATTTGGCATGCAGCGCAAGAATCTCCACCTCCGTCGCGGATTCCAAGTCGCGATCAATCATCGGGGTTCTCAGGCCGCCGAAATGATCGTTGCCCCTGGAGGCTGCGAAGGGGGTGAGACGAACCGCCATCGCGGAAGCGATCAATGGCTGTACGTGATCTCGGGCGCCGGCTCGGCAATCGTCAGCGGCCGTCGCCGGGCATTGGCTGCCGGCACCTTGCTGTTGATCGAGCGCGGCGAAACGCACGAAATCCGCAACAGCGGGACGACGCCGCTGCGCACCCTGAATCTATATGTTCCGCCGGCATATCGCGAAGATGGCGAACCGCTTCCAGCAGGACGGAGTTAGCAGCGAGAGAGTGCGGAGGGCTTGAACGATGTGGGGTATCGCAAACGCGCGCCATGGCGCCATCGTCGAAAAATGGCTCGAACGAGTCGGAATCAAGATCGACGGTCCTGATCCCTCGGACATCCAAGTCCATGATCGCCGGCTCTTTCGCCGGCTGCTTGCCGAAGGTTTGCTCGGAGCGGGCGAGAGCTACATGGATGGCTGGTGGGATTGTCCCCGGCTGGACGACCTTTTCTGCCGCATCGCGCGGTCACAAAGCGCGCAAACCGGGAAACGAATGCCGCTTGGCGCTCATACCCTATCCGAGATGGTCGTGCCGATGCTGATCAATTTGCAAACCCGCGCTCGGTCCACCGCGGTCGCAAAGTTGCATTACAACCTGGGGAATTCACTCTACCAGTCCATGCTCGATCCCTACATGCAGTATTCCTGCGGCTATTTCCACAATACGGAGGATCTGGCGACAGCCCAACTCCAGAAGCTCGATCTGATCTGCCGCAAGCTACAGCTAGAAAAGTCGGACCGGCTGCTGGATATCGGTTGCGGTTGGGGCGGGCTGGCCAAATACGCGGCCGAAAAATATGGCTGCCGAGTTGTCGGCGTCAATATCTCCGACGCCCAGATCGAATTCGCGCAAGGCGTGCGCGGGACTGCCAGTCGAAATTCTCAAGCTCGACTACCGCGATCTTCAGGGAAAGTTCGACAAGGTCGCCTCGGTCGGCATGTTCGAGCATGTCGGACACAAGAATTATCGGAAATTCATGGATGTCGCCCAGCGCGTTTCTAAAGCCGAATGGGCTGTTCTTATTGCACTGCATCGGCGTGTCGCTGCCGCCGCAGGGAGACGCTTGGATCAGCCGTTATATCTTTCCGAATTCCGAGCTTCCTGCCCAATCGCTCGTCGCTGAAGCGGCGGCTCCGTATTTCGTCATCGAAGATTGGCACAATTTCGGAGCTTACTACGACAGAACGCTAATGGTCTGGTTCCGTAACTTCGACGCCCATTGGGCGGAATTCGAATCGATGTACGGTGAGCGGTTCTATCGCATGTGGAAATACTTCCTGTTGTCCTGCGCCGGAAAGTTTCGCGCGCGATTGTTCCAGCTCTGGCAGATTGTTCTCTCACCTCGCGGCGTGCTGGGCGGCTACGGATCGGTTCGCTGAGCGAATTCGCCTCGCGCCGCTCAACAAGGGAATGATTCACGACGTCTCGACGTCGCGAGCGAGCAAAGAGTTCGGCAGCAAGTTGCGCCTTGTCGGCGCTTGATCCCTGGATTGTGCCACTGGCTCTGCCACTGATCTTTGGAATGCTTGCCTTGATCGGTCAGCAACGAAGAACACTGGCAAAGCCAGTGGCACCCTAAATTCAACCTCTGACAATGCACTAGACGTGGTTAGTGATCGCCGCAATCGTGGCGAACAGTAGCGTCGCGATCCCGACAAGCGAGCCGACGGCGCCGAGGATGTTTCCACAATAAACCATCCAGTTCGACATGGGTCCCGATGGGATCAAGCCTCGTTGTCCGGCAATGGCTCCCAAGGGAAGCGCGACGGTAAATCCATAACCTGAAACTGCCAGGGCCGCGACGATCGTCCAATGAATCGCCGCACCGGCCGCCAACTGCGACAAAACGCTCGCCACGGCAATCATCACTCCGCCGCCGCTCGTCAAGCCGGTGTGGGCCACGCGCCAGGCGCGAATCCGCTCTTCGCTGCTGCTCGTGGTAATCGCTCGACCATAAGGGACGCCCGCCAGCAAGCCGACGACGAGGACAATCGTCCCGTGCAGCAGCAGTTGCAATGCCGGCATGGTCATCGCAATACTCGGCGATTCTCAGGTAATTGAATCCAGCGCTCGGGAGAAGTCCGCTACCCCGAACTGATAATGAGCCGGAATATTCGGCAACGAACGGTTGCTCACGACTCGATGCGTTCGCTTGGGATCCAACAATTCCGGCGCGACCGGCGAGTCGTCGAGCACCACCAGCACATTGCACTCCGCCCGGCCGCTGAATCGACCGCTACCGGGAACAAACAAGATCTCCACCTCGGGCCATTTTCCCGCGGGACGCAGGGCGCCCATCGGCGGCAAGCCGGGCAACGCTCGCCGCGCCGTGCGCGACAGCTCGTCAACGGAGCCCGGCGCTGCCGCCTTGCCGATCATCGCGATGGCCAGATCAGCGACCGCTCGCTTGACCAGGCCATTGCGGCAGCGGCTGAGCCAACCTCGGCGGAAAAAGTATCGCACGTTCGGCCCGTCGTGCCAGTCGTTGGTGACTGACGGATCGCGCGGGTGCCACAGGTGATAGAGCCTTGTCCGGCTCAAGATCGAGCGAGGCCGCACGCCCGCCGCACGCAGCCGACGGCCAAGGTCGTCGTCTTCTTGCCCCCAACCTCGATAGTTTTCGTCGAAACCGTTCACCCGCTC
Source organism: Pirellulales bacterium (assembly GCA_963725485.1). GTDB lineage: Bacteria > Planctomycetota > Planctomycetia > Pirellulales > DATAWG01 > CAVRYO01. The sequence continues at coordinate 120,950 of CAVRYO010000011.1, read as the reverse complement.
GAGATCGCTCCGCCAGATGCCGACGTTGTTGCTGACCAGGCGCGGCTTATTCCGATGACGAACGAACGTGTTGTAAACATTCATTCGATGCAAACGCTCCAGCCTGCGCTGCTCCGCGGGAAGACTCCAGTTCAAGAAATCGCCGCGAGCCGCTCCTTCTTCCGTCAGCCCCTGCGACATCTCCTGCTCGATGCGGTACGATTCGCCGAGCGCAAATCTGTTCCTCCGCCGGGCGCGCAAGTGGATTGCGACGTGGTCGGGAGGCAGGACACAATCGCCATCGACGTAAAGGATATAAGGGGCACTGCTTGCTCGGGCTCCTGCGTTGCGCACGCGGGCCGCGTGAAATACCGTATGCGGATGGGTCGTGAATCTCACGGGAAATGGCGCATCGCGATCGAACCGCTCGACCAGCGTGGCTGTTTCGTCGACCGAGCCGTCGTCGGTCACAATCAATTCGAAACGCCCATCGACTCCGCGCTGAGCGGCGATCGAGGCCAACGTCCGCCGCAGGTGCCACGGCTTCTGATAGGTTGTGACACACAAGGCAATCTCGGGCGCGGCCATGGAAAGATGCGCGGCTCGCTGGAGACTGCCGAACGGAAGCAACGCGCGCAACGCGCTCACGCTTGGCGCTCTAGGCCGGGATGCAATCGCCAACGGCGTGGATGCCGGCAATCTATTCGCGGAAGTAGCAGGTGCGTCCATGCGGCGGTTGCAACGAAATCGAGAGGCTGGCAGGATTCGACGCGGTGCTCCGTGTTACGTAATCGAATCCAAAGCTCGGCGCAATTCAGTCAATGGAAATTGACGCTCCGAGGGCACATGCTCCATTTGCTGGTCGGCCACCACGCGATCGGCACGCGCGAGCAGCCGCCGCGGAACTGGCCCCTTCTCGAGCACGACCAGCACCTTGCACTCGGCATGGTTACTGAACCGTCCGGAGCCGGGGAAGAAGAGAATCTCGACTTCCTGTCGACCCGGAGCGCCACCGGTATTTGCGGCGACGAGGCGCGCCGAGGCCGGCAGCCCTTCCAGCGGAACCGAGCGCGAAAAATTTACCCGCCGCCACAATTCAGCCACGGACGCCGGCCGCATCGCTCGGCCCACCACGCGCATCGATAAATCGTCGAGCGAGCGTTTCACCAACCCGTTGCGGCAACGCGTGAGCCAGCCAGGGCGGCGAATGTAGGCGGCATTCGCCCCGTCGTTCCAATCCGCCGTGGCGGATGGATCGCGCGGATGCCACAGATGATAGAGCCGCGTCCAGCGCAGAATCGATTTCAGCCGCACGCCGATTCGTTTGAGCCGCCGTCCCAGGTCGTCATCTTCCGCGCCCCAGCCGCGAAAATTCTCGTCGAAGCCATTCACCGCTTCGAAATCGCTTCGCCAAATTCCCACGTTGTTGCTCACCAGCTTCGGCCGCCGCGGATGACGGACGAGCGAGTAGAGCTTCATTTTGCGATCGAGCCGATCCAACCGATGTCGTTCGTGCGCTACGTCCCAGCGGAGGAATTCATGGCGCCCGACTCCTTCCTCCGACAGCGTGGCCGAAAGTTGCTGATCGATTCGGTAACAGTCTCCGACCATCGCGCAACCTTGCCGGCGGCGCTCCAAATGTTTGGCCACATGATCCGGAGGCAGCACGCAATCGCCGTCAAGAAACAACAGGTAAGGGGCCGTCGTGGCGCGGGCCCCGTCGTTGCGGCTGCGGGCCACGTGATAGCCCTCGCGCGGGTGCGTGGTGAAATGCACCGGGAAATCGACGCTCCGGCGAAACTCCGCGACGACGTCGGGCGTTTCGTCCGTCGAGCCGTCGTCGCTGATCACCAGCTCGAACCGGCCCCTGATCCCCTGCTGCGCGGCGATCGAAGCCAAGAAACGGCGCAAGTGCCACGGCTTCTGATAGGTATTCGAGCACAGCGCGACTTCGATGGGTGACATGCTCGGACATTCTCAAATGGCACAATGTTTCATGCGGCCAAAGGCGTTATGCGGGACAGCGCTTCATGCGGCAATGCGGTCGGCCGTGGCTTCTGGATTCGGCTGAGGCACAGCGTGGTCCAACTCCCACAACCGCGCCTGCTTCAAAAAACTTCCCAGTGCCGTCAGCATGCAAATCTGCAAACCTGCCGCGCCATCGAGAAATCCCAAGCGCAGCAGATACAACTGCCAGAATCGTAGCGGCACCCGCACCAACAGGCTGAACAGGCTGCTCCGCCTCCCTCGATCGTGCAAGTCCTGGGCTCCCAGCCGCGTGTAGTGCGAGAGCTTCGCCAGATACTGGTCGTAGGTCCAGACCGTGTAATGGTCTAGCTTTTCCTGCAACGCGCCGGCCCGGCCCGGCTTCACGTCGATCGCCTCGTGCACGCGACGATTCGTGTAGCGACAGACGTCGCGGCGGAACAAGCGGAACACCGCGTCGCGATTCCAGCCGCAATGGCGGATGCGCTGGCCCATGAAAAAATTGCTGCGGCCGATCCAAAAGCCATCGCGATTCGCCGGCGGGCGGGACAACACATGGCGGATTTCGGTGGCCAGAGCCGGCGTGATTCGTTCGTCGGCGTCGAGAACCAGCAGCCAAGGAAACTTCGCCTGCGGGATGGCCCAATTCTTGAAATTCGAAAAGTCGATCAGCTCACGCTCGATGATCCGGCAGCCGCCGATACGCCGCACGATCTCCAACGTGCCGTCGTTCGAGCCCGAATCGGCCACCAGAATCTCGTCGGCCACCTGCTGCGCCGACTCGATGCAAGGGCGGATGTTGAGCCGTTCGTTCTTGGCGGGTATCAAAACTGTGAGCTGCTCGGGCATGCGCATGGCGCCAAGACCGACAGGTGGGAAATCTGGGGAATTGAGGCCGAAGAATACCAACGGCCCGCGGCCGAACCAATACCAGTTCGACGAGCTAGCAGACCGCGCGATTTGCCAAGCCGCGGCTCGGATTGAAGCCCAGGCAGGGCAATCCTGCGTTGCTCCGAATATCGCGTTCAAACTCAGATTGACTTGCGCACTCGCCGCCGGAAAGAATGGCCCCTACGCGTTTTCGCCCAGGATCTTGCTTCACGGAGGAGTGACCATGGCCCGCCGCCTGCCGTTCGGATTGCTGCTGATAGGATGCTGCCTCGCCACGATCGGCTCGGCCATGGCCGAAGACAAGGCGCCAGCCGGGGCCGTGGCTGCGAAGGCCGCCGCCCCCATCACCGGACGTCGGAAACTCGAAGCGCTGCTGCAAAGCCCGGCGAGGTTGGACTTCGGCCAACGGGAAACAGTGACCGTCAAGGAATTGCTTGCTCGGTTACACCAACAGCACCAACTTTCGATCCGGTTCGATGTGCCGACGCTGACGGCCATGCTAGGCGGAAGTTCCTCGGCCACGTCACAGCCGAAAACCCTCACGGCGAGCCATCGGGACCTCATTACGCCGCCGATGCTGTCACGCGTCGGCAGTGGCATGGGCCTGGTGACGATTTCCCAAACGACGCCGCCCAATGCAGACGGCAATGCTGGGACCCCTAAAGCGGAGCCGGCATCCCCATCGAATGCGGTCACTCCTGCTAACGCGACGTCAGAGGTCAAGATCGATCCTACCAAGCAAAAGGTGGCGGATCCGGATCCGAGGCTGCCGGGGGCGCCGCAAGCTCCAAACGAGACGCCGCCTACCGCGCCGGAGCCCGAGACCGCCGGTCGCAATATCAACGTGATTTTAGATTCGCTGATGAGCGCGGAAGTCGACATCCGCACGATCGACCTGAAGACGGTGAGCATCGCGACGGTCCTGCGGCACGCGCTCGACGCCTTGCCCAACAGCGCGCTGAGCGACGACGGGTCGAGCGGCATGCCGCTCGTGATGACCAACGCTACGCTATTCGACTATCTGGTCGAAAACGACGGCCTGCAGATTACCACCCGGTTGAAAGCGCTGACCTACAAGGAAACGCGAGTCTATTCTCTCAAGGGTCTGGCGAACATGACCCCCGAGCAGCTTGCAACCGTGATTCGCCAATCGGTCCGTCCCTGGAGTTGGCGTTCCCGTATCGACGAATTGGGGGACAAGCTAAAGGCTGGTTCCACGGCGATCCCCTCGAAGGTCCTCGCAGCGGCTGGCTATGCGCCCGCGACAAGCTCGTATGGATACGGTTGTGCTCCGGCCACTCCTCCATCGACGTCTGCGCCATCTTCGCCTTATCCCGCGCCGGCCGGGTCAGCGCCATATTCTGCTGCTGCCTATCCGCGCCGGCCGGTTCATCGTCCGCCGTGCCCGCTACAGCCGAAAAGAAAGACGCCGACACGCTCGACGCCGAGCAAATGGCAATGCTCGGCGGGGCCGTCGTGAACGGCTTGGTGACATTCACCCATGCGACGCTGAATGCCTTGGAGATCATGCACTACGGCGATCCGCCGACCGGCTCGATCCAAACGTTGCCGGGCAAACTCGTCATCACCCAGTCGCAAGCCGCCCACCGAGAAATCGCCGAATTGCTAAGGCAACTCGAAGAAGAATAAGCTTGCAGTTCCGATCGCAGCCCTTCTAGGTTGCTTTCTGGCGGCGCTGCGCGAGTTGGTCCGCGCTTCTGCTCGGTGGCGGGAACGGCAGCCCGATTGTCGCCGGATTTTGGAACGGCCTGTTTTTCGGATACTTTTTTGGAAGCGGAATGCTTTCGGTGCTTGACCTTCCGGCGGTCCGTTTTCAGCCGATGGACGGCATCCTTCCGGCCCTGCGGCGTTAACTCTGTCGCGGTTCGCGCCGCGGCGTCACGACGGCGGACCGCGCGTTCGGCTGGTGGCCTGGTTACGCGTTTGCGAGCCACGCGACGGTCAAACACTTTTCCGCCGGCGGGTTCATCGTCGGCGCCGCCGTTGCCGACGGCGAGGTCGATTCCGAATATCTCGCTGAGCTCGCTGCCGGACAAGGCAACTTCACTCTCAGCGCCAAGGTCCGCTCCAGATTCTCCGCCGCAACCGCTTGAGTTATTAACTCCCCATGATCAACGTCGCGCAGCGTGAAGAAAAGTTCGGGAGCCGCGTCGAGCAAGGTTCCCACGCCATACAGCGTCGCCGCCACATGCTTACAAAGCGTGGCATAGTCGGGACAAGTGCAATTCATTTTGATTTCCGCGGGCGTGGGAAATAGCCCGCCATTGCGCTGCGTGAGCCGCTGCATGACGCCCTGATCGAAGCGTCCCTGCAGCAGGTCGATCAACGAATCGATCGACTGCGCACAATCCCGCTTGATCTGTTTCCAAGAAGCCTTCGCGAGTGTCTGAATTTTGACGGTCACGGTGTAGACTTCCGAGCCGCTGACGATGGCTTTGATCTGGCCGCGATCGATTTGCAGATCGATCACCGAGCCATTGCGAATGTAGCTCCGCCCACGTGGCAAGCGGTTAGCGAAATCGCTGTATTGTTCGAGATGCGTACACCAGGCCAACCCCCAAAACGAAGTGGCAATCTTCCGTCCCTCGGGCTTGACTGGCGTCAGTGCCCGGCCTTCCTTTTTGGCCAGCTTCTTCGCGTAACTCTCCGCCTTCGCGCGACGGCGGGCGACGGGTACATAAGGCGCCCACTCTCGATACCACGACATCGCACGACTCCTTTCAATGAAATTGCCGGCTCGCGGGACAGGCCCCCATTGCTGGCGCCGTGGCAATTCTATGCCCAGCGGCCAGCACCGACAAATGGTTGCCGAAGTCCATGCATTGGATCGAGTTTATCGCCGAAAGAACAGATGAAATGACGTCGGCGACGTTTACAAAGCCGCGGCGTTGCTAGCAGGTGAACTGTTACCGCGACCTTTCCGTATTGCCGACGCTGCCGCTTCATTCTTCGGACACGATGCGGCCGACATCCAGGGCGACGAATTTCAGCAATTCGTCGTCGCTCAGTTCGGTCAGCAGCGTTTCGCCATCCTGGCTGAGCAGTTGGTCGGCCAGTGCCTGCTTGTCGCGAATCATGGCATCGATTCGCTCTTCCACCGTGCCGAGGCAAACGAACTTATGGACCAAGACATTCCGTTTCTGGCCGATGCGAAAGGCCCGGTCGGTCGCCTGATTCTCCACCGCTGGGTTCCACCAGCGATCGAAGTGAACGACGTGCGATGCCGCGGTCAGATTCAATCCGCTGCCACCGGCCTTGAGCGAGATGACGAAGAAGGGATGAGTCGACTCCTCCTGAAAGGTCCGCACAAGGTCGGATCGCTTGCGGACCGGGGTTCCGCCATGCAGCACTAATCCCTCGCGGCCGAACAAAGTGGCCAGATAATCGGCCAAAGGCTGTGTCAGCGATTGGAATTGCGTGAAAACCAGCATCTTCTCCTGGCGTTCGACGATCGGCTCGCAGAGCAGCTTCATCCGTTCGAACTTCCCGCTCTCCTCTGGAGCAAACCCGGCGCCACGAAGATACAGCGCCGGATGATCGCAAATCTGCTTGAGTTGCATGAGCACCGCCAGCACCACGCCGCGCCGCGCGATGCCTTCCGCTTGCTTCAGTCGGCTTGCCAGATCCTCGACCGCCCGCTCGTATAACGCGGCCTGCTTTTTCGACAATCCGCATTCGGTTCGCATTTCGGTCTTATCCGGCAGGTCGGGAGCAATCGCCGGATCGGTCTTCAGCCGGCGAAGAATATAGGGTCGCACGAGGCGGCGCAAAGCGCCGAAGGCCTGCGAATCCTGTTGTGTACTCAGCCGCTTGAGAAATTTCTTGAATTCGCCCGACGTGCCCAGCAGTCCCGGCGAACAAAAATCGAACAGCGACCATAAGTCGCCCAATTGATTCTCCACCGGAGTACCGGTCAGCACGATCCGGCAACCCTGCGCAGCTTCTTGACACCGCGCGTTTGGGCCGAGGCGGCATTCTTGATCGCCTGCGCCTCGTCGAGGATGACCAATTGCCAATGCGATTCGGCCAACCACGGCTGCCGCCGTACCAGTCCGTAAGTCGTGATGACCAGATCGTAGCCGGCAAGCTGGCCGCTCGGGTCGCCGGCCACTTGGGCCAATGTCTCGGCTTCACACTCCGATCGATGGGCGATGAAAACTCGCAACGTCGGGCTGAACCGGGCCAGTTCCTGCCGCCAATTGCCGACGAGCGATGCAGGCACGACCAGCAGACTCGGACCGCCATTCGCCGTATCGCTTTTCCCCGAGCTTCGGACCCGCTTTCGCTGCAACAGCAGGTCGATCACTTGGATCGTCTTGCCCAAGCCCATGTCGTCGGCCAGACAAGCTCCCAATCCCAACTCCGTCATGAACCTCAGCCAGCGCACTCCCGCAGCCTGATAAGGCCGGAGTGTCGCCCGGAGATCGCGGCCAGGCTCGAATGCATCGAGCGTATCCGGCTGACGCAAGCGGTCGAGCGTCTGGCGCAGCCAATCGCCGGCCGTGATTCTGGACCACGAGACCACCTGCTCGTCAACCGCTTCGGCGGCGCCGAAGAAGCGCCGGCCAGCAGCCGCATTCCTTCGACGAAACCGATCCCATCGGGCTGCTCTTGCTCCAGCCGTTTCCAATGGTCCAGCGCCTGCTGCAGCTGTTGGCGATCGACCTCGACCCATTTACCGCGAAGCAACGCCAGCCCATCGGTCGACGCTAGAAGTTGGCGGCGCTCTGCTTCACTCAGGCTCTCTCCATCCAGGGCCATGCCGACTTGAAAATCCAAGAGACTGTCCAAACCGACGGCACTCGGCCCCTTGGCGCCGATTCGGACCTGAACTTGCGGCCGAGGCGGACGGTGCGCGGACCACCAGTCGGGCACGCGCACCACCACGCCCGCTTCTTCGATCCGCGGAGACTCCCTCAGGAACCGGTAAGCCTGACGAACGGACCAGGCCTGTGGGGCGAACAGCGCCTTGGACTTGAGCATCTCGCGGACGAGCTCGCTTCGTTCCGCTCCGCGGCGGACAGGCGCCAACAACGATTCGAGCTTGGGCTGATCTTTCGCGCCCGCATACGTCCGGAGCGCCGAAGCCAGCGGCAAATGCTGCAACCGCGCATGGGGCGACAAGCGATGCGTATAAGTCGCGAGAAAAGCGAACGGGTGGTCGGGATCGCGCCGGTTCTCAGCCAGATGAAACGTCACGCGACCGAGCAGATGCCAAACCGGATCGACCGTGCCCAACCATGCCGCCGGCCCTTCGGGATGCTTCGCGGCCTCGGCGGCGACGAGTTTCCGCAACTCGCCCCACAATCTTCGCAGCACGTCGGCGCTGAGGTACTCCAATCCGCGCATCGGCGGGGCTTCGGCGACAAGCTGAGTCAATCGATCGGCCGCAGGCTCCGCGACGGATTTCCACTTCTCCAGCGATCCTTCTCCCAAATGACAAATGGCCTGGAAGAATTCCCGCGCAAACCGCGCCAAAAAGCCGCCGCCGCCGACAATTCCTGGTCGTATTCGTGCGAGGCCAGCAGGAGCAGCCCGTCGGCGCTCGATTGCGAGAAGGCCGCCGCAAGCCGCGCGGCCGCTGCGATTGTGCCCGCGGTCTCCGCCAGATCGTCGTCCGTGACATCGGCAACTTGCAAGTCGCCGAACGGCGTGATCGTGATCTCCATGAACAACAGAATACAACAGAGTCGTGCGTACGATAAGCGCAGTGCGCCTTTGTGACCAGGCACCACTACGCAACGACATCGCCCCGATTATCAGGCATTTTGACAAGGCACGTGCCTCGCCTTGCGTCGAGGCCGAATGGCGATGGCCAATAGCCCGACGGCGCTGAGGGCGACAAGAGAAGCCAGCGTGCCAGGTTCGGGAACGGTGATGTCGCGCAACTCGATCGCGTTGATTTGAGCGTCGCCAAAAGTCGGATTGCCGATGAACGTCAGTGTCTCGGAAGAACTCGAAGCCCTGAAGGTCCCGATGATATACGAGCCCAGCCCGCCTTCGGTGGCCGGCACAGTGTTGTAATACAACGGGCTACTCGCGTTGGTCCCATCGGTGATGATTTCGCTTCGCGTGCTGGTGCTACCTCCTTGGCTCGCGCGAGTCGTTGCTCCAAGCTTCGAACTGGTATGAATCCCCGCTCGTTAAGCCGTTCATGGTCAGCACGAGGTTCGCCGGGCCGCCAGCTTCCCCCGGCGCCTTGGCGAAGACGTTCTGAGTGAGCAATTGCTGGTAGGGCGAAGAGAGGGTGGTGAAGGGCGCGGCGGCGGAGCCGGTATAGGGACCCGGCTCCGTTGAAGTTCGGGTCGATTCCGGAGACGGTGACGTTGCCATGTGTCGCGGTCCCCGACGGATTATTCATGTCGGAGGCATCGAATGCGGCGAACGTGACGCCATTGATGGTTTGCGCTGTCACAGTTTGATCGCCGAAATTTTCGGCATAGACAAGATGCCCACTGGTGCTCACGTCGGAATCGCCGGAGATTTTCTGGGGGGCCTGCCACACGATCGGATCCGCTTTTGCCGAAGCGGCGAAAAGTCCCGCCAGGATTGTGGTCATCGCGACAACGACCAACTTTCGTGTAACCATGGGTTCTCCAATCTCGAATGTGGGATGTCTTCGCCAGAACCGATGGGCAATGCTGCACTATAGTTTCCAAACCTCTCAAACGCCAACCCGGCTGATAGGATTAGCTTGCATCACTGCCGCGCAAAATGGCCTTGCGCGTATACGTCAGCAAATTCGCATACATGAGGAATGTCACTAACCAGGCAATCACGACTGCCAGGCTTGCCCAGCCGAGAGTCCTGGCATCGATTGGCACCGTGCGTGTCACGAGGACGTACGTCAAGAAACCAGCCTGAATCGTGATCAACACCAGCGCCACCACGAAAACCGTCATGGCTTTGTGCGCCAAATCGGGCCGGCCGATGAACGTGTTGAGTCGCTGGAGGAACAACATGAACGTCAACCCCGACAAGACTCCGAGGATCGGCTGCACGATGCCGAGCGCCGGTGGAAGTGCCGGAATTTTCTCCAGGGCTTGCAGCAGCGCCGCCCCTTGCAAGGCCAGACTTCCGATCAAGGCGGCCACCGACACATAAATGTATCCCGCCGCGCCGGTCTCCTGCGGCGTCGCCAAACAAAACAAGGGCCCGATGATCTCCATCACAGCCCCACCGATGATCAGGGCCGTGGCAATCTTAATCGCTAGCAACTTGGCATCCTGCGGAATCGGCAAGAACGGCGATACAAACAGCAAGCCGATACTGAGCAAGATCAGGACGATGCCCGCGTACATGATTCCCAAACCTCTGGCGACCCGCGTCAGGGATATCGAAGGCACCGCCAGCCATTGCGCCGCCACGGGACTCATGCCGACGGTTGTCGGCGATTGATAGGGATTCAAAGACGTCGACATGGGCCTGCCCTTTCATGAGAGAACTAACGATCTATAGATCATACCGCGCGCCGTTTTGCGTGCAGCCCCTCGCGCTTTGCAGGGCAGCGTACAAAAATCGCGGCTTGGCATGCGAGCCTGTTGAAAAAGGGGACTGGCTCTTAGCGATCGAGAGGATTTCCTCGAGTATTGACGTACCCGCGTAGTGTCTGTCCCCTTTTTCGACAGGCGGATACGAGAAGAGCGGCGTGCAAAGTAAAGCCGACGCAGATTTCGCCGCGGCCAAGAGATTCGAAGCGCCAACGAAATAGCTCCGGATAGACGAAGGCGTTCGACTGCCTCTTCTTTCCTTACGATTTTGGTAGAAGGACGGCGGCGCCGTGGATTTTGCCGGCGCGGAGGCGGGTAAGCACTTCGTTGGCCTCTGCTAAGGGGAATGTCTCGACGATGGTTTTGACCGGGACCTTGGGTGCTAGTTCGAGGAATTCGATTGCGTCGCGGCGGGTCAGATTGGCCACCGAGCGGACGGTTCGTTCTTCCCAGAGCAGGCTATAGGGGAAGCTGGGAATGTCGCTCATGTGGATGCCCGCGCAAATGACCGTGCCGCCTTTCGCGGTCGTGCGCAGGGCTTGCGGCACGAGCGATCCGATGGGGGCGAAGATCAGCGAGGCGTCGAGCTCTTCCGGCGGCAAGGTGTCGGAACCGCCGGCCCACGCGGCGCCGAGTTCCAAGGCGAATCGCTGAGACGCCTCATCACCAGGCCGAGTGAAGGCGAAAATCTTCCGCCCTTGATGCCGGGCGACTTGGGCGATGATGTGAGCGGCGGCGCCGAAGCCATAAATGCCCAGCCGCCGCGCGTCGCCCGCCATCGCCAGAGCCCGATAGCCGATCAGGCCGTCGCACAATAATGGCGCAGCTTCGGCATCCGAATATCGCGCGGGCAGGCGGAAGCAAAAATGCTGATTCGCCGCCGCATACGCCGCGTACCCGCCGTCGAGCGTGTAGCCGGTAAAGCGGGCGAAGTCGCAAAGATTCTCGCGGCCCGAGCGGCAATAGACGCATCGCCCGCAAGTAAATCCGAGCCAGGGAATGCCGACACGATCGCCGATGTTCAGGTCCTCGACTTGCGCTCCGCGCGCGACCACTTCGCCGACGACTTCATGGCCGATGACCAGCGGCAGCTTGGGGTTCGCGAGTTCGCCGTCGACGACGTGCAAATCGGTACGGCAAACGCCGCAGGCCCGGACTTGGACCAACACCTGTTCGGGATCCGGTTGCGGCCGGGGCAGATCGCGCAGCTGCAGCTTTTCGCCAGCGCTCGTGAAGACCATGGCTTGCACGGTTTGATCCCGTAGGGTGGGCATTGCCCACCGTGAAGTTCAGTCGGCATCAGGAAGAGCAAACGCGGCAAAGGTGGGAAGTGCCCACCCTACACGGCCCGGCGAGTTGCGGCGCCCGTGCGCGGAGCACGGTCCGCTTCGGCCGGCGGGTCGGCGAAATTCACCAGTCGCCGAATTCCGTAGGGTCGCTTCGCCTGCGATTCATAATACGTCCGCACGCCGAGTTCGCCCAGCAGGCCGAGAACAAAGAATTGCACCGACACGAAGCCGGCGAAGATCGACAGCAGCAACAGTGGATTGCGGCTGAGATGAAAACCATCGAGCCACATCGCAAACGTGATCGTGGCCGAAGTCAGGCCGACGAATCCTGCCCCCAAGCCGAGCATACCGAACAGTTTCATCGGGCTGCTGAGATATTGGATCATGTATTTGACCGTGACCAGATCGAACAGCACGCGAATCGTGCGCGAGATGCCGTATTTCGACGTGCCGGCGATCCGCGGATGATGCCGCGTGACCATTTCCGCGCAGCGCGCTCCGTTCCAATAGGCTAGGATCGGAATGAAGCGGTGCATTTCCCCGTATAAGTGCAACTCGTGCGCGGTTTCGCGGCGCATGGCCTTCAGGGTGCAGCCGAGGTCATGCACAGGAAAACCGGTCACTCGCGAGATCAGCCAATTGGCGACGCGCGACGGAATGCGGCGGCTCACGAGCGCATCGTGCCGGTCCTTTCGCCAGCCGTGGACGAGGTCGTAACCTTCTTCTAATTTTGCAACCATGGCGGGAATGTCGGCCGGATCGTTTTGCAGATCGGCATCGAGCGTCACGATGACTTCACTCGTGGCAAGATGGATGCCGGCATCCATCGCGGCGGTTTGGCCGTAATTGCGGCGCAGGTGAACCGCCTTCAGACAGTCGTGCTCGGCGGCCAATTCGTCGAGCCGCTCGGCTGAGCCGTCGGTCGAGCCGTCGTCAACGACGATAATTTCAAAGGACTGGCCCAGCGGATTCAGTTCGCGGCACACGGTTTCGACCAGCCGGTCGAGATTTTCCACCTCGTTGTACATCGGCACGACGACCGACAGGCTCATGGCGGCAATGTCGGAGCGCCGCATCGACAAGATCACAGGCGAATCGCTGTCATCGTCGACAGACGAACCGTCGGGCAGCATCGGCTGTTCCCCGGCCTTTTTCTCCCTCTCCCTTGACGGGAGAGGGTTGGGGTGAGGGTGGATGGACGCCACCAAGCGATTCCACCCCTCACCCCCGGCCCCTCTCCCACAAGGGGCGAGGGGAGCTACTGCTCCCTCTCCCTCGACGGGAGAGGGTTGGGGTGAGGGTGAAGAAGTCTGTGCGGCGCCCCACCCCTCACGCTCGGCCTCGCGCCGACAAGGCGCGAGCGGAGCTGTTGCCGCTTGGACTCCGCATAGATAAACGATCCCGCCGGCCAGACCGCTCACGACCGTGACCAAGAACCAGAGCAGCCCGAGCGTGACCGCCAATTCTTGACTCACGCCATACGACGCCAGCATCCAAACAAGCGCCCCTTCGCGGACGCCAACGCCACTGATGCTTACCGGCAGGATGGTTAAAAGCGCCACTGCGGGCACGGCCAAACAATAGGCGCCGGCCGGCAGTCCGAGGCCCATCGCAGCGCCAAGCTCCATCACGACCAACACGTTCAAAAGCTGCACGGACAGACCCCAGCCTACCGAGCGCCGGAAAACTTCCGGACGATCATGGTATGGTTGCAACTGATCGACGAGGCCTTTCAAGCGGCCCGATTGCGGCAACAGGCTGCCGACCCGTCCGAGCACCGACAGTCCGAATGTCGATGCAGTGAGTGCCGCCGCAAGCAGAAATATTCCGACGCCGCCACTGCCGAGCAGGCTCAGTCCGAAGTGTCTCGCTGCCACCGCCGTCAGGCCAATGACCAAGAGCGCGATTACGCCTGAGAGCCGGTCGGCCAAAACCGAGCAGCCGGCCAGGAGCCGCCCCGCGACCGTCGGAGCCAGCCAATAAGCCTTCAGCACATCGCCGCCAATAGAGGACGGCAGACAAAGGCTGAAAAACATGCCCGCAAAATACAGACGCAAATAGCGCAAGCGCGAGAATGCGAATCCCAACGGCCGGGCAAGAACGGACCACCGCCAGGCACTAGCGATCTGCGAAAATAGATTGAGCAGCAAAGCCGCCAGCCAGCATTTCCAATTCAAGCCGCGCACGGCCGTCGTCACGGGTCCCCATTGTGTATGCAGCGCAAGATAGCCAACGAGGGCCGCTCCGGCCGCCAATCGCAAGCAGATTTTCCAATACCGGCTGATTAGCGTTCCCGCGAGCGACGGGGCGGGCGCCGCAGATTCGTTGGTGGTGATCGTGGCCATCGAAATTGACCTTGGGGTTACGAAAATGCGACTGGACTAGCGCCTGCGGAAAAAGGGGACTGGCTCTGAGCGACCTGCGAGGTTGGCAGCGTTTTTCGCTTTGCGGCGAAGTGCCTGTCCCCTTTTTTCGCGGGCACTCAGCAGAGCGTTGAAAAAGGGGACAGGCACGTCGCGGGAATCCAAATTTCCGGGAAAAATCCAGCGGTCGCTCCGAGCCAGTCCCCTTTTTCAACAGGCTCTTAGCTTAGCGCCGGCGGATTGGATCGGAACTCTGGCGTCCGGCGTCGGATGTCGCCGCTGTGGTGAATTTGGGTGCATCATCCGCTGGCAGCCGAGCCACGACGACGATTTCGTCATGCCGGCCAAAATGAGCTTGCCGATCGACCGCGACGACGTCTTTCGGCAACTGTAGCCGAAGTTGTTCCCAGGCGACCGAGTTTGTGACCAGGACGCCGTCGTAATGATCGGCGAAATAATTCCGCACCAGGATCGAATTGAATAGTTCTTCCACCGGCCGATCAACATAAAAATTGAGCCCGTCAAGGTGTATGTCGAACTTGGCGAGTGGGGCAGAGTCGGCAATGCCGAGCCGGGCGATCGCATCGCCGGTCAGGGGCCCGTTTTGCAACCGGCTGATCGGCGGGGCCACAATGACCAATAGCGCGGTGAAAAACGCGACGCACGTGACGACCAGCGAGCCGCCCGCGAACTCACGTCGTTGCTGTTGGTGAAGCCACCAACCGACCGCGCCGCCGACGACGAGGATCAGGCCGAGCGGTGCGAAACGGGGCGCCGCCGGCAGAGCTCGCGGGACGATCAGGGCCGCCGCCGCGACGAACACCAGTCCGACCAATGCCAACATGCACCACGACACGTTCACGAACCGTCCGGCCAGCACGCGTCGCGGTTCTGCAATCCAATCGGCGGCCCACAGGCCGGCCATGACAGCCAGGATTGGATAAGCGGGCAATACATAGTTCGGGAGCTTTGTCTGGCAGATCGAGAACAACACGATCCAACTTCCAGCCCAGCAAGCCAGAAGCAAGCAGGCTGATGATTGTGCCTCGCCGCGACGCATGCGGCGCAGCAACTCGCATCCGCCCGCCAACACGGCCAACGGCCAGGGAAACAAACCGACGACGAGCGTCGCGCCGTGAAACAGAAATCCGCCGGCGTGCGAATCCATCGGATGGAGGAATCGCGAGACGTTGTGGGTCCAGAAAAACTCCAGCGGCCAGCGGCCCCCGGTTCGCAGGCCGACCCAGACGTACCACGGCAACGCGACCAGCGACACCACGAGCATGAGCGTCACCGGCCGCATGGACCACACGGTTGCCGGAAAATTCGTGACACAATGCGTGAGACGCTGCGCGGCGGAGTGCGCGCCATGGCGAATCGCTCCACCGAGAGTAAAGAACTCCCGTGGAGTTTTCGCACGCTGCAACAGATCGACACGACCGCCACGGTTGTCGCAAACTCCATTTCGGCGGAGCCAACAAAACAGGCCGATTGCTGCTGTCGGAATGACGACGCCCACGGGGCCCTTCGCGAGCACGGCAAGACCCATCGCCGCATACACCGCGGCCCAACTCCACACGGATCGTCGTGCGGCGGCAGACGCCATTTCATCAGCCGGCGTCGACGAATCGATATTCAATTCCACATCGCCGGCGACGAACGCGAACGGCGCTAGCGTCGTGCAGAAAACCAACGTCGAGTCGGGAGTGGCGCACCCGGCCTACCGCGACGAAGATCGCGCAGGTTGCCAGAATCAGTCCTGACCACAGGCCCACTTCCGGCCGAAACAATCGCCGGCCAATGTGATACGTCAATAGCGCGGTCCCGAGCGCTAGCAGAGCCGAAGGAAACCGGGCGGCAAACTCGTTCACGCCAAACGCGTGATATGCGCCTAGCATTAGCCAATAAAGCAGAATCGGCTTGTCGTACCGCGGCTCGTAATTGAAAGAGGGGACGATCCAATCGCCTCGTTCCAACATTTCGCGGGCACAAGACGCATTCTTGGTTTCGTCGTCGTCCCATAGCCGGGGCCCGCCCAGATTCGTAAAAAACAGGACGCCCGCCGCCAGGATAATCCAAGCTTGATGTCGGACGAGAGCGCGCATATTGCGAAATCGTGAAGAAGCGAAACAAGAGCCTTTCGGCAGCCGGAAACGACATCCCTGTCGGCTGTTAGAGGCGGCGGAAAATAGGCCATCGGCCGAGGCTGGTCAAGGGCAACGGCGGGCGGTTAGCGGATGTGTCATAGCAATGGGAGGGCGAGGCTCCTGCCGAGCCGGGCTTCCATGCTCGGCAGGAGCCTCGCCCTCCCGAGTTGGATATGAAGAGAACCCTCAGCGCCCCCGGCCGATGGCGGTTGCTACCATCCGCTCGACGAAGTGCTCGTAGGGAATTCCGGCGGCTTTGAGGGCCCGGGCAAAGCCGGCGCCGGGGCCGGCGTCGGGATTGGCGTTCAGTTCCAGCAGATAGATGTTGCCCGAGCGATCCACGCGCATGTCCACCCGGGCGTAGTCGCGGCAACCAAGCAGTCGAAAGGCGGACAGGGCCAACTCGGCAATCGCCCGGCCTAACGCCGGTTCGATGTCGTTGGGGAAGCGGGCTTGCGTTGCGCAATCTTCAGGGCCGTCGACATCCCATTTGCCTTCGTAGGTGACGATCGGCCACCGTAATTTCCCCGGCCCCACGTGGAAATCGATCTCCGCCAGCGGCAGCACCTCGGGTTCGGGCAGCGCGATGACCGCAATGTTGAACTCGCGGCCGTCGATGTAGCGTTCGATCAAAACGTCGCCATACCGGTTGGCGACATCGTTGGTTTGCCGCTCGAGCGCGGCCAATCCTCGACGACGCTATGCTCCGTGATTCCCAAGCTCGCATCCTCGGCCGCGGGTTTCACGAACAACGGTCCCTCGGCCAGCCAGACCGCCAAAGGTTCCGCAGGCAAGCGCTCGCCGCGAATCAGGTGCACGAACGGCGCCGTTGGCAAGCCGGCTCCACGAAACAGCCATTTGCAGCGGGCCTTGTCGTGCTCCATTGCCAATGGCGCGGCGGTGTTGCCCGTAAACGGGATACCCGTAAGCTCCAACAGACCGGCGATCGTCGACATCGCCGCCGTTTGGCCCGCCAGGCCCTCGCAAAGATTGACGATCACATCGGGCTGATCATCCCACAGTGTGAGCAGCGGGGCGATGGAATTGCAAATCGCCAGCTCGCCGACACGATGGCCCACGGCCTCCAGCGCGGATCGAAAGGCCGCGACCGATTCGAGCACGCCGGCTTCTTGAACGTAGTCGGGATGCTCTCGCGATAGCGTCGGCTCGTTATAGAGAATCGTGACATCCACGGGCGGGCCTACCGTTTCTCGCCGAATGAGGTTTGCACCTCGACAACGCACATTAGCCCGAAGAGCGTTAGCGAGGAAGCCTAGCAAGATCATCGCTCCGCGTCCTCGCTAACGCGTCGGGCTAATGCAAATTGCGGGCGAACAACGGATCGCGATGACACTTCGGGTCGGTGGCCTTGAATGCCCGTCCCCCCTTTTTTCAGCAGCGCAGGGTGGCTGATTCGGCCAGCCGCTCCTGGGCGGCTTGTAGAATCCGGCCGACCAATTGCGGATGGCTAATGCCCAGCGCGGGCCATGATCGGCAGGTCGCTCGTTTGGGGATTCAAGCCAGGCAGGGGATTCACCTCGAGAAAATAGGGGACGTGGTTCCGCAGCCGGAAATCGATCCGGGCCACATCGCGGCAACCGAGCGCTTTCCAAACGGCCAGGGACGCGGCCTCGACCGCCCGAGTGTCGGCTGCCGAGAGCCGGGCCGGGCATTCGTCGCGCACCAGGCTCATGTCGCGTTTGACGTCCAGCGAGTAAATAAACGGCTGCTTCGACTTCTTCACCGGAATCACGCGGAGGATGCCCAGCACCGCGCGCGGCTTGTGCCCGACGATGCCGACCGTCAATTCCTCGCCGTCGATGAATTCTTCGACCAGCACCGGCTGACGGTACGTCGTCACGAGTTGCTCGACGCTGTCCAACAGCTTTTCGGTATCGTCGACAAAGCTGGTATCGCGAATTCCCTTGCTCGAGCCTTCGAACGCCGGCTTGACAATCACCGGCAGCGGAAACGTCCGAAGCCGGTCGCGACATTCGTCCAGGTCGTTGTCCACCAGCAGCCAGTCGGGCGTCGCCACGCCGGCGGCGCGAACAAGTTGCTTCGCGCAGGACTTGTCGAGCGTGGTGGCCAGGGTCAATGGGTCGGAACCGGTGTAGGGGATGCCGAGCATTTCGAGCACGGCGGGGACCCGGGCTTCGCGCGAGCGGCCACTGCCACTTCCCTCGGCGAAATTGAAGACCAAATCGGGCCGATAACCGTCAACCAGTTGTCGCAGCAGCGGCAGGCCGTCGCCGAGCTGGCGAACTTCGTGTCCCAAATCTTCAAACGCCGCGGTCAGGGCTTCGATCGTGACGGGCGAATCGAATTCTTCTTCGGCATCTTCCGGTAAATCCGCGGCGGCAGAGGAGTCGCCGCTGGACTTGAGATTGAATGTCAGACCGATTTTCACGGCGTGTTCCCGCGTGCAGTGCGACGTGTCGGTTATCCCTGCGAGCAGGTTTATCCTATAGCAAGCCGCGAGGCGCACAAGCCCCGCCGGTTGAGCCGATCAGCCGGATTGAAAATTGGCGCGGCGTCCAAACAATAAGCCCAGGGATGGCAATCCCTGGGCTTGAGAAACATTTGAAGTCGACCGCGTGACATCGAATATTTCGCGGCGGCTCAATTCGTCTTCTCGGCTTTCGCGGCGATCTTTCGTTCGGCGTTTTTGTCCGCGGAGCGAGCCGGTCGCCGCAGCAACTCTTGCATGGTCGGCTCAGTGGCAGAATTGCTGGCTCGGTCGACGCGCGAGACGCTGGGCTTCAGCGCCGGCCGAACCATGGGTCTTGCCACTGGCATGTTCGCCGCCATGACCGTTGGCATGGCCATTAGCCCGACCATTCGCCGCAGTGTGAGCCGCAGTGTGAGCCGCAGTGTGAGCCGATGCGATTACCGGCGGCGCCGCCTTCGGCTTGCCATCGGCCGGGTCGCTCTTAACGGCAGGCATTTTAGCCTCGCCGTTTGCGCTGCGGCTTTTGCCGTTGGCGGCCTTCGGCGCCGCAGCGGCTGCACCAGACGTCGCTGACGGATTCGAAACCGGCGGCATGACGGCGTCGGCCTTGTGCAGCGCGATTTTCCGACGGCGATTGATCCGGGGCGTGTCTTGCGGCACGAGCGGCTTGCCATTGCCGCTGAGGACCCGGCTGACACCTTGCGATTCGATCGGCGCTGCGCCGCTGGAATGATCGTCCGGTGCGTAGCGGAAGATCATCCCCTCGTAGTTGCGGAGGATCACGGCGTCGTCGGAGGCGGACAGCAGGTAGTTCGGCATCACCGGGATCTTCCCGGCGCCATGCACGCCGTCGATCACATAGGTCGGAATGCCCAGGCCCGAGATGTGGCCGCGCAAACCTTCCATGATCTCGATGCCCTTCCACACCGAGGTGCGGAAATGGCCGGCCCCCGTGACCGGGTCGCAGTGGAACAGATAATACGGCCGAACTTTGATCCGCAGCAGCCCGCGGATGAGTTGCCGCATTGTCTCCACTGAGTCGTTCACCCCTTTCATGAGCACCGTGTGATTGTTCACCGGCATGCCCGCGGCGATCAGATTCCGGCAAGCCCGGGTGGCTTCGGGAGTGATTTCGACCGGGTGATTGAAATGGGTTTGAATCCAGATCTTGCCGGCTTCGGCCAACAGATCGATCAGTTCCGAGTCGAACAGTCGCTGGGGCAGCGTCACTGGCACCCGGGTGCCGATGCGGATCACGTCGACATGCTCGATCGCGGCCAGTTCGGTGACGAACCAGCGGAGCTTCGCCGGGGGCAACGTCAGCGGATCGCCCCCCGAGACGATCACGTCGCGAATGGCCGGCGTGTTGCGCACGTATTCCACCATCCGCTCCTCATCGCGGCTGGGGGCGTCCCACCCGTCGCGGTCCATGGTCACGCGTTTCCGCGTGCAGAACCGGCAGTACATGCTGCACACCGGCGTGGTGATCAGCAGGCAGCGGTCGGGATAGCGATGCGTGACGCCCGGCACGGGCGAATCTTTGTCTTCTTCCAGCGGATCGTCGAGCTCGACCGCCGAAACGTTCGAGTCTTCTTGCGACGTCGGAACCGATTGCAACCGGATCGGGTCGTGCGGGTCGTCGGTATTGATCAGCGAGAAGTAGTAAGGCGGAATGGCGGTGCGATATTTCGCTTCCAGCAATTCCAACGCCGCGACTTCTTCCGGGGGCAAGGCCAAGAGCTCGGCCAGTTGGGTCGCCGAACGAACAGCATGTTGGCGTTGCCAGCGCCAGTCTTCCCAGAGCTCGTCGGGAACATCTTTCCAGTGCGGATGCCGCACGCCGCAGAGTGGGATTTTGAGAGAGCTTTTGGCCTCCGGCGACTGGGGGCGCCGCGGTGAAGAGTGGCCCGGCACGGGGGCCCTCGGACTTGGAGGCTCCGATTCAGCAGGTTCCGCATCTCGGGTTAGCGCGGACGCGGGAGGCTCCTCGAGCTGCGGCGAGCGCGGGTCCTAGAACCAAGCTAGCCGCCTCGGCAGCCACGGCTGCGTGTTGTTCGTTCATTTGAAAGGGCGAATGCCTCCTCCGTTAGGGAAATTGACGACCGTGCAGGCCACACGAATCACGTTCTACCCGGAGTTTCGCTCGTGCCGTGCTGCCTGCACACACCTGAGCGTCTCGATTGCCAGGGCTTTCGACGACGCTGCTATCAACCATCGCGCTGTATACCATCGACCCAAAAAAACTACAAGTTGTTTTCGCCAGAAGTCATCGAACACTCGCCGCGAGGACTTGAGCCGAATGGCCGGCAGCGCCGGAAATCGACAGAAAAATTGCACAATGCAATGTCCGCTGCCCGATCGTGCGACGTAATTCGCCCGCCGTGGCCCGCAAATGTTCCTATTTACGCGGTGGCGCTCGGAGGGTTCGGGCTTTCTTGATCCTTCCTCCGGGCTTCGTGAGTTGGAGTTTGTTAAGGCCGGCGGCTCGCAGTTCGTTCCTACGCGATTCCAGGGCTCGCCAGCAATACCAACTGGCTATCGACGCGTACGGCGTCCACCGTTTGCCGATCTTTACACA
Source organism: Pirellulales bacterium (assembly GCA_963725485.1). Classification (GTDB taxonomy): domain Bacteria; phylum Planctomycetota; class Planctomycetia; order Pirellulales; family DATAWG01; genus CAVRYO01. The sequence continues at coordinate 99,754 of CAVRYO010000011.1, read as the reverse complement.
CGCCGCGGCGACGGGAAGTTCCTCCAGGCCGTATAAATGTTGAATCGCGCTGCGGATGCCCAGATCGTCGTGCGGAAACACGTCCAGCCGGCCAAGTGAAAAAATCAGGAACATCTGGGCCGTCCAGCGCCCGATGCCGCGCACCTGGGTAAGCTGCTCGATGATCGCCTCATCGTCGAGCCGCCCCAACCGGTCGAGTTGCAACTTTCCGGCGAGCGATTTTCGTGCCAGATCTTGCACGTACTCGATCTTGCGAATCGACAGGCCCACGGTGCGAAGCTCTGCGGCGGTCAGGCCGGCGACGCTGGCCGGGGTAATTCCCGCGGGCTCCACCCGTTGCTCCAGCCGCGAGAGAATCGCCCGGGCGGCGCTCGTCGATATTTGCTGCGCGAGAATCGAGCGGACCAACATTCCAAAGCGGTTCCGCTGCAGCTTCAGCCTGAAGGGACCGACACGCTCGATCATCTCGGCAATAATCGGGTCGGCAGTGCGGAAATGCCGCGATACGGCCTGCAAATCGGTGACGGTGCGCGGCATCGGAAGCAGAAACCCTCGGAACGCGCCCCTTGATATCTCTCGCTCCTAGCCGCAACTATAATAGCCGAGCGTCAAGTGGACAGTCCCCCGATCCTAATTTTCCGCTCTCGATCTTTTTCAGGAGCCGTGGCATGCACGCAATTCGTGCCGAGTGGAAGAAATTCGCGGTCCGCACGGCAATGATCGCTCCGGCCCTGGCGCTATGCTTCGCCGGCAGCGCGGCTGCCCAAGCGGCCGATTCCGGACCAGTGCCCCTGCAGGCGGTGTTCTATACCGGCGGATGTTGCCACGACTATGCGGCTCTGGCGCCTCTGCTGACCCGCTCGATCGCGAAATACGCCAACGTGACTTGGACCATCAAGAACGGCCTCGACGATTTCAAGGATCCAAAGTTCGCCGAACCTTACAATGTTGTGGTGATCGACAACTGCTTCCCCGACGAGCACAACACGGATCTGATTCATAACATTTGCAACGCCGTCCATGACGGAAAACCGATCGTGCTGATCCATTGCGCCATGCACACGTTCCGCAAGGAGGCGAACGCCGACTACATCGCGATGGTGGGATTGAAAACCAACAGCCACGACGGCTTTCGTGGCATCAGCACCAAGAACGTTGATCCGAAGAACCCCATCGTGCGATTCTGGCCCGAAAAGTGGAGCACCGCGGGCGACGAGTTGTACCGGAACCTGGAGTTCAAAGGCCATGCCTTGCTCACCGCGTACAGTCAGGAGAGCAAAAAGGACCATGTCGTGGCGTGGACCAATGCGTATGGCAAAGGCCGGGTGTTCGCCACAACGCTGGGTCACGACGCGAAAACCGCCGGCCAGGACTCGTACCAGCACCTGCTGGGCAACGGCTTGCTGTGGACCGTCGATAAACTGACCCCCGATGGCAAACCGGCCGCCGGCTACGAAGGACAAGCCGCGACGAGTTCGAAATAGCGACCGTAGGGTGGGCACTGCCCACCAGATTCCAGCTCCGGCGGAATAACAGCCTTTGCATTGGTGGGCCGTGCCCACCCTACGTAATTCTCACAATTGATGGGCGATTTTCTCGGAACTTTCGCGCTGCAACACCCGTCTAACTGGCTCGCGAATCCTCGGTCTTTTCCGGGGCTGAAAAATCCCACGTGTCACGCTCTTCCAGAGGATCCCATCCATGATGACCCATTGCCCGACCGGCTATCGAAGTTTCGGCCTCGCCACCCTCATGATTCTCGGGCTGTTCGCCTTTGCAGTGCGGTCCGCGACCGCCGAGGATCCTCCGGCAGGCGATGCCGCCGCTGGCGACAAGGAGCCGACCAAGGCTTCGGCGTTGCCCTTATCGAAGGTGGTGCTGTTCAGCTCGGGAGTCGGATTCTTCGAACATGACGGCCACGTGACCGGTGACGCCCATGTGGACCTGCGATTCAACGTGCAGGACATCAACGATCTGCTGAAGAGCATGGTGCTGCAAGACCTCAATGGCGGCAAGATCTCGACAGTCAATTACGGGTCGAAAGACCCGATCACGAAGACTTTGAAGACTTTTGCCATCGACCTGACCACGCAACCCACGCTGGCCGATCTGTTGAAGCAGATTCGCGGCGAAGTGGTCCAAATCGACGCCCCGCAACCGATCACCGGGACGATCATCGGAGTCGAAAAACGCAAAGTCAGGATCGGCAAGGACGAATCGGCCGACGTCGACTTCCTGAATCTGCTCACCAGCGAAGGGCTGCGGAGCGTATCGCTGGAGAATGTCGTCCGCATCAAGCTCTCCAACGAGAAGTTGAACCACGAGTTGCAACTGGCTCTGGCGGTGCTGGCCACGGGCCACGACACCGACAAGAAAACCGTCTCGCTGCATTTCCTGGGCGAAGGCAAGCGAGCGGTCCGGGTCGGCTATATCCAGGAAGCCCCGATCTGGAAGACCAGCTACCGCCTGGTGCTGAAAGACGAAGATCCGCCATTCCTGCAAGGCTGGGCGATCGTCGAGAACACGACCGAACAGGACTGGAACGACGTCACGCTGACGCTGATCAGCGGCCGGCCGATTTCGTTCGTGATGGACCTCTATCAGCCGCTGTTCGTTAATCGGCCAGTTGTCGTTCAGGAGCTGTACGCCTCGCTCCGGCCGCAAACGTACGATCAAGACATCGCCGGCAAGGACGCCGATTTCCGCCGGATGGCGAATGAGGAGGTCGCCAAAGGCGAAGGCCGGATGATGATGCGCAAAGCCGCGGCCGCTGCGCCTGGCATGGCGATGGCCGCCGCAGACCGAGCATACGGCGCAGGGCAAAACAAGCGCGACGAACAACTCGCTATGAACCTCGGGCAAGGAGGGCAGTCGATGGCCCAGGCCGCTAACGTCGGCGAACTGTTCAAATACGAAATCGACACGCCCGTCACGCTGCCGCGGCATCAATCGGCCATGCTGCCAATCGTCAACGGTTCGGTCAAAGGAAAGAAGGTGTCGATCTACAACCCCGCCGTGCAAGCCAAGCATCCCTTGAACGGGCTGAAACTGACCAACAGCACGCCGCTGCACCTGATGCAAGGCCCGATCACCGTGTTCGACGGCGGCACATACGCCGGCGACGCCCGGATCGAAGATTTGCCTCCCGGCAGCGAACGGCTTCTAAGCTACGCGCTCGATCTCGATACCGAAGTGGCGCCGGAGTCGGTCGGCCATCCGGAGCAGTTGATCGGCGTGCGGATCGTGAAAGGAACGCTCTACGCGCAGCGGAAATACCAGCGCACGGAAAAATACACGGTCAAGAACTCCGGCCATCACGTCAAGGAAGTGCTGATCGAGTACCCGCACGACGGGGCATGGACTTTGGTGGCGCCGAAGGAGCCCACCGAAAAGACGCGGGACATGTACCGCTTCGCCGTCAAGGCCGAGCCGGGCAAGCCCGCCAATTTCGCGGTCGAGGAAGAGCGTACCGACCAGCAGCAATTTGCCCTGACCAACGTCGACAATGGGACCATCGTGTTCTACATGAACTCGGAAGTCGCCGCGCCGAAGGTCAAGGCGGCGCTGGCGGAAGTGATCCGGCGGAAGCAGGCCATCGACGACCTGGTTTCCAAGCGGCAGAGCTTCGAGCGGCAGGTCCAGATCGTCGATCAGGAACAGAGCCGCATCCGACAGAACATGGCCCAGTTGGATCGCAACTCCGATCTCTACAACCGCTACGTGAAGAAGTTCGGCGAGCAAGAAGACCAGGTCGACACCCTGCGGAAGCAAATCCTCGGCGTCCAGGCCGAGGAAACCGGTGCACGGAAGTCACTAGATCAATACCTGGAAACGCTGGACTTGTCGTGATCGCAAGGCTCGGCAGTGAGCCCGCAAACGCAAGCGGGTCAGAACAATTATTCGGCCAGGGTTAAATTGTTCTGACCCTTTTATTTTCGCGATCACGTTGAATGCCGCCGGGCAAACCGCTCCGCTGGACACGCTCAATGTTGACGTCTTCGGGTTTCAGGGTCCCCAGAACGTTCCGAATTATTCAATCTACCAATACAGCGTCACGGGTTTGAATGTCCAATCGCCAAAACCCTGGAGCACCAATGCGGAGACAGCGACGGATACGCTCAAGAGCGCGAGCATGAACTCCGCGTCCGTATCCTGGGGCGATGCAGTACACGAGGGCGGTGCGCACGTTGGAACTTTGGCGTTTGATGTCAACCAAAACTACACGTGGACGTATTATGTGAATGTCGTCGGGATCGATATTTCACCCAGATTGAACGCCGATGCATTTACTCCTATTCCAGACAATGCCACTCAAGGCTATGTCGCGCAGAACGCGGATCACACTACATTGGGCTTTGGATTCAAAAGCGCAGAGCACCAATCTAGTGGCAGGCTTGTCATGGAACGCGGTTGTCGCTATGACGGGCACCGGGCCGGACCGCGTTTGGGGGGAAGATCAGATAACCGTTGGTTTCGTCCAGCACGCGGACAGCCTCACGCTTCAGGCAACTTACCCCGGCGGCAAGGTGCTTCGGTCCGCGGCAAGCACGGCTGCCATCGGTGGCAGCGTCTATCCTCTAATCGACACGGGAGCAAGCGGAGATCTGCCGTGGCTGATGCAGCAGGGCCAGGATGGACCACTGCTTGTTGGGCACGGAGGCATAATCCAAGACAGCGATTCTCCACTCGGAGTTGTTCCCGTTTATTATTCGCAACGCCTGACGGCCGCCGCGACCGACGACAGCATAACGTCGTTTACATACGACTACAGCTTAACATTGGACATTGCCGCGTACGTTAACGATCCAAATGTGAGAAACCAGGTCTATACGCGGCTTGCGACGAAGAATTGGTCGTATGTCGTCAACGAGACATTCACCGGTACCAACGGTACTGGCGCAACGGGCGTGAATCACATTGTGATTGCTAATCCGGAAAACTGGTCGCCAGTAGAAGACGGTTCAACGGAAAACGCCTTCAATCCCGTGCGCTACGCTGAGTTTCGGCCGACTTTCAATGAGCTCGCATCCGGCAAGAAATTTTTCGACCCCGCTATCCCGCCCCCGTGAGGCACTATGGCAACTGAAAGAAAAGGCGGCAATCAATCCGCGAATAGATGCAGGAAAGGCATCGGAGTCGCTTTTCTCCATATCGGTGTGTGTTTGATTTGTGCAACGGGATACGGCCATATCGGAATCGAGCGTGGCGACGAGGTGGGCTATTGGCGTAACCATTCGGTAGTTATCGCAAAGGTGATCGAGATTGTGGGCAGCAACGGGTATATGGAGACGAGAGTGCGTTTGAAGGTTCTCGCATCGCTATCGGGTGCAATCGACGCCGGGACATGCGACGAATTGGACGCATATACGTCCGTGGGACCGTCGCTCGTAACAGTTATCGGGGACACACCAAAGCGTGGCGCGATAGTCGCGGCGGTTCTGGCAACGACCCATGAAAAGCGACCCCGATTTATCATCCCGACGGGTTATGTCGCGTATATGCCGAATCCTAGTGCCGGACTTTTCACGATGAACGGGTCACGCGACCCGGCAATCGCGAAAACGTTAGTCGCGATCCGCGACGTGCGAAAGAAAACCGTCGATGATCGCGCGGCCGACGCCGCGCCACCGCAAGATACCGTTGATCAAAAGTTTTGGCACGCGCGTGGCCTGATCGTCGCCTCTCTCGCGGGAACGGCCCAAACCACAGGGAAGGCCGCACGGACTGAACTCACGCTCCGTCCTCAGCTTCGGCTGTCCGGCACGCTCGACCCGGGAAAAGTTCCTGAGCTTGCCGCAAAAATTGATCCCGCAAAGTACGGCAAGACGTTCAAGATGCCGACCGTCGGAACGAACGTCTTGGTCGTTCTGGTGAAGGTCGGCGACGCGTACGAGGTTTCGCCTGAACGGCTCGAATTCATGCCCGGAAACCATGCGCCGATCTGTGAGGTCAAGGATTTCGACGATCCCAAGGTCAGGGACACGCTCGCCGCGGTGCGAAAACTCCGGCACGCTGCCGATTCCGCCGCGCCGAAGAAGCCGTAGCGCGGCTTGTGTTTCGGAATTTCGCCCGATCGGGCGATAGCACGGCGGGAGGCAGATGTCTGAACGTTGTGGCGTCTTGGTTTACCTTAAGCGCACGCGCAGCGCGTTGAGCAGCAGGGCGGAAAAGGCGCCTGCGTTGGGCGGCACCGAGGGGGTCAGTCCCCTGCCGGTTAAGTTAGCGATTCTTATCGCAAGGACCACGCGCCGATTATCACTTGATGTCCTCCGGCGGCGCTTCCGGGGCGGCGGTGTGCGACTCTGGCGCCGCGGTTAACGTGACGCTGTCGACCAGGGGTGCTTCGGCGTCGGCGAAGCGCTCGATCAGTTTCCCTTCAAGCGTAAACGCCAGCGCGGCGCGGCGGCCGTGCGGGTCGAGGACGAGATAGTAACGCCACTCAATCGGCAACTCCGACACCGTGCCCACGACGAAGACCTTGAGCAATCGCAAGCCGGTCGAAGTCTTGCCTTCGGCGACGGATTCGAACTGGCCGAAATGCTTCCCCAGCGATTGCTTGACTTCATCCTGAAATTGCTCCAGGGTCACATTCTGGCCGGCCGGAAGATTCGGCAGCGGCGAAATGTTCCCCTGCGCGACCAGTTCGCCGCGATCGACATAGCGGAGGACCACCAGCTCGGCATCGTCGCGGGTCGCATGCCAGCGCCGATCGCAAAACAATTGGAAGTGCCCTGCCGATTCCAGCAGCAGCGGCTGCGGGCTGGCGCCCTGTTCTTTCGTCGCCTCGATCGCTTCTTTCACCGCGGCATCGGCCAGTTGGTCGGATCCGACCAGCGGAGCAATCTCAATGGCGATCTGGGCCTTCACGTCCAAACCGGGCGAAACGAATCCAAGCGACCGCTTTTCCCGGATGATGAGGTGCACCGTTTTCAAGCGGCGGTGAACCAGGTCGAAATCGGCCTGGCCGTCGAGCCGCATTTCCGTGGCCACGCCTCCCACGGCGCCTTGCACCGTGCCTGCCAGCTTGATTCGCGCCAGATCGTCTTGCACTTCGGCGAGCTCGGCCTTGACGTCACTTCGGCTGACGGCCTCGAGTCCCAATAAGGCCGGCATCGGTTCGGCCGTGATCGGCCAAATGTCGCCGATGCGGACAGCTCCCTCGGGCAGCAGCCGGTCGAGCACGAGGCTATTGCCCGGCAAATCGATCATTTCCAACTCATCGCGCGAGAGGGGGCCATGCGGCGCGGAAATCGCCAAGCCCCGCTTTGTCGACCGCACGCTGATCCAGCGTTGGTCGTCGCGCAATTTTGGGGAATCGGCATTCTTATCCACCTGAATGGCTGCCTGCGCCTCGTGGTAGTAACGGATTGAACAGCGATTGTTCAAATCGGTGCAATCGTCGACCCTCCGCTCGTCGTAGCTGAACCCCCCGCGAACTTTTAGCTCTAATTTCGGAACCTTTGGATCGGCGGAGGGTTGAAGAGTGCCGTCGACGCGTAACGCGACCTTCACGCGAGTCAAGTCGCCCGTTTGGCACTGCGTTTGCAATTCGTAAGTGTCGCCAGCAAAGACCAGTTTTGGCAGCGTGATGGAAAAGATCACGCACAAATGCGGTAAAAGCCGCGTGTAACGAGATGCCATCGGAAACCTCGAGGCGCGAAATCGTGAATAAAGGGATAGGGATCCGTGGAAATGCGTTTCGAGCCGTTAAATGTTCACGCGAACTACATCTAAAATCGACCCGCTGCGCGATTGAAGTTCAATCGAATCAACGGTTTATGGCCGAGGCAATGGAAAATGGCTAGCCTCGGAGACGTAGCCCGGCAGCGTTGCGGGGGAGAGCCAGTGGGTTCGGCGATAAGAAACACTTGGGGCGGTTGGAAAATTTTACATAGGAAGTCGCGAATTACTGGTAGGAAAATCGCGCGAGCGGCATCAAATATGGCGGACTCGAAGGTGAACTTCTCTCGACGTTTGACCACTATGTTACGTAGAACGGTCGCCGGGGGCCGCTGGGGGGCGTATGAGATAGACTTGAGATGGCTTTGGAATTCGGAATCAAAAAAATCAACGCTGTGACAATTTTACGACGAGTGGCTGAACCACGCACGACGGAGCAACGTCGACAGCCCACAAGACAGCCTGGGAAGACTGTCGGAAATTATTGAAAGCAAGCCTGGAGCGGGCGAGGAGTCGCAGGGAAAACCGCCTAGGATTGTCAGGAGGAAGGGGAGACAGATGCATACCGATTACCTCAATCCAGTGATGCGGCAACTGCGCGATCAGCAGGTCCGGTTCGCCCCGCGCAAAAGAAAGTGGAACAAGTCGACCGAGCCGAACGGCTGCTCGGAGAGATTGTCCCCGATCGGACCTATCCCTACGAATATCTCTGCTACCGGATCACCGATTTTCGGCCGGGCTCGTTCCCGAACATGAAAATCCGCGGCGAGGATGCCAGCCACGATTTGCGGTTGTTCGTCGAGGACCTTTCCGAAGCGGCCGACGTGCCGGCGGAAACCGCGGGCGAGCAGGTCCTTACCGTCGAAGAACTAAGCAAGCTGTTCAACGTATCGACCAAGACGATTTCGCGCTGGCGGCAACAGGGCCTGGTGAGCCGGCGGTTCGTGTTCGATGGCCGCAAGCGCGTCGGGTTTTTGCGGAGCTCGGTCGATCGGTTCGCCTCGCTGAACGAGGAACGCGTTCGCCGGGGCGCGCAGTTCAGCCAGCTTTCGATCGAAGAGCGCGATCGGATCATCGACCGAGCGCGGCGCTTGGCCCGCGCCGGCGGATGTCCGGCGGACGTGACTCGGCGTTTGGCGCGACGGATGGATCGCAGCATCGAAACCATTCGCTACACGTTGAAACAATTCGATCAGGATCACCCCGACTTGGCGATTTTCCCGGGCTCGACGGGCCCGTTGTCGGACGAGACCAAGAAGAAGATCTATCAGCAATATCGCCGCGAGGTGTCGGTCGATGTGTTGGCCAAGCGCTATTGCCGCACCAAGACCAGCATCTATCGGATCATCAACGAGATGCGGGCGCGGCGGATTTTGGAACTTCCGTTGGACTTCATCCCCAATCCCACGTTCGCGCGGGCCGATATCGCCAAGACGATTCTGGGCCCGATGCCGGCGGTCGAGGCTCCGAAGAAGGTGCGCTTGCCGAGCGGCTTGCCGCCGTATTTGGCCAGTCTGTACGAAGTGCCGCTGTTGACGCGCGAGCAAGAGGCTTACTTGTTCCGGAAGTTCAACTTCCTCAAGTATACCGCCTCGAAGCTGCGTGAAGGGCTAGATCCGGCGCGGGCCAAGAGCAGCGTGATGGACGAATGCGAACGGCTGTACGAACAAGCGGTCGCGGTGAAGAACCAAATGGTGCGGGCTAATTTGCGGTTGGTCGTTTCGATTGCCAAGCGGCACGTGGGTCCGGCGGACAACTTCTTCGAGTTGGTGAGCGACGGGAACATGTCGTTGATTCGAGCGGCCGAAAAGTTCGATTATGCCCGGGGAAATAAGTTCAGCACCTACGCCAGTTGGGCGATCATGAAGAACTTTGCCCGGACCATACCGGACGAGCATCGGCGCCGCGATCGGTTCCGGACCAGCCAATTGGAAACGTTCACCGTGGCCGAGGACCCGCGCACCGACCAGCACGAGTTGGAAAGTGCCCAGGCCCAACGGCAGACGCAAGTCGACCGGATTTTGGAGCGGCTTGACGAACGGGAGCAAAAGATTATCATTAGTCGGTTCGGGCTTGACCATTCCCATGAACCGTTGACTCTCAAAGAAGTTGGCGAGGAAATGGGGGTGACCAAGGAGCGGATCCGACAAATCGAAGCTCGGGCCCTCGGAAAGCTGCGGCAGGCTGCTCAGGAAGAAAAGATCGACCTGCCGGGTGTAGCCTGAGCCTGATTTTGTTCCGTTAGCAGGCTGTTGAAAAAGGGGACAGGCACTACGCGGATACGTCAATCCTGGGGGAAATCCTCTCGGTCGCTAAGAGCCAGTCCCCTTTTTCAACAGGCTGCTAGGTCGACTAAATGCAGCGCTCTTGCTTTGGTAAGGGCGTTGTTTCATTGGTGCCCCAAGCCAGGGGATTTAGCGAAGAAGGGTAATTCGTTGGCCACCGCAGTCGGTGGCATGTGGTCCTCGGCTTTCTTTGATTTGTGCCCGTGTGGGCTCGGAATCATCCGCCCGCGTTGGCCTGTAACCGGTCGCGATTTCCTGAACGCTTGGATTTCGTGAAATCCTTGTGCAAGCCGGCTTGCAAGGACAACTAAGTTCATTATATTTACTTGTTTTCATGGCTCCTGCTCGCAGGCTAGCGTAGCTCAATTGGCAGAGCAGCTGATTTGTAATCAGCAGGTTGTGGGTTCAAGTCCCTCCGCTAGCTCGTCCAATTGAGAACACCAATATAAGACGGCGAAGGAAGTGTTAGCCGGCGAGGATCACGAGGCAGGGGGATTTCCCGAGCGGTCAAAGGGGCCAGACTGTAAATCTGGTGGCTCTGCCTTCGCAGGTTCGAATCCTGCATCCCCCACTAAAACCGCTCGGAAGGCGCGAGACGCTAGAAACAAGAATCGTGAGAACAGTACTTGGTGAGCACAAGCGAGGTTCGGTGGTCCGCCAGGCGGTCCAACGTTGGCAGTGAAAAGCTTGTGCTGCGGGTGTAGCTCAATGGTAGAGCAATAGCCTTCCAAGCTGAAGACGAGGGTTCGATTCCCTTCACCCGCTTTGAAGGTCGATCGGTCGGGTGGAGGAGCAGCAAGATCATCAGCCGCGTGGGATCGATCGCTCGATCTGTGGCGGACAAGCAATAGGTGTGTTTGGGATTCGTCGTAGAACTGTGCGGGGGGAGGACGCCGCTGCTGTAGCTCAGTTGGCAGAGCGCGTCCTTGGTAAGGACGAGGTCAAGGGTTCAACTCCCTTCAGCAGCTTTCCGCTCGAGGAAATAGGTCTCTCGCATCATTTTTTTGCGGGGCGTTTCTGGCGGCAGTCGAGAGATGCTTGTCGGTTGGCGATTTGACGAACCTTGTGCCCTAAGCAAAATTTTTCCGTTCGCTCATTCGATGAAGGTAGGGAGATAGAATGGCCAAAGATGTATTCACGCGGACCAAGCCCCACGTCAACGTGGGGACCATCGGTCACATTGACCACGGCAAGACCACGCTGACCGGAGCGCTGTTGGCGGTTCAGGCGACGAAGGGTTTGGCAAAGACCAAGTCCTACGCCGACATCGCCAAAGGCGGCACCGTGCGCGACGAGACCAAGACGGTCACGATCGCCGTCAGCCACGTCGAGTACGAAACCGAGAAGCGACATTACGCCCACATCGACTGTCCGGGCCACGCCGACTTCATCAAGAACATGATCACTGGCGCCGCCCAAATGGACGGCGGCATCCTGGTCGTGTCGGCAGCCGACGGTCCAATGCCGCAGACGCGCGAACACATTCTGTTGGCCCGCCAAGTCGGCGTGCCGGCGTTGGTCGTGTTCTTGAACAAGATCGACCTGGTCGACGACCCGGAGTTGCTCGAATTGGTCGAGCTTGAATTGCGCGAATTGCTCACGCACTACGGCTTCCCCGGCGATGAGATTCCAATCATCCGCGGTTCGGCGAAAGGCGCTTACGACAATCCGGCCGACCCGGCTGCCAACAAGTGCATTGCCGAGTCTGTTGGCCGCCGTGGACAGCTACATTCCCGAGCCGGTCCGCCAGGTCGACAAGCCGTTCCTGATGGCTATCGAAGACGTGTTCTCGATCGAAGGCCGCGGCACCGTGGCCACGGGTCGTATCGAACGCGGGATCGTCAAGGTCGGCGACGAAGTCGAGCTGATCGGACTTTCCGAAAAGCCGCGCAAGGTCATCGTCACCGGCGTCGAAATGTTCAACAAGACGCTCGATCAGGGCCAGGCCGGCGACAATGTCGGCTGCCTGATGCGCGGCATCAAGCGCGAGGAAATCGAACGAGGCCAGGTGTTGGCCAAGCCGGGCTCGATCACTCCGCACACCAAGTTCGAAGCCGAAGTTTACGTCCTATCGAAGGAAGAGGGTGGCCGGCACACACCGTTCTTCAGCGGATATCGGCCGCAATTTTACTTCCGCACGACCGACGTCACCGGCAGCGCGAATCTGGTCGGCGAGGCTGAGATGTGCATGCCCGGCGACAATGCCCGGCTGAGCGTGGAGTTGATTACGCCGATCGCCATGGACGACGGCGTGCGTTTCGCGATCCGCGAGGGGGGTCGAACCGTCGGCTCCGGCGTGGTGACGAAGATTAATGCGTGAGGCCTGAGTCGTTTCGTCGTGGATTTGAATGCGCGAAGTCCGAAGGCCGTTCCCGTCGTCCTGAAGCCTTAAGCCTAAGTGTATCCAGAGGGGTGTAGCTCAATTGGCAGAGGCGCTGGTCTCCAAAACCAGAGGTTGCGAGTTCAATTCCCGCCGCCCCTGCCATTAGTGAGGTCGGAGATTGATGCGGTCCGCCCCCACAGTGGCGGACATCAATCGGACGGCCAGCAACGTTAATTGACCGGCGTAGCGGGTTAATTGACCGGCGTAGCGGCGTGGGTCTCCCGGGACCCGGCGAATCGTCGGTCCCGAACCGATTCCCGCTAACGGGAGCCGGTCAGATGAGTTTGGTTCAAGCATAGTTCGATTCAAGGCCTTGGCCCCCTCAATGCGGCGCGTTTCAGGCTGGGCTTGCCCGGCGGAATCGGCGGCGCTTGCCGGCCGGGTACGTACGGTTGTCAGTCAACCGCGGCGGCTCGGTTCGGGGGTAAACGATGGAACGATTCCATGGGGAAAGAAAAAGACGTCGCGCTAAATGGATTTTGGCGCGAAATGTTCCAGTTCGGGTTATACAAGCGGAATCAAGGCCGGGTAACGCGGCAGGTGACGTTTGCGGCACTGGCGCTGGCGATTCTGCTCGGTAGTTGGCGTTTGAGCGATTCGTTCGGCGCGACCGCTTTTTCGCGGTACTTGGTGCCCAGCGTGATCGTCGTTGTCGGACTGTGGCTTAGCTTCCGCCTGGTGAACATGCCGAAATTCGCCGATTTCCTGATCGGCGTCGAAGGCGAAATGAGCAAGGTCACGTGGCCGACTCGAATGGAATTGTTCCGCGGCTCGGTCGTCGTGATCGTTACGCTCTTGGTGCTGGCGTTCATGTTGATGGTTTTCGATTTGGTGTGGAGTTTCATCCTCAAGAAGATCATCGGGATTTGACCCGAACCGGCGTGCGCGTTCGGGGTCAAGGTCTTGTGGCTGGAGCATTTTGCGGGAGAGGGTGTTAGGGGGAATGGTTTTGAGCGACGAGTCTGAGAACCTCGATCAACCGCCGGCCGCTGGCCAGCAGTCTCCGCATGAGCAAGCCGCGGGTGACGCTGCGCCCCCGCAGGAGCATGCAGCGCACGAGCATGCAGTGCACGAGCATGCAGCGCACGAGCATGCAGCGCACGAGCATCCCGCGCCGCAGCACGCCGAGCCTGCACCTGTTGACCACGAAGCGGTGCCGCCTGAGTCCGCTCCGGCCGCGTCTGATGCTCCTGTCGAAGCCACGCCGGTCGCCAAAGAAAAGAAGCCAGCCAAGCCGAAGCCTGAAGCAGCGCCTTCGGACGCAGCGCCCTCGAACGCCAACGGCGATTCGTCGGGCTTGCCGAACGAAGAAATCCGCCGCGAGTGGTACATCCTCAAGGTGCAAAGCAACCGCGAGGATTCAATCCGCGATGGCCTGCTTCGCCGGGTGAAAATGGCCGGTCTCGAGCGATATTTCGGCTCGCCGCTCGAGCAATCGTGCATCGTGCCGACCGAAATGATCACCGAGTTCAAGGGGGGCAAGAAGCGCGTCTCGAAGCGGAAGCTCTATCCAGGCTATCTCGTCGTGAACATGGAAATCAACGACGACACCTGGTACCTGGTCCGCGAGACGACCGGCATTGGCGACTTCACCGGTTCGATTGGCCGGCCCAGCCCGATGGCCGCGCAAGACGTGCAGAAGATCCTCGCCAAGAGTGAAGAGAAAACCGACGAGGCCCCGAAGCTCAAGATCAGCTTCAAGAAGGGGGATCGCGTGAAAATCAACGAAGGGACGTTCGAGAATTTCGAGGGCGACGTGGACACAATCGACGAAGCCAATGGCCGGGTGGTCGTGATGATCAACATCTTCGGCCGCTCGACGCCCGTCGAATTGGAATACTGGCAAATCGAGGCGGTTTGACAGCCGTTGAAAAAGGGGACTGGCCCTGAGCCAGCAATCGGTTTTCCGTAGTTTATAGTGTCTCCGCGAGGTGCCTGTCCTCTTTTTCGACAAGCTACTTGCGGCGGTGAATAGGCGATATTGAGAACTCATGGCGAAGCAACTGGTCGGACAAGCGAAGTTTCAAGTGCCTGGCGGGCAAGCCACCCCGGCTCCTCCAGTCGGCACCTCGCTGGGTAAATTCGGCATCAACCTCGGGCAGTTCGTGATGCAATTCAACGAGCGCACCCGCGAGGCTGGCGGGATGCCGATTCCCGTCGTGGTGAATGTCTACAACGACCGCAGTTTCGACTTCATCACCAAGAGCCCTCCGGCCGCGGCGCTGTTGAAGAAAGCCGCGGGAATTGCCAAGGGCTCGGGCGTGCCGAACAAGGACAAAGTTGGCAAAGTGACGCAGGCCCAAGTGGCGGAAATCGTGAAAATGAAAATGGCCGACCTGAATGCCCGCGATGCGGAGCATGCCGAACGCATGGTCGTTGGCACTGCCCGGAGCATGGGCCTGGTGGTGGAAGGTTAAGCGGTCTGTTGAAAAAGGGGACTGGCTCCGAACAACCAGTTGATTTGCCACGGTTTTCGGGTCGCCGTGAGGTGCCTGTCCCTTTTTTCAACACAACTTTATGAAGTGAACTGGCTCTATCGGAAGTGATTGACGAGTTATGTCCAAGCTCAGCAAGAAATACAAAGCGATGGCGGAAAAAGTTCCTCCGGAGACGCAACTCGTCCCGGTCGAGCAGGCGGTCACGATCCTCAAGCAGTTCAACACGCGGAAGTTCGACCAGACGGTCGAGGTTTCGGTGCGCCTGGGGATCGACGCCAAGCAAGCCGATCAACTGGTGCGCGGCTCGATCGTGTTGCCGCACGGGATCGGCAAGTCGAAGCGCGTCGTCGTGTTCGCCAAGGGAGATCAGGCCGCCGCGGCCAAGGAAGCCGGAGCCGATGAGGTCGGAGCCGAAGACCTGGCGAAAAGGGTCAAAGAAGGTTGGACCGATTTCGACGCCTGCATCGCCGCGCCCGACATGATGGGCCTCGTTGGTCCGCTGGGCAAAGTGCTTGGGCCCCGCGGCCTGATGCCTTCGCCCCGGGCTGGCACCGTGACGCCCGACGTGGCGAAAACCGTCCGCGAATACAAGGCGGGCAAAGTCGAATTCCGCAATGATGCCGGCGGCGTTGTGCATGCCGTGGTGGGCAGGATCAGCTTCGACGAGAAGAAACTGGCCGAGAACATCAACGCCTTCCTCCACCATGTGCTGGCGATCAAGCCGGTTGGCGTGAAGGGGCAATACATCAAGAGTGTCACGCTCAGCGGGACCATGACGCCGGGAATCAAGATCGCCGCCTGAGTTTGAGCCGGCATTTATTCGCCGAGATTTTTTTGCGGGCGGTTTGACCGCTCTGAACCGAATATGAGCAAACTTGTCAAAGAACTGGTGATCAAGGACCTGCGGCGCCAACTGTCGGGCGTGAACGACGCTCTGTTGGTGAATGTCGTGGGTCTGAACGCCATGAAGACTTCGAAGCTTCGCAAGGAATTGCGCGGCAAGAACATGCAGCTCGAGGTAGTAAAAAACAGCTTGGCCCGGCGCGCGGCCGAAGGCACGCCGCTGGCTGCCGCGTTCCAGGGGATCGAAGGGACCTTGGCCATCGTGTGGGGGGGCGAGGACATCGTCGCCCTGGCCAAGGAAGTTGCCCGCATCGCCGGGGCGAAGGAGTTCGAAGGCTTCGAAGCCCGCGGCGGGGCGATCGATGGCGCCAAGCTGTCCCCTGCTCAAGTCAAGGCGGTTAGCACCTGGCCGACGCGGCAGGAGCAACTGAGCCTATTGGTCGGCCAGATTCTCGCTCCGGGAGCGATTCTCGCCGGCCAGTTGAAAGCCGCCGGCGGCGTATTGGCCAGCCAGATCAAGCAGCGTATCGAAGACTTGGAGAAGAACGCTCCCGCAGCCGAAGCGGCGCCGGCCAGTGCCGCGCCCGAGCCGCCGGCCAGTGCTCCGCCGGCCAGTGCTCCCCCAGAGGCGCCCGCTGGTTGATTGCTAAGGGGCGTGAGAGAAGAACAGAGTCGATTTCGTAATCAAATTAACCCGTCAAATTTGACCCATTCGTAGAATTGTCGCGTAGAGCTTATGTCAGCCGCTTGCGACGCTCCGTGAGAAAGGACGACTGCCCGCCATGGCCACAGCCGAAGCAACCCAGGAATTTTCCGCCTCCTCCAAGGAATTGGGGGACAAGATTGTCAAATTGACGCTCAAGGAAGCCAAGGAGCTGAGCGACTACTTGGAGCACGTCCATGGCATCAAGCCGGCCGCAGGCGGCGCGGTGATGATGGCCGGGCCCGGCGGTGGCGGCGCGGCCGCTCCGGTAGCCGAGGCCAAGACCGAATTCGACGTCATCCTCGAAGGCTTTGGCGACAAGAAGATCGGCGTGATCAAAGTGGTCCGCGCCGCCACGTCGCTCGGTTTGAAGGAGGCCAAGGATCTGGTCGAAGGCGTTCCGAGCAAGGTCAAGGAAGGCATCTCGAAGGAAGACGCGGAAAAGCTCAAGAAGGAATTGGAGGAAGCGGGCGCTACAGTTTCGATCAAGTAAGTTTCGAGAAAGTAGCGTCGCTTCATGCCGGCCGGCGGGCGATCGATTCGTAGGCAGGGCTGTCTCAGGACAACCTGCCCGACGGCGCTTGGCCACCGGGGGGCTTCGGGATTCACGGCTTCCTTCACACTAAGTGTCGCGGGCTCCAGTAGCCGGCCCACGTCACGCCGAAAACGAGTCGCTTGATTCGGCATTTCCTGCCATCGTCGAGTCGGGTCGTCGCCCCGGGAGAGGTTGGCGCCGCCAGCGCGAATTCATCCGATCGCACGATCCGCAGCAGCATTCCATTCCGCGGCAAGTTTCCGGTCTGTGCCAGGCATTTGGCACGCGACCCACACTTTGCGAAGCGGCACTTTAGGAAAGAGGAGAAGACCCGCCCATGGCCACCACGGCAGAACGACGCCTCCGTCCGAAGGAAATCCGGCGCTTTGGCAGCCACCGCCAACCGCATCAACTTCCCGATCTGACCCAGATCCAAACGCTCAGTTACGATCGCTTCTTGCAGTACGAGACCCCGGCCAACAAGCGCAAGGACGAGGGGATCGAAGGCGTCCTGCGCGAAATCTTCCCGATCGAAAGCTACGACAAGAACCTGAAGCTGGAATATGTCCGTTACGAGCTCGGCAAGCCGCGCTACGAGCCGGACGAATGCCGGCAATTGCGCCTGACCTATGGCCGGCCGTTTCGGGTTTGGCTCCGCCTGACGCGTGAAGAGCCGATCGAAGAGGAAGTCTATCTCGGCGACATGCCGATCATGCTCGGGGGCGGCGAGTTCATCATCAATGGCGCCGAACGCGTCGTGGTTAGCCAATTGCACCGCAGTCCCGGCGTCGACTTCGTCGCCGACTTGGACACGGGCGAACGCAAGCTCCACAGTTGCCGCATCATTCCCGAACGCGGTAGCTGGATCGAATTGAACATGTCGAAGAAGGAAACGCTCACCGTCCGCATCGACCAGAGCGGCAAGTTCTCGGCCATGACGCTCCTCCGGGCGATGGACCCCAAGTACAGCCGCGACTCCGATCTGCTGCGCGTGTTCTATCCCGCCACTGTCGAAAAGATCGTCGACGGCCGCAGCGTCTCGAAGATCGAAGGCAAGATCGCGGTCGAGGACATTGTCTATCCCAGCGGCAGCGAAAAGGCCGGCGAAATCATTCTCGAAGCGGGCCAAAAGGTCACCAAGAACGCGGCGGAACTGATTTGCACCTCGGGCCTGCCGTCCGTGGAAGTCATGCCCGACGTCAAGGTGCCGCTGATCCTCAACAGCCTGGCCGAGGACAACACCGGCAGTCACGAGGAAGCGCTGCTGCGGATCTACCAGCGGCTCCGGCCCGGCAATCCGCCCCAGTTGGAAAAGGCCCGCGCCTGTTCCACGAGAAGTTCTACGACACGAACCGGTATCGTTTGGGTCGCGTTGGCCGGTTCCGCATCAGCCGCAAGTTGAAACTCGACATCCCCGAAACCGAGATGACACTGCGGCCGGAGGACTTGATCGCCTCGATCAAGTATTTGCTGGCGCTGACCGAAGGCGACGGCACGGCCGAGGTCGACGACATTGACCACTTGGGCAATCGCCGCTTGCGCACGATCGACGAATTGGCGTGCGACGAACTGCGCAAGGGGTTCTTGAAGCTCCGCCGCACGGTCCAGGAGCGGATGAGCTTGAAGGACGTGGCCGACATGACGCCGCGGAGCCTGATCAATCCCAAGAGCATTTCCGCGGCGATCGAGTATTTCTTCGGCCGGGGCGAGTTGTCGCAAGTCGTCGACCAGACGAACCCCCTGTCGATGCTCACCCACGAACGCCGGTTGTCGGCGTTGGGCCCCGGCGGGTTGAACCGCAAACGGGCCGGGTTCGAAGTCCGCGACGTGCACATTTCGCACTACGGCCGCATCTGTCCGATCGAAACGCCGGAAGGCACGAACATCGGACTGATCTCCAGCCTGGCGATCTTCTCCGGCGTCGACGAATACGGCTTCCTGATCACGCCGTATCGCAAGGTGCATAAGGGCAAGCTCACCGACGAAGTGGTCTGGCTGCGGGCCGATCAGGAAAATGAAGCCTATTTGGCTCCTGCCGACGCCCCGGTGGTAAACGGCCATTTGCACGGCGACAACATCATCGCCCGATTCCGCTCCGACTTCGTGTTGGTGCCGGCCGACAAGATCCAATACATCGACGTCGCGCCGAGCCAAATGGTCGGCGTTTCGGCCGGTTTGATTCCGTTCTTGGAACACGACGACGCCAACCGGGCGCTGATGGGCTCCAATATGCAGCGGCAGGCCGTGCCGCTGTTGATCACCGAGCCGCCGATCGTGGCCACGGGCATGGAGAAGGACGTCGCCCAGAACTCGGGCATGTTGATTCGCGCCGCCAAGAAAGGAACCGTCACGTACGTCGACGCGAACCGCATCGAAGTCGCCGGCGACGTATTCAACCTGCGCAAGTTCGTCGGGCTCAACGAGCGAACCTGCCAGAACCAAAAGCCGATCGTTACTTTGGGCCAAAAGGTCGAGAAGGGCGAGGTCATCGCCGACGGAGCCGCCACCTACAAAGGCGAGCTCGCCTTGGGACGCAACGTCCTGGCCGGGTTCATGGCCTGGGACGGCTTCAACTTCGAGGATGCGATTATCATCAGCGAAGAGCTGGTGCAGAACGATACCTACACGTCGATCCACATCGAAGAGTTCGACATCGAAATTCGCGAAACCAAGTTGGGCCGCGAGGAGTTCACCCGCGATATTCCCAACGTCAGCGAAAAGGCCCTGCGCAATCTCGACGAAACCGGCATCGTCCGCATCGGCACTTATGTTCGACCCGGCGATATTCTGGTCGGCAAGGTTTCGCCAAAGTCGAAAACCGAGTTGACGCCGGAGGAAAAACTGCTGCACGCGATTTTCGGTCGGGCCGGCGAAGACGTGAAGAACGACTCGTTGGAAGTGGCCTCCGGCGTGGAAGGGATCGTGATCGACACGCAAAAATTCTCGCGCCGGATGAGCCTCAGCGAAGACGAGCGCAAGACGTTCGAAAAAGAGCTGAAGGACGCCGAGGCCGAGGGGAACGCACAAATCGCCACCGCCTTCGGAGCGATGATCGGCGAGATGGAATCCGTCCTCCAGCGGCCGATCACCGACGAAGACGGCACGCCGCTGGTGCGCGACCAGGAACACCGCTTCGTCGCCGAACGGGCCTTGCAGTTCAAGCTCGACGCGATCGACATCCGCAGCCCGCAGCGGAAGACCGACGTCGAGAAGTTGCACAAGACCATGTGGCCGGCGGTCGAAGCGGCCATCGACGCCCGCGACCGTAGGCTGAACAGCATGAAGCGCGGCGACGAGCTGCGCAGCGGCGTGTTGCAGATGGTCAAGGTCTACATCGCGGCCAAGCGCACGATTTCGGTCGGCGACAAGATGGCGGGCCGGCACGGCAACAAAGGCGTCATCGCCAAGATTTTGCCGCAGGCCGACATGCCGTTCTTGGCCGACGGAACGCCGGTGCAAATCGTGCTCAATCCGCTGGGCGTGCCAAGCCGCATGAACGTGGGCCAGATTCTCGAAACCCATCTCGGCTGGGCCGCGGCGGCGCTCGGTTTCCAGGCGGTCACGCCCGTGTTCGACGGGGCCACCGAGGAGATCATCACGCAGTGCCTGGCCGACAGCAAGCTCCCCAAGCATGGCAAGGCCCAGTTGTACGACGGCCGGACCGGCGAGGCGATGGAGCAGGAAACCACGGTCGGCTACATCTACATGTTGAAGCTGCATCACTTGGTGGACGACAAGGTGCATGCCCGGTCGACCGGTCCCTACTCGCTCATCACGCAGCAGCCGCTCGGTGGAAAAGCCCGCTTCGGCGGTCAGCGGTTCGGAGAAATGGAAGTCTGGGCGTTGGAGGCCTACGGAGCCGCGTTCATCCTGCAAGAGTTGCTCACGGTAAAGAGCGACGATGTCGAGGGACGCACCAAAATTTACGAATCGATGGTCAAGGGCGAGAACACGCTTGGAGGCCGGCACCCCCGCCAGCTTCGACGTGCTAACGAACGAAATCCGCGGCTTGGCCCTGAACATGCAATTGGAAAAGCGGCGGATTTAGCCAACAGTGAGCAGGAAAAAAAATGTCAAAATACACCCGAGTTACGGTTCGGCCGGGGCAGATGGGAGGAGTTCCGTGCGTGCGTGGATTGCGAATCCCCGTGGCTACGATTGTACATATGATCGCCGAGGGTATGACTCGCCAGGAAATCCTGGCCCATTATCCAGATTTAGCGGACGACGACATCCGAGAGTGCCTCGAGTTCGCGGCAGAGGCCGTTCGGGAGCGTGAATTGCCCTTGGTTTCCTCGGCATGAAGTTCCTTGTGGACAACGCGCTCTCACCGTCGATTGCATTCGGGCTTCATGCGGCCGGCCACGACGCAGTGCATGTTCGAGATTATGGAATGCAGGCCGCCGACGACTCACTGATTTTCGATCGAGCAGCCGCCGAGCAGCGCATTTTGATTTCAGCCGATACCGATTTCGGTACGTTGTTAGCGGAACGAATGACCCCGGGTCCATCGTAATCCTGTTACGCGGCGATTCGTCGCGGAATCCAGTGAACCAGCTTCAAACCCTATTGAGTAATCTCCCGGCATTGGAAAACGTGCTGAATTCCGGAGCAATTGTCGTTCTGGAAAAGCAGCGAATTCGCGTGCGCAACTTGCCGTTACCCTGATTCCACAGTCCTGTTTCCACAGCGCGGTGGCGCACGAACGACGGTCCGAACAAAACTACTGGTTTCCTCCTCAAAGGAGCCTGACTCATGAGCAGCAGCAGCAGTCTCGGTGAAGCGTCCTACGATCGGATTAACGACTACACGGCCGTAAAAATCAGCCTGGCCCGGCCGCACGATATTCGCAGTTGGTCTTTCGGCGAAGTGAAAAAGCCGGAGACGATCAACTATCGCACGTACCGTCCGGAAAAGGACGGCTTGTTTTGCGAGCGGATCTTTGGCCCGGAAAAGGACTGGGAATGCGCCTGCGGTAAATATCGCGGCATGAAGTACAAGGGCATGATCTGCGATCGCTGCGGCGTGAAGGTCACGCACAGCCGCGTCCGCCGCAAGCGGATGGGCCACATCGAACTGGCCGCGCCGGTCGTGCACATCTGGTTCTTCAAAGCCATGCCGAGCCGGTTGGGCAACCTGCTGGACATGAAAACCACCAGCCTGGAAAAGGTCATCTACTTTCAGGATTACGTGGTCGTGAACCCGGGCGACACGCCGCTCAAGCGGCAGCAATTGCTCACGGAAGAAGAATACCGCGCCGCGCGGGAACTGTACGGCGAAGGAACGTTCGAAGCCGACATGGGGGCCGAGGCCGTCCGCAAGCTGCTGGTCGCGCTCGACCTCGTCACGCTTTCGAAGCAGCTGCGCGAAGACCTGCACGAGACCAACTCGAAGCAAAAGAAAAAGGACCTGATCAACCGGCTCAAGATCGTCGAATCGATCCGCGATAGCGACAACAAGCCGGAATGGATGGTCCTGGATGTGATCCCGGTCATCCCGCCCGATCTGCGGCCATTGGTCCTGCTAGACTCCGGCAATTTCGCCACCAGCGACTTGAACGACCTGTACCGCCGGATCATCAACCGCAACAACCGGCTGAAGAAGCTCGTCGACTTGAACGCCCCGGAAGTCATTATCCGCAATGAAAAGCGGATGCTGCAGCAATCGGTCGACGCGCTGTTCGACAACAACCGCTGTAAGCGCCCCGTGTTGGGCTCGAGCAACCGCCCACTGAAGTCTTTGACCGACATGATCAAGGGCAAGCAGGGCCGGTTCCGCGAAAACTTGCTCGGCAAGCGGGTCGACTATTCGGCCCGCAGCGTGATCGTTGTCGGTCCGAACTTGCGGCTGCACCAATGCGGGCTGCCGAAGAAGATCGCGCTGGAATTGTTCCAGCCGTTCATCATCCGCCGGCTCAAGGAGTTGAATCACGCCGACACGATCAAAAGCGCGAAGAAAATGTTGGAGCGCAAGGACGACGAAGTGTGGGATATCCTTGAGGAGGTAATCCGCAATCATCCGGTCTTGTTGAATCGAGCTCCGACGTTGCACCGCATGGGCATCCAGGCTTTCGAGCCGGTGCTCGTCGAAGGCAATGCCATCAAGCTCCATCCGCTAGTGTGCAAGGGCTTCAACGCCGACTTCGACGGCGACCAGATGGCCGTGCACCTGCCGCTGTCGATCGAGGCCCAGGTCGAAGCCCACACGCTGATGATGTCGACGAACAACATCTTCAGCCCGGCCAACGGCGCTCCGATCATCAGTCCGTCGCAGGACGTGGTCATGGGGTGCTACTACCTGACGATGATTTTGCAGGCGTCGCGTCCCGGCGAAGGGATGGTTTTCTCGTCGATGGACGAAGTGATGCTGGCCTACTCGTTGGGCGTCGTGGACACGCATGCCCGGATCAAGGTCCGGCTACCTCCCGCGCGCCGATTGAAGACCGACATCGAAGCCTTGGCCAAGCCGGGCGCGCTGATCGACACGACCGTGGGCCGCGTGATCTTCAACAACACGCTGCCCGCCGGAATGCTGTTCTACAACATTCCCATGCGGTCGAGCGAGCTGGCGAAAGTCATCTCCGACTGTTATCAGGCGCTGGGCCGGCGAAAGACGATCGACTTGTTGGACGACATGAACCAGCTTGGCTTCCGCAACAGCACTCGCAGCGGCCTGTCGTTCGGCACCGACGACCTGATCACCCCGGCCAATAAGGGCAAGATCATCGGCGACGCGGAAAAGGGAGTGCTGCGAATCCAGAAGCTCTATCAACGCGGGATCATCACCGAGGGCGAACGCTACAACCAGGTGTTGGATTCCTGGACCCACGCCCGTGAAAAAATCACCACGGAAATGATGACCGAGTTGGAAAGCGACCACCGCACCGGCGGCTATGTGAACCCGATCTTCCTCATGGCGCACTCCGGCGCCCGAGGTGGCGTCGAGCAAATCCGGCAATTGGCCGGCATGCGTGGTTTAATGGCCAAGCCCTCGGGCAAGATCATCGAAACGCCGATTAAAGCCAATTTTCGCGAGGGGCTGACGGTGCTGGAGTATTTCAGCTCCACGCACGGCGCCCGAAAAGGATTGGCCGACACGGCGCTTAAGACAGCCGACTCGGGCTACCTGACGCGGAAGCTGGCCGACGTGGCCCAGAATGTGGTCGTCACGATCCACGATTGCGGCACGACGCAAGGCATCACCAAGGGGGTCATCTACCGCGGCGAAAAGGTCGAAATCGGCTTGGCCGATTCGATCCGCGGCCGGGTGAGCCGGATCAACATCGTGAACCCCACGACCGACGAGCGGATCGTCAAGGAGGGCGAGCTCATCACGCCGACCGTGGCCCGCAAGATCGAGGAATTGGGCTTGGAGCGCATTCAGGTGCGCAGCCCGCTGACGTGCGATGCCCCCTTGGGTGTTTGCCGGCTGTGCTACGGCATGGATCTTTCGACCGGGTCGATGGTCGAGGAAGGCATGGCCGTCGGCATCATCGGCGCTCAGAGCATCGGCGAGCCGGGCACGCAATTGACGATGCGGACCTTCCACATCGGCGGCGTCGGTCAGCGGTCGATCGTCGAGAACGAAAGCCGGGCCAAGAAGGCGGGCATCGTGCAGTTCACCCGGCTGAAGGTCGTGCGCAACGACGCGGGCCAGCAAGTGGTCCTCACGCGGAACGGCGAAATCCAGTTGCTCGATCCCAAGGGCCGCGAGTTGGAAAAGTACGAAGTTCCCGCGGGCGCCATCCTGGCGGTCGAAGAGAATCAAGACGTCAAAGCCGGCACGGTCCTTTGCCAGTGGGATCCGCACAGCATCCCGATTTTGGCCGAAGTCGGTGGCAAGGTTCGCTACGAGGACGTGACCGAAGGCGAAACGATGCGGATCGAAAAGGATCCCAGCGGCCACATCCGGCGGATGGTGCTCGAGCACAAGGGAGATCGCCACCCGCAGGTCGTACTGGAAGATGAGAAAGGGAAAATTCTCGACTTCTACTATCTGCCCGAGCGGGCTTATATCGAAGTCAACGAGGGCGACATCGTCTCGGCCGGCACGCTGTTGGCCAAGACGCCGCGCGAGGTGTCGGGCACGCAGGACATCACCGGCGGTTTGCCCCGGGTCACGGAAATCTTCGAAGCCCGCAAGCCGAAAGATCCCGCGGTCATCGCTGAAATCGACGGGACCGTCGAGCTTCTTGGGTGAGAAGCGCCGCGGCAAGCGGACGATCATCGTCCGTAGCGACAGCGGCATCGAGCGCGAGCATCTGGTCTCGCATGGCAAGCACTTGCGGGTCCACGCCGGCGACTTTGTTCGGGCAGGCGAGGCGTTGGTCGATGGGCCGCTAGTGCCGCACGACATCCTCCGCATCTCGGGCGAAGAAGCGGTGCAGCAATACCTGGTCCGCGAAATTCAGAATGTCTATCGCAGCCAGCGCGTGGAAATCGACGACAAGCACATCGAGATCATCGTCTCGCAAATGTTGCGGAAGGTGCGGATCGAAAGCGTCGGCGACACCGGCTTGCTGCCGGGCAGCGTGATGGACAAATTCGAATTCCGCCAGCACAACCAGAACTTGACGCAGTGCGTGAAGATCACCGAAAAGGGAGACAGCGACTTCGCCCCTGGCACGATTGTCCCCAAGGACGCCTTGGAGCAAGTCAACGCTCAGATCGAAGCGCTCGGCGGTCAGCCGGCCAAGGGCTCGAAGCCGAAGTCGGCCACGGCCAGCACGCAATTGCTAGGCATCACCAAGGCCGCGGTGCAAAGCTCCAGCTTCATCTCGGCCGCGAGCTTCCAGGAAACCACCAAGGTGCTGACCGAAGCGGCGCTGGCCGGCAAGGTCGATCATCTCGTGGGCCTGAAAGAAAACGTGATCCTCGGCCACTTGATTCCGGCCGGCACCGGGTTCCATACCTTCCAGGAATCGGAAGTCCGGATCCGGAAGGAAGCCCTGGAAGCGCTGGCGCACGAAAAGGAACGGGTCCTCACGCGGCACTTCCCGCTGTTGGACACGGGCAGTGCCGCCGAGAAATCGGCGCCTGCGACCCCAACCAGTCTGGACGCCCTCCTGGGCGGCGACGGCAAAGGGAAGCATGGCGAGTGATTTCTGGATCGCGGATTTAGGACGGCGATCGTCGGAACAATAAATCGACCGAGACAACTGCATGTTGGCGCGATGGATGTGCCTGCTGTGGGTGATTGCCTTCGCCGGCTGTGCGAGTTTTGCCGATCGCATTCCGCCGCGCGACGAGACGGTCACGTCGATGGAGTTGACTGCGATCCGAATCGGAATGTACATGCGACAGAACGCGAGTCTTCCAAAATCGCTCGCTGTCATTCCGGAGCGCGAGGGGTACTACAACCGCACGACCGACGGCTGGAGTCGGCCGCTGATTTATCGACACGACGATGACGGATTTAGCCTGACGAGCCTCGGGCGCGACGGCGTGCCCGGCGGCAACGGTGAAGATGCTGACGTGGTCAGAAAATTCCATCTCGTTAATGGCTAGATTGAGGAGATTTTGCCGTCGCGGTAATCTGTCCCCGCAAGTGATGTCGGCTTGACAATCGTCGCAAAACCAGTAGCCTGAGGGGTTCACGCTCGAAACGGGACGCTTGTTCCGCTCAGCCCAATAACACCAGTTCCGGTCGACACGATGCCCACGATCAATCAACTCATTCGGTCTCGACGCCGCCCGGCGCGCACGTTCAGCAAATCGCCGGTGTTGGATCGCTGTCCGCAAAAGCGGGGCGTCTGCTTGCAAGTCAAGACGATGACCCCCAAGAAGCCGAACTCCGCCCTGCGGAAGATCGCCCGCGTGCGGCTATCCAACGGCAAGGAAGTGACGGTCTATATCCCCGGCGAAGGTCACAGCTTGCAGGAACATTCGATCGTGCTGGTCCGTGGCGGGCGTGTTCGCGATCTGCCGGGCGTGCGCTACCATATTGTCCGCGGCGCGCTCGACACGCTGGGCGTCGAAGGCCGCAAGCAATCGCGCAGCTTGTATGGCGCGAAGAAGTCGTAGCCTCGGGCTGCCACGGCCGCATTTCATTCGGGGGCCGATTATTTTGCGATTTCCAATTCACTGCTTTTAGCACACCGACCTCCAACCCCACGCCGACTGCATATGGGCCGCCTGACTGCCAGCCGTTCAACCCTGAAACCCGACCCTCGCTTTGGCAACCTTTTGGCCAGCAAGTTCATCAACTGTTTGATGCACGACGGCAAGAAGAGCACCGCCCAGCGGGTGTTCTACGGTGCGCTGGGAGATCATCGAGAAGAAGGTGCAAGACACGCCGCCGATCGACGTGTTCGTGCAGGCGCTGGAGAACGTGAAGCCATCGATCGAAGTTCGGTCGAAGCGGGTCGGCGGTGCCGCCTACCAGGTTCCGATGCAGGTGAGCCGCAACCGGCAGCAGTCGCTGGCCATCCGCTGGGTGCTCTCGTCCATCCGCGAAAAGAAAGGACGCCCGACGCACGAAAAGCTGGCCGAAGAGCTCATCGCCGCGTTCAATCGCGAAGGGGCCGCGATGTCGAAACGGGAAAACGTCCACCGCATGGCCGACGCGAACAAGGCTTTCGCCCACTTCGCCTGGTAAGTTTGCTGACGCAGGTTCAAGCACTCGCAATAAATTAAGACAGAGACCGGAGCCAAGGACCAGGAAACAGAGGCCAGGGATCAGGGATCTTAGGCTCGGAGGTTGCACTTCAGTTCGCAGCCTGCCGCCTCGTATTCCTTGACCGCTGGGCTCTGGAGCCTGGTCCTTGTTGTTTTATGCCACGCAAACTGGAAAATCTCCGCAATATCGGCATCATCGCCCATATCGACGCCGGCAAGACCACGGTCACCGAGCGAATGCTCTACTACGCGAAGAGCAGCCACAAAATGGGCGATGTCGACAAGGGCACCACCGTCACCGACTTCGATCCCGAGGAGCAGCAGCGCGGGATCACCATCTACTCGGCCTGCGTCAGCTTCGCCTGGAAAGACGGCACGGTCATCAACCTGATCGACACGCCCGGCCATGTCGATTTCACGGCCGAGGTGGAGCGCAGCTTGCGCGTGCTAGACGGCGGCGTGGTCGTGTTCAGCGCCCGCGAAGGGGTCGAGGCCCAAAGCGAAACGGTCTGGCGGCAGGCCGACAAGTATCGTGTTCCGCGGCTGGCGTTTATCAACAAGATGGACCGCGAAGGGGCCGATTTTCCCGGCACGGTCGAGGAAATCCGCAAACGCCTCGGGGCGAACCCGCTTCCGATCCAAATCCCCTACGGCGTCGGCCCGCCGCACGTCGCGAATCCGTTCCGAGGCATCGTCGATCTGGTCGAGATGCGGCTGTTGCGGTTCACGCCGGAAAGCCAAGGCGCGGAAGTCGTCGCCGGCGATCTTCCCGACGACGTCCGCGACGAGGCCGAACTGTGGCGCGAGCAGATGCTCGGCGAGTTGTTCAACTACTCGAATGAGCTGGCCGAGATGGTGCTCGAGGAAAAGCCGGCGCCGCCGGAGCTGATTCGCAAAGTCTTGCGCGAGGCAACGGTCCATCGGCTGATCGTGCCGGTGCTGTGCGGCTCGGCGCTCGATTACATCGGCATCCAGCCGCTGTTGGACTCCGTGATGCACTATCTCCCCAGCCCCGCCGACGTGCCGCCGGTGGAAGGCGTCAACCCGAAGAAAAAAGAAGCCACGCTCATCCGCAAGCCCGATCCGGAAGAGCCGCTCTGCGCACTGGTCTTCAAAATCCTGGCCGACAAGCATGGCGATTTGTATTATCTGCGGATTTACTCTGGCCGGCTCAAGGCCAATAGCCGGGTCTACAATCCCGGCAAGGACAAGAAGGAAAACGCGGCCCAGCTTTGGCACATCCAAGCCGACCGCCGCGAACAAGTCCCGAGCGCCGAAGCCGGCGACATCGTGGGCGTCATCGGCCCGCGCATTTCCGTCACCGGCGACACGCTGTGCGACGCGAACGAGCCGATTCTGCTGGAATCGATCCAATTCCCCGAGACCGTCATCTCGATGGCCATCGAGCCGGAAAGCTCGCTGGAGCGCAAGAAGCTCGGCGACGTGCTGGAGATGATGAAGCGTCAGGATCCGACCTTCCGAGCCAATGAAAACGAGGAAACGGGCCAGACCATTATCAGCGGCATGGGCGAGTTGCACTTGGAAGTCATTAAGCACCGCCTGCTCCGCGATTTCAATCTCGATGTGCGCGTCCACAAGCCGCGGGTCAGCTACAAAGAAGCCGTCGCCTCAGCGGCCGAAGCCGTCGGCCGCTGCCAGCGCCAAGTCGGCGGACAAGCCCTCTTCGCCGAAGCCAAGGTGCGTGTCACGCCGCGCGACGACAACAAAGCCTGCCATGTATTTACCTCGTGGTTCAGTGAAGACGCCGCCGTGCGGACCGCCATCGCCACGATGACCGAGGCGCTCAAGGAACATGCCGAAGGGGGTGGTCTGCTGGGCTGTCCGTTGTGGAACTGCACGATCGAGCTGTTGCAGCACCCCTTGGGCGACCCAATCCCCGGCGAAGTCGCCCTGCGAATCGCCGCGGCCGACGCCTTCACCCGCGTATTGCAAGCGGCCAATGTCGTGCTGATGGAGCCGATCATGTCGATCGAGGTCACGACGCCCGACGATCACTTGGGCGACGTGATCAACGATTTGCAACAGCGGCGGGCGATCATCACCAGCACGCAAAACCGCGGCGTGATCACCGTCGTCGACGCCGAAGCCCCGCTGGCCGCGATGTTCGGCTATTCCATGGCCGTCCGCAGCCTCAGCCAAGGCCGAGCCAGCTTCTCGATGCAACCCCTGAAATACGGCCCCGCCCCCGCCGAAGTCCAACAGGGTTTCTTGTAAGTCGCCCGTCAAGAGCCGCGCACGAAGTAAGCGAATTCGAGCGTGCCACTTGCCCCGAGGGCCCACTACCTTGATTCCGTGACCATCGAAGGGCCTCGTACCCAGTAAGCGGTGGACGTTGCCAGTTGCGAGCCTCTAACTCGCTTACTACGTGCGCGGCTCTTTAGGCTTCTCCCTCTCCCTTGACGGGAGAGGGTCGGGGTGAGGGTGATGGTGCTACGTTGGATGGTGCGTCGCTTGGTAACGCGCCCCCTCACCCCCGGCCCCTCTCCCGCCAGGGGCGAGGGGAGACGGAATACGCACGGCGCGCTTCTTCGTCCCTCACGTCCCTCACCTCCTCACGCCCCTCATGCACAAGGGCGCGCGAGAGTCAGCGCGCGAGCTTTGAGCCCGCGCGTGAACGAACGCTTGCGAAACTTTTTCGAGTGCGCGAGGGATCGCCCACGCCGAAAGGTTTCTTCGGTTTGATGTGCTCTGAGGAGCCGGCTGTTTCTTGGATTTCAGGTTTTTTCCGAATCCGAGACGACGCGTGGGCGACGGGCGGCCTTCGCTGCCGCAACAGCCTACGCATTGTGTTCGGACCCGAAAGGTTTGGCCGCCGAACGGAAGTTTCCTGCCATCGGTATCGGCTGGCCGGTCGGCCGGCTCCGCGCTCATGTCCACCCGGTGACCAGCAGGGTTTTGGTATTGGACACCAATGCGCTTTTCAAGTCATACACCGCGCCTGGGACGCTGCTCGTGTTTATTTCACCACATGCTCGATTCCCGTCGCCTGAACTCGTGACGCCCCCACGAATGCAGACATGAATCCGCCATGCCAACGAGCTTCACGTTACGGCACACGCTACCGGCCTCTTGCAGGCGACCGTTCGGCCGAAGGGTCGCCCGCGGTTTGGGCTGGCTCAAGTCGCAGTCGGCTGAAAGGCAACCGTCGCTAGCAAACGATTGCTTAACAGCCAACTGCAACCTGGCAGCAAGTCGGACTGGCAAGGCCGGCAGCCAAGCAAACTCTTGCGGGGAAGTATTTCATCCCGCCGGCCTCACGTTAATAATCGCCCAACTCAAGCGCCTCGAGCCGCACGTCTCCAAGGCCACAGTATACACAAATGTACAGGCATCACCAAATCGGAATTGGGCCACGCGAGGGAAGAAATGACGATGGTCGAATGACGAATGTCGAAAGAATGACCGAAGCACGAATGACGAATGAAGAGCCGCGCACGGAGTAAGCGCTGGGGCATGGAGCAAGTGGTGCGCGCTAACTCGCTTACTGCGTGCGCGGCTCTTTCCCAAGTGGCGCTCCCGGTCGTGGCTCGGACCGGGAACGTCGGCTATGATTGGACTCGAGCCAGCTATCGATATTGTTTGCGTCGGCGAGCCAATAGGTTCCACACAGCTTTCTTGCTCAAGTAAACGCAATCCCACATGCTGACGGTGACGGGCGGCCTAATGGCGAAAAAAGCTCCGGCGGGAAAGCAAAATAACTCGCTACTCAAGCTGATCGACAAGTATTATGCCGACCTGGCGGATCTAGCGCGCCAACATGTTATGTTCGAAATGGGTACCCGGCATGCCTTCCACCGGCTAATGGCCGATGCCGGCAAGCCGCACGGCTGGACGCTCATCGCCGAACAGGAAAAGAAGGTCGGCGGCAAGACGATCCGGCCCGACGGCACGTTCAAAGACCAGATGAATTTGGTGCGCGGCTATTGGGAAGCCAAAGACACGGGCGACAAGCTCGACGCCGAAATCGGAAAAAAGCGCAAGGCCGGGTATCCGCTCAGCAACATCATCTTCGAAGACACCGCGACAGCGATCCTCTATCAGCACGGCGATCGCATCCTGACGGTCGATATGCGGGAACCCGCGAAGCTCGCGGACCTGATCGCCACATTCTTCAGTTACGTCGAGCCGGAAATCGAGGAATTCGAGCAGGCGGTCGATGAGTTCAAGGAGCGCGTGCCCGATCTGGCCGAAGGGCTCAAGAAAAAGATCGACCAGGCTCATCGGACGAATCCGGCGTTCAAGCAGGCCTTCGCCGACTTCTTCGAGCTGTGCAAGTCGAGCCTCAATCCGAATATCTCGCAGGCCGCGGTCGACGAGATGCTGATCCAGCATATTCTCACCGAGCGGCTGATCCGCGAGATTTTCGACAATCCCGAGTTTGTTCGCCGCAACGTGATCGCGGCCGAAGTGGAAAAGGTGATGCTGGCCATGACCAGCCAGAGCTTCGACCGCAACACCTATCTCAAGGAGCTTGACCGTTTCTACGTGGCCATCGAGCATGCCGCCCGGACGATGACCGATTTTTCCGACAAGCAATACTTTTTGAACACGGTTTACGAGCGGTTTTTCCAGGGCTACTCGGTGAAGCTGGCCGACACGATGGGGATCGTCTACACGCCGCAGGAGATCGTCGATTTCATGTGCGCCTCCGTGGCCGAGGTGCTGGAAAAAGAATTCGGCAAGAAGCTCTGGAGCGACGACGTTTACATCATCGACCCCTGCACGGGGACGGGCAACTTCATCGTCAACCTGATCCGCCGGATACCGAAAGCGAAGCTCGAAGCCGTTTATAAGAACCGGCTATTCGCCAACGAGATCATGCTCCTGCCCTACTACATCGCGGCGCTGAATATCGAGCACGCGTTTTTTGAGCAGTCGGGGAAATATGCGGGATTCGAAGGTTTATGCTTTGTCGACACGCTTGATTTGGCCGAACATCCGCAGAGCGAGCTCGGTTTTATGACCGCAGCAAACACTGCCCGCGTGACGCGCCAGAAACAGGCGCCAATCACCGTCGTCGTCGGAAATCCTCCCTATAACGTTGGCCAATCCGTTCACAACGACAAGAACCAAAATCGCAGCTATTCTGTGATCGATCGGCGAATACGCGAGACATATGCTGCCGACTCGAAGGCGACGAGCGTCAGCAAGATATCAGACGCATACGTGAAGTTCTTCCGCTGGGCGACAGATCGGCTCAACGGCCGCGACGGCATCGTCTGCTTCGTCAGCAACAATGGGTTCACTGACCAACTGGCGTTCGACGGAATGCGAAAAAACCTTCAAGAGAATTTTTCGACGCTGTATCACTTGGACCTAGAAGGGAATGTAAGGCAGGATCCGAAGCTTTCGGGTAGCGCTTATAACGTTTTCGGAATCCAGGTAGGCGTGGGTATTACGATTGCAGTTCGACACCGAGGGAAACGGTCGAAGATTTATTTTGTCCGCGTTGAAAAGTCCCAGCGGCGACAAGAGAAATTGGCGAATGTTGCTACCGCGCGAGCGATTTCGGGGGTGAGCTGGAAACTGCTCAAGCCAGACGAAAACAATACCTGGATAGTCCCTGCGAACGGTTCTAAATTTGCCTCGTTCATTCGACTGGCTGGAAAGGAAGAGCGTGCCGCACGGAGCGTGGACGCCAAGGTCATCTTCAAGACGTATAGCCTAGGTGTTGCGACCCACCGTGATGCTTTGATGTACGACTTTGACTCAGATGTTCTTGCAAAGCGTGTGGAGAAACTCTCTGACGCTTACAACGCTGAGGTAGATCGCTATAAACGGACGTTTCGAGGCGGATCGATCGATGATTTTGTGCGGTACGATGAAATTCTCTGGGACCGCGACCTGAAAGCCGACCTTCGACGCGGCAGGTACTCCGAGTTCAATGCTGGTAAGGTTTTGCTGGCGACCTATCGCCCATATTGCCGCCTCTTCCTTTACTTTGATCGAATCCTGGATGCAGAGGTTTATGGCTGGCCGGGGATAATTCCGACGGTTCGATCCCGGACCGAAAATCGCATAATCGCTCGCAGCGACATCGCATTTCGGTCGCCGCAGTTTAGCGCGATGATCTCGCCTCATTTGGTTGACCTCCACCTCTGCGCCACTCTCGACGGACATCAGTCCTTCCCGTTTTACGTCTACGACGAAGACGGCTCCAACCGGCGCGAGAATATCACCGATTGGGCGCTCAAGCAGTTTCGCGAACACTACAAGGACAAGAAAATCGACAAGTGGGCCATCTTCCACTATGTCTACGGCCTGCTGCATCATCCGGGCTATCGCGAAAAGTTTGCCGACAATTTGAAGCGCGAGCTGCCGCGAATTCCGCTCGCTCCCGATTTCTGGGCCTTCGCCAAGGCGGGCAAAAAGCTGGCCGCGCTGCATATCGACTACGAACAGCTCAAGCCCTGGGATTTGGAATTCGTCGAATCGCCGGGCGTGCCCCTTTCGTACAAAGTCGAAGACAAGATGCGGCTTTCCAAGGACAAGCTGCGGCTGACGGTGAACCCGTCGCTCACGCTGGCCGGCATCCCGCCCGTGGCGCTACGGTATCGCTTGGGGAACCGTTCGGCACTGGAATGGGTGGTGGATCAGTACC
Organism: Pirellulales bacterium; assembly: GCA_963725485.1. Taxonomy (GTDB): domain Bacteria; phylum Planctomycetota; class Planctomycetia; order Pirellulales; family DATAWG01; genus CAVRYO01. The sequence continues at coordinate 65,649 of CAVRYO010000011.1, read as the reverse complement.
AAGTGAGCACCGACAAGCGGAGCGGGATCACGTCGGACCCGAACCGCGAGGATGATCCTGAATATATCGTGCGGCTTGTCGGCCAGGTCGTGCGCGTGGGCACGGAGACCGTGGCAATCGTCGATGCGCTGCCTGCTTACTCGACTGAAACAGCGTGACCCCCGTCGCAGTACGTCCGGCTGCTCGATTTTTCGGAATTTCGGGCGTTGACACTTGGGGGGCGAACTTTTAAGATCATTGGCTTCCCTCAAGTGGAAAATCTGGGGGCGAATGGCCGGAAGGTCTTGGGCCGTTTGATATTGGTTCAATCGCGAACGGCTCCGGTGGTGACGTTTGCAAGGTTTTAGCGGAGGCGGAGCGTGGCGGGACATTCACACGAAATGATTCGCATCCGGATGGAGGCCTACGATCACTCCGTGCTCGATCAGAGCGCGGCGGAAATCGTCGATACGGCCAAGCGGACGAACTCCGAGGTTCACGGACCGATTCCGCTGCCGACCCGGATCGAGCGGTACACGGTGTTGTCCAGTCCGCACATCGACAAGAAGGCCCGGCAGCAATTCGAAATCCGGACGCATAAACGGTTGATTGATATTGTGCAAGCGACGGCCAAGACGATCGAGGCGCTGAACAAATTGAGTTTGCCGGCGGGCGTGGATATCAAGATCAAAGCCAGCGGCCGGCATTAACGGCAGCCTTGGAGAAGAATAGTAGGCGCGAAGTGTTAGCGAGGAAGCCTTGCAAGGTCATCGCCTCGCGTCCTCGCTAACGCGTCGGGCTAGTGTGAATTGCGGCGACACAACTTCAAGGCTCACGCTTTCGGGTTAATGTGGGTTCGCGGAAGGTTCGGGACGAAGTCGGATTACCAGAACGGCGGGTCTTTTCAAGAAAGCTTTATGTCACGGAAGCTACGCGGGTAAGTTGGGGCTTTTGTCCCCGAACTCCCGCGGGCGAGTGCAAAGCAGGGAATACGAGCGATGGCTATTGGACTACTCGGCCGCAAGGTCGGGATGACTCAGATTTTCGATGAATCCGGAATCGTGATTCCGGTGACGGTCATTGAGGCCGGTCCGTGCCACGTGGTGCAACTCCGCACCGCCGAGCGCGACGGCTATGAAGCGGTCCAGCTTGGCTATCGCGATAAACCCCGCCGCCTCGCTTCCCGCAGCCAACGCGGCCAGGTCGCCAAGTTGGACAGCAAGCGCTCGAAGGCCCGGGCCAAGGCCGGCGTCGAGCCTCTCGCCAAAGCGAACTGCGAACCGCAGCGATTCATGCGCGAGTTCCGCGGCCCGGCCGACGGTGTCACGATCGGCCAGGTGCTCAAGGTCGACGTGTTCGAAAAGATCGCCGCGGTGGATGTGTCGGGCACCAGCAAGGGGCGCGGCACCGCCGGCCTGATGAAACGGCACAACTTCAAAGGTCAACGGGCCACGCACGGCGTGAAAAAAGTCCACCGGCATGGCGGCGGCACCAGTATGAACACGTTCCCGGCCCGCGTTTTCAAGGGAAAACGGATGGCCGGCCGGATGGGCAATGTCCGGTTCACGAGCCGGAATTTGAAAGTCGTCCGCGTCGACTTGGAGCACAACTTGCTACTGGTCCGCGGGGCGATTCCCGGCCCCAACGGCGGCTACGTGATTGTCCGGCAGACAAATAAGTTGTGATGTAGGGTGGGCATTGCCCACCAAGAGTAATTATCGGTTTTTCATCGGAATTGAGCGCAATCAAGACGGTGGGCAATGCCCACCCTACACGAAGTGGATCGCGAATCATGGCCAGCTTGACGGTATACGATCGCACGGGCAAGGAAGTCGGAAAGTACGACATCGATCCGACCGATCTCGCTCCGCGCATCAACAAGCAGTTGCTGCACGACGTGGTGGTGATGTACCAGTCGAATCTGCGGCACGGAACGGCCCAATCGAAAAGCCGCGGGATGGTGGCCGGATCGACGAAAAAGATGTATCGCCAGAAGGGGACCGGCAATGCCCGGGCCGGCTCGCGGCGGAGCGGTATTCGGCGTGGCGGCGGACACATTTTCCACAAGATGCCGCGCGACTGGACGTACCGGATGCCGCGCAAGGCGCTGCAATCGGCGACGCGGATGGCCCTGGCCTCGAAAATCCGCGACGACCAGGTGACGGTGATCGACGATCTGAAATTCACGGCCCCGAAGACGCGCGAAATGGCCGCGATTTTGAAGGCCGTGCGCTGCCACGAGGGGTCGCTGCTGGTGGCCACCGCCGCTCACGACGTGAACGTGTACAAGTCGCTGCGGAACCTGGCCGACGTGGCGGTGTCGCCGATTTCGGATTTGAACGCTTATACGATTTTGCGGCCGCGGCGGTTGTTGATGACCCGCACGGCGCTCGACACCTTGAAGCAGCAGGCCCAGGAACATGCCAAAGCCCGCCGCGACAAAGCCGGAATTCGCGGAACGAAAGCCAAGCCGAAAGCCGCGGCGGCGGGCAAGTGAAAGTCAAGAGATCAATCGACAGTCGGTCGATCGTTGGATTTTGTAAATCGTCCGTCGTCGGTCGTCCTCAGGTGGAATGAACATGACAACGCCACTGGCACCCGAAAAGCACGAACTGGCCGCCGAGAGCAAGCTGCACCTGGTTCCGCACCAGATCATCTTGCGGCCGCTAGTGACCGAAAAGGGAGTCCACCGCTCGACGCGCCACAATGCTTACGCCTTCGAAGTCAACACGATGGCCAACAAGCACGACGTTCGCCGGGCGATCGAAGAGCTGTTCAACGTCAAAGTCATTCGCGTCCACATTCAAAACCGCAAGGGCAAGCCGCGCCGCAGCCGCAACCATTTGGGCGCACGCGCGATTGGAAGAAGGCGATCATTACGCTGGATTCGGAGCACAAGATCAACTTCTTCTAGTTCGGATGCCGTGTTAAGCCGAACCGAGAAACGTCGGAGAGAAGGGGACAGGCAGATTTTGCTCGCAGGGCACCGCAAAAATGAGCCAGTCCCCGCCGATTCTCGGATAGGCACTAAGGGCAAAAAGAGCCAGTCCCCAACAGATTCACACTAAGGCACGCCAGTTATGGGTATTCGCCGTTACAATCCGACCACGCCAGGCCGCCGCGGCGCGAGCGTCAGCGATTTCAAAGACCTGACGAAGGGCGCGAAGCCGGTCAAGGCGCTCACGTTTCGCAAGAAGATGACGGGCGGCCGGAACAACCAGGGCCTGATCACCGCCCATCATCGGGGTGGCGGCCACAAGCGGCAGTATCGGTTGATCGATTTCCGCCGCAACAAGGACGGGGTGCCCGCGAAGGTCGACTCGATCCAATACGATCCGAACCGCAGCGCGCGAATCGCCCTGCTGCACTACGTCGACGGCGACAAGCGGTACATCCTGGCTCCCGATGGGTTGACGGCCGGGGCCCAGGTGATGAGCGGGCCGGACGCGCCGCCGTCGGTCGGCAATTGCATGCCGCTGAAGAATGTTCCGCTGGGGATGATGGTCCACAATATCGAGTTGCAGCCGGGTCGCGGCGGGCGGCTTTGCCGTTCGGCCGGTTCTGGCGCAACGCTGGTGGCCCGCGAGGCCGAATGGGCCCAGTTGACACTGCCGAGCGGCGAAATTCGCCGCGTGCCGGCCGCCTGCCGGGCCACGATCGGGATGATCGGCAACACCGACCACATGAACGTCGTGCTGGGCAAGGCCGGGCGAAACCGTTGGCTGGGTTGGCGGCCGCATGTGCGCGGCACGGCGATGAACCCGATCGATCATCCGCACGGCGGTGGTGAAGGGCGGACCAAGGGTGGACGTCACCCGGTCAGCCGCACCGGCAAGAGCGCCAAGGGTGGCGGCACGCGAAAGCACCGCAAGGCGTCGAATTCGTCGATCATCCGCCGCCGCCGTTCGCGCCGTTATGGACAATTGAAACTTGTATAGCTTGGCGCGACCCGAAACGACTGGGCAAACGCGCCGGCTAAAGCCGACGGCTAATCGAAAACTGCCTGTATCGCCTGCGATTCGAATTGAAATTTACCAGGAGTCGTGCTTCGTATGGGAAGGTCGCTGAAGAAGGGGCCGTTCGTCGACCCGAGGCTGTTTGCCAAGGTCGAAAGGCAATTGGGGGGCGGTGGCCGGGAGCCGATCAAGACCTGGGCCCGTTCCTGCACGATCGTGCCCGAGTTCGTCGGGCAGACGTTTCTGGTTCACAACGGAAAATTGCACATCAAGGTGTTCGTGACCGAAGACATGGTCGGGCACAAGCTGGGTGAGTTCGCCCCGACCCGGACATTCCGCGGTCACGGCGGCAAGGCCTCGAAGGCTAAGAGCGAAGCCCCGGCGGCAGCCAAGTAGGCGGCAGAGAAGTAGGCGGCAGAGAATTAGGCGGCAGCGAAGTAGGCAGCAGCGAAGCAGGCGGCCACTAGCAAGAGAAACGTAACCGGAACATCGTAGTCAGGAAGTTTGCCATGGCATACACGGCCACCTACCGCTTCGCTCGGATCAGTGCCCAAAAGGTGCGCCCCTTGGCGAATCTGATTCGTGGCAAGCACGCCGACGAGGCGCTGGAAATCTTGAAATATATGCCGCATCGCGGGGCGCGGCTGTTGGAGAAGGTGGTCAAGAGCGCTTGGGCAACGCCGAGGATTTACGGGCCGCGAACATCACGCGGCTGGTGGTGGTCGACGCCCGGGTGGATGGCGGCCCGATTTTGAAGCGAATCCAGCCGCGAGCCCGCGGCATGGCTTTTATGATCAAGCGCCGGATGGCGCATATCCGCGTGCAACTCGACGTGCTGTCCTAAACGGGTGTCGAGAGCAAGAGTCAAAAGGAAATCACGATGGGTCAAAAGGTCAATCCGATCGGATTCCGCGTCGGCATCATGGAAGGCTGGAAAAGCCGCTGGTATGCCTCGAAGCAGGAATTCAAGGAATTGCTGCTGGAAGACGTGAAGATCCGGAAGTTCGTGCGCTCGAAATACCGCAGCGCCGGCATTCCGAAGATCGAGATCGAACGGACCCGCGACGAAGTGAAGGTGATTTTGCACACGGCCCGGCCGGGCGTGATCATCGGCCGCAAGGGTCAAGAGGTCGAGCGGCTGCAAACCGAATTGCAGGAATTGTTGGGCCGGCGGATCAACATCAAGATCGAGGAGCTGTCGCGGCCGGAAATTTACGCCCAACTGGTGGCCGAGGATATCGCCGATCAGTTGGCCAAACGGGCCAGCTTCCGGCGGACGATGAAACGGGCGGTCGAAACCACGATGGAAGCGGGGGCCAAGGGAATCAAGATTCAATTGGCGGGCCGGCTGGGCGGCTCGGAAATGTCGCGCCGCGAGAAGCAAATCTCCGGCTCGATGCCGCTCTCGACGTTGCGGGCAAAAATCGATTACGGGTTCACAGAAGCCAAGACCGCCCAGGGGCACATCGGCGTGCAGGTCTGGGTCAATCAAGGCACTTACGAGGACGCAAGCCATGGCGCTGATGCCCAAGAGGGTCAAGCACCGAAAAAGCCAAAGAGGACGTATAAGAGGTGACGCCACTCGCGGCAATCGAGTGGTGTTCGGCGATTACGGTCTTCAATGCGCACAAGCGGGCTGGCTCAGCGCGCAAACGATTGAAGCCGGACGGATCGCGGCCCAGCAATACCTCCGAACCGAGGGGCGGCTGTACGTGCGCGTGTTTCCGCACAAGTCGATCACCTCGATTCCGTTGGAAACGCGGATGGGCAAAGGCAAAGGCGAACCGGAATTCTGGGCCGCCGTCGTCAAGCCCGGCACCATCCTGTACGAGATTAGCGGCGTGTCGGAAGAAGCGGCCCGGATGTGCTTCGCCCGCTTGGCACACAAGATGCCGGTGCGGGTGCGATTCCTGAGGAGAAGAGCAGGGTGAGGGTGAAGCGGCGCCGATTGGTGGTGCAACCCCTCACCCCCGACCCCTCTCCCGCAAGGGGCGAGGGGAGAATGTAGTGCGACGCCGCAAGGCGGGACGAGGGGAGCATGGCGTGCGATGTCGCGAGGCGACTGTACCCGTTTTCGGCAACCGAGAAATTATAATCCATTGAGCTGAGTCGCGTCGGGCGAAGTCCGGCGCAGGAGCGCGAGTGATGGCTAAGTCGACCGAATTACGCGAGATGAGCGACGAGCAGATCCGGCTGACGTGGCGCGAAGCCGCCGAGCAGTTGTTCCGGCTGCGGTTGCAGTCGCAAACCGAGCGGCTGGACGTGCCGAGCGAACTGCGCAAGCAGCGCCGCACGATCGCCCGCTGCCAGACGATCCTGAACGAGCGCCGCCGCGCAGCCGCGGCAACGCAGCCTGCCTAACGCGGCCTGCATAACACGGCCTGCTTAACGCGGCCTGACGAAACAAACCGCTTGCCTAAGTCCGAATAATCAACGATCCCTGAATCCAACCGAGTCCGTGGTATGTCCAAGCGAATGGAAATTGGCGTGGTGACGTCCGACAAGTGCGCCCAAACGCGGCGTGTCGAAATCCCGCGGCTGGTCAAGCACCTAAAGTACGGCAAGATCATGCACCGCAAGACGATCTGCCACGTGCACGATGCCACGAACGAGTCGCACCAGGGCGACACGGTGGAAATTGTCGAATGCCGGCCCCGCTCGCGGTTGAAGCGGTGGGAATTGGTTCGCGTGGTGGCCAAGAGCCGCGCGGTCGATCTCACAGCCATGCGGGCGGCGGCTCGGGTTGGGCACGGTCCGGAGCAGGAAGCCGGCAATTTAGAAGCGGGAAAGAAGTAAACGAGTGGCTAGCATGTTGAAAAAGGGGACAGGCACCTCGCGGCAAACCAAAACTATCCGACGAAATCGAGCGGTCGCACGGAGCCAGTCCCCTTTTTCAACACCCTGCTAGCCGAGTCAACGGGAATTTCGAATAACCAACAACGCGAATCATGGAAACGACGGTGGCGGACCAAATTTCCCGCCAGGATAACCAGTCATGATCCAGATGCAAACTCGGCTCACCGTGGCCGACAACACGGGCGCCAAGGAAGTCATGTGCTTCAAGGTGCTCGGGGGCAGCAAGCGCCGCGTGGCCGGCCTCGGCGACGTTATCGTGTGCAGCGTCAAGACGGTCATCGCCGGCAGCGAAGTGAAAAAAAAGGCGGTGGTCAAAGCCGTGATCGTCCGTTGCCGCCAACCGACGCGGCGGGCCGACGGCAGTTATGTCCGGTTCGATAACAACGCCGTCGTGTTGATCGACAACGAAAAAAATCCGCGCGGCACGCGCATCTTCGGGGCGGTGGCCCGCGAGCTACGAGATAAGAATTTCATGAAGATAGTCAGCCTTGCCAGCGAGGTGGTCTGATGCACATCCACTCGAACGACACCGTGGAAGTCATTTCCGGCGCCGACCGGGGGACGCGCGCCAAGGTGCTGCGAATCTTGGCGCGGAAAGAAAAAGTCATCGTCGAAGGAGTGCGCCGCGTCTACAAGCACATGCGCCGCAGCCAGCAGAATCCCCAGGGGGGTCGGCTGTCGAAAGAAATGCCGTTTTCGATTTCCAACGTGATGCTCGTCTGTCCGGCGTGCGGCAAGACGACCCGCACCGGCGTCAAGCGGCACGAGGATGGCAGCAAGTACCGCATTTGCCGGCGCAAGACCTGCGGCAAGGAGATCGGGCAGATTGCTCCGTCGCACAAGCAACGCGCCGACTCGGCCGCAGCCGCGCATTAACTCTCAATCAGCAAACTATATCCTGCGAACGCTCGACAATCGCGAATCAAAGCTAGAAACTACGAACCACCATGGCCAAGAAACCCTCCAAGAAAGCTGAAGTAGCTGCCGCTCCCGCTGGCAAGCCTCCGGTGCCGCGCCTGCTCGAGAAATTCCAAAAAGAATTGCTCCCCGGCCTGGCGAAGAAACTGGGCCGCACCAACCCGCACGCGCTGCCGCGGTTGAAAAAGATCGTCGTCAACATGGGCGTCGGCGACGCCGTGACCGAAAAGAAATATCTCGAGGACGCGGTCTCGGCCATGACGCAAATTTGCGGTCAAAAGCCGCAGGTCACCAAGGCCCGCGACTCGATCGCCAATTTCAAGCTCCGCGAGGGCATGCCGATCGGTTGCAAAGTGACGTTGCGGGGGGCTCGGATGTATGAGTTTCTCGATCGGCTGATCTCGCTGGCGTTGCCGCGGGTGCGCGACTTTCGCGGGCTGAGCCCCGACGGGTTCGATGGCCGCGGCAACTATAGCCTGGGCTTGTCGGAGCAGTTGGTGTTTCCCGAGTTGAATCCCGACAAGTTCACGCGGGCGCAAGGGATGAATATTACACTGGTCATCGCGGGCCACAGCAACGACGAGTCGCGCGAGTTGCTGCGCGGGTTTGGAATGCCGTTTAAGGTTCCGGAGTCCAAAGGCAAAGGCAAGGGCGCTGCGTAGCGTGCCACGTGGCCGCCGAGCGCGGCAGCTCCAGGTCTCGACAGGAAACGAGTTTGTATGGCAAGCATGTCGAAGCGGGTGAAGGGGCTGAAAAAAGCCAAATTTTCCACGCGGGTGAAGCGTCGCTGCTTGATCTGCGGGCGGCCCCGAGCGGTTTATCGCAAGTTCGGCATTTGCCGGATCTGCTTCCGCAAGTTGGCGGACGTGGGGGAGATTCCCGGGGTCCGCAAAGCCAGTTGGTAACGGCAGATTCATCGAGAGAGAACGAGTTCAGGCAGTTTCGTAAGGGACAAATAATTCACATGATGACAGATCCCATCGCCGACATGTTGACCCGCATCCGCAACGCGGTTCGGGTTGAGCGGCCAAATGTCGATATGCCGACCTCGAAGGTCAAACGCGGCCTGGCCGAAGTGCTCAAGCGCGAAGGGTATATCTGGGATTGGAAGGAAGTCGAGGCCCAGCCGGTCTCGCATTTACGGATCGACTTGAAATACGGCCCCAACGGCGAGCGGGTGATCCGCCATTTGAAGCGCGTCAGCACGCCGGGCGCCGGGTGTATAGCGGCGCGGCACGCTTGAAGCCGGTGCTCAACGGCCTGGGGATCACGATCATCAGCACCAGCCGGGGAGTGATTAGCGACCGCGAAGCACGCCAGCGCAATCTCGGTGGCGAAGTGCTCTGCGAGCTGTGGTAAGGGCGAGTTAACGTGGTTCGAAAGAGTGCTATGCGTCTTGGCGTCGCGTCGAAGTCCCGATCGTAAAAACGTAGAAAGAACGTCGGATGTCGCGGATTGGAAAAATTCCCGTGCAGGTGCCAGCCGGCGTGAAGATCGCCGTGGCGGATAACACCGTGTCGGTCGAAGGGCCGTTGGGCAAGCTCCAGCAGAAGCTGCTGCCGCAAGTTTCGGTCAACTTCGACGAAGCTGCCCGGCGCGTCGTGGTCAGCCGCGATGGCGATACCCGGCAAGCCAAGGCGCTGCACGGTCTGTCGCGGGCGCTGGTGCGAAACATGATCATCGGCGTCACGCAAGGCTACGAAAAAAAATTGGAGATCGTGGGGGTCGGCTACCTGGCGGCCGTGCAGAAGGACAAGTTGCAGCTCCGCGTCGGATTTGCCAACGAAGTCCATAAGACCATTCCGGCCGGCTTGAAAGTCACTTGCCCGGACCAAACGCACGTCATCGTCAAGGGGATCGACAAGCAATTGGTGGGCGAGTTCGCCGCGGAAGTCCGCGCGGTCCGCAAGCCGGAACCGTACAAAGGCAAGGGAATCCGCTACGACGGCGAGCAAGTTCGCCGCAAGGCGGGCAAAGCCGTCACCGGCAAGTAGCAGCAGCGCATTTAGCCGCCGGGCTTGCCCGGCGTGTCGCTTAGAATCAAGAAACCATCGCCATGAATCATCAAAAGAGCATCCTCCATCAGCGGCAGCGGCGGACTTTCCGCGTGCGGAAGCGCGTCCGGGGCACCACCGAGCGCCCGCGACTGTCGATCTTTCGCAGCCACAAGCACATTTACGCCCAGGTGATCGATGACGCCCAGGGCAAGACGCTCTGTTCGGCCAGCACGGCCGACGCGGAGGTGCTCGGCGGTTTGAAGTATGGTGGCAATAAGCAAGCAGCCGAAGCCGTCGGCAAGGCCGTGGCCGAACGAGCCAAGGCGGCCGGAGTGGAGCAGGTTTGCTTCGATCGCGGCCCGTTCCAGTATCATGGCCGAGTGGCGGCCCTGGCCGACGCGGCCCGCAAAGCCGGATTGCAGTTTTAGCGGCGTGTTGAAAAAGGGGACAGGCACCTCGCAGCAAATCAAGATAGGCGACGAAATCGAGTGATCGCTCGGAGCCAGTCCCCTTTTTCAACAGGCTGATGGAATTTCGAAAAATGTCGGCCGCCGGAAAATGGCGGTCACCCCAGTAATCCAAGAGAGAGCGAACCTGTGGCGCACGAACAGAACCGCGGCGAACTGACGGACAAGGTAATCAAGATCAAGCGGTGCGCCGCAGTGGTCAAGGGTGGTCGCCGCTTCAGCTTCGCGGCGATGGTGGTGGTCGGCAACGGCCGCGGCAAGCTCGGCTGGGGTTACGGCAAAGCCAATGAAGTCCCGCCCAGCGTGGAAAAAGCGGTCAAGGACGCCAGCCGTAGCTTGTTCGAAATTCCGCTGGTCGACGGCACCTTGCCCCATGCGATCAAGGGACAATTCGGCGCGGCCAACGTGGTCCTGCTCCCCGCTAGCGCCGGAACCGGAGTGATTGCCGGCGCCGCGGTCCGGGCTGTTTGCGAAGTGGCCGGCATCCACGACGTATTAACCAAGTGCTACGGCTCGACCAATCCCGTGAATCTGGTGAAAGCCACGGTCGACGCCCTCAAACAATTGCGCACCCGCCAGGAAGTCGAGCGGCTGCGGGGAGTTTCGCTGGCATGAATCTTGACGACGTTCATCGTGGCATTCACAAGCACAAGAAGCGGATGCGCGTCGGGCGCGGTCCCGGCTCCGGCAAAGGCAAGACGTCCGGCCGCGGGCACAAGGGCCAGGGCCAATTGGCAGGCTGGTCGGCCCATCCCGTGTTCGAAGGAGCCCGGATGCCGCTCGTGCGGCGGATCCCGAAGCGCGGTTTTCATAACCGGTTCGGCCGGGAAGTGGCGGGCATCAACCTTGGCCAGCTCGATGTTTCGTTTGCGGCCGGTGACGAAGTCAGTGCCGCCACGGTCCGCGCCAAGGGCTTGCTGAAGGGGCGCTACGAGTTTCTGAAGATCCTCGGCGACGGGGAGCTGACGAAGAAGTTGAAAATCGCGGCCCATAAATTCAGCAAGTCGGCCAAGGAGAAGCTGGAAAAGGCGGGATGCGAAATCATCGTGCTTCCCGCGCCAGCCCCGGTAGTCAAAAACAAGATGAACCACAAGAAGAAGCAGCGCGAGGCAAGGAAGCCAGCATCGGCGGGCTCGGCCGGCCGATAGGTCGACGTTCGAAATTCGAGGTCCGAAAGTCGAGAGTTCGACAACAGACGGAGCTAGCCATGTGGGAAAAAATCCGAGTCGTGTTCACGATTCCCGAATTGCGGCAGAAGATCCTGCTGACGTTATTCTTTCTGGCTATTTATCGCGTCGGCTGGCAAGTGCCGCTGCCGATCGTCAACGAGGTCGAGTTGCAGAAGCGGTTCGCTTCTGGCGCCGGCGGCATGACCGACTTGTTCAATTCCGTGGCCATGTTCAGCGCCACGCGATTGAACGTGATCACGATTTTCGGCCTGGGCATCATGCCCTACATCTCGGCCTCGATTATCCTGCAGCTCTTGGGCAGCGTGTGGGAGCCATTGGAAAAGCTCCGCAAGGAGGGCGAAAGCGGGCAGAAGAAAATCAACGAATACACGCGGTATCTCACCGTGTTCATCTGCGTCGTGCAAAGCTGGGGTTATGTCGCGGCGATCTTGCTGCCCGAAAATGGCCGCTTCATCGATCCCCGCTTCTACAACACGGCAACGCAATCGGTCCCCTTCGGCTGGATTGTCGTGACCGTGCTGACGATGACCGCCGGCACCGTGTTCCTGATGTGGCTCGGCGAGCAAATCGACGAATATGGAATCGGCAACGGCATCAGCCTGCTGATCATGGCTGGCATTCTTTCCAGCATGCCCGGCGCCATCCGGACGCAAATCGAGCAAACCAGCTTGGAGCTTGGCGGGTCGCCAGGCAAGACCGGCCCGGAAGAGTTGCTGGTGCTGATATTTTTATTCATCGCCGTGGTGGCGGGCGTAGTTTACATCACGCAAGCCCAGCGACGCATTCCGACGCAGAGCGCGAAGCACGTTCGTGGCCGGCGCGTATACGGTGGCGGCAACCGCCAGTACCTGCCGTTGCTGGTGAACCAGGCTGGCGTGATGCCGATCATTTTTGCCAGCAGCTTGTTGCTATTTCCGATGATGCTCTTCAAATGGCTCGACGGCGCGACGACGGGCAACGGCTTTTGGCATAACGTCTGGGGCGAACTGGCCGGCACCTTCACGCGCTACCAGTCGTTTACCTACAATTTGCTGTACGTGTTGCTGATCTACTTCTTCTGCTATTTCTGGACGGCGATCACGTTCAATCCCCGCGAAATGGCCGACAATCTAAAGGATCATGGCACGTTCATTCCGGGCTATCGGCCAGGTCGGCGCACGGCGGACCACTTGGAGCGTGTGATGGTGCGAATCACGTACGTGGGGGCTGGGTTCCTGGCGGTGGTGGCCATCGTGCCGACGATCGTCAGCAATACGATGCATATTCAGCCGTTGGTGGCCAGCTTTTTCGGCGGCACCGGTTTGCTGATCGTAGTCAGTGTCGCCTTCGATTTGGTACAAAAGATCGACAGCCACTTGGTTATGCGAAATTATCGGGGCTTGTTGGAGTAGGGCGAGTGCCTCCGGCGCTGATTTGGCGGCCGCCGCTGGGAAGCAGTCATTCTTGCCCTGGACACCATGCGGATAATATTTGTGGGCCCGCCAGGTTCCGGCAAAGGAACCCAGGCCGCACGATTGGCCGCGCATTTGAACGTCTTGCACCTTTCCACCGGCGAGATGTTGCGTGAAGCCGTGGAACAGCGGACTCCCGAAGGGTTGGCCGCCGGCAAGTACATGGATCGCGGCGACCTGGTGCCCGACGAAATTATCCTGGCGATGGTCGGGCGCCGATTGGGCCAGCCCGACTGCGCGGGGGGCTGCCTGCTGGATGGCTTCCCGCGAACGTTGCCGCAGGCCGAGGCGCTGGACCACCTGCTCGCCGCGGAAAGGCTCCCTTTGGGTGGCGTATTGGAATTGCATGTCGACGAGGAAGAATTGGTTCAAAGAATGATTCACCGAGGGCGTGCGGACGATCGGCCCGAGGTGATCCGCCAGCGATTGGAAACATACCGCCAGCAGACGGCTCCTCTGCTGAATTACTATCGCCAACAAGGACTGCTGCACACGATCGACGGCACCGGCGATCCGGACGAGATTTTCGACCGGATCAAGACGGTGGTCGCTCAGTTGCGGCGGGAGTGAATTCGCGCGTGCCCATCACGCTCCGGTCTCATCGCGAAATCGTCCTGATGCGCAAAGCGGGACTGGTCGTATGGCAAGCCCATCAGTTGGCGGCCGGCATGGTCATGCCGGGCGTGACAACCGCGGCCATTGATGCGTCCATCGAGGCATTTTTTAATGAGCGCGGGGCCGTCCCGCTGTTCAAAGGCGTACCCGGCAAGGTGCCGTTTCCGGCCGTGACCTGTATTTCGGTCAACGAAGAGGTGGTGCATGGAATTCCCAGCCGGCGGGTGTTGGTCGAAGGCGACGTGGTCAGCGTCGACACCGGCTGCAAGCTGAATGGTTGGTGCGGCGATTCGGCGGTCACGTATCCGGCCGGCCAAGTGGCGCCCGAAGCCCAGAAGCTGTTGGATGTCACGAAGGGCGTGTTGGATTTGGCGATTCAACTGATAGGGCAGAAGACGCGCTGGAGCGACGTGGCTCGCGAGATGGCCACCTACGTCCGCGACGCGGGCTTTTCTGTCGTCGAAAATTTCGTCGGCCACGGCATCGGCCAGAGCATGCACGAAGACCCGCAAGTGCCGAATTTTGTCAGTCCCAATTTGCGGCGGAACAATGATTTCCGCTTGGAGCCGGGCTTGGTCATCGCGGTCGAGCCGATGGTGAACATGGGGACGAAAAAGACCAAGCCGATGCCCGACCATTGGACCCAATCCACGGCCGACGGTCTGCCGAGCGCCCATTTCGAGCACACGATCGCGATTACGGAAAGCGGCCCCTGGGTGTTGACCGGAGCGCCGACCGACCGGGAACGCGAGGAATTGCTATCGTAAAGGACGGCCCCAACAAGCCGCGGCAAACCCTTGATAAAATCCCGTGCCAGGTAGTGGCACCGTTTGAGCCCCGACGGCACACGGAGTGTGCCTACTACGTAGCAGGCACGCTCCGCGTGCCGTCGCCGCGGCAAAAATCTCAAAATGTAGCACTACGCCGTGCCAAGGGGGCTTGAACGATGCGGCATCCACGGTTTATATTGAGTCGCTTTCGACCGAGCCCCAGTTGATTGCCAGGCGGTGTGCCATGAAGGTCCGAGCTAGCGTCAAGCGCATTTGCGAAAGCTGCAAGATCGTGCGCCGCCGGGGAGTGGTATTCGTGGTTTGCCGCGCCGATCCACGGCACAAGCAGCGCCAGGGATGAGCGTCAGGTCTAATCGCCGTATATCCCGCAGCCGGTGTCGCTGCGATTGAGTTTCTAGCGTGGGAGTCGGATTTTATGCCGCGTTTGTTGGGCGTCGATATTCCAAGCGATAAGGCTACGTTTTTCTCCTTGCAGTACTTGTATGGAGTGGGACCGCGGGTCGCGCGCGAGCTGTGCCACAAAGCGGGAGTCAACCCGCACAGCCAGGCCCGGGACCTGCACGAGGACGAGTTGGCCCGCCTGGCGGCGCTGATGGACAAGGATTATGTGGTCGAAGGTCAACTTCGCCGGCAGGTGTCGCAGAACATTTCGCGGCTGCGTGACATCAACTCGTACCGAGGCATTCGCCATCGCCGCGGGTTGCCGGTTCGAGGCCAGCGCACGCGAACCAACGCGCGGACTCGCAAGGGCCCGAAAAAGACGGTGGCCGGCAAGAAGGGCGTCAAAGATATGAAGTAAAGCGATATGAAGTAACGCCCCCATTTAGCCGCCGGGCTCGCCCGGCGCGGTGTGAAGCAACGGCGTGGGCGGTTAACGGTTTCAGCATCGGCATAATTACCAGTAGGTGAGCGCGGTGGCCAAAAGCAAGCGACGCAAAGCTCGGCGAAACGTCACGGTGGGGATCGCCTTCATCAAGGCGAGCTTCAACAACACCACGGTCACGATCACCGACACGAAGGGAGACGCCCTGTGTTGGGCCAGCGGCGGCACGTGTGGATTCAAAGGGAGCCGCAAGAGCACGCCGTTCGCCGGCCAGTGCGCCGCGCAGCAGTGTGCCGAAAAGGCGTCGAAGTTTGGCGTGAAGGAGTTGGAGGTTCGCGTGAAGGGGCCGGGCGGCGGGCGCGAAAGTGCGATCACGGCTCTGCAATCGGCCGGCTTGACGATCAAGTCGATCGAGGACATCACGCCGCTGCCGCACAACGGTTGCCGCCCGCCCAAGAAGCGCCGCGTGTAGACAACGATTTAGGGCGCCACTGGCTTTGCCAGTGTTCTTCATTGCGGAACGATCAAGGCAAGAATTCCAAAGAACACTGGCAGAGCCAGTGGCACACAATCCAAGAATCAGGCGTTGAATGGGCACCAGAAGCAAATCACATCGCCCTCGGCCGTGCGGATCGCCATCCGCGGCCGGCAGACATTCGCAATGAATTTCGATTTTAGGTTGAAGGGACAAAAACTCGTATGGCTCGGACCACTGGACCTGTTTGCCGGCTCTGCCGTCGTGACGGGCTGAAGCTGTTTTTGAAGGGCTCGCGGTGCGACACGCCCAAGTGCGCGATCGAGCGCCGCGACACCGCCCCCGGCATGAATCAGGCTCGCCGCGGCAAACTCACCGACTATGGAATCCATCTTCGCGAGAAGCAAAAAGTAAAGCATTACTACGGCGTCCTCGAGCGGCAGTTCCGCGGCTACTTCGCCATGGCTGAAAAAGGCAAGGGAAATACCGGCGAATCGCTGATGCTGTTGCTCGAGCGACGGCTGGACAACATCGTCCACCGGCTGAGCTTCGGCCAATCGCGGGCTCAAGCCCGGCAGTTGATTTCCCATGGCCACATCACCGTCAACGGCCATCGAGTCGACATTCCCAGCTACCTGGTGAAGGCGGGCGACATCGTCCGGACCAAGAATCGGTCGAAGAGTCTGCAAGCCGTGCTGTCGAATCTGGCTGAAACGCGCCGCGACGTGCCGGAATTCCTTTCGCGCATCGAAGGCCCGATTCCCGAAGGTCGCATTAGCCGGTTGCCCACGGCGGACGACGTTTCGATCCGCGTACAGTCGAACCTAATCGTCGAGTTGTGCTCTAAATAATTCCGCTCAATCCATTCCGTCAGCGCGGCGATGCCCGACGGCCCTGCTGTCCGGCAAGAGCACGAAGCGTGACACGTACAGGTTTGAATCTCGGCAGGTCAGGTGTTGTGCGGGCCGAATTGCCCGAGGGGTTCGCCGCCGCACGGCTTGCTTTCCACTCGTTGCTCCCCTGGGAGGATCACAATGCATATTCGCTGGCGAGGACTGGAACTGCCTAGTGTCGTGACGTGCGACGCGAAGACCCTTTCGGCCACTTACGGCAAGTTCGTCGTCGAGCCGTTTGAGCGCGGTTTCGGCGTGACGATCGGCAATTCGCTGCGTCGCATCTTGCTCTCCAGCCTGGAGGGAAGCGCGGTGACGCAGTTGAACATTCACAACGTCAAGCATGAATTCACCACGCTCCCCGGCGTGGTCGAGGACATGACCGACGTCGTGCTGAACGTCAAAGTCGCTGATCGTCAAGAACTACAGCGAGTCGACAAAGATCATCCGGATCGAAAAGCATAAGCAAGGCGTGGTCACGGGGGCCGATGTCCAAACCGACGAATCGGTTGACGTGATCAACAAGCATCACGTGCTGGTCACGCTGACCGACGACGTGCCCTTCGTCATGGAAATGGTCGTCGAAAATGGCCGCGGCTACGTGGCGGCCACCGAGCACAGCCCGAACGTGCAAGAAATCGGCATCATTCCGATCGACGCCGTCTACAGCCCCGTGACCCGCGTGCGTTACGAGATTGAGGAAACCCGCGTCGGCCAGAAGACCAACTACGACAAGCTGACGCTCGAAATTTGGACCAACGGCTCGCTGGGCCCCGAAATGGCCCTGGTCGAATCCGCCAAGATTCTCCGCAAGCATTTGAACCCGTTCGTGCAGTACAACGAGCTTGGCTCACGAGTCGAGCTCGGCGGTGCGTGGGCTGGGCGGGCTGGGCAACGACGTGGCGATCGAGTCGAAGCTGGCGATGAGCATCGCCGAATTGAAGCTGTCGGTCCGGGCGACCAACTGCCTGGAGAACGAGGACATTCGCTCGGTCCGCGATTTGGTTTCCAAGTCGGAAGACCAACTGATGGATGTCCGCAACTTTGGCGAGACGACCTTGCGCGAAGTGCGCGACAAGCTGTCCGAGCTCGGCCTGCGGTTGGGAATGCGCGTGCCCGCCGCCGCCGGCGCTTAGAGTTTTGCCAACACGCTTACGCTGCCGAATGAACACGCTGGCTGCTTGCTTGTCGAGTAGCTACCTTTGAAATCTTCGCGGAGTTTGCCATGCGTCATCGTCGAAAAGGCCGTGTGTTAGGTCGAAGTCCAAGCCACCGGCTGGCTTTGTTTCGCAATCTCTCCAGCGCCTTGATTCTGACCGAACGCGATGCGGAGCACGATGACAACCAGCCCGAGGTGAAGGGCCGGATCATCACCACGCTCGAGAAGGCGAAAGAAGTGCGCGGCTACCTGGAGGCGCTGCATCACCATCGCCGTGCGCGGGCTGGCCGCCGAAGACGATGCCCGGCCCTACGCCACCACCGCCGAGCGCAACACGGACACATGGCGCGAGTGGCGCAAGAGCGATGAATGGAAAAAATGGAATCAGGCGATCGCTCCGCTGGTGAATGCCCGCCGCCGGGCATTGCAAATGCTAGGAGATAAGCGGGCCACGCGGGTGCTGTTTTCGACGGTCGCGCGACGATTCGTCGATCGTCCGGGCGGCTATACCCGGATCCTGCGCCTGGCCAAACCGCGCCTAGGCGACGGCGGGACCCGGGCGATTTTGGAGTTCGTCGGTGTCCGCGATCGGACTTCCCAGCGCTCCCAGGCTCCGCGTCCTGAGCCAGTCGCCTGAATTTCGCCAATGAACGCGGACATTACCGTGGGCTCCGAATCATAGACCGAGCCCAGGGATAGCCATCCCTGGGCTTTTCGTGTTTTCGCCTGGTTCTCGGCCCCTCACGCCCCTCAACTCCTCACGTCCCTCAATCGGCATTGACGCGAGTCCTTGGGCCGCCTAGCCTTAGCCCCCTAATCCGGCCCCAAGTCGAGCGGGCTGCAGGCTGCTCTTGGCGGGCAAATCATGGCGAACTGGATCGGCTGGCGCTTGAGCGTGCTCGTATGGCTCTGCGCCGCTGGCGGCAGGCTGCACGGGCCTCACCGCTGCGCCGAAAAGCGGCACGTCGCCGCTGGCGCCGATCGACCTGTCGACCGACGGGGCCGATCTGGATGTCTTGTTCGTCCGTTTTCCGCTGGGCGATCCCGAGTTGTGCCGGCACTTGTGGGGCGAGGTCGACGAGCTGGAACTGCCAGTCTGCCGTGCGCCGCGAGCTCGCCGTCAATGGCATGCGCTCGGGCCTGATCGGCGGTCCCTTGCCCGACATGCTGGCGAAACGCTTGACGATCGCCGAGGATCAATCCACGCCGGCCGCGGCGGCGGCCAAGCTGCAATCGGAATCGCCGGTCCGGCGGTGGCGTCTGCAAGCCCATCGAGGCCGCTCCGGAAAGATTGTCGCCTCGCCGGTGTACGACCAGCTCTCGCTGCTCACGTGTGAGGACGGACAGGTGCGCGGCAAAACGTATTCGCAGGCCCAGGGACTGTTTTCGATCCTGGTCGATCCGCAAGGTGACGGTCGCGTGCGGCTGAGCCTGACACCGGAGCTCGAGTACGGCGACAGCCGGCAGCAGTGGGTCGGACAGGACGGCGTGTTGCGCCTGCAATCGGGCAAGCCGAAGCAAACGTTCGACAAGCTCAAGCTCGATATCGCGCTCGCGCCGAATCAAACCCTGGTGCTCAGCAGCCTGGCCCAACGGCCCGGCAGCTTGGGTCACTATTTCTTCACCGAGTCGCGCAGGCCAGATGGATCAGAAACTATTGCTGATCCGCCTGGCCGGAACCAAGTACGACGACATGTTCGCGCAAGCCATTCGGGCCGAGTCGGCAAAGCCAACGGAATCCGCCGCCGCGACGGCCGGAAGCAAGCAGCAGGCCAGCGCGCTCAATCTCCGCGTGGACTAGAGCCGTGCAGGGTGGGCACTGCCAACCAGGAGTTTTGCTGCGGCAAGTCTCGGCGTGACTGGACTTGCGGTGGCAGTGCCCACCCTACCGCGATGTCAAACGCGATTCGCGGGTTCTCATTTACTCCCTTTGTGCTTAAACTTAGTAAGCCGTGGGGCATCGACAGTGGCGTGCGAAGCGGACCCATTCCCTTCCACTCGAAAGAATGCAGAATCCCATGCAAATTCAACGTCGACTTTTCGGGCGGTTCGTGCTGTTGGCAAGCGTAATCGCGGTGATTTGGACCGCAGGGCAGGCCAGTGCGCAGGACAATCCGATTCTCGAAACCTTGCTGAAAAAAGGCATCGCGTTCGATCAGTCGGGAATGCGCCGGCTTCGCCCCCCGACGCTAGCGGATGGATTAAGCGCCGCACAACAACAGGCTGCGATCGCAGGGATTCTGGCGCTGAAGCAAGGGACGGCGTTGACGTTCGCACGATTCGCTCGATTCGAGGGAACCGGATTGAACGCCCCCTACGTGATGGTGATCGACGAGCCGAAGTACGGACAGGGAGTTCCTGGACATAGCATCGACCTATGGTTTGTCGTGCGCGGCGCTCTGGCAAAGGTCGCGGACCCCAAGTTTCTCAAGGACCAGTTCAAGCCGGACAAGAACGACAAGCTGATCACGCTCTCAGCCGCCGATCTCGACCATCGCAATATCGTCCCTAAGAATCTGGCGGGAGTTCGGGAGTCGTATGTGTGGGGCCAATTTCGAGTTTTTCCGACCAACACGCGGGTTCTGGTAGGTGGCACTTGCCAACTGACGCAAACGACCACCAAGACGTCGAGCGTGTTGGCCGGAATCGTCGACTCGCGGTTCGATCAGGATCCGAAGTTCGCCAACCAATGGCAACCGGTCCTCGGCGCCGCGGGCGGACAACTTCAATTGGGCAATCCGACGATTTATCACTCATCCGGCGGCTACACGAAGATCACCGAGCTCGTCGATCCGACGGGGGTCCTATTGGTTGAATACCATTTCGTCTATGACGAGCCGCAGGGCTGGTTCAACGGCAACGACCTGCTGCGGCCAAAGCTATTGGCCGAAACGCCGGATGACGTCCGGCTTTTCCGCCGCAAAGTGCTGCTGGGCCAGTAAACCGCGTGGCCATTCCGGCGCAGCAGGCTTTATTTCAAAACGCATGAGCCTGAAGCGAGAGCGAAGAGGCAAGACGTTATCTTTGCGCGTTGCCCTTCGCTTGCGCTTCAGGCTTTCCTTAAAATAACGCTCGCGCGGCGCATTGCGCTTATTTGCTGCGGCGTAGCGCGTCGACCGGGCGGAGATTCGCGCCCCAATAGGCTGGATAGATCGCTCCCGCCAGGCCGATCGCCACGGCCAACAGGCAGCCCTCGACGACGACCCAGGGGGCGACTTCGCCTTGGATGAAGCCCGAGGTGTAGCGCATGTGGCTGAGGAAATGCGTCAGGCAGATCGCGGCGATCGAGCCGACAGCGCCTCCCGCCAGGCTGAGCAACAGCGATTCGACGAGGATCAAGCGCATCACCCGGTACTTGCGCCAGCCGATTGCCCGCAGGGTGCCGATTTCCTTGATCCGCTCGAACACGGACATGACCATCGTGTTCAGCATGCCGATCGCGCCGATGAGCAAGGCGATTGCCGAGGTGGCCCAGGCCACGGAACGGCTGAGTTTGATCGGCCCGACGTTCTCGATGAAATCGTTCGTCGCGACGGCGGCGATCCCGGGCTCGAGCGCTTCGATTTGTCGGGCGAGCGCTCTCAACGCGGCTTGATGCTCGGGCGTGTTGTCCTTCGGAATGTTCGAGCGGACGATATAGCCAGTCACTTGATGGGGCCGATTCATGAATTGCTGCAAGTCGTGGAGCGGAATCGCAATCGATCCGCTTTCGTAAACTTGCGAACTGTCGAAAATGCCGATCACTTCCACCTGATCACCGTACATCGGGATCTTGTCGCCGACTTTGACGCCCAGGTTCGAGGCCAGGACTTTTCCGAGCAACACTTTTTTATGATCCTGAGCGGTGGGAAGCCGGCCCACCAGGCTCGGATTTTTGGGATCCTTGTTGTCCAATTCTTGGAACAGGGGCGAGCCGATCGGCCAGCCGTTGATGAGGACGTTCATCAAATCGTTGTCTGGAAACGACACCATGTCGACCAAGCCCCCCATGGCCACGGCTACGCCCGGCAGTTTTTCGATTTTCGCCCCCAGCGATTCTGACAGGCCGTTGTTCAGTTCGGCTCCGCTGCCGACGCGTTGCACCACAAGATCGATCCCGCGCCGCGCGTAGAGCGCTTTGTACTGCCGCGAGAAGCCGTCCGAGATGCCGACCAACGACACGACCGCGGCGACCGCCACAGCCAGCCCGACGACCGTCAGCACGCTGCGCGTGCGGCGGCGAGTCAGATTTTTCCAGACCAGGGAAAAGTGGCGCATCCTCGGCTCGTGGCGGGATTTAATTAGGCGAGTTAGTTTTGCATTGGACCGCTGGGTTTAGCAGCCCATTGAAAAAGGGGACAGGCACTACGCGGGTACGTCAATACTGGGGGAGATCCTCTCGATCGCTAAGAGCCAGTCCCCTTTTTCAACAGGCTGTTGGCAGCGCGGCGGCGGCCGGCGAGGAAACGGAAGACAGGCGCCTCGCGGCGACGTGAACACGGGCGCGACATTGGATCGGTCGCTCGGGGCCAGCCCCATTTTTTTCTACAGCCGTTCGCGATGGGCGGTCGAATTGGCGGGTTCCTCGGTCAGTCTTCCGTCGCGGATCAGGACAATGCGTTCGGCCCGTTCGGCGACTTCCAGACTGTGCGTGATGATGATCAGCGTCATACCCCGCTCCCGATGCAGAACGTCGAATAACTCGAGCACTTCGGCGCCGGAGTGCGAATCCAAATTCCCGGTTGGTTCATCGGCCAGCAGGAATTGGGGCTCGTTGGCCAGCGAGCGGGCAATCGCGACCCGCTGCCGCTCGCCGACCGATAGTTGCATCGGCAAGTGATTCAACCGATGGCCCATGCCGACGGATTCGAGCAGCTCTTTCGCCCGGCGAACGCGAGCCGATGCCGACAGCGAGCCTTCGAACATGGGAATTTGCACGTTTTCGACCGACGTCAGCGTGGGGATCAGATGGAACGACTGGAACACGAAGCCGATTTTCTTGGAGCGGAAACCGTCCAGGTCGCGCATTTTCGAAAGCGGCTGCCCCTCGAAGTAGATTTCACCCTGGGTCGGCCGGTCGAGTGTCCCGAGCAAATTCAGCAGCGTCGATTTGCCGCTCCCGCTGGGGCCCATGATGGCCACATATTCGCCACGGCGGACTTCCAGCGAGACGTCGTTCAGGGCGGTTACGGCTCCGTCTGGATATTTGCGGCTCACATGGTCGACGCGCAACACGGCGGGCGCGACCGCATCTTCGTAGGCGCTACTCATAACGCAAAGCCTCCGTTGGCGCTAAATTTGCCCCGCGGATTGCCGGGTAAGCCCCGCCCACCAAACCCACTAATAATGCCAGCAGAAAGCCGGTGAAAATGACATCCGGCGAGATATTCGGCCGCACCAGGCCTTCGGCCTCCGGCAGATGACTGATGATCCGCGTCAGGCAGACTGCGCCGACGATTCCCGCCGCCGCCCCGGCCAAACTCAACACAAATGACTCGCTGAGGATCATGCGCATGATGCGCAGCCGGCGCCAGCCGATGGCTCGCAAAATGCCGATTTCCTGGGTCCGTTCCAGCACCGACATGATCATCGTATTCAGCATTCCCACGGCTCCGATGGCCAGGGCGATCGCCGAGGTCATCCAGGCCATCGCCCGGGACAGCCGCAACTCGTTGGAACTGCTGACATACTGCTCGGTGGTCAAAGGTTCGAGATGGTAGAGATTCCCTTTGGCGTCTTTCAGTTCGGCGATCTTCGTCTTCAACCGATCGAGCGCGGTCGTGTCGCCGCTGAACTCGGGCTTTAACTTGATATCGAATTCGGAAACCTGATGCTCCTGATCCATCAGTGTTTGCAGCACGGGAAGCAGGGCTACGGCGGCCCGGTTCTCGAACATCGAGGGCCCGTCGAAGATGCCCACGACGTCGAACTTTTTCAGCTCGATTTCGACCGTGTCGCCCGGTTTTTTGCCCAGGCTGGCCGCGAGAAACTTGCCGAGAAGCACCCCATCTTTGTCGGTAGCGGTGAGCATCCGGCCCCCAGATTCGATCTTATCATTCAATTTGGCCATATTGAACGATTCGGCGTAGAGTCCCATCAGGGGAACCCCGACCGGATTGTCGTTGAGTTTCACGGTGTCGTTCAACTGGGGCGCGACCCTGTCGACTTCCGACAGAGCGGAGATTTGTGCACCAACCGATTCGTCGAGCCGGCTGGTGTCGTGTTGCCCCAAGCCGGCATGAACGACGATCAGGTCGATTCCTTCGGCCGACAGCATCTCGCGCGACGATTTCTCGAAGCCGCTGGAAACGCCAAGCAAGGCGACCACGGCTGTGATCGCCACCGCCACGCCGATGCCAGTCAGCAGCGAGCGAAACTTACGCCGGAGCACATTCTTGTAGACAAATTGAAAGAACCGCATCGGCTACCGTGGAAACGGCACCAGGAGTGAATGGACAGCTTGGATGCAATCGGCGACGCTGGATTCCAGCCACGTCCCGCGCGGCCCGGCGACAGTCACAAATACGGGGCTGTGGGGCGCGGCAGCGGCGCGTGGGCTGTGGGAATCCGACGACCGCCGTGCAAGCACTAACTTAGCCGCTGGCGGGAGCTTGTGTCTAGTGGTTGCGGCTGCCGGAGAAACATGCCAAGCTAGCACTTGGCAATCGGCACGATCGCGCGGCCCGGCTGTCGATCTTCCTACGAGCCAATCCAACGGCTAATGGACAGCCGATCTTTGTGATTCTGTGGCGAACAAAACGGGACGTGAGACCGCACCATTTGCCCAGAAGGTTCCCGGACCGGCTCAGAGCCTAGTGCGACGTTCGGCGGAGCAGATCGTCCGGAAGTTGCCGCTCGACGACGCGCCCGTAATCATCCAGCGTGCGACGCTGTCCCACGGTGTGCCAGGGCGATACGTCGCGCAGCTCGGGCATGATTTCCACGAGCTGTTCGATCAGCATCGTTACCAAACGGCGGAGCGAGTTGGATTGCGCCTTTTCCATGATCGCCGCGGCAGTTTTCATCAACTTGACCATTCTGGCCCGTTCCAACACTGGCGGTGACAACGGGCCATCGGTATCGACCAGCAAGTCGGCAACTGGCACTTCGAGGATCTTCTGCCATTCATAGAGGACGCTGAGGGACAAGTCGGTCGTTTCTTGCTCTTGCAGGCTGACCTGACTGGCGTCGACGTCAAGCCGGCGAGCCATGTTGCGGAGCGAAACGCCCTGTTGCCGGCGCACGATGGCCAAGCGATGCAAAGGACGCCGGCCAGGCTCGGTCCGCCGATGTTCGGGGAGATATGCTTCGGATTTCTGCCTGGAATGCTCTTCGTGCGCGAAGCGGTCATCTTCTTCCTGCGCCTTTCGGCGCCAGCGGGTGTGCATTCAGATTGGCGGCGCTCGGATCCCAGTCGGCAATGCTCATGCCATGCTCCCGGACTTTCGTTCGTCCCGGCCGGCTGTTCAGTGGACACAGACATTTCGCGATCAGCACCAAACTGCGGCAAGGCAGTCAGGTCGCGAAGAGCCAGTCTCCCTGTTTCACCAGCTAGGATGAACAACGAATGCTCAAAAATCGGCAATGCCTGCCAAGGCTTGCCACACCCGCCGCGCGCCTGTTCCCACATTGCGCGTGGCGTTGAGCCAATTCTCTTTCCGAGACCGTCCGCGAGTTGATCCGCGCCGAAATGCCGATCGGCGCACAAGCAACGGGAAACGGCAAACTGCACCGCAAGAAAAAAAGATCGACTGTTCGAAAAGAATTCACGGCGCCACAAGAAGCTCAATCAACACTGAAGCGAATATCCTACGAATTGCCCGCTCGAATGAGCGGCACTAATCGTTGACGCGGGATATTGCCCCACATGCACTTGCCGAATCATCGCCGGAAGAAGCGCTCTCTTGCGAGGTTGTTCGCCGGGCTCAATTCAGAAGCGACTTTGCTCCACCTTGACCTCCATGTTATTCAACCCCGGCGCGGCAAGCAAGTGTCGGCCCAGTGGTTGTCGACTCAGTGGTCGTGTGTGCGTCATGTTTGCGGGTAAAGCCGGCCCTTAATTTGGGTGGTCTTTCCAGAATGCGTTCCATTTGGGTGCGCTCGCTGAGCCAGGGTCCCGGCCAAGGCCACTACCTCCTGAGCAGCCGGGGTAAAACTGCGCTGGTTGAGCCCCAGTTCTCTGTCCCAGGGAACGAACCCCTGGTGACAGGCTTTGCAGTGATAATAGCAGCCTTCAACTCACGCATCACACACCTCAACATAGCCCTCGGGTACGCCCCCCTTTTGCGACACAACCTCCATCAGACCAGATTTTCCACCCACTTTCGAGACGCCCACACCATTGCCCCCCAGATGGAAATACCCCGTTACCAAATGTCGCGCCGGCGTGTTAAACTGCGCCTGGACAGGGGTGGGGAAAGAGAAGTGGCATCATGCGTGCAAGAAGTCAGACGCGGTCTGGTGGGGGTTCGGGTTGCGCTCTTGCTCGCCGAGCTTTTACGCTCGTCGAATTGCTGGTGGTCATCACCATTATCGGCATTCTGATTTCGCTGCTATTGCCTGCGGTGCAATCGGCCCGCGAGGCGGCCCGGCGGCTGCAATGTCAGAACAACTGCAAGCAACTTGGCTTGGCGCTGAGCAACTACCACACCAGCTTCGGTAAGTTTCCCCCGAGTTCCGTGTGGCGCAACAGCAGTTCCGCTTTTGACGCGTCGCAGTGTGAGCAACCGAACAACGGCAATATTTACGAGAACTGGGTGATCCTGATTCTGCCGCAATTGGAAGGGAGCAATCTCCAGCAACAATTCAATCTCGCATATCCCACGACCGACAGCACCCACACCAATGCGCAAGGGACCACCAACTCGCAGGCTGTCGGCACGAACTTGTCGGTGATGCTTTGCCCGTCCGACACGTTCAATCGCGTCGCCTTCAACGCCTCGACCGATCCGGGCGGAAAACTCAGCGGCCTCGGCAACTTTCCCTGGGCTCGGGGCGACTACGCCGCCAACGCGGCAATGGGTTACATGGCCTTTCAGGCGATGTCGTCTTTCACGTTCACGCCGCCCGGCGGATCGGCGCAGGACATCGGCGACGGCGGGGGGGCAGGCTGGAACAGCCGCTATTGCAGGGGCGTGATGGGGGCGAACGTGTCGCTGCGCATCGACGACATCAAGGACGGCACGAGCAATACGATTTTGGTAGGCGAAATCCGCGCCGGATTGACTTCCTACGATTCGCGTGGCGTCTGGGCGATGAGCGGCAACAACGCCAGCGCACTGTGGGCCCATGGATTCATCGGCGACGACAACGGGCCAAACTGCAACAGCGGCAGCGGCGACGACATGCAGAATTGCTCGGAAATAGAAACAGCCGTCGGCGGCGCTCCGCAAATAAGCCAACTCGACATGTCCTGTTGGCAAACGGGCAACAGCGAGCAACAGGGTCCGCGTAGCCTGCATACCGGCGGCATCAACACTTGCTTCGCCGACGGCAGCGTGCACTTCATTTCGGATTTCGTCCAGTTGGGCACGAATACCAACAACCCGGCCAACTTGGGCGTGTGGGACAAGCTTAATCTGTCGAACGACGGCCTGCCGATCGACGCCAGCGCGTTCTGATTGGGCGGCGAAAGCCGAAGCTGTCCGGCCGGGCAGACCTCTGTTGCGGGAGTCGGTTGGGCAGATTTTCGCGAAATTTAGTTCGCAAATCACTTCACTCCGGGTAGGATCAAAGTAGATCCTCTGTATCCCGGGAGTGAACTCGCATGTTCGAAGGCGGTCCCATGCGCGAAGATGCGGCTCGGCGTGGTTAGCATCGGATCGTTGAATTTGCGGCAATGTTGGTCACGATCTATACCGGCCAGCCGTGGTACGTCTCGGCAGCGGTTGTAGCAGTGGCGATCCTGTCAGTAGTCACGCTCCTCGTTGTGCGGACTACGCGACTTCGCCAGATCGTCGTAGGGCAAGCAGCTTCACCATTTTTTTCACAACCTACGCGACGACGTTTTAAAGATCGTGGCGTCTGCCTTAAGTGGCGACGACGCCGCAAGGGCCCAATATCCGCACCTGTTCAAGAGGTTCCATTCAGATTCGGCGGAGCGGATAGCCCAGTATTTTCGCGGGCTCACTGGAGATCAAACAATCGGCTCGTGCATCCGCTTGGCCGCAGGGACTGGCGACTCTAGGCGGTATATTACAGTTGGCCGGTCAGCCAAGCTTAATCCGAATCGCCAGCAGTCGTCGCAGCCGCTGTCATTCGACGACGGAATTTCACGCATGTTTCGAAAAAAGGACAAGGTTGGTGTTTGTATTTTTCGAAATCTCGCCAAGGCAATCGCCGACGAAGCGTGGAAAGAGCAACCAAATGACAGGCTCCCGGACATTAAGACCGTAATGATTGCACCAATCAATGGTCACATCGACGGCCAGAAAAGCATGCTCGGCCTGCTGTACGTCTCGTCTTCTGGAAATCCATTTCTACAATTGCACATCGAACCGCTAATGGCCTTTGCTGACACCCTAGGGCTCGTGTACCCTATCATCACTGGCCAACGGAGATAGAGTCAAAATGGCACGACCAATAAAGGCAGTGATGGAAGAAGCGATGAAGTCCACCGATCTCTTGCCGTTTCCGGATAGATTTGCCGAGCAAGTCGGCGAACTGGCCGATTATCCAACTGTCTCAGGTGTTGCCCCAACTGTAGCGCATTCCTTTTTGACGGCCGGCGGGGTAATTCTGACTATGCGTGATCGCAGTGGACAGAGCGTACAAGAATAGCCTATATTCGTGCTATGCCTAAACGCTCAAGCAAACAAAAAGACACTCAGCAGCTAGCCCGGTCAATCCTTGATGCGGTCGTACCGGACGCTGAGCCGGCGAAGCCCAGCGACAAGCCGGAGAAGAATCCGGCAGCGGTGGCGCTGGGAAGACTAGGCGGCCTTAAGGGCGGCCCGGCCCGCATGGCCAAGTTGTCGCCAGCGAAGCGCAAGGCCATCGCCAAGAAGGCGGCGGCGAAGCTGCTGGGGGCACGGAAGCGCTTAGCGAGGTTTTGGGGGTTTCCCGGCCGGGGATTCCGAAATCTTCTCAGTCGTCGGCAGGGCGTTTGTCGTTGGCGACTCATCCAGGAAAGCAAACACGAACTGATGTTCATGCCCCTTGGCGTTTGGGTTGTTGTCGAGAAAGCTCTGTAAGTCCCGCGTAGCCGATCGTTTCTGTTTTCCGATATTCTCGTCGCGCTGGTCGAATACCAAAAGAGCGTGATCGGCACTCATCGAATGAATATGGTCGTAGGTCACGGCTAGAAACATTTGGCCGTTCTCGTCTATGCACGGAACTTTTGCGGGGAGCATCTCTCGCACGATCCGATCTTGCGGGTCTCTTATTTTTATCTCGCGAGCCGCCTTCTTAAATGCTCTAACGAGAATGTCGCGAGGATCTTCCTCCGGTATATCGACTAGTTCCTTTGCGATCGCCCAATCGATAAATTTCTTGGGGCGAAATGCGCCTGGATGCTCAGATTGGTATTTCCGCCAGTGAGATTGCCACTGCTCGGAAGTTGTCTTAGCCGAACCTACCTTTGACATGACTGGAAAGCTCCTTCTCAATTTTGGTGACGTGGCTCCGCAGGGTGCGGAGCAAGCTTAACGCGAAGTCCGTTTTGGCCGTGTCCCAATCAGCCCGCTCAACCATCGCCGAAATTCCTCCGTACTCGGTTTTTATTTTCGTCAGCATGCCACTTACGCTTTGCGCCCATGCTGTAAATTCGTTGGACGCCGTGAAGTTCTTGCTCATGCGCTATTCCCAATCAATCCTGGCTATTAACTCGTGGAATCGATTCATCGGAACAAGTTTATCAAAATGCAGCCTTCCAACCACAATTCCTGGTGAAACACCAACGTCACTTGCGAATTTTCTGATCCGAGCGCTCGTATTCAAATGCGGCAGTTGGCGTGCGAATTCGACAGGAATAAGCACGTTTCTTGCAAACTCGTTTGCTTCGCGCTCAAGTATATCGTCTTCGCTAAAACCATAGTCCACGAAGACCTCCTTCTTTCCGTGCTTGAGGATATGCGCAGCCTCGTGAAAAAATGTGAACCAAAATTGATCGTCGGCTTTGTACTTTAGACTCAACTGAATAAGGGCCTTGTCCTTTGTGAGCCATCGTGCAGCACCGCTTATGCTCGCGCGAGGAATTTCCTTTGTGAGAACCACCGCAACCCCGGCGGTGGCGCACATCGTGGTAAGGTTCGTAAACCAACTGGAATCAGGCCGTGTCGTCAGCTCGCGGGCGGCGGCAATCACTTTGCCAAACTCCTGTGCGTCGAATTTTTCGGTCTCAATCTGCTGCGCTTGCAGGACGCCGATCCTTCGCCAAGCGGCGACATAGCCGGGATATTTAAGATGCGACTCACCACCGCGGAATTGAATGACTGCCCCTCCGAGAACGGCCCTCCATGCATCGACGCTGCCAACGCCAAAGAATTCCAAAAGACGACGAACCAACACGGCCTTGTCGTCGGTTGGCTCGACATATTGGCGTTCAATCAATTCCTTGACCGGCAATTCCTTGAGCCATTCAGAATCGGCCTTTAATTTTCCGGTCTCCTCGGCAAGTGTCAGTTTTTCTCTGTAGGCCATCTCCAAGCGATTCCAAAAGCTCGCCGGAATCCCCAGGACTAGTTCAAGCTTGTATGCGGTGTCAAAACTAATTGGTGCGATGCCATTGATGATCTGGCTGATGGTCTTATCCGCCATGCCCATTCGTGCCGCCAACTCTGCTTGGGAAATCCCCTTGGATTCCAATGACTCCTTGAGCGTTGCACCTGGTGCAATAGCGTAGTCCGGATTAAACGGATATCGATCTTGGGTTGCCATGTGTATTCACCCATCCTAGTGATAATCGCCGATGCCTTCGACGACGATTTTTACGACGCGATTCCAATCGAGACCGCCGCTTGCTAGCTCCGGAACTGGATCGTGATCCGGCCGAAACGCCAATCGCTCTTTGCCAACCAAGTTGATCGCAATTAGCCCCTTGAGATTTTGCGTCAGTGAATGGCAGTGACCGGGCACGAACCGCATCAATTCCAGTGTTTCGGCGGCAGCCAACTGGCCAAGTCGCTGTTGAATGACCCTGGCCATTGTGGGCCCATGCTTGGTGCAGCAGCTTACCTTCCGAATTGCACAACTTGGCCAGCTTGGCGTTGGTAAACCCTATTTCCATAATCGGGCGGTCCTCTAGATTTCTTTTACCTCTTTGGTAAAACAAATGCAAGGAGACTGCCACAAAATCTTTTACCTAATTGGTAAATGCCTTCTTGACATATCTTGACCGCTCAAGCATAATGGGAAGTATGAAAACACTATCCCGCGACCAGCGCTGTGCCGTGATTCGATGCCTGTGCGACGGAGTTTCCATCGCGGCCACCACCCGGATAACGGGCGTGGCGAAGAACACGATCCAGAAACTGACCATCGACCTGGGCGAAGCGGTTATCGCCTACCAGGACAACGTGCTGCGCGGCATCACTTGCAAGCGAATCCAGTGCGACGAAATCTGGAATTTCTGCTGGGCGAAAGAGAAGAATCTGCCCGACGAAATGCGGGGCATGCCGGGCGTCGGTTCGATGTGGACATGGACCGCGATGGATGCCCAAACGAAATTGATTATCTCGTGGCGACTAGGTGCTCGCGATGCCGCCAACGCCAACAGCTTCATGCAGGACGTTGCCGAGCTCGCTGACCAATCGTTTCCAGCTAACGACCGATGGCAACCGCACCTATCTGGACGCGGTTCACGACCACTTCGGCCCGTTCATCGACTATGCCCAGCTAGTGAAGTTGTTCGGCAACACGCCAGAGAGCGCACCTACAGCCCAGCGAAGTGCCTCGGAACACGTCGCGATACGATCTTCGGCGAACCCGATCCGCGCACGTTTCGACAGCCTACGCGGAACGTCAAAACCTCAATATTCGCATGAACAATCGCCGCTATACCCGGCTGACCAACGCATTCAGCAAGAAGGCCGAAATGCTGGCCTACAGCGTGGCCATCACGTTCATGTACCATAACTTCGTCCGGGTCCACATGACGCTGAAAACAACCCCAGCCATTAAGGCCGGAATCACCGATCGCAAGTGGACCGTTGGCGATATGGTCGATCTTTTGCCGTTGAATGTCGCCGGGAAGCGCGGCCCCTACAAAAAGCGAATTTCAGACTGACCCAATACCGAAAATCCGGCTGCTAAATCGCTCCGCTCCGGCTAGGATAGAGTAGGTCCTCTTGTCTGCCCAGGAGTGTGTTCGCATGTCGCAAGGCGGTCCCATGCGGCGAAGATGCCGCTCGGCGCGCCTTTACGCTCGTCGAATTGCTGGTGGTCATCACGATCATCGGCATCCTCATTTCGCTGCTGCTTGCCGGCGGTCCAGTCGGCTCGCGAGGCGGCCCGACGGACGCAATGCTCGAACAACTGCAAGCAGCTTGCCTTGGCGCTGCTCAACTATCACACGAGCTACGGGAAATTTCCCCCCAGTTCCGTCTGGCGCAACAGCAGCGGCGCTTCGATTCGAGCCAGGCTCAAAATACCAACAGTCCCAACCTATTCGAAGATTGGGTGATCTTGATTTTGCCGCAACTCGAGCAAATGAATTTGCGGCAAGAATTCAATCTGACCTATCCGGTGACGGACACCAGCCACCCGAACGCCAACGGCATAACGAATTCTCAAGCCGTCGGCACGAATCTGGCGGTCCTGTTGTGCCCGTCCGATACGTTCAACCGCACACCGTTCATCGCTTCGACCAGCCCGAGCAATCTGGCCAGCAATCTGGGGACCTATCCCTGGGCACGAGGCAATTATGGTGCAAACGCCAGCTTGGGATACATGTATGCCGGCGAAGGTCTCGGCGCGCCGTGGTGGTCCAGCGGCTATTGCGGCGTGATGGGGGCCAACGACTCGCTGCGGATCGACGACATCAAAGACGGCACGAGCAATACGATTTTGATCGGCGAACTGCGCGCCGGCATCACGCAATACGACATCCGGGGCACCTGGGCCATCGGCGGCGGCACCAGCGCCTTGTGGTGCCACGGGTATGTTTCCGACTCCAACGGCCCCAACTCGACCCTCCTCAACGCCGACGACCCTTTGACCTGCACCGACGTCGTCAATGCCGTGGGCGGGCAAACTCAATTAGCTCTGCTGGGAATGCCATGCTGGGAGGGAAATGGCCCCAATTGGCAGCAGGGAGCCCGCAGCTTGCACACTGGCGGCGGCGTGAACACAGCCTTCGCCGACGGCAGCGTTCACTTCATCTCC
Source organism: Pirellulales bacterium (assembly GCA_963725485.1). Lineage (GTDB taxonomy): Bacteria > Planctomycetota > Planctomycetia > Pirellulales > DATAWG01 > CAVRYO01. Next base: position 32,779 of record CAVRYO010000011.1, on the reverse strand, counting down.
GATTTCATTCAGTTGGGCACCTCCTCCTCGAGCCTGGGAGTGTGGGACAAGTTGAATCTTTCCAATGACCATCTGCCCGTCGACGCGAGCAGTTATTGAAAACTGCTCGTTTCCGGCAGACGCCGGCGCGGTTGATCGAAGCGGGCCGGACTTGGCAACGCTTGGCGCCACAAGATTCACTCTTCCCGTGACTTCCTGTACAATCGGCGGGGGCCTCGAGAATTGGCAGAGGAGCAGCGATCGGTGTACACGAACGAATCAGTTAGCAAGAATCTTCTCCGCTCGCGCGGTTTCACGCTCGTCGAATTGCTGGTGGTCATCACGATCATCGGCATTCTGATGTCACTGCTCTTGCCGGCGGTCCAATCGGCCCGCGAGGCGGCCCGGGTCACGCAATGCTTGAACAATGAAAAGCAGCTTGCGCTGGGTTGCCTGAGCAACGAGGCAGCTTACGGCTATCTCCCCAACGGCGGCTGGAATTGGACCTGGTGCGGCGACCCCGATCGGGGCGCCGGGATGAAACAGCCCGGGGGCTGGATTTACAACATCCTGCCGTTCATTGAACAGCGTGGGCTGCACGACATGGGCGCTGGCCTGCCACTGTCGCAAAAGGCCGTCCAGTTAGGGGCTGCCGCTCAAATACCGATCGCCGTCATTATTTGCCCCTCGCGGCGCCCGGTTCAGGCCTACCCGAACGCTGGGAATCAAGAGGGCAACATGGTGCAGGTATCGACCGCCTCGCACTCCGATTATGGCTCGAATTGCGGCACGCTCGGGCCAACGTTCTGGGGATTCACGGGAAGCGATCCCACGGCTGCCGATGCGCCGGGATTTACCTTTCCCTCGTACCCGTATGACGGCGCGATTAGCTGCCTGGCGGGAACGAAGATCGCTCAAATCACGGACGGAACCACCAACACGTATTTGCTCGGCGAAAAATATCTCAATCCGGATCATTACCTGGACAGCACGGAACCGACCGACAACAATCCGGTCTACGTCGGCTACGACTGGGACTTCTCTCGTTGGAGCACCACCAGCCCGAAACAAGACACCCCGGGCGTGGACGACGATTATTGTTTCGGCGGCCCTCATTTCAGCGGATTCATGATGGCCTTTTGCGATGGCTCGGTGCATTCCATTTCCTATGCCATCAGCGCCGCGGTGAATCAACAGCTATGCTGCCGAAACGACGGCCAGTTGTTGACCGCGCCGCCGTATTGAGCGCATGAGCCGCGCTGGCGGCGTGGGGCCGTTTCTGCATGCGCAGGAGATCTGCGTGTCGCGCTCGCGATCCGCGCATTCTTTTGCGAGGTCGGCCAATTCGGCCTCAGAGCGTCGTGACGGCATCGCCTGCAAGGCGGCGGTCAGCTTCCGAATTTCTAGGTGTCAGGCATCGCGGAGCAACAGACGCAGCCCCCCCACTTGCGTCGCGCCGCGGCCCAGATTAGCATTTGCAAGTCCGATTTCCCTTGGTTTCTCGCTGGATTGAACGCGCCGACAAAGCCGCCATGGCGATTACCGATTTTCTTGAACTGTACGTATTTCTGTTGGCCGGGTTTCTCGGCTATGCGATCATCACCAAAGTGCCGGCACTGTTGCACACGCCGCTGATGTCGGCCACCAACGCTATTTCCGGCATTTCGCTCGTCGGTTCATTGGTGGCCGCCGGGGCCAATCGCAGCGTCGTCAGCGTGACGCTGGGCGTCGTGGCGGTCACCGCGGCGACGATCAACGTGGTCGGCGGCTTCATGATCACCGATCGCATGCTGAGAATGTTCAAGCGGCAGGACAAGAATTGAACGCGACCGAGACTTTCATCCAGCTCGCGTATCTCGCGGCGTCGGTGCTGTTCATTCTCGGCCTCAAGGGGCTGACCGCGCCGGACAAAGCCCGCAACGGCATGCGCTTGGCCGCCGCGGGCATGCTGCTGGCGGTCGTCGGCACGTTGTTGCATCACGAGATCGTCAATTATCAGTGGATTATCCTGGGCCTGATTCTCGGCAGCCTGATCGGAGCGGCCATCTCGATCTGGATGCCGATGACGGCCGTGCCGCAACGCACCGCGATTTCGCACGCCTTCGGCGCGCTGGCCGCCACGCTCGTGGGCATCGAACACTATCAGCATCAACTGCTCGAATATGGCCACGTGGCGCTCTGCGCGTGGAGATGGGCGCGTTGGGTTTCGAAGTGATGTTCGGCTCGCTGACGATCACCGGCAGCTTCATGGCCTTCGGCAAACTGCAAGGGTTCATCCCCAGCGCGCCGATTACCTACAAATTCCAAAATCCGTCGAATATCTCGCTGTTCCTGTTGGCCGTGCTCTTGTTCCTCGGACTGGTCATCGTGCCGAGCACCAGCGGCGTCCATGCTTGGATGTTCGCCGCCATGATCGTGGTCGGCCTGACGACGGGCGTGCTCATCGTCTTGCCGATTGGTGGGGCCGACATGCCAGTGGTCATCTCGCTGCTGAATTCCTATGCCGGCCTGGCCTCGTCGGCGACTGGCTTCGTGTTGCAAAACAACGTGCTCATCATCGCCGGAGCATTGGACGGGGCGAGCGGCTTTATTCTGTCGATCCTGATGAGCCGGGCCATGAACCGCTCGTTCGCCAACGTGTTGTTTGGCGCCTTCGGCAGCGGGCCGACTGGCGGCGGCGCGGCGGCCGAGTCGATGGAAGGCAAATCGGTCCGCGGTATTTCGGTCGACGACGCCGCCATCCAACTGGCTTATGCCCGCAATGTGATCGTGATCCCCGGCTACGGTATGGCCGTGGCGCACGCCCAGCACGAGGTGCGCGAGCTGGCCGAGCAAATCGAAAGCCGAGGGGGCGAGGTGAAGTTCGCCATCCACCCCGTCGCCGGCCGGATGCCGGGCCACATGAACGTGTTGTTGGCCGAGGCCAACGTACCCTACGACAAACTGTGCGAAATGGACGACATCAACGGCGAATTCCCCCGCACCGACGTGGCGCTGGTGATCGGTGCGAACGATGTCGTGAACCCCGCGGCCAAGACCGACGCGTCGAGCCCCATCTTCGGCATGCCGATTCTCAACGCCGAGCAAGCACAGAACATCATCGTGCTGAAGCGGAGCATGAATCCGGGCTTTGCCGGGATTGAAAACGCGCTGTTTTACAATCCGAAATGCGCGATCCTGTTCGGTGACGCGAAAAGCTCCCTCGCCAAGCTCGTGGTCGCGGTGAAAGCAGTATGATGTGCGCGGCTCGGTTGCACAGTTGCGCGATGGATGAGATCTCGATTCTTCTCAACAGCGCAAGAAATCGGGCCAGATCGCATCGCTGACGAACAGCCCTTCGCGCGTCAGCCGAATCCGTTCGCCCGCATCTTCGAACAATCCCAGCGCAAGATAGTGCTCCAGCGGCTGGCCGACCAAGGCGTCGATCTTAAATCCGGTCCGAGCAGTGAACCAATCGCGCGCGACGCCTTCCATTCGCCGCAGGCCGAACACAAGCAACTCGCGCGCCCGGTCTTCCGGCTCCAGCCGTTCGCGATCGGCTATAGGAGAGCGCCCCGATAACACGCGTTTGAGATAGGTCGTCGTGCTACGGTGATTCGTTTCGCGAACGCCGTCGAGATACCGGCTCGCGCCTGGCCCCGCCGCGAAGTACGATCCGCCCGACCAATAGACTTCGTTGTGCCGGCATCGTTGCCCCGGCCGGGCGAAATTCGAAACTTCGTAGTGTTCCAATTCCGCGGCCGTCAGGCTATCGATCGCGCGGGCGAACATCTCGCGCTGCGTCTCATCGCCGAGCTGTGACAGCTGCCCATGCGACAGCCGGTTCCAAAACGTGGTGCCGCGCTCGAACGTCAGCCCATACGTGGACACGTGGTCCGGCTCGAGCGCGAGCGCCGCGTCGAGATCGGCTTGCCAGGCCGCGGGCGTTTCATTGGGCGCGCCGAAGATCAGATCCAGCGCCACGTGCATCCCAGCTTCGCGAACGAGCTTCACCGCCCGGTAGATGTCCCTTGTCGTATGGTCGCGTTCCAGCAGGTGTAATTTTTCATCGGAAAACGACTGCGCGCCGAGGCTGATTCGCGTGACGCCGAATCGAGCCAGCAGCCGCAGGACATCGCGATCCACATCGGCCGGATTCGCCTCGACACTGAATTCATGCCCTCGCGCCGGGGGATGCCAGTGGGTCGCCAATGACAGCAATCGCTCGAGTTGCGCACCCTTGAGTTGCGTGGGCGTGCCGCCGCCGAAGAACAGCGTGTCGACTTCGCGCGGCTGCCCAAGCCCGCGTAACTCGATCTCGATGGCCCGTAGATACGACTCGGTCAAGTCGGCGCGATTGGCCACCAGCGTGAAGTTGCAATATCCGCAGCGCCGAGCGCAAAACGGCACATGAAAATACGCGGAGCGCGCGACAGCTTGCTCGGCAAGCACGCCGGAATTCGAATTTTCAGCCGAATCCAAATCGGCGGGATGCGATAAAGTCATCCGCGTATTGTATCGCCGACCCAAGGAAGCCGCATTGCTGCAGCACGGCTCTGCTAAATCCACAGATTCAACCGGCCATCGAGCAAACCCGGCAATGCCCGTTCGACCAACTGGCGGATCCGGCTGGGGCCGTAGCGCGTGCTGAAGTGCGAAGCGATGATCAGTTCGTTCTTGAACTTCGCCTGCCGCTCGACCAGATCGTCTAGGTGCATGTGGCCGAATTTATGGATCCGGTCCTTGCGATGCGAGGGCGCGACAAACGTCATCTCCGTGATCAACACCCGCGCCTGATACATCGCCGGACAAGCGTCCAAGCCTTGCGGCGCGCTATCGCCCAGATAGGCGACGAGCGGCAGACGATGTTCTTCGGTAACCTCCGTGCCGGCAAGCCGCAGATCGCGAATCTTGTCGCCGGGCAGATTGTGGAATTCGGCCCGCAGCTTTCGCCGCCGCTCCCACACGATGAAGCCGAGCGAAGGAATCGTGTGAGTCGTCGCCGAGATGGTGACGACCAGTTCCCGCGACAGTTCGATCTCGTCGCCCGCTGCGATCGGCTTCAACTCGCACGGCATCCTGCCTCGATCGAGCCGCGTGAAATACTTCAGCATCTTGACGACGCTTTCGATCGCGTATTCGGGTAGATAGATCGTCGGCGGCTCCATCTTCATCATCCGCCGCCGCGCGACGTAGACCGGCAGCCCCGCCACGTGGTCCAGATGCGTATGCGAGACGAACCAGGTGCCGGTCCCCATGAAGGACCAAGGCTGGGCCCCCAGGTCGAAGCCGACTTTGAGCTCCGGAATCCGCCAATACGTTTGCACCGCGGCCCGAGAATAGCCTTCGATCGTAAGTCCCTTATGCACAAGCGTGCGAACCGGCGCGTTGTCGATCATGGAGCTGCCGGCGACTCGTGGGACTATGCACCGCGGTATTGAAAATGACTGCGAGCCACCCAGTGTATAAGCCGGCGCAGCGGGTCGGAAGAGGCTGCAATCAAGCGGGCCGCGGTCAATTGGGGTGGTGCAGCCCGATCGCGCCCGAGCCGCCTTCCTCCATTTGGGCCGTGTCAGCGGATTCGCCTGAATCAGTCCTGGGCACAAAGTCGTCCGCCCCGGGCAGTGCGGCCAGAATCCAGATTTCTCCGTGCAGCTCTTGCTGCTCGATCCGGACTCCGTGATGCCGCACCAACTCCAGCACCGCGAAGAACAAGCCGACCACCACCGACTTGTGCTGATCCGGTTGGAACAAATCGCTGAAGGAAACTACCCCGCGCTCACGCAGCCGGGCTTCGATCCGGGCCATGTAGACGTGGATCGGCGTTTCGTCGTAAACGATGCTCGAAGGCCGCGCCGCGTCGCGCTGCCGCAAAATCCGGCCGAAAGCACTCACCAAATCCCACAGCTCCACTTCGCGAATCGGCTCGTCGGCCATGTCGCTTTTTCGGGTTGGCGCGTCGTCTGCCAGCCGGGCGTAGCGCTGCTGCCACTGCCGGCTCCGTTCTTCAAGAATCGTCGCCGCGTCCTTGAATTTCTTATATTCCAATAGCCGTTCGACCAGCTCGCGGCGCGGGTCATCCAGCGGTTCTTCGATCTCCTCGCTATGCGGCAGCAGCAATCGCGACTTGATCTCGATCAGCGTGCTGGCGATCTCCAAGAAATCGCCGACGGCATCGACATCCAACTGCTTCAGGACCGTCAGATACTCGAGGAACTGTTCGGTAATTGGCGCGACGGGGATCTCGGTGATCTCGACCTCATGCCGTCGCACGAGATAGAGCAGCAGATCCAACGGCCCGGAAAAAACATCCAACTCGACAAGAAAATTCATGCGGCGCCGGCTGGTCGAGGTGGACGGGCGATGTGGTAGCGAGGGATACGACGCTTATGGCAAAAACCATGTCGGCAGGATCGCTATGTTCAAACTCGTCTCGCCCACCGGAACAACTTGAAACAGTCGGGCAAAGTCCAAGAACCTGCGGCGCGACGCTTGGATTGAATGTGCCGACGGCCCGCCAGCCCGCCGTCGACCTTCTGCGCTGATGATTTCGATTTTGCCGGCGACCGCACAGCTCTCCCTTCTTGCCGATGTTCGATGATCGTCTTTTCACCCGTAATCAAAAGCAGTCCGTGAAACTTACCCAGACCAGCACGATGATTTTTGTTCACATACCCCCATTTCATACTATAATGGCCTCGCCTATCAAACTGCGGAGTCCTCCGCGTGCTATCGATCAAACACAAGTCGACAGGCCGAGTGCTGCTTAAACTTCCGGCCGACTCGTTGGTCGGCGCGGAGTTGGTCGGGGCCAAGCTGCAGGGCGCTAATCTCGCGGATCTTGATTTGCAGGGCGCCACGCTGGCCAACGCCGATTTGCGCGAGGCGAACCTGCGCAATGCCGACCTGACGGGCGCTATGTTCAAGGGGGCTTGTCTCAACGGAGCGACGCTGGCCGGAGCGACGCTCGATCGGGCCGATTTTACCGACGCGCTGCTCGTCGGCGCCGACTTATCGCACGCCAAATTGCACGGAGCCCATTTTCGCTATGCCAAGCTTACGGGGGCCAACCTCGAATCGGCCGACTTGAGCGCAGCCGACCTGAGTATGGCCGACGTGCGGGCAAATATGACTCAGGCCGATCTCAGCGGAGCCGATCTGCGGGGGTCCGATCTGACCGGCGCCAATCTCGTGGCGGCGAATCTGGAAAAAGCCAACCTGAGCGGAGCAAACATGAGCTGCACGCGGATGGCCCAAGCGAAGACCTGCGGCGCGATTCGCGCGCACGGAGGACCGCTCGCAAACGCGCGGCCGGCCTTGAAGACGCATCGATCATGGTGGCATTTCTGGGGCTGAACGCATCCGCCCGCTCGCCGCTCGCAATTTTGCCAACCCTCCGGCTGCTTGCCGCAAATGGCACTGGCTTCTAGACTAAGAGCCTATCCGAGAACCGGCGGGGAATGGCTCATTTTGCGGTGCCCTGGGAGTAAAATGTGCCCGTCCCCCTTTCCCCTCGGCCAGTTCTCGGATAGGCAGTAAGCCCGAGTAAGCCCGGATGAGGATCGCGAAGGGGGCGATGATGATTCACTGGGGAGCTTGAGCCTTGGCGCACGATCAACTTTGGGCACCCTGGCGATTGGGTTATATCCAGGGGACCGCAGCGGCCCAACAACCGCAAATGGCGCTGCACATGTTGCCGGGCGCCGACACGGAATGCTTTCTATGTCGCGCTGCCGCCGACAATCAGGATCGCACGAATTTGGTCGTATTGCGTAATGCCCACAGCCTGGTGGTGCTCAATCGCTATCCGTACAACAACGGCCATCTGCTGGTCGCCCCGCTGGAGCATCGTGCGACGCTCGACCAATTGACCGCCGAAATACAGCTTGAAATCGTGCAATGCCTGACCCGCATGACGGGCCTCTTGCAGCGACTGATCAAAGCCGAAGGGTTCAACATCGGATTGAATCTGGGTCGGGTGGCGGGAGCCGGCGTGCCGGGCCACTTGCATTGGCATCTCGTGCCCCGCTGGCATGGCGATACGAATTTCATGCCTGTCACGGCCGACGCGCACGTGATTCCGCAATCGCTCGATGCACTGCTGGGCTTGCTGCACGAAGCGATCCTACAAGAGTCGCTGCCGCATGACGCCGCGACGTTCGAATCCGCGGCATCGAAATCCGCAGCGTCGAATCCCCCAATATCCGCCGCCACATTGCCGGCCAGCCCGGGAAGTGCGCCATGAGTGGCGAAGCGATCTCGCGTGTCGGCGATGCGGCGCTAATTTCGAGCGTCGCGCCGACCGAAGCGCTTGCCGCGCGCGAAGCCTGGCTATTAGCCCCGTACGCGATGCGGTCCGCGGCCTCGGCGGGCCGTAAATATCCCGAGCCGCCGCATGCTTACCGGTCGCCTTTCGCGCGCGATCGCGACCGGGTCGTGCATAGCGCCGCCTTTCGCCGGTTGGCCTACAAGACCCAGGTGTTTACCGGAGAGTTGGGCGATTACCACCGCAGCCGTCTGACGCACACACTCGAAGCCACCTCCATCGCCCGAACCATCGGCCGGGCGCTGCTTCTGAACGAGGATTTTATCGAGGCCCTGGCACTGGTTCACGACATCGGCCATCCTCCATTTGGCCATGCCGGCGAGGATGTGCTTGACGACTGTCTGCGGGAATTCGGCGGCTTCAGCCACAATCGGCAAGCGTTGCGGATCGTCGAACAGTTGGAACGCCGCTATCCCGAATTTGTTGGCTTGAACTTGTCGCAGGAAGTGCTCGAAGGCCAGGCGGTTCGAGCCAGCAAAACCTCGCCCGACATGCGAACTCCTTGGATCGAAGCGCAGGTGGTCGATGCCGCGGATAGCATCGCTTACGACACGCACGACGCCGACGATGCGCTGGAGCTCGGCTTGCTCACGCTCGAGGATCTGCTGGCCGAGCCCCTGTGGAGCGAGGCAGCCGATCGGGTTCGCCGGCGTTATGCGGCGTTGGCGGCGCCGGAACTTCGTCGGGCGGTGCTGCACGAGCTGGTCGATTGGCAAGTTGGCGATTTGCTGGCCCGGACCACGGTGCGGCTCGCGGATTTGCACATCGATAGCGTCGCCCTGGTTCGTGCCAATCCGCGCGTCGTGCAGCCGAGCGCGGAACTGGCCGAGAAAAAGGTCGCTTTGGAAAAGATGCTGCACGGCCGCGTCTATCGGCATCCCCAGGTGTTGCGAATGCGCAGCGAAGCGCGAAGCTGCGCTCGGCGAGATGTTTGCCGGATATCTTGCCCGGCCGGAGCTGTTGCCCGAAAAGTTCCGCGGTCAGGCGGAGCAGTTCGGCCTGGAGCGGAGCACGGTCGATTATCTAGCCGGCATGACCGACCGCTTCGCGCTGCGCGAGCACGCCAGGCTGTTCAAACGTGCTTAGATCCGGGGACCTCGTGCCGGCAGCGCTATCCCCTCTTTCCGACGGACCAAGGCACGACACCTTCCTTAACGCCGTGCAGTCCGGCGTGTGAACGATGCTCCGTCGCGAAACACTTGCGATACCGCATGACACTGTAGCGGGGGTCTGTTATAATTGCCGGACACGCGAAGCCGCGAACTTAGAGCCTATCCGAGAACCGGACTGGGAGAGGCGGACAGGCACATTTTGCTCACAGGGCATCGCAAAATGAGCCAGTCCCCGCCGGTTGTCGGATGGGCTGTTAGTTCAGTGACGGTCCGCCGGGGCCGGCCCCTCCCCGGGCGGCGCGAGCGCATGAGCATCCGCGGTTCGAGAGAGGCCAGCCCATGTCCAACGTCGCACTTGTCGCCCTGCGTTCGACGTTCTTCGTGGTGGCCATCGGGCTGGGCGTCGCGCTCATCAATTCCGAAGTCTTGCCCAAGCAGCCGGCCTGGATTCCCTGGATCGTGATGTTGGGCGTGGCCATCAGCGCGCTGGCGGTCATCGCCGTCGATATTTCGGTCCGGCGGAAGCAATTGGAAACGATCTCGGCCCTCTACTTCGGGCTGATCGTGGGGATGTTTCTCACCTACGTGGTGCGGTTGGCGCTCACCCCGCTGCTGACCGTCTCGAACGCCAATTCGCAAATCATCGATTGGATCATGATCGCCTTGGGCATGGTGCTGTGCTACACCTGCGTCAGCCTGCTGCTGCAAACGAAAAACGACTTTCGTTTCATTATTCCCTACGTCGAATTCGCCAAGGAAATCAAAGGCCGCTCGCCTTACGTGCTGGATACGAGCGTGGTGATCGACGGGCGGATCGCCGATGTCGTGGCAACCGAGGCGTTGGACAACCAACTCATCATGCCTCAGTTCGTGATCAGCGAGTTGCAAGGCATCGCCGACAGCGGCGACCGCCTGCGACGCACGCGCGGCCGCCGCGGTCTGGACGTGCTCAATCGCCTGCGCACGAATCCCGCGGTGGAATTGACGATTTACGACCACGATCTTCCGGAATTCAACGGTCAAAGCGTCGACCAAAAGCTCGTGCTGCTGGCGAAGCACCTCCACGCCAAGGTGGTCACGAACGATTACAACCTGAACAAAGTGGCCAAGCTCCACGGCGTCGGCGTCATCAATCTCAACGATCTGGCCAACGCCCTGAAGCCGGTGTTCTTGCCCGGCGAGACGATCGAAACGCGGATCGTCAAGGCGGGCGAGGAAGTCGGACAAGGCGTCGGCTATCTCGACGACGGCACGATGATCGTAGTCGAGGGAGGCCGGGATCACATCAATCAGAACGTCCGGATCGCCGTGACGAGCGTGCTGCAAACCAGCGCCGGCCGCATGGTCTTCGGCCGCTACGAGTCGGCAGTCAAAGCCTGATGCGGTAGAAAGCGCGGAGCATTGAGCATGGACGATTCGGTCAATCCTTACCAGGCTCCCGCCAGCACGACGATGCCACTGCCCGGAGGGCAACAAGTCGAACTTTCGGCGCTAGCCTTGGAGGGTGCGGCAACAGGTCTGAGGCTGGTCTTCGTCGGCGTGCTGGTCGAATTGCTGACTTCGCTTGCTGGCGGTGCTTTCGGCGGCCTCCTCGGCGTCATGCAGGCGTCGGGCCGTTTGAACCGTGCTCAATTCGAAACGTTGCTGCACAGCGCCACCATGGCCGCACTGTTGATTGCCTCGATCGGCCTGCTGCTTCGGGCCGCGGGGCGACTGTGGTGCTTGAGTGCCGCGCGGGAAATCGGACGTAGCGGAGCGACAATGATTTCGGCCGGAATCTTGTTGGCTGTCGTGGCTTTGGGCATTCTCCGCGGACTAGGGCTGCACTTTCCCGGCGACACCATGATTTCCAGCGGCATCACATTAGCGTCGATGTTACTATTCCTCGTCTTTCTGCGTGCCCTGGCCGAACGCCTGGGCTGCTACGACCTGGCCAGCAGGAGCCGGGCCATCAGTGTTCTCTGCTGGGTCTCGCTAGGGTTATGGTTGCCCACCGTGGGCATCATGATGAAGATGCAGCAATTTGCTGCCGACGGGAAGCAGATCGCACATCCGGAAGATCCGATGACACTCGTAATGGCGTTGCTAATGATCGGCGTGGGATTGCTAGTGCTCGTGTTGCTCATTCTGTATGTGATCCTCGTCGCCCGACTCCGAACAATCGTGCTGCGCAGCGAGCCGGCGCTGCCGGAATAGCAACTGCATCGGTGATTGCCGGCGGCCGCAACCCAGCGGTTGTTGCTGGTGGGGCGGACACGCGGAGTGGCGAATTGGAGCCGTGGAATGTATGCTTTCAATGATCCATCTCATGATGGAGTTTTTCCGATGTCGAATTTTGCCCGCCGATCAACCGCTTGGATTTGCGTTTTGACCGTGTTGTTCGCCATCCGTGCGACACGGGGCGCCGACAACGCAGGTGGCGATAAGTCTGCAGCGCTCGCCAAGGACAGGCAGGCCCTCGCCGGGTTTCAGTCGTATGTCGGCCAGTGGAAAGGCGTCGGCCAGTTGCGGCGCGGTTCGATTCAAGGGTCGTGGATCGAGGAAGCCCAATGGGCCTGGCATTTTTCCGTTCACCGCGCGGAATTGGCGGACGCCGTTTCCAGCGGTCGCTTCTATTCCAAGCTGCAATTGCAAGCCGGCGATAAACCGGGCCAGTTTCGGCTGATCGGCACGCCCGTGGCGGGCGACCACCAGGCGACCGAACATGATCCGAATGCCGTCAAGGGCACCGAACGGTTCGACGGAGAAGTCTCTGCCGATGGCAAATTGGTTTTCACTACCAATGAAGACCGCGCGGCCGATCGTCCGGCGCGGATCACGTTTCACCTCGTCGCCGAAGGCAATCGGATGGTGGTGCTTTTCGAGCGGCGTGAGGGCAAGCAGTTTGCCCGTCTGGCCGAGGTCGGGTACACGCGCAAGGGGAGTGCGTTCGCGGTGAAAGGGGTCGATCTGCATGAGTGCATCGTCACCGGCGGCCATGGGACGATCGCCGTCGATTACAAAGGCAACACCTATTACTTCTGCTGCACCGGCTGCAAGGAGCTATTCCAACAGGATCCCGAGCGAGTCCTGGCCGAATATCGCGAGCGCAAAGCAAAGGAACAAGCCGCCGGCGGAAATCCCTAATCCGCGAGCCAATGCGAAGCGGCGCCTGGATTGATCTCATCGATTGGTGTTAACCACCTTTGATTCCGGAGCGATGGCAATGCAGCGGCTTTCAGGCGGCGACAATACACGGCGGACAAAACTTTTCTTCGCCATTGTAACTGCGACGGCGTTGGCCATTGCAGGCAGCAGCGGCTGTTCCCATCAAGCGGCGCGGGTGGCCGCGCCGACGCTCGACGCCAAGGCGGCCGCCGATGCCGCGATCGCCGAATACGATACGAACCACGACGGCATGATCTCCGGCAAGGAATTGGACCACGTGCCGGGGCTGAAAGTCGCGCTCGGCCGGCTTGGCAAAGGCAGCGGCAAAATTTCGGCCGAGGCGATTGCCGACGAAATTCGTGCCTGGCAGGAGACGAAGATCGCCCTGACGAATCTCGGTGTTAGCGTGACGTTGGATGGTCAACCATTGGCCGGCGCCACCGTGACCGCGGAGCCAGAAAAGTTTCTCGGACCCACCATCCTCCCGGCCTCGGGCGTCACCGATCACACTGGCAGCGCCGCGCTGCGGATCGAGGGAAAACCCGGCATGGCATTTGGTTTCTACAAAATCCGGGTTTCGAAAATGGCCGGCGGCCACGAGACAATTCCCGCTCGCTACAACACCGACACCGAGCTCGGCGCCGAAGTGGCCCCAAAAGTGAACGCCACAGGCGGCCTGACGCTAAATTTGACGAGCACTTGAGCGGTTTCCGGCGACTCGACAGCGCTTTCGTTCGACCCATTCTGGTGGGCCATGCCCACCCGAGCGGCTCAGTAAAAGAATTTGACGAGGCCGGTCGTTTCGAGTCGAATGAGAGTGGGGTATCCACTGGAGATTTGTTGCAATCATGCGAAAGCGCGAACGTCTCTCTGCCCCGAACGAACGGCCCGCACGCCGCCCGCTTCGTCGGGCCTTTACCCTGGTCGAGTTGCTGGTCGTCATCACGATCATCGGGATCTTGATGTCGTTGTTATTGCCGGCGGTGCAAAGCGCGCGAAGCCGCCCGCAAGACGATTTGTGCCAACAACATCAAGCAGATGGGTTTGGCGGCGCTGAACCACGAGAATTCCAACGGCTTCTTGCCCGCGGGAGGGTGGGGCTGGGGCTGGGCCGGCGATCCCGACCTGGGCTTTAGCATCTACCAGACCGGCGGATTTTTCTACAATCTGCTCCCTTTCGTCGATCAGAAAAACGTGCATGACATCGGCGCGGGACAGACCGCCTCGCAGAAAATGTCAACGCTTGTGCAGGCACTGTCGCTGCCGATCGCCACGTATCAATGCCCGTCGCGCCGTCAGACCATTGCTTACCAGTATGTGCATGGCAACCCCTATCAAAACGTGAACGAGCCGACCGTCTGCGGCCGCTCCGACTATGCCGCCAACGGCGGCGATACGGTCACGGGAGGCTGCGCCTGGGGGCCAGGCAGCATTAGCGCAGGCGACGCGGTCGTCAAACAAGTCGCGGCAGCGCGTTCCGATCCCTCGGGCAACTTCACCCCGAACAGTTCAATGCAAGGCACCGGCGTCAATTATCTGCTCAGCACGCTCAAGATGGCCGCGATCACCGACGGCGCCAGCCGGACGATCATGATCGGCGAAAAAAGTCTTGACCCGGACCTGTACACAACCGGTGTCTCTTCGGGCGACGATCAAGGATGGGATCTTGGCTTCGATTACGACATTGTGCGTTGGGGTAACGCTTCGAATTTGCCGGTTCAGGACACGCCTGGCGTGGACACCTACACGCTGTTCGGCAGTGCTCATTCTGGCAATTCGAACTACGTGTTTTGCGATGGCTCGGTGCGGCCGCTGAGCTACTCGATCGACGGCACGGTGTTGGCCTCGCTCTGCAATATCGCCGATGGCCAGCTGATCGACGACGCGAAAATCCAATAAAGCGGCAGCGCTGACCGGCCCTTTGCCGCGGAATCTTTTTGATTGCCGATTCCGAGGGTTGGGCGACAGCTTGAGGTGTCCATGTCGCGGCATTCTCGCCGCGTACCCAGGCAACGCCTCAGTGGTCTGTCACGTTCGTCGCCACTCGTCAGTCGCGGACGCGTCGGCTATGATATTGTTGCTGCGAATTGCTTTGCGCATGCCGCGTTTTCGACCCAATTTTGCCGCGTTATCGGCGGCTCTAGCCAAATCGCGCGACAGAGGAGGTAAATCATTATGGCAACCGGGATTCAGATGCTCGAAGCCGTTCGCGAGGCGATCCGGCAGCGACTTGGCATCACGGAACTTTCGCTCAGCGTTTTCGACGCAATCGATCTCCAGAAACTGAAACCGAGCGATCTCGAGGAACTGGGTGTCGACCGCGACCGAGCGGAGGTGATCAGTGCCGACCTGATGCAAGGAAGCCTGCAGGAGTTGAGCAACTGGCTGGGCATCAAGCTGGTTAAAGACAAGCGACAAAAGAATTTGATTCCAGGTGAAGGCTTCAAGCGGAGTGCCGGTATTTGGGCAGTGGGGGATAGGGATCCAGATCGTGATGCGATCGTCGAGGAAATTCGACAATTGCGCCATCCAGAAGCCCGCTGAGTAATGCCCATCTTGCTCGATTGCACTTCATAGGTACCATGCCCACCGTCGTTCCCGAAAACCCGCCGCAACTCCATCAGTTGCATGCCGTCCCGGACCGCGCCGCGGCCAAGGGAACCTATGCCTTTGTCAGCCTGGGCTGCCCGAAGAACCTGGTCGACAGCGAGCGGATGCTGGGCCTGTTGCAGTTGGATGGCTATCGGCTGGTCCATGATCCGGAGGGGGCCGATTTCGTCGTCGTCAATACCTGCGGGTTCATCGAACGGGCCCGGCAGGAGTCGTATGCCACGATCCGCGAAATGCTGGAGCTGAAACGGCAGGGCAAAACGCGCGGCGTGATCGTCTCGGGCTGCCTGGCCGAGCGTGAAAAAGACGCCCTGCTGACCGAGTGCCCCGAGATCGATCACCTGGTCGGCGTGTTCGGCCGCGAGCATGTGACCAAGGTGGCCGACCGCCTGATCGGGCGGCCTGGACGAGCAGCGGACGGTCTTCCAGCCGGCCCCGACTGTGCCGCTCACCGACAGGAACCGGCTGCGGATCACGCCGCGGCATTTCGCCTTTCTGAAAATCTCCGAAGGCTGCGACCGGCTCTGCACGTTCTGCGCGATTCCCAAAATGCGCGGCAAGCATGCCACCAAGCCGATGGAAGAAGTCCTGGCCGAGGCGCGCGAGCTGGCCGCCGACGGCGTCCGCGAGTTGAACATCGTGGCCCAGGACACGCACCTACTACGGCATCGATCTGTACGGCCGGCCGCGGCTGGCCGAATTGCTGAGCGAGCTGAAGCAAATCGCCGGCCTCGAGTGGATCCGGCTGATGTACCTTTATCCGAAGTATTTCACCGACGAGCTGATCGACGTGATCGCCGGCGAGCAGGAAAATTCGTCCCGTATCTCGACATTCCGCTTGCAGCACATCAACGACACGATGCTGCGGCGGATGCAGCGCCGCGTGAATCGGGTCGACACGGAAGCGCTGCTGGACCGTCTGCGCGGCGCGCATTCCCGAACTCGTGCTGCGGACCACGTTCATCACCGGCTTTCCGGGCGAAACCGACGAACAATTCGAGGAAGTGCTCGAGTTTGTCCAGCCAGCAGCGATTCGAGCGGCTGGGCGTGTTCACCTATTCGTTCGAGCCCGACACGCCGGCCGCCCGGATCGAAGGCCATTTGCACCGAAGAAGTGAAAGAATCGCGCCGCGAAGCGTTGATGGAAGTCCAGCAGGAGGTGGCCTTCGCCTGGAACGAAGCACAAGTCGGCCGGCAATTCGACGTGCTGCTGGATTGGCCCGCGCCGGATGAACCGAATGTCTGGCTCGGCCGCACCTATGCCGACGCGCCGGACATCGACAGCGTGGTGTACGTCACGGGCAAGAAGCTGAAGGCGGGCCAGATCGTCCCTTGCGAAATTGTCGCCACCAGCGACTACGATCTGGTCGCCGCCCCCGTCGGCGATCCGCGCTGAGGTGCGGCACTAGCGAACGCAGCCGGCCAGTGAGAAGGGTCAGTGGGCACGCCACTCGCCGTCAGCACGGGCAGACGTTGCTTGCCCGCGCCACACTGGTGCGGCTTGCAATTTTCACTTCATCTGACGCAAGTCGCATTGATTTAGCGGATTGCCCAGCGACAATGGAATCTGGCTGGTGTCACGGGTGCATTTGGCACAAGGCAGATTATGTCGATTCAAGCGGAAGACTCGCGGCGGATGGATTTCGACCGCCGGAAGGTTTTCAACGTCCCGAATCAGCTGACGAGCGTCCGGCTGGTGCTGGCGATCGTGCTGTTCTGGCTGATCGCCGAGCAGCATTATCTGACCGGCGATGTACGTGTTCATCGTCGCCGCCGGCACCGACTGGATCGACGGCTTTTACGCCCGGCGCTACAACCAGGTGACCACGCTGGGCCGGATTCTCGATCCGTTCGTCGACAAGATCATCATCTGCGGCACGTTCATTTTTCTGGCGGCCATCCCGAATTCGGCGCTCACGCCGGCGATGGCCGTGGTCGTGGTGGGGCGCGAGTTGCTGGTCACGGCCCTGCGCAGCTTCTTGGAGCAGCAAGGGGCCGACTTCAGCGCCACGCTCTCGGGCAAGCTGAAAATGGTGCTGCAATGCATCGCCGCGGCCACCAGCTTGTATCGGCTTTCGTATGCTAGTGCCCCGCCGCCGCAGTGGCTCGAAACGTTGCTGATCGTCTCGGTCTGGTCGGCCGTGGTGCTGACAGTCCTTTCAGGCGTCGCCTACGTCCTGGCGGCCATCAAGCTGATGCGCCGCTAGGATCGTGCATTTTTGTCTGATTGCATGATACAACAAGATGAAAAGGCGATTCCTCCCTCTCCCTCGACGGGAGAGGGTCGGGGTGAGGGTGATGCGCGCCGCGGCGCTGCCCCTCACCCCGGCTCGACTGAGTTCACCGAAGCCCAACCCCTCTCCCGCGAGGGGCGAGGGGAGCCGGCGCCAGGGCTGCCCGATGCCGCGTGAAGAAATCCCGCTCGGCGCGGTCGTATCTCTGCTGATCTGCGGCAGCCTGGTCGTGTGGACGCTTCTCGTGCAGCGGCTAGTCCAGCGGCGACCGCTGATTGCCTATGAGCCTCGGCGATCGGTTCCTTGGAACGGCGTCGATTTGGCCGCCGTGCTCTGCATCCTGGTCTTGGCCTTCTGCACGGTGGGCTACATCCTGGTCTATTTCTATCACGGTGGCCAGATGCCCAAGACGCCCGGCTTCGCCGAATTGATGGCGAATCTGGGGGCCGAGTTAATCGCCGTCGAGCTCGCCATTTTGTTGCTGATGCACCGCGCGGGAGCTACGGCCACCGATTTCGGCCTGAATACGGCCCGACTCGGACATGATCTCCGTCTCGGCGTGCTCGGCTATTTATTGGTCATCGTGCCAATCACCTTGCTGCAAAACGCGCTATCGCGAATCGAAGCCTACCATCATCCGCTGATCGACGCCTTCCGACAACGCCACGACATGCTGATGATCGCCGGCACCACGGTGGCAGCCATCGTGGTGGCTCCCCTTTGCGAAGAATTGGTTTTCCGTGTCATGCTGCAAGGTTGGTTCGAGTCGCTCGAGTCGGCCAGACAAGGATCGCGTGAGAAATCAATTTCGGCTGCTGGCGTCGAATCCGCCGCCGGCGACGTCCATTCGCCAAATGATGCCAAACCCGCCGATGCCGTCGTCTGGTGGCCGATTCTGCTCAGTTCGGAACTGTTTGCACTGATGCATCGCGATCAAGGACTGGCTCAAATCCCTCTGTTTTTCTTCGCGCTCGTCTTAGGTTATCTTTATCAGCGGACGCACCGGCTCTGGCCCTCGCTCACCGTGCATATGCTGCTGAATGCCGGCACGATGGTCGTGTTGTGGTTGCAAACGGCCGCGGCGGCCGTAAAGCGGCCGGCTCATTGCAGTCGCGAGTCGTTCGCTTTTTCACGGCACATCGTAAATCCTAGCAGGGGCAGCGTTTCATGGCCTACGGTTTCGGCATCATCGGCTGCGGAATGATCTCGCGGTTCCATGCCCATGCGATCGAAGAGTCGAAAGGCGCGAAGCTTGTCGCCTGTTTCGATGCCGTGCCGCAGTCGGCCGACCGGCTGGCCGCCGAAACCGGCTGCCGGGCCTATCACGATCTCGACGACGATGCTGGCCGATCCCACGGTCGGGATCGTCACCGATCGGCACGCCCAGCGGAGCCCATCTGGAGCCGGCCGTGGCGGCGGCCAAAGCCGGCAAGCATGTCATCGTGGAAAAGCCGCTGGAGATCACGCTCAAGCGCTGCGATGCGATCATCGCCGCCTGCCAGAAGCATAAGGTCAAGCTCTCGGCGATTTTTCCGTCGCGCTTTCACGATGGCAGCCGCGAATTGAAACGGGCCGTCGATGCGAACCGCTTCGGCCGGCTCACGCTCGCGCGACGCCTATGTCAAATGGTTTCGCACGCAGGCCTATTACGACAGCGGCGCCTGGCGCGGCACGTGGGAGTTCGACGGCGGCGGTGCGCTGATGAACCAGGCCATCCACAGCGTCGATCTGCTCGCCTGGCTGCTCGGGCCGGTCGCGGAAGTGCAAGCGCAAACCGCCACGCTGGCCCACGAGCGGATCGCGGTCGAAGACACCGCCGTCGCCACGCTCCGCTTCGCCAACGGTGCGCTCGGCGTGATCGAAGCCACGACGGCCGCCTATCCCGGCTATCTCAAGCGGATCGAGCTGCACGGCTCCGAAGGCTCGGCCGTGCTCGAAGAAGAAGACCTCGGCACTGGGATTTCGCCAAAAAACAGCGCCGCGACGAAGCGATTCACGAGCGAATGCAGCGAGCAGCACAGCACCGGCGGCGGGGCAGCCGATCCCTCGGCCATCGGCCATCATGGCCACGCCCGGCAGTTCGCCGACGTGCTGGAAGCGATCCGCCGCGATCGTGCGCCCGGCCATCGACGGCGCCGAAGGCCGCCGCTCGGTCGAAATCATTCTGGCGATCTACAAATCGGCCGAACTCGGCCGCCCCGTGAAGCTGCCGCTAAAGGGCGACCCTGTGCTAGCAGCCCGCAAGCACCGGGCGAAATGAGAGCGGCCGTTTTCGAAAGGCTGAAGCTATCGGACCACGCACCGAAGGTGCAATGGCCGGAAGCAGTTGGGGTGATGGAGGGTAGGGATAATGAAGTTTTTGGGGACCGTGGTTGAAAAGATTTTTGGTGTCTGGGTTCCCAGGGCGATGCCCTCGTTGTTCCACACAAGTTAGGGTTCGGCTGGCGCGGCTGGTCCGAAGAGGAGCCAGCAGTTGGCGATGTCGTGCATGCGTTGCAGTCCAAGCCAGACTGTTTGTGGTCCCGGGGGTCCCGCTCGCTTTCGATTGACGTAGCCGCCCAGTTGGGCCACCAGCCGAATGAACACGTCGAGTGGGGGTGGTTCTGGCGGCGGATCTTTGCGCAGCACGACTTTCCAAACCGACTTCCATTCGGCCGGTTCGAAGATCGCTTCGCAATTCAACTCTGGGCAACTGCGTCCCAAACGGCAGACGTACAGCGTTCGCCAGGCAACGATCAAGTAGACCGCCAGGCAATTCAACAAGCGGTCCAAGTGTTCGAAGAGACGTTCTTCGACCCGACAGCCCGACTTCAAGACACGAAACAGCACCTCGATCATCCAGCGCACCGTGTAATACTGAATGATCAGGGGGACTTGCGCAACATCATCAATCGGCAGGCTGGTGACCAGCAGCCATTCGACTGGCTCGTCGCCGCTCGGCGGATTGATCTCGCTGACCAGTACGACGTTCACCGCCACCGGCGGCAGTTGGCGATCTGGACGCCGAGGAGGACGAAGCGTCACTCGAGTCGCACGGACTGCGACTTCGGCCTGGCGCGAGTGGCGCAGCTGCGCGCCGGCCGCGCGTCTCGCAGGCCACTTTCGCTGTTCGCCCACGGACTGCGATCGTGTTTTGAAACAGCACGGGAGTCTCAAGAACCCGGGCCCGCAGCAGCGTTTCTCCACTCTGTGGAGAGTCATCGCGCGACAACGCACGGTCCTGACACGCGCGCACGATCCAGTCCGAGTTGGGTGGTCCGCCATTGGCCTCCACCAGGAATTCGTAAATATCGGCTTCGCTATCCGAGACCGTGATGAACTGCGTGGCGGGGCAATGTTGCGCTTCCTCTTCGGCACGCCGGAGCGTGGTCACCCAACGGTAACTCTCTTTTTGTTCAATCGGAATGGCCGCCCGCTGAGCGCGTGTGAGCGATGCGCAGCACGTTCCTTCCTCACGCGTCCAGGCGGTCGCATGCACGGTTCCCAACGGCGTACCGTCCGGCGTGAAGGCATGCAGAGGATGGAGAAACGCGCCCCGCCGGGATTCTCCATCGAGCGGACCCGCGCCGAACACCTGTTGTGCCGGCCGCGTCAAATCGATCTCCGTGGTGTCTTGGGCGAGCACGACAACCCGTTGTGCAGCGATGCGTTGCCGCGTGGCATCGCTATGCGGCTGCAAGATGTCGGCGAAAGTCGCCTTCTCGTTCTCGAAGAAGCGATAGGCCGCCACCATTTCAGTTCGCCCGCCACAAGCGGCAGGAATGCTCGCGGTCGGATGCTGCGCCAGCGCCGACAGCACAGCCTTGAGGCGGACATCCAACCGCTTGTCATCCAGATCGGCGGTCTGCATCTCATCCATGACCCACGGTGCCAGCACGATAATCCATCCTTGACTCGTTTCGCCCCCCCGCGATTCCTCCTACCTGCCCATGATCCCCGAACATCTCCAGAACGCCAATAGCACCCCAAAAGATGTGTGGAACAACGAGGGCACTGCCCTGGGCTGCCCTGCATTGCACCTTCGGTGCGATTGAAGCCGAGGCCAACCTTGGGGTTAGTGTGTGGGGCGCTGGATTTGCATTCCACAATTCAGGAACAGCAAAAAAATCGGGTGCCAAATTGCAAACCACGGGATGCGCCCAAGGTCTTTGCCGCGCGTTGTCTCGCTTGCTGCGGAGACAGCGCTTTGGTAGCTTCTAGCTGCACGCGCACTGCGAGATGGTCGCCGAATGATCGCGGATGCGCGACGAGCTTTTGAATCGCCGTAATGCCTGCCGTCCTGCCGTGGAATCGAATGGTGCAAGCGAGCAACCGAACCGCGCTCAAGGAATGGGGGGTTGTCTGCGAGGCGCTCGACAGGGGGCGGCAGGCCATTAGTCTGCGCAAAGGGGGAATTCACGAACCGCGCAGCGGTTTTCGCGTCGAACATCGCGAGTTCTGGCTCTTCCCAACCCAGTTTCACGAAGGCCCGGAAAGCCTCGTGCCGGAGGCCGAGCCATTGTTGGCTGCGGCACTCGCGGATCGACCGCCGCCGGGCACGATCCGCGTGGCAAATTACGTAGTCGTGGACGAAGTGCATCAGATCACCGATTTCGCGAAGGTCCACCGACTCGCACCGCTGCACATTTGGTCGAACGAAACAATCCGGCGGCGATTCGATTACCGCCAGCCCGGTCTGTTCTTGCTCTCGATGCGGGTTTACCGCTTGCCGCAGCCGCACTTCGTGTCCGACAAGCCGGAGCTTGCCGGGTGTGACGAGCGGGGTGGAACTTCCCGAGGAACTCCCGACGGCCGGCATGACGCCGGTCCTGACAGACGACCAATTCTCCGCCATTCGCCAGACCGTGGCAGACGCGCTTAAGAAGTGATGTCGATCGCCGTATGTTTTTCAAGCGCAGCCGCCGTCAATTGGCGTCGCCGTTGAGAACCAACTGGCGGAGCCAGTCCAGGGCGGTTAGCACTTCGCCCCGCGCGATGGCTTCCCAACCGGCCAGCCGATGGCGGACGATGGCCAGTTTGAACGATTCGAAGGCTTCGGCCAAATCGTCCGGCAGTTCGGCAAGTTGTGGGAACGGCCGGAACGGCGCTTGAGCATCCGCGGCCGCCGACGGCTCGTCGGTATCGTCGGCCGGGCGGTCGGCCGTTGTGCGTTCGCCATGCTCGCGGCGCTCGCCGCTATGCGCGCTGTCGTTGTCGCCGTACCGATTCTCACTATCGTCCCAGGGCGGGTTATTCGAGCCCGACGCCGATTCGGCGCTGCGCTGTCCGCGGTCGCCGAATCCGGATCACAAATTCCCGGCGCGAATTCTTCGGCCTGCGAATCTTCGGCCAAGGCATCGTCCGCCGAATTCACCTCGACGGCCCCGCCCAACGTTTCGGCCCGTTGGCGGCGCATCTCGGCCACCGACCAACGGCTTTGCACGGCCCCTTCGAGCCACATTTCGGCGTCGTTCCAGTCGAGCGCCGCTTGAAAATGGCTCCAGTAGAGTCCGTGAAATTGGGACCGTGTGCTGTTGAATCGCTCGGCCACGCGCCGCAACCGGCCGACGTGTTGGCCGCTCACGCCGCCAACGCGCCGGGCCCAGGCTTCATCGGCATATTCCCCGGCCGGCGCGGTAGCCGCCGCGAGCGCCGCCCGCCACTCGGAAATGATTCGGCCCTTTTCCCAGTTCGTCGTGCTGACAAGCCGATGCCATTGACCCAGGTACGGGGCCGAAGCTGTTTCCAACGATTCCGCCGTGGCCGAACTCCAATCGATCATGCCTGCTCCCAACTCCAGATGAGGTCCGCCTATCAACCCGTTGAAAAAGGGGACAGGCACTTCGCGGGTACGTCAATACCGGGGGAAATCCTCTCGATCGCTAAGAGCCAGTCCCCTTTTTCAACAGGCTGCTATCTGACGGTTGAAAAAGGGGACAGGCACTTCGCGACAACGCCCCGAGCGATGCGAAATCCACTCGGCCGCGCAGAGCCAGTCCCCTTTTTCAACAGTCCACCTGACGCATCGCGGAGATCGATTCTAACCGACCTAGGCCGAGCGCGGCGGAGCGACAGCCGCGGGTCCAGAAGCGGCGCGAGCCCGAGCGAAAAATTCGGCGGAGAATGCCGCCGACCAACGTCCGTCGAGCGAGGAAAACTACGCACCCAGCTTGGGGAAAAGCTGTCGACTACGGATTGATCGACGGGCGGCCTGGCATAGCCGGCTGTCGGCAAGGCTGCACACGAACCGCTTCACGCGGGACCGGCAGGTGGCGCCGCGGTGGGAGCCGCGGGCGGCGCCGCCAACTCCTCCGCCAGAAAGCCGCACGCCTTGTGCACTCCGTCGCAGAACGGCTTGATGGCCGAATGGCCGCAGCGGCAGAGCGCCACCGTCGGTTTATTAACCGGCAGAGGAAACGGATTTCCGAGATGATCGATCACCCGTAGCGTCACGCCTGGCGCCGCGGAGCTGTCGATGACCAGCGGGCCGTTGGGCCGCAGTTTAATCGTGATCTCTGCCATGCTGGACACTCCCGGTATGTGAAGAATTCGGATGTCGCAGCGCCAGTTTAGCGAGCCGAATCGGGAGCCACCAGGGGCGGTCGAATTCGCGTCGTGCGCCCGCCTTCACAGATTCAAGGCCTGGCGGCGAATCCGATTGCTCTTCGCGCGCGATTCATTTCGCCGGTTTGGCAGGAGCGGGAGTGGCAGGCGGGGCGGGAGCGCCGGTCGCCGGAAATGGCCTTGCGGCCGGGACAGCGCCTGGCGCGGCGAGCACCGGAGCCGGAGCAGCGATGGGCGACGGCGAAATCCGGAACACAAATATTGCCTGCATTCGCGGACCGGCTTCAAGAGCACCTCGCTTCAACTCGGCCGCTTGCTCTTGCCGCGACGCGGACGAGTGGGCAGCCGAACTGCCACCCGCGGATGCCCGGCCCTGCTCCTCCGCCGCCAATACCGGCCACGCCGTCCGACGCGGGCACTCGCGGCGCGGCCCTCGTCGAGGAAACGGGGAGGTCGTGCAGGCCGGCGTTTCCGGAACCCAGCGCGCCGGCGGCGGGCTGATCGGCGAGTTTCTTACTCGACTTTCCGGCACTCGGAGTGACGGGCTTCTGTTGGTCTTTCGGTAACTGCTCCTGATCCGCCAGATCAGCCGCGTTGGCAGCGGGAGGTCCGTTTTGGCTCTGCTGGCCACTCGCTTGCCCTTGCCCGGCGATCGGTTGGGGAGCCGCGTCTTGCCCCGGCTTGGCGGCCGGGTTGGATTTCTCGACCGCGGCGCCGTGCTGATCTTTCTCGGTGATGGATTCGAGTTCGGGCTTGCCGGATTTGGCTTTTTCTCCGCGTTGTCCCTCTCCCTTCACAGCCCCGAATGAGGCAGTGACGCTGCCATCGCGCTGGTCATTGCCGACTTGTGCGCCCAATTTCGCGTTCGTTTGCGGCCCGCTCAATTTGCTTTTCAAGTCGGGGGGCAATTCGGCCAGACGCATGGCCCAGCCGGTGGCCGGCGCCGCCCCTTGGTCCACCTGCTTGAAATTCAATCCCTCGGAATTAGGCCGCGCAAGATTCAATCGCACCGGCGCAGGGATCCGAGCCCCCGAATCGTCTGAAGCGCCTGTCGCGGCGTTGGTTGTTCCCGGGTCCTTTTGATCCACGCTCTTGATTTCCTTATCCGCCGCTTCGCCCGGCCGCATGGCATCCTTCGCCTCTTGTTTCGGTGCGCCGCCTGGCGTGTCGCTGAAACCGCCGGCAGGTTTCTGTTCAACTTTCTTTTCCGCCGCCGAGTGGGCCGTTTGAACCTGCGCGAGGCTTCGCAGCGAGCCGTCCTTCTTCGGCGGGCGGTCCTGCGATATGCCGGTAATCATTCTCCGTGGCTTGCTGGCCCTCGGGAGCGGCCGGCGGCGATGGTGCGCCACGCGGCGACGGGGCGGCCGTCGAATCGATCGGGGCCCGAGCGGGCGCTTTGTCGCCCGCCTGAGGAGCGCTGGCAGCGGGCGGCGGAGCCTCGTTTCTGGCGAGCCGATCGGCCGTCGCGGCTTCGGTCGCCTCGCGCCGGTTTTGCAAACCCAAAGATTCTCGCGGACCTCGTTCTCCGCCAGCCGCCCCGCGAAATCTTCCCCCAGTCGGGCGAGGTCGCGGCAGAGACGGCCAATGCACGATACGTGGCCGGCTGCGAGCGAAGATCATGGACCAAACCCAAAATTTGCTCGGGAGTCCCTTCCACGTAGACGACTTCGCTTCTTATCACGGGAGAAGAAGCGGCTTGCTTTTGAGCAAGCGATTCGTCATGGCCGGTCTCGCTCTGCTCTGTCTCGACATGGTCCGTCGGAGTTGCCGCCGAACGCCGCTCAGCCGGTGCATCGTCAAGCACGATGCCACGGTGATTCAGTAGCTCCTGGAACGAGCGGGCCGCCGCCTCGGGCGACGTGATACATTCCGCGACGATCAGTCCCTCGGTGGCCCGATTCGCCAGCGCAGTTTGGCGGCCGAGCTGCCTAAGGAGCGTCCGCCCATTGCATCCGCATTCTTAGCGACGCCGGCGCCAAGGCTCTGGGGATCCGAAATTCCCGGCGGCGCCATCGGCGCAGGAGTGCCAACCACAAGATTGCCAGTTTCGACACCGGCGCCTTGCACTCCGCTGCTTTGGATAGTGGACCGCACGGCCCCCGTTCCTTTTCCTGTCGCAGCCAAATCCTGCGCCTTTGGTACGGTCGGTAAGGCCATCCGCTTTCGCGCCGGAGGCGAGCGGCGGAGCGTTGGCGGTTGCGGTCGTAGATAAGGAAGGAACTTCCTTCGCACCATTTTCACCCGCCGGCCGATTCGCTTCGGGCAGATCGTGGTTATTGCGGTCCTTCGCCGCGAATCGCAGGCTTGGCTCCGGTCGGTGATCCACTGTTGGATTCGAGGCGATGCTGCTGCCGGCCGCCGCCGGCCCATTAAACGCCGGACCGTCAACCGCTGCGTCGCCAGACGGTGAGCCGTCCGCCGCCTGGCCGCCAACCGATTTCCGCAGTTCGCGTCCGTCCGCATCATGCGCCTTGGCATCGGCGACGCCATTGGCGGAAGCAGCCTCGCCAAGTTGCGCGTGTTCGCTCAATTCATCCCGATCGGACAATCGCTTCATTGATTCTGACTTGGCCGGCAGCGGCGCCGCTTCCGGCGCTGGAAACCTCCGCCGGCGGAAGCGCTTTGTCGGCAGCGCCATGAGGCCGCGCCGTATTGTCGACCAGCGCCACCTGCTGTGGCTTCGGCCGCAGCCAACCCGAGACCATGAGTAGCATCGCGACAGCCACCGCGATGGCCGACCAAACCCAAGGCCGGCGGCTTTGCCAATGCCGACTGGCCGACTCGCTGGCGGAGTCGCTGGTATTCGCGCGGCTCGCGCCATTCGACCCGAACCCGTCGCCGCCGCAACTGGCGATCGAGCTCGAGCATCACCGGCACGACCTCAGCCGCGGGGCCATTCGCTGCGGGGCCATTCACGGCAGCTCCGGCGGCGCCTGAGGGCGCGGCATTGCCAGTCAAGACGGTCCGCTCTGCCCGCCGCCAGACGCGAGGCGAAATCGCCGTCCAGACGATAACGCTCGAGCAATTGCAGGCTGTCGCCCAATCCACGCAGCTCATCGACCACTTGGCGCAAGTCGGCGTTTTGCGCCAGTTCCGCCTCAAACTTGGCGCGTGCGTCGGGCGCAACTCGCCGTCGAGATAAGCGCTGATTCGTTCGTCTTGAGCTAGCGGATCCATCGTTCAACTTTCCAAAACGTGCCCCGTGAGCAATATTCCCAATTCACGCTTAGCGTGGCTCAGCGTTCTGTCTGCATTACGCCTTTCAACAGCTCGCATTTCCAACCGAGCGCGATGCAATCGGCTGCGCACCGTGCCGATCGGCAGATCGAGGATCTCGGCGATCGTGTCATACGGATAACCTTCGATTTCCCGCAACACCAGCACGGCCCGAAAATCTGTGTCCAAGGTCGCCAGCGCCGTTTGCACCTGCGCGGCCCGCTCCTGACGTTCCAGTTGTTCCGTCGGCGGTGGATCGCGCGAGACGATTTCCTGCCCGGTCAATTCGCGAGTTCGTTCGATCGACGTCGTGGGTCGGACTTTTCGATGCCGGCTGACCGCCAGATTGAAGGCAATCCGGTAGAGCCAAGTATAAAAGGCCGACGAGCGATGGAACGAATCCAGCTTGACCAGGGCCTGTACAAACGCTTCTTGAGTCACGTCGCGGGCTTCTTCCACCGACCCGACGACATGCACCAAGGCGTTGTAAAGGCGGTCCTGATACTTGACCACCAACTGCCCAAACGCCACCGAATGGCCAGCCAAGGCTTCGTCGATGAGTTGGGCGTCGTCGTTCACACACGCTCCACAGAATACGACGCCCGGCGAACACGAAAAGTTCCCAGGCCGCCGCGAATAGAGGGGCAACGCCGCATCTTGTCCGGCGGCATTAGGTCTGTCAAATCCTTAGCCGTGCTAACTTAACCAGCCGGGGTCTGTCCCCATTCCGCTTCCCCGTCAGCAAAATGGGGACTGACCCCCTCGGCGCCGCGAGTTGAGTTAGGATTTCTTAGCCGGGAATCACTTCGGGCTGGGGAGCGGGAACCCGGCTCCGTTGGCTCCCTAAGTATCCCCAGAGCGAGGCCGCGATGGCCAGCGTGATCAGGCTCACCACCTGCGAAATACTCATGCCCAGGTACTTCTTCGGCTCGTCGGTTCGAATTGATTCCAACAGGAAGCGGGCGATCGGATGTAATGTAAGCCAGAGAGCCAACACCTGCCCGTCGAGCGTGTGCCAGGGCTCGAACGCCAACAGGACAAGACAAAGCAGCGCGGCGTCCATCGCGCTGTAAAGCTGTGTCGGATGTACGGGCAAGCTCCGGGCCAGGGCCGTATCGGCGCGCGTGATTTTCCAGATGTAAGGCTCTGGCCGATCCGTGGTGCGAACCGCGATTTGGGTCCCTTCGCCGGAGATACCGAGCAAAGCCGTTTCAGCGGCCGACAACGATCGGTCCGTGCTCCCCTCTCCCCTTGCGGGAGAGCGAGCATTACTCCCCTCGCCCCTTGCGGGAGAGGGGTTGGGGGTGAGGGGTAAGCCGACCGGTGGTGCATCACGCTCACCCCGGCCCTCTCCCGTCGAGGGAGAGGGAGAATGGCTCCCGTCGCCCCTTGCGGGAGAGGGGTTGGGGGTGAGGGGTGAGCCGACCGGTGGTGCATCACCCTCATCCCGGCCCTCTCCCGTCGAGGGAGAGGGAGAATGGCTCCCCTCGCCCCTTGTGGGAGAGGGGTTGGGGGTGAGGAATGAGACGGTTGGAAAGACCTGCACTGGCTGCGGATCGCCGGGTGTCTGCTTGGTGATTTCGAAGATCTGGTCCCCCTTCCTAATGCCTGCCTTCTCGGCAGACTGAGCCGGGTTCGACCCCCGCGATGATCGCCGGACCGCCGGCCCCTTCGTGAAAGGCCAGCCCATGCAGGAAAAATTGCTCCTGGGCCAACTGCCGCTGATACGGCGGCGATTGCGGCGGAAATCGCACGGCCCAAGGCAAATCGCAGGTGGAACCAAAGCAACAACCGTTCAGAAAGCAGCCGATGCGGCCCAGCGCCAGGCCCACCATCAGGCTGGCGCAACGAAATCGCCGAGCCGCAGCATTGGCAACCGATAACGTCGCACAAAGAAAATCCCAGCCAGTGCGCCGCCAATCCAGGCCCCATATACGACCAAGCCCCCCTGGGGAATATTGATGACCGCGCCCAACGTGGCGAACA
Organism: Pirellulales bacterium; assembly: GCA_963725485.1. GTDB lineage: Bacteria > Planctomycetota > Planctomycetia > Pirellulales > DATAWG01 > CAVRYO01. The sequence continues at coordinate 3,647 of CAVRYO010000011.1, read as the reverse complement.
AATTGAAGCTGCCGTCGGCGTTGTGGACCACGAATTGGTCCCTCCAATACTCGATCACGTAGAATGCCCGCGCACCGGCGATTCCGCCGATAAAAAGCCACAAGGCGAGCGAATAGACCAATTCGGGATCGACGCCATAGCTGCGCCCCCGGTAAACGGCTAACGCCACGGCTCCCACCACTCCGAGCATCACCATCACGCCATAGCCGCGAATCGGCAGACCGCGGAGCTCGCCCGTGGCGGTGTGTTCCATGAGATGGGGAAGGAAGAAGATCATCGCGCCGATCAAGGCCAGCATCGGCGCGTAGGCCAACGATTCGGCCTTTAAACCGTAATGATAAACGTGCCAACCGAGCACAACCGCCGTGGCCACCGCCCACACCGCCAGTAGCAGGCCCCAGCCGAACAGCGGGACGCCAAACACCGTGGCGGGAACATAAAACAGCGTTTGCAGCATGGGATTGGGCAGGTTAACCAGATAAGAAGAGATCGGGGATACGTTCCGCGCGCTAGCTGCATTGTATCGGCAACGGCCAGTCGGGCTTAGCCCTTTCCGAGCAAACGAAGGAAGATGAGCCTTAGGGCGGACGCTGCTAGCAATCGCTTACTGACGTCGCGGCTCGGAAATGCCGGGACAGAGCCGCGCATGTAAGTAAGCGTTTTCCGTCGTCGCTTTGCCAAAATCCTCTTGCGGCATTGGGCCGGTTTCGAGACACTGTGCCCCCTAATCAAAGGCTTGAGGCTCAAAGGCTTAAGGCTTAAGGGCCGCAGCATTAGGCCGTTTGTTCGACTGAACGCCGGCAACCGCCGAAAGCGCAACAATCGCCTGCGGATTTCCTTCGTCCTCAAGCCTCAGGTCTCAAGCCTCGCGCCTCCTTACAGCACGAGGTCGCCATGCGGCGGCTCTGGATCGCAGTCGGCGCAATCGCCGGAGTTGGAATGCTCGGCTGTTTCTCTGTCCCCACGGGACAGCCGGCGCCATTTCCTGGCCCCGGCCCGCCCGGTTTCCGCCAGGCACTCCGGTGCCGCCGGGCAATGTGCAATACGTCTCGCCCTTCGGCACGACCCAACCCGCGGGCATCTTGCCGATCCCCTGCGCGTCCCCGTCGGAGATCGCGAATTCGCCTTCGAACAAATCGTGGCGGTGATTGAAGAGTATTTCAAAGTCCAGCACGAAGAACCGGTCCGCGTGGCCGGCGATATTCTCACGGAAGGCCTCATTGACACGTACCCCAGATTTTCTGCGACGCTTTTAGAACCTTGGCGGCCCAACACGGTCACGTTCCGCGATTGATCGGAAAGCACCCTGCAGACCTATCGTCGCCGGGCTTTTGTCCGCGTGATGCCCGATCAAGGGAGTTTTTTCGTCGAGCTGACGGTGCTCAAAGAGCTGGAAGATTTGCGTCGACCGCAGATGGCCATCGGCGCGGTGGTGTTCGACAAACAGAATGCGGCAGTCCCACCGAATCTCCGAGACGTTGCCCGGTTCGTCCTTCCCGACCTCCCCTTCGCGACGGCCACGAACGTCGCCCAATCGACGCCGGCCGGGCGGCAGTTTGCTCCGCCGCCGCCGTCGAATTGGATTCCCAAAGGCCGCGATGCGAATTTGGAACAGCAGATCTTGGCGATTCTAGATCTGACTGCTCCCCTTCGGCTCGCCGGCGTCATCGCCCCCGGAGGCGCCGTCGGGTTGCCGCCGTCGTTCTTTGAGTTTTTCCGGGCGTTGCGAGTTGGAAACAGCTTGCGCTACCTGCGGTAGCTCTAATGTCGACACTTCAGAATTTTTGCTCGCACCAGGCCGCGACCGACATCAATGGCAAATCGCTGTTCGCCGGCCCGACCAGTTGCAAGCCGATCGGCAATCCTTCGGGTGATAGCCCGCAAGGAATTGTCACTGCAGGCAATCGTCCGAAGCTCCACGGAATGTTGAATCGTCCGTCGCCCGTCGTATCGAGTCGCGCGGGGGCCGTGGTCGGCGTCGTCGGCATAATCAAAAACAACGGGCCCGGCCCGTTCCGGTGCGCTGGGCGGCGAAGATCGTTGCCATTTCGGCGGCGAACCGCGGTTGTTGCTGCCGTGCGAAATCCAAGTCGTTCGGATCGAGCCGCAAGCCCTCGGCAATCAATCCCGCGATCTGAGGGCTGAAGTCGCTTGCAGATCGCTCGAGATAGATGTCGCGATGCGTTTCGGCTGCTTCGCCTGCCATCAGCCGCCGGACAAAGGCTTCGATCTGCGGGAAGCTTCCCGGCAAATTGATCGGCTCGATCGTCGCGCCTGCCGCATGGAGTTTTTCTGGCGGCGGCCTCGATCGCCTCTTGGACAGGGTCGTCGGCCCAGGCCATGAAATATTCGTCGACCAAGCCCAAGCGCTTCGCCAGTCTTGACCCTGAATCTTCCCGGCCCGACTTCGCCATCTCCGGCGACGCCATTCCCGGCGGCAGCAGCGAACCACGGCCTTGCATCACGCTCAGCAGTACGGCGGCATCGGCGACGGTGTGCGCGATCGGCCCGGGCGTGTCCAAACTTGGGCTGAGCGGGACGATTCCCTCGGTCGGCACGCTTCCCCAAGTCGGTTTGCAGCCGACCAATCCGCAATAGGCCGCCGGCCGAAGAATTGACCCGCCGGTTTGCGTTCCCACAGCGCCGGCGCACATGCCGCTGGCCACCGCCGCGGCCGAGCCGCTGCTCGATCCGCCCGGCGTGTGGGCAAGGCTCCACGGATTGCGCGTCGGCGCCGGATCGAGAAAGGCAAGTTGCGTCGTTACCGTCTTGCCGAGAAAGATCGCTCCCGCTTTGCGGAGGGCGGGCGACCAGCGAGCGCATCGACGGCCGGCGATTGATCCTCATGCCGCCAACTCGCCCCAGCCACGGTCGGCAAACCGGCCACGTCGATAATGTCTTTGATGCCGATCGGAATTCCATGCAACGGGCCGAGCGCCTGGCGCCCGTGGCAGCGGCAGTGGTCGCGGCACGGTCCAACCGCTCGGCCGCAGCCCGCGCTTCCGCCTCCGTCGACCATCACCCAAGCATGAATCCGCGACTCGTCAACGCGAATACTGCGCCAGCGCCCGATCAAGCAATTCGCCGGCGGTCAATGGCCCAGCGCGAATCGCTTCCTGGGCGGCGGAGATCGTCAATGCGGCAGGCATCGCGGCGCAATTCTTTCAGACGCGGTACCAAAGGGCGCCAGTGCAAGCGGCGGCGGCCTGCTCAAGATACCTGGCCCGTGCCAGCAGCGGCAGTACGCTCGTGGGACAAGCCGCGTGGTGAAACCACCGCGAGCCAAGTGCATTGTCACAGCTTGAATTTAGGGTGCCATCCCTGAAAGAGCTTTGAGTGTCAAGAGGTCATCTTGGGGAATTGGGTGCGGGGTTTCTCCGGTCGCCGAGCTTGCGGCTTTTTTGAGTTCGATCTGGTTTCTTTAGTTTTGCTTCGTTGCGATGCGCGGCGGTGCGTGGAAGGCGTGATCTCGGATTTGCGGGTTCGCCGGCGGTCGTTCTTTTCTTTGCGACCGCGCACCTAATACATCCCTTCGTGAATACGTCCGCCGCTGGCGGCAGTCGCTGGAAGTGCTTGGGCCTCCGCACGGATTATCTCGGTACGATCACCCCGCAAGCCCGCGCCGGCCCAATCAGGCTAACGGTGGG
>CAVRYO010000010.1:0-243937 GCA_963725485.1 Pirellulales bacterium | reverse complement strand
AGAAACTCGGCGTGCGGGTGTTCCGGCGGCACGAGCAAATCGTCGGACGCACGGTTGATCTCGGCCTCGTCGGCATCGATCCGAACGCGCAGCATCTTCGCCTTTTCGCCGCGGTTGATGGCCAGAATCCGATGCGGCGGCAGTTTGCCCAGCGTCTCGGTGAATTCGAAATAGTCGCGGAACTCCTTGCCTTGTTTGTCCGCGATCTCGGTCTTGACGCAGACCAATTTTCCACTGTGCTTGATTATTTTGCGCAGCCGATCGCGGAGCTCGACCCGCTCGCTGAAATCCTCGGCCAGGATGTGGCCGACTCCCAGCAGCACTTCGGCCGGGGTGTTCAGCTTCTGATCGGGATCGACGAAATCGGCGGCGCGGGTGTCCAAATTCGCCGCGGCCGAGTCGGCGGCCAGAATTTCGCGGGACAACGGCTCGAGCTTGCGCTGCCGGGCCAAGGTGGCCAAAGATTGTTTCTTCGGTTTGAACGGCAGGTAGAGGTCTTCCAGCCGCTTGGTGCTATCGGCCGATTCGATGGCCCCCGCCAATTCAGGCGTCAGCTTGCCCTGGCCTTCGATCGACCGGAGGATCGTCTGCTTGCGCTCGGCGAGCATCCGCAGCCGACTGACCCGGGACTCGACGGCGCGGATCTGCTCTTCATCCATCCCGCCGGTCTGATCTTTGCGGTAGCGGGTGATGAAGGGGACCGTGTTGCCCGCGTCCAGCAGCCGAACGACGGTTTCGATACGGTCCAGCGGGACGGCGAGGCTGTGAGCCACGCCATTCAGATCGATAGTCGTGGTGAGGCCCATTCCCAAACGTCAACCGCTTCCAAGCAACTCGAAAAATTGATCCCGCCCTCAGCCAGGATGGCCAAGCGCCACTCGGGCGGCTGCCTGTCAGTACACGTTGAAAAAGGGGACAGGCACTTCGCGGCCACGTAAGAATTCGGGAGTTCCTCCCGGTGGCTCCGAGCCAGTCCCCTTTATTCAACAGGCCGCCAGTCGTCGCCTGCCGTTAAACTCAAAATCTAAACGGATTTACAACCGCCTGTCAAGAATCGCGCTGGCGGATGCTAGCTGGCGAGCGGTAAAAAAAATCCAAGTCGATCAATTTACTTCAACATCGGCGCAACTGGCCGATAACTAGGCGCGGTTGATCAGGGTGGGCGGTTGCTGATGTGCGGAAGGATTCCGCATGGAGACGGATCACAAGGATTGTGGATCCGGCGCTCCGCCACTTTCCCGAATGCAAGGAAGCTTACTCATGGCCCATCGACATTTGCGCGTTTATTACGGACCATCGACCGAAACCGCTTCGCTCACCGAGACGCGCGAAGCGCGGCAGACCATCACCGTCCCGCTGGGCGACATCCTGCAATTGCTGGCCGACGCGGTCGAAAGCAATCGCACGTGGCTGGCTGATTTCCAGGACGATGAGCTGACGATCTCCAGCGACTTGTACGAAGTGCTGTTGGCCTATCAGCATTTTCGTCGTCCCTCGGCTTGAGGGCGTGCAACACCAGGCAGCCACCACCACGCCCTCCTCTCGCCCCTTGGGGAAGCAGGGCTGGGAGTGAGAGGTGGCAGCGGAGATGGTTATCCAATCACCCTCACCTCGGCCCTCACCCGTCGAGGGAGAGGGAGTGAATGTCGCTATCGCTCCATAGGAATCATGCGGTTGAGGAGTATGCCGATGTTCCAGCCCCGGAGCTTTGCGGCGTTCCACGCGGCGTTATAATCCTTGGACCTATGCTTGGTTCAGGCGATGCCGGCGCGAGGTGCTTGCACGCAATTGCTTGACGGCCGCGGAGTGAGCGAGGCAATTGCGTGAGTGACGCCGATACGCCAGATGTTCCAACGCCGGATCCCGCGGCGCATCCGCCCGCGGAAGTTCACCGGTCGATGGAAACCGTCGCCGCGGCGCCAGTCGATCGGCAGCGTGGGGCCGATCTGATCGAACAGATCCGCGAATCGGTCGACAAGTTGGTCGCCGACCACACGACCCAGGGCGATCTAAAAATTCTCAGCCGCACGCTGCGCGAGCTGCGGTATGCGTTCAAGGTCTTCACGCCGTATCGCTCGCGGCGGAAGGTCACCGTGTTCGGTTCGGCGCGGACCCGCTCCAGCGATCCCGCTTATCAGCAAGCCGTGGCGTTTGGCCACGCGATGGCTCAACTCGGCTGGCTCGTCGTGACGGGCGCGGCCAGCGGAATCATGGAGGCGGGCCACGTTGGCGCCGGCCGCGAGAACTCGATGGGCTTGAATATCATGCTCCCCTTCGAGCAAAGTTCGAACGCGGTGATCGCTGGCGATCCGAAGTTGGTGCACATGAAGTACTTCTTCACGCGGAAGCTGATGTTCGTGAAGGAATGCGACGCGGTTTGTCTGCTGCCCGGCGGCTTTGGCACGCTCGACGAAGGACTGGAAGTGCTGACGCTGTTGCAGACGGGCAAGCGCGAAATGGTGCCGGTCGTATTCCTCGACGCGCCGGGGGGCGATTTCTGGCAGCCGTTGCAGCAATTCATTCTCGGCCGGCTGCTCGGGCGGGGAATGATTTCCGAAGAAGACTTGTCGCTCTACAAGATCACCGACAGCGTGGACGAAGCGGTCCGGGAACTGCTCGGTTTTTTTCGCGTTTACCACAGCATGCGGTTCGTGAAGGACCGGCTGGTGTTCCGGCTGACTCGGCATCCGAGTCCCGAACTGCTCGCGCAATTGAACGAGCGGTTCCGCGACATCCTGGTCGACGGACGGTTCGAAACCAGCGTGGCGCTGCGCGAAGAACGCGAGGAGCCGCAACTGATCGCCCTGCCGCGGTTGGTGTTTCACTTCAACCGCCGCAATCTCGGCCGGCTGCGGCAATTGATCGATTACATCAACGCCTCCGCCGGCGATTTGCAATCGCCAGACGCGTCAAACGCAAAGTAGGGGGGCATTGCCCACCGATTGCACCACGCATGCGAGACTCGCTGTCCTCGCGACGCTTGGTGGGCATTGCCCACCCTACGATCTTTTTCTTTCCGAACGCTTCCCACGCGATCTTCATTTCCGCGCACTCAATTCATGCACGGCTTCGATCAGGGCGATGGCGTTTTCCGGCGGCGTTTGCTGGAGGATGCCGTGGCCGAGGTTGAAGATGTGGCCCGCGCGGCCGGCTGCCTGGCGGAGCACCAAATCGGCCCGGCGGCGAATCTCGTGATGATCGGCCAACAGCACGGTGGGATCGAGATTCCCCTGGACCGCTTTGTTGTAGCCGACCGTGCGCCAAGCTTCGTCCAAATCGATCCGCCAATCGATGCCGATCACATCGCCGCCGGCTTCGGCAAGCAGCGGCAACAAGGCCGGGTTGCCGGTGGCAAAATGAATGACCGGCACGCCCGGCGTTAGGGCGTCGATCAGCCGGCGCGCGTGCGGCAGGACATAGCGGCGGTAGTCCTCGGGCCCAAGCAGCCCGACCCAACTGTCGAATAGCTGCACGGCCTGGGCCCCGGCGGCAATCTGGGCATTCAAGTAGCGAACGACGGCGCGGCTCAGTCGTTCGAGCAAGGCGTGCCAGGCGCCGGGATCGCGATACATGAGTGTTTTGGTGTGAAGATACGCCCGGCTCGCGCCCCCTTCGATCACGTAGCTGGCCAACGTGAACGGCGCGCCCGCAAAACCGAGCAGCGGAATATCCGCCGGCAATGCCGCGCGAGTCATCCGCACCGTGTCCATGACGAAGCCCAGCGGGCCGACGTCGTCCAATTCGCGCACCCGATCGACGTCAGCCGCCGTGCGAACCGGATTGTGGATGATCGGACCTTCGCCTTTGGCAAACTCAAGGTCCAAACCCATCGGCTCGAGAATCGGCAATAAATCGGCGAAAATAATCGCGGCGTCCACGCCCAGGCGCTTGACGGCCGTGATCATGACTTCCGTGCAAAGCGCGGGGTTCTTGCACAGTTCCAAGAACGTTGTTTTTTCGCGGACCGCGCGATATTCCGGCATGTAACGGCCGGCTTGGCGCATCAGCCAGATCGGCGTTCGATCGGTGGGCTCCAGCCGGCAGGCTTTCATAAACAAGCTGTCGTCCCAAGGCATCCGCGGGCCGGAATGGCTTGGCTTTGGCCGTTCGCATGAGCCGTTCACGGTGGCGGCAGCTGCCGGCTTGGACCGGCGCTTGTCGGCTAAAAGTTCTGGCGCTTGGGCGGCGGCGGTCATGACGAGTTGGCCCATGCCGGCGTGCTCCGGCTCGAAATCGACTTGCAATTCCTGGTCGCGCAACGTCTGGCTGGTTCCCGGTCCCACCGAGCCGATCACGGTTCGCGCTAATCCGGTGCGCACCGGCACGGCGAGGTTCAGCCGCTCGGCGATGTGCAGCATATTGACGACCTGTTGGCTCGACGTGAACAGCGCCACGTCGATGTTGCCGGCGGCAATGGCCCGGACGTTGTCTTCCAACGGACCCAAATCCTCGGGCAGCTCCCACTGGTAGATTTTCAGCGCGAGGACCGTCGCTCCGCGCGCTTCCAATCCGGCGATCAGGCTGGCGTTCGGCGCTCCGTATTCATGCACGGCGACGACATGATTCGAGACCGGGGCTCGGGTATCGACCAGCGCCAACACCTCGCGCCAAGTGTTCGGCTCCGCCGTGCGATGGGTCGGCGTGATGCCGAGTTCTCTTAGCGCGGCGGTGGGCTTGGGGCCGCGAGCGATCGTTACGACATCGGACATCGCTTCGAGAAATCGCTTGCGATCCACCTGGCGATCCAACTGCGTCATCAGCAAGCGAACGCCGACGCCGGTCATGCAAACGACGACGTCGATCTGCCCAGTCATCAAGCGATTCGCATAATCGACTGCCTCCGGGTTTCGCTGCGGGGCAACTTCGCGCATCGAAGGACTGATCGAGGGAATCCCTCCGAGACGGGTCACGAGCGCGGCCAGTTCGACAGCGCGGCGGCTTTCGAAACCGGCGACACGCAATCCGGCGAAGCTCGGCGTCGTGTTGGATGTTGGCGGCATGGCTCTATCGTACTCCAACCGCCCGCAGCCGACAAAAGGGGCCTGTCACGCGATTGCCCGTGGATGTGAAAGAATGGGGACAGGCACCTCGCGGCCCGCACTTTCTAACGCTCTACCGCAACCTGCTCGGAGCCAGTCCCCATTCTTTCACAAGCTCTCAGGAATGTTCGGCCAACAGGTCGTGCAGCGGAAAGTGGTATTTTCCTAGCTTGCCGCCGTAGTTGCCGGCGGAGATGGCGACGATCCCCGCGCCATCCGCCGCGGCCCGCATGGCGGCGGCCATGGCTCGGCCGACCGTGGGCGCGTCGACGCCGTCGATCACGATTTCGTAGGCGCAGTTGGCTTCCGGATGAAGGCGACTGGCAACGCGGCCGCGAAGCGTCGGACAGAAAGCGTCGGCGGTCGAGGCCTTGAGCGCTTTGTACCGCGAGCCGACTTTGCTTCCGCTGCGGACCACGCCGCCCGGAAAGGGCGTGATCGCCCCTTCGATTTCCGCGATCGCCGCCACAGCCCGACGTGCGGCGTCGAGTGCGTGCGCTGTATCGGTGGCTTCGAGCACGATGTTGCCGCCAGCCACGCCACGGGCCACGCCGAGCGATTCTTCAACCAAAAATTCGCCATCCATGACCGGAATGCGCCAATAGCGGCGGTCAGCCACGAGCTTGCTCTTCTGAAATCCATCGCCGAAAAAGCGGAGCAATTTGCCGAGCGGCATGCGCTCTGGTGCGTCAGGCAAGCCGTCGTAGACGGCCGTCGTGGGGCATGTGAGCAAGCATTGTCCCGTGCGGTTGAGCACGGCTTTGCCCAAGCTCTCGGTCGAGAAGCCAAAGGCCAGCAGCGCTGCGCCAGGCCGACCGTCTGGCGTCGCACTGGCCGGCAACCACGTGTCGAGCCCCACTTCGGCGTCGCAACCGATGATCGAGCTGCCATAGCCGGAAAATTCGGCCGCGGCGGTTCGCAGCCAATGCTCGTCATGGGCCGTGACAATCACGCGGGCATAGCGCATTGCGAACGCTTCGGCGAATGTCGCATCGATGAGCGTCAGACCCAACTGCACGTTCGTCTCTACTTAGATCATTCGTCATCCGCGTGATCCGTGTCATCCGTGGTTGATTTCTTCCCGTGTCCTCGTGGGGAAATTCAACCACGGAGGTCACGAATCGAACGGATGAACGAAATGCGAATCCGGTTGGCGGATTTCTCCAGCGTCTCGTCGCGGCCCGAAAAAATTTTCGGAATTCCGCCCCAGGCGATTGCGCCCGGCGGTTTGCGGGTCAGAATACCACCGCGGGCAGGCAAAGCAACTTGCAAGTCCTTGCATTCGCTGCGCACGCGCGGCAGAATCGTGTTACCAGTCAGGCGGAGCTCTGATTGCAGAACTCCTGCCTGGTCGCCAAATCTAGAAAGGGGAACGTCATGCATGTGCCCGGCCATTACCTCGACCCCGCGTCGTGTGCCGTCACCGCCGCCGCAGCAGCCGGAGCGCTCGCTTACGGAGCTGGACGCGTCCGTCGCGAAGGACTTCCATCCGCCTCGCTGACCGCCACCACGGCCGCCGGAATTTTCGCGGTGCAAATGGTGAATTTCCCCGTGACCAGCGGAACCTCGGGCCATTTGGTGGGGGGTGTGCTGGCCGGAATGATTCTCGGGCCGTGGGTGGGCATGTGGTCGTTGGCGCTGGTGTTGGCTGTGCAAGCGACGATCTTCGGCGACGGCTCGCTCGCCACGCTAGGAGCGAACGTGTTGAACATGGGCGTGATCGGGGCACTTGTGGGCATGGGCCTGCGCCGGTTCCTGGTGCGGCCCGATTATTCCGTGCCGGTGAAATTGGGCGTCGCGGCGGCAGCCGGCTGGGGCGCCGTGGTCGTCGGCGCGGCGCTCTGCTCGATCGAGCTGGCGGCGTCCGGAACGTTCGCTCTGTCGGCCTGTTTGCCCGCGATGGTTTCGATTCATGCTTTGATCGGAATTAGCGAAGCCTTGTTGACCGCGGCCGCCGCGGCTTTGGTGCTGCGTTCCGCGCCTCAATTGCTTTCTTCGCCATCGAAGCTTTCGCCCCAGGCGACGGCCCATACAAGCCCAGCCGCATTCCGCTGGCTGCCGGCTGTCGGCTTGCTCGCAGCCATGACGATTGCCGCGGTGCTGGCGCCGATCGCTTCGACGTTGCCAGATGGGCTCGAAAGCGTTGCGAACGCCTTGAATCTTGCGGAGCCCGCATCCGCCTGGACTGCGCCGATGCAGAACTATTCCCTTTCTGCGATCGGTTCGCCGATGCTGGCGACGGCCGCGGCGGGAATCCTGGGCGTGCTCATCGTGTTCGGTGTGACTTACGGCTGGGAGGCCTTGCTGAAAACACGCCTGATTGGCCGGCGGAAGGTCGCCGTGGCGAATTCGCGCTGACGCTTTGCCGCTGCATGAATTCGTGGTGCCACTGGCTTTGCCAGTGTTCTTCGTTGCTGAACGATCAAGGCAAGAATTACAGAGCGCACTGGCAGAGCCAGTGGCACACAATCCAAAGAGCGGGGCGTTGGTAAGCTGCTAGGCGAATCTACCTAGTCCTGCGCAGCGGCATTTGGTAATTACAGCACGTCGTCGGCGGCACTGAGCCGTCGGCCGCTGCTTGTTGAAATGGCGCCAAATGTCGCGTGTCTCCGATCCTCCGTGCCCGGATATTCGCGCGTCTCAGCGCGGCGGCTGGCTGCCGCTGTTCGAAAGCGTGACCGATCTACAAGGCGGCGCCGAAACGATCCGGCGGCGGCGATACGGCGTCATTGAAACGGTCGAAGGTCGATTGGTTTCGATCCGCTTCCGGCCGTTTCCGAAATGGGCCACCTTGCCCGACGTCTTGTTTTTTGGGCCGCGGATGCACGAGCGGCGCCCGGCCGATCGCTGCCGGCTTTATTTCAACCAGCCGTTGCGCTATTCGAATTTTCTGGCGCTGCAATATATCTGCTCGGGCCGAGGGGCACGTGTCGCCACCTTTCTCGCGGCGTTGGCAACGCTTGACGCAATCGCCCGGATCAAGCAGACCGACGCGATCTTGGCCGACGTGTTGAATTGGCGCATCTCGCCGAAAATTCTGGCCCGCTATGGCTGGGAGCCGCATAAGCCGAGCCGCTGGCATCGGCACTATATCAAGCGGTTCTACGGAAAGTATCCGGCGTCGGCGACAGCGAGCGTGTGAAAGAATGGGGACTGGCTCCGAGTCAGCCGCGTAAATACAGCAATTACCGGCGGCCCGCGAGGTGCCTGTCCCCATTCTTTCACATCCTCAGCGCGGGCGGAAAACGCGGCTAGATACGTCGGGGCCGCGCTGGCTAAAGCCAGCGGCTAAATGAGCGTGCGCCTGGCGCAATTCGCTAATTTGCCGGATTTTCCTGTTTCGCGCCGCCGGGTCGAAACTGCCCTTGTTGGGTTTCCGCGCATTGCTACGATCCCGCCCGATTTTCGTAGCCGTTTCGTGCGACGGCGTCCTCATCTCGATGTCACCGCGCCTGGCCCCTTGGGGCCAAGTTCGCCAGATCAACCTTCAGGAGAGCGCCATGCGGGGCGTAACCGCAGGCTGCTTTTGGGCCGGACTCGGCATGCTGGTTTTCGCCGGCTGTGCTCAGAATCCGTACGCGCTCCAAGGCCAGGTGACGGCCTTGCAGCAACAACAGGCCGCACTGGCGCAGCGCAATCAAGACCTGCAAAGCCGGGCCGCCTCGTTGGATCAGGACAATCAGGACTTGCAGACGCAATTGGCCCAAAGCCAGCGGCAATCTCATCTGATGCAAGACCAGATCACCGTGATGCGCGAACAGCTTGGCAGCACCACGTCGCAATTGGTGCAGGTCCAGCAAGACAAGCAACTCGCGGAGAAGAATGCTCAAGCCGTCATGGCGTCGACCAAGCGGCGCGTGGGGGCTTCGATCGCGCCGAATAGCAGTCTCAAGCAGAGCTTGCCGGCCCTGAATCTGCCCGGCGTCGAGGTCCGTCAGGATGGCGACGTGGTGCGGATCGAGATCTCCGCCGATCGATTGTTCGAACCCAACTCGGCCACGGTCCGCCCCGACGCTTTCGCGGTGTTGGACGCGGCCGCCGGCGAGATCCAGCGGGCTTATCCCGACCAGATCATCGGCGTCGAAGGGCATCACGACAATACGCAGCCGCCGCCGCAGTTCGGCTCGCCGCATCAGTACAGCATGTCGCGGGCAATGGCGGTCTTCGACTACCTTACGGCCCGAACGCGGCTCAGGCCGAACCAGTTGTTCCTGGTCGGCCACGGCGGGAATCATCCGGTCGTGAGTAATGCCACGGCGGCTGGGCAAGCCCGCAATCGCCGGGTGGAACTGGTCGTCTATCCCGACCGAGCTAGTTCGTAACCGCCGCGGCGGCGGTAGCTAAAGGCGGTCGATCTGACCGAACAAATCGCCGAGCCAAAATGGCTGCGACACGACTGCCGCCGCGCCCGCCGCGCGGAACCGCTCGATGTCGTCCGCACGCGGAAAGCTCGCCAGCGCGACGACGGGGGCATCGAACGATTTAAGCTCTGCAATTTCGCCGGGCCACGCTGCCGGAGAAGCGGGAGCTTCCCAAACCACGGCCCGAACTCCGGCCAGATACGGCCCGCGACTCTGTTGTCGAATCCACAGGCCGGCGAAGCCATGCTGTGGACACGCGTCACACAGGGCGCGAGCCAATTCGCCGTGACGTGATACGACCACGATCAATCCGCGATCGCAGGCAGGCGTCGTCGTTCGGGGCAGAGCCAACAATCGCTCTTCGTCGGTCGCCGTCAGTGGCAGGCTCCAGGTGGGACATTGTCCCGCCGCCCGGCGAGCGAATTCCGGCTCGAACCGCGCGAGCCATTGGTGCCAGTGATGGCGCATCGCCCCGGGTGCCGGCTGAGCGGTCCGCGCAGGCCCCTCGCAACAACTGCCGAGCAATTCGCTCACGCGGGCTTGCGGAACGAGGTAGCGCAGCCGATCGACATCGCTACCGGAGAACTCGCCCGGCCAGGTTTGCGCCAAAACAACCAGCCTCGGGATCTACCGCGCCTGCCGCGATCGGTGCGGTCGCCGACTGCAAATCGGCGAACGTCGTCAAGTGACTATGCGTCTGGAGCCACTGATGCACGGCGGCGAATTCCGGCCAGGCGGCATCGCCGATGAACAAGACAACTGGCTTTTCTTTCGCGGCAGGCGCATTCCCGGCGATGGCAACGCGGGCTCGGTCTGATTCCGGAAAAATGATCATGGCAAATCCGCGTCGGCTACGAGCAACAATTCTCGGGCCGTTCGCGCATCGCGGGCCGCGCGGAGCAGGGCGAGCAAATCGGGATCGGCGGCGAACCGGCTGAGCCGGGCCAAAATTTGCAAATGGTCGCGGTCGTCCAGCGAGCAGATCAAGAAGAACAGATCGGTGTCGGCGCCATGCCGGCCGCCGAAGGGGATGCCGCGGTCGGTTCGGCCAAACGCCAATAGCGGCCCTCCCAAGATACTCGGCATCGGCCGGCGCGGATGCAACATCGCCACGCCGCTATCGAGCGCCGTCGGATGCAAATCTTCGCGCGCCCGCACCGCTTCGGCCATCCGCGGCACATCCCACAGCAGTCCCGTGCGGGCAGCGACGTCGACTAGCGACTGGATGACCGAGCCTCGCGTGCGGGCCGCCAGCGGAACTTCGACTGCCTCCAGCGGCATTCGTTCGGCGAGCGACGGGCGCGCGATTTCAGCATGCTCACGAGTTGGCCGGAGCATCGACTCCACTTCGGCTAATTCCTCTCCGGCGGAAACGCCGATTCGATTTTCGAGCCAGTGGTGGATCTCGGCCCGCGCGAATCGCCAATTGCCCTGGACCCGCCGGGAAGGAATTTTTTGACGTTCCGCGAGCCGCGCCACCTGAGCAGGGTCCAGGCGTAGATATTCAGCTAGCGACTCGAGATCAAAATCGTCGGACATGAAACGACAGCCTGGTGCTTTATCAACGTTTGATTCTGGAATTGTGTGCCACTGGCTTTGCCAGTGATTTTGGAATTCTTGCCTTGATCATTCAGCAACGAAGAACACTGGCAAAGCCAGTGGCACCCTAAATTCAAGCTGTGACAATGCACTAGTAGCCAATCCGAGAACCTTCCGGGCAAAGGGGACAGTCCACGGACAGTCCTATTTTGTTCGGCGGAAAATGACAAACTCGGGACCGTCCCCGCCGGCTCTCGGATCGGCTCGAAGTTTGCGAAACATCTATGATTGTCGCTGAGGCGGACGAGCATTATAATCCTGACCAACAGCGTGGTGGCTATAGCTCAACTGGTTAGAGCACCAGATTGTGGATCTGGGGGTTACGAGTTCAAGTCTCGTTAGCCACCCTTTTGGCGTCGTACGGCCGCCGGAAATCGTTGCGGCCAGACGAATCGGCGGGCCGTCGGAAACCGTTCCGGCGGCCTTTTGGTTTAATATGATCGAGCTCGATGCACACTGCGGAGCATGCCATGCGTTGCCGTGCGATTTCGGCTGCCCTCTTTCTCCTTCTCGTTTCGGCCCTGGCCACGACGGGGTGCGGGAAGCTGCCGGCCCAGGTGGCGGCCCCTGAACCGCTAGCGTTGCCGGTCAGCCAACCGGTCGAGCGGCAAATCACTGATTATGTCGACTTCACGGGCCGCACGGCCGCGGTGCAGTCGGTGAACATCATTCCGCGGGTGACCGGCTACTTGCTAAAGATGCCGTTCAAAGAAGGGGCCGAGGTCCAAGGGCCGAAGGATGGCAAGCCTGGGGACTTATTATTCGAAATCGACCCACGACCCTACCAATCACAATACGACCAGGCGCAGGGCCAGGTTGTCTTAAACGAGGCGCGCGTCAAGGAGGCGAAGGCCGACAACGCGCGGGCCAAAGACCTCGCCAAGACGCCCGGCGCCATCGCCAAGCAAGATTTGGACCGCTATCAGGCCGCCGAAGAAGAGGCGATTGCCTCGGTGCAGGCTGCCAAGGCCAGCCTGGAAGTGTACAAGTTGAATCTCAGCTTCTGCCAGGTCACGTCGCCCATCGACGGCCAGGTGAGCCGGTACTATCTGACGCTCGGCAACCTGGTCAATCAGGATCAGACGCTGCTAACGACCGTCGTCTCGCTCGATCCGATGTATGTTTATTTCGACATGGATGAGCCGACGCTGTTGCGCATCCGCCGGGCGATCAACGACGGCCAAATCAAGCGCCCGCAGGACGGCGTGCTGCCAGTGCTCGTTGGCTTGCAAGGTGAAACAAGCTACCCGCACCAGGGAAAGATCAACTTCGTCAACAACCAGGTGAATTCGGCGACCGGCAGCATCACGGTGCGCGGAGTGATGGACAACCCGAAGCCCGAAGGAGGCGCGCGACTTCTCTCGCCGGGCATGTTTGCCCGAATACGGTTTCCGATCGGACAACCCCATTCGGCCTTGCTGGTGATCGACCGGGCGCTCGGCTCCGATCAAGGGCTGAAGTATTTGTACGTGGTCGGCCCGGGCAACACGGTGGAATACCGGCGCGTGGAAACGGGAGCGCTGCAAGAAGACGGCCTGCGGGTGATCAGCTCGGGTTTGAAGCCCACCGATCAAGTGATCGTGGGAGGAATTCTGCAGGCGAAACCGAAGATGAAAATCCGCCCCGATCCGACTCCGATGCCGACGCTGGGTCCGACATCCGACACGGAGTCGAAACCGGGCGAACCCGCCAAACCGGCCGACGGTAGCGCCGCGAAAACGGCTGACGGTAGCGCCGCGAAAACGGCCGAGGATGGCGCCAAGCCGTTGGATTCCGGGAATCCCGCCGCTCAATTGCCTCCCAAGTCCGGCGCACCGCCCGCCAAATCGGCCGTGCCCGGCAGCTCTGGCGCCGATGGCGGCGCTGGCGCAAACAGCGATTCCGGCGCAAACGGCAGCCGGCCCGGGGCAAACACGCCCGACGCTTCGAAATGATCCGCGCCCGGCTCCGACAATTCGCCACGTTGACGCGACGCGGACCATGATTTCACGATTCTTCATCGATCGGCCGATCTTCGCGGCGGTGCTGTCGATTGTCGCCACGCTCATCGGGGCGATCTCCCTGCTCACGCTGCCGGTGGCTCAGTATCCGCGGATCACGCCGCCGGGCGTCTCGATTTCGATCAGCTATCCCGGAGCCAGCTCGCAGGTCGTTGCCGATACCGTCGCCGCGCCGATCGAGCAGCAAGTCAACGGCGTGCAGAACATGCTCTACATGTCGTCGCAAATGGGCAACGACGGTTCTTACTCGCTGACCGTCACGTTCGACATCGGCACTGACTTGAACACGGCGCTGGTGATGGTGCAGAACCGCGTGGCCTTGGCGATGCCTCAGTTGCCGACCTCGGTGCAAAACCAGGGCATCACGATCCGCAAGCGGACGCCCGATTTACTGATGATCGTGAATCTGTTTTCGCCGCACCGGCTCTACGACGACATTTATCTGAGTAACTACGCGACCATCTACATTCGGGATGAATTGTTGCGCGTCGAGGGGGTTTCCGATCTGTCGTACCAAGGCGAGCGCGATTACAGCATCCGGGCCTGGTTGGATCCGCAGAAGCTTGCTTCGCGGAACATGACGGCCATGGACGTCGCCCAAGCGATCCAAAACCAGAATCTCGACGCTCCGGCCGGCCAGATCGGCGCGCCGCCCGAAGCACGCACTCAAGCGTTCGAATTGCCGATCGATATGCTCGGGCGGCTCAATGAGCCAGAGCAGTTCGAGAATATCATCGTCAAGGTGAGCAACGGCGGCCGAATGGCCCAACCATCGCAACTCGGCGCCGTTCCGCGAGGCGCTGCCGCGGTGGCCTCGACCGCTTCGGCCGGCGGCGGTTCGCCCGCGGGAAGCGGAAATATCGCCTCGCCCGCCTCCGATTCGGGTTCGACGCTCAGCCCCTTGGCCACGGACAACAGCAGCTCGACGGCGTCCGGCGGCACGACCACCTCCGGCTCGGGTTCCACCAGCGGCGCCACCAGCGGCTCAGGCACTGGCGCCACGGGCGCAACCAATACGACCACGACCGCCATGTCGGGCGTGGCCAATACGACGGGCGGCGGGACAACCGGCGGCGGAAGCACCAGCACCGGCGGCGCGACCACCGGAGGCGGCGCCATGGGTGGGGTCGTCGGCGGCACGAGCAGCGCCGATACGACGACGTCGCCCGGCGGTGCGCCGATCGCCCTGCCACCGGCTCAACCCTCGACCAGCGTCGTCCGGCTGCGCGACGTGGCCCGCGTCGAGTTGGGCGCGTTGAATTACAACCAGTCTTGCACGTTCGACGGGCAACCTTCGGTGGGCCTCGGGATTTATCAGCTTCCGGGCACGAACGCGCTGGACGTGGCCGACCGCGTCCGCGCGAAAATGGATCAACTGAAGACCCATTTTCCCGACGACATGGATTACCAGATCGCCTACGACACGACGCCCTACATTCGCGAGTCGGTGGCCGACGTCGTGCGCACGCTGTGGGAAGCGACGCTGCTGGTCGGCGTCGTCGTGCTCGTCTTCCTGCAGAATTGGCGGTCGGTCTTGATTCCACTCATCGCCGTTCCGGTCGCGATCATCAGCACCTTCGCGGTCATGGCGGCCTTGGGCTTCAGCTTGAACAACATTTCGCTGTTCGGCCTGGTGCTGGCGATCGGCATCGTGGTCGACGATGCGATCGTGGTCGTCGAAAACGTCGAGCGTTGGCTGGAGCATGGCTTGCCGCCGCGCGAGGCGGCCCACAAGGCGATGGAGGAAGTCACCGGGCCGATTATTGCCGTGGCGCTGGTGCTGTGCGCCGTGTTCGTGCCGTGCGCATTCATCAGCGGCATCGTCGGCCAGTTCTTCCGCCAGTTTGGCGTGACGATCGCGGTGTCGACGGTTTTCTCGGCCATCAACTCGCTCACGCTCAGTCCGGCTCTGGCGGCGATCTTGTTGAAGCCGCGCGGCGCCCGGCGGGACCCCGTCACGTTCGTCCTCGACAAAACCCTCGGCTGGCTGTTCCGCGGTTTCAACTTCACTTTCGGGGCCGGCACCTCGGCCTACGCCTGGGTTGTCGGCGTGATGATGCGCGCGAGCGTTGTCATGCTATTGGTTTACGTCGGTCTGATTGCCTTGACCTACGTCGTTTTTAATAAGGCTCCCACGGGTTTCGTTCCGCAGCAAGATCAGGGCCGGTTGATCGTGAACGTGCAACTGCCCGACTCGGCTTCGCTGCGGCGCACGCAAGACGCGATCAAGAAAATCAATGAGATCACGTTGCATACGGCAGGGGTGGCGCATGCGGTGTCGATCTCGGGTCTGTCATTCATCGCGCAAGCGAATAGCCCGAATTTCGCGGCGATGTTCATCGTGCTCGACCCGTTCGACCAGCGACAATCGCCGAAACTGCGCGACACGGCGATCATGAAGAGCCTGCGCGACCAGTGGACCAAGGAGGTCAAGGACGCGGTCGTCACCGTGTTTGGAGCGGCGCCCATTCCCGGCTTAGGCTCGGCCGGAGGTTTCAAGTTGATCGTCGAGGATCAGGGGGGAATGGGGCTCGACGCCTTGCAGCACCAGACCGACACGCTGATTCAAAAGCTGCATGCCAATCCTGGGCTGAACAACGTGAGCACGCAGTTTCGTTCCAACGCCCCGCAGATTTATCTCGACATCGACCGCACCAAGGCCGCCGCGCTGGGACTGTCGTTCGACGACGTGAATCAAACGCTCGAAATGTATCTCGGTTCGCTCTATGTCAACAGCTTCAACGATTTCGGACGCCATTGGCAAGTGACCATCCAAGCCGATGGCCAATTCCGCGACCGCGATGCCGATTTCAAGCTGTTGCAAGTCCGCAACCAATCGGGCCAAATGGTTTCGCTGGGCACTTTGGCCACGCCACGCGAAATCGGCGGACCCATTGCCGTGACTCGCTATAACTTGTACACCGCCGCGGCGATCACCGGAAATATTCAAACCGGCACCAGCACGGGCGATGCGATTCGCGACATCCAAGCGACGGCCGACGCTTCATTGCCGCTGTCGATGAAGGCCGATTGGACGGAATTGATGTACATGCAAATTCATGCCGGCAATACGGCCATGTACGTCTTCGCCTTGGCCGTGGCTTGTGTGTTCATGGCTCTGGCGGCGCTCTATGAAAGCTGGGGGCTGCCGCTGGCGGTGATTCTCGTCGTGCCACTCTGCCTGCTCTGCTCGGTGATTGGCGTCCTGGCGACGCATCGCGACGTTAATATCTTCGTACAGATTGGACTGGTCGTGTTGGTGGGGCTGGCTTGCAAGAACGCGATCCTGATCGTCGAGTTTGCCCGGCAATTGCACGAAGATGGGAAATCGCGTTTCGAGGCCACCCAGGAAGCCTCCCGGCTCCGACTGCGGCCGATCTTGATGACTTCGTTCGCGTTCATTTTCGGCGTCATCCCGCTCGTGTTTGCCTCCGGGGCAGGGGCCGAGATGCGGGCTTCGCTGGGGACCGCGGTCTTTAGCGGCATGCTCGGCGTCACGTTGTTTGGCATCTTCCTGACGCCCGTTTTTTTCTACGTGATCCAGGGCCTCGGTGAATCGTGGCTGTTCCGCTCCGAGTCGGCGCATTGGATCGGTTCCCTATTTGCCGGCGCTTTTCTGGGTCTGGTGATCGGTTTCTTGTTGGGCAGCCTCGAGGTCGTTCCGTTGGGTTGGGCGATGTTGGTCGGGCCCTTGGTGGGACTCGTCGTGATCTTGCTGATCCTGGGTATTCATGAGCGGGCCACGCGAGAAATCTAGGAGCCTGTTGAAAAAAGGGGACTGGCTCGGAGCGACCACTGGATTTTTGCCGAGGAGTTAGGGACTGCCGCGACGTGCCCGTCCCCTTTTTGGCTTTGCTTCAAAACAGACTAACCCGAAGCGTGAGCGAGGACGCAAGACGAATTCTCACGTGTTTCTCCTCGCTTACCAACATTATGCAAGTGGAAGCAGTTTAATGTTCGGACAACGACTTAAGCGTGCTAGCAAGCATGAAGTCGACTCCGTTTTGGCGTAGCTAGCAGACTTAACTTCTGATCCGAACGTCACGCATGCAAGCAATTGCATAATGTTGTAACGCTTCGGGTTTGTGTTCACGACGTGGTGTTTTGAGGCAAAGCTCCCCTTTTTTGAGAACGCTAGGAGAAGTCGCTCGTGATTGCGGAATTTTTCGTCGATCGCCCGGTTTTCTCCACGGTCATTTCCGCCGTGTTCGTCCTGGCGGGCGGCGTGGCGGTGTTCACGCTGCCCGTGGCCCAGTATCCCGACGTCACGCCGCCGACCGTCCAGGTGACGGCGATCTATCCCGGCGCAATTCGCAGACGGTCCGCGACACCGTGGCCGCCCCGATCGAGGAACAAGTCAGCGGCGTCGAAGGGATGATGTACATGTCGAGCCAAAGCACCAACGACGGCGCCTACCATCTCACCGTCACATTCAAGCTGGGCATGGATTCCGACATGGCCCAGGTGCTCGTGCAGAACCGGGTTTCGCTGGCGCTGCCGGTCATCCCGCTGTTGGTGCAAAACGAGGGAATCACCGTCAAGAAGATGTCCCCCAACACGATGATGATCGTGAACCTGATCTCGCCGGACGGCCGCTACGACAACATCTTCCTCAGTAATTACGCCACGATTTACGTGCGCGACGAATTGGGCCGGCTCCCCGGCATCGCCGGCATCACCTATCTCGGACAGCGCGACTACAGTCTGCGGGCCTGGCTGAATCCGGACAAACTGGCTTCGCTGGGGCTGAGCGCCGAAGACGTGGTCACGGCCATCAGCCAGCAGAACGTGCAAGTCGCCGCCGGACAAATCGGCCAGCAGCCGGTCCCCAAGGCGCAGCAATTCCAGCTCACGATCAACACGCTTGGCCGGCTCACCGATCCCGATGAGTTCGGCCAGATCATCGTCAAAGCCGGCGGGCAGTCAAGCGGCGCGGCGGCTGCCGGGGGAAGTCAAAGCGGCGGTGGCGCGACTTCCACTTCCAGCGGAAGCGGAACCGCTTCCGGTGGCGCCACGTCGGCCAGCAGCCCGACGGATCCCAGCACCGGGATTGTCCGCCTCCGCGACGTGGCCCGAGTCGAGCTCGGTTCGCAGCAGTACGACCAGTCCTGCACCTTGGACGGAAAGCCGTCGGTGGCACTTTCGATCTACCAGCTTCCAGGATCCAACGCGATCAATACCGCGAAGGACGTCTACTCGAAGATGAAGGAGCTGAAAAGCCGCTTCCCGGACGGTCTGGATTACAAAATCGTGTACGACACGACTCCCTTTATCAACGAATCGGTCAACGAAGTCTTTTACACGCTGTTTTTCGCCGTGATCCTGGTGGCGATCGTCGTGCTGGTCTTCCTGCAGGACTGGCGGGCCATGATCCTGCCGATGATCGACGTGCCGGTCTCGCTGATCGGCACCTTTGCCGTGATGGCCGCTTTGGGATTCACGCTCAACAACCTGACGCTGTTCGGCCTGGTGCTGGCCATCGGCATCGTGGTCGACGACGCCATCGTGGTGTTGGAAAATATCGAACGCCTGATCGCCACCGGGCTGGATGCCCGCACTGCCACGATCAAGGCGATGGAGGAAATCACGGGGCCGATCTTGGCGATCACGCTCGTGCTCAGCGCGGTCTTCATCCCGTGCTGTTTTCTGGGAGGCGTCAGCGGGCAGTTCTTTCGCCAGTTCGCCGTGACGATCGCCGTGTCGACGATCATTTCGGCCGTCAACGCGATCACAATGACGCCCTCGCGGGCCGTCGTAATTTTCAAAACCGAGGAGGGCGAGCACGGCCACGAGCACAAGCGCGAAGCGTTGCCGTGGTGGTTCTTCGGGATCATTGGCGGGGCGCTGTCCGTTTGGCTCTGCTTGAAATTCCTTGGCGGCGGATTGGGACCGGTCCAGCTACCCCACCCGGACGAAGACACCGCCCTGGCAAAGTGGATGCCCTGGGCCGTGGACGCCATCTATTTCATCCCCGGGATGCTCGTCGGCGGCGTTGTCGGCTGGATCATCATTCGTCCGGTCAATGCATTCCTAGGGGCCTGTTTCCGGGCCTTCAACCGCGTGTTCGATCGAATGATCCATCTCTATGGGCGCGCGGTCGGCGGGATATTGCGCGTGAGCCTGATCGTGGTGGTCATCTACGTCGGCCTGCTGGCACTCACTTATTTCGAGTTCACTCACACGCCGACCGGCTTCGTGCCACAGCAGGACAAGGGCTATCTGCTGCTCAACGTCCAATTGCCCGACTCGGCTTCCGTCGAGCGGACCCAACGCGTGATGGGCCGGATCGAAGACGTGGCGGCCAAGACCGACGGCGTGGCGCACACCGTGGGCGTGGCTGGCACGTCGCTGATTTTGGGCGCCAACGCTCCGAATCTCGGCTCAATGTATATCTTGCTAAAGCCGTTCGATGAGCGGCACGGATCTGCGTTATCGGCCGACACCATCGCGGAAAAATTGAAGGTCGCATGCCAAAAGGAAGTGCGCGGTGGCACGGTGTCCGTGTTCGGCGCTCCGCCCATCGACGGCCTCGGCACCACCGGCGGCTTCCGGCTGATCATCGAGGATCGCGGCAACCGCGGCCTCGACGAGCTGCAACGACTGAGCGACCAGATCGTCGCACGCGCTCAAAGAACCGATGGCCTCGAGCGGCTCTTCAATAGCTCCGGCAGCAACACGCCTTGGCTCTACCTGGATCTCGATCGGACGAAGTGCATGGTGCTGGGCGTGGCCGTCAGCGACGTGTTCAACACGTTGCAGGTTTACTTAGGCTCGGACTATGTCAACAACTTCAACGAATTCGGCCGGACCTGGCAAGTCAATCTGCAGGCGGAACAGAAATTCCGGGGCAGCATCTCCGATATTCTTCAGCTTCAGGTGCGCAACAACACGGGGCAAATGATCCGCTTGGGCACGCTGATGGACGTCCGCGACACGAGCGGCCCGGTGATGGTGCTGCGCTACAACCTCTATTCCGCCGCGGCGATCAATGGCGACGCGGCGCCGGGCACCAGCTCCGGCCAGGCCGTCGACAAGATGCAAGAAATCGCCGATGGCGAACTCAAGGAGACCCCGATGGTTTCCGAATGGACCGACCTGGCCCTGCTGCAACTTCAGGCCGGCAACACCGCGATGTTCTTCTTCGCCCTCTCGGTCTTGTTCGTGTTCATGGTGCTGGCCGCTCAATATGAAAGCTGGTCGCTGCCGCTGGCCGTGATCCTGGTCGTGCCGATGTGCTTGCTCTGCTCGATCGTGGGCGTGCAAATCGGCGGCTCGGACGTGAACATCTTCACGCAAATCGGGTTCGTGGTTCTCGTCGGTCTGGCCAGCAAGAACGCGATTCTGATTGTCGAATTCGCCAAGCAGCAGCGCGAGGCGGGCGTTCCGCCGCGCGAGGCTGCGCTCGAGGCCTGCCGGCTCCGCTTGCGGCCCATCTTGATGACCTCCTTCGCGTTCATCCTGGGCGTCGTACCGCTGGTGATCGCCACCGGCGCCGGGGCCGAAATGCGTAAAACGCTCGGGATCGCCGTCTTCAGCGGGATGCTCGGCGTCACGTTCTTCGGCATCTTCCTGACGCCGGTGTTCTTCTATGTTGTGCAAACCTTCATCGGCCGCCGGACGCCACATGTCAGGCCGGTGATAGTCGAAGAGCCCCAACTGGTCGCCGATCCGCCAGGAGAAGGTTGAACGGTTCCTGAAGAGCTTATGGAAGAATAATGTGATGTGGAAAGATCCGATCGTCGCTGAAGTGCATCGAATCCGCGAGCAACTCGCGGCCAAATTCGACTTCGATTTGAAAGCAATTTTCGCCGATCTGCGGAATCGTCAGTCTGCATTGGGGGCAAGGCTAGTGCCGCAAAAACGTCGGACGCCATCTGTTCCTACAGATTCAAAGCCGCCGAAATCCACTCCGGCAGTTGAGCATTAGGCCTCCGCCCTCCAAACTCGATGTCCCGACGGTTGACACAAGCCCACTCGCCACTTCACGGGCGATGAATGCAGTCGAGTCATTGCCGCTCGAAATTGGGCGAATCAGCTTCTTGTGCCGCCCTCATTTCAGCCCGCTGCGCTTGCTATATTTGCCCGCCGGAGTGTGTTAAACTACGAAATTACCGTAGCGCCGCGCCTGCGGCATGAAGATTCTGGTCCCACTCGGCGGATTCTCATTCGATTTGCTCCATCATGGCGAAAAAAACCAACGACGACGGCGAGGAGGATAAGTTCAAGCCGGTCCAGCGTAAGCCGCTCACGGCCACTCAGCGGCAAATCCTGCAACAGGCGTTCGACAAAGGCGAGCAAGCGGGCAAACGACGCGATTTTGATTACGCCATGCAGATGTTCTCGCAGTGCGTGGCCGGCGACCCGGGGTCGTTGGACTACGCCCGGGCCTTCGTCGAAACGGTCCAAAAAAAGTACAACAACAATAAAAAGGGGAGCAGCTTCGCCGGATTCAAAGGCATGGGCGCCAAAGCGGCTCTCAAGAAGGGCCTGAACAAAGGCGACCCTCCAGGTGCGATCAAGGCGGGGCTCGAATATCTGAAGCTCAACCCCTGGGATATCCCCACCTTGATGCAAATGGGCCAGGCCATGGCGGCCGCCGGCTGTTACGACACGCAGCTTTATTATCTGCGTTTGGCCCGCGACACGGCGCCCGACCCAGGCGACGTCGATATCCACCGCGCTTGTGCCGATGCGCTGGCCAAGATGGGCCAATTCGATCAGGCGATGGCCTGTTGGGAGCGGGTCAAGAAGCACCATCCCAACAACGAGGAAGCCCAGCAGTCGATCGCTTCCTTGCACACCGACAAGATCGCCGCGGTCGGCAGCGGGCGCGACACCCAGGGCAAGAAGGGGGGCGGCGCCGCCGGCGAGGAAGAAGCCGAACTGCGGCGGCAGCACACCGAAGACCCCACGAATCCCACCTACGCCACCGAGCTGGCCGAACTGCTCTGCCGCGAAGAGCGCTATGGCGACGCCGAAGCCGCGCTCCAGCAAACGCTCGACGCCACGGGCGGCGAAATCAAAATCCGCGAGTTGCTCGAAGACGTGCAGCTTCGCCGCGTGAAATACAATCTGAACGTGGCCGAGAAGAAGGCCGCCGCCGAACCGAGCGACGAGGCCAAAGACCTTGTCCGCGGCATGGAAAAAGAGCTGATCAAGGTCGAAATCGAAGTCTACCGCAGCCGCAGCGACCGCCATCCGGGCAATACGAACTGGAAGTACGAATACGCCCTACGCCTCAAGCTGGCCGGCAATTTCACCGAGGCGATCAAAGCCTTCCAGGAAGCCCGCGGCGACGCGAAACGCAAAGCCGCCGTGTTCGTCGAGCTGGGCGATTGCTTCGTGAAAATCAAGCAGTTCAAGCTGGCGGTAAGCAATTACAGCACGTCGTTGGAAAATATGAACGAGCGCGAAGTCGAGCTCCGCAAGCGAGCCTTGTACTCCGCGGGCGTGGTGTCGATGGATGCCTTGGACGATCTCGACTCGGCCGAGCGATTCTTCACCGAGTTGGCCGGGCTCGATTTCGCTTTCAAAGACGTCTCGAAACGGCTGGACGAAATCAATCGCAGGCGTAATACTGGCTGATTCGTCGGACCGTGTCCGGCGGCGGGAAGCGATTCTTCCCGGTCGACTGCCCGTTCTCAGCCACGATTTTCGGAAAACCAGAGCCTCATGCCCAATACTCCCGGCGCCAAGAAACGTCATCGTCAAAGCCTCGTCCGCCGGCTGCGGAACCGGGCCACAAAAGCGGAATTGAAATCCAGCCTTCGCAAGATCGCGGAACTGGTGAAAGCCAACAAGGTCGCCGAGGCCGAAACCGAATTCCGCGCCACGACCAAGAAGCTCGACAAGGCCGCCTCCTCGAAGGTAATTCACGCCAACCGCGCATCCCGCGTCAAATCGCGCGTCTCGGCCCGGTTAAAGGCAGCCAAGAAGAAGGCTACCCCGGCGTAGCTGAATCGACGACATGCGGAGCATGCCTGCCACGTAGCAGGCAGAATCCGTCTACCGTCGGCGTCGGACACTGCCAGCCAGCAACGTTCGGCCAGTGCGTTTGATGCCCGGGCCGCGTTCTCATGGGGTCGCACCATTCGGATGTCGACGGCATGCGGAGCATGCCTGCCACGTGACAGGCAGACTCCGTCTACCGTCGGCGTCGGACACTGCCAGCCAGCAACGTCAGCCAGTGCTGGGTCAATGAGATACTCTCACTCCGTGTGCCACCAGCCAGCAAAGTCGGCCAATGCCGTGCCGTGTGGCACTGGCCAGCAACGTCGGCCAGTGCTGGTGCAACAAGATACTTGCGCAGATTCAGACAAACCCGTGCCAAAGAAAAAAATTTGGATGCGAGGTTGGGCTAGAAGTCGAAATTGCTTGTTAAAAAGTTGTCGGCGGCCGGGATCAGCTAGCGGAAGCTGTTCGCACGACGGACCGCCCTTGGGTCAATCGGCTTCTCGGCCCGTCCGCCTCGCGACCGGCGAGTTTTTTGCGGACGGCAAACACCGATTTCGCCACAACTCTCGCATCCGGGACGCTGCTCGTGTTTGATTCCCGCAGGGCTCTTTCGGGAGCCCTCAGTACAACTGCCACGCTCGGCCCACTTCGCCGCGGGCGGTCACGCCCCAACCTTCCGCGGCACAGGCCCCAAGCAGCCTGTTGAAAAAGGGGACTGGCTCCGAGCGACCACTCGATCTCGTCGAGAATTTTTGGTTGCTGCGAGGTGCCTGTCCCCCTTTTCAACAGGCTGCTAGAGGAGACTGGCTCCTGCGCTAACGAGCTCACGGGATGGCACACGCTACCGGAAGCCGACTCACCGACAAGCTGGTCCGTTCGCGGACTATGGCCCCAGACCGAACGACTAACTCCGTGGCCGGCGCCTGCGAGCGCGTTTTGTCACAAACGGTCGCAGGTGGGCTGGCTCAGGATTTTTTAGAGTTCCATTCAAAGCAGCACGCTCATGCACAAGCGGCAGCGATCGAATCTCGCTCGCAAAACTTCCTGGCAGCGAGTTGGACTAACGGGCTACGAGCCACAAGCCGCAGCTTCTCACCCATGTAAAACCGCCCAACCCTAGCGCCTCGATCCACCCCATCTGCCGGCCATTTTACAAAACCTGCTGGCCCAATTTCCAGGGGACAAAAAGGGGTCAGAACTATTATTCACGGGTTGCCTTGCGTCTTCGGCGACCGCGAGTGGTCAACAAATTAGTTCTGGCCCGTTTTCCTTCCGCGAAGCCGGAGGGACGCCAAGGTACTGTCGGCATGGTTCATCGGAGCGGCTCGGCGGGGGGAACTCACTCGCTCCCGGCCAGAATGCGGAAATGGCTGAAGGTCGCATGGCGCTCTGGCTTTTCCTGGCCGTAGCCGGAGTGGAGGCCGACGAGGAGCTGTTTGCTGGACTTGGGGAGGGGGAGTGTGCCGAGGGACTGCCACGCAACTTTTTCGGAGGAGCGGAACTTGCTGGTGACTTTGCCGTCGCGGACAATCATCCGCAACCAGACGCCGCGCTCCGCATATTCTGAATGATGAGGGCTGTCGGTTTTAGGTTTGCCGTCCTGTTCTAAGACCATTAGGAGGTATCCTTTGCCGCCAATAGATTCCTTGTTGAGAATGAGGGTGTTGTAACCATCGAAATAACAAAGGAGGCCCGCGTGTTCGTACCCCCCCTTGGGCTCGCTTTCGAGAAAGACTTCGACGATAAAGCCTTCTCTTGACACCGGGGCCGGGCGGACGAGGGTGTTCTGCGAGCTGTTCTGCCGTTCCCAGTACGAACCGGGCAGGGTGTCTTCGATCAGACTTCCATTTGCCAACCGCCAGGCGTCGGGCCGCTCGCGGATCCACTTCCAGCCGGGATCGAGCCGGTCGGTGAATTTTTCCTCGAAGAGGACTTTGGGCGCGTCTGCCGCAAAACTGTGCATCGCCAGGAATCCGGTCAGTGTGAAGGCGAGGGCGCGAAGGATGCGGTTCATGGGAGAGTGGATCCTTTTGACGGATAGGAAATTAGCTGGTGAAAAAATTGATTTCCGATAGAACCGACTATAAACCGGTAGGAAGTGGTGAGGCAACGATGTGCAGAAGGGTGAGGTGCTGACGATTCGACGGACAGGGGAACTTCTTGAGCATAAAACCGGCAGAACCATTTTCAGTAATAAATCGTTCTGACCCGTTTAATTCTCCCAGGCGGGTGGAGCGCTCGGCGACGCTTACTTCGTGCGCGGCTCTTTTTTCGTCCCTCGCGCACCTCAAGTCCTCACGCCCTACCACACGACGCGGGTGGCGTCGAAGATGGGGCCTTCGATACAGGTGCGGCGGTAGTCCCATTGGCCGCTGGCGTCGCGAATTTTGGCGACGCAGCTAAAGCAGATGCCGATGCCGCACGCCATCGGCGTTTCGAGCGAAGCCTGACAAGGGACTCCGGAGGCCAGGGCCATTTTCGTGACCGCTTCCATCATGCGCTCCGGCCCGCAACAGATGATGCGCCGCGGCGGAGGATCGGTGGCGGCAAGGTTAGCGCCGGTGCAGAGGGGGACAGTCCCCTTTTTCTTCGAGGACTCAGAAAAAAGGGACAGTCCCCGGCGGTTTTCGGGGGTGTCATCCCCGGTTTTCTCCGAGGACTCCGAAAAAGGGGACAGTCCCCGGCGGTTTTCGGATAGGCTCATAACGCCGCCGTCTTCGGCCAACACTTCGGCGAGCAAATCGGTCACGAGGCCATGATGGCCGGCCGAGCCGTCGTCGGTGCTGATACGAACATCGACGCCGCGGCGCTTGAAATCGGCCACGCCCGCCAGATATTCACTTCGCCGGGCCCCATAGCAAAGCGTGAACCGGTCGATCCGCGGGGCAGGGCGGGGCGGTTCGCCGTACTGCCGCTCGCCAAAACATTCCTGAGCTAGCGCCAAGAAAGGTGTCTGACCAATTCCGCCCGCCACCAGGATGAGATGCTCCGTGGCCAGCGGCGGAAAACCATTTCCCAGCGGCCCCCAGACGTCGAGCGCGCGGCCCGGTTGGAAGCTGGCCAGCCGAGTGGTCATTTTTCCCAGCACCAGGTAGACGACGTCAACGAAAGACGGCACGCCCGAGGCGTCGAGCACCGTGTCGTACAGCGCCAGCGGCCGGGCCAGCAGCGGATCTTCGTATCCGGACAACCGCATCATCAAGAATTGGCCCGGCAGAAAACGCCGGGCCATCTCGGGCGAATGAAAACGGACCCGCCACGTGTCTTTCGCCAGCGGCGCGTTTTCGACGACTTCGACCGTGCGGAAATAGGCGCCGTCGGCATACTTGGCGCCGGTGGCGTGCAAATCGACGGGATGGCTGGCGGCGGAATGGGTGGCGGCGGATTGGACGATCTCGTGTGGCTGGCTCATCGGCGGCGTTCTCGACGACCGGCTTGAAATCCGCGACGGCCCCCTGTTGCGCGCCCCAGCGACTCGCCGCCGGATGATTTGCCGCCGCTTCGTGCGCCGGCGCCTGGCGTGCCGCCCGGGGGCGCACCGCCGGCAGCATTGGCGGCCGCCCGCGCTCGCGCCCTGCCGCTGCCGGCCACGGCCTTCGCCCGGCGATCGGCCGCGGCGGCTCGGATCGCGCTGGCATTGGCCGTGGCTTTCGCAGCGCTGCCTCGTTTCAACGGTGCCCGCGTGGCATCGCCGCGGCGTGGCCGGGCCTTCGCTCGGGCACGGGCTCCCAGCGGCTTTTTTCCGGCGGACTTGGCGGCGCCCTGAGCTGCCAGGGCTTGAGCCGCTTGCCGCAAGGCATCGACTTCTTCACGCCGCAGCGGCCGGTATTCGCCCGGCGCCAAATCTCCCAACCGCAACGGGCCGAGCGCGTTCGCTTGAGCCGCAGTACTTTGTGGCCCACCTGCGCGAGCAAGCGGCGAATCTCGCGGTTCCTCCCTTCGTCAAGCACCAGCTCCAGGATCGTGCTTTGCTTGTGTTGGCTCTTGACGGTGACTCGCTTCGCATGGGCCATGCCTTCCGCCAGCCGCACACCCGCCGGAGCCGTTCGAGCACTTCCGGCTGCGGCGTCCCGGCGACTTGCGCTTGATAGGTTTTTTCCACCCCGTAGCGCGGATGCGCCAGCAGATTCGCCAGCGGACCGTCGTTGGTGACGAGGATCAAGCCTTCGCTCGAAAGGTCCAGCCGGCCGACCATGAACAGCCGCTCGGCGTCGGGCACCAGATCGAGGACGCGCGGGCGGCCGGTTGGATCGCTGGTGGTGGAGACGACGCCTGTCGGCTTGTTGAGCATGTAATACAAGCGGCGCGCGGGGCGGGGGACCGGCTCGCCGTCGATGCGAACGTCGGCGAGTTGCGGATCGACTTTGGATCCCAGCGCCGTGACGACCGACCCATCGACGGCCACTCGGCCGGCCGTAATCAACTCCTCGCATTTGCGCCGGCTGCCGATGCCGGCGTCGGCCAGAACTTTTTGCAGCCGGAACAATTCGCCCGTCGGTTCATCGTTTCCGGGAGTTTGCCGCGCGGTCGTGGATTCCGAGCGCTGAGGCAGACCAGTATGTTGCAGTCGAGGAGGCATTGGTAAAGCGAACTGCGGAGAGTGAACGATGTGGGTTCACCATCATACTCGCCGCGGGGAGCCAAACCCAGTCCCTGCCGGCGGCTTGAAGATAGCCTGATGCGCTAGCGAAGGACAACGCGCTAAAACAACGCCTTAGGTCCTTCGCTAGCGATTCAGTCTTGTGTGCTTGAAAGCGGCTCGGAAAGCCGCTGGTGTCCGCGGTGTGAAGGGGGAAATTTAGAACGCCCGCGGGCCGGCGGCGACGGCGTGGTCTTCGGCGGGTCGCGGCGGCGGAGGCACCGCGCGGGCGTTCGGCTGTTGGAATCCAGAGGGCAGGGGACCCACCGGCCCCGCGCCTCTGGCGCGAGATTCTGCGGCGGAGCGAACACGGCGCAGGCTGCGGCGCCAAGTCCTCAGCATAGATCGGATGGTATTCCCAGCGGTTCGGGCCAGTTTGCGAGGAGATGTGGCCGATCGGCTGGCGCACCGGGGCCGGATCGGGATAACCAAAAATGTCGCCGGGCACGCGTGGCCAGGGCTCGAACACGTCGGCAGATCCCGCTACGAGCCGCCGTGAATACAACGCGGCGGCGGGCCGGCCATACGCGTACCAATAGTCCAAGCTTGGCGGATCGCGATACCAAACCACGCCGTCGGTGCGGTTCGGCAAACCGAGCGACCAGGTCAATTGCTCGACGTGCCCCAATTGCCGCGCGATGTTTTGCCGCCGTTGGGCCTCGGCATTCAAATAAGCTTCGGCCCCGGCGCTCAAGCCATCGTACGGGCGATTCAAAATGAGCGGTTGACCCGCCGGCTGCTGAGCGGCGACGGGAGGCGAACACAGTCCGATGATCGCGCCGCAGATGAATATCGACACTGCGAAGGGAATGCAACGTCGCATGACCGCCTCCATGAATGGAAAACCCGCCGCATTCATCATCGCGGATTCGGTCGACGGCGGCAAGCAATTTGCCGCGACAGCGGCATTCGTTTACGTGGTTCCCGCGGGAGCATCCCATTGCCGCAGCGCCTCGTACACCGCGATGGCCACGCTGTTCGACAAATTCAAGCTCCGCACCTCAGGACGGATTGGAATCCGCAATGTGCGCTCGCGCTCGGCTTCCAACAGCGATGGCGGCAAGCCTTGCGATTCGCTGCCGAAGACCAACACATCCTCCGGAACGAATTGCACCGACGTATAGCTCCGCTCCGCAGTCTTGGTGAACAGCCACGGCCGCCGATCGGGCAGCCGTGGGAGCAGCGACGGCCAATCGTCAACCGCTTCCCACTCCAAGTGCTCCCAATAATCGAGCCCGGCCCGGCGCAGATAATAATCGTCCACGCGAAAACCCAAGGGACGGACCAGCCACAGCTTGGCCCCCGCCGCCACACAGGTCCGGCCGACGCTGCCGGTATTGTGCGGAATCTCGGGCTGATGCAGCACAATATGCAGTCGCGGCTCGTATTTCACACCTGTTGAGATACATGGGAAAGCGAGCCTCGTCAACCGATTGGTGGGCGGGATGCCGGACAATTTTCGCTGTGCGCTTTCTTCGTCCCTCTTCGCCTGCTATTTACGCCTGAGGAACTGATATAGTGGCGATCTCACGAGGCTAGCGAGAGTTGGGTATTAACCGACCCGCAGAAACGAAGCTGAAGCACCAGGGATGGAAATTCGTCCGGAACATTATTTTCAGGCCGCGACACAGCGCATGCGGCAAGCGCTATTGCTGTTCGATGACGGTTCGGCTTACGCGCTGTCGATGTATGCCGCGGGCGTAGCTGTGGAATGCTTGTTACGCGCATTCAAAGGGCGGCGCGATATGGCTTTCGACGATAGACACGATCTGCTCCGGCTATTCGGCGCGAGTGGCATGTTGCGCGTCGACCGAGATAAGTTGTCCAAGGCGGGATGGTCGGACGCTCAAATCGAAGAACACTTGCGGACGCTACGAGCCGCCGTCAATGACATCTATAGATTGTGGTCCAACAGCTACAGGTTTTCATCCGAAGAACGGTTGCGATCTCACTTGAAGAAAGTCACTTCGTACCGGAAGATTAAGGGAGACTACCTAAGGGTACAGGCAAGGACACTTCTCAATTCGGCTCAGAGGTTTATCGAAAAAGGCGTAGTGCAATGGCAAGCCTAAGGTCGCCCTTGGTGCGAAAACTTGAGAAAGTGCTAGCGCGGCGGTTTCCCTTGCCGGCGAGCGTCGAATTGGAGGACAACGACGGTATCACGGGAGTCATCACCTCCGCCGCGTTTTCCGGCATGGAGTCGATCGATCGCCAAAATCTGATTGGCGATCTAATCGATTCTCATTTGACTCCTGCTGAACGGCGACAGGTGCAGGTGATCGTTGGCATAACCCCAGACGAAAAAACCGGTTACTTGGCAACAGAACACGGCTGAATTCGATGTTTCGCGATGGCGTTGGAGCGGGTACACTTGCGGCCCAAAGACTCTGGTGGGAATAGCGAGTGCGAGGAAATGCCGAATCGAAACGATGAACGAGCGAATCACGGGCCATTCGTCAGTGATTAGCCATTAGTCATCAGGCATTAGTCATTCCCCACCCCAGGAGTCACGCTTTCCTCCACCGCGGACTCCATCCATGCGCAAGCGCGATCTGATCGACTTCCCGATCTATCTCGTCATTCGTCTGCTAATTTGCTTCGCGCAAGCGGTGCGAATCGAGACCTGTGCGGCACTGGCTCGCGGATTCGCGACGCTGTTTACCCGCGTCGTCCCGATGCGAGCCAAGGTGATCAAAGAAAATCTCCGCCTGGCGTTTCCAGATTTGTCCGCCACCGAGCAGCGACGACTAACCTGGCGAATGTGGGAGCATTTGTTCCTGATGGTGGCCGAGGTCGCGCATGCCCCGCGAAAAATCCACGCAACAAATTGGCGGCAATACATCCGCATCGAGCGGATGGCCGACATGATGCGGATGTGCTTTTCGGGACGGCCGACGGTGGCGGTTTCCGGCCACTTCGGCAACTTCGAACTCGCGAATGTCTTGATCGGCTTGTTTGGCATCGAGATCATTTCGGTCGTGCGACCGATCGAAAATCGGTTCTTGGACGACTTCGTGCATCGGTTTCGGGCGGCCAAGGGGCGAAAAATCCTGCAAAAAACCGGCAGCGCCGGCGACATCAACGCGCGATTTGGCGCGGGGGGGATTCTTGTCGGTGCTGGCCGATCAACATGCCGGGCCGAAGGGCTGCTGGGTCGACTTTTTCGGTCATCCCGCCTCGACGCATAAGGCGATCGCGCTGTTCTCGCTCGCGCACGACGCACCGATGATCGTCGGCGCCGTGCGCCGCCTGGGCCGGCCGCTCGAATTCGAGATGGGCATGCAAGACACGATCGACCCGCGGCAGCTCCCGGCGAGCGAGCGCGGCGTGCCGGAAATCACGCAGTGGTACACGCATGTTCTGGAGCGGATCATTCGCCGTGATCCGGAACAATACTGGTGGGTTCACCGCCGCTGGAAAGACACGCGGCCGGCGAACAAGCGGAAGACGGCCGCCTGATCGGCGGCTCGCCGTTGTTAGTAGGGTGGGCATTGCCCGCCAATTGTCGCTCGCGATGGCGGACTTGGTCGGGAGCCATGTCTTGGTGGGCATTGCCCACCCTACAGCTTGAAGGGCGACTGGGCGGTTCAGCCTTTCTTCGTACTGCAAGCCCCCGCGATCGCGCAGCCAGTCGCGCAGGTGCTGCATCCGCCGCCGCTCGCTTCGGCGGTGCCGCAACCGGGACCGCAGCCTTCGCTCATCGTGTCGGCAAAGCGGCGAATCTGTGCGGCCGAGTCGTAAACATCGGCCAGCTCGTTCGTCAGCGCTTCCAACTCGGGCGGCGGGACGCCGAGAAAATAGAAAAATAGCGACCGGCCATCGAACAACTGCTCGACGTCGACCAACGTCGCCGCCAGCCGGTAATCGCGGATCCGGTCAGCACAGGCGGCAAACGCCTGTTGCCGGTTCCGCTCCAGCCGGGCTTCCAACAATTGGTCCTCGACCGTCATGCCGCGCAGGATCGAGCCATCGGTCAGCCCTCGCCCAGGGGCGTCAACCGGGGAGCTGAGCACCTCGCCGAGCTCCAGCCCCCGCGCGGTCCGCAGCACGACCCGCGCCACGCGGATAGCTCGTGCCGTCGACCGGTGCAAACCGTCCGACATGGCTCAAGGCCCCAACGCGAACTAACTGGTGCTGCCACATGCCTTTGTTCCGAACGCCGGAAGAAACCCGGCGCGCATTATAATCGACCGCCGCCGCTGGCTCGATGCCAGACGAGCAAAAAAGGGCCCATATATTGGCCCCTTGCGAATTCGACTTGTCGCCGAATCGCAGCCGACGATACTTAGAGCACTTGGGCGAACGAAACGCCGGACGACGGGAGGGCGAGGCTCCTGCCGAGCCGCGAAGCAATGCGTTCGACCACGGATGACACCGATAACACGGATGCGGACAAACTTACGTATTCTTTCTCCGTGTCATCGGTGTCATCCGTGGTTCAACTCAAGGCGCCCGGCTCGGCAGGAGCCTCGCCCTCCCGATGACGCGCGATCCCAAAATTGCCAATACATTTTTCGGTCCTTCATCGCGGAAACCTCTCGAACATGATCCAATCCTCGGGCAACGAATCTTGGCAGGCGATGGCGGATCGGGTGCTGGACGGCCAACGGCTGGAATTCCACGAAGCGCTCGCGGTGCTCCGTGCGCCGGACGCTGAGCTGCTCGACCTGCTGGCGGCGGCCTACCGCGTGCGGCGGCGGTATTTCGGCAATCGCGTACAGCTCTATTTTCTGATGAATGCCAAGAGCGGCCTTTGCCCGGAGGATTGCGGCTACTGCTCGCAATCGAAGGTGGCCACGTCCGACATCCCGCGCTACAACTTGATGTCCGAGGCCAAGCTGATGGAAGGGGCCCGCGTGGCGGCCGAGCGCAAGGCCAGCACGTATTGCCTGGTAATCTCGGCTCGTGGGCCGACGGAGCGCGAGCTGGACGCGGTCACGCAAATCGTGCCCAAGATCAAGGCTGCTTACGGGCTGAATGTCTGCGCCTGCCTCGGCCTGCTCACGCCGGAACATGCCGCGCAGCTGAAAGCCTGCGGCGTCGACAAAGTGAACCACAACCTGAACACCAGCGAGCGGTACTACCCGGAAATCTGCACCACGCACACGTATCAGGACCGTTTGGACACGCTGCGGGCCGTGCGCTAGGCAGGCATGGAGCTTTGCTGCGGCGGAATCCTCGGCATGGGCGAGACCGACGAGGACGTGGTTCGGATGGCGTTGGAGCTGCGCGAATTGGGCGTGGAATCGATTCCGCTGAATTTTTTGAATCCGATCGACGGCACGCCGCTGGCCGGATCGAGCCGTTTGAATCCGCGCTATTGCCTGAAAGCCCTGGCGATGTTTCGGCTGGCCAATCCGCGGAGCGAACTACGAATCGCCGGCGGCCGCGAGATGCACTTGGGAAGCCTGCAAGCGCTCGGGCTGTACGCCGCCAATTCGATTTTCGTCGGCGACTATCTGACCACCAAAGGCCAACTCCCCGCGGCCGACTACCGCATGATCGAAGAACTCGGCTTCATTGTCTCGCCGGACGAACGACCAAATTCGTGCGCAAGCTGCGAAGATGCCGCAGAAACTATATCCGGAGGATTGCAGAGGGGAGATAGCCAGTGCCATCATACCTAATGCAATTTTCTCGGCTTGCTTTCTGAGGTATTCGAATGAGCACTTCGTGGTCAAGCACTTGGTGGCTTGATGAAAGTCCGGGATGCGATCAAGATGTTGGAGGCGGACGGATGGAGATTATTAGTCACTCGTGGAAGCCATCGGCAGTTCAAGCACCCGACAAAGCCGGGCCGCATAACCGTTGCTGGCAAGCCAGGCAATGACCTTCCGCCCGGTACACTTGGAAGCATATTGAAGCAAGCTGGATTGCAGAAGTGAGATCCCGATGAGACGATACGCAATTGTCATCGAGAAAGCGGAATCGAATTTCGCAGCATACGTTCCTGATCTTCCAGGATGCGTAGCCACCGGCGCAACGGTGCAGGAAACCGAGTCGCTACTCCGCGGCGCCATTTCGCTGCATCTCGACGGAATGCGCGAGGACGGAATTTCAATTCCAGAACCATCCAGCGTCGTGGAATACTTGGAATTGGAGCTCGGCGGCTGAAACGCGGTGCGACGTTCGTAAACGACACGTGCTGGATGGGCGCTAAACTGAGGGAGCAGGACGAAATCGTCGCAGAGGTTCAGCGAGTTGTTCGGCTGCTCGCCTCGGATCATGTCTCGCAACGAGACTTTGGCCAAGAAAAGGGGACATTCTACTTTTCATTGTCCGCTTGGCGGCTTTTGGCGGCTTGGTGGCTAAAAAGTAGAATGTCCCCTTTTCCACCCCGCAAGTCCTCACGCCCCTCGAGGCTATGGCAACCGATCTCCCTCTTTCCTGCCGCTCATTTTTTTACGACGACCCAGTCGATGAGGTACGACGTGTTCCGGTTCTCGTAGGATGCCGTTTGGGATCCGCCGGTGATCGTCGGATCAACAAGCGTGATGTCAAAGCCGTCGCTGGCGATCTGCCAATAACAATCAAACCACGGGTAGCCACCGACCGGAGAACGATTCGTGAGCAGAACGATGTAATCCTTGCCAAGCTGAGCCGTGACTCCAGGGTCTAGCTTCACTCGCGTGTAGGTGTTGTTTGCCTGCTCTCGCGGGCGAGTCCATGTCGCCGTGCCGGCGGCGACGATCCGCGGATTCGGCGCGCCGGCCAGTTTTTTCAGATCGGCCAATTGCGTCTGCAACTCTTTGATCTGATCGCCGAGTTCACTGGCTGTGGTGGACTTGGCCGGTTCCGGATTATCCGAGGTCGACGGCGGCGAGGAATTCGCCACGCCGTAACAGCACAACAGCGTGACGACAAACATCCCCGCCGCCGCTAATGCTCGCCGGCGCTGTGAAACGGTAGCCATAGTCGCTTCTCCAAAATGTTGTGAGAAAAGGACGGGAGAAAACTGCCCGGCATGAATCGGCTGAGGCGCGTCTCAATCTGTCGGTTCTTCCAGCA
Source organism: Pirellulales bacterium (assembly GCA_963725485.1). Taxonomy (GTDB): domain Bacteria; phylum Planctomycetota; class Planctomycetia; order Pirellulales; family DATAWG01; genus CAVRYO01. The sequence goes on along the minus strand of CAVRYO010000010.1, from coordinate 209,337 downwards.
TGTACTTCCATGCCGGCTCGTAAACCTTGTCGGAAATCGGCGCGCCGTGCGGCGACTTGGCGGGACGTTTGCTCGTAAGGAGCCGGCTATGCCGGTAGGGCGCGGGCGTGTCGTCGACGTTGATCACAGCATATTTCGGCAGGAGGCCTCAGCGCCGATAGTTTTCAAGCTGCTGGGGATACGTGCAGCCGTGGCCTTCGTCCTGGCTGTGGACGAAGCTGAAAAAACGGTCGAGCGGCGTGGCGTTCGGGCCGGAATACCACTTGGCCGGCTTGTTGAAATGCACGTTGAAATCCTTGGGCGCCCGAACATCAGCACCCGCGCAACCTCGTGCTGCATCGCGATCAGGGCTGCATGGCCGCCCCCTTGCGATTGTCCGGCGAGGACCAGCTTCCTGTATTCTAAATCCCCGGTTGTCTGTAAGAACTGCTTCCAATGTTCCTGCGGAAACTTCGCAGCCAGGTAGCGCAGCAGTTGGTGCAAGCGGTTCTCAATCGAGTTGGGCACGCCGGTGTCGAGTTTTCCGAACGGGGGCTTTCCGTAAATGATGTTCTCCCGCGCCTTCAAGAACGCATCGGGATCGGCGCTGGCATGAAACACCGACATGCTCACCTCGCTCGGATAGGCCAGCGACACTACATGAAAGCCCTCGCTGGCCGCCAGCATGCAGAACGCCTTGGCGCCGTTTCCCTTGCCGCCGGTGCCGGGAATGAACACCACGAGCAGATGCCGGTCGGTCGCCACCGGATCGAAATAAACCCAGTGCTCCCAGCCATCGCCGCTGAACTTGTCGATGCGGCTATCCGTTGCCGACGGCAACACGCTGCGCACCGCGACCTTACTCGCGGAGCCCCCGGCTTCCTGGGCTCGCAGCGCCGTGGAATCGCGTGTCGCGATCAGATTGCTCAAGACGCAGCCGACGAGCAACATGCAGATCGGCGGCGACCACAGCCTGAACCGAAGCCAGCGGCGACGTGGCTGCTCTCTCGAATCGGCGATCGCAAAACTGTCGAACATGGGCAAATTCTATCTGGCAGTGCGTAACGCACGAACAAAGAATACCCTACGTGCTGTCTTTCTCCCTCACCCTGCCCTCATCCGCAAGGGGCAATGGCCTCTCCCCGTAAAGAGCCGCGCACGAAGTAAGCGAATTAGCGCGCAACACTCCCCCGGCACTGCTCCGTGCGGCTCTTTGATGGGCTGGGAAGAATCGGTAAGAGCCACACATTGAGTATGCCGGCCTCCAGGCGAGTTGAAGGCTCTAATTCGCTTACTGCGTGCGCGGCTCTTTACGTTGTGGGCGGCTCTTTTGGGAACCCACTGGCGCACGACACGGTAAACTTCGCCTTGCTGGCACTGCCGGCGCGGATTTCGAAAAACCCATGTCGGCCTGCCAAAAATTTGGTTGACGATTTGCCAGAATACTGGATAATTCAATCGTGGTGACTGACCGTCGCTGCCACTGGCGGAGCGGAAGGTCACCGGGATTCAGGACTCGCTCAGGGACAAAGTTCGCCGGCCGAAAATCGCTTCGAGCGCGCTGGCGGACCTTTGCGAAATCCTCGCGATTCCAACCGGAGCTCGCCGACGGCCTGCAAGTTGCAAACCACGCGTTGGGTTTTGGCCCAAGCGCTTCTGAACGCAACGCACACCGTCGGGATTGACCGGTCGGTATCCGAGAAGAGCCTGAGCGAGTTTTATTACGGCCGGCGTCAAACTCAGTCGGAGGGGGCTACTATGCAAGATCCACCGGGTCGGGCAGGATGAGACGCGGCCGAACCTCCGGGCTCGGTCATGTCTCGTCTTAAATCGAATCACTTGGTCCTGTTCAATCACATCGCCCGCCGCACTTCCTGGAAGCGCGGCGGGCTAGTTTTTTTGCTAGACAGAAGACGCTTACTGCGTGCGGCTCTTTACGGACAGACGAAGACGCTTACTGCGTGCGCGGCTCTTTACGGACGGACGAAGACGCTTACTGCGTGCGCGGCTGCTTACGGACGGACGAAGACGCTTACTGCGTGCGCGACTCTTTCGTTTCCGGCGAGAGACCCATGTCTTGTTCGATCAGCTTGAACAAGGCCTGGCCGTTGTCGACCTCGCCGGTGACCACATGACCATCGCGCGCGGTGTGGCGGATGACGATCTTGGGGACGATTCCGCCTCCCAACTGTCCGTAGATTTCGATGCACTTGCTTAGCGTCCGTTGCAGGGCCGGGTCGGCCTCGGCTTTGGCAAGCGCGGCCTCGCCCACGAGCCCGACCGCGAATTTTCGCGCCTCGGCTAGCTTCCTGGGCGTTGGCGTGGCGTAAAGCCATTCGTCCAGCGGTTGATATGCCGACGGCTTCGCCCGCCAGACGGCCAACGCCAAGCGGGCCAGTTCGCAGGCCTCGGCCGCGGCCGGCACGGTCACTTCGATCCGCGGATTGCAATGGTGCTCATCGGCACCGGGACGGAAATCACGGCCAACTGGCCGTGGTAACGCCGGATCGCTTCCAGAATGAGCGGATTCGTCTTCTGGCAATGCGGGCACGTGAAGTCGCCCAACAGCATCAGCCAATGCGGCGCGTCGGAGGGACCCAGCGTGGGAAAATCATGCGGATCGAAATCAAAAACATGTCCGCCCAATTCCAATTCGTAACGCGCATGCGCCGGCTCGCTGGAAAGCTGTTGACCGCCAACGAGCGTTCCCACCAGGCAACTCGCCGCCAGCAGCGCGCCGCACAAGTCCAGCCCGAAGGCCGTTTCGAGACTGCCGATCGCCGCGCGATGAACCACGCGGCCGCCGACAAGAGGCCGATCAGCAGCCCGCATCCATGCACCGTCAGGCAGTAGCGACATGTGCTGCCGATCTCCCAGATTTGCAAGCCAATGAACCACAGCGCCGCGCCGACGGCCGTCGCCGCCAGGGCCGCCAAAAGAGCCCAGCCAATTTGTTGCAGCGCCGGAACCGAGTGACGAGGAATCAGCCAGGTCGCCAAGAAAATTCCGCAATAGACCACCACGGCCGGGCCGCTGACCGGCACATCGAACCACAGCGACCAACGGCTGGCAAGCACCTGAGTGCAGTCGGCGCTCTGCGCCGCCGCAGCCGGCGAGTTTCTGGCTGGGGTCCAACGTCGTGAGCAACAAATAGCCCGACGCCAAAATCGCCACGACGGCCAATACGCGAATCGACCACAGCAGCACGGCGAACGCCTTCGAAACTGGCCGCCGGATTGGACCCGTGGCGGGAGCTTCCGTCATCGCTTCCGTCGTTTGCGAAGGCATGAATTGAAGAGTCCGCGAAACTCTGGCGAAAATCCGTCATGGCGACGGTCGAATTGATTCCGCTAATGAATGCTCAGGAATTGCCCGCAACTCGGATCACTTGCGCGATCGAGCGGGCCAGCTTCAACCCTAAGCGACATTCGATCGGCCGTCAAATGACAGCAGCTACAGGCTGCAAAACCAGCAGCACCGATCGAATCCTATTTGCCGGATGGCGACTTCCGGTGATGCCGGAAGCAGAGAACGAGGCCCAGCAAGCCAATGCCCGCGAGAGACATGAGGGAAGATGGCTCGGGAGTCTGCGGCGGACTAGTCATTCCCACGGTGGTCGTCAGATTGCAGCAAGTTGTCACTGAATCCGTCACATCGAAAGTCGCGAGCGGGGGCAGAGTGGAATACAGCGTCGTCGGGGCATCGCCCGGCGAACTGTACGTGACGCTGATTTCCGCGTTCAGACCGGCATCGGCTGAATCGAACAGGCCATTGGAATAACCTGGATTCCAAGTCGAACTGGAATAGCCCAAAGTCGGACCAAGCTCGAGGGCGAAAATCAACGACTTGCCGGTGGCCAGGCCGGCCGGAATCGCGATCTCAAGCGACGTCGACGGACCACCGTAGACATTCGTGGCGAAGGCGCCGACGGGCGTGGCGCCGGAGGCCGGCGACATGATCTTCAGCGCCTCGATTACGTCGTACGGCACTTTCAATGTCAGCGTCAGATCGGTAATCGACGCGGTGCCTGTATTCGTGATATCGACCACCGGAGCATCACTCGCGACCCAGTAGACATGGGCACTCTGGCCCGCAACTTCTTGTCGGGCCGCCGCGCTGTCCGGATTGGTGAGCATGTCGTAACTCGAGCTGATCCCGATGCTATACGTCATCGTTTCAGCCCGCGCTGAATCGAGGCTGCCAAAGGCCAGCAGCGTAAAAGCCGCAATGAATGGGACTAGCGCGAGGCCGCTACTTGGCAAGTTATTCCTAGAATCCGACCGTAAGAAGCAGCGCCTTGGCTGGCCGATCGAAAGGTTTTCTGTGTCGCTAGCCATGATTCACAGCGGCACGAGAGTTTGCTGGCTGAAGGGTTAATCCTAATTGGATAAAGCAATTGCGTCAAGCAAATTGCAACTATTAAATTAACTCTGCCGAGCGGGCAAAGCAAATGGAACACGAACTTCGAATGGATAGCGTGAATCGCGAACTCGCGGGATTAACGGCGAGACGGAACTGCGCTGCCCGAAATAGGGGAGCGGCGGCCAGCGCGGGCTAAAGCGGCCGAACAGGGCACCGGCTGATGCGAATCACCTGACCCGCAGCATGTACTTCACGAACTCGGCGTCCAAGCGATCGAGATCGTCGCCGAAGGCGGCTTTGAATTGCTTGATCCGCGTCTCCGGCGGGTCGGAGATCAGGGCATGCTTGGCCGAGAGCGGGCCGAGATAGGCGAGATATTCTTTCGGCTTCTGCTTGATCAAGAAATAGTTCAGCGCCCAGGCTTCGGCGTAGGCGTCGAGCGCCTGCCGCGGATCGCGGAACCGTTTGTCGTTCACGATGAGCGACAGCAGCGATTTCGTCGGCCGCCGGCTGAGGTAGTCGCGAAAGCGTTCCAGCCGCGGGCGGTTCACCTCGCCGATCGTCCGCCAGCCTTTCGCATTGTTCAAGTCCGGCGTTTCGAAGTACACGGCGATTCCCTCGCTCACCCACAGCGGGATGTCCGCAAACCGGGTTTGCAAGCCACAATTGAACGCGATCTGGTGCGTGGCTTCGTGGATGATCGTGGCCACCATCGCTTCGGCCTCCGGCCGGGCAAGCATCCGGTTGATTTCCTGCGCCGAGCCGCGGCGATCCCCCGCGGCGCAAGGCTTCCACCCCCGTCAGGTCGTACATCGTCACGCGGTTCGTGCGGAGGCTGTAATAGCCGATGATCGAGCCGACGGCATCGCCCAACTCCGGTTTGGCATGTTTGACGTACGACGGCTGATCGGGAAACACCAGCACGATCAGCGGCAATTCCGGCTCGTGCAACTTGAAACCACGGTGCGACCAATAATTCGTGAACCCGGCGTAAAGCCGTTCATAAAGCGCCCCGACCCACTGGGCGTATGCCCGGCTGGTGCCGTAGCAGATCACGTAATGGGCCGTCGTATAACTTTCAAAACCAGCGGGCAGTTCCGCGAGGACTTTTTTTGCGGCATCCGACTGCGACAGCGGCACAAACGGATGAGCGTCTTGCTGATGCTCGACGATTTCTTGCGGCTCGATGTTCCAGAGCACGCCATCGGGGGCAAGCAGCAGCAGGCCGCCGTCCTGCGCGGTTACCAGGAGCTTGCCCGAGATATCCTGCCGCTGTTGCTGCCGGTTGAAAGCGACCTGATCGACCGCCAAAGCCGATTGGCTGCGCGCGAGGAGCAGCAAAGCTCCGGCGAGAGACAACCAGCAAGTTCGGCGAATATTCCTATTCCGGCGCATGTCGGGATGTCAGACCTTAGAACCGCTAACTTAACCGCAGGGGTCTGTCCCCATTTTGCGATGCCCTGTGAGCAAAATGGGGACTGACCCCCTTGGCCCCGCGAGTTGAGTTAGGGTTTCTTAAAGTGAGAGAGAACGCATGTGCAGCAGGGGCCTCGACGATCCCACGGAACATGCGAGAAGCCAAGGTAAGTTCAGTATAACCACCCAGCCTCGCGCTTCGAATAACATCCTGCGGCGGGGTAGTGGTACAGTTCGAGCCCCCACGGCACACGGAGTATGCCTGCCACGTGGCAGGCACGCTCCGCGTGCCGTGGCCGCGCCAAAAACATCAAAATGTACCACTACGGCGACGGGTGGGTTAATTTCGCCCTGGCAGGAGTGCCAAACTGGTTGCGCCGGGCGTCTCTACGCGCTCTTCCCGGTTAGCCGCGACGCGACAGCGGATCGCGTTTCCCCGCACCGCGCACTCCGCTACCGCGTCGCGGCTAACCCGGCCCTCTCCCGTCGAGGGAGAGGGAGTGCACGTCGCCACGCGATGCTGTCGGCGCCTTCGCCACAGCAGCGAGCGCGGCGAGTTGCTCGCCTTCGGCCTCGGTGACCATCAGCCGCCGGATGCCCGTCGCCTTGCCGGTGGCGGGAACGGCGTCGATGATCGTGCTCGACATCCGCACGTCGCCGGTGGCCACTTCGAAATGGGTGGGGCTAAACGTCAGCGTGGTTTCGAGTACGCGATCGATCCGACGGCCCAAGATGCTTTCATAGGGGCCGGCCATTCCCAGATCGCATTGGAACGCGGTGCCGCCGGGAAAAATCTGCTCGTCGGCCGTGGGAACATGCGTGTGCGTGCCGACGACGGCGGTGACGCGGCCATCCAGATACCGCCCCAGCAGTTGCTTGTCGCTCGTGGCCTCGGCATGAAAATCGATCAGCCGCACGCGTACCGCCGGATCGATCTCGGCCAGCACGCGATCCGCCGCTTGAAATGGACAATCGACCGGCCGCATGAACACCCGGCCCAAGAGGCTCAGCACCGCCACGCGCACGCCATTGCGGGCGGTGACGATCGCGTGATCGCGCCCGGCGCCGTGGCCGGATAATTCGCCGGTTTGACGATGTTGGCGCGCGAGCGGAGGATCGGCTCGATCTCGGCCCGGCGATAAATGTGGTCGCCCAGCGTAATCACGTCGACGCCGGCGGAAAGCAGCTCGTTGTAAATCGCCGGCGTGATCCCCGAGCCGCCGGCCGCGTTTTCGCCATTGGCAACGACCAGGTCCAACCCCTCGCGCAAGATCAGGCCCGGCACGGCGCGGACGACGATTTGCCGCCCCGGCTTGCCGACGATATCGCCAATCAAGAGAATCCGCACGAAACGTTCCAGAAAAAGGAATGACGTGCAAGCCGATGAGATTCGCAGGACCGAAAAGCTTCAAAAAACCCAACCAATAAACACTACAAAGGCGACGCTCGCTTTGCAAATAATCCGGCGCCGTCAGTTCTTGGATCGTGTGCCACTGGCTCTGCCAGTGCTTCTTGGAATTCTTGCCTTGATCGGTCAGCAACGAAGAACACCGGCAAAGCCAGTGGCACCCAAATTCAAGCTTTGAAAATGCATGAGCGGGTTCTGAACTCAGGCCGAGCACGGGCCGACTTTGCTTGCCCGTGCCACCCGGATCGCGAACAACATCATCGATCTAGGCTCCATATTTCGCCAGCCGACCGGCATTGGCCAGCGCCAGGAGCATCAGGTATTTGGCTTCGAACTGCCCCAGGCCGCCGCGCAGCGATTCGCTTTCGCTGAATTCCTGGCAGGCGTCGGTCCGGCAGCAGTCGGACACCAGCAGCGTCGGCACCGGATGCCAACTGTGGCTCTTCAAAAAGCTGGGCGTGCTGTGGTCGCCGGTCACGATCAGCACCGTCGGCTTCAGCGCCGTGAGCGCGGGCATCGCCGCGTCGAGCTCTTCGATCTTCTTCACCTTGGCGTCGAACGTTGCCGTCCTCGCCCGTGGAGTCGGTGTACTTGAAGTGGATGAAGAAGAAATCGAAATGCTTCCAATGCTCGCGGAGCACGTCGATCTGCTCGGCGAGCGTTTGGGCCTTGCCGACGATCTGCATCCCGACCAGTCGGGCCAGCCCCTTGTACATCGGATAGACGGCGATCGCCGCGGCTCGCAAGCCCGTACACTTCTTCGTAGCTGGGCAGCTGCCGGCTTGGCCGAAAAACCGCGCAGCGTCAGGCCGTTGGCTTTCTTTTCGCCCGCCAGCAGCTGCGGGCTTGGGCGACGAATTCGCCGGCCACCTCGGCCGTCCGTTCGCTGCCCGGGTTGCTGGCCGTGGGCTCGAGCGGCGGCACGCCGGTCGTCTGCGGATCGGTGTCGTGCACGTCGCCTTCCAAGCCGTCGCCGCGAAACACGACGACGAAGCGATGCTCCTTGACCGGCTCGACGAAAACTTCGACGCCCGGCATCTTCGCCTCGCGCAGCCGCACGGCCAGCGGCGCGCTCTCTTCGCTGGTGATGCGGCCGGCCCGGCGATCGCTGATCTTGCCGGCGGCGTCGAGCGTGCAAAAATTGCCGCGGATCGCCACGTCGTGCGGGCCAAGCTCGAAGCCGATGCCGGTCGCCTCCAGCGCCCCGCGGCCGATCAGGTATTCCAGCGGGTCGTAGCCGAACAGGCCCAGATGCCCCGGCCCGCTGCCGGGACGTGATGCCCGGCTTGACCGGAATGCTGCCGCCGAGACGCCGCGGGCGGCGAGCGCGTCGAGGTTCGGCGTGCGGGCGGTTTCCAGTTCGGTCAGCCCGCCCGGCTCCAGCGGCAAGCCCCCCAGGCCGTCGGCGACGAGCATCACGATTTTCGAATCGTGCGATTGCTTCAGCTCGCGAGTCAGATCGTGCATGTCCATGGCGCGTGGCGTGCTCCGAGAGCGCAAGGCAGCGTGGGGGAACTGGGGGCGCAAGCGGGAGTTTACGATATTTCGCGAATGACTGTCAGGGGGCCGTTGCCTCGGCTATGTTCAGCCAAATGTCGAGCAATCGTTTCGGACCGAAATTCGAACCGCTACGCTTCGTGCCGCCGGCTGCGATTTGCGCGGTGCTTGGGACGATCGCTTGGAAGCGGTGCGAAACGAATTGCTTGCGCAAGCGGCCGGCCCGAAACCCTTGTCGCTCGCGGCAGCGTTGATCCATCGCCCCGAGCGGCTGCTTGCCGAATATAAAACTGCCCGCCGCAAGAGCCATCTGGGCAGGATTTTGACTGCGGCGGCCCGCTTGCGCGAAGCGGTGGATCGGGTGGTGGTGATCGGCGGCGGCGGTTTCGATCTCGCGGCACGCGCTTTATTCGGTGCCTGCTGTCACCCTTATCACAACGAGTTGGGACGCGGTGATCGCGGGGGCCGGCCGCGGATTTATTTCACCGGCAACGGCTTCGACAACGACGACACGCAAGGCCTGCTCGATTTGCTGGTTCATCAGCGAACGGCGGGCGGCATTGACGAGCGCTGGGGCTTGATCGTCATCGGCGATGACCGCAACGAGCCAGCGACGTTTGCGCTCTTGCAAACGCTTGCCAATGCTTTGCAAACTTTATGCGGCGACGATCCCGCAAAGGTGGCCGAACTCGTCTTGCCGGTCACTAGCACGCGCGGTCGGCTATTCGAGCTTGCACAGAGTCTCGGGTGTCCAGATATCTTCGCCGATCTCGACGGGGCAGGGGGGAGATTCTCGGTTTTTACCGCCGCCGGATTGCTGCCCGCGTCGGTGATGGGCCTAGACCTGTTCCAACTATTGCGCGGCGCCGCGGCGATGAACGAGCGGTTTCGCACGGCGCCGCCGGGCGACAACCCGGTGTTGGATTACGTCGCGGCTTTCCATGCGAACTCGAATAGGTGCGGCGCGGCGAAGCGAGTTCTCGCAACTCGGGATAAAGCGCTCGACGCGGTCCGAGCATGGCACGATCTGTTTCAACCGTTGCATGCCCCTGACGACAAACTGTTCACGAATCTCGTCGTCGATCAACCTCGTCGCGACCGCTTGCCGGCATACGCCGGAATGATGACCGGCAAAATTCAATCCACCGACCAAGCCCCCGTGGCCAACGGGCATCCAATCGCGGAAATCCATTTGCCGCACCTCGACGAAAGTGCGCTCGGCCAATTCTTCCAAATGATGATCTTAGCCGCTTCCCTTGGGGAGCGAGTTCCGTGTTCACCGGCGATCGATCGACCATGACTGCGCCCTCCCGGCATAAAAAATGCAACCCATGCTCGTCCCTCTCACTTGCATCGAAAAAGGAACCTCATCATGCCCCTCGAATTCACCTGGCTCGGTCATGCCACCTGGCTCGTCGACACCGGCAAGCACAAGTTACTCATTGACCCGTTCCTCGACGACAATCCCGTGGCCTCGTGCAAATCCACTGATGTCGATCCCCATTTCATCCTCGTCACGCACGGGCACGGCGACCATGTGGCCGACGCTCCAAAGATCGCCAAGCGAACCGGAGCGACGGTGATCGCGATGGTCGAAATCTGCTCGTGGCTGAAAGAGCAGGGGGTCAAGAACACGCAGCAATTGAACCTCGGCGGTGGTGTCACGATGCCGTTCGGGCATGTGAAGATGACGATCGCGCACCACAGTTCCGTCCTGCCCGACAACTCGCCGGCCGGCAATCCGGCCGGGTTTCTACTGACGATCGATGGCAAGAAAATTTATTTCGCCGGCGACACGGCGCTGTTCCTCGACATGAAGCTGATCGGCTCCGGCGGGCTGGACCTCGCCGTGCTGCCGATCGGCGATCTCTTCACCATGGGCCCCGACGACGCCCTGGAAGCCGTCAAGCTGCTGAACCCGAAAAATGTTTGCCCCTGCCACTACAACACCTGGCCGCCGATCCGCCAAGACGCCCAGCAATGGGCCGCTCGCGTGCGAAGCGAAACGCAGGCCGCTGCCCACGTGCTAGTGCCGGGTGGAAAATTCTCGCCGTAAAGGGACACAGCGCTCTCGTCCGCGGGGTAGAATACGGAGCGAGCAGCACGTAACCTCTCACTGAAGTAACGAGATGGCACGCACCTTCACCGCGTATATCGAATTCGATCCGGACACAAACCTGTATGTCGGCACGATCCCAGGACTGCCCGGCGGGCACAGCCAAGGTGCATCGCTCGACGAACTGCGTGACAACTTGCAAGAGGTGGTCGAGCTGATTCTCGAAGAGAGCAACGCTCAAGGGGAAGCGATTGAGATCGCACCCTTCATCGGTATCCAGCAGATTACGGTCGATGCATGACCCGTCTGCCGATCGTCACCGCTCGAACGATGGAGCGCGTGCTGTTGCATCTTGGATTCGCGCAGGCGTGCGCAAAAGGGAAGTCACGTGTTCTATCGCCACGCCGACGGCCGTACAACCACGTGCCGCACCAGGCCGCGATTTGTCTCGCCCACTGATTCGATCCATCTTGCACGAAATCGCCGTCGAGCCAGACGAGTTTGCGGCGCTGCTTAAAGCCGTGTGAGCCGCTTAGCAGCCCGTTGAAAAAGGGGACTGGCTCTGAGCGACCGACCAAATTTGCCGAAGTTTTGACGTCGCCGCGAAGTGCCTGTCCCCTTTTTCAACAGGCAGCTAGTCCCCTCCTTTCCGCCACACAAGCGTGGCGGCTAATTGGGGGGCTTTTAGCGCGGACGGATTTGGATTTCTTCGCCGAGGACGCGGACTTCGAAGCTGTCGATTTTGATCCGCGGGTTGTCGCACCAGGTGCCGTCGGCGACGCAGAATCGCCAGGCGTGCCAGGGGCAGGTGACGACGCCATTTTCCACCGCGCCGGCGCCCAACGATGCGCCCATGTGGGGACAAAGATCGTCGATGGCGTAGTATTGTCCCGCCGAGCAAAATAGCGCGACCAACCGCTCGCCGAGAACGACGGTAACGCCTTCGCCTTCGGGAATCGCGCCGACTTTGGCGACGGTCGTGAATTCGGACATCGTGGACAAAACAAAATCGGGGCAGGGCAGGGGGAAGCAATTCGGGCGAGCGAATCCGCGGCATGGCGCTTGAGGAATTAGAATTCTAATCGGCCATTGCGATTCTAGACCAGTGCCGAACGCGGGCAAGAGCGGCGCAAGCTCGGCAATAGTGGGCGATTCTCCCTACCTTTTCCCGGCGTGTTTTGACATACTGGAAACCGGTTGATTGAAACAGTCTTTACGGTTCTTGCACCGGTTAGCGCATGCTCAATACGCAGTTCAAGGAATTCATCACGCGGCACGTGCTGCCGCGCGTGCAGACGCCGGCCCAATACGTCGGCGGCGAGTTGAACATGGTCCGCAAGGACCATCGCACGGTGCGCGGCCGGCTTTGCCTCGCGTTTCCCGACATGTACACGATTGGGATGAGCCATCATGGCCTGCAGATTCTGTACACGCTGATGAACAATCGGGCCGATTGGGTTTGCGAACGGGCCTTCACGCCTTGGGACGACATGGAGCAGGCTCTCCGCGACGCCGATGCCCCGCTCTATAGCTTGGAAACCTTCACGCCGCTCCACGAATTCGACGTTCTGGGTTTCACGCTGCAATACGAAATCTGCACGAGCAACATCCTCACGATGCTCGACCTGGGGCGCATCCCGCTGCGTTCGCTGACCCGCACGCTGGAACACCCGCTCATCATTGCCGGCGGCCCTTGCGCAGAATCCCGAGCCGATCGCGCCGTTTATCGACGTGTTCGTCACCGGCGACGGCGAGCCGAGCTTGCCGGCGCTGTGCGATGAATGGCTGAAGCTCAAGGACGAATGCCGCGACGCGCGAAGGCTTTTTGACCGGCGCCGCCGGCCAGAGGCAGCGCGAAGGGCTGTTGGCGCGGTTGGCCGCACGGCTTGCCGTTCGCTTATGTGCCGCGATTTTACGAGCCGGAATATTTTGCCGATGGCCGTTTGGCGACTCTCAATCGCACCGTGGCCGACGTGCCGGAAACGATCGAGCCGTCGATCATCAGCGATCTCGACGCGATACCGCTGCCCACCGCGCCGATCGTGCCGTTTGTCGAATGCGTCCACGATCGGATCGCGATCGAAATCATGCGCGGCTGCCCGTGGCAATGCCGCTTCTGCCAAAGCACCGTGATCAAGCGCCCGCTGCGAATTCGCGAGGTGGAAACGATCGTGGCCGGGGCGCTCGAATCCTTTCGCAACACGGGCTTCAACGAAATCTCGCTACTTTCGCTCTCGACCAGCGACTATCCCTATTTCGAGCAGCTCATTCGCCGGATGCGCGAAGTGTTCGGCCCCTTGGGCGTGAGCATTGCGGTTCCGAGTCTACGGGTCAACGAAATTCTCAAGAGCGTGGCGGCCCTGATCGGCACCGACCGCCATTCGAGCCTCACGCTGGCGCCGGAAGTGGCCCGCGACGACATGCGTGAGCAGATCCGCAAGAAGATCAAGAACGAAGACTTGTTCGAAGGCTGCCGGGCGGCGTTCGCCAACGGGTTCGACAAGGTGAAGCTCTATTTCATGTGCGGCCTGCCCGGCGAACGGCAAGTAGATTTGGATGGCATCATCGACATGGCCGAGACCATCGCCCGGATCGGCCGCGAAGTGCGGGGCCGGTTCGTGCAAGTGACCGCCAGCGTGTCGAACTTCGTTCCCAAGCCGCATACGCCGTATCAATGGAACGGGATGCAGACTCGCGAATACTTTCACTGGGCCCACAAATATCTGCATGGCCGGGTGAAAATCCGGAGCGTGAAAGTGAAATGCCATCCCGTAGAAACGAGCTTGTTGGAAGGCTTGCTGAGCCGCGGCGACCGGCGATTGGCCGACGTGATCGAGTTGGCCTGGCGGCGCGGCGCTCGGCTGGATAGTTGGACCGAACGGCTCGACGCCGATCGCTGGTGGAAAGCACTGGCCGAAGTGGCCCAGGGCCAGCCGGGGCTCGATTTCGAAACCATCGTCCACAAGCCGAGTCCCATCGGCGACCGCTTGCCGTGGGACCACATCAACATCAAGAAGGGCCGCACCTATTTGGAGAAGGAACAGCAGCGGGCCGTGGTGCAGTTGGATGCCATGGCGGGGGCGGTGTAGTGTATCGTCTGCTGGCGCTCGATATCGACGGCACGCTGGTCAATAGCCGCGATGAGCTGACGCCAGCGACTCGGGCCGCGATCCGGCGAGCGCAACAGGCGGGCATCAGCGTCGCGCTGGCCACCGGCCGGCGATATAGCCGATCTCTGACGCTGGTCGATCATCTGGAACTCGATGGCCCTTTGATCACCGCCAGCGGCGCGCTGATCAAGCATCCGCGCGGGCACCGCACGTTGTTCCAGGCCGAATTTCGCCCCGAACTCCTGCGAGCGATCCTGCTGACGATCGCCACGGCTGGCTACGATTCGGTGCTGTACACCGACAGTTTTGCCGCGGGGTTCGATTTTTATTGCCCGCGGTTGGAAGTCGCCGTGCCCGAGTTGGCCGAGTTTTATCGGCTGAATGCTGGCGTCGGCCGGGCATGGGAGAATTTGGTCGAATCGCCGCCGCCGGGTGTGTTCGCGCTGTTCGCCATGGGGACGCAGCCGCAGATGATGGCGCTCGGCGAACAGTTAGCTGCCGACTGGCCGAACGATCTGCAAATCCATGTGCTACGCAGCCCCCGCTACACCGGCTGGATGTGCGAGATTGCCCCGGCTGGCGTGAGCAAGTGGTCGGGCGTGCGACATCTGGCGGCGCTGGCGGGCATCGCACACGAAGAAATTTGCCGCCGTGGGCGACGACGTCAATGATATCCCCATGATTCGCGGCGCCGGGCTCGGTGTCGCCATGGGCAATGCCCTGCCGGAAGTCAAAGCCGCCGCCGATCGCATCGCCCCCGGCCATGACAGCGACGGACTCGTGACGGTCGTCGATTGGCTGTTGGAGCGTCGTGGTACGTTTTGAGATTTTTGGCGAGGGCGACGGCACGCGGAGCGTGCCTACTACGTAGTAGGCACATTCCATGTGCCGTGGGGACTCAAAGTAGGTACTACTACCTATTGGAGCGCTCGGTTGCAAAGCCTCCGCCGAAATAGAATAATGGATCGAGCGTCTCAGCCATTGGGGCGCACGGGCCGTCTATTCTGGGCGGCCGCTTGCTCTGAGAGTGCTTATGGCCGACGCGACCGATTCCTATTCCCGCTGGCTCGATATCCCGGCGGAAGAACTGCCTCCGAATCACTATCGGCTGCTGGGCGTCAGCCTGTTCGAGCCCGATCGCGCAGCCATCGACGCCGCCGCCAAGCGCTTGATGGCCCATTTGCAGCGCAACGCCGTTGGCGACGAAGCGCCAGCGGTCCGGGCGTTGCTCACCGAAATCGCCAACGCCCGGGTTTGCTTGCTCACACCGCAAAAGCGGAACGATTACGACGCCCGATTGCGGTCGAAGCTGAATTCAACTGCGTCCGCCCGCGAGGCGAGCCCGCGTCCATCTCAGCCAAACGCCGCGGACGAACCGAACACGTCAGTTGCCCGCGCTAATGTCGAAGTCATCGACGACGACGACATTTGGGTGGAAGACGGGGGATCCGTCGTGGCAGCCATTCCCTTGGACGAAGAGCCAGAGGAACTCGCGCCCGAGCAGGTCGTGCCGAAGCAACCTGGCGTGCCTGCACAGCCGATCGCAGCTTCAAGGCCAGCGGTAACTCAGCCGGCGGCTCCGGCCAAACCAGCGGCCATTTCAAAACCCGCCACGGAGGTCAAACCTGTCGCGGCAGCGAAGCCGGCCCCAGCGCCAAAGCCGACTCCAGCGGCTAAGCCGGCTGCCGTGACAAAGCCAGCCCCCACGCCGGCGCAAATCGGCTGAAGCCGTCAATGTAACGCAACCCGATGCGGACCCGACCCAAGCCCACGCCGAGGCGGAATCCGAGTTTGCCCCGCCGGCGGAGCACGGTTCATTTTTTGCGGATCTCGGTTTGGGTTCCGGCGGCGGCGAAGGGGGCCATGCGCCAGCGATGGAATCGTGGGATTCTCCGGCTTCCGGCGCAATCGAAGCGGCAGCGGGAACCAAGACTAACGCTCGAGCCGCTTCCGCGGCAGCAGGGAAAGCTGCATTCAAGTCGTCGCCCAAGTCGACCGCGGGATTCGGTGCAAAATCCAAAGGCCAAAACGCGACCACCGGCCAATCGAAAAAGAAAGACGCCTTCAAGTTCCAACCCTGGCACTTGTATGCGATGATCGGCGGCGGCGTGTTTGTCATGATCCTCGCCGTGTTGATCGTCAACTTCGTGGGGGGCGGCACTTCAAATACGCACCAGGCCCCGCAAGCCGCTGCGGGCGACACTGGCCCGCCGCGGTTTGGGCCCGGCAGCTTCACCGGCACGATCGACGATATCACCACTTATTCGCCGCTGGGGCTGCGCAGCGCGGCTTCCGTGCCCGTCGAGCGCAAGGGAGACTTGCTGCTGGTGGACGTGAAGATCAACGGCCAGGACGCCGGCAAGTTTCTCGTCGACACGGGCACGTTCGACGTAATCGTGAGCGACAAAGTGGCCGACCGATTGAAGCTCCCCGCGCTTGGCCAATCGTCATTCCAAGGCCCCGGCGGCAAGCAGCCATCTTCCGAGCGAAAAATCAAATCGCTGGCGGTGGGCACGGGAATGTCGTCCGTGGTGTTCGAAGACAAGATGATCCTGCCGCCGCGGCCGAAAGGGGACTGGACGGCCGTGGCGGCCGACATGAAACCCTGGTCCGACAGCCTCAAGTTCCCAATCTCCGGGGTGATCGGCTGCGACATCTTGTATCAAATGCCAGTCTCGATCAATCCGCAAAAGAAGATGCTCACGTTTTTCAATCGGCACAAATTCCAGCTTTCGAACAACCAGCATCCGGAGTTCATGTCGCTGGTCGATAGCAAGCCATTCATGTCGGCGAGCTTGGATCATGCGCCGGCCAGCGAAAAGCAGATGTTTCTGATTGCCACCGGCGCGCTGTCGGGCGTGATGGTCGCCGCGGCGGATAGCAAAGTTGCTGCGTTGAATGTGTTCGGCGAGGATTTTGCCGACCCGCCGTCCGAGAAACTGCTTCCAGACACCGCTTACGCCACCGGAGACGCCCGCGAGATTGGCGTCATCGGCAGTTCGGTTCTGGCCAATTTCGAACTGCTCCTGGATTTCCAAAACAGCAAAATCCTCGCCACTCGACTCGCTCCGAAATGACATCCGGGCCGCTGGCGCTCGGAAGCGTCAAGCGAGAGGAGTCGAGGGCTTCCTCGGAAAGCATCTGTCGCCATGCGTGCGGCTCTCAACGTCATGACGGCCGCGCTAGTTATCTCGTGCGTTCTGACTTGCGCTGCAGTCGAAGCGGCGGAGCCGGCGCCGATCGGATCCGTCAGCGCAAAACCTTCGGCTCCCGCAGCCCAGCGGCTATTCTGGCGCGGCGATTACAGCGAAGCGCAGGAAATGTACGCGCATCTTTCCCCGGCCGAATCGACCGTTGCCACGATTGGCACCGCACGCTGCATGACCGCCGTCGGCAAAGAAAATGAAGCGGTGAAGCTGCTAACGAAAGCCGCGGCGAGCACAAAGGAATCGACCGAAGCGGGCGCGATCGCCGCCGAGCTCGCCGAACTGGCGCTCGAACGGGGCGATTTGCCCGAAGCCGACGCCCAAACGAAAGCCGCGCTTCGCTTGCTGCCCGCCGGCGCTCGCCAGGCTGGGCCGCGGTGGGTGGCGGCCGAATTGCATCGCCGCGCCGGACGCCTCGAAGAAGCGCTTGCCGGCTATAGATCGCTGGTCGATCTCTACAACAATGAGGAGGAGATCAAAGACCCCGACGCGCTGTGCGCGATCGGGCGCGGCGCCGCGCAATACGCCCGTTGGAAGCGGCTCAGCGGCCAGTTTCATTTTCTGGTCAACGAGTTCTATCCCGACTTGCTCAAGCTTGCGCCCGATTACTGGCCGGCGCATTTCGAAATGGGATTGCTCTATTTGGAAAAGTACAACCAGGGCGAGGCCGCCCGCGAATTCAAGCAAGCGCTGGCGCAGAATCCGTTGGCCGCCGAGTTCGCGCCGCCTTGGCCGCGTTGGCCCTGGAGAATTACGACCTGGCCGAAGCCCAGACGTCGCTCGATCGGGCCAAGGAAATCAACCCCCGGTTGGTGTGGATTTTTCAGCTTCAGGCCGACATCCATTTGGCGAATTTCGAGCCGGCTCGGGCGGCTGCCGCGCTCGACGAGGCGATTCATCTCGATCCGACCAACGAATCGACCCTCGGCCGGCTCGCCGCGGCCTACGTCGGGCTCGACGGGATGCCCGCGGATTTGACCGGCTCGCGATTGGGCCGGCTGATCGACGAAGTGACCAAGCGGAACCCGCACGCCGGCGAGTTTTTCGAAGCGCTGGGCGATGGTCTGGATCGGCTGCGGCGCTATCCCGCCGCGGCTCGCTTCTATCAGCAAGCGATCGACGAGATGCCGCAACTTATCGGTCCGCGCGGCAAGCTGGGGCTAATCGACATGCGGTTGGGCGAGGAAGTAGCAGCTAATAAGGTGCTGCGCGAGGCGTTCACCGTCGATCCGTTCAACGTCCGCGTGAATAACACGCTGAAGGTCCTCGACGTGCTGGCCGACTATTCGCTCATCGAGAGCGAGCATTTTGTCATCAAGTTCGATCGGGCGCATGACGAGTTGCTCGCCCGTTATGCTTCCAAATATCTGGAGGCCGAGGTCTTCCCATCCCTTGTAAAAACGCTCGGCTACAAGCCCGCAGGCAAGACGTTGATCGAGATTTTCAACCGTTCCCGCAATACCGACGGCCACGGCTGGTTCAGTGCGCGGATGGTCGGTCTGCCGTACATTGGCACCGTGGGGGCCTGCGCCGGGCGGATGATCGCCATCGAGTCTCCGAACGAAGCCCAGCCGATGTTCAACTGGGCTCGGGTGCTGCGGCACGAATTCGTGCACGTCGTGAACTTGCAGCAAACGCATTTCAACATTCCGCATTGGTTCACCGAAGCGCTGGCCGTTCATAACGAAGGCTATCCCCGGCCGCGGCTGTGGAACCAGTTGCTTGCCGAGCGGGTGCCGAAGGGAAAGATCTACAATTTAGAAACGATCAACACTGGTTTCATCCGCCCTACGACGAGCGACGACTGGGCCATGGCCTACTGCCAGGCCGAGCTTTACGCCCAAACCATGCTCGACCGTTTCGGGCCCGACGCACTGGCCAAAATGCTCGCGGCTTACGCCGACAATTTGACGACGCCGGCCGCGATCCAGCGCTCCTTCGGCGTCAGCCAACAAGAGTTCGAAACCGGCTACGTCAAACGGTTGCATCAACTGGCGACCGAGCTCGCCGGTCTTGCCGGACGCAGTCAACCGCCGCTAAAGACACTCGAAGCCGCCCATTCCGCCGCCCCCAACGATCCCGACGCCGCGGCCGCGCTGGCCGTCGCTTATCTGCGCGACGATGAGCCGATCAAGGCCCGCAAGCTGGCCGTTGAAGTGCTGAAGAGTCACCCCGGACATGCGACGGGGAATTATGTCTTGGCCCGCTTGAAGCTTCGCTCGGGCGAGCAGCAAGAAGCGATCGAGCTGCTGGAAAAATGCCTCGACCGCAAAGCGCCCCAAGAAAACGTCCTCTCGCTGTTAGCCGGCCTGAAAGCCGAGACCGGCGACAATACCTCGGCGGCAGATCTGTACAAGCTCGGCATCGAGAAATTTCCACACGACGGCGAGTGGCTCAAGGCACTGGCGCGACGTGGAACTGAAATCCGGTGACAAGGCGGCGCTCGCCGACACGCTGGGCAAGCTGGCCGAATTGAATTCCGATGACGTGACGATGCGCAAGAAGTTGGCCGAATTGGCGCTGGCGCGTAAAGATTTTCCCGCGGCCATCCATTGGGCCCGGCAAAGCCTGTATATCGACGTGCAAGATCTCGGGACGCACCGTGTGCTTGCCGAAGCGTTGGTCGGTCGGCAAGAATACGCTCCCGCGATCGAGGAATTCAAAGTCGCGCTAAAATTGGATCCGAACAATCCGGACCTGGAAGTGGCGGAGGCCGAGGCCTGCTTGCACGCCGGCCAGAAATCCAAGGCGCTGGAGTTGCTCAGCGCCGTGCTGGCGGCGAAGCCCGATTTTCCCCGAGCCGTCCAACTGAAAAAGGAAGCCGAGTCGTCGAAGCCATGAACCAGCAATCAAAGAGCGCGTCCGCGGCCATGCCTTTGTCCGCCGGCGAGCTGGACGATTCCGTCGCAGCGTCAGCCGCTTCGGAATCCGCCGTTTCGCCGTCGATGGCGAGTCCGCCGCCGCTGGCGCTACAAAGCTTCCAGCAGTTGATCCGCCGCATGTATTTCGAAAAGGATGTCGCGCGCGGCATCGACGGGACGTTCATGTGGCTGATGGAAGAGGTGGGCGAATTGGCCGCCGCGCTGCGCAGCGGCACGCACGAAGAACGGCTCGGCGAATTCGCCGACGTGCTCGCCTGGCTGGCGACGATTGCCAACGTGGCCGGCGTCGATCTGGCGGAAGCCGTGGCCCTCAAGTATGGCACGGGCTGTCCCGGCTGCGGGCAGTTGATCTGCCAGTGCGCCGACGCGGAGAAGCCATGACCCGCTTCGGCGCCGGAATTGTCAGCAAGGTGCGGCGGCTATTTTCGCGCGGAGCATTTGTCGCTGCCGGATGGCTTACCTGCGCGGGGCTGGCGGCGGCCGCTCCCCCCCGCGAGCCCGCGGCGGCCGCATCCACGCCGGCAGCGTCGCCAGCGAATCCAAGCGTGAAAATCGAGGCCCTGGCAATCGGCTTCGGCGGAAAATACAAAGTCGGCTTCTGGACTCCCGTCGAAGTCACGCTCTTCGGCGGAGCGCAGCCCTGTCGGGCCGATCTAAGAATTATCGTCCCTGACGGCGACGGCGCGCCGACCGAAATCGTCGAGCCCAACGTGGCACTGAGTCCCGGCTCAGAGACGCAAGTCCGAACCTATGTCAAGTTTGGCCGGCAGCACGCGGCGGTCCGCGTCGTGTTCGGCGAATCGGGTGGCGTCCTGCCGATGGCCGAACGGACCTTCGCGGGCAATGAAGTTCCCAACGCGCTGCTCGCTCTGCAGCACTTGATCGTCGAAGTGGGCACGCCGCTGGACCTGACCGCGGCGGCCCGATTCATCGCGGCCGACAAAGCCCAGCCAGCGGCGATCGTACGGCTGGACGACCCTGGACTGTTGCCCGACCGGTGGTATGGGCTCGACGGCGTCGATTTTGTCGTGCTCACCACCGGTACGCCGGGCATCTATCACCAGCTCACGCCCGCCGTTGCCGCAGCGATCGAGCGCTGGCTAACTCTCGGCGGACGCGTGATTTTGTCGGTCGGCGGCAGCGGCGCGGAAGCACTGGCTCCCTCGGCCCCCTTGGCGCGCTTCGCGCCGGGCCGGCTGGTGACGACGATTCCGCTGCACCGATTCGGGGCGCTCGAAAATTTCGCCGGCACGTCCGATCGATTCGACACCGGCTGGGCCGCCGGCGCTCGACCAAGCATCGACGCCGTGCAACTCGCTGACGTGCGGGGGCACATCGAAGCCTACGAAGGGAATCTCTCCGAGGAGCTGCCGCTGGTGGTGCGCCGCGCCGTGGGGTTTGGGCAAGCGGTGTTTGTAGCGGTCGATGTCGATTCCAAGGCCTTTCGCCGCTGGTCCGCGCGGCCGCAGTTCTTGGCGACCTTGTTGGATCGCAACGCCGCCGTATCCGGCGAGTCGCCACTTAGCGCGCCGCAAGTGCAGGGACTGCGGCTTGGCTTCGACGACATGGCGGGCCAACTCCGGACGGCCCTCGATCAATATCCCCAAGTGCGGATCACGCCGTTTTGGCTCGCGTCGCTATTGGCGTTGGCTTACATCGTGATCCTTTTTCCGCTGGACTATCTGCTCAGCCGCCGGCGCTGGCCGGGGCGTCTGGCCGTGGATCCGCTTCGCCGCGATCGTGGTCGGGGCTTCGGTCGGCGTGTGGTTCCTCGCTCGGCAAGGGCGTGAAAACCGTGTGCAAGTCAATCAAGTGGATGTCGTCGATATCGACGCCGAGTCGCGATTGATCCGTGGCACGACATGGTTCGGCCTGTACAGCCCGCGCAACGCCGAGTATGCGATCGCTGCAACGCCGCAAGCCTCCGCCGCGCTCGCGGAGCCGAACGCTGTGCAACTTAGCTGGTTCGGGCTGCCCGGCGACGGATTTGGTGGCATGAATTTCCGGAGGTCCGAGTTTGAACTGCCGTTGTTCGATATTCCGTATCGCGCCGCGCCCGATTTGGGATCATTAGCGCGAGTGCCGCTGGCGGCCTGGTCGAGCAAATGTTTCACCGCCGGCTGGACCAGTTCCGACGTGCAAGAGGTGCAGGCCGATCTGTATGTCAACGCCGATCGGCAGTTGGCCGGCACGATCCGCTTGGCGAACAATCTCCCACGGCAGGAGAAGGCAGGGCAGGAAAAGTCAGGGCAGGGGAGGGCGGGGCAGGGGGGGATAGCCCCGTTCGAGCTGACCGACTGCCACCTGTTTTATGACCGCTGGGCTTACGGGATTCCTCATTTTTCAACCACGAATTCGATCGACGTCGATCGGCTGGTTCAACTCACCGCGGAAACTTTGCTGACCCAGCGGAAAACCGTCGGCGGCGTCGATATGACTTCGCCCTACGACCGGGCCGGACTGAATCGCGAGTCGATCCTCGAAATCATGATGTCGTACCGCGCCGCGGGAGGGCGGCAATACACGGGGCTGTGGGACCGCTATCAGCAGTTTCTCGATCTCAGCGATTTGCTGGCGCTGGATCGCGCAATTCTGATCGGCGTCGGGCCATCGGCCGCGGAGATTCAAGTCGATGGCGAACCGATTCCGTCCGACGCGGCGGCCCGACATTTGACCTTCTATCGTTTCGTGTTGCCCGTGCGGAATCGATCATCCCATCCTTGATGCAAAGTTCGCTCCTTTGACACGCATCTTCACGGTTCTGGCGTCGCTGGCGGTCCTGATGCTCCTCGTCACGCTCCTGCTCGGGCTGTACGTCGGCGATTTGCACCAACCCCATTCGCAGTCGACAAGCGACCTGGCGATGGTCCATCGGCTGTTTGGCATCGCCACGGCGTTGGTGGTGGTGCTGGTCAATAGCATCGTAATGACCTATTTCATCGGCACCAGCCGCTGGTGCCGCGAAGTGGTGGAAACCTATCGCCTCGAACCGGCGCTCGTGGCTCGCAGCGCGGTTTTGAAACGCCGGGCGTTTCCTTGGGCCAGCGCCGCAATGTTGGTCGTCATCGGCATCAGCGCTTTAGGGGCCGCAGCCGATCCCGCCACCCAGCGCCGGCACCGAGCAGTGGGTCATTCCGCATCTGGTCGCGGCGCTCGCGGGGCTGCTCTTCATCGCCTGGGCGTTCTTTCAGCAAGGCCAGCGAATCGCCGAACATCATCGCGTGATCACGGAAATCCTGGCTCACGTCGCGAGGATTCGTCGCGAGCGGGGTCTCGCCACCAGCGACTAAAGGCCGATCGAATGCGTGCCTGCGTACAACGCGTCAGCGAAGCCCGGGTGCGCGTTGGCGACGAAGTCGTCGGCCAAATCGGCGCAGGGATGCTGGTTCTGCTCGGCGTGGCCGCCGACGACACGTCGGACGATGTTCGGCAGTTGGCCACGAAGATTGCCGAGCTGCGAATGTTCGACGACGATGCCGGCAAGGCCAACCGATCGGTCGCCGAAATCGGCGGCGCAATGCTGGTCGTCAGCCAGTTCACGCTCTTGGGCGACTGCCGCAAAGGGCGGCGGCCAAGTTTCACCAGCGCAGCCGCGCCGGAATTGGCCGAACGGCTTTACGAAGAATTCATTGCGGCCATCGCGGCCCAAGGAATTCCGGTCGCCACCGGACGGTTTCGCCGCCACATGGAAGTGTCGCTCGTGAATGACGGCCCGGTCACGCTGCTGCTCGATAGTCGCAAAGCGTTTTAGTGCTTTGTGAACGCTTGATTCTTGGATTGTGTGCCACTGGCTCTGCCAGTGATCTCTGGAATTCTTGCCTTGACCGGTCAGCAACGAAGAACACTGGCGGAGCCTGAAGGAGTGGCACCCTAAATTCAAGATGCGACAATGCACTAGAGGCGCTAACGCAACTCGCGGCGTGGCGTTTAATGCCAGCCTGCATCGACAGGCCGCTTTGCGACCTGATTCGCGTTGGCTGCGGTCGTGTTCGATTGTCCTGCCCAAGATGGGTCTTGCCAGACGATGAGCGCCAGCAATCCCGCCCCGCCGAAGGTAATCAGGTTCGGCACCAGGCGCGAGCCCCAAATTTTCATGGCGGTGCCGAACGAGCTTTTCAGCCGGGCATGGCGGAAGTCGATGCTCCAAATTTCGTCGAGCACCAAATGGGACATGAATCCCAACAACACGGCTCCGGCATTGAACAGCCGATGGCCCAGGCTTTCACCCTCGTGAGCGCAAATCAAGAACGTCAGCTCGACGGCGATCAGCGCCGCCGGCAAGCTGTGGAACATGCCGCGATGCACGGTGCAATGCCGCAGCAAATAACCGACGCCGAACCGAATGGCCAGATAGACCCCTGCCCCCGCCAAGACCATCGTTTCCGGCGCCAGTCCCAAATGTTTGATCCGGTGGATCAGCATCATCGGCACCACCGCGGCCGCGAACGCAAGGCTTTCGCGCAACGGCCGGCCCGGACCACTGTCCAGGTCCGGCAGCATTCCGGATATGCCGCACATCACGGTTGCCAGCAGGCAGGTCGGCAAGGGAACATTGTAAATGCTCAGCGCGGCGGCTCCGTAGCCGACACCCAAGATCGAGCTGGTGGTGATGTGCGTTTTGAAGCCGGCCATGGCGAACTGCTCCTGATTTTTCGGGGCCGGAACTGTAGCGAAAAGCGCCCGCGGCTCCAAGAGCATCTGGCTCGCTTCGAGGCCAAAAAAACCACACAGGGTTCGCCCTCCCTGGGCCAGAGCGTCGTGGTGCATTTTGAGTATTTTGCGCTGCGACGGCACGCGGAGCGTGCCTGCTACGTAGTAGGCACGCTCCGCGTGCCGTCGGAGCTCGAACTGTACGACCACTAGCGGCTTGAGCTGCTCTTCGCGGATTCAAGGTCGTTCGGCTATACTCTTCGCCGCCTGGTCCGGCCGCAATTTGGTATGCGCCCCCGTTCAACCCGCGATCGCCCGATGCTGACGTACGACATTTTGATGCTGGCCGTGCTCGGCCTCAGCACGCTGCACGGCGTCTGGAAGGGGATGGCTTGGCAAACGGCCTCGTTGGCGGCGATCATTCTCAGCTACTTCCTCGCGCTGCGATTCAGCGGCCCCTTCGCGCCGGCGTTTGGTTCGCAGGGCCCGCTCAACAAATTCGTGGCGATGTTCGTGATCTACATGGTCACGTCGGTCGTCGTCTGGCTCACGTTCCACTGGGTTTCGGCGTTCATCAACCGGGTTCAGTTGCGCGAGTTCGACCATCAGGTCGGCGGACTGTTTGGAGCCGCGAAGGGAATCCTGTGGTGCGTCGCGATCACGTTTTTCGCCGTGTCGCTGGTCCCGGCCAGCCGCGACAAGATCCTGGACTCACACTCGGGCCATTACATCGCCCTGCTGCTGGACCGCGCCGACCAGATCATGCCGACCGAGATCCACCAGGTGCTGGACCCCTACCTGAACAAGCTGCAAAACGAATTGGCGCCGGACAGGGGGGACGTGCATCCGATTTCCGGCGCGCCCTCGGCGGCTCCGAGCCAGGTTCCACCGCAGCGCGCCGCGCAATCGGCGCCGCCGAATTCAACGCGGTCCGCGGCGATTCCGACTAATCGGACGAACTGAAATGCCGCGCAGGGAATCAGGCCAAGAGCCGGTGCCGGCAAGGCACACGCGAAGCCGGCTCTACGGCGTGAACCGCGTATTTCCCGAGAAAAATCGAGCCCAAACCGAACATAAGAGACATTATCGGACGTTGCGGGGCGCTCGTGTTTGGCCGTCCGACCATGCCTTCTCACGGGCAACGCGACTCCACGGCAAGCTGTGCGAGAAGAATCGCCGCGAGACGACTCGCGATGAGTTCTGCCCTTAAAAATTCGCCGCCGGGGCCGGTTGGCCATCTTCGAGGAACTGTCCCATCCGGCGGAACTTTTCGTAGCGCGCCGCCACCAGCTCGTCGAGCGGCCGTGCGGTCAGTTCGCGCAGCGATTTCAATAGATACATCTTCAGCCGGGCCGCCATCCGCGGATAGTCGCGATGCGCG
Source organism: Pirellulales bacterium (assembly GCA_963725485.1). Classification (GTDB taxonomy): domain Bacteria; phylum Planctomycetota; class Planctomycetia; order Pirellulales; family DATAWG01; genus CAVRYO01. The sequence goes on along the minus strand of CAVRYO010000010.1, from coordinate 183,390 downwards.
CCTCCCAGCGGCTCGTCGATCACGTCGTCGATGACGCCCAGCTTCAGGAGATCGCGCGAGGTCAGACGCAGCGTCTTCGCTGCTTGTTCCTTGTGCGTGTGGCTCTTCCACAGAATGCCCGCGCAGCCTTCGGGACTGATGACCGAGTAGTAGGCATGCTCGAGTACGGCCACTTTGTCGCCGATGCCGATTCCCAGCGCGCCGCCGGAGCCCCCTTCGCCGATCACGACGCAGATGATCGGCGTCCGCAATTGCGACATCAGGAACATGCTCTCGGCGATGACTTGCGATTGGCCGCGCTCTTCGGCCTCGACGCCCGGATAAGCGCCGGGCGTGTCGATCAGCGCGATCACCGGGCGGCCGAATTTGGCCGCCAACCGCATCTTCGACATCGCCTTGCGATAGCCTTCCGGGTGCGCGCAGCCGAAATGGCAGATGCTCCGTTCCTTGACAGTCCGGCCTTTTTGATGGCCGACGAACAGGACCTTGAACTGATCGAGCTTGGCGAAGCCGCTGCGGATCGCCCGATCGTCGCCGAACGACTTATCGCCATGCAGCTCGACAAACTCGTCGCACACCAGCTCGAGATAATCGGTGGTCATCGGCCGATCGGGATGCCGGGCGACTTCGACGGTTTCCCAGGGCGTGAGATTCGCGAAAATACCACGCGTGACTTCGACCAACTCGCGACGCAGCCGGCGTAGTTCATCGCGGGCCGCCGCATTGTCGCGCGCCGCCGCACCGACGTCGGCGATGCGAGCTTCCAGATCGTAAATCGGCCGTTCGAAAGCCAGCCGGTGATTGGGTGCGCTCATGATCGCGGCAGGCTCGCTGTCGGGTGGAGGCGAAATTTCTTCGCGCGGAGCATTTCAGAATCGCTGTTCTTGTGATTATTGCTTCGGGGCCACGGTCGGCTTGGGCGGCTGTGGCACGGTGCGAAAAATTTTGCTGCTCCGAATCACGTCGACTACTTCGTCCATCGACTCGGGCCGCTCCGACGGCGTCTTGGCCAGCATCCGCCGCATCAGTTGGCTGAATTCCGGCTTCACAAGCCTGCCGTAACCATCCAGCGGCGGCGGGCTCGATTTCAAATGCTTATTCAACAGTTCGGTGTCGGTCGAACCGGTGAACGGCGGTTTTCCGGCGATCAGTTCCTGGAGCGTGCAGGCGAAGCTGTAAATATCCGAGCGCTGGTCGAGCGTCTGCCGGCGGATTTGCTCGGGCGAAATATAGCTCCGCGTACCTTGGATCTTTCCTCTTCCGCCGAATAGCCGGCCGATAAAACCTCTCGGCCGTTCGGCCAATGCGAAGTCGATCAGTTTTGCGTCGCCCTGGGCGTTGATCAAGAAATTGTTCGGCTTGATATCCCGGTGGATCCAACCTTGTTGGTGAAAATAGCGCAGCCCCTCAGCCGCTTGTTCGGCGATCTTCGGGACCAGATACGCGATCTGGTCGACTCCTTGCAAGATGAATTGTTTCAGATTCGTGGGGCCGAAGAACTCCATCGCGACGTACGGCGCCTGCCGCGAAGTGTCGAACTCCAGCGTGCGGATCACCCGCGGATGGACCAATGGTTGGCCGACCTGAAATTCATGCCGCATCAGGCCCAGCAATTGCGAGTCGCGCGCCTGGGCCGGCAGCAATACTTTCAAGGCATACCGCTCGCCGCGGACATCGTTGATCGCTTCCCACACCTGGCAGGCCCGGCCATTGCCCACCAGATTCAACAGGCGATACGTACCGACGTAGTTACCGAGGTTCGACACGAGTTCTTACGCCGGCAGGAAATCCCGGCTTTCCGCAAGCAAAGTCGTGGAAAGACAAACATTTAGCTTAATCGGGCTGCCGCCGGGCGACAATCGCGAAATTTGGCAAACAACTCGCTTACTGACGTGCGCGGCTCGGATGATGCTCGGCAGCGCTCTGTTGCATCCGAGCCACGCACGTCAGTAAGTGGTCTGCCGGCGAGCATCACGCAATCGTTCGTACAAGTCGCGAATTCGCGAGACCATCGTTTCCGCGCGAAACGGTTCGGTCCAGCGGCGCCGGCCCTCGTCGCCGAGGCGGCCCCGGAGTCCGGGGTCTTTCGCCAGCTTGATGACTGCGGCCGACAATGCGTCAACCGATCGCGGCGGCAGCAAGATGCCCGTTTCGTCGTCGATCACGACCTCGCGGGCGCCGTCGACGTCGTAGCTGATGACCGCTCGGCCGGCGATCATCGCCTCGGGCAGCACGCGGGCCAGTCCTTCGCGCAAGCTGGCGTGGACGACGATGTCCATCGCCGCCAGCAGAGCAGGAATTTCTTCCGGCTGAGCAAGTCCGAAAAATCGAAAATGCTCGGCGAGCCCCGCGCGATCGACGTTTCGCTGGAGGCGCTTGCGCAGCGTGCCGTCGCCGACGAGCAAGAATCGTGCGTCGGGGCAAGCGGCCACGATTGCCGGAACCGCCCGTAATAGGTATTCGTGCCCTTTGAGCGGAAACAACCGGGCGATTTTGCCGATCACGACATCCCGGGGTTGATAACCGAGTTGCTGGCGGAGCCGCTCGCGCTCTGCGTCTGCCTGCAACAGCGGTTCGACTTCGAAACCGCTGCGGATGGTTGTGAATTTCTCGGCTGGCGCGACGCCGGCGGCGGCCAGACGGGCGGTCATGGCATCGGCGACGCTGATCAAGGCATGGCATCGTCGCGCGGCCCACCGCTCGGCTCGGCGGCTGAATTCGTGCGCGATCGCATTCTGATATTCATGAAACGGTGCGCCGTGGACCGTATGGACAATCGTCGGCACACGCAACCGATGCGCGGCGGCGCGTCCCAGAATGCCCCCTTTCGCGCTGTGCGTATGGACCACGTCGGGCCGAAAGTCGCGCAGCACGCGCAGCAGTTGTCGGTAACTACGCAGATCGTGCCAGGGATGAATCGCGCGGCGCAGCGAGGGCACGATTTCGAGCGGCACGCCCCCTGCTCTGGCACGTTCGATCAAGCTCCCTTCAAGCCCCAGCGCCGGCCCGGTGATGAGGAGCACGTCGTCGTTGTAGGGTTTCAAGAGGCCTTCGCAAGTGAGCAGCGTGTTTTCCTGTGCGCCGCCCAAGATCATGCGCGTGATGACGTGGGCAATGCGCATCGGTCGCGAACTCCCCTGCTCACTCGTAATCCACGCCGGCGAGGAACAGGCCTTGCGGCGGAGCGGCGGCCGCGGCGAATCGCCTGTCGACCGCAGCCAATACGGTGGCCGGCCACGACTCGCCCCGCACGCCGCGACCGACTTGAACCAACGTTCCGACGATGATCCGCACCATGTTGTACAAGAAGCCGTCGGCTGAGATCTTGATTTCAACGCCGTCGGCGGCCAGCGTCAGTGGTCTGGCGATCCGTGCCAACGACGAATCCGCGGCCGTTTCCGCTTGCCGCTCGATCGTGAGCGCCGAGACGGTTCGCACCGTCGTCTTGCGATCGGAACCGGCCGATTGGAAACTGGCGAAATCGTGCTTGCCCACCAGCGGCAGGGCGGCGCGTTGCATCGCCGCGACGTTCAATCGCCGAAAGACGTGCCAGGCGTAGCGGCGGCTGAAGACATCGGACACCCGGCCGTCGCAAATCAGATAGCGATAATGCTTTTGCACCGCGTCGCGGCGGGCGTGAAACTCTAGCGCGGCCTCTTCGACTTTTGGCACCGCCACGTCGTGCGGCAACTCGGCGTTCAGGGCTTTATGCCACAGCGCCAAAGAATGGGTCGCGGTCGTGTAGAAACTGACGATCTGCGCCAGCGCGTGCACGCCGGCGTCGGTTCGTCCGCTGGCCACCGCCACCACGGGATGGCCGGCAATTTTCGAGAGCACGCGTTCGAGCGTTTCCTGGATGGTCCGGCGGCCCGGCTGACTTTGCCAGCCGTGAAAATCGGCGCCGTCGTAAGCCAGAGTCAACTTAAGCGCTGGCATGAACCGCCTCAGTGCGGCGTGAGAACGAATCAGAGTGTGGCACTGGCAAGCGAAGTCTGCCAGTGCAAGCCGACGCCCGCAAGCGCCAAAGTGTGACAACTGGAAGCGAAGGTGATACCGGCGAATGGTGACGCCGACGGCGGGGCTCCACTGGCAGACTTCGCTTGCCAGTGCCACACCGCGCCGCTTCAGATGGCACGCGTCGAGTTTGAGAACCACGCGACGACCGATTCGAAGGCCTCATCGTCGGGTGACGATTCCCTGCACGGCCCCCTGCTCTCGCTTGTTGCGGACCAGAAGCTCGGCGATTTGCACGGCGTTCGTGGCGGCGCCTTTGCGGAGATTGTCGCTGACGCACCAATAGGCGATGCCGTTGGGGCTCGACAAGTCCTCGCGAATGCGGCCGATGAACACCTCATCGCGGCCGTCGCAGTTGTTGGGCATCGGATAGCTTTTCGCTTCCAGATTGTCGACGACGACAATGCCCGGCGCGGCGGCGAACAATTCGCGGGCTTCGGCGCACGGACAGCTTGCGCTCGGTTTCGACCAGGATGCTTTCGCTGTGGCAATTGCTCACCGGCACGCGCACGCAAGTCGGGCAAACTTGGATCGAATCGTCGCCCAGAATTTTGCGGGTCTCGTCGACCATTTTCATTTCTTCCGACGTGTAGCCGGCCTGCTTCGGCGAGCCGATCTGCGGAATCAGATTGAAAGCTATGTCATGAGCAAATGCCGCAGCCTGATGCGACTTGCCTGCGAGATGGGCCCGCGAGCTTTCTTCCAACTCGCGGCAGCCGGCCAGCCCTGCCCCGCTCGTGGCCTGATACGTGCTCACGACGACCCGGCGCACGCGGGCCGCATCGTGCAGCGGCTTGAGCGACACGACCAGTTGCGTGGTCGAACAATTGGGGCTGGCGATGATTCCCTGATGTTCCAACACCGCCTCGGGATTCACTTCCGGAATCACCAGCGGCACTTCCGGATTCATGCGCCAATAGCCGCTTTCGTCGACAACGATGCAACCGCGCTCGACGGCCCAAGGGGCAAAATCGCGGGCGACTTCGTCGGGCGTGCTGCCGATCGCCAGATCGACGCCGGTGAACGCGTCGGGCTCGAGCAATTCGACTGGATATTTACGGCCGGCAAACGTGACCGACTGCCCGGCCGAGCGGGCCGACGCCAGGAACTTGATGCGGGCGAATGGAAAGTTGCGTTCCGCCAGCATCTGGAGGATCAACCGTCCCACGGCCCCGGTGGCCCCGACCACTGCAATCGTTTCGAACACCGAACGTCACTCCTTCTAAGTCGTACAAAGAAGGCGCTAAGTCAACTCGCGGTTCTGAGGGGGTCTGTCCCCATTTTGCTCACAGGGCAGTCGCAAAATGGGGACAGACCCCGGCTGGTTGACAGTATAAACGGACCGGTTTGACCGGTCGAGGGAGGCAGTGCGTGATGGAAACTACGAACCACGACCGCCGAATGAAATCGTCGACCGCGGTTTAGCTGCGTTTCGCGATGCGCTCGGTAGTTGCCGGCAAGAGTTGCGCCCCCCTGCCCTGCCCTGCTCTTTCCACTGCCGATCGAAAACCAGCCGAACCAAAGCCGGCGACACGAAGGCCACGTTGCCGATGAGCATGACCAGACCGAATGTGCTCATCCCAAGGCCAAGGCAATTCCGAGATGGATGGGCACGGCCATCGCGATCACCAGCGGCCGCGTCAGCCGCGGCCAAACCAGGACACAATACGAGAGCTCCCAAAGCACCGTCACGTGGGTCAGCAGATTCACCAGCACCGGCCAGGCGGCCAGCCAGGTCAAATCCAACGATTGGTATTCGCGATTTGCCACGGACAACCAGATGGCGGTGCCGGCCCACCAGCTTCCGCCCATCAGCTTGCCGAGCGCGGAAAAGGCGTAGACGATGCACATGTGAACTTGAATCAGACGGATGGCGATGTTGGCGTCGATCCGCGGTTCGACAGGCAACGGATGCCCGGCGCGCCACCGCACCCACAGCCGATCAAGCGAATAGGCTGCGCCGCAGGGGCTGATCGCCAAGTAGAGCGCCAATAGGGCATTGATATCGTCCAAGCCGAACAAGGCAAACGGCATCACGCGGTTCGCATAAGAAACGGTCGCGAGAAAGCCGAGGATTGCCGCGGTGCGACTGAATAGGCCAAGGGCCAACAGCAAAAATACGACCAATGCCGCGATGTGGGCCGTCCACAATACCGCCGGCGAATGGATCCAATCGAAATAGCTCCACATGCCCCAAATCGTATGGGGCGGCATGGCCGATAGCGCCGCGGGCGAAACAAATCCGCGCGGGCCAAAGAACGACTCCAAGTCCAACGACCAAATCAGGTGCGTGTAAAGCAGCATCGAGCCGGCCAGGATTCGCAACAACCCCAGCGTGGCGGGATCGGCCGGAGTGAACCAAAAGCGATTCCAGCCCGCGATCGTGCCGCGATACAAATCGCGGAAATAGCCGTTCACGACGTTCATGGCGCCTCCCGCGTGAACGTGCCGAGGTCCACAGACTGAAACAGCCGGGCGATCGTCGAGCCGCTTGCCTGCGAGAAATTCGTCCGGCGTAGGAATCTCGTGCTCGACCAGTTCGAGCCGCACTTGCATTGCTCCGATTGCGGCGCAACAATTCGTCGGCGTACGACTGCACTAACGCCATCCAAGCCGGCTTCCGCGTTGCGGCGCTCGACGGAGTGCTCCGGAAATTGCTGCGACTCTTCGTACAGCCCTTCCAGATGCTCGGCCAGCATGAAATAGCGATGGTAGAGCAGTCGCGGGCGCTCTTCCGTCAGATTCGGAAACACGCCGTCGCGCCCGTGACCGTCGGACCAGTGCAGGTGATAGCGAATGAGATGGCTGGGTCCCGGATCGGGAGCGAAGAATCGATAACCGTGATTCAGATCGAGGGCATTGATGTAGGGCGCACGGGCTGCGCAGATCCTGAGCGAGCTTGCTGAACGGCGGGGCCGCGGTGTAAGTGGCCAGCAGCACGCAGGCGAAATGCAGCAAGATCGCAACGCTGATTGCGGCCCGAGCCAACGCCGGCCAATGCTGTGCCGGCGGCCGCCAATGCACGAGCGAAACCAACGATGCAACCCAGCCGCGCTTTGCCCAAGCTGCTCGGCACTGCGGCGGTTTCGCTCAGATTTTGCCATCGGCGAGCTCTATCAGTGCGCCCGGAAAAAATACCAAATGGCCAAAGCATGCCGGCGAATCGACGCGTGGCGGTAAGTTGTGAAATCTTTCGCCGCGGCGACGGCACGCGGAGCGTGCCTGCTACGTAGTACGGCACACTCCCGTGTGCCGTTGGGGCTCAAACTGTACCGCCACCCGATTCACGGCCACTGAAATGTAGCATTTCGGCAGCGCTCGATCGCCGAAATGTCGAACACCGGGCTTCTCGCAGCCTGCAAACAAAAAAGCACCCTCGCGCGGCAGTTGCCACGCGAGGGTGCATATCGTGTCGAATCGGTAACGGCAGGCGTCGCCAAACGGCCGGGCTCTGCTTAATGGGTCGAGGCAACGTGGGCCGGGAAGTCGAACGACAGATCACGGCTTTCGCCAGCCTTGAGATTGATGGTCTTCTCTTGGCTATCACCTTGGCTGACGACGCGAATCTGATAGTTATCCCATTGTCCGCCCAGGGCCAACTTGCTGGTGCTGAACTCACGCTCGGTCCCGCTCGACTTCATTTCCTGCCCGGCCAGATAGACCTTGGCGTCGGCCGGCACATGCAGCATGACCGAGGTCTTCACCGAACTCGGCGCCTTGGCAGTCTGCTCAGGAGCCGCATTGTCGAAGCCGAAGGCGAGGCTGGAATTGTTGCCCGCGGTAAGTTGGACCGACTTGGTTTCGCTCACCGTCTTGCCGTCGCGGACCATCTCGGCCCGGACCGTGTATTCGTAGTGCATGCCTTGCTCGAGGCCATGCGACACATACTGGCGTGCGGCACCCGTGCTGGTGGTCGGCCGATCGTTGACGAACACTTTCGCATCGGCAGGCACGCTGACGAGGAGGTACGCGGCATCGGCGCCACGATAGTCGTAGGTCGAGCGGCCCGTGCCGACAGCCGGCGGCGTGGGAGTCGGCGGCGGCGTCATTCCGCCTGGCGCCATCGTCGGAGCCGATTGCATCGGCATGCTCGGCGTGGTGTAGATTTCGCCGCCATACGAACCACCGTATGAGCCCCCGGAACCATAATAAGCGTAGCCGCCGCAACTGCCGCAGGAGCCGTAAGAACCATAGGAACCCCAGCTGCCGCCGGAGGAGCCGTAATAGCCACCCCAGCTACCACCGGAGGAGCCGCAGACTCCCCCAACTGCCACCCCACGAACCGCCCGATCCCCAACTGCCGCCTCCCCAAGAGCCGCACGAGCCGTGGTGGAACAGATGGGCCTCGGCCGTTGCGGTCCCCAGCCCGACCATGCCCAGCGAAACTGCAAGTCCAAGCGACCAATTTTGTCAGAGGTCGGCGTAGCATCTGTGATACTCCCCTTTTTTCTATGATGAAACGGTTAGACACGGTGTCGCTCAAAGTGGGAACAGGCAGTCGGGCCGCAACAAACTCTCTCGCTAATAAAGCCAATCTCAGTTCGATCCGTGGATCGGCCAATTCGATCAATTAAACTCCCAAGCCAAGCATACAAACAGCAGGCAGTAATTCAAGTAGTTTGGCGATTTTTTTCCGGAAGGGAGGCTTGCGATAGATGCGGCGACTTTGCCGGCAATTATGCCGCCAGCAGCGAATCGGCCTTGGGAAAACCGTGGATTAGGGGATAATCACCGGCCCTAACGAGGTTTAGCAACTTCCGCGCCTAGTCTTGAAAGCGCTGAGACGCAACACAGCTGAGTCACCTCAATGGATTTCGCGAACTACGGATGGAGGCGGTTTCCCCCTTCGTTGGCGTTGCTGTCGGCGCTGCTCTTAGGTGCTGGCTGGCTCGGAATCGCCAGGTCCGAGACTCTGACCGGGGGATCGGGCGCGATGCTACGCCACCAGATGATCTGGTCAGGATTGAGTTTGCTTGGCTTACTGCTTGCCGGTTCGACGAATTACCGCCTGATCGGCCGTTACAGTTATCCCGTCTTTGGCGGCATGGTCGTCCTGCTGTTCGCTGTTTATTTGTTCGCGCCGATCAACGGCGCTCATCGCTGGATTCGTTTCGGGGGCTTGGGGTTTCAGCCGTCCGAATTTGCGAAGCTGGCACTCGTCCTGGCGCTGGCCCGGTGCTTGATGGACGGTGAACGCTGCCGCCATGCGACCGGCTTGCTCGCGCCTCTCGCGCTGGCTCTGCTACCAGCCTGGCTTGTGCTGAAGGAGCCGGATTTAGGCACCGCGCTGGTGTTCGTGCCGGTGCTGTTTGCGATGCTGTTGGCGGCCGGAGCGCGCCTGCGGCATCTCTTGGCTTTGGCTATCGTTGGATTGCTGCTGCTTCCCGTGTTGTGGATGCAAATGAGCGCCGACCAGCGGCTGCGCGTGACGGCGCTCTGGCAGCAAAACACCCCCGACGCCCGTCCAACGCCAGCCGGCTATCACCTGCATCAGGCGAAACGAATGTTCGCCTTGGGCGGCCTGTGGGGCAACAAAGGATCGCCCGACGATCCGAATGACATTGTCGAACCGGAAAGTGGACAATTGTCGGACGCCGCGGACGATTCGAATGGCCCGCGGTTCGATTCGTCTGAAGGCATCTCGACTGCTGCGGTCTTCGAAGCGGCATGGGCGGCTCGCCACGTGCCGGAACCGTATACGGATTCGATCTTCTGCGTGCTGGGCGAGCGGTTTGGAATCGTGGGAGCCGGTGCTCTGCTGGCTGTTTATATCCTGCTCGTCTGGCGGATGCTGGCGATTGCCGAGCGGAGCGGCGATCCGTTTGGCCGGCTGTTGACCGTCGGCGTGACGGTCATGATCGGCGCAAGTGATTATCAACACGGGAATGCTTGTCGGGCTGTTGCCAATCACGGGCGTCCCGCTGCCACTGGTCAGCTACGGCGGTTCGGGGTTGCTCGCCAACGCCATCGCCCTGGGCCTCGTGGCGAGCGTCGGAGCAAGAAGCTGAATTCAAAGCATCCAAGCCTGAAGCGCTAGCGAACGACATAAGTCTTGTCTTGGCGCAGGTGTCCGTGGTCAGCTTGCGAGCTTCAGGCTTGTCTTCGAAAAACAATGCTTTGAGCTTACCCCCTGCCCTACTCTTTCTCTTTTGTCCCCACGCCCTTGATTTGCACATTGTCGAACGACACTTCGCCGGTTGCTCCGAACAGGCCGATGTGGCAAATCGCCTCGCGCGGCGACGGGCACGGCGACCCTTTCGGATAGCTGCTGCCAGGCAAACGTACCGCGCCAGGGCCAGGCATGGCCGACGTACACGCGGCCGATGATTGCCCGATTTTCGTCGAAGTAGGTTACCGTCATGCCTGGCCGTTCATCGGGTGTGGGGCCAAACACGATGTCCTTTCCCTTCACGACGCACGATGCATCGAGCTCATGCACCTTGCGGCCATCGAGGGCGAAGCCTTGCATCGCCCGGCACCCGCGGCCGGCGTCGACGTTCGTGAACGTGACATAGTGTTGGCCGTCGGGAGCATCGGCGGCCGTGACGACTTTCATTTGCCGGCAATAATACCAGCCCGTGGGCTCGCCGGCCGTGCCGACCTCTTCCTCGAAGCTGCCGTTGACGAGCTTGGGATGCAGCGGGTCGGGCTTGACTTGCCGATTGGTCTCGGCCGTGCCGGTCATGGGGACGAACAGCGTCGGGCGCAGAGCTTCGGAAACCAGCTTGCCGTCCTTCTTCTTGAACAGATAGAGCACCTGCTGGTAGCGCTCGCCAACGGGGATGATCATCCGGCCCCCTTCTTTCAATTGCTCGACCAGCGCTTGCGGAACTTTCTCCGGCGAGCAGGTGACGATGATCTTGTCGAACGGAGCATGCTCGGCCCAGCCTTGATAGCCGTCGCCAATTTTCGTGTGCACATTCTTATACTTCAGCCGTTTCAGCGTCTGCGCGGCATGTTTGCCGAGCGCTTCGACAATTTCGATCGAATAAACGTCTTCGACCAACGGGCTGAGCACCGCCGCCTGATAGCCGCTGCCGGTGCCGATCTCCAGCACCCGGTCGGTCGCCTGCGGCTCCAATTGTTCGGTCATATAAGCCACGATAACCGGCGGCGAAATGGTCTGGTGCTCGCCGATCGGCAGTGACATGTCGAAGTAGGCGTAAGGGACTTGCGAAGGCGAGACGAATTCATGCCGCGGGGTTTTACGCATCGAATCGATAACCCGCGGATCTTTGATCCCCGCGGCAATCACTTCTTCGTTGACCATCCGGTTGCGGGCCTGCTCCAGCGCGGCGGCCCCATGGACTTGCGCGCATACGCGCTGGCGGCCCAGCCCGAAGCGAAAACCAACACGGCCGGCAGAATACAACGGCGAACCCGACGAGCGGACATGAGGAACTCCCCAACCACTTCGAATGAAAATGAATGCCTCATCAGCAGTTCTTAGTATACCTTTCGATCGCGGCGCAGAGCGCCTGATGACTGAGCACCGCAAGGAAAACGAAAAAGCCCAGGGATGGCTATCCCTGGGCTTCGTCGCTCGATGATTGTCGGTGCAGATGATTGTCGGTACAGGCTTAAACTGCTTTGACAGCGTTACTGAGGGTTTTCGGGAGGCGGGGAGCCGGCGGCGGGACCTGGTTTGACGCCCAGCGAGCTCGATGTCGAAAACCAGCGTCGCGTTGGGCGGGATGTCTTCGCCCGCGCCACGTTCGCCGTAGGCGAGGTCCGAGGGGATGAACAACTGCCACTTGTCGCCGACCTTCATGAGTTGCAACGCTTCGGTCCAGCCCTTGATGACGCCGTTAACGGGAAAGGTCGCCGGCTGGCCGCGAGCGTAAGAGCTATCGAACGTGTCGCCGTTGAGCAACGTTCCTTTGTAATGGGTGGTGACGACGTCGGTGGCCTTCGGCGTGGCCCCTTTGCCTTCGTGCAGGACCTTGTATTGCAGTCCGCTGGGAAGCGTTTTGACGCCCTCCTTCTTCTTATTTTCCGCCAGGAACGCGTCGCCTTCTTTCTTGTTTTTCTCCGCCAGCTTGGCGACGAGACCCTTCTGCTGCTCGGCTACGATCTTCTGCAACTCGACGAGTGTCTCCTGCATTTCCTGTTTGCTGAGCAAAGTTTTGCCGCCCGCGAGTCCGTCGGCGACACCGCGGGCCAATAGGGCAGTATCGATTTCCAAACCCTGCCCTTTTAGGCCATGGCCGATGTCGACCCCGATGGAATAGCTCGACCGATCCTTGAGCGTTTTGGGCTTCTCCGGCCGAGCGGCGGGTGGGCTGGGAGCCTCTTCCACCGTGGGGGTCTTGGGATTGGCCGGCTCCTCCGCCCGAATGGCCAGGGCGAATGCCGCCGCCAAAACACTACCTGCCGCCGCGACGATCCAACGAGTCTGCATAACTGGTCCTTCCGTCGAAGAAAATGTCTGAAATGACTTCGGCTGGAATTGTACCGTTTAGGCCGGCGTTTGAGGCGACCAGTTCAGGCGAAATTTTGCGGAAAAATGCCTACCAAGCCAGCGAACCATGCGAATTAAGCGGGCCAGGAATCCGGCTTTGACAACGCCGCCCGCCACCGGTGGTGGTTCACTTTGAGCCCCTACGGCACATGGAATGTGCCTACTACGTAGCAGGCATGCTCCGCATGCCGTCGCAGCGCCAAGAACCTCAAAATGAACCATTACCCTGCCGCCCGACACTTGCGATTTACGCCGCCGCATGAAACACTGCGGCGATGAAAACAAATCCTGTCAAGCAAAAGTTGCGCGCGGGGACGCCGTCGTTTGGAACCTGGCTATCGCTGGGCAATCTGCTGGCCACGCGCGTGTTGGCGCGGATGGGCTTCGATTGGCTCACGCTCGACATGGAGCATCAGGCTTTCGATTGGTCGCAAGCGGCCACGATCTTTGCTTGCATCGCCGACGCCGGCTGTGTTCCATTGGCGCGGGTGCCGGAGGGAGCGCACCATTACATCAAGCGCGTGCTGGACGCCGGGGCCTGGGGCATCGTCGTGCCGATGGTGAACACGGTCGAGCAGGCGCGCACAGCGATCGCGGCCGCGAAATATCCTCCCGTCGGCAACCGCAGCTTGGGCGGCGGCATGCACTCGCTGAACTTCGATGCTTCGGCCGGCGAATACTATCGCCGCGCGAACGACGAAATTCTGGTGGTCCTCCAGACCGAAAGCGCCCAAGGCATCGAGAACGCCGAAGCGATTTATTCGTTGCCGGGCGTCGACGCGATTTTCGTCGGTCCGGTCGACCTGCGGGCCAACTTGCCGCGCGGCGCTGATGGCAGCCCCGCCGATGACGCCGCCTTGGAAGCGGCGATTGCCCGGGTGATCGCCACGGGCAAAAAAACCGGCACGCCGACCGGCATGCATTGCATGTCGGCCGAATCGGCTTTGGCTCGGGCATCGCAAGGGATGCAATTCATTGCCGTCGCCAGCGAAATGAAGTTTATGACCGAAGCCGCCGAGTCGGCCGTGCGCGCGGTGTTCCCCGATTCGGCCAAACGCGACCTCGCGCGATATTAGCGAAACTTCGAATGCAGGCAACAGTCGTCCGGGAGGGCGAGGCTCCTGCCGAGCCGAGATTGTCTCCCATCGCCCCTTGCGGGAGAGGGGCCGGGGGTGAGGGGTTGCGGCGCAGATTGACAAACCATCACCCTCACCCCAACCCTCTCCCGTCGAGGGAGAGGGAGTATGACGGCTCGGCAGGAGCCTCGCCCTCCCTTTAACGCGAAACGCCATGACAATGTTCACCGACAAGCACGTTCGATCCTTCTTCTCCAGCGCGGCCATAGCGCTGTTTGTAGCGCTCATCTGCCAATTCTTCGCGCCGCAATCCGTTCGGGCCGCAACCGCCGATCTCATTGTCCATAACGGCCGGATCGTCACGGTCGATGCCGATTTTTCCATCGCCTCGGCAATGGCCGTCACCGGCGACCGCGTTGTCAAGTTGGGCAGCGACGCCGAGGTGTTGAAGCTGCGCGGTCCGCAGACCGAAGTCGTTGATCTCGGCGGCAAGATGGTCCTGCCGGGGCTGATCGATTCGCACGTTCATCCTTCGGATGCCTCGCTCACCGAATTCGACCACGAAATCCCCGAGATGAAGACGATCGCCGACGTGCTCGACCATATCCGCCGCCGGGCCAAAGTAGTCCCGCCCGGCAAGTGGATCGAGGTGCATCAGGTATTCATCACCCGGCTTGCCGAGCAGCGCTATCCCACCCGGGCCGAGTTGGATGCCGCCGCGCCGCAAAACCCGGTCGCTTTCATGACCGGCCCGGATGCTGCGCTCAACTCGCTGGCGTTGGCTCGCTGCGGAATCGACAAGAATTTTCAAGTCACGGGCAGCGGCCAGGTAGAACGCTATCTTGCCAGCGATGAGCCGACCGGCGTGCTGCATGGCTGCAACCGCTATATCAAAATCGAGTCGGTCGAGAGGCAGGCGTCGGAAGCAGAGCGGCTCCAGCGGCTGCGAATGCTTTTCAAGGACTATAACTCGGTCGGGCTGACCACGGTCGGCGACAAAGCCGCGACCGTCGCGATGCTCGGGCGGTACCGCGAGCTTGCCGCCTCCAAACAGTTAACCGTCCGGATGGCCGTCTCGCGCTTGATCGAAACCGACGGGCAACTCGAATCGGTCGAAGCGAATATCCGCCAGGTCGCCGCCGATCCGCTCGCCCGCCAGCCGGCTCATGGCGATGCGCGGCTGTGGATTGTCGGGATCAAGACGTTCCTCGACGGCGGAATGCTGACCGGCAGCGCGCTGATGTCGAACCCGTGGGGCGTCAGCCGGATCTATTCGATCCGCGATCCGGAATATCGCGGCGTGCGATTCATCCCGCAGGATCGGCTGGTTGCGCTCGTCGAAACCACGGTCAACAGCGGGCTGCAATTCACGGCCCACTCGGTCGGCGACGGCGCGGTGCAAGCCTTGCTCGACGCTTACGAGGAAGTGAATCGTCGGCATCCGATCCGCGACACTCGGCCGACGATTACGCACTCGAATTTCATGAGCCAAAAGTCGATCGAGGAGGCGGCCCGGCTGGGCGTTTCGCTCGACGTGCAGCCTGCCTGGCTGCTGCTGGACGGCAAAACGCTGAACGACCATTTCGGCACGGAGCGCTTGCGATATTTTCAACCGTTGCGTTCGATTTTCGCGGCGGGCGTTGTCGCCGGTGGAGGCTCGGACCACATGCAAAAGATCGGCGCCCGCCGGGCGATCAATTTCTACGATCCGTTCCTGGCGATGCAGACCACCGTGGCCCGCTTGCCGCGAGGCATGTCGCAGCCGCTGCACCCGGAGGAATCGCTGGACCGCAAGCAAATGATCCGGTTCTACACGGCCAACAACGCCTTTCTATTGCGCCGCGAGCATGACATCGGCTCGCTCGAAGCCGGCAAGCTGGCCGATTTCATCGTCATCGACACCGATTTATTGAATTGCCCCGTCGAGGCGATCGGCGACACGAAAGTCCTGGCGACCTATTTAGGCGGCAAGCGCCTGCCGTGAGCAAAACATGAGCAGCAAAGCGTGGCTTCGCATTTTCGCCTGGTTTTGCACGCTGGTTGGCATTGCGCTGATTATTTGGCAATTGAAATACAGCGGCTGGGACTGGCTGCTCAACGCCGGCATCGGCCTGATGGTCACCGGCTGGGTATTGCGAGCCTACCTGGGATACAAGCCGCTTCGGCGCAAGCCAACCATCCCTCGAAAGCCGCCGAACAACGCTCCCTTTTGAGTCGCGGCAAACCGAGCTCTGGTTTCGGTTAGACTACGGGCATGCATCTGCCCGAATTGCCTATCGACGAAGTCTTGCCGCAAATTGTCGCGGCGCTGCGGAGCAACGGCTCCGCCGTGCTGCGCGCTCCCACGGGCGCGGGCAAGACGACGCGTGTCCCCCCTGCCCTGCTCGATGCGGGCCTCGCCGGCAACGGGCAAATCGTGTTGCTCCAACCGCGGCGGATTGCCGCTCGAGCCGCCGCCTGGCGGATGGCCGAAGAGCGTGGCACGCCGCTGGGGCAGGAGATCGGCTATCAGGTTCGCTTCGAACGCAAGGCGAGCCGCCAGACTCGAATCCTGGCTTTGACCGACGGGCTGTTCGTGCGGATGTTGCAGGACGATCCGCTGCTGGAACGCATCGGTCTGGTCGTGTTCGATGAATTTCACGAGCGAACGCTCGACGCCGATCTGGCCCTGGCAATTGTCCGCCGGTTGCAGGCCGAATTGCGGCCAGAATTGAAAATTCTCGTGATGTCGGCCACGCTCGACCCCGCGCCCATCGCAGGGTTCCTCGGTGATTGCCCGCAGATCGAATCCCCCGGCCGGTTGCATCCGGTGGCGATCCGTTATTTGCAACACGACGATCGCTCGCCGATTCATCTCCACGTGGCCGACGGCATTCGGCAAGTGCTTTCGCAAACCGCGGGCGACGTGTTGGCGTTCTTGCCCGGCGTTGGCGAAATCCGCCGCACCGCCGCCGAGCTACACTCCGCTCCGCTCTCCCCGCGCGCGCAGAGCACCGCGCCACCTCCTGCTCCCCTCTCCCCTCGCGGGAGAGGGGCTGGGGGTGAGGGGGGAATGACCTCAAACGCCACGTCAACACCCTCACCCCAACCCTCTCCCGTCGAGGGAGAGGGAGAAAGAAATCTTCGAGCCCCAAACGTCGATTTGGAACCTATCGTCATGGAACTCTATGGCGATCTGCCGCTGGAGCGTCAGCCTGGCGGTGCTTGGTCCCTGCGATCGCCGCAAGATCGTGCTCGCGACGAACGTGGCCGAAACCAGCCTCACGATCGAGGGCGTCACCGCCGTGGTCGATTCTGGATTGGCGCGGATCAATCGCGTCGATCCTTCGCTGGGTCTCAACCGCTTGGAAATTTGCCGCATCTCGCGGGCATCGGCCGATCAACGCTGCGGCCGCGCGGGACGCACCGCTCCGGGCGTTTGCTTGCGGCTCTGGAACGAGGCAACCCAGCGAGCGCTGGCCGAACATGAGTTGCCGGAAATCGCCCGCGTCGATCTGGCCGGCGCGGTGCTGAGCTTGCTCTGCTGGGGCGAAACCGATCCGGCCGGCTTTCCGTGGTTCGAACCGCCGGCGCCGGAAGCGCTGGACCGTGCACTCGCGCTCCTGAAGCAACTGGGAGCGCTCGGCCAATGCGGCCTCGGCGAATTGGGACGCCGCATGGGCCGCTTGCCCGCGGAGCCACGCATTGCCCGCCTGCTGTGCGAAGGGCAGAAGCTGGGGCACGCCCGGCGGATCGCCCTCGTCGGCGCGCTTCTGTCCGAGCGCGATCCGTTTGTCCGGCGAATCGAGCGCGGACCTCGAGCCGGCGCGCGGCACTGGTCGAATTCCGATGTCCTCGATCGAGTGGAAACGCTGGAAGAATTCGAAAGTTCCGCAAATCGGTCCGCCGAATCTAATTCAATCGATGCCAGCGCCGCCCGGTTCATCTTTCGTGCACGAGACCAATTAGTGCGCGAGTGCGATCTGATCGGGACAGCGTCCGCCGAGAGGCAAGAGACCGCGAAGTCCGTCGAGGCCGACGAAGCCGTGCGGCGGGCGATCCTGACTGCATACGCCGATCGCGTGGCTCGGCGGCGCGATGCGAACTCGCGCCGCGCTGTCATGGTCGGCGGGCGCGGCGTGCGGTTGCATGAACAGAGCGCGGTGCGCGAAGCGGAGTTGTTTGTCTGCGTCGATCTCGAGGAGATCGGCCAGACTGAATCGCTGGTGCGGCAGGCTTCGGCCATCGAACGCCAATGGCTGCCCAGTGAATCTCTCACCGCGGCCGTCGACGTCGAATACGACGCCGACCGCAAGCGGATCGTCGCTTTTCGCCGCACGCGATATCTCGATTTAGTGCTCGACGAAGCAGCCACTAACGTGCCGGCGGATTTCGACGCCGCGCCGCTGCTGGCCGAGGCCGCTCGAGCGCAACTCGACGCGAATTTCTGCCAGGATCAGGCCGGCTTGCAGTATCTGGCCCGCGTCCGTTCGTTGGCGCGTTGGATGCCGGAGTTGGAATTGCCCGACTTTGGCGACGACCCGGTCCGCGCTATTGCCCGAAATGTGCCGCGGCTGCCGCTCGCTGGACGAAGTGCGCCGAGCCAGGCTCACCCCGGCCATTCAACGACTGCTCACGCCGCGGCAAATCCAGGCCATCGCCCGCGAGGCGCCGGAGCGCTTGCCGGTCCCCAGCGGCAGCCAGATCGCACTGGTTTATGAAGCTGGCTTGCCGCCGGTCTTGGCCGTGCGCATCCAAGAGGTGTTCGGCATGCAGGAAACGCCCCGCGTTGCCGCCGGCCGCGTGCCGGTGTTAATGCACCTGCTGGCTCCGAACATGCGGCCGCAGCAGATCACCAGCGACCTGAAAAGCTTCTGGCAAACGACCTACGCCGAGGTGCGAAAAGAACTCCGCCGCCGTTATCCCAAACACGCCTGGCCCGAAGATCCGCGGACCGCATCGCCGGATGCCGGCCGGGCAAGAAGCGAACTCCGAATTAGCGCGGCTGCACCAAACGATGCACTAGCCCGACGCGTTAGCGAGGAAGCTACAGAATGCCATTGTCCTGCGTCCTCACTTACGTTTCGGGCTAGTATCTTTCGTGGCTGCACACTCTGCAGGGGACCGAATGAACAACGTCGCGCGAACTGTGTTTGCTTCCACCGCTGAACTAGATTACCTTGTTGCATGCGCACGTTGAAACAAAACGCATTCTCGCCCCAGCGGGAGAATCGCAAATGAGTCAGGCCGACAATCCCTACGCCAGCCCGCAGGAAGCTTCGGCAGCGCCCGTCGGCACGTACCGACGCGACGTGATCCCGTTCGCCTCCGGCCATTTTCGGGCGATGTGCGCGGTGGTCATGCTGAGCTTGGGGATACTGGCCAATATCGGCTTGTTTGCTTCGAGTTTGGCCCAATACCATCTGCTGGAGGGCGCGCAACACGGAAGGTTGGTTACCGCGGAGGCGGCGGAAGTGAACGACAACCGCCAGCGGACGCTCGCGGTCTGCGAACTCGCCGTTTATGTTCTGACTGCAATCGCATTCTTGTGCTGGGTTCATCGAGCCCACCGCAATCTTCCCGCACTGGGAATGACTCATTTGGAATTTTCTCCGGCAGGCGCCGTCGGGTGGTATTTCTGTCCGATCGCCAACTATTTCAAGCCGTATATGGCGATGCGCGAGCTGGCCTGCTCCAGCGATCCCGAGCGGAGCGGTTTCAACGATGCGGAGTATCGCGCCGGGCGGAATCCAGCGGTGGTGCCTTGGTGGTGGGCCGCTTTTGTGGCGATGGGCCTCTGCGGGTATCTGCTGCGATTCAACGAGAATCCCAAAGGCCTTGATGACGCTCTGAACCTCACCAGGATCCTGCTGGTCGACATGGTGATTTCCGTCGTCGCCGGGGTCCTCGCGATCCTCGTCGTGATGGGAATCGACGCCCGGCAGGACGAGCGCTACCGCCGCATCTGCGAGAACCCCACCCTCATCGCACCCGACGCCGCAACCGCTCCCGCGTACGTCGACGACTTCTTGAACTCGCTCGAATGAATTATTCAGCGCCGATCGGAATACACGTTCGCCGATGTTCCGAGCCGGGCGCTTCCCGGCTCCGCCCTTTCCATCACGCCTGGGCTTACTTTCCCTGCTCCTCGAATTCCATGACCGAGCTCGACAATATCCAGCGAATCAGCGCCGAGCTTCTTGAGCAGCGATTGCAATTGCTGCGTTGCGGATTCGCTCTGCTCCTGGTCGGCGGTGGTGATGGTTCGCAGCAACTCGCGAATTACTCCCGCCTCGTCGCCGGCGAAGAGATGAGTTTCCGTGGAGTCGTGGAAGAACCAGAGCAACGTCCCGCAGTTTGGGCAAGGCGCATCACCCAATGGCCGCGACGGCTCGACATGCACCTCGCTGGCGCAAATGGGACAGCGGTTCGGCGTTCCTTCGGGCGTTCGCGAGGAAACCGTCATCTTGCGACTCACCGCATAACCCGAAAATGGCGGCCCTCCTCGAACAATCGTTTTCGAGCGTATGTTAACTCACTCGACTGCGAATGTATTCGAGACCGTGGTCAAAGCGCGGCATCAATCTACATGCATGTTTGTCCAGCTCAGCGATGATGTCGGGGTCGCTGAAGTCCTTCGAATTCCTGTTCAAGAAGCAATGCCCTGCACCGCCTGACCGCGCTAAATGCATTAGGACCGAAGCGTAAACCAAGGAATCTTGAGGAGAAAGATCGTTGGCGTCGCGGTGGCGCTCAGCCAATGCCAACGTGCCCGCGTCGAGAGGAATGATCTCGCAAACAGCCAAGAGGTGCGACTGTATATGCTTTAGTCGTTTGATTTGCTCGTCAGTACTGTCGATGAGCAGCGCCCGAACATTTTCGAACTCGCCGAGTTTAGCGGCGTACATTGCATTCCTCGTCAATTGTCCGAGTTCTCGATTAAGGTCGTCGGACAGCCGCTTACGTTCATGGTGGCGCCGAATGAGCGATTCCCAAGGCTCCACAAGCGAATATGCCGGAAGGACTAGTCCGGCGCACTTCGCCTCACAGATGCCTACGATCTCACTGCAGGAGACACTCTGTTCTTGATTCAGCGCAAGTTCAAGAACGAAGTTGGACTCAATGTAGATATTCACGCAGCGACTTCAAATTCGACGCGCCCGTTCTTGACGGCGCCGAGGAAGCCCGACTCCTGCAGCCATCTTTGGTCGTCGGGGAGTTTCTTTGGTGCTGCGTCGGATCGCACCAAATCGGCCAGCCATGCTGCTACGACTAGTTCGAATGCTAGACCGCTAATGTCCGCCAGATCCAATTGAGATCTTGTGAAGTACGGCGCCAGTAATGCTCTGGAATCGCCTTCATACGTTGGCCTGGCGACGTCAGGGACGCTAACGTCCTTCTTCCAGAGATAAAAGCGATCCGGCGTCATCAATAAGAAGAAATTGACGCCGGGAAATGCCGTCTGGGCAAGAATGTTTTGCCGGAGCCGCGCTGCCCAGTCGCCGGAGGTGCCTACCTTGCTCTTCACTTCGGCGACGGCAGTAAGCTGACCATCACGGTCATAAACGCCGAAATCGGCAACGGTCACCATACGAATTCTTCAGCCCTTCCGGCCCTGAGACCAACAGCGTCAGTCGAAATACCGACGGCAGATTGGACTAGGCAATCGCGTTCCACGGCGGAATCAATGACACCGATAAACATCGATCCATCGTCTTCATGCGACTTCAAAAAGTGGCGGGGGGCCGCACACCTTTCAAAGCCCTCTTGATTCGCAGATCATCGGATCCGCGAATTACCAGAAAGTCTCAATCTGATAATCCGGGCTCCATTATCAATTTTACGCTATCCCGACGTTTCTGTCCAAACGGCTATCCGACCGGTAGTCGCTGAAAGTGGCTTTCAGCCACTACCATCCGACCGCCTCAGGAAAACCTGCGGAACGCGATTGCCGCGTCGACTTCATCCAGCCAACGCAGCAAACCGCAACCCGGAGCCACGTCGTAATTATCGCCAGGAACGCCAGTCTCCGCAAAGCCCGGCGGCAGCGCTTTCAGTTCGTAGAGCCCTGCTGCGATGAGCGGCCGCAGCATTTTTTGAACTTCTTTCCGCTTCCGCATCGGCAAGGCTCATTGCGACCGACGCGTTGATCCCTGGCAAAGGGCGCCACCGGCGCTGGCTGTGAAAACGACGACTCGCGGTGTGGCGACGCTTGTTGCGACAGCAAACCCCTGTTGTAGGCCGCGATGAACTCGGCAGTTCCCGCTTGCGACGTCATGTCGTAGCCAGCGTCCTTGCCCAACATGAAGAGCGACTTGGCCATGCCGAAATTCGAAGAGTCGGACAATTCCGCTTCCAACTGGGCGACCAAACCGTCCGTTTCAAGCCACTCAACAATTTCTTTCGCGGCGGGCAGCTTATGGACGCGATCCAGGTGCTTCCAGAACATGGAAAGTTCGCAGATGATCGACGGCGCCGAATCCGCATCCGTCGAAACCTTGCTCGGCACGTAGTCGAGCACAAATTCGCTGACGCTGTCTTGCGTCATTTCGTCAACGATCTCGCCGCTATAGTTGAGTCCGAACTCCAGAAGCATTTGGAACCATTGTAGGGCGCCATGCTGCTCGATGACCTGCTGGGCCTCGCTGGAGTTGGAAAACGTTTCGAATGCGCGCTCGTAGTATGCCTCGGCGGCTTCGTCATCGATATCGCCAGACAGAAAGATAGGCCGATCGGAGAAGATGCCGTAGCCCAACTGGCCGTGAAGTCCTTCGAAGGAATTGTGGGGCGTTTCTGGCATTGCCAGCCCCAGCCCCTCCACACCCAACTGCCGCCGGACATCTTCCCAGTTGCCCATCATCCCCACGTCAAGCAGGTTTCTCGCGAATGCCCGTTCGATCGGCTCGGCCGCCTGGGCGGCGTGCAAGTTGACCAATTCCACCAAGAGTGTCGTGTTGAAGTCCAGATCGTCGTGGACGACATTGGCCATCATTTCCGTCAAGCCGGCGATGACGCGATCGCGCGTGTCGGCATGATAGTGGGCCACGCAGCTGCAGCCCGCGTACCGCAAGAGACCGAACGAACTCCCGATTGCTGTCGTTCGTAGCCGCGCGGGTCAGCGGCTCCATGGCAGGCTCCCCGATCTTGCCGAAAACATGCGGCAGTTCCTCGGACGCCCAGTCGTCGAGCTCGTCGTCGAGCGCACAGAGCATCTCGATCAGCGGTTCGACCGCCGAATCGGCCTTCAAGTCGGCCAGCGTTCTCCAGGCCGTAACAGGCAGCAATTCGGCATCGTCTAAGTCGAGATCTTGGTCCAGCCAGGGGCCACCCACGCCGTCCGGCCAGTCCGGATCGGCCCAATTTCGAACCATGTCGATCAGACCAGGCACGTCTTCCGCCGAAGCGCGACAGGCAGCCACGTAATAGCCGTCTTGGTCTTCCCAGTCATTAAGATCGCGAGGGTTCTCCGCCTCGCACAAACGCTGGACCAGCGATGCATCTGGGGCCGTCATGACTGCCACCTCCGTGAGAGCGATACTCAATCGTGAATGTCAATGGCGACAACCGCCATCGAAAATTCTAATCCGTTGCGCTCGGTTCAACAATTCGATTTGCCTTGTCACACTCTAGCGGCAATTCTTGCGCAAGGCATTCTCCGTTGGCAAAAGGAGAGCGAAAATCGCCCCCGTCGAATTTCTCGCCCCGTCGCCGCCCGAGGGTCGTGAGGTCGTCTCGAAACCGAGGCTCTCTGTGTGCGTGGGTTTAAATCCCGAACCACATACCGCGAATGCGAGGTGAACCGATGGAAGATTCACGTGAAAGCCGTCTGGCCGCGATTTTGGCCCGCGGCGTAGCCCGCCTTCACCGCTGCCGGCTCGTCGTGTCAGATGGCCAAAGCGCCGAATGGATGTAAGAACCAATGTCAGGAATCGCTTTGTGGTGCGGCCGCCGGTGAACGCGAATGGCGCTCCGGCTCATCTCCCGCATTTGATCCGGCTCCCTTTTGTCGGGCCATTTGGCGCTGTCGAAGGCCCGCGAAGAAAAGGCGGATGTCGTAGTTGGATTCCTTGGCGAGTTTCTCGCGGGCGCGGTGAACTTCCGCGACGATTGGGTCTTGCCACATGTCGCTATGCTCCCATGAGTTCTTCGGGTGTGCAGATAATTGGCATCGTGTAGCCAAGCTTCTCGCATACCCCGGCTTCTCTCCGAGCAATTTGGGCGTTTGCCAAGTGCCGGCGGTTCCAGGCAGCGATGGTTTCGTCTTCACCGCTCCGGTGGGCAGCTTCAAACCGAATCCGTTCGGCCTGTACGACATGCATGGCAACGTCTGGCAGTGGGTGTCCGACTGGTATGCCGCCGACTATTACGCCCATTCGCCGGTCGATGATCCCCAGGGGCCCATCACCGGAAAGCGCCGCCTCCGCCGCGGCGGCGCCTGGCTTACCTGGCCCCTGTATGTGCGGGCTTCGTTCCGCAACATCAACACTCCACAAAGCCGCTACTTCAACCTCAGCTTCCGCCTGGTCCTCGAAAAACCGAAGCATTGATTTCAGGGCGCCACTGGCTTTGCCAGTGTTCTTCGTTGGCGAGCGATCAAGGCAAGAATTCCAAAGAGCACTGGCAGAGCCAGTGGCGCGCGATCCAACCTAACTCGCATGTTTCCTCGCAATGGCCTACAATCGAGCACTTGACCGTGTCCATCGCCTTTCGTAAACGACATCTCGCATGAACCGCCTCGCGCCGCTCGTCATCGCAGTTATCGTCGCCTGCCTCGGCTGCAGCCACCAGCCGCCCCCCAAGCCGCCGCCGAACTATTATACGCTGGAAAAATTCAACAAACTTCAAAACGGCATGTCGATGAACGAAGTCGAGGGGATCATCGGGCGCTGGACCGTGGCGTCGCCCGGCGGCAGCTCGCCGCAAAAATACCAATGGAAACGCGGCGATCATGAGATCGACGTCGATTTCGTCGGCGGCAAAGTCGTCGCGAAATCCAACCACGGGCTCGAATAGCCGTCCTAGCCGCGGCCACCGCCGGAATTAAATCCAGAAACCGAGGTGCGCGATGAATTCCCAGCGAAGTTCGTGTGCTCCCGCCATGCCCCGCGTCCGTCGGGCTGGTTTCACGCTGGTTGAATTGCTGGTCGTGATCACAATCATCGGCATCCTGATCAGCTTGCTCATGCCCGCCGTGCAGTCGGCCCGCGAAGCGGCGCGGCGCACCCAGTGCAGCAACAACATCAAGCAGTTGGCGCTCGGCATGCTGTCGCACGAGGCGGCCAAGAAATACTTTCCGACGGCGGGCTGGGGCTACGCCTGGTTTGGCGACCCCGACCTGGGCAGCGGTCCAAAACAACCCGGCGGCTGGCTGTATTGCGTGCTGCCCTATATCGAACAAGGAAATCTGGCGGCTATCGGTTCCGGACTCGACGCGGGGGGCGGGAACAGCAGCTCGCCGCAGGCTACGGCCCTGGTGACGGTTCTCACAACGCCGGTAGCCACTTTTCTCTGTCCCAGCCGGCGTCCAATTCAACTCTATACGAACTATTCCGGCGAGTACAATGTGGGATATGCTCCGAGCGTCATTCGCACCGATTATGCCAGCAACGGCGGTGACAACAGCAACATCGATCCGTATCTTATGCCGGCGCAGGGACAGCCAAGCAGCCTGGCGCAGGGGCTCGGCTCGGCCTTCTGGGCAAATTTTCCGCCGCAAACCGGCATTTCGATTTCGCACGGCCAACTCCAGATGGCCAGTGTGACGGATGGCGCCAGCAATACATATCTGGTCGGCGAGAAATATCTCAGTCCCGACAATTACTACAACGGCGAAGACCTAGGTGACAACGAAGACGCCTATACGGGCCTCAACGTCGACCAGGTTCGGACTTCAGCGATGTCGGTCAGCAATGGCGTTTACAGCTATCAACCGCCGATGAACGACACCCCAGGCAACGACAACTATGTCGCCTTCGGCAGTGCGCACCAAGGCACATTCTACATGTCGTTTTGCGACGGCTCGGTGCATG
Organism: Pirellulales bacterium; assembly: GCA_963725485.1. Taxonomy (GTDB): domain Bacteria; phylum Planctomycetota; class Planctomycetia; order Pirellulales; family DATAWG01; genus CAVRYO01. The sequence continues at coordinate 157,831 of CAVRYO010000010.1, read as the reverse complement.
GAATCAGCATCGCCATCGATCCCGAAACGCACCGCCGGCTATGCAACCGGGCCGATGGAATGCCGATCGACGCCAGCAAATTCTGAAGAAAGGCTTAAGGTACGAAGAGAGGCTTGAGATGCTGCCGCCTTCGGCGGCAGCCATCGCTCCCTCTCCCTTGATGGGAGAGGGCTGGGGTGAGGGTGACGAACTACCGGGCGAGCGTCCTTGCCGCAGCCCCCTCACCCCCGACCCCTCTCCCGCAAGGGGCGAGGGGAGAAGCCTTCGGCGGCAGGTTTTCTTCGTCTCTACGTACCTCAAGCCTGTAGCCTCAAGCCTCAAGCCTTTACAACCCCGCGTACCAGTCGTAGCCCCGTTCGGCCCAATAGTCGGCGGGGCGGCTGTCTTGAAAGCGAATCGTGCCGATGCGCTTGATGCTCTTGATTCCGTATTTCACCGGAATCACCAGCCGCAGCGGCGCGCCGTGGCCGCTAGTCAAGGGCGCGCCGTTCATCTCGTAGCAGAGCAGCGTTTGTGGGTGCATCGCGCTGGCGATGTCGAGGCCTACATAGTAGCCGTCGCCCACACTGTCGATCGAGACGTAGTCGAACATCGATTTCGCGTCGCGCTGGCCTAGCCCGTGCGCGGCGACGAAATCCTTGAAGCGGGCGCCGGCCCATTGCACGACTTGCGCCCAGCCTTCGATACATTTCAGCTCGGTCGTCATCTCCACGCGCGGCAACGAGCGAATGTCGTGCATGCTGAATTGTTGAACGTCCTTGCGGGCCGGCGCTTCGACGCGGAGCTTCCATTTCGCCGCATCGAGTTGGCCATCGAGACCATATTGGCCGTTGACACGGGGTTCGCCCGCGCGGTCGGAGGGGAATGTGGGGGAAAGCCGCGCGTCGTTGAAATAGGCTTGAGCCAGCTTGGCGTTGAAATCCAAGGCTCGCCGCAGCGGCCAGGGAACCCCTGCGTCGGGACTGCGGGTGCGGAGCCAATACCATCCGGCGAATCCCGCGGCGGCGGCCGCGCCGGCAACCGCGAAACTGCGGCGCGACGCACGGCGAAGTTGCCGCACCGCGTTGTCGATCCTTGGGCCAAGGATTGCAGGCACAGGGGTTGGCGGATTCGCAGGGGCCGGGCTCACCGGCTCGCTGACAATCGGAAAAGCGGCAGGTTGGGCGGGAGCAGCGACCGCGGGCGGCGCCGGTGCGATCACCGGTGGTTCGCGCTTCGCCTCTATCGGCGTCGCCAACGGCGGTTCGGCTGCTTTCTCCAGCGGCGCAGGCGATTTCCCTTCTGGCTTCTCGCCCTGCGGATTTTCCGGCGATGGCTCAGGGCTCATAGTGCGGCTCCTCGGCTTCGGCGAGCTCATATCCGGCGACCATGGCCCGAAAGTTGTTCCACCCGGCGCGAATCACCTGTGCAATGTGCACGATAAAGAACAGCACGTAACCGATCACCAACAGAAAATGCTCCCAGCGCGCCATTTCATAGCCGCCGAGCAATGTCACCAGCCAGGAGAATTGAATCGGTTTATAAATCGACAGTCCCGTGAGCAACGAGCCCATCCCCATCAGGATGACGCCGGTGTAAGCCAGCCGCTGGGCGCCGTTGAATTTCCGCCGCGGCAGCGGCTTGCGCGAAAGATGCAGATCGTGCAGCACCACGTCGAGCGCCTTGCGCGGCGTGTGCCGGTTCGGCAAGAGGAAACGCCACTCGCCGGAAAAAATCGTATAGAGCACGTACAAGAAGCCGTTGATCGAGAAGAACCACATGAACAGAAAGTGCCAGGCCATCCCTTCGGCCAGCCGGTGTTCGAGATTCAGCGCGGAATAAAACCAGTCGGGAAAGAAATGAAAGAGCGTCACGCCCCCCAAACCGACGCGGTAGACGTCGTTCGACCAATAGATGAGCATCCCGCTCCAGATCATGATCGAGAGCAGCGGAACATTGATCCAATGGAACCAACGAACCGCCAACGGATGCTTTTTTTCCAGTCGTTTCATGCTATTCGCGGCGCTGCAAGTTGAACCACGGATGGCACCGATGACACGGATAAGGAATAAAGAATCTTCGTCCGCTTTTGTGTTATCGTTGTCATCCCCGGTCGAACACCTTCCGTCACGTCTCGGCCGGAGCCTCGCCCTCCCGTAACGCTGAAAGCTAATTCAGTATGCGGGTTTCCCTGGTCAAGGCAATCCCGTTCGAAATCACGAAAGAGCCGCGCACGAAGTAAGCGGTTGGTCCCAACGCGTACTTCGCGGGCGGCCGTACATGCCGCTGGACCGGAAATCACCCCCGTCTACAATTGGATGCCTGAACCGGCCGTAGGTTTCATTCGCCGCGCGAAGAACAGGAATCTCTTATGGAATCGCGAAAATTCGGCAAGACCGACATGCACGTCAGCGTGCTCGGGTTCGGCGGGGCGGAAATCGGGTTCGAGAAAGCCACGCCCGACGTGGTCGCCAAACTGCTATCCGTCGCGCTCGACGCCGGCTTGAATGTGATCGACACGGCCGAATGCTATCTCGATAGCGAAGCGCTGATCGGCGGAGCCGTCGCCGGCCGCCGCGACGATTTCTACTTATTCACCAAGTGCGGCCATCCCGAGAGTCCGGGTAAGCCCGACTGGCGGCCCGAATCTCTGCTGCAAAGCATCCAGCGAAGCCTGAAGCGATTGCGAACCGATCGCGTCGATCTCGTTCATCTGCACAGTTGCTCGGAAGCGGAATTGCGCAAAGGCGACGTGATCGGCGCATTGCAACGGGCCAAAGAACAAGGCCTCACGCGCTACATCGGCTATAGCGGCGACGCGGGCGCGGCCCGTTATGCGGTCGAATGCGGGGCCTTCGACAGCCTGCAAACGTCGTTGAGCGTTTTCGATCAGCAAGCCATCGACCTGACGCTTCCACTCGCCCGCGAGCATGGCCTGGGAGTGATCGCCAAGCGCCCGTTGGGCAATGCGGTGTGGCGTTATACCGAACGGCCCGAGGGATATCATCAGGAATATTTCGACCGCGCCCAGAAACTCCAGTACGACTTCGTGCGCGAGAATCCCGACCGCGCGGCGTCCGTCGCCCTCCGGTTCACGCTCGGCGTGCCCGGAGTGGACACTGCGATTGTCGGAACCAAGAACCCCGGCCGCTGGAGAGAGAACGCCACCTTGCTCGCCGCAGGCCCGCTGCCGGCCGATGAATTCACGGCGATCCGCAACCGCTGGCGCGAAGTCGCCGACGCAAGCTGGATCGGCCAAACCTAACGCCCAGCGCCTCGCGCTGCCCGCGAAGAAACATCTTTTTGCCCCGCGGATGTCGGCGACGTTAAACCGCTTGACGCGGCCTCGGCTTGCCAAAATAATCGACTTCGAGAACGTCGATCGTATCGATGCCTTGCACAGTCCCTCTGTCGAATCGCCTTGTCTCTGGACCGCTATGATCATTGGCATCGATCTGGGCACGACCAACTCGGTTGTCGCGCACATGACGCCCGACGGACCGCGGTTGATTCCCAACGCGTTGGGCGAAGTGCTGACCCCGTCGGTCGTGGGCATGGATCCCGATGGCCGGCTCCTGGTCGGCCGCGGCGCAAAGGAATTGCAGGTTCTCCATCCCGAGCGATGTGCGGCCCTGTTCAAACGCTACATGGGGAGCGAGTGGTCGACCGAACTGGGCGGCCGCAAATTTACGCCTGAGCAACTGTCCGGCCTGGTGCTGCGTGCGCTGCGGGAAGATGCCGAAGCGCATCTCGGCGAGCCCGTCGAGGCCGCCGTGATTACCGTGCCAGCTTACTTCAACGAGCACCAGCGCAAGGCCACGCTCAACGCCGGCCGCATTGCGGGGCTGGAAGTGAAGCGGATTCTCAATGAGCCCACGGCGGCCGCGATTGCGTATGGGCTGCACCAGTCCGAAGAGGAGCGGCTACTGGCGATCGTCGATCTGGGAGGCGGCACGTTCGATGTCTCGATTGTCGAGCAGTTTTCGGGCACGTTGGAAGTCCGCGCTTCTAGCGGTGAAAGCTTCTTGGGAGGCGAGGATTTTACCCGCACGATGGCCGCCCGCGTACTCGAACAGCAGGGCTACCGATTCGAGCCCACCGAGTTGGAAGCCCCGCTGCTGGTATCGCGGATGATTCAGCAATGCGAAGCGGCCAAGTGCCTGCTTTCGCGGCAGGAAACCGCGACGGTTCGCGTGCCGGACAAGAAAGGCGAATTCCAGGACGACTCTCCGAAAGTGACGCTCGCGCGGGTGCAAGTCGATCAATGGTGTAAACATATCCTGAACCGGATCGAGCTTCCGATTCGCCGCACGCTGGGAGACGCGGGATTGACTCGGGCCGACATCAACGAAGTGGTGTTGGTCGGCGGCGCGACGCGGATGCCGCAAGTCGTCGAGCGCGTCACCGAGTTATTCGGGCGGGAACCGAAATGCCGCCTGAACCCCGACGAAGTGGTCGCCCTGGGCGCCGCAGTGCAAGCCGGATTGATCGCCCGCGACGAAGGCGTGCGCGACCTGGTCGTTACCGATGTCTCGCCGTTCACGCTGGGCATCGAAGTCAGCAAGCGTCGCGGGCTGGAACACGCCGACGGCTACTTCATGCCGGTCATTAATCGCAATACGACCATTCCCGTCAGCCGAATGCATCGGGTCCAGACGATTCAGGCCAACCAGACGAAAATGTCGGTGCGAATCTACCAAGGGGAAAACCGCCGTGTCGAGAATAATCTCCTCTTGGGCGAGTTGACGGTCGACAACATCCCGCGCGGACCGGCGGGGCAGTCGGTCGACGTCCGGTTCACCTACGATTTGAATGGCGTGCTGGAAGTCGAGGCCACGGTCGTCGAGACCGAGCGGAAAGTCAACCATCTGATTACGCGTTATGCTCGGGGACTTAGCGAACAGCAGATTCAGGAGGCGGTGGCGGCAATGCAAGCCTTGAAAGCGCATCCGCGGGAAGAGACGGCCAATCGGTTTCTGCTGCGGCGAGCGGAGCGCGTCTATCAAGAGCTTCCGCTGCTGGAACGACAGATGTTGTCGGAGTTGCTCGACGGATTCGAGGAAGCGCTGAACTGCGGCGAGGCCGACGCGATCCAGCGCTTTCGCGAAGCCCTGGATGGTTTCTTGGAGCGGTTCGATCTGGGTGACGGCGATGAGTCGTCTTCGCGCGGAGATGATCCCTAGCAGACCGTCGAAACAGGGGACGGGCTCCGAGCGACCGGGTGGAATTCGCCCTGAACTGGCCATCGACGATGCGAGCAAGATAACTCACCATGATCGCCGACAGCAAGCTATTGTTGAACCGAGGGCGGATCTGGGCCGCCGAGCGTTTGGGAATCAGGCCGGACAGCTCGGCTCGCGACTTCTCCGTCGCGCTGCTGAGCCGCGTGGAGGAAGACGACTTTGTCCCGCCGCTTGTGGTGCGACAAGCGTGGGAAGTTGCCGTCGGAAAGCAGGCCAGCGAACCGTTTCCGCTCGATGAGCTGCTTGAAGACGAACTGCACAGCGATGTCGAGAATTTCGCGCGACAGTTTTTTGAGATGCCCGTGCCCGATCGGGTTCGGGCTTGGCGCCAACTTTTCGAGCAGGCTGCATCCTGGCCGAGGCTTAAAGCTCGGCTGACAAACTTGCGGCCGGGACTCCAAGTCGAATTTCCCGCGGTCTCGGCCAAGAATCCGCACGCCCAGGAGTTGATCGCTTCGGCGCGGGAACTGTTCATCCTCCCGCCGGCGCAGCGAGCTTTGCGGCGGCGAGAAATCTTGCGGCAGTCGCTCCAGACCCAACTCCGTCCGTGGCAAAATGCGGCGCGAACGATCCGCTGGCGGTATCGCTCGATCGCGGCTTTGTCGCCCGACCTGATCCTGTCGCTCGCCGCGTCGCGCAGAACCATAGCGCGGGCAAGGCGAAATTACACGCTGCGGCTGTCGGCGCCGGCTCCGAAGACGACGGGAATGCGCAGAAGAGTTTCGACCGCTTGGCTCGTCGTGGTGCTAGTGATTTTCGTAGTTGTCGGCATCTCGATCTTCGACGATCATCGTCCGACGATCCAACGAGATTACAATCAGCGGATGACGGATCACGAACTACTCGAATACGACTTTAACAGTTCGCCACCAACGCCACTTCCAGCTCCTTCAGTCGAGGAATTGAATAGTGAACAACTGAGGGAAGCGATTGCTCGATTCAAAAAGACACAGCAACTCGACCGAGATCCGGCGCTCTTTCCCACGTCGCCTCCGTCGCCGCGCACGACGAGTCCAGAAAAAAGTGCTCCGCCGCCGGAATTACCTGCCGGCGCACGGCCATGAGCGCCGGCGACTGGTTGCCCGATGAGCTTGGGGCCTGGCCGAGCGATGCTTATTCCGTCCTTGGCGTTCGCCCTGGCGTGGATCGCCGCGGACTTCGCAAAGCGTATGCGGCCTTGTTGCATCGCTTCAATCCCGAGCACTTTCCTGCGCATTTTCGCCGACTTCGCGACGCGTATGAGATCGTCCTGCGGCATGTGCAATTCAACCATCCAGTCCTGCCGCGCGATGAACCGCGGCCGACGGAAGAAGAGCAAAGCACATCGTTCCCAGAATCGAGATCAACGGAAGAGTCTGACGACATCGACAAAGTGACTCATTCCCGCGCGGACGGCGAACGCCGTGCCGCGATCGACGAGCCGGAAGCGCTCTGGAAGCTGGCCTTGGCCGGCGATACAACCGCCTATCGGCGCTTCGTCGAATTGGAGTCGCGGTCGCCGGGCCGACGAGAGCTATGTGCGCGGCTGTACTGGTTGTTAATCGCATGGCCCGAGTTGGACGCCGATCGAGATCCCTGCGACTGGCTGGCGCACGGCATGCGGGCGAGCCTACTGACAGGTCCTTTGGCAGAGCTTTACGGCCGTGAACTCGAGCAGCGCCCGGCCGAAGCTCTCACGGTTCGCTGCGCCGATTTGCTGGACTGCGCCGCTTCGCCCAGCGCTTTGGCCGATTTAATTGCCTCGCGATGTCGAGCCGCAGGAAAAATCGATCAGTTCGACATCATCGCCGAGGATCTGGAATTCCTGCGCAATTGGTTTCTTCCCGATGCCGAAGAAATCTGGGCGCACTTGCTGTTGCTGGCCGTCGATCAATTGAGCTGGTCGAGTTCCGCAGAAACGCAAGCACAAGCTCAGGAGTATTGGAAAGAGCTGGAAGAGATGCCGCATTTACACACCCAGCTTGTCGCATCGCTCGATCGGACCGATCTTTTGCGCCTGGTGGCTGTCGGCTGGCACAAGGTCCGTGCTATCGGCGGAGCCCCCGAGGAATTGCTGCAGCTTGTCCGTTGGTCGCTGCTGCTCGATGAACGCGAGGTGGCGCGGCGGTCGTTGCCGGTGCTCTACGAATTCTGGTCCGCGCGGACAGATGCTGAAGGTTTTCGATCGCATCCAGCGGATCAGCCTGCCAGTGCTCTCGCAAGTGGGCCGTATCATTAGTATTTGTGAACAGGATCGTCCAACCCATCATGCCTCGCCCGACGAATCGCACATCGTTGCCATGGCGCAGCATGCAATTGGAAGCCGCCTCCGTCATTCCTACCCGGAACTGCGACCGCATCTGCTGACATTTTGCCTGCGCGAGCGAATCGCGCCAGACCGCTTGATTGTCCTGGCGGAAGACCGACCGTTGGTTCAGCCCACGCTTGCCGCGTTGCAGTTGGTCGAGAAGATGACCGCTGATGCGCCGTTGCAGCTCGCGTACCGAGCCTGCCGTGTACTGGAGGGCTAAGCTCACACTTAGTCGACTCTCGAAATGTCGAACAAGGGGACATCGCTGATATTTACGGGTCGAAAAAGGGGACATCACTGATATTGACGGGTGAAGGATGGTTGCGATAAGCTGTCCCGAATGCCGCGAACTGACCGAGCGATTGAAGCAGGAACGATTTACCATGTTCTCAACCGTGGGAACGGGCGGATGCGGCTGTTTCACAAGCCCGACGATTACGAGGCCTTCGAGCGCGCCTTGGCGGAGGGCTTCGAGCGTTATCCGGTCGATCTGCTGACTTATTGCATCATGCCGAATCATTGGCACCTGGTGGCGCACCCAAGACCGACCAAGCGCTGGGGCGGCTGCTGGGCTGGGTCGGCGTGACGCACGTGCGGCGGCATCACGAGGATTACCACCGCCGCGGCGGAGGGCATTTGTACCAGGGTCGGTTCAAGAGTTTCCCCGTCGCCGAAGATGAATATTTTCTGACGCTGTGCCGCTACGTCGAAGCGAACCCGCTCCGGGCCAAATTGGTCCGCCGGGCCGAACAGTGGCGCTGGAGCGGAATGTGGATGCGAACCGACCCGGCACGGGCATTGCCGTTGGCGGCGTGGCCTTTGCAGCGGCCGAGGAATTGGGTGGAATGGGTCAATGGGGAGCTGAACGAGGAGCAACTCGACACGCTGCGGACCTGCGTGCAGCGCGGGCGTCCGTGGGGCCCGCCGAACTGGATCCGGACCACGGCCGCGCGCCTGGGGCTTGAGTTCACCCTGCGCGGCCCCGGTCGCCCGCGCAAGAACCCGCAATAATCAGTGATGTCCCCTTTTCTTCGTCCCAAGATGATAAAGGTAAGTAAGACGTGGATCGCAAAAAGTCTCTTTATCAGATTCCCCTCCCGTCGACTGCATTTGAGGGCGACGCCAACTTGTGCAACAACGTTCTTCGTTATCAATATTACCGGGATGGAGTACTGTATCGAAGTGGGATTCGATTCAATAGGAAACCAGCAAGCCGGACACGCGCCGAAAGGTGTTGCACCGCGTGGCATGTTGAGGGTGCTTACGACACTTTGGTTGAGATTGAAGGCTCGGCATGGGTTGAAGAGATACGGGCCGATACACAGGCGATGTGGCGTGGCAAGTGGGAGATGCACCACTACATGATTTACCTGGACAGCGTGGGCTGCTTTGAAGCCATCGCCGAATCGTGGGAAGTTCTTCCAGAGGAATCGGGCACGTGGTCGACGACCTGAACAACTTGAGCCGCGCTGTCTCCCACGCGCTTCGTCACGAACCCTGGCTCTACGAGCTTGAACTCGACGAGGAAGGTTGGGCCGATGTCGACGCGCTTGTGACGGGCTTGCGCCAGGAGTCACCGGCGTTGTCTGACCTGACAGAACTCGATTTGACGGAGATGATTCGCGTGTCTTCCAAGCAGCGACACGAGATGGCCAACGGGCGTATTCGCGCACTGTACGGTCATTCCTTGCCAGGCAAACTTCAAAGGACCCCATCCATGCCTCCGGCCCGGTTGTTCCACGGAACGTCGCCAGCTACCGGGCCGAGAATCCGAGAACGCGGGCTGCTGCCGATGGGTCGGCAATATGTACATTTGTCCCTTGACGAAGAAACGGCCATTGCTGTCGGCCGAAGAAAATCCCGTGACCCGCTTATCCTTTTAGTCAGGGCACAAGACGCCTGGAAAGCGGGCATGGCCTTCTACATGGGCAATGAAAAAGTATGGCTAGTCGACCACGTGCCCCCGGAGTTCATCGGCTAGCAAGATCGAGGACGAAGAAAAGCGGACATCACTGACGACGCTGATGACAAAAAGGGGACATCACTGAATGGCACTGAACGAAGAAAAGGGGACAAACGAAGAAAAGGGGACATCACTGATATTGAACGAAGAAAAGGGGACATCAGCGAAGAAAAGGGGACATCACTGATATTGACGGGTGACGGAGGGTTGCGATAAGCTGTCCCGAATGCCGCGAACTGCCCGTGCGATTGAAGCAGGAACGATTTACCATGTTCTCAACCGTGGGAACGGGCGGATGCGGCTGTTTCACAAGCCCGACGATTACGAGGCCTTCGAGCGCGTCTTGGCGGAGGGTTTCGAGCGTTATCCGGTCGATCTGCTGACGTACTGCATCCTGCCGAATCATTGGCACCTGGTCGTGCGCCCCAAGACCGACCAGGCGCTAGGGCGGCTGCTCGGCTGGGTCGGCGTGACGCACGTGCGGCGGCATCACGAGCATTACCATCGCCGCGGCGGAGGGCATTTGTACCAGGGTCGGTTCAAGAGTTTCCCCGTCGCCGAAGATGAATATTTTCTGACGCTGTGCCGCTACGTCGAAGCGAACCCGCTCCGGGCCAAATTGGTCGGCCGGGCCGAACAGTGGCGCTGGAGCGGAATGTGGATGCGAACCGATCCGGCGCGAGCGTTGCCGTTGGCGGCGTGGCCCTTGCAGCGGCCGAGGAATTGGTTGGCGAGGGTCAATGGGGAACTGAACGAGGAGCAACTCGACACGCTGCGGACCTGCGTGCAGCGCGGGCGTCCGTGGGGCCCGCCGACTGGATCCGGACCACGGCCGCGCGCCTGGGGCTCGAATTCACCCTGCGCGGCCCCGGACGCCCGCGCAACAACCCGCAATAATCAGTGATGTCCCCTTTTCTTCGTCCAGTGATGTCCCCTTTTCTTCGTCCCCCTTTTCTTCGTCTGGGAATTCGGAAAAGGGGGCATAGACTATATTTTCGCCGGAGACGTTTGGCGGGTCGCTAGCCGGTGCCGCTGCGTTACCATGATCCTCGTACACTCACATAACATGTTCAGGCTGAACTCCTCGGAGATTGTTAAATGGCGACGAGGTACGACGTTGGATTAGTGGTGTCAAGCAAAACGCTGTCGCTACAGGACTTGGCAGTGATTCTGGGACGTGACGCCCAGTCAGGCTCTCACGAAAGGGGTTCGCGGCGAGGTCTGATAGGGAGCAACCTGCAATGGGATGCCACAGTGTGGCGCCAGAACTCAAGCGATGCCGATGCGCCCTGCATTCGCAACTCGCGCAGGTACTGAGTGACGTGCCTCCGAAATGCGCTGAGTTGCTCGCGTCCAGGACGAACGATATTTCTGTATGCATTAGCGCTGCCGTTTTCTTTGCGTCTACATATGTCGAGGTCTCGCTGCCGCACACGATGATTGGTGACATTTACAGAAGTGGCATCGACCTGGAAATTACGGGCTATCCCTGCTCTGATGTTGCCTCGAGGAAATAAAACGGGACGAAGAAAAGGGGATACGAAGAAAAGGGGATATCACTGATATTGACGACGAAGAAAAACAAAAAAAACGAAGGAAGAAAAGAGGACATCACTGATATTCAAGGAAACCAAAGGGGCATGGGGAAATCAAAGTGGTCGGGAGTCCTAAATTTCCACACGATTTCTCGAAAATATAAAGGGCCGGAAGCTGCGTCCCCTTTTTCGGCCCCAAATCTTAGCGTTCGATCTTCATGACGTAGGCCTCCCACTTTTTTTGGAAGGCCGGCATGTCGTTCGTGCCGAGGATTTCTTCGAGCGTTTTGTAGCCGGCGGGGTCCTTGTCCGCATTTGCCTTGAAGTGCCGATAATACTTCCGCAGCAGCCCTTGCTCTTGCAGGTAGTAGCAAAGGTAGCGGGCCTGGGAGTAATTTGTGCCGGGGTCGGAACGGTAAAACTCGTTCGTCGTCGTGGCGGTGAGGGCCTCGAATGTCGGCACGCGCCCGGCGCGAATCGCTTTTTGCAGGCTCGGTAGGCGCCAGTTCGGATAGCCGTGGATTCCGGCCGAGTCTTCGCCACTCTGCTCGTACAACGACGCCAACCCTTCATTGAACCACGATGGGCAAAGCGGAAAGTTCGCCGCCATCAGCGGATGCACGATCTCGTGGACGAGCGTGCCGCCGCCGGTCGAGATGTTCATGATCAGGCGCGATGCGTGGCGGAAAAATATCCGTACGGCGTCGTCGGCTTCTCGCCGAACAGCGTTTCGACGTGCCGCTCGTAGCTCTCCTTGTCCTTGAAGAGCCAGACATCGAGAATCTGCGTCGGATCGCGGTCGAAATAGAACCGCTTCAATCGATCGACGGCCCAGGCCACGGTGTCAGTCGCCCGACGCTCGACCGTCTTGGCCGGCTCGTCGCCGATGACCACAAATGGCTGGGCAATGACGACGGTGAAGCCGTCGTCGGCCGCGAATCGCTTCTTGAGTTGCAAAATATGCTGGGCATATGCCGCGGGCGTGAAGCCTGCGTTGGCCGCACGATCGGTCGCCGGCCACGAGTTCTCCAAGCTTTTCGGGCTCCAATCGCAGCCGGACGACGGTCCACTGGCTCGTCGAGTACTTCAGCGGCCAGAGATTCATAAACCGCTCTTTCTTCATCCGCAAGTAGGCGCCGTTGTCGATCGCCGGGTCGTGGTAAATCACCTCGTCGGTCGTGGCGTCGTAACCCAGCACCAACCGAAAATGCTCGGTCGTGTCCGGTCGTTCGTCGAAGCGCATGCAGACGATCGAAGCAATGCCGCGGGCGAGATCGGCATGGAGCGCGGCGAAACAGGCTTCCATTTGCCGCTTGACGCTGGCAACCGCGACGCGCTGCCAAACCGGCCCGACGCGAAACCCGATCGACGTGAGGGCCCGCGCGAGATCGGCCGTGTAGCAGCCGCGGCCTTCGGCAGGATCAAGGCCCGAGCGATCGAACACGGCGTCCTGGCTCAGCGGTTTGCCTAATTTGCGCAAGATCATCTCCGCGCAGGCTTCGCCGCAGAAGTCGGGCTTCTGCCGAACATGCGGCACGCCGCGAATCAGGACAGAGGCGTAAGAATTCTCGGCGGCCTGGAGAGCGACCGAAGAAAACAATACCGCAGCGGCAAGCAGCGTTCGCATGGATCGCATGAGACGAGCGCCTCTCGAAATGAGGATTAGAAGGATCGCGCGGCACGCGGTTCCGGCGCGCGCCGATTCCCGCCGCCGACAAACCGCCGGACGGCGAGATTCATTCTGCCCGATCCGCGGCCACAGGTAAACAGAATCTCTTCGCCTGGCCTAAGCACCCGGCAACACGGCTATCCAACCCGTTGCTCCAGCTCCTCCCAGCGGTGAAAGGCCTCGGACAATTGGGCGTCCAAGTTCTTCAATCGAGCCTGCTGCGCGATGATTTCGGCGCTCGGCTGTTGATAGAATTCGGTCCGCGACATGGCTTGATGCAGTTCGGCGATTTCGGCTTCCAATGCTTCGATCGATGCCGGCAGCCCGGTATGTTCTTGCTGCTCCTTGAACGATAAACGCCGTTTGACTGGCGCCGATTCCGCCTTGGCGTTGCCCGGCGACGATTTCGCGGGTTTCAAATCCGGTGCGTCGTCGGCGGCCGCTTTGGCCCGCTGCCGCAACCAATCGTCGTAGCCGCCGACGTATTCCTTCACGCCGCCATCCTCGAACACGATGCTGCTGGTGACGACGTTGTTAAGGAAGGCGCGATCGTGGCTGACGACTAGCAGCGTGCCCTGATATTGCACCAGCCGCTCTTCCAGCAGCTCGAGCGTTTCCAGGTCTAAATCGTTCGTCGGCTCGTCTAGGACAATCACGTTGGCAGGCTTGGCGAACAGCCTGGCGAGGAGCACGCGATTGCGCTCGCCGCCGGACAGAAAGCGAACAAGCGTGCGGGCCCGTTCGGGGCTGAAGAGAAAATCCTGCAAGTAGCCGATGATGTGCCGCGCGGAGCCGCCGATTTTGATCGAGTCGTAGCCATCGCCGACATTTTCCTGCACCGACTTCTCGTCGTCCAACTGCCCGCGCAGTTGATCGAAGTAGGCGATTTGCAAATTCGTGCCCAAGCGGACTGTCCCTTGCTGCGGCGGCAATTGCCCGAGCAGCACGCGCAACAGCGTAGTTTTTCCAGCGCCATTGGGCCCAATGATGCCGATCTTGTCGCCGCGCATGATGGTCGTGGAGAAATCGCGGAGGATTGCCCGCTCGCCATAACCGCACGAAACGTTTTTCACGTCGGCGACCAGGTTCCCGCCGCGTTCGCCCGATTGGATCTCCAAACGCACTTTGCCTTGTACTTCGCGCCGCTCGCTCCGGCGCGGCGCATTTTCTCCAATGCCCGAACGCGGCCTTCGTTCCGCGTGCGCCGGGCCTTGATACCCGTGCGGATCCAGACCTCTTCCGCCGCGAGTTTCTTGTCGAACAGGGCCGCCTGCTTTTCTTCGGCGGCCAGCCAGGCCTCTTTGCGTGCGAGAAACGTGTCGTAATCACAGGACCAATCGAACAAACGGCCCCGATCGATTTCCAGAATGCGATTGGCCAGATGTTGCAAGAACATCCGGTCGTGGGTGACGAACACCAGCGTCCCGTCCCAGCACAGCAAAAACTCTTCGAGCCACATGATCGCCGCCAGATCGAGATGATTCGTCGGCTCGTCCAGCAACAGAACGTCGGGCGCGGCGGCCAACGTCCGGGCCAACAGCACGCGGCGTTTCATGCCCGAGGAGAGCGACCTCGAACCGCGCGTCAGCATCAAGGCCCATCCGAGCCAGAAGCTGATCGACACGATGCTGCGACCGCCAAGACGCCTCGACATGCCCTGCGCTCGATTCCGCGGCGGCAGGATCGCCGGGCGATGCTCGCTGCGAGACGATTTCGAGGACGCGGCCGGACAGGTCCTGCGGCACATCCTGCTCTAACAAGGCGACCTTGACACCCGCCGCGAGAATCATTTCACCGTCATCCGGCTTCAGATCGCCACGCAACAGACGCATGAACGTGGTCTTCCCCGAGCCATTGCGCCCCAGCAAGCCGATTCTCTGACCCGGTTCGATTACGCAGTCTGACGCCATCGAGCAAGGGCGGTCCACGAAATCCGATGCTGAGCTCGCGGAGCGTGATGAGGGCCATAGTCGAGCCTTGAGACTTGAGGCAACAGGCTTGAGGTGCGAAGAGACGAAAAACCGGTGGCCGCCTCAAGCCTTCGCCTTGGTATCCGCCGTACTTTGTCTACAATACCACTTCGAACGATCTGGACGAAGGCGTGCACACGAACAGATTGGCAGTGCTTTGAACCGGGAGTCAACGTGCCAGGCGATGCGCAGCTAGCGAGGAGAACTCCGTGGAGATCGTGGCTGTTCTGGGGAGCATCGCGCTGATCTGCTGGGTGCTGGTCGATAGTTTTGAGACGATCGTCGTGCCGCGGCGCGTGTACACAAGTTTCGCTTCGCCCGGCTGTACTATCGCACCGCGTGGCGCACGTGGCGCTCGGCGGCGCTGACATTTCTGTCCGGCAAGCGCCGCGAGGCCCTGCTGAGTTGGTTCGGGCCGCTGTCGTTGTTGGGCTTGTTCGCCGCCTGGATGGCCGGTCTGATCGTCGGCTTTGCATTGCTGAACTGGGGCTTGAAATTGCCGTTGCATGCACCGGAACCGCACGCGACGTTTTTCACCTATTTCTATATGAGTGGCGTCACCTTCTTCACCCTCGGTTATGGCGACGTGACGCCGGCCGCCACGCTGGGCCGTTTCTTGGCGGTGATCGAAACGGGCATGGGTTTTGGATTTTTGGCGGGCGTGATCAGTTATTTGCCGGTGCTGTATCAGGCATTTTCGCGGCGCGAAACGACGATCGCGCTGTTGGACGCCCGGGCCGGTTCGCCCCCCGCGCCGCCCAATTTCTTGCTGCGGTTGATTCGATCGAAGCACCTGGACACCGTCGACCCATTTCTCGCCGAATGGGAACGCTGGTCCGCCGAATTGCTGGAGAGCCATCTTTCGTTTCCGCTGTTGAGCTTCTACCGGTCGCAGCACGACAACGAATCCTGGCTCTCGGCCTTGACGGCGATTTTAGACACCTGCAGCTTGCTGATCGTCGGGATCAAAGACAGCGACGCCCATCAGGCGCAGCTCACGTTCGCCATGGCGCGCCATGCGGCGGTCGATCTGGCCTTGGTAATGAACGTCTCGCCGCTTGCGCCGAACATCGATCGGCTTCCCCCGGAACAATTGCTTTACTTGCGAATGCAATTGCGCGACGCGGGGTTCGAGCTGCGCGACGGAGAAGCATCCGACGCGCGGCTGAAAAAGCTGCGCGGCATGTACGAGCCATTCGTCAATGCTCTGGGTGAGCGGTTGCTGTTCAGCCTCCCGCCGATCTTGCCGGACGTTGCTTTGGCCGACAATTGGCAACGCAGCGCAGGCATGCCGCGAACCCCGGGGATCGGCAGTCTGCCGACCTGCGCCGGCGACGAATCGCACTTCGGCTGAATTTGTGCGAAGACATCAAAACCGTCGTGCGGCTCTCCCGAGCGTGGGCGTCTCGAAAGTGGGTGTGAATGCTGGTGCGGACAAACGCGTCTCCCCTCGCCCCTTGGGGGAGCGGGGTCGGACTTCGGTGAGTCAGTCGAACCGGGGTGAGGGGTGGAAAAAACGGTGGCGTCGGGATCCGAGCTGCAATTGGAAGATCGACCTTGATTCCCACCCTCACCCCAACCCTCTCCCGTCAAGGGACGAGGGAGAATGCGGAAACGGATGCTGACCCACAATTCTGACGCGGTTCGGCTCGCGGGACCAGTTCAAGTCTTGGCAATGAAGCGGTTCGAAATGCGTTCAAGATGTCGAAGAACTTGCAGCAAGCAATGCAGTCATTTTTTTACAAATGGATTCAAGATTCGCGAACAAACGCTTCAATATCTGATGGTTGTGGCCGCCATCGGTCGATCTTGGAACTAGCAGCCCGTTGAAAAAGGGGACTGGCTCTGAGCGACCGAGCAAATTTGCCGAAGTTTTGACGTCGCCGCGAAGTGCCTGTCCCCTTTTTCAACAGCCAGCTAGCGTCGCAAGTTTGTTTGACCTCCGGCAGTGGCCGCGAACTCAACGGGGAGCGGAATGATGAGCCACGCTTCGCACATCACGAACCCAAGCTTTCTGGTCTATCAGTTTCTTGCGCCCCCGGTGAAAAAGAAGTCGGAGCCTAAAGCGGCGGCGAAGACGGCTTTCACGGAAAATTGGGTCGAAAGCCGCGAAGCCACGGTCCCGGTTCGCGGCCGGAATCATGAGCGTCAAGGCACGGACGACGACGACTCGGGCGGCCGTGGTGGCTTCGACTCAACCGTTTAGGTCACCTTTCTCACAGCGCGGCTGATCGGGCGGCTCTTCGCGTGCCGAGGCAGCCCACGGTAGCCTCTCTATCCTAACGGCTTGGTTCAGGAGCCGGATCCAGGCTCGGAACCGTCGCGCTTTGGCGACGCGTCCGCGTCGGGCTGCTGGGCGTGGCGAATTCTCTCGACATTCGCTTGCTGGACCCGATCAAGCACCAACGTTTCCGGCAATTGGACTTCGCTGCCAGACGATTCCGCAGGCGGGGTTGGTTTCGTTGCCACGCTCATGGCAGGTTATCTCGTTTGGAGGTAAAGTTGAAAGAACGAACGACGATTGCGCTGGCGCGGCAATCGTCCGCAAATTGCGCAGCAGTGCGAAGTAAGCATGGCCAGCGGTTCCGACAGTTCTGAAGAATTGATCCGGCGCTTGCCGCTGCCGCTGGCGAAACTCTACCGCCACGCGATCAATGCCAAATCATCGCTGGAACGGCACCAGGCGGCCTATTTTCTGTTCGAGGCGGGCCTCAAATTGCTCGCCGTCTCGGCCGTGGCGAGCTATGCCGCGCGGCCGACCGATGATCCGCAAATCACCAAACAGTTGGAAAGCCTCAGTCGGCCGTCGCTCGGCGAGTGGCGAAAGTATGTCCGACTGCTGATTCCAATTTTGGCAGCCGACCCGGGTTTCGCCGCGATCCAGCAGATACTCGAGCGCTCGCGCGACGACTTGCCGCGCGCCGCCGGTCTCGACGCGGTGCTCCGCGAGGTGACCGAGAAGAAATTGGGAGCCCGTAGCACGGTCCGTCTCAACGAGCTTTTCGATCGCCTGGTCACTTACCGGAATTTGGAACTGGGCCACGGCGCTTCGGGTTTGCGAGTGGAAGCATTCTATGGCCGGATGGAGCGGTCCCTGTTGGCGGGCATTCCGGAAATTCTTGGCCGGCTCGACGTGCTCGCGGGGCGGCGGCTCGTTTACTTTGCCGACGTGACGCTCCGCTCCAACGGCAATTGGCTCGTCGAACGGTTCGAATTGATCGGCGAGATGCCGCGGCGTTTGGAGCCGCTCGAACTTCAGCCGAATGAAGCCGGCCGGTTGCTCGCGCCCGATCGAGTCTATTTAGAAGCCAAAGACGCGCAGCAACAGGCCGCCGCGAACACTCCGCTTTATCCGCTGGTGATCTTCGATTCGAAAACGAACGAACTGCTGTTCCTTAATGCTCAACGGGGCAAGCAACGATGCGATTATCTCTGCTACAGCTCGGGTGAAGTTCAGCAGAACGATGAGCTTGGCGGGCAGATGAGCGACTTGTCAACGCGCATTTTCGCCAAGCCAGCCGATGCGCAATCGGCCGCCCCATCGACCGTCCAGCCGGAGCGCACCGAAGAAGCATCGGCTCCGCCCGATGAACATGCTCCGCTGCAAACGATCGGCGAGTTCGAGCTCATCAGCAAGCTCGGCCAAGGGGGCATGGGCGTCGTCTACCGGGCCTGGCAACCATCGGTGGGCCGGCAAGTGGCGCTGAAGTGTTTGCTGCGCACTGGCGACGCGAAATCCGCGGAACGGTTCGCGCACGAATACCGCGCCTGGGCCGCGTCGACGACCCCCACCTGGTGAGAGTCTACACGTCCGGATCGGAAGGCGATCAGTGGTTCTATGCGATGGAGCTGATCGAGGGCGCCACGTTAGCCCCGGTCTGCAAACGGCTGCAATCTCAGGCGGCCAACGCCGCGGCGGTCGCACCCGACACTTGGAAGGAGGCGGTGAGCACAAGCTGTGAAGAAGTTCGCCGGGCCGAGCAACCTCTCAGCACGCCGGGCGCCTGCCAGATAGACGCGGGTGTCGCTCCGGAAAATCTAGACGCTTCATCACCGTTGACGATGCCGCCGCTGAAGGTCAAGAGCTACGTTCGGGAGGTTGTCGAGCTAATCCGTCAGGTGACGACCGCCGCCGACAAGCTGCATAAAGTGGGCGTCGTCCATCGCGACATCAAGCCGGGCAACATCATGATCACGGCCGATGGTTCGCAAGCCGTGCTCATGGATTTGGGTCTCGCGCAATGGACCGACAAGGATCAGTTTACCAGCACGCGGCAATTCGTCGGCACGCTGCGCTACGCCAGCCCCGAACAGGTGTTGGCGGTCGATCGGCTCGATGGCCGGAGCGACGTCTATAGCCTGGGGGCCACGCTTTGGGAGTTGCTGACGCTGCGGCCGATGTTTGCCGCCACCGACGAAACACCGACGCCCGAGTTGATGAAGCGGATTCAATACGAACAGGCCGAGCGGGTCGGCAAGTTTCATCCGGGCATTGCCCGCGATTTGGAAGCGGTTGTCGCCAAGTGCTTGGAAAAGAATCCCGGCGATCGTTATGCGTCGGCCGCCGATCTGGCCGACGATTTGGGACGCTGGTTGAGAAACGAGCCGGTGCAAGCGCAAGTGCTCGACTGGCGCTACCGAACGAGCAAGTTTCTCCGCCGCAATCGACGGCGGGTCGCGATCGGCGCGGCGGTCGGATTGCTGCAAATTGTGCTCATTGCGGGACTATATCGCCTGTTTGCGCACCCGACGCCGGTCGTGCCAACCCAAGAGAAGCCGACGGTCGCCAGTGATCTACCGATTGTGCCCGCGGCGCGGCGGCGAGCGCTGTTGGTGGGCTGCACGAAGTACGACAATCTACCGCAGGCCCAGCTTGCCGGATCGCTCAACGACGTGCTCATGGTGCGCGACACGCTAAAGAGCAAATTCGGGCTGACCGACGATAACGTGGTCGTGCTGAGCGAGGCCGGTGGGACGGAGCAGCGGCCGACCCGCGCGAATATCGTTCGCGAAATCTCGCGGCTGGCCGGCACCGCCCAGCCCGATGACCAGGTGGTGATTTTCCTCGCCGGCAACGCCGTCGCCGCGCCGGCCAAGACGACGGCCGCCGCCAAGCGCTCGGGAGCGGTGATTCGTCTCGCTGGCTTGGAAGTTCATAAGGGCGGAACCGTGCTGCCGCCCGTTTTATCCAACGGTTTGGAGCATTATTTCTTTCCGGCCGACGTTGGCCAGCCGGAATCGGATCGGACAATTCCCCGGTCGATTTCCGGTGCTGAATTCGACGCGTGGATTCAACCCATCTTGCACGCCGGCGGACGGGTATGGCTGATTTATGACTGTTGTGACGGCGGATTCGCCTCCCCGAACAATCCCTCGCCGTTCAACTCCAAGCCGGCCGCGGCAAGCAAGCTGTCGGGTTTCGTCGCGACCTATGCCTCGCAACCCAACGAAGAAACGATCGAAGCCCGGCTCCCGGCCGGTAGCCCCGAAGCGGTCGCGCACGGTTTGTTCAGCTACACGCTGTGCGAAATCCTCATGCGCTCTGCCCGGCCGCTTACCTACGACGAGTTGATCGAACGGGTTGTCGCGCGCTATCAGGAAGAGGGCCGCACGCAACCGACACCGTGGACGGCTGGCCCCGCACGTGGCGAGCCGGTGCTCGGCGGAGTCGATTTCGCCGCCGGACTCAACTTCCGCGTGCGGCGTGTCGACGGCGACTCGTACACGATCGACGGCGGCGCGATTCATGGTCTGACCAAAGGCTGCATCCTGGAAGTCGATTCGCCTGGCGTGGCGAAGCAGGCGATCGGTCATTTGCGGGTGACGAGCGTGACAGAACTGGAATCCACCGCGGTTCCGTTCGAATTCGAAGGCATCACCGGAAACCGCGGCCAGCCGATTCCCGTCGGCGCGCCGCTCCAATTGACTTATGTCGACTTGGGCGAACAGCGATTGAAACTCGCCGTCGGTGAGAAAACGCGAGCCGGCGAGCCGTTGCCGGCCGATGCACTCGACCAACTCGAAGGAGCCGTCGATCGGGCGGTTCGCAACCGGCAGTCGCTGGTCGACCTGGTGAGCAGCGCCAAGCAAGCCGATTGGATCGTCGTGCAAGAATCGTTGGCGTCGCGCGATATTTTTCTGGCCCGGCCCGAGGCTGTCATAGCCGTGGCTAAGCCGGGGCTTGGAAAGGCAAGCGCCGGCAGCGGAGGATTCGGGCCGCTTCCCCGAGATCAATTGGCGAAGCTCTTGCCCGACATGCTGTCGGCCATGGCCCGCGCCAACAATCTGCTGACGATGGCGCGGCTATCGGAGGGAGAATTTGCTCGCGGCCGGGCCCGCTTCGACGTCGATTTAGAAATGCTCCGGTTCAAGGATGCGGCGGACAAGATAGGGCGCCCTTGGCCCGGCAGGGTAACGTTCCGATCGCAAAGGAGGGGGATCGGATTGGTTGGCGCATGAAGAACCGCAGCGCGGAGCCCGTCGACGTGACGCTTCTCTATATCGATAGCGATTCCAACATTGTCTCGATCTTTCCGCGGTTGGGATCGCAGGCCGACAATCGCCTGGGGCCAAATCAGATCCTTGTGACAAGCCAGGCGAAGGTCGACGCGAAAACGACCGGCATCGAACACGTGGTCTTGCTAACGGCGCCCGGCCATGGCGAGCCAATCGACTTTTCCATCCTCGAAAACCACAGCTTGGAGTTGGCCCGGGCGGCGACGCGCAGCGCGCAAGATCCGACGTTCGACACCGCCGTGGGCCGGCTTTTTCAAAGCTTGTTTTATGGCGAAGCTCAGCCGGAAGGCAAGCAGCAAGGCCTGACGGTCCACGAAATCGACGAATTCCCGATCTGCGCCCTCTCCTGGCGCGTCGTGCCGTCGGACCGCTAGTGCATTGTCGCAGCGTGAATTTAGGGTGCCACTGGCTCTGCCAGTGTTCCTCGTAGCTGACCGATCAAGGCAAGAATTCCAAAGATCACTGGCAGAGCCAGTGGCACACAATCCAAGAATCAAGCGTTGGCAAAGCACTTGATATGCTGCGCCGGCAGGAAACCCTCACGCGCCAGTCGCCGCTTAGTTCGAAGGCGGCCCAGTAGAATGGCGAGAGGCGGGCGGGGCTTGCGGTTGGTCTTTTACCGTTGGTGCGGTAAAGGTCAGCCCGCGGCCTAACAATTCGGGCTGCTTCGGCGCTTCGCGGATCAGCCAAAGTTGAGCGTCGCGCAGCGCTTCCAGCTTCGGCATTCGGCGCTGCCAGAGATTCTCGTAAAACCGTGACATCAAGGCCTGGGTCGCGCGGTCGGGCACTTGCCACAGGCTGGCCATGGTGGTTTTGGCCCCGGCGAGCTGGAATGCCCGTTGCAGACCTAAGAGCCCCTCGCCGCCGGCGGTTTGCCCCAAGCCGGTTTCGCAAGCCGAGAGCGTGGCCAGTTCGACTTTGCTCAAGTCCAATTCCGACACTTCGAGTGCCGTGAGAATTCCATCCTCGTGCCCTTCTTCGACCGGCCGGTTGGCTCCGGCCAACACCAGACCGGACAACAGGTCTGGATGAAAACCGGAGACATCCTGTCCCGAGGTTAAATCTTCGAATCCAGAATCATTGCGCAGCGAACCGGCGTTCAATGTGGATTTCAATTTCGGGGGAGCAAAGAAGCCATGCGTTGAGAAGTGGAGGTATTGGTAGTTGCCCGCGACTGAGCGCACGGCGCTCTTGGTTGCCAGCGCGCCGGTCAGTTCTTCTGGCGTGCCATTGTCAAATTGCTTGTGAAACGTGGCCTTGATGGCGGCCACTTCGTCGCGCGTGCCGGGCAACGATTGCCAATGCAGCGCTTGGCCGCCCCGAGCGGCAACGAGATTCGAACTGGCCGAATCCGGCAGTGACTTGCCCGGGTCGGCGCCGAAATCGACGTCGCCCACGAGCAATAACGATGGCGCGATCCGCGAAGAATGGCCATGATCAGGATTGCTTCGCGCCAACATTTCCGGCAGCATGCGGGGAACCGGCACGATGGCGATCGCGACGTCTTCGATCAGATACGTGTCCGGCTTTTCACCCGGCAACGCCGGCCAAGGAAAGCGGGCCGTGACGCCGTCGGGCGAGATGAGAATGGTTTTCGCACCCTGCAAGTGCGGCTGGAGCTTGTCCCAAACCAGGCGACGCAGATCAGCGCCTGGATCAGCTTTATCGGCGGCGCGGCCGGCGCCGAAACTCCTCCGCCACTCGGCGATGTCCGCGGCAATCGGCTCGACTTTCCCAAGTTCCACTTCCTCGACCGGTTGGTCGGGCCGCACGATGAACGCCATCAGCCGCGACAGATTTTTTGTCCTCTCGCCGGGCATCGTCCTCGGCCCGAAGAAGCCGTACTCCAAGAAATCGACCAGCACCGTGTCCTTGGGCAACACGCGGCGGATGTCGTCGGGCGTGCGGTTGCGCTGGTTCAATTGCCGCTGGAATTCGGCGCTGACGGCGGCCAACTTCTGTTGCGTTGATTCTAAATCTTCGCTCAATTTTTCAAGCCGTCGGCGATACGTTGCCTCTTGCCCAGGTCTGGGCGTCGCGCACGAAGCGCTATTCAATTGACTTGCGGTGTTGGCAAGTTGCTGATATAGCTCGACCACTTGTGGATTCTGTTGCCCGCCCCGGAGTTGCCGCATCGCTTGTTGCCGGGCCGTGACCGCTCCCTTCCAGGCCAAGACCTCGGCATACACGGGTTCGGCTGGCAGGCCGGCTTTGTCGGTCAACGTGACGCAATTGTCGAGCCGAACTCGCGCCGCCTCCGCCATCCGCAACTGTTGCCGTTCCGATTGGACCGAGGACGTCAGGTCCAATCGCTGCCGCGCAATTTTCAGGGCTGCAAAGGCGAGCGGCTGGGCTTTGGCGAAATCGCGCATGCCATAATAGGTCGCGGCCAGAGCATCCAGAGTCAGTTCGTACGCAGGGTGTTGTTCGCCCAAGTTTTGCTTTTCGATCTCAAGCGCCTGCTCATCGAGTCTTATGGCTTCGCCGTCGTCGCCCATGTTGTGGTGCAGCAACGCCAGGTTGTGTAGTCCTGTGGCATAGACTGAACTCTTTTCACCCAGCAGTTGCTTGTCGATTTCCATCGCCTGGCGGTAGAGCGGCTCGGCCTTGGCATACTTGCCGGTGTAGGTGTACAGCAGGGCCAAATTTTGCAAGCTCTCGGAGTAGTCAGGATGTTTCTCGCCCAGGGCGTCCTTGCGGATTTCGAGCACCTGCCGAAAAAGCGGCTCGGCGCGGGCATTGTCGCCGCTGTCCATACAGATGCTGGCCAGCACGTTCAGGCTGTAGGCGTAGTCGGGGTGTTTTTCACCCAGCGTCTGCTTCTCGATTCCCAGAACCTGTTTGGAGAGCGCCTCGGCTTTGGCACGGTCGCCCATATCGAGATACAAAAAGGCCAGATTGCTTAAGCCTTTGGCATAATCGCGATGTTTTTCCCCTAATGTTTGCTTGTCGATGTCCAGCGCCTGACGGAAGAGCGGCATGGCTTTGCCATAGTCGCCCATCGCGGAATACAGCGTGGCCAGGTTGTTCAGACTATTGGCATATTCGGGATGTTTATCACCTAAGACCTGCTTTCTGATGTCGAGCGCCCGCCGGCACATGGGCTCGGCTTGGGCGTAATCCCCCGTGTCTTTGTACATGGCGGCCAGGTTGCTTAGACCGGTGGCATAACTGAGATCTTTTTCGCCGAGTGCCGTCTTGTCGATTTCCAGCGACCGCTTGTAGAGCGGTTCGGCTTGGGCGTAATCGCCCATGTCTTTGTAGATCCCAGCCAGGCTGTCCAACCCGGTGGCAAATTCGGGGCTCTTTTCGCCCGGCGCATGCATCCAAATCGCGGCCGCTTGCCGGTAGAGCGTCTCGGCCTGGGCGTAGTTGCCCAGATGATGATAGACATGAGCCAAGGTGCTCAAGCTCGTGGCGTAGTCGGAGCTTTTTTCACCCACGGTTTGCTTCCTGATTTTCAGCGCCTGGCGACACAGCAGTTCGGCCTTCGCATAGTCGCCCATGACGAGATACAGATCGGCCAGGTCGGCCAGACTGGTCGCATAGAAGGGGTGATTCTTGCCGAGAGCGGCCTCTTTGATCGCGAGCGACCTCTGCAAGAGAGGTTCGGCGCGGGCGTAGTCGCTCATTTGCTGGTACAGGCCGGCGAGGTTGCTTAATTCGTCGACGTAGCCGGGGCTATTTTCGCCGACCGTGTCCTTGGTGATTTGCACCGCCTGTCGGTAGAGCGGCTCGGCCTTGGCATAGTAGCCCATGCCTCGGTACACATTGGCCAAGCCGTTCAAGCTGGCGCCATAGTCGGGATGTTGCTCGCCCAGCACTTCCTTTCTCGTCTCAAGGACTTGCTTGCAGAGCGGTTCGGCTTTGTCGAGTTCATGCATGCTCTGGTAAAGCGCGGCGAGATTGCTAAGGCCGAGGAGATAGCTGGGGTTTCGTTCGCCCAACACTCGTTTCTTGATCGCCAGCGACTGGAGATACAGCGGTTCGGCCTGGGCGTAATTTCCCAGCTCCCTGTAGTTCGTCGCTAGATTGCTCAAGCTGATGGCATAGCCTTTCGACCCTTCGCCCGATGTCTCCTTCTCGATTTCGAGCGATTCTTTATAAAGCGGTTCGGCCTTGGCATTCGCGCCTGTGTCGTGGTACAGCCCGGCCAGATTGTTCAGGGCGTTGCCATAGTCGGGATGTTTTTCGCCGAGCGTCTCCTTGTAAATCGAAATATTCTGCTTGAAAATCGCCTCCGCCTTGGCATAGCTGCCTAACTGTTGATAGATCAGGCCGAGCCAAGAGAGACTGTCGGCGTAGAAATGATGCCGGTCGCCGAGGATTTCGCGGCGAATGTCGACGGCTCGCTGGGCGCGTTCCAAAGCCTTCGGATATTGGCCGGCGCGCGTGAGTTTTTGCACCTCGTCGGCCAGATCGGTCGCTTCCTGAAGCCGCTGCCGCTGCGCCGGTTCAAGCTTTTCGACGAACGCCTTCAGTTCGCGCTCCAGCCGGGCGTCGGTTGCCTTCCAATCGCTGTTGACCGGTTTGTCAGCAACCGGGATCGATTGAACATCGCTCTTGCGGATCCAGCCTTGCTGGGGCGGATTCGCGGTTGGTACGTCGATCAGATACCAATCGCCGTTGGTTTGGTTGACCGTCAGCCGTGCGCCGTTGGGAACTTCGCCGATCTGCTTTGTCCCCGCCATGATTGAAGTCGTCTTGGCCGTAACGACCACGTCGAAGGGCTGATCGGCCGCTTGGATCGTGTTTGCGAGAATCAACAGTGCGAATGTGAACGAGATGGCGACCTGCCGTTGTACGGCCACAATCTGAATGCTCATCCTCTGCCCCCGTATTTGCGAATTCTGCCAGCGACCGAGTTGCACTTCAAGACAACCGCTTGCTGACGCGCGCGGCCCGGTTCACGTATAGGCGTTCCGAGCCGCGCACGTCAGTAAGCGATTGCCGGCGACCAGCTGCAACACTGCTCATTTGACCCGCCACGACATCAGCGATATTTGCTGCGTTTCGACGTTCGTATCCATGCTCAGACCGCGGGTGTCACCGCTGCCGTACAACGCATGCTGACAAAGTTGGCCGAGCGGCGAATCCAGCGTGGGATCGCGGGCGCGCGCGGAGTGCTTTTCGCGCGGCAGTGATATTGGTTTGTTGCAGAACCGAGAAGTCGATGGGTTGCTCGACGGATTTCACCGCGATTGTGACAATCTGGTCCACGTCGAACGTGGTGGGGGTGGTGGTGGCCCGCATCGTCATGACGTGTCCCCCCGGCGGAATCATGTTGTCGACGGCGGAACCGGCGCAGGGGAAAGATGGATTCGATTCCGTATTCGCTGTCGACGAACAGCAACGTGACATCGACCTTGAAGCGGCTATGGTTCGTGATCCGCCAGCCCACGCTTTGCCCTGGGCGGACCACCAACTCGCCTCCCGTGGCGCGAAGTGGCGTGACTTGCCGGTCGTCGTCGTCGCGTTCCGCGCTTCGCTCGTGCTTTGGAAACTTGAGCATTTCGACCTCGACGCAGATCGCCGAGTCGTCTTGGACCAGGCCGTCGGCGCCAATCGCAGGATGCGGAAGTTCCGTGCTCGGCGCCGTGAGCTTCAGCAAATTCTGCGCGCGAAATATTCGCTGTGAATATTCTTGGAGGGCCTTGCCGATCCGCTGCCCCGGCAACGGAAATCGCGGAGCCCGCGGCGGCAGCGCCCCTTGGATGTTCGCCACGTCGGCGGGGAGCAGCGTCAACTCGCCCTGGCGGGCCTGAACAACCCAGTCGGGCTTGTCGGCCATCTCCACGAAGTTGAAGATCGAGCCCGATTTCTTTGCCTCGGCTCGGAGATCCGCTTCGATTTCCAAAAGCTGCGCAGGTAAATCGGCGAGCTTGTCGGTTTCGTTGTGGATCGCGGAATTTGCAATCGCATGGGTTGACGAGTTGGCGATCATTTTGTCCACGGCCAGCCGCAGCCGCATCGGGCCGTAGTCGAGGTACGCCAGTTCGCACCGCGCACCGGGCAATAAATCGGCTTGCACGGAGCGGGCTCGTTGTCGTACTCGCACGGCACAACGGTCGAATCGAGCGTGTCGGCGCGGCGGATTCGCACGTGGCCGATTGGCCGCTCGGCATTCGGCCGATCGCGCGGCGGATAGACGGTCAGCACGCTTCCTTGAGTAAGCCCCTGTAGTTTCCCTGCGTTCAATTTCCAACCGCCGGCCGGATCGGCCACCAGATTGAATTGCGATCGGCCCGGGACGCGCAGTTCCTAAGATTTGCCGATCGCGGGCCAAGCCCTCGACGAGCGGTTTGGGGAAGATCGATCGACCTATTTGCACGTAGCGATTGGCGATCAGCGTCTGGAGTTCCACGTACGTAAGATCGCCGGTCGCTCGTTCGAGAACTTCGCACAGCGTGTAGGTCAGCAGCCCGTGAACTTGCGGCGCCGTCGCTGTCGCTGGGCAGGGGGATTTCGACGGTCGGCTCGTCGGGCCGGGCCGCATAGAGGGCGACGAAATTTGGCGATTGTTCATCCAAATCATGACGCGGTTCTGCAGCAACTCCGCCACCCGTGCCGCCGCGCAGCTTGTCGCGGTCGGCCGCCGCGGCGAACGCCTCGTCGGAAATGCCGAGTGCCGCGGGCGCGACCTTGCGCACGGTTTCGCCGCCGCGGAGCGTGGCTCCCGAGCAGCACGAATCGACGATCAGCCACAGCGAAGCGCCGGTCGCCGTGATCGCCTTCGTCCATTTGCGCAGCTCGTAGTCGGGAATCGCGTTGGCAACCTGGTGCTCCTTGCCCCCTCGCCACACGCCAACATCGGCCGGCAGAAAAATCTGGTCGCGCCCGTCGGGCTTGGGATAATTCGGGTCCGGCGGATTCTGTTCCGGCTGTTGCGAGCCGTGGCCGCCAAGGAGGATTACCACCTGATCGCCGTCGCGGACTTTAGACGCCAGGTCGGCGAATTCGCGCGCGATACTGGCATGCGTGGGCCGAAGTTGCCCGCCGCGCTGTTCCGCGAGGACGACGATGTCGGCGGGACTGAATGCGAATTTGCCGACGAGCAGTTGCCGGAACAATTCGACGTCGTTCCCTGGCCCGACCAGGCGGAACGCATGGTTATTGTCGTATTCCGTGCAGCCGACCAGCAGGGCATAGCGCCGGCCCGTGGCCGGCTCGCCCGCCGCCGCCAAGGATCTGAGACTCAGCAGTATGCAGACGACCGCAGCCGCGAGCCATCGTCGATCCAAGTTTCTGTAACGACAAGGTAGGGCCATAGAAGTCACGCGGCGACGATGTCCAGATCAATGCCGGTGGCGTCAGTATATCATCGTCCGATTCGCTCTGCTGCCGGCGACGCCATTATCGCTGCGCCGCCTCGTGTACGGCCAGTTTCGCCAGCGTTTCCTTGAGTTGCGCCTGCTCCGCTTTGTTCTCCATCAACGCTTGGCCCTGCAACGCCGGGAAGAGTTTGTCCCAGACAAAGTTCAATTCGGCCTGCATATTTCCAGTATGGGCGGTGATTGCCACCACGGCGTCTTGCTCGGGCATCACGACGCAAAACTGGCCTTCGGCGCCGTCGCCGCGGAAGGCTCCATGCCGGCAGCGCCAGAATTGAAATCCATAGCCTTGGTTCCAATCGCTCGTGGGATTGCTGCCGTTGGACATCTGCCGCGAAGTGGCCAGTTCGACCCACGAGGCGGGAATCAATTGCTTGCCACGCCACTTGCCATGTTGCAAATAGAGCTGGCCGAATTTGGCCACGTCCTCGGTCCGCAGGAACAGGCCAAAGCCCCCTTGCGAAATTCCTTGCGGGCTGGTGTTCCATTTCGGATGTTCGATTCCCAGCGGTTCGAACAACCGCGGTTGCAGATAATCGAGCACCGTCTGACCCGTCACCTTCTGCACGATCGCCGACAGCATGTAGGCGCCGGGCGTGTTGTAAAGGAAATGGGTGCCGGGCTTGAACGGCACCGGCTGCGCGAGGAAGGTTTGCACCCAAGGCGTGTCTTTCGTGAACTTGGCCTCGGTCTGCTGGCCGCTGGACATCGTGAGCAGGTCGCGCACGCGCATCGCCTGCAAGTTTTTCGACGGTTCGCGTGGGGCCAGATCGGGATAGAACTTCAGTACTTCGTCGTCGAGGCTGAGCTTGCCCTCGGCGATCGCCAGCCCGACGGCGGTGCTGGTGAAGCTCTTGCTCAGCGAGTGCATGACGTGCTGCGTCTCGGGCGTTTGCGGCTTCCACCACCCCTCGGCCACGACTTGCCCATGGCGCACGATCATGAAGCTGTGCATCGAGATCACGTTCTTGTCGACTGCTTCGACGAATTCGCGGATCGCCGCGGAGGAGATTCCCTGCGACTCCGGCGAACTGCGCGGCAAACTCGTGGTCTCGGTCGATTCAGCCCCGAGCGATGGTCCCCAAATCGCACAGAACAACGTCGCGCTAAACAGTGCGGCGCCACAGCGTGCCAGATTCATTTGCATTGCTTTCTCGATGAAGATTCGTCGTTCTTGGCGCACCCCAGAGGCATTCCTGCCGAGCTTTAAGCTAACGCCAGCGCTCCGCCCAAACAAGAACTCGCGCCGCCACGTCGCGTTGCTAAGAGCCTATCCGAGAACCGGCGGGGACTGGCTCATTTTGCGGTGCCCTGGGAGCAAAATGTGCCTGTCCCCCTTCTCCTCGGCCGGTTCTCGGATAGGCAGTAAGTATAACTTGTCGAGAAACCGCGTCGGCGCAATATCTCGAATGGCACTGCCGTAATGCGCAACTCACGCGGCCAGTAGTCGTTTGGCTTCGGCTCGATGTATGGTCAGCAATACGTGGGCCGGGGTTGGCGGCGCGTGGCTTGAGACAAACTGAGTCAAAGAAAGGCGACGGATAGCAAAACCGCTGTTCCGCTATCCGCCGCGATCAAGGGCCGCCGCGATCAAGGGCCGCCGCAAATTGTGCTCCACCTGGCTCAAAACCACCAGGGCAGCGTGCTGTCGATCGTAACATTCGACGAACTCATAATTGAGTCGCTGCTGGCAAGATAATCGATAATCTTGGCACTCAACTTCGCAAGTCCGGTGGTGCCGTCGACTGCCGTGTCGTCGGTGACGTTGAACACGAGCGTATCGGGCGTGTTGCCATGATGCGAAACACGCTCGACGGCAAACACTTTGCCGGTCGAAGTGGAGCCAGCTTCGACGGTAATATTCGTATTCAGCGTCTCGGCGTTTCCAGAACCACTGACGCCCACGCCTAGCGTGCCAAGCACATTGCCGTCGTAGGTGAACGAAACGGTGTCGCCGCCCGCAGTCGACGAATGGCCGGAGCCGCAGGCGCCGCCGCCCCCGGCGTTACCGAACCTCCGACTAGCGACCCGGCGCCAATGTCGCCGTCGACCAGTCGCGCCGACGGTGTTGAGTCCGCCGGAGCCTTCGATGTCAAACAGCAACGTCGACGTTGTCGCGCTATCGGTGGCGGTCGAGAGGCCGCCGGTGACGGTCGAATCGAGCGTGTTGTCACCCCCCGAGCCGTCGATTCCGATGTAGGCCGTGCTAGAGCTTAACTCCGTGCCCGCCGCCGAGTCGTCGGCGTCGGATAGGTTCTCGGTGACGGTGTTTCCACCGCCGCTGACGTTGGTGTTATCGAACAACTTGGACGACGTGAGAGGGCCGAACGTCTCCGTGATGTTGTTCGCTCCTCCGCTGGCATTCACGTCCAAAAACAGCGAAGCACTGCTCAGGCCGTCGGCTGCGGCAATGTCGACTATATTTCCCCCCTTGGTCAAAGTTGCCTGGATCCGCTCGGATTGGGTAAGCGCCCCGGTGAGGGTGTAGTCCAACGTCTCATCACCGCCGGTCGAGGTGATGATCACCCGAGTTATTCCAGTGAACGGCGTCGTGTTCGTGGCGACAACGGTCGCGGAACTGCTGGTGTTGGCGATCCCGGCCGTAATATCGCCGGTTCCGTCGTCGGTCACGGTGATCGTGTCGCCGCCGTTTGGATCGGTAATCCGCAGCGTGCTGCCGACCTGCGTGATCGAGGCGGTGGGCGTGGTCACGTGCGCCGTGACCGCCGCGGCCACCGGCGCATGTTGCAACGACGCACTCAGGCAACGTTTCGGCTCAAGTGCCTCGAAGCGGGGGCAATAACCGAACGAACCTCTTTTCCTTTCAAAATTCCGGACTCGCATGATCCTTCTCCGTAAGAAAGGGTCCCAGCGTCTTGCCAACCGCTGCGACCGTTGGTGCCTCCTTTAACTGCTCGACTGAGCAACGAATCCAAACCGCGGTGTGAACTCGATGGATCAATGGACCGAACGGCCCCCATCGGCTGACTTTCCGAACGCAATTCAATCTGGCGATCGCCCAATGGCCCGATTCGATTCGGACCGCTCTGGTCGATATGCAACCATAATAAATAAATTATTGTTTTCATCAACCGGTCGGAACGACCAAACATTGATAAACAAGTCACTTGCGGCAACGCGAACCGCCGCAGTGCAAAACAGATTCCCAAAAAAAGGAATCCAGACATCGCCAAGATGGGCGATGCAAGTGAATAGACAACGCTCGGACTGCTAGCGGCGTTTTACGTCGTGCGATTCAGCAAGCTCAGCAAATTGCCGGGCTTTGTCGGCATGGCCCAGCGTGCGGTGCATGGCGGCCAGATTGCCGTAGGGAATAGCGAGAGCTTGAGAGCTCAGTTGCCGCGCCTTGACGGCGCTGGCAAGCAGATCGGCCCCGCGTTGCGTCAATCGGACGCCTTCCTCGCGACGACCGATTTCCCAGAACGAGATGCCCATGCTCACTAGCATGTCGCCAGACCGGCCGGGCTGGGCAGCCACGGAGGCGGGCAAAGAACCATCGAACCAGGGCAACGCTTGCTCGAACCATGTGACCGCGGTGGCATGGTCCTTGCGCCGGACCGCGCAGATGACGCCGACTTGAAAATAGAGCCGGCCGACAAGATAGCCGTCTTCAGCGGTCGGTTGCCGGTAGGCGGCCCCTTCGTTCAAGTGCTTCAATGCCCGCAGCGCATCGCCCAGAGTTTGCTCATTGAGTCCGCCTTGCGACTCGAATTCGAGCAAGTTGGACAGCGCTAGCCCTAACTCCCATTCGAGCCATTTGCGTCGTAGTGGATCCTCAGTGGTTTCCAACAACGTCGTCGCGGTGTCTTGCGCCAATTGGATCCAATCGGCCGCGTCCCAGGCTCCCCGGCCGCCGGCGGTGGCGAACAAAGCTTCGCGGGCAACTTTCAGACGAATTTCCGGATCGGCGTCTTCATGCTCGATCAGGTCGCGGGCTAAATCATTCGCCTGGGCCAACCATTTCGGCACGACGCGCAGACTTCTGCTGCCAAACGCCCCAGGCAATATCATTCGCCGCGCCGAGATGGGCGTCGAGCAGCACTTGCTTCGCCTGTCGGCGCACTGCCGGGTGCGTATCAGTGATCAGAGGCTCCGCGGCCTTGATTGCTGCCAGGTGCAGCTTCGAGCGCATGTTTGTCGTCGTGCATTGAGGCTAGCGTCAAATCGCCCAGTTGGCACAAGGCATGCGCCTTCAACGCCGGCGGCAGGTCGGCTTGCGCCACGACTTCTTTGGTCAACCGCATGGCTTCGGCGCGATGATCCATCCGCGCAAGTATTTCGGCCCGGTCCAGCGTGTAGGACGAATTCTCCGGATCGCAATGCACGGCCTGTTCGGCCGACTGCAAGGCGTCGGCAAGCCGACCCGCTTGGAGCAGAATTTCGCGCGGAGGTCGTAGGCCCGGGCACATTTCGAGTCCAGCTTCAAGGCATATTCAAGATCGCGCAAGCTTCCGCTGCGGGTGCCAGAGTTGCTCGAGCGCGGCCCGGGAAAGGAACGGTTCGGGATCGATCGTTTCCAACAACATCTGCGTGACCGATTGCGTGCCGGGAATAAAGCTGAGCATGAGTCCCTTTTCGGGAAACGCGGCGCCCAGCAACTCGCCCGAATCGTCCCGAACCGGCAAGCCTTCCGTTTCCTTAAGTTTCAGCCGATCCAACAGCACGTGGCTATCGACCGGTTCTTTCAGTTTGGCGGTGATCGAGGCGACGATTTGTCCGGTAAGCGTGACCGTCACCTTCGGATAAGGCGGCACGGCGTAGAGCCACTCGCTGGAGCCGTCGGCGCGGCGCTCGGGAGTCGCATCGCCCCATTGGCGCACCAATTCGGCACGGGTGGTCGCGCCGGGTTGCACGCCGCGAAAGTAAACCGGCGCGACTTCCATCATCGGCAGCTTTGGCAGTGCAGCGCCGAA
Source organism: Pirellulales bacterium (assembly GCA_963725485.1). Classification (GTDB taxonomy): domain Bacteria; phylum Planctomycetota; class Planctomycetia; order Pirellulales; family DATAWG01; genus CAVRYO01. The sequence goes on along the minus strand of CAVRYO010000010.1, from coordinate 124,401 downwards.
CTTGATCGGTTTGGCAACGATGGCCGCGATCTTTTCGGCGAGCGAATCAACAATGCTCGACGATCGTGATTCGCCGGCATTTTCAGCGCCGGTGGCATCCGGCGCAGGTTTGGAGTCGGCCCGCGGCGCTGCGTCCGCGTCCAGCGCCGAATCCGCCTCTGGCGATTGTTCGGTCGTTCGGGTCGGTCCGGCGTCGTTTCCTGTTCCCTGCTGAACAACCAAAGGAATGCGCAACGGCTGATCGGAATTGTCAGCCGGCACGGCCCGATCGAGGTGCGCGGCGGAGCCCGAATCCGAGCGCAGCGCATTCGGCGGAGTGGCCGTAGTTGGCGGCGAGGCGATTTCTTTCTGTCCGGCGTCGGGCTTGGGATCGGCCGGCGATTGGCCTACCTCGCGAACTTCGAGCGCGGAGTCGGTTGCCGTAACGGTTGGCGCCTGTCCGTCAGGCGGAACGATGGCCTGCGAGGCTGGCAGCGCAACGATCGGGGTTACGGCCCGTAATGGCGGCGGCTGGGGATCGGTCTTTTCCTCAGCGGCATTGACCCGGAGCAGAGCGGGCAATCCCGCCGCACTGGCAACGGCCAAGAGCACGAGCGAGCGCAGCAGCCAATTCGGCCTTGAATTTCGCGCTGGCCTCCGCTTCGGTGGCCTGCGAGGTTGGAGCACATCAGATGATCGTCGCACGCCTGTTCCTCCTGAACATTCGTCCGAAGGGCGCGTCTCGCCGTCGTACTGCGACGAAACAGGGCCGGGAAGAATAGCCGCCGCCGCACGGGGGGTCCAGAGCAATTGGGCCGGCGGCGTAAGCAGGCTCGAGGCTTAAGGTTCGAAACGGATCTATTTTTTGTCGCCAAGCGTGTCTATTGCGCCGGCGAGATCGCCTGTTTCCAATCGCGAGAAGGCGACATTTAATTGAGCGATTTGAACCGGCAGCAAGGGAACGGCCGCACCAATCGCTGGCGCTTCCGGCACGAGTTGCTCACTTAGACGGCGCAAGAGCAAATCGAGCCCAACGCCGGTCGTGGCGCTTGTGAACATGCCGTGCAATCGCTGATCCGGGATATTGGTGTCGATTTTGCTTGGGACGACTGCTAGCAGATCGCATTTGTTGTAAATCACCACGCTCTTCGTTTGAAGATTTTTCAGAGTCGCTTGCATTGGCGGCAGCGGCTGGGTCGCATCGAACACCGTAAGCACCATGTCGGCGGATTGCGATGCCTCGATCGCCCGCGCGATGCCTGCCGACTCAAGTGGGTCGTCGCTTGCGCAAGCCGGCCGTATCGACCAACTCCACCGGCCAACCGTCGATGGCGAGTTGAATTGCCACTGCATCGCGCGTGGTGCCGGGCTGGTCGTGGACGATCGTTCGCTGAAAACCGAGCAAGGCGTTCGTCAAGCTGCTCTTGCCGACATTGGGCGGTCCGATGACGACGACCCGCCAGGGCTGCACGAGATGCGCCGCCAGGGGTTCGAGCCGCAGCAGGGATTGAATTTGCGCAGCGGCGCTAGCGGTTCGAGCAGCAGACAGACTTGTGCGAATGTTTGCCAGAGCCCGCCCCCAGGCCCCATTGTATTGATCGAGCAGAATGGCGGCGGTCCGTTCGGTTCGGGCGTCGGCCAGCAATGCAATCGCCGCCGCGCGAATAGGATCGGTTTCGCGCCCCGCAATCCATTCGCGCCATGATCGCGAGCGACAACCGACCTGTTCTAAATCCTTATGGATTCGGTCGACCGCCGCCCGGCCACCGTGGCAGTGGACTTCCCAGGCCAGTTCTCCTCGGCGGCAGACGACAACATCCTCCCCCGAGCCGTCGGAAGGATTGCCGGCCGACTTCCATTGGCCATACAAGACTCGGTCGACGGCGCTCGATTCCGAAAGTGGATCTCCGTTGACCGCTCGCCGCACATGCCGAGAGAGCAGCTTGCCGACGTTCGGCCCTGCGATCGCTAGAGTCGCGACGGCGCCGCGTCCGTCGGGCGAAAGCAGCACGACGTAATCGTCGCCCAAAGAAAAGGTGTCAGGAACCGATTTCAAGGACTGGTTAGAGAACTGACGCTTGAGCTGCAAATCGGTTCCTGACACCTTTTCTTCTCCCCTTTTCTTCTCGCCTTACTCATCCAGGGTGAGCGAGCGCAATGCCACTGAGCACCAAATTCGGCAGGACCCGCGATGGTTGATCTAAGGCATGCGCCAAAAAGCCCGCGGCTCCGCCTGTCAGGAATAGCTCGGGCCGCGGTTTGAATCCCGCCGACAATCGTTCGGCCAGCTCGCGCACCGCGCCGACCGTTCCCCAATACATTCCGCTGCGAATGGCCGTGACGGTGCTCATGCCCAGCGGCGCGGGTGGGTCGCTCAACTCTCCGGGAGGAACTAGCGGCAATAAGTCGGTGAATTCGTGCAGCGCCCGGGCGGTCATCGCCAAGCCCGGAAGAATCGCGCCCCCCAAAAAAACTCCCTCCGGCGAAATGCAATCCACCGTGATCGCGCTGCCGGCATCGACCACCAGGGCGCCGCAGCCCCGAGAACGAAGCCGTTCGGCGGCCGTGGCCGCGGCCAGGCGATCGATGCCGACGCGCTCGGGATGTTCCACGCCGATCGAAAGCGGCAACTCGCGACAGACTCAATTCGCGAACCGGCGCCGAGTGACCCGAAGGGGTGAGGCTCTCGCGGCGAATCCATTCGACCAGGCTCGCCGCGACCGGCCGATTCACGCTGGCGATCCACCACTCCGGCCACGTCGGGCCTGTCGGCAACCAAGCAGAAAGTCGCCGGGCGTCCCAGTCCTTGGCCGGCAGTTCAAGAATTCTGCCCGGCTCGGTCGCCTCGACGATTGCCTCGGCCCGATCGAACAGCCCCAGCTTGATACGGCTGTTGCCGACGTCGACGGCGATCAGCGGGGTAACGGGATCGTTGGACATGCGACGAGCTGCGTTCTCCAAAAATCAACCGGCCGTAATCCTCATGGCTGAATCCGCGCCGCGACCGCTTTCTTTTCTTCCAACCGCCGCGCGATTTCCCACAGCAGTTTGTCGAGCCCCTCGCCTGTGACGGCGCTGATGGCCAGCACGTCGCGCCCCAATGCCTCGGTTAGTTGCCGCCGCACTTCGTCCGCGCCGGGCAATTCGCATTTTGTGAGCACCACTATTTCCGGGCGCGATCCTAACTCCTCGGCGTATTGCCGCAGTTCGTTGCGGATCGTGTTGTAGTTGGCCAGCGGCTCGGTGCCGTCGGTCGGCAGCGGCTCGACGAGATGCACCAGGATGCCGGCCCGTTCGATGTGCCGCAGAAATTCGTGCCCGAGGCCAACGCCGGAGTGGGCTCCCTCGATCAGACCCGGCAGATCGGCCATCACGAACGAGCGGTCGGTATCGATCTGCACCAGCCCAAGATTGGGATACTTCGTCGTGAACGGATAGTCGGCGATCACGGGCCGCGCCCGCGAGAGCCGGCTGAGGAGCGTGCTCTTGCCGGCATTTGGCTTGCCGATCAGTCCCACGTCGGCGATGACTTTCAGTTCCAGCAGCAAATTGCGAGCTTCTCCCTCGTCGCCCGGCGTATGTTCGCGCGGAGCGCGGCGAACCGCCGATTTGAAATGGGCATTCCCTTTCCCGCCGCGGCCACCGCGAGCGACGACCACTCGATCGCCCGGCTGGGCCAGGTCTTTCAGCAGGAATCCGGCGTCGGCGTCGTGGATCACCGTGCCTGGCGGGACCAGCAAGATCAAATCTTCGCCGTTGCGGCCATGGCAATCGGCGCCGGTGCCCGGAGCGCCGGATGAAGCGCGCCAATGTTTGCGATGCGCCAAGGGGGAAAGGCTGTCGACGCCCGGCTCGGCCATGAGAATCACGCTGCCGCCGTCGCCGCCGTCGCCGCCGTCGGGGCCGCCGCGGGGGACGAATTTTTCGCGGCGGAAGCTAAGGCAGCCATTGCCCCCCTTCCCCGCCGCGACGTGAATTTTGACTTGATCGACAAACATGATCGCCGCGCGGGGGCCAACTCGGATGGTCAACGCACACCATCATATCCGAGGACCGCGCGAGCAGCCGAGAACATTCGGTGCGAAGAAGTTACGCTGTCGCCGCTTCGCCCATTGCGGCCCCATTCGTGGCGACATCGGCGACGACGTTGATCCGGCGGCCTTTGCGGTCGAACTTCACGACACCGTCGACCAGCGCGTAGAGCGTGAAATCGTTTCCTTGGCCAACGCCGTTGCCTGGGTGGAACCGATTGCCGACTTGCCGGACGAGGATATTTCCCGCCTCGACATATTCGCCACCGAACCGCTTGACGCCCCGCATCTGGGGTTGCGAATCGCGGCCATTGCGGCTGGAACCTTGGCCTTTCTTATGTGCCATCGCTTGCTGCTCCGTCCAAAAACAAATGCATCCAAAAACAAGGGCATCCAAAAAACGTGCGCAGTCGAACGCCGTGAGTCTCACGGCATTGCGGCGCTTTGACCAGCACTCCCATCCCTGCGCAAACCGCACTTCTACCGGAAAAGCCAGCGATAGTCAATGATCTTGTCCCAGTTCCGCCCGCCCGGGCCGGTTCCCACGACCTGATCGCTCGACAGAGGTTGATCGGGGTGGTCGGGATTGACCGTTCGCGCCACCTTATCGGCCGGAGCGCCCATGAAGATCTCGTCCTCGAGCAATTGGAACTCATCGCCGGGTCGCCAGAAATTCAATTGCAGCGTCTTCGACGTGAACTTACGGCCGGTTCCCGGTGGATCGCCGGCTTTGAACGCCGCAGGTGGGTCGGTCCAGCGGTAAGCGTTCGTTAGCCCGTTGATATAGATCGAGAAGTAATCGATCCGCGGATCGACGTCGACCCAGGTGGCGACACCCCAAGTTCCCTGATCGTCGGCGGCCGTGGTGAGCGGAATCGGGTGCGAGGAAATTTCGACCGAGTCGAGCAGTTTTCGGCGGGGATCTTCGCGGCGGCGAATCGGATCGAGCGCCAGCGGAATCAACTGGTCGAGATACGTCTTCTTCGTTCCCTCGATATCGGCTTCCAACGAGAACCGCGGGAAACAGTAAATCGGTTGGCCAAGCTCGCTCACGGCTTGCACCTCGGGCGCGCCAGGCGGCTGTTGGTCGGCCCCGGCGGCTTGCTCGACCGGCTTGATTTGGCCGCCAATGTTTTTTACCCGATAAACCAGATACCAAACCACCTTGCGCTGCAAACGCCCGTTGGCGACCGGCAAGTCGACTTCGATCAGCCGTAGCGGCTTGAAGCTGAATTGCAGATACCAGGTTGAGCGGCGAAAAGCCGTGTCGGTGCTCATCGCTTTAAGCGTCTTGGTCGGCGGGCTGAATTTTGGCGTCCAATCCAAATTCGGCACCACGCCCGGCGTGAGCAATTCGACCAGATCGTGATTTTCCAGCGTGTCGTGAGGATCGACCGGGGGCGGAACGACTGTCAACACGCCTGGGCCAAGCTTACGGAACCCAGCCGGTGGCGCCGCTGGCCGGCGTGCGATCACCGCAGGATTCTGGGCGATTGCCACGGCGGAGCCGCCAAAGCCAATGCCGGCGGCCAAAGCCCATTGAAAAACACGACGCACGCCAATCGAGGCAACCATCGCGACCCCTGCTACCGAAGAGATGTCAATCAGAAAAGCTACCAAATCTAGTATAGGTAGCCATTTGCGGCAGGGTCAAGTTTGTGGCCGGAAATCGTGCCGTTTGTGCTGTGATTCCGCTGCGCCGGCTACTGCGGGGCACATTGTAAGGGTCATCGGTCGAGTGGCGGTGAACGCCGGCGCAACGCGCTCCGCTCGGAGTACCTCGCGTCGCGGCTAACATCCGAGCTCTCACGCCTTTCGCACTTCAAGGCAGGTTGAAGTCGAAGTGATTCGGGCCGTCCGGCGTGACTTCCGCGCTGAGGGTCGATTTCTTGTTGAACTCGGCCGGGATGTAATCCTGATACTCCGGCCCCATGGCGCGCGGCAAGTGGCGGACTTCACGCGCGGCGCGAATCTCGACGTGCTTCGGGCCCGGCTTGCACTCAAGATGATACACGCCATTTTCAATCTGGCTGGCGGCAGGCCCGGCACTGTGATCCGGCGAGATGAACAGGATCCGACCGTTGGAAACCGCCTGCCCGGCGAACGTGACCGAGCCGGAGACAGCAACGGTGTCGCGCCGGCGGCAGCCGAAGGAGAGGACAGCGAGCGCGGTGGCGAAAAGGAAGACCAACTGAAAATGTCGAATGTTGAATGACGAATGTCGAATCAATGACGAATGTCTAATGACGAAGGGTGACCGCATGGTGGCTTCGGTGCGCGGGAAACCAGGCTCAGCCGCTCAGCACCGCCTCGAATTCATATTGATCGCGAACACCCACACGGCCATTCGTCAATCGTCATTTAGACATTGATTCGACATTCGTCATTAGACATTAGACATTCTCCCCTCAGTACCCTCCCCCCGTGCTGTCGCCGCTCGCGCGCGTCCCCAGCGCCTGATAAGTGACCAGATCGATTTCGTCGGAAATAAAGTGGACCGAGCCGTCGGCGAAGCCCGCGTTCACGCCGCCGGGGTGGTCGCTGCGGGCATAGAGCACGATGTCGGTGGTGGTGCTGATGCAGGGGGCCTCGGGGACGCCGGGCTGGCAATAATTCAAAGCGTCGGGCACCTGGGTGTTCGGCGGATATTCGGTGCTGAACAGGATCGCCCCTTGATTGGCCGGATTCCAGATTCGCCCGCGCACATCATGGCCATAGCCTTGTGTGGCGACATTGGCGTCATCGGGCACGACGAGAATTTCGCTGGTGAGCAGGGTGTGCGAGGTGCCGTCGAGGATGCCCGAGATCGGCGTGGGGACTCGATAATAGAAAATCCCGTTGAGCGTGTCGCCAAGCGAGCCGCCGGGATTGAACGAGGTGGAACCGGAGCAGCCGACGTAGTTGCTATGGAAGCCCTGATCGCTGCCGGGGCCGAGATCTTCGTGCGTTTTCGTCTTGGGGCTGTGGCCGTCGGAGGGGCAATAGAGCACCTGGATGATCGCCATCCGGTCGGGTTCGTACCACCAGGGATCGACGCCGCCGTCGGCGACCCAGGTGTACCAATTGTCGTAGTACTGCTTTTCTTCCATGAACGGCAGCAGGAAGAAGATCCAGTTCCGCCGGTCGTTGTTGCCGATGTCGCCGCTGATCTGGTCGATGGTGCCGACGGGAAACGCGCCACGAGCGTCGTGAAAGTTATGGCAGGCGATGCCGAGCTGCTTCATGTTCGACAGGCAGGTGGCCCGGCGGGCGGCTTCTCGGGCACTTTGCACCGCGGGCAGGAGCAAGGCCATGAGGATGCCGATGATGACGATCACCACCAGCAATTCGACGAGCGTAAAGGCGCGGCGCCGAATGGGCTTGAGGCTTGAGGCTTGAGGCTTGAGGACGAGGGGATTCGCATCCGTAAAGAGCCGCAACGAAGTAAACGTTGTGGGAGGGAGCCTTGAGGCTTGAGGCTAAAGGCTTGAGGTACGAGGAGATGAAGCAACGGAGCCGGCACGTAAGTAAGCGGCTTTTGCACCAACAATCACGCGGCCGGCCACCGCTTACTAACGTGCGCGGCTCTGTTTCGTAATGAGCCGCGCACATCGTTGGCGGTCTTGCAGGCAAGCAGCGCTTGGCGGGTTTCGTGACGCTCGCGGCGGCCATGAGTTGCCCCTCATCAGATACCAGCCGGGCCGGAGAAAAGCCAAAGGCCCTGGCGCATCATAACGGCATTCAACGAATTTGGGGATGATTTTGCGGCTCTGAAGTTCCGGTATTCGCGCTGTTCGTTGAACTACGATTTACGCCGGCGAACGATGAGCGCGAGGATTCCAAGAATGCCGCAGCCGGCAAGGGCGACGACGGACGACGGCTCGGGCACGGCTTGCACGATGAGGCCATTCAACACGGGATTCGGATCCCCGGAGTTCACATCGGGCACCAGAGTAACGATGATGTTTCCCGAGCCGTTGGCAGTTGCGTTGTACGAAACATCGTAGGCCTGGTTCACCGCGACCCCGAGCACGTCCGGAGTGCTCCCGTTGACCGAGATGTCTTGGATCCGCGGGTCGTTGCTGCCATCGGAAATCAGGAGTTGGACGGTGTAAGGATCATTCGGCGTCAGACCGCCAATCGTGACCGTCTGACTCCATAAATCAGGCTTGTGACGATGTTGAGCAGCGCGCTGCTGTTGGCGTCGTTGTTCGTAAACGTCGCGGATGGGGGATCGCCACCGCCATTGGCCTGAGCCCCATAGGATTGGACGTCAACGACATTGGGATTGCCGGCGGTGAAGGTGACTCCCTGCACGACGTTCGTATTGCCTTGCTGGCCGAAAATGTCGTCCGCATAGACGATCCGCGCGGGATTCAGCGTGACACCGCCCCCCGCGTCGCCGCTGGTGATGGTCGTGATGGTTCCAGCCGAGGCCGACGACCCTAGCAGCGCAGCAAACACGATCGCCGCGGCCCCAGCGGCGCGCCCTGCGCGCACAATCCGGCGTCGGAAGCAGAAGCCGAGCAGGCCGATGCCACCGAGACCGAGTAGCCCGACGTAGGAATTGGGCTCCGGTGTGGTGAAAACGCGGAGCTCGTCCAGGCCGAATGCGGTCGCGCTGGCCGGATGCCCATCCGCGGCAACCGCGGTGAATGCTTCAAACTCGAGGTAGCGGAAAGAGCCCGCGGCTCCCACGTTGAAGGTTTGCCCAGGAATACCAGAACTCGTGTCGCTGCTGGGGGCCAGAGTGTCGCTGACCAGGATTGTGGTGGTGCCGGGGGTGAGTTCGTAGTTAGGTGCCGCAACGGTTCCCGTATTCGTCACCGAGTTGCCGCCGAGGATTTCGAATTGGCTGGTTCCGCGGTCGTTGTACCCACCGTTGTGGGTGTTGAACAATTCAAGCTGCGAGACGTTGTCGTAGCTTGCGCCGAGGTCGATCGTAATGTAGCTGGGCGTGGGCGCGTTATTATCCCCGCTAAGCCAAAAGCCCGATGGGTTCCCGTAACCGTTTTCATTGGGGACCTGACCTGTTTGCGCGCTGAAAATATTGCCGGCGGCGAAACCTTGAGTATTGTCGTTGAACGGGTTGTTATTGCCGTTGACATACGCTCCGCTCCCCCCGATGGCACTGCTTTCGCTTAGTATGACCTGCTGAGCGCCAAGATTCAGCGGCACCGAGGCTGCGCTGGCTGTCGTGACCGTGACGGCACAAGTGCAAACAGAGCGGCCAATGCGACCAAAATTTTGCGGACCATAACGATCTCTCCAAAAGAATTTTAGGAGGGGGTTTGAAAATCGCGAAAATGGCGACTTTAACGATCTTATCCACCCATTCGGAGCTGGTCTATTGATTTTTCGTGGATTCAGGGAGTTTTGCGCAGCGCACCAATCCCGGCGATGGCCATCGCTGGGCTGGCGATTGACTTGGCTACTCGGCACGGTAGGCTGGATCATGCATTCGAGCCTAGGCTTAAGGCCATCGCGCGCCTGACCTTCTGGGCTGTTTTGACAGGTTGCTCTCGACAAGCGTGTGCCATTGCCAACCATCGACACCACCAATCTTTATCCGGCCGATCTGTTCGCGATCGCCGGCGGTGCGTTGGCTCGTTCTCCCTCTCCCTCGACGGGAGAGGGCCGAGGTGAAGGTGATGCGGAGCGAAGCCGCGCACCCCTCACCCCCAGCCCCTCTCCCGCAAGGGGCGAGGGGAGCCAGGCCGGCGGCGCCTCAAGCCTCACGGCTCAAGCCTCAAGCCAAAAATGGTGGGTCCTCTACACCAAGTCGCGGCAGGAAAAGGCCTGCGCACGGCAGTTGCTCGCCCAGGGCGTGGCACACTACTTGCCGCTGGTCGTCAAGCGAACCGTGCGACGGGGACGCAAGTTTTCCGCAGCGTGCCGCTGTTCGCCGGCTACGTGTTCATGTTCGGCACCGAAGCCGATCGGGTCGCGAGCCTGACGACGAATCGGATCTCGCGAATTCTGCCGGTGCATGACGGGGCAGGCCTGTGCCATGATCTCGAGCAGATCGAGCGGTTGATCGCCAGCGGGGCCCCTGTCACCGTTGAAGAGCGACTACGCGCCGGGCAAGCGGGTCCGGATCCGTTCGGGCGCGTTCCTGGGATTGGAAGGCACCGTGCTGGCACGGCAAGGCGCGACGCGGCTCTTCGTAGCGGTGAATTTTCTGAAGCAAGGGGCCTCGATCGAAATCGACGATTGTCTGTTGGAACCGATTGAGGCTTGAACCTTGAGGCTACAGGCCTGATGCTACATGGCTTAAGGAACGACTACAGACGAATGACGGCCGGCCACGGCGAGGTGGATGGAATTCGACCTGCCATCCAAACTCCCCGCTTTGCCCCTCTGCCCACACGGCATGGGAGCCGGCGCCGCGCGATCGAGTTTGTCATTGTGGTTCCAGCGACTTCTTCTTCCTCAAGCCTTAGCCTCAATTCTCAAGCCTCCAGCCTCGACTATTAGGGATCTGCATGTCGCTGCTCGCCGGAAAACGCATTCTGGTTACCGGCGGGGCTGGATTCTTGGGCGCAGAGGTTTGTCAAGCGCTGCGGTCCTATCGGCCCGCGGCCATTCTCACGCCGCGCAGTGCCGAGTGCGATCTGCGGTCGCGCGAGCAGATTCAGCGATTCTTCGCCGACGAGCGTCCGGAGGTGGTGATCCACCTGGCGGCGGTGGTCGGCGGCATCGGCGCCGAATCGAGAAAATCCGGGACTCTATTTTTACGAAAACGCGATCATGGGCATCCAGCTCATGGAAGAAGCCCGGCTGGCGAAGGTCGCCAAGTTTATCGGCATCGGCACGATTTGCTCGTATCCAAAGCACACGCCCGTCCCGTTTCGCGAGGACGAGCTTTGGAACGGCTATCCGGAAGAAACCAACGCCGCCTACGGCCTGGCCAAGAAGATGCTGCTGGTGCAGGCCCAAGCTTACCGGCAACAATACGGATTGCACGCGATCACGCTGTTGCCGGTGAATTTGTACGGACCGGGCGATAATTTCGACCCGCGCTCGAGCCACGTCATACCGGCGCTCGTCCGCAAAGCGGTCGAGGCGCGAGACAGCAACCAGCCGTTGATCAACGTGTGGGGCACCGGCAACGCCTCGCGGGAATTCTTGTTCGTTCGCGACGCGGCGCGAGCGATCGCCGCCGCGGCGGAACTGTACGACAAGCCCGAGCCGGTGAATATCGGCTGCGGACAAGAGATTTCGATTCGCGACCTGGCGGAACTGATCTGCCGGATTTGCCGCTTTCGGGGCGAAATTCGCTGGGACGCGAGCAAGCCCGACGGCCAGCCGCGACGCTGTCTGGACACGACACGGGCCGCGGCCGAATTCGGCTTCCGCTCCACGACCAGCTTCGAAGAGGGCTTGCGGGAGACGGTGGCTTGGTACGAAGATAACCCGAGCAAAAAAATGTCTAATGACGAATGACGAATGTCTAATCAATGACGAAACACCAATGACGAATGGGAGAGTTTTTTGCGAGGCTCGACGATCGGTTGTTTGGCGGGCGTATCATCACCCGGCAAAGTCGCTCCCGATAGTCGATGTAGGGTGGGCAATGCCCACCAGCGGCTTGAGAGTGCGACGTTGAAGATGGTGGGCAATGCCCACCCTACGCGGAAGTTAGTCATTTGGTCATTCGTCATTCATTAGACATTCGTCATTAGGCATTCGTCATTTCCCCCCCTCGGAGCCTCGAATGACCGCGGCACGACGCGCCCTGATCACCGGCATCACTGGCCAAGACGGCTCTTACCTGGCCGAGCTGCTGCTGGACAAAGGCTACGAGGTGCACGGCGTCGTCCGGCGGGCGAGCACCTTCAACACCGGCCGCATCTCGCATCTGTACCACGATCCGCACGAGGCGGGCACGCGGTTGTTTCTGCATTACGGCGATCTGACGGACGGCACGAGTCTCAGCAACCTCGTGTTGTCGCTCGAGCCCGATGAGATCTACAACCTCGGCGCTGCAGAGCCACGTGCGCGTATCGTTCGACCAACCGATGTACACCGTCGACGCCGACGCGATGGGAACATTGCGGTTGCTGGAAGCTGCTCGGCAATTGCAGCCGCGGCATCCGGTTCGGATTTATCAGGCCTCGTCCAGCGAAATGTATGGCCTGGTCCGCGAGACTCCGCAGAGCGAGACGACGCCGTTTTATCCGCGCAGCCCTTATGCTTGCGCCAAGGTGTTCAGCTTCTATCAGACAGTGAACTACCGCGAGGCCTACGGGCTGCACGCCTCGAACGGAATCCTGTTCAATCACGAATCGCCGCGCCGAGGCGAGACGTTCGTCACGCGCAAGATCACGCAAGCCGCGGCCCGGATTCGCGAAGGGCTGCAAGACAAGCTGTACCTTGGCAATCTCGACGCCAAGCGCGACTGGGGGTTTGCCAAAGACTATGTGGAAGCAATGTGGCTGATGCTGCAACAAGAGACTCCGGACGATTACGTGATCGCCACGGGCGAAACGCACAGCGTCCGGGAGTTTTTGGAACGCAGCTTCGAGCATCTCGATCTGAAGTGGCAGGAGCACGTGGCGACCGATCCGCGCTATTTCCGTCCTAGCGAAGTCGATTTGCTCTTGGGCGACGCGACCAAGGCTCGAGAAAAACTCGGGTGGAGCCCGCGCACCTCATTCGAAGACCTGGTCCGGATGATGGTCGACCACGACTGGAAAATGGCCAAGGAAGAACGGCTGTTGGACAGCCATCGGCGTAAAGTGTGAGGCCGAAGACGGAAGGGGCTGACGATTCGTTGGCGGTTGTCCGAGCCTGTCGCTCATGGCGGTTCGTTAGCCGTGATGCGCCGCGCGCATCACTCGACGCGCCGGCGAAGTGCGCGTCCGGGCTGCGGTAATGGCCCATCCTTGGACTTGCAACTTGCCTGCGATCATCCCCACAATAGGATGTCCACTGCACGAGCGGTGTCGTTGAAACTGCAATAATCAGCACTTGGAGGCGGAATCATGTCGCAGTCGTCGTCGGGCTCGCAATCGTTGGGAAGGTCGCGCCGGGAGTTTCTTAAGACCTCGACCGTGGCAGCCGCGGGCGCTTCGCTGGTCGGCACGCTGGGGATTGCCCGCAGTGCCCACGCCTCGGTCGACGATACGCTCAAGGTCGGACTGATCGGTTGCGGCGGTCGCGGCACGGGAGCGGCCATGAACGCACTGTCGGCCGACAAGAACGTGAAGCTGATCGCGATGGGCGATGCGTTCCCCGACCGGCTGGAATCGAGCTTGCGCAGCCTGCAAGGCCAGATGGCGGGCAAGGTCGATGTTCCGCCCGAGCGCCGCTATACAGGCTTCGACGCCTACGAGAAGGTGCTCGGCGCCGGCGTCGACGTTGTGATTCTCACCACGCCGCCGCATTTTCGTCCGCTGCATTTAAAGGCTGCCGTGGCCGCGGGCAAGCACATCTTTTGCGAAAAGCCGATCGCAGTCGATGCCCCCGGCGTGCGGAGCGTGCTTGCCACCGCCGAAGAAGCGAAGAAGAAAAATCTGAATCTCGTTTCCGGACTCTGCTACCGTTATGACGGCCAGAAGCGCGAAACGATCCAGCGTATCCACGACGGCGACATCGGCGACGTGCGAGCCATCGGCACTACGTATCTTACGGGTACGCTCTGGCACAATGGCCGGCAGCCGAAATGGAGCGAAATGGAATACCAGGTGCGCAACTGGCTCTATTTCACCTGGCTCTCGGGCGACCACATCACCGAACAGTTCGTACACAGCTTGGATAAGGCTGCCTGGGTCATGCGCGATCAACCCCCAGTCCAAGCCTTTGCCCAGGGTGGCCGGCAGGTGCGCACCGGCGATCTATGGGGCAACATCTACGATCATTTCGCCGTCGTCTATGAGTATCCCGATGACGTGCGGGTCTTTGCCCAGTGCCGGCAAATGGCCGACTGCGAAACGAACGTCAACGACCACGTGATCGGCACGAAAGGTTCGGCCCAACTTATGGCCGGCACGATCAGCGGCGAAAAGAAGTGGTCGTACACGGGTCATGCGAAGAACATGTACCAGCAAGAGCACGACGAGTTGTTCGCGGCAATTCGCTCGGGCAGCCGGATCGACAACAGTCTGTACATGTGCCGCAGCACGATGCTGGCGATTCTGGGGCGAATGGCGGCCTACACGGGTCAGCGGATCACGTGGGAGCAGGCGATCAACAGCCAGGAAGATTTGACACCGGCGAAATACGAATGGGGTCCCATCCCGACGCCAACCGTCGCCATGCCGGGTCAGACGAAATTCGTGTGAATCGCTTCGCCGTGCGTAAGCCCAGGGACGGCCATCCCTGGGCTTTCCTGCGCCCACGCATCATGCCGTGCGCAGGCGTTCCTCAACCCGCCGGATTGCCTCCTCGACGTTCGACGGTTTGCCGCACAGTTCGATCATCGACTGCGTGGCCACCCAGCCGGTTACGGCCTTCTGGGCCGATACGACCGTGCTGTGGCTGCGGCGGCCGAAGTGGCGACCAATCTCCGCCAATGCCGACCGCGTGTGTTTCCGGGCCAGCCACATGGCCAGCATCCGTGGCTGGCTGACATGCCGGCCGCGCTGTCCGGTTTGCAGCGATTCGCTCTCGAGCCCGAACACCTGGCACACTGCCTTGTCGATATCGGCCAGCCGCACGGCTCGCGCATTGTGCCGGATCAACTCGGCCAAAGCTTCTTCGGCAATCGCCCGGGAGATCGTGGTCCCACTCATCCGCGATGCGGCTTCCAAGCGATTCAGCGCGCCAGACAACTCGCGGCAATGCGTGGACAGGTGCGTTGCCACGAATTCGGCCACGTCGTCGGCCAGATTGAAACCTCGTCGCACCGCCAACTGCCGCAAGATGCTCAGGCGGGTTTGAAAATCGGGCGGATCGATTCCGCAAACCATTCCCGCTGAGAGCCGGGTGACGAGTTCTTCGCTTAAGTCGTTCAAAGCCGACGGTGGCCGATCGGCGGCAAACACGACTTGCTTCCCTTCGCGCAACAACGTGTCTGTCGTGTGGAGCAATTCGACGAGCGTGGCCCGTTTGCCGGCAAAGAACTGTAGGCCATCGACGAGCAGCAATTCCACTCCGCGGTATTTGCGGCGGAAGCTGGGCAAGCCGCTGCCATGCAGCGCTTCGAGGAAAAACGTCGTGAACTGCTCGGCGGAAAGATACAGGGCATGAATCCCCGGCCGCGCTTTGCGGGCCGCGTTCCAAATTCCTTCCAGCAGATGCGTTTTGCCCACGCCCGTCGGACCGTAAACATGCAGCGGCGAAAATCGGCCCGGCTGTTCGGCCACCATTTGGGCCGAAGCATGAGCCACGCGATTCGAGGAGCCGACAACGAATTCATCCAATGTCGCAAATCGCCGCCGTACGAAACCCGTTTTGGCCGACGGCTCCGTGGCCGGCGCCATCTCGTTGGAACTCGCGGCGGAAACCGTAGCCGCCACGGGCAATTTAGCGAACGCAGTGTTCGTTCCTTCAGTGCCAACTTCGGCGGACTTGCCGCCTGAGCCATCGATTGCGGATTTTCGCGATGCAACTCGTCCGCTTGCCGTTCGCGCGGCTTGGCCTAAGGTTATCAAAGACGCGTTGATCTGAAATTCCACCGCGACCGATTTTCCCAGTGTTTCGGCACAGGCCGCTTCGATCTCGCCGCGGAAATGCGAGCGGACCCAATCTTGCGCAAAGCGGTTGGGAAGTCCGACCAGCATCGTTTGATCGCGCAGATCCAGTCGGGCAGATGCCCCGAACCAAAGATCGAACCGCTCTTGTCCGACCTTTTCCGCCAATGCTGCACGGACGGCAGACACGACTTCCCTATCGTCCATGATCGCTTCCTGGCGAATGATTCCTGCCTCGCATCAGCGCACCCCGAACCGCGCTACAAGTCAGCAAAGCGGCGATCGGGGAGTGGAAGCCTAAGCGAGCGGTCGAACGGAGTCCGACGACCATCGGACCGTTCGTCCGTTGGACTGTCTTCGAGTGGCGAACGAGAAGCCGATTTTACGGTTGCTAGCAACGCTGTCAAACGCCGCTCGCGATGCGAACCACGTGTGGTGAGAGTTAGGTCAACGTGAGCGCGCGAATCGCTCGGAAATGTTCGGCAATCGCACGTGAGCTTCGTGCGGCAACTTTTTTTTTCAGCAATCCGCGCTGCGTGGAAAATCTGTTCGCTCGGCGTGGCAGGCCCGTCGCGCGCGAAATCTGCTCGGTGCGCAACTTATTATCTCGTTGGGGCTAACGGCTCGAATCGTCGCTGGCCAGGCCATGCGACGTTGCTTTTGACTTGGCGCGAAATACGCTAGGGAGTGCGTTCTCGGCTTGCCAAGCGCTTCCCCTTTGGATTTGCACGGCAAGCTCGACCGCGGCGGAGCAAATCATGGTGCATGGCATGCGGCTGAAACCCGGCAAGAAGGCGCGGCTCGGCGATTTTGACAGCGGTCTTCGCGGCGGGCTCGACAAGGCCCAAGGCTTGCGAAAGACTGCCGCCGACGTGGCTGCGCTGGACAATTTGACTTATCGGCTCTATGCCGAAGGGCGCCGAGCTCTGCTGATCGTGCTCCAAGGTATGGACACCGCCGGAAAGGATGGAACGATCCGGCATGTGTTCAGCGGCGTCAGCCCGCAAACTTGCCACGTCACCAACTTCAAGCAGCCCTCGGCGGAGGAGCTATCCCACGATTTTCTCTGGCGGGCTCATAAGGCCGCGCCACCGCGCGGGTACGTGGGAATCTTCAATCGCTCGCATTATGAAGAAGTGCTCGTGGTGCGCGTCCGCAAGCTGGTATCCAAAGCCGTCTGGAAGCACCGCTACGACCAGATCAATGCCTTTGAAAAACTGCTGGCGGCCGAAGGAACCACGATCGTCAAGATCTTCCTGCACATCAGCCGCGAAGAGCAACTCAAGCGACTGCTCGCTCGGCAGGACAACCGCAACAAAGGTTGGAAGCTTAGCGAGGCCGACGTCAAGGAACGAGCGTTATGGGACGACTACGTCGCCGCCTATGAGGACGCATTGACGCGTTGCAATACGGCCGAGGCTCCGTGGTATATCGTTCCGGCCGATCACAAATGGTATCGCAATTTTGCCGTGAGCCGAATTTTGAAACAGACGCTGGAGAAAATGAATCCGAAATTCCCAGCGCCGAAGGCCGATGTGGAGGAATTGAAGATTACCTAGCGGCCGGCGTCGTCGGAATCCCCGACGCGAAGTAGTCGGTTGTCGCCGGCTTGTCCTCAACCCCAACGGCTGCACGCTACCGGGGCGCCACAACGCGGTCCACTGGCGCCTCTCGGTCAGTGCTGAATTGCTGGCCCGCTGCGGCGGTTCGCGGTGGGCCATACGGATTCTGCCGCAACTCCGCGGCCTGTTCCAACAGAATGCGCCGCACCTCCAGAATCGCCAGTGGATGGCGGTGAACATCCATGTGCGCGGCTGGCACGACCAACTCCGACGCCACGTCGTCGAGGTGGGCGCTGGAGAACGGCACCACGCCGTCGCCATCGCCGGTGACACGCCCCAGCCAATCGCGCTGCGGCAAGCGTCCCACGATGTTGTGATAGGTGATCCACGGGCCGCGAGGCGTTCGGAGCATCACGGGCAGAATTGGCGATTTCGGCGACAGCGAATCGATGCTCGTCGTCACGTCTAACAACGAGGGGTCCGCGAGCAGCCCCGGATTCGCCAGCCGCAACTGCTGCGTTCCCACCACAACCCCCTTGGAAAACGAGATTAGCTTGCGGCCTATCCATTGCGTCGTCTCGTTCGATATCTGCGAGCCGCGATGCGGAGTGGCAATCGTGATGACCCGCCGGACCGACGTGTTCGGCTCGAAGAAAAATTCCTGCGTGAGCGCCGCGCGTTCGTCGACGTCGGCCTTCAGCGCCTGCGGAGGCGCTTTGCTCACCAGCCGCCAGACGTCGTCGCCGCTATCGAGCGATTGCAGCCGCGCGATCAGGCCCCCCATGCTGTGCCCGACCAGCACCATCTGATCGAGCGCCACGGAGCGATGTTGCGGATCGAGCCGGGCGCGCAATTCGACCAAAGTGTGGTGCAATTCGGCGGCGCTTTGCCAAAACGGCTGCCCCGTCGGATATTCGTAGAACCAGAACTGATAGTTTTGCCGCAATTCGGGCGAAGCGTGCAAATCGTTGAACATCTCCATCCAGGTCAACGGCGTCGACCACAGGCCGTGGATCATCAGGACCGGGATTTTTTCCGGCTGGTACGGCTCGAGCATGTACAGCCCGGTGCGCGCGTTGTTCGAGTCGGGGCGCAACAGCCCCAGCGTCGGCTGATCGAGCTGCTGGAACGCTTTGTCGTCGAGGCAATAGGCCAAGGGGGTCGTGAGATCGGTTTCCAGCGGAACCCGCCGGTCGCCGATGTCGATTTGCGTTGTCGACAACGGATCGTACAGCTCGACAACCGCTTGACGGACCGGCGCCGCCGAGGCCGTTTGTGCGACTTGCGGCTGGACAGCCACGGTTGTCAAATCGGCGGGTTTCGATTCATCCGGCGCTGGCTCGACCGGCAGCGAGTCCAACGGATCGGTTGAAACAACGCGCACGAAGGCGGTCATCGGAAAAGCGAGGCCGGGAGCGTAATACGGCTCGGCCGGGTCGGAGCGCTTCTGACCGTTGCGCACGACAATCAAAGGCACACCCAAGCCGTACGTGTGATATTCGTTTTGCAGCCCTTTGGTCTCGTAATCGGACACGAACTCGACGCGGCCGAAGTCTTCGTCGCGCCACAGCCCCCCGCGGACGACGATGTTGATTTCCCACCGCTGGCCGCTCGACTCGATCGTCTGCTTAACCCCAGGTCGTAATGCGCCTTGGTCGCGCAAAGTGCGCAATGCCGCCTCGAGCGCGCCGTTGTACACGTCGCAGCCCTGGCGGAATTGCGGATCGAACGGATTGCGCCCCTCGGCATAGCGGGGATCGAGCAAATACAGATACGCATGCGTCACGGCGGCGCCATATAGCTTCAAAGCGCCGGACGAATCCTTCTGAGCCTGAAGGTTCTTGCCGCCGATGTAAGCCAACTCGGCTGCCGCGTACATGCCGTCGGCGGTTGGCTCGCGATCGAGAATTCTTTGAACCGCGACCAACAGCGTCCGCGGCGGCGCCTTCGGGTCGTAGGCCAGATCGTAACTCCGCAAGAACTGCTCGGTCCGATCGCTCGGTTTCGGCCCGCTGCGCGACCGGAGTGAGAGGCGCTCTCCCAACGGATTCAACGGGCTGCCGCGCAACGCTACATAGCCAGGCGAGGCGCAGCCGGAGACGATGATCGCCAGCAAGAAGCCATAAACCGCGCGGATTTTCCGCCGGCTGGCTTCGTTTTGATTCCGCGCGCATCCTGGCAAAGCGTTCGCTCCAGCGCCCTCTTGCCGCCCGAAAACCAGTGGAAACTGGCTTGCAGCGGATCGCCGACGATAGGAGCTAACTGCTTACCGGTCAAGGCGGATCGCCGCTCGTTGAACACCGTGATTGGGCCTAAGACTTGCGGGCGCTGCTGGCGGTTAGTAGGGTGGGTTTTGCAGCGATTGAGCCCCGCGAGCCGACTCCAGTCAGCGTTTTTCAAAGCTGGTGTGCTTGTGTCTTGGTAGCTCGGCCGCTTGACCCTCCGACACACCCTACCTCCCCTGCCCCGCCGTCGTTTCGGCGGCTCACGCTTTAGTTTGGAGTCGTAATCTCATAATGGCGCCCAGTGTATCGACCCGGTTCGTTCGATTTTCCCAATCTGCCTACTTAAAGATCGCGCCGGCACTCCCCCTGCTTACCGCCGTCTGGCTGTTCGCTGCGACGCTGCTCGCCGACCGCGAAATGCAAGCAGCGGAGCCGACGAATCCGCTCGCCGTGTCGAGGCGTCCGACCTCGACGGCCGCCGATGCCGCGCAACGACAAATTTCCAGCTTCAAGATTCCCGCCGGATTGGACGTCAAGGTTTGGGCGGCGGAGCCGATGCTATCAAATCCGGTGGCCATCTCCGTTGACGAGAAGGGTCGCGTCTTCGTGGCCGAGGCCCATCGCATCGGCAAAGGCGTCGAAGACAACCGCGGGCACATGAATTGGCTCGACGACGACATGGCTTCGACCACCGTGCCCGATCGCTACAAGGTCTACGCAAAGCACATCAAGGATGTGGATAAGACCTATGGCGCCGCCAGCGAGTTGATTCGCGTCTTGGAAGATCGCTCGGGGCACGGCGTCGCCGACCATGAAAGCATCTTTCGCGACGACTTTCACGACGTGCTCGACGGCGTCGGGGCCGGCATTCTCGCCCGCCACGGCGATGTTTATTACGCCTGCATTCCAAATCTGTGGCTGCTGCGCGACACGAAGGGCACGGGCAAGGCCGACTTCCGCCAGTCGCTGCAGTACGGTTTTGGCGTCCGCACCTCGCTGATGGGACACGATCTGCACGGGCTGTGCATGGGCCCCGATGGCAAGCTCTATTTCAGCCAGGGCGACCGCGGGTTTCATCTTGTCACCCGCGAAGGCAAGACGATCGCCAATCCCGACACCGGCGGCGTCTTCCGCTGCAATCCCGACGGCAGCGACATAGAGTTGTTTGCGGTCGGCGTGCGTAATCCGCAGAAACTGGCCTTCGACGATTATGGAAATCTGTTCTCTTGCGACAATAACTCCGATTCCGGCGATCGGGCTCGTTGGATTTATATCGTCGAAGGGGGCGACTCCGGCTGGCGGATGCCGTTTCAGTCTCGCGCCGACCGCGGCTCCTGGGATCGCGAGCGAGTCTGGGACCCGGCCCGCGCAGAACACAATGCCTCCATCGTGCCGCCGGTTGGCTGGCTCGCCGATGGGCCCGCGGGGTTGGTTTACTATCCCGGCACGGGCTGGTCCGACCAGTGGCAGGGGCACTTTTTCTTGTGCGATTTCCGCGGCAGCGCCGGCGGCAGCGGCGTGCGCTCGTTGGCGCTGAAGCCCAAGGGGGCTTCGTTCGAGATGACCGACTCGCAAGAATTCCTGTGGCATATTCTATGCACCGACGTCGCCTGGGCTCCGGACGGCAATTTGTACGTCACCGATTGGATCGATGGTTGGTCCGGCACCGGCAAGGGACGCATCTACCGCGTGTTCGATCCCAAGCGGCAACAGGATCCGATCGTGCTGGAGGTCAAACGGCTGTTGCGAGAAGGCATGTCCGCCCGCGGCGTCGAGGAACTTGCCAAGCTTCTGAGTCATCCCGATATGCGCGTTCGGCAGGAAGCGCAGTTCGCACTGGCCGCCAAGGGTAATTCGGCGCTCGCGGTGTTCGAGCTCCTTGGCCGCCGGCAAGGCGAACTCCGCGGCTACGACCGAGCGCTTGCGGCAACTTGCCCAAATTCATGCCATCTGGGCGCTGGGGCAAATCGCTCGGACCGAACGCGCCGCCAAGCAACCGCTAGCAGCGATCGAGCCGTTGCACGCGCTAGCCACTGACGCCGATCCGGAAATTCGCGCCCAGGTAGCCCGCGTGCTTGGCGAAGCACACGACGAGTCGGCGCAAAATCTGCTGATCGGTCTGACGCGCGATAAGAGCCTGCGCGTGCAAAGTCTCGCGGCGCTGGCCTTGGGCAACGTCGGCAATTCCGCGGCAATCCCGGCGGAATTGGAACTGCTGCGTGCCAACGACGACAAAGACGCCGTGGTGCGGCATGCAGCCGTCATGGCGCTCGTGCGCAGCGGCAGCTACGATTGGCGCGGGGTCGGAGCGTTATCGATGGCTGAGCGCGACAACTCATCTGCCGTGCGAATGGGTGTATTGTTGGCCTGTCGGCGTCTCAAACAGCCGGATGTCGCCAACTTCTTGAATGATCCCGATCCCCGCTTGATATTGGAAGCGGCCCGGGCAATTCACGACCTGCCGCTAGTTGAAGATTTGCCGCAATTGGCCGCCCTGATCGAAAAATCGCCGAGCGGCGACGCCCGCGATCGCGAAGCCCTGACGCGGCGCGTCCTCGATGCAAACTTCCGCTTGGGAACCGCCGAAAACGCCGCAGCCGTCGCCAAATATGCGGCCCGAGCCGATGCTCCCGAACCGATGCGAATCGAAGCCCTCGAAATGCTCGCCGATTGGACTAAGCCCTCGCCGCACGATCGAGTGAATAATTTCTGGCGGCCGCTCGCCCAGCGCCCAGCCAATCTAGCCGCCGATGCGCTCCGGCCCGTTCTGGCGGGCATCCTCGGAACTGGTTCCGACAAAGTTTTGCAAGTCGGCGCTCGCCTGGCCGCCAAGCTGGGAATCAAGGAAGTCGATTCCAGCATGGCGACACTGGCTGCCGATACGAAGCGCTCGCCCGACACCCGCGTGCAAGCGCTGCGGGCTCTGGAGCGGCTGCGCGCAAGCAATTGAACGCCAGCGTGGCGGCTGCGTTGGAAGATCACGAACCGGCCGTGCGGGCCGAAGCGCGCCGCATCCTGGCGATGCTTCGCCCGGCGGAAGCCATCGCTTCGCTGACCGCGGCTTTGACCAAAGGCGAGACGATCGAGCGTCAATCGGCAGTGGCCACGTTGGCCGCGATGAAAACTCCGCAGGCCGATGCGCTGCTCGGCCAATGGCTCGACAAGCTGCTAGCCGGACAGGTGCCGCCAGACATGCAACTCGATCTGACCGCGGCCGCGGCGGCCCGGCACAGCGCGGCGCTGCACGATCGGCTGGGCCGCTACGAAGCATCGCGGCCCCATCAGGAATCGATCGACCCTTACCGCGAGTCGCTCGTCGGTGGCGACGCGCAGCGCGGTCGCCAGATCTTTTTCGAGCGGACCGAGGTGGGCTGCGTCCGCTGCCACACGGTCGGTGGAACCGGCGGCAAAGTGGGACCCGATCTCTCGAAGATTGGCAGCCAAAAGACGCGCGAATACATCTTGGAGTCGATCGTCGACCCCAACAAGGTCATCGCCAAAGGCTTCGAAACCGCGGTGTTGGCGCTGGACGATGGCCGGAGCGTCGCCGGGATCGTCAAGGCCGAGGACGCGAAGCAACTCGTCCTGATGACACCGGAGGGCAAGGTCGTGACAATCGACAAATCGTCGATCGACCAGCGCGCTAGCGGCAAATCGGCCATGCCAGAGGATGTCGCCAAGCCGTTGACGAAATTCGACCTCCGCGATCTGGTCGAGTACTTGGCGAATCAGAAATGATTGTCGGCAAGCGCGGCGCCACGACGAGCGCGCTATGTGTTCCCGATAACCGCCGAGGTGGGGCGAATTAATGGCGACTTAAAGACTCCCGTCCCAATCCTGTTCGGCACGACTTGTGCTAGGTGTGATTTTAAGAGTCGCTCGGCGGTTTCGCGAGTGATCCGGCGTGGTCCGACTGTGTTCGCGCGCTGGAGTGGGAGTCACCGAGGCCCGATAAGGGCGCAGCGTGAAGCGGCTCGTCCGCGAGAAAAACGCGGCGAGCGATCAGGTGTCGTGGGTTTTTAGCTTCGCCAGATGCGCGAGCAGTTCGTCGTGGTCGGCCCAGCCGGTGAAGTAGTAGCAGATCATCTCGTAGGTGCGCAGCGTCGGCTTGCGGCCCGTGGTCAGGCTGATGAGCATGCAGGCGATGATCGCCAGGTACGTTTGAATTTCGATCCCCCGCCGATCGTCGCTCAGCAGATGTCGGCAGCCCAGCACGTGCTTGAAGAACCGGAAGAACAGCTCGATCGTGAAGCGGTACTGGTAGACGAGCGCGACGATCTCCGCCGGCGGGTCCAGGAGGTCCGTGGCGATCCGCAAGATGCCGTCGCTGGGACCGGCCCCTGTGTTCCCCTTGCGGCCCGACCGCTTGTGGTGCGGCGTGATCCGCACTTGGATTAGCCGCAGCGGATGATTGGGCCGCGCCGCAGGACTCTTCGTCCCACCTAACTCCACCAGTTGATCGCTGAGCACTCCGGCCGCTTGAGCCTCGGCTGAAAGCGGTCGGTCTTCCTTCACTTCGGGCAGTGTATTGTCGCGCAGGCGACAGACGTAACTGCTGCCGGCGGCGTGGATGTCGTTGAACAGCGTGAACTGCGCGTACCAGCGATCCATCACGTAGCATCGATCCGGCTGCAGGTTCTGCCGCAGCACGCTTTTTTCGTCCGACGCTTGGCTATTGCGCCCGTTGGTCAGGTCGATTTGCACCGGCACGTGCTTATCGAGTTCGAACTGCGTGTGCAGCCGCCAGGCATGATGCCTCGTGCCGGTGCGCGTGGTGAGCCACATCGCCTCGGCAATCCGCGGCAGCGCCTTGAGCAGCGTTCCGTCGACCAAGGTCACCGTGTGATGAAGGGCGGACAACCGCGAATCGGCCGCGATCGGCTTGAGCTGCGCGGCCAGTTCGTCCACAACCCCCTGCAGCAGTTCCGGCTCGAACACATGGCTCGATTCGGACAGCGAACCCAGCGAGGCCCGCCCGCAGCCGAGTCTTTTTTGCACTTTCTTCAGCTCGCTCGCCTGCTGCAAGGAGCGGAGCGAAACGACGACCGGATTGAACAGATAGAGCAGCACCAACATGCAATACTGATCGTAGAACAACTGCCGATTGTGGGCCTTGTCATGCTCACAACCCACCGGCCGCAGCCGCTCAAACAACGCCGTCAAGCGATCGAAATACTTGAAGCCAGTCAGCTGCTCTTCGCGAACGGCGGATCGTTTCTGGTGAGCCATGCCCACCATCATGCGCACACAAACCAAAATGCGCAAGTCCAACTATCTCGCCCAAATCTGCTAAACTGCATCGCGGAAATCTGGTGCCGATCAGGATTGCTCCCGTCCCTTTTAATTCTTCTTTATTTCACCCCCCCCCCTTTTTTTATTTCACCCCACCCCCTTTATTTCACCCCACCCTTTATTTCAACCTTTGCATGCCCCCAATCAATGATAGAGGAACGAGCAATGTACGCAATCCGAATGGCCGCTTGTATTGCGGTGATCACCGCGATAATCAGTGGATGCGTTCGTAATGCACCGGGTGAGCCGCGAGTTGTCGTTGGTATCTGCATGAAAGACAAAGACAGTGACATACAAGTATCGGTGGACGGGTCGTTGGACCCGTCAGGATTGACAAAGAGTATCACGGAGTGCGAGAAGGAAGAAAATTTGTGGGTTTCGAAATGACCGCGCGGGGAAGCGACTCAAGGTCCTTGCGGGAACTGACACGACAAGAACTAAGGTAGAGGTGATTATTGATTCGACCGTTTCATTCCGCTTGCGGCGCGGACTGGTGCGTTCGGATTGCGGTCACGACAGCAACGACAGTGCCACTGAAGTGGTTCCGCCAGCGCGCACACACTAGATATTTTCGCCTGAGCGACAAGTAGTCGCGGACGACGAGGAAATTCAAAGGAGCGGAAAAAAGGGTCAGAGAAGAAAAGGTGTCAGGAACCGATTTAAATATTGGTTCCTGACACGAATGCCATGAAGTTAAGCTGCAACTGATTGTTCTATAAGTTGTTGGCGTAATTGCGCGCGAGGTTTTCTCATCAGGTCGTACGCTTTAGGCCGTCGTTTGCGGACGCGCGGTTCTTGGCGGCCCGGCCGATCGGGATTGATCCTGACGTTCAGCGGCGCGATCGCTCGGCAAGCTTGCGACAGCCAACGCAAGGCATCGACAAAGCTAATGGAATGGAGGGACGCTCCCTGTTGTCTGGCGGCCCGGATCATCACCAATCTCACCAGGTTGTACGCAATGGCATAGACCGCCATCTCCTTTAGCACGCCCGGCACGCTTTGGCAGCGTAAAACGTCCATCCGCATGGTGGTCTTGAGGTGCGACAGATAGGTTTCGATTTTCCAGCGTTCGCCATACAACGAGGCCAAATCCTCGGCCGGGTACGCCTCGGCGTCGAGCAGGGTCGTCACCAACGTCACGACGCGCGTGCGGCCGCCGCGCAATTTCGTGTGATAACGCACCTCGCGAACCACGAGCGTCTCCGGCAAGGCGGCGTAAGCTGCTTCGCTCAACCAATCCGGGCGCTCTTTCGGTTTGCGGTATTCGATCAGTTGGTCGTACTTGCCCAGTTTGCGGATCAACCGGCCTGTGGCCAGCGTGGCCACCGTCCCCTTGGGCCGCAGGCCCAGCAGTCGCCGATCTGTGCGAAAGCTGATCAATTGCCGCTGATGAGCGCGGAACAGGCCATGCAGTTTTCGCTGGGAAAGCAAGGCCAAATGCGCGTACGAGGCGAACGCCGTGTCGCCGGCGAGCACGTCTCCGGCAAGCAGTTCCGGGTGCAGCGTGGCCACGTTGGCCATGTCGTGCGTCCGCAGCGGCGCGGCCAGTTGCCGCACCAGCAGACCGCTGCGGGCGTCGAACATCGTCAACCAGTGCGCCGTGGGAAAACCACAGCCCGCCTGTTGGGCGTCCGACTGGCCAAAGTACGCTTGCAACTCGGGCGTGTCGGGCATCGAGAAGCTCGAACCGTCCACCAAAAACGTGCGATGTCCATGCCACAAAGACAGCCGGCAGCCGCTGGCACCGCCCGACTCGTATCGTGCAAGAGCCGCTGATAGACTTCCAGCGGCACGCGGCGCGCGCTTGACAGTAAGCTTCGGCCGAACAATTCAAATCGGCCAACCGCACGGTATGGGCGCAGGCCGTGTTTCCATGAAGAACTTGCAGGACGAATGCCTGGATCGTCTTGGCGGGACCAAGTTCTCGCCGACGCCAATGATAGTCTTCCACATGACAAGCTTGCTCGATGGCCGCGTCCGTGAGACATTCAGCTACGTCGTGCTTGATCGTGATCACCGCTTCGATAAAATTATGAAGAATCACTGCCTGGGTCTCCCGACAGAAAAGAAGAATTGTCATTGCATTCTTCCATTCTTCGCAGGGCCCCAGCTTTTTTCTTGCGCATTCAAAGACGCCACGCTGATAGCATGGCCAATGCTAGCATGGACAACCCGCGAAATCGCCGAGGGTTACGCGCTAACTTCATGGCATTCGTTCCTGACACCTTTTCTTCCCTCCGAGTACCTGGCGAATCAGAAATGATTGTTGGCAAGCGCGGCGCCACGACGAGCGCGCTATGTGTTCCCGATAACTGCCGCGGAAAGAAGGTCGACTTCGCCGCGGCGGCCGACGGCGTATTGAAAATTCGTGCCCGGCGTGCAGGCCGCGCCCACGCGCCCATGCGGGTCCAAAGCAATCAGCGCGATTTGTGCCGGGGCAGTGCGGCGGCGGGCGGCAACTTCGACGGCGCGGCGAATCATCGCCTCGCATGCTTCTTGCGGCGAGTGTCCAGAGCGCATCAGCTCGACGACCAGGATGCTCCCGCCGGCGCGGATGATTTCTTCGCCCACGCCCGTGCCCGCGGCGGCTCCCGCGGTATCGTCAACGTACAACCCCGCGCCGATTAACGGGCTATCTCCGACGCGCCCGGCAACTTGAGCGCCAGCCCTGAGGTTGTGCATGCGCCGGCGAGCTTCCCGCGCCGATCCTGCGCGAGCACCGCGACCGTATCGTGACTAAGCGGTGGCCGCGGCAGAGTTT
This sequence comes from Pirellulales bacterium, assembly GCA_963725485.1. GTDB lineage: Bacteria > Planctomycetota > Planctomycetia > Pirellulales > DATAWG01 > CAVRYO01. The sequence goes on along the minus strand of CAVRYO010000010.1, from coordinate 96,936 downwards.
TCGATTTGCTTGTTTTCCTCGCAGCCTTTCGAGTTCGGCCTTGCGCTGCTCGTTGCGAGTGGCGATCGATCTTCGCGGCTTCCATCGCCGCCTTGCGCCGCTCCCATTCCGTGAAGCTGGCCGGTGTGAGTAAATTCTCGGGCGCGAATCCTTCGCGCACGGCGAACTCTCGTGCGCCGGCGCCAACGAACAACAAATGCGGCGTGCGCTCCATGACCCGTCGGGCCACTGCTGCCGCATGCCGGATGTTCTCCAACGCCGCCACGCCGCCGCAGTCGAGCGTTGTTCCCTCCATGACGCAGGCGTCGAGCTCGCACGGCGCCCAGCGCGTTGGGCAATCCGCCATAGCCGACGGACATCACCGTGGGATCGTCTTCAACGGCCTGAGCGCCGGCTACCGCCGCATCGAGCGCCGAACTCCGCCGCTTGAACTCCGCCAGCGCCGCCCGCGCGGCAATTTGTCCGAATGCCCAGGTGGCGATCACTACCGGTTCGGTCATGGCGAAAGCCCGACTGTTGAGTTCATCGTTGCGCCGCCAGAGCCGATCTTTCAAACGCGATCCCGAGCGTCGACTACCCAAATGCAAGTCGCTCGGCCATCGCTGATTACAACGGCCCGAGCATGCAAGGCACAGGTCGGACAAATATGCTGCGGAATGCCATAGAGCACGTCGCCGACCGCGAATTCTCCGGCTCGCGGCGTGTGCAGCGTCAGATGTTCTTCGCTATGGACGAGCACTTCCGCGTCGGGAAGATCGGGGAAAAAAACGCGCTGCCGCGGCGGATCGGCGGCCACGGCTTTGTGGCCCAAATCGAGGCAAAGCCGATTTGCTCCGGGCTTGCTGACGACGCGCGTCAATAAAGCCGCGGCCGGCAGAAAATCGAGATCGGGAAAATGGGCGGCATAACCGGCGTCCCAGAGCACGCATGTTCCGGGACTGAGCTGCCGATCGGCGTGCCTGGCGTGCAGCGGAAACGTCGGCGTGCCGCCGGCCACCAATTCGGAGACGTCGCAGCCCGCTTCACGCAATTCCGTTCGCAACGCCTCGACCGGGGCGAACGCCGCCGCACAGGCCTGCTCGCGTTGGGCCACCGCCATGTCATGAATGTGGCCGTCATAAGCGTGCAAGCCACGCGGCGCGAGATGCGGCATGTCGGCCAACCGCCGGTAGAGCGCGGATGCATCTGGTCCAGGGGCGATTCCGGTGCGGCCCATCCCCACGTCCAAATCCAGCAACACGTCTAGCCGTTGCCCGATCGATTGAAACGCCGCCGAGAGCCGTTCGGCGATCGCTCGGTCGTCTACCACGGCAACCAGACGCGTTTGCGGAAATCGGACGGCCAGCGCTGCGAGCTTGGCGATCTTCGGCCCGACGGGCTGGTGCGCCAACAGAACGTCGGTCGCGCCGGCGCAGGCCGCCATTTCGACCTCGGCCAGCGTTGCACATTTGAATCGCGTGATTCCCGCCGCGAGATGCAAGCGCACCACCTCCGACATCTTGTGCGTCTTCACATGCGGTCGCAACCGCGAGACGCCGCCGGCGATGGCGATCATGCGGCGGATGTTCTCGACGATGCGCTCAGGATAAACCAACAGCGATGGCGAATCGACGCCGACCGCATTTTCAATGGCATACCACCGCTGCTCGGAGCGACTCTCGGGTGCTAGCGATCGTTCCACCACAAGCTCCTTCACTGACTGTTGAAAAAGGGGACAGGCACTTCGCGGCAGTGTCAACACGTCAGGTAAAGCGTCTGATCGCTCAGAGCCAGGCCCCTTTTTCAACAGGCTGTTAACGCCAGCTTTCCAGCAGGAAATCGATCCAGTTGCGATGCGTGATGCGCGCGACATCGTCTGGGGAATAACCGCGAGCGGCGAGCATCTCGGTCAATCGCGCGAGATCGGCGATCGTATCGAGATCCTGTGGCGTCTGCTCGCGACCATACGCCCCGTCCAGATCGGAGCCGATTCCCGCGTGCTGTGCATTGCCGGCAAGCTGGCAGACATGGTCGATGTGATCCAGCAACGTTTCGAGCTTGAGCCCGGCGCTCTCGGGCGTTGTCTTGCCGCGGATCCAGCCGGGCACAAGCATCCAGGCATCGAGCGCGGCGCCGATCACCGCCCCGCGCGCGATCAGCGCCTTGATCTGCTCGTCGGTGAATTGCCGCGTGTCGGGCACCAAAGCTCGGGCATTGTTATGGCTGGCCCAAACGCGGCCGGGAAACACGTCGAGCGCCTCCCAAAAACTTTCGTCCGAGAGGTGCGTCGCGTCGAGAATGATCCCCAGCCGATTCATTTCTGCCAGCAACTCCCGGCCGCGCGGCCCCAAACCGCCGGGCGAATGCGTGCCATGCGCGTAAGTGCCGGGACCGTAGTGGGCCGGGCCAATAGCCCGCAAGCCGGTCGCATATGCTTGCTCCAAATGCCGCGGCGTGAGAATCGAATCCGCGCCTTCGAGGCTAAGGATGTAGCCGATCGGCGCTTGCCCGGCGTCTTGCTGGGGGGATTGTCGGTCCACAAGTCGATGTGCCGGCGCAATCCGGCAGCATCGGTGATCTGCACCATCTCGCCGGCCGTTTCCATCGCCCGGTACCATGCCAGCTGGCCTTGCGTTTGGGCCCAAGCAATTTCCGGGCTGTGCCAACCGGGCAGCGGATTGCCGGGATGGACATAGCGGGCGATTTGCGTGGCCACGCATAGGCCGATGCCGCCGCGGCGCATTTCCGTCAGCGAGACGGTGCCGCGGCCGCGGTCAGGCTTATCGGATTGCCCCTGTTCGCGGCGGCGAATCTCGGCCGTCGGTTTCGTCAAGTCCCGGTTCCACTCCAGCGCGTTCATCGCCAGATCGAGATGGGCGTCGAAAATCAGCATCGCAATCTCAGCCGTGAAAAACAGAAATTCATGAATCGCCGATGGAAATCACGTTGCCGCCAGCTTCCGGCGCACGCGGCGTTCTGTCAACTGATCCAGTGGGCCAAGAGCAGGACGCCACCCAGGCCCAGCACCGAAATCAGCGTTTCCATCACCGTCCAACTGATCAGCGTTTGAGGCACGGTCATCCGTAAGTACTCTTTGACGAGCCAGAATCCGCCGTCGTTGACGTGCGATACGATCAATGAACCGGCTCCGAGTGAGACCACGAGCAACTCGCGCGAGCAGTCGCCGACCAGCGGCAACACCAAGGCCGCGGCGGTGGTGACCGCCACCGTGGCCGAACCGGTCGCGACGCGAATGGCCGCCGCCACGAGCCAGCCCAGCAACAGCGGCGAAAGCCGGTAGCCGGCGACCGACTCGCGAATCGCTTCGCCAATGCCGCCGTCCAATAGCACTTGCTTCAGACCGCCGCCGGCCGCCACGACCAACAGAATCGCGGCCACCGGTGTCAAACATTCGTTACAAAGCGCCGCGATTTTGTCGCGGCCCAAACCGTTCAGAAAACCCAGCGACCAAAATGAAAATAACACGGTGAGCAACAATGCCACGGTCGGATCGCCGATGAGCAGGGCCCAAGCTCGCAGCGGATGCGTCGCGGGCAGCGATAGCTCCGCCGCGGTGCGCAACAGCATGAGCAGCACCGGAAGCAGCAGCGTGAATAAAACCAGCCCGAGACTCGCTCCGGCTCGCGGCGACGGTTGTGAAATGTCCTGGGTTTTCGGCAGCGTGGCTGGCTCCGCGGGTATCAGCGGAGGATCTTCGCCCAGATCGAAAAAGGAAAACAGCACGCCCACTACCAGCGCGATTGGCACACCGATGACAAGCGCAATGAGGATTGTCTTGCCGACATCGGCGTGCAGCGTGGCCAACGCGGCCATCGGTCCGGGGTGCGGCGGCACCAGGCCATGCGAAACCGAAAGTCCGGCGACCAGCGGCAATCCCAATCGCGAAAGACGCTTGCCGCCGCGCTGCGAAAGCGCAGTCACGATCGGCATCAACAACACGATTCCTACGGCGAAAAAAACCGGAAAACCGACCAGCAGCGCCACCAAGACCATCGCCACCGGCAGCCCACATTCGCCGCAAACGCCCACAAGCACAGCCCCCAATCGTTGCGCTCCGCCCGAGACCTCGAGCATTTTTCCTAAAATGGCGCCCAAGGCGATGACCATCGCGATCAGGCCCAGCATTTCGCCGACGCCCCGCTCGAAAGAAACCGCCACGCTGGCCACGGGCATCCGCGCGCCGATGCCAACCAACATCGACACGAGCGCGAGCGCGACAAACGAATTCAACTTGAGCCAGGCGATCAGGACCATCAGCCCGAAAACGGCCAACGCGGTCTCGACCAACAGCCAGGTCTGAAATGTCACGAGCGGCCTTGGTCGGGCGAGATGGGGAGATTTGCGATAGCGGGCGGCGAGCGATTGTCCGGCGGCTATTTTGGAGCGGCAGGTGCAATGCCCTGTGGAATAGCCGAGGTAGCGCCGGATGGAACCTCCGGCACCGGGGTGGCATGGCCGCCGGCGTTGTCATCGGCCTTTGCCGCGGTGTTGGCGTTGGCGTCAAGCGACGGCTTAGCCGGCATATCGAGCGGTCGGCCGGTTTGATGGCTCTTCGCGCCACCCTTGGGCTCGGCCTTGTCCGTCGGCTTTGGCACCGCGTTGAAGAGCGGCAGCGAGTCGGCTTGGAAGCCCGCGTCGCGACCGTCGCTCGCGGCGCCGCGAGCCGGATTTTCGCCGGCCCGCAACGCGAAATCGCCAGGGACATCAGTCGACACCGAACGCGAGGCCGGCGGAAAGGCCTGCCAGAGGACCTGTCCCGCGAGCGGCTGATTTTCTTTCGCGCCCCAGAACGTTTGCCAATCGTGCAGGTTCATCTGCACCGCAACTTCGGAGCCTGGCGCCACCGATTCGCCAATAGGTCGTCAGCCGTTCGTAGAAGTTCCGGTCGCCATTCCAACTAATCCGCCGCCGGAAATCTTCGGGATCGTCGCTGCCCGACTGCTCGACGAATGCCGAAGCCGGATCGCAGATGAAAATGCAATCGCTGGCCGTGATTTCCAGCCGCAATTGCTGCGGCGAGTCGAGTGAATTCAAGAGCCGGCAGAAACCGGAACGGACCAGCGCGGTCACATGCCGCAACTCGATCTGGATTTGCCCCTGCGGCTTCGGATCGCTCGGCACGCCGCCGGCCGTCAGGAACCGCTCGGTCGTCGCCAGCAAGCCGTTCTCCCACGACAACTGGATCGGCTGCGCCTGGTTGGAGCGAACCGTGGTCGCTTCGCCGCGCACGAGACAGTTCTTTAGTTGCACCGAAGCGGGCGGCCGAATCATCGGGGCATCCGGCGGCATCATCACGCCGGAGCCAGGCACGGCGCCAACATTGAAGACCGCCACATCGGGATGAAAGGCGCCGCCGGAGTCCGCGGAGTTGCGGATCGTGAGCGCGCAGCCTTCGAGGCGCAGCGATTCCCCGGGCCGGATCTCAGCTAGCGTCCAACGTTCCGCCTCGACGTGCTGCGGCACGTCGAGCTCGATCTGTGTGTTGATCAAAGTAAGTTGGCTGCCGCCGAGCGACAACATGGCGTCGCCTGCGCCAAGGATCCCCGGCGCGGGGCTGGAATCCGACGATCGGCGCGAAGCCGTCACCGCCCCGGATCGTGAGGCGCAGGTTCGAGATGCCAATCGGTTGCTCGTCGAGCCGGCCGTTATAGCGAAGCTCAATCACGTCGCCGCTCTTGGCCGCGCGGCAGGCATCGCCCAAGGACGCGTATTCGTTTGATCCGACGTCGGCCTCGTGAGCACTGTCCGCACGCTCGGCTTCGCGGCTGACGATCAGCAGGCCCTTTCTTTCACCCGGCGGCGAAGTGCCCGTTGCACCGGTGGCAGCGGCGGCTCGACTCGGCGACGTGGAAGCGGAAACCGCAGCGTGTGCGCCTCCGCCGTCTGCGCTCTTCGTACCAGTGATCGCACTGGCCGAACCACCGCCGGAAACGAGCGAGCGCAAATGCTGCCGCATCGAAGTCAATACGTCGATGACCGATTTGGAAACTGTGGATGCCCCGCGCACGGCGCGGTGCTCGGCGTCTCGGTCCCCGCAGGCTCGGCTGTCGCGCCGGGGGTTGGAGTCGAACCGGCGCTGGCCCCTACTTGTGTTGCCGAAGCGCCCTCGCCGTTGGTCGAGCCTCTTGGACAGGTTCGATCGTTTACCGCTATCGCCCCTGCCCAAGGCTTTTGTCGCCGCATTGTCGGAAGTGGAATTTGCGGCCGTTTCACGTTCCGAGCCTGAAGAAGATTCCTCTGGAGACCGAGCAATGCCTGGAGAAGTACGCGGTCCAACCCCCACGTGCGAATCGCGGTCGCTCGACAATGGCAACTCCGCCGACGCTGCGTTTCCTGGCATCGTCTTCGCGGCCGCTGGCGGCAGATGGCGAATCGGCGCCGGCGCCAAGTTTCCAGCCGTCGACGGGCCGCTCAGCGCTAGCGCTGCCGCGGCGAGACATAGCGCCGCCCACCGGAACCAGCCAGGGCAAATGCCGCATCCACAGCGCGGGCTTGCGCTCGTCCGCCATTGCGAACTGAACCGCACTGGGCGCCGGCAATGTCAATCCATGCGTGGCCGCCAGCGCCAATAAATCGATCGCTAAATCGTCGGGCCGCTGATAGCGCTGCTGCGGACCCTTCGCCAACAGCTTCCGCAGCAGCCGGCAGACATCGTCGGGCAAATCGGCGCGATACGCTTTCGGATCGGGCGGCTCATCGGCCTGATGTTGCAGCAGCTTCTGCAATACCGTGCCGTCGGGAAACGGCGGACGGCCGGTGAGCATGAAATAAAGAGTGCAGCCTAACGAGTACAGATCGCTCCGCACGTCCGCATGCCGCGGGTCGCGAGCTTGTTCGGGCGAAATGTAGTCGAACGTGCCGAGCGTCACACCGCTAGCCGTTAGATCGTGGTCCGGATGTTCGACCTGGTGCAGCCGAGCCAGGCCCATGTCGACCAGCTTCGCCCGGCCTTCGGGCGTGATCAGCACATTCGACGGTTTGATGTCGCGGTGCACGACATCGCGCTGACTGGCGTGGGCCAGCGCGTCGGTAACTTGGAGCGTGTAACTCAGGGCTTCGCCAAGCGGCAACGGCCCCTTGGATTGCACGAGGTCGCGCAAGTTCACGCCTTCGATAAACTCGAAGACAATGTAGTGCCAGCCGCGTTCCTCGCCGACGTAATGCACGCGGCTAATGTTTTCGTGGTCAAGCCGGGCGGCCGACTGGGCCTCGTTCTTGAACCGACGGACCGTCTCTTCGTCGTCCGACTGAACCTTGGACAGCACCTTCACGGCCACGACGCGGTTGAGCATCGGGTCCAAAGCTCGGAAGACGGCTCCCATCCCGCCGCCGCCGACGAACTCCTGCAACTCGTAATGGCCGAGCTTTTCGCCGAGCAGCAGCCGTCCCATCTCAGCGGGGGGCAAGTTGGCCATCGCCAATGGCAGCAATGCTGGCGGCTCTTTCGAGATGACCGTCGGCTGATTGTCCACATTCGGCGGCAGCCCGGTTCCGGACGAGCTTCCCAGCCCGGCGACGATCACATTCGCCTGCCGGCTCGATCCCGACGGCGTCCGCGCGTGCGGGGGCGCCGTTTGGATCCGCGTCTGACTGGAGCTTTCAGGGGTCATCTGACTTGGCCGGCCACGTGACACATGCCAGGAGGACGATTTGTAACGACGCAACAACGTCGTTCCGGAGATTCAGCACAAACTATTCCCGTCACGGACGAACGTCCTTTCGAGTTAAGCCACCGGCTTTGCGACTTGCTGGTGGGTCGACGGTCTAAGAGCATCTCATTCTAACTCGCGCAAATCGTGCAGGTCAAGAAATAAAGCCGTTTGTCGATTGAGTTTAGATGCTGCCACACGCTGGCAGTTCGCGAACGTTGGACGATTCGCTGTGGCAGCACCGAAACTGATTCGAAGATGTTAAATTCCTGCCCCCTCTAACTCAGCTTGCGCAGTCGTTCGATCCTTGCACAGGACACTTTGGCGAATGGGAAAAGTCGAGCTGCCCAAAAAAGAGGCAGGCTAACCGTTGCACGAATTGAGGCAGGCCCGCGCAGGATCTGAGCATCCGCCATGGATCGTCGTAAGTGATAGCAGTGCAATGCTATCGGTGCATCGCTTGACTGCTTGCGATATTTCCAGCAAATCCGCGGTCCTACGACCGGAGGAAAACGGAGTGTTTACTGGATTTGCCCTTTAGGAGACAAGTGTCATGGAGCGATTGCAAGCGATTCAGCGGCGAGCTCAAGAACTTTTCGCGGGCCAGGCCGACTGGGCCACGTTCTTTCGCGAGATTTTGGGTGTCAACGGGATCATCCATCAGATGTATCCAGCGCCCGAGGCCCTGGCCGAGTTCAAGCAGACGCCGGAATACGAGAGCATCCATCAGATGCTCGGTCAGCTCCGGTCTCAGAATTCGCAACCGCCAAATGGCGACGAGCCCACCCGGGTCATCACCGTCCGGCTGCCGAAGAGCATCCACGAGTGGTTGCAGCAGGAAGCTTATAATCATCACACGAGCATGAATAAGCTTTGCATCACCCGGCTCATCGGCGCGATCGAAGGCCAGGCGGTCCCGGCCGAAGCCTAAGCTGGCGCAGCTAGCAGAAATAGCTGGAACAGCCATTGCCGCGGCGAAATCTGCTGGCGAAGCTAATGGATCGCGAAACTTGAATTTAGAGTGCCACTGGCTCTGCCAGTGCGCTTCGGAATTCTTGCCTTGATCGGCCGCGACAAGGCACTTGTGGGTGAGTATTTGCCGTTGCACCATCGACGCCACGTCTTAGCCCCCGCGCGAACCGCCGGGGGCTAAGACGAAGCGCGCCGGTTATGCGATCGCTGGCAAAGCGCTCGTCGGGTGCGGCGCGCGCAAATGAAAAGAGATTCGGAGCGGGCCTGTAAGCCGGGTTCTGTCCGTCGCGGGCACATTGCCTTCGGCAGGATGGCCATTTCTCTAGGACGCCGATTGCTCGGCGTCTCAAGCGACCTACCCGGAAGTCGATAGCGGACCGGATCGACCCGCCCGCCGGCGCTTGCCGCCGCCGGATGCTCCCTGTTTGGCCTTGCTCCCGGCGGGGTTTGCCTAGCCAGACCGGTCACCCGGCCTGCTGGTGAGCTCTTACCTCACCGTTTCACCCTTACCGCACGGCCGAAGCCGCGCGGCGGTTTGCTTTCTGTTGCACTTTCCCTAGCCTTGCGGCCGGTGGGCGTTACCCACCGCCGTATCCTGCGGAGCCCGGACTTTCCTCCCGCCGCGCGCTGGTTGCCCAGCGCGCAACCGGCGGTCATCCGGCCCGCTCCGAATCCGAATCCCACCCTAGCTGGCAGGCAAGTGCATGGCAAGCGTCGGATGCAGAGCCTCTAGCACTGTGGTATGGGCGTGGGCCAAACCGCTATCACATACACAGAAACGTTGAAGGTGACGGAGGGCCATCCTGAAGCTCACAAAGTGCTCGCGAGCCACGCGCGAAAGAAATCGGCCGGCGGAGATACACGCAGCAATAGCGGCGTCAGTCATAATCGGGTGATGCGACCCCATGATTTTCTCAGGCACTCCAATAAAAGCCGGGCAGTGTTGATGGCTAGATTGGCTCAGGAATATCCGAAGTACTTCGACGCATTTACCAGCGGTGAATACAAGAGCCTGCGGGCGGCTGTCGAGGCTGCTGGATTGATGAAGCCGGCAAAGAAACCGATTTCGCGGCTCAAGAGCACTTGGAATCGTGCGAGCCCGAAGGATCGTAAGGAGTTCCTGAAGTGGCTGCAGGAGCAGTAGAAGTAATCGAGGACGGCGCGCGTCTTGGTCGGCGCAGCAGTCTGAAAAATCGAAATCGGGGCCGGTTTTCGCGGGCGGCGAGCAGAAGGGGCGTTGCTCCGAAGGGGATCATTGCCGATCCGCGCGGCCACTTATCGAATCGACATACTTCGCCAACGGATGCAAAGCGGTCGGCAGCCGAGGCGCGGAAGATCACTCCCAACGGCGGGACAAGCAGAATTCGACAACCGCCCGGGCGAGATTCGCCGACATCCGGAGCGTCGTTCCCAAGAATTCGGTCGATCTGGTGTGCGGCTTTCGTGATCGCGGCGCGCGCAGTCGCATCGTTTTCCCAAAGGCGCGGAAGATCCTCCTCGGCTTCTGGAAGCCAGACGACGGTATACTTCATGCCCGCCGTTCCAAGTCGACCATGATTTCCGCCAGCGAACGTCCGCCACCGCGCTGAAAGCGCCGCTCCAATTCTTCAGCGGATAGCGGGGAATCCACGCCTTCGTAAATCGAATGGTCGTGAGTTGGCGTGAAATAGCCCAACACGTGCCCCGCTTCATCGCAGAGCTCCGCGGCTTGATCGAGCGCCCCGAGTTTCGCGACGCTGGCCTGGTCAATCACAATTCGGTTCATTAATCCGATCCTGCAACCATGAAATTACAGCGATGCTTATTATACCTTCCCCGCCGATGGGAACCGAATCAGCAGGACGAACGTAGTGGTTCGATGCAATTCTCGGGCACTCTACTGGCGGCGGAAGGCGTCGAACGGCTGGAGGGGCGTTCGTCGGCTGGGCCGCCTGGCGCGCCGCTGCAACTCCACAGCGAACGCATTGTCATGGTAGAATGGTGGGGAAGCATCATTATCGGGGGGCCGCTCGAATGTTAAGAACTGTGCTGGGTGTCGTTCACGGGAAGATTATCGAACTGTCTGAAGATCTTGGCGTGGCCGATGGTCAAGCGGTAGAGGTTCATGTCAGCGTCGTGCCGATACCGACGAAATGGGGCGAGGGAATATTGCGCTCGGCGGGTGGCTGGACAGACTATCCGGAAATGGATGAGATCATGGACGAGATTCATGCGGTGCGCAAGATGGAACGGCGTTCCCAAACAGACGGCGAATGAGTTACCTTCTCGACACAAACATTTGTGCCGCGCATTTTCGCCGCCCTGCCGGGTTGGCCCACCGATTCATGCAGTACGGCGGCCGGCTGTTTGTTTCGACGATTGTCTTGGGGGAACTTTATAGCGGCGCATACCACGTCATCAATCCGGATCCGCTGCTTCAGAAGATCGTGGATTTGCTCGACGACGTGCAGGTGCTGCCATTTGATCAGGGATGCGCAGTGCAATTCGGCAAGATTCGCGGCGGTCTGCTGCGTGAGGGAATTTCAGTTCCCACTGCCGATCTGATGATTGCTTCGACTGCCATGATTCATGACCTGACGCTCGTGACGCACAACACGGCCGATTTCCAAAGCGTCCCGGGGTTGCGGTTGGAAGATTGGCTCGTCGCGTAAGAAGCGCAAGCGGGTTAGATCATCTGACTCAAACCTGGCCGTCGCGAAGGGGCGGCTGTAATACAGCGGCGCTGGCGGGCGGTGGCGCCAAGCGTGGGAGGGTTGGCAGGAGGATGGTGAATTTCGTGCCGCGGCCTGGTTCGCTTTCGACGTGGATGCGGCCGCCGTGGCCTTCGATGATGTTTCGCGCGGTCGGCAGGCCCAGGCCGGAGCCACGCGGCTTCGTTGAATAGAATGTTTCGAACATCCGCTCCATCGTTTGGGCCGTCATCCCGCTGCCGGTGTCGATCAGGTCCAAAGCCACGCCGCTGGGCAGGCGCGAGTCCGCACGAGGAGTTGCCCGCCCGCCGCCATGGCTTGCTGGGCGTTGAGCACCAGGTTCAAGAGCGCTGCTTGGAACTGCTCCTTGTCCAACAACACGCTCGGCAGTTCGGGATCGAGATAGCGGATCACCTCGATCCGCGACTCGGCCGCCTTCGGCTCGAAGAAGTCCAACATCCGCTGGACCTCGGCGTTCAAATCGGCGGGCGCTCGCTGGTACGTTTGCGGCCGGGCGAAGCTCAAGAAATCGTTGAGCAAGTCCTCCAGCCGCTGGCATTCCTGCTCGACCAGCGCGATTTTCGATCAGCGCCCGGCGTTCGCGCGGCGTTTGCGGCTCAATGGCAAAATCCTCGGCCAGCAGTTCCATGTTCAGCCGGATCGTCGACAGCGGGTTCTTGATTTCATGGGCCAGGCCGCCTGCCAGGCGCGCGATCTCGGTGTACAGATCGGCCGCCGAACGGCCGGCAGGTTCCGATTCGCTTCGCGGCGGAGTCATGATAAATCCGAGATTAAAGCAAAGACGGCGCGACCTCGTCGCCAGAAATTGTAACAAAAAAAGCCCAGGGACAGCCGTCCCTGGGCTTGGCGTTTTGTTGTTAAGTTTCTATCGGCAGCAGTTTGTCAGGCTTGGGTCTGGGCGGGGACCGCCATCTCGCGGAGCGCCGCCTTGCGGCTGAGCTTCACCCGATCCTGGTCGTCGACGGCGATTACCTTCACATGCACCGAGTCGCCGACCTTGCAGACGTCGGCTACGCTCTTCACATATTCGTCGGAGAGCTCGCTGATATGGCACAAGCCGTCCTTGCCGGGAATGATTTCGATGAACGCGCCGAAATCCTTCACGCTGGTGACCCGGCCCTCGTAGATCTTGCCGACTTGCACCGAGGCGGTGATGGCTTCGACCTTGTCCATCGCGCTCTTGGCCCCGGCCGCGTCGTTGCTGGCCACGGTCACGGTGCCATCGTCTTCGACCTCGATCACCGCGCCGGTCGATTCCTGAATCGCGGAATCGTCTTGCCGCCCGGACCAATCAGGGCGCCGATCTTTTCCGGATCGATATGGGTTCGCAACAATCGCGGAGCCCAATCGGAAATTTCCGAACGCGGACGAGAAATCGTGGTGATCATCTTACGCAGAATTTCGATCCGCGCCTTGCGCGATTGGGCCAACGTGGCCCGCACGATCTCCTCGCTGATGCCGTCGATTTTCAGGTCCAACTGGATGCCGGTAATTCCCTTTTGCGTGCCGGCCACTTTGAAATCCATATCGCCGAAGTGATCTTCGTCGCCGATGATGTCGGTGAGCAGAACCCACTGCGAGTCGGACTCCTTGACCAAGCCGACCGAGATGCCAGCTACTGGGTTAGTGATCTTCACGCCGGCGGCCATCAGGCCGAGCGTCGCCCCGCACACGCTGGCCATCGAGCTGGAGCCGTTCGACTCCAGGATGTCGGAAATCACGCGGATCGTGTAGGGAAAATCTTCCGGATCGGGCAGCACCGGCTTGATGCTCCGCTCGGCCAAGGCGCCGTGGCCGATTTCGCGGCGGCCGGGCCCCGTGATCCGCTTCGTCTCGCCGACCGAGAACGGCGGGAAGTAGTAGTCGAGCATGAATTTTTTCGAATACTCTTCCAACAAGCCATCCACCCGCTGCTCATCGCGGACGTGCCGAGCGTCACCGTGATCAGGGCTTGCGTTTCGCCCCGTTGGAACAAGGCCGAACCGTGGACCCGCGGCAGTAGATCGACCGCGCACTCGATGGCGCGGAGCGACTTGTTGTTGCGCCCGTCGGCCCGTTTGCCACTGAGAATCAGATCCCGCACGACCCGTTCTTCCAGGTGATGCCAGGCGTTTCCGAGGGCGTTGGGGCAAATGGCCCCTTCGGCCTTCGGATCGGGAATCATTTCGGCGATCGCTTTCGCCTTGAGTTCCTTCACCGCCGCCGACCGGGCATGCTTCCCTTCCGTCTGCTTGACGTTGCAGAAGGCGTCGTAGTAGCGCTGCTTCAACTTGTCGAACAAGCCATCGGACGGGGCCAATTCGTAATGCGGCTTTTGAACGCCGACCTTCTGAAACAACTCGGTCTGCAAATCGCAGATTTCGCAGATCAGCCGATGGGCCTCGACGATGGCCGCGACCATCCGGTCCTCGGGCATTTCGCGGGCGAAGCCTTCGATCATCAGAATCGACTGCTTGCTCCCCGAGACGATCAGATCGAGATCGCTTTCCTCCAACTCATCCTGGGTGGGAAACGGCACAAACTGGCCGCCGACTTGTCCCAACCGAATCGACGCGATCGGGCCGTGAAACGGCAGAGGTGAGAGCCCCAATGCCGCGGCGGCTCCGTTCATCGCCAGCACGTCGGCGTCGTTTTGCCGATCGCTGGAGAGCACGAAACTCTGGATTTGCACTTCATCGAGGAAGCCGGCGGGAAACAGCGGGCGGATCGGACGATCCATCAGCCGCGAAGTGAGCGTTTCCTTCATCGTCGGCCGGCCTTCGCGCTTGAGAAAGCCGCCGGGGAATTTGCCGGCCGCAGCCGTGCGTTCGCGATAGTCGCAGGTGAGCGGGAAGAAGTCGCCCCCTGCTTGCCGCGGCGGACCGGTGGTCACCGCGGTGATGACGACGGTCTCGCCATATTGCACCAGGCACGCTCCGGCGGCCTGCTTGGCGAGAAGTCCGGTTTCAATGGATAAAACGCTCGCTCCGATGGTTTTTTCGACACGTACTTTCAATTTTTTATTCCTGCTTGCTAATGCCTACGTGCTTGCCAACATTGGCGCTGTTGCCCAGAACGGGACGCCCAAAAACCCGAGCAGAAAATCGCGAGGGGACGACCATCGCGCTCTGCGCCCGTTCGATGGCCGGCGCAACGCAACAGGCCGATTAGAAGAGAACCGCCCGGCTGTTTGCAGGTCGTGGTCTCTTGCGAGACCACTCGGTTGCCTCTTGCGAGACACTTTTTTGGCCGTCTCTGGCGAGACGGCATCCGCAGACCTGCGCCGCCGAACCCACCTTTTTCCGCCAGCCCCATCAGCCTATGACACGGGGGCCCTACTTGCGGATCTCCAGTCGCCGAATGATGTCGAGGTATCGCTGCGGATTCACTCGTTTGAGGTAATCCAACAAGCGACGACGCCGGCTGACCATCATCAGCAGCCCACGGCGGCTGGCGAAGTCTTTCTTATGCGTCTGGAGATGTTCGGTGAGGCTCGGCAATTCTCGAGGTCAACAAGGCAACTTGGATCTCGGGTGAGCCGGTATCGCTCTCTTCGCGGCGAAAATCGCCGATCAGCGCCTGCTTGCGCTGCTTGGTCATGGTCATGTGCGATCAAACGTTCCTACGGTGCATACGGCCAATTAATTCCAATTAGACAGCCAATTTACCACTCTAGCCGGGGTTTGCAATCGCAAAATGAATGAATTCAACATCACCAATCCTGGGCGACGAGATGGCTGACTCGAGACGGTATGGCAACCGCCAGGCAGGGCGAGGCTCCCGCCGAGCCGGCATCGCAAGTCTGGCGGCAAATTGCTCATTTCCCCCTATGCACTCGGTGGCGCGGAAGAGCCGTGCCAGAGCCGAGCAGAACGCCCGGCTCGGCAGGAGCCTCGCCCTCCCGATGCGATTCTTGGCCACCTTAGCCGTCGGCCGGCGATGCCGGCTCGGTGGAAGGAGCAGTTTGCGGGGCCTCGAATTGATGGAATCGGCTGGATTCGTAGGTTTCCGTCTTGCCGTCCACCTGACGCACGATATACAGCGCAGCACTCGGCAATCGTTCGATCATTTCCAGTGCTTTCCGCGGGCCCAAGACACTCGAACCGCTCGTCAATCCGTCCGTCATGGTGCACTCGGGCGCGATTACAGTCACGGAGCTATCGCCCGTCAGCGCCATGCCTGTCTTGGGGTCGATGATATGCGAATAGCGCTTGCCGCCGATGTCGACATGCTGCCGCGAATCGCCGGAAGTCGAAATCGCCGCGTTCGCGAGGACCACAAACTTAGCAGGCGGTCGTTTGAGATCGAGCGGTGCGATGCCGATTCGCCAGCCGGCCCGGCCCGGCGGCGCGTTGCCGACGCCGATATCGCCGCTGCCGGCCACGAGTGCGCGGCGGATGCCCCGAGCCCGCATCGCCGCCAAAGCCGCATCGACCGCATAACCTTTGGCGATGCCCCCCAGATCCAGTTGCATCCCGGGCTTCACCAGCCGGACGGTATGCTTCGCGGCGTCGAGCCCCATCGACCGATATCCGACCGCCTGTCGAGCTTTTTCAATGGCTTCCGGCTCGGGCAGCTTGCCGGTGCGGCGCGCCGGCGCCAGAGCTTGACCAGCGGCCCGACCGTGACGTCGAACGCGCCGCCGGTCAATTCGGATTTTTTCCAGGCCCGATCCAACACGCGCCATAAATCGTCGCTGACATGCACTCCCGCCGCCGCCGGCGAGGTGCGGCTCAAGCGGCTTAATTCGCTATCCGGGTCGTAGTCGCTCATCGCGGTATCGATTTGTTTGATCCGGGCGAATGCTGCATCGGCGGCCTGGCGAGCCGACTTCGCGTCCGACGCATAGAGGACGATGCGAAAGTCCACCGCCATGTGCGGCTCGGTGAATTCGAATCGCTGCAATCCGGCCGGCTCGCCGGCGACGAGGCCGCGCGGAAATAGCAGCTGCGATTACAGCCATCGATACGACACGGCTCCCGACGCTCTTGCACGAGTTCCGAATTAGTCGACTTGTTTGCCGCACGAAAAATCTCCGGGGCGTGAATGCTTGCCTGAAAATGCGCTTGAGTTTAAGAAAAAGGTTCCGCTCGCTGCTGGAATTCGGGTTTGCGGGCAGGTAGATTGGGATTTTGGTTCACAAGTGGTCCCTCCTTGCCTCCCACCCATCCTTTCCCAGTCTTTCGGAGAATTCAAGATGAGCCCCGATCTAACCCAGCGCTGCCGCAAACGCCGCCGCGACCCCTTCCCGGCGCGATTTTCTCAAGACCTCGAGCGTGGCGGCAGCCGCCGGCGCCGTGGCCAGCACGCTGAGCATCGCACGATCGGCGCATGCCGCCAGCGATGACACCATCAAAATCGCTCTGATCGGCTGCGGCGGACGCGGCACCGGCGCCTGCGGTCAGGCCTTGAGCACCGAAGGACCCGTGAAGCTGGTCGCCATGGCCGACGCGTTCCGAGATCGTCTGGACGGAAGTTACAGAAGCTTGAAGGGAGCGTTCAAAGATCGGGTCGACGTGCCGGAAGACAAGAAGTTCGTCGGCTTCGACGCTTATCAAAAAGCGATCGATTCGGGCGTCGACATGGTGTTGCTCACCACGCCGCCGGGCTTCCGCCCGATCCATTTCGAGGCCGCGGTGAAGGCCGGCAAGAACGTGTTCATGGAAAAGCCGGTCGCCACCGACGCCGGCGGCATCCGCAAGGTTTTGGCCGCCGCCGAAGAAGCGAAGAAAAAGGATCTGAAGGTCGGCGTCGGCCTGCAACGCCGGCATCAGGCGCCTTATCATCGAAACCATCAAGCGGCTCCACGACGGCGCGATCGGCGACATCGTCGACATGCGCATCTACTGGAACGGCCAAACGCCTTGGGTGAACGCCGCGTCAGCCGCATTGGACCGAAATGGAATACCAGATGCGCAACTGGTACTACTTCGTCTGGCTCTGCGGCGATCATATCGTCGAGCAGCACATCCATAATCTGGACGTGGCCCATTGGGTCAAGGACGCCGTCCCGGTCAAGGCCAACGGCATGGGGGGCCGCGAGGTGCGCAAAGGCAAGGATTACGGCGAAACGTTCGACCACCATTGCGTCGAATTCGAATACGCCGATGGCTCGCATGTCTTTAGCCAATGCCGGCACATCCCCGGCTGTTGGGACGTCGTGACCGAGTACGCCCACGGCACCAAGGGAACGTCGGCGCCCGGCGGCTGGATCAACGTGCCAGGTGGGAATAACTACAACTTCAGCGGGCACTCGAAGGACCCGTACCAGGTAGAGCACGACGATTTGTTCGCCGCCATTCGGCAGAACAAAAAGTACAACGAAGCTACGTACGGGGCCAACAGCACGATGATGGCCATCCTGGGCCGGATGTGCACCTACTCCGGCAAGGAAATCACGTGGGACGACGCGCTGAATTCCAAGCTCAGCGTGATGCCGAAGGAATATTCCTTCACGGCCACGCCGCCGACCGTTCCCGACGCGGAGGGGAATTATCCGATTCCAGTCCCCGGCAAAACTCGCGTTGTTTGATGTCGCCGGCCATCGCGGCCGACGATCGACGAATCGAGATCATCAAATCGGGCTGATTGTCATTACAGACAATCGGCCCGATTGTTTTTTGCTCGGGTCGGCGCCGCTAGCTGTGCCAATCGGGACGCCCGACTCGTCTCATTTCGGGATTCCAAGCCCAAAATGAGACGAAGTCGCGGCTTTTCCCAAAGCAATTACGAGTGACAACGCTTGGCCGAAAAATTGTTAAAACGCTGATTTTTCCTAAAGATTCCGGCATCAAGTCAAAGGCGATGGCGCACGGGTGACAACGTGGCACGACGATTGCTTCATGCGGCGTGAACAAAGTTTGATGAACAGATTTGGTTTGCACATCGCAGGGAGGAACCCATGCTGATTCTAAGAAGGAAAGTCGGAGAGCGGATCGTTATCGGCGACGGCATCGTGGTGGTCGTCAACCGGGTTGCCGGTGGCCGGGTGACACTCGGGATCGAGGCTCCCTCCGACGTGCACATCGTGCGTGGCGAGCTGCGCGCGCTGGATGAAAAATCGCAACCCGCAGCGTTGCCGCTTCGGGCCGGCGCCCGGCCGGTTTGATCGTGTCCCTGGCTGGCGGCGCATCGCTCCTTCCCCGCTAGCAAGTTGCGACTTTGCGCTCGGATACCTTAAGCGATTCTATTAGCCGCCTTGCTTGCAGGGCGGTTTTTCATTGGAGGATCGATTTTGTCGAAGAGAATCTGCGACGGACGCGCAACATGGGGTTTGTAAATAGATTCTGGCGGATCGTTCCGGATGGGATACGAGAAAATTATTTGTGCGGCCTGTTGACAACGGTGAGCCGATCATTAGAATCCGTTGTTCCTGGAGCACGCGCTTGGCATGGCTGAGCGTTTCTCTCCGGGTGAAGGTGGAGTCTTCCGCCCGATTTCCGTAGGTCGACAAGCCGTTCGCCTATTGAAATCGTAAGAAACATTGGGGCAACCCCTCTGGGGCCACCCAACTTGCGGCCGGTTATTTTCGAGCCGTAAGCGTCTGGATGATCTTTGACAATTTGGTTGTGTGTGACCTCTGAGTTTCACCAGCACAAGGCTGTGCATAGCTGGAACGAGCGGCTCTTGTTTTCACGAATGGAAGCTCGCGGACGGCAAAAATTGACAAACCGTCAAATGAACGTGGCTTACAACCCGCTGGCCAATCGGACCGTTGGTGCGTGACGCAAGTTTCCTCGCGGTCGGGGAAAGCTCGTGTCGCGCGGATAATGCAATTACATCAATTGAAGGGTTTGATCCTGGCTCAGAATGAACGTTGGCGGCGTGGATTAGGCATGCAAGTCGCGCGAGAACCCGCAAGGGGGACAGCGGCGAAAGGGACAGTAATGTGTAGATCATCTACCCTCAGGACCGGGATAGCTGCGGGAAACTGCAGGTAATACCGGATAATATCTCCGGATCAAAGGTGTGATTCCGCCTGAGGATGAGTCTGCATCCTATTAGCTAGTTGGTGGGGTAACGGCCTACCAAGGCAATGATGGGTAGCGGGTGTGAGAGCACGACCCGCGTCACTGGGACTGAGACACTGCCCAGACACCTACGGGTGGCTGCAGTCGAGAATCTTCGGCAATGGGCGCAAGCCTGACCGAGCGACGCCGCGTGTGGGATGAAGGCCTTCGGGTTGTAAACCACTGTCAGAGGGGAGGAAATACAGGTGGGTACTCCCATCGTGCTTGACCTATCCTCAGAGGAAGGACGGGCTAAGTTCGTGCCAGCAGCCGCGGTAAGACGAACCGTCCGAACGTTATTCGGAATTACTGGGCTTAAAGGGTGCGTAGGCGGCGCAGAAAGTAGGGTGTGAAATCCCTCGGCTTAACCGAGGAACTGCGCTCAAAACTACCGTGCTCGAGGGAGATAGAGGTGAGCGGAACTTAGGGTGGAGCGGTGAAATGCGTTGATATCCTAAGGAACACCGGTGGCGAAAGCGGCTCACTGGATCTCTTCTGACGCTGAGGCACGAAAGCTAGGGTAGCGAACGGGATTAGATACCCCGGTAGTCCTAGCCGTAAACGATGAGCACTGGATTGGAGGGCCCTCCATAGCCTTCCAGTCGAAGCGAAAGTGTTAAGTGCTCCGCCTGGGGAGTATGGTCGCAAGGCTGAAACTCAAAGAAATTGACGGGGGCTCACACAAGCGGTGGAGGATGTGGCTTAATTCGAGGCTACGCGAAGAACCTTATCCTAGTCTTGACATGCACGGATTAACTCCTGGAAACAGGAGCCAGGCCTTCGGGTACAACGTGCACAGGTGCTGCATGGCTGTCGTCAGCTCGTGTCGTGAGATGTCGGGTTAAGTCCCTTAACGAGCGAAACCCTTGTCACTAGTTGCCAGCGCGTCATGGCGGGGACTCTAGTGAGACTGCCGGTGTTAAACCGGAGGAAGGTGGGGATGACGTCAAGTCCTCATGGCCTTTATGATTAGGGCTGCACACGTCCTACAATGGCATGCACAAAGGGAAGCAAACTCGCGAGAGCAAGCAAATCTCAAAAAACATGCCCCAGTTCGGATTGCAGGCTGCAACTCGCCTGCATGAAGCCGGAATCGCTAGTAATCGCGGGTCAGCATACCGCGGTGAATGTGTTCCTGAGCCTTGTACACACCGCCCGTCAAGCCACGAAAGTGGGGGGCATCCGAAGTCGCTGAGGCAACCGCAAGGAGCCAGGCGCCTAAGATGAACTCCGCGATTGGGACTAAGTCGTAACAAGGTAGCCGTAGGGGAACCTGCGGCTGGATCACCTCCTTTCTAAGGATTTTTCAACCCCTCGGCCGCGACGCCGATCGGGTTATCATGTGGAGACAAGTCTTGTGAACCGGCTAAGAGGTCGGCCAAAGCTTTACTGTGAAAGCAGCAAGGCCCACAGCCAGCTACCAAATTGACTAGATAGAGACCCGTTCAGGCTTAGCCAGGCTGGACGGGTCTTTTTTTGCGCAGGCTAAATCTCATCACTCGTTTTGCGCAGCGAATTTAGCCGCTCGGTTCACCGAGCGCGCAACCGGTCGGATATAACAGCCAAATGACCGATCAAATCAAACGGCCGAACTTGCCGATTTGAACAGTTCGCCGCCCGGCCACTACTGATTTCCATAATGCCCGACTTCGCCACGCCGCAACCCGCAAGCGACTCAATCGCAGTGGACATGGTTCTGACCGGGACCGCGCACGTTTTCGTCGCCTTCGATTGGGGCGAGGAAGTCGATCTCGAGAGCGCGCGGCATCTACTGCCGAGTCACACCCACGAGCTGGCCCGCCGCCGCCGCACGCCCACCTCGTTCGCCTATGCCCCCGCGCCGCTGCGCTATCCGCTTGCGCCGGTGCAACTGGATCTGGGCGTAACCGGCAGCCCCATGCCGATCGAAGCCGCGGCCGACGCTACGCTGTTCGACTTTGGCGGCCTGAGCGTAGCGATTCGAGTGCCGTTCTCGTTATCGCCAGCGGCCCTCGCACGCCTGGCGGGCCGATTCGCCGATTCGCGCTGGCTGGAAAGTACAGCCCGGACGGCGATCGACGGGCTGTTTCAAAAACTCCGGCCTGTTATCCAGCAGCCGCTGTTCAGCCCGCTCAGCGAAGAATATGTCGTGTTCCAATTGCCGCCGACGTGCCCGCTGCCGCCGCCCGGCGAATTGCTGCGGCACTCGGCGGCGTGGGTTGCTGCTCTGGCCCGGCTGGAGCCTGAACCGCTGAGTCCCGACGAAGTCGCGGCAGCTGTGCAGAACCACATCAGCTATAGCCCGACCGATTTGTTTGTTCCGGAATGGTCCGCGGCATTGCTGATCGATCGCGATTGCGAGGAAACGCTGCAAACGATCGAATTCGCGAATTTGCAGTTGCTCGAATACCGGTTCATCGATCGGCTGCTCGACGATCGGCTGGCCGACGCCTATCGGCTGATCCATCCGTTGGTCCGATCCTGGTTGCCGTTCTGGCGGACACACGCCCAACCATTGCGTGCGCTCGGCGAATTGAGAATCGACGCCAACAGCCTGTTCGAGCGGACGGGCAACGCCTTGAAATTGGTGGGCGACCAGTATCTCGCCCGCGTGCACCACTTGCTCGCGGCCCGATTTCATCTCGACGATTGGGACAGCAGCATCAAGCGCTCGCTCGACGTGGTCGAGGGCGTGTATCAAGTCGTCTCCGACCAATCGGCCACGTACCGGACCGAATTGTTGGAGATCATCGTCATCCTGCTGATCGTCTTCGAAATCGCAATGGCCTTTTGGCGGCATTAGGACGATCTTACGCGTGTCCACGACTACTGTATCAAGTCGGGTACACCTGGGGGCCGCGGGCCTTGCTCGCCGCCGGCGCGGGTTGTGAGATTTAGATATGTTCCCGGGTCGCAATCGACAGTAATCGCCTGGACATGATCGTCGGCGAAGACATGCATCACAGCGCCGTTGGAATGGTCGCTCGACGGGCCCCAATTCACCGAATTTTTTGGCGCCTCTTGGTCAAAAACGAAGGCAAGTAAAAAATCGGCGTCGGTTGGCCCGGTTTAGGGCCGACGTTGATTGCGACCTGCGCGTGGAACCAAGGTGGGAAGGTCTCTTTGCCCGAATCGACGCCTGGCGGCGTTTTCGCGTTCGGGTCGTTTGTGACGAGCCAATTCAACGTGCCGTCGTACCAGGAGGCGTAACCGCACTCTTTTGTCTCGGCGACCAGGAAGGTCTTGGACACGCCATCCTCGAACGACTGAGTCGTGGAACCGGCTTCCGCTGTTAGCAACATGCCGCCATTTTCCAGCGGCCGCGCCATCGACCATGTGAGTACCGACGATCACTTTGTAATTCGTGGGAGCGACTTTTCCATTGACGCTCGCATATTCGGGCACTCCGGGGATCGCGCCGAGCAACGTCGATCGACGTGTTCGAATTCGTGTTCGTATTGCCGCCCCAGTTCGGGCAAACCAAGGCCGGCAAGAAAACGCACGAGCAGTGTCCCGTCGGCGCCTTGCCTGGGGCAGTGATCGACGGAGCAAATGGCCCAGTTTCGATCTTGAAATCTGCTGATTCAGATTGGATCGTTTTGTACAGATCGGCTTCTTCCAAGTAAGGCAGGATGCGCACGATCCAACTCCAGCCCGCTTCGGTCGGCCCCGGCACGGCGCTGGCCGGGCGCGCCGTGTTGGCGGCGGAGAGTTGGGGATCGTGCCGCGAACTGATTAAGGGAAATCTGCCGAACGCGCTTTCATGATTCAACAATGCCAAACCGATCTGCTTGATCCTGCCCTGGCACTGGTTGCGATAGGCGGTTTCGTGCGTGCCGCGAGTCACCGGCAACAAGAACGCAATCAACAGGCCCAGGATAAAAATGACCACGAGCACTTCGATGAGCGTAATCGCGCGCCTGCAATTTCGAATAGCCATCACGTTCCCCGGCGTTGAACGTCTTGAGGAGCCGGAAATCGCCTGCCACGGCGATTTCTTCGAACACTAGAGAACCGCTGTCTCGCGAAATAGGATCAAGAGACCGAGAAGAGTGAACGGCCTCATCTTAGCGTTTCGCTGCTGCGGCTCCAAACTCTGATTGAGAAAAGAAGGGAAGCAAGAGCCGCCTTTCAGGTCGCATCGGGTTCGCTGTTTGCCTCCGCCCCTAATGAAAAAAGCCCCCGCCGGCTTATCACCGGCGAGGGCTTTCTGTTTTCCGCATGTTCGCGAACTGGGATGGCCGGCTCGGCGGGAGCCTCGCCCTCCCGAGGTCACGAAACGAGATTTCGGACCAACTTGCTCACTTCTGCACGATGTCCATCCGCCGCATCGATTGCAGTTTCCAAGTCCAGCCGGTGCCGTCGCGGTAGTCGGCCACGATGTAGGACGACGCCCCGCCACCAAAATAGACTTCTTCCGAGCTGAAGAAAATCTTCGACGGATACATCTTGCCGTCCCATTGGGTCTTGAACACCCAGCCGTCGACGTCGCCGATGCGCTTGGCGCCGACGAACTCCAGCTTCGTCGATCCGAGAGCGAACTTCGTCGTTTCCGGATAGTTGTGGACCACGATCATCCCCATGGCGTCGCCCTTGGTCGTCACTTCGAACGAGCCGAGGTTGCCGACATAGCCGTAGTTCGGCTCGCCGATTTGGCCGGATGCTTCGGCTTCTTCGAGCTTGCCCATCTGCGGTCCTTCGTGCTTCTTCGTCAATTCCTCGGCCGAAATGACCGCCGGAATGGCCAACAAGGCCATCAACGCCAGAACTCCTACTCGCCCCAGTAGTACCTTCGACATGTGTCACTCCTTTGGTTTGGCAACCGCGGTTGCCGTCGACGGCGTCCGCCCGCGGCAGTCTGTTCGCACGACGCGAAGCAAATCCAAATTCTGCCGTGGCACGGATGGCGCCCCTTTTCGTGCGGGCGAAAAGGGCCGCCGCCGAATCGCCCGCAACTTAGCCGGGCGATATTAGAGAAATTCAAGCGGCGGATGAATTCGCAGCGTTAGTTCGGTTCGCATCGTGTGACGTTTGCCGCGCCGTCCTCCACACAATTGCGGAAGTTGGAGTGGCACAAGCGCTTGCTTCGCGCGGTGAAAATCATGGATAATGCAAATCCGAGAGGGCCGGTCAGGCTGCAACGTTCTCCCACGGCGAATTTGCGCGGGTGCCACTGGCATTGCCAGTGTTCTTCGTTGCTGACCGATCGAGGCAAGCATTCCTGCGAGCACTGGCAGAGCCAGTGGCACCCTGCGAAAGAGAAGGCTTAGGAGCATTCGTCATGGATCGTCGCACGTTCTTGCAACTTGGCGCGGGGGCCACGGCCGTCGGAGCGTTGGCGGCGCTCGAGTCGCGAGTCGATCCACTGGCCGCGCCATTTGCATCGTCGCAGAGCGACGGTGCGCCGCCGGCGTTCAGCGTGATCCCCGTCGTTGGCGACGGGAAATGGATTTGGAACTCTCCGCCGGCGGGACAAACCGGCTATCTCGAGCCCCGGCCGTATCAACTAAAGCTGGGCATCGAACTGCAAGGGCGCGGCAACGCCAGTCAGATCCTGGCGACCACGCCGGCGCCGTTCTCCTGCCCCGAGCAGACGCTTGACGCGGAGCACGTCGAAACGCAAGGCTGCGACGCCGAGGTGCGCGACCTCGGCCCCGACGCCCGGCAGTTATTCTTGTCGGCCCCCGAAATCAGCGCCGGACAAACCATCTCCGCGACCGCGAATTACAAGCTCACGGTCTACAAGCAGTTTCAAAACTACCAGCGCGACCAATTTCCGGAGCAGCAAAAAATTCCGCCCGCGGTCCGGTCCACCAGCCTGGGCGAAAGCCCGGGGATCCAAACCTCCAGCAAGGAAGTCCACAAGCTGCTCGGCGAGTTGCGGGGCGAGACGAAGCACCCCTGGGATCTGGCTCGGAAATTTGCCGAGTGGATTCCGCGAAACATCCGCCCGCAGATTGGCCCTTACACAGGCGTGGTCGCGGCACTCAACAACCGGCTCGGGGATTGCGCCGAGATGTCGGCCGTGTTCGTGGCGCTGTGCCGCGCGGCCAACATTCCGGCCCGGCTGGTGTGGATTCCCAATCACAACTGGGCCGAGTTTTATCTGACCGACAAGCTTGGCAAAGGGCACTGGATTCCCGCCCACACGGCCTGCTATTTCTGGTTCGGCTGGACCGGCGTCCACGAGCTGGTCTTGCAAAAGGGGGATCGGCTCCGGCTGCCGGAGCGCAGCAACAAGCTGTTTCGGCTACAGGAAGATTGGATGCAGTGCGGCGGCCGCAAGCCGGCGGTGAATTTCTTCGCCGAGCTAACGCCGCTGCCGATAAAAGAAGGCGACGACCCCGGCCCCGGCGCCCGGAAAAAGGCCGCCAACGGCGAATGGAAACTCGTCGGCAGCCACGCGCTGGACCGCTACGCGCGGCGGTGAATCATCCGCGACGCTGTTGAGCTATTTCCGCCGTTTATCGTATCGCCATACTTCGCCGACCCACACCTTTCGGTCGTCGTTGGAATACGAAAACGAAGCTCCCGGTGGCGGCACAAGGATGATCCGCAGTTTCCCCTCGCGAGACTCGCTCGCTCCGACGGGATCGGTGCCCAGGAGTTGATCGAGCTCGTAGGCGCTGGCGGTGACTGCGGAACGTGCCGATTGGTCGGCTTCCCAGATTTGCGCGAAAGCTGCTTCAGCTTCAGGTAGCCAAATCACCGTGTAAATCATCCGCGTCGTTCCAAGTCGGCCATAATTTCCTTGAGCGGACGGCCGCCACCTTGTTGGATTCGGCGAGCTCATTTCTTCGGCCGAGATGGGGGATTCCACACCCTCATAGATCGAATGATCGACAGCGGGAGTGAAGTAGCCCAACAAGCGGCCGCTTTCATCGCGGATTTCAGCGCACTGCTGCCCGATGCTATCGAGCTTCGCGGCATGAGCGTGGTCAACGACAAATAGGTTCATAGCGGTTCCTACGACGTCAGAATTACCCTTTTCCGTATACTGCGCCAGCGATCATTTCGGATTGCCGCTGGTAAATCGCACGGAAATCACATCGACCAGACGACTTTCCAGGCGTAGGCGTCGAGAATCAAAATCAGGGGCACGCAGACGGTTGCCGCGGTGGAAGAGACGCCGTGCAATGTCGTGAAGCCGCTATACAGCATGAGAACCGTGGTTGAAAAGGCGAAGAGCAAAATCGCCAGGCTTAATTCCATGTTCAAGATACCGAGAATTCCCCCTAGGAATACCGCCACGCCGATGGGCAACAGCGACGCGCCTGCTAGAAATATATCTCCCTGCACACCCCCCGTGCTCTTGAACATCTTCCGCAGTGCCGCTGAACCACCGACGGCGACCGCCAACATGACGACACCAGCCAGTAGCAGCTTGATATATCCCATGAACGGAAAGCCGGCTTGACGCCCGGCCAGCGAAACTGCGGAGCCAAAATAGAGCCGCCCCCCGATGACAATGCACAAATCGAACACGACGCCGAACACAATGCCAACCGCCATGGCCCGCGCGGCGCCGAGACTCTCGTATGCCGCCTTCAAGCCTCCGACGGGATCCGCCGCCATCACCTTAAGCGCGCGCAGCGCATCGGTGCCCGCGGCCAACGCCGCTACTTTCGCCTTGCGGGCCATGATGTCGGCCTGGCTGTCTTCGTCGAGCGGCGATTTGTATTCGACAGGCTGCGCATGCGGAACTTCGGTTGCCGTGGGAGCCGGCTTGGGGGGCGGCAAATCGGCCACGCGGAATTCGTGCGGGTGCTCCGGAACCACGACCGGTTGCGGCACTACGGGGTTGAGCGCCGCGGCGGGAAACAGGCCCTTCAGCCGGGCCGCGGCGATCGACGTGGCCATCCCTTCCTTCCAAACCATGTCGTCCACGAGCAGCTGTCCCGAGGCGGCCATGCTCTTGAGTTGCTCGGCCGAGACCGGCCCGAATCGCTGGCCGGCCCGGGTGTAGTAATAATCCGCTCCCATCGTTGTAGGTCCTCTGTGCTGAAACCGCTGGGATGAGCATTCGCGAATGGAAAAGGAATAGGCTCGACGCACCGCCGATTGTACCATGCCAAAATTCGCGTCGCATCGCAGCAGATCATACTGCCCACGCTGCCGCGCGCTACTGGAACGCAGCGAATCGGTCTGTTAATCTGGTCGAACCGGTGGCCATGCACGGGCAGACTGCGCTTGCCAGTGCCACTCCGTACGGAGCGGCCGGTTCAAGAATTCGAAATCCAACCATCTCAGGGTTCAGGCGGATGAAACAAGCGATTGCCGGCGTGGCGCCGCCGGGTTTGGAAGAAGTGACGGTCATGACCGTCTGGCCGTCAGTGGCTTCGACCGCGATCGGGCGGCTGCATGGCCGGCTGTTTGCGATCAAGGCCGGTTGGGGCATGTTCACACTGGGCCGGCTGTTCGCCTTCGCCGCCGCGCCGATCGGGCCCCTGCTCTATTTCTTCTTGCGAGCTCCGTTCGTCATCCGCCGCTACACGCTCACCAACCGGCGGGTGGCGATCATGACCGGCTACATTCCCAAGGTGCAACGGTTTGTCGATCTCGATCGCTTCGACACGATCGAGACCGTCATCTTGCCGGGCCAGCAGTGGTATCACGCCGGCGACTTGGTTTTTCGTCGCGGCGGCGTGGAGACATTTCGCCTGGCGGGCGTGTCGCGGCCCGAGTCGTTCCGGCACACCTGCCTGAAAGCGCGGATGTCGTATGTTGGCGTGCAGAAGGCGCTGGAATTGCAGACTGCCTGATCATTGACTTGAGAAATGTCGCGTTTGGCGCTGCGCGAGGCTACACTAGCCCGACGCGTCAGCGAGGACGTGATGCAAGATCATCGCCGTTCGTCCTCACTAACGTTTCGGGCTAGTGTCGGACTCGCTATGCCAATTCTTCCAAGATCAGACGTACAGCGGTGGCGGACAGGTTGCTCGGCAATGACGCCGAGCCGGAAGGCTCGCTGACGATCTGCGAAACGTCCAGCGGCAGATGGATGAATGCCGCTTGCGTCTTGAGGCTGAACCGCTCGGCCAGGTAACTCGTAAGATACAGTGTCGCATTGCACAGGTACGTGCCGGCGTGATAAGACACCTGCGCCGGAATCCCTGAGCGGCGGAGCTTGACGGCCCAATCGCCCAGCGGTAGCGGGCTCCGGTACGCCACCGGCCCATCGTCGGTCAATGGTTGGTGTTGTTCCAGCGGATGGCTGCTCGATCCGCCGACGTTGATGCCGATCGCCTCCAGTCGCACGTGGCTCGTGCCGGGCGCCTGACCCAAATGGATGGCGAAATCGTAATTGGCTTTCAGGTCTTCCGACAATCGCCGTTTGACCTCGGCGAAATCGACCGGATAAAGCCGCGTGGTGACGGCCGGCTCGGGCGGCAAGTCATGGGTCAACTGGACGAGCGCCAGCCAACTGGAATTCGTCTTCCAGCGATCATACGGCTCAAACGCGGTGAGCAACACGGAAGCCATACAGCGAACCGTAGCCGATTATCACACCGCTTTCAATTGCCGGACCCGTACTCCCCTGCCCTGCCTCGAGAGTGTCGCTGGCTCTGCCAGTGCTCTTTGGAATTCTTGTCTTGATCGGTCAGCAACGAAGAACACTGGCAGAGCCTGGCAAAGACAGTGGCACACAAGCCAAAAAACAAGGGATAACAGGGGCACTAGAACAACAGTCGAGCGATCACACGGGCATGCGGGTTTCCACCGCGCCGCGCTCGGCGATGAGCCGATCGATGCGGGCCATTTGAACGGTCGAGAGCTTCCAGCCTGATGCTCCGGCGTTCTCGCGCAGTTGCCCGGCGACGGTCGCTCCGCACAAGGCCGCCGTGATGCCCGGCTGACGGATTGTCCAGTTCAGCACGACTTGCGACACGGTTCGGCCTGCATCGGCGGCGATCGGGCGCAGTGCATCAACAAAGTCTTGGTTCTTGCGGAACTCCTCGCCTTGAAACATCGGATATTTATGGCGGCTATCGGTCGTCGGAAACTGATGGCCGCGCGGCAAGCGCCCGGCCAACAACCCTTTCATCAGCGGCCAATAAACCACCACCGAGACGTCATGCTCGACGCACCAAGGGAGCGCGTCGGCTTCGATTCCGCGTTGCAGCATGTTGTACGGCGGCTGAAACGCGGCCAGCGGGCAAGCGGCCGCAAACTCGCGAAGCTGCTCCAAGTCGACATTCGAGACGCCAATTGCCCGAGCTTTGCCGGCTTGCATGATTTCCGCCAAAGCGCCGGCTGATTCGGATAGCGGCGTATTCGGATCAGGCGCGTGCAAGTACAGCAGCTCGACGTGGTTCGTGCCTAAGCGCCGCAGGCTTTCGTCGATTTCGCGCTTCAGCCGTTCCGGCCGGGCGTCGTGCGTTTGCCGCCGCGGCGGTTCCCAGTGCAAGCCGCACTTGGTGGCTATCACCACGTCGTCGCGGCGACCGGCGATCGCCCGGCCGATCAATCGTTCCGACTCGCCGGACTGCCCGTAGCAATAGGCCGTATCGAGAAACTGGATGCCCAATTCGAGCGCCGCCTCGAGTACCGCCAGGCCATCGGCTTCCGTCACGCCGGCGCGGGTCATGCCGGCCATCGGCCAGCAACCCAACGCGACGGGCGAAACAAAGATCTCCGTCGTACCCAGCCGCCGAGGTTCGATCATGCAGTCGGTCGTTCCGTTTTCCCAAACGCTCGGCGGCGAATTTTTCGTGGGCGTCGGGGGCGGCGATTATCCCAGAATGTTACTCTTCTTGCAGTCGCCGTAGAGCTTGACCATGGCTTGCTGGATCGCCAGGCCTTTGGCTTTGGCCAACTGCATTTTGTTGGGGCTCTCCAGCACCTTTTCGCGCGCGATCGATTCCACCAGATCGCTGATCGCCTTCTGGTTCGTGTTCAAGAATTCATGCACGGCCTTGTTTTCCTTGACCATCTCCAATTCGCAGTAGACAGTGATGGCCTGGTTGATCGTCTGCTTGGCCCCCAGCAGTTTGGCGAACACTTCCTGCGTCGGCGTGGTGACGAAGGCTTTGGCGTTGGCCGACATCTCGTTGATGCCGGTTTTCAATTTGACGATCGGATGCGCCATCTCCTCCAGCATTTGGATCTGGTTCTTGACCGGCGTCTCGAGGAATTCGCTGAACTTGGAAACCAGGCCCTTGTACTTGGGGTCCTTGGCCATCTCCTCTTTATACGAGGCGATCGCTTGGGTTAGCTCGGTGAGCGGTTTGACTTGTTCCGGGCTGCTGAAATCCTTCGTCGCGATGGCGTGGAATTTCTTCAGCGGATTGGTGATGCTCTTTTTTCCAAAGGCCGACTTGATTTTAAGCGTCTTGTCGCGGAATGCGTGCCACTGATCGACAGTGGGAATCTTCACAAAGCCCATGTCCGTGCCTCCCCTTCGAAGATGTTTTGAGAGCCTCGGCCCAAATACACAAGCAATAGCGGTGACTGGACTCGAACCAGTGACACACGGCTTATGAAGCCGTTGCTCTAACCAACTGAGCTACACCGCCAAACAAAAAATCCGGCCCGCTCCAAGTTAACTGACCATCCTCTGCACGGCCACGGAATGTCTGCAAATCAAGAATTCTCGGACGAAAAACGGACACGCCAGCCTACCAAAACCGTCGCGACCGGCAACCCCCGATCCAATGAAAGCTCGCGATGCTTGCGCTTGAAATCTAAATCCGGATCAGGGTCTTCGATTTGTCGCTGGGCGAAATGCGATGGTGTCCGGTCAACCGCCAATCTTGCAACGTCGGACCGCCCGCGAGCAGAATCATGGTCGTACAGGCGACGGCGATCGGTACGACTTCGAGCGGGTCGACTTTCAGTTCTTGGATCAGGCCGCCAGCGCACCCGGCCAACACGAGAGCAAGCAGTGGCGCGACGAAGACCTTGTCGTATCCGGGAATAATCCAGCGCAGAGTAAAAAGTCGGCCCAAGATATCGATCGACGGAAAATAGTTGGTGCAATAACGCCCCAGGCGCAGAATCGACAGCGAAATCGGGAAACCGGAAAGACTGAGCGAGAGAAGGAATTTGCGAATGTCGGGATCTCATTGGGTTGGCCGTAATCGCGTAAACCCACCAGGCAATCAACAGGCTTGCAACCGCCGCTTCGCGCACACTAATTGCAGCGGCCGGCTGTTCAGGTCGCAAAAGCTCATAAGGCCATCCCAATGACCGCCGTGGTTTCTGGATAACCAAGTCGCTCACCTCCGTAGTCAGAATCGATTTGGTTTTCGGCGCCTCCAAGGTCGGTTGCGGAATCGACAGCAGCTCCGCTTTTGCCCAGGGAAAGGCAGCCAACGATCGCTGCAACCCGAAACACGTGATTAGATACACGAGCGCTGCCACCGACGCCGCAATTTCTGGTTCTGTCCAAAGCCGCGCCACCAGGCCGAGCCCAAAGGTGACAACGGCCGCATATTCCTTCGTTCGCGTGTTCCAAAAACCAAAGCAAACAACCGCTAAATAGCCGGCCAGGAACACGAGCGGAATTCGAAATGCGCTGATGTACGGGTTGTGCAGGGCCAGCACCATGGCCGCCAAGAAAACCACGTCGCCGAATCCTCAACTGGATCGAACCCAAGGGCAACGGCTTGGCCGCTTGCCAAGGCGTTCGCGCCAACCAACGTCCGTATTCGATCCAAAAAAACGGATGATGCGACCTTGCGCAATGCGCCGGCGATGAAAACGAGAATCAACATCATGACATCGCGCAGCAGGCCGGTTTCTTTGACATCGAAGGGGTTTGGCCCCAGCGCGCCCGCGAGCGCCCGCAGGTATTGTATTTCGAAGACGATATAGAGAACGACCATGAGCGGCAAAAACCAAACGGGCCGAATCCAGGTTCGAAACCAGCGCAGCAATGGCCGAAACGGTTTCATCGGGCCGCCTCTTTCAGGTATTTCTCGATGTTTCCCAGCGCTTCGGGGAAAATCAATCGTTCGAGCACTTCCGTAAGCGGCCCCGTGCAGCCGGTTCGTTGCCGCAGGCCGTCGGGCGTATCGTAGGCCAACAGTTGGCCGTCGCGAATCACGACGATCCGATCGGCCATTTCTTCCACCAACTCGGGCACCGGCGTCGTGAGGATGACCGTCGCCGCGGTGTTTTTCGCAAGATGCCGCAAGATGCTTTTCAGCGCCAGGATGCCAGCCGGATCGAGCCCGCCCGAAAACGGTTCGTCCAACAACAGGATCGGGGCCTCGGTCACCAGCGCCGAACAAATCGCGATCTTTTTCTGCTGACCATTCGAATAACTTCGAATCGGCCAATCTCCTTCCTTCGCCAGCTCGAACACGGCTAGCAGCCGTTCGACGTGATTCATCAGCCGGGCGTCTTCGACGTCATACAGGCGGCCCACCTCCTGCAAGAATTCGCGACCGGTGAAATCTTTGGGGAGCCAAGGATGGTCGGGCAGGAAGACGACGCGCCGGCGAATCGCCAATTCGTCGGCCGTCGAGCCGCGGCGGCGCAGGCCATCATATTCGACGTGGCCGCGCTGGGGCGACAAAACGCCGGCCATGACATTCAGCAGCGTCGTTTTTCCCATGCCGTTGGGGCCGACAAATACGACCACCTGCCCGGCGCCGATTTCCAAATTGATCTGCTTCAGCACCGGCCGAATGCCGTAGTGCTGCACGACATCGACGACCCGGATCATGCGCGATTCTGCTTGGAGGAGCCGTTGATAGACAAGTCACCTGTTGCATCGAGCCAACGATCAGGCGAGCCGCCGAACCGCCAATTGTACTGGCCCCGGCGGCCTCGCGACACACAGCGCATTCTGGAATCAATCTGCCAAGTGAAAACGTGCTTGGCTGAGATTCAATTGGCGGGCGAGCGCGGCCACCGTAAAGCTGGAGAATGACGCCTCGACAGTCTATCTTGAGGAAGCGTTCGTCGGGATGGCGTGAGATTTGTATCCAGGCGGCAAATTTTGGGAGCCCACGATGTTCAAGATGGCCCGTCCAGTTTGCAGCGCGATAATGTTGATAGCGATTGTCCTGACTTGCGCGCCGCGAGCGCGGCAGCGCCGGCGGCGAAATTGCAAACGATTCATCTAGGCGAGTGGTACACGGTCACTTGCCCCGAGGTGTTGCGTGTTGGCACAGAGGCCGAGATCAAGGTCGCTTATCGCGGGATTGCGGAAAAGACGACGCTCTGCTGCGACTTGCATTACCAAAAGACCGACGGCTCCGGCGGCGGCTTTTACTCGAACGATTGGCGGCCGAAGCCTCCGGTGCAAGCCAGCGGCGAGATGGTGTTTCACATTCCCATGCATCCTAAGCCGGACATCGCCAGCGTCGTGCTCGTAATTTTTACCGCCCCCGACGGCGTCTGGGAGAAACATGCGCGGTTAGTCACGTCGCAGCCGATTTCGGTGTCCGATCCCGATCCTGGCTACGCCGATTGGTCGAAACAGACGAAATACAACAAGAGCTGGATCGCCATCGACTGGACTCCGCTCGAAGCGCGGCTCGCCGAAGGGGACAAAATCGAGATTCCGGTGACCTATTCACTCGATCCGGCCGAACACCATGGCACCACGACGTTGACTCTGGAAGCGCTCGGCCCGCGCGTGCCGATGCCGCATGCCCCCGAGCCGATCACGTTCGACAAGACACAACATCTTTATTACGGCCAACAGGCGATCAAGGTCGAGCCGGGCGCTGGCCGGCACGTCTTCACGCTGACGGTGCCCAAGGCCTCGTGGCAGAATTCGCTGTTGTTGCTGGGCTCGTTTTCCGACGGCCGAGGAAAGCGTTGGCCTTGGGACGTGCGGGCCAATGCCTGGTACGCCCCGCGCCGGGGCACTACAGTTTGCAAACGGGTCGGCCCGGCAATTTGTTCACCTACGATGAACCGGTCGTGATCCATGCTCGCCTGAACGACGTGCGCACGGCAGGTCAAGAAAAGCTGTTGAAGTACAAAGTCTTCGACTTCAACCGGGCTTTGGTCGCGGAGGGATCGGTCCCATTCACCACGGTCCGCAGTGGCAACACCGTGCCGGTGAAGCTGGACTTGAAGCAGCGCGGGATTTTCTTGTTCCAGGCCGAGATCGACGGCTGGGAGAGTCGCGAGACGACGTTTTGCCGGATTCCCGATCTCGCGGAAATCACGCACGGCGAACCGACGCGCTTGGGCTTTACCGTTCATGCCGCGGCGCAGCTTGGGGCTCGCACTTCGGAAGTGCTGCAAATCGCGCGGCGGTTGGGACTCACATCGTGCCGGGCCTTCACCGAATGGAATTCGATCGAGCCTGGGCCGAAGCATTTTGCTCTCGAGCCGTGGGATGCGTTCTTCGACGCCGCCGCGGCCAATCGTATTCAAACCGTGATTACCATTTACGATCCGCCGGCCTGGGTGCTGCCGCGCGGCGCGTATGTCGGCTACCGGATGTTTCCGTGCGATCTGGATGCGTTTCGCGATCTCGTGACCACGGTGTCGCAGCGTTATAAGGGAAAATTCTGGGGCTGGGAATGGCTCAATGAAATCACTCCCGGCGGCACCCCCGACTATGTGGCCGATTATGTGAGGCTCTGCCGCGCCGGCGTCGATGCGGCGCACGCGGTCGATCCCAGTTTGCACTCGGTGATGGCCGGCGGGCTCTGGCCGCGCGGCTACCGGCTCGATGTGCTCAACGCCGGGGCGGGAAAATACATCGATGCGCTACCGATTCATTACGGCAACGGCGCCGGCGTGCTCGAAGCTCGCGAAGATCTCGATTCGTTCGGCGATCCGCAAGTCAAAGTCTGGGAAAATGAATCGTGCGCCTTCTTCATCCAGTGGAATTGTCCCGGGCTCGATCTGGTTTCGGAACAAACGAAATCGAAATGGATCATGACCCAGTGGACCGACGAGCTGGCGGCCGGCTGCGAAAAGCTGATCTATTTTGGCGGCGAAGGCGAGCCGATCGGCAACGGCGAATATATGCTCTCCGACCACACGCCGTTGCCCGTGGCGGCGACGCTGGCCGTGTTTGCGGCGAAGACGTTCCATGCCGCGCCGGTGGGCGTGTTTTCATCGGCCGCCAATGCCCAGCGTTATCACCTGTTCGATCGCGATGGGAAATCGCTGTTGGTGGTCGAAAGCAATGCGTCGGGAAAGGGAACGACGGCGCTCGCCGTGGGCGCAGCGTCGGTGCGGATCACCGATTGCCAGGGAAACGAAACCGAGTTGGCGACCGCCGACGGCGTGGTGCATCTGCCCAACACCCCCCTGCCCTACTTCGTCGAAGGCGCCAATCTGGATGTCCTGAAGGCGAATCTGGTTCCCACGGTCGTCGCGCCGGGCGCCGGTGCGATCGACCTCAGCCGGGCCACGCCGCAGGTGACTCTTTTGCAAGGCAAGCCGGGCAGCATCCAAGTGCGGCTGCGAAATCTGTTCGACCACGCGCTATCCGGCACGCTTCGGACCGATCTGCCGGCGACCTGGACAGGGCAGCCTCAAACCAGCTTCGACCTACAGCGGGGCCAGCAGAAGATCTTGTCGATTCCCGTCACCGTGCCGGAAACGACGGCGCTCGAAAGTTTTTCCCACGCGATTGTTGTCTCATTCAGCGGCGCGGAAGAACTTCCGTCCGTGACCAAATCGGTGATCATTTCGGTCATCTCGCCTGAGAGCGTCGGCAACCTGTTGCAAAACGGCGATTTTTCTCGAGCTCGAAGCCAACGGTAAAACGCCCAAGCATTGGAGCGGCTCCGGCGCCGAATTGATTTCCAGCGAAGGTTTGGGCCTCGGCCTTGGCAAGCGTGTTCTGAAATTCACGCCTTCGGATCAATGGGCCAATTTCGGCCAAACGATTCCACTTCGTGGCGGCACGACCTACTTGTATACCGCCTGGGTTTGGAACCGGGGCAAAGAAGGGGGCTCGAACATCGTGCAAACGATGAAGGATGGAAGCAGCCGTTCGCTCTACGACAACTCGGTGATCAACATCGGCGACCACACCGCGGCCTGGCAAGTCTTCACCTGCCGCTATCAAGCCCCCAAAGATATCGCGACCGCCGCGTTCGTGCCTGTCGTGCGCGGGCCGGGCAGCGCGTTGTACGACAATCTTCGCGTGAGCGTGTTCGAGGGAAGCGACTTCGCCGCCGAAGCGATGAAAGTCCGCACGCCGCCGAAGATCGACGGCCAGCTCGACGATTGGGACGGCAAATGCCCAATCCCGCTGATCGGCCGGAATCAACTCCAAACGCTGCGCAAAGATTACGCCTGGACGCCGCAGAATATCAGCGGCGTTGCGTACCTGCGGTGGGACGCGAAAAACCTGTACGTGGCGGTCGACGTGCTCGACGACATCCATCATCCGGCCGGCGACGGCGCTTCGGTCATCGACGGCGACAGCGTCGAGCTGGCCATCGATCCGACCAATCGCTCGCCGGAAGCCGGAGCGAAATCAATGCTGTATTACATTTCCGCCCAACAACCAGCGGGCGGCAGTGGCAAGCATACCCTATGGCGCTGCGAGCAGCACAGCGGTGGGCGACCCTCGGGCCATCTGGCTCGTGATTCGTCGGTCTACGAACTGAGCGTCAAACCAACATCCGGCCGCTGCGTTTACGAGCTGCGCATCCCCTGGAGCGAAATCGGGATCTTGCCGTCGTTCGGCGCCAAGTTCGGCCTGTCGATCCAACTGAACGACAACGACGGCCACGGCCCGGCCGCCCAAATGAACTGGGGCGGCGGCATTTCTCCGACCTGGCATCCCGCGACCTTCGGGATTATCACTTTGACCGAATGACTTTGGCATGCCTTGAAACCGGCACACCGTCTCGGGAGGGCGAGGCTCCTGCCGAGCCGAGCGTCTGGAGTCGAACCACGGATGACCGATGGCACGGAGAAAGAGTAAGAGCCTATCCGAGAACCGGCGGGGACTGGCTCATTTTGCGGTGCCCTGGGAGCAAAATGTGCCTGTCCCCCTCTCTTCGGCCGGTTCTCGGATAGGCAGTAAGTAATGTTTGTTCACATCGGTGATATCGGTGTCATCCGTGGTCGAATGTTTTCCGTTACGGCTCGGCAGCAGCCTCGCCATTCCATGATCTGGAAACGCGATTTAAGCACTACGACCAGGCCATGAACCGCGGTTTGGTGCGCAGGGTCGAGAGCAGAATCGCGCAGCGTTTGCCGTCGGTGAAGTACGGATCGCCGGTCAGGTTGTGGCGGAACGTGTTGTCCGCCGTGGCGCCCACGCCATCGACATAGGCGGCCGCCTCGATCCGTTCGGCTTGCAACAGGTCTTCGATCACGTAGTCGCGGGCCTCGTCGACGTCGGGATCGACACGATGGGTCGTCAGATTCCAGGTTTTCGTCGTGAATCGCACCCCGATATCGCGACTCACCTGGCCGATCCAAACGGGCCGCTCGCGAAATCGCAGCCCCGTGAGCCAGAGCCTCAGATGCAATCGTTCGTTGATCGAGCGCCGGGTGCGCTGCAGCGCCACATCCTGGCTGCGATTGAACAAATAAAGCGGGCTGACCGGCGAATAGCGATACTGCGAACCCAGCAGAAACGCCCGGAAGGTTTTCCAACAAGTGGCTAGCGTGATCGTCTCGCTTTCATCCCAGCGGGCGGCGAACGCGCTCAGCAGCGTTTCGAATTCTCCCACCACCACCAGGTTCACCGGATCGCCGGAGCGCGTGCCGCGGCCGTTGCTCGTAGCGCTCGGCATCGCCGAGAGCCGTTCGGAGAGCTTTTGCAGGTCGCACTCCTCGATCGGCCCGGCGAGTTGCATCGCGGCAAAATCGCGGCGCAGATAATCGACCGCGATGCCTGGCACGGTTACTGCGAAATGGTAGTTGGCGGCCCCTTCCGACTCTTCGTCGGCTTCGATCAGTCCCGCCGCCCGAACCAGATCGTTCGCCTGATGCAGAACGATATTCACGATCTTGGTCCCCACGTCGATCGGCGTGAAAACGAACCCTTCCGAGGAGCCGCCAGGCGGAATCGGGTGCAACCGGAAACCCAGCTTGCGAAACAGCTCGTCCATCCGGCGATTCGCCCGGTAGGCGGTGATCAGCTTGAACGGGATGATGAGCAAGAAAGGTAGAAACAGAAATGCGAGAATTCCGAATGCCGATAAGCGTCGCCCGATCGAGAAATGGCACGCCCCGGCGGCCTCGAGCGGCGTGTAGTAATTTGGATCGATCTGCACCAATTGCAGCCGCAGCGGCGCGGCAGAACGATTGACGATCCGCAAATGCACCGGCTGGATGCCACGCCGGGCCAGGTGCACGCCGAATAGTCGCGTGCTCTCCAGCGCGTCGAGCGCCGCCACGGTAACCGCGGCCCGTGAGTCCTCCTGAGTCTGAGCGCGCTCGACAAACGTCGAGAGCATCGGATCGGGCCGGTAAGGCACCGTGAACAATCGGCTCAAAATCGTCTTGAAAGTCATGGCCACGCGACGTAGTTCCCCTGTAGAGAGCACCGGCAGCGCACGCAGCAATCGCGTAAAGAGCCGCGCACGCAGTAAGCGCGCACGGCGCTCAGGCGAGTGGATCGTCCCACAACGCTTACTATCGTGCGCGGCTCTTAGCCAAGCCGAGCCGCATCGAGAATTTCCTACAGAAGACCTAGCATAGATGGCGGCGAAAGAAAGTGAAGTCCGGCGGCATGGAGCATTCCACGAAAATACGATACGATGAGGCCAGCCCGCATCCGGGCAAGCGATTTTTAACCTCCCCTCCTCCAGCCACGAGCAAAGGCGAACATGGGAAACAAGGACATGCGTAAGGAAAAGAAGAAGCCCAAGCAACCGAAAGACAAGCTGAAGGCCGCGCCGGCGAAAACGGGCGGAATCCGGCCGCCGAATAGCGCGAAGTAGACGCATTTTCGCGCCTTCGTTGTCTGGCTGGCGTGTGCATGATCCGAACCGGGTCGGCCGACAAGTGACCTCGTGGCGCGCGGGTCGCTTTGGTACATTCGTCCGGTTTTGAACCGCCGAAACGCTATCAAGGAGACAACGATGGATACCCACAAGGCGATTGCGGAATTGGCCCGCTGGGCCGGCGCGGCATGCCAGGGCAATGCCGCCTCGGCCGAGCAGCATTTGCAGCAATTTTATCACATCGGCGCGGCGCTCGTGGCCTCGAAGGAGTTCCAAGCTTCTTGGCTGGCGACGCAGAAAATTCGCTTGGATCCGCGGCAATTGGAAGACGCCTGCGCCTGCTGTCGGCGATTGCCGCGGTCGAGGCGAATCAGGTCGTGTTGCACGGCCGCGCCGCGGCGTAAGCTGGACGAACTTCGGCTTCCGAATGACGCTTCCCGGCGGTCCCCGTCCGAGCGATCAAAGTTTGAAATGACTGGGGAAGTCACGGTTGCGCCATCGGAAAATCTGTCCCGCAGCACGCTTTGGGCTGCCGTTGTGTTCGGGCTGGTTTATCCGACCATCCTGACGTGGGTTTACTTCAGCCTGTTGCAAGAGGCGCGGCCCGGCGTTCAGCAAGGGGTCTACTCCGTCGGCAAGGCGATTCAATTCGGCCTGCCTGCTATCTGGGCGCTGGCGATCGAGCGACGGTGGTTTGTTTGCGCTCGCCCGAGGCTCAGCACAGTCATCGGTGGCTTGGCGAGCGGGTTGGCGATCGCAGCCGTGATCTTCGGCGGCTATCAGGTGCTCGCCGGCAGTCCACAAATCGCCGCCGCAGCCACCGCGGTTCAGGCTCGCGTCGCGTCGATCGGTTTCTCGAACCGCACGGGCTTCATTTTGCTGGGGCTGTTTTATGCCGGGCTCCATTCCTGGCTGGAAGAATTTTACTGGCGCTGGTTCGTCTTCGGTCGACTGCGAGAACTGGTGCCGCCGGCGGCCGCGATCGTCGTGTCCAGCCTGGGGTTCATGGCCCATCATGTGATCGTGCTGTTGACCTATTTTCCCGTTCCGTTGGCAATTGCACTTTCCGCGGCGGTCGCCTTCGCTGGCGAATTCTGGGCCTGGCTCTACCAACGTACTGGTTCGCTCTACGGCGCTTGGCTCAGCCACATGCTTGCCGATGCGGCGATCTTCGCCGTTGGCTATCAAATGATCTTCGCCTGAGGCGCTATACGACCCGAAGATCGTACCGTTTCCGCGGCATTCCTCCGCTTCCCGGAGTCAGGCGGGGACTCTAAAATGTCCGCTTTCACTCCCGAGCCGGCAGGCCGAATGTTTCGCCCGCCGAGCCCGTTTTTTCCGAAGGATTCCACGTTGATTCGCACCCATACTTGCGGCCAGCTTCGCGCCGAGCATGTCGGCCAAACAGTGACTCTTTGCGGCTGGGTCGATAAGGCCCGCGACCACGGGGGCGTGCTGTTCGTCGACCTGCGCGATCGCTACGGCAAGACGCAAGTCGTTTTCGATCCCGAGGCGGGTGAGGCAAATCTGCAATGTTGCCCAGCACTTGCGGACTGAATTTGTTGTCGCCGTGACAGGCGTGGTCGCTCGCCGTCCGGAAGGAACGGTCAACCCGAAGCTCGACAACCGGCGAGATCGAACTCGTTTGCCAAACAAGTGGAAATTCTCAATCAAGTTCGGCCACGCCGCCGTTCCAGCCCGGCGAGCGAGGAATTGCCGAGCGAAGACCTGCGGCTGAAGTATCGCTATCCTCGATCTGCGCCGCGCGGAGATGCAGCGAATGCTCATGCTGCGGCATCGGATCATCAAAGCGGCATGCGCGATTATTTCGACGAGCATGGCTTCATCGACGTCGAAACGCCGATGCTCGGCCGCAGCACGCCCGAGGGGGCCCGCGATTATCTGGTTCCCAGCCGCATTCAGCACGGCTCGTTTCTATGCCCTGCCGCAGTCGCCGCAGCTCTACAAGCAAATCCTGATGATCGCCGGCTACGACCGCTACGTGCAGGTCGCCCGCTGCTTTCGCGACGAAGACTTGCGGGCCGACCGGCAGCCGGAGTTCACGCAGCTCGACGTGGAAATGTCGTTCGTCGACGCCGAGGACATGATCGGCATCATCGACGGGCTGGTCGAACGGCTGGCCAAGGACATTCTTGGGCCTCGAAGTGAAGCTGCCGCTGCCGCGGATGACCTACGACGAAGCGATGGAGCGATTCGGCCACGACGCGCCGGACTTGCGGTTCGGCATGGAGCTGGTCGATCTTACCGATCTGGCCCGCGAGGCCGAGTTTCGCGTGTTTCGCGGCGCGGCCGACAGCGGCGGCCGCGTGCGCGGCATCAACGCCAAGGGCGCGGCCGCCACGCTATTCGCGAAAGGACATCGACGAGCTGACGGCTCAAGTCGTACAGCGATTTCGGCGCCAAGGGGCTGGCCTGGTTCAAGGTCGAAGAAGGCCGGCACGCTGGCCTCGCCGATCGCCAAGAACTTTTCCGCCGGAGCTGCTGGCGCAAAATCGCCGAGCGGATGCAGGCCGAGCCGGGCGATTTGCTGCTGTTCGTGGCCGACACGTTCGAGGTCACCTGCAAAGCGCTGTACTGCGCTGCGCAAGCGGTTCGGCGAAGAGCTGAAGCTCTACGACCCGCAAGGCGATGCACTTTTCCTGGGTCGTCGAGTTTCCGATGTTCGCCTGGGACGACGAGGAAGAAGCACTGGGCCGCGATGCACCATCCGTTCACCGCCTGCCGGCCGCAAGACGTGGAACTGCTTGCGCACCGATCCGGGCAAGTGCCGCGCCAGGCCTACGACCTGGTGATCAACGGCTCGGAAGCCGGCGGCGGCACGATCCGAATTCACGACCAGCAGATGCAGTCAGCAGGTGTTCGACCTGCTGGGCATCGACGCGCCGAGCAGGCCCGCGAGCGGTTCGGCTTCTTGCTCGACGCCCTGCAATTCGGCGCGCCGCCGCACGGCGGCATCGCGCTGGGCATCGACCGCTGGGTGATGCTGCTTCGGCGGTCTGGACAACATCCGCGACTGCATCGCCTTCCCCAAGACGCAAAAAGCCACCGACCTGATGACCGAAGCCCCCGGCCCGGTCGATGCGAAGCAATTGAAGGAATTGGGAATCAAGCTAGTGGCGGACGAAAAAAAATAGCTCCTCGCAGAGCGGTCATTTCTTCGACGGCGTAGCCAGCCATTCTTGCCCCAATTTACACTAGCCCGATGCGTGAGCGAGGACGCTGGACTCAGATCTTGCAAAGAACCTCACAAACGTTTCGGGCTGGTGTATTGTGCCGGCCGCTGAAAAACAGCGCAATGCCGAGAGTTACTTCTTCGGTTCTGCGATCGACAATTCATAGCGCAGGCCGAATGTCGCGACCGGCAAGCCGGCGGGGGCTTTGCCTTCTAAAACCGCCCTGCCATCGGCTAGCCGCTGGTATTCGAACGGCCTTCCTGTCATGGGATCGACCGGCAACGGCACATCTTTGATGTCGGCCAGTGCCGCCGGGAATTTTCCGGCGTGCTTCTCCGCGAAATAGCGCAACGCCTCGACGGCTCGCACCGCGGCAAACCGGCGCCGGCTTCGGACTATGGAATTCCGCACTGCCAGACTCGCCGGAATAACTAACTGGGCCAACGGGACAACTTCCTCGGCTTGCAGCCGCACCATTAGACTTTTGTTTTCCTTCAGCATTGCATCGTAGACCTCCCAATATGGAATGTTGATCCACTTCAACTGGTCGTCGCTGGCTTTCTCGTACAACAGAGCCGTGTAAATCAAAACGACTTGCGGCGGGGACATCGCTTCGACCTCCTTCGGGTCGCGTCCAGCGGCAATCAAGCCCGCCTTGGCCCTGGGATAGCCCAGCACGGCCATCGCGGCTTCTTTCATAACGCTTCCAACATCGGCTACGTCGGAAATTCCTTTGAGTTCCGCTCCGATCCTGATCCATTGTCGCAAGAACGAAGCCAACAACGTTTGCCACTCGCCGGCCGTGTGCTGGGCATGAGCCACGTCGCGCAGTTCGGGAAATTCCAAAAAAACGGAGTCTCGTTCCATTTCGAATGCCGGCCGGAAATCAATCAGCGGATCGGGCAGCGCCGTCAGGCCCCAGTACAGATTCGGGCAATGCGGAGATTGGATCAGTGCGTCGACTTCGTCCAGCATGATGTTCGAGATGGCCAGGCCCACCAGCCCGCAGAC
Organism: Pirellulales bacterium; assembly: GCA_963725485.1. Taxonomy (GTDB): domain Bacteria; phylum Planctomycetota; class Planctomycetia; order Pirellulales; family DATAWG01; genus CAVRYO01. Next base: position 53,594 of record CAVRYO010000010.1, on the reverse strand, counting down.
CAAGAACGGACAATCGGCCGTATGTCGCGCGAGGGCAAAGCCAGTCGACAGCGTGTCGACCGCCTCGGCTGTGTGCCCTTCGGCAATTTGCAATCGCGCCTGGAGTGCCAAGAGCAGCCCGATCTGACGCAACTCTTGGATCTCGGGCAACAGGATCGCGAACACGCCCGGCTGCTCGCGGATGGGGGGATCCCAATCGCAATGCTCGCGCCGGGCCGCCATTTTAACGATACCCAGCGCGGCCTGGTAACTCGCCAGGAATTCCTGAACTTCCTTGCGCGGCAACTCGGCCGGTGGCATGGCCAGCCAGCGGTCGAGCTTTCGCGCTGCTTCCTCTTTCAGTCGACCGTCGTGCTCGGCCAACAACGCAAGCGCTTTCAAGTACAAAGTCGCGGCATTGCCAGGAGTGCGTTCAAGAAACCGGGGCAGGAAATGATATTCCAAGACGTCGAACGGCGGCGCCGCCGGATGCAGCGCCGCGACAATGGTCTTGGGCTGTTCTTGGCTCGCGACCGGCTGTCCGTTCGACTTCGCCGGCGCGGTTTGAGCGAGGCTCCGTGTCTGCAAAAAAATTAGAATCGCCGGCGATGCCGCCAATAGGGCGAATAAAGAACTTGCCAATGATCGGAGCCGCGGCATCGTCATCGCTCGATCCTCCGCCCGTGCAAAGATGTAAAAACTCACAGTTCCCTCAACTCCCAAGGATTCAACTTCCGAGCAGTTGGTGCAGCAAAACGCGATTCCGCGCATCGCCACTTTTCATACTTCCTCCCACGGTCGCTGCCGCCGGGTCGTCCAGCGAATCGACGCCCAGCCGGAGCACTTTCTCGCGCAAGACAAGGTAATTCGCCGGATCGCCCTTAACCCCGGCATCGTAGCTCGGTTCAAGCCGGGCTACATTCGGGATTTCGAAACCAGCGGCGTGCGATCCATTTCCTGCGGTGCCGCGCCAGCCCCGGGCTTGTGCGTGCGGCCTCAGTTGACGGTGCCGGGCGCCCTTGCCACGCCAACCGCGTCCCCAAACCGAGCGAAACCAGAGCCAACGCGGCCGTAGTCAATGGCCAGAAGCTGGTTTTGAAACGGACGAACCGGCCGCGGGACGCGGCGACCGGCACGGATGGCACGTCGGCTTGACGTGCGCGCACCGATGCCGCGGCAGCGCCTGCCAGGTACATTACCCGGTCGCGATTCATCCGCGCGGCGGCTGGTGTAAGCGAACCGAGCCGCGCCTCGAATGATTTGAGTTCGGCGGGAATGTCGGTGGGTTGGCGTTCCGGATTCTTAGCCATAATCTTGCTCGCGTTAATTCGGTTCAACGTTTCGACGTCAACTTCTCGCGCATCGTTTGCAAACCGGCGACGTAACGGCGATGGGCCGTGCTGGTCGACACCCCGGCGATCGCGCCGATTTCCTGGAAAGTTAGCCCACCCCATAGATGGGCCACGATGATTTCGCGCTCTTCGTCGGCCAAATCCGATAGCGCGGACACGGCCGCCTCGCTGTCAAAACCGGAATCCTGTCCACCGAGCTCGACCGGCGCTAACCAGGGCCGGCCCGATTCTGCCGCGCACGTTTCATGCCGCCGCCGCCGCCGCTCGATTCGCGAGGCGGAAATCGCCCCGTTGCGGACCACCCGATACAGCCACATCACCGCCTGCTTGGGCGGCGGCCGCTGCCGGGCCAATTGCACGAACGCCTGTTGCACCACATCTTCCGCCGCGCGGCACCACTGCGCGCATACAACTCCAGCGCCGCGGCATGGCGATCCAATAGCACCCCCAGCACTTCCGGCGTCACGAAGTCGGGCGGTAAAAAGTCCGGTGGCACTGGCTCGGCCATAATCTCGACCCGAATCGGCGTGTCGCTTTCGCCGAACATATATTAAGACGCCGCCCGAGCCCGGTTATTTCAGGAATCCATGAGAAAACTGGGCTTTGCCTGAAAACACCGCGTCGTGAACACAAACCCGAAGCGTAAGCCAGGAAAACATGTCAAAATTCGTCTTGCGTCCTCGCTCACGCTTCGGGTTAGTGTGTTTTGAGGCAAAGTCAGAAAACTGAGAGATGGGCGATTTGCCGAACTCTACGGAGCTTCATGCCTATCCGAGAACCGGCGGGGACTGGCTCATTTTGCGGTGCCCTGGGAGCAAAATGTGCCTGCCCCCCTCTCCTCGGCCGGTTCTCCGATAGGCAGTTAGCGTCAGACCGAAGTGTGTTCCAACGGTTCTAACCGCAGGTTGATTTGCGTTTGGAACGACTCGCCCGGCTCGAGGACGCGCAGGCCGGTGTCGATGCCGCGTTCGGCTAGGGCGAAGGCGTCGGGCACGGTCGTATAGGGCTCGAAGCAAATCGCCTCGCGATGGGGCGGATTGAACACGACGCAATCGCGAAACTCGGCGCCGAAGTCCAGCGTCAGCCGCCGGCCGGCGCTCAGATCGTCGATCCGGCAAGTGATTCGGCTGGAGTCGCTCTCCAAATCAGTCAGGATGTCGTCGAGATGCGTTTCGCTGAAGAGCATCCCGGCCGCCAAATCGCGCGGGCCGTCCGCTGGAAGTTGCCGTCCGGTGGGCAGCATCCCAGCCAGCTCCCAGTATTGATCGGCGGGCACCCAGATTCGGCAGTCGTCGCGCACCCCTTCGGCGCCGAGCGGAACACGAAAATAACTGTGCGTTCCCAAACCCCAAGGCAACGGGTCGGACGAAGGATTGTCGATCGTAATCTGCGATTCGAGTGCCCCGGCGTTCAGTTCGTAACAAACGCGAATTCGAAAATCGGCCGGCCAGAGATTGGCCAACATCGCGTCGTCGCGACTGGCGTGGAATTCGCCGGTGACGCTGGCGGCCGTCTGGGCGATCACCCGCCAGGGTCGATTATGCACGAAACCATGGATCGCGAACCCGAGCCGCGAATCGACCACCAACGGCATTTGCCGGCCGCCGTACCGCAGCGAGGACCCGCGCAATCGCCCGGCGAACGGAAATAAAATCGGAATTCCGCTGGCGGTTGAGCGGAGCTTGCCCGATTCGAAGCCGGGGGCCGACCACAACGCCTCGACCGGCTGACCGCCGATGACGGGCCAAAAGCGAAAGCAATTGAACCCGAGGCTCGGCAGCACGTGGGCCGAGGCGCCGGTCGCCGGATCCACGAGCTTGACGATTTGCGGCGGCATACGGGGACCTCTTGGCAACGTGTTGAAAAAGGGGACAGGCACCTCGCGGTGAACTAAATCCCTCGGCAAACTCATCCGCTCCTCGGAGCCAGTCCCCTTTTTCAACGGGCCGTTAGGGTCTCAATTATTGCGGCGCGGTTGAGGTCGTGGGAACCGGCATCTGGCGGAAGGCCTGTTGCCGCGCGGTGCAGCGCCGCGACCATCAGCAGCACCGTGGCGACCATTAGCCCGGCCGCCCGGAGTGTCGCCCCGCGGCGCAAATCACCGAGGGCGACCATTGCTAGATGGTGCAGTAAGCCCAACGCCGCGACGATCGACGCGCCGAACAGCACCGTGCTTCGCATATCTTCGCCGAGCAACTGACTCTGAACAACCGGCGGGAGCGCACAAACGACCCACACTCCGACAGGCAACTGCGCCAGCGAGACGAAGAGCGAGATTCTTGCCCCTCGCCAGCGAATCCCATCCGGATCGGCGCCAACTTCCAACCGCAGCGAGAGCACCATGACGCCAACCGCACCGACGGCCCAAGCCGCCAGCCAATAGTGCACGACTCGCGACAACGTGTCCCCCTCCAGCAGCAGTCGCCAGTAGAGCGCATGATCCAGCGGAGCGTCCCACAAGTTCGGCCGCAAGCTCAGGGTCGAAACCACGGCGAACAAGGGTGGAAAGTGGTAAATCAAATCCGTCGCGGCGAACACGGCCAAAGCGCCATGCACGATTGGCCACTGCTCCATCCTCCGCCAGAGGAAAAAATAAGCTCCCAGCGTGACAAAATAGAACGCCACCTCGGCGGCGACGAACCACCACCGCGTCGCCGGCAAGCGGCCCAGCGCACGAGTGTAGGGCCCCGCTTCGGCCTGCGGCACGAGGAGTAACGCAATAATACCCAAAGCCACGCCGAGCGCCGCGGAGCCCAACGACCAAACGGCCGCGCGCGGCCCAATAAATCAGCCGGCAAATCTCGCGCGCCGGCAAGCGTTCCACGGGCGCGGTGCGCCCGCCATCGAAGCCACACCGCCAGCAACGGGCCCGCCATCGCGACGTCGACTGCCAGCAAGTGAATGCCCAGCAACAGGCTTAGGAGCAATTCGATCATGCAAGAATGTCGAGGCGGCAAGAGAGAAGCATCGACGCCGGGAATCAAGTTAGTGTAGGCGAAGCGCTTCCCGCCGCACAGCCTGGCCGTTGGCAACCCGCTCACTTGCTCCCGTACATGCTTGTGTTACGCTTGGGCTTGGATCGCAACGGCGGTTGAGCTTTCAGAACAGCAAACCGGGGCGCTTAGCTCAGTTGGTTAGAGCACCGCCCTTACAAGGCGGGGGTCGCGGGTTCGAGTCCCTCAGCGACCACTGGATTCAATGTAGCGAGAGCAAGGGAGCCATTTCGTTCCGCCGACATAGTTTCGGCCTGATACAGGGTGTTCGCGGAGGCGTTCACGGGGATGATTCGCGGTGTCTGGGCGCCGCTGTTGAGATTACTGCTACTGCGAGCCTGGATTGCCCGGGGGCTCAGCCCAATCCATAATGTCGGATAAGTTAATTCTTTTCTTTTTTTGATGAGGCTTGGATTGTCTCCCGTCATGCGTCGAAGTTCCGAGCTACGACTCGGGGTTTGGTAATCCTTTTCGCCACGATCGCAATTCCTACCGAAACGCTCCTCTTGCATCCGCCGAATAACGCCGGCCAAACCGACTTGCGTTTCAGGCTCCCGCTAGATTGGACGGCATCCGCACCGCGGCCACGTGTGCCGCCGCCGATTTGTTCGGAGGACGATCGGCGCTTGTCCCAAATGAACGGCATACCCAAACTCGGCATAGCGGCCCGTTGAAAAAGGGGACTGGCTCTTAGCGATCGAGAGGAGTTCCCACAGTATCGACGTGCCCGCGTAGTGCTTGTCCCCTTTTTCAACAGGTTGATAGCGGTCACGGGAATTCCGGGGAGGAACGATTACCCATGACCTAGCGAGGCTTTTTTGACGCGTCTGTTTAACCGGAATCTCATTTTCATTTATTCGGGAGAAATTCTCATGCGATGCTCAATTCTAGTTGCTGGCGTTTCTGTGGTCTTGGTGGGTTGCCTTTCGGTCGCTGCTTCGGCTGCCGTCATTAGTCTTGATTTTGCCACCGGCGCCGACCCTGCCGCGGGCGGCTCGAACACACCCGATACCATGGCCGCGGGTACTTCGGCGGGAACGATATTCGTGCCGAACTGGAATAATCTGTATCTGGCAAATGGCACCCAGGGTAGTCTCGTCAACAGCTCGGCGCGACAACGGCCGCGTCCGTCACGTGGGCGAGCAATGGCACGTATCAGGTTGGAAATCCCGACAATACTGGCAATTACCAGATGATGAACACGGAAATTGACGAACGCAGTTCCGGCTTCTCGGGCGCCAATCCTGCAACTGTCACCGTCTCTGGACTCTCGAGCTTCGCCGGCGCCTATGACGTGTACGTTTACTACAACGCTATCTCGGGTCCCGGCACTGTCCATGCCGCCTATACGATTGGCTCGACGACGTACTACACATCGAACAGCACGTTCGACGGATCAACGTTTATTCGAGAAACGAACACTTCTTCGAGCGGGCCATACACAACCGGCGCGAACTATGTCGAGTTCGTTGGCGTGACTGGATCGAGCTTCACGCTAACGGACAATCCGGAAAATTTCAGGGGCGAGATCAACGGCATCCAAATCGTCGGCGTGCCCGAGCCGTCGTCGTTGGTTGCGCTCGGCGGCCTGGCCGTGGCCGGACTGGTGATGGCGGCCCGTCGCCGTCGCAAGCAGAATTAACCAGTCAAGCTGGCTCTGTCAAAACTCCCAAGCCGATGCTCGATGGCGCGTTGGTCACGGCCAACTGCCGCACCTTTGACGCCGTCCCGACTATGCGACTTGCTTCGGTCCTAGGTTTCGAGTTGAATGATGCGCAGATGCTTTTCTCGCTGGGAAGGAATCTAGCCGCAGCGGTTTGATCGGACCCAATCCGGCCGCGCGGGGTGGCAAATTGATTCGGGCGCGGAGAGTGCGGGCCCAAGGAGGTCCATGGCAATGACCGCTCTGGCTAAGAGCCTATCCGAGAACCGGCCGAGGAGAGGGGGACAGGCACATTTTGCTCATGGAGAATCGCAAAATGAGCCAGTCCCCGCCCGTTCTCGGCTAGGCTCTAAGTCGTTTGAACCTCGCCGCCGGCGGGTAGTGGTACAGTTTGAGCCCCCGCGGCACACGGAGTGTGCCTACTACGTAGCAGGCACGCTCCGCGTGCCGTCGCCGCGCCAAAAAGCTTCAAAATGTACCACTATGCGCCGGCGCGCGGGTTTACGCTGGTTGAGCTGCTGGTCGTGATCACGATCATCGGCATCTTGATTTCGCTGCTGCTGCCGGCGGTCCAGTCGGCCCGGGAGGCGGCCCGGCGGGCGCAATGTTCCAATAACGTCAAACAGTTGGGACTGGCGTTGCACAATTATCAAGCGTCGTTCGGCAAGTTTCCGCCCAGCTCCGTGTGGCGGAACAATGGCGTGTTCGACGTCTCGCAAATCAACGCGCAAGCCGCCGATCCGAACCTGTATGAGAATTGGGTGATTTTGATTCTGCCGCAATTGGAGCAAACGAATCTTCGCCAATCGTTCAATCTCTCGGTGCCGACGACCAATGCCGCGAATCAAACGGCGCGGGGCACGAACCTGGCGGTGATGCTCTGCCCATCCGATACCTACAATCGCCAACCCTTCATGGGTTCGGCCAGCGGTCTGACCAGTCAACTGGGCGACGGTTGGGCGCGCGGCGATTACGGGGCCAACGCCAGCCTGGGTTACATGAGCGTCGATCGAGGCTGCCCCTTGGACGGCGCCGGAAACAGCGAAAGCGGTTGCGGCTGGAGTTCGCGACTGTACCGCGGCGTGATGGGGGCCAACGACTCGCTGCGGATCGACGACATCAAAGACGGCACCAGCAACACGATTCTCGTCGCCGAGCTTCGCGCTGGGATCATCTCGCAGGACCCGCGCGGCGTGTGGGCGATGGGCAACGCACCCGGCAGCGGCATTTGGGCGGCAGGCTACGTGGGCGACGACAATGGGCCCGATAGCAATAACATCTGGGCCGATGATTTTTGCAGTTGCTCCGACGTCTGGAATGCGGTGGGAGGCGGCCCCCAGGCGGCACAATTGGGTATGGCCTGCTACGGCGGCGACTTGCCGGATTGGCAACAAACAGCTCGCAGCTTGCATAACAGCGGCGTGAACACGTGCTTCGCCGACGGCAGCGTCCATTTCATCTCGGACTTCATTCAGTTGGGCACCGCCGCCAATGCCCTGGGCGTGTGGGATAAGCTGCTGCTCTCCAACGACGGCTTGCCGGTGGATGGCAGCTCTTTCTAGAACTCGACTGCATCCGATTCGCTACAGCTGGGATTCGAGCAGTCGCTGCGTGCAAGAACGGCGACGGCGCCGTGTTTCCCGGCGCCGAAAGTAATTCACCACACTCATCCGTGCTCGTCCGAGTCATCCGTGGTTAAACTTCCGAAGCGAGAACGCCGGCAGAAAACAAACCAGGGATCACACCGATCACGCGGATGACGAATTACTCGTTGGGCTGTATTCGGTTCGCCACATATTCTTGTCGAACCCCCACTGTTTGCACGGTCTGTGGTGGCCCTAAAGGGAACTGGATACAGCCGATTGAATCATTGAGTCGGCAATTGCAACCAGTCGGGCAGGCGCTTTACGTTTCCCAACTTATCGACGCAAGCGACGGTCGTGCGGCCGGTCGCCAGCAGCAGCGTCCCGCGAAAAAGTTGGTATTCATGCTCGATGCGCGCCCCGCGGGCCGAGATCATCGTCGTCCGCAATGTCAGCACATCGTCGTAGTTGGCGGGACGCAGATAGCGGCAAGTGAGCTCCGAAACGACCAGAAAAATGCCCTGCTCTTCGATCTCCCGATACGTGTGCCCTTCGGCCCGCAATGCTTCGGTCCGGCCCAGCTCGAAATACGTCGCGTAGTTGGCGTGGTGCAACCGCCCCATGGCATCGGTTTCTTGATAGCGGACGCGAATTTGCAAATCGTGCTGCGGATTCATGGCGAGATTGCGAAAGAAGGGTGGTCGGTGAATCCAGGGCTGCCGCCGCGGTACCAGACAATGTAACCATTCATGGAATCCGAGCCCAGACGGCCAAGACCAACCGGTGCGAGCTTCGGTCAAACGCATGGGACTCGCTGCAATCGGGCCGAAAGTTGACGCGTCGTGGGAATCTCCCTTATACTTCGGGCCAGTTATTCGGCCCAAGGCGATAATCCTCGAACTGCGGAATGAACGGCCATGAGCTTCGGCGAAGGGACGGGAACCGAGTTTTCGACGATGCGCGGCCGGAATTATCCGACGATTCGCCAATTCACGGTCTTTCTAGAAAATCGGGTCGGGCAACTGCTGGAAGTCGTCCGGCGGTTCGAGGGGAGCAAAGTCCGGATCGTCGCGTTGTCGATTACCGACGCAGCCGAATGCGCCTTCGTCCGGTTTCTGCTCAGCCATCCCGAGCAGGGGCGCGAGATTCTCGAACGGGCGGGCCTGGCGCTGATCGAAAGCGACCTGATTGGCGTCGAGCTTCCGCCCGGCGATCAGGCTTTACTGCGGATTTGCACCGCGCTGTTGCAAGCCGAAGTGAACATCATCCAGGCCTACCCGATCCTGGTTCGGCCGCATGGTCGCCCCGCTGTGGCGCTGATGGTCGATAACCTCGACATCGGCCAAGAGACGCTGATGGAAAAGGGCTTTTCGATGATCTCCGAAGCCGATCTGACTCAAGAAGAGTAATCGCTTGAGGCCGCATTCATTTGCGTAGGGTGGGCATTGCCCACCAGCGCGCCCCGCGGCATGAAACACTAGCCCGAAACGTCAGCGAGGACGACTTGCAAGATCATCGTCTAGCGTCCTGGCTAACGCTTCGGGCTAGCGTGGATTGCGGCGAATACTGACTGCGTCCGCCGGAAATGTCGAAGACGGAACTTCGAAAGCCGCAACGTGGGCAGTGCCCACGCTTCGCTGCCCTAAAACATTCCATCCGGCAGACCGACCACTCCACGGACCACCACGCGCGAGACCGAATCCCAGGGAACGATCGTCATCGTCACGGTTCCGTCGGCGGCTTGCACGGCGAACAGTCCGTGCGAGTGCTGCGACAATCGCCGCTCGAACCACTCGGGCACGATCATCGCGCCGCCGGTCAGGTGCAATTCGACGATGCCCCCATGCTCGCGCTCCGACCAGAGCCGGTTTACGAGTCGGGCCAGTGGGTGCGAATCCGCGCTCATCCCCTCGACTTCATCTGGCTTTCCCGCGGCCGGAGTCGCCGGAGCCGGCGCGGTCAGACTGGCCAGATCGAAGGCTCCGATTGGCTGGCCGTTTTCGGCATCCGCTTGCCCGAATTCGTTGTCGGCGGGGCTGGCTTCGCCGGCATCGTCGCCTTCATGATGCGGTTCGTCAGGCAGCGGAATGCGGAACTTCGCGCCGCAATGGGGGCACTGCCCGGCATGGCCTTGCAGCCGCGCGGGGGCATTGAGCTTATGGCCGTTCGGGCAGAGGAACACGATCGACTCCTCGGCCCCGCCGCCGGCCGGCTTTTCGGCGCTGCTTGCCGCGGGTGTCGCGTTGCTCGGGTTGTCAGCCGCCGGCGAGGAAAGTCCGGCTTTGGAGTCGCGGGCTTCGGCCGCCTCGGCTGCCGACGAATCGCCGGCTTCACCAGCCGATTTCCAGACGGGCTGCTTGCCGCTACCGGTAAGCACGGTCGATTCGGACGTGGCGGCCGCGCCATTGACGGCCGGCACGCGGGTGACCGAGCCGCACTTGGGGCACTTCACCGCCCGGCCCGCCTGCGTGTCGGGAGCCGCCAGCTTGTGACCGCTCGGACAAAGGAATTCAATCGCCATAAGGAGACCCGTGCGGACCGCATTGCTGCGTCAATGTTTCTGAAGCCTTAGGAGTCCGTTGAAAACGGGGACCGGCTTCGAGCGAAAGTTCGAATTCACAATCACATTTCACTTCGCCGCTCGGTGCCTGTCCCCTTTTTCAACAGACAGTTAGCGCCTGTCCATCGAATAACGTCCCGCCCCATGTTTCCGGCTCTACTCTCGGGGCGAATTCCCCATTGATCGTAGTCGCTTGCCAGAGCGGATACAACAATCGTAGGCCACCGGGGCAAGGACTCAAAACGGCACTCGCTGGATTCGGCCCGGTTTTTCACCGGGGCGGAGGCTGGAAAGTCGAATCGCCACGACCTCCTTGACTTGCGGCGGCGGGCAACTGAAACTTGAAGCACGCCGCGGGGTAGGGTCGACCCGGCGCAGCGTTTCGCGCTCTTGTCTTTCGCTGTCTTGCAGATTCGGCGGTTCGCCGTAGCAGGGTGTTGAAAAAGGGGACAGGCACCTCGCAGCGAAGCAAAATTAACGACGAAATCGAGTGATCGCTCGGAGCCAGTCCCCTTTTTTCAACAGTCTGCCAGAATGCCGATTTCCGTTATTTGCCCCGGTTGCCACGGCCGCTTTCAGGTTAGCGAAAAGTTCGCCGGCAAGCAGGGCCCGTGCCCGAAGTGCAAGGTGGTCATCACCATCCCGAAGGTGGAAGAGGTCGTCAAGATCCACGTGCCCGAGGTCGGGCCGACCGATTCCAAGGGCCGCGCGGTCCTGAAGCCGATCGCGCGAGAAGAGACACGGCTGAACGTGAACGCCGCCGTGGCCATCGCCGCGGGAGGCGCTGGTCACGTTGGGTCTGGCATGGCTGGTCGGCAAGGCGGCTCGAACTTCCGGCGAGGGCGCGAGCGTGTCGTCGGTGGTATTCGGCGCGGGCGCTTTGATCCTGGCGTTGCCGCTGGTGCTGGGTGGCTATTCGTTCTTGCGCACCGAAGAGATCGAGCCATTTCGCGGCACGGAACTTTGGATTCGCTCCGCGATTTGCGCCGTGCTGTACGCGGCACTGTGGGGGGCCTATGCGGTGCTGGTCAAGTATGGAATTCTAGATACGCATAGCACGCAAACCTGGGTCTTCGCCGGACCGGCGTTCCTCGCGGCGGGCGGAGGGATCAGCTACGCCTGTCTCGATTTGGAATACGGCAACGCCGTGTTTCACTACGCGTTTTACTTGGGCATTACGGTGCTCTTGCGCGTGGTGATGGGCCTGCCGCCGGTTTGAACGGCTTGTTGAAACGGGGTTCTCGGGAGGGCGAGGCTCCTGCCGAGCCGGAACATTCACGGCTCGGCAGGAGCCTCGCCCTCCCGAAATCAAGAAATGCGATTTAGACGGCCGGTGCGCATGTCGACGATTCTCGAGCTTCCCGAAATTGCGGGATTGGATGCCAGCCGCTCCGTCATGCGCATTCCACCGGAGCTCGACGTGCCGCTAACGCCGCGAGTCCGCCGGCTGATCGACTCGACGCCGTTTCGCCGCCTGGCGCGGATCAGCCAATTGGGCCTGGTCTCGCTGGTCTATCCGGCGGCGATTCATACTCGGTTCGAGCATGCGCTCGGCGTATACCGTTTGGCGCTGTTGTATCTGAAGCAGTTGGCGCTCGATGAACGGTTCGCCGCCGCGGTCTCGCCGAGCGATGCCGAGCTGTTTCTCACCGCGGCGCTGCTGCACGACATTGGGCATTGGCCGTTTTGCCATCCGCTGGAAGATATCCGCCTGCCGAATGTTCCGCGGCACGAGGCGTTGGCCGAGAGCTTTTTGTCGAGCGGCGAAATCGCCGACATCCTCCGCGCTGATTGGCGGTTGGAACCGCAAGCCGTGATTTCGCTGTTGTCGGAAAAGCCGCGCGACACGCGCGGGCAGATACTGGCGAGCTTGCTCTCCGGCCCGATCGACGTCGACAAGATGGATTATCTGGCCCGCGACAGCCTGCACGCTGGAGTCCCTTACGGCCGCAATTTCGACCAGCAGCGGCTGATCGGCAGCCTCTGCCTGAACGAAGCCGGCAACGGCCTGGCGATTACCGACAAAGGAAAAACCGCGGCCGAGATGCTGGTCTTCGCCCGGTATGTCATGTTCAGCGAAGTTTATTGGCACCACGGCGTCCGTTCGGCGACCGCGATGATCCAACGGGCGTTTTACTTGTTGCAGCGTGAAGAGCGGCTCGATCTCGAGCAGCTGTTTCGCCTGACCGAGGCGCCGCTGATGGCCGAGCTGCAACGCGCGGCGGAGAATTCGCCGGCCGCGGAATTGCTCGATGGGCTGTTCGGGCCCAGGCGCAGCTTGTACAAGCGAGTGGCGCGCTACAGCTTGTTCGAGCAGCCGGAAATCTATCGCTTATTAGCCCGGCGGCCATATCCCTCGCTCGTCGCCTGCGCCGAGCAGTTCGCAGCCTTGGCGAGCGCGGCGATCGGCGAGCCAATTGCGCCGCATGAGATATTGTTCGACGCCCCACCCGTCGAACGCGAAGTTGAGTTCAATGTCGAAATCTATTTCGCCAAGGATCGCTGCTACCGCCGCTTAGGCGAAGTGTCGCCGGTGGTGCGCACGCTGGCCCGCGAGCAGTTCGACGATTACGTCAAACGCGTCCGCATCTTCGGCCATCCGCGGATCGCGGCGGCAGTTGGCGGGTTGAAGAATTTCGCGGAACTGTTGACGGTGGCGATCGAACGCGCGGATCGAGTCGGAGTAACCGCGCCCGGCGAGCCGGGCGGCTAACCAAAAATCGGTGGCGATTTAGCCGCCCGGCTTGCCGGGCGTGTTGCGGCCGCATGCCTTGCGCCGTTCCGGTCGCCGGCCGCGGCGCTTCAATCGGCGATTTGGAGTTTTATTTCGTCCGAGTTCCCGCGGAGTTCGGGGGCGTACATCGCGGCGGCGGTGGCGGGCAGGGCGCTGAATCGGCCCGGGATTTCGGCCCGCAAGCGGTAGGCTACACTGTGCTTGCCGCGCGACAGTGCCCGGACGAAGAAGCTCACCCGGTCGTCGCGCAACTCCATGTAGGCCCCCAGGTCGTTGCCGTTGTAGCCGCTTTGCAAGTCGGCGGCTTCGAAGCCGGCTGCCTTGTGGTCCTCGAACAGCAGATACTCGTAGTCGTTCTTCGAGTCGATCTCCAGCTCCACCTCGACCAGGTCGCCGCTCTTGAGCGTCGCCAGGTCGGCCAGTTCTTCGCGCTTGTAATGCTCGACTCGCTGGTTGACCGCCTGGCCGCGCGAGCCGGCCACGGCAATCTGTTTGTCATCGCGGATGAGCTTGTAAACCTTGCGATTCACTTTCACTTCCAAGCCCGCGCGGGGAATCATGTCTTCCAGGCTGAACGTGGTGAGGTACGCATTGTAATAGAGCGGGCCGGTGCCCTTCTTGCGCAGCTCGAGCTGGTGTTTGCCGGTCGTCACGCCGTCGCCGCGGAGGACGAACTTGTTGTCAAAGGCGAACAGGTCGGCCGCCGTGATGTGGACTTCCTTTTGCTTCTTGCCGTCGAGCCAGACCTCGACGGTCTCGTCGGGCTTGTCCTCGCCGCTGGCCTTGAGATATTCGGCCAAGGCCTCGATCGCCAAGGAGGTGTCGCGCGTCGAGTTCCAGTAGCTGGCGTGCTTGCGATTGTTGAGCAGATATTTCACCAACTCCGGCGCCACGTGGCCGCGAGTCTTGCCTTTGCCCTTTGGCGCGACTTCGGTCCGGCAGAGCAGCTTCAAGTAATACGAATCCGCCTCGACGTCGCTGCCGTACCAGTTCCACCAGTAGTTATCTTCCGGCAGCTTAAGATAGGCAGTCTGATCTTCCTTGTCCTCGACCACGTACTGGCTGATATTCTTCAAGATCATCGCCAGCTTTTCCTGATCGCCAAGCTTTTCCAAGGCCAGACCGAACAGGGCCTTGCTGTAGACCGCCAAATGGGTGCGGTCGCGATACAAAAACTCGATCATCCGCGCGTTTTTCACCCCGGCATCAGTGAGGACCATTGCCACGAAGGCATCGAGATCGTCGGCTTGCGTTTTGTACGGCTGCTTTGGCTCGGGCTTGGCCAGCGCGTTTTCCAGGAGCTGCACTTGCTGCTCTTGATAATGCTTGAGCCACCGGACGCCGCGTTCCAACACGCCGGGGACGATCGCCACGTCGTTCACGCGGGCCACTTGCAGGCCATGCACCACAACGGCTGTCGTGTGCGGATACGATTGCTCGCCCCAGCCCGAGAACCAACCCCAGCCGCCGTCGCCCAGTTGCATCTCGCCGAGCCGCTCGACACCCTCCTTGACCATCCGTGCGACTTCGCCGTTGTCGAACACTGGGTTATGTTTGAACCGCTTCCAACCCCCGGCCCGAGCGCGGTCGTCGCCGATTTCCTGGGCGTTGAGATTCGTTTGCTTGCCGGCGATCTGTTTCAGATCCAGGCCCATGTTGAGCAGAATCCGCTGGGTGATGACGGTCGGCAGAAAACGATTCAAGGTTTGTTCGGTGCAGCCGTAGGGATAGTCAGCCAGATACGGCAAGGCATCGACCATCGCCCCGGCCAAGGTCGGGCTGTAGCGCAGCTCGAATCGCGAATCGCCCTCGCGCCGTTGGGCCGGGACGTTGAACGTGATCGTGCCGGTGGTTTCCGCCGGCCGCAGCGCGCCGGAGAACGAATCCATCTTCAACTGGCCGTGCACATAGACCGGGAATTTTTGCTCGACGGCGTCGGACTCTTCGTCGGTCAGGGCCTTCATGCGGATGACGGCCTGGCCTTCGCGAGCCACCTTCACGCGCCAATCGACGCGTGTCTGGCCGCCGGCGGGCACCTCGACTTGTTGCACGGCATCTCCAAGCGGGACAAGTTGGTGGTCGCCCAACTCCAGGGCCACCTGCACTTGCTTCTTGGTCTTCAGATCATTTTGGACATTGGCCGACAGCACGACTTCATCTTTCTCGATGAAGAATCGCGGGGCTTGCAAGCGGACGATGAGATCCTTGCGGGTGATGACCTCGGCCTCGCCCTGCCCCACTTTGGTCCCCTGGCCCAGCCCCCAGACTTTGACTTTCCAGGTCGTCAGATTTTCCGGCATCGACAGCGAAACTTCGGCCTCGCCCTGCTCATTCGTCGCCAGGGAACCGACCCATAACGCGGTATCGGCAAAATTCGAGCGCACGTTCGGTTGCACGAGGGGAGGCGCGGGACCAGCTTCGGCCTTCTTTAGTTGCTGACGCGATTCGAGACCAAGCGCGACGGCGGCGTCTTTCAAATGGACATCGCTCTTGGCAAGCTCATCCATCGCCGCTGGCGCCGCGGCTGCCTGGGCATCCTCGCCCGCCCGTTCTGCATAGTCACCCAGGTCTACGGAACGATAACGTTCGCGGGACGCCGGCAGCATGCCGAACGCGCCCAGGTCGTTCATCCATTTTTCGCCGGTGCGAACCAGGTTGCCGCACGACCACGTGAGATTTGTTTCCAGTTGCGGGTAATGCGTCCGCCGCCATTTCCAAAAGAAGGCTTTGATCTCCGGCACGTTCGAACCGCCGGAGATGTATTCCACAGCCTTGTCGTAAATCGCCAGAACGGTGGTTCCGACGAACGGCTTGCCGGCCGGATCGGTGAGCTTCACCGCGACGGTCGATTTCTGCCCAGGCCGGTACTCGGTCCGCGAGGGCTCGACGGCCACGTTCAGCACGCGCGACTCGGGCGGGACTACAATTTCTTTCAGTTCGTTGAATGTTCGGCCGCCAACAATGGTCAGGGCTTCGACAAAGAAGTTCGGCATGTCCTTGGCCGTTACGCCGATGTCGACCGTCGTGCTCTTTCCTTCCAACCGCAACGTCTTCGGCGGAAGATAAACCCCGTTGGCCGGCCGGATGAACAGCCACACCGTGGCATCGGTGCGATTGACGTTGACTAGCAGTTTGACCTTGTCGCCCGGGGCATATTCACGGCGGTCGGGGATCAGTTCGAGATCGTTGAACCGGAAATTCTCCGCCGCGGCGGCCTGGCCAGTGACAGTAAATAAATAGCCCCCTTCGATCGTGTGCTGCTTCGCGTCGGTTAAACGATACGACAAACGATATTGTCCAGCGGCCGCCGCTTTCAACGCTTGCCGAGCCTGTCCTTCGGCGTTCGTGTCGAGATTCCACTCTTCGACAGCATGTTCGACCGGCTGATTTTTCTTGTCGTACGAGACGCGATACAAAATCAGATGCCCGCGGCCGGCGACCGGCTTGCCGTCGAGCGTGCGGGCCGCGAAGCTGGCTTCGACCTGATCGCCGGCGCGGTAATATCCTCGATCGACCCAAGCAGTCACCTGAAACGGCTTGCGGGCGACGAGCACGCTGCCAGCGCCGACAATCGTGCGGCGCGAAGGATCGACTACCTCGGCCGTGATCTGATACTCATGGTCTTCGTCGGGATGCACGGCCTTGGCCGCGGCAGTGTCGATATCGACCACGAGCGTACCGTCGGGCCCGATCGCGGTTTCGGCGTCGGCCACGACTTCCGGCGGCTGGTACCCTTGCCCGATCCACCAACCGATCGGCCGCTTGCAACCCCAATCGCGCCAGCCGGGATACCACGGCTCGTCGTAGGCAAACCACCAGTAACCCGGCCCATAGAACCAGTCCCACGGCGCGACCGGATACCAGGTTGCGTTGTAGGCGGTGCGCAGGACCTTGTACTTCACTTTCGCTTTGCTGACCGGCGAGCCAAAGTAGTATCTCGCCTTGATCGTGGCTTTGATCTTCTCGCCCAGCATGATCGGCTCGCTGGGGGCATCGATCGAGACTTCGAACTCGGGCTTCTTGTATTCTTCGACCCGGAAGCTGCCGCCGCCAAGATTGAGCACATACAGTTGATACACGCCCAGCGTCGCGTCGGAAGGGAGCTCGAACTCGGCTTCGATTCCGCCATAGGCATCGCTTTGGAATCGCTTGCCGAGCGACTTGTTGTTCTTCGGATCGCGGATTTCCACGTCGAATTCTCGATTGCCGAAGTCCGACGCGTTCGGTTCGTCGTATTTCGCATGCCGAATCCAGAATTTGAACTTCACGGTTTGGCCCGGACGATAAACAGGCCGATCGGTGATCGTAAACACTTTGGTCTGGTTGTACTCGGCGTCGTAATAATTCGGATACCAGACGTTGGAGAAGCCCATGTAGGCGAGCCGCCCTTCGCCATTGCGGGCGATCGTGACCCAGTTGAACTCCGGCGACAGGCGTTTGGCGTCGAGCATCGCCTGGCCGTCGGCGTCGGTGAACTCGGCAAAGTTGGCGGTGTCGAAGTCGTATTTTCCTTTGCCGTCCCAGCGCTGGCGGTAGCCGAAGAACTCGAGGTTCATCTTGCCGATCGGGTTGCCGGTCACCGCGTCGGCGGTTAGATAAAGTTGCCGACCATTGAGCGGCTTCCTGACGATCGCGGTGTCGGCCAGCCAGGCGACGATGGAACTGGTGTTGCCGTCGGCCATCTTGGCGGCGATCAGATACGCGCCGGCCTTTTGCAGCGGCGTGGCGACCGTTAACTGGCTGCTGAAGTGATCCGGCGGCGGCTTGAGGTCCAAGCTCCAGCTTGCGATTTTCGGGCCGAGATATTGCTGCTGATTTTCCGTCACGAGCCGATAGCCCAGATTGCTGATGTTCGCTTGCTGCCAATTCAGGTTCTGGGGCCGAGTCTTGAGATAAGCTTTCACGTCGCCCAGGAGTTTTTCGATGTTGATTTCGCGGGCCTCGAAGCTCACGCGATGTCCGTTGCGGAACGTGTACTCGAGCGTGGCCCCCTGCCGCGCCGGTTGGGTGACGGTCGGTTCGAAGCGGCCCCAGTTGCCGACAATCTGATCGAGTCGATCCTGCTTGTAGTTGTTTGCGCCGGGGCCATATTCTTTGATGTTCCGCCGCCAATAATCGGCCGCTTTGGGATATTGCCGGCGGTTTTCGAAAATCTGCGCGAGCGCCTCCAATGCGGTCACGCCGAAGCCGGTTTGCGGACGCTCGGCGATGTCCTCGTAGATTTTGATGAAGTTGAATTCGTCGGGCAGTTTGAATCGCTTCACGCCGGAGGCGAGCCGCGCCATCGTTTCTTCTTCGCTCAGCGTTTGGACGGCGAACGGGCCGGTCTTTTCCGGCTTTCCGTCGACCGCCGCGCCGCCTCCGAAGAATCCGTACTGGGCCATGGTCTGGACGCCGAACTGGCTGTGGAGAAAGTTGGCCAGTTCCAGTTTGGCCGCGTTTTTCTTGGCAGCCGACATTTCCACAGCCTGGGCCAATGCCCAGCGCCAGCGCTGCCCGTCGTTGGCGGCGTCTTCCCAGCGCTTCGGAGTCGAGTAGAAAATCGGCCGGTCGTCGGCGTCGACCGGGGCGCCGCGTGTCTGGCCGCCATAATTCCAGCCCGGCTCATATTCGGGCAATTCCTTTAGATTCGTGAGGACTTGCAACCGCCAGGCGTTTCCGTAGTTCACGGCGCCTGGCTCCCAAATTCCGCGCCAATAGCGGCCATGCCAGCGGTACGTGGTGTCGTCGTTGCCGTCGGTGAGCAGCATCTTAGCGAAGCTGAGATAGAAATCGGCTTTGGCCGGTGCGTCCGACTCTGTTTTCAAGAGCGGCATCGCCCGCTGCATGAGTTGCAGGGCTTCGATCCGATCGCGCGCCACGGTATAGACAAACGGCCCGCCGCCATGCCGATTGCCGCGATAGAACTTGCCGGCGATCAGGAATCCGTAATGCTCGCCGTAGAGATAGGTTTCCGCCGCCGCCCAGAGGAGCCGCCAGTTGGCTTGGTGGAGGTCGATGACTTGTTGGCGAAATCCGTCGACTTCGTCGACCCGCGCCAGCATTGGCAAGCAGAGGATACCCGCCGCAAGATCGTCGCCTACCTTTAGCGGGTCGTCGTCTTTGCTCAGGGCGAGCTTGCGGAATCCGTCGTAGGCGTCTTTGAAATTGCCGTCTTTCTGGAGTTTTTCGAATTTGGCGCGTTCTTCCGGCGTGGGCGGCGACTCGGCGGAAAGCAACAGCCGTCCGACGCAGGCAACGACCAGGACGCCGCCCAGGGAGAGAATCAGCGACCGTTGCAATTTCATGGAGAGCTCGAAATGCGAAGTTCATCGCGGTTAGGAGAATTCGGCGGGCATTCCGCCGCGACTCACAATTTCTCCCCTCGTCCCTTGCGGGAGAAGGGCCGGGGGTGTGGGGGCGCAGCGCCAATCGGCACTGCATCACCCTCACCCTGCCCTTTCCCGTCGAGGCAGAGGGAACTTACTATTTGCGCGAACTCACGAGTCGCCCCAACGATCTTTGTATGTTTCACATCTTAGTCGCAAGCGCCGACGGAAAAGTTCCCGGCCCGGCGTTTCGCGATCCGGTCGAACGGTGCTGCGCCACGGATTCTAGACGATTGTGCTTGACAGCCTGCTTGAAAATGCACAAATACGTTAAATCTGCTGAAAACCCACTGACAAACCTCCGCCCGACCGTGATTTTGCGTCCGCGCGCGTGCTCTTGGACAGGAGGGTTGATTGGTTCGACTGTATCCAGTTCCCTTTACGGCCACCACAGATCGTGCAAACAGCGGTGGTACGACCCAAAGCTGTTGGCGGATCCGAGGCAGCCAAAGTAATCATTCCGTCATCCGCGTGATCGGTGCCATCCGTGGTTTGGTTTTCCGGTGTCTTGGCGCGGGAAATTCAACCACGGATGCCACGAATGGCACGGATTGCACAAGAAGTGAATCGCTTTCAGCGCCGGAAAACAGAGCACCACCGCCGTTTGTGCAAGCAGCGGCTGTTTGACAACACGCTGTAGCGAACCATATACAGTCGAATTAGAAATTGAGCATCAAAAGAATGTTCGTGAACGGCAATTCGCGTTGGCGCTGCTGGCTGGCGCTGGCTGTTCTGAGCGGTTTGGTCGCCGCCCCGCGACGGGCGGCGGCAGACCAGCTGGACGCGATCCGCCAGCGCGGCACGCTCATCTGGGGCGGCGACGCGGAAGGGGGCGGCCCTTATGTTTTTCCCGACGCGAAGGATCCGCATAAAGTTGTCGGCTTCGAAGTCGAATTGGCCGAGATGCTGGCCCAGGAACTCGGCGTCAAGGCCGAGTTCCAGCAAGGGCAATGGGAGAATGTGCCGGCGCTGGTCGATCGCGGCACCGTGGATATTGCCCTGAATGGCTACGAGTTGACGCCGCCGCGCGAGCGCGACTATTTCTGCACCCGGCCCTATTACGCCTACGCGCTGCAACTGCTGGTGCGGCGGGATAGCTGGATTCACAGTTGGAGCGACTTGGAATTTCCGGCCACCGGCGCGCCGCGCATCCGCCGGTGAAGGTTGGCGTGCTCGATGCCTCCGGCGCCGAAACGTATCTCAAGACCAACCCGCGCTTGAATGTCAAGCCGATCGGGTATCAAGGCCAAACCGATTCGATGACCCAGACCGTCAACGGCGTGATCGACGCCACGTTGCAGGACGATCCCGCCGCGCAGTTCTATGCCGATCAATTCAGCAAGTTACGCCGCGTGGGCCGGCCGATCGAAGCCGGTTATTACGTCGCGTTGGCACGGAAAAACGAGACGCGGTTGGGCGAGGCCCTGAACGCCGCGATCAGTCACCTGATCGCCGATGGCCGGCTCAAGAAGCTGTACGACAAATGGGATCTTTCGGGCGCCGCGCAAATGCTCGCGCTCGGCGATTTCCAAAATGATGTCAAGGAATCGACCCATGCGTCGTTCGCGGAAATCCTGCGCAACGATTTGGGAACGCTCGTGGAAGCAGCCGGCATGACGGTGCTGCTGTCCGTCACAGCCATGCCGCTGGCGATCCTGATCGGCATTCTGGTCGCCGTCGGGCGGATGTATGGCCCTTGGATCCTTGCCAAGCCGCTGGGCCTGTATGTGGAAATTCTCCGCGGAACGCCGCTGATGTTGCAGCTGTACGCGATCTTCTTCCTGCTGCCGAAAATCGGCCTGGCCGTGCCGGCGCTCGTCGCCGCGATCGCCGGGCTGGCCATCAACTATTCGGCCTACGAATCGGAAATCTACCGAGCCGGTTTGCAGGCCGTTCCGCGCGGCCAGATGGAAGCAGCGCTTTCGCTGGGGATGAGCCGCATGATGGCCGTCCGGCGAATCATTCTGCCGCAGGCGTTCCGAATCGTCATTCCGCCGGTGACGAACGATTTCATCGCGCTGTTCAAGGATACGTCGGTCTGCTCGGTGGTCACGGTGGTCGAGCTGACGAAGCAGTATTCGATCTTGGCGTTGAGCACCGGGGCGATTGTCGAAATGGCCACAATCACGGCGTTGCTGTACATGCTGATGAGCTATCCGCTATCGTTGTTTGCCCGCTGGAGCGAACGCCGCCTGGCCGAAGGCCGCCGCGAAGGGGCGTAGTGTGTAGGGTGGGCATTGCCCACCAGGGTTGCCGAGAGCTAGTGCTTTGTCAACGTTTGTGTTTGGGATTGTGTGCCACTGGCTCTGCCAGTGATCGTTAGAATTCTTGCCTTGATCGATCAGCAACGAAGAACACTGGCAAAGCCAGTGGCACCCTCAATTCAAGCTGTGACAAAGCACTAGCCTGCCGCGTCGGTCCGAGAGTGCACGGTGGGCAGTGCCCAACTTACGGTCGATCCTGGAGGTTGTCGGATGTTTAACGGAAATCAACCCCCAGTTGCCACTTCGAGTCTGAAGACAAATGGCAGGGCCGCGCCGATGATCGAAACGCGCGAACTGTGCAAGCGGCATGGAGCGCTGGAGGTGCTGCGCGGAATTTCGATTTCGGTGGCCGAGGGCGAAGTGGCGGTGATCGTGGGCCCCTCCGGCGGCGGCAAGAGCACGTTCCTGCGCTGCTTGAATGGGCTGGAGCCATTTCAATCGGGTACGGTTCGCGTCGGCACTCATACGCTGGCCGTCGGCGAGCGCGATCGGCGGCAGGAAGCACGGCTCCAATTGATTCGCCGCGAAGTCGGCATGGTCTTCCAGCAGTTCAATCTGTTTCCGCATCTTTCGGCGCTGGAGAATGTCATCGAAGCGCCGCTGCGGGTGTTGCGATTGCCGCGCGAGGAAGCATCGGCCCGCGGAAAGGCGCTGCTCGACCGCGTCGGACTGGCCGACAAGCTGCACCAGCGGCCCGACCGGCTTTCGGGCGGCCAGCAGCAGCGGGTGGCGATTGCGCGGGCGCTGGCGATGCAACCGCGGGCCATGCTGTTCGACGAGCCGACCAGTGCGCTCGACCCGCGGATGACGGCCGAAGTGCTGGCAGTGCTGACGGACCTGGCGGCCAGCGGCCAGACGATGATCGTGGCCACGCATGCCATGAGCTTTGCTCGACGGGCGGCCCATCAGGTGCACGTGTTCCAGAACGGCGTCGTATTGGAATCAGGCCCGCCGGAACAAATCTTCGAGCATCCGCAACAGCCGGCCACGGCCGAGTTTCTCTGCGAGCTGGCATAAGGTGCGACCTGCACCCCATGCAAAATGCCACGCATTCTGCGCAGCTTTCCGATTTCAGTCGATAGGAATCCTCACTGCGCGCGACTTTCACGATTGTGACGGTTTTTCAAGACTTTCCGATTGAGTTGGCTTCCCGTCTATACCGATGATTCCGACAGCGAAGCCGCTCCACGGAGAGCGTGTGAAGGAATGGGGACTGGCTCCGAGCAAGTCGCGTAAAGATGGCAATTACCGGCGGGTCGCGAGGTGCCTGTCCCCATTCTTTCACATCCTCGGAGGGTGTCGGCGCGGATTCGCTTGCGACGCGGTCGACGTTTCCGCTCGGCCGGCATCGGCAACTCATCTCGAAAAAATCGTGCATCTCATTTGTTGGCAAGGGGGATACTCGCCATGAAGCGATTGCAGTTTGCGCTGGCCGGAGCGATGTTGTTTGCCTGGGCGTGTGCGGCCCAGGCCCAAAGCGCAGGCGGTCCGATGGTTTCGCCTTACGCCAACCCGCAGATGATGGGTTCGCCCTATGCCAATCCCCAGATGATGATGGGTTCGCCCTACGCGAATCCCCAGATGATGGGTTCGCCTTACGCCAACCCGTATGGGCAGCCGCCCAACTACACCGTGGGACAAGCCAGCTATCCGCAAAGCGACCCGGCGCAAGGGATGCTCTACGGCCCGTCGGCCGGCGGCCCGATGCCGATGGGCGGGCCGGACGGCGGCGGCTGTCCGTGCGGCTGCATGCCGCCCGGCGCCGAATGTAGCGACGACGGCGCGGTGCATTATGGCTACTTCAACGCGGAAGGGTTTTATGCCCGGCGGCAAACGGAACGTGTCACCAACCAGCCTCTGTTCCTGGATTTTGGGGCGACCGTCGTCGACACGAAGTCGCTCGATTTCATTTACGAGCCAGGCATCAAGGCGACGGTCGGCTACTACTTCGACAAAGGTTTCGGGATGGAAGGAACTTACTTCGGTCAGTTCGACTTCCGCCGCGGGATATTTGCTTCCGATCCGAACTCCGGTCTCTCGTTGCCGGGCAATCTCGGCACGCTGAGCGAAGATTTCACCGCCGTTCCCAATCTGTCGGCGGTCTACCGTAGCCAGATCCAAAACGGCGAGCTCAACTTCATTCTTCCGTATGGCAGCGTCCAATTCCTCACCGGTTTCCGCTACATGCAGGTTCAAGAACTCTTGGACATCAGCGGAGGCATTAACGGCGTCGAAACCAGCGACTATGCAACCCACACGATGAACAACTTGTACGGCGGACAGTTCGGAGCGCGCGGGCAGTGGACCATCTGGCGGCTCACCTTCGACGCCCAGTGCAAAGCCGGTTTATTCGAAAACTACGCGAACACGCAGCAGACGATCGGGGATTTTGGCAACTCGGTGTCGTACCGAGACACCAGCGCCCAGCGCGACTCGACGGCCTTCGTCGGCGAAGTTGGGGCCGAATTGACATTCCCGTTGACTTCGTGGCTGACCCTGCGGGGCGGTTACATGGCCGTGTGGATCGAACAAGTTGCCCTGGCCCCAGGACAATTGAATTTCGACGCCGGTCCGGGCTTCACCGATCCTACGGCGGGCGTGACGGTGAACAACCATTCGGGCATCCTGCTGCACGGCTTCACGGCCGGTTTGGAAGCGCGCTGGTAGGCACGGTCTCGGCGCTGGCAGTTGTCGTTGGAGTCTGCGACGCCGAGGACTTCAGCGTTGTTGCCTCGCGACAAATCGCGCACACACCGCTACGCGGCCGCAGCGTGATGCTCGGCCAAGGCACGACCTGCTGATCGGCCACGAGCTCGAACCGGAATCGCCGCGCGATCGTGGCCACGACCAGCACCGCCTCGAGCATCGCCAGCGTCGAGCCGATGCAGACTCGCGGGCCACCGCCGAAAGGATAGTAGGCGAACTTCGGGATTCGCCGAGCCAAATCGTTTTCCCACCGCTCGGGCCGAAATGCTTCCGGCTGCGGGAAGTAACGCTCGTCACGATGCGAGACCCATTGGCTGAGAAAGCAAGTCGTGCCCGGCGTAATCAAATAGCCGCCCAACTCGAGCGGCTCCAGCGCCAGCCGCCCCATGCCATACGCGGGCGGATAGAGCCGCATCACTTCTTGCACGACATATTCGGTGTATTTCAACCGCGGCAGATCGGCGGTCGTCGGATCGCGGTCGCCCAGTACTTCGCGCAATTCGGCCGCGAGCTTCGCAGCGACCTCCGGATGTTGGGCCAGTAAATACCAGATCCAGGTGAGTGCGTTGGCCGTGGTTTCGTGACCCGCCGAGAGCAAGGTGACTGCTTCGTCGCGAAGCTGCTGGTCGCTCATGCCGGTTGCCTCCGGCTGTGATTCCGCGGACGCATCCTGGGCTTTCATCATCCGCGTGAGCACGTCGGTTCCCGTGAGGGGAGAGCGGCGGCGTTCTTCGATGACGTCGTACATCAGGCGGTCGACCCGCCCAATCTGAGCTTTGACTTTGCGGTTCCAAGGCGTGGGGATCCGCCGCGAGATCGGCATCATCGTGCCGACGCGATACAGAAAATCCTCCATTAACAAATCGATCGCGTTGGCAATGCCCTCGAAGCGGTTGGCGGCTTCGATGCCCAAGAGTGCCTTGGCGGCAATAGCCAGCGTCAGGCGCATCATTTCGGCGTGCAATTCCAGCGTCTGCCCCGGCTGCCAGGCGGCCACTCGCTGCTCGGTTTGTTCGACAATCGTCGGCCCATAGGCTTCGACCTGAGCACGCTGAAATGCCGGCTGCATCAGCCGCCGCTGCCGCAGCCAGATCTCCCCTTCGCTGGTGACCAGCCCGTTGCCCAATACCGAGCGGAGCAGCCGGAAGCCGCGGCCTTTGCCGAATTTCTTGTTCTGCGTGACCAGAACTTGCTCGACCAAGGCCGGCTCGCTCACCAGCACGAAGGGCTGCGAGGCGACCCAGAATCGCGCCATCGTGCCATACTGCCGGGCAGAGCGCAGCAGAAAGCCCAACCGATCGCTGCGAAACTCGAATAAATTCCCAACCAGCCAGCGGCGTTTCGGGCCCGGCGGCTCCGGCAGATTCTGCAAATTCGCGGCGGCAGCATTGCTGTGAGCGGACATCGGACAATCGCTCCGAGGTTTCCACTCATTCTAACGCCTGCGAACGTAGGGTGGGCAATGCCCACCAAGCAGGAATTGCATGTGTTGCACAGGAGTAGTTCCGGTGGGCGGTGCCCACCCTACGCAGTGAAATTACGTCTGTCCGGCAGGCGGGGCGTACAGCCGTTCACTTCGCCGGATCCATCGGCCGGATCTTGACGTTCCGGAACGCGATCGAGCCATGATCGCCTTGCAACGCGATGTAGCCAGTATCGAACTTCGCGAAATTCGGCATCCGGGCAAACTTGCTCTTTGCCACGCGGGCTTTGAAATCGGGACTGTTCAGCACGTAGTCGAAATACTTCACGCCGTTGATGTCGTGCTCGCATTTCTCGGGGCTGATCAGCAGCCGCACGTGGTTCCACTCGCCAACCGGCTTCGTGGCGTCGAGCGTCTTGCCTGTCGTGGCGTCGATCGGCGGTTGATAAAGCGCGTAGAGCCAGCCGCAGCGCACCGGGTCCGAGGCCTTCACGTTGTCTTCGAGCTGGAACTCCGGCCCGGTTTCCCACACGGCCCCACCGGCATCGGTCACGTGATACATGATGCCGCTGTTGCCGGCCACCGAAATGTTGTAGTCCAACTGGAGCTCGAACCAACTGAACTTATCGCTGGTGACGATGTCGCCGGCGTTGTGCGGATCGACGCAGGCCAGCGTGCCGTCCTTCACTTTCCAGCCGGGCCGAACCGTCTTGCTGTGCAGGTTGTGCCAGCCGTCGAGCGTCTTGCCGTCGAACAGCAGTTTCCAGCCCGCCTTTTGTTCTTCGTCCGACAGGGTGTTCGGCGCATCGTCGCCGAAGCTCGTTCGCGAGCCAATGACCAACACCAGCAACGTGAGAATCAATCCGGCGCATCGTCGCCGGAGAACTTGTTTCCAAGCGAGAATTGTGTTGAACTCATCGTCGCGGCTCCTGCAGAAATAAGATGACTGGGCAAACTTTCCCGTGTAATGGTTCACTTTGAGCCTCAACGGCACATGGAATGTGCCTACTACGTGGCAGGCACGCTCCGAGTGCCGTCGCAGCGCCAAAAACCTCAAGATGAACCATTACTCTTTCCCGTGACATTTTTCATCGAGCGAACAGAGCGAGTATACTCACTGGGGAAACGCCCGGCCACCAACGCTCGCCAAGCGACGCCCGGTTGATTCGATCGGCACAAACCACCTTTCGCGGCACTTGTCCAGTCTTCCAGGAAGTATTTCCCATGCCTTCGACGATCAATGGCATCGGCACCCATTACTATGGCCGCAAGAACTTGGAGCGGTTCAAGGGCCAATGCGAATTCTGCAAACGCGTTGTGGAGTTGCAGAACTATGAAACAACCCTGTGCGCCTGCGTCATCTTCATTCCGGTGATTCCCCTGGGCCGCAAGCAGATTCTGAATTATTGCCCGAATTGTCGGCGGCATCGCGTGGCATCGATGGCCAAATGGCGCGAGGTGAAGAACAACACGATCGACGCGGAATTAGCCAAGCTGGCAGAAAGTCCGGACGATCCCGCGGCGGTCTGCCGGCTGCTCGGCACGTACATGGGTTTTCGCCAATTCGCGGAAATGACGGATCTGGCCGGTGTCGCCCAACGGCAGTTTTTCAACCATGCCGCGGTCCAGATTCAAACGGCCGTTTGCTTCGAGCAAGTGGAGCGCAAGAAAGAAGCCGAAGCCGGCTGGCGGCGCGCGCTGGAACTCGAGCCACAGAATTTGGTGGCGCACCGCGGCCTCATTCGCCGGCAGCTCGACAAGGGCGCGCTGGCCGAATCGCTGCGGCTCTTGAAATCGCCCCCCGCGATCGCGCCCTCCGCCGAGCCGGGATTGTACATGGCCTTGGCTCAGGCGCTTCAGGCGCAAGGTTCGCATCGCGAGGCGCTCGACTTGCTGCAAGAGGTGCTGGTTGCGGTGCCCCGCTTCGGGAAGGACAGAGCATTTCGCGCGTGGGTGAAGACGAGCGAACGAGCGCTGAACTCGGAGACGTCGTTGCTGCCCTCGATTCCCTTTTGGCGGCGGCGCGGCGTTCGCTGGGCGGCATTCGCGATTGTCCTGTTGGCCGTGCCACTATGCATCAATTGGTATTTGTCGTCGCACCGCACGCTGCACGTCGTCAACGGGTTCGACGTGCCGGTCGTGTACCATGTCGATGGCGAACCGGAAGCCACGCTATTGCCGCGCGACCGGCAAACGGTCAGCCTGGCCGAAGGCGCACACCATGCTACGTACAAAATCGGCAATCTGCCGGCCAAAGAGGTCGATTTCAAAATCTCTGACGGCTTTTTCGCGCGGTTCGGCAATTCGCATATCCCGGTTCTTGATCCGGGCGGGGGCGCGGCATGGTTTGGGAACAAGCCGAGTACAGCGAAAGAGGCGATACCGGCACGTTGCCCTACACGATCATTCTCGGCGAAGATTTTGCGTCGGTGGCTCCGGCCGATTATGTCTTCGAGCCGTTCCCACAAACGGTCCAAATCGATGCCGGCCAAACTGTGACCAAGGCCGCGTTGCACCGAGTGGATATGTCGCCGGCGCAAATGCTTGTCGCCTTCGACGCGGTCCCGGTCGAGGACAAGTTGCGATTCGCCGAAGCCCACCTGAGCGCCTCGCCGGACGATGGCGATTTGGTGTTTGCTTATATAAATTTCGCGGTCATCAAGCAGCAAGCGGCCCGGTGCCGCGATTTTCTGGCGGGGGGCTTGGACGCCCGGCCCGTGCATGTCGATTGGCACCGCGGCTATCAAACGCTGCAAACTTCCGAGGCCGACGGCGAGCGGCTGCGCGAGCAGTACACGGCGATGCTCGCCAAGGAGCCTAAGAATTCCGCGCTCCTCTATCTACGCGGACGATTGGAGACTCTCCCCGGTCGAGCCCTCGATTACTACGAGCAGTCGATCGCCGCCGATCCCGCGAACCCCTACCCGCGCTACGCCAAGAGCTACCAATTGCTCCGGTCCGGCAATTTCGAAGAGGCCAAGGCGCCGGCGGCCGATGCCTTCCGCTTGGCGCCGAACAACCCGGGGGTACGCGAGCAATGGCGCCTGGCGCGACTTGCCACAGGTGATTACCAACGGCTCGGCGAGGAACTACGCCAGGCGAAACTTGCTGAGCCGTTGTCGCTGGACCTCCATCTGCAATTGCTTCACGTCCTAGCGGCCGAAAGTCTTTTTCAACAGGCGGAGCAGGTCCAGCGCGACTATGAAACCCGGCTGCGCACGTTGAGATCGAATCAGCAAGCCGCTGACGCGATTCGGGTTTCAAGCTGCACTCTGCTTTACGAGCAACAAAAGTTTACCGAGATCCTTGCCTGGGCGAACAGCACCGGCGCAAATGCGATCACCGATCGGGCTCGGTTTTGCGCGAATCTCGAGCTCGGCCGGTTGGAAGACGCCGCCGCGTCGGTGACGGACGCCGATCCGGAAAGTTTCGGCGATCGAGCCCTCTGCCTGAGCATCGCCTGGCGGGCCCGCAAGGACGACAAGCAAGCGGCCCAGTGGCAGGCCAAAGCGCCAAGGCCCTTGACGAGGGTTCAAACGACGACCGGGCCAGGGCCGGGTTCCTCAATGCGCTGCCCAAGGTAGACATGGCGGCTGCCCGGAGTTTGCAGGTCGAACCGCGGCCCAAGTCGATCCTGTTGCTGGCGCTAGCCCAGCAGTGTCCCGAGCATCGGGCCGAATTGCTGTCACTGGCGAAGAAATTTAACTTTGTCCGCGATGTTCCGTATTTCTTTCTCCAGCGGACCATCAAGGCGGCAGATTCGAAATAGCGAGCGGATTGATTATTCTGGTCGCGCCCTAATTCTGGTTCGCTAGAATGTGCGTGTCTGCTTCGGCCCCGAGTTAGTGTCTATCCGAGAACCGTCTGGGCGAAGGGGACAGTCCCATTTTGTTCGGCGGCACTCACAAAATCGGGACAGTCACCGCCGGTTCTCGGATAGGCTCTTATTTGACCCACCCTGCATCGCATTCCACACAAAGGACCCAGCTATGCCCGAATTGCTCAAAACCGAATCGCCGAAAACCGCTCCGGCCAGCGCCGGCTTTAGTCGGCGCGATTTTGTCGTCACCTCGCTGGCGATCGGATTTGCCGCGGCGGTGCAGCCGGTTTCCGCCGAGACGATCACGACCGACTCGAAGGGCCTCGACGCGGGCGAAGTGAAAATCCCGGTGCCCGACGGCGAGGTGCCTGCCTACCAGGCGCGGCCCGAAGGCCAAGGGCCGTTTCCGGTGGTGCTCGTGGTGCAAGAAATCTTCGGCGTGCACGAGCATATCAAAGACATTTGCCGCCGGTTCGCCAAGCTTGGCTATCTGGCCGTCGCGCCGGAGCTGTATGCCCGCCAGGGCGACGTCTCGAAAATCAAGGACATCAAGGAAGTCATTTCCAAAGTCGTTTCGAAGGTGCCGGACAAGCAAGTCATGTCCGATCTCGATGCAACGGTCCACTGGGCGAAGGAATCGGGCCACGGCGACATCGATCGACTGGCCATTACTGGCTTCTGCTGGGGAGGGCGCATCGTGTGGCTTTACGCGGCCCACAATCCGAATCTCAAGGCCGGCGTGGCTTGGTATGGACGATTGGTCGGCCAGCCCGACGAGCTGCATCCGAAGAACCCGATCGACCTGGTCGATTCGATCAAGGCTCCGGTGCTCGGCCTGTATGGCGGGGCGGATACGGGCATTACGGCCGAGAGCATCGCCCAGATGCGCAAGGCGCTGGATGCGGCCAAGAAGACGTACGAGATCATCGTTTATCCCGACACCCCGCACGGCTTCAATGCCGACTACCGCCCCAGTTATCGCAAAGGCCCAGCCGAGGACGGCTGGAAGCGGTTGCAAGCCTGGTTCAAGAAATACGGCGCCGCATAACTCACCATCGCCGCTCCCGCTTGCAGAGCGCTGCACTGCGAACGCGTTGAATTTCCCGCCGCCGCTCGTTTTAGGAGGCCGTTGAAAAAGGGGACTGGCTCCGAGCGACGCATGAGTTTGCCGAGGGATTTGGTTCACCGGGAGGTGCCTGTCCCCTTTTTCAACACGCTGTTAACGCAATCGCAGCAACCGAAGCGAAAGCAGGAAACCGACTAACACGACGACCATCGCGGCGGTCCAACCGCGCGGGTCGCGTCGCCAATCGGTCCTCATCCGCCAACGCGAAATCGAAGTAGGCGTTGAACATCTCGTCGGTCGTCAGTTTCCCGGCGCGAACCGCTGCTGCCGGGTCGGGATTGTTGGGATTGTCGGCCGAGTTGTCGTAATGGGCCGTGCGCGCAGCACGGTGCCGGCGGGCAGCCGCTTCGGTTCGGCCAGAATATAGCGATGCTGCCAGTTAAAATCATATTTCGGCACGCTCAGCAACGTCTCCACGCGACCGTCGGCGTAAACGGCGTCGTATTGGAACGAGCGGCCGCGCAAATGCATGTGCGGGAAAAACGACAGCAGCAACACATCTCGCTCGGCCGCGCCAGGTGCGCTCGACGACATGGTCCCTTTCGCCCGGGGCAATTGCGAGCCCATCATCGAGCAGCAACTTCGTCGCGACTTCCTTGTGTACCGTCTTCGGATCGGCGAATTTCAAGCCCAGGCTGGTGTTGTCGGTGGTGGCCATGCCCGTGGTTACATAATGCAGCACGAACACGAACCGCCATCCGGCGGGGATCAATTTCGCCATCCCCTCGGGAAAAATCGCGGGCGAGGCGCCAGGCGTATAGGTCGCCACGCAGAACGAGCCGAGCGTCCCCTGCTCCACTAGCGCACCGTCTTGCCCGGGCGGCGACAGAAAGACCGTGCAATGGTGCAGCACTTTTCGGTTGCCGGGATAGATCTCAACCGCCGAAATCCAACGATCCTGGTCAAAATGAGGATCGACGACGACGGACCGATATTCGAGAACGCCCTCGGCCGGAATTGTTTGGACGCCGGGAAGGTTGATTATGCAATCGGGTCGGCCAATCGTGTTTAGTGGAAGCACGCTCGAAACCGCTTCGTCTGCGGCGGTGCTCGTTGTTGTTCCCTCCGCGGCGCCGGCCTCACACCATGCGAGCAGTTGTTGCCGTTCCAGATCTGATAGTTCGCGCTCATTGAGAAAATGGCCGTAACGCCGATCGGCGCCCCACGGCGGCATGCGCCCTTGTTCGACCACTTCGCGAATCGTCGCCGCCCAGGCATGGGCCGCTTGATATGTAGTCAGCGAGAACGGCGCAATTTGCCCCGGCCGATGGCATTCGACGCAATGCCGCGCGAGAATCGGAGCAATTTGCTCGTTGTAAGTGACCGCGGCCGCGGTCGTCTCCCCCATCGATTCTTCCCGCTCGATCAAACAACCCTTGGCCGCGGTCATCGGAACGCTGACCGGTCGTCCGGCAAGAATCTCTTCGATCGCTTCGATCAAATCGCGCCGCGTCGGTTCTCGTCGATTGGCGCCGGGCACAAATTGATCGTCGATCCGCCCGCGATACCGAATCGTCCGCCCGGCGTCCAACACGAAAGCCTCCGGCGAACGGGTCGCCCCGAGCACCTCGGCAGCGCGATGCTGTGGATCGGCCAGCAGGGGAAATGCCAAATGAGTTTCAGCGGCGAACTCCGCCATTCGCCGCGGCGTGTCACTCGTGTTGCTGTCGATCGCCAGGACGCACACATTGCGAGCGGCATACAGTCGTGCCAATTCATTCAATCGCGGCGCGTACAACCTTGCCAGCGGGCAATCGACGCCGATGAATACGATCGCCACCACCCGGGCGTCGCAATCCGACAGCCGAAATTCTGGCGACCCCGAGGGCTCCGTTTGTCCCACTCGATTCAAGTTGGGTAGGGCAAAATCGCCGATGATCTGCCCCGCCGCTGGGCTGGAAACGCCGAGCGCAATTGCAACGATCAACGTCAGCAATCGTGCAGCAATGCCGGCCCGTCGCATCGGCAATTCTCCAACCATCGCGTACCACGTCAGCTACCAACTTGCCAACGCTTGATTCTGGGATCGCGTGCCACTGGCTCTGCCAGTGCTCTTCGGAATTCTTGCCTTGATCGGTCAGCGACGAAGAACACTGGCAAAGCCAGTGGCACCCTAGACTCAAGCTGTGACAATGCACCAGTTCCCACTGCAACCGTATGGCGGCGCAGGAGCGTGTCAAACCGCCGGTTCCGGTTACGCGGCTTTTACCGGCGGGTTGATGTGGTACGATGCCAAAACAAGATCCGAAATCAGAGCCGATTCCTCGCCACGGCCATTGATGCCCGCCACCATCTTGGAAGCGATCGACCTGAAAAAAAGCTACGGCACTGCCACAGCCTTGGCCGGGGTGAGCTTTCAAGTTGCCGAAGGCGAAATGTTCGGCCTGCTGGGCCCCAACGGCGCTGGCAAAACGACGCTCCTGTCGATTCTCGCTTGCTTGCTGGAACCGACCTCGGGAGAAGCGCGAATTCTCGGGCGCCGGGCTTCGACCGGCGATCGCGCTTTGCGCGCCGCGCTGGGCATCGTGCCGCAGGAGTTGGCGATCTATGGCGAGCTCGACCGCCCGGGAAAATCTGGTTTTCTTCGGCAGCCTGTATGCGCTGTCTGGTACGGCGCTCCAACAGCGAGTCGTCGAAGTGCTCGCGGCAATGGGGTTGACCGACCGGGCCGACGACCGGGCCGAGACGTTTTCCGGCGGCATGAAGCGGCGGCTGAACCTCGGAGCGGCGCTCGTGCATCGCCCACGGCTGCTGTTGCTTGATGAACCGACGACCGGCGTCGACCCCCAATCGCGCAACCATATTTTCGAAGAGATCCGGCGCTTGAATCGCGAAGGGACAACGATCATTTACACGAGCCACTACATGGAAGAGGTGCAGGCACTGTGCCGGCGGATCGGCATCATCGACCACGGCCGGCTGGCCGCCTGCGACACGTTGGCCGGCTTGTTGCAACGGCTCGATGGCCTCGTGCGGTTCCAAGTCGCGGAAGTCACGCCCGCGTTCGCCGAGCGGCTCCGTGCGCTCTCCGATGCGGAACTTCTGCCGTCGCGAGATCATACCTTGGAGCTGAAATGCCGCGATGCGAAAACCACGCTCGTCCATTTGGTCGGGCTGCTGAATGAATTGAAGCTTGAATTGGTCAGCCTGGAAATGGTGGAACCTAACCTAGAACGCGTATTCTTGAAATTAACCGGCGGCCAGTTGCGCGATCGAACGACTCCGCGCTTGAGGTCGCCACTTGTCATCTCCCTATCCCTCGACGGGTTTTGCCTCAAAACACCACGTCGTGAACACAAACCCGAAGCGTAAGCGAGGAAAACATGTGAAAATTCGTCTTGCGTCCTCGCTCACGCTTCGGGTTAGTGTGTTTTGAGGCAAAGCCCCCTCGACGGGAGAGGGCTGGGGCGAGGGTGGTGAAGCACGAGACGTTCACGCCTGCAAACGCGACAGAACTACGTTGTTACGTGTTGAATTGCGTTGACTGAAACGCGATTGGCGATGCTACCGCTCACCGCCGGCACCTCTCCCGCAAGAGGCGAGGGGAGTTACGAAGAGCCGGGGCGAAGCGCTCGTTGAGGTCACCACGAAATGCCAGCCAGCCCGATTCTGAGCATCGCGAAAAAGGATCTTCGCCTCGTGTGGCGCGATCGCCGCGCGCTCGTCGTGCTGCTGGCGATGCCGCTGGCGATGATCTGCGTCCTGGGGCTCTCGCTGGGCGAAGGCTTTGGTCAAAAGGCCGACGACCGGCTTCGGATTTCGGTGGTCGATCTCGACGAGGGCTTTGCCGAACTGCAGCATAACGGCACGAACGTCGAACACCATTGGTCGAAGGTCGTCGAGCAAGACCTTGCGCAAACGGCCGGCATCCGGGTGGAGCTGATCGCCAGCCGCGCGGAAGCTGAAGGGCTCGTCCGAGACGGTCGCCGGGCCGCGGTCCTCGTGTTCGGCCCGACGTTCAGCCGGCATGTCACGAATGCCTCGTTTATGACCGGTGGGGTGAATCCCTTCGACCGCGACGGCGTCCGGCTGAAAGCGCTCGACCTGGATTTGCTCGAAGATCCCACTCAATTGACCGCCGCGTCGATCATCGATCAGGTAGCGCAGGTCACGGCGATGCGGGTCGTCATGCCCTGGATGATCGGCCGGGCATTCGAAAAGGTGGGTGAGAAACTCGGGCCGATCGTGCAAAGCGTTTTGAAACAGATGTTTCCCGACTACGATCTCACCGGCAAAACCTGGGCCGCGCTTACCCGCTCGCAGCCGCGGCAGGAGCAAGGCGCGGAAATCAGCGCCTATCAAGCCCCGGAAGGCGGAGGACTATTGAACCGCGGAGCGCTGCGCTATCAGATTCTCGTGCCCGCCTACCTGGTGATGTTCGCTTATTTCTTGGTCCTGATCGCCGGCCGCCTGTTTGTTGCCGAACGGCAAGAAGGAACCATGAAGCGCTTGCGGGCCGCGCCGCTGTCGCGCTGGGAAATCCTGTGGGGAAAATTCATTCCCTGCTTTATCGTCTCGGTGGGCCAAGGATTGTTCTTGCTGGTCGCCGGCAAGCTGGTGTTTGCCATGAGTTGGGGGCCGCAGCCTGGGTGGTTGCTGGCCGTGGTCGTAGCCACCTCGCTTTCCGCGATGGGCCTGGCGCTGATTGTCGCAGCGCTCGCAAGGACCGAGTCGCAAGTGACGATCTACGGCACATTGCTGGTGCTGGTGTTGGCGGGCGTCAGCGGCTGCTTGATGGGGGACCGCGAGTTGATGCCCGAGGCCATGCGGCAAGCGAGCCTGATTACGCCGCACGCCTGGGCGCTCGTGGCCTATCGGCAACTGTTGGCCAACCCGGCGGGGCCTAACCTGTCGCTGGTCATAGAATCGTGCGGCGTGCTGACCGCGTATGGAATCGTGCTGATTCTCATCGCCTGGCGGTTAATGCGATTGGATGAGTCGCGTTAAGGCGTCGTCCCTAGGCGCAAGCCTTCAGCGCGCATCCTTCAAACGGGTTCGCACTTCGCGCACGATGTCGTCGATCTGGAACGGCTTCAGACTGGTCGGCTCGAGTTCCAGCTTCGCCCGCCAGGCGGTCAGGACCTTATGGCGGCCGGATTCCTTGGGCTCGCGGTTCGACTCATCGGCAATCTGCTTGATCGTCGTTTCCCAAATCTTGAGATTCATCGCCGATTCCTTTGTAATTTCAGCCCGATTCACTAGAGCCCGCAGTTTGTTATCGGCAGACCGATAGCGCGGAGGTGACTTTGGGCGCTCGCCCAGGCTAAGATTATCGATTTTTCGGCGAAAGTAGTGCGTGCTGGCAATAGGCTGGTGCGTCCGTCGCGGGCAAGCGGGAGGGCGAGGCTCCTGCCGAGCCGAGACCGCAACCGGGAGGGCGAGGCTCCTGCCGAGCCGAGACCGCAAGTAAACCAGCCGCAGCCCGCCGCGATAAGGGGGCGCAATCCGACCGCGTCAACCCGCCCGCTGGATCAGCATTTCTTTCTCAGGCCGTGTCAGGCCCTTGATCGCGGCTTCGCGCCTCAGAGCCAAGCTACGGCTGGCCTGCGACTCCTGGTAGACCAAGGCGATCGGCAACCGGGAGCGGGTATACCGGGCCGCGCTGCCGGCGTTGTGCTGGCCGCAGCGCCGCGCGAGATCATTGGTGATCCCGGTGTACAGCGAGCCGTCGGCGCACCGCAGCACGTACACGACCCATGAGTCGCTCGCCTGCTCGGCCATCTTGGCAGCCCGCCAATCAGGAGAAGGGACCATTCCCGTTTTAGAGCACCGCTAAACGGATCGTTTCACCAGGCGACTTGTGTCGTCAGGCCGCAGGCGCTAGTTGTGCCTGCTGGACCGGGAATTCATGATCGAGAATCGTCTGGACGAACGGCGTGCCGGGCGGAATTTGGCCGGTCGGTATGTTGAGATACTGCCGCAGCAGTTGGGTCAATTTATTGCGTCCATTGAAACTGGCCAACATGGCCTTGAGTTCGAATTCGCGAAGCTGTCGGGGCGTCAAATCGTAGTTCGTCAACGGGGCGTCCTTTCCGAGAAGGTTCCAGTGGCCGATCGCGCTGAGTGTTTAGTACACGCCGCCGCTTGGGTCAATCTCAAAAGGAAGCTTGAGGATACAGGCAACAGGCTACAGGCTACAGGACGAAGAGACGAAGGAATGCTGTCGCCGAAGGCGACGGCCTCAAGCCTAAGGCCGCGTGACGGGCGTCCAGGCGGGCGGATCGCTGGCGGGAAACGATTCCTCGGAGGCTTCTTGCACCGAGTCGGGCGGCTTGGCGAAGCCCAGTTGAACAGTGATCAAGAGCGAGGAGTCGTCGATCGCCCGGACCGAATGCGGCTCGCCCGCCGCCAGATACAGCAGTTGTCCGGCCGCGATTTCTCGGGCCTGGCCGCGGACCGTGTAGGCGACTCGCCCTTCCAAGCACTGGACGGTGATTTCGCCTTGAGCCGGGTGGAGTGGGACCAGCTCGGCCTTGCGCATTACCAGGCGCTTGATTTTCAGTCGCTCGTTCGAAAGCAAGATCGTCGAGGCCGCGGCGCCGAAGGCAGGTCCCAGGGGCGCGACATTGATCACCGAACCAGATTCAGTTTGCAGTGTTGCCATTCGATACCTCCTGCTGTTCGTGCAACGATCAGCATACCAAACCGGCGATAAGGCGTCATTTCGTGTCGATCCAAACTTCGTTGCCTTGCTCGTCGCGAATTCGGTTTTGAATCATGCCCTCCTTCGCCCGCAGATGAGCCAACACGTTCATCTCCCCCTTCGCGAAAATCACGAGCGAAAAGAACGACCAGCCGTCTTCGGTGAAGTTGTCTTCCCACAACTCCACATCCTTGCGGCCTTCTGCCAGCGAGCGATAAAGATTCGTATTCTTGATGCGATCCATGGAGCCGTGCCGCCTGGCCACGCGTGGTTTGAGACGCGGACCATCTTAACAATCTGGGTGGCCTAGCGTCGATCGAATTTCATCCGCGAAACTTTGCGAAAAATCCGCCTTATAGCCTATCCGAGAAGCGGCGGGGACTGGCTCATTTTGCGGTGCCCTGGGAGCAAAATGTGCCGGTCCCCCTCTCCTCGGCCGGTTCTCGGATAGGCAGTTAATCGCCGCCGCGAATCTGGACCTGCATGACGATCCGAATCATTGCGATGGGCTCGACGATGCGATACAAAGATCGCTGGAACGGTGGCGGCTGGCCGACAACGATCCGTTGCTGTTCGCGCCATTCTCGCTGCCCTCGAAGAGACCTGAGGCTTGAGGTGTTGAGGGGCGTGAGGGGCGTGAGACCTTGAGGGCACGAAGAGCGGCAGAGCAGGACGCTTGCGCGTCCTCAATTCCTCACGCCCCTCAAGGTCTCACGCCCGAAATCTCGCGCCTTTGCTTCCCACCTGCACGGCGATTCTGCCGGAGAATTGATGGTGAAAATCTGGCTGATCCTGCCTTTGGGTTTATGTGCATTGACGGCGCTGGCGGACGCTCGATTACGAGCCGACGAGGCCGCTTCGATCGGAGCCGGCCATCCGGATCGATACAATGTCGTTTGGAATTCGCCGAGCAAGGATCGCAGCGGGTCGATGCCGCTGGGTAACGGCGATATCGCGCTCAACGCCTGGGTCGAACCCAATGGCGATTTGCTGTTTTATATCGCGAAGTCCGATGCGGTGAGTGAAAACACGCAGTTGCTGAAACTCGGACGGATTCGCGTCAAGTTCACGCCCAGTTTGATTGCCGCCGGCGCGACGACAAAGGCTCCGGCATTCAAACAAGAATTGCGGCTTGGGGCCGGCGAAATCGTGATCACTTGTGGCGTTGAAACGCCGATCGTCGTTCGGCTCTGGGTCGACGCCAACCGACCGGTCATCGAGCTGGAAGCCAATGGACCGAAACCGTTCGAAATGCAAGCGAATCTCGAATTCTGGCGCAACGAGAAGCGCGTCCTCGCGCCGAAGGATCCTGAAGTTGCCGGACGATTCGAGTTACGCGATGGTTCGCAACCGGTGGTGTACGATCCAGACACCGTGCTGCCGGTGAAAGCCAACACGTTGGTCTGGTATCATCGCGACGAGACGTCGATCTACCCTGGCGTGCTCAAGAACCAGCATCTCGAATCGCTGATCACAAAATATCCCGACCCGCTGCGGCATCGAACCTTCGGCGCTCGCTTGAGCGGCAAGGATTTCGTCGCGGCTGGCGATCGGGCAATCCGCTCGGCGAATCCCGCTACCCGGCAGCGGCTGTCGATCGTGGCGCTCACGGCCCAAACCGACACGCCCGAGCAATGGCTCGCCGAATTGAAAAAGATGGCTCGCGCCGCGGAGGCGGTCAATCCGGAAACGGCGCGCAGGCCCATATCAAATGGTGGCATGATTTTTGGAATCGGAGTTGGATTCATGTCACGGGCCCCCAGGACACGGACGCCGTGTCGCAGGGCTATGCCATCCAGCGATTCATGATCGCCTGCTGCGGTCGCGGCGCTTTGCCGATCAAATTCAATGGGGCCATGTTCACGGTCGATGCCACAGTCGACGGCCGAAAAATGAATGCCGATTATCGGGCCTGGGGAAGCAGCTATTGGTTCCAAAACACCCGGCACCTGTACTGGCCGCTGCTAATGAGCGGCGACTGGGATCTGCTGGCCCCCTGGTACGCGATGTATCGCAACGCGCTTGCGCTGGCCACCGACAAAACGCGGCTCTATTACCACCATGCGGGCGCGAATTTTCAGGAGACGATGTTCTTTTGGGGCACGGCGAACAATCCCGATTTCGGCTGGGGTAACCCAGGCGTCGAGGCTGCGAATGGCTACGTCCGCTGGAATTGGGCCGGCGGTTTGGAACTCGTGGCGATGATGCTCGATCAGTACGACGACACGCAGGACCGCGGCTTTGCCCGTGACCCGCTGCTGCCAATCGCAGTGGCGGTCACGACGTTCTACGATCAGCATTGGCCACGCGATGCGCAAGGCAAGATTCGGATGGAACCGGCCCAGTCGATGGAAACCTGGCAGCAGGCCGTGAACCCGTTGCCCGAGATCGCCGGTCTGCGTTTCGTGCTGCCACGGTTGCTCGCCTTGCCGGAGGAGTTGACTACCGAGCCCCAGGCGCGATGTGGCGCAAAACGCTGGCCGATTTGCCGCCAATTCCGCTCGGACAGGCCCCCGATCTGAAGACCACCAAGCGTGTGTTTCTGCCGGCCGACCAATAT
This sequence comes from Pirellulales bacterium, assembly GCA_963725485.1. Lineage (GTDB taxonomy): Bacteria > Planctomycetota > Planctomycetia > Pirellulales > DATAWG01 > CAVRYO01. The sequence continues at coordinate 13,820 of CAVRYO010000010.1, read as the reverse complement.
GCCAAGCGAAGCAACGGCGAGAACACCGAAGAATATGCGATCTTCCCGTTTCGGCTGTATGGCTTGGGAAAACCCGATTTGCAATTGGCGATCGACACGTTCGAAGCCCGACGGTTTCACGGCAGCACGTGCTGGGCCTGGGACCCGATCGTCGCCGCCTGTCTCGGCCTGACGAGTGAGGCCCGAAAGCTGGTGGTGCAAAACTTCACCGACTACGGCGATCAGCGGTTCAAATGGTTTTGGAACAAAGGGCACGACTGGATTCCGGATATGGACAACGGCGGCGCCGGCAGCACGGCACTCGAACGCATGCTCATGCAATGCAACGGTCGTGAGATCCGGCTGCTTCCGGCGTGGCCCGCGACCTGGGACGCCGATTTTAAGCTCCACGCGCCATTTCAGACCACCGTCGAAGCCAAAGTGCGCGGCGGGCATGTCGTAACTCTCGTCGTCACCCCGCCAGGCGCAAAGCCGACGTAGTCATGCCGGGCGACAAGTAAGACGGCGAACCGCCGACAGCTAGAAAGTCGGGCCGCCGAATTGGCGGATCCCGTCGATGCGGTCTTGTTGCGATTGCAGCCAACCTCTGACTCTGGCTCGGGTGGGCAATGTCGTGAGCATCAAAGCCACGGCCGCGATAGCGATTGCCAAAGTAAACCATTGCCGCTCGAACATATAGGCGTAAGTCGCGAAAAACGCCGGACCTTCCAGCAGGACATTCGCGATGATGGTCTTCGTTTGAAACAACGGCAGTAATTTGGCTGAATCCTGATCGACCCCAGCCGGCCTGGTCGCGGTGGTCGGCTGTTCGGGACGACCGCCTCCCGCAAGCTTCGCGACTTGGGCGTCTACCATCTGCCGAGGCACGATCAAGGACAAACACACGCCGCCCACAAACAATGCCGCTGCGAGATAGGAGATTGTCGAAGCTTGAGCTTGATGATCGGGCTGAAGGGCGCTGAACTGCAAGAGAACCACGGCGAGAAACATGACTACGCCGAGGACCATCGCGACCACGATAATCTGGCTGATCCGGGTTGAATCGTCCACAAGACGGTCGTCGATCTGGCTACGCTGCATGATGAATTCCGGATGGATCGGATGAGTCGAGGGTCTGCTGGTTTGTCACGCATTTTTGCCGGCGTCGCTGGATTCGACAAGCGTTGCCTTGCGGCCGATTTTGTCGTTGCACGCTCCGAGGGTGTGAAAGAATGGGGACAGGCACCTCGCGGCCGGCATGTTTTGCTACCTTCCGGCGGCTGGCTCGGAGCCAGTCCCCATTCTTTCACAAGCTCTCCGTGGAAGAACGGCCGATTCCGAATCGCGCTGATTAATTCCGCACCATCTGGGCCATGATCGTCATTATCGGATGTCGCGGATTCGGCTGCGTGGCTATCTGTTCGACGCAGATTCTTGAGCAGCCGCTAAGCGTGTCCGCTGGTCCGGTTCGGGCCCCATTCTCCGAGTCACATCGGAATTTTTAACTGCGGTTGAGAATCGCGCCGAAAGCGGCGGCATTCGCAGGTGCTGATAGCCGCCAATTGGCCCGAACTGGCCGAAAACGAGAAAGCTTACTCTTGCTCGGCTCGGTGGAAGTTTTTAATGGCACAAAAAATGCTCCGGCAACAGGTGGTTGGTTACAGACTACGTTATCCTTTCCCCAGAAGGAATATTTTTATGGCAACTGCCGCGCCCTTGCAGCCTCGCTATCAGCCCACCAGCGAGGACCGTTTGCAGGAAGCTCGATACGAAGCCTGGAAGCACTGGCCGATCAACTGGAGTGCCGTTTGGGCGGGGGCGCTGGCCGCGCTGGCCGTCGGTTTGATCTTTGGGCTGATCGGGATCGCCGTGGGGGCGAATCTCCTTGGTCCGGAACACCGGATTGTGGATTTGAAAAAGCTCACGATCGCGAGCGTGGCACTGAGCGTGTTCGGCGCGTTTCTCTCGTTTGCGATCGGTGGCTGGATCGCCGGGAAAATCGCCGGGATTTTGCACTCTGAGCCAGCCATGCTACATGGCGCTATCGTCTGGCTCGTCGGAGTGCCGTTGCTGCTGATGCTCGCCGCGTTGGGCGCCGGAAGCTTTTTCGGAGGTTGGTACAGCGGACTTGCGGGAACCCCGTCGTGGGGAGCCCAAGCTGCTGCCCCCTACGATCGTCCCCAAACGCCGGCTGCCGATGCCACTGCGCAGGAGCGCGCCAATATGCGACCGCTGAGGCCCAATACAACCGAAATTTGACGCAGTGGCGTGAAGATACGCCAAAGGCTACCCGTAGTAGCGCATTGTGTGCCTTAACCGCGGTGCTGCTGGGGCTGGTGGGAGCGGTGATCGGCGGCTGGGCTGCGTCAGGCGAACCGATGACGTTTACCTATCATCGCAGGCGGCGCCTCAACCATTAGACCGGAAGGCAACGGTTTGGATTCTCAATCAACACTTTTCGAAGGGACTGAATTATGGCTCTCATTATTGCTTGGTTGCTCGGGGTTCCTTTCACGCTAATCATTATCCTATGGCTGATCGGCGTCGGCCGATGATCCGCGGGAGCGCGGCTAGTGCCAGCTTCTTGCAAGCCGGGTGGTTGTAAGGTTCCCAAAATCCGCGAAACCATGAATTAGGAGGATGGCCTCTATGGTCAATCAACAAGAACTTCAAGGTAAATGGAATGATGTCAAAGGGGCCCTCAAGAAAAAATGGGGCAGCTTGACCGACGACGACGTGACTTCCTTCAACGGCAATGTGGATCAACTGGTCGGCAAAATTCAACAAAAGACCGGCGAGACGCGTGATTCAATTGAACGATTCCTGAATCAGGCCACGGAGGACGCTTCCGGAAAGCTGGCGGGCATGCGCGACAAGCTGAACGAGAAAGTGCACGATGGCGCGAAATACGTCGCCGACACGGCCCGGCAAAGCTCGGAAAAGATCCGCGACAGTGTCGCCGGCGCGGGACAGATGGTCCACGATCATCCTGGCCAGGCCATTGCCGCGGCATTTGGGCTGGGGCTGATCGTCGGCGTCGGTTTAACGACGACGCTGCTGCACGAACGGCCGCAAGAATCGACATTCTCGCGGGGCCGTGCCGCCACCGGACAATATCTGCACCATCTGGTCGACAAGCTCACTTCGCTGGTCTCGGAACTGAAAAGCTGCCAGCGCTGATTTTGCCGTAGTCTTCGACAAACCAGTCAGGCGGCTCAAGAATCATCGAAATCTTAGATAGGAATATTGAAATGTCGAAACTTTCTACCGAAGAAGCCCACGCCGCGGCAAGTTGCGAACAGCTTTCGCACGATTCTAAAGAGGTCGCGCAAGAATTGGTGCAAGTCGCGATCGACTATGCCCGCGCAAATCCTGGCTACGCCGCGCTATGGTGCTTGGGCATTGGCTTCGTGCTGGGCTGGAAGCTCAAACCCTGGTAACGCGACGAGGGTCGCCGACAGCTTGCGGCACTCGTGTCATGGCTGGCACTGGAGTTCAGCCGGCTTAATTCCGGCGTGGAAATCGGGACCCGGGACGAGATCGACCTGGGCCTTCGTCGGAATTTTCTCGGCCATCCCGAGCGCCCAGTAACAAGCATTGACCAACAGCCGACGAAACGCGGCGTTCTGTAAATCGGCGGCGCTGCCCATCGTGGTGGTGAAGACGCGGCCTGTTTTCCCCGGGCGCAGCGAATAGCTCCTCGTCCACGCGATCGGCATCATCGGATTGTTTAATTTGCCGGCCACCGGTTTGCCGGACGGCTTCCCGCCTTCGATCACTTCTCCAAACAACAGCGGCTGGCAGTTCGACAACAGCGGCAGGCGGACGCCATAAACGCCAGTGCTGCCCCAGATTTCGCGATCGGCGATGCCGCGCAGAATGGGGCTGTCGGCGGCGCCGGGTGCGATAGCGCCGCGGGTGCTCGTCGCTCCGTTGGGCGCATGATGAGTGATCCAAGTTTCGCCGAGGACTTGCCGACCGAAGCCCCCGTCGAACGCCGCGTCGTGATTGTCCCAACTATATTTCTTGTACTTGCTGCGACTGTTGCCGGGATAGGCGAACGAATGCGTTGCCGTGCGCAAGCCGATGACCGGCCGCCCCGATTCTAAGTAATCGACGATGTGTTTCATTTGCTCGTCGGGCAGCGTGCGGAACCGGGCGCAAATGACCAGCAGATCCGCCTGATCGAGCGCCTCCAAACCGGGAATGTTGTCGTTCACATTCGGATCGATGGCCCCGGTGGCTTTGTTGACCGTGAACAGCACGGTGCAATCGAAGCCATGCCGCTCGGCAAGAATCCGGGCCAAGATCGGCAATCCGATTTCCGGGTTGTATTCATTCGCGCCGGCAATCAATACGATGCGCCGCCCCTTGCCGGGGCCCTCTTTGCCAGGCCCCGCCTTGCCAGACAAGGAAAGCCATTGCTGCGACGTCTTGGGTGTGCCGGCTGAGTCGGCCGCATCTGCCCGGCAGGCAAACCCTAACGGGATCGCCAGAATCGCGGAACCGATCACGACAGATAGCCGGAGCCGCGATCGGGTCATCAGCATTTTGCTTTCCCGCAAGTTCAAATTTCAGCCAACCGCTCTTTCGAGTCGCCGAACTGGTTCAAATGCACGCCCGTTTTGTCCAGCATCGATAGATAGAGGCTGCACATCTTGCGGTTGGGCTTGCCAAGATAATCGAGCATGCGCCCGGTCTGAATTTGTCCGCCGGCGCTGCCCAGCATCACGACCGGAAGCTGGTCGTTGTTGTGGTTGCCAGTCATCATGCTGGAGAGGTACAAGACCATCGAGTTATCCAGTAGCGTGCGGTCGCCCTCTTGCACCGCGTCCATCTTCTTAGCGATGTAGGCGACCTGCTCAGCGAAGAATCGGTTGACCTTGAGCCAATCGGCGCCATCGCTGTGCGACAACAAATGATGGATCATGTAGTCGACCTTCAGATTCGGGAACCGCAGCGACGAGTGGTCGTTGTTCAGCTTGAGCGTGGCGACCCGCGTCGTGTCGGTGCGGAAGGCGAGGACCAGGATGTCGCACATCAGCCGCATGTGCTGGTCGATATCTTGCGGGATTCCATCGGCGGGCGCGGCATGTCGGGCTTGGCCAGCGTGGGACGCCAGCCTTGGAGCCGATTGTCCTTGCCCGCCTGGACGATCCGCTGCTCTACTTCGCGCACCGAGGACAGATATTCATCCAATCGATGCTGGTCGGCATGGCTGATCTTGCCGCGCAAGCCGGTCGCGTCATCAAGGACGGAGTCCAAGACGCTCTTGTCGGCCCGGCCGACTTCGGTGCGGAACAAGCGATCGAATGCCAGGGCCGGATAAATCTCCAGCGGCGTCGGCGTAGTAGGCGAACTCCATGAAATGTTCGAGCTGTAGATCATCGAATAATTCTTGTGCAGCGCCGCGATCGACTGTTCGCAGCCGAGCACCAGGCTCGGCACTTTGGTCTGACCGACCAGACGCTGGGCGACCATCTGATCCATGCTGACGCCGCTGCGCACCTCGCCGCCACTGGCCAGATGGGCTCCCGTCAACAGGTTGCCCGTCTGGCAGCTGTGGATGCCGCCGATCAGCGCTTCGGCATTGTAGAGGCCGCGGAGGAACGTGAGCTTTTTGCGCAGCGGATAGAGCGGCTCGAGCACTTTGCCGAGCTCCATCTTCTCGCCGGCGCCCTTGGCCCACCACTCGCGGCTATGAAACCCGTTGCCGGAGAACAGGCATGCCAGGCGTACCGGAGGCTCCGAAGCGCTATGCTTCGGCTGCTCGTCGCCCCAGACGCTCAGCGATTCGAGCCAGGGCAAAGCCATCGACACGCCCAGTCCACGCAACATGGTCCGCCGCGACATGGGATATAGCATCGGATTCGTGGGCATGATGTTCGCTCCGTTGAACTTTAGTGATCGCGATGTTCGTTGCTGCAAAAACTCAGTTTACTCAGGGACTTCGGAAACTTCGGGTAAAGCAAAATCGCCCCCGCGGATCAGGCGAAACTGCGGGCTGCGGACGATCGTCAGGACGGCGGCCGAAAGATGTCCCTGGTTCTGATTCATGGCGGCAAGCATATCGTCGATGAGCGGCTGATCGGCGGGGCTGGTCTCGCGGCCGATAGCGTAGCCCAGCAGCCGCCGGCAGAACAACCGCAGCACGACATCTTTCTTCTTGGTGAGCAAGTAGTTCCGCAGGCCGCCGAGGCCGTCGAACTCCGTGCCATCTTTCAGCTTTGCTTTGGAATCGATCGCCGCGCCGCCGATATCTTTCTCGCGGAAGCGGCCGATCGTGTCGTAATGCTCCAATGAAAACCCGAACGGATCCATCCGCCGGTGGCAGACGGCGCACTGCGCCACGTTGGCATGCTTCTCGACGAGTTGCCGCACCGACAGTCCCCCCGCGCCCGGCTCTTCTTCGGGCAGCTTCGGCACGTTTGGCGGCGGGCGCGGCATTTTTTCGCCCAACAGCGTTTCGACGACCCAGTTGCCGCGCAGCACCGGACTGGTGCGCGACGATCCGGAAGCCATCGCCTGCACGCTCGCGAGACCTAAAATCCCGCCGCGGCCGTATTGCTTCACGCCCTCGATTCGCCGGAACTCCGAGCCCACGACATTGGGAATTCCGTAATGCTTCGCCAACATTGCATTGACGAAGGTGTGGTCGGAATCGAGCAAATCGGTAATGGGCCGATCCGCCTGGAACAAGTCCTGAAAGAACAGGATCGATTCTTCGTAAATCGCCGAGCGAAGTTGCTCGTTGAACATCGGAAACAGTTTTTCATTCTTCTCGTTGAACTTGTCGAAGCCGTGCACATGAATCCACTGCGTGCCGAATTCGATCGCCAGCGCCGCGCGTCCGGTCGCTGACGAGCATCCGCCGCGTTTGCTCGGCGAGGACTGCCGGCTCGTGCAGACGACCGCCGGCCGCCACGCGTCGCAACTCTTCGTCGGGCCCCGTCGACCAGAGAAAATAACTCAAGCGGTTGGCGAGCTCCCAATCGTTTACGGGCTGCGGCTTGATCCCCGGCGGTGAAACTTCCAAATGGTAGAGAAAGTCGGGCGAGACCAGGATTCGTGCCAACACGGCCCGCAGCGCCGGCTCGTGCGCCACCTTCTTCGCGCGGAGCGTTTGATACAAGTCGAGCAGCTCGGTCTTCTCGCGCTCGGCCAACGGGCGGCGGTAGGCCCGTGTGGCAAAATCGAGCATCGCGTCGAGATGCTTCGGCTCGGAGGCCAGCATCGCTTGCTTGAATTCCTCAGCCCGCTGCTTGATTGGCCCGGCCTGTGGCGCGAATCGCGGCACCAATCCAACCTGCGAAGCAAAGCCCATGAACAGGGGATAAGCTTCCTGCTCCTTGAGCGCTTCGCGGCCGATGTACTCCAATTCGCTCCAGAGCCGGTCGAGCTGTTTGCGTTGCTCGTCGTCGAGCATCAAGCGGCTGAGCGGCTCATCGGCGCGGCAAAACAACCGCAGCGTGATTCCATCCGGATCTTCCGGCACGATGCGGCCGAAGCATAGCATCAGTGGAAACGTCTGGCGGAATTCCGCGAGCGATTGCTCCATGGCTTCGCGGGCCTGGCCGCGCGAATTCACCAGCACCGGCGCTCCGGCCATCTGGGCCGAATTCTTCGGCGGCGTGCTCAACACTTGTAACTGCACCAGCCCACTGCCGACCGTCGCCGGGTCGATTTTCCCCTCGACGACAAATTCTCGATTCGCGGCCAATAGCGCCGGCAAATGGATTTCGACGACCGTGGGCGAATCGGTCACGAAGCTGGTCTCGTCAATTTTTCGGCCCTTGGGATGCTTGCCGAACCGCGACACGTCCAAACCGAATCGGGAGACTCCGGCTGCCGCTGGATGTTTTAGATCGCGTTGTTTAAGCACCGTTGCAATATCGACTGGCTGAACCAATGGGCTGCCAGGCGCCGTGACCGCCGCGAACAGTAGCGCGTCGGGGCTGCCGGCGCGGGCCCCGATGTGCCGACTCCATTTGCCGGCGGACCCGCCAAGAGCGTTTGGACTCGCTCGGCGAGCTTCGTCAACTCTGCCTGCGGTTGGCCTTTTTCCAAGGCGTCGCGCCATTGCATCAGCAACGAACCGGGCGGGATCGCGATGCCCGACTTCGACGCACTGTTGTCCTGGCCCCGCGAGTACAGCCACACGCCTTTGTTTCCCAGCCGGTCGGCACGCGGGTTGGCGTCCAATACAGCGTCGGCCACGTCGGCCGAAAGATTCCAGGTGCGTCCTTTGCCGCCGATTTCCTTGATCGTGAGATCCACCAGCGTCAAGTCGCAGCTGTGGTCTCGATTGCGTGCCCCGATGGCGAGGCAAAAACGTCGCCGGATTTCACCTGCAAGTCGCGCGGCGCGATGGTCGCGGCTTTGCCATCATCGAATTCGCCATTGGCCAGCCGATCGCGCCGTCCACGGGGCGCGGAATCGGCGCGTAGTGCATCGAGCCACCAGGCCACGCCATTGCCACAACCGGCATGGGCATCGGCCACTTTGGTTTCGACGTGGATGCTTCCCTCGATAGGACTTGTCCAGCACACGGCCGCGTATTGGTCGGGCGAGGGATGTACGCAGACGCCGTGCGGCGGAATCGTTCCCGGCACCGCGGCCGATTGACCGGACGCATTCGTGAGCAGGATCGGCAATTGATCGGCTGTGGGACTTCCCCAGCCGTGGACCGACGGATTGCCGTTGGAACTCACGATCTTCACCGTGAGCGGCTCCGGCGGTCCGAGGCTGTCCTTCTGCAATCCGACGGCATCGATCCAATGTTGCAACTGCTTCGGTTCCAAATGTCGCTCGCGGGCGACCGACTCGACCGTGTCGCCGGCGCTGCTGCGGCGCAGTACCGCGACGGCGTCCAGATACTTGGCGGTATCGACGAATTGCTGGCGCAACTCGACTCGAGCCGATTGGCCACTTCCGGAACATCGCGGAGCGCGAGCGGCGGTCCATTGCCTCCTTCGAGCCGGGCCCTGTCCCACAGAATCAAAGTCTTGGCGTCCGCTTTGCCGCCAACAGACTTACCGGCAACCTTATCGATATCGTGCGCGACGAGATAGAACACCACATCGCCTTGCGTCGCGGTCGGGTTCAATCGGAACCGCAACGTCTGCGAATCGCTGATCGCCAGGCTGGGTTTGATCCAGACCTCGTAAAGGCCCGGTGCGTTCTTGTCGACGACCGTCCAGGCGAGCTTCTGCCAGGCCTCGATCTGCCCGGCGATTGCCGGAACGTCGGCCGGCGTGGCCGACTTCCACTGCGCGAATCGCGTCCAACACAAACGAGGGACGCGTGTCGTTCAGCACGCCCCACAAGGTTTCCAAATATTTCGGGCTGAGCCGTTCCTGCACGGCGATCTCGGCAAACTTTTTCGTGCCGGCAGTCAATGCCGCGCGGTTCCGCGCCAGCGCATTTAAATAGCGGCGCAGCGGAAGCTGTCCCTCCGGCTCGGCGAATTGATTGTAAAAAGTGTGCAGCGAAAGCAGCGACTCGTCGACCCAGTCGCGTTGGTGCGAGGCGGGCGAAAACCGCAATCCGTCGGGCAGCATCACCGCGTGATCGGCGATCCCCTTCGCCGCGGCAAGATACTTTTCCACCAGCGCCGGCGACATGGAAAGCGCTTCAGCGGCATTGGTAAAACCTTCGCCCGCGGCGCCGTCGGCCGGAAACTCCCGCGCCGGTTGCAGGTCGATTCCGGTCAGATCGCGAATCGTGGCGTTGTACTCAGCATTGCTTAAGCGGCGCAAGGCGGCCGGGCCGGGATCGCCAACACGGGCCCGAGCCTCGGCGTCGAGCCAATCGTGGGTCCAGCCGATCAACCACCTCCGCTCGTCGGCGGTCGGTTGCGGCTTCGCCTTGGGGGGCATTTCCTCCGCGCTCAGCATCTCGATCACCGATTGCCACGGCTTCAAGTCATGCCGGGCCACGTCGAGCGACGAAAACCGCTCGAGATCGAGATCCCCCTTCTTCACCTTTGTCGAATGGCAACCGAGGCAATACCGGGCGATCATCGGCCGGACCTTCGCGGCGAACACCGCGTCGGTCGGCGGATCGACCGGCGCAGTCGGAGCCGATTGCCCCGTGTCGGCCCGCAGCACGAGCCAGCCGACAAGAATCAAAGCCGCGAGCAACGAAGCGTGACGTCGCAATGGATGAGCGTTGAATGTCATTGGCGGCGTGGGCGGTTCATTTGGAGGCTGGACTGAGATTGGAGCGAATGGATGGCTTCGTTTGCCACTGGTTCAAGCCAATCGCATGGCCGGATTACGGATATAGGTGGGATCGTACTGGCGGGTCATCTCGAACCCTTAGTCTACACCCTGGCGGAGAAAATTTCGACGCTTCCCGCGAGAATGTTTTCACTCTCCGCGAGTTAACGGCCAAAGTGCTGGGTGCCACTGGCTTTGCCAGTGCTTTTGCACGAGGAGCGATTGAGTCGCTTGTACGTTCGCGAAGTTTTGCCACTTCGGGCAACGTCTACACCACCTTGCACTCGACCATTTCTTCCGATCGACGGCGTGAACGGCGAAACCATGGATTGGAAAATCGGTATCGAGCAGTCCGCTGCAAGGGCGTCGCAGACGGAGCACTGGCAAAGCCAGTGGCACCCTGGCGAGAATGTTTTCACTCTCCGCGAGTGAGCGGCCATAACGCTTACTTCGTGCGCGGCTCTTTATGGGGTGCCTTCGCGGGATGGCGCTTTCGCCGGCAGGACTCGCCCTTCGTCGAACGCTTTCTTGGCGGCCAAGGCCATCGGCACCCAGCCTTCGAGTTGCTCCATTCGCCGTTCGTCACTGGGATGGTCCGACAGTATTTCCGGCAGGCCGTCTTGGCCTTGCAGGCGCTCCATCTTTTGCCAAAACACGACGGCCTGCCGCGGATCGTAGCCGGCAAAGGTCATCAGGAACACGCCGATATGGTCGGCTTCCGATTCTTGTTCCCGATCGTAATGCAGCGCTAACAGCCCGTGGCCGACCATGCGCTCCCGAGCGATCCGTTCGCTTTGATGATGGGCCAGCGCGTGCGAAACCTCGTGGGCCAGGACGGCCGCCAGTTGGTCGTCATTGCTCACGACCCGCAGCAGGCCGGTGAACACGCAAATTTTTCCGCCCGGCAAACAGAAGGCGTTGATCTGCGAATCGTCCAGCACGCTATATTCCCAGTCGAACTGATAATCGGAGACGTGCAAATTGATTTCGCGCATCAGCGGCTCGATCGACACAATGCTCGAGATTCGTTTGCCGACCCGGCGAACCTGATCGACCTCGGGACCGCTGGCGACGACATGCGATTTCGAAAGAATTTCCCGATAGGTCTCTTGGCCGAGCTCGAGTTCTTGCTGCGGCGTGAGAGCCAGCGACTGGCGGCGATGCCCCGGTCCCTCGCCTTCGGGACCCGGCCCGCAACCGGACGTCGCCGAAAGCAAAATCAGGAATGCGAAAATCCCAACAATCGCCGGGGCCACGCGACGGACGAGGGCCGCATTTCGGCGGAGATTGTGCCAAGGCTCGGCAATTCATGGCTTTTCTCGGTGCTTCCTTCATACCCAAGTGGGCAATTCCCAGCTGGGTCGTCTCTTGCCGCCAGGTTTAGCGGCAAGCCGCATCGTGGTCGGGCGCAAACAATTGCTGGCCGGGCCGGCGTCACAAGGGATACAATGACAAGCGAAGTTGCTCACTGCGCCAAGCATGTGAAATAATCGTGAAGGTTTTGGTGGGCTGAAGCTGCTTGTCGTAGGACCTCGCAGCCTTCCAAGCCGACCTCCATTGTTTCACGCGCACCGCATCGGACAAGGTTTAAATTCCAATTACTGACCGGTCACTTTCTGGAAGACTCGCCATGTCACGCTCAACGCTATTTCGTCGTGTCGGCTTCGCGATCGCCACTGCTTGGTTCTTGTTGGCATCATCGGCCATGCGAGCCGAGGCCCAAGTCCCGCCCCCGCCGGCTGCCGACAATCCTCCGCCCCCGCCCTCGGCCGATGCGGGAACCAATGCGGCGGGCGAGTCCGGCTACGCAGCGACGGGGGCGAAGTCCTGACGCGCGGGCCGGTTCATGAAGCATTTGCCCAACCGTTGCAAGGCGACCCGACGAATGCCTTGATTGTGCCCCGGCAGCCGCCAGAGCCGATCGAAGAAGAGCCGCCGGCCGCCAAGCCCGACGGTGAGAATGTGCTCTGGATTTCCGGCTACTGGGCCTGGGACGACGATCGCAAAGATTTTCTGTGGGTCAGCGGCGTGTGGCGCGACGCCCCGCCGGGACAGGTTTGGGTGGCCGGCTATTGGAGCGCGGTCGAAGGGGGTTATCAATGGACGGGCGGATTTTGGACCCCCGCGAGTCAGCAAAATGTCTCGTATCTGCCCGCGCCGCCGGCGTCGCTCGATAATGGACCGAACACCGAGCCGCCGTCGGAAAATGATGTTTGGATTCCCGGCAATTACATGTATCGCGAAACGCGCTACGTCTGGCGGCCCGGGTTTTGGTCGCGTGCGCAGGCTGGTTGGATTTGGGTGCCAGCGCATTACGTCTGGACGCCAGGCGGGTACGTGTTTGTCGACGGCTATTGGGACTTTCCGCTCGTCCGCCGCGGCGTGATGTTCGCGCCGGTTTATTTCGCGACGCCGATCTATCGCCGGCCGCGGTTTCGCTACAGCCCGGCGATCGTGATTGACGCCGGCTTGCTGACGGTCAACTTCTTCGCTCGGCCGTCTTACTGCCACTATTATTTCGGCGACTACTACGATCCGAGTTACACGCCGCTGGGGCTTCCGGCCGTGGATTTCGGCCGGCGTCGGCGGCGTGCGGGTCGGCTTCGGTTACGATCCGCTACTGGCTTACTACCGTTACCAGCATCGCGGCGACCCAGGCTGGTTCAACACCCAGCGCGAGCGTTACACCTTTCTGGAAAATCATCCCGCCGATCGACCGCCGCGCACCTACCTCCAGCAAACAAAATTCGTCAACAATGCGGCGAACATCCAGTTCACCAACATCAACAAGATCACCAACACTCAGAACAATGTCGTCATTGCCGCGCCGTTCACGCAAGTGGTGAAGAACACGACGATCAACCACGGCGACAACGAAATGGGCGGAATGAAATTCCAAACCCTTACGAACCAACAGCGACAAACCTACACGGCCCAAGCAGCCACGTTCCGCCAGATCTCGGCCGAGCGCGCCAGGCTCGAAACGCCGGCGGAACCGGCGGCGCCAAGGGACCCATCGGCGTCGGCCCAGCGGTCATTGCGCCGACGCACAAGACGCTCAATTTGCAGCCGCTTGGTGCAGGCGACCGGTGGGAAAGACGTCGGCCCGCGAACGACCGAGCCGGCTATTGGCTCAACCCGATCGGCAAAGAGCCGGGCCGAGGGCCGATCGGACGCGAACCGATTGGCAAAGTGCCCACGGGAACGCTGCCCGGCGTCACCGAGCCCGGCGGCACGCGTCCCAGCGTCGAGCGGCCACCGACGATCACCAGGCCACCGGTCACCGGGCCAAAGACGCCCGAGATTACGCGGCCCGATAGAAGCCCGCCCAATACGGGCGAACTCCCGAAGGTCCCGAGCATACCGCCGACGAAGAGCCCGCCGCCCACGATCGGACCCAGGCTGCCCCCCAGCATCACGAACCCCAAGACGCCGGAAACTCGACCCGAACCGAAGCCCGAGATTCGTCCCGAGCCGCGGCCCGAAACGCGCCCGCAGCCCAAGCCGGAAATTCGTCCCGAGCCAAAACCGGAGCCCCGGCCAGAAGCCCGGCCGAAACCAGCCCCCACGCCGCCGTCAAGCCCCGATCCGAGCAAAACCGGCAAGAAACCAAACGACCCG
>CAVRYO010000009.1:0-75033 GCA_963725485.1 Pirellulales bacterium | reverse complement strand
CAGCATCGCGTCCAGATGCATGCCCTGGCGGCGGCGGTGGGCCTCGTCGCCAGCGGAGGAGTCGATCAGCTTCGCTGCTGTACGATGTCCTACAGGCCATAGCTCAGCCAGGCGGTGGACGGCAGGCCGTCGCGGCCGGCGCGCCCGGTCTCCTGGTAGTAGCCCTCGAGCGACTTGGGCAGGTCGAGGTGGGCGACGAAGCGCACGTCGGGCTTGTCGATGCCCATGCCGAAGGCGATGGTGGCGACCATGACCACGCCGTCGTCGCGGAGGAAGCGTGCCTGGTGCATCGCGCGCGCGTGCGGGAGTCGAGCCCGGCGTGGTACGGCGAGGGCCGCGACGCCCTGCCAGCGAGGAACTCGGCGGTCTCATCCACCGAGGCGCGCGACAGGCAGTAGACGATGCCCGCGTCGCCCGGCGTGCTCGGTGCGCAGCAGTTCGAGCAGCTGCCGTCGCGGGTCGTCCTTCGCGCGATCCGGTAGCGGATGTTGGGCCGGTCGAAGCTCGCCACAGAACACGCGGGCATCGCGCCAGCTCGCAGCCGGGCGACGATCTCCTGCGCGCGTGCGCCTGGTCGCGGTCGCGGTCAGCGCCACGAGCGGCACGCCGGGAAGCGCCGCGCAGCACCGAAAGCTGCAGGTAGTCGGGGCGGAAATCGTGGCCCCACTGGGAGACGCAGTGCGCCTCGTCGATCGCGAACACCGAGATGCCGACCGCGCTCGAGCAGCCGCAGCGCCGCGCTCCGTGCACAGCCGCTCCGGCGCCACGTACAGCAGGTCAAGCTCACCGGCGACAAAGGCCTCCTCGACCAGGCGGCGGCGCGCCGATGTCCAGGGTGGAGTTCAGCAGCGCGGCCCGCACGCCGGCCGCGCAGCGCGTCCACCTGGTCCTGCATGAGCGCGATCAGGGGCGAGACCACCACCCGGTCCCGTCCCGACCAGCGCCGGGATCTGGTAGCACAGCGACTTGCCGCCGCCGGTGGGCATCAGCACCAGTGCATCCTGGCCGCCGATCAGGTGATCGATGATCTCCTGTTGGCTGCCACGGAACGTGTCGTAGCCGAAAACCCGGCGCAGTACCTCCGCGGGGTCGCTCAGACGGGAAACGGCGCCGGGGGAGGCCACCTGAGTCACTTTACGAGGATCCCCGGACGAGATGAGGGCTGCTGCGCCTGACCGACGGGGTCACCACAGGTCGCCGCCGGTGAGCACGTAGATGAACGGCACGAGCGGAATCAGCACGAACAGGGCCCACCCAGCTTCGCGCCCTTGGAGATGTCGGTACGGGACAGCAGGTCGATCCAGATGAGTACGACGGCGAGGGGATGGAGGAAGCAGAGGAGCAACTCGACAACCTTTTTCATGCCCCGAATCTATGGGACTCGGGGCTAGCCTGGTCCCTCCGACGCACTGGAAGCGCTGATGCCCACCGACGTGCTGAACCTGCGGGCCCTGAACCGGGCCCTGCTCGCCAGGCAGATGCTGCTCGAGCCGTCCCCGCTGCCCGAGGGCCCGGGCCGTGCCGGGGCCGTGATCGCGATGGTCGAGCACCTGGCCGGGCTGCAGGCGCAGGCGCCGTTCCCGCCGTACTACGGGCTGTGGTCCCGGCTGACCGGGTTCCGGCCCGGTGACCTGGCCGACCTGCTGGTGAGCCGGCAGGTGGTCCGGATCGCCCTGATGCGCGCCACGTCCACCTCGTCTCCGCCCGGACTGCCTGACGTTCCGCCCGCTGCTCCAGCCGGTGCTTGACCGTTCCCTGCCCGCCTTCTTCGGCAGGCAGCTCGCCGGCCTGGACACCGGCGCCCTGGCCGAGGCGGGCCGGGCGCTCGTGGACGCCGAGCCGAGGACGTTCGGCGAACTCGGCGGGCTGCTCGCGCCGGACTGGCCCGGCCATCCCCCGAACGCGCTCGCCCAGGGCGTCCGCACGCTGGTGCCGCTCGTCCAGGTGCCGCCCCGGGCCGTCTGGGGCGCCGCGGGGCAGTCCAGGCACACCTCGGCGGAGGCCTGGCTCGGATGCCCGCTGGACCCCAGCCCGGCACCCGAGGTCCTCATCACGCGCTACCTCGGCGCTTTCGGCCCGGCCACCGTCGCCGACGTGCAGGCCTGGTCCGGGCTGACCCGGCTGGCCGAGGTCGTGGACCGGCCGCGCCCCGGCCTGCGCACGTTCCGCGACGAGCGGGGCAGGGAGTTGTTCGACCTGCCGGACGCGCCGCGGCCCGCCCCCGGTACCCCGGCGCCGGTGCGCCTGGTCGCCGAGTTCGACAACCTCGTCCTGTCCCACGCCGACCGCGCCCGGGTGATCAGCCCGGAGCACCGGCAGCGCCTGAACACCAGGAACGGCATCTTCCCCGGGACGGTGCTCGTGGATGGGTTCGTCGCCGGGATGTGGCGGATCGCCCGGGCCCGCGGAGCGGCGACGCTGGCGGTCGAACTGTTCGGCCCGGTGCCCGCCGCGAGCGGGACGCGGTCACCGCCGAGGGGGAGCGGCTCCTGCGCTTCGCCGCCCCCGGCGATGACCACGAGATCAGGTTCGTGCCCTAGACCCGGGCGGCGTCGGCAGCCAGTTCGGCGTGCACCTGCTCGGCCTCGGGCGCGCCGAGTTCGGTGTAGCGCGTGAGGGCCTCCCGCAAGTGGCGGCCGCCCGGGCGTGTCGCCACTGTGCTGGTAGCTGCTGCCCAGGCCCTGGTGGGCGCGGGCCTGCTCGTATTTCTCCCCGGCCCGGGCCGCCAGGCTCAGCGCCTCTGAGTACCGGGTCCTGGCCTCGGCCGGGTGCCCGGTGGCCAGGAGCAACTCCCCCATGCTGTTGAGGGCCATCGCCTGCCTGGACAGGTCACCGGCCTCGCGGAGCAGGGCCAGGGCCTGCTGCAGATGCTCGGAAGCCTGGGTGAAGCGGCCCTGCCGCAGGTTGATGACCCCGAGGCTGACCAGCGCGTCGGCTTCGCCGGTCCGGTCGCCGACCTCCCGCAGCAGGGCCAGCGACTCGTACAGGTGACGCGCGGCCTCCTGATAGCGGTCCTGCCGCAGTGCGACCTCGCCGAGGTTGGCCAGCGCACGGGCCTCCCCGCCCTGGTCCCCGATCTCGCGGCAGAGCGCCAGCGACTCGCCGAGGTGACGGGCGGCCTGCGTGTAGTGACCCTGCCGCAGGCCCGCGAAGCCGAGGTTGCGGAGCGCGCGGGCCTGGCCGGCCAGGTCGCCGGTTTCCCTGTGCAGGTCCAGGGATTCTGAGAAGTGGCCGACCGCCTGCTGTGGCCGGCCCTGGAGCAGTTCGGCAATGCCGAGGTTGGCCAGCACGCGGGCCTGGCCGGCCAGGTCGCCGGTCTCCTTGTGCAGGTCCAGGGCCTGCCGCATGCCGGCGGTGCCCTGGTTGTAGCGGCCCTGCCGCAGATCCACCGAGCACAGGTCGTGCAGCGCGCCGGCCTCGGCAGACTGGTCCCCGAGATGCCTGGCCGCGTGGCGCGCGTGGCCGTGTATGGTGACCGCCTCCGCGAAGTGACCGCCGGTATCGAGATACCGGAACAACGTGCTGGCGAGCCGGACGGCGTGGCCGGGCCAGCTCTCTCGGCCATGTGCGCGGTGACCGCCACCAGGTTCGCCCGTTCGGCATCCAGCCAGGCCCGCGCTTCGGCCTCGCCGGCCAGGGCGGGAATGGAGGGAGTCCGGCGCCGGCACCCGGGCCGGCGATGGCGTTCGGCGGGGAACAGGGTGTCCATCGCGGTCGCGGCGGCGTAGAGGTAGTAGTCGAACACCCGGGTCAGGGCCTGTTGCTGGGCCTGTGCGCCATCCGGCGGCAGCAAGTTCGCGGGCATAGCCGCGGAGCAGGTCGTGCATGCCGTACCTGACCGGCCCGGCAGACTGGATCATGGACGCGCGGGCCAGCGTGACCAGGCTCGGCCCGCCTGGCCGGCCGTGGTGGCGGCCAGCGCGGCGACCGCGTACCGCTCCAGGTCAGGCCCCGGATGCAGGCCTGCTAGCCGGAAGGCGCGGGCGGCTCCGGCATCGAACTGCCGGTAGGACCAGGAGAACGCGGCGCCGACGTCCGCGGCCGGGTCGCTGTCATCGCGAAACGCGTCCAGGTCCGGGCTGGCGGCCAGTTCAGCGGCGATCTCCCGGAGGGACAGGTCCGGCCGCATGGCCGCGCGGGCGGCGATGATGGACAACGCGAGCGGGAGGTGCGCGCACGACGCGATGATCCGGGCTGCCGCGCCGGGGTGAGCGGCGAGCCGGTCAGCGCCGAGGCGCTGCTCAAGCAACTGGCTGGCCTCGCGGTCGGTCAGCACGTCAAGCTGCAGCGGGCGGGCTGCCTCGGTGGCCACCAGCCCGGCGAGCTGGTTACGGCTGGTGACGATGACACGGCAGGTGGGGGCGCCGGGCAGCAGCGGCCGCACCTGTGCCGCGTTCCTGGCGTTGTCAAGCAGCACCAGCATCCGTTTCCCGGCAAGCAGGCTGCGGTACAGGCCCAGCCGGGCTTCGACCGTCTGGGGAAGCCGCTCGGCCGGGACCTCGAGGGAGTCGAGCAACACCCGGACCGCCTCGGCCGGCGTCACCGGTGTTCCCGATGGGTCGAAGCCGCGCAGGTTCACGTAGAGCTGCCCGTCGGGAAACTCCCTGGCGACCTGATGCGCCCAGTACACCGCCAGCGCGGTCTTCCCGACCCCGGCCGTGCCGCCGATCGCCGTGATGACCGCGGTCCCGCCGGGCTGCTGCAGCACCTGGGACAAGGTGGCGAGCTGGCCGCGCCGCCCGACGAAGGCAGGCACGGCCGCGGGCAGGTGCGCGGCACGACCCGGGCGCGGGCCGCCTGCCGGGGCCCGGCAGGCCGGGCGCCGCCCGGGGATGGATCGGCGGCCAGGCGCCGGCCAGCTGCGGCGATGAACTCCGCCCTGGCCTCGTCCCGCAGCCCTAAGGCGTCGGCCAGGCGGTGCAGTGAGTCCCGGTACGGCCACTTGCTGGCGCCGCGCTCCAGGTTGCCGATCGTGCGGATGCTCAGCCCGGCCCGCTCGGCCAGTTCCTGCTGTGACAGCCCGGCCGCCCGGCGGCAGGCACGCAAGTGGCTCCCGAATCCCCCGCCATCCTCGCTCATACCAGGCCTTCGCGTTCCGGGAGCCAGCGCGATCGGAACTGTATCAGATGGTCGCAGTGTCCGTGGTGCTCGGCGTCGCGGCGATGATATTGAAGTGGCCGTTCCAATCGTCGAGACCTTGGAACGTGAACTCCAAGCTGTGATCGTGGTTTTGGTAGTCTTCTCCCAAATAGGTTCCGAGCGTGATATGTGCCCCGGCGGCAAGTCCTAAATTCAAATCCTCCCGATCGATGATCCGGCCGTCGCTCGTGTCCACCAACAATGGGTTATGGCGAAACTGCCGCGTATGATCGAGCGCCTGGGCATCGAATTCGCCGTACCAATCCTGAACTTTAAACCAGTTGCGCGTGCTCAAGATTGCAGGCCAAGCGAATCCCGGCGGCACGGGCGGTCCCAGGGTGGGGCTCCCCTCCGCGATCGCGCCCGGAATCGGTTCTCCTGACTCCATGCTTCCGGCATTCGGGCCAATCGTTTGCGCGGTGATGTCTTCTAGCGGCGGCGCCGTAGTTTCCGTTTGGCCGGAGCTCGGTATGGAACTCGTGCCGGGACGGATTGGAGCGGCGGTCGCCGGGGCGCCTTCGTTGCCGGCAGCCGGCGGAAGAATCGAATCGAGCGGAGCCGCCCGACTTGCAGCCGGAAAAGCCGCCGAGAGCACCGCGGCAACGACGATCCCTGGCGCGAAACGCCAAATGGGATGACTTGCCATGCCCCCCTTTAACAGGCTTGCAACGTCTCGTGCTTGCATCGCGATCTTCGCCCTTCAACGGAAACAGCAAATTCCTAATGCTCATCGGAATCGCCAATGCTGACGCAATAGGAATTACCGGCAAAATCAGCAATGTTTTACATCGGCCCCTATTTTCTTCAATTTGCGTATCTCCCAAGCGTCGACTGGACAATGGTTTGTGACCGGCATGTGCCTCGGATGGTCGAGCGCCCAGACCGGCATAACCCGCTACGGTGCGGCTTGCCATTCCTGAGCTGCCATGCCGACCAGCCCCGGCTTAACCGAAAATAGGGGACGAGTTTCGAGCGACCCTGCTGTCCAAGTGCCGGCCGCGGGCATACGATGTGGAAGAATCCATTGAACAATCTGGAGGTTCCCATGAACTCGCCGCTTGAATCACTGATTGCCACCGGCACGAAGCTCTGGCTCGATTCTATCGATCCCGAGTTGGTGAAACTGAACCGCAGCCTGGGGGCCACGGGGCAACTTCGAATCCAATCATCATTTCCGACCTGATCAAGACCGGCCGATTCGACCGGCAACTTGACAAGCTGATCCGCGACGGTGCGGACGACTCGCAAATCGCTTGGCACCTGACCGACGAACTGGTCCGCGGGGCGCAGGCGGTGTTCCTGCCGGCATGGGAATCGACCGGGGGCAACGACGGTTACGTGAGCTTCGAGCTGGACCCATTGCTCGAGGATCCTCAGTCCGGTCCATCACATGCCCAGCGAGTTGCAAAATACATCGAACTCGGCAAGCAGTGGTCGGCCGGGCACAAGAATCGAATGATCAAAGTGCCGGCCACCCCCGCCGGACTCGATGCGCTCGAGGAGCTTTGCGCCGCGGGCATCACGCTTGAATGTGACGCTGATTTTTTCCGACCGGCAATATCGCCTGGCACGCGCCGCGATCTGGCGCGGAGCCCAGCGGCGCAAATCGCTGGACCATTTCAAGAGCGTCTACAGTATTTTTGTCTCGCGATTGGACGTCTATACCGAGCAGCATGTGCCCAAGCTGTCCCCGGCGGCGCAAGGCATGGTGGGCATCGTCAATGCGAAACGCATCTGGGCCGAGAACCGCCAATTCTGGTCCGAGCATCGCACGGCACTGGCGCAGGAAATGATCTTCGCCAGCACGGGCACGAAGAAGCCCAACGATCCCGCTTGGAAATATGTGGCCGCATTTGCCGGCAGCGACATCGAAACCAATCCGCCGGCCACGAACGAGGCGGTGCAGAAAAGCGGCCTGACGTTCACCCGCCAAATCGACGTCCTGCCGGAAAAAGCGGTGCTCGACGAAATCGATCGTTTGGTCAGCATCGAGCACCTCGAGCAAACATTGATGTCCGAGGGCTTGAAGAAATTCGCCGACCCGCAAAAAGCGCTGCTCGCGTTGATCGCCAAGAAACGGGCCGAGCTATCGGTCGCGAAAAGCTAGTGTCTTGTCAACGCTTGATTTTGGGATTGTGTGCCACTGGCTCTGCCAGTGATCGTGGAATTCTTGCCTTGATCGGTCAGCAACGAAGAACACTGGCAAAGCCAGTGGCACCCCAAATTCAAGCTATGACAATGCACCGGTTAGTTTGGTTTCCGTGAAGGCGCGGCTCGAAATCAGCGGGCCGAATTGCTACGATGGCGCACGCGGCGGGGCTCGGTTCGGGCGCTTGCGCCTTCTTTAGCATCCAACCGAGCCGGTCTGACGATCGCTCCCCGTCCCAATTACTCCAACCGCATGAGCGGACGATGACTCTCGATCCCTATTCGCAATGTCCCGGCGGCACCGGCAAGAAGCTGAAATTCTGCTGCTCCGACCTGATTCATGAACTAGACAAGCTCCAGCGCATGGAAGAAGGAGATCAGCATGTCGCCGGCCTCGACTATGTGACGAAGCTGTGCGCGAAGTATCCCGATCGAGCTTGCCTGCTGGGCTCGAAGGCGATGTTGGAAATGACGCTGAACAAGGGGCCCGAAACCGAGGCTACGATCGCCCGGTTCATGGAAAAGTTTCCCGAGAATCCGCTTGCACTTGTTTATTCGGCCTTGGCGAAAGCCGCCTCCCAGCGACCGATTGAGGCGATGGCGCCGCTGCAAAAGGCGCTTGAGCTGTGCCAGCAGGAAGTGCCGGAATTGCTCTACAACGCCCTGGGGTTGCTCGGGCGCGCTTTGTTCGATGCCGAAGAATTTCCTCCGGGCATGTCCCTGACATCCTTACAGACGGAGTTGTCGCAGGGGAAGGATGAACATGCCTTGCGGCAATTTTTGGCGTTTCAGCAAGCCCAAAGCGTGCCCTTGTTGCTGCGACAGCCGGGCCGATTGGTCTCTGCGCCGGAGGGTGCGCCCTGGAAGTACGAATTCGAAATGGCTCTCAAGCCGGCCTGGCAAGGCACCTGGCAAATCGCGGAGCGGAAATTCGCAGCCCTGATTCCCCTGGCCGGCGGCTCGTCGGCGCTGTGGCACAATCTGGCGGTGCTGCGCTCTTCGTTGGGTGACTATGCGGGCGCGAGCGAAGCGCTGCGGAAGCTGGCCGCGCTGGACGGGCCGCTCGACGATCGCGTCGAAGCCGAGGCGCTGGCCATTCTGCTGGACAATCTGGCAAAGGGCGCGAGGAGCCTGCCGCGGCCGAGCCCAGCCCGGGCGATCAACTAGCCGTCACATTCGCCGTGACAAACCAGGACGATTTGGCCCAGCGGCTCGCGGCCGATCGGCACTTGAAGGCTGTGACGGTTGATCCCGAAACATGGGCGCATATCTCGGGCGACAACGACGAGCACGAGCAAATTCTGCCGCCGCCCCGCGCGGCATACGGAATGTTGGATCGTCCGATGCCCGCGGCCTCCGCCGATTTGAAAGCCGAGCAAATTCCCGCGGTGCTCGGCGTAGTGATGTTATTCGGTCGGCAAACCGATCGGCCGGAAAAGCTCGTATTGATGGTCGCGCGAGGTAATCTCGAAGCTGCCCAGGCACAACTGACCCGGCTCGCCGGCGACGCGTTGGGCGAACGACAAGAAGAAAAGCTGCTAGAGCGGGTGCCGGTCGACGAATTTGCCCTCAGTTGGCAGTGGCAGCCGCCGCCGGGTTTGGCCCCGGCGGTCAATGAATCACTGGCGAAAGCCGAACGCCGCCGCCGCTTGCTGGAAGTTTGGCCGGAGCTGCCGCTCCCTGATTTGCAGCGCAAAACGCTGCGGCAAGCGGCAGCCGATCCGGCCCTGCGGCAGCGCGCATTGGCGAAGGTGCTGATCGCGGAATTGGCCGATTCGCCGGAATTCGATGGCGACGATTTCAATGAGCTTCGACGCCGCCTGGGCTCGCCGATCGCCGAACCGATCGATCCCGCCGCGGGCGACGTCACGCAGCTACCGTTGCCGCGTCTTGGCCGTGTCATGGTGGGAAAACTCGACGACGCGACTTTGAGTAAACTATTTCGCCGCGTGTTGCTGAGCGGCATGCGGCGGACAACGGCAATGTACGCCGCGGAAATTGTCCGCCGGCCGAGTCTCGAAAATCAGGCCGATACCATCACGGCGCGGCGCACGCTCGTTAGCTACGCTCCCGATTCCGACACGGCGTTGGCCGCGATTAACGCTGCCCGCGGAGCCGCCGAACAGGCACATCAATCCACCGCGGCTTGGGATCTGGAAGAACTGCGCTTGCGATTGGTGCTGAACGATCAACAGCGGGCGGTCGCGTTGATTCGCTCTCTTTCGGCGCGGCAAAACCGCGAACCCGACGTCGCCGTGGCCTTGATGCAACTGCTCCAAGAGTTCGGCATCATCGGCGGTCCAGGGAGCGGCGCGAGTCTGCCGCCCGCGGCAGAGCCTTCGCCAGTCGCGGTCGGCGGCGGTATTCCTGCGGACTGGCAGCGGGCCGAGCCGATTGGTCCTCCCGGGCGGTGAGGCCGCCAGCCAAGCCGCCGGCGGAGCTTCGAAGCCGGTCATCTGGACGCCCGGCATGGGCTAGCAAGCTAGTGCTCTGTCAACGCTAACCACTGGGATCGTGTGCCACTGGCTCCGCCAGTGCTCGGTTCGATTCTTGCCTTGATCGGTCAGCAACGAAGAACACTGGCAAAGCCAGTGGCACTCCAATTCCAGCCGTGACAAAACACTAGAGCAAAGTTCTCGATGTCGCAGGCTGAGTTCGATTCTTGGCACATGGTGCGGGCTCTGGAACTGGCGCTGCGCGGCGAAGGCTATGTCGAGCCGAACCCGATGGTCGGCTGCGTGATTGCCGGGCCGGGTGGAGTGGTCGGCGAGGGATGGCATCGCCGGTTCGGCGAGGAGCATGCCGAAATCGCGGCCATCCGCGCCGCCGGACCCGCCGCGCGCGGAGCGACGGCTTACGTCACGCTCGAGCCCTGTTGTCACACCGGCAAAACGCCCCCTTGTGCAAAGGCCCTGATCGCGGCCGGCATTCGCCGCGTCGTGGCGGCGCAGCTCGATCCGTTCGCGGCGGTTCGTGGCGGCGGATTTGCCGAGCTTGCCGCCGCGGGCATCGACGTCGAAGTCGGTTTGCTGGAGGCCGATGCCCGGCGGCTCAATGCACCTTATCTGAAGCTGTTGGCGACCGGGCGACCATGGCTGATCGCCAAATGGGCAATGACGTTGGACGGCAAAATCGCCACCCGCACCGGCGATAGCCGCTGGATCACTAGCCCAGGGGCTCGGCACATCGGGCACGCGCTGCGCGGCCGGGTCGATGCGATTCTTGTCGGGCGGGGAACGGCAGCCGCGGATGATCCACTGCTTCTGGCGCGGCCCGCCGGTCCGCGGATCGCCACGCGCATCGTCCTCGATACGTGCGGTTCGCTTTCGAGCGAAAGTCGGCTGGTCGGCACCACGAACGAAGGGCCAGTGTTGGTCGTCGTGGGAGAGCAATGCACGCAAGAAAATCGCGCCCGGTTGGCAGCGGCCAGGTGCGAAGTTTTCGTCGCGCCTGGTTCCAGCCCAGCCGAGCGGCTCGACGCACTCCTCGCCGAACTGGGCCGGCGGCGAATGACCAACGTGCTGGTCGAAGGGGGCTCGCAATTATTGGGCAGCCTGTGGGACGCGCGAGCGATCGACGAAATCTACGCCTTCATCGCACCCAAAATTCTCGGAGGCGCGGCGCACCAAGCCCCATCGCCGGGCCGGGCATTGATCGAATTGCCGACGCCCTAACGCTGGATAGTCCGACCGTACGGCAGTTCGGTCCCGACATCTGCATCAGCGGTAGGATCTTGACCAGCGCCACAGGTGCCGATCCCGCTGCTCAAGCATCAAACCTCAAACCTCAAGCCGTCTTCAATACCGGATCACGCGGCGCATTAAGCCTGCGCCGCAGAACGCCAGAATCACATTTCCGGTCCACACCAACCAGACGGGCAAGCCCTGCTTCGCCTGGTCGACGCCCACAATCATCAACGGATAATAGATCAGCAAGATCGGCACGAAGCAGACGAAGAAGCTGGTGAGAAAGTCGGCGTTCCGCATCAGGATGGCCATCGGAGCACCGATCAACACGAAGCACAGGCAGCTCAACCCATTGGCCCACCGCCGCTGCGGCTCCATCAGCAGGCGGAACAGCCGGGTGTGATCGCTGACGATCCGATTCTGGTCGCCAGGCCATGTACCGCCGGACAGGGCAACGAAATCGCCGCGGACCATATCCTCGCCGGCGGCCAATGCCATTTGCTGTTGATGGCTGGCGATTTGCTCCTGCTGCTGGACGAACTTCCTGCGGAATCTGGCTGAGCGCGATGTCGGCCGCGCTGCGGTTGCCGCGACGGCTCGCCTCGTCCAGCGGAACCTCGCGTTTGAAGATATCGGGATAGAAGCACCGCTCGCCCCCCATGTCGATCGTGCTGTTGTGGCACAACAGCGTGAGCGTGCTGGCCACCAGATCCGTGTGCAATTCGGCTTCCGCCGCGGTGATCGTCACGCCGGGGCTATCTTCGCCGCCGGAAAAGGTGATGATCGGGCGGACAAGCTTTTTCCCGTCGACACCTTCGAACGTTGATGGAAAACTGCTTGGTGCTATAGGAGTGCTGTTGCTCGAGCTTTCTGTAGATGATTTCTTCGACCGACTCGATCACGACGCGGCGTGTCCCTTCGCGGCCCCAGGAAGCCGCCACGTCGTTGAGCCATACGCCAACCAGGCTGATCAGAAACGCGAAGATAAACGTCGGCCAGAGAATCGCCATCGGCGAAATCCCCTGGGCCTTGATGGCGATCACCTCGTTCGACGCCGCCAGCCGGCCATAAGTGCTGCAAGCGGCAAACAGCATCGTGCCGGGCACCGCGAACCGCAGCGCGTCGGGCAGAATGTAGGGAATCAGCAGTAGAATCTGCTTCAGGCCCAGACCCTGAGAATACGCCTCGCGCGAAACGCCCACCATCACCATGAACAACGTCATGCCCGTCAAGGCGATCAGAAATACCTTGACGAGCTCGGCCAGGACGTAGCGGGTGAGCAGACGCATGGGCAGGCCACAGCTACGCGGGAAAAGCTCGCGACAAATTCTCAGGCGGCCGCGGCCAGCCGCGCCGGCCGCAAATGCTCGACGACCTGGGAGCGCTCGGCTGGCGTCAGTTCGGGATATATCGGCAGGCCCAAGCACTCTTGAGCCCAGCGTTCCGATTCGCGCAGCGTGCGGTTGCCGGGCACCAAATTCCCATAGACGCGCAATTTATGCAACGGCAATGGATAGGGAGCCGCGGCTTCGACGCCGTTCGCTGCCAAACTTTCGACCGCTTGCTCGCGCTGCGCCACGCGAACGACATAGCGCGACCAGGCGTGCTGGCTCTCCGGCTCGACGGCGGCGGGCAGCACGATGTCGGACCGTCGGCCCAAGAACTCGTTGTAGGCATTGGCATGCACGCGACGCAGCCCATTCCACCAGAGGAGATACTTGAGCTTGACTTCCAGCATCGCGGCCTGAACGGAGTCGAGACAGCTATCGAATCCCATCTCGTCGTGCTGCCCTTTTTTGCGCGATCCCTTGTTCGCTAGCATCCGCACCCGATCGGCCGAGGCTGCGTCGCTTGTGGTAACCGCGCCCGCGGCGCCGCAAGCGCCCATGTTGCCGCCAGGCGCGAAGCCGAACGCTGCCGCGTGGCCCAATGAACCTGCCGGGCGACCTTTATAGCTTGCGCCGGGGGCCTCGCAAGCGTCTTCGATCACCATGAGATCGCGCTCGGCGGCGATGGCGTGAATCTGGTCCATATCGGCGCAGCGGCCAAACAGATGGACGGCCACGATCGCCCGCGTTCGCGGCGTGATCGCGAGCTTGATTTGCTCAGGGTCGATCAAAGCATCGCCGCGCCGGACATCCACGAGCACCGGTGTAGCGCCTGCCAGGCTAACCGCCATCGCCGATTCGACCGGACCGAAAGCGGGCACGATCACTTCCTCGAAGATGCCGATGTCGAGCGCGCGGAGAATCAGATGCAAAGCATCGAGCCCGCTGCCGACGCCAACGCAATGCGACGCGCCGCACTGGGCGGCGAAGGCCGCTTCGAATCGCTCAACGGCCGGGCCGTGACTGCATTGCCCGGCGTCGAAGACGCTGGCCATCGCGGCCGTGATCTCGGCGCGAATCGAGGCGTTTTGATGCTGAAAATCGACCAGCGGAATCGTCATGGGTAGAGACTCGCGGGTGGATGGAAAGAGGTCTTGATCGGTTGGTTACCGTGCGCCGCCGGTTTATAATCGGTTTGCGAGCGGCTTCGTCGTGTGGCTGAACTCGCTTGCCGCTGCTTTGAAATGCCTACTATTCACGCGAAGGAACTAAAAATGCCGTATCCGCATCGCGCCGGACAATCTTGCGCCGGCCATTGTCATCGGTTGTTGGTTGTGACGATCACGCTGGTGGCATGTTTGGCGGTCGGAAACGTCGCCTGGGCCGATTCCAGCGTGCCCGCGGCGCCGGCGGAGAAAAGCTATGTCTTGCCCTACTTCGTGGTTGTTCTGGCGTGCGCCTTGGGACTGATGCTGGTCTGCCGTTCGTCGCACCGGACGACGGAAATCAAACAGACCGAATTCGACGACTGATTACTGTTGGCTGCTCGGATTTCCCAGCATGTGCTCGGCGCGCCATCTTTCCATCGTCCGTCACCATTGCCGCGCCGCGCGTCAGGCCGGCTTCGTCGCATTCCGCCGATCGAGGAATTTCGGCCGCCGGATCACTGTGTGCGAACCGGGCCGCGGCACACCGAAGAACTCGGCAATCCGGCTCACCACCGCCCGCTGCTCCACCACCCGCAACTCGGGGAAGATGGGCAATGCCAATGTTTCGCGCGCCGCCCGTTCCGATTCCGGCAAGCTGCCGGCGCGATAGCCAAGCGAGTGAAAGCACTCCTGCTGGTGCAACGGAACAGGATAGTAAATCTCGGTGCCGATCTGGCATCGTGTCAGGTGTTCGCGCAAGGCATCGCGCCGGCCGTCGGGAACGCGGATCACGTATTGGTTCCAAACATGCTGCTGATCGTGGCCGACCGTCGGCAACGTCACGATCTTGTCCAGCCCACACTCGGCGAACAACTCGTGATAAAGATCGGCATTCGCCCGGCGAACTGAGCCCAGCGATTCAAATGCGGAATCTTGACGTTCAGCACCGCCGCCTGAATCGAATCCAGCCGGCTGTTGATCCCAACCACGCAGTGATAGTAGCGCGGCTCCATGCCATGCGCTCGGAGCAACTTGAGCCGCGCCGCCAGCTCGTCACTCTCGGTGGTCATCACGCCGCCGTCGCCGAACCCTCCCAAATTCTTGGTCGGATAAAAGCTGAAACAAGCAATATCGCCCAGCGTGCCAGCCATCCGGCCGGAGCAGGCCGCCCCGATCGCTTGAGCCGCGTCTTCGATCACCGGCAGCTTATGGGCCGTGGCGATCCGGCTGATTTCATCCATGTTGGCACATTGTCCGAACAGATGGACCGGCAGAATCGCCTTCGTCGCCGCGGTGGTGTGTGAGGGAATCAGGGTCGGATCCATGTTGTATGTGACCGGGTCGATATCGACGAACACCGGCACCGCCCCCAGCCGCCAGACGGCGCTAGCCGTGGCGAAAAACGTGTAGCTCGGCAGGATCACTTCATCGCCCGGCTTGATTTCGTAAGCCATCAGGGCCAACAGCAAGGCGTCGCTTCCCGAGGCACAGGCGATCGCATGCCGGGCGCCGGTGTACGTGGCAATGGCTTGCTCGAGCTGGGTGACGTCGGGGCCCAGAATGAATCGGCCCGACTCGCAAACGCGATCGATCGCTGAGCGAATCGGCTCGCGCAGCGGTTCGTATTGCCGACTCAGGTCCAACAGAGGTACGGCGACGGCTGCCGGGTCCGTGGCATGCGCAGAGAGATCACGCGGGGGAGATCCATCCATGGAAACGTCCCTACAATGCTGATGGTCTGGTCGAATCGACGAACGAACGCCGCCGAACCGAGAACCCGTCCGGCGGAAGCATTCGCGGTCGGGGAAGTTACGTTGCTAGCCCACTTCCGTCAAGGTCGATCCCAGCGAGCGGATGTAGCGAATCCCCTTTCGAATTACATGGCGCCGTTTGTTGACAAACATTCCGCGGCGGGAATACCATACCGTAGAAGGAATGGTGTAGAGGATAAAGTGTGCGGGCGGGAATCGAGCGTCTCGGCGAGCAGCCGCAATGTATGGGAGTGTCCATGCCAGTGTTCGATCCTCATCGGAACCCGCGTGCCGGCAAGAAATCGCGGAACGCCAAGCAAACCGGCGGCTCGGGGCTGGTTTTCTGGGCGATGGGCGCGGCAGTCGCGGCCCTGCTTGGCGTCCTCTGGCTTGCTAGCGGATCCGAGAGCGATTCGCCCTCCGAGCGGGTGGCGAATGGCAGCGGCCGAACGCATAAGACCCAATCGGCCGAGCACCTGGCCAAGCCAGTTTTATCAGGCAGCGTTCGGTCCCGAAGCGACCCCGGTCGGTTCAGTCCGCCTGCCTGCCGACGCCGGCTCAGAACGACCGCCCCAGTCGCGACGCAGCCCGCGTCCGGGGCGCAAACATCGGAGAGCCAAGAGCACCGCGTCTATTGCTCCACCGCAACCCTCGCTTCCCAAAAGCGATTCCAAGCCGTCGCCGACCGTTCCTAGTCCCCTTGCTTCCGGCTCATCGGCCGGCGGATACAAACCGCCGGCACATTCTTCCGGAACGCCCGCGCCGCTGCCAGCCGCGCGCTTCGTCGTTTCGCTACGCGCAAGACCACGCGGGCCAAATCTGGGTCGGCACGGAGGATTTGGGCCTGTTTCGCTACGACCCGAGCACCGCTGAAAATGCGCACTGGACCGAATTCACATCGCGCGATGGACTGGGCGACGACAATGCCTATGCGAGCTCTGCACCGACCGCCTGAACCGTGTGTGGGTTGGGCATTTGAACCACGGCGTTTCGGTCTATAACGGGCAATCGTGGCGAAATTACGACGTGCTCGACGGGCCAATCGGCGAGCGCGTGTTTTCGATCGCGGCCGACCCTGCTACCGGCGATGTCTGGATCGCCACGAGCACGGCCTGACGCAATATTCGTTGGAGTCGGACACCTGGACTAACTACACCCGCGACGACGGCCTGCCATCGGATCAAATCCAATCGCTGGCGTTCGACTCGCGCGGAACGCTGTATGCCGGCACGCAGTGCGATGGCCTCGCGATTTCCACCGTCGTGCGCGGTCGCCGTCGTTGGCTGCAAATTACCGGTAGCGACAACCCTCCGCTGGCTCCGTCCGGGCCCGGCCTGCCAAGCAGTTTGATCAACGATGTCCTCGTCTCGCGTGACGGGACGGTCTTCGTCGCCACGCCATGCGGCCTGGCCGCCAGCAAGGATCGTGGCGAAGAGTTGGGCCTTCCTGCGCGGCGCCGACTGGGCCGCCAAGGTGAAGGGCCTGTATGGCGGAGCGCCCCGTGGTTGGCATGAGAGCCGCGCTCCATTGCTGCTCACTGAGGATTATTGCACTCGGCTCGCGGAGGACGATTCGGGCCTACTTTGGATCGGACATCGACAAACCGTTACGGCAATGGAATAACGGCGGATCTCGTCGCGGGCCGCCCAATAGCAAATACCCGTAGCACCGCCGGTACGATCTCTCCCGCTCGCCTTCCCGCTCCCGCAGCGCCCCCGATACTCGACCAGCTGAATGCGCGTATTAGAGAAGCTCGCGGCCGTCCCAACGCTGAGGCAACTCGCCCCCACCGTCGTCCGCCTTCCCGACGACTGGCGAACGCAAGGGGACTGGCTCGGCCGCTACGGCCGCTATTGGGCCTGCCTGTGCGCAATCTGCGCCCCGCAGAATTACATTCAGGGTGCCGGCCCGGACGAAGCTGCTTTATTCAGCCAAGATCGGCCCGAACCATCCCGGCACGGACGACCAGTCTGCGGGCACTGGGTCCATTGGCTGTACACGAGCGACCGGCGAAGCCTGGAAATGCCGCCGACGTACTTTGACAGCCGCGTGGTCAAGGGCTTAACTACACCGGACAAGAACCGCCGCCAGGCAGAATGGGACGACCACGGCGAGACCTACCCGCAATCACTCGACGGCCCGGATATATATTGCATGCTGAATATTCCGGCCAGCCAGTTCTACCTTTCGCTCTACGACTTTAACAAGGATGGCCACGATCCGGCAACGGTTCCGCGTTATCGGATCTCCATTCGCCACACGCTCAGAAATTGCGGTTGATCGGTCGACGATTTCGCCCGGCAACCGAATTCGCCAATGGCAGAATCCATGATTTTTGGGGTGGCGTGTGGACACGCTACTACTTGCAGGGTCCAATGCAGTTCACTACCCAGATTCGCCGGAGCGGATCGATGAACGCGATTCTTGCCGCATCATGCTCGATTTCGTCAACGAGCAGCCGGTGCCTTACTTTTGCACGCTCGATGAATCGCACGCGAGGATGGCCGAACTTGCCGAAACTCGCAAAGCGATCCTTTCCAGCCGGCCGCGTCCCTCGCCGATCGATTCAAGCCGGCGTCCGACGCGGCGGTGGCGGCGGACCAACTATACCGTGAATTCGAGCAGATGCGGCTTCGCAACACCGCCTGGTGGGCGTCTCAGAGTCGGCCTTATTATTCGGCGCTTGCGCCGGCTTCCAGCCAAACCCATCACCGGATCTGACAGCAGGCGCGGATAGCTACCTGCTATTACCAACTCCGAATATTCGATCGCTGGGAACAACAGCAGTGCGCCATTGGGCTCACGCCAACTCGGGAAATCGAGAAAGCGCTCTCGTTCGGACCAGGCGAGCTACATCGACCAAGGCCGCGGCTTCAAAATCGTCAGCAAATACCTCGCCGCACAGTCCAAACAAAACACAAAGAGAGCCCCGGGGCCACGCGCTCCGTGATACGCATCGGAGGAACGAGGCCATCGGCCGATTAACCACGGTGAATCCATGAATCCCGCCCGGTTCTGTCCACTTCGTATCGCACTGTGCTGCAGGGCTGCCACGGTGCTCGGCGTGTCTTGCGGGCATGTTCGGAGCATACTGCCGCGCGTCAGCGAGTAACCAGGCGCCGACCCAGCCACACAGCAGGAGCTCGCGTTTGGCCTTGAGATCGTCGACGCTCAGGCGTTTGCCCCAAGTATGCTCGGATTTATCACGGGCGACCCAACGCAACCTGTGGGTGCGGCATGGGACAGGACCGGCGCCCTTGCCGACTGGGGCGAGCGTATTGGTGATCAGACTGACGCCGGTGACTTGGGCGGGCGGACCGGTGACCTTCACAATTTCGCCGACCGAAGATGGCCCGCCAAACCCTGGCACCCCCGATTACCTTGGCTCGCTCAGCGGAGTCTTCCCGTCGCTACCAGCGCCGGATTCCGGCGGCGGGCTCGGCACAACGTCGGTTACCGTCGGCGCCACCAGCCCGAAGATCGTGTTTTATCGCCCGCCGAATAATTTTCTCTTTTGGTCATCCGATTCTTCCGACGGCCCCGGTACACCGCTGAGCAGGGTTCCGCTGACCATAACGGCAACTGGAACGCCGGGTGGCCCGGTTACAGCCACGATCAAGTCTTGTGCGTACGCCGCTCATCCTTAACCATCGGTTTAATTCCGGTCCAGGTACCTGGACGCCGCTTGTGATGGCGATGATTGAGAACGGCATCAGCATCGGCGTCAACGAGTCGCTCGTGGACTGGTCGATGGTTAACAGTTCGGGATTTGACACGATCACGCCGTACCTCGTGAGCAAGGTAACTGTGCAGCTTACGGTACAGAAGAATTCCGGAATCGCGGCAACACGGGCTGACGTATTCGGACACAGCGCCGGAAACGTCATGGTCAAATGGTGGGCGTCCGACCTCGGAAATATTAGCTTGGGCCGAGCCACGGGGTGGCCTGGCCCGCTTTCGTGGCCGGGAAATCTTTTTCCATACAAAACGCCGACAAATTTTGGCCTCGGCGGAATCCGCCGCTTTGTAAGCATTGGCGGGCCGTTCTCGGGCTCCGCGTGGGCGGACTACGCGGTCGCGACGCTCACTTATCCCGACGTCGTTCTGCTTTGTACGGCGGCTGGGATGACCGGAGACCAATCCATCTTCAACGACCTCGGTGTCCAATCGACGGCTATGTCGCTCCTCCCGGGAAGAAGCCAATGATTTCGTGGTGCCCGATCGTCGGAATCGCGAGTCCGGAGCCAATATCAGCTCTGTCACGTCCGGGCCCTGGCCGAGCGGATTCACTAGTAACACCGCGAGCGACATTGCAGGCGGCCTCGGCTTCACCAGCACCAACAGCGATTGGATCGTGCTCGCTTCGAGCCAAGTCTCAGTCGCCGCCGGCGGTGGTGCCGGCCGGATTCTTCATTTCGACGTTCGGGGACGTCACACACGACGACGAGACGTCAAGCCCTTCGGTGTGGTACGATCTGTGGCAATCGCTCGATGTTCTAGCCCCGCCAGGAGAGGCCGGATACACGCCAGGGTATTTGATGTTCAATGGGGGCTTCTGACATAATGTCAACTAACTCCGGCCGCGAACCACGACGAACGGCGATTTTGTAACCGAGGTGCCGCATGAACTACGCGCGTTTCGTCGTCGCCACCCTAGGCTCGGTTGCGGCCGCAGCGATTTTTGTTGCTGGGCCTCGTGCCCACGGCGGCGCCGGCGGAGCAGAATTTCGACACGAAACTCCCCGTCCTCCCGGGCCTGCTGCGCCTTTCTGATGCGCGCTTGGGTGCTGCGTGCGGTACCGGGGCGTATGTCTCAGGATCGGAAGCGAAGGATTGGGCTCTTGTGCAGACCGGCCTCCCTTCCGGTTGCTTCATTGCGCGGTGCTTGGGGGGTAGCCGAAGGCGAATGTATTTCGTCGCCTCAACCGACAGCTCCCAAAGCAACTTCGCGATCTATGCTGTGGCGACGGGTCGGGATCCAACCAACGCCCGAACATTGCCGTCAGTTTCGGAACCCGCCACGTTTTGCTCGGAAATGGCAGGTGCCTTATCCACCGGTGCCAATGTCAGTGTGACTGCGGATGGCGGGGCGACATGGCACCCAACGCCGCCACTGTTCGATGGAGAAAATGCCCGGATCACGCTAATCCAGGCGCGTGGATCACCGTCGGCTGCTCATATCCGACGGCCGTTCACTCGTCCTCGACGAGGTCCAAATCGACGCAACCCTGCATCAGCTTTGGCGGACCACCCCTACCGGCATGGTTGGAGCTGCTACCCCAAGTCTCCGCCTGTGACGCGACGCATGTGTGGCTGTTCGGCGGGGAAGGGGCAAAGCGGCTAAAGCTCGCGGATGGCGAGGCTGACATCAGTGTTCCCAAAAGGGGCAATCGACTTACGCGATGCGAGGAAGGTGGTCGTCGCTTGGGACGACGCTCTGGTTACTTGGAGCATGAGGCGGCAAAGCATGCGTGCGCGACTCGGCATGCGGACGGGACCTATACGCGCTGGCCGTTCGTTTCCAGCAAATGCCTGTGTCGTGATTCCCACCGTGAGGCCTCATTGCCTCGTGTTCGGCGTGCATGGCGACGCATACGACCTCGATCTCGCGGCCGATGCGTTCACGCCAGCATGCTGCATGTTGTGCCGCAGACACCCAAACCGCCGCAGCCGTCCGCAACGTTTGCCAGGCTCTTTAATGAAACCACGCGATTAGAGCAGCAGTTGCCACGTGCGAGGTTAACGCGATCGGCGAACCGCATTATCAAGAGGAAGGACTGGGTCCCGAGCAACAGTTGTCGCTGCTGAAGGAAGAATATCAGGCGGCGATCGACAAGCATAAAGCTGACGGCACATTCAATCCACCTGCGAAGCCACTGATTGTGCAGATCGTAGAGCTTGGAAAGCAGTTGCCCAACGATGAGGTGAGCCGGGTTTGGGACGACGCGCGACGCAAGGAGCGGGATACGACTAAGCAGTGGGAGCTTGTTCGCGATCAGCTGAAGAAATTAGTCGCCAAGCACGCGGCGGAGGGCACGCTACGAAAACCCGGCGCGGCCGACGTCACGGAGCAGCCGCAGGCGGTCACGCCGAACGCTGCGCCCCGCCGAAGCAAACCCGATTCCGGAATCGCCCATGGATGAAATTTCCCACCTCGCGGCCCAGCTCGCCGGACAAAGAGGTGCAACAGCTCTGGGCCGACGCCCGGCTCAACGGACCCAACGATCCCGCAAGCCCGAGCGTGGGTCAAACGGCGCTTGGAAAAGCTGGTCGCCAAGCACAAAGCCGACGGTACGCTTGTCAAGCCGGAAAAGGTGGAACCAGCGCCACGCGATGCGCCTCCCAGTGCCGATGCGAACGCGCTACCGCTGGAGATTCTCCGGCTTGGACAACAGTTGCCCGAAGATGAGGTGCAGCAGGTCTGGGTCGAAGCGAGACGGAAAGAACGCGACCAGACAAGACAGTGGGAAATCGTCCGCGATCAGTTGAGGAAGCTCGTCGCCAAACATGCCGCCGACGGCACGCTGCTAAAGCCAAAATCCGACCCGCCGCCAGCGAAATAACGGACAATCTCCGCAGCCCGCCCAGGCTTCCGCGATAGAATGGATTCCGGTCTGTTTGCCGTGGAACTAGCGATGAGGGGGGGCGCGCGGATGTTGGTGAAACTAGTGGAACGTTACGCCGCGACGCGAAGGCTTTCGGAACATCTTTGCAAGCCTTTGGCGGTCGGCTTGGTCGTCGTGCTCGTGATGGTGACGAGTTCTTTGGTTGGCCAGCAGCTTGGCGACAATGGAGACCAAGCCGCGCGAGAAGTTGCTAACCTTAAAGATGCGATCGGCGCCTTGCGAGATCTTCCCTCGATTCGCGTCGAAGTCGAATGGAAAATGTGGGTGCTGACATCGGCATTTAAACGAAAATCCGTCCTCAATCAGGAAAGGTCGCCGAGTGCCCCGCCGCAGTCACTTCCCGAAAGACTTGAAATGGAAGCCAGGGAGACATTCATCGCTAAAGGGCAGAGATATCGCATCTCCCAGGAATACGATAAAAAGTCGCCGGGGTTGACCATCGACGCTGCTTTCGATGAGGAACATTTTCAGTTTCTCCAACGGGCCGGTTCTGTTTTATGGTATAGCAAGAAGCAACAGCGCAACTTCATGATGGCTCTCTGCCCGATACCGCAATTGCAGCCGCTCCAATTTCTGAGCGTGAAGCCGATGGGCAAATATAATGCTGAGATCGCGTGGCCGGACATATTCGACGACAAGTTGATTCACGATCGACTTGCCAAGGGCGTCGCCGGAATGACAAAGACCAAATCGGGAGACAGGCCAACGGTCACATTCCCCGGCGGAAAATTCGACGGTCAGCCGGTTTCCTTCCGTTTGTTTGTCGACGGCCCAAATGGGCAACCGGCCGAGACGGACTACGTCGACGAGAAAGGAAGGGTGATCTTCGAGGCAAAGTTTGAATACTCCCAGCCAATCCCGACAAAAAACCGGTGGGTTCCCGTCCGCGTGGTGACGAATTGTTTTGATGCACACGGAAAAATCGTGGCGTCAACAAGCGCGGTTACAACGAAACTTGAGATCGACCCGAAGCTGGCGGAAGATGCATTCACGATCGATCTGCTGTCGGCCAATACCGTCATCGATATCGACGCCAAGAAGGCCATCAAGGGAACGTCGTTCGGCATGAACGAACTCAAGGCGGCTGCCCCCGAGAAACCGGCCGCGAAACAATCGCCGCGCAGAAGCAGCCGGCGGATCCGAGCAAAGACGCGACTGCACCAGCAGCGAAGGGAGAATAGGATGCCGCCGCAAAGCCAGGAACCTCAATTGGGCAAGAACTATTCTCTTCGTATTGGCAGTGGCAATCGGAATGCCACACACGCCGGCATCTGCGGAGGATTCGGCGAAAGCCGCGCCAGCCCGTCATAAAGCCAAATTCAGTCCCAAGGACTCTGTTTCACTGGCAACTACCCTTGCGGTGGGCGATCAAACGAGAACTCTTGATCTCGGGTTCGTGCGGGCGGAAGAGGCGGTCTCGCACGTTTTTGCCGTCGTGAACGACACTGGCTCGCGACTGGCTGTTCAAAAGATTCATGCATCGTGCGGATGCACCGCGGCTTCGCTCGACCGGATGGTTCTTGAAAATAATGACACAGCCGAGCTCTCCTTGAAAATATCCACGGGCCGCTATGCCGGCATGAAGACAATCAAGGTGTGGCTGGACGGAATCAGCGGCGAGACGCCGGTTACCTATTCCTTTGCGGTGGTCTTGCAAATCCAGCCCGTGATCTCGCTACCGAACGACGCGCTGGACGAGCTTGAACTGGGGCGAGTGAATCCCGATTCGGGGCACCCAGCCTGCGAATTCACCGCGACAAAAGGGCAATTTCCGCTTCAGTGGGACCGGCTCAAGGTGGAATCGGATAATCAGCAGCTCGAAGCGACTGTCGTTTCGCAGGGTTCTGACAAGTGGCGAGTTGGCCTAATTGTCCGCCCTAACGCTACGATCGGCATGCTGGCCGCAAACGTCAAGCTGCGCGCGATGCAAGGCGATGTGGACACGGGCTATTCAATCGTGCGGCACGTCTCGGCAATCGTCATGGGGCCGGTCAGAGCGGCGCCTGGCTCCTGGCTCATAGGGCAAATTTCTCCCGGACACGATGCCGGCAAGTCAATCCGTTTAGTTCCCACGGGCGATCGCGAAGGACATATTGAGCTTCTGGACGCAACGCCATCGAACTCCACGACAACTGAAATAGTGAAGCAGCCGGGGCAAAAGGATCGGTTTACGATTCGGTATCATCCTCCCAAAACGCCCGGCCCGGATTCCGGCTATATGGACGCGCACGTTTCGAGCGGTCAGGCGATCTATACGATGCGCATTCCGTATCTCGCGCTCGTGGTCCCCGCCGAGCCTGCCGCCCCCAGTCCGGCGCCGACATTGGCCAAGCCCAGCGACGACGATCCGAAACCGTAGTGCACGGCGTTCTTCCGGGCTGGGAGGACGAGGTCCAACAAGTTTCGGCCAACGCGCGGATCGCTCGGGCTGATCCATCGGAACAGTAATGAGGCCGCGCCGATGTTGGCGAACCTGGCGGAACGTTACGCCGCGACGCGGCGGCTTTCGGAATACCTTTGCAAGCCTTTGGCGGTCGAAGACTTTGTCGTGCAATCGATGCCCGATGCCAGTCCCACACGCTGGCATCTGGCGCATACGACCTGGTTTTTCGAGACATTTCTGCTGGCCCGTTGGGAGCCGGGCTTTCGGTCGTTCAGCAACGACTACCAGGTCCTGTTCAATTCGTACTACAACGGCGTCGGCGAGCAGTTTCCGCGTGCCCGGCGTGGGCTGCTCTCGCGGCCGACCGTGGCCGAGGTGTTCGAGTACCGGAAAAATGTCGACGAGCGGATGACGCGGCTGATGCGCGATTTCGGCGGTGGCGATGCCGACGAATTGGCGCGGATTGTCGAGCTGGGGATCCATCATGAGCAACAGCATCAAGAGTTGCTGCTCACCGACATCAAGCACATGTTCTCCTGCAATCCGTTGCGGCCGGTGTATCGAGTCTGCCGCGACGAAAAGCGCAACCGGCACTCAGAACACGGTTTCGTTGGCGAATTCGAAATCGAACGCATGGTCGCAGTTTCCCGGCGGCGTCGTCCAGATCGGGCACGACAAGCCGGCGTTCGCCTTCGACAACGAACGACCGCGGCACAGCGTTTTTCTGCAACCATTCGAGATTCACCGGCGACTCGTGACCGCGGGAGAGTTCCTCGAATTCATCGACGACGGCGGTTATCGCCGGCCGGAGTTGTGGCTATCGCTCGGCTGGTCGACGGCGCGGGAGCAAGGATGGACGGCGCCGCTGTATTGGTTCCAGAAAGATGGGAAGTGGTCGCAGTTTACTTTGAGCGGCTTCCGCGCGGTCGATGTCGATGAACCGGTGACGCACGTCAGCTTCTTCGAAGCCGATGCGTTCGCGCGGTGGTCCGGCGCGCGATTGCCGACCGAAGCCGAGTGGGAGCAGGCTGCAAGCGGCGCCGCTGTGCAAGGCAGCTTCGTGGAGAGCGGACATTATCATCCCGCGCCGGCGGGAGATCTTCCGGGCGGCGGCCACGGCGGCATCGCCCGGTTGTTTGGCGAGGTCTGGCAGTGGACGGCCAGTCCTTACACGCCATATCCCGGCTACATCGCGCCGCCTGGCGCGCTGGGTGAATACAACGGCAAGTTCATGTGCAATCAATATGTGCTGCGCGGCGGTTCGTGCGCGACGCCCGCCAGCCACATCCGCCCGACCTATCGCAATTTTTTTCCGCCCGACGCACGCTGGCAATTCTCGGGCATTCGTTTGGCCCGCGATGGCCAGACCAGCGGGGGCAGCGCTTCGTGATGATGCAAGCCTGCATGCTCGACTTCAGCGACGTGTCGAAAGCATTTGGCGGCACGACCGTCGTCCAGCCGCTCAATCTGTCGATCCAGGCCGGCGAAGTCGTGGTTCTGCTCGGGCCGAGCGGCTGCGGCAAGACGACCATTCTGCGGATGGTCGCCGGGCTTGTGTCGCCGACAAGCGGGCAGATCATCGTCGAAGCGACGGCTTTGAACAGCCAGACCATCGGCGCGGTCCGACGGAAGCTGGGTTACGTGATTCAAGAGGGGGGACTCTTTCCGCATCTGACCGGGCTCGAAAATGTGACGCTGATGGCCCGGCACGAAGGCTGGCAGCGCAAGCGCATCGATGCAGCGCCTGCGTGAGTTGGTCGAGATGACTCAGTTCCCATCCGCGGGATTGAGCCGCTATCCGATCGAATTATCCGGCGGGCAGCGCCAGCGGCTGAGCCTGATCCGGGCGCTTGTTTCTGAACCCTCGAATTCTGCTGTTGGACGAACCGCTGGGCGCGCTCGATCCCTTGATCCGCGCCGGCTTGCAGCGCGATCTTCGCGAGGTGTTCGCGCGCACCGGCGCCACGGTGCTGCTGGTGACGCACGATCTGGTCGAGGCCAGCCGATTGGCCGATCGGGTGTGCGTGATGAATGCCGGCCGGATCGTGCAGCAGGGGCGTTTCGCCGAGATTCTCGAGCAGCCGGGCGATGACTTCGTTCGCGAGTTCATCAACTCGCAGGTGGTCGCGCCGTGAAACATCGCTCGCTTGTCAAATTGATAGCCGTCGCGTTGGCTCTGCTCGTTGTCGGACTGACCCCGCTACCGCGGCGGAC
The DNA here is from genome assembly GCA_963725485.1 of Pirellulales bacterium. GTDB lineage: Bacteria > Planctomycetota > Planctomycetia > Pirellulales > DATAWG01 > CAVRYO01. The sequence continues at coordinate 48,610 of CAVRYO010000009.1, read as the reverse complement.
GGCGCAGGTCCGAATCGGGTCGAAAAAATTCACCGAGTCGGTCATTCTGGGCGAAATGCTGCGGCTCTTGGCCGCCGACGGCGGGCTCGACGCCGTCCACTACCGCGAGTTCGGCGGGACACGCATCGTGTTCGATGCCTTGGTGGCCGGCGAGATCGACGTCTATCCCGAATACACCGGCACGATCAGGGCCGAAATCTTCGCCGGTCAGAATGTCCCGGACGAAACGGCGATCCGCAGTTTGCTGCGCGAGAAAGGGATCGGCATTTCGAAGTCGCTCGGCTTCAGCAACACCTATGCTCTGGCGCTGACGCGCAAGCGGGCTGCCGCGCTGGGAATTACGCGCATTTCCGATCTCAAACGGTTGCCGGAATTGCGGCTCGCCTTGACCCACGAATTCCTCGACCGCGCCGACGGCTGGCAGGCATTAAAACGCCGTTACGATCTGCAACAAACGAGCGTCGCCGGCGTGGACCACGATGTCGCGTATCGCCAACTGCTGGCGGGCGAGATCGACCTCATCGACGTCTATTCGACCGATGCCATGATCCGCCGCGGCGATCTGGTGCTGCTCAAGGACGACCTGGATTTTTTTCCACGTTACGACGCGGTGTGGCTCTACCGGCTGGAGGCGGCGGCGCGTTACCCGGCGCTCGTGGCGGCCATGCGGCATTTGGAAGGGGCCATCTCCGAAACCACGATGCAATCGCTCAACGACGAGGTGGAATCGGGCCACGCCAGCGAAACGCAGGCCGCCGCGGCATTTCTCAATCGCCAAGGCGGCCCGCACGTCGACACGCAAACCGAGTCACGATCACGGATGATTTTGGGTTACGTCCTGGAACATCTCGATCTCGTGCGGCGCGTCGCTGCTGCCGGCGATCGTCGTCGGCGTGGCGCTGGGGATTTTCTGCCAGCGACGGCCGCGCCTGGGCCGCGTGGTGCTGGCGGCGGTCGGGCTGCTGCAAACGATTCCGTCGTTGGCCCTGCTGGTGCTCCTGTTGCCCGTGATTGCGGCGCTGGGTTATCGCAGCATTGGCGAAGGATCGGTGACGGCCGTCGTGGCGCTGTTCTGTTATTGCTTGTTGCCCATCGTGCGAAACACGTTTACCGGTTTGGATGGCATTCCGCGGGGCACGATCGAGTCGGCGACAGTGCTCGGGCTTGGCCGCTGGGCTCGGCTGGCGCAGATCGAATTGCCGATCGCCCTGCCGACGATTTTGGCCGGCATCCGCACGTCCGCGATACAAAATGTCGGCTTCGCGACGCTGGGAGCCATCATCGGCGCCGGTGGCTTGGGCCAGCCGATTTTACGCGGCATCCGGCTCAACGACATGTCGCTGATCCTGGCCGGAGCCATCCCCGCCGCGCTCTTGGCGCTGCTCTTGCAGTGGTCGATCGACGCAATCGAATGGGCCGTGACGCCCCGCGGATTGAAACGCGGATCGCAGACGCGAGATTGAGCTCAACTGGCGACCGCGAGGTGCAGCACGGCGAAGTTGCAATTTTCGTCCGTCCAATGCTTGTGGAGTTCCAATCCGGCCAGGGCAGCGATCGCGCCAAACTCTTCGACGGCGTACTTGTGCGAATATTCCGTGCAGATTGCTTCGCCGGCGGCAAACTCGATCCGCTCGCCGCCGAGGCGAACCGCTTGCGCAACTTTGCTTACGAGTTGCATCTCGATACGCCCCATCTCGCGATCGTAGATCGCGCGATGGGAAAATTGGTCCACGTCGAAGTCCGCGCCTAACTCGCGATTCATCCGGCGGAGCAAATTCAGATTGAATTCGGCCGTCACGCCCAACCGATCGTTGTAGGCGGCTTCGATCGTCGCCGGATCCTTTTTCAAATCGATCCCGATCAGCAGACCGCCATGTTTGCCGCACAGCCGCGCAATCCGCTCCAGCAAACCAGCGGCCTCACCAGGCGAAAAGTTGCCGATCGTCGAGCCCGGAAAATAAACCGCGGCATGCGACGTCCGGCGCGTCGGAATCGGCAGCGAGAAATCGGCGGTGAAATCCGCGCACACCGGCAAGATTTCGATGCGCGGATAGTCGCGGGCCAATTCCAAGGCCGTTTGCTCCAATTGCTCGCGCGAGATATCGACCGGCACATAGGCCGCGCCGTTGGGCAAGTCGTCCAAGAGGTACCGTGTCTTCACGCTGCTGCCGCTGCCGAATTCGACCAACATGGCCTCGGGCCCAACCTGCTTGCCCATCTCGGGCGCAAACCGCTCCATGATCACCAACTCGCTGCGGGTCAGATAATACTCATCCAATAGGCAAATGCGCTCGAACAGTTCCGATCCACGGGCATCGTAGAAATACTTGCACGGCAGATGCTTTGGTCTTGCGCAGACCAGCGATTGCATCGGCCAAGAAAATCCTCCGCGCCCGCGAGGCGCGATTTCGAATGACGCGTGCCGTTTCAGCGGTAGGATGCATGGCTTCACCGATCCTTCAAAGGCGGGATGGGCAGTGCGCGATCAGAATGACAACGGCGCGATCTTGGCTCCGCGATGGATTGGCTAAAGCCGCATTGTCAATCCGTCCACCGCGCCGGATGCTAAAAACTGCGTTCTAGAGGTGACTTCCGCGGGTCATGGCACTCGGCATTATGTTCGAGAAGGCAAGCGATAGCGAGAGCCCGGCGCACTGAGCATAAATCGCGCCAAAGCTCGCGTTCGTGAGCCCGACGAATTACGCGACATTTTTCCTCCGGGCACTGGCACCGGTGACGATTCCGATCATATTGGTGTGTTCGGCGGAGAATTGCGGGTCAAAACCGGCGCAATCCTAGGATCCGATTGCTTCCCAATCAGCGAGAGCGGAAATACATGAAAGTTGCCGTCGTTCGAGAAACATTTCCCGGCGAGCGCCGCGTGGCGCTGGTGCCGGCCGTGGTGCCGGCGCTCGTTAAGGCGGGGCTGGAGGTCGTCATCGAAGCGGGGGCCGGCATCGCGGCCGGCTTGCCCGATCATCTGTACGCCGACAAGGGGGCCAAGATCGTCGCCAGCCGCGGCGAAGCGCTCGCCGCCGAGGCGCTATTGCAAGTCCGCTCGTTGGGCTGCAATCCCGACGCGGGCCAGGCCGATCTGCCGGCGCTGCGGCCTGGGCAAGTCGTGATCGGCTTGTGCGAGCCGCTCTGGAATCCGGCCGCCGCCGCCACGTTGGCCCAGCGGCACGTCACGCTGTTCGCCTTGGAGTTGATTCCGCGGATCACGCGTGCCCAGAGCATGGATGTGCTCTCTTCGATGGCCACCGTGGCCGGCTATCGCGGCGTGCTGCTGGCCGCGACGACGCTTGGAAAAATGTTTCCGCTGATGACCACCGCCGCCGGCACGCTCACGCCGGCCAAAGTGTTCATCGTCGGCGCGGGCGTGGCCGGCTTGCAGGCCATCGCCACGGCGCGGCGGCTGGGGGCTGTCGTGTCGGCTTATGACGTGCGGCCGGCGGTCAAAGAGCAGGTGCAAAGCCTGGGCGCGAAGTTCGTCGAGATGGCGCTCGACACCGCTGCGGCCGAAGGGCAAGGAGGCTACGCCCAAGCGATGGACGAAGCATTCTATCGCCGCCAACGCGAGTTGATGACCCGCGTCGTGGCCGAGAACGACGTGGTGATTACCACGGCCGCCATTCCCGGCAAGAAAGCTCCGGTGCTGATCACGCGCGAAATGGTCGAAGGGATGGCGCCCGGCAGCGTGATCGTCGACATCGCCGAACGCGGCGGCAATTGCGAATTGACCCAGCCGGGCGAAACGCTCGACGCCCGGCGGCGTGACGATTCTCGGTCCGACGAATCTGCCGTCCGACGTGCCGTTTCACGCCAGCCAGATGTTCGCCAAAAATATGCAAACGCTGGTGGCGCATCTGGTGAAGGATGGAAAATTCCAACTCGACACGACGGACGAGATCACGCGCGAGACACTCGTGGCGCAGGATGGTCAGGTGGTGAATCCGCGCGTCCGGGCCGCGCTCGGGTTGCCGGCCTGTTGAAAAAGGGGACTGGCTCTGAGCGACCGTTCGGTTATTCCGTTGCCTTGATGCTGCCGCGAAGTGCCTGTCCCCTTTTTCAACACCCAGGAAGACGAGGTCCCTGCCGAACCGCGCGTCAACCCCCGTTACAGTTGCGTTTCGCGTTGAGTCATCCTTCGTACTAGCCGCCGAGTTGCGCCGCATCTTATAATCGAGAGACTGGTGAGCCGTTCGGCTCGCGTCATGCGGTGTTCAGAATGTGAAATTGAGGTTCGACCATGCCCGTGCAGATGGAATTGTCGCGGATCATCATCAGCGAAATCAACGACCAGCAGGTCATTTACTTGAAGGAAGTCGAAGGCGATCGGACGTTCCCGATCTTGATCGGGATCTTCGAAGCCACGAGCATCGACCGCCGCGTGAAGCAGAATCGCTCGCCCCGGCCGCTGACGCACGATTTGCTCGTCAGCGCCGTGGAGCGTTTGGGGGGCGAGTTTCAGGATGTGGTGATCAGCGAGCTCAAGGACCACACCTATTACGCCGTGCTGCGCATCCGCCACGAAGGCGAACTCGTCGACGTCGACGCCCGCCCTTCCGACGCGATCGCCGTGGCCGTCACCTGCGATCCCCAGTTGCCGATCTACGTGGCGGAAGAAGTGCTGAACGACGTGCTGGGGGGATAGGCTTGAGGCTACAGGCTTGAGGTACGAAGAGACGAAGAAATGCGACTGCCGTTCGCCTTCAGCTCTAATCTCACGCCGCTGGAAAGGCTTTCCGCAGGCAGGCCAAGGCCGCCTCGCCTTGCTGGCCGTCGACGATCACGTTCACGCGCACTTCGCTGGTGCTCATCAGGTCGACGTTGATCCCCGCGGCGGTTAGCGACTGAAACAGTCGAATCGCCACGCTGGAATTACTCCGCATCCCGATGCCGGACACCGAAAGCTTGGCGACCCGGGGCGCGCTCGACACGCCGCTGCAATCGAGCCGCTTCGCCAACGGGCGGGCGAGCTCGACCGTGCGCGTCAGCTCGCCCTGCGGCACCGTGAAGCTGACGTTCGCCTGGCCGTCGCGCCGAAGCTTTGCACGATCATGTCGACAAACACATTGGCTTTGGCCAATTCGTCGAACAGCGCGGCAGTCATGCCCGGCTTGTCAGGCACGTCGGCGATCGTCACCAGGGCTTGCGATTGATCGAGCGTGATCTCGTCGATCGTCAGGTCTTCCATCCCTTGCAGCTTGCGCACGATTTCGATGGCGCTGGTCTGCGGAGCGCCAGACGCGGCGCCGGACGGTGTGGCGGACGAGGCGGCGCCGGTCTTGCCCGCCGTCGGGCCATTGATTCCAGCCGGCTCGCGAGCCAGGCCGAACGCGGCATGCACGGCCCGCAGTGCCGTTTGGGCTTGCGACCGGGCGATCAGCACCGAGATTTTGATTTCGCTGGTGGTGATCACGAGGATGTTCACCCCGGCGTCGGCCACGGCGCGAAACATTTTTTGCGCGACACCGACTTGCCGCGCCATGCCGAGCCCGACCACGGAGAGCTTGGCCACCTGATCGTCGTGGCTGTAGCCCGAAGCGCCCAGCTCCGCGGCGGCTTCTTGCACCGCTTCGAGCGTGGCGGGCAGCTCGTCGCGATCGACGGTGAACGAAATGTCGGCCTTCTCCTCAGCTCCCACGTTTTGCACGATCATATCGACCGTGATCTTGCGATCGGCGATCTTCGAGAATATCGCCAGGCTCACGCCCGGCTTGTCGGGCACGCCTTCAATCGTCACCCGGGCTTCGTCCTTCACCAGTGCCACGCCGCACACCGCCTGATCGGACGACTCCGGCTGGGCCACGATCAGCGAGCCGAGCGTGTCGGAAAAACTGCTCCGCACGTGCACCGGCACCGAGAACTTCTTGGCGAACTCGATCGACCGGCTGTGCATCACCGCCGCACCCAGGCTGGCCAACTCAAGCATTTCGTCGTAGCTGATCCGCTTCACGCGCCGTGCCTCGGGCAGCATTCGCGGATCGGTCGTGTAAACGCCGTCGACGTCGGTGTAGATTTCGCATTCGTCGGCTTGCAGCACGGCCGCCAAGGCCACGGCCGTGGTGTCGCTGCCGCCGCGGCCCAAGGTCGTGATGTTGTAATCTTCGTCGACCCCCTGGAACCCTGCGGCGATGACGATGTTTCCCTCGTCGAGCGCACGGCGCAACCGATCCGTCGAGATCGAATGGATCCGGGCCTTGGTGTGCGAGCTGTCGGTGCGAATGCCCATCTGGGCGCCCGTCAGGCTAATGGCCTTGTAGCCCAGCGAATGGATGGCCATCGCCATCAGCGCCACGCTCACTTGCTCGCCGGTCGAGAGGAGCATGTCCATCTCGCGGGCCGAAGGCCGATCGCTCAGCTCGTGGGCTAAATCAATCAGCAGATCGGTGTTCTTGCCCATCGCGCTCACCACCATCACCACCTGATGGCCTTGCTGTTGCGTGCGGATCGCCTTACGGGCCGCGGCGAGTATCTTCTGGCTGTCGGCGACGCTGGTGCCGCCGAATTTTTGCACAATCAACGACATGGATCGAACGGGGTTTGAAGGAACGACAGGAGATTAGGCCGAGCGCGACGGGCGGCTACTTTCCCAAAAAATAGCCCATCAGTTTCCAACCGGCCTCGAACGCCAGCGACGAGCGGGCCGCCGCTGCTTCGTCGTATGTACTCGACAAATCGGCCGTGACGCCGGTTCCCGCCAGAGCGAACGGAACGGCGCCGTGGCTGTGCGTTTTGAGGCGCAGCGGCGTGGGGTGATCGGGAGAAATCAGAATCCGGTAATTGCCTTGTTGCTTGAGCGCGGCATGCAGCGGCGCGACGATGTGCCGGTCGATTTGCTCGAGCGCCGAATTTTGCCGGCGGTGTCGCCTTCATGCGAGGCTTCGTCGGTGGCTTCGACGTGGACGCAGACCAGATCAGTATCAGGATTCGAAAGTGCTTCGATGGCGTAGCGCCCCTTGGCGGCGTAGTCGGTGTCGGTGTAACCGGTGGCGCCGGGGACCTCGATTCGGCGCCAGCCGATGAGCGCCGCCAGCCCGCGCAATAAATCGACAGCCGTGATCATCGCCCCGCGCTTGCCGTAGGCTGTTTGAAACGAACGGAGCGCGGGCGTGCGGCCTTGTCCCCAAAGCCAGATGTTCGTGGCCGGCAATTTGCCGGCGCGGCGACGCTGGACGTTCACGGAATGTTCGGCGAACAACCCCACGCTGTCGCTCATCAACTGGCTGAGCAGCGAGCTTCCCGGCCCGCGCGGATAGTCGTCGAGCACGCTCTTGTCCGTCAGATCGTGCGGCGGAGTCGTCCGCGTGTCGGAGGAATAAGGAGGCTTAAGCACCGCGGATCCCGTCGCGCCCAATTCTCCCCTCTCCCCTTGCGGGATCGCCTTTCCTTCTCCCCTCGCCCCTTGCCGGATCGTCTGCTCCTCTCCCCTCGGCCCTTGCCGGATCGTCTGTTCCTCTCCCCTCTCCCCTTGCGGGAGAGGGGCGGGGGTGAGGGGTGAAGCGCTCCCGACTTGCGCACTACTTTTCCCCGATGCACAAGCAAATTGCGATAGCTCACCCCCGCATAGAATTGCAAAACTTTGCTGCCCAGATGTTCCTGAACCGTCGCCAGCAGTTCGCGGGCTTCTTCCGTCGAGATGTGACCGGCGGTGAAGTCGCGCATCGTCTGGTTTTCGACCGTCACCAGATTGCAGCGGATGGCCCAATCTTCTGGCCCAAGCTCAATGCCTTGGGCCGCGGCTTCTAGCGGCGCGCAGGCCGGTGAAATGTTCCAAGGGGTCGTAGCCCAATAGGCTGAGACAAGCGACGTCGGACCCGGCCGGCAGCGACGGCGGCACGTTGTTCGCCCGGCCGACCACGCCCTCGCGCGCCACGGCATCCATGGCCGGCGTGTCGGCGGCGGCCAAGGGCGTGCGGCCGCCGAGTGACTCTTGCGGCTCGTCGGCCGATCCGTCGGGAATGATCAGAGCGTATTTCACAGCAGCGCGATCCTCGGTTGATTTCCATCTTCGGGAGGGCGAGGCTCCCGCCGAGCCGCGAATCTAGCGACCGCGCCCGGCTCGGCAGGAGCCTCGCCCTCCCGAGTTGTCTTGAGAGCCTATTCGAGAACCGTCGGGGACTGGCTCATTTTGCGATGCCCTGTGAGCAAAATGTGCCTGTCCCCTTCTCCGCGAACGGTTCTCGGATAGGCGGTTAGGATACAGTCGATCCTTTCCGTGGCCGGGCTTATCGGCGAGTTCAATCATACACCCGCATCCGCGAACTCGGTGGCCGGACGTGCTGCATGCGTTCGATCACTTCGAACGCACGGCTCATGGCCCCTTCCTGGGCATCGTGGGTCATGATCACTAGCGGCACGGTGCCGTCGGTTCCATCTTGCGTGTGCTGAATCACCGACGCAATCGAAATTCCATGCCGGCCCAATTCGCCGGCGATGTCGGCCAGCACGCCGGGCCGATCGGCCACGTTGAACCGCAGATAATATCGTCCGCTGGAAAGGGCATGATCGGCCAGTTGAAAATGGGCCGCGCCTCGGACCAAAGCTGCAATGTGCGGAACGTGATCGCGGCCCGGCCCACGATGGTGTCGATCAGATCGGCGACGACAGCCGAGGCGGTCGGCATCTGCCCGGCGCCCAAGCCCAGGAAGAACAACGGCCCGACGGCATCGCCCACCAGGTTTACCGCGTTGAACGCGCCGTGCACTTCGGCCAGCGGCGTGCTGCGATGCACCAGCGACGGCGCAACGTGCAGTTCCAATCCGGCCTCGCCGAGTTCGGCCACAGCCAGCAGCTTGATCCGGTAGCCGAGTTCCTTGGCATAGCGCAAGTCGGTCGCGTCGAGCCGGTCGATGCCGGCCCGGGGAATCTCGCGCCAGCGGGGCCGCACGCCGAACGCCAGATGGGCCAGGATCGACAGCTTTTGCACGGTGTCGGTGCCGTCGACGTCGAGCGTCGGATCGGCTTCGGCGAAACCTTTTTTCTGGGCTTCGGCCAAGGCCGTGGCATAATCCACGCCCTGATCTTCCATCTGCGTCAGGATGAAGTTGCACGTGCCGTTGAGGATCCCGTGGATCGACAGAATTTGATTGGCCGCCAGGCATTGGCTGATGTTGGCGATGATCGGAATTCCGCCCGCCACGGCCGCCTCGAAGGCGATCGAGCGGCCATGCCGGCGGGCGGCGTCGAACAGTTCCGGGCCATGCTCGGCCAGCAGGGCCTTATTGGCCGTGACCACGTCCTTGCCGCTTTCAAGCAGCCCGAGCACGATCGTCCGGGCGGGCTCCAGTCCGCCGATCAGTTCGGCCACGGCGACGATTTCCGGATCGTTCGTGATCCGCTGCACGTCGCCGGAGAGCACGCCCCCTTCGAGCCGAACATCGCGCGGCTTGCGCGGCTCGCGCACCACGACATGCTCCAGCACCAACGGCCGGCCTACGTGGCGCGCAGCCCGATCGCCATGTTCGACGAGCAGCCGGGCCACGCCCGAGCCAACCGTCCCCATCCCCACAATGGCGACCTTCACTTTGTCCATAAAGCCGCTGCCTGGGCCCAAAATGAGTCGTCCATCTTAGCCAGCGGGACGGCGTTTTGGGAGGGCGGGCAATTCGCGTGAAAACCGCGAAATTCGCCCAATCGGCCGAGCAATCGCCCTCAATAGACTTGCGGCCACAAAGGCGAAAGGAGTGCAGCGATGACGAGTAGGTAGACGACCCGGGGCGTTTGTCGAACCAAAATTCCAAAGGCCAACGCGAGGGAAAGCCACGGGCCCCACAGTAGCGCTCGGTAGATCGACTCAGGGCCGGAGCCCCCTTCTTCCAGAACAACGGTGTCGTAGTAGATCGGCGCTCGGATGAAGAGCCCGATCGAGAGACCGACTAATGCGACTGCTAGCACGATCCGGATCCAATCGCTTCGCGACAGCTTGCTCATGCCGCTATTTTAAGCGGACGATCGATCGCCACGCAAAGCAGCGCGGCCGCGTTTGCCAACTTGCGGCTACCTACGCTGATTTCTTGTAGAGATACGGATTCAGCGTCGGATCGTTGTACATTTTGAATTGGCGGTAGAGGGCCAGGCGTTTGCGGCCGGAGAGGAGGTCGCCCCACAGATCGACGAGCGCCGCCGACAGAGTCGCGCTGCTGTTGGTGCATGATCGCGAGCTTTTGCTGCGCGCGAGCAGCGTGCTCTGCCGTCGCGTCGGCGCGCTCGGTTTGCTCGCGCATGTGGTAGAGCCGCAGCGCGAGAATCGAGAGCCGGTCGATGGCGCTGCCGGGCGTTTCGGTATTCAGCGGGGCGTCGGCCGGCGGAGAGATTTCCTGCGACTCGAGCCACGATTTCAGATAATCGTCGATCTGCTCGGTCGCGTCGTTGCGCTGCTGATTGTAGCGGTCGATGGCCCGTTTCACGGCGGCGATCTGCGTGTCGGTCGCCCCGACGTCGCGGGCTTTATCCTCTTCGTGCCAGAGCAGGAAGTTGAACCGATGCTGCTCGCACACCAGGTACATGAGATCGCAATACGAATTTTCGATCGGATGCGCATGCCACAATTCGACCAGGTGCCGCTGCCTGGCGACGATCTGAGAAACGTCGATCATGTTCGTGCTTTCCCGCGATATTAACGGCTACTCGGTGTGGCACTGGCAAGCAACGTCTGCCAGTGCAAATCGCCGCTCGAGCCGACCGGTACGGGCCGACTCGGCGCTGCCGGACCGACACGGGCAGACTTCGCTTGCCCGTGCCACCCAAGGCACGGATGCGGCAACACGCCGACCATCATGAAATCCCTCATCCACTGCCCTTCTCTCGCAAGGGGCCAAGGGGAAGTTCTTAAGGCCGCGACCATTCGAGCAATACTTCGTGCGGATGTCCGGCGGTTCGCAGCGCTGTCGAGTTCGGCGCAGCGGGGGCAGCGGCGGACTTGGAGTCGGTCGGGCCGGCGACGGATGCGTCGTTCGCCGGCGGCGTGATTTGCGCCTCGGCCGTGCGATGGATCATGCCCACGCCCGTGCCGTAGACCGAGCCGCCATGGGCAGTGGGCGTCGAAGCGGCTACGTAGGCGGTGTTGGGGTTTGCCCGCGCCACGCCGCACCTTCCGCGGGATCGGCGCCGTCCGCTGTCGTCGGCGCGAGGCCGACGGCGGACGCCAAGGCCACGCTGGAATCAGCACCGCTCGAAGCGGCGCTATTTTGGACCGAGCCGTTGCGGACCGGGAAAACCGTCGGACCTGCGGCCACCATCGTATCGGCCGAGCTGCGGGGGGAAACTGGCGGAGCGGATTGCGCCACGTCGCGATCGGCGCTTTGCGCGCGGACGACAAGTTCGCCGTCACCCCGACGCGAGGCCGAGGCCAAGCCGCTGCCAGCCGGGCTCGCCGGTTGGCCGACGATCGGCGAGCGCATGGGGCTGCCTTGCTTCACCCAATCCAGCCACGAGTTTTGTAGCACCGCGAGGTTCGCATAGCCGTAGTGTTGCTTCGTCGTCGCGGTCCAGTTCTCGGACGCCAATCCGTCGCCGACATAGTTCACGAATTCGCGGCGCCCCTTCTGATCGATCAAGAAGCGGGCCAGCGAGTAACCTTGCGAGTAGAGCGGCAGGATGTCGGAGGGATACTCGGTCATGGCGAACATCTGGTTGAAACCGATGCCGCGGCCGGTGTGCAGGAACTGAATGAGCATCCGATCTTGCTTGGTTCGCTCGCTGATGTGTTCGACCGTGGTGCAGGCCCCTTCATCAGCCCAACGCGGCAACGGGCGGCGGAAGTGCGTGGCGAAAATCGTGTGGGTCACTTCGTGCGGCAAGACGGAATCGAGAACGCGCTCGTGCGAGCCTTGGATTTCCATCCGCCAGCCGAACACTTCGCCATGATCGAATACAAAGCTCGTGGCGCCGCCGGCGCCGAGTTGCGGTTCCACCTGGGCATGGATCGGGCAAGGCTGGGCCCAGTTGGGCATCGCTTTGCCGAGCCATTCGATCGCCAGATCGTGCCGATACACTTCGGCCAGCTTGCCGATTTCCTCGGCCAGCGCCGGCGTGGGCGCTTCGACGACAAAATTCGTACTGCGGTAGCTGGCTCCCAGGGCATACGGGGCACTGAGGGAGACGACGGCGGCCGCCAGAAAGGCGGCTGCGATGCGACGAGCTTCCATGCTCTACTCCTGCGGGTGAGTTCCGATCTCACTGCGGCCGGATCCTTCCGGTCGCACGTTTGCGGCTTCGAGACTAGCAAATCCCGGGCCAGCGATTGGCGCGGTAGCCTGAAGCCGCAGGCGGGGTAACGTTCAACTCTTTCTGCCGCGATGCTTTCCGGATCGACTGGGTTTCCTGCTCGAAGCGGATCGTCGCGGCGGCGGTGGGTTGTAAACCTTGCAAATCTTACTGGAACCCGGCCGATTTCTCCTAGCCCTGTTTACTCGTTAAATCGGATGTTTTTTGGCACGAGTGCGCCTCTTTGCGGAGGCTTTCTGCTCCAGATTGTTCCGTTGCCCGGCTCCGCCGGCGTGGTATCATCCTCTGCTGCCGGTTGCTAACTGTTTGTTGAAAAAGGAGACTGGCCCTGAGCGACCGAGCGGCTCACCCGCAGTCTTGACGGCGCCGCGAAGTGCCTGTTCCCTTTTTCAACACGGCGGACTGCCTCGAAGATCGCTGATCGCTTGAAAGACTGCCCATGCCTCCCGCTGCCCGTGCCACCGATATGCATGTCTGCCCGCAGGTCGAGCCAGGGCCGGTGCCGCACGTGGGCGGGCCGATCCTGCCCCCCTGTTGCCCAACGGTGCTGATCGCCAACATGCCGGCGGCGCGGGCGACCGACAAAGCGACCTGCACTGGCCCACCGGACATGATCGCCAAAGGTTCTGCCACGGTGATGATCGGCGGCCTGCCGGCTGCCCGCATGGGGGACACGATGCAACACGGCGGGGCGATCATTCTGGGTTGCCCCACGGTGTTGATCGGCGGCTAGACCCTTGTCAACGCCAGCTTCTGGGATCGTGTGTCACTGGCTCCGCCAGTGCTCGTTTTTATTCTTGCCTCGACCGGTCAGCAACGGAGAACACTGGCAAAGCCAGTGGCACCGTAAATTTTGGCCGTGACAACGATTAGTTGTTTTCGCCGCCGCCGTTGATCGCTTTGCGGCGGCGCGGCGACAACAGCAGGCTCTCCAAGCTTTGGGGATCGGCCGGCTTCGTCAAATGATAATCGAAGCCGTACTCGAAGGATCGCCGCCGATCCGACTCTTGCCCGTAACCGGTGAGCGCTGCAATCACTAACGATTCGGTCGACGGCTCGGCCCGCAAATGTTGCGCGACTTCATAGCCACTCATTCCGGGCAAGCCGATGTCGAGCAGTATGATCTCGGGTCGGAAGCTTCGCGCCGCGGCCAAGCCCATCGGACCATTAAAGGCGATTTCAACCTCATGGCCCCAAGCTTTGAGCAAAGCGCCGGTGATCGTCGCCGCGTCCACGTTATCATCGACAATCAGGATTCGGCGCTTGGGCTGCTCGGGCCGATTCATTCCGGTCGCGTGCGGGACAGGCGCGACGGCCTCGGACAAGGGGAGCCGCACGGTGAATTCGCTGCCTTGATCGGCTCCTGCGCTGGCCGCCGAAACGCTTCCCCCGTGCATCTCGACGATGCGTTTGACGATTGTCAGGCCAATGCCCAAACCTCCCTGCGATCGCGAAAGAGAATCATCCGCCTGGACGAAGAGGCTGAACACACGAGGCAATAATTCGGGCGAGATTCCAACTCCCGGGTCTTTGACTTTGATGACCGCTTTGTCCCCCTGGCGTTCAACCGTCAGCCAAATCCGGCTTGGCTGTTTCGTGTACTTGGCTGCATTGACCAGGAGATTGGCCACGACTTGCGAAAGTCGGGCGATGTCCGCGTCGACGATGATCGGCCGGGCCGGCAATTGCAGCATCAACTCGTGGCCCCCGGCGTCGATATGTGGCTGCGCCTCTTCGATTGCGCGGCGAACGGCGCCCGCCAATTCAATGGGCTGTTTGTGGAATGTCAGCTTGCCATTGATAATTCGCGAAACGTCGAGCAGGTCGTCGACCAGGCGAATCAAGTGAAACAGTTGCCGCTCCATCATTTGGGTCGTTTTCGTGACGAGCGCGGTATCGACGTTCGGCATCCGCAGCAGTTGCAATCCATTGCTGATGGGCGCCAGCGGGTTGCGAAGTTCGTGCGCCAGCATCGCCAGGAATTCGTTCTTTTGCCGGTCCGCCACTTCCAAGGCTGCCGACTTCCGCTTCTCGGTCATGTCGCGAGTCACTTTGGCGAAGCCGAGGAGCCGTTTCTGGTCGTCGTAAATCGCCGTGATGATCACGTTGGCCCAAAACAGCGAACGGTCTTTGCGGACTGCGCCAGCCTTCGTCCTCGACGCTGCCCTGTTCGCGGGCGATTTGCAGTTCTCGTTCCGGCTTGCCCGCGACGATGTCTTCCGACGAGTAGAAGAGTGAAAAATGCTGGCCGATGATCTCCGCGGCCGAATAGCCCTTGATCCGCTCGGCGCCGGTGTTCCAGGTGGCAACGCGGCCGTCCGGATCGAGCATGAAGATGGCATAGTCCTTGACGCAGTCCACCAACAGCCGGAATCGTTCTTCGCTATGGCGTAGGGCCTCTTCGGCCGCCTTGCGCTCAGTGAGGTTGCGCGTGACCTTGATAAACCCGCGCACGCTGCCGTCGGGATCGTAAAGCGTCGAAATCACGACGTTGGCCCAAAAGCGGGTGCCGTCGTTCCGCAACCGCCAGCCCTCGTCCTCGAAGCGACCGTCCCGAATCGCCGCCTTCAGTTCCTGGGCCGGCCAATCGGCGGCGAGCGCCTCGGCGGGATAGAACTGGGAAAAATGCTTCCCGATGATCTCCTCGCCCCGATAGCCTTTGATCCGCTCGGCGCCAGCATTCCAACTTCGGACGATGCCTTCGGGCGAAAGCAGAAAAATCGCGTAGTCGCGCACCCCGGCGACGAGCATGGTGAAATGCTCTTCCGCCTCACGCAACTGTTGCGAGCCGGCGCGAGGATCGTCAGCCATAGGTCACGCCCTCGGTTCTCGATCTGCGATGAGCTCTGGTTGAGAAGGCACCTTGACCGCGCGACTTCCTCGACCGGAATCGACTCAAAAAAATCGCGCCCGCGGCGGGGGTGCTGAATCTGACCTCCCCAGCACCAGTTCGACGCGGCCGGCTCCCGCGCCGGTGCAATTCGCGAGCCAACTACATCATACGTCGAATCGGCCGCCTTAACACCCGTCAATCCGAGCGACCGCGCTCGCCGATTGCCCCTTCCAATCCTTGCGGGCCACTGCGAAATCCCATACGTTATCCCGAATAGCGGCCGCGCCGGCACGGGCGGTCTGCGTCTGCCTGCGCTACAAGTCCCCGTAGCTCAATTGGATAGAGCGTCGGCCTCCGAAGCCGAAGGTTACAAGTTCGAGCCTTGTCGGGGATATTAAGAGCCGCTGACTTAACCGGCAGGGGTCTGTCCCCATTTTGCGCTACCCTGCAAGCAAAATGGGGACTGACCCCCTCGGCGCCGCGAGTCGAGTTAGGGCTTCCAAGAAATTCTTGCCGGTTGGGCGTGCTCTGCGCCATGAACGATCTCATCGGTTTTTATCTGGACACAGGCCCGGACAGCGAAGGGCGGACGTTGTCCGAAATCTGGGCGATGAGCGACGACGATCTGATGGACATGCACGACGTTGTGCAGTGGTTATTTCCCTTGACGGAGCGGAGCAGCTTCAATCCCCACGCTCCGATCCTGACCGAAAAGCAAATCTACCTGTTTCGGGAAGATGCCCGCTTGAAGAGCAACCTGCTCCGATCGTTTCACCGCTTCGTGCAGGTTTTCGGGCTGGAATACAATTACGGCGAAATCCAGCAGGTCGTTTCGCGCGACATCTGGATGCATCTGAACCACAACTGGCTGCGGTTCACGCGGATTCTCAAATCGCTGACCCTGTTGGGACTCAAGGACGAGGCGCTGGCGTTTTTCCACTTTCTCGAACGGAAAATCGGCAACGTCGATTCGATGCACTATTGGCGAGCCGCCGTCGGTCTGAGCCCGAATTTTATCTAGCGGGGCGCATCGCACGCGAGAAACACAGCCGCCGATCTTGGCAATGATGATACACATCCTCGTCATCTCAGACACCCAGGCACTTCCGAAAGCTTCATGGAGTCGACCCTGGAAGGGTCGCAGCCTGTAGCCGGGGGTCGAGGTCCGCAGGACCGACACCCCCGGTCGTGATGCCCACGGATTGGTTGTTCGATCTCAGCGGGGTCGCAGATGCCGGGCGCTGCGACCCCGCCGGGGTCGAACAACAAAAATTGTGGTTTCGATTCCGGGGGTATCGGCCCTGCGGGCCTCGACCCCCGGCTACAAGCTGGCATCCCTGCCGGGATGCGATCATGCCGTGCCGCTAAAAATCTGTCCGCAGGGCAGTGTTGAGCGAAAAACGAGGGAAGCGGCCTGGAGCAATTTTCGTTCAAGATTCTAAATCTTGCGCAGCCTGGCCTCTGTTCTGATCCGTCGCAGAGCTATCGCACCTGATAGAATAGTCGACTAACAAACGCCACGATCGGCGCTCCGTCTGATTTTGATCTTCTGCTTCGACGATCTTTATGAAACCGCACTTTCGCTGCTGTTCGTTCCTCGTCCAGTTTGCTATTGGAATGGCCGTGATGCTTAGCAACTCATCGTCTTCGCTCGCCGGCGAGCCGGTGGCGCCGTTCAATACGCCCCTTTGCCGGTGGCCGTCTCCAGCTTCGGGGCCGCGGTTTCGGACGGTTGGCTGTATGCCTATGGCGGGCATAGCGCGAAGACGCATGAATATTCCACCGCCGCGGTGTCGGGCCGATTTGATCGCTTGGATTTAGCCGAGGGAAAAAGTTGGGAGCGGCTCGCTGGCGGCCCGGGACTGCAAGGCTTGGCCCTGGCGGCCGATCGCGGCAAGATCTATCGCGTCGGCGGCATGGAGCCGAGGAACGAGCCTGGGAAGCCAGTCGATAACCATTCCACCAAGGAGTGTGCCCGGTTCGATCCGCGGACGAAAAAATGGGAGCCGTTGCCGCCGCTGCCGGAAGGGCGCTCGTCGCACGACATCACCGTGGTCGGCGACTCGCTGTTCGTCGTCGGCGGCTGGTCGATGCACGGCGATCAGGGCAGCGACTGGCTCGACACCGCGCTCGTTATGGATTTGGCGGCCAAACATTTGGAGTGGAAGAAAATCAAGCAGCCCTTCGAGCGCCGGGCGTTGGCCGCCGCTTCATACGAGGGCAAGGTTTATGTCCTGGGCGGTTTCAACGCGGATGACGAAGCGAAACTGAGCACCGATATCTACGATCCGCGCGCCGGTCGCTGGTCCACGGGCCCCGAACTGCCTGGGCCATCGTCGAACGGTTTCTCGCCGGCGGCCTGTGTCCATAAAGGCAAACTCTATGTGAGCGTGGCGGACGGCACGCTCTATCGGTTGGACGACACCGCCGCTGCCTGGAAGAAAGTGGGCAAGACGACGCCGCGCGTCGTACATCGGCTGGTCTCGTACGAATCGCAAATTCTGGTGCTCGGCGGGGCGTCGAGGAATGGAAATCTCGATCAAATCGAAGTCGTGAAAATCGACTAGCGCGACTTGTGCGCTGCATGTCTTCGATGGGAACAGGCAGCATCGGCGCTGACATGAATGACGCTGAGTTCTATACGGCCGATTTGGCCTATATCCACGACACGGGTTTCGGCGATTTCGCCCGACTCTCGGCGCCGGGCCTGCTGCGGATTCTCGCTGCTGCCGGGATCAACTCTGGCCTGATGGTCGACCTTGGCTGCGGCAGCGGCATTTGGGCGAGGACGCTCGTCGACTCGGGTTATCAGGTCGAAGGCGTTGAGATCTCGGCCGGCATGATTGCGATCGCCCGGCAGCGCGTGCCAGAAGCTGCGTTTCATCTCGGGTCGTTCAGCGACTTTCCGATTCCTGCTTGCCGCGCTGTCACGGCCCTGGGCGAAGTGTTCAATTATCTGTTCGATCCGACGAACTCGCTCACAGCGTTGCGGGTGATTTGCCAACGAGTGTTCGATGCCTTGGGCTCCGGCGGCATATTTATTTTCGACGCCGCCGAACCCGCGGATGCCGTGGCGCCAAGCAAGCTTTCAAGGAAGGGCCCGATTGGACGTGTCTCGTCGAATATCAGCACGATGTGCCGGCGCAGCAATTGACCCGCCGGATTGTGACGTTTCGCAAATTCGGCGACGCTTACCGCCGCCACGAGGAAACGCATCGCCAACAATTGTTCGAGCATCAGGCGGTTGCCGGGATGCTGCGGGCCATCGGTTTTCAGGTTCGGATCGTCCCCGGCTTCGGACAATTTCTGTTTCCCGCCGGAGTTGCCGGGTTCATTGCCACGCAGCCAAATTAGTCCGGCAAAGCAATCTATGAAGCGTTGGCTTTCCACATGATCACGACTCGAAATCGACCTCCCTTGGGTTTGCCGAACGGGAGCGTGCGGGCCCTGTTGACGCTGCTGGTCGTGGCGGTGGTGATCGTCGAGGTGATTCGCCGGCACGAAGTCGAGCCGCTTTGGACCGAAACGCTGATGATCGTGTTGGCCCATTACTTTTCCTCGCGGCGATTCATCACTCTCTCGCCCGAATTGGTGCGGCGTCTGGAAGGGGAGGGCAAAATCGAGGTCGAGTCGAATCCGCTCTATCTGCCACGGCACAGCATTCGCGCGATCATCGTGCTGGCCTTCGTCGGCCTGGCGATATACCTCTATCGCGAACACGAGCTGTTCGATTTTTCCACCTTGTCGATTCTCGGCGTGGTGTTCGCCTATTTGCTGGGCGTCGTGGCCCATGGCATTTTGCTGTGGTGGCTTGGGGGGCGACAGACGGGAGCGGTCCGGGGTTGGGAGGATTTCAAAGCCGCGGTCGTCCTGCTGGTGTTGCTCTACACGGCGGGAGCGTACTTGCTCGATCGGCCCGATCTCGTGCCGCGCGAAATGCGAAACACGGCGCTGGGCCTGGTGCTGTTTTATTTTGGATCGAGGTAAGGGGCGCGAGGAAATGAGGAAATGAGGGGCGTGAGCGACGGGCCTGGACTTCGCAGCCCGGGAGCGCGAGTTTCGAGATCGGGTTGCGTCCAGTCGGTTGTGCTAGCAACCGAAACCCTTGGCTAATCCGTATTTTCGCGCTTTTCGCTTATTCGGCGGCGTCACGGCCGCCGAATAATTTTCTTAGCCGCTCTAGCAGACTGTTGAAAAAGGGGACTGGCTCCGAGCGATCACTCGATTTCGTCGTTAATTTTGGTTTGCTGCGAGGTGCCTGTCCCCTTTTTCAACACCCCTCTAGCTCAACTCGCCGCGCTGAGGGGGTCAGTCCCCGGCGGGTTCTTATGCGTTGCCCTGGCTCGCCGTTCGGCGCCGATCTGGGCTGTTGAAAAAGGGGACAGGCACTTCGCGGCAACGTCGGAACTGCGGGAAATCTGTGCTTTCGCTCAGAGCCAGTCCCCTTTTTCGACAAGCTGCTATTCGCCCGTAATCGCTCAAACCCACGGCAGAACACCGAAATGCTCCGTATCTTCATTGGTTGGGATTCGCGCTTTCCAGAACCGGCTGACGTGCTCCGCCACAGCTTGTTGAAGCATTCGTCGATCCCGCTGGAAATCAACTATCTCAAGCTGCCCGAGCTCGGGCTCCGGCGCCAACACGATCCGTTGGCCTCGACCGAATTCACGTACAGCCGATTTCTCTTGCCGCACCTCTGCAACTTCGAAGGCAAGGCGCTGTTCCTCGACAACGACATGTTGTGTTTCGGCGACGTTCGCGAGATCGATGAACTCGACATGCGGCCCTTCGCCCTCCGCGTTGTGCAGCACGATTATCAGCCGGCGAACGCGGTGAAGATGTACGGTTGTCCGCAGACGAGCTACCCGCGCAAGAACTGGTCGAGCATGATGCTGATGGACTGCGCCAAGCTGACGCTCTGGACGAAACAGGTCGTCGAAACGCAAACCGGCGCGTACTTGCACCGCTTCCAAGACATTCCGGACAGCCAAATTGGCGAGCTGCCGAAAACGTGGAACACGCTCGATTGGATGGATGCTTCGACGAAGCTGATCCATTACACCAACGGCGGTCCGTGGTTCGAGCAGTATCGCGATCATCCACATGCCGAAATCTGGTTCCGCTACCGGGCCGAGATGGAAGCCGCGGCGAAACGAAGTCCGATTCCGGCGCCGCATTTGACCGCTCTGCCGGTCGGCCAGACGCCGTTGGCACGCAACTAACGCGTTCTGGTGTGAACGACGCCGCGGCATCGCGGTTATCCAATTAGCCGCCATTGCACTCTTGCGAATCCGGCGGCTCGACCCGCGCACATGACTGCGCCGCCAGTTTGACGCTCCGCCCTAACGCCGCCTATGATGACCTCGGGTCGCGGCGCAGGCCGTGACGGCACTGGCAGTGGCGGCGCGGCAGTGGCTTCCGCGTGCAATCCTCGTTTCTTGAAAGGAGACTCATCTTGACCGCCATCCGCCAGTTGATCCGCGTCGGCCACAGCCCCGATCCGGACGACGCCTTCATGTTCCACGCCCTGGCCAACGGCAAGATCGACACCGGCGATTTCGAATTCCGCCACGAGTTGGTCGATATCGAAACGCTCAACCGCCGGGCTTTCGCCGGCGAGTTGGAGCTGACGGCCGTCAGCGTGCATGCTTACGCCCATCTGACCGACAAATATCTCCTCTGCCCTTGCGGAGCCAGCATGGGCGATCGGTACGGCCCGATGGTCGTGACGCGCGGCGAACTGCCCGCGCTCGATTCGTTGCGCGGGCTGACGATCGCCGTGCCCGGCACGCTGACCACCGCCTATTTGGCCCTGCGGCTCTGCCTGGGTCAGGATTTTCAGCACGTCGTGGTGCCGTTCGACCAGATTCTCGATGCCGTCTCGGCCGGCTCTTGGCAAGGCAAGCCGATCGAAGCGGGCCTCATCATTCACGAAGGGCAACTCACGTATGCCAGCGGCGGTCTGAAACTGGCCGTCGATCTTGGCGCGCTGGTGGTTCGAGCACACCGGCTTGCCGCTGCCGCTGGGCGCCAACGCGATCCGCAAGGATCTTGGGCCCGCGAACGATTCACGAAGTGAACCGGCTGCTGAAAGAGAGCATTCAATACGCCCTGGATCATCGCCAGGAGGCATTGGCCTACGCCCTGCGATTCGGCCGCGATTTGGATCGCTCGCAGGCCGACCGATTCGTCGGCATGTATGTCAACGATTGGACGCTCGATTTCGGTCCACGCGGGCGCGAAGCGGTCCGGCGTTTGCTCGCCGAAGGTTTTGCAGCCGGCGTGATTCCCACGCGTGTCGAGCCGGAGTTTGTCTGAACCCGATGAAGAAGCGTAACGGAACAGGGGACTGGCCCCCAGCGAACGGTTAGATTCACAATCGATTTTTTTCGCATCGCCGCTCGGCGCCTTCCCCCCTTTTTCAAGACCACCAGACGCACATGGACCGCGATTACGAATCATCGCAGGCTCGAAGAATTCCGCCCGCCGCCGCCGCGCGGCAATGGCGGCGGCAAGCCTTCGGGTTCGATGTTGTCGATCTTTTTGGCCGGCGGCGTGGGGTTGTTGTGCATCGCGGTTTTGTTGTTCCTCGCCGCGCCGCTCGGCGGCGTCGTCTTGTCGATGGTTGCGCTGGCCGCATTGCTGGCGGCATTTTGC
Source organism: Pirellulales bacterium (assembly GCA_963725485.1). GTDB lineage: Bacteria > Planctomycetota > Planctomycetia > Pirellulales > DATAWG01 > CAVRYO01. The sequence continues at coordinate 26,889 of CAVRYO010000009.1, read as the reverse complement.
GCGTTCCATTACGTAATTTGGGGCTGGTGGATGGGGGGCGTGATTCGCTCCGAAGTCGCCGCCGAGGAATTGGCGGAAGAGCAACGCGCCGCCGCATGGCGCAGCGCGAAAGCCAACGGAGAATTGAAGGTGGTCGAGCTTCCGCTCGGACTCATTATCGTCGCGGTCTTGTTTATCTTGACCGGCATTCTCTCGATCCTCGATTTCGGGTTTCAACTGGCGCACGGCTCGCTAAGAATTAACCCGAGCGTCTGGAATTTGTTCATCGGGTGGGGGCTTTTTTACCGCAGCGAAGCCGCCCGGGCCTGGGCGATTGTCTTTACGACGGTTTCCCTTATCGGGTGCATTGTCGCCGGCGCCGTCCTCGGTTTCGCCCAACACGATCTGTCGCTTGTCGCACTGTGCGCCGGCATCTTCCTGTTCGAAGGTTGGCAAATGTGGGTCTTGACTCGCCCCGAAGTACGCGAAGCGTTCTACCGTCCGCCAATGCCGGAACACAATTGGTAACGCGACGCCATTCTTTCGCAGGAACTGCCTGCCTCTGTCAACCGCGACGCGCGGCGGGTTACTTCCTCTTGTACTTCAGGTCCGTCGGCGCGAAGTCATCCCCCTTCAACTTCTCTTTGAGTTCGAAAAACCCGACCGGCGTATGCGTGGTCATACCGACAACGCGATATTGATCGGCTTTGCCCATCTCGCGGCGGAGAACGACCACGATGCTCCGGTCGCCATCTTTCGCGCACGGCGCGGCATGCTTTTCGATGAGCTCCGGCCACGCCGGGCGATAAGGGTGCCAGCGTCAAGTAATCGCCGTAGCGGGCGGCCTTTTCCGGATCGTCGTTGGCGGACGTGTAGTCGAGAAATATGTTCGCGATCGGCTCGTTCGCCTTTTCGAGTTTGTCCAAATCCTGTTGCCACATCGCGCCCACCACAACTTGGTTTCGCTGGAAAAACTCCGTAATCTTCTCCCGGCGGTCGCTCAGAATGAAAAACAACCGCCCATTATCAACGAGCAGCTCCGACTTGAATTTCGATCCGGACTTAGCTGCGTCTCGTGGCGGCTCGCCGAACACCGAGGATAAGCAGGCCAAGCGATAGAATCATGATGAGCCACAAGCCGCATTGCCGGCGGCATACTTTTGACATGGCGGTCGCTTGACGCCATTGGGTGCGTGAAGTATTTGGCATGGGTCGATTGTACTCGACTCGACGACTTGCCACGTCACGGAAAGGTAACGGACAGCAAACAGAACAAGCGTCGCTTCATCAGGGTTGGAACAGGGCTTGACAACAATAACCATCTGGTTATCTTTAATCCATAATCAAGGAGCTATCGATTTCTCATGCGGACCATCGCGCCTGCTGCCCTGTTCAAATCTCTTGCCGATCCGACCCGGCGGACGCTCTTCGAGCGGCTGAGTCGCGATGGTGAACAGACCGTCCGGATGTTGACCGACAATTCGGGCGTCTCGCAGCCGGCCGTGTCGAAACATCTGGGAATCCTCAAGCATGCCGGCCTGGTGCGGGCTCGGCACAAAGGACGCCAAACGCACTACCGAGCCCAGCCGCAAGCACTCGCGCCGCTGGTGGACTGGTTGCGTTACTACAGCGGCTTCTGGCACGACCGCTTTGACCGACTCGAAGACGTACTCAAAAGGATGGGCCCATGACAACCGCCCCCAGCCGCGCACTTGTGATCGAAAGAGAACTCCCTCACCGTCCGGAAAAAATCTGGCGCGCGCTCACCGAAGGCCCGCTGATTCAAGAGTGGCTCATGGAAAACGACTTTGAGCCTGTCGTGGGCCGCAAGTTTAATTTCCGCTCCACGCCCATGCCGAATTGGAACGGCGTGATCGACAGCGAAGTTCTGGAAATCAAACCCCTGGAGCGGCTCTCCTACCGCTGGAGCTCGATGGGGCTGGAAAGCGTCGTCGTCTGGACGTTGACCGCGACAAACGGCGGCACGCTCGTCCGCATGGAGCAGTCTGGTTTCCGCCCCGATCAAGAGGCCAATTACCAGGGCGCGAACTACGGTTGGCAGAAATTCATTGGCCGTCTCGAACGAGTTGTCGCCGGGCTGCAATAACGCGGCGCCGAACAGCTCTGCGCCGCAAAGCTCTGCGCCGAAAAGTAAGATCGGAGAGAACATGAAGCCGACAACCCGTCCGACTGGCGAGGCCGCTTCAGCGAAGATCACCGAACGGACCCAAGAACTAGCGGATTGGAGGGGAGCGACCCTCGCACATGTCCGTCAGCTCATCCACGACGCCGACCCCGACATCGTGGAGGAGTGGAAATGGGAGAAGCCAAAATCCCCCGGGATCCCGGTCTGGTCGCATGACGGGGGCGTCTGCACAGGCGAATCGTACAAACAGGTCGTGAAGCTCACCTTCTTCCGTGGAGCCTTCCTCAAAGACCCAAAGAAACTTTTCAACTCCAGCTTGGAGGGAAACACGCGGCGGGCGATCGACCTCCACGAAGGAGAGAAAATCAACGAAGCGGCGTTCAAGCAACTCATCCGCGCCGCCGTGGCAGCCAACTCCGCAGCGCTCACCGAGCGGGCAGCCAAGAAGAAATAGGCACGGCTTTAGAAAAGGTGGGCTTCAAAAGGTGGCACGAACCGATTCGGCGGACCGGTTCTTGCCGCATTTCCGCCTGATCGCCGCGCTTCGCTTGATGGCTGTAGCTGCTTGTTGAAAAAGGGGACTGGCTCTGAGCGACCGACCGAATTTTCCAGAGTTTTGACGGTGCCGCGAAGTGACTCTCCCCTTTTTCAACAGCCGGCTCGCTGGTTACGTCGGACCGACGCGCTCCGTCATTTCGTTGCAACCGCTTCTGGTCCAAAGCACTGGTGCCACTCTATCATCCGAAATTGCCGAAAAAAGCGCATGAAAAACCCTCATCGCGTTCGGGGCAGTGAACGCGAGAGGGCATCGGGGCGGGTTACCGCCTCACAACTTGTATCGGCCCGGTTGGCAAGGAAGATTAAGTTGGCGTGACAGACGTATGTCACCAACGCGCTCGAAAACCGCCCCCCGCAATGCTGGCTGCCCCTTTTTGCATGCGGGGGGCTGTGAGACGTGAGTCTCTGATCAGACTATCGACCGGTCCCGCCGAAAAATCCAACTATCGCGATCAACCGCTGGTAGGACCACTTTTCTCGCGCTGAGAGCCGCTGGAATCAGGCTGCTAGAGCAGGCTCAGATTGTCGTTCAAGAACTCAGACTCGTCGATGGCACATCGCCGCCAACGCGTTTCCGAAGTTCCTTCACGCTTCTGCAGCCGACGCTGGTACAATGGGATCCTTGTTGCGGAGGGATGCGTCGGTGATTGGCCCGGCGAATTCTGCGTATTGTTTTTCGGTAGGCGAACCTTCTTCCTCGGAAAAAATCCGAAGTTGTCTTGAGGCATGAAAAGGGTCAGATTATTTGCATTGCTCGTGGTCCCGTGTGCACTACTCAGGATGACGGCACGGGCTCGCGCTGAGGCCGTTTATCCTAGCGAAGTTGCGTACTACGCGCTCGACGGGAATCTCAACGACTCCATCGGAACTGGTTCATATCCTGGCACCTCAATCACTACGACTGGGTACGCAACTGGTTTGAACCAAGCTCAAGCCTTTTCATTTAACGGGGGAAGATTTATCGCCACCACGACGACAAACAATCTCGGTCTGGTGGGCGGGCTCCTTCACCGTAGATGCCTGGGTTGATTTTGGCGCCGCTGGCAACTCTACGATTTTCGGTACTCTCGTGCCTCCTGGAAGCCAGGGGCTGCCGGGATTGCAACTGGCCGAACAAGACGACAAGCCCTACTTCGCCTTTAGCTACGGTGACGGTACGCAAGGCAATACGTCCCTGATGGCGAATACCTGGTACAACGTCGCGTGGGTCTATGACATTGTTGGCGGCGTTCAGGAAATCTACGTTAATGGCAAACTGGACGGCACAAGCTCGGGGCATAGCAGTTTTCAAACCTCAGCCACCGCATACATTGGCCTTTCATGTTGCGTAGGCCAGATGGACGGGCTGGTTGAAGACCTTGGAGTTTTTGACGCGGCGCTGACTCAATCGCAAATTCAGGCACTTATCAGCAGTCCCGAACCGACATTGTATATCGATATGATGGGGTTGTTTGGAATTGGCATGATCATCTCGATATTTCGCCCGCACAAGTTGGTAAATCGTCTTCGATCGAGTACCGAAGCCCGTGCGAAGTTGTAGACAGACTCGGTGGTAAAGGATGCGGTCGCAGGTCATTGCCGAATCTGTCCAACTGTTGTGGTGCATTTCGAAGTCGGAGTCAATCGGCGCTACGGAGCGAAGCGCTCGATAAGTGGGGGCCTCTTCTGGCGAGCCATGGCCGATTCCGTGGAATGCCAGAACGAGATTGATCATGGCCGGGATCGGTTCTGGTGATATGCGCTGGCCTTCTTGTCCAGAATTCAAGTCCAGCCGGCAAGCACGTGCCGACTGATCGGTTTGCGTTCACAGTCCCGCGGACCGTGGCCCTAAATACGCGACTGGCCTGCCGAAGAACAGCAACCAAGAAGGTGGCTGATCAAGTCTTCCGCCAGCGACCACGGACCCAACTCGACGGTTTAGCGGGCATTCCAGCATCCAATTGCCGTGCCAGATGCATGGCAATATACTGATGCATCGCCCGTGCGAGAGGCGCGGTCCGATATTTGCCCTGTTTTTCTGCCGCAAGGTGTCGGAGGTCTTGCAATTTCTCACTTACTGCCTATCCGAGAACCGGCGGGGACTGGCTCATTTTGCGATGCCGTGTGAGCAAAATGTGCCTGTCCCCCTCTCCTCGGCCGGTTCTCGGATAGGCTCTTAATAACTCGTCGGGCTCTAGTTGAAGGCCATCGAGTTGGATTTTGCGGTGGGGCGCGAGTCCGTCGATCGCGATGTTGTCCGTCCAAGTTTGGGAACCGAGGAAAGGGATGGTCGAGCCCGAAAATGATTTCAAGGCGCTGATGAAAGGAGTTCGCAGCGGTTCCCAAGAGGCGGCTTGGCGATTGATCGATCTTTATGCGGGCCATATTCGGCGTGTGGTGCGCAGAACCATCGATCGTCGGCTTCGGTCGCAATTCGACTCTGTCGATTTTGTTCAGTTGGTCTGGGCATCCTTTTTTCGCCAACCGGCCCAAACCCTCTCGTTTGAAACCAGCAATGACTTGGCTTGTTATTTGGCGATCATCGCGCCAACAAGGTGATCGACGAGGGACGACGCAGTGTCGGAACAAGGAAACATAACGTAACTAGAACACGATCCGTCGGGGATTTAGACCTCCAATTAGACCAGTTCGCCGGCGTCGAGCCGACGCCGAGTGAAGTTGCGATTGCACGCGAGACCTGGAATCGGCTGATCGCCAATCAATCCGTCCAGGATCAAGAGGTGGTTAGATTGCGATTCATAGGATCGACCTACCCCGAAATCGCTGAGCAAATTGGAATAAACGAGCGAACGGCCCGCAGGGTGATCGAGAGACTCTTGCGTTTTCAATCCGGGTGACGGCCTACCGCAGCGATGAATCACACCTCTCCATCGGCGGACACTCTTGCAAGATACCGCGACAGGACCGCCTCGGCCTCAGAAATCATCGAATGTTGGCGGCGAGGCGAGGAGCCCGACGCGGGCGACGTGCTATCCAAAAATCCATCGCTTCAAGATAACAAGTCGTTCATTTTGGACCTTGCATACGAAGAGTATTGCATCCGCTGCGAATCGGGCGAAGAAATCTCACCGAAAAGTTTCTGCGACAAATTCCCTGCTTTCCGCCGCTCTCTTCAGCGTCTGTTGGAGGTTCACCATTATTTGAAACCCAGCGGGCTGGACTCTCCGTCTGCGGAGCGGCCTCGCTGGCCCGAGCCTGGAGAACATCTCCTGGGTTTCACGATAATGGAAGAACTTGGTCGAGGCGCCATTAGTCGGGTATTCTTAGCCAGGCAACCAGAGTTGGGGAACCGTTGGGTTGTATTGAAGCTCTCGTTCGGCTGGAGTCAGGAGGCTCAGATCCTGGGGCGCCTCGCCCACGGCAATATTGTGCCCATTTTTTCCGTGCAAGAGATTCCAGCGACTGGGCTCGTCGCGGTTTGCATGCCGTATCTCGGCTCAGCAACACTTTGTGACGTGCTTGATCGGGTTTTCGTTAGCGGTGTTCGCAATTCTTCTGCGAGCGTAATTCTTAACACGGCACGCGATTTTCGTCCGCAATCGATGCCCGCATCGGAGCAATGTGCTTCCGATCCGATGCTTGCCAAGGGCAGCTACATCAACGGCGTTCTCCATCTCGGCAACCAAATTGCTCACGCTTTGGCCTACGCTCACGCGAAGGGCGTTTTGCACCGCGATCTGAAGCCATCGAATATACTTGTCGCATCAAGCGGCAAGCCAATGCTGCTTGATTTCAATCTATCGTTTGATCCGCAAGTCGGCGAAATGCGGTTGGGTGGCACTTTTGCGTATGCGGCGCCCGAGCACTTGCAGGCCATTTGTCAACCCAATTCAAACGTCTTAAGCGTTGATCCTCGATCCGATTTGTTCTCCTTAGGGGTCATACTCTACGAGTTGTTGACTGGATCGCCACCATTCGTACCGCCGCCGGCCGAAAGCTCGAAATCACGGCTTCTGGAAATAATGCTCGCAAGCCAGGCTGCCGGGCCCATCCCAATCCAACAGCGAAATCCGCTAGTCGATTACTCCGTTGCCAACACAATCGATCGATGTCTGCGGTTTGATCCTGCCAGACGCCCCCAAACGGCCGAAGAGATGTCGGCGCTGCTCTTGCGATGCCTTTCGCCATCCCGCCGCATCGTTCGTTGGAGCAAGAATAAGCATCCGCAACTATCGCTTGCGGCAATCGCTCTGATTGCGATCACGTGCGTCGTTGGGTGGATCATATTGGTTCGCGATCCATATTCGGTTCGTGAGTTTCGCGAAGGCGCCAGAGGATAAGGGATCACGAATATCAACAAGCGATTGTTCATCTCGATCATGCCCTCGAAGTTAATCCTTATGATTCCGCCGTCCTATTTGCTCGTGGTCAGTCTCGACAACAACTCGGCGACTATGTGTCTGCGATTGTCGATTACCGGGCGGCAGCGGCAATTTCCCAGGCCGGCATCATCCAAGCTTCACTTGGGTATTGCCTTGCCAAGACCAGAATGCATTGGGAGGCCGTTGAATGTGGTCTCCGAGCCATTCGGGCTGGATGCGCGACCGCTGAAGTGCAAAATAATCTTGGCTACAGCTTTTGGAAGCTTGACAAGCTCCAAAGCTCCCGAAATCACCTCGACGAAGCAACCTTGCTTAATCCAGTCTTGCAGGAGGCATATCACAACCGGGCAAAAGTTGCCCTGCGGGCTGCCATCAAGCAAAACGACGTACCGACTTCGGGAATTGCGGACATTGAGGAGGCTATCAGGCTGGGCCCCACGACAGCGGAATTGTATCTTGACGCGGCATGTTTGTTCGCCTTGGACCTGAATAACCCAAGTCGTCAAGACAAAGTGAACCGATACATCACACAGGCGCTGGAGAACGGCTGGAGCGCTACCGACATACGGTCGAATCCCATTCTTGCGCCGTATTGGGCCCCTCTAGAATCGGCAGGCGGCGTGCGTGTGAAGGCAGGATCACGTGATGCACTACATGCACGGCTTCTGATCCCGCCGCCCTACCGTTCGCTCCTAGCCCCTGATTGACTTGATCGCGCCGTTGATTTTCGTCAACACGCTTGCGCCGATTGCTTGGGTTGAAGTTGTCCGAATGACGGCGGCGGCAGGCTCGGAAATTTTTTTTGAGCTGGCCTGCCCGGTTTCACACTGATCTTTCGATCAATTCAGTAGGACGCCGGCGCTTGCCGTGGTTGGCAAGTGTGCACGGTGCCTTCTCTGATCTGCCGATCGCGTAAGCGAGCTATCCGCAGGGAACGCGCGCCCATCGTTTCGGCCCATTAACCGAGGATACACTATGCATAACCTACTTTCCTGGCGCAATCTCTTCGGGGGCATCGGCAAGAAAGCGTCCTCATCGAAAAGACTCGTAAACGAAAAACGATCCCGCGGGCTCTCTTTCCAATCGTTAGAGCCTCGTGAGTTGATGGCTGCACATTTGCTTGCGATCCAACACGTCCCTGCGGCGCTTCGCGTTCAAGAAAGCAACATTGACGTCCGATCGGTGCAAATCGGCGAAGCGCGCGACAACTTAGCAATGAGGTCTATTGGCAACGTCGGTGTAACTCAGACTAACGCTTTTCTTGGTTCCGCCGTTGGCACGCGGGTCAGAAAGATCGCCCATGTCGGATCGGGCAGCGGTTCGGACAGCGAGTCCGGAATCATTGTAGAAAATGGCAAGGCAGGGAGCGGAACTAGCGCGGGCCACGGCAGCGGCGTCGTAGCCGCGGACAGTGGCAGCGGATCCGGAAACGGATCGCAAAGCCCGATCATTCTCAACTTCACCGCCGAAGAAGGCGCGACGGAATGGATCTTCAGCGGTGACGTACTTGAAAACGGCCAAAGCACTACCGGTCTCACCGTGACCTTTGGCGGCCTCCTGGCTGGCAATTCAACAACGGTCCTTGCAGATAACTTCTTTGTATTTGGTATCGATTTACCAACGGGTCTGAACGGATTGGTCACGGCCCAGACGGTCGATCAAAACGGTAATCTATCAAATGTCGCAATGGATTATATTTCTACGTAAAACGACCGAGAAAGCATGCTTTGGCCAGAAGCGCGCAGGCCCGCAGTGGAGTCGGTGCTACGGAGATGGGACTTCGAGCGATGATCGGTGCCCGAGCTTGCGACGGTTATGAATTCCGCATGGAACCGTGTATGACTCCTCGGTCAACTCAACATGTTCGATTTGAGCGATGCTGATCCCAACGGTCCGGCGGTCGATCGACGATCGACCGATTAGGTCCCATCCATCGGGGCCGGCAATCACTTGGTACGGAGAAACTTTGGTTTGGCGGCAACGATTCTGTTCATCCCTAACCATAGTCACTCGAATCTGGCGCTGTAGGAAAATCGCATGACAGATTCCGACGACGACATCGGATTTAACCGAAACTTGCGTAGTGCGAGGCGACATAGTCCGACAGCTCCTGGCCAGCCGACCCGCTTGAATGGATGACTGCACATCGCATCCAGATAGCACCCGGGCAAGCGACTCATGTGTCAATGCCCGTAGTTCTGGGATCGCATGAACCGCTGACAAACAAACCGCCAAGACGATCAATTGCACGTCACGGTCGCAAAGCGGTCTACGCCGAGAAGAGAATGTTCGGGGCAGCGAGTATCCTCCTGTCGCCTCATCAAAGGAGACCTGGACTCCGGCACTGCGCAGGACCTTCAAATCGCGAAATATTGTACGGCGGCTGACCCCCAGTGTCCGCGATAATTCAGCGGCGTTAAACAGCGAGCGGGCTTCCAAACAGCCGAAAAGCCGCAACAGCCGCTCCACATGAACGCTTGCCGACGAAGTCGCTTTCTTGCAAGCCGCCCTGTCCACACGGAAACTAACGCGTGCGTGAGTTGGTTGAACCTCAGTCACCCGAATCCCCGCCCATGGACTCAGCCGTTAAATTGTCAGGCGTTGCTGAGATGAAAATGAAATGTGCTGTAACGCTGAGGCGAGATCCCAGCATCTTCCCATCCGTAGACGTAGCGGCCGATATGGCCTACGCGCAGCGTCGTATCTGCAAACACTTTGAACCCGGCGCTGCGCCCGATGGCTGAAGGCAAAATCTTCGGCTAAGTACCGATTCTCACGAGCTCCGGGCGCCGAATTCTCGTCCTCGACTATCATTGGCATGAAATACGGCACGAGGGGCTTGCCGAACAACTGGTTGCACGTGGGCAGCGCAAGTTGCCGTCGTATCTGTAGGTAAACTTCGCTTCGCGTCAATAGAAAGCCGGCAGCCGCATAACGCACCTCAAGCAGCCCCCCGCCGTCGCCGAATGTGATTGGATTGGTGCCCGGATACAACGAGCTCGCTAATGCCCGAACGCCTTTCTTTGCATAAATACCGGAAACAATTGGCAAATCATGCGACCTTAACTGGTCGACAGCAACTGGATCAAAATCCATATCAGAATCAATCCACATCAGCTCTCGAAATCCCTGGCTGATGGCGTCAGTTGCCATCTGGCAGCGACCCTGGTCGATCGCCGCGAAGCCTTGTGTGCGCCAAACTGGGTAACCCGCTCGTTCAAGTTGTCGCAGCGCGCTTTCGCAAGCCGGCTCTAAAGGTCCATTTGCGGGAACCAAAATGACACAATCTGAGTTTTTCATGATTTGTCCTGGACTCAAACCGCCGACCGTCCATCGTCGAAGCTTGTTCACCTATTTCGCGCGGCGTCTCGCTGAGCACGCGATCCGAATCACGTGCCTCCAACGAGTGACAATGTAGATAGCGCTGTTCTCGCGAGCGCGGCACGGCCACGATCTAGAAGAACTACCTATCGGCTAGCTGTTCCATCGAAAACGAGTCCAAATACCGGACACGAAAAATGGACAAAATATGCGCGAACGCCACGAAGCCGAGGTCCAGCCACTGTGCGAAGGTGCGGCTGTCGCGGGTATAATCGAGCCAGCAAGATTGCTCGCAATGGGCGGAGCGAGCGCAATTCCTCAACCAATAACTCGTCAGCTAGCGGCCCGAATTACCCGGCCCGTTGTCGTCACATGCGGAGGTCTGTTTTGATGCGACTTTTCATGGCCTCGATCACTATCGCCAGCGCGCTCGCGGTGGTTCCTTTTGTTGTGAATGCGGAAGCGCCGGTTGCGAACAAGGAGACTCCGCCACACTATAACCAAGTCTATGTGAAGATTATCTTGCCCGCCGACCCGGCCAGCGGCAAAACGAACCGACCCGTCGTCGAGTCCTGGATCGCGGAGAAGCTCAAGAAGCAAGGGCAGTCTAAATTCACCGCGGCGACGGAGTGGGTGCCTCTTCCTGTTAAGGTTCACTGGTCGGACTCGGTGTGGGATGGGAAACTTGGCGATAAGACGTGGGCATGTTCCGTGAACGGACAGATTGCGAAACGTGCGGATGGTCGCGTCGAGGTCCTCCTTGACGGATGGGGCCCCATTGTTGTGTCGGTGACCGTTTCACTTACGGATGAACCGGGTAGCCGCGAGATTGGGGCAGTCGAACAATACAAGACAGACCAAGGAATGCCCTATGTGGCCGTCCTGATCAGTCCACCTCGCGACCCGTGACCAAAGCGGTCATGAAGCCGAAGAAAGTGTTTCGGCGATCCGGAACCTGGAGACATTTCCAAAAGGTTGCAAAACGCGAAGTTTTCGAGTTCTTTCAGGCAACGCCCCGGCAAGCCCATCCGAGTTTGCTCGTTGAAGGCCCTAGCAGTCTGTTGAAAAAGGGGACAGGCACTACGCGGGTAAGTCAATACTGGGGGAAATCCTCTCGTTCGCTAAGAGCCAGTCCCCTTTTTCAACAGGCTGCTAGGAGCGCTAGCAATGACTGCGGTTGACGAGGTTACGACCAAGCCGAGATCAGGACCTATTGTGGCCATGCGATTATTTGTCCTGATGTTCGGATTTCTTTGCTTTGTAGCTCTATCTGCTGCAGCGTTGCATGCGGAGACGCGCGAATTTCCCGCAGTGAAGCTGCGTGCCTACGGAACGCTGGCCGGGGAGGAAAAACGTGATGGCACCACCTCTTCGCTGATCATTACTGCCGAGAACGCAGAAAAGGCCAAGCTGGTTCTGGCAAAATATCTTTCTGATCTGGATGAACTGCCGGGAGTTGCGGGAATTTCTATCAATACGTCGCGCGGCGCTGTCACGGCACACGCGATCGACAAGCAGGGGGCGATTGCTGCGCTGAGATTTGGCGATCGTGTTGCGATTATTGCCGCGCCAGATGCCGCGGCGATTTCGCAGGTCATTGACTCGACCGTGCCGAAGAATCTCAAGATCGACGCCAGCACCGCCGAGGTCGAAGTGCCGATGTTTCTCGACCGCTGGGACAAGTACGGCTTTCGTTTCTATTACGGCCCGTTCACCAAGCCACGCGATCGAGAGGGGCGCGACATCCCCGGCAACTACGACCCGCGGCAGGATTTTGAATACGCCGACAAGTCGAGCAAATCGGGTTTGGTGGTCTGGACCTCGCCCTTCAATGCACCGGCCGCCGACGGTGTCTTCGATCTCGTCTCACGCGAATGGGCATTCAAAGCCGCACAGCAACGCAAGCTGCCGTTGGGCATCAACATCGGCCTGACCGACGGAAATATCGTGCTGACCAATCGCTATCCCGACGCGGTCGCGCCGTTTGCCGACTGCTACCTGGGCGGCTGGTATTACGAAGCGCCCCAAGGAACTCCGACACTGTCGTTCGCCTCCCAGCGCCTGCGCGAGGCCGGCCTCAGTCAGCTGAAAGAGGTCGTCGCGAAGCTGAACGGCAAATACAGCAACATCGTCAACTGGCTCGAGCCTCATGAAGAAATGGGACATGGTATCGCCGACTTCCTGGATGACCACGGTCCCGACGCGCGACAGAGCTTCTATGAATATTTGCAGATGAAGTTCGACAGCGTGGGCGAGGTTTCCAAGCGGTACGCGGAGAATTATGCGAAGTGGGACGATGTGCCGTTTCCCGAACTCGCGACGTTCTTCGGATACCAGGACGACGCAATCGACCTGGAGGGCCTATGGAGACTGAGCACGACGGCGGCGTACGACGCCAGCTCCGCTCGGCCAACGGTGGACGATTCCGGATGGCCCAAATTGCCGGCGCCGGGCCATGCCATCGTGCGCTTCACGCCGCGAAAACCAACGGTTTTGCGGCGGCACGTCGATATTGCCGCGGCCTGGCGCGCCAAACATCGCAAGGCGTGGCTCTATTGCTGGGACTTGGAAAACACGAGCGACAAACCCGTGTACGTCTACGTCAACGGCAGGCTTTGCCCGGAGAACCCGGAGCTGCGCCGAGGCTGGCATTTCTCGCGCGTGGAAATCAGCGACGCACTCAAAGACGGCGACAATCTCATCACGCTCGAGCTGCCGACAGGTCTCATCATTTATCGCACTTACATCACTGGCGAGCCGCCGGCGACGTATCCGGCGCTGGCGACGGTCGCGATGAACGCGCGGTACGTGGATTGGTCGGATTGGTGCTCCTGGTCGCGCGGGCAAGCGCTGCGCCGCGGCATGCAGATGATTCGCCAGGTTGATCCGGATAAACCCATCACGCTCATGGCCTCGGGCGCATGGTGGAACGACTTCAAGCAATCTGCCGAGGACTACGGCGGCATCCTGCATGATACCGGCGGCATGGCCGGCTTCTGGAACGACATCTGTCCGTCGCTGGCGCAAAGCACCGGCTTGCCAACCGACTGCGAGCCGGGCGGTCCCGCACTCGATCTCGACGACTTCAAACGCTTCATGGGCCGCTGGAGCACCGAGAACACGCAGGGCGTTGATTACTTCGGGCATCTGGGCGATGTGCTGTGGCGGCCGGACATCAAAGACTACTTCGACAGAACCCAGCCACTCTGGCATGTCATGGGCAAGTATCATCTGCCGCAGCCCGAGGTGGCCGACCTGACCAGTCTGCGAGCCGAGCGACTGTTCAGCTTCCCGATGAACCTCGGCGATCATGGCTCCAGCGCGCCGACCTCATCGCGCAAGGCCCCGGCGTGTTCGCATCGAGTCTGGATTTTACGCTTGCCGCGACCTACTCGCGCGGCTCGGTCATCGAAAGCGATTTTGCCAATGGCGACGCCGACCAATACCGGATCATCGTCGATACCAACACTTCGATTCTCGATCCGGATGCGATCGCGAACATTGCAGAGTGGGTCAAGCGCGGCGGCACGTTCATCACCTTCGAACAAACCGGCCGCCATACGTCGACGCAGCACGACGCCTGGCCCATCTCCGCGCTGACCGGCTATGACGTCGAAGCCGTCGAGCGCAAAGGCCGCAAATTGCAGCTCGCGGCTGGGCAAACGATTCTGCCGGACAATGCTTTGCGGGTGTTGCCGAACAATTGGGGCTTATCGTTAAAAAAGCATAATGCAAAGGATGCGAGCTGCCAGGATGTTGCGCTGTGGGATGACGGCACGGTTGCCGCCGGCACGCGAAAGCTGGGCAAAGGTTTTGTCATCAACTTTGGCATGTTCGATTCGGTGGCGCTCATCACCCAGGCGCTCGACAAGATGGGGATCAAGCACGTGCCCGGCCACGTCACGAACCAAAAGATCATCATGCGCCACTTCGTCAGCAACAATGGGCTGTATGACGTATGGACGATGTGGAACCAGGAGAAGCCGGCATCTACGACGGATCTGGTCTTCGACATGGAAAATCCGCCCGTGTCGGCTCTGGACGTGAACACCGGGCAAAACGTGCCGATTTCGTCTGAGAAGACGAGTGCCAGGATCGCGGGCCTTCGTTTTGAGTCCTTGCAGACCCGCGTGCTGTTAACGCCACGTAACCAACTCACGGATGCGCCGACCGAATGGTTCTGGCTGCAACGCGGCTGGTGGCGCGGCGCCGCCGACCCGGGCAAGCCGATGGCAAATTACACGCCGCAGATCGCGCTCGACCTTACCGATGACAACGCAGTGAAAATCTTGCCCGGCGACGGCAAAAACAGTCCGCCGGAAGACGCCGCGCTGTCCGATCCGAAAACCGACGACACCTCCTGGCCCAAATCGTCCCTCGGCACCTTCGATATTCCCGAACATACCGACGCCTATCACGCCGTGTTCCGTAAGCATTTCACGGTGCCGGCCGCTTGGAACCACGGCCAAGTTTCAATTTTCGGCAAATCCGAGTCGCCGGGAAATGGCAGCATCCGCCGTTACATGGACGGCAAACCCTTCGGCGGGCAAATCGTGCGCGATGACCTGGGCGGCATTCTCAAACCCGGCACCGAACACGTGCTGACAACCGAAATCTGGGGCAACCAACCGCCGCTGGGCACCATGACGCCGGCTTGGATCAGTTATATCCCTGACCCTGATTCAGTCCGCATGCTCAATGCCTGGACATACGCCCCTGATTTCCTGACGCATGATAAAGAGGAAAAATCTCTTCCCTATCAAACGCCAGATCACGGCGCATTGCGCTGCATCGTCGAAGCTGACTCAAAGTTGGCCGGCAATACCGTGATGCTGCACGTGATCACGAGCGACGCGAGCCTGGCTGCCTTGATCGTCAACGGCCATTTCTATGCCGGCTACGGCAACATTTACAACTTCATGGACGTCAACGCGACACCATTCATCAAGTTCGGCCAGAAGAATGAGGTGATTGTCATCACGGGGGGAAAGACAATCTTGAAGGAGGCGCGGCTCGGATTTTATAAGAAGGGGATTTACCCGTAACCTCGCGGGAACGTCAAAACTTCGGGAAATTTGTCCGGTCGCTCAGCGCCAGTCCCCTTTTTCAACAGGCTGCTAGGGGGCTGGTCGACCGAAGCACTTTCCCAGGGTGTCCGGTCGTCGGTGTAAATGATTGGCTTAACGCCCAGTCATTCGCTCAAACGCTTCCGGATATCGCGCCCCTTGAACTTCGATATGGGAAGCCGCATTTTCAACTGCCGCAAGGTCGGCCGGTGTCAGCTCAACGGAAGCGGCTCCGATGTTTTCGTCCAGGCGATGCAATTTCGTCGTACCTGGAATTGGCACGATCCACGGCTTCTGTGCGAGCAGCCAGGCAAGCGCGATTTGTGCTGGAGTCGCTTTCTTTTGTGCCCCGATGTCTGCCAAGAGATCGACCAGCGCTTTGTTTGCTTTCCTTGCCTCGGGAGCGAATCGAGGAATCGCGTTCCGAAAGTCCGTGCTGTCGAGCTTGGTGGTCTCGTCGATCTTTCCCGTGAGGAACCCTTTTCCGAGTGGACTATAGGGCACAAGGCCGATGCCAAGTTTTTCCAGCGTCGGAATAAGCTCGTCTTCCGGCTTCCGCCACCACAGTGAGTATTCGTTCTGGCAAGCCGTGACGGGTTGCACGGCGTGAGCACGGCGAACGGTTTGCACGCCGGCTTCAGAAAGGCCGAAATACTTCACCTTGCCCTGCTCGATTAGCTCCTTGACCGTGCCCGCCACGTCTTCGATTGGCACATCAGGGTCGACCCGATGTTGATAGAGCAGGTCGATCGTCTCTGTCCGCAATCTCTTCAGCGAGCCCTCAACGGCATCGCGGATGCGTTGCGGCCGGCTGTTGAGTCCGGCCGCCCCCGGCCGAGTGTCGCCAGTCAGATCGAACCCGAACTTCGTGGCGATGACGACTTTGTCCCGATGGGGCCCCAGCGCTTCGCCAACCAGTTCCTCATTTGTGTACGGACCATAGACCTCTGCCGTGTCGAAGAAAGTAATGCCGCGATCCACTGCGGCGTGCAGCAGCGATGTCATCTCCTTCTTATCTTTCGGCGGCCCATACGAAAAGCTCATCCCCATGCAGCCCAGGCCGATCGCCGAAACCTCTAAGCCCTGGTTTCCGAGTTTTCGCTTTTGCATATTGGTTGTCCTTTCCTTTTACGTCGTTCTAGGAACTCCGCGGTGTAATCTCGATCGTCGCTGATCGCGCCTGATCGCCGATCATTGGGTCGAGATACGGACTACCCGCATATTTCTTCCGATAAACCGCGTCGATGCGGTCGTTGATGGCGCCTTCAACAGGTTGGAACGACACTTCCTTGGTCAGGCCCGCGGTCGTGATTCGCCCAGCTTTTTGCCGCAAGGCAGCTCCGTACCAACTGGAAGTCCGTCCGCTGTAAGCTCGCACGTAGAGCACAGCATCGACGACCACCGACCATATCCAAGTCGGCGTGCCGTATGTTATGCCGTCTTCACGAAAAGGCGATATGTAGGCTTTGGGCGCTTCGCCGCCGGGGCCCGGCCAAATCTCGTCGAGCCGCCGAAGCACTTCGTCCGAGAGCGATATCTCCAAAGCCCGCAGGCTCCCGTTCAATTGATCCACCGTGCGTGGCCCAACGATGGGAGCGGTGACGGCCGGATTGTGCAGTAACCAGGCGAGCGCGACGTCGGCCGGCTTTTCACTGAGCTGGTCGCAGAGTGCTTCGTACTTTTCGAGTTTTGGCCTGTGCTGCTCAATCCGCATCTGCAACAGCGGACTGGCTCGGCGGCCTTCACTTACCTTGCGAAGAATGCCGCCCAGAAGCCCCATGCCGATCGGGCTCCAAGGAATGAGACCGATGCCGTAGTACCGAAGAGCCGGGATGACTTCTAGTTCGATCGTGCGAGCGCTGAGGTTGTAGAGGCTTTGTTCCGACGCGAGACCGAGGAAATTGCGTCTCGCGGCCACGCTCTGCGCAGTAGCGATGTCCCACCCGGCAAAATTGCTGCTTCCAACGTAGGTGATCTTACCTTCGCGGACCAACTGCTCCATTGCCTGCCAGATCTCGTCCCAAGGGGTGCGCCGATCGACATGGTGCATCTGGTAGAGGTCGATGTGATCGGTCCGCAGCCGCCTAAGGCTGGCCTCGCAGGCGCGGCGAATGTGGTAGGCCGATAAGTGACGGTCGTTCGGGCCGGTGTCCATCGGCTGGTAGACTTTGGTCGCTAAAACGATCCGCCCGCGACGGCCGCCCTGGCCCAGCCAACGACCGATGATCTCCTCGGACGTGCCGTAGCCCTTCTCCATGTCCGGCGACTGTGGGCCGCCATAAACGTCCGCCGTATCGAAAAAGTTGATCCCGCTCTCCAGGGCCTTGTCCATGATCTGGAAGCTGGCGGCTTCGTCGGTCAGCTCCCCGAAGTTCATCGTGCCAAGCCCCAGGCGGCTGACCTTAAGCCCGGTGCGGCCAAGGTGCTTGAACTGCATTGTGGCTTTCTGGCTCGAGCTTTTCTGGTCGCTTGTCGTAGTCACGATTTACTCCTTCTCGAGTTGTTCTGGTTCAACCAAGGTCTTGTCGATGAGGTCGCGTTTGCCGTTCAAAAAGTCACTTTCGGTACTGCTCATCGTTGACCTTTTCCATCCATTCAACGGGTTTGCCGTCGAGCTTTTCTTGAACTGCGATGTGGGTCATCGCGGTGGTTGGAGTGGCCCCATGCCAATGCTTTTCTCCCGGCGCAAACCAGACCACGTCCCCCGGTCTGATTTCTTCGACCGGACCGCCCCAGCGCTTCGCCCAGCCGCAGCCGGCCACCACAATAAGCGTTTGCCCAAACGGGTGCGTGTGCCATGCCGTGCGGGCGCCTGGCTCAAAAGTGACGCTCGCGCCGCCGACGCGAGCCGGGGCGGGCGCATCGAACAGCGGATCAATCCGCACGACGCCCGTGAACCAATCTTCAGGACCTTTTGCTGACGCCTGCAATCCGACTCGTTTGATTTCCATTGTGAACCCCCGACTATGAGTTTGTTCCATCCGAAATGGAGGACTCGGCTTCATGCCACACAAATCCTCGAATCCAATCTTCAGAACCTCCGCTTCGACCGATCAGGATGACCATGCTGACTTAGAGCCTATCCGAGAACGGGCGGGGACTGGCTCATTTTGCGGTGCCCTGGGAGCAAAATGTGCCTGTCCCTCTCTCCTCGGCCGGTTCTCGGATGGGCAGTTAATACTAGCGCGAAACTGCCAGGCCACAATCGTCGATTCCTACGAACCTCTAGCCTAATCCTCCGGCCAGCCCGTGGAATTCGGTGACAATCCGCCAGAAAGCTTGTATAAATCTCTAGAGATGAACACGACGCCTTCAAAAGACGCTCAGGCCGCTCGCTTCGCCGAATTGCTCGCGGGCCTTGCCGTCGCCGAAGGCAAGCAACCGACGACGATCCGCGGCGTTGAAGTGTCGCGAACGTCGTACCCAACGGGCGGGACCCCGGTAATTTATGAGCCGATGATTCTGATCCTCGCTCAAGGTCGCAAGATCGGGTATTTGGCCGGTGAGGTCTACCAATACGACAAGGAGAATTATTTGGCCTTGTCCGTGCCGATTCCGTTTGAGTGTAAGGTCGAAGCGACGCCGGAGGAGCCCGTACTAGCGCTTGTGATTTCGGTCGACCCCACGATGCTCAGCGAAATTCTGATCAATCTCGATGAACCGCCGTCGTCTGACTCGCCCGTGCCGCGAGGAATCTACTCGTCTCCGATGACGGATAAACTTCGCGGCGCGGCGATCCGGCTGCTTGAATGCGTGCGCTCACCTGTGGACAGTCGCATACTCGGTCCGCAGACGGTTCGCGAGATCGTTTATCGAGTGCTGCTCGGCGGCCAGGGTGGCGCACTGAGGGCGATGGCATCGCGAAACGATCAGTTCATGCGTATCGCTCGCGTCTTGCAGTTCATTCATGCTGAGTTCGCCCGGCCACTCAGCACGGAGGAACTGGCGAAGCAGGCGCGCATGAGCGTCTCCACGTTTCACCAAAACTTCAAGGCGGTCACGGCTACCTCACCGCTTCAATACCTCAAGAACATTCGCCTCCACAAAGCACAGCTTTTGATGGTCAATGAAGGCCATAATGCGAGCACCGCAGCGGCGGCCGTCGGCTATGAAAGCGCCTCGCAGTTCGGGCGTGAGTTCAAGCGGTATTTCGGTGGCACGCCGGCCGAGGAGGCAGCCAAGCTTCGCAACCGGCTCGTAGGGACCACGGCGGAGCAATAACTGCCTATCCGAGAACCGGCCGAGGAGAGGGGGACAGGCACATTTTGCTCCCAGGGCACCGCAAAATGAGCCAGTCCCCGCCGGTTCTCGGATAGGCACTAAATCGTTGGGTCGCCACTGCCTCGCATGGTGGTTGCGCCATCTCTCTTTCTTGATGCTGAAGTCCATTGATCAACGCGCGACCAAGGTTGCTTTCGCACCCCGGTTCGTATTGCTCGAAACGGAGAGTGCCGGCGTCGCGGCGGGATCGTCGCAAACCCTTGCAACGACAGGCCAGAAACGCGAAACGCCCGGCGGCCGATCTCTCGGCGTCGGGCGTTAACTGGCGGCCCGGTCGGTTTCGCGACCGGCGAAATAGCTCCGCGTGCCGCGATTGCAGGTCGCGGACCGGCATGCGGCGAAGTGCCGTCAGTTCTTTCCCGACGTTCAGGTCCATGTTTTCTCCTTGGTTTGAGGTCTCGGAACCGTTAACCCCCGTGGACACCGAGCACGGTTTCGCCGGGAACCTCAAGGCCTTGCGGCGGCAAATTGGTTAAGTTTGTTGCGGCCGGCAGGGCCGCCCTTTCGTGCAAACGGACCACGGCCGCCGCCAGGATCGCCGCGATTTCGCGGAACCGCTCGTCGGGCGGCAGGCGCGCGGTATCCGCGCAATTGGACATTGGGAGTCTCCAGAAGAACGTCGCGCCCCGTGCCGCAGACGCCGACAATTGCGGGATGAAACCAGCGGTCCTATGCTGTTAACCTACCGGGCGCAGGTTCGAGTTGTCGGAAAAGAACCTCAGATTGCTCGTCTAGACATGGATCAATAGATGCCGTCTTATTTTCGGGAATTTTTTTCGCGCAGCATCGCTACTAGGTGATTTCCACTCCGGTTTTGAAGCCCTGTTAAAATGCCGAGCCAGCCGAGCCCGTATCGGACGTGGTCTGCCGCAGGAAGCTGAAGTTTCCGTGAGGCAATGGCGAATCTAAACGGGGTAAACCGCGCGAGCCTGTGTGAAATTGCGATCTTCGTAGATTTGTCGTCGGCGTGGATCACTGCGGAGGATCAAAGATCCGATAGGCGAGCAGTTTTACTCGGTCATTCACAAGGAACCACACCAATGCATAAGCCCAGACAAACATCGCCCACCCCCAGCCAAGCGGTGTCATGAATAGGCCGTAAACCGCGATCAACGTCGCCACGATTTGCGTGCCGACCACCGCCGCCCAGAGGATCCGCGCGGGACGTATCGACCAGAATGGGCCGCGCGTGCGCGTCAGGAAGATTGTCAGATGCCCGGCGACGGACAGTTTCAGGTACATCAGCGTCTGAATATGCGCTCGGTCGAGAAGAAACACTCGCTCGCCCAGATAAAACAAGCCGAACGCGGAAACAACACCGATGACCCCGAGCACCGTGGAGATCCCCAGCACCAATCGCATATTCCATGATTCGGGTTTGTCCCGGTAATGAACATTGTCATAGGCGATGGACAGAATAGCGCCGTCGTTGAGCAGCGCTATCATCACGATCATCACCGCGGTCACCGGGTAGAAATTGAAGATCAGAATCGATAGCGTCATCAAGAGGAGCACGCGCAGCGTCTCGGCGATGCGATAGATCGCATAACTATTCATTCGTTGGAAGATTTTCCGGCTCTCTTTGATCGCGTCGATAATCACCGACAGACCGGGCGTCAGGAGCACAATCGACGCTGCTGCCCGTGCCGCGTCTGTCGCGTCGGAGACGGCGATGCCGCAGTCGGCTTTTTTTAGTGCGGGGGCGTCGTTCACGCCGTCGCCGGTCATCCCGACGATGTGCCCGCGCCGCTGCAAGATATCGACAATGTGGAACTTATGCTCGGGGAACACCTGCGCGAAACCATCCGCCCTCTCGATTGCTTCCGCCACCTGCGCGGTCTCCTCCTTCTTCGAGTCGCCCAAACTCGCGGCATCAAGGATATTCGTGCCCATGCCCAGTTTTTGGGCGGTCTCCTTGGCGATGGCAAGTTGATCGCCGGTGACCATCTTGATCTTCACGCCCATCGTGCCGGCGGTCGCGATGGTCGCCTTGGCGTCGTCGCGTGGCGGATCGAACAAGGGCAGCACGCCGAGAAATTGCCAGCGGTTGTCTCCGTCGGCTCGCGCAACGCCCAAAGCGCGAAAACCGCGTGCGGCGAAAGCATCGACTGCTTTGTCGACGGCGGATTTCACCTCAACGGCATTGGCCGACAACGCCAAAATCACCTGCGGCGCGCCTTTGGTCACTTTGAACTGCTTTCCGTCCGCGCCCTGAACGGTGGCCTCGGTGCGTTTATGCACAGGGTCGAACGGCAGGAAATGAATCGCCTGAAAAGTGTTCAAGGTTTTGTCGTCCTTCACGCCGCCGAGGACGGCCTGATCAATGGTATCGTTGTTCTCCGCGCGCGAAGCCAGCGCACCCGCGCATGACCTGGTCGGCAGAGATGCCGTTGACCGTGAACGGATCGCCGAGCGTCAGCTTATTCTGGGTCAGGGTGCCAGTCTTGTCCGCGCACAGAACGTCGACGCCTGCCAGTTCCTCGATGGCCACCAAGCGACTCACAATCGCCTCTTTTTTCGCCAGCAATCGGGCGCCGACCGCCATCGTCACCGACAACACCGTGGGCATCGCCACGGGAATCGCCGCGATCGTGAGGATGAGGGCGAACAACAGAATGGGGTCGTTGGGAGGCTTCGCGTGGAGCATCGGATCCCCGCGGAACAATGCAACGACGATAATCACTGCAACCAACATGACTGCCAAAACAATCAAATAATTGCCGATTTTCAGCACGGCTTTTTGAAAATGGCTGACGGTGTGCGCCTCTTGCACCAGTTGCGCCGTCTTGCCGAAGTAGGTGTGCTCACCCGTGGCATAGACCAGGGCTGCGATTTCGCCGCGGCGCACGATCGAACCGGAGAACACCGCCTCGCCGGGCTGGCGGGTGACGGGCAACGATTCGCCCGTCAGCGCCGACTGATCCACCGACAATTCGTCGCCGTCCAGCAAGCGCGCATCCGCCGGCACAATGTCGCCCATGCGGAGGCGGACGACGTCGCCCGGCACCAACTCACGCGCCGGCGGGTTGATCCACTTGCCGTCGCGGCGCACCCGGCACTTGATCGCAAGTTTCGCCTTGAGAGCGGCAATGGCGTTGCCCGCCTGGCGTTCTTCCCAGAACCCGACCAGGGCATTGGTAAAAAGCAGAACGAGGATGATGAAAAAGTCCGGCCAATGCCGGACGACACCCGAGAGGATGACCGCCACCTCGATCATCCACGGGATAGGGCCCCAAAAATAGCTGAGAAACGTCAAAAGCAGATTGGTCTTCTCTGCTTTTAGCTCGTTAGGCCCATATTGGGCCAGCCGTTTTTGCGCCTCGGCCTGACTAAGACCATCTCGCGACGACGCCAGCTTCGTTTCCAATTCCGGCATCGGCAGGGATTTCAAATCGTCCTTGGGCTCGGGCTTGGTTCCAAGTGTCGCCTGGGAACGGGCGGCCGTCAGTTTTGCATCGGCTGCGTTGGCGTTCATTTCCAATGGTGCCATTTCCAATCGCGGATTTCCGGCATATCTTGGCCGTAGCGATCGACATACTGCCGGTGCTCGATGAGCTTGTTTTTGAGTTGCTGCTTCAAATAGACGCCCTTGTCGCCGGTCTGCGGGAGGCGATCGATGGTGTCCATCACGAGATGAAATCGGTCCAGATCATTTCGGACCGTCATGTCGAAGGGGGTGGTAACGGTGCCCTCTTCCTTGTAACCGCGGACGTGCAGATTGCGGTGGTTAGTGCGTCGATAGGTCAGCCGGTGGACCAACCACGGGTAGGCGTGGAAGGCGAAAATAATCGGCTTGTCCTTGGTAAACAGTTCGTCGAAATCCAAGTCGCTCAACCCGTGCGGGTGCTCAGTCTGCGGTTGCAGCTTCATTAGATCTACAACATTGACCACTCGGATTCTCAAACCGGGCAGGTGCTCGCGCATGATGGAAACTGCCGCAAGCGTTTCGAGCGTGGGCACGTCGCCGGAGCAGGCCATCACCACGTCGGGCGCTGCATTTTGGTCGTTGCTCGCCCACGGCCAAATACCGATGCCCTGTGTACAATGCTTGACTGCGGCATCCATCGTCAGCCACTGCGGGGCGGGATGTTTGCCGGCAACCACGACGTTGACGTAGTGGCGGCTGCGCAGGCAGTGGTCCATCACCGAGAGCAGGCAATTTGCATCCGGCGGAAGATAGACCCGCACGACCTCGGCTTTCTTGTTCACGACGTGGTCGAGGAAACCTGGGTCCTGGTGCGTGAAGCCGTTGTGATCTTGGCGCCAGACGTGCGAAGCCAGCAGGTAGTTCAACGATGCGATCTTTCGACGCCACGGCAGATGCGCCGTGACCTTCAGCCATTTTGCGTGCTGGTTGAACATCGAATCGACAATGTGGATAAACGCTTCGTAGCAGTTGAAAAGCCCGTGGCGTCCGGTGAGTAAATAGCCTTCCAGCCAGCCCTCGCATTGATGCTCGCTAAGCATTTCCATCACGCGCCCCTCCGGCGCGAGAAACTCGTCGTTCGGCACCGTGGCCGCTTCCCATTGCCGATTCGTCACCTCGAACATTGCTTCCAGGCCGTTGGAAAGCGTTTCGTCGGGGCCGAAGACACGAAAATTCCGCTGCTCACTATTTATATGCGCGATGTCCCGCAGAAAGCGCCCTAGCACATGCGTATCGCCGATGCCGCGCACGCCCGGCGAGGTTACTTCGACTCCGTATTCGCGGAAATCGGGAATCCGCAGGTCTCGCAACAACTTGCCGCCGTTAGCATGAGGGTTTGCACCATTCGGCGTTCTCCCTGGGCGCAAGTTCGGCCAGATCCGGCCTAAGCCGGCCCTCCGTGTCGAAAAGCTCCTCGGGCCGGTAACTCCTTAGCCAATCCTCCAGCAGCTTGAGGTGCTCAGGATGAACAGCCGGATCGGAAAGCGGCACCTGGTGCGCGGAAGGTGCCCTCAACCTGAAGGCCGTCGATCACCTTCGGTCCGGTCCAGCCCTTGGGCGAATTCAAAACGATCATCGGCCAGCGAGGGCGCTTGAAGTTGCCGCGAACGCGAGCATCTTCTTGAATTGCCTTGATCTGTTCGATCGCCTTATCGAGCGTCGCGGCCATCGACCGATGCATGAATTCAGGCTCGTGTCCCTCGACGAAGTAGGGAGTCCAACCATAGCCGCGGAGCAACTGCTCCAATTCCTCGTGTTCGATTCGGGCAAGAATCGTCGGGTTGGATATTTTGTAGCCATTAAGATGCAGGATCGGAAGCACCGCGCCATCCGTCGCCGGATTGAGAAACTTGTTGGAATGCCACGACGTTGCAAGAGGGCCGGTCTCCGCCTCACCGTCGCCGACGCAGCAGGCAACAATGAGCTCGGGATTGTCGAACACCGCGCCAAATGAATGGCTCAGCGAATAGCCCAATTCACCGCCTTCATGGATCGATCCAGGGCACTCCGGCGAAGCATGGCTTGGAATTCCGCCGGGAAATGAAAACTGAAGAAACAGCTTCCGCAGCCCGGCCTCGTCCTGACTGATGTTCGGATAGATCTCGCTGTAAGTGCCCTCGAGATAGGTGTTGCCGACGACGGCTGGCCCACCGTGTCCGGGTCCCGACACGTAGATCATGTCAAGGTCGTATTTCTTGATGACGCGATTCAAATGCACGTAAATAAAATTCTGCCCGGGGGTCGTTCCCCAGTGTCCGAGCAGCATGTGCTTCACATCCGCAAGCGTCAGTGGCCGCTTCAGCAGCGGATTGTCGTAAAGGTAGATCTGGCCGACCGCCAGGTAGTTCGCGGCCCGCCAGTATGCGTCGATCCGCTGCAACAGCTCCGGAGACAGATGGTCATCCATAGTTTGCTCTGTAAGGAGGACGCCAAAAATGAACATGTGGGCAAGCTTGCGCCTAATCATCGCCGTTTGACATAAGAGGGTCAACAAGCTCGCCGACCGCCTCGCGACGACCGGTTGGTTCCGCTCCCCCGAAACCAACCGGGTTGTTAAATGGCGAGGGCTTGCTAAGCAGAGATTCGGAGAGTTTTGGAGCGAAATTCCGGGGTCCGAAGCCAACCTTGATGGTTGGTTCCGGACTCGGGTTCGTGTCTCTCGAAACGGAG
Source organism: Pirellulales bacterium (assembly GCA_963725485.1). GTDB lineage: Bacteria > Planctomycetota > Planctomycetia > Pirellulales > DATAWG01 > CAVRYO01. The sequence continues at coordinate 1,119 of CAVRYO010000009.1, read as the reverse complement.
AGCGCTGGGCCGGCGGGCGGATCGTCGCAAGTCCTTGCGGGAAAGGCGTAAAATAAAAAATTCCGAGGAGTGAATCTCTCGGCGCCTAGCGTTAGCCGGCCCGGTCGCCGTGCAACGATCAGTTTTTCTGCCTCTTTTGAAGAGGCAACAATCGAACGCGCGACTTCGCTTCGTCCACGATAACGAGCGCCCCGGAATCCAACTCGGTCTCGTGCGGTCGCAGTACCGAGATCAGCAACGGGGCTAACGAATGCGGTCTGACGTCCTGAGTGCGCACTTGAACAACGCTGGGGGCTGTCATCTGAGTGGCGGCGAGAATCGCGCCATAGTCAAGATCGTGGGTTAAAACGACCCGGCCGTTGTGCTCCGCCCACAACATGATTTCGCGGTCTGATGCCGACGCCGCTCCTACATCCGACCAATGAACACAGTCCCATCCCTCGGCCACCAACAAGGGGCACAAGCGCGGCGACAGGTTCATGTCGATCACAAACTTCATGGCCGGGTCAACGGCACCTCGATTTCCTCCGAGCGCCAAGCGGCGTATGACAGTGCGGCGTCGATATCCGCCGCCTCAAGGTACGGATAATCGGCCAGGATTTCGTCCCGACTGGCGCCGCTCGCAATCAAGCCCACCAGCATCCCCACCGTGACTCGCATTCCGCGAATACACGGTTTGCCGCCCATCACGGCGGGATCAAGTGTAATCCTATTGACGTCGGGCATTGCATCCGCTCGACCACAGTTCGTGGGCTCAATCCGAACAGTCCCGTCTCGATAAAAGCTCCCCGACAAGGACTCGAACCTTGGACAAGCGGATTAATCCCGGCGCGCCGGGACTGCTCTACCGGATGAGCAAATTCTCGCGTATCCAACGGGCTGACTTCATCGACTTGATTTGCCTCTCGCGGCGCATGGCGCTGGCCCGGGTTTCATGAAGTTCGGACCAGACGAGTCGCCACGGTCTGTTCTTAACGGCATATTTACGCGCGTCAGCGGAAGGATCGTTGTGCTGGCCTAATCGCCGTTCCAGATCTTCGGTTTGGCCGATGTAGAAAAGTCCCGCAGAATTCTCAAGCACATAGACCCAAAACGGCCCATCCATCAAATAGCTCCCCG
>CAVRYO010000008.1:0-478703 GCA_963725485.1 Pirellulales bacterium | reverse complement strand
TTGGCGGCTTGGCGCGGGCAGTCCGAAAAGAGTCCAACCTGGCGGTCGCACACTGGTGGGGCGTCACGCCTCAAACGGTCACGGTCTGGCGCAAGTCTTCGGCGTCCAGCCCGCCAACGACGGCGCCCGTCGCCTGAAATGTGAATACGGACAAGAGCCATTCTTCAAGCGGCTCAGCGAAGGCCTGGTCGAAGGCATGATCCCGAGCGACGTGCGAAGATCGCGGCCTCAAAACGCGGCCAGAAACGGCCGCCCCATGTTTGCAGATCCTGCTCGCGGCCCGGCTGGGGAGCCGGCATTCGGCCAAGACACGCCGGCAAATGAGCGAGACCCATCTCAAGCGGAACGCAACTCTGCGGCGGGCTAATCTCGGTAGAGTCCCGATGAACCATGATCTGATTGTTCCCGCACTGGAGGGCGGCATCCCGGTTCTCGCCGGCCTCGTATTAATGCTGCTGGCTTCGGACTGGTGCCGGCAAAGCCTCACTCGCGAGCACCGGACATGACGCCTCGCATCGTCGTTTCGTCGACCGTATCAGATTCGTTGGACCATTGCTGATCGTGCTTGGCCTCGTGTTGGGGATTCGCGGCTTTGCGCAGACAGACGTTCCCACGAATCGGGGCCGGGCGGAGTGGACCCGATACCAAACGTCCGATGGTGTCTGCAGCGTCCAACTGCCGGGAACTCCGAAGCAGGCAACCAGGTCAGCCGGGGGCGCCGAATCGCACCTGCTGAGATTCTCGCGGCCGGATGCTGCCAGCTATACGTTGATGTCCATGAACTTGGCCACCCCGGCCTCGCCGTTGGCCAGGGAACAGTTGCTCGACTCCATCCGGGAAAAAGCATCAGATTTCGGCGAGCATGTGGGTGCGACCTACAAGTTTCTGGGTGAGCAGGCCATCACCATTGACGGCATCGACGGTAGAGAAATCCAATTTAAGGTCGGCGGCACGAACTCGTTGCGATTCAGGGTCTTCCTCTACCGCGACCATCTGTATCAGGTGGCAGCTTTAACCCCCTGGGGCGCCGGAGACGACGTCGAAGCGAGGCTATTTTTAGACTCGATCCGCTTCGACACGAGCAAAAAGTGAGAGCCGACGTGGCCCGGAACAACCAGATCTGACGATTCGGGATGCCAAACATGAATTCCCCGTCCGATGAGCCAAGCGCGACCGTGGATACATGTGCCGCCGCGCTCCATTGCCTTGGTTGGAGTTGCGGCGATCTGGCCTTCGACGAGGGCAACGGGCTGGTTTGGCAAGTCTTCGCCCATAACGGGGAGCAGAAGATTCTAGTCAGGGCGGCCAGCCAAGCTGACGCTTTGTCGGCGGCGGCCGATCAGGCGTCGGAACTCAAGCCAAACTGACATTGCCGCTGCTTCCGACGCGTGTTTTGCAGTGCCAAGGGGAATCGTCCCGTTTAAACGAACGGCGTTCATCTTGCCCCGTAGGCGAAGCAGCATGCCGCCTCCCCGCATCCGCAAAAACATCGGTCGGCTACGAGTTCGGACCCAGGATGCGCGAACTGGGTCCGAACTTGCTTGCCTTCCTCGTAGCGCCGAGGTACTCACTGTCCTCGCGGCAACGTCGATCGCCGTGCTAAGGACAAAACGTACTTTCGCCCGAGGAAAACCGCTATGCAAACGTATCGCCCGCAACCAATCGACGTGACGAAGATTCTTTCTCGCCGCGAATTGGCCGCCGTGCTCAACGACCTGAAACGCAGGCGCCGCGCTCGAAGAACACGCGGATGAATCTGGTTCTATTTCGGCTCGCCTGCTGCTGCGGATTGCGTGCCAGCGAGATCGCCAAGCTGCAAGTCGGCGACGTGCGCACCGAGTTGGCGCGCCCGCACATCCGGATTCGCACCGGCGCGTCGAAGGGCGGCCGACCACGGATGGTTCCGCTTTGGTGGGACGCCGGGACGCTGGAAGACTTGTCGGCTTGGAAGATCGACCGCGTTCGCTCCGGCGCCGAACACAACGAGCCGTTCCTGGCGTCGTGATTCCAGGCCGACCCGTAAGACGTTCTCCCGCCACACGCTTCGCAAGCGCTTCCGCACGGCATGTAAAGTCCTCGGCCTCGCCACGGTTCGAGTCGCTCACCATACATCACGGCCGTCATACGTTTATCAGCCATGCACTGGCCGGCAGACGAACCTGGCCGAAGTCCGCGATGCGGCGGGGCACGCCAATGTGAGCATTACGTCCGGCTACTTGCATGTGGCGGTAGACGACGAAGCGGTTGGGGATCTGTTTCAGAGAGACATCGCGGATCGTTGATATGCGTCGGTCGAGCGCCGGCCAGGTCAGCGTTCACGATTCCCTCCCAACCTGAGCCGTTCCAGCCCACCAACGGGCTTGATTTTGGCGCGTTTGCCTGGCAATACCCCCCTTTTGAATCTGCGGCGGTCGATCGAACCGACGCGCGCAGGATATGGGGGAACTTGTCCGATTCCACCGCTCGGTTGGCCGGCGACTCTACGCTGAGCGCCGCAATGCCCAGCGGCAGGTCGGCAAGCCCTTCACGCCGATTTCGCGCAGCTTTGATCAGACATGAAGTCGGAGGGGCAAACCTTCTGGAGCGGGCTCAAGCGGTCGAAAACCGGAGGCGGGGCCAGGCCCTCGATGGGTTGCTCCAGGAGACCCGCACCCGGCTCCGTTGTAGCTCCGTCGGCCGACGCGCCGAGGCGTCGTTCAAGATATTCCTCGGTTTCCCGAATCATCTTCCGACGCAATTCATCGTAGTTGGCTTTCATCGTCATGGTCTCCGTTAGACAGATGGGGCCGTGAAACGTCAGGGGCACGCGCCCCTCCAAGCTTGAGTGCGGAAACCAGAGCCGTGGCGGACATTCGCTTTCCAAGATTTTTTTCACTATAAAAGGCGGGGTGGGAAGAAGCGAATTCCGAACTCCGGGCGGGCGGTAAATTGGACTCCGCCGACCGAGGCCTGTAAGCTACAAGCTGCTTTCACGCTCCAACGCGTCAACGGTTCGAAGCCCCACTGATATTCCCGACGCTCGCCTGCGGAGACACCGGCCATGCGGGAAGAATCCCGAGACGCGGCGCATCCGGACAGATCACGCCCTTGCTCGGGCACATCAAGAATGGCGAGAAGGAAGCAGTCAATCAGCTTTTCGAGCTGGTCTACGAGGAGTTGAAAGAACAAGCCCAGCGAGCGAATTGGGGGCGGTCCGCCACCTCGCTAGTGAACGAAGCCTACCTCCGCATGGTCGGCGCCACGGGGCTTTCACTTCAAGATCGATACCATTTTTACAACTACGCGGCGGCAGCGATCCGCCGCGTTCTCGTTGACCGTTACCGCTCCGACATTTCTCTGAAGCGCGGCGGCCGGCATCGCCGGATCGACGTCGATCCGAATGAAATCGCCATCGAACAAATCGATTGGGTCGCTTTGGATGAGGCCCTGTGCAAGCTGAAGTCCGAGCACGAGCGGCAACACACCGTCGTCATGCTGCAGTTCTTCGGCGGCTGGGAACAGAAAGACATCGCCCTGGCCCTTGAGCAGGATCCCAAGACGATCTCCCGCGACTGGCTGGCGGCGCGGGCATTTTTGCTCAAAGAGCTGGATGACTCCAAGGGCGAGAGCGTCTGAGGAAATCCGACCATGAGTGGCTCTGACCCCAACCTGCAGGAGATCGTGGCAGAGCTTCTGGCGCTGCCGCGGCAGCAGTGGGAGCCGGTCCGCGCTCGCCATGAGTTGAGCGATGACCAGTGGAAGGAAATACTGCGAAGGTTGGACTACGCCCAGCTCGAAACTTCGCCGCTGGATGAGCAACCTCCGCTGGCGCTGGCTGCCCGCAGGATGAGCGACGAAGCGGAGGCCGCGAATGTCAACGCCGACTTGGCGCCCGCCAAGGGCAGCGCCACTACCGAGTTCTCGAGCGGCTGGGCAAAGGTGGCTGGGGGACGGTCTACAAGGCCGAGCAGCGCCTACCCGTGAAGCGCATCGTGGCGATCAAGATGATCACGGCGGGCGTCGACACGCCCGAGGTCGTCGCCCGCTTCGAATCCGAACGCCAGGCATGGCCCGGATGGATCACCCGCACATCGCCAAGGTGTTCGACGCGGGCAGCACCCGCTCTGGCCGCCCGTACTTCGTCATGGAGCACGTCCCCGGCGAGCCGGTCACGGCCTTCGCCGACCGCAATCGGCTGACGATTCCCGCTCGACTGAAACTGTTCCAGCAAATCTGCCAGGCGATCAACCACGCCCACATGAAGGCAGTGATCCACCGCGACATCAAGCCCGGCAACGTCCTGGCGTACATGCACGACGGGCAGCCGACGGCCAAGGTGATCGACTTCGGGATCGCCAAGGCACTGACCGGCGACCGGCTCACCGAGCAGACGTTCAACAGCTATCGGGGGCAGGTGATCGGAACTTATGAGTCGATGAGCCCGGAGCAGGCCAGTGGCAGCGCCGACATTGACACCCGCACGGACGTTTACTCCCTGGGCGTGCTGCTCTACGAACTGCTGTGCGGAGTGAAGCCGTTCGATTCGAAGATGCTGGCCAGAGCGGCCGACGAGGAGATCAAGCGAATTATTCAAAAGGTGGAGCCGGACCGGCCCAGCACTCGCCTTGCTTCCTTGGGCAAAGAGGCGGTGGAGATCGCCGCGGCACGCCAGGCGTCGATCGACGCTTTGGCCAGGCAATTCCGCCAGGAACTGGAATGGATTCCGCTGATGGCGATGCGGAAGGAGCGGGAGCGGCGCTACGCCAGCCCGCTGCAGCTTTCCGAGGATCTGGACAACTACCTGAAGGGCCATCGCCTGCTGGCGGGGCCGGGATCGACGGCCTACCGGCTTCGGAAGTTTGTCGGCGCAACAAACCGCGCTCGCCTCGATTGCGGCGATCATCGTCTTGCTCGTGGGAGGGGTCACCGTCAGCACGATGCTTGCACTCCGGGCCCGCCGCGAGAACAAACCGTGGCGGCACAACTGATCGACGTGAGCCGCGAAAAGTCGGAGAAAGAGACGCTGGCGAACGAACGGGGTAAGCTCGCCGACGAAAACGGCAAGCTCGCCGAGGGACGGCTTTCGATACTTTCGATCACGGACCAGCAGCTTGGCCACCTGTTGATGGAGCAAGGCAAGGATGCCGACGCCCTGGCCTACGAGCGCGGTCGCTGCGCGAGAATCCGGCCAACCAATGCGCGATCACCGATTCGGTGTTTCTGTTGTACCGAATCCCGTTGCCGCAGGGAGTTCTACAACTACCGCACAGCATGGGATTTGTTCCCTCCTCGGTGGCCTTCAGTGCCGATGGGACGCGGGTGGTCGCGGCAGGCGGTGGCCCTGCGCGGATGTGGGACGCCGCGACAGGAAAGCTGCTGGACGAACCGCTGCCGCACGACAGCGGCGTCTACCTCACAGCCTTCAGCCGCGACGGGACGCGGGTGCTAACGGCCAGCTCAGACATGACCGCGCGACTGTGGGACGCGGCGACGGGTAAGCCGCTGGGGGAGCCGATGCGGCATGATGGCGCCGTTTTCTCCGCTGCCTTCAGTCCCGACGGGACGCGGGTGGTGACGGCCAGTGCCGACAAAACCGCGCACTGTGGGACGCGGCGACGGGCAAGCCGCTGGGGGAGCCGATGCGGCATGATGGCCTTGTTTTCTCCGCTGTCTTCAGTCCCGACGGGACGCGGGTGGTGACGGCCAGTGCCGACACACTGCGGGCTGTGGGACGTGGCGACGGGAAAGCCGCTGGGGGAACCCATGCGGCATGAGAGCATCGTTCACTCGGCCACCTTCAGCCCCGACGGAACGCGAGTCGTGACGTTCAATCGGTACGGGCCCCGCGCGGCTGTGGGATGCCGGGACGGGACAACCGCTCGGCGAACCAATGCATTTTTCCGGACAGTTCAACTCGGCTGAGTTCAGCCCCGACGGGACGCGGGTGGTGACGGCCAGCGTGGATAAAACCGCGCGGTTGTGGGACGCGGCGACGGGTAAGCCGCTCGGCGAACCCATGCGGCATGAGGACGTCGTTTCCTCCGCCGCCTTCAGCCCCGACGGGAAGCGGGTGGTGACGGCTAGTTGGGACAAGACGGCGCGGCTGTGGGACGCGGCGACGCAAAAGCCTCTCGGGGAACCGATGCGGCATGGAGACGCTGTCCGCTCCGCCGCCTTCAGCCCCGACGGGACGCAGCTGGTGACGGCCAGTATCGACGACACCGCGCGGCTGTGGGACGCGGCCACGGTAAGCCGCTGGGCGAGCCAATGCGGTATGAGGGGGGTGTTGACTCCGTCGCCTTCAGCCCCGACGGGACGCGGCTGGTGACGGCCAGTGGATTCGATACTGCGCGGTTGTGGGACGTGGCGACGGGTAAGCCGCTGGGGGAGCCGATGCGGCATGAGAAGAAGGTCGCTGTGCCCGGCAGCTACACCGTGCTTTCTCCGTCGCCTTCAGCCCCGACGGGACGCGGGTGGTGACCGCCAATAACGACAAGACCGCGCGGCTGTGGGACGCGGCGACGGGTAAGCCGCTGGGAGAACCGATGCGGCATGAGGGCGTCGTATTTTCCGCTGCCTTCAGCCCCGACGGGACGCGGGTGGTGACGGCCAGCGACGACAAGACCGCACGGCTGTGGGACGCGGCGACGCAAAAGCCGCTGGGGGAACCGATGCGGCATGATCGCAGCGTCCTCTCCGCCGCCTTCAGCCCCGACGGGACGCGGGTGTTGACCGCCAAGCGATGACAAGACCGCGCGGCTGTGGGACGCGGCGACGGGCAAGCCGCTGGGGGAGCCGATGCGGGATGACCGTTGTCCTCCGCCGCCTTCAGCCCCGACGGGACGCGGGTGGTCACCGCCGGCGATGACAAGACGCGCGGCTGTGGGACGCGGCGACGGGAAAGCCGCTGGGAGAACCGATGCGGCATGAGGGCGTCGTTTTCTCCGCCGCCTTCAGCCCCGACGGAAATCGGGTCGTCACCGCCAGCGACGACAATACGGCGCGGCTGTGGGACGCGGCGACGCGGCAAGCCACTGGGGGAGCCGATGCGGCATGATCGCCGCGTCTTCTCCGCGGCCTTCAACCCCGACGGGACGCAGGTGGTGACGGCCAGTTGCGAGGGGACCGCGCGGCTGTGGGACGCGGCGACGGGAAAGCCGCTGGGCGAACCCATGCGGGATGAGGCCGTCGTTTCCCACGCCGCCTTCAGCCCCGACGGGACGCGGGTGGTGACGGCTAGTGCCGACAGCACCGCGCGGCTGTGGGACGTGAGCATCAAGGGGGCCCACGTTGGCCGCTGGCTTGCAGTTATCGACGAACTCTGCGTGTTGCAGCGTTTGGATGAGCGTGGCTCGATGGTGCCGCTCGGCAAGGATTGGCTCCTCGAGCGCGATGCGCTGCTGAGTGCCGCCCGATCGTCGCGGATTGCGCGGCGGAAGCGCGCCGGATCCGCTGGTTCTTGACGGGAGTGCGACAGCGGACTGTCTCGCCACTTTCCGACACCACCTTCGATCAGTGGCTGCAAGAGCGAATAGCCGAGAACACGCTGCAATCGATGCGCGAAGCCCGCGATGCCCCCTGCAATCCGCTGCTCATGGCGCGAGACGCGCGGCTGGTCCTTGCCGTTCCATCCCCCGAGCAAGCCAATTCCCGGGCATCGGCCGAATTCCTGAGCCGCTGCGCCGCTCGACTGGATCCCACGAACCCGGAGGTGCTCTGGCGTCGCGTGGCGGTATTGAAACTCACGGACAAGGGCTCGCAGGCGAACGAACTCGCGCAGCACTGCCCGGCGCCCACGGATGCCTGGGCCTGGGAGGCCAAGTGGAACGCCTGCCGGCTGCTTGGCCGTGCCAGCGATGCGGCCGACGCTGAAGCCAACGCCATGGCAGCCGCCGCGGCCGCGGGCCCGGCCAGGCCGCCTCCATGCGAGATTCTATTGCCATGGCCAAGCGCACGCCGCAATCGCCGCGCGAAGCCCGCGGCGCGAACCCAAACCCCAACCCCAGCAATTCGGCGCTCATGTCGAGAAGCGCGCGGATCGAACTTAACCACGCATTGCTCAGGGCGCGCACGCCGAATACCAGAGCACGCAGGCGGCTGAATTGGACCCCAAAAACCCGGAGGTGCTCTGGCAACGCGTGGCGGTGTTGGCACTCACCGACCGAGCCCAGCAGGCGAGCGATCTACGCAGCGCTGCCCGCGCCCACGGATGCCTGGGCCTGGGAGGCCAAGTGGGACGCCTGCCGCCTGCTGAGCCGTGCCGGCGATGCGGCCGATGCGGAAGCCCAAGCGATGGCAGCCGCCACGGCCGGCGGCCCCGCTTCGGCCGCCTCCGTCCGTAATGCCATTGTGATGATCCGGAGGACAACCCCTGAACCCGCGTCAAACACAGGGCCAGTCGTCGTATTCTGGTTCGACAATTACACCGCGGCCCAACTCGGCCCGCGCCAATGGAAGCAGGTCGATTCAACGCATTGGAGGGGCGTTTACCCGGAGGAGGGGCATTTCGATGATTTTACGGTTGTCGGCGCAAGCACCGATAAGGAGAACCCTGGCACTATCGTGCGCCGGCAACCGGATACGGGTTTTGAGGCGCTCATTCCTCCGATCGCGGAGGGGGCGGCATTCAACATCCGCGAGTCGCCATCAATCCCGTGGAAAAAAGTCAGCACAATCCACATCCCATCGGCCACATCCCCTGCAACCCCGTCCGCGCCAACTCCCGCCCTGTCGAATCCTCCGGCGGCACGACCCTTCCCGCGCCGCCGCCAGGCCGCCAGTGAGCTTCTTCGCGTTATGTTCGGCGTCGAGCAAAAAACGGCGCCGGCAAGAGCCATTTCAATTTTCTGCTCGGAGTCAGTCGGAGCATCGCCGCAGTGACATTTTGTTCTGCCCACGCTGCGGATCAGTATGCTGTTGGAAATGAACTCGACGTTTGCCGCGCGTCGGTCCGCCCGACCGACGCTGTTTGGCCGGAGGTCCATGTCGCCACTATTTGGACGCTTCCTGGCCATCCTAGCGGTCACAACCATGTAGAAAAGATACATTGAGCGAAGGCAACAACCGTTAACCCAGACGCAGAGAGAGTCGGAGACGAACGAGAGTTTCGTGCGAATTTCCCTCGGCGGGACGGCCAGGCGACGGAACCCGCTTATCGCGCGAACCGGAGAGAGCGAGACCAAGAAATGGATCGTGCCGCTCCAACTCGTTGCGGTTTCTGGCGTTGAGACGAAAAAAGCCGAGGCCCGAAGGTCTTGGCTCTTTCTATAACCCTTGGGTAGCGACTTTTCGCTACCGCAAAAACAAGTGGGCGGGACCGGATGCGAATCGGTGATCACGGGTTATGTAGCCGTCGTTTCCTCAGATTTCGCCCATGTTGGCCCCTTTCGCGATCCACGCGGAGAGTTAGCCAATCGGGGTATGCCGTTGGCGTGCGGAACCCGCCGACGTGAAAAACGGATTGTGACCAGCATCATGGTGGAGTAGGCCAAGCCCAACCATTGTGCAATGATAGAGGGGCGTCGCCGGTCGCCCGAAATAAAGAGGTTTGTTTCGAGGAGGGTTCCTTTCGGGGAGCTATTTCGCCGGTCGCGAAACCGACCGGCTAGCCAGTTAACGCCCGGCGTCGAGAGATCGGCGGCCGGGCTTTTCGCGTTTCTGGCCTTTCGCCGCAACGGTTTGCGTCGATCCGCCCGCCGGCCCGGCGCTCTCCGTTTCGAGAGACGCGGACCGGGGTCCGAAGCCAACCATGATGGTTGGTTCCGGACCCCGGAATTTCGGACCAAAACTCTCCGAATCTCTGCTTAACAACCCCTCGCCATTTAACAACCCGGTTGGTTTCGGGGGAGCGGAACCAACCGCCTCGGCGGTCACGCAGATTCCTCGGCTTCAGCTTCGCCCTTTCCAAAAACATCGACGGCGACCCGTATTTCGTCGGTTAAGGAAAGGTGCGTCCTCAGGTGCAGAGGGGAAATGATTTCCAGTTGTCGTTTGATGCTGGAGCCGATTCGGCGAAACACCCAGCACACCGCAGAGTCACCCGTTGCCAGCACCGTAATTACGGCGGGCCAAATTTGTCCCATGCCCCTTCGTGGCTCACCATTTTTTGGCCGGAGGCCATTGTTGCGGATCTGGTCCCACCGCAAAACGACGACCGGCTCGATAACCGCGTCGTCCAGCGGCGTAACGCCGCGACCGCCTTCGTCAGGATCGGCAAAACCAGTCGGATAGCCGTCTTTTGCGACACCAATGTTCAGCGATCCAGGTTGAAACATGGCAGGCCACATCGCTGGCGCTCCATCCAAATCCTCGGCACATGGCAGTCCTAATTCGGAGTGCTTTCCCATGCCGCTTCGTATTTTTCCGATGAACCGAATCATGAGTTCGTAATTTGTCAAACGTCGACCGGTCAAAGAGGATTTTCAATGTCGGCGGCAAAGTTATGCCGTTGGGGACCACGTCAGCAGCTGCTCCAACTTGCCGTCCGTCGCCTTCCCGCCATCGAGGAAAACATTTGGAATTCCGCTTCCATAAAACCGAACGTTTTCCTCGCCGAAAATATCGACAGCCGCACGTACAGTATCGTTGGGGACGCGAGATATAAGCCCAGTCGGCCGGAACCAACCAAGATGGGCGTCATCCTTGTCGACGACCGTGCATCGGACAGCATGCCCTTTGTCACGTTGGCGTGCGGTCGCAAAGAGTGCGCGGTATGAAACGTCGTCGGGCGGCAAGGAGTAACCCATGAAAATGATATGCTTGGCATGCATCACTGTGGCGCAGTTCACGTTGGATTTCCTCGATAAACGACGGAGGAGCTGACTTGAAGGAACTCTGCATTACCGTCTGGGTATGCTGCACATAGGTCAAAGTGCCGCAATGCAGGCACGCGCACGCATCGACGGCTCCGATTGTACGCTCGGCAAGCTCATCCTTCCCGAGCCAGTTTGGAATTGTGGTGACGTCAAATGCTCTCAGAGGCGGCGGCGGGAACAAACCAGAGGTTGGAAGTTCCCATTTATCGCCGTGGTATGCGGATAACTTCCTACAGTCTGGACATTCCCTCCAGCACAGGGAACCGTGCGGAAACAAGAACTTGGTGAGTCGAATCCTCGCGCCGATTTCCTCCTTCTCGTTGAGCCTCTGCGCGGCAGCCTCATTCATTGGATACCAGGGCCAATCCGGCGTTGGTCGCTCTATCCTTCGTGCGGGAATTAGATGGCCGAAGTCTTGAAAGACTCAAGATTCATCGGCGGCGAACCTACCTTTGGCACATCCGGGCTTTTGTTCAGCTTTCGATTCGTCATGAATTGAAGCCACAGGGCAATCGGATCGTAGTTCAGGCTCACAAAGCCAACGTCGCCCTGGTAGAACTCTGGTTGATCTAAATCGTACTTTTTGGCCAGTTCTTCCCCCTCGCGCTGCATTCGGTGGGCGAAGGCGGTTGCAAACTCACTGTATTGGTCGAGAATCCGCCCCTTCGTGCGAATGCATTCCTGCCAGTCGATAAAGAAAGACGCGATCAAGATCATTCGCAGCGCCGTTTTTTGCACCTATTAGCCTACGAGTGTCAAAAAACTGAACCTCTGGTGAGCTGGGTCGGCGCAGAGTCGCGATGCGCTGCGCGCGAACCCCGAAGTTAAGGGGAATATGCAGGTCCAGCAAATTGAACAAGTCGTTGAGCTTAAGGGCTCCGCTCCTTGCGCCCGGACAGATGCTGACCAACGACTTTAGAGCGGGCCAGTCGTAAACAAGGCGGAGATAGATAATCCTTTGACTAAGCTCATCGTCTTTCGCCCCAGCCCGCCAGTTGCGGCGCATGGCCTCAAGTTGAACCGGGCTGATCCACGCAACGCTATCGTAATTCTCGCTTTCATCGCCGAGGATCGTTATCAGGTCTGCGAGGGCAGAATGCCACTGGGGATCGCAACTTGCACCGAGGGCTTGTTCGACGCGCGTCGCAAGCGGCGTATTCGTGCCGGCTACTTGTTCGACAAACTTTCCCTGATTGAACGTTGTCCGTATTCCAAGCTCAGCCGTTGCTCCTGCACCCCAAAAAACCACAGTCTCCGGTTGTTTCTTCATAAAGCTCCCGATGTAGCCCGGCGATGGAGCGGCGATTATCGTCCCCACGGTTGGGTACGCTGACGCGAGCCAGCCACGCGCTCGCAATCGTCACTCACCCCTGACGCCATATAGCGCTTTTTAGTCAAACAATGTTCGCGGCGACGTTGGTGGCTTCCGCTTCTGATTTAGAGAGGCCAATGTCGCACCGTAGTTTTGAATCTCGCTCTGCTCGGCTCGTGCCAGCAAAGATTGTTTCGTTTCGATCTTCAAGACGGGAATTCGCCCCGCCTGAATGTGGGTCTCGACCCTCGTCAGCAGCGCTTCCGTCTCCCGCACCGTCGTAGTCACTTGAATCTGATCGGCCGCTGGCGGCATTAGGCGTAGGCGTCCGCCGATGATGATCGGCTGCCCGTGCAAGAACTGCTTCATGGCTTGCAGTTCGCTTGTTTCCCAGCCGTTCGCGATCTGCGGTAGCTTGGTTACAACATCTGCCCAAACGGGATGCCTGTCGTCGTTCGCACTTTTCCAGTAGTAGTTCAACGGGACGTACGGCGTCCTCTTTTGATATGTATCGATCTGACCATCTCCGAGCATCCACCGCGAACTGTGCTCGGTTAGTCGGTAGGGATGTCTGTGCGGCCACGGATATGAAGAAGGACCGTCGCTCGCCCTGGGGCGGGGCAGCGGCCCAGGCTTACGACACTCGGACAGGTATTCTTCGACGAACCAGGTTCGATTGCGGATCAGTCCGAACCCAGAGAACTTGTCCAGAACTGACGTCAACGCCTCGACCTGCACAATAAACTTAAAAAAGTCGAGAAATACTGGCTTTTCGCAGGACATCAAGTGTTTTGTTCGACCAAAAGAGAAAAAATATCGCTCGCCGCACATAATTCCTTTGAATCGGCGTGTCGCATCGAACAGCCAAACCATCTTGCCGTAGAAATTCTCGCGTTCTCGGATCTGTTCGCTGTTGATCGACGAGTGCTGTAGCTCTATGACGGTCTCCGAGTTTCCCACTATGTCGGCCCGGTGCGGGCCGAGAACGACCTCGGCAGAATTCGGCAAAACGATGTCTTGCCAACTCAAGTGCCAGGGGCCAATCGGTTCCGACCACGGATCACAGTCCTGGTGACGCGCATTGCGCCCAGTGCCAGTTGACTAATGAACCGCACTTCGGGATCACGTCGGCGTCGCAAACGGGGCAGACCCCCTTCAATCCAGGGTTCGCCCGTTCCTTTGTGCCTGCGACCTGCGCGTACAGCATGTCTGCCACCGACGGCTATCAAAGAAGGACTCATGGACTCCCGCTGGCGACTGCTCGATGAAGTTCGATATTTTCCGACAACTCGAACCTGCGTCCGGTAGGCAAACAGCATGCGGGGCTGCTGTTGTTCCTATCAAAAGGCAGCATCTTCATTGGGCTGGGTATCGGTGCGTTCCCCGTCGGTCAACGCATTCTTCTGTTTCTCCATCTCTTGAAAAACCGTCGTGATTTCCTGACGCGCTGACTTAAGCGTCGCGTGCATTGAAATGATGAGGGAGCCCGCCTCTTTTGCCTCTGCAGCCAGCTCATCCATAGGCGTCTCAGAATTGTCCAGTCGAGTCAGAATCTGCTCCAGGCGAGTCTCCTTTTGCTCGTAAGTCATCTTCTCGATGTTGTCAGCTGGCATCGTGATGCTCCTCGTTTTGAATAACCGCGCTTTCAACGTAACCGTCGACCAATTGTGTCGAAAGTCGTTGACCGACCTCAATTTGTTTAATGCTTCTCAAAAGGTTTCCCGAGGCATCACGTGTGATGCTGTAGCCGCGCTTGAGCATGGTTTCCGGTCGCAAACTCTCCAATCGATGTTGCTGGCCTTTCAGGAACTGATCCAAAACGTCAAGCCGCTTCTCATACCGCAATACGCGGAGCTGGTCGATTCGCCGCTTAAGCAGATCTTCAATCGTTCGAGTTTCATTGACCGCAGCAACCTTAATTCTGGCCATCGTGGCGTCCAACAGCCCGGCGCGGTCCTTCAGGATGTTCATTGCCGAATTCTGCAGTCTGACAAATTGCGATTGAACCTGGCTGCGTCTACGATTTGCCCCCGCTTCGATACCCGAGCGAACATTTGAAAGCTTAAGTGTGAGTTGCGATGCAGCGAGTTCAAGATACTTGCGAGTGCCTTGCCGCAGCCCCTGGGCATCACGGTCGAGAGTTCGACCCGAGTTGTTGATACGCGAGAACGAGGCCGTGACCAGCCTCCGCTTTGCTGAAGCGAGCCGTTCGGATGTTGTTGCGAGTCGGGACTGAGATCTCTCGTACACTTGCACCGCGCTCCGGTCGAGGATATTTTTCCTGGTGGCACATTGACTCTCAAAGCCCGATCGCACACGCAATAGACGCTCCTGCAAGTCAGAACGCCCCTGTTTGTAGTGCTTGCTGGCTCCTCGCAACAGACCCGTAACATTGCGGTGCAGATTTCGAGTCTCCAATGTTAGTTGACGTTCCACCAAGTCATGGAGGCGGCCATCGGCGATGCCGAGGCGATCATCCAAAGCCTTGAGCCGTCGGACGAGTTCCTCGGCAACTGCCGTCGGCGTCTTGAATGAGGTATGGGCGACGGAATCGAGCACTACGAAATCGATCTCGTGGCCAATTCCAACCCAGACGGGAATCGGAGAGGCGGCTATGGCTCTTGCAATCCGCTCATTGTCAAACCAAGCGAGATCGACTTGTGAACCACCGCCGCGCACCAGACAAATCGCATGGACACCCAATCGAATGAGGTCTCGCAGTGCCGCGAGCACCTGCTCCTCCATTCGTTCTCCTTGCATGCTCGCCGAAGCCACGATTATTGTGAACGCGAAAGAGCACGCTCCCAGCGTCTTCGTGAAATCGTTAAGAGCGGCGGAATTATCGGCAGTGATCAGGCCAATCCGTAGAACGGCGGCAGGCAATGTGACAGCCTTGTTCCGTTCCAGTATCTGATCTGCCTTGAGCCGTTCCAGGATCTGGCGTCGGTTCCGATCAATCTGAGCTTCTCCGAAGTTCGGATCAACGTCATGGATTTGCAGCTTCAGCCCGTATACCTCGTGGTACTCCACCGAGCACAGAGCGCATATCTCTTTGTTTCCCCTGAGGACATCCTGGCAGCCGGCAGCTTGCAGCTTTCGGTTGATGACAACGAGGCTCGACTCCCAAATCACGGCGCTGATTTTCGCGACCTGCTGGCCTCGGTCGTCGGTCTCTACGAGTTCGCAATATAAATGGCCGGAAGCGGAAGCGCCCTTCTTGGATACGAGGTGGGCCCTGACCCAAAATCGCTTCGTGGTCACATCAAGGAGAATCTCTTTGATGCGGGCGGTGACTGACCGCAGGCTAAATATCTTTGGTGGCTGGGCAGCTTGCGGGGGCGACTTGGCCATAAGTAAGCGACGGAAGAGCTAATTACCTAGCCGCCTCGTGTGTTCATTGCTGGGTGGAATTCCGACAACTCCGAACCCGCGTCCGGTAGGTTAACAGCATAGGGCCGCGCGATTCGCCTCGCAATCGGCCGCGTCTACGGCACAGCGCACGACGGTCTTCTGGACGTCCTCATGTCCGCGAACACACCGCGGACCACTGCGGCGCTTCAACGAGACCGGCTGCAAGTGGCCGACGGGACTGCGCACTCGCTGTCGCGTACAGCGTTGCACCGCTAACCGCTGGATTGTTGGTGGGAGCACCCCTGATAAAATGACGGCGTCGGACCGTGGCCGCTCTCCGACCGATTCCGATTCAGGCGGCGACTGTCGGCAAGAGACTGAATACCATGTCATCGTCCGCAACAAGGGAATTGATCAGACTCCTCAATAACCACGCGGTTCAGTTGATGCGCAGCGCAATCCGATTGGCAAACCACCGCTGACCGCTTTAATCGCGGCGAGGAGCCGTTGTCGCTCGATGAAACCGACGTCGGGCAACTTGGAAAAGAACTGCGGCCAGTCGATAACGATGGTGCATTCTTCAAGGCACTCGAGGCTGCGGTTGGCGAGTGCGCGATGCTGGGCCAGCTTAGTGCTTTTCAACCGGTGTTCACGCAGGCCAAGCGCTCTTACTGGAGAGCTTGGGAACGAGCCCGGCATGCATTTTCCTTACCGGAAAGACCCGACTGGACGTCACCCGAGTTTTCGGCGCTTACGCGCGACATTGGTGAGATCGAAGACTTGCTGCCTGCGCTGGTCACGAGGTCGCCCAAGGAGGCGGTCGAAATGACAAACATCGTGAGCGATATCGAGGCCCCGCTGGCGTCGCTCGACCAACGCGGCGTTGCTGAGTTGCATAGCCCGGTCGACGAAGTCAATATTGATGCTTCTATTGAGGAAGTGCAGGAGTTGCTTCCACGATTGGCAGCTTCCAATGGTTCGGTGCTTATTCTTGGAGAAACCGGCGTCGGAAAAGAGTTCTACGCCCGAGAGATTCACGGTAGGTCAACTCGAAGCGACAAACCATTCATACCGGTCAATTGCGCAACGTTGCCCAAAGAGCGAATCGACTCAGAACTGTACGGGCACACGAAAGGTGCATTTACGGGCGCCGACCGCGATAAAAAGGGGCGTGTTCGGGACGCGGAACACGGCACGCTTTTCTTGGACGAATTGGGCGCACTACCCGCAGAATGTTGGGGGAATCTGCTACGGTTTCTTCAAGACCGCGAAATTAGCCCCGTCGGTGGCGAGGCGTCCAGGGTCGATGTCCGAATCATTGCCGCGACCAACAAGCCAGACGCTCTGCCGCCGGATATCTGGCACCGGTTTGATTTTAGGCTGCGAATCCCCCCGCTTCGCGCAAGGATTGAACAAATCCCGCCGCTTGCCAAACAGTTGTTTGCTGATGCCTGTAAGGAACTTGAAAAGACTTCGCTCCGTTTGACTGGAGACGAGCTGCAGACCCTTGAGAAAAGCGGATATCGTTGGCCCGGCAATGTTCGCCAGTTACAAAAGGCGATCAAGAATGCGGTCTGGTTCCACTGCGGCGAGCGGAATCTCACGGCTGACGAGATCCTGCAAGCGGCGCAACGCGTCGTAAGCCGAGCAGTGCCGGCTAGTCCTTGGCATTGACGCGCCGCTGTTCGGCATTAGACGAGAGAATCTCGGACCTGCCACTTCAATTCGTGGCAATCCAATCGCGTTTTCTGGCAAGGAAGTGCCTTTTCTTGGCATTTCCAGCCCTAGATCGCGCGGCCGATATGCGCAACTGCTTTGCTCTCTGCCAGTTGGGGTTTTGGCATCCGATGTGCTTTTGTCGGCTCGCAAGCGACGTGCGTTGTGCTTCGTTCACGACTGAGGATTGCGACCATGATCTTGCGACGTTTGCTTTCAACCGGTGAAGCGGCTGTGGTGCTCGGGCTGACTCGTGATTCGTTATTGGCGGCGTTACGAGCCGGCGCTCCGGAACCGGAACTTCGCGTGGCCGGACGACGGTTGTTCAATGACTGCGATCTCGTTCGGCTGAGAAGTTGGTTTTCCGCACGAGGGCGTCACCTTGCCGATCAGGACGCTGGGCAATTCTCGCCCACTGCGCAGCCAATTTGAGCCTTTGCCGGCCTATTCGCAGTGGTGCGTGCCGGCCAACCTTGTACCCGCATTCGAGCACCCGATTCCGAGCGAGACCGCTGGCGTGTCAAGGAGGACACATTCATGAAAAACAGCGCCACCAGCATCGAGCCGGCCGAGATAGCCACGAAGTTTGGTGCCACACCTTCCACCCTTGAAACGATTGGCGTTGGACCTTTGTCGGACGAGGGCATTGCCGCGTTGGCCTCGCTCTTGCTCGACGCTGCCGAGGCATCGACCGAAGAGGCGAAACTCTTGCGGATATAGTAAGCACGCGATGAATCCAACACCCAGAACCCATATTCGGTCGGCGCCTGACCAGGCGGCCAACGGCGAGCCCACAGCCAAAAATGTAAAAAGTCGCACCCAGCGCCTCATCGGAAAAGCAAGCTTTAGGGCCCGGCCACCGCCTGACACGAACGACGTTTCGCACGAGCCGGGAGATGGACTTCTTCTCCGAGAAGGAACTCGTCACCCAAACGGGGCACGATGTCCGAGATTGGCCGCTCGTGATTATCAAGGAAACATTCGACAACGCGTTGGACGCTTGCGAAGAAGCCGACATCGCTCCAGCGATTGAAGTGGCCGTCGACGCTTGCGGGATCACTGTGCTCGATAACGGCCCGGGGCTGCCCGAGGTGACGCTCAAGGGCGCGATGGACTTCACGATCAGAGCCTCAAACCGCGAAGCATACGTCGGACCAACGCGAGGGGCTCAAGGCAATGCGCTCAAGACTCTGCTTCCCATGCCGCGCGTGATCGACGACAAGCACGGCAAGTTCATCGTGCAGGCCGACGGGAAGCGGCACGTCATTACCTGCAGCGCAGATCCGATTTCCCAGCGGGCCGTCATTCACGATGAAGCCAGCGAGTTGCCGACCGTCGGGACCGAGATACGAATCGAGTGGTCGCCGCGCGGCAATAGCCACGGGGATATCCTGTGGCCGTTCGATGATGTGGAGGTCGTATCCGATGAATCCTGCTTGAGCTTTCCGAGCCGGTTCAAGGAAATGATCGAGGGCTTCGCCCTCTTCAATCCGCATGCCACGATTCGGCTCGACTGGTTTGGCGAAAAGACGGAGTGGACTGCCAGCACACCTAGTTCGGAAAAGTGGCAACCGCACAAGCCTACGTCGTCGCACTGGTACGAGGAGAGGCACCTGGAACGGCTGATCGGTGCCTATATCACGCACGACCGCGAGGCCGGCACCGATCGGCTGGTATCCGACTTCATCGCCGAGTTCGACGGGCTCATCGGCTCGCAAAAGCGGGCCAAAGTGTTAGACGCGACCGGCCTGAAAAGAGTCCGGCTCTCCGAGTTCGTCGTCGGTGAAAAGCTGGACAGCGAACGGATCGCGAAGCTCCTGGCGGCAATGCAGCAGCAAACGAAGCCTGTCACACCTCAACGACTCGGGCTGATCGGCGAAGAGCACTTCAGGCTGCGTCTGCTGGCGATGGGCGTGCTTCCCAGTTCCTTCCGTTACACGAAGAGCCTCAGCAAAGAGGGATTGCCGTGGGTGCTTGAATCGGCATTTGGCTGGTTAGGTCCGGACGCTGACGACTCGCGGCAGATTTACGCGGGAGCGAATTGGAGCGCTGCCATTCAAAATCCTTTCCGGTCCTTTGGCTCCACGGGCCAAGGGCTTGAGGCCGCTCTCTCGGAGATGAGGGCCGGGGCTTACGAGCCGGTCGTCTTCGCGCTGCACTTGGCACATCCTCGCATTGAGTACACGGATCGCGGTAAGTCAGCCCTGATCATTGGAGGTTCAGAGTGATCGACGCATCGGACATCCTGAAGGTCACAAGGGCCGTCACGGCCGAGTGGACCAAGCAACGGAAGGCAGAGGAGCGCGGAAACCGATCGCGCCACTCGCGCGGATACGTCTACTCCGACCGCGTCGCCTTTACGGACGTCATCGACAGCATCTTGCCCAAGGGTTATCTGCACGCATCGGGCGACGGCCAGTATTCCGTCTTCAAACGGCAGCTTTACTACGCGGTCCGCGAGGAATTCAGGAGGCTTACCGGGCGAGAACTCAAGGCGGACTACTTCTCCAATGTTTTGCTGGTCCAGTACCGAAACCGTAATCCGGAAACGGAATCTTGGAAGATCGTGGCGGACCCGCGCGGCATGCTTACGATCCCTAACGGCGCCGCAGAGCACAATATCCCCTGCGGCACGTTGCAGATCGAAGACCATCTGCAACAGGTCGGGCGACCCGTCGATCCGTTCGACCTCAACCTTGAGCTGAACCTCGAGTGGCCATCCCTGGCCGGCGGCCAGCGTTATCAGGGCGTTCTCTACATCGAAAAACAGGGCTTCGAGCCCCAAATCAAGGAAGCGCGCATTGCCGAGCGCTTCGACCTGGCGATTCTGGCATGCAAGGGGCAGAGCGTGGTCGCCGCCCGGCGGTTCGTGGACGAAGTCTGTCGCGTCAATGGCGGGGTGCCGCTTTTCGTGGTGCATGATTTTGACAAGGCCGGATTCGAGATCAGCCAGCGGCTCACGGGGATCTCGGAGTGGGCCGAGCTAAATGATCGGGTAACCTACCGCTTCCAAAACGAGATCAATGTGACCGATCTCGGTCTGCGCTCGGGAGATGTGGAAAAGTACGACCTGGCCACCGAGGAAGTCAAGTTCACCGGGGGCTTCGCCAGCGACTCCATCTGCACACAGCGCGAACGGGAGTTCCTGCAATCTGGGCGCCGAGTGGAGTTGAATGCATTCACGAGCCCGCAGTTCATCGAATGGCTCGAAACCAAACTCACCAAGCACGGATTGGCCAAGCGGCTCATCCCTGACATTGAAACGTTGCAGGACGCCTATCGTCGCGCTCTGGTGATTGCCCGCCTTAATGCGGTCCTTGGCGGCGCGGTCACGGACGCGATCGAAGCAGCCCAAGAGGTTGAGGTCCCGAAGTCGCTCAAGCAGTCGCTGCGGAGCGCCATGAAAGAATGCGAAGACTCTTGGGATCAGGCTCTTTTTCACCTCGTGCAAAGCAAGCTTTATCGGAGCGACGAGAAGTGACGGTTTTTACATTTTCGACCTCTGCCTTGAAGGTTCCGGACCATGATTGACGCGGTGCGCGAAGATGTCGTCGACCACCGCGCCACTGCGGTCGCCCTCGGGAATTTCATCGCCTGTGTGTTCGAACCAACCGATATCGTGGAGGTCCGGATGGTCTTAATCCGGGACGACAGGCAGAGTAGCGTGAAGAGCACGTGGCACATGGCAGCGGACTTAGCTGCTCAAGCCGCCTCGTTGATTCGTCGGAATCAAGACGGCTGGAACATCTACGTCGGTGCGAATCCGCGTCGTCGCTGGGCGGCAGTAAAGCTGCCGACGTGCTCTTGGCAAGATGTCTCTTTGCCGATTTCGACAACGACGCTACCACTGCCCAAAGCCGCAACCGATGGCAGTCCGGCGGCTTACCTGATCCGACACTGGCGATTGAATCAGGTCACGGCGTTCATCCCTATTGGCGACTGGCTGAGCCTCTGGCGGACCTTTCGCGCTGGAGTGAACTCCAAAGGGCACTGATCGGTACGTTGGGCACCGATAGAAAGATTCATGACCCGCCGCGGATCATGCGGTTACCGGGATTCTTGAACACGAAGAGGGAACCCTACGTGCCCTGTCGGATAGTCGACGCGCATCCTCAGTGGCGTTATCCATCCCAACTATTCGCAGATGTTCTGGCGGAAACTGGACCGGCGAAAAATGGCCATGTTGGCGATGCGGTATTCGACAGAGTAACAGAGTCTCACAGTGACGGAGTAACGGAAGAGGTATCTGTCACTGCGCAACTCCGTCACTCCGTCACTCTGTCGAATAAAGTGCTCGACCAATTAATCGCGAGGTCGCTGCCAAGTGGAAACCGTCAACGGCATGACGAGTTGTTCAGACTAGCACGCGAATTGAAGGCGACAGAATTGGCCGATCGATCCGCCGAGGAGTGCAGTCAATCATCAGCATGTGGCACCGACAAGCTCTGCCGTTCATCGGAACGCAGCCCTTCGAGCAAACGATGATTCTGTTCGAGGATGCATGGGCGCGGGTCAAGTGGGCCGCCGGTGACGGTCCGATCGTGGAACTGCTGGAGAAGGCCAAGGTCGCCGAACCAACAGAGGTAGCGAGACAATACGAACAACCTGCGCTGCGACTGTTGGTCCAATGGTGCCGCGAGCTCCAACGACACCATGTTGACGAACCATTCTTCTTGGCGTGCCGTCTGGCCAGCGTGAGCTTAGGGATAGATCACGCGACCGCCGCGCTATGGTTGCGCAAACTATGCCGCGATGGCGTACTGCGCGAAGTTGAGAAGGGGACCAGAACAACACGCAGGGCAAGCCGATATCGCTATTTGGGAGACTAGACCGCCTCACATGTTCGGACGAAATGGGTCGGCGCAGCCCGTTGACTTTTTCGCGAACAGTGGCCCTCATGTGCCCCGTACGGTTTCAAGAGCCAATGAACAACGACCCGCGAAATAGCCGATGATCCGCTCTGCAACAAAACGAGCGCCAGCAACCGTGGCTGCGGTAGCCTATTACCGCATGTCCACCGATCGCCAGGACAAATCCATCGCCGAGCAGCGCGAGGCCGTACAGCGCTACGCCCGCGAACATGGCTACCGCATCATTCGCGATTATCTCGACGAAGGGATCAGCGGCGACAGGACCGAAAAACGGCTGGGGTTCAAGAAAATGATCGCCGACGCTCAATCGATCGGCGATTTCGAATGCGTGCTGTGCTGGGATCAAGATCGGTTCGGCCGTTTCAATTCGATCGAGGCTGGCCATTGGATCTATCCGCTCACCCAGACTGGGACGTGCCTCGAAACCGTGGCCCAAGGCCGCATCGACTGGAACGACTTCGCCGGACGGCTGATGTACCAGATCCAGCAGGAGGGCAAGCACCAGTTCCTGCGCGACTTGGCTCGCAACTCCCTCCGCGGACTGATCTCACGTGCGAAGGAAGGCAAGTTTTCCGGAGCAGCCGCGTTCGGATACGAGGTCGGTGAAGACGGCCACTTGGAACTGGGCGACCCGGCGTGCGTCGCCGCGGTCCGTGAGTGCTTCCGCCTCCGGCTGACGGGCATGGGCTACCGCTGTATTGCCCGGCAGATGAACAAAAACAACGCGCCGTCTCCCTCAGGGAAGCCGTGGAGTCACGACACAGTTCGGCTGATTCTGATCCGTGAGGCGTATGTCGGTGTGATCACACTTGGCGGTCGCAGACAAGGCAAATACTTTACTGCATCCGACGACATAGTCACGCCTGTGCGACCCGGGAAGAAGCAGCCGACCAATCCCACGCGTGCCGAGAATGCGCATCCGGCCATCATCGACGCCGAAACCTTTGCAGCAGTTCAGGCAATGCGGCGTAGTCATCCGAAGCCACACTGGCGCGAAGATAGCGAAGGAACGCCCTTGGCCGGCATGCTGTATTGCGGTCGCTGCGGCAAAGTGATGTACGCCCAGAGCCTGGCACGGAAGGCAGGGCAGAGGTTTCCGAACTACATCTGCTCGACGTACCACAAGGCTCGCGGTTGCGGTTATTGCTACGTGCAGCAGGAGGCCATCCTCCGGACGGTCGCCAAGGTCATCCGCGAGCGAGTGCTCGCCAAGTCGATGGACGCCCTCGAAGAGGCCGTCGCCAAGGAGATCAAGCGCCGAGAAGAACGGGTGGTCGTTGCGGACGACGGAGCCATCCAGCGTCGGATTGCCACCGTCGACCAAAAGATCGAGAACGCGACCGATCGCTTGGTGAGCGTTCACGAGTCGCTCGTGGCGGCCGTCGAGCAGAAACTAATGAACCTGCGCCGCGAACGGGACGCGCTCGTCGCGACCCTGGCTCCGGTGAAAAAGGAAGCACCGGCGCTAGACCCGAAACAAGTCGCCGCCAAGATCCGAGAGCTCGAAGAAGTGTTGGAGAAGGGCAGCCCGGCCAAGGTGCGGCTCGCGTTGTCCAAGATTATTTCGCGGGTCACGCTCGACTTTAAGCCGAGCAAGCAAAGCAAGCGTGGGCAGAAATTTGACTTCGTGAAAGGGACCATCGAACTTTGCACCCAGCAGTGGGGCTCCCTAGTGAGAGGCCGCTGATGATGCGATTTCTTTGCGGGAACGCGCCGCTCAAAGGGTTGGAGTGGGGCGGCGCTTCGCTGATGATCGCTCCTCGCCCTCGGACCTGAACGGCGAGCTCTTGATGTTCGGGCGGATAGATATTGAGCACGCCGCTGCCAAGAACAGCCAAGGTCCGGCCGCCGGCGGAAAGCGCGCCGCGATGGGCCGCGGCATCGATACCCCTGGCCAGCCCGCTCGCGATGGTGAAGCCCGCGCGCGCAAGCCGGCCGCCAGACGTTCAGCCTGAGTGAGCCCGTAATGCGTGGCGTGCCGCGAGCCGACGATGGCGACTGCCAAGGCGTCGGACGGTTGCAAATCGCCGTGGACGAAGAGCAAGGGCGGCGGATCGGGAATTTCGTCTAACGGTCGAGGATAATCGGGCGATCCGCGCGCGACGATCTGCACGCCCCGTTCTCGGCACAGCGCGATTTGCGCCGGAGCATCGCCAGATTCTCTCGCGGCAGCGATGCCGCCGCTGAGCTTCGGTCCCACGCCCGGAACGGCGCGCAACAAGCTCGGCGCGGCATCCAGCACGCCGCGCGGCGAGCCAAACCGCTCGACCAGCGTGGCCCAGTGACGCGGCCCGACGCCGGGCACGAGCGCCAATCGCACGGCGTCCGTCAGTTCGTCATCGATTTCGAGTTGCCCCATGCTCGAAGGCCCTGATATCTTCTCCGCGACTCGGCGCAAGTCGAATTACCGGCGCCGCGGCGTTATTGTAGGGAGCAGCCGCCGAAGTCTGCAAATACTTCGTTTGATTGCCGGGACTCTTGGATCTGACAAACCCCATGGCCGCGGCCGCAATGTGCAAGAACAAATTTCAAAGGCGTTGTAACATGCGGTTCTCGAAGAAGGCTCTCGGAAAAACCCTGCGCGCTGGACAGCCGAATCGACGGACATTCCTGCGCAGCACCGTCGCGGTGGGACTTCTCGCTGGCTCGAAGACATCGCGCACATTGCTTGCCGCGGATCGGCCTCTGGAATCCGCCGCGGCCGGCGAGCCAATCGTGACCGGGCAGCGCGTACCGGAGTTGGAAGGCTTCGACCGGCTGATGTCTGAATTCATCGTCAAAGAGCATGTGCCGGGCGCTGCGCTGTCGATCACGCGTGGCAGCCGCTTGGTCTATGCCCGGGGTTTTGGCTGGGCGGACCGCGAGGAGCGGAAACCGGTGGAGCCGGCGTCGCTATTCCGCCTGGCGAGCGTTTCCAAGCCGTTCACTTCCGCCGCCGCGCTGTGCCTTGTCGATGAGCGAAAGCTGCGCTTGGACGACAAGATCTGGCGCGTGCTGGGGCTAAGCGAGCCGACATGGAAAGGTGCGCGATTCGATCCGCGCTGGAAACAAATCACGATTCTAGAACTGCTGCAGCATCGCGGCGGTTGGGATCGCGATAAATCGTTCGATCCAATCGTGGCAATTCCCGACATCGTCGAAAAGGTGCGCACGCCGATGCCGATTTCGCCCGAGAATATCATGCAGTACATGCTCGGCTTTCCCTTGGACTTTGCGCCGGGCGAACGGTATGCCTATTCGAATTTCGGCTACATTCTGCTGGGACTGGCGATCGCCAGATTGAGCGGCGTGGCCTACGAAGCCTATGTGCGTCGCAAGGTGCTTGCGCCGCTGAAGATCACCCGGATGCGGCTCGGTAAAGCCTTGCTCGCCGAGCGGGCCGCGGACGAGGTGAAGTATTACGACTCGCACGCGCGGACCGGGCCGGCCGTCATCGGGCCGCATCTGGGAGCGAAAGTGCCGTTGCCCTACGGCGGCGAGAATTTCGACGCTTTCGCGGCGCACGGTGGCTGGATCGCGTCGGCGCCGGAATTGGTCCGCTTCGCGGCCGCGTTCGATGATCCGCGCCATTGCCTCATCCTGACGCCGGAAAGCGTCCGGCAAACATTTGCCCGGCCCCCAGGCTTGGCAGGCTACGACGCCGCAGGCAAACCGCGAGACGTTTACTACGGTTGTGGCTGGAGTGTGCGAATCGTCGGTTCGGATGGCAAGTTCAATTCCTGGCACATGGGCATGATCTCCGGCACGTCGGCATTGCTCGTGCGTCGCTCCGACAATTTGCATTGGGCGGCGCTGTTCAATACTGAGTCGAATCGGGCAGACAAGATGCCGGCGGCATTGATCGACGGCCCACTGCACGCCGTGGCCGACAAAGTCGCGCTGGCCGCAAGGCGAAGTTGGTGCTTAGGGTGGGCACCGCCCACCACAGTGCTATTGCATCGCGGCCCAGCATCGATTGCGAATGGTGGGCCATGCCCACCCTACGGATGCCAATTGGCAAGGTGTTGCCCACCCTGCGGATGCGCAAGTTCCGTGTCGGGTTATCACTTCGCCGGCTGTCCATCAATCGTTAGCCGGCTTTCATGGACCAGCCACTTGGGGCCCGTTTTGGCCACGATGTCGGATCGTTCGACGCGCGTTTCGCCCGGGCCTTCGATGTGCAATTGACTTTCGCCGTTACTCCCCAAGCGGCAAGAATCGATGAGCACATGAGACGCCCCTCCCACGGCGATGCCGCTTCGGCCGTTGCCTTGCGCCGTGATGTCGGCGATCGTGATCGATTCGCTCGCATCCTGGGCGTTGAGCCCGTCAAGCTGATAGCCTTCGACGATCAGATTGGTAATCAGCACGTAGCGCACTTTGTAGAGCGTCATGCCGACGGACAGATCGGAAAAAGTCGCATGGTATTGAAACGGCAAGCGGCCCGGATCGACACGGAGATAGATCGCGCCATCGGATAGCGCCCACTCGCGCGGCGCCAGCGGCGGCACACCGGCCAGCGTGCCGCTCACCGCTCGGCGTTTGGCAGGCAGGCCGTCGAGAAACAATTCCTGATAGGCCATCAGCCGCGGGCGGAAACGAAACACGTCGTCGCGATAATTCTGCCAAACGTCGGCCGGCACCGCGACCGAGCCGTCGAGCGTGGCGCCGCCACCGTTGATCGTGAAGGGCTGAAAATAGTAGCCGCTATTTCGATCGCCTTGCAAGCAAACCGATTCGTGATACGGCGTGCCCGTGTTCGCTAGAAAAATCCGGTCAGCGGCATCGGCGAGTTGCAGCGCCCGGCCGAGCGTGCGCACCGGGCCGATGCCGGGTTGAACGAGCGCCTGGGCTTGCCCGTCCGATCGATCGTTGCCCGCCATGTTGTCGACGAACAGATCCCGGGCCCTGGCACTTGAGGCGACCGACAACGAGGCGAGGGTCAACGCCGTCAGGCTAAAAATTCGCGAGCAACGATTGTTCATTCAAGACCTTTGCCGTTGGGGAGCCTTACATTCGTTGTATCGGCTAATTATCATGGGCCAAGTTCGACGAGCGACGAGTTTTCATCGGGCAGCGGTTGTGCCGCCTGCACGGGGTAGCTTGCCGCTGGCCGTGCGACCTCGATGATCGCTTCCGATCGAGGACGGGTTACGGCGCCGCTTCGATTATCCGTGATTTTCAGCGGCCGGAGAATTCCCGGCATATTTTCAATCATTCCGGCGCGTTTTCGCGTCGGATACCTTTGCGATGAATAGTCCATCAAGCCCGAAACCGAAAGCACAGCCCGGCAAATTGCCGAGGCAAGAAGTCCGCGGCATCGTATCGCTGTTGATTATCGTGCATCTCTTTTTCGTCTTTTTGGCGATGCTTACGAGCACCGATTCGGGGGCGTCGCCGTTGCTTCGCGACATCAAGGAATACACGCCGGGAGCGGAGCCTTATCTGACCCAGCTCTGGCTCGACCGGGGTTACGACTATCATTTGATGAACGATCAGCCGCTGGATTGGGATCATCATCTGGAAGCGACGATCCGCGACAAAGACAACAAGCTCGAATCGCTGACGCTGCCCGCAGCCGACATGTGGCCCAGCGAGCGGCGGGACCGTTGGGCCCGGCTGGCCTGGTTTGTCGACTATTTCGTCATTCGCGCAACCGGCGATGCGCCGCTGGCCATCGATGTGTTTCGGAAAAATCTTTTATCCGGCTCGATCGGCGCGGGGCTGATTCACCAGCATCCCGGGGCATATTCCGTGAGCTTGCGGTGCTACTATCATCGCGGCATCAGCCGAACGGAAATGGCCGATCCCGATGTTCACGTGCGCGATCCGAACGATTCCCGGTATATGGAAAAAGTGTCCGACGTTTCGGTTGTCATCACTGCCGATGGCCGGCCGCAGACGTTCGACAATCTACCGTCGCTGGAGGTATCGCCGCTACGGACCCATGCCGATGCCACGGCGACGCCCGGGTCGAAATCTGAAAAGGTGGAGCAGCCCGCGACCCCCAAAAAATCTGGTACTTCGGCCACCAAGCAGCCCGTTTCCAAATAGCCCATGCGCCGCGCGTGCGTTTTGAAATCGCGATTTTTGTCCACTGGCCGTTAACGCTGGTCCGCGCCAAGCCATTTTCAACGAAGAGTAAACTAGCCCGAAGCGTGAGCGAGGACGCTGGACGATGATCTTGCAAAGCGTCCTCGCTCACGCTTCGGGCTAGTATTCTCCGCCTCCCCAAGAAACGATCGAAACTTCGAACATCGCGCCCAAAGCAAAAATCAAGAAGCATGTCGGCCGTTAACAAATATTTTCGCACGCTCGTCGGCCGCTTTGGCAGCGGTTGGAATCGATTCTGGTTTACCCCCAGCGATCCGATCACGCTTGGCGTGATCCGGCTGTTAACGGCCCTTGTGGCCTTGGGACTATATCTGACGTATTGGCCCGACTTGCAGCGATTTTTCGGTCCCGACGGGCTGTTGTCGCGCGACGCGATGCTGGCGCTGCGCGGCAATGTGCCCGTGTTTTCGTTGTTCGACTACGCCGAAAGCGCGTCGGCGCTTACGGCGATGTATTGGGCCGGGGCCGTGGCGTTGCTACTGATGCTGGTTGGCTTGTTCACGCGGGTAACGTCGATCCTGGCGCTCGTCGCCGTGCTGTCGTTGATCCATCGGGGACCGGTTCTGGTCCGGCCGGTTGACGACATCGTGGCCATGCTGATGTTTTATCTCTGCATCGGCCCGTGCGGCGCGACGCTCTCGTTGGATTCGCTGCTTTTCGGCAACCGACGATCGGGCCAAACGGCCGGCTTGTTGCCATCGTTGCTCGTGCCGCGGTTCTCGACCTCCGGCACGGTTTCGTTGCGGCTGATGCAAGTTCATCTCACGGCGATCTATGCGGCGATGGCGTTGGCCAAGCTAAAGGTGCGCCGTGGTGGGATGGCGCCGCCGTCTGGGGATTGATCGCGCGGCCCGACTCGCGGGTAATCGATCTGACGGCGCTCGGCACGTCGAGCTGGACGTACATCATCAACCTTTGGACGTTGGCGATTGTCGGTTTCGAGCTCTGCTTCGCACTGTTCATTTGGAATCGTCTCGCCCGGCCGCTGCTGTTGGCGATCGCGCTGCCGATGTGGCTTTCGACGGCACTGGTGAGCGGGATGATCAGCTTCGGATTGATGATGCTCGTAGCGAATCTGGCGTTCATCTCGCCGGATGCAATGCGCGCCTGCCTCGCCGGAGGCGAGAGGCTTAAGGCTGAGGGCTGAGGGCTGAGGGCTGAGGGCTGAGGGCGGGCACATCCTTTCGTCTCTTCGTACCTCAAGCCTGTGGCCTCAAGCCTCAAGCCGCCTACGTCACGCGGCAAATGAAGCACTTCAGATATTCGCCTTCCAAGCAAGCGGCGCTCGTCGGATGATCGGGCGAGGCGCCGCGCTGTTCGAGCACCTGAATCTCGCGGCCGCAGCGCTGCGATACGCCGGCCATCAGGTGCAGAAAATCTTCGCGGCTCACATGGCCGGAGCAACTGCAGGTAACCAGAATCCCGCCCGGCTCGAGCAGATCGACGGCCGTCCGGTTCAACCGGTGGTAGGCCATCAGCGCGTCGCCAACCGCCGTTCGGCTGCGAGCAAACTTCGGCGGATCGAGCACGATCGCTCCGAACCGCTCGTGCCGGGCCACCAACTCGTCGAGGGCTTGAAACCCGTCGCTCACCTGGAAATGCAGGTTCGACACGCCGTTCAGTTCCGCATTGGCTCGAGCCAGCGCGATCGCCGCTTGGCTGCCGTCGATGGCCAGGACTTCCGCCGCTCCGCCGAGCCGCGAGGCCGCCAGTCCAAATCCGCCGCTATAGCAAAAGAGATCGAGCACCCGGCGGCCGCGGCAATACCGGGCTGCCGCCAGCCGATTCTCCCGCTGATCCAAATAGAAACCGGTCTTTTGACCTTCGCGCAGGTCGACACCGTAGCGCAGTCCATGCTCGTCGATGAAGATCGGGCCATCGGGCAATTGTCCCCAATGTTTTTGTTGCGGAATTTGCAGCCCTTCGATCTGGGCCAGCCCCCGCTCCTGACGAACCACGATTCCGCGTGGATGAATCAGCTCGAACAGCAGCGGAACGATTTCTTCCAAGCGGTTCGCGATCGCCAGCGCGGTTGGCTGAATTGCCAGATAATCGCCGTAGCGATCGACGATCAGACCGCTGAAACTGTCGGCTTCGCTGAACACCAGCCGCGCCTCCTTGCGGATCGGTGAACCCCAGTTGCTCGCGTAGGGCCAGCGCATTCTTTAGCCGCGTGCGCCAAAAGTCGACGTCGAGCGGTTCGGCCGGCAGCCAGGTGTACAGCCGGACGCGAATTCGGCTGCGGCTGTTGAACAGGCCGCGGGCGATGAAGCGGCCCTTGTCGGTCATCAATTCGACGGCATCGCCATCGGCGGGATGGCCGTCGACGTGGTCGATGGCGGAATCCAGCACCCACGGATGCCGCCCGAAAAACGGGCGAGCTTTGCGCGGCTTGAGCCAGACTTGTGCCAGCCCCAGTCCCGGCGCCGTTTCGCGCGCAGGTTCTAGTGACGCCATTTCTAGCGCCGTGTGTTGTGCGGCCGCAGATTCTTCTGCGTGGGAATCAGCATCCGCTGCGTCATGTTTTTGGGTCGGATCAGACACAGGCAAAGGCCGTTTCGCAAGGACGACGAGCTACCAGGGCTCCATGAATTGAAGGAACCCAATTGTAGACCGATTTCGTCCCGCCGCCACTGCCGCGAGGTGGTAGGGCGGGCACTGCCCACCGATCACCAGCGATGCAAATAGTTCCGCAGCGCGCGTGCTTTAGTGAGCGATGCCCACCCTTGCGAGCGCCGCCCGACAACAAAAAACCGGCCGCGAGGGTCGCATTCAGGATATTGCGACCCGGAGCGCGGACGGTTTTTGGTCGTGCGTGCTACAGTCCTGCACAGGTCGTGGCAAACGGCGTCGCCGGCAAACTCAATTCGATCAGATCCTCGGGTCGAGCGAGCGGCTATTTGCCGGGCGAATAGCTATAGGAGTCGGGGCCCGGAACCACCGTGTGGGGGCCCGACGAGCCGGGTTCCACCATCATCGTGGTTGTGCCGCACGACGAGCAACCGCCGGACTCTTCTATGCCCAGCGATTCGCCCGAATCGCACGCGCTGCAATGGTTGCACGTATTGCAAGAATTGCATTCGTGGCAACGTGGCCGGCTGAACCAGTTAAAGCAGCCGAAGCCGGATTCACCGCAACCGTCGCGACCACCGCAACTGTTGCATCCGGTCATGCCGCCGACCGCCAACGCCAAAACCAGCAGGGACAGGAGCTTCTTCATTTTGGGTATCTCCATAACGAACGGAATCCTTGGCCGGCGAGCTTTCGGCCAAGCAACTCTACCCCACGCGCCGTGATGTGCAAACGCAACGCGTCGGAATTTTTCTCTGGTCCGGTTGCGTCTTCGCAACCGCACCGCGTTGAAAAAGTGCTACACTTTCACAGCTACGTTCCGTTCCATCCGTGGTTGAATTTCCCGCGCATCAACGCTCGAAGAAATAACCACGGACGACACGGATCGCATGAGTGACGAGTGATCAGTTCGACGACAGCAATTGAGATCGAAGCAACGTAGCCCGAGACCGCCTTGGGGAAGTACGAGTCCGTGGCGCTGCGCGGCGGCCATGACAACTTGACGTTGCTGGCGAGGAACTTTATGAGCGCGAACATTCAAAACTTTGGATCCGACCGACGTTGTCCCACATTCGCAATGGCCGCGATGACTGGTTTGATGCTGTTTGTTCTTCAGACCATGTTGGCGGCAGCGCCGGTGCCACCGCCACCCGCGCCGGCTCCGATATCGGCGTCGCCTACTGCGCCCGCTCCGATTTCGCCTTCACCGTCAGCGCCCGCACCGGCGGCGACCGCCCCGCAAGTGCAGGCGCCCGCCGCTGCGCGCGGCTGCCAGGTGCTTCGACCGGGCGATCAGCTGTGGCTGGTTAGCACGCGCTGCTTGGGCTGCGCCGCGGGCAATGCCGCGCCGGCGCTCGCGATCCAGCGCTATGGCGAATCGACCGGTTGGCAGGTGGCAACGCTCAAGGATTTTCTCGCCGCCGACAATCCTGCAATTCCAACCGACGTGTACGTTCATGGAAACTTCGTTTATGCCGGCGATGCAGTCAGCAATGGGATGACGGTCTATCGCCAACTGACCGGCAATGCCACGGAAGATCGACCGGTCCGGTTCGTGATCTGGTCCTGGCCGACCGATGAACCGCGCCGCCATCGCGTCGCGGCTATCCGCGAGCACTCTTACCGCGCCGACACCGATGCCTGGTACCTTGGTTGGTTCCTCGGCCAGATCGATCATCGCGTGCCGCTGGGTCTGGCCGGTTACAGCTTCGGGGCACGGGTCGTCACCGGGGCGGCGCATCTCCTGGGGGGCGGCAATCTGCTGGGAATGCAGTTGCCAGCCGAGGATCTCAGCGACCATCGCACGATCCGGGCC
The DNA here is from genome assembly GCA_963725485.1 of Pirellulales bacterium. GTDB lineage: Bacteria > Planctomycetota > Planctomycetia > Pirellulales > DATAWG01 > CAVRYO01. Next base: position 446,180 of record CAVRYO010000008.1, on the reverse strand, counting down.
GTGTTGCTGGCCGCCGCGGAAGATTGCAATTGGCTCTCGCCCGGGGCAGCCAACTCCGCGGCTTTGCCGCAGATCGAAAAGATGCTGATGCTCAACAACAGTTGCGACGACGCCTTGCGGCTCTACCCACATCTCGATCGCTGTTCGCGTTGCGAAGCCCTGGGCTATATCGGGTTGGGAGGCGATCATCCCAACGTCGCACAGCTCGACGTTTGCTGCATGGTCGGCTCGGAGCATAACTGGGCGCACTACTTTTGCAACGAAACGCTCGATGCGCGGATGCGGCCCTATTTGTTTCTCGAAGCAGTAAAGCCTTAGCTGGGTGTTGAAAATTCGAGAGTGAGTTACGAGCTGACGGGCGGGGCGGCGCCGATTCTTACACCGCGTTTGGCCATGTCGGCTTCGAAGCGGTCGCGAACTTTTTGCCAGGCGCTGGCCATGATCGGCATCGCGCAGCCTCCCTTGCCGGCACAAGCATTCGCGGCGGGCGCGGGGCTGCAGCCCCCCTGATTCTTGCATTGGTTCTTGCCGGCGCAATCGTGAGCAACGGTGGCGCAATTTCCTTGACCGGCGCAGGCGTTCTTCCCGCCGCGGCCGAGACCTTTGCAGATGTTCAGCCCGCGGCAAACGTGCCGCTGCCCGAACGGCGGATCGGCGTCGCGGCGATCGCAGCCGGCCAGCGATCCGGTAACAAGCCCGCCGAGAGCGGCGGCAGTCAGCTTCTGAAAATCGCGGCGGTTCACTGCGACAGCTCCCCAGAGTCAACGTGCATCCCAGCGCGGATCATCAGAGAATTTCGCGCCCCGGTCAAGTGGCTCGCGGTTACAGCGCTACCTAAATGAAATGAAGCCGCCGGAAGAATTCTTCCGGCGGCTTCGATTGCGGAGCAGATCCAGATTCAACGAACCTGACGGATCATTTGCCAGGAACAGCGTTAGAAATGCGGTCCTTCATTTCCCTTGGCTTCGCGCGGATCGCGTTGCGGCTGCTTTGGCTGGCCATTGACCGGCGGTTTTCCGTTTGCGGGCAAACGGGAGTTCGGCATCGGCTGGCCCCCGTGTGCTGCGTTCGGCCCAACCGTCGACGGATGGGCGCTGCCGATGCCGCGCAGCGCCTCTTGACCGTGGTTGGACGCCACGGCTGCCGACGCGCCAGGCAAATGGCCGCCGCCGGCACGGCCCAGCGTGTCTAGATTCATCGCTCGATGCTCGCCGGGTCCACCGCCGGACGTCTCCATCCGGGCCCGTTCCTGAACGATCGCGTTGCTGCGAATCGCCTCGTGCGCGAGCGCTTGCCGCTGCGCCATCGATACGGTGCTGAAATGCATCGGAGCGCCGTGGCCGGGGCCCATCGCGGGGCGACGGGCATAGTCGTTCAAGGTCAACGCCACGCGCACGCCGCCGACATTCACTCCCACGGCCAGCGATGCCGCATAGGTGCGCGGAGGCCGGGCTTCAGGATGCGCTTCCATGAATACATAACGATCGCGCACGCCGATGGCCCAACCCGGATCGGCCCGATGCGACCAGCGATAGTAGGTGAACAGCGGATCGTAGCCGACCGTTACGCCCGCCGAAAACCAAGGCCGATAGCCCAACGACACATAGGCGGGGCCGTAGCAGTCGCCAAAATAGTAGTGGCCGTAGCCGGGCCGCACGAAGAAATTCACGGTCAACACGCCTGGGTCGATCACGACGCTGGGACCCCAGACAAATCGCGGCCGCAGGTAAACGCCTGGCGCGAAGTAAACCGGGGCAAACAACACGCCGCGACGTTCCAATGCGTAGTCCCAGTGGCCAGGAATGAACACATAGCCGCTGGGGGTCCAAACATAGTGCGTCGGAATCCAAATCCAATCGGGCTGGGCCGCGGTCCAATAGCCGGGCCGCCAGACGTAACGGGCTCCCACATAATTCCAGTATCCAGGCACGTAAAAATCGCTAGGCGAGGGAGCCGGCGTCGAGGGCGAGGCCGTTTCCAACGAGTTAGGGGGTTCGGGCAGATAGTTGACTTCTTTTTGCGCGGCGGTGGTCCAGAAGCCAGGCGTCCATTGAGCGCCGTCCTGCGTGTTGTTCCAATAGCCGGCCAACCAGACGTGCCCCGGCGGGGCATCGCGCCAGATGCCGCTCACCCAGACGAAATCCTTCTTGCCGTCGTCCCAGGCCCAGTAGCCCGAGATCCACTCGACGTTGGTCCCATCGGGCTTGACATCCGGGGGCATTTCTTCGACCGGCGCCGGGGGCTGCTTGGGGACCACCAAGGGGGCGGCGGCGTTTTGCGTCGTCGGTTCGGCGAACGCTTCGTGAACCGGCCCCTGCGTCAGGACCTCTTGGCCCGGGGCGTCGACAGGCTGCGGATCGGCGGGCACGTCCTGGGCCTTGGTCCGCGATCCGGCGGCAAACCAGGCGCCGGCAGCGCCCAGTAGGACGATGCCGAACAAGGTGGTTCCGAGTCTCGAAAACGGGTGAAACATGGTCACTCCTCCTGAATGTTTTTTGACCGTCAGCCTGATCCCAGGCAGTCGACAGTCCTTTGTCTGGGTTTCACTCTCAAAAATGCCGCCCCCAAGCGGACGTTTTCTCGATCCATCACGTCTCATGCCGGATCGAGCCAGCGCGATCTGCGTTGAATCGTTAACATGAATGCCAGCAGCGGTTTAGGCAGATGTTGCTTCCTCAAATGGCGTGGGTGGATAGTGAGGCAAACACTCCGTGGGGGCGTACTTTTTACTGACCTATCCAATTTTTACAAAGACCGGTTTTTTTTGCCGGGCGTCGCCTCGCCACCTCATTTAGAGGAAGTTTCCCGCCTTCCGCCACCGGTTCGGCCCACGAGGCCGAATGGTGAGAACACGAAAATGGGCTCCGTTCGCTGTACGAGGACGATCGCTGGCCCGATAATGGTCCGGGCTCGTCGAACTCTGCCGTAGCTGTTCAGGTTGAATCAACCATGAAACTTGCGGATCCCGTTCCTGTTTATTTGGCCGTCGACAATCTCGAAGCCCATCTGGTTTGCAGCATTCTGAATTCGGCTGGGCTGGAGGCGGCTGCGATGGACGACGTGTCGTATGCATTGACATTGCCAAACTTGCTTCGCCCCCGAGTGTATGTCGATCGAGCCGATTTGGATCGGGCAAAGCCAATCGTTGACGAATATCGTCAGAGTCGTGATCCGCGGCGGCGAACCGGACGATTGGGCCCGCCAATCTCGGTGAAGTGCGACGAATGCGGCAAAGTTTCCTTGTTTCCGCCGGAACAAAGCGGCACTGTCCAAGAGTGCTCCCACTGCCATGCCTACGTCGACGTGGGCGATGACACGCCCTTCGACGACTGGAAAAATACGCCCTTCGATGGGGACGCGAGGCCCTGAGCGGCTGCCGACTGTTCTAACGCCCAGTTGAAAAATCGGCAGCGGGCTGATTTACTGCGCTGTGGGGCAATATATAATGATTTCGTCAGCGTTCCCGCCTTCTTTGTTCCCGCCGCGCGTTACCGGCTGCTCCGCGCTTCTGAAGCGCCGGTAAATCTGACTTCCTTCGAGAGTTGGGTTCGACCGACAAAAATTTGCGACCGATAAAATTGAAGTATTCAAGTGCGTGGCCAGTGGCGCGCACAATTGAATTCTTGAGTTCTCCTTCGCGAAAAAGCCAATCGTCAGACCGTCTTTTTTCAAAAGTCATCAAGAAATCCTCAATTTTGTGGCACCCTCAAATCAGCGAAGCAAGAAGGGGCTGACAATGCTCGTTCAAATCCTCATGGCCATTACGAAGACTCGCTTGGGTTCGCGGCTCACCGCCGCTTTGTTGCTTAGCCTGGCCGTCGTCGGGCTCACTGGAGCCGGCGAACTGAAGAGCGTTTCCGACAGCCGTCCAGGCAAAGCGGACAATCCCATTTTGCTTAGCGCCACGCACAAAATCGGGACCGTTCCGACCGCGATCCCGATCACCGTTAAATCGCCTCTGACCAAGCTCGACCTGAGCGACGGCGACAGCATCGTGTTTTATGGCGACAGCATCACGCACCAACGGCTCTATACCCAATACCTGGGCGATTATTTCTACACCCGGTATCCGCAGATGCGATTGAAGCTGCACAACGCCGGCGTGAGCGGCTCGGTGGCTTGGGAGGCTCTCGAACGATTCGACCGCGACGTGGCCGCCTACAAGCCGAAGTACGTCTTCGTGCTGCTGGGAATGAACGACGGAAATCACGAGCCGTTCAATCCGACGATCTTCGCGACGTACCGCAAAGACATGACGACGATTTTCGAGAAGATCGAAAAAATCGGCGCTACGCCGGTCATCATGGATCCGACCATGTTCGACGCTCGGGTGCGCCGCGCCAAGCGTCCGCATGCGAATCCCGAGAATACGCTGATGTATAACGCCGTCATGACCTATTACGGAGCGTGGCTGCGTGAAGTCGCCATGGATTCAGGATATGGGTTTGTCGATGTTTGGGGCCCCATGAACAACATTGCGATGGAGCTTCGCAAGTCGAATCCGACTTTTACGCTGGTTCCCGACGCCGTGCATCCTGGCCCCGCAGGACACATGGTGATGACGACCGCGATCATCCACGATCTTGGGCTGTCGCGGCAAGTGTCCGACATTTGCCTGGCCCTCGACGCCGACAAGCAACATCAAATCACCGCCGGGGGCGGAAAGCTAACCGATCTCAAGCGGCTCGCCAACGGCGTGGAATTCACCTGGAAGGCGGACAGCCTCCCCTGGGTGGTGCCGAACGAAGCTCAGATCGACGCCCAGTTGCACGATCTTGCAGACTCGATGAATGACGAGACGCTCGAGATTCACGGCCTAACGCCCGGCAAGTACGTGCTCGCGATTGATGGCCAGGAAGTGGGCGCGTATGACAATGTGCAGTTGGAACACCACGTCGAGTTGCAAGAAAACGCCAAGACGCCGCAATATCAACAAGCCTTGGCCGTCGCGAATCTCAACAAGCAGCGGAACGAAGGCCCCGTCGATTCGATGCGCACCGAATGGTGGAATTTCCAGGACTATGTCGATGCGAAGCACGAGCTGAAAGAGCATCCCGACAACGTGAAGAGCAAGCAAAAGCTCGTCTCTTCGGAACATTTGATCCTCGGCATGGATGCGCGAATCGCCAAGGACAACGCCGACGCCAAGCTGCTCGAAGATCGGATATTCCAAATCAACAAGCCGGTGGCGCACAAGTATTCGCTGGTAAAAACGAAGGCCGACGGACCCGTGCTCGGCCGCCACGGCGACAAATAACCGGCGTCGCGAAGTCGCTTGTACCGCGCGAGACTGAACATTCGTTGATTGGAAGCTGCCAGCACACAACCGATTATGACGAAAAAAGCCCGCGGCGGACACCGTGGGCTTTTGTGTTTTGTCAATTCGACAGAGTCGATGGTTAGCTCTGTTGGCGGCGGCGACGGACAACAAGGATTAGTCCCATCGCGCCAAGGCCGCAGAGGGCGACAATCGAGGAGGGCTCGGGCAGGAGTGTAATGGTGGCGTCCAGACCCAGCGCATTGGAATTGTAGCTCCAGGTTGTCATGGTGCTTTCGTATGCGCCCTCAGTGAACGCGATCGTGCTACCAGCCGCGAGATCAAACAGATGCGTATAATTGGTGGCTGCGGGTGCGTCGCCCGCAAAGAACGCGGTGAAATCCGTAACGCCATTGACAGTGACGTGAACGTCGTCCGTCCCGGTGTTGGCGGGGTAGAAGGTGGCATTGATCAAATAGGGCCCTGTCGACGGCGCGGTGAAAAGGAATTCCGCGTAACCATTCGTGGGGCTGGGTCCCGGGTGCAAAAAAGCATCGCCCGGCGCGATCGGGCCAGGCCCGGCAACCGGGGTGCTACCTGTGTTGGCAAAAGTGATCGGCCCAGCTGGATTAACGACCGTTCCTCCCGGAGTTACTATCCCTGGGTTATACCATCCTTCGAGGGCACTTCCGGTTGAAGTGTCTAAGACGTCAAGTGCAGTGGTAAATGCCCCACCTGCCGCCGTGCTCGATTCACCATATTGCCACGGCCCCGAGGGATTCGTCGCGGATCCGGCAAGTATGGCCGCCTTCAAATCGCCGCCCGCGGAGTAGGTTGCAGCGGTCGCAGTGGAAGACACAATCACCAATGCGGCCATCAGACCCGAAGCAAGTCCGAACTTTGGATACATCATGCGGAAGTTGAGCAGCAGACGGGCAGCAAAATTCGCGACGGACATGGCGGCGGTCCCCCTAAAAGAATCTGACGGGAAATTTCACGACGAGCGAAACCTGGAGCCAATCCAGGGACTAGGCAACAGAACTGTAATCCCCACGCGATTTCGATAGCCATCGGCGATCGCTGACCGGTTCACGCGGAGATGGCTTGCAGATGGTGGCGACAGATGAGGTCGCTGAAACGGACGGGGGAAGCCGGGACATAATGAGAAAGCCGCATTTTTGCAGATTCTTTTTCAGACAGGCGCAACGACCGGATGGGGCGCCAGGTCGAAGAACACTTCTTGGATGGCCGTGCCGACGTCGTTCAATTCCGTTTGGAAATGATCGACGAACTCGTGCATCCCTTGCTGGATGATGTCGTCCGTGCTGGTGTAATCCATCGCCGAGCGGAGGCGCCCCAGTTGCTGCTCGGCCCGATTGCCGAAGGAGCCGGCCGGCGTGCCGGTCACCTTGAGCAGCGAGTTTTCGGCCCGCGACAGGCAATAGCGCAACGAGCGGGGAAAATCGCGATCGAGAATTAGGAACTCGGCCACCTTGGCCGGCACGATCCGGCCCATCCGTTTGCGGTACATCTCCAGCGCGCTGGCCGATTTCAACAGCGCCGACCATTGGACGATATCCAGCGGCGTGCCGACGTCGCGGGCGTCGGGCAGCAGAATGTAATACTTCACATCCAGGATCCGCGACGTCTTATCGGCCCGCTCTAGCAGCCGGCCCAGCCGGGCGAAATGCCAGGCCTCGCCGTGCGACATCGTCGTGTCGGTCGCCCCCTGCACGAGATGGCTGAACAGCTTCACCTCGTCCAGCGTATGGCGGATCGTTTCGGCGGCGGCATGCGTGGTGGCGGCATCGGCCGCTGCCCGGATCATCAGATAGAAGCGATTGATTTGCTCCCACATGGTCAGCGACAGGATTTCGCGGATGGCTCGGGCGTTGTCGCGCGCCTGGCGCACGCAGGAATAGATCGAGTTGGGATAATCGGCGTCGAGCGTGAGGAAATGGAGCACGTTTTCGCGCGTCGGCTCCTTGTGGCGCTCGAAGAACATCTTGTCGTCGCCGGTCGTGAAAATCAGCGGGGCCCATTGCTCGGAAATGGTGCCCTGAAGATCGAGCGTCAGTTGTTCGTTGACATCGATGAATCGCGCGACATTCTCGGCCCGCTCGAGATAGCGGCTCATCCAAAACACGGCATTCGCAACCCGGCTCAACACGCTAAAGCCTTAATTCAGTCCGAGGAAATGGCCGCCCGCCGCGCTTCGACAAATGGTCGAAGCCGACTGCATCTTAACCATTCGACCGCCCACAGGGCAATTCGGTCGCATTGGTCGCAGTGGTACATTTTGAGCTTTTTGGCGCGGCGACGGCACGCGGAGCGTGCCTGCTACGTAGTAGGCACACTCCGTGTGCCGTCGGAGCTCAAGCGGTGCCACTACCGCAATGGTGGGCGGGGCCACGCCACGGCATTAAAGGCGAGCGTAGTTGGCTACCAGGCCGAGCCATCTTTTCTGGTGCCGCACAACGCCACGTCCAAGCCGAGCTCTTCCGCTAGCGCGGCTTTGGTCAGCATCGCGGCGTCGGCGGCGTCGGCGCTTGAGGCGTAAACCACTTGAATGTGGTTGCTCTTGTGCCGGGCCATCATCTGGTCGCGCGACACGCCGTAAGTGACCGCATGCATGATCGGCCATTGCGGCGTGGTCGCTTGCCAACGGCGGTCGGTTTCTTCGCGCGGCAATTCGACGGCCTCGCCCCGGCCTAAGTCCATCTTCAGCCGGCCATCCTCGACGAAGACTCGCGACCAGACGATTTCACCCGGCTTCGAGATTCCCTTGAGCGTGCCGCCGCCGAGCCGGAAGTACATCGGCGGCTGGCGTTCGCTGGAAGCGCTGGCCCAGCCGTTTTGGAAATGGGCCGGGGGCACGGAGCCGCTGATCAAGAAGACCCACACATAGTCGCTGAGAGTGCCCGACTTATCCCAATCGCCCCACCGCAAGTCGTGCAGCGTGTTTTCGACCGGCTGCCCGAGGGCTCGATGCACACGGTAGGTCAACAGGCCGTCGAGGCCCGCGCATTCATCGACTTCGTTGAAATGCGGCAACGGCTGGCCTTCATACAGGATGCGCGCCCCGTCGCGGCTGCGGACCGGTGGGCGATCGGAATTGTTGAGCGTGCCTTCGACCAGATCGCTTGCCGGCAGCAGGTCCTTCAAACCCTGTTGATATTGGATGCCGATTGTGGCGCAGCCGAAGTCGTCGGCGATGCGCAGCGCGGCGATATACATCTTGCATTGGGCCAGGATTTGATCGTCGGTGAGATCGGTCGCGGGATTGGGCCCGGTGACGAATTTCATGCCTCGCTCTTCCATCCAGCGGCGCACTGCCTGGGCCTCGTCGTCGGCAACCTGCGTCGTTTCGTAATACAAGGCCGACTGGCTCAGCCGTTCCTTATACACCCCGGTTGGCTGCAACAGATGATCGGGAACGACCGCGTTGAACATCCCCATGCAGCCTTCGTCGAACACGCCCATGATCGCTTTGTCGCGTTGCAACTCGTCGGCCAGCGTTTCGGCCAGGCGGCGGAGCGGCTTCGGCACTTTCACATCGTCCAGCGGCACCACGTGCTCGGTCTTATGCCGCAGCTTTCCCTTGCGCAGCCAGCGGCTGAGTTGCTTGACGAAATGCGGGTCGGAAAAATCTCCGCTCCAGAGCGTGGAATAATCGACGCCCGCCTTCGTGAGCGAGCCATTGAGATTCAGCATGCCGACCAGTCCCGGCCAGGTGCCCGACCAATTGGCTACGGTCAGAATCGGCCCGCGGTGCGAGATCAAGCCATGCAGCAAATGATGCGAATATTGCCAGACCGCTTCGGCGACGATCAGCGGAGCTTTGGGGTTGATTTGCGAAAAAACTTGCATCCCTTCGCGCTGCGAGCTGATGAAGCCATGTTTGCGATCTTCGCGATAAGGATGGGCGCGAATCAGCTCGTAGCCGGCATCGGCCACCGCGGTTGTCAAAGCTTGCTCCATTTCGGCTTGGGCCGCCCAACAGACCTGATTGGCGGCTAGTCGCAGATCGCCATTGGCGACGAGCAACACCTGGTGCTTTTTGAGCTTTGGAGGATCGGCGATCGCAGGCAACTCGATGGCGGAAGACATCAGGGATTGCTCGTCAAGGTGAGGGAGGTAGAACGACGTCAGGAATTCACTCAATCGGGTGGGCGAGGCTCCTGCCGAGCCGGAACCTCCTCGGCTCGGCAGGAGCCTCGCCCTCCCATGACGGTCAACTTCTCATTTAGCTCAACTGGATCGCAGTGCCATCTTAGTTCGAGAAGCCGCAGAAGAGAAGAAACCGGCCGTTGAAAAAGGGGACTGGCTCCGAGCGCCACGTTAGAGTTGCGCATGCAATCCTGCGCCGCCGCTCGGTGCCTGTTCCCTTTTTTCAACACGCTAACGTGGCGTGCCAGGCAGGCGTTTGGCCGTCGGGTCGCCCGGCGGTTTATCCCACAAGAGAAATTCAAACAGATCGATCAATTCGCGCTGGGTCAGTTGCTTCTCCAGTCCCTCGGGCATCAGCGACAGCTTGCTGACGGTGATCGACTCGACGTCGGCCCGCGGGATCGTCTCGGTTTTTCCTCCCTGCATTTTCAGCACGATCCGCTGCGAGTTGTCCTCGGCGAGCAAACCGGTCAGCGTGCGACCGCCGGTGGTTTGCACGATTCGGGCCTGATACGCAGCGCCGATCACGAGGCTGGGGTCGAGCACGTTCGACAGCAATTGCTCGAACGACGCCCGGCCGTTGGACGTGATTTCCGGGCCGACATCCTGCCCCTCGCCATAAATCCGATGGCACTGCCCGCAGACGCGTTTGAAGACAATTTGCCCCTGTTTCGCGTCGCCGTGTTCGTGTCGCAAGAGTTCACGCACCTGGGCCACGACCTTTTCGCGCTGCGGATTGCGCTCGGTGCGGACCGAGCCCCATTTCGCGATGACGAGCGCGATCAGTTCTTTGTCGCGGCTGGCGAGCAGGCGTTGGACCTGGTTGACGTTGAGCACTGAAGCCGGAATTTTCTTCTCGCCGACCGCGGCCAGCAGCGCTTTCGCCCAGACGGGCCGCTGCGTCAGCAGTTCGATCGCCCGGGGCTGCAGCTCCGGTTCGAGCCGCGCATAGTTTTCAAGCACGATGGTCGCCACGCGCGGGTCGCGCGAGCCGCCCAGCGCCCGAGCATCGCGGCCCGCAATGCCGCGGAGCTTTTCGCCGGCTGCGCAAGGATCGCTCCCACGCTGTCGAGCGCCGCGGCGTCGCCGACGGCGACGAGCGCGCCCAGAGCCTCGATCCGCCGCGCGTCGGGCTCTTTGTCTGATGCAACCGTTGCGCGGACTGCATCCAATGCGACGGGATCCTTCCAACTCGCCGCAAGCACCAACGCATCGGCCCACAGCGGATCGGATCGCGGACCGGCAAGGATCTTTTTTAGCTCCGGTTGAAATTTCGCTCGGACCGCTGCCAGCGCCTGTCCCGCAAGTTCATGGTTTTGCACCTTGCGGCTCAACAGAACCAAACAGTTTTTCGCGGCGGGCATGTCGGAGCCATCGCCGTGAGAGACCATTTGGAACAGTCGCCATAGGGCGGCCGGGTCGGGCGACGAGCCTTCGAGAACTCGTTCGACCAAATGTGGCAGGAATTTGCTATAAGCCGGCGAATGGAGCAATTCTTGGCCAGCGCCGATGCGGTTCAAGATGTCGTCGGTTCGATGGTCGACCAGCGGCTGCAAATTCTGCCAAACAATGGCCGGAATCAGCGGATCGTCGCCCGCCTGCGACAACACATCCAGCAGCACCGGCACCGGGTCGAGCCCCTCGATCTTGCCGGCGGCAATCGCGACCTGCAATTTAACATCGGGTGACGGGTCTTTGGCCAGTTCGGCAATTTTGTGCGCAATTCTGGCGACACGCGATGCATGTTCCCCGCCGCCCGCACGCCCCAAGCCCGCAGGCTGGAGTCGTTGGATTCGAGCAGCTGGTCCTGGAATTCGCCCTCCAACGGCCCGGCACCCACGAGCGACCAGAGGGCGCTGATCCGCGCCTTGTGGGGCCCGGCATCGTCGAGCACTAGCTTTTCCAAATCCGGCCGGGCCGCCTCGCTGTTGCGTTCGGCCAGCAGCCGCTGGGCGGTTTCGCGAAAATAGCTGATTCCACTGAGCAAGCGGTCGATCAACTGGGCGTCGGTCTCTTGCGACAAGTCGAAACGCCCGGCGGGGGGCGAGTTCTTGTATCGAATTCGATAGAGCCGGCCATATGTGCGGTCGACGCCCGCCGGATCGCGTCCCGCATCCTGATAACAGTGATACCGATCGTACCAATCCAGCACGTACAGGCAGCCGTCGGGGCCGATCTTCTGCGAGACGGGCATGAACCAGGCGTCGTTCGCCGTGAGCAGGTCGGGGTCCGGTGTGCCAAGGTACGTCGAGCCGTTACGGTGCAGGGCGTCGACATTCAGGCAACCGCCGTGGATGTTGCCCATCAGCAGCTTGTCGCGATAGGCGTCGGGAAATTTGTCGGTATCGAGATAGAGCAGGCCGCAATAGGCTGCTTTCTGATGATGATGATGCACAATCGACGGCAGAACCCAGGTGAAGGGCGGATAAGGACCGCCTTGCCGCTGGTAGTAGCCGGTCTCGGTCAGGTGCCACAGGTGATCGATCACGCAAGCGCTCACGAACGCGGAACCCTCCGGATTCCACGCGATGCCCCAGGGGTTGCTCGTCCCCTGGCAGAAAATTTCGAACTCCCGGGTGCGCGGATTGATGCGGTACATCGCGCACGTGAAGTTGAACTCCTTGCCATGCTGCTTGATATGAGCTTCATTGAACACGCCATTCAAACCGTAGAGAAATCCGTCGGGTCCCCAGGTGAGCGAGTTCGGCACCTCGTGCGTGTCGGCCCGGCCGAACCCGGTGACGACCACCTCGCGCGAATCGGCTTTGCCGGTCCCTTTGGTGTCGCGCATGAACAGAATGTCGGGCGAATTGGCGACCCACACGCCGCCATGGCCGACGGCGATGCCCGAGGGAATGTTCAACCCGTCGGCGAAGACCGTGATCTTGTCGAACCGGCCGTCGCCTTTGGTCGATTCCAAAACTTTGATCCGGTCGCGCCCCGGTCCGGCGTCGTGCCGCGGGTATTCGATGCTTTCGGTGACCCAAATTCGTCCACGCTCGTCGAACGTCATGGCCACCGGATTAATGAGGTCCGGCTCGGCGGCGACCAATTCGACGGTGAATCCCGGCGGCAGGACCATCTTCCGCATGGCCTCTTGCGGCGAAAGCGCCGGTCCGGGCGGCTTGTCCTGAGCATGCGGAATCGGCTCCTCGCGCGCGGCAGTCTTAGGTGCAGCAGCCGGCGCGGCAATCTCGCCGCCGCAAATTGCCAATGAGAAAACCACAAACCGAATCCAGGACATAGGCAACTCTCAATGAGGCAAAGTCGTCATCGGTCGCGCAGCGGCGGATCGAGAATGTTCGACCCTGCGAATCGGGCGGAAAAAGCACATTATGCGTTCAGCCAGCGGGAGTTCGCAAGCACCGCGGAGAGACGCTGGATTTCCCGAGATGGCCGAATTTTCGTTCTCGATGGGCAAGCGACAAAGGTGCGCGCTCGTACTGCTAGTCCGCCGTGGCTTTGGGTTCGTTCTGATATCCCGACCACCAATTCCATTTTCCCGCGCGGGGAAATATGTCGTTCTTCAGCATGAACTTTTCCGGCCGTGCGGGATCCACGATCAACACGAACGGCTTTTTGCCATCGCGGTATTCGGTGGCCTCGCTTTTCACGACCGACATTTTTCCGGCAATGACGCGCGAGGCAACGTCGAATTCATAATGAAGATGGCACCAGCCGCGGATCGCGATGCCAACAGACGTAACTCGCGCATTCACCTCGACGCCATATTGCGCGAGATACAGCGCGCGGCGGATTTTGAACCATGCCCAAATCCCGGTTCCAATCGGGACCCCGGTTGCCAAAATCAGGTAGATGTATCCGCTCACGGCCGGGTCGTGGTGGTCGTGGTGGTCGTGGTGGCTTAGGAACTCGAGCAAGTCGAATCCAAATACGGCATAGAGACCGGCGACCAGCCAAGCCAAGCCGGTGAAAAACACCAACGGTATCGTGCCGTTCGTCCGGTAAATGTGCCGGCGGACTTGTTCGGTCAATTCGCGCGGTAGACTGCCTCGTCTGTCATGACTTTGTTACCCTTTCCGATGCTCGCTGTCGGATGGATTCGCGGGTGGATAATGCTTTCGCGACGGCACACCGACGATCATGATCCACCCCAATAACGAGTAAACGCCGCCAATAATCATTCCAAGGGCGCATTAGAACACAGGCCGATCATGCCAGCGAGAACAATCAAGGCGCCAACGATGCCAGGCATAGCGCACCCCGCAAATGATTCATCCGATCAGATAAAATCCTGCCAAACCAATCAAGATCACGCCGCAGACCTTCGGCACGGTGCCGAACTTCCGTGTCCCAGGCGTCGAACTTGGCATCTTCGCCCGGTTTCTTGCCAAGGACTCGAAAGCCGACGAGCAGGCAATAAACGCCGCCGCAAAACGGGATCAAGGCGTCCACGACGCTTCCCATCGGACCGTCTCCGTGGCTCAAGACTTTGACGCTGGGGTTTCAGCGGACAAGAATGGCCGGCCAGATCGGCCTACGAAAACGCGGCCAGCGGCCGGGCGGCAAGATAGAGCTTCATATCCGTCGGGCCGCGGTTAGGCTTGGCGAATTGGCCCGTCCTGCCGGCCTAACCGCGCCCGACGTCATGAGTGAGCCCCGGCTGAATTCAGAAAACGAGGGGGCTACTCTGTCTCTACCGGAATTTCGTCTGGTCCACGGCAGTTTATTCCCGCTTTCGACCCAAGGCTTTCAGGACCGAGAGTAAATCGGACTTTTTTGAGCCTTGTCACGGGTGGTCGCGGAACTACGGATTGCGGGCCGTCCGTGTCGCGCCGCACTAAAACCGTGATCATTGCGCCAGCATTTCGGCGTTTTACCAATTCCTTGCTGGCGAGCGCAACAGCCGGTATAGTAAACCATTACATTATTAGCGGCCGTGATAATCCGAGGTAGACCATGCCGCCGGTGGTGATCGACATTCGCGGTGCCGACGACTCGCGCGATGTGGTGCATCGCGCCGTCCAGGCGCTGGTCGAGGGGAAGCTGGTCGCCGTGCCCACCGAAACGGTCTATTCGCTGACCGCCAGCGCTTTGGATCCCAGTGCCGTCGATCGATTGCTGGCCGTCAAGCGGCGGAAGGCGGGCGAGCGCCCGTTCTCACTGGCCGTGAAAAGTGCCGACGACGCCTTGGATTATGTTCCCCAGATGAGCCGATTGGCCCAACGGCTTGCCCGGCGCTGTTGGCCCGGCCCGGTCACGCTCGTTTGCAACGACGATCATCCAGCCAGCGTGCTTACGCAGCTAGCCCCCAATGTGCGGGCCGCAGTGGTTCCGGCCCGCTCGGTTGGCCTGCGCGTCCCGGGTCATCCGGTGTTTCTCGAGGTGATGCGTTTGCTCGCTGGCCCCTTGGTCATCTCCAGCGCCAATCGAACCGGACAGCCGGAAGCAACGACCGCCGAAGACGTTGTGCGCGCCTTTGGCGACGACGTCGACATGGTCCTTGATGACGGCCAGAGCCGGTTCGGACTATCGTCGACGGTCGTGAAGGTCGATGACGGCCGCCTGGAACTGCTGCGAGCCGGTATCGTCTCGGAGCCGACGTTGCGCCGCCTGGCAAGCTTCGTCGTCCTGTTCATCTGCACGGGCAACACTTGTCGCAGCCCGATGGCCGAGGTGATTGCCCGCAAGATATTGTCCCAGCGGCTGGCCTGCCGGCCCGACGAACTGGAAGACCGCGGGGTGATCGTGCAATCGGCGGGCCTGTCGGCGATGATGGGGGGCGGAGCAGCCGCCGAGGCGATCGACGTGGTCGCCAATCTGGGCCTCGATCTTTCGGCGCACGAAAGCCAGCCGCTGACGAATCAGATGGTCCGCTACGCCGACGTGATCTGGACCATGACGCGGATGCATCGGCAATCGGTCATCGGTCGCTGGCCCGAGGCGGGGCCGCGCACCGAGCTGCTGGCAGTCGACCAATCGGACATCGCCGATCCGGTCGGCTGCGCGCCGGAAGTTTATCGCAAGTGTGCGGATCAATTGCAGGCCGAGCTCGCCGTGCGGCTGGCGGAGTTGGAATTGTAGTTTTTGTCTTTCGGCCCAATTGTTAGTTGCTTGAATCTGGCCCGTCGAAACGAATTACCATCCATGCGAATTGCCGTCGGCAGCGACCACCGGGGTTTCAACGTCAAGAGCAAGCTGCTCGAGGTGCTGCACCGGCTGGGACACGAAGTGGACGACGTCGGCACCCATTCCGGCGATTCGTGCGACTACCCGGATCTGGCGGCGATCGTCGCCGAGCGGGTTAGCTCCGGTCAATGCGAGCGCGGCATTCTGATCTGCGGCACGGGACTGGGGATGTGCATTGCCGCGAACAAATTTCATGGCATCCGGGCCGCGCCGTGCCACGACGATCTTACGGCCGAATTGAGCCGCCGCCACAACGATCTCAATGTGCTCTGCCTGTCGGCGGATTTGCTGGGCGAGCGGTTGATCGACCGGATGGTGGAAACCTGGCTCAACACGCCGTTCGATGGCGGCCGACATGCGCGGCGATTGGAAAAGATCGCGGAATTGGAGAAACAATGAACATCAACTGGGGCGGCGTGTTTCCCGCTGCAATCACGCATTTTCATGACGATTTCTCGCTCGATTTGCCGGCTCTGGAACGGCACTTGAACGTGATGCTCGAAGCCGGCATCGACGGGCTCATCATGCTCGGCACCGTGGGCGAGAATTGCTCATTGGAGCGCGACGAAAAAATCGAGGTGCTCCGCGCCACGGTCGCCTGCGTGGCGGGGCGCGTGCCGGTGATAAGCGGCGTGGCCGAGTTCACCACGCACGGCGCTTGCCGATTTGCCGCCGCGGCCCAAGCTGCCGGCGTCGACGGATTGATGGTCCTGCCGGCGCTGGTCTATCCGTCGGAGCCGCGCGAGACGATGGCCCATTTTCGCGCCGTGGCCGCCGCCACACCCCTGCCGGTCATGATCTATAACAATCCGATCTCGTATGGCATCGACATCACGCCGACGATGCTGGCCGAGATGGCCGAGGAGCCGCTGTTCGTCGCGGTCAAAGAGTCGTCGGCCAATGTGCGGCGGATCACCGACCTCAAGAATTTGTGCGGCGACCGCTATCGGATTTTTTGCGGCGTTGACGACTTGATTTTGGAAAGCGTCGTGCTGGGGGCCGACGGCTGGATCAGTGGGCTGGTGAATGCTTTTCCGCAAGAGAACCGATTGCTTTGGGACTTGGCGACAGCCGGTCGCTACGAAGAGGCGCTGCGCGTTTATCGCTGGTACACGCCGCTATTGCATTTGGACACGCATCCGAAGCTGGTGCAATACATCAAGCTGGCCACGGCCGAATGCGGGTTGGGTTCCGAGCTAACCCGCCCGCCCCGGTTGGCCGTCATTGGCCGCGAGCGCGAAGACGTGCTGGAGATCATCCGTCAGGGAATCACAACCCGGCCCGCGGCGGCGCAGACAGCATCGTAGTTTCGAGCGTGCGAAGCAAAGGTTGCGCAACCAGTGCTTTGTCACAGCTTGAATTTGGAGTGCCACTGGCTTTGCCCCGGCTTTGCCAGTGTTCTTCGTTGCTGAGCGATCAAGGCAAGAATTACAAAGAACACTGGCAGAGCCAGTGGCACGCAATGCAAGAATCAAGCGTTGACAAGGCACTTGCGAAAGCGCTCCGCTAGCGCGTCGCGGCTAACTGGGTGGCGAGGCGCGACACGTGAATGACCCGAAGCTCGATTTGCCAGCCGGTCCGGTTCGCATTGTCGATTCGCACACCGCCGGCGAGCCGACGCGGGTTGTGATCGAAGGCGGTCCCGATCTTGGCTCGGGCAGCCTCGCCGAACGTCGCGCGTTGCTTTGCGGAGGCTACGATTCGTTCCGTTCGGCGGTGATCAACGAGCCGCGCGGTTCCGACGTGCTGGTCGGCGCGCTGCTCGTTCAGCCTGTCGATCCGACGTGCACGGCCGGCGTGATCTTCTTTAATAACATCGGCGGCATTGGAATGTGTGGTCATGGCACGATCGGCGTGATCGCCACGCTGGCCCACCTGGGCCGGATCGGACGGGGGACGCATCGGTTGGAAACGCCGGTCGGCGTGGTCACTTGCGATTACACGGGCGGCGGCGCTGTGGCCATCGAGAATGTCGCGAGCTATCGCCACGCGGTCGGCGTGACCATCAACGTCGACGGTTTCGGCGCACTCGGCGGCGACATTGCCTGGGGCGGGAATTGGTTTTTTCTGACCGGCGACCATCGACAGGAATTGGCCGTCGAGCGCGTCGGCCAACTCACGGACTTCGCATGCCGAATTCGGCAGGCGCTCGAACGCGACGGAATCCGCTGCGCCGACGAACAAGAGATCGACCACGTCGAGTCTGTTTGGGCCGCCGGGCGATGCTGCGAATCACAGCCGCAACTTTGTGCTCTGCCCCGGCGGAGCCTACGATCGGTCTCCCTGCGGCACTGGCACGTCGGCTAAGCTCGCTTGTCTGGCGGCCGAGGGACAATTGCGGCCGGGAGAACCTTGGCGTCAGGAGGGCATCTTGGGGACGGTGTTCGAAGGCTCGTATCAATGGTCCGGCGACAAAGTGATTCCCACGATCCGCGGTTCGGCATTCATCACGGCCGAAACCATTTTGCTCTTCGATCCCGCCGACCCATTCCGCGCCGGCATCCGTAATAAGGCTGCGGCGACATAGCATTTTGATATGGCCGGAGGGCGAGCGTCCGACCAAATCCGCCCCGTTGCAGATGTTTGACATTCGCGGCGCCGTCTGTCAAAGATTGCCTTACTGCCTATCCGAGAACCGGCTGAGGAGAGGGGGACAGGCACATTTTGCTCCCAGGGCACCGCAAAATGAGCCAGTCCCCGCCGGTTCCGGGATGGGCTCTTAGGCGGCACGGTCGAATTGCCTCGCCATCCATGGAAGCGGCAAGAAATGTTGAAAGCGTTGCCCGCCATTTTGTTTTCCGTGTTCATGCTGATCGAGCGCGGCGCTGGGGCGCAGGCTGCTGAACCAACGCGGCCCAAACCAGCGACCGTTACGGTCCCCGGTGGCGACACGTTGGACGTGTCGTGGTCCGAAGGCTGGACGGAAGTCACGGTGCAGCCCGATCCTAGCTTGCCGCCCACCGTGCGGCTGACCGCTCCTAACAAAGAAGCCAGTTTGCAGATCACGTTCTTGAGCGACAAAACGGGCAGTTTCAATACCAAAGACAAGCTGGAAAAGGTTGTCGAAAAAGCGGGCCAGCAATATGTCGACGGCTCGGTGGAAAAGAAGATCAAGCTGCAGTCGCTGGATCTCGCCAGCGGCACGTGCATCTATGCGGAATTCACCGATGCCGATTTGGTCGGGAAAACGCCTCCGGCCGGCCAATTCAAGATCGTTGGCACGGGGGCGATAACGCTGGGAAAAACCATCGCCGCCTTTACGCTGCTGGGCGACTCGGTCGATGCAAAACCGTATCTCGCCGCGAAGCAAATCTTGAAGTCCGGCGTCGCCTTGCACAAGTGAACTGTGTAGGGTGGGCACTGCCCACCGGATGCGATTCACGCGATCGGCCTTATCCTGGTGGGAGTTGCCCACCCTGCGTTTGCCGTCCGGTGGGCAGTGCCCACCCTACGAATTCTGGGCAAGGGCGTCGGTGAGCAATTCGATGGGGTGCAGCGCCGATCGGCCCGTGGCATGGTGAATTTGTTGACGGCAGGAGAAGCCGGGGGCGATGAGGATTGCCTCGGGTGCCTGGCAGATCGCGGGGAACAAGACTCGGTTGCCGATCTTCATACTCAAATCGTAATGCTCGTACCCGAACGACCCGGCCATCCCGCAGCAGCCGCTGTCCAACAGCGTCGGGGCGGTTCGACAAAGCGGCGCGAGCATGGCCAGCGTGTCGTGCATGCCGACAATCGCTTTTTGATGGCAGTGGCCATGCACCAGCAGCGGCGCATTGACGGCGATGAGCTTCGCCGAGCCCCCGGCAATTGACGCCGCTGAGCGCGCAGCCGAATTGCGTGCCAAGAATGTTTCGACGAGCATTGCCGAGCCCGCCAAGCACTTTGCCGCCGGTCCGGGAACCAAATCGACGTATTCATCGACCAGCGTGAGCAAGCAACTCGGCTCGCAACCGACAATCGGTGCGCCGCGCTCAACCCACGGCGTCAGCTTCGCGATGTTGGCAACGGCCAGCCGCCGGGCTTCGTCCAACAGCCCTTTGGAAATCGCGGCCCGGCCACAACATCCCAGTCCGGCGAGATGCACTTCATATCCCGCGGCTTCTAGCACCGCGACGGCCGCCCGATTCACCTGTGGCTCGCAATAACTGGTCAAGCAATCGTCCAGCAAGACGACTGGACCGCCAGTGGCCGAGTTTGCTATGGCCTTTCGATTCTCGAACCACGCCGCAAAATGGTGCCGCTCGAATCGCGGCCAGGGCCGTCGCCGGTCGATGCCGAAAGCTTGCTCGGCGAGCCACGCCGCGCCCGGCGCACGCCGCAGCCAATTCGACACCGGCGCCAGTGCCGATCCCCAGCGGTTCAGCCGGGCAACGTGGGCCATCACCCGCGCCCCGAGCGGCACGCCATGGGCCGCATGGTAGTGGCTCAAAAATTCCGCCTTCAGCTTGGCCACGTCGACATTCGATGGGCACTCGGCTTTGCACCCTTTGCATTGCAGGCACAAATCGAACGTGTCGTACATCCGCCGATCGGTCAGTCGGTCGGGCGGCAGTGCACCGGACAGCACCAACCGCAGCGCATTGGCCCGGCCGCGCGTGCTATGCTCTTCGTCGCCCGTGGCCATGAACGAAGGGCACATCGTTCCGCCCGACCGCTTGCGGCAGACCCCGTTGCCGTTGCACATCGCGGCCGCTTGATACAGCGTGCCTCCTTCGCGGCTGAAATCGAATTGCGTCGCAATCGAGAGCAACGGAGCATCGAGCGGCTGTCGCAGGTTTTCGATCGGGCTAGGGCCGTCAATGACCTTGCCGGGGTTCAGGATTCCCGCCGGGTCGAACGCTGCTTTGATTTGCTTGAACGCCGCGTAAATCTTCGGCCCGAACAAACGCTCGTTCAAATAGCTCCGTGCCAAGCCGTCGCCATGCTCGCCGCTCATCGCGCCGCCGAACTCGAGGACGAGCTCGCCGACCGCGCGCGAAATCTGCTCGAGCCGCGCTAGATCCTGTCGATCAGCCGGATCGAGCAGCGGCCGAATATGGAGGCATCCTACCGATGCGTGTCCGTAAAAAGCGCCGTCGGTGCCCGCTTGTTTCAAAATCTCCCGAAACCGCGCAACAAACTCCGGCAGCCGGGCCGGGATCGACGGCCGCGTCCTCGACGAATGCGATCGGCTTCCGCAGACCGGGAATTCCCATCAGCAGCGGCAGGGCTGCTTTGCGGCAGGCCCATACGTGGGCGCATCAGCTCCGGCTCGATCGCTTCCAGCACGTGCAGCAAACCTGGCTGGCCACGAATCCGCTCGCCGAGCGTCGCCGCCTGCCGGCGCACTTCGTCGTCCGTGTCGCCGAAGAATTCGACCAGCAGCAGCGATTCCGGCCGGCCGACGACGAAATCCAAATAGTGGCGATATTCGAGACTCTTTTCCGCCAGCCGGATAATCTGCCCGTCGAACAACTCGACGGCGCTTGGTTGGCTGGCGAGGATCGGGCCAGTTGCCGCAACGGCCGCCGCAAGCGAATCGAAATGCAGCACCACCAGGCCGCGCCGCGCCGGCAGCGGAACCAAATGTAGCGTGGCCTCGGTCACGCAGGCCAGCGTCCCCTCGGCGCCGACGATCAGCTTCGCCAGATTGAACTCGGCGCCGGGAAATCGCTCGGCTTCGACTTGCCGCAATCGGGCCACGCTCGGCGGCAACGGAAAACGCCCGCGGCACTCCGGCACGAATTCGTCCAAGTTATATCCACTCACACGACGCAAGATCGGTGGAAAACGGGCCACGATTTCCTCGCGCTCGCGGGTCACGATTTCTTGCAGTTCGCGATACACGGCTCCCCATCGATCGCCGCGCGCCGACTCGGTTCGCAGCGCTTCCGCCGTCAACGGACGAAGCGTCGCCGCGGCGCCGTCGGCGGCCAGCACGTCCAACGCCAGCACATGATCCACGGTCTTGCCGTGGCGGATCGAACGCGCTCCGGCCGAGTTGTTGCCGATCATGCCGCCCAGATTGGCGCGGCTGCTGGTGGCCACGTCCGGTCCGAATTGGAGACCGTGCGGCGCGGCCGCGGCGTTCAATTGATCCAGCACCACGCCCGGCTGAATTTGCACGCTGGCCGAATTTGGATCGAGCGCGAGAATGCGATTTAGATACTTGCTGAAGTCGAGCACGATGCCCGGCCCGATCGATTGGCCCGAGAGACTGGTCCCATCCCCCCGGGCCACCAACGGCACGCGCTGCTCGGCCGCGATTTGGATCGCGGCCCGCACATCGTCGGGGCTCGCGGAACGACGACGGCCAGCGGCTGAATCTGATAGAGACTGGCGTCGGTGCTGTACAACGCGCGGTGATAATCGTCGCCGAGCACCTCGCCTGAGATGTGCTGTTGTAGCGATTCTATCAATTGTGCCGATTGTGCCGGCGAAACTTGCATGATTGTGGGGATCGGGAGAAACAAGGATTCAAGTTTGTCGGTGTCGAGCTACACTGGGCCGCGATTATACCTTGATCCGCCGGCGTTTGTTGATAGAGTCAAAAGTAAGCGGGCCCTTTGCGAAGCACTCACGCAGATTGAATCTCCATGTCGACCGCGCCGAAGCCCCGACCCGACGAAGTCGAGCACTTGCTGCGCAATGCGCAACTGCGCGACGATTTGGAACCATTCTTCGATGAATCGATCGTCCGGCTCAACGTGTCCGAATTGCCGACGCCGCTGGAGAACGAATTCTTGGCATCGATGTTGGCCTGGGAACGGGCTCCGGTGCTGCCGATCAGTCAATGGTTCGAGCCGGAGCTAAAACTCCCTCCGCCGGACACGCTCGACGACGAAGCATTGCATCGAGTGCTGTGGGAGACCATCGAAAAACTGTTCAGCAAGCGAATCGTTTTGGATTTCACCGATCATTTGTCCGATCGTGCGCTGTATTGCCTGATCGCGCGCGATATTCTTTCCACGCTGGAAAAGCGGCTCGATAATTCGCGGGCCTATTTGCACTGGGACTGCTGCGATGCCTCTGGCGATCCGGAACTGTGGCTGAAATACTACGCCACCGAAGAGGACCGCGAAGACTGGGCCGGCGACCTACCCGAGCCGGTGCCCGAGCGCGAAGAGCCACCCTACCCGCGTGAAATGCCGCGCGAGCCGTGTTAGGGCGAGTCGTGCGAGTTTGACGATCGACTCGCGACCGTTAAAATCCACCGGTGTGGTATTTCTGCACGAGGGAGGCTGAAGTGGCAACACCAGCGGAACATCCTCGACATGAAGATTTAGCGGATGGCGCACGCGTCGGCCATCCGCAAATAGCTTGCGGCACTTTGGTTCGCGAATGTCGCGTCTTGCTCTGCCCGGAAACTGAAGCGGGGGGCTTCTCGATTCATGCTCTGGATCTACCGGGCGTTGTCAGCCAAGGTGAAACTGAAGAAGAAGCCGTCGCGAATATCCAGGAATCATTTGCCGCAGCAATCGCCGCCTACCACGAATCCGCAATGCCGATTCCTTGGAGTAACGTCGTAGTCGACGACATTCCGGACGGCTCAAGGGAATTGCGGATTCTCGTGAATGCCTAAGCTTCCAATTGCGAGGGGCAACGAAGTCGTTGCCGCATTCAAGAAGGCGGGATTTTCCCTCGATCGAATCGTCGGCAGCCACCATATTTTGAAGAAGGATGGCCACCCGAATCTGATTTCCGTTCCGGTCCACGCCGGCAAGGCACTCAAGCCTGGCACGTTGCGTGGGCTCATTCGCGCCGCCGGTCTTAGCGTGGAACAGTTCATCGAGCTGCTCGGCTAACGCCAGCCGCCACGGGACGATTATCAACCGATGGAAAAACCAACGCTCGCCATCGTCGTGACCATTGCGTTCAGTCTCGTGGGCGTGGTCGGCGACTACTTTCTCAAGTTGGCCAGCGAGCGCGATCAACCGCTGCGGACAGGTTGGTTTTATCTCGGCTTCGCCTTTTATGCTTCGACCGCGTTCGGCTGGGTGTTCGTCATGCGGCACCTCAAGCTGTCGACCATCAGTGTCCTCTATTCGGTGTCGATGGTTCTGCTGCTGACCGCCGTCGGGGTGGTCCTGTTCCGCGAACGCCTGAACTATAGCGAGATCGCTGGAATTATCCTCGCCGTCGCCTCGCTCGTGCTGCTTATGCGCTTCGCGTGACGCAGCACGAGTCGCTCGACTATGATGAGGGCATGGACGTGAACCCATATGAGTCGCCTCAACGGGTAGATATGCCCCGACGCCGTTGGGTCGCCATCCGAAGCGGTCATATTTGGTCAATTTTCTTGTGGGCCGTTATCGGATTTGGCGGCGGCACGTCCCTCTTCGCGCTGCTTGTTCTAGCGGTCGATCCACGGCAGCGTGTAATTGGCGGAATGGCATGGGGTGGCTGGTCATTTGCATTGCTCGGCGCTTGGTACGGCTTCCATCGATTCAAGTCTTAGCCTCGCTCAGCAGAAACCGCTTACTTACGTGCGCGGCTCGGGTGCGCAAAACGGAGCCGCGCACGTAAGTAAGCTGTTTTCGGTGTGATGCGTTTTCTTGCAACTCGCGCCCTGCTTTGATATAAACAACACTTGATTTGTCGAATAACCCACTCGACAGATCGCTCTCGCCCGCCTTTGTTTCCCGCCTTGAACGTTCACGCCTGAATTCGGCCTTGGGAGGTCTCGATGCTGCTTCGGCCGTTGCTGGTCGCTGGCTGCGCGGTGGTGATGCTCTGCGCATCGAGCGGCGCGGTTGACGCCGCCACGCAATCGCCGCCCGCTGTGGCTGCGGCGACGACACCGCGGCATAATCCCGAAGCCTCGGTGCAAAGTGCCGACTGCTCGAATCCGCCGTCGTTCGTCGAGGATGTGATTCCGCTGCTCACGCGGCTGGGCTGCAATCAAGGGGCTTGTCACGGGAAGAACGATGGCCGCAACGGGTTTCGCCTGTCGCTGCGCGGCTATGCGCCGGAATTGGACATCGAACGGCTGACACGCGAATCGCGCGGGCGGCGGGTGGATTTGGCATTGCCCGAGCAAAGTTTGCTGCTCCGCAAACCCACTGGCTTGGTCCCTCACGGTGGTGGCACACTGCTCGAGCCGGGAGGCCGGGAATACAAAGTTCTGCTCGCCTGGCTCAAGGCCGGCACCCCCGGTCCACTCGCGGAGGAACCGCATGTCGAGCGGATCGACCTAACGCCCGCCAACCCGGTGCTGCGCATCAGCCAGCAACAACTCGGGCAGCAACAGCCGATGCAGCTTCGGGCCCAATACACCGACGGCCGCTGGCGCGATGTCACCTGGCTGACGCAGTTCGCGACCAACGACGCGAACGTCGTGGAAATCACGCCAGCCGGTTTGGTCCAGGCCAAACTGCAAGGCGAAGCCACGGTCCGGGCCCATTTCCGCGGACAAGTCGCCGTGGCGACCATCACGATTCCTTTCGACACGCCCGTCGATCCGGCGCGGCTCTCGCAGCGAAATAATTTCATCGACGAGCATGTGTTCAACAAGCTCGCAGCGCTGCGCATTCCGCCCGCGGAGCTATGTTCCGACAGTGCGTTTCTCCGCCGGGCCTATCTCGATACGATCGGCGCACTGCCCACGCCGGACGAGGTGCGCGGCTTCTTGGCAGACAGCCACCCCGACAAGCGAGCGCGGGCGATCGACAGTTTGCTCGCGCGGCCGGAGTTCGTCGATTACTGGACGCTCCAGTGGTCCGATCTGCTGCAGAATCGTAAAGAGCGCGACCACGACGTGCGCGGGGCCAAAGGGGTCCACGCCATGCAGCGTTGGCTTCGCGAGCAAGTGGCAGCCAACCGGCCGTGGGACCAGATGGTCCGCGATCTGCTAACGGTGTCCGGCAAATCGAGCGAGCATCCAGAGGTGGGCTATTACATCGTCAACGTCGGCGAGCAGCAGGGGGCTGATCGCTCGGAGCTGGTGTCAGCCGTGGCCCAGGCATTCTTGGGGACGCGGATCGGCTGCGCGAAGTGTCACAATCATCCGCTGGAAAAATATACGCAGGACGATTACTACCATTTCGCCGCCTATTTCTCGGCGATCAAGCTGGATCGGGTCGAGGCGGGCAAGGGGCCAACGACGCTCTCGTTCGTGGCCTTGAAGCAGGACCAGAAATTCGGCACGACGCAGCCGCGCACGGGAAAGTTTCTTGGCCCGCAAACATTCGACGGCGTGGCGTGCACCGCCGGTCCGAACGACGATCCGCGCGTGAAATTGGCGGCCTGGATCACTGATCCGAAGAATACGTACTTCAGCGGAGCAATAGTCAATCGGCTCTGGAGCCACTTTTTCAATGTCGGCCTGGTCGAACCGGTGGATGACTTGCGGGCCAGCAATCCCCCGACGAACGCGGAGCTGTGGCGGGCGCTGAACCGGGAGTTTGTCGACTCGCATTACGACATCAAGCACATGATCCAGCTGATTCTGAATTCGCGCACGTACCAGTTGAGCTCCGCGTCCAGCAGCGGCAACGAGGCCGACACCCGGTTTTATTCGCACTACTTTGCCCGGCGGCTGCCAGCCGAAGTGCTGCTGGACGCCGTGTGTCAGGCCACGGGCGTACCGGAGCGTTACGACGGCTATCCGGTCGGCGCCCGGGCGGTGCAGTTGGCCGATCCGACGGTGAATTCGTATTTCCTCACGCAATTCGGCCGGCCGGAGCGCGTGACGCCTTGCGTTTGCGAGCGGCGCAGCGAAGTGACGATCACGCAATTGCTCGAGCTAAGCAACAGCGACGAACTGCGACACAAAACCCACACGCCCGACGGCCGGCTGAGCCGCTTGCTGAAAGAGCAGAAGGATAACCAGCGGCTGACGAGCGAATTGTTTCTGCTGACGCTCAGCCGCGAACCGACTGCCGCGGAACGCAAGGCGGTCGAGGCGGCGATGATGGAGGAGACTTATTCTCCCTCTCCCTTGACGGGAGAGGGCCGGGGTGAGGGTGCTAGATTAGCCCGGCCACCCCTCACCCCCAACCCCTCTCCCGCAAGGGGCGAGGGGAGTAAGAACGGCTCGCCTGCGGCGGCCGACGGGAGCAAAGAACGCTCGCCCAAGGTCGGCGAGGGGAGCAATCGCTCGCCTGGGGTGGGCGAGGGGAGTAAGAGCGTTTCACGGGACGAGGTGTTTCAGGATTTGTTTTGGGCGCTGTTGAATTCCAAGGAATTTGTGTTCAATCATTGAGCCCGACGTAGCGCTTTGAAAAAGGGGACTGGCTCCGAGCGAATTCTGGACATGCCGCTGGCTGTTGCGTCGCTGCTCGGTGTCTGTCCCCATTTTTTTCCCGCCCGCAAACTTAGGATGCGATCATGCTGGATATTGCTTTGGGACGCCGCTTGAACAGCCGTTGCGATGGAGCTACGCGCCGTGATTTTCTGCGCGTCGGAGGGCTCAGCGCGTTCGGGCTTTCGCTCGCTCATGTATTGCAAAGCGAATCGCTCGGCGAAACGTCGCGGCCGAATGCTTCCCGTCCGAGCGCTGCTCGGGCGAAGTCGGTCATCTTGGTTTATCTGGGCGGCGGGCTGTCGCAAAACGATAGTTTCGATCTGAAGCCCGACGCCCCAGCTTCGGTGCGCAGTAAATTCCGCCAGATCCCGACCCGCGTGCCCGGCACGATGATTGGCGAGTTGTTGCCGCGGATGGCCCAGGTGATGGATCGCGTGGCCTT
Source organism: Pirellulales bacterium (assembly GCA_963725485.1). Taxonomy (GTDB): domain Bacteria; phylum Planctomycetota; class Planctomycetia; order Pirellulales; family DATAWG01; genus CAVRYO01. The sequence goes on along the minus strand of CAVRYO010000008.1, from coordinate 418,934 downwards.
GGTCCGCTCGGGCTCGCACAACAACGATCACCACGAGACGGCCACGAATTGGGTTCTCTCGGGCCGCTTCGGTTCGCCGTTCGGCGACTATCCGGCGATCGGCGCGGTGGTGGCTCACGAGCTGGGCTTCACCGGCGTGTTGCCGCCCTACATGGCGGTGCCGAAGAACCCCTCGTTCACCTGGGAGCTCGGCAAGAGCGCGTTTCTCGGCGGCCGGTTCGAATCGTTCAAGACCGGCGATCCGAACGAGCCGAATTTCAGAGTGCGCGACGTGGCTCCCAGCGAAGCGCTGCCGATGCGGCGCGTCGAGCGCCGCGAGTCGCTGCTGGCGGCCGTCGATGGGCTGGCCCGCGAGGTGCATGGCAACGATCAGATCGCCACGTACGACGAGTTCCGGAGCCGGGCCGCCTCGATGATTCTCTCGCCCGAATCGCAGCGCGCTTTCGCCATCGAGCGCGAAACGCCGGCGCTGCGCGAGCGGTATGGCCACAACACGTTCGGGCAAAGCTGCCTGCTGGCCCGGCGGCTGGTCGAACATGGCGTTCGGTTCGTGACGGTGAATGCCGGCGGCTGGGACCACCATGCGAAGATTTTCGAGAATCTGGAAAGGAAGCTGCCAGAGTTCGATCAGGGCTTTGCCACGCTCGTTGACGACATGAGCTCGCGCGGGCTGTTGCAAGATACGCTTGTCTTGGCTTGCGGCGAATTCGGCCGCACGCCGAAGATCAACAAGGACGCCGGGCGCGACCATTGGGGGCCGGCGGCGTCGCTGCTGTTCGCCGGGGCGGGGGTGCAAGGGGGCAAATTGATCGGGGCGACGGATCGGCTAGGCGCCCAAGTGACCACGCATCCGATTGCACCGGCTGACGTCGCCAGCACGGTGTTTCAATTGCTGGGGATCGACCCCCACCGCATGCTGGTCACGCCCGATGGGCGACAGTTGCCGATTCTGGACAAGGGCGAATTCATCACGGAGTTGTTCGCGTGATGCGTTGTGATTTTCGGAAAGCTCCGCGACTGCCAGCGTTCTATTTCGCCGTCGGTCTGCTGGCCGTTACCGGTGGGCTCACTTTTTCCGTCGAGTCGATCGCGGCGGACGCCAATCCGGCGATCGCCGCAGCGAAACCGCAACCGAAGGTGCTGCTCGCAATCCCCTTGGGAATGGCCGCCGGCACGACTAAGAAAATCGTGATTCGGGGAGCGCTGCTCGACGGGGCGACCGAGGTGAAATTTCCCGATTCCCGCATCACCGCCAAGATTCTTTCCAAGGGCAAAGCGAATCTGCCGGACAAGGCCGATCCGAAGGCGCTCGGCGATATCCAGGTGGAAGTGGAAGTGACCGTTCCGGCCGATTTCGCAGCGCGGGCGGAAGCGGCCGCGAGCGAAGCAAAGTTCGTCGTCGTTTGTCCCGCCGGAACCACGCCGCCGCACGCGCTGCTGGTTGCCGCCAAGGGATCGCTCATCGCGGACAAAAAGGGGGTTGGATTCGCCGACGCCCAGCCGCTGGCTCCTGGCCAAGCGATCGACGGAGCGATCGAGCACCCCAAGCAAGTCCACGTCTATCGGATCGAGGGCCACGCCGGACAGAAAATCGTGGCCGAGGTGTTCGCCGCCCGGTGCGGTTCGCCCTTGGACAGCCTACTGACTTTGTACGATCCCCGGGGCAATATCGTCGGCTCAAACGACGATTTCGCCGGCTCGACCGACTCGCGGTTGGAAATCACGCTGCCCGCCGCGGGCGCCTATTATTTAAGCCTCGTCGACGCCTTCGACCAAGGCGGTCCGCTGCACGTCTTTCGGCTGACGCTGCGGTAGGCTTTTGGCCCGGACCGCACTTGCTTGATCTATCCCCGATTTGCTTCGCATTGCCCGACCGAATTGTAAACGTCCAGCGTTGTGGCCGACAGGTCGGCGACGGGCAGGTCGAGAAAGCTGGCCAACGCGCGGCTGCTGGCCGGCTGCTGCAGCTTGCGGACGGCTTTGGCTTCGATCTGCCGCACCCGTTCGCGGGTGACGGAGAAGATCTGGCCGACCTCTTCCAGCGTGTAGGCGTAGCCGTCGACCAGCCCGTAGCGCAGCCGGAGGATTTCCCGTTCGCGATAGTTCAGCTCCGCCAGCACGTCGGCGATTCGGCTCTTGAGCGATTGCTGGTTCACGTCGTACAACGGATCGTCTTCGCGATGGTCTTCGATGAATTCGCCGAAGAAACTGTCGTCGTGGTCGCCGACCGGCTGATCGAGCGACAACGGCTGGCGAGTCATCTTCATCACGCAGCGGGCGTCTTCGATCGACAGACCGGCGGCCTCGGCCGCCTCTTCCACGCTCGGCTCGCGGCCCGTGGCCTGCACCAGGTCGCGCGTGACGGTGCGAACCTTGGTCATCGTGTCGATCATGTGGACCGGCAGGCGGATCGTGCGGCTTTGATCGGCGATGGCCCGCGTGATCGCCTGGCGAATCCACCAGGTGGCGTAGGTCGAGAACTTATAGCCGCGGGCGTGCTCGAACTTATCGACCGCCCGCATCAGGCCGGTGTTTCCTTCCTGGATCAGGTCCAGAAAGCTCAGCCCGCGGTTGCGATATTTCTTGGCGATCGACACGACCAGCCGCAGATTGCCGGCCGAAAGCACGCGCTTGGCTGCGTCGTATTGCTGCTGCCAGATGGCGGTCCGTTTCATCCGGCGGGCCAGCGTCGCGGGGCTTTCCAGCGTCAGCCGCATCAGATCTGCCGCAACTCGCCACGCAGCGCGTTCCAACGGGTCCGAGCGAGCCGCTCGTCGCCGCTCGGGCAATGTGCTCGCGGAGAAATGTCGATGCGGCTGCGGATTTCGATGCATCTTGTCCAACAGCGGTTGCAGCCGCGTTGGTGCGCAGGTTCAATTCTTCGATCAGCCGGATGGCCTTGTTGCGGCGGCGGACCAGACGCCGCCAGGCGGCGCGCCGTTCGGCGGTCGGCTGCGTGCGGCTGATCGCGATGGCGAAATCGCCGCGGTTCTGTTGCAACAGCTTGTCGAGCGTCTTGAGATTCGGCCCGATCCGGCGGAGTAGATTCTTCTTTTCCGACGGTGTTCGTGACCGACACTTCGATCGTGCGGTCGAGCCGCAGCTTGCCGTCGCGCACTTTCTTGCAGCAGCGCCACGGCGCCCTGCAACACGATAGTCGGTGGCCAACATGCTATGGCGGAAACGCGTGCGCGTGCGTTCGATTTCCTTGGCGGAGGCGATTTCCTCCGCCCGCGTGAGCAAGCGGGATTTCGCCCATTTGCATCAGATACATCCGCACCGGGTCGTCGATGTGATCGGCCGAACCGGTGGCAAACGCCGGATCTTCGCTCACAACTTCGACGGCTTCCGGTTCGTCGTCGTCGGCCCGCAGATCGTCCGCGTCTTCGAAATCGTCGACGTCGGCCACAGGATGTTCATCGGCATCGGAGTCGCTGAGAAAGCGATCGGCGACAAGCGAATCGCTGCCCGTCGCGCGAGTCGACTTTGGACGCCCGCGACGCGGAGCGTGGGTCCGGAAAGAATTCTTGCTCTGCGGTAACTTCTTCGACGGGGCTTTCTTCGATTTCGACAAGCGAAGCTCCTTCGGCAATGCGGGAGAGCGGATCGGGCAGTGGTGTCGATTCGCAGGGCGGGATTTTTCGTAAGACCAACCGAAAGCAGATCGGATGCCAGCTACTCTGGCGTGGGCCGCACAATTGCCCCAAGTGCTTTGTTGGTAAGCACCTAATGCGACTGGCAAACCCCGCGTCGGACGGGAAATCCGCCGGCTGACGTTGTTTCGCGGCATCGTGAGGCCGATTCATGATGCCGCGAAGCAACATCGTGGCGTGTTGAAGAATGAGACGCGGCTCAAGCCTGTAGCCTCAAGCCTCGAAACCTCGAATAAGATGGCGGGACGCTAACGGGAGGGCGAGGTTCCGGCCGAGCCGCGTGCCGAGCGCGTGGCTCGGCAGGAGCCTCGCCCTCCCGATGCACTGAACTGATAGTTACCGCAGTTGTGTTTCCCTTTCAGCGCTGCCGCCTGTGCCGAACAAGCAAAGAACCGAAACCTTGGCCGACCGTGTCGCCCGAACTGCGCGAGGCGGAGGCCGAGATTTTGTTGGGGGGCGGCCGCGCGGCGATCGAGCGGCAGCACGCCAAAAAGCGGCTGACTGCCCGCGAGCGGATCGACGCGGCTGCTCGATCCCGGCACGCAGTTCCTGGAACTCGGCCTCTGGGCCGGCTGGCAGATGTACGAGTCGTGCGGCGGGGCGCCGGCCGCCGGTGTGGTCTGCGGCGTCGGCACGGTCGCCGGCCGGCGGCACATGATCATCGCCAACGACGCCACGGTGAAAGCCGGCGCGTTCTTTCCGGCCACCGCCAAGAAAGTGCTGCGGGCCCAGCGGATCGCCATGCAGAATCGGCTGCCGCTGATTTATCTGGTCGATTCGGCCGGCGTGTTTCTGCCGCTGCAGGAAGACGTGTTTCCCGACGAAGACGATTTCGGCCGCATCTTTCGCAACAACGCCGTCATCTCGGCCGCCGGGCTCGGGCAGATCGCCGCGATCATGGGCAACTGCGTCGCCGGCGGCGGATATCTGCCCGTGCTGTGCGACAAGCTGCTGATGACCGATGGCTCGGGCTTGTATCTGGCCGGCCCGGCGCTGGTGAAAAGCGCGATCGGCCAGGAAGTGTCGAGCGAAGAGCTTGGGCGGCGCCGCGATGCACGCCCAGGTGAGCGGCACGATCGACTATCGCGATCCCGACGACGCAAGCTTGCCTTGAGCGGCTGCGGCGGCTGGCGGCCGCGGTCCGGCCCGACGACGCCGCAGCCGCCTGCCGCCGTTTGCCCGCGTCGGCGGCGGTCGCTCCGAAGCGCCCGGCGAGCGATCTTTACGACATCGTCAGCCCCGATCCGCACGTCGAGTACGAAGTTCGCGACGTGCTGGATTGCCTCGTCGATGCCGGCAGCTTCGACGAATACAAGGCCGAATACGGCCAGACGGTCGTTTGCGGCACGGCGCGGCTGGGCGGCTTTTCCGTCGGCATCGTGGCCAACCAGCATCATCGGGTGCGGCCGGCCGACGGCCCGCTGCAATTCGGCGGCGTGCTGTATGTCGATAGCGCCGAAAAGGCGGCCCGGTTCGTGATGAACTGCAATCAGGATTGGCTGCCGATCATTTTTCTGCAAGACGTGAACGGCTTCATGGTCGGCCGCGACAGCGAACGCGCCGGGATCATCAAGGCGGGCGCCAAGCTGGTCAACGCGATCAGCAACAGCCGCGTGCCGAAGCTGACCGTGCATCATCGGCGGCTCGTTCGGCGCCGGCAACTACGCCCTGTGCGGCAAGGCGTTCGATCCGCGGCTGATTTTCGCCTGGCCGACGGCCCGCTGCGCCGTGATGGGAGGCGAACAGGCCACCGGCACGCTGCTGGACATCACGGTCAAGAGCCTGGAGCGCGAGGGACATGCGGTCGACGCCGACGAGCTGGGCCAGCTGCGCGACGCACGTGGCCAGGCGATTACAATCGACAGACGGACGTCCGCTACGCCGCTGCCCGCGGCTGGGTCGACGCGATTCTCGATCCGGCCGAAACCCGCGACGACGCTGATTTCGGCGCTCGAAATCGCCACGCGCCACGCCGAGCCAGAGCCGTTTCGGCTCGGCGTGTTTCAGGTCTGATTAGGAACCACCGCGTGACGCTTCGCATCGCCAATGGCGCCGGCTTTCTGGGCGACAATCTCGATGCGCCGCGGCGGCTGGTCGAATCGGCCGAGGTGGATTATCTCACGCTGGAATATCTGGCCGAGTTGACGTTATCGATCCTCGCCCGGCTGCGCGAGAAGGACCCTGAGGCTGGATATGCGGCCGACTTCATCACGGTGCTCGGCGATTTGTGCCCCGCGCTGAAATCACAACCCGCAGCTGCGCATCGTCACCAATGCCGGGGGAATGAACCCGCGAGCCTGCGCCGACAAGCGGCCAAGGTTCTCGCCGCGGCTGGGTTGGGTGCAACGCGCATCGGCGTGGTCGAAGGGGACGATGTGCACGATCGTCTCACCACGCTTCAAGCGGCCGGCTGCCGGCTGGAAAATCTTGATACCGGCCAACCGCTGTCGGAGTTAAAATCGCCGGTGATCAGCGCGAATGCTTATCTCGGCGCGCAGCCGATCGCGCAAGCTGCTCACGGCTGGCGCCCGGATGGTGATCACCGGCCGCGTTGCCGACGCATCGCTCACGGTCGGACCGGCAGTTGCCGACTTCGGTTGGTCGTGGAACGATTGGAACCGCCTGGCGGGAGCCAGCGTGGCTGGACATCTGATCGAATGCGGAGCCCAGATGACCGGCGGGCTTTATAACGGATGGCCATCGCTCGACCTGGCGAATGTCGGCTATCCGATCGCCGAGCTTGCGGCCGATGGCACGGCGACGATGACCAAGCCGGCCAACAGCGGCGGCGCGGTCAATTGTCGGACGGTCGCTGAACAACTGGTGTACGAAATCGGCGACCCGGCACATTATTTGACACCGGACGTCGACGTCGACTTTTACGACCGTCGAGTTGGAACAAGTCGGTCCGGACCGCGTTGCTGTTCGCGGGGCGACCGGCCGCCCGGCGCCGGCCGACTACAAAGTGTCGCTGGCCTATCGGGCCGGTTTCACGGCCAGCGGACAATTGCTCGTGTATGGCGCCGATTGCGTCGCCAAGGCCGAGGCTTGCGCCGAGATGGTCTGGCATCGTTTGACGCGAGCCGGCTATGAATTTCAAGCGAAGCACGTGGAGCTACTGGGCGCGGGCTGTGGCGTGCCTGGCCTGCATGCTCCGCCGCAAGGGCTGCGCGAAGTGGCGCTGCGCCTTTCGGTGCGCGACGACCGCCGCGAAGCCGTCGAGCGTTTTGCCGCCGAGCTGGCGCCGCTTATCACAAGCGGGCCACCTGGTTTGGCCGGCTATGCCACCGGTCGCAGTCCGGTTCGACCGGTGTTCGGTTATTGGCCTACGCTCGTGCCGCGGGAACTCGTGCCGGCGACGATCGAAACCCGCTCGGCCACCGATTGGGCTAGAATCAAGAGTTGAGCCTTCGATGATCCACGCCACCGCCGAAAAATCGTCCGGCATCGCACTTGGCCAGATCGCCCACACCCGCAGCGGCGACAAAGGGAATCATGCGAATCTGGGCGTTGTCGCCTACACGCCGGCCGGCTTCGCATTCCTCCGCCGCGAATTGACCGCGGATCGCGTGACGCAATTTTTTCATGGCCTTGGAATCTCTCGCGTCGAACGATTCGAGCTGCCACGCATCGGTGCCTTGAATTTCATGCTGTACAATGCGCTGGCTGGCGGCGCCAGTCTTTCCTTGCGAATCGACACGCAAGGCAAATTGCTCGGCACTGCCGCGATGGAAATTGAATTGCCCGCACCGGAGAATCTCGCCGAAATGCTGCCCAACGAGCCCGGCTGATTGGCCTGCTGCCGTTCAATCACGTCTGCTCTCCGTTCCGATCGCACCCTTCCAAGCTGCCAGCGTTCTTAGCCCGTGATTGAAATGTCGCAACCTCTGGTCCGCATTCACGTGCATGAATCGACGGGCACGATCATTTTGAATCGGCCTGAGAAGCGGAACGCGCTCTCGCGGGCGTTGCTGGCCGAGTTGACCCAGGCGTTATCCGATTTGCACGGCGAGCGGCGAGTTCGCGCGGTGGTGCTCACCGGCGCCGGGCCCGCGTTTTGCGCAGGCATGGATCTGGCCGAGATGCAGGCGACGAACCAATCGCCCGATGCGCTCGCACAGTGGCAAGCCGACGCGGTTGCGTTTCGCGATTTGCTAGAAAAAATGCTTGTCTTTCCCAAGCCGCTGATCGCCGCGGTGAACGGTCCGGCAATGGCTGGCGGAGCCGGATTGATGTTGGCCTGCGATTTGGTGATTGCCGCGGCGGAAGCGAAATTCGGCTTGCCCGAGCCGCGCCGCGGACTGGTCGCCGGGATCGTCGCTCCGATGCTGACGTTTCGTATCGGAGCGGGCCGAGCGGCGTACTTGTTGCTCTCGACTCGAACCATCGACGCGGCGGAAGGCCAGCGACTGGGATTGTTCCACGAAATCGTGGCGACCGACCATCTTTGGCCGCGTGCCCATGCGTTGGCGGGCGAGTGCGCGGCCAGCGCTCCCGAAGCGCTGCTGCTCACGAAGCGGCTGTTGAATGAAACGATCGGCGAGCAGTTGCCGACCTTGCTGAGCGCCGGCGCGGCAGTGAGCGCGACGGCCCGAACCACCGAAGCGGCCGCCGAAGGTTTGGCGGCGTTTTTGGAGAAGCGCCCGCCCGTGTGGCCGTGACGGTGCCATGCCGAGCAACTTCAAAGAGCGTTGCACGAAGTAGGCGCCACGGTCGAGGCACTTACTTCGTGCGCGGCACTTTCACATAGAAACTGGCAGCGCCGTTTTCGCCTACGCCGTGCATAATGCGGTTTCAATCAGGCCCGGATTCGTGCAGATTGCGGGTTGGGGGCTTGCCGGGGTAGCTGTATCCCGAATCCCGTGCAGCGCCAGAACAGCCGGCAGTAGTTCGCTGAGCCGCCGCAAACCGGGCTCGAACCGCGGCGATTCCTCAACTTTTTCCAGCAAAAACGATCCGTTTGGCTCCAGGACCACCATCGCTCACCTCCGCTTTTCGAAATTCAATCGTTGGTCCAGATGCTAGACTGTTGTTCACGTGTTTTGATTATACCAAGGCATGTCTATTTGTACAGTATCTACCGATTTTTTGAATTGCGGATGCTAGCATGGTTAGTGCACTCGTTGTCGCGTCGCCGAAACACCGTTCCAGCCCTGAGAAATCGCCATCATGCCCGCTTCGATAACTGTGCGTATCGCCGCAACCGTCGCCCTATTATTTGGAGCACTTAATTCCCCAGCTTGGGCCGATGAGCCTCAGACTGGGAAATTGCTGGTCTACATCGGCACATATACTGGGCATGGCAGCAAGGGGATTCAGCGCTATCGGATGAACCTCGCCACCGGCACGCTAACGGCCCTCGGCGAGACGCCGCTTGAAAATCCCTCATTTCTCGCGCTCGACCCGGCGGGAAAACATCTCTACGCGGTCAGCGAGATCGGCAACTTCGCCGGCAAGAAGGCGGGCTCGGTGTCGGCCTTTTCCCTGGACCGCGCGACGGGCGATTTGAAGCCGATTGGCGAGCCGCAATCGTCCGGCGGCGATTATCCGTGTCATCTCACCGTCGATCCAACCGGCAGGGTGTCGCTCGTGGCGAACTATGGCGGCGGCAGCGTCGGAGTTCTGCCAATTGCGGGCGATGGCAGTTTGCAGCCGCTGTCGGCGTTCGTACAACACCAGGGATCGAGCGTCGATAAGGGACGCCAGGAAGGGCCCCATGCTCATTGCGTGCAGATATCGCCCGACGGACGCTTTGCCTTGGTGGCCGATTTGGGGCTGGACAAGATTCTCATCTACCGGCTCGACGCGGCCGCGGGCAAGCTCACGCCGAATGATCCCCCCTCGGTGTCGATCGCCGGCGGTTCCGGTCCGCGGCATTTTGCCTTCTCGCCCGACGGCAAATTCTTGTACGTCAACAGTGAAATGAAATCGACCGTTACCGTGCTGAGCTACGCGGCAAATACGGGCACGTTGAAAACCGTGCAAACCGTGTCGTCGTTGCCGGCGGGTTTCAAGGGCGAGAACTCGACGGCGGAGATTGCGTTGGGTCCGCGCGGTCGTTACCTCTATTGCTCGAACCGCGGACACGATAGCCTCGCGATTTTCTCGGTCGATCGCGAAACCGGCCGCCTGACGCCAGTCGGTCATCAATCGACGGGGGGCAAAGCGCCGCGGCATTTCGCGATCGATCCGACCGGCAAATATCTGCTGGCCGCGAATCAAGATTCAGCCAATGTCGTGGTGTTTCAGATCGAGACCAACGGGCAGTTGAAGCTGACGGGCGTCGAAGCGCACATCGAGCATCCGGTCTGCGTGGTGATGCTGCCCGCGGCGCCTTGATGCTGTCACACTGTGACACTGTGAGGCTGTGACGCTATGAGCTTCGCCGCGGAAGATGATATTTGAACCGCCGCATCACGCCGACAGATCGTCCCACGATGGCCGCCATAAGGGCAATCGGGGAAACAGGGCACTGGCCAATTGCAGGGCCACGTGCGTCGAGGGGGTCAAGCGGTTTTGGGCGGCGGCTTCGACCGGATCGGAATGCCCCATCACCAGCCGCGTCAATTCGGCTCGATTGCAGGAGATGTAGTTTCGCCCCAATCGGCCGGCGCCGAATTGCACTCCGCAGCGCCTGAGGGAGAGCAAATACTTCTGTTCGCCCACATGCAGGCCCAACTCGCTATGTCGCGAGATGCCGCTGGCCTGCATCCGTTCGACCCACTGCGGGGCCATTCGCCGCACAATCGCCGCGGTGTCGATCAGCCGCATCATAAACACCTCCTGATCGTTCGCCTCGCGGTGATGGAACTCTCCCTCCGCCGCGGCGATGAAGGGATGCAGCGGACTTTGAGGCGGGGCCTCCAGGATAATGTCCTGCTGATCGCGCTCGATCGCATCGGCGCAGGCGCGGGCCAAAGTTGCGCCCCGCCGTGGGATGCGCCGGATCGGTGAGCAGTTCAACAACCCGGTTCTGGCGCACCACCGCATAGCCGACGATTGGGGCCGTGGCTTCGTTCAATTCCAATTTGTCGGGCCCAGCCAGGGCGACGAAAATATGGTCAAAGGCCTTGCGCCCGATGAGCCAGCGCCAATAGGCTTCCGTTCGTTCCAGCGGGCCGAACGCTGCGGCGGTGTTCTGGGCGTAGATGCGCATTAAGGCCGGCAGCTCGACGTGGCGCCATAATCGAATATTGAGCGGGAGACGGCGCAGCTCCTCGTCGGCCCAATAACGAGCCAAGATCTGCCGGGCTTTCGCTCGCGACTGGCTGTGACGGCCGCAGACGGCCCAACCCCAGCGGTGGAAAAAATGCGGGATCCGCGTGCGCAGCAAACCAACGAGCGTGTCGCTGGCCGCCATCGCGCGGTTGGCAGCGACCAGCAACTCTCCAGCGCAGCCCTGCGAGCGGAACTCGGGCAAAGTGGCCAGCCAGGCCAATTGCTCCGCCGGTAGCCGCTGTTCGCCGACGAGCAACGTGCGCGGGATCAGTTGCACGTGCGAAACGATCCGCCCGCCCCGTTTGATCAGCAGGCGATTGGACGGTTCGTAGACCGGGTCTTCCTGGGCAGCGTGGAATTCGTCGCGCGTGGGGGCATGGCACACGGCCAACAGCAACTGATAGACGTCGGAATGATCGCCGGCCCTGCCGCGCTCGACTGTGATCGGCCCAAAACGAAATTTGCCGGAGATCTCCTTGGCTGCGGGCTTCGCCGTTACGACCGTCGAAGCAGCAGCACTGGACGGTTTGACTCGCTGCCGCCGTGGCGCGACTAAGGCGGGACGAAATTGGCTGCCCGATTTGAGCGGAGCGGTCTTAAACCCAGCTCGATCGGCGGCCGTCCCAGCCGCGTGATTTGTCGTAGCGCGCCGGGGTCGCGTCTCGCCTGGTCGCGGCTCCTTTTGCGGCGATTCGCTCGCTTGCGGGCCGCCCTCGGGCGAATCGCCTCGTCGCCGAGTGACGAGCTTTCGTCGCGAGTCGTCGAATCGTTTCCCCCGTGCGGCAGATGGCGCCGCGATCCTGATCTCCTGAGAACTGACCGGCGAAGTTTCCGCGCGGCTCATTACGAATCCCTTCTCGTTGAACTTCGATCCTTGAACGTTCTCCCCAGGTTAAGGTTTGTTGTCGGGAAATTCCAGTAGAAAATCGCGCAAAATTTGCTCGGGATACAAACAGAACCCATAGGATCGCGAACACAGGATCGCCGCGGCGCGCAATTGGCGGCCGAGCGACTCGGCCTCGGCGGCGAGTTGCAGGCGCTCGGAAGCGACCCAGGGTTGCAACTGTTCATTGGCGTTGCGAATCGCGTCGCTGCGGCGGCGCGCGTCGGAGCGCCCCACGCGCTCGGCGATCCAACGACGTTTTTCAGCGATCAACCGCTCCGCGCTCGCGAGCGCTACACCGTCGAGCGCTGCACCGTCGAGCGCTGCACCGTCGAGCGCTGCACCGCCGAGCGCCGCGCCGCTGGCCGCCGTAGCATCGAGGAATCGTTCTGGATGAAATGTTAATTCGCGCAGCCGATTCTCGACGGCCCGAAGCTGATCGGTCGAGGCCGTGCAATGGACGATCGGCAAATGCAGCGTTCCAGACACGACCATGTACGCCGGAGCTTCGACGCCGAAAAATCGTTCGATGATCGTATCGGTCAGCCGATCGTATTTCGCGCCGCCGATGCCATGCAGAAACAAATCGCCCAGGAGCAACCGCGCCGCCAATGTCGTCAGCAGGGCCCGGCTACCGAGATGAATGCCGCGCGCAGCGAGCGCCGCCAACTGCTCGATCGCCGCGGCGGCATCGCACTCGGGCGACAGCCGTAGCGGAATTTCCAGCCCCTGCCGATCGGTCAGAATCAACTGCTCGCAAGTGGCCCGCGCGAAAACGCGCCGGCGGCGTGGATCGTCGTCGGTCCAAATCCAATACGGCGCCTCGAGCCAAGGGCCATCGGCCGCCAACTCCGGCGCCGGATGAGCATGGCTTCGCACGCGATACAGCGATCGATACTCGGCCAAGGCCGAATTGTAAATTTCCCAGAACCGCGGCAAATGGGCCATCAGGTGGGCCGTAAGCCGATGGAACGCCTCCAAGTTACAGACATGACTCTGTGGGATTTCGAGCGTCGCCAGATTCCAACGCCCTTCCCAACGATGCCGGGCTTGGGCCAAACACTCGCCCAAGTTCTGAGTCCGCTCGGAACATTCGACCACCAGCGGCCAGAACTCCTTGACGAGCGGGTTCGCCACCAGCGGAGCCAATCGCTCCGCGGCACGCCGGGCGAAGGAGCTAAACAATTGCCGATCTTGAATACGCCGAGCTTGAAACGGAATCTCGGCCGAGGGCGTGTCGAACGGCACCGTCTCGACCGTCGGCGATGTGATCGAACCGCTGGGGATCCGTAGCGAGGAAGCCTTGATCGTGTCGCTGTCGATCACGAGGTTGACAGCCGCGGCGCCATGCTGCCGCGCCAAGCTTCCCAGCACGAAATTCTTGAGCCACACGCCTGGGTGAAACAACTCCGGCTGATGCCCGGCAAGAATGATTGAACTCGGCTCGGCGGGCGGATCGGGCACGTCGCGATACGAACGCGTGTATCGCAGCGCGGCGGCCATCAACTGCCGCTGAGCAGCCGTGGCCAGATCGGCGAGCCGCATGCCCTGCATGTCGTAGCCCGCACTGGCGATGATCCGCCGATTGTTGGCCAGCAACTCGCCGACTGATTCAGCCGGCGGTTGGATCAGCCGCGCTCCGCTGCGCGCGGGGCCGCGGGAGGCGGGCTGGGAATTTGGCGGCGCAAGGTGTCGGGCAAAGTCGTGGTAGCCACCGTCGATAATTCCAAAGGAAATTTCAATGATGAGATTGCGCGGACGGGGTTGCAAAGCGCCGCGGCGAAAAATCGGATCAAGCCTTCTCGCCACCGCTGGCCGTGCCGGCGCAACAATCGTCCGCGCCATCGGTCGGCAGGGCCTTGAGGCTGCGCTCGATCACTTCACGATAATATTGCAAGCGCGTTTGGCCGTCGTCCAGCGCTCCGCCGAAAGAACGGGCCTCTTCCAAATAAATCAACGGCACAGGCAGTTCAACTATCCTTAACTTCGCATGCGCTGCCTGGACCCACAACTCCAGCGGCATCGCATAGCCGGTCTCCTTGATGTCGAATCGTTCCAAGGCTCCGGCGCGATAAGCTTTGAAACCGCAAAATGCGTCGGTCAGGTTCAGACCGAGTCGCGCGTTTATTTCGGTCGTGATCGCGGCGTTGATCTTGCGGCGGCCTTCCGGCGGTTTGCTGTCGCCGGCGAATTGTTCCAAGTAGCGGCTTCCCGAGACCAGATCGGCATCCCGCGCCGCGTCGACAAATTGAGGAATCCGCTGCGGCGAGTGCTGGCCATCGCAATCGATCGTGACCACCACATCGTAGCCGTGGGCCAGCGTGTATTCGAACGCCGAGCGCAGCGCCGCGCCGTAGCCGTGATTCTTTTCGTGCGTCACCCGATATACATCCTGCCGCTTGCGCAACAACTCCGAAGTACCGTCGGTCGAACCGTCGTCAACGACCAACACCTCAGAACTGTACCGCAACACCTCATCGAGCACAGCAGTGACGTGGTGCACTTCATTGTAAACAGGCAATGCTGTCAAAAAATGGGCTGCCATGGATCAAATCCTCGATCAATAGGCTACGCGATGAGATTCGTTAACTTAAAGCCTATCCGAGAACCGGCCGAGGAGAGGGGGACAGGCACATTTTGCTCACAGGGCATCGCAAAATGAGCCAGTTCCCGCTGGTTCTCGGATAGGCTCTTAAGCGTGCGCGGGGTGCCATCTCGTTTGCGGAGCCATTCTAGAAGGCCGCCAAACTGAGTCAAAGAAGCGAACGAAGGCCCTTTTAGCAAAGGAGTTGTGGCAAAGGACAGCTTGGCGAGACGAGCGTCCAAAACGGACTTGAAATAGCCGCGTACGATGCGATTGGGGACTACTTCGTGCGCGGCTCTCCGGGCGATAGCCACTCCAACGGATCGCGTTCGGTCCGGCTGGCCCAGACGGCTGCAGCGGGGAATTCGACCGCGAGGCGGTCGGCCAGCAACTCGACAGCAAACCGCTCGGTCGCAAAATGACCGGCCAACAGCAGTGCGGTGTCGCCGGCTTCTGCTTCGAGCGCCGTGTGAAATCGTGTCTCGCCGGTGACCAGGCAATCGCACACTTGCCGCCCGGCAGCTGCCGAATAGCTCGCCCGCGCTGCCGCAGGCCACGGCGACGAATTGCACTTGCCGATTGGGATTGCCGACGATTTGCAACGCCGGCGTTTCTAGAAAACTGCTCACGCGCTCGGCCAAGGAACGCAACGGCTCTGGGTTGGCAAGTCGACCGCAACGGCCGGTCCCGACAGTCGGGTCTTGTGCATCCGGTTCGAGCGGGCGAATATCCTCAAGCCCGATTCCCTCGGCCAATCGCTGATTAATGCCCTGCGCCGCCGAATCAAAGGCCGTGTGGGGGCTGAACACCGCGACGCGGCCGGCGATCAGATCCAATAGCAATTCGCCTTCGGCCGTCGCATCGGTCAGTTGCCGTAGCGGATGAAAAGGCAAGGGATGATGCGCGACTACGAGGTCGACTTGCTCAGCCACCGCCTCGGCGACGCTCGAACGGGTGAGCGTCAGGCAGGTCATGATCCGCTCGACCGGCTGACTGGCGCGGCCGACCAATAACCCGACGTTGTCCCACTCCGCCGCCAGCCGCCGCGGCGCGAATCGCTCGAGGAATTCAGCAATCGAGGCAACAGTGAGCATGATTTGCAACGCGTGCAGGGTAGGCAGCGCCCACCGCCGCACTCCACGGTGTCGAATACCCAATGCTGTAGTTTTGGTGGGCAATGCCCACCCTACTTTTGCGCTTGCGCTGATTGCGTGCGTGGCTTTCTTACGGTTGAGCCACGAATCGGTAATTAATGATCCGCTGGCCGCCGATTTCGTCGGCTCGGAGCAACAAGGTTTTGCCGACCAGTTCTTGGCCCTTGGGGAGTTGAAATGTCTTGGTGTCGGTGCCCCGGCCTTGCTCGACAACTTGGCTGACGACTGGCAACCGCTCTGGAAGATAGAGATAACATTTGAAGCTGGCAACGGTATCGGTCTCATTAACCAATCGCTGTTCGATTTCCAGCTCGCCATGTTCGTTCAAGCGTGTGGCGACTTTCACATAAATATCTTCCAGGCCGACGTCTATCGGGCGATGGACATTGAACTCGTAGCGCTGGTCCGCCATGAGATCGAAATCGAGGCGTAGGTCCTGTTTTCCGGTCACGGCATCCAGCGGAAGAGTGACCTCGAATGGCTGGTTCAACGATTCTCCGACCGCAAGCTTGAAGTTGAAATCGCGGGGCACAGTGCGCCAGCCAGCGGGCGTCGCGAGTCGCACATGGCCGCTGATGCCTTGGGCGAAGGTGTTCTTCAGCGTCAGCATGTTAGGATGCGGCGTGCCGAAGACGCTGGGGTAGGTCGTCTGCTGCAAACTGATCGACGTGCGCAAGCGGAATAACGAGCCGTTCAGACCCGTGACGAGCGTCGGCATCGGCTCGACGTCGAGCATTTGCTCGCCATAGGTTGTAGGAATCAACGTCGAGCGGCCCCACAGATCGAGTTGCCGGACGTTGCCTCCCAAGAGGACTCGCTCCTGGGTCGGGCGATCGTTCCACACGACCATGACGATCTCGTCACCGGAGCCGAAGACGTAGTTCGCGCTGCGGCCGACCAGATTGATGCTGCCCAAGTATTGTTTGCCGGCTAGCGCCAACGCCATGGTACGCCACGGCAGCAGCAGATCGCCGGCGGTGCCGTCGTCGTTCATCAGCCCACGCTCGGTGCTGAACACGGCCGGGACGAAAATACCTTCAGCCCCTTGCATCTTGGCCGCCATCATGCGGCGGGCCAAATCGGCGGCACGCGTCTCGGCCGAGTAATCGTCCCGCGGTAGCGGCTCGACCACCACCCAACGCTTCGTCTTGCAACTGGCGGTGGCCGCGAGATATTCCGACTGCTCTTCCCAGGTCAGCGGGGGATCGGCCGAAAGTGAGACAAAATCCCAAGCCTGTTGTTCGCGCGGCAATTCGTTGAGCCACGACCAGCCGATTCCCAAATTCACCTGCTGCCCAAACCGCGAAATAAACTTTCGCACTCGGGCAATCGTTTCCGGGCCCTTGGGATAACCGACGAAGCTCACATCCTTGTCCAACCCTAATTGCCACCAGCGAAGCTTCAGTGACAACGAGGTAAGCGTCGGCTCCAACGACGGGTACCATAGCTCAGGCTCGGTCGAAAATACCTGGGCCGCCAAAGGATGGTCCACGTCGCCCAACTTCGACAATACTTCTGGCGGCGGCATGTGCAGCAATCCGACGAGCTCTACTTGCTGCAAATGGAGCCTTTCCGATAGCCACATGATACGGTCGTTGCGGCCGGCGTCTTGCAGGCTGGTCCAGACCGGGAATTTCACCCAATTGACGCCGCTTTGACCGATCAACTCCGCTAAATCGCTAATGCTCAACGGGCCCTCGCCGCTGGGTAGCGTCCAGCCGAATTCGCCGCTGGCGGGATGATGTTCTGCGCTGATCACGGCCAAAGACAGCCCCGCCGGTGGACCACGCCTACGCGGCCGGGAATTTCGACGCGCAGCCGGTAGAAGCCCGGCGCAGAGATAGGCGGCGACCAGGTCACGATTTCGGCCCCACTCAAGTGTCCCGGCGCGGGACCTCGCTCGCCAGCTCCCGTTCCCACCGTTCCCGTTCGGGCCGGGCTCGATGGTTCGGTCTGTCCTGGAGCATATTGGCTGAGCGGGTTCCGTTGGACGGCCGTTAAGCGTTGCTCGTGCTGGGCGATCACGTGGCCGGACATGTCGAGCAATTCGAATGCAATCCGCGGATTCTCAATCGCCAGGCCGGCGACGGCGCAAGTGATCTTCGGCAAGTTCGGTTCGACGTACACGTTGTCGTGGCTGTTGGTCGAAAGTGTCAGACGCGGGAGTTGACCGGCCCAAACTTCGGCGAAGTTGGCTTGGCCATGAAGGTCGGGTCGCCCGGTCGGCTCCAGATGCAATCCAATGATGGCATAGTCGGCCGTATCGCCGGGCGGGGCGATCGGTCCGATACACACTTTGGTCCAGGCCGAGGACATGCCGATCTTTTCGGACTCGAATGTGGCCACGGACTTCTTTTGAGCATTGAAAAAAGTGACCGACACGTGGGCCGAATCGTCCCTCAAGCCTTGCGTCTTGATCGAAGCTTCGATGACGTAGCTGAACAACGGCGCGACTTTGAACTGGGGGCTGAAAACGGCCACCGCGCCACCATCCAATCCGACCGACAGACTGTGGCCCTTGTCCGGTAAGGTCGCGTCCACGATCTGGATCGGCAGATAGGGCGGATATTCCGCCGAGCGAAGTCGAGTCCAACGGTCGGGCCAATGATCGAAGTTCGAATCCCACGCCGGGCCAAAATCGCAGTGGAACACTTCCATCGCGTCGGGATAGCGTTCGGTCGTGGGCGCCGCCGGTGTGGCGGAGGCACTCGGTGCCGGCGCCGCGGCGTCGGTGGGCGCAGCTGTCAGGGCCGCTACAATGAGCAAACTGAATAAAGTCGGCATCCGCGGAATTCTCGTTGCTCGCAATGCGGCTCGGGTGGTTCCGCGAGCCTCAATCAACATCTATCGTCCCCGTTCATGGTCGGCGAGTAATCGGCTCCCGCTCGGTCATACGACCCGCAGGCCCCGGACGTGCGAAGGACAACTCGTGGCACAATTGAAAATCGGGATTGCCGTCGCTGGCTTTAATCAGCCGCTAGCGAAGGCACTTGTAACGGCCGCGCGTTTGGGGGCGGACGCCGTCGAGCTCGACGCCCGCACGGAACTGAAACCGGCCGAGCTCTCGCAAACCGGATTGCGGCATCTCCGCAAAATGCTTGATGACTTGAAGTTGCGTGTCTCGGCCGTCGCCTACCCGACTCGCCGTGGTTACTCTGTGGCCGAGCGACTCGAACATCGCATCGCCGGCACCAAGGAAGCGCTGACGTTGGCTTACCGGTTGGGCGCCAGCGTGGTCGTGAACCAAATTGGCCGTGTCCCACCCGACGCCGACGATCCGGCATGGAATCTGCTTTTGGAAGCGCTCGCGGAGATTGGGCAGTTTGGAGAGCGAGCCGGCGCCAGATTGGCCGCAACGACCGGCAGTGAAGAGGGCGCCGACCTGGGGCGGCTATTGGATGCGCTGCCGGAAGGCGCGATCGGCGTGGATTTCGATCCAGGCAATTTGCTAGTCAATGGCTTCTCGCCACGGACGGCACTGGACAGTATCGGATCACGAGTGTTGCACGTGCATGCGACCGATGGGGTGCGCGACTTGGCTCGGGGCCGAGGGGGCGAAACGCCATTGGGTCGCGGCGCGGCCGATTATCCCGCATTGCTCGGCCGGCTTGAGGAACTGAATTACCGAGGTTACTTTACGATTCTTCGCCGAACATCGGAAGAACCAACCCACGAGATCGGCGCCGCGGTAGAATACTTGCGCAGCCTCTAACTGGCTGTTGAAACAAGGGACTGGCTCTGAGCGACCGAACAAATCTCCCATAGTTTTGAGATTGCCGCGAAGTGCCTGTCCCCTTTTTCAACACGGACCTTATCAAGCAAGAAGGAGACGCATCATGAAACGAATTCGCTTTGCTCCGTGGAGTGCTGGTGCCGCCGTTGTTGTCGCGCTCGGATCGCTGTGGACCATGCCCGGCGCCTCGCCGGCCGCCGAACCGCCCCCCGGTGCTGCCGCGACGCCAGCCAAAACGTTCGACAAAGCCGCATTGGAAAAGCATTTTACCGAGTCTGCTTTCCGGCTGCACGCTGGTCGGCCACTATACCGAAGGCAAAGAAGCGGCAAGCGAACACGAAGATCGGTACTCGATTTCCAAAGTCTCGAAGCTGAAGGACGACTTATGGCTGTTCAATGCCCGGATCGAATCCGAAGGTCACGATCTGACGCTGCCGATCCCGCTTCGCGTCGTCTGGGCCGGCGACACTCCGGTTGTCACGCTGGATGAATTGACGCTGCCCGGTTTGGGTACCTTCAGTGCTCGGGTCATGTTCCACGGCCATCAATATGCCGGCGTCTGGAGCCATGGCGATGAAGGAGGCCAAATGTTCGGCCGCGTGGAGCACGAGAAGGAGAAGGTGGAGAAATAAAATACTTTGATCGAAGCCAACCTTGCATTCGGCCTAGCAGCCAGGCCCCGGCTCGAGCTGTCACCACCAGCGATCTTGTGAAGGTGCGCTGCGTCTAGGTGGCTATCCGCACATCGATGCCATCGACGAATGGGTCGCTGGGCAAGTTGGCGCGATGACTTTGAACTGGGGCCTATTATGAGACCCTTATTTTCTGCCGTACTCTTCGCGATCGTTTTCTGGCTTAAACCGCTGGCAATCGCAGTTGCCGACGCTCCACCGCAGCACGACCAGGCCATCAAAACCTTGCAAGCTGTCGGCGCGGAAATTACAACGGCGAGCGATCAGTCGGTTTCCATTTGGTTTCGCGACGCGACAAAGGTCAAAAGCGACGACCTGGCCCATCTGCGCCAGCTCGCCGATTTGCGCGGAATTAGCCTTTATGGTTGCCCCATTACCGACGACGGCGTTGCTTACCTAAGCGGTCTCACTGGCCTGCAGATGGTAAACCTTCATGGGACCAAGGTGACTGATCGGGGTTTATCCGGGCTGAAGGGCCTCGCCAAACTTCGTTCGCTGGACCTGTCTAACACGGCGATTACCGGAGAAGGACTCGGCGACCTGACAAACGTGAAGGAGTTGACGTACTTCTTTGCCAGCAACACACGATTCAACGACGCTGGAATGGCATTCTTCAAGACCCATCCAAAGCTCGTCCGAATCTTCCTGTCAGGAACGAAAATCACCGACGCTGGTTTGACAAATTTGTCCGGTTTAGAGCACGTCCAATGTCTCCTCCTGGACGACACCCAAATTACCGATGCGGGACTGGTGCATCTGAGCATCCTCCACTCATTACATTATCTGTGGCTTCGCCGCACGAAAATCACTGACGAAGGCCTGGAAAGTCTGAAAGGGTTGGACAGCCTCACGTCATTGCGACTGACAGGCACTAACGTCACCGAAGACGGGGTAAAGAAAATCAAGGAGGCATTACCGAAATGCGACGTCGAGATCCAATCATCTTTAATCGGTAAACCGCCTAAGCAATAGGCGCGAGTCAATTCTCAATCGCGACGAGCTATGACAGTTCGATGGCGGCTGCTAGTGCGATGGCGGCGGTCTCGACACGAAGCAGACGCCGCCCGAGGTCGATTATGTGCCAACCGGAATTCGCACCACCGCGAATTTCTTGCTCAGTCAGCCCTCCTTCGGGACCAATGGCCAAGTGAAATGCTCGCGGCGAGTTGCTGGCATTCGCCTCGCTGGCCAGTGCTTTCGCGAGCGTTGTTCCTCCCGGATGGGCAATCCAGCGGGAGCCCGGCATTAACGTGCTGCGCCGCGATAAATTCATCCCAGGCTTGCGGCTCGCGGATTTCCATCAACCGATTCCGCCCGCATTGTTTCGAAGCTTCGATCACGGCGCGCGCAATTTTTCCAACGCCCCTGCGCCGGGCTGTGCCACGCCGCGAACGGTTTCCAGCGGAATCAACTCGGCCACGCCTAACTCGGTGCATTTTTCGACCAGCCACCGTGGGCGATCACCCTTCGGCAATGCGACGCCCAGTGCGACACTCGTCGCCGACTCGCGGTCTTCCTCGCGCCGTTCGTACACCGCCAACCGAACGGCGGCCCGCTCGACCTGTTCCACTCGGGCGGCAAACTCCGCTCCGCTGCCATCGAACAAGATGACTTCCAGCCCCGGCTTGGCCCGCAGCACATGATTCAAATGATGGGCTTCCGAGCCGTTTAATATCGCCGGCCCAAGCTGCAATGGCGTCTCGTGAAAAAATCGGTCAGACATAGAATTTGAGAAGTTAGATAAGCACGGCGCTTGCGCAGAAGCCGCCGAAATTCAAGTCGGCGTCGGATTATACCGATCACTGAAGAGATACGGAATTCACTGTGTTTTAACGCTGCTGCTCGGGCCCAGAGATCCAAGGATGGACGCTGCTGTTCCCAATCCGTCGTATCGCGCGCATTGGAATTTGCGCGAAACGCCGTTCGCCGGCGGACTGAACCCCCGCTATTTCTTTTCCAGCCCCGTGCATGACGAGGCCTTGGCCCGGTTGCAATTTTTGGTCGAACATCGTCAACGGCTGGGACTCTTGCTAGGGGGCGCTGGCACCGGGAAGTCGCTTGTGCTGGATATGCTAGCACGCGACATGCGCCGCCTCGGAAATCAGGTTGCGAATGTCAGCCTGTTGGGGCTCGATCTGCACGAATTCCTGTGGCTGCTCGCAGCCGAGCTGGGTTTGAATCCGTCCCGGACTTGCGACGTCTTCACGCTCTGGCGCGGGATTAACGATCGGCTGATCGAAAACCGCTATCAGCAGCTCGACACGGTCGTACTGCTGGATGATGCCGGCGAAGCACGCCCCGAAGTGCTGGAACACGTGGCCCGGCTGGTGCAAGTCAACCGAGGCGATGGCTGGCCGTTGGTGATCGTGATTTCAGTGCCCGCCGATCGCATAATGCGGCTTGGATCGCGGATTTTGGAACTGGCCGAATTGCGGATCGACTTGGAGCCTTGGGACGAGGCCGACACAGCCGGATATCTCTCGCTGGCGCTGGCTCAGGCCGGCTGCAAATCGCCAGTTTTCACGGACGACGCCGTCCGCCGATTGCAAACCGTCACCGGCGGCGTCCCACGACGGGTGAATCAATTGGCAGCGCTAGCGCTCGTGGCTGGGGCGGGGCGCCGCTTGCCGCGGATAGACGCCGACACGATCGAATCCGTCTATCAGGAACTCGGCCAGATCGAAGCGGTCGCCTGAGTTTGGCGATTCCGGACTCGGATTTGCACTGCCGCTTGCCGAGCCACGCACGTCAGTAAGCGGTCTTGTCGCCGCCGCTCTAGCCGGCACGCAGGCAATCTTGCGCGGGTTTGCCCTAGTGATTCACCGCGGGCGGGACTAAGATTACGGACAGTTGGATAGCCACTGTCCCGAGGTCTCTGCCGTGTCGTCCGCGCCCAAATCGGCTGCTCCCGCTCCAACGCCTTCCTCTGCTGCGACCCTCTCTCAGAAGCCCGTGGCTCCGCTCGAGATCGATCTGCGCGATCCTTTTCTGGCGGTGCTCCTCGCCTGGCTGATTCCAGGCGCGGGCATCTCTACCAGCGCCGATGGGGAAAAGGGGGCCTGTTCATGATCTGCATCCTGGGGACATTTTTCCTTGGGCTGTGGATCGGCGAAGGCCGGGTGGTCTACGCCTCGTGGCGGCCCGAAGATCAGCGTTACGCTTACATTTGTCAAATCGGCGCGGGAATTCCGGCATTGCCGGCGTTGGTTCAAGCCTGGCGAATGCGGTCCAGCCCGCCCAAGGCGCCTTTGTGGAACGGATTCATGGCTCCGCCGCTGTTGGTGGGGCAACCTGTCCCGCGCGATTGGGCCCTAGCCCAGGTGGCGGACAAAAACTTCGATGCCGACGATTTCCCGGATTTGCGACGCCGCGATCCTCCCGACAGTGTGACCTATTTGCGCTCCAGCCAGGGGATCAGGTCGGTGAAGGCCGCGGGGGCCAATTCCCGCGATCCCTATAACCAACTGAGCGATTGGAATTACAAAATGGGTTCCCGCTTTGAGCTGGGAACCATGTACACGCTGATCGCGGGGCTGCTGAATCTCTTGGCGATTTACGACGCCTGGGGTGGACCCGTATTGGTATCCGCCGCGGATTCGCCGGAAGACGACGACAAGCAGAAAGAAAAATCGAAAGAGAAAACGTAGGGAGCCGCCAAGATGTACGATCAGTTGCTACTGGCGGCCCAAATTCCGCAAATTTGGTACGCCCTGCCTTTGATTGTGGCGGTGAGCCTCGTTTACGCGGCGACACGGCATGAGTTGATGGGACCCATCCTGGCCCATGCCGCCCGGCTCGGCGTGTGGATCGCGGCCATTATGGGCGTCGTTTTCGGCGTACTTTTCTGGATCGGCCGCAGTCTCTGAACATGCCGGTTCAGGCCGCGTGGAACTACTTCTTCTTCTCGACGTGCACCGTGTGTCGGCGCAGCCGCGGGCAGTATTTGTTCACTTTCAGCTTTTCACCGCCCGATTTGCGGCGGAGCGTATAGTTGTAATCGCCGGTTTCCTCACAGACGAGAAACACGGTTTCCACCTTTTTCTTGCTCTTGGCCATCCCAGCAATACCTTTCAGCGAAGTTAGACAAAATCCGGCGTTTGCGCGCCCCCCGCGGGCCAAGCATTCTAACCGCCCCGCGCGACTTCTGGCCAGAGGGCGTTTTTCGCGATTTCGCCTCGTCCGGCGCGTCGTGCCGGTTGGAAAGAGCTTTCCTCGCCACAGCCTTTTGCCCGCGGCAAAATCGCGCTAGCGGGCTGTCGAAAAAGGGGACAGGCACTTCGCGGCGACATTGAAATCGCCCGAATCCAGCGCTGGCGCTCAGAGCAGTCCCCTTTTTCAACAGGCTGCTAGACTTCATTCTGCCGGTTATTTCGCGACCCTCTGCCAAGCGTGCTGCGTACTTTCGATTGCCGCAGCCGCGGGTTAGTGTAAGTGCCAAGCGAGGTCATCCCGGCCCATTCGACCGGGTAGCTGGCTTTGTTGCTCCGGAGCCCTGTTTCTCGCCGCCACCCACCATGATCGACCAGCGTTCCAAATTCAAGAACTTCGTCAGCGGCGATGCGCCCGCCGAGAGCATTCCCTCCCCACGCATTCGATCTGTGCCGCGAAAAGGCACGGCCTATTTTTGGGCACTCTTGGTGGTAATCCTTTGCACCGTCGCCGCTGCCTTGCTGAGCAGGTATCTGGCTCCCACGAATTTGGCCATGATCTATCTACTGGGCGTCGTCGGCGTTGCCCTACGGTTTGGCCGCGGACCGTCGATCATGGCCGCCGTGCTCGGTGTGATCGGATTCGACTTTGTCGTGATTCCACCGCGGTGGAGCCTGGCCGTCGCCGATTCGGACTATCTGTTCACGTTCGCCGTCATGCTGCTGACAGGCGTTGTGATCAGCACGCTCGTGGCTCGAGTTCAATACCAGGTGGAATCGGGCAGCCGCCGGGAGCGCCGCACCGCGACTTTGTATGCGATCAGCCGCGAATTGGCCGACACGCAAAGTCCCGAACAAATTGCCCGCATCGCCTTGCGGCATTCCAAAGATGCCTCCGACGCGCCGGCGGTGGTTTTGCTGCCCGACTCGCGAGGGCAACTCGCCCGGCAAGGATCCGACCCGGCCGAATCTGTTCCGAACGACCTCGAAGAAACGGCTGCGCGGTGGGTGTTCGAGCACGGCCAAGCCGCGGGTCACGGCACGGGAACATTGCCCGGCGCTAAAGGATTTTATTGGCCGCTCAACGCTTCGCGCGGCACGGTGGGCGTCTTGGGTGTATTGCCCAGCGACGGTTCGCGACCGCTGGACGTCGAGCAGATACAACTGCTCGAAGCGCTGGCCGGACTCACGGCGCTGGCGATCGAGCGTGCCAAATTCGGCGCGGAAGCCGAGCAGACTCGCCTCGAAGTCCAAACCGAGCAGCTGCAGCTCGTTACTCAGCGCCGTGTCGCACGATTTGCGGACGCCGCTGTCGGTCATCACCGGCGCGAGCAGCACGCTGCTGGATCAGGATCAAAGCCTCGATCCGAAGACGCGACAAGCGCTGACCTCGTCGATCCTGGACGAATCGGAACGGCTGAACCGATTGGTGGCCAACCTGCTGGATATGACCCAATTGCAGGCCGGAGCATTGCAAGTTCGCAGGGATTGGAACGTCGTCGAGGACGTGGTCGGAACGGCACTGGCGCGCATGCGGCGGCAATTGCACGACCGTCCGGTGACGACGCACCTGGCGGCCGATTTGCCGCTGGTGCCGTTGGACGATTTGCTTATCCAGCAAGTGCTGATCAACTTGTTGGAGAACGCGGTCCGCTACACGCCGCCCTCGAGCGAAATCGAAGTGGCCGCCCAGATGGACGGCACAGCGCTTGTTGTCGAAGTCGCCGACCGTGGTCCCGGTTTGCCGGCCGGGGATTCGCGGCGGCTGTTCGCAAAATTTTACCGCGGGGCCAGGGAAACAAGTTCGGCCGGAGCCGGATTGGGTTTGGCCATCTGCCGTGGTATCGTCGAATTGCACGGCGGCCGCATTGAGGCTGCGAATCGGCCCGAAGCCGGCGCGGTATTTCGGTTCTGGCTTCCTGTCGTCGGACAACCTCCGGGGCAAACGATTCCCGAACCCATCGAAAACGTCGCCGCCGCGACCGCGAGGGGGTCATGAGCACCGACGGAGCCAAAGTGTTGCTGATCGAGGACGAGCGTGAAATTCGCCGGTTTCTTCGCGTCGCGCTCGAAAGCCATGGCTATCGCCTTGTGGAAGCCTTGACCGGCAAGGACGGCTTGCTCCAAGCGGCGACCCAGCAGCCCGAATTGGTCATTCTCGACCTCGGCTTGCCCGACATGGACGGCATGGACCTGATCGGCCAGATTCGTGCCTGGTCAAAATTGCCGATTGTCGTGCTGTCGGCCCGCGGCCACGATCGCCAGAAGATCCACGCCCTAGACGCCGGCGCGGACGACTATCTGACCAAACCGTTCAGCGTCGACGAATTGCTCGCCCGGATGCGCATCGCGCTGCGCCATGCGCAAAGCGCCTCGGGGGCATCCGGCGATGCGGTATTCGAGTTCGAGAATCTGCGAGTCGATTTGGCGCGGCGGCAGGTGTTTGTCAGCGGCCGGGAATTGCATCTCACGCCGATCGAGTACCGGCTGCTGACGACAATGATCCAACACGCCGGCCGCGTGCTGACCCATCGGCAATTGCTCAAGGAGGTCTGGGGACCCGATCTGGTTTGCGAGACGCATTACCTGCGCGTTTATATGGCCCAACTGCGCCGCAAGATCGAAACCGACCCGACGCAGCCCCGGCTGCTGCTCACCGAACCGGGTGTCGGGTATCGGCTGGCTTCACCCTAATTGCGCTGCCTTCGTGCCGATTGGCTCGTTTCGCGAATTTAGCGAGCGAGCTTGCATCAGATGCAAAATAAACGACAATAGGGCTTGATGCGAGGCAAGCAGAATTCTTTGCAGCAAAGGATCCTTCGTTCGTCTTGGCACGCTCCACTGGCCGTCACGAGTCCGCGCTTGTGACCACGCCAGCCCCACCTAATTGCGCGCCGCGTTCCGTCGTGCAATCCCGCCTACCGATCGCCAGTTCGTCCGCGTCCCCGCCATGAAGCTCGATCGCCACCTGCTGTGCCGATGCGCGGTTTTCGCCGCCATGGTCTTGCTGTGTTTTCGCCCCGCGCCCCTCCGAGGTCAGGTGGCTGACTCGGCCGAATTCTCCGCGGTCGTGCAACCGTTCTTCAAGCAGCATTGCGTTAAGTGCCATGGCGAGAAAAAGCAGGAAGGCGATCTCCGGCTCGACGTGCTTACCGCCGATTTCGCCAACGGC
The DNA here is from genome assembly GCA_963725485.1 of Pirellulales bacterium. Lineage (GTDB taxonomy): Bacteria > Planctomycetota > Planctomycetia > Pirellulales > DATAWG01 > CAVRYO01. Next base: position 391,697 of record CAVRYO010000008.1, on the reverse strand, counting down.
GGCATCGCCGGCCATTGGTCGGAAGTCATGGACCGCCTGAACGCGGGCGAAATGCCGCCGAAGAAAGAGCCGCGCCCCAAAGCGGACGATGTCGCCCAAATCGCCGATTGGATCGCCCGGCAGCTCGCCACCGCTGAAACGGCGCGCCAAGTCGCCGCGGGCGAAAAAGTTTCGTTCCACCGATTATCGCGCGAAGAATATCGCAACACGATCCGCGACTTGCTGGGCGTGACCTATGATGCGTCCGATCCGACGGGCCTGCCCGAGGACCCCGATTGGGAAGGGTTCGAGCGGATCGGTTCGGTGCTCACGCTTTCGCCGACGCATGTCGAAAAATATCTTGCTGCCGCGGAGTCCGTATTGAACGAGGCCCTGGCCTTGGGGCCGGAGCCAAAGGCCGAGACCACGCTGTGGACCGCCGCGTCAGCTGCGCGTCCCCGGCGACGTGGCGAAGAACCTCGCGGCCCGGGGAATTCTCGACAAAGTGCGGGCCGACATCGTGCCCAACAACGGGGCGCTCGACGCCGCGCGAGCTGACGATCGTCAACCCCGGCGATGTACCGCGTCCGCGTGAAAGCTCAGCGGGCTGCGGCCGGCCAACGGGCGGGCGGCGCGGTTGCGTCTCTATGCCACTGACATCGGCCGGACGCTGTTCGAGCAGGATGTCGATGCGCCGGAGGATCAGCCGGTCACGCTGGAATTTCGCACGCATCTGCCGGCCGGCACGCATCTCATTCGGATCGTCAACGCCGTGCCGGGGCCAAATCCCGAAGAACGGGCCTCGCGCCCCTTGGGCACCAAGCCGTTCTTCAGCATGAAAGAGCGGCAGCCTTGGCAGATCAAGCTGACCGACGATGACTTCAAGCCGATCTGGCCGACGATCCTGCTGGATTGGATCGAATGGCAAGGTCCGGTGCAGGAGTCCTGGCCCCCGCCGGCCCATCAGCAAATCTTCTTCGCCGGCGACGGTGCGACGAAGGACCTCGCGTATGCGCGCGAGATTTTATCGCGTTTTGCCACGCGCGCTTATCCGCCGGCCGGTTCGGCCAGATGAAGTCGAGCGGCTGGTAGAGCTGTTCAAGAGGTCGCAGCAGCTGGGAGACAGTTTCGAAACGTCGGTCAAGACCGGCCTGCTGGCGGTGCTCTGCTCGAATAACTTCATTTATCTGGTCGAAGGCTCGGCCGATCGCCCCGTCGCCGCATCTTGACGATTGGGAACTGGCTTCGCGGCTGTCGTATTTCCTCTGGAGCACGATGCCCGACGAGCGGCTGCTGGACCTGGCGCGACAAGGAACACTTCACGAGACCGACGTGCTCCACGGCGAAGTGCGCCGGATGATGCACGACCCGAAGATCAAAGCGTTCGCCGATGCGTTCCCGCGGCAATGGCTGCAATTGCGGCGCGTCGGCATGTTCGAGCCCGACAAGAAGACTCTATCCGGACTACGACGAGTATCTGGAAAAGAGCATGGTGGCGGAGACCACGTCGTTCTTCCGCGAAGTGCTGGAGCAGAATCTTACGCTGCGGGAGTTTCTCGATTCCGATTGGACGATGCTCAACGAGCGGCTGGCAGACCATTACGGCATCGCCGGCGTCGCAGGGCGAAGCGATGCAGCGCGTCGCGCTGAAGCCGGAAGACCATCGCGGCGGATTGCTCACGCAGGCGTCGATTCTGAGCCTCACTTCCGACGGCACGCGGCATCGGCCGGTCCATCGCGGCAAGTGGGTTCTGGAATCGATCTATGGCAATCCGCCCCCGCCGCCGCCGCCCAACGTGACGGCCATCAAGCCCACGCCGCCAAACGAGCCGAAGACCACGTTGCGGGCCAAGCTCGAAGCCCATCGCGAGCGATGCCAATTGCGCGGCCTGCCATCGCAAGATCGACCCGCTCGGCCTGGCCTTCGACCACTACGACGCGATCGGCCATTGGCGCACCGAGGAGGCCGTGCGTCGACGGCAGCGGGCGCGAATCCGAAGATCGACCCCAGCGGCGATGTTGCCCGACGGCCGCAAATTCGCCGATGCCGTCGGGATTGAAAGCGACTGATGCTCGCCGACCTCGATAAGTTCGCCGCCGCCTTCACCGGCAAGCTGGCCACCTACGCCCTGCGGCGGCGCATGACCTTCGACGATCGCGCAGTCGCTGGCCGCCATCGCCGCGGAAAGCAAGGCAAATGACTACAAGCTGGTCGAAACTGATTGAAGCGCTCGTGCTGAGCGACCTGTTCCAAAAACGTTGAATTTCGCCGACAATCGGTATTCGGTGGGTAAATTCCCTCGCTGAAAAGGACTGGTGAACTCTTGAGCAACTTCCTCTCGCAGCGCTGGCTCCTTTCGCGCCGCCATTTTCTCGCGTGGCGCGGGCACGGCGATGGCCCTGCCGCTGCTCGATGCGATGACCCCGCTGCGCGCCGCGACGACCGCCGCCTCGAAGCCGCGCCGCAGCGTGTTCGTCTATATCCCCAACGGCGTGAACGGCATGACCTGGCAGGTGACCAAAGCCGGGCCGCGGATTTCGAGCTCTCGCCGGCGCTTGCGCCCGCTGGAAAAGCATCGCGAAGATTTCACCGTCTTCAGCGGGCTGTATCATCCGAACGGCCTCGGCCAGGCCCACGTCTGCGCCGACACCTGGCTCACCGGGGCGAAGATCGACGCCCAGAGCGCCCGGCAATATCACAACACCGTCTCGTGCGATCAGTTGATGGCCGAGGTCACGTCGCAGCACACGCGGTTCGCTTCGCTGGAACTGTCGATCAGCTCCGGCACCGGGCCAGCCGAATAACTCCACGCACGCTGGCCTTCTCGCGCGATGGCGTGCCGCTGCCGGCCGAGGACAATCCGCGCAATGTCTTCGACCGCCTGTTCGGCGAAGAACCGGGGGGCGTCGCCGCCCAGCGCACGAAGCTCAACAAGCGCCGCAGCGTGCTCGACGCCGTGCTCGACGAGGCGAACTCGTTGCGGCACGACCTCGGCAAGGACGACCGCACGCAAGCTCGACGAATATCTCCACTCCGTGCGCGACGTGGAGCAGCGCACCGAGCGGCTCGACGCCTGGCTCGATGTGCCCAAGCCGAAGGTCGATGCAGGGCCGTTCCAGCGCAACGTCTCCAAAGAGCAGGCCGGCGAATACTATCGCACGATGTTCGACCTGATCGTGCTGGCCCTGCGCACCGACATGACCCGCGTCGTCACCTACATGAACGGCAGCGAGGGCAACGGGCTGGCCATCCCCGAAATCGGCATCACGCAATCGCGCCATCAGCTTTCGCACCACGGCGGCGACCCCGAAGTGCTCGACCGGCTGGCCAAGAGCGACGCCTTCATCATGCAGCAGTTCGCCTATTTCCTCGATCAGCTCAAAGGCTTTCAAGAGGACGGCGAACCGCTGCTCGATCGCACGATGGTCCTGTTCGGCAGCGGCATGAGCTATGGCCACAGCCACTCGAACAGCAATCTGCCGATCCTGCTGGCCGGCGGCCGCGGCCTGGGCCTGAAGCATGGCCAGCACATCGATTACAACCGGCCGCAAGGCAGCACCTACAAGCTCGACTACGACGAATGGCTCGACCTGTGCGGCCGCCCCAAGAACGACAAAGCGCGGCTGAGCAACCTGATGCTGACGATGCTGCAGAAGATGGAAGTCAACACCGAGCAATTCGTCGACAGCCTTGGCCCGGTATCGGAGATCTTGGCGTGAGGCTCTTGGCGTCCTTACTGGTTTTGATGTCGTTCGTCGCTTTGCCGGCAAGCGCGGCCGAGTCTTCGCAGCGGGATGCGGCGGTTCCGTATCGCAACGATTCGGCCAACGAACGTCTGCCGTGGTACAAGCTCGAGCCCGGCGTGTTTCCGCCGCGCGGTTCGGAGTATCGCCTTGGCGGCGCGCTGGTCGCTGCCGACTTTATTCATCGCACGGGCCAGTTCCGCGCGGACGGCACCGGGGAATTGGTGAATTTCTCGCTCCTTTCGTTCGGCACGGTGCTGTATCTCAACACGGAAGCCGATTTTCGGGACGTTCCGCTGGGAACGCACTTTTGGTTTTCGCTCTATCAAAACGAGCAGGGGCAATTCAACCGAGTCGCGGCGATGGAGGACGACTTCACCGCGTTGGCCGCGGCGGGACTAAGTTACCGCCTTGAAAAATTTGGGATCGAGCCTGCAACATCCGACGCCGGAAAACCAAAGAGCCTCGGCAAGTCCGAAGTCATTTCCAAGCTCGAAGTCGTCAAGCAGAATCCCGCGCACAAAGCAGTTCGATCTCGGCCATGTCGAACTGCTCATCAACGACGCGACCCAAATCTATCCAAACCGCCCGATGAAAGGTCGCGAGCGGATCTACGCAGGCCGAACATCGCCGTGGGCGATGCGCTGCTTGTAAATCTCGCCGGCGGCACGAAAGAAAGTGGCAACTTTTGCCGCGATATTTGGGTCGGCTCGGATTCGCAAAAGCTCGCCACGGAAACCGAACGGGCCCGGCACAAGGCGTTCCTCAAGGAGCGCGGTCTGGCAGCCTGGATCGATTCGGTCGAAGGCAAGAAGGTCACGGTCACGCTGCTCGGCGATCCGGCCTCGCTGCAAGCCCTGTTCAAGGACGAAGGGATCGATCCCGCCCAATGGGCCAAGGAGCGCCGCTTTATCCGCTGTGTCGTGGCCAATGATGAGCTGCGCACCTACAACCCGCCAGTCGACGGTCAGGGTTCGACCGTGGTCGAATTCCAGAGCGTCCCGACGCAGGGTTTCGGCTGCGGCGGGGTGCGGTGGGTGATCGAGCCCAGTCTGCTGCTGGAAGGCTTTCGCAAAGGCCGGATTGTCCGCCTGTTTGTGCAGCCGTCGTGGCCGGTGAACGACATGCCGTTTGGCGAAAGCCTTTACACCGAAATGCCCGGCATCATGGCCGGTTTGGAAGAACCGCTGCATTTTCCGTATCGCACCGATCTGGTGAACGAGCAGCTTCCTTGGTATCGGCTGAAGACGGCCGAGTTTCCGCCGCTGCGCTCGCAGCACACGATCAGCGGCGAGCTGCTGAAAGTCGACGCGCTGCGATCGCACCGGCCAATTCCGCGTGGATCGCAGCGATAAGCTCGTGAATTTCACGATGCCGCCGTATGGCTCGGTCACGTACTTGAATGCTCCGGCGCAGCTCGGCGATTTGCCGCTAGGCGCACGATATCATTTTTTCCTCTATCAGGACGATCACGGCGATTTCACCCGGGCGGCACTGATCCTCGACGAATTCAGCCGCCTGCTGGATAGTCGGCTATCCTATCGCATCGAGTCGCTGAACCTGGCCGAACACCAATTGGTCCTGGCCAGCCAACAAGCGAAGATCCGTAACGATAAGGATTTCCTGGTTCGCCCACCGGACGTTGGCCGCGGCGAATTTACCGTCAGCGACAAGACCCGCGTTTGGAAAGACGGCAAACAAATCGCGCTCGGAGAGCTGGCCGTCGGCGACGAGTTGCTCATCAATGAAACGGGCCGCACGCTTTCGGACAATGGCTACTGCACCGAAATCTGGGTCGGCGAGAAAACTTTCGAGCAGGCTACCGCCCAGCGGCGCGAAAAAAATCACGATTTCGTCAAGCAGCGCGGCTTCGCCGGTTGGATCAGCCATATTGCCGGCAAGGAATTGACGATCGCTTTTTTCAGCGGCCCCGGCGAAGAATACAACACGCTGTTTCACGACGGACCGGTCGGCGGCAAGCTGAAAGTCGTCCTGACCGACGACAGCTTGATACCCTCGGACCCAACGGGCATCGAACTGAGATTCAAGAGCAGCGACTACGGCGAAACGCGCACCGGCAGTTACGGCTATCGCGGCACGTCCTGGACCGTCGAAGCCGACAAGCTCCCCAAAGCGTTCCACCTGGGCCAAGCCGTCCTGGTCTTCGACCCCAATTGGGCGAAGAAGTGAACGCGGCAGTGGCAAAAGCCGGTTGGATTGCCCGGCAGTCCGGGGCGGACTTATAATCCGCTTCTTGGCCGTGGCGGCTCCAGCATTGCCAAGGCCGCCGAACCGTTTGGTCGGAAGTTCATCGAGGCTTGCTCATGCCGCGTCGCCGCTTGCCATCGAGCTTATGCGTGGCAGTGTGCGGCGATCGCGATCTTTGCGGCGGCATTCTGGCTCCGTCTGTCCGCCATTGCAGCGGCCGGTTCAACGGCGAAGCCTCCGGTCGAATTCGAGCGCGACGTTGCCCCGATCTTCTTGCGCCACTGCGCCGGCTGCCACAATCCCAGCGACAAGGCGGGCGGGCTGAGCTTGATGTCGCGCGACGAAGCTTATGCCGCCGGCAAAAGCGGCGAACCGGCCGTCAAGCCGGGCAACATCGACGAAAGCTACATTATCACCCGGATCGACGCCGGCGAAATGCCTCCCCCGGGCAAAGGCAAACCGCTCGCCGGCGCGGAATTGACGACGCTCAAACGTTGGATCGAATCAGGCGCCCCCTGGCCGAAAGATCGCGCGCTGAGCCCGCTGGAGTTGACGACCGCCACCCGCGCCGGCCGCGATTGGTGGTGCCTCAAGCCGCTTGGCAATCCCCGCCCGCCGACCGTCAAAAACGCAGCCTGGATCCGCAATCCGATCGACGCGTTCATCCTCGAAAAGCTCGAAGAAAAGCACCTCACTCCCGCGCCCCCTGCGGATAAACGGACCTTGCTCCGCCGCGTGACGTTCGACCTGATCGGCTTGCCGCCCACGCCCGCCGAAATCTCCGCGTTCCTCACCGACGAATCGCCCGAGGCTTGCGAGCATGTCGTCGATCGGCTGCTCGCGTCGCCTCACTACGGCGAGCGGTGGGCCCGGCATTGGCTCGACATCGTTCATTTCGGCGAGAGCCAAGGCTTCGAGCGCGACAAGCCGCGGCCCGGCGCCTATCGCTATCGCGATTGGGTCATCGCCGCCTTCAATGACGATCTTCCGTATGACGAATTCGTCCGCCTGCAACTCGCGGGCGACGTATTGCGACCGGACGACCCAGAGGCCGTCGACGCCACGGGATACCTGGTCGCGGGGCCGTGGGATGAAGTCGGCGAGACGCAACAAAGCGCTGCGATGAAAGCGGTCGTGCGCGAAGACGAGTTGGAAGACCTGGTCGGCACCACTTCGCAAACTTTCTTGGGCCTCACGGCGAATTGCGCCCGCTGCCACGATCACAAATTCGATCCCATCTCTCAGGTGGATTACTATCGGCTCCGTTCGGCGCTGAGTGGCGTGCGCCACGGCGAGCGCGAAAGCCTGGCGGCGTCTGGAAAAGCCGCCGCGGATGCGCCGACAGGCACTCGACGGCGAAGCCCGCGAACTCGAGCGAAAACTCGCCGCGCTGGAAGAACCGGTGCGCCGCCGCCTCGCCGCTGGTGACGACGCTTCGCCGCGCGTCGTTCTCCCCAAACCGATTGCCCGCTGGGATTTCAAAGATAGCCTGCATGATGCTCTCGGCGATTTGCACGGCGAGCCGCATGGCCATGCGCGATTGGCGGACGGCCGGCTGCAGCTCGATGGTCGCGACAGTTATGTCGCGACGGTCCCGCTCGACAAGCCGCTTGCGGCCAAGACGCTGGAAGCGTGGGTAGCGCTCGACAATCTCCAGCAGCGCGGCGGCGCCGCGATGAGCCTGCAAACGCTCGACGGCAGCGTGTTCGATGCCATCGTCTTCGGCGAGCTTGAGCCGGGCCACTGGATGGCGGGCAGCAATGGCTTCACGCGCTACCGCAGTTTTTCCGCCGAAGCCGAGACTGCCGGCAAGGACCAGTTCGTGCAAATCACGATCGTCTATGGGACCGACCGCACGATCACGGCCTATCGCAACGGGCGGCCGTACGGGGCCACGTATACCGCCAACAGCCTGAACACCTTTCCCGCCGGCGGAGCGCAGCTAGTGTTCGGCTTGCGGCACTTGCCTGTCGGCGGCAACAAAATGCTGGCCGGCTCGATCCGGCAGGCGCAACTTTACGATCGGGCGCTCGCGCCCGAAGAGGTCGCGGCTTTGGCCGGCGTTGCGGCGCCAGTTTCGCTGGAGACGGTTCTCGCGGCGCTCACGCCCGGAGAGTCGCGCGAGCGCCAACAATTGGTCACGCAGCTTTCGTGGGTCCGGATGCGCCAAGGCTTGCTGTCCGGCGGGCCGGTGTATGCCGTCAATCCCCAGTTGCCCGCGCCGACGCACGTGTTCGCGCGCGGCAATCCGGCGCAGCCCGGCGCCTTGGTCGCGCCCGGCGGCATCGCCGCGGCGGCGCCCGGCGGAGCCGATTTGGGGCTGGCTGCCGATTCGCCCGACGCCCCGCGGCGCGAAAAGCTGGCCGCCTGGATCACGGGTCCGGCGGCGCCTTTGGCGGCGCGCGTGATGGCCAACCGGTTGTGGCATTATCACTTTGGCGTGGGCATCGTCGACACGCCCAATGATTTCGGTTTCAACGGCGGCCGGCCGCGCCATCCGGAATTGCTCGAGTGGCTGGCCCGGCAGTTGATCGACGGCCACTGGAGCATCAAGCGCCTGCAGCGCACGATCGTGTTGTCGGCCGCCTATCGGCAGTCGGACCGGGTATCGCCGGAAGCGCAAGAGCGGGGCCGGAAGATCGACGCCGACGATCGTCTGCTGTGGCGCAAGAGCCCCCGGCGGCTTGACGCCGAATCGATTCGCGACGCGATGCTCGCAACGGCAGGCGAACTCAATCCGACCGTCGGTGGTCCCAGCTATCGCGACCACACGAGTCATGAATCCAATAGCACATTCTACGAGCCGATCGACCCGATCGGCTACGAATTCAATCGCCGCACGATTTATCGGATGTGGATCCGCAGCGGGACGAACCATTTATTAGACGTTTTCGATTGCCCCGATCCATCGACGACCACCCCGAAGCGTTTGACGACCACCACGCCGCTGCAAGCCTTGGGGCTTTGGAACAACGCGCTGGTGCTGCGCTTGGCCGATCGCTTTGCAGAACGCTTGCGTCGAGAAGCAGGCTCCGCGGAGAAGCCACAGATTGAATTGGCCTACGGGCTGGCCTTTGGCCGCCTGCCCGAACAGGCCGAATTGTCAACGGCCATCCACTTTGTTCATGAGCACAGCCTCGAAGCGTTTTGCCGCGTGCTGTTCAACAGCGACGAATTTCTATATATCGATTGAACCAATCGCCCCAATTCGTCATCCGCGTGATCGGTGACATCCGTGGGTGGCATCCTCTGGTTCTCGCACGATGAAACGCAACCACGGATGTCACGAATCGCACGGATGAATGAGATGCGAACCCGTGTGAGCGCCGCGAGGGAGAAATGACGATGATGATGCCAAACAACGAATTCTCAAGCGGCGTCGCGACTCGCCGGGAATTGCTTTCCTGGGTCGGTTCCGGCTTGGGGGGCGCGGCGCTGGCCATGCTTTTCTCCCGCGATCGATTGCTCGAAGCAGCCGTCGTGCCGAGCGAGGCCGCCGATCCTCCCCCGCATCATCGGCCGCGAGCCAAGCGGGCGATCCACATCTTTTGCTGCGGCGGATTGAGCCACATCGATTCGTTCGATTACAAGCCGGAGTTGATCAAACATCACGGCAAGAAACTCCCCGGCGACGAGCGGCCCGATGTCTTTTTCGGCCAGGTCGGCTTGCTGCATCAGCCGTTTTACAAGTTTAGGCAGCGCGGTTCGAGCGGCCTCTGGATTTCCGATCTGTTCCCGCATCTGGCTGGCATGGCTGACGAATTGACGCTCATCCGCTCGATGCTGGCCGAAACGTCGAACCACACGCCAGCCACATTTCAGGCCAACACGGGCTTTCGCTTGAACGGCTTTCCGGTGCTCGGTTCCTGGCTCTCCTACGGGCTGGGTTGCGAGACGGACGATCTGCCGACGTTCGTCGTCTTGCCCGACGTGCGTGGCGTGCCGGCCGGCGGCTCGATCAATTGGGCCAACGGTTTCCTTCCCGCCCATCATCAAGGCGTGCCGCTGCGCAGCCGAGGAGCACCGATTGATGATCTGTTCGCGGCTCGCGAGATTCCGTCCGTTACCGAACGCGCCAGCCGCGATCTGCTCGGCCGGATGAATCGGCATCATCTCGACGAGCGCGGCGGCAGCGACGAGTTGGCCGCGCGGATTCGCAGCTACGAGCTGGCCGCCAAGATGCAATTGGCGCTGCCCAGTGTCGCCGATCTGAGCCGCGAGACCGCGGCCACTCACGAAATGTATGGCTTGGGAGCCAAAGAATCGGAAGATTTCGGCCGCAACTGCCTGTTGGCCCGGCGGCTGCTGGAGCAAGGAGTGCGGTACGTGCAGCTTTTTTCCGGCTCGGCGTTCGGCTCGCCGCGCATCAATTGGGACGGCCACGAAGATCTCCAATCGCTCCACACGCAGGAAGCCAAACGGATCGATCAACCGGTTGCCGGCCTGCTCAAGGACCTCAAGCAGCGCGGCATGCTGGACGACACGCTGGTGATTTTCAGCACCGAATTCGGGCGGACGCCGTTTACTCAATCTTCCGACGGCGTACTCGGCAAAGGCCGCGACCATAATCAATATGGCTTTACCACCTGGCTAGCCGGTGCCGGATTGAAGCATGGTTTTTCGTACGGCTCGACCGACGAAGTCGGCTGGAAGGCGGTCGACAAGCCCGTCGATTGGCACGATTTTCACGCCACGATTCTCGATATTCTCGGCATCGACCACGAGCGGCTCACGTTCTATCACAACGGAATTCGCCGCCGCCTGACGAACGTCTCGGGCCGCGTGGTCCGCGATTTGCTCATTTGAAGAACCAATGGAACGGATGTCTTTCTGCCCTGCAAAAATACAATCGCTAGAGTGAAATTGAGACGAATCCGCGGCCCGCAGGAGTTTCGCTCATGGAAACGCTAACTCACGAAGAATTGACGGCCAAGAAATGTGTCCCCTGCGAAGGGGGCGTGCCAAAATATGCGGCGAACGAAGCGGCCGCGCAACTCAAGAAGCTCGACGGCTGGCGGCTCACCAACAATTCGGAGCGAATTCGCAAGGATTGGACCGTCAAGAATTTCATGGCGGGCATCGACTTCTTTACCGCCGTCGCCAGGGTGGCCGAAGCGGAGCAGCATCATCCCGACCTGCACCTGGAAGGGTATCGCAAAGTCTGGATCGAAATCTGGACCCACGCCATCGGCGGCCTCTCGGAAAACGATTTTATCTTGGCGGCGAAAATCGACGAGTTGCCGGTGAAGCTGAAAAGTTGATGCCCCTAGAGGCCGCGCTCAAAATTCCTGCCACGCATCCGCTCCGATTCCTGGCCCCGTTGGCGGCGGGAATAAGCGCGGATGGAATAAATGCGCCAAAATCTCCGTGGTCTCGACGAGCCGTGGGCCGGAGCGGTTGAGATACGCATTGCCATCGACGATGAACACGCGTCCGGCGCGAACCGCCGAGCAGTCGTTCCAGCCGGGCAACTCGGGCAAATATCGCGATTCGAAACGTGACCGCCGCAGATCGAATCCGCAAGGGCTGATTACGATCACCTCCGGATCATAAACCCAAACCTCAGCCCAGTCGTGATACACACTATGCTGCCCGCCGATCGATAGCCCATTTTTTCCGCCGGCGATCTCGATCAGCTCCGGCACCCAATTCGCCGCCAGCATCAAGGGCTCCGTCCATTCGACGCAAGCCACGCGCGGGCGTTGTTCCGCATTCAGACCTCGCGGTCCGGTCGCGAATCGTCCCGAGTCAGTGCTTCCGAGTTCCGCAACGCATCGTTTTGCTGCTCCTACGCAGCCCGTGGCTGCTTCGCCCACTCGGCTCGATATCGTCGAACACCTCGTGGCATGCCCGGCTGGCTTCAGCGCAAGTATTTCGGTCTTGCTTTAATCGCGGGTCGGATTGCGACCGCGGCAACTACGTCGGCATATCAGCACGGCACAAACGTCGCATTGCTTTTGTGTGACAATCAGACTCGGGTTCGAACTGGCCGATTAGACGCGATGTCGAGACCATAAAGCGGCGCATCCGGCCGCCGATTAGCTCGCGCACTTGCGCATCGATGCCGCCGCTCGTGTTCGTCGGGTCGATTCGAGAAAAAGTCGCCCGGGGTAATCTTGTGACGCTCGCTGCGGCCAATCGCACTCGTGACTCACCGCGACGACCCGATCTCCCAAGCCCAGCGCAAATAGCATTTCGGTCGCGCTGGAAAGCAATGAAACGATGCGGCGGATCATCGGTCGCGTTGGCGTTTTGAGATTTTGGGTTTTGAAAATTGGTGAACCATACATCGCGGCGCGTCGGTCATGCCGCACCGAAGGTGCGGTGCGCAAATCAACCTCATGGTCACGCGCGAATCACTCGAAAAGGCATCGCACCGTTCGTCACTCCCCAACTCAACTTCCCGCTGGCTTGCCCACCACGGCGGGCTCATTCGCTACCGGGTGAAATACCATGATCGGGTTGGTGAATAAATTGGAATTGGGGATCAGAATCTTGCGGTCCGGCATTTCTAAAGTCGTATAGCGCAGGTCGACGTGCGAAACCACGCCCTCCAGTGGTGGCGTGAATCCCTGGACGGAAATGCGATCGTCCCGCTGGAACGGCTTTTGGGCCAGAATGAGCATTCCGGCCAACAGGTTCGAAATGATGTCTTTCAGAGCGAAAGCCCAGGGCGAATCCGGTCAGGCCCAGCCCGGCGACGAGCGCCGTCACGTCGACCCCCAACGTTCCCAAAGCCGTAATCAGGCCAATCGCTTGCAAGGTCAGCGCACAGGTGCGGGCCAGCACGTTGATCGCATCGGACTGCACCTTCCGCCGCTGTCCCAAGCGGCATATGAACCGCCGGACGATCGATCCGGTCAACCAGAACACCAGCAGCAGGACGATTGCCGCCCCCAGCCGCGGCAAATAGACCAGCACCCGGGCCGAAGCTTGCTGCCAGGCGTTTTCGTCGAAGATTACGTTGGTCAATGGCATGCCGCTCTACCTCAGTCGCCGGAAATGTGCCCGAATTCATCTATCCTGACCGGGCAGGCGCTTCGCCCGGAAATGGAACCGATCGACCGAGGACTGTCAAGCAGCGGCGCGCGGTAGGCTGGGCATCGCCCACCATTTCTCCGCGGCCGGCCGGGTTGGCTCGACTTCCGCCTGGTGGGCGGTGCCCGCTCTACGGTTCTTTGCGACATCCGGAGGCTTGCTCCACCCCCGCCGATGGCGATAATGTGAGGTTGTGGCTCACTAGCCAGCGGCAGTTCCAAACGGGTGTGAGAGCGAGGAGTCGCCATGCAATTGCAATGGGCTTGTCCAACGTGCGGCTCGCGGTTGCGGGCCGATTCTGCCCTCAGCCTGCGGCGGATTCGGTGTCCGAAGTGCCAGAACGAAACGATTGTCCCGAAGCCGGACGCCGCCCCGCGGCCGGCAGCCGCGCCACCACCGAGCGCGACGACTCCTGAGCTTAGCGCCGAGCTGGCCGACGATCCCCTTAGCGCGGCGATCGGCCAAGCGGCGTCCGAAGCACCGGACGTCCCCGACTGGCTGTCCGATGCTGGTATCGCTTCCTCGGCGGTTGCTTCCCACGCGCCGTCGCCACGGGCCAGCGCCATTCGCAAGTCTGCGCCGAAGAAGAAAAACGTCAACTTGCCGTTGTTGATCACCGGCGGTTGCGTCGCGGCGTGCCTGATCATTGGCGTCATTTGCTGGGCCAGCGGCGCATTCGATAGCGGCACGAAAGCGGTTGCCGACGCCGATCAGCCCGCCGGCCTTCCCAAGCTCGTGTTCGATTGGCCCGCTGCCGACCGTGCCGGGGCGATTGTCGAAATCGACGGCACGACCTATCGGGTCAACGAAAAAGGGGCGCTCGAATATGAACTGCCCCCCGGCCAGCACAAAGTCGTGCTGCGCCGCCTCGGCTTTGCCCGCATCGACCTGACCTTCGCGCCGCAAAAAAACGGCGAGCAAAAACACTACAAGCCCGAGTGGAAGCCGGCCCTGCCCGGCGAGCAGAACGATTCCGTCTCCGGGCAGGTGGCCGCCACGTCGAGCACGAACTCGGGCGCCGACAAACCGGTGCTCGAAAGCTATCCGGTCTTCAAGCTATGGGAAACCGATTTCGACAAGGCGCAAAAGGCCGCCGAGCACGACAAGAAAGACATCCTGATTGCATTTTTCAGCGCCGACCGCCGCGATTGGTGCCTGAGTGTGGCCCAACGCTTGTTGACCACCAAGGACTTCGCGAAGATCGCCGATCAACATTTCGAACTGGTCCTCGAAGAGGCGGTCGGCAAGGTCGCGCCCGACGGTTCCGGCATGGCGAACCTGGTGGCCAAGTATCATGTGACGAGCTATCCCACCTTGGTGCTGACCGACGCCGATGGCCTCCCGTACGCACGGCGCGAATATATCGACTTGAATTCCGAGTCGTATATGAACATGGTGAAAAGCTATCTTGGCGATCGAAAGAAGCGTGACGATCTCTTCGCCGCCAGCGAACAAGGCCCCACGGCCGACTCGCTATCCGCCGCCGGCAAAGCGCTCGATTGGCTGGGTGAAAAGAACCTGATCCCTTATTATCTCTCCAAAATTCACGATTGGTCGAATCTGGCCGACAAAGTCGACCCGAACAACAAGGACGGCACCTCGGAAAAGTTCTTCTTGAAAGAGTTGAATATCCGCCTGGGGATGGTCGATCACACGAAGCCGGCGGAGTTGAAACCGGTGCTCGGCTTTCTCGAAGACTGGAAGAAAGACCACAAATTCAAAGATCCCGACGCCGCCGCCAAGTTGCATCTACCGGTTCGCGGCCATGTTCGGTCGTGGCGGTGACGACGAAGAGGCGGCCACGCTCGTTCAAGAAGCGCTCGATTGCAAACCGAACGATCGCGAGTTCCGCGCCTACTTGGAACATCTCGTCGAAATGATCGGCAGCCCGGTCTCTTCCGGCTCCGGCTTCGTCTGCGCCGAAGGGGGTTACATCCTCACCAACAACCACGTCGTCGCGGGGCCAGGCAAACTCTGGGTTCGAGTTTCTGGTCAGAAAGAAGTTCCCGCTAAAGTTATCGCGGCCGATGAAAGCCAGGATATCGCTCTGATCCAACTGGACGACACCACGGGCGCCGCTGGAACGCTTAAGCCGCTTAAAATCTCCGCCAGTCCTCTCGGCCGCGGCGCCGAGGTCGGCGCCTTCGGCTATCCTTTGGGAGATATTCTGGGCGGCGAGGTCAAGTTCACCAAGGGGGCTATCAGCGCTTTGCCCAGCAAAGGTACCGAGAACATGTATCTGCTCCAAGTCGAAGTCAACCACGGCAACAGTGGTGGGCCACTTTGCAACATGGGCGGGCAGGTTGTTGGCATCGTGTCGGCAAAGAGCAACTCGCAGGGAGGCAACGACAGCTACGGCATGGCGATTCCCGCCGAGGTGGCCATCGCCTACCTCAAAGCCCATTTACCCGGCTACAAGGGGCCCCCGGCTAAAGACCCTCCCAAGCTCGACGGTTGGGACAAAGTCGATCCAATCGTCAGTCCGTCGGTGCTCATGATCGTCAAGAAGATGCGCTAGGGCCGCCTGTTAAGCAGCCCGTTGAAGTGAGTGCCGTCGCAAGCGACACGTCGATCCGCGTTCCCTCGACGGGAGAGACAGGTGAGGATGACGAGTCCCGATTGGCGCTGGAACCGCTCATCGGGGACCTTCCGCCGGAAAGGCCAACGGGAGAACTTGTACGCCGTCGTGAGGTCATCCGGAAACGCTCCGTTTCTAATCGCAAAACGTCCAATCTATCGAAAGGGAAGCCGCCATGAAGCCCAAAGAAGTGTTGGCGCTGTGCCGTGAGAAGGATGTGAAGGCCATCGACCTGCGGTTCATGGATTTTCCCGGCATCTGGCAACATTTCACTATTCCCGTGAACAAGCTGGAAGAGGATGTCTTCGAAAACGGACTCGGCTTCGACGGCTCCAGCATTCGCGGCTGGCAAGCGATCAACGAAAGCGACATGCTCGTGGTTCCCGAGCCGGAAACGGCCTTCCTCGATCCCTTCACCGCGATGCCGACGCTGGTGATGATCTGCAACATTCAAGATCCGATCACCCGCGAAGACTACTCGCGCGATCCGCGGAACATCGCCCGCAAGTCGGTGAATTATCTCAAGAGCACCGGCATCGCCGACACGGCCTATATGGGTCCGGAACTCGAGTTCTTCGTCTTCGACGACGTGCGCTACGATCAGAACCAGCATGAGGCGTACTATCACGTCGACAGCGTCGAGGGCGAATGGAACCGCGGCCGGAAAGAGGAGCCGAACCTGGGCTCGAAGCTGCGCTACAAGGAAGGCTACTTTCCGGTGCCGCCGGCCGACCAGTTGATGGACATCCGCAATGAGATGATGCAAACGCTGATCGACTCGGGCGTCGACGTCGAAGCCCAGCACCACGAAGTCGCCACCGGCGGCCAGTGCGAGATCGACATGAAGTTCCAGCCGCTAGTCCGGATGGCCGACTGCGTGCTGATCTACAAGTACGTGCTGAAGAACGTCGCCAAGCGGCACAACCGCACGGTCACATTCATGCCGAAGCCGCTGTTCGGCGACAACGGCTCGGGCATGCACACGCATTTTTCGCTCTGGAAAGCGGGCACGCCGCTGTTCGCCGGCGGAGCTTACGCGGGCCTGAGCGAAATGGCGCTGCACGCGATCGGCGGCGTGCTCAAGCACGCCCCCTCGATCCTGGCCTTCACCAACCCGACGACGAACAGCTACAAGCGGCTGGTGCCCGGCTACGAAGCGCCGGTGAACCTGGCCTATTCCCAGCGCAACCGCTCGGCCTGCTGCCGCATCCCGATGTATAGCCCGAGCCCCAAGGCGAAGCGTGTCGAGTTCCGCTGCCCCGACCCGAGCTGCAACCCGTATCTCGGTTTTTCGGCGATCCTGATGGCGGCAATCGACGGCATCCAGAACAAGATCAATCCCGGCGAGCCGCTCGACAAGGACCTGTACGACCTGGAGCCGGAGGAACGGGCCGAGATTCCGCAAACCCCCGGCTCGCTGGACGAAGTGCTGAACTCCTTGCAGCGCGACCACGAATATCTACTGCGCGGCAACGTCTTCACGAAAGACGTGATCGAAACCTGGGTTACCTACAAGCGCGAAAAAGAAGCCGACGCCGTCCGGCTCAGGCCGCACCCGTATGAATTCTGTTTGTACTACGATATCTAAGCGTTGGCAGCCGCGATCGCGGCTCGAGCAACTTCTTGCGCCGATCTAAGCTGTGGCGTCTACCTGGCACCTGGCGATCGATGTGACCGATGATGAGTAGGAATCAGTTTGCGTTCCTTGGTCGTTTCATTGCGATTGCTCTGACAATTGGTTGCGAACATTCGCCGTCGACTCCCCCCGCTGTTCCCGCGCCGGTCGTGCCCACGAATCGACCCGCGGCGCTCGATGTTCGGCCTGCCGCGCGACGCGAACCGTTGAAGGCTGCTCGCGAAAAGTTTTCAACGGTCCATCAACCGACCGACTATCGGCCGAGCGGGCCACTCTTGCCACCGCCGATAAAAGCGTACGCCGCGGTGAAGTATCCGTCCAAGGTCGGCTTGCTTGGCGGCGTATTTGACGCGCGATCCGGGGGATGGAAAAAGACATCCGATCGTCGTCTGGGCCCATGGCGGGTTTGGTGGTCTTGACCCTCCCGACATTTTGCATCAGTCGGCCGGAAACGACCAAAGTCCCGACAATTTTCGCGAAGCTGGTTTTGTCGTCATGATTCCGACCTTCCGCGGAGAAAACGACAATCCGGGCAAGTTCGAGCTTTTCTGCGGCGAAGTCGACGATTTATTGTCGGCGATCGACTACGCCCGCAAACTTCCCTACGTCGATCCATCGCGGGTTTATCTGATGGGACATAGTTCGGGCGGAACCCTGGTACTGTTCGCCGCCGAAATGGGCGCTCCGGTTCGTCTGGTAATTTCGCTGGGCGGAACCGGCGACATTTCCGGTGATGTCCAACGGCGACAAGGCGGCTTTTATCACTACAAGCATGTTCCCTTCGACTGGCACAATCCTCAAGAATTGGCGATTCGCTCGGCCGCGAATTATGGCGCGGATATAAGCGTTCCCACGTGGTATATCGAGGGGCAACTGGTCTACCCTAATGTGGAATCGGCGCGTGTGTTGGAGAAGACAGGCGCGCAGAACAAAGTTCCGCTGCAGGTGTTGTTCATTCCGTTCGCCGATCATTTCACCGCGCTGCGGTCGACGAAACGATTGATCGCCGACAAGTTGCTGGCCGACACAGGACCGCAATTACAATTCTCGCTGACCGCGGCCGAGTTGAACGACGCGTTCGTCAAACGCACCGAGGCAAAACCGCAAATTGTCGGCAAACCATTCGCAACGTTTGATCCCGAAGCGGCCCGCGGGATTTCCGAGTTGATCGCTAAATTCCCAGCGGTGCGTTTGTTTGTGCGGGTGTATCAAACGGCAGAAGGCAACGCTCGAGCTGAGCCCGATGCAGCGTACGACATCGATGACGTCGAATGCCTGGCATCCGGTGTTCGGGTCGTCATGGATCGTCGGACGCTGGAGAATTTGAAGTATGTCGCGATCGACCTCACGGACGATGGAATAAGGGCGGTGCGAGCGAAACCGCCTGGCGATAGGCCTTGAACAGAATTGGATACGAACATTCGCGCCGACTCTTCTATGTCATCTCAGCAATCGATTTGCCTGCACCGTTTCGGGCAACTTTCCCTTCTAATGTTCGCGTTGGCAATTGGCTGCAGTCGCGATGCGCAGCCTCCCGCCACACGGCCGGCGGTGCAACCCTTGCCGCCTGTGGCGAACGCCGAGCCAGAGCCGCCGCCGGAAACATTGAAAGCCGCCCGCAAGCGGATTCCCCTTAAGGTTCAACCGACCGACCACAAGCCAAGCGGCGAGTTCCCACCATCGACCTGGAAGGTTTACGAAGGGGTGAGCTATCCGTCGAAGGTTGGTCCGCTCGCCGCCTACAAAACTCGCGATCCGGGCGATGGCAAGAAACATCCTTGCATTGTTTGGGCGCACGGCGGCTTTGGTGGCATCGATTCGCACGATCTCGAATTCCAGACAGCCTTCGACGATCAAAGTCCCGAAGCGTTTCGGCGCGGGCTTCGTCATCTTCTATCCAAGTTGGCGTGGCGAGAACGACAATCCAGGAAAATTCGAGCTCTGCGGCGGCGAGGCCGACGACCTCGTTTCGGCCGTCGACTATGCCCGCAAACTCTCGTATGTCGATACGGACCGCGTCTACCTCGTTGGCTACGACATCGGCGGCACGCTCGTGCTCTTGGCCGCGGAACTTGGGGCGCCGGTGCGAATGGTGATTTCGCTCGGCGGCGTGCCCGACTTGTCGGCAGGCGTGCCCGCAGCGCGCGACGGTAGTCAAAAACTGCACTACGCCCCGTTTGAATTCCAGGACAACCAGCAGATTTATCTTCGCTCGCCCAAGAATTTCGTCGCCGACCTCAAAATTCCAACCTGGTATATCGAAGGGCAGTTTTCTGCCGCGCTGTCGCAGCAAGCGCATGAAATGGAGGTGCGGGCTAAAAAATACAATGCACCATTTCACACCGCCTTTGTGCAAATGGCGGATCACTTCGCTTTCCTGCACTCGACCAAGCGACTGCTCGTGGAAAAGCTGAAGGCCGACACCGGCAAAACGTTGAATTTCTCGTTCACCCAAATGGAAGCGACCGACGCATTCCAAAGACGCCGTCAGGCAAAACCGCAAATCGTCGACAAGCCCTTCGCCGAAATCGACGAGCATTCTGCCAAGGTGCTCGGTAATGACCTTAGCGCTCTCGAAAAGGAAATGCAACATCTGGGGCCCAAAGTTCCCGTCTTCGTTCGCGTCTTTCGTTCGCCGGACGACGAGCCGCGGGCCGAAGAAGATCTCGACTACGACATCGACGACGTTCAATGCACGGTGCAAAGGATCGACATCGTGGCCGATCGCGATACGCTTGCCGCGCTGAAGCACGTGAAAATTCGCATGATTGGCGATCGCTGGTTGATGGCCACCCGCGCTGCGGACGCGAAGTAAGGCGATTGCTTGACGCGGCGACTTTCCCTTTTAACAAGAGCGGCTCTCGCGTATGAACCAGTCGACCGCGCCGACCACGCTGCCGACGGAGATTCGCGTCGAGCAATTCTCGCCGGGCGAGGTGCGTTACGTTCTGCCGCGGCGGCCGCTGGGGGCCTATCGCTGGTTGGCCGTCGCGCCGCTGGTCTTCGCGCTAATCGGCGTGTGTTTTCTTTGGGGCTGGTTCGCCGCACTCGGGCAGGCTCCGATGCCGGTCGCTTTGATCTTCGGCGGGATCGGCGCCTTTATTGCCTTCAGCGCGGTGGTCATGCCGCTGGTGCTAAGCGGGGCGATGCTGTTCGGCCATAGCGCGATCGAAATCCGCCGCGCACGACTTTTCGCCGTCGAACACATAGGGCCGTTTCGCTGGAGACGGCAACGACCATTGGCGGAAATCAGACGGTTAGAGGTGAGCTCTCTCAATAGTAAGAGCACTGCGCAACAACGGTCGTCTATTGCGGCCGAGTCGCGATTCGCCGCGATTCGCGTCGAAACGGAACGGAAAAAACCCATGTTCGGCGCGCTCGGGTATCCGCGCGAATGGCTCTTGCCCCTGCGCATGAGTTGGCTCGGCAGGCCGCGATCGCTGGGCAAGATCCATCGGCCGAGGCAGCATTTTCGACAGGCCAAGCCGTTACGCCAAAACCGATCGATGTCGCCGACGACCTTGACGGGCGCCAACGATGCGAACAGCCGCCAGGCAGCCGAATCGTGATGACCGAGCAGCCGGGCAGCGTGACCTTCGAGATTCCACCGAGCGGAATGAAAGGCGGGGCGAAGGCGCTGTTCCTATTCGCCTGCGTCTGGCTCGCGTTCATGGCGGTCTTCACCGCGGTGGCCATCTTTGGAATCGCAAAGCAAGGGCAGCCGCCCCCATCGATCGCGGGCATGATTTTCGGCACTCTCTTCGTGGGTCTGTTCTGGCTCATCGGCATCGGAATGATGCTGGGAGCTCAGCAGATGGCGCGGTGGCGCGCCGCCATCGCCGTCGCCAATGGCCGTTGCCTGGTGGTTCAGGTGGGTCTGTTCGGCGAGAAAAAGCAGTCGTGGGAACCCGGCGAATTGAGCGTGGTCCAAGTCGGCCCCAGCGGGATGGAAATCAACGAAAAGCCGGTGATGCAATTGCAATTTGTTCCCCGAGCCGGCAAGACCTTCGGCGTCCTCTCCGCGCGCGACATGCCGGAGCTCGAATGGCTCGCCACGAAGCTGACCAAAGCGCTGGGGCTGGCAAGCGACTTGCTGACGGCCGATATCGAAACCCAACCGGCCGATAGCGATGTGGCGTGCCAGCAGCGGCCCGACGGGCTTTCGATCAGCGTCCCCCGCCAGGCTTGGGGCAAGGGCCCAGGTGGTTGGTGGTTCATGGCCCTCGTTTGGAACGCATTCATTTGGACAGCGCTAGTGGGCATTGTCTTCTTCAAGTCGGGAAGCCTCGCCGAGATACTGTTTCCCTTGGCGATCCTGAGCATTTTCGTGATCGTCGGACTGGTATTGATCGGCGTTGCGCTGCACATGAGCATTCGCCGGGCGGAGATCGCCTTTGCCAACGGCCGCTTGCTCGTGCTGCAATTCGGGCTGTTTGGCACGCGGCGTCACGAATGGGGTGTGGAAGAACTCGGCGCAATTCGCGCCGGCAACAGCGGCACAAGCGTCAACAACCGGCGGTTGCTGCAGTTGCAGATCGTCCCGCGGCAGGGCAAGTCCGTGGCCTTGCTCACCGGCCGCGACGATCGTGAATTGGCCTGGATCGCCACGATGCTCCGCCACGCTCTGCAACTACCGGCGGACACGGCTTGATCGGACTCGATTTCGAACCGTCCTGAACAGCCGCCGCGCCGCGACCAGAATGCACGGCTTGGCCAAAAACCAGCAGTTGGCTTGCAAGCCAATCGCATTAACGTTGAGCTGCCAATCGCTGGCTGAAGATTCTTATAAATTCCTGCAACTCGGTTTCGTTCAAGTCGGAAACCGCCGCGAATTGCATCTCGTGGCCCGTCCAGTAGCGCAGATGGTAGCCGTTTCGCGTCGACGCGGCTGACGGAGCCGCCAGTGCCGCGGTCTTGGGCCAGACAAATAAATTGATCACGTGATTGTGGCGCCGGTAAACCAAGACCGCCACGGTCTCGTCGCCAATCACGTCCAATCGGCCGCCGCTTAAGACAAACCCAGCGTCTGCGAGATCCTCCACGGGAGGCGAAAAATCCAGCTTGCCGGCGAACCACGGTTTCACGGTGTGCTGATCGGTCGATGCGACGTCCATCAGGTGATCCGCTAACAAGGAACGGACATGGTTGGTGAAAATTTCCTGAGCCACGAATTCGCCCACCGAATTGCGCGAATTGAGAAACGTCCACGCGCCAGCCAACGACACCAGGACGAATAGCGCTGCCGCAATAGTAAACCATCGCCACGGCATGCTTCGCACGCCGCCGCCAGAAGCGGCAACGGGGAAATCCCCGTGGGTGGTGCGGCCGACGACATTTGGACCACCGGGCAGTTCCAGGCTCTCGCGCAAGGCGGACCGAATCCGCCCGCCAAGTTGTGCCGGCGCCGTGTGCCGCGGCGCCGCATCGCGCACCGCGCCGCGGACCGCCTCAACACGATCGCGGGCTTGAGCGCAGGCGGGACATGCATCGAGATGCCGTTGGACCTCGAGCGAGCGAACCAGGTCCAATTCGCCATCCACGTAGGGATGGATCCATGGGCGAATTTCTTCGCACGTCACGTTTCAGTTCCTTTATTCAGCTTTGCAAAAATCGCTCGCGCAACTGATCGCGGGCTCGGGCGAGTCGCGACATCACAGTTCCGAGCGGCACTTCGCTCACCTGGGCGATTTCCTTGTACGACAGACCTTCCATTTCGCGCAGGACAACGACCTCGCGGTACTCCAGCGGCAATTCCTCGATCGCCTGGCGGACGAGCTCCGCATCGGCGCGCCGCATGGCCGATGCCTCGGGATCGAATTCCGCGCCGTCGCCGCTGTGCAGCGCTTCATCGAACGGCTGCGAGAGGGTCAATTCATGCGGTCGATTTCGTCCCAACCAGGTGTTGCAGGTGTTTCGCACGATCGCCAACAGCCAAGCCCGGCCGCTTTCGCCTTGAAAACTGCCGAAGAATCGCAGCGCGCAGGCAAGCCTCCTGGGTAACATCCTCCGCGTCGGCATCGCTGCGCGTCAGCCAGCGCGACAAGTTGTACGCGGCATCGAGATGCGGCAAGATCACTTGCTCAAATCGGCCGACTCGCTCGTCCACGGACACAGAGTCTTCCCTGGGGGCGCAGTTCCATTCCTAATCTTCAAGACTACCACAGTGGCCATTTTATTCCGCGGGACGGGCAAAAGCATTGCGCAAAATGAACTGCTTACTGCCTATCCGAGAACCGGCGGCGGAGAACGGGACAGGCACACTTTGCTCACAGCGCATCACAAAATGAGCCAGTCCCCGACGGTTCTCGGTTAGGCACTGAGGCGAAAACCTCATCGTCCAGGAATAACTGAGGGGTGCGCGCAGTCTGATTAGGTGGGACCGAGCAAACGGTCGCTTCGACCGAGGCAACGGTTGCTTGTGCCGGCGAGAACACCGCGCCTCGGCGACCCAAGTGGACACGCACTTCGGGAGAAAAATGCCGTGCGACGGTCGTTTGGCTTGCTCTCCCGGATCCTTAAAAGGAGGACTTCGTATGAAACGCATGATTTTAGGAACCGCACTAACGCTCGCTTCAATTCTCTTCGCAGGCCAACGTGCGCTTGCCCAGCGACAGGAGGGTTGGCCGATGGACGGGGAGCTGAACTGGTCGAGCAGCCAGCAGACGGCGCCGCTGGTGCGCAAAGAGATCGTTATCGTCGGCACGGATTCGCGATACATCTATCACAACAACCGTTGGTGGTATTGGACACCAGAAAACAAATTGTTGGTTTGGAACGATGGCCAATGGCAGGACTATTCCACGGCCAAGGGACTGATTTCGTTTGCAGCGGATGACCTTGGATCGATCAAAGCTAGCGATGCGAACGGTTGGTATCGGAGCGATTCGGACAAGCGCTGGTACTTTTTCGACGGCAAGACACTACAGCGCGTGCCCTGAGACCTCGCCGCTGTCATCAAGCGTCGATCAGGCAATAGGTCCGGCGGATCAAGATCGATCCCGCCGGACCCTTTTTTGTTGCTAATGCGAGAACCGTCCGCGGAGAGGGGGGACAGGCACATTTTGCTCACAGGGCATCACACAACGAGCCAATCCCCCGCGGTTCTCGTAAAGGCTGCAAAAACCTTCCCGTCGAATTCCAGATTTTTCATCTTGTCGGGAATTTTCCTGCGCGACGAGCGGTATGAATTCACGACGGTCGACGCAGGCCACTGTTTCTCACTATCTCTTTTGAAGGAACTGAAAATGCGAAACGCCCAGGACATCGCGGCGAACGCCCTACCCAGCACTGACGGAATCGACCGGCGAGGCATGCTCAAGTGCATGGCCTGGGTCGGCACGGGCGCGGTCTTTGGAGTCGCCGGTGGGATAGCCTCCTCGCGCTTGTTGGGTCAAAACGAAGCTGCAACCGCGAAGCCCAAATTTTCGTTCGTGCAAATCAGCGATAGTCATCTCGGTTTCGCCCGGGATCCGAACAAAGATGTAGCGGCCACGCTAAAGCTGACTGTGGCCCGCATCAACGCGCTGCCCGAGCCGCCGGCGTTCATCTTGCACACCGGGGATATCACGCATCTGGCCAAGCCGGATCAGTTTGACACGGTTGCCGAAATCCTCAACGAAGTCAAAACCGAAACCGGAAAGGTGTTCTATGTTCCGGGCGAGCACGATTTCGAAGTGGATGGCAATCGCGAATACTTGAAGCGTTATGGAAAGAACACGCGCGGCGCGGATGGCAGAGCTTCGACTACAAGGGAACTCATTTTGTTGGATTGGTGAACGTGGCTAGCTCGAAATCAGGCAGCGGCGATGGCGGCCTCGGCGTGATCGGTCAGGATCAGCTCCAGTGGCTCAAGGACGACGTGGCCGGACTGAAAGACAGTACGCCGATCGTCGTCTTCGCGCACGTCCCGTTATGGATGGTGTACGAGAAATGGGGCTGGGGCACCCGCGATTCCGAGCAAGCTCTCGACATTCTCAAACGGTTCGGTTCTCTGACCGTTCTTAACGGCCATATCCACCAGATCCTGCAGAAAGTGGAAGGAAACGTGGCATTCCATTCCGCCCGATCGACCGCGTTTCCGCAAAACAAGCCGGGCCAGGGAACGCCCGGTCCGATTCGCGATCTCGCGGCTGAAATGCTCAAGCGCAATCTCGGCTTGACCCAAGTTTCCCACATCGAGGGAAAAGGCTCGCTCGCGATCATCGATTCCACGCTCGCATGAGCCGCAGCGGATCGCACGGCGGCATCTTGGTTCAAATTGCCTTCGATACTTTCACTGCGCGCCCGGTCTGGCATTGCGCAGCACTCTCGGGAGGAGGGTCCGATGAGATATTCGCTTGCGATTGGCGTTTTAGTGGCCGTGATCGCGCTCGATAGCGAGTGGCGCAGGCCGATTCGCTCGTGCCCGCGGCACTTTCCTCGACCATTGACAACGCGCGCGCAGTCCGCCGCCTGTTCGCGGCCAAGTGCAGCATCTGCCACGGCCCGGATCTGGCGAGACCCAAGGGACGTTTCGGCTATGTGCTCGACTTGCGCCGGATCGCGGAAAATCCGGAGATGGTCATTCCGTCGAGCCCCGACGAGTCCGAGCTTTGGATTCTTGTGAAGCGAGGTGAAATGCCGCCTCCGGATGCCCCGCACGGCCCGCTCAGCGACGCGGAAAAGAGCATCGTTCGGGACTGGATCGCCAGCGGAGCGCACGATGTCCGGACGGAATTATCGCTGGAATCGAGTCGGCACGGCCAACTCGATCGCGTTGAGCCATCCATTAGATCGCGGGCGGTTGTCGTCGGCGAAGAGTCGGTTGAGGCAACGCCCGCGCAGACCCACAGCGTTCGACGCGACTTGCGTTGGTTCGGCCGATTCCATCTGCTGGCGATCCATTTCCCGATTGCACTGATGATTGCCGCAGCTGTTGGCGAACTTCAAGCGGCCCGGCGGTGGTCGTCAGCCTGTTCGCCGGCGGTAGGCTTCTGCGTGCGACTGGCGGCCATGACCGCACTTCCGACCGCGGCACTCGGTTGGCTATTCGCTGCCGCGGGAAACGGAGCCGGATCACCACTTCTAAACGTCCATCGTTGGTTGGGTTCTGCGACTGCCGTATGGATTATCGTTGTCGCCGTTTGCTGCCATCTGGATGAGCGCCGAGGCGAGAGAAGCCGGCTCTTCCAAATGCTTCTAGCCGCGGGAGTTTTGTTCACCGCCGTGACAGGCTCACGTTGGAGCGTCGCTCGTCCACGGAACGGATTTTTTTGGCTGGTGACAAACAGTGATTCGCATCTGCGAGTGATCGGGGCGACATCACCGCGTGAACAAAAAAACGCACGCCGGCTCGGAAATTCGAGACGGCGTGCGCGTTGGTAACCGAAAATGGTGGTGTTCTACTTGATGAACAACATTTCTTGATACGTCGGCAGTGGCCAGAGGTCGTCGGCCACGATGCCTTCCAGTTCGTCGGTCGATTTGCGGACCGTCATCATGGCCGGCACGATCTTGTGGCAGTAATACTTTGCCTCTTCCAGCAAGCTGTCGCCGCCGTGATGTTCCATGGTCTTTTCCAGCTCGGCGGTGCTGTCCTGTAGATTCTTGACCAGTTCCGTCACCTTATCCAACGTATTGGTGTCGAACTTGTACCCCACGGCCTTCAGGTTGGCGCAGGTCGTGGCCAGCTCGCTCTGGTAACGGATCGCGGCCGGGAAAATCATGGTCTTCGACATCTCGACGACCAACTTGCTCTCGACCTTTACGGTCTTGACGTATTGCTCGAGATAAATGTCCAAGCGGCTCAGCGTCTCGCGCTTGCTGAGAACATGATACTTCTCGAACAAATCGATCACTTCAGCCGTGCCAAGCACAGGCAGGGCGTCGACCGTGGTCTTGAAGTTCGGCAAGCCGCGCTTCTCGGCCTCTTGATGCCAGGCATCGGTATAACCGTCGCCGTTGTAAATCACGGCGCCATGCTTATCGATGATGTCTTTCAGAACCGTTTGCACGGCGCCGGGCAGTTTCGTCGCATTCCCTCCGGTCGCTTTTTCCAATTCGGTGGCAATATGGTCGAGCGACTCGGCCACGATCGTGTTCATCGCCACCAACGGGCCGGCGATCGACTGGTTGGAACCGACCGCCCGGAACTCGAATCGGTTGCCGGTGAAGGCGAACGGACTGGTGCGGTTCCGGTCGCCGGCGTCTTTCGGCATCGGCGGCAGGATATCCACGCCGACGGTCATCGTGCCCTTGGTCTTCGACGACTTCGCGCCGCCGGCCTTGATCTGATCGAAAATGTCGGCCAACTGCTCGCCCAGGAAAATCGAAATGATCGCCGGCGGAGCTTCGTTCGCTCCCAAGCGGTGATCGTTGCCCGCATGGGCCACGACCGCTCGCAGCAAGGCGGAATATTTGTGGACCGCGCGGATCACCGCCGCGCAGAACACGAGGAATTGCATGTTCGCATGCGGCGTGTCCCCTGGATCGAGCAGGTTGCCCTGGCTGGAACTGCCGAGCGAAAAGTTCACGTGCTTGCCCGAGCCATTGACGCCGGCAAACGGCTTTTCGTGCGTCAAGCACGACATGCCGTATTTCTCAGCCACGCGGCGCAGCGTGATCATCGTCAACTGCTGGTGATCGGTCGCCAAATTCGCGTTTTCGAAAACCGGCGCGATTTCGTATTGAGCCGGTGCCACTTCGTTGTGCCGTGTCTTGATCGGAATGCCGAGCTTGAACAGCTCGCGCTCCGATTCCAGCATGAACGCCAGCACGCGCTCGGGAATCGCGCCGAAGTAATGATCCTCGAACTCCTGGCCCTTGGGGGGCTTGGCGCCGAACAACGTCCGGCCGGCGGTCAGCAGGTCGGGCCGGGCGAAGAAAAAATGCCGATCGATGAGGAAATATTCCTGCTCCGGACCGGCGGTCGCCACGACCTGGGCCCCATCGGCGTGGCCGAACAGTTTCAGAATCCGTTGGGCTTGAGTGTTCAGGGCCTGCATCGACCGTAGCACGGGGGTTTTCTTGTCCAGCGCTTCGCCAGTCCAAGAAACAAAGGCGGTCGGGATGCACAGCGTGGTGCCGTTGGGATTCTCCAAAATGTATGCCGGGCTAGTCACATCCCAAGCGGTATAGCCGCGCGCTTCGAACGTGGCCCGGATCCCGCCCGACGGGAAACTCGACGCGTCGGGCTCGCCTTGGATCAGGGCCTTGCCCGAGAATTCAAACACGGCACCGCCGTGTCCGTCGGGAGACAAGAAGCTGTCGTGTTTTTCGGCAGTGAGGCCGGTCAGCGGGAAGAAGACGTGAGCATAGTGGGTGGCACCCTTTTCGATGGCCCAGGCCTTCATGGCGCTGGCCACCTGGTCGGCCAACGAGATATCGAGCTTTTCGCCCCGTTCGATCGTCCGTTTCAGCGACTTGTAGGCCAGCTTCGGGAGCCGCTTTTCCATTTCGGCCAGCCCGAACACGTTTTCACCGAACAGCTCGCCGGACGGAGCTTCGGAGAAATTCATCGGCGGAGAGATGGGCTTGTAATGGGTTACGGCCGAGATCGCTTCCTGACGCGCTGTGCTGCCACTCATGTGTAATCACCCGCCCTATCGAGAGGAAAGAAAAAGATATGACCCGCGGAGGGGACAAAAATCGAGGAAGTATCAGCGAGGCAAGTTTCATGCCGCCTGTCTCCAGCAGCCCTTCTCAATGAGAGCCAAGTATAAGGGCGCACTCGATTAACGCCAGATGCCGAATCCGAAAAACTTAACGCGGCGAAAGCGTCTGCCACAGAATTAAGCACGACCCGCGGGTGCCGTGCCCCTGTCGGCGGCAGGCTTGCTTAATGCTAGGAACCCGGACCACCTTAATTTGCATGAAAGTTCTGGAATCCTGCATCGCACGTTGCGGACGAGCAGTCTTTTCAAGCAATTGTGCCGGTGCCTTTTGCAACTAGACGCGGCGTAATCCTTTTCCCCTCAGAGGGTTATCCTCCCTGCTCCCGCGGTCGCCGGCAGTTGCGGCAGCGCGCGTACCGGATTTCGCGTTTTTCCCCGCCTTCTGCTTGACGGCGGTGGTATCACCGAATAATCTAGTATCGCTCGCATAAATGTTACGGTTTCATTGTATTTGTATTCCTGATTCCGCTGCGGCACCATTTACTTATCCTCGGCGCGCTTTGTTGCGGGCCGGCAAGGGGTCAGTTTGTCCATGCATCTTAAAGCCTTAAAAATCTTCTGCGATGTCGTCTACCGACGCAGCTTTTCGCGCACGGCAGACGACAATGGCATTTCACAATCGGGCGCCAGCCAGGTCGTGCATCAATTGGAACGGCGCTTGGGAGTGAAACTCGTCGATCGATCAAAGCGGCCCTTCACACTCACGCCAGAAGGCGAAGTCTACTACGAAGGCTGCCACAAGCTGCTGGAGCGCTACGACGCGCTCGAAGAAGAAGTCCGCACGCTGCATGACGAAGTGGCCGGACGGGTTCGCGTGGCATCGATCTACTCGGTCGGCTTGCACCACATGAACCGGTACTTGCAAGATTTTCTCAGCCACTATCCCAAGGCCAACGTGCGGTTGGAATACTTGCATCCGCATCGAGTCTACGAGGCCGTGGAAAGCGATCAGGCCGACTTGGGCCTGGTCAGCTACCCGAAGAGCTCGCGCACGATCAAAGCCACGCTGTGGCGAGAAGAGCCGATGGTGCTGGTGTGCGCGCCGGGGCATCGTTTCGCGCACCGGGGCAGCGTCGCGCTCGAGGAGCTCGCCGGCGCGGCCGTCATCGGTTTCGACGCCGATCTGACCATCCGCCGCGAAATCGACCGTGTGCTGAATCTGCACAACGTCGAGGTGCGCGTCGTCATGGAATTCGACAATATCGAAACGATCAAACGGGCCATTGAGATCGACGCCGGTGTTGGTCTGTTGCCCGAGCCGACCGTGCTGCGCGAAGTCGAGGTTGGAACGTTGGCGGTGGTGCCCCTGAGCGGCATCGAATTGGTTCGACCACTGGGAATTTTGTATCGGCGCGGAAAAGATTTGGGCGTGACTGTCCGGCGGTTCATGGAATCGTTGTCCAGCGACGGACGCAAGCCTATCGCCGAGTTACATGAACCAGAAGAGTTGGAAGCTCCGTCGTCTGCCGGAAGCGCCCTGGCGGCAAGCGGTCAGCGGTTATTGGCGGCGGGGCGAGCCGACGCGGCACTAACTAGCTGATGGAATATCTCGCCGGAGGATCGGCGTGATTCGAAGCGTTGGTGATCGCCGCACTTTCTTGGGGTGGGGATCGTCTTCGACAGGCGTGGCAGCAGCGGTGGAGTTCGGTGCAATCGACGCGGCAGTGCGGAATTCCCTCGGTCTGAAACTCAAATCCAACGGCAAGCGACATGCGGAAACACGATCGAAGCAACCGCCGGGACGAGCTCGACGGACGACACGCTCTGCCCGGCGACGAGCGCGACGCCGAACATCATGGCGGCCTGTACGACCCGGCCAACGAGCACGATGCGTGCGGCGTCGGGTTCGTCGTCAACATCCAAGGCGAGAAAAGTCACGAGGTGCTGCGCTGGGGACTCGAGATTCTAATCAACCTCAGTCACCGCGGCGCTTGCGGTTGCGATCCGCTCACCGGCGACGGCTGCGGTATCCTCACGCAATTGCCCCACGATTTCCTGCAAGCGAAAGCGGCCGATCTTGGTTTTAGCCTTCCCGACACCGGCGACTATGGCGCCGGCAATGTCTTCTTGCCGCGCGACGAAGTGCAGCGGCGGATTTGCGAGCAGCGGCTCGAGGCGATCGTCGCCGAGGAAGGGCAGCGTCTGATCGGTTGGCGCGACTTGCCGGTCGAAAACCAGGCGCTCGGCTGGCTGGCTCGCAGTGTCGAGCCGGCGATTCGCCAGATCTTCATTGCCCGCGGAACCGACACGCCGCGCGAGATGCTCGAATGGAAGCTCTACGTGATCCGCAAGCGGATGGAAAACGAAGTCCGCAAGAGCGTGATGACCGAGCGCAAGTATTTCTATATACCGAGCCTCTCGACGCGCGTGCTGGTCTACAAGGGTTTGATGCTGCCGGATCAGATGGAACATTTCTATTCCGATCTGACCGATGCGAATTATGTCTCGGCGCTGGCGCTGGTCCATCAGCGCTATAGCACGAACACGTTCCCGACGTGGGACCTGGCCCACCCGTTCCGCTACCTGGCGCATAACGGCGAAATCAACACGCTGCGCGGCAACGTGAATTGGATGCATGCCCGCGAAGGGATGTTCGCCAGCGAAATATATGGTCCCGACCTGAAGAAAATCTTTCCGATTTGCACGCCAGGCGCCAGCGACTCGGCCATCTTCGACAATGCCTTGGAATTGCTGGTCCTCACCGGCCGCAGCTTGCCCGAAGCGATGTCGATGTTGATTCCCGAGCCGTGGTCCGGCCACGAAAGCATGCCGGACGATATCAAGGCGTACTACGAATATCAGGCCTGCTTGCTGGAGCCCTGGGACGGCCCGGCGTCGATGGCCTTCACCGACGGCGCCGTGATCGGCGCTTGCTTGGATCGCAATGGGCTTCGTCCCAGCCGCTATTGGGTGACGAAGAATGGTCACGTCGTGATGGCCTCCGAGGCGGGCGTGTTGGAAGTGCCGCCGGAAGATGTCGAATACAAAGGCCGGCTTCGTCCCGGGCGGATGTTCCTCATCGACACGGCCCAGGGCCGGATCATCGCCGACGACGAAATCAAGCACGCGCTCGCTTCGCGCAGCCCGTATCGGCAATGGATCCGCGAGCATCAGGTCAAGCTCGAAGATTTGCCTGAGATCGGCGGTATCAACGGCCATCTCGTCGAGCCGCTGGTGAAGCTGCAGCGCACGTTCGGCTACACACTGGAAGACCTGCGGATCATCCTCGCTCCGATGGCGGCCGACGGCGCCGAGCCGGTCGGTTCGATGGGCAACGACACGCCGCTGGCCGTGCTCTCGGAGCGCCCCCAGTTGCTGTACAACTATTTCAAGCAGTTGTTTGCGCAGGTGACCAATCCCCCGCTGGACGGCATTCGCGAGGAGATCATCACCTCGCTGATCACCACGATCGGCTCTGAAGGAAACCTGCTCGAAGAAACGCCCGATCAATGCGGGCTGTTGCGGCTGGCCAGCCCGATTCTCACCAATCAGGAGTTGGCCCAGATCAAGCAGATCGACCGCCCTCGGCTGCATAGCCAGACGCTTTCAATTTTGTTCTCCCGCGCCGAAGGGGCCGAAGGATTGCGCCGCCGGCTGAACGAGCTGCGCCGCGAGGCTTCGCAAGCCATCCAAGACGGGGCGACGATCCTGGTCCTCAGCGATCGGGGCGTCAACGCCGAGCGGGTGCCGATCCCGGCCTTGCTAGCCACGAGCACCGTGCACCACCATCTGATTCTGGAAGAGACGCGCACCCGCTGCGGCATCGTCGTCGAAACGGGCGAAGCTCGCGAAGTGCATCATTTCGCACTGTTGGCGGCCTATGGGGCCGGGGCCGTGAATCCGTATCTGGCCTTCGCCACACTCGACGCCCTGGCCGCCGACGGCTATCTCCCCGCCACGCTCACCACCAAGCAAATGTACAAGCATTACAGCAAGGCGGCGGCCAAGGGAATCATGAAGGTCGCTTCGAAGATGGGCATCTCCACGTTGCAAAGCTACCGTGGCGCGCAGATTTTCGAAGCGATCGGCCTGTCGACCCAGTTCGTCGAAGAGTATTTCACCCGCACCGCCAGCCGGATCGAAGGAATCGGCTTGGAAGGAATCGCCGAGGAGTCGCTCCGCCGGCACGAGCATGCCTATCCGCGATTTGCCATCGGCGACACGCTCGACCTCGACGTCGGCGGCCAATACCAATGGCGCCGCAAGGGCGAAGCCCACATGCTCAGTCCCGACGTGGTGGCCAAGCTGCAGCATGCCACGCAAATCAACAGTCGCGCCGAATTCAAGACATTTTGCCGCCTGATCGACGAGCAGAACACGCGCCTGCTCACCTTGCGCGGGTTGCTGGAATTCAAATGGGCCGACACTCCGGTTCCGCTGAACGAAGTCGAGTCGGCCGCCGAGATTGTCAAGCGTTTTGCCACCGGAGCCATGTCTTACGGCTCGATTTCGAAAGAAGCGCACGAAACGCTGGCCATCGCCATGAACCGTATCGGCGGCAAGAGCAACACCGGCGAAGGGGGCGAAGACCCGGCGCGCTACGTGCGCGATCCCAACGGCGACTTCCGGGCCAGCGCCATCAAGCAAGTGGCCAGCGGCCGGTTCGGCGTCACCAGCGAATATCTGGTCAGCGCTCAGGAATTGCAAATCAAAATGGCTCAAGGAGCCAAGCCCGGCGAGGGCGGGCAATTGCCCGGCCACAAGGTCGACAAGGAAATTGCCCGGATTCGCCACAGCACGCCGGGGGTCGGCCTGATCTCGCCGCCGCCGCATCATGATATTTACTCGATCGAAGATCTGGCCCAGTTGATCCACGATCTGAAGAACGCGAATTCCAAAGCCCGCATCAGCGTGAAGCTCGTGGCCGAGGTCGGCGTCGGGACCGTGGCGGCCGGGGTGTCGAAAGGCAAGTCCGACGTCGTGCTCATCAGCGGCCACGACGGCGGCACGGGCGCCAGTCCGCAAACGTCGATCAAGCACGCCGGATTGCCCTGGGAGCTCGGTCTGGCCGAGACGCACCAAGTGCTGGTCAAGAACGATCTGCGCAGCCGGATTGTCGTCCAGACCGACGGGATGATCCGGACAGCCAAAGATGTCGCGATCGCGACGTTGTTGGGGGCCGAGGAATGGGGTATCGCCACCGGCGCGTTGGTGACGATCGGTTGCATCATGATGCGCAAGTGCCATTTGAACACTTGCCCGGTGGGAATTGCCACGCAGGATCCCGAGCTCCGGAAGAAATTTACCGGCAAGCCGGAGTATGCAGTCAATTTCTTCTTCCTATTGGCCGAGGAACTGCGCGAGGTCATGGCAGGTCTCGGCTTCCGCACGATCAACGAAATGGTCGGCCGCGTCGATCGGCTCGATACCCGCGCGGCGATCGATCATTGGAAAGCGTCCGGCTTGGATTTCTCCAAGATTCTGTTCAAACCGGAAGCGCCGCCCAACGTAAAAACCTATTGCTCGCAATCCCAAGATCATGGCCTGGAACGCTCGTTGGACGTTGCCGAGCTGCTGCCCGGCTGCCAGGCGGCGCTCGAACATCAAACGCCCGTGGTCCTCGACTTGCCGATTCGCAACGTCAATCGCACCGTGGGGACGATCCTTTCCAGCGAAGTCACGCGGCGCTATGGCGCGCGGGGTTTCGACCGGGAAGATACGATTCAACTCAATTTCAAAGGCTCGGCGGGCCAAAGCCTGTTCGCTTTCGGCGTTCACGGGATCACGGTGCGCGTGGAAGGGGATGTGAACGACTACTTGGGCAAGGGGCTCTCCGGCGGACGAATCATCGTTTATCCGCCCCGTGAGGCATCGTTCAAGCCGGAAGAAAATATCATCGCCGGCAATGTGGTCTTGTACGGCGCCACCGCCGGCGAGGTGTTTCTGCGCGGCATCGCCGGCGAACGCTTCTGTGTGCGCAACAGCGGCGCGCATGCGGTGGTCGAGGGTGTCGGCGATCATGGTTGCGAATACATGACCGGCGGTCGGGCAATCATCTTGGGCGAGACCGGGCGAAATTTCGCCGCCGGGATGAGCGGCGGCATGGCCTTTGTCTTGGACGAAGTAGGCAAATTCACACCGCGGGTAAACCGCGAAATGGTGGCCCTGGAAGAGCCCACGGCCGAGGACCTTGAATTCGTTCAGACTATGGTTCGCCGCCACGTGGAGTACACCGGCAGCAGCCGCGGTCAACACGTGTTGGACCAATGGGATCGGCTTGGTGGCCGCTTCATCAAGGTGATGCCGATCGATTACAAGCGAGCCTTGGCCGAAATGACGCGTGCCGCCGAAGCGACGCACGAAAATGGAACCGCCGCGCATTCCGCCAATGGTTCGACGGTGCTGGAGAAAGTCGGCCATGGGTGATCTGCGTGGTTTCCTGAAGTACCCGCGGCAAACGTCCGGCAAGCAGCCGGTCGGCGAGCGGCTTGCGCACTTCAACGAATTTCTCAAGCCGCTCGCCGTCGAAGAGTTGAAGCGCCAGGGCGCGCGCTGCATGGATTGCGGTGTCCCGTTCTGCCACACCGGCTGCCCGTTGGGCAACATCATTCCCGATTGGAACGATCTGGTGTTCCGCGACCAATGGCGGACGGCGTTGGATCGCCTGCATGCGACGAACAATTTCCCAGAATTCACCGGCCGCGTTTGTCCGGCGCCGTGCGAAGCCGCCTGCGTGCTGGGAATCAATGAAGACCCGGTGGCGATCAAGCAAATCGAAATGTCGATCGCCGATCGAGCCATCGCCGAAGGCTGGATCGTGCCGCAGCCGCCCGCCGTGCGCACCGGCAAGCGCGTGGCCGTGGTCGGTTCTGGCCCGGCGGGGCTGGCGGCAGCGCAGCAAATCAACCGCGCCGGGCACCAGGTCACCGTGTTCGAGCGGTCCAACCGTCCCGGCGGATTGCTGATGTACGGCATTCCCGATTTCAAGCTGGAAAAATCCCACGTCTGGCGGCGCATTCGGCAAATGGAGCAGGAGGGTGTCGAGTTTCGCTGCGAAGCCAACATCGGTGTGAACGTTCCGACGGCCGAGCTGCGCGACAATTTCGACGCCATTTTGCTCGCCGGCGGCGCCACGCAGGGCCGCGATTTGCCGATTCCCGGACGGCAGTTCAAGGGGATTTACTTCGCCATGGAATTCCTGCCGCAGCAAAACGCCCGCAACCAAGGAGACGAAGTTGCCGGCCAAATTCTGGCGACCGGCAAGGACGTAATCGTCATCGGCGGCGGCGACACCGGCAGCGACTGCGACGGCACCTCGAACCGGCAAGGCTGCCGCAGCCTGGTGCAATTCGAACTGCTGCCGCAACCACCCGACGTCGGGTCTTATCCGCGCGCCACGAGCGCCCCAGCCATACGCCGTGGCCGCTATGGCCGATGATTTTGCGCACAAGCACATCGCATGAAGAGGGCTGCCAACGCGAATGGAGCATCCTGACAAAGGAATTCAAAGCGGATGAACAGGGCGCCGTGAAAAGCCTGGTCACGGTGCGAATCGAATGGGACAAGGACGCCTCGGGCCGCCCGGTGATGCGCGAAATTCCAGGCAGCGAAACAGAATGGCCCTGCCAACTGGCCCTGCTGGCGATGGGCTTTTTGGGCCCGGAGCGAAAGGGGCCAATCACCGATCTAGGCTTGGAGCTCGACCCGCGCGGCAACGTGAAAGCCGACGCCAACTACATGACTAGCTTGCCCGGCGTGTTCGCCGCCGGCGACTTGCGCCGCGGGCAATCGCTCGTGGTCTGGGCGATCCACGAAGGCCGCGAAGCCGCCCGAGCGATCGACAAGCATCTGATGGGCGTCACGCATCTCCCGAGCGTCGCCGCGGGGGACTACGCCTGGCGGTAATCGAGCCTCGTAGGGTGGGCACTGCCCACCCCTTTCAAGCTGTCAATTCATGGAAATCACGTGGATCACAATAAACCACGGAAAAAACGTTGCTATCAAAAAGCGACCGACGCCGTGCCCGCGCAATCGATTCGCGAAGAGCCATCAAATTGCCCGGGAAAAACAAAGCTAGCGACAACAGCTTGAAAGGGGTGGGTGGGCCCTGCCCACCGGTGGCGGCGCCCACCCTTCAGCTTGTATGGCGCTCACTCTTCTCCACTTGCAATGAACCGGTAGCCGGTGCCGCGGACGCTCAAAAAATGCTTCGGCTGGGCCGGGTCGAGTTCGAAATACTTTCGCAGGTTGACGATAAAATTGTCGACTGTTCGCGTCGTCGGCGTGTGCGACATACCCCACACATCTTCCAGCAGCTCGGCCCGGGTGACGACCGATCCTTCGTGCTCGACGAAGTACCGTAGCAGCTTCATTTCCAGGCTCGTCAACCGTAGCGGTTCATCCGCCACGGTCACCTGATAGGTGTCGAAATTCACGACGGCCCGGCCAAAACGAAACACGGTTTCCAATGGCTTGCTGGTCGGCCACGGCGACGTGCCGTCCGCGCGATGCTTCCGTCCGAGTAAATTGCGCACGATGCTGATCAGCTCTTCAAGATCGAACGGCTTTTGCAGATACAAATCGGTGCCGGCGTCGAACCCGCGAATCCGGTCCTCGACCAGCGTGCGGGCACTGAGCATCAGGATCGGCACCACGTGCCCTTCGCCGCGAATCGTTTCGCACACGGCGTACCCGCTCATCCCCGGGAGCATCAGATCCAAGATAATCAGGTCGATTGCCGCGGGATTCTCGCGAAACAAGGCCAGCGCCGCGGGACCATCGCCGACGGCCGTGACCAAGTATCCTTCGGCTTCGAGATTCACCTTGATCCCGATCGCCAGATGCTCTTCGTCTTCGATAATCAGGATTTGGTCCATCGCATCGCTCGTCATTTGATAGCGTATCCGGGAATCGTCTCGGGCAAAGAGGACAGTCGGAAAGTCCCATTTTGTTCGGCCGCACTCACAAAATCGGGACAGTCCCCGCCGGTTCTCGGAATCTCGCGGCGGCCGGAAGTTCCACTTCGAACACCGTGCCGGGCTGCGCGCCGCGACCACGCACGACGATCTGCCCATGCATCCGTTTGACCAGCGTGCGCACGATATACAATCCCAGCCCGGTGCCGGGCTTCGATCGCTCCAATTCGCTGCCCAAGCGGACGAACCGGCCGAAAATTTTCCGCCGCAGCTTCGCCGGAATGCCCGGCCCATTGTCGCTGATGCTGACTCGCACGCACCCATCGCCGGCGCCCGCCAATTCGATGGCCACCTCCGGCGTGCTACCGGCGTATTTCACGGCGTTGTCCAACAAGTTGCGGAACACCATCTCCAACTCGATCGGCGTGCCGCGGACCCACATCGGCGATAAGGTGCTGCGGATCGTTTGCGGCGGCACTCGGTAGCGCTGGCAAGTCGATTGGGCGCAGGCGTCCAGCAGCGCCGCCAGCTCGACATCTTCCGCCGCGTTTTCGACCGGGTTCTGATCCAACCGGGCTGTATCCAGCAGATGATCGATCAAATAATCCAAGCGCTGCAAGTCTTCCAGCATGAACCGATGAAAGTCCGACTGCTGCTGCTGCGAAAGCTGCCGGCGGTCGAGCGTTTGCAGACAAAGCTTGAGCGAAGCCAATGGGCTTTTCAATTCATGCGTGACGCTGTCGATGAAATTCGATTGCCGCCGCGTCAGGCGAATCGATTTGATCGACAACAACAAGTAGGCGATTACGCCGACCAGCAGCAGCACGAGAAAGATCGTGCCCACGACCAAAATCGCCCAATAGACGCCGCGATTCGTCGAGCCCAGGGCGGCGGAGGCCGTGATGATGATCCAGCCGACCGTCAGGGCGACGACCAGCACGATCATCGTCACGCCCAAAATGATCGGCCAGGTCAGTCCGCGACGCGAAATCATGACGCCTTGCCCGAAAGATTCCTCTTGGAAAAACTTTTCGCCCGCCGACGGTCATTGGCCAGAATATCCTCTAGCCGCCGTCATCCGCAACCAAGCGAATTGACCGAGCGCGTTGCGCACGGCGTCCCAACGCGATCTTTGTCGAAAGGCGCTGCGACGAAGTTGAATTTTGTACAATGGATACACGCACGTTGTTTCGCACGTCAGGACGATTGAAAGACTATGCCGCGCACGATCCAACTCGCCGCTTCATTGCCCGCTCGGCCGGAGCGGCTGTTCGACATGTATCTCGATCCCGTCGAGCATGCCGCGTTCACCGGTTCGCCCGTCACGATCGCGGCGCATGTCGGCGCTCCGTTCCGGGCGTTCAACGATATTCTCTCCGGCACGATTCTGCAGGTGGTTCCCAAGCGGCTCGTCGTGCAATCGTGGCGCTTTCCGCACTGGGGCCCCGACGATCTGGACTCCACGCTCATTCTCACATTTTTGCCTGAGGGGGATGGCGGGCGCATCGAACTGACCCAAATCAATGTGGTCGATCATGACTTCGCCGGAGTCAGCCACGGCTGGGAAAAGTATTATTGGACACCGTGGCGTGCGTATCTCTCCGAAGAACCGCTAACTTAACCGCAGAGGTCTGTCCACGACGACATCCTGCAATGCCCTGCAAGCAAAATGGGACTGACCCCTCGACGCCGCGAGTTGAGTCAGAGCTTCTAACCAAAAGCCTATCCGAGAACCGGTGGGGACTGTCCCGATTTTGTGAGTGCCGCCGAACAACATGGGACTGTCCCCTTCGCCCAGACGGTTCTCGGATAGGCTCTAGAGTGATATTCTTCGTCGAGCGAATAAAGACCCGATCTGCCAGCCCCACCGATTTCGATGGCGACAAGTAGGATTCCCAACCAGTTGGGCCGAACGATGATCGCGATCGTTTTCCTGGGCGCCATGCACGCACCGCTCGCGGGCGGCGAGGAAGCGACGCCGAAATTCAAGATCACGGCCAAGCGAGACAACGACAAAGTCGACGTCCTCGTGGAACCGGGCGAGGCGATCTTTTCGGTCCATAGTCCGTTCGGGATCAGCGAGGCAAACGTCGAGCGGCTGGGGCCAAACTGGCCGGTGCGTGTTGGGGACGGAAAAGGACGGAAAAGGGGACGCAGCTCTTTTCTTGACGACTCGGTTGCCGTGCGGTAGCCTCTGGGCATGCCGCGGACTGCTCGCAAAGCTCCTAGGGGTTGATCTATCACGCTCTGAATCGAGCGGTGGCCCGGCTGCCGTTGTTTACCAAGGATGCCGATTATCAGGCTTTCGGGGACGGAAAAGGGGACGCACTCTTTTTCTTGACGACTCGGTTT
Source organism: Pirellulales bacterium (assembly GCA_963725485.1). GTDB lineage: Bacteria > Planctomycetota > Planctomycetia > Pirellulales > DATAWG01 > CAVRYO01. The sequence continues at coordinate 351,656 of CAVRYO010000008.1, read as the reverse complement.
CCGCACGGTAGCCTCTGGGCATGCCGCGGACTGCTCGCAAAGCGCCCAAGGGGTTGATCTATCACGCTCTGAATCGAGCGGTGGCCCGACTGCCGTTGTTTTCCAAGGATGCCGACTACCAGGCTTTCGAGCGCGTGATGGTCGAGGCCCACGAGCGGTTTCCCGTCGAGATCATGGCCTACTGCGTGATGCCCAATCATTGGCATTTCGTGGTCCGGCCGACGCGCGACGATCAACTGACCGACTTTTTCCGCTGGCTGGCCCACACGCACACGATGCGCTGGCATGCGCATTATCACACGGCGGGCCAGGGCCATCTATACCAAGGCCGATTCAAGGCATTTCCCGTCGAAGAGGACGAGCATTTTTATGCCGTCGTGCGGTACGTGGAACGCAACGCGCTCTGCGCCGGCATGGTGGCTGCGGCCCAGGACTGGCGTTGGTCGAGCTTGTGGCGGCGCGAATCGGGGAGCGCCGAAGACCGGGCGCTGTTGAGCCGCTGGCCCTTGCCGTTGCCGCGCAGTTGGCTAGAACATGTCAACATGCCGCAAACGGAAGCGGAACTGGATGCGGTGCGGCGGGCGATCCAGCGCGGAAGCCCGCTGGGCGGCGAGGCGTGGCAACGAACCGCCGCGCGGCGGCTGGGCCTGCAATCGACACTGCGCCCACGCGGCCGTCCACGGAAAAAGCCCTCGAACGACTGAGCCCGTAAAAAAAGAGCTGCGTCCCCTTTTTTCCGTCCAGGTTGAATCTGTCTTCAACAATCACGAGTTCAATCTCGCTACGGCATGCTCGTCCCACTCGTCGCCGTTCGAACCGACTCCACTCAGCGCCGCTACTTGCCGCAGTAGTCGATCGCGCGGGCGATTTCGCTCTTTAGATCGGGGCGGCGGACGATGCGGTCGATGAAGCCGTGCTCGAGCAAGAATTCGCTCGTTTGAAACCCTTTCGGCAACTCGATCCGGATCGTGGCTTTGATCGTCCGCGGGCCGGCGAAACCGATCAGCGCCTTGGGCTCGGCGAAGCAGAGATCGCCGAGCGAGGCGAAGCTGGCGGCCACGCCACCCATCGTCGGGTTGGTGAGCACCGAGATAAACAAACCCCCCGCCGCGCTGTGCCGGGCCAAGGCGGCGGTAACCTTGGCCATTTGCATCAGCGACAAAATTCCTTCGTGCATCCGGGCGCCGCCGCCCGAACCGCTGACGATGATCAAGGGCAGATCTTCGGCGGTGGCCCGTTCGGTAAGGCGGGCCAGCTTTTCGCCGACGACCGAGCCCATGCTTCCCATGATGAATGCCGAGTCCGTGACACCGAAGGCCACGCGGCGGGCACGAATCATGCCACTGCCGACGACGGCCGCGTCCACGAGACCGGTCCGTTTTTGCTCGGCCTTGAGCCGATCGGCATAGGACTTCTTGTCGGTGAATTTCAGCGGGTCGGTCGGCCGGAGATCGGCGTCCCATTCGTCGAACGTCCCCTCGTCGAGCAACTGCTCGATGCGCTGGCGGGCGCCGACGGTCCAGTGGTAGTCGCATTCGGGACAGACATTTTGGCGTTTTTCGGCCTCTTTGCGATAGATCATCCCCTGGCAGCCGGGGCACAGTTGCCAGAGCCCTTCCGGCACGCCGCGCTTGTTCCACTTGGGGCGCTGGGCTGGCGCAACATCCATGGCCAAGAGCGGGGGCTCACCCGCCGTGGCAGGCGCCGAGCCGGTAGCAGGATCGATCTTTCCGGCGGCCATGGTGCGCTAAGCTGGAGTGGCGGAGGAATTTTCCAAGTCGAAAAAGTGCCTCATTGTAGTTTCGACAGCCGGTCTAGCTAGCTGACTGTTGAAAAAGGGGACAGGCACCTCGCGGGAACTTCAAAACTTCGGGAAATCTTTCCGGTCGCTCAGAGCCAGTCCCCTTTTTCAACAGGCTGCTAGTCTGAATCTACTTTGCCTTCGCGGCAATTGGAAGTTTTTCGACAGGCGTCTGATTCTGGGCCGCCATGACCGGAGCGGCCGGGCCGGCAGACGAGGCCACGACTGCTGATCCGAGCCCCGCGCCGCCGAGCGTCTCGAAGATATCGATCCGGCCGCAGCCCTTCACGGCTTTCCACAAATCGCCGAAGCGGCTGCCTTGCAGCCGGCAACGGATCACGCTGGCCAGCGGCTCGGGGGCAATGATGCCGATCGTCCCAAAGCGGTGTTTTCGCAACAGTTTGCTCAGCACAATTTCCGCGCCTCGGCCGCGGCCGCAAGCATTTCGCCTTCTGGTGGGCAGACGTTTTCAGGCTGCTCTTGCCACTGCTTGTAGACCTTCGGCTGTTTGCGTTTTACTTCCTCAATGAGCATTCCTTGCCACAGCCCATGATCGAGATTTTGCAGCCGCTCGAGCGTCTTCGGCTTGAGCTTTAGCGCGGCGCCAATCAGACTCGGCAGTTTCCCGCGCCGCTTGGCAAAGCGAAGAGTACAAGGCCGTGAGGCCGAGTTCCTTGAGACACGCGGTGGCATCGGCCACCTCGCGTCTGCCGCCTTCGGTAAGAGGAATGTCGAGTCTGTCCCTGAATTCGACCTTGCGCGTCGTAATCGGTGGAGCCGGGGCGGATCAAAACGATGCGAACCATATTTCCTTACTAGGCCTGTCCGTAACGGGCCATATTGTCCTAGGAGTCGGCGCTCGGCCACTGAGTGGCTCCCCGCCGGGCCAACGCCGTCAATTGTCGTAATGCATCGCGATAGTCGTTTTGCGAAAAAACCGCCGAGCCGGCCACCATCAACTGGCCACCGGCCGCCACAGCTTGTTCGATCGTGCCTGGATGCACGCCACCGTCCAAACCCAACGTCAGACGCTTGCCAGCCTTCTCCCGAAGCTGACGAAGTTTGTCGATGGCCCGCGCGTCGAACGCCTGGCCGCCAAATCCGGCGCAACGCCCATCACCAGCACGCCGTCGCAATCGTCCAGATAGGGCTCGATCGCGGAAATTGGCGTCGCAGGGTTGATTGCCAGGACGGCGCTGGCCCCGAGCTTGCGGATCGTCCGCAGCTCCGCCCGAGGGTCGGCGACGGCCTCGATGTGGATCGTCAACTGGTCGGCGCCCGCCTGGTGGTAAGCAGCCAGGAAATCGGCCGGGTTGGAGATCATCAAATGGGCTTCGATTGGCAATCGCGTGTAGCGGCGGACCGCTTCGACAATGGTCAGACCATACGTCAAATTGGGGACGAAATGGCCGTCCATGACGTCGAGATGCAGCGCCTGCGCGCCGCAGCTTCCACTCGGGCGATCTCATCGGCCAAATGGCCGAAGTCGCACAATAGCAACGCCGGCACAACGATCGGCAGCGAACTTTGCAGTTCGGCGAATCGAGTGCTGAGCCTCGAATGGTCCTGAACTTGATCGACCACGATAGGTGGAGTCACAAATGTGAGCCAGCGTCTGTAGAGCCGCGTCCGCGACCAATCCGCTGCGAAAAGCCACTTCCCACGCCGCGCGACAACGTCTCATTCAAGGCCCATGCTCTTGCCTGGGCTACGTTCGGATGCGTTCCGTCGAATGATCTGCTGCTAGTCGAGTCGTGCTTTATGCCTCGCCGGCATGGCTGGGGAGACTGTACCTGATTGTATCACGGTAGGCGCCCGCCGCCTATGCGACCAGCAACAGCGATCGCAAGCACTTAACTACGCTCAAGTTGCAGCGAAAACGACCAACCAGGCAAGCACGACAAACGGGGCTTTCGAGACACACTCGCACTCGCCCGCCGGTTCTCTCCCGCTGCTCGAGAATCACGGTCCTTTTTTTGACGGCCGTTCCTTTGTGACATACGTTTCAAATGCGGAGTCATAGCAGGGTGTTGAAAAAGGGGACAGGCACTTCGCGGCACTGTCAAAAACGATGGAAATCTCGCTCGGTCGCTCAGAGCCAGTCCACTTTTTCAACACCCTGATAGACAAAGGGCTTAGAGCCTATCCGAGAACCGGCCGAGGAGAGGGGGACAGGCACATTTTGCTCACAGGGCATCGCAAAATGAGCCAGTCCCCGCCGGTTCTCGGATAGGCTCTTAGAAACACTGCTAGCTGAAGTCTCCGCCGCCGAACCTCATTCGGCGCTAATCTCGGAAGCTCATTTCGGCGGGAACACTGTTGTCGCATCGCAATCGCATGAAACCGGTCTTTAGAAAATCCGCGCGTCGCCGCATGCCAACCGTGCGCCGCGGCATCGCTCTGGTCGAAGCGGCGTTCGTCCTGCCGGTGGCGCTGATGTTAATGATGGGCGTGTGGGAAGTCGGGCAGATGATTCACGTCTGCCAGATTCTCGATAATGCCGCCCGCGAAGGAGGCGCGGATGGCGGCGGGTGGATACGTGAATGGCACACCCGTCACCTGTGCGATGGTTCAACAAGACGTGCAGAACTATTTGACAGCCGCCGGTTTTCCGAGCACCGCGGTCAATGGCTCCGTGACGACCGTGACCTGCCTCGCGTCAACGACTTGGACCGATCCCTGGCAGGCGCAGCCCTCGGATCCATTTAGCGTCACGGTGACGATTCCGGCTGGCGCACCGTTCAATGCGCTTCGCTGGAATCTGTTGAATCGGATCACGTCGATCACGCAGCTCTCGGAAGTCGTGAATTGGGAGTCGGCGAACAATTCAGAAGTGGTGGTGAGTACGACGCTGCCCTACTAAGGTGGGGCGGAGATCGGAACAACGAAATGTTCAGAGTGGCGGCGAAAAAAGATCGAGACTGACACGCTGGCCAGGCCTCCCACGGCCCGTCGCCGACGCCGACGTCGCGGCAACACGCTCGTCCAAGCGGCACTCGTCCTGCCGGCGTCGCTGTTGCTGCTGTTCGGGATTATGGAATATTGCCGCTATGTCATGCTGCTGCAAGTCGTGACGAACGCTGCCCGCGAAGGCTGCCGTTACGCCGTGATGCATACCGACGCGGTTGTTCTTAATGGCACAACCTACGGCAACTCGACCGCGAACGTGACCAGCGTGATCACGAACGTGATGGGTGGCGTGAGCCTTGCCAACCAGAGCATTCAAATTTATTCGTCCGATGCTTCGGGGAACAACCTGGGTACCTGGACCAACACGACCAATGGCCAGTGGATTTGCGTGCAGATCACCGGCAATTTTTACTCCGTGATTTCCAGCTTCTTATACATGCCCACGTCGTTGCCGATTTCGGCCGAAGCAGTAATGCAGTGCGAGGCAAATTGAAATCGCAATCCGAGCGATTGATCGGATTTAACCGCCGGGCTCTGGCCGGCGAATACGCATGCGAACGAGTGGACAATCGAGAGTGAGGAACCATGTCGCATCGACGCAGATCCTGAAACGCCGACGCCGCCCTCCGCGAGCTCGGCCGCTGGCAGACGTCGGCCGTGCGCCGCTTGGCCCGGGCACCGCCGCGGCATGGTGCTGGTGCTGTTCCTGATGGCGTTCGTCGCGTTGTTCACCTTTCTGGCGCTGGCAATCGACCTGGGCATGGTGGCAATGGCCCGGACCCAATGCCAGGATGCGGCGGACGCCGCCGCAATGGCCGGCATCGGACCCTCAATGGAAACACGACGAACGGCGCCAACAACAATTACTCGAATGTGCAGCCGACGTGCATTACGGCGGCTACGGCCAACACAGTGCTCGGCAAGAGCGTGCAATCCAGCCAGGTGAGCGTCAATATCGGCCGATACGCCTATGTCACCTCGGCGCAGCAATTCCAGGGGCAATTCCCAGGACCTTCGGGAACCAACTGGACGCTCGTGCAAGCCCAGGTCACGGCGAATCTCAGCGGCCAGCTTGCATTTTCGCGTGTCTTCGGCTTCACGCCCTCGAACATCACGACGTACTCGACCGCCGTGCATCGGCCCCGCGACATCGCCATCGTACTGGACTATACCGGTTCGATGCGGTTCGCCAGTTTGCTCGGGCAGCCTTATTACGGCAACCGCAACTCGAACAATCCGGATGCCAACTTTCCGACCTGGGGCCATTACTCCGATACGACCGACGCGGGGATGCAGGCCACGAGTTTCACTTCGCCCTACGATGCGGCGAATATCACGACGACCACGAGCGACGGCCGACCGCCGATTTGCGCCGACTTTTACCAAGACTCGATCGGCACGCCCGCGTTCACATCTGCCTCGAATGCCTACGCCACGACCCCGGCCGGCGATGTGCCGTTGAAGACCAGTAAGAACACGAGCGGCACGTATGCTCAGACGTTGGCGTCGGCCCTGAATATCAGCAACCCCAGCAATTCGACCTACGACGCCACGTTCGAGTCCACCGGCTACAAAGCCTATGGCATGGCCTCGTCATTCAAGCGCTACACGCAAGGTCCGAATTATTACGGCAAGACATTTTTCATCTGGCCGCCGGATCCATCCAACGGCACGGACGGCACGACCAACGATTGGCGGCAGCGATACTTCACTTATCCGTCGTCGTCGACGGCCATGAACGACAATTCGCGTCTTTGGGATAGCGGCGGAAACTGGAAGACGCCAGGCAGCTCGACCTACGGAATCAATTACGCGGCGATCCTGAATTTCATCAGCAACATCGGGCCGAATCCATTTCCCTCGACGATGCGGTCCGGGCGAATTGTCTATTACACTTCGATTCCGACGACGATCGACACGTCGACCGATCCTCCCACCGATCTCAACCAGCGATTTTGGAAGGATTATATCGACTTTTGCCTGGGCCTGATTGATAACCAGGATGGCACATGGCAATCGCTCGTCAGCAGCGGCAATGCACTGACCGGTTACGGCAACGATTATACCTGGGGCACTGTCAAGATAACCCCCAAAAGCAGCTTGATTCAGACGGGCGGCAAGCCGTTCATGCAGTATGGCGACAATCCTCAGCGACCCGTTCTGCACTTCTGGTTTGGGCCGATGACGATGGTTGATTTTCTCGGCTGTTACAACATTTGGTACAACGTCAATCCGTATTGCTCGCGCTACTGCTGGTGGCCGGGCACGGTGCATGAATCACCCCTTTACGCTTGCAAATTAGGGCATCGCCGCGGCATTGACCGACATCCAAGCCAATCATCCGAACGATTTCGTGTCGCTGACGATGTTCAGCACGCCCCGTTCGTATGCCGGCGAAAACGACGACACGCGATTCAATCGCGTGCGCGTCGGGCTTGAGCCAGAATTACTCGAACATGAGCGATTCGCTGTGGTATCCCCCGGCGACCGTCGGCAATTCCAGCGCCACAGTCACGCCCTACGATTCGAACAACATCGAGGTCCCGCGGGCCGAAGGTGGCACATGTTATGCCTATGCCCTGATGTTGGCTTACAACCAGTTCAGCGGCAATTCGACCCTGGTCAACTACAGCACCGGGCAGCCGGCCGGCGACGCCGGAGGCAATGGGCGAACCGGCGCTCAAAAAATCGTCATCTTCGAAACCGACGGCGCCCCGAACACGACGGCCAGCGCCAGCTTCAACAGCCTTGGCACGAACAACTCTTACTACAGTGTTCGCTACAACTACGGCAACCCGAGTGCCAGCGACTATCCCACTAACATCAATGGTTACAATGACAATGATCCGGCGGTCACGAATCAGATCTATACGATTTGCAATCAGCTTGCCGCGCAAACCACGGCCAGCTCGCCTGGGTATTCCACGCCGCAAAAACCCTTGTTGATTCACTGCATCGGGTTCGGTCCATGCTTCAGCCCGAGTGATTCCGAGGCGCCGACAAACACCGCCACGCTGAATGCGATGCAAACCATCGGCAACGTGACCGACGGGATGCCGAGCTACAAAATCATCTACGGCGATCAGACAACGGTCGTCAACGATCTGCAACAGGCGTTTACGCAGATTCTGCAAACCGGCGTCCAGATCTCGCTGATCCAATAAGAGGCCCTAACAGCCTGTCATGCGGATTTCACGGTTTGCGGCCGCGCGTGGTCAAAGCGGAGGTCGACCATGCGCCGCAGTTTGCGGCCGGTGCGGATTTGGCCGGGCGGGCAAGGCGTAACCTTCATCTGAAAGGTCCCCAGCGCGAAGTTCCTCATCAGGTCGGGATAGAGATGGCTCGCCCGATCGAAGATCTGCTCTTGCAACGCGCCGGTGTCGGTCCGCTCGGTTTCGACACGCATGTCGAGCACTTCGCGCAGGCCATCCAAGCTGAAAACAATTTGCCAGTCGCGAGTCAGTCCCGGCACGTCGCGCAGGATCGACTCGAACATCAGCGGATACAAATTGCCGCCGCTGGCGACTACCAACTCATCGCACCGGCCGCGGAGCTTGCTTAGCCGCGGCGCCCGCAGGCCGCAGGGGCAAGGTTTGGACTCCAGCCGCGATACGTCGCGCGTACGGTATCGGACCAATGGCATCACGTGCCGGGTGAGCGTGGTAAACACGATTTCGCCGAATCCGTCGGCGTCAAGATCGACCATCTCAGTCAAGAAATTCACGTTGTCGATGTGATATCCGTCGCGATTCGAGCAAGGCTGAAACCCGAGCCCGCCCCCCATCTCAACGCTGCCGTAACACATTTTCACTTCGGCGCCGCCCCAAACTTCGCGCATCCAAGGGATGGCGGCCGCGGGCATTTCCTCGGCCCCGCCGATAAGCAATTTCAGGGGATACGAGCCTTGCTTTTCGGCCAACTCGGTCAGGCGAATCAGCCAGGTCGGCTCGCCTAGCACGACGTTGAAACGATATTGCTTCATCCGCCGATAGACTTCGATCGGGTCGACTTTGCTGAAAATCTGGCAAAACGCACCGATCCGCTTCAGCCCCTGATGCATCAGGATACCGGGGATCCACATCGAGAAATCGAAGGCGTTGGCCACGCGATCGCCAGCCGTCACGTCCATCATGCCCAGGGCCGAGGCGGTCACTTTACCGATGTAATCCAGCTCGCGGCCGTCGTAGTACACTTGCTTGTTCCGGCCGCTGGTTCCCGACGATTCGAACACGAAACCGGGGGGTGCGCACAGAAATTTTTCGGGGTCGCGACTCAGATCGTCGGGTGTGGTGAAGAAATCGCCCAGGTCCGCGGGCGAGCGAACGCGCCGAGCGTCGATACCCCGGCGCGGAATGCCTCGCGATAAAAAGCCGAGCGCTTCGCGACCCAGCGCACGGTTCGGTGGAACCGATATCGCGCCAAGCCGGTGACCAGCGCCGGCGGTGCGAGTCGATAGAGTCGTCCCAGGCCGCGCTCCGAGAGATGATCGAGAATTCGGTCGGCGGCGGCAAACAGCATGCGCGGTCGGTTCCTAGACCAGGTCGGCAAACGCCGCGTCGATGGCCTCGCAGGCGAGTGCGATATCGTCGTCGTGGTGTTCGGTGCAAGAAAACCAGCAGGCGCTGCCGCTCGAGTTGACGTGCAACCCCCGCCGAAGCAGCCCGGCCTGCAACCGAGCATAGCGTGTGGCGTCGGTGGCGAGCAACTCGCGATAGTTGCGCGGGGCTCGGCCCTCGGCCGAAAAGACGACTTGGAACATCGTTCCATCCCCCGGCACGCAACAATCGACGCCATGGTCGTGAGCAGCCCGGCGGATCGCTTCGATCACTCGTTCGCCACGTTGCCGAACTTCGGCGAGCACATTCGGGCGTTCGACTTGCGCAACACGGCCAGCGCGGCGGCGGCGCACAACGAGTTGCCGTTGTAGGTTCCGCCATGCTTGACGGTGTTTTCACCGATCGGTTCCATGACCTTGCGAATTCCGGCGAAAGCACTAATTGGCAGCCCGCCCCCCAGCGCTTTGCTGTAAACCGCCAGGTCGGGCACGACCCCGAAGTAGTCCTGCGCACCGCCGGGGGCGAGGCGAAAGCCGGTGACGATCTCGTCGAAAATCAGTACGATGCCGCGCCGCGTGCATTCGTCGCGAAGCAATTCTAAATAGCCCGGCGCCGGCATGATGCAAGCATTGTTGGCCACAATCGGCTCGGCGATCACCGCGGCCAATTGGCCGCCGTGGGCGTCCAATACCGATCGCAGTCCGGCCGGATCGTTCCACGGGCAGATGCTGACATCATGCACCACGCCCTCGGGAATTCCCCGGGAATGGGCCACGCTGTTGGGGCTCGCTGCCGGCCCCGCGTCGGCCAGCGCCGGCCGGTTGCTGACCGCCAGCACATCAACCCAGCCATGATAATGCCCTTCGAACTTGAGGACTTTGCTCTTGCCGGTAAATCCACGAGCCGCGCGGATCGCGCCGCAAATCGCCTCCGAACCCGAATTCGCAAAACGGACGAGTTCGGCGCAGGGGACCAAGCGGCAGATGGCTTCAGCCAATTCGACTTCCGCCGAGTTGGCCGTGCCGAACATCGTGCCTCGCTCGAGTTGTTCACTAACGGCTTCGACGACGGTCGGATTCGCATGGCCGAGAATCAGGGCTCCGTAGCTGAGCAGGAAGTCGACGAACACGTTGCCATCGACGTCCTGAATGCGTCCGCCGCGACCCCGCTCGGCGTACAGCGGATGGGGCTCGCCGGCCGTAACCACGGCCCGAGCCGAACTGCTGATCCCGCCAGCCAATACTTTCTTGCGCGCGCGAACCAGGCTTTCGAGTCATGGCTGTGAAGTCGTGGGTCGAACGTCGGTTCGCAGGAACTCGCAGGCAAGTTGAACATCAGCTAGCGTCCTGCCCAGCGGGCGATGAAGTGGATGAACATCTCCGCGACTTTCCGCACGGCCGACCAAGAAACAAATTCGTCTGCCGCATGGGCCTGGGCCAAGCTGCCGGGCCCCCAAACCAAGGTCGGGGTTTGACAGTGATTCGCCCGCAATCCGGCCTCGCAGCCGGCGTTGAATCCGGCCCATGTGAACGGCTCGTGCGGCGAACCTTCTGCAAATGCCGCGGCGGCCGAGCGGCACAAGCCGTGATCGGGCTTGAGCCGGTGCCCGTGATACTGCTCTACGAAACGAATTCGCAATTGTTCGGGCGGAATTCCGCGGGCTTGCAGCCGCTGCGATACTTCATTCGCGAATCTTTCCTGCCATGCGTCTAGGTCGTCGGCCGGCAAGAGTTCGAAGTAGCCGGCTAGCAGGCAGCGGTCGCAGACCATACCCTGCCATTGGCCGCCGTGGATTGTGTCGGCCGTGATCGGACGCAGGAGCGGATATTCGGCGAACAGTTCGTCGCCACCTTCGCCATGCAGATCGCATTCGAGCTCTGACAAGACCGAGGCTGCCGTGCAAGCGCCGGCGATGGCATCGCGGCCGAGCCATTTGACAGTGCCATGCATCGAACGGCCGAGAATTTCGATTTCGAAGCGGCAGCCGCCGCGCGAGGCACAGCGGGGGCGTTGTTCGGTAGGTTCGAGCACGATCAGGGCGTCGGCATGCCAACCGCGCCGAACGCTGGTCATCGTCCCCAGGCCGACGCAATCCTCTTCGCCTGGAACGAGCTCCAGCAGGACATCGCCTCGCCGGGCCGGCGTCTGAGCTAGTCGTGCCATGGCCCAAAGTGCGGAAACCAAGGGGCCCTTCACGTCGCACGCGCCACGGCCGTACACCCGGTCATCGACGACCGTTGCCGCCCAGGGGCTGTGGGTCCAGGCGGCAGCCTCGGCGGGGACGACGTCGGAATGAGCATTGAACATTACGGAAGGCAGCGCCGGATCCCCGGGTAATTTCAGCACCAACGTCGGTCGGCCGGTCAGAGCGAGATGACGAGGAAAACGAGATCGCTCGTCACCGAGTTCAGCTTCGTCCGCTTGCCACAAATCCACCTCGAAGCCCTGCTGGCGACCCCAAGCGGCGACGAACCGCACGAAGTCGCCCTCGTTCCCACTTACGCTGGGATAGCTCAATGCCGACCGAAAGAAGGCCAACATTTCCGGCTCGCCCGCGAGATCGGCTCCGCGCGGCCTCTCGGCAACCGAGTCCACAGCGTTGGTCATGACACGCGCACCTGCGGTTTGGACCAGGCGGCTTCCAAGAAGTGGCAAACGTCGTGGAGCGTCGTGAACGGAAAGTACTCGAACGCTTCTTTGTCGAGCAACTCGGCCAGGGCGTTTTTCGCAAACCGCAAATGCGCGGTCCGGGCCGCACAAAGATCGCTCCGCCCGTCGCCGACATAAATGCGCCGCCGGCCCTCGGTTTCGAGCCGCTCGATCGAGGCGCATTTGCAATGGGCCGACGCAGCGGGACAATGCGTCGAAAAGTGCGGGCAAACAAGCTGCCAAGCGTGCCCTTTGCGGATCAGCGTGTTACTGCGGATCGTCGTGGGCGACAGCCCATGCGCCGAAGAATCCGATCGATGAACCAATCGATTCCGTCGCTGAGGATCGTCGTTCGGACGCCATGCTGATGCAACAAATTGAACAGCCGGGCGGCTCCCGGATCGAGCGAAATCGAGGCGAGGAACTTCGCCAGGTTCTGCTCGCTGATCCGGATCAGCCCCAGTTGGCCCGTGAGACACTCGCGCGAGCCGATTTCGCCGGCCTGCCACGCGTCTTCCAGCGTCCGCCATTCGTCCGTGGCGGCGTAGCGGCGAATCAGCGAGTCGACTACGTCTCGACGCGTCAGGGTGCCGTCGAAATCGAGCCAGACCTCCGCCTGATCCGGTCGCGGAATTTTGGCGAATAGGCGATTGAAATCCACGAATTCTCACTCCGCCGGTATCCAAACCGAACCGATATTTCTCACGGGCGGTTGCTGATTTTCACGATTTCGCCCGTGGCTTGGACGATCGCGGCACGGCTCTTCACTCTGCCGCGCTGCCGCGCACGCGTGCCAACCGCAATTCCGTCACATAGCCTTGTTCCACGGTTTCTTGACGAACCAGCCTGCCGTGTTCGTCGAACCAGACTTCCGCGGCCGTATCGCCGGACACGCGACAATGCTCGCACGTAATTTTTTGACCTTCGACCGGCACCGCCTCGGCGCCCAGATGTTGCAGCCTGACGGCGAATAGCGCGCCGGTATCGGCGTCGACGATTGAAAACGGGCCCGCGGTCGTTCTGGGATCAGGCGCGCGCCAATAGTTGCTGGTCATCATCAACACCGGACCGCGCCGCGCGGCGCTGCCGCGGACGTCGATCCGCGACCCATTGCCGTCCACCACGGCGGTTACCGCCAATGCCTTGCCGTCATCGTTGGTTCGGCTATCGAGTTGGACAAAGCGGTCGCCCTGCCATATTTCCCGGCCGTGGAATTGATAGCGATACGTGATGAAAAAGAATGTCGCTTCGACGGACGTGTCGGTCGTCGAGACCGTCGTGCCGTCCCGGCTCGTTTTGATGTGGATCGAGACTTTTCCAACTGGCTTTTGCCGGACCAGAACGTCGTAGTCGCGCACCTCCTCCGCCCTGGCACGGTGGGGTTGCACGTGTAGGGCGGCGAGTGCTAGCAGAGCGAAGCCCAGAGTCGAAAGCTCGGAAAATCGGCCGGCAGGCAGCATGAAAAGATCCTCATCCTTGAGATCGCATGCGTCGCGGTCGCCCAGTCCACTGGGCGCGGATGCAGCCGAAGCGTGGAATATCAAAATTTGGCCGCGTTTGACAAGGCCATAGAACGCAAATTCAAGCAAATCCCGTAAATTTGCCGAATTTGAGCCCAGATTTTTCTTTTCCACCGTTCTTGCTTGCCAATTGGGGCTTTGCCTCAAAACATTGTTTTTCGAAAGCAAGCCTGAAGCGCAAGCGAAGGAGAAGGCGCCAAAACAACGCCGTGCCTCTTCGCTAGCGCTTCAGGCTCTTGTGTCTGAGGCAATGCCGGCCAATAGGGCCGGGTCGACTGCTGCTTAAGCGGGTCAGGAATTCTTCGGCACGATCGGCTTGATCTCGCGCAGCCAGATGTTGCGGAAGCGGACCGGATTTCCGTGGAATTGGAGCCGGACCGGCTGGGCCTTCGAATGCGGGTCCCAAGTGGGCGGTTGATCCCACGACGTCGAGCCGAGGAGTTCCGTGTGGTCCTGGATCAAAATGCCATTTTGCAGCACGGTCACATGCCCGGGCTTCGACACTTTGTTCCGCTCGAACCGCGGTGATTCGAACACGATGTCATAGGTTTGCCACTCGCCCGGCTTCCGGCAGGCATTCACCAGCGGCGGCGATTGCTTGTAGATCGCCCCGCATTGGCCGTCGAAGTAGGTCGGGTTGTCGTAGGAATCGAGCACTTGCAGCTCATAACGATTGGCGAGGAACACTCCGCTGTTGCCGCGTCCCTGGCCGTTGCCTTCGACCTTTTCGGGCTCCGCCCATTCGACGTGGAGTTGGTAATCCGGTCCAAACGATTTCTTCGTGTGGATGTCGCCCCCGTGCGAAATCGCGACTCCATCCTTGACCCTCCAGTCGCCTCCTTCCCATTGGGAAAGATCATGGCCGTCGAACAACACGATCGCATCCGACGGCGGCGAGCCATGTTCGCCGGGCGTGACGACTTTTGGCTCCGGCCAGATCTTGCCGCTTTCGTATTCTTTGGCGACCAAATAGGAAATTCCGGCGATGCCAACGAGCAGCGCCAACGTGGAAATGGTGCCGCGATAAGAGAGTCTCAACATGACGCGATCTCCTGGGTAGGTGTGAGAGCGGGCGTGGATTCGACCCGGAGGAATCGAACGGAAATCTCGGCGGGGAAATCCACTTGTAACACCCCGCCGGACAGCTTTCAACGCGCGGACGAATCGAGTATTGGTACATTTTGAGATCTCTGGGCTGCGGCGGCACGCGGAGCGTGCCTGCCACGTAAAAGGCACACTCCGTGTGCCGCTGGGGCTCGAACTGTACCACTACCACGAATCGGAATCTTGACGGACACCGCGTGCCGAATGCCCCAAATCCCGGCGCTGGGGAATAACTCCCCTGTCGTCGATTGAATGATAGTTGGCGGCTGGATGCGTCACGGCGCCGAGGTTGCCGGTTCAATAGCCTGCGTGCGGGGGGTTAGAGCGACAAAAATCGCTTAACCCTTGACAAGTGGCGCAGGCTGGAACAGGATGCAATACGTTCGGAGAAGACCGCGTCGTGGGTCGGCGGATGGCTGGATTTTACGTGCAGCAAACGAAACCTTGTCTTCGGGCCTCCGTCCCCGCATGAAACCCGGTCTCATCTTATGGACCGGGCAAAAGCCGCTGGTTTTTTTCGTCCCCGGATCGACGGCCATGGCGCGCCGTTGCTTCGTTGCCTGAGTCCGATCGTCGCGCCCCATGGCAGTCATCCCACAAGCCACTGTCTGTACGAGACATAGCGCAAGCCAGTCGAGAGGAAATGTTGACATGTTGAAACTTGAGCGCGTCGACGGATTCAAAAAGAAGCTGCTCTGGCTGTTATTGGCAGCCTGGACCGTCACGGCGTTCAGCGCCGTCTCGCGCCGGTCATATGCCCAGGAAGAAAAAGGGGGCGAGAAGGCAGCCGAAGCTGCAAAAGGCGACGCCCAGACCTCAAAGGAGCCGGAAAAGAAAGTAGAAGGCGAGTCGGTCTTCATGTGGTTCATCAAGACCTCGGGCTTCATCGGCTTGGTGATCTTGATTCTGTCGATCTACTTCGTCGCCACGGTCAGCCGGCTGTTCCTTGAAATGCGGCCGATGATCGCCATGCCGCCGGAGGTGATCGCCCGCTGCGAGGCCTTGCTGGAACAGCGCGACTTCAAGAACATCTTCGCGGTGGTCAAGGAGGACAACTCGTTCTTCAGCACCGCGCTCTCGACCGGCATCGCCGAATTGCCCAACGGTCTGGCGGAAGCCCGCGAAGCCATGGAACGGGTCGGCGAGTCGGTCACCGCCGAAATGGAAAAGAAGATCAGCATGCTGGCCGTGCTTGGCACGCTGGGGCCCATGATCGGGCTGCTGGGAACGCTGAAGGGCATGATGTCGAGCTTCGGCGCGATCGCCCGCGGCGGTCAACAATTGCAAGCGAGCGAAGTCGCCAAGGGGATTTCCGAAGCATTGCTGCTGACGTTCGAAGGCGTTGGTTTGTCGGTGCCTGCCATTTTCTTCTTCGCCGTGTTCCGCAATCGCGTGTCGTTGATCTCGGTGAATACGATGGTCCGAGCCGACCAGTTCTTGCGGCATTTTGCTCACGCCGCCCGCAGCAAGGCCCCGATGGGGGCGGGCCCCGGCGGCATCCGGCCGCGGCAGCGGCGGCCAAGATTGCCCGGCAGTAATTTGAACGTCCAATCGTGATTCGAGCGGTATTCGATTTTTGATGGATTTGTCGACCTAGAGCCTATCCGAGAACCGACGGGGACTGGCTCATTTTGCGGTGCCCTGGGAGCAAAATGTGCCTGTCCCCCTCTCCTCGGCCGGTTCTCGGATAGGCAGTTAGGCTTTGAAACATGTCCGGATCATTATCCCATAAGGCACGGGCCGAACCGAACCTGACGCCCATCCTCGACATGGTCTTTCAGTTGATCACGTTCTTCATGCTCGTGATCAACTTCAAAGCCAATCAGAACGACCAGCAGATGGAGTTGCCGATCGTCGGCACCGCCAAGCCGATTGATAGTAAAGACCATGGTCCCGCGCTGTTCATGATGGTGAATCTGAACGACAAAGGCGAATTCACGGTCTACAACCGGCCAATTCCGGAAAATGAGATTCCCAACTATATCGCCTCCGAAGCCCAAGCGAATCGCCTGGCGGCCCGCAAACAAAACCCGAACTTCGACGAGAAGGACGATTTGCCGACGACCGTCATCATCCGGGCCGACAAGAAAACTGCGTTTTCGCAACTCAGCCGGATTCTGAAATTATGTCAGGACAACGGATTTCGTAATTTCGCATTCCGCAATGAACAAGAAAAAGAACACCTGACGGCGGCTCCGTGCGCCGGTAGGACTATTTTGCCATGAGCCGTAAGAAGAGAAAACGCGGGTTGGACGAGGTC
The DNA here is from genome assembly GCA_963725485.1 of Pirellulales bacterium. Taxonomy (GTDB): domain Bacteria; phylum Planctomycetota; class Planctomycetia; order Pirellulales; family DATAWG01; genus CAVRYO01. Next base: position 334,856 of record CAVRYO010000008.1, on the reverse strand, counting down.
GAGTTGAATCTGGCCGCCATGCTCGACATGGCGTTCCAGTTGCTCACGTTTTTCATCCTCACCTTCAAGCCGGCCCCGGTCGAAGGCCAGATTCTGCTGCGCCTCCCGCCCCCCATGCCGCTGACGAACACCGATCCGAACGCCAAGGACCTGGGCAAAACCGACTCGTCGGATCCGGTCAAAGGATTCAACACGCTGGCGATCATCGTCACCGCCACCAATGACGGCTCTTTGAATCAAATCTTCGTCGCCCAGCAAGAAGTCCCCGTCAATCAGGGCCTGCAGTTCTTCGACACCAAGCTGCGCACGTTGTTGAACGATCCGGCCAGCCCCTTCGACCAGGTAGTCGTGCAAGTGGGATCGAAGCTGCGGTACGACCAATTGATGCGGGTCGTCGAAGTCTGTACCAAGCAAACGATCGGCGGCGACCCGCACACGAAGCTGACGAAGCTGAGCCTCGTTGACGAGAACAACTAACCGCCTGTTGAAAAAGGGGACTGGCTCTTAGCGAACGAGAGGATTTCCCCCCGTATTGACGTACCCGCGTAGTGCCTGTCCCCTTTTTCAACAGGCTGCTAGCGGCGGCAGCGCTGCGCCGTGATTTCTTCGTCTTGCGGTCGTCGGTCCGTGCGAAATCGAATTCTCCGCGCGTTCCGTCTCGTGACGTGCGCCCGAACGTCGCAATAAGAACCGCTCCGCCGGCCGAATTCTTGGTTGGCGAAGTAGATAGCAGCGTCGGGGCTGCCACGAGTCTTTTCTCTAACCATTGCGCCTTTCAGCGGCAAGCGAGGAATACTAGGCGCGAAGCGTTAGCGCGGACGACTTGCACGGCCAGCGTCTTGCGTCCTCGCTAACGCTTCGCGCCTAGTGTGAATCGCGGCAAAAACGGTTTGGAACGAACAAACCTTGGCGGAAATTAAGGAGCGACTCAGCCATGATTCGCAAGCGGAGAAAGCGCGGACCGGAAGAGGTCGAGCTGAACCTGGCTGCCATGCTCGACATGGCCTTCCAATTGCTGACTTTCTTTATCCTCACGTTCAAACCAGCGCCGGTCGAAGGCCAGATCAAGCTGAACATGCCGCCGCCGCGGCCGATCGGGACACCGACCGACGCTCCACCAAAGCCCGGCCTCGATAACGCCGATGCACTCCGGGAATTTTCCACGCTCCGCGTCTATCTCACGGCGGGCGACAGCGGTCAACTGCGGCAGATTCGGGTTGCGAATGACGATTTGCCGGTGGATTCCCGGCTCGATTTCCTCAACGCCAAGCTGTCCAGCCTGTTGAACACCTCCGGCAGCCCGTTCGATCAGGTCGTGCTCCAGGTTGGCTCGAACTTGCGCTACGATGAATTGCTGCACGTTGTTGAAATCTGCACGCGGCAAACGCTCGGAGGCGACCCGCACGTCCATCTTGCGAAATTATCGCTGGTCGATGAGAGTGGACCGTAAAATAGAAGTGGTAAGATAACGAGTTGACAGGCATAGGGCTCGCAACCTGTTGAAAAAGGGGACTGGCTCTGAGCGACTGAACAAATTCCTCGACGCTTTGACGTTGCTGCGAAGTGCCTGTCCCCTTTTTCAACACTCGATCCAATCGGAAAACAGTCCATGCCAAGACCAGAACGCGAACCTCCGCGGCGATTATTCCGTGGGCCGGAACTCACCCGGCTCATGTCGATGATCTTCATGCTGGTCGTCTTGTTCATGCTCTTCCAACGTGCCCGCGCCGGAAACGTGGCGCTGGTTGGTCGGTCGTTCCGACGGCAAGAACCAGGTCGTGGGCCGCGAAGAGCAGGCTCCTCCGGCCGTTGTCAAAACTCCGGGGCATAGCGCCGGACAGTCGGCCGCGTCCAAGCAGCCGGGCGAAGCCGCCGGAAAAAAATCGACCGGCCATCAGGGCCCCGGCGGCGAGCTCGTTGCGCAAGCTCCGGCAGCCGCATCACCCGCGGAAAATTCAGCTTCGGAAAAGTCGTCAGGGGAACAGTCGCCCGCCGAAAAACCCGCGGTCGCGGAAGCAAAGATTCCTCCGCCCACTGGGCCCACGGACGAAGACCCCGACGAAGCTGGCGGCGCGTTGGAGGATTTCGACGCGATCAACGACCGCAGCATCAACACCGCAACGGTGGAAATGCCGGCCTATGAACGGATGGTGCGCTGGGTTATCAACCAGCCCGAGAAAACTTTATTGGCCCGGGTCAATCGCAAGAATCCAACCTGGGGCGAATTCATCGAATCGCCCGACGATAGCCGCGGTCCGGGAAAAATTTATCAGATCGATTTGAACGTGCGAATGATGACGAAATTCGACGACCCGATCCATTTTCGCAATAGCGAGGACGACCCGCACGAACCGGCCACGCTCTACGACCTGTGGGGCGCGACGGACAGTTCGAACGGCCGGTTGTATCAACTGATCGTGTACGATCCGCCGGAAGGGATGCCCGCCGGCTACAACCTGGACGAAGACGTGCGGTTCGTCGGTTACTTTTTCAAGTTGCAAGGCTACGAGGCGGCGCGCGCGCTGCCGGGCCAGAAGCTGCAACTCGCACCGACGTTCATTGGACGCATCGTCTGGAAACAGCGACCCGTGGATGTTGGCGTCAAGGCGGCCGAATGGATGTGGGCCGTGCTGCTGGGCGGCGCGCTGTTGCTGGGGGCGGCCATCTGGAGCTCGTGGCTGATGTTCGGCAAGCGGAAACACAATGTCGCGCAACTGGCGACGGAATTGCCGATCCCCGCTAGCATCACGATCGACGAATGGTTGGAACATGCCCAGTCGAGCGATAACCAGGCGGATGACGATGCCGATTCCGCTGAGCCGCCCGACGACGATGCGCATGCGGACGAGACGAATGCGCGCACCAACGGCCATGCGAACGGCCACGGCGCGAAAGATCTGTTCTCCGACGGCGCCGACGGCGGTCAGCCGCATCTGAACTAGCGCCGTGCAATGTATCGTTAGCCGCGACGCGCTAGCGGAGCGTGTTGAAATCTAGCGGCGGCATCTGACTCTGGCACGCTCCGCTAGCGCGTCGCGTCTAACAAGCGATTTACTGACAAATCCGGCGAAACGTTGGGAATAAACTTCGCTTTCATTGGCGAAGTATCCTGTGTTCAACGAGCCTGTTCGCTCGAGTGCGAATTGCTAGCGGTTGAACCTCGTCGAGTCTTGGGCCGGTTCCGGTCCGCGGTTGTTTTTCCATTGCCAAAATTCGTTCGCCGCTGCGCCCTGGGGCGAGGATAGCTTCCTGCGCATTTCACTCCAAACAAGGAGAGTCGCTCATGGTCAACGCCCAAGACAGCTCACCCGAAAAATCCGCGGATGAGAAAGAACTCGCGCCGGTCTACGATGACGCATCACTCGTGGCACAGGTGCAAGATTGGGTTCGCAATCAAGCGCCGTGGTGGGCGACCAGCTTCATGTTGCACATGCTTGCGCTCTCGTTGCTGCTGTTGATTGGACGCGCGATCGTCGCAACGCCGAAGGACGACGCGCCGACTTTCGACGCCGCCGATGTTCAGCCCGCGCCTGCCGAGCCGGATCTGGCGCGGATCCCGCTGGACGAACCGCCGCCCGATCCTGGGTTGATCACCCCCGACGTATTGCTTCTTCCCAACAATCCGCCTGGCGCGCCCGATGGCCATCCCGAAATTCTTACCGACACCGCGCCCGGCGGCCCCGGCGCACCGCAAGCTGTTGCGTCTGCAATCCCCGGTTTTGTTCCGCCTGGAATCGGCGTCGGACCGAAACCGCTCCAAGGCGACTTTCAGGGCGTCGGTGGTTCCGGCGGTTCCGGGACGAATCCCTTTGGCTCACGCGATCGAAGATTCCGTCCACGAGGAACCGGCGACACGGTGTATACCGAGCGCAGCGTGCAAGCCGCGCTCAGTTGGCTCTATCGCCATCAAATGCGCGAAGGGAATTGGAGTCTGCGCGATTTCGAAAAGCGCTGCACCGACAAGACCTGCACAGGAACCGCCAGTGAAGAATCGCTCTGCGCCGCCACGGCGATGGGCGTACTGCCATTTCTCGCCGCCGGCCAGACGCATCAGAACGGCATGCCGCGGTATCGTCAGGCTGTCTTCGCTGCGCTCTATTGGCTTGTGAACCATCAGGCGCCCGATGGCGATCTGTCGGCCGGCGCCACGTCGCAAATGTACTCGCATGCCTTGGGGAGCATCGCCCTGTGCGAAGCCTATGGAATGACGAAGGACCGAACCTTCGGCGCCGCCGCCCGGCGCTCGATCTATTTTATCCAAGCGGCGCAGAACTCGAAGTCCGGCGGCTGGCGCTACCATCCGGGCGAAGAAGGCGACACATCCGTGGTCGGCTGGCAATTGATGGCGCTCAAGAGTGCCCAGGCGGCCGGGCTGACGGTCAGTCCAGCCGCCCTGGATGGGACTAAGCGCTGGCTGCTGCTCGTCTCGAAGAACGGGGCAGGGGGGAGCAGCGCCACCGTGGGCAATGGACAGTTTTCCTATCAGCCCGACGGAGCCCCGACGCCCACGATGTCGGCTGTCGGTTTGCTCTGCAACCAATATTTGCACGTCGGCCGAGCCGATCCGGTGATCGTCGGGGGCGTTCGCTATCTGATGACCAACGGCCCGGATGAGGGCGCACAACATGTACTACTGGTACTACGCCACGCAGGTCATGCACAACATGCTCGACAAAGATTGGGACGCTTGGAATCGCAAGATGCGCGACATCTTGGTCCACGAGCAGATCGGCGCCGGCTGCGCCACGGGAAGCTGGGACCCCGACCGGCCAACGCGCGACGCCTGGGGCGCTCAAGGCGGCCGGCTGATGATGACTAGCTTCGCGACTCTGACGTTGGAGGTCTACTACCGTTACTTGTCGGTCTACCAGAACGATCGCCCCGACCCGTTCGGGGGGAATATTCCTCCGGCGGCCAAGGCCCCGGGGAGTGTGAGACCAGCCGGAAAATGACAAATTGGCGACGGCCCGGGCGAGATCGAGCTTGTGAAATTGAACGCCACCGAACCGAGCACACGATCCGGGCATCGCCGGGGCGGCTCCTGCCCCGGCCACCCCCGGCCCTGTAGCTGCCAGATCGCAGAACCGCGAGGAATAATCCCCCGCTCCCAAGGCGAATCAATTGCCGGGCGCAAAGTGTCGCCCCGTAGATGCTTGACTATGCCCGGCTGAACAGCGGATAATGGCGACAGTGGATAATGGCCAGAGCGGCAACACTGGTTTGAATCGGCTGCTTTGCGCACGGCACTTCTCTTCTTTTTTATCGGACCCGATTCCCGCGAGTTGGCAATTCTCGCACACGGAGAGCAATCCATGGCAGGCGACAACGCGAAGGCTGGCGCAGAGGTCAAGGCAGCAAACGCCAAGGCGGCGGAAAATCCCGAAGCCGAAGAAGAATTGATCGATGACGATTCTCTAATGGGTCAAATCCAGGAATGGATTCGGACCCAGGCCCCCTGGTGGGCCACGAGCTTCACGATCCACATGGTCGCGCTTTTCGACGTTGCTGTTATTGGGTAACTTGATCGTGCCCAATCAGCACGAAGATGCGCCGGCGTTCGAAGCCGCTGACACGCAAATGAACGAGGCGCCCGCCGAGCACTACGATCTGGGCGATCCGCAAGTCGACCCGTCGGAATTGAGCACCGAATCGTTGATGGAAATGCAAGCGGCGACGCCGACCGTCACCGAACAATACAACGACGACAGCGCCACCTTCACCGAGCGTGGCGGCGGAGTGGCCACGACGACGACGCAGCCCGACGTCGGCGGCAAGGGTGGCCCCGATCTCAAGGCCTTCGGTCCCGGACCGCGGCTCAAAGGTGGCGGCGGCATCGGGGCGGGCATCGGCACCGGCACGAACGCCGGCTCGGGCGGCGACGGCAACGGATTTGGCGGCCGTGGCACGGGCTCGCGCAAAGCCATGTTGGGTCGCTACGGCGGCACGAAGGCCACCGAACGGGCCGTCGGCGCCGCGCTCTATTGGCTGGCCCATCATCAGATGCGCGAAGGCAACTGGAGCCTGATGCAATATCAGAAGATGTGCAAAGACAAGACTTGCACCGGTCCGGCCAGCCAGGAGTCGCTTTCGGCGGCCACCGCGCTCGGCTTGCTGCCGTTCCTTGCCGCCGGCCAGACGCACACCTCGCCCGGCCCGTTCCAAAAGACGGTCTTCGGCGGTGTCTATTGGCTGATGAACCATCAAAAGCCCGACGGCGATCTATCGGCCGGCGCTGAATCGCAAATGTATTCGCACGGGCTGGCCTCGATCGCGTTGTGCGAAGCGTACGGCATGAGCAAAGACAAGACCGTGGGGGCGGCGGCCCAAAAGGCGATCAACTTCATCCAGGCCGCGCAAAATTCGAAGTCCGGCGGCTGGCGTTACCATCCGGGCGAAGAGGGTGATACATCGGTTGTCGGCTGGCAGTTGATGTCGCTCAAGAGCGCCATGATGGCCGGCCTGACCGTGAACCCCGCCACGCTCGACGGCACGAAGAAGTGGCTCCTCGCCGCTTCCAAGGGAGCCGGAGCCGGCGGCAGGCTCGGCGCCGGCGGTGGGCAATTTTCGTATCAGCCCGATGGAGCCCCGACGCCAACCATGTCGGCCGTCGGTTTGCTGTGCAGCCAATATCTGCATGCGGGCCGGGCCGATCCGGTGATCGTCGGCGGCGTGCAATACTTGATGGCCAATCAACCCGATCAGAATGCCCGGAGCTTCTACTACTGGTATTACGCCACCCAGGTCATGCACAACATGGCCGACAAGGATTGGGACACCTGGAACCACAAGATGCGCGACATCCTGGTTCACGAGCAGGCCCGCGAGGGTTGTGCCGCGGGAAGTTGGGACCCGGACAAGCCGGTTCGCGACGCCTGGGGCCCCAACGGCGGCCGGATCATGATGACCAGCTTGGGCGCTTTGACGTTGGAAGTTTACTATCGGTATTTGCCGCTCTACAAGTTGGACAAGCCGGATGAGATCAAGCCGGGCGCTCCGCTGGACGGCGGCGCCAAGCCGGCTGCGGCGATGAAACCGGCCGCGGGAATGAAACCGGCCGCGAAGTAACCTGCGAGCTTGGATGACCCCCTCTCCCTTGACGGGAGAGGGCTGGGGTGAGGGTGATGCATTGACCGAGAGATTCCCCCCTCACCCCCAACCCCTCTCCCACCAGGGCGCGGGGAGTTCTCGGCTCGCTCATCGAGCGAAGAGAAGAGACGGTTGTCGATCGATGTCCTGACGATGAATCGAAATCCGACGCCGCCGAATGCTCGTCATCCGGCGGCGTCTTTCCATGGTGGATGTATGAATTCGAAGCGCGGTTTTTGGATCCTTATGGCGGCGGTCGGCGCGGTGGTGTTCGCAAGCTCGGTCCGGGCTGAAGACCGCGATTTGGCTTTCGTCCATGCTCTCGACACCCGTGGCTACGGCGATGTGGCCGTCGATTTTCTCGACACGATGGCGAAGCGTCCTGACCTGCCGGCCAGTGTCCGTGACGTGCTGGATTTGGAAATGTCCAAGGCGATTCGCGTCCAGGCCCAGAACGCCAACGACGCGGCCGAACGTGTGCGGCTGCTGACCAAGTCGCAGAATTTGCTCGAGAAATTTGCCCGGACCAAGCCCAATCATCCGGAGGCCGTCCAGGCGCAATTCGAGTTCCGCCGAAATGATCCTGGACGAGGGCAAGCAAAGTTGGGCCGAGTCGCGCGAACTGAAAGATCCGAAGGAAGTGGCTGCCAAGCTGCTGGCCGCGCGCAAGACGTTCGAGCAAGCCCAGCCGATTTTCAAGCAAGTCAGCGATAAACTGGCCGCGCGGTTGACCAGCATCGTGATCCCGTTGCACCGCTCCGGCGTGCCGGTCAGCAAGAAGGACCGGGATCTGATGATCGAAAAGGCGCGGATCGACAACGACCTGATCCGCGCACGCGGCGAAGAGGCGCTCATCGACTATTACATCGCCCAGACCTATCCCGACGCGGCCGACGCGGCGAAACGCAAGACCTATCTGACGAAAGCCGCTAAGTCGCTCGACGACATTTACCAGGCCCATCGCGGCGACGATCCCACGTTGCAATCGGGGCACGCCGCGCTCGTCTCGCACCTCTGGTATGGAAAAACAGTCGAGGAATTGGGCGATCCGAAGCTCGCTAACGACGTCTACGACGAAGTGCTCGAAAACATGCCGGAAGTGAAGGACAGCCTAAAAGAGGGCATCAACGGCACCGAAGATATCCTCTCGCAGGCGAAGCACTTTTCCTTGTTGCTGATGGAAAAAGATCCGGCCAGGAAAAAGGAATATCTCGGCGAAGCACGGACTTTCCTCAAGGACTACCAGAAGAATTTTCATCAGGAGTGGGGTTACCAGGCAATCTCGTACGAGCTGGCGAAGAACTTATTGGCCGCCGCGGAAAAGGAAACCAAACCCAGCGAGAAAGCACAACTGACGAAAGAAGCCTTGGGCCTGCTCAACTCGATGGCCTCGGTGCGCAGTGAATTCCAGGGCCCCGCGATCAAGCTTCGCCAGGAGCACATGAAACTCGCCGGTGGAATTGAACCCAAGACCGTTGACGAGGCGATGGCGCTAATCACGTTGGACATCGACGCCAAGAACTGGGACGCCGCCCGAGCCCATTGCGACAAGGCGATCGAATTGATGGGCTCGAAGAAAGATCCCGCGCTGCTTTCGAAAATCTTGGAAACGAAAGCGAATTGTCAACTTCGGCCGATCTACGACGATTTCGTCAAGAACCGCGAAAACTTCAACGCCAAGAAATTTGCGGAATGGGCCGACGGCTTCGCCCAGGTGGCCCACGACAATAAGAAAACCGAAGTCGCGGCCGAGTCGTCCTCCTTGGCGGTCTACTGTGCGTCGATCCTGTACTTCAAAGCCTTGGACGCCAGCAACACGGCCCACGCGAAGCGCGGCGGGGACAAAGCGGCGAATGAAGCCGCCGCCAAGACAGCGCTAACCGATAAAGAAGCCGCCGCCAAACGACTGCAGGACGACGCCGATTTCACGATCGCCAGCTTCGCCGGCAGCGCCGAGGCCGATGAGGCACGGCTGTCGTTGGCCCGCGTCAAGCTGTACGAAGGCAAGATTCAAGAGTCGCTCGAGGCCTTCGAAGCGATCGATCCGAACTCGAAAAAGTATCCCGAGGCGCTCCAGTCCAGCGGCAAGATTCGTTACAAGCGCTATATCGACGAGATGAAGAAGCCCGAGGCGCAGCGCAACCAAAAGCAATTGACCGAAGATCGGACAAAGGCCCTGAAGCACTTCGCCGACAGCGTCGCGCTCCAAGCGGCGGCGATGAAAAAGGGCGAACCGATTCCGCCTTCGCTGATCGAGACCAAACTGCTGTTGGCCCAGATTCATCTCGAGGCAAAGGAATACAAGGAAGCCGTCGACCTATTGCAGCCGCTGGTCGATGCGATTAACGCGGCCCATCCCAAGCAGCTCGACGACGTGATGCTGCAAATCTTCGGGGCCACGGTCAAAGCCTATCTAGGTCTCGACGATTTCCAGAAGGCCGGCACCGCGGGCGGGGTGCTGATTGATCTGGGGCCGGACGAGCTGCACATCAACGGCACGCTGATTGAATTCGTCCGTCGGCTGGACATCGAGCGGAAGCAAATTCAGGACAAGCTCAACACGTTGCCCGACGATGCTCCGCCAAAAACAGCCGAGGCACTGCGCAGCCGTCTGGCCTCGATCAAGGACATGATGGCCAAGATGTTGGCCAAGTTGGCCGACCGCACGCAATTGTCGGCCCGCAGCATGATTTACATCGGCAGCTTGTTTAGCGCGGTCGACGATTTCGACAGCGCCGAGAAGCAGTTCAAAGCCTTGCAAGCCAAAGCTGCCGCCGACGCGGAATTCAAGAAGGAGGCGGGCAAGTCGCTCACCTGGGTCCGCACACAACTGATCGACCTGCTGCGCAAGAAAGACAAGTACGCGGAAGCGGCCGACCAGGTGCATCAGCTTTCGCAGGAATTCCCCACGAATCTCGATGCGATGATCGAGGAAGCGCAGATTCTGCAAGCCTGGGCCGAAAAGGATCCGACCAAGTATGACGCGGCAATCGCCAAATGGACCGACATCCGCCGCCGGCTGCAGCGCGGCAAGAAAAAAGACCCAGCCTACTACGACGCCATTTACAACACCGCCGCCTGCCTGCTGGCCGAAGCCCGCAAGAAAATGCCAACCGACAAGGCCACCGCGGTCAACAAGGCCAAGGAAGGCGAGAAAGTATTGAACTCGGAAATGTATCTGAACAAGACGCTGAACGGCCCAGCGACCGTCCAACGTTTCAAGCTGCTGATGGGACAGCTTCAGGCCCTGCAGGGCAAAGTCGCTACGCCGCCAGCGGACGGCTCGGCCTTTCAATGACGCGATCTCGGCGACAGCCCGATGCAGAGCGACCTGACCGGCAAGATGATCGTCTCGAATCGCTTACTTCGTGCGCGGCTCTCTATGCCCGTGTCGCGCAGCGGTGGCGAGGCATTGGCGTCCTCACGCCCCTCAATTCCTCACGCCCCTCAAGCCGCTGGCGTCGTTAGTACAGCGGGGGCAGCGCGTTAATCACCGGCGGCAAGGCTCGCATCTGGTTGGGGGCGGGGGGCATCTCGCCTTCCGGCGTCACGACCGTCGCCGCCGGCTGCGGATAATGGACGTCAACCGGCGGGATGGGAGAAGGCGCAACCGGCGGCATGTCGCGGCCCGCCGGTTCGTTCGCCGGTAGCGAGGCCACGCGCTCGACCACAATCGCCGGACGCGACGCCAACTGCACGCGATCCTCTGCCGGCGCCGGCTGCTGCGATTCGTAATGGGCCGCTATCGGCATCGCTGGAGGTTGCGGCACGCCGGGCATCGCGGGCAATGAGGTGCCTGTATTGGCGGCCAACCGAATTGCCCATTGCCGGGCTTGCGGCAGGGCCGGGTCGGCGGCCGCCAGCGCAAAGTGCTGCGCGGCCAGTACGTCGTTCCCCTTGCGGTGCAACAGGCTTGCCAGGTTATAGTGGGCCACGGCGGGAGAATTCACCGCGACCAATTGGCGGAAGGCGTCCTCCGGCTTGTTCAGCTCAACGAGCATCATCGCCAGGTTGTTGCGGTACAGCGGCTTTTTGGGTTCCATGTCGACCGCCTTGGCCATCGTCACCACCGCTTCGGGCAACTTGCCCCGGCGTTCATAGGACATGCCCCAGTCGTTATAGATCGAAGCGTCTTTGGGATGTTTTTTTAGCGCGGTCAGGTAGAGCTTGTCGGACGCGGCATATTCTTCCCGCGCATCGTGCAATTGGGCATAGCCGAGCAGGGCAGGGAGGTAGCCGGAATCGACCTTCAGCGCCCGCTCGTATTGGGCGGCGGCGTCTTCGAAGCTGTTCGTCGACTCGTACATGTGGGCCGTGGCTACGAAGAGGTCGGGGCCCGGCGTTGGCAGCTTGTGCGCGAGCGACGTCGGGTCCTCGGGGCTGATCGTCGTGGTGGCCGCGGCGCGCGAAGAATTCGCGCCCGGCGCCCAGCCCATCGCACTCGCTTCGTCAGGTTTGCCTGAGGAGGTACTGGAGCAGCCGACAGCGGCCGCCATTGCGGTCGAGGCCAACAGTCCCCACCAACGCGACGCCTTTCGCACCCGTCACCTCCTTGCATTTCCGCCGGACGTTGGCCGCCTCGCTGGCTTGCAGCCGTCGGTCGCACCGAAAGCTTGCCGAAGCGAAGGGTCCGCGAATTCCAATCCGCCCCGTCATGTACATCCTGCTCATCGCCACAAGGCAAAATCGCAATTGCCTTGCTTGCGAGGACCAAAAGCAGAATGTCGTCCTACTAATCGACTAACCGGAACAAGCGACTGAAACCGAATCGAGAAATTGGAGACTTTCCGGCAAGTCTGCCGGCCAGATAGCAGGGGTTCGCTGCTATCAAGTCGTTGTCCATTGCACGTACATTAGCTCGAAGAGCCCCCTCGTTGCCCGGCAAGTTCTCCCGTGGCGTTCAAGAGGGCTCTGGATTGAACGAATGGAGCAAATCAGCTTCCTCCAGGCCCGCCACTTGCCCCGCCTGCCGATGCCCCGGACGAGCCACCGGAACCGGATGCGCCTCCGGCGCCGCGCGAGCCGGAGATTCTTGGCTGCGGGGCCGAACTCGAGTAGAGCGTCTGCTCTTTATCGACCATCGCGGCCGATCGGCCGTCGACTTGCATATTCGAGACGATCACCGCCGGCAAGGGTTCTCCCGGAAGCATTGCGGCGATGGCTTGTTGGACCTGATCGATCCGATCTTTCGTGCGCTCCTGGGACAAATCGCGCGAGACGTAAATGACCCGGTGTTCCACTGGCGCCTGGAGCAAGATCGAGCGAATTTGATGCAAGCCGGCGCTTGTGAGTTGCTTCGTGTCGTCGTCAAAATAGTTCTCGCCGATCAGGTTTTGCCGCTGCCAGCCATTGGCGATCATCACATTGTAGGGAGCCACGGCAGCCTGGCGATCCATATCGATAAAGGGCTTCGGCCACTGGTTGTTGAATTGGTAGTCGGCCTTGCAGCCGCACCAGAAATCGTCCCAGCCGCCGGCCTGGACCGAAGAGGAGCCGATCCACGCGGCCAATCCAATCAGCACGAAGGCGCCGGTCCGTAGCATTCCAAAACTCCTACGGCGGCCGCGACATGACTTCCGATGCCCCCTTGGGCCGGAGTTTTGCTCGCGCGAGAAACCAGCAAACCGCCATCCTCTCTGATCGGACGTTCGAGCTCCCGGAGATACGCCGACAAGTCGCGCGACGGAACACCCGGCACAATCGTTACAACCGGAGCTTGAATTCCGCTTGCATCGTGTGCCACTGGCAAGCAACGTCTGCCAGTGGGAAGGACCAACTGGCTCAACACCAACGACGAGCACTGGCAGACTTCGCTTGCCCGCGCCACCCGGAATATGACAGGGAACGCGGCGACTACTTTAGTGTGCACCCATCGCGGGGAACATTTGGCGGACAATCGTGATCGCCGCGGGTCCCACGAGTACCACGAAAATGCCCGGGAAGATGAAGATCACCAGCGGGAAAATCAATTTTACGGCGGTCTTGGCCGCCTTCTCTTCGGCCAACTGGCGGCGCTTCAGCCGCATGGCGTCGCTTTGCACGCGCAGCGCCAAAGCCACGCTGGAACCGAACTTGTCGGCCTGAATCAAGATGGCTGCCAAGGCTCGGAGATCGTCGACGCCGGTGCGGGCACCCAACTCGCGCAGCACCTCGTTACGCGGGCGGCCCATTTGGAACTGGAAATTGCACAAACTGAACTCCGCCGCGATGACTTTCGCCGTGTCCTTCATTTCCTCGCTCACTTTCCGCATCGCCTGATCCAACCCCAATCCAGCCTCGACGCAAACGACCAGCAAGTCCAGTGCATCGGGTAACGAGAGGAAGATGGCTGTCTTGCGCCGTTTCGCGAGAAACGCGACGACCAATTCCGGGATGTAAAACGTGACGCCTGCCGTGAAGATCGTATACATCAGGGTCTTTTGCGTGGCGCCCGTCGTGGCGAGCATCGCCCCACCACCGATCAAGAATCCGGCGCACAAACCGATGAATTTCAACCCGAGAAACACGCTGGGCGCGGAGTCGCCGCGGAATCCGGCCATCGAAAGCTTGGCCTTCAGCTTATTCGCTTCCAACTCGGTCTTGGGCTGCAACGGCCGGGCCAATGCCGGGCTGGCCATCTCGAGCATCTTGCTCATCGCGTCACCCTTGCCGCGGCCCTTGCCGCTTTCGTCGCGGCGGCGGGCGCCGGGATTGCGGAGCTCGTCGAGCCGCTCGGTGGCCCGATTGCTTTGGCCTCCGAGAAAGTCCATGAGCCACCAGGCAATCGCGGCGAACAATCCAAAGATCGCCAGGGGGAGCCAGCGGTCGAGAGTAAAGAAATTCTGGGCCAGCATGTTGGAATTCCAAGCCTGTCCGTCCGCCGTGGCGAGCAAGGCAGCGATTGGGATTTGAGTGAAAATGGACACGGCTTATACCTTGATGTTGACGATCTTCTTAATCACTAGCGCGCCGAGGAATTGCATGATCGTGGCGCCGGCCAGCATTTGTTTGCCCATCGTGTCGGTGAACATCGGCGCCATGTACTCGGGATTCATCTTGTAGACCGCGATGAACAGGCAGGGTGGCAATGCCAGCAGCACGATGCCGCTCAGTCGGCCTTCTCCCGTGAGCGCTTGCACCTGACCCCAGATGGCGAACCGCTCGCGGATGAGCCGGCTGATTTTGTCGAGGATTTCGGCCAAGTCGCCGCCCGTTTGCCGCTGAAGAATCAGCGCCGTGGCAAAAAACTTCAAGTCCAGGTTGGGAATTCGCTTGGTCATGTTGTTCAATGCCTCGTCCATCGGAATGCCCAAGTTCTGCTCATCGAAGACCCGGCGAAATTCCGTGGCGATCGGTGGAACCATTTCTTCCGCGACCAATTGAAACCCGGCCGACAGGCTATGTCCCGAACGCAACGCCCGGGCCATCAGCTCCAAGGCGTCGATCAATTGACGGCCGAAAATCTTGAAACGCCGCCGACGTCGAAACGTCAGCCAAACGATCGGCAGTAGCCCACACAGCAAGCCGATTGCGGGCGCGAAGCCGGGATGCAACCCCGCCACGACCGCCGTCAAGCCGCCCGCGAAGGCCAACAGGCCGCAGACGCCGAAGAATTTCGCCGGGCTGAATTTCACATCGGCCTGCTCGAACCACAGGCTGAGATTGCGAAACCGGCCGAGGAACGCTGAGAGGATGTTTTGCGTCGCATCCAAAGGATGGATGAGTACACCACTGTCCTTGAGCAGATTGTCTTTGCCGCCGCCGGCGATTTTTGCCCCGGTGAGCAGGGCCAGGCGGTCTTCGACTTTCGTTTCGGCGCTTCCCTGGAACCAAATTGCCGCCGCGGCGACAGTGGCGGTAACGGCCAGGAACACGGCGACGGCAACAAGTAACGGGCTCATAGCGATGCGTCGGGGTTAAAGGTGTTTTTCCGTCGCGTGGCGGTTGCGGATTTTTCAGTCGACCAGCATGACGCGCTGTCGGAAGGCGCTAGCCGGCAATCGCACGCCGCCGGATTCCAGGCGATCCATGAACGTCGGCCGCACGCCGGTCGCCTCGAAACGGCCGAACGCCCGGCCCGCTTCGTTGATTCCTTCTTGCGTGTAATGGTAAATGTCTTGCATCACGATCGTGTCCTGCTCCATGCCCACGACTTCGGTGATGTGGGTGATCTTTCGCGGTCCGCCCTGCAAGCGGTTGGTTTGCACGATCAGGTCCACGGCGCTGGCGAGCTGCTGGCGCATGGCTTTCAGCGGCAGCTCGAAACCGGACATGGTGATCATGGTTTCGATCCGGGCCACCGCGTCGCGCGGGGTGTTGGCGTGCAGCGTGGTCATCGAGCCTTCGTGGCCGGTGTTCATGGCTTGCAGCATGTCGAGCGTCTCGGCGCCGCGGCACTCGCCGATGATCACGCGTTCGGGCCGCATCCGCAGGGCGTTTTTCACCAGGTCGGTAGCCGTGATTGCGCCTTTGCCTTCGATGTTCGGCGGCCGGGTTTCGAGCCGCACGACGTGGTCTTGCTGCAATTGCAGTTCGGCCGCGTCCTCGATCGTGACGATCCGCTGGTCATTCGGAATGAAACTCGACAGCGTGTTGAGCAGCGTGGTCTTTCCGGAGCCGGTACCGCCGGAAATGATGATGTTCAAGCGGGCCTTGATTGCCCCTTCCAGGAGCATCACCATTTCGGGCGTGAAGGCTTTGTAATTCAGCAGGTCTTCCAATTTCAAGGGATGCGAACCGAAACGCCGAATCGAGACACATGCTCCGTCCAATGCTAGCGGCGGAATGATCGCGTTCACCCGCGAACCGTCCTGCAAGCGGGCGTCGACCATCGGACAAACTTCATCCACGCGGCGTCCGACCTTCGACACAATCCGGTCGATGATTTGCATTAGGTGATTGTTGTCGCGGAACTGGACGGTCGTCTTTTCCAGCTTGCCGCGACGTTCGACATAGATGTTCTTGGGACCGTTGATCAAAATATCGCTGATGCTCGAATCTTTCAGCAGGAATTCCAGCGGCCCAAGTCCGAACGTTTCGTCGAGCACCTCTTCGATCAGCCGCTCGCGTTCGGCCCGATTGAGCAGCGTGTCTTCGGTGTCGCACAAGTGTTCGACGACCAGGCGAATTTCGCGCCGCAGCACGTCGCCTTCCAATTCTCCGACTCGAGTCAGATCGAGCTTGTCGACCAGCTTGGTGTGAATCTTGCGCTTCAGAGCGTCGAAATCGGAGGCCGTCTTTTCGTTCGCGCGGCCTTGAGGCGTCAGCGTCTTGATCGGTGGCATGCTTGTTCCGCGGGGTGGGTGCTTCGGTTTGCGGCACTCCCCAGGGTTGAGGAGTCGCGCATGGGCGGCGTCATGGCGGGGGCCGCCCACAGAAACCATAGCTTACGGCCGGCGCAACGTGGCAAAACAGCATCAAACAGCAGCCGACCCGTAGAACAGAGAGCGGATGGGCTGCACTGCCGGCACTTTGAGAATTGCTGCCGGGCAAATGCGGCTGGGCGAGTGGAACGTCGTGCCTCGCTTACGTCGTGCGCGGCTCTTGACGGCGGTACGGCTCCGCGTGCGGCTTATTTCGACTTGCCCGGCCAGAAGTTCAGCCAGCGCGATGAGCCGGCTTTCGCTTCCTCGGTCGTTTCAGCCGTCTCCGTGTTGCCCAACAGGGATTCGGAAAGCTGAACCAGCGACTGGGTGATCGGGGCCTTGGGCGCCTGCTCCAATAAGCGGCACGCCATTATTGCGCACCTCGACCATCGTCCGATAATCGTTGGGCAATTGCCAGAATATCTTGCTGCCGATCGTCTCCTGCGCCTTCTTCAAGCTGATCTGGCCCGTGTTCAGTCCCACGCGGTTCACGACAATCTTGACCTTGTCTTTCATCCCGTCGACTTCGCCGAACGACATCATCAGCCGGACAAGATTTCGCAAGCACGGGAGATCCAACTGCGTAACCAGCAGGATGTGGTTGGCCATCTGCAAGGCGACCATATCCAAAGCGCTGTAGGACTTGGACAAGTCGATGATCAGGTGCGTGAACGTCGCTTTCAACAGCCCGATCACGCGTTGCAGATCGTCCGGCGTGATGAGCTTGGCGTCGTCCAATTGCACCGGCCGCGGCAACAGAAACAACCCGGAGGAATGCTTGGTGAGCGACCGCTTGAGCAAGGTGAAGTCGAGCCGCGTCACGTTCTGGGCCACGTCGACCAGCGAGTAGTCCGGAATCGTGTCGAGAAACACGTCGGCGTCGCCGAGACTGAGGTCCAAATCCACCAGCGCCACGGAATTTTGCGGGTCTTTGGCCAGGATGCAGCCCAAATTCACGGCGACGCTTGTCGTGCCCACGCCGCCGGTCGCGCCGGCAATGGCGATCACCGTGCTGCCGCGCGTTTTCGCATCGCCATGGCCAAAGCGCCGCTCGCGAATTCGTTCGAGCGAGGCGACAAGATCTTCGATCCGGATCGGTTTCGGAAGAAACTCTTTGGCCCCAGCTCGCATCGCCCGCAAAATCAGGTTCCCATCGGTCGACGCGCTGACGACCAACACGCTGCATTGGGGCGACGAAGCCGACAATTGCTCGACGAGCTCGCAGCGCCTTGTCGGGATCCTTGTCGATCGCGACCAGGCCGATGTCGGGATGGGTTTGAGCAACCACGTCGGCGAAGAACTCATAGCGCGAGCACTCCGCCTCCAGCCAGACCATTTCCAGGCCCAGGAGGATCGTCTTGAGCGCATCGCGAGCCGAGTCGTTCGGATCGACGATCGCCAGGCGTAAGACGTTGCTCATGTTGTGCTTGCTCGAGCAGTACTCTCGGTGGAGTCTGGGGCCGACCGATTATTGCTAACTGTCGTGCGCCTCGACTCTTGTGTCGGCTGCCACGGAAGCGGTGCGGCACGCTCCCACCAGCGCCGAATGCGACGAACCAATCGTCCAAGCTGCGGATCGGACTTAAAACAATAGCTTAGGCAAGGGCCGATGCACTCGTTGTTACCGAAATACCTCGGTGCGATCGTTCTTTACGCTCGAACGCGAGAATTGTCCGTGCGACTTCGCTGAGTTCCAATCCAGGCGACCGCATAACACGCACGGGCGAGGTGATTCGCGCCAACATCCTGCTACTTTTGACCGTCATAACCGACCGGCCCGATAAATCCCGGACTTTGATCAGTTCTGCCACTTCGTCCCGCGAAGCTCGCGGCCTGCGGATTCGCGCGGTTCGACCGATCGGGAGAATTGAAGAGAATCGGTTGATTCGGATCCATCGGCAGCGAGCCCATGTCCGAAGGGGTCCGCGGTCCGTCGTAATCGCTCGCTGCGTGCGGCTGTCCTGGGGCACCGAACGAGTCGGGATGTACGTTGCACATGCCGCAGCCGCCAGGGCCACATGGTCCGCAGGAGGGGACTTCCGAATAGCCCTTCAGGTACAGGCCGCAGTCGTCGGGACTGCCGCTGGCCATGCCCGGGCCGCAAGGCGGGACATCGCAAGGATCCATCGGATCGACCAATTCCGGCGTCACCATGATCAGCAATTCGATCTCGTTGATTTGCTCGTTCGTCTTGCGGAACGCGGCGCCGATATAGGGCATGTCGGCGAGGTAAGGAATGCCCGTGTTAGTGTATTCCAGCCGGTTTTGAACTAGCCCGGCGATCGCCAGCGTCTGGCTGGGCTTCATTTCGACCGCGGTGTCGACTTCGCGGACATTCAACCCTGGAACCGTGATGCCTTGCGTCGTGACGCTCAGCGTCGGGTCGAGGAAGCTGATCCGTGGGCGGACTTCCAAGCGAATGTTGCCGTTGCCCAGCACGATCGGCACGAAATCGACCTGCGTGCCGAACTTCTTGAAATCGACCGACGTCGTGCCCAAGCCGGCGGGAATCAGAATCGGAAACTCCCCACCCGAGTTGAAAAACGCGGGTCGTCCGCTGACGGTGACCAACGTCGGATCGGCCATGACTTTCGACAGATTGTATTGCCGCATCGCTTCCAAGAAGCCGAAGAACGCCGTTTGACCGCTCAGGATTCCGAACCGAAACGTGTCGTTGCCGGTTCCCGAAATGGCCGGCGCCGGCAGCGCGCCGGCGGTGGAAGCTGCCGCGGCGCTGTTGGGGGTGATCAGCCCGCTGATGCTCGAAACGGCGAAGAAGCTGTTGTTGTTCGTCCAGAAGTCGACCCCCAACTCGCGCAGCTTGGTGCGCGAGACTTCCATCACTTTGACGTGCAGAAGAATCTGCTGCACGCCGCCGACCTTCAGCATCGAGACGACTTTGGGGTAATAGTCTTCGGCGATTTTGATGATCTGGCTGGCCTGATCGGGCTCCGGAACGTATCCGGAGAGGATCACGCTGTTGGCCGACGGCCGAACCTTGATCGAAGCATGCGGAAACTGGGCGTGGAGCACGAGGTTCAACTCGCGCGAATCACCGAACACGATCACGTCGATCGAATGGATCCGATCGTGCTCATCCCACAGATTGACTTGGGTCACGCCGGTCTTCTTGGCGAAGATCTGGATCGTGTCCGGCGACAGGGGCGTAAGATCGACGATGTCCTTGTTATTGACCTGAGCGCGCGGGATTTTCGAGTCCAGCGTAAGCAGCCGACTCGTATTGATCGTCATTTCCAGCCGATCGGCGGCACGATCGACTCGATGCAAGATCGGCGGCGACAAGGGCTGCTGGTTCTGCGGCGCCGGCCCAGGCTGTTCAATCTGCTGCGGCAGTTGAAATTGCTGCGCCGCGGCGGGAACCGACAGCGCGGCGAGCAAACCGCCGAGACCGAATCCAAGTATGAGAGACTGCCGTGCGCCGTGCTTGAACATCCGTGTCCTTCCTGATCGTTTAGTTAATGCCGCCCAGGTCGCTTGCGCGATCCGGCGGCGTTGTCAGTTCCACGGTCCGTCGTGGCACATGCTGGCGGCTGTTGCTTTCCGCAGATGCCTCTTAGGAATGGGACGAGGAGCTCGTTGTATTCGGAACCATTTTCGGCGATCCGCTGGAGCTGTCTCCGGCGGGTTTCGGACTGGACGCATTTCCGTCGGATTTGGTTTTCGTGGGTTCAGGCGCGGGCGTCGCTCCGGCAGTATCGCCCGAATCGCGGCTCGGCGAACCGTTTTCCCAATGATTCGGGTCGTCGAACTTGCGGGTGAACGGCACTGCGGTTATCTCGGTTCCCCGAATGACCTGGATCGTGTAAGTGACATCTTCATTCGCAGGAGCGACAGCCTGCGTCCCAGTGGAAGCTGGGCTGACTGCCTGTTGCGCTTGATTCAGCAGTGCGGTCAATGAACCCGCCACTTTCGGATTCGCCGGCGCATGATCCATCAATTCGGCGCCGCGATCGGATTTCTCCATCGTGAAGATATCCTGTAAGCGTGTCCCGGCCGGATCGACCACGGCGCTGTCGTCTGGGCTGCGCATGACGAGCCGAATTTTGCCGACCTCCGACGCGAGGGCGATTTTTTCAGTCTGGCTCGGTGTCATCAACAGCGTGACGGTCTTGGCCGTAATCGATTCGTTGCCCCCCTTATCGTCCGCCGCCTTCACTTGATCGTTGACGGCAAACACACGGATATCTTGCAGAATCGTTTTTGTGCCGGTTTCCAACTGGCTCGTGCTCTTGCTCACATACACCAGCACGTCGACGCGAGCGCCAGGATGCAAAAGTCCGCCTTGCGAAGCCATCGGATCGCCAAGCACCGTATAGAGCCGCATTCCCGTCGGAACGTTATAGGAGACATCGACTTCGTCCTTGCCGAGCAGCTTCTTGTCGAGGATCGCTTCGCCTTGGTAGATCTTCACCCGGCTTCGTTTCCCTTGGATCTCTTCCAGCTTGCTCAAGGAGCCCGGCGGAATCTTTTCCTTCGGCCACTGCTCGAGCTTAAGATTCTGCATCGTCATCGGCTCGTTATCTTTGATGTCCGCCTTCGCAACCCAGACGGGCGAAGTTTCGCTCGACGGTCCCGCCTCCTGATTACGCTGCATCACCTGGCTAATGCCGATCGATGCCACGAGGCCACAGCCCAATGCCAGCACGAGCAGAATCAGTGTCTTGGGTCGCATCGCATGCACCTTCATTCCGCGAGCCGCCTACCAACTCGCTGTTACAAACATTGGCGACCCTGCCGGGTCGACTTGATTAAAACCGGCAGAGCCGGAATACGCGTTAACTTCGCCATTTTCAAGCACTTCGCGAATGCATCGAGCTCGGCCTGGCGGACCGGAAAGCAGACTACTTCTAAACCGGAATGTGTGGGCGTCGACTCGAGGTGATAGCGATTGCGGACCGCCGCGGAGGTGGTCTCCCTCGATATTGTCGGCTCAACCGGTACACCCTCTCCAATTTCAAAATTGCGGACAAATTTCAAAGCATGCCCGACCAGGCAAAATAGGCGATCGTGCCGATGGCCAACGGGATTCCATAGGGGAGCAGCAACATCGAGCTCTTTCGCTCCGCCGCTAGCGTCGACAGTTCGGTTGGGCTCCCCACGGTCATGATCTCCGAGAAGATCATCAGGAACTGGCTCTTATGTTTTTGCCAACCCCGCCGCAGCAGGACCATGGCCACCGCGATCACACCCCCGATGATGGCCGACCAGCAGAAGGCATAGAAAGTCGTTTCGGGCAGCACCCAGGCGCCGATTCCAGCCAGCAATTTCACGTCGCCGGCGCCCATTCCTCCAATCGCGTACAGAGGCAGCAACAGGCCGAGCCCCACGACTGTGCCCAGCAAGCTCCAGCCGATGCCGGCCCAACCCCCGACGTACATGTTGAACGCCCAGCCGGCCACGATCATGGGCAAGGTAATCCAATTGGGCACTTTGAGCTTCCAGCCATCGATCACGGCAGCCACGACCAGGACAACGGTGACCAGCCACATGTGCCAATGAGCGCCGAAAGGGGAAGTCAGATGTTCGAACATAATGATGTCTTTCACTACAGCGGTGGGGTTAGCAAAGAAAATACCGGAGAACGCTGGACGATTTCGTCATGGCACGCATGCGATTTTTGTCGCGCCGACGGCGGCTACCGAAACCATAGCTTATTCCTGCCCTCAGGGGCGCATGGCTGCCACGCACGATCTCTTGCATGTCGGATGCCTTAAGCCGCAAACGGCGGCTAGTGCTCTGTCAACCGTTGATTTTGGGATTGTGTGCCACTGGCTCTGCCAGTGATCTTTGGAATTCTTGCCTTGATCGGTCAGCAACGAAGAACACTGGCAAAGCCAGTGGCACCCCAAATTCAAGCTGTGACAAACCGCTAGCTTCCGAGCGAGCCGGCAATGTTGGTAAACGTGGTCTTGGCGTTGGTGCCGACGGATTTGATCGCGCCGAGACAAACGATGACGATCAGCGCCAGCATGACGGCATATTCAACCGCTGTCGGGCCATCTTCCGAACCGAGAAACTTCCGCAATGTAAAGCCGAGCGATTTCATGGCTTGGATTTCCTCCGAGTTGTGCGAATCGAGTGGGTCACAGGCCGGGTCTTGGAAAACTTAGCTCATCACGAGCCGTTAGGGCGTTGGCGGAAGCCGCGAGAGTCTCGCCCCGCTTCGGTGCGCCGGCAGAGGCCAAATGCGGCGCCCGGATCTTCGAGTCAACTCTGGCAATCGCTTCTGCTGCGACTTGGCGGGCTGTCGCAACTGGAATTATTCTCCGGGCAATCCTGCCTATCTTGCGCTCACTCAACGGAAACTCCCCGGACTCAGAACCAAAATTCCAAGTCCGGGGAGGGCCATCGCGATCAACGCGAGATCAGAGGCTAAGGCCACGTAGAAACCAGCCTGCGAAACGACCTCTCGCGAAAAGCGTTAGCTGCCCAGCGAGCCGGCGATATGCGTGAAAGTCGTATTGGCATTGGTGCCGACCGACTGAATTGCCGTGATGCACACGATCACGATCAGGGCCAACATGACGGCATATTCGACGGCCGTGGGGCCATCTTCCGAAACCATGAACCGACGCACTTTCGAAGCAAAATTCTTCATCGCAATTCTCCTGGTAGGGTGGCTCGCTGCGACACGTAGTCGAATACCAAACCACCGCGTTAATCAAACGAGTAACCGAGTTTCAATCCCATCCACGAAGCTGCGTCGCACGCCAAGGACCGTTCCAACTCGCCACCCCGCTGGCTCAACTGCCCAACGAGCCGGCGATATGCGTGAAAGTCGTATTGGCATTGGTGCCGACCGACTGAATTGCCGTGATGCACACGATCACGATCAGGGCCAACATGACGGCATATTCGACGGCCGTGGGGCCATCTTCCGAAACCATGAACCGACGCACTTTCGAAACGAGCGACTTCATCTGAATCCTCCGTTGCGGTCGCGGTTCGCCGGGAGCCGGTTAAAACCGAGAGCCGATGTGACAAGTTAGGACGAGTTTCGATCGCCTGCGCCGCTGCACTGTTCATGCAACGCTGGCCTGCTTGCCGCGATGAAACCCTCGTAAATCTAGGACGCGAGACCGCGAATCGTCGATCCGCGCACATTGGCCCGGCCCTCACAACGCCACGGGAAATACGATTCCCCCGAGCGCCATTAGGTTGGGTCCGCCGGCCGAACGGCCGACATGCACCGCAATCGAAAATCCTCAGACCCGACAGGCCTGTTGCGCCACCGCTCGCGGACCATTGGATGATGAGATCGTCAGTCCGCGATTCAAGTCGCGCTTTACCACGACCCGAAGATCGTGTCACCCGCGCGGACCATACTGATCCTCGCCGGTGCTAAGAAAACCTAGTTCGATGGCGCGGATTGTCAAATTGACAACTTTAATTTTTCTTGTAATTTTCCTCGAAGGACTCCGGGCTGATGCGTGCTGCACGGGCCGCCGGCCGCGGACTTCGATGCAGGTTGGTCGATCTGAAAGACCGAAAGAACCGGACGATTTGCCGCGTCAAGCAGGTAAGTCTCATGGATGCGTAAGTTTTGACTGTTGGCCCAGTATCGGATCGCGGCGGCCGCATCTCCGGCTGTGAATTCGACGAACCAAAGTCGACTGATCGCGGTTTGATTCGGGCCGACAAGCGGATCGAACCCATGGTTCGGTTTCCATCGCTCAATCATCAAGCGATTCGGGTTTGAATCGCGGCCTGGCTTCTGTGCGGATCGCTCCGCGGCCAACGCCAGGTATTCCAGCGGCCAATAGTTCCACCATTCGCTGGTCAATACCATCGTGAATTCGTCCGCCCGAGCACGTTCGGCAATGAAGGCCAGCGCCGCTTGTTTCGGCTCGACGTCGCCTGTGCGGTACGTGCGGTGTCCGTCACCCCCGGTCCTTTCGAAGCACTCGAAATAATTGCACTGGAATGTGAACAACAGCAGCCACGCAAGCGACACTCCTCCCACCGCGGCCCAACGCCGCCGCGAACCATCGAACCATGGGTCGCAAGCCAACGCAGCCAGCACGGCCGCCGGCCCAATCATCCACAGCGAATAACGTTCGAAATTCGCGGCGATGCCGCCGATTCCAGCCACGAGGAAGAATCCCAGCAGCCCCGCCGCTCCGCCGAGAGCCAGGCACAACTCAACGGGTCTGCGTCCGGCGAGACGGCGACGCAGGCCGAAACCGAGCCATCCGATCACCAGCCAAGTCAGCACATCGAACGGCAACAATTGGCGAAGAATTTGCAATCCATCCTGCGGCGCCATCGATCCGGAAATGTATTCATAGACCGTCGCTCCATTGAACAAATGGCCGAAATCCAAGGCGAATGCCGCGTATTGGCGCAGATCTAGGGCACGGGCAACCGCTGCGTGAAGCTCTGCCCGTAATGCCCATGCGGTCGTAAGAGCAACGCCGCCAACGGCAACCGCGGCGATCCAGCGTGTTGATCGGACGGGCATGCTATTTCGCCGATGCTCACTGCACGAATTCTGGCCGGTCATCGTGGCGCCGCTCCACAGCGCTCGCATTTCATGCCGCCAAGCGTAGCCAAGACAAGCGGCCATGATCGGCCCGGCGAAAATATTGGTCGGATGCACGACGAACGCCGCCCCCAAAGCCGCGACGCTCAACAGGCTCCAGCGCAGCCGGCGAGCGGGATCGATCACCGCCCGGAGCGGCAAATAGACCGCCGGCAAAGTGAATAGCACGGATTGCGCCGTATCCCAAGCCAGGCGGCTATACGCGATGTCGATCGGCAGCACCGCCAGGATCACGGTCGAAACCACGGCGACGCGCCGGCCGAATATTGGCCGGCAAAGCCAGTAGTTCAGCGCTACCGCCGCCAAGCCGCTGAGGACCGACGTGGTCCGCAACAGCGCAAACGACGCGCCAAACAGCCAGTGCAAGAATAATTGCGGACCGAACAAAAATGGATTCAATACGTTTCCCGTCGGCGTGAGCCCGTTTATCGGGCGACCGGCGAGCAACTTTTCGACTTGAACTCCATACCAGGCTTCATCACCGTTAATACCCGGAATGCGCCCCAAATCGCGACAGCGGATCACGGCGGCGACCAACAGCAGGGCAATCAGGTTGAACGTCAAGAACCGGTGCGCCCAGCGGCTGTCGCAATTGGCGGCAAGATTTCTAGGACCGCGGGGTGTGAGCAAGGATTCGATTTCGCCCGAACCGCATGTCTGGAATTCAGCTTGCGGATTCTCCGCCAACGCCGAATTCCCCACTCCGCCGCTCGATCGCTCGGGTAAGAGTTTCATCTGCATCATTTGGCAATCGAGGCCGCCGGCAGTTTGCAATCTCAAATATGTGTAAGGCTATCTTTTTTTCCTGTGACTCGATCATCGCGCGATAAACGAACGACTGTGTCTGGTTTGGCCGACGCATCGCCGAGAGCACGGTTGCACTGGATGTAGCGAATTTCAGCGTGGCGACGATCGCAATGACCGCCGCCGCACCGTCTTGCCAGCGAACTATCCTTGTGTGGAGAAATGTCATCGTCATACGCGGGTGGTGCGCCAATGGGCTGGACCGACGAACTCAACGATCGTTTGGCGGGCGAAATTCCCTGTGGATATCATCCCAGCGGACCCGCCAGCAGCGAGCCAACGGCGCTGGCCGCATTGTTGCTGGCGAGCGGGTAAATTCGAGGCCGCCGCCAAGGCGACCGGGTGGCTCGCCCGACTGCAGAATGCCGACGGGAGCAGCGGCACAACCGCGACTCGCGGCACGCCGCATTGGCCGACAGCTTGGGCCGTGCTCGCCGCAATCGCCTGGCGCGCTGCCCCAAACAATTCTGTCACAGCTAGCCGCCAAGGATCGAAACAAGATTTCAATCTCGACCGGGCTGTGAGCTGGCTATTGCACGCCGCGGGCGAAGCGATGCCGACGACCAGCGGTATCGGACACAACGCCGCGCTTACCGGCTGGCCCTGGGTGGCCGACACCCATTCGTGGGTCGAACCCTCGGCGATGGCGGTCTTGGCCTTGAAAGCCGCCGGCTACGCGGATCATCCGCGCAGCGCGAAGCGGTGTCGCTGCTCACCGATCGTTTGCTCAGCGGCGGCGGGTGCAATTACGGCAACACGATCGTGCTCGGTCAGGAACTGTTGCCGCACGTCCAGCCGACCGGGTTGGCGCTGCTGGCCTTGGCCGGCGAAGCCGATCGCGATGGCCGTATCGGCCGCTCGCTCGATTACCTATCGGCCGTGCTTAGCGAGAAAACCACGTCCGCATCGCTAGCCTACGGCTTGCTCGGGCTGGCGGCGCACGGACGTTTCCCGGCCTATGCAGACAGGTTTCTCGTGCCCGCGTATCGCCGCACGCTCCAGCGCGACGGCGCTGCCTATCAACTCGCGTTGCTCGGTTTGGCAGCTCGAAGGGTCGGATTCGCCGCTGGTCGTTTTGCCGCTGCAAGGTGCGAAACGCCGCGCCGATCAGGCTCCAATGAACAAGAGCTAACGATTAGCCGCCGGGCTCGCCCGGCGCGCCACCACGGACCGCAATTAACGTTTCGTTCGTCAAGGTACACCGCCCCGCGATTTGACGTTCTTGGAAATCGGGGATTTTAGAAGCAGAACTGCCATGTGGAACGATCCATCGAGAATATCGCCGTCGTCCTCGCACCCGTCGGCCATTGAGGCGAGCGTCGGTGGCGCTGCTTTGGTCGCAAAAGCGAACCGCGAGGCAGCGCCGCCGAAGTTCAACCGACGCACGTTGCTGACCGGCGCCGGCCTGGGCTTGATCGGCGCATGGGCTTATCCCTGGTTGCGCCGGGCGTTGGCCGCGCCGCAATCGGTATTCATTGCTCGGAACCAGCGTTACGACGGCCCGCTGGAACGAACCATTCGCGATGGACTTCTCGCGAGCGGCCTCAAGCCGGCGGAGATGGTTGGCCGCCGAGTGCTGCTCAAGCCGAATCTGGTCGAGCCGAACCGCGGGATTCCGCAGATGACCACGAACCCCGCGGTGGTCACCGCCGCCGCCGCGGTTTTTCAGGCGTGGGGAGCGTCGGTCAAAATCGGCGAAGCTCCCGGGCATGTGCGCGACACGGAAATGGCGCTTGTCGAATCCGGATTACAAGAGGCACTCGACGACGCGCGGTTGCCATTCGCCGATCTCAATTACGAAGAGGTCGGCTGGCTGAAGAACTCCGGCCGCATCAGCCCGCTCGAAGGCTTCTATTTCCCGCAGTCGATTCTCGAAGCCGATCTGATTGTCTCGATGCCCAAGATGAAAACGCACCATTGGATGGGCATGACCGGAGCGATGAAAAATTTGTATGGCACCCTGCCCGGCAGCCAATACGGCTGGCCGAAAAATGTCCTGCACCACGCCGGCATCCCGCAGACCGTTTACGACATCAACGCTTCGTTGCCCAAGACGATTGCCATTGTCGACGGGATCGTCGGAATGGAAGGGGATGGGCCGATCCTGGGGAGCCCGAAACCGATGGGCTTGCTGCTCATTGGCGCCAATCCCACGGCGGTCGATGCAACCTTGGCGCGGATCATGGGCCTCGTTCCCGATCGAATCCCTTACTTGACCCTGGCGGCCAGCGAGCTGGGTCCGATCGACGAGCGGCTGATCCCCCAACGCGGCGAAGCCTGGCGGCCCTTGGTCAGCCCGTTCAAGATCCTCGACCAACCGCACCTGCAAAGCCTGCGTGCTTCACCGGGCGAATTGTTGTCGGGGGCGCCTGTGCCGCGACTGCCCAATGGAATTTGCTCCGCGGCGGCAATCAGTGTCTGAACAAATTCTGCCAGTTCGTGTTAAGAGCTCCGAATGACGCTCCCGATTGCGATCGACGATCCATCGGCGCCGGCGCACGCCGATGCTCGAATGTGGCATGGCCCAAAGGATGCGGCATTTTCGCAGCTTCGACAAACGCGTTCTAAACGGTCGAGTGCATTCGGTTGGGCTTTGCTGGCGGCGGCCGGCTTGCTGGTCGCGCTCGCGGGGCCCGCGCTCGTTGGCCGCGTTTATACGGCGGATGATCTGGGCGCTTTCCATCTGCCGATGCGTGCCTTCTACCAGCAGTGCCTCGCGCATGGAGATCGATTCGACTGGTCGCCGCAATTGTATTGCGGATTTTATTTGACCGGCGAAGGCCAGGTCGGCACATATCACCCTTGGCATTGGCTGTTGTATCGACTGTTGCCTCTCGGCGCGGCGTTCGATGTCGAATGCCTCGCGAATTATCCGCTGATGCTGCTGGGCGTCTATTGCTTCTTGCGCCTCTGGCGGCTGCGGCGCGACGCGGCGTTGCTCGGCGGCGTGATGTTCACGTTCTCGGGCTTTTGTTTGCTCCATTTCGTGCATGTCAACTGCATTGCCGTCGTGGCGCATGTGCCGTGGCTGTTGCTGGCGATCGACATCGCGATTCGCGGCCGAAGCCGCCGGCGCCGATGGTTGGCCGGCACGGCGGTCGCGCTCGTCAGCGGATCGCAGATATTGCTGGGCTATCCACAAGTGGTGGCGATGTCGCTCGTGCTCGAAGCTAGCTATGCGGTGCTGATGCTACGCCGTGTCGCCAGCGCCGAGATCGCGGTTCGTGGGGAAGCCCCGCCTGAACGCAAAATCGTCGGCCTGCCATTGTGGCGATCATCATCGGTGCTATTCTGGAAGGCGCTGGGCTTCGCGATTGGCGGCGCTCAATTGCTGCCGACGCTCGAGGCCGTCGGCCAGTCGTCACGGCAAAGTGTCGGCGAGGCATTTCGCGGCTGGGGCTCGTTGGATCCACTGAACCTGATTCAATTCGTCGCGCCGTATTTGTTTCAATCGCGCGTCGTCGGCCAAAATACGCATGAATTCGGCTGTTATGCCGGCTCGGTCACGCTCATGCTGGCCGTCTGGTGCGTTGCGTCCGGCGCAGCGCCAAAGCGGCTCAAGCCGTTGGTTCGCGCGGCTGCCGGGCTAGCTGCCTTTGGATTGCTGTTCGCGCTTGGCGAACGCGGACCACTCTTTCCGCTGATCGCCTGGCTCCCACCCTTCAACAAATTCCGCTTTCCGTGCCGGGCGATCGTGCTCGTGCATCTCGCCCTGGCGATCCTGGCGGCGATCGGCTGGATGACAGTCGGTCGGCGTGATTCACGATTCGAAGGGTCGTATCGGAGTTCGCGGGGGATCACTTCACTGTGGCTGTTGGCGATCTTGAGCGCGGTGTTTGCGATCGGCGGCCCACGCTGGTGGTCTGATTACACTTCGCCAGCCTGGCAGATCTGGTGCGGCCCCGCTTTGATGTTCTCGGTCGCGCTCCTCGTCACACTTGCGATAAACGGAATGAATTGGGCTCGTCCCGTGCTCGTGTTGCTCATGGCCGCTGATCTTGGCGCATATGGGCTCAGCTATGCCGTTTATCCCCATGCGCTCAAGTTCGATCAATATATTGCGGCTGCGTCAGTTCCTCCTGGACCGCCGGATGCGCGAGTTGCCTGCGATCTGATGGAACCAAATCAGCCCGGCTTGCGACAGGGCGATGCGCTATTGCTTCGCGGCTGGAGTCGCGTCGACGGATACGCGGGCCTAGCGCCCGTGCGCCAGTTGGATTACCACGGCGCCGCGGCCCTGCGCGTGGCCGGCGCCGGCTGGATCGCCGCTGATGTTGCGGTACCGGGTCTCGAAATTCCGCGCCGTGATGCAGCCGCTTGGCTGCGGCTCCCGGATTCCCCCCTACCCGCGCCCGGCTTGTGACAGAATTAGTGGCATCGCTCGATCCGGCGACATGATCTCGGACGCATCCCGCTGGAAACGGCAGCGCTCGTGTCGCCAGCATCGAAAACCGCGATCGAGCTGGATTCCGCACCGGCGGGATCGGTCACGATCCTCGAAGATCGCCCGGGCATGATCCGACTGCAAACCAATGCGCCCGCCCGGCAATTGCTTGTCATCTCGGAAAGCTTCCATCCTGGCTGGATCGCGACGGCCGAAGGCAAGCAACAGACGATTGTGCGGGTGAACGGGGATTTCATGGGCTGCGTCGTCGGGCCAGGACAAGCCGAACTGCGTTTAGACTTTCGTCCGTCCAGTTTGATCGCCGGCCAGCGACTCTCGGCGTTTGGCCTAAGTTTGTTGATGGCCGCGGTGCTGATCGGAATTTGCCGCGGCGGGGAAAAACCACCGTGCTAGCGGCTCAATCATACGAGGAATCCTGATCTCGGGAGGGCGAGGCTCCTGCCGAGCCGGAACGCTCACGGCTCGGCAGGAGCCTCGCCCTCCCAAGATCAAGTTCCAACTCGGCAGGAGCCTCGCCCTCCCAAGATCGAGCACAGCAATCTATTCAAATTGCGGCCAAAAATCATGCAGACCGATTCACAATTTGCTCGTCCCGGAGTCTCATCCGCGCACGATCCCCTGCCCTTGCGGCCGACGCCCGAACAGACGCTCGTTAGCGTGGTGCTGCCGGTCTTCAACGAAGTCAAAGTGTTGAAGCATTTGCTCGGTCAGGTGCGGCAGGCGCTAGTCGCTTGCGGGGTGCGATCGGAAATCATCTTTGTCGACGACGGTTCCAGCGACGGCAGCGCTCGGGTGTTGGATCAACTGGCCGCCCGGCATGATGAAGTTCGGGTCATCCACTTTTCACGAAATTTCGGTCACCAGGCCGCGGTACACGCGGGCTTGGAACATGCCACGGGCGATGCGGTGGTCGTCATGGATTCCGACTTGCAGGACGACCCGGCCGCGATCGTTCAAATGGTGAATGCGTGGTGCGCCGGCGCTGACATCGTGTATGCGGTTCGGGCCAAGCGGAAGGAAGCGATTTGGAAGCGGGTCTTGTTCGCCGCGTTCCATCGCTTGCTGGCACGCGTCTCGAGCACCCCGATTCCGGCCGACGCCGGCAACTTCAGCCTGATCGATGCCCGCGCGGTGCGGCAAATCGTGGCGCTGGCCGAACGCGATCGTTACCTGCCCGGGTTGCGCTCGTGGGTCGGATTTCGCCAGCAAGGAATCGCGGTGGAGCGCAACCCGCGTTACGACGCCCAGCCACGGGTTTCGCTCCGCGGGCTATGGCGGCTGGCGAAGACCGCGATTTTTTCATTTTCATCACTGCCGTTGGCCGTATTCAATTTTCTTGGCTATGCGGCGCTGGGGGTATTCGTCGGGCTGGGTGGCTATTCGATCTCTTGCCGGCTATTTACCGAGCAGGCGATTCCCGGCTGGACTTCGCACATTCTCAGCGCGAGTTTCTTCGGAGCGATCAATGCTTTGGGAATCAGCATGCTGGGCGAGTATGTGATCCGCATCTACGACCAGGTGCGCGGGCGGCCGCTCTATTTGATCGATCGGACGGTGAATCTAAGTCGGCCGGGGCAAATCGACGGGCAATCTACCGAACACGAACACACCAACGAAGCTATTTCCAACGGAGTGCTCGTCGATGACATGTCGGTCGACGACTCTCATTCGGACGATCGCAGCCCCGATTTGGACGAAGCGCTGCTCGTCCAAGCACTGGAGCTACTGGACATGAATGCGGGAGTGGCCGCGATCCAGCACAATCAGGCAGAACCCGAGAGGCTGCCGATGCACTGCGCGAGCGGCTGCGGGATCGATAGCAGCCGTCCCCGTCAAAAATAATTGGGAATGGGCAATCGCGGTCCGCATGGCCGGGGCGAGCAATCTTGCAGCCCACGAGGTTCATAGGCTCGAGGGCGAGGATTCGAATCCGCTCCTCGCCATTTTCACATAACCGCGCGGAAAGCGCGATGCTGACCGTGGGGTTTTTGCTATGCGGAATTCGCCCAACCGATTGCCGCCGGTCGGTTTTGTTGCGACAATAATTGCATGACGACCCGTGTCCAACAAATTGCCGATCAGGTGAGGGCGTTGCCCGCTGCGGAGCGCGACGAGTTACTGTCGTGGCTCGCCGCATTCGAACTCGCTCAGACTGACGCCTGGGACGAGGAAATCGCTCGCGACTCTCAGCCTTCGGGGCGGATGCAAAAAATTCTGGATCGGGCGCGCCGCGACATCTCCGACGGAAGGACGAAGCCGCTTGACGAAGTCATCGACAACCAGTGACTTCTGGGCGGCATATCGGACGCTGCCACCGGACATCAAACGACGTGCTCGTGCCGCATATCGACTTTGGCAACGTAATCCGCGGCATCCCTCCCTTCGATTCAAAAAGTGCGGACAAGTGTGGTCAATTCGCATTGGCAGTGGCCATCGGGCACTCGCAGTGCTCGAAGGCAATACGTTTTTCTGGTACTGGATCGGCAATCACGACGAATATGAGCAGCTGCTAGCGGAGTAGGCGATGGCCGTCTTTGCCTACTGGCCGTCGTTCCCGCCGCCGAGCGATTGACTTCAGCACGACCCGCTTATCGGTGGCTAATCCTAATCCCACCACCAAGTGTCGGGCGAGGCGGATTTCGGTCCCGCCGCCGCGCGTTCTTCGCGCAGTCGGCCATAGTCGGCTTCAATCGCCTTCGGCTCGACGAGTTTCGCTGGATCGCAGGAAACGCCGCCGCTCACGCCCACGAGAATGTTCACGCGGTTCACTATCCGGTGGTTCATCACCGACTCGACCGACTTGGTGCCACGCCCAACTCGACGGCAAACTGTCGTGGGTCGCCGAAACATTGCACGTGCCAATCCGCGCGGTCGGTCAATTTTTCCGAACGGATGAGCGCGCCGACCAGCGCCAAGTCGAATACGTTTTGCAAGTCGGAATAGACCGGATATTTGGCCGCCAACTCGGGAAAGTGCTGCGTGAAGTTGCGGGCGAAATCGCGGTTGAGCATGTCCGACTCGCCGGTGTGGACTTGCTGGCCGGTGGCGCTGAGCAATTCATTTTCGCTCAGCACTTTCACACCCTGCCCCCGAATTTCGAAGCCGTCGCGATCAGCCGTGGATTGAACCGCGGAATAATTCAGCGTGAACCACCAGCGCAGCACGTCCAACGGCGGCGGTGCGGCCCCCTTCGGCACGTCGATCATGCTCAGATAGCTGGGCACGCCCAAGACCCCATCTTCCAAACCGAGTCCCGACGAGCTTCATCCTGTAGTCGGCTTCGACGATTACGCGGCCGACGTGCGTGCGCGGATCGATGCCGTCGACGGTCACTGTTTGCCGTCCTAAATGCGCCCGGAGCTGTTTGAGCCACGCTTCGCGCACTTCGGCCCCCGGCTTCAGCGGCGTGCGATTCGACTGGGCGATGAACTCTTGCGTTGCCGCCAGCCCTGCTTCCGTGGGCGTGATCGAGCAGCCGAAGCGCGCGTCTCGACTGCCGAGCATGTGCCGCAGGATAACCACCAGATCGTCGAGCCGCAACACAGGATGTCCCGACGTCTTGGCGACCAGCCGCCCCTCGGGCTCGATCTGCCAATCGTCGGCGGGACCCGCCAGCACCAGATCGTGCGTTTGCGGATAGATGAGCACGTACTTCACCCGTTCCAAACCGGCAAGGACGCGCATTTCCTCGGTCGGTTGCTGGCCGGCGGCCAAGCGCAATTGGATTGCACGTTCCAAGCGCGGCAGGGAAACTTTACGTAACGCCGTATGTTGGTGGGCTCCGCCGACAGCGCTGCCCGCGGCTGCCGCGCGGCGCAGCGCCGCCAATCCGCGCGAGTGATCCTCGCCAAGAGCGGGCCGGAGCACCCCCTCGGCATCGACATACACGCCGCCGGGGAACGATTGGATTGCGCCGGGACCGCCGGCGGAATCCCAGGTTGGAGGCGCGATGGTCGACGTGATGAGGTTAATCAAGTCGTCGAAGTCGGCCTCATTGCCCCCCGGTTTTCCTTTTCCCGGTTTCGTTTGCGTGAGATCGGAGCCAAAACCGCCGGGTGCAAACGCGGCAAGGACCTGACCACGCTCGAGATCGTTCGACATTCGGCCGATCGTGTTGAGCGAAGCCTGGCGCGCACCGGCCTGATATTGGGCCGCCGCGATTTGTGCGAAGAACTGATCGCGTCCCGCGTCGGCGGGAATCTGTTTGGCGGTGGCCAAGGCCGGCCCGAATTCACCAGCCGCGAGTTGGGCCTGCAACTGCGCGCCCAAATCCTGCGGCGGATCGGCTGCACTGGTTGTGCAAAGACATTGGCAACAAGCAGCGTTGCCGCCAACAGAGCGACAGCACCCGTCCACAAGGACTTCTCGCGATTCCTGACTCGCATCGCCACCGAACGACCAGTTCGCACGACATGGCCCACCTCCATCGGTTCTGTTCCAGAAACCGGAGAACTCCGGCACTCAACAGCGTCCCACATCGGGCGGGCGAAAGTCAAGCAAATTGTTGCTGGTGTTTCTGAGTGGTCGGAGAGTCCGGAAGCTTGCGTGCCACCGCTTGTGTGCCACTGCTTGTGTGTCATTGTCAAGCAGCGTCTGAGAGTCTGAATCGCCCATCAGCCCTCGAACCACGGGCAGACTTCGCTCGGCGGTGGCACCCAAGCTGTGGCACACGAGCCGGGCGGCTCAGCCGTTGGACCGCCAATCCGCCGAGCCGTTGGTGATTGTCGTAAAGCGGCGTTGCATTTCGGCGGGCGAAACGTCCTCAATATGCTGGGAAATCAGCCAGAGGTGGCCGTAAGGATCGACCACTCGGCCCGAGCGTTCGCCGTAGAATTGATCGCGCAGCGTGAAAATTATTTTCGCCCCGGCGGCAATGGCTCTGTCGAACACCGCCTCGGCGTCGGCGACTTCGATGTGCAAAACGACGGTCGAATCGCCCAATTTGTGTGGACTGGCGTTGTAGTCGACATGTTCCTCGGCCAGCATGAATAGGCCGTCGCCAATCTTCATCTCCGCATGCACCACTTTTCCGCCGGCGTCGGTGAGGCGGAATAATTCAGTCGCCCCGAAAGCCCGTTGGTAGAATTCAATCGCCTCGCCGGCGCCGTGAATCGCAAGCATCGGCGTGATTCCGCCCAGGCGCTCGGAACCGAATTGTGTTTTTCTGACATCTGCGAGTCTCTTTTTAAGAATGGCGGCCGCAACAGCCGTCGAGGCAACCGTGCCGCCGACTTGCCACGCCCGCGTGCTTCGAGAAATAAGCTTCAAACGGCCAGTGGCATCGTATAGAACAGCGAATTCGCGGTCAAATTGCGCGATCTACACTTGAGCTTTCAAGAACGCACACTCCAACGATCGATACTCCGGAGGAAAACCCATGCCGACCAGCAATCCGCTCGAGATTCTCGTGGCCCACAATGAATGGTCCACGCGACAACTACTCGAAGCCTGCACGAAGCTCACCGATGAGCAGTTCCACCAGCGGTTCGAGATGGGACCCGGCTCGCTGCACGACACCACGACGCATCTGCTCGGCGCGTGGCGCTCCTGGACCGACATGTTGGCCCAGCGCGAGCCGCGGCCCAGGTTGGATCAGGACGGCGTACG
Organism: Pirellulales bacterium; assembly: GCA_963725485.1. GTDB lineage: Bacteria > Planctomycetota > Planctomycetia > Pirellulales > DATAWG01 > CAVRYO01. The sequence goes on along the minus strand of CAVRYO010000008.1, from coordinate 299,047 downwards.
GCGCACGCCGGTCCAACTCTTGGAGCTCCTGGCCGAGATCGCTGCCGACTTTTCCGCCACGGCCCATGCCCATCCGGTGGACGAAATGATCAGCGCGGTGCGCGGCGGCAAGAGCTATACCTTCACTCGCGGCGGCGTGATTACCCATGTGACGACGCATGGAATGCACCATCGAGCGCAGTGCCTGAACATGCTCCGCCACGTCGGCGTCAGCCCATTGCCATCGAGCAGCGTGCTTGAGTGGATACTGAAGGCTGACAACAATAGCCAGTAATGCAGATGTAGTAACGCAGTTGTAGGGTGGGCATTGCCCACCGACGCTGCCTCCAATGTCGCAACCGCCGAGCGGTGGGCAGTGCCCAACCTACGGGAATTTTCAGTCCTATTGCGTGGTGCGCAAAACGAAAGGGAATCATTGAATGCGTAGTTTTTCGAGCGGTCGATTCTTCCGCGCTGTCGGGCTGATCCTCCTGGTCTGGGTTCTTGGCATTCGGCCTGGATGCGCAGCGGACGTGGCCGCGAAAAGCTCGAAGCCACTTGCCGCGGATTTCAATTTCAAACTGGCCGCGCCGGCGCTGCACCAGCGCCGGCGTGTTCGATGGCCAAGGCCGCCTCGTGCAGGTGCTCTGGAATCGGCGGCAACTTCCTGCCGGTGAGCAGTCGGGACACTGGGATGGGCAGGATCAGTTCCACGACGATGCGCCGGCCGGCGATTACGAATTTCGCGTGGTCATGAATCGCGCGACGTACAAAAACGTCGGCGCGATTGGCAACAGCGGTCGCGCCCCGACGCCCAAAGCGCACACCCCGGCGGCGATGGCGAGCGTCGCCACCGATGCGAAGGGGGCAATTTACACGGCGAACGGCTGGGACGAAGCCGGCGCCGATTTCAAGAAATGGGACGCCGATGGCAACGCCATTTACGACGGCCGTTATCAGATGCGCAATGGCAATCCCAACGGTGCGCCCTATTCGATCGCCGTCGACGACACGACCATTTACTGCGGCATGGAAGGCTGGGCTTCGGCGCCATGGAACCACAAGCAACAAGTGCAGCGATTTGCTCTCAGCGATGGCAAACTGCAATCGTTCACCCACGTCGACGACAAGTTCGGCCATATCCAAATTTACGAATGGCCGGAAAAGCTGATCCCGCCGGGCACGCCGCCAGGCGATGCTGAATTGATGCGCACGCCACTACGGGCCATCGCCGTCGCTGGCGATTCGCTATTGGTCGCCGATGCGCTCGGGGGAAAAGTGCGCCGCTACCATAAGATCACTGGCGAAGCGCAAGCCGGCTTCGACGTGAAGCTACCGACGGCGTTGGCCATTGATGGCCAAGGCCGCGTTTGGGTCGGCCACGAGCATTCGCAGATCAGCGTGTACTCGCCAGATGGCAAACTGCTCGCCAAAGTGTTGCACAACTTGGGCGAGATCGTAGCCCTGGCGTTCGATCCCAGCGGCCGACTCGTCGTGGCTGATTCCGCCGCGGGACAAATCTACACGTACGATGTCACTGGCAATCGTGCTCAAAAGGTCGCCACATTCGGCCGGAAAGCGGTCGCCGGCGATCGCGCGGCGGATCATTTTTTTCTGCTCCGCGGCGTGGCGATCGATCCAGCCGGATATATGGTGACGATCCAAACCGAGCCGGCCGGCGGGGCGCGGCTCGCCCGTTGGTCGCCGCAAGGAAAGCTCGTCTGGGAGCATTTCGGCGCCGAGTTCGTTTCCTTGGGCAACTACGGCGCGCAGACTCCGGATGTGTTCTATTCGATGACTTTTCATCGCTACCAATTGCTCGACCATGCCGCCGGGCGCTGGGAATACACTGGCGAGATGTTGGCTGCCAAGCCGGCCTATCACAGCGATGTGCATGGCGTGCCGCGCCTCCTGCAACTAGGCGGCCATGAGTTCTGGTTCATGCCCACCGGCGATGGCGTGCAAGTTTATCGCGTCGAAGGCTCGACAACCGAGCAGCAGGAGGTATCGAAAAGTGCAACCAAGCCGCCGGCAGCGGCCTCCCGCATGCGATTGGTATCGATTCTCGGCGGCGGATCGCCGGGGCCCGACGGTAAGAACGGCCCAGCAACCCAATGGACCTGGACCGATCCGAGCGACGAGGGGCGCGTGACGGCGACCGATGTCAAGATTTTCAAGCAGGCGGGCGCAGCGCGCCACGCGGTGTTTGGCGTCGATGTCGATCTGCAAGGCAACGTCTGGTTCGGCGAACAGAATACGCAAGCGATTTGGACGGTGCCGATGGCCGGCTTGAGCCCGCGCGGCAATCCGACCTACGATTGGTCCGCCGCGCGCAAGTTGTGCCGAAGGATACCGGTCCGCTAGGTTTTCAGCCGACGATGGTGCAGCACGCGGCCGACGGTTCGCTCTACGCCTTCGGCTGGTCGAAGCCTTGGCCCTCGCCCAAGAACAATCCATTTTGGATGGGGGGAACGACGCTCGTGCATTTCGACGCGGCCGGCAAGCGGCTGTGGGCCGTGCCACTGCCGGCGGTTTGCGTTGGCATGGATACGATTCCCGGCGGCAGGGGGGGCTGCATCGTCGGCACCGGCGAGAAGGCCGAGTTGCTGCATTTCTCGGCCGACGGGCTGCTGATCGGCTCGGTCGGACCCGGCGAAGCGATGGCCAAGCAAAGCGGCTGGTTCGACAACCACGCCTGTGTGGCGGCGAATCGCGACCCCCGTGATGGGATTCTCGACATTTTCGCCGAGGACGATTTCGCCCTGCGCATCGGCTGGTACCGGATCGACGACCGGCGAATCGAAACCATCATCGGCAAACTAGCAACCAGATAAGCCGCACAGGAAGTAAGCGATTGGGTGCAATCTCAAAGCTTGAATTCAGGCTGCCACTGGCTTTGCCTGGGTTCTTCGTTGCGAACCGAGCAACGCAATAATTCCGAAGAGCACTGGCAGAGCCTGGTAGAGCCAGTGGCACACAGTCCAACGAACCGTGCTGCGCTCCCGGCTTATCCCAGGTGGCATCCATTCCATCCTACCTTGGCATTGCTGTCACGGCTTCTTTTCGTTGTTCCGCGCCGCCGGTGCGGCCGGCCAGGCTGGCCACCGTGGCCATCAATTCTTGCGGTTCGACGGGCTTCGACACATGCACCGAGTAGCCCGCCATCAGAGCTCGCGTTCGATCTTCCGAACGTGCAAACGCGGTCAATGCGATGGCGGGAATCTTTCCACCCCGGGCAGGACCCAGCGCTCGCACCCGGCGGAGAAACTCGTACCCGTCGACGTCGGGCATGCCGATATCGCTCACCAACACATCAGGCCGCGACGATTCCAAGAGCGGCAGTGCCTCTGCCACGGAAGAAGCCGTGATTACATTGGCATGGTAATCTTCAAGCACGCGGCGGATCAGCTTGCAGGTGTCGAGTTCGTCGTCGACCACGAGAATTCGCAGCCCGGTCAAGTCGACGTTGGCCGAGATGGCCGCCGCGCCGTGCGCGCTGGCGGGATGCAACCATTGGCCATCGTCGCGCGGATGGACCGCGCTCAACGGTAGCGTGACGACAAACGTCGTGCCCTTGCCTTCGCCCGCACTGTCGACCCGCACAGTTCCTCCGTGCAACTCGACCAATTGCTTGACGATTGAAAGGCCGATCCCCAGTCCGCCGTGCCAGCGGGTGGTGGTGGCATCGGCCTGACGAAATCGATCGAACACATAGGACAGGAATTCGGGGCGGATCCCCTGCCCCGTGTCGGCGACGGTGATTTCGATGTGCGAATTGATTCGCTGAAGAAGGACTTGAACTTTGCCCCCCCGCGGTGTGAATTTGACGGCGTTCGACAGCAGGTTCCAAACGATTTGTTGCAGCCGGTTCGGGTCGCCGGCGATCGGGCCGGCCTGCGGATCGAGCATCCGCTCCAACCGAATGCCCTTGGCTTCGGCCGAAGGTTGCACCGTTTCGATCGCCGCTTCGATACAAGCCAGCGGATGTAACCGCTGGACGTCCAACCGCAGCTTGCCGGAAATGATTCGGCTCATGTCCAACAGGTCCTCGATCAGCCGTGTTTGGATCCGAGCGTTGCGCTCGATCGTGTCGAGCCCTTGCTCCATTTCCTCTCGATCGCGCGGCACACGCTTTAGGAGCTGCGACCAGCCGAGGATCGCATTCAGCGGCGTGCGCAATTCGTGCGATAGCGTGGCGAGAAACTCGTCTTTCATCCGGCTCGAATGCTCGGCGGCTCCGCGCGCCGCACGCTCGCTGGCCAGGATTTGCGTCTTCTCCTCCTCGGCCCGGATTCGCGCGGAAATGTCGCGAAGAATGACTTGAATTCCTTTTTCGCCGCGCCACGGCACGAGCGCCGCGGCCGCTTCGACCGTCACTCGCGTCTGGTCCAATTTGAGCCATTCCTCGACCACCACGGTGACGGTTTCGCCTCCTTCGCGGAGCGTGCGACTTCGCGACTCGATGCGTTGACGAAATTCCGGCGCGGCAAACTCCAGCGGCGAACGGCCCAGAAGCTCGTGCGCGTGCCGAGCGCCAAAAAACTTCACGGCAGCGGCATTCAGATAGGCAAATTTTCCGCCCGCGTTGACGAACATCACGTCGGGACTGAGATCGACGAGCGAGCGGTAACGATTTTCGCTTTCATCCCGTTCGGAAGTGCGGCGGTCGGCAACCCGTTTGCTTTCCCGCTCCGCGGCGGCAATCCGCCGCGTGTGCAGCAGCGACAACAACAAGAACGACGAGACCAATGTCTCCGACCAAGGCTTGATGTGCAGTCGCGTTCCGACCGGAACGAAAAATCCCATCAGCCGAAACAGAAACATCAACAAGAATGCCGCCGACAGCACCAGCCACGGCCGCGGGTCGTTCACCTCGCGCGCCATGCGAATCGCGTAGAACATCGCCGCCAACTGCAACGCGGCGGCAATCACATAGAGAGCCGTATCGACCTGTTCCATGCGCTGCAATCTATCGAGCGCAGCCCGCAAAAAAAAGTCCAACTTGAGTAAATGGAATTGCCGGCTGCCGCTGCAAGGGGGCAAGCACAGCGTCTATGTGCGGCGCAAGCACGGAACCCACAAAAGAACAAGAAAACAAATCATTCTTGCTTGGCCGGGCATTCATCAGCGTTGGGACCCTGCTCCGCAAATTCCTTGAAATTCTGTAGGAATTTGATGTTCTGCTTGCGAAGCATGCCCCGAAAAAAGAAACCCATCAGTTGCAACATGGGACTGCTGAACTTGTAGGCGCAAGTGCTTTCCCAAATTGTCCGATTCGGTCCGGCTTCGATGAATCGGTTTCGCAATGTGTTCTTGCCGCCTGGCCACTCGTAGGTTCCGTTGAATTCGTCCGGCAGATTTCGTTCGGTCACGGTCTCGATGAGTTCGATTCGGTGCTTGCCGCTTAAGAGCCTATCCGAGAACCGGCGGGGACTGGCTCATTTTGCGGTGCCCTGGGAGCAAAATGTGCCTGTCCCCCTCTCCTCGGCCGGTTCTCGGATAGGCAGTAAGAAGACCAGCTTCGACTTGCCGCCCGGATGGCCGGGTTCACCGCTGAGACGCTCAAAGCTCTGCAGCCCGGTTTGCCATTTGAAGAGATTCTCGGGACTGTCGAACAACGCGATGACGCGGTACCTCGGCAGATCGATTTCGATGCTGACGGTGTTTTCCTTCATGGCCCGAGCGGAACTCTTGGAGTTGCGATTGTTCCGCCGGCAGGCGGAGAATACTAGGCGCGAAGCGTTAGCGAGGAAGCCTTGCAAGTTTCACGTCTCCTCGCTAACGCGTCGGGCTAGCGTTATTCTCCGGCTGCTGGCAAGATTACTTCGTGCTGCTTGTATCGACCTGGATTCGTCCGCTCCGTGCGGCAGCTTCGAGCGCGGCGTAGTCGCGGTCGTTCTGATCGGCATAGGCCATCGCGAACGTGGCCGCAGCTTCGTCGAAGGCTTCCCCATTGCCCAAATATCCGGCGATCGGCGCTGCGTCACCGGAGCGGGCATGAGCCCGCGCAAGCACCCAGCCGCAGAGCACGGCGTAGTCGGCAAGGTCGGAGGCTGTCATGCTCCCCACGTCGGCCGAGCCCTTCATATCGCGAAGCTGCCGGAAATAGTAATCGTGCTCCCCTTCGCTCGACCAGCCCAGGAAGATGTCGCTCGCCGATTGCATCAGCCGCTGGCCGGCCACGACGCGCCGGCCATGATTGTGGTACGCGCTCTTGCCCGCGAAAGGCTCGGCGATCGACGCTTCCGCTTGCTTCAGTTGCAACAATAGCGGATCGGCGCTATGCCCGGCATCGAGTAGCACGATATAGCAGCGCGTACCGACGCTGCCCACGCCCACCACCTTATGGGCGAAGTCGACGAACCGATAGCGCTCGACCAGCGTCCGGCGGTCGTCGGAAAGTGACGCATAATAACCACGAAATAGCCGCCGCAACATCTCGTCGAAACCGTCGTGCGACACATCTTGAACCAGCGGCGGGTCATCGACAATCCGCAACTGGCCATTGTCGACGACCGTCAGCTTTGCCAGGGCTTGCAGCCGATTGTGTTGCCGGGCTTTCGTCATCTGATCCGCGACCGCTTTTCGCTCGGTGCGGCAAAAAACCTTTAGCGCCATGTCCGCGTCGACTTTGGAATACCAGGCGTCGAGCAGCGGCATCTGGCTATATTCGCGAATATGCCGGCGATAGGAACGCGCACAAGCCCGGGCGGCATCCTTGGCGTCGCGATCGCGAAAATTATGGGCGCGGGCTGAGACGGCAAAACTGACGGTCAACCGCTTCACGTCCCATTCCCAGGGGCCCGGCAATGTTTCGTCGAAGTCATTGATGTCGAACAGCAGATTCCGCTCGGGGCTGGCATACAACCCGAAATTCATCAGGTGCGCATCACCGCAGATTTGTATTCGGATCCCGGTCGTAGGCAGCGTGGCAAGATCATGTGTCATCACGGTCGGGCTGCCCCGGAGATACGTGAATGGCGAAATCAGCATCCGTCCGTACCGGATCGGCACCAGCTCTTGAAGCCGGGTCCGATTCGATTCTTCCAATAGCGCCACCGGATCGGCACGGCCCGAAGCCGGCTGCCATGTGGCATGCGCGGAACGGGGCACCTCCGCCCGCTTCGCCCGGCCGGCGGCCATCCGCTCCTTTGGCAGAGCTCTTTCCGGTATAGATACCGCAGCCGTGGACGGCGCCGCTCCATTTTCCGGAGCGGTCTGCGATTTGATTTCGGTAATACTCATCGGCAATAAAATCCTTGCTGGCAAAATAACAAAGTGCTTCGATTATCGCTCGCCCCGATGCAGCGAGCAACGGTCATGCATTTCATTCGGCGGCGTCGGTCGACGAAGGCGTGTGCGGCATGCTCCGCAAGAGATACGCCAATGCTACGAAATCGTACATCGCATGGGCCACAATCGGCACGAGCAGATTGTCGAAATGAATCCACAGCCAACCGAAAAAGGCGCCGACCAACGCCGCGATCACCGCATAGGTCGGGGTAATCATATGGGCCAGCCCGAACAGGATGCTGGCCAGCACGAGTCCCGTCGCAATACCGAACCAATGACTGAGCACGGCTTGAATCAGCCCGCGAAAGAGTAGTTCTTCGCCCACCCCGCCGACCAGCGAAATCAGCGCAAAATCGCTGAGCGTGCAGCCGGAAAACAGCGGAACCAGCAGTTCGTCAACGGCTCGATTGAGGCGTCGAAACGGCCCCACGTTAAGTTGCCGCAGTGCGAACATCATCGCCAACAGGGGAACGGTGGCCGCCAAACCCCAAGCAGCGTCCGTGGCATCACCACGGATTTGCCGCCACGGCGGCACCGTCATCCAGCAACCCAGCACCACGGCGGCCAGCCCGAGCGAGCCCTCGAACAGCACCGCCTTAAGCACAAACGGTCGTGACGTGCTGACAACGTCCGGCATGATGGAAGGCGTGAGTTTGGTAATTCCAACAGCCACGTGTGAAGCGGCGTAGTCGTAAATTTCGAGCTTCTTGGCGTGGCGACGGCACGCGGAGCGTGCCTGCTACGTAGTAGGCACACTCCGTGTGCCGTCAGTGCTCAAACTGTACCACTGCATGAAGCGACCGCATCTTGAACGGACTTGCCGCCGCGGATAGCCTAACAAGTTTGGGTCGATGTCAAAATTCCCCATAGGCGGCGATCGGCGTTCCCACAATGACCACCGGCACGATTTCGACGACGGCCGACAGTCCGGCTCAACCGGCAGTTGCGGAGGCTGCGCGAGACACGGGCGGAGGCGAATCGATCCGCATTCGCGGCGCCCGCGTCCACAATCTGCAAAATGTCGATCTCGACATTCCCCGCGACCGCCTGGTGGTCATCACGGGGCCCAGCGGTTCAGGCAAAAGCTCGCTGGCTTTCGACACGCTCTTCGCCGAGGGGCAGCGGCAATATATCGAAAGCCTGTCGGTCTACGCCCGGCAATTTCTGCATCAATTGGAACGGGCCGATGTTGACCTGATCGAGGGCCTGCAGCCGACCATCTCGATCGATCAACGGGCCGGCAGCCAGAATCCGCGCAGCACCGTGGCCACCGTGACGGAAATCTACGATCATTTGCGGCTGCTGATGGCCCGGCTGGGGACGCCCCATTGCTACCAATGCGGCGCGCCGATTCAGCAGCAATCGATCGAAGAAATTCAAGAAGAACTGCATGCAGTTGCCCGCCGGCACCAAGGCCATGATCCTGGCCCCGATGGTCCGCGGCCGGAAGGGGCAGCATCGCGAAGTGTTCGCCGCGATCCGCAAAGCCGGCTTTCTTCGGGCGCGGGTCGACGGCGACGTGGTCGACGTCGATGCCGCGCCGGAGCTCAATTCGCGCAAGAACCATGACATTGAGGCCGTGATCGACCGGATCGTGATCCGCGAAGGGATCGACGATCGCCTGGCGGAATCGTTTCGCCTGGCCGTCACGCATGGCGAAGGCGCGTTGCTAGTCAGCCGCTTCGAGCGCAACTCGGAATCGTCGGACGACGGCGTATGGATCGAATCGATTCACAGCACGCTCTATGCTTGCCCGAATTGCAAGATCAGCTACGAGGAGTTGGAGCCGCGGACGTTCAGCTTCAACAGCCCTTATGGCGCCTGCCCGAGCTGCGAAGGGCTGGGCCGGCGCGTCCAGTTCGATCCGGACCTGATCCTGCCCGACCGCGAATTGTCGCTAGCCGAGCGCGCGATTGCTCCCTGGAAGATGGACACGGCGGCCGCCGAGCGCCGCCATCGCCGGTTGCTCGAACCGTTTGCAACCGCCGACTCGCCGCGCTGGAAAATGCCGATCGCCGAGTGGAAGCCCGCGGTGTTAGAGCAATTTCTGTATGGGGACGGCGGCAAATTTCCCGGCCTGCTGATTCTGTTGGAAAAAGAATTTGCCACCGCCACGCGCACGGCCACTCGGCAGCGGCTGGAAGGTTTTCGCGGCAGCGTTGTGTGCGCGGCATGTGGCGGTTCGCGCCTGCGGCCGGAAGCCCGCAACGTGCGGTTCGCCGGCCGGGCGATTCACGAAATCGCGGCCCTGTCGGTGTCGCAGGCGGCGGAATTTTTTAGCGGCGTCGAGGTCCATCCCGACGACGTGCCGATCTACCAGCCGATCGCCAGTGAAATCCGCGGCCGGCTGGCGTTTTTGGCCCAGGTGGGCTTGGACTATCTCACGCTCGATCGCCCGGCCGACACGCTCAGCGGCGGCGAATTGCAACGCGTCCGGCTGACCACCGGCATTGGCTCGGGCCTGGTCGGTGTGTGCTATATCCTCGACGAACCTTCGATCGGCCTGCATCCTCGCGACAACCAGCGTTTGATCGACGCTTTGCGCGAACTGCAAGTCCTCGGCAACAGCGTGCTGGTGGTCGAGCACGACGCGGCGATGATGCTGGCGGCCGATCATCTGATCGACATGGGCCCCGGCGCGGGCCTTCACGGCGGGCAAATCGTCGCCCAGGGAACGCCGCCAGAAGTTGCGCCGATCCCGCCTCGCTCACCGGGCGATATCTTTCGGGCGATCTGCAAATTCCGGTGCCGGAGGCGCGCCGCCGCGTCGCGAAAACCCGCACGATCGCGCTCGAAGGAGTGACGACGCACAATCTGAAAAACGTCAGTGTGCAGTTTCCGCTCGGCGTATTGCTCTGCGTGACCGGGGTGAGCGGCTCGGGCAAGAGCTCGCTCCTGAATGAAACGCTGGCGCCGGCAATCGCCCGGCGGCTGACCGGAATGGGCCGCAAGCCAGGACCACACGCCAGTCTGCGGGGCGTGAATCAGATCGACAAGCTGGTCGAGATCGATCAATCGCCGATCGGCCGCACGCCGCGCAGCAATCCAGCCACGTATACCGGCGTGTTCGACGAAATTCGCCGCGTGTTCGTCGAAACCCGCGAAGCCCGGCAACGCGGCTATCGCGCGGGCCGGTTCAGCTTCAATGCGAAAGGGGGCCGTTGCGAAGAATGCCAGGGACAAGGCGTTCGGCGGATCGAAATGAACTTCCTGGCCGATCTGTACGTCGTTTGCCCGGCCTGCGAGGGGAAGCGATTCAACCGCCAAACGCTCGAGGTCCGTTATCGCGGGCGGTCGATTGCCGACGTGCTGGAAATGCGGATCGACGAAGCCCGAGAATTCTTCGCGAACTTTCCGGCGATCGAGCGATTGCTGGTCAGCCTGCAACAGGTGGGGCTGGGCTATTTGACGCTCGGGCAATCGTCGACGACGCTCTCCGGCGGCGAGGCCCAGCGGATCAAGCTGGCAACGGAATTGGGCCGGGTCGACACGGGCCAGACCCTCTATCTGCTCGATGAACCAACCACCGGGCTGCATTTCGACGACGTGCGACAATTGCTGCTGGTGCTGAATCAACTTGTCGACCGGGGCAATTCGGTGATCGTCATCGAACACAATCTGGACGTGATGAAAACGGCCGATTGGATTATCGATCTCGGCCCCGAAGGAGGGGCCGATGGCGGCGAGATTGTCGCCGCCGGCACGCCCGAACAAATCGCCGCGATCGACGGCAATCACACCGGCGTTCATCTGCGGCCGCAGCTTAACGGACTGTTGAAAAAGGGGACAGGCACTTCACGGCCGCCTTGAAACTTCGGGAATTCCGCCCGGCGGCTCGGAGCCAGTCCCCTTTTTCAACAGGCTGTTAAGGGTGCTGTTAAGGGTATCGATGACCGGTAAATCGTAATCGTGCGGGCGCCACGGGCTTTGCCCGTGCATTGCGCCGCCGCGGTCGTGCTTTCCGGTCAACTCCAATGAACGAAGGAATCTCTTCGTGTTTTCTGAGTGCATTAAGCGCGCACCACCTCGCGCTGACCATTCTCGGTCGACGGATTGAGCCGCGAAGCGACCTGCCCGGCTTTCCATGCCCGCACGCGGCAGAGGATGCACGGGGCGTAGACGAGGCCGCCGCATTCGCGGCAGCGCTCGGGTGGCCCCAGCGGCCGCGTCGGATCGAGAAACAACCTGACGGTCTGGCGCCGTTTTCGCTTTCCCAAAGCGATCGCCCCAACCGTGCCCCGGCTGATGCCAGTCGCTCGGGCGATTTCGCGATGTGACAGACGGCCTTCGGCGAGGAGACGTTCGACTTCGTCGGCAATGGCTTGAGCGATCATGGTTGGCTTCCTTTCGATGGTGCGTGCCGGCCAGTGCGTGGTGGCGATTCAATTCCAGGGGTCTGTAAATTGGTCGGGATCGATCCAGAAATCGCCGTCGTCCGGTTCGGGTTCGTCTTCATCCTCGTCGAGGTCGAAGTCATCCCAATTGGGGTGCTCGGGATCCGAATTTTCGTCTTCCCAGGCCTCGTCATCGTCGTCTTCGGGCGCGTCAGCCGCGGTCGGGTGATGCGTCGCCGACGCGTAAATCCTGTTCATCGTCGGGAGTTCCTTTGAAGGCCGCCGTTTCTGGGTGAAGACGTCGTACGATGCGAGCCGTTTCCGGCCTCTCTAGCAGGTGATAGTGTATTTATGTACACTATCTGGTGGCCTAGTTGCAACCATTGTTTTGGACATAAATTAAGCACTATTCCAGCAACAATTCGCAGCTTAGTGGTAGACATTCCACGGTCGGCGCGGCATATTGAATGCGAACAGTCGCTGTGCCGCCAATTTCTGTGGACGTGGAAAACGCCGATGACACTCGAACCCTACGATGCGCAGGAGCTCGATCGGCTGGTGCTGCGAGTGCTGGATATCACCGCGATAATCCGACGGATGAGCGTGACGGCGCGAACCGCGCCGGACATGGCCGTGGGCTTGCATGGCAAGAAGGCCCGCCAATGGATCGGGCAACTCGAACAATGGGCGGCTGAAAGTTCAGCCCGCTTGGACGTGGCGCTGATGCTGCAGAAGGGCGGCGCAGGCGGCGCAAAAAAACGTCCAAAAACGTGGACGAAATATGCCCAGAGCGAGGTAGCGGACCGTCCTTGCGCAGGCCTTCGGCAAAGCCGATTCCGCGGCGAGTTTGCGGATGGCGAATCCAACGAAATGTTCGGGCGCGATAAAGCCCGTGACCCCACTCTTCCAACGGCGCAAAGTTTGTCGGCTGCGGTCAGTTCGCCATCAAACCGGGTGCTACCGAGGCGAGATTTCCTTCTGGAGACCCCTTGCCGCCCGCGTCGAAGAACGAAGCTGCGGCAGTTGGGTCGCCCGAGCGAAAATTAGTCGCCGGCCATTCGCTGCTCTGAGCCGCGAGGCGAATATCCATCGCGGGCCGTCAGGACTCGAACCGGGAGCCGAAGAATGCCTCTGCAACTGATTCAGCCGTCTTTGGGCTTCGCGTTTCTGGCCGTTTGGGTCTTGATTGGCGGGATGGTCATCCGCGGCGACCGGAACGAATTGTCGCAGCGCGACGGCCGGCAATGCTGGTAGAGTTTAGCAGCCTGTTGAAAAACGGGACAGGCACTTCGCGGCACCGTCCAAACCGCGGGAAATTCGTTCGGTCGCTCAGAGCCAGTCCCCTTTTTCAACAGGCTGTTAGCGCGGACGACGCCGGCAGGCTGCCGGCGAAAGTCATTACCGCGATCCGACCACGCTGGTAATCAGCCAACGCTCGCCGCCCGACTCAATCCTGCGTTGGATGTTGAATTGCACGGTGACATGATCAATGGCGATGTCGCCATCCGCCGCCGACGGCACAATCGGCACTCGATACAGCAGCCCGAGCGTTCTGATCTCGCCCTCTTGCGGCATGACTTCGCCGGCCATGAAGACCGGCTTCGCCTTGTCGCCAAGCTTCAGCAGCCTGGCCGTCGGCTGCCGCTCGGCGAAAGTTTCCAAGTCGCTCTTGATCGGGCCGGGATTCGATTCGCCATGCGGCGGCACCGGAGGACGCTTGTTGCCGCTGCCTTGGATCATTAGCGAATAGGCTTGTTGGGTTTCGCCCTTGGCGATGTCGGCGAACCAGTCCTGGGCAATTCGCCTGGCCCGCGCCACGAGCCAGTAGTTCATGGTGGCCGAATGCACCGGGGCAATGGCGCCGAACAGGATCGACAGCGCGAGTCCCGCGACCGCCGCCTTGCGGCCGACCATCGGCACTTCCGCCCGATCGAGCCTGCACGAGCGCCGCCACGGCCAGCACCACGCCCAGCACGGGCACGCACCATAGCAATGGGCCAGCCAGCGCCGACGCGGCGCCCAGACCTACGAATAATGCAATAACCGCCAGCTTGCTGACCGGCCGGTAGCCGATCAGATCGTGGTCCTGTTCCTCGGAATGGAAGGCTGAATCGGGCGAAGCGGGCATATTTCGCGAAGAGGTGCGGGCCAAGAAATCATCGTCCGAAGTCAAGCATCACGATGATTGACCGGCGAACATCCATGCAAAACTCAGTATTTCGAAGCGTCGATCGCAAAGCCGTCGTGGCGGTTGGCCAGGTGCGTATGCGTTGTCATATCGATGAAGAAACTAATGACATGAACCGAACCATCGCAGAACGCCATCCCGAAGCCGTTAGCGTGCGCGCTGCCGAAATCGTAACGAACCGCGTTGCCGGGCGTGTCCTGCATCGGGACGGAATAACCGGGGTTGGCCCAGCGGCTGATGTCCTCGTTATCGCCCATGTAGGCGTTTTCATTGTCGCCCAGGTCGTTGCCGTTCGTGTAGTCGTCGGGATCGATGTATTTTTCGCCCAGCAGATACGTATTGCTGGCGCCGTCGGTGACCGAGGCCAGGCTTAGTTGGCTGCCGGCATAGATCACTCCCGTGGCGGTACTGCCGATGGTCCCCCACGTGACTTGTCCGGCGGCCGATGTGCCGGCGGCATAGTTCGGCGGACCGCCGCCGGTTCCGGAGTCGTTACCGCCGAAGCTGGTCGGATCGGTGTAGGTGTCGCCCCCATTGGCGGCGTAATCGGTCTTGGCGACATTCGTCGGCACGCTGGCGGACGATAAGGCGCAGTCGGGCGAAAAATAGCCCGCCGTTTCCCAAGTGGGATAGAGCGCTAACGGCCGTCGCGTGGGACAGTTGAATGCCACCAGCGGGGTCGAGAGCATTGTCACGGCCGCATTCGATTTCGCCGAGCCGGTCAAACCGGCTTGTAACGCGAACACGTTTTGCTGATCGATGAAGGGCAGCACGTTGAACACCCAGCCCCCCGGCTGCTTCGCGCCGGCGCCGTGATTGGGATCGCCCACCCAGTTTGTTCCCCAGCCGTCCGTGGGCAGAAAGCCGAATTGCGTGGCATGGTTCAAGCAGCCGAGAGCGAGTTGCTTGATATTATTGTTGCACTGCGTTCGCCGAGCCGCCTCGCGCGCCGATTGAACGGCCGGCATCAACAGCGAGATGAGAATGCCGATGATCGTAATCACGACCAGCAGTTCGACCAAGGTAAAACCACGCCGGCGAATACACCGGACGACGGCGCCGTTTTCATGCATACACTTATCTGTGGTTGGGTCGCATCGGCCTCTCTTCAATTTACCGATTCGACCAGAAAAGTCTCGCAAAAAACCGCTAATGAACTTGTTGAATTGTGGAGTCAGTCTCACGATTCCGGGCCCGTTTGCGGCCAGTCGACGAACAGACGAAGCCATCGTCAGCGGGCTCCGCGAGTCAGACTCGAATCCTTGATTTCGTCGAATTTTTCGCGGCTGGCGCCATATTTCAAAATGAATTCCCCACGAGGATCGAACACGTTGTATTCCGGCGGCTCATTTTCGCCGCGCCCCCGAGCGAGCGAGCCTTGTTGGCCATCGTGTTGGCCATCGGGGCCCGTGCCGTCCAACGACAACGTGTGAACGAAGGCCAGCCACTGCCGATCGGGGGCCAGCCCGAAGAACATCGACTCGTCCGGCTCGGCCAGGAAGGCTCCGCCCAGGAAACTCCGCGCCAGCGGCGCCGTGTGCAACGAAAACGTCGTGAAGCAAACCATGATCCAGCCGACCCAGCAGGCGAAAAAAATACCGCCGGCCCAATCCACGGGCAATTTGAACCGCACCTTGACCCGCGAGAGACGATCCGTGGCGACTCGCAGCACAATCAGCACGATGCAAAATAGTCCCCACAGCGCCAGGTAGTCGAAGAAAAATGTGTACGCGGGCCATTTGCCGGCGAGCCAATCGGCGACCGGCTCGAAATAGTTGGTCGCGAGTAGCGCCGCCGTCATCACGTTGAAGAACGAAATCGCGTTGCTCCACAACCCTTCGCGCACGTGCATCGCCACGCACGCCAGGAACACGGCAAGTAATGCGAGAGTCAGCATTTTATTCGACGGCTCACGTTTTCAGGATTCGCGATAATTCGGCCACGGAGGTCACCCCTTTGGCCACCAGCAAAATGCCCTCTTCTTGCAAGGTCCGCATACCTGCTTTACGGGCGGCGGTGCGAACGAGTTCGAGCTTGGGTGTTTTGAGGAGCGTTTCGCGCACGACGTCATTCAGCACCAGCAACTCGAAGATGGCGGTGCGCCCTTTGTAGCCGATGCCCAGGCACTCTTCGCAGGGAGGCGGAGGTTCTTTCCCCTCCTGGACTTGCGGCTGCGGCGGGCGGTACAGCGCTTCGACCCGTCCCGGCGGAAGCCCCAACTGTTTGAGCGACTCCGCCGAGGGGGCGTAGCCTTCCTTGCATTTCTCGCACAGCTTGCGGATCATCCGCTGGTTGACGACCGCGGTCGCAGCCGGGGCGAAATCCTTCGCCGGAACCTTCATCAGTAGGACTCGCAGCAAGGCTTCGGCGCATTCGCGGGCGCGGATTCCGCTGATGACCAACCGTTCTTCCTGCGTTTCGCCGCAGAGGAATTTCACCGTGTCGGCGTCGACCAGATCGCGGACCACATAGACGTTCGGATAGGTCCGGGCCAGCTTGGGGAGCACGGTCATTGGCGTTTCGCCCGCGGCGGCGTTGTAGGTCGTCACGGGGGCGTTGTCGACCTCGCGCTCGCGATGGGCCGAGTCTTCGACCACAATCACGTCGCGGAGAAACCGGTCGATCGACCGAATGGCCGTGTCGATCGTGGTGCTGAGTCCGCCCGCGGGGGGCGCCGAGAAGAGCACAAGGCCGCGCGGCTGGGCAATCACCGCTCGCAGCTGTTCTTCGACTTTGGTGCGCATTCCGAGTTCTTCGAACGTCCACTTGCGAGTGGCGGGAACCGCGGCTTGCACGATGACGCGCTCGCCGCCGGGCGTTCCCTGGCTCGAGATCTTGCAGGCATACTTCGTGCCCGCGAATTCGGCCCCGAAGGCTCCTTCCTGCTTTTTGCCGCGTTCGTTGACGTTCAGCGCTGCCAAGGTTTTCAACACGGCCAGCATCACGTCGCCCCCGGCTCGGTCTTGAGGCTGATGGTTGTGCCAAACGCCGTCGATTTGCAAGCGCACCGCGACGCCTTGCTCGGCGAAATCCAAGGCAACTGCCTTCCGCCCGATGCTCGATCGCGTCGGCCAACAACTGGCGAGCCAGAGGAAACCCAGGCGATTGCCGGGCCAGCAGCAGGGCAGCGGCGTTGTCGCGGTCGGTCTTGCCCCCCTGCGCGGTGAAATTCACCGGCGGCCCCTCGCGCTTCGATGTCTTCGGCTCGGCACTTTTCTTGATGCCGAACCGTTTGCCACGTTCGGCGATCACGTGGCGAATATGATCGGGCGTGAGAATCCGCTTTTCGGCCGGAAGGCTTTTATTGCGGAAAATCACATACGCCGCCAATGGGCCGATATAGCACGCGATCATGAAGAACAGTCCCAGCCCGAACCACGGCACCATCCACATCAGGATGAAGGAGACGACAAATGGAAAGAACAGCACCGAATTCCACAGCACGTAGCTGAGCCGATTCCGTTGGCAATCCTGGCTCAGTTGATCGGTCGTGCGGACCCAGAGCAGAAACAGCAGCCAACAGATCAGAATCTTGGGCAGGCTAAGATAATAGCCGGGACCGCGCTTGAATGCCTCGTCCATATTCGGCCAGGCATCGGCCACAGCCGTCTGGACGTTGGCGAGCCACAGCGTGGCGGCTCCCAGCGGTTCGAAAAGCAACATCAAAGAATTCCAGGTTGCGAAACGTCGATGCCTTTGAGCGCCATCTTCAATTCATCCGGACTCGGCGCCACCTCCAGGGCCACGGCCCGATCGATCAAGTCCGCGTTCACCAGGTCCTTCAGGCTCTTGGTGAAGTTTTGCATCCCATCCATCTCCGACATCCGAATCAGGTCGCCGAGCTTTTCGTCCTCCCCTTTGAGGATCAGATCGCGGGCTTTCGCCGAGAAAGTCATGATTTCCACGGTCGGCACGCGGCCCACGCCGGGGGCGATCGACGGCAGCAGCTTCTGGGCCACGATCGCCTTCATGTTGGTGGCCAAAGCGCTGCGCAACGCCGGGTGCAAATCCTGTGGGAACAAGTCCAAAATGCGGCCGATCGTCGAGGGGGCCGTCGAGGCGTGGATCGTGCCGAACACCAGATGGCCGGTTTCGGCGGCCTGGATCGCCGTCAAGAACGTTTCCCGATCGCGCATTTCGCCGACCAGAATAATATCGGGGTCTTCACGCACCGCATGCTTCATCCCCACGCCGAAGTCGACCACGTCGATCCCGATCTCGCGCTGATTGATCAGGCATTTGTCTTCGGTGAACGTGAATTCGATCGGGTCTTCCAGCGTCAAAATATGCTTGCGATACCTGGCGTTGATCCAGTTGAGCATCGAGGCGATCGAGGTCGACTTGCCGGAACCCGTCACCCCAGCCAGGAGGACCATGCCCTGATCGAATTTGCACAAGTCCTCGATTGCCGGCGGCAGGTGGAGCTTGGCAAAGTCGGGAATGAACCGGCTGACGCGCCGGGCCACCAGCCCAATGTGACCCTGCTGCTGCAATAGATTCACGCGGAACCGCCAGGGATCGCCGTCGACGTCGACCACGTGGGCAAAATCGACGCCGCCGGTTTCGTCGAAGATCTTTTGCCGCCGCGGGTCGAGAATCGGCTTGCACAACCGCACGATTTCCGGATCGTCGATCGGGCCGCGGTTCATCGGCCGCAACGTGCCATGGATGCGCACATAGGGGGCCCGGCCGACCTTGAGGTGCAGATCGCTTCCTTCCAATTTGACCACGGCCCGAAAGAGCTTGTCGATTTCCAGCTCGTGCCGAGTCTGAAGAAATCGCTGTTCGATCGCGGACGCCTGGGCCGCATCCTCGCTATTGACGCCTTGTGCATTCATGATGATGTCTTCGTGACAAAGAACTCCGACGCCACGGCTTGCCGCGGCGCGGGTCCGAGTTGTGTTGCGCGGGAGTGCGGCCCGCGAGTTATTCAAATTCAGGCGGCAGTTGGACGAGAAGCGAGACGAACCGGAATTCCACGTTGGTGCATGGCTTGCTTGACGTCGGCGATCGAGTGTTGGCCGAAGTGGAAAATGCCGGCGGCCAAGGCCGCGTCGGCGCAGCCCACCAGGACAGCGTCGCAAAAGTGCTCGGGCCGACCGGCGCCGCCGCTGGCCACCACGGGAATCGACACGGCGCGGCTGACCGCGGCCGTGATTTCCAGATCATAGCCATTCTGCGTGCCATCGGCATCCATGCAGGTCAGGACGATTTCGCCGGCTCCCAGGCGTTCGACTTCGCGGGCCCAGGCGACTGCTTCGAGCCCGGTGCCGATCCGCCCGCCATTGATATGAACTTCCCAACGCTCCTGATCGCCGTGGCGAATTCGCTTCGGGTCGATATTCACGACAATGCACTGGTTGCCAAACCGCCGAGCGGCCTGGCGCACGAACTCAGGATCGCGGACCGCGGCCGAGTTGATCGATACCTTGTCGCTGCCGGCATTGAGCAGGGCGCGGATGTCCTCTAAAGAGCGGATGCCGCCGCCAACGGTGAGCGGCATGAACACGACTTCGGCGGTCCGCCGGACGACGTCGAGCATGATGTCCCGGCCTTCGTGGCTGGCGGTGATGTCGAGAAACACGAGCTCATCGGCCCCTTCCGACTCATAGCGCGCAGCGACTTCCACCGGATCGCCAGCGTCCCGCAGGTTAAGGAACTTGGTTCCCTTGACCACGCGGCCGCGATCGACGTCGAGACAGGGGATGACCCGCTTGGCAAGCATGATTTTGTTGATTGGATTGGGGTATTTGCCCGACAGGCCGCGAAGGGGCTGATCGTCGCAAATCGAATGCGCCAAACGGGCAATCGAGATGAGTAGATCGCGACACCGTTCACTCTAAGTTCCCTGCCGCCGCCGGTCAACTCTCGGAAAAATCCAGGATCAAAGTGCCGACCGGCGAGCGAATTGCAGCGTGATGGGCGCGAGGTGGGCAACAATCGATCCGGCGAGGATGGTTCTTATGCCAACGGACCGTGAGGCGCTGCCAAAGACTCGCTCCGCGCTCGAATTCATTCCGCAAACGCTCAGTCTGCCGAAGTTACGGGCGGCGGCCACGAGTTGCGCAGGGTGCGATTTATACCGGAGTGCGACCCAGACGGTCTTTGGGGAAGGCCCGGCGCGTGGCGCGGCTCATGCTCGTCGGCGAACAACCAGGCGATCGGGAGGACCTTTCCGGCAGGCCGTTCGTCGGCGCGGCTGGCCGCTTGCTCGACGAGGCTTTGAAAGAAGCCGGCATTGAGCGGAGCACTTGCTATGTGACGAATATCGTCAAGCATTTCAAATGGACGCCGCGCGGCAAGCGTCGCTTGCACGCCAAACCGAGCGCCCGGGAGATTCTGGCTTGCCGACCTTGGCTGGAAGCGGAAATCGCAGCCGTCGGCGCCGAACTTCTTGTCTGCCTGGGCGCCACGGCGGCACAAGGTTTACTGGGTCGCGATTTTCGGATCACTCGCCAGCGTGGCAAATTACAGGCTAGCCAGTGGGGTCCGCGGATTCTGGCGACGTATCACCCGTCGGCGATTTTGCGCGCTCCGGACGAAGCGGCCCGCAAACAGCTTCGCGCGGATTTCGTCCACGATCTGAAAACCGTCGCCCGCGCTATGAAGAAACCGCCAGCCCGCAATTGACCAGCCCGCAATTGAAACGCCGGCACGGCGCGGCTCCCGCCGAGCCGTTTTTTGGCAACCAGCATCCTGTTCCCGATCAGCGTCCGACGGCTGGATTGATCCACACGGTATAAGCGCCGCCGTTCGAGCCGTTGCAAAGAATCTCGAATTCCAATTTCTTGGCCTTGGAGATTTTCACCGTGCAGGTTTGCGATTCGCCAGCCCGCCGCATTGGCCGCGAGACCCAGACCGGCTTGCCGTCGGCCAACACGCGAAACAGCACGGCGGCGGTCGGATTGGCCGTGTCCATCAGCGCGGCGGTTCCGTTGAACAAGCGGTACTTCCCGCCAACGTCGTAGGCCACGGTGGCGTTGCCGCTGGGCCGCGGTTGCAACGAGAGGGCATGCTGGGGCTCGACACCTCCGAGCGTCACTCGTTGCGGCGGCGGGGGCGAACCTGGGACGATCCTTGCCCCCCCTTTCTTACCGCCACCGACGGAGTAGGGGCGCCCGCCTTGCATCGAGTAACCAGTAGCTCCATGCTTGCCGAGCGAGGGGTTGGACAACGTCAGGTCGAGCTCGGGCAGATCGTCGAGATACACCGTCTCGGTTATCGGCGCATCGGGCTTGGTCGCGTCATCGCCTTCGACGCGCTTCTGGGCTTTCGCCAACGCCAAACCGGTCAGATTCGGCAGCGCCAAGCGATACCAATACAGGGCCCGAGCGCGGATGGCCTTGAGCACCGGATCGTTGCGGTCCCCTTTTTTCTCCGATTGATCCCACCAGCCGTCGGCCAGCTTGGCTTGTTCGTCGGCATTTGCCGGAGTGGCATCTTCTTGCTTTGCCAGCGCCTTGAGCGCGTTGTCGTTCCCCTTGCTGAGGTACGGCAGTCCCGCGGGCCAATCGCCCAAGAGAAAACACTTGAAACGGCCGACCGTCAGGTTGGCGTCGGCGTCGTTAGGGTTGGTCTTTAGCTTCGCGAGCGCTGCTTCCAACGCGGGCTGATCCTTTTGCATCCGCTTGGTTCGCTCGCTCAGCTCGCGAGTTTCGTCGCGTAAGGCGTTGTCCTTGACCGCCGCGGAAAGGTTCATGGCCGTCGTTGCCAGGGCGGAGGCGATATCGAACCGGCTCTCGCCAATCGCTTGTTGCGCCAACTCGATCGCACTATGGACGACCAACGCCCGCACATCTTCGGCTTTGGCCGCGTGCGCCAATTGGGCGAGCGTTTTCTGTCGCAAGTCCCAGGCGTCGAGGTCGAAGGACTTCGCGATCGCGTCGATCACCGCCATCGCGCCGGTTGGATCGCCTCCCTTGATCGCAAACTCCAATGCCTGCGTGAACATCACGTAACTGGCAGCAGAATCGTTTTTCGTATCGATGGCCAGTTGCTTGAGCTTGTCGGCCAATGCGACCTGCGCGTTAGGGGTTTTCGCTCCGGCATAGTCATCTTTGAGCACATCCTTCAATTGCTGGAGCGATTTTTGCTGGGCAGCCTCGTCAGGAACCGGCCGCCGGGGCGCCGGCTTTGGCTTGCCGTCGGGGCCGTCGGCCGAAGTGTTGTTGCCGCCAGTGCCACTTGCGCCGGAATTGCCCGCTGACGAAGAACTGCTGGACGAAGGATTTGTCGACGAGTTCTTGTCGCCGGTCGATTTGCCCGAGCCGTCGTCGGTGGGAATCTGGAGCTTCTGCCGACGGGCCAAGTCCGCGGCGCTGATGCCGACGTCGGCGAGCTCCGACTCGGGGCCTTCAACTTTTTTCGCTTCGTGATTCGTGCCGCCCGAATTCCCGCCGATCCGCGGATCGGAGCTACCTGCCAGCCCGGTCTTATGGCTCGATGGAAGATTGGTCGAGTTCGTCAGCGGCGCAAATTTAGGTGATTCTTTCGAACTTGACTCGCCAGGATGAAGCTCTTTGATTTTTTTGGGCGTCGCGGCGTTGGGTTGGGCTATCGCCATGTCGGTATCTGTGCCGCGGGCATCGCCCGCGGCCAAATCGTTCGATTTGCTGTTCATCGCGACAGCCACGACCAGGCCGAGGACGATGAGCGCCGCCGGCACGCCAATCGCCATCAGCATCGGGGCGGGCGATTTTCGTTTGGACGCCTTGGCGGACTTGCGAAAACTCGAAGTCCCCACCCGTATCGCGTCGGCCTGCCAGTCGGCACTCGCCGGTTGCGAGGCATTGATGAAATCGAACGCTCCGCTTTCGGGCGCCGCGGCCGGCTCGGCGGCAAGCGGCGCCGCGATAGGCGTCGCGGCAGCAGGCTTCGTTTTGCCGGCAGTCGCGGGCTCCGCGGCAGCGCTCGAGCTGGTAATCGGCGGGCTTTTGGCCGCGGCCTGTTTGTCCAGCTTAGCTTTGAGAGCGCGATCGTAACGGGTCTTCGTGTCCGCTTTAAGCAGGCACAGTCGCGCGGCAGAGACCTCGTTCAGAAGTTTTTGCGATTCATCGGCGTTTGGGCCGGTTTGGAAGGACCGCAAGTGAACCATCCGCTGATCGGCGGCCGACTCGATCACCTCCGGCAATTTCTCGAACAGGCTGATGCCAAGCAACCGGTAGTGGTTCGGCGGCTGATCCTCGGGCGGAATACCGAGCCAGCGGTGATAGGCGTCAAATGTATTTGCCATCGCCATTTCCCTCCAGCAGCCGGATTGCACCCATCCGCAACCCTTCCCATGATACCGTAAACCAGCCCGAATATCGCCTCTATGCAAAGCTAATCGCCCGGTTACTTATACCCCGCAGGCGTTAGTCGGTTTCGGTAGGCTTTACTTCGCGGATTTCGTCGCTCGCGGCGTAGGATTCGACCGTCCGACGGCAATCGGGCAGCGATTGGAGAAATGTCCGCCCGTAGGGCTTGGTCCTGACGCGCGGGTCCAAGATTACGACCAGCCCGGTGTCGGTCTTGGTGCGGATCAATCGGCCGAAGCCTTGCTTCAGCTTGAGCACGGCCTCGGGAAGCTGGTACTCGCCGAACGGGTTGCCGCCGCGGGCACGGATCGCCTCGAGCCGGGCCTCCAGCAGCGGCCGGTCGGGAACGCTGAACGGCAGTTTGGTGATAATCACGTTCCGGAGGGCGTCGCCCGGTATGTCCACGCCTTGCCAAAAGCTGTCGGTGCCCAGCAGCACGCCGCGTGGGTTTTCTTTGAAGCGCTGGATCATCAAATTGCGCGGCACGCCGTCGGCCTGACAATAGAGGGCCAGATTCTGCTCGCCGAGCCAGGCGGCCAGGCCGGCCGCCACGCGGCGCATCATGTCGTAGCTGGTGAACAGCACGAACGCATGACCTTCCGTTCGACCCGCATAGCGGCGAATCATGGCGATCGACTGCTGCTCGTAGAGCTCGCGGTCGGATGGATCGGCCATTCCTTCCAACAGAATCAATTCAACCTGCCGGCGATAATCGAAGGGACTCCCCAGCCGTAACGAGCCGGCCTGTGTCAGCCCGACGCGCGATTTGTAAAAGTCGAAGGCCGCCGACGATTTGCCCGCTGCGCCGACCGACAACGTGGCGCTTGTGAGCACGACCGTCGGCGTCCGATCGAACAAAGTTTCGCGCAGTGCCGGCCCGACATCGATCGGCGCCGCGAACAAATCCCAGCGTGCCCGGCCGCGGCGCGAGGCGTTCTGCTCGACCCAATACACCGCGCCGCCCAGTTGCTGCGTTCGCCAGCGCTCCAACTGCCCGGAGAGCACGAGCAGCCGGTCGTGAGCGGACATGAAATCCATCCGTTCTTTTTCTTCTTCCAACGTGTCGGCGTGCCCTTTCACCAGCCGGGCCAGTTTTTCCAATGCCGGGCTGAGCGTGTTGGCGACGATCTCGGGCTGTCGCACGCGGCCATTGGCCCCCGACTGCCGGCCAAGCCAGTCGGCGATCGAGCGAAAGAATTCCTCGGCTTGGGCGCGGCAATGCATCACCTCGCGCTGGGCGTCGGCCAGATGATAATGAACCAGCAGCCCGCGATTCGTGCGGTCGTTGTAGAGCCGGGTGAGCAAATACTCGATCTGCCCGGACCCGATCCCCAGGCCGAGATGATCGCCGGCGACCGCTTCCAGCGTGTGGGCCTCGTCGAACACCACGATGTCATAATCGGGCAGGATGCTGGCTCCTTCGCGGCGCAAGGCGAGATCGCTGAAGAACAGCGCATGGTTGACCACCAGCA
This sequence comes from Pirellulales bacterium, assembly GCA_963725485.1. Taxonomy (GTDB): domain Bacteria; phylum Planctomycetota; class Planctomycetia; order Pirellulales; family DATAWG01; genus CAVRYO01. The sequence goes on along the minus strand of CAVRYO010000008.1, from coordinate 274,485 downwards.
CCTGGGCATTTTGGGCCCGGCGGCGAGCCCGGTAATAGAAACACGTTTTGAACGTCGGGCAGTTGCGCCCCAGGCAATTGCCGTGGTCGCTGGCCGCTTCGTCCCAAACGCTGGGGAGCGGGCGAAATTCCAGATCGCTGAGGCTTCCATCCCCGGTCCGCTGCGACCAGCCGAGCAAGCTGCGCAACTGGTCGAATTCCTCGGGCGTCGTGAACAGGTTGGCGGAGTGCGCGGCCGCCGCTTCCAACCGGCGCAAGCTGAGATAGTTGTGGCGCCCCTTGACCAACACGGCCGTGAATTCCTGCGGCATGATGCTTTGCAACAGGGGCAGGTCCTTCTGGATCAACTGCTCTTGGAGCGTGATTGTGTGCGTCGAAATCACGACGCGCGGCATGGCCCGTTTGCGATCGGAGGAATCGTCGGCATCCTCGCTCAGCTCCTCGGCGGAATTTACCGCGGTTCGACCGGTGGGGACGAAGCCGTTCAATTCATTTGTGGCGGCCAGAATGACCGGCACCAGATAGGCGAAGCTCTTGCCGACGCCGGTGCCGGCCTCGACGACCAGATGCCGCCGCTGGCGCACGGCGTCGGCCACGGCGTCGGCCATGGCCAATTGCTCCGGGCGCTGCTCGTAGCGCTTGGCAAGCCGAGCGGCAATGCGACCGGTTCCACCCAGAATGTCAGCCGGCGAAAGCATCCGAGCGAATTCGATCCGTTAGTGCCAGGCATAATCCGAGCGGCCGCGGTCGCATGCAATTCCGCCGCCGCAAACGACCGCTCCGAATACAAGTTATCAACTCGACAAAACGACGCCTATAGGCGGACTCGCCCAACCCACGAGGCGAACCGCTCGCAGCAAGCGCGCTTGACAGCGCTGCGCCGCAGTGATAATTTCCTATTCGCGTTCGGCAGGCCCAGGAAGCCTGTCGCTAGATTCGTATTTCTGGGGGATTAGCTCAATTGGGAGAGCGTCTGGCTGGCAGCCAGAAGGTCAGGGGTTCAAATCCCCTATCCTCCATTAAGTAGATTGAACACGGCTTTCTAGGCCGAATTTTTTATTGGCGTTGGACAAAGACCGCCAAGCAAGCGACCCGCCAGAGAACGACTGACCGTAGATTTGGTTGGGTCAAATCGCGGCTCCGACGCTAGCGGACCACCCAATAATAGGTGGTGCCGTCGAAGTCTGTGTTCCCCTCCGAAGTGCCGGGCCCGGTTTGGCGACTGCCTGCCGTTACGCCGCCGCCTTCGAGGTTCCTTGGTTTCCCGCTGGTGTCCCGACACGATTCCGTGTGCCAACGGTTGAACGGCGAACCGTCCTTGATCCGCAAAGCTCCAGAGGCGGGGACGACGATCACATATTTCCCGCCCTGCGGATTCAACTTGTTTCCGCCCTTGCGGTCTTTGACAAGTTCGATGTTCCCATGGAAGTCGTCGGGCACGACGAATTCAATCGGAAGGCCAGGGCGATCGAGAATCGCCGTCACTGTAAATGGCCCGACCCACGCACATCCTGCGAGGACGATGGCAATTAGCTGCAGTTTTGATCCCTTATTCGTGGCGAGGCCGACGCAGGACACTGCGATTCCTACAACGAGCGGAACTGCGAACAGCAAGTTAACTTGAAGGAACAACAACGCTGTCGGGAAAACAGCCGTCGCCGCTCCGATTCCGACCAGCAGAGCGTTCTTGGGATGCGACATCGTACTTGCTTAACCGGGATATGCGCCCGAGTTTAACCGGAAGGATGGACGAACCGTTTCGTAGGGCGGAACCAATGATTGACATTCAATATACAGCCTCGTATTCTCCACTCTCGCGGCGGTTGGGCAGTGCGCGGCGCTCCGGACGAAGAGTGCCGCTCGATCGGTCTTCTGAGCCTTTCTTCGAGAGTCGACTGGAAATCTATGGCCGACCAATCTGGCGTTGCTACCATGCCCGTCGCGGCTCTGCCGTTGCCGCTGAAATTGAATGTTCAATTGTCGGTGATGATGTTTCTCCAGTACGCCATCTGGGGCGCATGGCTGCCGTTGTTGTTGCCCTATTTATTGGTGCATTTGCACTTTGATGGCGGGCAAATCGCCAACGTGTTCGTCGTGGGCGGAATCGGAGCAATCATCGCGCCGTTCATCGCCGGCCAATTAGCCGATCGGTATTTCACCACCCAACGCTTTCTGGGCGTGAGCCATCTGATTGGCGGCGCGTTGATGTGGATGCTGGGTTCGCTCACGTCCTACTGGCAATTCCTGTTGTTCTCGTTGGCCTACTCGGTTGTTTTTTCACCCACGCTCTCGTTGACCAACTCGCTGGCATTTCATCACCTGCCGGACAGGAATCGCGATTTCGGCCGGGTGCGCGTCTGGGGCACGCTCGGTTGGATCGCGGCGGGAATCGCCGTCGCGCAGTGGCTATTCTTCCGTCATTCGCCGGCCGGCGCCGTTGAGGCTGACCTTCAAATCGCTCAGGCGGCCGGAATCGCCGATGCGTTTCGATTGAGCGGGATCCTGGGCGTTGTGCTCGGATTATTCTGCTTCCTGCTGCCGAATACGCCTCCTTCGCCTGGCAAATCGCGCAACGCCTCGCTCGAAGCCCTGAGCGAAGTAAAGCACAATCCCCTGCTGACGCTGTTCATCCTGGCGGTGCCCATTAGCTGCATCCACCAGTTTTATTTTTATCACGCCTCGAATTTTCTCGGCGACTATCAACGCCACGCCGTGGGCGCTTCGGAACTCGTCATCAAGTGGATCAACCGCATCTTCGGCGTCGGCGGAGGCGGCCTGATGACGATCGGGCAAATGTCCGAGCTGATCGTTCTCGGCTTGATGCCGCTGCTGGCCCGCCGCTTCTCGCGAAAGACCTTGTTGGCGACCGGAATCATCGCCTATGGGCTGCGGATGTTTCTGTTCGCTTACGTCCAGCCGGTATCGCAATTTACGCATATCGATCCGATCTGGCTGCTGATGATCGGTATCGGCATGCATGGCCTTTGTTTCGGCTGCTTCGTGTTTGTCGCCTTCATGGTGGTCGATGAAGAAACGACCGGCGACGTGCGGGCCAGCGCTCAGAGCCTGTTCAATTTGGTGATGGTGGGTATCGGTATCATCGTCGGCAGCTACATTGCCAACCTCGTGGCGCAATGGGCCACGGCGACATCGGCTGATGGCAAAGCCCAGATGGACTACACGCGGCTGTTCAGCGCCTCCGATGTGGGCGTCGGTCGCCTGCCTGGTCGTGCTGCTGCTGTTCTATCCGCGCAAACGCCGGATAGTTGCCCGCTAATGCATCGTCCTCGCCCGACGGCTCGCACGGAATTCGGCGAACCGACACTAGCCCGACGCGTTAGCGAGGACGCATGGGGTTGGTCTTGCAAAGCGTCCTCGCTGACGCGTCGGGCTGGTATTTTCTTGCAAAGCCTGCATCCGGCGGAGCTCATGTTCAACCGTCGTACGGCATCAGAATTTCGTCGGGATGCAACCCGGCGATGGATGGGAAATTGCCGGCCGCGATTTGCTCGCCCAGGCATGTGATGGCGCGAAAATAACGGTCCCGCGGCTGCTGGCCGGTGAGCTTGCGGGTGAGGTCCTGGCACACGCAGTCGGCCGCTTGCCGCACGACTTCCTCCGTTTGCCGGGCTGCATAAAGACTCGTAACCAGGATCACGACCGCGTCCTGAATCCGCTGCGAAAGATATGACATCCGGCATTGCCGGTCGGCCAATGCCAATTGGTGCTTGCGGAGCAGTCCATCAATCGCCAGCGGCGCGGCTTGCAATTCACGAACAGCAAATTCGGCATGCGATTGAAGCGCCTTCGGCATCGACGGGAGCGCCGGTTTGGCGGCCCGCCGCAAATGCTCGGCCGCCAGCCAGCCGACATAGGGGCCGATTACGCCGCGCAAGGCCCAAGCATGCCGGGGGTTGAGCGGGTTCGGTTTCTTCACCCCCGCCGCCGCCAGCGCTTTGCCGATCGGCTCGAAGAATCGCACGCCATGCTGCTTCACGAGCGACTTGAAAAACGCCATCCCTAGAATTTCCCCTTCCCCCTCGTAAATGCAGGGGGCGAGATACTCGTGCACATTGTCACCGAACATGTGGCCGTGCAGAAACGCCCGGCCGCCATGCGTTTTCATGAACAGCTCGATGGCCGCTTCCTTCAGCGCCTCGCTGCCGAAGATCTTGGCGATGATGCACTCCATTTCACCGCGATAACCTTGATCCAACAGACCGGCACACCAGGCGACCAGGGCGTCGCTGGCGACGATCAATCCGGCGAGGCGCCCCATCCGCCGGCGGACCAACTCGCGCGAGGCGATCGGACCGCCGTAAGTTTTGCGAAACCGAGCCCAGGGAATCATGCTCGCCAGCATTAGCCGCATTGTTCCGGCGGCATTGGCACAGAGCGCAACGCGCCCAAGTTCAAGCCATGATAAGCGATCGTCAGCCCGTCGCCGCGCGGCGGCACGAGCCGATTGGCCGCCGGGACGCGAAAGTCACGAAAGATGATCCCCAGGTTATGCGCATGTTTCAGTGCATAAAGTCCGTAGCGGCGGAGTTGAAAATGCTCGTTTTCCTGCGGCGGCAAATCAACAACGAGCACGCCGGGTTTCCCGTCGATGACCACCACGAGACCGACCGTCCGGCCCGGCGACACATTGGTGATGAATAGCTTCTCACCGTTGATGACGTACTCGTCGCCTTCGAGCCGAGCCTGGGTCCGCAGCGCCGTCAGATCGGAGCCGGCGCAGGGTTCGGTCAGAGCGAACGCCGAGAGGCGCTGGCCGCTGGCCAGACTCGGCAAAAACCGCTGTTTTTGCTCCGCGGTACCGAACGTTCGGACCGGATCGACCGCCCCGATGCAGCCATGCACCGAAGCGATGCCGGCCAACGTCGGATCCAGCAGTGCCATCCGCGTCAGAAACGGCGCGAATGCCGCGAATGAAGCCCCGCCCCCGCCGTATTCGCGATCGACCAGCAGACCCCAGTAGCCGACGGAGCCTAACTCGCTGAATACCGTTGAACTGATTTTTTGATTCTCATCGAGCAGCGTGCCCGCGGCCCGATGCCGCCGCACGACGTCGAGCGAGTCCTGCATGATCCGCTGGACGTCCGCCGGCACTGCCCCGACCTGCGACATGAACTGCTCGATCGGAAACTCGCGCTCCCAGACGGCACGATGCACGGGACTGGCGGTCGTTTGAAACCGAGCGGCGAACAGCGAGTCGACCTGTTCGTCGGCCTGATCGATCGCGCCCGGTGCGGCGAACTTCCTCATCGCTCTTGCCGCCCAGCTTGAGCGCCGTTTCGGCGAACGATTCGCGCTCTGCGGCGACGGGCGCCGGATCGTCGCCGGGCTGCGAGTTTCTCGCTCTCGGCGGCTGGTCAGCGTTGGAAAGTTTTGTCGTCATCGAATCGAATTCCGCGCCCGAATTTTCGCCCCGCGAATAACTCAATTATACCTTTTCGACGGCCGTAGGGTGGGCACTGCCCACCGCATGTTGGCGGCGTGGCCTCATAAACGACGTCGAGTTCTCTGGTGGGCAGTGCCCACCCTACACGGCTGGTGGGCAATGCCCACCCTACAAACTTTTCGACGACCGTGAAAGAATTCAATCGGCGTAGAGTTGTTCGATCCGGTCGGAAAAATGCGTCTGGATCGCGCCGCGGCGGAGTTTCAGGGTCGGCGTCAATTCACCTTGCTCGATCGTGAATGCGCGATCCAAGAGCGCGAAGCGGCCAATCTGCTCGCATTGCGCCGCAGCCGCCAGCCGCACGTCAATTTGACGCCGATAGAGCGACAACACATCGGGATGCACGAGCGCTTCTGCGGCAGACCGAACCGGGATGCGCCGCCGAATGATTTCCGCCCGCAGCGATTCGGCGTTCGGCACGATCAATGCCGACAGATAATTCCGCCCTTCGCCCAGCACCGCGACCTGCGAGATCAGCGGCTCCTCGGCCAGCAGCGATTCGAGATACACCGGCGCGATGTTCTTGCCGCCGGCGGTCACGATCAACTCCTTCTTGCGCCCCGTGATCCAGAGAAAGCCATCGTCATCGATTCGCCCCAGGTCGCCGGTGTGCAGCCAGCCATCGCGAACCGTCGCCGCCGTTTCTTGCGGCCGGTTCCAATAGCCTTGCATCACATGCGGCCCGCGGGTCAGGATTTCGCCATCCTCGGCAATCCGAATTTCCACGCCGGGAATCGCCCGGCCGACCGCCCCGACGCGGTTCGCCCGTGGATGCGACACCGTGATTACCGGCGACGACTCGGTCAGTCCATAGCCCTGCACCAACGGCACGCCGTGCCGCCAGAAGAAGTCGGCCGTGGCATTGGGCAGCGCGGCTCCGCCGGAGCAGCAAAATCGAATGCGGCCGCCGAGCATTTCCCTCAAGCGCCCGGGCGATTCGCCGTCCGGTTGCGCGACCAAATGCCGCCGCACCTTGTCGAAGAAGTAGGGCACGCCGGTGAGAATGGTCGGATGCAGCGCGCGGCAATTGGCGATGATCTGCTCGCGCGACTCGGCCAGCGCCATGTGGCTGCGGCTCACCAGCCAGCTATAAAGATCCGACGTGCGGGCAAAAATGTGCGACAACGGCAGCCAGCACAGCCGTAAATCGTCGGGCAATTGCTCAAATACGCCGCTCGACGCCCGGGCATTCGACGTCAGATTTCCGTGACTGAGCATGACGCCTTTCGGCTCGCCGGTCGTGCCGGAGGTGTAAAGAATTGTCGCCAGGCACTCGGGCGTGGTTTCGGCTTCTGCCGCCCTTTGCAACGCGATTGCCGCCGGATCGTCGCCAGCGACGTCGGCGAGCAAATCGATCAGACGCTGGATGGGAAGCGCGTCCGAAAGATTTTCGATCGTGTCGTACGAGACGACTTTCAATCCGTCAAAGGCGCCGTCGATCGCCGCCAGTTTGTCTACCTGTTCGGCGCCGGAGAGAAACGCCAGGCGGGCGCCGCAGTCGCAAATTTGCCACAAAATTTGCGGCCCGGCCAGCGTCGCGTGCAAAGCCACATGCACGCCGCGCACCAAATGCACGGCCAGGTCCACCAGAATCCATTCATATCGATTCGGGCTGATTTGCACGACCCGATCGCCCGGCTCGACGCCTAGTCGCCGCAGCAAAACCGCAACCGCCGCACTTCGCGGGCCAGTTCAGCCCAAGTCAGCGTGCGGAACGCGCCGCCACTCCCCTCGCCCCTTGCGGCAGAGGGGTTGGGGGCGAGGGGTGAGTTGATCGGTAATTTTTCACCCTTACCCCGGCCCTCTCCCGTCGAGGGAGAGTGAGAACGACTCCCCTCGCCCCTTGAAGGAGAGGGGTTGGGGGTGAGGGGTGGGCTGGTTGGTAATTTCTCACCCTCACCCCGGCCCTCTCCCGTCGAGGGAGAGGGGGAAATGGCGCCGTCCGGCACATGCAACGCCGGCCGCGACGGGTCTGCCGCGACCGCATTGCAAAAGATCGATACCAGCGTGTCACGATTGGCGGGCATGCGATGAACTCGCCTTCGGTTAGCAGGGTGTTGAAAAAGGGGACAGGCACCTCGCGGCGAACCAAAAATCCTGGCAATATCGAGCGTGCGCTCGGAGCCAGTCCCCTTTTCCAACACCCTGTCAGGCGATCAAATCCGCTCGAAGATCGTAGCGATACCTTGGCCGACGCCAATGCACATCGTCGCCAAGCCAATCCTTGCCCCGCGATCGAGCATATTATGAATCAGCGTGGTGGCGATGCGTGCGCCGCTGGCCCCCAGCGGATGCCCGATGGCGATCGCGCCGCCGCGGACATTCACCTTGTTCTCATCCAGCCCCAGCAAGCGAATGCAAGCCAACGCCTGCGACGCGAACGCTTCGTTCAACTCGATCAGATCGACGTCGGATAGTTTCAATCCGGCGCGGCGCAAGGCCTTTTGCGTCGCGGGCACCGGGCCCGTGCCCATCACCGCCGGCTCGACCCCCACGACGGCCGAAGCCAGGACGCGCACCAGCGGCTTGAGACCCAGCGCTGCGGCTTTTTCGGCCGACATGATCAACATCGCCGCGGCGCCATCGTTCAGCGGCGAGCTGTTGCCGGCCGTGACGGTGCCCAACACGGGCAAGAACGCCGGCTTCAGTGCCGCCAATCCTTCGGCGGTGCAATCGGCGCGAACGCACTGATCGCGCTCGACGAGAATCCGGTTGCCGGCTTCATCGTGCCCCCAGACCGGCACCAGCTCCGCCGCGAATTCGCCTTTTTCATAAGCTGCTGCGGCCCGCTGATGGCTGCGCAGCGCAAAGGCATCCTGATCCTCGCGCGAGATGTTTTGCGATTGGGCGAGGAATTCGGCCGTCGCGCCCATCAAGCAGCGCGCCCTTGCTCGTGCGGCGAAACAACTTGGGATTGAGATCGACGTCCTGATCCATCGGCAAGTGCTGCATGTGCTCCAGCCCGCCGACGATCTGGACGTCTTCCGCGCCGGCGACGACCGCGTGGGCCGCCTGATTGAGCGCCTGCAAGCTCGACCCGCACAGTCGATTCACCGTGGTGCCGCCGGCGGCCATCGGCAAACCGGCCATCAGGGCCACCGTGCGGGCGACGTTCAGCCCTTGCTCGGCTTGCTGCTGCGTATTGCCCAGCACCACGTCTTCGATTTCGGCCGGGTCGATTCCGCTGCGCTTCACCACGGCTTCGACGACCGCCACGGCCAGATCGTCGGACCGGATGTTGCGAAAGACTCCCTTCTGCTTGTGGGACCGGCCGATGGGCGTTCGCAAACATTCGATGACGACGGCTTGTTTCATGGCGGCCAGTGCAGGCGAGGAGGGCAATCAAATCTTACGTGTACAGACAAGCGAGTCGATGAGCGCGATCAAGGTCCGGAACGGTAGAATCGCCGACCGGAATGGGCCATTTCGAGCAGCAACGGCGTCGGTTCCATGCGCGGGCCCAGGTCGGCCAACGGCTCGAGCATTTTCAGGATGCGATCCAGCCCGAGCGTGTCGGCCCAGAACAACAAACCTCCTTTGAACGCCGGGAAACCGATTCCGTAGATCAAGCCCAGATCGACGTCGCGGGCATCCTTGACAAGTTCTTCCTGCAAGACGCGGGTGGCTTCCAGGAACATCGGCAGGAACAGCCGCGCCATGATTTGGTCTGGCGAGAACTTTTCCCGTCGGCGTACTAGCGGACTGATGAGCGAGGTGAACTTCGCATCCGGCTCGCCATGTTCTTTGTCCCGGGCATAAGAGAAAAAGCCGGCGCCCGATTTCTGGCCCAGCCGCCCGGCCTTGATCAACGTCCCGACGACAGGCGAGATGGGAATCCGATCGGGAAACGCTTCGTACATCACAGCGCCGGCATAAAACGCGGTATCCAAACCGATCACGTCGTACAGCAACAGCGGTCCCATCGGCATGCCGAACTCGCGGGCAGCGCGTTCGACCGCCTTGGGCTCGACGCCGTCCAACAACAACTCGACCGCCTCGGTCATGTACGGCAGCAACAATCGGTTGACCAAGAAGCCGGGCCCGTCGCTCACCACGACCGGCGATTTGCCGATGCTTTTGGCATACGCGACGGCGGTGGCGATCGTTTCGTCGCTGGTCTGCCGGCCGCGGATCACTTCGACCAGCGGCATCTTGCGAACGGGGTTGAAAAAATGGATGCCGCACAGTCGCTCCGGGTTTTTCAATCCTTCGGCCAGCTTGCTGATCGGAATCGTCGAGGTGTTCGAAGCCAGCACGGTCTCCGGCCGCAAACGGGGTTCGAGCCGGGCAAAAATTTGCCGCTTGATTTCCAGGATTTCGACCACGGCTTCGATCAGCAAATCGGCCCGCGCCAACTCGTCGTCGCTGGTCGTGCTCTCGAGCAAGGCGGCGTTGCGAACCGCCCGTTCAGGGTCGGGCAGCCGGGTCCGTTTGTCGAATGACGCTTCTTCCAGAATTTGCGGGATCGCGCAGTGGAGTGCCGCCGGCGCCGCGTCGGTAATGACCACGGGCACATTCCGTTTCAAATTGGCGGCGGCGATTCCCCGGCCCATGATGCCCGAGCCGATGATGCTCACCGACTTCACCGGCCGTGGCTGTATGTCCGGTCGGGCGACGCCGGTGTTTTTCTTATTACGATCGCCGAGGAAAGAAAACGTTGATGAGGGCCTGATTCACGGGCGAGCCGAACAAGTCGGCCATTCCCTCGGCCTCCTTGACGCAGGCCCCCTCGATATCGAGCGAGGCCGCTTCGAGCATCATTTCCAACGCCGCGGGCGGGGCCGGGTAATGGCCCTTCGTTTGGGCTTGGATCAACGCGCTGGCGGTGGCCGCCAAGAAGGCCAACTCGGTATCGTTCGTGTTGATCGCCTGATTCCAACGGCGGCGGTCTTCGAGATATTGGCCCGATTGCCGCTCGTCGCGAATCAATCGCACGGCGGCCTCTTGCAGCTTGTCGCCAGCGACCATGTCGGTGGCCAGACCCATGAGGACCGCCGAGCGGGCGTCGACCGACTCGCCGCTGGTGACCATTTCGATGGCGTTCGCCAAACCCACGATCCGCGCGCTGCGGGCCGTGCCTCCCCAGCCGGGATACAGCCCCAGCTTGATTTCTGGAAAGCCGATCTGGGCTTTCCGATCAGTCGACATCAACCGCCGGTCGCACCAACAGGCCAGTTCGGCCCCACCGCCGAGGCAGAGTCCGTCGATGGCCGCCACGGTCACAAACGGAGCGGCCGACAGCCGCTGGAACAACCGCCGTGCCCGATGGCACATGGCCACGGTCTGATCCTTGGTGAAATTGAACGAAACGACGAATTCCCGCAGATCGGCCCCGACGATGAACGAGCCTGGTTTTCCCGAGCGGATCACTAGCCCGGCCAGGCCCGGCTCTTTTTCGAGCCGATCCAGGTTCGCTTCCAATTCGGCCAAAACGCCGGATGATAGGACATTGGCTCCCTTGTGCGGATCGTCGAACGTCAAGAGCGCGATGTCCGGGGCGGGCATCGACAACTGCAAAATCGGCGGGGCGGGCATGAGGGCGAAATTTCAAAAGGTTTCGGAGCGACGCGCAAAGGACCGAATAGGCTTAGGGCTGAAGGCTTAGGACTTAGGGCTTAAGGACGAGGAGACGACCAGCACGAAAAAGCTTGCTTCGTACCATAAGTCTAAAGCCTTCTGCCTCTCCCATTCTTTCGCATCCTCCAAGGCGTGTCAGACGAGTTTCCAACTGAAAAGCATAAGGCTCCGCCCGCGGCGCGTAAACCCTCCGATAAAAAGGATGTGGCGGCGGGTAGTGGTACAGTTTGAGCCCCCGCGGCACACGGAGTGTGCCTATTACGTAGCAGGCACGCTCCGCGTGCCGTAGCCGCGCCAAAAAGCTTCAAAATGTACCACTATGTGGCGACGCCGGACGTTGACATCGTGTCGGGAGCGTCTATCCTGATCCGGAGCGATTCTGCTCCGCAAGGTTTTTGCCAATCCGATGATTCCAACGTCACGCAAATCACGATGGCTGTTCGCGCCCTCACTCGCAACCGCCATGGCCGCAGTCCTCGCGGCCGCCGGCGGTTGCGATCGGCATGCCGATAAAGCAGCGGTTGGGCCAGATGCGGCCGCAACCGAAAGCCCAGTTCCGCCGCCGCACCCCACCGGGAAAACAGCGTCGTCGGCCCGGAACGTCGAGTTGGTCATCGACTATGGCGATGGCGCCCAGAAACGATTCGGCCGAATTCCCTGGCAGGAAGGGCTAACCGCGCTCGACGCCCTGGCGGCAGCGAAAAATCGGCCGCATGGCGTGACTTTCGTCGCGCCGCGGCAGCGGACCCACCGCATTTGTCACACAGGTCGACGATCTCCAGAACCAGGGTGGCGAAGCCAACTCGAAAAACTGGACGTTCCATATCAATGACCGTCTGGTCGATAAGAGTTGCGGATTGGCCGACGTGCGACCGGGAGACATCATCTTGTGGAAGTTCGGCGCGTACGAATAGAATGGCGGATGCGAAAAATTCCAGCCCGAAACGTTAGTGAGGACGCAGGACGATGCCACGCATAGCGTCCTCGCTCGCGCGTCGGTCTGGTTTCGATTCACATTGCGACCCTACTTTTCTGGCAGACCGTATTCCTGCGGAGTGACCTTCATGAAGCGTTCGGTGTTGGCGAACTTGTGCTTGTCGAGCATGCTGGTTCTATTGGTCTTGGCGGTGCGCTGGATTGGCGCGCACGAAGACTGGGACTTTTTTCCGCCGAACTTTACCCCCGTTGCCGCGGTCGGCTTGTTTGCCGGATTCGTGTTCGGATCCCGTCTTCTGGCGCTGTTGGTAACGCTGGCCTCACTGCTCTTAAGTAATCTATTTCTGGATTCTTACGGTAGTTGGGCAATGACTGCGGCGGTTTATGGCTGTTTCCTATCGGCGCCGCTGCTGGGGCGGCTTCTGCGACGGCGGACAAATTGGCAAGCTGCCTGTGTTTGCACCCTTCTCCCGTCGGTTATCTTTTTTGTAGTGACTAACCTGGCGCAATGGCTAGTCGATGCCCAGCATGCGCACCGGATGTATGCCGCCGGCTGGAGCGGTCTGGCGGCCTGCTACGCCGCGGGCGTTCCCTTCTTTCGTTGGATGGTCGAAGGCGATGTCGTGTTCGCCGCCATGCTGTTCGGCGCTTATGTTGCGGCGACGGCGATGCATGCGTCGCGCCGGCCGGCTCCGATAGCATACGCCGCTAGTGCCTTGTCACAGCTTGAATTCAGGGTGCCACTGGCTTTGCCAGTGTTCTTCGTTCTCACCGACCAAGGCAAGAATTTCAAAGAGCACTGGCAAAGCCAGTGGCACACTCCAAGAAACAAGCGTTGACAAGGCGATCGACGGTTCGGCTCATGTCTCGGCGCTCGCACGGCCGATGTTAAGTTGTGCCGATTGCGACAATTGCCCGCTATCGCTCGCGCAGTGTTTTTTTCAGATTTCGACCTGAGATCGTCCGCCCCGGCGAATCCGGGCGTCGGAGCCTCTCCCGGACGCGTTCAGGTTGAATCTTTCTGCTGCGGGTGGGACGGCTCTCCGAGCCGTCTTCACGTGGCGCTGCGCCAGACGGCTCAGAGAGCCGTCCCACGAGCAATGGTCTTGCCGGCGCTAGCTGCCCTTGCATTCGCTCGACTCTTCGGTTCAATGAGTGCCTCACGACAGCGGGCATGAACCGCGGACTTCGGCAATCGCAAAGCAGCGATCATGGGCAGCGTGTTGGTCACCGGCGCAAACGGATTCATTGGGGCGCATTTGGTCCGGGCGCTGCTGGAGCGCGGGCAAGAAGTCGTTTGCCTGGTGCGAAACCCCGGGCGCTTGAAGCAGCTTGACTCGTTGCCAGTTCGCTTGGTTACCGGCGACGTGACGGAGCCGGCCAGTCTCGAGCGGGCTATTGCGCAAATCCCCGGCCAGGTCGACGTCGTCTATCACGTGGCCGGACTGACCCGGGCGCGCAATCGAGCCGAATTTTTTCGCGTCAACGAAACGGGCACGGCCAACGTCCTTGATGTCTGCCGCAGGCCAACCACACCTCCCGCGATCGTGCTGCTCTCTTCGCTGGCAGCGGCCGGCCCGGCGTCCAATGGCCGGCCGCGCATCGAGGCCGATCCAGCACGACCTTTGTCGAACTACGGTCGCAGCAAACGGGCGGGCGAACTGGCGGCGATCGCTCGGGCTGCGCATTTACCGATCACGATTGTCCGCCCGCCAATCGTGCTGGGGCCAGGGGACCCGACTGGCTTGCCGATCTTCCGGCCGGTCGCCCGGCGCGGATTGTATCTCATGGCAACGCGCAAATCGCAGCGGTTCTCGATCATCCACGTGGCCGATCTGGTCGCCGGGCTCGTACTTGCCGCCGAATTCGGCAAGCGCCTGCCGCCTGGTTTGCAAACCGGCCACGTCGGCGAGGCGATACCCGCGACGGAAGCGCCCGAACAACGCGGCTGCTATTTTTTGACTGGTCCGGCGATGCCGACGTTCAGCGAGTTGGGACGGATGATCGCCGCGGCGGTCGGACGGCGGCGGATTCTTAAAATTCGCTTTCCGGTGCCGTTGGTCTGGTCGATCGCGGCGGTGGTCGAGTGCCTTGCGCTGCTGCGCGGCAATGCGACGTATGTCGGGCTCGACAAGGTTCGCGATGCGTTGGCCGGCGATTGGACCTGCTCCGCCGCCAAAGCGACGGCCGAATTGGGATTCGCGCCCGCGGCCGATCTCCCGCAACGGCTGCGCGAAACGGCCGACTGGTATCGCAGCGCGGGCTGGCTGTAGCACCTTCTCCCTCTCCCTCGACGGGAGAGGGTCAGCCTGCCGTGGGCTTGCCAAACGGGGGTGAGGGTGATGAAGCGCCGACTCGCGCCGCCACCCCTCACCCCGGTTCGACTGAGCTCACCGAAGTCCGGCCCCTCTCCCGCAAGGGGCGAGGGGAGCAGGAGCAGATCGCGTCGCTTTACGACAATTGCAACGTGCCGCGGGTTACGCCGAGTTGATTGAGCACCTGCAACTGCCGCCAGGTGTTGCGGCCGGTTTCCATTCCCGCCAGCACCCGAGCATAGCGCTCGGCCAAGGCGACGGCTTCCGCGCCGATTCGCGCAAAAATTCCAAGCGAAAATGCCGCAGGCCGGCGCTCTGCATCCGCGGGATAAATTCCGCGGCCGACTGTGGCGTGGCGTTGAACACGGTGTTGCGGCAGCCGGTGTCGGCAGTTAGCGGGAAAATCGCGCCGGTCCGGTCGCGGAGGCCGACTTCGTGCCGGTCGCATGGCCGGCCGCAATCGCGCCAGTCCTTGCCGCTCGACAACAGGGCCGCGAACACGCAATGCTCCATGTGGAACATCGGCATGTGCTGATGGACGACGACCTCGAATCGCGCCGGATCGCTCTGCCGCAGCATCCCCAGCAATTGGTCCCAATTCAAATCATAACTGGGCGCGAACCGGACCAGCTTCTCGCGAAAGAATAACTCAGCGGTCAGCTCGTTCGCCACGTTCAGCGAAAAATCGCCGACGAGTTGCGTCTGCGGCGCTCGCTCTTGCAGATACGCCAGGCCCGCGAGATTGCGGATCAGTACCGCATCGGCGCCCGCTTGCGCGATCCGGGCCAAGAGACCTTCCTCGCCCGGCTTCAACACGCGCAGCGTTGCCAGCCCGATCGGCTGCCCGGCATCGTGGGCCATCGCCACGGCATCTTTGTAGCGCCGAACATCCTCGAAATCGCAATAGACCAGCGCCGGGTGCGAAATGGGCGCAGCGGGATGCCATTGCAGCACTCCTTCCAACTGCTCCTGCGTTCGCACCAACAGGTAGAGCTTCGAACTGGATGGCCCTGTCTCGGCCGCGCGATCGGACTGGCGAAATCTCGCCGCGCAATAATTCGAGCGCATCGCAGTGCATTTCTCTGGCCGGCACCGCCAACAACTGAGCAACCACTTCCCGCCGCAACTGGTTCAACACGCTCTTGGGTAGCATCGCGTCGGCCGGCAAATTCATTTCGACGCCGCCGAGTTCGAACGGTGTGTCGCCCAGCCGGCCCAACTGCTCGCGCACTGAATCGAGTGTGAGCGGCTGCTTCGTCGCGCGAGCCAACGGGCCCGGCCAATTCGCGTCAGCCCCACGGCCGTTCGCATCCAAACCTGTCAGCATGACCTGGCTGCCAATTTCGCCGGTCAATTCAAAATCCAATCGCCGCCGCCGCGGGCAGCCGTCGCGCGAATAGAGCTGTTCGGTGCGGCGACGGAGCGCGGGATCGTCCGTTTTCCAGACGATCGAACCGAGCTTGATCTCGCTGAAATCCAGATGACCATGTTCGAATGTCAGTTCGACCCGTCGGCCCGCGCGGCGTGACCGAAAACACTCGGCCCCCCTGTTCATCCTGCTCGGGATGGCCATCGTCCAATACGATGCCGTCGCCCGGCTTCACCGGCAGCGGGTCGGCATCGGCATGTTCGGCCGCCAGTTCTAGAACCAGCCCCTTACCGCATTCGGCCACGGTTCCCAACCGCACGCCGCGGCTTTTCGGAAACCGTCCCTGGACCAGTTGCTGGTGATTCACTCCTTCGATGAATCCAGGACTGAACCCGCGCGAGAAGCTTTGCTCCAAATCCAAGAGTTGCTGCCGCGGCAGGACCAACGGCTCGCCGGCCGCCGCGGCATCGATGGCTGCGCGATAGGTTTGCGAAGTCACCGCCACGTACTGCGGCGTCTTCAGCCGCCCTTCGATCTTGAAGCACCGCACGCCAAGCTTCGTCAACGACTCGATCGAATCGTACGCGGCCAAATCCTGCGGGCTGAGCAGATAGGCTTTGTCGGCCAACTCGCGCGGCTGGCCGTCGACGATCAACTCGTAAGGCAAGCGGCACGCCTGGGCGCATTGGCCGCGGTTGGCGCTCCGGCCTCCGAGCGCCTCGCTCGTCAGGCATTGGCCACTGTAGGCGATGCACAGTGCCCCGTGGACGAACACCTCCAGCGGCATGTCGGTCCGGGTCGCGATCAGCCGGATATCGTCGAGCGACAATTCGCGGGCGAGAATCACTCGTTCGACACCCAGCCGGCGGACGAATTCGATGCCGCGCGGTTCGGTCAGTGTCATCTGCGTCGAGCCGTGGATCGGCAACTCCGGCGCCAGGCGGTGAACGAGCCGCACCAGGCCGAGATCCTGGACGATCACCGCATCGGCCCCCGCGGCGACGATCGCCGCGATCAACTCGGCGGCTTCGGCCAGTTCGTCCGAGAAAATCAACGTGTTGACCGTCACATAGCCCAGCACATTGCGGCGGTGAAGATATTCGACGACCTTGGGCAACTCTTCGACCGTGAAATTACTCGCCCGATGCCGGGCATTGAAATTCGAAAGCCCGAAATAAACCGCGTCCGCCCCGCCGGCCACCGCCGCGCGCAAAGCATCCCACCCGCCTGCCGGAGCAAGCAGTTCGGGATGCGATCGAATGGCTGCAGCGTCGGCGTGAGACACTTAACACCCATGCATTGACACAGACGTCAAAACTTCCCGGCTAAAGAGGAGGAGCAATGTCTGCTCCTTTCAGTGTCGCATTCGTGCGGATGCAACGCAATGCGACGTGAGATCGAACGCTGGGCAAATAATGCACGGACAGTCAGGCTTCGATTTTCACGATTGCAATTGCTTAAATCCGAACTGGCCAACCCGGGGAGCGGCAGCACATTGGACTCGCGCGGTCGGCAGACCAAACAACTTATTTCAGGGAACTCGCATCCCGCGGGCAGTGCGCCTTGCTGTGCTCAAGAATGCCGGATACCTCGAAAACGAGGGACACCGACTGAGTGACTCAAGCCTCTGTTCAGCGGCAATCCTCCGATTATGAATGGTGTTGATGTAATGGCTCTTGCTATTCCTTGACACGATTTCTCGCAGGAACTCCTTCGGATCCTTAATTGTTTCCGGGCGTTTTGGAATCCGAGGTGTACCACGCATATTGAACACCGCCCTTATCGCGTCCGGATCGGCGAGCAGCCACGCTTCTGTCTCTTCGACCGGAATTAACACAATCTTACATTTTGGCTCAATATCGCTCACTCGGTTTCTAGTTCTTTTTGCAATCCTATCGCGTCGCCACCATCTGAATCATGCATGACAACCACGCCATCACATCCGCGCCTAAAAAGATTTGCCGCCCATGCTCGACACTTTCTCCTTCCCCACAACCATGGCCGACAAACGGCAAGAACCTAAAGCTATTCTCAGCGATTAGTTTCGCGGTATATTCGTAAAGGACATCAATGTCATTGTATTCTTCAGCGATCACGCCGAGCCTACTTGACTTCTTCGAGCCCGCCATGCTTCCAGTACTCCCCCAGATTGCCTTCGGTATCGAGATATTCCTTCAGGTGCACCCAGTTCTTCCGGCGACATTGCATCAGTGATATGTCTGACCATAGTTCCCGTATCATCATCCCAGCTAACTTTGTATACGTGACGCGGGTCAATCTTATCGAGAACGAAATCGGAATGAGTTGAAAGCACAATTTGCTTTTGCTTGGAGTACGTCTTTATGAGTCTACGATACTAGCTAGAAGTCCGTGATGCACGCATACCTCTGGCTCTTCAATCAGCAATGCGCTGCTCTTTTCCGTTATGAGATAGAACAACAGTGTAATAGTCTTAAAAGTCCCTTCGGAGAGCTGATTCGGCGACACTCGTTTCGGCCAATTGTAAATTGTGGGACAATGATACTCTTTTCTCGCTTCCGTTGACGAATTCTACCACCAGAGTGTACGGTATAGTCGACGGACGATGTTTGTTGTTCTTTAAACTCGATCTTCGACACTAGTCCGATTCCATCTGGACCAACAACACGAAAGAATTGATCCCAACCCGACGGATTTCGATTTTGGGAGCTTGCATACAAATCAGTTAGGAATTTTGTGTGGCCTGTGAGCCGCCTTCCTCGGCTGAATTGGCTGTCCTTTTCAATCTCGATCGAAACCGGGCACTGCGAAGGATTGGTGAACTGCGAGGCACTGTAATATTTTATGCCTGAAAGGAACTCGGCGATTGCAACCAGGGGTTTAATAAACTGATCTGGCAGATCAAGCTTGCCCTGAGTCGACCGAATAAATTCCTCTCCGAAGTGACTGACGAACTGTCGATCGGACTCTCTGAGAAAGTGCGCAAAGGCCAAAGGAATTTTGAATTGCCTGTTGTTTCCGGTGAATTCCTTGGCGTGCCACACATTCCGAGAGCTATGGATCACATCGGAATTGAATTCGTCCGTATCAAGTTGGATATCTGCTTCCACATATGCGTGTTTGTTTTCAAATAGGAAACCGGTCCTGATATGTGTTTCATCCAGCGGCTCGGATGCAGGCTTACGAAACATAATGTCAGGACGTTCGTCCGCAAGTTTCTTCAGTAAGAGGATTGCCTGCAAAACATTGGTCTTTCCGCTACTGTTTGGGCCGATCAAAACGGATAGATCGGGCTGAAATGACAGGGATGTGTCATGGCAGGATCGATAATTCCGAATTCTGAGGTTTTCAATCATATCGTTCTCCACCTTGGAACGTCGGAATGGTTGCCATCTGATGAGTTCAACGCGCCAGCGGTTGTTAAATCATTTGATGGCGGCGTGGTACGATCTCAACTGTGAGTTCGTCGGATCTTGGATTGGAAAGCGGAGGGGTCACTTTCAGGTCGCGATGTTTGAAAAATCTTGTTCGGCGGACACGTTATTGTTCCGGCTTCTCTTCGGCCGGGTTCTCAGAAGTTGGTGCGGCGGCTTTTGCCAGCGGCTTGCCGTTCTGGTCGATCGCTCCGGCGGCAACCAAGACCATGTGCTCGGGGTCGAGGTGCTTTTTGGCCATCGCCAGGATGTCGGCGGTGGTGACGGCCGAGATCGCGCGGCGGAAGTCGGCCAGGTAGTCGAAGCCGAGATGGTAGCGCTCGACGGTCAGCAGCCGGCCGGCGATCTGGGCGTTGGTCGTGAACTCGAACGGCAATTGCCCGAGCAGATATTTCTGCACGTCGCTCACCTCTTCCGGCTTCGGAGCTTCGGTCCGAATCCGGTTGAGCTCCTCAATGAATTGCTCCTTCACCTTGGCAAAGTTCTTGGCCTCGGTGCCGATGTAGCAGGTGAACACGCCCGGTTCTTCGCCGGCGGAGGAGTCGATGTTGGCGCTCACGGTGTAGGCCAATCCCTCGCGGTCGCGCAACCGGCTCGACAACCGGTCGGTGAAGCCCGGGCCGGTGCCGAGGATGAAATCCATCACCAACAGCTTGTAATAATCGGGATTCTCGCGGCGGATGCCCAGATGGCCCATGAAAAACTGCAACTGCACGGCCTCGGGCATCGTGATGAATTTCTGGACGAACTCGGTCTGCGGCTCGAGCTTCGGCAGCGACAGCGGCGGGAGTTCGCCTCGCTTCCAGTCGGCCGTCAGATGCTTGATTTCGGCGATCACTTCCTCCGGATTGAAATCGCCGGCGATCGCCAATTGCATGTTGTTGGGAACGAACAACTGGGCGTGAAATGTGGCACAATCGGCCGGCTTGAGCGTTTCGACGATTTTGTGCGTGCCCATCGCCGGGCGGCCGAAGGGATGCTTGCCGTAGACCAGCTTGCGGAAAAGCATCATCCCGCGTTCCATCGGTTGCCGCTGGGCGTCGTCGATGGCGGCCAGTTGGTGCTCACGCTCGCGGTCGAAGGCATCGCTCGGAAAATTCGGCTCGTGCAGGCATTCCAGGAGCAAACCCAAACCGAGCGAGCGGTTGTTCGAGAGGACTTTGACCGAGCCGCCGGAGGCTTCCAGCGACAACTGTCCGCCGACGTCTTCGATAGTTTCGGCGATCTGCTCGCCGCTATGCTTGGAGGTTCCTTCGTCGAGGAGCGCGCCCATCAGCGTTGCCACGCCGGCTTTGTCCGCAGGCTCGCGCAGCGACACGTCGTTCACATGTGCTTCGGCAACCACGATCGGCAGCCGGTGATTCTCCCACAGCAGGAGCACCAGTCCGTTAGGCAATTCGACACGTTTTGCCGGGAGGAGCGAGAATTCACCGGCGGTTGGCGCGGTGCCCGCCCCAGCGGTGGCTGTTTCTGCGGCGGGCTTGTCGGCCGGGTTCGCCATCAACTTGGCCAATACGCTCTGCTCCCGTCGTTGCTTGCGGCTGGCTGGAAGAATCACTCCCTTTCGCTCGATGGGAGAGCCGTACAACGCTCCCTCTCCCTTGACGGTAGAGGGTTGGGGTGAGGGTGATGCACTATCAGCGACGCTACCCCTCACCCCCGGCCCCTCTCCCGCAAGGGGCGAGGGGAGAGCTGCTCCCTCTCCCTTGACGGGAGAGGGTTGGGGTGAGGGTGATGCACTACCAGTCGCGCCACCCCTCACCCCCGGCCCCTCTCCCGCAAGGGGCGAGGGGAGAGACGCGCCCGCAAGGGGCGAGGGGAGTTTGCGGTCCGAGCGTTTATCTTCTTCCGGTTTTTTCGCCGAGCCCCCCTTCTTTGCATCGTCGTCGGTCGACTCGTTCGGAACCGACCAAACGACTACGCGCTGATTGGGGTTCAAGTATTTCTTGGCTACGCGCTGCACGTCGGCCGGAGTGACGGCGGCGATCCGCGGCAGCAGCGTTTTCAGCCACGGGAGATCGTTCAGCGTCACGCCCTGGGCGATGTTGTCGGCCAGTTGATGCACGCTTTCGCGGTCGAACACCGCCGAGGCGATGATCCCTTGCCGCACGCGGGCCAATTCGGCGGGCGTAATCGGCGTGTCGGCAAGCTGCTGCAACTCGCCCAGGACCAGTTTTTCCGCCGCCTTGCGATCCTTGCCCGGCAGCAATTCCAACTGCACGCCGAACCAGCCGGTGTAACGGCCCCAGGTGTCGAAGCTTTCGGCCGACGAGGCGATCTCCGCCCCTTCGACCAGGTCCTTGTAGAACCGGCTCGTCTTGCCGCCGCTCAGAACCGATTGACAAACCTCCAAGGCAGGCAGGTCGGGATCGGTGCTGGGCACGGTCGTGAAGCCCATGATCATCCGGGCCACGTCGAATTTCGAGGAGAACTCATGATGGATCGGCTCGGTATGCTCGATCGGCACTGGCGGATTGCGCGGCGGCAGCTTGGCGGAGGGAATCGGCCCGAATAGTTCCTTGATCTTGACCATGGCCTGGTCCGGATCGAAGCCGCCGCAAACGACGAGCGAGGCGTTGTTCGGATGATACCACTTGTCGTAGTGCGCTTAATGATCGCGGCCGTGGCGCGGCGGACATGCTCGGCCTGGCCGATGACGGGATGGCCGTAGGGCGCCTGGGGGCCGAAGAGGAGCGGAACGATGGTCTTTTGCTCCAAATCCCAAGGCTGGTCTTCGTCGCGGCTGAGCTCGGCGATGACGGCCCCTTTTTCCTGTTCGAATTCGTGCTTCGTATCGATCCGGAGATTTTGCATCCGGTCGGCCTCGATGGGCAGCGCCAATTGCCACCGGTCGGACGAAAAGTCGAAGTGAAAGATCGTGAAGTTTTCGGTCGTGTAGGCGTTGTTTTGGCCGCCGTTGGTGAGCGTGATGTGGTCGATCTCGCCCGGCATGATCTTGTCGGTTCCCTTGAACATCAGATGTTCGAGATAGTGCGACAAGCCAGTGTTGTTCAGTTGTTCGTCAGCCGAGCCGACGCGGTAGGCCACCATCGTGGTGACGACGGGCGAGCCAGGGACCGGATTGAGATAGACGTGCAATCCGTTGGGCAGCACCTCGGTGCGGATGTTGTCGTAGAGCGAGTTCGCTGCTTTGATCGCGACCGCGAATTCGCGATCTTTCGCCGAGGTCGAGCTTTCGTCGGCGGCGGGAGCCGCGGCAAGGAGATCGGGCGATGGCAGGCTCGCAAACAAGGCGGCCGCCAGCAGGGCGAAGCCCCAAAATCGATTGCGCCGCAAATTCCGTTTTCGTTTCGATAATCCGCTGCCCAGTTCGCTCGCGGCTCGTTTGCCAGATTCCATGATTTCTCCTTGTGCGCGTGGACGTCCGTGGGACGACCGCCCCCAAAGAGATCATGGTATGTCGCAGCGGCACGGCGGGAAAGAGGCGCTCTTGTTAGCCGCGTCGCGACGTACTCGGAGTGGAGCGCGTGGCGTGCGACGCGTTTCGCTCTGGGCACGTCGTGTCGCGGCTAACGGGGGCGCGGCTACGGGCGGCGCGAGGCGGTTTGCGGCGCGGTGACTTGCGGCATGTGCGGGGCGGGGATCGTGGCCGAATGCCTCGCGGAGTGGATCATCGGGTCGTGGGGTTGAGTCGGCGCTTCGACCTGCTTCGGCTTGAACCACCATTTCGAGAAAAAGTAACCCAACGGACCAGCCATCATCGCCGGTGTCAAAACCAGATCGGCGAACAATCCAAAATTGAGCAGCGTCAGCATCAGCAAGCCAAATCGCCGGGTGGGCATGAACGCGCTGATGCCGAAGGCCGCCAGCCCGAACGCCACGACAAATGAACTTTGATACATGGCCTTCGCCGCGTTTTCATAGGCGAACCGCGTCGCCGCTTTGCGATCCAAGCCCATTCGCAGACCGCGGCGAAACCAGGTGGCATAGTGCAGCGTGTCGTCGACGCAGACGCCCATCGCTACGCCGGCGGTCATCATCGTCCCGATGTCGACCATCATCCCCAGCCAGCCGAGCATGCCGAACACCACGCACACGGGCCAGACTGTGGGGATCATCGTCAGCAGCCCCGCGGTCACGCTGCGGAAATTGATCGCCATCACGGCCGCGATCATCACGAATGCCCAGCAAAAACTTTCGATCAGACCGGACAGCAACGAGCGTTGGGCTTTGTAGATCAGCGGCGTGAGGCCGGTGTAGGTGATTCCGTCGATGCCGCGCACGCCCTTGGCTCGCTGGGCTTCGACGAGCGGATCGACTGCCGTGCGGATGTCGTCGACAAACGCGCCGTAGTCGACATCGCGGAGCGCCGCCACGCGGAGGCTGACGCGCCACAGCTCCTGTCCATCATCCTCGGCCAAGTAGTCTCCCTTCAAGAAGTCGGCGCGATGTTCGAGCAATCGCTTGTTGAGGACCGACCGCCGCGTGCGCGAAAGTCCGCCCATATGGCTACCCGCGGCCGGACCGGTGCCGATGTCGGTCGCGAAAGTGACGGCTGACAGCGAGCTGCCGACATCTTTCAGCTTTTCCACGCGGCGCTGGATCTGTTGGATGAGCTCCATCCGCTCGAGAAAATTGAGGCTGCACGTTTTTTCGTCCAGCCGGACGACGATTTCCATCGGCACGAGCGGGCCGAGATGTTCTTCCAGCCAGGCATACGACTGCACGATTTCCGATTTGCGGGAGAACAAGGCCATCAGATTGATCGATGTCTTGACCTTCGTCAGGCCGTAGCCGGCGGCAAGCATGACGAGCATGAACGTGGCCCAGATCATCTTCTGGTGGCCGGTGATGAAGTCGGCCATCCAGCGCATCCGGCGGCGATGATCGACTTCGCGCTCGTCCAGCGGTTGGGGAGTGCGGGGATCGATCCGTTCAATTTTGGGTCCCCAAAGTTCCAAGGCGGACGGCACAAAGATGTACAGCAGCACCAGCGTGCCCATCACTCCCATGGCCGCATACAGGCCGAACTTTTTGATCGGATTGAGTTCGCTCGTGCAAAGCGAAATCAGTCCCAGCGACGTCGTGCTGGCCGACAGAAAGCAGGGGAGCCAGGCCATTTTCAGGCCCCGCGTCGGGGCGCCTTCCATGCCATATTCGGCGGCGTTGTGGCGCCAGTAGTTGATGATGTGGATCGCGCCCGACATGCCCATCGTGTAGACGATCGAGGGCATGTTCAGCAGGATCGAGTCCATCGTGTTGCCGGTATACGTGACGATGGCCAGACTGAGCGCAGCGCTGTACACCGAGCTGAAGATCACAAAGCCGACGAGCCGGCCGTTCTGCATGTACCACCAGGTTAGCCCCAGGCCCACGATGCCCGACAGGCCGGCCAGCAACAGCAGCATCCGTTCGCCTTCTTTGTCGAGCGCGACGTTGTCGACCGGCGGGCCGCCCATGTGGATGGCCTTGGCCGGCACACCCGACTCTAGTGCCCCGTTGTAAATTGCTTCAACGGCCTTGCGCGGAACTCTTTGCCGGCAGTCGACAGCGTGAACACGGCGCAGGTCTGATTGACTTTTGGATCGGGCCCGACCAGCGAGCCGCGCAACCGGCTGACCGCTTCGGGCTCGCTGAGATTCAGCGGCGGGCTGCTCATTTGGTCCACGGCGCTGGGGCCGGTGACCAAATGGCTGAACAGCTTCGGCCCCGGCGGCGGATTCGGCGCGTCGGGCGTCGAGCTTCGCGGTGAGAATCTTGAGCCGTTCGTCATCCAGCGTGCAGCCGTCCCAGCTGACGAGGACGAAGGTTTCATTGGAAAAGTTCTTTTGAAACCACTTGTATTCGCTCGTCTCACGGTACGACGGCGGGAGCCATTCCTTTACGTCGTTGCGGTTGCTGCGCAACGTGGTCCGAGCTCCGAGCAGAATGATCGGCAACAAGAAAGTTGCCAACATCGTCAGCCCGAGCGCATTGCGCGTGAAGAAAACGTTCTTTTTCATGTCGGGTGGGGCACGCCGCCGACCGAGGCCGGAAGCTTGCAATGCGATGAGACCGTGGGGCCGGAGGAATCGGTACATCCCTCTCTATCGGCCAGCGGCGGCGCTCCGCATCGCTAGGAGCCGTCAAAATTGGCCGCCAATCGGTTCGCAGCTAGCACCGAAAGTGCCCGTTCAGAAACCGAAAGAGCTTCGGCATCGAATTTGCGCAAGCAGGGCAAGATTTATCGCCGGATCGGAAAGCAGGAGCAGCCGCCTTCTCCGCCGGTGCTTCAATGCGCGCTCAAACGTGCGGGCGTTTTGAAGGCGGGAATGCCGGCGCGGACGCGCGTCTCCCCCCTTAAGCCTGACGCGCTAGCGAAGGACGTTCGACGTTGTTTTGCGATGTTGGTCCTTCGCTTGCGCTTCAGGCTTGCACTCTAACGGTCGACATACACGCGGGTGCTTTCTTCTTTGTTCACTGGCTGCCGCATGTCGTCGGACTGGAGTTGCATTTTCACGCGTAGGTCGCCGGCTTGTAGCGCTTGAGCGCGGATGCGGAACGTCGCCTCGGCTTTGGGCGCCAACTGGGCGACCGGCTCGAAATCGACTCGATGGTCATTGATCGCCGGATGTCCGGTCCCTTCGACCCGGAGCACCTTCATTTCCGGCGGAAAGATGGCCGAGAGCCGCAGATTTTCCGCGGCCTTCGAGCCCTGATTGACCACGTGAATCTGGTAGGTCGTTTCACCGCCGACTTCGATCGCATCGTCGGTCCCGCGGATGTCGCATTCGACCGCGGCGAGTCCTTCGACAGTGACGGTCTGCTGCTTTTCGTCCGATAGCCCTTGTTTCGCCTTGCCTTCGATCTTGACGGTTTGCTCCCCCACTTCAATCGGCATCGCCACCAAAGTTACGCGGCCGGTTTCGGTCGGCGGCAGTTCTTCCAAACTCCAACGGACCGTGTGCGTTTGCGGATCGTAATGTCCGGCGTTGTTCGCTTGAATGAACTTCATGCCCTTGGGCAATTGCGTGGTCAGCTCGACGTCCTTGGCGGGAGCCGTGCCAGGATTCGTCACCGAGACCACGTACGTGGCTTGCCGTTCGAGATAGCGGCGCGTCGGACCGGTCATCGTCACCGCCAGGCCTGGCGCCACGATGTCAAATTCGGCGCACCCTTCGGCCGACACGTTTCCCTCAGCGCGCGCTTTGAGGAGATTTACCACGCGGCCCGCCTTTGCCGCGGTGAGCGACAGTTCGATCTGCCGCGAGGCGCCCGGCTTGAGCGCTCCGACGTCGAACTCCAAGCTACTTCCAGCCGGATGACGTGTTCCCTCGGGCACGCGCTCCAGGAGCACGACGCCCGTGGCGGTTCCGGTGCCGGGATTGGAAATTCGGACGACCACCGTCGCATCTTCGCCGATCATGACTTGCTTCGGCGCCGAAAGCTCGACGACCAATCGTGCCCGGGTCGCGACCGTGCGCACGGAAGCCTCGGCGCACAGCGTAATACTGGCCACGCTGCCTAGCTCCCCTTCGGCCAACGGCATCAACTCAAGCTGAACGCCGGCTTTGTCTCCCGGTTTGAGGGCGCCCAGCGACCAGGTCAATTGGCCATTTGGTCCGGTCGTGGCCAGCGGATTGCTGGAAATGAATTTGGCCCCTTGCGGCACCTGATCGTGAATTTCGACACCTTCCGCGACAGCGGCGCCGACGTTGTGCACGCGGATCTCGAACTTCGCCAGGCGGCCGACTTGCACCTCGGGCGGGGCGATTTTTTCGATCGTCAACTGCGGCG
Organism: Pirellulales bacterium; assembly: GCA_963725485.1. Lineage (GTDB taxonomy): Bacteria > Planctomycetota > Planctomycetia > Pirellulales > DATAWG01 > CAVRYO01. The sequence goes on along the minus strand of CAVRYO010000008.1, from coordinate 247,675 downwards.
ACTGGATCCCTTCAAGCTGCCTCGCGCCGGGTTTTCCAGAACCCTCCACTCCCGCCTGATTCGCCGCGATGTTTTCTTCCGCCGGCATAGGAATGGCCAGCGGTCGGCTTTCGGTGTGCAATGAATCGGCCGGCGCGGTGATCGTGAGAGCGTTGCCGCCGTATTGATTAGCCGAGGCGATCGGTCGCAGCTCCGCCGCGCCGCTGGCGGCATCAACTTGCGGTGAGATCAACCGCGGCTCGTCGGCTGTTGGATTCATGGCGACTTGCGCCTCGAGGCGGTGCGGGCCGCGAGCATCGGCCGCTGGCAGAAGGTTCGCCGGGGGCCGAATGTCGTTCGGTTTGGCTTCATCGAGATTGATTTTGCCGACGACTTCCGGCTCAGAGCGCAGCGAGTTCGAGCCGACACCATAGGCGGCCGCCGATTCCACGACGCGCGGGGGCCCGGCGTTTTGCGTTTTAAACGGATCACTCGGCTCAGCTTCGGCCGAAGCCGCGGCCGTTTGCATCGCCCGGCCTGGGCCGCCTGTCCGCTGGTTCTCGATCGACAGGACCCGCATCGACGTATCTGGCACGAACGGGCGCGGGGGATCGTCGGCGTTGGCCGCGGCATCGCTCACGGCGGCAGCGTCAGTGGAAACCGCCGGGGCAGCCGCTTGATCTCCCGGCGCACTGCGGTGTTGAGCATGCGCCACGACGATTAAACCGAGCACGACGATCACCGACAGCGCGGACAGCGCAACAGCAGACTTTTCATGGGTCTGACTTCCGGAGTGATGCATCGAGCCGGATGAGGTTGCCGCGAGGCTCGCATCGCGCGTCGGGCGGCAAAGACCGCTGCCGCCCACCGATTTTCGAGTCGGATAGCTACCAAAAACCGCGGGGCGCCGAAAGGGCAGTTGGGGAGAAAATGACGAATGTCGAATGAATGACGAAGCACGAATGACGAATGGCACAGTGGAAAGCCACCCTGGTTAAAAGGCGAACCTTCCTGAATTCGCCATTTGGTCATTCGTCATTGATTCGACATTCGTCATTGGTCATTCGTCATTTCTTATGATTGCCGCCCTACCGGGACCGCGCCGAGCGCGCATCGGTCCGTTCCGTGCTGCCGGCGACGTAGAGTTCGCCCTCGTGCAACTCGACCGTGTCGACGTGGACGACTCGGCCGTGGTCGCCATTTTCCGCCGCGGGAAATGAGAGCAGCAACAGCGGATCGGCGTCGATCTGCCGTAGCGTCACGCGGCAGCCAGTCCCTTCGCTGGCGTGGACCAGCTTGTCCACGACCTCTTTCAGCGGAACCGGCACTGCGCCAGCACGGGCGCGGCGGATCCGCAGCGCCAGCACATTGGGCGATTGCATGTAGGCATCGGCCGTAAGGGACAGGACCGTTTGGATAGGTGGCTTGTCGTACAAGCATCCCAGGATGATTTCACCCTGGTGGATCGCGATGCGCGGGTCGCGCAATTGGGGTGGAATCGCGTTGGGATAATTCTCGCGCAAATCGACCGCCAGCCAGCCGTTGATTTGCTGCACGGTAAAGGTTGCCTGCCAGCGACCTCCACGCCGAACATCGTTCGACAGCGTTGCCGAGCGGCGAATCATTTCAGCGCTCGATTGTTTTTGCACCGCCGGCTCGACCGCCAGGGCATCCGCATAGAAATGGGGCACATGCCGGACCGCCGTCAACATCCAAGCCAGACCGCCGCCCAGCAACAGGACCAGAACGCAGAGGACGACAAGCACGGTCCGTAGTCTGGGGCGCATGACGGCGATTCGTCGGATAGTTCGGAAAGGAGAAAAAGCCGCAGAATCCTAGGGATCGCTGAGAATCGAGTCAACAGAAGGCAAAAGGTGAAAGGCTTTAGGGCTTAGGGCTAATGGCTTAGGGTGCGAAGCAAGCTAGTTCGTCCTCGTCCTGGTCCCTAAGCCTTGAGCCATAAGCTTTAAGCCTGCGTCGCGTCCCATCCCGCCTATGCCGGTTATCCGGCTGGTGGCGATTTTGTCGATTTTCTGGATTGTTCCGTGTACAGCGCCGATAAGGCTATCTGGGCGGTCCGATAGGCGACTTTGCTCTCCCTCGATGGGAGATGGCAGGATGAGGGTGCGGGAGTCGCCAATCCGCGATGCCACCCCTCACCCCCGGCCCCTCTCCCGCAAGGGGCGAGGGGAGAAGCAATAGGTCCGACCGCCGGCCAAGAATCACTTGCAGGAATAAATCGCCGAAAGGAATCGGGGTGGATATGAAACGCGCTTGCTATTTCTTGTTTGTCGCGACAACGCTCTTAGCCACCACCGGATGCGGCATCGGCGACCGCTTGTTCTACTGCCACAAGCCTTGGGGTGGCGACTGCAATAGCTGCGGTTGCAACGGCGGAGGCGGTTGCAGCAGCTGCGGTTGCAATGGCGGAGGCTGTTGCAACGGCAGCGGCATGACTGATGGCGGGAGCTATCCTGGCGGCGGATGTGCGTGCGGCCAAGGCGGCTGCGGCAATGGAGCGTGCGGAGTCAGGTGGTTGCGGCCCCGGTGGGTGCGGCCCGGGCGGTGGTGGCGACGGCTACGCAATGAATGGCGGCGATCCGAACGATCCCAATGGCGCTCATGGTTACGCCCACGGTCCGATCCCCCGCGGCGTCGGTGGTGAATATCTCGGCGCGGCCGGGCCGCCGACGGGCGCTGTGGCTTATCCCTACTACACCAATCGCGGCCCGCGCGACTACCTGGCCGCGAATCCGCCGAGCATCGGACCGTAACATCGGTCCAAATCGCCTCCCACAATTTGCAAACAACTCAAGCCGGCCGCAGCACGCCAACGTGCCGCGGCCGGTTTTTTTGTTCGGGATGGCAATCCGCGCTCGGAGATCTGACAAACAACCCACCAGCCCGACGCGTTACAACATTATGCAATTGCTTGCATGCGTGACGTTCGGATCAGAAGTTAAGTCTGCTAGCTACGCCAAAACGGAGTCGACTTCATGCTTGCTAGCACGCTTAAGTCGTTGTCCGAACATTAAACTGTTTCCACTTGCATAATGTTGGTTAGCGAGGACGCTTTGCAAGGACCATCGTCCAGCGTCCTCGCTAACGCGTCGGGCTGGTATCCTCCGCCTGCTGCTGATAAAGCGCAGCTTCAAAGCTAACGCTTCGAGCCAATAATCTCCGTGCCGCAGCGGGGCTGAAGCGCTCTTCGTCGAGGTCTATCTCGAATCGGCTTGCTTGGTGGCAGCGACCTGGGCCTGCAGCTCGGGCAACTGTTGCGGCGGCAGGACGACGCCGAAGCTGACGATGTAGTGGACCGCCTGATCGACCGTCATGTCGAGATCCAACACCTGGCTCTTCGGCACCAGCCGAATGTAGCCGCTGACAGGAACCGGATTCACATGGACCAGCACCGCCAAAACCGGCTCGCCGGCCAGGCGGCGGATTTCGCGAAAGCCTTCGCTGGCCACGAAACCAATCTGCCACATCCCCGCCGCCGGATGCTCGAACGCAATCACGCGTTTGAACTCCAACGACTTCTCGGTCAGCATGTAGTCGGTCACTTGCTTCGCGGCGCCGTAAACGCTTCGCACCAAGGGAAGCCGCTTGATGACGGTCTCGAAGTATTCCCATAACGCGCGGCCGAGGCCGGCGGCGAACAAGCTGCCCAACACGTACATCACCGCCAGGAAGAGCACGGAGAAGACTGGGATCACGATGATCGGACGCAGGTAAACTGTCTCGACATAGCGGCGATAGACGCCAATGCCCGTCGTCGGCGGCGCCGCGGAACCCGACCCGCGCAAGGCGATCATGTACGTTTGCAGCGGGACATAATGGCCGTCGTCGAGCAGTCGAAACGGACGGCCGTCTGCCAGGTAGACTTCGTATTGCTCGGTCCGTTTGGCCCCGGGCAATTCGTCGCGGACGTCGGCCAGCCACCATGCCAGCACGTCGCGAGTTTCTGTCGTGATCGGCTCCAGCACGTAAAATTTCACCGTTTGGCAAATCCAAACGACGATCACAATCGTCAACAGCGGGGGGAGCAAGACGCCCAATCCGCGAAGCAGCGCCGTGCGGAATGGCCGAGCGCGCCCGGTTGGAGGCATCGCGGGTGGAATCGGAGGCACGGTGGCGGACGACATGACGTTGAATCTCTCGCGAGCAGCCGCGCGGGACCGCCGGTTGAGTCTAAACTGTCGGCCGCGATGAAACTAGCGACAGGCTGCACGAACCGCTCACTGGATGACGCTCGGGCTCGGAACGCGCAAACCGAACCGCGCACGTCAGCAAGCATTTTGACGGGTGATCATCGCACAGGGGGTAGGGTTGCTTTCCAACCTCAACCACATCGTCGTGGTACATTTTGACATTTTTGGCGCGGCGACGGCACGCGGAGCGTGCCTGCCACGTAGTAGGCACATTCCGTGTGCCGTCGGGGCTCAAACTGTACCACTACTAACCACCTTGCCGAGCCGGGCCCGAGCGGTTAAGACATTTGGATCAAAGAATGGCGTTTAACCTGGAGTTATCCAATGCGCACCCGTCCCAAGACCGATCGGGCCCGAGGCCTTAAGCAAAAGCACTGCCCGAAATGCCGGGCATTGCTTCACCCGCAACAGAAGCGCTGCAAGCGATGCAGCAAGGGTTTGGATTAGAGTCTCGTGGGTGGAGTTCGCCCCCAGCACAGGCTCACGGGAAGCACTCGGTCTCGGCCCTCGGTCGCTTTGCGCAGCTCTGGCGAACCCAGGAAATTCTTCGCCTTTCGCCGCGCGGCGCTATAGCACCGGGATATCCTTGACTGCCGCATGCGCGTCCGGCGCTCGTCGCTCGGGCGCTCGCGGGTCGCTTTACAATGCTCCGGTGGCCGAACACACTAGAGTTTGTCAACGCTTGAGTCTTGGATTGTGTGCCACTGGCTCTGCCAGTGATCTTTGGAATTCTTGCCTTGGTCGGTCAGCAACGAAGAACACTGGCAGAGCCAGTGGCACCCTAAATCAGCGCCTGACAATGCACTAGAGCCGGCGCTTTAACGTGTGGCGATCGCGGCGTCCGGCACGAGGAAATTGCGCTGCATGTCGATTCGAGTCATTTGTCCGTCGGGCCATCCGCTGAAGTTGGCCGATTCGATGGCGGGCCGCGTCGGACCCTGCCCGATCTGCCGCAAACCGGTGCATGTTCCCGCGAGCGGCGCAAAGCTTGTCGATGCGCACGGGATCGGCGTAGGTGCGAAGCAAGACAAGCAGGCGTCCGAAAAGCCGCCCGCCGACACTTCTCTGCTCCCACCGCCAGCGCTCGACGTCGGTCCAGCGCCGCCGGCAACTGTCACCGACGCCGAGACGCACAGGCGGCCATTCGTTGAACCGCTGACGGCCATCATGTCCGGCGAGGACACGAGGCCGCCGAGCGCCCCGCCAGCGCCAAAGCAAGTTGAACCAGTTCGAACCCGCACGAAGCTTGCCGACACGGCGCCAATGATTCCCGCTTCGGCCGAAGAGCGTGACGAGTTGGAATGGGCAGCCGATCTAGCATGGGCCGAACCGGTGGCGTCGCCACCTTTTCCGACCGTTTCACCAGAGAAACCTCTGCCCGCGGCAACAATTCCCGCGGCATCGCCTGGCACCGAGTTTCCCGGCGCGAAGACCACGATGGATGGGGCGTGGAAAATTCTTGGCAATGCCGAGCCGCCCCAAATGGCGCCCGGCGCACCGGACGGCGTTGCATTCGATGTCCCGGTCCAACCCTTGGCAAATCCAGCGGGCGTTTCACCGACAGCTTCGGACTCCGCTTCGAAACGGAACGTTCCAGATAAACTCGGGACCGCGCCGCGGCGGAAAACCAGCGCGAGAAAAACGTCGGTTTCTCCGCGGATCGAACGCCTGGTCCAATCGTTGCGCCGCTTGAAGATCCCATGGTCCCCTGCGTCGCCTGACGCGGAGGCGAAGGTCCAGGATATTTCGGCGACAGCGACCATTCGTCGGCCGAGCAAGCCGCGCGAAGATTTACGACGGACGAGCCATCGAATCGCGATCGGGCTGGCGGTGATTAGCCTCATCGCCATCTCGCCGGCACTGAAGCATTGGGATCTTGCCGCGGCGCCCGCTTGGGCACGGGCAGCTTTGCTCTGGTCCGCGCTCCAATTGGCATACGCCGTGTGGCTGACATCGGTGCCCGATTGGAGCGCGCTCTGGGTGGCGATGATCGTGTTCGCCACCACGGCCACGCTTTACGGCACCGTGGGTACGGTGGCGCTGGCGATGCCGCCCGAATTCGAATTGCCTCTGGATCTTGCCCCGATTCGATCGACTGCGACGCTCTGGTGCTTCACGATGGCGGCGATAATGATTGGGGCCGCCTATGGCTGCGGCCGCGCCGCCCAACGGGCGAAGCGTGCTGGCTGAGGTTCATACCCAGGAGCCGCGCACGCAGTAAGCGATTTAAAGGTTCGCCACTGGCCCCACCCACCGTTTACTTGACGGGCCGTTCTTCTATGGGCATATGGGTCGTGAGAGCTCGTGGCAAGTGGTGCCGTCTGGGTCGCTCACTTCGTGCGCGGCTCTTCTATCGGCAAATGGATCGTGAGAGCTCGTGGCAAGTGGTGAGGTCTGGGTCGCTTACTTCGTGCGCGGCTCTTTACCGAGCAGCGGTTCACGGGGCTATGGTACGACGGCGCCGAAACTATTGAACGAATAAGACGTCGAGAACGGCATTACGCCGTAAATTCCGCGCGTGAACACCAGGTTGATGAAGTCGTCGGCCTGCAGAATTGCCGATTTCGGCACCAAGACCACGTCGGAATCGCCCAGCCAGATTTCGCCGGCGGGACAAAGATTCTTGCCGGCCAGGCGCAGTGCAAATCGACCATCGTCGCCATCAGTCGCCAATCGTCGCCGCGGCGAAAGATCACCACTTGCCGTAGATTCGCGCCCACATTCCAACTGCCGGCTAACGAGAGGGCTTGCGTGACCGTCGTCGGGCCTTCAAGGGTGAATCGGCCCGGAGTTTTCACTTCGCCCAGGACGTACACATAACGCGGCGCCCGGGTGTCCAGGATCGGCGTGATTTCGATTCCTTGGACCACCGCGTCGTAGCGTTCGTCGATCTCGCGTTTCACCTCATCGAGCGTCAATCCTTGGACCGGCACCGGGCCGATCGCCGGCAGGCTGATGGTGCCTTCGGGTGTGACCGTGACCTCAAGCCCTTGCCCGCCGGTTCCCGCCCGAGCATCGACCGTGGCCCGCAGATCTTCGAGCTTGGCATTCACGCGGACCGGCGTCACGGTCATCGCGGGGGTCTTGTAGAATTTGGTATAAGCCTTTTCCAACTCGTCGCGCAACTGAACCATTGTCAGATGGCCCGCCTTCACTTGTCCGAGCAAGCGCAGCGTAATCGTGCCGTCGGGCTGCACAATCAGGCTAGGACGATTGAGGGCCGGATCGGTGAACGATTCCACCGACACTTCATCGCCGACATTCAGCAAATAGGGCCGGTTGGTTTCCTTGCGCGTCAAGCGATAAACACATCGCAGCTTGTCATCGACGCGGAGCCGATAGACCGGCACGTGGGCCAAGCGCGCCCGATTGGCATATTCGCCTTGATCTCCGCACTCCCACGGCGCGCAGGGGGCGTTGCCGCACGCGCAAGGTTGCGGATCGGGGGATCTGCCAAACACCAGGTTTCGCTCCAATACCGCTGCCGCGACAACGGCCACGGCCAACAGCCCAAGGGAGCGGATGCGACCGCTCGATTCATGTCGGATTCGCGTCATGCTGATCGTTCCTGTTTAGCGTTGAGACGTTGACGGCGGCAGCGTCTGGGCCACGCTGTGTTGCGCGGCGGCTTGCTGCGGATTCGCGCCGGGGCTGGCGTCGATTGGCAGCGATGACGAGCGGGCAAACGTGGCGGGGTCGACCCAGTGAACCTGATTCGCCGAGCCACCCACCACCGTTCCCGCCTGCTGTTGCCGCATCGCCAACAACTGTGCCTCGTGTCCGGCTGCTGCGGCCAATTGATTCTGTCCCAACGCCCGATGCACCGCCGCCAGGTTCCGCCAGGTCGTCGGCTGCGGTGAAACGGCCAAACTGTGCAGCAGCGCCGCCCGCGCTTCCGGCAACCGGCCAAAGCGCACCAGCAGCACTCCCAGTTCATTCGCCGAGCGGAAGTTGCGGGCATCGACCGCCAGCGCCGCCTCGTGAAAGGCAACGGCCTTGGCGCCATGCGTGGCATCGGACGGCCCATGTGCCGAATCGGGCACCGTATAGACTTTCCCTAGTCCGTACAGCGCCGCGGAGCCCGCCGGAATGTCGGCACAACAGGCTCCCAATTTCTGTTCGGCATACGTGAGGTATAGACTCATCGCCCGGTGAGCGGTGATCTTGCCGCTGGGCGGATCCTGGAGCAGTTCCTTCAAGACGGGCGTGCGATGTCCGGCGACGATCTGATCAAGGTTCAGGTCGTCGCCGCAGTCGAGGTCGCGGGCGCCGAAGTCGTCAAGCTCCTCGAGAGCTTTCAAGCCTGCTTCCAGCATCCGCACGTGGTCGTCGTTGTCCTGCCTGGCATCGAGCGCCTCGGCAATCGTTCGCAGGGCGACGATGAATTCGGCGCGGGCCGAATAAATCGCTCCGTGCTCGGCCAACTCGAAGGCATGATGATTCGCGGCGCTGGCCTGTTGGACGACGGCATCCATCTCGGCGCTACGTGGAATATGTTCGCTGCCGGGTCGATAGACGGGCTCGGCCGTCGCCGTGGCATTCGACGAAGCGACCGCGTCCAGCGGCCTCGGCGACGCCAGAGCAGCGCGGGCCAGCTCGGGCTCTGTCCCGGCCTGCGGCACGACAGGAGGAGCGGCTGCGATCGGTTGCGCGACGTCGGGTTGAGGTGCGGCAGGAGCTCGCCGTTAGCTCCGGCATCGCGGGTTGAGCCCCGGGTTCTTGCGCCCGGCGGCGGCACCTTCCGCTGACGATGGCTGGGGATCAGCGGCCGGGGTCTTGGCGTCTGCCGCGTCGGCAGGCTGACGCACCACGGTCGTCGCTCCCGCCGTGGATGGCGATAGCAAGGCCGCGCTCGGACCGGCGGTCGCGGCAATAGCCTCTTCAACGGCCGATTGGGGGAATTGCAATTCCGGCAATTCGTCGGACGGCTCGAGCGGCGACAACGTCTTCGTCTCGTCGGCGGTCAAGGCGGGACCGTCGGCGAGCGGCACCGGACGGATTTGCGATAAGCGCGCCAGGGCAGAGCCGCTATCGCTTGGGTCAACCATCTCGGCGGAGTAGGACGCGGGACGATTCGCCGGCAAGGAGCTAGGCGCCGCGCCTGGCGGTTCGGAGAATGCCGCCTGACGAGTGAGCCCGCATTGAGTCAGCCGTGCCGTCCGCATTGGCAGTCGAGTGATCGCCGACATTCCGCGACGCGACTTCCGAGGGGGCGCTCTTCGTCGACGTTCCGCAACCGGTCCAGCCGACGAGGCATAGGGGCCCGATCAGACCCGCCGAGGTCAGAATCCAACTAGCAACGCGAATCGAGGGGATGCGATGCATCGTTCGTCCGTGATTCCCTTAGTGGCTGACCGCCTGTCCAAGCAAGGCAGGCTTCGAGCGACCGCTCTTTGTTCCGTAAAGAGCGATTGTTCATAGGACCGATCGTCCAGCCTGCCAATTCCGATTCAACCAAACTGGGATGCTACGGAGCGAAGTGCGGAGTGGCGCCTGTGCAGCCGGCATATTGAATTCGCACGGCACCAATGATCGGCAGAGTCGGCACTTCCGGCATTAGAGCCACAACTCGGGTCGGCAAATCGCTCGGCGCGTATCGTTAGAACCGGCTCTGCCATCGGCAACGACTCGCGAAGCGCTGCGAGTCAACTCGCGGGCTGGCTTGCCTTGCCGGAGCTCGTCAGATGCGCGGCTTTCCAGGCGTCGGTCAGCCGCGTGCCGGCCAGCTTCACGAGTTGTTCGCGGCGCAGACCCTGTGTTTGACTTGCATGGATCAGCGGAGTGACCGGCCCATCGAAGTCCAGTTCGGCGAGCAGCGACAGAACGGCGGCCGAGTCGATCACGCCGGTTTCGCCGAGCAGAAGACGCTGCGATTCAGTCAAATCGGCGGAAGCGACATCGGCCGGCGCGTCGGAAAGATACGCCGCGACGACCCGGCCTTTGCCGAGCTTTCGCAGATCGTCCAGCGAGCTGCCGGCGGCATGGATTTGCCAGGCGTCGACCACGATCCCGACATTCGACGCCCGCACCATGCCGAGCAGCATCACCAGCGCATCGAGCGCATGGATGAATTGGAACGCCCGACCCTTTCGCGCCGCGGCCGGAGCGACAAATCCGACGCCGAGCCGGATGTTGTGCGGCGCAAGCAATTCACCCAATTCGCCGAGTCGGCGGCGATGGAACTCGAAATTCTCGTGGTATGGGCGACTGTCGTTCGCCGGCGCGATCCGGGTTACCGCGGTGGTGGCGCCCAAATCGGCGGCCAATTTCAGCAAATCGGGCAGCGCCGCCAGACCCTCACGGTACGCCTCGTCGGTTTCGTCCCAGACGATCGGCAGGTGGAATGTGCCGATTTTGAGTCGCGCGCTATCGAGCAACCGCCGCGCATGCGCCAGACCTTGCAGCTTGGCGTTCTCCTGAAACTCGGCTAGATCGAGATCAACGCCTTTAAAGCCGTAGGAGAGCGCCAGTTCAATAATTTCGCTTTGCCGGCCCGAAACGCCGAGCCCCGCCGTGCTGAGATTCCTGAACATCCCGTTCCTTCTTCGCTAATTCACCGAAAACCGCGCCAGAATTGTCGCGGCGCTCTGTGCGCAACCATGATTATGCCAAATCGACGCGGCGCTTTGAATAGGCACGCCTGAAACGATGACAGCGTTGCGTCGGCCCCTTCGCGCGGCGCCAGCAACAAGCCCGCAAGGCCAAAAAATGCCCGGGCCACAAGCCGGCGACTTATTCATCGCAATCGCCAGCCGCCGATGATCGAAAAAAGATTCCGGAATCTTGGCCGCTTCTTCAACTCCTTGGCAATTTACTGGTTGTCAGGGGCCGCACAACGCGGACTCGAAAAACATTTCTTAGGAGGATTTGCCATGAGTCTGCTGAAGAAAATTGTGTTGGGGGTTGCATTGGTCACGAGCGTCACGGGTTCATTCGTCGTCGCTCCATCGGTGGCCCACGCCGTGGTTTTCACGCTCGGTCCCGCGTATCCCACGTTCGAACAGTGCACGGCCGCGATGATTCAGCAAGGTTTGGCCGGTAGATACCATGTTGTCTTCATCCAAGGCAAGGGATACTACATGTCGCCGAACAATTGAGCGACTCTCGACCGGTGGTTCGCAGGGCGCGAAATCGCCGGAGAATGGATTCGCCGACAACCAATCGATTCCTCCGCCCCGTGCCCGGACGGCGTCCACTGGACTGTGGTCTCCGTTCCAGGCACGGGGGTTCGGATTTAGAGGGGCGACTGGATCATCGACAATTCGCCAGCGTGCGATCTTCACAAAGCCGATTGCCCAGCGACGAAAGCGCATGGTTCAAGAAAGCGTGGGCCACAAAGGGCCACAGCATGACGCCGCAGAGGCCCATGCCGCCGACCAAAACAATAACGTGGAAGCATTCCTTTTGGCGACGATAACTCATTCACCCGGTGAGATCCTTTATGTGTATCACCCTGCAACCGATGACGGACGGGGTCTTCCAGACCTATTTAAGCGACCATGAAGAAGAATATGCACGTGATCGCATGATTACCGACCAAGAGACCTTTGAAGAAGCGTTGCGGACAACGCAGTCCCAGCACCAGGCGATGATACCCGAGGGATTGAATACGCCCGGCCACTACTTCTTTTCCATCAAGGAGGAGCGACGGGGTCTACCGGTTGGGTATGTTTGGCTCGCTTGCAGGCAGTCGGGTGGCGACATGTTTCTTTATCACATCTTCATCAAGCCGGCGGAACGACGCAAGGGCTATGGCCGGCTGGCGCTGCAAGCAATCGAGGAAAAATCGAAGGAACTCGGTTGTCGGGCAATCTGGCTCAACGTCATGGCCCACAACCAAGGGGCGATCGACTTTTATCACGCGAATGGCTATCGAAGTGCCACCGTCCACATGAGCAAGCACTTCAACGGTGGAAGATAAGTTCGCGATGTCGGCCGGTTCTGTCGGACCTCAAGCGCGAACGGCGCTGCCGCGTGAAAGTTCCCGCGGCGTGCTGTCGGAGAGCAAACGATTTCCCGGACGAGGTCAATTTTCCGAGGGGTTTTGTGGGCGATTTGCGCGAACGATGCGCACGAGCTAGCGTTTGGAGGCCCGTTGTGCGACGGTTGCCAAAGACTTCGAAAATTGACTCCGATCCCTCGGGTCTGCGCCGGCTGCTTCCGACGGCAGTTGGTCTCAGTTGAGCCCGGCGATTCGGTGCAGCACGACTCTCAAGAAGGTGCGCAGGGGTTTGGGGTGGGCCGCGAGTAGTTCGCGCAGCGCCGCGATCGCAGGCGGGCTCGCGCGACAGATGCTTTCGATGGCCGACAGAAATACCGTGTCGTCCTCGATACCCGCCGATAGCACAGCCTGGAACAGCCCGGACATTGCGGCGGCCGCGCCAGCACCGATCGCTCCTAAGGTCGCGGCAGCGCTCAGGCGAACGAAGCGGTCCGAGTCCGCCAGCGCGACCGTCAATGCCGCAGTGGCGCCCGCGGCCCCGGCGCCTAGGTGGGCCAGTGCATCGGCTGCGCCAGAACGAACGCTATTTTCGTCTGCGCCAAGGGCATCAATAAGCTCGGGAAGATATCGCGAGGGGACGCCGACGCTTGCCAAGGTCTCGGCCGCCTGCGACCTGACCTGGACATCCGGATCTTTGAGGAGCTTGACAAGCAGCGGTGCGGCGCACACGGCATCTCCGCGAAATGACATGAGCGCCCAAGCCGCCTCGAACCGAATTGAGGCCATGTGATTTGTGAGGGACTCGAGCAGGGCGGCGATCGCTTCGCCCCGCAACGCCCCGAGGCCGCCCGGAACATCGGATTCGAGCAGGCCGAGGCGTTCCGCTGCCTTGGCGGAGCCTCTCCTGACGTCTTGAATCAGTTGCTCGATCGTAGTCATAGCTTGTGAGACCTTTTGTTTTGGGTGGTCGCGTAGGATCCTTTCGAGCGGTCGTACAACCATCAGAGATTGCCAAACGAGCAAATGGCCGGCCAAAATTCGGAGAATTCAAGGGGGAGATCGAAGCAAGTTAAGTCGATGCCCGTAATTGATCCCGCCGCTAGGCAGTTGCTGACGAAAAATCGTGCCGCGTTCACACGGGACCACACTGGGCGGCTCTTCGATTCGATGGCCGAACGCATTTGTTTGATCACGCGACTCGGGCGATTTGCTCGCAAAACAGCTGGGCATAGAGTCCGTTGCGGCCGAGAGGTTGCTCGTGCGTTCCAGCTTCGACGATGCGCCCTCGTCGAACACGATAATAATGTCGGCGGCGTTGCCAGTGGCGGTTCGATCCCCTGGTTGCCGGGCGATGGTTTATATGCCCTGCAAGAAGTGTAAAATCGAGCGGCGCGTGTTCGCTGCCATTCAGGCTTAGAATGGCTGTCAATTGGCTGTGAAACGGTCACAAGGTGCGAGCGATCCACGCACCGCAATCAAGCCGAACGAGATGAACGAAACGCAATTAGAATCGCGATGTGCGACAAAGGCGGAGGGCACGGGACTCGAACCCGCAACCGGTTTCCCGGCACGACATTTCCAGTGTCGCCGCTAGCCATTCGCTTACCCTCCGGAATGCTTGCAGAGCAATTTTAGCCGAACCCTGCTCGGCCTGCAAAGTCTGTCGCCAGGCGTTGTCGGCTTGGCTGGCGGAATGCGCCGGATGCGGGCCGGCCGGGAATCGCCAGTCGCGGTCGCGATTTTCCTCGGGGTTCCCTTGCGGCGATGCCGGCAATCTGGGATAGTCCCGCCCCCCAACTCCGCGGACGAAGTTTACGCCCCGGGCGGAAACGACCATGGTTTCACTCACCACGACCGCGCCGCGCAGACTCGTTGCGCTGAAGCGCAGCCCTTGTGGCTGCTCGCCGCCCGAGTTCTGTGGTTTGCCCTGGGCGTTGCCTGCGGAATCAAGGCGCTCGTCTCGCCGGAAATGCATACGGTCTATACGGCGTTCTCCGGCGCCACGCACGATTGGTGGTCGAACCAGTCCCTATATTTTCAGCGGGCCTACTATTACAGCCCGACGTTTGCGGTGTTGCTGACGCCGCTGGCGATTTGGTCCAATGCGATCGGTGGCATGCTTTGGATCGCGGCGAGCGTCACTTTGCTGTGGCTGGGGCTGCGGCGTTTTTATCGCGACGTGCTTCCCTCCCACAGCTGGCCAGCCGCGTCCGAAGGCAAATTTCTGCTGATCGCGCTCGTGGGCTCGGTGCGCAGCCTTTGGTCAGCCCAGAGCAACGCGCTGCTGATTGCCATGGTTCTCCTCGGGGCGGTGGCGATCGTGCGCGGCAAGTGGTGGCGCGGCGCCTGGTGGTTGGCTGCGCCGATCCATATCAAGGTTTGGCCATTGGCGGTTGCCGGGCTGTTCGGAGCGCAGTGGCCGAGGCGGCTTGCCGCGCGATTGCCGGTGGCAGTCGTGGGACTGGGACTCATTCCTTTTCTTACCAAACCGCCCGCGATGGTAATTCAGCAATACGTTGGCTGGTATCAATGCTTGTTCCAGCGGCAAGCCGGAGTGATCCGTTTCACCGGCTATCGCGACGCCTGGACGATCTGGGAAAAGTTATTTTCGCCGGTCAACCCGCATACCTACATGTTGGTCCAAGCTGCGGGCGCCGCCGCCGCATTAGCTTGGTGTCTCTGGCAGCAATGGCGGGGCGCCACCGTCCGGCAGCAAGTCATGATCACGATCGGCGTCTGGTCCGCCTGGCAGCTTATGCTCGGGCCGGGCACCGAGCGACTGACGTACATCCTCGTCGCGCCCTCGCTGGCCTGGGCCACCGTCGCATCGTACAACGCCGGCCGGGGTCGATTTTGGATCACGCTGGCGCTCGTCACAACTTACATCTTCGATCTGACCGCGCTGGAGCGAATGACGGTCAGCACGTTGCCGGCCGTGCTCATTGTGCAGCCCTGCGGCGTAATCCTGTTCTTCGGCTGGCTGTTGCGGTACGGCAGTTGCGCGAGCTCTGGCCGAGTGAAGCCGCCGAGCCCGTCGTCGCTCAGCCAGTTACCAAGGAGTTGATGATCCAGGACGAGCAGATCGCCGTCGAGGAACCGCTCGTGTGGCAGACGGTGATTCGGCGCGAGCAGGGCGCTGCGGCCATCGCAAGTTTGCTTGCCACGCAGTTAACTGATTCTCCACGGCTCAAAGAGCCAGCTATGCCTCTTTCGAATCAAGAGCCTGAGGCGGCCCGCCCGAATTTGTGAGCGATTAAGGCTGGTCGATTGTCCCACGGCGCGAGATTTCCGCCGGCGGCCGCGATAGTCGCTATCGCACGTCTTCGATGCGAATTTCATGGGCCGCCGGCCTCTTGACTCGCGCCATCGGTCAGGCCAGCATCAGGGCTTCGCGAATCGGCTGTCGATTCACGCCGTCGCGCTTCCCACCGATTTTTTGCGAAAGGCCCGCATCCATGTTTCGACCACGGCTACTCGTCGGCTTCGCCTCGACCGTGCTCCTTGCCTTGCCAGGCACCTCTCTCCGCGCCGCCGGCGAGAGTAAAGATGTCGTCTTCGAACAGGGGATCGAGTATTCGAATCCTGATAATCAGCATTTGCAATTGAATCTGGCTCGACCGAGCGACGCGTCTTTGGGCGCCGCCGCCGAAAAATTGCCGGCGGTCGTCTGCATCCACGGCGGCGGTTTCCGCGCCGGCGACCGTAACCGCTGGAACGATTTGTGCAAGAAACTCGCGGCGCGCGGCTATGTCGCGGTGACGGTCACGTATCGGCTGGCGCCGAAATATCAATTCCCGGCCGCGGTGTACGACGTGAAGGCGGCCGTGCGCTGGCTGAAGGTCCATGCGGATAAGTATCATCTCGACCCTGAGCGGATCGCCTCGTTGGGCGATTCGGCGGGCGGACACCTGGCGCAGTTTCTCGGCGTCACCGGCGACGTGCCGCAATTCGAAGGCGAGACGACGCCAGGCGGAGTTTCGAGCCGCGTGGCCTGCGTGGTGAATTACTATGGCCCGAGCGATTTCACGAAATCCTATGGCAAAAGCGTTGACGCGGCCGAGGTGCTGCCGCTGTTTCTCGGCGGCGATCTTGCGCATGCGCGGCATCGGCACATCCTGGCCAGCCCGCTCAATTGGGTTACGCCGGACGCGGCGCCGACGCTCCTGTTGCACGGCACGCAGGACCAATACGTCAATTACGAGCAAGCAATCTGGATGCGCGATCGATTGAAATCGTGCGATGTCGAGGTGGAACTATTGACGCTCGAAGGGGCGAAGCATGGCTTTGGCGGCCAGGATGCCCAGCGCGCGAACAAGCGGCGCTGGAGTTTCTCGACCGGCATTTGAAGGCGAAGTGACAGATCTATCTGCTGATCGCAGATTGCCATTTCGACCGTGTCAGATCCAGTTCGGCACGCTTGAGTCCGCTGCCGCAATGGCTTTGAACGCTGGCTCGCGCTATTTTTTCCCGCCGCGCAGCTCCAACGTGGCTTCGGCGAATGCTCTGCCGATCTCGAGCATCGTCTTGGCGCTGCCGAGGTAATGGAAGGGATAATTGCTCCCGACCGTGTTCCACTGGGCGCTGTGTTCGCGCCAGCCGGCCTTGAAGACGGCGGCGGCATCCGTGTCCCAAAACGCATCGGTTTTGACCAGGGCCACGTTGCCTTTGAACTCCGGCTCGTCGAGAATCGCGGCCTGCGCGGCTTTGAACCGCTTGATTCCTTCGCCGGCGCTCGTGCCGTCCACGCCCATCTGGCCGACGACAAAAGGCAAGTCGGCAACCTTGAGATCTTTACGCACGTCGCGGATGAAATGGGTCAGATTCGAGGTATATTCCGCCGTGGCTTTGGCGTCGATCATATCGTTCCAACCCTGAAACCAGACGAATCCGCAAATCTCATAGCCTTGGCCTTTGTAGCTCGGAAACTCGGTCTTCAGGTTGGCAAGCGTGCCGTTGATCTCGGCGAGCATCGCGCGGTAAGAATCGCCGAATGGCCGCTTGATGTCGTCGAGCGTCGTTTGCGGTTTCCGCTTTTGTTGCTCCGCCAACATCTTTTCAAGCACACTCGCCGGTGGCAGCCCGGCGCTCGGCGAACGGAAGTCGCGCCAGAGACTTCGGCCACCCCAGGCGGTTTTGATTAGCAACACCTGCTCGCCGTAGTGATGGCCGACGACCGTGCCGAAGCCCAACTCGGGGCCAATGCACCCTGGAGAACCATAGCCAACGGTGAGATTTCCCTTGCGGTCCAGGAACTTGATCCACACATTGTCGCGCTCCAGCCAGTGGCCATCCTTGCGCAAATTCTCGTACAGTCCGCGTGTCGCGGGCTGCTGCGCTTGATAGTCCATCAGCGAAACTTTCGCTTTGCCCTCCATGTTCGACTGTCCGGCCAGGATGAACACCTTCACCGGTTGCGTCCTATCCGCCGCATTGAGCGCTGCGGAGAGCGAAAAAAACATCGAAAAGAACAGCACATGTTTCATGGTTCGGATTCCATGCCGCGAACAACGACAAGCGCACAACAAACGAGCCGCAGGCAGTACCAC
This sequence comes from Pirellulales bacterium, assembly GCA_963725485.1. GTDB lineage: Bacteria > Planctomycetota > Planctomycetia > Pirellulales > DATAWG01 > CAVRYO01. The sequence goes on along the minus strand of CAVRYO010000008.1, from coordinate 229,997 downwards.
TCTCGCGCACTGCCTGCGGCGTTGGTGAGTTTTCATCGCGATCGACGGCTTGTTCGCGGCAATCCGCCCCTAGCAGCCTGTTGAAAAAGGGGACAGGCACTACGCGGGTACGTCAATACTGGGGGAAATCCTCTCTGTCGCTAAGAGCCAGTCCCCTTTTTCAACAGGCTGCTAGAGCTGCACTGTGCAAGCTATTTCGTCTTCGCCAGCAAGTTAGCTTGGTCGTAAAAGAACGCGGCGCACTTGCGCAGCGTCGGCACGTCCCAGGTGTATTCGTATTCGATCGCGATCGGGCCTTGAAAGCCTTTGTCCTTCAGGATGGATAACATGAGCGCGGCCTTGCTCTCGCCGGTGCCCCAGGGAACGTCGTGCAGATTGTTCGATCCGCCGCCATGCACCAGGTCCTTGAAGTGTGACGAGAAAACCTTCTGGCCATATTTCTCGAGCACCACCGACGGCTCCAATCCGCTGCGCTTCCAGTGGCCCACGTCGGCGCAGAAACCAATGTGCGGCAGATCCTTGATCAGGTCGTACGTGTATTCCGGGTCCCAGTAGCGGCTCGGCTTCGGATGATCGTGGATCGCCACCTTGATGTGGTATTCGCCGGCCAGCTTGTCGATCATCGGCAGCGCCTTCGGTTCCGGCTCGCTGATGATCGTGGTGATGCCCATCTTCTTGGCCCAGTCGAACAGCTTGCGGGCCTCGGCCTCGTTCGACGAAATGCCGATCACGCCGGTGTCGATGATCTTTACGTCGTTGTCCTTGGCGATTTCGAGGATTTTCTTCATTTCCTCGTCGGTCATTTGCGGGCCGAACGTGCCTTTTTCTTTCTCGTCGTTGAAGATCTTTTGGCCGGGGTAGATTTCGATGTAATGGACGCCGATTTGCTTGGCGATGCCGATCGAATACTCGACTGTGCCATGCGTGGTCCACGACTGGAGCGTGAGCTTCCAGCCGAGTTTGTCGGCCCCACTGGTGTCGTACGACTGGGCGAGTGCGGTGCCGGCGAAGAAGCTGAGCGCAAATAATGCCAAAGCGAAACGCATCGGATCCTCCTGGAAGCTGATTGGGCGGGAAATTCAGGGCGGGCTCAAGTGGATTTATTCTAACTTCCGACTTCGCCGCCGAAACCATTCGCGAAGAAAATTGCCGGGATCGTTGCTGGTCGCGCGGCCGGGTGCTGCCTGCCCGAATTTTTCGGCCAGCGAAAAGTGAAAGGGAAATACAACGCTTTTCCGGTTTCGCGATAATCGCGCGACGCTCGGGCCGCCCAGCAAAGACCCCGATCGCAGGCCCGCTGAGCCCAAGAGTTGCGGCCCTCGCATTATCGACCGCCGGGCGGCCGCGTTCCATCAATGGTCGAAATTCGTCGACGTAAATACAAGCCTGACGCGCAAGCGAAGGACCCCAGCGAGAATCTCCCCTATCGGTCCTTCGCTTGCGCAGTCAGGCTTATCCGAGCGTCCGTGGGCAATGTCGCTCGATCGGCAGACGATCTTCGCCGAGGAATTCGGCAGGCGTGCAAATCAAGAGCTGGCCGAACCCTTGTGCATCGAGCGAGCGGTAAATACGAGCAGCACCATGTCAGCCGACGAGAACTTTCCGGCGCTCGGTGAGCGGGACGCGGAGAGCGGGGGTGAGGATGCCCTGGAAATTGAGCGGATCGGCGGAAATCACGGAGGCCGCTTCACGCGGGCCGCCGCGGCGCAATTTGCGCAACTGCTCGATCGCTTCGGGCAATGCGAATTGCTCTCCTGAAAAGCCCGCCACGAAGCGGCCGCCGCGGATTTCGCCCCGCAACTCAAGCCGGCGATAGATGCGTGCGAGCCTGCGACCAAGAAACCGGGAGCTTCTCGCGCTCGGTCGTGCGGCGGAAAACGATGCCTGTGCGCTGCAATAGTTGCCGAGCTGCGAGTTCGTTGGCCGCGGTGTTGTCGCTGAACGTGGCCGGCGGCGTTTCGAGCCCGCGCTCCGCCGCGCTGCGGAAGCAACTCCAGCGGCCAACCGATTTTGTCGGCCGCCGGCGACGCGATGGCGGCGTGATGATTTGCCGTAGCGACGCGAACGAATCGCAGGTCACGAGACCATGCGCCATGAGGCTGGCCAGGCCGATATCGACATAGCCGGGTAACAGATCGGTGGCCTTTTGCAAGTTCTGCGCGAACATCGCCCCGCGCGCGCTAAGGGCCTTTAAGAGTTCAGTCGCCGGGCCGCCCAAGCCGCTCGCTTGGGCCGGTTCCGCCAGCGACAGCCAGAGGTCGAGATCGTCTCGCGGCACGAAGCCCAGCGGGGTGACGCGCACGGCGCTGTCGCCGCCACCCCACAACCGGCCCCACACGAATTCGCCCGAGAGGGTCAGTTCATCGAGCCATTCATGGCGATAGTCGCGCACTCGATTGGCCAGGACGTGGCGTTCCCAGGCCCAGGCGGGAATTTGAAACCCGGCGAGTTGCCGCAGCACGTCGCTTACGCCGCGCGGCCCTTCCAATCGATGTTCCGCGTCGACGTGCTGCCAGCAGGCCAGGAACTGGAGGAATTCGCTGGCGGTCACCGGCTCGATTTCGCGCCGTAAGCGTTCGACCGTGTAGCGGTGGATTCTGGCCAACAGCCGCCGCTCGCACCAGGCCGTCGCGCCGTCGAGCCGGGTGCGCAATATCGCTCCGTCGCGTTCCAGTTCTCGAAGCAGATTGGCCTCTTGTCCTGCCATCGCGATCCGCGAATCGGTTTCGGAAACTGGGCCCAGGGCTTCCAACCGGCCAAGCAATATCTGCTTCGGCTCGGCCATCCCATCGACGGCAGACCAGCGGCCATCGGCGTGAGTCACTCGACATTGCGATGCCAGCAGTACGAGCCAGCCGCGCCAATCGCTGGCCTCTTCGTCCGTGACGAAGCCTATCCAAAGCAGTGCATCGTGGACTTCTTCAGCCGATTCCGGCTGCGGCCAGGCTTCTTGCCGCACGCGCTCCACTGCCGCGGGATCAAGGGCGCCAACACTATCGAGCGAACGCGCATCCAAGCTGCGGCGGTTTATGACCGCTTGCGTGCGGCGTTCTTCCAGCGGAGCGTCGTCGAGGAACGTGTATAACTCGGAGGAGAGAATCCCGCGTGCGAAGGCCGAAGGCTCGGCGGTGTCGATCGCCACGCGCTCGATCGAGCCATCGACCAGCCCCTTGAGCACCTCGATCAGGCCGGCCACGTCAGTCGACTCGGTCAGGCAGTCGCCGATGGTCTGTCGCACCAGCGGATGCTCCATCGGGATCGGCAAATCACCAGCGGGCATATTCTCCGGACAGGCCACGGCGGCGGGGAACGACGCGGCCAGCAAATCGCCGGCCCGCATGCGCAAGATTTGCGGCGGCACCGGCTTGCCGTTCTGAAAGCGCTCGAGCATCAGCGAGCGCGTGGCGTTCCAGCGCCACCGCGATTCGAACATCGGCTGATCGAGCACCGCCTGCGTCAGCACTTTTTCGACGGTATTGGGGTGTAGATAATCGAACACGTCTTCCAAGGGAAAACTGTGTTGCAGACCCAAGGAAATGACAATCGCCTCTTCATTGGCGGCGGCCTGCAATTCGAAACCGAAGCCGCGGCAGAATCGCTTCCGCAGCGCCAGCCCCCAACCCCGATTGATCCGGCCGCGCAAACGGGGCATGCAGCACCATTTGCATCCCCCCGCTTTCATCGAAAAACCGTTCCAGTACGACGCGCTTTTGCGTCGGGACGGTTCCCAGCACGCGACGGCCTTCGGCGATGTACTCGGCAATCTGAGTCGCGGCCTCGGGCGACAGCCCGATCTCGCCTTGGAGCACCGTGGGGTCTTCGCATTCCTCGCGCACTTGCCCGATTTCGGCCGACAGCTCCGGCGTGCGCGAGGGCCCTTCGCCCAGCCAAAATGGGATCGATGGCGGTTGGCCCTGGGCATCGGCCACATGCATCGTGCCGCGCTCGACCTTCAGAACGCGCCACGAGGTATTGCCCAGTTGAAAAATGTCGCCGACATTCGACTCGACCGCGAAATCTTCATTCAACGTGCCGACAAAGATTCCCTCGGGCGATTGCAGCACGCGATAGTCAGCCACGTCGGGAATCGCGCCGCCGCCAGTGATTGCCGTAATCCGGGCGCGTTTGCGGGCCATCACGCGGCGGCCCACGCCGTCGCGGTGCAATAGGCCGTGGCGTCCGCGCGTGTGCATTTCGAGCACTTGCTCGAAATCTTCGCGCGGTAGATTACGGTAGGGCCACGCCCGCCGGCACAGTTCGAACAGCGCATCTTCGAACCAGCCTTGCTCGCCAGCTTCAACGCAGGCGGCCACGATTTGTTGGGCCAAAATATCCAAGGGGGCCGCCGGTTGCGGCGTGCGATCCAACACGCCCCGCGCCGAGGCCCGCAAGAGCGCCGCCGCCTCGACCAATTCGTCGATGGTGAGTGGAAAAATCCGCCCTTTGGGAATGCCTCGCAACGCATGGCCTGAGCGTCCCACACGCTGCAAGAATGTGGCGATCGAGCGCGTCGCGGCGATCTGGATCACTAAGTCGACGTCGCCGATATCGATTCCCAACTCCAACGATGCAGTGGCGACGAGCGCTTTTAACTCGCCGGCCTTCAATCGGTTCTCGGCTTCCAGCCGCCGCTCACGCGAGAGACTACTGTGATGGCACAGCACTTCGTTCGGCCCCAATCGCTCGGCCAATCGAGCCGAAAGCCGCTCGGCCATTTTTCGGGTGTTGACGAAAATCAGCGTCGTGCGATGTTCGAGAATCAGCTCGCAAATCCGGGCGTAAATCTCAGCCCATTGCTCGTGCGAGCAAACCGATTCCAGCGGCGATGGGGGAACTTCGATCGCGACATCCATCTTGCGGCGATGGCCGACGTCGACCAATTCGCATTCGCGCCCGCGCCGACGAGAAAATGGGCCACTTCGCTCAGCGGTTTTTGCGTGGCGGACAGGCCGATCCGCTGAAATGGCCCCGCCAGCGCTTCCAATCGCTCCAAAGACAAAGCCAGGTGCGAGCCCCGCTTGTCGCGCGCCAGGGCGTGGATTTCGTCGATGATGACGGTCTTCACCGTCGCCAGCATTTCGCGGCCACGCTTACTTGTCAGCAGGATGTAGAGCGACTCGGGCGTCGTGACCAGCAGATGCGGCGGCTTGCGGAGCATCTTGCGCGCTCGCGCTGCGGTGTGTCGCCGGTACGCACGAGGACGCGAATCCGCGGCATCTCGGGATCCATCGTGGCCAATTCGGCCAACGGTCCCTGCAAATTCTTCTGCACGTCGTTGCTGAGCGCTCGCAGCGGCGAGACATAGAGGACGCTCAGTTCGTCCGGCAGCGCCGAGCCTTGTCGCGCCAAGCTATCAATGGCCGAAAGATAAGCGGCCAGCGTTTTGCCAGTGCCGGTGGGAGCGGATATGAGCGTATGGTGCCCGCCGCGAATCAGCGGCCAGCCAAAACGCTGAGCCTCGGTCGGCTCGCCAAAGCGCTGGGCAAACCAGCGCTGGATCGTCGGATAAAATTCGGCTAGCGGCATAGGCGAATTATACCCGGCGCCGACGAGCGGACCAATCGCCCAATTCGCGCCATGGAAATCGAATCGAAATCGCGCTGGGCGTGCCACTGGCTCTGCCAGGCTCTGCCAGTGCTCTTTGGAATTCTTGCCTTGATCGGGCAGTAACGAGGAACACTGGCAAAGCCAGTGGCACCCTAAATTCAGGGCGTGACGATGCACTAGAAATCCAAAAACACCCGGCGGCCTTCGTGATGGCTGGTGCGGGCGGCCAATACGATGGTCAGCGCTCGATAGACGTCTTCCAAACCGGTGGGGTTGCGCACGAGGCTCGTGACTGCTCGATAGAATTGTGCCAAGAGTTGCTCGCCGACGGGGCGTTCGCTGTCAAGCGATTCCTGATGCCGGCCGGCTCGATCGAACCAGAGCAGTGTGCTCGGTAGATCAATGAACGCGATCCCGTTGGCACAGGCCGCTTGCAGCGCTGGCGGGGGTCGAAACGAGACGGCTTCCTCCCACTGCTCCGGCATGTACGTACCGCAACTGATCTGAGCGGCCGGACCGGTGCCGGGCGGATTGGGGCCAGAAAAATCGAGGTTCATCATGTTGTAGTTTTCGGCCGTTGCGTCGGGCGATTTGCGATGCGAGATGCCGAACACCGAGGTCGGGTCGCGGCCGACAACGTAGCGGCACCAATCGACCAGCTCGACCATGTCGCGAATCTCCGGCGCTTTGGTCTTCGACCAGAACTGCGGCGCCGCGGGTTTTTGCTTGATGGGAACCCGGCGATGCGAAAACAACAGATGCGGCTCGCCGAGCCGCGTGGCGATCAATTCCTTCAGCCGCAAAGTGGCCGGAGATTGGCGGCGCGGGAATTCGGCCATGAACGCGATTCCCGACTCTTCGACTCGCTGCTTTAGCCGCAACGCCTCGTCGGGCTCAAGGTTCGGAGTGACAGCGCAGTAGAGCACTTTGCCGGCATCGCAAGCGGCTAGGATGGGCAGCGAGCCGTACCAGGGATCCGACAGCATCAGCAAGGCGTCGACATCCTCGCGATTGGACAGCGCTCGGAATCCATCGACCGCGGCGGCGCCGAATTCCTGCGCGGCTTGCTCGGCGCGGCGCGCGACCTGATCGCAAACGGCGCGGACCTCAAACCGATCAGCCAATGCCCGCAGTGCCGGCCGATGTCGAGTTTCCCACGCCTCACCAAGGCCGATCAGGCCCACACGGAGCTTCATGTACCTTGCGCCCGATCCTATGGCGATGGCGGAGCCGAGTGGAACACTCGGAGACTTGGCGAACAGGCGTTTCGACGGCCGCTCCACCGATCCGCGCCCGCGAGCTACGTCTGCCAAGAGAGTATATCGGCTAATGCCAGCAACACCCAGGGGCGTTACCCAGGGGCGTTTAGAAACGCTTAGAAACAATCCGAGGAGCCGGTCCTGCGAGCGTTTTCTGGTGGGAAGAAAAAAATATTTTCGCCGAAGAGCCGGGTTTAGCTAGCTTGCCATGCATTGCTAGCGGCTTCTGCCTCAACCGCGGCGGGCAATGCACTGCGGTGGCACAGAACAGGTGAAGTAAATCGTTTGATACTGCGATGCACAGGCGAGATTGCGCAGACTGAAGTTCTCTCCAGCAGATTTTTTCTGGTCGCTGGCCACCTCCCTCTTATCTGGAAGTCAGTACCCCTTACATAGACCATAAAGCTTTTTCTTTCAGAATATTTTACCCATCCCCCCCTTGTTATCGAATCTCGGTCCAGTATGCTCTGCCTCTCTCGGCATTTCTACGCGAGTTGGCTGGTACGGAGACACAACGGAACGGAAGCCTAAGGCACATGGACGGCACGGTCGCAGCCCACCTCCTCTGCGAACCATCCGCCTCACAAAAATCGCCCTGGGCTTATCGCGCGTTGCCTTTGCATCGGCCCTTCGCTCGCCGGGAAATTGTTTCTAAAACCACGGGCGGAAACCGTGGGTCGTTAAGGATTTGCGTCAGAAACCTCAAGAGGAGAGCATATCGTGTCCATTCTGAGCCTTGGATTAGTTTTGACCATGTCGTTGTTAAATTCCCCAGAGCCAGCGCCCACCTACGACGCCGCTTACCAGCAAACGATGACCGAGAACAGTCGTCCGTTGGTCGTCTTGGTTGGAGCAGACTGGTGCCCGGCTTGTCAGGCGATGAAGTCGTCGGTCCTACCACGCGTCAAGCAAGAGGGTGGGCTCGACAATGTCGCGTTTGCAACGGTCAATGTCGACCGCGACAATGCCCTAGCCCACCAACTGATGGTCGGCGGTTCCATTCCCCAGCTTATCATGTACGTGAAGCGCGACGGCAGTTGGACTCGGCGACAACTTACGGGCAACCAGAGCGTGAGTTTGGTCGAAGGCTTTATTGCCGAAGGAACGAACACGCCTCTGGTCACAACCGCCAGCCGGTAGTCTTGACGCTGGTGTAATTTAACTTGCTTGCGCGACAGCGGTTGCAAGTAAGAATTAGGATCCGTTGAGAAGCCCAGGGATAACCATCCCTGGGCTTTTTTTGATTGGATGCCCGTCCGCCGTGCGGCAGTCTCTACGGGGTCTCCTCGGTGCTCGCTACCACAAGCTGGCCTTGGCGAATTCCCTTCATTCCTTGCAGCCGGCCCGCCAACTCGCGCAGTTTGCCAGCCCGGCCGCGGAGAATGATGACTTCCAGGCAATTGTGATGGTCCAGGTGGACATGCGTCGTGGCCACGATCATATCGGTGTGGTCGTGCTGGAGCTCCAGCAGGCTATCCGCGAGCGACGACCGGTGGTGGTCGTACACAATGGTGAGCGTCGCGGCGGTCTCCTTCTCGCCTTGCAGCCAAGCCTGTTGGGTAAGCGACTCGCGAAGAATCTGCCGGATCGCTTCGCTCCGAGTGGCGAAATGCTGCTGCTGGCAATAATGGTCAAATTCGTCCAGCAGGTCGTCTTCGATCGAAACACTGAATCGCACGACTTTCGGCACCGTAAATTCCCCCAAATTGAAATTAGAGCCGATGGATAGCCCGACGGAGTGGGCTGGGAATTCGCCCGACCACGACTCACGTACTAGAAGACCAGCCGCGGCGCGGCGGGCGATGTCTCCGCCGAGATAGGTTCTCTTCGTCCCAGTGTACCGCGTCCGTCGCTAGCCGCACACTTGGCCAATGACCAAGGCAACAAATCGGCCAATCAGCCTTGGCAAAATCGTGCCGCTCTGGGACTATGGCCCCCCCTTGGCAAGGAAGCAGAACGGGGCAAGGCATGCCCAAGTTTATCCTCATCGATCATTCGCTCCAAAACCTGAGCGGACATCACTTCGAGTACGCGCTGCACGTCCTAACCGCCGCCGAACAGGCCGGTTTCGAGCCGTGGCTGGTTGCCCACCGCGATTTTCAGCGTCCGCCGGAAATGCCGCCGCATTGGCCTGTGAAGTCGACATATAGGCATACCCGCTATTTCAAACTCTGCTTCGATACGCTGCGAGTCTACGATCCGAAGCACCGCCGGTTTGGATGGCTGCGGCATCGGCTTGGTTTGTGGAGCCGAGCCCGACGGCGCCGTGGTCGCGCCATCGATTTCGCCGCTGACACGGCGGTCGCTTTGGCCGACATCATGTTCGAGCCCGGCGACCAGGTGTTTATCCCCACCCTCACCGAGATCGACCTGCGCGGATTGGCGCTATTCCTGGCCGCCACGCCGCAATCCGAGCGAGCCGCTTGGCACGTGCAGTTCCACCTGCCGATCTACACCGGCTACGAGCCGGATTACCCGGGCGAAGACGCGTCGCTGGATCGCTTGCGAAAGATCTATCGGCGGGCGATGCCACCGGCCGCCAAGCGAAACTTGTATCTGTACAACACGACCGAGACACTCACGAACCAATACAATCGACTGGGCGTAGGACCGTTCCAGTCCCTGCCTTACCCGCACAATCCGGCGCTCGAGCCGACGTGCGCCGATTCGCCGCGGGGAGCGGGAGCGCCGCTGCGAATCGCGTTCCTGGGCGGCGCGAGGACGGAAAAGGGATACCAAGATCTTCCGGCAATTGTCGGGAAGCTTTGGACCGAACACGTTGAAACAGGGAAAGCTCGGTTCGTGATCCATTCGGCGTTCGAGCACCCCGGCCCCAGCGCCGCGGTCGCCGAAGCGCGGGCCGCCTTGGGACGGTTGCCCCCCGATAAGGTTTCGCTTCTGGATGAGCCGTTGAACAGCCGGGATTATTGTCAACTGAATCGGCAATGCGATATCGGGCTGTTGCCATATAATCGCAGCCGTTATCACGCGCGCTGTTCGGGCGTGTTGGTTGAATTGTTGTCCGCCGGGGTGCCGGTGGTGGTGCCCGCCGGCACTTGGCTGGCAGACCAGTTGGCCGAGCCGAATCGTCAGTACCATCTGCGCCTGCGCGAGAGTCAGCCGATTGTCGGCCGGATGACGACGGGCAAGAGCGCCAGCGCGACCGTGCCCCGCGCCGCAAAATATCTTCTGCTATCGCTTCGCTGGCCGGTCGGCATCCAGCTTTGCACTGGCGGCTATGCCCGGGTGCAAACGACTTGTTGGGCCGCCGGGGGCCGGATGCTGGGCACCCACACGGCGGTGGTTGGCCCCGCGCTGCCGGACCGATTGAGTACGGCTTTAGTTCGTTTAGATCTAGGTGCTGCCGAAGTGACCATCGTGTGGCGAAATGCGTACGGCCCGCAACCGCTGGAATTTAGTGAATGCGAACTCTGCTTCCTGCGCGGCGATCCCGCCCAGGCGTTGCCATTGGGAGCGGTTGGCCTGGCCGCCGCCAAGCGGGAGCAGGTCGCCGAAATGTTGGATGACGTGATCCGGCACCATGCGCATTACCGACGAACGGCGCTCGAATTCGCCCCGCATTGGATCGCGTGGCACAGCCCAGGCCGAGTTGTTTCCGAACTGGTCGCCCGCGCGTCGACTGCTCGCCCCCAAATCGACGCTCCGCTCCCGCACGGTCTGCCTGCGCCACATTATATCGGACAGCCAACCGTGCAAACCAAAGTGCCGCGATCCTGATCGCCGCGCTACAACGGCGGAGCTCAAATCGCCGAATGCCACTGGCTTTGCCAGTGCTGTTCGGAATTCTTGCCTTGCTCGCTGGGCAACGAAGAACGAAGAACACTGGCGGAGCCAGCGGCACTTCCATCTCCCTCGACGGGAATGGGTCGGGGTGAGGGTGATGAGCGACCTTGGGTGGTAAGCCTGTTGGTGGCGCACCCCCTCACGCCCGGGCCCTCTCTCACAAAAGAGCCGCGCACGCAGTAAGCGAGTGGCGGGCACCAAATCGCTTACTGCGTGCGCGGCTCTTTACGCTGGGGTGCCCCTTCGTACCTCAGTCCCTCACCTCCTCACGCCCCTCATGCACAAGGGCGCGCGAAGTCAGCGCGCGGGCTTTGAGCCCGCGCGTGAACGAACGCTGCGAAACTTTTTCGAGTGCGCGAGGGATCGCACACGCCGAAAGGTTCCTTCGGTTTGATGCGCTCTGAGGAGCCGGCGAGTTCTTGGATTTCAGGTTTTTTCCGAATCCGAGACGACGCGTGGGCGACGGGCGACCTTCAGTGCCGCAACAGCCCACTCATTTTCTCGGACCCGAAAGGGTTGGCCGCCGAGCGGAAATATCCGTTTATCGGTTCGGCTGGCCGGTCGGCCGGCTCCGCGCTCATGTCCACCCGGTGACCAGCAGGGTTTTGGTATTGGACACCAATGCGCTGTTCAAGTCGTACACCGCGCCTGGGACGCTGCTCGTGTTTATTTCACCACATGCTCGATTCCCGTCGCCTGAACTCGTGACGCCCCCACGAATGCAGACATGAATCCGCCATGCCAACGAGCTTCACGTTACGGCACACGCTACCGGCCTCTTGCAGGCGACCGTTCGGCCGAAGGGTCGCCCGCGGTTTGGGCTGGCTCAGACCAGGAAAAGGGGACATTCTACTTTTTATTATTCGCTCGGCGGTCTTTGGCGACTTAATTAAAAAGTAGAATGTCCCCTTTTCCACGGACCTGGCAGCAAGTCGGACTGGCAAAGCCGGCAGCCAAGCAAACTCTTGCGGGGAAGTATTTCATCCCGCCGGCCTCACGTTAGTATTCGCCCAACTCAAGCGCCTCGAGCCGCACGTCTCCAAGGCCCACATTTTACCGCAAGCGGTGGCCAAAACGAAATCAGAATTGGGCCAGCCGGGGCGGAATATCGAATGCCTAATGACGAATGTCTAGTTCGACTGTATCCAGTGCCCTTTACGGCCACCGCAGGTCGTGCAAACAGCGGTGGTACGACCCAAAGCTGTGGCGGATCGGATGCAGCCGAAATAATCATTCTGTCATCCGCGTGATCGGTGCCATCCGTGGTGTGGTTTTCCGGTGTTTTGCGCAGGAAATTCAACCACGGATGCCACGAATCGCACGGATTGTACAAAAAGTGAATCGCTTTCAGCGCCGGGAAACAGAGCACCACCACCGTTTGTGCAAGCAGCGGCTGTTCGACAACACGCTGTAGCGAACTATATACAGTCGAACCAAAGAATGACGAATGTCCGAATGACTAAGGGGGAGCGCGTTAGCCGCGACGCGGATACCGGAGCGCGTGGGCGCGACGAGGCAGGAGAATCTGTGGTAACATGGTTCCTGACACTTTGCCTTGTCGTTGCACTGCCGGAGAGACAGGATGTTCTCTTATTCTCCTTTACTGAAGTTCGCGACAGTCTCATTATTCGTTCTGCTTCTGTTTGTGGTGCTGGTGGCGCCGGCGCCGGCGTGTTGCGCGGCTCCTCCGTCGGGAAAACCGGTCGTCAATGCTGACCAGACCGTGATTATTCTGTGGGATTCCGCCACCAAGACGGAGCACCTCATCCGCAAGGCATCGTTCAAGAGCGATGCCGACGAGTTTGGATTCCTCGTGCCCACGCCGACCCAGCCCGAGTTGGCGGAGTCGGGGAGCGAGGCGTTTCCGTTTTTGTTCAAACTGACGGAACCCGAGACCATCTATCAATCGTGGCCCAGCGGTCTCGGTTGCGCTTGCAGCAAAGACGATCCACAGGCCGCAACGAGCGGGCCGCGCGGCGGGGTCGAGGTGCTCACGGAACAGGAAGTCGCCGGCTTCCATGCCGTGGTTCTCGCGGCCGACTCTTCCGAAGCGCTCGTGAATTGGCTTAAGGAGAAGGGTTTCGCATTTTCGCCCGAAGTGAGTGCCTGGGCGAAGCCTTACGTCGCAGCCGGCTGGAAATTCACAGCGTTGAAGGTGTCCAAACGGCAAGCCGACCAAGCGGACAAGAACGTCGTCGCTTCGTCGCTCCGGATTTCATTTCGGACCGATCGTCCATTGTTTCCGTATCGCGAGCCGGATTGCTCGACTTCGGTGCGGGCGTTAGGGGCCAAGGACCGCCTCCTGCGAATCTACTTTCTTGCCGATATCCGTTATCAAGGCGAACTGACCAAGGACGCTGCCTGGACCGGCAAAGTGGCCTGGGCCGACGAGGTCGCGCCCGAAGGTCGCCGGAAAATACTCGAATTGCTGAAACTCCCGGAAGATACAGGTCCGGCAGACTGGTGGTTGACGGAGTTCGAAGACCATTGGCCTTATCGAGTGGCTCCGGCCGACCTCTATTTTTCGCGCGTCGCGAGGCAGGACAGGGTCAAGCGGCCGCCGATCGTCCAGTACACGATGCTGCCGCGCGACGCGACGTTTTACGTCCTTGCGGCCGCCTTGGCTTGGCTGTTTCTGCGTCGCACTCGAAGGCGCGTTGCGCAATGATGCGTCGCGGCTGCCGGCGACCATTGCTTCGGTACGATGCGCGGGGTATATAGGTTGCGACTTATCTAATCTCGATCAGATCAAGCGAATTCTATGTCGTGAGCCTCACATCACGATGAAAATTCAATGCGATAACTGCCACAGCAAGCTCACTGGGCCAGACGGTCTTGCGGGCAGCCGTGTGAAGTGCCCGAAGTGCGGGCAGGCGATCGCAGTCCCAGCCGTACAAGCGGCTGTGAAGCCAAATCTTGCCAGCCGCGCGGGTGATGCTGCGCCGCTGTCGGACATGCTCGACGACGTGCTTCCCAGCGAGCCGGCACTGCCGCCGGAGCCGGTCGCCGCCGCCGCGCTGGGAATTCCACGCAAGCGAAAACCCAGAGGGTCGCGTTTCTTCAGCCGGCTTGGCAATCTTTCCGAAAGCGGCGAGCACAGCAACGGTTTCGTTCGGTTTCTGGCCGAACACAAGTTGGTTCTGACTGCGTTCGCGGTGGGGAGCTTTTGGATTCTCCTTGACGTTGTGAATTTTCAAACTGGAATCGTCGCGATTCTCGGATGTGTCGGAATTCTGCTGGGGGCGGGCGCCTGGAGGATCCAGTCTGTCGCCGAAACGAGAGCCAGCGAGAACTGGCAATGGCTTGAACTGTGGATCGGCCGGTTTTTGTTGGGAATTCCGATCGTGCTGGTCGGCGTCGGCTGCTGCCGAGTTTGGTATCACTACTTCGCGGGCGATTGGATGGAACTTGGTCCGCAGGGCAACAGGCCGATGTCGATCGATACGACGTGTCAGGCGACCGCCGTCGTTGGCATCTACATTGCGATCTTGGTTGGGATCGCCGTGACAGCCGAGCGGTTCGGTTTCTTTCGCATGTCGAGCGGCGCGTTCATCGCGTTGTTCGGGGTGTTGCCGTGCGTTGGCTGGATCCTTGGGCCGGCGTGGATTCACCGCATCGATTTGCGGCAGGTGCTCCAGCCCGCGGGGCCAAATCCGGCCGGTTCGCCGAACGGGATCGCAAGTTCGCCAGGCACAGGACCGCCGTCCGCGATTCCGCGCCGCCCGCCGTCCAACGTCGCGTCCTCACTGCCGACGCCGGCTTTCAGCCAGTCGCCGGCGCGAGCTCCGGCAACTCCGGCGGCGTCGTCCGACCTCGCCGCACTCGACGGCTCCTGGAACGTTGCGGCCGATCCACTTCTCACACCGATTCGTCCAGTATCGGACTCGCTTGGGGTGGTTCCGTTTCGTCGCGGGGCCGACGTAGCGACCGCAACGTCGCCAAGCCCATTTGTGGCGATTGAGAGCGGATCTGCGCTCGAAGCATCGCGCGAATTGTGGGACCTGAGGACCGCTCGGTCGACGAAGCGGCTAAGCGGTGTGCGGCTCGCGCCGCCGGCGACGCTGAGCGCCGATGGGCGTCAACTCGCAGGCCGCGCCGTTGCCGGAGAAGCATCGAAGTTTGGTCGTTCGAGAAAAACGCGGTGGTGCTAACTGTGCCCGACGAAGGATTCGGGAGCCAATTTGCCTTTGCCGGCCCCGATCGGCTAGTAACGCTCAGTTCCTCGGCTGGAAAGTCTCAGTTGACGACGTGGGACATCGCCACCGGGCAGCCGATTCACCAGATCGATAATCTGTCCGTGGGCGGGATGTCCGTAATCGCGGTTAGCCCTGGCGGAAAATTCTTGGTCTGCGGCACGAGTCGGCGGCTGGAGTTAATTGATCTGGATGCCGGACGTCTACTCGCGCAGCTTCCAATCCCGGGGGCCGCCGGCCGGCAGCCTGAGATTCGAGGCCTGTGCTTTTCCGCCGACGGCGAATTGCTGGCTGGCTTATTTACGGAATCAGGCCGACTGCGAATCATCTGCTGGAAGTTTACCGACGCAACGCTCGTGGCGGATAGCGAATTCATTGTTCCCGCCGCCGAAAAGGGTCTGCGCGGCCACGCCAACATTCAATTCCTGGCCGACAAAAGCGGGTGGCTCATCGATCAGCACGTGCTCGTCCCCTTGCGCGAAGGCAGTGCCAGCTTGGCGCAGCCCGTGCAGGGCGCCGGGGGCAAAGTCTCGATCGTTGGCGGGCGCGTCGTCGACAACGATCATTTGCTCATTTGGAACCGCGAGGCGCTTACAGTCTTTCGTTTGCCGCGCGACGCCAGTGGAAAAGCGCCCTGGATCGACGGTCCCGTTTCGCTCGAATCGCTGATCTCCAGCGTTCATCCCGTCCGATCGGGCGGTGCATCTGCCGGCGCTACAGACAATAAAGTCGGGCCCCAATCGCCCGCAGGCGCTCCATCCGCCGCTGACGCAGCGCCGGAGATGCAAAGCGTCGCGGCGATGCGCGATATCTATACGAACTTGATTGTTGGCGACGGCAAGCAGCTTGAGCAGCGGATGCGCTGGTATCCGGCCGCGAAGCGACCGTGCATCGGCTTGCGCTGGGGGTTTGGTGTGGAGATCACAGGCCGCAGTGCCGCCGCGCCGGTCCGCTCGCTCAGCGAACTGGCGCAGGTCACCGGTTCGATCGGGCCAAGTTTATTCGATTTGTTGCAGCAGCGGGCCGCCGTCGGAAAATTCGGCGACTGGCCAAAGACTGCGGATGCGCCACTGGCGGACGTGAGATTTCTGGGCGACGGAAAGCTAGCTGATTTGCGAACTGCGGCTCGCCGCAGGGAACTCAACGCGCTGCTGGTGATTGAAATGAACAGCGAAATGATCGCATTGACCAAGAAATGGCGGAGAACGCTCACCGTCAAAATTGTCGATGTCGATATTGGCCGACAGCTTTGGGTTTCCGAATCGTTGAGCGCAGCGCAAGTCGCGAGCGGATCGAATCCCGGAGTCGATCCGCGTGCGGGATTCGTTCGCGATGTGATGAATAAGATCGCGAGCGACTACTCGCTTGCCGACATCCCCGTCTTAACGAAAGAAATGGTGAAACAGCGTATCGCCGACGTCGGGCGCTCGACTGCCGACAATCCTTTGCCGCCACTTGCAGAACTCCGCTACTACCAATTCAAGGGCCTGGCGGAACCAACCGATCTCGACCCGGTTTACGATCGCCTGCTCGGCCCCGGCGGTGCGCAAAATGCTCCAAGGCGACGCGGCGGAACGGCGGCAGGCTGTCGAGGTGTTGTTCCAAGGCGATTCTAAATAAGGCCTTGGCGGGGCCACATGAGACGCAGCCCATTCCTGTTACAAAACACGGGCAGAGCCAGGCAGAGCCAGTGGCGCCCGAGCGCATGGACACCGTGCGGAGGGGGTATCTATAATCGGGGCTCGGACGAGTCTGGATTTGCTTCAGACTCGCTCATCTCCGAAATCTCCGTCAACTTTATGGGGTCAAGCAATGATGCGCATGAACGCCGTTTGTCTAAGAGTTGCTACTGCGTCGCTCTCGCTACTCGCGGTTGTCGGCACAGCGGCCGTCAGCACAGCGCACGCCGGCACCGTCATCGCCGCGGGACACGCCTCCGATGTGGGACTTGGGGTGTACAATTACGACAAGGATGGATATTTGTTTTTTGCGACCGAGCCGCCCAACACCGGCGCCAACCTGGCGCCTCTTAGCAATTTTACGGCAGCCAATAGTACAGTGTCCGTGCCCGCTTACATCTCGGGGGTTTCACCCAGCGGATTGTCTAACCTGGCGTTTGGGTTCGGCTATTCGAACATCAAGCCCACGGTCGCTAGCTCGCAGATACAGTCCGGCATTGCCTTCCTGGGCGGCGTAACCAATGGGAACGAATACCCGCTGTTGAACATCACGTTCGGCAGCGGTCCGCTTCCCTCCGAGGTTCAGATCGGAGTGTTGGTAAACTCCGAGCCGAGCGACGATCAATCGCCCGTCGCCTTGCGCCTGCAGGGGCCGAGTGGAGTCACCGATTCGGCGTCCCAGGTCGTGAGCGACGCCTTTGTGACTCCGGGGGGCGTTCCCGGGGGCAACGACCTCTATTTCTTCGACGTGGCGCCGACTCCCGGAAGCGTGTATCAACTGTTTGGCACCGCCGGGCCGAATCAGCAGTTTGCAGACTTGGCGATCGCCGGGCTGACGTTCGCCACGGTGCCTGAACCTTCGTCGCTTGTTGGACTCGCCGGTCTGGCCGCAATGGGCCTGTTCGTGGTTGTGCGCCGTCGGCGCATGGTTTAGGGGGCGGACAATCGCCGGAGGAGAGACAGCAATGGACATGCGATTCGGGGCGCCACGCAGCGGCCGGGTGGCGCTGGCCAGCGAAGACGGCCAGTGCCGGCGTGGGTTCACCCTGGTTGAGTTGTTGGTCGTTATCACGATTATCGGCATTCTGATTTCGTTGTTGATGCCGGCAGTGCAGTCGGCGCGAGAAGCGGCCCGGCGCGTGCAATGCCAGAACAATGTCAAGCAGTTGGCCCTCGGCATGCTCAGCCACGAAGCGAGCGTCAAACGGTTTCCGTCCGGCGGCTGGGGCTGGTATTGGGTGGGTGACCCGGACCGCGGGTTCAGTTGGCAAAGTCAGCCGGGCGGGTGGATCTACACGATCCTGCCATTTATCGAACAGACGAATCTGTTTGAGATGGGGTCGGGGCAACCCACGGCCCAGAAATTGGCCGCCAGCGGCCAACGCATTTCGACGCCGTTGGCGATGTGCCAGTGCCCGAGCCGGCGTCCCACGATGGCCTATCCCACACAAGGCTGGCTCAACACGCAATATGGGGCGACGACGCAGGCGACCTACGCCCGCTCGGATTACTGCGCGAACGCGGGCGATCAAGTGCAACCCTGGGACCTGCAGGGTCCGCCCGATCTGGCCACCGGCGACAGTTGGACCGCGACGAACGCTTGGGTGCCGCCGAATACGGGCGTGAATCTGACGGCCGTTTCCACCGGGATCTGCTACTTGCGCAGCCAGATCACAGCGGCCCATGTCACCGATGGATTGAGCAACACGTATCTGGTGGGCGAAAAGTATCTCGACGCCGACAACTATACCAACGGCATGGACAACGCCGACAACGAGAGCATGTATACCGGTTACGACAATGACAACCACCGCTGCACGAATCCTTCGTCGGGAGTGCCGGCGCAAGACACGCCAGGATATTCGAATTCCTGCAACTTCGGCAGCGTTCACGCCGGTTCGTTCAACATGGGCTTCTGCGACGGCTCGGTGCACACGATCAGCTACAACATCGATCTCGAGACCCATCGGCGATTAGGAAACCGATCCGACGGATTGCTCATCGACTGGAGCAAGCTGCAATAAATCGCGCGTTCGCATCGCACGCGGCTTCTCAAAGAGCTGCGCATGCCGTTAGCGGTTGCAATGAACATCTCGCTTGGAACTCGCTTACTTCGTGCGCGGCTCTTTTCGCTCGCGAAGCCGTGAATCAGCTGACCGCCCGAGCTTCCAGCCACCGCCGCTTCGGCCGTAGTGGTACATTTTGAGATTTTTGGCGCGGCGACGGCACGCGGAGCGTGCCTGCTACGTAGTAGGCACACTCCGTGTGCCGTCACGGTGCCACCGGCGCTTCGGCCATCTGGTTGCAATCGCGCGTTGCCAGCGGCATATGATGGTAGTCTTGGAATCGTGAGCCGCCAGGGAAGCGCTCCCCCAACTCCTGGCGGCCGGTTGATCGCCGCAGACGCCCACCGCACTAAGCTGCCCACCCGATCTCCGCGTTGCCGGACCCACGGCTCGGATCAAGAGGGACCCACGCGTGCCGGACGACGATGTACTGATCGCGGCCGTCCAACAGGGGGATCGGGCCGCCTTCGAGATCTTCATCCGCCGCCATCAAGCGGCCATCTACGGTTATTTGCGGGCCCGGTTATTGGAGCCGGCCGACGCCGAAGACCTGTGCCAGGAAGTTTTTCTCCGCTGCTACTCGGCCCAGGCCCGGTTCGATAGTCCGAACCTCGTGCGGCCGTGGCTGTTCGGCATTGCCCGGAATCTGCTGCGCGAGCGGATGCGGCGGCTAAAACGGCGGAGAGAAGTGGCTTGGATCGAGCTCTGTCTGGAAGTGGAGAAGCTGGTCCCGGTGGAAGACGACCGGCACGATGCGGCGGTGCAACATCTGCCCGAGTGCCTCGGCTCCTTGGGTCCGACGGCACGCGAGGCGCTCGATTTGCACTATCGCAACAGCCTGGGTCTGTCGGCGATCGGCACGAAGCTGCATCGCAGCGAAGGGGCGGTGAAGCTGGTTTTGTTTCGCGCCCGGCAGGCGCTGCGGCTTTGTCTGAACGGAAAACTGCAAAACTTGCGACGCGTGTCGGGCGAGCCCGACGGCTCGTAGTGCTGCGGCTTTGTCTCAACGGAAAATTGCGAAGTGGATCCCATGACTGACAAAGAACTCGTCGAGTTGGTCGAAACGACCATGCCGGAAGAGTTGACGCTCGAGCAAATCGAGCTGATCCGCCAGCGGTTGCGGGAGTCGCCCGCACTGCGCGACGCACTGGCCGGCCAGTTGCAGATGGACCAATATCTGGCGGCCTTGATCGGCAACTTCGAGGTCTCGCCGGACGTGGTGATGAGCGCCGGCGGTGGGCAAGCCAGCGTGTGGACCTGGTTGGGCTGGACGGTTTGTCTGCTGATGGTGGGATTCGTGGCCTCGATGCTGGTCTGGCCGATGTTCGTCGCCGCGCCCGAGCGGAAGCCGATCGCGCAAGCCGACGCAGCAGGCGGGGCGGCAGCGGCCGACGGGCAACCGAACGCATCCGAAACGCTGGATGGCGCTCATCCCGCGGCGGGCGGCGCCGCCGATCCGGCGAAGACGAATTCCGGCGGCAAGGCGAATATCGACAAGAGCAAGCCGAAAAATCCGGCCGAGCATGGCAAGACCGATCCGGCGTCGGCGGCTAAAGGCGGCGTAGCGCCTCCGGTAGTGCTGTTGCCGTGGCAGACCGAGAACGAACTTGGCGGGCCTGCCAGACCGATCGAGCAAATTGCGTTCGACCGGTTCGATCGCCCGGCCGATTTGCCGTCGCTCAGCGATTTCAATCGCTGGTTCACGCCGATCGCCGGAGGACAGGCCAACAATCGGCTCTGGACGAATCGGCAATTGTTGAATTTCGACGGCGCATTGAAATTCAACGCCCCCTGGGCGGAAGACCATGTATTGCGGCTGTCGCTCGTCGACTTTCCCGGCCTGGCGATGCATTTTTGGAAAGGAAAGCGAGGCACGACCGTCCGGTTTTATCCTCAGAAGTGGACCATCGCCGCCTACGCCACCGAGCGCGACAACGATAATTTCGAGCCGAAGCGTTACGCGCTCTCGGCGACCGACGATGGCCGGAGCTGGAACGCCACGGCGGGCAATTTTCCGCTGCGGATCGACCTGCGATTTCATGCCGGCGAGCTGACGATCAGCCACGGCGATCTGGTGCTGCTGCGTGCGCCCTTCGAGGGATTGCCGACCGAAACGGTGTTCCAAGGTCATTCGCTGTTCGATGGCCTGGCGATGGTTCGGGCGACGAACGATTGGCCGGCCGAACCCGATCCGCTGCCCGTGGCGGTGGAAATCGCCAAGCCCGCGGAAATGAATTGGCATGGCGATGCCCAGCCCGGCGCGGCGTTCACGAAGCTTGCGGATGGCTCGGTGCAGTTGACCGCGGAGAAGAACACCAAGGCGGGCTATCACTGGTTCGATCTGCCGAAGCAAGGCTTGTACGAAGTCATCGTCGAGTTGGACAACGTGACGCCGAACGCGCGGTTGGCGTTTGGCCCGCAGGCTGCGCCGCCGCACCGGACAGCCGGTGCCGGACCCGGTGGCGTCGGTGTCGTTCTTTCACGAGAACCGGCAGGCTGGAATGTCGTGTAAGTTGGCGGCGCCGACCGACGTGCCGGCCAGCTTCGACGTCGACATTCACGGCGAGGCCGCGCCGCTGGCCTCCGGACACCAATGGCTCAAGCTGATAGCCGGCGGCGGATTGTTGAAGTGCTATGTCGGGCTGGACGGAATTCATTGGGCTCGGATCGCGACGAGCGAATGGGGACCCTGGTGCACGCCGATCAGCCGGATCGGGCTGTATTGTGGTCCGGGCGATGGGCAGCGGACGATTCGCTTGCGGCGGGCCGTGATGCGTGAGTTCCGGGAGATCGACAAGCTGGCGCCGGCGGAATTGCTGGCGAAAGCGCCTCCCACGAAAGCGCCGAATCTTGGTGTCTGGCTGCGCGAGATTCCCAAGCCGCCCCCCGGCGTCGGCGTCAGCCAATGGCAGCGGGCCTGCGCCGTGCGAACCCTGGCGGAAAACTATGAGGCGCAGGACGCGAAATCATCCTGGCTCTTGCGGATTATGCGCTGGGCCATCACGCCCCGGTCGCCGAACGTTTGGCCTTGATGCACGAAGCCGCCTTGCTGACGAATGTGAATGCCGACGCTCAGGAAGCGGGCAAATTCGTATCGCAATACCAAATGCTGGGCGAGCAGTTCGCGCGCGACGGCGAGCCCAGGCCCTGGACCACGGTGATCGGAGCATTGGATCGGGCGCCGCTGTGGTGCGCCGGCTCTTATCCGACGACGCTCGACTCGTTGGCGCGGCGCGAATTGGTTGGCGAAATTTTTGCCGGCCAGACCGACAACGTGGCCGAGACGCTGGAACGGTTGCGACTGATGAATCTGACTCAAAATCCGAACGAATCGCTCATCGACTGGGCCGACGAATGGCTGGCGGTGCGGCGTGGCGGCGTGGTGGTAGCCGAGACGAATCGGCCGCGGGTGGTGTATCGACATCCTTATATCGACGACCTCAGCAAAGAAGGTTTCAGCTTGCTGTCCGAGTTCGACGCGGCTTTGGATAGCCAGGCTTATCACGACGCCTGTCAGATCATCACTTCGGCTCCCTCGCCCGATGCGCTCGGTCTGATGCCCGACACGCGCGACAGCCAGTTGATGGTGTCGTTGGCGGCGGCGGTCGACAGCGCGCTGGCACGCGATCCCGCGCTGCGGGACATGATGGCCAAGCAGTTCGGCCCGATCGGGATACTGCAAGTGCACCAGGCGATCGACGAAGCCGACGCGGCGGCCGTGTCCGCGGTGACCGTGCACTATCGCGGCACCGAAGCGGCGGCCGAAGCGTTCGCCTGGCTGGGCGATCGAGCAGCTTTCGGCTGGCGATTTTGCCGCGGCCCGGGTCGATTATCGCATCGCAGCGCGCGTTGGCGGCCGGACTCTGGCGGCGAAGGTCGCACCGCGCGACCGGCTCGCGGCCGCGATGACCGGCGAGGACGTCGGCCAACCGGCAACGGCGCCGGTTCGCTTGGGCGACATGCAAATGGCTGCCGCGGAGTTCGAGTCGATTGTTGCCGAAATGCGCAAAGTCCACGCGGGCTCGCGGCGCCCCGACGTCGCGACGAATCCGGTCGCGGTGGTTACCGCGCCGGCTCCGACGGGTTTTGAGCTCCACGAGCTGGGCAAGTTGGATGGCGAAGTCGGAGTGAATCCCGGTAACGTCGGCAATGCGGCGCCCGCGCGGCAACGCCGAGCGCTGGCTGGCACGACAAAGTGGCGCAGGAGGTTTTGCCGCGGCGCTCGATCCGCCGGAAAAAATTCGCGGGCTGGACTGGGCGGCCCGGCAGATTGCGACCACCGCCGACGCGGATCGCCTGTACGTCAGCAATCGGTTCCAGACCAGTGCTTTCGAAATCAAGTCGGGGAAACGGCTCTGGCAGAGCAGCGTTGGAGGCGAACATGGCGAAACCCACGAATGGACGCTCACGCCGATGCGTCCGCTCGCGCTGGAAAATCGAGTGTTCGTCCGCCGGCTGACGCGCGGGTCCGGAACTGGTGGCGCTCGACAAGGCAAACGGCCTCGTGCAGTGGCGCACGCCGGGCGATGTGATCGTCGCTTCCGATCCGGTATGGAATGGCGACCGGCTGGTGGCCGTGGTGGCGGCGCATGTCGGCTCGGATTGGGAATTCAACTTTACGGCCTTCGATCTGCAGACCGGCGCGCAGGTGCGCAGCAGCGGTTGGCGGTGCTGCACAATTCCTGGTTCGAATCGCGCGTTTGCCAATTTTCCGCGGTGCAAGAAAACTATCTGATGCTCGCAGGCGGGACCGTGGTTTGTTGCGACCCGTTGGGCAAGGTGCGGTGGGTCCGCCGGCAGGAATGGCTCGCGCCGCAAGTAGATCATGATTGGGGGCGGCAATATCAGCAGCCGGCGCTGGTCGTGGGCGATAAGCTGCTCGTCACGCAGCCTGGCGTCGAAGCCGTGGAATGTCTCGACCTGAGCACCGGCGTCTGCGCTGGCGCAAGCCGCTGCCGGGCATTCACCGCATGACGGGACTCGTCGGCGAACGGTTGATCGTCGAGACCGGGGATGGATTGCTGGCCCTGTCGCTGGCCAAGGGCGACGTGCTGTGGCATCACGACACGGGCGATTTGTTGGAGGCCGAGCTATGCGGCGGACCGGGACAAATCGTGTTTGCCCGCCGCGCCAAAACGACCGACAACCCGAATCAATCGCGGCCGACGCTGGTCTGGCTCGACGCGGCCACGGGGCAGCCGCTGGCGCACGCCGGATTGGAAAGTTTGCGGCAGGACCAGCCGATGTTCGGACCGATGCTGGTTGTCGACGGCCGGTTGTGGGCTTTTTTTGCCGCCAACGATAGCGATCCGAACCGAACGCTGTATGAACTCGTGCCGCACGGCGCCGCGGTCCGCGTGGATCGGCCAGTGCCGGTTGTCTCTGGGCCTGCTGCAAGCGCAGCACGTTGCGATCGGTTCGCGAGCCAATTAGAGTGACGCGAGCGCGCGGCCGTCCCCTTCGATTGTGTGCCAGTGCTCTGCGGAACTCTTGCGTTGCTCGGTCGGCAACGAAGAACATTGGCACAGCCAACGAAGAACACTGGCAAAGCCAGTGGCACGCTGAATTCAAGCTGTGACAATGCACTAATACGATAATTCGAGGCTTTGCCTCAAGACATCGTTTTGCAAAGCAAGCCTGAAGCGCAAGCGAAGGACCAACAAGCCAAAGCCATGTCGAACGTCCTTCGCTAGCGCGTCAGGCTTGTGCGTTTTGAGGCAAAGCCACAATTCGAGGAACTCGAAATGAAACTAAGACACTCTGGCATTTTTACGGTGACGGGCTTGATGGCCGCGCTGCTGGCTTGCGAATCTGCTCACAGTCGCGGGCCACTGCGGCCGAGAAGCCTTTGCGGCCGCCGGCGGTTCCACTGGTCGCGAGTGATCCCTACCTCAGTATCTGGTCGGAAGCCGATCGTCTGACCGACGACGCCACGCGGCATTGGACCGGCAAGCAGCAGTCGCTCACGAGCTTGATTCGCGTCGACGATCAATGCTTTCGTCTGATGGGCAACCGTCCGGCCGCGGCGCCGGCACTGCCGCAAATCGGCCTGCGCGTCGAGCCGACGCGGACCATCTATGAATTCGCTAACGCCCAGGTTGGCGTGACGCTGACGTTCATGACGCCGGCGTTGCCCGATGACCTGGATGTTCTGGCCCGGCCGGTGACGTATATCACCTGGGAAGTTCGTTCGCTGGACCATGCGGCGCATCGCGTGGCGATCTTGGGCAGCGCCAGCGGAGAACTGGCGGTCAATTCACCCGAGCAAAAAGTGGAATGGTCGCGCGAAACGATGGGCGGGCTCACCGCGCTCAAGGTCGGCTCGGAAGATCAGCCTCTCCTAGTGCGGCAAGGAGACGACACACGGATCGACTGGGGCTATGCGTACCTCGCCGCTTCGACGGCACACGCGAAATTCGCCATCGGCCCCGAGCAAACGATTCTCAGCCAGTTCGCCGAGCATGGCGATCTGCCCGGCAAAGACGACACGCGAATGCCGCGGGCGGTGAACGACCATTTACCCACGCTGGCCCTGGTGCTGGATTTCGGCTCCGTCGCAGCCGCGCCGGTGGCCCGGCACATGCTGATCGCTTATGACGAAATCTATTCGATCAAATTCTTCGGCCAGAAGTTGCGGCCTTATTGGCGGCGCAATGGCGCGGGGCCGGCCGAGCTGCTCGAAGCGGCCGAACACGATTACGCTGGTCTTGTCGAACGCTCGACGGCATTCGATCACGAGTTGCTAGCCGAACTGACGAAAGTTGGCGGCCCGCGCTATGCCGAAATCTGCGCGCTCGCCTATCGGCAGTGCCTCGCCGCGATGGGGCTGGCGGCCGACGCGAAAGGCCAGCCACTGCTGTTCACCAAGGAGAACACGAGCAACGGCGACATCGCCACGGTCGACGTGATTTTCCCGATGGAGCCGATGCTTCTGCTGCTCAGCCCCACGCTGGCCAAAGCGTCGCTGGTGCCGGTGCTGAATTACGCGGCCTCGGAGCATTGGAAATTTCCCAATGCACCCCATGATTTGGGCACGTATCCGGTGGCCAAAGGGACCGACGACGGCGGCGAAGGAATGCCGGTCGAGGAAAGCGGCAACATGCTGATCCTCTGCGACGCGATCGCGCGTGCCGAGGGGAACGCGGCGTTTGTCGCCCCCTGGTGGCCGAAGCTCACGCAATGGGCCAAGTATCTGGAGCAATATGGCCTCGATCCCGAAGATCAGCTTCTGCACCGACGACTTCATGGGCCACCTGGCGCACAACGCCAATCTGTCGGTGAAGGCCATCCTCGGCCTGGCCGCTTATGGCGACTTGTGCCGTTTGCGGGGCGATGCCGAGGGAGCGGAGAAATACGCGGCGCTGGCCAAAAAAGACGCCGAACATTGGTTGAAAGTGGCCGCTGACGGCCCGCACGCCGACCATTATCGGCTGGCGTTCGATAGGCCCAACACCTGGAGCCAGAAATACAATCTCGCTTGGGATCGCATTTTGGGCCTGAACGTGTTTCCCCCCGATGTAGCGCATCGCGAAATCGAGCATTACAAGCATGTCGTCCGGCCGTTCGGCGTCCCGTTGGATTCGCGCACCCGGCTGACCAAAACCGATTGGTCGTTCTGGAGCGCGTCACTGGCCGACAATCGGGCCGACTTCGAAGCGCTGACATCGCCGATTTATGACTATTTGAATCGCACCTCGGCCCGCGAGCCCTTAGTCGATTCTTATGTGACCGACAATCTCAAGAGCGACGGGATGCATGCCCGGCCGGTGGTCGGCGGGATTTTTATCGAGATGCTCACCGATCCCGAAATCTGGAAGAAATGGGCGGGCCGCGACCGGGCGAAAGTTGGTCCCTGGGCTCCGTTGCCCAAGGAGCCGCGGATGATCGACGTGATTGCCACCTCGCAGCACAAGCCGGCCATCTGGCGCTATACCGAGAAGAAACCGGCCAGCGATTGGACAGCGACGCAATTCGACGACAAGGGTTGGCTCGAAGGGCCCGGCGGCTTCGGCACGCGCGGCACGCCGAACGCCGTCGTCGGAACCGTGTGGAAGAGCGACGACATTTGGTTGCGCCGACAAGTCACCATGCCCGACCGCGAAATAGCGAACTTGCAACTTGTTGTCTATCACGACGAAGATGTCGAGGTCTATGTCAACGGCGTCCTGGCGGCCAAAGCGTCGGGCTACGACAACAATTATCGCCCAATGGAAATCAGCCGCGAGGCCCGCGCCGAATTGAAGCCGGGCGCGAAAGTGACGCTGGCCGTGCATTGCCACCAGACCATCGGGGGGCAAGGCGTCGACGTGGGGCTAGCCGAGGTCGAAGATACCAAACCGTAACTCACCTAAGTCGTTTGCCGCTCCCCGTCGGGTGGCCGGTGCAGGAGCCGCTTCGGCGATGCCCCTGGAGAGTAGCGACAGGATCGTGGATAAATTGCAATCCGCCGCCAGGGTTTCGTTTTCGGGCTTTGCCTTCGAATTCCAGCCCGGCCACCCACCAGTGGAATGGGATTCCAAGATTATTTTCTCAATCTAACCGTAACCAAATCACGATCTGGGTCATTTTTACGCAAACCGGCACTCCCACACGGCACATCTCCCACCCAGCCGTCGGTGTCTCGGCCGACTCTTTGGTTCTTGCCCATGAAAATGCTTCTGGCCTCTGTCGTTGGGAGTGTTGCCCTCGTTTGCGGCGCCACTCTGGTCCGGGCCGAAGGCGATTGGGAAGTCACTCCGCAGAGCGATGCGGCGCTGCAGCGGGGATTGAACTGGCTGGCCCAAAACCAAGGACCCGAGGGGAATTGGGAATCGAACGACCTGGGGCTTGTCGCTTTCGGGGCCCTGGCCTTCCTGGCCGATGGCCACACGCCGGGCCACGGCAAGTATGGCAAGAACGTCGAGCGGGCACTGAATTATGTTCTCAGCCATGCCAAGCCGTCGGGTCTGTTGAATATCGCCGACCCGCAGCGCGATATGTACAACCACGGCCTGTCGACGTTCGTCCTGGGCCAGGCGTACGGAATGACGTATGACGCGCGGATCAGCTCGGTCCTCGAGCGCGCCCTGAAGTTGATCGCCAACACGCAATGCCAGGACGGCGGCTGGGACTATCGGGCCAGCGCCCAGGAGCATGGTCACGATTTAAGTCTTGCGGTGATGCAAGCCAAGGCGCTGCGCAGCGCGGTCGACAGCGGGCTGGAAGTCCCGCCGGAAGTCATCAAAATGGCCATCCGCGACGTGCGCGAGCATTACTCGGGCCACGGCGGTCCGCAAGCCAGCCCGGCCGATCAACAAGGGGGTCCGGGGCAGTTCACGTATATGAAGAATGGCGGCCAACCGAGCTTGGCGATGGCCGCGGCTGGCGTGGTTTGCCTCCAAGAATTCGGCCAATACGACGATTGGCGGATCCCCAAGAATATGGACGTGATCAGCGCCGCCGTAAAGCAACTGAAGCCGAATGCACAACCGCGACGGTCGGATGGGATTGGATTCATACACTCTGTACTACGTCGGTCAGGCGATGTATCAGGTTGGCGGCAACTCGTGGCGCGAATTTGTATCCGACGCTACGCGATCACGCGGTTTCGGCGCAAATGCAAACCCCAGGCGACGCAAAAACCGACGGCGTTTGGCACGACACGATGCGTGTGAGCGGAGTTCCGGGCGATTTGTATGCCACGAGCGTCGCCTGCTTCGTGCTGGCCATCCCGAACCGATATTTGCCAATCCTGCAAGAAGGGAAGCATCAAGCAGTACCAGAACCTTCGCGAGAAGCCATAGGCGTTGCCGGAATCACCGGCAGCGTTACGCAACAACGACACGTTTCGGGAGGGCGAGGCTCCTGCCGAGCCGGTGGCTCTCGGCTCGGCAGGAGCCTCGCCCTCCCGGCAACTCGAAAAGGGCAATGGTGTCGGAATAGTGCCGACACGCGATGTCTTCAAGCAGCCGATCCCCAACGATTCCCACAAGTCCAGACGATCCCCCGCGATGCCCAGTTTTCTTCCAGGATATGCGATGTTTGCCGTGGCCGGCGCGATTGCCGCCGCCGGGCCAGTCATCATCCATCTGCTCAACCGCCGGCGGTTCCGCGTCGTTCCCTGGGCGGCGATGGATTTTCTCCGCGAGGCGATGAACCGCAACCGGCGGATCATGCACCTGCGCGACATCCTGCTGCTGATTCTGCGCACTGCGGCAGTGCTACTGTTCGGCCTGGCGTTGGCCCGGCCGTTCTTTGCCCGGTCCGGCAGCGGGCAAGTCAACCCTGGCCAGCCATTGCACGCGATCCTGGTCGTCGACAACAGCCTGAGCATGGGCTATCGCCATGTGAGCGACACGCTGCTGGACGAAGCGAAGGCGCGCGGCCGCGAGGTGATCGAGGCGCTGCCGCAAGGTAGCCGGGTGACGATCTTGCCGTTGTGCGGCGGCAGCGAATTCAGCCGCGATGCGTATCGCACGAAGAAAGACGCACTGGAAGCGCTGGAGCGGATCGAAGTCGTCGATCGCGCCGGCACCGCGGCCCAGGCCGCCGATTTGGCTCGCGAAGGGATGGAACAAGCTCCCGACGTACCGGCCGCGGCCAAGCGGATCATCTTCTTAGGCGACCAGCAAGAGGAGAACTGGAAAGGTGAAACAGCCTCGCATCTCAAAGGGCTGGGCGAGATGCAAGTGGTCGATGTTTCGGCGAAAGACCCGGAAAACAGTTGGATTTCGGATTTCCACTTGCGCGACGGGCTGGCCGACGTTACGGCGCCGGCGCGGTTCGTTGTCAAGGTTTCGCGGCAAGGCCACAGCGATCGGCCGAACACGCAAGTAACGCTGTCGATCGATGGTTCCGAAGTGCAATCGAAAACGATCGATCTCAAGCCCGATCAAACGGCCGAAGTCACCTTCGATTACCAATTTTCAGAACCTCCTCCGGCCGGCGGCGTCCGCTGGTCGGTGGCCAAGGTTTCATTGCCGCCGGATGCGCTCCGATATCGGACGATTCACGGTATCTGGCGGTGCCCGTGGTGGCGACGCTGCCGATCGTGTTCGTGGATCAATACGGCGAAACCGAAGATCCGAAGCGGAACCGCTTAGGCGAGACATTCAATCTGCGCCACGGCATGGCGCCGCAAATGCATCGCGGGCAAACGCAGCCGAACCTGGTGCGCGTCGTCGAGCGGCGGATCGACCAATTGGACCAGAAAGATCTGCGCGACGCGCGGCTCGTGGTCATCGCCGGCGTGGCCCGGCCCGACTCGGCGGATACGGTGCGCCTGCTGCGCGATTATGTGCGGCAGGGAGGCCAATTGGTGATCGCGGCGGGCGCCGAGTTCGATCCGGCTGCCTGGAATGAAGCAGCGTGGAAGGACGGCAACGGCATTCTCCCCTTGCCGCTCGAGCCGCATGCGCTGGGAGCGACGCCCGACGAGTCGCCGCGCGATGTGAAGGCCCTCTCGCTGGCCGTCACGCCGATGGATGTCGGCAACAGCGCCTATCTGCAACTGCCGGAAATCGATCCGCAGGAAGTTGTCGATTTGCTCCGCGAGCCGACATTCTTCAAGACCATCGTGCCGATCGACGACGCGAAAACCATCGGTAAATTGGTCGAGTCCGAAACGACGCGGATCGAAGACGCAGCGCAAGCAATTGGCCGAGCTCGACGCCGAAATCCAAAAGCTGTCGGAAAAGGAGCTGCGCGGGCAATTGGACAACACGGATCGGCAGACCTTGGAGCAGCGTCAACGCCGCCGGGCGGAAATCGCGCCGTCGTGGCTGCTGTTCGATTCCCAGCGGGCTCGCGGGCAATGCCGAATTGTCGCCTGCCGAGTTGGCCGAGCGATCTCGGCCGAAGGTTCTTCTGCGCTACGACAATCACGTTCCTTTTCTCGTGGAACGCAAGCTCGGCCGGGGCGACGTGCTGATGTTCGCCAGCGGATTTTCGTCGGGCGTTTCGAGTTGGAACGACCTGACGCGAAGAAACGCCGTGCTGGTGGTCGATCACATCTTGCGGTCGCGTCTGGAATACACGCTGCCCGATCGGAACGTCGACACCTCGGCGCCGCCGGTTTTCGTGCCCGTCAATGCCAGCGAGCGGAACGAGCCCTACGTGCTGATCCGCCCGGATGGAAAGCAGCAGCCGCTGGAAGTGCAGCGCGTCGGCCGCGACGAGTTCGGCGTGGAAGTCGGCGATTTCTCCGAGCGCGGGATTTATCGCGTCGCGATGCACAGTCCGCAAAGCACGGCCGATTTGCCGGACGATAAAGCCGCTAAGACCGCGGCCGACAAGGCAAACGCCGACAAGACCACCGCGGACAAAGCCGCCGCCGACAAATCCGCCGATACGGCGGACAAGTCCAGCGCAGACAAATCATCGATCTCCGGAACGCCGAAGGATCACGAGGAAGTCATTGCCGCGAATGGTCCGGCCTCGGAATCGCAATTGGCTTCGATCACCGAAGTCGCGCTGGCGACCCGGCTGAAGGGAACCGAGGGAAAGGGCGACAATGCGGCGCTCAATTACCGCTGGGTTGGCCACGGCGAGCAAATCAGCCTCAGCGGCGCCGAAGTCTGGGGGCAAGACACCTGGTGGTGGCTGATCCTGCTGCTGCTCGTGGCCTTGTTGGTGGAAATGTTCATCCTGGCATGGCCGTCGATCAAGGCGGCGCGAAGCTCCGGCAGCAACTTGAGATCCAAGGGACGATTGACCCCCAAATGAATGTGATTGACTAGGACTGTGAGACCCGACGCTTAGCGAACCCGACAGAACCGCGCTCCTGGAAATTTGCCCACTCAGCTATGTTTACTGACTTCATCGGCCGCCTGCTGGGGGTGGAAAATCTCCAATCCATCAACGCGGTGCATGTCTCGCTGGCCGCTCCCTGGGCTCAGTCGGCCGGCGCGTGGCTGCTGTTCGGTTGCGCGGCGCTGGCGATTTTGGCCGTCGTGTTTTACTCCCGCTGGCAGCCGACCAGCCGCAAGAAGCTCCGCATGCTGCTGGCCATCAGCCGGCGCCGTGCTGCTGGTGTCGCTGTTTCTGATTCTGGCCGAGCCGGTGTTGAAGCTGGATTTCACCAGCCAGCCGCGGCCCTTGCTGTGGGTGCTGTTCGACGGCACCGAGAGCATGGATATTCAGGACGAAATGCCCGACGCCGACCGGGCCCGGCTGAACGAAGCCGTGGGACTGACGTCATCGGGAAGCGGGGCGACTTCGGAAACTGCGCCGCTTCCGGCGCGAATGCCAAGGCTCCCGATAAGGCCGCAGCAGATAAGCCGACCCCCGGTACATTCGTATCATCGACTGCGCGGCCGTCGCGGCATGGAATATGTGCAAGCGTTAATCACGCAGCAAGCAAGTGAATTTGCTGTCGCGGCTGCAAAAGGACTTCCGGGTCGACGCCTTCATGCTCGATCGCCGCGACGGCGTGCGACGATTGAATCGCGGGCCGAGCGCCGAAGAGGGCGAAGGCCCGCTCGATCGCCCAAGCTCTTGCCGCGCAGCTGACCACCAAGGGCCAAATCACCGCGATCGGCACGGCGTTCGACGACCTGGCCCAGCGCCATGCCACCAGCAATCTCGCCGGGCTGGTGATGTTCAGCGACTTCGGCAACAACAACGGCCCGGCCCCGGCCGGCACCGCCGCCTCGCCGGTTAAGAAGCTGGGCGTGCCAGTGTATGCGGTGGGCATCGGGCCGCAAACGGCCATTGATCTGGCCACCGAATTGGAAGTGCCGCGGCAATTGAAGAAGGCCGAGCGGCAGGAAATCAAAGTTGTCCTGCGGCAAACCGGTTTGGATGGCCGCCGTGCCCATCTGTCGGTCACGGCCCATCGCAAAGCGGTGCGCGGCGAAGCCGAGCCCGAAACGATCCAAATCGGCACCCGCGACGTCGAGTTGATCGGACCGGCCGCGGAAGAGCGGTTCGATTTCGTCCCGCAGCAAACCGGCGAATTCGAATTCCTGGCCGACGTCGAGCATCTCGAAGGCGAGGTGGTCGATCAAGGCAACCATGCCCAGCGCGAAGCCATCGGTGATCGACGATTTCTTGCGGCTGATGTACGTCGAATACGAGCCGACCTGGGAATGGCGATTCATCAAGGAAGTGTTCCATCGCGATCCGCTGGTCGGCATGCGCGGCTTCCGCACGTTCCTGCGTTCGTCGGACCCGAAGGTGCGCACGACCAATCCGCTGTTTCTCGCTGTCGATCACGCCCAAGCGCAGCGAGTTTTTGGCCAACGACGTGATCTTTCTGGGCGACATGCCCGCCTCGGCGCTGAACGAGCGGTTCTGCGATTTGGCGCGCGAGTTCGTCACGCAGTTCGGCGGCGGCCTGGTGATTATCGCCGGCCCGCGGTTCGGGCCGGGCCAACTGGCCGACACGAAGCTGGCCGACATGCTGCCGGTCGTGGTCGATCCCGCGGCCCGGCTGCGCGACGATCACCCGTTTCATCCCGCATGCTGACGCTCGATGCGAACAATTACAAGTTCATGCAACTTGGGCGAATCGGATCCGATCGGGCGAAGCCAGCCGCCGCGGCTGGGACAACATGGGCCCGCTGCCCTGGTATCAGCCGGTGAAATGGAAGCATCCGCTGGCGACCGTGCTGGCCGAGCATCCGACCGATCTGACGGCCGACGGCAAGACGCATCAGCCGCTGATCGCCATTCGCGAATTCCCCAGCGGCGGCAAAGTGGTCTATCTCGGCTTCAACGAAACCTGGCGGCTGCGGCGCAAATACGGCGAGCTGTATTACCGCCAGTTCTGGGGCCAGATGATCCAGCACATCGGCTTGAGCAACCACATCGGGCTGGAAAAGCGGTTCGTCGTCAAGACCGACAAGCTGCAATATAAGCCCGACGATCGCGTGCGGCTGACCGTGCAGGCCTACGATGCCAACTTCGAGCCGCTCACGGTCGACAAGCTGCCGGAGCACTCACTGAACGCCGAATTGTTCGCCCCCACCCGGTCCGACGGCGCGCCGGCCGAGCCGCAAACGCTGGCGATCTCGCAGCTCAGCAAGGGCGTGTTCGAATTGCAGTTCCCGGTGCTGCTCAGCGGCAGCTATCGGCTGCGGGTTAAGGATCCGATCACCAACACGCCGAAGGACAGTCACCTTCCGCGTGGTGAATCTTTCGCCCGAGCGGCAAACGGCCGTGCGCAATGTGCAACTGCAAGAGCAAATCGCTTCGCGAAAGCGGCGGCCGCAGCTACGATCTGGAAACGATAAGCAAGCTGCCCGACGAAATCAACCTGCATCCCCTGCACGAAACATCGACCAACGTGTTTGCTCTGTGGAGCACCTGGCTGTGCTTCGGACTGGGCGTGCTATTGATGTTGGGCGAATGGTTGACTCGGAAGCTGATTAATCTGCCATAATAGGTCCCTGGTAATATGCGCGCGGCTCTGATTGAACGCGCGATTTCAAAACCGAGCCACGCACGTCAGTAAGTGGTTTTTTGCCAACATCGGGCGTCCGCTTACTTACGTGCGCGGCTCAGTACGAAAACTTTCCGATTCCGATTCGAAAACATGACGCAACTTAGTCCACTTCGCAATCAGTTGGGGAGCCTCCGCCGCAAGCGTCAAGGCGTGCGCTGGGGCGCGGCCTGGATCGCGCTCGTGATCGGCGTGCTCTGGATTCTGGCGGTGCTGTTCCTGCTCGACTGGCAGTTGGCCATGACGCGCGCCGCAGCGGGTGATGGCCATGGTGATTGGCTTGGGCGTGGTGGTCTGGGCTTATCGTCGCTATTCGCGGCCGTTGTTGGGAACGCACGAAACCGATCTCGACATGGCCCTGATGGTCGAGCGGCAACAGCAGATCGACAGCGACCTGGTGGCAGCCCTGCAGTTCGAATCGCCCGAAGCCCGGCGCTGGGGCTCGACGCAATTGGAAGGCGCGGTGATCGATTACGTGGCGGAATTCAGCCGCGGTTGGAACCTATTGGAGGGCTTTTCGGCCCGGCAATTCGTCAAGCGGGGCACGATCCTGGCGGTCACGTTGGCCCTGCTCGCGGCGGTCGTGCTCTGGCAGCCGCGCTATGCAAAAATCTTTTTCGCCCGCTTGGCTATGGGATCGCAACACTATCCGACCCGCACGATGATCGAAGAAGTGCAGGTCAATGGTGCCGCCGTGCCGCAAGGTTCCGACAAGCCGGTGCGCACGGGCTATGGCGAGCCGGTCGAATTCGCCGTGCAAATCTCGGGCGTGGTCCCGGCCGACGTCCACAAGATCGACTTGCGACTCCGTCGCCAGCGGCACCGCGCGGCCGATCGAATTGGTCGTCGATCCCAAATCGACATCCACGGGCGGCCCGGTGGTGTTCCGCGGCCAGTTGCCGCAATTGGTCGATTCGCTCGATTATCAAATCTACCTGGGCGATGCCTGGACCGATCCGAGCCGGCTGGAAGTCATCCAACTGCCCGCGGTCGAGCCGAAGCTGACCGCCACGCCGCCGGCGTATGCCCGCGCGATGCCCTCGGTGGCCGACGAAGGGACGCTCGGCGCGCGGCAATTGTCGGTGCTAGAGGGATCGCGCGTCGACCTGGAGGTTCAATGCCTCAACAAGCGGTTGATCGCCGCGACCGTGACGATCGACAAGCAGCAATATCCGTTGGAAAGTCGCGATGCGAGTGGCCAGGAAGCGGGCCGCCATTGGACGCTGGCGGTGGCGAAAACGCCGCTGGCGCGGATCGATTCCGCGTTGAAGTACGAAATTCAAGTTACCGACGAAGACGGTTTGCACCTGCCGCATCCGATCGACGGCTATATCCGAATCAAGGTCGACCGCCCGCCGACGATTTTTGCCGCCGTGGATGTTCAATATTTTCTTCCCACGACGGGCATGCCGGAAATCACATATACCGTCAACGACGATTACGGAATCTCGCGGGTCCAGCTATACGCCGAGGTGATCCACGCTCCGCCGGTATCCAGCGGCGCGGTGGGCTCGGTCGTGAGCGACGTTGCGCGCGCCAGCCGCCAATGTGGCGCCCGCCGCGCCGGCCGAAAAGACGTCGGACGCCGGGAATTCGTCGGGCGTCTCCTCCGGAGCGAATCTCATCGGCCCGATTCCTGTGCTCGATCTCAAACCCGATAAGCCGATCCTGCGTGGAAAACTTCCGTATAATGGCGTCTATCATTTAGCGCCTCAATCAATTCAAACTGGTAAAGGGAGATCAACTTCGCGTCACGCTCGAAGCGATCGACTACCGAGGCGATCTGCCCGGCAAGCCGACCCGTAGCGAACCGTTGTTGTTGAATATCACCGATGAGAGCGGAATCATGACCGCCCTCAGCGAAACTGATTTACGGGCAGCGCATCAAATGGATCTGTTGATCCAACGGCAAACGCAAACTGGAGCTTCGAAATGAACAGGATGTCCGCGTTCGACCCCTCGAATGTTACCGCTCGATCCAGTTCGTCTTTCGCAGTGCGAGACCTGTTTCGCAAGGCCCTCAGGCGGGCCGCGACAGTCGGCGCCTTGGCAGCCTTGGCGCTATCGCTGTTCGCGCCCGCTGGGGCTCGGGC
The DNA here is from genome assembly GCA_963725485.1 of Pirellulales bacterium. Lineage (GTDB taxonomy): Bacteria > Planctomycetota > Planctomycetia > Pirellulales > DATAWG01 > CAVRYO01. The sequence goes on along the minus strand of CAVRYO010000008.1, from coordinate 193,935 downwards.
AGCGACTCGTGCCGACAGTCCGCTCAGCCCCGAAGCGTTCCGCGTGCGCCAAGAAATGCAGCAGCGAGCGCGCGACATGGCGAAGGAATTGGTTTCCACGATGCTCGACGTGCAAATCAAGCAGTTGGAGCAAAACGGTCTGCAAAAGCTTGATATTTACAAAGACATCAAGACCATGCGCACGCACATCGACGGCCTGGTCGAAGCCGACATGCGCAACGTGGTCGCGATTCTGGTCGAGGCCCAAAAGGCCGAGCCGGAGAAACGCGTCAAGTATTACGCCGACGCCCGTAAGGAGATCCGCACGATCGTCACGAAGCTGGCGGTCGAACGACAGAACCTGGCGCGCCGCTTGCGCATCGCCGAGCTTACGGCACAGGTTAAAATGCTGATCGAAAAGCAAACCGGGGTGCGCCGCACCACCGAATCGCTCACCGATGAGCAGCGCCAGACGCAGGCCGAACTGACTCTGGACACGATCCATAACCAGCGCGACGTGCGGGCTCTGTTCGTGCAGCTTGTCAACGCGCTGTCCGACGTTTCGACGTGGGGCGGCCAGGTCGGCGCCGGGGCATCCGACGGCATTCGCATTCTCAAGGCGGGCCAGGCCGGCAAGGAGCTCGACAACGCGAGCACCAATCTGGAATCGGCCCATTTTGCCACGACGGTGAAGAGCCAAACCTCGGTCATCAACACGCTCAAGGCATTGCTGGACAAGTTGGAAGGCATTCAGGGCCTGATTAATTCCAGCAACGAAGAGGCGCTGGCCATGGTCCGCGACCTCGAGAAGCGCGAAGCCGAGATTCGCAAGGAGACAAAGCAAGCCGATCTTACCGACAAAGCCGCGGAAGAACTGGTCGACCGGCAGACGGAAGTTCGCAAGGATTTGTCGAAGCTGAATGCGGCCCTGGAGCGCGTGCCATCCGCCGAAGCGCCTCTGCAACAGGCCAAGGCGGCCGCCGAGGCCGCTCGCGGCGATCTGTTCGACGCCAAGAAAAACGAAGCGATCGATCAGGAAACCAAGACGCTGGGCAATCTGGCCGAAATCGAAAAGAAGCTGGAACAAGCCGGCGACCAGCAAACGGGCGACAAGAGCGCCGCCGAACTGGCCCAAGAGGTGAAGAACCTCGAGGCGGCCCAGAAGGAAGTTGCCCAAGCCAAGCAAGAAGAACAAAAAGCGGCTGAGGAAACGAAGGCCCAACCGCAAGCGGCCGCCCAAGAAGACCAGAAGGCCGCCGAGGCATTGGCCAAAGCCGCCGAGCCGACTCCACTTCCCGAAGCCGTGAAGTCGCGCGTGGCCGACGCCCAGGAAGCGGCGAAAGAAGCGGCCGCCGCCGAGGCCAATCCGGCCGCGGCTCCCGCAGCCAAGGAAGCGGCTCAAGCCGCGGCGCAGGAAGCGACGGAGCGGGCCGCCGCGGAAATCGCCGCCGCGCTCAACGACGCCAAGCTGGATCAGAAAGCTGTCTCCGCCGGCGAGTTAGCCCGCGCGGCTGAAGCCTTGGAGCGAGCCGCCGCCGCCGAGCAGCAGATCGCGCAAGAGACTGCCGCCGCCGCGAAAGATCAGGGTCTGAAAGCGGCCGATGCCCAGAAGCTCGCCGCCGATCAGGCCGAGGTAAAGCAAGTCGCCGAGAAGATCGCCGAAGGCGTGAAGGACCGCGCACCCGACGCCGCCGCCCAGCTCGATGCCGCGAAGGCGCCCATCGCCGATACGGCCCACGATCTGGCCGCTGCCCAGAAAGACCCCGGCGCCGCTACGAAGCCGGCCGACGCCGACGCCGCGGCGAAAGCAAATGATGCCGCCGCGAAACTGGCTAACGCCGCGGCCGATTTGCGCAAGGAGGTCGCGGCCGAAGCCGGTCAGTTGGCGCAAATCGCCGACGAACAACTGAAGCCAGTCGTCGAGGCCCGCAAGAATGTCGAAGCCGAACAGGCCAAGCAGCCCGAGTCTCCCGCCGCAGCACTGGAAAAGCTGAACCAGGCCGAGCAGAAAGTGGCCCAAGCCGCCGCCGACCAGCAGCGGGCCGAAGGCAAGCCGCAGGCCGCCGCGGCTTTGGATCTGGCTGCGAAAATTGCCGAAGTGCAGCACGATCAACAAGCGGCCGATCAGGCGGCCCATGATCTGGCTCAAGGCAAATCCGATTCGTCGTTCGATGCCACGACGGCCGAACAAAAGGTGGCCGAAGCCGCCGCCGACGTGAACAAGGAAGCCGCGGCCCGCCCGCAAGCGGAAAGCGGCGCCAAGGATCGCGCTGGAACACGCCTTGGAAAAGGCCCAGGCAGCGGCGGCCGAAGCGGCCAAGCAAACCGTCGCCGGCAGCCCGCAAGCGGCGGATGCGGCCCGCAACGAAGCCCGCGCCGCCTTGGCCGACGCCGAGAAAATCGCCAAGGACGAGGCTCATCAGGCCGAAGCCGCCCAGCCAACCGGCCAACCGAATGCCGAGGCTGAAAAACAAGCGGGCCAGGCTGCCACCGATGCCCAGCAATTGGCTGCCGACGCCGCTCCCAAGGCGGCCGATGCGGCTGGAGACGCAGCTAAGGACGCCGGGCAGGCTGAAAAGGCTTTGGAAGGCAACGACAAAGCCGCCGCGCAACAAGCGCAAGCTGCGACGGAAAAAGCTTTGGACAAAGCGGCCGAGCAAATTGCCCAGGCCAAAGCCGACCTGGCCAAACAAGAGGGCGGCCAGCTAGCCAAGGAAAGCGGTGAGATCGGCCAATTGGCGCAGAACACTGCCCCGGTCGACGCCGACGCCGGCGCCGCGTTGCACGATGCTCAACAAGCCGCGCAACAGGGCGCCCAAGAGGCGAAGGGCGCCGATGCAAAGGGCGCCGATGCCAAGGGCGCGGATGCAAAGGGTCAAGACGCCAAAGGCGCGGATGCCAAGGGTGACCAAAATGGCCAGGGCCAAGACGCCAAGGGCGATCAGAACGGCCAAGGCCAAGACGCGAAGGGTCAAGACGCCAAGGGCCAAGACGCGAAGGGTCAAGACGCCAAGGGCGACCAAAACGGCCAAGCTCCGGATGCCAAGGCGCAGGGTGCCGCCGAGGCGGCTGCCGCTGTGCAACAAGGCTTGGACCATGCCGACGCCAGCCTCGCGGCCCATCAGCAACGTCTCGAAGATGCCAAAGAACTAGCCAAGGAAATCGCCGCCTTGGCCGATCAGCAGCAGACTGCTCGTAACGACATCGTGGCCAACGCGGCAAAGCTGGCCGAAGCGACGCAGGCGGCCCAGGCCCAAGCCCCGACCGATCAGGCTGCCCCCACGCCTGCGACCGGCGACAATGCTGAACCTAAAAATTCAGGCCAGGGGCAAGCTGGCCAGCAGCCGTCGCCTGCCCAACAGGCGGCGGCTCAGGCTGTTCGAAACGCGGAAAACCGCTTTGCCGATACCCAGCGCAAAATTGGCGAAGACGCTCAGCAGGTTTCCGGTCAATCCGAAGTGGCGGACAAGCCCATCCATGAAGGACTCGAAGCCGCGTCGCAACTGGGGACTCCGCCGGCCGACGCCGGTCAAGGCGAGCATCCGGAGCAAGGCCAAGGCGAGCATGCCGAGCAGGGCGAGCACGGCCAGGGCGACCATGCCGAGCAGGGCGAGCACGGCCAGGGTGAACATGCCGAACAAGGCCAAGGCGAACAAGGCCAAGGCGAACATGGCCAAGGTGAACATGGCCAAGGTGAACATGGCCAAGGTGAACATGGTCAGGGCGAGCACGGCGATCACGGTCAGGAGCCAGGCCAAGGCCAAGGCGAACCAGGCCAGGGCCAAGGCGAGCCGGCCCCGCCGCTTGGTACCGGCTTAGTTCCTGCTTCACCGGAAACCACGGCCCAACAAATCGCCGGCCCGCAAGCCAACTCCGAGGCGGCTCAAGCGCTCGGCGACGCCCAGGGTCAAGGCGAACAAGGCCAAGGCGAACATGGTGAAGGCCACGAGCCCGGACAGGGGCACGAGCCCGGCCAGGGTCATGAGCCCGGACAAGGCGACGAGCAAGGCCAAGGCCAGGAAGAAGGCCACGAGCCGGGCTCCGATCATTCTCCCAGCACGCATCCCGGCAGCAGCTCGCCGTCGGGGGCCGGTGGCGTGGGCATCAAGGCGGGCGAAAAGGTGACGAACGAGGCCAGCGGGCAGCCGTCGCAGCAAATGCCCCCCAACGCCCAAGGCGACAGCCGCACCGGCGACGTCGCTCACGACTCCGACGCCAGCAAGCGCCTGTCGAAGGACGACCCCTGGTTCGCAAAACTGCCCCCCGACGTGCGCGGAGCCATGCGGGCCAAATCGCACCACCCGGCGCCGCGCGTTTACGAAGATCGTTTGAAGCATTACTTCGAGAACATTGAAAACTGATCAACGAGACTAACCGACAACCTCTTTCAGGGAGACCTAAGCGATGTCCACCGCCGCACCCGCGGTTTCGGCCGACGACGTGGCCGCCGTGCAACGCTGCGAAAAAGCCTATAACCGCATCCGCGACGAGCTCGCCAAAGTGATCGTCGGCCAGGACGAGGTCATCGAGCAGGTGCTGGTGGCGATGTTCGCCCGCGGCCACGCCCTGCTGGAAGGCGTGCCCGGGCCTGGCGAAAACGTTGCTGATCAGCTCGCTGGCCAAGTCGCTGCATCTGACGTTCAAGCGCATCCAGTTCACGCCCGACCTGATGCCCAGCGACATCACCGGCACGGAAGTGATCCAAGAAGACCTGCAAACCGGAGCCCGGGCCTACAAGTTTCTGCCCGGCCCGCGTGTTTGCCAACATGCTCCTGGCCGACGAAATCAACCGCACGCCTCCCAAGACCCAGGCGGCCATGCTCGAAGCGATGCAGGAGCGGCAGGTATCGGCCGGCGGCAGCGTACATGCGCTGCCGGCTCCGTTCTTCGTGCTGGCCACGCAAAATCCGCTCGAGCAGGAAGGCACCTATCCGCTGCCCGAAGCGCAGTTGGACCGCTTCCTGCTGTATATCAAGGTGAATTATCCCAGCGGGGCCGAAGAATGGGAAGTCGCCCGCCGCGTGACGACCGGCCAGATGGGCAAGATCGCGCCGGTGATGACCGGCGACGAAATCATCAAGTTCCAGCAGCTGGTCAACCGCGTGCCGGTCAGCGACCAGGTGCTGGGCTACGCCTGGGCCTTGGTTCGGGCATCGCGGCCGAATACGCCCGAGGCACCGGATTTCGTCAATCGCTGGGTCAGTTGGGGGGCCGGGCCCCGCGGCGTGCTCACGCTGGTCACCTGCGCCAAAGCCCGGGCCATCCTGTACGGCCGTTACCATGCCACCGTCGGCGACGTGCAAGCCGTCGCCAAGCCGGCCTTGCGTCACCGCATCGCCAGCAACTACGCGGCCCAGGCCTCGAACGTCGGCAGCGAGCAACTGATCGAAATGCTGATGGAAGCCGTCCCGGCCGACAAGAAGTACGAAAAACCGGCAGCGTGATTGGAAGGCTTGAGGCTGCAGGCTTAAGGACAAGGACGGTTCACCGTCTGCAACTAAGCCGCGAGTCTTACGCCCCAGGTCGAACCGCGAAGTCAGATCCCTTCAGCCCTAAGCCTTCAGCCCTAAGCCTATTCTCCCATGGCCCACAGCGTTCTCTCCCGCTATCTCAATCCCGAAGTGCTCAGCCGCATGGCCGATCGGCATATCGAGCCGCGCGGGCTGGTCGATCGGCAACCTGGCCGGGGCGCACAAGTCGCCGCTGTCGGGCTTTGCCGTCGAGTTCGCCAGCCATCGCGAGTATGTCTGGGGCGACGATCCGAAGCATATCGACTGGCGAGTCTATTTCACGCGCGACAAATACTTCATCAAGCAGTACGAGATGGAGACGAATTTCGTCTGCCATCTGCGTGCTGGACGTCAGCGCGTCGATGCGCTACGGCGAAGAGGCCGAGCAAAAGCTGCTCTACGCCGCGCAAATGGCCACCACGCTCGGCTATTCGATCGTCCACCAGAGCGACAAGGTCTCGCTGGCCACGTTCGACGATCGGATCCGCGGGTTCGTCCAGCCGAGCAACTCGATGGCCCAGATCGTGCGCATGACCGAACCACCTCGACGAGATCAAGCCGGTCGAGAAAACGCGGATGGCCGAATGCCTCACCGAGCTGGTCGGCCGGATGAAGCGCCGCGAGATCGTGATGGTCTTCAGCGATTTCTTCACCGATCTCGACGCGCTCGAGGCCGCCTTGCAGCGGATGCGCTACAGCCGGCACGAAGTCGTGCTGTTCCAGGTCATGCACCACGACGAGCTGGCCTTCGAGTTCGACGGCATGATCAAGTTCGTCGGCCTGGAAGATGCCGCGACGAGCTGCTGGCCCAGCCCGACGATCTGCGCCGCGGCTATCTGAAGGCCGTCGAAAAGTTCAACGACGCGGTTCGAGGAAATCTGCCACCGCAACTCGGTCGAGCGGATCCTGGTCGACACCAGCCGCAACATGGGCGAGGTGTTCGTCGACTATCTCAACCAGCGCAGCCTTCGCAACCGCGGCCGGTAGTCACGCATAGTTGGCGAAAGCCAGAATCCGGACTATTTCGGCTGCTGGGCCGTCAACCCATGCCCTTCGCCGCCCGCGGCTCAAATCGGCACGATCACTTCCTCGGTCTTCAAGAACGCCTCAAGCGTGGCCTTGTCGACCTTCAGGTGCGATAACACCAACTCCGGCGGCGTGTTCGCCAGCCAGGCCGAGAACGAAATGTCTTGATAAAAGCTGCTGTTGAACATTTCGAGGAACACGAGATCCGTGTCGCCCGTGTTCTCGACATAGTGCAGCAGCGTCTTTTCCACATAGCCCACGTCGCCGGCCTGAAAATCCATCGTCCGGGCTTTGTTTCCGGTGGCGACAACCGTCATCCGCGCGTTGCCGCTGATATAGTACTGCCACTCCGAGGCGTTGGGGTGCCAATGGAGCTCGCGCATTCCGCCGGGATGCACGGTGACCATCGCCATCGCCACGGTCTTCGCGACTTTGAACGTGCTCGAATCGATAATCCGCACCTCGCCGCTCTTGGTGCGTTTCGTCGGCGGCATCTTCATTGTGCGGAAGGCAAAATCGCTCGGCGAACTGCCGCGATTACCCGAGGCCGCTTTGATATCGGCCTCGAGGGAACCCGGCTTTTCGGCTTCGAAGATGAATAGCTCGTGCTGCGGCAGATCCTTGAAAGCCCCTGCCGACACATTAAAATTCTTCGCCAACACCTCGGGCGGAAGGTGCATCATCGAGTCGCTCAACAGCACCGTCTCGGCTTCCGAAAAGTTGCCATCGTCGAATACCAGCAAGAACTCCGTGCCGTCGGGATCGAGCCCTTGAATCGAGTGGGGCACGCCGCCGGGGAAAAACCAGAGATCGTCTTTCTTTACGTCGGCCACAAAGCTTTTGCCGTCGAAATCGACGGCCGTAATCCGGGCATTGCCATACAGCACGATCGCCCATTCCGCGGCGGTGTGCCAATGCAATTCGCGACATCCGCCGGCCGTGAGCCGCATATTCACGCCAGCCAATGATTTCGAAACGGGCAATTCTCGAACGGTGACTTCCCGCGACCAACCTGCCTTATAGGTGCGCTTGTTCGCCAGAGAAAACGGATATTTGAACGTCGGCACCAGGCTCTTCGAGTCGGTCGAAGGGGGCCACTCGGAGTCGTGATTCTGCGCGTCCAGCGGGCGATTCGCCGGCCCCGGATCGCTCCGGCTGCGATCCGCGGCCAGCGCCGGCGCCACGCCGGCCGCCGCCGCCATTGCCGCCGCCGCGGGAGCCATGTTGAAAATCAGATCGCGCCGCGAGATGCCGCTCTTGTCGCCATTCATAGCCTGGGCCTTTCGAATCAAAGACGACGGACGCCGTGGGATTGCCCCGTTAGTCTTCAAAGCCGCTCGAGGAAGCCAATCCGAGCCGCGAGGAAAAGATCAACTGGGCGGACAGACGCAGAAATTCGCCAAGCGCGATCAATAAACTGGCTATCTGGCGACCGGCGTTGATTCTGCTTCTTACAGAAATTATATCCCGCGCGAAAGCGAAGCCAGAATGTGGCCGTGGCCGGATCAGTCGCTACCACTTATTTCCGTTTGGGCGCCGTCGGGACCGCATATTCGGTGTCAAATTGTGGATTTCGTGGTAGGGCCTTGCGCTTTGCCTCCGCTTCGGCTTTGACCTTCGCCTTCGCCGTGGCCGCGTCGATGAGTTCGCAGGTGGCCACTTCTCGAAACACGACGATTTCATTCGGCCGTCGTTTCTCAGCCCTCGGTCCTTCCGCGCCACCGACGACTATCGCTGGCCCGATCGCCAGGTCGATGTCAGTCGCAAAGGACCAAAGCGACGGCCAATCCGTATCGGTCTCGGTGATCTCGTGGGAATAGGAAAATTCGCGGAGAGCGAACCCATTTTTCAGCTCGTGTCGAACGACGCCAGCAACCTTAATCGTGGTGTTCTTGATTCGCGTCGTGACATCGAATGGCGTGCCGAGTTTTATTGCAAGCTCTACGGCGTCGATCTCCGTTCCCGGCGGCTTTCCAATTGGCTTCCCAAGAAGCTTGTCCAGGGCTTCAGCGTCTTGACCTGAATTTTCGACCCGGTAGTGCACGATGCGCAGCACGTATTCGTCGTCAGCGGCGAATAGGACTTGCGGCAGAGCCGCGAACAACAGGCAGGCAACGAAGAAATATCGCATGGTCTAGCCTCCGGCTTTCGGCGATGAAAAAACTCCCGCGGCGTTTGTGCCACGATACTTCGCTTCGTCTGGGAACAATTTGCGTGCTCGACAAAAGACAACAGCTTCCGGAACCTTCCGTCATTCAATGCCCGCCGGCGACGGCTAGGGCGGCGTCTTTGACGGCTTCGGAGAGGGTGGGGTGGGCGTGGCAGGTGAGGGCGATGTCTTCGGCGCTGGCGCCGAAGCTCATCGCGGCGGCGGCTTCGGCGATCAGGTCGCCGGCGCGGGGGCCGAGAATGTGGATGCCCAGCACCCGGTCGGTGCGGGCATCGGCCAGGATTTTTACCTTGCCGTCGATTTCCGCCAGAGTTCGCGCCCGGCCGTTGGCCCGGAAGAACGAAATTCCTTTGCGATACTCGACGTGCTCGGCTTGCAACTGGTCTTCGGTTTTTCCGACTGCGCCGATTTCCGGGTGCGTGTAGACCACCGACGGAATCACGTCGTAGTTGACGCGGCCGTAGCCGTTGACGATCCAATCGATCACGGCGGCGCCTTCCTGCTCGGCCTTATGGGCCAGCATCGGGCCGGGGATGCAATCGCCGATGGCGTACACGCCGGCGGCCGAGGTTTGGTAACTCGCGTTCACGACAATCCGGCCGCGGATCGGTCTGAATGCCGACCACCTCCAGCCCGAGCCCTTCGGTGTACGGCGTGCGGCCCACGGCGACCAGCACGCGGTCGCAATGGAGCGGCTCGGCCCCTTCGCATTCCACGACGCACCCCTCGTCGATCGTGCGCGCGGAAGTCACCCGCGAGCCGAGGCGGAATTCGATGCCTTGCTTCTTGAACAGCTCGTGAGCGTCGCGAGCCAGCTCGGCGTCGGTGCCGGGCAAGATTCGATTCAGGAATTCGAGGACCGTGACCTTCGCCCCCAGCCGCCGCCAAACCGAGCCCAATTCCAGTCCGATATATCCGCCGCCGACCACGACCAAATGCCGCGGCACGCGAGAATAGGACAAAGCGTCGGTGCTGGTGTCGACGCGCGAGCCGTCGAGCACGATGCCAGGCAGCGTGGCCGGCTTGCTGCCGGTGGCCAGCAGGATGTATTTCGCGGACAGTTCCGTCGGTTCGTGGGGTCCATCGACCATCACGCGGCCGGGGCCGGATAACCTTCCGCGGCCGGAATAGCGCGAGACCTTGTATTTTCGCAACAGCCCTTCGACCCCCTTGGCCAGCGTGGCGACGACCTGCTCCTTACGGCGCAGCATGACGCCCAGGTCGAGCTCGACGCCCGGCACGTTGATTCCGTGCTCCTTGATCGCGTGGCGCGTATCTTCGTACCGCTGGCTCGATTCCAGCAGGGCCTTGCTGGGAATGCAACCGACGCGGAGGCACGTGCCGCCGAGGACGGGATCCATTTCGACGCAAGCCACATTCAGGCCGAGTTGGCCGGCCCGCGCCGCGGCGGTATATCCGCCCGGCCCGCCGCCGATTACTATCAGATCGTGTTCGTTCATGAAATCATCACCAGGTAAAGGGAGCCTATCGAATGGGTTGTGTGCCACTGGCTCGGCCGGGCTCTGCCAGTGCTTTTCGTTGCTGATCGATCAAGGCAAGTATTCTAAAGAGCACTGGCAAAGCCAGTGGCACCTAAATTCAAGCTGTGACAACGGACTAGGAAATTGTAGCCAAGCCGCAAAATCAGGGAGCGGCAGTCTCGCCGACGCGCGCGGCCGATTGCAGCCCCGCGGACAGCGGCGGGAGCAAACCCGCGCGAACCAGGCTGGGGCGAGCCGCCGCCCGCAACTTGGGCAATTGCGAGGCAAAGGCCGCGGTGCCGACCAACGACAGGCAGCCTCCCATGCCCACGGTCAGCGGGGCGCCGAAGCGGGCCACTAAACCTGCACAGACCAAGCTCCCGATCGGAAGCATCCCCAGCACCGTCATCGTGTAAAAGCTCATCACGCGGGCTCGTTTGTCGTCGTCGACGATGGTTTGCAAGATTGTATTGCTCGAGGCCATGTGAACCATCATCCCGAAACTGGCTGTGAAGGCCAACGCGAGCGACAGCCACAAGTGCGTGGAATAGGCGAAAGCGATGATCGACGCGGCGCTCAGGCCGCTGGCGAATACGATCACGCGGCCCAAGCCCAACGGCGAAGCCCGCGATGCCAAATAGAGCGCGCCGCACAGGGCCCCGAACCCTGAGGCGGCCAGCAGAAAGCCATAGGTTCGCGCATCGCCGCCGAGAATTTGCTTGGCGAACACCGGCAGCAGCACGCTGAACGGCGCCGCCACGACGCTCACCAGCGCCAACAGCAACAGGATCGCACGAATCGGGCTGAAGCGGAACGAGTAGCTGAATCCTTCCTTCATTTCGTGCCACAGCCGCCGTTGGCCCGCGACGGTGATGCGCGGCGAGACGCGCATTCGCAGCAGCGCGGCGATCACCGCCAGATAGCTGATCCCGTCGATCAGAAAGCAAATACCCGCGCCGGTTTGAGCCAGGATCGCGCCGGCGATCGCCGGGCCAATCAGCCGAGCCCCGTTGAACATCGACGAATTGAGCGCGATCGCGTTGCTCAGATCGCGGCGATCGTCGACGATTTCGACGACGAACGCTTGCCGCGTCGGCGTGTCGACCGCATTTACGATTCCCTGGAAGATCGCCAGCACAATGATTTGCCAAACTTGAATCACGCCGCTGAGCGCCAGCGCCGCCAGCGCGAATGATTGCAGCATTGAGGCGACTTGCGTGGCCACGAGCGTGCGAATGCGGCTGGCGTTTTCGACTAGCACCCCCGCCGCGGCCGCAAGAATCAGAATGGGAATCTGCCCGGCGAAGCTGACGATGCCCAGCATCCAGTCCTGGCCGGTCAGCTCATACACCAGCCAACTGGTGGCGACCCGGGTCATCCAGGTGCCGATCAGCGAGATGCCCTGCCCGCCGAAGAATAGGCGGTAATTGCGGTGCCCCAAAGCGCGAAAGGTATTGGCCAACGGGCCGATCTTTTCGGCCGGGGCGGAAACGTCAAGCTTCTCGCCCGTGCCCGGAGGATCGGTCATCTCGCGAGTTCCGTCAAGCGACCGGAGTCTGTTGTGGCCAATGAGCATCAAACGGACTGTGTTAGTTCTAGACGAATCCGCCGGCGGCTAAGCTGGTAATGAGCGGATTCGAGTTCTTCGCCCACGCCAGCGGCGATCTTCTTCATTTCTTTAAGATGAAGCCACAGCAGGCCGCATCCTCGCAGCCATTGGCTTGGCCGCAGGGTTTCGGAGAAGCTGACTTCCGCCCAGCGCGCGTCCAGCTTCGTGAGTTTTTGCAGAGCCTCTGGTTTGGGAAAGTCCGCCTGCTTTGCATACCAAACTAATAGCGAGACATTTGGATGTTTAGAGCATGCTACCGCCAATTCCTGTACGCGATGCCAGTCCGACACGCGGCCTTGCTTGCCCTTGTACGCTGGATCGCAGAAGATCAGCAATCTTCCCTCGCCATCGCTTCGCCAGCTTCGCATTTCTTGCAGCGCACCGTCGAATCCATTGGACCAGCGCGCCGCGGTTGTGTCGCCGCGAGACAATTGCTTGGCGCGACGTTCAACATCCTCAACGGCACGGTGATTCAGATCGTAAAACACCAGTTCGGTGCATCTCGGAAGAAATTGCATGGCCAGTTCGGGTGATCCAGGATAGCGCCCATCTACAGCTTTCCCGGCAATGTCGAGCAGTTTCTTAAGTTCACGCAGTCCTGGCTCGTCCCATTTCGTGTTTTCCAGTGTTGCTAGCGAGAGCTTGCGCTGGTCACGCCATTCGTCGGTGTTATTTTGGCATCGCAAGGACTTCAGAGGGTAGCTGGCAAAACCACAGTGGGTGTCAATCAACATAGCAGGCGGTTCGGCCCGCTTCGAAAGTGTCTTAAATAGTGAAAGCAAACACGCGTGCTTGAAAACGTCGCCGATATTCCCGGCGCGACCACCGTGGTCGTCCTGGCTGGATTCATCGGCTAAGATTTCGGAAGCTGGGATGTCCGCGACGCGACTGTGTTTCCAGCCTGCCACGGAACGCCCAGCCCGCTTGTGGGCTTGCAGGGCCGCGATGACGGCTGATCGGGTCGCGGCATCGATCGCCGTTCGGTTGGCTTCGAAGAAATCCGCATTCTTGTCAGTGCTGCGCAACATCGCGATACCTCTCGAAGTGCTGCCACAATACTGATTCTAGCACAGTATGCACGACGCTGCGCCCGCCGGTCGCCACGAGTAGCGGTTGCGAATTGGTCGACGTGTTGTCATACATGCCCAACTATCGGCGAGCGGCATGTACAAGCTGAAGAAGTTGCGCATTGCTTTGTCAAAACGCCTTCGAATATCCGCCTCCGGAACATTGTGGCCGCCAGCAGCAACGCGGCTTCGGACTCGCGCCACGGAAACCTCTGCGCTATGCAAAGTGACAAAGAGCAGACGGAACACGTAACCGCTGCCGCAAAGCATTCGAATTCGTGGAAAATAGGTTCTACCGGAGAGCGTGGATTCGACGGCAAAATCTCGTCGTTGGCTCGCGAGGTCGTCGAATCGGAGAAGCACAACGCGAGCCGCTTCGAGTGCCGCCGACTCAGGATGCAGCGGAGAAATTCCCCTGGCGACGTCGTCGGCATTTAAAAAATCGTATAGGTCGAGCGTCGCGACAATATTTCGCGAGATCGTCGACTTGCCAGCGCCATTTGGACCAACAATGACGACAATCTGTGGCTCTTGTGAAGCTGACGACATTCCTGCCACTCAATTGCCGCCTGAAGGGTCGCCGCAACTCCGTCACACCTCCAGCAGGATTCGCGAGGGGTCTTCGATCGTTTCCTTGATTCGCTTGAGGAACGTCACCGCTTCGCGGCCGTCGATGATCCGGTGGTCGTAGGTCAGCGCGACGTACATCATCGGGCGAATGACGACCTGACCCGCGCGGGCCACCGGCCGGTCCTGGATCGCATGCAGGCCCAAGATGCCGCTTTGCGGCGGATTGACGATTGGCGTGGACAAGAGCGAGCCGTAAACGCCGCCATTGGAAATCGTGAACGTGCCCCCTTGCAATTCTTCCAACTTGAGCTTGTTGTCGGCGGCACGGCGGGCGAAGTCGGCGATCGCCAGCTCGATTTCGCCGAAGCTCATGAACTCGGCGTTGCGCAGGACCGGCACGACCAGCCCTTTGCCGCCCCCGACGGCGATGCCGATGTCGTAATAGTTGCGATAAACGATATGCGGCTCGCGGAGCTCGGCATTGACTTGCGGCGTGAGGCGCAACGCGTCGATCGTGGCTTTTACAAAGAACGACATGAAGCCCAGCTTCACGCCGTAGCGCTGTTGGTAGGCTTCCTTGTGCTTGTTTCGCAGGGCCATGACCTCGGTCATGTCGAGTTCGTTGAAGGTCGTCAACAGGGCCGCGCTTTGCTGCGCTTCGACGAGCCGCTGGGCAATCCGGCGGCGAATTGGGCTCATGACGACGAACTCTTCTTCGCGGGCATATTTCGCCTGCGCGGGCAACGCGACTTCGGCGCGTTCGGCTGGCGCCGCGGTGCGCGAAGCGGGAGCCGTAACCGCGGGCGGAGCCGGCACCGGTGCGCGGCGGCGATGTGCGATTTCGCTTCGCCCGTCGGCGATTGATTTGCCGGCGCAGCGTTCGCGGCCGCCGGAGTCTGCGCCCGGCCGCTGCGGGCGGCGCCGCCGCTCCGCCGTTGTTCGTTCCGCCGGTCAGGCCCTTGGCCTCGGCGTATCGCTGAACGTCTTCCTTCAACAGCCGGCCGCCAGGGCCTGTAGCCGGAACTGCAGCGGGCGAAAGATTGTTTTGCGCGAGAATTTTCTCGGCCGCGGGCATGACCGTCACGGCCGCAGGGAGGGGGGCGGCAGCCTTCGCCGTGGCGCCGGAGTCCGAGGAGCGGACCGAACCAATGGCCGTTTGTCCGCGGCGCTTTTCGACGAACACTTCGTGCGCTTCGGCCGGTGGTGCAGCGGCCGGTTTGATCGCAGCATTCGCGGCATCCCCAGCCGCGACCAGGCCGATCACTTCGCCCACGTTCGCCAGTTCGCCGCTCTGCTTCAGGATTTTCGAAATCGTGCCGGCGGCCGGCGCTGGCAAATCGACGGTCGCCTTGTCGCTTTCCAGCTCGACGACGGCTTCGTCTTTTTCGACTCGATCGCCCTCCGCCTTGTGCCATTTGCCGACGTGCACTTCCGTGATCGATTCGCCCACTTCGGGCACTTTGAGTTCCGTTTCGGCAGACATGGATTCAATCCGATGGCGTGGTAGATTCGGACAGCGATTCTATTCTGACGGGCCGAAGTGAAAGTACAATTGACGGAAACGGCAGCTGTTTTCAGACATCGCCGAATGCGGCGGCAATCAGCTTCTCCTGCTCCAAACGGTGGCTGCTGGCCGAACCCGTGGCGGGGCTTGCCGCGCTTTGGCGGTGCACGCCGGCCATCGGCAACCGGTCGAACAACATCTCGCCGTAATGGACGCGGATGAATCGCCAGGCCCCCATGTTCTCCGGTTCTTCTTGGACCCAAAACACCGGCGTCCCGTCAGGCACTTTCGCCAGCGCGTTGCGCAGCGCGTTCTTGGGCAGCGGATAAAGCTGCTCCACGCGAATGATGGCCACGTTGCTGCGTTTCAATTCTGCCCGTTTCTGCTCCAACTCATAGTAGATTTTTCCGGAGCAGAGCAGCACGCGATTGATTTGCGTGCGGCCCAGCGGCGGCGAGTCGGGAATCACGCGCTGGAACCCTCCGTCGGCCAGTTCTTCAAGCGACGAGACAACTTTCGGATGCCGCAGCAAACTCTTGGGCGTCATCACGATCAGCGGTTTGCGCCACACCCGCAAGACTTGCCGCCGCAGGGCGTGAAAGAATTGCGCCGGCGTGGTCGGGTTGATGACCTGAATGTTGTCCTTTGCCGCCATCAACAGGAACCGCTCGAGCCGGGCGCTGGAATGCTCGGGGCCCGCCCCTTCGAAACCGTGCGGCAACAGCAGCACGATCCCGCTGAGCCGGTTCCACTTTTCCTCGGCGCTGACGATGAACTGATCGATGACGACCTGCGCGGCGTTGCAGAAGTCGCCGAACTGCGCTTCCCACATCACCAGCCCGTCGGGGCAATCGAGGCTATAGCCATATTCGAAGCCCAGCACCGCGGCTTCGGACAGGGCGCTGTTATAGATTTCGACCGGGGCCTGGTCGGGCGACAGGTGCCGTAGCGGCATGTAGGCATGGCCGTCGACCACGTCGTGCAGCACCGCGTGCCGGTGGCTGAAGGTGCCGCGCTCGCTGTCTTGCCCGCTCAGCCGGACGCGCAGTCCCTGCACCGACAGGCTGGCGAGCGCGAGCGATTCGCCCGCGGCCCAATCCAAGGGGCGCTTGCCGAGCGCCATTTCGTGGCGCAGATTCCAGCAGTCGTTTGATTTTCGGATGCGGATGGAAATTTGCCGGAAGTTCCGCTTGTTTTTCCAGCAGATCGGCCAGTTGCCGGCGCTTCATGCCGGTTTCGACTTCGGCCGCCTCGCGCTCCCGGCCGCCGATGTAAAACGCCCAAAATCCGCCGATATCGCTGCGCTGGTGATAGGCGTCGCTCTTGGCGACGGACAGTCCCTTTTCCAGCCGCGTCCGCTGGGCGGCCACAATCTGATCGGCCTCAGCGCGGGTCACATCGCCCATTTGCAGCAGCCGATCGAGATACACCTCATGCACCGACTGCCGCTTTTCGATTGCCTCGTAGAGCCGGGGCTGCGTGAAGGCGGGCTCATCCCCTTCATTGTGCCCGCGGCGGCGGTAGCAATACATGTCGATCACGACGTCGCGTTGGAACTCGCGGCGAAAATCCAAAGCGAGCCGGACCACCTGGGCGACGGCTTCGGGGTCTTCGCCGTTGACATGGAAGATTGGGATTTGCAGCATCTTGACCACGTCGGTGCAGTACATGGTCGAGCGGCCCTCGGAGGGCCGCGTCGTAAAGCCGATTTGATTATTGACGATCACATGCAGCGTGCCGCCGATCTTGTAGGGCTCCAATTGGCTCAGATTGAGCGTTTCTTGGATGATCCCTTCGCCGGCGAAGGAGGCATCGCCGTGAATGAGCAGGCACATGCCGCGCCGCCGCTGCATGTCTTCGACGCGATCTTGCTTGGCCCGCACGCGCCCCACGGCCACGGGATCGACGAACTCCAAGTGGCTCGGGTTGAAGCAGAGCGAGAGATGGATCTTTCGGCCGTTCGACGTGAGCCAATCGGTGCTGTGGCCCAGGTGGTACTTTACGTCGCCGCGACCGATATGCAATTCCGGGTCAAGATCGGCGAATTCGCGGAAGATTTGCTGGGGGCTTTTGCCCATGATGTTGGCCAGCACGTTGAGCCGGCCACGATGGGCCATGGCCAGCACGATTTCATCGGTCCGGTGCTCGCCGGCGCGCTCGATCGCCAGATCCAGCAGCGGGATGAGCGTTTCGGCCCCTTCGAGCGAGAAGCTCTTCGCCCCGAGGAACCGCTTTTGAATGAATTCCTCGAAGATCGCCGAATTCGTCAGATGCGTGAGGATTCGGAATTGTTCGCGCCGGCTGAGGGTCAGCCGGTTTTCGGAGCCTTCCATCCGCACTTGCAACCACTGCCGGACGGCGTAGTCGTCCATGTGCAGGAATTGCACGCCGATCGACCGGCAATAGGTGTTCCGCAGCCGCTCGATGATCCGCCGCAGTGTCATCACTTGCGGACCTTCGATCGTGTCGGTCGAAAACGAGCGGTCGAGATCGGCTTCGGTGAATCCGTAGCTTTTCGGGTCAAGCTCCGGCAGCGCGGGGCGGGGTTGGCCTAGCGGGTCGAGTTGCGCGATAAAGTGACCGCGGCCACGGTACGCGCGGATCAATTGATCGACCCGGTCTTGGAGGACCGCCATTTCCAACTGCGCGCCGTTCGGGCGGACCGCCGACCTCGACCGTCGGCAAAATAGCCCCATGCACGAGTGCGGCGTCAATCGAACCGCCGACGGGCACCGGGGGACGAGGTTGTGAAGTTACGGAAATTGCCGTCGGGGCAACTGTTTCAGCAGCCGGCGGCGACTGGCCAACCTGAGCGGCAGCGCCATTTCTCGACGCGCCGGTCGCCGGCGTTTTGCTCTCGGTTGCTGGCTCGTTCTTGAGTCGCGGCCGGCTGAAAAAACTCCCCGGGACGAACGACGGGCCGGTTTGAAGTTGCGCACCACTGCCGGTATTCGAGCCACTGTCGGAATTCGAGCCGTTGCCGGAGCCATTTCCTTGAACATGGCCATTGGTGGCGGCGTGGTCCAGCTCATCGAAATAGCGCCGCCAGTCGGGCGAAACGCTTTCGGAGTCGCGCAGATAGTCCGCGTACAACTGCTCGGCAAACTCAAGACTGAGATTGCTGATGCCTTGCTCAACCTGGTTCATCGACGAAATTCCAACTCGCAGGGCCCGCCCGGAACAAAGTTCGCTGCATCAACAGCGAAGGCAGGCGGGCTACGCCCGTTCCCCAAAACGCACGTTTCATGCCGCGCATTCGGAGAATGCCCCCGTGCACACCAGGCGACAAGCCCCTGGAAACGTATCGGCAGCCCGGCTCCGGTTGGCCGGCCCGGCGAGGCAACCGCATTATATGCGTCATGCGCCGCAAATCAGCCCGCTCGGTCCGTATTCCGCTCTAAGCCCCCACATCTTAACGTCTCACGGGTCTAGCCGTACATTGCGAAAACGTGTGCCTGGCAAGAAAATCAGAAAAACCGGAAGTTCCTTGCCAGCCGGCACTTGCCTAAATGTGAAAAAACCAACGGGCCCCCTGTTTTCGGCCGTGGCGACCGGCAGTTTCGCGAGCACATCGGCAGCGCAACGTGGCACACATCTTGCATCCCGTCGATGGATTAGGACAGCGGTTCTCGATAAGGCTCGAAGGAAGCGGCAACATTGTTTATAAGTTGGGAAGTGCTTCTGCCCTCATGGGATCTTTGGCCCAAAACACACAAGCCTGAACCGCTAGCGAACGAGCAAGACAACGATTTCCCGTGTTTCCTTCGCTTGTGCTTCAGGCTTGTATTCGAAAAACGGTGTTTTGAGGCAAAGCCCCTCATGGGTGCGAAGCCAATAGCCTAGGAACGACAGTATGTTCAGATGGTTTACTCGAAGGCTTTGGCCGAGCTTGTGGGCGGCGGCGCAGAAATGGCAGTCCGACGACTGCATGACATGGGCCGCGTCGATGGGGTATTACGCCGCCTTTTCGTTTTTTCCACTGGTCCTTGTGCTGCTGTCCGGCGTGGGGTTCGTGCTCCGATTTTCGCAGCAGGCGCAACTCCAGCAAGACAAATTGGTGTCGTTGATCGGCGAGCAAACGTCGCCGGCCCTGGCTCAGCAGTTGAATTCTCTGCTGAACGGCGTGCAAAACAACGCCGGAATTGGCGGTCCGATTGGTCTTGCCACGTTGATTCTGGGTGCGATCGGGATCTTCACGCAAACCGATTCCGCGTTTGATCGGATTTGGAAAATCGAAGCCGATCCTGGGCAGAAAACCGGCTGGTTGGGCATGATTCTTAATGTGCTGCTGACGCGATTGCGCGCGTTCCTGATGCTCGTGGGCCTTGGCGCGCTGGTGATCGTGGCGTTCGTCGGCGGGACGGTTGTTTGGGGGCTCGTGCATTTCGCCCGCGGGACGGTCCTGGCCCCCTTGGTCTATCATCTGGCTGGCGTGGGCGTCAGCGCTAGCTTGAATGCGTTGTTCTTCACGCTGGTCTACCGGCTGTTGCCGAAGCGGCGCGTCGACTGGATCCAAGCGATCGAAGGGGGCCTGATCGCCGCCGTTGCCTGGGAAATCGGCCGGCAGTTGATGACGCAATTTCTGGTCGGAAACAGCTATACGGCTTACGGCGTCGTGGGCTCGTTCATCCTGATGATGTTGTGGTTCTACTACGCCAGCAACGTGCTGCTATTCGGGGCTGAGTTCGTGGAAGTCTGCAGCCACGCCGCAACGTCCGGCAGGAACACGAGTGGCTCCGGGCCCGAGCCGGCAAAGCCCACCAACTTCCGCGCGACAACGGCGGAAGACGTTTCGCTGCGTCCGCCAGGCGCGCCGGCGCCGCCCAGCATTCGCCCCCGCTGGCGCGGCTGACACCAGCCGGGGCGCTGATTCCGGGACGCCGAACACGCTTACTGACGTGCGAGGCTCGAAAGGCATTCGCGAACCCGAGCCGCGCACGTTAGTAACCGATTGTTTTCATC
The DNA here is from genome assembly GCA_963725485.1 of Pirellulales bacterium. Classification (GTDB taxonomy): domain Bacteria; phylum Planctomycetota; class Planctomycetia; order Pirellulales; family DATAWG01; genus CAVRYO01. The sequence continues at coordinate 174,057 of CAVRYO010000008.1, read as the reverse complement.
GCCGCCGCCGGTCGCGGAACTGGCCTGGAGCGATCGCCCCCGCGCGACTATCTTAGCCTGCCTAAATTCCCTCCCGCGTGGACTCGGTTGGACAACAACGCCGTTTGGAGCTATTTATGCGCAGGCTCATGATTCTCATCCTGATCGCTGCCGGCGGCGGTGGCTGGTTCTTCTTCCATCGATATCGAGTCGTGGGGCTCGATCAAATCGCCGTCAAGTGGCAGGGTGCAGCCGCTGGTTCGGCGGGCGAGGCCGATGTCCCCGCCTGGTCGCTGGACCGGCCCGGCGCGACGGTTCGCATCGCTTCGTTCGACGTGGAATCATTCGGGCTGGCGAAACTCGGCAAACCAGCCATGATGAAATCGCTGTGCGACGTGCTGCGGCGATTCGACCTCACGGCAATTCAGGAAATACGCTCGCCCCGCGACGACATCATGCCGCGGCTCATCGAGCAGCTCAATGCGCCCGGAGCCGCCGGAGCGGCAAGCCGACATTTCGATTATGTCATCGGCCCACGTCGCGGGCATGGCTCCGGGAAGGAGCAGCTTGCGTTCGTGTTCGACCCCGCCACGATCGAAGTCGATCGCACGAGCGTGTATACGGTCGACGACCCCGGCCATCGGCTATCGCACGAGCCGCTAGTGGCCGCATTTCGAGCCCACAATGCCCCGATCGGCGATGCGTTCACATTCACGCTGGTTAACGTGCACGTCGAGCTGGGCAGCCCGGCGTCGGAACAAGAGGCGCTGGCCGACGCTTACCGCGCCGTGCGCGACGATGGCCGCGGCGAGGACGACATCATCATGCTCGGCAACCTGAGCACCGACGACCGCCATCTCGGCCCGCTCGGACAATTGCCGAACATCGCCTGCGCGTTGACCGGCGTGGCGACGAACACCCGGGGTACGAAGATGTACGACAACCTGCTGTTCAACCGGCAGGCGACGGTCGAATTCACCGGCCGCGCGGGCGTTTTGGACGTGCCGCGGGAGTTGAATCTGCCGATGAGCCAGGCGCTCGATCTGTCCGATCACCTGCCGATCTGGGCCGAATTCAGCGTGTACGAAGGAGGCCAGCCGGGCCGGATGGCAAGCCGCGAGCGACAGCTCCACTAAGGTAGTGGTACAGTTTGAGCCCCCGCGGCACACGGAGTGTGCCTACTACGTAGCAGGCACGCTCCGCGTGCCGTCGCCGCGCCAAAAAGCTTCAAAATGTACCACTATGTCCCCTAAACAGGACTTGAACCGGGGTGATTCGTGGGGCACACTGGTGGATTGTCGCAGCTTGACTTTAGGGTGCCACTGGCTTTGCCAGTGTTCTTCGTTGCTACCGAGCAACGCAAAAATTCCGAAGAGCGCTGGCAGGGCCAGTGGCACACAATCCCAGGAACAAGCGTTGACAAAGCACTAGACTCTCGTCGCGAGCGTGGCGGAATTGGCAGACGCACCAGCTTGAGGGGCTGGCGGTAGCAATACCGTGAGGGTTCAAATCCCTCCGCTCGCACTGCGGCATTCGATCAGTGCGTTTGCGTTGAGGATTTCGCATGCCGTCTAGAACTGCCGGAATTCGGCTGACCGACTATATTCGCGACGTGCCCGACTTTCCCAAGCCGGGCATTCTCTTCCGCGATATTACGCCGCTCTTGGCCGACGGCGCCGCCTTTCGCGAGGTGATCCTGCAACTGGCGGCCCATTATCGCGACGCCGGCGTTGACGTTGTTGCGGCGGCCGAAGCACGGGGCTTTATTTTTGCCGCCCCGCTGGCCCTCGAATTGGGAATCGGCTTCGTGCCGGTCCGCAAGCCGGGCAAGCTGCCGTTCGACACGCGTGCATTTCACTACGAGTTGGAATATGGTTCCGACTCGCTGGAAATTCACATCGACGGCGTCGGGCCGGGGCAGTCGGTCTTGCTTGTCGATGATCTCCTGGCGACCGGCGGCACGATGAAAGCCTGTTGCCACCTGGTCGAACAGGCCGGAGCCCACGTGGCCGGCTGCGCGTTCGTCATCGAACTGCTGGGATTGAACGGAGCCGCCGCGCTATCGCCCCATGCGACGTTCAGCTTGATCAAATATCCGTGACACCTGAGAAGTGTGGCGAAAGAACATTAGCGCGAAGCGTTAGCGAGGACGTTTTGCGTGGCCATTGTCCTGCATCCTCGCTAACGCTTCGGGCTAGTGTAAGTTGCAGGTCTTCTTCTGACCCGTGCGAGCCGGTCTGACTAGCATAGGTTAAGCGTCCACACGCGGATTTCCTTTCGCTTTGTCAGGCAGATTGCAGATGCAGCACATTGCCGGGCAATGGGAAGCATGGCGGCGATGGATCGCCGTTGCAGCGCTGACGAGTTGCGGCGTTCTGACATCGCCATCCGCGGGCGCAAGCACACGATGGCGAAGTTCTGGAAGCATCGCCAATCACGGTCTGTCCAACGCGACGATTCGGCGCCTATCAACGGCCCGTCGAGCCGGTGATCGTGCCGGCGGGAGCTGTTGGAGCGGGAATCGCGCCGTACGGAATTCCCTACGGACCGAATTACGGCTGGGCCGGGCTGCCAGGGTATTTCAATCCCTATTGGGCCGCGCCGTATTGGTCCGCTGCTCCCTACTTCTACGGTTGGCGATCGCCGGGTTGGATTCCCTGGGGCGCGGGGTTCGGTTACGGCTATCGCTATGCGGGGTTCGGATATGGCCCGGGCTACGGCCTTGGATATGGAGGCTATGGGCCAGCCTTCGGTTACGGTTTGAGCTACGGCGTCGGCCCCGGCTACAGCCGATCACTCGATCAGGTATTCGTTCCGAATCCTGCCTGTCCTGATTGCCTTAGCCTGCCTGCTCAACCGAGCCAGCCACCGCAAGCAATGCCGCCGCCGCAAGCAATGCCACCGCCGCAAGCAATGCCACTGCCGCAAGCGATCCCGCCACCGCCGACTCCCGCCGCCAACAACGATAGCAGCCGCCGTCCAGGCAGCGTCTACTATTGAGTGCTGTTTGCGCTCCCCGCCGGTCGAAAAGAACATCAGGCGGCGCGACCCCGCCTGCAAGCTCTTCTGAGGAATACCGGTCATGAAGCGATATATTTTCAGTCTGGCCGTGGGTTGCGCCTTAGCAATCGCGACGATCACCGTCACGAACAATGCGTGGGCGCAGAATCCGCCGGAGCCGGTGTATCCGGCGAGCGTGATGGTTCCCTCGCCGCCGCACGCTCCGCAATATCTGGTGCTGGCGCCGCGCGGGTGCGGATCCGTGCGGCCACTGCCAGCGCAGACGTATTCCTACGGCTGGTTTGGCGTCGCGCCGCGGCAGCATTCCAACTGGTTTACCGATTATTACGGATACCAGTGGATCTGGCATTAACTGCCTATCCGAGAACCGGCCGAGGAGAGGGGGACAGGCACATTTTGCTCCCAAGGCACCGCAAAATGAGCCAGTCCCCGCCGGTTCTCGGATAGGCTATAAACAGGGCCGGCTGGCGGCATGACGCGCTCCGCTAGCGCGTCGCGGCTAACGGCGTTGCGACGTTTTGATCAGTCGCGATGCGTTTTGCGAGCGCGTTGCACCCGCGCGATGAACAAAACGACCTACCGGCTCACGCCGACGAAGAAGCTGAAGAACTGCAGCTTGTCGCCCGGCATCTTGTGGACCGGGAACGCAAAGTCCAACGCGATCGGGGCCGAGCCCAGCGCCGGCAACGCGATCCGCAAGCCAAAACCGGGCGAGACTCGGAAGTCGGTCCAATCCAAGCGCGTGTCGCGCTCGACCGTGCCGAAGTCGGTGAAGACCACGCCCCGCAAGATGTCGTCGGCCGTGATCGGGAACGAATACTCGACCGTATTCAAGAACTCGAAGTCGCCACCGACCGGCACGACGCCGTCCTGAATCGGCGATGCCCCTTGGAAGTAGAAGCCTGCGCAATGTCGAATAACCGCCGGCAAAGAACCGGTCGTACAGCGGGCGTGTCTGTGCCGCTGAAGCCGACCTTGGTTCCCAGCCCCAACACCGTCTTGCCCGAACCGTCGGCCCGCTCGGTGATCGTGTAATACTGCCGGGCGTCGAACGTTTCGACCGGGTAAGTGTACTTGCCGAAAATTTGCTCCAGCGAGATCGCGATGTAATGTCCTTGCGAGGGGAGGAAAGGGCTGTCGCGCGTGTCGTGCGACAGGCCTTCGCTGGGGCCCGCGAGGAAGTTGTGGCCTAACACGGCTTGCAAATCGGGCGGCGTCGGATTTGTGGGGTTGTAAATCCGCACGTTTTCAACGCGGCCGCCGATGCTGCCGTTCAAGTCGGGCGTGAAGTAGTAGCCGAAGCTCACTCGATCGCCGACTCGGGTTTCGTTCCAATAGTCGAAGATACGTTGATAGTACGAAATGCTATCGCTGAAACTGACATTGGTGTCATTCAGATATGGTTCCGAAAAGCTCGCGACATAGCGCTGCACTTCGGTGCCTGGGGCGGCTTCGATTTTCAAGCGTTCACCGGCGCCGCGGAATGCCATTCCTTCGCGGACATCCTCCCAGCTATCCGGCACCCGCGTGATGTCGAAATTCTGCTCGTCGACACTGATATCGCCGACGAGTCCGGCGTCGGAGTTCACGCCGACGCCGACCGCCAATTTGCCGGTCTGCGTTTCTTGCAATTGCGGCTTTAGCGGCAACAGCGGCTCGTACCACGTGGGGGGCGCAACCTGCGGACCCGGCGCGTTAGGATCGAAGATCGGCGCGCCGTCGGCGCCGGCAGGGCTTGCGGGCCCGCGGCATTGGGCGCCGGGATGTAGCCTTGCGGCGGCGCTTGAAAGCCTTGGTTTTGCGGATACGCCGGCGGCGCGACAACGCCCGCTTGCGGATATCCCGGCGGCGGCGCTTGGTAAACCGGCTGCGGATATTGAGCCTGAGCCATTGCGGGTCCCGGCGGATATTGGCCAGGCTGCGGCTGATACTCGGCCCGGACGGTTCCGCTGTACGGATACGGCTGGCTTGCCGCCGGCGATTGGGAGAATTGAGGCACGAGTCCAGTTGGAACCGGCGCTTGCAACCCGCTGTAGTTCTGTGACCTCGAATTGTAATTGTTCGAAATTCCAGCATCCGGCCCGGTGCCTCCGACTTCATATCCGCCAGCCGCAGGAGCTTGGCCGCGGATGATGAGGCCCGAATCCTGACCATTCGCGTACGGCGATTGGCCGCGGTATGTCGGTTGTTGCGCCGGTTCCCAGCGTGGGCTCAGTGGGGCGCTGTGCTCGTCGAACTCGTCGATGTCTTCCGGGTGTTGATGGACGGGAACCATTGCTGGAGGCACGGCCGCCGACATGTCCTTCGCCAAGCGGGCCGCGTTGCGCGGATCGGCCGACTGGGCCAAGGTTCCAGAGACCCCAATGTCGATGTATACGTCCGGCTCTTCCGGCCCGTCGGGCGCTTGGCCGCGAATGTTCGAACCGTAGGCGCTGCCCGAACCATTCGTGTTCGTATTAGCCGATGGAGTCGAGCCCGACGTGTTGGAGAAGGGCGTGGCGGTCGAACTGGAGTCTGCTCCGCTGAAACGGCTTAGTGGCAATCCCCCCGGCGGCGTCTTCCATGCCCGGCGGCGGCTCGAAGACGATCTTCGGCGCCTTGCTCGGGTCGTTGGCGAACACGCTGCTGCGTTTCAGCCGCACTTCGTCGCCGCGCAGCTTGGTGGTGTCCAGGATGTCGCCCGGCCGCAACGACAGCCGGTCGTAAACCACGCGGCTGCTGGTGTGCGTGTCGTCGCCCGTGATGCTGATGTCGATCTTGCCGACCCGATAGCGGTTGCCTTCCTTGATTTCGTAAACCAGGTCCAATTGGCCCGGCTCTTCGAGGAATCGCGGATCGGCCTGGATATCGGCGAACACATAACCCCGGCAGCCGTAGGCGTCGCGGATTTCGCCGAGGTCGCGGTTCATCTTGGCCTGGTCGAAAAATTCGTTGTTGTGCAGCTTCATCTTCTCGGTCCAGATCGACTGGACGATTTTCTGGTTGCCGACGAACTCGATATTGCGAATCTTGTAGCGCGGACCTTCGTTGATGATGAACGTGAGCGTGAGCCAATTGTCCTTTTCGTTGAATTCCAGCTCGCGACCGATCTTGCATTGAAAGAAACCGAGGGCGCGATAGTAGGCCGTCAGCTTTTCGACATCTTCGTCGATTTTCTTCCGATCGACCTTGCCGCCGAATAGGTACATGATCGGCGGTCCGGTTTTGATCTGCGTTCGCAGCCGGGCGGAGCTGGAGATCGTATTGCCGACGAATTTCGTCGACCAGACGCGCTGCAACCGGCCTTCGTCGATCAGGAACACCGCCCCCTTGTCGCCCGGGTTGGTCCCCTCGACGACCGCCACGCGCACCCGGTCAAAACCTTCGCCTTGGTAATAGGTCTCCAGCTTGTCGCGAGCTTCTTTGATCAGGTAAGGATCCAAGCCGTCGCCGACTTTCAAGTCGATTTTCGACAATAGAGACGAACGCAATTCGCTCTGGATGCCGACGATCTTGATGTAATGGATCGTGGGCCGTTCGACCACTTGGAAGACGACCACGACGCCGCCGGGAACCGGCTGGACCTTCGGCGAGACATCGACGAACTTGCGGCTTTTGATGAGCCGCCGAACATCGTCCTCGACCAATTGCGCGTTGTAGGGCTCGCCGGCGCGGGTCACCAGCGGCGGTAGCTTGGCCTTCTTGGGGCCGAGTTGCATACCATCGATTTGCACTTGGACAACCAGCACCTGGTTAGCTGGCGGCGCCTCCGGCGACGAAGGGCGCGGCGCCCGGCGGAGGCGCTTGAGCCTGCGCGACGCAATGCCCCAAGCAGCGCATAGCAAGGCCGCGATGACCAGGGTGAATCGACGGCGGTCGAGAAAGTCGAAGCGGAAGCCGACCATCGGGTCTGTTCCCGGCGCCAGGACTGCCGAGCCTGAGGGTTATCGGGCAAGAACTGCCGACAGAACCGCGCCGACCGAAGCTCGGTCGACTTTCCCGGCGCAACCGCCGGCAATTGCGGATTCCGTCCTTGGTTCCCGCCCGCCATGAACATGGAAAGGTGATAAGGTGGCGTAGAAATACCGCAACTCGCGAGTCGCCACAAGGGGAGTTACGCGATTCGGCAGTCCGAGAGGCATTGCGGAAGGATGCTTGCAACGGCCCGTGTGGTTCGTTGTAGCGTCAATGCAAGCAATGCCCGCGTTGGACCTTCCCCCATTCGCATTCGCACCGTGATTCAGCCGCGGATGCGAATAGTTGATTCGCCCACGATCCACAGCTTGCGATCCAATCTTTCTTGACCCAAGATCGGTAACATGCGTTGGATCGCCGCAAGCACGTGATGTTTGTCGAGCCGAGACAGCCGAAGCACAATAATGCCGGGGTAGTCGGTCGGCGCGTAAACGCGAATGTCGGAGAAATCGAGATCGAGCGTTATGATGGCCCTTCCCTCGCTGCGGCACAGATTTGCGACTTCGGAGTCGGGCCGACCGCCCATTTTTTAATCGAGAACTGTCGGAGCATCATGGCCGGCTTGAATCAACATCCCAGCCGCTTCGGCCGGAAGGTTTTCGTCGACCTTGAACTTGAGCGTCAAGCAGCACCGCTAGGCAGAGATATAGTCCGTTCTCGGGCTAGTTCAGCGGCATACTCGAGCGACGCTCGCACGTCAGCGAGCGAAAGTGGCGGATAGCTCTTCAATAATTCGTCTGTTGAATTCCCGGCCGCGAGGTTGTCCAAGACAACCGCAACCATGATCCGCGTTCCTTTAATGCATGCTCGACCGTGGCAAATCGCCGGATCGACGGTAATGCGTTCGCGCCATTCCATTGCAGCACTCGCCTGAGGTCTTCGATTCTTTCCCAATTGTATCTGGCTACAACTGCGCATTGCATCGGCAACTGAAAGCATCTCGATTTGGACACGGTGATTCTACAGTTTATTAGCCGCTGCCGGGCTCCAATTGGGAATTCAATCGCGTCCCTCGGACGGCGTTTGGCTTTTGCGTAATTTGTGGGCATAATGGCCTTCGGCGGAAAGGACCAGCCCCTTGTCGCCACGCCCAACGCTATCTTCCCACCTCGATGTCTCGCCCAAGGACTTGTGCCGATGAAAACTCCATCCATGTTACTGGTGCCTCTCTTTTGCTGCGCACTGATTTCCATTTCCGCTCGCGCCGCCGATACCAAACTCGTGCCGCCGCGCGAAGGGAAATCGGAAACGATTCAGCTTTTCAACGGCAAGGATCTCGACGGCTGGGTCGGGAACATGGATCTGTGGAGCGTCCAGGATGGCGAGATCGTCGGCAAGAATACCAAGCCCGTGCCGGTCAGCACCTATCTCACTACCACGCGGAAATTCAGCGACTTCCGCATCATTGCCGACGTGAAGCTGGTGAAATCGGACATGCACTCGGGCATCGCCTTCTGGGGACGGCTGGCGCCGGAGCAGCACGACAAATACACGTATGCCGGTTACCTGGTGATGTTCCCCTCGGGCTGGGGCATGTACGATCTGTATGGCCGATTGGGCTTGCCCGTCGACGGCGGCCCGGCGAAGAAGGTGGGCAACCAGCACGATTGGAACCACCTCGAAATCCTGGCTCAGGGAAATCATGTCCGCGTGGCGGTCAATGGCACGCAGGTGGTCGATTGGATCGACCCGGAGCCGCAGCGCATCAAGGAAGGTCCGATCGGCTTGCAGTTGCACCAGAACAACGATCCCCAAGAAGTCCACTTCAAGAACATCGTGCTCACGACGTTTCCCGAGGACAAGTTGACGACCGTCAAGCCGTAAGGCCGTCTAGTTCACAGCTTTGTTTCACGGTCCGCACTCTGCCGGGGAATCGAAATCAGATGGCTGAATCGCACGGGCACAAAAGCGGCGAGGGGCATCATGGCAATCACGATGAGAATTGGCGCGAGCACCAGCGCCACGGCCAGCATGGCCCTTATTGGCGGCGGATGCACCGCGATTGGCGAATGTGGTTCGGCGTGACGATCATGCTCATTGCCATGGCGGCTTATATTTGGTCGCTCAACGAACGCATCCGGCCCGGCACCGACAGATTGCACCAACCCGTGCCCGCCGCTCCGGCGCCATGACACCACGGCAGTTGCAAGCGGTTCGATGTCGAGCTCGCTGCGCTGGCGCTTGCAGTTTCGCTTTGTTTGCCATGGTACTGGCCGCCGGGTCGCAATGCGCTATTGCCGAAGAAGTGCATGTCGCTTGCGACAAGATCGTGGGCGTCATCCGGCCGCTGCATGGCGTGAATGGCGGTCCGTTGAATGCCGGCGAAACGGTCGATCTCTCGGCCTATTGGCGTGAGCTGGCGATTCCGCTCACCCGGCTCCATGATTGCGAATGGCCGGATGCCAATCTGGTCGACGTGCATGCCGTGTTTCCGTCGCTGCGCAGATCCGTCGCTGCCCGAAAGCTACCAGTTTGCCCGGACAGACGATTATCTCACCGCCATTGGCGGGACCGGCGCGAAAGTGGTTTATCGACTCGGCGAAAGTATCGAACACACACGGCGCAAATATCATGTCGCGCCGCCGGCTGATTACGACAAATGGACCGCCGCTTGCCTGGGCATCATTCGGCATGAAAACGAAGGCTGGGCCGGTGGCGCCCATCGGAAAATCGGTTACTGGGAAATCTGGAACGAGCCGGACAACCGGCCGGCGATGTGGACCGGTTCGGACGACGATTACTTCCGTCTGTACGTCACGGCGGCCAAAGGCATCAAGGCGCAATTTCCGGGGCTAATGGTCGGCGGCCCGGCAGCCGGCGGAACCGGCGACGTCGTCCATGGCGAATTGCGTCCAACGGCATTTCTCACCGGTTTCTTGAATGCGTGCCGGACGAAATCGGCGCCGCTGGACTTCTTCTCCTGGCACACCTACAGCGACGATCCGCACATTTTCGCGGTCAAGGCCCGGGCCATCCGCCGCTGGCTCGACGAACAGGGCTTTCGCAAAACGGAAATTCATCTGAATGAATGGAATTATCTGCCGGGCAACGAGTGGGGACCGCTGCTCGTTGCCGGCCAGGGAATTCCGCGCGAAAAGTGGTACGCCGAAATGGGCATCGCCCGCGGAGCGGCCTTTATTGCCGCGGTGTTGGTCGATTTGCAGGACAGCCCAATCGACGTGGCCAACTTGTATAGCGGAGATTCGAGCCCGTTCGGGCTCTTCAGCCGGCATGGTGTGCCGAAGACGACGTTCCACGCGATGAAAGCATTCCGCAAGCTGCTCGATACTCCGCGGCGAATTGCGGCGACTACCTCCGACGGGACGACGTTCGCCACATGTGCTGGAATCAACGCCGAGCAAAGCGAGATCTCGATTCTGACAAGCAACTATCGCGGCAAAGACCGCTTGTTGGATGTGTCCGTCGAAAAGCTTCCGTGGCCGTCGCGCCCTACATGGAAGGCTTTTCTGGTCGACGATGAGCACAATCTTGAGCCAGTGGAACCGATCAGCGTCGACGACTCGCCGCTGCGGCTCCGTTTCAATCTTGCCGCGCCCGGCGTTCTTGTGATCCAGCTTCACCGTTCCCTGGAAGAAACCGGAACTATCCGCGACAAGTGAGCACGCTCCTCCAGTGGAGCTCACCGCACAAGCAGATTTTCGATCCGCTCGATTTCCTCGGGCTGCAGATGGAAATCGACGACGCCGAGATCGCTCCGCATGTGCGCGGCGTCTGTCGTACCTGTGAGCGGCAGCATGCCGACATCGAGCGCAAAACGAAATACGATTTGTGCGGATTGGCGACCGTGACGTTTGGCGATTGCCGTCATGTCGGGATGGACCAGCGCGTCGCGATTGGCGGTGAGCAGTGAAAAGCCCTGATAAACGATCTCGTTGGCATTGCAAAACTGCCGTATCTCGCGATCCCAACCGCGGACTGCATAACAGCGGTTCTGCACGAAACGGGGCCGCACCCGTGCGGCATCGCACAGTTGCTGGAGCTGATCGAGGCTAACGTTGCTAATGCCGAGGAACCTTGCGCGGCCGCTGTTGTGGATCGCTTCCATCGCGCGCCAGGCTTCCCAATCGGCCGGGCCCAGACCGGCATGTTGCGACGGCCCATGCAGGACATACGCATCGATTCGTTCGACGCCCAAATGCTCGAGCGAGCTAGCAAACGATTGCGCGAACCTGGGTTGCCACCGGCGCCGCGGGATCGTAGGGCAATCGAGCATCCTGCCCTGGCCGAAACGTGAATTTGGTTTGCAGGAACAGGTCGTCGTGCGCGACTGAACTTGTTCCGATCGCCGCGGCAATCCCCTGGCCGACCGCCGCTTCGAAGTAATGCCGCCGCTGGTTGGCGGTATCGATTCCGCGAAACCCCTCGGCGATCGCCACTGCCACAAGCCGCTCGGTTTCGTTCTCCTTCCAAGCCGTGCCATACAAAAACCGCGGCACACGCAGGCCGTCGACCGACAAGCTTTCCTCGGTCATCGTTCGCTCCCCGTTCGTAGTCGGCAGCAGCAATTCGCCGACGCGCAAATCAGATCATGTAGTAGAGCGGCTCCGCCTTCGATTCGTTGCCGTTGCGTTGTGCGCAACTCGTACAAGCATGGGGCCCCAGCAATTCGTAAGCCCGGCGGACCGCTTCCAATGTCGAAGAGCCGGCGGTTGTCTGCAGGAAGACCCGATCGGGCGGCAACACGTTCTCGAAGCGCAGATTCTTCATCGCCTCGGCAAAATCCTCCCGCACGCCGCACAGCAACACGATCACGCCCTGGCGGTTCATGTCCTCGAGAAACTGCTCGAACAATTTCATGCAAACCATGTCGGGATTGCGCGTGCGCCTGAGCCGCAACACGACGATTTTCGCGCCGTCCGCCGTGCGTTGCCGCAACCGATCGAACTGCACTTCCAACTCCGGAGCCGAGCCGAAAAACAGCTCACCCTCCAAATCGAACAGTACGACGCCCGTGCAAATCTGATCCGCCGGTTGGCGTTCGGCGACGACCCGGTTCGGTCCAACCACTAATTCGGTGGCCGTCAGCTGCGCGGCGCGGGGAACATACATGATGAACGATAGCAGCGTGCCGACAAGGATCGATAACTCGACACTTAAAAAAACCGCGCTTCCCGCGGTCGCCAACACCAGAATCGTGTCGTACCGCGAGGTCCGCAGCGCAAACCGCAAGCGCGGAATATCAACCAAGCCAGCGGCCGTCACCAGCAGGATGCCCGCCAGAGTCGCCTTCGGAACATATCCGGCCAACGGTGCGAATGCGACCACGAGGACCGCGGTGGCCGCCGCGGCAAACACGCCCGACCAGCGACTGACCGCTCCTGCTTGAAAATTGATCGACGAGCGGGTCAATGATCCCGAGCCGGGCATGCACTGAAAGAATCCGCCACCCAGGTTGGCTAGCCCCTCGGCCAGGCATTGCCGATTGTAATCCAGCGGCTCGCGCGTCTGGATGGCGATCGACTTGGCCACCGCCAATGCTTCGAGCAGCCCTAGAACCGCAACGGCCAAAGCGCTGCCCCCCATTTCCCGAATCCACTCCAAATTGAAATCGGGAATGTGAGCCGCGGGCAATCCCGCCGGCACGTTGCCCACCACGGCCACGAGCGGCTTGCCGCCCGGCCCCGGCACGGTCCAACCCAATGCATGGGCAACAACCGCCGCCAAGATCAAGACCAGCAACATATCTAGCCGCGGCAAATGGTATCTGCGCACGACTGCCCGAAGTAGCAGCACCGAAATCGTGACGCCGAGGCCAATTGCCAACGCGCGAGGATTCAGCGCCCTGCCGCGCGTGAGCGTGAGCCACAATCGGACCAGCACATGCTGATGGCCCGTGCCTTGCGATTTCAGCCCGAACAAGTTGTCGACCTGCGTCAGGGCGATCAAGCAGCCGGCCCCCGCCATGAATCCCAACACGACCGATTCAGAAATGTAGCGGGTCAAGTCGCCCAGCTTGAACAACGCGATCGCAATCTGGATCAAACCCACCATGATCGCCAGCAAGAACATCGCTTCCGCGATTTCCAACCGGTTGCCTGGATCGAGAAAGGCCAGCGCGCTAAAGACCACCAGTGAGATCGCGTTCGTCGGACCGTTGATCAGATAGGACGACGAACCGAAGACCGATGCCAAGGCCGTGATCACGATCGCGGCGTATAGGCCATAACGCGGCTCGACGCCCGCGATCAGGGCATAGGCCATGGCCTGCGGCACCGCGATCGCCGCCACGGTAAGACCCGCGATCGCGTCTCTGCGCAACTTGGCCGAATTATATCCAGGCGCTCCGCGGGAAATAGCAGGGGGGCGATTTTGGGGGTGGACCGGCGAGGCCATCAGGTCGATCTGTAGCGTGTCCGTGGTTTAGCTGGCTGTTGAAAAAGGGGACAGGCACTTCGCAGGAACGCGAATTCCGCTGCAAACCGCTTTGGTTGCTCAGAGCCAGTCCCCTTTTTCAACAGGCAGTTAGGCCGAGCCCGCTTCGCGCGGCGCACCTCACAGGCTCACGATGCTTGACTGACATATTGAGCTTCCGGCCCGGTTTCCACAACCGCGAGTTTGGATTGCAGGTCGCCGCAAGCAAACGCGGGGCTGGCCCAGTCTTGCGCGGCCGCGTGGATTTTTACCGCAAGGTCGGCTTCCGCCAATACCGCTTGAGCCTGCGCGCTGCGCGAGATGAGGACGGTTGCACTCTCGGCTCAAGTGCAACTGGACGAGCGTCCGCAGCCGCCGCTGGGTTGAACGTCCGAGCGTCGCGCGAAACAACGCGGCAGCCTGCTCGTTCGACAGATGGCCGTCGTCGCCCAACACGCGGGCAATGAGCTGCGGCCGGCGGCCGCTCGAGCGCTGCATCGCTACATCGTGATTGAACTCCAGTGCCAACAAGTCCACGTCGCTAAGGGCGGCGGCCAAGTCGCCGTCCCAAGAGCCTAAATCCGCCGCGTATCCAACCGCCCAGGCCGGCCCGAACAAGTCGGCCTGGCCCGAAAAGTGAAACCCGAACGTCGGACCGCCGTCGTGTCGGAGTTCCAGCGGCAAGCACCGCATCCGGCTGCCAAATAACAACTCCCGACCAGCGCCGTAAGCCCGGATCAGCCGGGCTGCCTCGAGTTTCTCATACAGTGCGGGCGGGCAAGCCGCGCAGCTCCTGGGCGATGGCCGTCGTGACAATATACTGGGATGCCGTTGGTATACAGCGTCCGCAGCGTCGCGACATTCCAATGGTCGGAGTGCATGTGCGTCAACACGACGGCTTGCACGCTGCTCCACGATCGTTCGGCCGCCTTCAGCCGAGCGGCCAATTGCCGCGGACCAAGTCCGACATCGACCAACAACCCGAAGCCGTCGGCCTCCAGCAAACTAGCATTGCCGGCGCTGCCGCTGGCCAAAACAGTAAAGCGTAGAGACATAGGCGCATCCGTGTCGCAAACTTGCTCGGGGTAGCCTCATCCGCGCAATCAATTCGCGTACATCCTTGCCCAATATCCCGGCGGCGTCAACTCAAACTGTTGGAGGTCACCGATGGCCGTTCCGCTAACCGTTGAATCTGGTTGATCGCCGATTAACGCTTACAGCCTATCCGAGAACCGGCGGGGACTGGCTCATTTTGCGATGCCCTGTGAGCAAAATGTGCCTGTCCCCCTCTCCTCGGCCGGTTCTCGGATAGGCTCTTAGTCGCGCTGGGCGGATCGTGTCCCCATGGCTGTCGACGGAATTGGCGGTCCGGGCTGAATTGCCCGACCGTGACTTGCCCAATAGGGATAGTCCAGGCCTGCCAGGTGGTCGATGGCGATTGCCAACAGCACCAGGAGGCCGACGGCGACTTCGATGGTCAGCAGGTGCAGCGGAGTGGTCACGATCCCCAGCGAGACAATCAGCGTCGTCGCCCCGGCCGGCGGATGGGCGGCGCGCAACAGAACCATCAAGGCGCCCGTTGCGGCCAAGGAGAGGGCGGCGGCGAGTACGCGCTCGGCCGTTACCCCTTCCAACATCGCAGAGGGCGCGCCCAGCAATCCCGTTAACCACAACGCCCCCCAGCCGCAAAGAATTCCGATGGCATGGCCGTACAACGCATTTCGTGGGCAAGCGCTGGGGGCCGTGGGCGTGAAGAAGAATAGGAATGCCGTCGGACCGAGCGAGGGAAATACCAGCGGCGTGTGCGAAACCATGGCCACGCCGGCCAACAAACCGATCGTGGCGAAACCGCCAACGAATACGAATGCCGCCACAAGCGCCCGGGCTGCAAACTGTTGCTTCAAATAGGCCGAGCGGAGCCGATTTACATGGTGGCGAATCATCGGCTCAATCGTCCGCTATCAGAAATACGATTGCAACCGAGATTGGACGCCGTGCAGACAAGAGCCCATGCTCTTAGCGACTCCCGCCCGATTGCATTTCCTGGCGATGCCGGACCCAATTTATGAGGCCACCGGCCAGCAACACTTCGATTTGGCGGCCCGACAGATCGTGTTGCGTCGCGAACGAATGGCCTTGCGATGAATTTTCCACCTCGACCCGTCGGCCACGGAGGATCTGCTCGTGCGCGTTGGCAATTCGTAAGACGTCGCCAGGAGCAATCCGGTCATATTCCGACTCATCGTCCAGCGTCAGCGGCAACACGCCAAAATTCACCAGGTTCTGCCAATGAATTCGCGCAAAACTTTTGACCACCACCACCCGCAGCCCCAAGTATCGCGGGGCCAGTGCCGCGTGTTCGCGGCTCGATCCTTGCCCGTAATTGCGCCCGCCCACGATGATGTGCCCGTCCTTCGTGGCCGCTTCGCGAGCCCGTTGGGGATACGTCGGATCGATCGCTTCGAACGCAAATTCGCTGATCGCTGGGATATTGCTCCGAAACGGCAACACGCGCGCCGGCCGGCAAGATTTCATCCGTCGAGACATTATCGCCGACCTTGAGCAGGACCACGGCCTCAAGCGATTCAGGAGGCGGTTCTAGGTCCGGCATCGGCACGATGTTTTTGCCGCGGACCAGTTCGACCTTGGCGGCTTCGCTGGCGGGTAACGGCGACGTGAACATTCCGGGGTTCAACAACGGTTGCTCGGGCTCGGCCACGCGCGGGTACGGCACGCCCAACGTGCGCGGATCGGTGATCGTGCCGGTTCGAGCCGACGCGGCCGCCGTCTCGGGGCTCACCAGGCAGACCTGATCATCGCGCGTTCCCGACCGGTTAGGAAAATTCCGCGGGACCGTCCGCAGGCTCAACTTGCCGGTCGCGGGCGCCTGGCCCATGCCGATGCAGCCATTGCAGCCTGCCTGGTGGATCCGTGCGCCGGCGTGGACCAACTTGAGTAAGTAGCCGTCGCGCACCAGGTTTTCAAGAATTTGCCGCGAGGTTGGGTTCACGTCGAACGAAACGCGCGGGGCGACCTGCGCGCCCGTCACGATCTCGGCAGCAATAGCGAAATCCCGGTAGCCTGGATTGGCCGACGAACCAATATAGGCTTGATAAATCGGTTGTCCCGCCACCTCGCGTACGGCAACCACATTGCCCGGGCTCGTGGGCATGGCGATCAACGGCTCCAACCGCGACAGGTCGATCTCTTCGTGAAGGTCGTAGCCGGCATCGGAATCGGCGACGAGTTCGGCCCAGTCTTGCGCGCGACCACAGGCCGCGAGAAATCGCCGCACTTCGTTGTCGGATGGAAACACAGTGGTGGTCGCGCCAATTCGGCTCCCATATTGGCAATCACGTGCCGATCCATGGCCGAGAGACCGGCGAGGCCCGGACCGTAATACTCAATGATCCGATGCACACCGCCTTTCACTCCATGCCGGCGAAGCATTTCGAGGATCACATCCTTGGCGCTGACCCACTCGGGCAATTGGCCGACGAGTTTCACGCCCCAAATCTTCGGCATTTTGACATAGAACGGAAAACCGGCCATCGCCAGTGCCACTTCCAATCCACCGGCGCCAATCGCCAACATGCCGATCGCGCCGGCGGCCGGCGTATGGCTGTCGGAGCCAAGCAGCGTCTTGCCGGGCTTGCCGAAATATTCCTGGTGCAACGGATGGCTGACACCGTTGCCCGCCCGGCTGAACCAGATGCCGAAACGGCGGCAGGCGCTCTCGAGGAACAGATGATCCTCGGCATTCTTGAAATCCTCTTGCAACAAGTTGTGGTCGACGTACTGCGCCGACAATTCGGTTTTCACGCGGGCGACGGCCATCGCCTCGAGTTCGAGCATGACCAAGGTGCCGGTCGCGTCTTGCGTCAGCGTCTGGTCGACCCGGATGCCAATTTCCTGGCCCGGGACCATTTCGCCTTCGAGCAAGTGAACGGCGATCAGTTTCTTGGCAACGCTCATTCCCATTGCCGTGGCTCCTGCGGCGTCTCGACCTACCGCCCCATTCGCGCGACATCAGCCGGACATGGTCATGGCAACCGCTGCCGCACTTTCTCTTCCCAATCTATTTTACGGAGCAAATCAAGCGCCCGTTGCGTCATCTGGCCACACATTTCTCGCCGTCTGCGAATCAAACCCTAACAGCCCAGTACTAGATTGCAGGTACAAATCACCCGCTGCGAAACCGCGAAGCCGAGGATCGCGACCATGCAATCGCTATTGCCTCTCGTGGGGTTGGCAATCTTTTTGGTCATCGCGATGCGTTTCGCCGCTGCCCGCTGCGACCTCATCCGGATCGAGAGACATGTCGCCAAGTTGGGAGGTCACGTGTTGGACTCGCGCTGGTTTCCCGTCGGTCCAGAGTCGTTTGGCGATGACAGCGCCTGCATTTACGCCGTGCGGTATCTTGGACTTCGAAGGCAACGAACACGTGGCCCATTGCCAGACCAGCATTTGGACCTGCTCGGTTCGATTCATTGAAGATCGGATCGTGCGCTGTGCCGAACCGCGGATCGCTGCCGCCGCCGAAGAGAACGGCTCAAGACGCGACGTCGCGAGCCCGCGCAAGAGAGTCGAGCTAGTCCGGCAACGATAATGCCGGCCGTTCAATCCTCGTCTCGATTCAACACCCGAACCCGGGATCGACACCAGCGGTTTTATCCTGCTGGCAAGCAAATCGAAAAGGCGCCGGTCGGAGTCGAACCGACGATGGCGGATTTGCAATCCGCTGCCTTAGCCTCTTGGCGACGGCGCCCTGAATTCATGCGATCCGAGCCAGAATCGAAAAAGGCCAACATTTCGCCAGCTTGACTGGCCATGTCGGCCCGGTTTTCCTCATGCGGCTCCAGTTGGTGCTAACTTAGGAAAACCTTGCCGCGCGGTCAAGAGAAGCCTCCTCTGCGGTTTCGACGCCCGATGCTGGCATGATTGCAGTTTGGCGGCGAGAGACACGATTCAATCTTCAAGGGTGGGCCACGGCGAACACGATTCGACCGGCTTGGCAAGAGGAATGGGGTTCCTGGATATGCGACCGGACGAATCGTTGGGAGAACGCCTTATGAGCTGGATCGACTTTCTGTTTGGCTTCGGGACCCGTCGTAAGCTTGCCCAGTTGGTGGCCCAAGTCGCAAGGCTGAGCGAGCCGGAAGTCGCGGCATCCTTGCAAGGTCGCATGTCGCGGATGAGCACCGCCGAGGCCCGGGGCTATATCCGCGCTCGGGCCAGACTGACAGTCGAAGACCGAACCTCCTTTGTCGTGTCGGCGGGCAAGCTGAAACTTAGCACCCCCCTGTATCACGCGGCAAACGCGCGAGCCCTGGACCGAGTGGTCAGCCGCCTCATCGCCGCGCACGTCATCGCGCAGCCAATCTCTGTCTCGCCCCATCGTCGCGCGGCCTAAGCGTGTCGGGATCCCAAGGGATGGGATGCGGGTGGGTTGCCATCAACGGCGATCCGTAAGGCAGGATCGTGAGCTGCCCACGCCTGACGCGTGTTAAAGAATCGCGGCGATCCCTTTGATCCTCCCGTCGCCTGCCCGATCCCATTCGCGAATTATTCGTGAATCGGTGCGATCAAGACCTGGGTGATTCCATTTCGATGACGAAGGCATGATCGCTCAACTTCAGCGGCACCGAACTAGTGTTGGCCAGCGTCTGAATGGGAGCGACGCCAAGCGTGGGATCGTACACGTTCACCGAGGCATACTTTACGCCTAGGTTCATGACCACTTCGTTCGAACCTTTGGCTTGCTCACCCCAAATAGCCAGGCTCGAAAGTTCCGTTGCTCTTCTGCAATAGCAGGTCATGTACAGTCGCAGGTTGGTCGGAAATCGTGTACTCGATCTTCCCCGGAGTGAAGGCCGATGAGTTGTCGGCTAGGATCGTGGTCAAGTTGTGGAGATAGGTAGCCGAGGCCTTGTACGAGTAGTCGTGACGGACGAATCCCCAGTCGCCCTGGCTTCGAGAATCGTGCAACATGTAGATGAAGGTGTAGCTCCAATCCCGCTTGAACGCGGATAGGTAGAGGTTCAAGAATAGCTTTCCCTGTTCCGCCTCGCTAATCGCCGTGCCGTTGCCGCCGTTGCCGATCCGGGTATTCCAGCCGGTTTCGGTCGTGACCCTTGGCAGCTTCTTTAGCTGGTCCTTGGTATAGCCATCGAAGCCCTTGCCCCACCAAGTGTGGCCGTATTCCACCCACAACCCATCCCACGTGCCGTTGAGCGTTGGGTCTTCCGCGTTCCAGGCAATGTTGTCCTGCGTAATGCCCTTCAAGCCGTGGCCGCAGACATAATTGTGGGTGTTCGCGTAATCGGCGAATTTCGTGCCGACGGGCACGAGCGTGCTCGCGCCGCTCGGGATGGTTAGGAATTGAAGCCCGCAATTGTCCGGCTCGGAGCCGCCGGCTTCACTCGCGTGGAAAACCGGGATTCCCGCCAGCTTGGCATCGGCCTTGACGGCGGCATACAAGTCCCTTTGGAACAGGGCGACCGGCATCGAGGTTGTCGTCGAGGATTTTGCCCCCTTGTAGGTGACGCGGAAATTATTCGGCTCGTTGGGCCCTTCGACAGCGAGCAGAGCACCGGCTGCCGCCAGCGTTTCGTACTCTTCCAGACTGGCCGCGATGTTCCCATTCACCGGCAACAGAACGACTTTCGCTCCAGATGCCCGATGGACATCGATGAAGGACTGGAGGGTCTTCGGATTCGTCGAGCCATCGTCGCGAACTTCGCGGATGCCGGCATAGGCCAGGCACTTGGCAACTTTGTCGGGAGAATCTTCGCCCTGGGTAATGTGCGTACATACGCCAATCGAATTGAGAAAATCGCAGGCCCTAACCGCAGTCGTTTCATTCTTGGCCGCAAACGACGTGGCACACATCCAGGGGCCTAGCACGAAACATATCAGAGCCAAACCATCCCGCGTCAGCCGGCGCAGCATTTGTTTCGACATTGGTTTTTCCCTGCAAATCATAGGGTCAGGAGATCAAGAGCCATTGTTGACCGGTCAATGGTAACGCGGTGATTTGCTCATTATGTCATGGCGCTCGCGGGTTGCCAGCGGCGGCATCACTTATCGTGTCTTTACTGCCTATCCGAGAACCGGCCGCGGAGAGGGGGGACAGGCACATTTTGCTCCCAGGGCACCGCAAAATGAGCCAGTCCCCGCCGGTTCTCGGATAGGCTCTTAATCGGACGAAGCAATTTTAGACCGACGCCCGATCCTTCCTCATCATCGTGAGTCTCTTCGCCGGATCAGAATTGCACGACGAAAACACTGCTGTGATACGATCACGGACCGCGGGTTGAAGCTCCCTCAAGAGTAGGTTTGCCCAGGTGTACGCAGTAACGAACTCCCGACCCTTTGTTTGCACCAAGCACGTAGCCGAAGAGGCTATTTGCGCATCGCGAAATTTTTCGGTCGCGGACCAGCGTATTGCGTCAAATCGACCCATTGGCGCGTTGCGGCTAGCACACGAGTGCTTTATCTTACATTGCAAGGCGATACGACTGCTTTTGTTGTCGGGCGCTAGCGGAGACCGGGGCATGACCAAGAACGCGACGTGGTACTATCGGCAGCGTGGCGTGGTCAAGGGGCCTTTTAACAGCGCTGAGTTGAAACAACTGGCGGAAGCGGGACAAATTCGCGCGCAGGATGAATTGCGCCGAGCGGACATGAGTCAGTGGGTGCTTGCCACTCAAGTTGGAGGTCTGCTTTCTGCGGCGAAATCCGCGACGCAAGCTATTGCAAGGTCTCCTTCCCCTCCGCCACTTCCTTCGCGGGCGCCACAGGCCGGCGCCGAGTCAGAGCGAATTCCGTTTGCGCTGCCGATCCAGTCGAAAACGGGCGCAAGCCGGCTTCGTTTCAAACGCGGAAGAATCTTGATGCTCGCCAGCGCGGCCGCGTTCGTCGGCTGCGCGATAGGCATTTGGGTCTATCACAGCGTCCGACCGGCGGGCACGACCATCCGGGGCGAGAGCGCTGCGGCGCCGGATACTTCATACCCGAACGATGGCTCGCCACACGCAGATTCCTTGGAGCACCGGATGGCAAGCAATCGTCCCACTTCGGCGCGGGAACGCGGCGCACAAATGGCACGAGATGCGTCCGATGTCGCCAAGCGCGCTGACGCCATAGCGCCGCAAATCGCAATCACGCCGCCGGCAGCGAAGTCGGAAATTGTTGGCTTGCCGAAGTCCTCCGCTGTCCCGCAATTTGGCAGGATTGATCCCAGTCGAGTGGCTTATCTATTGCCATTCACGGGGCCTCCGAAAAGCAACGCGGCGCCGACCGACACATCGGTTTCGACCGATCTTCCGCGCGTGGGCGGACTATTGCCACAAGTTTTCGACGGGATGCGTCAAAGCGCAAGCGGCCGGCGCATGGACCGGGGAAATCATGCAAATTCGCGCCCAATGTCGTGCAGCTTGGCGGCGGGGAGGCGATGCACGACAAGAGGAGAGCCAGTTAGGCAATGAGCTTGGCGCGAAGGATTTGTTTTATATCTGCTCGAAGATATCCGATCAGTCCGGTCTCGGCGCGTTACGATTGTTATTCGCTCTCAGTCCCGTCGACGGCGGCATCGCGCCCGCCGCGCAGCCGGAATTCAACCGCTGGGCCGCCGCCATTGTCGATTGCCTGAAGAAACACTCGCGTGAAAATCCGCACGGCACACCGCTCGACCAGCTCGCCGCGGTGCTTGACGACGAGGAAGTGGCGCGGGCTCACTTGTTTTATCTGCGGGCTCGCAACTGGGCCGAATTGGACGACAGCCAGGTCCAGTTTCCCTGGGACCGGGACGACCATCTTTATGCGCTTACGCTTTTTCTGCGCCACAATCGGATGCGAACTCTGGCCGACGCCGAGGCGATCTACCAGGGACTGCTCAATGTGTTCGGGCAACAAAGCGTCGATCATGCCGTGCAACTGCTGCGCAAGGCGCCACGAACACCGGACCGGCAGTTGGCCAACCCAGGGGCAATCGGGGCGGAGGATTCCCAAGAGGACGAAGCATTTATCGAAGTCATGGGATCCGGTGACACCAGGTCGTTCCTGCTGCACATGATCGCCGACGAAATGGAGCGCGCGTGGAATCGAGTTCCCGCGATCTATGGTCAATGGACGTTCGCCTATGGATCCGAACCGGTGCTCAAGGTCGCCGAATATTTGCGCGGTCGAAAACTGGACAACGAAGGCAAACTGGCCGATCCGGTACAATTCGGCGACGTCAGGGCTCGATTTCATCTTTGGCGCTATGAGGCCTTGCGGGAGTTATTGGCGAAATCCAATCCGCGCGGCTTCGTTCGCTCGCTGCTGGCGTTCCACAACGATTGTCAGACCCGCGAGCAGGTCGACGCCCTATATGCTGACTTGTGCGCGAAGTACACCGAACAGAAGGTCATGGCGGCCGAGGCGGACTTGATGCGTTTTTGGGAGCCGTATTCCAACCAGCTACAAGCCGAAACGGCCAAACGGCGTAACGTAATCTCGATTCGCACGCTGTCGAAGCCGAACGATTTATCCCGCGCGACGCGCGACGACGAGCGCGACTATCTCTTGCTCATGGACGTCCTGGCTAACGGCAGCCAGGCGGCGCTCGGTGATCTGACACTGCGGAAGCAGGTTGAGAATCCCTACTATCGCCTGTGGACCAAGTTCAAGCCTGGCGCCACCGTTGTTTACAAGAGTACGTCCGCAACCCAAGATTTTGGACGAACCCTGCAGATCGATCCGCTGAGTTACGAGGAGATTTACAAATTCGCTTCGGTGACCGACGAATCCCTGGTGCTCCACTTCACGGAACAGGGGACCCGCGAATCTCGCGGCCCGCGCGGCGCGATTTCTCGGCAGCGGCTTCCCGCGAGGCCTCGGGAAGAGTTGATCACGGCACGCGTCAATGAGTCCGATGCGCTGGCGATGGGTAAGCCTGGTTATCTCACATTTCTGGAATGGGGCCATGCTCCTCCGGCCGAGCCTTGGACGCAGGGCAAGGCCACGCTAAAAGTCGGCGGCCAAACGTTTCAGTGCGACACTTATCGGACGGTGATCCAGCGAAAAGACAAAATCTCGCCCAGCCGCGTCACGCAAACGATTTGGCTCTGCGACGATATCCCTGGCCGGCTGGCGAAACAACTTACTGTCACGGAGTACCTTTCCCAAGGTAAAGTCCAAAGAATTTTCGAACAAGACGAGGAACTTATTCGGATGAAGGCGGAGTTGTCGCAATAATTGTTAGCGCCAGTCACCGCTGAGAACAAAGGCTGCCCAATAATAGGGCGACAATCGTCCCGACTTCGAGGCGGCGGTTGCCTCGTCCGATTCTCGCTCCGCTCCCCGAGTCAGGCCCGTTTGCTTGCCGCCTTCGCGGAGCAACCAACGTTGAGCATCCAGCAAGGCGTCGAGCTTCGACATTTTTCGCTCGCCATTCCAAAGATTGTCATAGAATCGCTGCATCAGCAATTCGGTCGCTTTGTCGGGCACTTGCCATAAGCTGGCAACGGTGGTTTTGGCTCCCGCCACTTGAAATGCCCGTTGCAAACCCAGCAGCCCTTCACCGCCCGCCGCCTGCCCCAGGCCGGTTTCGCAAGCCGAGAGGGTCGCCATTTCCACGCCGCTCAGGTCCAAATCGGAAACTTCCAAGGCCGTGAGAAGCCCGTCTTCCTGGCCGCCGATTACCGGTCGATTGGCGCCGGCCAGCACCAGCCCCGACAACAAATCTGGATGATACGCCGAGATGTCCAGCCGCGCGAACAAGCCTTCCGTCGGAGCCGCAGTTCGTGGACCACGGTTGTTGGAGTCGACGAGGCCGCCAGCCGAGGCAAAAAATCCGTGGGTGGAGAAATGCAAATACCGAAACCTGCTCATTTGCTCCTGCACGGCACGCTTCGTGGCCAATGCGCCGCATAGCTCGAGCGCCGGTTCCTGGCCGTAACGGCGAAGGAATGCGGCTTTGACGGCGGCCACTTCTACTGCGGTTCCAGGTAGGGGCTGCCAATGCCGCGGTTCGTCGCCGCGCACCGCTCCAGGGCTGACCGCCGAATCCTCGAGTCGGCCTGGATCGGCTCCAAAATCGACAGCTCCGACCAATAACAACGACGGAGCGATCTCCCCGGTCGAATTAGCCGGCGAACCGGCAAGCAACTCCGGCAACAGGCGCGCGATGGGTACTTCGGCGATCGATAAGTCTTCGATGAGAAATGTTCCAGGCTGTTTGCCAGGCAGCGCGGCCCAAGGTAAGCGAGCCGTGCCGCCATCGGGCGAGATCAAGACAAGTCTTGCCCCAGCGATATCTGGTTGCAGCTTCTCCCACACAAGCCGGCGCAATGCCTGCCCGGGATCGGCTGCCATTGCTGCGCTTGTCGCGCCAAAATTCCTTCGCCAAGCAGCGATCCAGTGATCGATCGATGCGGCTGGCCCCAGTTCGATCCGATCGACGGGCTTGCCCCGGCGAACGACAAATGCCGCCAGCCGTTGTTCGCGCTCGGGATTCTTCCCTTTCGTCATGGGCGGAGTGTAATTCGAGTATTCCAAGAAGTCGACGAGCACGGCGTCGTTCGGCAACGCGGCCGCGACATCGGCGGCAGTGCACCGTGCTTGGGTCAACTGCCGACGATACTCCTGGCTCTTGATCGCCAATTGCTGCTGCAACTGGTCAACCCGTTCGCTGCACTCGGCGAGTTGCCGCCGATGGATTTCCAAGGCGCCGTGTCTGGGAACCATCCGGAATTCGCTCGCCAGGTCGTCGCTGGCATTGCCGAGTTCAGCGAACAGGCCGGCAACTTCGGGCGAGTTCTTGGCCGCGGCCGATTTCCGCAATCGGCGCTGCGCCTGTTGCCTGGCCGAGACGGTCCCCTTCCAAGCGAGGACTTGCGTATAGACTTGCTCGGGCGGGATTTTCGCGGTCGCCGCGATGGAGAGATAGAAATCCAGGATATCCCGCAACTCGCCCCCCGTCAGCAACTGTTGCCGTTCCGATTGGACACTGGCCCAAAGGTCTACTTGCGCGCCATGATTTGCATCGCTTGGGCCGAAACTTGCGCGGATTTAGCATCCTCGCCCTCGTCGGCATAGAGCCGTGCCAAGTTAGTCAAGAGCGTGGCATACTGAGGATGGTTTTCCCCCAAGGCTTGCTTGTCGATCTCCAGCGCCTGGCGGAAGAGCGGCTCGGCTTGCGAGAACTCGCCGCGCTGTTCATAAAACGCGGCTAAATTCGCCAGGCCAAGAGCATAGTCGGGATGCTTTTCGCCTTGAATTTCTTTTGCGAGCGACAAGGCCTGGCGATAGGCGGCTGCCGCATCGGTGTATTTATTTTCCAGCGCATAACACTCACCCAAATTGTTCAGGCACGCCACGTATTCGAGATGCTGGATGCCCGGATTGATCTTGAGGATTGCCAGCGCTCGCAGGAACAGCGGCTCGGCTCGGTCATATTGCGACAAGTGGCAATATAATCCCGCCAGGTTGCTCAAGCAGGCGGCATAGACCGGATCCTTTTCGTCGCCGTTTTGCTCGAGGATTTCCTTGGCCTGCAATAAAACCTGTTCAGCTTTCGGCCGGTCGGAGGTGTTTTCGTATAACTCGGCCAGAAAGATCAACGTCGTGGCGTAGTCGGGATCATGTTCGCCCGCCATCTCCTTGCGGATCGCCAGCGCCTTCAGGAACATGAGCTTGGCCTTTTGGGGTTCGGCTCCGTGCAGATACAAAACGGCCAGGTTATTCAAGGCGAAGAGATACACGGGATCTTTTTCTCTCAGCACTTTCTTGTCAAACGCGAGCACCTGAAGGAACAGCTTTTCGGCCTCGCTGTCATGGCGATTGACGCAATACAGCGTCGCCAGATTCAGCAAGCTCAGCGCATATCGGAGATCGTGTTCGCCCCAGAGTCGCTTACGGATCGCCATGACATGCCGTGAGGTCGCCGCCGCCTTCGCGAAGTCATCGAGATTGAAATAAACCGCGGCTAACATATCCAAACTATCGGCATATGCAGGATGCATTTCACCGAGCACTTTCTTGCGGATGGCCAGCACCTGCAAGAATAGTGGGGCCGCCTTGTCGTAATCGCGCTGCTGCGCGTAATTCAAGGCTACGAGATGCAAGCTGGCGGCATAGTCAGGATCCGATTCGCCAACAATCTTCCGATAAATCTCCGCGGCCTGTTGGGCGGATGCGACGGCAGGCGCAAATTTCTCTTTTGCACCCAGCCTGCGAGCTTCCTCATTCAGCCGCGCCGCTTGACTGAGTTGACGGCGCTCGGCGGTGTCAAGTTTTTCGATCTGCCCTGTCTTTTTCAGCGCGAGTCGAGCATCGGTTACTTGCCACGTGTCTTTCCCTCGCCGGTGGATCTCAATCGCCAGCAACTCCTCTCGCAGGATCCGCGCTGCGGGAAATTCCTCGGCCGCTTCATGCGCCTGCGCCGCGACATCAAGCAAACCGACGAGTTGCTCCGGCATCTCGGCCGTCGCCTGTCGTGCGGCGGCGACACGCCGGTCCGCCTCGCGAGCAATTTCCGTGGGGGTTTTCGCGGCCGTGCGCGCCACCGGCTCGTCGGCGACGATCGGACCGCACAGAAGAATGCCAAGGCAAGCCAATGCCCCACAGCTCACCCGGCGCTGCCCATGGCGAAAGACGGACATCGGTGGATGATTCAGCATCAATCAAGCTTTCAATGACGTATGTGCAACCAAACCGCCGTCGAACATAATCGGCTCGAAGAATTCAAAGAGGGTCGGGAGGTGAAAAGCGGCCGGGAATCGTTGTGATACGACGTTCAGTTCGTGCTACGCGGACGCACAAAGAAAGCAGATCGCAGCGCAAGACAAATTTCACCTGGTCGCTGCTTGGACGAGCCGCGGCGTCAGAGCGCCCCGTCTTCGCTCCAAAGGGCTGCATTACCTCGGAAAGCCGATTTTAACCCGAGCCGCGTCACGGATGCCAGCGTCAAGCTCGTTGGCCAATTTCGAGGTATGTAAGACTTGGCGCACCCAGATTACTTCTCGAGCATTCGCAAGGGTTTTCCAACAGTTGGCGGCACGATAAAATAGGGGCTCGCGTCGCAGTTCACCTGCGAGGTGATTTGCCGCCAGCAACTCCAAGCCCCTTTCGGAATCCGGTCACGGTTTTGATGGCTCGAACTCGCAATCTGGTCGTCGCGCAGAGTGGCGGACCGAGTCCGGTGATTAATAACAGCTTGCGGGGCATTATTGAAACGGCTCGGCAGTTGGCGGAGATCGGCACGGTGTACGGTGCTCGGCACGGCATCGAAGGGGTGCTCAAGGAAGAATTGCTCGATCTTTCGGCGCAGCCGGCCGAAGAAGTGGCGCTGCTGCGGGCGACGCCGGCGGCCGGTTCGATCGGCACTTGCCGGTACAAGCTCATGCCAGCGCAGTCCGAGGATTTCGCGCGGGTGATCGAAGTGTTCAAGGCCCACGATGTCGGATATTTTCTCTACATCGGCGGAAATGACTCGATGGAGACCGCCCATAAGGTAGCGGACCTGGCCAGCCGCTCGGGGTTGGACCTGATCGCCGTGGGTGTACCTAAAACCATCGACAACGACGTCGGCGACAGCGAGTTCAAGCTAATCGATCACACGCCCGGCTACGGCTCGGTGGCGAAGTATTGGATGCACATGATCCAAAACGCCAACGAGGAGAACGCGGGCTCTTCGCCGGCCGACCCGGTGTTGGTGATGCAGGCGATGGGTCGGCGGATCGGTTTCATCCCGGCCGCCGCGCGACTGGCCGATCCTGAGCGCGAGATGCCGCTGCAAATCTATCTGGCGGAAAGCCCTTGCACGCTGGAGCAGTTGGCCGATCAGGTGAACGACCAGTCGCGGCGCTCCGGCCGGGCAATGGTCGTGGTGAGCGAGGGCTTCGACGTCGGCAGCCTGGGCGAGCTGCGCGATTCGTTCGGCCACGTCGCGTTCAGCTCTAGCCAGACGACGGTTTGCCAGGTCGTGGTGAACTATCTGAACCACGTCGGACTGGCCTGCAAAGGCGCGGCGCGGGGAATGTCGCCGGCACCGATCAGCGACACATGATGCCGCTGGCTTCGACCGTCGATCTGGAAGAGGCTTATCGCAGCGGGCAGATGGCGGCGCTGTTGGCGGCCCGCGGCGAAGGGGGCTACATGGCTACCATTCTACGCGATCCTGGCCCGATCTATCGGGTGCGATACGACAAGGTGCCGCTGGAGCAAGTGGCGGCCAGCGAGCGAAATTTTCCCGCCAGTTGGATCGCGCCCAGCGGCTACGACGTGACCGACGAATTCTTGCGCTACGTGCGCCCGCTGGTTGGCGACGACATGCTCAGTTTGCCACTAGTCGATGGCCGGCAGCGGCTGGCGCGGTTTCAGCCGATTTATGCGGACCAGAAGCTGCCAAAGTACGTGCCGCAAGCCGATCGAAAAGACTAGCGGTGTCAGGTCAGGACATCTTCGCGGGAACGTGCAAGCTCGAGACGAGGTCTTAGCTCGATCCACGGAATTCACCAACGTTTTTCGCCCGTTGCGTCGACGACCGGCAAAAGGAATAAGCATGATGGCGCCTGAGGCGAGCGCCAACAATGTCGAGGGTTCGGGCGTGACGTCGATAAGCTGGAACCCGTTCGTCGCGCCGTATACGGATCCCCCGCCGTTGGTGAATGTCTCGACAATCTGACCAAGAGCATTCGGTGTCAACTCAGTGAAGTGCACATAGTCTTCCCCGGCGGTCAGCCCCGTCGTTGTGTTATTGTCGGGCGTGGATGTCGCGGAGGGAAATCCGGCCTGCGAGGTGACCGTGAACGTTGTGTTTTCGTAGGTGTTGCCGCGCACTTCGTACGAATACAAGTCATAGACGTGTCCGGCGGTCAGGCCTCCGATCGTGATCGTCGCCGTGCCGCCACTGACGAAGACTTGCGGCCGGAGCAAATTGTCGTAGACACCTGCCGTGCCGACCGGCTCGTTCGGGTCGGCATGCGACGGATTCAAGATACCGGTCGTAAAACCGCCGGATGAACCCGCTAAGGTTAGCGTGACGGTTGTCATCTGGTCATTCGAGTTGACCAAGGATGTGTTGAGTTGATCTCCAGACGCCAGGTTGTTCCAAGTCGTGCCGGAATCGGGCGCAGCCGCCGTGCCGACGTATGTCGTTCCGCCATTGCCGAATTGCACGTCAATGGTTGAAGCGAAAATCGAATTCGCACCCATGACTCACAGCATGCAACAAACCGATCGAACCATGAAGTGGTACATTGAACAATCTCCTGAAAAGGGAGCAAGGAAACGCACGTGAAGCCGACGACTCTCTCCGTAGCATGCCTGGAAACAAATCCGAGACTGGATTGTCAATGCAATTACAATCTACTTCCTATAGTAATGTCCAGCGTGGGGAGACATTCTTTCGATTTTCTTACCTCGTTAATCGTTGCGTGCGATTCTTAAAAATGCGCTTTTTTCACCGGCTGGCAGAGAATACTAGCCGAAGCCATATCTAGGAAGCCTTGCAAGATCATCGACCCGTGTCCAAGCAGACGCTTCGGGTTCGTAAATTTCGGCGTGACGCCGACGCGGGCGAGAATTTCGGCGTGCGCGAGAATGAGCACCGTGGGTTCGGTGCCTAGCGGTACGGCGACCAGACGGGGCGGGAGCTGCGGGCGATGGGTGCGGCGGTGGCGGGCGTTGCGGCCGGCGCGGACGGATCAGTGGCGGAAGCTGGGCTCGTCGATTGGTAGGTGACGGTGCGCAGGCCGTCGGCAGTGTCATGGGGCGGGGCCGACGAGGGATCGAACTGGGCGCCCAATGGCGCGGTCGAGGCTTCCCAGTGTTGGGGCGCAGGCGGATCAGGTGAAATCATCGACCAGTGCTTCCCCGCGGATGCCGTCGCGATGTGAATTGTCTGCTGGGCTTCGAGCTCGCGCCCGTCCGGCGTGTTGAAGCGAACGACCATTTTCACCCGGTCGTGCGTCGGCGGATGATCGGGCCAAATCAGGTCGAAGTGATAGCCCTTGGCCAATGTGCCCGTTCGAAAATGGGCAGCCGTTTCTTCAGCGGAAAAATCCCACCGCGCGACACGCGACGCTACGCCGACTGCTTCGGGGTCGACTACTTCGACGGATACCGTGCCGGGGGCGAGGATCGCCTGATCCGAAACGTCGCGGGCCGTGAACACGACGCGAACGCCATCGTCGCCCGGCCGGCTGCCGAAACTGTGCGAACCGGACAGCAGCCGATTGATGGCGATGCGTTTGACCTCATCGGCGCTGGACATCGGCGGGAGCGGATCGTTCGATGCTGTATCGTCGGCGGATGAATCGTGCATTAACGAAGCGGTCGACGTTAGTCCGCGTATCGATCTGTGCGAAACGCTCTTCTGGGATGACCCGTCGCCCACGGCGGTCAGCAACGGCGGCGCCGGCGACTCGGCGGATGCGCGCGTGCCCGGCGCTGCGCTGTCGGACGGCAAAGGTGGCGCCGCATCGCCTGGCGGTGCGGGAGTGCCCAGATCGATCTTCGGCAGGTCGGGGACCGTGATGTCGGATCGCGGCCTTCGCGGGGGGGTTGGCAATCGATCGGCGCCGGCTGGCGGACGCGACGCGCCCCCTGGCGAAAGGGGCGAAGCATCGATCCCTGTCCCGACGCCTGCATCGCCTTGCGCCCCTTTTTTCAGGGCGCAGTTTTCCCGCTGGCAGGCCTCCAAGCGTTGCTCGTCATCGTCGAGCTGGCTCTGCAATTCATAGATCGCATCGTCCTTGAGCCGCAATTCGCGTTCGAGGAGCTCTTGGTTTCCGTTCGATTTACAACCCGGCGCGGCGAGCGCAGCCAAAGCCAGCAGCCCGATAAGGGCCGGTCTTGAAAACAGGCGCGGTTTCATGATCGCCTCGTGCGAATAGCGGCCTGCGAGCCGCCGCATCCTGCGGCAGCCCTGTACTCATAATGTGCGTCGAATGACTTCGCGCCTATCCGAACTGTCCGGGCAAAGGGGACAGTCCCATTTTGTTCGGCCGCACTCACAAAATTGGGACAGTCCCCGCCGGTTCTCGGATAGGCTCTGGCAATCGCCCGCCGGTCCAAATGCGGAAAAGAGACCGGCGGATAAAACTCAAACTAAGCGTTGCTTCCGATGCGGCCCGTGCCGGATAACTCCATGTGCTCGATCACCTGGTCGATCAACTTATATTGCCGGGCCTCGTCGGCCGACATGAAGCGATCGCGATCGGTGTCTTGCTCGATCTTGTCCAGCGGGTGGCCGGTGTGCTTGAGCAGGATGTTGTTGATCTTTTGCTTGATCTTCTTGAATTCCTTGGCGTGGATCATGATTTCCTCGGCCGTGCCTTCCATGCCGGCCAGCGGCTGATGGATCATGATCCGGGCGTTCGGCAGCGCGCGGCGTTTGCCGGCGGTGCCCGCGGTGAGTAGCACGGCCCCCATCGACGCGCATTGGCCGATGCAATACGTGGCCACGTCGCAAGTGACGAATTGCATCGTGTCGTAAATCGCCAGGCCGGCCGTCACGCTGCCGCCGGGACTATTCAAGTACAAATGGATGTCGGACTTGGGGTCCTCCGACTGCAGGAACAAAAGCTGGGCGACGATCGAATTCGCCACGTCGTCGTTGATGGCCGAGCCAAGGAAGATGATCCGGTCCTTGAGCAAGCGGCTATAAATGTCCATCGCCCGCTCTTCGCGGCCGCTCTTCTCGATGACATAGGGTATGAGAGTCATGGTTTCACGCGGAATTTGTGTTGGAGGGAACCGGCCGGAAAACCGAAGATCGTGATGCTTCTCAGTCTTCTTCGTCGTCGGCCACGACCGGAGGTTTCAGCAGGATGTCGTCCACCAGTCCGTATTCCTTGGCTTGGGCAGCCGTCAAATATCGGTCGCGATCGGTGTCCTTGGCGATCCGCTCGATCGGCTGGCCGGTATGCTTGGCGAGAATTTCGTTGAGCACTTCACGAGTCTTGAGGATTTCGTCGGCCTGGATCTCGATGTCCGACACCTGGCCGCCGACCTGACCGTAGGGCTGATGAATCATCACCTTGGCATGCGGCAGGGCAAATCGCTTCTTCGGGCTGCCGCCGGCCAGCAACACGGCTCCACCGCTGGCGGCCAGGCCGACGCAGTAGGTGGCGACTGGGCAGGAGAGGATTTGCATGGTGTCATACATCGCCATCGTGGCCGAGACACTGCCGCCGGGCGAATTGATATAAAAGTGGATGTCCTTGCGGCGATTCTCGCTCTGCAAGTAGAGCAACTTCATGACGATTTCGTTGGCGTTGCCGTCGTAGATTTCGCCTTGCAAGAGAATGATGCGGTTCTCCAGCAACAAGTCGCCCAGGGTGAGCTGGCGCTGGCGCTGGTAATCGCGATAGGAGGACAACAGCGGTCCGGTCGACGAACTCTCTGCCCGCCCTGGCCGGCGGTCGGCCGAATCGTGATGAGAATTATTCATGCCTACATCCTTCGCTTGCAGATTGTAAACGCCCGAGACCATGCCGCAGGCAACCGCGCGGAGCATTGGACACCGCAGCACTGCCAGCTTACTGCACTGCCAGCTTACTGCACTGCCAGCTTACTGCACTGCCAGCTTACTGCTGCCAACTTGCTTCGCGGCTAAGCGCTCACAGCGTCAGTTTCGAGCCGTGGAACGATTCCACAAACCCATTCTACGCGTGCCGGTCCAGTGCGCCGGGCAACGGTTCGGCCTCGCCTCCATGCTTGGCTTCAGGAATATCCGATTCCTCACCGCTGATCGCGCGGTCGAGGGCTTCCGTGTCAGGTCCTTCCAACTCGAATGGGACATCTTTGAACTTTGCGTGCGAAAGCACCAGATCGACCACTTTTCGCTCGATAATCTGATTGCGAAGCACGTCCATCAGGTCGCGCTGCTCCAACTGGGCCCGCACGCGCCGCGAGCTTTCGCCGCTTTGCTCGGCGATCAGCCGAATTTCATCGTCGTAATCGGCCTCGTCATCTTCGAGGTGCTCATCCTCCGCGATCCGCTCCAGGATAAAGTGCTCTTTGAGCAAGCGGGCCGTGTTTTCCAGCGTGTTCTGGCGGAGCAGGTTCTCATGCGCCTGCACTTGCTCGTCGCTGAAGCCGTTGCGGCGCAATTCGAGTTTGGCCCGCTCCAATTCGCGGCGACTCTGGCGGCGGAGCAACTCGGGCGGAAGGTCCCAAGTCGCGGCCGCGGTAAGCAGGCCGGTGACTTGCTTGCGGGCCCGTTGCTGCTGATGGTATTTCAACTGCCGCTCCAAGTTATCGCGGAGCGCATCGCGCAGTGCACCCTCGGAATCGAACTCGCCGAGCTCGCCGAGCAGTTCGGGGGTCAGTTCGGGCAGTTCGAGCTTCTTGACTTCGAGCACGTCGAATTTTGCCGCCAGTTCCTTGCCGCGCAGTTTTTCGCTGGCCTCGTCCGCCATCTGAATCGGCAGAGTCCGCGACTCGCCGGCTTTCACGCCCTTCATCTTTTTGGCAAAACCGTCGATGCGCCCATCAAGGAAGCTCAAGATCGGCGCCATGCGCAGCGAAACTTCGCGCGATTCATGCACGCCGTGCTCGCCGTCGAGCAACGTGATGTTGGCCGTAATATGATCGTTCTCATCGGCCGGGCCATCGAACGGAACCAACCGGCCGCGACCGGCCAAAAGCCGACGCAGCTCAGCGTCGATGTCTTTCGACGAGAACTCGCGACCCGGTCGTTCGATCGTCAAGCCTTTCCATTGCGGCAGATCGAACTCGGGGCGGACTTCCAAGTCGAATTCGTAAGTGAGGGGTCCTTCGTCGGGCAACTCGACCGCCGACACGTCCAAGTTCGGTTCGCTGATGGCCGACAACTTGTGTTCGTCCGAAACCTGGCTCAGGCTGTCCATCAACAGCGAGCCCTTGACCTTGTCGGCAACGTCCTTGCGAAAACGGTGCTCGACCAGCTTGCGCAGAGCGCGACCGGCGCGGAAGCCCGGCACGGCGGCCGTCGGCATCAAGTCGGCGAAAGCCTTGTCGAAGTAGCGATCGATTTCTTCCCGAGGGATCGTCACCGTGATGTGCCGCTGGCACGCACCGGGACTGTCGATTTTCACGTCCAGTTGCAGCGGTACCGGGGCTTCGGCCGTCGTGGCGTCCGAGTCGGATTCTTCTTCGGGTTCTTCGTCGGGTGACATGGGCAATCGTGCAAAAATCGGGGGAAGAGTATTCGGCGATGCCACCATCGTCGCGTCGCTGGTGACCCAAAAGCCAAACCGGCCGGACCTTGCGGCGGCGGCCGGAACTTGCGTTCCAATTGATCGGTCGTCAACGAGAGCGGGCGATGGGATTCGAACCCACGACAACGACGTTGGCAACGTCGTGCTCTACCAACTGAGCTACGCCCGCACGTAGCCTTGTCTACGAATTCCAGGCTGCACCGGGGAAGGATGCCTGCGGCAAACCCAGAATCTAGCGGATTATAGACCGGTGGCAAGCGCTTGCAAGGCCATTTGCAGCGGGTGGCGGTCGAGGGGCCTGCGGATTCCCGGAGGACTTGTCAAGCTGGCTAAATCAATTACTCACGTGCATGGCTCGGTTACACCCGTGGCGAATCCGAGCCCCATACGTGAGTAAGCTGGTCTTGGTCAAAATCCGGCCAACAGACGCAATGCATTGCTCTTGATTGGCTTCGGCCGATGATTGCGATTGCGCATTCGGCCCAGTATAGTAAGGGGTTGCGGCGATTCTTCAGGCTCAAACGCTAACTTTCTTCGAGTTTGCGCTGGAGGGCGTTGACGCCGGGCGCTTCGCGGAGGCAGGTCGGATGAAAGTCAAGCTGACGTTGCAGTCGGCGGAAATCAAGCCTAACGAATTCAATCTCTCCAAGTTGCCAGCCAAGATCGGCCGCGGCAAGGAGGCGACCTTGCGCCTCATTCATCCGCAAGTCAGCCGGCTGCACTGCGAGTTGTTCGAAGAAGCGGGCGAGTTGCGGGTCCGCGACTTGGCCTCGCTCAATGGGACCTTCGTCGACGAGGAGCGCGTCGACGACTTTGTGGCAGTTCCCTCCGGCGCCAAATTGATGATCGGCTCGATCGAGTTTCAAGTCCTCTGCGGCGACGACGTCGATCGATTGCTTCCGCCGGACGATGCCCTTGCGGGCGATGCGGCGGTGCCGGCCGAAGCCGCCGAGCCGATCGCGGAATTGGAAATGGCCGACGACCAGGATGAGGCCGGGGCGGCCCCGGCCGATGACACCGGCACGGTCGATCTCGATTGGCTGTTGGCGCCCGATGGGGCTTCGGGAGCCGCGGTAGCCTCTGGGGCCGCGATGCCGTCGCCGGCTTTGAATCCCGCAGCAGCTAAGAATGTCGCCGCCGCGAAACCGCAACCCGACGCGGTCAAGCCCGCGCAGGCCGTGCAGCCACTGGCGGCAGGGCCTAAGCCGGCAGCGCCGCCCAGCCGGCAGCGCCTAAGCCGGCAGTGCCGCAGCCGGCAGTGACCAAACCGGCGGCGCCGGCGCAATCCGCCAAACCGGCCGCGACCGAGCCGACGGAGACGCCCGCCGCACAATCGCCCGCCGCCGATGCCGAAGCTGAGGACCTGGACGACTTCTTTAAATCGATTATGTAATCATCCGCGCTCGGATGCCGGCATGCTGCTCTTCAAGAAGAAATTTCTAGAC
Organism: Pirellulales bacterium; assembly: GCA_963725485.1. Classification (GTDB taxonomy): domain Bacteria; phylum Planctomycetota; class Planctomycetia; order Pirellulales; family DATAWG01; genus CAVRYO01. The sequence continues at coordinate 138,095 of CAVRYO010000008.1, read as the reverse complement.
GCGATTCGCCGCGGCGAAAAAACGCAAACCATTCGGCTCTGGAAATTCCGGCGGATGCACGCCGGCCAGCGAAGCTACATCCCCGGCGCGGGCTATATCGAGGTCCTGGCCGTCGACGAAGTGGCATTGGACGCTTTGAGCGACGACGACGCCCGGCCCGACGGATTTCCTTCGGCCGATGCCCTGCGCGGCGAAATCCAACAGCTATATCCCACGCAACTGGCCGACGGTCATCGGGCCTATCGATTGACATTCCGCGTTCTGCCGCCGGAAGACCAATCGATCGAAAGAAAAAAGAAGGCGGCCTTGAAGGCCGAACTTCAATAACCCTCAATTCCAACGGGCTTGCGGCAAGCAACGCTGGGCTAGCAGCCTGTTGAAAAAGGGGACTGGCTCTTAGCGATCGAGAGGATTTCCCCCAGTATTGCCCTGCCCGCGTAGTGCCTGTCCCCTTTTTCAACAGGCTGCTAAGCGATGCAATCCCGTTGGGATCGAAGGGGCCGGTCCCAGTTTTCTTTAACTGGTTGGACGCGATTCGGCGGAGAATTCGACCAGGACGCGCTCCGACGCGCGACTGGCGAAATTCAGCTTCAATTCCAATCGTAGACCATGCGCGAGAATTTGGCCCGCCTTGATCCGCGTGGCTGGACCGGAGGTCTGACGGATCGACACTTTCGGCGGCTCGGCAAACGGCGGACAGAATGCCACATGGACAGTCGATGTCCGTTCGCCCGGCTCAAACGTGGCTTGCAACCAGCCTGCCAGTCGATCGGCGCCATCGGCCAGATTGGCCCGCGTGAGCTGCTGGTGCATCTCGGCGCTAGCGTGTGCGACGTCGGGAGGCGGAAAGAGCGATGGTCCGCTCGGCGCGGCGAGCTCGCTGCGAGCCCGCGAGCGATTGTTTTGCGAGTTCCCGAAGCGAGTTTTTTTTTCCGTGGTACTGGCATCGGAATCCGACGGAGAGATGCGAGCGGAGCCGCGCGGCATCGTGCCGCGCTGAAAAAATTGTCGCCAGACGAAAACTTCTTCCGCCGCGATGATGCAACATGCCAACGCCAGCGCCGCCGGCACGGAGCCGCCGAGGGATAACGCCGCAGCAAACAAAATCAGTGCGGACGTCGCAATACCATAACGAACGCCATCACTGCGAATTGCTCGAACAAATCGCCGGCGCCACTGCCCATCGTCGGGCGACTGCGCCGACGGTCGAGCACCAACGGCCGCGATCGCCGCAATTGCTACGGCCATCACGAACTCCGCTGGCGCGAGTGGCCGAATCAATCCGCCGGAAATCCGCCGCATGGCCACCGCCAGCGCAGCTGAGATCAGCGCCGTGCAGAATCGGCGGTACAAACGTCGCGAGCTCCAACGGATCGCGATAACCCGCTTGACCGCAGCCGCGGTCAGCAATGCCTGAGTCGTTGCGGCATCCATGCACCGTCCTGGCCAGCGAGAAAAGATGTCATGGAGCCGACTTCACGCACAACGTGCAGAGAAATGGGTTGAGCGAAATTGCAAGTCGGCTGCCGTGACACCTTTTCTTCGCGGCTTACGCCCCAACCGCCGCGCCAATGCCTGCCGCTTCGGCCAATTCCGCGGCCTTGTCGGTGCTTTCCCAAGTGAAGTCGGGATCGTTGCGGCCAAAATGGCCCCCCGCCGCAGTCTTGCGATAAATGGGCCGCCGTAGATCGAGATACTTGATGATCCCGGAGGGCGTGAGCGGGAAGATTTCCTTCACCAACTCGCAAATCCGGGCGTCGTCAAGCCGGCCTGTCCCATCCGTGTCGATGTGAACGCTGACCGGCTCCGACACGCCGATCGCGTAGGCCAGTTGCAATTCGCACCGGTCGGCCAGGCCCGCGGCTACGATGTTCTTCGCCACATGCCGGGCCATGTACGCTGCGCTGCGATCGACCTTGGTCGGATCCTTGCCGCTGAAAGCGCCACCACCATGCCGGCCCCAACCGCCGTACGTGTCGACGATGATCTTGCGGCCCGTTAGACCGCAGTCGCCTTGCGGGCCACCGACGACGAATCGCCCCGTCGGATTCACGTGGTACGTGATCTTGCCTTGCACGAGTTCCTTCGGCAGGCAGGGGCGGATGATCTGGTCGATGACATATTCGCGAATTTGCTTGTGCGTGGCCTCCGGAGCATGCTGCGTCGAGACGACGACCGTGTCGACCCGCACAGCACGAGCTCCGTCGAATTCGACGGTGACTTGGCTTTTGCTGTCGGGACGAAGCCAGCCGACTTCCTTGTGCTGCCGAGCTTCGGTCAAGCGATGCAGAATGCGATGCGCCAGGGCGATCGGCAGCGGCATCAGTTCTGGCGTATCGTTCGTGGCATAGCCGAACATCAAGCCTTGGTCGCCGGCGCCGATGTCCTTGCCCGCCGAATGGTCCTCATTCACGCCCTGGGCAATGTCGGGGCTCTGTTTGCCGATCGCGACCATGACGGCGCAGGTGTCGGCGCAAATGCCCATCTGGTCGTCGACATAGCCGACGTCGCGGATTACGTTGCGGACGACGGTGGGATAGTCGAGCGAGGCGCGGGTCGTGATTTCGCCGGCGATCATCGCCATGCCGGTTGTCACCAGCGTTTCGCAAGCCACGCGGCTGAGCGGATCCACCGCGATCAGGGCGTCGAGGATGCCGTCGGAAATCTGATCGGCCAGCTTGTCGGGATGCCCCATGCTGACCGATTCGCTGGTGAATAACGACTTGCCGTTGGTCACGAAACGTCTCCTATGGCAGAACGATGGATTGGCGGGGCCGCGGGTAGGCAGGCTCGCGCACGATAGGCGGCATGGAAAGTATAATCGAGAGCAGAGAGCGCCGAAAGATCATGCGGCCCGGCGATCGGGCTGTTTTTGCGGGATTTCGCTGGGCATTTCGACGAGTGGCAACAGCCTGGCAAGCGTTCGCTCCGTGGCGCCAAGCTGGCTGGCAACCAATACCTGGGCGCGGCGGCCGAGCTCGGCTGAGTAGGTTGGATCTTCGAGCGTGCGGCGGACGAACTCGGTGAGGGCTTCGCCGTCGGCCACTTCGACCGCTGCTTCGGCGGCCAAGAGCGCCGCCACGACATCGCGAAAATTTTGCGTGTGGGGGCCGAAGCTGGTGGCGACACCGTATGCGGCCGGCTCGATCATGTTCTGCCCACCGCGGGTTGAAAGACTGCCGCCGACGAAACCGACACTGGCCGTTCCCCACCACGCCCCCAACTCGCCGACGACGTCTACGAGCAAGATTTGCACCGCTGGATTTGCCGGTTGGTTGTCTAGCTCCGTGCGGCGCTGCCAAGGAAGCGCCGCGGCATCGAGCATGGCGGCGACCGCCGAAAATCGTTCCGGATGACGCGGGACAATCATCAATCGCAGTCGCGGATGCCGCGGGCTCAACCGACGAAACGCCTCTAATGCAAATTGCTCTTCGGGCTCCTGCGTGCTGCCAGCCAGGAACACCACGTCATCCACCGCGATGCTGGCCAGGCTCCGCAGTCGCGCCGTCGCTGGATTCTGGCGATCGGTCTGAGCGCCGTCGAACTTAAGCGACCCGGTGACCAGAACCGATTCGCCCGGGCGCCTCGCGCCAGGAACCGGTTCGCATATTCCGCGTTTTGCGCGGCGATCAGGTCCAATTGCGACACGAGCGGCTTCACCAGCAACAGCGCTCGGCGATATCCGCGAAAACTGCGCGGGCTAAGCCGGCCGTTGACGACGGCCACTTTCGCGCCGCCGCGCTTGGCCAGGCGAATCAGGTTCGGCCAGAGTTCCAGCTCCGCCAGCACGAGCGCTGTCGGCCGAATTCGCGATAGCGCGCCGCACGGCCCAACTGAAATCCAATGGGCAGTAAAACACCAGATGGTTCGGATAGCGTTTGCGAGCCAAGGCGTATCCGGTTTGCGTGGTCGTCGAGATCACGCATTGCACATCGGGCCGCCGCTTCGAAAATTCCGCCAGCAGCGTCCCCAGCAAATTCACTTCGCCGACGCTCACGGCATGAAACCAGATGCAAGGTCCCGCGGAATCTCGCCGCGGGACCGCGCCGAGGAATTTCGCGCTCCAGCCTTCACGATATTTGCCGGTCGAATAGGACCGCCAGGCGAGCCACGGCGAAATCGCGATCAGCAGCAGCAGATACGCGCCATCCAGCAGCAGCGATAAGAGCGCCGAAACGCCGGCGGACCAAAGCCCAGCAAACTTCACCCTGGCGAACATCGCGGGATTCCTTTCCCGGTGAATCAGTTGCAAACGCCCTATGTAGGGTGGGCACTGCCCACCGTTGCCCTGTTGCGCCGGTGATGGAAGTGCGCTATCATTGCTTGGTGGGCAATGCCCACCCTACAGCCGTGCCGATTATCTTCAGACGGGGGTGCCGTCTTTCCGCAAGTGGCAGTTCTTGTACTTCTTTCCGCTGCCGCAGGGGCACGGATCGTTGCGGCCGACTTTCGGGGCCCGATTGCGGATTGGTTCGATTTTTTCCGGGGCCTTCGAGCCGTCGATCGCCGACTGTTGCTGCCGCGCAATTTCGGTGGCCGACTTCGGCTCGTCGTGCGTGGCCGCGCTTTCCTTCCAAGTCGAGCCGACGAAATCCTGATCTAACTGCTCCATTCGGAAGATCAAGTCGGTCGTCCGCTCGCCGATGCTGTTCCACATCATCTCGAAGGTCCGCATGCCTTCGCGCTTGAACTCGACCTTGGGATCGATTTGGGCCCAACTGCGCAGGCCCACCGCGGAGCGCAAGTGGTCCATCGCCAGCAGATGATCTTTCCAGGCAGTGTCCAGGATTTGCAACAGCAGCGCCCGTTCCATTTGCCGCATTTCGGGGCGGAAATGGTATTCGACGATCATCGAGGCCCGATTCGACAACTCCTCGCGGCTCAGGCCGGTGAGTTTTTGTAACGACACCTTCGCCGAAACGGTCGACTGGAGCCATTCGACAAATGGACCCAACGCCGAGGCCGGGACGACCGGGGCTCCTTCGTCCGCCGCGGCGCTCGTCTTGCGATCGGCGGCGACGCGGATGCTCGCCTCGTATTCCTCGGGCAACTCGGCCAGCCGCCGGTGCAATTCCACGAGCGCCGCTTCGGCCCGCTGTTGATTGCCGCGGCTCTTCTCGATGAGCAACGTGCGAATTTCGTCGCGATCCTTGCTCTTTAATTCATCGAGCTCCAGGTCGACGCCAAACCGGCTGCGAGCCCAGCCGACCAGGCCCTCGCGGTTGTAGCGCTTCGCGCCGGATGCGTCGCGGGTGCTGAAGTGGTACAGTCCGGCCATGACCGGATATTCGGTCTCCTTCTCGTCGTAAGCCTTGGCGGCAAGGTCGCGGACTTTTGCCTTCAAGGCCGCCGGCTCCAGCCCGCGCGCCTCCTCGAAGTCGATGTTGAAGCCGAATTTGTAATGAACCCAGCCGACGGCCGTGCGGACGCCGAAGTCTTCGGCGAGGAATCGCTGCCCTTCGCTCATGTCGACCTTGGCGATCGCGTCGCGCGATTTTTCCGATAGCAAATCATGGATCCCGTCGCGGCCGACCTTCTTCAAGTCGCGGTCGCGGAAATTAGTTTTCCAACGAGTGTTCGACAGCTTGGCCAGAGCTTCCCAATTCCACTCGTCTTCCTCTTCGCCTTCAGGAAGCATCTCCTCGATGGCTTCGTAGATTTGCGATTCGGCGCCCCGTTCGGCTTCGTCGCGGGCCAACCGCTCGGCTTCGGTGAAGGAGAGGCCCGTGAACGGCTTCGGCTCCATTTCGACGCCGAATAAGCCGCTCGCCCAGGTCGCGAACGTGTCGACGCCATATTGCCGGTCGAGGAACGTGCCGAGATGGTGCTCGATCTGGCCGTTGACCATGTCGAGGATGAGCTGCTTGCAGTTGCCGCCGTCGAGAATGCCCTGGCGATAGCCGTAGACCCGCTTGCGCTGCTCGTCCATCACCTCGTCGTATTCGAGCAGGTTTTTTCGGACGTCGAAGTTGCGTTCTTCGACCTTGCGCTGGGCCCCTTCGATCCGCTTGCTGACCATCCGGCTTTCGATGGCTTCGCCCTCTTTCATGCCCATTCGGGTGAGGATGTTCTTCACCCACTCGCCGGCGAAAATTCGCATCAGGTCGTCTTCCAGCGAGAGATAGAAGCGGCTGCTGCCGGGATCCCCTTGCCGGCCGCAACGGCCGCGCAACTGGAGGTCGATGCGGCGGGCCTCATGCCGTTCGGTGCCGATGATGTGCAGGCCGCCAAGCTCCTTCACTTCCTGGCCCTGGGCCTTCATCTGCTCGCGCACTTCGATCTCTTTGACCAGCGTTTCCCATTCCTCGGGCGGGACGTCAAGCCGGGTGGGATATTTGTCTTGCAGTTGGGCCCAAGCCATCGTTTCGGGATTGCCGCCGAGCACGATGTCGGTGCCGCGGCCCGCCATATTCGTGGCGATGGTCACGGCGGCGAGCCGGCCGGCTTGGGCGACGATTTCCGCCTCGCGCTTGTGATGTTTGGCGTTGAGCACTTCGTGCTTGATCCCGCGGACTTGCAGCAGGTTCGAAAGCCGCTCGCTCTTCTCGATCGACACGGTGCCAACCAGCACCGGCCGGCCATGGCGATGGATGTGGCGGATTTTGTCCCGGGATAGTGTTTCACTCGGACCGCGCTCGCGCGGCTGCAATTCGATCGCCTCGGCAGTTTCCTTGACGATCTTGCCCGCGTGTTCCTCGCCGTCGGACGTTTCGATCGTGTCCCACTTGTTGAGGTGCTCAATTTCGTCGGCGATGGCCACGAACTTTTCGCGTTCCGAACGGTAGATCACGTCGGGATGGTTGAGCCGCTTCATCTCGCGATTGGTGGGGATCGCGATTACGTCGAGCTTGTAGATCTTCCAGAATTCCGAAGCTTCGGTCATGGCCGTGCCGGTCATGCCGCAGATTTTGTCGTACAGCTTGAAAAAATTCTGCAGCGTGATCGTGGCCAGCGTTTGCGTTTCTTCCTTGACGCGGACCCCTTCCTTGGCCTCGACCGCCTGGTGCAGGCCGTCGCTCCAGTTACGTCCCGGCATGAGGCGGCCCGTGAATTCATCGACGATGATGACTTCGCCATCTTGCACGACGTAGTTCACGTCGCGCTTGTACAGGTGGTGGGCCTTCAAGGCGTTGTCGATCAGATGGGGCCATTCCATGTTGCCGGCGGTATAGAAGCTCTCGACACCGGCCAGTTTTTCGGCGGTCCGGACTCCTTCTTCCGTCAGGTTGACCGTGTGCTCTTTCTCTTTGACCTCGAAATGCGTGTCCTTTTTCAATTGCCGGGCCAGCGCGTCGGCCTTCGAGTATTTCGTGACGTCGTCGTGGGCGGGGCCCGAGATAATCAGCGGCGTCCGGGCTTCGTCGATCAGAATGTTGTCCACTTCGTCGACGATTGCGAAGTGCAGCCGGCCCTGCGATTGCTGCGCCGGCTTGGGATAATGATCGTCGTCGCGGGCCGCCGGGCGCATGTTGTCGCGCAGGTAGTCGAACCCGAATTCGTTGTTCGTGCCGTAGGTGATATCGCAGGCATAGGCCTTTTGCCGCTCGGCCGAGTCCATCGTGTTTTGGATCGCGCCGACCGTCAGCCCCAGTCCCATATAGAGCGGGCCCATCCACTCCATATCGCGCCGGGCCAGATAGTCGTTCACCGTGACGACGTGGACCCCTTTGCCTTCGAGCGCGTTCAAGTACGCCGGTAGCGTGGCCACGAGCGTTTTGCCTTCGCCGGTGACCATTTCCGCGATGTTACCGCTGTGCAGCACCATGCCGCCGACCATTTGCACGTCGAAGTGGCGCATGCCCAGATAGCGCCGGCCCGCCTCGCGGCAGACGGCGAACGCTTCGATCAGCAGATCATCGAGTTTTTCGCCGGCGGCCAGTCGGCGGCGAAACTCGTCCGTTTGGGCCTTCAATTCATCATCGGTCAGCTTTTCGTATTTCGGTTCGAGGGCTGCAATTGCCGCGACTTTGCCTTGGGCCTTGCGCACGTAGCGTGCATTGGACGAACCGAACAGCCCAGTGATGCCCCGTTCCACGCCGTTGGCGATGCCGCCAAAAAAAGTGCCGGTCAGATCCCAGGCTTGCTCGAGGAAATCGAGCATGGCGGAGGGTTCGGAGTTTTCTTTTTCTGTAGTTTCAGCCATGAGATAAACGTAAGGCGAACGCGGCGCTCGGCCCGACGGTTGGGCCAGCGGCAAGCGCTCTCGAGAGAGGAATAATCGCAAGTTAATCGCGCATCAAAGTTTATTGCGATCCGCGGGATGGGTCAAGGCGAGCGCGGACCCTATATTTACTGCCGGTTGCAAGTTCCTTTGCGACTCGCTCTTATCGCCCGAACCCCCACCGCCCGACGTTGCGGCAAAAGGCATGCAACCGGTAGAACGCGGGAATCGTTGGTACCCGTGCTTCCAAATAGCTTCGTTGGTGGGTAAATGACGCATGTCTGAAGGAATGACCAATGCCGAAATGACTAATTGCACGTTCCGGTTTCGGGCCCATTCGTCATTCGTGCTTCGTCATTGATTCGACATTGGTCATTCGTTATTCGACATTAGGGCCGTTAGGAAGCGCATGCCAGCTAAACCATCATTGACCGAGGGCTCGATCTGGCGAGTTTTGGTGCGGCTCTCCGTGCCCATCGTGCTCTCGAATATCCTGCAATCGGCATATCAATTGACCGACGCATTTTGGGTCGGTCGGCTGAGCGTCCAAGCCCTGGCGGCCGTTTCGCTCAGCTTTCCGCTCAATTTCCTGTTGATCTCGATCGGCGGCGGCTTGCCGATCGCCGGCACGGTGCTGATCGCCCAGTATCGGGGCCGCGGCGACCAAACCGCCCAAAGCCACGTCGCGGCGCAAACGCTGATCTTGGTCGTGGTCGTGTCCTCACTCCTCGCGCTCGTCGGCTATGTGTTTGCGTGGCCAGTGATGCGGTTCATGGGCGCCGAGCCCGCGGTGCTGCCCGACGCCGTGCGATTCTTGCAAGTCACGCTGATGGGCTTCGTCTTCGTGTTCGGCTTCATGGCCTATCAGGCGCTGGTCCGCGGCCTGGGCGTCGTGTACACGCCGATGTTTATCGTGCTGTTAACGGTGCTCTTGAACTTCGAGCTCGACCCGTTGTTCATCTTCGGTTGGGGTCCGATCCCCGCTTATGGCGTGGCCGGCGCAGCATGGGCCACGCTCTGCACCCAGGCGCTGGCGATGCTGATTGGCCTGGCGCTTCTGGCTCAAGGAAAGCATGGGATTCGTTTGCACGTGCGCGATTTTTGCCCCGACGTCTCGTTTATCCGCCGCGTGTTTCGCATCGGCATGCCAGCCTCGATCGAGCAGTCGACCCAGGCTCTGGGCTTGAATGTGATGATGCTGCTGGTCTCCGGTTTCGGCACGGCGACGGTGGCCGCCTACGGGATCGGTGTGCGGGTCATCAGTTCGGCAATCATTCCCGCGATGGGGCTGTCGATGGCCACGTCGACGCTGGTCGGCCAGAACATCGGGGCCGGCCGGCTCGATCGGGCCGAGGAGACGAATCGGATCAGTTGCTTGATCACCGTGGCGATCATGGTCGTCGGAGGGATGCTGTTGTATCTCTTCGCCCGACCGCTGGCCTTGTTCTTCGCGCCGGAAGGGGGCCGCGCGATCGAAGAAAGCGCCGAGTTCATTCGGATCATCGCCTTTACGTTCGGCCTGATCGGCTGGCAACAAGTGCTGACGGGAACGCTGCGCGGCGCCGGCGACACCGTCGGCCCGATGGTCCTGGCAATGGTCGGGCTGTGGATCTTTCGATTTCCAGTGGCCTATGCTCTTTCGCAGCACACGGCCTTGGGCGTGCGGGGCATCTGGTGGTCGTTTTCAATATCGAACGTTCTGACAGGCATCGTCACCTGGCTTTGGTTCGCCCGCGGCGAGTGGAAGGCCAAGCGCTTGATCGAAGAAGAAGTGCAACTGGAACAACGTGTCCGCGACGAAACGGTGATCGAGGAAGGGCTGCCGTTTTGAGCGAGGAATCGGGACCTGTTCGCGACCAACCGTTCCCGGTAGCATGGAGCACGTTTGTGCTGCGGAAAAATATCGTTATCGCCAGGACGAACAACGCGTGCCTGAACTACCTGAAGTCGAGACGATGCGGCGGGGAATCCTGGGGATCGTCGGCAGCCGGATCGTCGATGTCGCGCGGGCCGACTGCCAGCGCCGCGCGATCCTGATCGAGCCGCGCATCGACCGCTTTCGCCGGCTCGCCGTCGATGCCACGGTGACCGACGTCGGGCGGATCGGCAAGCGCGTGGTCGTGCATCTCGACCGCTCGACGGCGATCGTCTTCGAGCCGCGGATGACCGGCCTGGTCCTGCTGGCCGAGCCCCCCACGACCGAGCATCTGCGGCTGCGAATCACGCTCGCCGGCGGTCCGAACAAAGAGCTTCTGTTTTGGGACCGCCGCGGGCTCGGTTCCGTGCGGCTGTTTTCGACCTCCGAGTTGGCCGAGCGATTTGGCCGCGACACGGTCGGTCCGGATGCACTGGCGATTACCGCCGCCGAATTGAAAAGTAATCTCGGGGCTAGCCGGCGCCCAATCAAAGTGGCTCTGCTCGATCAACTGCGCGGTCGCGGGAATCGGCAATCTCTATGCCGCCGAAATCCTCCATCGGACCGCAATCCATCCGGGGCGGCCCTGCAATAGACTTCGGCCCGACGATTGGCAGCGCCTCCACGCGACAATCCAAACGGTCCTTACCGAAGCAATCCGCTACGAAGGCTCGACGCTGTCCGACGGCACGTATCGCAATGCGCTAAATGAATCGGGCGATTACCAGCACCATCACCGGGTCTACGACCGCGAAGGACAGGCTTGCGGAATCTGCAACGGAATCATTCAACGCGTCGTCCAAGCCCAACGTGCGACGTTCTTCTGCCCGCAATGCCAGCCGCGGCGGTCCAAGCGACGGCGACCACTTACTGACGTGCGTGGCTCCGGATTCTAGCCAGCAACCACTTACTGACGTGCGTGGCTCGGGACGAACGTGAGCCGTCCGCGCGGCAGATTCCGGCGCGGCGCCTCATGCTTTTGCCGGCTCTGTCGCGAAATGCTTGCGGTACACGATCATATCGTCGCCGTCGGCGTAATAGCCGACGAGCGTGGCCCCTGTTTCGTAGCCGTGCTTGACGTAGAACTTGCGCGTCAGATTGTAATTCGGCAGCGACGATGTTTCGATGAACATCACTCGGCCAGTGACTGGCGAATGTCGTCCTCGAGGTATTTCAGCAGTTTACCGCCGATGCCCCGGGCCTGTGTCTGGCGGGTCACGGCGATCCAATACAAGTACCAGGTGCGGTCCGTCATCGCCGCCGGCGCATAATAGGCAAAGCCCAGAATCTGGCCCGCTTGCTCGAAGGTCACGCAGCGATGGCCGTGCGCTGGTTCGCGCTGTGAAAATCGTCGAGCACCTCGCGCAGCGCACGAATCTCGTGCGGCTTGAACACGCCAGTTTCCTGGGCCAGCGGAACCAGGACTTCAGTATCGGCAGGCAAGGTTGGTCGAATCACAGCGCCCTCGGAAGAGAATGACGAAGGTCTAATGACGAATGTCTAAGGAATGAAGAATGTCTTCGAATAGAGATTCGCCAATAGGCATTTCTGGTTCCAAGATGTTAAGCTGACGCCCAAATCGGGAGCGTTCCCGGTTTCAAGCACCGAATCTCGCACAGAGCGTAACATGGCCGAGCGGGGATGGAAACAGTTGGTGGCCAATCGCACCTGGTTTCAGGGCAAAGGCAAATACCCGATCAGCGCTTACTCGGAATTCATGCCGCCGCCGCGGCTGGGTTGCAAGGCGTACGGATCGGCCGATGGCGTGGTGTTCTCCGAGGAAGACCCGTCGGGTTGGCACATCACCGAGTTCGAAGAAGCGTTCGAATTGAAGCCGGGCTTGGCGCAGGTCGCCAAGCAACTCGTCACGGCGTTTCATCATTTGGGGCGCTGCGAGCCCTCGCACGGAATCTCGCAATACAAGCTGCGCGACAATCCCTACTGGACCGAGCGCACGATCGCGCCGTCCACCGAGCGGTTCGTGAACCTCTCGCCGTTGGCCCTTTCGCGCACCCAAGACGACAAGGGCCGCGTGCGATGGACGTTGTTCGGCGCGAGCGAACAAGGCCCCGCCAAAGGGTTCTGGCAAGGTTTTTATACTGAGCCCGGCGTGGAATGGCCGAGTCGAGCGCTCGCTGAATTTCGTGCGCCGGCTGCTCGGCGCGGCCTATGGCGAAAAGAGCGAAGATCTGGCCGATTTGAAGATAGCCGGCTTTCGAATCCTGGCCGACGAAACCAAGCCGCTCGAACCGCATTGGAAAGTCGAGAAGCTGCCCACCTGGACGGAGCCGTTCATGTGGCGGCCAACGCAAAAACTCACCGGCGTGAAATATTTGCTAACGTTCGAGCCGTACGAGACATTGCCGGCCGCGGTTCGCAAGGCGTATCTGGCCGGCGATCTGCACCTGCTTCCCTTTCCCGGCAGCCTCGTCTTCTGGGGATCGACCGTCTACAACAAGCTAGCCCGCAGCATTGCCTTGGCCGAGCAAATTCCGCTGTTGCACTCGATCATTCGGCGCGAAGCGCCCGGCGGACTTCGGGTCCCGCAGTCGGGCTGGATGCACGAGCCGCGCGGCAAGGGCGCCGTCGACGTCGGACTGCATCGGCCAATCCGCAACACCTTCCAACGCACGCATCGTTGGAGCCGGGTCCATCGCTACGAGGACGAGCTGACGATGTCGGCCGAGGAAGATCGGGTGGCGCATGTGCTGTTCAGCACGCAGGCCGACGATTTGGGTTTGTACGGCAAGCCCATGGCGCGCAACGCCCAGGTTTGGACGCACGATTTTCAACCCTTGCTCGACGGACCACGGACCCATGCGCGCGATCTGATTGAAGCCGCGAAGCGGGTGGCCGACGGCGGGTTGTTCGGCTATCGGTTCTATTATCCGCCGATGCGCGTCGGCCGGCACGCGGTCTTTTGGCACCGGCCGCTGGTGGCCTATCTTTGCGGCGAGACGGGGCTGCCGACGGTGCTGGACGACGCGCCGCTCGGCTATCTTGACGGCCTACCGGTTCGACAAGCCCGATCCGGCCCAGCCGATCGAGCTTTGGCCGCGGCTGCTCGATCGCGAGCCGCATCGATTGGCGGTCGAGGGGTTCCATCGCGACCACGATGCCCGCTACCACCGCACTTCGATCAACTTGCGCAAAATTTTCGACACCCACGACCTGCTGGGGTCGAGTCCGCTTGGAACCGGCGTTTGCCCGCAGCTTGCTCACGCTTGGGCCAAGCACGAGACGCTCGAGCACTGGCTCGCTTCGATTCCCGATCGGGCGAACAACCCCGCGGTCGGCGAGCGCATGACAGCGCAGTTGCATTCGGCGATCGCGCTGGAGCCCGCCGACAAGGACGGCGCCCCAGCCGAAGCGCGCCGTCAAAGTCGCGGTGCAGCCGGCGCGTTCGCTGTCCTTTGCCCGCACCGCGAAGCGATCGTTTGAAAAAGCCTATTGGAATCTGATCAGCGAGTTGGCCACCGGCCAATACGTCAACAAGGACAATGCCGACTGCGTGCGCGACCCTGCGACGCAAACCAAGATCGAGCATTCCGAGCGCGATCTCGAAGCCCTGGGCGACTTCATCCTCGATTATTACACCGCGCTGGTCGAGCGAAAGGGCATGAGCCGCGCGGTGTCTGGTCGGCGATTTGCCGTTCCGCTGGCAGACCGAGTTTCCGTTCCCCTGGATGGGCGGCTGGCTGCACAATCAGGATCGCAAAACCTACGAGCGCGATTTGATCGTGCGAATCCCGGGCCGCGACCGCACCCGGGCCGTGATCATGGCCGATCATTACGACACGGCCTACATGGAAGACACGTTCGGCTACGCCCACGGCGGCCACGGCCCGCGGCTATCGGCCGCCGGCGCCGACGACAACCACTCGGCCACCGCGGCACTGATGCTCGGCGCCGAATCGTTCTTGGAACTCAGCCAGGCCGGCAAGCTGGGCTGCGACGTCTGGCTCGTGCATCTGACGGGCGAAGAGTTTCCGTCCGATTGCATGGGCGCCCGGCATCTCTGCCAGCAGGTCGTGCAGAAAACGCTGCGGATGCGGCTCGCGCGACGGCACGTTCGACGACCTGTCGCACACGCGCGTGCAAGGCGTCTACGTGCTCGACATGGTGGCCCACAACAACGATCACGATCGCGACGTGTTTCAGATTTGTCCGGGCAGCAACCGCGAATCGATGTGGCTGGCGTATCAGGCCCACCGCGGCGACGGAGCCTGGAATGCGGCCGCGCCGCATTGGAACCACCGTCCCGAGCGCACGGGCCGAGGACGTGGCCGGCGCAGTGCCGACGGCACGCTGCCCGAGACCGCCGAGCATCCGCTGCTCAAGGGCGAAATCCGCCCGCCATACGATCCGCACAGCACGCTGTACAACACCGACGGGCAGATTTTTTCCGACGCCGGCGTGCCGGTCGTGCTGTTCATGGAAAACTACGACATCAATCGCAAAGGCTATCACGACACGCACGATACGCTGGAAAACATCGACCTCGACTACGGAGCCGCCGTGTCGGCGATTGCGATCGAGTCGGTCGCCCGAGCGGCAACCGAAAAGCCGCCAGAAAACTGATCTTACCCGTAAGGGTGGGCATGGCGGGTGGGCATGGCCCACCGCGAGTTGAATCCGATTTCTTGTTAGGCAATGCCCCATCCTACGCGGTGCGTGTGAATCGCTGCTCCAAGAACTCGGCGAGCGCTTCTTTTTGACCGGGCTGGACGGAAAACCTCGCCGTCATCCGATTGCTGTTGCCGCTGCTGAATTCGACTGTGTCATCGTCCAGCCAGCGATACGAGTCAAATCTCGACCAGCGAAGCAACCAGCCAGATTGCCAGAGCCCATTTTCCCGAATCTGAACGCCGCTGTTCACGACCAGCGTCATCAACAGCGCGCTCGCGATGCACAGCAGCGATACGACAAGTTGAAAGCAAATCGGCGATTTCAAGACCTGCCAAGGCTCGGTCAGGAAGACGGCAGCTCCGCTTTGTAGATTTTCGAATCCCTGCACGATCGCATCCTCGTCAGGCAGTATCCGCTCACTGAGCCCGGCCTGTTCGGCCCGATCGCGAGCGACCGCGGCGTTTTGCTTCTGCTGCTCGGCCTGATCTTGTTTCACGATGGCGCCGCGATTTGCCAGATCGAGTCGATCCTCGCGCAACAGCGCATGTAGTTCGCCAACGCGGCGCGGTTCTGTTTCTGCTGATTGAAGTCCGTCAGGCGCTGGGTCATTCGCTGGATGCTCTGCGCCTGCTCGATCAGGTGCTGTTTGGATTGCAGGAGAACTTCCAGTTGTGCCCCGAGGTCTTGCCGGAGCCGGGTTTCGGTCGGCGCGAGTTCGGCGGCGCCCGCGCGAGCTCGAGATTCGCCGCACCGACCAAAATCGCCACGAAGGCCATCGCCCGCAAGAATGTTCCCCGTGACCTGGGCGGGCTGTCGAATAAGAGCGTTCCCCTGGCGAGAGATCCCGCCAGGCGGTTGATAAAGACCACTAGGATTGCCAGCGCGGCAAACAGCGTCGTGACGGCCCGAACCGATTCGCGGTAGGGCTCGCTCGAGATCAGGCTAATCAGGCCGCCGGCGGCATACTCCGACGCCACGACCGAGCCGCCCACGACAAAGGCAAGCCAAATGCGTGGTTTCAAAGGTGCTTGTGGCCGACTGGCCAATGTCAGCGACACGGGCATGGCACGATCTCTCCCTCTGGCTAGCTGATGCAAAGGAACGCTTGCATTGCCTTCGAATTGAAAAACGAAGGTCTACTTAGCTCAGCGGAGAAAGGGCCGCGATGTTACGGTCAATTAACAGCGAATTGTTTGATCGCCGGACAATGGCGGCAGATCCCATCGCCGAAATAGAATCGGGCCGATCCGACGCCTGTCGGATCGGCCTGAGGTGCAGAATCGAAGAATCTCGGGGACATCACTTTATCGGCCGCGGGGGCCGCCTGGCGGAGGACCCTGCCCGGGGCCACCGGGCGGTGGACCTTGTCCGGGTCCTCCCTGTCCTTGGCCGGGTGGACCTTGATTGGATCCCCCAGCGCCTTGGTTTCCGGCGACCGAGGAGGCAGCGGTTGGATCCTGGCCGCCGCCAGCGCCGTTTCGCGGCGGCGGCACGGCGAATATGGTCAATAAGTTGTTGCTCGCATCGGCTTTCACGCCCACGAACTGACCGACCGAAAAGCTTGTTAGCGCGACCGGCTGGCCGTGGTTCATCGCTTTGACACCTGCGCCGATGGTGTACGACCGCGACTTGCCATTCCTCGTCAAGAGCGTCAGATTCGTGGCGCTAATCGCGGCGATCTTGCCGATGGTCGGCTTGTTCTTGGGGCCGGCGGTGTTGCTCGTTTGGTTCTGTCCGGCGGGGCAATTCGCTGCTGCGCCGGCGGCGCCGTTGTTTGCACCAGCCGCATTGTTCGCTTGGTTCGCTCCGCCAGGGCCGTTGTCCGGTCCCCCTTGGTTGGGACCTCCCTGATTTGGGCCGCCCGGAGGAGGCGGGCCGTTGTTCGGGCCACCGGGACCGCCCGGTCCGCCGGGGCCACCTTGTCCGCCGGGACCAGGGCCAGGACCTCGCGGACCGGCCGCCTGAGCGGCGCCGACAAACAATCCTAGCGCCAATACCGTTACCGCCAACGACACGCCTCGATACATCATGGTTTCTCCCGTGTTTCCGTGGCAAACATCATGCGGCCGGCGGCAGAATGCCGCATGGCATCAGCAAAAATCGCGATCGAGCCGCCGACCTCGCGGCGATAAGAACGCAACAGCAAAACTGCGATCCTGCGCGCCCCTGGTCGATAAGTCACGGCCTGAAACCAAAACCGCCGCGCAAACAGGGTGCTCTTGCGAAGATTTTGCAATCGTGATTTTCCGCGACCCGATCGAGAAAGCCCGCGAGATCGCACCACACCAACCAAGTTGGCGCTCCACGCGCTTACTTCGTGCGCGGCTCTTTACGGGGCAGTGGTGTTAGGCGAACAGTGCCGGCACGGCGTGGCCCTGTACCATTTCACGCGGCTGATTGAGGTGATTGTAGACGATCGTGGCGGGGTCCAACCCGATGGCGTGATAAATCGTCGCCAGCAACTCGGTCGGATGGACTGGATTCTCCAATGGACCGCTGGCCGTCTTGTCGCTCTTGCCGTAAACAAAACCCCGCTTGATACCCGCGCCCGCCAGACAGGCGGTGTAGCAATAGGGCCAATGATCGCGGCCGTCCGGACTGTTGCCGTTGCCCGAGGTACTCAAACCCCGCTGCGGCGAACGGCCGAACTCGCCGACCGCCACGACTAGCGTTTCAGTCAACAGGCCCCGTTCGTCGAGATCGGAAATCAAGGCCGACAGGCCCGGGTCGAACATCGGCGCCGCCTGGTTCTTGATCCGCTTCGTCAGATCGACGTGCATATCCCAGGAGTGATTGTCCGAGTTGGCCACCTTCGGCCAAATCACTTCGACCACCCGCGTGCCGGCTTCCACCAGCCGCCGAGCCAACAGCAGGCTTTGGCCGAACGTGTTGCGGCCATATCGCTCGCGCATCGCATCCGGCTCGGCCTTCAGATCGAACGCATTGCGGGCCCGGCCGGACAGAATCAGCCCGAGTGCTTTGTCGTAGTAGGAATCCAAGCTGTACTTGGCGGTGGCTTGTTCCACGTCGGGCATGCCCTGCGTCGATCAACTGCGCGCAGCTTCGCCCGGCGCTCCAGCCGCGTGTTCGACACCTCGGGGCGCAACTGGAGGTCGTCGACCTTGATGTTTTCCATCTTCCGCATGTCCATGTCGTCGCCGGGCGGATACAGGTAGTAGGGATCGTAGGCCCGGCCCAAGAATCCGGCGGTCCCCGATTTACCCACGACGCCGCTTTCTTGCAGCGGCCGCGGCATCATCACGAACGGGAGCATCGGCACGGTCGGCGGCTTCAGGCGAATGATGTTCGAGCCGAAGTTTGGATAATCCTTCGGCGACGGCGGTTCGAGTTGCCCCGAGGGGCTGACCTTATCGGCCGTGTAGCCGGTGTTCATCTGGTAGATGGCGGCCGTGTGATTGAACAGCCCGTTCGGCGTGTAGCTCATCGAGCGGATCAGCGTCACCTTGTCGGTGATCTTGGCGAAGTTCGGCATGCAGCTCGGTCACATCCATGCCGGGCACCTTCGACTTCATGGTCTTGAACGCGCTGCGCACGTTGTCGGGCACGTTCTCCTTCGGGTCCCAGAGGTCGAGATGGCTCGGCCCGCCTTGGAGATAGACCATGATCACGCTTTTCGCCTTACCCCAGCCCGGCCCGCCGCCGACGGCTGCTTCCGCGGCGGGAGCCTGCTCGAGCGAGCAGATTGCCGAGCGTGAAACCCAAGAAGGCCGAACCGCCGACGCGCAACAAATCGCGGCGCGTGACGCCCAGTTGCTTGTCGCACAAATCCTTGCCCGATTGTCCCGGAATGACCAGCATGGCGTCGTCTCCAGCGCGAGGTGGGAATGCGATGTCTTCGGCGAGTTTTTTCGAGGGCCGCGGCGAAACGGCAGTGGTGGGCGGGCGGGATTGGCGAAACGGAACCACCGTCTACCCCCGGTAGCCCCAGTATAGCGGTTGCCGAAGAGGGGCGTCAAATTATTCCAAGGGCATCATTCCGCCGCCAAGTGTTTTCCTTTTTCGGCGACAGAGCGTTTCATGAGGGGAACCAGGAAAATCAGGGCTACGCCGACGACGGCGAACAGCCAAAAGCAGTCGAAATAGGCCAAGGCACTGGCTTGCGAATCGCGAAGATTGGCCAGGCTTTTGATGGCCAGCTGCTTGGATAGCGCCGGGTCGCCGGTTTGCTGGAGGAAATAGGCTTGCGTTTGCTGGACGAACGCATTGCCGGCGGGATTGAAGGGGTCGAGAAACTCGCCCAAACGCAGGGCGTGAAATTGCACGCGCCGCTCTTGCACCACTTGCGCTAAAGATGTGCCGACACTCCCCCCTTCATTCCGCAGCAGCGAGAACAGTCCCACCGCCGCACCGCGCAGCGCCAAAGGCATGTAGCGATAGGCCGCCACGTTCAGCGGCGCGAAGATGAACGACAGCCCAACGATCAAGACGACACGCGGCAAGATGATGTAAATCGGGCTGATCTGCAGATTCATCCGCGACATCCAATAAGCGCCCGAGGCCATCGTGGCCAGACCCAGCACAATCAACCAGCGGGCATCGAGTTGCCGCCCCAGCAAGAAGCCGACCAACGGCAGCGTGACTAGCGCAAACAGTCCCGCTGGCGACAACACCAGGCCCGACTGCAGCGCGTCGTAGCCGAACAACGTTTGCAACAGCGCGGGCAATGAGGTGCTGGCTCCGTACAGCACACCGTAAGCGCAAAAGATGATGAGCGAACAGATCCAGAAATTGCGTTCCGCGAGCGGGCGAAAATTCACGACCGGCGCCACGTTCCGCAGACTCCCAAAACAAAAGCCCGCCGAGAGCGACGACGAATAGAATTACGAGCGTTTGCACGCGCCAAAAGGGGTCGCCGAACCAATCCCATTCTTGCCCTTTGCTGAGCGTCACCTCCCAACAGACCATCGCAACGACTAACATCAACAGCCCCAGAAAATCGAACCGTTGCGGATTCCGCTTTCCTGCCTCACGCAACTCGCGCAGATATTGCGGGTCGCCGGCCACGCGGTAACAGGCGATCGCTCCGATCGCGCCGATGGGAATGTTCAAATAGAAAATCCAGCGCCAGGAATAATTGTCGGTGATCCAGCCGCCGACCGTCGGTCCAAACACCGGCGCCATCAGCCCGGCGATGGCGTAAGCCGTCATCGCGGCGCCCTGTTTTTCGGGCGGAAACGTGTCCAGCAGAATCGCCTGGCTGCTGGGCTGCAATCCACCGCCGCCGAGGCCCTGAAGAACACGGAAGAAAACGAGTTGGGGCAGGCTTGTGGCGAGGCCACACAAGCCCGAGCTGACGGTGAACAAAATAATCGACATCACAAAGTAGTTGCGCCGCCCCAGCCGCGTTGAAATCCAGCCGGAGATCGGCAGGATCACGGCGTTTGCCGCCAGGTAGCTGGTGATGACCCATTCGCTATCGGTGGCCGAAGCCGACAAGCCGCCGGCAATATAGCGCAGCGAGACGTTGGCGATCGTCGTGTCAAGAATTTCCATGAATGTGGGCACGACGACGGCCGCGGCGACCACCCACGGATTGAACACGCGAGCTCTGGCAGCCGTCGGTAGAGCCAGAGCAACCGTGCTCACGATTTCGACCCGCCCTTTTCACTAATCGCACCATTGTCGGTCCCCGCTGGCGGCGACGATCCGCCGATGGGCGCCGGCGCGGTGGCCCGGTTCGATGGCGCCGGCGCGGGGCCTTCTGGAATAATGGTCGGCAGCGCGGCCGGTTTAGCCGGCTTGTCCTTCGTCGGATTGGTCGGCAAGTCTGGAAAATAAGGCTGCAAAAACTGGCCGCCATCCGCGCCGGTCGTCGGTTGCTTGAAAAAGACATACGGCGTCACCGACAGTCCGACGAACAACGGGGTATCCGTCGGATTCGGCTCGACGAGATCAATCCGCACCGGCAGTCGCTGGACCACTTTCACAAAGTTTCCGGTGGCGTTTTCGGCCGGCAAGATCGCCAGCGTCGAGCCGGTTCCCATGGTGAAGCCCGACACCCGGCCTTTGAAGACGCGCCGCGTGCCGTACATGTCGACGTACACGTCGGCGGGCTGGCCGATTCGCAAATAGTTTAACTGGGTTTCCTTGAAATTGGCATCGACCCAAACCTCCAACGAGCGGAGCGCCATCAACCCCTGGCCCACCTGCACGTTGTTCCCTTCGTTCACATTTCGCCGGGTCACCACGCCATCGATTTCCGCGTAAACTTTGCAGTAGCTGAGATTGAGCTTGGCCTGATCGAGATCGGCCTGGGCTTGCGCGATGCTGGCCTGCGCCTGCAGCACGGGCGGCGCCTGGGCAAGCAACTTGCTATAGATCTTGGTGATATCGCCCGACGGATCGCGATGGACGAACTCGTCGATCGCTTGCGTCGGAGTCAGTTCATACGAAGAAGGACTGATGCCCAACAAAGCGGCGCTTTGAAATAAGGAGAACAAAGCCTCGCGCACCGCGGAGGCCGTCTGATCGAGATCGGCAGGCACCTGATCCAAGGCGCCGCCGTTTTCAGGTGTCGATGGCAATCCGAGTCCGACTCGCGTTTGGTAAACCTCTTCCAGCGCTTGTTGCAATTGGGCTTGAGCCGCCTGAAACGCTTCTCGCCGCGTTTCGAAGTCTTCCTGGCTGATGGCCGAGCTTTTCAGCAGCTTTTCGCCCCGATGGAAATCGGCCTCGGCCAGTTCCAAAGCCACCTTCCGGTTGGTGAGCGCTGCCACCTTGGCACGCAGCGCGGCGACCTGGTTGTGGATGTCTTCAATCGTCCGCTGCAACTTCCAGCGGGCACTGCGAATTTGGCCGGCGTATCCACGCACTTTCGTTTTGGCGGCCATCAGGTCGGCCTTGGCGGATTCCAGGGCCGCTTCCTTGATTTCCACGATCACGCGGTACGGCTGGTCGTCTAACTGAACGAGCAAATCGCCCGCGCGAACGCGATTATTGTCGTCGACGTAAACTTTCGAGACTTGCCCGAGAACGCGCGCGGCGACCGATGTCACGTGGCTGTTCACGTAAGCGTCGTCGGTCGAAACGGTCGTCAGCGCTTCGTGCACCAGCGGGATGCCAAAGTACAAAATCGCCGCCGAAACAAGCACGAGGATGCCGATGATCCAGCGGCGGCGGCTGGCCGGATGCGCTGCTGGGGCTTGCGGATGAGCGCTTGGCAACGAGGCCGCCGCCACATGCGGAGGAACGGATTCGCTGGATTTCACCGGTTCCGTAACCATGCGGCTCAGCTTCGCCTCGTTCGAACAAAGAGTCTTGCCCTGGCTCTGAGAATCGGCGGCGCGGCTTGCGTGGGCTCGGGCAGTTTATCCTACGGCTGTTAGTCTGTCATCCTGCTCAACGGGGCGAAATCAACGACGGGAACCAGGAGCAGAGATAGTAGGCGCGCGGGGCGGTCAGGTCCAACAGCGCGGTGAGATCGAGCCGTGGGGATTGGCCGGCGGGGCTCGTGCCGTTGGAGCCGAGAACCTGGTTTAAGAAACTGAACGGCGGCGGCTCGTATTGCACCACGCGCACGTTGTCCTTGTCGAGCTTGTTCAATTCGATGGCCCGGTCGACCGCATCTTCGAGATAGCCCAACTTGTCGACCAACCCGCCGGCGAGGGCTTGTTTCGCGGTGTAGATTTGACCGGTCGCGAGCTCGTCCAGCGCTTTGGGATCCTTGTCGAATTTGGGGCGGCCCTTCTTCACGATGTCCTTGAAATCCTGAAAGCTTTCGTCCACCAGTTTCTGCAGGATCGCGCGCTCCTTATCGGCGATCTCGGGCGACGTCTTGCGGGTCGGGCTGCCGATCAGCTTCAGCGGATTGCTGGCGATCGTGTCGTCGGTGACATTCCACTTCTCCAGCAGGCCGGAAACGTCGTAATGCGGAATCAACACGCCGATCGAGCCGGTCCAGGTCGAAGGCTCGGCGAATATCGTGTCTGGCGTCTCGCCGACGGCCATCGAAATGTAATAGCCGCCGCTGGCGGCAATTCCCCCCATGCTGACGACCAGTTGAATATCCTTTTTCGTTTTTAGCTTGAGCAGATCGTGATAGATGTAGTTGCTGCCGGTGATCGTGCCGCCGGGCGAATCGACCCGCAACACGACGGCCTTCACCGCCGGGTCCTTTAGCGCCTGGTCGATTTGCCATTTGGCATAGCCATCCTCGTGCATGATCGTGCCTTCGACCCGAATGATGGCGACCTTGTCGGCGGCTGCGAGCGCGTGTGAGACGAACTGCTCTGTAACTTGAGGATTCGTTTGCTGATAGCTGGCATAATTGCTATTGAGTTTGGCCATCCAGATCAGGGCCACGATGAACAGAATCCAGCCGAGCCAGGCGCCGAAGCGGCTCAAACCGCTGCGCACGAGCACGATCCGTGTCGGCGGATATTGCGGCGGCACATATTGAGCCTGCGGCACGACGTATCCGGCAGGTTGCGCGGGGCCGGGGCCGATCGTTTGGTTGGGGTTGTTGGGAACGGGAGACATTGAAACTCCTTTTGGGCAGATTATTGCAAGGCTGCTTCATTTGCGAACGCGAAAATCATTGTAATGCCGACCAAGCGCGGAGCAATGCGGAGCCCACCGATGCAGCGGCAATGCGCGCGTGTAATCGTGCGTCCCATCTTCGGGAGGGGAAGACTCCTGCCGAGCCGAGACGGCAGGCGTTCGACCACGGATGACACCGATAATACGGATGCGAAGAAAATTACTTTTTTTGTATCCGTCTCATCGGTGTCATCCGTGGTTCCATGAGAAACCGCGCGGCCCGGCAGGAGCCTCGCCCTGCCAGGAGCCTCGCCCTCCCCGATGCATGAAGCACGGCTTAGCGTCGTTGCTGTCATCCTCCACCAGAGAGTGGCGCGATGGCCGAACACGGTGTTGCCAGAACGGTACGCGTAGCGGTAAGCTAATCGCGTTCTCACAGATTCTTCGGTTCAATTTTTGGGAGTGACCGCGTGTTTGTTTGTGCATCGACCGAATGTTTTCCCGACTTGTCGCTCGAAGACGCGCTGGGGCGGCTTGTCGATTTGGAATTTACGAGTGTCGAAATCGCGATCAAGGAAGCGCCAGGACAATTGCGGCCGTCGCTGGTCTTGGCCGATCTCGAAAAAGCGGTGGCCATTTGCCGCGACACGCACCGACTGACCCCAGTCACCTACGAAGTCGATTTGCAAGCGGGCGACGACTATTACAAGCAGTTCGCAGCCTGCTGCCGATTGGCCAAGGCCACGAAAGTGGTGACGATCACCGTGCCGGGGGCCGAATTGGGGACGCCATTTAATGCCGAAATCGAACGCCTGCGCGAGCTGGTCGGCATCGCTTCGCGCGACGGGGTGTTGGTTGGCGTGAAAACCGAAGTGGGCCGGATCACGCAGAGTCCCGAGACGGCCGTTGTGTTGTGCGACAATGTCAAAGGTTTGGGCATTACGCTCGACCCCAGCCATTTTGTCTCCGGCCCTCACAAAGGAGCGAGCTATGACCAGGTGTTTAAGCACGTCTACCATGTCCATCTGCGCGATACGCAAAAGGACAAGTTTCAAGTGCGGGTCGGGCAAGGGGAAATCGAATATGGCCGACTGATCACTCAGTTGAGCATGGTGAAATACAATCGGGCCCTGTCGGTCCACATCCGTCCCATGCCGGACGTCGACCATGTCGGCGAGCTGCGGAAAATGCGGCTCTTGCTAGAGAGCTTGCTTTAATTGGGCAGCGACGCGCGGTCGGGTTTTTCAGAGCCGCGGGGGTCCGGGGTTAGTAGCGTGTTGAAAAAGGGGGCAGGCACCTCGCGATGGACTAAATCCCTCGGCTAACTCATCGGGTCGCTCGGAGCCAGTCCCCTTTTTCAACGGGCTGTTAGCCCCAGGATCATGCCCAGCGATTGGACCCTTGGCCGAGCCGGCGGCGCGGTCACTCGCGCGGAAATGTGGCGAATTTTGCCAACCGGCGCACTATGCGGGCTCTCGCTGGAGTGGTATATCTAGAGTCGCCGAATATTTCTAAACAAGGCCGATATTTAGCATGGCCGCTTCAACCTAACCGCGACGACCTCCCAACCTCCCAACCTCGACGTCCCCAGCCCAGCACGCTTTGCTGCCTTGCTTCGATTGGACTTCTTATGCCGTTGTCTGGGGGCGCCACGGAGAATCGTCCTAAGAATCCGCAACGCAAGAACGTCTTCAATCGGCTGTTGGAGGACAAGCTGATCCAACGGGTCAGCTTCGACGAATACCGGGCCAAGGTCCGCGATGTTTACGCGGGGCCCAAGGGGGCGATCCTGGCCACGTGCAGCGTGCTTTCGCTGCACAAGCCGTTGGGGCAGCGCTTGCTGCGAGCCCGAAAATTCGATCTGCGCGGGGCCCGGCATATTTTGGACGTGGGCAGCGGGGCCGGGCAAATCGCCGGCCATCTGATCAAATACGCGGATCCGCAGGCGCACATCACATGTCTCGATCTGTCGCCGGAAATGCTTCGCCGAGCCAAGCGCAGTTTGAAAAGCGATCGACCGGGTTATGTCGTGGCCGATTTGTCGCGATTGCCGTTTGCCGCCGAGACGTTCGATTGCGTCACTTGTGGCTATGTGCTCGAGCATCTGCCCGATGCGCGGACGGGACTGGCCGAACTCGCGCCGCGTGATGGTGCCAGGCGGCAAGATGCTGCTCTTGACGACGGAGGACAATTTCGGCGGAGCTTGGACGAGCCGCATTTGGTGCTGCCGCACGTACAATCGTCAAGAGCTATACCGCATCTGCCACGATTTAGGCTTGGCGCCGAAGAATGAGTTGTGGTTCACACAGGTCCACAAACTATTCCGCGCCGGCGGAATATGCGTGGAACTTGTCAAGGTGTGAGAGCTTAGCCGCTGGGCTTGCCCAGCGCGTCTCTCAGGGGGCGGCGCGTCCTACGCTGCTCGCTCAGGCCACTCCGCTCTCGACGAATTGTTGCACTCCACGGCCGGTATGATAGAAGGTTCCTTCCCGGCCGGATTGCACTGCGCCTTGCAACGCCGCTTCGGATCGTTTGAGCAACGCGGCTGAATCGTCGCCGCGCGCGACTTCAGCCAGGCCCGTGACGACGGCGATTCGCAATTCGAATTCTTTACCCCGTAGCGGGCAACCGGCGACGGCTAGCCGTAATCGTTCGGCAACTCCAATCGCTTGCGACAGCGGAGTGCCAGGCAAGAGCACCGCGAACACATCGTCGTAATAGCGGGCCACGAGGTCCATCTCCCGCATGCCGGCCGTCAGGAATTGCGAAACCGTGCGAATCACCAGTTCCTCGCTCGGTTCGGCCGAACGGGCGCCCAGCCGATCGATCGCGCCGACTTTCACCAGCATCAAGGAGAGCGGCGAGTCGTACCGATGCGATTCGGCAACCCGGCGGCGAACTTCCTCGCACAGCGACGTGCGATTGGGTAGCCCGGTCTGCACGTCCGTTCGAAACAAATCGTCGGAATGGGGTCCTGTCGCGGCGGGTTGCGCAGCGGCGTTCGCCGGCTCCGCGAACATTGCCGCGGTCTTGCTGATCGGAGGGGCCACGGGCGCGGGCGCCGCAGGCGGCTGCGGCCGAGCAACCGTCGAGGGACGCGTGACCGTGCCGTCGTGAATGCAAACCCGGTTTCGACCGGCTTTCTTCGCACTATATAGCGCTTCGTCGGCCCGTTTGATGAGCGAGGCTTCGTCCTCGTCGGGCAGGGCCTGGGCCAAGCCTCCGCTGACGGTTACGTTCAAGGTCCGCCCTTCGAATTCGAAGCGGCAATCGGCAATGCGGGAAGCAGCTCGGACGGCGCCGATTTCCGACTCGCCCAAAGTCGTGCCAGCCATGATGATCGCGAATTCCTCGCCTCCATAGCGCGCGACAACGTCGGTGTCGCGAAGCTGATAGCCCAGGCCGCCGGCCACGCCGCGCAACACTTCGTCGCCCGCCAAGTGGCCGTGCGTGTCGTTAAACTTCTTGAAATGGTCGACGTCGATCATCATCAGGCAGAATGGCACTTCGCGCCGTTTCCAATCCTGCATGCGGCGGCTAAGATCGGCGTCGAACGCCCGCCGATTGGCCTTGCCTGTCAGGGCATCGGTCAGGGCGTCGGCCGCGTGCACCTCGATTTGGTGCGCCTGCTCTTGCAGCTTGACTTCGGCGCTTTTCAGTTGCTGCTGCAATTTACTGTTGACCTCGATAATGCGTGCGACGGATCCGAGCACGACGGAATCGAGCTCGCCGCCGCTGGTATTCTGGGTCAGCTCTTCGCTGATTTCCTGGACGCGTGTCGAATGCTCGCCGACATCGGCGGCCACGCGCTCGGTCAATTCGTGCAAGCGAGCCACGGCATTCCGCGCCCGCTCGACTTCTTCCTGCGAATCGGCCGAATTCGCTGCGGTCGCATCGGGCGTGCCACGCAGCCACCAGCCGATGCCGACGCCGGCCACAAGCTCGACGACGGCCACGATCACGGCAAGAATCACCAACGATGCGGAATATTCCACGGAACCACCCATGCGATGCGATGCGATGAAAGCCGTCAGTCGTCGCTCTTGACGGGAAAACCCTTAGAAGAATCTAGGCCAGTGTCGCATGATGTCAAACCACCGGAAAATGCAGAGATTTAGGGACTGAATCTTCATTCGCGGACCCGAGATCTCTATGCGCGGTCGGCGGATAGCGAGTGCCTTGACAAACGGCCATGCGGTTTCTGCCGCTTGGGGGGCGCACCGGGCGTTCAAAGCGCCGCGAAAAGCCGGTTCTTTTCAAGAGCCGGCGCGGACGGACCCAATTCTGTGCGCACACAAAATGGGATTGGCGCCTTTGCCCGGTCGGTTCTTAGGAAGGCGCGAAGAAGGCGATTGGCGGGTTTGGTTCGGTTGTGACGGCATCTAGAGCCACCCGTGATGAGGAAGCCGTTGCAAAGCCGAAAAAGCTGCGAACAAGCCAACTTGTAAACTATGAATTCAATTGAGACCGTCGGCATCGGCTTGGCGGACGTACGGCGGGCGATTGATGACCTTGGGAGCCAGGACATGACTGTTACCGCGCAATCCACCGCGTCCGAGCCGGAAGACTCGACAGCCACATCGGCCGACCGTCGCCATCGATCTCGGCAAAATTACCGAATTCTGCAATGGATGGCCCCCTGCCGTGAAGGAGAATTGCCGGATCCGGGCAGCTTTCGCCAGGTGCGATGCCACGATGTCTCGTGCGGCGGGATCTCGTATTATTCCAAAGAGCCACCGCTGGAAAAATTCCTCGTCTTCTTTCTGCGCATAGGCGATCGGGGAGTGTATGTGCAGGCCCGCGTTGCGAACTGCATGCAGGTCATCGAAGGAAAGCAAACCACGTTTCGGATCGGCTGCGAATTCCTGAACCGCCTGGAATTGCATGCTGAAGATGGTGGAGAAACCAAAGCCATGTTTCCCGCGTCGCCTGCTCAATCGTAGAGCAGGCGCACATGCGGTTCGCGGCGGCGTAAGGGGATCTCTCATCGCGAATCCACTTACTTCGCGCGTGGCTCATTACGAACCAGAACCGCATGCGGTGAGCGAATAAGCTCGAACTCGCGCTCGCGAGGGATCAAGCCGCGGCGAGGCTGTCCAACCAGCTTTCGATCAAAATCGTCTGGTTGGCGTTGCGATCGACTTGCGACAGGGCTTCCAGCGACCGCTCTAAAGCCGCCACCGTCGCCGCCGCGGGCCAACCGCCGAGTGCCGCCCGCTCGACATGCGAATGCAACTCCGCGTCGGCGATGTCGGGAACGCCGTTCAATCGGCGCGCGAGCATTCGAAAGAATTCAACAGCAAACCCGATAATTAACCGCAATCGGGCTCGCCGAAGCGACGCTTCTTTGCCGGCCTCGTCGACGAACTCGCTTGTCGCCCGGGCCAAACCCGCACTGTCCAAGGGGCGGGCCATCAGCGCGCTAAGCAAGTTGGCCCGAAAGGTCCACAGATCAGGATCGGCCAATTCGCTGGCCCGCCGCACGCTGCCGCCGCTTTGCGCGGCGAGCCGGCGAGCTTCATCGGGATCGGTCACGATTTTCTGGTCGAGCAGCAACTGCGCGACAACCTCTTCTGGCAGCGGGCGAAAGCGAATCAGTTGGGCCCGCGAGCGGATCGTCGGCAGTTGTTTATCGGCGCTGGTGCCGATCAAGATCAACACCGATCGCGGCGGCGGCTCTTCCAACGTTTTCAGCAGGCAGTTGGCGCCTTCCTGATTCAAATCGTCGGCATCGTCGACAATCGCGATCTTTCGCCCGCCTAGGAATGGCTTGAGACTGATTTTGTGGCACAGACCCTCGTGCATCCGATGCTCTTTGTCGCCGATGAAGGCTGCCACGGGGATAAGGCTTTTATCCGGCGGTTTGCTCACCACTTCCAAATCGGGATGCGTGCCGGCCGCCACTTGCACGCAGGACGGGCACCGCTCGCAGGGGTCCAACAGTGCCGCGGGCCGCTCGGTGCAAAGCAGCGCCTGAGCCAGTTTCAGAGCGAACGCGCGCTTGCCGACACCCGCCGGGCCGACGAATAGAAACGTGCTCGCCAGCCGCCCACGCTCCAGCGCAGGCGGAACGCGGCCACTACGTCGTCATGTCCCAAAATGCCGTGCCATGCCATACGCGCTTATTACCCGCGAGATTTTACCCGCCAGCCTTGGCTGGCGCGTCGGGCCGACTCATGCAATCGCCACGCCCACCCTCTGCGCCGCTTCGCGAACGTCGGCATGCACCTCTTCGATCGACCGGCCCGCGTCGATCACCACCAACCGTCGCGGATTCCGGGCGGCTTCAGCCAAGAATCCTGCCCGCACCCGCTCGCGGAAGGCATCGCCTTGCAACTCCATCCGATCTCGCGGCCGATTCAACCGCCCGGCGGCCGCGTCGGGATCCATGTCGAGAATGAACGTCAGATCCGGCTCGATCCCCGCCGTGGCGGTCCGGCCAATTCGCCAAAGTTCGTCAACATCCAACCCGCCGGCATGCCCTTGATAAACGACGTTGGCCAACAGAAACCGATCGGAGACGACGCGCTTGCCCGCCTCCAGCGCCGGCCGGATCACTTGCTCGACCAACTGGGCCCGCGCCGCCATATACAAAAACATTTCCGCCCGTCGGCTGATCGCCAAATCGTGGCGGTCCAACAGCAACGTCCGCACCGCTTCGCCCAACCGCGTGCTCCCCGGGTCGCGGCAAACGAGCACTTCGCGCCCAGCCGCCGCGAGCCCATCGCAAAATAACGTCATTTGCGTCGACTTCCCCACCCCATCGAGACCATCGAAGCTGAAAAACATCGAGCGACGACCCATTCAAATGAAGCGCAAGCGGTGTCATACAAGCCTGACGCGCAAGCGAAGGACATAAGACAATGGCTGGGCGAATTTCCTTCGCTTGCGCGTCAGGCTTGTGTTTCCTTCGCCGGCGCGACGAACTTGTACTGTCGCTCGATTATCGTCGAATTCGCCGGGCGTGCCAGTGGCGCCATCGACGAACTATTGAGCGCTAGTCGTCGAAGCAGGGGCCAGTTCCACGGCACGGCGGCGAAGATAAACTCGCCGAATCACGGCGAAGATCGCCAGCGCACATGCCGCGCCAAAACTATCTAACACGACATCTTTCACTTGGCCTTCGCGGCCGGGGACGAAGGTCTGGTGGTATTCGTCGGTCGAGGCAAACACGATCACGACCGCCAGCGCGCAAGGCCACCACCAGCGCCGCAGCCCAGGGCGCGATGAAGTGAGGAACACCCGAGCGGCCAACAGCGCCAGGACCGAATATTCGCAAACGTGGCCGCACTTACGCACGATATGGTTTACATGATCCGCGGTGACGCGATCGAGATGGATCGAAAAGATCGCCAGAAAATTCTGCAGCAACGAGCCGGTGTGGTTCGGCGTCATGAGCGACGTCGAGCCGACGAAAATCAGCACCATCCAGAACGCCAGCGGCAACAAGCGGCGCCACAACCCGGGGCGCCGGATCGCCGGATTCGGTTGAGCGCTATTTGGCTGGATGGGCCTGATCATTTAGTCAAATTCCAGCCGCAGGTGCTTCAGTCGCGCTTCGGTTTCGGCCATCAGGGCGTCCTCGGCGGCCTCATTCGGCGCCTCGTAAGTGACCGAGAATCGCAAGAACGCGCCGGCGTCGTCCCACGGCACGGTGCAGATCGAATGCTCGGTGATCAGATACTGGCTGACCGCTTCGGCTGTTTCGAATTTAGGACCGCCCGCGATACCACGCGGGCTGGCCGTATAAAGAAAATACGTCCCGCCCGGCATGCGGCAAGTAAAGCCGCACCGGCCCAACCGTTCGACGAGCTTTTCCAATCGGCGGCGATATTTTTGCCGCACCTGCTTGGGAATTTCCGGATCGTCGAGCGCCGCGGCGGCCGATTTCTGGATGGCGATGAACTGGCCCGAGTCGCTGTTGTCTTTGATGTCGGCGAAGGCCCGGACGATCCGTTCGTGGCCGCAAACCCAGCCGAGCCGCCAGCCGATCATGTGAAAGCCCTTCGACATCGAATGGATTTCGACGCCGACATCTTTCGCGCCGGGAATCGAAAGAAAACTGAGCGGCGGGCCTTCGTAGCTGAGCATCGCATGGGCCGCGTCTTGCACGACGACAAGTTGGTGCCGCCGGGCGAACTCCACCACGCGCGTGTAGAACTCGCGCGTCGCGACACGGCCCGTCGGGCTGTTGGGATAATTGAGCACGAGCAACTTCGCACGGCGCAGAATGTCGGCCGAGATCGAATCGAGATCGGGAAAAAAATCGTTCTTCGCCAACAGCGGCAGCCGATGCACCTCGCCGCCATAGTATTTTGTATGCGTGCCGGCGACCGGATAGCCAGGCACGGTCATCAGCGTGACATCGCCGGGATTGATGAACGCGGCCGGCATCATCGCCAGGGCCGGCTTCGAGCCGATGCAATGGTTCACTTCCGTCACGGGGTCGAGCTCGACGCCGAATTCGCGGTGCATAAACCGCGCGGCCGCTTCCTTGTACGCCGCGATCCCGTTGTCGGCATAGCCGCGGTTCTCGGGCCGATTGATCTCGCGAGCCATCGTGGCGCGGACGCTTTCCGGAGCCATCTCGTCGTTTTCGCCGATGCCGAAATCGATCAGTTGCCGTTCGGGATGATCGGCCAGGGCCTTGCGCTTGGCCCGTTTGATCTTCTCGAACTTGTAGATTTCGGTCCCTTTGCCGTAGTTAATTCCGCCAATCCGGTCGGCAAACCGGCTTTGAAAATAAGGGTCGCTCATCGGGTTATTTTAGTTGGTTGGGTGATAGGTTCTAGGGAGGGCGAGGCTCCTGCCGAGCCGTTGCGTCGCGGCTCGACGGGAGCCTTGCCCTCCCGATGACGTTAAGCACAAACGGAATCAATCCAAGTGCCCATAAAACGCCGCGGCTTCCAACCCCGTGCGCTGGCGGACCAATTCCACGATCGCATCGACTTCGGCGTCGTCCAACGGCGTGACGTAACTTTCCGCCGGCCGCCGGGCCACGGTATAAATCTGCACGAGCTTGATCTGTCCGCCGGCCGCGACGATCTCGGCCAGCCGATCGCAAAACGACGACAGTTCTTCCGATGGCGGCGGCCGGCCCGCGACGCGCATGAACAGGGCTTGGATCACCAACGGTCGGACCTGGGCCGCGGCCGTGATGTTATCCAGAATTTGCCGGAAGGGAATCGGCGTGCGATCGATCAGGTGAAAATAGTCTTCGGTGCCTGCTTCAAGCTTGGCCCAGATCTCGCCCTGATTGCGGTCCAGAATTTCCAGTCCGCGCCGGACGTGGTCGCGGTGGAACATGCTGGCATTGGTGATCAGGACCATTTTCACATCGTGCAAACGATGCTTCTGCTTGAGCGCCGCGCAGGCGGCGATGAGCTCGTCGAAATTGCGATACGTGGTCGGTTCGCCATCGCCGGAAAAAGCAATGTCGTTGAGTCGCCGCAGGGCCGGCGGGGTATCGCGAAATTTCTCGGTCTGGAAGATGTCGCCCGACGCCGCCAGGGTCAGCATCGCGTCCAGTTCGGCCAGCATCGCCGGCATTTCCACGAACCGCGTTTCGCTTTGCCGCGTGCGATCGACCTGGCAATAGATGCAATCGAAATTGCAGATTTTGTCAGGATTGAGATTCACGCCGATCGACAAGCCGCCGCTGCGCCGACTGAGTACGGGATAGACAAACCGATTGGTGGCAAACGTCCGCTCATGCTGGGCATAGAGAGCCACCGGCGCCGCGGGCGACATCGATGCGGAGGATGTTGCCGCGGCCGACGTTAACGCGGGAGCCGGCGAAGCGGAAGGCGGCGGATTGTGCGCGCTAGAGTTCATTGGTTTGTCGCGCCGTGCGCCGGAAGTGCTCAGACCTTTCTCAAGGTCGTGAACTCATCCATCGTGACCGTGGTGAGCTCGCCATCGGGTCGGGTCAACACGATCAGATCGCTGTAGGCTTTGTCGTCGGGGTTGCGGCGAAAATGGACCCCCTGCCGGCGCCGCTCGGTGCGAACGACGGTGCCGGTGGTTTTCGTGTTCCACCGGGCACTGCTGCCGATCGTGACCACGTGCGTCGCCTCGACGCGATCGCCCGGCTTCAATTCCGCGAACAACTGGCTCGAGTTCAGATCAGCGGCACTGGTTGGCATTTGCTCGTCTCCCTCCGTGTGGCACGGGCAAGCGAAGTCTACCCGTGCTGGCCGGACAACCTCGCGATTCGACTGGCAGACTTCGCTTGCCAGTGCCACCCTGCATTTATTCTACTCGCTCACACTTCCTTGGCCTTGATCCACGGCATGAGTCGCCGCAGCCGGCGGCCGACTTCTTCGATCGGATGATTGCGCTCGGCCCGTCGTGTTGCCTTGAACGACGGGGCGTTGGCTTTGTTTTCTAGAATCCAATCGCGGGCGAATTTTCCCTCGCGGATTTCGGCCAGAATCTTCTTCATTTCGGCCTTCGTCTGGTCGGTGATGATCCGCGGCCCGCGGGTATAGTCGCCGTATTCGGCGGTGTTCGACACGCTGTAACGCATGTAGTTCAAGCCGCCTTGATAGAACAGGTCGACGATGAGCTTCAACTCGTGCATGCACTCGAAATAGGCCATTTCGGGCTGATAACCGGCCTCGACCAGCGTTTCGTAACCGGCTTTCACCAGCGCGCTCACGCCGCCGCAGAGAACCGCCTGTTCGCCGAATAAGTCGGTTTCGGTCTCCTCGGCGAACGACGTTTCGATGACTCCTGCCCGCGTGCCGCCGATTCCTTTGGCATACGCCAGAGCGAGTTTTTTCGAAGTTTCGCTCGCGCCGGGATTGAGCGCGATGAGGCACGGCACGCCGCCGCCGCGCTCGAACTCGCTGCGCACCAGGTGGCCGGGCCCCTTGGGGGCTACCAGCGCCGAATCAACGCCCGGCGGAGCTTCGACCTGCCCGAAGTGGACATTGAACCCGTGCGAGCACATCAGCAAATTGCCCGGCTTGAGATGCGGCTTGATCTGCGCGGTACACATCGGCCTGCACTTCGTCGGGAAGCAGGATGTTGATCAGATCGGCTTTCTTGGCCGCATCTTCGACGCTCATCGGCTGAAAGCCGTGGCTGACAGCCAATTCGTAATTGGGGCTGCCCGGCCGCTGGGCAATAATCACCTGGCAGCCGCTGTCGCGCAGGTTTTGGGCCTGGGCATGGCCCTGCGAACCATAGCCGACGATGGCAATCGTCTTGCCCTTCAATAGAGCTAAATCGGCGTCGGAATCGTAGTAAATTTTGACGGGCATCGATCGCGTTCCTGGGATTGTCTCGGCTTGACGGTTATCGGATATCAATCCGGTTCGATTTTTCGTGATACGGGGCGACTTGCAAGACGAAACGCGCTCCGCTCCGAGTACGTCGCGTCGCGGCTAACCTGAAAATTCGCTGCCCGCTGCAAGTTATACCGAACCGCTGATGACCGATCCATCGGCGGCTGTTTCCTCGGGAGCCTTTGCCTGCGAGTTGCGAATCGGACCGCCGCGCACGATGGCGATTCTACCCGATCGCACCAGTTCGACGATGCCATAAGGCCGCATCAAATCGATGAACGACTCGATCTTCCGCTCCGGGCCGGAGATCTCCACGACCAATTGCTCGGCCGAGATGTCGACGATCCGGCCGCGAAAGACGTCGGCCAGTTCCCGGACCTCGGTGCGGCAGTTGCCGGCTGGGGCGTGGATCTTAATGAGCATCAGGTCGCGTTCGACGAAATCTTGCGAACTGACGTCGAGCACCCGCACGACGGTGACGATCTTTTCCAATTGCCGCCGGACTTGCTCCAGCACCCGGTCGTCGCCAACGACGACAAACGTCATTCGCGACAACTGGGCATCTTCGGTCTCGCCGACGGCCAGGCTATCGATATTGAAGCCGCGGGACGCCAGCATGCCCGAGATGTGGGCCAACACGCCCGGAACGTTTTGCACGACCGCCGATAAGACATGCCGCATCAGCGAACTCCCTCGGGACTTCAAGCCCAGGGATGGCCATCCCCGGGGCTTCTGAATTCGTCGTAGACTGGTTGAGGATCGATGTTTAAGTTCAATCGAGCATCATAGCCGGGCGGCGGGGGCTGAACAAGCGTCGGACTCCAGTTCGCCTTGCCTGCCGGGCCGAATTTGGCTACAAGCATCGCGCTAATCGGCCGCCCTGTTCCGAGGCGGTTCCTATTCAAGCGACACTCGTTTCGATTGACAGGGCCACGAGGCGCTAGGTTCACGCGCCGCTGGGGGCCAAGAACCTAATTCATTCACTCGCGGAGGCGTCCGACCATGCGAATGTGTCTGGCGGCCGGTGGGCTGGCGGTGTCGATCTGCGCGCTGGCGAGTTATGGCCTATCCGCAGGCTTCGATCCGGCCAACTCCAACCAAGTTGCAACCAACGAATCGCCGGAGCAGGTCGAACTGCTCAAGCAGGCCCGCGAGGCTCAAGCGAAAAGCGCCGCGGCCGGCCCGTCGATCAAAGACCGGTTCGAAAACTTCTTCCACGTCCGAAACCCCTTCGGACCTTCGGCCGACCAGGCCAAGGCGAACGAAACGGCGGCGCAACAGAACCTGATCAAGCAGGCCACCGACTCGAGCGACAAGGAAAAAAATAAGGCCGACGGAAAGCCGTCGCTCAAGGACACGCTGGAAAAAGGCCTAAAAGCTCGGCTGCCGGAGGAATTTACGTTCGTGCGCAAGGTGGTCCATTTGGTCGACACGGGGCGGTTGCCCCGCTCGATGGTCGACAGCACCTTTCTTTGGGCGCGAACGAAGGAAGAGCATCCGTTCCAATACTTCCAAGCCGGCCTCACGCTCCGGGCAAGGAAGTTGGGCATCGTGCTTTAGCGCTCGGGAAAGCTGCCGATTCGCCTGCAGGTGAATCACGCGCAGCCGGCGGCGACGGACGAACACAAACAAGCCCATTGCCGCCAATCCACTGAGAGCCAAAATCGACGAAGGCTCCGGCACGCCCACAGCCTTGTCGAAAAATATGGCGTCAATGCCGGCATCAGTAACGCCGGTCCCAGTCGCCGGGTCCGCAAGCCGGAGACCGTAAATGTGTCACCGCTATGCACGCCGCTGACGTTGAAGAAGACCAGATCCGGGATACCGTTCCAAGTCGGGCCGCCTGTTGCGTAGATCGTGTGGGTCACACCCTGGCTGTTTTCGTCGGTAAGGCTCACTTCGCCAGCGGAAAACTGCGCTGATCAGTGCCATCGACCATAACCCCCAGACTGGAACGACGAAACCGTCCCGTTTACGGTGAACGAATACTTCGGACCACTTCCGGTGGTGATAATGCCTAACTTCGCAGTGGTCGGCGAACCGCCCGGCGTTGTGGCTGGATTGTCGATGAAGGCGATAGTTATATCCGCCGGCCTCTTGCACTCCCGGCGCAAAACCCGACGAAGTCACAAACGCCGGCGGAGCGACGACGTCTTGGATTCCCGACGGCGCAGACCCAGGATTGAAATTGCCGGAATTATTACCGAAAAGTTGCATCGCGAAGGCATAGTAGCCGTCGGTGCCATAATAAGTGTTTCCGCCCGCCGAATATACGTTGTTCGTCGACGCCGTGCGCCATCCGGCGCCCGTGTCAAACTGAGTTCCCACGTAGGAAATCGTATCGGCTCGGGCTGCAAGTTGTAGTGAAAAGCCAAAGAGAACGGCCACTGCGACCAAAACCATGCGAGTCTTCATCTAAATCACTCCACGTAAAAGAAGGTATTCGAATGTTCTCAATGAATCGTTGAATAACTAATTCGGGCGGCGAGAATTTCGACCGACGCGAGGTCCTTTCCGGGAATCAACGGCGGCGACGCAGGGCTAAAATCAGGCCCATGCCGGCCAGACCGGCGAAGGTTGCCAAGGTGCTCGGCTCGGGCACCGTATTCACATACAGCTCGGAGACGCCGATAAATCCGCCGCCGCTGCCCGGGCCGCCTTCATACTCCGTAGTCCCCGCACCCGCAGTGCCGCCGCCCGTGCCGATCAAGCGAATGCCAAGAATATCGTTCTGGACGGAATCGAGCGTGAAGGTTGTGAGCGGAGAATTATTCGGGTTTGGATAGGCGCCGCCGCCAATTGGCGCACCGGTCATGGCGGTCACATAGTTGCTTGTCGCCCCAACAGTGGTCCAGTTGGTACCATCGGTGGTCACTTGCACGCTTGGCGCGATCAGATCTGAACCGGGCAAAGCGTTGCCGCCTCCG
The DNA here is from genome assembly GCA_963725485.1 of Pirellulales bacterium. Lineage (GTDB taxonomy): Bacteria > Planctomycetota > Planctomycetia > Pirellulales > DATAWG01 > CAVRYO01. The sequence continues at coordinate 100,673 of CAVRYO010000008.1, read as the reverse complement.
GGGCCGGTTCCGCTCGCGCCGAACCAGCCGCCATCGACGAACATGGCCATGATCAGCCCCACATTTCCCACGTTGTTTTGAGGCGTAGCGAACGTAACGCCGACGTAGTCGTTCGTGGAATAGGGATAATCGTCGACGTGCGTGGACGTGTTGTTGTCGTTTACAGGCTGAGCGCCGGTTGTGCTCGGGGCATGATCATTCTCGGTCCCATTAAGCAATGGATTGACCGCGTATCCGATCGTTCCGGTTCCTGACGGGGCGATGTTCGCCGCATTAGCACCGGTGAGATTGAACATCAAGGCAGCGGCAATCGTACCGGCGAGAAATAACCAAGTTCGGCGAGTAGGAATTGAAACAGACATGGGAAGGACTCCAAAGGAAGAAGAAGAAACTGGGGGGACAGTTGGATGAGCCCGCCGCGGGATACCCATTTTCGCGGGCAAAGCGGGAAAGTTGACTATAATCGAACCACACGGAGGCAACCAGCCAATTCGTCTGCAACGCCATCCACTGGTCACGCTAATCCCGCAATCGCGCCAGCATGACGTTTCGGGAGAACGGCGGCTAGAATACCGGGATGGCACGCTCGTCTCCGGACAATCTCCCCATGAAACGGCAGCGGTCCGGTGCGACCACTGGTTCCTCCGGCCGCCCTGCGCGGCAGCCGACGCAGACGCTGTTCGTCGGTTTGCTACTGCTGGTGTTCATGTGCATGGTCTGGTCGCTGTTGGCGGGCATCCGGCTACCGACCTTTTTTCAGCGGCTCTTCGGCCTGGTTAACGCGCTGCTGGCCATGCTGGTCGTGATGTTCGCGATTCGTGAATATGGGAAGCGCTACAACCGGCTCCCGCTTCCCTGGTTCGGCCGCGTGAGCACGAGCCGGATCGCCGGGGGGCTGACTTTTCTCGCGGTATTCGGTTGGTGGCTCAGTCCCTGGGCGCCGATTCCAGCGGGGCCTGCCGAGCCCGATCTGCTGCGATTATTGGAGCAAGGTTTGGATGTCCCGCAGTTGTGTCTCGTCGACGAAAATCTCGCGTCGGTCGATCCGCCGACGCCTTCCGCCGCGGCCCGCGAGGCGGCGGCCCTCGTCGTCGCCAGCGCCGATCCCTTCCGCCAAGCTTTGGTGGCGATTGCCCGCGGTCGATACGTGGATGCCGAGACGCTTTTGGATCGGGTCGAACACGCCGGCGGCGCTTCGGCCCGAGACATTCAACTGATCCGTGCTCTTTTGGATTGTTATGCCGGGCGCTACGACGCGGCCAGCCGACGCTATGGCGAGTTGCTGCGACAGCAGCCGATGTATGAAGATTTTCTCGCGCATGGCGCTTTCGCCGCCATGTTGGCCGGCGATTTCGACGCGGCGAATCGTCGCGCCGAGCAGGTTTACGAGCAAGCTAAAGTGCGCGTCCCGCGAATCGATCCGCCTGCATCAGGCCGTGAATCTGCTAGTGTCGCTTCGGGTCTTGCAGGGCAAATTCGCGGAGGCCCGGCAGATCGCCGAACAAACGGCGGCCAGCCGCCAGCGGGCCGCGAAGTCCGGCGAATGGGAAGCTTTCTACGACCCACAGCTTGCCGCCGACGCGAACAATGCAGCGGTTTTGCAAGTCTTGGATCCTCGCGCCGGTTCATCGCCGGCGCTTGCGCTCGACGTTGCGTCGCCGGGTTCGGCGACCGTCGGCCTCGTCCAAGCGAGACGGCTGTGGACCGATTGGAATCTGCGCCAGGGGCAGTCGCGCGAGCAACCCGATCTGCGGCTGGCGCTGGTGATTCATAACCTCGGCATGGTGGCGCTCGATAAGTCGCGATTCGACCAGGCGGCCGAATTATTTAGCGAAGAGCGAACACTGCGCGAGCAAGTTGCCGCGGGGCGGAATGATCCAGGCTTGGGAATCAATCTGAACGCGTTGGCCGAAATTGCGCGAATCGAAGCCAAATATGCCGATGCCGAGAAGCTCTTGGCCCAAGCCGCCGAGCGACTGGCAACTTTGCCCGCCGCCGACCCAATCCGGCTTGCGGCGGCGGCCACGCACGCCGCGTTGGATGCCGATTTGGGACGGTCTGCCACGGCAGAGCGCGAGTTCAAAGAAGCCGTTCATCAAGCGCAACAAAGCCTCGCCCGCGCCCATCCGTTTGTCGCCGTCGTCGAGCTGCGACTGGCCGAGATCGAACTGCACACTGCGAACTTGTCCGAAGCTCAAGCGTTGGCCAACGACGCGCGGTCGATCCTCGGAGAAAACGAACTCGGCCATCAGCCGGCGATGGCCCGGGCCTTGCGAATCGCCGGTCTGGCGGCGTTGCGGCAGGGGAATCGCGACCTGGCACAGCGCGATCTGGAGCAGGCGGCCCGGCTGTTGGGGTCTTCGACCGAGCCGTCGGAAAAATTACCTTCCGACGGATTGCCTCCGGCCGCCTTGGAATCGGCGGCGTTGGCTGCCGCCCAAGGCGAGTTGGCCGTGGTGTTGGAAACGTACTCGGCTGCCGATACCGATTACGAGTGCGCCTTGAAGCTGGTCGACGAGATGTTCGGCGATCGCGCGGCTCAACATCCGCTCCGGGCCGACTATTTGGTGGGATTGGCCCGGCTCCGCGTGCGGCAAGGAAATCTGTCCGATGCCGTCACCCAACTGGAAGCCGCTGTTTCGATTCGCGAACGGGCGCTGCCGGTCGGAAATCCGGACACGATCGCCGCGGTCGAAGAATTGGCCAAAGTGCTTGAAAAAGCCGGCCGATCGGCGGATAGCGCCCGGCGGCGCGCGGAAGCAGAACAGTTGCGAACCGCGCATAAAGATTCGGGTGCCGCGCCGTGAAACCGGCGCCCCTCCGGAAATGTTGCAACGCGCAATCGTCCCACGAACAGCCTATCCGAGAACCGGCGGGGACTGGCTCATTTTGCGCTTACCCTGTGAGCAAAATGTGCCTGTCCCCCTCTCCGCGGCCGGTTCTCGGAAAGGCTCAAAGCAACTCTTGCATCGAGCGCGGCGGGGAAGCACAATGACCGGTCGATTCCCACCTATTTCTTCCCGCCCGTTTATTGGCCACTCGGAGGTGCTGCGATGAAGGTTCGGATTACTTGTGGCGTCGCTCTGGCAATGTGCTGCGGAATGATCGGCGTCGCCTGCGGCCATGGCGGCCCGGCCTATACCGATCCCGCCAAGGCGGGCCCCGACTTCCAAGTGCAAGGGGAGTACGAAGGTGAATTGAAAATGAGCGACGGGACCAAGAAGGTCGGCGTCCAAGTGATCGCCCTCGGTAAGCACGAGTTCAGTGCGACGATGTTCCACGGCGGGCTTCCCGGCGTCGGCTGGTCGCGCGGCGACAAGAAGAACGAAGGCAAAGGCAAGACCGAAGGAGACGAGACCGTCATCAGCAGCGACAAGGGCAAGGGAACGATCAAAGCCGGGACTGCGACGCTCACTTGCACGAATTCCGCGGGCGAGATAACTGGCGAGTTGAAAAAGGTCGAACGCAAGAGCCCCACGCTGGGAGTCGCTGCGCCGGCCGGGGCGATCGTGCTGTTCGACGGCAAGAGCTCCGACGCCTGGCACAATGGTAAGATCGTCGAAGGCGATCTGCTCAACAATGGCGTAACGTCGAAGCGCGAGTTCACCGACTTCACGCTGCACGTCGAGTTCCGCCTGCCGTTCATGCCCGAGGCGCGGGGACAGGGGCGCGGCAATAGCGGCGTGTATTTGCAGAATCGCTACGAGATGCAGGTGCTCGACTCCTTCGGTTTGGAGGGATTGGACAACGACTGCGGTGCTCTGTACACAATCGCGGCCGAGAAGGTGAACATGACATTTCCGCCGCTGTCGTGGCAAACCTATGATGCCGATTTCACTGCCGCCCGTTTCGACGAAAGCGGCAAGAAGATCAGCGACGCGCGCGTGACTTTGAAGCACAATGGCGTGCTGGTGCAAGACAATCTGGAACTGCCGCACGCCACGCCGGGCCAGATCGGCAACGAACGGATCACGAAGGGCCAGACCGTGATGAAAGGCCCGATCTACTTGCAAGACCACGGCGGAGACCCGGTCGTGTTCCGTAATATTTGGGTCGTGGAAAAGAAGTAAACAAGTCGTGAGCCTAGCAGCCGTTGAAAAAGGGGACTGGCTCCGAGCCACCGGATGAGTTTGCCGAGGGCTTTGGTTGATCGCGAGGTGCCCGTCCCCTTTTTCAACACGCCGCTAGCCGGGGCGAGGTTCATTCCCCCGCTCCCTCGACGGGAGAGGGCACGGGTGAGGGTGGTGGAGCGCCACGGCGGGTGAAGCTTTTCAGCTAGGGCCGGTAAGGATGCTCCGAAACTTGAATGTCAAGGACTCGCAGGCGATTTTTTTTCGACTAAAATCGGGAGAACGGCCAGCCGATGTAAAAGAGCAATCGAGCAGTTGCTCCGGCATTGCCCGGTCTTGATTGCTGGATACAATGCTCTGCTAAAGCGACTTTGCGAAACAAACCTCTTCTTCCAGTATTCCGTCGGAGGTGCCTAACCATTTGCGTAAACCCGGATCACCAACGGCCAGTGCCAAGCACGGCCCGATCCGCGTTTTTCTCGCAGCGACCCCACCGTCGCAATCGAAGAGAGGTTTGATCCAAGGGCCGCGGCGCTGATCGAGCGCCGCGGCCCAAATTTTTTTGCCGAGCGCGAAAGACCCGCCCCACGGAATTAGCGGCAACCGAGTTCTGATTTCGCTTCACGAACGCTTAGTGCGTGCGCGGCTCTTTTGCTAATAGCCTATCCGGGAACCGGCCGAGGAGAGGGGGACAGGCACATTTTGCTCCCAGGGCACCGCAAAATGAGCCAGTCCCCGCCGGTTCTCGGATAGGCGCGAATATCGCGGCAGGGCGGAATCGATTTGCTGGGCCCAGGCGTCGATGCCGCCCGCCAGGCTTTGAGCTTGCGAAAAGCCGTTCGCCCGCAGCCAATTCGCGGCCCGCAAGCTCCGCCCGCCGTGATGGCAATGGACGACGATCCGGCGCTCGCGATAGGGCTCAAGCTCCGCCAATCGCGCCGGCAGCTCGCCCAGCGGCAGCAATCGCGCCCCGGGGATTTTGACGAGTGCGAATTCATCCGGCTCGCGGCAATCCACGAGGAGAAAATCTTCGCCGCCCGTTTGGGCCGCATGCACATCCGGGCACGAGGTTTCGATCGGCAGCGGCGTTTCAGGCGGGGACATTGATAAAGGCCTGAGACTGAGGGCTTGGGCTGGAGAACCGGAGGAGGCCACGCTGTCTTCGTCCCTCAAGCCTGTAGTCTCAAGCCTCAAGCCTTTCCTAGTGCCGAAGAGAGGACTTGAACCTCCACTCCCTTGCGAGAACCAGCTCCTGAAGCTGGCGCGTCTGCCAATTCCGCCACTTCGGCATGTGAGGCTTGAGGCTTGAGGCTTGAGGCTTGAGGCTTGAGGCTTGAGGCTTGAGGCTTGAGGCTTGCTGAGGCTGAGGCTTGAGGCGGTAGCCTCATGCCTTCGCGGGTGCGCTCAAGGCCCAAGTCGTTATATGTCAGGCGCCGCGAAGTTTCAAGTTGCCCACGGTGTACTGGCAGCCGCGGATTGCCCTCGTCTTTTCAAAGCCTCAAGGCTGTAACCGCTAGCTCTTGCCCATGACCCTGAGCGACGTCTTTTTGTGTCTCACCGCCGCAGCCGCCGGGATCGTCAATTCGATCGCCGGCGGCGGTACGCTGCTGACGTTTCCAGCGCTCTATGCGGCGTTGGGATCGGCGCCCGACGCCGGCGTCATGGCCAATGGGACAAGCACGGTTGCCCTTTGGCCGGGGGCCGTGGCGTCGCTCTGGGCCTACCGCCGCGAGCTTGGCCAGGGCCAGCGTTGGATGCGCTGGTTGCTGATCCCCAGCCTGTTGGGCGGGCTGGTCGGCGTGCTGTTGGTCACGCTGTTGCCACCGGAACTGTTCGACGCGCTGGTGCCGTGGCTGATTCTTTCGGCGGCCATGTTGTTCGCGCTGCAACCGCAAATCGGGCGTTGGACCGGCATCGGGCTGCCGCACGAGCGCCCAACCGGCGCGGCTGGCCGGCATGCTGGCGTTTCAATTTGCGGTGGCGGTCTACGGCGGCTATTTCGGCGCCGGCATCGGGATCCTCATGCTCGCCGAGTTGGCCCTGCTGGGCTTGTCCGAGATCCATGTGATGAACGCCTGGAAGAGCCTGTTGGGTGGCAGCATCAACGCGGTCGCGGGGTTGGTGTTCATCCTCCAACGGAAAGTCGATTGGCGGCTGGCGCTGCCGATGCTCATTTCGTCGGCGATCGGCGGCTACTTCGGCGCCTGGGCGGCGCGGCGAACCAATCCCGCGATCGTCCGCCGATTGATCGTCGCGATCGGATTCTGCCTGGCGGGCTATTATTTTTGGAAGCGCTTCGCGCGGTGAATTCGTGGCGGGAGCGCTTTACCAATACCGCTTACTAACGTGCGCGGCTCGGAAATGGGTTCCGAGCCGCGCACGTTAGTAAGCGGTTGCGTTTTCGTCGGCACTGTAACGCAAACGGCCCCAGTCGGTTGTCCGCGATTCGCTTTCGCGTCGCGAATAACCGCCGGGGCCGTCTTGCATTGATCTTGCGATCGTTCTAGCGAACCGCTTCGTTAAGCATCTTCGTGTTCGGCACGCTATGCCGATTCAGCAAGCCGTTCTCGTCGGTTTCGATCACGGTTGCGACCGGGCCGACATCGCGCACGGTCCCTTCCATTCCGGCGACCGACACGTGGTCGCCCGCTTGCAGGCGCTGCCGCACGTAGTAGCCGGCCAGGATTCCGGCGATCACTTCACGGCCACCCAAGCCAAACGCCAGGCCGAGGCCGATCGCCATGCCGCCGAAGGCAATCAGGATCAGGTCCTTCAGCAGGTCGAGGTCCATGCCCAACTCGTGCAAAGCCGTGTAGAACGTCAGCAGAGCCAAGACGTAGTACAAACCGCTGGCCAGATGCTCGGCGTAGGACAGACCGACGCGGTCGGCGCTGGTCGCCACGATGCCGCGGAGAAAACTGGCGATCAGCAAACCCACGACCACCACGACCGTGGCCACGAGCAACTTGGGGATGTAGCGGACCACTTCATCCATCGCGGCCGACATGCCGGGCAATGCCAGGATTTCGCAGGCCGCCATCAAGAACATGCACATCAAAAGCCAAAACACGATCGTGCCGACAATGCCCGACACATTGCGCTTGATGCCCATGTGCTGCATCGAGGTGGCCAGCCCGCTGCTGTTGGCGGCGCGCTGGAGGCCGATTTTTTCGCAGAGCAGCGTAACGAACCGTCCGATCCACAGGGCGATCAAGTAGCCGACGACGAGGACCACCAGCATCGCCACGACGCGCGGCGCGAAATTGATGATTTGGTCGTAAGCCTGGTGAAAATTGTTCTGAACCGTGTTCAGGGCCGTTTGGGCCGCACTGGTTTCCGCTGGCATGGGAGCTCTCCTTCGAACAAGTGGGTGAATGGTTTCGGGCTGGACGAATTTCTCCCCTCGCCCCTTGCGGGAGAGGAGTCGGACTTCGGCGAGTTCAGTTGAAGCGGGGCGAGGGGTTCGAGCGCCAAGCGGCGATTCATCACCCTCACCCTAACGCTCTCCCGTCGAGGGAGAGGGAACATTAAGTTGGACGGTCGTCGGACCGCGGTTCGAGTTTTCCAGTAAACGTCAGTTTCGCTAATCCACAAGCGGCCCGGGCCAGATGCCAGATCGCGAAGCCGAAGCCTGCGCGTGGCCAAGTCGAGCAATTGGCCCGCCAGGAGCCGCTGGTTCAGTCGCTGGTGCAGTGCCGCATTGAAAGATCGCGGCGGCGGCGGCACCGGCACGTCGGCCAGGCGTTCAAACAAATTTGTGGACATGCAAGTTCATCGCCCCGGTATGCGTTGGAATTCCGCTTACTGACGTGCGCGGCTCTGTGTTACGACGCGCTTTGCTTCAACCGAGCCGCGCACGTCAGTAAGCGGTTTTGTTTATCTCTCTCTCACTGCCACGATCCAAATTGTTGTTGCACCTTGTCGCACGCGCGACTGATTCGCATTTTGCAGGCGCTGATCGAGAGGTCGAAGATCGGAGCGAGCTCTTCATAGCTGTAGCCTTCGGCATATTTCAGAATCAGCAGGGCTCGGTCTTCCTCGCTGAGGATCTCGAGCATTTGCATCAAGTCCAGCGACACGCCGCTGGTGTCGCCCGGCTGGCGCGCCGGTTCGGTTTCGATGGTTTGTTCGGGCGTTGTGTTCTCATGTTTCTGGCGTCGTCCGCGGCCGCGGCGAATGGTCAGGCAGGTGCGCACCGCGACTCCGTGGACCCAGGTGGAATATTTCGAGCGCCCCTCGAACTTCTGGCGGTTGAGGAACAGCCGCACGAACACCTCTTGCGCGGCGTCGTTGGCGTCGTGCTCGTTGCTTAGTAGACGGAAACAGATGTGCCAAACCCGCTGGCGATAGCGTTCGACCAGGGCGACGAACGCCGGACCATCGGAACCCTCGCGGGCCGCCGCGGCCGCCAACTGTTCGTCGGTCAGTTCGATGACGTTCACTTGCCGTACCTGCGAACCGAACCGCCGCGGATGGCAATCCATTGCCGATCCGCAAACTAAGTTGCCGGGCCCCGCGGCGGCGTCACACGCGAAAAAGCTGCAAGCCCAAGAGCCCGACGCCCGGAGAATCTCGACCGCACCCCCCGCCGAGGGCATCGTGCGCGGCAAATCGAAGCAAAATCAACCGCCGGGGTCAAGGGCGGTTGGGGCTTAAAGAGCCGCGCACGGAGTAAGCGTCGCAGAGCGCACCACCTGCATTGAAGTGGTGCGCACCTGATCGACATCCTGCCGACCGCTTACTGTAGGTGCGCGGCTCTTTACGCGCTTACTTTGTGCGCGGCTCTTTACTTACGAAAACAAATGCGTCAGCCAGCGGAAGCCGCGGAAGACGTCGAGCCCCACGGCGAAGATCATCAATGTCAAGATAAATGCCAGGCCCAGGTACGTGAGCGCGACCATCGCCCGTTCGCTGGCCGGCTTGCCGCGGATGCCTTCGTACAGCAGGAACATCATGTGTCCGCCATCGAGAATTGGGATCGGCAGAAAATTCAGCACCGCGAGATTCGCGCTTAAGAACGTCAGAAAAATCAACAGTCGAGGAAGACCTTCCGAGGCGCTGACGGCGGCCACGACGGCGATCGTCCCTGGGCCGCCCAAGTTCGTCAGCGATACGCCGCCGCTGGCCAACTTGCGCACGCTGGTGACCGTCTGGCGTACCGACTCTTTCGTTTCGCGCAGTCCGAGTGTGAACGCCTCGCCCCAAGCGTCGGCGTGGCGGACCTCGGTCATGAATTCCAAGACAAAACCGCGGTAGCAGAAAAACCAGCCGCCCGCTTCGATCGTTTTCAAGGTCGCGGTTTGTTCCTTCTTGTCGCGCAGGAAAGTGAGCTTGACCGGCATGCCGGGCGAAAACAATTGCAGCAGATATTGGAAGTTCGGCCAGTTCGCATGCTCGGCATCGAAGGTGATCGGGTCTTCCAGTTTCAGTTCCTTGACTCGTTTGGTTTGCTCCTCGGTCGTGGGCGCGAATTGGGCCGCTGTGATTCGATCGCCGGGTTGAATCTGGCTGGCATCCGCTGAAGCCGCGGCATCTACCGCGTGAACCGTCGTCGCGATGTCATACGCGACGCCGATTTCATCAGCCGTCCAGGGGCTATTGGGCAGGGCGCCGGCCTGATAGGAATCGGGCTCGCGCGGTGTTGCGTGCAGTGTGACTTCGGCCTCTTTGCCGTCCTGGGAACGGGCCACAACGAACGCCACGTCCTTGCCGGCCAGCTTGCGCAGCGCGTCGGGCAGCCGCAGCGGATCGAGCTTGCGCTGCCTGTTGAGCGCCACGATCGTGTCGCCGATTTTAAATCCCGCTTTCTCGCCGATCGAATGGGTCTGAATGGCGACGATCGGCCCCATTTCCAGTTCGACGCCCAGAACACGCATCGGATTTGGCGCGACTTGAATGTCCAGTTCTTCCGGTTTGGCCTCGGGAGATTTGGAGTCTTTCCGTTCGACAGTGAAAGTTATGGACTGCTCGGGATGCTGGGCCAGCAACGCTTCGAGTTCAAGCCCATTGGCCAGGGGATGCTTCTTTCCCAACACGGTGGCCGCGACCAACTGATCGCCTTCTTCGAACGGAGGCTTGGCCTCGGCCGCGGGCGAATTTGGCATCGTCGGCTTTTCAGCCAGTTTCGTGCTCGCAGCACGGGAGACGCCGATGATCGCGTGGTCGTCGTGACTGGCCTCATGCGCGGCGGTCGGACGGACGGTGACCCGGTGGGTCTTATCGCCGCGGCGGATCGTGAGATCCAATTCGTTGCCCGCGCCGGCGAACATCACGGCGGGATTGAGATCGTTGTCGAAGCGAAGATATTCGCTCGGTCGCTCATCGTCGAATTGGATGATCTTGTCGCCAGGCTGCAAACCAGCGACCCAGGCCGGATCGCCCCCCGTCGCGCGTGCCGACGACGCACGGCGTATAGCTGACGCCGAGCCGATAGGCGATCGAGGCGAAGATCACCGCGAAGATCAGGTTCATGATCACGCCGGCCGAGATAATCGCCATCCGCTTCGGCACGCTCTGCGCCATGTAGCTGCGCGGATCGTAGACTTCCGGCTCGCCTTCGCGCGGCTCGGCCGGCAGGTCGCCGGAATGCGTCACCAGGGCCGAATGCTCCTGCGGCGGCGCGGCCTCAACGCGCACCGTGTCGGCAGAGGCAGTGCCGATCGTCGCCTCGCCCGCGGGCGCACTGTCGGCTCTCGCGGCGCCCGTCTTGGGCTGCGCCTCGCGCGCTCGCGCTCTTCGGCGGCGCGGACCGGGTTATCGTCCTGCCCGAGCATCTTTACATAGCCGCCCAGCGGCACGATGCCGATGCCATATTCCGTTTCGCCCCATTGACGGTGCCAGAGCTTCATACCGTTGACGTCGAAGCCGAGATAAAACTTCTCGCACTTCACGCCGCACAGCTTGGCGACCGTGAAGTGCCCCAACTCGTGAACGAAGATCACCAGTCCCAGCGCGACGACCACTTCCAGCATCCGCAGGGCCCACAGGCCTGCTTCGAGAACCGACATACCGAGCAACAAATCAGGCACTGCAAATCTCCTCTCGGGCCCAGCGATCGAGTTCGAGCAGCCGGGCCAGCGTGGGTTGGGGATCGAAGGGATGACGCTCGACAACCGCCTTGCAGACGGGCACGATTTGGGCGAAAGGGAGCCGCCCGTCCAAAAACTGTGCCACGGCCGCCTCGTTGGCCGCGTTCAACACGGCGCCGGCGGTGCCCCCGGCGGCAGCCGCCTGCCAGCCGAGCCGCAGGGCCGGAAAGCGCTCCTCGTCGGGCGGTTCGAAATTCAATTCTAGCATGCGGGAAAAGTCCAGCCGCGGGGCCGGGCCGCTTCGCCGGCTGCCGCGATAGAGTGCATATTGGATCGGCAGCCGCATATCCGGCGGGCTAAGCTGGGCCACCACGGAGCCGTCGACGAACTCGACCAGCGAATGCACGATCGACTGGGGATGTACCACGATTTGGATTTGCTCGGGCGCTAGATCGAACAGCCAGCGGGCCTCGATGATCTCTAGCGCCTTATTCATCATCGTGGCCGAATCGACCGAGATCTTCGGCCCCATTTTCCAAGTCGGATGAGCCAGGGCTTCTTCCACGGTGACCGCCGCGAGTTGCTCGGGCGTGTACCGCAGGAAAGGGCCGCCGCTCGCCGTCAAAATCACGCGCTGCACTTCAGAGCGCTCTCCGGCCCGCAGGGCTTGAAATATCGCGCTATGCTCGCTATCGACGGGAAAGATTTCGGCGCCCGACTCGGCGGCCAGCCGCATGACCAATGGCCCGGCCATCACGAGCGTTTCTTTGTTCGCCAGGGCCACGGTCTTGCCCGCGGCCAAGGCGGCCCACGTGCTGCGTAGCCCGGCGCTGCCAACGATCGCGGCCACGACGACGTCGACCGCCGCGTCGGTGGCCAATTGCTCGAGCGCTTCGGGTCCGGCGATCCAGCGCGTATCGGCGGGCAGCTCCGACCAATCGGCTTCGGCGGCAGCCGTCGGCGTCGGCAACTGCTAGCGTCCGCGGACGCAGGCGTTGGGCCTGTTCCAGCAAGAGCTGGCAATTCGTCGAGGCGGCCAAGGCGACGGCTTTCAGAGCGCCGCCGGAGGCCGCGATGATCTCGACCGTGCTCCGGCCGATGCTGCCAGTCGACCCAAGCACGGCGACATTCGTGGGGCGGCTGGTCATGGAACGTGGCAAGCCCTGGTTTGCCCGGCGGTCTGCCGGCCTCGGCGCCGTCCGCAGGCTGCCAAAGAAAAGGAACGCTGGTTCAGGCAATCTGGTCGATCGGTGATGGTTGGACCGATTCGCTGGGTGTTGAAAAAGGGGACGGGCACTTCGCGATAACTTCAAAACTTCAGGAAATCCGTCGGTCGCTCAGAGCCAGTCCCCTTTTTCAACAGGCTGTCGCGCGACTACTGCCGATTCCAACGAAAATTCTAGGGGGCCACTCGAATTCCCACAACCGGGAACGAGTTCTTCGCCCAATTTCAACCAAATCGCGCTGGACATGCCGAACCTGTGGAGCAACGCGACGGCAACGCTTGCGGTAGCAGCGTGTTGAAAAAGGGGACAGGCACCTCGCGATCAACTAAATCCCTCGGCAAACTCATCTGGTCGCTCGGAGCCAGTCCCCTTTTTCAACGGGCAGGTAGGGTGGGCATCGCCCACCTTGCGCCGGCAGTGCGGCTGGGCTGGACGCGGTCGAATGCGACGGTGGGCAGTGCCCACCCTACGGCGGGCAAGGCTTCCGCCGAGCCGTCCCGTTCTCCTCTCGCCTCTTGTGTGAGAGGGAGAATGGGCCGCTGGCAGCGTTGACCCGGCTGGGATCGTGCTTAGGATGGAAGAAGCGTCCCTTTCGATCGGCGATGGCGTCCTGGGGGCATATCGACACCCGCCGCGCACCGATCTTTCGCTTCTCGAGCATCACGCCCGCATCGCATGGATAAGCCAAAAGAGCCGCCGCGCAAACCGGCCGACAAACGAAGTCCGCCCATCAACTCCAACCTCGTCTGGTATCTGTTGGCGCTGGGCGTCGTGGCGCTGCTGCTGGTGGTTTATGTGCAGCAAGAACGGGCCTACGAAATCTCGTATAGCGATTTGCTGAAGCTGCTGGCGCGAAACACCGTCGACGCCAAGGATTCGACCGACAATAACCGGCTGTTGCGCTTGCGCGCCCGCCGACATCCGGATCGGCCCGCAGGAAATCACCGGCAAGGCCAATCGCCAGGCACTCGACCTGCCGGACGCCGAGACCCCGCGTGCCGCGCATCCGTCCGATGCCGGGCCGCCGGCCGCCGCCGTCTCATCGCGGTCGGTCACGTTCCGTGTGAACAACAGCCCGACCGACGACAACAAGGATATCAAGCAACTGCTCGAAGCGCACAACATCAACTGGGCGCACGTCGAAGGCACCAGCGTTTGGAAGACCTATTGGATTCAATCGCTGTTGATGGGGGGCCTGATCATCGGCGTGTTGTTCATCATGCTGCGCAAGCTCGGTGGGGCCGGATCGCCGATGGCTTTCGGCCGGAGCCGCGGCAAGATGTATGCCCAGGAAGATCTGGGAATCACGTTCGAGGACGTGGCCGGCATCGACGAGGCGGTCGACGAGCTGCGCGAAGTGGTCGACTTTCTCCGCACGCCGGAGCGCTATCAAACTCTCGGCGGCCGGATTCCCAAAGGCGTACTGCTGGTCGGACCTCCCGGCACGGGCAAAACGCTGCTGGCCAAGGCCATCGCCGGCGAGGCGGGCGTGCCGTTCTTCGGGCTCTCGGGCTCCGACTTCGTCGAAATGTTCGTCGGCGTTGGCGCGGCCCGGGTGCGCGATATGTTCCAGCAAGCCGAGGCCAAGGCGCCGTGCATCATCTTCATCGACGAGCTCGACGCGCTGGGAAAAACGCGCGGCACGAGCATCGTCGGCGGACACGACGAACGCGAGCAAACGTTGAATGCCTTGCTGGTCGAGATGGACGGCTTCGGCTCCAACAGCGGCGTGATCGTGATGGCCGCCACCAACCGGCCCGAGACGCTCGACCCCGCGCTCTTGCGGCCGGGCCGTTTCGATCGCCATGTGCTGGTCGATCGGCCCGATGTCCGCGGGCGCGAGGATATTCTCAAAGTTCACATGCAGAACATCAAGTTGCATCCGTCGGTGAACATCAGAGAAGTGGCCGGCTTGACCTCGGGCTTCGTCGGCGCCGATCTGGCGAATCTGGTCAATGAAGCGGCGCTCTTGGCGGCCCGCAATGGCAAAACGTCGGTCGGCATGGAGGAATTCAACGAAGGTGTGGAACGTGTGACGGCCGGCCTGGAAAAGCGGAAGCGCGTGATCCACGCCGACGAAAAACTGCGCGTGGCTTATCACGAAAGCGGCCATGCGCTGGTTGCGTACAGCCTGCCGAACACCGATCCGGTGCATAAAGTGTCGATCATTCCGCGCGGCCTGGCGGCGCTGGGCTACACGATGCAGCGGCCCGAGGACGATCGCTATTTGCTAACGCAAAGTGAGCTGGAGGCCCGAATCCAAGTGCTGCTGGCCGGCACGATGACCGAAGAACTGGTGTTCGACGACGTCTCGACCGGCGCCCAAAACGATCTGGAACGGGCCACGGAGATCGCCCGCGCGATGGTCATGGATTACGGCATGAGCCGGCTGGGCCGGGTGAATTATCGCGAGAGCAGCCGCTCTCCGTTTTTGGCCGGCGCCGGGGCCGACATGACGCGGCCGCCGACGTTCAGCGAGCGGACAGCCCGCGAAATCGACCAGGAAGTGCGCCGCATTGTCGACGACGCGATCGAGCGCAGTGCGCCTGCTGCTGGAAAGCCGGCGGCCGGCGCTGGAAGCGCTCGCCAAGCGGCTGATGGATCGCGAAGTGATCGACGGCGCGGAGATGCGCAGCGTGATCGACGAAACATCGCCCGGACCTTGGATCGTGCCGGGCACCGCGGCGGATCGCAGCCGCCGAGCTTCGATCGACACCACCGAACCGCGGGCGAATCCCGCCGAAGGCGCAGGCTAAGCGCGCTTGGTTGTCCATCGCAAGAGGGCTCTTTGGAAAGTCGCTTACTTCGTGCGCGGCCCAGTACGAAAAAGAGCCGCGCACGCAGTAAGCGTCTTGGAGGTCCACGACTGGCAACGGCATCGCTTACGTTGCACGCAGCCCTTCCATGGGCCACGGATCAAGATGGCGGGCGCTCGGGGCAAGTGGCACGCACTAAGTCGCTTACTTCGTGCGCGGCTCTTTGGTTCCGTTCACCGTCCGGCGTCCGCCTGACCCTGTTTCCAGCAAGGGTGCGCTTTCACCACTTCGGCGAAGCGCTCGATGTTCTTGTAATCGCCTTGCCAGGTGGTGTACATCACTCCTTCCACGCCTTTCACCTTCATGGCCGAGTCGAGCCAGCCGCGCACATTTTCCACCGGGCTGTCGTAGTAGCCAGCGATTATTTGCTTGTGCCCGAGCTTCGCGAACCAAGGCAGGCTTTCGTCGCGCTTCCCTTCATTCCAATTCGCCACCGTCACGCTGGGGTCCAAACCGAGCCACGAGCCGGCAATGTTGCCGCGCACCAGATAGTAGTCCTTCACCGCGTTGTGATACGGGTCGTACATATCGCTCCAGGCGTAAATCTGGCCGCCTGGGTTGATCTCTTGCAGGATTTTCGTGCAAGCCCGGATGTGCTCGGCCAACAGCGGGCCGGCGTCGAGATGCCGAGCCATGTCGGCGGCGTCCCAATTGAACAGCCGCATTTCGTCGTGCTCCATGAAGTAGGCTTTCGCCCCGAAGGCTTTGTGCAACCGCTCGGCGGTGTCGCGCAAGAGTGCCATCGTTTTCGGTTCCGAGAGCGCGATGATCACCGAGCCGCCGTAAATGACCATCGGATGGTAGTACGAAACCCGCAGCCGCGTGCCGTTGGGCAGCTTGGTGCGAATCGACGGTGGTTCGTGCGACAAATCGTAGTTGCCGGCATAAGGAATGTTGCCCATGTGCGGGTCGACGATCTTCTCGAAATCGCGCCCTTCGACCGCCGCGGTTTTCTCGCCCCCTTGTTCCTTCGTCACCTTCAGCGGCGCGCCCGGCCGCCGCAGCACGTTCAACAAGCCGACTTCTTCCAGATGCGGGTCGGTGTACCAGAGCGTTCCAGCCCCGCCGTTCCAACAACCGAAATAGATATTCGTTTCGTTATTGTCCAGCGAATTAAACACCGTGGTGAAGGTGCCCCAATCCTGCGTCGGCTTGACATCCAGGTCGTTGAAATTCAGCCCATGATCGTTGGCGAGCACTTTGATTTCCGGCGTGCCGTGAAAATCTTTGGTTTTGATGCGGACCGTAATCCGGTATTGCCGAAACGGTGACACCTTCACCGACTGCACCACCCGGCAGACCGGCGATTTGAGATTCGCCATCCGCACCGCGGCGCCTTCGGACTTCGCACTATCGTCGTGATAGCCCCATTGCTTCAAGTTCGCAAAGCTGCCGGGCAAGCCCACCGGCGGATCGGCCACCAGCCGGGCCTCGCCATCGTGGACGACAAACAACGCGTCGCGCACCGGCAGTCCCGCCGCGAGGTTCGGATCATGAAACAATAGCGCGTTCGACCAGCCCATCGGAAACAGCCCCGGCACAAGCTCCAAGTGCAACTTGGCCGCCAGGCGTTTCACCCGGTCGACATTGCGGAAATAATTCCGGCGGCATCGTGTCCAGCGTGGAGAACTTCGAGTCGGTGATATTCACATGCGAATATCCAGCCGCCGCCGCCCGGCGAAAGATGGCTTCCAATTTGTCGACATTTTCATCGACCAGCAAATTCGTGGGATAATAAAGCCACAACTGCCGCGGCGCGGTTTGATCGGCGGCAGTTGCGTGAGCGGCGGCCGCCAGCAACACGCCGAAAAGAAGCAGTAGAAATGCGCCGGCTCGGAAGCACGGCAATGAAGGGGCGTCGTGCCTGCAAAATCGATACATGGTGTAACCTCGAGAATCGCCGACTGTGGTGCCGGCGGGTGGGTGGGAAATGGCAAGGCGAGACGAACCGCAAGACTTTGACCGCCCGATTGTATCGCGCCGAAACTCAGCGGGCCACTCTCTGCGGATAGGCTCGACTCACCGGGTGCCTTTGGCTCCGACAGTGCTCTTCGTGTCCAAGCCGTCGACGGCGCTTGATTCATAATTGCCGACCTCATAACGTGCGCACATTAGCAGCACGCGTACGCATCGGAATCTTGTCAAACACTACCACGAGGCGGGCGATTTTGTCGAATGGAAATGGTCGAGTGCAAGCTGGTGTATGCTCGGCCCTCCGAAGAAACAATTCGAGGAGCTTTCTTTCATTCACGGGCTCCCGCGCAGCGATCGACCAGTAATTGGCTACAACGAGCACTGGCGAAGCCGGTGGCACCCAGCGAGGCGAGTTCAATTTGCAAGGAGCGCAACTCGTTTGGCAAGTTCCACTCTCAGTGCGCCAGTGACACCATGCGACGACTGCAGATTCGTGCTGTACCCAACAACCTTGGCTTTATGAAACGTGCCGACATACAATCGCGTCGATTGACGGCCGAAACCCACAATTGGTTCGGCTTCTTTAAGATCCGCCATGATTCCTTGCCGCAGCTTCTTCAAGGCACCATTTCCATTGACCACGAGCAGCCGGATGTTCTCGTTTCGCAATTGCTCCGCAAGGAATGCCGCATCATCTTGAAGCAATCGATTGCGAAGCGTGCGCTCCAGTTTGCCCCAGATTGGATTGGTCGCCCATTGGACTAAGTCGAGATGGCACGCTGTGCCGTCGTAGTACGATGCGGCGCAGCTATTCAGGATCGGTTCGAGCTGATTGAACCACCTGCAATAGGGCTTCTTTTGGAAATAGCCGTTACAGTCCGCAACGACTTGGGAGAGGACCAACGTAAGCGCTCGAAAAGCTGCTTCACGCCCAGCGAGCGAAGCGTTGCGAGCCGCCTGCCATCCCCCACGAGTTCAGCACCGTGTTTGTCGAGAAACTCAATCCGGCTGGGGTTGATGCCGAGTGTTGCAACAGCGGCGCTCTGAGGGTTGCCGAACGAAATAACTGGCGTTGAGCCCGGCACAATACCCGAATTCCTCGGAATCGGGCGTCGAAGGCGTGATTCGACGTAGGCGGGAATTTCCATACAAACGATTGCCTCTCGAATGATTGCACTGATTGGATGCGGAACTCATGGCTTCCGAGAATCAATTAGCAAATTCTGGTTCCAATCACAAATGAGGGGGACCGGCGGCTTCGTCCTCGTTCGCCGGAACAGATTCGGCGTAGGGCAGTGGGCGGCCGTTCATCACCTCTCCCAAGTTTTCGTTCGTTTTGCGGCGCAGGATGATTCCGAAAAGGCAACCGCGAAACCCGGCTCCGAGGCTCCTGCAAAATCCTTTCCATTCAGCTTCCCTTCGCCGACGCAATTTCCTAGCAGCTTCCGCTCCCGCTTCCTGCATTCGGCGAACCTCTAGCCATTGCGGTAACAGTGCGTTTGCCTGCTCCACCGTGAACGCTTTGCCGCCGTTCCATCGCAATTCAGGTACGGCAGTACTTACAAAGTTCCGGTGCCCCGTCCAGGACGCCATTGCACTTCGGGCACGCGGCAATGCACTTGCCAGCAGAGGCTCCCGCGCGATTGGAGGAAAGAGCACCGAATCCATAGAGGACAATGCCGGCGAGAACCGCCAGCGAAGAAATTTCGAGCACGTTTCGCTGCTCTTGCATCAAGCTGAAGTTCACAAATCCATTGTTGGACGTGTCCATGGCCAAAGCGTACAGAACCCCGAGGATTCCGATCCCGATGACTATGGCGCCGAGTGAGTTTTGATTCAATTGGGCCACTAAGGCGTAATGCGACGAGGGCAAGGATGGCGACGAATATCCACTGAAATTCTGAACCAATGAACGCGAGCACGATCTCACCTCGCTGGGCACATTGTGACCCTCCGACCCATGCTACTGGACATGCAGGTGGGCTGAGCAGCTATTGCCCGAGTCAGCCGCTGTCGCGGTTCCGCTTGCCCTGTCGCGCGTTGGAAATAGTACATCGGCAGAAAGCTTCAGGCAACGATTGCTCGCACACGGCGACTCACTTCAGCGAATTTCGGGATTGCGAGTTTATCGCGGCATATCCAGCTTTTGAATCTCATCATCCTTCGGGAAAAATTTGTTTCATCGCCGCGGCGAATGGGACGCGGTGGTTGCCGAAGAATTTTATCTCCAGGCGTTTGCCGTCTTGCCAGGTTTCTAGTTCGCCGCAGACGAAGCAGAACACGAGGTCGACGTGCGTCGGTTTGCCGTCGGCGGCGCGGGCGTTGAAGCGGATGGCTACGCCCGGCTGGAATTCGCAAGCAGTGGCGATGTCCCAGTCGAAATCGGCCGGATCGAGGACCGCGGCGCGAAGAGCGGCCAGCGGCTTGGCTTCGACGTCCAACGGGCCGGCGAGGATGCTGTAGCCGTCGATCTTTTTTCCAGGCGCCGTCTCGCCCGGCTTCGTGATCGGCAGCTCGACGCGGTAGGCTTCGACCTTGTCGCTGGTCGAAACCAATTTGAACCCAGCTTCGCCGCCGAAGAATTTGACCAGCCGGGCGTCCGGCGGCGCAGTGTCCGCTGCGCCAGCGCAATGGATCGAGAGAAAGGCAAACACGAGGATCAATATGGCAAACGGAACGCGGGATTTTTTCATCGGAAGGCCTTTGTTCAATGAAGTTCACCAAGCTGGGATGACATCCACCAGCGCCGCGCCCCTCACCCCCGACCCCTCTCCCCGCGGCGGGGCGAGGGGAGTTTGCTGATCCCGGTAGGGATCAAAGCGAACGGCCTGGGGTTCCTTCGACGCGGGATTTGTGTTCCGTAAATTTTGTTGATCCCGGTAGGGATCACAGCTTGTAGCCGGTGGTTGAGCGCAGCGATACCACCGGTTTGCAGTTCCCAAACCTTTCTTCGACCCCGGATGGGGTCGCAGCGAATGAGCGATCGATTTTATCCTCGCACGGCGTCATCAATCAAAGAACCGTTCGTCAAATTCGATTCCCGACTTGGCGAGCATATGTTTGAACTCCTCTTGGAAAGATTTTTCGCGATGATGTTGTTCTTGATTCATGAATGTATTCCTGCACGGCCGGCCTCGCCGACGGGCTAACCGTGAAGGCGGCGTAGCCTTCTTGCCAAGCGAATTTCGGAAGGCCAATTTCTACTTGAACCCAGATGGTGGCGGCCTTCTTCAGTTCGCGCATGAAGTCGGCGAGGCAATGAGTCGCCCTGAGGCCGACTAATAGATGCACGTGATCGGCGACGCCGCCGACGATTTGCGGGACTCCATGCAGACCGGAAACCGTGCCGCCGAGGTATTCGTGGAGGCGGGGTCGCCAGGTTGGGGCGATGAGGGGCTCGCGCTTTTTCGTTGCGAAGACCAGATGGTAGTGCAAGCTGACAAAGGTCGACGGCATGGCGGCGTATTACTCGATTCGTGGGGCCGGCTGCAAAGCTGCGACCCCATCCGGGGTCGAAGACGAGTTGAACGGATCGTAACCGGTGGTATCGCTCCGCTCAACCACCGGCTACAAGCTGTGATCCCTCCGGGATCGGGCGAGAATACGATCCGATCCGGGGTCGAAGAGGTGGGTCGTCAATCGGTTTCGGTCGTTTCGCTCCGCTCAATTACCGGTTAGAGCTGTGATCCTTCTGGGATCGGGAGAGGACGCAGACTTGTCGGCCTTAGGGCTCAAGCGTTCTGAGCGTTTGGCTGGTTTCCCGCGCTTCATATGCCAGCGACGACCAAAAAACTCCGCTCGGGGGCTTGTCGGCTAGGGGGGCCTTGTGCCATATTTCACAAACTCAAACACAATCCCCAGGCGGGGTTCCAGCTCGTTGCGCCGGGGCTCGCGCGCATCCATGGGAGTGTCGCGGCGGAACATCGCCCCGCCGCCGCGAAATCCGTTTTGGCGCACGACGATTGGCAGGATTCGCAGCCGGTGGCCGACTTCTTCATCCATACTTTCTGGCATTTCCACGGGAGCGCCTATTCTCGCGCCCTGGTTCGCCTACACCTTGGCGGCGATCATTCAGCTGACGCTGCTGATTAACGTCGTGGCCGTCGGGGCCCTGGTCTTCATCTGGATGGAGCGGAAGATCGCCGGGCGGATTCAGGATCGGCTTGGGCCGACCCGCGTCGGCGGCAAGTTCGGCTGGCTGCAAACGCTGGCCGACGGCATGAAGCTGATCACCAAAGAAGACCTGATGCCCAACGGGGCCGACGGGTTGCTTGTTTCGCGATCGCCCCCTATGTCAGCTTTTGCGCGTCGTTCGCCGCATATCTGGCCTTGCCGTTTGCTGACGACTGGGTCGGGCATGCGGCTGAATGTGGCGGTGTTTTTCATCATCGCCGTGCTGGGGCTGGAAGTGTTCGGCGTGATTCTGGCCGGCTATGCCTCGGCGTCGAAGTGGTCGCTGTTCGGGGCGATGCGCGAGGCGGCCCAGGTGGTGAGCTACGAAGTGCCGCTGGGGATGTGCGTCGTCGTGCCGGTGCTGATCGCCGGCACGATGGACCTGGTGACGATCGGCCAGAAGCAGCAAGGGCTGGTTCACCAATTGGTTCGTGTTTCACGATCCGTTCACGTTCATCATCTTCTGGGTGTATTTCACCTGCGCCACGGCCAGCGTGAATCGGGCCCCGTTCGATCTGGCCGAGGCCGAAAGCGAACTGGTGGCCGGCTTTCATACCGAATACTCCGGCCTGCGCTGGAGCTTTTTCTTCATGGCCGAGTATGGCTCGATGTTCGCCGTCAGCGGGCTGGCGGCCATTTTGTTCTTCGGCGGCTGGAATGGGCCGTTGCCGATCACGCATTGGCTGGGCGCTGGCCGACATGAGCCGGGCCGATCGGCGCAGATCGGCTGGCTGCTGGATCTACCTCGGCAATTTGCTGGGGATGTTCAATTTCATTGTTCAAATGCGTCGTTGGGCGTGACGTTCATGATGTGGGTCCGCTGGACGCTGCCGCGGCTGCGGATCGACCAGGTGATGAAGACCTGCCTGAAATACTGCACGCCGATCGCGGCGGTGATGTTTCTGGGCGCGGTGCTGTGGACGTGGCGTTTCCCGGTGGGCTGTGTTCTGCCGCCGAGCACGCCGCTGGGAGCCGTGCGCGAAGGTTGGCTCGCGGATGCCCCGGAAGGCGAAGCCACGGCGGACGAGCCGGATGCGAATATGCGGCGGCGCGGATTCTGGGCTTCAATCGAGACCCATGGTGGGCAGGGCCACCTACGGCTGAAGTTCAGCCCAGACTTACGGTGGGCGGTGCCCACCCTACGGTCGTGGTGGCGGATGGTTCAGCCGATGGGCGGGGAGAATGACCGTGCATCCGATCAACTGGCATTCGTTCTTCTTCCTGCTGTTTGCGCTGCTGGCCGGCGTGTTTGCCCTGGCGGTGGTGTTTTCGAGCAACATCGTGCGGATGGCGTTTTATCTGGTGCTTTCGCTCGGGGCGACGGCCGGGTTGTTTTTTCTGGCCGGGGCCGATTTCGTCGGCTCGATGCAATTGCTGATCTATGTCGGCGGCACGCTGGTGCTGCTGGTGTTCGGCGTGATGCTCACGGCGCAAGGGCCGTTCATCTCGATGAAAACGAGCGGCGGCGATTGGATTCTGGCGGCGCTGGTCGGCGGCTCGCTGCTGGCAGTGCTGTTGCCGACGGCATTCAAGATCGGCGAATGGCAGAACAAGCCGACGCGAACTTACGTCGTCGGAGCTAACAGCAGTGGTTCAGTCGAGATGTCAGAGCAACGGGCCGAGCCCGTGTCGGGACCGACGGCCACGCGGCTCGGCATGGGTTTGCTGGGCGCGCGGGTCGATGCGCTCGATAGCGCCGACCGAGCCAAGCTGGCGGCATGCTGTCGGGTTACTTGCTGCCGTTCGAAATCGTGTCGGTGCATTTGCTGGTGGTGTTGATCGGCGCGGCCTATCTGGCCCGGGCGAAGCGCCGCGTCAGGCCCCGCGGCGCGGCGATGGAAGGATAAGGAAAGATTCGGCCAGACTTATGGATTTACTCACGGAACCGATCGGCGTGTCGCACTACCTGGTCGTCGGCGCGGTGATGTTCGTCTCCGGCGCCGTCTGCATGGCCACGAAGCGCAATGCGCTGGGCGTGCTGATGGGCATCGAGCTGGTGCTCAACGGCGCGAATATCAACTTCGTCGCCTTCGGCAGCGAGTTCCTGCGAGCCGACCCGAGTCGCTCGATCGGGCTGGACGGCCAATTGATCGCCCTGTTCGTGATCGTGCTGGCCGCGGCCGAAGCCGCCGTGGCCCTGGCGATCACGCTGAACTTTTACAACAACCATTCCACGGTCGACGTCGACCAGGCGCGACGAGCTTGAAGAGGATTAGCGCTCGGCTAGCCAGTGCGAGCGCGGTTCGGCAGAGCCTGCACTCGTTAACCGACGACACGCATGGACCTCGGTCAACATTACCGGTGCTGTTGGGCCTGGCCTGGCTCTTGCCGCTGGCCTCGTTCACGCTGATCGTGTTGTTCGGTCCGCGGATGGGGCAAGCACGGCAAGTACGCAGCCTATGTCGCCACCGGCGCGATCGTGAGCGGGTTTGTCTTGTCGCCGCGGCTTTGCTGCTGTGGATGGTCCAAACGCCGCCGACCCGGGCCAATGCCGAGGCGATCGCCGAAGAAGGCCAGACGCCGGGGCACGCGAATCCGGTCGGACCGATTCCAGAATCCGGCGCCGGCGCCGAAGCAGGCACGGAAAAGGCGCCGGCGAAGAGGCCGAAAAGCCGTGGGACCGACGTATTACGCTGGCGATTGGTATTCGCTGGCGGTGATCGGCGCGGGCTCAACGTTGGACGGCGCGACGGCCGGTGCCGCGCCGAACGGCGCCATGCGCTCCGCAAGCGAAGCGGCTAAATTAGGCGGGGCGGCAACAGCGCCGTTCGGCGCGCTAAAACTGACGATCGGCTATTACATCGACGCGCTGACGGTGATCATGTTCGCGATGGTCACGTGATCGCCTCGTGCATCCATTTCTACGCCATCGGCTACATGCACGACGAGCTGCACGACGTCACCGACCACGAAGTGACGCTCGCCGACGGCCATCATCTGCACCGCCCGGGCCGCTTCCACCGCTTCTTTCAATATCTGTCGCTGTTCTGCTTCAGCATGCTGGGGCTCGTGATCGCCGGCAACATCTGCATGGTGTTCGTGTTCTGGGAGCTGGTCGGCATTTGCTCCTATTTCCTGATCGGCTTTTACATCGAGCGGAAGAGCGCCTCGACCGCGGCCAACAAGGCGTTCATCGTCAACCGCGTCGGCGACTTCGGCATGATCATCGGCCTGATGGCCCTGTGGGCCAGCCTGGGCACGTTCGCCTTCGGCGACTCGACGCGACGCCAGCCGGCAAGATCGCGAGCGCGGCATCTTCAGCCAGGTGCGCGCGCCGGCGAACGACTATCAGCTGCATGCCGCCGACGGCATGGTCCGCGGTCGGCGGCGTCCGCGGCTGGCCGAAGTCACGGCCGATCATGCGGCCGGCGATCCGGAGCCGACGCAATCGGAACTCGAAGCCGGCTGCCGAATGCGCGACGGCAGGGATCGCTCAGCGCCGACAATGGCGAATGCACGACGCGACGCATTATGGCTACTGGCTGCTGGTCGTCGCCGGGCTGGGAATTTTCTGCGGCTGCGTCGGCAAGAGTGCGCAGTTTCCGCTGCACGTCTGGCTGCCCGACGCGATGGAAGGGCCGACGCCCGTCTCGGCGCTGGTCCATTCGGCGACGATGGTGGCGGCGGGCGTTTATCTGGTCGGGCGGTTCTATCCGGTCTTCGCGCCCGAAGTGCTGCTGGTGATCGCCATCGTCGGCTGCATCACGCTGTTCATTGGCGGCCACGATCGCCATCACGGCCACCGACATCAAGCGCGTGCTGGCCTATTCGACCGTCAGCCAGTTGGGCTACATGATGCTGGCCCTGGGGGTCGGCGGCTGGGTGGCCGGGCTGTTCCACCTGATCACGCACGCGTTCTTCAAGAGCCTGCTGTTCATGTGCTCGGGCTCGGTGATCCATGCCTGCCACACCAACGACATGCGGCAGATGGGCGGCCTGCGGCACAAAATGCCCTGGACCGCCTACACGATGCTGGTCGGCTGCCTGGCGATCATCGGCGCCGGCGTTCCGTTCGTCGATCGGCTTCAGCGGCTACTATTCGAAAGACGCGATCATCGCCCAGGCGCTGTCGTTCATGGCAGAGCAATCCGAGCCCTGGTGCGGCGTGTTCTTTTATGTGGCGGCCGGCGGAGCGGCGATCACGGCGTTTTACATGTTCCGCCTGTGGTACATGACGTTTGCCGGCAAGCCGCGCGATCATCATGTCTACGAGCATGCCCACGAATCGCCGCGGGTGATGTACGTGCCGCTGGTGGTGCTGGCCGTGTTGGCGATCGTCGTCGGCTGGCCGTTGCGCGGCGGTGTGCACGAATCTGCTGGAGCAAGCCCGGCCGGCGGGCACTGCTGGCGACCGTCACTGGCGGGCGTGTATGCGACGTCGCGTGGTTTATCCGAGCGAGCACCTGAGCCACGCCGAGGTCGTGCACAACGCGGCCACGCTGGGCGGCCAGCTGCCACGGCTCTGGCCGGCTTGCTGCTTGGCCACGGTGATCTATGGCTGGCGGCTGCTGGACCCGGACGAAATCGCGCAACCAGTTCGGGTTCGTCTATCGGCTGTTTTGGAACAAGTGGTATTTCGACGAGCTGTACGACGCCATGTTCGTGCGAGCCGGTGCTGTTCATCTCGCGGCGGGTGGCCGATTTCGACCGGCAGGTGATCGACCGCTTCATCGACGGCTGGCCTACGCCGTGCGCCGCGTTGTCGGTGCTCGACGACATGATCGACCGCTATTTGTCGATGGGCTGGTGAATCTCGACCGCCCGGTGGACTCATTCGGCCGGCGCTGATCGCTGCGGCGCGTGCAGACGGGCCAGCTGCGGCAATATGTGATGTTGATCGTCGTCGGCACGGTCGGGCTGTTTATGCTTGATTAGTTTCTTCTGGAATTCTGCTGGGGAGCCAATTAAGCCGGCGAATTCTCATCCGGGTTTGCCGGTTCGTTCCAGGGCATTTGCGATTTTCACTATGACCAATCCTTTCGTCGTGCTGCTGACGCTGATCGTGTTTCTGCCCGCCTTGGGGGCCTTGGCGTTGGCCTTCTTCCCAAGGACCAGCCCGACGCCGATGAAGCGGTTCTCGCTGTTCATCACGGCGATCGTGTTCGCGATCACGGTCTGGATGATTCTGCCGGCTCCGGTCGGCGCGGCCGGCATGAGCAAGGACACGTTCCGCTTCACAGTCGGCCAGGCGCAGATGCAGGACCTGTTCTCGCTCCCCTGGATCCGCTCGTTCAACATCTACTATCTCATGGGCGTCGACGGCATCAGCTTTCCGCTGGTGATTGCTCACGTCGTTCGTCAGCATGTTGGCGATGGGGGCCAGTTGGCCGATCACCAAGCACGTCAAAGCCTATTGCATCCTGTTCCTGCTGTTGGAAACCGGCATGCTGGGCGTGTTTCTGGCGCTCGACTTCTTCCTGTTCTACGTGTTCTGGGAAGTGATGCTGCTGCCGATGTACTTTCTGATCGGCGTGTGGGGCGGCCCGCGGCGCGAATATGCGGCGATCAAGTTCTTCCTCTACACGCTGTTGGGCAGCGTGCTGATGCTGATCGCCATTCTGATGCTGTATTTCAACAGCGACCTGACGGCAGCTTGCCGACCGAGCAGTTGGTCGCAGCCACGTCGTTGTCGCAGGCCCGGACGCGAGCAGCGCAAGCCATTGCTCAAGATCCGCGACGCGACGGCCGCAGCACACGTTCAACATCCTGGCGCTGCAGCAAGATGGGGCAGCACACCGATCGCTGTTCGAACGACGAGTTGCTGTGGGGCAAGAGCGCTGCAGTGGTGGGCGTTCGTGCTGCTGTTCATCGGCTTTGCCATCAAGGTGCCGGCCGTGCCGTTGCACACCTGGTTGCCCGACGCGCACGTCGAGGCCCCCACGCCGATCTCGATGATCCTGGCCGGCGTGCTGCTGAAGATGGGCGGCTACGGCATCATCCGCATCTGCTATCCGATCTGTCCCGACGCGGGCTACGATCTGGCCTGTGTCGTCTGCGGCATCGGCGTGTTGAGCATGGTCTATGGCGCGTTCGCGGCCCTGGCCCAGAAGGATTTCAAGCGGCTGGTGGCCTACAGCTCGGTGAGCCACATGGGCTACGTCGTGCTGGGCATCGGCGTCTGGAGCGCCGATGGCTGGCAACTACTACAACCCCGAGTATTGGGCGATGGGCATGAACGGGGCGATGTTCCAGATGCTCGCCCACGGCATCAGCTCGGCCGGCATGTTCTTCATGGTCGGCGTGATCTACGACCGCGTGCACCATCGCAATCTCGACCAGTTCGGCGGCCTGTTCGCCAAGATGCCGGTCTATAGCGGGCTGGCGATCGGCATTTTCTTCGCCGGCTTGGGTCTGCCCGGCTTGTGCGGATTCATCGGCGAAGTGTTCGTGACGCTGTCGGTCTGGAATTTCAGCCAGGCGCTGGCCGTCATTTCGGCGGCGGTGGTGATTCTGACGGCCGGCTACATCTTGTGGACGATCCAGCGCGTTTACCTGGGGCCGGAATACAAAGGCCCGCACGGCGACCATCTCACGCCGATGACGCCGCGCGAATTGGCGATCGCCGTGCCGCTGTTGGCGTTGGCGATTCTGTTCGGCGTTTATCCGCAAGCGATTTTCAATTACATGACGCCGACGCGTCGACCGATCGGTCGATCAACTGGCCGATTGGACGCGCGAAGTGAAAGACCATGGTGGCACGGCCCCACCACCGGCCGCAGCCGCGGCAATTATGCCAGATGCGATTGTCCGTCAAAAAGTAGCGAGCAAAATGCACGAAATCGAGCAAGCGATTGAGCGGCACCGACTTGTCTCGGACGACCTTTCCAGAAAAATGCACGCCGAGTTAGAGAGAGACGCCGAACCGCCGCACTGACCCAAACGGACGGAATACAAACTCATCGATTACTGGGAGGGCGAGGCTCCTGCCGAGCCGAGAGCGCACGGCTCGGCAGGAGCCTCGCCCTCCCGCGACCCGATAAATAATCTCCACAAGTAATCTCAATGCTACTGGCCGCAAGTCATTCCGGTTTATCCGCCCTGGTCGACGCGTTGCTGCGCGACACGGCCTATAGCTTGCCGGCCTTTCGCACGGAGTTGGTCGCTCTGCGCGACGATCGTGCTGATGTTGCTGGTCCGCGTGTTCCGCGGCGGCAGAATCTGGACGGCTTTTTCATTGCGCTCGCCGGCTCGCTGGTCGGGCTATGGGTGGCGCTCCCCTGGATGCAGCCCGCCGGTGTTTCTTGTCGACGGCACGCCGGCGCGGCACGAATTCTTTACCGGCATGCTGGTGTACGATTCGCTGACGCTGTATTTCCGCGCCCTGCTGATGTTTTTCGCCGTGGCCCTGATCTTGCTGACGCGGATATCTGGCATTCCCGATCGGGAAGATGGCCCCGATTTTTACACGCTCGTGCTCGGCGCCACGCTTGGCATGTGCATCATGGCTTCGGCCAACCATTTGCTGACGATCTTTCTCGGGCGTCGAGATGGCCAGCGTGCCGTCGTATGCTTTGGCCGGCATGCTCAAGGGGCGGCGGAAGAGCAGCGAAGCGGCGCTGAAATACGCAGTCTACGGCGCCGGGACCGCGGGCATCATGCTCTATGGCATCAGCCTGCTGGCCGGCGTGCTCGGCTCCTGCCATTTGCCGACGATGGCCGGCCATTTGGCCGAGCTGATTCATTCGGGCCACGCTCGGCGGCCGGCGCGATGGTGCTGGTGCTGGGCGGGTTGATGGTGATGGTCGGGCTGGCGTTCAAATTGTCGGCCGTGCCGTTCCATTTTTGGTGCCCCGACGTGTTCGAAGGGGCCAGCGCCGAGGTGAACGCGTTTTTGTCGGTGGCCTCGAAGGCGGCGGCACTGGCGCTGTTGATCCGCGTGGCGGTCGGCTTCGGGTTTCCTGCCCCCGGGGCCGCATGTCGTAGCCGACCTCGAAGGGTGGCACTCGCAAGCGAAGTCTGCCAGTACGGAAGGCAAGTTGATTGTCCAGCACGGGCAGACTTCGCTTGCCAGTGCCACCCCGGTGCCCATGCACGGGCGCTTGTCGGCGCCGTGGTTGCAGAACCTGCGCCGCGATGGTAAGCAGCATACCGGCCAACGCCGCCGCGCGACCGCCGGTAAATGTTCCGACGCGCAGATCTCCGCCTTGCAGCCGGCCCGCAGCTTCATGGCCGTGCTGGTGGCATTCGTCGCGGCGATCACCTGCACGTTCGGCAACCTGGCCGCCTACGGCCAAACGAACATCAAGCGGCTGCTGGCATATTCCACGATTGCCCAGGCTGGCTACATGATGATGCCGGTGGCAGCCGGATTGATGTTGGCTGGAAAAAATCCCGCGGCCGCCGAAGGGGCTTTCGCCGCCGTGCCGTTTTATATCGGCATGTATCTGTTCATGAATTTGGGCGCGTTCGCCATCGTCGCCCTGCTGCGCAACGCGATTCGGAGCGAGGAAATCGCCGATTATGCGGGCCTGGTCCGCACCTCGCCGGGCATCGCCATTTGCTTCGGCACTCTGCTGTTCAGCCTGGTCGGCATGCCGCCGCTCGCGGGTTTCGCCGGTAAATGGACCATTTTTGCCAGCCTGGTCGACGCGCTTAGCTTCCACGCCGCGTCGCGGATGATGATTGCCCTGTTGGTCATCGGCGGATTGAACACGGCCTTGAGCTTGTTCTATTATTTGCGGGTCGTGAAGGTGATGGCGTTTGATCCCGAGCCGAAAGACCGCCCGCAAGTGAGCATGCCGTTGGTGTCGCTCTCCGGCGCGTATGTGGTGGCCATGTCGGCGCCGGTTTTGTTTCTAGGCTTGTGGTGGGGCGATTTGTACGGTTGGGCGATGCAGGCCACGGCCCATCTGCTTTGGTAGCCGGAACAATTCGGTTGCCGCTCTTACGTCGCGGGAAAACAAAACTTGGTCGCATCCACGAATTCTTCCCGCATGCCGCACGCCGACGAGCTCAAGATCCTGAACCGGCTGCTGGCGATCGCATATCGTTCGCTGCCGATGTATCTGGCCGAGGCTGGGCCCTGGACTCACGCCGGCGACGAACAGGCGGTGCGCATGCTCAGGGCGATTCTGGCCGATGCCAGGCATTACTCGCAGCGGATCGCGGAGGTGATTCTTGCCCATCGCGGCGCGCTGGATCTCGGCGAATTTCCGATGGAGTTCACCGACCTGAACCTTTTATCGCTGGATTTTCTGCTCACGGAACTGGTTCGCTGCCAGCGCCGCGACATCGCCGCGATTGAATCGTGCGCGGCGGCGCTGGCCGCGGGTTCGCAATCGCGGACCCTGGCGGACGAAGTACTGGGCAACGCCCGTGGGCATCTTGAATCGCTCGAAGAATTGCTCAGGCGACCGAACCCCGGCGGCTTGCACATCGCCGCGACATGACACTGATCGACACGCACGCTCATCTCGATCAGGAGGAATTTGACGCCGATCGGGCGACGCTGATCGAGCGAGCCCATGCCGCGGGCGTGGAGACGCATCATCGCCATCGGCGTCACGGCCGATTCCAGCGCGGCGGTTGCCAGTTTGGCCGCGCAAGAGCCGGGCGTGTTCGCCGCCGTCGGAATTCACCCAAACTATTGCGCCGCAGCGGTGCCGGCAGATTGGGATCGCGTCGTCGAGCTTGCCGCGGCGCGGCGCGTCGTGGCGCTCGGCGAAACGGGGCTGGATCTGTATCGCGATTATGCGCCGCTCGCCTTGCAGCAGGACTATTTCGACCGGCATCTGCGGCTCTCGCAGCAAACGGGCTTGCCGCTGGTCGTCCACACGCGCCAGAGCCAGGCCGAGGTGCTGGCCATGCTCCACGAGGCGCGCCGCCGCGGTCCGTTGGCGGGCGTGATGCATTCGTTCACCGGCGACAGTGAGGCGGCAACCGAATGTCTAGCGCTTGGGTTGTACATCAGCTTCGCTGGGATGGCGACATTCAAGAACTCGCAAGCCTTGCGCGACGTGGCCGCGACAATCCCGGCCGAGCGGATCCTGGTCGAAACCGACAGCCCGTACCTCAGCCCCCATCCACTGCGCGGCAAGCGAAACGAACCGGCCAACGTCGTACACACGGCTGCCTGCCTGGCCGTGGTCCGAGGACAAAGCTTCGA
Organism: Pirellulales bacterium; assembly: GCA_963725485.1. Classification (GTDB taxonomy): domain Bacteria; phylum Planctomycetota; class Planctomycetia; order Pirellulales; family DATAWG01; genus CAVRYO01. Next base: position 69,341 of record CAVRYO010000008.1, on the reverse strand, counting down.
CGACTTCGCCGCCCAAACCACCGCGAACGCCCGCCGTTTGTTCCGGCTTGAATCGCGATAGGAACCAAGCGAAAAGTGCACAAAATCGCACCTATATCGGACATCGCCGTGATCAAACTTAACGCGTTCAGCCGCTATGGCACCGACTGTTCGCTCGCCCTCTTCCCAGGCGGTAGGGTTCATTGGATAATGCGATCGGACGCGGCGGCACAGCAAATTTATTTCCACATCCGGCGGACGTTCTTGGGAGGCATGGTCTCGATGGTCAAGACACCCAGCGTCATGGCTGCCCTGGGCATGCAAGCGCCCGATTTTTCGCTCCCGAACGTCGATGGCCGGACGGTCTCGCTCGCCGATTTCGAGGGAGCTCCGGCGCTGCTGGTCGATTTTCATGTGCAACCATTGTCCGTTCGTGAAGCACATCGCCGAGGGCCTGGCGCAATTGGCGCAGGACTATCAACCGCGCGGCGTCGCGATCGTGGGAATCAATTCCAACGATGTGTCGCGCTTCCCGGCCGACTCGCCGGAGCAGATGGTGCATGAAGCGGAAAGCCGCGGCTACAACTTTCCCTATCTGTACGACGAAACGCAGGAAGTCGCCAAGGCGTATCAGGCGGCGTGCACGCCCGACTTCTTCGTGTTCGACAAAGACCAGCGGCTGGTCTATCGCGGGCAGATGGACTCCAGCCGGCCCGATTCGGGCAACCCCGTCACGGGCGTCGATCTGCGGGCCGCGCTCGACGCTCTGCTCGCCGGCAAGCCGGTTTCATCCAGCCAACGGCCCAGCATCGGCTGCAACATCAAATGGCAGGCGGGCAACGAGCCGCAATATTTCGGACACGTCACGGCCTGAGAGCCTGTTGAAAAAGGGGACTGGCTCTGAGCGACCGAACGAATTTCCTGAAGGTTTGACGCTACCGCGAAGTGCCTGTCCCCTTTTTTTGACAGCCGCTAACGGTCCGCGCGTTCTCGATCAAGAACTGACGGTCGTCACGCTACTGCTGATGTTGGTCCACAGCGTGTTCGTCCGGGTTCCCACCAAGGCAACCGAAGCAAGGATCGTACCGAGAATCAGCGCCAACATCACAGCGTATTCAACGGCCGTGGCCGCTTCGTCGTTCGAAAGCAGTGCGACGAAAAATCGCCAGGTTGACATTCGAGCCTCATTGCACACGAATCGAGTCGCCCACCCGCACCCATCGATTCGGAGATCAATGCCCTAACCGAAAATGGTGGGGACTGCCCGATTTATGAGTGCGGCCGAACAACCGCTTTGCCGCCGATGAAAATGCCTACAGACAAGGACTAACTGAAACCTAGGTCACAGCCGGCCGTTGTCAAGCGGCCGCCATTATCGGACTGCGGCGGGCAACGAGGGCCAAGGAGGAACCGCCGCATCGATTCCAGGCGGATCGGCAGATTCCAGCGGAGCTTGCCAGCGGATCAGCCGCGAGCCGCCGGGACCCGTTGACGCCAAGCCAGCGAATTCGACTCGATTGGAGACCAGCCCGTCGATCGAAATTTCTGTCTCGGCAAGCGGTTGCAACTGCCCGCGGTCCTCGCGAGCCGCGACGGTCGTATTCGGGGTCAACACCGAGCCCTGCCCCGACCAGTCGAGTGCGCGGGCCGTGGTCCGCGGATCGGCCGTGCCCGCCACCAACAGCAATGCGCCTCCTTGCCGCGGCGCAAAGGCGCATTCGTCGGCCTTCACTTGGATCGGGCCGGCTTCGTCGCTCGATCCTCTGGCGTGGAGCTCCAACAACGCGACCGCCGAACGCAATGTCGCGTGCCGCAGCACAATCGCGGCCGGAGCATCAAGGCGCGGCAGTTGCGGAAAATTCACCAAAGGCCCCGGACCGAGTTGCAACGAATCGTTGATTTGCAAGACCGCGGGGATCGTGGCCGGCCATTCGATGCCCGCCGTGACGCCGCGCACAGCGCATTGACTCAAACCAAGCCGGCCGCTGGTTGCCGCGGCGGCTCGGCCCGTGGGGCCGGTCCAGCGGATGGCCACCGGCGAACCAAATTCGCCGAGCGGTTCGGCTAGGAAGGTGCATCCGTGAAATGTTGCCCGAGCCGCGCGCAGCTCAACGATCGCGAGCCGCTCCGGATCAGCGACGGCATCGGGCGGCTGCAACCAGGCGAAGTCGACATTCTCGAACCGCACAGCCTCCGTCGCGACGAGCATTCCCCCAGGTGGGACCAGCAAGAGCGGGCGCTTGCCGGCGGCGCCCCGGACCGTCTGGCCAGGCTCCAGCGCGGACCACGATCCGCCGTTGCACACCAGTGGCTTGTCGCAGGGCAATATCCAATCCGCGGGCGCGACAGCACTTGACTTCTCAGCCGCCCTTGCCGGGCGCTTCATGCTCGCTGGCGGATGGTCCGCGACGGGAGCAAGAAACTCGGCCGGCGCGACATCGGTGTGTTGCGTTGACGATCCGAGGGCGCGCGTGCCGGCAAATTCTGATTTCGGAATGCGACTCGGAGGAGCTGCTGTTGCAGGCTTAACCGCTGGACTTTCGGCCAGCGAAACAGCGAGTGTGCCATCGCCAGTGGGCCGGGCTGGATTTGCCGTCGCGGTTTTCGCAGTCGCACCGGGCCAAGCCACGCAGGCCGCCATGATTGCTACGACCGAGCCAACGACAGCCGCCATGGGCGCCCAGGCAATTCGAGTTCGCCAGGAGTTTCGCGCACCGCGGAACGACTGCCGGCGTTCGCCCGAGCCGCCGGCAAGCGTGCTGAGGAGTCGGCGGCCGGCGGGAGTCGCGGCGCCGACGAGCGCTCGGAGTTCGGCGAACGAAGCCGGCCTCGACTTGGGATCCCGCTCGGTGCAACGCGAAATCGCCTCGGCCAACCAAGGGGGTGTGTAAGGGGACAGCAGCCGCACGTCGCCTATCTTCGCGGATCGGACGGCGCGTAATTTCGTCCGCACGTCGCCGCCGGCCAGCGGCGAGCGGCCCGTGAGCAAATGCCACCATAGCGCGCCGCAAGCATAGAGATCGCTCGCGGCCGTGGGCGGCGCGGCGCTCGCGATTCTTTCTGGCGCAAGCGTATCGAACGCTTCCGGAGGAATGCCGTTCTCGGCCGCTCGCTCGTCGGGACGCCAAATTTCTCGGATGCCTGCCCGAGAAATTCGCACGGTTCCGTCCGCGGCGATACCAATCGCCGAAGCGGCAATGTCGCCGTGGGCCAATCCGCCGCGCGCAGCGCCTCGAGGGCCGCAGCCATTTGCCGGGCAATTTCCGCCACGGCCTCCGGCGGGAGCCGCCCTCGGTGCAAGACCCACTGCGCCAGCGACGGGGCCGGGGCAGGCGCCAGCGCGATCCACGGTCCGGCGGCCGCGCGGCCCGCGTGGAGCGCCGGTACCACGCCAGGATGGTCGACGGCGGCCAATTTCTTTACGAGGACATCCAGGCTCTCATCGGTGGACTCTGAATCCGGCTGAGCCGGGCAATGGGGTCGCGCGCGGATCAGCAAGTCGACCAATCGGCCGCCGTCCAGAGGGCGCGCTCGATGCGATACCGCGTAGCCCAAATCGCAAGGTGGGTCGAACAACACAAACGGCCCGACGGCCAGTTGGTCGCCGCGTCCGGCGTTGATTTCGCGCTTGGAAAGCCGTCAGCCGCCGGGATTGAGCCAACGCATCGACCCAGACCGAGGAAAACAACGGCAAGCCGACCGCCAGGCGTTTCGCCCGGCCGTGGGATTGGCGCACTTCGGCGGCATCGGCCAAGCGGAGACGGCCCAACAACTCGACCAATTCGTCCGGCGGTTCCTCGCGCATGCCGGATTAGCTATCAAAATCCGCATGGCGCGACAAGAGTGATGAGTCGGAAACGCTCGATGCGGGGCGAATAGAGCCTTAACCGCTGGGCTTGCCCGGCGCTTTTCTGCCTCGTCGATCACGCCCCTCAACAACTCACGCCCCTCAAGCCTCGCGTCGGACGTGGACTTCGAGGATCTCGGAATCGTGTGGCGCCGCCTCGTACTGGCTCAATTCGAACCGGACATCGTCGAGCGTGCCGCGATAGACGACCTGGCCCTCGCGCGTCACCAGCGTGACCGTCGCCGTACTGTTCGGATCGCGAATCCAGCGCAAGACCTCGGGCAGCGCGTGCTCGATGATCGCCATGATTGAGCCCTCGCAACGTTTTGCCGCGGTGATGGGTATCGAGTGTGGCAACACCTCCCAAAGCACGATCATTCTATGAAATCGTCGGTGGTCGTGTCGATCCGTCGGCGACGCGCGGGTCGTGCTGTCGAGATCCGGATGCACAACGCTCGCGGGACTCGCATTCCCGCTGGCCGTCCTCTATCCTAACTTTCGCCAACCTGGTCCGGACCATACGTTCGCAGCATGTCCCCAGAACCAACCACCGCTCCGAACGACGCCCAGGTCGCCGCAGCTCCCACGCGACTGATGTCGCTCGATGCACTGCGCGGGTTCGACATGTTTTGGATCGTGGGCGCCGAGCCGCTCGTCGCGGCGCTGCACAAGCTGAGCGACAATCGCGTGATCGCGACCGTGGCTGAGCAGTTGGGGCACGTCGCTTGGCGTGGTTTCCATTTCGAAGATTTGATCTTTCCGATGTTCGTGTTCATCGTCGGCGTGTCGGCCGTTTTTTCGCTCGACCGAGCGATCGAGCGCGATGGCCGGCGCAAGGCCGTACTGCGAATTTTTCGCCGCTCGCTGGTGTTGTATGTGCTCGGCGTGCTGATCTATGGCGGATTTGATGGGCCGTTGGCTCACATCCGGTTGCTGGGCGTACTGCAACGCATCGCGCTGGCATACCTGTTCACCGCGCTGATTTATTGCTTTTTCGGCAGGCGCGGTCGCTTGGCGTGGTGCGTGGGGCTGCTGGCTGGCTATTGGGCCCTGATGACGTTCGTGCCCGCGCCGGGCGGGGTCGCCGGCGATTTTCGCGAGGGGCACAACTTGGCCAATTGGCTCGACAGCCAATACCTTCCGCTGCGAAAATGGGACGGCGACCACGATCCCGAGGGGCTGCTGAGCACGCTGCCCGCGATCGCGAACTGCCTGCTCGGCACTTTTGCGGGCGGATCGCTGCGCGACTCGAACGCGCAGCGCCGCAGCCAAGCGCTGTATCTGCTTGTCGCTGGACTATCGCTGGTCGCGGCGGGCTGGCTTTGGAACATGCAGTTCCCGGTCATCAAGAAGATTTGGACTTCGTCGTTCGTGCTGGTCGCCTGCGGCTATAGCTGTTTGCTGCTGGGGGCGTTTCATTTTGTGATCGAAGGGCTGGGCTGGCGCGGCTGGGCGATGCCCTTTGTCTGGATTGGCGCCAATGCGATTACCATTTATCTTGCCCATCAGATCATCGACTTCAATCAGCTTGGCGCTCGGTTCGTCGGCGGGGAATTCGGCGCCAATCTCTTCGGGCAATACGAGCAGCTTGTGGTAGCGTTGGCCGGGCTGGCGCTGACCTTTGCCCTGTGTGGTTTCCTTTATCGGCGAAAAATCTTTTTGCGACTTTAGCGGGCCACGAACCCCAAATATCGCCTACCAAGGGAGCAAGGCATGCAACTCGGCGTATTTTCGATCAGCCTGGCGGTCAAAGATCTGGAGGCTTCGCGGCAGTTCTATGACAAATTCGGCTTCAAAGTCTTCGCGGGCGATCCAGCGCAGAACTGGGTGATCTTGAAAAACGGCGAGCATGTCATTGGTTTATTCCAAGGCATGTTCGACAAGAACATCCTCACGTTCAATCCCGGCTGGGACAGCAATGCCCAAGCCGTGCCCGCTTTCACCGACGTGCGCGAGCTCCAGCGGCAGTCTGAAAGCACAAGGCGTGCAGTTGGCGCAAGAAGCCGACGAGACCACGACCGGGCCCGCCAGTTTCCTCGCGGTGGATCCCGACGGGAATCCGATTCTCGTCGATCAGCACGTCTGAATCGAATGTGCCGGGTTTGAAATTGCATTCGATTGTCATGTCCGAAAATGGCGAGCCCGGCCGTCGACAGCCGTTACAATTCGGGCATGACGTTTGATGACGACATCTGCTACCGAGCTCTTCGCGCGAGATACTCGTTTCGACGGGCTGTTTTTCGTCGGCGTGAAGTCGACTGGGATTTACTGCCGGCCGGTGTGCACGGCGAAAACACCGGGCCGCGCTCGCTGCCACTTTTTCGCCAGTGCGGCGCTCGCCGAGCAGGCTGGATTCCGTCCCTGTTTGCGCTGCCGCCCGGAGCTTGCCCCGGGCCATGCCCCGGTCGATAGCGTTCGCACGGTGGCCCGAGCCGCGGCGACGCGGATCGAAGCCGGGGCGCTCAACGACGGCGGCGGTCTGGATGACCTGGCGGCAAGCTTGGGGCTGAGCGCGCGTCAATTGCGGCGCGCTGTTCGGAGGGAGCTTGGCGTGTCGCCCGTCGAGCTGGCGCAAACGAATCGATTGCTCCTGGCCAAGCGCCTGATCGCCGATACGCGGCTGCCGATGGTGCGGGTCGCTTTTGCAGCCGGGTTCGACAGCGTGCGGCGATTCAACGCCTTGTTTCGCAGCCATTACCGCCTCACCCCCAGCATGCTCCGCCGCTCCGCGAAGTCCGAGACCGCGAACGATTGTCTGCGGCTGGTGTTGACCTATCGCCCGCCTCTGGAATGGGGCGCGATGCTCCGGTTTCTCGCGGCCCGAGCCATTCCCGGCGTCGAGTGCGTGACCGAATTCGCGTACCATCGCACCGTCGCTGTTGGCGAGCATCGCGGCTGGCTAAGCGTGTCGCGGATTGCCGATCGCAATCTGCTCGCCGTCGATCTTGCTACCGCATTGGCGCCGGCGCTGCCGGCGATTTTCGTGCGACTGCGGAATTTGTTCGATCTCGACGCCCGGCCCAATATCATCGCTGAACAATTGGTCCGCGATCCGCTGCTTGCGTCGTCGGTCGCTCGACAATCTGGACTGCGCGTGCCGGGCGCGTTCGACGCTTTTGAACTCGCCATGCGGGCAATGCTGGGTCAGCAGGTGTCGGTGCGAGGAGCATCGACGTTGGCGGGCCGTTTTGCCGAGCGGTTTGGCGAGCGGATCGCGACGCCGCTGGCTTGCTTGAATCGTATCGCCCCCACGGCCGAATCACTGGCCGCGGCTCGCAGCACAACGCTGGCCAGCCTCGGCTTGCCTGGCGCGGGCCGCAAGCTTGCAAAACCTGGCGCATGTGGTCGCTCGGCGCGAGATCGACCTCGAGAGTGGCCTCGACCCGAACCGGATCGTCGAACGACTTGTCGAGTTGCCCGGCATTGGGCCCTGGACCGCGGAATACATCGCGATGCGCGCCTTGCGGTGGCCCGACGCATTCCCCGCAAATGATTTAGGGCTTGTGAAAGCCTCGCGATTGAAATCCGCCAGAGCCTTGGAAATAGCGGCCGAGCATTGGCGACCCTGGCGCGCCTATGCCGCCATGCATCTGTGGGAAAGCCTCGATGCGCGTCTGGTGATGGGGGGCCGCTGAGCGGGTGGGAAGTGTGAGAGACGCCATGCGCCTATGGGAAATCTTCACGCAAACCGAATACGTTCAAACGACTTTAGGAGTAACGACCGATGACTACGACCTCTTGCTACGGCTACTTCAATTCTCCGCTGGGCGAAATTCTGCTGCTCGGCGATGGAGAGTTCGTGACCGGTTTATTTATCGGGCAACACAAAGGCCAGCCAGAGATCGAGCCCGCGTGGAAATTGTCCGACGAAGGTTTCGCCACGATCCGCCAGCAACTCGCCGAATATTTCGCGGGCCGGCGCCAGGAGTTCGACGTGCCGCTGAAGCTTGCCGGCACGCGGTTCCAGCAACGCGTCTGGCAGGAGCTTGTCAGAATCCCGTTCGGCGCGACGATCAGCTACGGCGAGCTGGCTCGGCGGATCGGCCAACCCACCGCCTCGCGCGCGGTGGGCGCCGCCAATGGCCGCAATCCGGTTTCAATCCTCATCCCCTGCCACCGCGTTATCGGCTCGGGCGGCGCTCTCACCGGCTATGGCGGGGGCCTGGACAAGAAAGAATGGCTCCTCAACTTCGAACGCGACGCCGGCTCCTGCAAGCGCTTCCCTGCCGAGCATCGAGATCCCGGCTGGGAAATGCCGCAACTCGTCGTGCCTCGTCGTCAATGAATCGAGCTAGAAAGTTTGCGAGCCATCAGGCGCCGTTGACCGCAATCCGCCGAGGGGCAGCATCGGCCGATCGTTGCAATCGAATCGTCAACACGCCGTTGGCATAGTCCGCGGTCACATGTTCCGAATCGACGCCTTGCGGAAGCCTGACCTCGCGGCGGAAGCTTCCGTACCGCGTTTCCCGATGGGAATAATCGCGGTCGTGACTCTCGCTCGATTCCTTTTTTTCTCCAGATAGCACCAGGCGGTCTCCGGTGACGCTCACCTCGAGATCTTTCGGATCGACGCCGGGAATTTCCGCGCGAACCGTGACTTCTTTTTCCGTTTCCGCGATATCCAAAGAAGGAGCCCAAGTGCCGATCTCGCCCATCGACCAAGGACTGAATTCGTTGATCGCCCCGAATGGGTCGTTGACGAAACGGTCGAAAAACCGGCTCATCTCGTTCCGCGCCGGCGCCTGTTTCGACATGGTTCCGGTGGAACTATTCTGCGGTTTGGTTTTCCAAGGAATAAGTGTCATGATAATCACCTCGCAATCCCTATTATGTTTTCTTCCGTTCAATCATTGGGCCCTGAGAACCCAGCGCAAACCCAGCGCCCCCGAGCCATTATTTCGCGTCCACTTTAATCTTTCGGGGGAGCACTGCGTCAGCCTTCGGCAGCGTCAAGCGCAACACACCGTTGCTATATTCCGCTGCGATGCGTGAAGCATCGATCGATTCACCCACGCGAAAAGTGCGTTGGTACTCGCCGACTCCGTATTCTTGCAGCAACGGCGCGCCACTCTCAGGCTGCCGCTCGTCAACCGGGCCACGAATTGTCAGGGCGCCATCCTCGAACTGAATGTCGATGTCTCCGCTTTTCACGCCCGGCATATCGGCCACAACCAGCAGTTCTTTTGTACGCTCGATGATGTCCACCAGGGGCCGATAGAAGTTTCCGCTCCGAGTGTGTTCAGCCTCCGTTTCGGATCCGATTTCGGAAACGCTATGTTGCGTCATTGGAGTTTCTCCTTTGTACCGATGTTCCTTTGATGCCCCAAAATTGGTCGCGCGGCAAAATTGCCGCGCGAGCCACTGCGCTCAGGTCGCTTTGACTTCGATCTTGCGCGGCTTTGCAGCTTCGCTCTTGGGCAGTTCGATCAGCAGCACGCCGTCGGTCAAAGTTGCCTTGACCCGATCCGCGTCGACCTCGGCGGGCAGTTGCAAGACGCGCATCAATGTGCCCGTGCTTCGTTCGCGGCGGTGATAGACCGAATCAGCCTCGACCTCTTCTTTTCGTTCAGCCTTGATCGAGAGTTGGTCGTTCACGACCGAAATATCCAGATCGTCCTGCTTCACGCCCGGCAACTCCGCCTCAACGAAAATGCTGTCATTCGCCTCCCACACATTGATCAGGGGATTCACCTGAACGTCGGGTTGCGCACTGCCTCCGCCGTCGGCGCCCCGATAAAGGCCCCACAACATTCGGTCCATTTCGTCGCGCAGACGCCGAAGCGGCTGCGGCCCGTAACTTCGTACCATCATGTCACGTTCCTCCCATATAAATGCAAACTGTCCCTATCGCTCGGCCGTAACACCGCGGCGGCCCACTCTTTCCATGAAGAGTGAAAAGCAAAATCCGTGCCAAACCGACACTGATAGTGAACGTAAGTAGTCTCTCAGTATTAACTTGCATACGCGGAGGGGCTTGCTCACCTCTCTGCGTTTTTCTGCCAAATTGGCTTTGGACTGACACTTTGACATACGCCGACGCCCGGGTTCGTTGCTGTCGATAGAACGGCGCGCGAGCGACTCATGGTCTTTGAGGATTGATTCCCGGTTGTGAGGGGATAAATGCCGGTCTATACTGGGAGGCTCGGATGTCGGGTGATGAAATCTCATCCCGAGCCCGCTGAAATCGAGCGGGGCGGCTGAGACTGGCGGTCGAAATATTGAGTTACAGCAGCGGTCTGACGGCTGCGGCGGCAGGGTATGCGCTTTACGCTCCTGGATCAAATTGTGCATTTGGAGCCGGGCGCGCGAATTACGGCCACGAAGAGCCTTTCCTTGGCCGAAGAGTATTTGGGAGACCACTTTCCGCTGTTTCCCGTGATGCCCGGCGTCCTGATGTTGGAAGCGATGACCCAGGCGGGAGCTTGGTTAGTCCGGGCCGGCGAAGATTTTGCCCATAGCATGGTGACGTTGAAAGAAGCCCGCAACGTGAAATTCAGTAGTTTCGTAGCTCCAGGACAAACTCTGACCGTGACTGCGGAGATTATTGACCAGGACGAACGGCAAACGAGGCTCAAAGCCCAAGGCGTCGTGGGAGGCGAGACCCAACTAAGCGGTCGCCTGATCCTCGAGCGGTACAATCTGGCGGACGTGGCCTCGGGCTCGGCGGCCGCTGATATCCAAATCAAGCAGAATTTGAAGAATTTATTCGCATTGCTTTATCGTGATCCTGCCGTAGTCTAGGGAGATCTTGGTCGTTTTTCGTCGACTTTTGACTTCGTTGCCATCCTTTTAGGCCGCCGCTCGATCGCTGGGTCGCTGGCAATCCGGGGCGAAACCAGAAGCGGAAGCCCGCAGCAAGGGCCCATACTGTAAACCAGGTTCGGAGGTTCCAGGTAATGCCGTCGCAAGAAGAGATTTACGACAAGGTGCGCACCGCGCTGGTCGATGCCTTGGGCGTTGGCGAAGAGGAAGTCACGCCCGAGGCGACGCTGGTCGGCGACCTGGGAGCGGAGTCGATCGACTTTCTCGACATCGTGTTCCGCCTTGAGAAAGCCTTCGACATCAAAATCCCGCGCGGCGAATTGTTTCCTGAAGACATTCTGAACAACGCCGAATTCGTCCATGACGGCAAGGTGACGGCGACCGGCATCGACAAGCTGAAGCAACGGCTTCCGTTCGCCGACTTGACGAAATTCGAGGCCAATCCCGTCGTGCAAGATTTTGTCCTGGTCCTGACCGTGCAAGACCTGGTCCGCTACGTCGAGGGCAAGTTGAAACAGAAGAGCGGCGTCTAGCGATCGGTTTCCGCTGTCAGCCATTGCCATCGCGCTCACCCTTGCTGGGCGGCGCCTGCTCGACACGAATTGCTGTTTCAAGAGAGATGTCATGCGCTGGTTCTGGATCGATCGCTACTTGGAATTCGAATCGGGCCGCGTGGCGACCGCGGTCAAGGCGGTGTCCTTGGCCGAGGACCATCTGCACGATCATTTTCCCGGCGCGCCGCTGATGCCGAACTCCTTGATTCTCGAAGGGATGGCGCAAACGGCCGGATTGCTCGTCGCGGAGCATTACCACTTCGAGCGAGACGTGGTCCTGGCCAAAGTCGCCAAGGCGACATTTCAAGCCCCGGCCCTGCCCGGTAGCTTGTTGACGTATCGGGCCAAGGTCGAAGATCTTCAAGACGACGGCGCCTTCGTGTCCGTAACGAGTCGGATCGGCGAGCAGCTGCAAGGCGAAGCGGAAATCTTCTTCGGTTGCTTGCACCGCGGCGCGAGCGGTCGCAAGATGTTCGAGCCCGCGGGCCTGACCAACTGGTTGCGGATGCTACGAGTTTATGAGATCGGCCGCGGCCGGGATGGTTTGCCTTTGAAGGAACCAACTCGGCATGAGCCGAATGTTCGAGTGGTTAGCGACAATGGCACGCTGAGTTGACGCCATTCAACGCCGTGTCAAGCAGCCTTTTGAAAATGACGACTGACTCTGAGCGATCAGGGGGAATTCTTGTGGTGTTGACGTGGTCGTGAAGTGCCGGCCTCCTTTTTTAACAGCCAGCCAGGCCGGGACTGAACCACGGGAATCGGTGTCGGCTGTGTTCGCGGCAGCTATTTCTGCCTAGAATAGAGCGACCATCGCGGCAGCGAATCTCGCCGCCGCGGGCCAGCGTTTCCGAAGAAAGGCGAACCGATGAGGCGCAGAGTCGTCATTACCGGCGTGGGATGCATTACTCCCTTGGGCACGACTGTCGAGGCGCTCTGGAGTAGTCTCCAACGTGGCGAGTCGGGGGTCGGTTACACGACGGGCTTCGACGCCTCGAATTTCCCCACGCGGATCTCGGCCGAAGTCCGCCATTGGGATATTTCCGATGCCGGCGAGGACCCGTTGCGTTGGACTTATCGCAGCAATCATACGCGGTTTGCCGCGGGGGCGGCCAAGCAGGCGATCGCCAGCGCCGGCTTGATCGACCGCGTCGGCGACCCCACCCGGTTCGGCGTGTATCTCGGCAGCGGCGAAGGGAAGCAGGATTTCGACCGATTCACCGACATGGTCACCAAGTCGCTGGACGGCGACCGGCTCGACATCGCGAAGTTCACCCGGCAAGGACTGGAAACCCTCCATCCCACGATCGAATTGGAACAAGAACCGCACATGCCGGCCGGGCATCTGGCCAGCATGTTCAATGCGCAAGGTCCTAACTTCAACTGCTTGACCGCCTGCGCCGCGAGCAGTCAGGCCATCGGCGAAGCGACCGAGATTATCCGCGCGCGGCGAAGCCGACATCATGCTCTCGGGCGGCACGCATAGCATGATCCATCCGTTCGGCGTGACGGGCTTCAATCTGCTCACGGCGCTGAGCACCCGCAACGACGCGCCGACGAAAGCCTCGCGCCCGTTCGACAAAGATCGCGACGGATTCGTGCTGGGCGAAGGAGCGGCCATCGTAATTCTCGAAGAGTTGGAACATGCCAAGGCCCGCGGTGCGACGATTTACGGCGAGTTGCTCGGCTATGGCTCGACCGCCGACGCTTTCCGCATCACCGACACCCATCCGGAAGGCCGCGGCGCGGCAAGTTGTATCCGGCTGGCGCTCGAGGACGCGCAGGTGAATCCCGAAAACATCGACTACATCAACGCCCATGGCACCAGCACCGACGTGAACGACAAGGTCGAAACCCTGGCGATCAAAACGGTGTTTGGGACGCAGGCCTACAAGATTCCGGTCTCCAGCACCAAAAGCATGATGGGGCATTTGATTGCCGCGGCGGGCGCGACCGAGCTGATTGTCTGCCTGATGGCGCTGCGCGACCAGGTCTTGCCTCCCACGATCAACTACGAAACACCCGACCCGAATTGCGATCTCGACTACATCCCCAACGTCGCCCGTCAGGCGCACTGCCGTCGCGCGCTAAGCAATAGTTTCGGATTCGGCGGGCAGAATGTTTCGTTGATTGTCGGCCGTTTCGACGCGTAGCCGGAAGTTCTTGGCGCCACCGAAATGTCGGACTCTCAAGCAACTTGGACCACGATCGATCTGGCCGGGCATCCCTGCGACGTCTACGAGCCATCCGGCGCCGCTGGCTCCGCCAGTGTTCTGCTTGCTGACTCGGCTAATCGCGTGCAGCCAGCACTGGCAAAGCCAGTGGCACCCAGCGACGCACGCTCGGTGATTCTATATTTGCACGGCGTGCATTCCACGCCGCTCGCCAAGTCCGCGGCGTTCAACCGGCAGTTTGCCGACCTTGGCATTCCGGTCCTCGCGCCGCAAACGGGCCGAAGTTGGTGGAACGATCGGATCAACGCGGCGTTCGATCCGCGGCAATCCGCCGAGCGCTACCTGCTCGATCGGGTGCTGCCGTTTATCGCGGATCGCTGGCAGGCCAGGCCGCCGCAAATCGCCCTGCTTGGCACCAGCATGGGAGGCCAGGGCGTGCTGCGGCTGGCGTTCAGGCACGCCGGCAAGTTTCCGATCGTCGCCGCCATTTCCCCGGCTATCGACTTTCAAACCCGCTGGCGCGAGGGGGACGAGACGCTGCGGTCGATGTACGACGACGAGGAAACTGCCCGGCAGGACACCGCCACGCTGCACGTGCATCCGCTCAACTGGCCGCGCAATATCTGGTTTTGCTGCGACCCAGCCGATTACCGCTGGTTCGACAGCGCCGATCGGCTGCGGATGAAACTCTCCGCGTTGGGCATCCCGCACGAATGCGACCTGACCACGACCGGCGGCGGCCACGGTTGGCAATACTACGATCGCCTGGCCGCCGCGGCAATCTCCTTCATCGCCGAACGTCTCGACCGCGAGTCGCGTCGCGTCGTGTGATACCTGGCGGTCGTGACACGCCAGCGGAGCGCGTCGGCCGCAACAAACCGCGGCCTCAGCCCTTGATCGCGGACAGCAGGCCGGCGGCGAAACCAAGCAAATCGTCGCGCTCGCGGCAGAACTGCATCAGGCCGTCGAAATCGCCGGCGAGCCGAGCTAGCTCCAGCATCGTGGGGGCGAAGCCGCTCGTGCGTACGCCTGCGGGAATCAGCTTCTTGTAGGCCGCGAACGCCTCGTCGTAGCGTTTCAACCGCGTGAGCAACACGAGATATGTTTCCGCCGCCGCCGTGCCGACCTCTTCGGCCGGGGCCTCCTCGGCCTTCTGCCGAAAATAAGCGATCGCCTCGTCGATCTGGCGGCCCAGTTGTGCCGCGAAGAACAAGCCGTGACTGGGGTAAACATCGACAAACGGTTCGTCGCCGGCGAATTGAAACGTGGCCCCTAGCCGGCGGCCATACTCGGTCAGCTCCCAGGCCAGTTCCAGCACGTCGGGATCTTCCACGATCCGCGCGAACCGGACCGTGGCCGAGAGATGCGACGTGTCGACATGGTAGTTGTTTTCGTCGAAAATCTCCGGATGGCCGGCGACCAGCGCGGTAAGCGTTGGTGCGGCGACACTGCCATCATCTGGCTTGCGCTGGGCAACATCGGACCGCACATTCGTGAGCAATTCAGCGTGGACATGCCGGATCATCAGCGCCGCGCCGTCTTGCTGCTGAGTGCGCCGGAAGCGGCCCATCTCGGAGTCGAACGCCGTGACCGCGTTGCAGGTGCCGTAGTGCTGCAAGATCCACTCCAGTCCCCGAGTGGGCGCGACACCTTCGTGCAATGCGAGTTGAATCAACTCGCCGACATTCGCTTCGTCGGGCTCGACCTTGCCGAGCGCCGCGGCCACAGTCGCATTTTCGCCCAGCGGCCGCAAATAGAGCCATGCCTCGCGAAATTTGCCATCGTCCCAAAGCAGCCAGCCCACCTCGCGGCATGCCGTTAGATAAGCCTCTTCGACCGCGGTCCGCTCAGGCTCGGGCAGATCTTCGAGCGACGTGGCCAGAATGACCGGCAGCCCCAACCGGCGCCGGGATTGCATCAATCGCGTGTCGAACAATTCATGATACCGCCGCTGCTCGCGAAACAACCCCGCCAACCGCTCCAGCACCGCATCCGCCCCCTCAGCCTGCAAATCGGCCTGCAATTCATCGAAGGGCTTGGAATCTAACTGCGGCGAACTCGATGACATAATCCCTCTGACGACAAAGTGCAACGATGAGCAGCAACATGCTTATCCTATCAACGTTGGTTGTACCGGGCCACTTGCGCGGCAATCACATCGTCCCGCCTGGCCCGATCAAACGTCCGGCGGGGCGGCCGATGAGGACGGAGCACATGCCGCCGCGCTGGGCGACGTTCACGACTTGCTTCTGCGAGGCGCGGCCGACGATGGCCAGGCCGTACTTTGTCGGGGCGAAGCCCATTACGATGTAAAACGGCTCGACGTGGACCATGCCGTCGACGGTGACGACCGGAAATTCGCTGACCGGAATGGCCGCCAGCCGCTGCACGACCCACGAGTCCGGGTCGCGCAACGATTCTTCGATCGCGCGCTCCCATTCGGCTTGCTCCAGGAGGTGCCCTAGCAGCACGCGGTCGCCGCCGTAGGAACGGTTCGGCTTGAGGACCAAAATCTCGCGCTCCTCGCGCACGAATTCCAGCAGGTCGCCGAGGGTTCCCTCAGGCAGCGTCGTCTCGCGGTCGAAGAGCACGCGCGTCCAGAGCACGTGGCGGCGGAAGACTTGCCGCTCTTCCGAATTGAAATAGCGCGCGGTCCACAGCGGATCGGTCAGAATTTCCCAGGTGCTCTTATGGTCGAAATCGCCGGCCATCGACGAGACCATTCGGTTTTCGCGGAACAGTTGTCGCACCGGGGCGATGTTCACGCCGCTGCGCTCGAGCTCCAGCAGGTTCCGCACCTCGTAGTCGCGGTAGGCGATATCGACGAGGCTCTCGCCGTACCACACTTCGCCATCACGAATCTCCAATTCGGCCGGATCGGCATGCAGAATCTTCAGCCCGTGCCGCTGCAAATAATATTCGGCCAATGCAACCTGCTCATCGATGCCAAGCTGCGAATATTTCGGTTCGATGAAGCAGACATGCCGACCCTTGCGGCCAATCGCTTCCAAATGATCGAGCAATTCCTGGATGAACAACTCGCGCAGATCGTGACCCACCTCCAGTTCCAGATCTGGATCTTGCTGCTGCAACACGGGCAGCACCAGATCGATCAGCAGCCCTTCGGCCGTGGGGCCAAGATGAATTCCGCCGACGCCGCTCAAGTTCGGCTCGACCAGCTTCAGCGAATCTTTCCACATCGGGCTGGTGAATTCGATCACGCCGTCGAGCCGGCCGATCACCGGGTTATTGTCGCGCTGGCTCGGGCCCCAGGTATCCCGCAGCCACTGTTCTTCCGGCTCGCTGAGCGGCACGACGCGGCGAATTGCCGGATCCGCCAGATACATATCCGGCAGCCGCTTGAGCGCGTTGAGCATCGTCAGGTTGACGTACTGCAAGTAGGCCAACTGCTCGGGCATCATGCAAATCGGGCGCATCAGAACGCGGATCGTTTCCACGCCGCCGGCCCGCTGGTAGATCAACCGGCGACGGCGGGCTTCGACTTCAATCCGGGCGTCTAGCTCGCCGAGCAGCGCTGGCGGCAAACCATAGAAGGCTTTGCGCACACGGCTATCAAGACTCAAGCCGCTGAGGCCGAATTCTTCGGCGGGAGTAAGCGTACAAACCTCGGCGGCTAGCGATAATCGAAACGAGGACGAGCGGCGGGAGGGACGGTATGCTGTAGCAGAAGAGCGCTCGTTAGGGCCCATTCCGCTGGAGCGACGATTGGCCCGGCTCGATGCGCTCGGGAACCGCGGGAGGCGATGTCTTTGGCGTTGTTCCCGAGGGTGCTGCCGCGGACGGCGACGGCTCGGGCGGTGCCGGCGTGGGTCGCTGCATTTGCACCGTGGCGTTAACCGCCAGGAGCTTGCCCGGATCGCTTTTCAGCGTGAGCTCTAGCCCGCGGAACCAATCCAGCGGCGGCGATTGAAACTTGGCCTCGGCCATCACAAAATCGCCGGCGGTTTCGTTCTTGAGCGCAGTCGGAACCCATGTCGGGAAGCCATTTTCGCGCGTTACTAATTCATACCCGCCACCCAATGGCGATACCAGCCGAGCATCGGCCAAACGCTCCGCGACTTCCATCGCTTTCTGCGGCGGCACGCCAAGCTGCGTCGTCAACGATTGGAGATATTGCGCGTTGCCAAAAGCGATCGTCCGGGCACGTTTGTAGCCAAATTGATTCGCCACGCCGGCCAGCTTCGACGAGGTCAAATCGCCAACGTGTAGAAACACTTGGGCGTCGTCTGGGGCGGACGCCAGTTTCAAGGAGGGCGTCACTTCGGCCAACAAGTCGCCCTGCGGCGAGATGACAGTCATCTGTCCCATCTGCCGTTGCCAGAAACCGCTCGCCTGAGAGAAACCGTTGGCGTCGACAGGCGTGCCGGGCTTTCCGGCGCCGAACATGGTTAGCAGCCCAGGCACCGGCCACGCCCCGACATAATATCGCCAATTCGGCACAAACGCGCTGAGCCGTGTGTCCAGCCGAAAATCGCTGCCCCGAACTCCGGCAAACAAATGGTATGGCTGCGCTGGAGCGCCGCCGCCAAGGTTAAACATCCCCTGCAAACTGCCGTTCACAACCGCGTCGATTGCCACGATGTCGCCCGCGACGGGCTCGATATGCTTGCCGTCGGGCGGCCCGAGGCGGTCGGTGAGGAAATTCGATTTCGCCGCCAGCGGGATGGTTCGCACCGCGATTGCCATCTGGTCGCGGCCGTTGCCAGCATCGGTTCGCCGCACCGCCACCGACATCGGCCCCATCTGGCCCCAGCTTTCATTGAACGATTCGGCGAAGCGAGCGTAAGCGGCCGCCTCGGAGCGCGTGACTTTCGTCATTTGCACGTCGGGAATCGGGAGAAACGAACCCCGGCCACCGCGCACCATGTCGGTGACTTGCCCGCCGACGAGCTCTTCCAGCCGGCTGCCATCGGCCCGACGACCGAAGTTGGCAGGCAGAAAGCCCGCCGACGTGAGATCGCCCAGCGTCGGGTCTGGCTTGCCTTCGTTTCGGGCCGCCCAGCGAGCGAGCTCCAGCAGTTCGATATCGGTCGTCGACCGCAACCGCCGCGTCATTTCGATCTGATATTGCGGGCTGGCCAACTGCTGGAAAAACGCCGCCGAGAGATAGACAAATACCTGGTCGGCCGGATCGGGTTTGCGTTCGGCCCTGGCGTGGCGAAAATCGGGAGCCTGGCCCAAAGACGGGAGCCCAGCAGCTATGCCATAAAACTGCTCGACCATCTGTCGTGAGCTGCAGACGAGATGATAATCGCCATCGACCGCATAAAACGACCGGATACGGTTGTCGGGCGTCGACAAAAACGAGACTTCGTGCCCGGCGATTTGCAGCTTCTGTTCGGTGGCATCTTTTTCGCGGGCCAAAGTCTCGACTCGCTGCTGTCGAAAATCGTTGGCCAGCGCGAAATTGCTGCGGGCTTGAAACAGCATGCCGATCGCCGCCCCTTCGCGCAGGAAAGGATCGTCGCCGACCAGGGCCACGTCGGCGATCACGGTCGGGCCCAACAGCGGAGCCAGCGGCGATTCGTGCAGCGAGAGTTGCCGCTCCACGCGGACGTTGATGTTGTAGTCCAACCCACGCAAGGTGATCAGATTTCGCAGATCGCCACCCCACTCGTCAAGCGTCTGGCGGAACCATTGATAGTTATTGAAACTGCCGTAGCGAATGTAGAGCCACTGCTGGGGCACGTGCATCGCGATCGGCTCGATGACCACGTCGGTCGGCGGCTCGGGGATATTCAGCGACGGGATAGCGAGTGGCGCCGGCAGGGCTTGATCGGCCGCTTCGACCGGGGCTTGCGTCGTCATCGTTTCGCGGGCCACGGCCAGCCGCGCTTGCTCGGTGCCCAGCAACAGCCCGAACGTCTTTTCGACATCCGGCAATTTCGGGCTCAGCAATCGGGGCCTGAAGCTCGGCGGTTGCAGAGAGAGCCGCTGGGCGAGCATTCCGGTGAGATAAACATCCGCGACATGGGGATATTCGTCGTCGCGATTCACACGCTCCGCGTCGCCGCTGTATTCCTTCCACCATTCGGCGAGCAACTGCGCGTGTCGCGCGGGATCCTGCTGCGGCACGATCTGCTGCGGCATCGCGGTCGGTGCGTAAAGCGTCAGGTCCAAAGGCGCACTGCCCCGGAATAAAAAATAGACGGTCGTCGATTGCGGGCGAAGCTGGATCGCCAATTCCTTGTCAAGTATCTCCCGCAGCGCCGCGCACACCGGGCGGTTCAGCGTGGCGGCATAAAACGCTCGACCGTTCTTCTCGGTGACCGCGACCGTCGCGCATCCCTCGGCGAACCGGCGCCGGTGGCGGGCAGAGGGATCGATATCCGAGCCACGCCAAACGGCGTGCCCGCCACGGCGATCGGCTCTTGCCCCTGCTGCAATTGCGCGCGCCGCTCGGCCAACCGTTGCCCGAGCCGACCGCCGAGGACCTGAGCCTCGACCGATCGGGCGGAAACTAACGCCACTGCGATCGCCAGCAACGCTGTGGCAAGGCATCGAGAAAGAGAACTATTCATATCGCACTCCCTTTTTTCGATTCGTTCCGTCCCGTTTGCAAACTGCCAGCAAGCCGCATTGCGGCTCGACCGGATCATGCGAATTCCGTGCCCATCAGCCTACGAACTGGCTTGCCGGGAATCTAGATGGAAGTCGACCACCAGGGGAAGATGGTCCGAGGCGCTGCGCGCCAGTTTGGAATGAATAACTCGTGCCTGACGCACAAAAAATGGCCCTCGGGCGAACACTTTGTCGAGCGATCCCAGCGGCAGCCAAGCCGGAAATGTGCGAAATCGCGAAACGGGCGCCGTCCACAGGCGGAACCCTCGCAGCCCAAGCATTCCTTCGCACAGCGTATTGCGCCAGTCGTTCGAAGTCGCCGACGATCATCGTCGGCAGGTGGGCCGATTCCTGAAACCGATGGTGCCCCAGCAGATGCTCGACTTGCCAATGCCGCTCGCGCTCGCCAAGCCCCAGATGCACATGGACGATATGCAGGAGTCCCTCGGGCGTTTCGACCACCGCCAATTGGGCCCCGCGCACTTTCTTAACGTTCAGGCGCAGAGAAATCTGGTGCTTGCTGTGCAGCGGCCAGCGCGAGAGCACCAGGTTGCCGTACACGCCGGTACGAAGATGCACGTTCGGCTGAAACAAATGGCCGGCCGATTTGAACGCATCCACCAGCAGGCCCGGCTGGTCGTCGTAGCGCGAACGGGCCACGCCGCGGTCGACCTCTTGCAGGCAAATCAGGTCGGGATTCTCGATCTCGATGACATCGACGATTCGCTGCAGCCGATACTTCCGATCGCGCCCGCCGATGCCTTTGTGAATGTTATAAGTCAGCAGACGCATGCGGGAGGCTTAAGGCTGAGGGCTGAAGGCTTGAGGCGACCGCCTACAGCGGTCGCTTAGCCATGTGTCTTTGTCTCTTCGTACCTCAAGCCTGTAGCCTCAAGCCTCAAGCCTAACTTGGCTTCAGCCAAGTGCATCGGCCACAATCGCCCGGCTCTTGGCCAGCGCCGTGCGGGCGACAGTGCGCGGGTCTTCGGCCCAATAATGCGGGTTGAACAACTCGATCGAGAGCGTGCCGTCGAAGCCGCCGTCGCGCAGGTCGCGGAAAATCGCGGGCAAAGGGGCCACGCCGTCGCCGGGAAACACGCGTGCGGCGTCGGTAATCGTCTCGCGCGGCGGCTGGGCCGGGTAGTCGTTCAAGTGAATTACGTGGATCGCGTTGCTGTTCAACAACCGCAGGCCCTCGAAGCTCGAGCCCCCTTTGTACATGTGATAGATGTCCGGCAGCACACACGCCTTCGGATGGCCGACGTCCAATACCACTTCGGCCGCTTCGCTTAATCGCGACAATGTTTTCGAGAAGCCCCAAAACTCGAGCTCCGGCACGATGCCAACCTGATCGCCGACGTGCAGCAGCGCCCGATAACGCTCGGTGACGCGGTCGAGATCGGCCAGCTTCACGTTCTGTGCCCCGGCCGGTGGGGCGGCGATGCGCAGGCCGCCCACTTGGCGTACAAAATCCATGTCGCGCCGGGCTTGTTCCAAACCTTTGGCCCGGCGGGCGTCGTCATCGACGATCCACTCCGCAAACGCGATCGCGCTGACGACCTGCATTCCGAGATCGCGAATTCGCTTGCCGAGATCCGCGAGCGAGCCGCCGCGATGGACATGGTCTTCCAGTTCGCTGATCCAGGGTTCGATTGCCTGATAGCCCGCCTGAGCGGCAATGTCGACCAGCTCCGCCAGCGGCAGCTTCTGCCCCCGCAGCGTGCTGGTGTTCAGCCCGAAATGGAAGGAGTGCGAGCGCTGGGGCGGGTCGGCGGCGTGTGCTGGTTCGATGTTCATCATAGTGCTCATGGCGGCCGTCATTCCAACGGCGGCGGTGGTGCCCGCGCGAGCGAGCAAATTGCGTCGCGAAAAACGGACGGGCGATGCCGCCGGCTTTTCGACGCTCGACGGGGGCGGATCGCTCGGTGGATCGCCGAGTGAATCGGCAGCCGCGGCGGGATTTGACGAGGAAGGCATTTTCGACATGGTCGCTAGTATGATCGCGGAACCTGCGACCGTCAAAGCCCCGGCGAGGCTCCGTGCGCGGCGCGTTTACGCTTTTCCCACTCGAGCCTGAAGCGCAAGCGAAGGACGACGCCAGTGCGGCATCCCGGTCCTTCGCTAGCGCGTCAGGCTTGAGTCGGTGCGCGGCTCCATAGGCGTTTGGCTGGCGGCGTTGATGCGTCGCAATTGCGCCAGGATTTCGGCTCTGAAGGAACCGGTGGCCCGACGGGCGGCCATCTGATAGTAGATTTTCGCCACGCCCGGTTTGCCAGCCTGCTTCTGCAGCCCGCGCTTGCTCGCAATATTGGGCCGCTTCGGCTTGCGTGGCCGAGTCTTCGTCGGTTTGCCGGCGGCGGATTTCGGCGACGCTCTGGCCTCCAATTGAATCGGTCGCCACGGGCGATGTCCCACCGGCGCTTGCCAGCGCTACGCCGCGCAGCATCACCGGCGTTCGGCTATCGGCGAAGAAATCGGGGCCGAGCCGCTCGCGGTCCAAGGCGTCGAAATCGTGGATCGCCGCCGTGACACTCGTCCCGCCTCCCTGTCCACCGCCGCTCGTTGCTCGGTTGGTAAACGGTCGGAAGCCGAGCCCGGGAATGCCGCTATTGTTCTGCCCGGCGTTCGACGAATTGAGCCCGCCAATAAACCCGCTGCCGCTATCCGGCACCTCGACGGTCGTGCTCGCGCCAAAGAAGCGAAACGTCGGTAGCTGAACCGCTTGTGCGAGAATCGGCGGCGCATTCAACAACAACGCCGCGATAAAAAATCCGCACGCCGGAGCAACGTGCAGCAAGAATTTGCAGCATGCGACGAACCTCCTTGTACGGCCGCATTGTACCCCTTTTTCCTCGCGGCAATCAAGTTTTGCGCAGTCTGGCAGCCCTTGTGGCCGGCGGCCGAATTGCAGTACAATTTGCCCTCCTCAGGTACGATATTCTTGTTGCGGTTTCACTTTTGGCAGCCCTGAACTGCGGTTTCCGACCGCGTCGGTCACCTACGGTTCGCCTGGGCAAAAGGATTGGCGGTCATGAAAAAAGGCATTCATCCCAAGTACGTTGAAACGAAGGTCCACTGCGGGTGTGGCAACACGTTCATCACCCGCAGCGTCGTGCCGGAGTTGAAGGTCGATATTTGCAACGTCTGCCACCCGTTCTATACGGGCAAGCTGAAGTTCGTCGACACGGCCGGCCGGATCGAGAAGTTCAAGACCAAATTCGCCGGCGCCGGCTATGCCAGCCTGAAGCGCGGCAAGAAGGGGGCCGAAGCGGCCGCCCCGGCAGCCTCGACCGCTGCCGAAGGTTAGCTACTCTCTGTGCGTCGGTCCATCGTTCGGCTGGCGAGCTGCACCGATTTGGCCGCGTCCTCAACTTGCGCGAGGGCGCGGCGTCTCCGAGCCTTGTCCGCACGGCGGCAGCAACTCCCGGATTCTCAATTCCGACCGAAAAAGGGAATTGGCTCTGAGCGACCGAGCGGGTTTCACTGAGTTCCAGGCTGCCGCGAAGTGCCTGTCCCCTTTTTCGACACGCTCGACTAAACGAGAATTCCCATGCGCGAAATGCTGGAACAAAAGCTCACACGGTTCGAAGAGCTCGAACGGCTGCTGCTCGACCCCGAGGTGATGGCCAACTCCGCGCGGATGGGTCCGATTGCGCGCGAGCATGGCTCGCTGGCCAAGCTGGCGACGAAGTATCGGCAGTTCAAGCAATTGAATGACCAGATCGCCGAGACCCTCGAAATGATCAAAGGCCCCGACGCCGAGATGCGCGAGCTGGCCGAGGCCGAACTGCCGACGCTCCGCGAGGAGCGCGAAAAGTATTGGGACGAGCTGCTGGACATGACGATCGGCGGCGAAGACGCCAACCGCGCGCGCTGCGTCATGGAAATCCGCGCCGGCACCGGCGGCGACGAGGCGGCGCTGTTCGCCCGCGATCTCTATGAAATGTATCGCCACTACTGCGAGACGCGCGGCTGGAAGATGGAAGTCCTGGAGATGAGCCCGACCGAGCTCGGCGGCTTCAAGGAACTCGTGCTGGGGATCGAAGGCGAAGGCTGTTTCGCCGATCTGCAATACGAAAGCGGCGGCCATCGCGTGCAACGCGTCCCACAGACCGAGACCAAAGGCCGCATTCAAACCTCGCTGGCCACGGTCGCGGTGCTGCCGGAGCCCGAAGACGTGGAAATCGACATCAAGCCGGACGACTATCGCAAGGACATCTTTTGCGCCAGCGGCCCCGGCGGGCAGCACGTGAACAAAACCGCCTCCGCGATCCGGCTAACGCATTACGAAACGAACCTGGTCGTGCAATGCCAGGATGAAAAGAGCCAGCACAAGAATTTTGCCAAAGCCTTGCGGGTGCTCAAAACGCGGCTCTACGAATTGAAGCGGCAGCAAGAGCATGAGCAGCGGGCCGACGAACGCCGCACGCTGGTCGGCTCCGGCGACCGCAGCCAACGCATCCGCACCTACAACTTTCCCGACAACCGCTTGACCGACCATCGGATCAATCTGTCGCTCTACAAGCTCGACAGCATCCTGGCTGGCAACCTGCAAGAAGTGTTCGACGCCCTGCGCGACTTCGACCGCCGCGAACAACGCGAAAAAATGGGCACGGTCGAGTAAAAGCGACTCCCCGGTTCACGCGAGGCCGAAATAAGTGAAACAAGTGAAGCACAGCGAACTGATCGCCGCAAATGCCGCGATCGACCAGAACAGGCTATGGTGGGCGCGAGCCAACGCCAGCGAGGCGATCGTCACGCCCGCCTGGGCGATCAACATACTGTAGAAAAAGTTGCGGCTCCGCCGGCGGTTGATGTCCGATTCGAATCCGCTGCGGGCGACCCGCAATTCCAGCATTTCCGCGACATTCTGATTGTACGTCGATTCGCGGCGGTAGCGCCGCGCATCGAAGTCCATGATGGCTGTTTCCACGCTGGCGCCGAGCTGCGCCAGTTTCGCTTGCAACGCGGCAATCGTTTTCGATCGTTCGTCGGTCGGATTTTCGGCCTCCTCGGGACGCAGCAACGGTTTGGCCGCCGCCGAAAGCTCAGCCACGATTGCCCGCAATTGCACGGCCGCCTGGCTCACCGGAGCGCACGACTTATCGAAGGCGTCGGAGTTTTGCTGCGCCAATAAAGACGCTTGTTCGATGCACGAGGGTCGGACCGGTTTCACGACGTCGGCGAATTCGGCGTCGGAGGGACGCTGCGACATGGCCTGCAAGGCGACCGTCAGATGATGAAAATCGGCGGTGTCCGGCAGCTGCTGGTCGACGCTCTTGGGCATCGCCGGCCCTTCGAGGTAGGTCAGAGTTTGGCTCGTCCGCGCCGCGGCCAGCCAGCGGTCGAATTTGGTTTGGATCGCCGCCGCCGAGTCGGCCGAGCCGGCGGATAGTTTTGTCAGCAACCGAATCGCCCCGGCCAGCGAGGTGTCGAATTGGCCGCCGTCGAACGATTGCACATGCTCGACGCTCCGCAAGAGCGCCACGGTGCCTTCCAGATTCGTGCCGCGGATGCGCTTGGCTTGAAAGTAGGCCCATTGTCCGCTGGCTTTGGCCTCGAATTGCCCGGCCAAAGTTCGGCGATACATCGATTGCGTCATCTCGCTGTTCGACATGCCGGCCAAGGCCGTGGCCAACACCGTCAGGACGATCGGCGTCATCTGGACTATGTGTCCCCAGAGCGAGGCCGGCTTTTTCGTATTCGCGGTTTTATCTTCCGCCTTGTCGTCGGCCGGATAACTAACGTCAATTTTCATAGCCCGGTTTCCGTGAATGAGGGCGAGATGCTTGAAAATCGGCGGGGATAGTAGCGGAAATTGTTCGAACCAGGCAAGATCATCCGCGGAAAAACGAAATTGGTGGTGCATTCCGCAGTTTGTAATTTGGCGCGCGATTTTGGACGGCTGTTCCATGAGATGCGGGATGCAAATTCAGCGCCCCCTACACTAACCCCAAGGTTGGTCCGGGCTCTTATCGCACCGAAGGTGCAATGCAGGACAGCCCAGGACAGCGTCCTGGGGTTGATTTCCAAATCGCAATTTTGCACCCTGTAGGGGTGCGGCCAACGCGCTGCCGCACCCCCTGGGGTGCAAAAACATTTTGGTTCCTAAATCCGCCAGGGCGATGCCCTGGGCTGTCCTGCCAGGCACTTCGGTGCGGGTTGGTATCGACGCGTTACCTAAAACCGCAAACGCGAACGCCTATCGCGACTTGCAATCTAGCAACCGGCGCAAACTCAGAGATTCAACTCACGAGCCTGATCCTCGATCTTGTTCCAATCGAATAGCGGCTCCTGCAGCGGCCAGACTCGGGCGGTCATACGCGCCAGCGCTACCATTCGGAGCGACACGCC
Source organism: Pirellulales bacterium (assembly GCA_963725485.1). Classification (GTDB taxonomy): domain Bacteria; phylum Planctomycetota; class Planctomycetia; order Pirellulales; family DATAWG01; genus CAVRYO01. The sequence goes on along the minus strand of CAVRYO010000008.1, from coordinate 43,089 downwards.
GATGAACATTCCAGTCGTCACCAAGATGGCATCGCGTGGTGCATCGAGGGCAATTGGAACCAGGACGGCTAAGCATCCCAAGAGCGCAATGCTGGGCAATCCCTGCCGTGAAAGAAGCACGCCGAAAAAGGTCGGCGGTCTGGTTCGCCATTGCAGAAGCCTGCGGAGTAACCGCCGCATGAGGACGTCCTCGCGACTTGTACGAGCAGAAATGGATTGCGGCGCGTTATAGGGATTTGGCTCCATGATGCTATTCTAGCAACCGAGTTGTGCGGCCGGAATTCGCGTGCGGATCATGCTTTGCCACGAGTGCCCCGCGCTGTGCGACCAGTGAATCGCCTCGGATTGCAAGCGGCGGTTTTCCCGGTTACGATTGGAAAACTTGCGTTGGGCGGCGATTTTCCGAAGAGAATCGCTTGCTGCAAAGACATCGCCTATTTGGAGATTCAATCGCTGTGACAAAGAACCTTGGGATGCTGTTGTTGGCGATTTGGCTCATCGCACAAGGCGTTATCGCGCTCACGAGCCTAGCGTTCTCGGGCCTCGGCATCATCATGGCGTGCCTGGCCATCGCGGCGGGCGTTTGCATTTTGATTGGTAAATAGACGGCTCTCAGCGGACCGCCCGATCCAGCGCCCATTTCTCGGATCCGATTCAAGCCACCATGATCTGCACCAGCATCGGCCGCGGGCGACATCGGCACATGATCGCCGAGCATCGGCATCTGGTCGAAACCGGTGCGAAGCTGGTCGAGTTGCGTCTGGATTGGATCAACGGCGATGTGAATCTGAAGCGCCTGCTCACCGATCGGCCCTGCCCCGTGATCGTCGCCTGCCGGCGCGAGGCCGAAGGGGGCAAGTGGACCGGCGGCGAGCCGCAGCGGTTGATGCTCCTGCGCAGCGCGATCGCCGAAGGGGTCGACTACATCGATCTGGAAGAAGACGTTGCGGCCAGCATCCCGCGCTTCGGCAAGACGAAGCGGATCATCAGCTACCATAATTTCCGCAAGACGCCGGACGAGCTCCAGGAAATCCACGACCGGCTCTCCACGTTCGATCCCGACGTGGTCAAAATCGCCACGATGGCCAACCATCCACACGACAATCTGCGGATGCTCAACCTCGTGCGCGACAGCCGCCAGCCGACCGTTGGCTTCTGCATGGGCGACATGGGCGCGGCCTCGCGCATTCTCTGCGGCCGATTCGGAGCGCCTTGGACCTATGCCACGTTTCACCAGGAACGAGTCCTCGCGCCGGGGCAGTTCAGTTACCAGCAAATGAAGGACGTGTTTCACTACGACCAGATCGACAGCGCTACGGTCGTGTACGGCGTGATCGCCGATCCCGTGGGCCATAGCCTCAGCCCGCAGGTGCATAACGCCGCATTTCGCGCGGCGGGGGTGAACGCTGTTTACGTGCCGTTTCGAGTGCCGGCCGAGAACCTCGATCAGTTCTTGGACGAGGCCGATCAACTCGGCATCCACGGGCTGAGCGTTACGATCCCGCACAAAGAAACGGTGCTGCGGAAGCTGGCGAAATTCGAGCCGGCGGTCAAGGGGATCGGCGCCGCGAACACGATTGTGTTCGATGGCCGCGTGCTGATCGGCTACAACACCGACTATCGGGCCGCCATGGACGCTCTGGAACGAGCCATGCAGCCGCCGCAGTACGAACGCGGCTCGATCGATGGCAAGACGGTGTTGGTGTTGGGGGCCGGCGGCGCTGCCCGGGCGATTGTGTTCGGCTTGAAGCGCCGCAACGCCAGCGTCGTGGTCGCCAGCCGCACGAGCGCTCGCGCCCAGCAACTGGCCGACCAGATGGAGTGCCGCACGGTGGATTGGAACGGCCGGCACTTTGTCGCCGCCGACGTCGTGATCAACTGCACGCCGGTGGGAATGCATCCCAACGTCGATGAAACCCCGTTCGAGAAGCACTATCTTCGACCGTCGATGGTCGTGCTCGACACGGTGTACAATCCGGAGAACACACTGCTGGTGAAAGACGCCCGGAGCCAAAGCTGCACGGTGATCACCGGCGTCGAAATGTTCATTCGCCAGGCGAGCTTGCAATTCGCGCTGTTTACCGGCAAGGATGGCCCCTGGGAGTTGATGCGCGACGTGTTGAAACGGGCGATCGGCCCGGCGAAGATGTAGCTTTCGGCCGCGCGACTTTTCCGGTCTCGGACGAAGTGAAAGAATGGGGACAGGCACCTCGCGGCCAGGATGTTCTTGCCCTTCCCGCGCGACGTGCTCGGAGCCAGTCCCCATTCTTTCGCAACCCGCGCGGCGGCCATGAATGTCTTGCTGATCGGCTATCGTGGCACGGGCAAGTCGGCGGTGGCCCGCCATCTGGCCTTGGCTCTGGGATGCGATTGGGTCGATGCCGACGTGGAATTGGAACTTCGGGCTGGCCGCTCGATCTCCGCCATGTTCGCCGACGCGGGCGAAGCGGCGTTCCGCGATCTGGAGAGCGCTGTCTTGACCGATCTGCTGTGTCGCCGATGCACGGTGATCGCCTTGGGCGGCGGCGTGGTCCTTCGCGAAGAGAATCGAAAGCTGCTGCGCTCGGCAGGCACGGTCGTGTGGCTCACTGCCGACCCGGACACGATCCACCGGCGGTTGGCCGAGGATCCCGCGTCGATTGCCCGTCGGCCACCGTTGACTACCGCCGGCGGGCTGGACGAAATTCGACACCTTCTGGCGGTCCGCACGCCGCTGTATCAAGAATGCGCCGACTGGATTGTTGACACAGTGGACAAGAACCCGGCCGAAGTGGCGGCGGAGATTCTTCGCCGGTTGCCCAAGGATGACGAGCCCGCGTGAACTTTATTCTTTCCATTCCGTTCGACGCGCGGCTGGCGATTCTGGCGGTCTGTGGAGCGTGCCTCGGCAGCCTCGTGAATTTTCTGGTTGTGCGGTTGGAGTATTCGCCTCGTAGCGTATGCCCGTGGTTCGTGCGCTCGCCCGACGCGGCTTTTCTAAGCTTTACGACCGGAAGCTGGATCTACCGGTTGCCGATTGTGGGTTGGCTGCTCATGCGTCGCAAGATGCCCGCGCGGCAGGCGCCGCGGCAAACCGGTTTTTGGATTCGGCCGTTGATTATCGAATTGGCGTGCGCCGTGGGTCTTGCGGCTCTTTACGCCTGGGAAATTGGCGACCCGAGTTCGCGATTGCTCCCTGCGATTTTGCAAAATGCCCTGTTGCTCCCCATGAACGCCGGGCAACGTCGCCAAGCGATGGTGGCGCTGCATTGTGTCTTTGCAAGCCACGCCTGCCTGTCGGTGCTAATGTTGGTCGCGTCGCTGATCGACATGGATGAAGGATTGATTCCCGATGAAATCACCGTGCCCGGGACGCTCTTGGGGTTGTTTTTAGCGGCCTTGTTGCCGACGGTACTGCTTCCGGTGATGGTCGACGTCGGCATTCCGGCCGGCGCTTTGCGGATCGCCCACAAACTCGATTTTCTCACCTTCTCCGCTCCCCGCGAGTGGCCCTGGCCGAGCGAATTGCTGGGCACGCCGGACGTGCATTCGCTGGCCGCGGGACTGGCCTGCGTCTGGGCGTGGTGCTTCGCGCTGTTGCCCCGTTTGTGGCGCACGCGGCATGGCCTCCGGCGCGCCTGGACCATCTTTTGGCGCATCTGCTGCGCGATCGACTCACGTATTGGATTCTGGCGATCGGCGCGATCGCCTCAATCGGTATCTGGGTCGCGTGGCGCGTGGGCGGCCCGCACTGGCGGGCATTGCTCTCGTCGTTGATTGGCGTGGCAGCGGGCGGCGGATTGGTTTGGGCTGTGCGCATCGTCGGCACACGATTGCTCGGGCGCGAAGCGATGGGCTTCGGCGACGTCACGCTGTTGGCCATGATCGGCGCCTACCTGGGCTGGCAGCCCTGCCTGGTGATTTTCTTCCTCGCGCCCGTGGCGGGGGCGGTGATCGGCGCAATTCAATGGCTCTCGCGCCGGCAGAGCGAAATTCGCTTCGGACCGTTTTTGTGTCTGGCCGCGTGGGTCACGATTTTGCGCTGGGCCGCGGTGTGGGACGGAATCAACGAGACATTTCTGGTTCCGTGGCTCGTTCCCGCCGCGCTCTTTGCCTGCTTGCTGCTGATGGTTCCGCTGTTGTGGCTGGTGCGCTTCGTCGGCGATCGAATTCGCGGGAGCGCAACACCGCAATGAGGATTTGAGGGGCGTGAGAACTTGAGGGGCGTGAGGGACGCGTGAGAGCGCGACCGCAATGATGGCGCCTTTGCAACCGAAACCTTCGCAACTGGCGCTTGCGCCGCGCTATGCGCCCGAGCTTTCTTTTCCGGCGTATTCTTACGTGACCGGCAAATTTCCACATCCGGTTAGCGATCCCTTGGGGCACAGCTTTGGGCATCCGGCGGGGCTTGCTCAGCGGCCATTCTCGGAGACTTGGCGCGTGTCGGTCGAGTACCGCTTCGGCATCGACCTTTTCAACTACGGCTACTACTGGGAAGCGCACGAGGCCTGGGAAGCCTTGTGGCATGCCTGCGACCGGCACTCGGAGGCCGCGGATTTCTTCAAGTGCCTGATTAAACTCGCCGCCGCCGGCGTGAAAGCCCGCGAAGGCCGGCCGATCGGCGTGACCCGGCACATCGCCCGAGCCGTGGAGTTGCTCGCGCTGGTCCGCGGGCAGTCGCGTCCGCAATCGCTGCGCTACTTCGGTCTTGATTTAGACGAGCTCGCCAGGAATCTATCGCATGCCACAGCCGCGATCGAATCGGCTGACCCCGCCGATCTCACCGCGGCCCTCCCGGTCAAAATCGTATTCCCCTTGCAACTCCGCCCGGAATGATCGATGCACCGCGCCCGAGAACGCGCCCCCCAAAGAGCCGCGCACGCAGAGGGTGTGAAAGAATGGGGACAGGCACCTCGCGGCCGGCATTTTTTGCTACCTTCCGGCGGTTGGCTCGGAGCCAGTCCCCATTCTTTCACAAGCTCGCAATAAGCGGTTGCCGCGCGAGCTCGGCTATCCTATTTCCCATACATCTCGCGGGCGGTGTCTCTGAACGTCGAAAGAATCTTGCCGCCATCGTTGTTCGCGTAGCCGGCGTGCTGAACTAGATAAATCAACACCAGATTCCTCTGCGGATCGATCTGCATGTCGGTGCTTTCCGCGCCGCCATGGCCGAATGGGCCGCCGGGATGTTTTTCGACGCTCCAACCGAAACCGTAGCTGTTTGGCAACTTGCCGCACTGGTCTCTCGTCATCTCGCGGATCGATTTTTCGGAGACATAGCGTTTGCCGTCGAGCTCGCCGTTGTTTAGAAGCATTCGGCAAAAACTTGCCAGATCCGCGGCCGTGGAAAACAATCCTCCCGCCGGCATCGGCTGGCGCCGATGATCGTTCAGCGGATAGTGCAACTGATCGATGTTGATTTCGTCCAAACCGTCGTGATGCGAGTTGGGCCTGTACGACTTCGCCAAGCGGGCTGTCTGTTCATCATTCGGCCAGAACGTGGTGTCCTTCATGCCCAGGGGAGTGAATAGCCGCTGCTGCAGAAAATTTTCATACGGCATGCCCGAGACGACTTCGATGATCCGCCCGCCCGTGTTAATGCCCGCGTTGGCGTAGTCCCATTTCGTGCCCGGCTCGGTTTGCAGCGGCGTCTTGGCGTAACTGCGGACCGCGACGGCCAGCGGCAGCATGTCGAGCGTGGGATGCTCGATCGGCGAGGAGAATCGCATGCCGCTGGTATGGCTGAGAATCTGCCGCACCGTGATCGGCTGGTTCGGTTTCTTCAGTTTCTTCGCGTCGCCATGGACGGCGACTTGCAATTCCTTGAACTCAGGGAGATATTTTTCGACCGGATCGTCGAGGCCCACTTTGCCTTCGTTGACCAGGATCATCATTGCCGTGCACGTGATCGGCTTGCTCATCGAGGCGATCCAAAACAAATTGTCGGGCTGCATCGGCTTTTTCGCGGCGATATCGGCCCAGCCGACCGTCTCGACATCGAGCACGCGGTCCTTGTTGGCCACCAGCGTTACCGCGCCGGCCAGTGTGTGTTCATCCACGAACGGCTGCAGTTTCGCGGCGATTTTCCCGCTCGATTTGGCGGCCGGCTCATCGGCCCGCAATGAAGCGATGGCGGAATTCAACGCCAGCGACAAAGTGATGAGAATGCAACAACGAACCGTGCGCGACAATTTCATACGCGGAGCCTTTCGATGAACGCGGTGGGAAGGATGTGAGGTGAGGAAGCAATCCGGCGGGCAGTGTACACATCCTAAAACACGAACCGTAGCGATTCAATCATTTCATCCGATCGGGGTGCCGTAGGGTGGGCAATGCCCACCAGTCGCAGTGCGAAAGCTGCCAGCAGTGCGTTGGTGGGCAGTGCCCACCCTACGATCCGTCGATGATTTGAAGGGCGCTGGCTTTGATCAGGCATGTCACGGCTTCACCGACGGCGAGGCCTAGTTCCTCCAGCGCGTTGGCCGTGATCTCGGCCCAAAACATCTCGCCGACGTCGGCCCGGACGAACACCAGATCGCCGCGCGCGACGATATCCGCCACCGTCCCGCGGAGCTGATTGCGGATGCTGATGCCCGGCACGGGATTTCTGCTCAACGTGACATCGCTCGGCAAGAAGCGGACGCGAACCGTTCGTTGAGGTTCGCCCACGGCGCGGGGCAAGTGGAATGTCTGTCCGCCGATCTTGCCTTCGGCATGGGCTCCGACATTCGTCGTTTCCGCCACGCGAACGATGTTGATTGGCACGTCGATTGGCACCCGGCTGCTGAAAATCGCCTGATCGAGCGTCGTTTGCGTCGGGCCGGCGGCCAGTACGCTGCCCCCGTTGAGGATCACGACCCGCTCGGCCAGCCGCCGCACGTCGAACTGGTCGTGGCTGACCAACAGCGTGGGGATCCGCCATTCCGCCAGCGCCCGCTCCAAATAGACCAGCACTCGGTCCTTGAGGGCGTCGTCCAGACCGGTGAGCGGTTCGTCCATCAGCAGCAGTTCCGGGCCGCGCAGCACGGCCCGGCCGAGCGCGGCCCGTTGCTGTTCGCCGCCGCTCAGGCCGCGCGGATAGCGCTGCAACAATGACCCGAGTTCCAGCACTTCGACGACCCGCGAAAATTCGACCTGCCGCGCCGGCCGCCGCCGCAAGCCGTAATGCAAATTGCCGGCCACGGTGAGATGCGGAAACAGCCGCTGGTTCTGAAACACGTAGCCGATGTTGCGCCGCTCCGGCCGAAGCGAGATGCGGCGGGCTGTATCCAATAGCACGCGGTCGCCGAGTTGCACGTGGCCTTGTTGCGGCCGCAGCGTGCCGGCGATGATCGCCAGTGTCGTGCTTTTGCCGCTGCCCGAGGGACCGAACAGGGCCGTCACGCCGCCGTCCAGTTCAAACGCCGCGTCGAGTGCGAATCCGGACGCGAACTTGTGGCGGGCGTTGAATTGAAGCCGGGCCATGCGTCACGCGGCCTCCAGATGATGGCGCACACGGCGCTCCAAAATTTCGCCGACGATCACGGCGCCCGCGGCAATCAGCACCGAAACGACCAGCAGCCCGCGCACTTGCGTCTCGCCGCCGGGCGATTCCAACAGGCTATAGATTTCCAGCGGCATCGTGCGCGTCACGCCCGGGATGTTGCCCGAGATCATGATCGTCGCCCCGAACTCGCCAATGCTGCGGGCAAAGGCCAGCAGGCAGCCGGCAATGATCCCGCGGCGGGCCAGCGGCAGCGTGATCGTGAAAAACGCATCCCACGGGCCGGCCCCGAGCGTGCGGGCCGCTTGCTCCAGATGGACATCGACGCTCTTGAAGTCCAGCCGAATCGAGCGGACCATCAACGGAAAGGCCATCACCGCGGAGGCCAGCGCGGCGGCTTTCCAGGTGAAAATGATGTGAATTCCCAGCCGGTCTTCGAGAAATCCGCCGAGCCAGCCGTTGCGGCCGAATAGGACCAGCAGCAGATACCCGGTCACGACGGGCGGCAACACCAGCGGCAAGTTGACCAGCGTTTCCAACGCCGCCTTGCCCCAGAATTGTTTCCGGGCGAGCAGCCAAGCGATCGCGATTCCCAGCGGCAAGCTGGCCACCACCGCCGCGACGGCCACTTGCAAGCTGAGCCCAACGGCCTGCCACTCCTCGGCGGAAAAGCTCATGTTATCAGCTTGTTGAGCAAGGGGACAGGCACTATGCGCTTATACGCGAATACCGGGGGAATGTGTGAGCGTCTCGAAAGTGGTGGGGATGCCGCTGCGGATAAACGCCTCTCCCCTCGCCCCTTGCGGGAGAGGGGTCGGGGGTGAGGGGTGGGAACATCGGTGATGTCGAAATCTAACTGCAAGTGGAAGATCGAACTTGGTTCCCACCCTCACCCCAGCCCTCTCCCGTCAAGGGAGAGGGAGAACGCGGAAACGGATGCTCCACCCACAAATCTGGCGCTCACACCGGGGGAATCCTCTCGATCGCTAAGAGCCAGTCCCCCTTTTTCAACAGGCTGCTATTTCAACAGTTTGAAGCCTCGTTTTTCGAACACCGTCGCGGCCGTCTTGGAGCTGAGAAAATCGAACCACTTTCGAGCCGCTGGATTATCCTGCCCGTGCTTGAGCAGCACCAGCGGGTAGACGATTTTGTCGTACGTCTTCGGATCGAAGGTGTACACGACTTCGATCTGCTGGAAAAGGAGGGCGTCAGTTGAATACACGACGCCGGCGGCCACTTCGCCCCGCTCGATGAACGTGAGCGTCGAGCGGACATCCTCGCCGCGGATGATTTTTTTGTCACGCACGAGATTGTCGTAAACCTTGGCCGCCTGCAACGCCTGGCGGGCATAAATTCCGGCGGGGACTTTCTCGCCGGCCAGCGCCATATGCGCGACCCGATCGGAGAGTAAATCGGCCGGTGTTTTTACCTTCGCCGCGTTGCCCCGCGGCACGGCCAACACCAATCCGTTGGTTAAGAGCGGACGCGTTTGAGCGGCGAAGCCTTTTTTCGCCACGGCGTCGGCCCATTCCTGATTGGCCGACAGAAACACGTCGGCCCCGGCGCCGTTGATGATTTGATTCGCCAGGATGTTCGACCCGGCGGGACTGACTTTGACGACGATCCCCGTATCGGCTTTGAAAATCGCCGCGGCGTCGTTCACCGCTTCCTTGGTGCTGGCGGCGGCCAAGGTGAGCACCGTGCGATCATCGCCGAATGCACTTCCACCGCGCGAAATAATCCTGCGTGAACCGCAAAGGTCACGACGACGCATGACAGCAAAATCGCCAATTTGCGGGTCAAGATGGAGCGCCTTCGGCGGACTTGTCTTATTGGCAACGAGCGACATCAGCGGCCGCTTCACGACCGACGCATAAGCGGCACGACTCTTGACGCAATCCTATTGCACCGCAGGGTAACTGTCGCCGGACAAACAGTGCAACCCTAAGCGCATGCCGATCGTAGGCATTCTGAAAACCGCGCGCCCTCAGTCAGAGTCTATTCCCCGTGACTTGCCCGCGTGCCGCGCCTACGCAATTGTGACGTCGTCAATTGAGACAGAGGTCAAAGGCACCCCGACTGCCATGAATTCCACCGTATGCGTTCCCGAGGTGGCGAATGTGAACGTCGTCGTCGTGAATTGATTCCAAGATAAATTGGAATTGGGCAACGTGGGCCCGAAAACCGACATGCCGTCAATCAAGACTTGCACCGAAGCTGCACCGCTGATATTCGTGGGCTGGATCGCGAAAAACGACAGCGAATACGTTCCGGCTGCGAAGGTGACGGATTGTGAAATCGTCGCCCCCGCGAACATAAACGCTCCCTGGACACCGTTCGGCGGCGCCGCGTTGAAATACGCGCTCTGCGGGCTAGGCGAGCCGGCGACGGTCACGCCAGAAGACGCCGAACCCTCATAGTCCCATCCGTTGTTTGTCCCACTGAGATATGACGTCGAAGAGGTTGCCGGCGCTTCGAAACTATTGTTGGTGAGGCTGGTTGATTGCGATGAAGAAACCTCGTTGATCACCAGCGTGCTGGTGGTCGTCAGCGAGCCCGACGTGCTGAGCGAAAGCGTGTAAGCGCCGATCGCAGAGTTGACGTAAGTAAACGGCTGGCTCGAAGTGCCGGGGTTAAATGTCAATGTCTGACTCGCCGGCGTGAATGTTCCGCCGCCATTGTTGTCAGACAAGACGATTGTCTGCGTTGTCGTCGTGGGCACGACATTGCCCGAGCTATCCTCAAGAACGACGGAGCCCGTGAAGGTATTTCCGGCATTCACCGTCTGCGTCGCGCTTGGGACAAACACTGCCTGGGTAGCCGCAGCCGCGGTAACGGTGGTCGTGGTTGTTACCGCGGGGAAACCGTCCGTGATGTCCGTGGCAGTCAACGTCGGTGTTCCGGCGGTCATATCCGTGTAACTAAACGTGGCCGACGCGTTGCCTTTGAGAATCGTGATCGAAGTGACAGTCGCGTTGGTGAAGTCCTGGAACGTGCCGGTTGAGGAATTGCTATGCAAGTTGATCGTAATGTTTTCCGTCGCCATGGTCGGATTGCCGCTGGCATCCTCAAGCGTCACCGTGAACGGATCCGAGGGGCTGCCCGCGACCTCGAAGTTGTTTGCCGGCGGCGTGATGACGATCTGCGTGGCTGCGACAGGATTCACCTTGGCCGTCATCTTGGCCGAGATGCCTAGCCCGCTCGCTGTCGCCGTCAGCGTGTAGGTTCCCGGCGTCGGATCGGAATAAGTGAAGACGGCGCTGCTCGAATTGGGTTCGATGAGAATGGAATGCGTGCCGACGCCATTAACATCTTCGAATGTGCCCGTGCCGGAAGTTGTGCTCAGGGTGATCGTTTGGCCGCTGGGGCCGGATGCCGGAACGGCGTTGCCGAATTTATCTTCCTCGGTGACGGTGATGGTGGGCGAACTGCCGTCGGTCTGGAACGTGGTGGCACTGGGCGACAACACCAGCTTGCTCACGGCCGCCGGGATCACGGTTTCCGTCTGGACGGCGGAAGCCAACGGCGAAGAACTGGCGGTGAGAGTCGGCGTTCCGGCCGTGGTATCACTGTAGGTAAAGCTCGCCGACGTACCGAAGGTCGGGATCGTCACGGTCGTGATCGTCGCCGAATCGCCCGCGGCGTCGTGGAATGTGCCGGTCGCCGAAGAACTCTTCAGCGTAATTGTTACCGGAGCGGTCGCTTCGGTAATGTCGCCATTGGCGGCCTCCAATTGGACGGTCATCTTCGTTCCAATCACGCCCGCGGTGAACGTCTGCGACGAAGTCACGAAGACGATCTGGCTGGCGGCTTCGACAATGGTTTCGGTCTCCGAGAACGAACCGAGATTCGCCGTGTCGACCGTGACCGTCGACATGCCGGGCGTCAAGTCTTTGTAATAAACCGTGATGCCGGTGCTTCCCTTGGGAATTACAACGCTCGTGATCGGCGTCGTCGAAGTCGCGCTGGCGAAAAACTGGGCCGTGGTCGAGGTCGAAAACAGGGCGACATCTTCGCCGTTGACCGTGCCGGTGGTGACGGTGTAAGTCGGACCGTGCGGGGTGCGCGTGATCGTGACGACGTTGCTCGAGGTGCCGGCTGCGGCCAGGTTGCCGAACTGGTCTTCCAATTTGATTGAGATCGGAGTGGCAATGCCGGCGATCACCGGTTGCGCCGTGGGTGGCGAGATCACGATCTGCGTGGGGGCGCCGGCGACGATGGTTTCAGCCTGCAAAGCCGATTTCAGTCCTGCCGAGGCGGCGGTCAGCGTATCGGAACCGGCAACCGTGTCGTCGAATTTGAAACTGGCCGTGCTCGCCCCCTTGAGGATTGTCACCGACGTAATCGGGGCATTGCCGGGAAAGCTTTGAAACGCCATCCCCGGGCCCGAGAGAGCTACGGTGGTATTAGCCAGGGCAGCCGTCGCCTGCCCGAGCTGATTGAGCAATTCGACCTTGACCGTGCCCGACTGGGCGCCGGCGGCGAGAGTTTGGGGCAACGTGATGAATGTCAGCGAGGTGGGAGTGCCGCTCAGCATGCGTTTTCCCTCGAGTTGCTCGAAGCACAAACGCAACCGCCGTGGCTGACCAACCTTGTACCGATTCCGCGACATGCAACACCTCGGGATGAATAAACAGGCGTCGGGCGCGACCGCCTGGGAAGAAGACCAAAATGAGCCGTGAGTTTCTATCCTAAGCAGAGAATAGCGATCCTGTCCAACAGAAAAACTGGGTAATTCGTAACGCCAGGCCGGATCGCGACAACAGCGACCAAATAAGCCGTGTTGCCCGTGGGACGGCTCTCCGAGCCGTCATGCCCTGGGCGGCAGGGAGTGGGGATGGCCGCGGCGCCAGTCGGGAGAGCCGTCCCACGGGGGATGGCCGTGCCCGTCGGCGGGATCCCGCCTCAACGCCTTGCCGGACCGCGGAAAACGGGACTCATAGCCCGATTGCGCGGCACTACCACACCTTGACTCGGTCTTGCGGGGCTCGGTACATGGCGTCGCCGGGCTTTACGTCGAAAGCATCGTAAAAGGCGTCGATGTTCGAGAGCGTCACATCGGTGCGGAATCGCGGCGGAGAATGGGGATCGGTGCGCAACAGTACCCGGGCCTCGGCGTCGCGGGTTTCACCGCGCCAGACTTGGGCAAAACCGATAAAGAACCGCTGCGCTCCGGTGAAGCCATCGATCACCGGGGCCGGCTTGCCGTCGAGCGATTTCTGATACGCGGCATAGGCGATCGTCACCCCGCCCAGGTCGGCCAGGTTCTCACCCAACGTGAGCCGGCCGTTGACATGCAAGCCGTCGACCCCGACGCAAGCGTCGAATTCCTTGACCAGCTTGTCGGTTTTGGCCGCGAACCGGGCCCGATCCTCGCTGGTCCACCAGTTCTTCAGATTTCCTTCGGCGTCGAACCGGCTTCCCTGATCGTCGAAGCCATGCGTGATTTCATGGCCGATCACCGCGCCGATTGCGCCATAGTTCACCGCGTCGTCGGCCTTGGCATTGAAGAACGGCGGCTGGAGGATTCCCGCCGGGAAGACGATCTCGTTCAGCGCCTCGTTGTAGTACGCGTTCACGGTCGGCGGCGACATCCCCCATTCGGTCCGATCGACCGGCTTGCCGAGCTTGTTCACGTCGTACTGCCAATCGAACGTGACCGCCCGGACGACATTCGCCCGGTACGAATCGGTTTTGACCTCCAAGGTCGTGTAATCGATCCATTTCGAGGGATAGCCGATCTTGGGCATGATCTTCGCGAGTTTTTCCAGGGCCGGCTGCTTGGTCTCGGGCCCCATCCAATCGAGTTTTTCGATCCGCTGGCGATAGGCGGCGAGCAAGTTTTTCACAAGCCCGTCCATGCGCCGTTTTGATTCCGGCGGAAATGCCCGTTCGACGTACAGCTTGCCGAGCGCTTCGCCGAGCAGACCGTCGATCTTGCCGACGATGCGTTTCCATCGCGGCTGCATTTCCTTGGTGCCACGCAAGACCGTGCTATAGAAGCGGAAATTCTCCGTTTCGAATGGCTCGCTCAATTCGCCGGCTGCCGAGTGGATCAGGTGCCACCGCAAGTAGATCCGCCAGGCGGCCAGCGGTTCGTGGGCCAGCATTTCGTTGACGCGGGTAAAGAAATCGGGCTGCCCGACAATCACGTCCTCGAGCGGCGGCAAATCGCAGGCTTTGAAGTACGACGCCCAAGGCAAATTGGGCGTGAGCGTCGCCAATTCGGCCATGGAGTGCGGATGGTACTGATTTTCGCGGTCGCGCAGTTCCACCGGCGGCCGCGATTTTTCGGCCAGTTGCGTTTCGATCCGCAGCACGATATCGGCCGCTTTCGAGGCCACTTCGGGCGTGTCGCCCATCAGCGTGAACATCTTCGCCACGTGTTCGACATATTGTTCGCGAATCCGCTGTTGGTCGGCCGCCGTGGAGAGATAATAATCGCGATCGGGCAGCGACAGGCCCCCCTGCCACACATGGACCATGTAGCGCGTGCTCAGTTTTTCATCCTGGCTGATCCAACAAGAAAGCAAGGCGGACGTGCCGCTCGGCGCAGGTGGCCCAGCTCGACCACCAGCGCCTCGGGACTGTCGACCTGGGCGATTCGCTTCAGCTCGTCATTGAGCGGCGTGATGCCCTGTTCATCGATTATCTTCTGATCCATGGCGGTGAGATAAAAGTCGCGCAGCTTGCGGCGATTTTCATCCAGCGGACCTTTTTCGTTCTGCAATTCCTCGAGGATCGAACGGAGCACGAGCAGATTGTCGTCGCCCAGCTTGGCGAACGCGCCCAGCGGCTGTATTGCGGCGGGATCGGGTTGCGCTCGATCCAACTTCCGTTGACGTGCAGAAAAAAGTCCTGGCCGGGCTTCACCGATTCGTCGAAGTTCGCACGATCGATGCCCGATCGTTCGTCGGTCGAAGGTTCGGCGCTATGCTTTGATGTCGATTCGGCGGCTAACAATAAGCCGGTTGTCAGCAGCACCAAGCCTCCAATGAGGACAAGGGCGCAGCAGCGCCGGTTCGTCGATTCTGAGTCGATCGCATTCAGATCCTCTCGATGATTGACGCCTTCGAGGGCGGCAGGCGGTTCACTTCGTGGCGGGCTTTGGCGCGTCGGGCTTCGGCGCGTCGGGCTTCGGCGCGGGCGTAGGAGTTGCCGTGGGGTTGGGCGCGGGGTTTTTCGGCGGCGCGCTGTCTGGCTTTTTCTCGGGTTCCGGCTTTTTCTCCGCTTCCGGCTTCGTCGCGGGCGCTGGAGCGGGGGCAGGGGCCGGCACAAATCGCTCCTTCTTCTCCGCCATGTCCCAGACAATCAGTGAGTCGGCGTGGCTGCCGACGGCCAACAGTTTGCCGTCGGCGGAAAAGGCGACACCCCAGACGGAGCTCTTGAACCGTGGCAATTCGATTAACGGCTTTTTGCCGGCCACATCCCACAGCGTGACCGTGTCGCCGTGGCTGCCGGTCGCCAGAATGTTGCCGTCGCTGGGCGAAAATGCGGCTGTGGTGATCCAGTCGGTCGGTCCCGTCAGCTCGCCTTGCGGTTTCCCGTCGGGACTCCACAGCTTGATCGCGCGGTCGGCGCCGGCGGTGGCCAGCAACGAACCATCTTTGCGATACGCCACGGTCCACACGGCATCCTGATGCCCTTCGAGCTTTGCCTTGGCGGCGCCCGTGTTCATGTCCCACAGCTTGGCCAGTTTGTCGCCGCCGGCGGTCGCCAACGTCTTGCCGTCCGGTGAGATCGCCACGCCATACACGGGCCCAGTGTGGGCGGGAATCGATCGCACGTCCTTCAGCGTCGCCATGTCCCACACGATCGCCAGTCCATCCTCGCCGCCGGAAACCAACTGCTTGTTGTCGGGCGTGAACGCCAGCGCGCGGACCCAATGGCTGTGCTTTTTCAGATCCTGCTTCGGCTTGCCGCTAGCCACGTCCCACAGCTTAATCACGCCGTCGTAACCACCGGTGGCGAGCGTCTTGCCATCGGGCGAAAACGCGACCGACCAAACGCACGTCGCCTGGCCGTCCAAGGTGGCCTTGAGTGCGCCGTCCGCGGGATTCCACAACTTGACGTCGCCGGGTCGATAAAGCAAAGTTTGCCCGCCAACGCTGGCCAACGTGCCATCGGCCGGGGAAAAGGCGACGGCAGTGACCCACGTCGAATATTTCGCCATGGCCGGCGGCTCCGCCGCGCAGGCGGAGTTGGTGACCGGCGTCGCGATCCATGTCGCGGCGATCGCGGCGGCGAGTGCGATGAAGAAGTCCCATGGACCGCTGCCTTTGGGCTTGTTAAGGGTTCGAGCATTTGCTGTTGGCATGGATTGGTCCCGGCTTTTTTGCATCGAAAACACCTCGCCGAAATGATGCCGCGTAAAGAAATAGTTCGAGTTGCCGGACCACTATAGTACACAGCGGCGACCGCGAAGGTGAGAGTTTAATCTGTCCGCCACCCCAGCAGACGAGAACCGCGGGCACAACTATTTTTGTAAAGGTCCGGCCCCTTTGCGTCCTTCGCCTCGTCGCGCGAGCACTCCAACACTTTCGTACGAAAAACCCGGCGTTGACCAATGTCCGAGATAATTCATGTTCGGCTCGTATTCGCGTGCGTTGATCCGATACCAGTTCCGAATGTTCTTTACCAATTCGTCGTCACCTGAGTCCGTAATTCCCATTGCCCTAAAACCTCGACGGAGGGCCGCGGCAATCACCTTCCGCGCTTTTGAATCTTTCGATTGGTCGAAGGCATCACATAACACAGACGTGCCGTCATTCAATTCTTTTTGATAAAGAATGATCAGACAATCCTCGATTCCCAAATACATAAAGGGTTTCTCGGGGCAGCGTTTGGCTAGTAAGGCGATCAACGATTCTCGCTTCCCCTCTTTCGCCAATAAACTCACCATTTCGCAAAGCGCCGCGTGCGCAAAGCCCTCATCGCGCGATAGCAGGATTTCGTTAATTAGCGCGCCTGCTTTTTCGAGTCATTCCCAAGCTGCTCGGCGAAAACCTCTTCGGCTGCATTGCTATAAGCCTCGGCCGCTTTCTTCCCTTCCGCTTTGGTAAACGGTCCAAGCGTCTTGAATCGCGCGGTCAGTTCCCTTTCGACGTTTTGAAGTCTGCCCGTCGTAGCATCCTTCTGCGTTTTTGGATCATCTTGCGCAGAACAATCGCGCGCAACACTGCCGGTAGCGTAGAACAAAGCAATCCCTAAGACCGCACAAATTGTTCTCATAATTTTGCCTCAAACGCCGAACCAACTGGAAGCGTTGGCGATGATATGCACCCGACGCTCGCTTAAACCATTAACGGTGATACGTTCCCACCAGGTCGGTTTCCGCCAGCACGTGCCCCTGCATGGCGCCCAGCAGTCCCTGCTTGTCCAAGCCCGGCTTCACATCCAGCGGCGCGTCCAGGGCGTATAGGCGAAAGTGGTAGTGATGCAATCGGCCGCGGGGCGGCGCTGGGCCCCGGTAGCCGAGTACCTGAGCGCCGAATGAGTTCACCCCCTGCATGGCTCCGGCCGGCAGCGGCACTCGCGGCATGTGCGGAATGTTCGCCGGCAGCACCGTCGTGTCGCCGGGAATCTTGTAGAGCAGCCAGTGGACCCAAGGCTTGTCGCCGGGCGCGTCGGGATCTTCGCAAATCAAGGCGAATTCTTGCACCCCGGGCGGCGCATCGCTGATCGTCAACGGCGGAGAAATATCATTGCCGTCGGCCGTGTGCCGAATCGGAATCGCGCCGCCGCTAGCGAACGCCGTGCTCCTTAGCGTCAGCCGAATCGGCTTGACCGGCGGATTCACAGCGGCGTCAGGCGCGTCCGGGTCGGCCGCCCGCTCCGGAGTGGGCATCGTTACGCGTCCTCCGCAACCGCACCAATAGCAACAGGCGAGCAGCAGTCCGACGAAAGAACCGGTTCGACAGATGATTTGAGGCATGTTTCGCGTCCATCCGTCAGGCACACGAGCTTCGTTCAATGAAGCGAGACGACATTCAATTCTGAGTTTACGCGATCTCGCCCGGCGAGCAAGGCTCTTTGCATACGTCGCCGATTGTTGCTCCGCCGGCATGGTTGGGTTACCATTTCCAGCGACATTGGATTTGCTGCGCCGGCCGATCCTTGGGCTCAGGCGCCCGCCCCCGTGTTATCACTTCTACGACTGGAATCTTTATGAAATTGGCTCGGAACGCCGGGTCTCGCATGCCTTGGTTTGCCAGCGCGCTATTGCTCGCTAGCCTGTCGCTGTTGGCGATCGGCGCAGCGTTTCGACAGGCAGCCGCCGGACCGACAAAAGAAGTGGAGATCACCTCCGCGGGCCCCAAGTCGCCCGTGCCGAACGATGCCGGGCCGCTGCCGCCGGCCGTCGAACCCAAATTCATGACCGTGCCGAAAGGCTTCCACGTCAATCTTTTCGCCGGCGAGCCGGACATCGTGCAACCGAGCTCGATCGCGTTCGACGATCGGGGCCGGCTCTGGGCCACCGAGTTCATTTCCTATCCCAAATGGAAGCCCGAAGGGCAATGATCGCGTGCTGATCTTTTCCGAAAAGCCGAGAGCCGGGCAATTCGAGCAGCGGACGGTGTTTTGGGACAAGGGGAACTACTTATCGGGCGTCGAGCTTGGTTTCGGCGGCGCTTGGGTCTGCTGCGTCCCCAAAATCATGTTCATCCCGATGAAGGAAGGCAGCGACACGCCTCAAGGCGATCCGCAAACGGTGCTCGACGGGTGGTCAACTTCTGGCGGCCATAACATGGTGAACGCCTTGACCTGGGGCCCCGATGGCTGGCTGTACGGCTGCAACGGGATTAGCGCTCCCTCGAAGGTTGGCGTCCCCGGCACGCCGGACGACGAGCGCGTGGCAATCAGTTGCGGCGTGTGGCGCTATCATCCGACGAAACACATTTTCGAGGCGGTCGCCCATGGTCAGACCAATCCGTGGGGCTTGGATTTCGATGACTACGGCCAGATGTTCACCACGAATTGCGTGATTGGTCATTTGTGGTACATCATTCCCGGCGCCCATTACAAGCGGATGCGGGGCGACGACAACAATCCCTATGTGTACGACCTGATCGACGCCACGTCCGACCATCTCCATTGGGGCGGCGGCGATTGGACCAGTTCGCGCGGTGGCAAAGGGATTCATAGCGAAGCCGGCGGCGGCCATGCCCATGCCGGGGCGATGGTCTACCTCGGCGATAACTGGCCCGACAGTTATCGCAACACGATCTTTATGTGCAACATCCACGGCAACCGGGTGAACAACGATCTTTTGGTCCGCAAAGGGGCGGGCTACGTCGGCAAGCATGGCCGCGATTTTCTCCTTTCCGCCGATCCCTGGTTCCGCGGCTTGAATCTCAAATATGGCCCCGACGGCGCCGTCTATCTCAACGACTGGTGCGACAACGGCGAATGCCACAACGTCGCTCAGACCGACAAGACCAGCGGGCGAATCTACAAAATCGCCTACGGCACTCCCACGCCGCCGCCGGCCGATCTGGATCTGAACAAGCTCAGCGACCTCGAGCTGGTGAAATTGCAAGCGCATAAGAACGATTGGTACGTGCGCCATGCGCGGCGAATTCTCCAAGAGCGCGCCGCGGCCGGGCACGATATGAAGGCCGTGCATGCCGAGCTGCGGAAGATGTTGGCTGACGCTCCGGATGCGCCGCGCAAGCTCCGCGCCTTGTGGGCACTGCACGTCACCGGGGGCGACCCGCCCGAACTGTTGATGGCGCAATTGCACGATCCGAGCGAATACCTGCGCGGCTGGTCGATCCAATTTCTGATGGAAGACAAGCGGCCGCCCGCGGGCGCCTTGGCGGAGTTCGCCCGGATGGCCGAGACCGATGCATCGCAATTCGTGCGGCTCTATCTCGCGTCGGCATTGCAGCGGATGCCAGCCGCCGAGCGCTGGCCGATCGCGATGGGGCTCGTGTCGCATGCCGAAGACGCCGACGACCACAATCTGCCATTGATGTACTGGTATGGCATCGAGAGCGCCGTGCCCACCAATCCGGCCCTGGCGCTGCGGTTGGCCGCCAGCAGCAAAATCGGCGTCGTGCGGCGGTATATCGCCAGGCGGCTCACCGCAGCCGGCGATGCCGCGGCCGAATCTGTGATCGCCCTGCTGGGTCACTCCGCCGATCCCGCGGTGCAAAGCGATTTGTTGGGCGGCATTCATGAGGCGCTTTCCGGCCACCGGCACGAAGCGATGCCCAAGGGGTGGCAGGATGCTTACACCCGGCTTTCTGCCAGTCCCGCGGGCGATGTCCGCCTGGGAGCTGACAAGCTTGCCCTGATCTACGGCGACGCGACTGCGGCGGAGACGCTCAAACAAATGATGCAAAACGCCACGGCCGACGCCGCTCGGCGGCGTGAGGCACTGGTTGCACTCGTCGGCGCTCGGCCGGCGGGCCTCGCCCCCGTGTTGCAGAAGCTGCTTGGCGATCCGGCCTTACGCTCGGACGCTCTGCGTGGACTGGCGGCCTATGCCGACGCGCATACGCCGGACTTGATCCTGCGTAGTTACGCGGCGTGGGATGCCGCACAAAAGCGCGATGCAATCGATACGCTTTGTGCGCGGCCCGAATACGCATTGGCGCTGTTGGACGCGGTTGAAAGGAAGGAGATTCCAGCTTCCGACATTTCGGTCTTTGCGGCACGCCAGTTGCGACAATTTCGCAACTCGCAGATCAACGCGAAATTGACCAAGCTCTGGGGTAGCATCAACGAATCCACTGGCGACAAGCAGCAGCAGATGGCCCGCTTCAAATCGATTCTGACGCCAGAGTTTCTCAAAGGGGCCGATCCTGCGCGTGGGCGCATCACGTTCAGCCGCACCTGCGCAATGTCACACGCTGTACGGCGTCGGCGGGCAGGTTGGCCCCGATCTGACCGGCTCGAACCGACATAATCTCGATTATCTGCTGCAAAAGCTCACCGATCCCAGCGCCGCGGTGCCGAACGACTACCGCATGCAAATCATCGTCCTCGAGGATGGCCGGCTCATTTCCGGCATCGTGCGCGAGCAAACGTTGCGCTCGGTCACCGTGCAAACCGACCGCCAGAAACTGGTGATTCCCCGCGGCGACATCGCGCAAATGAAACCGTCGAAGCTATCAATGATGCCCGAGGGGCAACTCGAAAAAATGTCGCGCGAAGAGTTGCGCGACTTGATTGGATATTTGCAAACCCGCGTTCAAACACCGCTGCCGACGGAGCAGTCCAGCGCAAAACAAGCGTTGCTCGATGAGCAGAAGAAGCCGTGAGCTCCCAATTCCTTCCCGGAGAATTCTCGATGAGACGCACTGCCGTTTGGGTAATGACTGCGGCAATTTGTTGCTGTGCCGCCGTTTCCTTGCGGGCCGACGAGCGGGGCAAAATTCGCGTCGCCTGCGTTGGCGACAGCATCACGGCAAACAACTATCCGGCCGACTTGGGCAAAGTGCTGGGCCCGAGGTACGAAGTGCGAAATTTCGGCGTCAGCGGCACGACGATGCTTAAGAACGGTGATTCTCCGTATTGGAAAACCGGCGAATTCCGCAAGGTCCATGAATTCGAACCGCAAATCATCGTCATCGCGCTGGGGACGAACGACACCAAACCGCAAAATTGGAAGCACGCCAAAGAATTCGCCGCCGACATCCGCGCCATGGTCGACGACTTCGCGGCTCTGCCCTCGAAACCCCGGATCTGGCTCTGCCATCCCGTGCCGGTGGTCAAGGACAACTACGGCATCAACGAACGGGTCCTCACGAAGGAAGTCATTCCCGCGATCGACGAAGTGGCGAAAGAAAAAAACCTGCCGGAAATCGATCTCTATAAGGCCCTCAGCGGCGTGCCGAAGCACTTTCCCGACGGAGTCCATCCCGACGGAGAAGGCCAGGAAATGATGGCCAAAGCAGTCGCCCGTGAACTGACCCGGCCCATGAAAATCATCAAAGATTAGGGCAAAATGCGTATCATTCGCTCCGGTTTTTTTTGACCAATACTTAGGATAGCAGTTTTGCGGTCGCAAGAGAGGCATCGGAGTTGAAGCACGTGAATCGGCCGTCCGTCATGTGGAGCGATCGTTTAACTTTCCCGGTGATTCGCTTGCGTGCGATCTCGGCTGCCAAGGCGGCGCTGCTGGTCGCAAGTTGCCTGGCCGCCATGGCGGCAGGGGCGGGCGCCGCGCCGCCTCCGGTCAATCCGATCGACGAGGATCAGCCGACCGACACTTCCGCTGCCGGCTTGGTCGTCCGCTACGTTCTACCCAACGGGGCCGCGATCGCTCGGATCGAGCCCGTGCCGCGCATTCCCGGCTTATGCTCGGCCGTCGCCGCGGCAAGGGGTGCGAAGCCAGCCATCGAACCACCAGCGATCCAGTGGAACGGTTTCTTAGCGGTGCCCGGCGATGGACGCTACGTCGTAACGGCCCGGCAGGCGGGGGTCGACGGTCTGAAAATTTCGATTGCCGACAAGCCAATTGCCCTCGGTGCGGCGGTCCAACTCTCGGCTGGATTGCAGCCGATTCGGATCAGCGCGATCCGCGACGAGCTCTGGCTTCCTTGAACTCTGGTGGCGTGGAGCCGCGTTCGACGACGAGCCGATTGCCCCGCGATTCTTCCGGCACGATCCAGCTGCGGCTCACGAAAAAACGACAGCCGAGATGCTCGCCGCGTCGCGCTCCCTGAATCGCGGCGCCGTTCTCGCGGAATTGTATGCTTGCGCGCGCTGCCACGGCGATGCAACCGCGGCGGGGGAATCGTTGTGCGCGGGCTTGCGGACTGACAAAGAGCTGTTGCCCGGCCCGCGTCTGGACGGTGTTGGCCGCCGACTGCAGCCGCAGTGGATTCTGAATCGGCTAACCGAGCAGAAGCCGTCCGAAGGAAGCCGCATGCCGGTCCTGTTCGGCACCAGCCCCGACGAGCTCCTCGCGGCGCGAATCATCGCCACGTATTTGGCCGGTGCGCAGCTATCGGCGGAGGCCACCGCGCCGCCCCACAGAGGCAACCGCGGCGAACAATTGTTCAAAGCCGCCGGCTGCGCGGCGTGTCATTCGGCTCCCAAAGGGATCGAGCCCGACTTTCAGTCTGACTTCGACGGTTCCCTCGCTCTACGGGATTGCCTCGAAATGGAGGGCGAGCGGACTCATCGCGTTTTTGCGGCAGCCGCTGGAAATGCGCCCTCAAGGTCGGATGCCCGACGAGCATCTGAGCCAGGACGATGCGACGGCCTTGGCCGACTATTTATTCAGCGGCTTGCAGCCCGACAAAGCTTCGACCGCGCCGCCGCCGCCGGTGACCGAAGCGCAATTGGCCGGGCAATGGCGGGCTTTAGGCGGTCGCGAGCGTGCCTGGCGTCGCACACCTTCGTCGGAACTGATCGAGGCGGTCGCGCTGCGGCTGATGGCCTCGCGGCGCTGCTTTAGTTGTCACGAACTGTCGGCGCCCGGCGTGATGCAGATCACCCGCTCGAATAAAGGCGATCCGAAGGTCGCGTTTTTCACGCAACCGCAGGTGATCCAGCGACCGCTTCCGCCGCTGATTGCCTTGGCGGCGGCTCGGCTCGACACCGGCTGCCTCGCCCCAGAAGGAAAAATGGCCGCCGCGCCGCGCTTCGAGTTCACCGCCGAGCAGCGGCACGACCTGGCGGCCCATTTCGAATCGGGCGACAAAGATATTTCGCTATCGGCGCTAGAGCGGCTGCGGATCGATATGGCCGTCTTGAATTGTGCCCGCTGCCATGAAAATGAAGGACAGGGGGGTCAATCGCTCGAAGCGCTGCTGGAAGGCAATCCGGACGCGAAATTTCTTGTCCCGCCGACGCTTACGCGCGTTGGTGAGCGCCTCCGCATCGATCAGTTGCGGCAATGGGTTTCGCAAGGTGCCGGCGACTCGGCATTGCGGCCTTGGGTGGCCGCGCACATGCCGGGCTTTGGGGCCCGCGGCGCCCGCGTTGCCGATGCGCTGGCCGTCCGCGACGGAACACCCGGCCCGGCCGCCACGGCCTCCGCCGACTCGCCGATCATTCACGCCGCGACCGTCGAGCCCGAGCGCGTTTCGACGGGCCGCAGTTTGGCAGGCTTGCAGGGATTGGCCTGCATCAATTGCCACGCCTTTCAAGGGCATTTGCTATCCGGCAAGGACGATCCCACGACGCGTGCTCCCGACCTGACTGCGCGTCGCCCAGCATTTGCGGCCCGAGTATTTCTATCGCTGGCTGATGAACCCCGCTCGGATTCGCCCTGGCACTAAAATGCCACAAACAATCCCGCGCGACGGCCGCATAGCGCTAGCGGCCTATCGCAACTTGCCGCCTGGCGAACCGCTGAATGCGCTCTGGAGTTACTTGAGCGAAGGTCCGCGGGCCGAGCCGCCGCAGCTCGAGCAAACGGTATTGCAAACGCCCGAGCCGGGCCATCCAATCGTCCAGCGCGGCGAAACGCACAGCGACGTGGGCAAGAACCCCACGCGCGGTATCTCGCTCGGTTTTACCGACGGCACAATGCTGTTCGATGCCGATCAACTCAGTCCCGTCGCGGTGTGGTATGGCGGCTTCGTGAAAGCCAATGCGCAAAACTATTTCGGCCTTTGGTGGTCGCACGAAGGGAGCCGGCCCGAAGCGATTCCGAATGAATTCGCCCGGCTCAGTTTCAAGCAACCCGGCGAGACACCTTGGAAGCTGCCGCCGACGCCGATGGAGAGCGATCCGAACAGCGGTTCGCGGCTCGACGGTTATCGCATCGGAGCCAATTCGATTCGGCTCCGCTACCGGCTTTTGGTCGACAATCGGCAAGTGAGCGTGAGCGAAGATGTCCGCGTCGAAAACCGTCCGCCGTGGAATGGCTACTCGCGGCAGTTTTTGATATCCGGTCTGCCCGCAGGCGTTCAAGCGTCACTCACGCTGCCCCCGGCGGATCGGTACGATCGCTGGTTGAATGGGGCCGCAAATGCCGCCGACAAATCGGCCGGGCGACTCACCCTGGCCAAAGATCTCGCCAGCGCCGCAAAGGTCGTCACATTTTCGCTGCCCGGCGATGCGAATCTGCATGCCGTCTTCTCGCTTGCCGGCGGAACACGCTGGGACGAAAGCCAACTGCCGGGCAAGCCGGTGCTGAGGGTGGTCACGCAGCCCGCCGAAAATGGCCGACCGGTCGGCCTCACGATCGAGTATTGGTCGCGCCGCGATGCCACCGGTTCCGACCTCGGCACGCTGCTTTTCGAATTGTCTAAAGAATCCGCGCCGTCCGCCGATGCGTTTAGCCCGGAGATCAAGTCCCCTGCGCGGCCGAGATCGCGCCGGCTCCGAAACCTGCCGAACCCATCCCAGCAAAGCCGACCCGGCCCGCGGTGAATCACAAACGCAATGTCGACGTGTTTCCCTCCGTCGTGGCGAAGTTCGTCCGCATGACGATCCTCGCTGTCGAAGGCGACCAGGCGCCGGGCATCGACGAGTTCGAAATATTCGGCGCCGATCCAAAGCGGAATTTGGCTCTGGCCGGCAAAGCCACGGCCTCGTCGGTAATCGCCGGTTTTAAAATCCATCAAATCGCCCACCTCAACGACGGCATCGTGGGCAACGACCACAGTTGGGTCGGCGGCGAAAACGGCCACGCTTGGCTTCAGATCGAATTGCCCGCAGCAGCGAGCGTGCATGAAGTGGTTTGGGCCCGCGATCAGACCGGCATTTGCAATGATCGGCTGGCGACAAAATACGAAATCGAAACTTCGCTCGACGGCCGCAATTGGACCCGGGCCATCGATTCCAGCGATCGCGCGCAATCGAGCACGGCCGTTGTCAATGCCGACGCCTCGCCCGGCTATAAGCTGGAAGCGATCCCCGCTCCGTTTCCCGGCATCCGCCCGGCGGGCATCAAATTCGGGCCCGACGGCATGATGTACGTGATCGCCATGAGCGAAGGACAAATCTGGCGCTCGCCGATTCCGCCGCCGGATCGTCCCGATCAGGTCCGCTGGACCCGCTATGCCAGCGGCTTGGCGCATCCCATCGGTTTGGCGTTCATCGACGGCCGGCTATTCGTCGCGCAGAAACCGGAGATCACGGAACTAATCGACCACACCGGCCGCGGCACGGTCGATGAATACCGCACCGTGGCCGGCGGTTGGAGCCTCTCGCAAGGCTGGCACGAATACTGCTTCGGCTTGGAAAGCGATCGCCACAAGAATCTCTACTTTGCGCTCAACACGGGTTACTTCTGGACGAACCCCGGCTACGTGAACCCCGGTCGCTTTCGTGGCTCGGTGATGCGCGTGGACTATCCTTCCGAGCGGCTGGAAGAAGTGGCCAAGGGCTGCCGCGTGCCCAACGGCGTGGTGCGCGGCCCCGACGGGGACATGTTCTTCACGGACAACCAAGGGGATTGGATCCAAGTTTGCAAATTGGCGCACATCGTGCCGGGCCGATTTTATGGCCATCCTGAGCGCAAGCAGGATGCCTTGCCGCCAAACAAATATCCCGATGGCGAGGCGGCGGTTTGGCTCCCGTATGATCTAAGCCGCAGCACGTCCGGACCGGCATACGACGAAAGCGAGGGCAAATTCGGCCCATTCTCCGGGCAATTCTTCGTCGGCGATGTCGGCTACGGCGCGAATCCGGGGATCATGCGATTGGAACTCGAAAAAGTCGACGGCGAGTACCAAGGTGCCGCATTCCGCTGGTGCGACGGCCAGCCGTTGGGCTGCGAACGCCTGGCGTTCGGACCCGATCATCAACTGTATATGACTTCGCTCACCACGGGACTGACGCGGATGCGCTACGTCGGCCCCACGCCGCTGGCCATCGAGTCGATGCACATTCGCCAGGGCGGAACGGGATTCGTCGTCGCGCTCACGAAGCCGTTGGCCGCCGCAACGAAGCTCGATCCAAGCGCGATCCGCGCGAAGCATTACCACTATCTCTACACCGGCAATTACGGTTCGCCGCTGGCCGACATCACGCCGGTGAAAGTCGCCGGCGCCGAGCTGTCGGCCGATCGACGGTCGATTACACTTTCGTTTCCGGTGGAGACGTATGGTATCGGCATGGTTTACGAACTGAACCTGGGTCGGCTAGTCGCCGACGGCGGCGAGACGCTCGTCCACAACGATATTTGGTACACGGTCAATCGCATTCCAAAATAGCGTTCGTTACGCCGGAAAAAGACCGTAGGGTGGGCGTTGCCCGCCGGGTGTTGCTCGCGACCACGCGGGGCGCCCTGACATTCGTGCTATGGTGGGCAGTGCCCACCCTACGGCCACGGTCGTCTTGCGCCGCTTCGGCTTTTTCAGTTCGAGGCGAATAAGTTTTCTACTTCTCTTCCCATTCGGGGCTGCTAATTTATAGCGATTCGAGACCGCCTTAACGTATAATCGCGAGCACTCGAAAATCGAGATCACAGTCTTTTCGTTATCCCACATTCATGGAAGATTGAATCTCATCGCTGGGAAGCGACGGTGGCGAACGCGAACGGAATCTGACGGGGCATCTTCACGGAGACTCAGCCATGTTGAAACTTGTCACGGCGCTGAAGGACGAAATCCGCCGGTTGGCTCGCAAGGAGGTGCGTGCCCAAACCATGACGACCAAGCGGGCCGCGGCGGCGCACCGCAGGGAAATTGCCCGGCTGAAGCGGATGGTCGCCGGCTACGGAAAGAAGTTGGATCGTCTTGCAGCCCAAATGAATCATCAGGCCGAGAAATCCTCCGCGGGAGTCGACGAAATTGATTCGAGCAATCGCTTCTCGGCCCGCTCGGTGCGCGCCCAGCGGCGGCGCTTGAATTTGTCGGCGGCCGACTACGGTCGTTTGATCGGTGTCACGGGTCAAACCATCTATCAATGGGAGCAAGGCAAATCGCGTCCGCGCCGCTCGCAATTCGCGACGCTCGTCGGCGTCCGCGGTTTGGGCCGCCGGGCGCACTGGCCCGGTTGGATGAAGTGAACGAAAAACGAGCCGGAGCCGCGGCATCCGCAAAGCGTCGCAAGAGGATGGCCAAATAAGCCTGCGCCGCAGTATGAGTGTCATGAACGCAGTTGGAAAATGCCGGGAGCCGAAGCCGCTGATAACTGCATGATCGCCGCGCGAGTCGCCGGACGGTTCAGGAGAGCCGTCCTACGCCGTGAGTCGGCTCCTCCTGAGCCGTCTTTTTTGCCTCTCAGTAATGCCGCGCGATAAAAATGGAATCGTAAACCATCCAGTATCAATAGGTTGTAGAGAATTTGACGAGAGAGAACACGGATCGGATCTTTTTCGCATAGAAGGTTGTATAAACTCCTAGAAGCGATATCATAACAGTAGGCGATAAGCGACAATGGCTGAGCGAGAGAGTTGAGTTGCCGGCACAAATGGCCAAACTCGAATCCGACAACGGACTGATTGAATTGCTCCGCCAATCCGGGCCCCAGAGCGTTTCCGAATTGGCAGCGGCGATGAACGTGACCGGCACGGCGGTTCGGCAGCGACTGAGCCGGCTGATGGCCGACGGGCTCGTCGGCCGCGACTTGTCGCACGGCGTGCGCGGCCGGCCGAGCCATCGCTACGCGCTGACGGATAAAGGGCTACGACAAACCGGTTCGAATTTCACCGATTTGGCGTTGGCGTTGTGGCGCGAGGTGCGCGGGATCAAGGATCTCGAAGTCCGCCGTGGTCTGATGCAACGAATTGCCCAGGCAATGGCCGGGATGTATGCAGCTCAAGTGCAGGGCGAAACCTTGGCCGAGCGGATGGAGTCGGTCAGCCGTGTATTCGCCGAGCGCGACGTGCCGTTGAAAGTCGAAACGCGCGATCAGCTCCCGATCCTTACCGCCTTGGCCTGCCCTTATCCGGCATTGGCGGAACAGGATCGGGGAATATGTCGCCGTGGAGCGGATGTTGTTCTCGGAGTTACTGGGCGAAACGGTGCGGCTGGCCGAGTGCCGATTGGACGGGCCAACCACCTGCTGTCGGTTTCAAACCAATTGAACCATGCATTTGGATATTGGATATATTGAGCGGTTTTGGTTTATAGCCTATCCGAGAACCGGCGGGGACTGGCTCATTTTGCGGTGCCTTGGGAGCAAAATGTGCCTGTCGCCCTCTCCTCGGCCGGTTCTGGGATTGGCAGATAGTCGACGCAAAGCCATTTGATTTTGGAAAGTACTCTCATGACGCAGCCTTGGATTGAAGGACGATTCGAAGAAAACGTCGTCACCACGACGCTCGAGCAGGCCATTAATTGGGCGCGCCAATCCAGCATCTGGCCGATGACGTTCGGGCTGGCCTGTTGCGCGATCGAAATGATGGCCGCCGGAGCAGGCCGCTTCGATCTCGATCGGTTCGGCGCCGGCGCGTTCCGCGCTACGCCGCGGCAGGCCGATCTGATGATCGTTGCCGGCACGGTGACCTACAAAATGGCTAGCCGCGTCCGCCGGCTGTACAACCTCATGCCCGATCCGAAATTCGTGATTGCCATGGGGGCCTGCACCACGGGCGGCGGACCTTATTTCAAATGGGGCTATCACGTGGTGAAGGGGGTCGATCTCGTGGTGCCGGTCGACGTCTATGTGCCGGGTTGCCCGCCACGGCCCGAATCGCTGTTGGAGGGTTTGATGCGGATTCAAGACAAGATTCTGGGCCACAAGATCGGCCGGCTCGCCGGTAGCAGCCAAAAAATCGACGACGAATTGCCGGTGCCGCATCACTCGGGCTATGTCACGGCGCCGGAAGACAACACGCCAGTATACGACCACCAGAAGATCACGGGTTAAGCGGGCCGATTCGCCCCCGTTAGCCGCGACGCGCGAGCGGAACGAAGGCGGAGTTTGAAACGTTCACGGAAACCGACCGCGTCGAAGCTTTGAAAACTGGATTCTTTGAGACTGGGGTTCTGGAACAACGATGAGCGATTCGCTGAAGATTACCGACTTGCACGTGGCCGTTGACGGCATTGCCATTCTGCGCGGCGTGAATCTGGAAATTCACCGCGGCGAAGTGCATGCCCTGATGGGACCCAATGGCTCGGGCAAAACCACGCTCGGCCTGGCCATCATGGGCCATCCCGGTTACGAGGTCACGCAAGGCAGCATCGAGATCATTCGCGAAGATGGAACCCGCGTCGATCTGCTGGCGATGGAGCCGAACGAGCGCGCCGGGCAGGCGTGTTCATGGCATTCCAGCGGCCGATCGCGATTTCCGGCGTGAAGCTGGCCGAATTCCTGCGGCATGCCACAACGAACGTCCGCCGCCCCGACCGCAAAGAGGGCGAAGAGCTGATCCCGATGCGCGAGTTCCGCCAAGAGCTTCGAGCCAAAATGCAGCAATTGCGGATCGATCCGGAATTTGCCAAGCGCTACGTCAACGAAGGCTTCTCCGGCGGCGAAATGAAACGGGCCGAAATTCTGCAGCTCGCCATGCTCCAGCCGAAGTTCGCGATCCTCGACGAGACGGACAGCGGCCTCGACGCCGACGCCGTTCGACTCGCCAGCCAGAGCATCGCCGAGATCGGCGGAGCCGACATGGGCATTTTGATCATCACGCATCACGAACAATTGTTGGAACACAACGCTCCCGATGCCACGCACGTGATGCTCGGCGGGCGAATCGTCGAAACCGGTGGCCCAGAACTGGCCGCCGAATTGCACAAGCTAGGTTACGAGCGGATTCGGGCTGCCTACCCCGACGCGGCTGCCGAGGAACGCGCCATGGTCTGGCGCGAAAGCTTAGAGGTTGAAAAAGGGGCCTGGCTCTGAGCAACAAGCCAGCCTTGAAAAACATTCAGCGTCGCCGCGAATTGCCTGTCCCTTTTTCAAGGGACGCCGAGTCACGTGGCGGATTGAACACCGAGCGGAAAGCGAGCGGATACGAGCATGGCTACCGAAATCACCGAACACGCCTCGGCCAATCAGGTCGGGGAAATCAATAAGTACGACTTCCGCACGGAATCGAATTATGTCTTCAAAGCCCGCAAGGGCTTGAACGCCGAAGTCGTCAATCAGATTTCCGACATCAAGAACGAGCCGGACTGGATGCGTCAGTTCCGTTTGAAGAGCCTGGATATTTTCAACTCCAAGCCGATGCCGCGTTGGGGCGGTTTGATCGGAATCGACTTCCAGGACATCTACTACTACCTGAAGCCGGCCGAGCATCAGGGAAAAACCTGGGACGACGTGCCCGCGGAAATCAAGAACACGTTCGACCGGCTCGGCATTCCCGAGGCGGAGAAAAAATATCTCGCCGGCGTGAAGGCCCAGTTCGAAAGCGAAGTCGTCTACGGGTCTTTGCAGGAAGATCTCGCCAACAAGGGCGTGATCTTCACCGACACTGACACCGCGCTCCGCGAGCATTCGGATTTGATGCGGAAGTATTTCGCGACGATCATTCCGCCTGAAGATAATAAATTCGCGGCGTTGAACTCGGCCGTTTGGTCGGGCGGATCGTTCATCTATGTCCCCAAGGGCGTGAAAATCGATTTCCCCTTGCAGGCCTATTTCCGGATCAACGCCGAGAGCATGGGCCAATTCGAGCGGACGCTGATCATCGTCGACGAGGGAGCCCAGGTCCATTACGTCGAGGGTTGCACCGCGCCGATGTACACGACCGAAAGCCTCCACTCGGCCGTGGTGGAAATCGTCGTCAACAAGCATGCCCGGTGCCGCTACACGACGATCCAGAACTGGGCCAATAATATCTACAACCTGGTGACCAAGCGCGCGATGGCCTACGAAGGAGCCGTCATGGAATGGATCGACGGCAATCTCGGCAGCCGGCTGACGATGAAATATCCATCGGTCTATCTCATGGAACCCGGCGCTCGGGGGGAAATCCTGTCGATCGCCTTTGCCTCGGCTGGGCAGCATCAGGATGCGGGAGCGAAGATCGTGCATTGTGCCCCGCATACGTCGGGCCGCATTGTTTCGAAGTCGATCTCCAAGAACGGCGGTCGGGCAAGCTATCGCGGTTTGGTGAAAGTCGAAAAAGGAGCGTATCGTTCGAAGTCGAACGTCGTTTGCGACGCCTTGATTCTCGACTCGCGCAGCCGTAGCGACACATATCCTTACATTGAAATCGACGAGCAGGATGTCAGCGTGGGGCACGAGGCCAGCGTCTCGCGGATCGGCGAAGAACAGTTATTCTATCTCACCAGCCGCGGCCTGTCGGAAGCCGAAGCCAGCACGATGATCGTCAGCGGATTCATCGAGCCGCTGGTGAAAGAATTGCCGATGGAATACGCGGTGGAAATGAACCGGCTGATCGAGCTGCAAATGGAAGGCTCGGTGGGTTAAACCGCTGTTGAAAAAGGGGACTGGCTCTGAGCGATCGAAACAAATTCTCGAAGTCTTGACGTTGCCGCGAAGTGCCTGTCCCCTTTTTGAACTGCCAGTTACGGTTAAACTGTCACGATTTCACTGAATTAGAAACACCGGGAGGGCGAGGTTCCCGCCGAGCCAAGAGTGCCTGGCCCGGCGGGAACCTCGCCCTCGCGACATTACCAAGCTTCGGATTATTGATGAGCACCGCAGTGGCCAGTTCCAGTTTGACGAATGCCACGTTCGAGGCGTTTCTCGACTCGCGCGACGAGCCGGAATGGCTCAAGGACTTGCGCCGGGAAGCCTGGAGTCAGTTCGAGCAAATGCCGTGGCCGGGCCGGGGCGACGAAGAATGGATGCGGACCGATCTGCGGCTGTTCCATCCCGATCGGTTCCATCTGCCGAAAGGTGGCGCGGCGCCGATTAGTGCGGGTGCGCAAGCTGTCGCGGCGAATTTGCCGCCGGCGCTGCTTAGTCACGGCGTCGAATTGGCCGGGTCGACCGTGGCTGTCGACAGCCGCATCGTGTCGGCCAAGCTGGAATCGAAATGGGCCGGACGCGGCGTGTTGTTCGGTAGCCTCGACGCGCTTGTGGCCGAGCATGGCGAGTTGATTAAGCCGCATCTGTTCCGGGCGATGGATTCGCGCTACGACCGCTTTGCCGCGTTGCATGCCGCTTGCTGGTCCGGCGGCACGGTGCTCTACGTGCCCCGTGGCGTGGTGATCGATCGCCCATTTCACACGCTCTCGGCGCTCAGCGGCTCTGGCGTCGATCTGGGTCACGTTTTGGTGGTGCTGGAAGACGGTGCCGAGGCGACTGTCCTCTCCGAAACTGCCGGCGGCCCAGCAATGCCCGCCGGCGCGGGCGCCGACTCGGCCCTGCATTGCGGCGGCATCGAGCTGCTGGTCGGCGCAGGAGCGCTGCTCCGTTACGTGAATCTGCAAAACTGGGGGCACGGCGTGTGGCACTTTGCCCATCAGAAAGGCCTCGTCGAGCAAGATGGCAGCCTGCAATGGACGATCGGCGCTTTGGGCGCAAGGCTGGCCAAGGTGAATCAGCACGTGGCGCTTGTCGGACGCGGCGCGCAAACGCAAGTCAACGGCGTGATGTTCACCGAAGGCAGGCAGCACTTGGCCTACAACACGCTGCAACATCACGAAGCCCCGCATTGCACCAGCGATCTGCTTTACAAGGGCGCTCTGCAAGACCACTCGCGGCTCGTCTGGCGCGGAATGATCAAGGTCGACCCCGACGCCCAGCGCACCGATGGCTATCAGCGCAACGACAATCTGATGCTGTCCGAAGACGCCCGGGCCGATTCCATCCCCGGCCTCGAAATCCAGGCCGACGACGTCCGCTGCACCCACGGCGCCACCACCGGCCGGGTTGATGACGAGCAGATTTTCTACTGCCGCACCCGCGGCCTGACGCGGAAAGAAGCGATCCGCACCGTGGTGGCCGGCTTTTTCCAACAAGTGTTCGACCGGATCACGATCGACAGCGTTCGCGAAGCCCTGGGCGAGGCGATCGGCCGGCGCGTCCGCGAGTTCATTTGATCGCTGGTCCGGCTCGATACAATGCAACAGATCAAGAAACTGCATGTCAGAATTTGTCCGCGTTGCCCGTGTGTCCGAAGTGCCCGATCCCGGCCGGCAGTTGGTCGAGGTCGACGAGCAATTGATCGCGCTGTTCCATGTCGAAGGCAAGTTCTACGCGTTGGACGATGTGTGCACGCACGACGGCGGTCCGCTGGCCGAAGGCCGCTTGGATGATCACACGATCGCTTGCCCGCGGCACGGAGCGAAGTTCGACATCCGCGACGGTCGGGCGCTGACCATGCCGGCCACGCAGCCGACCGTCGCCCACGAAGTCAAAGTCGAAGCGGGCGAGGTTTTCGTGCGATTGGCGGAATTGTAACATTTTAGCCGCCGGGCTTGCCCGGCGCGGGATCCTAACATGCCACTCACCGAAGACGCCGTTCGCGAATCACTCAAGCAAGTGATCGATCCGGAATTGTTCGTCAACATCGTCGACCTGGGCCTGGTCTACACGGTCGCAATCGAACCGGTCGCCGACAAGGAAAACGTCAAGATCGAAATGACGATGACCAGCCCCGCCTGCCCGGCCGGCCCGCAATTGCTCGGCCAGTCGAAACAGGTGTTGGCCGCGCTGCCCAATGTCGGTGAGGTCGAGGTGAAGCTGGTGATGGTCCCCCCCTGGACCCCCGACCGCATGACCGAAGACGCCCGCGATCAGTTGGGGATCTTTTAGTAAGCGACGCGCTCCGCTACTGCGTCGCGGCTGATGGACGGGACTACGCACATTGCCGAGGGTTAAATCGGGTCGTGCTTCGGTGCTTCGGCCACTTCGATGAAGCTATCGAGCGATTTGCGCAAGCTCGCTTCGATGCGATTGTACTCGGCCGTCTCGCACGTGAATTTCACTTCGTAATTGCGTGTCGGGCCACGGAACCGCCGCTCGATGATCGTAACATCCAGCGGGCCGCGCTTCGTGTGGATCACGGTCTCCAGCGCCGGCTCGACCCCCTGCTTGATGATTCGCGAGTCGACTTTCGCGCCCGGATCGACTGCCGCGATCTCGCGGGGCAAGCTATCGTGCAGCTTTTCCAATTCCAGCGGCTTGGGCGGGCTGGCCAACACGATCAGATTGTCGGTGAACACTTCGTGCGTCTTGCCGGTGGCGAAAAATAGCACTTTGTCGTTCGGCCCGAACGATGGCCGCCAATCGTCCGGCAGCCGCAGCGCGAAATTGAAGTCGCGCTGCATCCAAAATCCCTGCGGCATGCGCTGCAAGCCGGTTTCCGGCGGCGAGAGCTTGGCGCTCGCCAGGAGCTCTTCGAAATCGGCCCGGTAGGCGTCGAAATGGGCCTGATCCGTGCGGAGCGTGAACGTGTACAACATTTCGCCGCGGATCACGCGGGTCTCCAGCTCGTAGCTGATTCCTTTCTCGCCGCCGGGATACTCCCACAACGAGTCGAGCCGCTTGCCCCATTGCGCGGCCCGCTCCTGGCCGAACCGCTTGGCATCGACGGGCGCGAGACGATTGAGTGTCAGTTTTCGCCGCGGGATGGCCCTCTTCTGTTCGGCTTCGTCGGCGGCTTGAAAACGCTTCTGAAAGTCGGCGAGCGCCTCGGGCGCCAGCCCCAGCTCGCAAGAGACGTAGCCTTTGGTGGATTGATCATCTTGCGGCAAACGCAGGACGAAGGCTCGATCGTCCTGGCCCCACACGATCGGGGTCCAGGCGACGGGGGCTTGCACCGAGACGCCGAATCGCTTGACTTCGATGTTGCGCAGCCCATCGGGCGCTTGCTCGGGCCGGGCAGCAGCCGCCAATCCAGCCAGAACCAGAATGCCCGCCAGAATTCCCAGATTCTTGATCCGCATGGCCGTGCCTCAAAACATCGATTCCGCCGCTGGCCCCGCCCCGAACGTTATGATACCTGCATGGCGGAAGTGCGTCATTAGCGATAGCAAGCCAGGCGTGCTGGAAGTCGCGTATAAATTCACCAACTCTAGTATTGCATGCAACGCATCCTGCTGTATGAATTTGTCGCCGCGGGGGGGCTATTGGGCGAAGACGACGGGGCCGAGCTGGCTTCGTTGCGCCCGAGGGCGCCGCGATGCTGTCCGCGCTGGCGACGGACTTTGCGGCGCTTGACGATATTGAGGCCGTGGTATTGCTCGGCGCCGATTCGCCGGATGTCCGCTTGCCGGGATGCCATGTAGTGCCGGTGCATCGCGCGGGCGAAGATCTCGCGGCGCTCGAGCGTTGGTCTCGCCAGGCAGATTGGACAGTCGTGATCGCCCCGGAGTTCGACGAGCTGCTCGAGACGCGATTGGAGCTAGTTGCTTCATGCGGAGGCAGGGCGCTTGCCTCGCCACTGCAACTCGTGGCGCTTGCGGCTGATAAACATCGGACGGCCGAACATTTGGCTGCCGCCGGCATCGCAGCGCCACGGGGCATTTTCACCCCCTCTCCCTTGACGGGAGAGGGTTGGGGTGAGGGTGGAAATCAAGTTGGACTTACCACTTGCAACTGGAGTCCGACATCGCCGTTTTTTCCACCCCTCACCCCAGTTCGACTGAGCTCACCGAAGTCCGACCCCTCTCCTGCAAGGGGCGAGGGGAGACGCACCGAGCCACGAAATCCGCTGCCGGCCGACTTTCCCTACCCGGCTGTTTTCAAGCCGCGCTTCGGGGCCGGCTCCCAGGATATTTGGTTCATTCCCGACGCCGCCATTGCCGCTCAGATGCGCGGGATGCTTGATCGGCCCGGCCGACTGGAACAGTTTTGTCCCGGCGCCGCCGCCAGCGTGGCAATCCTGTGCGGGCCCGCGGCGCGATTGCCGCTGCTGCCTTGCCGGCAGCGGCTTTCGGCCGACGGCCGGTTCCGATATCTCGGCGGACGCTGCCCATTGGACGTTGCACTGGCGCACCGGGCCGAACGGCTGGCGGTTCAGGCCGTCGGCACGCTCAACAAGCCCTTGGGTTACCTCGGCGTCGATCTAGTCTTGGGCGATGATCCGCGCGGCACGGACGATCGCGTGATCGAAATCAACCCGCGCCTCACCACGTCGTATGTTGGGCTGCGGACTATGTCGGCCGTGAATCTCGCGGGCGCGATGTTGTCAGTCGCCGAAGGACGCCCGGCCCGTTTATCGTGGCTCGATCGAGAGGTAGAATTCGATGGCACGGGCAACGTGCGAGAAGTTTCGCGGCCCGGCTCGCTAATGCACTGAATAATCAAGCTACCCTAAGGCGGCAACCATGAACTGGCTGGCACTGGATATCGGCGGCGCGAACTTAAAGGCGGCCGACGGCAAGGGATTTTCCGTTTCGCAAGTGTTTCCGATGTGGCAGCGCTCGCGGCAACTGACTGAGGCTTTGCGCACGATCGTCGCCGGAGCCCCGCGCTCCGACCATCTCGCCGCGACCATGACCGGCGAGCTGGCCGATTGCTTTGCCACGAAGGTCGAGGGCGTTCGCTTCATCATCGACTCGCTCGGCACCGCCGCCGATGGCCGGCACACGCGAATCTACTTGAACAACGGGCTGTTGGTCTCACCGGTCGTCGCGCTCAAGCAGCCTCTGCTCGCGGCCGCCGCGAATTGGCATGCGCTGGCTCGATTCGCAGGACGCTACATGCGGCAGGGCCCCGGGCTGCTTGTCGACATCGGCTCGACTACGTGCGACATCATTCCGCTGGTCGATGGTCAACCCGTGGCCAAGGCCCACACGGATCCCGAGCGCATGTTAAGCGGCGAACTTGTCTATACCGGCGTGGAGCGAAGTCCCGTCTGCGCGCTCGTTCCCGCGGTGCCCTGGCGGAAGCAACAGTGTCCCGTGGCCCAGGAGTATTTCGCCAGCACTTGGGACGTGTACTTGACGCTCGGCGATTTGCCCGACGAGCCAAAGGCGATCCATACGGCCGATAACCGCCCGGCGACGAAGGCCGCCGCGCGCGATCGTTTGGCGCGCTCGATTTGCGCCGACCGCGAAATGTTCGACGAGGCCGACGCCCTGGCCGTGGCGGAAGCGGTCGCCCGCAGCCAATTAGCGAAGATCGCGATCGCCATGGGCCAGGTGATCGGGCGCTTGCCGAAGCCGCCGGAGACGATCGTCATTTCCGGCCGTGGCGAATTCGTGGCCCGGCGGGCGATCGAGCGAATGAATCTCAAGAGCAAAGTCGTTTCGCTTAGCGTCGAGCTGGGGCCTGAGCTGTCGCAGATGGCAACGGCCCACGCGCTAGCCGTCATCGCGCTCGAAGGTGATATGTGAACGCCGCGGTGCGGAACGCGGCGCGGCAAGTTCGTGTCTTGAAGCTGGGCGGCAGCCTATTGGATTGGAGTGGCTGGCCGCAGGCGCTGGGCGACTGGTTGAAGCGGCAGGCGCCGGCCGCCAATGTGTTAATCGTTGGCGGCGGAGCGCTGGCGGACGTGGTCCGCGGATGGGACCGGACTTATGGCCTCGACGCGAGCGCGGCCCATTGGCTGGCGGTGGGCACGATGAGCGTCACCGCCCAAATGGCGAAGCGACTTCTTCCGAATGTGCCTTCGACAGCACGATTCGAATCGCTCGTCGAGGGGCTTGATAGTCGCCTCAACGTCGAAGAATCGGACGGTTTGCTCGTTTTCGATCCGGCCGATTTTTTAGCGCGAATCGAGCCGGCTGCCCTGGGCCGGCGGCTTCCTCACGGCTGGCACGTGACGAGCGACTCGATCGCCGCGCGGATCGCGGTTGTGTTGCAAGCAGCGGAGCTGGTGCTCTTGAAATCCGCGCTGCCCGATCCAGTTGTCGCGCCGAGTAAGACGAGCAAGAGTCCTCCGCAGATTGCAACGCTTGAACAAGCGGCGGCTAGCGGCTTTATCGACGGGTTTCTGCCCGAATTGGCTGCCGAGCTTCCTCGCATCCGTGGCGTGAATCTACGCTCCGACGATTGGCCCGAATGGTGGGCGCGCATCGAATAAGCCGGCGCACTCAAAGAGCCGCGCACGAAGTAAGCGCCGCCAAGCGCTCCATCCACGCGAGACGCTAATCAGCCGATTGGCGTCAGCCTCCGCTTACTGCGTGCGCGGCTCTTTCGAGCGCAGTCCCATTGCAGCCCAGCACGGGGATTAAAACCGCACGCCGGATCAGTTCCACCACCAGGTCTTGCTTTCGGCCGCGGTTTGAATCGCGTTGCCGCGGACGGCGTTCGGGGCACTTTCGGTCACGGGGTTTTGAATCACCGCCCACGGCTGGAATTGCACGCCGCCCGAAGCGCTGATCAGATAATTGTGCCCCTTCTTTACGAAGCTCGCCGCAGTGGGGACTTGCTTTGGAACCGGGTGGTCGTAGATCGGAAGCTGCTTGACGTTCATCAACAAATCGAGCCTGCAATCGGTCCGGTCGGCCATGTGCTCGCGCTGGATCAAAGCGGCCACGATCGAGAGGTCCATGCAGTTGCGCAACTGGCGGAAGACCGTGTCGTGTTCCGATAGGTCGTCATACTTCGCCGTCATCAGATCGGCCCATTTTTGAGCGGCGGCGTTGCTGTGGCCGGTCCCCTTGGCTTGCCCGGTCGAGGTGATGTAGTCTTCCTCGGTCATGCACTTCACGCCCGGGCCACGGATTTCCCAGGCCAAGCCGTCAGGATCCTTGACCAAGGGTTTATAGCTCGCGGCCAGCCACCAGCGTGGCATCAGGTTCTGAACTTTCGGCCCGGCCGGAATCATTTCCAAATAGCTCGGCAAACCTTTGACCGGCGCGGGCTCGAAATTCATCGCCAGCCGCTTCATGCGGAAATCGGCCGCGACCATGACCGAGGCGAATCGGCTCGCCACGGGCACGCCTTGCAGCGTGATATTCTGGGGCCCAATGCTCTCTTCGATCGAGGCCAGCGTCCGCTGCGGATCGCCAATGGTTTTTTGCTGGCGGATGAATTCCTGAAATCGCTTGATGCCCTCCGGCGTGGGATTGATCGAGCAGCTCACGCCGCCGTTGCGGGCCGCGTCGGCCGTGCGCAGCGCCACCAGCAGATCGTCGAGTTGCATGACCGGCTGATGATTCGTGCGACCCACGACGTCGCCCAACGCGTCGACCACCCAGCCGTCAGCGGGCCCAGCCAACAAGATGTCGTGGTGTTCCGGATCGACGAACACGTATTGCACCCGCTGCAATCCGGCCAGATACACAATTTCGGGCGGCAAAAGTTGCTGGGCTTGCTGCGCCGCGGCGATTGCCTCTTGCATCCGGCGGAGCGAGATCACCCGCATCTTGGCGGGTTGATTCAGGCGCCCGGAAATTGTGCCACCGCTTTGCGGAGCACTTCCACAATCATCTTGCTTTCTTCAGGGCGGCTATTATTCAGAACGCCCTCGGTGTTGATCGACACGCCGCCGACCGCTTGCTGCGTGGCGATGACTTGCGCCTGTCCTGGACGACCGGCCGCGACGCAAATCGCCAAGGCCAAAGCCGGGATTGCACTGCAACGCACCGCGCCGCGCAGAGCTTGCTTCAACTTGTCGTTGGACATGCAGCACCCTTGTCTCTTGAAAAGAAATAGTTAATGCCGCCTGTGCGGATTTCTTTGAACCCGCGACATCCGGCAATTCAATTCGACGCTGTTTCCATGCGATGCCATCCGAGCGGACGGGCATTCCAAGCGGTCCGCGATCCCGCGTCTTAGATCGACGGAAGCCGTGCGTACCACCGGACCTACACTATCCTATTTCGCCCGGCCGGATTTCGCAAGAAAATGCCATTTGATTTTGGCTCCAAGCCGCATCCGCCGGGGGAACCAGGAGTAAGGCTGTGTCCCGCCTCGCCAATAGGACAGGGCTTGCGTGCCCGGAAAATTCCGCGATATCGTGCATTCCTGCCGCACTCGCACCCCGTCTCCGCCCAATTCGCCGTCGCATCCCCCCATAATCGCTTGCGGAGGCGGCCCCTGACGGGCTAAGGTGAATAGTTGACTTGTCGTTGAATGCCGCGGACGACCTTGCGGCGATCGATCGCCAGCCTGCGGATGCCAATGAACGTGCGCCGCGGGCAGCCTTATCGAGTGGATTGACATGTCCAGCGTCGTTCAGCCAGCCATGTTGGCTTATCTTGTGATTCGCGAAGGGACGAAGTGGACCGACGTGTTCCGCCTCGTCCCCGGCCAGGCGGCCACCATCGGTCGGGCGCCCGACGAATCAGGTGGTCATCAAAGACGAGCGGTGCAGCCGCGCTCATGCCGAGGTGTTTCATTCGCAAGGCAACTGGATTCTCCGCGATCTTGATAGCCGCAACGGCACCTTGGTTGGCAGCGAGCCGATCCACGGCGACTATGAACTTGCAACCGGGCGACATCGTGCGGATTGGCCATTGCCAGTTGGCATTCGTCCACGATCTAACGAAGGCGTTTCCCGATTCCAGCGCCGTGCTGAAGGAAATTGCCAGCCGCGGCACAACCGAAACGGCGCTCGATCGAGCCGGTCGACGACAGCAACGTGCTGAGCCGAAAACGAACCGACGACGATCACGCATCGCCGCGGCCAGACGCGATTCCTCGAGCCGACCGGAAGAAGTCGACGCCGCGACGCCCAAAGTCGGCCGCGCGGCGGCTCAGCTTGTGCCGGCTGGCCTTCGAGTTGGCCAAGATCACCGACATCAATCCATCGCCCGGTCGGCGCTGGCCAGCGTGTTCGAAGCGACGCAAGTCGATTCCGGCGCGGTGTTGCTGTTGCCGCGACGGCCGCGGAGAAAGGCGGTCGGAACCGAACTGGAAATCGTCGCCTCGCACACCGATTCCGATTTTCCCTACCATCGCGATCTCGAAATTCCTGGCTTCCACGGTCCTGCGCGAGGGAGAAGCGGTGCTGGCCCGCAACGTCATGGACGACAGCCGCTCGGCAGCCGCGATAGCACAGGGCGAAATTCACGCCACGAGCGTCCTCTGCGCTCCGATCCGTCACGGCAGCCGAGGTGTCGGGCCTGATCCATCTCTATTCGACCAATCCCGACCGGATTCCCGATCCCGACGATCTGGAATTCGCGCTGGCCGTGGCCGACACGGTGGCGGTGGCGCTCGAGAATATGAGCACGGCGGCAGGAGCTTGACCGAGAATCTGAACCAGATTCGCGACGAGAATTTGCAACTCCGCGAACGGCTAGGGGTCGAAAGCGAAATCATCGGCAGTAGGCCCGCGATGGCCAAGGTCGCCCGCGAATTGATCCGGGCCGCCCCCAGCCGGGCCACGATCCTGATCCGCGGCGAAAGCGGCGTGGGCAAAGAATTGGTCGCCCGCGCCGTTCATTTCGCCAGCCCGCGGCGCAAAGGGCCATTCGTCTGCTTGAATTGCGCGGCGTTGACCGAAAGTCTGCTGGAAAGCGAACTGTTCGGCCACGAGCGCGGCGCCTTCACCGGCGCGACGGAGCGCAAGATCGGCAAATTCGAATCGGCCGACGCCGGCACGCTGATGCTCGACGAAATCGGCGAAATGAGCCCGACGATCCAGGCTAAATTTCTCCGCGTGCTCGAAGGGCATCCCTTCGAACGCGTCGGCGGCAGCGAAGCGATCAAAGTCGAGGTGCGCGTCATTGCCGCCACGAATCGCGATCTCGAACGGGCCGTGTCCGAAGGACATTTCCGCCGCGACCTCTATTTCCGCCTGCATGTGTTGGAAATCATCGTGCCGGCGCTGCGAAAGCGGCCCGAGGATATTCCGATCCTGGCGAATTATTTTCTGCAAAAGTTCAACGCCGAAACCGGCCGCCGGATCCGCGGCTTCACTCCCGAAGCGACCGAGCAGATTCTCGATCTACCGCTGGCCCGGGCAATGTGCGCGAGCTGAAAAACGTCATCGAGCGAGCCGTCGTGCTGACGCGCGGCGACGTGATCGACGTCGAAGATCTCACGCTCACCAAGCTTTCGACCGCCGGCGACACGCAAGACGTCGTTCCCGCGCCGGTGAGCATTTCGAGCCGATCTCGCTGGACGAAGTCGAACGCCGGCACATCTTGGCGACGCTGCAATCCACCGGCTGGAACAAGAGCCAAACCGCGAGCATCCTGGGCATCGAGCGTTCGACCCTCGACCGCAAAATCCGCCGCTACGAACTCGACAGCCATCTGCCGGCGCGCAGCGCGAGGTTAGCTGGGTGTTGAAAAAGGGGACTGGCTCCGAGCGCACGCTCGATATTGCCGGGGTTTTTGGTTTGCCGCGAGGTGCCTGTCCCCATTTTCAACACCCCAGCCGGGGTCTGTCCCCATTTTGCGATGCCCTGTGAGCAAAATGGGGACTGACCCCCTCGGCGCCGCGAGTTGAGTTAGGGCCTCTGAAAAAGGGGACCGCCTATCCGCTTCGCAACAAACTCGATCGCCGAGAAATCCTTCACTCCATGCATGATCGCCGCATTCCTTCGCGGGGGCGCCCAACATTGAATTCTGATAGCGGAACTCAAACAATTCGGTCGCTTTGTAATATCCAAAATCGCGAACAAAGGGAAAGGCGGTCACATCCCAAGCGTTTCGCGTGCCGCGGGACCACCCGCACAAAATCCTTCGCATAGCAAGCGCCGCCATTGATGTGCCTGGCCACCCAAAGAAAGTCGATCAGTTTTCCCATGACCGTAAAATGCCCTGTCCGCCACTCGCGATCGAGATCCTCAAGCCAGCCCGATCGCAAAGGAACCATGTCGGGCTCGAACCACAGTGCAAATCCACCGTCCGGAGTGGCACTCCGGAACACATGCTCCATCGTGTCGAAAAACATCGCCGATGCGCTATCGGGAAAACACGTCTCGCGAGCGGAACAGCGGAAGAATTCGACTGGCGCGAGCTTGGACAATTCGCGCAGCCACTCCCTGGGCGGCGCCGGTG
>CAVRYO010000007.1:0-2807642 GCA_963725485.1 Pirellulales bacterium | reverse complement strand
TCGTCGCCTGCCCGAATTTTATCCGCGAATGGATGGAACACGAAAAGGAACGGGAAGCCGCCTGACCGCCCCGCTATCTATGCCGTGCCGCCGGAACCGCGCTTAACTTGAGCTTGAGTTAGACATTCTGCGTCCAATCCTGCAAAATACTGAGTCTCATACTCAGGAGCTCTCATTGACCAACACCGATTCGCGCCAAAGATCAGCGCCCTCGGCACCTATGTGCCGCCTCGTCTTCTCACCAACGCCGACCTCGAAAAGATGGTCGACACCACCAATGACTGGATCCTTGCCCGCGTCGGCATCCGCGAGCGCCACATTGTCGAAAAAGGCGTGGCCACCAGCGACCTCGCAGTCGAAGCCGCCAAGAAAGCGCTGGCCCAGCGCGGCCTCGCGCCCAGCGACCTCGACGCCATCATCGTCGGCACCGTCACGCCCGACATGTTCTTCCCCTCCACCGCCTGCCTGGTACAGCACAAGCTGGGCGCCGAAGGCGTTTGGGGATTCGATCTCTCCGCCGCCTGCTCCGCTTTTATTTACGCCGTACAAACGGGCGCGCAATTCATCGCCACCGGAACGCATAAGCGCGTGCTGGTAATCGGCGCCGATGTGATGTCCTCAATCATCGACTACACCGACCGCGCCACCTGCGTGATCTTCGGCGACGGCGCAGGCGCCGTGATTCTCGAGCCCGCCGAAGACGATTCCGTTGGCCTGATCGACTTCATCCACGAAGTCGACGGATCCGGCGGATGCTTCCTCTACATGCCCGGCGGCGGCAGCCTGAATCCCTCAACCCGCGAAACCGTCGATAAAAAAATGCACTACGTTCACCAGGACGGCCAGCAGGTCTTCAAGTTCGCCGTCCGCAAGCAAACCGAAGCCTGCCTGAAGCTGCTCGAACGCAACGGCCTCAAAGGCTCCGATATCGACGCCTTCATCCCGCACCAGGCCAACCTGCGCATCATCAACGCCACCGCCGATCGCCTGGGCCTGCGCCCGGAAAGCGTAATCGTCAATATCCACCGCTACGGCAACACCACCGCCGGAACCATTCCTTTGGCCATGAATACCGCCGTAGAAGCAGGGCAAGCTGAAAAAGGGAAGCCTAGTACTGATGGCGTCAGTAGGCGCGGGATTTACCGTAGGCGCCGCCCTGCTGCGCTGGGCCTTCTAGAACGTCGCGCCCGTCCGGCCTTAGGCTTCGAGTCTTGCCGGTCAGACTTTGAAAGCCAGCGCTTCAGACGCCGCGTAAGCTGCGGACCGCCGGAAGACCGGGCTTTAGCCCCCGAGGTACGTTCGTAACGCTCCTCCGCGCATTTTAATAGCCCGACCCAGCAACCCGCTGCTATGTTTTCGCAGCGTCCGCCTCACGTGGGGATGCGGCGGACGAGCAAGACCATGCTTCGTACCACATGCTGCTGTCTGCTGCTGGCCTCGTTCGATCGGCCAGGCC
The DNA here is from genome assembly GCA_963725485.1 of Pirellulales bacterium. Lineage (GTDB taxonomy): Bacteria > Planctomycetota > Planctomycetia > Pirellulales > DATAWG01 > CAVRYO01. Next base: position 2,806,186 of record CAVRYO010000007.1, on the reverse strand, counting down.
GCTGCCCAGAAGTCCAAAGACGACTCGCAAGAAACCAAACTTCTGGTCATGGAACACCTGTGGAATGAAGCGCAGGTCAATCGCGACGCCCGCGTTCTCGATGCCATGATCGGCAGCCAATTCGTCAACACCGAGTACGATGGCGAGGTCAGCGACAAAGCCAAGTTCCTCGCCGACATCAAAGACCCGCAGTTCAATCCCACGAGCCTGACGATCCAAGACCTCAAAGTCAACATGTACGCCGACTCCGCCGTGGTGGTCGGCATCTACCACACCAAAGGAATGTACCAGGGCAAGCCCTACGACCACTTCGGCCGCTTCACCGATACCTGGGTATACACCGAAGGCCGCTGGCAATGCGTCGCCAGCCACACCAGCCTGCTGAAGAAGTAAGAATCTCGTGCGTTGAGCTTTAGCGTGAGCCGGCAGAGCATCGCGACGTATGCGCGGACTTTGCTGAGCAGCGCGTGGGTCCGCCTTGGAGTGAACTTTACAGCGCGGACGTTCCAGTCCATGCTCTGAGATGATCCACAAGAACGGAACCTTCCACCTTGTCCACAACAACTGGCAGCGCGAATGGATAAGACCTGCGCTTGCTGGTGAGAGGACAGACGACAAAGCAAGTCCGCTCTGCGCCGATTGTAGATTCTTTAGTCGGTCAGCCACTAAAGCCGGACGGCGTCGGCCTTGCTCACGCCCGGCCTGTGGATCAAAATGCCATACCATACGATATCTCCGGCATCGGGCACGTACCGAGCTACCATCTCGACGATTTCGGCTTTCCTCTGTTGGTCGCGCGCCCAGATCACCGTTCTCCTTGCCGGTTCTCAGGGCGTGAGTCTGTGCCACCAATTGCTTCGGGGAGCGTTACCGCGCATCCTCTCGGCAGGTCGCAGTTCGTTGTGCCCAGTTCAGCGCAAGTGCCTCGATGTAGCGAATCCGGCATTCATCTTTCCTCGCAGCACGGTGCTCTGCTCGGCCACGGCTTTCGGAATGCGGGACTGCCAGACCTGTTTCCCGCACGTTCGCTAGTTGCGCCTTCAGCATATGCCTCCAAAATTGGGTATGTGTAGAGACACAGTATACACGTGATGATCTGAGCGGTGTATATCCACCTAAGCATTACACTTGCGCCGGGAAGAACTCGACTGACGAACCCACCACGGACCGGTCTTACGGCCGCGTCATCTTCTCCGGCCTCACCAACTGATCAAATTCCTCGCCCGTAAGATAGCCCAGCTTCAGCGCCGCCTCGCGCAGGCTGCTGTGCTCCACGTGCGCGGTATGGGCGATCTGCGCGGCCTTGTCGTATCCCACTTTCGGCGCCAGCGCCGTCACCAGCATCAGCGAGTTCTTCACGTACCAATCCACCTTCGCGCGATCGACCTCGATGCCCTTGATCATGTACTCGACATATCCGTGGCAAGCGTCGGCGATCAGCGTGACCGAATGCAGAAAGTTGTAAATGATCACCGGCTTGTAAACGTTGAGTTCGAAATTGCCCTGCGACCCGGCGAATCCCACCGCGGCGGTAGCGCCGTGAACCTGCACGCAGACCATGGTCATCGCCTCGCACTGCGTGGGATTCACCTTGCCCGGCATGATCGAAGACCCAGGCTCATTTTCCGGAATCGAAATCTCGCCCAGCCCGCAACGCGGCCCCGAAGCCAGCCAGCGAATATCATTCGAAATCTTCATCAGCGAAGCCGCGAGCGTTTCCATCGCGCCCTGCGCGAACACGATTTCATCATGCGCCGAAAGCGCGGCGAACTTGTTGCCATGCGAGCGGAAGGGAAGTCCCGTAAGTTCGGCAATCTTTTTCGCCGCGCGCTCCGCGAATTCAGGATGCGTATTCAGCCCCGTTCCCACTGCGGTTCCGCCGATGGCGAGATCGTAAAGTCCGTCGAGCACCTGCTCCAGCCGCTTGATGTCGCGCTCCAGCAGGCTGGCCCAGCCGCCGAACTCCTGGCCGAATGTTAGCGGCACAGCATCCTGCAAGTGCGTGCGTCCGATCTTGACTACGTCATTGAATTCCTGCGCCTTGGCCGCGATCGCATCGTGCACGTTCTTGATCGCGGGAATCAGCACGTTCTTCACTGCGATCCGCCGCCGCAATATGCATCGCCGCCGGAAACGTGTCGTTCGACGACTGCGACATATTCACGTCATCATTGGGATGAATCGGCTTCTTCGATCCCATCACGCCGCCCGGCAATCTCAATGGCGCGGTTCGAGATGACTTCATTCACGTTCATGTTGGTCTGCGTGCCGCTGCCGGTCTGCCAGATGCGCAGCGGAAACTGGTCGTTCAACTTGCCCGCAATCACCTCGTCGGCAGCCTGCACGATCAGCTTGGCTTTTTCGGCCGGCAATTTGCCCGAGGTCCTGGTTCACCAGCGCGCACGCCTTCTTGAGCGTGCCAAAAGCGCGGATCATCTCCGGCGGCATGGTGTCGCGCCCGATGTTGAAATGCAGCAGCGAGCGCTGCGTCTGCGCTCCCCAGTAAACATTCGCCGGGACCTCGATCTGTCCCATGCTGTCGGATTCAATGCGCGTGCGAGTTGCCGGTTCTGCGGAGATTGACATAGGGTCCTGATTAGAGCGCGATGGATGAAGTAACCGGAAATTATAACAAGCAACCTACTCTGCCTTTGGGTCTCTGAACAGGTGGTTCTTCGCTTTGAGTGCTTAACGCTTGACGTTAAACGCTATACAGGATACAATAGATTCTTGTGATCAGGTCGTTTCGGTGCGCCGAGACAGAGCGGCTTCACCATCGCCATACGCAGCCGGCGTTTTCAGTCCGTGGAGCAGATCGCCCGCAGAAAGCTCAGGCAGTTGGACAGCGCCACGGAGTTGCGGGATTTGACGGCACCGCCGGGGAATCGTTTGGAAGCACTGCAGGGGGAGCGAAAGGGATACTACAGCGTTACGGATCAACGACCAGTGGCGTCTATGTTTTGCTTGGCGAGATGGAAACGCCCACGAGGTTGAGATCGTCGATTATCACTAGGAGCAATTATGGCATAAGACTCAAAAACTTCCTACCTCCAATCCATCCCGGCGAGATCCTCCGTGCCGAGTTCATGGAACCGCTTCGCCTCAGCATGAACCGGCTGGCGCTCGATCTTCGCGTGCCAGTGACGCGCAGTGGCTGAGATTGTCCACGCAGCGCCGCAGCATCACTCCGGACACGGCTTTGCGCCTAGCCCGATATTTCAACACCAGCCCTGCGCTTCTGGTTAAATCTTCAGTCCGCATACGATCTCGAAGTCGCGCGAAGACAAACTCTCGCGCATGATCGAACGGGAAGTTCGCCCGGCCTCATTCGCGGCTGCGAGTGCGACTCCTCCTAGTCTGCCACTCCAGATGGTGGCTGTAATCCGCGCATGCTAAAATCATCGGCTTCTGATCCCGTGCCTCGATTCCGGTGCAGCGCGCCACCGAGTCCATGCCTGATTTCTCGCCGCCGCGGAAGTCGAAACTCAACCCAAGGCCCAACTCCGTTCGCATCCCGAGATGCGCACCGATGTCCTGGTCATCGGATCCGGGCCCACCGGCCTGGCCTGCGCCATCGAGGCGCAGAAGATCGGTCTCAAAGTCATCGTCCTCGACAAAGGCTGTCTGGTCAATTCACTGTTTCACTATCCCGCAGACATGACTTTTTTTACAACGCCCGAACTGCTCGAAATTGGTGACATCCCTTTTACGACCGCTCTGCAAAAGCCCACTCGCGAAGAAGCGCTCGAGTATTACCGCAAGGTCACCGAGCATTACCGTCTCGATATTCGCCAGTACGAGTGGGTCAAAACGGTGATGGGCGAAGACGGAAACTTCAGCATCACGGCCACCGACCGCGCCGGCCGGCCCCACGACTACCGCGCGCGCAAGGTGATCGCCTCTACCGGATATTACGATCTAGCCAATCAACTCGGCCTGCCCGGCGAAGATCTCCCCAAGGTCTCGCACTATTACGCCGAGGCTCATCCCTACTACGACACGGATGTGCTGGTGATCGGCGGCAAGAACTCCGCCGCGATTGCCGCTCTCGATCTCTGGCGTCATGGAGCCCGCGTGACGCTGGTCTATCGCGGAAGCCAACTGCACCGCCACGTCAAATACTGGATCAAGCCCGACCTCGAGAATCGCATCAAGAACGGGGACATCGTCGCCTATTTCGACAGCCGTGTGCAGGAGATCGGCGTCGACCACGTCGTCATCGTCACGCCGCGCGGCCCGATCCGGCTGAAGAACGACTTCGTGCTGGCCTTGATTGGCTACCATCCTGACTACGACTTTCTGCGCAGCATGGGCATCGAACTCTCTGAGGAGCAATGCCGTCCGGTCTGCGATCCCGTGACGCTCGAAAGCAATGTGCCGGGGATCTACGTGGCCGGAGTGATCGTTGCCGGCTCCAGCACCAACGAAATCTTCATCGAGAACGGCCGCTTCCATGGCAAGCAGATCGCCGACGACCTCAAGCGCAAACTGCGCCCTGCTTCATAACTGGCCGTAGATGGAATTCCTCACGCGCGAGTGAAAGCCTGCAGCCCAAAAGCCGATGCCCGCTCTTTGTTAACCTAAGGAACCTCTGAAATACTCGCCGATCCACAGGCTGCGCGGGTAGTGTGTAAGTCGGAGGGAAAACACGAGTGCGACAACAGACGCTGGCGGCGCAGATAGGTTTCGAGAGGTACGGGCGGAAGTCCAAGCGAGAACAGTTTCTCGACGAGATGGAGCAAGTGGTGCCCTGGGCCGAGTTACAGGGGTTGGTAGAACCACACTATCCGAAGGGAGAGAACGGACGGCCTCCGGTGGGCCTGAGCATCATGCTGCGGGTGTACTTTTTGCAGCAGTGGTTCAATCTGAGCGATCCGGGTGCGGAGGAGGCGCTGTATGAATCGCCCGCGCTGCGGCGGTTTGCGGGCGTGGACCTGGGGCGAGCGCCGGCGCCGGACGAGAGCACAATCTTACAGTTCCGCCATCTGCTGGAGAAACACGATGTGGGCGGAGCCATGCTGCAAAGGGTGAACGAATATCTGGAGAGCCGGGGCGTCCGCATCAGCCGGGGCACGATTGTGGACGCGACCATTCTGCATGCGCCGTCGTCGACCAAGAACCGCAGCGGAGAGCGCGATCCCGAGATGCATCAGACGCGCAAAGGCAAGCAGTGGTACTTCGGGCTGAAGGCCCACGTCGGCGTGGACTCCAAGCAGGGCCACGTGCATTCGGTGTGCACGTCGGCGGCTTCGGTAGCCGACAAGCACATGCTGCCGGACCTGCTGCACGGCGACGAACGAAAAGTGTGGGGCGATGGCGGGTATCAGGGACAGGGCGAAGCGATCCGGCAAGCGGCTCCGCAGGCACAAGATATGACCAGCCGCAGAGTGAAGTACAAGGACTTTGTGGATGAGTTACAAAAGGCGAAGAATCGGACGAAGGCGCGAGTCCGCGCGAAGGTAGAACATCCGTTTCGGATCCTGAAGCGCATCTTCGGCTTCGAGAAAGTGAGATACCGGGGATTGAAGAAGAACCACGAGCGGCTGTGCGCCTGCTTCGCGCTGGTGAACTTGTATCTGCACCGGAAACGGCTGGCGGTCGCATAGGCGGGAGTGTGTCTGAAACCCCACGTGCATGGCGGGTTTCAGCGAGATCGCAGAGAATTCTGAGAACATTCACCGGCATTGTGCCCTATGCCCGAGGCCGGTACTCAAAATCGACGAGTTGCTCAGAGGTTCCCTAGTCGTTCGCATGGAACCCCAACCTGAGCAACCAGCTCCGTCGATCTCGCTCGACCTCGTACCTGCGGCTGGTGCGCGGCAACCGCAATTTCCGCCGGCTCTGGATGGCGCAGATCGTCAGCGAAATTGGTGACTGGTTCTACACACTTTCCATTTACACGCTGCTGCTGCAATTTACCGGGCAAGCCAGTTCGGTGGCGCTGGCTCTGGTTTTGCAAGTTTTGCCGCAGACCTTCGTAGGTCCGACAGCGGGAGTGGTCAATGACCGCTTGCGCCGCAAGCACGTGATGATTGCCGCAGACCTGGTCCGCGTCGTCGTGGTCCTGGCGATGCTGCTGGTACGGTCGCGCTCCATGGTCTGGCTGGTTTATCCGCTGCTGCTGGCGGAAACCGTTATGGCGGCGTTCTTCGAACCGGCGCGGAGTTCGGTGATCCCGAACATTGCGGCGGAGGGAGAAGTGCTCATCGCCAACACCCTTTCTTCGGCTACGTGGTCGGTGAATCTGTTGATTGGCGCTTCGGTGGGAGGAGTGGTCGCTGCATTTTTCGGACGAGACGCAGTGTTTATTCTCAATGCGCTGTCGTTTCTGGCTTCGGCCGGCTTATTGGAGGAATGCACTTTGCCGAACCGCATGCCGAATCGGCGGCTCCGCTGCGTCCGCGGGATCTGGTGGATTTTTCTCCCGTGCTGGAAGGCATCCGTTACGTGCGCAATCACCGCACGCTACTGCCAACAGTTTTTGCGAAAGCTGGCGAACTGATGATTGGGCCGAGCTGGGTGATTTTTACGGTGATGGGCGCGCATGAGTTTGCCGTGCACTGGCACAACATGAGCGCCGCGCGCGGAGCGATGCTCGGCATGAGCATCCTGCTCGGAGGACGCGGCTTGGGGGCGCTGGTTGGTCCGCTGGTTTCGGCGCGCTGGGCAGGCCGCAGCGACCGTCGGCTGCAGCTCGGCATTCTCTTTGGTTACCTCATCATCGCGGTGGATACGGAGCGCTGGGGGTCAGCCGCACGGTTTGGATGGCCGCGCCTGCGCCATGCTGGCGCATGCGGGAGGATCAACGGTCTGGGTTTTCTCGACGACGCTGTTGCAGCTTCATACCGATGACCGCTTCCGTGGGCCGCGTCTTCTCGGCCGACCTGGGCTTCTCGATGCTGACGATCGCCGCGGGAGCTTACTTCTGTGGACGCTTGCTCGACTGCGGGCGTTGCCGCGCGCACGGTCGCGACTTGGACGGGACTGGTTATGCTGATTCCGGCTGTGTTGTGGGTGCTGGCGATGGGGGTGGGCAGGGAAGGCTGAATGCGGCTTCCGGCTTCCGCTACCGGGCTTCCGCTGTTCGACGGTGATCGCTCAGATCCCGGAAGCCGCGGCCGCAGCCTCCGATCTAGGAGGCGAGCCGGTCGATCTTCGCGGCCATGATGAAGTCGCTCTCGGTGAGGCCGTCGATTTTGTGGGTCCACATTGTGACTTCGGCTTTGCCCCAGGCCAGCAGAATGTCGGGATGATGGCCTTGCTCTTCGGCCAGCGCGCCTACGCGATTGACGAAGTCCAGCGCTTGCTTGAAGTCGGGAAAGGTGAAGACGCGAGTGATGTGGTGCTGGTTGACCACGCTCCATTGGGGGACGATCTTGTGCAGCGCGTCGAGTTCCTTGCCCTTGAGCGGAGGCACGCCGCCGCGGCAGGGAACGCATTTCTTGTCGGCTAGTTGTTCGGTCATGGAGAATATTGTACCCCGTCGCCGGCCGAATAAACCTCAATAGTCAGGCTCTCGAGGTCGCGGGTGCCGTCGAACGATCGCGGATGAATCCTGATTTCCTTCTTTCCAGCGCGATAGAAGATCAAGTGTCTGGGGAACCCGCCAATCGAGCATCCGTCGAATGCCCTGAAGTTCGTCAGCACTCTGCAAGCTACATCTTTGCAGCCCTGAACCGGGGATTCTTTTTGATACGAATCAGGCGTCGGCAGTAACTTCACTTTCCCATCGCTTCGCCACGCGCTCATCGCCCGAGCGCTGTCCGTACCAGATCGTACCTTGCTCCAGAATGTCCTTGACGCGCAACATCAGTCAGCCGAAGCTCAACGCGATTCATTTCTTTTCCAGCTTGCTTGCGCAGGACAGCCAGCAGGCCTTTCTTGCCGTACCTCCGTCAAGGAAAGTTCGATGGTAGGCCGCCTTAGCGGAGGCGATGAGATCCTGTTCAAGGGACATGAAGGCGCCGTTCCTTGTCCTGGCGAATTAAGCCACTTCGCGGATGCTATTCGCTGGACGAGTGCTCCCAGATCGGCCCGATGCAACCTGGCCTTCGACGTATTCGCTTTAAGGGCATCCCGGGGAGCATCGAAATGTTCAGCGATGGTCATGAGCCAGTTGCGCTTCAATGAGTTACGCCAGTGAATGTGACAGGCTCGCTCCAAGGCCGGATATCTCCTAGAACGGAATATCCTCGTCCGTGATCGGCCCGGATCCGGCCGTTGCGTGCTCGGGCTCTGGTGTGCGCTGGTCGAAGTTGTTGCCGCCGCCGGCTGATGCGCCGCGCGAACTTTCCTTGAAGTCCGCCGCCGCTGCCTTCGCCGCGTCCGCCGAGCAGGATCAAGTCGCTGGCCACCACTTCGGTCATGTACTTCTTCTGTCCGCTGGTCTTGTCGTCCCAGGAGCGGGTTTGCAGGCGGCCTTCGATGTAGACCTTGCCACCCTTCTTCAGATACTCGCCCGCAATCTCGGCCAGGCGCTGCCAGAGCACGACGTTGTGCCACTCGGTGCGGTCCTGCCATTCGCCGCTCTTGTCTTTGAAGCGCTCGTTGGTGGCGATGGTCAGCTTGGCCACGGGCGTGCCCTGCGGCGTGTACTTGATCTCTGGATCTTTCCCAAGATTACCGATCAGTTGAACCCGGTTCAGACTTTTTCCAGCCATGGGATGCTCCTTTGCAGGGGTTCACTATAGCAGAATTGGACGCGTGGAAATTGTGCGGAATGTCACAATTGGCAGCGCGGAGTATCATTTTGGGCAGGCCGAAGACTCCCGTCCGTGGAGGCCATCATGTTTTGCCACGGCGTCATCCGTTCTTGGGCTTACTTAAAGGGGATTGGGATCTGCCTCGGTTATCGTGGGGCTGCTCGTGTTGCCGGGCTGCGAGGTGATGTCGATCCATCCGTTGTATGAGGAGAACGTCTCACCCAAGGATCCCGATATTGTTCTTGACAAAGATCTGGCTGGCTCATGGAGCCTGACAGACGGAAAATGCACAACTACCCTGACCGTCACTGCCAAGGAGGAGATCTACGACTTCCGATCAGTAACAGGCAGGGCGAAGGGATGCAGCGACGCCGGGGAGGAAGCCCGGATGCAGGCGCGACTGGTGAAACTCGACAGCTATCTATTTTCTCGATGTCTCGCCGAGGGCGGAGGACGTGTGTGACACTGTGCCTCGCCTTGCACTGGATCTCGTTGGCGCGAGTTCGATAAGGACACACTTTCGCTCACTCCGATTGATTCTGACGGATTGAATGAGTTGCTTCGAGCCGGAACCGTCCACTTGAAAATCCTCCCCGAGGACCCCAAACTGCTTATACCCGAACGTCCTACGACCCTGACCGCCTTGTCCAAAGACCTGAAGAACTTCTGCCGCAAGTTCGCCGGAAACAAGAGAGATTTTCAAGCCGGAATCGACGGAGACCCTCACGCGGAAGTAAGTTCGCAATCCGCCGACTTCACGTTATAATCGCGCCATGCCTCCTGCACCCGGCGCCACCAAAGCTGTCGGCATGGTTCCCGACGAGATGAAGTCTGAACCCAGGTCCAAAGGCCTGACCACGCCTCGCAAAAAGAAGCCGAAAGAACTGGCGGTGATCACCGAGTGCTGCACGGGATGCGCCGGCTCGCCGGCCTGCGTGGAATATTGTCCGGTGGAAGACTGCATGTTCTGGGTGGCGGACGAAGACAGCACGCCCGTTCGGGCGCATCGCGGTCGATCCCATTCTCTGCATCGGCTGCAAGAAGTGCCTCAGCAAAGGTCCTGATGGCTGCTTCCTCGATGGCTGTCCCTGGGACGCCATCGTTATGGTCGACATCGCCGAAGTGGAAAAAGAAGTCGGGGCGATGGCGATTTAGAAGCAGTGAGCAGTGTAGCCAGTAGACTCAGTGGCCACTCAACATTCCTCACAAGTCTTTCTTACTCCTACTGCTTTGCCCGACGCTTGCATCTTCCCCAGAGTGTTCCGGGCTGCCCCGGCTCGGGGAAGTCGCTGTCGGCATCTTTGATCAGCGGATCCTGGTCGCGGTGGCCGAGTGGTTCGGAGAGCGCGAGGTTCCCGTCGTGGTGATGTTCTTCGACTTTCGATGGCGCCTTTGGCGCGGTCGGGATCGTTGTCGGAGATTTTATTCATGATGAGTGCTCCTGCTCGCTAAGCAAAACTACTGACCGGAGCCGCCCTGCGGGCGGGCGGAACGCCCAGCTTGCGAAGACGCTCGCGGGCCTGCAAAGCTTCGTTGGATTTGGGATAGCGCTGGATTACGTGGCGGAGTTCGGTGACTCCGTCATCCTGCTTGCCCAGTTCGATCAGCGAAAAACCTTTCTTCAACTGAGCCGAAGCAGTTTTGTTTCCGGCGGGATAGTTCTGCACCACCTGATCGTAGCTCTGCGCGGCCTGCTGGTAATTTCCCTGGCGGAATTGAATTTCGCCCAGATAGAAGTAGCAATTCCCGGCGAGATCGGTGTTGGGATAGAACTTGAGGTAGTGGGAAAATTCCTGCGTCGCCAGATCGTTGTTGCCGCCGTTGTAATCGCGCAACGCATTGTTGTAAAGCACATCGGGCGGCGGAGCCTGCGCCTAAGCCTGCGCCTGCGCCTGTTGCTGAGCCTGCTGCGCGGCGAGGTTTGCTGCGACGACTGCATGTCCTCCAGTTGCTTGCTGACTTTGGCTAGCCGAGCTTTGAGTTCGTCGAGCGTGTCATTGAGCGATTGGAGCTGGCCGGAGAGTTGGTCGACGTGCGCGGCCTGAGTCTCCCTGCTGTTTTTGCAGCGTGCCTTGCAGGGCGGTGATGGAGCCGGTGACTTTGTTGATCGCGTCGGTATCCTGCTCGACCAGGTTTTTCATGACGCCCATGCGCTCGTCGAAGCTGCGCTGCATGGCGGTCATCTGCTCCTGCAGTTGCTGCACCTGGGTTTGCAGTTCAATGATTTCCTTGCTGACGCCCCAGGCCGGGAGTGACGGCCAGCCAAAGCATAGAGAGCAGAGCGAAAAGAGTAGAGCCGCGTCGTAGTGTCATAGGCGAAGGTTCCCGCAATCTATTTTAGACGGGTTGGCGGCACTGTGGGTTGGGAAGATTTCGGGAACTAGTTGCGAAGAACAAGGAAAGTCAGGGGCGGAGGAGTGCTCCGCCCCTGAGCGAGAAATCTCCGGCTACTTCTGATAGACGAAGTGGCCGCGGCGGTTCTGCTGCCAACAGGCTTCGTTGTCTTCCAGGCAGAACGGTTTTTCCTTGCCGTAGCTGATGGTCTTGATGCGGCTGGCGCTGACTCCCGCCGCGATCAAGGCATTTTTGACCGAACTGGCGCGCTGGTCGCCCAGGGCCAGGTTGTATTCGGTTGAGCCGCGGTCGTCGCAGTGTCCCTCAATCGTGAAACTGATATTGGGATGCTGGTTGAGGAACTGCGCGTCGCCTTGCATGGACAGACTCCTGATCGGCGCGAATGTTGGACTTGTCGTAATCGAAATAAATGTCCTTGACATTCTGGCCGAACAGGTCTTCGTCAGTAGGCGATGGAGTGGCCGCCATGGCGGCGGCGGCGGCTGGGTGACGGTGAGGCGCGTAGTGGCCTCCTGAGTTCCGCCAGCGCCTTTGGCAACCAGGTGATAGGTGGTGGAATCGGCCGGGCTGACCGACTGCGATCCAGCTGGCTTGAACGGCTCCGATGCCGTCAATGGAAACGTCGGTGGCGTTGGAGGTTTGCCAGGTCAGAGTCGCCGACTGCCCCTTCTCAATCGTATCTGGACTGACGGAGATGGAAGCGGTGGGCGAGGCCGGCGGCGGTGGCGGTGGGGGCGGCGGTGGCGCGGTTTTCTTCTTGCAAGCACCGAGCATGAGAATAGCGGCCAGAGCGATGACGGTTGCGAGTGCCTTCCAGGTTTGATGTTTCATGTTCTTCCTCTTCACGTTTAGATCCTCCTGCGGACCGGAAAATCGATTTCAAATTGCGACGAAGTGTTTTATTTCCAACTCCAGTTTGGTTGCGTGTTACGTCCCGTAAAAGTCAGTTGATGGAGCTTGGTGCCATCGGCCAGCATCATCCAGATCTCTTCCTTGCCGGAGCGGCTGGATTGAAACACGATGTGGCGGCCGTCCGGCGCCCACGAAGGAAAATCGTTGCGTCCGCCATCGTGGGTAAGCTGCACCCACTGCTTGCTGGCGATGTCCATCAAGTAAATATCGGACGAGCCGGGATCGCCGGGGCCATACTTCCGCGTCCATGCCATGGTGAGGAACTGGCCGTTGGGCGACCAGTTCGGCGAAACCGCATAACCCTGGTCGGTCATGCGCTGCTGGTTGGTGCCGTCGGCTTCCATGGTGTAAACCTGAGGCAATCCGGTGCGGCCGCTGACGAAAGCGATTTGAGCTGCCGGTCTTGCGGTTCCAGGTCGGCGAAACGTCCGGGCCTTTGTTGGCCGTCATGCGATGCAGGTTGGCTCCGTTGGCATCACAGATATAAATCTCGGATTCCCCCTGCGCGACGAGGAAAATGCCAGGCGGGCGCCATCGGGCGACCACGCGGGCGAGAGATTCGTGCCCCCGAAATGGGGGAAGCTGACCAGCCGGTTGAGATCCATTGAGTACATCAATACTGATCGGCGTCCGCGAAACGCGCCAGTCGCCCCAGGCGGCCAACAGCGCCTCAGCCATGGCCGACGTCGACGCCCGGCAAGGTCATCAGCAGCTTCACCGCGCGCTGGCATGGCCGCGCTGGGCCGCAGTTCTGGTCGAGGAGCTCGATCTGCTTTTGCAGGAACTCCAATTGCCGCAGGTCGCTGTCGATGAGCATGCGGCCTTGGGCGTCGATTTCCACCGTCCAGCCACTCGCGGCCCTGGCCGCGAAACAGATCTTCGAGCGGCGCCTCGATCAGCCGCATGGCCAACACGCTGTGGATGCGGTTCCGCATCATCGTCCGCTGGCCGACCAGAGCGCTGCGGCGGCCGGTCAGCTCGCGCAAGCTGGCGGGTGGCCTCGTCGGGCTGCCAGACCTCGCGGCAGGAAGTCGCAGCGGAGCAGTTGGGCCAGCACGTGGGCGTCGACCTTGTCGGTCTTGACCTTGGCCTGGGCGATCGCCTTGGTGGCCATGGGGTTGGAGACCACGACTTGGCCACGTGCGGCCGCAGTGCGTCCGCCACGGCCCAGCAGTTGGTGGTGGCCTCCAAGGCCACTTGGTCGTCGGGCTGCAGGATCTTCGTGGCGAAAACTTCCAGGGTGCGGCGGTTCATCGCGAAGCGTTCGCGGTGGACCACTTGGCCGCGCGGGATCGATGATGCAGGCCTCGACGACGCGTTTGTGGACATCGAGGCCGACGTAACGTACCATTGCAATCAGACATGGGAGATTTCTCCTGTGTTGCGGCAAGACCGGAGGGCCGATGCGGCGCGCCTGGAGGCAGCCGGGGCGAGCATGGCGAGAAGTTTGGACCACGAGTCCGTGTTTGACTTCTCGCCGGAGGTTGGGCCGAGACGGCAACTACCTCTTCGAGCTCGAAGCTCAACCGGGTGGGCCGGAGGGTCGCTCACATACGACAGCGGGCTCGTGGCCCATAGCCATAGTCGAGCGGCCCCGAGATCACCGGCCCTTGGTTCTTGTCTTGGTGAATCGTGGTGTGGAATGTGGTGGTTCCTCCGCGTCTCGTCCCCAACCCGGTATCCTTGAGCTAACCATGCGGACCGGGGATCGATCAACTGGGGCGGCGGGGCCGGGCCCTGGCCGCTGTTCGCGACTGCGCTTTCAGCCTGGGCCAAGCCGGAGCTTGCCGGCGACCAACGGGAGCCGCTCGAGGACGCCGCGTATGCTTCGTGGTCCGAATAGAGAAAGGCTAGCCTTTGGGAAGTCCAGGAACCTTTTGGGCAATGCCAAAAGGTTCTTGGTCGCCGGCATGGATGCCGGCGAAATGCCCCGCACGATGCGCTGCCGATGGCGTTCACGTGGCACCTCCCACAGACGCGACCCTCGCTCCTGCTTTATTCATACCTGGTACGACGCGCTGAATCGCCGAATCAGAAAGACCGTCTCCAACGGCGGCCTCTCCGGCACGATCCCCAACGGCACGACCGACTGCCTGTATTCCGGCTGTGCTCGATCGAAGAACGCAACCCCTTCGGCGGTGGCGGTTCGACCGACACACCGATGGCCCAGTACATCTGGGGCATTTACCTCGACGAGTGCCTGCAGCAGCGATTGCTGGTCGCACTGAACAACTTCGCCGCCAACAGCGATCTTTACCCGCTGCAAGACCTCCTCTACCGCACCACGGGCCTGGCAGATTCGTCGGGCACCGTGCGCGAGGCCTATGACTGCGATGCTTACGGCGATACGCTCGTATTGCGCAATGGCGGCAACCCGCCAGCCGCCATCGCCTGGACCGACAGCGACACCCAGGTGGACAGCCCGGCATGCCCTTTCATCTTCACCGGACAGCGGCTGGATGCCGAAACACTTCTTTACTATTACAAGCGGCGATACTATGCGCCGCCGCTTGGATGCTTTATAAGCAAGGACCGCCCAGAGAATTATTTTGTTCCTTATCTGTACTGTGTTAATCGCCCGCTTACGTATACCGACCCTATCGGACTGGCGGGCTACGACATCAAGTTTATCGATTACGCGTGCAACAAGTACAATCTTAGCGTACTCGGCAGAGAACAGTGCATCGGGCCATGGCGGATTTGAAGGGACCAGGAGGACTGGCACCAAAGGCAGCGGTAGAAGAAGAAGCGGCGAGCATAGCTGCGCTTGGTGGAAAGTTCATCAAAATTGGCGGAACGGCCCTTAGCATCGTGTTCGCATGGCTCGCATTGGAAGAAACCGCGCAAGCAGGCGAGATACCGACTGATTGGAGGGAAAGCTCTGCCGGAGATCGGAAATGCTCTTGCGAGTGGCAAACTTCCGGGCCACGGTCATTGTACCCTCATTCTGGAATATATTTGGCAAGACTGAATGGAGCAAGAGGACGCAGATGTCACAATGGGTAAACCTGGGTCGCATGACAGCGCAAATGAGTGTGAATCGATGGAAGACGAGCCTCGTATCGTTGATGAGACAACTGAAGTCGGGTTTGCGATTTACAACACCTCGTGGATACGATGCCGTTTTGGCGGCTCGGAGCATGGTCGGCCGACGTGCTGCGATTGAAAGTCCTCTTGTTCTTAATCAAGGCATCGTTTATGGCGTCTACACACACGTCGTTATTCGACATGGACCGGTCTCTCAGGCCACTTCGTGGCAGCATTACGTGGCGCGTATCTTATGGGATCGATAATCTGTCGATGGAATTCGGCACGCCAAGTCTTCATGTAGTGCATGAACCGGTATTGAATTCAACGACGGTCTCCGGTGCAAAAGATATCTCAACGAAGGTAATCCGCCGGAATCTGAATAGGCGGCGGGTCTCGGTGACAGGCCGGTGGAGTCTATGGATATATTTCTGCGCATCGCGCATTACCCGGTCAGGCTCCCGACTTGCATCGCAAGGCTCCACATCGCGAAGATGCGTCCGTGACTCCAAGATTTACAAGGTCAACGGCTTTTGAGAGTAGACGTGTGTTCCGGCACTGGCGCAACTCGATTTGAATTTGATTTGGATACAGTCCTTGAAGTCCGGCGGATAAGATGTAAGTCCAAAGACGAACTTTGGCTGTTATACGGAGTGGATGGATACGAGCGTGCCGTCCGCGGAGATGGCACGTTCAGCCGAAAGGGATGCCGAGGACGAAAAGAGAGGCAGAACAAGTAGTCGTCCAGTGATAGATCGTTCTGGGAGTGCCGGAGACACCACGCGTATTTCATTTGGCTGGTCAATCCAATGTGGAAGCGAGCGATATCGATAATTCAAAGCTGCGGAAGTCGTTGTTACAACGCGAGAATGTTCGATTGCAATGGCCGCCTATCGCAGTTAATCGACGAGCGCGGCGACATCACGCTCTTCCAATTTGATACAATGGACCGGCAGAGGATAATGACGTTCCATGATGGACGAGGAAAAGGGGACATTACTGATATTCGAGAATTCAAAAGGGCCGGGAGGTCGGGGAGCTGTTGCTATGCTTCCAGCGTCAGCGACGACCGGACGACGGAGCTATTCAACGAAGAAAATAGGACGTCACTGATATTGAACAAGTCGCAGTTTCCAACAGAGCCTACTATATGTTCAACGGCGACTTTTTCGCAGACTCGGAAAGCAATTGATATCATTGCACGGTACGGGATAAGAACCATCGTAGAAACCGGTACCTACGAAGGAGAAACAACACGCTGGTTTGCTGAGATATTCGATGGACCGACAATCACGATCGAATCTGACCCCAATAGATTTGAGCGCACACGTGAACTGTTTCAGAATGTCTCCAACGTGGTCGTGTTGCAAGGCAACTCACCCGAGGTGCTGGACGGGTTGCTTCCGCACGTTGAAAAGCCCCTCTTCGCGTTCCTTGACGCCCACTGGAATGACTACTGGCCACTGCTTGATGAGCTAGAAACATTCTCGCAACATCGAACAGAGCCCGTGTTAATGATTCATGACGTGCATGTGCCAGGCATGCCATTCGGTTATGACACTTACAAAGGTCAGAAGCTAGACTGGGAATACGTCAAAGATAAGATCGGTAGAATGTATAACGCAGGTTGTGAGCGCGAGTACAATCGCGAAGCAGAAGGTAGCCAGCGGGGTATACTGTACGTCTATCCGAAGCAGCACTCGCTGAGATTTCGTAGGGGTCGAGATTCGTTGTTACGCGTCCGGCGTCCGCGGCGGGAGAGCTACTTGACGGCCGGCGAGACGCAACTTGTCCCGATAAATCGGATCAATCTCTGGTCGCCATCCATCGAAAGTGACACCAATGCTCACCATCAAATCCGCGGGCGAGACGAACTATGTGGCTGCCATCGCCCGCCACGATGGATTATTTTCCAACGTCATGTCGGTCATCGGCATGTTGCACGAGGCCGAGATGCGTGGGGCCGCGCCGGTTGTTAAGTTCGACTCGGGGCTCTATCTCGATCCAGCGGTGGGACCCAATTGGTGGGAATATTTTTTCGAGCCCGTTTCCGATCTGCCGGCCAGCGAAGTGAACGTCGATTATTTGCGAGCGTCGATGATGGTTCCGCTCGCCAGCGCCCCTGGAAATTGGGATTGTCGCGGGCAAGCGAACTCGTGGCCCGCTATATCCGCCCTCGGCAAGAGATTTTGGACGAGGTGGAGCGGTTCTTCGAGGAGCATCTCAGTGGCTATTATGTCGTCGGGGTGCATATGCGCGGCACCGACAAGCAGGAGGAAATCACGAACCGGCTCTCGGATTCGGTTGTCTTGCAGGCCGTCGGCGAACTGGTGCGGCAATTGCGCGTGCCGTACAAAATCTTTGCCGCGTCGGACGAATCGCATTATATCGGGCTCTTGCGACGAGCCTTTGGCGATCGGGTCGTGTCTTACGACGCGGTGCGTTCGCAAAGCGGCGATCAGCCGCTGCACCGAAGCGGCTGCTTTCCCCGTTGGCAGATCGGCAGAGACGCCGTTGTCGAATGCTGGTTGTTGTCGAAGGCGGATTATTTGTTCGGCTCGCACTCCAACTTGTCGATGATGGCGCGTTGCCTGCATCCCGAAATGCATCATGTGTGCCTCAACGATGTGAGCGATATTCTAAGTTCCTATCCGGCGCGAATGCGGCACTTGCCCCCGATCAGGTATCCCGGCCGGCGCGGCGAAGGGCTCAACCTGTCGGACAGATACCGAATTGCGCTCCCGAAGCGCGAGTATTCCGTTTCCGCCTTGGCGCGCAGCGCGCGCGGCAGGAGTTGCGGCGATCGCGAACATATCGTGATTTTGCCCTACTATTCGCAACGGGAAATCGAGACCTTCCGACGGCTGGCCGAATTGTGGCGCAGATTGCCGACCGGGCAGGTTCGGTATCGGTTTCTCGTCAGGTCCCTTTGCTCGCATCTACGATTTCAGTGTGGGCGCCGCCATCGTGCCCGAGCCGTCCTCATTGGCTGCGATCTGCGGCGCCGGCGCGATTGGCCTGCTTTATACCATGCGTTTTCGCCGTCGTGCGTGAGAAACGTTCGATTGGATCCGGGAATGGAACCCTTTCACCGCGTTTTTCCGGTCTGCAGTTTGTGAACAGCAGCCGTGTCGAGCCCTTTGCCAGGATGCGCAAAATGCGACGCCGTGCATTCACGTTAGTTGAATTGCTGGTCGTGATCACGATCATCGGGATCCTGGTCTCGTTGTTGCTGCCGGCGGTGCAATCGGCGCGAGGCGGCCCGGCGGACGCAGTGCAGCAACAACATCAAGCAGATTGCCTTGGCCCTGCACAACTATCATGGCTCGTTCGGCATGCTGCCTTACGGCTCGGGGTCTTGTTGCAACGACTCCAACCCGCAGGCGTGGGGCGGCACCTGGCCGACCATGATTCTGGCGCAGCTCGACCAGCCGGGCCTTTACAATTCGCTCGATTTCAAGAAGCACATGCAGGATCAGAACCCCGCGCTGGTGACGACGGTCATCTCGACGTACATCTGCCCGAGCGACGCCGACGCCAGCACCGCGGTGCTGACAGATCGCTTTTCGCGGGACAATCCCCCTGCGGCACTCGGCCTGTGGTATACCGGATCGATGGGCCCCACCGCTCCGGACGTCTGCCCGTTCTGCCCCAACGGCAACGCCGACCCGAGCAACTATTGCTGCCAGGGGAACAATTTCGGCACGATGTCGACGGCTGAGTCGGCCAATCCCGGCGGAGGTCACTCCTATCCCGAAGGCAACGGCGTCGGCATGTTTATGCGTTATCACAATGCCACCCGTTTCGAGAGTGTCACCGACGGGCTGTCGAACACGTTGATGGTCGGCGAGACGCTGCCTCGCGATTGTATTTTCATCTCGGCGTTTGCCGTCAACTTCAACGTGTCGCCGACGACGATTCCTATCAACACGATGGAAAACGACGGCGGCCAGCCGACCAATTGGTGGCGCACGTGCGGTTTCAAGAGCCAACATCCGGGCGGAGCGACATTTGCTTTGGGCGACGGCTCGATCCATTTTTTAAGCGAAGCGATCGATTTCAAACTCTATAACAACCTCGGCACGCGAGCCGGAGGCGAACCCGTTCAGGTGCCGTCAGAATGAATCGTCCGAACGCGCGAGTTACGTTGCGCCTTTGCTG
This sequence comes from Pirellulales bacterium, assembly GCA_963725485.1. GTDB lineage: Bacteria > Planctomycetota > Planctomycetia > Pirellulales > DATAWG01 > CAVRYO01. Next base: position 2,787,029 of record CAVRYO010000007.1, on the reverse strand, counting down.
GGGCCTCTCGATCGGGCTGCTGCTGACCATCGCGGGCTGTGGATCCAGCGGGCCGCGGGCAGTGCCGGTGCATGGAAAAATCACGCTCGGCGGCGGCACGTGGCCGAAAGAGGGCGTCCTCTACTTCACGTCGACCGAGCCAGCCCCGGGCTTCACTCGCCACCCCGGCAAGGCGAAATTCGAAAAGGATGGCACGTTTGTGGTTTCCTCGGCTGGGGTCGGTGACGGACTCTATCCGGGCAAATACGGCGTGGCGGTGGAATGCTGGGAAACCCCGCCGAGCATGGATCCCAAGGCGCCGCCGCGGCGCGGAGTCGCCGATCGGAAATTCGAATCGGCCCAGTCCAGCGGTTTGACCCTCGATGTGCCAGTGGGCAGCGGTCCGATCAACGTCGATTTCGATGTCGCTCCGCGAAAATAGCCACAACCCAAGGCACAGGAATTTCACGGGCCTGTTCTCCAACATCTATCCCGCATAGGTGGACGCGATTTCGCATCCCTGCATCTCCATGAACGAAATTGCAACCGAAAAACCTGCCGTCGAGAGCGATGCCCCAAGAATGACGCGGCGCCGGCTGCTAGGTTCGGCTGCAGGAATTGCCGCCGCCGCGGCCACCGCGCTGCTCCCGCCGAACGTGCGCTGCGTGCTAGCGGAGCCAACGCCGCAGCGAGGATCGCTGAAGGATATCAAGCACGTGGTCATGCTGATGCAAGAGAATCGCTCGTTCGACCATTACTTCGGCACATTGGCCGGTGTGCGCGGCTTCGACGATCCCGAGGCGCTGAGTGCTTTCCAACGGGAAATCGGTTTTTCATCAACCCGACCCCGCGAATCCCAGCGGCTATTTGCTGCCGTTTCATCTCGACACCCTGACCACGAACGCGCAGAAAATGCCTTCGACGAGTCATGCCTGGAATGCTCAGCACGAGGCCTGGAATCATGGCCGAATGGATAACTGGATGCCGGCCCATCGCCAGGCCGACGGCGACAAAAAAGCCCCCTACGTCATGGGCTATTTCAACCGGGCCGATATTCCCGTTCCAATTCGCGCTGGCCGAAGCATTCACCATTTGCGACGCCTACCATTGCTCGGTGCTTGGTCCGACCTGGCCGAATCGGATGATACTGGATGACCGGCACGATCGACCCCGAGGGCAAAGACGGCGGCCCGATGACGAGCAACAAGGTGATTGCCAAAGGCTACCGTTGGACAACCTACGCCGAGCGGCTGGAAAAGGCCGGCGTCAGTTGGAAAGTCTATCAGCAGGCGGATAACTATGGCTGCAACATGCTGGAGAACTTCAAGCAGATTTCGCGAGGCGAGCCACGAATCGCCACTGTATCTCAAGGGCCTGGTGCACGAACCGGAGGGAAAGTTCGAACACGACGCGATGAACGACAAGCTCCCGGCGGTTTCCTGGATCATCACCACCAGCACGCAGTCGGAGCATCCCGATTTCATGCCGGCGGCCGGCGCGGCATTCGTGGCCAGCAAGATCGAGGCGATCGCGCCAATCCGGAAGTTTGGGCGAAGACCGCGTTCATCCTCAATTACGACGAGAACGACGGGATCTTCGACCATGTGGCCCCGCCAACGCCGCCAGCCGGCACGCCACAAGAATTCGTCCACGGGTCGCCGATCGGCGGCGGATTTCGCGTGCCGTGCATTATCGTTTCGCCTTGGACCGCCGGCGGCTGGGTATGCAGCCAACCGTTCGACCACACGTCCGTGCTGCAATTGCTGGAAAAATTCACGGGCGTGGCCGAGCCGAACATCAGCCCGTGGCGGCGTAAGACATTCGGCGATTTAACCGCCGCGTTCCGATTCGACCGTCCGCAGGCCAAGCCGCCGAAATTGCCCGAGACCGCCGAGCAACTAAGCCGCGCCAAGCAAGAGGCCGCCCATCTGCCAAAACCGATCTTGCCCACGACCCACCAAACGCCGCCAAAGCAAGAGAAGGGCGGGCGGAAGCGCGTTGCGCCCGAGCGAGGCTGAGCGGCGTCCAAATTCAGAGACTCTTGAACTTCGCGTTTGCGCAAGTCCATTGCGTAATCGTGATATTATTGCCCTTCGTAACACATAATATTGCACCGACGCGTTTCGGTGAATCGACGCATAATGTTTAATTGCGAAAATTTTGTTGACTAGAATGCGAATTGTCCTTACTCTATGGTCATCCATCAGCGGCCCGTCTAATGCATGCCGGGGTGGGCTTGGCGTCGCAAAATTGCTGAATTTTCCTTTTCGCGAGCATCGCATGCGCTATCTCCTGTCCGGTTTGTTCCTGCTGGCTCTGTTTGCGGGTAGGTTGTCGGCGGACACCATTATTCCCGTCGGGAACAACGGCTTTGAGGTTCCGAATCTGGGCTCCGGCGGAGGCGCATACACATAAAACCCGAGCGGCACGGGCGTCGATTGGACTTTCATTGGTGGTTCTGGAATTGCAGCAAATGGCAGCGGGTTTGGAGTGAAGGGGGCGACCAACGGAAATTCAGACAGCACGACCAGCACCAGTGGTCAAGCCGCATTTCTGCAAGGCGGCGATGGCACCGCGACCGATGTTGCTTTCTCACAGCAACTCACGTTCGGCGGGCCCACGGAAATTACCTTCTCTGCCGAGAGCCGGTACGCGGCGAGCAACTATGGCAACACGGACACGATCAACGTGTACTTGGACGGCACGGAAATCGGCTCGGTAACGCCCTCGACAACGATCGGGGCTTTCCAAACCTTCAAATTGCCGATTGACTACGTCGCGGGCGGAACGCACACGCTCACGTTTGCAGGCGACAACCTCCAGGGCGGGGACTCGAGCTCTTTCGTCGACAACGTGTCGGTAACGGTCGTTCCCGAGCCCTCGTCCATCGTCGCATTCTGGGGCCTGGGCGCTGTGGGCCTGATCCTTGCCGCGTTTCGCCGCCGCATGGCCTGATCGGCCAACGAGCGGAAAAGCGAAAGCCGCTTGAGCAATCGTTCGGTGGCTTTTTCACGCCCTTATGGGCGTTGCTCAGACAGGCGGCGATTCCGGGCCACTTGGCTCATCGAATAGGGGCATGTTAGCCGCAACGCGGCAGCGAATCGCGCTCGCACCGCAGACGCGCTCCGCTAGCTAGCGCGTCGCGGCAAACCGCTGGTTTTCCGGCGGCGTTTGAATCCTACAGGCCCAATCGCCGGGCACATTGGTTCCAGAGCGCAGCGTCCGCTTCAGTTTGGCGGGCGGTGTTCAGAACCGCGATTGCCTCTTCGCGGTGGCCCGCGGCCGCCTGCGATTCGATCCACAGGCGATAGACGTGCCGCTGGTTGTTGTGAAATGGCTCGTGGTTGTTATCCAATCGGCAACCCTGAGCCAACAAGTCGGCCGCTCCGGAAAAATCTTTGGCCGCCAGCCGATCGAGGGCCCAGTTGTTAATCGTCGCCAACAAGTTCGCACGGGCCGGATCGCTCGCGGGATCCAGCCGCAGCGCCCGAACGTTGGCCGACACCGCGGCGGGAAATTCGTGCCCGGCCAGAAAATCGACCCCGCGGTTGTAGTAGATCACGGCGACCAGTCCGGCGGCCGAGATTTCCCGGCGCTCACTGCCGCGCTGCTCACCGCCGTGCTCCTCGTTGCCCTGCCGTCGTTTTTCTGATCTAGCGGCGGTGGAGCGAGCGCGGTCGCGCGCCTCGGCCGAAAGCTGAAACCAAGCCGGGCACGTCGTTTCGACGTCCAGTGGCTCGACCCCGGCCACCACCACGCTGATCGCGTGTCGGGGCAACTCCACCGCGCGGGTCGGCAGCCCGCAATCGGCCGCCAGCGCATTGAACAGCACCGTGGCGCTCACGCAATTGAATCGGCCCGAGTCGAGCGCCGCGGTCAGCTCCGTCGCACGGGCATCATAGCCGCCGTGAAGAATCTCGCGGTGCATATACTCCAGCAGCGCTTCGGCACGGCGGCGGGGAGAGTCGTCCGGCCGGCAAACAGCTTGGGCCTGGGCGCGGCGCTCGGCATACTTGAACCGGTACGCGGCCAGACTGTCGACATTGTCGACACCACTGGCCACCAGCGCCGCATCCATCAACGAATAGCGCTGGAACTGGCCGGCGACGTCGGCCCAGACCTCCGTCTCCAGCGGTTTGGGCGACACCGGATCGGCGAACTCGATCGCGGCCGCCGGCGATTGCCCTGTGGCTAGAAACAGCGACGCGGCAACGGCTGCGAAAACGCAGGCCAGGCGGCATGACGCAAAGCGAATGCGCATCGGAGCCAATCGTGCGGGTCGTGCCAGTTATGGCAATCGTGGCGAGAGATCTCGGCCGCAGCTTGCCGAAAGCGAATCACTGCGAACTAAGTATAGGTTGCAAAAAGGCAACGCTTCGCGAGCGCTCGCAAGAAAGATCGAGAGGCCGCCTATCTCGGGCATATCTCGGCAGAGCGAGGCTCCTGCCGAGCCAAGCAGCTAAAGAATGAAATCGGGCCGATTGAGCCCCTTCGGCTCGGCAGGAGCCTCGCCCTCCCGAATGTGAATCGCCCCCCGAATGTGAATCGCCCATCCAAACGAGAATCGTTATTCCGGCACGGCGCGATCCCTATCCAAAGCGCTTGCGGTGACCGCGGGAAACTGATGCCCCATTTTCTCGCGCTTCGTGGCGATATATCGGGCATTATGCTCGTGCACCGGAGGCAAGATCGGCACCTGATCGACCACTTCCAGATCGAAGCCGCCGTAGATAAACGCGTCGGTCTTCTTGGGATTATTTGTCAGCAACCGCACCTTGGAAAGGCCCAAGTCCTTGAGCAACTGGATGCCCACGCCATAATCGCGCGTATCGGCCTTGAAGCCCAGCGCCAGGTTCGCTTCGACCGTATCGAGCCCTTCGTCTTGCAGTTGATAAGCCTTAATCTTCTCGATCAGTCCGATGCCGCGCCCTTCTTGGGGCAGGTAAACCAACACGCCGGTTCCTTCCTGGCCGATCATATCCAGCGCCATGTGCAACTGATCGCCGCAATCGCAGCGCAGCGAATCGAGCAAATCGCCGGTGAAGCACGAGGAGTGCAGCCGGACTAATGGCGCGGCCGATTTCGTGGGCTCGCCCATCACCAGCACGATCGGCTGCTGCTGCTCGTAACGCACGCCGTAGGCAATCACGCGGAAGGGACCGTGCTCCGTCGGCAAATCGGCCTCGGCGATCCGGTAGACCAACTTTTCGCGCACCCGGCGATAGCGGATCAATTCTTCGATCGAGATGATGTGCAGACCGTGCCGTCGCGACAATTCGAACAACAGCGCCGGTCGGCCCGATTCCCGGCGGTGTCGAGAATTTCGCACAGGGTTCCGGCCGGAAACAGCCCGGCCATCCGGGCCAGATCGACCGTGGCCTCGGTATGCCCGGCGCGGCGCAGGACGCCCCCTTCCTTGGCCACTAGCGGAAACAAGTGGCCTGGGCGCACGAAATCGGCGGGAACACTTTCGGGGTCGATGAGGGCTCGAATCGTGTAGGCCCGTTCCTGGGCCGTGATGCCGGTTTTCGACGAACGGTGATCGACCGGAATCGTGAACGAGGTGCCCAGCGGAGCCGTGTTCGTTTCGACCATCGGCGGCAGCTTCAGCCGCTCGCAGACATCCGGCAACAGCGGCATGCAAAGCTGCCCGCGGCCGTGGGTGATCATGAAATTGACGATTTCGGGTGTGATTTTTTCCGCCGCGCAGATGAAATCGCCTTCGTTTTCCCGGTCTTCCGCGTCGACGACGATCAAGACTTCGCCCCGGCCCATCGCGGCCACGGCGTCGTCGATCGTCGAAAAATGGCCTGTCATTCGGATATCCTCCGCCTGCTATTATAGAGCGGGGCCACGATGTTGCCGAGAGCCGGCATGAGGAAGGCATGAGGCTACAGGCTTAAGGCTTGAGGCTTGAGGCTTGAGGCTTGAGGCTTGAGGCTGCCGCCGGCGGCGGCCGCGATTGCTCCCTCTCCCTTGACGGGAGAGGGCCGGGGTGAGGGTGATGAATTGCCAATCGAGCATCCGGTTCGCATCCCCCCTCATCCCGGCTCGACTGAGCTCACCGAAGTCCAACCCCTCTCCCGCCAGGGGCGAGGGGAGCAGGATTGAGGCGACCGCGTGTCTTCGTCTCTGCCGTACCTTAAGCCTGTAGCCTGTAGCCTCAAGCCTAAAAATGTCAAATCCCACTCTCCCCATTCTCGATCGCGAAGAATACGTCGAGCAGGCCCACCTGTTTCGTGCGCTGGGCGAACGGATGCGGCAGAACATGGCGGTGCAAGATCTGCTGCTCTCGATCAAGGAAGAGATCCTGATCACGACCCGGCTCCCGCTGGCGCTCGATTTTCTGGCAGCCGAATTGAAGTTGCGCGGGGCGTTCGCTCCAGCGATGGCCCGGCTCGCGCACTATTTCACGCCGTTTCAAACCTACGTCATCGGCGAGGCGGAAAACGACCGCAGCAAATTCGATCTTTCGGTGGCGTTGAAAATCCTGGAGCGCGACGCGACGTTCCGCGCTGCGGGGGCCACGCCCCAGGGTATTTTCGTCTACGAGTTCGAATGCCTCTGCCGCAACCGGCTTGGTTACGATCGCGGGCTGGAGGCGGTCGCCGGCGACCCCATGTTCGACGCCGGCTGGCGCGACTGGATTCTCACCGTGCGGCGCCAAGTCGGCATGGTCGATTTCGCCGATATGATCTATGTCCGCAGCGAGCGCTATCTTCAGGACCGCCAGCGCCAGGGGCTGCCGCTGGATAACGACGGGAAGCCAGCCCTGTTTGGCGAACGCGAAGGGCGCATCGCCTGGGCCAACCGCCGCAAGGATCCGTTGTTGCTATTCGCCGCGTTGCACCGGCAGCTTGGCTATCCAGCCATCCCGCGGTTGGACCCGGTCGATCAAACGCCCGAACTGATTCCGACATTATTGCGCCGCATCGACCGCCTGGAAACCCGGCTGAAACTGGTCGAAGAGGAGCAGCGCGGAGGAATCGACTTGAAAAAGTTCTATGCCCCTCCGGCGGGGCCCGAATGATCCCCGCCGGCTCCCTCTCCCTCGACGGGAGAGGGCTGGGGTGAGGGTGATTGGGAGAGCGTTGAGTCTGCAACCCCTCACCCCCAGCCCCTCTCCCGCAAAAGGCGAGGGGAGTCAGACCAGGACTCCCCACTCTGGCGACGCTTTTCAATCGGTCGAGGCCAAGTCTATAATGGAAACGGAGTCGGACGCCGAGGCGGCGGGCCGTGCTCCGACGTGGCGTTGAAGACCACGCCACGTCAGGCCGTGTCTCTTCTGGGAGCTGCGGTGGACGTCGAAGGCGGGCGTTTTGCGGATCGGCCCCTGCCGGCCGATCCGCGCGAGTTCTACTCACAGTCGCGCTGTCTCGACGAGCGCCGTCTGGCTGAGCCCCGTAGCACCCCGCGCCTCCGTCGCCAGCGACCACTTGACGGCGCCACTCGCCCAGTTCTGGCGCTTTGTTTCGACCCGAGCCGTAAGACGCGCTCGGGGAGCCGAGCCGACTACAGGCCCTCATCACCCAGGAGTTGATCGATGATCAGTCAGTCCGAGGGAGTCGAACCGGCTAAATCACTGAAGCCGAGCTTGTCGCTCGAGGATGCGACCGTGCGGTTTTGCGGCGACTCGGGCGACGGCATGCAATTGGCCGGCACGCAGTTGACCAACACCTCGGCCCTGGCCGGCAACGACGTGGCCACGTTTCCCGACTTTCCGGCCGAGATCCGCGCTCCCCGCGGCACCAAGGCCGGCGTGAGCGGTTTTCAGATCCACTTCGCCAGCACAGGATATCTTCACCCCCGGCGATCAGGTCGATGCCCTGGTGGCGATGAACCCGGCCGCGCTGATGACCAACCTGGCCGATCTGATTGAAGGGCGGCATCCTGATCGTCAACGAAGACGCGTTCGACGAGAAAGACCTCGCGCAGGCCGGCTACGTCAGCCAATCCGCTGGAAGACGGCAGCCTGGACGGCTATCAGCTGTTTCCGGTCGACGATGACCCGGCTCACGCGGCTGGCGGTCGAAGAGCTTGGGCTGGGCCAGAAGGAGAGCGACCGCTGCCGGAACTTTTACGCGATGGGCCTGGTCTTCTGGCTGTACGACCGGCTCGCTCGAGCCGACGCTGCGCTACATCGACGACAAATTCGGCAAGACGCCCGGCAGTGGCCGAAGCCAACCGCCGGGCCCTGCACGCCGGCTACAACTATGGCGAAACGACCGAGGCCTTTGCCAGCCATTATGTCGGTCGCCAAGGCCAAGCTGCCGCCGGGCACTTATCGCAACATCACCGGCAACCAGGCGCATGGCCTGGGGCCTGATCGCGGCCGCCGAGCGGAGCGGACTGCCAGCTGTTCCTCGGCTAGCTATCCGATCACGCCGGCCAGCGACATCCTGCACGAGCTGATCGCGGTACAAGAATTTCGGCGTGCGCACGTTCCAGGCCGAAGACGAAATCGCCGCCGTCACCTCGGCCATCGGCGCCGCGTTCGGCGGCGCGATGGCGGTGACCACTTCCAGCGGGCCGGGCATCGCGCTGAAGCAAGAAGGCATCGGCCTGGCCGTGATGACCGAGCTGCCGCTGCTGATCATCAACGTGCAGCGCGGCGGCCCGAGCACCGGCCTGCCGACCAAGACCGAGCAAGCCGATCTGCTGCAAGCCATGTTGCGGCCGCAACGGCGAATGCCCCGTGCCGGTGCTGGCCGCGCAAGGCCCGGCCGATTGCTTCGACATCGCCCAAGAAGCCTGGCGGATCGCCGTCCGCTACATGACGCCGGTGATCCTGCTGAGCGATGGCTACATTGCCAACGGTTCGGAGCCGTGGCAGCATTCCCGATGTCGAAATCGTTGCCAGCCGATCGAAGTGCGGCATCCGCCGGCCGCGGTCAACGGCGACGTGTTCATGCCTTACGCCCGCGACGAGCGGCTGGCCCGGCCGTGGGCCATTCCCGGCACGCCCGGCCTGATGCACCGCATCGGCGGCCTGGAAAAGCAGGACATCACCGGCAACGTCAGCTACGAGCCGGATAATCATCGAGCACATGGTCAATCTGCGGGCGGCGCAAGTCGCCGGCATCGCCCACGACATTGCCGCCGCAAGAGGTCGACGGCCCGGCAGCAGGGCAAGCTGCTGGTGCTGAGTTGGGGCGGCACGTACGGTGCCTGCGCCACGGCGGTGCGCGAAGTGCGGCGCCGAGGGCGGCTCGGTGGCCCACGCCCATCTGCGCTATCTGAATCCGTTGCCGGCGAACCTGGGCGAGATCTTCAGGCGCTACGAACAAGTGCTGATTCCGGAACTGAACCTGGGCCAATTGCGGCTGCTGATCCGCGGCGATGTTTCTGGTCGACGCCGTCGGGCTGAACAAGGTGCAAGGCAAGCCGTTCACCGTGTCGCGAGGTCGTCGCGAAGATTCGAAGAGATGTTGGCTGATGAAAGATGGCTCTGAGTGAATGTGTCATGCGACGGGAGAGACGCAGTCCTGCGTTTTTCGCGGAAGTCAGTTCGACCGAAGACTGATCACCCATCGTCCATGAGCTACCGATAACCGTCCTTGCCGGTGCTGACCGCCGCAGGATTTTGCCAGCGATCAGGACGTTCGCTGGTGCCCCGGCTGCGGCGACTATTCGATTCTGGCCCAGATGAAGAAGGTGCTGCCGACGCTCGGCGTGCCGCCGGAAAAGATGGTGTTCGTCTCCGGCATCGGCTGCTCCAGCCGGTTTCCCTATTACATGAACACCTACGGCATCCACTCGATCCACGGCCGGGCGCCGGCCGTGGCCACGGGCCTGAAAGCCTGCCGGCCCGATCTGTCGGTGTGGGTCATCACCGGCGACGGCGACGGGCTGTCGATCGGCGGCAATCACCTGATGCACTGCATCCGCCGCAACCTCGACATCAACATCGTGCTGTTCAACAACCGCATTTACGGCCTGACCAAGGGGCAATATTCGCCCACCTCGCCGCTGGGCCAGGTGACCAAGAGCACGCCGGCCGGCTCGATCGACAATCCGCTCCATCCGCTGTCGATCGCCATCGGCTGCGAGGCGACGTTCGTGGCCCGCTCGATCGACGTGCATATCAAGCACCTGGGCATGGTGCTCAAGCGGGCGGCCGAGCATCGCGGGCACGTCGTTCGTCGAGGTCTATCAGAACTGCAACGTGTTCAACGACGGCGCCTGCGACTATGCCACCGACCGCGAGACCAAGGCCGACACCGTGCTCGAACTGGAGCACGGCAAGCCGCTGATCTTCGGCAAGAATCGCGACAAGGGCATCCGCCTGAACGGCATGCAACCCGGAGATCGTCGCAACTTGGGCAAGGGCATCAGCGAGGACGATCTGCTGTTCCACGACGAGAAGCTGCCCGAGCCGAGCCTGGCCTATCTGCTCAGCCGGATGCGCCATCCCGAGTTCCCCGAGCCGATCGGCGTTTTCCGCGACGTCGAGCGGCCGATGTACGACGTGCAACTCAACGCCCAACTCGCCGAAGCCCGCGCCAAGCGCGGCCCCGGCAATCTCGAAGCGCTGTTCAACACCGGCGACACCTGGACGGTGGATTAGCCCCCGCGTAAAGTGCCGCGCACGCAGTAAGCGGCTGGCTCCCCTCGCCCCTTGCGGGAGAGGGGCAGATAAACCGAGCCGCGCACGTCAGTAAGCGATTCGTCGAGTTCGCGATCAAATCCGCTGACTGACGTGCGCGGCTCGGGTTGCGCAGATCGCCAATTGCTTACTTCGTGCGCGGCTCTTTACGCTATTCGATATAGCGCTTTAGCAGGATCGCGCGGTTCACGTTGTGGTTCTGCCCGCGTTCGAAGCCGACCGGAATTGACCGGTCGAAGATATAAAACGCCCGGTGCCGTTCGATGTCGCCGGTGGTCGAGCCGAGTTCGGCCCCCAATTGATAGCCGTCGGGATGCCCGGCATCGATGCCGCCCGCAGTCGCCGTGTTCGGAAAAGCTTCGAAATACCCAATCGTCAGCCACACGCCGAACACGTTGGAGCGCGTGGTGACCATGTTCGAAACCCGTTCCAAATTCTGATACGCGAAATAGGGGTTGCGAGCCGAATTCGTCGCATCGTTCGGCGCACCGCCCGTCTCGTTGGCCAATAGCGGCATGGTCGCGTTGCCGGTCTTCGACCGCAGCAACGTGACATCGACGCCGCGCTGCATCATGCTCGCCAGCGGCACCAGATCGGCTCCCGCCGCCGAACGGATCGGATTGCCGAAATAGCTCGGATTCGACGGATTCGGCGAGATCAGCAAGCCCGTCGCCGCTCCGTCGCCGCGGCGGCTGTCGTTCCAATTCGCAAGCTGGATGTTGATCGTCCCCGCGCCGATCATCCCGCTGAACAAGGCGTTGAAAACCTCGGTGCTGGTCAGCGTGTTGAGATTCATGCGGCCGGGATCGCGATAATTCGAAACGACGTTATACGGCGGCAGGAAGAACTGCGTGGCCGTGCCGCCGCTGCCGTTGGCCAGGAACGTGCTGGGGCTGAGAATCGTCTCGGTGCCGATGAACCGCGACGGCACTTGCAGATATTCCAGAGCCCGATAGAAATTCGGCGCCTGGCCCGAAGCGTAGGTATTGTCGGTCGTGCCGAAGAAATTCAGCAAGTGCCCGAACGGCGCGCGGGCGTTCGTGATTCCCGTGGCGCGCGGCCTGGATTTTGTACGGATCGGTGCCGTAGGCCGTCGTGGCCGTGAACGCGGTTCCCGGGGCGCTGAACTCGGAATACAGCCGCTCCGGCGTGCTGGCCGGAACCATCAGCAATTCCATCAGGCTGGCATACGGTCGAGCGTTCCACGTGATCCAGGGGAACGGCCGCTGCGGATCGCCGACATAGGCCGCTTGCGGAGCCGTGGCACTCGTGAAGCCCGGCGGCGTGGCCGGCAAATTCAACACGCCGTTGCCGATACGCGGGATTCAAGAATCCCAGCGTGTGGACAAGCTGGGCACAGAAATTCGCCGTCCCCGCCGCCACCATAAGCATTCGTCGTCGCGGGCAACGTATCGGCGACTGTCGTCGGTGCCCAGATGTTGAACGTCTTCGGATTAGGCAGTGCGGCCGGATTACTGCCGCCGCGCTGCCGGCTGGCGAAGGCTCACCTTGGCGGTCGGACCGTTGGTATCGTCGGGATCGGGGTCGGCTGCGGTCGGGGCCTGTTCGCCGTTGAACACGGTCAGATCGATCGGCAGCCAATCGACTGTGACATAAGGATTGTATTGCTGCGTGTTGCTATACGCGGCCGCGGCATTGAAGGGATCGTTCGGCGCATTGAAAGGCATCGTCGGATCGGCAAGCCGTTGCAGGAAGGCCGTCTTGTAATCGAGCGTGGTGCCGGTCGCGATCAGGCCATCCTTTTGCAACGGGCGAGCCTGGGTGGTATCGGCATCCAGCGGCTGGTCCAAGAACTACTTGGGGATTCGCTTGGTTCAGATCGCCGTAGGCATCGAACAGGTTGTACGGCGCAGCCGCCGGATTCTGCACCGTCGGCTGAGGGTAATAGTTGGCGGCGTTGGGCAACGGCTCGGAAATGCTCATCCCAATGCCCACTGTTGCCTGCGTGCCGGTTGTGGTATTCCAGGTGGTCGGCAAATCCGCGGCCGCCGTGACGGTCGTCGGTTGCTTGATGTCAGCGGCGTTGGGATTGTTCTGCCCGCCGGCGGGAGTTGTCACGGTCACGCCGGCGCCCAGGGTGATCGTTTGCGGCGAAGGCGCGCCCCACGGCGTTTGGCTATTCGTGGCGCCGATGGCGGTGTTGGCCCGGGGGCCGATCACGGCGTAATTGTCCGGCGCGACCAGAATGGGTTGGTTCAGCGACGAGCCGTTTCCGTTATGGTTGGCGTAATACAGACCGAATGCCGTCGAGGTCCGCAATGCGGCCGGCGGCGCCTTTTGGCCCAGCCAGATAATCCGCTCGATCGGGATGTTGAGCGTGTTGTCGAACATATTCATCGTAGCCGTGCCCGCAGCGCCGCCCGGCTCGAACATCGTCGTGTCGGGATGGGCCGTGATGCCCGCCGCCGCGTTGCCGGCGACCTGGTTCATCACGCTATATTTCGGGACTGCCCGAGGTTTTCGTGCTCTGGCCGATGACGATCCGCCACACCGGCGTCGTGCCGGTTGCCGAATCCATCGCACCCAGATTCAGATACCATTGATTCGCCTTGTACAAATACAAATCGCCCGGCGCAACGGGGTTGCTCGGATTGCGGGCGCAATACAACTCGAAGAACAACGAGCCTTGGGGAATGCGGGTTTGGTCCCAATTCGGCCGGCCGGAGGTGCCCCCCGTGTCGGGCGGCGTATCGGTCGTTTTCTTCTTATTTCCCGTGTCCCAATTCGTATCGGCAGTTCGCTTATCGTGGAACGCCAGCGATTCGCTGAACACCAAATCGGGCGGCTTGCAACTCCAGACGAGTCCCCAATTGCCGTTCGTCTGTGACTGCGATTGGTTGTTCGGGTTGCCGTCGACGGTCCAACCGGCATAGCGTGCTTGTGTAAATGTCCGCACGGATACATGAACGGAATCATCACCGACGACGAATCGCGAAAACTGACCGCGTTGATCGCCCACTGAGCCACGCGCCGCGCCGTGAGCAATTGCTGCTGCTGGGCCGTTAGGGTCGTTTCCGTGCTCCAGTTCACATAGCCTGTGTCGGCGAACAACATCATGATCGAATACAAGTGCCGGGCCATCAATTGCCGGGCTTGCACGCCGTAGCTAAGCGTGGTCGGGTTCGTCGGGCTCCAACCAGAGGCGTTGACCAGCAGCGGATCGGTCGCCGGATAGCCTCCCGGCGGCGTCGTTCCTTGCGGCGGCGAGGTCGAGCCATTGGGCACGTACAACGGAACCGACGCCGGGAACTCGGTGGGCCAGAACGTCGCGACCGCGGCGTTCAGCGCTTCGTTGGCCGACTCGGCCTGATCGTCGACGATGCCGTTGCCATTGTCATCGCGCCCATTGCCAAAAGGCTGATTGATGTCCATCCGCACGCCGGCGACCAGCTCGGGAGGCAGCAGCCGCGAGATTTCCGTGTCGATCGCCGCCGCCGGGAAATTAGTCAGCGACATGAGCTTCGCCCGGAGCATGTCGGCGATGCCGAAGGCCCGATAGCCGTTCGTTTGAAAATAGCTAAGCGAGCGCAGCGAGCCGCGGCACTTGGAAATTCGGGCTCGGCGGATCCCAACTATCGGTCGTCACCGATTGCGGCCGCCAAGGATCAGCCGTCAGATTCCCGGAGCCCGACTGCATCGTGGTCAGCAGTGCGTACAGCCGCGGCGGCAACGTCCGGGCATCGATGTCGTTGTAGCGCAGCAGGCGTTCCAGCTCGCCGACGGTGAACGGATTGTTGTATCCGTTGGGTACCGTGCCGCCCGGCTTCGGCACGCGCGATGCCGAGATCGATGCCGTAGGGATTATCGTTCAGGCCCGCGGGATCGAAGACCTCCGTTTTCCAGCCGGCATTCGCGTCGTTGCCCATCGGGTCGTTCACGGTGGCCGCCGTCGGCGTCAGGAACAGAGGGTGGCCGATGTAATCGAGCCCAATTGCCCTGTGGTCTCTCAAGTCGGGCGGCGTGCCGAACGAGGTAATGAGGCCCGTCGCCGTGAACCGGTAATCGGTCGGCGGATATTCGAAAAACCGCAGCGCGGTCATGCGGCCGGTTCGAGGTCGGCGAATAGCCGTTGCCGTAGCGGCCCTGATAAGTGATTCCGCCGACCGTGTTGCCGGCGAGCAGATTCGAGATTTCGGCCTTCGTGAACATCCCATACAGATTGACGTCTGCCGGCGCCGTAACCCTGCCCCATCGGCACCTGGGCCGAGCCGCCGCCGGCGATCGCCGTCGCAGTGGCCGTGGCCAGGCCGTTGGTCGGAAAGTTGATGTTCGGATCGAGTCAGCGTATAGCTGCCATGGGCGTTGACGTTCAGCCGGCCGTCGAAATCGAGGATCAGCGGGGCGACGAGGACTTTGTACGTCCGGCCGTCGCGGGCCACCATCACTGGGAAGCCGGGATCGATCCAGATGCTGTCCGGCGTGCCGTTGCCAAGATTGTCGACGTCGTAAGGGCCGGTGCGCGAGGTCGGATTGAAGCTAGGATTCACGCTGGCGGTGAAATTCGGATGATCGATGGCATTCGGCCGAAACAAGATTTTTCGCTGCAGCGTGACGTTGCCCGACTGCGAAGCTCCAATAATTGCACAGTTCGGGATGATGGAACGACGGCAGCACCGGGGGAATGCCGTTGGCATTATTGACGACGTGCGTCGCCAGCCCGAGATAATAATTCTGAAAATCGTAGGCCGTGTAATCGGGGTTGTCGCCGGCCGGGCCAGACGGATCGGTGTAGCCGCCATTGGATTGGAATGTCGTCGTGTTGGGGATCAGCGCGTAGAGCCAACCGTTCGGATCCTTGAAATCGTTCGCTGGCGCGGCGCGCCGCCGGCCCAATTCACCGTCGGGTCGAATCCCCGGCCCATGCCGCAGTAGGCGCGGCCGTTGACCAAAAACGTGTCGTTCACGCTCGGGTCCAACAAGCCGGCGTCGGCTTTGAACCGCATGACGGTGAGCTGGCCGCTTTGCGAGGCCACGATCCGCGTGCTCTGGCCGACGCAGTTGCCGGTGAGCATCGTCAGCACGCAGCCTTTGAAATAATTGGCCGTGTTGCCGGGCGACACGGTGAGATTCGACGCGCCGGAGCCGATCGTGAGAAACTGCCCGCCGGCGGCCGCTGTGTTGATCGCCGCCTGATCGTCCCGCGGAAGCTCACGTTGCCGTACATGCCTTCCAACAAACTCCACGTGGCGAACGGGCAATGCGGATCGTTCGTGCCGCGGAACAGCAGCATGGCGCATTCGTCGAGCAGGAAGTTCGGCGGATCGCCCGACTTGTCGATCTGCGCCAGCGCTTTGCCGACGGACTTTGCTTTGCTCGCCACGAGCACATAGGTGAGCGTGATGACCAAAAACATCACCAGCACCGCCATCACCACCAACAGCAACACGCCGCGGCGACGCGCGAATCTCGAACGAGTTTGCATTGAACGGGCCATGATTTTTTTCATTCCCTCGGTTAAGCGAAGCGCCGGGCGCCCTGGTCCCCAATGAATTAGTGCGCTTCGAAAAATTCTCCCCTCACTACTTGCGGGCGAAGCCCGTTACTCCCCTCGCCCCTTGCGGGAGAGGGGCCGGGGGTGAGGGGCAGCAGCGCCGTGCGGCTCTCCATCACCCTCACCCCAACCCTCTCCCGTCAAGGGAGAGGGAGAGTTGTCGTTTTCAACCTGTTCGTTTCCCGTCGCTCCTCCCGCGTTCACTCCCCTCGCCCCTTGCGGGCGAAGCCCGTTACTCCCCTCGCCCCTTGCGGGAGAGGGGCCGGGGGTGAGGGGCAGCAGCGCTGTGCGGCTCTCCATCACCCTCACCCCAACCCTCTCCCGTCAAGGGAGAGGGAGAGTTGTCGTTTTCAACCTGTTCGTTTCCCGTGGCTTCTCCCGCGACACTCCCTTAGCCACTCCCGGGCGAAGCCCGTCGCTCCCCTCGCCCCTTGCGGGAGAGGGGCCGGGGTGAGGGGTTTTCTTGCAGCGCCCTCCAAATCACCTCTTCGATCGTCTCCCAATCCTGCAACACATCGTGATTCCAAAATCTCAACAGCCGAAAACCTTGACCTGCAAACCAATCGGTCCGGCGTTGATCGTATTCCTGTTGCTGCGTGTGCTGTCCGCCGTCGAGCCTCGATGATCAAGCGACATTCAAGGCAGATAAAATCCGCGATGTAACTTCCAACGGGAACTTGGCGGCGAAATTTGAACTTTGCGAATCTCCGGTTGCGCAAGCGGCTCCAAACGAACCGCTCGGGGTCGGTCATGGCCGCGCAGCTGGCGTGCGCGATCCAAGGGGCGGTTCATGGTATTGCATCGCGACTGAATTGCCTTTGAATCCACAGACCTTTGAGTTCTTGAGTCAAATGATAGTTCTACCCGTCACCCCCGACCCCTCTCCCGCAAGGGGCGAGGGGAGATCAATTCGACCACAGCGAGGGGCCTTCCAGGTGGACGGGCCGTTCGTAGACGCCCACGGCGCCGTCGTAAATGAACGCCATCGCCGAGCCGGCGACCATCGAGTTCAAATTGATATCCGCCCCGTTGACCGTGACCGGTCGGGTACCACGATCCGCTAGACAGTCGGCGGTGGCGACGCCGCCACGATTCGATACCAGCGGAAATAAGGCCGCGGGCCGCCGTAGCCGCCGCTCGACTGCGGCACGTCGTTGACCATCCAACCGAGCATCAGCCATTCGCCGGGATTCAAATTCACGCTCCACGATATTGTGTCGTGGTGCCCGTGAGGTCAGGTCGCCGCCGCCATAAGCTACGCTCGTAGCTCCGCCGAACGACGACACCGTGGCGGCGCGCTCGGTGTCGGTTTCGCAGACCCTGCTAACCGGCGCGCTTTGAAATCGTCGTTGATTGAAGACGACGAGCGACATGATCATCGAGTTGCGCGAGTAACTCGCTTGGACATCGCCGTAAACCGGCACGAGCGTGGCCAGCCATGAGTATTGCCCTCGGTACGACCGCCGCGTGCTATTGGCATTGAACCCGCCGGTGGGGAGCGCCGTGGTATCGGTCGTCGACAGGGTGAAAACCATTTCGTCTTGGATAAAACAAGCTTGCGTGGCGGCGGCGCCGAGCATGTTGCTCAAGGTGATCCGCGGCATTTTCAAGGTGCCACCATTGCTGGCGAAAATGGCGCGTTGCCCGCCGTGCCCACCGACGCGATCATCAGCGGATCGATCGCCACGGGCGGAATCCGTCGTTGGCAGGCAACGGCAGATTGCCCGAGTCACCCTGAAAGTTGTAAGGCGCCACCGAACTGTTCACGACATAATTGCCGTCGGCGTACATCCAATAATCGGCCCGCAGAAAACTGCGCGTCTTGAAATCGCGGACCTCGGCTTGCAGCGCGGCCGATTTGCGATCGTCGACATTCGCCTTGCGGGCTTGCAAGCTGGCCACCGGCAACAGCGCGGCCACGCCCAACAGCCCAATGGCCAGGACGAAGATCGAGATCATCGCCTCCAGGAGCGTGATCCCGCGGCGGAGTGACTTGAGGCGTGAGGCGTGAGACTTGAGGCTTGTTCCGGCTCCCTCTCCCTTGACGGGAGAGGGTTGGGGTGAGGGTGATGGAGTGTTTGCGAGGTCGCGTCCAGCGGGAAGTCCACCACGGCAGGCCGCTCGTGTTGAAGCCGCTGGAGTGTTTGTGAGGTCGCGTCCAGCGGGAAGTCCACCCCTCACCCCCGGCCCCTCTCCCGCAAGGGGCGAGGGGAGCAAAGGCATGCGGCCCTCGACCTTGATTGGCGAGAGGAGAAATCGGATCAACCCCAACGGGGTTGCAGCTTTTAGCCCAGGGTTGGCCGCCAGCGGCGGCCTACCCTGGTTAAAGAACCAAAGGCCTAGTTGTCTAACCCAACGGGGTTGAAGCGAACTCGCAACGGAGCCGATGCAACCCCGTTGGGGTTGAGCGAAATTATTTTCGGGGTTAACCCAGGGTAGCTCGCCTGCGGCGTGCAACCCTGGGCTGAACGATGCAACCCCGTTGGGGTTGGTTGCATCCCGTAGGGTGGGCACTGCCCACCAATGCGCCGGGGTGTCATTGGGGCCGGCACGACGGTGGCGAATGGTGGGCAGTGCCCACCCTACATTGACAGTGCGATCGTGCATATCAGTTTCCGCCTTGGTTCTGCCCTGTTTGGCGAGGTAGCGCGAGGCGATGGGACATCGTCACAGGCGGACTGGCCCGGCACTCGCGTTGGTCGTGACCAACCCGGTTTGCCGCGCGACGAACACCCATTGCGAGTTGGGATCTTGCCAGTTGGGCGTGGTCGGCGCGGCCCCCTGGGGAATGTTTTCGATCTTGCCGACCAGGAACGAGATGCCCGTGATCGGCCGGGAGACCAACCCGCCGGCGTAAATCATGTCCAGCGAGCCGGTGGGCGAGAACGTGACCGAGATCGGCCCCGGCCCACCGGCGACATAGCCGACGGCGTTGGATCGATGCCGGAAAAGTTCAGGTCGATCGCCGCGCCGTCGAGCATTTGGCCGGGCGTGTCGTAGGTCTTCACCGGCTGGCGGAATACTTGGAACGGGACACCGGAGTTGCCCGTAATTGGCGTCTGGTATTCGTCGGATCGGTCGGAAAATCGGCACGGTGTTCGATGACAAGATACGCAACCGTGGCTCGCCCTGTCGATTTGCAGTCGAGATAGTAAAGTTGTCCACGATAGTTGAACCGAACCAAATCGCCGGGACGCAGGCCGGCGGCCGCTATATTGCTGCTGTTGAACGTGATCGAAAGGTTGGCAAATGCTCCCGGTGACCGAAGCACTGGAGCTGAGCGAATCGCCGATATACGGCGGCGGCACCTCGGCCAGGTACAGATCCATGGCGGCGTTGCCGTTGTTCTTCAGCGGCTGGATGATCACGGCCACCGAACGGCCGCTGGCGACGGCCCGGGTTTGGGCGTTGCCCAAGAATCCGCTCAGCAACCGGGCGCCTCGCGCGTCCGCCGGGCCTCGGCCGCCGATTGCAGGATCGGAATCGTGGCGGAGGTGACCATGGCGAAGATCACGATCACGACCAGCATTTCGATCAGCGTGAAGCCGCGCGGCGGAGGCTTGAGGCGCGCGAGGCTTGAGGCTTGAGGCTTGAGGTTTGAGGAAGTCCCGCTCCCTCTCCCTTGACGGGAGAAGGTCAAGCAATCTCCCTCTCCCTTGACGGGAGAGGGTTGGGGTGAGGGTGATGAATTGGTTGTGATGGTGCGTCCGACGGCAAGGCCACCCCTCACCCCCGGCCCCTCTCCCGCAAGGGGCGAGGGGAGTAAATGCAGGCCCTCTCCCGCAAGGGGCGAGGGGAGTAAATGCAGGCCCTCTCCCGTAAGGGGCGAGGGGAGTAAATGCAGGCCCTCTCCCGTAAGGGGCGAGGGGAGTAAATGCAGGCCCTCTCCCGTAAGGGGAGAGGGGAGAAAATGCTGTCCCTCTCCCGCAAGGGGCGAGGGAAGAGTCGGCGAGGGCACGCGATGCGGCCAGTGGATTGTGACGTGCGATTTCATGCGTTCGCTTCCTTCCAACCCGCCGCTGGCGAGCTAGCGCAACCCGAGCTGATGGTTGTGAATGTTGTCGTAATGCGAAAGCGTCGTGGTGGTTTGCCCGGTGTCGACGACCGATGGCACGCCGATCGGACCATTGGGAAAGTCCGTGGTGTCCTCACGCTCCCGAACGGGTTGTTGGGGGGCGACGTCTTTGAGTATTCGAACGTATTCGTCGAGTCGGAAATGATGTCGTAATAGCCATCGGGGCCAGCGGAATAAATCAGCGGATAAAGCGCATAGGTGTTCGTCGTCGTCAGCGTGGTGGCAGGCTGGTCGATCGTGGCCGCGTTGGTGCCGGCGGGCAACGGCGGCGGACTGCCGTAGACGCCCGTCGGATCGGTCTGGTCGCGGTCCCAACCGGTTTGCAACCGCGAAACAACGCTGAATGGCTTGGCAGGCGCCAGTGGCGCGGATTGACCATGAATCCTGGGGCCCAGCGGAGGAAGCGGATCGGCTTTCCCCAGGCGTCGACAAACACTTTGCAGCCGGTGTTGTCGTAATCCTTGTATTCGCTGGCGTTGAAGTTCTCCATCACGTCGCTTTCCTCGAGGCCCATCGTGACGATCAGGTAGAGGCACTTCGCGCCCTGGAATTCATTGCCCGCCTTGGCACCGCCGTCCGCGGCCGTGGCCGAGTAGCCAGGCAAGGTCGAGATGGAGTTGTAAAAGGCCAGGTATGCCTGGCTGACCGCGGGACGGAGCATCGTTGTCGAGCCGGTCATCGTTACCGGATTGTCGGTGATGTCGGTCCAGCGGTCGGGCATTTCCAGACGCATCAATTGGCGAATGGCGTCGCAGCGAATCGCCGCCGCTTGCGCCCGGTGGCGCCTGACGGCATCTGAATCGGCAACCGCCGGTAGCGATACGATTCGTACTTTTGCATGACCAGCACATTCAGCCGGGCGATGAGCGATTTCGTCGCGGCGATTTGCGCGGATTCCTTGGCTCCGCTGAGCGCCAGCGCCGTCAGCGCGAACAGGATCGCCATGATCCCGATCGTGACCATCAGCTCGATGAGCGTGAAGCCGCGCCGCGGAGTCTTGAGTCTTGAGGCTTGAGACTTGAGGCCGCTCGCTCTCTCTTGACGGAGGGGGGTAAGACAAGCTCCCTCTCCCTTGACGGGAGAGGGTCGGGGTGAGGGTGTTGAAGCAGTTGTGGTGGTGCGTCTGGCGGCGCCGCTACCCCTCACCCCCGGCCCCTCTCCCGCACGGGGCGAGGGGAGACAGGAACGAAGAATGCCGTTCGTGGATCGATGCTGGTTGCTCATGATCGTGTGCGCCGCGGTTACTGGTTCACCGGCACGTCGTTTTGCAGGTTCGTTCCGTTGGAGAAATTCGTGATGTTGTCCAGATCGCCGGCGCCGTAGGCTTGGACGCCCGTCGGGCCGTTGGTGGTGCCGCCGGAGGGAAACGAGCAATTTCCCACGCCGTAATTGCCGTCCAAACCGGCCGAAATGATTTGGAACGACATGGGGTTCACATAAACCACCGACCCGCTTGCGGCGGCGCTGTTATCCGCCAAATAGGGCTTGCACACGCCAGCCCCGCCTTGGCCAAGGTTGTAGCCATTGGTGGTTCCTGCTGAATAACTCTGCGAGGCAAAGTAGACGTATGGCGCGCCTTGACCGTTCGCCGGGCAGTACGCGGCGAATTGCTGCGGCGACGCTCCATTGGTTGCGGTGGTATATGTCGTCGTCGTCAGCCGCGCCTGATCGAACGGGAAAAACGGCGTCGCGGGCGCATTCGCCAGGCCAGACAGAGGATGCTCGGTGTCAGGCGAAAAACCGTACAGCCAAAATACCAAGGCTTGTGCCGGGGTCAGCGTCGCGCTCGAATGTCCTGTGATCCAAGTCAACTCGGTTTGCACATTGCAATTCGGGAAAGCTTTGCTGAGAAACAAGCCGACCGGTCCGCTGGTGTTCATGTTGGTGAAATCCGACGGCGGATACATGCCGTACTTTTCTTTGAATGCCTTCATCGCGCCATCGAGGCTGGTGACTTCGGCGGCGATGCGCGCTTCCTGGGCCTTGACGATCGCCAGATAAACCACCGGCGAGAGCAAGGCCATCAGAATCGCGATGATGCCGATCACCACGAGCAACTCGACGAGGGTGAAACCGCGCCGCGGAGCGCGAGGCGCGAGGCTTGAGGCTTGAGGCTTGAGACTTGAGAAAGTCATACTCCCTCTCCCTTGACGGGAGAGGCCAAAGTAATCTCCCTCTCCCTCGACGGGAGAGGGTTGGGGTGAGGGTGATGAGACAGTTGCGATGGTGCGTCCGGCGGCAAGGCTACCCCTCACCCCCGGCCCCTCTCCCGCGAGGGAAGAGGGGAGAAGATGCGGCCCCTCTCCCGCAAGGGGCGAAGGGAGCCGTAGACGTAGGGTGGGCACTGCCCACCACTCGCCACGATCGCGGCCAAAATCAACGGATTGAGCAGATTCGACGGACCGGCCAGATTCGGTGGGCAATGCCCACCCTACCGCGAGCGGACGGATCGTTGGTTCGTGCAACATGGTCGAGGTTCCTTCGATTTGAATCCTGCAAGCGCTTGTTTCGAATCTCACTTTGCCCCGCCGCTCAGGCTCGAAATCAGCGAGACCAACGGCATGAACAAGGCGATGACGATGAAGCCGACCGCCCCGCCCAGGACGATGATCAACAGCGGTTCCATCAAGCTCATGAGGGTTTCGGTCAGCACCGCCACTTCTTCGTCGTACGTGTCGGCCACTTTGTAGAGCATCGTGTCCAGTTCGCCCGTCTCCTCGCCGACGTCGACCATGTTGACCACCAGGTCGTCGACGATCCGGCGGTTCATCCGCATGCATGTACATCAACACGCCGATCGGGCCGCCGATGAACATGAACCAGAAGAACAGCGCCGATGGCGTTGAACCGAATGCGGCAATGCTCCTTCATCGGCTTGGCGATCGATTCGCCCTCGCGGATCGACTCGATCACCTTGCCGAACATGCCGCTCGAACATGGCGTTGCCGGCCGTTTCGCGGGTGATGTTCAGGGCCTCGAGAATCGGCACGCCGCTGGAGACCAGCGTGCCCAGGGTGCGCGTGGTGCGGGCCAG
Organism: Pirellulales bacterium; assembly: GCA_963725485.1. GTDB lineage: Bacteria > Planctomycetota > Planctomycetia > Pirellulales > DATAWG01 > CAVRYO01. The sequence goes on along the minus strand of CAVRYO010000007.1, from coordinate 2,763,823 downwards.
GATGTTCTTCTCGACCAACTGGCCGAAGATCGGCACCTTGAGCGTGAACAGTGTCCCAGCCCTCGCGGCCGTACCTGAACTTGCGCAGCAGCTTGACGAACAGCCAGATGCCGATCGGAATGCCGGGAATGCAGCACCAGTAGTCGCACCGCGGCGTGCGAGATGTTGATCAGCAGCTACGGTCATGGCCGGCAGGTCTGACTTCGAAGTCGTTGAAGATCTTCACGAACGCCGGCACGATCTTGATCATGATGAACGTCAAGATGCCGACGGCCACCATCACGACGACGATCGGATAGACCATCGCCCCTTTGACCTTGCGCTTGAGCGACTGCGACCGCTCCTGGAACTCGGCCAGGCGGCGTGAGAATCACTTCCAGCGCACCGCCCGCCTCGCCGGCCTTGATCATGTTGACGTACAGCCGGTCGAAGGCCTTGGGGCTTTTGGCCATCGCCTCGCTGAGCGTGGAGCCGCCTTCGATCTCGTCGCAGACGTCCATCAGGCAGTTCTTCAACCGCCCGGGCTTGCGACTGGTTCTTCCAGAATTTTCAGGCTGCGCAGGATCGGCAGGCCGGCGTCCTGCAGGATCGACAACTGCCGGGTGAAGGTGGTCAGCGGACCTTCGACTTGACGCCGCCGATGGCGAACGGCCGCGCTTCTTGCCGCCGGCTTGGCCTTTTCGGCCGCCGCTCTTGCGGGCCTTCTTGACCGAGATCTTCGTGACGAAGTAGCCCATCTGCCGAATCGTGGCCTGCGCTTCGTCCTCGTTGGGCGCTTCGATCACGTCCTTGATCTCCTGCCCGGTGGAGTCCATGGCCTCGAATTGATAAGTCGGCATGGCGGAGCTAGGGTTAGGGGCTAGGGTTAGGAATGACGAGTGCTAATGACGAATGTCGGAATGTCGAATTGTGCGATCGGTGCCAGCATTCGTCATTCGTGCATCGTCATTCTTTAGACATTCGTCATTCGTCATTCGCATGTCATTTACGCTTCCAAAATCGTTTCGCGAATCACTTCTTCGGCCGTGGTCGTGCCGTCGAAGACGGCCTCCATGCCGGCGTCGCGCAGCGTGACCATGCCGTAGCTGCGGGCCGCCGTCGCGCAGCTCGTCGCGTCGAGGCGTTGCGCATGATCATGTCGCGCAGGTCGTCGTTCATGATCATCAGCTCGAACAGGCCGACGCGGCCCTTGTAGCCGGTGCTGTTGCAGATGTCGCAGCCGCGGCCGCGGTAGAACTTCTTGCCGTCGATGTCGGCCGAGGTGAGCTCCAGGTCGGCCAGCATCTCGGCGGTCGGCACGGTGACTTCCTCGCGGCAATTGGCGCAGATCCGGCGCACCAGCCGCTGGGCCAGAATGCCTTCGACCGTGGCCGTGATCAAGAACGCCGGAATGCCCATGTCGCGCAGCCGCGTGATCGTGCTGGGGGCGTCGTTGGTGTGCAGCGTGCTGAACACGGTGTGGCCGGTGAGCGAGGCCTGCACGGCGATTTCGGCCGTTTCCATGTCGCGGATCTCGCCGACCAGAATTTTGTCGGGATCTTGCCGCAGGATCGACCGCAGGCAATGGGCGAACGTGTTGCCGATCGACGCGTCGATCGGCACCTGGATGATGCCGTCGATGTCGTATTCGACCGGGTCTTCGGTGGTGATCAGCTTGTCGTTGATGTCGTTCAGCTCGCGACAGGGCGGAATAGAGCGTGGTGGTCTTGCCCGAGCCGGTCGGGCCGGTGACCAGGATGATGCCGTTGGGCTTGTTGATCACTTCGCGGAACTGCTTGAGCATGTCCTCGTCCATGCCCGACCTTGTTCAGGTCGAGCGAGACGACCGAGCGGTCGAGCACCCGCATGACCACGCTTTCGCCGAACATGCGTGGGCAGCACGCGAGACGCGCAGATCGACCGGATGGCCGCCGACGGTCAGCTCGATGCGCCCGTCCTGCGGCAGGCGCCGCTCGGCGATGTCGAGATTGGCCATGACCTTGATGCGCGTGGTGATGGCGAAGGCCAGATGCCGCGGCGGCGGGACCATTTCGTACAGCACGCCGTCGGCCTTGATGCGGATGCGAAATTCGTCCTCGAACGGCTCGAAGTGCAAGTCGCTGGCGTGGTCCTTGATGGCCAGCAGCATGCACCATGTTCAGCAGCTTGCGCACCGGGGCGCTGTCGGCCAGGGCCTCGACGCTCGTCAGGTCGATCGGGCCGTCGCCGTCGGCCGCGTTCGGCCGCGGCTTGGCCAGCTCCTTGTCGGCCTCCATGTCGGCCACGATGCTCTCGACGCTCTCGCCGCTGGCCGAGTAATAGCGGTCGAGCGCCTTTTGAATGTCGCGCTCGGTGGCCACGACCGCGCGGATGTCGTAGCCCAGAAACGTGCGCAGCTCGTCCTGCACGGACAGGTTCTGCGGATCGCACATGGCGATCGTCAGCGTGTTGTCGTCGAAGCTGATCGGCATGATGCGATACATCTGGGCCATCGGCTCGGTGACGTAGCCCAGCACCTGGGGCGGAATCTGCAGTGTCGGCCAGGTGGATGACCTGCATGCCCAACTGCTCGGCCAGCGCCTGGGCCAACTGCTCGTCGTTGATGTAGCCCAGTCTCCTCGGCCAGCTTGCCCAGCAGCTCGTCCGGGCCGCTGCTGCTGCTCCTCGAGCAGCTGCTCGCAGCTGGTCGTCGGTGATGAAGCCGAGGTCGACCAGGATTTGACCGATCCGCCGCATGGCCATGTGCGAGACGTGTGCGATGGAGAGCGAAGGTTGCGAGTTCTGGGTTCGCCGTAGCCGCGATGCCGACCTGATAATGCGTTGCGAACTTCAGACCTGTTGCTGGCTCTGCCGCGCTTGATCTCTCGCCTCGATTGGTCACCGTTGCCAGTCACTTACGTCGTCGGCTGGTTCAGCCTCGTCTGCCGTCCTTCGTGCTGGTCGCCGTCGCGCTTCGCACGTCGTCGTCGTCGTCGAACATGCCGCGCTCGGCCTTGGCGATCCGCTGGGCCAGGTCGTCGGGCATGCTGGGCCTTGACCAGCACGTCTTCCTTGCTCGACACTTGCCTTCTGCCGCCACAGGTTGAACAGCGAGTCGTCCAGCAACTGCATGCCCTGCTTGGCGCCGGTTTGAATGGCCGAATTGATGCGGAACGTCTTGTTTTCGCGGATCAGGTTGCCGATGGCCGGCGTGACCACCAGCATTTCGTAGGCCGCCACGCGGCCGCCGCCGATCTTGGGCAGCAGCGCCTGCGAGAGCACGCCGATGATCGACGTCGAAAGCTGCGTGCGGATCTGTTCCTGCTGGTTGGTCGGAAAGACGTCGATGATGCGGTTGACCGTGCCTTGGGCGCCGGTGGTGTGCAGCGTGCCGAACACGACGTGGCCGGTTTCGGCGGCCGTGATGGCCGCTTCGATCGTTTCCAGATCGCGCATTTCGCCCACCAGGATCACGTCCGGGTCTTGCCGCAACGCGCGCCGCAGGGCTTCGGAAAAGCTCGGCACGTCGACGCCGACTTCGCGCTGGTTGACCGTCGACTTCTTGTTCGTAGTGGTAGAACTCGATCGGGTCTTCGATCGTGATGATGTGGTGGTCGACCGTTTCGTTGATGTAGTTGATCATGCTGGCCAGCGTCGTGCTCTTGCCCGAGCCGGTCGGCCCGGTGACCAGGAACAACCCGCGCGGCCGCATGATCAGCTTCTTGCACGACCGGCGGCAGTCCCAGCTGCTCCATCGTCAGCAGCTTGTTGGGAATCTGCCGCAGCACCATGGCGATGTTGCCGCGCTGCTTGAAGACCGAGACGCGGAACCGGGCCGCCTCGCCGAAGGCAAAGCCGAAGTCCGTGCCGCCGACCTCTGCCAGTTCCTTTTGGCAGCGGTCGGGCGTGATGCTCTTCATCAGGCCGACCGTGTCGTCGGCGTCGAGCGACTTTGGTCTCCAAGCGGCTGCATGTGGCCGTGCAGCCGGAACACCGGCGGCTGGCCGACGGTGATGTGCATATCGCTCGCCCCCTGCTTGACGCAGGCGTGCAGCAGCTTATCGATCAGGACTTTATTCTGCGACTGCGTGCTTGTTGTAGCCGTGCTCATGATCTCGAACTCGAAAAGTCTTCCGCGACGGAAGGTTAATGACAACAGTCAAGTCGCCTGAGCGGAAATGGCAACCAGAAGGCAGACAGAAGTCTCGCGCAGAAATGCAACGGCCGGATTTCAATCTCGCCTACTGACCGCCAGCGCCAGCGCAACCGAGTGGCCGCGTGTCGCCGTCCGTCAGCAATCTTTCCCCTGCCAGTCCCGCCGCCCGACTCCACGATGACCCCAGCGATTGAAACCCTCGCGATCGGGAATCCGACATTCGAGTTTGTTCAATGCCCGCCGGGCGACTTCCGGAACTGTTGCCGTTTGCTTGCCAGACGATTATTCGTCTCACCCCCTAAAACACTCAAGCTATCAACACGATAATTCGAATACATGCGCGGCCCACATTCGGCGGCCGCTGTTCGAAAAGCGATGCGACTCGCTGGAATGGCACTCACGGGCGGCACGATTCACCGCGGCAAGTCCCGCCTCGCTGCACGAAATTTCTTTGACGTTTGACGTTCGGCCAATCGCACGCCTTGCGGCACCACGAGCGACCTGATTTGAGGCCAGACCTCACGAGCTTCGAGCGGCCCCGAGTCGGCTGCGCATCGCACGCCAGGATGGCGCGTTCATTCCTCGACTTTCTTGGCGACCCGGAAGACCTCTTCGATCGTGGTCACGCCCTTCAGGACCTTGCGGATTCCGTCGTTGTAAAGTGTTGTCATTCCTTGGCCAACGGCCGCTTTGCGGATCTGCTGCGTCGGCGCTCCTTCGAACGCCAATTCCCGAATGCGGGAGGTCATCATGCATCAATTCGAAAATGCCCAAGCGGCCGCGGTACCCCGACTCGATTGCAATGGTGCACAACCTCGCCCTTTGGCGAACGTGGCACCGGCCGCCATTTCCGGCGTGATGCCGGCCGCGTCCAACGCGGCGTCGGGCGGGTGTATAGGGCTGCTTGCACTTCGCGCAAATCACTCGCACCAAGCGCTGCGCCATAACGGCAATCACGCTGCTGGAGACCAGATAAGCGGGAACACCCATGTCGATCATGCGCGTAATAGCTCCGGGCGCATCGTTCGTATGTAGTGTACTGAATACCAAGTGTCCCGTCAAAGATGCCTGAATGCCCATCTGGGCCGTCTCCGCATCCCGCATTTCGCCCACCAGGATCACGTTGGGCGCCTGCCGCAACATGGCCCGGATGATTCGAGCAAAATCGAGCCCGATGTTTGCCGCACCTCGACCTGGTTGATGCCCGGCAGGTAGTACTCGACGGGGTCTTCGGCCGTGATGATTTTCACGTCCGGCCGGTTCAGTTCGTTCAGCGCGGCGTAGAGCGTGGTGGTCTTTCCCGAACCAGTCGGACCGGTGACCAGCATGATCCCGTTCGGGCGGCGGATCAGATTGCGGAACGTCCGGAAGTCGGCTTCCGACAAGCCCAAGCTGCCGGACGCCGACTCGGATGTTGTCCTTATCCAGCAGTCGCATGACGACCGACTGGCCGTGGTTGGTCGGCAAAACGCTGACGCGCAAGTCGAATTGCTTTTCGCCGACGGTGATCTTGATCCGCCCGTCCTGCGGCCGGCGGCGCTCGGCGATATCCATTTTGGCCAGAATCTTGATGCGCGATAGCAGCGCCCCCAGCAACCGCCGGGGGGGGCTATCGCGCTCGATCAGCACGCCGTCGATCCGGTAGCGAATCCGGACCCGGTCCTCGAACGGCTCGACATGGATGTCCGAGGCCCGGAGCTGCACCGCCTCGCTGATCACCAATTGCACCAAGCCGGACGATCGGGGCGCTCGACTCGTCGATCGCCTCATCTTCGTTGCACGCGCTCCTCGGCGGTTTCGGTGAAGTCGATTGCCGTGTCGGTGAATTCCTGGAGCATCGAGTCGGCGCTTTCGCCGTCGGTTTGGCCGTAATGCTGGTTGATGGCCTCCAGAATGCTTTCGCGCGGCGCCAGGGCGATTTCGACGTTGCGATTGAGGATAAACCGCAGTTTTTCCAGCGTGTCGTAATCCAACGGATCGCTGACGATCACCTTCAGCGAGCCGTCTTCCTCCGACATCGGCAGAATGAAGTTTTCGCGGGCAACCGATTCGGGGACCAATTCCACCACCGAGGGCGGAATCGCCACTTCCTTGAGATTGACGAAGTCCAAGCCATGTTCTTGGGCCAAGGCCCGCATGACTTCGTCGCCGGTGGCATAGCCGAGGCGGATCAGTTCGTCGGCGACTTTCTTGCCCGAGTCCTTGGCTAATCGCCTGGCTTCCGCCAATTGTTCCGAACTAACAACCCGGCCACGAATCAGGATATCGGTAAAGTCACCTGGCAAGTTCGCTATGCTCCTCGCGCAGCGGCCGACCCACGGATGGGTTCACCGAATGCGGGTGAAGGGATGAGGCAAATCACTGCGGACCCTAGAAGATTGGGCCATTGGTTAGAGTAATGGCCTCGGATTTGCTTGTCAAATCAAGCGGGCCTTGGCGCTTAAAGAGGGATCGCGCTTGGCCAATCGATCGGCTGCGCGAACTTCTAACGCGGCCATTGCATAACGCTATCGAATTGGTGTGTGGTGATTCATTGTGCTTTGTCTGCAACCAGTGGCGTCCGTGCCTTTTTTGGCCGGTGTCGAGGAAGTTTCAAACGTCGAAAAAAAATAAGGAGAATTGCCGAGGCGACGTTCGCTTCGACTTCTCCCGTTCAATCGGAGGAGGTTCATCATGAGTCGCATAAGTTTAGGGTTAACGCTCGCCCTAGGTTTCTGCCTTACCGCATGCGAAAACGCTTCTGCGCAGGAACATCCAGGATGGCCGCAGGCGGGCAGCCTGAGTTCTTCCGCGACGCCGCAGGCCACACAGAATTCTTCCGGGGGAGCTTCCGCGGGCACCGCAGAACATCGAGGATGGCCCGCCGAGGGGTCTCTTCATTGGACGCCAGGACAGCAACCGTCGCAGAGTGATAATGCGAATGCCGGCTCGGCCGAGCACCGCGGTTGGCCGGCGGACGGAAGCCTGGGATGGTCCCAGCAACAACGCTTTTCGACAAACCCGCAGGCCGCCGCGCCCGATTGGCGGTATGTGTTCCATAACGGCCGCTGGTGGTATTGGATGCCGAACAGCAGCTGGATGTATTGGGATCATGGCGGCTGGCAGAACTATGCCGTAGCCAGCGCAAGCCGCTGATTCGAAGCCCGACCCCCGGCGAACTCTAGATTCGCCGGGGTTCCGCGGAGCGCCGAATCTGTCAGCTTGAACCGGCGTTTCACTGCGAGATCTCTCACCTTTTCTCTTGGTGCTATCGTTCTTGCCGATCGCGCATTGGTTGCGGTCACTCCTTGCTCCCTGGCAGACGCGGATTGATAATGCAATCCACGAATTAATTCTACGCTAGATCTCCGCGACCACGGGCAACGGCTGTCGACGACGATGAATGCGACCCAAATCGATTCGCGGATCGAAGTCGTCACGCCTGAGAATATTGCTTTTCAATATCGCGTGGCCGGGCCGTTTCGCCGTGGGCCTGCGTACTTGCTTGATATCGTGATTCGCGTCGGCATCCTGGTCGTCGTCAGTTTAATCCTGCAAGGCGCCGGCGCGATCGGCGGGGCGAGTCTATTTTTTCTGGGCCGGGGAACGCTGCTCGTCGTCTGGTTCGGCTTGTCTTGGTTCTACGGCGGATTTTTCGAGACTTATTGGAATGGCCAAACGCCCGGCAAATGGGCGGCCGGGATTCGCGTGGTGTCAATCGATGGCCAGCCGATCAACGCGATGCAAGCCGTGATGCGCAATGTGCTCCGCGCGGCCGATGCATTGCCGGTCGTCGCTGTTCCCTGGATCAATGAACTCCTCGGCATCCCGCTCAATATCCCGCTCTATCAAATCGGTCTTCTCGCGCCGGCCTGCAATAGCCGTTACCAGCGCCTCGGCGACTTGGCATGCGGCACGATGGTCATTTTCGAAGAGCGCCCCTGGCAATTCGGCGTGGCGCGCGTCACCGAGCCGGAAGCGCTCCGGCTGGCCGAGTTGATTCCACCCGACTTTGAAGTCAGTCGCAATCTGTCGCGCGTGTTGTCGGTCTATGTCGATCGGCGGCGCCGATTTTCCTTCGGCCGCCGGGCCGAGATCGCTCGGCACCTGGCCGAACCGCTGCGGGTCCGTTTCAACTTGCCACCGCAAACCAACGGCGATCTGCTGTTGTGCGCGTTATATCAGCGGGCGTTTTTTGGAGGGACCGGCGGCGCTGCGCCGAAGTTCGGCCGGCCGGCAAACACCAGCGGCGATGCCGCGGCGGTCGTCGCGCCGATTCATCTTTCGCTGTCCCCTACCGCCGAACCGAACCTGGCGTCGCTGGGCGCATTGCAAACCGCGCCGCCGTTTTCGAACCGCGCCGAGACCGGAGGATCCGCCCGATGAAAGTGGCTGAACTTCTGGAAAACCGGCGGACGAACTGGCGGCAATTGGAGTTGCTGTGCGTCCAGATGGAAGGCCACAAACGGCGGAAGCTGGGGGCGCGGGAACGGCCCGATTTGCCGCGCTCTATCGGGCCGCCTGTGCGGATCTGGCGCTTGCCGATGCTTATCAGCTTCCGGCGAACACGGTGGGCTATCTGCACCAGTTGGTCGCGCGGGCGCACAACCAGCTTTATCGCAGCCGGCGATTCGATTTTCCAACTTGGGGCTACGAGCTGTTTCAGGCGGTGCCGCGGCGATTGCGGGCCGACCGATTTCTGCGCGTAGCGCTGCTGATCTTTTGGGGTCTGTTCTTTTTTTCCTTCGAGTTAGCCCGGATTAAACCGGAATTCGCGGTGAGCTGCGCCGGCAAGCAGATGTTGCACAGCGAGCGCGAGAGTTTTTCTCAGCAGCTGGATCAAAAAAACGGGGCATTGTCCAGTTTGATGGTCGGCTTCTACATCTATCACAATACGTCGATCGGTTTGGAGTGCTTCGCTTTCGGGCTGCTATTTGGGGTCGGCGGGCTGGTGGCGCTGGTTTTCAACGCCGTGCAGTTGGGAGCCGTATTTGGCTACATGTCGACGGTGCCGGAGTGGCATGTGTTCAGTCAATTCGTCACGGCGCATGGTCCGTTCGAACTGACCGCGATCGCGCTCTCGGCGGCGGCCGGCATGCGGCTCGGTTTTGCGTTGATCGACACGCGCGGATTGAGCCGGCTCGAGGCCCTGCGGCAATCGGGCAGCGAAGCGATGCCCGTCATGGCGGCCGCGATGGCGATGTTTGCTTTGGCCGGCCTGATCGAAGCGTTCTTGTCTCCGAGCGCGGCGCCCTATGCCATCAAAGCAGCCGTGGCGATCGCTTCGGCCAGCTTGTTGTTTTTTTATATCGTGATTCTCGGCCGCCAGCCGGACGCTGCGCCGCAGGAAGCTCCGCTCCATGCAACTTGACAATACCCGGGTGACAATCCGCGAGCGCGAGTTTTTGGACGTGCTCGATCTGACGCTGCGATTGGCCCGGGCCGAGGCGTTGCCTTGGCTCGTGGCCAGTGTCATTGGCACGTTGCCATTTGTTCTGTTGAACTATTGGCTGTTGCAAAACTGGCCCACGTATGACTATGGCCGATATGCCCGTCCCGATGCCGGAGGAGGCATTTACATCCTGCGGCTCGTGGGCCTCACGTTGTGGGAACTACCGCTGGCGACGGCGGCGGCGACCACCTATCTTGGCCAGTCGATGTTTTTCACGAAGCCGACGGCCCGGCGCATCGCGGCGGACGTTTATCGAGCGATGCCGCAGTTGATCTTGTTTCAAGTCGTGCTGCGGGGGCTGTGGATTCTGCCGGCCTTGATGGCCGATTGGTCAGTCGTGTTGACGCTGCTATGGCTTGTGCCCTATTTGTTGTATCCCTATTTGAACGAAGTGATCTTGTTGGAGCGAAATCCGCTCGCGGCGCGTCATGGGCGGATCACCACCTGGCGGCGCAGCCAGGTATTGCACGGAGGTTCGCGCGGCAGCTTGCTCGTGCGCTGGATGATCTCGGTCGTCGCAGGCTTTGCGATGTGCGTCGGCTTGCTGTTCACGCTTGGTTACATTCGCGCCACGGTCGACCACACGTGGGAGAGAAACTTCACATGGCATTCGATCTTCCTGCCGGGCGCAGTCTGGATCGTGGTGTGGTTTTTCACGGTGGTGCGCTATCTAAGCTATCTCGATCTGCGCATTCGGCGCGAAGGTTGGGAGGTGGAATTGCAAGTCCGGGCCGCGGCACAGCGGTTGGTTGCTCCCCGACCGGCGCTGGGAATGGAGGCCGACTGACATGCGCATAACCCTCGCCACTGTGCCTTGCGCGCTCGGGCTCTCAATTTGCCTGTTGGGCATGTTGGCCGTTGTTCCGGAGATTTGCTCGGCCGCCGATGCAGGAGCAACACAACCCGCCGACACGGACAACACCGCCGTGCGCACGGGCCGCGAAGCGCTATCCGCTCCGCCGGATCGATTCCCCTGGTACGACGCCGAGCACGACGCTCTGCGGCGCGTCGAGTTGGGGCCGTCGAGTTCCACGAAGTCCATGTCCGGCCGGCGCTCGTCCAGAATCCGTTGGCGGCACGGATCTCACTACCACTCGTCGTCGGGGCACGGCAGCGGCGGCGACGCAAGCGGCGGCAATGGGGACGATGGCGACTCCGGCGGCGATGGCGACTCGACCCAGGGCGATTCAAGCGATAATTCGCGCGACGACACTTCCAGCAATCCCGACGACGCGCGCGACGATTCATCCAACAGTTCCAGCATTAGCATGGGTTCCGCCGACGCGACCTGGCTCGTGTGGGTTGCTTGGGTTGCGATTGGCGCGGCGCTCGCCGTCTTGGCTTACTATCTCATCCGGGCCTATCTGAATCGCGAAGCCCGCGCCGCGAAAAATTCGCAATCCATCGCGGCGGACGACGAGCCAACCGGCGTGGAAGCCCTGCCAGCCGCTTTGCCGCTGCCCAAGGGCGATCTTTGGTCCGAAATCGAACGGCTCTATCAGGCCGGTGATTACAACCGGGCGATCGTCTACTTATATGCATTTCAACTGATTAAACTCGATCAACACCAATGTATCCGCCTGGCCAAGGGCAAAACGAACCGCGTCTACGTTCAGGAGTTGTCCTCGCGGCCGGAGTTGCAAGGCTTGCTGGCCCGCACCATGATCCCGTTCGAGAGCGTTTTTTTTGGCGGTCATCCGTTGGACCGCCAAGCGTTCGAGGCCTGCTGGCGGGAAGCCGAGACCTTCCGCCGCCTCGTCGAGCAGGCCGTTGCATGATCCGACAACGCAGCGAATCGTTGGTGGCATGGACGTTCCGCATGCGCACATTCGTTCGGCGCTTCGTGCTGTTCACTGCTATAGCGTCGCTCGGTGCAGGCGCAGTGGGTTGCAGCAAGGCGACCGAGTCGCCTTTGCGCAGCAGCTATGGGCAGGGGGACGAGGAAAAATTTCAGTCCAGCGTCAACGGGCTGTCGGTGCTGGCCGATTTGTTTACGAAAGCTGGCAACTCGGTTTTCATCGAAGGTGAACTGTCTCCGCGAATCAAAGCCACGGCGGACGTCATCGTTTGGGCTCCCGACGATTTCGGCGTTCCAGGCGTCACGGCGATCCAATGGATCGACACCTGGCTGAAAGCGAAGCCGGGCCGCACGCTGGTTTACATCGGCCGCGACTTCGATGCCGAGCCTGTCTACTGGCGAAAAATCCTCGCCGAAACACCCGCCCAGGATGCCGCCGCGGTCAAAGCAAAGCTCGACCATGCGGAGCAGCGATTTCAATTAGAACGGAAGCAAATTCCCCAGGACGCCAGGTGCAAATGGTTCTCGATCGACAACAGCTCGCCCCACCGCGACGTGCGCACGCTTTCCGGCGATTGGAGCGCGGGAATTGACGCGAGCAAAGTCGAAATCGAGCTTAATAGCCGGCTCATCTCGCCCGACGAAGCCGAAACGCTGCTTGCCTCCGACGACGACGATCTCGTCAGCCGGTTCCAGGTTCCCGGCGGCGCAACGGCGCAGGCCAGGTGATTCTCATCGCCAACGGTTCCTTCCTACTGAATCTGCCGTTGGTGAATCACGAGCATCGCAAGCTCGCGGCGCGGCTGGTTGAATCGGTCGGGTCGGCAAAGCGAATCATCTTCTTGGCCAGCTACGATGGGGGCACGGTCCGCACGAAGTCGTCCAATCAAGACGACAGCAACCAGCCGCATAGCATGGTCGACATCTTCGGAATCTGGCCGCTGAGCGTGATCCTGACCCAATGGGGATTGGTCTTGCTGCTGCTCTGTTTTTCGCGCTGGCCGATCTTCGGCCCGCCGCGCGATCCGCCGGCCCCAACCGCGTCCGATTTTTCGCGACACGTCAATGCCTTGGGCGAGGCGCTCGAGTTGACGCGCGACGAGGCATTTGCCAAAGCCCGCTGGCAACATTATCAAGAACAAGTTCGCAGCCAAGGCGGCGGGCTGTATTCGTCCGGCCGCGGTTTGGCTTCCGGCAGCCGCAAAGTTCGACCCGAAAATTTCTGAGCGACCGAGAACACAACCTATGACCGACCCTGGCTTGCCATCGGCGCCGCCCGCCGCCGATATGGTGGAATTCCGCTGCCCGCAATGCCAGCGGCTGCTGCGAATCTCCGCGACCGCCGCCGGCAAAGTCGCCCGCTGTCCCGGCTGCGGCGGACAAATGACCGTGCCCTTGCCCAACGCGGCGCTGGCGACCATGACCCAGCCCCCAATGCAACCGTTGATGCCCCCGGGATATTCCCAACCGGCCATGCCACAGCCGTCGGCAACTCCACTATCGCCCGCGAGGCTGCCGGTCGCGCCGCCGTTGAACGGCCCGGCGAATTCCGCCACGCCACTGATCGATGCGGGTTTTCGTTTGCAACCGCTCGATGGTTTCGGCGATGTCGGTGGAAACCCCGCGGCAATGGCCCCGGCGCCGAATGTTCAAGCCCCAGCGCCGACGCGCCGGTGGCATTCGCGACAGCCAGCAGCGGCGCCGCGCGAACTGCCAATTCGCCTGCCCAGATCTTGTTCAACCGGATCACTGCCGAAATCCGCAAGGTCTTTGTCGGACAAGAAGAGCTGGTGCTGGGAACCCTGGTGGCGCTGTTTTCCAGCGGACACGTGCTGATCGAAAGCGTGCCGGGCTTGGGCAAGACGCTGTTCGTCCGCACGCTTGGGCCGAGTCTTGGGCTGCGGCTTCGGCCGCATCCAATTCACCGCCGATCTCATGCCCTCCGACATCACCGGCGCGCCGATCTTCGATCATGAAGATCGCAAGAGTTCCGCTTTCATCCCGGCCCGGTGTTCACGCAATTGCTGCTGGCCGACGAAATCAATCGTGCGCCGGCCAAGACCCATGCGGCACTGCTTGGAAATCATGCAGGAGTATCGCGTGACGGTCGAACGGACGAGCCACAAGCTCGAGCGGCCGTTCCTGGTGCTGGCCACGCAAAATCCGATCGAAAGCGAAGGGACGTACAACCTGCCCGAGGCCCAGCTCGACCGGTTCATGTTCAAGATCGTGCCGCCGATTATCCTTCGGCGACAGAAGAAGCGGCCGTGCTGAAGCTGCACAGCCAGCAGCGTCGACCTCGACCTGCGGCTGGCGGAAGATTTGGAAACGGTCACGTCGCCGGAAGAGATCATGGCGATGACCCGCTCCTGCGGCGAAGTCCGCGTCGACGACAAGCTGTTCGACTACATCAACACGCTGGTCCGGCGGACGCGCGGCTGGCCGCAATTTCATCTGGGGGCCTCGCCGCGCGCCGGAATCGCGCTGGTGCAAGCGGCGCGCACGTTGGCGGCATTCTCGGGCCGCGACTACGCCGTGCCCGACGACGTGGTGCAAATTGCCCTGCCGGCGCTGCGGCATCGCGTGATCCTCACCGCCGAGGCCGACGTCGAAGGGCAGCGCGTCGACGATCAGCTTCGTGAGTTGATTCGCACGGTCGAGGTTCCGCGGCTGTGAATTCGCTCCAGATTATCCTGCTCGTCATCTCGGTGTTGCTTGCCGCGCTGGTGCTGTTGGCCCGCTGGAAGCAAACCTACCCACATCGGCCGCTGGTGATGCTGGTCATAGTGCCGGCTGTCTTGGCGCTGGGATTGATGTTGACCGGTACGTTGCTCGGCTTGCTCTTGGCGCTCGACTTCGCCCTGCTGGGCCTGGCGATTATCGATTTGTTGACTTTGCCGCGGCCGGATCAATTCGCCGTCCAGCGCGACACGCTGCGCGTCGCCTCGCTGCGCAAGCCCCATCCCGTGGCGCTGACGCTCGTCAATCGCGGCAAGCGGACCGAATCGATCTGGATTCGCGATGGCGTCCCGCCGCCGCTGGCCGCCGAGCCCGATCGAGCTCTCGTTACGCCTCGCTCCACGCAGCCGGGCCACGCTGCGCTATCAGCTGCGCGCCACGCGCCGCGGGGCCTTTACGCTCAATCAGGTTCATCTGCGGGTCCGCAGCCGGCTGGGACTCTGGCAACGTTTTCTCGATTTCCCGGTCAAAAACTTGATTCATGTTTATCCCGACATGAAACAGTTGGGCGAATACGCGGTGCTCGCCCGCACGAATCGGCTCAGCTTGTTGGGGGTGCGGCGCACGCGCAAAATCGGCCAGGACAACGAATTCGAACGGCTCCGCGATTTCACCCGCGACGACAATTACAAACACATCCATTGGCGCAGCACTGCCCGGCGAAACAAGCTGACCGTCAAGGATTTTCAAGCCAGCCAGAGCCAGCGGCTATTGTTTCTAATCGACTGCGGCCGGATGATGGCCAGCCAGGCCGCGGGCCTGAGCCTCGTCGATCATGCGCTCAACGCGATGCTGATGCTGAGCTACGTGGCGCTCAAGCAGGGGGATTCGGTCGGGCTGATTTCTTTTTCCGACACGATTCATAGCTTCGTTCCTCCCGCCGGCGGAATGAATCAGATGAATCGGCTGCTGCACGCCTCGTTCGACCGCTTTCCCCGCCTGGTCGAGTCACGCTATGACGAAGCGTTCTTGTATCTGGCGGCGCGCTGCCGCAAACGGGCCATGGTCGTGCTGGTTACGAACGTGATCGACGAAGTGAATTCGGGGCAGGTCGAACGCTATTTATCGTCGCTCTCGGGCCGTCATCTGCCGTTGGGAGTGCTGTTGCGCGACCGCGAACTGTTCGCCGCGGCCGACATCGCTCCGCCGCAAGACGCCAAGACGCTCTATCGGTCCGCCGCCGCCGCCGAAATCCTGATCTGGCGGCACCAGGTTCTCAGCGACCTGTCGAAAAAAGGGGTCTTAGCGCTTGATGTCTATCCCGAGGACTTGACCGCGCCGTTGGTCAACAGTTACTTGAACATCAAGGCGCGGCATATGCTGTAGCACCGCTAACTCAACCAGCCGGGGACTGACCCCTTCGGCGCAGCGAGTGCCGACGGGAAAACATTCGCCACGGCGGCGTCGGCAAAGTAGAATTTCCATGATCGTTTCACACTTCCATTCATCGAAAGGTTCGTTATGAAAATCCTGAGTAGCGTGTTTGCAATGGCATTGGCGCTGTTGGCGACAGGCAAGCTGTTGGCGGCCGACCCGGCCACGCCCGACAGTTCCGCACCGAAGCGTGGTTCACGTTTGGGACCCGGCGGCGGCGGACTCGATTTCCTCAAAGGTCTGGACCTGACCGACGACCAGAAGACCAAACTTGGCGATCTAATGAAGGACTTCCGGCCGAAGTTCAAAGAAGCGGCCGAGAAGATGAGCGGCATTTATACCGATGAGCAGAAGGCCGCGATCAAGGAAGCCGTTCAAAAGGCCCGGGCCGATGGCAAGAATTTCCAGGAAATTCGTAAGGCCGTGGAAGACGCCGTGAAGCCCACGCCCGAACAGGAAACCAAGTTGAAGGAAGCCCGCAAGGAAATGGAAAGCGTTCAAAAAGAGTTGCGGGAAAAAGTCATGACCATCCTGACGCCCGAGCAGAAGGAAAAGGTCGAAAAGAAGATCAAGGAGCGCGAAGCGGCGGGCGACACGAAGAAGCCGTCGGATTCGAGCAAGTAAGCCGCGATCCGGCCAATCTGCTAGTCGGAAAATTGCCTTTTTCGAAAGAAGCACTCGCCAGCCGCGGGTGCTTTTTTTTGTTAAAAAACCAAAATTATGTCGAACTATTCGATAGGGTGCACCGTACCGGAGCCTATTCGGGATAAAGCCCCGGCAAGGTCAGGCGGAAATTGGGAGAGCCGCGGTCGAACGGAATTCAAGTCGGGCGCGCGGCGGCGCTTTTCGCGTTGAGCGCAACATCCTAGATCGCAACATCCTAGATCGCAGCGTCCTAGATCGCAGCGTCCTAGATCGCGGCGCCGGGTATTAGCTTCCCAGCGAACCGGCAATATTGGTGAAGGTCGTCTTGGCGTTCGTTCCCACGGTTTTAATCGCTCCCAGGCACACAATTACAATGAGCGCCAGCATCACGGCGTATTCCACCGCGGTCGGACCATCTTCGCCACGAAAGAAATTGAAGATTTTTCGAAATATTCGTTGCATCGAAAGTGCCTATGACAAGAGCGTGGTGAGCGCAGGCCGCGCGGATAAATTTCCTATCAAAACATAGTGCACGATGCGATGCGGGCAAGCTCACGTGAATGGAAATTTCCCCGGCTTGGCTTGGAGACCCGGTTTATTGCCTGTCTCCTGGCGATTCGAGTGGCTGTTCAACCGGACCAATCATCAAAATTGGCAGAGCGAGAATCGCAGTGAATGAGTCGTCCAGCTTAGATGATCAGGTTGTGGCGGCGTTGCGCCGGATCGCCCGGGCAATCGATCTCCACTCGCGCGAGTTGCTGCACCAATGCGGGCTGACGGCGCCGCAACTTCTCACGATGCGGGCCGTGGTCCGTTTGGAGCCGGTTGCCGTCACGGCGCTGGCGGCGGCGGTCTGCGTCAGCCAAGCCACGATGACCGGGATTCTCGATCGGCTGGAGCACCAAAACTTCATCGTCCGCAACCGCGATCAGAGCGACCGGCGGAACATGCTCGTCGAGCTCGACTCCCGCGGCCGTCAAATTCCTGCAGGCGGCCCCCTCGATTCTGCAAGATCGCTTCAGTTCCGAGCTTTCGCAACTCCGTCCGGCTGAACAACAGGCGATGCTCGCCACGCTCCAGCGGATCGCCATGATGATGGGCGCCGACGAGCTCTCCGCCGCGCCGATTCTCACCAGCGGCCACGAGGAGTTGGCGTAGAGATCGGGCGTGTCGGCCCTGCGGGCCCCGGAGACTCCAGCGAATGGCCCCGGCTACAAGCTGCCTCGGCTGGTCCCATCAGGGGACGATCATGCGCAACGCTGAATTCGGCAGTTGGTACGGTGTTTGCTTCCGATCGCAAAAACTGCTTCGCCACAACCAGGCCGAAGCCGTCCCCGGGCCGTGACAGAGAAGAGGCACTTCCTTGTGTACGGGGCCGGTGACAGAAGAGACGCAGATCGAATGGACTGGTTGAATCAGCGTTAGTCGGTCGAAGCCGAGTTAGTCGGCCGAAACAGCGCTACTGGAAGAATTGGAGAGCCCCTGGCCCTCGACGGAAATGCGAAATCCGCACTCCGCTGAGACAGGGCAATCGGAAATTCGATGCTGCCTAGCAGACGAGTTGGAGGCCGCTTGTGAGACGCGGAATCCAACTCGTCTGTTCTATTATGCGTGTATCAAAATCGTACAACTGTAGCGATGCGATACATTTCGGCGACAGGAGATTCTCGTTCTTCCGGCTGCCGTTCGGCAATTTCGGCCAGATTTTTGAGATTCACTCGAATTTCGAATTTTTTTGGGAATCGACAGAACCAACTGCACTTTCGGCGCTTTAATGGTTTCGGCTGTTCTGCACTCGACGGTTTGTGTCGTTGATCCACAATTGTTAATGATTGGCGGGAATAACTTAGGCAGGCTGCGACGAAAGCTGGTTGACGCGTGAAATGGAGAAACGAAATCTCAGCGCGAATTCGCTCGCCAGCTTCGCCGTGTCACCTCACTGAGTGTCAACTCGGATTTTTCCCCGAACGTTTGACCCGATGATCTTCTGTCCGGTCATTCGTTTGCAGCTGATCGCTCACCGCAAATTGTTTGACAGCAACGTCTAGAGCAGTACCATAAGGGGTGTTGGCGTAGGGCCCAGATTACCAAGATTGGTGAATTGCTCGGGGAATTTTGGAGAAGATGCCGATGAACGCGCGACAAACGATGGGCGGAAATCGTGATGGCCAATCCCGCGTGCGACTGGCGCAGTGGCTGGGTGTCGGCACATTAGGTTTCGCGGTTGTTTTGAGTTCAGGTCTGCAGGCTCGGGCTGCCACGACGGAATCGGGGGCCACGGGCAGCGCCGCAGCCACGGCTTCTTCGACCGCTCCCGCCAATGAGACGAAACCGAAGACGACGTCTGGGAAGGCAGCGGCCGGCACGTATGGCATGCCGCAAGTCGAAGCGATCAACGAATCAGTTCGCAAGAGTTGGGCCGATCATCATCTCAATCCCTCGCCCATGGCCAACGACGGCGAATGGTGCCGCCGCGTTTACTTGGACATCATCGGCCGCATTCCGTCGGTCGAAGAGTTGACGGCGTTCCTCTCGAATCGCAAGCCGAACAAGAAGCTTGACCTGGTCAACCAGTTGCTCGGCGACAAGTATGTGGACGAATATGCCCGCAACTGGTCGAACATCTGGAGCACACTGTTGATCGGCCGGCCCGGCAACAAGCGCGAAGAAGAGCGCAGTCCGGTGAGCCGCGAAGGGATGGCTCAATATCTGCGGCGCTCGTTCGAAAAGAATAAATCGTACAAGACAATGGTGATGGAATTGGTTTCGGCCACGGGGAGCAGCAAGCCGGGCGAGGACAATTACAACGGGGCCACGAATTTCTTGATCGGCAAGATGGATGACAACGGCCTGCAAGCCACCGCGAAGACGGCCCAGTTGTTCCTGGGCTTGTCGGTCCAGTGTACGCAGTGCCACAACCATCCATTCAACGAATGGAAGCAGAACCAATTCTGGGAGCTCAACGCCTTCTTCCGCCAGACGCACGTCACGAAGCAGATGGAAGCCAAGAAAAAGGTCGATTACGGGATCCTGGCCAACGTCGATTTCAAAGGCGAAGGTGGAGATGCGAGCCTCGGCCGACCTGTACTACGAGCTTCGCAATGGTATCGTGAAGGTCGCGTATCCGGTGTTCGTCGATGGCCAGCAGATCAGCCGTAGCGGCTATATGAAGGAAAGCGACCGCCGCACGCAACTCGCCGAGCTGATCGGCAAATCGGACTATTTGAGCAAGGCGATCGTCAATCGGATGTGGGGGCATTTTCTCGGCTATGGCTTCACCAAGCCGGTGGACGACATGGGCCCGCACAACCCGCCCTCGAATCCTGACTTGCTCGACCGCTTGGCCTCCGACTTTGCCAAGAGCAGTTATGCCGGCAGCCCGACCAGCACCGGTTCGGCCACTGGCGGGTACGATCTCAAGGAGCTGATCCGCTGGATCGTCCTCAGCGAACCGTACGCCTTGTCGAGCAAGTATTCGGGCAAGAATCGGACCGATGACCCGACGTTGGGCGAGAAGCCTCAATTCAGTCACTTCTATCTCCGCCAGATGAGCGCGGAAGAGTTGTACGAATCGATGTTGGTGGCCACGGCCGCCGACCGCACCAAGGGCAATGACGAAGAACGTGAAAAGTCCAAGCGCGAGTGGTTGAAGCAATTCACCATCGAGTTCGGCACCGACGACGGCGGCGAGACGACCACCTTCAATGGTACAATCCCGCAAACGTTGATGATGTTCAACGGCGACATGATGAAGCGGGCCACCAATTCCGAGCGAGGAAGCCTGTTGGAAGCGGTCGCCGACAACTCGCGGCTGAGCCCCGAGCAGAAAATCAATTATCTGTATCTCGCGGGCTTGTCGCGCAAGCCGAACAGCACCGAGTTGGGTCTGGCGAATCAATTGCTCAAGGATCGCCGGGGAAGCATGGCCCAAGCGCTGCAAGACGTGTGGTGGGCAGTGCTCAACAGCAATGAGTTTATTTTGAACCATTAAGTTGGCCGTTTGTAGCGTAAGTTCACTGCGTACAGTTTCAGAAGCACGACATTCACGGTCCGGTAAGGTACTGCCCGCAACGACGCGGGATGCACATCCGGCAAGACAGGGGACGGCCACTGGCCGGGAGAAAGCAATGAATCGCATCATCGTTCCTGATGGTATGACGCGTCGTCACTTCATGACGCACGTCGCGGGCGCGTCGGCCCTGATGGTGCCGGCCATGTCGTTCACTAATACGCTGCTGGCCAACGCTTCCGACATGAAGAAGCGGCACAAGTCGGCGATCATGTTGTGGATGGGGGGCGGTCCCGCCACGATCGATATTTGGGATCTCAAGCCGGGCGCTCCGACCGGTGGCGAATTCAAGCCGATCAGCACCACCGCCGATGGCGTGCAAATTTCCGAGCACTTGCCGTTGATGGCCAAGGAAATGAAGCACATGGCCATCGTGCGCTCGATGAGCACGAAGGAAGCGGACCACAACCGCGGCCGGTACTACATGCACACCGGTTATGTGCCGAACCCGAACATCGAGCATCCCAGCTACGGTTCGGTCATCGCGCATGAGTTGTCGCCGCAGATTCCCGAGCTCGAGATTCCGCCGTTCGTCTCCGTCGGCGGCGGCAGCGAAGGGCCGGGCTTCTTGGGAATGACTTGGGCTCCGTTCGTCGTAAATTCCAACGGCGACGTCCGCGATCTGCACATGCAAATGGAGCAGAACCGTCTGGCCGATCGGATGGGCATGTTGGCGGCGATCGAGTCGAATTTCATCGGCGAGATCGGCGGCGACTCGATGGGGCGTAGCCGTCGTCCTTCGTCGGCTTCGTCCAGCACCGGCGCTCCGTCGACGGCCGCCGGCGAGCATGCCAAGATTTTGGACAAGACCGTGAAGCTGATGACCAGCAAGCAAATGGAAGCCTTCAAGACCGGCAGCGAGCCGCAGGCCACCCGCGACAAGTACGGCAACTCCGGCTTCGGCCGTGGTTGCTTGATGGCTCGGCGACTGGTCCAGGCGGGCGTTCCTTTCGTCGAGGTCGACCTTGGCGGCTGGGATACCCACGCCAACAACTTCACTTCGTTGAAGAACCAGAAGTTGCCGGAGTTGGACAAGGCCATGAGCGCGTTGGTCAGCGACCTGAACGATCTCGGCCTGCTGAACGACACCGTCATCATCTGGATGGGCGAATTCGGCCGCACGCCGCGAATCAACGGCGGGGCGGGCCGCGATCACTGGGCTCGCAGTTGGAGCACCGTGGTCGGTGGCGGCGGGTTCAAGCGGGGTATTGCGGTTGGCAAGACCAACTCCGATGGCACTGCGGTCGAAACCGAGCCCTACACCTCGCAAGACCTCATGGCCAGCGTCCTCAAGGCCCTGGGCATCTCGCTGGAAACCACGTTCACCAGCAAGAGCGGTCGACCGATGAAGATTGCCAACAGCGGCAAGGTCATCAAGGAATTGTTCGCCTAAGTAACAGCGCCGAATCGTTAATTTGATTTCTGGCCGCGGCCGAGTGGGTTCTAACCTGCTCGGCCGCGGTTTTTTTGCGCGGCTTCCCGCAGCGGGCTTATACTCTGGCTATCCGATTGGCTCAACGGGAGGGCGAGGCTCCTGCCGAGCCGGAAATGCCGGTTTGCTTCCGGCTCGGCAGGAGCCTCGCCCTCCCGTTTTACGGTTTCCGCTTCAGGATCTTTCGGGTTGTCGCCCAGTTGGCCCAGCTTTTCCTTTCTTCGCCGGTGGTTCGTTGCCCAGTTCATCAGTGCCTGTGCCGAACTCAGGCCTGATCGGCCCTGGCACTTTGCGGCCGCTCTTGTGGCTGGCGTGGCCGGTGCTTGTCGAGCAGTTGCTCAATATGTTGGTCGGCGTCAGCGACAAATGGCTGACCGGCAACTACCTGCCGGGCGATAGATTTCTAGCGGCCATGACGGTCGTCGGCTACCTGCTGTGGTTCCTCACTGGCTTGTTCGCCGCCGTGTCGATCGCCGCGACGGCCCTGGTTTCGCGGATGATCGGTGGCGGAGACGAAGCGGCGGCCAGCCGCGCGATGAACCAGGCCCTGACGCTTGGCGTTCTCCTGACGCTCGTCGCCGTGGTGATCGCGGTGGTGCTCGGACCACGGCTAATAGTCCTGTTGGGACTCGAACCGGAAGCCGGCGCGCTCGCGAGGAGGTACTTTGCCATCTTTCTCCCTGCGATCCCGGCAATCATGGTCAGCCAGGTAGGCATCGCCGCGCTGCGAGGCGCTGGCGATACCGTCACCGGGCTAGTGGCCATGATCTTTCAGAATGCCGTGAACATCGTTGTAGGCTTCTGTCTAGTGCGCGGCTGGGGACCGATCGCTCGGCTCGGCTGGGATGGGTTGGCGATCGGCGCCGCCTGTGGTTTCACCACCGGTGCATTGGTCGTCATTGCCCGCTTGCTCGTCGGGCACAAGGGGTTGCGACTCCGCTGGCGGATGCTGTGCCCCGATTTTGGTTTCATCCGCCGGCTGCTGCGGATCGGTGTCCCCGGCGGGGCCGACGTGCTGGCCGCCAGCGCTTGCCAGTTCTGGTTTCTGGCAATCGTCATGCGATTGGGAGACACTGCCGCCGCCGCGCATGGCATCGCGATCACGGTCGAATCACTTGCTTATTTGCCCGGCAGCGCATTTCAGGTGGCTGCCACGACGCTGGTCGGACAATATCTGGGAGCCAGTGACCAGCGCCGGGCGGTTCGTGCCGTGTGGGTAGCCGTCGGCGCATGCGCGACGCTGATGACGTTGGTCGCGGTCAGCTTTTATCTGGCGTCCGCGTGGTTTGCCCAAAGATTCGCCGGGGACGGGCAATTGGAAGTCGCCGCCTTGGCCGCGGTGCTGATTCGCATCGTGGCCTTCGGACAAACTCCGCAGGCCCTGCTGATGGTACTGACCGGGGCGCTGCGTGGCGCCGGCGAAACCCGCGGGCCGTTGGCCTTGTCGTTTTTTGGCTTTCTCGTCGTTCGGATTCCGTTGGCCTATTGGTTGGCATGGGATCGGATCAGCCTCGACATCGGCTCGCTGCACGCGTCGATCGCGGGTTGGGGACTGGGTGTGCGTGGGGCCTGGTACGCGATGGTCGCCGATCTGTGTGTCCGCGCGATGCTGATCTTCGCACTTTTTCAACAGGGGCGCTGGCAGCGGATCCAGGTCTGAGACGACGGCCGATACCGAGGTCGGTCCGCAACCGACGACGAGTCGAGTTCGCGTCGACTCGTTCAACTTTCCTCGAAACGTCGCTTAGAATACAATGTTCAGCGATCGTGTCCATCGCGGATTTTCATAACTGGGGAGAACTCCATTGATGCTCAAGATCGAGGCCGAGCCCTGGACGGTCGCCGATGCCGCCGAACTCTACGAAGTCGCTCGCTGGGGCAACGGCTATTTCTCGGTCAACACGGCCGGACACGTCGCGATTCACCCCACCAAGGATCCCAATCGCTCGATCGATCTCAAGGACCTCGTCGATCGCTTGCAACTGCGGGGCATCGATTTGCCGATCCTCGTGCGCTTCGCCGAAATTCTCAAGCATCGGCTGGGCGAAATTCATAGCGCCTTTCAAGCGGCGATCAACGAGCACAAGTATCAGGGCAATTACTGCTGCGTCTATCCGATCAAGGTGAATCAGCAGCGGCAAGTTGTCGAAGAAGTCCTGCGCTTTGGTCGCCCGTTCAAATTCGGGCTGGAAGCCGGCAGCAAGCCGGAGTTGCTGGCCGTGATCGCGATGGCCGACAACGACACGCCGATCATTTGCAACGGCTTCAAAGACGCGGAGTTCGTCGAAACGGCGATGCTCGCCCAGAAGATCGGCCGGCATATCATCCCAGTCGTCGAGAAATACACCGAGCTCGGTTTGATTCTTGATTACGCCGAAAAAATCGGCGTGCGACCGATGATCGGCGTCCGAGTCGAAGCTCGCTGCGCGCGGCTCGGGCCGCTGGCAATCCTCCGGCGGATACCGCTCGAAATTCGGACTGACCGTCACCGAAATTCTGCGCGGCTTGGAAGAGTTGCAGCGCCGCGGCATGGCCGACTGCCTGAAGCTGTTGCACTTCCATCAGGGAAGCCAGATCACGAACATCCGCCAGATCAAGGCGGCGCTGAACGAAGCGGCCCGGGTCTACACCGAATTGGTGCGAGCGCGGGGCGGGCTTGGAATATCATCGATGTCGGCGGCGGGCTGGGGGTCGATTACGACGGCTCGCAAACGAATTTCGAATCGAGCGTGAATTACACGCTGCAAGAATATGCCAACGACGTGGTCTATCACATGCTGCGCGCTTGCGAGGACGCCGGCGTCAAGCATCCGACGATCATCTCCGAAAGCGGCCGGGCCGTGGTGGCCTATCACAGCGTGTTGGTGTTCGGCGTGCTCGGCGTTTCGGAACAGGGCGAGAACGGTGTCCCGCCGAAGTTGGCCGACGAAGTCGAGCAGCCGCTGACCGACATGCTCGAAACGTATCAGAACCTGACGGTGCGAAACGTCCTGGAGAGCTATCACGACGCTCAGCAGGCGCTCGATTCGGCCATGAGCCTATTCACCACGGGCTATTTGCCGCTGGATCAGCGGAGCATGATCGAAAACCTCTATTTCGCTATCTGCCACAAAATCCAGCGGCTCACAAAACATCTCGAGTTCATGCCCGAGGAATTGGAAGGGCTCGACTCGCTGCTGTCGGATACGTACTTCTGCAACTTTTCGCTGTTCCAATCGATTCCCGACAGTTGGGCCATTAAGCAGTTGTTCCCGATCATGCCGATCCATCGGCTGAGTCAACGGCCGACAAGAAATGGCGTGATCGGCGACATCACGTGCGATTCCGACGGCAAGGTCGACCAGTTCATCGACCGCCGCGACGTGAAACGGACCTTGCCGCTGCATCCCTATGAAGGGAAGCCCTATTATCTGGGCGCGTTTCTGATCGGCGCCTATCAGGAAATCCTCGGCGACTTGCACAATCTCTACGGCGACACGAACGCCGTGCATGTCAGCCAGGATGGCGATGGCCAAGTGGTATTGGAAACCGTCATCAAGGGCGACACGGTGCGCGAGGTGCTCGACTACGTGGAATTCGACCCCAACGCTCTGGTGCGTCAACTCCGAACATCGGTCGAAACCGCGGTGCGCGAAGGCCGGATTGGCTACGAGCAAGCCGGCCGGTTCCTGAAGTTCTATGAAGAAGGCCTCGGCGGCTACACCTATCTGGAAGAGCCGGACGAGAAATAGCCGCCGCGCCACCGGCCGATGCTGCCCTTCCGCTGCAAGCCTGCCAATCGGATTCGCGAACGCGACCGAACGCGTTCTCTCCGAACCCTGCGCTGCTTTCCTTGCGTAAAGCGGAAGGACCGATTGTCCGGTTGCGGCGAATTCTGTATACTTCCGGGTTCTCCCAATCGTCTTTGGTGAGGCCCTCTGCGCGGAGGGCCGGGCGGCGGGAAAAATCCTCTAACCCTGGATCGGCAGGCCCGCACGTCTCGGGCCGTTCGACCCCGCAGCCGGCGCTTGCTGGCGCGCTCAGTCGATCTCTTCTGTCCGATCTCCCAAGAGCATATTTGAAATATGGTTAATCGGAATCTGATTCGTAATCTGGAAATCGACAACGACGACCTCGACCGCGAGCTCGAAGAGGCCATGGCCGGCGGAACCGGCGAGCAGTTCGAATGGGGTAGCGGCTCGATCTCGGTCAACTCGATCGTCGAGGGACGGATTCTTCGCGTCGACGACGACTTCGTGCTGGTCGACGTGGGCTACAAGAGCGAAGGCCAAATTCCCCGCAACGAATGGGACGAAGACGATCCGCCGGAAGTCGGCCAGACGTTCAAGGTGTTGATCGAAGAAGTTGAAGGCGCCCGGACCAGCTCGAGGAGCCGCGCGGGATGATCGCGCTCAGCAAGCGCAAAGCCCGTAAGATCGAAGACTGGATGAAGGTGATGGAGACGGTCCACGAAAACGACGTGGTCACCGGCGCCGTCACGCGCAAGATCAAGGGGGGTTTGCTGGTCGATGTCAGCGGCGTGAACGTATTCCTGCCGGCCAGCCAGGTCGATATTCGCCGGCCGGCCGATATCGGCGACTACGTGGGCCGCACGATTCAGTGCATCGTGCTCAAGATCGACGAAGCCCGGCGCAATATCGTCGTCAGCCGCCGAGCGCTCATCGAGCAGGAACGGGCCGAAAAGAAGAAGCAACTCCTCGACACGCTCGAAGTCGGCCAGATCCGCAAGGGCGTGGTCAAGAACATCGCCGAGTTTGGCGCCTTTGTCGACTTGGGAGGCATCGACGGCCTGTTGCACATTACCGACATGAGCTGGGGCCGGATCGGGCATCCTTCGGAGATGGTCCACATCGACGAGGAGATCGAAGTGCAAATTCTGCATATCGACCGCGAGCGGGAAAAAATTGCCCTCGGCCTGAAGCAGAAGTCGGCCAGCCCCTGGGAGCATGTCGGCGACAAATACCCGGTCGGCTCGGTGATCAAGGGCACCGTGGTCAACGTGATGAGCTATGGCGCGTTTGTGAAGCTCGAAGAGGGAATCGAGGGTCTGGTTCACATCAGCGAGATGTCGTGGACCAAGCGGATCAGCCATCCGAACGAACTGGTGCATACTGACGACGAAATCAACGTCGTCGTATTGGGCATCAACAAGGAAAAGCAGGAGATCTCGCTGGGAATGAAGCAAACCCAGGAGAACCCGTGGACCAAGGTTGCCGATCGCTACCCGCCCGGCACGATCGTCAAGGGCACCGTGCGGAACTTGACGAACTACGGCGCCTTCATCGAGATCGAGGAGGGCATCGACGGACTCCTGCACGTCAGCGATATGTCGTGGACGCGCAAGATCAGCCATCCTAGCGAAGTCGTCGAAAAAGGCCAGACCATCGAGTGCAAGGTCCTCTCGGTCGATCAGCAGCGGCGGCGCATCGCGCTGGGTCTGAAGCAACTAACCGAAGACCCGTGGGCCAGCGAGATTCCCAACAAGTACCAGCCGGGTCAATTGGTCACCGGCAGCGTGACGAAGCTGACCAATTTCGGCGTGTTCGTTGGCTTGGAGGACGGACTGGAAGGCTTGCTGCACATTTCCGAACTGGCCGATCACAAGGTCGAGAATCCCGAAGAGGTCGTCAAGGTGGGCGACAAGATCGAGGTGAAAATCCTGCGCGTCGACACCGACGAGCGGAAGATCGGCCTGTCGCGGAAGCGCGTCGAATGGGCCGAGGACGCCAACAAGACCGACGAATCGAGCCCCGAACCGGCGCCGGCGCAATCAACACCTTCTGCCGAATTGAAGGGTGGCGTCGGCAAGAGCGGCCCGCTCATCAAGCCGGCATCGTAAGCGATTCGACGAGAAATCCGAGCGCGATTCCAAGCCCAGGGATGGCCATCCCTGGGCTTCTTTCGCGCTGCCGCAAGCCTGCGTTTCACGCACGGTGGCATCTTGCGCACAATCGTCAGGTACGGTGCGCGCGGGAGTTTGTCCGAGAAATCGCGGCGCGGCGATTTCATTTCTTGGCCTGTAATCGGCCGGATCGGCGCTACCGGCACCGTGGGAAACTCGGTTACATTCGGCTCACCTCATCGCCGCGAGCAGAGGTTGTAGAATCCGGCGCGGGCGCGTCGATAGTTTCCTGTGTCCCAGCCGACAACTCTGCCCCACTTGCCCGAGCCGAATTCGCACTATGGCCGCCACGCGACGCAAGTCCAATTCCGCCGTCCAGACGCCGCTGGAAACCTACCTCCGCGAAATCAATGAGACGGCGCTGTTGTCGGCCAACGACGAGCAAGTGCTGGCCCTGGCGATCGGTTGCGGCGACACCCGCGCCCGCGACCGGATGGTGCGCGCCAACCTGCGGCTGGTGGTAAACATCGCCCGCGGCTATACCGGCAAGGGGCTGAATCTGCAGGATCTGATCGAAGAGGGGAACCTCGGCCTATTGCGGGCAGTCGAAGGTTTCGACCCCGCGATGGGAACCCGGTTCAGCACGTACGCCAGCTACTGGATCAAGCAGTCGATCAAACGAGCCTTGATCAACAGTGCCAAGACGATCCGCATCCCGGCGTACATGGTCGAGTTGTTATCGAAATGGCGGCGAGCCACCGCGCGGCTCACGGAAGAACTAGGCCGCACGCCGACGCCGGAGGAAATCGCCCGGGTATTGGGCCTGCAACGCAAGAAGCTGCCGATCATCAAGAAGGCGATCCGCATTTACAACTCCACGCCGCAGACCGATCAAACCGAGGCCGGCTGGTCGCTGGGCGAGATGATCATGGATGAGAATCTGAAGACGCCTGAAGATGAAATGCTGGCTCACGACAATCTGAGCCACGTCATGCGGATGCTGAAGACGATGGATGCCCGCGAGGCGACCGTATTGCGAATGCGATTCGGACTGGACGATCAGGAGCCAAGGACGCTGAAGGAAATCGGCGAGTCGCTGGGCCTCACCCGCGAGCGCGTCCGTCAGATCGAGACCGAAGCGCTCGGCAAGCTCGCCGCAGGCCTGGATGCCGTGCCGTAAGAGATACGGCGAGAGCTTCTTTCATGGTCGGTCCGCGATCCGGGAACAAGCCCAGGGATGGCTATCCCTGGGCTTCGAGTGCGCTTGTGCGCTACGATCTATTGCCCGGCGCCCGGCCGCCCTCATGATTACCCGCATTGCGTCGTTTCTCTAGTTTTGATAGCAGAGACGATGAAATTGCCGGTCAGGCAAAATATTGCGCATTGGTCAGCAATTCGGCGCCCGGCACTGCCGATCAACGTGGATGCGCAGCGCGCTCGTCCACGTTTTCTCTTCTCTGCTAGCGGTCCGGCGATATGGCAACTGTTTTCAAGAAACGGTCGAAGGAGAATCTTCCGGCCAAGAAAGCAGAGAAACCGCCGCGATCTGGCCATAAGGGTCGCTGGTTGCTGTTGCTGGCGCTATTGGGGGGCGGCCTGTGGTTTGCCCCGGCGATTGCCAGCCGCACTTCGCTCGGCGACTGGCCTTTGCGGCAAGCGCTGAATGGAATCGACGGCACGATCTCCTCCGGAAGCCGCACGTTCGGCTGGCTGTCGTCGATCGTTTATCACGACGTGCAAATTCGCGACGCCAAGGGGAACGTGCTGGCCACGATTGCGACGATTCGCACCGATCAGACACTGGCCCAACTGGCCGCCCATCCCAAAGCTCTGGGCACGATCCAAATCGAGCAACTTCAGGCCTTCGTCGACGTTCGGCGCGACGGCAGCAATCTCGAGGATGTGCTGCTGCCTTGGTTGACCAGCGGCGCCAGCGGCGCAAGCCGGCTTTGGATCTGGAACTGACCGATGGTCGCATCGATTTGCACGACGTGCCGGCCGACCAGCGGTGGAAGATCGATTCGGTTTCGACCACGCTTCGAATAAGCCCGGCCTCGTCGTGGCCGGTGGAGTTAACGGTCGCCGGCGCTGTGCAAACGGCCGCGGGCCCGGAAAAATTCAAGCTCACGTACTTGGCTGATGGCGCGGTAAGCGCTTCTGCACTAAGCAATATTGCAGCGGGCAGCGTTGCAGCAGGCAGTGCCACTGCGAGCGGCGGCACTGCCAATGGTGGCGCTGCCAATGGCAACGCTGCGAACGGAGCCGCTATCAAGGGCGCCGCCGCGACGACCGAGAGCAAGCCGACGTCGCCGGGGCCAAAGGTCGAGTTGCAAGCCGATCCGCTTCCTTTGGCGATGTTCCGGTCGTTGTTGGCCCGTGTCGTGCCCGAGGTCCAGTTGGCGGGCCAGCTTTCCGCGAAATTGCAATTCCTGCCCGGCACGGCCGGCGCGGCCAATCGTTTGGAAGGCAGTATTCAAGCCGACGATTTCACGCTGACCGCGACGCCGTTGGGCTCCGATCAGGTCCACTTCGCAAGACTGAACATGCCTTGCAAACTGAGTTGGAAACCCAGCCAGTTGGATGTGGCGCAATTGGGTGTCACCTGCGACGTGGCTGACATTGAATTGACCGGTCAGATTGCGTTGCCGCTGAAGGCGAATATGTCGCCGGCTGATTTGTTGAACCAAACCTATACCGTGCAGGGCCAGCTCGACCTGGCGAAATTGGCGAAACTACTCCCCGCGACGCTGCATGTGCGCGCCGGCACGCAAGTCACCGACGGCCAGGTGAAACTGGCGATCGACAGCACCACGGCGGAAACCGGACACCGCTGGAGCGCGCAGTTCAGCGCCGATAAGCTCGCGGCGACCGATGGCACGCATCAGCTTGCACTCACGCAGCCAATCACCGCCGCGGCGTCGATCCTCGATGGCCCGACCGGCATGACGGTCGAAAAACTGGATTGCCAATCGAGCTTCTTGCATGTCTCGGGCAGCGGAACGCCGGAGCAGTTCTCCCTCGACGCGACTTACGATCTGAAGCTGTTAGGCGCCGAACTGGGACAATTCTTCGCCTTGGGCGATCCGCAGCTTGCCGGCGACGGCCGCAGCCAGTCTGCATTGGCAGCGAGCGGCGGATGGCAGCTTTCAAGCCAGCACGTCGAGCGAGTTGCATAACATTCATGCCTGGTTAGGAAGTTCGTTCGTCGACGAGCCGATCGCGAAGCTCGACTCGTCGGGAACTTGGAATCCGAGCACCCGAAAACTGCAACTGGGCGCCACCACGCTGCTCAGCAGCACCGTTTCACTACACACCGACAGTGCGACGCTCGATTGGCCCGCAGAGGGGCCTCGGGGCTGGACCGGCATGATTACCGGGCAAGCCGATTTGACGCGGCTGCTGAACTGGACGCGCGATCCGCGAACTTCGCCGGAATGGGCCGCCTCGGGTCGGCTAGTGTTCGAAGCCGATCTGGCCGAAACACGTTCGTCGACATCCGGCAAACTCCGAGCGACGGTCGACCAATTTGCCTTGTCGGGCACGGCGCCGGCGCGAATCACGCCGCCCGGCGGACCGACGACGCTCGGCGCGAACCCCCGAGGCGCAGTCTGGTGGCAAGAACCGCGGATCGCGATGTCGGCCACGGCCACGTACGATCAGCAGGCCGATACGCTGCAAATCACTGCGTCGGAGTTCGACTCGGCCGCGTTCCGCTTGAGCGGCGCGGGGCAATTGCAACATCTGACGACCGAGCCGAATGCCACGCTCGCGGGCAGTATCGACTACGACGGACAAACGCTGTCGCGACTGCTGCAAACTTATTTCGGCACGCAGATTCAGTTGGCTGGACAACAGTCGCGGCCATTTTCGTTCCGCGGACCGCTGGCGTCACCAGCAATCGCGATGGGTGGCGGCAAGGGGGCCACGGTGCCGACCGTTTTGGTGTCAAGCGCGGGCCAGACCAGCACTGCAGTCCAGCCCTGGCTAAAATCGTTGGCGGCCGAGGGCTCGCTCGGCTGGACGAGCGCCGCGCTGTACGGCATGCAAGCCGGATCTGGCCAAATCGACGCCCGGTTAGCCGATGGCGCGATCCAATTCAATCTCGACAATACGGCGGTCAGCGAAGGTCATTTGACCGCTTCGCCCAGCTTGCGGCTCGGGCCCGGACCGCTGGAATTGCTGTTCGGCCCCGGACCGCTGCTGACCGGCTTGCACATCTCCACACAACGCACGCAAAACCAGAATTTCCAAGCGCAAACCACGCAATGGGTCAAGTTTGTCGCCCCGATGCTCTCCGGCGCAACGCGCACCGAAGGCCGGCTGTCGATCGTGTTGCAGGGGGGCCGGCTGCCGCTGGGCAATCCGGCTGCGGCGGACTTCGCCGGCCAGGTGAACATCGAATCGATCGACGTCACGCCCGGCCCAATTGCCCATCCGTTCGCGCTGCTGACCAAGCAAGTCGAATCCGTATTCCTGCGCCAGACGATGCCACAAGATTTGGCCGGTGAGCCGCCGCTGGTGAAAATCGGTCGGCAATCTGTTCCCTTTCGAATGGTGAACGGCCGAGTCTATCATCAGAATTTGGAAATGATGGTCGGCAATATCACATTGCGAACCTACGGCTCGGTGGGGCTGGACGAATCGCTGAGCCTGATGGCCGAGATGCCGGTGCAGCACGAGTGGCTGGGTTTGAACGCGAACCAATCGCCCTGGAACAATCAGGTGGTGCAATTCACCATCGGCGGCACGCTCCACGATCCGAAAATCGATCCCCGAGCGCTCGAGCAACTCGCCTCGCAAATGGTCCGCAACACGGTGGACCAGAAAATCGTCGATCCCTTGAAAAAAGATCTCGACCGCCTATTGCATCCGGGCCAATAGCTCCCGGGCATGCCATCCTTTGGGCGTCATCCGGCGATCAGCTTCTGCAAGCGCCGGCAATCGCAGAAATCTTCGCCTTCGAGCCGACGCCGTGTCGAGTTCGGATTCCGCATAATTCACCATCGCATTTCACCTAGCCGTTCTCTCTGCCGAAACCACGCATGGTGCGTCGCCGGGTTGGTTAAATCACCAAAATTGGTGGTTTCTCACGCAACTTATCTGAAACCGCCCAGCGACACCGATTGTAAAAGAAAAAACCGTAATCTATCGGAATGCGGTCAAAGGAACGTTTGCTATTGGTTAGGGCGACGATCCATTGGGGGCTATCGGCCCCGAGCAAATCCACGCTGTAAACAAAATAGCGGCAGCGGGTTGGCGTTGGCAGAGACTGGAGTGGTTTCGATCGAGAATTCAGTTATGCGGCGTCCAAGTTCAGGATTGCCCCTTGACGTTGGGGATGTCAAAATGAAAAATCGCGTTTGCAAGAATTTTGTTTCGGCGGTTGAAACGCTTGAATACGTCCAGGTCTCCGGGCCGAACAACTTCGGCCCGGCCAACCTGGCCGCGAAGCACGGGCTCCCTGGAACAGAGTCCCACCTAAGCGAGTTCGGTCGCGGCGAGGCTAACCGTGGGCAGACGGGTTGCCTTTAATCGGAGATGCTTTGTTCGCTTGCAATCCGTGGCAAGCAGCCGGTGCGTGCTGCGCTGCTGTGGGTCCGGCAAGCGGCTCAAAGCGTTGCGCGCCGAGCAAGATCATTGGCGTCTAATCCATCCATGTCGATCAAGAAGAGGAGTCGACGTCCGATGAACAGGGCCACGTCGGCAGAGGAATACAAACAAATCAGCAGCTTTCAGGCGGTAAGCAAACTCTTGGGGCAAGAGCGATTCGCCGACCGGATGGAACGGCCGTTGGCATTCTGGGCATGCCGAACGACCGCCGTCTGCCCCTGGCGTTTCTTGGCCGGCCGCTACGCGATCTGTTGAGCACGCCGTTCGAAGATCTGGCTGCCACACCCGGCGTGGGCCGCAAGAAGATCGGCACGATGCTTCAGTTGCTCCACCGGGCGACGAAGGACCACCCGCCCGCGATGCCCTATAGCGAGACGGAGACGGAGCGAAAGTCGACGGGCTCCCGTGCGAGCCGCCAGGACGGCGCATTCGATCCCAATGTCGTCTCCGAAATTCTCTGGGAACAGTGGCGCGAGACCGTCCGGAAACATAACGTCGGCGACCATCCGCTGGGGCGGCTGACGCCGTCGCTGCAATCGCTCCCCACGGTAATCTGGCAGACGCCCTTGTCCACCTATCTCGACTATTCCATCGCCGAAATCCGGCAAATGAAAACACACGGCGAGAAGCGCGTGCGGACAATTCTCGAAGTGTTTCACTCCGTGCACAAAGTGCTTTCGCATTCCGAAGTCGAGAGCCACTTGACCGTGCGATTGATTCCCAAATTCGTGTTGCCGTTGGAGCATTGGATTGCCGCGACGAGCGAAAGCAGGAAAATTCCTTCGACCGACGACGTGGCCAGTTCATTGGTCAGACCGTTGCTCGACCAGATTCAGATCGACGTTGGGACCACGCTCGTCCGCCTGGCCGAGGGTCGATTGAGCCTGCGCGGCGACATTCAAACCGTTCGCCAGCAATCGCGACGCATGGGCGTCACCCGGGCTCGTGTGTACCAGTTGCTCGAAGATTGCTCAAAGGTGATGAGCGTCCGCTGGCCCGAGGGGCGCGATCTGTTGGCCCGCCTTTTGAAGCACCTGAACACCTTGGGTGCCCGCGACGGCTCGTTGCACTTGCTGCAAACGACGTTCGATTTGTTCTTTGCCTCTCCGGAAACGGGCCAGCCTGCCCACGCCAGCAACGGGCATGATCCAGGCTGATACTCGATCTTGCGCCACTCCTACCGTCCATTGCACGCATAGCTAACAGTCAGTTAGCCGGCGGGCCAACCGTATGCCCGCTGGAGCGCTCGATCGACCGTGCTCGTCAACAACAGCCGGCTGACCGGTTTCGAGAGCAAGGAAAACGCCTCGGCCGACCGCGCTTGTTCGCGCAGTTCATCGTCCCAGCGCGCCGAGAGCAAGATGCAAGGCGACCGAAATTTAAATTCACGCAGCCGCCGAAGCGTGTCCAGGCCGCTTAAGCGCGGCATGTGGATGTCCAGCAGCACGAGATGCACTTCTTCGTGCCCGATGATTTCGAGCGCCTCTTCGCCGTCGCCGGCGAGCAGAATGCGGAAACCCTTGGGAGAAAACACTCCTCCCAGCGTCTGGCGGAACGCCGCATCGTCGTCCGTAATGAGCAATGAAGGAGTATCCATTGACCCACACCTCGCGCCTAACAAACCCGCCCTGAATTCGGCCCCAATTCGCCTCGGAGACCCGTATTAACCGCCCTGCAACTTAAATGCCGAATTCCTGGGCGAGCCGTCGATACGACGTTTTGCTATCCTAAGCCCATAAACGGCCGATGCTTGTAGCATATTCCGAATTCCGAAAGAAGTCAAAATAGGCGAGCTGCGAAACGTGAAATGACATCTCTCGTCCCAGTTATGCTGCCAAACGGGCAGACATTCGATTTTTTCGACAATCCTTAGTACCTATCCGAGAACCGGCGGGGACTGGCTCATTTTGCGGTGCCCTGGGAGCAAAATGTGCCTGTCCCCCTCTCCTCGGCCGGTTCTCGGATAGGCAGTTAGAGCCTGTCCGCGATTCGGCGGGACTGTCCCAATCCTTCGAGTGCCGCCGAGCAAAATCGGCCTGTCCGGCCTGTCCACTTTGTCCGGTCAGTTCCTGGATTGGTTCGTGGCTCCGGGCAGCTCGCCGTTCCAAGCAATCGCTAATCGCTTGTGTTTGATGTGTCGCGTTTCGTTGGAAATTTGCGGTATCGAAATCGAACGCCATCCCGCCGCCTCCGACTGCTGCGGTCGGAAACGGCCACAAGCCCGGAGTTTTCACCGACCGTTGCCAGACCGTGTGGACGGCTTATACTCTGTTTCCCGCGCCGTTCTCAAGAATCCAATCGAGGCGGACTGCGATGTCGATCCTCGTCGGCTGCGATACAATGTTAATGGCGTTCCGACCGCGCACGGATGTTTCCAGCATTTCAGCCGTTGTGCGGAGCCGGCTGAGTTCCGCCCGCCGCCCATAAGAAAGATTGCTTTGGACGCTCCTGAACCTTCGCCGCTAGGTCGGCATCAATTCCTGCTCTACAGGCTCTTCTCGCTTGCAGGATTGATTCCCATCGGCGCATATGTTGTGGTGCATTTGCTCACCAACGCCATGGTTTGGAACGGCGCCGGATCGTATCAGGGGGCCGTGAATCAGATTCATTCCCTGGGCATCATCCTGCCGGTGGTCGAATGGGTCTTTATTTTCATTCCGCTGCTGTTCCACGGGATTGTCGGGCTCATCATTATCTCATCCGGCATGCCGAATGCCTCGGCTTACCCGTACAACGGCAACATCCGCTATACGCTGCAGCGCGCGACGGGAATGATCGTGTTCGTGTTCATCGTGTGGCATGTGATCCAAATGCACCACATGGGTTTGCTGCTTGGGGGCGGAAAATTCCAGGCCGACGAAGCGACGTCTTCGGTTGCCATCACCTTGGCTCCGCTCTGGATTCGCATCCTCTACGGCATTGGAGTCGCTTGTGCCGTTTATCACCTTGCCAACGGACTTTGGACGCAGGGCATCACTTGGGGTATTTGGACGACGCCCGCGGCCATGCGGCGGGCGGGATTCGTCTGCTGTGGATTCGGCATTTTGCTGGGCGCCGTCGGGCTCAGCTCGGTCGTCGGATTCAGCACCGTCGATATCGTAAAGGCCCAAACGATCGAAAAGCGAATGAATGCCCTGCATCAATACGAGCTCGGCGAGACGGCCTCGCCCGTGCCTGGGGATCAGAACATGAAGCGTGGCGATCGAGCCGCAACGAACGAATGAACCGCGGCGGCGATCGCGCCTTGATGCGCGCAAATCGCCAACTTCGGGCTGTCAATTGCCAGGCCGCGGACACTAATTTGCGAATAAGGTTTTGTGCATGGCAAAACAACGGGTGATGGTGGTCGGCGGCGGTCTGGCCGGGCTTGCCGCCACGATGAAACTGGCCGAGCTCGGCATCGACGTCGACTCTGATGAGCCTCACGCCGGTCAAGCGCTCGCACAGCGTTTGCGCACAAGGGGGCATCAACAGCGTCAATCCGCTCACGCGCCAGCAAGGCGACAGCGAATGGCTGCACTTCGACGACACGGTCTACGGCGGCGATTTCTTGCAGCATCAGCCGCCGGTGAAGGAAATGATCGACTGGGGCCCGCGGATCATCGACCTGATGGATCGGCTCGGCGTTCCCTTCAATCGCACGCCCGAAGGCTTTCGCGATCAGCGCCGCTTCGGCGGCACGCTGTTCAAGCGGACCGCCTTCGCCGGCGCGACCACCGGCCAGCAGTTGCTCTACGCTCTGGACGAGCAAGTTCGCCGCTGGGAAGTCGAAGGCAAAGTGAAGAAGTACGAGTTCTGGGATTTTCTCGCCCCGGTGCTCGACGACGCCGGCGTCTGCCGCGGCTGCGTCGGCCAGGATATGGTGACGATGGAAATTCGCGCGTTCCCGGCCGATGCCGTGATCATCGCCTCGGGCGGTTGCGGCCTGATCTACGGCCGCTCGACGATGTCGATGGCCTGCACCGGCAGCGCCGCCAGCCGGGCGTTTCAGGCCGGAGCGAAATATGGCAACGCCGAGTTCATTCAGGTCCATCCCACGGCCGTTCCCGGCGCCGACAAGCTGCGGCTGATGAGCGAAAGCGCCCGCGGCGAAGGGGGCCGCGTGTGGGTGCCCCGCACGCCGCAAGACCCGCGCGACCCGAAGTCGATTCCCGAAGCCGAGCGCTATTACTTCCTCGAAGAGCGCTATCCGAAATACGGCAACCTCGTGCCGCGCGACATCGCCACCCGCGAGATCTTCAACGTCTGCACCGCACGAAGGATTGAGCGTCGAGAAGGACCGCCTGTGCGTCTATCTCGATCTGACGCACATTCCCGCGGGCCACGCTCGACCAGAAGCTCGGCGGCATTCTGGAAATCTACGAGAAGTTCCAAGGCGTCGATCCGCGCACCGCGCCGATGAAGATCTTCCCCGCCGTCCATTATTCGATGGGCGGCCTGTGGGTCGATTACGAGCGCACCGCCGACGGCGGCCTGCAGCATCGGCTCGCCGCGCAATCAGCAAACCAACATCCCCGGCCTGTACGCCATCGGCGAGTGCGACTATCAATATCACGGCGCCAACCGGCTCGGGGCCAATTCGCTGTTGAGCTGCATTTTCAGCGGCCTGATCGTCGCTCCGGGCATCGAAACCCGCTTGAAATCGCTCAAAGGCAAACCGGCTGCCGAGCAGCCGCGCGGCGTTGTTCGACGAAGCCGTCGCCCAGGCAGCAAGCAGAGCACGAAGCGCTGATTCACCGCAGCGCCCGGCGGCAAAACCGGCCAGAGCCGCGAGAATCCGTATCGCAATCCATCAAGAGCTGGGCCAGGTGATGACCAAGGCCGCCACGGTGGTGCGCTACAACAAGTCGCTGGCCGAAGCGCTACGACACCGTGCTCGAAGCTCGAAGGCCGGCTCAAGCGTTGCTCGCTTTCCGACACCGGCAACTGGACGAACCAGAACGTCGTGTTCACCAAGTCGCTCATCGACATGTTCCCGCTGGCCAAGACGATCCTGCAAGGGCGCGCTGGCCCGCGACGAATGCCGCGGCGCCCATTACAAGCCCGAGTTCGCAATGCCGGGCATCGACAGTCACCGATCCGGCCGAGCATCGCCGACTGGCCGAAGCCTGGTGCGACCGGTTCGAAGCCAACACCCGCAAGTGGCTCAAATCGACCATCGCCGTGCTGGATCGCGACGGCGAGCCGCAGTTGAGCTACGAAGAGGTCGACACGTCGCTGATTCCGCCGCGGCCGCGATTGTATGGCCTGGTCGGCGCCGAATTGATCGAACAAGTTTGGAAAGAGCGCCAGGCAGCGCGGCACGCTCCGTCGGCCGACAGCAACGGCGCACCGCGCAACAGGCGCGAATCCACCTGCCGTCAAAGCCAGTAGCAATTGATTCAATCATCGCCGGTAGGCGAGTCCTGCCGAGCCGCATGCTTGCGGTTCGCGAGGCTCCTGCCGAGCCGATACGCCAACGAATCGCTCGCAGACCTCGCACTCCGAAGCCTCGCCATCGAAACCTGACCCCTAAACATCGACTTGCATCCATGAACGACTCGGCCACGCACCATCAACGCCCGCTACGCCACGCCGGCCCATCGCGACAGCTTTCGAAGTCCGCGTGCTCCGCCAGGATGCTCCCGGCGAGCCGAGCTATTGGGAACGGCACCGGATCGCCTACGAGCGCGACATGAACGTGATCAGCGTGCTGCAGCGGATCGCCGCCCAGGCCGACAACGGTCGACGGCCGCCGCGTCGCCCCGGTCGCGTGGGATTGCAATTGCCTGGAAGAAGTTTGCGGCGCCTGCACGATGGTCATCAACGGCCACGTGCGGCAAGCTTGCTCGGCCCTGGTCGATCGGCTGCTGGAAGACAATCCCGACGAAATCGAACTGCGGCCGATGTCAGAAATTTCCCGGTCCTGCGCGATCTGGTGGTCGATCGCCGCGCGGCTGTTTCAGGCGCTGGAGAAGCTCGACTGCTGGATCCCGGTCGATGGCTACTACGATCTCGGCCCCGGCCCGCAAGTCTCGCAAGCCGAGCAGCAAGAGCGCTATCCGCTGAGCGAGTGCATGAGTTGCGGCTGTTGCCTGGAGGCTTGTCCGCAATACACGAAGATCGAGTTGCAGCGCCGCGACGGCGAGACCGACGAAGCAATTCGCGGCCCGCAAACGACGCCGCATACGACCGCGGCTTCGTCGGCGCCCATGCGATCAGCCAGGTGATGCTGTTCAACTCGCACCCGGTGGGCAAGATGAACGCCGCCGAGCGCATCGACGCTTTGACGGACGAAGGCGGCATTCAAGTTTGCGGCAACGCCCAGAACTGCGTGCAAGTCTGCCCGAAACATATCCCGCTCACGCAATCGATCGGCCGCGCCGGCCGCGCCGCCACGGTCCGCGCCATCCGGCGCATCTTCGACCGCTGACCGCCGCGTAGTTTTCGTTCCGAGCGCCAGCGAAGCATTCGTCTCTCGCTAAGAGGAATGTGTTCAATCCTCCCCTCGCCCCTTGCGGGAGAGGGGTCGGACTTCGGTGAGCTCAGTCGAACCGGGGTGAGGGGTCGCGATCTAATCCGTCTTCCATCGCCAACCGCCGTGCGAGCCCGTCTTCGTCTCGCAGCCGATTGCAACCCGCGCCTCGATTTGCCATACTTCAGCACCGGTTGCAGGCGAAGCCGCGCGACCTGGTTCGGGGCGTGGCGCAGCCTGGAATAGTGCGCTTGCTTGGGGTGCAAGAGGTCGCAGGTTCAAATCCTGTCGCCCCGACCTTTGCTGAGAGTCGGCCAATTGCTTGAACGCGGTCATTCGAGGGACATCCTCGGGGGCGCTTGCTTACTTTCTCGAAATGTCGTAACAGAATAGCTCATCCTGGTCGCGCACGTAGAGCTTGCCGTTGGCGATTACCGGATGCGACCAGGCGGGGGAGTTGCTGCGGTCGGGTTGCTCGAAGCGGCCGCGCTCGAGGTACTCTTTCTTATTCGGCTCGATCAACAGCAGTGTCCCATCCTCGGTGCGGTAGTAAATCCGGCCATCGGCAAACGCCACGGAACCCTTGGCCGCTTTACGAGTCGTCCACAAGACCTCGCCCGTCTTAAAGTCGAGACAGGTGAAGAAACCGCCGCCGTTGCCGCCGTTCGCGCCGTAAAGTGCACCGTCGTGCAGAATCACTCCGCCGTGATGGTTCTGCATTTTGCTGGTAAAGAAGACTTGCTGCGCTCGAATGCCGCCGGTTCCTGCTTTGCTCAGTTTCACCAGGCCTCCGCCGGCGCCGTAGGCAGACGTGGCAAATACGAATCCATCGTGGTAGAGCGGCGTCGTGCAGTTGATCCCGTTGGGATTGGCCGGACGGTCATATCGCCAGAGAAATTTGCCGTCGGCAGCCGCAACCCCGATGAGGGCCTTCGAGGTGAGCTGCACGTATTCGCGCTGGCCCCCGAAGTCGAACGCGATGGGCGAAGCATAGGCTGCGCCCGAACCGCCCCGACCACCGCGGCCACGGCCGCCGGGTTTTTTGGGAGGGTCGCTGGAGGCCGCAGGCGACGGATTCTCCGCGGCCGGCAATTTGCTTTTCCAGATTGTTTCGCCGGTTTTCTTGTCGAGGGCCACGAGGATTGCCTCCGGACCGCCGGGCGTGCAGATAAGCTTGTCGCCATCCACGAGCGGAGACTCGCGGTAACTCCAATTGGGGATTTTGCCACCGAAGTCTTTCGTGAGGTCTTTTTCCCAGACGACCTTGCCGTCGGAGACTTGCAGGCAGGCCAAATGGCCGCCCATGCCGAGCACATAGAGTTGATTCCCGTCGACGGTCGGCGTACCCCCGGGTCCTTCTTTCGATTGCGGCATGCGTTGCTGAACTGCCGGTCCCAGCGACGCAACCCAAAGTTGCTTGCCGTCGGTTTCGGAAAGTGCCCAAACGACTTCGTTGTCGCCGCGGATGCTCATGCCAAACAGTTTGCCGTCGGCGACCGCGGGCGCTGTCACCGCCACCAAGTCCTTTGATTTTCCAAGCGAGGGGCGGCCCCGCGGCGGGCCATTCTTGCAGCAGTCCTTTCTCTTTGGAGATCGCATCCCGGTCCGGACCTTGCCATTGCGGCCAGTCGTCGGCAGTGGCCGTTGAAAGCCACTGGCGGTCGGCGGTCAGCGAACAAATGACCAAGAATGTGCAAAACCAATACAGGCGTGTCATGGCAAGTCTCCGAAGCGCGAACTGCAAAACTGGCAAGGCGGACTCGACGTTTCACTTCTTATTAAACACGGCCGGAGCCCAATTCGATAGCCACCTTCCGCAAATGGGTCGCGCGGCGATGGGCGTCCCGTGAAAGAGCCGCGCACGGAGTAAGCGAGTTCGAGCGTGCCACTTGCCACGAGCGCCCGCCGCCTAAGGCCGTGCCGAAAAAAAGCTGCGGGCAAAGTAAGCGATGGCGTTGCCAGTGGCGGGCCTCCGAGACGCTTACTTCGTGCGCGGCTCTTTACGCTTCTCCCTCTCCCTCGACGGGAGAGGGTTGGGGTGAGGGTGATGGCGGCACGCTTGATGGTGCGTCTCTCGGTGAAGCGCCCCCTCACCCCCGGCCCCTCTCCCGCAGAGGGGAGAGGGGAGAACGAAGACACGGTGCGCGAAGTCAGCGCGCGGCCTGAGGCCCACGCGCTAACAGCGCTGGAAATCTTTTCGAGTGCGCGAAGGATCGCCCACGCCGAACGAAGTTTCCTTCGGTTTGATGCGCTCTGAGGAGCCGGCTGTTCTTGGATTTAAGGTAGTGGGGGTTGGCCGCCGAACGGGATGCATCTTGCAATCAAGGTTCGGCTGGCCGGTCGGCCGGCTCCGCGCTCATGTCCACCCGGTGACCAGCAGGGTTTTGGTATCGGACACCAATGCGCTCGTCAAGTCATACACCGCGCCTGGGACGCTGCTCGTGTTGATTTCACTACATGCGCGATTCCCATCGCCTGAGTTCGTGACGCCCCCAAAAACTCAGACACGAATCCACCATGCGAACGAGCTTCACGAAGCGGCTAAACGCTACCTGCGATCTGTGCTGCGACCGACAATCGATTTAGGTCGCAACGGTTGGGCTGGCTCAAGCCCATGAAAAGGGGGACATTCTACTTTTTATTGTGCGCTCGGCGGTTCTTGGCCGATTGCTGCTAAAAAAGTAGAATGTCCCCTTTTCAACGGACCTGGCAGCAAGTCGAACTGGCGCGGCCGGCAGACCAAGAGCCTTGTTGCAGGGAGTTTTTCATCCCGCCGGCAGCACGTTTTCTTGAGGGTTCAAGCTCATCCGACTCAAGCGCCCCGTGCCACAACGTCTGGGGGCCATTGTACACAAATGTACAGGTGATGCGAGAGCGGAATTGGGCCACACGGGAAATGACGGAAATGACGAATGACGAATGTCGAAAGAATGACGAAGCACGAATGACGAATACAGAGCCGCGGACGACAGTAAGCGGTGGGCGCTTCGGCAAGTGGTGCGCACTCACTCGCTTACTTCGTGCGCGGCTCTTTACGAGCGGTTCGGCGTTCGTGGCGACCGAGCGTCCTGTGCAAGTGGAGCGATCGGCGTCGCTTACTTTCGTGCGCGGCTCTGACGGGTAGAGCCGCCACGATGCCACGTCTATCGGCCCGTTCTGGTCGGCGTGTTGGGCCGAACGGGGTTGCGAATCGGCGGCAGGCCGGTGCCTTGGCCCGGCGCTTTCGGATTGGGCAGTGGCTGGACGACTCCTGGCTTGGCGACCGCGCCGTTGTTGGCCGGCGCGGCCAAGGCCGGAGGCACTTTGTGGGTCCGGTCCCAGGCTTCGACCGACGACCGATCCAGGGCCTCGTTCAGCACGACGAACTGCATCCGCTCGGGATGCGCAATGTCGGTGAGCAACAGCAGTTCGCCCGGATCCGTCAAGTTGTCCGTGCCCGGCAGCTTTTCATCGTTGCCGCGCAAATCGACCAGGACCGCACCGGAATTGAAATCGGCACTCACGTCGCGGACTGTCCGGGTGACGACGTCGACCACGTCTTTGACTTTCTGCTCGCCGAAATCGGCCACGTCGCCCAACTCCATTTCCGTTTTCTTCAGCAGTTGCAGCGCATCGGGCTTGTCCCACAGCAAGATGCCGAGGTT
Source organism: Pirellulales bacterium (assembly GCA_963725485.1). Lineage (GTDB taxonomy): Bacteria > Planctomycetota > Planctomycetia > Pirellulales > DATAWG01 > CAVRYO01. The sequence goes on along the minus strand of CAVRYO010000007.1, from coordinate 2,720,671 downwards.
TCCCTTCGGCTCGACGCGCCGCTGACGGTCAATGCCGACCGAAACGAGCTGGACTTCGGGCGGGAAGGTCGCGATGGGCGACTTTCCGCTCCAGGGGGTTTCGCGATAAATCGGGGCATTCGGATCGGGCTTGGCCAGCAACTGCGGTTCCAATCCGTAATTCGGATTCTTCAACAACAGTTGAACCCGGTATTGATATGCGTGACTCGGCAGCACATCCATATCGACGAACCGGAACAGCTTGTACGGCACGGCGGGGGCATCGACCGCTTCGCCGCCGCGCAGTGCTTCGTTCGGCATCATCCCTGGGCGCATTTGATAGGCGCCGTGCGGCGGGCGACGTGGTCCCGTTGGCCCCGGCCCAGCAGGATTGTTGGGATCGGCGAAGGGATCCTGATCGCCGGCTGGCTTCGCGACACCGGTGGCGGCGTCGGTTGCATCGGCGGTAGCTAGCGGAATCTTCGCATGGGCCGCGTCGCGGCCCCAATCGTGCAATAGCACCGGCGGCAGCGGCCAGGTGAGCCACCAGGGGCCGGCATAGTCGGGATCGATCACTTCGGGAACCTGCATGCCCCAATTCTTCATGTCGGCTTCGAGTTTCTTGAATTCGGGACTGATCCCCCTGATCTGCGCTGCGATGACTTTGCGGCGTTCCGGGTACTTCCAATCCAGAGTTACCTGCGGCACGTCGCCGAAGTCGATCACTTTGACGCTGCCGTCGGTGGTGTCGGTCCGCTCCAGCCGGCACCACACATAGCGCGGCGTGTCGCTGTCGCGCATGCTTTGCGCGCGTTGTTCGGAAGTGCCCGTGGATGCATCCGTAGAAGCCCGACGCGCATGCTCGAACACTCGTTCATATTCTTCTTGCTGCGCTTCCACGGGAATCAGGCCGGTGACGATCACCCCCTCGTGAAACTCGGCATAGCCCGTCGATTGTGGCCCAGGCAATCGCATTTCGGGCGGGATCGGCTGTGGCCCGGCTTGGACATTTCCGATTCCCGGCAGACCGCCGGGCAGTCCCCCCGGCAGCCCTCCTGGCTGGCCGACCTTTGGGCGGATTTCTCGGGCGGGAATTCTGGCGCGGGGGCCGGTGTGGCTGGCTTCGCGCCAGCCGGGGCAGGGGACACTGGCGTGGGAGCCACAATCGGTGGGGCCAGCGCGGCATTCATCGGCACAGCGCCGACGAAGGTCACCGCCTGCACTTCCGTGACCGCTAACAGCGCCGGATCGGTCCGCTTCACCGGGTCGGGAAATGCCGGGGTGCTGAGCGGATTGGAGAGCTTGTAGGCGCTCGGTTGAATTCCCGCGGACCACGAGGCGACACTCCCTACGTAATCCAAGTTCGGAACGATCTTCACCGGTGGTTTGCTGCTATTCACCGCGACCTGAGCGTTGCCGGCGCGCGTTTTGATCGACGGGGCGCGCAGATTCTCCGGCAGCGTTTCGCGATTGATCGCGGAAATGCCAAAGGAGACCAAGATCGCCACCGCGATCGCAACCAGGAACTTCTCGCCATGCTCGGCAAAGAATGCCTTGATTTTCGCCGAGTCGAGATTCAGCTTGGGCTTCTTCATGGTCCGCCTCTTTTCCTGCGCGAGTGTGTTGGCTGGAAATCCGTTGACTTGCCGGTGCGTGATTTGGGGGACCGTTGGCTATTTCGCGGGCAGAGCGGGGCTTGCCGCGCCGGCTGGGGGAGCCGTGCCAGCCGCCGAGTTGCCAGCGGCTTTCCCCGGGACGGGGGTGGGTGTTCCGACGCCAGGCGCGACGTTGGCCGGGCTCGCGGTTTGCGGGGCGATCGCGTTGGGAACCGCCGGCGGCGTTTCGACGGCAGGCGTTTTGCCCGGAACATCCGCAGCAGGACTGGCAGGACCCGCGGGAACTGTTGCCGCCGGGGCCGGGGGCGCGGACGGGGTTGTGTCGGCCGCGCCCGACGCTGTTCCAGGGGGAGCGACCGGATTTGCGGGTGGGGCTTGTGAGGCCGGGCCCTTGCCGGCGGGCGACGGAACCACCGGAGTCGCGCCGGGGGCCGCTGCCGGCGTTGAACCTGGGATTGCTCCAGGCGCTGGAGCCTTTCCGCCGACCGGACCGACCGGCACAGCGCCCGGCGCCGGTTGGCCGGCGGCGCCGCTGGCGGCCGTCAAGCCGAGTTTCTCGAAATTCGGCGGGTTCATCAAATAGGCGACGCCGCGAATTTCGATCGGCATGTTGTGCTGCACGCCTGTCTCGCCCGCGGCAATGCGCATCGAACCGGGGCGCCGCCCCATGTTACGGTCCGAGACGGAATCATCGTCCGAGACATTGATCCGAACTTCGCGAATTTCCAAGGGCAGCGGCGAATTGCACAATTCCAGCAGCAATTTCTCCCACCGCACCTGGTCGACTGTCAGATCCAAGCGGAATTCCATCAAGTTGTATTCGGCGACCGGGGGATTTCTCAGTTCCGCCGCCGACATGGGATGGCCGTTGGGCGCCACGTAACGATTCTCCTTGAGCCACGCGTCGGGATCGTCGGCGGCCGCAGTGCCTGCCGCGCCCTGAGTTCCAGGCATTTCGCGCGCCTCCGGGCATGCTCGGGGGGCCGACGCCGGGCGGCACCATTCCTCTGGGGCCGCGCGGATAACGCATCATCCCGGCCGAGCGCGGCCCAGAGTCTTCGTCGCCATTGCCCGTCTTGTGCCGCACGGGACGCTTGGGCGCTTCCAGTGGCATGGCCGACGATCCCGTTGGTGCGCCGCCCGGCAATGCGGGAACGGGCGCGGCCGTGGCGGCGGGAACCACCTTGCTCAAATGCCGGATGCGCTTGCTCTCTTCGCCCAACGGATTCTTGTCGACGGCGTCGTAGCCGACCAGCATCTTGTTGATGTCGCGAACGATCGCTTCATAGGGCCCGCGGGCGCCGGTGTTGGTGCGGGCGATGGCTTTGCAGAGCGCATCCATGACCCAAATTTCTTCCTGGGCGTAGCGCACATCTTGGGGGGTTGGGGCGACATCCTGCCAATCGTAGGCCAAGGAGAGTCGCTTTTCGTCTTCGCTGTCCCAGTTGACCGTAAAGATTTTTTCGGGCTCGCTGGACGTGGTGTCTGGAATTCCAGAGCGCCCTGCTCCCGCGGGTCCACGCGTCATCGGGCGGCGGCGCGGCGCGGATTCATCTCCTTCTTCGATCCATTCGGCGTCGACGATTTGCGCCAAGTGCCGGAGCTCGGTTTTCACGAATGCCTGATAGCGTTCGCAATACTCGACCATTTTTCGCGAATCGGTGTTCGCCGTCGGAGCATTGAAAGCGGCGACAAAATCTTTCCCCAATGCGGCGGGCCAGACGAAGACTTGCTGTTTCTGCTCGTTGTACAGATCTTCCCAGGCGTCGCGGACGTTGTTGCGCAGGTCCTCGGTTTTCTTTTGCACCAGTTCGGCCCAATCGCGGTTGGGATGCTCCGTGCCGCTCAACAAGGGATCAAGCGCGTTGCTGGTGGTCGAAATTTTCCCTTTCGTTTGAACGTATGTTTCGTTCATCTTGCTGCTGGCGATCGCATACGTCACGAATCCGATCAGCACTACCAGACCGCACAGGATCCAGAAGTGCTGTTTCTTGACGACCACGAGAAATTGCTTGAGTTGGTCCATGATTCTCGACGCGTTTGTGGGGCGTGGCGTGTGGCTTTATGATCTGTGGTCCATTGCCGCAGGACTGCCGCTCAATTGCTGCGGGGCACGGGATTGCCGGCTTGCAGTGTCGGCGACGGTTCGCTCGCTGCCTTGCTCTTTTCGAGCCGCACATTCAAGGGCGTTTCCTTCCAGCAGAATTGCACGATGAAATCGCAGCGCTGCACCGTCACCGTCTTCGGTTCGGTATTCGGGTGATTGGGATCGTGGGCCTGCGCCAGGGCCCGCCGTGGGCTGGTCGCTGGTGCCGGGCAACGGAATTTCTTCGTCGAACGGCCTCGGAGCTCGGATCAAGACGGCATATCCGATGCCCAGGTCCTTCAAAGGAACTTGCATCATGGTTTTGCCGTCGGGCGAGGGGATCGAGACGGTTCCCTCTTCCAAATTTCGCATCAAGGTGCGGCGCAGCATATTCGGCGCCTTCGTTGCCGGGCGAATTGTTGTGATAATGGTGTCCCATGATCTGGATCACCCAGCCTTCGCCGGTCGGGCCGGCGGCCGGATTGGCAGGAGCCGCGCCGGGGACTGCTCCCGGCGCTCCGCCAAGTGGAACCGCGCCGGTCGGCATCGCGCCTGGGACCGGTGCTCCAGCCACCGGCGCTCCGGGCAGCGGGGCGGCGCCCGGCGCCGCGGCGCCAGGCATAGCCGTAGCCGGGGCCGCGGGGACTCCAGACGTCGTGGCCGCCTCGGGTTCTCCTTCCAGCCATTTTTCGCGCACGTCGGCGAACCAGTCTTCGAGCTTTGGATAGTGCTCGCAATCGAGCGAATCGATCTCGATCCGCTTGCTCGCCAGCAACATGTCGCGGAGTTGTTCCGGCTTGAGGTTTTCGGTCGAGCGTTGGCTGTCGGCATCGTGCGGCAGCGACTCGCTGATGGCCCGCATCACCTCGGGCCACATCAGTCGGCGATAGCCGATGCTTTCCAGCCGATCGCCAATGACTTTCACCTTGGCGAACTCGGCTTTGGATTCCTTGTACTTGTTGTCGTAATCCGCGGCTTGTCTTTCGATTTCGCTTGCCGAGCCAAGTGCTTGCTTGAAGGGATCGTTCTCGCGGACCGAGTTCCAAGCCCGCCAATGGCCCAAGAACCCGACGCAGCAGCCCAGCAGCACGGCGGACACCGCGGCCACGGCCCAGGGCTTTTTGGCGCGGATCAGGCGGTCCTGAAGGATTTCGCGCGGGATCAGGTTCGTCCGCAGCGCCCCCTTCTTCAAACCCTGCAAAGCCAGGCCATAACAGGTGCCGAACGACAGGACGTTTTCCTTGAAGGCCGGCGCGGTGACGACGCTGGGTCCGGTCAGGCCTCGATATTGTTCCAACTCGAGCACTTCGTAGCCCAAGCTCTGGGCGAGATATTTTTGCAGCCCGCGCAGCTTCATCGCGTTGCCGAGCGTGATCACGCGGCCGATCTTCGCCGTGCGGTCGACGCTTTGAAAGAAGCTGATCGACCGCTGCACTTCTTGCACCAGGTCGTTGAACACCGGCCGCATCGCCAGAAACACCGCCTTCGGGATCCTCGGCCTTGAGCGCGTTGCGTTTCAGATGCTCGGCCTTGGCGAACGTGAGCTTCAGCTCCTTCGTCAGGGCTTTCGTGAAATGATTGCCGCCGAGCGGAATGTTTCGTTGCCAGACGCGGTAGCCATTGGTGATCACCAGATCGGTCGTGTCGGTGCCCAGCGAGACGACGATGATCGACGGCGGCGGATCCTTCGGGTCGTACTCTTCGATCGGCGGCAAGTCTTGCAACTGATCGAACACGACGAAGTTGTAAATCGTCAGCGGCGTGAGCTGGACGATATCGACTTCGATGCCCGCGTCGGTGAATGGCTTGAGCGCGCGGAACACCTGCTCGCGCTTCATGGCGAACAGGCCGACTTCGGTCTCCAGCGCGAAGCCATCTGCCTCGCTGCCGCCGGCCATCTGCTGATAGTCCCAGACGACGTCTTCCAGCGCGAAGGGGATTTGCTGCCGCGCTTCGTAGCGCACGATGTCGGGAATCTTTTTCGACTCGACCGGCGGCAGCTTGATGAACCGCGCCAGACCGCTTTGGCCGGGCACCGAGATCGCCACCCGGTCGCCCTTCAGCTTGTTGCGCGACAAAAACTGCCGCAGCGCGTCGCGCACCAACTCGACCGGGTCGGCCTCGGGCTGGCTGAGAATTTTCGGGTATTCGATGAAGTCGAACGCGTCGGCCGTGATCCGGCTCGGGTCGTCCTCGTGCGGCACGCACCGCAGGGCCTTGAGCGCGCATTGACCGATGTCGATACCCCAAACCGCATTGCTCGTGGGCATGCCCATGATATCCTCTGTTCCGCCAGTGTTCCGCCACTGTGCGCGATCCGGCAGCCCCATGGACCAGGAACTGGTCGCAGATTAGTTCGGTGGGCCGCCGACACAACTCATTGTTCCACATATTAAGTTATCGCGGGTGGCAATCCCCTGTCAACAAAATGCCGATTTTGGCCAATTCGTTGTAGTCGTTACGTGGTCGAGAAAGCACGTCCTGGCTCATCAGCGCGTCGGAGGTAACGGCAGTTTGCGATCAGATTGATCGAATAGCGACGGCACTTGTTCCGCTGTCGAACCAGCATATTGCGTTCCGGAGGCCCACGCAGACGTGTTGTCGGTTGCCACCGATCTCCGGCCTGCCGTTCGGCAAAGCTACGAAGGACATATTGCTTACATTTGCGCCCGGCACCGATATATTCACAGCACAAACCATACTGGCGGGCTTGGTCGTTCCCCCCAGCAACGCCGGTGGTTTTAGCTGGATACCAATGCGAATTCTCATCTGTCTTGCGGGCTCCATCGCAGTGTGCTGCGCGTGCTCTCGCCAGCCCAAAGCCTCAGAGTCCTCCTCCAGCACAGCGGGGGGGATGCCGCCGCTGATCAAGCTCTCGACAATCGATCCCGATACATCGGAGTGCATTGCAAACGCGACTGGCTGTATACAACTCTACGCCCTCACCTTCCAGGGCGGCGCCTGCGCATCCTCGGTTTCGGATTCTAGAAGTGAATCGCGGCGGCGAGCCCGGAGCAAAGCAGCCCGAGCATGCGAAAGAATTAGCCAAGGTCACAATGTTTGAAGGTGTAATTCGGCGCGCTTCCACGCAAATCGATCTCACGTCGCCGTTTGTAAGAGGGACAGTGGTTTATGCTTTGCGCAAGAGCGATGGCGGGCAGGTGATTTTGAGTTTCAAGGTCTCCGGGCCAATGAAACATGAGCCCACGAAGACAACATTTGAGTCAGCAACCAAGTGATCGATCTGAAAAGTTATGTTTGCCGATTGACTTCAATTGGAATGCGGTCCAGGCTGGGGACGCTCAATTCGCCGAATACTTCGTCCTCCAAAGCGATCCGACGCATAACCATGAATTAGCCGCAGTCCTCGACGTCACTGATAACTAGCGGCATCGAGTGCGAACCCGTTCCCTGTTGCGCATGCATCCCCCACGGCGATCGCTGGAGCGTGCCGCCACGAGAGTCATCGTTTCTCGTCGTCACGGTCCGTTCTTCAACTTCGTTATAGGGGGTAGCACTATGAAGACTTTTTTACGCCGATCGTTCATGACAGGCAGCTGCGGCTGGGTTTCTTGCATTGAGCGCCGATGTAACCTAGGCGTGCCCATGGAAGTGCCGGCCGGCACATGCCAACCGCGGCCAATTTATACGATGAGGCATTCGGACTTCTGCAGCCGGTGATGTTCGCCAAAAAGACGGAAAGCTACGTTCCACCCCAACGGGCACGGGGAATTCACTTCCACGGTCTGGACCGAGCATTCAGGGTTGACGGGTGACGTGCTTCACGCGGAGTTTCATGTGTTCAACGCTCACAATGCGTTGCTTTTCAAAATTGGGACTCATGACTCGGAGAGACTCCACGGTCACCCCTCGCCACACAAATCCTTTAATTTCAATTTCGATTTTCCCCCGCAGCATTACCCCGCAATCGCCCGCGTCGTGGAGGAGGCCGATGGTTAAGTGGTTCATAGCGCCGCCTAAATCGGTGGTGTCGATTCGCCGCGACGCCGATCGCCGCGTCGAGCGCGGCTTCTTTCGAGGGAAAAAGTCCCTCGGCGACCATGCTGGCGAGGTGCTGCTCCGCCTGGGGTGAAAGCTCTCCGCTCATGTTCAGCGAGCCTATCACGAACTGTGCAGGCGAGCAAGCATTTCAGCTCCGACCGCACACGGGACTTGGTTTGGCGTCGGGTATTGATCTAACAGAAGCTTCACGACAAGAAGGGTCGAGTGGTTCGCGAACGTCGGCGTTGGCGCTCGAACCGTGTGCGTCTCGAAAGTGGTGGGAATGCCGCTGCGGACAAACGCGTCTCCCCTCGCCTCTTGCGGGAGAGGGGTCGGACTTCGGCGAGCTCAGTCGAACCGGGGTGAGGGGTGGGAACATCGGTGACGTCGAAATCCAGCTGCAAGTGAAAGATCGAACTTGATTCCCACCCTCACCCCAGCCCTCTCCCGTCAAGGGAGAGGGAGAATCCGGAAACGGATGCTCCGCCCACAGATCTGACGCTCACACGTTCGACCCCACCGTGCCGCCGGCGTTCATGGCCAGGTTGCCGCCGTCCATGGGAATCAGCGTGCCGGTGATCCAGCTTGAAGCGTCGGAGGCCAGGAACACGGCCAGGCCGCGAATGTCGTCGGGCTTGCCCAGTCGTCCGGCGGGGATGCCGCGAAAAATCCGGCTTCGAGATTGGGGTCGGCTTGCATTCGCTGGGCGAGGCCGGCGTTCAGCACTTGAGCCGGCAGGATCGCGTTGACGCGCACGCCGCGGCCGCTCCATTCGGTGCTCAGCTCGCGCGTCATCTGGGCGACGGCGCCCATCGCCATGCTGTAAGGAAAATTGCCGCGGCCCAGGGCGGTGACTCCGGCAATCGAGCAGATGTTGATGATGCTGCCTCGGCCCGCGGCCAGCATCCGCCGGCCCGCTTCCTGGCAAGCACAGAACCGGCCCACGACCAGGTTCTGCAGCACCTGAGCCACCTGCTCGAGCGTGACATCCTCGGGCCGCGCGATCAGTCCGTCGCCCGCCACATTTCCCAGCACGTCGAGCCGGCCGAAATCGTGGTCGACCTGGGCGAATAACTCGCGGACCTGCGTGGGATCGGACATGTCGCACACCGCGGCGACGGCACGGCGGCCCAGGCCGGCAATGGCTTCAACAGTTTGCCGCAGGCCGTCGGCATTGCGATCGGCGAGCAGCAGATCGGCGCCGGCTTCGGCCAGGGCCAGCGCCATGGCGCGGCCCATGCCGCTGGCGGAACCGGAGACAATGGCCACGCGGCCTGTGAGATCGAACATGGTTTGCATGGCGTGCCGAACGTTCGCGGTCGATTGAAAAAGGGGACAGGCACTTCGCGGTAACGTCAAAACTTCGGAAGACTTGCACGGTCGCCGAGAGCCAGTCCCCTTTTTCACCAGGCTGTTAGAAGTCCTAACTCAACTCGCGGCGCCGAGGGGGGTCAGTCCCCATTTTGCTCACGGGGTAAGCGCAAAATGGGGACAGACCCCGGCTGGTTAAGTTAGCAATTCCTAGTAAGTTCCGGTCCCTTTCGGGCCGCCCATCACTTCGTCGGCGATCCAGCCCAGATTTTGCCACAGCGTCTCGTTGATTTCATTGTTGATAAAATGGACGCTGCCGTCGCAGAACACGGCATTCACTCCGCCCGAATGCCGGCTGCGCGGGCTGGCATAGTTGCTGTCGGTTGGGCCGGGAGTGCAAGGCAAACTCAGATCGGGCCGATTGTGCGTCATGTCCGTCGGGCAGAAGCCTTCGTTCCAACTGAGCAAATTATCCGGCGCATACGAATTCGGCCCCAAGGTCGTGTACAAGAACTGGGAGCCGGCGCGATTGGTGTTGAAGAACCCGCGCATGTCGCTGCCGTCGATGCCGGTCAGATATTCGGCCACCGCCATGGTGTTGCTGGTTCCGTCTTGAATGTCGGCGATGCGTACGCCGGAGAAGTAGCCGAACGCGGCATGTTGGTACAGTTTGGGCGTGTCCGGCGGAGTGCCGTCGGTGGCCGGGTCGCCGTTACCGGTCAGTTTATAGTTGTCCCAATCGTTGAGGCCGGAGAAAATTCCCAGATAATTGCTGGCCGGCATCGTCAGAGGGTATGTGGTCAAGCTCGACATGTTCTTCAGGTCGCCCGTCGTGAAGTCGCTCGGGCAGAGCAGCGTCGGAATCGAGTGGCCGCTCGCCGCAGTGGGCCACACACTCGGCTCGTACCAAGGGTTTTGCAAATTGAATTGCGCCCCGCCCACCAGCTTGTAGTAGTTATTTTCCTCGAGGTAGGGCATGACGATGTCGAGAAAATAGACCCACTCGAAGCCGCCGGTGCCGGTCGGCGTTAGATCGTAATTGTATGAGAAGCGCTGGCGGGCCATCACGCCAGGCGGAAGCGATCCGAAGCCCGATTCGCGGGTCAGTAGAGCCAACCCGATTTGCTTGAGATTATTGGAGCACTGGGTCCGGCGGCCTGCTTCCCGCGCGGCTTGCACGGCGGGCAGGAGCATGCTGACCAGGATGCCGATGATCGTGATTACGACCAACAATTCGACCAGCGTGAAGCCGCAGCTCCGCCGGAAGCGCTTCGTGGGATCGGCCGGCATGAATTGATCTCCAATATCTCCAAAGAAAACTCGATGCATCCGAACGATTGCCACCCGACCGCGAAAAACCTTAACGATGCGCGGCAACGCTATGTTTGCAGCAACGAACGTTGTTGATGTGCGAAAAGGATAATCCCAGGCGATTCGCGGGGTCTGCTGTCCTCGGTGACGTGCCCGGCAGATTACAATTACCTTGACGCATTTAGCCGCGGTTTGCAATCGCTTTCATCCGCGAAGAGATTCCGTCTTTGATTTGCACGCGGCTTTTGTCTTTTCCAGCCCCATTTTCGCCGCACTTTACACGAGCCGTTAGCGAGGACGCGGAGCGATGATCTTGCACGGCGCTAACGCTTCGCGCCTAGTGGTTTGTCGCAGCTTGAATTTAGGGTGCCACTGGCTTTGCCAGTGTTCTTCGTTGCTGACCTATCAAGGCAAGAATTCCAAGATCACTGGCAGAGCCAGTGGCACACAATTCCAAAATCAAGCGTTGACAAGGCACTAGTGTCTCTTGAAGCGCAGTTGCAGCGGGAGCGAGGGATTCGCTCACAACACGATCTTCGTCCCGAGCACCTGCAAGAACTCCCGCATCCAGGCTGGGTGCGCAGGCCATGCGGCTGCCGTCACCAGGTTGCCGTCGACGCAGGCGTTGTCCAAGCCGGGACTCGGCTCCGACCACTTCGCGCCGCAGGCCGCGAGCTCCGGCCGGCAGGCGGGATAAGCGTGGAGCGTGCGCCCTTTGACGACGCCGGCGGCGGCGAGAATCTGGGCGCCGTGGCAGATCGCGGCGATTGGCTTGCGCGCAGTCGGCGAAGTGCCGCACGATCTCCAGCACGCGGGGCTTGAGCCGAAGGTATTCCGGCGCACAGGCCTCCGGGAATCACCAGCGCATCGTAAGTTTCAAGGCGGACGTCGGCGAACGTGGCGTTGAGATGGAAGTTGTGTCCGCGCTTCTCGCTGTAAGTTTGCGCGCCGTCGAAATCGTGGATCGCCGTCGCTACGGTATCGCCAGCGTTCTTTTCCGGACAAACGGCATCCACCTGATGGCCAACCATCAGCAGCATCTGAAACGGCACCATCACCTCATAGTCTTCCACATAATCGCCGGCGAGCAGCAGGATTTTCTTGGCGGTCATGGCCTCACTCCTCGGATTCGTTTGAGAAATTCTAGTTGAACGCGCGACGTAGCTCGAACAGATCGATGGTCTGCGTTTTCGCGCCGCGTGTCACCCGCACCATGTCGCGGCGGGTGATTTCGAGGCTGCGACGGCGGCAGATTTCAGGAAAGGCCGCGGCGTGTATTCGCTGCGGATCGGTGAGCAGCCCAAGTCCGCCCGGGCGCAGTGTTCGGGCAAACGCCGCCGCGACCCATTCCACGTTCGCTCGTTCGTACAGCACGTCGCTGGCTATGACTACATCAAACCGCGGCAAGTCCCCAGGTAGATTTCGCCAGTCGAAAAGCTGCGCCGCGGCCAACGGCGCGCCGTTATGCGCGGCATTCAATTCGGCGAATCGCAATGCTGGCCCGTAATAGTCGGTCGCGGTCACTTGAAAGCCAACCCGCGCGGCGGCGGCGCTTGCCAATCCCAGGCCGCAACCCAGCTCGAGCAACCGCCGGCCACACCCCCGCTCCACGGCGATCCGCCGGGCGAGCGCAATCGAGCTAGTCCAAATTTCAGCCCAATAGGGCAAACGTTCATCGACCGCAAATTCGGCATCGTCGATCAACGCGTCGGCGCTGCGTGGGTGGACGATTTCAAGGCGGCTGTCCGCGATCTCAACCGAGCGGACGACGACATCGTATTCCAGCCCGAGCCCGGCAACCCAAGCTGGCAATTCAGGCTGTTCGCCTTGCAGGTTCGGCTGAGGAAATGATTCGCGTTGCATCGAGGGCATTATACGAACTGAATGTCCGCAACGCCTCCTGCCACTTCGTTCGGAAGTGGCATACTTCGAGCTTCGACGGCAGACGGAGTCTGCCTACTACTAGCAGGCACGCTCCGCGTGCCGTCGCCGCGCGGCGGCGCGGGGTTCTAACGCGGCGCGAGGTTCCCGTTCAGTGGCGAGGCGACGCCGGGTCCGATTTTCGACGCGGCCTTGTTGGGCTTCTTCGGATCCTTGCCGTCGGCAGGGTCGCTGGGTTGATCCAGATTGAAAAACTTGGCGTCGTTCACCGAAACCCGGTTCGTCGATCGCCAGAATAGGATTCGTCTGGCAACCGTGCTCGAATCCGGCGCACCAGGTTGATCCTGGCGATAAAGCTCCGCGTCGCGCCGGCCGTCGCCTTCCAAGACTAAGAGGTCCTTGGCTTCGGCATAGGTCATGCGATCGCATCGGGCGAAGAAATTTGTGGCTTCAATCTGCGTGTCGCCGACGGCTTCAAGTTCCAGTGGATGGTGGGGAGCCGGCGGCGGCTGTTGCACACCTTGAGCATCCGTCGTCGGCCGACTGGTGATGTACCCTTCACCCTGGCGGACGGTAAGTTGATTGCATTTGATGAGCGCGTCGCCGTCGTCCAAATCTTCGACGTTGTCCCAGTTCAATTGATCGTTCCACGACAAGACCGGCCCATAGATCGTACGAACCTGATCGTGCATCGTGAATTCGTGCTGATTCAAATTGCCTGTTAAGGGGCCGGCGAATTGAACGTTGAGATAGTTCAAGTGGTCTTGCTTGGCGATGCTGTTGTTGTGTGACGGGTGGGTATGGTGCGTGCCATGGCCAGCGCCGGCGGCGGCGTGCGATCGTCCGTGTCCCGTCCCAGCTGGGGCAACTTGCGAGCCCGGTGGCTTGGCCGCCGCTGGCGCGCCTGATCCCGTGGCCGGTTGGGCCGCCCCTGTTGTCGGCTGCGGTTTGGCGGCGCCCGGCTGCACGGCGGGGCCCATTAAATTGTCGTCGCCGTGGCGCACGCTGGTGATCCAGCCTGGGCCCTGCCCTTCGACCAGCCCGGTCACTTCGTCGACCATCAAATCGCGGACTTGCATGCGGTCGATGCTCGCCAGCTTGTCTTGCTCCATGGCGCGGCTTTCCATCAGCGTTTGCCCGTGGCAGAGAATGCGACCGACCTGGGTTTGGTCTTGCGGCCGCATCTGGGCGAAAACCACTCGTTGACGAAGCACGACGTCGAGATTGTCGGTTTTCATGTTGCGCAGCGAGCTTTGGCCGACGATCTGGCGCTCGAAATGGGCGGTCTGGCCGTCGAAGTCCATGCGTCCCTGCCAGTTGACGAACAGCGGATCGGCCGGCGCTTGCGCTGCGGGATTCGTCGCCCCGGGAGCCCCGGCGCGTGGCTGGCCCATGCCAAGTAGGTCGTTGCCGCCGGCGCCGCTACCAGCGGGCAATTTCATCCGGCCCGGGCCATCGATCCACAGTCGATTCGACCCTTTGTTGAGCCGGATCGTTGCGCCGTACATCTCCAAACCCCGAGCGCCGACTTCTCCGGGCCGGCCGTGCACGGTGATATCGGTGTCGAGCGCATTCGCGCGGAGCACTTCCAGCCGATCGCCGGTTACGACGAACGGCAGATCGCTTGGATTGGCGGTATGGATCTCGACCAGCCGGACCTGATTGTCGACCGACAGGTTCTCGACCTCCGTTGCTTCCGGGCGGACCAGGAATTGAACGCGAATTCGCTCGCCATCGATCTGATATTGCGATGGTGTGGCATTGGGTCCACTGTTTGGCCCCGCTGCACGTCCCGCCGGGCCAGCGGCGTTGGCTACGGAGCCGGTTGGTTCGCCGATCGCTGAATTCCGCGTCGCATTGATCGGAGTGCCATTCGCTGAACCGGTCGCCGGCGGCGGCGATGCTGCCGTCGCCTGCTCGAACCAGGCTTCCAAGCGGCCGGTGTTGCCGACCATTTGCGGCGAATTGATATGCACGTGCCCTTGCGCCAACATGCGGTCAGGTTGCGGCTGCGATTTCGCCGCGGCAGTGGACGGGCGCGGATTGCCAGACGCGGAGGCGGTCGCGGCTGCCGGAGTCGATGTTGAATCCGCCGGCTCGATCAACCACAGATGAATTTCGTCGGCCGACAGCTCGCCTTGCCCGCTGAACCCCGCCCGGGCTGCGCCGAGAAGCGAAACTACATGCCGCGACTCATACGGGCGCATCTTGAGTGATTCCGTCCAGTGGGCTTCGAACAATTGCGGCGGGGCATTGCGAGCGGATGCGGGTCCGGGTTTATTATCCGTCGCCGTGGCGGGCGGCGTGCCGCGCAGCCAACCGGGCCCATTGGCCAACAGTTGACCGAGATGGCCCGGTTCGCCCGGCTGATAGACGACGAACCGGCAATGAATCTCGTTGGTCAATTGTTGAATCGTCGCTTCGTTGGAGTCGTCGACCGTGATTTGGCTGGTCAACAAATCGTAGTCCAAGTGCTCGCAACGGATGTATGCGGAATTAGAAGGCGCGCGGATGATCACTGGCTTGCCGCGCGCTTCCAGCCGGCTGGGCTGCAAGCTGGGCGCCTTCTGCTTGGCGCCGTCGGATTGCGTCGAGGAGCTCGCCGGGCTGGGCGCGTTGCTGGAATTCGTTGCGCCCTGCTGGTCACTGCTTTGCGGGTCACGCTTGTCGGCAGACTTGGCCGGGTCGGAACTGCCGCTCGTGGCGCTGGGCTGTTGTTTCGGCGCCAGGTGAATCGCCAGCCAATCGGAGTTCATGTGATCCGTCGTGCCGTCGGCAAACACCCGTACCACGTCGACCTGTTCGTCGAACGTGGCGACATTGTGGACCATGTCGAAGCGGAAGGGTCCGGCACAGCGGATGTCGACCGGCGGATCGGGGAGCTGCGGCTTCGACGGGGCGCTGCTTTGGCCCGGCTGGCCGCTGTCCGGGGTGCGGGGAACTGACGGCGGGATCGCCGCGGCCCTCTGCATCGCCGCGCCCATTTCGTCATCGGAGCCAACCAAGGGAATCGGAGCGGGCAATCCCGGCGGCCGCCGCGGCATGGATGTCATCGCGCTCGCCGCCGACGCCTCGTTGGGATCGCCGAGGTTCGACACGCCGGGATGCTCGGGACCATTTTCCGTGCGCTGGCCCTTGGACGCACCACGGTGTTGCGGATCCATCGGCATGATTCCGCCGCGGCCGGGCACCATCCGCATTTGCACGTCGTGCAGCAATTCGAACGACTCCAGCCCCCCCATGCTGAACGCGCTTTGCGGTTTGTTGGACGCCGCCGGGAGAAGATGGATGACCAGATCGCGGCCGCTGCCGCTGTGCGCTCCGAAGCGGAATTGCACCGGGGCGGAGTTCCAAATACGATCCGTCGTCATGTGCACGTCGTTGGTCAGGATTTGCAGATTGTCGTCCGCGCCGGGCCGGCTGGGCGTGCCGCGGATCGTGATCGGGCCAGGAAATTCGCCCCCTAGCAGCCGGCCGATTTTGCCGCTTTGGAAATCGACCGGCTGATCGAATTTGAGCAGCGCCCCTTGCGGCGCTTGCAGGACGATCACGCGGTGCGAAGCCGGATCGGCGTCCAATGCTCCGTCGGGCACGAAGATCACGGTGCAGGGATCGAGCCGCACCTGATTCTCTGGCAAATTCTGATACTTCTGCATCAACAGTTTGCTGTTGTCGCTGTCGAGTTCGATCGGGTCTTTCAGCTCCCAGGAGCCGGGCGGAAAAAACGCGGCGTAAAGTTGCAGCGAGTTTTCCGACGGCTTCGTGGCGACCACCGGATCGATCGGCGCAACGCGCTCGGCGACCGACGGTTCGATGAGCGGCACGGCCAGGAGACGATAGGCCAAGAACGCGGCTTGCACCGCCGCGACGCTCACGATGATGCGTTTGATGTTCGAAAACATGGATCAACGGCGACTCAAGCCTGAAGCGCAAGCGAAGGACTGCGGTTCAAAACAACGAAGGGCTGCGGTTCAAAACAACGTCTCGCCTCTTCGCTAGCGCTTCAGGCGTTTATGTTTCAAGCCTGAAGCGCAAGCGAAGGACAACGCGCCAAAAAAACGTCTCGCCTCTTCGCTAGCGCTTCAGGCGTTTAGCCGCTGCTCAGATACTTCTGCACCAATGCATCCCAGCGGCCTTGCGTTTTCAGGATCAATTCAATCGTTTCCCGCACTGCGCCGCGGCCGCCGTGCGCGCGAGTGACATAGTGGGCCGCTCGGCGCAGATCTTCGCTGCCGTCGGCCACCGCGACTCCCATTCCCACCTGCCGGATCACGGCCAGGTCGGGCAGATCGTCGCCGATGAAACAAACTTGCTCGAGCTGCAATTTCATATCGGCGACGATGCCGCGTACGACGCTCACCTTGTCGACGACGCCTTGCCGCACCAGATCGACTTCCAGCTCCGCGGCCCGCATCCGGACGATGTGCGACGAACGGCCGGTGATCATGCCGAATCGATAACCGGCGCGGCGCCACAGTTTGATTCCTAACCCGTCGCGGATGTGAAACTGCTTGGTCTCGACCCCCTGGTTGTCGAATACCACGCTGCCATCGGTCAACACGCCGTCGACGTCGGACAACAGCAACTCGATCCGCTGGGCACGCGCTTCAATGTCCATTACTGGCCGCGAAGGTTAAATTGAAGGTTGGAAAAGTTAACAGTCGCCGAGCGATCTCGACATTTCCCTCTTTCCTGATGGGAGAGGATGAGGGTGAAAGCACACCGTTTGGTTGTGCAACCCCTCACCCCCGACCCCTCTCCCGCAAGGGGCGAGGGGAGAATGGGCGCGGATTGCTCTCGTTCAGTTTTCGCCGCTTCCGATCTGCCCTTTGGTATTCAATCAAATGCGAGGCCCTTGGATCACGCGCGCCGCATGGTCATCGTTCGTCGGCGCGGGCCGGGAGTCCAGAGCGAATCGCCGTGCGATTGAACGCCGCGGCGTGCGGCGGCGGCGGACCGAGCGATTTTGCCGGTCGGGCAGACTCTCCGGCCACGCTGCCTTCGGGAAACAAGGCGACGATGTCGGTCACGTCGAGCAAACCCAGCGGCCGGCCTTCACTGTCCACCACCGGTAGTTCGCTGATCTTCCGCTCGCCCATGATTTCCACCGCGTCGGTCATCATCGAGCCGCTCGGAACGGAAGCCGGGTTCTTGGTCATCACCTCGCGGATCGAGCCGTCCAATGCGTCATCGCGACGGCCTTCGAACAGTCGGGCCAAATCGCTATCGGTGAAAATGCCGCGCAAAATGCCCTGCGGATCGACGACCATGATTGCCCCGGTGCGCCGGCCGGCCGCTCGTCGGCGCACGAACACTTGCCGTACCGTGTCGGAGCATTCAGCCACGCGGCAATCGGCCAGTTGCCGCATGTAGTCGTCCACCTTCGCGAGTTGCAATCCCAAGCTCCCGCCAGGATGAAAGCGGGCAAAGTCTTCCCGTCCGAACGAGCGCATCCGGCTGGTCACGAGCGCCAGGGCATCCCCCATCGCCAGCATGGCCGTGGTGCTCGTGCTGGGGGCGAGACCCAAGGAACACGCCTCTTTAAGCGGCCCGAGGTCGATCACCACCTGGGCCGCACGAGCCAATGTGCTGGTGCGATGTCCGGTGATCGCCAGGATTTGCACTTCGGCGGCGGCTAGCGGTGCTAAGAGCCGCACGATTTCTTCCGTCTCGCCGCTTTGCGAAAGAATCAGAGCCACGTCGGCGCGATGGATTCGCCCCAGGTCGCCATGCACGGCTTCGCCGGCGTGCAAAAAGTGACTGCGCGTGCCGGTCGACGCGAGTGTGGCCGCGATCTTTTGGCCAATCAGCCCGGCCTTGCCGATGCCAGTGACGATCACGCTTCCCGCGCAGTGATACAGCGTTTGCACCGCGCGGCAGAATTCGGTGTCCAACCGCCGGGCCAGGTTGTCGAGCGCCTCGCTTTCAATCTGGATGATTTCGCGGGCGTAACGCAGTTGCTCGGCTGGGCCCAGTAGCTCGGGATCGGGCGCAGAAGGATCGCTCATGGTGGTCGTCATCCTTGACGGTTGAGCTGGCAGAAAAAGTCGATATTCGAAGGCAGTTTATCGCGGGGCGGGATTGTAGCTGGCCGTGGCGATTTGGACAACGTGGGCCGCTGGTTGCCTGCATAAGCGGCCGATAGAATGCTAGCACACAGCGAAAGCCAGCATGTTCCACACCTGATGATAAGGCTGCGAACCCATGAAACTTTACATCGTCCGTCATGCTTGGGCCGGAGAGTGCGATAGCGAGCGCTGGCCCGACGACGATCTTCGGCCGCTGACCGAGGAAGGGAAGAAGCGGTTCAAGCGGTTCGTGAAGCGGCTCCTGCCGAGCGGATTCAAGCCGGCCCGGATTGCGACCAGCCCTTTGGTCCGCTGCCGGCAAACGGCCGACTTGATAATGAAGCATCTGGGCGCCGAGTCGAAGCTGGAGGAACTCGACGCGCTGCGGCCCGATTCGCTGCTCGATGCCCTGTTGAGTTGGACGAACCAGGGGGCCAACGAGTCGCAGGACGAGTCCGTGGCCTGGGTCGGCCATGCGCCGGACGTTGGCCGGCTGGCGGCGGCGCTCGTCGGCGGCCCGGCATCGATCCGCTTCGCCAAAGGGGCCGTCGCCGAAATTCGGTTCGCATGCGAGGCGGCAATCGGTGCCGGCGAGCTCGCCTGGCTGGCCACGGCGAAGCTGTTGGATTGCCGATGATTCTCGCGCTAGATAGATCACGCGGGGCGAACGCTTACTAACGTGCGCGGCTCGGAAACGGACGCAGCTTCCGAGCCGCGCACGTCAGCAAGCGTTTTCGTTTGGCGCTACCAGGCCGCTTAAAGGCCGCAATTGTGCGGCGTTCGGCCAACTCCTATAATTCCCGGTCCGCCTGATTGTTTTCTGGCTCGCCTTTTGCGCCTCACGGTCCCGCATGCCCCCAGCCCGCCCAATGATCGCCGCAAGCGACGCTCAGCCGCCGTTTTTCGTCGGCGTGGACTTGGGGGGCACGAATATCAAAGTCGGATTGGTCGACGACGAGGGCCGGACGCTGGCCCACTTGTCGATTCCGACCGAAGTCGAGCGCGGGGCGGAAGACGGCTCGCGGCGGATGGGTCAGGCCGTGCGCGATGTGATTGCAAAGGCCGGTCTGAAGCTATCCGACGTGGCGCGAGTTGGGTTGGGAACGCCTGGCACGATGGATGTCGCCACGGGGATGTTGCTTGAGCCGGTGAACCTTCCCGCGTGGCGGCAATTTCCGATCCGCGAAAAAATGGCCCATTATTCCGGCTTGCCGGTCCGCTATGCGAACGACGCCAAGGCGGCCGCCTATGGCGAGGCTTGGGTCGGGGCGGGGCGCGGCTTGCGGAGCATGGTTTTGTTCACGCTGGGAACCGGGATCGGCTGCGGGATCATCGTCGATGGCTTGCTTGTCGTGGGCGAACATAGCCATGGCGCCGAGTGTGGACACATCATCATCGATTATCATGAGGATGCCCGCGAATGCGGCTGCCATAAGCGGGGCCATTTGGAGGCTTACGCCAGCGCAACGGCGGTTATTAAACGAACCCATGAGGCTTTGAGCGCGGGTCGCAAGAGCTCGCTCGCCGGCCGGATCGATCGTGGCGAAGAACTGACGCCGCTCGTCGTGGACCAAGAAGCCAAGGCGGGCGACGCGCTGGCGCTGGAGATCGTGCTGGATACCGCGCGATATTTGGCGATCGGAATTGTCACGGTCATGCACACGATCGATCCCGTCGCCGTGTTCCTGGGCGGGGCGATGACATTCGGCGGCTCTGACGATCCGCTGGGAAAGCAGTTTTTGGAAACGATCCGGGCGGAAGTCGCTCGCAGGGCTTTGCCGATCCCGGCCGCCGAAACGCGGATCGATTTCGCCACGCTCGGCGGCGACGCCGGTTACATCGGCGCCGCGGGCCTGGCGCGTCAGGAATATCAACAGTTAAAGAATGTTCGATAGCGGACCTTGAATCGCGCTCATGATTGATTGCCAACATATTCGGAACTTCTCGATCATCGCCCATATCGACCATGGGAAGAGTACCCTCGCCGATCGGCTGCTGGAATTGACCGGCACCGTGACCAAGCGCGAAATGCGCGAGCAGACCCTCGACGACATGGACCTGGAGCGGGAGCGCGGGATCACAATCAAGGCCCGGGCCGTCGCCATGCACTACACGCTCGACGGCCAGGAATACGAGCTCAACCTGATCGATACGCCGGGCCACGTCGACTTTCATTACGAAGTCTCACGCAGCCTCGCCTGTTGTGAGGGGGCCATCCTCCTGGTCGATGCCTTTCAAGGCGTCGAAGCCCAAACCGTGGCGAACGCCTACGCCGCGATGGAGCACAACCTCACGATCGTGCCGGTGATGAACAAGGTCGATCTCAAGCATGCCCGGCCGGAACAAGTGCTCGAAGAAATGGAAACCGTGCTGGGAATCGATCCGGCCGAAGTGCTCCCGTGCAGCGGCAAGACAGGCCAGGGCGTGAGCGAGCTGTTGAAAGCGATCGTGGCCCGCGTGCCGCCCCCCAGCGGCGATCCCGAGGCGGCGCTACAAGCCATGGTGTTCGATTCGCATTACGACGAATACCGCGGAGCGATCACTTACATTCGGATGATGAACGGCACGGTGAAGAAGGGGCAGAAGATCCGCTTCTTAAAGACCGCCGCCACGTACGAAGTCCTGGAACTCGGCCAGTTCGTTCCACAGCGCAAGGCGACTGCGCAGCTTCAAGCCGGCGAGGTCGGCTACCTGATCTGCAACATCAAGTCGCTGACTGATGTTCATATCGGCGACACGGTGAGCGTGCCGGGCGACCATGCCGCGCCGGCGCTGACCGGCTATCGACCGCCGCAACGGATGGTGTATTGCGGGCTGTATCCCTCCGACGGCCAGAATTTCGAAGAATTGCGCAATGCGCTCACCAAGCTGAGCATCAACGATCCGAGCTTCGAATTCACTCCCGAGACGAGCGATGCGCTGGGGTTCGGCTTTCGCTGCGGATTTCTCGGCCTGCTGCACATGGAAATCATCCAGCAGCGGCTGGAAGGCGAAGCGAATTTGGATCTGGTCCAAACTGCGCCGAACGTCACGTATCAGATTCTCACGCGCAACGGCGAAACGTTGGAAATCCACAATCCGCAGCAGGTGCCCGACGCCGGCGAGATCGAAGAATTCCGTCAGCCCGTGGTGCGGGTGAACTTCGTGCTCCCCACCGAAGTGATCGGCCCCGTGATGCAGCTTTGCACGGACCGCCGCGGCGTGTACGTGAAAACCGAGTACCTATCGCCGACCCGCGCGATGCTCACGTTCGATTTGCCGCTGGCGGAAGTGATCTACGACATGCACGACAAACTCAAAAGCGCTACGCGCGGCTATGGGACGATGGATTACGAATTGATCGGCTACTTTCCCGCCGAACTGGTGCGCTTGGATATTCTGATCGGCGGCAAACGGGTCGACGCCTTGTCGATCATTTGCGACCGCAGCGATGCCGATCGCCGCGGTCGGGCGATCGTGAAAAAGCTGCGCGGCGAAATCGACCGGCACATGTTCGAAATCGCGCTGCAAGCCGCGGTCGGCAGCCGGATCATCGCCCGCGAAACCATTTCAGCGATGCGGAAGAACGTGACGGCCAAATGCTACGGCGGCGATATCACCCGCAAGCGGAAACTCTGGGCGAAGCAGCGCGAAGGGAAGAAGCGGATGAAGTCGATCGGCTCGGTCGACATCCCGCAGAAAGCGTTTCTAGCCGTCCTCGACACGGGCAGCGAATGACACGGCGGTTGCCGCGAGTTGTGTTCGTCGCGCGGCGCTTCTGGCCGCTGTTGGGAGGCGCCGAAACGGTCATCGCGAATTTGGCCGCGGCCCTGGTGGCACAAGGCGCGACAGCCACGGTCCTCACGGCCCGCTGGGACCGCGCCTGGCCGACGGAAATCGTGCATCGGGGAGTGCGCGTCGTCCGGCTTGCGCAGCCGGGCTTGCGATTCTGGGGCACGATTTGTTATCTGCGGCAATTGGGCCGTTGGTTGCGGCGGCATCGGCGAGAATACGATTTGGTTTACGTATCGCAGTTGAAGCATGACGCCTGGATGGCGGTTCGGATTGGCCGTCGATTGCGATTCCCCGTGATCCTGCGCACCGCCGGCGCTGGTCAGACCGGCGACTGCCATTGGCAGACCATCGGACGTTTTGGCAAGTGGATCCGCCGCGAGACGCGCCGCGCCTCGGCAATCGTCGCGCCGAGTCCCGCCATTTGCGCCGAGTTGATCGCGGCCGGTTACTGCACGGATCGAGTGATCCGTATCGCCAACGGCGTCGCGCCCGCCCCGCCCCGCGATGCCGTCCGGCGGTGGCTTGCCCGACAGGTGATTGCGGAAGCTAATCCGGAATTATCGCTTGCCGATGATGCTTTCTTAGCCGTGTTCACCGGTCGGTTGGATTCAGCCAAAGGTCTTATGGATTTATTGACTGCCTGGACAACGGTGACTCGGAAACATCCAGACTCGCGTCTGTGGCTGGTCGGCGAAGGTCCGGAACATGCTCAGTTAGCGGATCGGATCGAATCAATTGGATTGGCGCACGGGTCGTGCTAGCCGGCTCCTTCGACCCATTGGACGATGTGTTGCAGGCCGCCGATTGCTTCGTGCTCCCCTCCTATGAAGAGGGGCTCTCGCTCGCGCTACTCGAAGCGATGGCCGCCGGTTTGCCGGTCGTGGCCAGCGACATCCCGGGCAACCGCTTGGCGATTGAGCCCAATGTCGAGGGCCTGCTCGTTCCGTTGGGCAATCCCGCGGCCTTGGCTGCGGCGCTCGACCGTGTTATGACTCAGCCAGCGCTGGCGGAATCGCTGGGCAAGCCGCGAGCGGGCCGGCAAAGATTTTTCGCTCCAGCGGATGGTCGATGAACATTGGGAATTGTTCGACCGTGTTTTGGGCGCCTGTTGAAAAAGGGGACAGGCACGTCGCGGCTAGCCGAATTTCTGGGCGGAATCCGGCGGTCGCTCCGAGCCAGTCCCCTTTTCAACCTCGCGGAAATAAAGTTTAGCAATCGTGACGCAACGCATTTTGCAGATCATCCCGACGTTGGATCCGCACGGAGCCGAAAAGCAGTTGATGCTGTTGGCGACTGGCTTGCCGCGCGACCGATTCGAGGTGCAT
The DNA here is from genome assembly GCA_963725485.1 of Pirellulales bacterium. Taxonomy (GTDB): domain Bacteria; phylum Planctomycetota; class Planctomycetia; order Pirellulales; family DATAWG01; genus CAVRYO01. The sequence goes on along the minus strand of CAVRYO010000007.1, from coordinate 2,697,318 downwards.
GTCTGCGCACTCGCGCGTGGCGGACCGCTGGCGGCCTCGCTGGAGCGCGCCGGCATTCCGGTCACGGTGCTCGGCAAGCGCTGGAAGCTCGATCCAGCTACGTTCTTCCGGCTGGTCCGCCACATTCGACGCCTGCGGCCCGCGCTGGTTCACACCTGGCTGTTTGCCGCCAATTCTTATGGCCGCGCCGCGGGGAGAATGGCCGGCGTGCCGCGGATGATTGCCGCCGAACGGTGCGTCGACGAGTGGAAAATGTCGCACGAACTGGCGATCGATCGGCGGCTGGCCCGCTGGACCGATCGGCTGGTGGCGAACAGTTGCGCGGTGCGCGATTTTTACGCCGCCCGTGGCTTGCCCGCCGATAAATTCACCGTCATTTCCAACGGCGTCCCGCCGGCAGCGCCGAGCACGGTCTCGCGAGTGGCGTTGCTCGACGAACTTGGACTGCCGCAAAACGCCAAGCTGATCGGCGCCGTGGGCCGGCTATGGCCGCAAAAGCGCGTTCAGGAATTGATCTGGGCCATCGATCAGCTCGGTTGCCTGCACGACAATGTCTATCTGCTGGTGATCGGCGACGGGCCGATGCGGTCGATGCTGGAGCGCTATTCGCGGCTCTATCATGCCGAGGGCCGCGTGTTGTTTCTCGGCACGCGCAATGATGTTCCCCGTCTCATGCCGCACTTCGACCTTGTCTGGCTGGCGAGCGGTTACGAGGGACAATCGAACGCGTTGATGGAAGCGATGGCCGCGGGGGTGCCGGTCGTTGCCACCGACATCCCGGCGAATCGCGAATTGGTCGTCCATGGCGAAAGCGGAATGCTCGTGCCGCTGGACAACCGCGCGGCATTCGCGAGCACCACTCATTCGCTATTGGAGAAGCCCGAGTTTGCGCGGCGGTTAGGCGAAGCGGCCCGAAAGCGGATGTTGGCCGAGTTCAGCGTCAAGCGGATGGTGGATCGCTACGCGATGTTGTATGGTGAGTTTTTGCCATAGCAACCTGTTGGAAGAATTGGATTGGTGCGTCCAACAGGTTCCCTCTCCCTCGACGGGAGAGGGTAGGGTGAGGGTGATGCAGTGCCGCTTGGCAATGCAACCCCTCACCCCCGACCCCTCTCCAACATGGGGCGAGGGGAGAAGCTGCGTTGCCGCGAGTTGGCTGTCCCCCATTTCAGCAATCGATTAACTGGCGTCGCGGACAAAGAGCTTTTATTGGGCTGCCCATGTCGCATGATACTTCACACGAAACCGTGGACGACATTGCCGACGAAGAATTCCCGGCCGAGGAATCGCAATCGCTGGATGCCGCTGAAGACCAGTCGGATACGCTGCTGGGCACGCGTGTGGCTTTGGTCGGCAAGTTGGCGGGCATGTCGCGGCGCAATGCTCAGAAGCTGATCCGCAGCCACGGTGGCGTGCCCGTTGAGCTATCCGAGCCCGACGTGCGGATTGCGGTCGTCGGCGACGGCGAATCGCCGCTGGAAGGGGCCGATTGGACGCGCGAGTTGGAAACCGCGGTCGAGCGAGCCGCCGGGCCCGAAACGCTCGAAGTGATCACGGAGACGCAGCTTTGGCAGCGGCTGGGATTGCTCGAGGCCCAGCAGGACATCCATCGGCTATATACGCCGGCGATGCTGGCCGAGTTGCTCGGCGTGCCGCTGGCGGTCGTGCGGCGCTGGCATCGACGGGGATTGATCGTGCCGGCCCGGGAAGTACGGCGGCTGCCGTATTTCGATTTTTGCGAAGTGGCCACGGCGCGGCGGATGGCCGAGCTCGTGGCCGCTGGTGTTTCGCCGCAGGCCATCGAGCGAAAGCTCGCCGAGCTGGCACGGTTTGTCCCCAGCGTGGCCCGACCTTTGGCGCAACTGTCGGTGATCGTCGAAGGCAAGCAGTTGCTGCTGCGGCAGGGTGAAGGGCTGATCGCGCCGGGAGGCCAGATCTGGTTCGATTTCGAAGCGGCGCCGCAAGCTTCGCCGCACGACCCCGCAGCGCCCGATGCGGAGTCGAGTGAGACGGCTTTGCATCCCGGGCAGCTTTCGATTCGTGGATTCAGGTCGAGCGACGGCGGCGATGCTCGCCGAGAGATTTCAGCGGCAACACCCACGGCCGCGGAACTGACGGCCGAGGCTGTGGCGCTGGAAGAGGAGGGTCATTTGGCTGCTGCGGCCGACATGTATCGCGCCGCGCTTGCGGCGGAAGGGCCCGATCCGCAGATCTGTTTCGCGCTGGCCGAAATCTTATACCGCCTGGGCGACGCAACCGCGGCCCGGGAGCGGTATTACATGACGATCGAACTGGACCAGGAATACGTCGAAGCCCGGGCCAACCTCGGCTGCGTGCTCTCGGAGTTAGGCGAGCGCGAGTTGGCCGTCGCGGCCTTTCAGGGAGCTTTGGCATTCCATGAGGAATACGCCGATGTTCATTTTCATCTTGCCCGGACCCTCGACGACTTGGAACTGGCGACCGAGGCGGACCAGCACTGGCGAACATTTCTGCAACTGGCGCCGGAAAGCCCATGGGCGGCCATTGCCCGCCAACGCTTGGCCGACGTGAGTCTGTGATGTTGGTTCGCTGGCGCGGCGCCCTCGGTTCGGCTTAGCCAATCGATACAGGTTTCCAATTCCGGCGCTTTCGCGCACGAATCATGCAAGTAGCCGGTGGCGCTGTGTGACTCCCCGCATCGCTCCGGCATCTTATTTGGGTCCTGCTCGTGCGGCGTTGCGCCCTGAAAACCCATGGGATAAGGCCCAATCAATTGTGGAAGGGCCTCAGCGGAAACGTCCGTAAGCCCTCAGCCCCTAACTGCCTTTCCGAGAACCGGCCGAGGAAGAGGGGGACAGGCACATTTTGCTCCCAGGGCACCGCAAAATGAGCCAGTCCCCGCCGGTTCTCGGATAGGCCCTAAGCCCTAAGCCGCCATCTTAACCTTGCAAATCGCCCGGCACTGTTTATCTTAAATCTTTGTTAGCCGTTCGTTTAGAAAATTTCCGGATCCTAACTCGGTTGCGCCGTCTGGTGGCGCAGTTCGTCGATTCGCTATTCCTGCGTTGGGGTGTCGTGATATGAGCGAACTCCCCTTTTTTTATAACCGAGTGAGCCCGACGACTTGGGTTCATCTTTCGTCGATTCTGACGATTTCGCTGTTTTTCAAGTTTAGCCGCTTTTGGAGCGTGCGGAACTTGGATCTGATCGCGCTGATTCTGATCGCTCCCGGGCTATTTGCCGCCCAATATGGCCACGCCACCGGGGCCATCCGGTTCGAACAGGCCGGCTACATCTGGCTGTTCGCCTCGGGGCTGTGGTTTCTGGTGCGGATGCTGGTCGATCCGATGATGGTCCGACGGCCGCTGCTGGAACCCAATCTTTCGGCCGGAGGGATGGCGTTTCTGGGCATTGCGATGTTCGTGTTCCTCTCGGCGAACGTGCTTACCGGCAATCCCGAAATGCCCGAAAGCGATAAGGCGCCTCCGGTGGCGGCAGCGACAGCGCGGGCTCCGGCGCATCCTGCTCCGGTGACGACCCCAGATTCGCCGTTTGTGTCGATCGGGGCGGTCGAGGTCAAAGCTCCGACGCCCAAAGACGAACCCGCGACGGGTGCCAGCGGCTCGACCGCCGATCAGGCGACGCCGGCGGCGGAAGCGATTCGGCTGGCCCGGCAAGGGCCTGGCTATCCCTTGCTGTTTAGAATTCCGAACATCATCACGCAAGATATGTCGCTGCGTGGACCGAGCGCTCAAGGCGCCGCGCCGCGGGGGGGCGAAGCGGTGCATCCCCCGGTCGATTTGCTTTCTACCCGCGTTCTGCTCGTGCTGCTGCATCTGGCGGTGGTCACGGGCCTCGTCCTGATCGGCTACCGGCATTTCGACAACATCAAGACCGGCATCGCCGCCGCGGTCTTGTATCTCATGCTGCCCTACACCGCTGAGGTGACAGGCTATCTGCGGCACGTGTTGCCGGCCGCGCCCTTGGTGTGGGCGATCGTGGTCTATCGCCGGCCGGTGCTGGCCGGCATGTTGATGGGCCTGGCCACGGGATTGGCTTACTACCCGCTGTTCCTGCTGCCATTATGGCTCAGCTTCTATTGGCAGCGCGGGCTGTTGCGGTTTTTGGGCGGCTTGTTGCCCATGTTGGCGGCGCTGGCGGCGCTCTTGTTGCTTTGGGCGCCGGGCGCGAGGCATTTCTTACCGACCTCGGGCAGATGTTCGGTTGGGCCATTCCGCAAATGGCCAAAGAGAATTTCGAAGGGTTCTGGCGGCTGAACTTGTTGGATCCAGTCTATCGGATTCCGGTACTCGTCGCGTTCGTGGCCTTGTCGGTCACGATGGCCATTTGGCCGGCGCAAAAGAATCTGGGCACTCTGATGAGCTGTTCGGCGGCCGTGATGTTGGCCTGCCAATTCTGGAACGCCCATTTCGGCGCGCTCTACATCGGCTGGTATCTGCCGCTGCTGCTCTTGACGATCTTTCGGCCAAATCTGGAAGACCGCGTGGCGCTATCCGTGTTGGGCGAAGGCTGGCTCCCCAAGCGGCGCACGCACCTGAAGCGCATCGAACGCGCCGCCTGACGCGATAGCAGGCGGACCATCCTCGGCGACGAACGGTTGGCCACAGGGGACGGAAGCCTCTCCCAAGATGATATGGCTTCCGTCCCTTTGAATTTGCCCCCGCGCTTGCATAAGCGGTGTTAGAAGCGGAATCCGGCTGAGGCCGTTACGCCGATGAAGCCGATGTTCGCGCTGGGAGTGGTGCTTGTCACATTAACCGATCCGCTAATGTCATTGATATTGGCGACCGCGACACTCGACGTCGCGCGTTCGGCGCACCACCATTGATATTCGCCCGCTCCTCGGAAGAAGAAGGTGCCACGCATGCAGGTGAGCGGATGGGACCACTCGGTCCCCAACTGGGTCTCGAAAATGTAAATGGTGGAATTTCCCGTGCTCCCCTCACCATCCGACGCGGCGTCGTCATCCGCGGCCAGGCTGGCGGCCGCGGTGGCCGAGGCAGTCGTCGTGCCAAACAGCACGGAACCTCGCGTGTTGCCAAACACTTTCCAGCCACTGTCGCCCAGGCAGTGGCGCGCTTCCAGCGAGCTGGTGACGCCTGCGCCGCCCATTCGCCGGTGGGAGCTGCCAAAGGCCGTCGTCCCCGTGTCGAGAAAGTAGAGCGAGGCAAAATCATCGCGCCGCAGCGATGCATAGCAACCGCCGAGGCTCACATCGCCCGACCATTCGCCCATACACCAATTCCGGGTCGCTTCCAGGTCGATATTGTAGGCGTCGAGATCGTAGTTTGCGAGGGAGAAATTTCCTCCCGGTCCGGCGCCGTCGAACGACGGCCCCGGATCGCCGGACAACGCGGAATTGTTGTCCTTGAGTTGCCAGAACCGGCCGCGCACACCCCAGCAATCGTTTAACTCGAGGCCGAGCCAAATCCGCGGCGCGACGCCGTACTGCGAATCGGCATCGTTGGAGCTGGGGTCGCCTTCGTTAAAGTTTTCGAGGGCGTGGATGTCCACCGACGGAGCCCCTTGGCGAACGGTATGCATGAACGTGGCTTCCACCCCGCCGAACCACATTTCCGACGGGGGGCGATATTCCAGGCTGTCGTCACTGCTCGAATTGATTGGGCCTCCCTGATTGTAGGATCCAACCATCGGGACGTCGGTCTGCGCGAAAACCGTCCCAACCAGCGCGAAACACAAAGCTATGCCTGACAGACCGAGCCGCATGCAATGACAAGCCATTGATAGGTCCCCTTGCTGAGCAAATCGAACGGCGTGGGTCGCTGGCCGGATCCGCCTCGGCTGCTGAAATTCCCTCGTCGTACTATTACCCTACATCGGGGGTGCGATTCTCCGGCCTGTAAAGATTATTCCAAATTCTCCGAGAAATCGGCGCATGCTATCAATCGGGCAAATCGCAAGACGGCCGCAGAATTTGCGCAGTTTTCCCCGCCATGTGTGCATACCGCCATGGGCGGGCGGATTCCCGCCGGCCCGATCCCGATGGCTTTGCCTCACGCCGCAGTCGCTTACTTCGTGCGCGGCTCTTTCACGAGAGCGCTCAGCGTAAAGAGCCGCGCACGCAGTAAGCGTCTTGCAGGCCCGCCACCGGCAACGCCATCCCTTACTTTGCACGCGGCATTTCTATGGGCAGGGATTTAGGCGACGGGCGTCCGTGGCAAGTGGCACGCCACGGGTCGCTTAATTCGTGCGCGGCTCTTTCACGCCGCACGCTTGCGGCGACGAAGGAGAGCGCTCAATAATGGGGCCTTGCTCGCTAAACTGGTTCTGAGCCGTTGCGCTCTTGTACAGTGTGGCCCGTGGCGCCTTCTTTCTTGTGGAGGAACCGCTCATGACAACGTCGATGCAAAAGAAAAACTGTTCGCTTCCCGACGAGACGCGCGAATTTCCGCAGGGGAGGGTGGAGGTGGTCACTCTCGGCGGCGTGAAGTTCGGCCGGGCCACTTTGCAGCCAGGCTGGAAGTGGTCGACATCACTCAAGCCGGTCGCCAAGACCAAGAGACTGCGAGGCTCCGCACTTGCAGTACCATATCTCGGGCCGGCTGGCCGTGCGGATGGACGACGGAAGCGAAGCGGAGTTCGGCCCAGGCGAAGTCTCACTCATTCCGCCCGGCCACGATGCTTGGGTTGTCGGCGACCAACCTGTCGTGGTGATCGATATCACCGGAATGGGCGAGTACGCGAAGCCTAAGTGAACGGAAAAGAACGGAAAACGGGACATTCGACATTGTACTTTATACGAAAAGTAGAATGTCCCCTTTTCTTCCCTGGTCTTTATTCTGTCAAACTGATTTATGGGATGGCCAGAAGAAAATGAGCAGGGCTGGGGCAGTTGTGCATACTCCAACGCACGATGCCCACCAATAGGTCTCCTCGGGCATGTGGTGCCAGTACCCTTCCGGCTGGCCAAGACGGTCGCCGACTACAAAACCGATTAGGGCAGCGAAGATCATCCAGAAGACTCGCATGCCCCCATTCTACTCCGCGGGCCGGCGGCCCGTGAGCTGGCTTTGATTTTCAAAGTGAACCACTACCGATTCGTGCGCTGAAAACTCGGTTCCGTGCGCGCGCCGGTTGATCGCCGGAGTGTGTCCGCCGCAGGATTCTCAAGTACGCCCGCTCGGCGATCGCTCCGGCTACCGCGCCCATGATCGCGCCCAAAATCACCCGATACATCCACCAAGCATTGCTTGGAACGGAAAAGGGGACATTCTACTTTATACGAAAAGTAGAATGTCCCCTTTTCTTCCCCCTTTTCTTCCCCTGGTGTAAAAACATCTGCGTTCCCTTTGCCTTGCCTTTTCCTTGCCGGCCCGACAATCCGCCGCTGCCGGCACTGGGACCGCAGCCGGGTGAACGGAAAAGGGGACATTCTACTTTATACGAAAAGTAGAATGTCCCCTTTTCTTCCCCGCGCGGGCAAGCAGAAGGCAACCGATCGACCCAGCAGCTAATCGCGGCGGGCGTCGATGACCACCGGTTTGCGCTGTCCGGCCCACCAGACGCGCCAGGCTTGCTGGTTGAATTGGAAGTTGGCCGCGTTGTCGATCGTGGCCAAGAGCGCGGCCAAGACTTCCTGATTTTCCAGTGTCATCTTGACGGCCTTCGGTCCGCCTCCCACCGACAATCCGCCGCTTCCGGCGCTGGCGCCGCGGCCGAAGGTGGTGGTCATCTGGCCCGGCTGGGCGTCGGGATTCTCGATGAACTTGTGCGTCGTCCGCAGCGCGTCGATCAGCGGGCCGATCGCCGATCGATCGTGCAGTTTTCCCAGGCAGAATGCCGCGCGATTGACGCGCACGTTGTCTTTGCTCTTCAGCGCCTGAACATACACCGACACCACCTCGGGATGGTGCGCCGCCACGAGCTTGTCGAGCGCCGACCAGCGGATTTCTTCGCTCGTGTCGTTCAGCGTCCGGGCCACCACGAGCGTGATCGCGCTGCCGGTGCCAATGTTCACGAGTTGGCCCAGCACCGCCATGCGGACATGCGGATCGTTGTCGTTGGTGGCCAATTGGCTTAGGGCCGGCACCGCGGCCGGATCGTTGATCGCGGCCAACTCGTCCTGCAATGCGTCGGACCGGTCGGGCCGGTTGTCGACGGCCAACCGCCAGCGGCGAATCTTGGCATACCAATCTTTCTCGGCGAGCTCTTCCTTCCGCCGATTCTCCAGCAACTCGACTTCCTGCGGCAACTTCCATTGGCCTTTGTACAGCACGAAGCCGCGCTCTTTCATCGCGTCTTCCTGCCGGACCCAGCGGCCGTCGACATGCGCGTAGCCTAGCAGCGAGCGTGCCCGCTGATTGTCGGGATCCAGCACGACGATCCGTTCCAAATGGATTTGACGTTGCTTGGAGAGCGAATGTTCGCGGCACCAATCGGCCAGCCGCATCTGGTCCTCGACCGTGTCGGCATAGGTCGGGCGGATGCGCTCGTATTCCAACTCGGCCGGACTCTGTGGAATGATTTGCTTGATCTGGCTCTTGTCGAGCGTGATTTGGCCAGCGGCGGTGCGAACGACGATCTTGCCCGGCTGATTATCCGCCGCGTTCACCACGTCGCCTTGCACCTGGCCGTCGTTCGTCAGGACAAAGATGTCGGCGCGAGCAGTCAGACTGGAAGTGGCGAGGAGGGCCAAGACGCAGAACATCAAGGCCCAGGCGGTCACTCGCGGAAAGCCGTGTTGGTGTGTCATCGAAACTCTCCAGCCTGATCCGCAATGGGCGCTATGCTGGCAAGAAGCCCGTGGCCCTAGTAGTACATTTTGAGACTCTTGGCGCGGCGACGGCACGCGGAGCGTGCCTGCCACGTAACAGGCATACTCCGTATGCCGTCGGCTCCAAGTGGGCCGTTTTAGTATAATCCCTTGACTGCTGTGCAAGCAATTCTGGCCGGATCATCGTCATAACCGCGTTCTTGACTGACTGATGAGCAACACTTTAACCATTGCGAGCGTCCTGGAGTTTCAAAAATGACCGAATTCGTGCCCTCCGTCGCCCAGCATCGGGCCGAAGCGCCGCACGTGGTCCGCTGCGCTGTGATCACGATCAGCGATACCCGGACGTTGGAAACCGACGTCGGCGGCCGGCTGATTGTCGAGCTGCTGGAAGCGGCCGGCCAACGGGTTGCCCGCCGCGATCTGGTGCCCGACGACCCGGCGCGGATCGGTGGCCTGCTGGCCGAAATTCGCCAGCAGACCGACATCGACGCGGTGCTTCTGACCGGCGGCACCGGCATCGGCCGCCGCGATCAAACCTATGAAACCGTTGCCGGACTGCTCTCCAAGACCCTGCCCGGCTACGGCGAGTTGTTTCGGATGCTCAGCTTCGAGCAGGTGGGGGCAGCGGCCATGCTCAGCCGGGCGACTGGCGGGCTAATGGATCAAAAAGTGCTGCTCACCATGCCCGGCTCCCCCGCCGCGGTGCGCCTGGCGATGGAGCGACTGATCGTCCCCGAGCTCGGCCACCTCGTCCGCGAAGCCCGCCGCTGAGGGGTAAATGTCGCATGCCGAATGACGAATGACGAATCAATGACGAATGTCTGAATGGAGTGTGAGCGTCAGATTTGTTGGGTCGAGCATCCGTTTCCGCATTCTCCCTCTCCCTTGACGGGAGAGGGCTGGGGTGAGGGTGGGAATCAAGTTCGATCTTCCATTTGCAATTGGATTTCGACGTCACCGATGTTCCCACCCCTCACCCCGGTTCGACTGAGCTCAGCGAAGTCCAACCCCGCAAGCGGCGAGGGGAAATGCGCTTGTCCACACTGCCACTCCCAGGTAGTGGTACAGTTTGAGCCCCCGCGGCACACGGAGTGTGCCTACTACGTAGCAGGCACGCTCCGCGTGCCGTCGCCGCGCCAAAAAGCTTCAAAATGTACCACTATGCACTCCACGCACTTTTGAGACGCCCACACTCCAGATGACTAATGGGTTATTTTTCTCCTCGCGTGCCACTCTGGTATACTAAAAATCATGATGTTTTCTTCGATTCTCGGCATCCTGCTCATCGTGGTCGTGCTGTTCTTGATCGTCGCGTTGACGGCCCGGGCAATACTGGGCGAATGATCGCTCAATTGATTGACCGAGGCCCTCATGTGCGGAATCGTCGGCGCGGTCTGGACCGATCCGGCGGCGACAATTGACGGCAGCGCGCTCGGCCGGATGACCGATCTGCTGGCCCACCGCGGCCCGGATGACGCCGGCAACTATTCGCGCCTTTCGAAGCGCTCGACACCGGCGAGCCGACGCCGGGAGTGGCGCTAGGGATTCGCCGGCTCTCGATTATCGATCCCGCGGGGAGCCGGCAGCCGCTGTCGAATGAAGACGCCACGGTCTGGTGCGTCTTCAACGGCGAGATTTACAACTACCGCGCGTTGCGCGAGCGGCTGGTCGCGGCGGGACACCGCTTTCGGACCCGCGGCGACGCCGAGACGATCGTCCATCTCTACGAGGACGAAGGGGTCGAATTCGCCCGGCACTTGTGGGGTATGTTCGCCGTGGCGATTTGGGACGCCCGGCGCAGGCAGTTAGTGCTCGCCCGCGATCGGCTGGGCAAGAAGCCGCTGGTCTATCGGCTGGAGCCTGGTCGCTTGTTGTTCGCCAGCGAATTGAAATCACTGTTCGCCGTGCCAGGCATGCCGCGAGAAGTGGACCCCGAGGCGATCGACGAATATCTGACCTACCAATACGTGCCGCCGCCGAAAACGATTTTTCGGGGAATTCGTAAGCTGCCGCCGGCCCATTATGCGGTGTGGCGCGATGGAAAAATGGAGGTTGCCAGCTACTGGCAGCCCGATTTTGCTCACGAGCGACAGCGTTCCTGGTCCGACAGCGTCGAGCAACTGCGAGCGCTGGCAACCGAGGCCGTCGGGATTCGGCTGCAAAGCGACGTGCCGGTGGGGGCATTCTTGTCGGGCGGCGTCGATTCTTCGATCGTCGTCGGCTTGATGAGTAAGTTGGCCGGTCCAACGGGCGGCATCAAAACGTATTCGATCGGCTTCGCGGATCCCGCTTACGACGAAACCGAGTACGCGCTCGAAGTGGCTCGACGATTCGGCACCGATCATCATGTGCTGCAAGTCGAACCGTCGGCAGAAATCGTTTCGCGCTTGATTTGGAATTTCGACGAACCGTTCGCCGACAGCTCGGCGATCCCGACCTGGCATGTATCGGAGTTGGCGAGCCGGGACGTCAAGGTCGCGTTGACGGGCGACGGCGGTGACGAGCTGTTCGCCGGGTACGATCGTTATCGAGCCGTCCGGCTCTCGGCCGCATTGGATCGCTTGCCGCATGGCGTGCGGCGGCTGATGGCCGCCAGACTCTGGCAGCGTTGGCCTGGCGGGCGCCGCAGCGCCGTGCGGCGGTTGCAGCGGCTCGTAGCGGGATTGGACCGGCCGATGGTCCGCCGTTATCTCGATTGGATCGGCATCTTCGACGAACCGGGCCGGCGCGCGCTGTACACCGACGAGTTCGTCGCACGGCTTTCCGGCGTCGATCCGATCGAATTCGTTGGACCGCGCTTGGCAGCGCTCGGGCAATCGCGATCCCGTCACCGCCGCCTCGTTAGCCGATCTGACGACCTATTTGCCTAGCGATCTGCTGGTGAAGGTCGACATCGCCTCGATGGCCCACGGCTTGGAATGCCGGCAGCCGCTGTTGGACCATCGCATTGTGGAACTTGCCGCCGCGATGCCGATCCGCTTCAAGCAGCGTGCCATGCGCGGCAAGCGCATTCTCCGCGCCGCCTTTGCTGATTTGCTCCCGCCGAGCATCCGCCGCCGCCGCAAGATGGGCTTCGGCATTCCACTCGCCTCTTGGCTGCGAAACGAGTTCGGCCCGCTGGTGCGCGAGACACTTCTCGATCCCATCGCCCAGCGTCGCGGATATTTTCGCCCGCAAGAAGTCGCCCGTCTGGTTGACGAACATCAATCCGGCAAACGCGATTATTCGTATCGCCTCTGGGCACTCTTGATTCTTGAACTCTGGCACCGCCAATGGGCCGACGGCGCGACGCTGCCGTAGAGTGGGCAATGCCCACCACGGAAAACGGGCCGCAGACGAATTGAGAGTCAAGTCGCCGGTGATTGGTGGGTGATGCCCACCCTACGAATGCATGAAATGCGCGATCGCGTATTAACTGCCTATCCGAGAACCGTCGGGGACTGGCTCATTTTGCGATGCCCTGTGAGCAAAATGTGCCTGTCCCCTTCTCCGCAGACGGTTCTCGGATAGGCCCTAAGTGCCGGAAAACCTGCCGATTACCGGCCATCAACTTGATTTCCGGCCCTCAACGAGCAGCGGCTGAGCCGATATACTGGTCGGATGAATTCGATTCCTCGCCAAAGCACAGGCATCGCCGAACTCGACGCGCATCTGGGCGGTGGATTGCTGCCCGGCACGCTGACGGTCGTGGCCGGAGCCACCGGCATCGGCAAGACGCAGTTGGGCCTTGGCTATCTCAACGCCGGTCAGCGCGACGAGGGACACCGCGGCATCGTCTTCGACATGTCGTCGCGCGGCGATTCGCAGAACCATGGGCCGTATGCCGCCGGGCGTTACGATTGGGCGCTTCGAACCGATGGCGGCCGTGGATCATCTCGATCCCGAGACCGTTTGGAAAACCAATGGACGCCCCGCCGATTACTTGAATCTGTTCCAGCACACCGGCCGGCGGGTCACGCGGCACGATCTCGATTTCGACGAATGGCTTGATTGGAAAGCCGATCTGATGAAGCGGCTGAGCACCGCAATCCTGTTTTTCTACGGCAATTTCATGCGCGGGGTGCGCCGGGCCGTGGTCGATGGCATGGAGCCGGTCGATCGGCCCAGCGAGTCGATTCAATTCGAGTTGTTCGAATACATCTACCACCAAATTTTGCGGAAGGACGCCGATTGGGTCGCCCGCGATTTATTTCGTGAGAAGTTTCGCGCGAACGAGGCCGAGGTCCAGCGGCATCTGTACGACTTCCGCCAAATCGGCTGCCTGCTCCTTTACACGACACGCGAAACGATGCTCGAAGACTTGATCGGCCGTCCGCTGGATGAAGGGGATGTGCTGTCGAACGCCAACACGGTGATTTACTTCGGCCGCGTGCGCGAAGGAAATCGCCTCGGCCGCGCGATGTATATCGCCAAACACCGCGGCAGCGCTTGCAGCGAAGAAATCCTCCCCTATCACATCGACGATCAAGGCGTCAAGCTCGGCGCGAAGAGCTAAGCCGCGCTTATTGATAATGGGAGGGCGATGCTCGAGGGGAGGGCGAGGCTCCTGCCGAGCCGCGGGGCTCACGGCTCGGCAGGAGCCTCGCCCTCCCAAGGTTGTGAATTCGCATTTAGAGCAGTTGTCAGCAGCGCTTTTCCGTACACGATATGCCCCAAATCTTCCGCGTCCTGCCGGCCCAAGAGCATCAGACCATCGCCGCGGCGCTGCGGCATTGGCTGCCGGGCAAATCGTGGGGCGAGATCCGCCGGCTGATGCAGGGCCGCCACGTGCTGGTCAGCGGCAATCTTTGCGTCGATGCTGGCCGGCGGTTGAGCTTGCAAGATGTCATCAAGGTTCTCGACGAGCCGACCGCTGCCCCGCCGAAGCCCGAGGACATTCGCATCCGTTATTTGGACGAGCACGTCGTGGTGGTCGAAAAACCGACCGGCCTGACGTCGAATCGTCATCGCGAAGAGCTTTCTTGGCCGGCGAAACGGCGGCAATTGCAACCGACGTTGGATGAGCTGTTGCCCGGCATCATCGCGCGCCGCGAACCGCAGCGGCGCGGCAAAGGGGTGCCGCGCCCGGTGCGGCCGGTGCATCGTTTGGATCGCGATACCAGCGGCTTAATGGTTTTCGCCCGCACGATCCGGGCCGAGCGGCATCTCGGCGAGCAATTCCGCAACCACACGACGCATCGCCGGTATTTGGCCATCGTGGAAGGCAAGGTCGAGGCCCAAACGATCTCGTTTCGGCTGATTCGCGACCGCGGCGACGGCCGCCGGGGCGTCACCCCGCGCGCCGATTTAGGCAAGCACGCCGTAACGCACGTCCGGCCTTTGGAACACTTCAAGTGCGGCTACACGCTGCTGGAGTGCCAACTGGAAACCGGCCGCACGCACCAGATTCGAATCCATCTGTCGGAGTTGGGCCACCCGGTGTGCGGAGAGAAAGTGTATCGGCCATTTCGCCGCGGCAAAACCGTGCCCGACACCAGCGGAGCTCCCCGGCTGGCGCTGCACGCGGCCGAGATCGGTTTCATCCACCCGACGAGCGGCGAGAAGGTCGAGTTTACGATGCCGTTGCCGGCAGATCTCCAGCGGTTTTTGGAGAGAGTCCGGGCGAAGTAACGGCGCGATGCCACGCGCTCCGCAAGCGGAGCGGCTAAAACGGCGCGCTCTCGTCGGCCGGGTTTACATTGCTTATGCTGGATCATCATGGCTTCATCCCGTCGCAAAGTTCTGCTCGTGCAACTGCCGATTCCGCCGGTCGGGCCGGAACCGATTCGGGGCAACGTGCCACTGGCGGCCGGCTACTTGAAGATGTACGCCGAGAGCCACGGTTTGGCCGCAAACTATGCAATCGACATTTTTCCGCCGATTTCGGCCAACACGCTCGGCGATCGCGGCCTGGTCGAGGCGATCCTGGCCGGCGAGCCGTGGCTGGTTGGATTCACCTGCTATTTGTGGAACATCGAGCGGACGCTGTGGATTGCCGAACAGCTCAAGACGGCTCGACCGGAACTCCAAATTATCGTGGGCGGCCCCGAAATCACGGCCGACAACGATTGGGTGCTGCGGCAAAAGGCAATCGACTACGCAGCCATCGGCGAAGGGGAACAGACGTTTCGCGAGTTGCTGACGGCACTTTCGCAGGACGATCGACCAAGAGCGGCTATTCCAGGCTTGTACGTTCGTCCGCCGTGTGCCACTGGCTCCGCCAGTGCTCTGCTTGCGCACGTGAACAGCAATGGATTCCAACCAGCATTGGCAGAGCCAGGGGCACACGAAGCCAGCGAACATGAGCTGCGCTTGCCGCCGCCGCGCCGGCCGCTGCCGAATCTGACCGAGATCTCTTCGCCGTATCTTGCCGGCATTCTCGACGCGGCCGACGAGCAGATGATGCTGCTGGAAACCATCCGCGGCTGCATTTTCAAATGCAAGTTCTGCTACTATCCGAAAAGCTACGATGATCTTTATTTCCTGCCCGAGGAAAAGATCGTCGCCAATCTGGAACATGCCCGGCGGCGCGGCGCGCGCGAAGTCGTGCTGCTCGACCCGACGTTGAATCAACGGCGCGACTTTCCAAAATTCCTGCGGCTGCTAGCCAGCGAGAATCCCGACCGGCAATTCACCTACTTCGGCGAATTGCGGGCCGAGGGGATTACCGAAGAAGTTGCCGGATTGCTGAAAGAAGCGAATTTTGCGGAAGTGGAAATCGGCCTGCAATCGATCGATCCGCTGGCAATGGAGCTTATGGACCGGAAGAATAATTTGCGGGCCTTCGAGCGCGGCGCCCGGGCGATGCTCGATTTGGGCATCCGCGTGAAAGTCGATCTGATTATCGGGCTGCCGGGCGACACGGTCGATTCCGTCCGCCGCGGCCTCGACTACCTGCACCGCTCGCAGCTTTATTCCGAAGTGCAAGTTTTCAATCTGGCGATCTTACCCGGCACGGCGTTCCGGCAAGAGGCGGCAGAGCTTGGCCTGACATTCCAGAATCGTCCGCCGTATTACGTGCTCAATACGCCGACGCTCACACTCTCCCAAATGTATGACTTGATGGAAGAGGCTCAAGAGTTGTTCGAAACCGAATTCGATCCGCTGCCGGAGCCGGCGCTCAACGGGCCCGCATATCATGTTGATCTGGATGATCCGGCAATCGCCCTGGGCGCTGGATTGCCGCTGGCTGAAGATCGCCCGCAAGCCTTCACGCTATGGATTCACTCGAGCGACTTCGACCGCAATCGCCACTGCGCCGCCGCTTGGATCGACGCGATCCTGGCCGATAACCCCTACACGACGCTGCAAGTGATCTTGGAGCCGATTGCGTCATCTCCCTCTCCCTCGACGGGAGAGGGTTGGGGTGAGGGTGATGGCCGACCAATTGGCAATTCGCCTCACCCCGGTTCGACTGAGCTCACCGAAATCCGGCCCCTCTCCCGCAAGGGGCGAGGGGAATGCGCGTCGCCGAGCGCGGCGACGTTCGAAACGCTGCTTGCGGCGGCCTTCCGCACTCCAACATATCTCGATCAATTTTACAGCGTGACGCCCGGTCGCCCGAAGGGAGCGAAGCGCCTCGTGGTGCTCCTCCCCGCGGAATTGCGCGCGAGAATCCATCCGACGTGGATCACCGATGCGGGCAATTACGCGTCGATTGTCTGGCGCGGAGCCTTGCCGGTCGACGCCGTGTTGGACGCCCACGAATCGGAGCTGCATCAAGCCCCGAGCGTCGCGGCCCGGCGACAATCCGTGGCCAGCGGCGTGTAGCGGCGAAACTCAGTCGCGGCAGCGCAATGATTCCAGGAGATCTCTAAGAATTGTGCTTTCGTTGACACCTCGCGCGCGGCGGATTTAGAATCCGCGTGGTTCGTTCGATTCCCCGCTTTTTAGCTTCTCGAGGATCTTGCCATGGCGGAGCAGGTTGGCGGGCAGGTGGATACGGTCATGCAGGAAAAGCGGCTGTTTGCCCCGCCGCCGGAATTCGCCGCCAAGGCCCGGATCGGTTCGCTGGCCGCGTACCAGAAAATGTGGGACGAGGCCGCGGCCGACATCGAAGCCTTCTGGGGTAAGCTGGCCGGCGAACTGCATTGGTTCAAGCCGTATACGAAAGTGCTGGAATGGAACGAGCCGTTTGCAAAATGGTTCGTCGGCGGCCAGACGAACGCTTCGTACAATTGCCTCGACGCTCATCTCGGCACGCCGCGGCAAAACAAGGCCGCGATCCTCTGGGAAGGTGAGCCCGGCGATCAGCGGACCCTCACCTACCAGCAGTTGCACCGCGAAGTGTGCAAATTCGCCGACGTGCTGCTGAAGCTGGGAATCAAACAAGGCGACGTGGTCTCGATCTACATGCCGATGGTGCCCGAGCTGGCGATCGCCATGCTGGGTTGCGCCCGGATCGGGGCGATTCACTCCGTGATCTTCGGCGGATTTTCCAGCGAAGCGATCGCCGATCGGAACAACGACGCCAAGGCAAAGCTCGTGATCACGGCCGACGGCGGCTGGCGGCGCGGGCAAGTCTTGAAGCTGAAAGCCAACGTTGACGAAGCCCTGGCCAAATCGCCGACGGTCAAGAATTGCATCGTGCTCCGCCGCGTCGGCAACGACGTGACCATGCAACAAGGTCGCGATCATTGGTGGCACGAATTGATGGAAATGCGCAAACCCACACACGCCCGCCGCACCGCTGGACAGCGAAACACCGCTCTACATTCTGTACACCAGCGGCTCGACCGGCAAACCGAAGGGAATCAAGCACACCACGGCGGGCTACAACCTGTTCTGCAAGAAAACCTTCGAATGGGTCTTCGACTATCGCGATGAAGACGTGTTCTGGTGTACCGCCGACTGCGGCTGGGTGACTGGGCATAGCTATGTCGTGTACGGTCCGTTGTCGGCGGGCGCCACGGTCCTGATGTACGAAGGAGCGCCGAATGCGCCGGACGAAGGCCGCTTCTGGCGGCTGATCGAGAAGTATCGCGTCACGGTGTTTTACACGGCGCCCACCGCCGTGCGGTCGTTCATTAAATGGGGCGATCACTGGGTCGATGCCTGCGACTTATCGAGCTTGCGGCTGTTGGGCACGGTCGGCGAAGGGATCAACCCCGAAGCCTGGATGTGGTATCACCGCAAGATCGGCCGCGAGCGCTGCCCGATTGTCGACACCTGGTGGCAAACCGAAACCGGCGGGATCATGATGAGCCCGCTTGCCCGGCGCGATTCCCACCAAGCCCGGAAGCTGCACGAAGCCGCTGCCGGGCGTGCTGCCCGACATCGTCGATTCGCAAGGCAACCCCGTGCCGCTGGGCTCGGGAGGCTGGCTGGTCATGACAAAACCCTGGCCCGGCATGTTGCGCGGCATTTGGGGCGACGACGAGCGCTACAAGGAGCAATATTGGAGCAAGGTGCCACATCGCTATCTGGCGGGCGACAATTGCCGCCGCGACAAGGATGGCTATTACTGGATCATGGGCCGGATCGACGACGTGCTGAACGTGGCCGGCCATCGGCTGAGCACGATCGAGATCGAGAGCGCGCTGGTCAGCCATCCGCGGGTTGCCGAAGCGGCCGCGGTGGGCCGGCCGCATGAACTGAAGGGGGACGCGGTGGCGGCGTTTGTCACGGTGAAGCACGGCGTGCCCGACGACAAGCTGCGTGAAGAATTGAAGCGGCATGTGCGCAAGGAAATCGGCGCGCTGGCCGTGCCCGACGACATCCGCTTCACCAATGCCCTACCCAAGACGCGCAGCGGCAAAATCATGCGCCGGCTGCTGCGCGATATCGCCAGCGGCAAAGAAACCGTCGGCGACACGACGACGCTCGAGGATTACAGCATCCTGGCAAAGCTTCGCAGCGACGAAGAATAGGGAGCGGAATGACGAATGGTGTGATCGCAGATTTGTGGGTGAAGCGTCCGTTTCCGCACTCTCCCTCTCCCTTGACGGGAGAGGGTTGGGGTGAGGGTGGGAATCAAGTTCGACGTGCCAGTTGCAACTGGAATTCGGCGTCACTGTCTTCCGACCCCTCACCCCCGACCCCTCTCCCGCAAGGGGCGAGGGGAGAAAGAATGTCGAAGCACGAATGATCTAGTTCACCTCCGACGCGGGAGAGGGGCCGGGGATGAGGGGTTGCGACACAGCGACACCGATCGTTAGTTGATCCCGAAATAGAGGAGGATCGCAACGCGTGGCTCGTCGGACGATCGAAGATGAGTCTTGGGACGAAGAGCCCGACGAGGATTGGGAGTCGGACGATCTGGGCCTGGATGATGTCGATGAAGATGCTGACCGCGGCGAGCCGACGATCCCCTGCCCTTACTGCCGGCGGCAAATCTATGAAGACGCGCCGCGCTGCCCCTATTGCGAGCGGTACATTTCTCGCGAAGATGCGCCGCCGGCCCGCAAACCGTGGCTGATCGTCGTCGGCACGATCGTAACCCTGTACATTCTTTGCCGCTGGGTCTTTGGATAGCAAGTAGGGTGGGCACTGCCCACCAACGAACGGTCGCGGAGCGTCGCGCGTTGGTCGGCAATGACCACGCTGCCGTCCGATTTCACGATAGCGGCAAAAAGCTGGACTTTGCCAGTGGAATTGTTAGGCTGTTGGATAGCGGTGCATCGGTTGCCGGAACGACGGGTGCGCCGCGGGGGGCTTTTATTCAGGGGCGGTTCCGCCCCGAAGGGAGGCAACGATGGGGTCGAATGCTGCTCGCGGAAGCGCGGCCTTGATTATTTCGGCTGGTTTCATGTGTTGGTCGGCCGCCCAGCCGGCGGTTGGCTGTGGCAAGATGGGGACGCATTCGCCTCAATCGACCGCGCAGTCCAACTCCTCGCAAGCCACCGCGGCCCAGCAGAGCCTCGTTGCTACGCATGGTTCAACAGACGAGCGCTCAAGTGGCGGCGAGCCAGCCGGCCAGCGCCTCAGGCACTGCAACGGCAACAACCTCGCTTGTCGGCACCAATTCGTCTTTGACCGTGGCCCAGCAGCAGGAAAACCTGGTCACCGGCTTGCAGAAACTTCTGAAGCGGCAGCACGGGCAGCTCAAGCCGTATCAGATTCATGCGCTCAGAACGCGCGAACTGAACATCCGCAAGCAACTCGGAATCGCCAGCAAGTAACTAGTAGGGTGGGCACTGCCCACCGGGTACTTTGATTGACGTGAATTCTTCGGTGGGCGGTGCCCACCCTACCGGACTGCCCACCGGGTACTTTGATTGACATGAATACTTCGGTGGGCGGTGCCCACCCTACCGGATCATTCCGGATATAGCTTGGTCGACAGGTAGCGCTCGCCGAGGTCGGGCAGCACGACGACGATCAGCTTGCCGCGGTTCTCGGGCTTGCGGGCCACTTGCACTGCGGCCCAGGCGGCGGCGCCGCTGCTGATGCCGCACATCAGCCCTTCCAGCTTGGCCATATTGCGGGTCGTTTCCGCGGCGTCGTCATCTTGCACGGTCACCACGTCGTCGATGATGTCGACGTTGAGGACGTCGGGAATGAACCCGGCGCCGATGCCCTGGATCGTGTGCCGGCCGGGCTTCAGCGGTTCACCACGCCGGCGCTGGCTGATTACCGGACTATTTGCCGGCTCAACGGCGATCATTTTGACCGAAGGCTTGCGCTTCTTGAGCACTTCGCCCACGCCGGTGATGGTGCCGCCCGTGCCGACGCCGCTGACGACGATGTCGACCTGGCCTTCGGTGTCGCGCCAGATTTCTTCGGCCGTGGTCTTGCGGTGGATTTCCGGATTGGCCGGGTTCTTGAATTGCTGACGGGATGAAATAGTTCTTATTGGCCGCGACGTATTCGTCGGCCTTGCGCATCGCACCGGGCATGCCTTCGGCGGCCGGAGTGAGAATCAACTCGGCCCCCAACGCCTTGAGCATCCGGCGGCGTTCGAGGCTCATGCTCTCGGGCATCGTGATCGCCAGCTTGTATCCGCGGGCCGCGCAGACAAACGCCAGGCCGATGCCCGTGTTGCCGCTGGTTGGCTCGATGATGATCGTGTCTTTTTTGATCAGCCCGTCGCGTTCGGCGGCGTCGATCATCGCGCCGGCGATCCGGTCCTTGACGCTCCAGAGCGGGTTGGCGCTTTCGACCTTGGCGACGACCGTAGCCACGCACCCCTCGGTCAGCTTCCGCAACCGCACCAGCGGCGTATTGCCGATGCACTGGGTCGCGTCGTCATGAATTCCGGTGGGCGTGCTGGCGGCTGTGGCCATAGTGCGAATTCTCCTCTGGGTTGATGCTCGACTGCGAAAAGCCAGATCGAAGCAGGTGGCGGGATCGAAAGCTGGGGGCGATTATAGACCTTTTTCCAAACGATGGTCAACGCCGCGGCGGGGCGCACGCCGGCCCGCTATGGCGACTCTTGCGTTCCAGCGCGAACGCCAAACCCACGACTGATGACGTCGGGATTTTCTAAGGTTGCTCCAACTTCCACTGCAAGGCGCCATCAGAATTCTCAGATCGCCCAGATCAGGCGTTGCTGAAAGTGGACCAATCGAGGCCCAATTGGCGTACGGCGCCACGCACCGTGCCAATTTTCAGATCACGATGACCCTAATCAGGCAAGACAGTGGAACGGTTTGTTGCTGAATTCCGCCATTTGAGATGCGAGCCTCCGCCTTTCCGCGGAAGCTCTTCGCATCGCAGCACCGTCAATCTTCGAGCCACCTCGCGGTAGGTCATGGATTGCCGACCAAGGCTTCGGACCAGACCACCTCGCTCGGCGCGGGCAGGAAGATGCTTGCTGGCAGCGCATGTCCCTGATCCGCGTACAACTCCACAACTGCCTCGAATGCATCCTGAACATTGGCGTGCGCTTCTTCTAACGTGTCGCCTTCAGTGAGCAACTCGGGCAGTACCGGTGAAGTTACCGAATAGCCTCCTTCCGGCTGAGGGGCGAACACTAACGGAATTCGGTACATCACGTAAAGAATCCTCCGCTGCGCGAGAGGGTTTGCCGGACGGAAAAGCTTCTTCCCATCATACCCGTCTACCAGCCCCAGCCGGAAGCAAAATCAAACGGCCTGTGCATACTGACGTTATCCGCCGGACGGAAACATCGGTCTAGGAAGCTAGCGATGGGAGCTTTCCTAATGGCATCCCTTCACGCGTGCGGGCGAAAAAACAAGCCGAGGTCGGTTCACTCCCGACCCCGGCTTGGCCCACAATGACGGTCTGGCTTTGCGCCTTCCGTCATCCCCACAATTCCGGCTCCAAACGAACCTCACGCCGGAGCGAGTTCGGCCAGTTCGCGGGCCAGGCGCTTGCGGGCCACGTGCAAGCGACGCTTGATCGTCCCCAACGGCGAGGCGAAATCGTCGCTCATTTCGACCAGCGAACGCCCTTCGACGTAAAACGCCTCGAGCGTCTGGCGGTCCAAGGCCCGCAGCCGACGAAGTCCGGCGCGGACGTGTGACTGGCGCTCCTTGGCCAACACGTTGCCCAGCGGCGTGCGGCTTTCGAACTGGTTCGCGTCGAGCAATTCCGGCTCGGCCGACAGGACCGGTCCCCGGCGCAGGCCGCGGTTGATCGCCATCCGGTTGGCGATCGCCCGGAGCCAGCCGCCGAAGGCTGCCGGCTCGCGCAGTTGACCGATCTTTTCCAGGGCCTGCAGGAACACTTCCTGGCACAATTCCTGGGCCTCGGCATGGTTGCCCAACCGGCGCAGCGCGATCGCGTAGACCGCGGCCTGGTAGCGCTCGATCAGCTGCCCCAGCGCATCGCGGTCGCCCGCCTGTGCCCGGCGCACGATGGCCGCCACCGGGCTTGCGACCGGCGACTGCTCGCACTGCGCATCGAGCTGCGGCGGCTGTTCAGTCTCTTCAGTTTCGATGGCTTCCAGAACGGACATGGTTCTCTCCCCGAAAGCCGCGGCAACCATGCCGCGGAAAATTGACGGAATTCGTGATGCGAATGGACGAGCCAGAGCAGGCGGCCGAAGCTTTGGTCGCGTGAGACAAACGCTCAGCGTGTCTCGCGAGCCGAGCCTGGCGGGCGCCGCGACGGATTTTCGATAAGAGTGGTCCGCGAATCGCGGCTTACCGAACTACCGTCGCACCGGCTACCTGCGCACACGCGACGCGCGCTACGGCCCACTGCCGCGTTTGCCGCGCCGCACTCGCCGAGCTATATCGCTCAGCCAAGCGCATTCGACTCGCGCGCATCAAACGTTCGGCCGTTGGCCGCAACGCACCCGCCCAACCGCCGAGCAGGTCGCGGCCGGGCGTAAACGCCGCTAGCCATGACCCGTGTTTCAGCGACGCATGCTTCAGATGGACCAACGTATTGGCGCAGCGCTTCGGAGCATCGAGCACGATTGCGGCGGTATCTTGGCAAATTGCGAAGATTCGTCGGATCATGGTGATGTGAAGAGCGTTGACCACGGTTGGCTCCCTACGCGTCGCGCGGTTGGAGAGAGAACGAAATAAACTGCACAATCATCATACTCGGACTGGCAAGCAAAAACGATTTCGCCACCAAGCCCATAGTGGTACATTTTGAAGCTTTTTGGCGCGGCGACGGCACGCGGAGCGTGCCTGCTACGTAGTAGGCACACTCCGTGTGCCGCGGGGGCTCAAACTGTACCACTACCACCAAGCCACGTCTTCCAAGCTGCCATCTCCCACGCGGCAAGTCAAGGCGAACGCAGGCATGTGGCGCCTGGACCGCCAGCAGCCTGTTGAAAAAGGGGACGGGCACTACGCGGGTACGTCAATACTGGGGAAATCCTCTCGATCGCTAAGAGCCATTCCCCTTTTTCAACAGGCTGCTAGATGTCGCCTACGGGACAAGAACTGGGACGCATCATCGGTCGAAAGGTTCGCGCCGGGCGAAAAAATATTGCCAAATCGGCCCGGAGCACTGGATTGCCGGCTCGTTTTGCTCCTAAATTATAGGGTTGAGGCACGTTGCGTCCGATTTGAGCAGGTTTCGACTGCCCGGCGGGATCTGGTCCGCACGGAGGTCGAATGCACCTGAATCGGCCGGCGATGTGGCCTTGCCAACTACTAGCTGCGCGGCAAAGCGCAATGGTAGACTATTCTAATCTTTTGCCCTTCGCGGAGTTCTGACTCATGTCTGCCGTTACAGTCTGTCCCAAATGCTCGCGCATCGTGTCTCTGCCGGCGGGCGAAGACCGCTCGGTCTGGGTCCATTGCCCACTCTGCCACAGCCAATATCTGTTGCAGGAGGCCTTGGATTACGTCCCCCCGGCGCTGGCGATCGTCCCGGCCCCCGCGAGCGACGCCGCGACGGCAACCGGTTCGAGCTCGCTGACGTCCGGCATGTTTCATCCGGGCGAGGCGCAGGCCAATGAGCATCTCGAAACCGTCGCGACGCAACACCCGGAACTGGGCCGTAGCGGCATCGAACTCGGTGGCAGCGACCTCGGCGGCAGCGACCTCGGCGGAATGGCTCCGATCGAGCACGCCGAATTCTCGCAAGGGCTGGCCGAACACGAAATAGCGAACCAGACGGGCGTCGGTCACGGGCTCGCCGATCGCGGCGTAGCCGATCCTGCCTTCAGCGAGTCGTTCGGCAGTCCTCACGACGCCCACGAGCAGGCTGTCGCCGATCCGGATTTTGCCGATCCTGAATTTGCACCACACGAGAACGAACTGCACGGTGCCGAAGCACGGTGCCGAAGCGCATGGTGCCGAAGCGCATGGTGCCGAAGCGCATGGGGCCGAAGCGCATGGGATGGAACACGAAACCGCGATGTTCGGCGGTGCGGATCACGAGCTCGTCGAGCATGCGGACGGCGAGCAAGGTGCTCTAGACCATGGCGAAGCGGCCGACGACGGCTTTCGTTTCAGCGATGAGCTGCATCATGAAGGCGAAACCGGCGAGCATGCGGACGATGAATCGGGCGTCGAGGGACATCAACTCGGCTCGATCGCCACGATGGTCCAAACCGCTCCGCCCAAGCGAACGAAACGCAAGCCGCGGATGATGGTCCGCGTCATCGGTGCGCTCATCGGCATCGGCTTTAGCGCCTTGGGCCTGCTTATCGTCTATTCCGTGTTCCTGTTCTTCGGCCAGGACACTTTCAAGATCGGTCATTATTGGCCGGATTTCATCAATCGCGCCGGGCATTCCTCACTGCCATCAACCGCGAAGGAACCCGCCAAACCCAACAAGCCGGCTGTGACCAGCAACACCCCGCCCACTCCGGGTGCGCCGATGCCGAATCCAAATGGCTTCCAGGCGCCTCCCAACGCGACTGCCAACTCAACCGCTCCAGCGGTGCAACCGAATCCGACCGACCTGGCGCAAAACACCAATCCGCCCGCGACGAAGACACCAGCCGACAAAGGCGACGGCGACTTGACTCGGACCGAAGACCCGTTGAACACCGCTCCCTCCGATTCTGCGCCGAAAACCGATCTGACCAAGGTCGACCCGCTCGGCACAGCGCCGCCGAAGATCGATCTTCCCCTGGAGCCGCCGAAGTTGCCCACCGGCGACTCCGCGGCAAAAACTCCGAAGAAGCCAGCCGATCATACCGCGACGAAGACTCCCGATGTGTCGCCCGAGAAGCCGCCAGTGAATCCGATCGACAAACCATTGGTTCCGACCGACAAGCCATCGGTTCCTACCGACAAGCCATCGACCGACAAGCCCCTTGAACCGGCGAAGGTTGAGCCTGCCAAACCCGATGCGACGGTTGGCCTGAAGGCTCCGGCGACGGTCCAGATGGCCGACGTCGACGCCGCCGCGAAAGAAGTCCTGCGCGGCCCGCGACGCCTATATGGCCGCCGAAGCCACGAAGGATCCTGTGGCGGAAAAACGGCCACGAATTCTCTACTACCGCGCCATGAGCCATCTGGCCACGGTCCTGGCTGGACGATTGGACGAAGCCGGTCCAAACGCCGCGGCCGACCGCGGCAAGATGGACGCACTGGCCGACGAACTGCTCTCCGGCCAGTCGGCGGCGACGGCGGCGGCCGAGCACGACGATTTCAGCATGCTTTCGACGAAGTGGATTGCCTCGCCATCGCGCAAAGAGTCGGGCGTGTTTCTGATCGGTAAGCTGGTGAAGACCCAGCCCGCCGGCCGCGTGTTCGTTTCACAGGTCCAGCTCCCCGGCGCCGATAGCGAGCTGTCCGTCGTCACGCCGACTGATCCAACGACGGCGGGCGCCGTCAAGACCGGAGAAAGCGTAATCGTGCTGGGCGCGCTGGTGGACGATCCGGTGCAACGGCTCAACGGTTATGAGGGCAGCGCTACGCAAGTCGTCTGGGCGGTGAAGGTCGATCCAGCGCCGCCGGCTGGCGCCGCGCCAAGCGGTGGCAAAGGCGACGATTCGGTCGGGGCGAAGTCGGCTCCGGAAAAAGCGCCTAAGTAGTCCGGCAAGCGATCCACGCTTCGGGCTCGCGCTCGGCAAGTGGCGACGGCGCGACGGATTTCCAATCGACCACGCCGAGCTGCCGGGTTCCAGACGCGGTTTCATGGTCGAAGGCCCAACGCAATCCGAGATTTCGCCCGATCTGGTGCTAAGCGCGACGGAAATCGCCCGGCAAGTCGCCACCGGTGAACGATCGGCCGTCGATATCTTGGAAGAGCGCCTGGCGCATATCGAGCGAGTCGATCGAGAGTCGATGCGCTCGTGGTGCGGCGGTTTGAGGCGGCTCAGGCCGAGGCACGCGCCATCGACGAGCGCCGCAGCCGCGGTGCAGCGCTCGGACCGTTGGCCGGCGTGCCGATCACGGTCAAGGAATGCTTTCATGTCGCAGGCACGCAAACAACCATCGGCATTCCGCATCTGGCCGGCTCGAATGCCACGGCCGATGGTCCGCTGGTAGCGCGGCTCAAGGCGGCCGGCGCTGTCATTGTCGGCAAGACGAACGTGCCGCAGTTGATGGTGATGTACGAGACCGATAATCCGCTCTACGGCCGCACCAGCAACCCCTGGGACGTCGAGCGCAGCCCCGGTGGATCCAGTGGCGGCGAGGCCGCGATCATCGCCGCCGGCGGCGTGCCCTTGGGCCTCGGCAACGATCTCGGCGGCAGCATTCGTCAGCCGGCTCATGCTTGCGGCATTCATGGCTTCAAACCAAATTCGGGCCGCTTGACCAATAGCGGCGCGCTCGGCAGCATGTACGGCGCGAGCGCCATCCAGCTTCAGCCCGGTCCGCTCGCGCGGCATGTGGAAGATCTCGCGCTGGCGATGCGCGTGCTGGTCGGTCGCGTGGCCGCCCGGTCGTCTTCGGTGGCTAGCGCCGCCCAGCCGACAAGTCGCGAGTCCGACGCCGTGCCGTTGGCCTGGCCCGATCCGGCGGCCGTGCAATTGTCCGGTTTGCGAATTGGCTATTGGACCGATGACGGATATTACTCGCCAGCCTCGACGGCACTTGGCCGGGCGGTGGAAGACGCCGCCGCCGCGCTACGTCTCGCGCGGGACCGCTGTCGAGCGCATCGAGCCGCCCAATGTCGACGAAGCGATGCGGCTATACTTTGCGTTGGCGGCGTCCGACGGCGGGGCGGCGATGCGCAGCCTGCTCGGGCGTGGGCCTGTCGATCCGCAAGTCCGGCGGATGCTGCGGCTGGAGCGCTTGCCGCGCTGGGCGCGGGGCATTGCCGCCGCCTGGTTCGAGCGGGCTGGCAATCCTCGGCTAGCAAACATCATCCGCGCGTCGGCGCGATCTCGGCCGCCGCTTGCTGGCGGCTAGTCAATCGGCGAAATGAATTCAATCTTCGGTTCCTGAACCGGCTCATCGACGGCGGCTTCACGGCATTCTTGACGCCGCCGCATGCCCTGCCCGCC
The DNA here is from genome assembly GCA_963725485.1 of Pirellulales bacterium. Classification (GTDB taxonomy): domain Bacteria; phylum Planctomycetota; class Planctomycetia; order Pirellulales; family DATAWG01; genus CAVRYO01. Next base: position 2,669,827 of record CAVRYO010000007.1, on the reverse strand, counting down.
ATGCCTCATGGCACATCGTTGGAATTGATGCCTGCCGGCAGCTACGCGCTGCTGCCGAACCTGCTCGACTTTCCGGCCGGTGTTGTGGCCGCCACCCGCGTCGCGGCCGACGAAACGAACGTCGGGGCCGCCGGAGCGGCGCTAACCGACGCCTGCGATCGGACCGCCCGGCAATCGCTTCGCACGGCGGCCGGGCTGCCGATCGGCGTGCAGGTCGTCGGCGTGCCGTGGCGCGAAGACATTGTGTTAGCCATCATGGCCGCGCTCGAAACCCATTTCCGCCAACAACCCGCGTATCCGCGGCGGCCGCCGGAATTGGCCCAACCGTGACATCGTGGGCGCGGGCTTAAACTCTAGACTTTGGATTAGCGCTCGCGCACGCGCAGGCCCGCATCGTTCATCTGCGTTCGCAACCCCGTATGCTTGAGGTTCCAATATGCGCCGCATTCATCGCGCTTCGTTGGTCTGCGTTTTGACGCTAATCGGCGTTGCTTCACAAGGAAGGATTGCATTGTGCGCTGAGAAGGCTAAAGGTTGGATCTCACTGGTGGATCGGATTCCGGCCAATCAACGGACAAGTCTTTACGTCTCCAATCGGGCGCCGCTGGTTGTCAGTCCGCTCGTCAAGTTGCCGATCGGGAGCATCGTTCCCAAAGGCTGGCTAAGGCGGCAGCTTGACTTGGAAGCCCATGGGATGACGGGCCGGCTGCAAGAGATTTCTCCCTGGTGCCGGTTCGAGGGTAGCGCCTGGTCGGATCCCAACGGCCTGGGGCACAACGGCTGGGAGGAAATGCCCTACTGGCTCAAAGGCTACGGCGATCTCGGCTATGTTCTCAAGGACGAATCGATGATAGCGCAGGCCAAGAAATGGATCGACGCCATCTTGGCCGGCCAGTCCGCCGACGGCTGGTTTGGCCCGAAAGAACTGCGGACCGCGCTCGACGGCAAGCCCGACCTCTGGCCGCAGATGCTCGTGCTTAACGTCCTGCAGTCGTACTACGAGCATTCGGCAGACCCGCGCGTGCTGACTTTCATGACGAACTACTTTCGGTGGGAATTGAACTGCCCAGACGCCGATTTTCTGACCGGTTATTGGCCCCGACTTCGCGGCGGCGACAATCTGGAGAGCATCTATTGGCTCTATAACCGCACGGGCGAGACGTGGCTGCTGAAGGTGGCGGAAAAAGTCCATCGCCACACCGGCGATTGGACCACCGGCATCTGCGACTGGCACGGCGTGAACCTGACGCAAGGTTTCCGCGAGCCGGGCATCTTTTTTCAGCAAGCCGGCGACAAGAAATTTCTCGCCGCCGCCGAGCGGAATTACGACACCGTGATGGGCTCGCTACGGACAGGTTCCCGGCGGCGGTTTCGGGGCCGATGAAAACTGCCGGCCGGGGTTCGGCGATCCGCGGCAAGGCTTCGAAACCTGCTCGATCGTCGAGTTCATGCACAGCTTCGAGTTGCTGACGCGCATCTCGGGCAGGCCGGTCTGGTCCGACCGTTGCGAGGATCTCGCGTTCAACACCTTGCCGGCCGCGCTCACGCCGGATTTGAAATCGCTGCACTATCTCACGGCGCCGAACATGGTGCAGCTAGACCAGGGAAACAAAAGCCCCGGCATTCAGAACGCCGGCACGATGTTCTCCTACAGCCCGTTCGAAGTCTATCGCTGCTGCCAACACAACGTGTCGCACGGCTGGCCCTATTTTGCCGAGGAGTTGTGGCTGGCCACGTCCGACGGCGGGCTGTGCGCTTCGCTCTATTCTCCATCGGAAGTGACGGCCAAGGTTGCCGGCGGCGCGGGCGTTATGATCACCGAAGAGACGGAGTATCCTTTCGACGGAAAAATCAAACTGCGAATCGCGACGAAAAAGCCGGTCCGGTTCCCGTTGTATTTGCGGAATCCCGGCTGGTGCCATGATCCGCAGCTTTCCGTTGTGGCCCAGAATCAAGACGGGAACGGGATCCATATCGAGAATTTCGAGCGAATCATTCCGCCGGTGCAAATTCCATATTTTGTCATTGATCGCCAATGGTCCGACGGCGATTCGGTGGAATTGACTCTGCCGATGAAAGCATCGGTCCGCACTTGGAAGAACAACCACAGACAGCGTGTCGGTCGATTACGGCCCGCTCACTTTTTCGCTCGATATTGGCGAACGTTTCGCGCGCTACGGCGGCAAGGGGGATTGGAATGAGGAAGAAGTCTATCCCGAAACGCCCTGGAATTATGGCCTGGCCTTGGACGCGAAAGACGCCGCAGTCGTCGTTCGAAGTGATTCGCGCCAGCTGAGCCATTGGCGGACCAGCCCTTCACGCCCGAGGCGGCGCCGATCAAGTTGCGGGTCAAAGCCCGACGAATTCCCGCCTGGCGGCAAGATGCCAATGGCCTCGTCAATACGCTGCAAGCCAGCCCGGCGCGGACCGACCAACCGCTGGAAACCGTCACGCTCATCCCGATGGGCTGCGCACGGCTGCGGATCTCGGCCTTTCCCACGGTCGGCGACGGGCCCGACGCTCACGAGTGGAAGCTTCCGGCAACCGCCTCGCATTGTTTCGCCAACGACACGGTCGAGGCGCTCGACAACGGCAGCCATCCCAAAAGCTCGGCCGACGATACGATTCCCCGCTTCACCTGGTGGGACCATCGCGGCACGACCGAATGGGTGCAATACAACTTCGCCGAGCCACGCACGGTCGCGGCCACGCAAGTCTATTGGTTCGACGACACCGGCCACGGCAGTTGCCGCGTGCCTCAATCGTGGCGGCTGCTCTACAAAGACGGAGAGGCCTGGAAACCTGTCGCCGGCGCGACCTCATACGGCACGGATCGCGACATCTTCAATCGCGTTCAATTCACGGCCGTGAAAACGACGGCGTTGCGAGTCGAGGCAAAGCTCCAACCGAATGTCTCGGCCGGCATCTTGCAGTGGAAGTTGGAGTAGCGCGAAGACTTGGACGCCCAAACTCAACTCGCGGGGCCGACGGTCAGTCCCCATTTTGCTCACGGCCAATCGCAAAATGGGAACAGACCCCTACTGCTTTTTCAACGCTTGATTCTTGGATTGTGTGCCACTGGCTCAGCCAGTGATCTTTGGATTCTTGCCTTGATCGGTCGGCAACGAAGAACACTGGCATAGCCAGTGGCACCCTAAATTCAAGCTGTGGCAATGCACTACGGTAACGTTAATTTTCTCTTCCTTCATTTTCCATCCAGGGGTTCACCCAATCGCCCCAGCGTTCCAAGTATTGCCGGTAGGCGGTCACTTCGCCGGCTCTCGCGGTCAACCATTGCTTGGTTTCGGAGATGATCTCGTGCTCCTCAGCCAACGACAGTTGCCCGACGAGCACGCGCAGGCGCAGGAAAACGAAATAAGTGTCCAAAACGTCGCAGCGGCAATAGTCGTTGATTTCGGCGAATTGGCCGGCATTGAACAAATCTTGGACCATGTGCCCTTGGACATCCATCTTCCCCGGCTTGCCGAGTAAATTCGCCGCCAGATTCAAGCCGCCCGTAAAACGGCTCGAACCAAAATTTGTCAGCAGATCAAGCAGATCGAGATGCGAGCCGGTGTTGTATCGATTGCGCGGCTGTTGCATCTTGGATTGATTCAGAAACCAGCCGGGCAAACTTACGCCGTAACGGAACGCGGCCAGTTCGAGCAACGGCACGTCGAACGTCCGTCCATTGAAGCTCACCAGCGTCGGGCGGCGGTAATGTTCCCAGCCGCGCCAGAACTGCTCGGTCATGATGTGCGGCCGAAAGTTTGGCTCGTCGAGCGACACCAGATCCGCGATCCGAAAATCGGCGCTCACCTTCGCCACCGCCACAGCCACGGGATACTGAAACGTGTACGGAATGAAATCGCTGCCATGCTTGGCCATCAGTTCAGTCCGATGCCGGGTCACCGCGGCGGCTGCATCCAAGCTCTCGCCCGGATAGAGCAAACGCGAAATGAGCTTGCCATCGGCGACGGTCTCGATGTCGAACACCAGGTACGCGATCGGCGGATTCGACATGCTTGTCACGGCAGCGTCAGAAGGATGTGGGCGTCAGTTTGCGAGTGGAACTTCCATTTCCGCGTTCTCTCTCTCCCTTGACGGGCTTTGCCTCAAAGCATCTTTTTTCGAAGCAAGCCTGAAGTGCAAGCGAAGGACCAGCATGCCAAAACAATGTCGAACGTCGTTCGCTAGCGCGTCAGGCTTGTGTGTTTTCCGAAGCAAGCCTGAAGCGCAAGCGAAGGACCGGGGCGAGGAGCGACTCGCGTTTGTCCGCGCTTTCCTGCGCTCGGCATTGCCCGTCCCGCGCCCTGCAAAAGTTACTGCGGTAGCCTACCAAAATCGTCGCCCGTGCGTGAAGATAAGGCCCTAATCGATTGCCGCAACAGCCGCTAATCGAACATGCGAAACCAACTGAGAAGAAAAGGGTGCCGCCGATGAACTCCCGCCGGCTGTTGGAACGTTTCCTGCGCTACGTCCAAATCGACACCACGGCCCGCGAAGGGGCGGGCGTTTATCCTTCGTCCCCCGGGCAGCTTGAGTTGGGCCGGCTGGTGCTTGCCGAGCTGCAAGCGCTGGGCTTGGCCGATGCGGCGCAGAACGAGTACGGGATCGTAACCGCCACGATACCGGCGAACGCGGCCCAGGACGATGCGCCCGTTGTCGCCTTCAATGCCCATTTCGACACGTCGCCCGAGACATCCGGGGCCGGAGTTCGCCCGCAAGTGTTTGCCAATTACGCAGGCGGCGATTTGCTGTTGCCCGGCGATCCGCGGCAAGTCTTGCTCGTCGCGGACAATCCCGAACTCGCGGCCGCGATCGGCAAGACGATTATCACGACCGACGGCACGACGCTCTTGGGCGGCGACGACAAAGCTGGCCTAGCGGTGATCTTGGAGCTGGCCGAGCATCTGGTCGAACATCCGGAGTTGCCGCGGCCGACCGTGCGGATTTGCTTCACGTGCGACGAGGAGATCGGCCATGGGGTCGACCACGTCGATCTCGGGCAGCTCGGCGCGACCGTCTGTTATACGTTGGATGGCCGCGGCGCCGGCGAGATCGATGTCGAAACATTTTCGGCCGATCTGGCGACCGTCGTCGTGCGCGGCGTGAATATTCATCCGTCGATCGCCAAGGGGCGGATGGTCAACGCGGTGCGAGTCGCCGCCGACTTCGTGGCGCGATTGCCGACGCGCGAGCTGGCTCCGGAAGCGACCGCCGACCGGGAAGGTTTCTTGCATCCCTACCATGTCGAAGGGGGAGTGGCGGAAGTCACCCTGCGAATCATCCTCCGCGATTTCGACACGGCGGCCCTCGCCAAACAGGCCGAACTGCTGCGGGCAGCCGCCACGAAGTCGATGACCGCGTTTGTGGGTTCGAGCATTGAAGTGAGCGTGATTCCGCAATACCGCAACATGGCCGATGGATTGGCCCGAGAGCCGCGCGCCGTCGGCTATGCGCTGCGGGCCTATGAGCGGCTCGGCCGACAGCCGAAGCTCACGATCATCCGCGGCGGGACGGATGGCTCGCGATTCACGGAACTCGGATTGCCCACGCCCAATTTATCCACCGGACAGCATAACCCGCATTCGCCGCTGGAATGGGCGTGCCTCGAGGAAATGGTCGAGGCGTCCGAAATTCTCAGCGAGTTGGTCCAAGTCTGGGCTGCGGGCGGCGTTGCCTCGAAACACAGGAGCCTGAATCGCTAGCGAAGAGGCAAGACGTGATTTTGGCGTATTGTCCTTCGCTTGCGCTTCAGGCTTCTCGTCGAGAAACAATGTTTTGCGGCAAAGCCGCGGCTGCGACGGCCAGACCAAGGATGCGATTAACGGGAGCCTGCGCTCGCCAGGAGGCCAAACTCGATGCTAGCGTCAATGCTCTGATGCCATCGCGGCGACTTCTTATTTGCAAACTGCGACTAGTTGGTGAAGCTGGAGCCCCACGTTCGGCGGCCGCTGTTACCGTCGCCGCGCTTTACGTCAACTCGACTGGCCGCCCAGTCCGAAATATTGGGAAGGGACTTGAGAGTCTCATTTCGGCAGGCTGGTTGCAACCTGTTGAAAAAGGGGACTGGCTCTGAGCGACCGACCAAATCTCCCGAAGTTTTGACGTTGCTGCGAAGTGCCTGTCCCCTTTTTCAGCAGCCAGTTAGGGCAATAGACCGTAAGCGAAGGAAGGTTCTCGTGCCCAGGCTTTCGTGTGTAATTCCGGCCAACGCCGGCGTTCAAGCGTTGGAAATGACACTCGTCTCGGTGTTAGCGAATCGTCCCCAGGATTGCGAAATCCTCGTGGCGCACAGCACGCCCTACGACGATCCGTACGGGCTCAAGGACGAGGTCGTCTTTGTCAAGGCGCATCACGGGCTAGCTATACCGAGTGCGCGAACTCAGGCATTCGCGCGAGCCGAGGCGCCATCGTGCACCTGCTGTCGGCCGGTTTGGAAGTCGCCGAGGGCTGGGCTGACCTGGCCCTGCAGCGATTTCGTGATGCGAACGTTGCGGCGGTGACACCGGTCGTGCGCGACATCGAGTCGGGCCAGATCGTTGCGGCCGGTTTGAATTATGCACGAGGTGGGCAGCGTATCGTGGCCCGCGATTCTTGCACCGAGATCGGCTCGAAAGCGCCCCTGGGGCCGCTGGCCGAAGCCGCATTTTATCGCAGAACGGCGCTCGAGGCCGTTGGAGGCCTCCCCGTCGCGCTCGGCGATCAATTGGCCGACGCCGATCTCGCCCTGGCCTTGCAATTCGTTGGCTTCCGCGCGGAAATCGAGCCACGGTCGATCATTTTTCAGCCGCCTCGAAGCACCGCGCTGGCGCGCTCCAAACGTGCCCGAGGTTTCCGCTACGGCTGGGGGGCAGAGCAACTCTACTGGCGCAATCGCGACAGAACGAGCCGCTGGTCCGCGGTGGCCGCTCATGTCTGGAACGCGGCGGTGACGATGATTCGCGATCCGCGCCCCGCGGCGACGCTCGGTCAATTGGCCGGGCGACTCGCCGCGCTGAGCTCTCTCGGCGACTGCCGCAAGCGGCAAGAGCAGCTCACAGAAATCCAGCAGGCCGTCGCCGCGCAAGCCATTACGCGGACGACGATCTCCGATCGGCACAGCCATCGCAGGCTCGACTCGGCTCATTCGCCGCTTCGACAGGCAACCAATCGGGATGTCCGCGTGGCCCACGAATAACGGCTCCGCCCACGCTCAATCGCTCGTCCTGACCATGATTTATGAGATGCGTGCCCGAGATTCGCGGTTGTTCCCGCGCACCATCGCCCTTATAATTTAAGCGATCCCACTACGTCGTCTGGTGGACCGGGGGTTCCGGGATTGGCGGATAAGCAAAAAATTCTGTTTTTGCGCGATACCGGGGCAGGCTCGAGTCCTCCCGCGGAGGTGTTAGGGTCTGTAGTTCAGGGAAGACTGGGCATCGAAGAAGTCGGCAGCCCGATCCGTGCTTTGGCCCGATTGGCGCACGAAAAATACGCCGGCGTCTTCGTGGCCGAAGGTCATTTGGCCGAAGCGTTCCGCATCGGCAGATTGCTCCAGAACGAACACATTCTGCAAGGCATGCCCGACGGCATCGTGCTGCTCGACGCCGACAACACGATCATCTGGGGCAACGGCCGGCTGAAGGAGTGGACCGGCCGCGAGAATGTCGTCGGCATGAACTTCTACGCGGCGATGGACAGCCCGGAAATCCTGGGGCCCGACTTCTGCCCGTTCCACTCGGCGCTCACGACCGGCCAGGCAAGCAGCTCGACGTTGCGTTCGGGCGACAACGGTTACTATCAGGTGCACGTCGCTCCGGTTTGCGAGCCGGGCAGTCCGCCGCAGCATCTGATCGTCACGGTGCGCGACGTCACGAAGGAAGTGCTTGCAGCAGCAGAAGCTGGCGGCCATCCATCAGGCCGGCATCGAACTGGCCAGCTTGACGCCCGACGAGCTGGCCCAGATGACGGTCGAAGAGCGGATCGAGCTGCTGAAATCGAACATCCTGCATTTCACGAAGGACCTGCTGAATTTCGACGTCGTCGAAATTCGCCTGCTCGACCAACAGACCGGCCAGCTTGGAGCCGCTGCTTTCCGTCGGCATGGATCCCGAGGCCGCCGAGCGCACGCTGTTTGCCCAGCCGCAGGACAACGGCGTGACGGGTTTCGTGGCCGCCACCGGCAAGAGCTATCTGTGCGAAGACACGACGGACGATCCGCTCTATCTGGAAGGGTGTAAAGGGGCCAAGAGCTCGTTGACCGTGCCGCTGATTCTGCACGACCAGGTGATCGGCACGTTCAACGTCGAAAGCCCCGAGCCGCGGGCTTTCACCGAAAGCGACCTGCTGTTCCTGGAGATTTTCACCCGCGACGTGGCTGCCGCGCTGAACACGCTGGAACTGCTTGTGGCCGAAAAGGCCAGCGCCGCGGCCGAAAGCGTCGAAGCGATCCACAGCGCGGTGGCCCTGCCGGTCGACGACATTCTCAACGACGCCGTGAACATCATGGAGCGCTACATCGGCCACGAGCCCGAAGTGGTCGAGCGCTTGCAGCACATCCTCCGCAACGCGCGCGACATCAAGCAAGTGATCCAGAAGGTGGGCCAGAAAATGGCCCCCTCCCAAGCGATTCCGCAGGCCAAAGAGCCGGAAAAACGCCCAGCGCTGCGCGGCCGGCGCATGCTGGTCGTCGATGCCGACGATGCGGTCCGCAGCGCCGCCCACAACCTTGCTGGAGCGCTACGGCTGCGTCGTCGAAACCGCCCACGACGGCGCCGAAGCGGTCTGCATGGTCCGCAACTTGGGCGATGACGAGGGCTACGACGTGCATCATCGCCGACATTCGTCTGCCCGACATGTCCGGCTACGAATTGATGGTCAAGCTGCAAGACATGCTGGGCATGGTGCCGCTGGTGCTGATGACCGGCTTCGGCTACGACCCGGGCCATTCGATCGTCAAAGCCCGGCAGGCGGGCTTGAAGCTTGTTCTTTACAAGCCGTTCCGCCTCGACCAGTTGCTCGACGGAGTGGAGCAAGCCGTAGCCTTGCCGCGACCGGTCCGGCAGCCGACGTGAACGCGATGTTCTTAAAGCCGCATCGGCCAGAGCGCGGCAACCATCGCGATCGGGACGATTTGATTCGCTCCCCTTGCCGCGGCGTTCTCCTGACGGCGACGATGGTTTAACTTCGAGGCCGTAGTCCGCAATTCAACTGTCTGCATTCCTCATGCGACCTGCCGATATTGCCCTGTTGTTGCTCGCTTTGCTGGGGCACCTCGGTTTCTGGGTCGCATTGCTTAACCGGACGCATTCAATCGGAATTCCGCGATCGCTGGTGAATCTACTCACCGTCGTCGAGTCTGCTCGTCATGTCTGGCTTGCCCGCCGCGGCGCTGGTGGCATTTTGGTTCGGTTGGCTTCCAAACTCTCAGTCGCAAGGGATTAGCGCCGGCTCACGCTGGATCGAAACCTACCTGATTCTCTGTTGGGTCATCGCTCCGGTGGTGGTCCTCGGCTGGTTGCGGCGAATTGTTTGGGAGTCGAAGACGCCGCTGCTTGTGGCCAACCACACGCGCGATTTCGACGTTGCCCAACGCCTCGGACATCGGCCGATTCACGGCCTGATCGGCAGGTCGCTCGGCTATGTTCCGTGGAACCAGGCGCTCCAAGTTCGCCTGCAAGAGAAGACCCTGGAAATTCCTCGGCTTGATGCGCGATTGGATGGATTAACGATCCTGCATCTGTCCGACTTCCATTGGACCGGGCGGATGGGCAAGGAATTCTATGCCGAAGTGTCGCGGCTGGCCGTCGAGACCGAACCGGACTTGGTTGCCCTGACCGGCGACTTCATTGATGCGGTCGATTGCATCGATTGGGTGCCGGAAGTGTTCGGCCTGCTAAAGGCCCGACATGGGATTTACTACGTGCTAGGAAATCACGACGTGCGAGCCGGGCAATTGACGCGGCTGCGCAGCGCCTTGGCGGCAATCGGCGGCGTCGATCTCGGCGGCCGATGGATAACCGTCGAAATCAACGGCGCGCCGCTCGTGCTGGCCGGCAACGAATTACCTTGGATCGCTCCCGCGGCCAACATGGCGAATGGCCCGCGCGAAGTTGCCGGCCGACGCTTGTCCCGGTTCTTGTTGGCTCACACACCCGACGCTTGGCGCTGGGCGGTCGAGCACGACTTCGACCTGATGTTGGCCGGCCACACGCACGGCGGGCAGATTTGTTTGCCGGGCATCGGGCCGATTTTTTGCCCGAGCCGCTACGGCGTGAATCTCGCGGCCGGGGTGTTTTACAAGCCGCCGACATTGCTGCACGTGACGCGCGGCGTGGCGGGAGAGTTTCCGATCCGCTGGCACTGCCCGCCGGAGATCGCCCGCTTGACGTTGCGAACGGAGAAGACATCTTGAGTCGCTCTTCGCATCGCTGGCAATGACAAAAAACGTACAAGCCCGAAGCGTAAATCTTGAAGTTGCGATTTTCTTGCCGCCACGTCGAAAAATCAGATGATTTCACCATTTCAAGCGCAGAAAAATACTAGCACGAAACGTAAGTGAGGACGCAGGACGATGCCATCCGCAGCGTCCTCGCTCACGCTTCGGGCTAGTGTTCGTGCCTCATCGCCGACTTGCGAAACTCGCGCCATCGGGTGATTACGTCCCGACGGTTTGGGCGACGGCTATTGAACCGCGCAAGAGTTCGGCCGACCAGCGGATCGCGCTGGCGCGGTCCTCAGTGGAGAGAAATCGTTGGGGCTCGAGATTCAGCCGTTCCAAAGCATCCGAGTCGACCGGCGCAAGCCCGAATTCACGCGGGGCCTGACCGTTGCGCGCGAACAGCAGCGACGCGGCCGTGGCGCCGACATCCGCGTTCGATCCGAGCTCGAGGATGTCGGTCCGCTCGATTTGCGTAGCCAGCCAGGCGTCGACATCGGGCCCCGATTCGCGCCGGGCGATCGCCAGGGCCGTGACCCATGCCAGCCGAAATGGTCGCTGTGGGTCCGGCTCGGCGAAGCGGTGCTGCACCGCCGCGTCGACTAGCCCGTCGAGCGCCTCGGAAGTGCCGTGCTGGGCCAGCCACATGCAAACCAGCCCGTGCCGGGTTAACGCACCGAACGGCCCTTCGGTCTCTTCGCGGGTCGTATCGGGAACCGCCAGAAAATACGCACCGACGAATCGCGAGACCGACGCGGGATCCAACTGGTCGAGCATCGTGATCTGCTCATCGTCCAACGCCCGGCCCGCGGCCAAGATGGCCGACAACGTGCGGCGGCTGATCTCGGCGAGCCGTTGCGATTCGCCCTGCTCGGACACTAGGAATTCATACGCCAGGCGGCGCTGCGTGGTCGGCAGATTCACCAGATGAAAAAACGCTCCCGGTTGCCGCGGATGGGGAAACGCCACGCCGACAGGATAGTCGCCCGGCGACAGCGAATTGCCGCTGACGCAATGTGCTACGTGGTCGTCAACGCGGTCGAAATGGCTGGCCGATTGGGCTCCAGCGGGCAAGCTCGGCACGCCCACCAGTAGATGTTGGATGCCGAGATTGCGCTGCCCTTCCCAATATTCGGCCACTAGTGCCGGGCGCGTCCATTCCAGAACGGCTTGCAGGCGCTCGGCGTCATTAGGATCGAGCCGCGGATCGGCGAGTCTTGTTGTCAACGCCTCGATGGTCGCCTGCGCGGTATCGGGACGAACCAGGAGATCGAGCAGCTCGCGCTGGGCGACCTGGTGCCGGGGCCAATTGTCTTCTTGGCCCGCGCGGGCCGGCGTCGCGAGATCGTCGATCCAAGCGGCGATGCGAGTCTTGCCAACCGGCGACAGGTTCCACGTCGCGGAGTCGCTCAGCAGCCACAGACCATGTATTTCGGCCCAAATATCCCCCACGACTTCCCGGCCTCCGGCCGACAAGTCGGGATCGCCGAGCCGTTCGTGCAAGGCGGTGAGGAGTGGACAGACGAGCGCCGGGTTCTGCGCCAGCCAGCGCAATCGCCGCGCAGCGCCCTTGCGCGCGGCGAACGAATCGTTGTCGAGCAAGTCGAGCAAGCGCTCGATCTCCGCTGCGGTGATTTGCGGCGGGGAAGGAGGACAGGGGGGCAGCCGCCGCAGCAGGTCCTCCAATTGCGAACGCACTTCGTAAGAAATGCCAGCGTCGATCGCCAGTTGCTGCAACTGCGGAGCCAGCATCAATGCTTGCTCGGGCTGTCGGGCCAAGTGCTCCAGCCCCAAAACCGCTTGCTGCCGGATCGAGAACGACGGATCGTCCAATTGTTCGACGAGTTGCGAAACAGTCGGACTCAGACCTTCGAAGCGTAGCGAGTTGGGCTTTGGCCGAATTAAAGAAGCGACCAAAGTGCCCGAGTCGTTGGAGCCGGCCGAGCCATTTTTTGCCGGAGAACTACTTCCGGACGGGGCCACCGCGTTTTCAGCTGATCGGGCTGCGCCGGGCGACAACAGATTCGCTGTCGGCTCGGCTGCCTGAAGAAAAGCTCCGGGCAGGAGCGTCGATACCGCCACCAGAAATCTGCACATCCTGTGCATGATCGTTCCGGGCGTCTTTTGGATCCGAGAATCGAGCAGGCCGCTTGTCAGTCGTCGTTGGCCCGCGGTTCACGTCTCCGGTGCACACGCAATCAGGCTGCGAATCCATTCGCAAACCGCCATCGCGGACCATACAAGGATTGTCCCGATGGCCCAAGGCCAATTTTCACGAAATGTGAAATGCCGAAATGGGGATGTCTAACGTCGCCGATCTCGGAATGACCGAGCCCGCGGCTGCCGGAAAAATCCCGTTTTTCCACTGATTGACAGGCATCATAAAGTTAATACGATTACTTTGTTCGTATTACCAGGCGCGCCACTCCTGGGAAAAAGTGAGTGACTCATGACCGTTTCGCACGCCGCGCGTTCCCGTTTCGCCTTCACGCTCGTGGAGTTGTTGGTCGTCATCGCGATCATCGGGATCTTGATTGCACTGCTGCTGCCGGCGGTCCAAGCGGCGCGGGAAGCCGCTCGATTAGCGCAATGTGCCAATAACGAAAAGCAACTGATGTTGGCGGTCCATCTGTTTGCGGATAGCAAGGACGGACGATTGCCGCCGCCGAATTTTTATCAGGTAGTGAATGCAGCGACTGGCAACGCGTCCGAGGGGAGCGCCTTTTACGCGATGTTGCCGTTTTACGAAGAGCGCGATCTGTACGATTCCTTAAATCAGGACATTCCGAAGCCCGGCTATCTGACTGCCCAATTCGTCGCGCTCCCGATCCACGACTGTCCCTCGGATCCGACGATCAGCGGTGGGATCGGCAGCGTCGCGCCCAACTATGCAACGGGCAACTACGCCTTGAATCTCGCGCTGTTCGGCGCGGGCAATGCCTTTAGCGTCAAGGGCGCGTATCCGCCGTATTTGATCGGCACGATTCCCGATGGGACCTCCAACACGATCGGCATCATGGAAGCGTCTGGCTGCTTTCCCGGTTTTCCAGCCGTAGACCCACAAACCGGCACCGCGGAAAGTTACATGACCTGGCATTGGCCGGCTTACCCCAACTCGTTCGGGCCCTATTGGCCGAACCCCGACGAATTGCCAGGCCAGCCCAATTACACGGGCCTTTTCACCTTGCCGCAGATCGCCGTCGACCAGATGAAGGCCGACCCGAATTTGGCGCAGTGCTATCACGTGGTCATGAACGTGGCCCTGATGGACGGCAGCGTGCGCAGAATCACGCCGGCCCTGAGCCAGCAGACTTGGACCAACGCCCTGCTTCCCGCCGATGGACAAGGGCTCGGCCCGGACTGGACGAATTGACGCCGGATCGGCCGCCGAGCGCATGCGGACGATCGCCGCCTTGCTGGCGGCGGCGTGGGGGTGCATTTCACGAATTGCGGTTGAGGTAATGCATTGATCCTGGCGTGGCGTGCAATCTCGCACCGAAGGTGCCTGGCAGGACAGCCCGGGGCAACGCCCTCGTTGTTCCACACATCTTTTGGGGTGCTATTGGCGTTCTGGAGATGTTCGGGGATCATGGGCAGGTAGGAGGAATCGCGGGGGGGCGAAACGAGTCAAGGATGGATTATCGTGCTGGCACCGTGGGTCATGGATGAGATGCAGACCGCCGATCTGGATGACAAGCGGTTGGATGTCCGCCTCAAGGCTGTGCTGTCGGCGCTGGCGCAGCATCCGACCGCGAGCATTCCTGCCGCTTGTGGCGGGCGAACTGAAATGGTGGCGGCCTATCGCTTCTTCGAGAACGAGAAGGCGACTTTCGCCGACATCTTGCAGCCGCATAGCGATGCCACGCGGCAACGCATCGCTGCACAACGGGTTGTCGTGCTCGCCCAAGACACCACGGAGATCGATTTGACGCGGCCGGCACAACAGGTGTTCGGCGCGGGTCCGCTCGATGGAGAATCCCGGCGGGGCGCGTTTCTCCATCCTCTGCATGCCTTCACGCCGGACGGTACGCCGTTGGGAACCGTGCATGCGACCGCCTGGACGCGTGAGGAAGGAACGTGCTGCGCATCGCTCACACGCGCTCAGCGGGCGGCCATTCCGATTGAACAAAAAGAGAGTTACCGTTGGGTGACCACGCTCCGGCGTGCCGAAGAGGAAGCGCGACATTGCCCCGCCACGCAGTTCATCACGGTCTCGGATAGCGAAGCCGATATTTACGAATTCCTGGTGGAGGCCAATGGCGGACCACCCAACTCGGACTGGATCGTGCGGCGTGTCAGGACCGTGCGTTGTCGCGCGATGACTCTCCACAGAGTGGAGAAACGCTGCTGCGGGCCCGGGTTCTTGAGACTCCCGTGCTGTTTCAAAACACGATCGCAGTCCGTGGGCGAACAGCGAAAGTGGCCTGCGAGACGCGCGGCCGGCGCCAGCTGCGCCACTCGCGCCAGGCCGAAGTCGCAGTCCGTGCGACTCGAGTGACGCTTCGTCCTCCTCGGCGTCCAGATCGCCAACTGCCGCCGGTGGCGGTGAACGTCGTACTGGTCAGCGAGATCAATCCGCCGAGCGGCGACGAGCCAGTCGAATGGCTGCTGGTCACCAGCCTGCCGATTGATGATGTTGCGCAAGTCCCCCTGATCATTCAGTATTACACGGTGCGCTGGATGATCGAGGTGCTGTTTCGTGTCTTGAAGTCGGGCTGTCGGGTCGAAGAACGTCTCTTCGAACACTTGGACCGCTTGTTGAATTGCCTGGCGGTCTACTTGATCGTTGCCTGGCGAACGCTGTACGTCTGCCGTTTGGGACGCAGTTGCCCAGAGTTGAATTGCGAAGCGATCTTCGAACCGGCCGAATGGAAGTCGGTTTGGAAAGTCGTGCTGCGCAAAGATCCGCCGCCAGAACCACCCCCACTCGACGTGTTCATTCGGCTGGTGGCCCAACTGGGCGGCTACGTCAATCGAAAGCGAGCGGGACCCCCGGGACCACAAACAGTCTGGCTTGGACTGCAACGCATGCACGACATCGCCAACTGCTGGCTCCTCTTCGGACCAGCCGCGCCAGCCGAACCCTAACTTGTGTGGAACAACGAGGGCGCTGCCCTGGGCTGCCCTGCATTGCGCCTTCGGTGCGATTGAAGCCGAGACCAACCTTGGGCAGTGTATGGAGCGCTGAATTTGCATTTCACAATCTCACGGAGCTGTCAACAAAACTGCGCGATAAATCACGGATAGCGGAATGCGCCGCAACGCGCAATCGCCGGGCTTTTCGGCTGCCGACGGACAAGGTATCATCCTCTTCTTATCGAATCCCACCGCCCAACGAGTTTTTCTTTCAGGAGCGTTATAGTCCCATGGCTGACGAAAAAGTCCACGTTCATTGGCACGAGCACAGCGTCTCTCGCGGAGAACGCGAGCAACTCAACGGCCATTCGGGATGCGTGATTTGGTTTACGGGCCTGAGCGCTTGCGGCAAGAGCACCATCGCCAATCTGGTGGACCACAAGCTGCATTCGCGCAGGCCTGCGCAGCTTCGTGCTGGACGGCGACAATGTGCGGCTCGGCCTGAATGCCGCTCCCGGCATGTTGAAGGAACGCCACGGCGAGGAGTTCGCCAAGCGTTTCGGCCTCGGCTTCTCCGCCCAGGATCGGGAGGAAAACATTCGCCGCATCGGGGCCGTGGCCGATCTGTTTGCCTCGGCGGGGGTTGTCACGCTGACAGCGTTCATTAGCCCCTACCGCCGCGATCGCGACGCGGTGCGAGCGCGGCTCAAGCCCGGCGAGTTCATCGAGGTCTACGTCAATGCACCGCTGGAAGTGTGCGAGAAGCGCGATCCCAAGGGGCTTTACAAGAAGGCCCGGGCGGGCGAAATCAAAGGCTTCACCGGCATCGACGATCCTTATGAAGCTCCCACCAGCCCGGAATTGACGCTCGACGCGGGCGCGAAATCGGCCGAGGCCTTGGCCGACGAGGTGCTTGCCTATCTGCAAAAAACCGGCAAGATCAAATAGCTCAGGCCGAGTGCCGAAAATCGGCGAGTCCCAGCAGTGGCGAATGCGTCATCGAACCGCACGCCGTGCCGTCGCCACGGGCGGTACTCGCCGCGCGGCAGTGCAATCTCCGGCAGTGCAATCTCCGGCAGGTGAATCGTCGCGAATCGCCGATTTTCCCGCTATTTGCCGAGGAACATTGGGCGGCCCTGCCATCAGGGCTGCCCTGATGGCTGGCTCCCAAGGCAGCCGTTAAAGTGGATTTTCGCTTACATTCTATTATTCGATTCTGTCGACGGCACGCTTGCGGTTTGAGGAGCGAGTGCGAGATTGACTTTTTGATTGCCGAAGCGGTAGAGTGCAGGGATGCCGCGTTAAGCGCGGTGTGCCTTGTCGCGGCAATTGGCGAGAAATTTGCAGTCTAATGATTGGTTCTGCTGTTTCGTCGATCGTCTTTGGTGCGGACGCCATGCGATGGCCATGAATGGCGCTGGCAATGGAGAAGCCATGAAAAAGTTGCTGCAGGAAGCTTCGTTAAACCCGCCCCTCGTCCCGGAGTCGGCAGACTTGCTGTCGTTGGCCTCTCAGATCAATCGTTCGGTCGACGAGCAAACCGGGGGTGGCGTGCGGGAATTGGCCGTCGAGGTCGAAGTCAACACGATTCGTTTGCGCGGCCGGTGTGCTTCCTTCTACTGCAAGCAACTGGCCCAGCATGCCGCAATGCGGCTTTGCGGCGAGGTGGCAGTCGTCAATGAAATCGAAGTGACCGCGGCGCAATAGCGATTCGACGCCGTTGTCGTTCGTCATTTCACGGACTGAGCGACTGGACTCCCATTCTTTTGTCTGGTCATCACGCAAGCACGTTGATGATCTTCCGGCCAAGAAGGTTCGGTTCGCCGGTCACGCCCGGCAGGCGAGACCTGCTTTGAATTGGGCCGAGACCGAATTCGACCGAACGGCAAATCGGCCTTGACTCGGCACCGGTTGCGAGGCTACAGACGTTGGCCGACAGTGGTAAGTTCCACCCTCAATTTGCGACGCCAACGCTGGTGACTACTTTCGACTTGTTACGAACCAACAGCGGTTTGGCCGATGATCGCGCCTGGCGGAAGTTCGTTGCCCGCTGGAGTCTGGTCAGCTTACTGCTAATTGCCGTCGCGTGCTATTTCAGCATCGGCCATTTCGCGTTCGACGAGCATTATTCGATTTTGGAATTCGTCGGCCGCAAGCTCGGGAAGACACCCGAGTCGGCGATGGTCTGGGAGTATCAGGCACAGATTCGGCCTTGGTTGCAGCCCGCGATTTACTACGTTGCCGCCCGGGGAATGATGTCCCTCGGGATCGACAATCCTTTCACTTTGGCGATGGCATTTCGGGCGATCAGCGGCTTGTGCGGCTGGGCGGCCATCGTCTCGCTGATGTTGTCGGCGCGGGTACTGTTCGCCGATGAGCTGCGCCGCCGGGCCTCGGTCATCGTTCTCGCCGTGCTATGGCTGATTCCGTATCTGGCGGTGCGGACTTCGTCGGAGTCGCTATCCGGTTCGTTTTTCAGCCTGGGGATCGCGGCACTCTTGCTAGGTTCGCGGCGCGAGCCTGAAGCAATGTCGTTCCGGCCGATTGTGCCCTTATTCACCGCGATCTTATGCGGAATCTGCTTTGGCTTGTCGTTCGAGTTTCGCTTTCAGATGGGTTTTGCCATCGTCGCGGTCCTGAGCTGGCTGGCTTGCTTTTCCGCCGAAAACTGGCCCGCGACGTGGGCGAAACTGGCAGCAATTTTCGCGGCGATTGCGTTGCCGGTGGCCCTCGGCACACTTGTCGATCGTTGGGGTTACGGCCACTGGGTGTGTGTGCCGTGGAATTATTTTTACGTGCTGATCGTTCAAGGCGCCCATGACCATTTCGGCGTTACCGGCCCCTGGTGGTATTTCATCGGCGTGAATTCCCAGCCGGCCTTGCCGATCACGTTGCTTTGGACCGCGGCCATCATGACGATGTGGATTCGCTATCCAAGGCATTTGCTTAGTTGCGTAACCGGCTTGTTCATCGCAGTCCATTCGGCGATCGGACACAAGGAAGTTCGCTTTCTCTTTCCGATCGTGCTGGTTTCAACCTTTGCGTTCGTTTTGGCGTTCTGTCCCGGTGAGATTCCCCAGCCCCGGTGGGTGAAATTTTTTTGGCAATCGCGCCGCTCGCGGCTTGCCTTCTGGATCTACGCGCTGAACCTGACCTTGCTGGCCGTGAATTGCCTGTCGGCGAAGCAGCCCGACTATATCGCGCAGCAAATGATCTACGACGCCCATCGTCCGGGCGAATCGTTGTATCTCGTGGGAGCCGACAGCCAGAGCCCTTACATCAGCGTCAACGATCCGATGTACTTCTTCCGGCCGGCGGATATGCCGATCGTGCAAGTCGGCAGCTACGACGAATTGCCATCCTTGCGCGAAGGATCGTCGGATCGGCTGTTGGTCATGTGCAATCAACTGTCCGAATCGCCGCGATTAAAATCGCGGAGGCCCGAGCCGCAACTCCTCTATCGCACCTACCCGGCTTGGGTCGAGCGATACAACTACTTCCATTGGTTCTCGCGCTCCCGCCATTACAGCCTCTACGGTGTAACCCTCGAAGAGCCGATCCTGGCCGCGAAGACCCAACAGCCGCGCCATTCTGATTAGCAGAGCGAGCGTTCGCGCGTTCTATGAAGGCTGAGGGCGGCGTATTGCTGCGAACGCCGCCGGAAGAATGTTCAACGCTCTTCGGTCGCGCAACATAGAGCCTATCCGAGAACCGGCGGGGACTGGCTCATTTTGCGGTGCCCTGGGAGCAAAATGTGCCTGTCCCCCTCTCCTCGGCCGGTTCTCGGATAGGCAGTTGCACTGACTATTGCTCGATGTGGTTGAGCACGTAGGTTTCTTGGTCTTCGGGTTTGTCTTCTTCCATTTCGAGTTTCAACCGGCCGAACTCGTCGAAGGTATAGGTCCAGGTCTCTTCGTCCTTTTCGAGGCCGCCGGTGGGAGTGAACAGGATCTGATTCGCGCCCTTCAAACGGAACGTGCCCGTGGCATGTTCTTTCGAGCCGCCACTGAATTGATAGGTCAACTGCCGGTTAGGGCCGATGCTGAGATCCAGCGTGCCATCCGATTCGGTCGTGCCGCGCCAATGACCTAAGACGGTGCGCTGCTGGCCTGGCTCCGGCGCTTGCGCGGCGACAGGGCGGGCAGACGATACGGCTAATGACACCAGTGCGATCATGGCGCCTGCGCGGCCGGCTGAGCGGGTAATCGGATTTCGATTCACGCGAGACATGTTTCAACTCCAGAAATTGTGGCAAGAGACTCGGATTATTGTCGCGTTTGCTCGGAGGCGATGAAGGAACGTAGGGTGGGCAATGCCCACCAGATTAGGCGCTCGCGACCACGAGTCAGCGTCGCGTTAGGCGCTCGGTGGGCAGTGCCCACCCTACTCGATCCAAGGCAGTGGCAAACTGTACGAGAAGCACGGAACCTGCGTCAAGCCGATTGTGGTAGGCAGATTCGGGTTGAAGCTAAACTCAGAAGCGCTTACTGACGTGCGCGGCTCTGAATAGAACATCCGAGCCGCGCACGTCAGTAAGCGTTCCCGCCGTTACGCCCGCTCGGCATGCCGCGGATTGCGGCACAACACGGCCGCTAGCAGGGCTGGCGAGCCGGGCTCGTCCGGCTCGCGGCGGCGGTGCCAATCGCGATCGGTCGGCACCCAGCGCGGCTCGAGCGGCCAGGGATCGAGCGGATCGTGGCCCAGCGCCGCGGCGAGCTTGCCGGAGTTCATCGATACGTCGCCGGCCCGCGGCGGAATTGGCCCCGCGTCGATCCTGGGACAGCCGAGCAGCAAATCCGGATCATAACCCCCAACGCGGTTAATCACCTGGGCGATCTGGTACAAGCTCATCCGGCGCGAACCGCCCGCATGATAGATGCCCGCCAAATCGGACGCCAACAACTTTTCGCACAAGCGGTTCAGGCAATCGGTGTAGTGCGGCGTGCGGAACTCATCGTAGTAGAGCGTGGCCGGCTTCGATTTCTTGAACCGCGATTGAATCCAGTCGATCGCCCCGGCGTGGCCATTGAAGCTGATGCCCATCGGCAATGAAATCCGGGCAACGGCCGCCGCCGGATCGGCCGCCAGTACCAGCCGCTCGGCCTCGGCCATCGTGTGGCCATAAACGGTCACTGGGTCGGTCGGATCGTCCTCGACGTGGCCGCCGAACGCGGTTCCGGAGAACACCAGATCGACCGACAAATGCACGAGCCTCGCCCCGCGCCCGGCCATTGCCCGCAGCAGATGCTCGACTCCGGCGACATTGATCCGCCAGGCCATCTCGGGGTTCAGTTCGCAAGCCCGCAGAGCACAGTTGCCGGCACAGTTCAAGACCGCCGCGAACTGGTGCTCGTCGAACAGCCGGTTAAGCTCCGACGGATCCTCGGCATCGCACGCCACAATGCCGGGCCCTTCGAGCCGCCAGTTGTCGCGTTGCCGAATTCCGATCACCTGGCCGGGATAACGCGCAACAAAATAGGGCAGCGCATTTGTATCCCACGACCCCCGAAACACCGGTAATCAACAGCGGCAGCGGCAGTTCTGATCGTGGCGGCTCGGTAGGCAGGCGAAACATTGGCGCGGGCAGGCAACGAAGCTCGATGGAATCATCCCGAAACGGAAAACACCATCTAACTGCAAACGGCACGGGAGGGCAAGATCCGCTTTCGCGCCGCGCTCGTTGTTGCGCTCAGGCGAGCGCGGAAGGATCGGCACTCCACACGAGTTGCTGCCTAGCAGAGTGTTGAAAAAGGGGACAGGCACCTCCCGGTGAACCAAATCCCTCGGCAAACTCATGCGTCGCTCGGAGCCAGTCCCCTTTTTCAACGGCCTCCTACGGCGGCAGGAGCGTGCCATTGACGTTGACTTGCCCGTTGATGACACCGCCGCCCGCGGTTTGCGATTGGAACGGGGAATAGGGTGGCGTGACGTGAACCACGTTGACCGAAGAGCTCGACAGATTCGTGGTGCCGCTGACATCCTGAAAAACGCTGATCGCGGCGCTGCCGGGGCCGGTTGTGGGAGTCGTCATGTTGAATGTGTTGCCCGAGATGGCGTAGGAATTGGTCGCTCCGGCCACGGTGCCGTCGAGATACAGGCCATCGGCGAAGGTCGTGCTGTTGCTGGTGAACGTGTTGTTGTTGATTGTGAAATTACTGCCCGTGCCGCCAGTGATATAGAGCCCCGGACCGAAGCCGAACGAGATGTTGTTGCCGCTGACGTTATTCGTCCCGAATGCTCCTTCGATGACGACGGCTTCGTCAGCGAGATTGGGCAGGTTGTTGATCGTATTGGACGCGAGCGAGAGACCGGTCGAGTTTTCGACGAGGACGTTAATAAAGGCCGGCCCCAGATTCATATTGGACAGCGAGACATTGCTCGTGCTGCTCAGCCCAACGTCCTCGTCGGCCGTATTGCTCATCGTGCCGCCCGTGGCCGTGAAGAAGCCGGACGTGTTGGCCATGCTGAGGCCCACGCTGGCATTGGTCGAGTCTGAGATTTTGCAGCGTGACAGCCAGCGCCGCGCCGTTGATATTGACCGCGTTACCGTTGGAGTTGGCAATCGAGCCGCCGGTGATCGTCAGCAGGCCGGACGAGCCTGTCATGACTAGCCCCGTGCCGCCGGCGTTGCTGATGTCGAGCGTCGCGAAGTTGATCGGTGACGAGACGGTGTTGATGTCGACGCCGTCATTGGTCGCGCCGGTGACGGTGGTAGTTCCCGTGAAATTGATCGAGCCGCCGGAGTCGTTCGCGAGATTGATGCCTGTGGCCGCGCCGGAGACCGAATCGCCCGCCAGGTTGAATGTGACTCCGCTGTTGCTCGACAGATCCAAGCCGGTCGTGCCGCCGGTGATCGAAGTGTTGTTGATCGTCGTCGTCCCGCCGGTCATGCCGGTGACGACCACGCTTTCCCCACCGGAGCCGGAGACAATCATGTTGTCGAGCGTGATATTGGCATTGGAATTTTCGACGAGGATGCCATCGCCGGTGCTGGTGGTAATGGCGCCACCGGAGCCGTTCGTGGTGCCGGTGCCGGTTACGGCAAAACTGCCCGTGACCGTATTCAAGAGGATTCCGTTCGTGCCGCCGTCGGAGGAAACGTCGTGGAAGGTGACGGCCAAGGCGGCGTTCGCGATGTTGATCGCCTGGCCGGACGAGACATCGATCGAACCGCCGGCGATCGTCAACAAGCCGGACGAACCCGACATGGTCAAGCCATCGCCAGTCCCAGCGTTGCTGATATCGAGCGTGCTGAACGTGATCGGCACGGCGACGTTGCTGATCGCCACGCCGACGGTCGTGGAATTGTCGACGACCGTGGTCCCGCCGAAGTTGAGGCTTCCGCCGGAAATGTTGGACATCGAGATGCCGGTATGCGCACCGCTGATGTCCATGTTATTGAACGTGAAACTGGCATTGGAATTCTCCACCAGGATACCGTCGGTATTGTTGGCAAGCGTGCCGCCCGAGCCGGCGGCTCCCGTGCCGTTCACTGCGAACGTGCCGGTCACGGTATCGAGCACAATGCCATTGCTGCCTCCTCCCGAGGAGACGCTCGTGAGGTTTACATTCAGCGCCTCGTCCTTGATTTCCACGCCTTCGCCCGTGCCACCCGAGATGCTGCCCGCGGAGATCGTTAATCCGCCCGTGGAATCCGACGATCGCAGACCGACGCCGCTGGTGGTAGCAACGTTCAACTGAGCAAACGAGACTGCTCCGGCGTTGTTCTCCACATCGACTCCGGCGCCGTTGCCTCCCGTGACTGCCGTGGTGCCGGTGAACGTCATGGCGCCGTTGTTGTTTTGAACTTGGATCCCGTTTTGCGCATTGGTGACACCGATATTTGCGGCGGTGACGGTGCCGTTGTTGTCGTGTAGATTTACGCCGATATTTCCGCCGGAATTCGCGGTCGCGTTGCCAATCTGAATATTGTTCAGGGCGATCGCATTCGCCATGGCGGTGTTTTGGACCTCGACCCCTTCGTCGTGAACATTGGTGACGTTGATATTGCTGAGCGTGACGCCCGCGGCATTGTTGATGCTCGATGCCAGTATTGCTGTTATCCAGGGTGCCACCCGAGCCGGCCGTCGTGCCGGAGCCCGTGACGGTGAACGTGCCCGTGGTATTTTGCAAATTGATGCCGGAGTTGCCTTGAGTCGAGGAAATGCTCGTCAGATTGATTCCGAGCGCTGTATTCATGCGCATCCAACCCGTCGCCATGGTTTGCCGTGACCGTCCCGCCGGCAATCGTTACCAGCCCCGAGTTGTTCAGGTTGACGCCGACGCCACTCGGCGCGGTGACGGCGATCTGGCCAAACGTTGTCGTGCCGGGTTCACCATTCACGTCGATCCCTTCGGAAGTCGTGCCGCCGACCGTGGTCGTGCCGGTGAAAGTGACGGCTCCCGAGCCTCCCGTCACGTCGATGCCACGCCCCGACGTGGCTGCGATGGTAGTAGTTCCGAACATCGTTGTGCCGGTCTCGTTGGAGACCACGATGCCGTTGCTTGTCGTGCCGCCGATGGTGATGGGCCCTGCGAAGCTGGCGTTGCCCGCACCGTTATGCACGTTGATCCCGGTTCCGCTGGCGGCCGTGATTCCGACCTGGCCGAATGTGGTGGCGCCGGCTTCGTTATTCAGTTCGATGCCGGTCGTGGTGCCGCTGATCGTCGTCGTGCCAAAGGTCGAGTTCCCCAATCCGCCGTTGCCGATGAGAATGCCTTCGCCGCTGGTGGCGGTGATTCCGACAGTTCCGAACGTCACGCCGCCCGACTCGTTGTTGAGCCGGATGCCATTGGTCGTTGTGCCGCTGATCGTGGTCGTGCCGCTGACCGTCGTGCCGCCGGTTCCGGTGGCGATCTGAATGCCTTCGCCGCTCGCGGCGGCGATCGTGATATTGGCCAACGACAGCGGACCGGTCAGTCCGGTGGAAATGATGCCGTCGGCAGTGCTGCCGTTGACGGTCGTGGTGCCCGTAAACGCGATCGTTCCGGAGTCGAGATTCAGCTTGATGCCGGTCGGCGCGCCGCTGATCATTGGGCTGCTGATATTGTAATTCGCCGGATCGTTTTCGATGTCGATGCCAAGCGTGCCGCCGGTGATGGTCGGATTATTGAGCGTGATCGTGCCGCTGAATCTGCCCGTGCCGGAGATGCCGCGACTCCATGGTCGGGTTCATGATGTTCAGATTTGTCAGCGTCACATTGCTCGAGCCGGCAGATCGTGGCGCCATTGCCGCCGGCGTTGTTCACATCCATATTCGCGATGTTGACGCCGCTGGAATTGAGAATCGAAATACCGTCGCCCGTGCTGCCCGCGATCGTGCCGCCGGAGCCGGCCGTGGTCCCCGCGCCCGTGACCGTGAAGCTACCGGTTGCGCCATTGAGCATGATGCCATTCGTGCCGCCGGTGGAATTGACGCTTTGCAGCGTCACGGCCAGCGGCGAATTGGTCACGTCGACACCGTCGCCAGCCTGGGCAGTGACGGTGCCTCCGGTGATTGTCAGCGGGGCTGTCAAACCCGAGACGCTGATCCCTGGGCCGCTCGTGGCGTCGACCGCGATTTGGCCGAACGTCGTGGCTCCGCTGCTGCCGGTCGCGACAATGCCGCCGGTCGTGGTGCCGCTGATCGTGGTCGTGCCCGACGCGTTGAAGGGAGCGGTGTTGTTCGCAAGATTGATGCCGGCGCCGCTGGTCGCGGGAATGTTCAGCGTTCCAAAGGTGATTGCGCCGCTATTGCCCGTCGCATTGATACCGGCGACGGTCGAACCGGCTGATCGACTGCGTTCCCGGATCGGAGAATGTGCCAGAGTTGTTCACCAGATTGATGCCCGTGGCGGCGCCGGCGATCGGCGTGCTCGTCACGGTGACATTGGCGCTGCTGATTTTGAATATTGATGCCGTAAGCGCCGCCGTTGAGTTGATTGTTGTTGATATTCGCGGTGCCGGTGATCCCAGTGCCCGCGATCGCGGCCCCCGTGGGATTGTTGATAACGAAGCCCGAGACCTCGTTGTTGCTGGCCAACGTCACGGCATTGCCCGGACTGTTGTTGATGATCGGCAGCGCCGTGCCGCCGGTCGGTGGCGGCAGCAGGATCGTTCCCGCTTGAACCGTATCGACCGTGTGCGGAATGCCTTCGCCCAGGAATCGCTGACCGTTTTGCAGCGTGATTCCCTGGCCGTTGAACACGCTGCCGGCATCGACCAGGATGATGTCGTTCGGCGCGGAGCCGGCCTGGGCCAGCGGCAGCGACGTGTAGGGCATGGCATACGTGCCGTTGCCCGGCGCGGTCGCGTTGCTGTCGACGTGGACGACAATGATCGGCTGGCCCGTGGCCGGGTTGGTGGCAACCACCGGCGCACTCACCGTCTGATTCGCAAACACAACGTCGCGGTTGCGCACTACCGGCTCGGTCAGGCGATAGTAGGCGTCGGGCGAATTGCAGCACGACTTGCACCGCACGAACGTCATGGCCCAGGTGATGCCCACATCCACATTGTTGTGGAATATCTGATCGCTGGTGAATTTGCAATCGACGGTGAGGGTGGGCGAAATGAGCGCTTCGAGCCGGGCTTCCGCGCCGACGGTGTGGAACTCTTGATTCGCTTGGTAGTAATACGCGCCGCCATACAGCGACACACCATTGTCGCCGAGCCAGCCAGGCAGACGGCGTCCCACTTCGACGTCGATTCCGGCCATGCTCAGATTGTCGATACGCGTTTGCGGGAAAACGATGTTCTCGCCCAAGTAAAACGGCGCTCCCAACGGCGAGAGATACTCCGTCGTCCTATTCCCGCCAATCGGGACATAGATGTTGCTCCGCAACGACCAGAGGTCTTGCAAGACTTCGAGGCCCACGGATGCCTGATGCGCGAATTCAGGGCGGCTGTGATCCAGGTCGTACCAAAAGCTCAGCCCCAGGACCTGATTGTTGGGGACATCGAGCCGGCGAAAACCGAGACCGAAGTTGCCGGTATAATTGAGCGTTTGCTCACCCGGATTGTGAACGTCCTCGATCGTGTTGAATTGCCCGTCGATGAACCACAGCCCGTAATCGGTGACATGCGGAAAAAATCCGCCGACGGACGTATCGGCATCCTCGCCGACGACCTCGGAGATCGTTTGGTGCAGGCGGAAAATCGGCCCCAGCGACTGCGGCGTAAGCGCCGGCGTTGGACCGGGATCGAGGTTTGGATACCCGGGCATGGGGAACGGATCGATCGGCGGCGATCCGCTGGGCGGCGGGATGCCTTCGGGCGCTTCGGCGCTCGTGTCGCGGCCGAACAAGGGCTGTCGATATGCCGTGGGTCGGGCTTGTCCCGGCGAGCCTGTTTCACTGTACGCGGGATCGCCGCCGCCTTGATTCTGCCCGGTCCACGAGCGAAACCAGCCTCGCAGCGTGCCTCGATCGGGCGAAGCCGCGCCGACGCCAGGCGAACTATCAGCCGGGTCGCTGACAGTCGAGTTGGCTGGCATCTCCGTGCTGGAAAGCGGTGCCAAGGCCGGAATTTGTGCCGGCGTGCGCTCGCTGAATAGCAAGCATTGGCCGCAGCAAAGTCCGATCGCAAGATAGCGTATCGCGATCGGAACTATGTCGATCCGGCGACGCCCAGGCCGAGCAGGCCGCTTCGGGTGAGGTAGCATGTTGGTTTGCAACGGTTCTACCGGTTATAAGGTTATTGAGTATCACAACGAAAATTCGGTTCGTAGCAGTCATGGGCTTTAGGCAAACGAGGGCAACTCTTTGTTTCTTGCGGCGCGGTCTTGCGCAAAATGCCGAGAGCGCCACGAACTCGATGTGGCCGAACTGCCGCAACAGCCGCTAACGAAACGCGGCGGCGGAATTCAAGTCGCCGAAGTCGTCTGCCGACATTAGCGCGGCCCAGGCCGTGAACCGACATTTTTGGCTAGTGCGTTGTCACAGCTTGAATTTGGGGTGCCACTGGCTCTGCCAGTGTTTTTCGTTGCTGACCGGTCAAGGCAAGAATTCCAAGATCATTGGCAAGGCCAGTGGCACACAAGCACCAGCCCGAAGGGTAAGCAAGGAAGCCTTGCGAGATCATCGCCCGGCGTCCTCGCTAACGCGTCGGGCTAGTGTGATTCGCGGCGAAAGACCCAAGATCATGACGCTGCCCATTGTTTATCTTGACGCCCGATTGATCGTGCTCGACAAGCCATCGGGGTTGCTAGCGGTGCCGGGGCTTGGCCCGGAAAATCAAGACAATCTCGCGAGCCGGGTGCAAGCGATCTATCCCGAGGCGCGCGTTGTGCATCGCTTGGACCGCGACACCTCGGGACTGATCGTCATGGCCCGCGACGCCGACAGCCAGCGGCGGCTCAGCCAGCAATTTCAAGAGCGGCAGGTGGAAAAAACTTATCATGCGGTCGTGATCGGGCGACCGGCGGATGACACAGGTTGCATCGAATGGCCGCTGCGAAAAGATTTTGCTCGGCCGCCACGGCATCGTGTCGACCCGCTGCTGGGCAAACCGGCAACGACTTTCTGGCGCGTCTTACGTCGTGCGGCGGATCGTGCCCGCTTGGAACTCGCTCCCCGGACGGGCCGCTCGCACCAACTGCGGGTGCATTTAGTGCATCTGGGGCACCCGATCCTTGGCGATCCACTCTATGGTCAATCCGGGGCGCTGAGTTTGGCCGATCGCTTGCTGTTGCATGCCAGCCGCCTGGCTCTGGATCATCCAGCGACGGGGCGCAGGACTGAGTGGGCGAGCGAGTGCCCCTTTTGACGATCGCCTCGCCCGAGTGCGCCGCATGTTTCCCGTCGTTTATGCAACCGAACCAGGCTGGGAAAATCGGCTGATCGCCGAACTCGGCTGGGTGTTTCCCGGCTCAAACAATCGATCAATCGCTCTGGGTTGGATCGAAAGCGAGTTGTCCGAATCCCACCTCGGTGAGCAGTTCGCCGAGCCATGCGTAGCGCTTGCGAATCAAGCGCTGCCGGATGCGGTCGGCATGCAGGCGGCATCCATCGCCGATTGGCGCCGCGCCGCGGGCAACTGGCTGTTGGAGGCGCTTGAGGATCATGACGGTCCCTGGCGGATGCATGTGTTTGGCAATCATGTTCCTGATGGTTCCGTGAGCACGGGCCGCTGCGAACTAATTTCCGATTCTGTGCACGAATTGCTGCGAAAGAAGCAGCGGCGCCTGATTCGCACGGAGCAACCTGCGCTGGGACCCAGGCTTGAGGGCGAGGCATTGGTTCAAATCGCGCTCGTTGCCGCGGATCATGGATTCTTCTCGATCTGCTTGCCACCTCTGCGACAGCGGTTGCGGCGAATCGTCTCTCCGTTTCCCGGCGGGATAGTTGAAATTGCGCCGGATCGAGAGGCTCCCTCGCGGGCATTCGCCAAATTGCTGGAGGCCGAATTGCGAATGGACTGCAAAATTGCGGCTGGCGAAACCTGTGTCGACTTAGGGAGCAGCCCCGGCAGTTGGGCCTATGTTGCCCTCGAACGCGGAGCGAAGGTGATCGCCGTGGACCGCAGTCCTTTACGGCCCGACCTTATGGCCAATCCAAAGCTCGAATTCCATCGCGGCGATGCTTTTCGATATCAACCCCCGGCGCCGGTCGATTGGCTGCTGTGCGACGTCATCGCCGCTCCCAGCCGGAGCATCGAATTGCTCGAGCATTGGCTCGCGCGCCGCTGGTGCCGGCACTTTTGCGTGACGATCAAATTTCGCGGTGATTCGGATGACGGAGAATTGGAGCCACTCAAGCGGCGATTGTCGGAAAACGGCGCCGAGTTCTTGCTCCGCCGCTTGACCAACAACAAGAACGAAGTGACGGCGATGGGGACAATCGGCTAATCGCCGACTGCGCGTAGGGTGGGCACCGCCCACCGGAATCAGCCGAGCTAGTGAGCCGAACAAACGGTGGGCAATGCCCACCCTACGTGCCCTCGGTTTTTCGCAAGATCCAGCAACGATGAATGCGCTTGTTGCGAAAGTCGGGTGGCACGGTTTGCCGGCTGATCTCGTGGATCGTGGCTCCGAAAATCTCTTCCGGCCGGAATTTGAACCGCCGAAAATTCGTCGAGAAGTAGATTTTGCCGCCAGGCGCCATCTGCCGCAGCACAAGATTGAGCAATTCCGGATGATCGCGCTGCGACATCCCAATCGAGCTCGGTCGCTTTGCTGTTGGAAAACGTGGGCGGATCGACGACCGCCAGATCGAACGCTCCGCCGCGGCGTTGCGGCAACCGACGCAAGTAGGACAAGGCATCTTCGCGAATCAAGTGATGATCGCGCATGTCGAATCCATTGAGCTGCAGATTGCGGCGGGCACCAATCGAGATACGTCTGCGAAAGATCGACCGTCGTTGTTTCCATCGCTCCGCCGGCGGCGGCGTAAACCGTAAACGCCCCGGTGTAGCCGAACAGATTCAGGAACCGCTTGCCCTGTGCTTCGCGCTCGACCATCGCCCGAGTCAGCCGATGGTCGAGAAACAGCCCGGTGTCGAGATAGTCGCTGAGATTCACCTCCAGCCGGTGCCCTCCTTCTTGCACCACGAGGCGTCGTCCTTCATCCGCCGTGCCGCTCGTATTGGGCTTTGCCGCGTTGCCGCTGCCGGCGCTTCAACTCAACATGGCGCGGCTCGACGGAGAGCGCCGCGGCCGCGGTTTCCAGCATCCGCTCCAGCCACATCGCATGCTCGACTTCGGTCCGATCATGCGGCCGGACGTATTCGGCAACGTGCAAATGGCCTTCGTACCAATCGATCGCCAGCGGCACCTCGGGCACGTCGCGATCGTATAGCCGAAAGCAAGTGATGCCCTGCCGGCGAGCCCATTTTTTCCAATGCTTCGCCATGCGCACCAGGCGGTTGCTGGAATTCCTGCGCCTGCGCTTGCCATTCGGCGCCGCGTGGCGGAACAGCCGTTGCCGGCTCCGACGCCGCTACCGTTTGCCCGTACGCCGAAAGCGGGTCGCCGCTTGTGCCGCGTCACCTCGACCGCTCGCGGCGAGGCCACGCGGGCGGCGGCGCGCTTCGTCCAAATCGAATCGCAGCAGGCGGCAATGAATTGGCCCGTTGTTCAACCGGAACTTTTTGGCCACGGCCGCAAGCCAAAATCCGGCGTCGTTTCGGGGCTGGCTGCCAATACCCAGGCCGTGTAGCCCGGCCAATGCTCGGCCAGCGCCGTCGCCGATCCGCCGATAAACGGGCTCGATTCGTTCGACCGCCATCCGTTCGCCATAAGGCGGATTGAAAACCAATTGACCGCCCGGCGCAGGGGGCCGCGCCGCCTCGTAATGCGCCACCTCGAACCGCACGTCGCGATCCACGCCGGCCCGCCGGGCGTTTTCTTGCGCCATCGCCACGGCCTGTGGATCGAGGTCGCTGCCGACGATCGGAAAATCCAAGGCCGGCAACTCCTCGCGGCGTGCTTCGCCCAATAACTGCTCATGCAACGCCGCATCGAAATCGAGCCACCGCATGTAGCCGAACTTCGAACGGAGTCGGCCTGGGGCGATGTTGCGGGCCCAGAGCGCCGCTTCGATCGGAAGCGTTCCCGAGCCGCACATGACGTCGACCAGCGGTCGGCGGCGATCCCACCGGCTAAGTCGCAGAATTCCAGCGGCCAGCACCTCGTTCAGCGGCGCCTCGCCTCCGGCGGCGCGATAGCCGCGCTTGTGCAGCGAATCGCCGGAGGAATCGAGATAAACCGTGGCTCGGTTTTCATTCAGGTGCAAATTGATCCGCAGATCGGGATTTTGCAGATCGACCGTCGGCCGCACGCCGCTTCGATCGCGGAATTGATCGACGATGGCGTCTTTGGCCCGTTGGGCGACGAACAGCGAATGGGTGGCGAACGAGCTGTGCACGACCGGATCGATGGCCAATGAGCCGGAAGGCTGCATGTACGCCGACCAATCGAGCCTGCCGGATTCCTTCGTACAGCGCCGCCGGGCTATCGGCGTTGAATTGATGAATTGGCTTCAGTATCCGGATCGCGGTGCGCAGACGAATATTAGCGGCGTAAAGGAGTCGGCGATCGCCCGTGAAATCGACGATCCGTCGGCCAGGGACAACTGCTTCCGCACCGAGCGCCGTCAGCTCCTCGGCCAGTACCCCTTCGAGGCCAAATACCGTTTTGGCGGCCAGCGGAAATCGTTCAGCGTTCAAGCTCGGCACGGAAAAACCACCTCGGAACGGGCGTCGGTTAGCCGCGACGCGGTAGCGGAGCGAGGACAGAGGCGCTTCGCCAATTATAGTGCGTTCCGCTCCCGCGAATCAGCGGGCCAAATGATAGGGCCTAAATGAAAACGGCCCGCCTGGTTTCACCCAGACAGGCCGTTGGAGTTCTTAGCGGTCGCATGAAAGCCGAGCCTTGCGGGGCAGGCATTTCACGGACTTAGCTCACAACTTTCAGACTACTTGGCGCAACCGCAGCTCGCCTCGGCGGCGCAACCGCAACCGCAGCTCGCGACACAACCGCAGCTCGAATGGCAGCAGTGGTGATGGCAGCAGCGTTCGTGGCAGCAGCGCTCGTGGCAGCAGCTCGTGGTGGCAGCGTTCGTGGCAGCAACGTTCGTGGCAGCAGCGCTCGTGGCAGCAGCGCTCGATGGCAGCAACGTTCGTGGCAGCAGTGGTGGTGGCAGCAATGGTGCTCGCAGCAACCGCAAGCCGGGGCAGCGCATCCGCAAGCCGGAGCGGCAGCACAGCAGGTCGCCTCAGCCGGAGCGGCGCAAGCCGGGGCGGCAGCGCAACCGCAAGTGGCTTCAGCAGCACAACCGCAGCTCGATTCGCAGCCGCAGTGGTGATGGCAGCAGCGCTCATGGCAGCAGCGCTCGTGGCAGCAACGGTGGTGCTGATGGCAGCAATGATGCTCACAGCAACCACAGCTCGGGGCGGCACAACCACACGACGGGGCAGCGGCACATCCGCACGGGGCGGCCGGGGCGGCACAAGTCGCCTCGGCACAACCACAACCCAATTCAAAAGCCTGAGCGCGGGAAACCAGCGTCAGGGCGGCCGTGAAGGCCAACGCGACAACAAGACGACGAATCATGGAAAGCTCCTTACGAAACGGAAGAAACTCAGGACCCATCCGCCCTGTCGCCCTTCGCAGCCGCCCTGCCGCGGCACTCCGACGGGCCGACGTGGCGAACCAGGCTCACAAAGCTAGATGACCAGTTACTAGAAGGTGGTATCGGTTGCCTGTCTGGCTCGCCTTAGCCAGATTTCCTATATCACCCGCGCCGTGAGGTCATTGACGACCGGATATGTCGAGGCGACCGGAAAAGTCGAAGAGCGTGCTTTTGCCGCCTGCGCAAGAATTGCGGGCAGTTCGACAACGGTAAATCCGACAGAACTAACACAGGCGGGAAAAACCGGCAGGGTGGGCATCGCCCGCTCAGCATTTCGCAAAGCGCCCGACCGCGCACGTGGGACTGATGGCCAGTGCCGTAGGGTGGGCATTGCCCACCATGAATTCACGCAGAACCGTCGACCGGCCCAGCTCAAGAAACGGTGGGCAGTGCCCACCCTACCGGGCTGAAAAACGTCGATTTTCGAATACAAGCCTGACGCGCAAGCGAAGGACGCACGCCGAAATTAACGCCCCGCCCTTCGCTAGCGCTTCAGGCTTTTGTGCGCCATCGATAGCGCCTGGAGATAGGGGACTGGCGAGCTTCCCAAGGCATTCAGCACGGTTCCGCCCGCCGTGAAGGTGTGTGTCACCCAATCGGGCTGGCCATATTTTTCCAGCGCCTTGCCCCCTTCGCCGCCGCCGACATACACCTCGACGCCGGCTTGCTTCATTCGCTTTAGTTGCGGCACAAAGCGTTGGGTGCCCACGGCGAACCGCGGATCTTCGAACATCCCAAACACGCCGTTGTGGAACGCGACGGGTGGGTCGCCCCCGCCCTGCAATTGCGGCTCAACCGCTTGCAAGAACTCGCCGATTTTCGCTTCGAATAACTCGCTGGTCCGCGGACCAATGTCGAATTGCTGATCCGTCGGGCCAATGAAGTCGGCCGCCCGGCCATCCTGCAACACAAAATCGACCGGCAACACAAACTGGATACCCTTCGCTCGGCCGGCCGAAATCATTTTCTCCGCCTGCGCGATCCGTTCGCGGGGAATGTAAAATGGCTTGTCACTCTGCTCGGGATTTTCGGCCAGACCAAGCGCGAACTGCTGGCCGTCAAGCTCGGCCGCCGCTTTTTTCAGCGCCATGGCCAACGAGCCGGCGGCGAACACCCAACGGATCGTCCCGCGATCGATCATCGCCTGCAAATCGTCGAGCTTGTCGATCTTCAGACCACTGAAGATCACCAACTGCGTGGCCAGACAGCGCCGCATTGGGCCATCGAATTCGCCGGCAACGTACGTTCCCAGCGCCATGCGCGCCATCGCCGCCGGAACGATCGTCGTCGAGGTGTCCAAGCTGCCGGCCGAAAGCGCTTCGTTCACGTAAACCTTGGCAATTTTTTCCGCGCATTGCGTGGCAAAGTGGGCCAGCTTCGGCGCAAGCTCCGGCAGATCGTCGGGCCTGGCGTCCCACAACACGCGCTCGATCGCAAAGCGCCGCGTGTTTTCCAGCACCATCACGCTGCCCGGCGCCGCGGCTGCGATGGTCTCCGTCACCTTCGGCCGAATGTCGAGCGTCGCTTCGTCCAACCAATCCGTGACCAACGGCACGTCTTTCCCCAGCAGTTCGCCGAGCCGCTTCGCGACGTCTTTCAATGATCCCTCGGGCTTGCGGCCGATGTGGCCGAACACGATTTGCTTCCAACCACGCGCGATTCCGTAGCGCAGCGATTCGACCATCGAGCGAAGCCGTTCATCCCCCTGCCCGATTTTCGCCCCCGGCTTGGCATCCACATCGCCGCGCACCAGCACCGGCGTGCCGATGGGGACGTCGGACAGCGTGTCGAGCCGAGGGATGGCGGCCAGATATTCCTCGAGCGACTTCGGCGGAGCGGGCGGATTGAGCCCCAGCAGGATGCGGCACCAAGCCAACATCGCGGCGGTGGAAACGGACATGTCGGCCTCAGGGTCAAAAATGGTTCTATCGTGCGCTTGGCCGACAGGATAACAAAACCATTTCCCGCTGGGCAGGAGCAATCTTGTGCTTTGCCAATGCTTGATTCTGGGATTGTGTGCCACTGGCTTTGCCAGTGATTTTGGAATTCTTGTCTTGATCGTTCAGCAACGAAGAACACTGGCAAAGCCAGTGGCACCCCAAATTCAAGCTGTGACAATGCACCAGCCGCCGGCCTGCGCGTTTCCCTCTCCCTCGACGGGAGAGGGCCGGGGTGAGGGTGATGGATCACTCTTTGTTGCTGCTACCCCTCACCCCGGTTCGACTCAGCTCACCGAAGTCCAACCCCTCTCCCACAAGGGGCGGCGGGAGATGCTCGGCGGCCACGATTCGCCCGTCGTGCACTGCGGCGGCGATCACGTCGCGAAATTGCCGCCGGGCGGACATTGGCGCCGGCAACTCGACCGGCGCATAACGGCAAGCCGTGCCGACCATCCAGCCTGGCCGGCCGGGAACCGGCGATTCGACCATCACCCGCAACGCGCGACCCCACGAGCCGCGCGAAATACTCGTCTCGCAGTTCGCCTTCCAATTCGGCAAGCCGCCGGCAGCGCTCGGCCTTCACCGCCGGGTCAATCTGGCCGGGCATCGTGGCGGCCGCGGTTCCCGGTCGGGCGCTGAACGGGAAGATGTGAATTTTCGAGAACCCGACCGTCCGGGCCATCCGACACGTGTCGGCGAATTCGGCCTCCGTTTCGCCGGGGAAGCCGACGATGATGTCGGTTGTCAGCGCTGGCAGTTCCAACGTGTCGCGAACGAGCAAACAGCGATCCAAGAACCGCTGGGCTCCCCATCGCCGCCGCATCCGCCGCAACACGGAATCCGAACCGCTTTGCATCGAGACATGCAAATGGGGACAAACTTTTTCCGGATGCGCGGCCAACACCGCGAGCAATTCGCGGGTCACTTCCGTGCATTCGATGCTCGACAGGCGAATCCGAAAATCGCCCGGCAAGGCCGCAATCCGCTCGATCAGTTGGGGTAACCGCATCCACTGGCTTTTCGGCCGCCCGCGGCTCCATTCCAAACCGTAGTGGCCCAAGTGAATGCCGGTCAGGATGACTTCGCGAAAGCCGGCGCCGACCAAGCGGCTCACTTCCGCCAAGATCGCTTCTGGAGACCGGCTCACAAGGTTCGGGCGAATTTGCGGGATGATGCAAAAACTGCACCGCAGCACGCACCCGTCTTGCACCTTCACGTAAGCCCGCCCGCGATCGGCGAAGTCGGAAATTCCATCGGGCACGTCGACCACGCCCAATCGCGACAGCAAATCGGGCAGCTCGCGCTTGTCGGTCACGACCTCCACTACGCCGGGCAGCGCGGCGGCTTCGGCCGGAGCGCGCGTGGCATAACAGCCCATCACGATGATTCGCGTCTGCGGGTTGCGCTTGGCTAGTTGGCGAATCGTCTGGCGGCTCTTGGCATCGCCTTCGACCGTAACGGTGCAAGTGTTGACGATGCACAGATCGGCTGATTCGTCGCCCGCCGCATCGCGATAACCGGCCCGCAACAAACCCTGGCGCACGTATTCGGTCTCATACTGATTGACCTTGCATCCCAGGGTCGCGGTACGCAGAGTGGCGGGCATAACCAGCGTCCGGGCCATTGAGCGCGTGAGATTTGTGGTCGAGCGCCCGCTCGCGCGTTCTCCCTCGCCCTTGACGGGAGAGGGCTGGGGTGAGGGTGATGGATTACCGTCGGTTTTTCACTCGCAACCGGATCTTGCCGCAATGGGGCTTCCAACCCCTCACCCCCGACCCCTCTCCCACAAGGGGCGAGGGGAGCGGCTTAGCCGCTCCGCTCGCGGAGCGCGCCACGATCGCTACGGCGCTCTAACCCTCGGCCGGTTCGATCGTGGCCGACATCGAGCCTGCGCAGCCCGCGATAAGATCGTCCTTACCGTAAGCGTGAATCTGGTCGCGTTTCAATTCGGCCCGTTCGAGCGTGGTTGTCATCACGATCGCGCGGCCCCGGGAGTCGACTTCCTTCGCCAACTGGAAGCCGGTCTCGACCGGATGGCCGCACAAGGCGCGGAGCATCAAGATCACATAGTGATATGAATGATCGTCGTCGTTCCAGAGAATCACATGATAGGGTGGCTGCCGCTTCGGCTTGGGCTTTTTCTTTTTTTTAGTCTCCCGAACCACCTCCGGGACCGGCTCCGCCACGGGCGCCGCCACCGCTGCTCCTGCACCTTCGTCCGCCACGGCGAACCTCGACATCAGGGTCCATAGATAGTCGCATTCGATGAACGCCGCTATTATAAGGGACGCTTTTGCAATCGGAAAGCAAAATGGCCACTGCCGTCTTGTCGGGAGGGCGAGGCTCCTGCCGAGCCGCGAGCGCCCGGCTCGGCAGGAGCCTCGCCCTCCCGAAGCGACCAGCATCCCGGCGCTCT
The DNA here is from genome assembly GCA_963725485.1 of Pirellulales bacterium. Lineage (GTDB taxonomy): Bacteria > Planctomycetota > Planctomycetia > Pirellulales > DATAWG01 > CAVRYO01. The sequence continues at coordinate 2,632,863 of CAVRYO010000007.1, read as the reverse complement.
GCAAATCATTCCCCAAACAAAGCACTCGCACCATGTCCGATCTGGAACAATATCTCGACGCGCAATCCGGCCGATTCGAAGAAGACCTTTGCCAGTTGCTGCGGATTCCCAGCATCAGCGCCGACAGCGCCCATCAGACCGACGTCGCGAAAGCCGCCGATTGGGTTCTCGGTCAGTTCAAGCAGCTTGGGATGAAGGCCCAGCGGATCGAGACGGCCGGGCACCCATTGGTCTATGCCGAATCGGCCCCGGCGCCGGCGCGCCGGTGGTGCTGGTCTACGGCCATTACGACGTGCAGCCGGTGGATCCGCTGGGCGAATGGATTTCACCACCTTTCGAGCCAACCCGCCGCGACGGGAATATCTACGCCCGCGGCGCCACGGACGATAAAGGCCAGATGCTCACGCATATCAAGAGCGCCGAAGCTTGGATGGCGACCGCGGGAAAATTGCCGGTGCCAGCTCAAATACTTGATCGAAGGGGAAGAAGAAGTCGGCAGCGAGAATTTGCCGTTGTATATCGAGGGGCACAAGCGCGAGCTCGCTTGCGACGTGGTCGTCATCAGCGATTGCAGCCAGTTCGGCCCTGGCCAGCCGGCGATTACCTACGGCCTGCGAGGGATCGCCTACTACGAGCTTCGTCTCACAGGGCCGAAGCAAGATCTGCACTCCGGAACCTTCGGCGGCGGCGTCACGAACCCCGCCAATGCGTTGTGCCGGATGATGACGGCGCTGGTGGACAAGGACGGCCGGATCCAAGTGCCCGGTTTTTACGACGACGTCTTGCCGCTGTCGGATCGCGAACGGCAACAGTTCCGTTCGCTGGCGTTCGACGAAGCGGCATTCATGAAGCAATTAGGCGTTACGGCGCTCAGCGGCGAAGCCGGCTACACGACGCTCGAACGTCGCTCGGCCCGGCCCACGTGCGATATCAACGGCCTCTGGAGCGGCTATCAAGGCGAAGGAGCGAAGACCGTATTGCCGGCCCGGGCTGGTGCGAAATTCAGTTTCCGCCTGGTGCCGAATCAAGATCCAAAGAAGATCACCGCCGCGCTCGATAAATGGCTCCGCAGCCTGTTGCCACCGGGGGTGACGATGGAGCTGACCGATTTCCACGGCGCCCCGGGCGTGGTCGTGCCGCTGGAGAGCCCCTACGTCGCCGCGGCCGATCGGGCGATCGAGCGAGGCTTTGGCCGCCGGCCAGTGTTCATTCGCGAAGGGGGCTCGATTCCGATCGTCACGACCTTTCACGATTTGCTGGGAGCCGATACGCTGTTGCTCGGTTGGGGTTTGGACGATGACAACACGCACAGCCCGAACGAGAAGTTCAACCTCGCCGATTTTCATCGGGGCATAAAGGCCAGCGCTTATTTGTGGGGCGAATTGGCCAAGATTTCGAAATAGCAAATTACTATGCTCGATCGCCGCTTCATCGTTGAAAATGTCGACCTCGTCACGCGCAACTGCGCTGCTCGCGGGAGCAAGGCCGACGTCGCCCGGTTCGTGACCCTCGAAAACGAACGCAAAGCGAAGCAAACGGCGCTCGACGATCTGAACCGCCAGGCGAACGAGGTGAGCAAGTCGATTGGTCAGGCGAAAGATCCGGCCGAGCGCGAAGCCCGCAAAGCGGAAGGGCGCCGGCTGCGCGAAACCAGCGCCGCGGCGGCCCTCGATTTCCAGCGGCTGGCCGAAGAAGCCGATGCGATCCTGCGAACGATCCCCAATCTCACGCATCCCGACGCCCCGCTCGGCGGCGAAGACGCCAGCCGCGAAGTGCGCCGCGGGAGCACGCCGCTGCCCGAGTTTGACTTCAAGCCGCGCGATCATGTCCAGATCGCCGAGCGGTTGAATCTGATCGATTTCGAAGGGGTGCGAAAGTTACCGGGCACGGCTTTTACTTCTTGAAGAACGACGCCGTGCTGCTGGAATTGGCCCTGCAACGCTACGCCCTCGACTTGCTAATCAAGGAAGGTTTCACGCCGACGATCACGCCCGATTTGGCCCGAAACGAAATCCTGCAAGGCATCGGCTTCACGCCCCGCGGGCCGGAAACGCAAATTTATAGCGTCGCCGATTCCGACCTGAGCCTCGTGGCCACGGCCGAAATCACGCTCGGCGGGCTGCTGTCCGATCAGATTTTGGAAGATGACGAGATGCCGGTGAAGCTGTGCGGCATCAGCCATTGCTACCGCACGGAAGCGGGCGCCCACGGCCGGGCCACCCGCGGGTTGTATCGCGTGCACCAGTTCACAAAGATCGAAATGTTCGCTTTTACCGCGCCCGAGGCAAGCGATGCGATGCTCGAATATTTCTGCACGTTGGAGTGCCGCCTGTTCGACGGGTTGAAGATTCCGTATCGCGTGGTCGACACGGCGACCGGCGACCTCGGCGGCCCGGCGTATCGCAAATACGACTTGGAAGCCTGGATGCCAGGGCGCGGCGAGCAAGGCGAATTCGGCGAAGTGACCAGCACGTCGAATTGCACCGATTATCAATCGCGGCGGTTGGGGATTCGCTATCGGCACAAAGGCGAAAAGGGAACGCATTTCGTCCACACGCTCAACGGCACCGCGGTAGCGATCAGCCGCGGCATCATCGCCATTTTGGAAAACCACCAGCAAGCCGACGGCTCGATCAACGTTCCCGATCCGCTCCGCCCCTGGATGGGCAAAGACATCATTCGTCCCGTATGATTCGCGGTTTTTTAGCCGCCGGGCTTGCCCGGCGCGAACCACTCGCCCGCGGTCGGCGAAAAATTCCAAGAATCACCGGGCAAGCCCGGCGGCTAAAATGCGTGAGCGCGAAGGACCGCGGTTGCTTGCGACAATAATTTCTCCGCCGCGGCCGCATCTTTCGCTTCGGCCACGGCGCGGACGATCGGCTCGGTGTTGCTCGGCCGGATCAGCAGCCAACGGTCTGGCCAATCCAATCGCAGGCCATCCTGCCGATCCGGCCGGGCATCTGCGAAGTTTCGCTCGAGTCGCAGCGAATGCGGCGGCCAAATGCTCGCGCGGCAGCGGAATGGTCGTCTTGCGGATTTCATAATGCGGCAACTCCGCGGCGAGTTGGCTCATCGTCAGGTTTCGAGAAGCCATAGCATTCAGCACCAGCGCCATCCCGACAAAGCTGTCGCGGACCAGACCGACGCGCGGATCGATCACGCCGCCGCTCCCTTCGCCCCCCAAGACCGCCCCGTGCTCAAGCATCATGTCGACCACATTCGCCTCGCCGACAGCGCTGCGATACAGTGGCACGCCGAAGCGGTCCGCAATGTCCTGCGACATCCGGCTGGTGGAGCAGTTCATCACAATCGGGCCTTGCTCCTCGCGCAGGACATGATCGACGCACAAGGCCAGCGTATATTCTTCGCCCAGATAGCGGCCCGTTTCATCGATAATGGCCAGGCGATCGGCGTCGGGATCTTGGCAGAATCCGACGTCGGCCCCTGCTTGCCGCACCAGCGGCAAGACGGTCTGCAAATTGCCGGCCGTCGGTTCGGGCGTGTGCGCAAACTTTCCGTCGGGCTCATCTCCTAAGATCGTCGCCTCGCAACCGAGTTCCGCGAACAGCCGCCGCGCCAAAAGACTTCCGGCGCCGTGGTTGGAGTCCAGCAGAACCTTGAATCGCCGCCGGCGAATCCGCTCGACCTCGACCGTCCGGCGCAAGAGCGACAAATGATATTCCAGCGGATCGGGACAAGTTTTACTTTGGCCGATTCGATCCGCGGCGACCCAGGCAGGTGAACCGGCTCGATAGTGCTCGATCACCGACTGCCCGGCGTCGGCGGGAATGACGCGGCCAGCGGTCGAAAACAGCTTCAGGCCGTTATATTCGGGCGGATTGTGGCTGGCCGAGACCTGGATTCCGCCGGCCGCCTGATTGCGGCGCACCAGCGTGCCAGTGGTGGGCGTGGCCGCGACGCCGGCGTCGATCACCGTGCGGCCCAAGGCCGTTAAGCCGCTGACGAGCGCTGCCACGAGCATCGGGCCTGTCGTGCGCCCATCGCGCGACAGGACGATCGGGCCCGCCGGCAATCCGGCGGCGAAAGCGCAAGCGTAGCGGATCGCCACCTCGGGCGTCAGGCTTTCGCCGACGATGCCCCGCAAGCCGGAAACGCTAATGATCGGTTCGGTTGGCATGAGGTTCGTGTGACCGCTTTCGCCGCGAATCGGGCGCTAGTCGGGAGCCAGTATAGTCGCGCCTGCAAAAGTGTACGACGGCATTCGCCGGCACGAGGGATTGAGGGGCGTGAGGAGGTGAGGGGCGTGAGGACGGAAGAAAATGCGGGCCTGCGGCCCGTGCCCTCGTACCTCACGTCTCACGCCCCTCAGGCCGCATGAAGCACCCTCTTTCCGTGCTTTGACCGGTCGGGCACAATACCAGCAGTTGCTGCCCGGGCCGCTTCGGCTCGATCGATCAACGGGAGTTCATGAATCCATGCCAACCGCCGTCAAACCTGCCGCTGGTTCAACCACTGCGTCGTTCGATCCCGCTCGCGCTGGCCCAATTGGACGCGGCCGCGGCGGAGAAACGGCTGTCGCCGGAAGCTGTCCGCTCGATTCGCGCCTGGTTGACCGAAGCCCGTTACGCGGAATATGCGCCGGAAGTCGCCCGGCAGATTGCCGCCGGGCTGTGGAAGGAATTGGACGACGCCTTTTGGACCGTGATTCCCTTCGGCACCGGTGGCCGGCGGGGGAAGATGTATCCGATCGGCTCCAACGCGATCAACGACCGGACCATCGGCGAGAGCGCGCAGGGCGTGGCCGATTATGTCAGGTCGCAATTTCCCGGCGACAAGAATCTCGCTTGCGCGATTGCCTACGACACGCGGCACCAGTCGCGGCACTTCGCCGAGTTGTGCAGCGAGATCATGATCGCCGGGGGTTTCAAAGTCTGGTTTCTCGATGGCTTCCGCAGCACGCCGGAGCTGTCGTTCACGGTGCGCTACAAGCATTGCGCCTGTGGAATCATGGTCACGGCCAGCCACAATCCGCCGAGCGACAACGCCGTGAAGGTCTACTGGTCCACCGGCGGTCAGGTTCTGCCGCCGCATGATGCGGGCATCATCGACCGGGTGATGCACACCGGCGAAATCCATCGCCAGCCGTTTGCCGAAGGGCTGGCCTCCGGGCGGATCGAGTATTGCCAAGAGGAAGTCGATGCCGCGTTTATCAAGGCGGTGCACGCCCAAGCGCTCCCTGGCCCGCGGGATTTGAAGATCATTTATTCGCCGCTGCATGGCGTGGGAGCTTCGGCGGTGTTGCCGGCATTGGCCGCTGACGGATTTACGGATGTGGAATTGTTCGGACCGCAGGCCACGCCCGACGGCGATTTTCCCAATGTCCCCAACCACATTGCCAATCCAGAAATCCCGGCGGTGTTCGATTCGATCATTGTCCGGGCGAAGGAAACCCGCGCCGATGTGATTTTGGCCAGCGATCCCGATTGCGACCGGCTCGGCGTCGCCGCTCCGAAAACGTCCGACCCCACCGGCCCATGGGAAACTTTCACTGGCAATCAGATCGCCGTATTGCTGGCCGATTATCTGCTCGATGCTCGTCGGCGGGCCGGCACGCTTTCGCCCGAGCATTACCTGGTGAAGACGCTGGTCACGACCGAGATGATCCGGCGGCAGGCGGAACATTACGGCGTGCGGATGCTCGGGAATTTGCAGGTCGGCTTCAAATACATCGGCCAGACGATGGACGAAGCCGGGCCAAAATTGTTCGTGTTCGGTTGCGAAGAATCGCATGGCTACCTGGTCGGCGATCATGTGCGCGACAAGGACGCGGCCGTGGCGGCGATGTTGATGGCCGAACTGGCCGCGACGGCGAAGGCGAAAGGCCAAACGCTGCATCAGCGGCTGGAATCGCTGTATTGGCAATTTGGCTACCACCAGGAGCGGCAATTTTCGGTCGCGCTGCCTGGCTCGGAAGGGATGAAGCAAACGCAAGCCTTGATGGCCCGCTTCCGCAACGATCCGCCGCGTGAGCTCGGGGGTTTGAAAGTGCTCAAGGCCAGCGATTATTTGTCACTTACTTCGCGAGTGCCGGGCGAGTGCCGCCGAGCCATTCGACGGGCCGAAAGGCGACATGGTCATTCTCGACCTGCAAGAAGACAACTACATCGCCGTGCGTCCCTCCGGCACCGAGCCGAAAGTGAAGTTCTATCTCTTCGGCTTCTGCCCCGCCGAGCAGATCGCCATTTTGGAAGACACGAAAGGCGAAGTCGCCGACCGTCTGGCGAAAGTGCAAGCCGATCTCGCAGCTTTGGCCAAGCAAATCTGATCGCCGCGTTCCCGTTGGTCAAGCACGTACCCGTCTAGGCTCTTCGATGCTCCGGGCGTGCAGGACTACGACGACTTCCCTTACCGCCTAGATGCCCGATTTGCTCCGCTTCACGTTTCAGGATTTGATCCTGGTACCTCTGAGAAAGGAAATACCAACCGATTGCGCCGGCACACGTGAAGCACGTTCCGACAAAGAACAGCGACTACGATACTAAGCATGTTGTCTTTGATGAGCCACAATGGCCGTTCGCATATTCAGCGTTGCTGCCTGTGCGCTTGAAAGAGATTTAAGGGCATCGTTTATCTGTACTAAGCTCTCAGTAGAAGCTGAAGTTACCTCCGCGTCGGGCAGGTTCTCTAAGAATTTCTTGAATTCGCTGGGATCGTCGAAGCCGTGCACTTTCGCTGCGGCTTCGATGTTTTCTGGTGAAAGCGTCTTCTTGCGGACGACTGCAGGCGGATACCTTACGGACCGCTGCACCAACTGAGCTTCTCTCTCGGCATATTCCTTTAGCATTTCATTTGACGCCCCGTTCGCGTCGAATGTTTGGAGATTAATTGGCGTGAGTTCGCTAGCGTCAATGATTGTCTGCTTCATCTTGTCAACCGGTACACGGTCGGCAAACACTAGAAAATATGTGCGGGCTGCCTCGAAGTGGGCTTTGTTGTACGCAGCCATTGCTTCGGCCGCGGCATCTCTGCTGCGGCCGTGGAATATGAACGCTCCGCCAATCAAAACCAAGCCCGCCGACGAAGAGGAACTTGTAGAGGCTATCGGTCGGCGGTTTTAGAAAATCCATTGTGCAGCCCTCTTAGTTGATGGGCAAAGGCCGCATTATAATGGCCGTAGCTTCGTCCGAAATATGCCCCTAACGCCCTCGCTTCTCCGCACAACGCCAAATAGTCTTCTTCCGCCGGTCATGACCGAACGCTCGTAGCTCGATGCTTTGCAATGATCGCTCTCGCCACGTCGGTCCGCGCGAGACTTCCGTCGCATCCGTGCAGCCGACCTTAAGCAAATTCGCCGCGAAACCCTGCGGATTGACGATCTTCCGTCCGCTGGTTCCAATGCTGTCAGGCCTCGCTCTTCAGGCTTTGCGACGCGCCGGCCCTCTGCGGTCGGGATTTCCGCACATCCAATCCGTGAGGAAATCCGAGAATGGATCGCTTCATGACCAAACATATTTTCGTCACCGGCGGCGTGGTCAGCTCGCTTGGCAAGGGGCTGACGAGCGCCTCGATCGGCATGCTGCTCGAATCGCGCGGCCTGTCGGTCAAGATGCAGAAGCTCGATCCCTATATCAACGTCGATCCCGGCACGATGAGCCCCTATCAGCATGGCGAAGTTTATGTGCTCGACGACGGAAGCGAGACCGACCTCGACCTGGGCCATTACGAGCGATTTACCCACGGCCCTTTGACCGGCGATTCGAATTACACCACCGGGCAAATCTACTTGTCGGTCATCAACAAGGAGCGGCGCGGCGAATTCTTGGGCAAGACGGTGCAGGTCATCCCGCACATCACCAACGAAATCAAAGCCGCGATTCGCAAGCTGGACGACGAATCGACCGACGTGGTCATCACCGAAATCGGCGGCACAGTGGGCGATATCGAAAGCCAGCCGTTTCTCGAAGCGATCCGCCAGTTTTCGCTCGACGCCGGCAAGCAGAATTGCCTTTATATTCATCTGACGCTGGTGCCGTATCTCAAGGCGGCGGGCGAATTGAAGACCAAGCCGACGCAACACTCGGTCGGTTTGCTCCGGCAGATCGGTATCCAGCCCGACGTGCTCATCTGCCGCACCGAGCGCGAGCTAAGCCACGAGGATCAGGACAAGATCGCCCTGTTCTGCAACGTGCCGCGCGAGGCGGTCATCGAAGAGCGCGACAAGGATTTTTCGATCTACGAAGTGCCGCTGAGCCTGGTCGATCATGGATTGGACGAATTGATCGTCAAACGGCTGGGCCTCAAAGCGGGCCAGGCCGACTTGGAAGATTGGCGCGATCTGCTGCATCGGCTCCGCAATCCGCAGCACGAGATCGCGATCGCCGTGGTGGGCAAATATGCCGAGCATCGCGACGCTTATAAATCCATCTATGAAGCGCTCGACCATGCCGGGATGGCGCACCGCGTCCAGATTCGGATCCAAAGCGTGCAAAGCGAATCGATCGAACGCGAAGGGCCCGAACGATTATTGAGCGGGTTCGATGGGATTCTCGTGCCGGGCGGATTCGGCGAGCGGGGGATCGAAGGCAAAGTCGACACGATCCGGTTCGCGCGCGAGCGCGGGATTCCATTCTTCGGCATTTGCCTCGGAATGCAGTGCGCGGTGATCGAGTTCGGCCGCAACGAAATCGGGCTGAAGGGGGCGCACTCGACCGAGTTCAGCAAGGACACGCCGCACCCGGTGATATGCCTGCTCGACGAGCAGCGGACGATCACCGACAAGGGGGGCACGATGCGGCTGGGAGCCCAATCTGCCCGGCTCGATCCATCCAGCAAAGCACACGGCTGTTACGCAAGCGACACGATAAGCGAGCGGCATCGGCATCGCTACGAGTTCAACAACATGTACCGGCAGCAGTACGTCGCACACGGCATGCTGATGGCCGGGCTGAGCATGGATGGGGCCTTGGTCGAGATTATCGAGTTGCCCGAGCATCCATGGTTCGTCGCGGTGCAATTCCATCCGGAATTCAAGTCGAAGCCGACCGCCGCCCATCCGCTGTTCGCCGGTTTCGTAGCCGCCGCGGTAGAAAAACATTCAACCGGCCAGATGCTAGCCGAGAATTTGCCATAATCGCCACGTAGGCATGCCGTTGAAAAAGGGGACTGGCTCTGAGCGACCGAACAAATTTGCCGAACGTTTGACGATGCAGCGAAGTGCCTGTCCCCTTTTTCAACAGCCAGCCAGGCGTCGCCCACCATTTCTCTGCTGGAGTTTTTGTTACTCATGACCGAGCCACAATCGGGATCGCCGAAGATCATCGTCGATGAAGATTGGAAAACCCGCGTCGCGGCGGAGAAAGAAGCGCTGGCCGCGAAAGAGGCAGAGGAAGCGAAGGCTGCCGTTCCCGTTGCCGCTGGCGAACCGTCAGGAGCCCGAGAATCAAGCGCCTCTCCCGTTCAAGCGGGCGATTCGGATCGAGCGGAAGCCCCCGCGCCGCCAGCCACCCTCTCTTTTCTCGTCACCACGCTGGCGACTCAGGCGATGGTTGCGTTGGGGGAAATGTCCCATCCGTTGACGAACAAGAACGAAGTGCGGCTCGCCGAGGCCCGCCACTTCATCGACATTCTCGACATGCTGGAAGAGAAGACGGCCGGCAACCGGACGCCAGAGGAATCGGCGTTGTTCGACGCCCTGTTGCACCAGTTGCGGCTCTCGTACGTCGACCGGCTATCCCACGGCACGCCGAAAAGTTGATTTTTTCGAAATTGTAGGGTGGGCACTGCCCACCGTTCGCCGGTGCGGGACCAGCTACGGTGGGCAGTGCCCACCCTACGGGCTGCGGATTGAACCGCCGACCGACCGTCTCAACCATGGCGCGGAGGAGCTTCGACGCGCCATAGAGAACGCGTCAACTCTCCTCGCTCACGCTTCGGGCTTGTGTCGGCGCCGAAGCAGCAATCAGGTGGGTTTTCTGCCCACGCTCGGCGATCCGCAGAATTGAACGCCTGAACTCCGCAAAAAAACGGCGCGCCGGCCGGCGGAACAAAAAAAGCTGGCCTCCGTGCCACCCACTTCCCTCCGATGGAGAATCGGGACGCCCCGTCGTCTTGCAACGTAACAGGGGCTGGCGTCGGCCTTTTTTGTTCAGCGCCGGACAGCAGCGGCGCTTCGAGCGGCCCTCCGTGATTGTCATCGCTCGATCGTCCATCATCCTTGTTCCTGGCCGCCGTTTGATCTTGTAGGGTGGGCATTGCCCACCTTGGCTTTACCGATCCAATCTGACCGCCTGTTCGATTTTTGGTGGGCAGTGCCCACCCTACGGAGATTCAACTAGCTCGCTGTTCGCTTAGCCCGACAATTGATCCAGCAGTCGGCCGAAATCCGGAATTCGAGCCGCCAGGTGCGCTAACCACGCCGTCGGCTGCCAGATTTCGATGCAAACCCCCGCGCCGATCACCATCGCGTCGGCGGCCGGCTCGACTTGCAAAAACTCGCGGAATCCTTCGGGAATCAACAATCGCCCACGGCCAGCCAACTGCACCGGCTTGTGCCGGGTCGACAACAGCCGGGCCAGGGTTTGCACTTCTTCCAACCGCCCGTCGAGCTTGCCGGCCTGAATCTTTCCGGCGATCAGGGCGACTTCCGCGTCGAGCTTGGGTCGCCAAGCCGCGGCCGACCACAGGCTGAGACAGCCGGGCCGTTCTTTGGCCAGGATGCAGTCCGGGCCGCCGGCCAGTAGGGCCTCGGCCATTTCGGCCGGAATCGACACCCGGTAACGCTCGTCCAACGTACGGGAGAATTCGCCCAGGATGAATTCGCGAGGCGCTGACATCGACGGCAAGGATCTCGAACTTGGCGGCGTTGGGCGTGGGCAAATCCATTGCTGCGAATTCGGCAATCCGTACGACTGGGTTCAAACCCCCGAAAATCAATCACTCTTGATGGGATATGGGCTGCTTTCCCACAAATCAACCGACCGAGTTTATCAACTTGGTGTTGGAATGCAAGCGGGTGGTAAAGATTTGCGGTTTGCCGCGAATACAATTCGATTTGCCCCGGCGGTGTCGCGCTCGTGTGGCATGGGCTGGAGTTTGAAAGCGGCGTGTTGAAAATACCACGACGCGGGACGGCGAGGTTCCTGCCGAGACGGGATTGCAACACCATTGCTGGCTGCGGCTCGGCAGGAGCCTTGCCCCTTTTCCAGCAGGCCGCTGGGCGATTACTCGCCGAGCGTAGATTTGCGCCGCAGCAAATGGTGATAATGCTGGGCGAACCGATGGGCTTCGTCGCGCACATACTGCAACAGCCGCAGCGCGTAGGCGTGCCGGCTCAGCCGCAGCGGCTCGTCCGCGCCGGGGATATAGATCTCCTCTTCGCGCTTGGCCAGCGAGATGACCGTCGGTGGCGTGATCTCCAGGGCGGCGAAGGCCGCCAGCGCCGCGCTCAATTGCCCCTTGCCGCCGTCGACCAACAAAATGTCGGGAAACGGTTCGGCCTCGTCCGACAGCCGCTGGAATCGGCGAGCCACGACTTCGTGGATGCTCGCGAAGTCGTCGACGCCCGCGACACCGCGGATCTTGAACCGCTTGTAGCCCGGCTTGAACGGCAGCCCGTCGATGAACCGCACCAGGCTGGCGACGGTTTCGCCGCCGGCCAAATGGGCAATGTCGACGCCTTCGATGGTGCGTGGCGACTGATTCAGTTTGAGCACTTTCCGCAAGCCGGCCAGCCCCTTTTTCGGGTCGATATAAAACACCTCCGGCTGAGCGTGCTCGTCGAGATCGCCGCGCTGGTCGAGCGTCTCAAGCATGTGCAGCTCATCGCGGATTCGGGCCGCCTTTTCGAATTCGAGCGCCGCGGCAGCCGCTTGCATTTCGGCCCGCAATTCTTCGAGCAGATCGCGCTTGCGGCCTTCGAGAAACATCCGCAGCCGGTGGATATCCCGGCGGTAGTCTTCTTTCGATACCCGCAAGTTGCACGGCGCCGTGCACTGGTTGATCGAAGCCAGCAGACAGGGCCGGAACCACCGCCAGCGTTCGTCGTGTTCTTCGATATCGAGCGAGCAGGTGCGAAATTTGAAGATTTTTTGCAGCACCTGGATCTGCGCCGCGCAGGCTGCCGGCGCTGGCGAATGGTCCGTACAGCTTCGTGCCCCGCTGGTGCGGCTCGCGGGTGAATTCGACGCGAGGAAAATCCTCGCGGATGTAGATTTCCAAGTAGGGAAACGTTTTGTCGTCTTTCAGATCCTGATTGTATTTCGGCTGGACGTCCTTGATCAGCCGGGCTTCGAGCAACAGGGCGTCGACTTCGCTTTCGGCCGGTAGAAAATCGATGTCGTGAATCTCGCGGATCAAGTCGGCGGTGCGGCGTTCTTCGGCTGCGGCCTTGAGAAAATAGCTGCCGGCCCGAGCCCGCAGATTCTTCGCCTTGCCGACGTAAATCACGGTGCCGGCGGCGTTTTTCATCAGGTATACGCCAGGCGTTTGCGGGAAGGTGCGGACCTTCGCCGCAGCCGATTCGAAGCCAGGCTCGACCGGGGCGCCCGGCGCGGTGTCGGCAGCGCCGGCGGTCGTGCCCACATCTGCCGTCGCTCCGCCTGCATCAGGCGGCAGCTCTTGATCGTTTGCGTCGTTCACGTTCGCAGGGTTTCTCTGCCCGATTTCCGCGCACTTTCGGAAGTTTGCTCACAACATTCGACAACATCCAGTCTATCGCACGCACTGTATTTAGACAGATTGATTGACCGGCCCCCGCTGGCTTTGGAGAATGGTGGCTATTCATTCCAATCCCGTTTTCGCCGCAATTCACACTAGCCCGACGCGTTAGCGAGGACGCGAGGCGATGGTCTTGGAAGGCTTGCTTGCTAACGCTTCGCGCCTAGTACTCTCCGCCCTGCCGGCGGAAAAGATGCAACTTCAAAAACAGGAGGCCCGGCCATGCGGACGACGATCGACACCCGAGTGACGAAGCGAATCATGCTGGCGACGACATTGCTGGCGATCGGGGCGATGGCCGTCCTCGCCGACACGCCCGACAAAACGAAACCCTCCGACGCCGGCGCCGCGGCAGACAAGGCGAAGAAGCCCGCCGACGATAACCACGCGACGCAACTGGCGGTGGACAAAAAGAAGGCCGCGGCATCCGAAAATATTTACGCTCCGCGGCCGGGCTTGTCGCTCGACGAATTGCACAAGTTTCTCGATCGGATGGACGCCGCGCCCGCGTCGATCCACCATCGCCCGGGCTTTGCCGATGGCATGGTCGAAGCGGCCGACGAAATTCTGGCCAAACAGCCCGACGCGGCCCTACGCCGCTACGCCCTGATCACGAAAATGGCGGCATTGCACGAGTCGGCCTTCGACGGCAACGACGAGAATGACAAGCGGCTCACGACAGTCTCCAAGGCCCTGCTGAAAGACTCCGATCCGGCCGTGGTCAAAGAGGCGAAATTCTACGAGCTCGAACGGGCCGTGATGGCCGGCGACGATGTGAAACAGGCCGATATTCCGAAATTGTTGGATCAAGTGCACGAAGCGCTGGCCGATCAGATCCTGTCGGCCCGGCATCTGCGAATCGCGTCCGCCGCGGTGCATTTGATCAATCGGCTGGACGACGACGACGCGGCGGCCAAGCGCTATCAGGAGCTCGGCCAGCAGTTGGCCACCTCCGACGATTCGGATCTCTCGGCTTATGGCCGCCGGATCGCCAAAGGAACCCGGCCCTCTTCGATGGTTGGCAAGCCGCTGGAAATCGCCGGCAAAAGTTTGGACGGTGGCGATATCGACATCCAGAAGCTGAAGGGCAAGATCGTGCTGGTCGATTTTTGGGCCACCTGGTGTCCGCCGTGCAGAGCCAAGCTGCCGGGCCTGATGAAACTGTACGAGCAAAAGCATGGCCAGGGGTTGGAAGTGATCGGCGTTTCGCTGGATAAGGACCTCGACGCTTTGGGGAAATTCGTCGAGGAGCAGAAAATCCCCTGGAACAACGTCGTTGGCGAGAAGGACGGCGACGACATGGATTTTCCGCTGGCGACGAAATACAACATCGCCGGCATTCCGACCTTGTTCCTCGTCGGCCGCGACGGCAAAGTCATCGCCCACGACCCCACCGACGCGGAACTGGAGCAAAAGCTGGAAGAGTTGCTCAAGGAGAAAAGCAAATAGCGAAGTGCAATGGGCAACGCGACGTGCCGGGCTTGATCCGAAGCGGAATTTTCAAGCTAATAACAACGATTCTGCGCAGCCGAGGCCCGACCCCTCTCTCCTAAGAAACCCTAACTCAACTCGCGGCGCCGAGGGGTCAGTCCCCATTTTGCTCACAGGGCATCGCAAAATGGGGACAGACCCCGGCTGGTTAAGTTAGCGGTTCTAAGGGGCGAGGGGAGATCAAAGTTCGGCTACACTGCCTCTATGTCTACGACGCCGATGATGCAGCAGTATCAGGAGGCCAAGGCGGCCTGCGGCGATGCGCTGCTGCTGTTTCGCATGGGCGATTTCTACGAGCTGTTCTTCGACGACGCCAAGACGGCCGCCCGCATGCTGAATCTGGCGCTCACCAGCCGCGACAAAGGGGAAAATCCGATCCCGATGGCCGGCTTTCCCTACCATCAGCTTGGAAAGCTACCTGGGCAAGCTCGTCGCCGCCGGCCTGCGGGTGGCCATCTGCGAGCAGGTCGAAGACCCGAAGCAGGCCAAGGGACTGGTCCAGCGCGAAGTGACGCGGATCGTCACGCCCGGCACGCTCACCGACGACGCCCTGCTCGATCCGCGCGAGAGCAACTATCTGGCGGCGATCGTGCCGGCGGGCGAGCCTGGCGAGCGCGGGTTGGCCTGGGCCGAGCTTTCGACCGGCCGCTTTCACGCCGCCTGCTTTCCGAGCCGACAACTTGCCGACCAACTGGCGCGCATCGATCCGGCCGAATGTCTGCTGGCTGAAGACGCCGGCGTGCCGCCGACCTGCCGCCGGAAGCTGGGCGGCCGCGTGATCGTCACGCGGCGGCCGGCCTGGGCCTTCGGCCACACCGCGGCCGTCGAAGCGCTGGCCAAGCATTTCGGCACCGCCAGCGCTGGAAGGCTTTGGTTTTGACCACGCGGCCGACGCGCCGGCATTGCGCGCCGCCGGCGCGATGCTCGACTATCTGAACGAAACGCAAAAAACCTCGCTGGCCCATATCGACCGGCTGATCGCGTATCGCCCCGGCACGACGCTGGAGATCGACGAATCGACGCCGCCGCAGCCTGGAAATCACCCGCACGCTCCGCGACGGCCGCCGCGAAGGCTCGCTGCTGGCCGTGCTCGACCGCACCGTGACCGCGATGGGCGCGCGCATGCTGGCCGAATGGCTGGCCAATCCGCTGGCCGATCGCGCGGCGATCGACGCCGGCTGGATGCCGTGGCCGAACTGGTCGCCGACGCCGCGGCTGTGCGACGATCTTCGCGAGCGGCTGCGAGGCATCTACGATCTGGAGCGGCTGCTGGCCCGCGTGACGACCGGCCGGGCCACGCCGCGCGATCTGGCTTTGTCGGCCGCACGCTGGCCGCGCTGCCGGCGATCAAGGCCAGGCTCACCGCCCGCCGCAGCCCGCTGCTGAATCAGCTGGAAGCGGAGTTCGACCTGTGCCCCGACATTCGCGCGCGGCTGGAAGCGGCGCTGGCCGACGATTGTCCGCTGTCCAGCCGCGACGGCGGCTTGATCCGCGCGGGTTTCCATGCGCCGCTCGACGCGCTGCGCGATCTGGCCGCCGGCGGCAAGCAGTGGATCGCCCGCTATCAGGCCGAGGAAGCGGCCCGCACCGGCATCTCCAGCTCAAAGTCGGCTTCAACAAGGTGTTCGGCTACTACCTGGAAATCACCAACACGCACGGCGACAAGATTCCCGACGACTACATCCGCAAGCAGACGGTCAAGAACGCCGAGCGCTACATCACGCCGGAGCTGAAGGAATACGAAGAAAAAGTCCTCTCGGCCGACGAGCGGTCGAAGGAACTGGAGCATCGAACTGTTCGTCGAACTGCGCGAGGCGACGGCCGCCGGCGCGGCGCGCTTGCAAGCCACGGCCGCGGTGCTGGCCCAATTGGACGTGCTGGCGGCCCTGGCGACACTGGCCCGGCAGCGCGGCTATTGCCGGCCGCGCGTCGTCGAAGAGCCGGTGCTGCAAGATCATCGACGGCCGGCATCCGGTGCTCGACCTGTTGAGCGCCGATGGCTCGTTTGTCCCCAACGACGTCGCGCTGCGGCGGCGACGACGGGCATCGATCCTGCTTGATCACCGGCCCGAACATGGCCGGCAAGAGCACGTACATCCGCCAGGTGGCGCTGCTGACGCTGATGGCGCAGATGGGCAGTTTCGTGCCGGCGCGCGAAGCGGAGATCGGCACTGGCCGACCGGATTTTTGCCCGCGTCGGCGCCAGCGACGAACTGGCCGCGCGGGCAGAGCACGTTCATGGTCGAGATGACCGAGACGGCGCGGATTCTGAATCTGGCCACGCCGCGCAGCCTGGTGATCCTGGACGAGATCGGCCGCGGCACGAGCACCTACGACGGCGTGTCGCTGGCCTGGGCGTGGTCGAGCATCTGCACGACCGGATCGGCTGCCGCACGCTGTTCGCCACGCATTATCACGAGCTGACCGATCTGGCGCAATCGCTTGCCGGGCGTGCGGAACTTGAACGTGGCGGTGCGCGAATGGCAGGAACAACTGGTGTTTCTGCACAAGATCGTCCCCGGCGCGGCCGACAAGAGCTACGGCATCCACGTCGCCCGGCTGGCCGGCGTGCCGCGCGAAGTGAATACGCGGGCTGTGGAAATTCTGGCCCGGCTGGAAGACGAGCATCTCGATGGCGATGGACGACCGAAGATCGCGGTGCGTGGCAAGCGCCGCCGCTCGGGCGATCTGCAACTAACGCTCTTCAGCCCGCCGGAGCATCCGCTGGTCGACGCAATTCGGCAGGCCGATCTCGACCAACTCACGCCGCTGGCCGCACTGGAAATGATCCATGCGTGGCAGAAAGCGCTCGGCGTGAATTCCAAATCAAAAGAGCCGCGCACGCCGTAAGCGCGCTTCCGTAAAGAGCCGCGCACGTAGTAAGCGGTTTTTCGTAAAGAGCCGCGCACGCAGTAAGCGATTTTTCGTAAGAAGCCCCAACTCAACTCGCGGGGCCGAGGGGGTCAGTCCCCGTTTTGCTCACCCCGTTTTGCTCACCGGGCATCGCGAAATGGGGACAGACCCCTGCGCCGCCGCTTACTCCGTGCGCGGTTCTCGCGGCTTCGGTGCGGCCGCCATTCCCAACGGCCCGGCAGCCGCAGCCAGCGCGTCGATCACGAACTGGATATGCTCGTCCAAATCGACGCCGAGGTCGGCCGCGCCGCGGACAATGTCGTCGCGATTCACCGCAGCCGCGAAGCCCTTGAGCTTCATCTTCTTGCGGACGCTGGATGCCTTCATCCCCACGAGCCGCTCCGGCCGGACCGCTGCCACGGCCAGGCAAAACCCCGACAACTCGTCGCACGCGTAGAGCGCCTTGTCCAAGCGGGAGACTCTCGGGCAATCGGGCAGATAATCGGCGTGCGACTTGATCGCGTAAATCACGTGTGCGGGATAGCCCCGCTCGGCGAGAATCGCCGCCCCGCGCAGCGGGTGGTCGGGCGGCGCGGGCCACCGCTCGTAATCGAAATCGTGCAACAGCCCGACCGTGCCCCATTCCTCTTCGTCCTCGCCGAAGCGCCTGGCATAGGCCCGCATGGCCGCCTCGACGGCCAGCATGTGCTTTCGCAAGCTCTCGCTTGTAGTGAATTCGCAAACCAAGCCCCAGGCGTCGTCGCGGTTCATGTCGTATCCGGCCAAAAAAGGTATTTGTTCCGACACTGTCGGGATGAACGGTCCATGCCGCAGCGCACGATTGGGATAAGCGGACTTGGGGCTTTATTAAATGAGGACGCCGAGCAAAGTGCAACTGGATGCCGCGTGCCTGATGAGTTTCGGCCCAGTCTGGGCGCCAAAACCCTTCGATCCAAAGGCCACTACGAGGCGGCGCCTCGCAGCGTTGGGAGCCATGCCCAAGATACGTGCTTCGATGCCGGATTATCAGGCACGAGACGGCAATCCCATGCACCGGCTTAGTAACGCAATTAGCCGCGCCGTGGAATTCCGCGGGGCCATCGCAATCTCAACAACGTCTTAGAACAAACTCACTTATGAACGGCCGAAATGGAATGATTTTATCCGTCGTAACCGCGTATGCCTCTCCCACCGCCCGCCATAAAGCGGTCCCGGCATGCCGATTGCTTTGGCCACGCCGGGGAGCTTTCTGCACCTAGGGTTGGCCGTTGTGATTGCGATGCCCTATGCGCGACGCGTTACAGATCTTTGTGGAGGCCGATGACTTGCCGCTGCCCGCGCCCGCGTCGCCTAGCTTGGACCTTCAGTCGTTGGCCCAGCGTTATCGCTCTGGGGAGACTTCACCCACGCAAATGGTCGACGACCTGTTGCGGCGAATGGCGGAGGCCCCGGACTATTCCATTTGGATTCATCGCCTGACGCCCCGCGAATTGTTTTCTCAGGCAAGGGCAGTCGAGCAGCGTCGTGCCAATGGCGAACGGCTGCCACTGTATGGGCTGCCGTTCGCGGTCAAGGATATTTTCGACGTGGCCGGCCACCCGACGACGGCCGGTTGCCCCGCGTTCAGCTATGTGGCCAAGACGACTAGCCCCGTGGTGTCGCGGCTGATGGATGCGGGGGCCATTCTCGTCGGCAAGACGAATCTCGATCAGTTCTCCACGGGCCTGGCCGGCGACCGCACCCCCTATGGGGTTCCCGGCAATTTATTCGACGAAAATTACATCGCCGGTGGATCGAGTTCGGGTTCCGCGTTGGCTGTCGCCGCGGGACTGGTGAGCTTCGCGCTGGGGAGCGACACCGCCGGTTCGGGCCGAGTGCCCGCCGGTTGCAACAACATTGTCGGGCTAAAGCCGACGCCTGGCTTGCTGAGCACGGCCGGCATGGTCCCGGCCTGCCACTCGCTGGATTGCGTGGCCGTGTTCGCGCTGACGGTGGCCGACGCGTGGAAGGTGTTCGACGTCGCCCGGCATGGCGGCCAGCCCGAGCGGCTTCGCATCCGGCCTGCTGGATCGCGGTTTCTATTCGCCGTGCCGCGCGAAGAACAACTCGAGTTTTTCGGCGACCGCGATCAACAGCGGGCCTTTGTCGAAGCGAGCGAATCATTGCAGGCATTAGGTGGCACTCCGGTCGAGATCGATTTCGAGCCATTTAGCGAAGTGGCTGCGCTGCTATACGACGGTCCTTGGCTGGCGGAACGCTTGGCGCCTTTGCAGAGTTTTCTCGAATCGCATCAGGCCGACGTGATGCCTGTGACGCGAACGCTGCTGGCGGGAGGTTCGCGCTATAGCGCTGTCGAATATTTCAACGCGGCGACGCGGCTCACTTCGCTGCGGGCGAAGTGCGCCGAGATTTTCCAGCAGGCCGAGATCCTCGTGGTTCCCACGTTCCCAACATTGCCGACGCTGACTGCGGCGGCCGACGATTCGCCGGGCTGGGGGCGGCGCTTGGGCTATTACACGAATTTTGTCAACCTGCTGGGCTTATCGGCATTGGCGTTGCCCGCCGGCTTTGCTCCCTCGGGCTTGCCGCACGGCATCACGCTGATCGGGCGGGCTGAGAGCGAGCGCGAACTTTGCGAATTAGGCGCCGCCTGGCAGCGAGCCCGCAACCTGCCTCTCGGCGCCACGGGAAGTCCTTTGCCGCCCGAGCAACGCCACCCGGAGCCGACGGAAACGAGATCGGACTTGTGCCCGCGCCTTGTCCGGAGGGATATGTCGCGCGTGGCGGTCGCGGGGCGCATCTCGACGGGCAACCCTTGCATGGCGACTTGCGACGGTGGGGGGCGCGTTTTGTGCGCACTTGCCGCACGGCGCCACACTATCGATTTCTGGCGCTGATGCACTTGGCTCCGCCGCGGCCCGGCTTATTGCGAGACGAAACGCGAGCCGGCGCGGTCGAGGTCGAAATCTACGATATGCCGTTCGCCGGTTTCGGGCGGCTTGTGGCGTCGGTCTTGCCTCCGCTGGCGATCGGCACCGTGGAATTGGCTGATGGCGAGGCGGTCAAGGGATTCTTGTGCGAGTCGTTCGCCTCTGCCCTGGCGCGCGACATTACCGATTTCGGCGGCTGGCGGGCGTTCCGAGAACAGGCAGCAGTGCAAAAACCCGGGTCCTGAGCGGGCCCCGGTTCATCGGGCTCGACTCCTAGCGGAGACCGAGCGGGCGGCGTTTTCTTACTTTTTTGTGGAAAGGTTATCTACTCTCATGCGACATCTCAACGGCTCACTTGCGTTCGTCTTAGGGTTGTCGATTCTGGGCGCCGGTCTCGGCGGTTGCAGCAAAGCGAGCGGCACGCCGGAAAAGGATACAGGCACGGCTGGAACGGGGAAGGAAGCCTCGATCGGTTTCATCTATGTCGGCCCGAAAGATGACTACGGTTACAACCAGGCCCATGCCATCGGCGCCGCCGCCGTCAAGAAAATGCCTGGAGTCAAGGTTACGGAAGAAGAGAAAGTGCCGGAAACGATCGACGTGCAGAAGACGATGAAGAGCATGATCGAAGTCGACGGCGCGAACTTGATTTTCCCCACGTCGTTCGGCTACTTCGATCCGCACGTCCTGAAAGTGGCTAAGGAATATCCGAATGTCATGTTTCTGCATTGCGGCGGCCTGTGGACCGAAGGCAAGCATCCGAAGAATGTCGGCAGCTATTTCGGCTACATCGACGAGCCGCAATATCTCTCGGGCATCGTGGCCGGCTACATGAGCAAGTCGAAGAAGATCGGGTTCGTGGCCGCCAAGCCGATTCCGCAAGTGCTGCGAAACATCAACGCCTTCACGCTCGGTGCGCAGAGCGTTGATCCAAAAATTACCTGCAGCGTGATTTTCACCGGCGACTGGTCGATGCCGGTGAAAGAGGCCGAGGCCACGAACAGCCTCGCCGATCAAGGGGTCGACGTCGTCACCTGCCACGTCGATAGCCCCAAGGTGGTTGTTGAACAAGCCGACAAGCGCGGCATGTATATCTGCGGCTACCACTGCAGCCAGGCCACGCTGGCTCCGAAGCATTATCTGACCGGCGCTGAATGGAACTGGGAAAAGGTTTACACCGATTACGTGAAGATGTTCCAGCAAGGCAAGAAGATTCCCAACCTGCTGCGGGGCGGCTTGAAGGAAGGGATCGTCAAGTGCTCGGACTATGGGCCGATGGTCCCCGACGAAGCCAAGAAGGCAGCCGACGCCGTGAAGAAGCAATTCATGGACGGAACCTTCGTGATCTACAAGGGCCCGTTGACGGACAACAAGGGCAAAGAAATCCTGCCGGCCGGCAAGGGATACGTTCAGACCGATCCTGCTTTGGAATCGATGGATTGGTTGGTTGCCGGCGTGGTGGGCGACAAGTAACGGCTTTCCGCCTACTAA
The DNA here is from genome assembly GCA_963725485.1 of Pirellulales bacterium. Taxonomy (GTDB): domain Bacteria; phylum Planctomycetota; class Planctomycetia; order Pirellulales; family DATAWG01; genus CAVRYO01. Next base: position 2,611,423 of record CAVRYO010000007.1, on the reverse strand, counting down.
CGCAATCCGCTGGGCTGCAGGATGCGGCCCGGCGGATCGCACCAGGCGTTCTGTCTTGTGACCGCATTTTGGAATGAGACCTGATTATGCACTGGCGTGGACCGGCGGAAACGATCACGATCACCACGGCGGCATTGTTGCTGTCGTTGGCGATCTTTGGCGTGTTCATGGCGATCTTCGCCCATGTTTCGCCGATCGATTTATACCACTGGATGTACGTCGGCGCATTTGGCACGAAGTCGTCGTGGTCGAACACGCTGACCAAGGCGGCGCCTCTGATTCTCACGGCGCTGTGCACCGCGCTGCCGGCACGGCTGGGGTTGATCGTCATCGGCGGTGAAGGAGCCTTGGTCTTGGGAGGGCTGGGCTCGGTTTGTGTCGGACTGTTGCTCAACTCCTCGTCCCCGCTCGTCATCCAAGCCGGGATGATGCTGACAGGCATCGTCGTCGGCGGGTTATTCATCGCCTTGGTCGGCATCCTCCGCGACCGGCGGGGCGTGAATGAAACGATCTCCAGCTTGTTGTTGACCTATGTGGCGATCGGGGTGTTCAACTTTCTCGTTGAGAATCCCCATTTGCTGCGTGATCCGGCGAGCTTGAACAAGCCTTCGACCTATCCGATCCCCACGGACGCCATGCTCGGCAACATGTTCGGCTTCGACGTCCATTGGGGCCTGGGCTTCGGGATCATCTTCTGCGTGATCACCTGGTTGCTGATGTCGTACACGACGTTCGGATTTGCCGTGCGGATGGTGGGCGGCAACGTCCGAGCGGCGCAGGGGGCAGGCCTGCCGGTCGGTTGGTTGATCCTGGTCACGTGCATGCTGGGTGGCGGCGCGGCCGGCCTGGCCGGAGCGGTCGAAATCGCCGCCGTCAACGGACAGGCGAACGCCTCGCTGTACGCGGCCGGCTACGGATTTACGGGCATCCTCGTGTCATTCATCGCCCGGCATAATCCGCTGGCGATCATCCCCGCGGCCATCTTATTCGGTGGCCTGAACGCCTCCTCCGGTGTTTTACAGCGTTATCTGAAAGTGCCCGACGCGTCGGTGGGCGTGCTGATGGGCATTATCTTCGTCATGGTGCTTTTGTTCGAAACGCTCTACGGACGAATCAAATTGTTTCAAACTCCACAACATGTGCCGGCGACGCCAAGCTTGCCGGAGCCGAAGATCCAAGTGGCCCCGCAAGCGGAGGCGATCGCCCCATGAGTGCTGCCGCCGGATCCGATTTTGGTGCGTCTGCCTTGTCGCTGGGAGTGGCCATCTTTGCCGGGGCCATCCGCGTCGGCACGCCCTACTTGTTCGTCAGCTTGGGTGAATGCGTCACTGAAAAATCGGGCCGCGTGAACCTCGGCCTCGAAGGCACGCTGTTCATGGGCGCGATGACTGGCTACGCGATCAGCTACGAGACCAGCGCGCACGCTGGATCGCCGTGGCTGGTTGCCCTTGCTCCTTGGTTCGGCGTACTTGCTGCTGGCATCGTGGGAATGCTGCTGGGCGCGATGCACGCCTTGATTTGCAATCGTCCGCGGGTCAATTCGATCGCCGTGGGCATCGCGATGATGATCTTCGGCCGTGGATTGGCCCAATATCTTGGCAAGCCGTACATCCAGCCGAGCGCTCCTCAATTGCCGTCGATCGACTTGGGCGCCTGGTCGACCGCGCCGCAAATTCACTCGGCCTTGAAAATCAACGTTCTGTTTCTCATCGGCATCGTGCTCGCGCCCTTGATGGCCTGGATGCTTAAGAACACGCGGGCCGGCATGGTCGTCCGGCTGGCGGGCGAGAGCACCGCCGCAACGCAGGCCATGGGCTACTCGATCAACCGCACGCGGCTCTTGGCCACCGCCTTTGGCGGGATTCTCGCCGGCATCGGCGGCAGCTATTTGTCGCTTTGCTATCCCGGTTCTTGGAGCGAACAGATCTCCTCCGGTCAAGGGCTGATGGCCGTGGCCCTGGTGATCTTCGCTCGCTGGAACCCGGTGAATTGCTTATGGGCGTCGTTGCTTTTTGGCGGAGTCGGTTCGTTGGGGCTGGCGTTGCAAGGTTTGAATCTGACATCGGCGGCGGCGGCCTATCTGTGGAATTCCGCGCCGTACATTCTGACGCTCGCCATCATGATCGCGTTTTCGTCTCGAGCCCGCGCTTTGGCGGGCGCTCCGGCAGAATTGGGGATGGTTTCATGAGTTCGGTATTGGAAAATTCGAGCCGCGTGGCCAGTGCCGACGCCATGCTTTCTTCAGAAGCGCAACATGCGGCGACACCCGCCGTCCACGTCGCCGCAAATCCCTATCCCTGGCCCTACAACGGCAATCTGCATCCCGGCAATACGGCGCTCGTCATCATCGACATGCAGACCGATTTCTGCGGCAAAGGGGGCTATGTCGATTCGATGGGCTATGACCTTTCGTTGACCCAGGCCCCGATCGAGCCAATTCGCGGGCTGTTGGCCGTCATGCGGCACAAGGGTTACACGATCATTCACACCCGCGAAGGCCATCGCCCCGATCTGGCCGATTTGCCGGACAACAAGCGCTGGCGATCGCGACGCATTGGCGCCGGCATCGGCGATAGCGGGCCCTGCGGGCGGATTCTGGTGCGCGGTGAGCCGGGATGGGAAATCATTCCGGAACTCGCTCCGATCGAAGGCGAGTCGATTATCGACAAACCCGGCAAAGGTTCGTTCTACGCCACCGACTTGGAGCTGCTGCTGCATCGCGGAGGGATTCAGAACATCATCCTGACCGGCATTACCACGGATGTTTGCGTGCATACGACGATGCGCGACGCCAACGACCGCGGTTTCGAATGTTTATTGCTGGAAGATTGCTGCATGCGACCGATCGCGGCAATCATCTGGCGGCGGTGAAAATGATCACCATGCAAGGGGGCGTGTTCGGCGCCGTCGCCCCGTCCCAGGCCCTTTTGGAGGTTTTGCCATGATTCAGGCAACCGCGGCTCCCCCCGACGTGTCGCCGGCTCGTTCCCACGCCCGTGTCACTCCTCAGTTCCGCTCTGGCACCGCGGGCCCGCAGCACATGGAGGCCCGCAACCTGTCGAAACGATTCGGGCAGTTGCAGGCATTGTCCGATGTGTCGCTCTCGCTGAAACCCGGCTGCTTTCGCGCCCTGCTGGGCGAAAACGGCGCCGGCAAGAGCACGTTGGTCAAATGCATCATGGGTGTCTATAAGTCCGATACCGGCTCGGTGCACATGGGCTCTCCCGGAACAGAAATCAAGCAGCCGCGCCAAGCCCATGCCATGGGCCTGGGAATGGTGTACCAGCATTTCACGTTGGTCGAGAATATGACCGTCGTGGAAAACCTGGTCATGTCGCGTGAGCATCTGCCGGCCGTGATCAAATGGAAGGAAGAAACCGAGAAGCTGGCGGCCTTCATGGAAACAATGCCGTTTCGGGTCGATCCGCGGGCATTGGTCCGCAACCTGGCGGCCGGCGAAAAACAGAAAGTCGAAATCCTCAAGCAGCTTTATCTCCAGCGCGAAGTGTTGATTCTGGACGAGCCCACTTCCGTGCTCACCCCGCAAGAGGCCGACGAAGTGCTGGCCATGATCCGCGGCATGTGCAGTGAGGGCAAACTCAGCGTGCTGATGATCTCGCACAAATTCCGCGAGGTGATGGCCTTCTGCGACGAAATCACCGTGCTGCGGCATGGCCGGTTCATGGGCGAGGGCCTCGTGAAGGATCTCGACACCAAGGCGATGGCCCAAATGATGATGGGCACGGCTTCGCTGCCGGAGCCCGCGGTCCGGGCCGACGTGAACGGCCACGCCGGCACCGCCGCCGTGTTGCGGATCGAGAATCTGAAGGCCGAAGACGAAATCGGCACGCTTGCTTTGGACGGCATCAACCTCGAAGTGCGGCCGTTCGAAATCGTCGGTTTGGCCGGCGTGTCCGGCAACGGGCAACGCGAATTGGTCCAGGTGCTCAATGGCCAGCGCGCCGCCAGCAGCGGCCGGATCATCATCAACGAAAGGCCCTACGGCGCGACACGCCACGAAATTCGCGATCACGATTTCCACGTGCTTCCCGAGATGCCGCTGCAAAACGCTTGCGTCGGCGCCATGAGCACGGCCGAGAACATGGCCTTCCGCCATTTCGACCGGCACCCGATGACCTGGGCGCGGTGGTTCCTGCGCGACGGAGCGATGCGCAGCCGGGCGGTTGATTTGATTCAGCGATTCAACGTGCGGCCGCCGTGGCCCTCGTCGCCGATCAAAACGCTTTCCGGCGGTAACATCCAGCGGGCCGTTCTAGCCCGCGAATTGGCCGACCAGGTGAAGGTGCTCGTGGCGGCAAATCCTTGCTTCGGTTTGGATTTTCAGTCGGCGGCGGATATCCGGGCCCGGATCATGGATGCCCGCAATAAGGGCGCGGCCGTGTTCCTGGTCTCCGAAGATCTGGATGAGATTCTCGAATTGGCCGACCGCGTGCTAGTGATCTCCGACGGCAAGATCGTTTATGAAACGCCGATCGCCAAAGCCGACCGGCAAACGATCGGCCGCTATATGGCGGGGCACTGATCGGCGTTTCAGTGCTCCTGCTGTTGTTCTGCGGGCAGTGCGCTTGGCATGCGTTAGACGTTTCGTCTCCAAACCTCGATTTACAAGCAGCGCTCATGCCGACCATTGCCGCTTTGCCCTACGACTACGACTTCGATCCGGCCAAGACGGCGCTGGTGATTATCGACATGCAGCGCGATTTCATCGAGCCGGGCGGATTCGGCGAAGCGTTGGGCAACGTGGTCAGCCGGCTGCGGCCGAGCGTCTCGGTGGTGAGCGAGTTGCTCGAAGCCTTTCGTGAGCACGGAATGCTCGTGGTTCATACCAAGGAATGCCACCAGCCCGATCTGGCCGATTGCCCGCCCGCGAAATTGACCCGCGGCCGGGGTTCGCTCACGATTGGCGACGAGGGGCCGATGGGCCGGATTCTCGTCGACGGCGAGCCGGGCAACGACTTTATCGCCGAGCTCCAGCCGCAGGAGGGCGAACTGGTGATCCGCAAGCCCGGCAAGGGCTCGTTCTATGCCACTCCGCTTTCCGACGAACTGAAGCGACGCGGCATCACGCATCTGTTGATCACCGGGGTGACGACCGAGGTCTGCGTCCAAACGACGATGCGCGAAGCGAACGACCGCGGCTATGAATGCCTGTTGGTGGAAGACGCCACCGACAGCTATTTTCCCGAGTTCAAGCAAGCCACGCTGGAAATGGTCCGCGCCCAATGCGGCATCGTCGGTTGGACCGCGACGAAGGACCAGGTTCTGGCGGCGCTTAAATAGAGTTGCCAAGCTCTTTTTCAAGCTGCGCGGAGCCCGCATTCAATTAGCGCAATTCTCCGATAAACCGCAGCAGCCGGGCATCGAGCATCCGCCAGTCGTCGCCGAAAGCCGTCACGAAATCAGCCGTCCGCTCGGTCGTCGTGTACGGCTCGAACAACGGACGAGCGGCCGTCTTGGCCAGATAGTCGAAATAAGCCCGCGGCTCCGTCTCGGCAAGGTAGAAGGTTAGTGCCCAGGCTTCGCTATAGGCCGCCGAAACGTCCTCGGTGAATTGTCGATCGGACGCGATCAGCCGCGCGAGCGAATCGCCCCGCCGCCGGGTCGCCGCGTATTGCTTGAACTCGGCCAGCCGCTGGCGATTCACCCGGTCCCGCTGGTCGCGGAACTCCTCGCTATTCCACACGCCGCGGGCTTCGAACATCGTGCCCAAACCTTCGGCCAGCCATTTCGGCGGCGGGGCGAAGCGGTTGTGAACGCCCAGGTTGAAAGCTAACTGGTGGGCCGATTCGTGGACGATCGTAAATCCATTCTGTTGCCAGCCGGCGGAGTTCGAGCGGCCTTCGCCGATGTCGAACAGTGCGACGCGATTGGTGCGCGGCGAGTAGTAGCCCAGCAGGCCCGCCGCCGGTCGAATGCCGTCGGTCATCGCGTAGCGGAGAAAATCGTCGTGCCGCGTGAACACGATGGCCACCAGCGGCGCCTCCGGCTGGCGCAGCGTGGCCCCGCGCACGCCGAAGTAATGGACGAATTGCCGGTACATCTGCTCGAAGCGATCGCTCCAATATTCGCCTTGTCCGGCAGGATGAGCCACCAGGATAATGGGCCGTGGCGGTGACTTCCACCTTGCGGCCGAGTTCGGCCTGCAACGCGGCCGTCATCTCACGAGCCGAGTAGGCATTGAAATACGAAGCCGTCTTGCGATAGTTCGTGGCCTCCCGCGGGGCGAAGTCCCACAGCCGGCCATCGCGGGCCAGAAGCCAGACGTGCTCGTCCGACCAGGCCAACGGGCTCCCTTCCAGATGATTGCCATGCACCGTGGCTTCGATCATGAACCGGGCCGGCTCACCGGCCCAGGCGAAGCTGCTTAAGCAACCGATCGTCGCCGCCAGCGAGAGAAGGCTAATTCGCGATATTCGCATGATCGTGGACTCGATCTTCTCCGCTCGCCCCCTTGTAGAAGAGGGTTCGGGGGCAAGGGGTTGCACCAGCCCGAAACGTAAGTGAGGACGAAGGAGGATGCCACCCGCAGCGTCGTCGCTCACGCTCTCACGCTTCGGGTTTGTGTGTTTTGAGGCAGTGCCGTCGAGGCAGAGGGATTGGCACGGACAGGTCCGGCTCGGCAAGCCGGACCCGCATTCGGCGCCCAAAGAAACTCTAGGTTGGAATCCCCGTTGGCGGCGTCTAGAATTGATAGTTATGTGGTGGGCTGTAGCGTATGCACGCCCACTGTCGTTCTCCCTCCAGTCTATGCCAGCTTCGCTAAACCGGTGGGCAATGCCCACCCTACCGAACCGATTTCATGCGGCGAATTCCCAAGGCCTTTTGTGCCGCTGCCGTTTGGCTCGCCGCGCTGGCCATGACGCTTGTGATATTGGCTCCCATTGCTGCGCCGCAGGACGATGCTGCCGATGAGCTGAAGGCCGAGGTGAACCGGCTGGTACACCGGCTCAATGCCCCGGAATTGACTCAGCGGACCGAGGCCGAGGAAAAACTGATCTCGCTCGGCCCGCGGATTCTCGACCTGCTGCCGAAGTATTCGGACCAGACGCCGGCCGCCGAAGCCCAGCGCCGCGAAACGATCGCGCGAATTCGCGAGCGGCTCCAGCGGCAGATTGCCGAGCAATCGATGCGGGCTTCCGCCGTGACGCTGCACGGCGCTCGGCCGCTCGCCGATGCACTGGCGGAAATTTCACGGCAAACCGGCAACAAACTCAAAGACGTTCGGCAGCAAATGGGCCAGGAAATCGGTAACCCGCAAGTCGTCGTGAATTTTGACAAAACGCCGTTCTGGCAAGCACTCGACCAAACGCTCGATCAGGCTGGCCTGACGGTCTATCCCTACGCCGGTAAAGATGAACTGGGCATCATGGCCCGGGCCGAATCGGCTTTGCCGCGGTCGAGCCGGGCCAGCTACGCTGGGCCATTGCGGTTCGAGGCCACCCGGCTCGACGCCACGCGTGACCTGCGAGTCCGCGACTCCTCGTCGTTGAAATTATTGATGGAAATCTCCTGGGAGCCTCGGTTGCGGCCGATCACGCTGCAGCTGCCACTCGCCGATATTCACGCCGTCGATGACGGAGGCAATGAGATTCCCGTAGCCGAGACCGAAGGGCAACTCGAAAGGGCCGTCGATCCGACGGGAACCGCCACCGAGTTTCAACTGCCGCTGGTCGCACCGCAGAGGTCGGCGAAGGCGATCGCATCGCTCCGTGGAAAAATTCGCGCACTGCTGCCCGGCAAGATCGAAGCCTTCGAATTCACCGACCTGAAGAATGCCAAGAAAATCGAGCAGCATCGGGCCGGCGTGACGGTGGTGCTCGACGAAGTTCGCCAGGAAGGCGACACGTGGGAGGTGCGGATTCGCGCCGATTCGGCAACGCGGCAAACGCCTTGGAATCGTTTCGTTCCTGGATCTTCAACAACGAAGCGTATCTCGTCGGTCCCGACAATCAGCGCATCGCAAAAACCGGTTTCGAAACGACCCGACAAACGAAGGACGAGGTCGGCATCGCCTACAAATTCGACCTGCCCAACGGCCCGGCCGGGCTGACATTCGTTTACAAGACGCCGGCGCTGCTGACCCTTGTTCCATTGGAATACGAATTCAAGAATCTGCCCCTGCCATGACAACGAGCAAGAGGTTCCGACGATTGATTGCCGCCCTCGCTTGCGGAATCGGCTGGTTCGCCGCCCCCACCGCGGCGCGATGCGAATCGGCGCCGGGGGCCGCCCAAGCCGCTACGAATCCGCCAACTGCTCCGGAAAAGACTTTCCCCGCGGCCACTACGGCCGACGTCGTAGTCGCCCGCGTGAACGATCAGCCGATCTACCGGCGCCAGGTCGACGAGCTGCTTGCGGCCGCCACGCATGGCCAGATCGGAACCGGTCCGGTTGCCGATCGATTGCGGGCAGTCATTCTCGCGGAACTGATCGAACGACAATTGGTCCTGCAAAACCTGGCCCGCACGCAGCAGGCGGCCACGAAGCAAGACGTCGACACGGAAATCGGCCGGATGAAGGCCGAACTGGATCGCACGAAGCAATCGTGGGACCAATTCCTGGCGCGCACGGGACAAACCGAATCGGCACTTCGCGGCGAATTAGAGTGGAAACTCACATGGGAGAAGTATCTCAAGCAGCAGGCGACCGACGACGCGCTGAAGGCCTACTTCAACGAGCATGCCCGCGACTTTGACGGTACGGAACTGCGCGTGAGCCATATTCTGTTGCGTCCTCCGGGGCCGGCCACCGAAGAAACCGTGGCAAACCTGGTGCAGCAAGCGGAAAAAATTCGCGCGGATATTCTCTCGGGCAAGACATCGTTCGAAGCGGCCGCGAAGGAATACTCGGCCGGCCCGAGCCGGCGCAAGGGGGCGATCTTGGCTTCATCCCACGGCATGGAATCATGGACGAAGCATTCACCCGGGCAGCGTTCACTTTGGAGAAGGACGGAATCAGCCAGCCGGTAGTGACCAGCTTTGGGATTCATCTGATCCGCGTTACAGATGTCAAAGCCGGGACGAAGAAATGGTCCGACGTGCGCAGCGAACTGGAGAAGGCGCTATCGCAGAAGATTTTTCATCAATTGGCTAGGAAGGAAAGCGCCGCCGCCAAAGTCGAATTCACCGGCAAGAGCCCGTATCTAAAGCCCGGCACGACAGAACTGGTGCTGCCGAAGTCATAGCGATCCCCGATAGACCGAGCCCGGCCCAACAATCCAAGCGTGCGCGACGAGACAAAGGTATCCAAACCGTACGGCGAGAGAATCACCGCGGGATATAGGCGCTGGCGGGAGGATACTGGCTAGTGCCTGGTGGCGGCGTCGCGCCTGGCGGGGGCATTGTTCCTGGGGCATAGCCGGGCGCATAGCCAGAGCCGGCGGCGGGTGGCTGCATGCCGTTAGGCTGCAGGTTGAAATCGCCCGTGCGACGGTCCGCTAAACCAGGGCTCGCGGGCGCTCCGGCAAATCCTGGCGGCGTGTTGGCTACGCCCGGCGCAGGCTGCCCGCCCGGTGGGGACTCTTTGTCGAACACCGTCCAGACGGTCGTGCGATTGCGAAGTTTCGTCATGTACTCTTCCGTAGCCTTGTTGCCGTTCTCGTCTTTCAACTTTTTCTTGATTTCGGGCTGGGCTTCGATGAACGAGGTCCGCCCCGCGTCTTTGCGCTCGACGACCCGAATGATGTGAAACGATTCGGTGTCCTCAATGATCTGACTCATGCCTCCCACCGGCAGGCCGAACAGGGCCTGATCGATGACGGTCGAGCGCATGCTTCCTTTCGTGGTCCAATCCCGCTTGCCACCCTGATCGGCCGTGGCTCCTTGCGATCGGGCTCGCGCGACGTCCGCGAACGGGGCGCCGTGCAACACTTGGTTACCCATTTCGGCGATTGCTTGGAACGCATCGGCCTTCGTGGGGAAGCGATCGAATCGCACCGCCAATTCTTCCCATCGGGCCTGTGCCTTGTATTCGTATTCCGAATAGTGCTGCTGGTAGTACGCCAGGATGGCGGTGTAGGGAATTTCCTTTTCCGAGTCCTTGATTTGCTGCTTCAGCCACATGTGGCCCACCTGCTGCTCGAAGAAGGCGCGGCGGCGGCGGGCCAGCGAGGTGCCATACTCGTGCAGCTTGGCGTCCAGCTCTTCCGGCGTCTTGCTTTTGGTCCGCTCCATCAGGTCCTTGAGTTGATACGTGTTGAATTGTTCGGTGATCTGGCTTTCCAAATCCTTTTGCACGTCGGCCGGAATGACTTTCATCGCGTCGATGAACAACAGCTTGGCGTCGACGAGATTTTTCAGTTGCGTTGAGAGCTCCTCGCGCATCGTCGCCAGTTGTGCTTCCGGCGTGCCGGCGGCCAAAGCTTCCTGATACGCCTTGTAGCGACCCATCAGATCGGATGCCAGAATTACTTCGGGCCCGACCGTCGTGATGATCTGAGCGCTGGCCAGCGCCTCGGGCGGCGGTGCTCCGGGCGTCATCGCGGGTCTTTGCGCGGGAAACATGGGGCCGCTCGGGCTTCCAGCGCCCGTTTCGAACCGGCCGGTAGGCATCGGCTGCGTCATTGCACCGGGGACCATGACTCCGCCGGGCATCGGCGCGCCAGGATTCATTCCTGCTCCCGGCGGCAATGCGCCGCCTGGATAGCCACCCACCGGAAAGCCGGGTCCCGGATTTCCCCCCGGTGCGCCACCGTATCCGTAACCGCCCGGATCAGGCGCTTGAGCGCGAACGGTTTGCGCAAAATTCAGAATCTCCTGCGCCGTGCCCGGCCGCAAGCAAATGGTAGCCAGGAGCACCAGCGTCGAGCAGAGAATCGTCGGATACAGTGAACGTGCCACGGAGCGATGCCCGGCGAGTTCGGAGATGAGGACCGCGGTCAAGCCTTCGTATTCCGCGCCGGCCGCGGCATCGGGATGCCATGCGTCAGCCGTGGATTGAGTTCCTGGCGCGGGGCGGGATTATACGCAGGCTCGGTCGCGGGCCGCAACAGCGCTTTCGCGGCGGCGAAAATTTCCTCGAACTTCGTAACGCCCTTCTCCAACGGCAGATAGGCACTGTGGTCGTCGACGATCCGCAACCGCCGGCCCGAAGACGCGGCAAGTTGCTCGATCCGCTTCGCATGGGAGTAGATGAAAACCAGGAAGTTGTCTTCGCGCCGAATTGCGTGGATTCCCCAGGCCGCGGCCGCCACGCGCAGCTCGGTCAACCGCAGCAAATTGGCCACAGGCATGGGTGGGGCGCCGAACCGGTCGAGAATCTCGGTCTCGATGTCGGCCAGATCCTCCACCGATGCCACCCGGGCCAGGCGGCGATAGAGATCGATTTTCAAGCGCATATCCGGCACGAAAGCACTGGGAATATGGGCCTCGGCCGGCAAGTCGATATCGACTTCGAGCGTGGCCTTGGGGGCCATTTGCTTCAGCCGCCGCACAGCCCGTTCCAGCAACTCGCAATAAAGCTCGTAGCCGACCGTGGCGATGTGGCCGCTTTGCTGCGTGCCGAGGATGTTTCCCGCCCCACGGATTTCCAAATCGCGCATGGCGATGGCGAAGCCGGCTCCCATCTCGCTGAACTCCTCGATCGCCCGGAGCCGTTTCACCGCCGTACCGGAAACGAACTTTCCCGGGTCGAGCAGCAGATAGCAATAGGCACGATGCTTGTAGCGGCCGACCCGCCCGCGCAATTGGTGCAGGTCGGCCAGGCCGTAGCGGTCGGCCTCGTCGATGAACATCGTGTTGGCGTTGGGAATGTCGAGCCCGCTCTCGACGATGGTGGTCGCCAATAGGATATCGAATCGATGGGCGACGAAATCGAGCATGACCGTTTCCAATTCCCCCTCGGGCATTTGCCCGTGGCCGATGGCGAGCGTGGCCTCGGGCACGATGCGCTGCAGCTTGGCGGCCACGAGCTCGATATCCTGCACCCGGTTGTGGACGAAAAAGATTTGCCCGCCGCGGTTCAATTCGCGCAGCACCGCCTGGCGAATCTGTGCTTCGTCGAACCGGGTCACGCGCGTTTCGACCGCCAGGCGATCGGCCGGCGGCGTTTCGAGGTTCGAAATGTCGCGCAGGCCCAGGAGCGACATGTGCAGCGTGCGCGGGATGGGCGTGGCGGTCATGGTCAGCACGTCGACCGTTTGCCGCAGCGCCTTCAGCCGCTCCTTCACCTCGACGCCGAATCGCTGCTCCTCGTCGATAATCAGCAAACCGAGATTGTCGAACGTCACATCGTGCTGCGCCAGCCGATGCGTGCCGATCACGATGTCGACTCCGCCGGTTTTCAAGCTCTTGAGAATCTGATTCTGCTGTTTTGCCGTGCAGAATCGGCTGAGAGCCGCGATTTGAAACGGGAACTCCGCCATCCGGGCGGTAAACGTGCGGCGATGCTGCTCGCAGAGGATCGTAGTGGGTACCAGCACCGCGACCTGATAACCGGCTTCGACCGCCTTGAACGCGGCCCGCATCGCGACCTCGGTTTTTCCATAGCCGACGTCGCCACACATCAGCCGGTCCATCGGCTGCGGCTGCTGCATGTCTTTCTTCAGGGCCGCGATGGCGGTAAGCTGGTCGGGCGTTTCCTCGTAGGGAAAAGCCGCGTCGAATTCGCGCTGCCAGGCAGTGTCGGCCGGAAAGCGAATGCCGGGGCGCGACGCGCGAAATGCCTGAACCTGGAGCATCTCGGCCGCCAAATCGGTGACGGCCCGTTCGGCGGCCTCCTTTTGCCGGGCCCACAGGCGGCCGCCGATGTGGGCCAGCGCCGGCTTGCTCTTGCTCCCGCCGACGTACTTTTGCACCAACTCGATGTTGGCCGCCGGCACGTAAATTTTCGTGCCGCCGTGAAATTCCAGCTCCAGATGCTCCTCGACCTGGTCGTTCTTCTCCAGCAGCTTCAGCCCGCGATAGCGGCCGATGCCGTGGGCCAGGTGCACGACATAATCTCCCTCGCGCAGCTCGAGAAAGCTGTCGATCACGCGCCCCAACCGCCGGCGCGTGGGACGGGTCAAGTCGTCGCGGTGGAACAACTCATTTCCGCTGACCAGCACCAACCGGTCGTCGACCAGGCGAAAGCCAGCCTGCAAATGCCCCAAGGCAAAGTGTAATTTCCCTTCGGCAGCCAGCCGCGTGGGACCGAAAATCTCGGCGAGGCGCTGAATTTCTGCCTCGGCATGGCAGATAAGAAACACCTCTTGGCCCGTGGCTGCGGAGTCCAATTCGTCGCGCACTTTGCCGATGTCGCCGCTGAATCGCTCGACGCTTTCGATCCGCAGATGGCACGTCGTTTCGAGCGAACCGCTCGCCACCGCCGCCGCCGTGACCGACGGGAACCGATAGATCTCGGCCAGCACGTCGGCCGGCGGGAACACATCCCCCGGGCGCTCCAATCGCTCGAAATAATGCCGGGCCTCCTCCGCCATCTCTTGCGGCTCGATGAGCAGGAACCAAGTCGTCGGCGGAAGGTAGGCCGTTAGCTGGGCCCGCTGGATTTCGCCCGGTCGCAGGACCGTGATCTGCACGGCGTCGAGCGTCTCCAAGCTGCGTTGGCTGGAGACTTCGAACCGCCGGAGCGATTCCACTCGGTCGCCGAAGAACTCGATCCGCACGGGGTCGTTCCAGTCGGCGGCAAACACGTCGACGATTCCGCCGCGTGGCGAGAATTCGCCCGGCAATCCGACAGCCGTCGTGTTGACAAATCCGCCCTGGGCCATCCAGCGGAGCAACTCGGGTACGTCGATCTCATCGCCGACCGTGAGAATTCGCGTTTGGCGATCCAACTCCGTCGGAGGAGGCACCGGCTGCAGAAGACTATGGATGCTCGTGACCAACAGCCGCGGACGTCTTGCGGCCGGGCCGCTCAGCCGCTTTAGGACTCGCAGGCGGTCGCCATAGATTTCATCGTCGATCGAGCCTTCGCCGGGGGCCGATTCCCAGGCTGGAAACCGCTCGGCGACGAGCGACGTGAACAGCGCCAGATCCTCGCACAAGGAATCGACGTCGCCCGAGCGCGGGCAGACGATTACCAATCCTGCCGGAGAGGCCGGCTCGAGCGCCGCCGCGGCCAGCGCGCAGCTTGATCCCCAGACACCGCCGAGCGTGGCCCCATGCCCTGCTTCGAGGGCCGCGACCACTTCCGCGAAGCCTTGATCCGCCCGCAAACGTCCGGCAAGCTGCAACAGCCGGGCGTCTACCTCACTGCTCGTCTCTAGAGAACCCATGGGATTGCATCAACTCGGCAGCGCGAGGCTCTTGCCGAGCCGCGTCGGTTCCGGCTCGGCACGAGCCTCGCCCTCCCGAAATCATGCATCGCTATTCAAACACTCGGAAACAACTTTGGCCCCGTGCGATTCGTCGGCAGCTTCGAGTAGCGATTCGACATGCTCCGCCTTCGCCTCGTGCATCACGTCGGCCACTTCGCGGCGCGACGCCATATAGTAGCAGACTCCCACGAGGGCCACGACCAGCGTGATGACCCGATAGCCGAGCGAGACCATCACGCCCAGGTTCTTTTCCGGCAGCGTGATGCCCTCGATCGCGAATGTCACATGGCGATAGAGAAAATCCATCACCCATTCAATCGCCCCCAACCCGGCGGCGGGCATTGGCAATACGCTGAACACAGTGACCAGCGGCACAATCACAAAGTGCGAGGCTAGCGACGGGTGCAGATCGAGCAGCCCAGCCGCCACAAGATAATAGGCCACGGGAATCATACTCTGGGCGACCAGACTCGCGGCCAGCGATGCCAGCATGACGCCCGGTTTGCTCCGATAAATGCGCATCGCCAACGCCAGCCGATCCAGGATCGGGCCAATCTTTGGAATGCCCGCCAACCGCCGCGACAGCGCTCCGCCGCTGAAATCGGGCAACATTAGAAGGCCAATCGCCACCGTACTGACGGCCGTGGCAATGAACGTGGCCCGGCAAATGCCTTGCAATTCTAGCGAGGTGGAAAGCCAGACGCCGGTGAGCAAGATCGCCCCGGTCGCCAATAGAAAAACCGCGTACAGGCCAAGGATCCGGTCGACCACCACCGTGGCAACCGCCTCGGTGCGCCTGCCCGGGCAATGCCGGGCCGTGAGAATCGCTTTAAACAAATCGCCGCCGACGGCCCCGACCGACACGAAATTCAACAGATATCCAATAAACCCCAGCCGCAACGCGTCGGCCAACGTGACCGGCAGAGCCAGGGCCCGCATGAGCCAATACCAGCGCACGAACGTGACCGTGATCGCGGCCAGCGTTAGCGCGGCGGCAGCCGCCAGCAGATCCCAGCGTTTCGGTTCGCTCCACAACTCGGCGAAGCTGCGATTGTGGCGGATGTCGAGAGCCAAATAGATGATGATGGCCAGCAGCACGGCCCATTGCAGCCATCGGAAAGCATGCCTGGCGAGATGGGATTTCAAACGCTGCTCCGGCAGTTCGCGAACTTTTCCACTGACATAAACCTTTGTCGTCCGTCGAGATTACTTGTTGTCACAATAACAGGCAACGGCGGCTTGGAACGGGGTACGGCAACTGATTTGGAAATTTGCAAGTACGAAACGACATTCAGCCGCGGCTCCGCGGCGCGGCCGGCGGGCTGATGGTGGTTGCTTTGCCCAGCGCCGCATGTTAGTTCTGCGGCATGCCCCGCTTTGTCATTCTCCGCCACGAAGGCCGCGATCCCGAACAGCCCAGCGTCCATTGGGACTTGATGCTCGAATCGGGCGGGATCCTGCGAACCTGGGCCTTGGCGGCATTGCCCGCCGCCGGCGAACCGATCACCGCCGAGCAACTTCCCGACCATCGCCTGCATTACCTCGACTACGAAGGCCCCCTCTCCGGCAACCGCGGCTCCGTAACGCGCTGGGATCATGGCTCGTTCGAGCTGGTCGTTGAATCGCCAACAGAAGTCGTCATCGCCATCGCTGGCCAAACGCTCCGCGGCCGCGTGACCCTGTCGCGATCAGCGATTGCAAAATGCTCATGGAAATTCCTGTATTTCACAGCTAAACGCCGCTGATGCGGACCACCGCCCGACGTGCCAATCGGCGCAGATTAGGGATGCAGGTAGTGGTACAGTTTGAGCCCCCGCGGCACACGGAGTGTGCCTACTACGTAGCAGGCACGCTCCGCGTGCCGTCGCCGCGCCAAAAAGCTTCAAAATGTACCACTATGGGGATGCATTCACGCTTGAATGCCGCGGCTTTGGCCCGGTATACTTGCTTGTTTGCGGGATCTTACCTGTGTGAGCGTCTCGAAAGTGCGGGATGCCGTGACGAACCTCTCCCCTCGCCCTTGCGGGAGGGGTCGGAGATAAGGAGTTATATTACGATCATGACGATGGATAGAGTTTGCGCAGTCCGGCGGGGGTTGCTCCGCAGCCGGAGCGTGCTCACGCGGGCCGAGCGGATCACGCGGCTGCAAGAAGCCGACCGTTGGAAGGAAGATGGCAGCCCTTTGGGTTTGCCGAAGGTCCGCGTGTTCAAGCTGGCCATGAAGAAGAAAAAGAAGAAGAAGGAAGAAGAGGGGGCCGAGGAGCTGCCGCCGCTCCTGGCGCCGCTCCGGCTGCCGCCGCCAAACCCGCGGCCAAACCGGCCGGCAAGAAGTAACTTGGCGGTAGCAGTAGGGTGGGCACTGCCCACCAGATAACCACGCGAGCCCAGGTTGGTGGGCAGTGCCCACCCTACAGGCAGTCATCATGCGCGTACGCCTTGAATACGGTCGCACGGGGCTCCAGGTGGAGCTCCCTTCAGAGCGGATCGTGCGCACCTTGGCCTACAAGGACGCCGCGCCGCTGGCCGATCCCGATGGCGAACTGCGGAAAGTGCTGCAAAAGCCTACCGGCACGCCTTCGCTGGCGGAGCTGGCCCGCGGCCGGCGCGACGCTTGCATCGTCATAAGCGACATCACACGGCCGGTGCCGAACCGGATGCTGCTGGCGCCAGTGTTGGAAACGCTCGAAGCGGCCGGCATTCCGCGCGACAAAATCGTGATCTTGGTGGCCACCGGGCTGCACCGACCGAATGTCGGCGCCGAGCTCGTCGAGATGGTCGGCCAGGAGATTGTCGATCGGTATCGGATCGAGAATCATCATGGGCAACTTCTGTCGGAGCACACGCACTTGGGCACTAGCCCCCGCGGCGTGCCGATCTGGATCGACACGCGGTACGTCGAAGCCGATCTGAAAATCACGACCGGCCTGATCGAGCCGCACCTGATGGCGGGTTTTTCCGGCGGCCGCAAGCTGATCTGTCCCGGCATCGCGGCACTGGAAACCGTGAAGGTCTGGCATGGGCCGGCGTTCCTCGAGCATCCCAACGCCGATTGCGGCATCCTTGATGGCAATCCAGTGCATGAGGAAAACACCTGGATCGGCCGGCATACCGGTTGCGATTTTATTGTGAACGTGGTGATTGATTCGCAGCGGCGACCGTTGAAATGGGTGGCCGGCGACATGGAGGTGGCGTTCCTGGAAGGGGTGGCGTTCGTCCGCAGCGTGGTGCGCGACACCGTGGCCGAGCCGGTCGACGTGGTGGTCACAAGTTGCGCCGGCTATCCGCTCGACACGACATTCTACCAGGCGGTGAAGGGCCTGACCGGAGCGCTCCCCGTTGTGAAGCAGGGAGGCACGATCATCATGGCGGCCAGCCTGTCGGAAGGCATCGGCAGCCCCGAGTTCCAAACGCTGTTCGACGATAATCCCAGCTTGGATGTGTTTGTCGAGCGGATCATGGGCAAGGATTATTTCGTGATGGATCAGTGGCAGTTGGAAGAGCTGGCCAAAGTGCGGCGCAAAGCCCGAGTGAAACTGGTCAGCGACGGCCTGCCGCAAGAGACGATCAACCGGCTGTTTGTCGAAAGCGCCCCGTCGGTTGAACGGGCCGTCGCGGACAGCCTGGCGGAATATGGTCCGCAAGCAACGATGGCGGTAATACCTAAAGGCCCCTACGTGCTGGCCCAAGTGGGCTGACGTCATGTAGGGTGGGCACCGCCCACCGATCCGCGGACGGAACAAATCGGATCACGGTGGGCAGTGCCACCCTGCGGTTGGAGTTTCCGAACGGAATGGGAAACAATCTTTTGCCCGTGTTGATGCTCTTCGTCGGCGCCGCGGCGGGCGCGGCTGGGGCATGGCTACTGATCCGCGGCCGAATCGAACAAGCTCGGCGCGAAGCCACGGGCCGGAGCGAAGTCGAGCTCGCCACGCAGGTCGAACGGCTGGCGGCTCGCGATCGAACCATTGCCGACATGCAGTTGGCTGCGGACCGGGCGCGCACGGACAACGAAACGCTGCATGCCACGATCGCCGAATTACGACAACAATCGGTGAAATTGTCAACCACGTTGGATGAACAACGCAAGCACATGGCCGAGCGGCTGGCGTCGTTCGAGCAAACCCGCCAGGAGTTCACCACCGCTTTCAAAGCTCTGGCCGCCGACGCGCTGTCGACCAACAACGATTCGTTTCTCAAGCTGGCCAATGCCTCGCTGGAAAAATTTCAGGAAACAGCCCGACTCGATTTGGACAAACGCCAAGCGGCGATTGGCTCGGTGGTCGAACCGGTCAAGCAATCGCTGGAAAAGGTGCAGGGGCACATCCGCGAACTGGAAACGGTCCGCCTCCAGGCGTATGTCGGCCTGAGCCAGCAAGTGAAAAGCCTGGTCGAAACCGAGCAAATGTTGCGATCGGAAACCGCCAATCTGGTCAAAGCCCTGCGGGCGCCCAACGTGCGTGGCCGCTGGGGCGAGATCCAGCTCCGTCGCGTGGTCGAGCTGGCCGGCATGCTCGAGCATTGCGACTTTCGTGAGCAGGTTAGCGAAAACGTCGAAGGGGGCCGGCTCCGGCCCGACATGATCATTCATCTGCCGGGCGAAATCCAAGTGGTGGTCGATGCGAAGGTTCCGCTGGCCGCTTTTCTGGAAGCCATCGAAGCGACTGACGACCTGACGCGCGCGCAAAAGCTGAAAGACCACGTCCGGCAATTACGCACGCACATCGGCGCCCTCAGCGCGAAATCGTACTGGGAAAATTTCCAGCCTTCGCCCGACTTCGTGATCCTGTTTCTTCCCGGCGAGGCGTTTTATAACGCGGCGTTGGAGCAAGATCCGGAACTGGTGGAAACGGCCATCGGCCAGCGGGTGATGATCGCCACGCCGATGTCGCTCATCACGCTGCTGCGCACGGTGGCTTTCGGCTGGCGGCAGCAAAGCGTCGCCCACAATGCCCAGGAAATCAGCGATCTGGGCAAGATGCTGTACGATCGGCTGGCGACGCTCGGCGACCATCTGATTACGCTAGGGCGATCGCTGGACGGTGCGGTCGAAGCCTATAACAAGACGATCGGTAACGTGGAGACCCGGGTGCTGAGCGCGGCGCGCAAATTTCGCGACCTCGGCGCCTCCGACAGTTCGAAGGAGATTCCCGAGCCATCGGCCGTCGAGTCGACGCCCCGCAAGCTGCAAAAGATCGAATTGCTGCCGGCGGCCGACGGGCTGGCGGCGAACCGGGCCCGGCAGGAAGGCATCGAGACGGTTAGGGCCGCCGACACGCTCCGCTAGGGTGGCCGCTCAGCTTGGGTGGCACTGCAAGCGAAGTCTGTCAGTGGCGATACCTTCCACGACGACATGCGGGCCGAATTGATTCCAATTGCGCACATTGCTTGACGCCGCCCGCGGTTTCCACTGGCAGACGTTGCTTGCCAGTGGCACACAACATGCCACAACATGCCAGTGGCACACAACGCGCCAGTGGCACACGCCGATTGACTGTCCGGATCGTCGGTCATTAGAATGCGCGCGGGTTCTCGTATCTCTCGAAGTGGTGGCCGGATGAAGCCGATTGCGACGTTTTGGCGGTATTTGGCGGTCCTCGCGGCCTTCGTGCTGAGCGGTTGCAGCGAACAGCAGGCAGCCACTTCCAGCACGCCCGGGCTTATCAAGATCGTCTCCAGCCTGCCGCGCACCGGCAATGCCCGGCAACAGACCGACACGATCGTCAACGGCATCCGGATGGCGCTGGACGAGGCGCACAATAAGGTGGGCGATTTCCGACTCGACTATCTCGACCGTGACGATGCCACCGCCTCGGCTGGCGAGTGGACGCCCGAGCAGGAAGCGGGCAACGCCAAGTCGGCCGCCGCCGATCCCGACGTGATGCTCTACATCGGCCCGTACAACTCCGGGGCGGCCAAGATCTCGATGCCGATTCTGAACCGCGCCGCGTTGCTGATGATCAGCCCGGCCAACACCTCGGTCCGGGCTGACCAAGCCGAACCCCGACAACCCGGCGGAACCGGGCATCTATCGCCCCACGGGCAAGATCAACTACGTTCGCGTCGTGCCGACCGACGATCTGCAAGGCCCGCTGGGGGCCGATTGGGCGAAGCAAATGGGCTTCAAGCGAATTTTCGTGCTCGACGACCACGAGGTGTACGGCCGCGGGATCGCCAAGCTGTTCGAAGACCGCTGCCATGAAATCGGGCTGACCGTGGTGGGCCACGATAGCATCGACGCCAAAGCGCTGGAGTTCCGCTCGTTGATGACCACCGATCGAAGGCCAAGAATCCCGACTTGATCTATTTCGGCGGTACGACGCAAACCAAGGGGGGCCAGATCGCCAAAGACATGGTGGCGGCTGGCTCGACGGCCAAGCTGATGGTGCCCGACGGCTGCATGGAGCAGGCGTTCATCGCGGCGGCCGGGGCCGAGAATCTGAACGATCGCTGCTTCGTCACATTCGGCGGGCTGCCGCCGGAGGCGTTCGAGGAGAATAATCCGGATCTGATCGCCAAGCACAAGCCGGAGAAGGAATTCGTCGATCATTACAAGCAGCGGTTCGGCCGGCTGCCGGAGGCTTATGCGATCTATGGCTACGAGGCGGCGAAAGTGGGCGTGGAGGCGATCCGCCGGGCCGGCAAGAAAGATCGCGCGGCCATCGTCGCCGCGTGCCTGGCGATCAAGGATTTCCATGGCGCGTTGGGCACCTGGTCGTTCGATGAAAATGGCGACACGACGCTGAAGCATCTCAGCGGCAACATCGTGCACGACGGCCATTTCAAATTCGTGAAGTTTCTAGGTGATTGAGTTCGCTCCTGCGTTATCCGACCTAACGCCGCACGCGCCGCATGACGCACCTTCTCTTGGCCACCGGCGTGCTGGACAGCGTGGCTTTCTTTTTTCAGCAATGCATTAATGGTCTGACGTTCGGCTCATTGATCGCGCTGATCGCGCTGGGTTATACGATGGTCTACGGGATCATCGGGCTGATCAACTTCGCCCATGGCGATCTGTTCATGCTGGGGGCCTTCCTGGCATGGACGCTGATCGGCTGGTTGCACCTCGAAGCGGCCGGCACGATCGGCATGATCGCCGGGATCGTGGGGCTATTGATTCTCGTGCCGTTGTTTTGCGCCGGGCTGAATTGGGCCGTCGATCGCGTGGTTTATAAACCGCTGCGGAATGCGCCGAAGCTGGCCCCGCTGGTTTCGGCCATCGGCGTGTCGTTCGTCTTCATGAATATCGGCCAGTTTTGGGGCGGCCCGGCCGACCGCAATTTTCCTAGCCTCGTGCCGCAGCGGAATTTGCTCGGCGCACTGCACCTGGCAGTTCACGCTCAAGGATCTGCTGCTGGTGGTCGTGGTCGTGCCGATCATGATCGGGCTGACGCGTGCTGGTCAAGCGCAGCCAGTTGGGCCGGGCGATGCGGGCCACGGCGCAAGACCCCGTCGCGGCGCGATTGATGGGCATCCATGTCGATCGCGTGATCGGCGCCACGTTTCTCATTGGCGGCGGTTTGGCCGGCGTCGCCAGCGTGATCTATGGGCTGTATATCAACACGATCGGCTTTCAGATGGGCTACCAAAACGGGCTGTATGCCTTCACGGCCGCCGTGCTGGGCGGCATCGGCAACATTCCCGGGGCGGTGCTCGGCGGATTGGTCATCGGCTTGGTTCGCTCGCTGGGGAGCGGCTATGTCAGCGAGCACTGGGTCGACGCATTGATCTTCGGCATCCTGATTGTGATCCTGGTGTTCCGTCCCACCGGATTGCTTGGCGAGCGCGTTCGCGACAAGGTTTGAGCCGCCAGATGGCACAAGACAAGACCGCATTTTCGCGTGTTTGGTTATGCGTCGAGTCTGACGGCGCTCGTCGTTTTGGCGGTGTTGCCGCTTGTGCTGCCGCAGCCGCTTGTCGAGCCGCTTGGCTCGCGCGTGACCGATCTATTCATCTTCGCAATCCTGGCGCTAGGGTTGAACGTGGTGGTCGGCTACACCGGCATCTTGCACCTGGGCATCGGCGCTTTCTTTGGCATCGGCGCGTACATCACCGGAATCTTGACCGTCGGTTCGTATCCGTTTCAACTCGGCCTGACCGCGGCGCTCGTCGCTTCGGCACTGGGCACAGCGCTATGCGGGCTGGTTCTCGGTGCGCCGACGTTGCGGCTGCGCGGCGATTATCTGGCGCTCGTGACGCTCGGGTTCGGCGAGGTGGTGAAGGTCACGCTGCGGAACTTGGAAGCGATCACCGCCGGCACGCAATCGCTTGGTCCGCTCGTGCCGCCGACGGTGCCGACTTGGCTGGCGCCGAAGTTGACCGCCGTCGTGAACGTCTTCTCGACTCCGTCCATCGCCCAGCAAGGCGGCCAGTTCGTTGATTTCACGACAGATTATCGTCTCTATTATTTCCTGGCGCTGGCGATGCTCGTCGCCACCGTGCTGTTGCTGCGGAATTTGGAGAACTCGCGGTTAGGTCGGGCTTGGGTTGCCTTGCGCGAAGACGAGTTGGCCGCCAGTTGCATGGCGATCAACACGACGCGGATCAAGCTGGCCGCGTTCGCTTTGGGCTCGGCTTTGGCAGGCGTGGCAGGCTGCCTGTATGCCACGAAGCTGACGAACACGGCCAACCCGGAATCGTATGGTTTCCCGTTGTCGATCACGATTCTGTGCTGCCTGATTCTCGGCGGGCTGGGAAGTATTCGCGGCGCACTGCTCGGAGTGTTGTTGTTGCAAGGCTACGAGTTCATCCTGGCGCCATTACTGGACCAAGGGGCCCAGGGGGCTCGCGGCGGCATTCTGAATTGGTTGACGATTCACTACCCCAACATCTTTCCCGCCGAGGGGAGCGCGCTCGCGAAAGTGCAGACATTGCTGACGTTCAGCAATTGGAAGCTAATGACGTTTGGATTGGTGTTGATTCTGATGGTCCGCTTTCGACCGGCGGGATTGTTGCCCTCGCGCCGGTTGAAGCAGGAATTCGCGGCGAAGGAAGAACAAGCGACTTTGCCGCATTGACGACCGCGAGAAATTCCCTCTCCCTTGACGGGAGAGGGCAGGGTGAGGGTGATGGAAACACCATTGGCGATACAACCCCTCACCCCGGTTCGACTGAGCTCACCGAAGTCCAACCCCACTCCCGCAAGGGGCGAGGGGAGAAGTGATACAGATCGACGATGAGCCTGCTGAAAATCGAAAATCTCTCGATGCGTTTCGGCGGGCTGACGGCCGTCGGCAAGCTCGATCTCGATGTGCCCGAGCGGTCGATCGTGTCGGTCATCGGCCCCAACGGCGCCGGCAAGACGACGGTCTTTAACGCAATCACCGGGATTTATGAACCCACCGAAGGGCGCATCTGCTTCGCCGGCCATCCGCTGCGGCGGCCGCTCGGCTGGCAAACGGTCCTGCTGATTGCGGCCATCGGCATTTGCACCAGCCTGGCGGCGGCAATCGTGAGTCTCGACGTCGATCAGCTGTGGCGGGCGACAATCGTCCGCAACATGCAGCAGGGCGCCGCCGGCTTCTCCTCGGCCGAAGCCTGGCACGATCTGTCCGGCTATCTCCGTGGCCATCTGGCCGTCGAGCGCCGCAATGCAAAAAGTTGGGCCGTGGTGCCGTGGAACAGCGCTCGGCCGCTGCTGGGGATCGCGCCGAAAAGAGCCGACGCCCGGGAGTTGGCCGGCCTGTTGGACGACGTCGTGGCTGGCCGCAGCACGCTCGAGTCGCTGCCGGATCCACAGGGCCGTTGGCAATTGATCGCCGATGGGCCGCTGCTCGCGGATATTGCCCACGGGCACCGCGCACAAACCCGGCTGACGTGGCTCGCTTTGCTCGCCGGCCTGGTCTTAGGATCGGCCGGCACGGCGGTCGTGTGGAATCGGTCGCGGCGCACGCCGGATGTCATCGCCGGGGGTGGGATTGCCCGCACATTCCAGAACATTCGCCTGTTTTCCAGCATGACGGTTCTGGAAAACGTCCAGGTGGGGATCGATCGCGGAGTCGGAACGCGGCTGCGCAGGATACTTCTGGCCGCGGCGATTTGCCTCCTGATTGGCGGTGCGCTGGCGTGGATCGTTGTGCCGTCCGTTTGGCCTAATCGAGCGGCCGCGGTCGACACCACGCTGAAACTGAGTGTCGTTGTCATTGTGGCGGGCCTGCTTGCCCGGGCTCAGTGGCAAAAAATACAGGATCAGCGCGAATCGGTGCGCGAAGTGCTCGTGCCGCTAGACCTGGTTGGATTGCGGGGCAAGACATCGCTGTTGGCCGGAGCGCTGGCTTACGGCGAACAGCGGCGGCTGGAAATTGCCCGAGCGCTCGCGCTCGAACCGCGATTGATTCTGTTGGATGAACCTGCCGCGGGCATGAACCCCACCGAGTCGACTGAGTTGACCGGTCTCATCCGCAAGATTCGCGAGCAAGGCGTGACGGTCCTGCTGATCGAGCATCACATGAACGTCGTCATGGGCATTTCCGACCGGATCGCCGTGCTCGACCATGGCCAGAAGATCGCCGAAGGCTCGCCGGCCGAAGTCCGCTCGAACCCACGCGTGATCGAAGCCTATCTGGGCAAGGATGAAGATTGTGCTTATAAGTCCTAACTCAACTCGCGGTGCCGAGGGGGTCAGTCCCCATTTTGCTCACTGGGCATCGCAAAATGGGGACAGACCCCGGCTCTGTTTCATCCGTGCATTCCGGGTCATCCGTGGTTGAATTTCCCGAGCGAGAACAATGGAAGCAAACCACGGATTACCCGATCGCACGGATGACGAATGATTAAATCAGAACCACTATATCGCTGATCGCAATGACTGCGCTACTCGAAATCGCCGATCTGCATGCCGGCTATGGGCCGATCGAGGTGCTCAAGGGCCTGTCGCTGGAAGTGCGCAGGGGAGATCGTCACGATCATCGGGGCGAACGGAGCTGGAAAGACGACGACGCTGATGGCCATTTCCGGCGTGAATCGCATCCGTTCTGGCCAGATCCGGTTTGATAATCGGCCCCTGGCGGAACTGCAGCCGCATGAGATCGTTCGCCTCGGCTTGTGTCATTGTCCCGAGGGGCGGAAGATTTTTCCCCGGCTCACGGTGCAGGAAAATTTGCAGTTGGGGGCTTTCACGCGCGGACGCACGCCGGCTGACAAGCAAGCGATCGAGCGCGATCTACACCAAGCGTTCGAACTGTTTCCGATCTTGAAGCAGCGGCTCGCGCAAGCCGGCGGCACGCTCTCTGGCGGCGAACAGCAGATGTTGGCGGTGGCTCGGGCGATGATGGGCCGGCCGCGACTGTTGCTTTTGGATGAACCGTCGCTGGGGCTGGCGCCGTTGATCGTGGCCAAAATTTTCGACGTGATCCGCCAGCTCAACGCAGGCGGCATCGCGATCCTGCTGGTCGAACAGAATGCGCGGATGGCGCTGAAAGTTGCCCATCGCGGCTACGTGCTGGAGACGGGCCGGATCACGCTGAGCGGGCCGGCCACGGAACTACTAGCCGACCGGCGCGTGCAGGATGCATATTTGGGACAATAATCCCCGTCAAGAGCCGCGCACGCAGTAAGCGCGTGAGTGAGCAACCCGTCAAAGATAACAGGCAACTTTTCCAGTTGACTTGCTACCATTCGTAGCCGTCGCGGATAATCAGTGCCGGGTGACTCAACAAGATCGCTCGACACGACCTTTTTCGCGACCAGTGCAATGACCCACGAGCAGCAGCGACCTAGGCCAAGATGGCCTCTGTTAGCCAAGATCGTTGTGGCCACACTGGCCGCAGTCGCACTCTTCGACCTAACTCGACCGCAGATTTATTCGCCGGGTGTTAAATCGCCGGAAGCGAGAATCGCTTCTGAAGTCACTTCGCTCGATGGCGCATTCAAAGCCTACAAGGAGCGCTACGGCAGCTCGCCGCCGTCCGATTTTACGAGGCTCGATGATCCGAATAGCTCGCAATATATCGCCCTGCGGGATCATTTGGCGAAGGCATTTCCGCAATGCGATCCGGCTGTGGAAATCGCGGCGATTCAGAAGCTGGGCGTGAGGACGCCCGCGCAGGCATTGTGCTTCTGGCTTGGCGGATTCAGCAACAATCCCGAGTGCCCGATCAGCGATTTGGCGCTCGATCCAGCGTTCCAAGGCACGCCGTGGTTTCCCTTCGATCAGAGCCGATTGCGGCATCCCGGGGGAAAAAATTCTCCGCCGGTCTATGTTCCGGCGTCCGGGGGCGATGCGCCTTACGTCTATTTTTCCGCCGTCAATTACGAACTTCAGCCGCCGTTCGACGCGACGAGTCAAAAAGGCGTCGTCGGGTGCGCAATGCCCTATCGCTCGGATGACGGCGCGTTCATCAACCCGCGGTCGTTTCAGATCATCTCCGCCGGGCTCGACGGAGACTACGGCGGCGGGGTCGGATCGTTTCCTTCCGGCCTGCGCTACGAATCGGGCGACCAGGACAATATCACGAATTTCAGTTGCGGCACGAATCTGGGCAACAACATCCCAACTTACCCATAACGCGAATCGGTATGCGCGAAGACGGCACTTCGTCGGGTAATTCCCCGATCACTCGAACACCCGCGGCTGGCCGGTCGATTCGAGGACCGACAGCCACAGATCGCCGTCGGGGTCGACCGTGTATCGCTCGCGGATCGCCAGCGGCATCGGCACGTTGACGAACCGTCCGTGCCAGCGGCCGACCACCATTTCGGTCCGGCCGCTCATGGCTGCATGCACGGCGTTGTGTCCCAGCCGCAGGCAATAGACGCTGTCGTGCGGGTTGGCCGGCACGCTGCGGATCGCATAGCTGGGGTCGATATATTTTAGATTCAACTCCATGCCGAGCTGCGCGAAGTGATCGGTGATCGCATGCCGCAAGAAGGTGCCGACGCAATGGAGCCGGGCGTTTCCCGAGGCGTCCTTTTCGCCCCGACTGCTTTCGACCAAATGCTGGCCGGCTCCTTCGGCCACCACGATGACGGCATGTCCCGCTTCATCCAACCGCATCTTCAGAAAGCGCAGCAGACCGCCTGGTCCGTCGAGCCGGAAGGGCACTTCCGGAATCAGCACGAAATTCGCGTCGTTCAGCGCCAATGCGGCGTAGCAGGCGATGAAACCGGAATGCCTGCCCATGAGCTTCACCAGGCCGACACCATTGGGCGACGCCTTCGCCTCGACATGGGCCGCTCGAATTGACTTGGCCGCTTCTTGAAACGCGGTTTGAAAACCGAAGCTCTGATCGATGAACATGATGTCGTTGTCGATCGTCTTCGGCACGCCGACCACTGCGATCTTGCTCCCGCGATTGGCGATCTCGCGCGTGATGTGCATCGCCCCGCGCAGCGTGCCGTCGCCGCCGATGACGAACAGCACGTTGATACTCATCTGCTCCAGGCAATCCACAATCTCGCTGGCCTCCTGTTGGCCACGCGAAGTTCCCAGGATCGTGCCGCCATGTTCGTTGATATCGCTCACGACGCCGGGCGTCAGATCGAGGACCGGCCGGCGATATTTGGCGATGAATCCCTGATAGCCGTTGCAGAAGCCGTAGATCTTTCGCACGCCGTAACGATAGTGCAACTCCATGACCAACGACCGGATCACGTCGTTGAACCCCGGGCAGAGGCCGCCGCAAGTGACGATGCCGGCCCGCGTCTTGGAGGGATCGAAGAAAATTTTCCGGCGCGGTCCGGCAGGCTCGAACGCGGGCAGCCGATCGGCCGAGGCGGTTCTTGCGCTCACGGCCGACACGGTGGCGTCGAAGAGGACCCGGTCGGCCTCGTCGACATTGTGAAAGCTCTGTCGGCGGGCGTCCAGCAGCGCGGCCAGCGGCGAGTCGATGCGGCACGTGCCTAGCGATTTGACGGCCAGATCTTCCGCTTCGACGAGATGTTGCATTGGCACGACCCCTGGAACCAAATAGCGATGGTCCGGCAAACTCTGTGCCGGAAGCTTGGAAAGCGGCGATTTCGCGAAATCGAGCCGCTTATGAGCCTCTTTTTCAACAGCCAACGTCATTCCAAAGCAGGGAGAATTCAGCGCCGGCGCAGCCCTTGGGCAAACGCTGCCCAGCAAGAATGCAATGGGCGGCGCGGGCCATTGTTCGCGGGCGGCGTTGCAGGAATAATGGAGGCAGTCCCACCCCAGTCCCGCCTCTTGCTGGCTTTAGGTCGTCGGCCGCCGAATTGAACAAGTCCTCCGGCGACGAACGCGACCTAATGGGCTGTTGAGAAAGGGGACTGGCTCTGAGCGACCGAACAAACTCCCTGAAGTTTTGACGTTGCCGCGAAGTGCCTGTCCCCTTTTTCAACAGCCAGCCGAGCATTCCTCACCGAGAAAGCCCCCCGGCCCATGTGTTGTCCTTCTGTTTTGCGCACGCTGGCATCTTTCGGTTTGTGTTCGATCGTCTGTCTCGCGGCCAGTGCGGCCTTGCCGCCTGGCCACCTCCGGGCGGATTGCCGATGACGCGCTGGGCAAAAGAAGTTTCGCCCAGCCGTCAGCCGCTTCCCGAATATCCACGACCGCAGTTGGTGCGCAAGCAATGGCTGAATTTGAACGGGATATGGGACTACGCGATCACGGCCAAGGGGGCGGCGAAGCCGGCGCGTTTCGATGGCAAGATCCTCGTCCCGTTCGCACCCCAGTCGTTCTTGTCGCAAGTCAACCTGCCCGTGAGCGACCAAAACCAAATTTGGTATCAGCGCGCGCTGGAGATTCCGCCGGCAGCGGCCGGATATCGCGTGCTGTTGAATTTCGGAGCGGTGAATTGGGAGTGCCATGTTTTTGTCAACGGCAAGAAGGTCGGCTCCCACACCGGCGGTTACGACGGCTTCACGTGCGACATCACCGACGCGCTCATGCCTTCCGGGCCGCAAGAATTGGCGCTGAGCGCTTGGAACCCAATCGAAGGGGGCCAGCCGCGCGGCAAGCAGGCGCTAAAGCCGGACGGAATCTTTTACACGCCGACAACCGGGATCTGGCAAACCGTTTGGATTGAATCCGTGCCAAACGCGCACATCGACTCCTTGCGGATCATGCCCGACGTCGACCGAGGCCAGCTTCATCTGACCGTTGACGTGGCCAACGCGACGAACTCGCAAACGGTGGAGGCCATCGCCACGGCCGACGGCAAGGAAGTGGGCCGCGCCGCGGGCAAGCCCGGCGAAGCACTCGCGATTGCGATTCCCAACGCCCGGCTCTGGTGGCCCGCGTCGCCATTTCTCTACGACTTGAAAGTGACGCTCAAGGAAAAAGAGAGCGGCGATGAAAAGAGCATCGATTCCGTCGCCAGTTATTTCGGCATGCGGAAGATTTCGATCGGGCCCGACAGTCAGGGGCTCGCCCGGATCATGCTCAACAACA
This sequence comes from Pirellulales bacterium, assembly GCA_963725485.1. GTDB lineage: Bacteria > Planctomycetota > Planctomycetia > Pirellulales > DATAWG01 > CAVRYO01. The sequence continues at coordinate 2,581,802 of CAVRYO010000007.1, read as the reverse complement.
AGCCGGTCTTTCAAAACGGCTTTCTCGATCAAGGCTTTTGGCCCGACGGAGTTTATACGGCCCCGACCGATGAAGCTCTGAAGTTCGACCTGCTGAAGCTCCGCGAGTTCAACTACAACATGGATCGCAAGCATGTCAAAGTCGAGCCGGAACGCTGGTACTATTGGGCCGACAAGCTCGGTGTGCTCGTGTGGCAAGACATGCCGGCCGCCATCCAACTCAGCTACCCGCCGAATTCGCGCTCGATCCCACATCGTGAGGACAATTTCGAAGCGGAGTTGCGGCGGATGGTCCGCGGCCGGTTCAATCATCCCTCGATCGTGATGTGGATTCTGTTCAATGAAGGCTGGGGATTGCCGCTGAAGGATCGCAAGAGCAACCGCGACAAGGTCGAGGCCGCGCCCGAGGCGAAAGTGCGCGAACTGCGGATGGTCAAGGCGGTCCGCGAAGAAGATCCGACGCGGCTCATCAATGCCGAAAGCGGCGCCGGCGGCGGTGGCAACGACCACGGCGAGGATCTCTGGGATTTCGGCCTCGGCGATGTGATCGACTATCACTGCTATGGCCACGACGGGCCGAAGGCCGAAAAGCACCGGGCCGGCGTCGTCGGCGAATATGGTTGGGGACTGGCCCCGATCGCCGCCTTGCGAGCCCGGCTGGAATCGTCGAAGCACGACGACATCAGCGGCTGCGTCGTCACCCAGTTGACCGACGTGGAAAACGAGCACAACGGGGCGCTCAACTACAGCCGGAATCTTGTCCGCAACGTAGAACTGGACAAAGAATTTCCCGCTGGAATCCTTACCGTCATCGGCAACTTCGGTTATACCGACTACCCCGGCGGCGAGCATCATTCGCCATAGCCGTGTGGCACGGGCAAGCGAAGTCTGCCCGTGCCGCCGGGCCGTTTCGCGCGTCCACTGGCAGACGTTGCTTGCCAGTGGCACACGGGTTCGCCGAACGTGTGTTGATGGGAGTGGAGTCGGCTCGGTGCGAGACTCGCCCGGCCTCGCCATCGCATGGTGGCGAACCGCGTTTGAGATGCCCTATTGCCGAGCCGAAAGCGACTTGTAGTCGCCGTTTTGCCAACGCGGGACATCGCTCTTGTAAAACTGCGAAAATCGGCTTTCGCTTGGCCCTCCCGGCAAATTGGTCCAAGCCTCGTCGGTCGCCAGATCGGTAACAAAATGGTATGAGGGCGCGAACGAAGTCTCGCGCTTGGCGGTCATCAGCAGATGGCCTTGAAATGGCGTGGCGTAACAGCCCGGCATTGGCATCTTGCCACTGTGGAAGCCGAGCACGCGGCCCACGCGGCGGTCGGGAAAGAAACGGTTGACGAAGTGGAACACGTTCACTTCGCCCCACGGCTGGTCCGGCTCGTGCTCGAGTCGCGTGCCGGCGGCGCGGATCAGCTCGCCTTTATCGCGCCCCCGCCACCACAGCGATTCCGCGCGCTCCAACAATCGATCGATCACCGTGAGAACCATCGTGGAATAGCCGACCCGGCTGGATAGATAGAGCATCCGCCGCCAGCCAATTCCCCCGCCGTTTTCCTGCGGCGCCTGGCCAAAAATCTCGAGCAACACATTGCGATAGAGCCGCGCGAACAGCGTGGCCTCGCGGTTCTCGACGTCGTAACTTCCGTCCCACGCGGCGAGGCGCTCCCGGATCGGCCCGTCGTCCAAATTCGGCAAGAAAATCGGCAGCAGCTTCCGAGCCTGCATGCTCACGACGTCGTATTGCAACCGCTGCATATCGGCGAGCGTTGCCTTGGGTATTTCCGTCAGCCGCTCGACGATTCGCTCCTTGCGGTACGACGGCACGGGCAGCGTGATCCACTCCGGTCCACCGGGCGGATTGATGTTTTCATTCGCCGACGCGATGAATCCTTCCGGCGGGTCGTAAATGCTCGGCAGCCAGCGGGTCGGCAGTCGGCCTTGCCAGTGATTCGCGTCGTCCCAAGCGGCCGCCGGCAACAACCCGCTTTGACCGGCCCGCCGCTGCGGAAACGATCCGCAGCCTTGCAGGCCGATGTGCCCATCGCGATCGGCCATGATCCAGCAGAGCGTCGGTTGTGGGCATTCGCGGGCGATGTCCATGGCCGCGGCCACGTTGTCGGCGGCGATGATTTTAAGCCACGCGCCGATCGATCGACCCACGCCCGGATCGCTGCCGGTCCAAGCGGTCGAGAGATAGAGTCCTTCGCCGCCAATCTCGGGATCTCCGTCCAGCGTGCCTTGCGGATTATGATAAATTCGTAGCGTCTCCGGTTTTCCTGACTTGTGCGAGATCGTTTCCTCGCGAACTCCGAAATCGCGCCACGCGGCTCCGCGCAGATATTGCCAGCCGCGCTGGCCCCGGCGGCAATCTTCGATGAAATAGTCGCACGTGTCCCCCTTCATGTAAGTGACGCCCCAGGCAAGGCGTTCGGTGCGGGCCACGGCAAACAGCGGACAACCGGGAAGCGAGGCCCCCAGCACGTAATGCGGTCCCCAACGCAGCACGGCCTCGTACCAAATCGCCGGCAAGCGATTGATTTCCAAATGCGGATCGGAAGCCAGCAGCGCGCTGCCCGAGGCGCTGCGCCGCGGCGACACGGCCCAGGCGTTGCTGCCGGCCAGGCGTGGCAAATCGGTGAGCAACTCCAAGGCCTCATCGGAAAGTTGCCGGGAGATTTTCACGCGGCGCAACAGATTGAAATCGGCTTCGTCGAGTTGCGGCGCGAACAGTTCGGTCATCAACGCATCGTCGACGCCAGCTTGAATCAGTTCCAGAATCAAACGCTCGTTCTGTTGTTGCCCGACGGCCAGGCCGCCGTAGCTCAACAGATTGCCGATCAAAAGCACGGCTTCCTGGTTCCAGGGGCTGGGTTGAAACCCGGTGGCCCACATGGCTAGCGACCGGCCCGTTTCTTGCATGCCATCGTTCACGCCTTCGCAGTAGGCGGTGAGTTGAGCGAACGTGTCGTCGTCCAAAGCGCGGACTTCGTCTTCCAACCGCAAATAAAGGCCGGCCCGGCGAAAGAAGCGATCGGTTTCGCTCAACTCCGGCCGATCGGCAATCATTTCGGCCGAGCGGCCGGCAGCAATCGACCGGGCAAAGAGCATCTGTGTGGGCCGGTCGACGGCGTGCACGTAGCCCAGGCCATAAATCGCCTCGCGCCACGATTCCGCCCCGACGTGCGGCACGCCGGCATCGTCGCGGGCCACGGAAACGTTCCGCCGCGCGTGCTTCAATCGCAAAGGACGCATGGCGGGTTGGAGGAGGAAAGTAAAAGGTGGCGAGAGAATGGCAGCGATGCTGGTACGCAGCAATTATACGCGGCCATTCTTGCTAGCGCTGTACGGTGCCGTTCTGGCCATCAGCGTTCGAGCGGCCGCTAATTGTCGCGCCCCCGATCAGCCGGGGCACCAAGTTCGGTCCGAGGTCACTTACGACGGCGACTTGGCTTGGATCGACTCGCTATCCACTGCTTGAACGAACGTTGACTCTCGGTAGATGGTTGTCCCGCTAGCAGGTTGGCAACGCTGATGTCTTCGTCGATTGCCGGCCAGTGAATGCCTCGCCCACCGCCGATCAGCCTCCAAGAGCCACGTTCTTCAGGGTTCGCATGCGCCAGCCGGGGATACCAGGCCAGCGGAGCTGAAATCCTGCGGCCGTCGGCCAATTCCACCGACACCGTGTCCTCGCTCAACTCGACATGCGTCGCCAGCATGGCCCGATCCTATACCGCTGGGGTGCAAAGAGCAAACCACACGCTCGGCACTGGGCAAAGGGCGTGGCGCGGCTTACAATGCTGGCCGGTCGTCTTGATTCATACCTCGGGTGAGCCTGCGGTGCTTTGCTCATGACCACTCCTCTGGCAATAGCCGCCTACCTGGCGTTCTTCGCGTTCGCAGGCTTCGTTTTCCTGTTCGCGAATTTGCTGCTGGGCAAATTTCTGCGGCCCAAATCTCCGAATGTCGAGAAGCTGGAAGTTTACGAATGCGGCGAGCCGACGATCGGTTCCAGCTTCGTGCAATTCGATCTGCGGTTTTATGTGGTCGCGTTGCTGTTCATTATTTTTGACGTGGAGGTTGCGTTCTTCTTTCCGTGGGCCACGGTGTTTGGCAAAGCCACGCAGTTGATGGATCCGAACCTGGCGACCGTCGAGCGCTCGGCGGGGAAAGACGGAATCGCCTTGACGCCCGCGGCGGCCGGCTTGTATCGCGAGTTGGGTGTCGAGAATCCGACCGTGCCGGAATTGCCAGCGGAAGTCGGCTCCCCAAGTAACAAATCCGCAACGAGCGCCGGCAAGGCTGCCGGCGCAACTCCCGCCGCGAACGTATCGGCGGTTGAACGGACAGAAGCCGTCATCCGCGCCGACGCCAGCCGCCTGGCCTTGCTCTCGATCGCCGACATTGCCGTGTTCTTTGCCGTGTTGCTGGTTGGCTTCGCCTACGTGTGGCGGCGCGGCGATTTGGATTGGGTCCGGGCCGTCAGTCGCGAACGTGCGGCGCCTCGGGACGACTCCAGCGCTCCGCTCAGTTTGGAACAACAGCCGGTGATCTCGGCATGAGCGGGGCTGGGGCTGACTGTGGCTACCGACTGGTTTCTTGCAATATACCTCTTTGATCAGGCAGACCGATGCGCGGCGCTTCGTTCGTTGACCGCTTGAAACAACGCTTTGGCGACAAGATCACCGGGTCGAATCTCGAGGCGATTGACCCGTGGATCGAGGTCGCGCCCGACGGCTTGCGCGAGGTGTGCAAATATCTGCGCGACGAGCCCGATCTGCGCTTCAACATGCTGCACTGCATCACCGCGGTCGATTTTTTCGAGCCGGACGCGAAAAAAGCAGCCAAGGTCGCTTGGAAGCCGCACCTGGAAATGGTCTATCACTTGTGGAGCGTGCCGCATCGCGTGTCGCTGGTGTTGAAAGTGATGCTCCCACGCTGGAAGGACGATGTGCCCGGCGAATTGCCCGAGATTCCCACGGTCAGCGACATTTGGCGCACGGCCGATTGGCACGAGCGCGAAGTTTACGACCTGTCGGGCGTGCGATTCGTGGGCCATCCGAATTTGCGGCGGATTCTGTGCCCCGAGGACTGGGTCGGCCATCCGCTGCGAAAAGACTATGAAATGCCGCTGGAATATCACGGCATCCGCAATCGATAGGTTTGTTAGTTGTCGGTTGTCCGTTGTCAGTCGTCAGTTGCAAGGGGGCTTGCGGTGGAGCGGACTGATTTTGAGAAATTGGACGTTTACCGACTGGCAGAGTGCCTTGCGGATCGGACGTGGGACATTGTAAATCGTTGGACGCGCCTCGCACGCGACACGATTGGAAAACAGCTTGTAAGAGCTGCGGACAGCATTGGCGCGAACATTGCGGAAGGCGTTGGACGCGGCGCTTATCGAGACAACCGACGTTTCGTGCGCATCAGTCGCGGTTCGTTGTACGAAACGAAGCATTGGCTACGAAGAGCCTATCGTCGCAACCTGCTCGGCCACTCGGAGATCGATGAACTCAAAGCAATTCTCGACGAATTCGCCCCACGCCTAAACGCCTACCTCCGCTCGATCGGTCCAACAAACAGCGCAGCCGTGTCCGCAATCACGTCTAACAATCCAGAGCCGCCTGCGCCCAAGAGCTCCGCCCTTGTCTCACTGACAACTGACAACTGACAACCGACCATGTCCACTTATACCGAAGATCCGCGCATCATCGAGTTCGACGTCCGCACCGACGAGATGCTGGTCAACATGGGCCCGCAGCATCCCAGCACGCATGGCGTGCTGCGGCTGGTGCTGCGGACCGATGGCGAAGTCGTTTCGGAAATCGACGCCGCACATCGGCTATCTGCATCGCTGCGCCGAAAAGATCGGCGAGAATCTCACGCCCCGGCAATGGATTCCCTACACCGATCGGATGGACTACCTGGCCGGGATGAACATGAATCTCGGCTGGGCGCTGACGGTCGAAAAGCTGCTGAAGCTCGAACTGCCCGAAAAGGCCAGGCATCTGCGGGTGATCATCTGCCGAGATGGGCCGCATCGCCAGCCACCTGGTCGGCATGGGCGCCTATGGGCTCGACCTGGGCACGTTCAGCCCGTTTTTGTATGCCTTCCGCGAACGCGAAAAGATTTTCGACCTGTTCGAAGAGGCCTGCGGCGCCCGGCTCACGTACAGCTATCTGACCGTCGGCGGCGCCACGGCCGATCTGCCGCCGCGGCTGGCTGCAGAAGTGCGAAAAATTTCTCGATCAGCTCGAGCCGGTCATCAACGAATATCACACGCTGCTGACGAGCAACGCGATTTTCGTCCGCCGCACGGCCGGCATCGGCGTGCATGTCGCCCGAGATGGCCATCGACTACGGCTGCACCGGCCCGGTGCTGCGCGGCAGCGGAGTCGATCACGACCTGCGCCGCGACGGCGAAGAACGCTACACCGAAATGTACGACGGCTACGCGTTCGAAGTGATCGTCGAGAAGAACGGCCACTATCCCAAGGACCACGAATATCCGCCGGTGCCGGCCTCGGCCGTGCTGGGCGATTGCTGGCATCGGTTCTACGTGCGGATGCTGGAAGTGGTGCAATCGATCGATCTGGTGCGCCAGGCCATCGACCGCTACAGCACGGCCACGCGGCTCCTGGGGCGAGCCGGTGAAGCTGACCGAAAAGCTCCCCAAGGGCGAAGCTTATCTGGAAACCGAAGCCCCGCGGGGCCAGATGGGCTTTTACATCGTCAGCGAAGGCGGGCTCGATTCCCTGGCGCGTGCGGGCCCGCAGCAGTTCTTCTGCAATCTTTCGGTAACGCACGAGCTGTGCCGCGGCTGCCTGATCGCCGACGTGCCGGCGATCGTCGGCTCGCTGGATATCGTGATGGGCGAGATCGACCGTTGAAACGACTCCGAATGGCATTGATGGGAGACTAGGGGCAGCCCCGATGCACCTCCATCTCAATTTCGGGCACGGTAAAGTAAAATAAAGTCTGACGGTTTGCCGCCCTCGGGGCCGCTATTCGCCGCTTTCTAGACAGTTGCGGCGCGGCGCTCGGCGAAACTTTTTGGCCCGGCAAGAGACGAAGAGATGGGAATCGATCGCGCTCTGAATCGGGGCTACATCGCTGGCGTGCTGGTGGTGATCGCCCTGCTGGCGATCAATGCCGCGGTCGCCTATCGCAATACCAGGCAGCTTAACGACGACGCCTATTGGGTGTCGCACACCCAGGAAGCCCTCGATGCCTTGGAAGAAGCGAACTCCGCCATGCGGGGCGCGGAAGCCGCCGAGCGCGGCTTTCTCATCACGGGCAACCCGAACTATTCGAAACACTACGAAGAAATCGCCGACACGATCCTGCCGAAACTCGATCATCTTCGGGAGCTTACCGTCGACAATTCCGTCCAACAGGCGCAAGTCCTTGAGCTGCGACAAGAAATCAAGGCCAGGCTGGCTCTTCTAGCGACGGATATTGCAGCCCGAAAACACGAAGCCGAGAATTCACGGTTTGTCAGCGTCAGCGAGCCGGGGCAGGCCGCATTCGAATCCATCCGCGATCACTTCGCCGCCATGCGGGCGGAGGAACACCGGTTGCTGCGCGAGCGCGAACCCGCCACTGCTCAGGCCTATCGCGTTTCCGTAGTGACCAACGTGCTCGCCGCACTATTGGGTTTGGTCTTGGTTGGATTGCTGGTCTATCTGTTGCGCCGCGATCTGTTGGCTCGGATGAAGGCCGCGGCAGCGGTCGAGGAACAGCGTGAGTGGTTGCACACGACGTTGGCCAGCATCGGGGACGCCGTGATCGCCACCGACGCGCTGGGCAACGTGACTTTCATGAACGCGATCGCACAATCCCTGACCGGTTGGGCGCAGGCGGATGCCGCGGCACATCCGCTGGTCGATGTATTCAAGATCGAAAACGAGCAAACTCGAAAACCCGTCGAACATCCCGTGGCCCGCGTGTTGCGCGAGGGAAGCATTGTCGGTCTGGCGAACCATACCGTGCTCATTGCCCGCGACGGGACCGAGCGGCCGATCGACGACAGCGCCGCCCCGATCAAAGACGCGGCGGGAAAAATCCTCGGCGTCGTGATGGTCTTCCGCGACGTCACCGAGCACCGACGAACCGAGGGGGCCCTGCGGCAAAGCGAGGAGCAATTCCGCCAGGCCATTCTCGACGCGCCGATCCCGATCCTCATGCATGCCGAAGATGGCGAGTTGTTGGAAGTCAGCAAAGCCTGGACCCGGATGAGCGGTTACGACAAGCAAGAAGTCGGCGACTACGAGGGCTGGCTGGCGCGGGCGTATGGCGACGCCGCGACGGTGGCGAGAACCCGGGTTCAACACGCATTTCAGTGCAACGAAACCCCCGCCGAGCAGGAAGTGTCGATTCGCACCCGCAACGGCGAGGAGCGTGTCTGGCTACTGACGGCATCGGCGCCCGGCCTGCTCCGCGACGGCCGAAAGTTCCTCGTCGAAATGGCGACCGATGTCACCGAGCGGAAGCGCGAAGCCGACGTCTCGAAGTTCTTGTCCGACGCCAGCGCCACGCTATCCGCCTTGGTGGACACGCACAGCACGCTGCAAAAGGTCGCCCACATGGCGGTCCCCTTCTTTGCGGATTGGTGCGTCGTCGATCTGGCGGATGAGGAAGGGCACTTGCAACGCCTGGCAGTCGCGCATCACGACCCGGACCATGTCTTTCGAGCCAAGGAGTCTGATGGAAAAGTATCCTCCCGATCCGAGCGCGACCCGCGGAACGAGCCACGTTTTGCGCACTGGCCAGTCGGAACTTGTCACGGATATCACCGATGAGTTGTTGGCCGCCACCGCCAAAGACGACGAACATTTGCGGATGTTGCGCGAGCTCGGACTGAAGTCATACCTGACGGTCCCGCTACGCGCCTCGGGCAAAATGCTGGGTGTGTTGACATTCGCCAATTCGGAATCGGGGCGAAATTACACCGCCGCCGATCTGCTCGTGGCCGAGGACTTGGCCCACCGGGCAGCAATCGCGATCGAAAACGCCCACTTGTACGCCGCGGTGCGCGAGGGAGACCGCCGCAAGGACGAGTTTCTGGCCATGTTGGCCCACGAGCTGCGCAACCCTTTGGCTCCGATTCGAAATGCCTTGGCCATCCTGCGGACGCGGCACGCCGACGGCGCGATGCTCGACCGGGCTCGCGACATGATGGAACGACAGCTGCAGCATCTGATTCGCCTGGTCGACGACCTGCTGGACGTCTCGCGAATCATGCGAGGAAAGATCGAACTGCGGATCGAACGGCTCGATGCCCGTGAAGTCGTCGGGCGCGCCGTGGAAACGGCCCAGCCGGTGCTCGACGCGCACGGACATGATATTGAAGTCGAATTGCCCAGCACGCCGCTTTGGCTCGACGGCGATTCGGTCCGCTTGACGCAGATCGTCGCGAATCTGCTGAATAACGCCGCGAAGTACACGCCGAATCCAGGTCGAATTCGCGTCGCATTGGAACAAACCGGCGAGCAGGCTTTGATCCGCGTCAAGGACCCGGGTATCGGCATCGCGCCCGAAGCACTGCCGCGAATTTTTGACCTGTTCGTGCAGGCCGATTTGTCGCTGGCGCGCTCGCAGGGAGGCCTGGGTATCGGGCTCACGTTAGTTTGCCGGCTCGCGGAAATGCACGGCGGGACGGTTAGCGCGACAAGCAAAGGTCTCGGCCAAGGCAGCGAATTCATTGTCCGGCTTCCCTTGGCAAAGAGCCCGGCGATCGGCTCGCACAAGGCGGATGGCCCGCGCGAGACTACCGGTCGGCCACCCCGGCGGGTGCTGGTCGTGGACGACAACGTCGACGCGGCTCAAACGATGGCCATGCTGCTCGAGCTGCTGAACCACGACGTGGTCCACGTCGTTCACGACGGCCCGGCAGCGCTCCGGGCGGCCGAAGAATTCAAACCCGAAGTCATCTTTCTCGATATCGGGTTGCCGGGCATCAGCGGCTATGAAGTCGCCCGGCAGCTTCGCGAGCGCGGAGTTTCGCGACGTGCTGCTCGTCGCTGTCACCGGATACGGGCAGAGCGACGACCGCCAACGCTCGCAGGAAGCCGGGTTCGACCACCATCTGGTGAAGCCCGTCGCCCCCGAAGCGCTGCAAACAGTGCTGTTGAATTGAGCTATCGTAGGGTGGGCAATGCCCACCAGAGATGCGGCGGGATGCGGCGTCGGCAACTGCGATCGACGACGGTGGGCAGTGCCCACCCTACGGCCTTCGCGAGGCCCGCGTAACGTTCATGCGCTTTCCAATTCCAGATAGGCCGGCTCGTTGACGAAGTGATGGTTCTCGATCCGGCCGTCTTCGATCGTCAGATAGACGCAGGGCTGCTCGCACCAGGAGCCGCTGTTGTAATACTCCACTTCGTGTTCGGTGCTGATCCGCTCGTGATGCGTGTGACCGCAGAGGACCGCGGTGCAGCCGAATTTTTGCGCATAGCGTTTGGCTTCTCCTTCGATCTTGGCCGAGCAGCGCAGGAAGGTCTTGCTGCTGTGCTTCGCCCAGCGGCTGAGCCGGAACGACTTGTCGATCTTATGCAGCCAACTGTACAGCACGTCGACGATCCAGGTGACAATCGGGTGATCGGAAATGAACCGATCGAAGATATGTCCGTGAAACAGCAGAATGCGCTTGCCGCCGGATTCGAGCACGTACTGCTCGACGATTTCGGCCCCGATTAGATGGGCCACGGTCGCGGCGTCCTCGGGATGGTCATGGTTGCCCGTGATCCAAACGATTTTCACGTGGTCGGATAACGAGCGAATGACCGACAGCACCTTCCAATGATTTTTCTTCAAGCGGCGAAAGTCCCAGGAGTCGAACACGTCGCCGTTGAGAATCAATTCGCTGGTGACAAGCAACTCCTCCTTGATCTGCTCGAGAAAATGAACCAGTTGCTTCGCCTGACACACCTCGCTGCCCAGATGCAAATCGGAAATCACGATGGCATCCAACATGGCACACCTCATGCGTAAAAGGTGTTCGACGGCCCCAGCGCTTTCACGATTCGCGCAACCAAGTCCAAGACGAACGCGAACCTCGTCGGAAAGTAGCGGCGCGAACCTCCCGTTCGCGCTGCCCTTTGTATAGTAAGCCAGAAATGCCCGGGCTAGACGAATCCTTGCGCGAAATCACCCTTGCATCCGCATTTAACCAAACACTAACGCGGCGGCAACAAAAGCGGTGTTCACGCCGGGGCACGTCGCGCGAATGGCGCCACGCAAGATGTAAGTGGTTTGCGTCAGAAGCCGCGCACGAAGTAAGCGATTTGTGTAAGGAGCCGCGCACGCAGTAAGCGGTTGAGCGCCGCGAACGTCAAATGCGCTTACTTCGTGCGCGGCTCTTTCTTGCTTTCTCCCTCTCCCTCGACGGGAGAGGGCCGGGGTGAGGGTGATGGAGGGCCGCATGGCGCCGCTACCCCTCACCCCGGTTCGACTGAGCCTCGCCGAAGTCCAGCCCCTCTCCCGCAATGGGGCGAGGGGAGTTGCGGCGCGCAATCGCTTACTTCGTGCGCGGCTCTTTACGCTGTTCACACGCTGAAGCGAATGTGCAGGATGTCGCCGTCGCGGATCACGTAATCTTTCGGCTCCGAGCGCAGCAGGTTGTGGGCCTTGATTTCGCGCTCGCTTCCCAGGCGGATCAGGTCGGCACATTGAATGATCTCGGCCCGGATGAACCCTCGCGCCAGATCGGTATGGATATTGTCGGCCGCTTCGAGCGCGGTGCCACCAATCCGCAGCATCCACGTGCGGACTTCTTTCTCGCCGGCGGTGAAGTACAGCATCTGGCCCGAAACGCGGAGAATTTCGCGCAGCAGGCTGTCGCGATCGCTGCGACCCACGCCCATTTCGCGCTCGAACTCCACGCGGTCTTCCGGCGACATCCGGGCCAGCTCCACCTCGAGCGAAATCGGAGCGGCCACCAGCGGCACCTCCGGCGGAAGCTTGTTGGCGGCGGCGAAGTGCTCGGGCGTTTCGTCGTCGGCCAGGTTCACGACGACCAGCTTGGGTTTTTGCGTCAGCAAGCGAAAGCTGCTCGTGGCCTTGAGCTGCTCGTCGCTCATTTCCGCGGCGTTGAGATGCCGGCCCGATTCGAGCCGAGCCAATAGCGGCTCGAGGGCCGCTAGCTCGGCTTGCTCATGCTCGCGTTCTTCTTTCTTGCGCGGTTTCTTGAGCGAATCTTTCAGACGATCGATCCGCCCGTTCACCGTTTCCATATCGGCCAGCAAGAAATCTTCGTCGAAGGCGGCCAGATCGGCCAGCGGATTGGCCCCGCCGTAGGCCGCGACGACCAGAATCAGCGCGCCGGCTTCGCGGATCAACGCCAACCGGCCTGAGTTGCCTTCATGCGTGCGGCTGAGGCCCGGCGTATCGACGAGTTCGAGCGAGGCCAGCGTGATCTTCTTGGGATGATAGACTTTGCAGAGCGGCTCGACGCGTTCGTCCGGCACGACCGCCATCGCGCTTTGCGAAGCATGGGCCAGCGCCGGATCGGACTTGACGCCGGTGAGCCATTCGAACAGCGAGCTCTTGCCGGAGCCTTGATAACCGATGATGCCAATCTTCATGGAAGCCTTCTCCCTCTCCCTCGACGGGGGCGGGTTGGGGTGAGGGTGATGGTGGGCCGCTTGGCTCTGCGACCCCTCCACCCCGGCCCCTCTCCCGCAAGGGGCAAGGGGCAAGGGGAGTAACGGCACGCAAACCGCTTACCGCGAGGGTGCGAACGAATGGGGAAGCAAATCGGCTTAAGGCCCAAGGCTGAGGGCTTAGGATCGAGGACGAAATTCGCTCGCTTCGTACCTTCAGCCTTCAGCCTTCAGCCTTCAGCCTGTAGCCTTTCTCGCGGCTGCCGACGGACTGTTCCAACTGGTCGAGCACCTGTTCTACCGCTTCGGCTTGGCGGCTGTCCAGTGCGGCATGGCCGAAGCGAATCCGATAGAACGAGTCGACCAAACGGCGCACGGCCGCGATGGTGGGAGGAGCGTAGAGTGCCTCGGTTTTCGCTGAGACCGGTCCCTCCGCCAGCTGGTGCCCGGCGAATCGCGCGAACTCCAGCTGGGTCTGGTTTGGCCGGCGCACGAGGCCGCGGCGGGCCAACAGCATTTCGAACCGGCGGTAGAATTCGACCTGCAAATTCTCGGCGCTGACCGCGACCACCTCGTGCGGCCGCTTGCTCCACATCCAGCCTAACGCGCGCCGCACGCGCCGCCGGAGCAGGAACAGGCAAACCGCCAAGACCCCAAGCGCCGCGAGATACCAACCGTCGCCGGTCGCTTGCCGTTTTCGTCCGCTTCGAACCAATGCCGCGCTTCCGTGGCCGCGCGCTTGAAAAACTCCTGTGGATTCTTCCAGAGCGCCTGCAGCGCGTGGCCGGCCTTGGCCAACGGTTTGTAGACGATCTGATTTTGCCGATCGGCGTTCAGGCCGACGACGTAGGTGTTCCAGAGCAACTGCACGTAGTCCGCCAGATCGGCGACATTCGATAACAATGAACCTTCGCCGAAAGTGCCAGCGAGATTAACCATCGGCGTCGGATCGAGGATCAGCCACGGCGCCGCGGCTGAGGGCGCGGTCCGGGGGGCAATTCAGCCTCGGGAATCTGCTCGGGCTCCAAATAGGCTTCGACCCAGGCATGGGCATGCAATTGGCGCACGTCGTAAAACGAGCCGACCGAGTTCCATTCGCCCCCACGAAAGCCGAGCACGATCCGGGCCGGGATGTTCTGGCTGCGCAGCATCAGCGCCAGAGCGCTGGCGAAATATTCGCAATGGCCGCGCTGGTTGCGGACGACGAAATCCTCGATCGGATCGACGCCTTCCGCCGGTGGCGGGCGATTGAGCGTGTATTCGAACGGCGACGAGCTGAGCGTGTGCTCCAGTAGTTTCGCGCGGCCATACCGGTCGCCGGCGGCTAAACCCGCATCGGCGATTTTCTGCTTCGCGAAATTTCGCAGCCCCGTGAGCCGGTCGGCGGCTTCGATCTTTCCGGCGTCTTCTCGGCCCGGCAGACCTTCAGGAGGACCGTCGGGGAGTTCCAGCAATTCGTCGAGCCTCATGCCGGGCCAGCCGGTAGGTTTGCGGCACGATTCGCAACTGGCGATTATTCACGAGGCCCGTGGTGAGGACCTCGAATTCGAACTTGTCCGATTGCACATCCGTCGTCCGATCCAACTGCTGCCGCTCCATGTCGAACTGCAGGTGCTTGTTCGGCTGCTGATCGGTGACCTGGTAGATCGGATAGACGCAAAACAGCACCGGCTCGACCTGGGGCTCGATCGTGATTCGCTCGCGAACCAGCGCGGGACTTTGTGGAGCGGAGTGCAACGGCCGGGCCAGGGGGCGCTCGCTGGGCATGTGCCGCCATTCGCCGCGGAAATAATGCGTCAGCAGCGAGCCGCGCAAGAGCGGCGCCTCGCTCGGCTCGAGCGTTTCGCCGGAGGCTTCGTCGCGCAAGTTCGAGCCGCATGACGAGCTCGGGATTTTGCAGCAGCGGGCCGAGATCGCCGAGCTTGACCATCGGCGAATAGCCGACGTTGGCATGTTGCCCTTCGGGAGCCCAGATCGCCCGGCTGAAGCGCGGCATCGAGAAAAAGCAAACCGTGGCGACGACCAAGGTTCCCATGCCCGTGACCAATGTGCGCCACAGGATGCCGCGGCCGAGCAATTGTTGCGGAAGATTGTCGGGAAGTTGCAGCTTGACGTGGATCGCTCCCGATTGGAGCGATTTGGCTGAAGAATTCCTGCGTGGCGCTGCCGCAGCCGGGCGAATTGCCGCGACTTTGGCGGCTGGCCGCGCGCGCCTGCGAGTTCCGCTTCTTCCTGATCGTCGAGGTCCGTGCCGCCGGATTGCAGGCGCAGCGCCATGCGCTGCCAGCGCTGAGCTTCGCTGGCGATGAACAGCAAACTAACCGCGGCCAAGGCCACGAACAAATAGGCCACCAGCAGGACGCCGAACAGCACGTCCAAATTCAAAGCCGCCCCCACGACGACTTGCAGCACGCTGAGCACCAGCAACTGCCAATACATGCGAACCGTTTTGACTTGGAACAACAACACGACCTGGAGATAGACCAGCAGATTCGCCACGGCCAGCAATTGCTCTTCACTTGTGGCATGAAAGAAGTTCGCCACCGACGCACTGACGGCGATCAAGCCGGCGACGTTCGCCACGGTGCGGTTCAGCCGGATCCAACCGCGAATGTCGGTCACGTAGATCGAAACGACAGCGGCCATGACCGTCAGAAAAGCGAGCGCAAAACTCCGCTGGCCCATCCCCAGCAGCATGGCGCCCAGCGCGACGAGCGTTGCGACCCCGATTTGCAGCAATCGCTGAAAGCCGAGGCGCTGTGGGCCAACTCCCTCTCCCTTGACGGGAGAGGGCCGGGGTGAGGGTGGTGCGCCTTGGTAATGCCACCCCTCACCCCCAACCCCTCTCCCGCAAGGGGCGAGGGGAGTAGGCGAGTCGATCCCACCTTGTGCGACGGGAGCAATTCTCCCTCTTCCTTGACGCCAGAGGGTCGGGGTGAGGGTGATGACGCAGAGTGTGCTCGAAAAATTCGCATAGCGCTATCGGTTATCCACAACCCCTCTCCTGCCAGGTGCGAGGCGAGTTGCCAACACGCCGTTCCCGCCTTTTGCAGCAGGAGCGGGGAGTTGAAAACAGCGGAAGAACTCATCGCTGCCGGCGACGAGCGTGACCACCTCGCTTGCGCGGAGCCGGTTGGCCGTGGCTGTGTAGCTCGCGGCAGTGTTGCTCGCGGCCACCGCTTGCCCCGCCGGGCGCGTCGAAATCAGCACCGTCAAACCGCTGCGCCGCTCGCCGTTGCTGGTGTAATCGAACAAATCCTCCAGCCGGTTGTCCGCGCCGGCTTCGGCGAGTGCCAGGTGGGCGAGGATTTCGCGGGCCAACGTCTTCGAGGCCCGTCCATCGCTAGCGCTCAACTCTCGACCCGCCGTGACGACCCGCAACTGGCTCTCACCGCGCCGGCAAGCGTCCAGCGCGGCCGTAGCCGCCAGTGAAATCGCCAGTTCAACACGCTGTTCGTCATCGGCGGAAGGCGCCTTGGGCTGCCAGAGCTCCACGAGCAACGTCAGGTTTTCGCTCCGAGGCCGCTCGAATTGCCGGACCATCAATCCGCCGCGCCGGGCCGAGGTCCGCCAATGAACTAGCCGCCGGCTGTCGCCAGCCCGCCAATCGCGGAGGCCGTAAAAATCCCCTTCCGACTGGCCTTGCCGACCGGAGGTGCGCCGGCTGCCATATTCGGGCGACGGGCTGAGCCGAGCCCAAGCCGGCGTCAATCGGCCCAGCCGCGGCAGCACGAGCAACTGCCCGATCTCGGCCCGGCGCACCGTGCGCGAGATCAGTCCGAACGGATGCCGGGTCGTGATCCGTAGGGGCCCGAACTGGTAGCGGCCGCGGCGATCCAACTGCACGCGATATTGAGTCCGCATGGATTCGCCCGGCAGGACTTGGGGTATTAGAGCCAATGCACGCACCTCCGCGCCGCGCGCCGCGTGCAACGGCTGGATGGGGTCTTCCATGGCGATGGCCGTGGCCCGGCTCGAGTCTGGTGGCTTCCAGTTCGACCGTAAACCAATCGCCGGCATGGGCCAAGTCCGGCAGGCGGCGGCGGATTTCCAAATACCGCAGCATCGAGCGGGCCACACGCCAATTGAAATACAGCATGCCGATCATCATCCCGGCCAGGATCAACATCAAGTTGATCTCGCGCATCGAGCCGCCGACCACGATGAACGCAAGCACGATGAGGAAATACCAACCTTCGCGCGTCAGCCGGGTGTGGAACATTTTGAGGCTTGAGGCTTGAGGCTTGAGGCTTGAGGCTTGAGGCTTGAGGGGGGCGTGAGGGGCGTGAGGTTTGAGGTACGAAGAAACGAGACAATACAGCCGTCTTCTTACTCCCCTCGCCCCTTGCGGGAGAGGGGCCGGGGGTGAGGGGTTCGCAGTGCCAATTGTTGTTCCATCACCCTCGCCCCAACCCTCTCCCGTCGAGGGAGAAAGAGGTCCTTATTCCGGCGTTCTGAGACTCTCCACCAGCCGTCGCACCAGCGATTCCAATTCGCCGCGTTGGCCGGCTTGCGAATAACTTTTGGCGATTAGGCGATGCGCCAGCACCGGCACTGCCAACCGCTTGATATCGTCGGGCACGACGAAGTCTCGCCCTTCGACCAGCGCCAGCGACTGGCCCGCTCGATACAAGCTCAGCGCCGCGCGGGTGCTCGCTCCGACCTGGAGCTCGTCGCACCGCCGGGTCGCATGAATCATATCGAGCAAATATTCCTGGATCGACTCGTCGACCGTCACCTGCCGCACCGATTCTTGCAGCATCCGCACCTGGGCGTTGTCGAGCACCGGCGTCAAGGCGTCGACCGGTTCGCCGGTCCGATGGCTGGCCAGCACCTGCAGTTCATCTTCGCGTTCGGGATAGCCGAGCGAAATCCGCATCAGGAACCGATCCAATTGACTTTCGGGCAGCGGATACGTTCCCTCGAACTCGAAAGGATTTTGCGTCGCCATCGACCATGAACGGCGAGGGCAGCGGATGAGTCTGACCATCGACCGAGACCTGCCGGTCGCTCATCGCTTCCAACAGCGCGCTTTGAGTGCGCGGCGTGGTGCGGTTGATTTCGTCGGCCAGGACGATGTTCGCAAAAATCGGCCCGCGGCTATAAAGAAACTCGCCCGTGGCGGCCTGATAAAGGCTGCTGCCGATGATGTCGCTGGGCAACAGGTCGGGCGTGAATTGGATTCGACAGAACTCGCCGCTCATGCTCTTGGCCAGCGCCTTGGCCACCAGCGTCTTGCCCACGCCGGGCACGTCTTCGATCAGCAGATGTTCGCCCGCCAGCAGCGTGACGACGCACATCCGGACCATCTCGGGCTTGCCGAGCACGACCTGGGCCATGTTGGCTTCCAACTCGGCAACGCGGCTTTGGATTTCAGTCGTCATCAGGTGCATTTCGCAAGAGGAGGCAGATTCAGCCCACGGAGCTTTCAGCCGGATATTTCACATCGTACGGGCGGCGAACACGTCCTGGATGAGATTCGGCAAAGCGCGCTGAGCGCAACGACCGCGTGGCAAGCACGCCGGCCGCGAATTTGAGGAGCTAATCGACATCATGTATACTACCGTCTTGGAGCCTATCCGAGAACCGGCGGGGACTGCTCATTTTGCGATTGCCTTGTGAGCAAAATGAGCTAGTCCCCCTTTCCTCGGCCGGTTTTCGGATAGGCTCCAGCGTCCATAAACTGAATGACTTTGATTTCCGGCATGGCCAAATCCACTTCCGACTCCAACGTGTGGCTCGTCGCCAGCCCGCCCAAGGCCAAGCCACCTGGCAAGGGAAAAGGCTCGGCGGCCGGGCTCGCCGGCAGCGCTACGGCCGGCAAGCCGACCATCTGGCTAGATGGCGATATTCTCACCTGCGCCTGCCCCGAGTGCGGTGCGCCGATGTCGGTCCGGCTGTGGTTGCTGATGGCCGACTGCTGGCGGTGCAAAACTCAGCATCGAGCTGACGCCGGAACAGCAGCGATTGGCCCAGGAATTGATCGACGCGCGGCGACCGGTGCGGCGCCGACCGGCGCGAAGGGCAATGGCGCCGCCACCGGTGCGAAGGGCAACGCCGCCGATCGCCGCTCCGCCGCCTCCGAAAGCCGCGCCATCGCCGCCGCCACCTGCCCCCGCCGCGCCGCGGCCCAAAGCCAACGTTCCGGTGGCCAAGCTCGCGCCGCCTCTCCGCCTGCCGACGCAACGTCAACTTGCCTCGGTCGGTTGCCCCCGCTCCGCCGCCAAAATTAGAGCCGAAAAAGCCGAAGTGGAATCCGTTCTCGACGCTGGCAATTCTTTCGTGTCTGGCCGTCGCCGCCCTCGCGATTTGGTTTTTCTTGCACCGGCCCAATGATCGCGTCCAAGAGCAAGCCGCCGCGTGCCGCCGGTCGCGGTCAAGCCGGCTGAAAAACCAAAGCCGCCCATCACCGCCGCTAGCCGCCGCGGAACAAAAAGCCCGCCACGCCGCCGACGAGTTGACGCTGTCGCGCGATGTCAGCGGCGCCGGACTGGCCGATTTGCCAAAGGTCCTGGCTGCGCTGCGGGCCACGGATCAGCCGCGGATGTTCGAAGGGCGCGACCCTCGGATTCGCAACGAGCTGGTCGAGGAAGAAGGGGGCTCGATCTATACCGAAGCCGCCGTGGTCGCCGGCCTGCACTGGCTTAGCCAGCATCAGGCCAACGATGGTCATTGGGGCCTGAGCGATTTCAACCATGCCGGCGATTGCAACGGCCAGTGCGACGGCCTGGGCGACGAATCCGACACCGGCGGCACGGCCCTGGCGCTGTTGCCATTTCTCGGCGCCGGCCAGTCCGCGAAGCAGGGCATTTATCAGGATTCAGTGGCCCGGGGCATTCATTGGCTTCTCCAAGCCGAAAAGCCCGACGGCGATTTGCGCGGCCGTGGCATCGGCAATATGTACGCGCACGGCCTGGCCACGATCGCGCTCTGCGAATCGCTGGCGATGTCGCACGACGAAGCGCTGCGTGGGCCGGCCCAGCGGGCGGTTGATTTCATTCTGAAGGCCCAGCACGCCGGCGGCGGCTGGCGTTACGAGCCGGGCCAAGAAGGCGACCTGAGCGTCGTCGGCTGGCAACTCATGGCGCTGGAAAGCGCGAAGATGGCCTATCTCAAGGTGCCGAACGAGGCTTTCCAGCGAGCCGGCCAGTATCTCGACACGCTGCGCTCAGGCAAGCATGGCGGTTTTTATGCCTACCAGCGCGGCCAAAGCCCGACCTCGGCGATGATGGCCGAAGGATTGCTGTGCCGGCAATATCTCGGCTGGCCGAAGGATCATCCAGGCATGCGCGAGGGAATCAACCGGCTGCTGCACGACGACTTGCCCGAGCGGAGCCGGCCGAACATTTATTATTGGTATTACGCCACGCAAGTGATGCACAACATCGGCGGCGAGCATTGGAAAAAGTGGAACGGCGCGGTCCGCGATGCGCTGCTGGCTCTGCAAGAGAAACAGGGCCATCGCGCCGGCAGCTTCAATCCGACCGGCGGCGCGATCGGCGACCACGACACCCACGTCGGCGGCCGCATCTACATGACCAGCCTGGCGCTCTGCACGCTGGAAGTCTACTACCGCTACCTCCCGCTCTACCGGGCCATCGACATCGGCGAATGAGCCATGCTGAGGTAACACCGCCAAGCAATGGTGTGCCACCGGCAAGCAACGTCCGCCCGTGCGAGGCGCCTGCACACGGTTGGCCGGCGTTGGAACGGTGCGAAATCCCGGACGCTCCCGTCACGCTTCACCGCAACAAGTGGCTCATACGGTGCTCGCCCGGCCGGCGTCCTCCATAAACTTTTGCCGGCCACAAGCAAACGAGGTGAACCACCACCGTCCACGCGATGGATGACGAACGAATCGGCGCAGCACTAAGCCCGCGCGAAAACTAAGAAAAATAGAAGCATAAAGGGAACAGGGGGACGGGAGTCTCAAATTGCTCATGCTAGGCCAACTAGCATAGGCGGTAGAGCTACGAAAACGTGCCCCGGCGACGCGCTATGTGTCGCCAGTATCCAAGCCGACAGTCTGCTGGTCGATGATCTTGTATGGCTCCAAGAGTTCGAGTTCCTTCTTGCCTATAGAACTATAGGATCGTCCTTTCTCTTTCTTCCACGCACCGGTGTTGGGTATGTCAAACACCTTGCAGAGCAATTCGTCGTGGTCGTAAAGATACCACGTTTTCCTTTGATAAAGGAACGCAATATACAATCCCTTGCCCACATACTTACGCTCAAAATCCAATCTGCTTTTCAGTTGAATTTGCAATATATCGCCATTCTCGTGGCGGGCAAGAAGATCGGCACCTTTCCAATCGTCGGATAGCCGTATTGTCAGATAACCATAATCGGCCAGCAGTGCGGAGAGCTTAGCATAGTTGAAATTCTCCTTTGCTCGTGAATTCAAATCATTGTATTTGACCGTCGTCCAGTGAATCATGCAAATTTCCTCCAAGCGGTTGTTCGGCCAACCCGCATTTTACCAAAGAGGAGAATGAAGGGCTCCTCAACCGAATCCGTTGGTGAATTCTTGGGTCGGACGGCGCACTAACCCAGGATGTCGTGGGGATCCGGCGGCTTTCGAGCCTATGTCTTTTCGCACCCAGAATCTCACAACGTCCCGGAAAGCCATAGCGATGTTACGGACACACCTTTCAAGGTCGTTTGCCAAGGAACTCGCTGCTAGGATGCCACCGGTCGGGCAAATTCATACTGTTGCCGTCGAATGCGAGGAGGCTTTGGTCTACAGCTAAGTTGCTCGGGAGGGTCCGTACGGAATCGGCGATATGAATTGTGTAATCGACCGAAATGCCAAGAATTCCGGCGTCGAAGGCGCGATCGTGGAGTGAGCAGAGACAGATGCCGTTTCGTGGGTTCATTCGAGCCGACTTGTCGATTGACCACGGGACGATGTGAGAGGCGACCAAGAGCAGCGAATCGGCAAAGTGCATACCGCGCATGCGTTGCGGTAGCCGGCGAGGATAATCGAGCGAAATAGTGACTGGTTGACGCGGACCTTAACTAGCGCTTCGCGATCCAATCCCTCAATGTCCTCCCAATTCACGGTGATCTCTTGGGCAGGTTGCTCCCGTTTTAACCGCGCGGCGCTGACCTCCGATGCGAATCCGACTTCCTCCGGTTCGCTCTGAAACGCATCCCAAATCTCGCGATCGAGAGCGGAGACCTTGCTCGAATCCTGCGCACCCCTCTTGCTTGATGCGCTGGATCGAGCGCGGCGATATTGCAGCATTTCATCGCCAACGCGCTTGGGG
The DNA here is from genome assembly GCA_963725485.1 of Pirellulales bacterium. Classification (GTDB taxonomy): domain Bacteria; phylum Planctomycetota; class Planctomycetia; order Pirellulales; family DATAWG01; genus CAVRYO01. The sequence goes on along the minus strand of CAVRYO010000007.1, from coordinate 2,559,937 downwards.
TGCGTTCAAGCGCCTCGGCGGTCGCGATGATATCTGGATTGCGAGCGTGCAAACGGCCAAACGGCGTTTTGCAATAGAGATTGAACGCGACAAGCGTCTCTTCGCGCGTCCATGGTCGTCGGGCCATTTGCAGTTCTCAAAGGCTACAGTTTGTTGATCGCCACCAGCATAACCGAAAAAGTTTCGCAAGCATTTGCCAGCGCGCCGGTACGCCGTCGTCGGGTGTGTCGGGTGCCTCTTTGTGCTCCCCTCGCCCCTTTGCGGGAGAGGGGCCGGGGGTGAGGGGGGAACGACCGAGGGGCGTACCATCCAACGTGGCGGCATCACCCTCACCCCGGCCCTCTCCCATCAAGGGAGAGGGAGAAGGAAGCGCCGGCGTGAATGGCTTTGCCATCCTTTGCCCTCGATATCCGTGCAATCGCCGGTTAGGCGATTAGGAGGGCGTCGCGGGCGAGGTCGGTTAGGGCGATTGTCAGGCGGCGGGAGATTTCGCGGCGCAAATCGGTGGGCGACGAGGGGGCGAATTCGCCGGCGAAGCGGGCTCCGCCGGCGACCATGGATGCGAGCAGCAAATCAACCAGCGCGGCGCGATCGTGCTGGCCGTCGAGCGCCGCCACAAGTTGCCGGGCGACGGGATCGACCAACGCGAATCGCTCGTGCCACAGCGTGGTCACTTCCCAGCCTTGGGCCGCTTCGTAACGCGCGACGGGGCTGGCGGTGGGCGTGGCGCTGACCTCTCTAGCCGCCGCGGGCTGCCAGCAATGTAACTCGACGACACCCACGGGGAATCCGCCCAGGACGAGCTCGCGGATTTGCGATTGGTCTTCATGCCTCACGGGGCGGCCGAGCAATCCGGCGGCAGCGTGCACCAGCGCGTCGAGTCTCAGCGCCGTCGGATACGCCTCGGACAATGCGACGAGCGCGGCTTTCTCGATCGGCTGATCGGCCCGCAATGACGCCGTGTAGCGATCCTTGCGGACCGTGAATTCTTCCGACCCGGGCCCGTGAAGATCGGGCGTGGCGGTTGTGGGTTGGGCGGGAGAAGCGATGAGCAGCAGATCGAACGGGTCGTGCTGCGAACCGGCCGAAGAGAGGGGGACAGGCACAATTTGCTCACCGGGCATCGCAAAATGAGCCAGTCCCGCCGGTTCTCGGCTGAGGAACAGGCACAATTTGCTCACCGGGCATCGCAAATTGAGCCAGTCCCCGCCGGTTCTCGGATAGGCTGTTTTCCGCCCGGCACAGGAGCGATCGCCGAAACGCGGTGCCGTCCAAGAAATCGAGATGCTGCTCGAATTCCAGCGGCGGGTACGCGGCCCGCATCTCGGCCAGCACTTGCGGATCGAGCCCCACGCCGCGGCGGTCGACGGACAGCGCCTCGCCGACGTATTGCAAACCATGCGCGGCGGCATGCGCGACGAACTCATGGAAATAAACCGGCAGGTTCGTTTCTTCCAGCACGTCGTGCAACAGAAACGCGGGATCGAGCTTCGCCAACCGCTCGGCTTCGCTGCGAAGAATGCGGGTATAACTGGCGCCATCGTCCGGCGCCATCGTGGCGAGGAACCGCGTGAGCCCCAGCAACTGGCCGACTTGTTCCTGCGGATCGATCATCTCGCGGGCATGGAACTGGGCCATGCCGCGGACCATTTGCCGCAGGGTGCAGCCCGGGTTCGTGTTGTAACTGACCAGGGCCACGCCGTTGGACCGCAACTGGCGGCCGCAAATTCGCAGGATGGCGTCTTGCGCGGCGGGCGGCACCCAGGAGTAAACGCCGTGGGCGATGATGTAATCGAACTGGCCGAAACGGTCGTCGATCGTTTGCAGATCGAGCGCGTCCAAGCGGACATTCGTCAGGCCGACGGCGGCGATGAACGCCTGTCCCTCGGCGATTTGCCGCGTCGAAAGATCCACGCCCAAGAATTCCGCCTCCGGCAGCGCGTAAGCCATTGGGACTAAATTGGCGCCGCTGGCACAGCCGAGCTCCAACACGCGAGCACGCTCGATCGGCGGCGGTGTCAGGCCCCGCAACGTGGCCAGCGTGGCCAGCCGGTCGGGATGCGTGAAGCCGTACGCATGCCGCGGATACGGGACGGTATCGTACAGCGTGGTCATGGTGTGCCGCCCGAGTTGTTCACAGCTTGAGGCGGCAAGGCGATGGGAGTTTTCATGCCACGTTCAGCCACCAGCAGGGCGTTGCGCGCGAAATCGGCTAGGCAGGCCTCGACCCTCTCGGCCAACAGCCGCTCGACAAGCTGCGGATCGGTCACCGCCGTGTCGTCGATGCGAATCGTGGCTCGGCCCTCCGAGACGGGCTTCGCTAATTCGGCGACAATCGCCGCCCGATCATGCCGCCCGTCCAGGCGCGATAAGACGAGGCCGGCCAATTCGCCCCCCAGGCAAACGCGACGATGCAACAAGTTCGTCACCGGATGAACATCCTTGTTGGGGCTATTGGCGGCGTCGATTTCAACTTCTTCCAGCCGCCCGATCGAAAGAGTCAGCCCCGTCGCGCCGCCGTGCGCCAGTTGGTGGCGCGCCACGGCGCTGGCCAGCGGCCGCTCGCCCGGCGCGAGCGAAATCGGTGGCGCGAAAGCGTGCAGGTCAATAAGCCGCATCGCGAACCACTCGACGGCGACGGCCGCGAATTTGTCGGCCACGGTCTTCTCGTCGAATGGCCCGTAGGCGAAGGTCGGCTCCGCGGCTGCTTGTTGCAATCGAAGGCTCGTCCGCGAGACCAATTCAGCAAAGCTCAGCGGCAGCGGATAGGCTGCACCCAGTTCGAGCAGTACGGCTTTGTTGACGGGATCCCCTACCGACAGCGTGCTGCCGGGCGCACGAAACACGGTCGGTTCATCGCTGCCGAGCGAGTTCGCTTCCGGCGCCAGCGGCTCGCCGACAATTGATGCTGCGGCCGAAACGGCGACGGCGGCGGATGCGATGCGCAAGTCGCGAACCGCTGACGGATCAATTTGTCGAACGAGCTGCCGATCGGATCGGCATAGCAACGTGGTCCGCAACGATCGGCCATAGAGAAAGTCCAGATATTGCTCCGTGACCAAGACGTCTCCGGCAGCGCGGATTCGTTCCAGCGCAGCGGTGGCGATTCCGACGCCGAACATCTGCCCGAAATGGGCGTCGCCCAGATATTGCAATCCTTGGCTGGCGGCGCGGGAAATGAATTCATGAAAATAGCAGGGGTCGTTATCGCGCTCCAAGTCGTCGTGCAGCAGCACTTCGTCCGATTCGGCCGCCAGGCCGGCGGCTTGCTCCCGCAGCGCCGTGCGGTAGACATCGCCATCGGTGGGAAGCGCGCGGAGCAAGAAGTCGAGGAACTTGCGAGTTTCCGCGGCATAGGCCCGCGGCTCGCCCACAGCCCGGCCATGATATTGGCACATCCGCCGCAGCATTTCGCGCGGTTGGCAGCCCGGATAGCAGTTGTAGCTGACGTAGGCGATTCCCTCGGGCGCGAGCAAATCGCGGGACGCCGCCAGCAACGCTGCTTTGACCTGATCGGGCACCCAGGAATAGACGCCGTGGGCAATGATGTAATCGAACTCGCCGAACCGCGGCCGCAACACGCCGGCGGCTGCGGCAATATCCAGCGGCTCGAACGTGATATTCGCCAGACCGATCGCCGCCGCGAAAGTCCGAGCCTCGCCGATTTGCCGATCCGAAAGATCGATGCCGACCCACGTTGCGCCGGGCAACGTGTAGGCCATCGGCACCAGATTGCCGCCGCCGGCACAGCCCAACTCCAATACCCGGCAAGTGGCCACCCCGGCGGGACGCATTCCCAACAGACGGCCGACCGTGGCCAGGCGCGACGGATGCGTGAGCGGAAACGCCAGCCGCGGATAGGGAATATCGTCGTAGCTCGTGGCCAGGGGTCGTTGCCGTGCCAGACCAGCGGTTGGGCCGCGATGCTCCATGTTCGGCTTCGGCGGCGGCAGGGCGTTGAAAAAGGGGACAGGCACGTCGCGGGAAGCCAAATTTCCTGGCGAAAATCCAGTGGTCGCTCCGAGCCAGTCCCCTTTTTCAACAGGCGGCGCGCGGGTCGCTCAGTTCGGCTGAGGTTCGCGGTGCTTGATCATCGTGACCTGGTTGCCCGGCGCGTTGAATTGGACTTCGTCCATGAAGCTTCGCATCAGCAACAAACCGCGACCACACTCCTTTTCCAAGTTGCCGGGATCGGTCGGATCGGGGACCGAGGTCGGATCGAATCCGGGCCCCTCGTCTCGGATTGTAAAGCGGGCTTCGGGCTGAGAGAAGGAGAGTTCAACGAAAATTCGCCGCCGGTTGTAACGGTCCTGACTCAAACGTTCGGCCAGAACGTTGGCGGCGCCTTGGTTCGCCCGCTCGCGCGACTCGCGCACTTGCTGGCTCGTTAGCTCCAGATTGCCGTGATACACGGCATTGACGAGCGCCTCCTCGAGCGCGATGCCCACGCGAACGCGGCCGGTCTCATCGCAGAATTTCATCCGGGCGACAAGCTGCTGGCAATGATCCACGAGCGGATAGATCAGCGAGGCGTCGGTCGGCAGACTCGAACTTCGAATGCCCACCGATCAGGCATTCGGCCAGCCGATCGTGGAAGCGGTCGGCCCGCGACATGTGCAACACGGAATCGACCGTATCCAACAGCTCCAGCGCCAGCCGCGATTTGGGGACATAGCTGGCCGCGCCGCGGCGTAAGGCCCGGACGGCAATTTCCTCGCTTCCATACGCGGTCATCAGAATGACGGGAACCAGCGGGAACCGGCTGCGCACCGCGCCGACCAATTCCAGCCCGTCGAGCTCCGGCATTTGCAGATCGGTGAGAACCAGCTCGGGAGGCTGCTCTTCGATCAGCCGGAGCGCTCGGCGCCGTCGCCGGCGTAGCTGATTTCCAGGGCCGAGTTTTTTTCGAGCAGACCGCCGGCCAGCCGGCGATCCATGGCGGAATCGTCCACGACAAGGACGCGAGACATCGTCGTTTTCCGTGAGCGAGGAGGGAGAATACCGGACCGATTAGCCGTCAGAAGTGCGCCGCCCCGAAGCTAGTGCAATGTCACAGCTTGAATTTAGGGTGCCACTGGCTTTGCCAGTGCTCTTCGTTGCCGACCGATCGAGGCAAGAATTCCAAAGATCACTGGCAGAGCCAGTGGCACGCAATCCCGAACACAAGCGTTGACAAAACACTAAGCAGTGTCCGCGAAAAGCACCGGCAGGTCAATTAGCCCCTGGATTTCCAATCGCGTGAAAAGCCCAGGGATAGTCATCCCTGGGCTTGGCCATCGCGCCGAACGCTCGCTGCGCGCCGGTTTTCACACGCCGATCGTGGGGCGTTCGAAGCGGTTGAGCTCGGTGTGCAAACTGCCCAATTCTCGCCGGACGATGGGCCAGGCGTTTGCCGCCGACGGCAGATTCCCGGCGGCGGCCTGCGTTTCGAGCTCCTGAGCGGCGGCTTGCGCGGCGAGCGCCGAGGCTGGCCAAGGCTCCTTTGAGCGTGTGGGCTGCAAGCCGCAGCGCCGAAGCATCGCTGCTTTCCAGCGCCCGATCGATTCTGGCTTCCCAGCCTGGCAACTCGACGTTGAAGATATCGATCAACTCGGCCAACAGCCGCCGGTCGCCGTCGACGGCTTCCAAGGCCGCCGGCCAGTCGACCAAGTGCTGCTCATGTTCCGCCGCGCTAGTGCCAAGCAGAACCGTGCCCGAGTTTGTGAGATTGGAGCTAGTTTCCGTCTGCGAGACGACTGGCGAACTCTCTGGCGAGCATGAGGCACCGGCGCTGGTGGCTACCCGCTGCAACGTCTCGCGCAGTTGCCGGGGCCGGATGGGCTTCGACAAATAATCGTCCATGCCGGCGGCAAGACAACGATCACGGTCGCCTTCGCTGGCATGCGCGGTGAGCGCCACGATCGGCACGCGGGTGGCGAATGCATGTTTGGCCGGATCCGTGCTGTTCAATGGGGGCGCCGATTCTTGCGCTCGGATCGCCGCGGTCACCTCCAGGCCGTCCATTTCTGGCATTTGCACGTCCATCAAGATCAGGTCGAACCGCTCGGACTGCCAGGCGGCGAGCGCTGCGCGCCCGTGCCCGCGACGGTCACCGAGTGGCCCCAGCGCTGGAGCATGGCCACGGCCACCTTTTGATTCACCAGGCTGTCTTCGGCCAGCAGAATTTTCAAAGGGTTCGCTGCCGGGGGTTCGATCGTTGTTTCGTAGCAGGGCATTTCGGCGCCGGGATTGGCGGCGGCCATGAGCGCATCGAAAAGTTCCGACGGCTTAATCGGCTTTTGCAGCCGCGGCAGGCAGCGCACTGCGGAGTCGCCATCGTCCAATCGAAACGAGCCGCTGGTGAGCAAGACCAAGGCGATGGGCGTCGCCTGCGTGGCGAGCAACTGCTCGGTCCAGCGAATTCCGGTCTGGTCCGGCAATTCCGCATCGACCAGCGCGATCGCGAATCGATCGTGTTCCGCGTCGGCTTGCGCCATGGCGGCCTCGGCCGCGGACACCTCGCTCGCAGCGGTTGGATTCAAGCCCCACTCCGTCAATAAATCGCACAGTGCTTGTCGCTGGAGCGAATTGTCGTCGAGCACTAACACCCGGGTGCCGCTAGCCAGTCCGATCGATTCGTCGGCCTCCGCGTCGCCGTCGAGGCAGCGCTGCAACTCGGCCGTGAAATGGAATGTGCTGCCGGCGCCTGGCTCGCTATCGACCCAGATGCGGCCCCCCATCAATTCCACGAGCCGCGTGCAGATCGTCAGGCCCAAGCCCGTGCCGCCATAGCGCCGCGTCGTCGAGTTGTCGGCCTGCTCGAAGGGATCGAAAATCTGCGATTGCTTGTTGCAGGCGATTCCGATGCCGGTGTCGCTCACGGCGAAATGGAGCACCGCGTGCTCTTCGGAATTCGCATCGACGCCGACGACCAAATCGACTTCGCCACGCTCCGTGAACTTGATCGCGTTGCCCAACAGATTCACCGCCACTTGCGTCAGCCGCAACGGATCGCCCACGACCATGCGCGGCGTGTTGGGCCGCACGTGGTACACGAACTCCAATCCCTTGGCGTGGGCCCGCGGGGCGAGCAACTTCATCGTGTCGCCGAGCCTCTCGATCAGATCGAACGGGATCGATTCCAACTCGATCTTGCCCGCCTCGGCCTTCGATATGTCGAGGATATCGTTGATCACGGCCAATAGCGCTTCGCCTGAGTCGCGGATTACCGAAATCGAGGCTCGCTGGTCGGCTTCCAGCGATGTTTCCAGCAGCAATTCGGCCATGCCGATGATGCCGTTCATCGGCGTGCGAATTTCGTGGCTGATATTGGCCAGAAAGCTGCTCTTCGCCCGGTTGGCGTTCTCGGCGGCCTCCTTGGCGCGGCGGGTCGCCAAATCGGCTTCGATCCGGGCGGTCACATCCCAGAACATGCCCTGCGTGCCAACCACATTGCCGTGGCTGTCGAACACGGGAGCTTTCATCACCTGGATATGACGATAACCGCCGCCGTGTGGATCGCGGAAGCCTTCGATCTCTTCAAGCGTCTGCCGCGATTCGATCACCTGCAAATCGTCGCGGCGATATTTCTCGGCCAGCTCCGGCAGCGAAAAATCAAAGTCGGTCTTGCCGACCAGTTCCGCCAGCGGCGTGCGATACATCCGGCAGAGATGCTGATTCGCGAACGTGAATCGGCCTTCCAAATCTTTGATCCAGACCGTCAGCGGCAAGCTTTCGATCAGCGAATGGTATTTCGCTTCCGAATCGCGCAGGGCCTGCTCGCTCCGCTTTTGCACGGTGATGTCGGTCGACACGTTGCCCACGGCGAACGGCAAGCCCTGGGCGTCGTACAGCTTGAACCGATTGGAGAGATAAACCCGCTGGTCGTCGGCCTCGCGGCGAATTTCTTCCACTTGTAGCGGGCGATCGGCGGCCAGCACGCGGCGATCGGCGTCGCGCAGCGCTTCGGCCATTTCGGCCGGGAATAAATCGTGATCGGTTTGGCCAATGGCCTGCCGTTGCGAGACACCGAAGATCTGCTCGAACCGATGATTGACGAGCAGGTACCGGCCGTTGATGTCTTTGAGATAGACCAGAGCCGAAGTGTTATCGAGAATTGATTGCAGCGTCCGCTGGCTTTCGCGCAGTGAGCGCGTCATCTGGTCGGCCAAAGCCAATGCATTGGCCCGCTTGGTCGATTGGACCCAGAAGATCCAAGCCATCATCCCGCTGAGCAGCACGCCGCCGGCCAGCACCACGGTCGGGGCGAGCGCGGCGCCGGTTCGCTCCTCGTTCCAAACCAGCCGCCAAGCCCAGAACGTGACGCCCAGGCCGGCTCCTAGCACGCCCGCGGCCGTGATCACTTGCCGCCAGCGCGGCGGCGCGGCCGGCGGCGAGCCGATCTCGCCGCGCGGGTCGGATGCCTGCTGGCCCAACTGCGTTGCCATACGCATTTCCGCCGCCACGAAGCCGGTGGTTCGCAGCAAGATGGATTTGAAGTGAGAAGAATTCCTCGCCGACAATTGCTCGGCAATTCATTGTCAGCCTGCCGCGAGCGAAATGCAAATCCACGCGCCGCTGCGATGCTTCACTCGCCCGTTGTGCGGTGTGAGCGTCAGATGCATGGGTTGAGCGTCGGTTTCCGCGTTCTCCCTGGGGTGAGGGTGGGAATCAAGTTCGATCTTCTACTTGCAGATAATTTCGAAATCACGGTTTTTCGCACCTCCACACCCCGGTTCGACTGAGCTCACCAAAGTCCGACCCCTCTCCCGCACGGGGCGAGGGGAGACGCGATTGGCCGCAACCGGCGTTTCCACTCACTTTCGTGGTGGCGCGCGCCACCCACGACGCCGCTTCCGCGAAAAATTGCCGTGCAAATCGGCTCGCGAAGGGGCACAATAACCGACGACGGCGTTGCTCGTTCAACGTGCGACCGAAGGCGATAGGAGGGACTACCGATGAACAACAGCTTGACGCGGCTCGCTGGTGCGGCGGTGCTGTGCTCGGCGAGTTTGGCGTGGATGATCGCCCCTTTGAGCGCAGAAGAACCAAAACCGCAAAACACGCTCAAGGGTCACACGAATCCAGTCTGGTCCGTGGCGTTCAGTCCCGACGGCAAGATGCTGGCCTCGGGAAGCGTGGACAAGTCGATCAAGTTGTGGGACCTGACCACCGGGCAAGAACAGGCCACGCTCAAGGGGAACACGGAAATGGTCACCTCGGTGGCGTTCAGCCCCGACGGCAAGATGCTGGCCTCGGGGAGCACCGACATCAAGCTCTGGGACGTCGCGACGGCCAAGGAGTCGGCCACGCTCAAGGGCCACGGTTTCAATTCCGTGGCCTTCAGTCCCGACGGCAAGACGCTGGCCTCCGGTGGCAACGACGGGATGATTCGGTTGTGGGACGTGGCGACGGACAAGGAGCTCAGCACCTTCAAGGGGCACACGAACTGGGTCTGGTCTGTCGTGTTCAGCGCCGATGGCAAGACGCTGGCCTCGGGCAGTTGGGACGAGACCATCAAGCTCTGGGATGTGGCGACGAGCAAGGAACTGACGACCTTCAAGAAGCAGGACGTCGAAGTGTGGTCGGTGGCGCTCAGTCCCGACGGCAAGACGCTGGCTTCGGCGGCCGACGGCGGAGCGATCAAGCTGTGGGACGTGGCGACAGGCAAGGAACTGGCCACGCTGCAGGGACACACCGACCTGGTGATGTCCGTTGCGTACAGTCCGGACGGAAAGACACTCGCCTCGGTGCGCCAGGGACGGAATGATCAAGTTGTGGGACCCGGCAAAGAACAAGGAACTGGCCACCCTCAAGGGAGACGCGAACCAAGTGATGTGCGTGGCCTTCAGCCCCGACGGCAAGATACTGGCTTCGGGCGGCTGGGATCAGACAATCAAGCTCTGGGACGTGGCAAACCTTAAGCAGGCGGACAAGTGATCGAGTGGTGACTCGGCGGCAAAAAAACAAGGAAAGTGCGCGTCTACTTTTCTCCCTGAGTTAATCCGAAACTATATCCTGCACAACGTCTAAATCGGAGCGTTGATCGCTGCGTAATTTGGATGAATCCAACATGGATAGCAGCCAATTTGATCTATCGGATTGGCGCTGGCTCGAAGAGTCGCTCCAAGCACACGTACGCAATCACGGCAGCTACTGGGGCATTTTGGGAATCTGGGGGCCTGCCGACGCGTGTCTACTCCACAAGATTCGCGGACCGGTCTGGCCTTACTATCAATTCGGCCCTTCTGCACCGGTCGATCTGTTTCTGCTCGCGCTCGGCGACCCGCCGCGGCGCGACATGCCACGGATCGGAGGGATGCCATTCTGGCCTAAACGGCGGCCGTGGCCTTCGTCTGAATCGGGTGAGCCGCTGCGGTTCGTCGCCCAATTCAACTTCAGCGAATCGACCGATCTTGTCGGCAACTTGCCCGCGGATGTTCTGCTGATTTTCAAGGAGCGAGAACCCGAGTCCGAACGATTTTTTCTTGAGTGGCAACAATCATCCCAGCGCGACGAACTGGTGAGCGATGAGGATCTGCCGCGGGTGGAAGAGGGGCCGCGTTGGTATGGCCGACGGTGGCGAGTCGATAGTTATCCCGAGGCAGAATCCATCAGAGAATATTCTGGAAATATCGAATTGCCCAACGGAGAGTCGATTGTAAACACATGTTTTCTGTTCGAATTGCTCGGAATGCAGATCGGAGCGACGCCTTATCGGGCGTGTTCGAATTCCGCAGCACCATCAGGTGGTCGCATCATTTGTTCATTGAGCGACATCGGCCCTACCATCGGTCGGCCATATCCGTTTCTGAACCGGCCTGAGCCGCTGATAGAAACGGGAGCAGAGCGATATCGATTTGCGCTAATTCCGCAACTCGATCCGGATTGTTTCCACGTGCTGTATGTAACTCAGGGCGACGAAGGCTTCAAAGCTGCGCCTCTGCGGATTGTAGGGTTGGCCCCAGGAAGGGGTCGACAACAAATGTGTTCGCGGGGCAGTAAACCCAGGCGTAAAACGCCGGGGCTAGCTGAAAACGTGAAACATGCCTGGACCTCGATCAGCTTGGTCACGCTATCCTTCGCAACACCACGGCGGCTCCCGAACTTTCCACCTACATTCGTCATGCCCACGCAGTCAAACACCCTTTGCGGCGGTTTTGCTTGAAATCGCGATTTCAGGGTAGTACGATGGTGCGCAGTGGGTAGCCATCGGGACTTGTCGGCCCGGTGGCGTCTGAAGATCCTCTCGTCGTGCCTCGTCAGGAGCTTTTTGTCATGGTCCGGAAGATCGTCCTGTGGTCGGTGGGATTATGTTTGATTGCCGCTCGACCCGCCTGGGCCGATCAAGCCGTGCTCGACCAGATGTATGGCGACGGCGTGCATGCCTACTTCAGCGGTCAATTTGCCGACGCCCAAGCCGCCTTGACCGCGGCGATCCAGGCCGGCACGCGGGATCCGCGGGTTTACTACTTCCGAGCTTTGGCCGACAGCCATTTGGGGCGCGAGCAGGATGCCGTCGCCGATTTGCAAACGGGAGCCAAACTGGAAGCGACCGATGTGAACAACCGATTCTTCGTGGCCCAATCGTTGGAGCGCGTGCAAGGCGCTCCGCGGATGTGGGTCGAATCGTATCGCGAGCAAGGACGCCGCCTCGCCTATCAGCTAGAAAGCCAAAAGCAGCAGACGATGTTCAGTCAGCGGTCGCCAGCCGAGTCGAATCTGATTCGCCGCGACGTGCCGGCTGAAGTCGTTGCCCCCGCCGCTCCGGTGGCGGCCCCCGCGGCCGCGACCGCGAGCGCACCTGCCGCGACTCCAGCGGCTGCCGCACCGGCGGGAGTGGCCGATCCGTTTGCAACGCCGGATGCCGGCGCTGCGGCCAAGACTACTAAGAAGCCAGCCGAAACGCCGGCGGAATTGCCTGCGGCAAAGACTGGCGACGCCGCCGCGCCCGTGGTTGCGCCGAAAGCCGGCGAGACACCGGTGGCCGTTCCTTCGGACGTCCCGGCTGCTACGCCAGCCGCGAAGGTCGCCCCCGACGCGACGCCAGTGGAGAAACCGACGACACCAAGCGACGACCCGTTCGGCGGCGCTGCAAAGCCCAGCAATACTCCGGCAACTCCTCCTGCAAAGACACCGGCCAAGACCGCGCCGGCCGCGACGGAGGATTCGTTCGGCGGCCCTGCAAAGCCAAGCGATGCTCCGGCCACGCCGGCCGCCAAGCCAGCCGCGAAGCCCGTTCCGGCTGCCACCGACGACCCGTTTACCACTCCAGCCAAGCCCGCCGAGAAAGCCACTGAGAAGCCCGCGGTTCCGGCTGAGAAACCGGCAACACCACCGGCCGAAAAGCCTGCCGCTGGCGCCAGCGATGATCCTTTCGGAACGCCAAAGGTTGGAGAAAAGCCCGAGCCGAAAATGCCGGCACCCAAAGCGGGCGATAATGCCACCGCGCCCAAGGCCGGCGATAGCGCGGCGACTCCGAAGAGCGCGCCGGGAGCGATCAAGGGTTTATTCAACTCGCTCACCAAGGGCGCGACGGATAGCATCGGCAACGATCCCAAGTCGCCGGCTGGCCCAGCGCCCGCCGCAGCTCCTGCAACGGGATTGCCCGCGACTGCACTGCCCGCCGCTAAGACTCCCGCGGGCAAGGCCCCCGCGGCAGCCGGCGATCCGTTCGGCGATGAGCCGGCGGCTACCGCGCCTGGAAAACTGATTCCCAAGGCCACGCCCAAGGCCACGGGGGACAAGGGAGATGCGGACGGCGAGATGAAAAAGGACGCGAATCCATTGCTCGGCGATGGCTCGATGCCCGATATTGGCGGAGCCAAGACGCCCGACATTGGCGGAGCAAAACCGAAAACAACACCCGCCCCGGCGAAAGGCGCTCCACCGGCCGCCAACGATCCATTCGGCAAGTAATCCCACCTTACGTCTTTTATTCAGCGACTTAAGCTGGACCGCAGCCGGTTCGGCCGCGCGCCCTGTCGTTTCGCAACACGCATCGCTGTCGCTCGTCGAAACATCTGGCAGCCAGGTGTTGAGTTGGCAATGCACGAACCGGCGCTTCCTTGTACGCAGGCTTCGCAGCGAGGAGAGTCGATGAATTGTCGTCGTTCGTTTCGGTGGTTTGCCCTGGCGTTCGGCCTTTGGGCTTCGGCCTTCCTCGCGAACGCCGAAGCGGCGCCGCCGGCGATCAACCAGATATTGCCGCGCGGACTGCAAATCGCCGCCACGACGACCGTCGCGCTCGACGGCACCGATCTGTCGCCCGCCACTCAAATCGTTCTGCCGATCCCGATCACGCGGCAGACCGTCCGGCCTGGCGCCACGCCGCAACACGTTGAAATCGACGTCACGCTCGCCGGCGGCGTGGCCGCGGGAATTTACGATCTGCGCGTGGCCACGCCCGGCGGCATCTCCAACGCTGTGGCCATCGGTATCGACCCGCTGGTGCAACGGTCGCTCGCCGCGCAAACCGCTGTCTTGCCCGCAGCGCTGTCGGGCACATTGAGCGGCGGTCAGACTGCCGACACCTCGTTCACATTGAAGAAAGGCGAGCAGATTGTCGTCGAGGTCGAAGCCCGGCGGTTGGGTTCCGCGATCGATCCAGTCGTGCATTTGCTCGATGCGCGGAATGTCCCCTTGGCTTGGGCCGAAGGGAAGGGGGCCTTGGGAGGCGATGCCCGGTTGACGTTCGTCGCGCCCGTTGAAGCAACTTATCGCGTACAACTGCACGACGCATTGTATCAGGCCGGCAGTCCCGGGTTTTACCGTCTCAAGATCGGCTCGTTCAACTACGCCGATCTGGTGTTTCCCTCGGCGATTCGCCGCGGATCGAAGGCCACGCTGGAATTTGCCTCAACCAACCTGCCCGCTGGCACGAAGCTGGATTTGGCCATGCCGGCCGACGCTGGCGGTTTGCCGGCTCCACTGCCCGCGGGCCAGCCGGTGAGCGGATTCCGCCCCAGCGTCATGACAAGCGACGTCGAGGAAATCGTACAAGTGCCGCAGCCGTCCGATGTACTGCAAACTGTAAAAGCGCCTGTGGGAATCAATGGCCGGCTGACGACGGCGTCCGAGGATCGCTACCGAGTCGAGGTTGCGCCGGAGCAAAGCTGCGGCTGGAGGTGATGGCCTCGCGGATCGGCTCGCCGCTGGACGGCATGCTGGTGGTGCGCGACGAGCAGGGGCACGATCTGGCCTCGAACGACGATCAGCCGGGCACGGTCGATCCGGGCCTCGACTTCACCGTGCCCGCGAATCTGCACGCGATCGTGTTGGCGCTGCACGACGTGACCGGCCGCAGCGGGCCCGATTTTGTCTATCATCTGGCGGTTTCGCAGACCGATCGGCCCGACTTCGCGCTCTCGGTCGAAGACGATCGGCACAACATCACGCCGGGAGGCGCGGGGTTGATGCACGTGAACGTGGCCCGCACGGGATTCAATGGCCCGATCAAGCTCGCGTTTCCCGGACTGCCGTCCAGCGTGAAGCCGGTTGGGGGCGAAATCGCCGCCGGCGCTTCGAGCACGTTGGTGTGGCTGCCGGCGACGGACGGCGCGGCGAAAGCCGGGTTAATGCGTGTCATCGGCACGGCCCAGCTTGGTCCGCTCATGCTGGGCCGCACCGCGCTCTTGCCGGCCCGGCGTCCAGAGGAAGCCTTGCAGCCGTGGCTACGTGAGGATGTGGCGATCGCTTCGGCCGCCGGGCCGAGCTTGGGGCTTGCCTGGACCGAGCCGAGCGCCGCGATCGCGCTCAAGCCAGGCGTCAACGTGCCGTTGAAGCTAAAGGCAACTCGCGGCGCGGGAAGTCCGACAGCGCCTACGAATGCGCCCACGACGGGGCCGATCCGCCTTTCGCTCGTTTCCACGCAGCCGATGCCGAAGAAGAACATCAAGGAAAACAATCAGGACAAGGAAGTCGATGCTCCGGAACGCGCTCTGCGATTGGACGGCGCGCCGGCCGTCGCCGCCGCCGCGACGGATGCGACCGTGCAACTTGTCGTGCCGGCCGATTTGCCGGTCGCGACCTACGATCTTTCAGTCCGGGCCGAATTGCTGACGGTGGATGGCAAAGGCGTGCTTGCCACGACCTATGCGCCGGTCCTGCGAGCCGACGTGGCGAAGCCGCCGGCGCCCAATCCGGCTCAACCGCTAGCGGTATTCGAAGACAACCCGGACTTCGTCGCGCACTTGGATCAAGGCGCAGGCAAGATCACGCTGGTCACGGACGACAAGTTTTCGGGTAAGGCCGCGGCAAAGGTGACACCCGACCAACGCTTCAACCCAGCGCTGCCGGGCCTGGAAGTCAAGATTCGGCAGAATCCCGGCCCCGGTGAATTTCGCTATATTCGCTTCGCTTGGAAGAAGAAGGGGGGCCAGGCGATTTGTATTCAACTCAACCATGACGGCACGTGGGGTCCGGCGGCCGGCAGTGCCAATCATTCGTTCCGCTACCATGCCGGTCCTGGGCAATGCTATGGCGCGTCGCTAGCTGTGGCCCCCAAACCGCCGGACAACTGGACTGTCGTCACGCGCGACTTATTCGCCGACTTCGGCGAATTTACTTTGAGCGGCATTGCGCTGAGTCCCGTGGATGGCGAATACGGGCTGTTCGATCATATTTATCTGGCGCGCGGGGCGAACGATTTCGATTTGATTAAGCCCTGAGCGTGCTCCGCTGCGCGGCCAACCGGTCGATTCACACACGACGATACCGAGAAGCTCTAACTCAACTCGCAGCGCCGAGGGGGTCAGTCCTCATTTTGCTCACAAGGCATCGCAAAATGGGGACTGACCCCTGCCGGTTAAGTTAGCGGTTCCAATGACGAATTCTCTCGATTACCAATTGAAGGAGCACCCCATGCAATCGCAATGGTCGCGGCGCGGATTTCTCTCGCTGTCAGCCGGCGTCGCCGGCGCGGCTGCGGTAGGCTTGCCTTGGCGGAGTGCTCGGGCCGAGACCGACAAGCCGGGCCGGCCGGCGCTGGGGATGCAAAGCTACACGCTGCGCAATTTTCCGGTGGACAAGGCCATCACGATGACGAAGGAACTGGGCCTGGCGCACATCGAGTTCTTTCCCGGTCATTTTTCGCCCAACTCATCGCCGGCTCAGATCGCGGCGATGAAGGAGAAAATGGCTGCGGCCGGGTTGCGCGACTCGGCGAACGGCGTCAATCCGTTTTCAAAGAATCACGAAGCGAACCGGAAGTTGTTCGAGTTCGCCAAGCAAGTCGGCATGCGAAACCTCACCGCCGATCCGAGCGAAGACGCATTCGAGAGCCTCGACAAGCTCGTGGCCGAGTACGACATCCGAATCGCGATCCACAATCACGGTCCCGGCGCGCGATACAACAAAATCGCCGACGTGCTCAACGCGATCAAAGGGCACGATCCGCGGATCGGGGCCTGCGCCGACTTGGGGCATTACATCCGCTCGGCCGAAGATCCGGTCAAAGCCATCCTGCTGCTGAACGACCGGCTGTTTGGCATTCATCTCAAGGACTTCGCGGAACAGACAGCGGGCTCGCGCGGCGTCATCCTGGGCAAAGGCCATTTGGACCTGGTCGGTATGTACAAGGCCCTGCGGAAGGTGAATTTCCCCGCCGACGGAGCCTTCTCGTTGGAATACGAAGAGAACCCGGCGAACCCGATCCCGGATGTCAAAGAGTGCATCGCCGCAGCCCGCGAGGCAGAAGCCAAAACGGCGGCGTAGCAGATTTAGAAGCCTTAACTCAACTCGCGGCGCCGAGGGGGTCAGTCCCCATTTTGCTCACAGGGTAAGCGCAAAATGGGGACAGACCCCGACCGGTTAAGTTAGCGGTTCTTAAGAAAGCGAGAAAGGGGAGCCGAACCGGCGCGAATCAATTCGTAGCGGCCGCCAGTTGCGTGTGCAGCGTGATCGGGCGACGATTTGACAAAAGTTCGGGTGTCTCCGCCAGCCGCGCGAAGTAGCTGAGAAAGTTGAACGTCTTGCGGACCTGCTCTTTTTGATACTGCACGAATCGCTGCCGCCGGGCGTATTCGGCCTGCCAGTTGCGCCAGTCGACGCGATGGGCTTCCTCAAGCGGCACGAAGCACTCGGGAACGACGTAATCGAGCACGTTCGGGCAGCCGGAATAGATCGGCACGCATTCGCACAGGATCGGATCGAAAAATTTCTCGGTCAGGTAATCGTCCAGAGCCACTCGCTCCTGGGCAAAATGAAACGCGTAGTCGGCCAGCCCCTGAAACTTCTCGAAGACCAGCGGCGAATCGGCCGGACCATGATAACCCCCCAGGGGCTTGTTGAACCCCGACCCGAAGCCGTCGAGAAAACCGGCCTTCTTGCCCAACTTCAAGGCGGCCTTCAACCGCCAGGGACGCTTGTTGCCCTCGATCGCCGAAAGCGGTTTTGTCTTCTTCACCGTCATGGGCGGCGTCCAGGCCAGCAGCAGCGGACAATAGCGTGTCCAATCCGGGTCGTCCGTCGCCTGCGGTCCTTGGAAAAATCCATAGATGCCATTGCCGACCGGCGTGCGGATCTCCGGCTCGCCGTAAAGAATGAACCGCAGACCGGGTGTGTCATAGAATTCGGCCGTGCGCTCGGGCGGCGCACAATCCAGAAACAACCCCACCGTGACGTCGGCGTTCGTATCCGCCGATAGCACTCGAGCCTCGGGCATCGCCCAGGGCAAAAGCACGTTGCGAGCAAAGAGCCGATCGTGCCGAGGGCCGATCATCCAGCGGATTTTCAGACTGCCAATGCCGAGAACCAAATCTTCTTGGAAGTCCGGATGCCGGATGACCTTGGTCATGGACCGTTCGCGCTATGTGCCGCTTGCGAACCAAATTGCTTCGATAAGCAATGAAGGTGAGATTCGCGGGCACATTCTACGCGGAATTCCCTTGGCATGAACAGCCCGCTCGGACGCTCGTCGAGCTGGGCCAAGGGGACGGTCTCATTTTGCTCGGCGGAAAATCGAAAAATTAGGGCTATCCCCGCCGATCTCGGACAGGCCAAACGGGGGCGCGCGGCTCGCTAGCCATCCAATTGCGGCAGGCGGCCCGAGCTGTCGCCGACTTGATCCGGGTGGATATCGATCCGATCCAGCATCGACAGCCAGAGATTGTTCAGCGGCGTCCCTTTAGGGATAGCGGATGTGGCGCCCGGTGCGAACGGTTCCCGATCCACCGCCAAGCAAAACGACCGGCAGATCGTCGTGGTTGTGGCGATTTCCGTCCCCAATGCAACTGCCGTAGACGATTAGCGAATGGTCCAGCAACGTGCCGTCCCCTTCCTTCGTCTCCCGCAGCTTGCCGAGGAACTCGGCGAAATGCTCCATGTGAAAGCGGTTGATCTGGGCGATCTTGTCCTGCTTCTCCTTGTCTGCCGCCATGGTGCGACATTTCATGATGGCCGTTGTTCACGCCGATCATCGGGTAACTGCGGTTGCTTCCCTCGTTCGCCAACACCATCGTCGCGATTCGCGTGGAATCGGTTTGCAACGCGAGCGCCAGCACGTCGAACATCAGCCGCAGATGTTCGCCATAATCCTTCGGAATTCCCTCGGGCTTCGCCATGCCGGAAGGCACTTTCGGCGGCGGTTCTTTCACCGCTCGTTGCAGCCGCAGTTCCAATTCGCGCACGCTGGAGAGTACTCATCCAGCTTACGCTGGTCGTTGCGGCCCAAGTTGCGCTGCAAGCGGCCGGCATCCTCGCATCACGAAATCGAGAATGCTTTGCTTGAATTGATCGCGGCGGGCTCGGGCCGGATCGATGTCGCTGGAAAACAACCGTTCGAAAACCAAGCGGCGGATTGATCTCCTTGGCGATCGGCGTGGCGTCGGTCTTCCAGGACATGTTCGCGGAGTAGGCGCAGCTATAGCCCGAGTCGCAATTGCCGGCCTGCTGGCCCGGCTTCGCAGCCGAGCTCCAGCGAGGGAAATCGCGTGACATCGCCCACCCGGGCCGCGGCCAACTGGTCGACCGACACGCCGACGTGGATATCGGCGCCCGCCGTTTTGCGCGCCTGGCAGCCGGTGAGAAACGTGGCCATCGAACGGGCGTGATCGCCCGGCCCGTCGCCGTGCGCAAAAGCATGATCCTGCGCCAGCCCGGAGAGAACGAGCATCTGCTGCTGAAAATCCTTGAGCTTCGCCAGCGTGGGGGGCAAGTCGAATTTGGAGCCGACTGCCTCGGGCGTCCATTGCGGCATGTGAATCCCGTTGGGAACGTAGAACCAGAGCAGCCGCGTGGGCGACTTGGCCGCCGCTGCCGCCGCGGACGTTGTTGCACCACTGGCAGCCAGCGGGGCCATGGCCTCCAACATCGGCAGCGCCATGGCCGTGCCCAGTCCACGCAATACGGTGCGTCGCGAAATGCGCTTCGCCCGTCCCGATGCCTTACAGCTCATGGTTGCTTCTCCTTGCCGCGGCGCATTTGGAACGGGGCGCTGCGAACGATTTCGTTCACGAAGCTGGAAAACCGAAAATCGTCTCGCGCGGCGGCATACGCAATCTGATCCACTGCCGCCGCGTCGTTGTCGTCCAAACCGCGACCCAAAGCATATGTTAGCAACTTCTCGGCTAAACACTGCGCGAACTGCTCGCGGCGGGAGACCAATAGCTGCCTAAGTCCATCGACGCCTTGAAAGGCCTTCCCTCCGGGCAAAACGCCCGACGAGTCGATCGGAAATGCCCCCTCGCGCGTTCGCCAGGCCCCCACGGCGTCGAAATTCTCGAGGCCGAACCCAAGCGGGTCCATCGACTTGTGGCACACCGCACACTCCGCTTTGGCCCGGTGCTGCTCGAGCCGTTGCCGCAACGTTCCTTTCAGCACGACCGCTTTATCTTCGCTCAACTGGGGAACGTTGGCCGCCGGGGGAGGCGGCGGAGTTCCCAAAATGTTTTCCAGGACCCATTTGCCGCGCTTCACGGGGCTAGTCCGGCCGGGATTTGAGGTGATGAGCAAAATGCTCGCCTGCGTGAGCACACCGCCGCGGTGCGTGCCTTTCGTCGAGACCTGCGCGAAACGTGTCGCCCGTCACGCCGGGAATGCCGTAGTGCCGCGCCAGCCGCGCGTTGACATACGTATAGTCGGCGTCGAGGAAGTCGATTACGCTCCGATCGTCGTGCATCACATGCTCGAAGAACACTTCCGTCTCGCGGCGCATTGCGCGGCGCAGCGATTCATCGAAATCGGAAAACTGGCTCTTGTCGGGCGTCATCCCGTCGAGCCGCCGATATTGCAACCATTGCGATGCGAAATTGTCGACCAACGCTTGCGATTTCGGATCTTTCAGCATCCGCCGCACCTGGGCCGAAAGCTGCTCAGTGGCATGCAGTTGCCCACGACCGGCCAGCGCGAACAATTCGTCATCGGGCATGCTGCTCCACAGAAAATAGGAGAGCCGCGACGCCAAGGCGTAATCGCCGATCCGATGCACGCTGGGATTCTCCGGCTCCGGATCGGGCTCGGCGCGGAACAGAAAATTCGGCGAAGTGAGCACGGCCGCCAAAGGTATCTGTACGCTGCGGTCCAGTGGCGTTTTGTCGTCGTCGGCCATCCGCCAGAGCTTCATCAGCCGTTGGATTTCGTCGTCTTTGGCCGGGCGGCGAAAGGCCCGATCGACGAAACGCCGCAGAATTTTCCGCGCACAGTCGGCCCGTTCGTCGGCCGACGGATGCTCGGCTGTCGGCAGGGCGATCATCAGCCGGCGGTAGGCCTCAGGCGGTTGCGGCGGCGGCCCTCCAAACGGCCCCTCGGATTCCAGATAGAATACCGACAAGCCGGAGCGCGATTTTTTTGCGTCGCTTCGCTGCGGAGAACCTGATTTGGGATCGGTCTTTTTTTCCGAAGATTTCTTGGTCTCGGTTAGCTTCGCCTCGACTGGCTTTTCATCGCCCGACGAGGCTGAGCAAGGCCAGGGCCAACTGATGATGTCCCTCGGGCAATGTCGCGCGGATTTCAAACACCTTCGCGAAATTGCGGGCGGGGATTTCGAACGTCTTGAGTTGCTTCCCGTCGATCTTGAGCGCGATTTGCATCGTCTCCTTGCTAGTCGAATCTGCCAACGCCCGCGAACGGATCGCGTATTCCCCAGTGCGCGGCACGCCAATCCACCGTCACTTCGCCGGGCGATACCAGCCGGGCGGCGCCCCGCTTGGTGAGGTCCGCGTCCGGCGGGGCTTTCAATTGCAGCCCGAAGAATCGCGACTTCGCGGGCGGCGCCGGAGGCGGAATGACCAGCGCTTGCTCGACGATCCGCTGCGCGGCGTGGAGATATTTTTCCAGCAAGATCGGCGACACCGAGAGCACGTCGCCAATGTTGTCGAAGCCGTAGCCGACGTCGTCCGTCGGAAAATCATCAGCCGGTTTGAAATCGACCCCCACCAGATCGCGGATCGTGTTGTTGTATTCCGCCCGATTCAGCCGGTGGACAGTCATTCGGCCTGGATCTTGTTCCGCCAGCGGGACGGGCCGCGAAAACTGTGCGTCGAGCCAATGCTGAATTAGCGATTTCTGCTCCGCGGTCGGCTGATCCTGGTCGTCCGGCGGCATCTCGCCGGCCGACAGCCGGGTGAGCACCTTCCGCCAGACATGCCGGTCGCGAATCACTGCTGCCGCGTCGTGATATTTCGTGAGATTCAGTTTCGCTTCCGGCGTGGGGCCGGAATGGCAATCGCCGCAATACTGGGCGACCAGCGGCACGATTTTCTGGGCGAAGATGTTGGGATCGGACAAGGGGCCGGAGTCGGGCCCAGCGACGTGCGAAGTCTGAACGACGGCCGCGGCGAGACTTCGCTGGCGGATCGACAAAATCAGCCCAGCAACGACTAGGACGAGCACACCGAGAGCAACGGTGGCGCTAGCCACAGTCAACGGCCAAACAAGCCGGCGGCAGCGCAGACGCCCAAGCTGTTGAGGCAATCCCAACATATCATTGCGGCAGGCGGGAAGGTCAAGTGGCCGCGAAACTGGCGGGAATCAGCAGGCCCCTAGTATAGCCATTGCTCGACCGTCGGTGAAATAGATTCCCGCCGGTAGATCACACTGATTACTGACGTGCGCAGCTCGGGGCACAATTTAGAAACCGAGCCGCGCACGTCAGTAAGCAGTTTGCTCTCGGCCGCCAGTCGAAATGGCCCCAGCGATTTGTCACGCCTTGATTTTCGGGTGCCACTGGCTTTGCCAGTGCAGACGCAACGCAGCGTTCTCCTGCGAAATCCACTGGCAGAGCCAGTGGCACACAACCCGAAAAGCAAGGGTTGACACAGCACTAGCGCAAGGCGTTCACCGCGGCGGTCAGCAGCGAATTGGGATCGCCCGGCGGCAGGTCCTGGCCGAGTTCCCAGATCATCAGCCCGCCCAATTTTTCCTGTTTGGCGAGCCGCACTTTGCGTTCGATCGTCTCTGGGCCGTTGAACGAATATCCGCCGGCCGTGTCGCTGCCGCGGGCCGGGTGAAATCGGGCGACGATCTGTTTCCAAGCGAGTGCCTTCGCTGCCGGCGTCCGGCCGTAAAACGGCATGCCCAGCGAAATCTTCTGTCGCGGGATTCCGTGCTGGACGAGCGTGGCAATGTCGGCCCGCGCCTGGGCCAAGCTCGCGTGTTCCAGCCCATCGTGATCGTAGGACATCAAACGGAACTGATCGACGGCATTTAGCACTTCTAACGGGAACCGTTGCGAAGTCACGATGGCCGCGGAAACCCCCAGGCCGCACGGCGCGAATTTCTGTTTGCATTCCATCAGCAGCGCGTTGTACGCGGCCTGTTCTGCCTTCCCGGCAGGAAATTCCCAATCGAAATCGGCGCCGGAGAATCCCTGGTCGCCGCAGAACTGCGCGAGCGAGTCTATGAACCGCCGCCGGCTGATCGGATCCAACGCCATCGTTGAAAAACCCTGCGACCGATTGCCGCCGCCGACGGCGATCCAGAGTTTTGTTGCCCGGCGACCGCCGATCCCGCGCAGTTTCGCCAGCACGGCGGGCGGCGCCCGGCTCGTGTCCAGCTGCCCATCCGGCCGCGGCTCGATCGAGAAATAAATCAGCTCATCAAGCTTGCCGACAACCGCCGGATCGAATTTCGCGAATTCATAGTCCGGCAGATATCCGCTCAAGCGCGGCGCGGCGGACGGAGCGGTGACGCAGGCCTCGACCTCCCGGGCTGCCGGCGCCGGCAGCGGCTCGGGCTCAATGCCAGGGGCAAAGAATAGAGCCATGGCAAAGAAGATGCTTCCGCGCAGCATGACGGTTGTTTCGTAGGAAGGCGGGATCGCCGGATAATTCACTGTGAAAATCGATCGGTGTGGCCCTGATTGCCGCCGCACTTCATTGCATCGGCCAGTGCTGGGCCAAGCCTTGAAAGCGACTTCTGAACGGAATTCGCCCAACAAAATCCCGGTCGGCCAATGAAATCGGGCTTACTGCGCAAATTTTTACCGCGTGCTTGCTTCCACCCATCGCAAAGACTAAAATCGGTCGATACTGAGAATGAGTCTCAATTCCATCTATTGCCTGCCAAGCTGATCATTCATGATCAAAACCGCCGCCCACCCAGCGCACGAAATGATCCCCTTGGATCGGCTTCATGTAGGCGATACCGCCGAAATCGTCACGGTGCTGGGACGCGCAGAACTGGTTCATCGACTGAACGAACTCGGTTTGCGCACGGGCTCCGAAATTTCGGTGATCCAAGCCGGCTGTCCGTGCATCATCCGCCTGGCCGGCCAAACCCTGTGCTTCCGGTCGAATGAGCTGCTGCGGGTGCTCGTCCGTCCGGTGGCAACCGCCTGAACTGGTTTGGGCCAAAGTCCATTGCGGTCCATTACGATCGTCCGCCGCGAGAAACGAGATCATGACGTGACCTGCTTGGATCGATTGGTAATTGGCGATCGAGCGCGAGTGCTTCGTGTCGCTGGAGCCGACGACATCACGATTCGCTTGCTGGAAATGGGGCTCACGCCGGGTGTGGCGGTCGAACTGCTGGGGGCGGCGCCGCTGGGCGATCCGATTGAGTTGGAATTGCGTGGCTATCGCCTGAGCATCCGCAAGTCGGAAGCCGCCCGAGTGGAGGTCGAGCCCGTCAAAGAACCCGCAACCTGAGCAAGTTGCGGTGGGAGTGATAGCTGTACTCAACGAGTAACATTCCAGGACCCGCCCGGCCTCTGCCCCATGTGCCGACCTTCGCGGGGCGTGGCAGCGACCTTTTGCCCTTGCCTCTCCCTCAATGCCCACCACGGTCAATTCCTTTCGTCCTCCGAATAGTGCTCCGACGTCCGGAAGGCCTGTGACCGTTGCCCTCATCGGCAATCCAAACACGGGCAAATCGACGCTGTTCACGGCTTTGGCCGGCGTACGCCAACGCGTGGGGAACTATCCGGGCGTGACGGTCGAGAAAAAAGTCGGCCGAATGCAGCTTGACGGACATGCGCTGGCTCTCGTCGATCTTCCTGGCACGTATAGCCTGGCGCCACGTTCGCTGGACGAAATGGTCACGGTCGATGTGTTGCTGGGGCGACGCGCCGACGTTGAGCCGGTCGACGTAGTGCTGTGCATCGTGGATGCCAGCAATCTCGAGCGGAATCTGTACCTGGTCAGCCAGGTTTTGGAGCTTGGTTTGCCGACGATTATCGCCTTGAACATGATCGACGTGGCCGAGCAGCGCGGCGTAAAGATCGCCGCCGCGTGGCTTGCCGAGCGATTGGGTGTGCCCGTGGTCGAGGTGCAGGCAAACCGCGGCGTGGGCATCGAGCCGCTGAAAAGGTTGCTCGCGGAGGCAATTGTTGCCCCGCAGCGTGCCGCGAACAGCCCGCTGCCCGAGGCAGTGCAAGAAGAGGTCAAGCAATTGGAAGCCCGCTTGCGCGGCGCCAACGGCACTTCAAACGGCAATCCGTCCGGCCTTGAGAGATCCAACGGCACGAACGGCGGCGCTCGTCCCGCTTGGCCGCGCTATCTTGTCGAGCGACTGCTGTTGGACACGAGCGGCTATTTGGAGCAGGCCAGCTTGCCCGGCGTCGATGCGGCCATGCATAGGGAACTTGCCGCGGCGCGCACGCGATTGGCCGAGGCTGGTATGCCCGTGCCGGCAATCGAAGCGGTGGCCCGCTACGAGTGGATCGGCCGGATGCTCGACGGCGGCCTGAGCAAACCGCGCAGCCGAGCGCTGACGGCCAGCGACAAGCTGGATCGATTCCTGACCAACAAGTTTTGGGGCACGCTGGTCTTTGCCCTGTTGATGCTGGCGGTTTTCTCGTCGATCTTTATCGCGGCACAGCCGGTGATGGACCTGATCGACTCGGGCCGAAGCTGGCTGCAAGACGCGGTGCAAAATGCGATGCCCGCCGGGGCGTTGTCGTCGCTGGTAACGAAGGGAATCATCTGCGGCGCCGGCAGCGTGCTCGATTTCCTGCCGCAGATTCTGATCCTGTTTTTCTTCATCAGCGTGCTGGAAGATTGCGGCTACATGGCCCGCGCCGCTTATTTGATGGACCGGCTGATGGTCCGCGTGGGCCTGAGCGGCAAATCGTTCATCCCGCTGTTGTCGTCGTTCGCCTGCGCGATTCCCGGCGTGATGGCGACGCGGGTGATCGAGAACCGCCGCGACCGGCTGACGACGATTCTGGTCGCGCCGTTGATGAGTTGCTCGGCCCGGCTGCCGGTCTACACGCTGTTGATCGGAGCGTTCATCCCGCAGCGGAAATATCTGGGGGGCGTGCTGCGGTTGCAGGGGCTGACGCTGTTTGCCATGTATCTTGTTGGAATTGTCACCGCGGTATTCGTCGCCTGGATCCTCAAGCGAACGCTGCTGCGTGGGGCGACGCCGCCGTTCGTAATGGAGTTGCCGCCCTACAAGATCCCCTCGATCAAGATCGTGGTCCACCGGATGCTGGAGCGCGGCTGGCAGTTCATCGCCCGCGCCGGCACGATCATCTTGGCCGTGGCGGTCGTCGTCTGGGCGTTGCTCTACTATCCGCACAATCCCGACGTTGTCGAGCGCGATCTCGAACAGCAGCAGCAAGTTCTCCAACGCGATTTGGCAGCGTTGCCGCCTGCTCCAATCGCCGCGACAGCAAGCGCAGCGGCATTGCCGGATCGTCGCGAATTTCTTGAGCAGGAGTTAGCCCGCTGGAATAAGCCGGAAGAACGCGAGAAACTCGAGGCCGGGGCCTACCAGCGGCACAGCGTCCTGGGCCACATGGGACGCTTTGTCGAGCCGGCCGTCCGTCCGCTGGGCTGGGATTGGCGGCTCGGTTGCGCGGCGATCGCCTCGTTTCCGGCCCGCGAAGTCGTGCTCGGCACGCTGGGCGTGATTTACAATTTGGGCGAGGACGTGAAGGTCGACGACGACGAAGGCCGCACGCAACTGCAAACCCAATTGCACAATGCCACGTGGGACGGCACCGAACGGCCAGTGTTCACGGTGCCGGTCGCGCTGTCGGTCATGGTCTTCTTCGCGCTCTGCGCTCAATGCGCGGCGACGTTGGCCGTGATCAAACGCGAGACGAACAGTTGGCGCTGGCCGGCATTCACATTCACGTACATGACCGTGTTGGCTTACGTTGGCGCTTTGGCCACATATCAGATCGGCACCTGGCTTGGCGGCTAGCAGGCTGTTGAAAAAGGGGACTGGCTCTTAGCGACCGAGAGGATTTCCCCCAGTTTGACGTATCCGCGTAGTGCCTGTCCCCTTTTTCAACAGCCTGCTAGTGCGACGGAGTGTAATTGACGTGGATAACTTTAAGCCCAGGGATGGCCGTTCCTGGGCTTGCGTTTGGCCGCGAACGTCGGAAACCGCAAGTTACCGGAAAGTAGCCCCATGACCATCGACTGGCAAAACGCAATCGTGCTGCTGATGGTTGCCGCGGCCATCGGCTTCCTCGGGCGGCGAAGTTGGTTGACGCTACGGCAGCGGGCCAAGAAGGGTTGCGGCGCCTGCGGAAGCTGCGCCGCAAATCAGACCGCCGAAGGGGGCAAGCCCTTGGTTTCGCTCGATACGATGCTCAAGCCGCCTCATTAGCGAGGCCACGGGCAAGCGAAGTCTGCCCGTGCTGGCTGGGCCGATTGGCACTTCGCACTGGCAGACGTTGCTTGCCAGTGCCATACAGAATCCGCAACCTTTCGTCAGCCAAACCGTGATTACTTAGGCGCGACGGCGGAAGGCGCTGGAACCGCGGAGCGGGTCGGATTCACCCGAATCACTTGCAACTGCGAACCTGCAAGTTCCGGCAGCGGCACGTCCGATTGCGATTCGCCCGACAATTGCAGCGGCAGGTCGGCCGCGGCGCTGCCGCTGGCCGACGCGCGGCTGTCGCTCGGCCCGTTATCGCTTGTCGAATCGGCGGGCGAAGCGCTGGTCTGCGTGCCGCTGGTCGTTTGCGATTCCTTGGGCTTCGGACTTTCTGTCTTTTCGACGTTCGGCTTCGTGCCGGTCGATTTCAGACCGTCGTTGGCCGCTTCACCGGGCGGCGCGGCATCGGGCTCCGGCGCGGGCACGCCCGGCTGCACTTGTGCCTGCGCGACAAGCTCCACGGTCAGATTCGAGCCCAAGTCGGTCTCGATGCGGATTCGCTTCGTGAGCTTGCCCGGCTTATCGGCCACGAGCGTCACGGGGATGATTTGCACTTTCGCGGACGCTTCCGGCACTTTGAACGTGAAAGCGCCGTCGTCGCAATGGACGGCGACCACCTTGAACGCCTTGTGTCCACTGACGATCACCGGCTTCGTGACTTTCTGGCCCACTTCCACGCTGCCGAAAGTCAGGGCTTGCGGGCTGACATTCAATTCGGCTTTGACGACCCCTTCGACCTCGATCGGGAACTGCTTCAAGTTCGGGTCGTTGGTCACCAGGATCAGTTGGTCGTGCAAATACCCTGGCCGGGCGTCTTTCTTTAGCCGCACGAGCAAATCGTAGGAAACTTGTCCTCCGCCGCGCGGACCATCAACCACCTCGACCTCGTAGCTGGTGTTCAGGCTGCGAACGTCAAGGATCTGCCAATCGCTGCGGCCGGATCGCGTGACGGTAATTTTGCGTTCGATCGGTTGTCCTTGCTCGATCGTGCCAAGCTCGACCAGGCTGGGCTGGACATTGACGTCGCCGCGAATGTCGCCCCACACGTTCAACTGGACTTCGCTATAAAACGGCTTGTCGAACGTCACCGTCAGCGTGGCGGCATGATGCCCGGTGAACGACCGGGTGTTGAACGTGGCGATGATTTCGCTTTTCTCAAATGTCTTCAACTCGTTCTTCGAGACCTCGGGCGACGTGCAACCGCAACTGCTGCGCACGCCCGCGACGTGGGCGGTTTCTTTGTAGGGATTGTAGAATTGGAAGCGATATTCGACCTTGGCGCCATGCACGACGGTGCCGAAGTCGTGGCTGGTCTCGCTGAACATCTTGCGGGCCCAATCCTCGCCGCGGCTCGCGGACACAGTCAGCAGCACCAGCAGCAGGGCCGAGAGAACATGACGTTGCACGGACTGATCTCCAAACTTCGAACCGGTTGATCGCCTTACCGGTAACGGCTGGCCCCGCCCGAGGCCGTCGTGCCGCGACGTCGAATCCGCGTAGCTTGGTTACCCGATAGGCTGCGCAAATCTATGCCTCGCCATTCGATATGTCAACTTTCATGGCCGGCTAATTCGGCGATCGCCTTCCGGAGTATTCGGACATGATAACAAGCGACCCGAAGTCTTTTTCCCAGGGGCTGTCGTGGCCGGAACTTACGAAACCCCGCGTCCGGGGACTGTCCGGTGTGCGCCAGGATTTCTCTGATTTGACACAACCCTAGTCGAGATTCTAATTTGCATTGGCGCGCGGCGGCTTGAACACAACGGATCGCCGCCGCGGGATCGATACAATCCGCCCAGCTTTCCTTCCAAGAACCAGGCACGACGCGGGCGAATTATTCGCCACCCCACCGCCGAACAGGATTCGCTTTCCTGAAAAATCGTAAGAGTTTGCCACGCCGCCGACTGCCTGGCCGCGGGCCGTATACTTGGGAACAGATGAGCCTGAAGCGCCAGCGAAGAGGCAAGACTGTTATTTTCGCGATGTTGTCCTTCGCTTGCGCTTCAGGCTTTCTCCGGAAACGATGTCTTGAGGCAAAGCAACTTGGATGGCGCGGCAACAGAAGCCGGGCCGCCACACCGCGGATGAAACCCAAACTCTAGACCACAGGACCGATCGAACGATGCGCGACTTCCATCGACACTCCCATCGACGAATAGGAGCTAATTATCGCTCCGGCTGCATCCTGGCCTGCATCGCGCTATTCGCCGGCTGCATGCAGCAAACATCAGCCCAGCAGCCGGAGGTTCCGCGTGCTCTCACGCGGGCCGAAGTCGCGGTTCGCGACGAGGCCTTGCTCGGGCGGATGTTCGCTCAGCGGTCCGAGCGCGCGCCGAGTTTCGATGGCGGCGTGAGTTGGATCAATGCCGGCGGGCCGATCGATCTGAAGGAGTTGCGCGGCAAATTCGTGGTGGTCGACTTTTGGACGTTCTGTTGCATCAATTGCATGCACATTTTGCCCGAATTGAAAAAGCTCGAGCATACCTATCCCAAGAATCTGGTGGTCATCGGCGTTCATTCGGCGAAGTTCGAAGCCGAGCAAGACTCCGATAACATCACCGAGGCGGTGTTGCGGTACGAGATCGAGCACCCCGTGGTGAACGACGCCCATCAGGCGATCTGGAACCGCTACGACGTGAAAAGCTGGCCGACGATCGTCCTGATCGACCCCGAGGGATACGTGCTTTATAAGCGCGGCGGAGAATTCAAGGCCGAGCAATTCGCCGGCTTCTTGAACTCCGCGATTCCATTTTACCGCAAAAAAGGCTTGCTCGACGAAACGCCATTGCGCTTCGACTTGGAGCGCTACCGGACCGCGCAAACGCCGCTGCGGTTTCCCGGCAAGATCGTGGCCGACGAGCCCGGCGGCCGGCTGTTCATTTCCGATAGCAACCACAATCGGATCGTCGTCGCCCGGTTGGATGGCACGCTGCTGGGCACGATCGGCAGCGGCGCCGCGGGCATGGCCGACGGCGATTTCAACTCGGCCCAGTTCAATCGCCCGCAAGGCATGGCGCTCGACGGCAACACGTTGTACGTCGCCGACACCGAGAACCATCTGCTGCGCAAGGTTGCTCTGAAAGCCGGGCGCGTCGCGACCGTTGCCGGCACGGGCCGGCAGGCGGAAAATGGTTGGCCCGGCTGGAATCCGGCGGAAGAGCCGGTCATCGAGTTGCCCGGCGGCCGGGTTGCTCCCGCCCAGCGCTTTGTCGGCCCACCCCGCTCGACCGCGCTCAGCACGCCTTGGGACCTCTGGATTCACGACCGCAATTTGTACATTGCGATGGCCGGCACGCACCAGATTTGGCGCATGCCGCTCGACGGTTCGGAGATCGGCCCGTATGCCGGCAATTCGCGCGAGGATATCGTCGACGGTCCCCGCTTGCCGCGCCAGCCCTACGGACCGGGCTTTGCTTCGTTCGCGCAGCCGAGCGGCCTCACGTCCGACGGCAAATGGCTGTACGTGGCCGACAGCGAAGGCAGCTCGAATCCGCGCGGTGCCGTTCAACGAGCGGATGGAAGTGAAGACCGTCCTGGGCACGGACGATCTTCCGGCGGGCCGGCTATTTACATTCGGCGATGTCGACGGTCCCCAGGGGAAGGCTCGGTTGCAACACCCGCTAGGGGTCGCCTGGCACGATGGGCGGATCTACATCGCCGACACGTATAACAACAAGATCAAGGTGCTCGATCCGGTGACTCGCACCGTGAAGACCTTCGCTGGTTCGGGCCGGGCCGGCGATGACGACGCCCAAGGCAAACCGGCCACCGCCGCTACATTCAATGAACCCTCGGGCCTGGCGGTTGCCGATGGCAAGCTGTTCGTGGCCGACACGAACAACCACCGCATCCGCACGATCGATTTGAGCGGGAATCATGCCGTAGCGACGCTGGCCATCGTCGGCCTCGCGCCGCCGGTCGAGCCGCAAGCCGCCGTCGCCGCGAAGCCGAAATTCGAGGGGGCCGAGCAAGTGAAGATTGCCGCCATGCCGGTGAAGCCGCAAGAGGGCGCAATCCATCTGGCCGTTCGGTTCGAGCTTCCGGCCGGCTACCACATGAACCCCCAGGCCCCGATGCGATATTACTTGCAAGCCGCAGGCGGAGCCGCGCTGGCCGATGCGACGATTCTGGAAAAATTCCAGAAGATCAAAGAGCCCGCCGCAAAGTTTGAAGTACGTATTCCAGTCACCGCGACCAGCGGCGAAGAGACGTTGAAACTGTCGATGAACTATTACTACTGCCAGGAAGGCGAAAACGGCCTTTGCAAAATCGGCAGCGTAAGCTGGACCATTCCGGTGCAGCTCGTACCGCCGAGGCCAAGGCTTCAACGATCGAAGTTCCCCTCACCGTCAAAGAATGACGGGACGTCCCACCACGCTTCGCCGTTTCTCGCATCGCAGTCATCTCATTTCTGCCCCCTTCCGCGCCTTCGCGCACCCTCACGTGCAGCGTAGATTGGTACGCGCACGTCGAATTCAAATCGGCAGACGCGCCTATAGCTCAGGGGATAGAGCGGCGGTTTCCTAAACCGTAGGTCGTAGGTTCGAATCCTACTAGGCGTACTCGATCCGGCTCAGCGGCGACGGTAGATCGACGGTATCCAGGCGTTTGGTGACACCGCAGATCGTGCAAACAGCGGCGGTTCGACGACAATTCATTGCGAACCGAATACCGTCTGGTTAGCCACTCGTCATCCGCGTGATCGGTGTGACCCGTGGTTTATTTCTTTCGGCGTTCTCGCTCGAAAAATCCAACCACGGATGGCACGGACGGCACGGTTGAACGAAAAGTGAATGGCTTCCGGAGCGGGAGACTGAGCACCGCCACCGTTTGTGCAAGCGGCGGCTGTTCGAAACCAAACCGTATCCGAACCGTTGAGCATCGAACTAGCCACTGGGGCGCTGAGCGCTGGCAGCGGCGCCGTAGTGGCCCGCGAGGCTGGCGATCATCGCGATGAGCTCGGCGGGCTCGACTGGCTTCGGGAGATGCGCTTGGTAGCCGGCTTCGATCGCCCGGATCCGGTCTTGCGGACGGGCAAAGGCGGTGAGCGCAATGGCCGGAGTTTTCAATCCGCGGCTTCTGACCAGTTGCATGAAGTCGTAGCCATCTTGGCCCGGCATTCCGATGTCGCTGAGAATCACGTCGGGCTCGAACGTCCCCAGCAGCGAAACTGCGTCGTTCGCCGACGCGGCCAGTTTCGTCTCGGCAGCGCAGCCGGTCAAGATGCGTTGCACCAACTCACGGGCATCCGATTCGTCGTCCACGATAAGGACCTTGATTCCACCCAGCTTGCCTGGCCCCGGAATTACCGTAGGACGTCGAATGGATGCCGGATGAGGTTGCTCATCCTCGATTCCCCTTGCGACACGCACCGGAATGTGGACGGTGAAAGTGGAACCCTGTCCGATGCCTGGGCTGGTGGCGGATACGGATCCGCCATGCAGCTCGACTAGATTCTTGACAACGGCCAGGCCGATGCCGAGTCCACCGTGCCGGCGTTTGGCCGAGCCGTCGGCCTGGCTGAATCGCTCGAAAAGGTGCGGAAGGAAATCGGCGTCAATCCCTTCGCCGGTATCGGCAATGCTGATTTCGACATGCGAATTCACTCGTTCCACCAAGACATGCACCGTGCCGTCCTTGGGCGTGAACTTGACCGCGTTGGTGAGCAGGTTCCAAAGCACTTGTTGGAGCCTGCCCGGATCCCCGCTGACCGATCCCGCCAACGGGTCGATCACTTGCTCAAGATGGATTCCCTTGGCGGCGGCGGCGGGAAGCACACTGTCGATGGCCGTCATGACGATTGGCGGCAGATCGACATCTTGCACATCCAACCGCACTTTGCCCGAAATGATTCGGCTGACATCCAACAGATCTTCGATCAACTGCGTTTGGAGCCGCACGTTCCGGTCGATGACTTTAATGCCTTCGGTCAACAAATCAAGATTGCCGCGGCTCTCCTTCAAGATTTGCGTCCAGCCAAAGATCGCATTCAGGGGCGTCCGGAGCTCGTGACTCAAAGTCGAAAGAAAATCGTCCTTCATCCGATTCGCGTGCTCGGCTTCGGCGCGAGCGCTGCGCTCGCCTTCGAGCGCGATTTCGAGCTGCGCTTTCAGTTCGCGAGCGAGCGCTTCCGCTTTTCGGATCGATTCGATCTGTTCGCGGATCTGATATTGCCGCTTCCTGGCCCGGAAGGCGGCTTCGACGGCGCTGATCACGGTGCGCGTGGCCGCCGGGCGCTCCAGCAGCGTCACATTCCGCAGCGCGTGCAGCGCCCGAGACGCCGCCGCCGACTGCGTACCCCCGCGGAGCAACATGATGACCGGCAAATCGGACCACGGCTCCTGCTCGTCTAGCGACTTGAGCACGTTTCGAATGCCAGCCGAGTCCAGGGCTTCCTCCGTCAACAGCACGGCGGCTGCGCCGCGGGGAATTTCCTTGCTTAGATCATGCAAATCGGCACATAGGGAGCACGTCAGTTGCACGCGCGTTAACATCGAGCGTGTAATCTCGCCATCGCGCGGCGTCGGCGGCACGAACAGAATGCGTTGTTCCAGCTCTCTCATAGCACCGGCTGGTCCTTGTGCAATCCCATCGCAGCCTCGCTCGGCACGTGTCCATCCGACTCCACCGGTACGCCCGACATGATGCCACGGAAGCGGGTCAACGGCTCGCTGAGCTGAATGCCTCGATCGCTGAAGTGAAGCTCGCGGATACTTTGCTCGTGAGCGCCGCTGCGCTTCTTCATCACCGAGATCGCTTTCTTGACCTTGCCGGCGTGCTCGAAATATCGCAGCAGGACCACCGAATCGGCGAGGTAGCTGGTATCCACGGGCGATTGCATTTGGCCCAGCATGCCGTGCTGCGCAACCACCATCAGGGTCGTCACGCCCTGACGTCCCAGATACGTCAACAGCTCGTGGAGCTGAGCGGTCAGGTACTTTTCATCGGGCATCGCATTCATGTAGCCATTCAGGCTGTCGATGACGACCACGCGCGCCCCGTGCCGTTCCACGGCCTGACGCACCAAGTGGGTGAATTCGCCGGGCGAGAGTTCGGCCGGATCGATCTGCTGCGCGCTGACCTGCCCCGCTTTCAAGCCCTTCGTGAATTCGATCCCCAGAGCGTCGGTCCTGGCATCCAGCGTGGCAAGGCTTTCGTCGAACATGAAAATTGCCGCGTGGTCGCCGCGCTCGGCCGCGGCGATTGCATATTGAATCGCGATCGTCGATTTCCCCGAACCGGCCGGTCCCATCAAGAGCGTGCTGGTTCCGCGATCCGGTCCGCCCCCCAGCAGATCGTCGAGCGCGGTTACGCCACTCTTGATGCGCTCACG
The DNA here is from genome assembly GCA_963725485.1 of Pirellulales bacterium. GTDB lineage: Bacteria > Planctomycetota > Planctomycetia > Pirellulales > DATAWG01 > CAVRYO01. Next base: position 2,525,577 of record CAVRYO010000007.1, on the reverse strand, counting down.
CGGAAAAGAATCGCTATGCTCCAGCGCCACCAGCCGCGGGAAAACTTGGATGCCGCCGCGCTTGATCGTGAAGTCATGATAACCGCCGCGGAAATCGGTCCCGCGAAACTTGATCACGCGGAGCCTGCGGCGCGAGGCGCCGAATGCCGGCGCGAGCTGTTCGAGCGTGATCACGCCATGGGCGATACTTTGGAGTTGAAGATCGGAGCCTTCAGACGTGCGGTCATCCAGCAGCAACACGGTACACTCGCGGCCAATGAAGAACTGCTTCAGCGCCAGAATCTGCCGTCGATAGCGGAGCGAATTCTGGGCCAACAGCCGCAGTTCCGAGAGCGAATCGAACACGATCCGGCTGGGATTACCGCGCTCGACCGCTTCCAGAATCATCTTCGTCGTCTCGCTTAGTTCGATCTCCGAAGGATGATACATCGTCTGCTGACGTTCATTGTCCAGATCCTTTTGGTCGGCGATCAACTCGACGATCTCGATCCCGTCGAGCGACCAACCGTGCGACTTGGCGCTCGCCGTGAGCTCAGATTTTGTTTCCGACAGGGTGATATACAGACAGGTCTCGCCGCGGCGAACACCCTCGAGCAGGTATTGCAGAGCGAGCGTCGTCTTTCCCGCGCCGGGGTCGCCATCGACCAGATAGATCCGATGCGGAATGAAGCCCCCTTCCAACACGTCGTCCAGCCCAATCACGCCACTCTGCGAGCGAGCAGTTTCGTTCCCGCCGTCAATCAATTGCATAGTAATATCCCGCCTCCTGGAGATCTTATGGTCGGGTCAAGGAATGACGGCTGGGCTGCGAACTACCACGCTGAAACCGAGCAAGTCGTCCTGAACAGTGGACGCCCAATATAGCGAAATCCGATTTGAAAAACGACGAACTGCTTGACAGTCCCAGGCACGTGAGGCGAAGCCGTCGGCGGCGGCGGCCAAGACGTCGGAAGTCCTGCAACTCGCGTGCCGAACCGATTCTGGAAGAAGCACTCGGCGTGTGAGGCCTTTTCGGCAACCGGCGATTCCTGGCGCAAGCAACCTCTCGGAAATTCCTGCTTTAATTACTCGCCGTGCCGGGTTGCGACGGAGAAAGTGCGCTCGAGGCGTGCAAGGTTGCCAGACTTGTCCTTCACTGAAACTGTCAGCTTCCCTCGCCCGAGCGGTGGCATCGGTTTGGCTAGTTTCCATTGCCAAACGCCGTCGTCCGACTGTCGAAAATGCCCCGCAAGCTCCGCTCCGGCTTGATTGCCTTCGATTTCGAAATCGGCGGTGACCGATAGGCTCTTCTCATCCAGGCCGCTGAAGTAATCGCACGCGCCCAACAGGATTCGCGTCAGACTCGAGTTCTCGCCGGCTTTCGGATAGGTCAGCGCGAGCGTCGGCCGGGTGTCGTCGTTCATCCAACCATAGCCGAGCCGCTCGGGATGCTTTGCGTCGTAATCGAAATCGATCGGACAGCCCAAGTCGATCCAGCGGATGATCGTCCGCTTGTCTTCGTCGGTCAGCGCGGGGACTTTGATCTTCGAGCCGTCGGGGGCCGCAAATGTTCCCGCGATGGCCGCCGGCGGCGGCATGCTGAGGCCGGTGTAATCGAGGTCGGCCTTCATCATGTTCTCGTGCGTCGGCTCCAGCCGTTTGCCGAGCCAGCGCAGCGTGCTGGGATCGCCGGGCGTGGTTTCGGTCGGATGGTCGTCGTTGGCCCAGCCATCGGTGCGGCGGCCGAGAATTTTCCAAACCAACAGACTGCGCCGGCTCTGAAACATCCGCACGTAGCGCGAGGCGTTGGGAAAACACCAGCGAGTTTCGTACCAGATCGGCTTGTAGCCGAACTTGGACTTGTAACTATGATCGCCGGCCAGCCGGACATACGTACCGGGGGCTTTGCCGATCTCGGGCAGTTCGGTCGGCGATTCGTCGTCGAGCACGAGCATGCCCATCTGCTTTTCCCACTTGGCCGTGTGGCAAGCGGCGCAGCTCTTCTGAAAAATTGGCCGGATGTCGCGACAATATTCGACGTTCTTTACGGACGGTTCGTAACGCAAGCCGGTTTCGTTCGCGGCGTCCCATTTGCGCTTCGATGGGTCGGCTGTTCGGTCCGACAGAAGCGGCGTGGAGCGGGTGAGGTCGAACACTTTGTAGCCCGGCTTGCCGGCGACCGTCATGGCAAAGCTGGTCGGCGCTTGCGAATGGGCGTGGCAGCCGCCGCAATTCGTGCGGACTTCGCCCGGACGTAGCTGGTGCCACGTCTGGGCCATCGTCAGGACCATGCCTTCTTTGTTCAGCAACTGAAACGTGAAGGGCGTGTCGGCGGGAATCTTGGCCGCGAAGCTGGTATCGGGATTGCCGTCGGGGTCGAGCGGCTGATGGCCGTCGGCGTCGAATTTGCGCACCGGGATTTCGCCCAGGATCCGTAGCCGCTCTTTGGCGAAGTTGTAAAACAAGACGCCGGATTTCGGTCCAAGCCGGCGGTCGGTCGTCGGTTCCATCGCCAGGATGCGAATGGCGTGGATTTCCTCGTTGTCGTATCGGCCCGCTTCCGCCCCCTGATTTTGCCAGTTCAGCGTGCTCTCGTCCGAGGCATTGAACAGTTCGAGTCCGTCGTAGCCATTGCGGTAGCTCGTGTCGTTCTTGTCGCCAACCCAGCGGGCGGTGACGCTCCCCTCCGGCACGCCGCCGCGGGGAAAGCTCTCGCGCTTATAAAGGCTGGCCGTGCCGACGATGCCGTACGGCGTTCCGGCCGGCAACGCGGGGTGCAGCGTGCCGTCGTTCGCCAGCTCCGGCAGCCGCTTCGGCTCGTCGATGTTGTAGATCCGCCGATACGGCACGACGGCGCGCGGCCATTGGCAGTTGTAATTCGGATCGAGCTTGATGAGACACATCTGGGCCGGCTCGTCGATGGGCCGGCCCCCCTTGATCAAGCAGATGCCGCCGTTGAGTTGTGGATCGTAGGTGTACTGATGATTCGTCGGGCCAGGGGACCAAATCGTGAGCAAGTTATCGTCCGGCGCCGCGGACGGATGCGTGAATTTCCCCACGCAGGCCGAATTCTTGTCGTTGCACACCGAGTGATCGGCCGGACCATCGGTGCCGTGTGTAAACCGGGTCAGCGTTTCGATGCCGGCGGGACTGAAGGCCAGTCGCGTCGTCTTCGGACGACCATTGTCGAACCGCCCGATGCGCAGCGGCGGATTGCGGACGTCGTTTGGATCGGCAGGGCCCATGACGTATCCGGCCGTCGCGTCCTCCGCTTGCAGCGGAAACACGTAATACGTGCCGAACCCGCTGTTGTTCTGATTGTAATATTCCTCGGCCACGATCCGGCCGTCGCCGAGTTGCGTTTGGAAATGGAACGCGTCGGGCGCGCCGCCGCCAGGCCGGAAGGCGCTCAACAACGGTCGCCAGGCGGTGCCGTCGGGATGGATACACCACAGGCCCCATTCAATGTCGGTCCGCAGGCCCTGCCCTTCGAGCGTGCTGAACATCACGCGTCCATCGGTCAGCACCACCGGGTGCAAGGCCATCGCGACGTTGAGGAAGCCGATTTCCTGGACGTTGCGTTCCGCCGCCGCGGTGTCGTTCGCGTCGTCCATGACGAACAGTTGCAGGCATGGGCCGGGATGTTTGGGGGGCCGGAAGGCGTTGCGATTGCTCGTGAACACAATTTTTCCGCCGGGCAATGGACAAGGCCCCGTGTTGTAGACGCCGTAGGGGAGAAAATTCGTGGCGTACTCCTTGCCCTTGTCCGGCGCGGTAGTCTTTGCCCCAGGCGGGGGCGGCGCCGGTATTCGGCGTGAATTGCTGCTTCGTCAGTTGCACGATCTTTCGCGAGGCGAGGTTCAACTTATAGATGTCGGCGCCGCCGGGCGGGATTTCGAACTGGTTCCCCCGGCTGACATCGTGCAGCATGCAGTAGTAGACCCATTTTCCGTCGAAGCTGATCACCGGATCTTGCACGGCCCCCTTGTCGCCGCCGCGGACCAGAACTTCCTCCGACCCGTTGGGATGCAGCAGCATCAGGTCCGCGCCCGGCGCCATGAACACCGGCCGGGCGATTTCGGGATAGAATTCCTTATGAACGTGATCGCCCGCGCGGGGCGCGGATGTAAACGATGTCGTAGTCGTATTTGACGCTTCGATCCTCGTGGATCGGCTTGGGATGCACGTTGATCGGATCGGGGTAGAGCTTTTCCTTCGCTTCTTCAGCCAATAGCCGAGAGAGTGGATTCGCGAAGATTGCCAACGCGAGAGCCGCGAATACGAAGCTGACTTTCATCATCTGCTCCTTTAGATGAAGCCGCGCGATCAGAATCTCGCCCGGTCGAAGGCGGCGAGCATGTCGAGCATTTTAGCCGACCCGACAAACAATTTCACCAAAAATGGGTGGTCTTCGCCCCCCCGCCAGAAACGTTTGGAAGATTGCCCGCTTGATTTTTTTCTCGGCGCGAATGCAAAATAGGCGCCTGCGATCGATCGTGTAACTAACCGTCTTCCCTTTTTTGCGATCTTGCGAGCAGCAGGAGTTCACCCGATGATCAACATTACCATTACCGAAAAACTCTGGGACGGAGTTCGGCCCGGCAGCGTGAAGAAGACGGGGCTGAGCGAGGCGATCCGCGATTTCATCAAAGCCAATCCGAAGGCAGCGCCGGGCACGCCGAAGGCTTACGACGACCTGGGCGTTGCCATCAAGAAGCTTGAAGACGCCATCGACAAGAGCGAAGAGGCCGTCAAGAAAGCCAAGGACGACAAGAAAGGAGCCGCCGCTAAGCTCAAGACTTGGAAAGATGAGTGCAGCAAGGGCGCCGAGCAACTGAGCAAGGAACGGTATCAACTGGGCTTGCTCAAAGCCATGCGCCGAGGCCGACGGGAAATTGAAGGAGTTGGCCAAGACCGTCGAAGACGCGATCAAGACCGGCAATCAATTGATTAAGGATTTGACCGAAGGCAAGCTTAAGGACAACAAGGCGGCCTCCACTCAACTGCAGGATCTGCGCAGCGCGATGCGCGACTCGTTGAAAGCCACGCAAAAGGATGGATTCGTCGAGTTCATTCGCACTTATAAAGAAGTGATGGATTGGGGCATCAAGCCAGCCGACGTGCCGATGCCCCCGAGCGCCAAGGCGATCAAGGCCCGGATCCCGGTCTTGCAGGACATCGCCGAAAAGGCCCGCGTGCAAACCGAACAATTGCTCGAAGAATCGGCCAAGAGCCGCACCGGCAAAGCCGCGGATCTAGCCAAGGATCTGGTGTCCGACTACCGCGGCATCGCGAAGACGATCAAGGGGTATATCGCGACGGCAAAAAAACTGGGCGCCGACGCGCACCTGCTCGGCGACAAATTCAAGGAGGCGCTCGCCAAAAGCGTCCCCTACGACAAGCTGCTGCCGGTCGCCCAGAAAATGCACGACAAGATCATCGCGTTCCAAGAGACATCGCTCAAGGAAATTGCCCGAGGTCGAGTCGCCAGCGGAGATGTCCAGGCGAAGCGAATCAAGATTCGCGACAGTCTGAAAAGTGCCGACCCGAAGGCCTATCAGGAATTCGAAGCCATCGCCAGCGATGAATGGAACCTGGTGATGGTCATTTTCCGCGAAGTCTCAGAGCAAGTCGCCGAGGCCCATCGGCAGGTTGAGCGCGTGTTGCGGCTGGTGGCCGCGTCGTCGGACACGGCGAAGGGTCCCGCCGATGCGATGGCGGACAAATGCGATAAAGCACAGAAAGAACTGGTCGGCAAGTTCATGAAATAATGCGCTCGTTGGCAAACGCGGCAAGGGTGGCCGGGGCTGGAGTTCGAAGGCAACAACGTGAGGACGAAGCCCCGGCGACTCACGCCCCTCATTACCTCACGCCCCTCATTTTTTCTACCGCATCGCCTGCCGGCTGAGATCGTAACAAGCCATTTCCTCGCCGTTGCGGGCAAACAAACGGCCGTGAGCGATCACGGGATGATTCCAGGTCTTGCCGTCGATGGCTTTGAACCGACCGAGTTCGTCCAACTTCGCCGGGTTCACCGCCAGCAACACCGCGTCGCCAGTTTCGGACATCACGAACAGCATTTTTTGATCGGCCAGCAGCAGCACCTGGCCGTGCCCGTAGCGGCCTTGCTTCCAGCGGCGCTTGCCGGTCTCGAGATCGACGCAGCAGAAAATGCCGTCGTCGAATCCGTAGACGCTGCCGTCGGCGACGACGAAATCGTTGAGCGTCAGCTTGAGCGACTTCGATTCCCAGCGTTTTTTCGTCGACCAGTGATCGGCGTCGCGGGTCACTTCAATCAGTGAAATACCGTTGGGATGCGGAATCAACAGCAGTTTGTCGTCGATCGCTTGCGGCTGGGCCACGGGCATGTACAGGCCATCATTAGCCAGCAGATGTTCCCACAGAATCTTGCCGGTGGCTGGATCGGTCGCGGTCACGCCATGATCGCTGAGCACCAGCAATTGTTCGACGCCGCCGAGCGTGGCCAGTTGCGGCGAGCTGTAGCTGTTCTTGCCGGCCGGCACGGTCCACGCCGGTTCGCCATTTTGGGCATGATAGGCCAGCAGGCCTTTGCTCCCCTCTTTGCCGGCCCACACGATCACGTTGCCGCCGACCACGAGTGGCGAGTTGGAATAGCCCCACATCGGAATCGGCGCCGCCCGAGTCGGCCACGATGTCGCGCGACCAGATGACCCGGCCCGTGTTGGCTTCGAGGCAATTCAGTCGTCCGCGGCCTCCGAGCGCGTAGATCCGGCTCTCAGAATAGGTGGGTGTTCCGCGCGGGCCGGCCCCCGAGAGATTATCGGAAAACCGGTCGGCATCGTTATGGGCCCACACCTCGGTGCCGGAGGCCGCGTCGTAACAGACGACCGCCTCCTGATCGCCGCGCTGTTCTTGCGTGAATAACAAACCACCGACGATGGCCATGCTCGACCAGCCCGGCCCAACTCGTTCGCGCCAAATCTGTTTGGGCGGATTCACTTGCCACGCGGTGTTCAAATCAGTGGCATGAACGCGATCATCTCGCGCCGGACCACGGAATTCAGGCCAATCATCGCTCGAGATCGACAAAACCTTGATCGGCGGCTCAATCGTCGGGGGTTGTTCAGCGCTTTTTTTCGATCCGCTCATGTTGGTGGTTTCAGCTTTCGACGCCGAGCGGGATGCCAGGAACAATTGCTCAGCCGTCGCCGACCAGCGCCAGGCAAGCTCATTGTGCTGACCACCGTCCAAGCCATTCCAGCGCAGCGTGTCGCAAGCCAGCCACGAGAGCAGCACCAGGGTGCAAAACCCGATTCGCCGGGTCTGCAACGCTAGTCGAGCGGTGAAGATCAGCCAGGCAACCCAGATCGTGAGCACGAAGGGGAGTCCGAACATGATGACAAACATGCCGATACTCTTGTCCGCAAGCAAGCCGGCTAACACGGCTCCGCAGGTCGCCACGGCCAACGCCCGCCAGCGATCGGACCGGGCGATGCGCCGATTCGTCAACCACCAGGTGACAAACAGCACCAACAGCAGCAGGTGCGCAAGCATTCGCGACACGAATCGAAAGAACATCGACATCTCGATCCACTCGGCCCCGATGCGGAAGGCCCAGAAGGCGCATAGCAACACGATGGCCGGCCAAAACAGCGGTGCGCCGGCTTTCGCACCGTCGGCAACCGGCTGCTGCTTGGCCTGCGGCGATTTCGCGGCTTTGGCGGTCGACATGGTTCGTCCTCCTGCTGGCAGCATCGTCCCCCGATTTAGCTGTATTCTTTCGCCGAAAGCGTGTCAATTCCACCCAGCAAACGGTAGTGGCGCCGTTTGAGCCCCGACGGCACACGGGAGTGTGCCTACTACGTAGCAGGCACGCTCCGCGTGCCGTCGCCGCGCCAAAAATCTCAAAATGTACCACTACGCTGCAAACGCGGCTTATGTTCGACTTTACTTGTTGGAATCGCCATTAGTGCACCGCCGCGGGGCCTTTGGCGGCCACGGATTTGCGCATCAGCAGGACCAGGGGAATCACCAGCAGCGTGCTCCACGCGAATTGGCGAAAGATATCCAGATAGGCCAGCGTCTGGGCCTGTTTCTGGACCATGCCGTAAATCATTTGCAACGACGTCTGAGCGGCGCCCACCGCATCGCCGCTGACATGCTGCGTCGCCGCGCTCATCTTCGCCAACACCGAAGTCGCCTCGGGATTCAAAATGTTCACGCGCGAGATCAAATGCACCTGATGCATTTGCGTATGCCGTTGCAACAGGGTTGTCGCCACGGAGACGCCGATGCTCGAGCCTTCGTTGCGAATCAGGTTGAATAACCCGGCCGCATTGTTCGTCTGGTCCTTGGGAATAAACAGATAGGCCGCCGTGTTGATCGGCACCCAGAGCAGCCCGGCGCCGAGGGTTTGCACGATCCGCGGCACGATGATTTGATACGGCTGCACCTCGAGATTCAACGTCGACATCCAGAATGCCGCAAATGCCACGGTCGACAGCCCGGCGATGATCAGCCAGCGCGCATCGACGCGGCGGCTCAATAAAAAGCCAATCAGCGGCATTTCCAGCATGGTGAAGAATCCGGCCGGCGACAGGACCAGCCCGGCCATCGTGGCGGAATAGCCCATCAGCGTTTGCATCATCTGCGGCAGCAGCACGGTGCTGCCATACAGCACGCCGAAGACACTGAACGCCACCACGCCACAGAATAGAAAGTTCCGCTCCTTCAGCAGCCGCAAATTGATGATCGGCTGCGGATGGTGCAATTCCCAGATCACGGTGGCAACAATGCACACCGCCGCGATCGTCGCCAGGATGACGATGAAATGCGAGCTGAACCAATCCTCTTGCTGTCCTTTGTCGAACACGACTTCCAGCGTTCCCAGGCCCAGCGCCATCAGTCCCAGACCGATGTAATCCATCCGAAACGGTTTGCCGCGCTGGGCGGCCCGTTGCGCCTTCAGATACGGCGGATCTTCCAGCACCAGGCTGGTCATGAACAGCGAGAAGCAACCCACCGGCACGTTGATATAAAAAATCCACCGCCAGGAATAATTGTCGGTGATGAATCCTCCCAGTGTCGGCCCGAGAATCGGCGCGACGAGGATCGCCATCCCATACACGGCCATCGCCATCCCGCGTTTGGCCGGCGGAAAGGCGTCGACCAGAATGGCCTGTTCCGACGGTTGCAATCCGCCGCCGCCGACTCCCTGCAATATCCGGAAGAAAATCAACTGCCCCAAGCTCGTGGCGAAGCCACACAGGGCCGAACTGATCGTGAATATCAGCACCGAAAGCATGTAAAACCGCTTGCGGCCCAAGAGTCCCGAGAGCCAGCCCGACAGCGGCAGCACAATCGCGTTGGAAACTAGATAGCTGGTCAGCACCCAGGTGCTTTCCTCGGTCGAGACCGACAGATTGCCCGCGATATGGGGCAGCGAAACATTGGCGATGCTCGTGTCGAGCACCTCCATGAACGTCGCCAGCGTGACCGTGAGCGCGATCACCCACTGGTTCGTCAAGAATCCGCTTCGCCCGGGCATGGAAAGTATCCGAGCCGTCGTCATGACAGCACCGTGCGCCGAGATTGAACAAAAAGAGCAACGTCATGCTGCCCGATCTCATTGGAATGTGGGCTTTGCCCACCCTACGGCTTGCAGCATCGAGGCCGCGAATCAACGCAATGGTCCGCGCAGCAATCCGCCGGAATCGGCCCCGGTCGGTTTCGCCGCGACATCCACATCGGGCACCACCGACAGGCCGATGAACAATGGCGTATCGGCCGGCACAGGTTCGGTCAGCTCGATTCGCACTGGCAACCGCTGGACAACCTTGACAAAGTTGCCGGTCGCATTTTCCGGCGGCAGCAACGACATCGCCGCGCCCGTGCCCGAGCTGAAACCGGCCACGCGGCCGTGAAACACGCGGTCGGGATAAGCGTCGACCGAAATATCGACCGGCTGGCCGATCCGCAATTTGTGCAACTGGGCTTCCTTGAAATTCGCGTCGATCCACACGTCGTCGAGCGAATGGATCGCCAGCAGCGCCTGAGCGACTTGCACCCGGTTGCCGGTGTTCACCGTGCGGCGGCTGATGAAGCCGGCGATCGGGGCGCGGATTTCGGCATAGCTCAAATCCAATTCGGCTTGTTCGAGTTCCTTTTGTGCCTGGACCACCGACGGATGGTTGTAGGGCTTGGCCGGATCGAATCCCGATCCTCCCAGTGCCGCCTTGGCCTGCCGCAGATGGGCTTCGGCCAGTTGCACCGCGGGAGCCTGATCGGCGGCCGAGGAAGTGGCGAACTGCGTGATCCGGTCCATGATCGTGGTGGTTTTCATATTCGTCAGCTCAAACGGCACGCCCAATTGGGCTAGCGTTTGCTGCACGCCGCTCAGGGCATATTGCACGCCGGGGAACGACTCTTCGATGTCGGCCGGCACTTCGTCTCCATGAGCGTCGTCCGGCGCTAGCCCCAGTAAAGCGCGCGATTGGCGAATGGATTGCCTTGCTGTCGCGACTTGCTCTTTCGCCACGGTCAAAGCCGTGCGGCGCTGCTCGAATTCTTCGGTGCTCATGGCCGATTGGGTGACGAGCTTGGCGCCCCGTTCGTACTGGCCTTGAAAATTCGCCAGATTGGCTTCCTGTAGCTTGAGATTCGCAATGCTCGAGCGGACGCTGGCCACCTGATAGCGGATCAGCGTGCGGATGGTTTCCAGCATGTACCAGTCGCCGCGAATGGCCGCCAACTGACCCCGAACCTGGTTCCTGGCCTGTTCCAACTCCGCCTGGCCGGCGTCCAGCGCGGCAAGTTGCTGATCGACCATCAGTTTCGCGCTGGCCAACGCCGCCTTCTTTTGATCGACCGCGAGTTGCAAAGATTCGCGCGTCTAGTCGAACCAGCACTTCGTCCTTCTCGACATGCTGGTTGTCGTCGACCAAGACTTCGGTCACGGTGCCGTTGATCCGCGGGCTGAGATAGGTGACATGGCCATCGACAAAAGCGTCGTCCGTCGATTCGTAACGCAAATACCGCATCGCGGCGGGCACGCCGAAATAGGCGAACAGGCACAGGATGACTGCCAGCGCGCCAAGAACGATGATGCGCGTGCTGGGCGCGCACGGCGAGAGCCACTTGCAATTTCCGCGGCTTCTACCACGGGTACACGAGATTCCGGCCTAGAGCCTATCCGAGAACCGGCGGGGACTGGCTCATTTTGCGGTGCCCTGGGAGCAAAATGTGCCTGTCCCCCTTTCCTCGGCCGGTTCTCGGATAGGCAGCTAGCGTCGGTATCGTTATGACCGTTCGGCGGATCAAAATCGCCGTTGGCGTCTGCCGGAAGATCAATGGTTGCTGTTTCCAGGTCTGCCAAATCGGCCTGAGCCGGATCGGCTAGTTTCAGCTCGGTTCGGCCGTTGCCATGGGTGCGAAGCGCAGGACTCGAATCCACCTTGTCAACCCGCGGCAAGCTAGTTTCATTTTTCATGTGTCACGATTTCGCCACGCGAGCGTGGCGGCTAAGTGGATGGTTATGCGATGAATTGTCGGGCGTACGCCGGCTCAAGAAGCGTCGTACTTCGATGTGCTGTGGTGCGATGGCTCTTTGTCGGTCAGGATGCCGTAAAACACGACATCCAGAATGTCTTGGGTTTGAATTTCAAGCGGCTTGTGCCGGCCGGTGAAATGGTTTGTGAACATCGCGCCGTACACCAGGTCGCTGATGACTTCCACAATCCGATCGACCGGAATCCGGCGCATCCGGCCGGCGGCGATCAGTTCTTCGAACCATTGCCGCCAGGGCGCAAATTCTGCTCGCGATGGGCGAAATACGTCTGTTGCGGTCGGTCTTTGAACTCGGCCCGTTCCTGAATCAGCAGTTCGGTGTATTGCGGGTGTTCCTTAAAGAAGCCCAAATAGGCGCAGATGGTTCGCGACAATCGGAGGAGTGGATCGGTAATTCCAACGCAGGCCGCTTCGATATGCTCGTGGACCTGCCGCATGCCACGGTCGGCCGCCGCCAGGAACAACTCCTGCTTACTGGGGAAGTACCGATAGATCGTCCCCTTGCCGACATGTAGAGCCTTGGCCACATAGTCCATGTCCGAATTCGGATATCCGTATTGTGCGAACACGCTGGCCGCCACATCCAGAATCTCCTCGCGGCGGCGCTGCGGCAGATTCTCATCCTTCGGCCGGCCTGGCCCTTTGCGAGTCGCAGAAGGCATCGAATCACCTGTAATATTTACAAGACGGACTAGTCAGTCAGCAAATTATTCCAGAACTTCGGATGGGGGTCAAGCCTGATGATGTGCGGCGAAATTGCGCGGCGTCTATAACCCAGCGGCCGATTCGGCAGCCGCTCTGCCAGCTTGCTCGGAAGCTTCCCGCCGCATAAAGTGAGGTGGGCACAAAGAGGGGACTGGGCTCGATGGCGCTATTCGGCGGACTAAAAAAGCTCTTTGCCACAAAGCTCGATGTTTCCGCCCGGTTCGAGCTGCTGCGGGAAGCCATTTCCGGCACCATGTCGACGTTCCACATGGCCCGCGATAAAGCCAGCGGCCAGATTGTCGGCCTGAAGCTGTTGGACCCCGAAAAGACGGCCGCCTTCGAAAACCGCTTCAAAGGTCTCAAGAAACCGAGCGAAGGGGAGATCGGCCAGGCGATTCACCATCCGCGCGTCGTCGAGACGCTTGAGTTCGGCGTCACGACCACGGGGCAGAATTACATTGTCCTGGAATATCTTGAAGGTCCGGGCTTGAATTCAGCCCTGATTCCTCGCGACGGGCGGCTCGACGGCAACCATGTCACGCTCGTTCGCCAGGCAGCCCAGGCGATTCAAGCCGTGCATGCGGCCGGATTCATCCACCACGATATTTGCCCGCGGAACTTCGTCTGCACGAAGAGTTTGCAGTCGTTGAAATTGATCGACTTCGGTCTGGCGGTTCCACTGACGCCCGAGTTCATGCAGCCGGGCAATCGGACCGGAACACCGAACTACATGCCGCCGGAAGTCGTGCGCCGGCGGCGAACGGATCAGCGGATCGACGTGTTTTCGTTCGGGGCAACCGCGTTCGAGATCTGCACTTATGATTTGCCGTGGCCGCGCGGCGTGTCCGGGCAGGCCGCGCTCGCCCACGACCAGCCGACCGAAATCCGACTGCTTCGGCCGCGGATCAACGCCCGGCTGGCCGAAGCAATCAACCGCTCGCTGGATCCCAATCCGGAACAGCGCATCGCCACGATGGACCAATTCCTGAAGCTGATTGCCGGAATCGACAGCATCGATCAGCCGAATTGACGCATGCCCCAATCGTAACGTCCCAGCCGAGTGCCAACGGCTGGGACGTTGCGATTCACTCAGAGCCGGCCGCAGAGAAATCCGCGGCGCCATTTAACGGCAGCGGCGCTGGCGCCCGGCGCGAACCCGCTTTCCAGCGGCGGAAGATCGACGGCCGCGGTCAGGCGCTCCGCCAACTCGTCGCGCAGGACGACCATGTCCGCCGGTGCTTCGATTCCCAGCCGGACTTTGCCGCCAGACACGCGGACCACGGTCACGACGATCGAGTCGCCGAGCCTGATCCGCTCGTTTTCCTTGCGAGACAACACCAGCATGAATCACCTCCGTGTATTGATAATGCCAACTATATTCTTGTACAGTTTAACTGAACGGATGTCAATGCAGATTGTGGTCCTGTGCAATCAATGCTTCCGGACGTCAAACGTCCGCATCAAACGCCTTCAGGCTGCTTGAGTAATCTCCAATGGTTGTTCTAGCTGAAGTTTCAGAATTCGCTCGCCGCGGCATCCATAGAACAACAATGTGTTGCGCTTGCTCTCCCAAACCGCGGTGAACTTCACGGCGCGCGGGCCGTGCAGGCAAAATAAAATTCCACAGGGTGTGTCGCCGCGAACCAGGATGTGCTCGCTTAGCGGATAGGCGTCAAGTTCCAGAAAGTTGCGGTCGCAGAGGGTTTTATTGACAAATTCTCTCAAGTTTTTCAGGCATCTTACGGTTTGAACACTGGCCGTCATGGGCTCTTGGATCTCCTCGCTGCTACGTGGAATCCGGAAGGCTCATCAAGCGACTTCTTTGTTTTAAGCGGATGGTTTAGAAAACGCTTGGAATTCGCCAAACGTCCCGCGCCTCGCGGAAATTTGGGCAACAGGGCTGACCGGATGCGACCACGCAAAAGGGACAAGATGGGTTGATTGCCGACAGATTAAGCTATCGGCAATTTGCGACGGCCGACTTCGCTGTTCCGCAAATCTAAATCGAATAACATTTGACGCGGTTTCGATTGCTCGTTCTTCGAGCGAACGTGGCAACCTGCGCCGTTGGTGGCGCGCGGCAGCGCATTTCCGTTTCAGATGAAATAAAGCGACGGCGTTGGTTGTCGAAATGAATCGCGAGCGGAGTCGCCGCGTCATTTTGAATCAAGTGACTCGCGAGTCTCGCGAGCATAGGCCGTAAACGCTTCCGCGATGTGCGCCGATTTTTCATCGCCGTGGTGCAAGATCACTCGATAGTGCAGTTCGAGCGTTCGGCCCGGATCGAGTGTGAGCGAGCCATCGTGACCGGCATTGGGCTCGAAATCTTTGCGACCGAACGGATTGGCCGCGAACAAGCCATACGTCCGCACGTGCCAGAACGTCGGATAGCCGTAGCTCGTCGGATGGTTCAGGATCGCGATGCCGAGCGTCTGGCCGTCGACCGGCCCTTGGTAATCGACCCACGCGGCGCGCTGGCCCCAGGCGGCCGCGTCGATGCGGCCCTCGCTGTTGACGATCCGGCCTCCCTGCTTCGAATCGACCCGCATCGAGTCGGCAATCCGCAGCCCGAAGCTTCCTTCCTTCGTATCTCCGAACACCAACGGACCATTGCTGGCGGTGACGATGACGTTGAAGTCGATCGTTCGCTCATCTTTCGCTGCGCGGAAGACGAGCGTCCGGCGGTCTTCGCAAACCTTGGCTCCATCGGGGCCGATCCAATCGTCCTGGGCGACGATGCGCCCCGTGGACCCGCCATGCAGTTCGAGGAAGTCGCCACGCTGCCGGATCTTGCCGGCCCGCTCGCCTTCGCTCCAGAAATCGATCCCGTTCACCTTGCCATGCGTGAACCAGAACGACCGTTGGTGCGGATGATCGTGCGTTGCCCCGGGCTCGTCCCGCATCGGCCAGCCGCGGGTCATCTCCTTGCCCGTGGGGCCAACGACAGGCCACAAGATCGGTTCGTGGCCCGAGAACGTCCGATACTCGGTGACCAGCTTGCCATCGAGCTTGACCGTGGCTCCTTCCTTGCTGGCCTCGACCGTAAACTCCGCCGCCTGAAGCGCAGTCACCTCGTGCCACGGGCGCGGCATTTTGGCCGTCGCTAAACCGAACACAATTACGGCAAGAAAGACGCCAATCGAAGATTTCGTTCGCATGCGTTCGCCTGTTTAAATGGTCGAGAACTTCGACATCACATTGCCGACGGCTTCGCCGGTGGTGGAGCGAAGTCAAATTGTTTGAGCCCGCAGACAGAGCAATGGCACCCGCAGTCGCGCTCGGCATAAGCGAGTCTTATTTTAGCATCGCGCTTAACGACAAGCGATGTTCAATAAACGCAGCGACAGGGCATGGCATTGCTCGGCGATGCTCCATTCGGCTTGCTGGAAAAGAACGCTTTATAATTTATTGGCTCTGGGAAGATGTACTTTCTGTCTCGGTCACTTTCCCGCTACGTCATTTTTCTGCGCCGCAGCAACACCCACATGCAGACAAAGATGCCGCCGAAAAAGCCAAATCCGTACGCGGCGAGATGTGCCCAAAGATCAGCTATGAAAGCGACTTGCTTGTCAGGTGGAACGCGGGCCGCGAACGGCGGCAGCAGCCAGACTGCGCCGGCCTTGGCTGCAAAGTAGCCGGAGATTCCTGCTGCCAACGAAGCCACGGCCATGACGACTAGCAAATAAAAAATGGGCCGAAGCAGACGCGACGCCGGGAGCTTGGGCCAAGATCCTACTCTAGCGGCGATCACCGCAGGAATCGCGAGCATCAGACCAACCCACCATGTCGCGATGACGCCCCAGCCAAGCGCTAACAGAGTTGGTGAAGTGGTATTGAAAACCGGTGGGTGGCCGATAGTGAAATATTCGACGCAGACTCTGGCGGTCACTTGGTCATGAAGAATGCCATAAACGATTGCGGCAGCAATGCACAAAGCGACGATCTTCAAGGATTCCATTGGGTTGTGCTCTAATAGTCTATGAAAAAGGGGACAGGCACTTCGCGGCACCGTCCAAACTGCGGAAAATTCGTTCAGTCGCTCAGAGCCAGTCCCCCTTTTTCAACAGGCTGCTAACCGGCAATTACGAAGTCCGCCGTTTGATTTGGCACCCGAAATATCAGACCGGGCGATGAGAAACCGAGGAAAACGGCGCTTCAGAAAGATGCCTCAGCCGATCGTTGCGATGACTCGAGCCGCCATCCGCAGCGCGCTTGATATTAGCAGAGCGCAGGGTGAGAAACTACGATGAGGTCTGCTCCAGCCCCACGAATGCAGGGGCAGCTAGAAGTCGTGTCCGGCTGGCGTTTGTTTCATCGGCCGCCACCGAAGAAAGCCGGTCAGGTCAATCGCGTCGCTTGGTGTGCCTATTGGCGGATGGAATTCGCTGGTACGTTGCCGGTCAGGTTTGGACTGGCCGGTCGGGATGTCTGCATCGAGCCCGGCGGGGTTGCGCCGAGCACGACTCGCTCCAGGACGCTGACCCGAGTTTCCAGTGCGTTGATCTGCGCCTTCGTCTCCGGCGATTCCGACGTGTAGGTTGTTCTGCCCCCGAGCGAAAGACAACCGGTCAGCGTCAGCAAACCGAAGCAGGCGAAAGCCCCAACGGTCGCGTGAATCTTGTATTGCATCGAAGCGTCCTTGCACGCGATGTACGAATAATGCCCTTCCAAGGGAGGGGATGATCCTCGAATTGGACCTGGCGAACAAGATGAAAGGCACAACGATTTCGCACCCACAGGCATAACGGTTTTGCCCGTGTCGGAAAAGTTGTCACGCGATGCATCGACAAGAAGAGCCCGCAGGACACCGCAGCCGCGGAAGCCAGAGTTGGAATTGGCTGGCTATTTGTGCGCTTCGTGCTCGTCGATGCGCAGATATTTTTCCAGCGAGACCGGCGTGAATGTGACCAGGAATTCGCCGGCTTCGTCGATCTTCTGCAAATCGGAATCCAGCAGCCGCCAGTTCACCGCGTGCTCGCTCCGCAAGTTCATCGCCCGGCCGCCGAAGCGGCCATGTGACGTGATCGTTAGCTGCACGTTCTCCGGAATCGAACGGCTGCGGAACAGGGCTTCATTTACCGCCAGTCGTGGAAATGGCGGCAGCGAGCCAGGGTTGGTGAGCGAATTGAGCCGGGCGTAAGAATCGGAAAACTCCAGATACTGCCGCGAAATCACCTCGGTGTCGGACTTCATCGGCTTGATGCGGTACGTCATCAGCGGGCTGGTAAAGACCATCTCGCCGGTGGCTTCGTCCATCGTTTCATCGAAGCGGGGCTCGGCGGCGAATTTCAACAGCGGATCGGTTTGCCGCTCGCACCAGCCGCGCAGCTCGACGCTGAACGCTGCGAGCCGCTCCCCCTTCACCTCGGCTTTAACCTTGCGGACCGGATCCATCAGGATCACGCGGTTGCGGGTCTTGTCGAACAGCGTGATTTCGTTCGGCTTGCTGAGAAAATCGTAAACCTGGCTGCCGCGAAACAGCGTGACGTTTTCGCTGACCGGCTCGGTCGCCGTTCCAGAGAAAACTTTGGTCGCGATGCGAAAGTCGTCGGCCGCCGCCCGTCCTGTTAGCCAGCTAGCCACCGCCACGATCGCCAGGCACGCCACGAAGAACTTGCCAGCACGGTGCATACGTCACCCACCCTTGATTACATGATTCCGATCGATTCCGAAACATCGCACAGCGACGGGCAGAGGATAGTCCGCGCCGGGAGGCCTGTAAAGTGAGGTTAGGCAATTCGAGCCCGAGCAAGTGGATACATTGTAGCGTGCGCCGCCCACCAAAGACGCAAAGTCTCCTGGTGATCCAAGGTGGGCAATGCCCACCCTACGGATCTAGCTCATTCCCCTTGCAGTGTGACGCAGTCGAGGCCGAAGAAGTAGCGCGAGCCGATCGCCGCGCGGTTTGCACCGACCACTTCGACCCGTAACAGCAGTTTGCCATCCTTCGGCTCGAACGTGCCGAGTTCGATCGGACCGCTGGCGATGGCTACGGAGTGATATGCGTCGTAGGGGGGTCCGGCCGGCTGGCCGTTGATGCTGAATTTGAGAATCCCGTAGTCGGGAGCTTTCGTGCCGTAGAGCGTCACTTTGCGTTTGCCCGCGGCCTTGTCGGGAATGCTCAGTTCGAGATAGTCGCCTGTTTTGCTCGCGCGGACGAACAATTGCTGGCCGCCGCTCCACATCCCCTCGCGCAATCCGCCCCCCTGAATTTCAGTGGGCAACCCCGGCGAACGGGCGACGATCGGCAGCGACTCGCACTCCAAGGCCGATGGGATTTTGTAGCGCGCCGGGTCGGGCGGAGCCTCCTTCACCGGCTGGGCCGCTTCGTCGGGTTGTGGCAGCCGGTTGTGTTTCACGCCGGGGCGGCCGTACCAGAACAAGCCCACGGCGTAGTCGACCTTGGTGTCGGCCCAGTTCCAGATTTCCATGTCGTGCTTGAGGCTCGTTTCGACAGGAATTGAATCCAGCAAGCGCAAGCGCGAGGTGGTCGTGTAGCCTTTCCAACTGTCGCGGCCGCTCGTATCTCGCTCGGGAGCGGACAGAAACGGCGAGTTGAAGAAATTCGCCATTCCCCAGGCATAACCGTAGTAATCTTCCGTGCCGGTGCCGATGTGGGAAGCGACTCGCTCGCCGTTCAAATAAATCCGCTCGTCCCCTTCGCCGTACCATTCGGGCACGGGACTGTAGACAGTCAGCGTATCGCCGACGTATTTTGCTCCGCCTTGAATTTCAATGTAGTTCCAGTCGAACATCGGACGGGTTTTCATCCCGAGTTGGCAGTGCCAGTTCGCATGAAAATGCAGCGATCGGACGTCCCATTTCCAGGGCAATACTGTCGCACCAATCTAACCGTCACCCGTTTGGTTCCGACGTTCTTCAGCGCCAGTCTTCCAGTGCGCTCGTAGGGCATAATCCATCGGGCGGAAAGTGTGCCGCGCTCGTCAACCGAGCGGCACCAGTCCCGCACGGCATGCAACCGCGCCCCGCAGCCGAAGAATTCACCGAGCGGGCACCAGATCGTCTGTTCATCGTCAAACGTGCCTTCCAGAATGATCGAGCGCAGCACTTGCGGAGCGTCCTTGGGATCAATTTGAACCTGAAGATCGCGGACCGAGGATTCTCCTTTGCTCAAATCGAGGTTTAGTTCCTCGCCGGGGCCAAGCGTCGCTTGCTCGGCGCCGGCAACGCGCTGCGGATCGAGGCCGGCCAGCAGAGTCTTGTCGGTTTGCGCCACCTTAGCCTTCGCGGCCACATAATCGTCCAGCGAAAACGTCTCGACCTGGGTTCCCGGCGCATAGGCCCGGTAGTTGATCACGTAATAGAATGGAACCTGGTCGAGCGTGATCTTGCAGCTCTTGGCAAACGCAATCGGCAGGTACAAATCGCCCGCCACGCCACGCGGCGCTTTGAACGACGCTTGCAACTCCTGCCGCAAATCGGTTTCGTTCCAAGCGACGAACGCCAACGGCGGAAGGACAAATAATTTTCCGCTCATTAGTTCGTTGAAGTTGACGGCAATCGCGGGTGTCGGCGAGCCGTCGAAGTAAAACCGAATCATTTGCTTGTCTTTGTCGGCCAGCAGCGGAATCCAAAACCGCGTGATGGCCCCCGGGCCGTCGTGGTCCAGGATCACCCATTCATGGCGACCGTCGTTCACTTCGCTGCGAATGAACTGATCGTGGTCGTCGTTGGAGTGCCAGGTGGCCGGGTCGGCCGGATTGGTCTTGCGCCGATCGTGGCTGCTCGATTCCTTTAAAGTGAACGCCGGCTCGGGCCATTTCGCCGCAGCATCGCGATCGGTCATCTCGGCCAAAAGCGTGGTCAGCGATACCGCCGGTTGGCGTTCATCTGCTGGGATCGGTCGCGGCGCGAGCAGCAGCGCAATGCCGAAATAGGCGCCAACCAAGCGAATTGCGGCGGCGCGGAACTTCATTTGTCTGGAACCACGCCAAATCCGGCGGAAAGCGCATTGTTTCACGATTTGCATCCTCTGAGCGTCAGGGTCCGCACCAATTCTAATTCGGACGCCGCCGACAAGGTAGGCTTTCGCCGGTATTATCGCCGCGGCTTGTAGACTATCTTAGAGTTCTTGGCGATCGTGCTCCTCCCAATTAGGCGGAGGATCTGCCCGCCGCCAATTTCCAACACTCAGCACGTCGTTCGAATTGCCATGCCCAGCCTCAAGCGGATTCTTGTGACCGGCGGCGCCGGGTTTCTCGGCTCGCATTTGTGCGAGCGCCTGGTCGACGACGGCCATGACGTCATCTGCGTCGACAACTTCTTCACCAGTCAAAAGGCGAATGTGCTCGGGCTGCTCGACCGCCCCAACTTCGAGCTGATCCGCCACGACGTGGTGCATCCGATCTGGCTGGAGGTTGACGAAATCTACAATCTCGCCTGCCCCGCCGCGCCCGGACATTATCAGTTTAACCCGATTAAGACGACAAAGACCTCGGTCGTGGGCGCGATCAATGTCCTGGGGATGGCCAAGCGCTGCCGGGCCAAAGTGCTACAAGCCTCGACGAGCGAAGTCTACGGCGATCCGGACGTCCATCCGCAGCCGGAATCGTATCGCGGCTCGGTCAACCCGATCGGCCCGCGGGCCTGCTACGACGAAGGCAAGCGTGCCGCCGAGTCGCTGTTCATGGACTACCACCGCATGAACCGCGTGAGGATTCGGATCGCCCGGATTTTCAACACCTACGGCCCGCGAATGCATCCTTACGACGGCCGCGTGGTGTCGAACTTTATTCGCCAGGCGTTGGAAGGCGAAGAACTGACGATGTTCGGCGATGGCTCGCAAACTCGCGCGTTCTGCTATCGCGACGATCTGGTCGAAGGGCTGATCCGGCTGATGAACGCGCCGGACGAAGTGACGGGACCGATCAATCTGGGAAATCCCGACGAATTCACGATCGGACAATTGGCCGAGTTGGTTCTGGAGTTAACCGGTTCATCGGCCCGGCTGGTCCACCGGCCTTTGCCGCAAGACGACCCGACGAAGCGGCGGCCCGATATTACGTTGGCTCGGAAACATCTCAATTGGCAGCCCACGGTGCCGCTCCGCGAAGGGCTGAAGAAGACAATCGCGTGGTTCAAGTCGATCGATATGAATCACTATCGCGCACCGACGCCGAATTATTGAGCCGCGTAATCGGATAACGCCCCGTTGAAAAAAGACCACGATCCGGGAGGGCGAGGCTCCCGCCGAGCCGGAATTGCAATACCGTGCTGATTCGCGGCTCGGCGGGAGTCTCGACCTCCCTTTTTGCAACTGGCTTTCAGACCCTATGCCGCCAGTCGGGTTTGCCCCTGGCGTTCGTGCCGAGCCAGTTCCCAGTCGTGCTCCATCATCAACTGGACAAGCTCCACGAAACTCGTGCGCGGCCGCCAGCCGAGTTGCGCACGAGCTTTCGATGCGTCGCCAACCAGCATGTCGACGTCCGTCGGCCGAAGATATTGCGGGTCGGCAATGACGTGGTCTTTCCAGTGCAGCCCGACGTGCCGAAAGGCCAGGTCCAGCAGTTCGCGAATGCTGTGCGTCTCGCCCGTGGCGATGATATAGTCGTCCGCCACGTCTTGTTGCAGCATTAGCCACATGGCCTCGACGTAATCTTTCGCGTAGCCCCAATCGCGGCGGGCGTCGAGATTCCCCAGATGCAGATTCTGTTGCAGGCCCTCGCGAATCCGCGCCGCGGCTCGCGTGATTTTGCGGGTCACGAACATGTCGCCGCGCAACGGCGATTCGTGATTGAACAAGATCCCGTTCGAGGCGTGCAAGCCGTATGCTTCGCGATAATTCACCGTCTGAAAAAAGCCGAAGACCCGGGCGCAAGCGTATGGGCTGCGAGGATGAAACGGCGTGGTCTCGCGCTGCGGAGCCTCGCTGACCTTGCCAAACATCTCGCTCGACGAAGCTTGATAGACCCGCGCCGGATGACGGTTTTGCATCGACCGGGCGGCCTCGAGAATCCGCAAAGTCCCCAGGGCATTCACGTCGGCTGTGAACAGCGGCTGATCGAATGACACGCGAACGTGGCTTTGCGCGGCGAGATTATAGATCTCGTCGGGCTCGATCGACTGGACGAGCGTCATCAGACCGCTGGCGTCGGTCAAGTCGCCAAAATGGAGCTTGAGCGGGCTTTGTCCGTCTCGCGGATCACCTTGATGCAGATGTTCGAGCCGCTCGGTGTTGAATGGGCTCGAGCGCCGCACGAGCCCGTGGACTTCATAACCTTTGTCGACTAGCAATTCGGCCAGGTAAGCGCCGTCCTGGCCAGTGATGCCGGTGATCAACGCGCGGCGGCGATCGTGCATGAGGCAGCCTCTGTTCGCTCTTAAAATAGTCTGGGGAGACAATGCGCGTTCAAGCGGCTCGGGCCAGAGCCGATTGCTGACATTGCCCTTCGTACCAGCCGATCGTGTCGCGTAAGCCGATTT
The DNA here is from genome assembly GCA_963725485.1 of Pirellulales bacterium. Classification (GTDB taxonomy): domain Bacteria; phylum Planctomycetota; class Planctomycetia; order Pirellulales; family DATAWG01; genus CAVRYO01. The sequence goes on along the minus strand of CAVRYO010000007.1, from coordinate 2,502,903 downwards.
CGAACGGTGTCGTGGCCTCGAACCCGAATTCGGCTCGAGCCCGACTGACTTCCAACAAACGCCGCGGTTGGCCATCCGGCTGGCTGGGGTCCCAGCGAATTTCTCCGTTGTAGCGGCACAGGCGGCAGATCATCGCGGCCAACTCGCGGATCGTGATCTCGCGGCCCGAGCCCAGATTCACCGGCTCGGGCTTGTTATACATCTCGGTGGCGGCGGCGATACCACGGGCCGCGTCGCGGACGAACAGAAATTCTCGCGAGGCGCTGCCCGTGCCCCAGGCCCCGACCCACGCCTTGCCCGCCTCGCGAGCCTCGATGACCTTGCGAATCAAAGCCGGAATCACGTGGCTCGACTGCGGATCGAAATTGTCGCCCGGTCCGTACAGGTTCACGGGCAGTAACATAATCGCGTTGAGGCCGTATTGCTGCCGGTAGGCTTGGGCCTGGACGAGCAGCATCTTTTTCGCGAGACCATAAGGAGCGTTCGTTTCCTCCGGGTAACCGTTCCAGAGATCTTCCTCGCGAAACGGCACGGGCGTGTGCTTGGGATACGAACAGATCGACCCGAGCCCCACGAATTTCGCAACTTTGAACAGCCGAGCTTCTTCCATGAGCTGGATGCCCATGATTGCGTTATCGAAGAAAAACCGCCCCGGGTTTTCCCGATTTGCGCCGATGCCGCCGACCACCGCCGCCAGGTGCACGATCACATGCGGCCGGGTCACGCGCAGTAGCCGGCGGACCGCCTCGCGGCGGCGCAAGTCGTATTCATAGCTGCGCGGAGCGATGATCGTGCCCGGTTGGTAGCTTTCCAGAGCGCGGCAAACCTCAGCGCCTAGAAACCCGGAGCCTCCGGTGACCACAACCCGCCGTCCAGCCAAAAATCCCATCGGTTCCGTCCTGTGGGTTGGTGGGCCAACGCCGTGCCGGCGAATTTGCCCTTCGGAGCTTCGCTAGCGTTCGAGCCCTCGATGCGCGGTGACAGACGATCCGTGTCCATCGAATGGCGCGGCCCGATCCTGATAAATCTGTTATGCCGGCAGAACCTTCTTAAAAATGGGCGATTGCGGCAAGATCAATTTTCGCAGGGCTTGCGAGGCGGGTGCATGTCGCACTTTGCAGGAATCGATCGCTGGTGCAGACAATGGGGGGATCGGTCTGAGGTAGAGAGGGTCGTTGTGAGTTGAATTCAGGTAAAGGAGCCAAGGATGGCAAAACGAATCACGAAAGAAGAGCTGCAGCAGCGGATCAAAGCGGTAGTCGCGGCATTGCTGGCGGACGACGAGGCGGAAGGGTTCGAAGTCGGGGCAGGTGACGATCGACGATATTGAGCAGGACATGATTCGGATCGGCGACGCGGTGGCGCGCGAGGTGGGAGTGCAAAAGTTGTCGCGCCACACCGGGGAAGCCAAGGGTTCTTATCCGTGCCCGCATTGCGGGGAAGCGGGGGTCTACTTGGATCGGCGTCAGCGCGAGTTGATAAGTAGCCGGGGGAGAGTTCCCCTGACCGAGGCGAAGTTCACTCGGGCGATTCGACGGTGACGGCCATCACGATTGGGGCCGTGGCGTCGGGGCCTTTCACGAATTCGATGTTGGCGATTGTGTCGCGGCGCTGGGGGTTCACGGACAGGTAGCGGATTTGCTGGCTGCGGAGCATGAAGGCCAGCTTCGATCCCGGCACGTCGACGCGGCGGATATAGTCGGCAAAATGTTCGCCATTTTCGAGCGGAATGTCCTCGGTTTTTCCATCGGCATAATGCAGCCGGACGATCATCGAGACGGTGCGGCCTTGCGACGACGGATATCCCCAGCCGCTCACGCCGCTGAGCAGGTGGATCGCCTTGGCCGGCATGTTGCAGGGCAAAGTGACACTCTTGGGCATCGTCGGCGGAATGGCTCCTTGCGGCGAGTGGAGCATGATGACGTTCGCCACGCGGCCGCCGTGCGGATCGGTGAGATGAAACGGCACGCCGAACGCGATTTTGGGATCCCAGTCGGGAAAAATCAATCGCTCGACATCGCTGCGGCGGTCGAAGAACATCCCTTGCACGCTGGTGATCGTGGCCACTTTTTCCAGCGGCAGCGGCACGAATTTTCCGCGCGACGTGAGGAATTCCAATAGATCGGTCAGATTGTCGGCGCCCAGCTTCTCGAAGCCATCAGGCATCAGTGAACGGCGCGTGTTCACGAGCGAATCGATGTTTTCGCGCAACACGATATGCCGTTTTCCTTCGGCGTCGAGCAACTCGACGCTGGTGCGATTATCGCCGGACAACAGGCCGACGTACGTCCGGCCATCTTCGGTGATCAAGTTGTACTGCTGATAGTTCCCTTCGACCGAGCGATTGGGATCGAGAACGTCGATCAAGATTTCGCTCTTTTTTCGGGCCGCGAGGCCGGTGAGATCGGGGCCAATTTTCGCGCCGAGCGTGTCGTGGCGATGGCATTTCGCGCAGTTCTGCTCGAACACGGTCCGGCCGCGCACGGCATCGCCACGGCGATCGGCCACGGAGTGAAATTGGTCAACGACGCGCTGCCGATCGGCGCTCGGCAGCTTGCCGCCGCGGGCGAAGATTCTCTTGGCTTTTTCGGCCAGGGCGGCATCGGCGCTTTGCGAAAGCTTTTGGGCTTGATCCAGCGACAGATCGGTCAACGCGACATGGTCCTTATCCAAGCCGTCGAGCAATGCACCGGTCCAATGCGGCCGGCTCAACAAGATGGCCACGGCCGCGGGTCGCGTCGTGTCGGTCAATTCGCGCCAATGCTCGATAATCGCGGGGCCAACCGCCGCCGACTTGCTTCCCCCGGCCGCTTCTAACACACCGGCGACAAGCTCTGGACTGCTCTTGGGCGTGATTGCGCGTAGCAACTCCACTGCCGTGTCGTCGTCCAAGCCGACGGCTACCAACTGCCGCGCCGCGGTGAGCCGGGCCGCATCGGGCTGCTTCGCGTCGACAACTTGCGCGAGCAGCGTCTTTTTCATATCGCGCGCCGCCGCCTCGAACTTGGCCCCGGCGTTCCAGCGCTTCCCGAGCGTCACCACTTGCATCCGCCCCTCGGGATTCTGCGCCGCGAGCAGCTTTGACAGTGCATCGAGCATCGCCGGCGACATATCGGGCGCTTTATTGGCGGGCCAGCCAGCCAGCAAGCCCGTGAGCGCGGCGTGGCCCCATTCCGGGTTGCCGGCAGCCAAGGCCGTAAGCACCGGGACAATCCGGTTGCGCGAGTCGCTCCGGGCAAAATGCTCTGCCACGACGCGGACCGCCTCGGCCAATTGTGTTTTGTATTCCGGCTTCAGCGGCGCGGCGGCCGCGGCGATCAGAAAATCGGCGGCGTCGGCGGCGCCCGCGGCCGTGGCGGCCAGAGGAATCCAGCGGTCTTCGTAATTACGCTGTTCGCAGAGCATCGCGACGATGGCCGCCGACGATTTCGCCGTGCCGGGCATTTCCGCGAGGGTCAAAAGCGCATCGCGGCGAACAAGCGGCTCCTCGGCAGTCAGCAATTCGTCCCTCAGCAATTTTGTGACCCATTCGGCCTTGCGAGGCAAACATGCCATTGCCGCTCTGCGGACTGTCGCTGATTTATCCACCAGGCCGATGTCCAACGCGAGCATGCCTGCGATGCTTCCGTCCGTGTTGAAACCAAGACCTTGCATCGCGTACAGCGCATGCGTTTTGGAGCGACTATCCGGATCCTGGCCCAACAGATCGGCCAGCGGCGCTTCCACCAGAACGTCTCCGCCGCGCTCCACCAACATTCGCTGAGCCGTGAGCCGCCAAAAGAGATTGTCATTCTTCAGCACAGCAATCAGCGTTTGCGGGTCTTTTGTGTCGAGCTTCGGATACACGACCGGCTTCGCATCGTCGGCCACGATCCGATAGATTCGGCCATGCTTCTTGTCGCGCAGCGGCGTTTCATAAGCGGCCCCCGCACCGGTCTTAAAGCCCTCGGGCGTTGGATTGTGCTGCACGATCGGCGTGTACCAATCGATCACCCACACGGCGCCATCGGGGCCAACCTGGGCGGCAATCGGCGCCGTCCAAGCATCGCTGCTCGCCATCAAATTAAAACCGTCGCGGGCAATAAACGCGCTCCCCTGCGGCACGAGCCAATCGAGATGCACCAAATGCTCCGTCGGCTCGCAGACGAACGCCGCGCGGTCCCAATAATCCTGCGGAAAGCTCCGGGCCGTGTACAGTTCGAAGCCCGCCGCCGCCGTGTAGCCGCCGAAGTTATCGACCTGGTGCACGTCGTCCGTCACCGGGTGGGCTTCTTTGTGATCGGCGATGCCGACGCTGCCATGCCCACTCCAGCCGCGCACCCCTTCGAAAAACCGATCAGCAATCGCCAGGTGTACGGCGTGCTCGCCGTTGGCCGTCGAGCCAAACACGTCGCCGGCGGCGCTCAGGCCCAGGCCCCAGGTGTTGTTGCTGGTTTGCGTGAGGGGCTCGAATGCCGAACCATCGGGCCGGAAGCGAAAATAGCCCTGGCGAAAATGATGCTCCACGCCGCCGGCCTTGACGTTTCCGCCGTCGTAGCCGACCGAGCCGTAGATCCAATTGTCGAGCCCATAGTGCAAATTCGAGGCGACGCCATGCGTATCGCCACGCCCTAAGCCGGTGAACAGAATCTGGCGCTCGCCGGCCGTTTCATCATCCTCGCCGTGCCCGGGCGCGTCTTTGAGAAACGTGATGTGGGGAGTCGTGACGGCGATTATCCCGCCGCGCACCCGCACCAGACCGGTCGGCTGGTTCAAATGATCGGCGAATACATGGAATCGCGTGGCGTGGCCGGCATGGCCGGGATCGTCGCAAATCACGATCCGGTCGTTTCCTTCGCGCTCCGGATTTTTTTCGAGCTTGTTCGGGTAGTCGGTGCTCTCGGCGATCCACAGCCGGCCGCGCTCGTCGAACGTCATGCAAATCGGCTTCACGATGTCGGGTTCGGCGGCGAACAGCTCCGCATGAAATCCCTCGGGAAGGTGCATGTGCCGGATCGAATCGGCGGGGCTGAGGGGTTTTTGCACGCGGTTGATTCGGGCTCCTTCTTTGCCCCAGCCTTGCTTCGGCTGATAGTTCGGCAATCCGACCGCCGACTCTTGATATTCCAGCGGCGGCGAGTCGTCGTTCGTGCGGCCCGCAGCCCAGCGCATTCCGGCGGCTAGCATCGTCACATAGCCGGGCTGTTTCCATGTCCGTTCGTCGTGACCCGAGGCAGTGTAATAGACGCGACCTTTGCCTTGCTGCCGAACCCAGGTCCACGGTTCGTAGCCTCCTTCGTGCAGGCGGACCATCAGCACTTGCCGGTCGTCGCTCAGCTCGTTGTGAACGTAGGTTTCGTCCCAGCTCTCGAACGTCGTGACGCCGCGCATCGCCGGATGCTGTGCGTCGATGATCCGCGTGCGGAACACACCGGTGTCATGCTTCCAAAACCTCCCGCCGACAAGCGCCGTATAGCGCGTGCTGTTGCGAAAGATGTTCGACGCGCAGTGGATGGCCGCCAGCCCATGGCCCGCTTCGACATAGCCGATCAACGCGGCTTCGGCGTCGGGTGGCAAATCGCCGTTGTCACCATAGATCGCCAGGCAATCGTACTTGGCCAGATTCGCGGCGTTGATGTCCTTGATATTCCGCGTGAAAGTAACATCGACACCGGCCGCCTTCAGCGGCGGCGAGAGCACCTGCGCGAACACTTCCGGCCGATGATGCCCCGTCACGTCGCCCAGCAACAGCACCGCAGTTCTCTCCGGCACGGCCGCCTGAGCGCCATTGGCGGCGATTGCGAACAGCAGAAAGGCGCGTCGCGAAACGGTGCATGAAAAACCTCTGGCTAGATTCGACGAAACGGCGCGATGGCACTCGCGTGGCGGGAACTTCGACGATGTCTGGTCCAGCATACGGTGCTACAAGTTGTTTGTCACGCCGCACCCCGCTGGGGTAAGATAACGCCCGTTAGGTTCGCTGCTCGTGAAAACTCTCTTCCAAATATTTCAATTCAGGAGCTGGCACCAGCATGAGCGGCAAGAAGATCAACGTGGCGATTATCGGGCTCGGTTTTGGCGCCGAGTTTATCCCGATTTACCAGCGGCATCCGCAGGCCGAGATGTATGCCATCTGCCAGCGCAACCGCAAGAAGCTCGATCAAATGGGCGATGCTTTGAAAGTCGCCGTTCGCCACACCGATTATCGCGAACTGCTGAAAGACCCCAGAATCGACGCGGTCCACATCAATTCCCCGATTCCCGACCATGCCTGGATGACGCTCGCCGCGCTCGATGCCGGCAAGCATGTGGCCTGCACTGTGCCGATGGCGACTAGCGTCGACGATTGTCGGAAAATCGTCGAGCTCAGCCAGAAAAACGGGCTGAAGTACATGATGATGGAGACGACCGTTTACTCGCGCGAGTTTTTCTTCGTCAAGGAAATGCTCGACCGGGGTGACCTCGGGCGGATTCAATTTCTCCGGGCCGCGCATCAGCAGGAAATGGCGGGCTGGCCCGGCTATTGGGAAGGTCTGCCGCCGATGTACTACGCCACGCATTGCGTCGGCCCGGTGTTGGCGTTGCCGAATGCCCAGGCCGAGTATGTTTCCTGCTTCGGCTCCGGGCGGATCGACGAACCCTTGATCGCGAAGTACGGCTCGCCGTTCGCCGTCGAAACGTGCCACATCAAGATGAAAGGCAACGACCTGGCGGCGGAGATCACGCGCTCGCTATTCAACACGGCGCGGCAATATGTCGAGAGCTTCGACGTGTACGGTTCGAAGCAATCGTTCGAATGGACGCAGGTCGAACATGGGAAACCGATCGTCTTCACCGGCGAAAAGCCAAAGCACGTGAAGGTGCCCGACTATGCGAATCTCTTGCCCGAGCCGCTCCGGCCGTTCACGACCCGCGGCGTATACGACGCCGAGGAGCATCAGCATCTTTCGTTCCTGCAAGGCTCCGGCCATGGCGGCTCGCATCCGCATTTGGTACATGAATTCGTCAGCGCGCTCGTCGAAGACCGCGATCCGCAGCCGAACGCGGTGAAATCCGCGAATTGGACCTGCGTCGGCATCCTCGCCCACGACTCCGCAATGGCCGGCGGCAAGCTGATGCCGCTGCCGGAATTCACGCTGGAGTGATGCGCGTGACTGACTTGTATAAACTGGGCATCGCCCGCGATTGCCTCACATCCGGCTTCGCGATTCGATTGACGGAGCCGGCTCGAAGCGCTGATCTAATTGCAAGGTCGCTTGTAGTGGGCAGTGCCAACCCCACTTGACTCAATCAGCCAAGATCGCCCGCGGTGGTCGTGCCCACCCTACTTGACTTACTGCCTATCCGAGAACCGGCCGAGGAGAGGGGGACAGGCACATTTTGCTCCGAGGGCACCGCAAAATGAGCCAGTCCCCGCCGGTTCTCGGATAGGCTCTAGCGAGGCGTCGCCTCAGACCAATGGATTTATACGGGGATTCATTTGTGAAGCTTGTAAAACAAGCTCCGCTCCATCCTAATCGTGCAAGCACGATGATTGGGCCGCAATGCGGCGGGGGTTCTTGTCGAACCGTGGAGAAGCGGAGCCTGTGTCATGAGTTTACCAACGACCGTCGCCGAAATCATTGATCGACACGTGACGTTCACGCTCGAAAGCATCGACCGGATGTATTTGAACGTCTATCAACCGATGTTGCAGCGAGGCGGCGGAGTGAGCGTGTTTTTTCGCCAGCATCGCCAAGAGGCGTGCGCTACCGCGCTGGTCATGTCGCGGATGACCAGAACGTTTGTCAGTGCTGTGGAGCAATTTGCCGACAAGCACCAGATTCCTCTTGTGTCCTTTGAGAGGGGGGTTCGCAAGGAGGACGTTTTTCACGAGCATTTGCAGCGGTTCGAGTCGGCGGAGGGTGTAGTGATGATTGGCAAATCCCAGGAGAAGGCCACCGTCTACCGCACGACGAAGCGACGTTGCGAGCGAACCGGCCGCACCTACCCCTGGCTGATCAAGACGACCGCCATGGTCAATCACTATTATTTCTATTGCGTCGATCCCCAGTTTGGTCCGTTCTTCATCAAGTTCTGTTCGTATTTTCCCTACAACGCAAGGCTCTGCCTCAACGGACACGAGTACGCCAAACGGCAACTGCTCAAACAGAACGTGGGTTTCGAGGCGTCCGACAACGCGATTTTGCAATGCGACGATCCGGCGGCCCTGCAGCGCATCGCCCTGGGTTTGTCCGCGGCCAAGATCAAAGCGCTGCTTGGGCGGTGGTTGAAACACCTTCCCTGTCCCTTCACCACGGCGGATCAACGGGCCGGGTTTTGTTATCGGCTCTCCATGCTGCAAGCCGAGTTCGCGCGAACCCAGGTCTTCGACCGTCCGTTGGCAGGGCGCATGTTTTTTGAGCGCGTGATTCACGACAACCTCGACTTGGGACGCCCGAAGAACGTCCAGTTGATCTTTGACCGCCGCATTCAGAAAAACACGCCGTCGCGATTTCGCACTCGCGTGATGACGCAAGGCGTGGTTCCCAGTCTGTGGATGGATTACAAATCGTCCACGATCAAGCAGTATTTTAAGCAAGGCCGCGCCTTCGCACCGAAACCACGGTGAATAATACGCGCGATTTTGATATCGGCCGGAGCATCGAGAACCTTCCCGCATTGCGGAAGATGGCCCAAGCCGCCAACCGACGTCTGCTCGACGTCCAACGACTCGATCACGATCCGGCGATAGGGCAAGACCGCTTCGACGCGCTCACCCGACCGACGCAAGTCGAAGGGCAACGCGCCAGCGGGTTGAAGTTTGGCGATCCGACCGTAATCGCGTTGTTCAGCGCTGCTGATGTTCCGTCTTCTGGTTCGAGGCTTTGCTCACAAAGACCTGCGCTCCCACGTGGCGCAATTCCTCGCCCGCACGCCCGGCGAGTTCACCTCGGGCCAAATGACCTATCATCTGCGGCGCCTGCGGCTCAAAGGCCTGATCGCGCGATCGGACGAACCAATCGCTACCAAGCGACATCCGATGGCCTACAAGCCGCGATCCTCTACCTCGGCGGAATGTCCCAGGTCCTCCGTCCGATCGCGGCCCAGCTCAATGCCAATCCGCAACTGTCCGAACGCATCACGAGCCAAGTCGGACCAATCATCGTCGACGCCTGCCTCCCCGCGGCCTAAAACTTGACTCAATTGCAACAACTTTCAAAAGCAAAGTAACCTAAACCTGCTCTAAAGGTCGACTTGCTGTTTGAGTTGCGAGGATTCCAGCCGTGAAAATGACAGCGGTATTTCAACAGGTTCCGCAAGGTTTCATTGCCTTCGTTGAGGAACTTCCTGGCGCGAACACGCAAGGCGCCACACTTGAAGAGGCCCGCGAGAATCTGCGCGAGGCGGTTGAGCTTGTTTTGGAAGCGAACCGCGAGCTCGCCGAGCAGGCATTGGTGGGTCAAATCGTGACTCGCGAACAATTCGATTTCGATTCCGCATGAAGCGCGTCGATTTAATCAGGCATCTTGAAGCGAATGGCTGTCGGCTGCTTCGCGAAGGGAGGCTCACCACGCGTGCTGTCGAGCGGAACGCCGGTTATCCTCAAGAGAGCTAAGTGCGCAACTACGAATCGAGGGGCGCGGATGGAACTCGAAGGCATCACTTGCGGCAATTGCGGGGCGCCGTTGCAGGTGCCCCCCGGAGTGCGGTTCATTACTTGCAATCATTGCCATACCAGTCTGGCTGTGCATCGCAGCGAGACCGCGACGTACACCGAGAAGCTCGACGAGATCGATGCCCGCACGCAGGAAATGGCGGGTGAACTGGCTCAGCTTCGCAACGACGCCGAGCTGGCGCGGCTCGATCGCGAGTGGGAGCAAGAGCGGCAGAGCTATCTCATCAAGAACAACGAGGGGCAGCTCGTCGAACCGACGGCCGGGGGAAGTGTTGTCACCGGTGTCCTGACGGCGATCTTCGGCGCTTTTTGGACGGCGATGACCTCGCACATCGGCGGCGGCGGCTTTGCCCTGTTCGGCGTGTTATTCATTGCCATCGGCGTCGGCTCCGCGCTCTACGCCTACTCGAAAGCCAACGAGCTTGAAGCGGCCCGAACGCGGTACCAGGACCGGCGGCGCCAGCTTTCGGCAGAGCCGTTTGCCCCCCAGGGGACGGCGTTCGGGTCGCGCACGGAAGCGCAATCAGCGATCGACGATTACTTGGACAAAGCCGAAAAACGCACGTAAACGCAATAAGAGCCTATCCGAGAACCGACTGGGCAAAGGGGACAGTCGGACAGTCCCATTTTGTTCGGCGGCACTCACAAAATCGGGCACTCCCCGCCGGTTCTCGGATAGGCTTTAAGCTCAGGGATTGCCATCCCTGGGCTTGGCCGCGAGACAGCGCGCTAGACGTAATTGTCCTCGTTCTTCAGCTTGCCCGTCATGCGGCGCATGTAGCAGTGGCTATCGGCGGCGACGATTCCTTTGGTGGCGTCGATCCGCATGAACCGGCTGGCCGGCGCGCGGAAATGCTCGTCTGGATTCTGTTGGCAGTAGAGTATGTGGTCGAAGTCGGCGGTCGCGTGAACTTCGCCATCGTGGATATGCACCGTGGGGAAGAACAGCCGCTTGGAATCGGAGCGTGGAAACTCGAATGCCATGGGATGAATTCGCTTTTCGCCCGGCTTCAATTTGAAGACCGCGAAGCCGAACTTATTGTATTGCGGCAAATGATGCCAGGTTTCCTTCGGCAGGCGGAACCGTTCGTCCAAACGATCGAAATCGGCGATCGTCGGCACAAACGACGCTTCGATTTTCCAGGGCACGGGAAGCGGCAGGATCATCGCCAGTTCGGCGTCGGCCTTGAGCGTCATGCTATAGACAAGATATTGCCTGCCCTCCGTCGAGTCTGCGCGAAAATGTTCGTGCCCGAAACGCTCTGCAAAGTATTCGACCCGGAGCCCTGTCGCCGATAAGAGAACATGCACATCGGAGGATGCCCCCAATTGAGATTGGCTGTCAAACCGGTCAATCAAGACGTCGGTACGATGAATCAGGCGTTGCGTGCTGAGACAGTCCATACGAGCAGTATGACGGCAAGGAGAGGCAGATGCGATCTTTTCGCGTGCCGCCAAATCGCAGCGGGCTCCCTCCATCGACTTGTAGTGGCCTCGGAGAAATCGATTCGTCAGCGTTATTTGGAGTTTACGGGAATACGCCTTCTATCATCAACGCACGGCGCAGCGCGACGCGGAAGTCTTGGTTTATCGCCAGCACATGCACTGTTACCCGGCCAGTTGGCGTCAGGCCGTTAAGCACGCCGTCACTCCATGCGAAATGATCTGCCCAACGATCGCGACGAGGATTGAAGAGCGGCACAATTTGCCGGGTGGCGGCGTCGAAACCGGCAACGTTCGGGCCCTTGTGCCGATTGCATGTGTAACAAGCGAGAGCGAGATTATCTTCTCTGGTTTCGCCGGAATGTTGAACGGCAATAATGTGATCGATTTGAAACTTGAGGGGATCAAAAGCCTGCGCGAGCCGGCAATATTCGCACGAACTTTGCGCGCGATTCCAGACGAGTTGCTCTCAGCGCTGAATCCATGCAAGCTCAGCGGAGATGTTCGGTCGTTATCGCGACACGCGCCTTGGATTGCAGAATCGCGAGGTAGTGCCCGACCCGTTCGTAATTTTCGGCTTCTTGCACTTCGTCGGGCGAGAGAGATCCCAGCTTCGCTTTGTCGGCGAGCACTTGCATCCGCTGGCGATCTTCTGAACTGAACTGCATCGCCAGGATCGAGCGGGCAGAATCTTCTTTGTCGCGAGCTTGACTGGGCAGAACGATCCTTTCGAAAATCGCCGTCTCACTGGTTGCATCGATCGACATAAGTTCCCCAATTCAGTCTGTTGGTCCCAAGGTCTAAATTGCGAATGCCGATGGGTCTTTCCTATTATAGGATCCCCGCAGTCAACGGTGCGATAGAAGTGCCCCAAGAGCCAGCCGGGACGGCCCTACCACTGAAACCGAAACGTGCGATCCAAGTATCGCGCCAGGCGGCGGCCTAGCGATTGTGTGTCGGCCACGATTTTCACGCGGCCCGAGCCGCCGCTGCGCAGAGCATACGGGCGCGACTCGAGCGTGATCCGGGCCTGATAGGCTGCTTCCAGCGGATGGGCGTTGCCCGATGGATCGATCCGGTTGGCCACTCCCCCCGGGGCGACGAGCGCCCGCGGAACGACTTGCAAGTCGACCGCGGCGACGTCGCTCACGCGGCCTTCGATCGGTTGGCCGGGAAGTTCGTCGAGTTCGATTTTCGCTCGCTGCCCGACGTGCACGAAATCGATATCCGCCTGATCGACAATTGCCACGACCTCGAGGTGGCCGGGGTCGCCGACCAGGCACAGGAGCGTGCCGGTTTCGAGATACGCGCCATGGTTTTGCGACGCCAGCGGCGTGTCGGACCAGGTGGACAATTGCCCCGGCTCGTTGTGGGCAATAATATTCGGTGGTGGCAACACGGCGCCGGCTGTCGGGGCCACGATCGTCAGTCGATCGGCGTCCTTCTTGCGGCGGGCCAGGCGCGCGTCGATGTCGGCCAGCGATTGCCGGGCGGTCGGAATCTCGGCGGCCGCTTCGGAGTCGGCTCCCTGCCGGCTCTGCAACGTCGAAAGATGCAGCCTTTGCATGTCGCGCTCGCCGGTGAGTTGGGCGATTTCCAACGTGACTTCGGAATTTTCTAAACGCGCGATCGTCTGGCCCGCCTCGACGTGTTCGCCTTCTTTGGCTCCTTCGATGAGTCGGCCCGGCACGGTGACATAGACCCGCCGCGCGTCGTGCGGCTCCAGCACAACAGGAGCCGTGACCCGATAGGGCAACGGAATGCAGAGCGCGCCGGCGATGATGGCGATCACCAGAATGCCGCGGACGGCGAATCGTCCCCAATGCACTTCGTCTCTCCTCTGCTGATCCTTAAGCCACCGACCGCCGCGCACCAGCGGCGCGACAAGCATTCCGCCGACAACCATCACTCCCAACGCATTCACCAACGCTTCGGCATGATACGGCGCCGCCATCCTCCGCAAGCACCACAAGATTGCCACGACCACGAACAGCCGGTAAACCGTCGACGCCACCGCATACAGCGCCAGCCAGGCATGCCCGCGCTCGCCGAGCAGCCGATCGGCCGGCAGATCGACATCCAAGAACCACTTTGCCGCCCAGCGGTGAACCACGCCGCTCGATTGTTGCTGCAAATTTGGCGTTTCCAGCAGATCGGCGAGGATGTAATAGCCATCATACCGCAGCAGCGGATTGCCATTGAAGAGCAGCGTGTTCACCGAGGAGATGAACATCACGTCGAGGCAGAGTTTGTTGAGCAAGCCCGGCTCGCTCCACCACCAGAGGAATGTGGCGATCGAAGCCAGCACCACCTCGACGATCATGCCGGCCGCCCCGACCGCGATCCGCCGCCATTTGTCGGCGAACATCCAGGCGTCGGAGACGTCGCAATAAAGACACGGGGTGAATACGAGCAGCATCAAACCGAGCTCGTGGCAGCGGCCGCCGAAATGCCGGCACGAGACGCCGTGGCCCAGCTCGTGCAGGATTTTGGTGCCAACCAGCACGACCGCGAGCCAGAGCAAGTTGCCGGCACTAAAAAACGCCCGAAAATCGGGCAGCCGGGCTTCGAGCGTGTTGAAATGCACCGCCACCAGCGTCACGGCGCCCAGGACCAGCAAAGTGCAAATCACCGCCATCGCGCGCGAAAACATCCAGCGGCATTTCGGCTCCAGCCAGCCCAGAAACCGATTCGGATCGATGCCGCGCAGCCGCAGCGCCAACAGATTGACGAATCCTTCGAGCCACGCTTCGCGAATCAAGCGGCCGCGGCGCTCGAGCAATTCTTCGCCTTGCCCGGGCGAATCGCTGACAACCAGGCCATTGCGGTGCAGCATTCCGAGATAGGCTTGCAGCCGCAGCGGTTCGAGCCGCCGCGGAGCAAATTCGCGCTCGAAGCGAGTGCGGATTCCATCCTGGCTCGTATGACCATCGAGCAGCCGCAACACGAAATATTCTTCCTCGCGCAACTGGAAGAAGCGCAGCGCCAGCGGATCCTTGATGCTCCATTGCGGCCGGCCGCGCATCGAGACCTTGCGCACGACCAAGTCGGGACGCATCCGCATCGCCACCGGCCGCGCGGCGGACGACATCGCATAGGAAGATTTAGGCGGCTTGAGGGGCATGATCTCTGCATTTTAGCAGAGATCTTGTTGCGGGGGGCGCGGCTCCTGCCGAGCCGCTCGTCTGGAGTTGAACCACGGATCACCCGATCACACGGACAAATAATATGTAATGGTCATCCGCATCTGCGTGATCGGTGTCATCCGTGGTCGGACGCCTTCCGTCGCGGCTCGGCGGGAGCCTCGCCCTCCCGAATGCTCACCGTATCACAATCGCGAATTGAGAACCGAGCTCAGCCTTTCGGGCCGAACAGAAAATGCATCAGGTCGGGCGTGCCGAGGGCGCGGGGGCTGGCGAACAGTTCGCCGGCTTTGAATCCGGCCGCCATGCCGAACTCGATCGCCAGTGCCCGGACGCGATCGAACACATGGGCTTTAGCTTGCGGAAATTGCGTGGCGTAGCAGCGCACGGCTTCCAGCTTGGTTTCCAGCGTGTCGGCGATATCGACGACCAGTTGCCCCGAGCTAGGCCCTCCGCCAAGCCCTGTGAAGGAGAGCGTAAAATACATATATGCCGGGACGGTATGGACCGGCAGCGCGTCGAAATGCTGATCCCACTTGGTCAACCGAGAATAGAACACCGCGGCATCGGTAATCTGCATCGCCTGATAATGATCGGGCGAGGCCAACGGCGTCTTCTCGCCGAAACCCAAGACCAGCCGTGGCCTGTACCGGCGGAACACTTTGGCCAAGGCCACGCGCGCCTCGAAGCTGTCGAACAACCGCCGGTTGGGCATTTCCAGATGAATGCGCACCGAAGCGCCGAGAATTTCCGCCGCCCGACGCGCTTCTTCCAATCGCACTTCCGGCCCCGGCGAATGGGGCGTCGGCTCGCCGTCGGTCAGATCGACGATGCCGACTTTGTAGCCCTGCTTGACAAGGCTTGCCAACGTGCCGCCGCAAGCGATCTCGACATCGTCGGGATGCGCCCGACGGCGATCACATCAAGTTGTGGCTCATCTGCCATGGCTTGCCACTCGTTTGAATCACGGTTGAAAAAGGGGACAGGCACTTCGCCACGCGGCGTCACCAAGTCTCCCCTCGCCCCTTGCCGGAGAGGGGTCGGACTTCGGTGAGCTCAGTCGAACCGGGGTAAGGGGTAGCGTCATCAATCGGTCCTCAATCACCCTCACCCTGCCCTCTCCCGTCGAGGGAGAGGGAACTACTCGGAGCCAGTCCACTTTTTCAACTCGCCGGTTTTTACTTCGGCTTCACCACCGCCAATAAGAATGTCGGGTTCAACGCCTGAAATCGGACCCGCTCGAACTGATACACGCCGCGGGCGACGTTGATCATCCATACCTGCACATCCGGCACGTGCCGGTTGAGCGTGTCGTGAACCGCCGCCAGGTTTTCGATGCTGCCGACGTTTGCCACCAGCCGCCCGCCAGCCCGCAACCGCTGGAACGCCAAATCAACCAGCCGATTGATCTCGCGGCCGCTGCCGCCGACGAAGATCGAATCGGGATCGGGCAGCGTGCTCCAGGCATCCGGGCGCGGCCCAACACCGGCACCAGGTTTTTGATGCCGAACCGCTGCGCGTTGGCGGAAATGAGTTGATGATCGTCGGGGTCCATTTCCACCGCGTAGACTGTTCCTTGATGGGCGATCTGTGCAGCCTCGATCGACACCGAACCGCTGCCGGCGCCGATATCCCACACGATGCTCGCCGGACCAAGATCCATTTGCGCCAGCGCCGTCGTGCGCACTTCGGCTGGCGTGAGCAGCCCTTGCTTGGGACGTGATTGCAAGAACACCTCGTCGGGATTGCCGAACAGCCGCCGGCCCGCGCTGTCGCTCGGGCGATCGGGTAACTCCGGCTTGCGCACGAGGATCATCACGTTCAGCGGCGAGAAATCCTGATCGGCAATTTCGCTTAGCTCGCCTTGCGTAACCCGTTCATCCGGCGAGCCGAGATTCTCGCAGACATAGGCCGAGAAATTATCGATCCGCGAATTCAAGAGCGCCCGGGCCACGGCCTTCGGCGGATTCGCCTCGCTGGTGAACAGGCCCACTTTCTCGGCCACGCGCACCTTGTCCAACACATGGTCTAAGCCGCGGCCGGCAAGATTCGTGAGAAACGCTTCTTCCCAACTTTCCTTCACGCGGGCAAAAGCCAACTGCATGCTGCTGACATGCGGCAGCACGTCGAAACGGTCCTTCCCGAGCTTGTCGCAGAGATACCGGGCCATGCCATAGAACAGCGGATCGCCCGAAGCCAGCAGCACGACGCGCCTCGAACCCGCCGCGTTGATCCGGGCCACGACCTGGCTCAAGGCGCCGCCGATCGTTTCTCGCACACCACCCATGCCGGGAACCAGCGCCAGTGTGGCTTCGTCGCCCAACAACAGCTCGGCCTGTTCGATCAACCGCCGAGCCTGCGCCGTGAGTCCGTCGAGTCCGTCGTCGCCGATGCCGATGATCTGAATTTTTTCCGGCCCAACCACGTCGTGCGCCTTCTCAAGAAAATGTGGAGGACGACTCTCTTGAGCCGTCAGCGGATGCGAAGGAACAGGGTTAACTCGAGGCTTAGGGCTTAAGAAGTCGTAACTCAACTCGCGGCGCCGAGGGGGTCAGTCCCAATTTTGCTCACGGGGCATCGCAAAACGGAGACAGACCCCGGCTGGTTAAGTTAGCAATTCTAAGGCTCAAGGGCGAAGCAAGCCAATTCTTGGTAGTGGTACAGTTTGAGCCCCGCGGCACACGGAGTGTGCCTACTACGTAGCAGGCACGCTCCGCGTGCCGTCGCCGCGCCAAATAGCATCAAAATGTACCACTATGCAATTCTTCCTCGTCCTTAAGCCCTAAGCCGTTAGCCCTGGGCCGATTTGCCAGTTCCCATTCATTCGCACAAGCAACCGCACCGCGATTGTAAAGCAAACCCCATAGAGTGGCCAGCGGCGGACGATTCAAGGCGTGTGTGAAGTGTGTAAGGGGCCGATTCAGCCGGCGCTGTAACAAATCGCGATTTTCTACGCTTACAGCAAGAGAGCCGTCGGACTCTGGCGCGATTCCGTGCGCCCGATGAGCGCTCGTCGTCTTTTCCCGCAACGCTTTTCGTATCGAAGGGAGCCGTGTCATGAGAAAGCTGTTTACTGCGTTG
This sequence comes from Pirellulales bacterium, assembly GCA_963725485.1. Lineage (GTDB taxonomy): Bacteria > Planctomycetota > Planctomycetia > Pirellulales > DATAWG01 > CAVRYO01. The sequence goes on along the minus strand of CAVRYO010000007.1, from coordinate 2,485,599 downwards.
GGCCTCGTACTCTGTCTAACAATGCAAGTTTATGCTGCCAGACCGACAGTCGATTCAGGCACGTCGGCCGGACTCACCACCGCGACCTCGGCAACGCCGGCAGTGCCACAGGTAGCTACGGCTGCGACCGTCCGACAGGTCTGGCCGCAAGATATCTCGGACCTCAAGGCCAATCCGAATTTTGTATTCGGCCGCCTCGAAAACGGCCTCCGCTATGTGATCGTGCCCAGCCAGACCACCGGGGGCCGAGCCAGCCTCCAACTTCTGATCCGGGCAGGCTCGCTGATGGAAGCCGCGGATCAACGGGGCATGGCCCATTTTCTTCGAACACATGGCCTTCAACGGGACGAAGAATTTTCCCGCCGGCGAAATGGTCGAATACTTCCAGCATCTGGGGATGAGCTTTGGAGCGCACACCAACGCCGAGACGACATTCGGCAAAACGATTTACCAGCTAGACCTGCCGCGGACCGACGCGCGTGTTGTCGGCGACGGCCTGAAGTGGTTCCGCGACGTGCTGGACGGCATGACATTGGACGGCAAGGAAATCGTGCGCGAACGGCGTGTGATCTTGGCCGAAATTCTTTCGTCCAATTCGCCCGCGTATCGCGCTGACGAAGATTGGCTGGGCTGCTTGTTGCCCGAGACGATCGTTGCCGAGCGAATCCCGCTCGGCGACACGAAAAGCGTGAACTCGCTCGCCCCGCGCCGATTCGCCGAATTCCACGACACCTGGTACACGCCGGCGCGGGCCGTGATTGTCGCCGTAGGCAATTTCCAGCCGAAAGCGCTCGAAGCCCTGATTCGCGAGCGGTTTCAGGATGCCAAAGCGAAGCGCGGCGAGCAGCCCGATCCCTCGTTTGGCAAGGTTGAACTCGGGCAGGAGCCCGTCGCGGTGATGCACTCGGATCGCGACGCCACGTTCGTGGCGGTGAAGATCAGCATGGTGCGCCCGAGTTCGCACCAACCCGATACCATGGCCCGCCGTCAGCAGGAAACTGCTCGTAGCCTGGCGCGGAGAATGCTCAATTTGCGGCTGGCGAAAAAAACGGTCGCGAAAGATTCCGTCTACCAACAGGCCGAAATCTCGTTGGAGCGGCTGTTCGGCATGGCCGACGCAAACCATCTGTTCGCCGTTTGCAAGGCCGCCGATTGGAAGGCCACGCTCGCCAGCTTGGAGCAAGAGCTGCGCCGCGCGACCACGTTCGGTTTCACCGACGCTGAATTTGCCGAAGTGAAGGCCGCTTACCTGAGTGATTTTGAGGCCGCGGCCAACCAGGCAGCCACGCGGCAGTCGAGTGTCGTTGCCAACGAAGTGATCGAAACGTTGATGGAGAATACCGTCGACACCTCGGCCGCAGACGATTACCTGCTCGCAAAAGGCGCCTTATCGACTTTGACCAAGGCCGATTGCGAGCAAGCAATGCGCGACTTCTGGAATTCGCCGAATGTCCGCATCTGGGTCGAAGGAAATCTGCAAGTTACCGGCAACGGCGGCGAGGAAATTCTGGCTGCCTACCGGGCGAGTTGCGCGATCGCCGTCAAGCCCGAGGTCCAGGAGAAGATGCCCAGCTTTGCGTACAGCAATTTTGGCCAGCCTGGTCAGATCGTGAAACGGACAGAACAGAAGGATCTCGACTTTGTCCAGGCGGAATTCGCGAACCACGTGCATGTGAATGTCAAGCGAACCGCCAACGAGAAAAACGTGGTGCGAGTGCTTGCGAGGTTCGGCGGCGGTTTGCTGGAACTGCCGAAGAATCGAACGGAGTTGCGGCAACTTGCGGACAGTGCGTTCATCGGCGGCGGTTTGAAGAAGCACAGCCTGGTCGAATTGAACCGCATCCTGCGCAATAAGCAATGGTCGCTGGCGTTCGGTGTCGGCGAGGATGCCTTCGAGCTGGGCGGGCCTTGCGCCACGACGGCGCTCGATACTGAACTGCAAGTCTGCACCGCCTATCTCTCCGAGCCAGGCTATCGCTCCGAAGCACGCAAGTTGTTCCTCGATAGTCTCGAAAGCGCGTACGCTCAAAACGTGCACACCGTCGTCGGCGCGATCCGTTGCAGCGGGGCCACGTTCCTGCACTCGGGCGATCCGCGCTTCGGATTTCCCTCGATCGAGGCCTTGCGGACAGTTTCGTTCGACGATCTCAAGGACTGGCTGGCCCAGCCGCTGGCGACGGGCTACCTGGAACTGACGATCGTGGGCGATGTCGATCCCGACGCCGCCTTGCAACTCGTCGCCAAAACGCTGGGGACGCTTCCCGAGCGTTCGGCCGCGAAGCCGGCATTCGCTAAAGAGCGGGAGGTGAAATATCCTCAGGCGCCGAAGACGAAAACCATCGCGTTCAGCTCGGCTGATCCGCTGGCGATCTCGGCCGTCACCTGGCCAACCTTGGGCCGGCGCAACGTGAAGTACGATCGGCAGGTTTCGGTGTTGGCCGACGTCCTTGGCGACCGCCTCCGTCTCCAAGGTGCGCCAAGAGTTGGGCGCGACTTACACGCCCACCGTGATCGCTAATTCCAGCGACATCTTCCCGGATTACGGGATGGTCCTGGCCATCATGACCGTCGATGCGAAGAAGACTGCCGAGATTGGCGTGCTGGTGCGAAAAATTGCCGCCGATTTGGCCACCGGCCCGATCAGCGACGACGAATTCCAACGGGCGATCAAGCCGACGTTGAGTTCGCTGGGCGAGGATAGCCGCGACAACGGATATTGGGTATCTGTCCTGAGCCGCAGCCAAGAGGCGCCGGTCACGCTGCAAAATGCCCGCAACAAGGAAGCCGATTACCAGTCGATCACGAAGGCCGACCTGGAAAAGTTGGCGATGCAACTGTTCGCCGCCGGGCAGGCGACGATCATCAATGTGCAGCCGACGCCGGACGCCGTGGCGGTGAAGTAACGCCGAGCGCCGGCGAACCGATTTCGCCGGCAGTCTTGGAGATATCCTTCGCAGGGATCACGAGTGGGGTGCGCCTCACTCGCCCCGCGGGTGTCGCGGTTTCGAATTGTGGGTCATGCTTGCACTGCGCGGTGCGGCGACATAAATTGCGCCGAGTTGGGCTGGTCCCGGAACTACCCGCCCGGCTCGGCGTTTTTTCTCATCTTAATGGGCGTTCGTTCGCCGCTGCCACGACAGCTCGTGTTGCAAAGACTGGCCGTGTCAGCGGTGGGTCGATTGGCGCCTTGCGCTGGCAGACGTTGCTTGCCAGTCCCACACGGCGCGTGGCACACATTCTCCCTCTCCCTTGACGGGAGAGGGTCGGGGTGAGGGTGGTGGGCGACGTTCGATGTTGCGTCTTGCTGCGGCGCAACCCCCTCACCTCCCGGCCACTCTCCCGCCAGGGGAGATCGGAGGCACGCCGCGCGCGATCTGGGAAAGCGAATTTTGCTCGTGCTGGCTACGTCGATTGGCGCCTCGCACTGGCAGATGTTGCTTGCCAGTTACACGAATTCACTGCGGCCGAAGCGCGGCGTCGCGGAATTTGAATTTATCCAAGAGAACCATCGGCACCGAGCCGGTTTGCCGGTTGGTATAGGCGGTGTTGTCCCACGGTGCGGAGTAGGCCGCCACCCAGCCGCTGTTCACTTCGGCAATGTATAAGCTGCAACGGTTCATCTTGGTTCGTCTGGGGATTAACGGAAGCTCCCCTGTAACCATGACGAATTTGGGATTCTTGACGTTGGTCGCTTCGAGATCCTGGAGCACCTGCTTGTACGTGTAGCCGATCGTGAATTTGCGAGTATTAACGTTAATCAAGCCGCCGCTGAGCTCGCCCGTCAGCCCGTCGAGGACATAAATCGCTTCCAGCCCACTGTCGACTTCGCCGGTGGCCATGATCAACGACTCCTGGCTGTTCGAGGATGTCGCATGCAAAGCATCCGCTTTGAAGAAATCTTCGCGAATTCCAGCAGCTTCGTCCGCGGAACGATCGGCAGCAGAATCGCGGCCAAGCTTTTGCGCAAAAATCCGCCAAGCACCGCGCCACAAATCACGCCGAAGACCAACCCCGCACCGCGCAGCCGCTTGAGAACGTTTGCCATGGCTTCTGCTCCTGTGAAAGAAAGAACCGCCGAAAGCTTTGAACCGCGGCGTCAACTCGACCTGAAACGTGCGGCGACCGGATTTCGCTGGCAGGCTACGGTCGCGATGAGGTAACGAAGAGTTGAAAGCCAGGCGAGCGCCCGACGAATGCAAAATTCATCCGCCCGACACGCAAAATCGTACTCCTTCACCGCGGCAGCCACCAGCGTAGTTCACGGCTCCAAGACGGTATACTGAATCGTGGCGACGTCTTCAGCGGTGCCGAAGTCATATACCGCGACCACGTGATCAAAGCGCGATCTTTTTTTCCATCTGCGCGTCTTAAATGACCAATCGGGCCGCGGCAAACGAATCGAAGCCCGATACGTCGGACACTTGCATAATCCCTGCTGCCGTTTGGTTTCTTGGATCTGATAGGGAGACTCCGCATGCCTGAAACACGTTCGGTCGAAGAATCGATGCGGCGTGGCCAGATCAACATGACCAGCCCCGTGCAGGGCGTTGTGTTCATCGTGCTGCTGGCCGCGAGCATCGTGGCGGCGGTCGTCGTCGGACAGGACCATCCGACCGCCGGGGCGATAATCGCCGTCGCCGGCGCCGTCGTATCGTTCTTGATCGCCAGCTCGATCAAAGTCGCCAACCAGTGGGAGCGGGGGATCGTGCTGCGGCTCGGCGAGTTTCGCGGCATTCGGGGGCCGGGACTGTTCTTCATTGTGCCGATCGTCGATCGCGTGCGAATGATCGATATGCGCGTGCTCACGTACCACATCCGCGAGCAGGAAGTCATTACCCGCGACAATGTGCCGGTCACGATCGACAGCGTGCTGTTCTACCGAGTGACCAACGTCGAAGACGCGATCATGAAAATCCAGGACTATTCCTTTGCGATCGCGCAATTGGCTCGAAGCGCACTACGCGGCGTGGTCGGCGGGATGACGCTGGACGAACTGCTCGCCGAGCGGGAGCAAATCGCGCATCAGGTGGAACAACATGTGGAATCCGATTCGCGGGCTTGGGGCTTGCACGTCGCCGGCATCCGGCTCCAGGATATCGATATGCCCGAGGAATTGAAGAAAATCATGTCCCGGCAAGCCGGTGCGGAGCGCGAAAAACGGGCCACGATCACCAAAGCCGAAGGAGACAAGCTGGCCGCGGAAAATCTCGCGGCCGCGGCGACGATCATGGGCACCAGCCCCGGCGCCATGCAACTGCGAACGCTGCAAACCATCGACGGCCTGGGGCCCAGCGCATCGAACACGGTCGTCCTGGCCGTGCCGATCGAATTCATGGAGGCTCGTGAAGCGCGTCGGCCACGCGAGCGACACGCATTAACCTCACGTTCAACTCGCCTAACTGCCTGTTGAAAAAGGGGACAGGCACTTCGCGGCGACGTCAAAACTTCGGCAAATTTGCTCGGTCGCTCAGAGCCAGTCCCCTTTTTCAACGGGCTGCTAAGGCGGGCACGGGCCGCGTTCGTCCGCGTTGCCGCGAAGGCGCTAGCCAAAAGAGTGCCGCCGGGCTTGCTGTTGCCAGAATTTTCGCTAACCTTGGTCACAGCGCGTCGGCGTCGAAAATGAGCCCCTCGCAAGCACCCGTAGCTCAATTGGATAGAGCATCGGTCTACGGAACCGAAGGTTACTGGTTCGAGCCCAGTCGGGTGTATTTGCTTGCGGTGGTTGCCGCCCTGAGATAGGCTTTCATGCTGTCAGGCGCCCGATGGGGCAGCCGTCTACTTTGCCCCTGTGTTGGAGGTGATCCCATGAGAAGAGTCGTGTCTGCGTTGTTCGTTGTCGCGATCGTGGCCATCGCCGCCCAAGTGCAAGCGGCGGAGAACCCGACCGGCACTTGGAAATGGGAAATGAAGTTCAACAATCAGTCGCGCGAAGTGACTCTGAAGTTGAAACTCGATGGCGACAAGCTCTCTGGCGCGATCGTCGGACGCAACGGCGAAACGGCCATTGCCGACGCCACCTTCAAGGACGACGACCTGTCGTTTTCCGTCACGCGGGAACGGAACGGCAATAAAATGACCTCGAAATACACCGGCAAAATCAGCGGCGACACGATCAAGGGCAAGATCAGCTTCGAGCGCAACGGCGAATCGCAAAGCCGCGATTGGGAAGCCAAACGCGCGAAAGAATAATTCGCGTGCGGAAGAATTGAACCGTCGGGGCCGTTATTTAGCGGACTACGGCGCTGCGGCACATCATGAATGTGGATCGGGGTTGGAAGCTGCCAGCTTCCCGCCCCGCTTTCGTTTCGCGGCGACAAACAAGCCCGCCGCGGCCAATCCTAAGAGTGCGGCGAGCGAAGAAGGTTCTGGCACCGAGGCGACCGCGGAGCCCTCGGTCACGAGGTTGTAGCCCACCACGTCGAACGATTCGAGTTCGTTCGGTCCCAAGTTCAGGTCCACGCCGGGGCTGCCGAACGCATCCTGCACTTGCGGCGTCGCGGTCGTGGCCCAGTCGCCGTAATCGGAGCCGCCGCCGGACTGGTTGAATGGCATAATCAGCGTCGCTCCGCCGTCGATCGAAAAATAAGCCGCGGCGCTGGAGCTCGTCGTGAAGCTCCGGTTTCCGTTGGCGTCGTACCGGAACAGATCCAGCGCGCCGACCGGTATCGGTGATGGAAACGGGCTCGACGACGGGGGCAAGGCGGAGCCGGCTCCGCCGATGCCCAGCACTTCGTCCATCTCGTGGGTGACGACCGCTTGCAGATCGTAATCGGCCGGATTTTGCGGGCCAGTGCGCGACAGATTCATGATCGATGTATTCAAGCTGATCGTGCCATCGAACCCGCCATTCACGTTGCCGCTGCTGTTCCCTCCGCGGTTTCGCCGATTGCCCGCAGCAGCGGCGCGGTGAGAAATACGTCGGGGCTGCCGTTGACCGGATTGTTTGGGCCGGCGGGAAGATGCGCCAAAGCGATTACATCGTCAGCCGAAAGAATCTGATGATGGTTCAGATCATAAAGATAGGTGCCCGGAGTCGTGGGGGTGCCATACAGGAGGTCGGCGATGGCTGTCGAGCTTTCGCCAAGACCACTGCTCATGGTCTTGAAATCGATGTTGACGGTAATCGGATTTTCTATCGAACTTTCGATTCTCGCGATCGCCGCGTTGATTCCGCCTTCAATGGCCCACGCGTTTGGACTGACGGTAATCGAGCTGTCGAAAGTGGGAACGATCGTGATGTTCGCCGCATCCAGGCGCGGGCAACCAGCCAAGAGAGCCGCTCCCGCCGATCGCAACGAAGGACAAGACTCGACATCGGCGGACGACGGATGCTGTTATTGAAGCGCGAGGCACGATTCCATCCTGCAAAAATGCTTGGTTCCCGCTCTGCAAGAAGTTAAGGCTAGCCGGAGATTCGCAAGCAGTGATGCGCGGTCGTTGCGCGTCCGCCGTGGGACAAGTCGGCCGATTTGGTCGCCGGATTGACCTCTTACATTAATGAAATCCGTGAGAAAGTCCAGCAATTCTTGCACAAGAGAGGCACGGAAGTAGGCCGGAATGCAAGGTGAGCGGGCGGTTTGAGACCGCCTTAAGCCTTCAGCTTTTGCAGAATCTGGGTGAGTTCCTCGCCGAGCTTCACGATGCCGGAGTGTTGCTGCGGGTCGCGAAGCCGGCCATCGTCGGTAAACGCTTCATTAGCTTTGGGCACGGCCACCTGCCGCGGCAGGAGCAACACGCCGATATTGCCCAGGATGCTGCGCAGCGTGACCAGGCCCCGCGAGCCGCCTAGCGCACCGGGCGAGGCGCTCATCAGCACCGCGGTCTTGCCCATGAAGCAAGCCAAGGAGCCCTCCCCCGGCACTGGGCGCGAGACCCAATCGATCACGTTCTTCAACAGCGGTGCGATCGAGCTGTTGTATTCCGGGGCGGAAATCATCAGCCCATCGTGGGCCAGAAAAATATCCTTGAGCGTCCGGGCCTCGACCGGCAGCCCGTCGCTGGCTTCCAGGTCGCCGTCGAAAATCGGCAAAGGATGATCGCGCAGTTCCAACAGGGTCACTTCCGCGCCGCGCCGCGAGCCCCGTCGGCGGCAATCTGGATTAGTTTCCGATTGAACGACTCGCGGCGTGCGCTGCCGGCAAACGCCAGAATTTTCGGTGCCGTGGGCATTGGAATCCCTTTTGCTAAACACGGTGCACAAAATTATTGCGACGAATGCGAATCCGTCAACGAGCCGCGCAGAAGTAAGTGCGAAAATGCGCGGCGACTAGTGCTTTGTCAACGCTTGATTCTGGGATTGTGTGCCACTGGCTTTGCCAGTGATTTTGGAATTCTCGCCTTGATCGTTCAGCAACGAAGAACACTGGCAAAGCCAGTGGCACCCTAAATTCAAGCTGTGACAATGCACTACTCTCAGCGCCGGGGGATCTCCGGCTCGTAATGCCTTCCAGCCTCGCGACCGCTTACTTTGTACGCGGCTCTTTACGGGCTTTTGTGCGGCTCTTTACGGCTTCGTGCCCCGCACGTTAGTCGGCGTTGGCTTTGGCTGCGAGCGATTGCCAGTATTGACGCGCTTTTTCAAGCTGCGCGAGCATGACCTCGCGTTCGGAGCGATCGCCGGCGGACAGAGTTGCCTTTCGTTCGTCGACCCAATCCAGAAACATTTTTGCCGACTTGCGGCTGATCCGCGGCTGGTCGCCGATTTGCACGTAGAACGGCCCGCTCATCGCGCAGCGGTAAACCTTCGCGGAATCGACGACGGCCCGCACTAGGAACCAGCCGCTGGTGTCGAATTTCACATGCGGCAGCTTGCCGGCTGCCTTTTGAAAATCTTCGAGCCGGATCTCATGGATGATGCGGCCGTCTTGAATGATTTCGAGGTAGCGAATTTTCTCGCGCGTTGAAAGTGTCAGCGCGATTTCGAGGTCGAGCGTTTCGCCCGCGGCGGCTGAGAATACGTGGCCCGGCGGATGGCCTTCGACCGTGGGCCGGATGAGCGGGCCGTTGCTCAGGACCACCTGCCCGGCGCGCAAGGCAGCCCACCATTTGTCATAGCTGAATTGCTCGCCGCAATAGACATACAGCCGGTTGTAGCCGGCGGCGTTTGGCACGACTCCCGTGCCGCTGCCGGCGGACGGAGGAATTCGGAGCCCGCAATTGAGAAGTTGGAAATAGGCCGCTCCGGACCAGCGGCCGATGCCCATCGGCGGGGGATAAAGTTCGGCGTCGCGCGGCTTCGAGTTCGCCGGATCAGGGAGCATCGCGTCGCGGCAAAATTGGCGGTTGAGCACCTCGATCGAATCCAACCGTCCCAAGGCTACCCACATCGGCAAATCCCAAGCTCCGCTCGAGCGCGCGTTGATCCATGCGCCGCTTTGCCGGCGCACTCCGGCCACATGGTCTAACAGCGGCAATTCTTTCTTCGCGCTGTTCGGCGCCGCGGCGGGCTTTTCGTCCGATTTCGCCGTCTTGTCCGCAGCCGGGGGCAGAAGCGCGATCGGCTTGTCCAGATTCAAATACTGCAGCGTGCCGCCGGCAAGCTCGTCTTCGCCGCCGAACAGATCGCAATAGCGCTCGTCGGCGAATTGAACAAGCGATTTGGCCGGGAGCACTCGTTTCAACCAGGCACTCTTCTCACGGCCGAACGATGTCAGCGGAATTACATGCAGATCGTCGGCCCGCATCAGCAGATCCAGATCCTTGTCCGCGCGCTCGACATCGAAGTCGCCGGAGTACCAACCTTCCTTTGCCATGTCGCAAAACCGGCGCAGCTCGATTGTTTTCACATCATCGGCGAAGGTCTCCAGACGGAACTGGCCTTTGATTTCCAGATACTCCAATCCCCGCTCGACCAGGAACGAGTAATTCCCAATCGGCAGTTTCAAAGTTACCTTGCCGTCGCAATAGAAATGGTCGCCCCAAGCGACGGTGTGCGGAACTCGCACCGGCCGGCCAGAAGCATTCTTCAAATGGATCCGGCAAGGCAGCGGCTGCCCGGTTTCCTTGTCGATCACATTAAGCACCAACTGCCCGTCATTGGCGCAGATCGAACGAGGCGACAAAACGGATAGGCTGACAAACGTGAGGCCCCAAATGACTAGCGACGATGCCAGCCGGTACATTAGGATTCGAGCTCTTGACATAAACTTCCTCCCGGGAAGTCTAGCTTTTACTACGGCTGAAGAATCAAGGGACCGCGGAGCCAGTGCAACCTGATCCACGTGGGAGTTTATGTGCCAACTGCGGTCTCTTGTCGGAATATTGACCGGGCCCCAAGTCCAGAAGCGAGGCTTCCGTGGAAACTGAGCAAAAACAAAGCTGGCACACTGAATGCTTCCGGTGGTTTTGCCATATCGCATCGTGGTTGGCTATTCTCGCGATTCTCGTCGCGAGCATCGCATGCCTAAGTAGCCGGGAGGATGCGAGCGTCTCCCGCGCTTGGGCAACATTGTTCGAATCGGTTGAGATCTGGTTCATGTGTCGCCTCGCGATCGTCGTAATTCAGATTCGTGACAAAGTGGTCGGTTAGACGTGTTTCTCAAGACGACGAACCTTGCAAACTCGAATACGACATAACCGTAAGTCGGGCGCCCTCGCCGGAACTTCTGATTCGCTCGTGCCGGCGGATTTGGCCGTCTGGTGGGCGGTGCCCACCCTACGCTAAAATGCTTGGCATGGCTGAAGATTATTACAAGACTCTCGGGATCGCCCGCGATGCTTCGCCGGACGATATTCAAAAAGCGTATCGCGATTTGGCTCGCAAATATCACCCCGATCTGAACCCCAACGACAAGAAGGCGAAGGAGAAATTCCAGAAGGTGCAGCAGGCCTTCGACGTTCTCAACGACGCGAGCAAGCGCGAGCTGTACGACCGCTACGGGAGTTCTTTCGAGTCCTACGGCCAGGGAGGCCCCCGGCCGCAAGGACAGCCACGCTGGCAGCCAGGCACCGGCGGCGAAGAGATTGACTTGGGTGATCTGTTCGGGGGGCGCTACGGCGGCGATCCGTCCAACGTGTTCGGCGATCTGTTCGGACAATTCCGCAAGGCCTCGGCCGCCGGCGGCAAGAAGTCGCGCCGCGGCCGGCCCGACATGGGCAGTAGCACTGGCGCCGACGTGCAGGCCCAGGTCGAAGTGCCGTTTCAAACGGCAGTGCTGGGCGGTGACGTGGAATTGCGCGTCCAGCGCTCCACGGGGCAAACCGAGACGATCAAAGTGAAAATCCCGCCAGGAATCGCCGACGGCGCGAAGATGCGGCTCCGCGGACAAGGCGAATCAAGCCAGGGAGAACCCGCAGGCGACATTCTCTTGACCGTGCATGTCGCGCCCCATCCGTTTTATCAGCGGCATGGCAACAATCTCGAAGTGAAGTTGCCCGTCACGCTGGCCGAGGCGGTTTTGGGCGCCAAAGTCGACGTGCCGACGCCGCGTGGCACGATCGCGCTCAGGATCCCGCCCAAGACTTCCAGTGGCGTCAAGCTGCGAATCAAAGGCCACGGGATCAAACCGAAAGAGGGCGCCGCGGGCGATCTGCTGGCCGAAGTGCAAATCGTCCTGCCTCCGAATTTGGACGAAGCGGCAATCGAGTCCATTCGCCGCCTGGACGAAGCAGCGAAAAAAGGTCCGGCGAAGCCGAATCCGCGGAGCGAACTCCGATGGTGACCGCGCGAGTGCCTCGTCAACGCTTGTTTCCCGGATTGTGTGCCACTGGCTCTGCCAGTGCTCTCTGGAATTCTTGCCTTGATACCTCAGCAACGAAGAGCCCTAGCAAAGCCGGTGGCACACGAAATTCAAGCCGTGACAAAGCACTATGCACTCTCCTCGCAGTCCCATTCGTCGCCGGATTGCTCGGGGCCGATGCTCCGCGACCATTGATCGAGCGGCTGGATCCCGAGCACCGGGCCGCCGTCATGGCTGCGCTGGCAGGCTTGATTTTTCTGGCGGTCGCTTGCATGGCCGGAATTTTTCTGGGCGGGCAGTGGCTCCGCCGCCGGATGCGCAAAGATCGCCCGCCGCCGCGCGCTCGCCTGCAGAGCGATTGGGACCGGAAGCAGCCTGTAGAGCAAAATCCGCCGCGATCGCCAGACGATCCGTTATGATCGGGCGTCCCCTAGATTTTGCAGGCATCGCCATGACCGACCGACGGCTTGCGCCGCACGATCGCCTCCGGAAGTCGGCCGATTTCCAACGAGTCTACCACCGGCGGCGCTCGGCTTCGGATGGCCGGATTGTCGTGTATGCCGCCGAGAACGGCTTGCCGCACAGCCGAATCGGGCTGTCGGTTTCCTCGCGGCTAGGCGGGGCCGTCGTGCGCAATCGCTGGAAGCGCAGTTCCTGCGCGAGGCGTTTCGCTTGCAGCGCGGCGAGTTGCCCGTTGGCTTTGATTTGGTGGTGGTCCCGAAAAAAAAAGTGACCGTGAGCCTGGATTGGGTTGGACCGGCGCTCGTGATGCGGGACTGGCCCGAGCGGGTGCAGCGGCCTTGCAAAAAACTTGGCGGCAGAGCCTGCCCCCATTCTTTTACAAAGAACGATTGTGAGGATTGAGCGGTGTTGAGATTCCTGTGGGCAACGCTGGTCGGTCTGCCGGGCTGGACAATGATCCTGCTGGTGCGGATTTATCAATGGACGCTGAGCCCCATATTCGGCCGACAATGCCGCTTTTATCCAACTTGCAGTAGTTATTTTATCGGGGCGGTGAAAAAGTACGGCGCGGTGCGCGGGGCGATCAAAGGGGCGTGGCGAATCTTGCGCTGCAACCCATTTTGCCAGGGAGGGTATGATCCGCCCTAACGTCGGCTTTAAGCGATGCGAGCAATGTGGGTCGTCAAAACGGCCAACTCGCTTACTGACGTGCGCGAGCTCGGAATTTCGCGCCGAGCCGCGCACGTGAGTAAGCGATCTTGCCCGACCGACTTGGCATGCAGGGCAATTTTGCTATCCCGTCCGATTCACCTTGACCGCCGCTGGCTGTCGCACTATCCTCCCGCCCTTTAGCGGCTCATCTCCGTCGCGTTTTCGCGACAGTCAATTCCACAGTTTCCACTTTCGGCGCAAGGATGCGCCGAGGCGGCAATAGTCCGCCAAGTGGTTTGCACGGAGCGCAGCAAGGCATGAAGCCATCGGATGCGAAGCGGCCGATTCGGCTGGGTCGGCGCGAATTTCTGTGGTTCAGCGGGGCAATGTTGCTCGCCGGCTGCACGTCGCCCGCCGTGCGTCGCAGAGTCCCGAAGATCTTCAACTGGCTTCGATCGAGAAGCAAGTCAGGCTGATCGAAACCGTGGCCGTCCCCTACGGCATGACCTATGTGAAGGGGGAAGCGCCCGCATTGGTCGTCGGCTTGATGAACACGGGCGCCGATCCCCCGCCTTCGGCGAGCCGCGCCGAGTTGTTGGCCGACATGCAGGCCCGCGACGTCGCGCATCCAAATCAGCTTCTGGCCTCGCCGACATCCTCGTTAGTCATGGTGCGGTGCTTCATTCCGCCGGCGGCGAAGAAAGGCGATCCGCTGGATATCGAAGTGCGCGTCCCCGCGCAATGCGATACCACCAGTCTCTACAGTGGCTGGTTGATGGAAACGCGCATGAAGGAACGGGCGATGCTGGGGGGCCAGATGCATGACGGCAACGTCCTGGCTCTCGGCGAAGGCGCGTTGTTGGTCGATCCTCAAGGAGGAGTCGACGACAAGGTGGCCCTGCTCCGGGCTCGCGTGCTTGGCGGCGGCCGCGTGCTGAAAGACCGCACTCTCGGCTTGTCGATCAAGCCCGATGAGAAGTCTGTCTACGTGAGCAAACAGATCGGCGACGCCCTGAATCGGCGATTTTATGCCTTTTCGCACGGCACGCAGCAAGGCGTAGCGACGCCCAAGACCGACGAGTTCATCGAGCTGACGCTGCATCCCCATTATCGCTATAACATTCCGCGCTACATGTGCGTCGTGCGTTCAGTGCCGCTTCACGAATCGCCCGACGAGCAAATCGGCCGGCTCAAGCTGCTGGAAAAGCAACTCCTCGATCCCGTGACGACGGCCACTGCTGCCGTGCGCTTGGAGGCGATCGGCAAATTGGGCATTCCCGTCTTACATGCCGGTTTGAAATCCACCGACACCGAAGTCCGCTTCTATTCAGCCGAAGCGCTGGCGTATCTTGACGAAGCGGCTGCGGCCAAGCCACTCGCCGAAATCGCTCGGACCGAGCCCGCGTTTCGCGCCCATGCCCTGACCGCGCTCAGCGCGCTCGGCGACGTCGAAGCGTCCGACGAGCTGCACGGATTGCTGGATGCATCCAGTGCCGAAACGCGTTACGGCGCCTTCCGCGCCTTGTGGGCCATGAATCCGCACGATTCGCTGGTCAAAGGCGACACGATGTCGGGCCGCTTCAATTTCATTTCGCTCACCGTCGGCGGACCACCGATGGTCCACATCACGCGCAGCTTCCGCCCGGAAGTCGTGATCTTCGGTCCGATCGAGGATCTAAAATTGCCGCTATCGATCGAGGCGGGCAAGTCGATCGTGATCAACGGACGCCAGGGCGCCGAAGTGACCGTCAGCCGATTCGCCGTCGGTGAGGCCGATCAAAAGCGGCGTCGTGCCGAACAAGCTGGACGACGTGATCCGTGCGATCGTCGAGCTCGACGGCACGTATCCCGATGTGGTTCAGTTTCTGCAACAAGCGAAATCCTCCGGCGCAATGACTTGTCGATTGGAAGTCGACGCGTTGCCGAATCCTAACCGACACGCCAGCCAGCCTAAGGCCGACGGCTCAGCCGGCTATCAGGTGGCAACGCCGCTGCCCAATTTGTTCATGCCGCTGACGCCTCAATAAGGTCCGACCGCGGGGAAAAAAGCCGGCGGAAATTGTCGATGGATCGCCGGGCGAGCCCGGCGGCTAAAAAGGGCCCGTCATGCTCAAGTCGCTGGAACTCGTCGGCTTCAAGAGCTTTGCCGATAAGACCCGCTTCGAATTTCCGCCGGGCATCACCGTCGTCGTCGGGCCCAACGGTTCGGGCAAGTCGAACGTCGTCGATGCCATCAGTTGGGTCCTGGGCGAACAAAGCGTCAAAAGTCTCCGCGGCAAGGAGATGGTCGACGTCATCTTCAACGGCTCCTCGACGCGCAAGCCGCTGAACTCGGCCGAAACGACGCTGGTTTTCGACAATACCGACAAGCGACTTGCTTCGGACGCGGCGGAGGTCCAGATCACCCGCCGAGTCTACCGCAGCGGCGAAGGAGAGTATCTGCTCAATCGGCAGCCCTGCCGGCTGCGCGACATTCGCGAGCTTTTCGCCGGCACCGGCGCCGCGACCGAGGCCTACAGCGTCATCGAGCAGGGCAAGGTCGACGTCCTGCTGCAAGCTCCGCCGCGTGAGCGGCGGGTGATCTTCGAGGAAGCGGCCGGCATCAGCCGCTTCAAAGCCAAGAAGATCGAAGCCCTGCGGCGACTGGAACGGGTCGATCAGAATCTGTTGCGGCTCTCGGATATCGTCGATGAAGTCGAAGGCCGATTGATTTCCGTCCGGCAACAGGCGGGCAAGGCCCGCAAGTACAAAGAAACGGCCGATCGGCTGCAACAATTGCGGCTTCGAATGGGCTGGACCGATTGGCGGCAATTCACAACGAAGCTCGACGCGATCGCGGCCGAGACCGCCGCGATTCACGCGGAAGCCGCGGCCGTCGTCGCGGAGGCCGAAGCCATCGAAGCGCGCGGCTTGCTGCTGGAAGCGGACATGGCCCAGACCGACCGTCTGGTGCAATCGCTTGAATCGCGGAGGGCCGAAAATCGCGCTTCGCTGGCGGCGATCGAATCGACGATCGAGCACCAGCGAGCCTTGGTTCGGGAACTAGAGGCCCAGGCGGCCAGGCAGCGGCGGCAGATGATTTCGCTCAGTCTGCGAGCCAACGACGTCGAAGGCCAACTGGGTGCGACGCTACAGGCTACCGCCGGGGCCGAATCGCGGCAGCAGCAGCTTGTCGCTTCAGTGGCTGAGCAGGAACGGGCGCTCGCGGCACTCTCAGCCGAGCTCAATCAATTGAAAGCCGACGACGAGCGCCGCCGCGCCAGCCTGGCTGCGGAAACACGCGCCGCAGCCGCGATAAGCACTGAAATCACCACGTTTCGCTTACATTTGACCCATGCCCAGCAAAACCGCGAACAATCCGGACAGTTGGTTCGCCAGCTCGAAGCGGCACGTGGCGCGCTGGCTGCCGAAATCTCGGAGCTCGATGCCCGGCGGCAGCGGTCGACCGATGATCTATCTGAACGGGCCGCGGCACTGGCAGACGGCAAGGAACAGCTCGCTGACCTGCGCCGCGGCCAAACTGCCGCGCAAAAGGACCTCGCCCGATGGCAGGAGCGGCACACCGCCGCCGCCGAACGAGCCCGGCTGCTCGCCGACCTGGAGCGCACGACTTGAAGGCGTGAGCTCCGGCGTGAAGGAGGCTCTCGCGCAGGCCAAGGCCGAACCCGACGGACCGTTCGGCCCGGTGCGCGGCATGTTGGCAGACCTGTTGCAAGTCGATTTGCAAACCGCCACGTTTATCGAAGTGGCACTGGGCGACAAGGCCCAGCATCTGGTATTGGGCTCCGACCAAACCGCGCGGCAATCATTGGCACAGGCCGATCATCCGTTCACGGGCCGCGTTGGTTTCCTCAACACCGCGAAGCCCGCAATGCACGCCGCGCCGCTCGCGGGACTGCCGGGCGTAGTCGGACGGGCGGACGAATTCGTGCGGATCGCCGCCGAGCACGTGCCGCTGGTGGAACACCTGCTGGGGCGAACGTGGATCGTCGAAAACCTCGCGACCGCGCCTCGAATTGCGCGGCACCGAAGCTGCGCAAGGTGTGCAGTTCGTTACGCTCAGCGGACAACTGCTCGAACTAGACGGCACCTTGGTTGTTGGCCCCGTGCAAGCGGCCTCGGGACTGATCTCCCGTCGCAGCGAGTTGCGGGCCTTGAGCCAACAGATCGTCGAGCTCAAACAAAACATCGCGAAGTCCGAAACGGCGCTTGTCGATCTCGAAACTCGATTGGTCACCACCGAACAACAAGTCGTTGACCTGACGAAACAACATCAAAGGGCCGCCGAGCAAGTAGCCGACGACCGGCATCGCCTTCGCTCTGCGAGCGAACGCCTGGTAGAAGCGGAATCGCGTTTGGCCGCACAGACGGAAGCCACCACCGAGGCCGAGCGGCAATGCGGCGAGCTTGCCGTGGCCATGGCAATCTCAGAACAATCGTTGACACAACAACAAGCTTTGGTCGCGGCCGTTGAAGGCCAAATCCAAACCGCCGCCGGACGTTTAATGAGCCTGCACGACAATCGCGAATCGTGCAGCCGCCAGACCCAGGCTGCTCGAATCGAGCTGGCCCGGGCCGAACAGCAACTGGACCATCTGCGCAGCCAACTTGGCCGTCATGAGCAGGACCGGAGCGAGCGCCAGCAAGCCGTCGATGAAATTCGCGAGCAACTCGACCAGCATCTGGCGCGGATCCAGCAGGCCGAGCTTAGCATTCTCTCCGCCGAGTCCGAGCTCGCGCTGTTGTATCTCCGGAAAGAAACGCTCGGCGGCGAAGGCGTCACGCTCATCAATCGCCGCGAGACGCTGCGAGCCGACCGGGCCATCGCCACCGACGAAGCCGCCAAGCGTCGCGTTCGGGTTCGCAAGCTGGAAGACAAACTGCACAAACGCGAACTCGCGGCCAGCCAGTTCGAGCACGAACGGACCACGCTCGTCGACCGGTTGCGTGAAGATTACGGCATCGAGCTCGGCACGCAAGATCGCCAGTCGGGTGAAGTCGCTACTCCCACCAACGAATATGGCCTGCCTCAATCGCCGTCCGTAAAGCTGTTCGTTCCGCCGACGGAACCTCCTGCCGACGATCGGCCGCGGGTTGAGATCGAAGCTGAAATCGCCGATTTGCGCGGCAAGCTGGCGGCGCTCGGCAATGTGAATCTCGACGCGCTCGAAGAGGCCGATGAGTTAGAACGCCGCTTTGCCGGCATCTCGGCCCAGTTTCAGGATCTGACTCAAGCCAAAGCTTCGCTGGTCCAAATCGTCACGCAGATCAACGCCGATAGCCGACGATTGTTCGCCGAGACTTTGGAAACGATCAAAGAGCATTTTCAAACACTGTTCCGCAAGCTGTTTGGCGGCGGACAAGTCGATATTGTGCTGGAGGAAGGGGTCGACATCCTCGACGGCGGCGTGGAGATCATCGCCCGGCCGCCGGGCAAGGAACCGCGCAACATTTCGCTGCTCAGTGGTGGCGAACGGACGCTCACCTGTTTGGCGTTGCTGCTGGCGATCTTCCGCACGCGGCCCAGCCCGTTTTGCGTGCTGGACGAAGTCGACTCGGCGTTGGACGAAGCGAACATCGATCGATTCGTCACGCTGCTCCAGGAATTCCTGATCTACACCCAGTTCATCATCGTCACGCATTCGAAGAAAACGATGACCGTGGCCAGCACGCTGTACGGCGTGACGATGCAAGAATCGGGCGTCTCGAAGCGTGTCTCGGTCCAGTTCGACGACGTCAGCGAAAACGGCGACATCCTGCCGACGGCGAACGCCCGCGACAACGGCGCCGACTCCGCCCGCGCAGCGTAGGGTGGGCACTGCCCACCGGCTTCGAGGCTGCGCTGTTCTTTTCGCTACCGCCCCTATAATTGGTTGCGAACGAGTTTCGGCACCGAGAGTGGAAGGGGGCCGCTGGCGGTGCTCTCAGCCAGCGGCGGAATTACAGGCCGCAGAATGCTTTAGGCCGTTACAATGTCCGGCGCCGACCGATCTTGCCAACTCCGGCACGGCTTCTCTGATCGGTCTTAACGCTACGACTGGCGAAAGTTTCTAAAGTCTACCCTCTAGGCGGCTCGAAACTAATCATCGGAAGGCATGCTCTCGGGAGCAATCTGGCGGACCGGTTTATCCGGCACGCCCGAACGATCGCGAGTAGGCCGCAGGGGGGAACCTGCCACCGAAGGCCGGCGCCGGCATTAGGCGTTGGCTTGAATTCGAACCGAGGGGTCGCGCTTCGTGACCGGCGGTTCGTCTTGGCGAATTCTCCGCCCGCGGTCGATGGCACGGCTTGGAATCCAGCGGCGCAAGTCCGCGGTCGGTCGGGGAGGAAATAATCCTCCCCCCAACCGTGGAATTTCGCCCACCTCCAAGTGCCCTGCTTGCCGATGTCCAAATGGTGAGGCGCGGAACAGACGGAACTGAACCAACGCCCAGCAGGAAACGAATACGGAACGCCCCGACCCAGATGCCGATGGACGGCCGGTCCCCACAGCCGGCGTAGAAGGAACTGACGCAACCGTTAGTCCGTCGACAAAGGGGCGCAGCAACTGACAGTCGAAGGGTTCGCCGCTTCGGCGTCAGTAATCCCCCACACCAGCGGAAGTAATGGAGAGCCTGCGATGAAGGTTTTCACAACCGGACAGGTCGCCAAGATCTGTAAAGTAGCCCCGCGCACCGTCAGTAAATGGTTCGATTCCGGTCGGCTTCGCGGCTATCGGATTCCCGGCTCGCAAGACCGACGAATCCCTCGCGAATACCTGATCAAGTTCCTCAAGGAGCACGGTATGCCCTTGGGCGATCTGGAAGACGAAGCAATGGCCAAAGTGTTGGTGGTCGGTCAGGACCAGGTCCTGCTCGAAAACCTCAAGCGCCAATTGCCCGTCGAACGGTCGTTCAAAATTGCCGTCGCTGCCAGTGGTTTCGAGGCCGGCATTCAGGCCGAGAGCTTCCACCCGGATTGCATCATCGTCGATTTCTCGATCGGCCGGGTCGAGTCGCTCCAGATTTGCCAGAACCTGCGTCGGAATCCCGAGTATGCCGACACGATTCTGATCGCCCTGTTGCCCGACGACGGCAACTCGACGAGCTTCGATCGCTCGAGCATCAACGAAACGTTCAAGAAGCCGTTCGACGTGGCTCTGTTGGCCGAACGTCTGCGGACCTTGATCGGCGCCCGGAAGGAATTGGTGTAAGCCCCGCCGGGCTTTGCAATTCTTGCGGGTGTTCAAGTCGATTTCCTGCTTCGCCGATTCGATCAACCCGTCGCGGTGACCCCCGCGACGGATAATTTTCTCCTGCGAGCGCTCTTCGCCCACCCGCCGGCCGTGCCGCGTCAGTGCACAAAAGCCGGCGGGTCCCAGCGCGAAAACCCCCCGCGCCGCAACTCGGTCACGCTATAATCGAGCGAGGGATCTCTCGCTTGACCAACCAGCTCTTGTGACCCGGCAGCCATGAGCAATTCGAGCCACTTCGATGCCGGAGGCCGCGCTCGCATGGTGGATGTGGGGAACAAACCGGTCACGGAGCGGATGGCGCGGGCCAGCGGTTGCGTGCGGATGCAGCCCGCGACATTAGCCCAGCTTCGCTCAGGCGGCATGGCCAAAGGCGACGTCCTCGCGGTGGCCCGGTTGGCCGGCATCATGGCCACCAAGCGCACCGCCGAGCTGATTCCGCTTTGTCATCCGCTGCCGCTGGATGGCGTCACGGTCGAGTTCGCGTTTCCCGATGACGCCACGCTGGCGATCGAGGCTCGCGTCAGCGTGACGGCCCGCACGGGAGCGGAAATGGAGGCTCTGCTGGGCGTGAGCATCGCCGCCTTGACCGTTTACGACATGTGCAAGAGCATGGATCGGGGCATGACGATCGACACCGTGCGGCTGGAAGAAAAGTCGGGCGGCCGTAGCGGGCACTTCACGCGCGGCGAGATATAAGCCCAGGGATGGGCCATCCCTGGCCTTACGTTGGGTCGCACGCTAGACCCGCTGTGTTGCTCATTGTCGCGCGGTCGGTACACTAGCGGTTGTGAGCACCGACCGCAGCTATCCATCGGATGACGAATTTTCGCTGCTGCCCTTGGTGCGCCGAGAGACCTCGCCCGGTTCGGCGGTTGCCGCGAGCCATCGCCCGTTCGACCCGGTGAAATACCCGGAGTTAGCGCTGCCGCGATATAACTTCGGCGAATTGATCTTGTGGGTTTCGCTGGTCTCGCTCGCCTTGAGCTGTCAGCCACTGTTGCCGCCGCAAATCTTTGCCGGGATATGCGGATTCGCGTCGCTCGCATGGTTGATATTGATGGCGAAGCTGCAGCCTGACGCCCGGATCTTTTTTGTCATCTGGTGGGCTCTGTTGGCCATCTACGCTATTGCCTGCCCGATCGCGATTCTTAATGCCTGAGCTGCCCAAGAACGACGCCGGCGCCCTGGGCAAAACCCTATTCGTCGATGTGCCTTGCGCATTTTGCGGCTGTCTTTGCGACGATCTGCGGGTCACAGTTGCCGGTGGCAAAGTGGTTGAACTGGAGGGAGCGTGCTCTTTAGCTGGACCGCAAATTCTCGCGGCGGAAGCCTCGCGGCCTGCGGGTCGGATTGCCGGGCGCGACGTGTCCCAAGCGGAAGCGATCCATGAAGCCGCTCGCGTTTTGATAGCCGCGCGTGCTCCGTTGGTCTGGGGCTTAGGCCGAGCAACGTGCGAAGCCCAGGCTGCGGCCGTGGAAATTGGGCAGCTTTTGGGCGGCGTCATCGCTGTGCCGGGCGGTGACGATGCCCTGCAAACCGTCGGTGAAGTTTCCTGCACGTTTGGCGAAATGCGCCAGCGCGCCGATCTGATCGTCGTCTGGGGCGTCGATCCGCTTGCAACGCATCCCCGGCTGCTCCAGCGGCATGCGTCGGCGGGAGTCGGCCTAGCGGTCGTCGATTCGCGCGGTACAGCCACGACGGCCGCGGCAAACCCATGGCTGCAAATCCAGGCCGGGCGAGGTTTCGAAGCCGCGACGGTGTTGCGAGCGTTACTGAAAAGCGCGGCATTCGATGAAGCTCAAGTCGCCGAGCGCACCGGCATCGCACTGGCCGCCTGGCGCGAGCTGCTCAAGAAGATGAAACAGGCGCGCTATGGCGTGCTGCTCTCGGCGCCAGATTGCGGCTCGTCGGCCGCCGAAGCATTGGCTGTCGCGAGGTTGATCCGGGAATTGAACGACCACACGCGCTGGGTTCGAATTCCCTTGCTGGCGGCGGTCAATTCGGCGGGCGCAGCAACCGTACTGGCCTGGCGAACCGGATTTTCGCACGGCATCGATTTCCCGGTTGCCGATTCGTCGGCGAGCTCCGCTGGGCTGATCCAGGCCGAGCAAGTGCTGGAGTGCGGCGAAGTCGACGCGGCGCTAGTGGTTTGCGATGATCCGCCCGAACAACTGAGCCCCGCCGCGCAAAAGCATTTGGCAGCGATTCCGACGGTCGTGATCGATTCCCGACAAACCTCGATTTGGCAGCAGGCAGACGTGGCTTTGACTGCGGCATTGCCGGGGATCGAAGCCGTTGGGGCCATGTTTCGGATGGACGGCGTGCCGTTGGCGCTACGGCGGGTGATCGATTCGCCGCTGGCGGCGGATTTCGAATTGCTGCGGTCGCTCGCGGCGGAGATTCGTGCGGGAACAGAGCGACACGCGCCGGGCGAGCCCGGCGGCTAAATGGGGCGGATGCGCCGCACACATTCACTATGGTCGCTTCGATTCTGAAAATTGCCGGCGGCACGGTTTATGATCCGGCCAACGGCATCGCCGGCGAGGTGCGCGACGTCTGGATCGACGGCGAGCGGATCATTGCGCCGCCAGCCGATTCCGCGCTAAAGCCCGCTCGCACGCTGGACGCCGCGGGACTGATCGTGATGCCGGGCGGCGTCGACATGCACTGCCATATCGCCGGGCCGAAAGTGAATGCGGCCCGGCGAATGCGTCCGGAAGAACAGCGCACCGCCGCACATTGGAACCAACAGGCCGCCCCGCAATATAAGGGCTCGTTTCCGAGCGTTCCGACGACATTCGTCACCGGCGCTCGCTATGCCGGCTTGGGCTACACGACCGCGTTCGACGCCGCCATCGCCCCACTCACGGCCCGGCATGCCCACCTGGAGCTTGCGGACACCCCCTACATCGACCGCGGCTGTTTCCTCCTGATGGGCAACAACCATTACTTGATGCAGGCCCTGGGCCGCGGCGAAAAAGAGCGTGTGCGGGCCTTCGTCGCCTGGCTGCTACGGGCCGGCAAAGGCTTTGCTCCGAAGCTCGTGAATCCTGGCGGCGTCGAGGCTTGGAAAAGTGGCGCCGATCCGGTCGATCTGGACACGGTGATCGACGGCTTCCACGTCACCCCGCGGCAAATTCTCAGCGGCATCGCCGACGCGGCGAATGAGTTGCATCTGCCGCATCCGTTGCACGTGCATGCGAATCGCCTCGGCGTTCCCGGCAATTGGGAGACGACGCTCGAGACGATGAAAGCGCTCGACGGCCGGCGAGCCCATTTGGCCCACATTCAATTTCACAGCTATGGCGGCAGCCCGACGCGATCGGGCACCTTCTGCTCGCAAGTCGCTCCATTGGTCGAGTGGTTCAACGCGCATGAGAATCTGTCGGTCGATGTCGGGCAGGTGCTGTTCGGACCGACGACCAGCATGACCGGCGACAGTGCCGTGGGGCACTATCTGAGCCGGCTGCACGGCGCGCGATGGTACAGCCACGATGTCGAATGCGAGGCGGGTTGCGGCGTCGTGCCGATCGAATATCGGCCCACAAGCCTGATCCACGCCTGGCAATGGGCGATCGGACTGGAGTGGTTCTTGCTGGCCCGCGATCCGTGGCGAATCGCTCTTTCGACCGATCATCCCAACGGCGGCTCGTTCACGGCCTACCCGGAAATTATCCGGCTGTTGATGGATCGCACCTATCGAGCCGACGTGCTGCGAACCGTTCACCGAAGCGTGCGCGAAAAGTCGGTTCTCGCTCAACTCGATCGGCAATATACGCTGGCCGAAATCTGCATCATTACGCGCACCGCCCCTGCCCGGCTATTGGGCTTAACCAGCAAAGGCCATCTTGGCCCAGGCGCCGATGCCGACATGACGCTCTACATGCCGGCGGCCGATCCGGCGCAAACTTTCGAGTTGCCGCGGCATGTTCTCAAGGCCGGCCGGTTCGCGATCGAAAACGGCGAGCTGCAGCCGCAACTGTTCGGCCGAACTTGGCACGCAGCGCCGGCGTTCGATCCGGCCGACGAGCCCGACATCCACCGCTGGTTCAACGAGCATTATTCGATCCGCGCCGCGAATTATCCGGTCGATGAATCGCAACTGGGCGCGAACCAAGCGGTTTCATGCGGCTAGAACGACGTCGATTTATTTAAGGGAGGGCGAGGCTCCTGCCCAGTCGCTTAAGGGAGGGCGCGGCTCCTGCCGAGCCGCGCGTTCTTGCTCTCCCTCTCCCTCGACGGGAGAGGGTTGGGGTGAGGGTGATGCAACGACGTTTGATGCCGCTCCCCCTCACCCCGGTTCGACTGAGCTCACCGAAGTCCGACCTTCTCTCCCGCAAGGGGCTAGGGGAGCAACCGCGGCTCGGCAGGAGCCTCGCCCTCCCAAGATGCCTTCCACCTAGAACGACGTGTCGTCCTGGCCCAGCAGTTCCGCGATTCGGCGATCGACGATCTGTTGTTTGGCCGCGGTGCGCTTGTCGATCGATGTGCGGATCTTTTTGATTTCGGCGTCCAATCGTTCCACTTCCAAGGCCCGCCGCTTCTGCCGGGCTTCGAACTGTTTGTTGACCGTCTCGGCGAGATTCTTCTTGATCTCGTCCTTCTTATCTTTGTCGGCGACGCGGTATTCTTCGGCCAGCTCGTGGCTTTCATGGTCCAATTTGAAATCGATTTGCATCAGCTTTTCCATTTCCGGGTCGCCCTGATGCTTGCCGCTCCAGAAGAGCATCAGGGGGCTGCCAGGACCGCCGGGGCCCATATTGGGCAGACTGCCTGCGCCGCCCGGCATCGTGACAATGACGCGCTCGCGCGACTCTGGCAGAGCGCCGGGCGGGACCGGAAACTGTCCAGCCGGTCCAATTCCCAGAGGGGCAGTGGGGGGATAGAAGGGCGCGACCTGCGGGCCAGCCGGCGCGGTGACCGTCCCCGATCCTGTGCCCTGGCCAACGGCGACGCCAACCCCGATGCCATGAGAGCCGCCGCCCACATATATCGGAACTGCAGTTGGATTTCCGGGTGGATTTCCTGGCGCACCGGCCGGTAATTGGGCAAAGAAGAAGTCGGACTGTCCGCTGCCGGCGACTATGGGCTTTTCAGTTGTCGGCTGCACAGCGGACCCGCTGGCAATCGCAGGCTTTGGACTTGCCGCATCCTCGGCCGCCTGAGCGAACATGAATCCGCCAAAATACGACAGGCCGGCACTCAGCCCGATTCCCAACAGAGTTGAAAAACGCATTGCTGGATGCTCCCATGAAAGGAAGTGCACGGCGCAATCCGCGGCAGACGCTACCTGCGGTTTATGCGCCCCTGAAAATCAACCGAACGCCCGCATATTTCTGCTTCGCGGCGGCCCACTCACAGCGAGCCCGCCGACATTTCGCTTTCCATTTCGTCGATGCCGCTGGCGATTGTGCCGACATTGGTCGATTGCACGTACCAGTCGTGTTGCACCAAGGCCGTCACCTGGCACACCGCGGCGATTTCGTCGTCGACCGAGTCGGCTCTTAGCGAGCCCTCCGCCGCGGTCGCCATTTCCGCGTCGGGAGATTTCTTGCTTGGGACCGGACGCTGTTTACCTACGTGCGGCTGGATTGGATCGGCAGCGGGCGCTGATGCTGATTTTTTCTGCGAAGGCTGCTGCGAATGCCGAGCGGCAACGTCGGGCCGATCATCGCGCCCTTGCTCCCGCGGAACCGCAGGCGGAGTTGGCGGTGTCTTGGTTTGCGCGGAGTCCATGTGAGCTACATCCTGCGGGCCGTGCAGTACTGGATCGGCCCGCTTGTGGACCTCAAGCGTGATCGTCCCCGCGACGGCGATCAAGACCGAGACGGCCACGGCTACGACGGCCCACGGTCGCGATGACTGTCCGCGCGTTTTCGCCGCCAACCCGGCTGGCTTTGCGCGTTCGACCATTAATGGAACTACGGGATGGGGAACATCCTCAAACTGACAATCTGCTGCTTCAAGCAAATTGCACAATCCGAGCCAACTCTGGCGAAGAGCGGCCGTTTCAAATTCCAAACCACCCGAAAACCGCTCACCCAGCACTTCATCGGGAAGTTCGCCCGCCAAGTCGCTTGCCGGTGCGGTTGCCCGGTTTAGCATCCGCAACAGGTTGTCAAATTCATGCTTCACGGCGGATCCCCTTCGAAATAGCTCCGCAATGTTTGCAATCCACGGCGGCAATGGCTTAGCGCGGTGCCGAGTGGGCAGCCGATGGTCGCCGCAATGTCACTGAACGAAAGCTCGCCATAATACCGCAACAATAACGCTCGTTTTTGAATGGGCGTCAGCTTATTCAGGGCATCTTGCAACGTCCGCGCTGCTTCCGCCGAGGCGGCTCGAACTGCCGGATCGGCGGCACTGCCGTTTAGTTCGCCCAGCTCCCACACTCGATCGCCGAGCGTCGTTTCCGGCTTCTCGCGGCGATACCGGTCGCACACCACGCGATCGGCGATTTGCAGCAAGTAGGCCCGCGCCGCCCGCGTTCCTCGTATCCCGCTCGTCCTTGCCAAGCGCGAAAAAACACCTCCTGGACCAGGTCGTCGACGAGATCGTTCCTTGCCACCATCGCGCGGACGTAACCTCGCACGACTCCCCCATGATCGCGAACCCACTCGGCAATGCGCTCGGACTGCCCGGACTCGTGAGCCAATGTTTCCATGACTACCAGAGTAAACGCCGGCATGGCCTGCTTTATTGCGGTAAGGGGAAAGAATTTCCGTGAATATCGCTCGATCGGATTCCGGCCGCGACAGCGCTCATGGCGCCAGGGCCGACTGAGCAGCCCGGAGATCTTCCGGCGTATTGATGTTCCAAAGCGATTGCAGTCGCGGGTCAACGTCGCGCAATTCGTCCGGAGCGACCCGGCGAGTTTTGACCCGCTCGAAAAGCGATTGCAGCCGCAAGCAGTCCTCGGCGAGCATTTGACGCACCTGCCCGAGCGCACTGCGGCGGTAGACGGCCGCGAGGCCATGCAAGCGGTCGTCGACGTCCGGCACCGCCGCGTCGGCGTCTCCCAAGAGTTCTATCATGCGACGCACGAACGGCGGGACTAACAGCGGCAGATCGCAACTGGCGACGAAGGTCATGTCGACTTCTGGGGGCAATGCGCCAAGACCGGCCGCCAGCCCTTCCATCGGTCCGCGGTCCGGATGTTGATCGCGGACGACCGTAACATCGAGTGGCAGTTGCGGCAGTTGTTGTCCGACCGCCGCCACGACCAGCACCGGGCTCACCGCCTCTGCGAGCCGATCGACGACCCGCGCTAGCATCGGCCGCCCGGCAACCAGGAGCGCCGCCTTGTCGGCGCCCATCCGCCGGCTTCGACCGCCGCACAATACGATCCCGCCACAACCCATCGAGCGACTCCCGTTACTCGTCTCAGAGGGTGCTAGCGGCCGCAAGGTTTGAACAACGTCCGCAGCCTCCCGCCCGCATCTCCGCGTGTGGACATTCTACCGGGAATGCCGGTTTTTCGCGTCGTTAGGATGGCGCCGGTTCTGCCGGATATTCTCTCAATGCGGAATGCGCCGGCTGCCGATGCTGTAACTACCGGTCAATAGCTCCGAGCGACCAGCACCCGCGCACCCGTCGCAACAGCCTGACCGAAAACGACCGACCCAGGATGGCTTGCCTTGGCCTCGCTACGCGGCGGCTGGCCTTTGAATCGCAGGGGGGAAATTCGATGATTCGCAGAATGCTTTTCGTGCTTTGTTGCCTCGCCGGAATGGCGAGCACCGTTGCGACCACGCGCCCCGCTCAGGCCGAGGACAACGCCTTTGGGCGCAATTGGGGCGGCACCTACTCGACGCAAGACTGGGATCGTTTTTATCACTATCCCTACGTCTATTACCCGCAAAACTTCTGGAGCAACGAATACTATCGCAGCTCCGACAGCCTCTACTATCGCTATCCGCCGGAAATGCAGGTCCCTGTCTACAACACCAAGTGGCACAACTTGTATCCCAAGGGGGCCAAGTACCACTTCGGGCACCAGTTCATTTTGGATACGTTTTAGAGAGGCCTGAGGCTGCAGGCTTGAGGTACGAAGAGAGACGAACCAATGCGACCGATCTTGGCGGCCGCCTGAATCGAAAAAGCGTCAAACGAACAGGCCCCGGGCATTTGCTTGGGGCTTTTTCGTTAAGGGCGGCATCCAGTTCGAGCAGATTCCTGCCGTGCCGATTTGGGTCGTTTTGGCGCACCCAGCAATCCGACGCGAGTCTTTATTGGGCTTGCCGCGAAGGCCCCTGTCTTACTAAAGTCCTGCCCTCTGGCCGCTGGCCTGGATGGGAAGTGCTTGCACCTCAGAAGCGCTTGCGACAACAGGATTTGTCGAGAAGACGACGCGATTTTCAAGGAAGGGTGCTGAAAAAGCATGAAGCTGTTTGCACGAGCGTTGAAGGAAGCCTGGCGACATTGGTTCAAATTGTCGCTAGCATTCGCTTGCTCTTTGCTGGCGGCCGCCCTGTGGGGAGCCAACATTGGGGCCATTTTCCCGCTGATCGAAACGACGCTCAAAGGCGAGTCGCTACAAACGTGGAACCAAGAACGAATCGGCGATGATCGGGTCGAGATCGACCATTTCAATGCCCAAATCGCCGCTCTGGATAAGAAAGCCTCCATCGCGGCCGGCGACGACCAGGCTCAACTTGCGTCGCAAGCCGCTGTGCTCCGCGGCAAATTGAAAGTGGCCGAAATCACGTTTGCTTCTCATCAGCGGTTGCAACCGCTGCTGGAACGATTCCTGCCGGCGAAGCCCTTCACGACGGTCGTGCTCATTGTCTCGCTGGTGCTCGTCGGCACGACGCTGAAAAATGTGTTGGCGACGACCGATACGTTGCTCGTCAACGGCGTGGCGCAGTCTATCGCCCGCGACATGCGGATGCGAATTTTCAGCAAGGCGTTGGTGCTCGACCGGCCTGGCTTCAATACGCTGGGCACTAGCGGCTTTTCCGCGCACATCATGCAAACGACCGACATGCTGGCCAGTGGGATCACGAATTTTTATGGCGGCGCGTTGAACGAACCGCTGCGCATCGTGGCCTGCCTCGTGGGAGCGATGATTATTTCTTGGCGACTGACGCTTCTCTCACTGGTGTTCGCCCCCTTGAGCGCCTTCTCGATCGTGTGGCTGAACCGCAAGATTCGCAATATCTCGCGCAGCTTTATCAACCGTTCGCACGGCTACCATCATGTGATGCTCGAGGTGTTCAGCTCACTACAGACCGTGCAGGCTTATACGATGGAAGATTACGAGCGCGAGCGGTTCAGCGGCGCGACGAAGCAGTTGCGGCACACCGCGATCTTGGCCGCCTATTACAACGCGCTGGCCAATCCGATCACGGAAATCTTCGGAATCGGCATGCTTTGCACGGCTCTGGCTGGCGCGGCCTATCTGCTCATCAATCATCAAACGACAATCTTTGGCATCACGATCGCCACGCGCCCGCTGACGATTCCCTCGCTCACGGTCTTCTTCGGCCTGATGATCGGGGCTGCCGATCCCCTGCGGAAGATGTCGAACGTCATCACCAGCATCAACACCGGCATGGCGGCGGCGAATATGCTTTATCCGCTGTTGGATATGCAATCGAAGATCGTCGATCCGGCCGAGCCCAAGCATGTCGCCACGCCGCATCATCAGATCGAGTTTCGCGACGTGGGCTTCAGCTACGATGGCTCGCATTACGTGCTGCGCAACGTGAATCTAAAAATCCCATTCGGCGAACGACTGGCCATCATCGGTCCGAACGGGGGCGGAAAAAGCACGCTCACGAACCTGCTCTGCCGATTCTTCGATCCGCAGCAAGGTAAAATCACGGTGGACGGCGTGTCCCTGAAAGACATGGCGTTGGCCGATCTTCGCGGGCGGATTGCCTTGGTCACTCAGCAAACCGAGCTGTTCAACGAAACGATCTTGCACAATATTCGTTACGGCTGCTGGACCGCGACCGACGAGGCCGTAATCGAGGCCGCCAAACAGGCCAAGGCCCATGATTTTGTCCGCGGCTTTCCGGAGGGCTACCAGACACTCGTCGGCCCCAATGGCCAGCGCCTGAGCGGCGGCCAGAGGCAGCGGATCGCCCTGGCCCGGGCTATTTTGCGAAATGCCGAAATTCTGATTCTCGACGAGGCCACGAGCCAGATCGACGTGGAAAGCGAAAGCTTGATCCACGACGTGCTGGCCGAATTCGGCAAGGGGCGGACGATGCTGATGGTCTCGCATCGCAAGAGCACGCTGGCGCTGGCGACGAAAATCGTGCAGATCGATCATGGCGTGCTCTCGGTGCAAGAACGGCCCGAGTCTCGCGCTGCTTGATCTGAAACAGCACGCGATCTAAACGAAACAAGGGATGCTGCCCGCTCGGGCCACATCCCTTGTTTCTCTTCCGCTTGTCAGACTGTCGTCATTTCCTTGGACCAACAGGGCCTTCGCCTCGCGGGGCCGTGTTCACTGGGCCATGCGTTTCGGGCGTCGCGGGGCGGACTTCGCGATTCCCTTCGATGCCATTCGGGCCACGCGGCTCGGTGTTGTTCAACGAGGGGCGATTCTCGCGATTTTCGGGAATTCCGCGGTAACCCGTTTCGCGACGTTGCGGACCCATTCCAGGGGCTCCGTCGCGCCATCGACCACCTTCGTAGTAAGACCAGCGATTGCCCGGCATCAGGTACCACCAAGCATTATTGTACCAGTAGTAGTTGGGATCCGACGGGACATCGAGCGTGACGGTTGAATTGTCATACGCCGCGTTGTCAGCGGCATAGTCCTGCCACGCCCCGTTGTCGTAATACATCCAGCGATTCGCCGGCAGCCAATACCACCAGGCGCCGTTGTTATAACGATACCGCCAACCGTTCGCGCCTGCGTACTCGCTCCGCTCACCTTCGCGAGGGGTCTCGCGCGGGGCGACGAACCTGTGGCCACCGTTGCCGCTGACTCCTGCATTGGGGACGACATGCACTTGCGCGTTCGGCTCCGCAACATGCACGCCTTCTCCGCCGCCCGCATGGATCTCTCCCCCGCCGCCTCCCCCTTCGCGGCCGCCACCGCCCTCGCCGCGGGCCAACACTGGGCCGGCGCTAAACGCCAGAATCGCGCTCGCGGTAGTCAACAACATCACGTGTCGCATGTCCAGTTCTCCTAGCAAAATGAAAAAAATTAAGGGTTGCCGTTCTTTTGAACGCCCCGGTCCTCTTGCAAAACCAATGCCAATTCCGTAGACGGCGGAGGAAGGACGAGTTGAAACGATTATTCGGAAATTCGAGCTAAACCGATGGCGAATTATGGGCCAGCCTGGTTGGCCCTTAACCATCTCGGCTCGCTTAATTTCCAGGGCGATGCATACGCGCCGTGTCCACGATCGACTCGATTTCGGCCTATACTAAAGGGGGTCATTTCCGCGCTCGCGTGCCATCTGACCCACCTCATTCAGCAAGACCCGTTCCTCACCAGGCTGCTACTTTCCAGCTTGGCGCATTTCACCTGCAATCACTTTGCGATCGATGCTCGGCCGTTTCGAATGCTCGGCTGGGACAGATCGGAGACGCCAATGAACTCAGACCCGACGCCCGCCACGAAATCCGTCCGGTTAAAGACCGACTGGTACCTCATCGAAAAGGGGGAACACGCCGGGACCGAACACAGTGTCAATATCAACGCGAGTCCATTTCGCATCGGCCGGCTGTCCGATCTGTCGCTCTCTTTGCCGGTGGCTTCCATTTCCAAACTGCATGCCGAAATCATCTTGGAGAATGGCTCTTTGATCGTCCGCGATCTGGGAAGCACCAACGGGACCTTCATCAACGGCCACAGAATTTGCAAGCCGAGCGCTCTCGGGCACAACGATCTGTTGCAACTGGCAACGCTCGTGTTTCGGGTTGCACATGGCCGGTCGACCGAATGCGCAAGAACGCTCGAAACCGGAGCGGCCGATTGCGCCTTGGCATTGGGCCGCTTCGATAACCTCTTGAGCCATCGTTCGGTGGTGCCCCATTATCAGCCAATCGTCGACCTGTCCACCTCCGAGCCGGTCGGTTTTGAAATGCTGGCGCGGAGCAAGGAGCTCGGCCTGGAGATGCCACGGCTGATGTTCTGGGCCGCCGAGATGCTGGACCAGGAATGCGCCCTCAGCGAAATGCTCCGCGTCGAAGGCGTGAGGGCCGCGGCGGCGCTGCCCGAGGGAATCAATCTATTCATGAACACGCATCCGCACGAAATCGGCACAAAGCGATTCGCCGAATCGGTCGTGCAATTGCGGCGCGATTTTCCGGGCCAGTTGCTCACCATCGAGATCCATGAGGCCGCGGTGACCGATCGCAAAGCGCTGATCGCATTTCGATCGTTGCTGGACGACTTGGAAATCCGCTTGGCCTTCGACGATTTCGGAGCGGGCCAGGCCCGGCTCATCGAGCTGACCGAAACGTCGCCCGACTATGTGAAATTCGATATCGAGCTGATCCGCGGCATTGATCGGGCCGGCCCGCGTCGGCAACAAACTTTGGCGACGCTGGTTCGAATGGTGCGCGATCTTGGAATCGCGACCTTGGCCGAAGGAACGGAAACCCGAGAAGAGGCCGAGACTTGCCGGACCATCGGCTTCGATTTAGCGCAGGGCTACCACTTCGGCCGACCTGCGCCACTCGATGCACAGCGCTTCGCTGCGGCCGGCGCAAACACTGCGCGTTGAGCGGGCCTCTTCGCTAGTCGACGTCGGCCGGCTTGCCGATTTTGAGCAGCACCGCCGCGTGTCGTGGGACGGTGACGGTGAAGGACTTGAAGACACCAATATCCCTTTGCTGCCACAGGTCGCGCACCGCCAGCGGACCATGGAGGCCCAGGTCACTCCAATTCACGGTGATCTCCGTGGGGCCGCTACCGCGATTGAACAATCCCACGGCCGTCGTGCTATCCACAAGCGGTCGGGCCCAGATTTCGATCGAGCCCGACTTCATCTTGCGGCCCGCCGGTTTGCCCAGCGGATCTTGATCGACCGCGAGCACCTCATCGTTCGTCAGGAGCGCAATGGTGAAGGGATCCAACTGCGACAGATCGCACCCGGTCAACAGGGGCGCCGACAACAACGACCACAGCGTGATGTGAGTGACTTGCTCCGCCGGTGTCAGCCGGGATGGATGCGGGTTCCCCCAGCCGACGCGCCCCACGACGAGCATGTCGGGGTCGTTCCAGTGCCCCGGCCCGGCGAATTTCTCGTGGCCGCTCTGAGCGAAGCCGATATTGGCCACGCTGCTCCAAGTGTCTTGGATATCGCCGGTCGTGCGCCAAGAGTTTCCGTTGACTTTGCTGCCCCAGGTCCAAACATCGTCCTCGCCGTATTGGCACAGCGAGTAGATGATGTCGCGGCTCGATTTATCGAGTGCGGCTCCCATCAACGCGTACGGAGCGCGTTTGTCCTTGCTTTGGCAGGAGCACCAATCGTATTTCAGGTAATCGACGCCCCACTTGCCGTAGGTCTTGGCGTCTTGCTCTTCATGGCCGAAGCTGCCTTCGAAACCGGCGCACGTTTTTGGACCGGGAGAAGAGTAAACGCCCAACTTCAGACCTTTGGCATGGATGTAATCGGCCAAAGCCTTCATGTCACCGAACTTCTTGTTCGCGCTCAGCTCGCCCCTGGCGTCGCGTGAACCTTCCCAGGTGTCATCGATGTTGATGTATTGAAAGCCATGCGCTGCCAAACCGCTGGCGACCATGGCGTCGGCCGCGGCGCGGACTTTCGCGCCGTCGACGCGGTCGCCCCAGACGTTCCAAGAATTCCAGCCCATCGGCGGCGTGAGCGCCAATTGATGCCGGCCGCCGACGATCGTCAGCCGGGCCGTTGCCTTCCCCTCCGCGCCTTTCACGGCGATTCGGACCGACGTCGTGCCGTCCGATTTCAAGCTGCCGGACAAAATGCCGCTGGCCGAGTCGAGGGCCAGCCCGGCAGGAATGGGTTCAGCGGAAAACTCAAGCGGACCATTGCCCGTGGCGGGAATTCGAAACAAGAATGGCTTGCCCGGCGTGGCGCCGACGATCCGCGGATAATGAATTTCCGGGCGGTTCGTCCGCGCCCCGCCGACGATCGGCAACGGTTCCTTGGGCAAATCGATCGCCACGGGCTTTTCCTCGGCGCCCGGCTTCATGATGATCACGGCTCCGGCCCAGTCGGCATGATCGTGCTCGATGCCGTCGTCGGCGTCGTCGATCCATAGCCGCATGTGCTTCGCGCCAGTTAGATCGACGGATAGGAACTCCGGCTCATCGCCGCCGTGCATAATTCGTGTATGGGCCATCTCCTTGCCGTCGACATAGACGTGGAAGCGGATCGTGCCCATCCCTTTCTTGTCATCATCCACGCCGACGACAGCGGCGAAGCGGACGGCAGCTCCCTTCAGATCGATCCGCAGATCGCTGGTGGCATGGGTGCCGATGCCGTGCTGATAGTGGACATCTTTGAGCGATATCGGCCCACGGCCCACGGAATGTCCGGCCTGGACCTCGCCCCATTCCTGCTTCAGTTTCTTGAGGTCGAGCGAATCGACCCACACACCGTTCGCCGGCGGCTTCGCGCCACGCAGGTCGGCGGCCGTTTGGGCCATCGCCGGACAAGCCCATGCCAGAACAACCAGAACGATTAGCTGGTTACGAACGCAGATTGCTGTCATTTCGGTTTCTCGATTACTTGGTTAAGGCGGGTACGATGACAGCGCTTTTCAGGCCGTCGCCTGCGTATCGCGGGTTCGGCTTTCCGGCAAAGGAGTTGTTTCGAAACACGACGCCATGCGCTTCATTGTCGACTTTGATCTCGCTGAATGGATTGTTGAGTTGGCACTCTTCGACCAGCGCGTTGGCGATGTTGCCGTGGATAATGATGTTGCCGCTGTTGTCGGCCGCCAAAAGTTGCCGGCGATGCACCGAGCAGCGTGTCAACGGGCCGGTATAGAGCGGCGAACGCTGACCGCCGCTGAGCGATTCGATGTTGGTCTGGCCTTCGGTTACGCGATTGTCGAAGTATTGCACATACCAGGATGGCTCGAACCAATCCTCCGCATGCACGCCGTGGTTCATCAAAATACCGGTCCGCACCAACGTGTTTTCCGCATAGATCACCTCGATCGATGTGCCGTAGCCGGCATTCACCCAAGCGGCATCCTCGAAGCGATTGCCGACGACCAGCACGCGGCCATTGAACGGCACGATCGTGGCGACGGAAGTCGCGTCGGGCGCGGTGTCGAATGGCCGGTCGATTTCCCAGGCTCGGCCTTTGTTGCTCGTCACGTCGCGCCATTGTCCGGCGCCGCGGCCGGCAAGAATGCAAACGCAGGCGCTGCGCCACCAATCGCTCTTTTCGGTAGCCCACTTGGGATACGTGGGATCGGCGGCGAGAGTCAACTGCGTCCCTTCGGCTTTGGCGATGCCCCCCATGTAGGCGCCGGTGCTGGCGTCGAACGTGAATGAATAGTCGGCCTGATGAACGTATAAACTCTCGTGACGGTTGTGGGCGTAATAGATGTTTCGACCCCGGCCGGCGATGTTTTGATACGTCGTCGGATCCATGCTCACGAACTGGTTGTTTTCGACGATCACGTTTTGCGAGCCGCCCAGTTCGGTGTTGATTTTCATCGCCAGAATGCGATT
The DNA here is from genome assembly GCA_963725485.1 of Pirellulales bacterium. Classification (GTDB taxonomy): domain Bacteria; phylum Planctomycetota; class Planctomycetia; order Pirellulales; family DATAWG01; genus CAVRYO01. The sequence continues at coordinate 2,449,937 of CAVRYO010000007.1, read as the reverse complement.
ATTCGCCACGACGCCATATTGACCGAGCCGCAGCGCCGCGCCGGTGGCGAAGATATCGCAATCGGTGACTTCGAAGTTGCGGCCCATCCGCAGCACGGTCCCTTCGCCACGTCCTTCGGCGAGCCATGAATGATCGACGCGGATGCGGACCTTTTTCATGCGCAGCCGGTTGTCGGCCACGATGCCTTGCTGGATTTTCTGCGGCACGTACAAGCTCATCTCTTCGAGGCCAAAGTCGCGGCCGAAGATCAGAATGTCGGGAGGCTTCGGCCCCTCGACGCGAGCGCGACCTTGCGGGCCGCCGCCATCGAGATTGAACGAGCCGGCGCCCCACCACAGCGTGACGACGCCCATGCCTTCGCCGCGGAGGATCGTATGGTCGGGAATTTCAATTTGGCCTTTGACGGCATATCGGCCGGCGGGAAAGTACACCACGCCGCCGCCATGCTCCTTGGCCTTCTTCGAGCGCGGCCTGGACGCCCGCGGTCCGATCGAGCGGTTGCATGTACTTCACCAGCGTGCCCCGCATTTGCCGGACCGCATCCGGGCCGTACGTGTCGAGGACGCTGTAAACATTCGTCGGAATCGCCGGCGCAGCGATGACTTTCAGCGTGCCGGCAGTGCGCCAGGCGAGCTCGCCGCCAAAGCCATTGTGGACGCGAACGGTATACCGGCCGACGGGCAAGCTGGTTGGCAAATCGAACTTCGCGGAATAGCTATCCGCCGTGGTCGAGCGGAGCATGATCGGCGCGCCGTCGGCAGCTTCCAAGCGAACGACGCAGTGGTCCGCTGATTTCTCGGCCGCTTTATCGTCTGGCGTGTCGGCGGATAGCGATTTGCCGAGCACCCGCAGCCAGCCGCCGGGCGTGGCTGCCTCGCCTTCGTCCCCTTGCAGCCACCAGGCATCGGGCGTGTTCAGGAGAAATGTGTTCGACGTCACGCCATCTGCCGTAATGCGGCAGGCAAACACGCCTGGCTTGAACTTAGCCGGCACCACGACTTTCAAGCATTGATCGCTGGCTAGCAACAGCGATGCGCGGTCCACGAAGCAACCTTCGGCGCGCAAGTTGCGGTGGAGCGCCGATTGGCGTTATGCTTGGCGCGTCAGCATTTGATCCAACATGTTCGGCGGCGAAATCGGTGTCATCAAGCCGCGCCATTTCAACCACCGTTGCCATCGAGCCGAGATCGCTGCCCTGCACCATCACCGTCTCATTGGGCCGCACCGGCTCGGAAGCCCAAAAGATAGCCGGCGCCGCCGTGGCCGCCGGAGCCTGTGCTGCTGTCGCGAGTAACGTGATCGCTGTAAGCACTGCGCTGGCAAAATAGCGGATCGAATTGTATTTCGGCATCGTTGTTCTGATTGAATTATTCGCTCGAAGGCCCCGTCTGCATCTCGGACATGATTCAATTCACGGGCCGCCAGCTTCCATTTTGCTGAAGAACCGCCCATATCGTTCGCGGGCGAAATCCTTTCCAACACATTCACGAGCGAAGATATTTTGCAGGGCAATCCGTGCCGTGCGCAGCTTCGGTCCGCAACAAAATCGACCGCAGTTCCTCGAAATATTCGCGTCGATCGTCCGACGTGGTGATGCCGCCGACGACGAGCAACCGAGGAACATCGCGGGCCGGCCAAGTCGCGCTTGCATGGCGCCGTGCGGCCATTGTACAGCGCATTGAATTGCTTTTCCGCTCCCTCCTCCGGCGATTCGGTCGGATGGACGGCGCGTGAAATGAGCGAATTGTGCTGTGCATTCGGCCGATCCGGCAAGAACAGCTAGAACGGAAAATCCGCACTCCCGTATATTCACCGGCAAACAGCTCATTCGCCCCAGTGAGCTACATTTCTGTAAGCGCGCCGTTGCCGCTCGGCGCTCTCCCTGCCCACACGGTTCAGTCGTCGAAAGCATTTGCATGCCCATTGCCGTGGATGATCCCCATCCGACCTTAAATCGTTTTGTCACCAAGGCCGAGCAGCTTTACACGCTGCCCGCGGTGGCGGTCCAGGTTCTGCAACTCACCAGCCAGCCGCAGGTCGAGTTGCAGGCATTGCAGGAATGCCTGGAAAATGATCCTGCGTTGACCGCGAAAATTTTGCGCGTGGTTAACAGTTCGCTGTTCAGCCTGACTCGCTCCGTTTCGGACCTGAGTCAGGCGCTGGCCATGCTGGGCACGAAGCCGCTGAAGCTGCTGGTGCTTGGCTTCAGTTTGCCCGAAAAGTTGTTCATCGGCATGGGTGGGGACATTTTGCGGCGCTACTGGCCGGACGCTCACCAAAGCTGTGGCGGCCCGGGAAGCTGAGCCAGTCGATTTGGGAGTTGCCCGGCGACGAAGCGTTCTTGGCCGCCTTGCTGCAGGACATCGGCGTGCTGGTCTTGCTTCAAGAAATCGGCGAGCCCTATATCAAACTGTTGGATCTGGCGTATTCCAAGGCGCTGGCCGTCGGACCATTCGAAGAAAAATCGATCGGCTTCGACCATCGTCTGCTGAGCGCGCGGCTTCTGGAGCGTTGGAAGCTCCCGCCGAGTTTGGTGAACGCGACCGCCGCCGGCGCCGCGCCGCAATCGCTTGCGCAGCTACCGATGGCCGAGCGCGCTCTGCCGCAGATTCTGCATCTGGCCGAATTGTTGGCCGGGCTGCTGACTGAAAATCGTTCCGATCTGCTGCCCGTGCTGCTGGAAGACGGCTCACGCTTTCATCATCTAAGCCATTCGCAATTGGCAACGCTGGTCAATTCGCTGCAACAGCGCGTGGAGGAATTGGCCGAGGTGCTGCTGTTGGAACTGCCCGAAGGCAGCGATTACAACTCGGTTTTGCGCGAAGCCCAAACGCGGATGTCGGCCGTGGCAGCCGACCTCGCCGGCGAAATGCTGCACGCGCGCTCGTCGGATCTCGCCAGCGACAGCGAGGCCTTGCTAGGCGAAATTCAAACTCTGTCGGCGGCCGTGCGCGACGTGTCACGCTCGGCACAAATGGTTAAGGAACACATCGGCAAGACGGCGCCTCGATCTGCCGAGTTTCCGACGAGCCGATCCGTGTTGCCAGGGTCGCGCGAAACGTCTGAGGCGTTTCCGCCGGCCGATGCAATCTCGGGGATTTCCCGCGAGCCGGCGTCCGAACTTCGCAAACCCGCGAGACCGCAAACTCCCGCGCCATTCGATTGGCGGACCGCGAAATTGGGCGCCCCGACTCCAGATTCGTCGCACGCCGCGCCGCGCGTCACCGGGCCGGAACAGATCTCCGGTCCCCACTTGGGCCGACAGCACGGCGCGAAGCCCGGCGCCGCCCCCACCGATGCCGGCGGACTGTTGAATGAGACGCAATACGGCTCCGCTTCTGGCAATGTGGGACAAAGCGATCCGGCACTGCTTGGTGCACTGGCGACCATGGGTTCCTCGTGTCGGCAATCGCGTTGCCCGCTGAGCCTGCTCTTGCTGGAGGTCGATCGATTTAGCGAGCTGGTTCTGACCTGCGCGGTCCGCAAGGGGCACAGCGAATCGTGGGCCTGCTGGCGACGTTCTGTTACGATCTCAAGCCGCGCGATGCCGTGTGGCGACAGATTCGCGACGATCGATTCGCGCTGATCGTGCCGGACCACGATCGGCAAGCGAGCGTCGAGCTCGGATACCAATTGCTACGCGATATTCGCCGCTTGGGGCTCGGGGCCACGCCGTTCGGCGAACCGAAGCCGACCGTGACCGTCAGCATTGGCGTGGCCGCGGTCGCGCTGCCGCCGAAGAATTTTGCGCCGCAAGATTTGGTCGATAGTTCCGAGCGCTGCTTGCACGCCGTCCGCCTCTCGGGCGGCAATGCGCTGAAGAGCATCGAGCTCAGTTAGCATTCGACCACAAACCGGACAATGCGTGCCCCGCGGCTCCGGCGGCAAGCATTCGCGGCGGCACAGTTTAAGATTCTTGGTGCGGCGACGGCACGCGAAGCGTGCCTGCTACGTAGTAGGCACACTCCGTGTGCCGTCGGAGTTACCCCACTTGGTTCGCGGCGATGAACCGTGGTATCCTGGGGTGATGACTGAAACGCCGCAAATTCCCGAACAGCCATTCGAGGTAGATGCCCCGCCCGTGCTTTCCGCCAACGCTCCAGCGTCCGAGCGGCGTTCGCAACTGGGGCCGCGCGTCCCCGCCCGGGTGATCGACGAATACGACCCGCACGGCCGGCCGATTCGGCGGCGAGTCTTGTTGCCGCTCACGCTGTTTGCCGCTGCCTGCCTCACCACGTTCGCGGCCGGCGTTTACGGCTGGGAAATCGCGGTGCTCGACGATCGCTTTCGGGACTTAGCCCGGGCGAACTGGCGACAAGGCTTGATTTACATGGGCGCCTGTATGGCAGTCCTCTTGGCCCACGAGTTGGGGCATTTCTTTCTGACGCTCCGCTATCGAATTCCCGCCAGCTTCCCGCTGTTCATCCCGATGCCGATCATGATGACCGGCACGATGGGAGCCGTGATCGCGATGGATGGTTCGCGGGCCGATCGCAAGCAGCTTTTCGACATCGGCATCGCCGGTCCGTTGGCGGGGCTTGTCCTCACCGTGCCGCTGGTATTTTTCGGCATCAAAACGGCAAAAGTTCGACCTCCCGAGCCTGTGATCGCGATGTCGCATCATGCGCAGACCGAAATGGACGAGCAAGCAATCCATCCGCATTACGGCCGGCCTCTATTGGTGCAGTTGCTGCTCCCGCGGATTCGTCCCGACCTGGTGAACACCGAGTTCGAAAACAACGCCCTCTACATGGCTGGCTGGGTCGGCATGCTAATTACCGGCTTGAACATGATGCCGGTGAGCCAGCTCGACGGCGGCCACATTATTTTCGCGATGTTCGGCAAGCGCTCGCGGTTGATCGCCCGTGCGTTCCTGTTAGGCACGATCGGCTATATCGTCGTCAGCGAGAATTACACCTGGCTACTGATGATCGTGCTGGTTACGTTTCTCGGCGCGGATCATCCACCGACCGCCAACGATGATGCGCGGATCGGGCCATTTCGTTGGGCTCTGGGCGCAGCGTCGCTCGTGATTCCAATCCTCTGCTTTGCGCCGGTGCCGTTGCTCTGAATATAAAGAAGACGCCCTGACGGAAATCATTGGATCGACCGCAAGCTGGCTAGCCGGGTCGGATGGCACGAATGACTCCGGCCCGTTTTAATTCCGCCAACTGCCGTATAACTTCTATTTAGGCGGAGCGCGATTTGCCGAATCGTCTCCTTTGGCGGCGACGTTTTTGCTCCAAATCTTGAGGGATTCACGCGCTCTTTCAAGTCTCTCGCGTGCCCATTGATAATGTTCATCCTTGCCTACACTGAGACCCGCCTCAAAGGCCTCAATGGAGGCCTGCAAGGTCGCCGCTGCGATGTCCGGGGCAACGGGCAACGGTCTGAATTCTTGCGTTTCGAAGTACACTTCTCCCATCTCGCATTGTATACCTGCCCAAATGCCGGGGTATGCATCTTTGGTGAACACTGTCGCCGCCGCCTTTAAGCATTGAATTCCCTCATCTGCATTGATGGGCTTGTCGCCGTGAAATGCTGTCAGCGCGCGGCCAAGGAATCGCTGCGCGAATGCCCAGTCGAGAGGGTAGTCCTTTTCTGTAAAGACTGTTAGCGCATTTGTATAAGCGGAGATTGCTTTGTCGAAGTGAACCAGTTCCTCTTCGGAATGACTGCTATCGCGAGAAGAGTCCCACGCGTAGGCAAGGTTCGCCTGCGTCCAGGCCCATTGGGCCGGATAGTCTTGTTTGGTATAGACGGTAAGAGCTCCCTCGCCAGCTGCGATCGATTTGCTCACAACGCATAGGTTATTTTGAATCACTGCCCACTCGGAGGGATGATCGTGTTTGGCGAAGACGGTAAGTGCTTTCTCAAATGCGGCCCTTGCTCCATACTCGGCAGCAAACGTGTGGCCCGTTTCGTAAAGCACCATCGACGCGTGGCCAATAATACATTCCGTTCTCGCCCAATCGATTGAATTGGGAGCCGCGAGCTTCAGTGTGGCCTCGGCGAAATCGAGCGCCCGCTTAGCGCTGGCTTCGGCTGGCGAGCCGATTATCGACGCGGGGAATGGGATCAGAGCCAAGGCCAAGTTGTTGCGCCGTCACGTCTTCTGGCCGAAGTGCTACTGCCCGCTCGAAGGGCCCAATAGCCTTGTCGGGCTTGTTGGTCTGATACCAATTGTCCCCTTCCATCGTCAACAGATGGAACAAGTCGTCGCCAGATTTGTCTGCCTTCGACTTGAGCTGCTGAATGATCAGATCAGCTTCGCCGGGCCGTTTCATGCGCAATCAAAGCCCACGCCCGTTGCCGCTCATCTCCGCGCTCGAGCAGCAGCGGGGCTTTCTCTGCAATTGACGGGGGAATCGGATCAGGTTGCGCTTGGATGAATTGCCTTGGTTTCGGGCTGACGGCGGAGGCGACAGCATCGCACAGTTTGTTCAGATCCTCGGTCCGGTGGCCGACTCTGTTGAACATGATCACGAGTGCAGCCGCAATTGCGGCAATGGCAGCGGCGACCGCACTGATCCGCAGTAGCTTTCCATTTTGATTGGCCCCTTGCTTTTCTCGCCGCGTAGATTGCCGGGGCGGTCCCGAAAGAGATTCGTCAACCTCAGGACGCGCTGGCCTTAGTGGCTGATTTTTCTTCGGGAACATTGCTGACCGCGGCGTCGGCAGTCACAGGCTGGCGGAGCAGATACCAATCGAGCACGACGCAAAGATCGTCGAGCACTCTCGCCGCGTCGATCGGCTGGACAGCTTCACCATGCGGCCCTAGGTTGCCCATGTCGCGGATCGAATTCATCCTGGTAACGATACGGCGATCTAACTTTCGCGTAAATTGATTGTCGGCGAGCATGTCGCCGAGCAAAGGCCGTTTGGGTTCATGTCCCATCTCGGCGGCGAAGATGCTGACTAAGAGCTTTTCCATGACCATTCGAGATTTAGTCAGAGAGCTACCAGCGTCTCGCTGAATGTAGTCGAGCGCCAGCCGGAGATCAGAGGAAAAAGCCGAGACTGCGTTCTCCAGCTTGCCGACGCGCCTTGCCAGGTCATCTTTGACCACCAAAAACTCCTCGTTCAGACGATTGCTTCGAATCCTTGGCTTCGTTGCGCACGATTGTGATTTAGGTTAGCTATGAACAGCGACAGTCGCAAGGATTCTGTTGCTGTTGAAGCGTTCCCGCAAACCAATCTGTGCGCTTAAACATTTTTCTGATCAGCCGCCGCTGAATCGAAATGGATGGGATCTCACGCCCCCTTCAAGAAAGTGGGGGCGACTAAAAGATTCCCGCGCGAATTCATCCGCGTTGGGCGGCGGACTGCTTGGCCGTGGATTGCCCGGTGTGTGGCTGCCGGTTGTTGCCGTGGAACTGACGCTGCTGCGAGCAGGACCAGTCGGCGTCGGGACTTTATGCGGTGGCCGCGGCTGCGATTCGGGCGGTTGGACCTGGCTGGAGCCGTCGTTGCTCGGACGAATATAGCCCGTGGCGCTGCTCCCGCGGATTCCTGCTCACCAGAGTTCTCGCGTCGCCCCGCTTTGGCGAGCATATGTGGCGGCGGAACCCAGTCCTCGTGGTCGAGATCTTCGTAGCGCGACACATAGCCCGGCTGCTTGGCCCGTTCTTGTTCTTCGTGGAATTCGCGGACCACGCGCTGCTGGATCATCTCGCGGCAGGCGGAGTTGATCGGATGAGCGATGTCGGCATAGAGCTTGATCCGGCCGTCTTCATCCTTGATCGCCCGATCGTCCTTCAAGCGCGAGCCGCACTGGTTGCAATGCGCCGCCCGAAGGTGATTCTTCGTGCCGCATTGCGGGCAATGGGCCGTCAGCTTGCGGCTCGGCATGGCCACGAACGGGCCGTTCGAGCCTTCGATGATCTTCAGATCGCGGATGACGAAGCAGTTGTCGAACGTGATCGAGCAGAAGGCTTGCAGCCGTTCGCCTGCTTCTTCCATCAACTTGATGCGGACCTCGGTGATTTCCACGGCCGTACTCCTCATGAATCAGGCTGTTGAGTCGCAAGCTGGCTTCCCGTCCGATGCCTCACGATCACCGCTTTGTAGAACGATGGCATGGCACCTGGTAGTGCTTCCCCTCACCCCCGACCCCTCTCCCGCAAAGGGGCGAGGGGAGAACAACGACCATTCTGCTGGCGCCACACATCCGATTTTCTGCTAATTAGGATACCGCGGTCAAAACTTTCTTAAAGGGTCTGGAGGGCCATCGCGCGACTCCAACCCCGGCGCCAGCCTGGCGGCGGCGCGCTGTGCCTGATGCGCGTTGCCCACGACGCCGAAACAGCTCGTGCCGCTGCCGCTCATTTGAGCCCACTGGCAATCGCATGCGTCTAGCTCACGTAGCGCGCGGCCCACCCAGGGGCTCAATGCGCAGGCGGATTCTTCCAATCGATTGAACGACGCTTGGCGACATTTTTCGCACGTCGTCCTGCCCAAGCGATTCCACGAGCGGAGTCACGCTACGCGGAGCGTCCGCGGGGCGACAGCCTTGATATACGGCCGCAGTCGCGAGCCCAGCGGGTGGACAGACCACGGCCAAATGCAACCGGCGGCCGCGCCAATCGCTTCGATCCGCTCTCCCCGGCCACGGCAAACGGCTGGCCCGGCGCCGAGGAAGAACGGCACGTCGCTGCCGAGCATTGCGGCCAGGGTTGCCAGCCGTGCTCGTGGCCAGTTCAAACCCCAGCCGACATTGGCTGCCATGAGCGCCGCCGCGGCATCGCTGGAACCGCCACCCAAGCCGGCCGCCGACGGAATTCGCTTCATCAGTTGCATTCGCGCTCCGCACTGGATCGCTGCCTCCCGTTGCAAGAGGACCACAGCCCGGTGGGCGAGGTTGTTCTCCCCTTGCGGCAATTCCTCCCACGCCGGCGCGGCAAACGGCTTTCTTCGGTGGACGCCCCGCTCTGCTTAAGCAGGCCGGTCGCCCAGCGGCATTCGAGTCGGATCTGCTCATCCGGCGCATCCCGAAACGAAAGGGTGTCGAACAGATTGATGGGCATCATCAGTGTTTCGATCTCGTGGAAGCCGTCGCCCCGGCGTGCCAACACTTCGAGAAATAGATTCAGCTTCGCGGGGGCCAGCACATTCAATCCCGCGGCGGTTCGTTCAATTCGCACGCGAATCGGCTCCTCGATCGTACTGCCGAATTCCAGAAAGCGATCGGAGCCGTGAAAGCTCCAATCCGACACGCCGACGCCGGTTCATCCGCACGTGGCGGGCCACGACTCACTGGAAATCGAACCGAGATTCGTTCACGGCAAGACACTTGCCTCGCGACCCGCCCTGCCAGAAATCAAAACGCGAATCGCGGGAAACTTATCGGCACGGGCCGGGCGACCCTGGAAAGAATGGATGAATTCGGGCGACCGCCTGATCGCCACCCGGTCCGCGACAGCCAACAATCTATCGCCACGAAAAATTGCCGTCAATCAACGTTTCATCAAGATCGTTGGCGAATGTCGCCGCGCTGCGGCGGCAGGATGGGCACTGACCATCAACTGCGCGAACGGCCCACTAGATCGACCGTCGCCAGCTTGGTGGGCATTGCACACCCTACGATCTTCTTGACGTAATGCTTCGAGCTTTGCTCCAGGCGTTTGATGTCGTCGGGCAGTTTCGGATCGACGATCCCTTTCGCTCCGCGTCCTTGGTGCAGCCGGTCGTTGGCGTCTTCGGTGATGTCCGTCAGATCCGCTTCCCAGTATTTCGCCCGCTCGGCGTCGGCCGGCGGAGAGAGCGGGCGGATGATCCGCATCCCGACCGACAACGCTTCGGCCTCGGTAAACCACCAGGGGCTTTTGGGGATATTCGGATCGATCTCGCGCCAGGCGACGTCGTCGGACTTGCGGCGGGCGGCCGAACGGCAATCGGCGGCGTCGGAATCCCACGAGCCGCCGCGGAGCACGCGCGGAAACAGCTTCGTCGGCCAGACGATCGCTTCCTTGGCGGTCACCGTCTTGCCGGCGAATTTCTTGTAGCCGTCGGCCAGGTGCTGATCCAGGACCCATTGGCCAACGTTGCCGCACATGTCGTAAAGCCCCCAGGGATTCGGCAGTTTCAGGCCGACTTCGTGCGTCGTTTCGTTCGAGTTGTCGAAAAACCAGCCATACTTGCCGAGCAATCTTCGGATCGTCGCCGAAAAAATAGGCCGTCGTCGTGCCGGCCCGGGCAGGCGTATTCCCATTCGGCTTCGCTGGGGATTCGATAGAAGCTGCCGGTGAGCAGGCTGAGCCATTTCGTGTATTGTTTGGCCGCGTATTGCGACATCGTGACGGCCGGCTGCCGCGGCTTCTGGCCATTGCGAAATGTGAACGTGGGATCGTACAGGTTCGAAGGCGCGGTGACGGCGTCGGCTTCGTTGTCTCTTGTCGACCTGCCGCAGCGGCGGCTTCAATCCCTCCATGCCCTTGAATTCATCGGTGAGATTCATGAACAGTCGATACTCGGCCCAGGTGACCGGATACTTGCCCATCCAAAACGGCTCGACCACGACTTCGAATTGCGGCCCCTCATCGGGCTTCCGCCCTTTTTCCGTCGTCGGGCTCCCCATCTTGAATTTGCCGCCGGGAATCGGCACCATTTCCACTTTCACCGTCGTGCCGGGAATGGTCATCGTGTAGGGAACCATGAACCCGCGAGGAGTTTTGACCCAAGGTGTCTCCTTAGGTTGATCTTGCACCAATCCCAAGGATGCCGCCGATGCGGCAGGCGTAGAGGGTCCAGCGGCCAATGCCGAGCGCGCTGCGCAAACAAGCTGGCGCTCGCGGCCAATAGGACGACTTGCGGGGTGAGTATGCGACAATAGCTAATCCGATTGCTCATCAAGGTTGCTCCAGCATTCTTCGTGCGACTGATTTCCGGCACGCGATTCAATGCTTCTATCGTAAATCAAGCCGAAGAGGTTTGCAGCGGCCGCGGGTCAGGAATTTTCTGGCAGCCGTACCGCATTTTTCAGCGCTCGACGGCGCGATGATAACAATAGTCGAACAATAGGAGGCATTCAAACGTCTGCACGGCGACAGCAGAATCCCTCGATTTCGGGTCGGTCGTCTGCGGTCGCCGCGCAGAGATCGACAAACCGATTTGGATCCCATGGGTTTGAATCGATGGCATCTCTGACAAATTTGTCGCGTTCCACAGCGGCATATGTTTGAGCGCGGTCCGCCAGCGAGGAATATATCGGGTGAGAACCCACGCGCCGAAACCAATATTTTGCGTTGCTATAGTCCCCTTCCCGCCGGTGCATAATCGCGTGCCAATAGTTGCCGCTGGGAGTTTCAATCGACTGGCTGATCGTGTGCGACTCGTCGAGAAAATTGTGCATCAACCATATGCCCGCCAGACACGCCTCCGCCGCCGCCTGGTCGACGATCGAATTCGGTGTAAACGCAGAGTCCACGGACTTCGCTCGAAGTTCGGATTCCTTGGCTCGGTTGGGTTTGCCAGGGCCCAAACTGCAAACGGGAGCAGCAGCCAACAGCGGGCCAAAGATCGATCCATAGCTGTTCAAATCGAACGAGGTCATATGAAATTGCCGCGAAAAATCGCCTGGAATTGAATCCGAGGCGAAACTTACGGATCTCCGCTTCCAGCGGGCAGCCGGTTACCCAGGGCCTGCGAATATGGTACAAGAATTGAGCCGGTTTCGCAGCCGTTCGATGTTGCGGATGGTCCCCCTTTCGCTTCGGCCAAGTCTCGCACCCTATGAAGCCTTGGAATACGGTGGCGATCGTCGGCGTGGGCATGATCGGCGGTTCGATCGGCCTCGCGCTTCGCGAGCGGAAACTGGCAAAGCGGATCATCGGCGTCGGGCGCCGCGCCGCCACGCTCCAGCGGGCCATCGAAGTCGAGGCAATCACCGACGGCTCATTAAACCTGGAGGAGGCGGTCGCCGAGGCAGATGTGATCGTCGTCGCCACGCCGGTCGCCCAACTGGCCGAACAGATTCGCCGCTGTGCCGAATTCGCTCCGCAGAAAGCCCTGATCACCGATGCCGGCAGCACCAAAGCCGTGCTCGTCCGCGAGCTCGACGAAGCGCTGCCAGCGAGCAGCGCGCTTTGTCGGCAGCCATCCGTTGGCCGGGAGTGAAAAGACGGGTCCCGAAGCCGCCTTGCCTGATTTGTTTGCCGGCCGGCTGGTGATCGTCACGCCCACGCGGCGGACTCGGCCTGACACGGTTCGCGACGCCGCGGCTTTTTGGACCGCGCTGGGCGCCGACGTGATCGCGATGAATCCCGAAGCGCACGACGAGGCCTTGGCGGAAGTAAGCCACTTGCCGCATCTTGTGGCCGCAGTGATCGCCCAATCGACGCCCAAGGCTCATCTGCCGATCGCGGCCTCCGGCTGGCGCGACACCACCCGAATCGCGGCCGGCGACGCGCAGCTTTGGACCGAGATTCTGCTGGACAACCGGCCGAACGTCTTGAAGTCGCTGGCCCGGTTTGAGAAAACCTTGGCTGGAGTTCGGGCTGCGTTGGAACGCGGCGACTCCCGCAGCCCTTCAGCGGTTGCTAGCGGCAGCCAAACGAATCCGAGATGCTGTGGGAAGTTGACATTTATCCGGCCGAGGGTCAGCCAGACCGCGCCGCCCGGCAAATTGCGGCTGAAGCGGCCGATTTGGGCCTGGCGCGCGATCTGGCGGTGACGGTCGGCCGGGGTTTCTTGATCCAAGGCGAATTGATCGCGCGGATATTGAGCGTCTGGGCCGGCAACTGCTGGCCGACAGCGTGGTCGAGCGGTTTTGCGTGGGGGCGGTCGGCGACGCCTCGCTCACGAATCTTCCCGCGGGTCGTTCGCATCTGGTTCACGTGCTGCCCAAGCCGGGCGTGATGGACCCGGTGGCCCAAAGCACGCTTGGCCGCGATCCGCGATTTCGGGCTGAATGTCGAAGCGGTTCGCACGCTGCGAAAGTATTGGTTTGGGCCACTCGGACGACGACCAGCTTCGCCTGCTAGCCGCCCGCGTGCTGGCCAACGACGCGATCGAGCAAGTCGTCGTCGGCCCGTTGCCGTTTCGCACGCTTGGAGTTGGGATCGGCGAATACCGCTTCCAGCGCGATCACGGTGCCGCTGCGCGGCATGGACGACGCGGCGCTCTGAACGCTTAGCCGCGAGGGGCAGCTTTATCTTTCGCTGGCCGAGATGCAGACGATCCACAGCCGCATTTCGCTCGAGCTCGGCCGCGACCCGACCGACGCCGAGCTGGAAACGCTGGCCCAAACTTGGAGCGAGCATTGCAGCCACAAGACGCTCGCCGGCCGCGATCGCCTATCAGGGGCCGGATGGCCCGCGGCAGTTCGAGAACATGCTCAAGGAAACGATCTTCGCCGCCACGCAGCAACTCCGCCGCAACTGGCGCGAGCACGGGGAAGACGATTGGTGCGTCAGCGTGTTCGAGGACAACGCCGGCGTGGTCCGGTTCGACGACCAATATCATGTCGTGTTCAAAGTCGAAACGCACAACCATCCGTCGGCGCTCGAGCCTTACGGCGGCGCGAACACGGGCATCGGCGGCGTGATTCGCGATCCGCTCGGCACGGGCCTGGGCGCCAAGCCGATTTGCAATACCGACGTGTTTTGCTTCGCTCCGCCCGACACGCCGGCCGACACGCTGCCGCCCGGCGTGCTGCATCCGCGGCGGGTGATGCAAGGGCGTTGTCGCCGGCGTGCGCGATTACGGCAACCGGATGGGCATTCCCACGGTCAACGGAGCGATTTATTTCGATCCGCGCTATCTCGGCAATCCGCTGGTGTATTGCGGCAACGTCGGCTTCTTGCCGCGCGACAAGGTCCACAAGGCGGCCGCAGCCGGGCGACACGATCGTCGTCGTCGGCGGTCGGACCGGGCGCGACGGCATTCATGGGGCCACGTTCAGCTCGGCCGAGTTGACCAGCCAAAGCGAAACGCTTTCCGGCGGCGCGGTGCAAATCGGCAACGCGATTACCGAAAAGATGGTGCTCGACGTGCTGCTGGCGGCCCGCGATCGCGGGCTGTATCGCGCGATCACCGATTGCGGCGCCGGGGGCCTTTCGAGCGCGGTCGGCGAGATGGGCGAGAAGATCGGGGCGGTGGTGTGGCTCGACCGCGTGCCGCTGAAGTACCAGGGACTGTCCTACACCGAGATTTGGATTTCCGAGGCCCAGGAGCGAATGGTGCTCGCCGTGCCGCCGCGAGCACTGGCCCGAGCTGTCGGCGCTGTGTGCAGTCCGAAGGGGTCGAGGCGACGCGCGATCGGCCAGTTCGTGCCGACCGGCCGGCTTGCAATTGAAATACGGCGACGAGGAAGTCGCCGATCTGCCGATGGATTTCTTGCATCGCGGCCGGCCGGCAAGGTGGTTCGCGAAGCGGCTTTGCACTGCCGCAGCCGCAGCCGCTTAGCCTGGCCTGCGCTGGCTGGCGCAGTCGCGACAATTTCACGCCGCATCTGCTCAAAATCCTCGGCTCGCTCAACGTCTGCAGCAAGGAATGGGTCATCCGGCAATACGATCACGAAGTGCAGGGGGGCAGCGTCGTGAAGCCGCTGGTCGGCGCGGCCAACGACGGGCCCGAGCGATGCGGCGGTGGTGCGGCCGGTGCTCGCTTCGCGCCGCGGGCTGGTTGTCGCCTGCGGCATGAATCCGCACTACGGCGATTTCGACACGTATCACATGGCCGCCAGCGCGATCGACGAGGCGCTGCGCAATTGCGTGGCTGTCGGCGCCGATCCAGCGCGGATCGCCATTCTGGATAACTTCTGCTGGGGCGATTGCAACAAGCCCGAGACGCTCGGCTCGTTGGTTCGTGCCGCGTTGGCCTGCCACGACCTGGCGATTGCGCTGGGCACGCCGTTCATCAGCGGCAAGGACAGCCTGAACAACGAATTTCGCTACACCGATGCCGCCGGCGCAGCGGCAAACGATCGCCGTTCCGCCGTCGCTGTTGATTAGCGCGCTGGGCCAAATCGCCGACGTGTCGACAGGCCGTCACGATGGACCTCAAGACCGCCGGAACGTGCTCTATCAGGTCGGGGCGACGAAAGACGAACTGGGCGGTTCGCATTTCGCCTTGGTCGAATCGCTGGCCGGCGGGCATGTGCCCAAAGTCAATCCGCCGCTGGCGAAAGCGACGTTTCGCGGCGCTGCATCGCGCGATCGAGGCGGGACTGGTCCGGGCGTGCCACGATCTGAGCGAAGGAGGACTGGCCGTGGCCGTGGCCGAGATGGCGTTGGCCGGCGGACTGGGAGCGCGAGTTTTTCTCGAGCAAGTCCCGCATCAATCTGTCGACGCGCTGCGGAAGCCGCTTCGAGCAGTGAAAAATCGCCACTGCGCAATGCCATGCTGCTATTCGCGGAATCGAATAGCCGTTTTCTCTGCGAGGTGTCCGGCCGACGCCGCGGAAATTTTCGAACAGATCATGGGCGATGTCCCGATGGCCGTCGTGGGCGAAGTATTGGCCAGCCGCGGCTGCAAATCGTCAGCGCCGATCCGGCCAACCCGGTGAACGTCATCGACATCGCCATCGCCGATCTGAAGGACGCCTGGCAAGCCCCGCTCCGCCAGCCAAGCTGAACGGATCATCCATTCA
The DNA here is from genome assembly GCA_963725485.1 of Pirellulales bacterium. Classification (GTDB taxonomy): domain Bacteria; phylum Planctomycetota; class Planctomycetia; order Pirellulales; family DATAWG01; genus CAVRYO01. The sequence continues at coordinate 2,434,347 of CAVRYO010000007.1, read as the reverse complement.
TGGCACAACCGCGCATCCTGATTCTTCGAGCTCCCGGCACGAACTGCGACGCCGAAACCGCGTACGCATTTCGGGTCGCGGGCGGCAAGCCCGACGTGTTGCACGTCAATCGCGTGCTGGAAAACCCCGGTCTGTTCAAGCAATATCAAATCCTTTGCTTGCCCGGCGGGTTCAGCTACGGCGACGACATCGCGTCGGGCCGGATTTTTGCCAATCAATTGCGGCTGCACCTCGGCGAGGCTCTGGCGGAATTCCGCGCCGCCGGCAAGCTGATCTTGGGCATCTGCAACGGCTTTCAAATCTTGATCCGCTCCGGGCTGCTCTTGGCCGACGAGCACACAGGCGACGCGCCGGCCACGCTGGCCTGGAATCTTTCCGGAAAATACGAAGACCGTTGGGTGAATTTACGCACCGAGGGTTCGAAATGCGTGTTTCTCGCGGGCATCGAAAGAATGTTTTTGCCGGTCGCGCACGGCGAGGGGCGATTCGTCGTCGCCCAACCGTCGCGGCGAGAAGAACTGGAAGCTGCCGGCCAACTGGCTTTGCGCTACACGCAACACCGCGGCCAGGAAGACGCGCTCACAGCGGGCGAGTTGCTCGAATATCCCGTCAATCCGAACGGCTCGGAATCCAACGTAGCGGGCGTGTGCGATCCGTCGGGCCGGGTGTTCGGCCTGATGCCCCATCCGGAGCGCTACATCGACCCCACGCAGCATCCCCGCTGGACCCGCGGCGAAGCGCAGCACGCCGGGCGATGGGCTGCGAATCTTTAGCAATGCCGTAGCCTATTTCGCATAAGAACGTCTCCGAGAACCGGCGAAGGAGAGGGGAACAGCGTAGTGGTTCACTTTGAGCCCTTACGGCACATGGAATGTGCCTACTACGTGGCAGGCACGCTCCGCGTGCCGTCGAAGCGCCAAAAACCTCAAAATGAACCATTAGCGGGGGATAGGCACATTTTGCTCACAGGGCATCGCAAAATGAGCCAGTCCCCGCCGGTTCACGGATAGATACGAAGTCGCCGCCAAGATCGACACCTAAACATAAGAACCCGACGTGCCAGTCAGGAATGCCACGCGGGCATCCTCACTGTCACGCCGGGTTCTCTCTTTATCTTTCGACGTGCGGCGACGCTTACGGCAGCGCGGGGGTCGGGGTCGCGCTGGTGATCGGCGCCAAGGTCGGCGTCGGAGCGAGTGTCGGGGTGACGATCGTCGGACCCGGCATCGGCGTTCCACCGACGACGTTGCCGCACGGATCGCCACCGCAGGGATCATACCCGGAGCAGTTTCCGCAGGGATTCGGTGCGCAATCGCACGGCGAGGGCGCACAATTGTTGACGGCTGGCTGGCCGCAGTTGCAAGGATTGCCCGGCTGCATCGGAGCACAAATCGCCGGCGCTTGGGCATACGCCGGGCTTGGCGGCAACGTGGCATACGGCGCCATGGCTCCGCACGGCGATTGGCTCACCGGCGCGGCGCACAAACCGGGGCCGGCAGGGCAGCTGGCGCACGAACGGGCGCGGCGCACAGACCGGAGCCGGAGCATAGATCGGCGCGGCGCACAAACCGGGGCCGGCGCGCCGCACAGGCATCGCATCTTGCAATCTTCGAAGTGACAGAAGCAAGAGCAACAATGGCGCAATAACTGCAACAGCCGGAGCTGCTAGCCACGCCGAGGCTCAAAATCGTCAGCAACAGAATTTTACGCATGGCCCAACTCTCCGTTACAACGGGAAATGCTTCGCCACTTTGTCGTGGCTAAGCAACCATAGCCCACAACTGGCGATGTGCAAATTCAACCGTGGCGGAATTGCAACAGCGCTGGTCCGCGGCGTTGATCACCCGTGGCTGCAACGCTTTACGGCTTCGGCGTGTCGAACTAACCCGCGCCGGACGGGAGGGCGAGGCGCCGAACGGGAGGGCGAGGCTCCGGCCGAGCCGCGGCGCACGGCTCAGCAGGAGCTTCGCCCTCCCGAGAATTCTCGCCGCAAGGATTCGCCAGATCGTCAAATAAATTCGCGCACAACACCAAACGTCGACCAACGTCAACGATGCACCGGACGTGAATCGAGAAAGCTCAGCCAAGCGGCGGCCAAGCCGGTTCTTAGAAGCCGTCGAATCAGCCCTTGCGATGGCGGATCTTCGACCGCATGCGGCGCTTCTTTCGGCCCAGTTTGCGCCGTCCCTTGCCCGTCTTCTTCACTCCCACGCGATGCTCTCCTCGAGATTGTGAGCCGACCGGAAAACCAGGCGACCCCACGGGGCCGCGCCGGGAAGTTGCCATGATACCACGGCATTTCGAGTGAGCAAGAGCGAATCGGTGTCCGGCTACGGCGAATACTCGCCGTCGTCGCATTCGCGGGCGGCGTCGAGCGCATCGCGGATCAGCGTCAGCAGCGCGTTCGGATCGTAGGGCTTGCGCAGATGAATATTGGCAGCCGGCGCTGCGCGCTTGCGCAGCACGTCGGGATCCTCGACGCCGCTGATGACAATCACCGGAATCGAACCGATCGCCGGATCGTCCGTCAATTCCTGGCAAATGTCCAGCCCGTCGGCGTCGGGCAATTGCAGATCCAACAGCACCGCGGCGGGGCGCTTGGTGCGGCACAGCTCCAAAGCCCGCGCGCCCGAGTTGGCAGTCAGCGTCGAAAATCCTTGGCGGTCCAGCGACATCTCCAGCACCGTGGCCAGAGCATGGTCGTCTTCGACGATCAAAATCGTCGTGCGCCGGTCGACCTTTGCCGCTTCCGGCTGAAGCTGCTCGATGAAACAACTGTGCATGAGTCAACTCCGCGGCTCAGGCTTCGAATCGACCGACTTCAAGGATTCGCAAATCGGCAAGAAACCATACCCGCGCAAATTGAGCCGGTCAAATAAGCCCTGCCGGATTCGTCGAGTCGTCGCGCCGGCGTCGCACACGCTTTCGCCGCTTTGCATCGAAGGGGGCTCGCTGCCGCGGTCGTAGGGTGGGCATTGCCCACCAAGATGGCGCACACCACCGCCCCGGTGGGCAATGCCCACCCTACCGGCTCATCCAATCGACATGCGACAGCGACGCGAGCGCCAGAATCAGCGAATGCGTGCCGTCGCGCCCGTGGCCTTGGCTCTTCAGCGCCAGATACAACTGGTTCGCTAATGCCAGCCCCGGCAGCGCCAGGCCCATGCGTCCCGCCTCGGCCAGCGCGAGGCCCATGTCTTTCAAGAAATGCTCGACGAAGAAACCCGGCTCGAAACGCCCGGCAATCATTCGCGGACCATACGCCGAGAGGGCCACACTGCCCGCGCCACCGGAGGAGACCGATTTCATTACGGCCTCTAAATCCAATCCGGCGCGATAGGCGAACAGCAGCCCTTCGCAAATGGCGATCATATTCGCGGCAATCAATACTTGATTGGCGAGCTTCACACGCTGGCCGTTGCCGGGCCCGCCGTGATGCACGATCGTTTTTCCCATCGCTTCGAAACAAGGCGCCAATTTACGGAACGCGCCTTCGTCGCCGCCGACCATGATTGATAGCCGCGCCTCGCGCGCCCGAACATCGCCACCGGTGACAGGCGCGTCGAGGCTCACGACGCCGCGCTCCGCGGCCCGGGCGGCGATTTCCTCGGCCAGCGCGGGCTCGCTCGTGGTCATGTCGACCAGGATATTGCCCGGCCGGCTGCCCGCCAACGTGCCCGCCGCGCCGAGCACCGTCTCGCGCACGTCGATCGGAAAACCAACAATCGTAAACACCACGTCCGCAGCTTCCGCCACGGCTTTAGGGCTGTCGGCCCATTTGGCTCCCGCGGCCAACAGCGGCTCGGCTTTCGCACGCGTCCGATTGTACACCGTGACCGGAAAGCCTTTGCCGAGCAGATGCGAACACATCGACGCGCCCATCACGCCCGTGCCGATCCAACCGAGCCGCGCGGTGTCGGGGGATACTGTGTCCAGGGGCATGGGAGCCAAGGCCATCGTGCGGCCTACCAGCGATGTTCCGGTCGGGGAAGAATTTCGTTAAGCAATACAGCGGTTTTCAGCTCGGCGGGGTTCGCCAGCAACAGAGCCAGAAAATTTCTGCGCTCCCCTTCCGCCACAGGCGCGGCGGCGCTCGTGACCGAAGTGGTGCCGGAGATTGCCAGCGCACCGCCGCGAAGGTGTCCCACCTCGTGCGCGAACGTTTCTTTGAGATGCTTTTCGAACTGCTGTTCTTGCCGGTCGATCGTGCTGAGACCGGAAGTGCGGCGGTCGAATTCGGCCGTGTTCAGATACTGCTTGACATGCCGATCCATCGCTTCCGGCGTATCTTGCGAAGGATCCGGATCGACGGCCACCGGTTGCGGCGGCATCTGCGGCGCCGCGGGCTGCCCAGGCCGCCCCCGGCGCGGATCGGGCGCCCGAGGGATTGCCTGCCGCGCTGCTGCCGATTCGCGTCTGGTCGGGCGGCCGTTTGGGCGCCAGGCGGTTGGGCCGCGGGCTTCCGTCCGCCCGATGCGCGGCGGAGGAATTCTTCGATCTCGCTTTGCAGCGGATCGCCCTGACCCTGCTGCGGCGGCCGGGCGATCGGGCGCTGCGGCGGACGACCGATTGGCGGAGCGCCGGGCCGGCGAGCCGGCGGCGGCGCCTGCTGCCCGAGCATCTTGTTGAGCACCCAAAACACGATGCCGATCAGGGCCAGAATGGCCTCGATTGTCCCCGGGTCGAGCGTGAACAGCGGCGGGTGCGGCATCCGCGAGAGTCCTTATTCACATCGCTCCTGTTCGAGCGCGTGGTTTCTATGTGCCGGTCGGCACGAGCGAGGCGGTGGTCGACGCTCCGCCGGCGATGCTCCGCCGCATGTCGGTATCGGCCTGGATATTCCGCAGCTTGTAATAATCCATGATCGCCAAGCGTCCCGTTCGCGGATCGCGTCGGCAATCGCCTTGGGCACCTCGGCCTCGGCCTCGACCAGCTTGGCCCGGCTCTCCTCGATCTGGGCAATCATTTCCTGCTCGCGGGCCACGGCCATCGCCCGCCGCCCTTCGGCGTTGGCCCGGGCGACGCGCATCGCCGCCTCGGATTGATCGGCTTGCAGCCGGGCGCCGATGTTGTCTCCCACGTCGACGTCGGCAATGTCGATCGACACGATTTCGAACGCCGTTTGCGAATCCAACCGCCGGGCGAGCACCGCCTTGGAAATCCGATCGGGATTTTGCAACACGTCGGAATGCTTTTCCGGCCGAGCCGATCGCGCTGACGATCCCTTCGCCGACGCGGGCGATGATCGTCTGCTCGGTGGCTCCGCCGACCAATTGATTCAAATTGGCCCGCACCGTGACCCGGGCTTTCACCTTCAATTGGATGCCGTTTTTGGCCACCGCGTCGAGCGCTTCTTTGCCGAGCCGCGGGCCGGGCAGTCGATCACCTTCGGATAGACGCTCGTCTGCACCGCTTCCAGCACGTCGCGGCCGGCCAGGTCGATGCTCGTGGCGAGCTTGAAATCCAGCGCGATCATCTTGGCCTTGTGCGCGGCGATGATGGCCCGCATCACGCAGCGGCACGCGGCCGCCCGCCATGTAATGGGCTTCGAGGGCCTTGGTCGTGATGCCCGGTCGATTCGCCCAAGCCCGACTGCACCGCCATGATCTTGCTGCGCACGATCACGCGCGGATCGACTCTTGCGAAACGTCATCGCCAGCAGATCGAAAATGCCGATGCCGGCCCCGCTGGCCATCGATTGGACCCACAGCCGCAGATACGAGCCCCAGCATGGCGATCAACACCAGGCCGAAATGAGAACCAGGAAGGCCCCAAAAATGAGCACCACGCGGACGACGGGAACATCGGCCAAAAGCATTGCCGATAACGACATGGATGGGTTGTCCTTTTTTTGGGCTTGAGGCTTCGAGGCTTGAGGCTTGAGGTACGAAGAGACGACGAAACGCGGCTGGCGCCGCAGCCGACACCTTCAAGTCTCAGGACTCAAGTCTCAAGCCTATGCACCCTCAGGCGGTTGTCAAGCCAAGCGGGTCGTAGAACGGGTCGAGCCCGAGGCTGTCGATCGGGCGAGACAGGAGGTCGTCCGACGGCGACATGGGCTCGTTTTCATCCAGCGGCCGCACGACGACGCGCGTCCCGCGCACGGCAATCACGCGCACCGGCTGATCGCGGCTCGATCGGCATCCCTTCGCTTACCGCGTCGATCGTATGCCCTTCGATCAACACGGCGCCGCTGGGGAGCATTGGCGATTTAGCCCGCCCGACTTTGCCGACCAAGCCGCGCAACTGCCGCCGCTCCTCGCTGTCGGGCAACACCTCCTCCGACGTGGGCAAATGGGGTAATAAACGACGGCCGATCGCCGTATCCGGCAGCCAACGAAACGCCATCGCCAACACGACGGGCACGGCGACCACTGCCACGGCCAGAAACCCGAACCCGTCGCCGAGCCGCCGTGATAAAACGCCAGCCCGATTCCGGCCGCTAGCGAAGCGACGGACAAGAAGCCGATCAACCCACCGGTCGGCAGGAAAACCTCCATCAACACCAGGACAAGCCCCAGCGCAACAGCAATCCGGCCCGATCAAGGATGGTTCCATGGAAACCGATTAAGTGGACAGGCGATTCGAAGTCATCGCGGGAAGCGGGCCGCTGGTCCGATATCGCCCCATTCAGAAAAGTATATCCGGCCCTCGCGGTGTGGCGAAACGTAGAGCGATCTGTGTGGCACTGGCAAGCAACGTCTGCCAGTGGAAGCATCGAGCCGCCCAACCGACACGGGCAGACGTTGCTTGCCCGTGCCACACACGGGCAGAGGTCGCTTGCCTTTAGCACACGCTCAGGCCTTGGCCCGGTGCACGACCACGCGGTTGCCGCGGGCTTCGACCACCACGACTCGCGTCCCCCGGTCGATCATCTCACCGTCGGCATCACGTCGACCAGATCGTCGCCGAATCGGGCCTTGCCCGAAGGAACCAAGAGCGTGGTCGTCGTGCCGACGCTGGCCAACCAGATGCGCGGAAATCGACCATCGCCTCGCGGGTGGCGATATGCTCGCGCTCTGCGTCCCGAAGGCGGCTCGAGGAACATCCGGTTCAAGCCCGGCGTATGCGGAAGGAACCGGCGCGTGACCAGCATCAGCGCAACGGCCCCCAGGACCGCGCCGCCAATCGACGCCAGCGTGGTTTGCAACTGCTCCCATTGGTAATCGTTTTGCGGGACGAGAAATGTCTGACTGGCCAAGACCAGCGAGGCGATGATCATCAGTCCGCCGCCCAGGCCGAAGATCGCGAAACCGGGCAGCACGAAAATTTCCAACAGCAGGCAACCCAAGCCCGCCACGAACAACAGCACTTCCAACCAGCCGGCGGTGCCGTGCAAATGCTCGATCCAAAAATAGAGCATGAAAGCCACGATCGCCACGAAGGCTCGCCGACGCCCATCCCCGGCGAGTGCAACTCGGCAATCACGCCTGCCACGCCTAAGAACAACAGCAGCCCCAGCATGCCGGGCGACGACAGGGCGCCGATCAGGAAGTCGGCCCAGCCCGGCTCGACTAGCGCCGAGATCGTTATCGAGTCCGTATAACTGTTTGAATTCCGTGAAGTTGCTCGGCCGGTATGTGCGGCCAGGCCGAGTTCTTCGGCCCGTTCGCCTGGCAAGGGCCGCAGCTCGCCGCCGCCCCACACCTGCTCACCCTGCTGCCACTGGTCGGCATCGGGCAGCGACTTCGCTTCGTCGTCGGAGAAATAATTCTTCTGACCGGTCGTCTGATTCACATAGCGGTAAATCTTGATGTTCGGAGTCGAGCAAGGCCGACGGGGAGTGACCAAGAAATCTTCTTCGTTTTGGCGATATTATCCCGGATTATTTTCCGGCTCAGCATTTCGGTCACAACCGGTTGGAATTCGTAATCGCCCGAGCCGCCGACGAGCGCGGCGGGACCCATCACGATCTGATCGCAAGCGATGGCCAGGATTGCCGCGTCGCCGCGGGCTTTGCTCGGAATGTAGGCGACCGTGCGGACTTTGGCCGGATCTAGCGAGGCCAGATAATTCGCCAGATTCACAAGACTGTCGCTATCGGCGGCCGAACCGCCGGCGCTATCGATCCAGAGGCAAATGAAATTGACCGAGCGGTTATCGATCTGCTCGCGAATCTTCCGCTGGGTTTCGTCGGCCAGGGCACGTGTGATGATTCCCTTGAGCGGCACTTGAACCGGTCGCCAACCGCCGTAGAGCGAAGGATCGTCACGCATCGCGTCGGCCGATAGATCGAGAGCGCGGGCCACGGCCCGCGGATCGTCGGCCAGGTAGCTGACGAAGCCCAACTCCTGCCGCGCCTTGCGGCCCGTGTATAAACCCGGCGTAGGCGTCAGCTCCTCGACTTTTTGCACGGCGCGATGCTTCTTCAATTCGTCCAGATCGCCGGACAGCACGAATTCGGTTCCCAGTTCGGTCACGACCTTGAGCACGTGCAAATCTTTGTCCAGCATTCCCAGCGCGATGGCGGTGGGAATGGTCTTGCGGGCCTCGGCGATTTCCTTGTAGCCGCTGCGAATCGTGGGGCCGATATTCGTCTCGTCGATGCCGGCGTCGCCGATCTCGGCATCCGGCGCCATGATGATTTCTTCGCAGGCCATGATGGCCAACACCGCATGGCCTTTGATGGTATGCGGAACATAGGCCACGGTCTTCACGCCGTTGAGCTCGGGACTCGAGGAAATGAACTTCGCCAGCTCCATGGCCCGGCCGAATTCGCTTCCCCGGCCGCCGTCGGCCTGAGCGGCGACGAATTCCAAAACCAGAATCGGTCGCGGGCCCCCAGGTTTCGCCTTGCCAAGAACGCGGCCCACCGCCGATCGCACGGCCGTGTCGACGTTGCCTTCGATCGGGACGGGAATGCGAATCAAATGGCCGACGGGATGGACCGCCGGCTTCGTGCCGGCGGCGGCAGGTTGCGCGTCGGCGGCTTTGCCGTTCGCAGGATCAGCCGCCGCAGGCTTCGCGTCCTTTGCATCCCTCGCGTCCGGAGCCGAGAGTTTGGGATCTGGCGGAGCAGCCAACAACCGCGAATTGAGTACGGATGCGGCTCGCAGGCAAAGCAAACTGCCGGCAGCCAGAAGCAGAAAACGAAGACTCGAAAATCCGCGTAGCGAGACGCACACTGCCGGCAAGAACTTCTTGGCACCCATAGACATGCGTCCGCTCCATGGATCTCGGGACGCCTGCGAATACGCGCAAGGTTCAACTTGGTAAAGGCTTCTGACCGCCCGATTGCCCACCAGATTATAGAGTCCCGGTTCAGCCGGTCAAATCGGCGAATTAGCCGGTCGGACGGAAGAAGCCTACAGCCGCAGCATGTCGGCGACACGCTGCGCGATCGTCGCACCGCCGAGTTTGGCCAGCTCGTACAGTGGCACCGAGAACATCGCCAGACCAACAGCCAGCAAAACGTATCCCTGCTGATGCTCGACGCGTTGGATGTGTTTCATCGCCGCGGCCAGCTCGGCGCGGAGCCGCTGCCAGCCGACTTCCGACTGCCGGCTTCCATTGGCCACCAGCGACACGGTGCGCATCGGCAGGTACGGATCGACGTGAAACTGCACGCCGAGTTGCTCGAGCACCAGGCTGTCGGCGGCCCACCGCGCCTGGCTGTCGACGCGGACGGCAATATCCGTGAGGATTGCCCGCAACTGCTCCGCGGTGAGGTTGTAGACAACCAGCCGGGGCCGGGAGAGCAAATTCCACAGCGTCGTGAGCAGACCAAACGCCAGAAGCATGGCGGTCCAAACCAGCGGACCGGGAAAAGCCGGAGCGGAAGGGAAGAACAACTCCAACGGGCCGGCGATCAGGAAGCCGACCAATCCCGCCGCCAGCATCGAAACGTCCGTGCTGCCGCTAACCACCAGGGGCCTGCCGCGCAGATGAATCGCCCCAGCGCGATCAGATAAAGCCCCAAAGGGACGAACGCCACAGCCAAATGCAAAGAGTCCATGACGTTCAGCGGCAGTCGTCGCGAAGTGACCTCGGCGCTCATGATCCGGCGCCGCAGTTCAACAGTGCCCCGAATCCCGTCTCCTCAAGCTTGTAGTCTCGACCCAGTAGTGTCGACCCAATAGTCTCAAGCCTATAGCCTCAATTCGTCTGCCTCAACCACTCCTGCATCACCCAACCCACTTTGGCCAGCGACATGGCCGAACATTGCTCGGGCGTGTCCTTTTCCGTATGCCAGTAGGGGTAGTCGAAGTCGATGACGTCGCAAGTTGGAATCTTGGCGATGTCGTGCAACCGCAAGTGATCGTCGCGAATCTCATAGCGGCGACGAGGAATGAATTCGTTGACGCGCAGTTTGCCGGCGACGCCCCAAATCTCCTGAACCAAGGGCCGCGTGTCTTCCCAAGCCCAACTATTCGACTCCTCGTGAATCTTCAAATCTTTGGAACCGACCATGTCGAGCAACACGCCCCACTTGTAATGAAAAGTGCGGGGCGGCTCCGCCGGATTGGTAGGCGTGCCAGGCGGCGGCGGCTCCGAGCCGGCATAAACGCGGGCAAACCATTCGGAGCCCAGGAAATAAGGATCGCCAGCATAGTTCGGGTCGGCATCGCGGAACACATATTCCTCGCCGTCGAACAGCACAAAGTCCACGCCGAACCGGCTCTTGAAATTCGGCATGAACCGGGCCAACTCCATCAGGATCGCCACGCCGCTGGCCCCGTCATTGGCGCCGACGAACGTCCCTTTCGGATTGTGCTTATCCCGGTCGGGAAATGGCCGGGTGTCGTAATGGCGCAGAGCAAAATCCGCTCGGGCCGATCCGGATGCCACTGCACAATCAAATTGGCCATCGCCACGGGGCTGCCGTCGAGCGGACTGCGGACGCGAAATTCCTGAAAGCTAACCTGGCCGCCCAATTTCTTGAAATGATCGGCGATCATTCGCTGTTGCTTGTGCATCCCTTCGGAGGCGCTGGGCGCGGCCCGATCGCACAGAGCGCCTTCATGTACTGATAGGCTTCCGTTCCATTGAACGGAATTTCCTTCATGAAAATCGGGACTTCGGGCGGGTGGCCGGCGCTCGTGCCGTGGTCGAACAGCACCAAGCCGGCGGCGACCAGTCCTCCGGCTGCCAACAGCGCGCCGAGAAACAGCGTCTGGCCCGAAAGTATCCGCATGATCGCTCCCCACGCACGTTGGGCTGGATTGTTCATACCGTTATTGTAGGCAAAGCCCTAAATTGCCAAAAGATGAGTATCCGGGGGGGTACATTCCGGGGCGCGAAAAATGAGCGAAGCATCCAAGTGGGGAAAGGTGACGCGCCGGCGCTTGCATAGGGGTCGCCTTGGAGTCAAATTGAAGTCTCGCAATGCTCTTCCATTCGCCGGGCGCACGGTCGGAACCGCTTCGAATCGAACCAGCCCGCGATCAAGGTTTTCACGGAGAATACTATGGGTCGACACCGCCCAACCTCGTCGTTCTTGGCGCTCGTGGCCGCTGCCGTCATGGCCGCTTCCGTCATGCTCGCCGGGGGTTGCGATTTCTTGTCGAAGAAAGCCAGCGAGGTCAAGAAAGCGGCCAGCGAAACGACCCAGCACGTGGTCGAACGAGCCAAGCAAGAGACCAGCACCGCCGGCGGAGTCGAGCTGGCGTTGGAGGGCGGAGCGCCGCTCAAGACGTCGGGCTGTTACGGCACGCTAACGATCCAAGGCGGGGGCCGTCCCACGGTGTTTCAAGTGACCAGTTATGCCGACGCTGCCGGCGAATCTTTCCCGTCGCTGCATTTTTCGGCCGCAACTTCCGCGGATAGCACCGCGGCGTTGGCGAATCAAACGCTCCAAGGCCGGCTCTACTTTCAGCAGCAGCCCGACGGACCGGTCTGGCACACCGCCGACGGCGACATGGCCTCGCTCTCGATCCAATCTGCGGCCGACGACCAATTCACCGCAACTTTGGCGCAATGCAAGCTGGTGAACACGGAATCGAACGAAACACGCATGGCGACCGGCACATTCAGCGGTTCGTTGAAATGAGAATCAGCCACACGGCGCAAGCGATCATTAGTCCCAGCTCATCCGGCCGCCTCACGTTCGACGGGATTGCTCCATGAAATTTTTCGGCTGCTGCGGCACGTGCCTACTCCTGTTCTCGGCGTCTTCGTCCGCGGCGATTGCGGCGGGCGACACCGATCCCACGGACAAAGATCCGTCGACGATGTTCGCCGTTCGGCAGCAAGCGGATCTCGAATCGTGGCGGATCGATGGCGGCAAGAATCTGCAGTTGGCGCTGCGCGGTCTGGACGAACTCGAAAAACCCACTGGAGTTGGCAAGGCGATCTTAGTCGTGGCGAAGGTCGGCCAGGCGCATGTTGCGCTCTTGCGCGCGCGAGACGCCGAGCGGCTGTTGGTCTGGAGCGAGGTGGCCGGCGTGGATTTGAATTTTCGCATCGCCGCCGCCCGTTTGCGGCTCGATGCGATTCGGCTTCGGCTCGCGACTGCGCCGGACATCAGAGCGCGCGTGAATCTCGACATGCAGAATTTCGGCGCCTTGCTCAAGCGCGTGCCGAAGGAACGGATCAAGAAAGTGCTCAAGGCCGAGCAGAACCAGAACTGGGAAGAAGCCGACGAAGCGCTATTCGAAATCCGCGAAGCCTTCGAGCCGACAATCATTTGGCACCCCTACACGGAATTGCAAGGCGACCTGAAGCCATACGACGACAAAAAAAACGAAATCCAGCCGCATCGCGACGCAGCGCGGCGGAAGGTGGCGGCCACGCAATTGGCCGCGCTCGCTCAACAAGCCACCCCCGATTTTTCGGCCATCGCGGCTCGCGTATCCGCCGCGGTGAAATCGGCCGGCGCCACTGGGCAAGCCGCGGTCTTCAAGGATTCGGTCCCCGCGCCGCAAGTGATGCTCGATCTCGTGGCGCTGTGGCAAGAAACCGACGCCGCGGTGCTTCGGGCACGCGCCCTGATCTGGGCTCACTTGGAACTCGACGAAAAGGCCCGTGCCGAGGCGACGCAGTTGGATGCCGGATATGCCCAACTGGTGCAAACGATGCACGAGCAATTGGTCACGCTCATCGCTGCCGACGCGGCCCGACTCGGTCCGGCCGAGGTGGAGTCGCGCTACAAAGCCTGGATGCAATCGGCCGGCGCCGCGTCGGCGGCACTCGCCGATCCGGCGCTGCGCAAATCGCTTTCCGCTGCGCTCGATTTATTGGCGGCCAAGTCGCCCGAGATGGATAAACAAGTGAAGCTCTATCACCAGGCCACCGACGACGTGCTCCGCTGGCGCGAGCGCATGGTACAATCGTACATTCAGTTTCACCGCGGCGATTCAGTGCCGCTCGAAAAGAGATTGAAAGATGCCGCCGGCTCCCAAGGAAAGTCGCCGGGATTTTTTCCGCCGCGCGACGGCGGGGCGTTGGAATTGCTCGAAGCGGCGCCGGTCGTGATTCCGCCTCTGGCCGAAAAGACGATCGGCGCCGGGGCCGTCGTTCAGCATGTGTTCCTTCATCCCGCACTTAACGGGGCGACAATTCCGGCGGCACTTTCGGGCTTCAGCGGTTTGGATCACCGAACTTATGTGGAAGTTGGCGACGTGCCCGACATCCAGGCCGCCGCCGCCGCGCTGCGAGCCGATTTAGGCGTGTCCGGACTGGGCTCGGCTGCGCCTTCGTCGACTGCTCCGCTCGAACCTCTAACCCTCGACGCATCGGAAGCACTCTTAGCGGCGGAACTCGGGGCCGTCGATTCCGTCGGGGGAAAGATCACTGGCTTTCAGGTCGAGGGGTTCATCCCGCGTTTGGCGTCGGTGAACACGACCGATTTGCTCTCACGCCCGGAACCGCTTCCGGCGGAAAACTTGGGTAAGGCGCAGGCACAATTGCTGATCCGCTTCACGCTCGAACCAATCTGGGTGGCCGGGCGCGTACTTCGTCGTCGGCCGTCCGTGAACTTCGAACGAAGGCGCCGCTAAGCCGATGCGCCAAATAAGACGTATAGGTCGCGCAAACTATACCGTCTAGCAAAACTGGCGAAAATACGGTGCGGCAGCCGATATCTTCATTCGCGTGGCTTCCGGCTCATTCCTGAAAGCCGGCCAGTCAGACTTGGTCTTTCCCCCGGACAAAGTCCGAAGCGCTCGATTCCAGGCAGTCTATGAGCATTCCTGCGCCTCATTTCCTTCTATTTTCCGACTCCAAATCCGATCGCCGCCAGGGCGATTGGCGGTTTGTGCTCCAGTCGGTCGACGGTGCGGAAAAATTGGAAGTCGAAGATGCCGAGCCCGAAATCCGGGGTGAACGGCTGGAACTGCTGGCCGTCGTGCGGGGACTGGAAGCGCTGGAACAGCCCTCGCGCGTAACGCTGATCACCGCCAGCAAATATGTCAGCCGCGGCTTGGCCGACGGCTTGCAAGACTGGCGCGAGAACGATTGGCAGTGGGAAAACCATGGCGCGATGGTGCCCATCAAGAATCGCGACTTGTGGCAGCGATTGGATCGGGCTTTAGCATTTCACCGGTTGGAATGCCGCGCGTGGCGGGTCGATTCCGCCGAGCCGGCGGTCCGCTCGGGGTCGCCGGAGTCAGAAGTTCCACGGCAACGGAAATCGAGCGAAACAACCCTGCCGCTGAGTTCCAGGCCGACCGTTCGCTCGCAGGTCGCAATCAAACGGCGAGCCGAACCAGCCGCCAGACATGACACAGCTCGACCCCTTGCCTTGCCGCGCGGCAAGCTCGCGACGCGAACCGCCGCCGCAAGCGATTCAGCTCGGAAAAAAAGGCGCTGGTTCTTGGGCTGCCGGCGGCTGCTATTGGATCGGCTTGAAGCGAGTTGGCTGCGACTGACCCAATGCGGAACTGCTTTGCTGCCAAAACCTTGGCTCCAATAATGATTTCAACGCCGCGCTCTTGCCAGGTTGCGATATTAAGGACTTACGGCAAACTTTGGCGCGGCGATTGCACCTCTTCAGGACCTACGCGATGAAATCCCACTTCGATGATCGAGCGACCAAGAAAGCAAAGCGGCCGGCTCGGGTGCAGGTTACCGAAATGCCCAAGCTTACATCCCACACGGCGGACATCCGAGGAGAGCAGCACGTGCGAACCAGTGTGGCATTGGATAAACTAGGGGCCTTGGTCGAGGGCCGGCACGAAAACCCGTTTGAACTCCTCGGACCGCATGAGGTGGTAGACGACGGACGACGTGCTGCTGGCCGTCCGGGCGTTTCTGCCGCAATCGCAGCCAAGCCTGGGTCGTCGATGCGGCGCATGCGGCACGCGGCCGATGCGGCGAATTCATCCGGCCGGATTGTACGAAGCGATTTGTCCCCTGCCCGAAACAGCCGAATCGAGTCCCTATATGCTGCGAATCACCGACAACAAGGGAGCCGCAATCCACGATGCACGATCCTTATGCGTTTCCGCCGCTGCTGAGCGATTTCGATCTGCACCTGCTGGGCGAAGGACGGCACTGGAACAGCTATCACTAGCTCGGCGCCCAGCTGCGCACGGTCGACGGCATCGAGGGCGTGAATTTCGCCGTCTGGGCGCCCAATGCCACCGGCGTCAGCGTGGTCGGCGACTTCAACCACTGGGACGGCCGCCGCCATCCGATGCGCAAGCACATTCCCGGCGGCATTTGGGAACTGTTCGTGCCCGGCCTGGGCGAAGGCACGATCTACAAATACTCGCGTCAAGCAACGGCGACCAGGTAGTCGAGAAGTCCGATCCCTACGGTTTCGCCGCCGAGCTGCCGCCGCGCACCGCCTCGAAGGTGGCCGATCTCGACTCGCTACCACTGGCACGACTCGGCCTGGATGGCCAATCGCCGCAGAAGCCAACGCGCTCGACGCGCCGATCGTCGTCTACGAAGTCCATCTGGGCAGTTGGCGCCGGCCGGGCGACGATCCGAACCGCTGGCTGACCTATCGCGAGCTGGCCCATCAGCTGGTCGACTACTGCCAGCGAGATGGGCTACACGCACCTCGAGCTGCTGCCGGTCAGCGAGCATCCCTTCTCGGGAAGTTGGGGCTATCAGACGGTCGGCTACTTCGCCGCCACCAGCCGCTACGGCTCGCCGCACGACTTCATGTACTTTGTCGACCATTGCCACCAGAACGGCATCGGCGTGATGATCGACTGGGTGCCGGCCCATTTCCCACGCGACGGCCACGGCCTGCGGATGTTCGACGGCACGCATCTCTACGAGCATGCCGATCCGCGGCAGGGCGAGCATCCCGACTGGGGCACGTTGATCTTCAACTACGGCCGGAACGAAGTCCGCAACTTCCTGCTCTCCAACGCTCTGTTCTGGTTCGACAAATATCACATCGACGGGCTGCGCGTCGATGCCGTGGCCTCGATGCTCTATCTCGACTACAGCCGCAAGCCGGGCGAATGGATTCCCAACGAATTCGGCGGCCGCGAGAACCTGGCCGCGATCTCGTTCCTCAAGGAATTCAACGATCCTGTCGCACGTGCAATATCCCGGCGTGCTGACCATCGCCGAGGAATCGACCGCCTGGCCGAGCGTCTCGCGGCCGACCTATGTCGGCGGCCTGGGCTTCAGCCTGAAATGGAACATGGGCTGGATGAACGACACGCTGCGCTACATGCGCCACGAGCCGATCCACCGCAAGTACCATCACGACGAGCTGACGTTCAGCCTGATCTACGCCTTCCACGAAAACTTCGTGCTGCCGCTGTCGCACGACGAAGTGGTGCACGGCAAGGGCTCGCTGCTGGACCAGATGCCCGGCGACCTGTGGCAGAAATTCGCCAACCTGCGGCTGCTGTACGCCTACATGTGGAGCCACCCCGGCAAGAAGCTGCTGTTCATGGGGGGCGATTTCGGCCAGTGGAACGAATGGAACTACGACGAGAGCCTGCAATGGCACCTGCTGCAATGGGAGTCGCACCAGGGCTTGCAGAAATGCGTGGCCGATCTGAACCAGCTCTATCGCCGCGAGCCGTCGCTGCACCAGGTCGATTTCGACCCGGCCGGCTTCGAATGGATCGATTGCCACAACTATCAACGACAGCGTGCTCGATCTACATCCGGCGGGCGAAAGACCCGCGCGATTTCCTGGTCGTCGCCTGCAACTTCACGCCGGTGTCCGCGGCGGGCTATCGCTTGGGCGTGCCCGAGCGCGTGCTGGTACGAGGAAATCTTCAACAGCGACTCGATCGTATTACGGCGGCAGCAACGTGGGCAACGGCCCGGGCGTGATGGCCAGCGACCAACCAAGCCACGGCCGCCCGCATTCGATCTCGATCACGCATGCCGCCGCTGGCGACGGTGATTCTGAAACCGTGCCGGTAGGGAATCGGTGCGGGACGGATTTGCCGCGATGCGCCATCGTCGCATTGATGTGATTGCATCGCGACAAGACCGCGATTGAGATCGTTCACGCGGCTGCTTTCTGTGCCTTTCTAACAATCTCGTAAACTTCTTTGGCTCGCTCGATCATCTCGAATGACGGAGCGGAATATCGCTTGGCCCCGGGCCAACCTGCGGGAAGGAATGTTGCCATTGGATTTTGTAATCCAAATGCGACCGTACCGCTGCCATCCGGCCGTTCGGTCAATGAGATGTCGCAGAGCGTGCGAAGTTGCAGGGATTTTATCTGCCGTGAAAATAATCCGGTAATGATGATGACGCGCTCATTGGTGAGTCCGTAGTAAGTGTGATCCCGCGTCCGGGCATCGACAATAAATCGTCCAAAAACGATATAGAGGCCGGCCATCACAAACGGAAGGCCCCATAGCATAAAAAAGAGCGGCGCATGATCATTGAAGGCCGTGAGCTCCCAGAAAACGGCGAACCCACACCACAAGAGGCTGAATGGGATCGCGTACAGGTCGGCACCGCTGAGGCGAATGCCGCGTTTCGGACGCCCGCCCCAAAGTAATCGCTCGCCGGAAACTAACTCGTCATCGATCAGGTCACTCATTTTCAAGTCCGCGGGCGGACAAACAAATCAGGATTTGACCTGTTGCGGTGGCTACAATGCGAGCGCCGAGCAATGAGATTATCTTAAATTCGCTTGATCTCTTTCACGCCGTAGCGGATTCGGTTGCGCTCCATTACAGCCTCGTGCGGCTCGGGCTTTTTTCCGTTCAGAACCGATTCGAGCATTTCCAAGAACGTGTGCCAGCCCATCATCGTTTGGGCGGTGAATTCTTCGAGCATCGGGCGGTGGGTAAGCGTCAACAGAACCGCGTCGTCCTGCGGCTTCAATTCCCACGTCACGTAGGATTCCGGAAAACGCGATTCGATTTCACCCGGCGTGAAAACGTTCCAGGTATAAATGAGCAGCCGCGGCGGTTTCCATTGCGTCACCACGCCGCGGATATGGCCGTTGGCCAGATCGAGCGGGCCGCCGGAGCGCGGTTCGATCGCGCCCGGAATCAGCCAACGGGCAAGCTGCTCGCTGGCGGTCAGATGATTCCAAACGCAGTCGATCGAAGCGGACAAAACGCGTTCGAACCGCACCGCGGTCTCTTCGACGCGCTGGCCATTCTCTTGCATGCTCAAGCCTAAAGGATGCGAAAGAATGGGACAGGCACTCGCGACCTGCCCGTTTCGATTGTTTTTGCCGCGAGTGGCTCGGAGCCAGTCCCCATTCTTTCACAAGCTTCAAGCGTCATTTCGGCTTCGGCGTCTTCACCTGGCTAAGCGTATCCAGGGACGCTTTGATCAGCTTGCCCATGGCGCTGGCGGCCACTCGGACCTGATCTTCCGAAGAGTTTCTCTCGACACCGGGAAGGCTGCCAAAACTGCGATAGTGCAGCTCGAACGCCCCCTCCTGCATATCCACGTCGCGGTTGTTGCTGAACCAACCGGCCACCAGTCCCGCCTCGCTGCGGTTTTCCGCGAAGATCCGCTGATTCTTTTCGAAGGCCGAAGCATAGTTGTCCGGGGTCGGGGCGAGCAGGAGTTGTTTGAGCGTCAGGGCGGCGCTCGTCAATCGCTGTTTGCAATCCGACTGGAATTTGCCGATCCGCTTGTCGCCCTCGTCTTGCGGCTTGCCCATCGTCTGTTGATAGGCGATCAACTGATTGGCCGCGGAGGACTCGTAGTCGGCCAGCTTGGCCTTGAAGATCTTCAGACAGCGGTAGAAACCGTCCTTGACGTCTTTGTCAACCTTGCCATCTTCACCGCGGTATTTGTCGACCTCGGAATCCAACAAGATCGTTTCCGATTTGACGGCTTTCCGCAGCTCGACGAGACCGTTGCGATACGCGATGAGCTCCTTTTCCGTGACCTTCTTGGGATCCTTCGGCTCGACTTCGTCCATGGCCTTGAGTGCTTTACCGATGCCGGATGCGACGCGCTTGTCGAACTTCAAGATCCCGATGCCGATCGACTTTTTCTCGGCAGGTTTCTTGACCCCAAGTTTCTCCATCTCCTTCTTGGTATTTTCCCAATCTTTCTTGAACGAATCGTAGTTGCCCATGCGTATGGCCCTTTTCGGAAATTAAACGTATGTCCCGGAAGCCAATCCGGCCGACATGCGAGAGTAACGACAGAATTAGGCCGCGTCAAACGGCTCCGGCCGCGAAAGCCTGATTCCCGGCTTCGTCAAGTTGCGCTTCGTCCGCCGGAAGGGGCAGAATACTAGTGGTTTGTCACAGCTTGAATTTGGGGTGCCACTGGCTTTGCCAGTGTTCTTCGTTGCTGACCGATTAAGGCAAGAATTCCAAAGATCACTGGCAGAGCCAGTGGCACACAATCCCAAAATCAAGCGTTGACAAGGCACTAGTGTAAATTGCCGCGAAATCGAAGTTGGTACGAACGCTCGCGGCTCAATCTTCTTCGCCGCCATTGTCCATCGGCAGGCTGGATTGTTGCATGTCGGCCGGCACGGTGACGCCGGCGACTCGCTTGTAGTCGAATTCTTCCTCGATCGACTTGATCAGATTCATGAACGTCACGTTGGCATTGGCGCGGGCTGCTTGCAACGAAGGGTCGCCATAGGGCAACGCCAACTGGCTGAGGAACTGGCTGTGGAGCGTGGTTTCCGACGGCTGAACGTTTTGCAGTTGGATCGCGTAGGCCACGGTTTTCGGTTGGTTCATGGCCGTTCCCGCCGAGCCGGTGTCCAGATCGAACACTTCGCGCATGAAATCCTGTCCCGCGTCGTCGATGCCTGAGAGTTTCGTGATGCTGAACGACATCGGCTGGCCGTACATCGGCGGCGTGTTCGGCCGCGATAGCCACGAGAAGGGGCCTACTTCCAACGGCGTCAAGCCGGCGTGGTCCTTGAACAAATCCTTGAGTGTCTTGTGGGCCTTGTTGGCTTCGTCGGCATATTCCTTGGCCTTGCCAGTCGCCAGATCTCGAGCCTTGATCATTTTCCAGGAGCTCAGCACTTCGGCCCGCACGTCTTCGAATTTCGGCACATACGACGGCTCGTCCTTGGTGCGCCACCAGAGGAATTCCGTCTCGCCATCCAACGACGTGGCCATGTCGGGGCGGTAGGTTCGTTGGGTCAGATCGTATCCCAGCTCGACGAAGGAATGCAGGGCACGGCCGCCGTACACAATCTGGCCCGACTTGCCGAGCTCGGTTTGACCGATTTCTTCGGGCGACAGCATCGGCGTGGAATGAAACTCGAGGCCGAACTCCTTGCCGGCCTCCTGGAAATCGGGGGGCGCCGGCGGCGCCTCGCCGCTGACGTTGGCGATTCGCCATTTGCCGAGCTGCCGCTCGTAGTCGGCGACGTTGATCTCCAATTTCTTGAAAGCCTCGCTGATGGCCTTGGAACCTTTTTCGCGCGCCAATTCGTTGCGAATCGTGTCGCGGACTTTCGGGCTATCGACCGATTCATATTCCACGACGGGGATTTTCGTTCCGGTCGCCGGCAGCTTGGGCGCTGTATAGGTCGATGGCAGATGCTCATCGGCCGGAGCTTTTTTTGGAGTTTCGGTTTTTGGGGGTGTTGTGTTGGCAGCTTCGGTCTTTGGCGGGATGGTCTTGGGGGGCTCCGATTTGGGTGCGTCTGATTTTGGCGGCTCGGTTTTTGGTGCGCCCGTCTTTGGAGGCTCAGTTTTTGGCACATCCAATTTCGGCTTGTCGTCGGTTTTCGGCGATTCAGCCTTGGGCGATTCCGTCTTGGGAGTCTCTGACTTCGGCGCGTCTGTCTTGGGCGACTCTGTCTTGAGCGCGTCGGACTTCGGCGTATCCGCTTTCCGTGAATCTTTCTTCGGTTCGTCGGCTGAATCGGCGAAGGCCAAGAACTCTTCTTGCTTGTCTAGGCTCAAAGGACGCAAGAGTTCGACGGATTTCTCATCCGCCGGCTTCTTTTCATCAGTCGGCGTCTTTTCGTTCTTCGGCTTTTCAATGCCCGATTTGTCAGGAGTCGGATTCGCATCCGATTTTGGCTTGTCGTCGCTTTTCGGCTTCTCATCGCCCTTCGGCTTGTCGTCGGTTTTGGGCTTGTCCGTAGGTTTTGGAACATCAGGCGTCTTCGCCGGCTCGGTCGTCTTCGCCGGCTCGTTCGCCTTGGCGGGCTCTGGCGTCTTCGGCTTCTCCGGCGACTTGCTCGGCTCGACTGTCTTGCCGGGCTCCGTCGGCTTGGGCTTCTCCGGTGTCTTCGTTGGCTCTGGCGTCTTGCCCGGCTCTGTCGTCTTCGGCTTCACAGTGCCATTGGGAGTAGTGCCATTAGGAGCAGTGCCGGTTGGCGGAGAGGTCGTTTTCGGCAGCTCGTCCAACGGCGACTTGCGGAAGTCATCCTTGTTCTTGTCGTAATACGCCTTGATTTCAGCGTCGGTCACTTTGGGTTTTTGGGCGTCGGTGAATTTCGAGTCGTCGGCTTTGTAGTAATCGAATTTCGCTCGCACCGGCTCGCGGAACCCGGGCGTCGGGCTGTCGGCGCGGCTCTGCTGCTCCTTGTATTGCTCGAAAAAAGCGCGCAGTTGCTCGTCGGTGGGGTCGGGCACCTTGGAGACAAAATCCTTGACGTCGACGGGCAGCGCTTGGATCGTCGCCATCCGGTTCAAGCGGCAAAAGTAATCCCACCGCTGCAAGGGCGTGCCGTCGTCCATCAAGTCGCCTGCCACCAGTTGCACGAAGTTTTGGGCCAGCAACTCGAACCGCAACTCGTCGAAAAGCTGGTCCTGCGAGACTCCCCCCCGGCTGACTTGGCTGAATGCTTCGTCTTTCTGCTTGGCATCAAGGACATTGCCCGTGATTTGGTCGAGATAATCATTGATCGCCTTGTTGTTGACCGTCATGCCGAGCGTTTCCGCCTTTTTCGCCACGATCATCGACATCAGCACATCGTCTTCGCTCTGTCGAAAGGCGGGGGCGGTGGGGCGTTGTCCGGCCTTGGTCTCCAGGGCGGCGATGAAATTGTTCAGCCGCCGCCGCGATTGCAGGCGCGCTTGGACATCGTTGAGCGTGATTTTGCCGAACCGCCAAGTGGCAAGAGTCGTTTGCGCCTGACCCCCCGAGCGCGATCCGCCGCCGGACCCGCTGAACGGATTGATCGCCACGAACGCGAACATCGCGAACAAAGTCACGCCCGCCATCAACCATTTCTGGTGCTTACGAAATATGGAAAAAGGACTTGCCATGCCGAGTATTCCTTGTGTGTGCGGCACCTGCTGTCGGAGGAAGACGCCTTGACAGCCAGGGGTCGCCGGGATTATCCGATTATAGCGGTCCTTAGCAAGGCAGGCTGTGCGGCAGCCGACATTGACCGGTTTGCCGGAGCGCCGAGGACTCCTGAAATCGCCCGGAACTCGACCCGCTGGTCGCGTCTCGACTGACCGCTTCGACTTGCGAACTTGCTGGCTGAACTGCTGATTGGAGTGGCTTGTTGCCGGTGCGGCCCGCTCGCCCCAAAGTCTGCTGGAGCGACCATTTCCGGCCCAAAACCTTCGGATTTTAACGCTCGACCCCTCAAATGCAATCCCAATCACTCGCTCAGCATTGACTCTGCCCCGATTGCACGTCGCGTGCATTTTCACCAACCGGTTCCTGCATGGCTAAAAAGAAGTCTCCCAACAGCTCGGCCAAATCGCTGGTGATTGTCGAGTCGCCCGCCAAAGCCCGGACGATCAGTAAGTTCCTCGGCAAAAATTTCACCGTCGAGGCCAGCATCGGCCATGTGCGCGATTTGCCGAAAGGGGCCGGACAAATTCCGGCCGAGTATCGCGATCAGGCCTGGTCGCGGCTGGGCGTCGAATGTCGAGCACGATTTCGATCCGCTGTATATCGTTCCGCCGGGAAAAGCGGCCCAGGTGCGGAAGCTCAAGGCGCTGGTCAAGGACGCCAAGGACCTGTATCTCGCGACGGACGAGGACCGCGAGGGCGAGGCCATCAGTTGGCATCTCAACGAGCTGCTCAAGCCCGAAGGTGCCGGTCCATCGGCTGGTGTTCCACGAGATCACGAAGGAGGCCATCGAGGGGGCGTTGGCCCATCCGCGGCAGATCGATAACGACCTGGTGCGGGCCCAGGAAGCGCGGCGCATCATCGACCGGCTGTATGGCTATGAAGTGTCGCCGTTGCTCTGGAAAAAAGTCCGCCCGAAGCTATCCGCCGGGCGCGTGCAGAGCGTGGCGGTGCGGCTGATCGTCGATCGCGAGCGGCAGCGGATGGCCTTCCATTCGGCCACCTATTGGGACCTGGTCGCGACGTTCGCCACAACCGGCGGACGAAGCTTTTTCCGCGACGCTGTCGACGGTCGGCGGCAAGGACCTTCCCGCCGGCAAGAATTTCGATCCGGCCACCGGCAAGCTTACCGGCGACAATCTGTTGCTGCTGGATGAACCTGCCGCCCGCGATTTAGCCGCTCGGCTGAACCGCGCAAAGTTCGAAGTCAGCGAGCTCGAAAACAAACCCTACACCTCGAAACCCTATCCGCCGTTCACGACCAGCACCTTGCAGCAGGAAGGCAATCGCAAGCTGGGCTTCACCGCCCGGCGAACGATGCAGGTGGCCCAAAGCCTGTACGAGAACGGGCATATCACCTACATGCGAACCGACTCGACCACGCTGGCCACCGTGGCGGTCGAGGCGGCCCGGCAACTGGTCGCCGAGCACCTATGGCCCGGAATATCTGCCCGCCGCCCCGCGAATTTATCAGACGAAAGTGAAGAACGCCCAGGAAGCGCACGAAGCGATTCGCCCAGCCGGGCCATCCATTCGATTTCCCCGAAACGCTTCGCGGCAAGTTCAGCGCCGAGGAATTCAAGCTCTACGACTTGATCTGGAAGCGGACCGTCGCCAGCCAGATGGCCGATGCGCCGCGGCCACCGGCTGAGCGTGACGATCCGCAGCCAGGGAAGCGACCAGGAGGCCGCCACGTTCGGAGCCAGCGGCCGGACGATCGATTTTCCCGGCTACTTGCGGGCCTATGTCGAAGGCTCCGACGATCCGCAGGCCGAGCTTGGCCGATCGCGAAGCGGTGCTGCCGGCGATGGCAGCGCGACGAGTCGCTCGCATTGCCGCCAGTCTGGAGCCGAAGAGCCACACCACGCAGCCGCCGGCGCGGTTCACCGAAGCCACGCTCACGCGGTCGCTGGAAGAAATGGGCATCGGCCGGCCGAGCACCTACGCCTCGATCATCGACACGATTCTGGCCCGCGAGTATGTGTTCAAGCGCGGCACGGCGCTGGTGCCCACGTGGACCGCGATGGCGGTCTCGCAACTGTTGGAATCGCATCTGCCGAATTTGGTCGATTATCAGTTCACGGCCCAGATGGAAGACGATCTTGGACGCGATCAGCCGCGGCGAAGCCGAAGCCACGTGGCCTATCTGCATAACTTCTACTTCGGCGACGGCAAGACGGGCCTGAAACCGCATCTGGAAAGCAAAGAAGGCGAGATCAACGCCCGCGATGTAAGCCGCGTGCGCATCGCGCAGCCGGACGGCGAAGAGCCGATGTATCGTTCGCGTCGGCCGGTATGGGCCGTTCGTGGAGCAGGGCGACCGCCGGGCCTCGCTGCCCGATGGCCTGGCGCCCGACGAAGTGACACGAGAATCGGCGCTGGAGATGTTGGCCCGAGGCCCAAGCGGCCGAGGAGCCGCTGGGAATGTGCCCCGATACGGGCAAGCCGGTGTATCTGAAGAATGGCCGCTTCGGGCCCTACGTGCAGCGGGCCGGGCCGACGATCCGGAAGAGAAGCCGCAGAACGCATCGCTTCTCAAAGGCATGACGCCCGAGAATATCGATCTGGCGACGGCGCTGAAGCTGCTCACTCTGCCGCGCGAATTGGGGCCGCATCGCGGCCAACGGCGAGGCAGTTCGGGCCTACAACGGGCGGTTTGGACCTTATGTGAAATGCGGCGAGGAGACCCGCTCGCTGCCGGCCGAGATTTCGCCGCTGGATGTCATGCTGGCGCAGGCGCTGGAGCTGTTGGCCCAGCCGAAAGCCCAGCGGCGCGGCTTCGGCGCCAAACGCGAGCCGCTCAAAGTGTTCGAGCCGGTGTCGCCGGTCACTGGGCGAAAAGATTCAACTGCTTGACGGCCGGTACGGGCTCTATGTGACCGACGGCATGACGAATGCTTCGCTGCCGAAGAGCGCGGCGGCCGAGGACCTGACGTTCGAAGCGGCCCTGGCCCTGTTAGCCGAGCGAGCCGCCGCGGGGCCGTCACCGAAGGCGGCGCGCAAGAAAGCTCGTGGCCAAGCGGCGGCGGCGAAAGCTGCCGAGCCCAAAGAAAAGGCGACGAAGAAGAAGGCGGCCAAGAAAAAGGCCGCCGCCAAAGGTGCGAAAAAGAAGAAAGTCGCCGCGAAGAAAGCGGGCAGCGACGATCTGGGCGTTCCGTCCGCCCCCGACGACGATGCACCCTTTTGAACCACCCATTGCGCCACCATGAAAGGTTAGCCGCGACGCGATAGCGGAGCGCGGGATCCAAAACGGATGCACTATCCAGCGTGGTTCGGCGACTCCGCTACTGCGTTGCGGATAAGGTGATCGGTCAATCAATCGCCGTCGTCCGCTTCCGTGGCCCGTTCGTCGACGGCCAGGGCGTAGGCTGTGGCGTGGCTGCGGCAGTGAGAAATGCTGATCCACATTTGGCCGACGCCCATCTTTTCGGCCACATCGCGCACGCCGCCATGCATGACGATCACCGGCCGGCCGCCAGCCAGGTTGCGCACTTCGACGTCGCGCCAACTGATCCCCCGCCGCCATCCCGTGCCGATCGCCTTGAGCACTGCTTCCTTCGCTGCCCAGCGGCCCGCATAGTGCTGCGTCGCCTGCTTGCGGTTCTGGCAATATTGGATCTCGTGCGCCGTGTAGACGCGATGAATGAACAGCTCGCCATGCCGTTCGATCATCTGCGCGATCCGCAGACATTCGACGATATCGGTACCTATGCCCAGGATGTTCATCGGTTCTTCGTATCGGACTAAACTATGACGCGGCGCGTTGTTCAAGCCACGCCGCAGGCTTTTTGCGCGCGGTCGAGAATTTCGCGGGCTTTGCGGCGGGCTCGGGCTGCGCCGTCGGCCAGAATCTCGCGGATTCGCCCGGGATCGGCGGCCAATTCTTTGCGCCGCTCGCGGGCTTCGGCAAAATAACGCTCCGCGGCGTCGGCCAAGGCTTTCTTCACTTCGCCATAGCCGAATCCGCCCCGGCGGTAGAGCGCGGCCATCGCCTCGCGCTCGGCGTCGGTGGCCACCAGCGAATAGAGCTGATAGAGATGATCCGCGTCGGGCTCCTTCGGCTGATCCATCGGCCGCGAGTCGGTCGTGATCCGCATGATTTTCTTGCGCTGCGCCGCTGGTTCCTCGAACAGTTCCAGCGTGTTGTTGTAGCTCTTCGACATCTTTTCGCCGTCGGTGCCCGGCACGCGCTTCGACGCGTCCAGCAGCTTGGCCTTGGGCATCATGAACGTTTCGCCGAACTGATGATTGAAGACTGCCGGCCAGATCGCGGCAGACTTCGATGTGCTGCACCTGGTCCTCGCCGACCGGCACCGTGTCGGAGTCGTAGGCCAGAATGTCGGCCGCCATCAGCACCGGGTAGGTGAACAGCCCGGCGTCGGCCGGCAGCCCCTTGGCCTTCTTGTCCTTGTAGGCGTGGCAGCGTTCCAGCAGGCCCATCGGCGCGCCGGTCATCAGCAGCCAGCACAGCTCGCTCACCTCGGGCACGTCGGACTGCACGAACAAGCACGGCCTTGTTCGGGATCGAGCCCCAGGGCCAGCAGATCGATCGCGGCGTCGAGCGTCAATTCGCGCAGCCGCTGGCGGTTCGCGAACGGTGGTCAGCGCATGCAAGTTGGCGATGAAGTAATAGGCCGCCTCTTCATGCTGCAAATCGATGTATTGCCGGATCGCGCCGAAATAGTTGCCCCAGTGAAATCGGCCCGTCGGTTGAATGCCGGAAAGAACATGCATGGAAGTTCAGGCCCCGGTCTCGAGATTCACATTCCCAAATTTCAACGTGCCGACAATGTCGCTAAGTCGCGTTGCTCCCAAGGACGCCAACGCCGCGGGCAATGCGTCGAGTATCTCCATCGACACGCCCGGGCGATAGAAATTCGCCGTGCCGATCTGCACCGCCGTTGCCCCGGCGACGAAAAACTCCATCACATCGTCGATCGTGGCGATGCCGCCGATGCCGACCACCGGAATCGTCACCGCTTGGGCCACCTGATAAACGGCCCGCAAGGCGATCGGCTTGATCGCCGGTCCGCTCAAGCCGCCCAAGCCGTTGCCCAGCAGCGGCCGCCGCCGCCGCCAATCGACGGCCATGCCCAGGCAAGTGTTGATGACCGACATGGCGTCGGCGCCGCCGTCGGCAGCGCCGCGGGCGACGGAGGCGATGTCGGTCACGTTGGGCGTCAGCTTGGCCAGGATCGGCAACTTCGTGGCCTCGCGCACCCCGGCCACCACCCGCCGGCACATCGCCGGATCGATGCCGAAATCGACGCCGTGGCTGACGTTCGGGCAGGAGATGTTCAATTCCAGCGCGGCGATGCCGGCGACCTCATCCAGCCGCGCCGCCAGCGCGACGAATTCTTCCTGTGTGCCGCCGGCGATGCTGACGATGATCGGCACGCCCAGACCCGCCAGATAGGGCATGTGCCCCGCGATAAAAGCGTCGATGCCGTCGTTATCCAGCCCGATCGAATTGAGCATTCCCGAAGGCGTTTCGACCGTGTCGCCAAGGGGCGTTGCCGCCGCGCGGCTGCGGCGTGATCGTCTTGGGAATGATCCCGCCCAAGCGGCCCAGATCGACGAAGCCGGCCATCTCGCGGGCATAGCCAAACGTGCCCGAGGCGACCAGAATCGGATTAGGCAACCGCAGTCGGCCCAATTGCACTGCGAGATCGACGTTGAACTGGGCACCGTGATTAGTGCTCAAATCGCTGCTTGGGTTCACAACCGGGCCGTGCAATCGTGTGGGGCCCGAGCTGGTTTCCGCGAGCCCCGTTGGCCCGCCCGCTCTGCTGCCGGGCGACCCCGCCAATGTACCGCGCCTCGCCACGGCTGGGCAACGCTCCGGCGCTGTGCATAGTGGTACATTTTGATGCTATTTGGCGCGGCGACGGCACGCGGAGCGTGCCTGCTACGTAGTAGGCACACTCCGTGTGCCGCGGGGGCTCAAACTGTACCGCTACCGCGCTGTGCAAACCCTGTCGGCCGGCACGCGCGCCGGCCAAAACGCGCAACTCGCGAACGCCCCGTTGCATCCATGCAGACGGGGGCGCTGTTCGCGAGGCGACTACAAAATACCGCCGTTCACACGGTACGGCGACATGTGCGACGGCTGGTCGAGGAACCAGAATCGTTCCCATTCGTCCAGCAGCAACCGCAAATCTTCCGACGAGTTAATCAACTCGTCGGTCCGACGAGCCGGATCGGCCGAGTAGGCCGGAAGAAAGCAGCCGGTGGACGGTCCCAGCGACATGCCCACGATCAAAACCAAAAGCAGCCTGCGCATCGCAACATCTCCTCCCTGAGACGTCAGTACGCCGCGCTAAAGAGCGCGGAACGGATTCGTATCAGCTTCCTTGCCGTACGGCCGCGAACGATCGCTCGCGAACCCTGATTCGTTTTCAGCCACACCAGTGCATTTCTTGGTAATGGGAGACCGCGTACGGCTCGGCAGGAGCCTCGCCCTCCCGAAATCGTGGATTTCAGTTTATTCGCCGCGGCTCTCGATCAACCGATGGCGCGGAGTTTCACTTCGACTAGCGCGGCAACAAAATACCGGCGATCGAGCAATACCGTCAGCCAGGCGGAAAAGTCTTGAACAAGCGGATGAGTCGTTTCGCCGCGGCGTGCAGTCAATCTGACGCACAGTCGAGGCTTAGCAGCCTGTTGAAAAAGGGGACTGGCTCTGAGCCACCGGGCGGAATTCCCGAAGTTTTATGGTGGCCGCGAAGTGCCTGTACCCTTTTTCAACAGTCAGTTAGGTTGAGGTCGAATGACCTGTTAGACGAAGGCCGGGATGGGTCGATGGCTTCGCCCAATTTTTGGACACTAACAATTTTCGCAAACCGCGCCGAGGTCAGATTGAATGCTCGCTGGCGAGCGTCTGAAACCGTCGCTGGGAGACTCGGCCCAAGGAGCCGGCTCAACTTTGCTGATTTGATTCGCTGCTATCACGGGGAGGCATTGCCCAATCCTACATTCGGATGCGTCTCCTCTGGTCGGGGGGACTCGCCCCCGGGCACATTCGCAGGAGCCGCTGGCGTGCGGCCGTCGGCCGACGAGCGAGCCGCGGCTTGACGTTCCAGTTCGCGGACCCGTTCTTCCATTTCCTTGCCGGGCTTAAACGTGACCACAAACTTTTCCGGCACGTTCACTTTCGCTCCGGTGCGCGGGTTGCGCGCCTTGCGGGCGGCCCGCTGTTTGACTTCGAACACGCCAAAATTTCGCAGCTCGATGCGACGTTCTTCGACCAACGTTTCCACGATGGCATCGAACGTCTTTTGGACGATTTCTTTGGTCTTGAGCTGAGTCAGCCCGATTTCCTCGGAAATCGTCTTGACGATCTCTTTCTTGGTCACGACTTCAATTCTCCTCTGAGAAATCGCGGTTGCGACCGGCGTCACGCCGCCCTCTTCCGCAGCCGTCGTCATGCTCCAAGTGTAGGTGGCATAAGCATTAGTGTCAACACGAAAGCGCTATGCAACTTCGCAATCGCCGGCGACTTTGCGGGAGGCAGCCAATACCGCCACGCGGCCGCCTGGCTCGCACAATTGATGACTAAATGTAAATTGTCAAAGAACTTACCGCGACCGTCACACATTCCGATGCACGCCGACCGTACGTAAGTCGTTTGTAATTGCGACTGACACGATCTCATGCCCGAAATTGGGGGCCACTGCTCGTCGTTTCGCCCGCTAGAAATTTCGAGGGGCTAAACATGCGCACGGACACCGCCGACCACTTTTATCGGCGTCACGACCGGCAGACTTCACCCAAAAAGAAAAGTCGTCGCAATCCGCAGATCATGCGGATCACGCGACGGCGTTGCCAGCAATGCAGGCGGGTGCGTTTCGGGAATCCGAGATTTGCGCACCCTGTAGCCGCTACAACTTCATGATCGCCGACTGCCGCAATACCTCTTCCACGGGCACCAGTTTTCCCTGGCCGCTGCCGGGGCAGACTTCGCACGTTTGTTGCCAGGATTCGGGCGTGCGGATATTCGAATCCCAGAACGGCCAGGTGCGGCATTGCCGCGGCCGATCTTCGTAGACGGTGCACTTGCGGGTTTGATTGTTGAAGAACACGCAATCGCCGTTGGAATATTCGACAAGACTCTTGCGCACGCCGACTTTGCGGACGTACCGGGCTTCGAAGTCGGCGACCGTCATCCCATCACGCGTGGCGAGGGCTTGGATCTCGGCCCCATTGACCCATACAAAGCCTGGGCGCCCGTGCAGCAGTTTCCACACTGCGAGCATTCAAACCGCAAACCGTTTTTGAACCAGAGAGCGCCTGCCATGCTTGTTCGATCCTTCTAGTTGCAAACTCCGCGGCTTTTTCGGCCGGCTGATCGCTCGTTGATTGCCGCCTACCTTGCCGCGGCGGCTAGCTCGCCGACAGCTCGCACCGCTGCCTCGATTTCCTCGTTTGTATTCAGCGGTCCCAGGCCAAACCTCACTGTTCCGCCGCTGGAAAAAGTGCCAATCGCCTGATGCACCCGCGGCGCACAATGCAAGCCGCCCCGGACCTGAATACGGAACGTCGAGTCCAGCAGCATGGCCGCTTCCTGGGGATCGTAGCCCGAAATCGTGCAACTGACAACGGCCGTCCGAAGCTTTGCGGCAGCAGGGCCATAGAGCCGCACGCCGGCAAGCTGACCTAGACCATTCCGAAGCCGCAAGGTCAACTCCTCAAGCCGCTCGGCGATGGCCGCAATGCCCTGTCGCTCGAGAAATTCAACCGCGGCCCCCAGGCCGGCAATGCCTGGTAGGTTCTGGTTGCCCGACTCGAACTTATCGGGCAGACACTCTGGCTGTCGGTCATCCTCGCTGTGGGTGCCCGTACCGCCTTGCCGAACGCTGTCCAAGAGTTTTTCGCAGCCGGGCCGAATGTACAGGATTCCAGTCCCCAGAGGCCCTAACAGACCTTTGTGTCCCGAAGCGGCCAGCAGATCGACTTGCAAATCGTTCACGGCCAGCGGCAAATGCCCTAGCGTTTGGGCCGCGTCGACCAGCACCGCGGCGCCGGCGTCGTGCGCCAGCCGTGCAATCTCAGCGACTGGCTGCAATGCGCCGGTCACGTTTGAGGCATGCACGACCGCCACCAGCCGCGTATCGCTGCCAAGGCACCGGCGAACATCGTCCACATCGACCCGGCCTGTCGCATCGCAGGGGACATGGCTGACGCGAACGCCGTGCAAATCGCCGAGCGCACGCAATGGCCGCAGAACCGAATTATGCTCCGCTGCGGTGGTAACAACATGATCTCCCGGCCGCAAGAAGCCGTGCAATGCGAGATTCAAGCTATCCGTGGCGCCGGAGGTAAAGACAATGTTTCGCGGGTCTTCGGCGCCGATGAGACGTGCCAGGCCGGCTCGCGCTGCCGTCACGATCCGGTTCGACTCGAGCGCCTCGCGATACGCGCCTCGTCCGGCCGGTGCTCCGACTTCGCGGAGATAATGCTCGACAGCCTCGTAGACCGCTGGCGGCTTGGGCCAACTTGTCGCGGCGTTGTCGAGATAGATTCGCGTAACAGGCGGCATAAAAAAGGCGGCCTCCGAGGATGTGAAAGAATGAGGACAGGCGCCTCGCAACCTGGCTGCACTTTCGGGTTGTACCGTGATTTCCTCGGAGCCAGTCCCCATTCTTTCACAAGCGATCAGCCGCCGATTTGATACATCGCCCGTTGGGGCTTTACGAAGTCGGGCGTGTCGATGCCGTGGCCGAACTTCTTGGCTCCGACGGCTGCGACAACCAACGCCGCGATTCGTTCGTCCGTGGATTTCTGAGGGTCGCTCGCGCGGAGCAGGGCGCGGGCGTCCCACTCGGTCGTGGAAAACAGGCAGTTGCGCACCTGGCCTTCGGCCGTCAGCCGCAGGCGGTTGCAGCGGCCGCAAAACGGCTGCGTGACCGAATTGATAAAGCCAACGCGCCCACGATCGTCGGCATACCGAAATTCCGTGGCGGGCTGGCTCGGATCGTCACGGACGATTGGCCGAAGCTCGGCCACTTCACGATCGATG
This sequence comes from Pirellulales bacterium, assembly GCA_963725485.1. Taxonomy (GTDB): domain Bacteria; phylum Planctomycetota; class Planctomycetia; order Pirellulales; family DATAWG01; genus CAVRYO01. Next base: position 2,401,747 of record CAVRYO010000007.1, on the reverse strand, counting down.
ATATCCCGAACTTCTTCGCCCGAGAGGACTTGTTCCGTGCTCCACGCTCCATCGGCATCGAGCGGCATGTATTCGATGAACCGCAGTTCCAAGGCATGCTCGCGCGCGAATGTGGCCAGCGGCACGATTTGCGGCTCGGTCAGTCCGCGGATCGAAACGGCATTCAACCGCAGCCGCTTGAACCCGGCTTCGCGTGCCGCCCGGATTCCCGCCAGCACACGATCGAGTCCGGCGCGGCGGGAGATCTGCTGAAACACCGCCGGATCCAAGGCATCGAGGCTGATGTTTAGACGGTGCAAGCCGGCCACTTTCAACTCGGCCGCCTGCTCGGCCAACAACATGCCGTTGGTCGTGAGCGCCAAATCGCGAATGCCCGGCACGGCAACCAACATCCGCACAAGCTCGGCCACATCGCACCGCACCAACGGTTCGCCCCCCGTGAGCCGAATTTTCTGAATCCCCAGCGGCGCCAGTGCGCGGACAAACCGCGTGATTTCTTCGTACGTGAGCAGCTCCGCTCGCGGCTTGAACTGCACATTCTCGGCCGGCATGCAATAAAAGCACCGCAGATTGCAGCGGTCCGTCACGCTGATCCGCAGGTTGGTATGCACCCGGCCAAAAGTGTCGATGAGTTGCATGGAAATTCGCCGCGCCGAGAACTTTTGCTCAAAATCGCGTTCGCGCAAGCGTAATTGGACGTCCAGTGATCAACAACCAATCTATTCTATCCCGGTGGCCGCCGTGGGATATCGATAATCGCCGGCGGATGCGAATGCTGGTTCGATTCGCTTTGAACAGGGTTCGCCGCAAGTCCCGGATCGACCCATTCGCTTTGGCCATCTGACCAGTTTTCGCGCTTCCAGATCGGCACGGTTTGCTTGAGCGTGTCGATCAGCCATTGGCCGGCGGCGAAGGCGTCGGCACGATGCGGTGAGCTCACTGCCACCGCCACACTCGCCTCGCCGATTTCCAGATGCCCCAGCCGGTGCACGATCGCGCAGCCAATGAGCGGCCACTTTTCGCGGGCTTGCTCTTCCAACTGGGCGAGTTTTTTGCGAGCCATTTCCTCGTAGCACTCGTAATCGAGCGATGCCGTTTGGCGGCCGGCGGTCGATTGCCGCGCCGTCCCCAGAAAGAGCAGGACGGCGCCCGCCGCGGGGGATGCCACCTTGGCCAGCATGGCAGCCGGATCGATTGGCCCGGAGGTCAGACGAATCATGCGGCTTGCCGAAATTCAGCCGTGAGGAGCGCGGGAATGCACGACAGGCGCCGCGGAATCGGGCGAAACTTCTCCAGGCGAAGCCGCACCCGGCGAAGTTACATCCGGTGAAGCCGTCCTAAGCCCGTGGTTGCTGCCATTCGCCCAGTGGCCATTCGGCGCGGCAGGTTCGAGATGTCCGGCGGCACGTTCAGCGGTCGCCGCAACCAGGTTCGACCCACTCGCGCCTGACGAAGCATTCGCAGAATCTAGTTCGTGTTGCGGCGGCGGAAGCGCGACGTCGGGCTCGCCGTGCGCCGCTTTATTATGCTCTTCTTCACCGTCATCATCATGCGCGGCGGCGCCTTTTGCTTCGGCATCCGGCGGCGCAACGTCCGGCTTGGTCAAGGTCCAGTCGCGGCGCTGCCGCGAGCTGGGAATGTTCATCGCCTTGCGATATTTGGTCACCGTGCGGCGGGCGACGGTCAGGCCGTGCTTGCGCCAGTTCCTTGACCAGTTCGTCGTCGCTGAACGGATGCTGCTTGTTTTCGTGATCGATGATTTCCTGCAGCTTCAGGCGCACCGCGTCCCAGGCCACTTCCTCGCCGTCGGCGCTGACCGTGCCGCCGACGAAGAACCGCTTGAGCGGAAAGATGCCGCGCGGCGTTTGGATCCATTTGTCGTCCACCGCCCGGCTGACGGTGGTGACGTGCACGCCGACCTTGTCGGCGATCTGCTGCATCTTCAGCGGCTCGATGGATTCCGGGCCCTTGTTCAGAAACTCGGTCTGATGATCGACGATCGCCTGCGCCACGCGGGTGAGCGTGTTGCGGCGCTGCTCGATCGATTCGATCAGCCACTGGGCCGAGTTGATCTTCCGCTTGATGTATTCGCGGGTTTTGTCGTCGGTGCTCGGGCGACATCAGCAGTTGGCGATAGTAGGGGCTGATGTACAGGTTCGGCGTGCGGCCGTCTTCCAGCCGGACCTTGTATCGCCGCCGTTCGCCTCTCCTCGATGAACACGTCGGGCGTGACGGTCGGCACGAGCGCGTCGCCGAAATTCGCCCCCGGCTTGGGATTCAGCTTGCGCAGCTCGACCAGCGCCTGCTTGAATCAGCGTCGATCGAATAGCCGGTGCGGCGCTCGATCAGCGGCAGCCGGTTGTGCTCGATGTCTTCCAGATGGTTCGGCGATCAGCGTCTTGAGCTGCTCGTAGCAGCGGCATGCCCGGCATGAGCTGCAACAGCAGGCACTCGCGCAGATCGCGGGCGGCGACGCCGGGCGGATCGAGCCTTTGCACCATGGCCAGCGCCTTCTGGGCCAGGGCCAACTGCTCCGGGCCGCCGTCGGAATCGACCAGGTCTTCCAGCCGGCCCTGCAGGTAGCCGTTGGAATCGAGATTGTAGATGATCCGGTCGCACATCTGCCGCAGCGGCTCGTCCAGATCGAACCAGCCAAGCTGATCGTGCAGATAGTCGTGCAGCGACTGCGGGCCGGTCGACCATGTTGGCCATCGCGTCGTGCTGGCGGTCCCCTTCTTCCGCGACGCGCGTGGCCGAGGGCCGGCTGCGCTCCTCGAAGTGGTCGGGCCACTCCTCGTCCATGTTCAGCAGCCGCTCGAAATCGGCCTCGTTGTTTTTCGTTTCGTCGACGACCAGCTCGCGCTCTTCCGGCGTCGGAGCGTCGGGATTCTCGGGCTTCGCTCTTGCGTTCCTCCGGCAGATCGGGGTCTTGTCTCGACAGTTCGAGGGCCTCGTTCTCCTGCATCTCCTGCTCGATCCGCTCCTGCAGTGCCATGATCGGCAACTGCAGGATCTCCATCGACTGGATCATCCGCGGCGCAAGCACCTGCTTCTGCACCATCCGCAGTTCTTGGCCGAAGGAAAGTCGCATGGCGGAGGTATCCGAAAGAAGGATTCTTGAGCTTCCGAGACCGCGGCAAAAACCGTGCCGCGCGACTCGTGCTCTTACCGCAATTCTATCCTATCCTCGCCACCCTGCATCTGCTAAATCGCAGTGCATCTGCTAAATCGCAGACAAGTTGGCAGAAAACCTTTGAATCCGGACGAAACTCCACTCCTTGCGGGGTAGATCCGACCCTAAAACTTCTGCCGGCCGACCAAGGCGTCGGCCAGAATCTCTTTATTGGCAAATTCTAGCACGCTGCCGGTGGTGATGCCGCGGGCCAGCCGCGTGATCTGCACCGGGAAATCGGCCAGCTGATTGGAGATGTACAGCGCCGTGCCGTCCCCTTCCAGCGTCGGGTTGGTGCCCATGATCACTTCGCGAAAGCTGCCGCCGCGGACCCGCTCGACCAGCGGCTCGATCGTCAGTTGCTCGGGCCCGATCCCTTCCAGCGGGGCGATTCGGCCCAGCAGCACGTGATACAGCCCGCGATACACCCCGGCCTGCTCCAGCGCCATCAGATCGCGCGGCTGCTCGACGACGCAGAGCAGCCTGCTGATCGCGGTTCGGATCGCGGCAGATGACGCACTCCTCCGCTCTCGGCCAGATTGTAGCAACGTCTGGCAATAACGGACGTTCTCCTTGACGTTGCGGATCGCATCGGCCAGGGCCAGAGCTTCGGTCTTGTGAACGCGCAGGACGTGATAGGCCAGCCGCTCGGCCGATTTCCGGCCAATGCCGGGCAGCTTGGCGAACTCCTCGATCAGATCGGCTGACCGATTCCGTGACCAGCGGCATGAAACCCGCGCTCGCGACAATGCTGTTCGTGTTCTCGGGAGGCGAGGCTCCGCCGATGAGCTTCTGTCTCAGCCGGAGCCTCGGTAAGTTCGGGAGGGCGAGGCTCCCGCCGAGCCGACGCTTCCGGCTCGGCAAGAGCCTCGCCCTCCGTAGTCGAGCAATTCAATTCAAGGTTCCAGTTCGTCCCTCACGCCCCTCAATTCCTCACGCCCCTCAAGCCTCCCGAGTCGTGCAACTCGATTCAAGGTTCCAGCTTGGTCAGCATGTCGTCCAGGCCGGGCAAGTTCATGCCGCCGGTCAGTCCGCGCAGGGCTTCGGCGTGAAGTTGCTTGGCTTTGGCCAGCGCCAGATTCGACGGCCGAGGGGATCAAGTCTTCGAGCATTTCGCGGTCGCGGCGTTCGACCAGGGCTGGATCGAGCGTGACCCGCACGATTTGTCCGAGACCATTGGCTTCGACCTCGACGAGCCCCGCCCCGGCCTGCCCGACGACGCGCTGCTTCTTTAAATCCTCTTGCAGCGCCTGGAGCTTGCCGCCGACCTCCTGGGCTTGCTTGAGCATGGATGACAGATTGCCAAGGCCTTTGAACATTTCGAGTTTTCGATTCCTTCTTGCCGCAATTTGACGATGGGTTGCTGGTCGGCGGCAAACGGATCCCTACTCGGCGCGACCACCGGCCGGGCGTCGAACAATTCAGCGGCCCGACGGACCCAGGGGTTCTTCATCAATTCCGCCTGTCGCTCACGCGGCGAAGGCTGCCGGCCGGGCGCCATTGCCGCAATCCGGTCGGCGGCCGGAGCTCCTTCCAACGCAAACTCCAAACGAATCCGGCTGGCCGATCAATTCTGCCAGTGCTTGCTCCAATCGAGCGGCCCGCTCAGGGCTCTCGCAGATCGACTTGCCGAAATTATACTTCGCTGGGAAAGTGACGACCAGTTGATTGGCGCGCAGCAATCGCTGCTGCCGACGCTTGCAACGCGGAATCGGCCGTCATATCGCCCAACCTTAACGCGGCGGCGCGGAACATCTCCAAAGCGTTCGAAGCGGTCAGGACCTGGCTGATCGTTTCGACTGCCGCGGAGCTCGAATCGGCCACGGCGGAAAGGTGTGGACTTGCGGCCGGTGCCACAAGCGATTGCAAAACAGTAGGACGATGGCCGGAGACTGCCGATGCAGTTGGCGGAGTTGCAGCGGCCGCGTTCAATTCAGCTTTTTTTTTTGCCATCCCGCCACTTGCCGATCCGCGAGTTCCGCGCTGGCCAGCGCCGCCTGCCGCGCGAGCTCGGCCAACAACGTCGGCCAGCTTGTCGAGCTCGTCGAGCTTGGCGATTCGCACCAAGGCCAGTTCGGCCAACATTCGGCCGTGCGCGCTGAATCGCAGCCGAGAGAGCGTGTGATCGATAATTTGAAGCACGGCGAGAATCGTCTCCAGGCCCAGCTTGCTTGGCGGCTGCGACCAGGTGCCCCTGTTCGGCCGGCCCGGTGTGCAGAATAGTTCTCGGCGGGGCAGCCCGCGGCGGCGATCATCACGTCGCGGAAATAGCCCAGCAGTTGATCGAGCAATTGGCCGACGTCGACCCCTTCGGCCATCGCCGCGTCGAGTTCCGCCAAAGCTCCCGCCGGATCGTGCTCGACCAAGTGCCCGACCAGCATCGTCGAGCCGCGCGTCGCCGGCGGTGCCCAACAGCGCATGGACGCTGTCGACCGTGATCTGTTGCGTCCCCAAGCGACAGCAATTGCTCCAACAGCGATTGGCTGTCGCGCATCGAGCCGGCGGCCCGGCGGGCCAGAAGCGCGAGCGCCGAGTCTCGGCGGCGACCCCTTCGGCCTCGACGATTTGCCGCAGCCGCCGGGCGATGGCGTCGGTCGAAATGCCGGCGAAATCGAACCGCTGGCAGCGCGAGAGGATCGTGATCGGGATCTTTTCCGCCTCGGTCGTGCAGAAGATGAATTTCACATGCTCCGGCGGCTCTTCCAGCGTTTTGAGCAAGGCGTTGAACGCCTCGCGCGTGAGCATGTGAACTTCGTCGATGATGTAGATCTTGAACCGGGCCCGGCTGGGGCGGACGTTGACGTTCTGCCGCAATTGGCGGATTTCGTCGATGCCGCGGTTGCTGGCCCCGTCGATCTCCAGCACGTCGATGTCGTCGCCCGAGCTGATCGCTCGGCAGATGTCGCATTGGTTGCACGGCGTGGGCGTCGGACCGTGCACGCAATTCAGGGCTTTGGCCAGAATCCGGGCCGCCGAAGTTTTGCCGACGCCGCGAGCGCCGGTGAACAGGTAGGCATGCCCGACGCGGTGCGACTGGATCGCTCCGGCCAAGCCCGCGGGCGACATGCTCCTGGCCGATCAGTTCTTCGAATGTCTGCGGCCGGTAACGGCGAGCGACGACCACGTAGTCGCTCCCCTCGTGTGCAGCGGATCTGGGCGACGCGCCGATCGCCGGAGCGTCGTCCTCACGGCCGAGGAGAGAATCTTGTGCCATGTTTCGTATCGCTGCGGTTTGGAAACGGTCGGGGTCTGGCTCATTTTTCGGCGCGTAGCGGCGCGAATTGCCACCGCAGATGATTCCGAAAAATGTGCCTGACCCCCTTGCCTCGCCCCAAAAACCGGTCCTCCGCCAGTTTGATTCGCCGCCGGCGCCCGATGAGAGACCCGCCGCACAAGAAGACGGCTGCTTATGGCTGCTGACTTTCGTCCCTGACCAGGTTCACAGATCCCCTTCGCGGGGGTCTCTCATCCGACGCCGGCGCGCTGTTTGCTCGAAGCCTGTCGTCTCAGCAATTTACACTAGCCCGAAGCGTCAGCGAGGACGCGAGGAGATGATCTTGCAAGGCGTCCTCGCTCACGCTTCGGGCTCGTATCTTACGCCTGCTGCTGACACGACTGGCAACTGCGCGGCGAACTCCTGTTTTACGGACTCCCCGGCCCGCCGTCAAACGGGCGAAAGTCGGCTCTATGTTAGAAGCCGGTGTGTAGTGTTTCCGCTCCTCCTTGCTGCTCGCCCCCGCGATCGCTCGCTAACCATGGCACCGAATTCTTCTTGCCATTGCCGGACGCGCTCGCGACGAGTAGCATCGAGCTTGAGGAGATTCGTCATGCGTGGTCCGCGGTTCGCAATGCTGCTCATGTCCGGAGTGGTTTTCTTGCTGCCTCCGGTGGTGTTGCGTCTTTCCCGGCGGATCGCTCGGTTGCTGTGCGGCGTGTTGTCAACATAGCGTGCCCGCGGGCGAGACATGCTGTGCTTGCCGGCAAGACGGTGCATGCGCGCAGCGGTTTTTCGGCAAATCGCCATGTCGCTGCGTTTGCCATGTGACGATGGCCCGCACGGAGCAGCGCATGGCGTCTGACCTGCTGGCCGTGAGTTTTGCGATGCCGACGGCCAATGGGCCGTTGGGAATTCATGCGGCCCCGATCGTCTTTGCGGACGTTCATCCGCCGCCTTGCGACATCCAGTCTCGGCTGTGTCGCCGGCAGGTTTGAAGAGCCGCGCGCTTTTCTGCGTCGTGGTTTCATAGCGGCCGCGCATGCGCGCGTTCCGCCTGTCCGAATTTCCAACTGGAGTTCATCATGCAATTGAGAAACCGTTGTTTTGTCTTGACTTTGATCGCTTGCGTCGTTGGCCTCGCTCTTCCGAGCGCTGCGGCCCGAGCGGCGGACAACGTGTCGGATGCTTGCGTCAAATCGTGTCAAGGCTGCGCGGAGGTTTGTCACCGCTGCGAATTGTGCTGCAAGAAAGACAAGCCCGAGTGCGCGAAGGAGTGTGAAACATGCCAACATTTCTGCCTGGCTTGTGCGGCACTGTGCGAGCAGCATTCGCCGCTGGCTTTCGATACCTGTGTGCTGTGCGAGAAGATGTGCGCTCAGTGCGCGACAATGTGCGAGAAGTCGGACATGGAGTGCTGCAAGACCTGCGCGGCAACGTGTCGCAAGTGCGCCGAGAGTTGCAAAAGCGCCCGCAGTTAGCTCTAGCGGCTAATGGCCTATCCGAGAATCGGCGGGGACTGTCCGATTTTGTGGGTGCGGCCGAACAAAATGGGAGCGTCCCCCTTGCCCCGCGGATAGCATTGTAAGCCGCCAGCCCGCCTCCGAAGCGCGTGTTTTGGAGGCGGGCTGTTTTTGATGGTCAACGGTGGCTCAACCGGCCGATTTCCGCGCGGCCGGTTCCATCGCTCACGGAGATTGGTATCATGCTGTCGCGTCGGTTCCCGATGCGAAAGGCGTTCCTTCGCGGCGAAAGCCATTTTTCAACCGCCCAATCCATCTCAGGAGTCGCTCCAGATGACGCCAAAAGAAAAGCTGACGATTCTGTTGGAGCGCGCCCGCGGGGCGAGCGAGCGGATGCTGGCCGATTTCAAGTCGCCCGAGGATTGGACGCATCAGGTTTGTCCCGGCGCGAATCATGCGCTGTGGTTCGCCGGGCACATGGCCGCGGTCGACAATTTCTTTGTTTCGATTTTGGCGCCGGACAAGAAAGTTGAACTGCCCGGCTATCAGGAAAAGTTCGGGATGGGGAGCACGCCCGTCGGCGACCCCGCGGCTTATCCTGCGCCTGAGGAAGTGCTCACGCAGATGAAAGATCGCCGGCAAGTGCTGATGTCAGTGCTCGACAGCACGCCGGACGCGGTGCTGGATAATCCGCCCCCGCCGGGTGCGCCGGATTTCATGAAGGACATTGGCTCGACCTACGAGATGCTCGCCTGGCACGAAGGGATCCACACGGGACAGTTGAGCGTAGCGCGGCGGGCATTGGGCCATCAGCCGATTTTCAGTCGCCCAGCGCCGCAAGAACTGGCCGCAGCGAAATAGCGGATTTTCCACCGTCCCGTTAGCCGCGACGCGAAAGCGGAGCGCGCGGGACGAACGAAAAATGACTTCGCCCTTCACCCTCACCCCTCGCGGGAGAGGGCAGGGTGAGGGGCAAGGAAGACGGCACGTTATTTTTCGTTCGTCGCTTGGAACAGCATGCCACTGTCACTCAACGAACGTGCCGCCACGCTTTGTCGAAACGTCGTCAACGACGCGGAGCGGCTTCGCGTCGCCGCGCAGACGGCGTCGAATGGCGCTACCGTCATCGATTGCGGAGTGGCCGCGCGCGGCGGATTAGAAGCGGGCCGCATGGTCGCTGAAATCTGCCTCGCCGGATTGGGCAGCGTCGATTTAGTGCCGACGCCTGCCGGCTGGGATAGTGGCCTGACTCGCGGCCTGTCGGTCGCCGTGCGAACCGATTCGCCCGTCGCCGCGTGTCTGGCCTCGCAATACGCCGGCTGGAAAGTGCAACATGGCAAATTCTTCGCAATGGGTTCCGGTCCCATGCGGGCCGCGATCGGCAAGGAACCGCTGTACGATAAGATCGGCCTTCGCGAACGGCCGGCTGTCGCCATCGGCGTTTTGGAAACAGCGAAGCTTCCGCCGGCGGAAGTTCTAGTGAAACTGGCCGAGGACTGCGGCATTCCTCCCAACGCGCTAACGGTGTTGGTCGCCCGCACCGCCAGCCAGGCAGGCACGGTGCAAATCGTCGCTCGGACGGTGGAGACGGCGTTGCACAAATTGACGGAACTCGATTTCGACCTCAGCCGAATTGAGAGCGGTTACGGAATCGCCCCCTTGCCGCCGGTGGCGCGCGACGATTTGGCGGCGATCGGCCGGACCAATGACGCGGTGCTGTATGGTGGCGAAGTGACCTTGTGGGTCCGCGGGGATGACGAAAGTCTGCAAGCGATCGGCCCGCAGGTGCCCAGCAGCGTCTCGCCTGACTTCGGCACGCCGTTCGCTGAAATTTTTTCGCGGTACAAGGGGGATTTCTATGCCATCGATCCTCACCTGTTCAGCCCCGCCGTAGTGACGTTTCAGAATCTCGATACCGGACGAACATTTCGCTTCGGTCGAACGCTCCTGGAGGTCATACGGCGTTGGCAGGACGATTAGCCGGGGACTGACCCCCTAGGCGCCCGTTGAAAAAGGGGACTGGCTTCGAGCGACGCATGAGTTTGCCGAGGATTTGGTTCACCGGGAGGTGCCTGTCCCCTTTTTCAACACGCTGCTAGGCGCCGCGAGTCTGAATTTGAGTTTCCTAAGGTTCTTAATCATCACACTCCATGCGCATTGCCGTCCTTGCCGCTGCCGACAGTTGGTATCTCGCCGATTTGCGGCGCGCCGCCGCCGCGCGTCATGAGTTGACGCCGCTCGGCTTCCGCAATTTAGCGTCGAGTCTGCTCGGCTCCGAAATCGCTATTGCCGCGGACCGAGTCGATTTGCGCCAGTTCGACGCCCTGTTGGTGCGCACGATGCCGCCGGGATCGCTCGAGCAAGTCGTCTTCCGGATGGACTTGCTGGGCGAGCTCGAGCGGCAGGGAGTCGCGGTGTTCAATCCTCCCCGGGCGATCGAAGCCGCGGTGGATAAATATCTCGCTTCGGCCCGGTTGCTGGCGGCCGGTTTGCGCGTGCCGCGCACGATTGTCTGCCAGACGCCCGATGAGGCGCTGTCGGCTTTCAACCAGCTTGGCGGCGACGTCGTGCTGAAACCGTTGTTCGGCGGCGAAGGGCGGGGCATCACCAGGCTGAATGACGAAGCCTTGGCCGAACGGGCATTTCGCATGCTCGCTCAACTTGGCTCGGTCCTCTATTTGCAAGAATTTCTCCCGCATCGCGGTTTTGATATTCGGGTGCTGGTCATCGGGCGGCGAACTCTGGCGATCCGCCGGCGCAATGCGCACGATTGGCGAACGAACATCAGCCGCGGCGCGACGGCCGAACCGCTGGAATTGCCGGCCGAGTGGGCCGAGCTGGCCCACCGGGCAGCCCAGGCGATCGGCGCCCCGCTAGCCGGCGTCGACCTGCTGCCCCTCGACGACGCCCCACCCTATGTGCTGGAGGTAAACGCCGTCCCCGGCTGGAAAGCACTTGCCGCCGCACTGCAAATCGACGTCGCCGCCGAAGTCCTGCGCTTCGTCGAGGAGGAGTTGGCATGAGGAGTCATTAAACGCGACCGGCGTCTTGAATTGCTCTCGAGCGGAGCGCGCAGAAATGACTTCCGTCCCCTTTAGTTCGCCCGATAAGAGAATCGCCCGAGATTCCGGTGGCGCCCTGTGCGGACCTGGTCGCCCGCAAGAACCCACAATAATCAGTGATGTCCCCTTTTCTTCGTCGATTGGCTTGGAAATAGCCGCTCCCGTTTCCGCATTCCAGAAACGCACGATGCCTTCGTAATCGCTGGTGGCAAGAATTTTGCCGTCGGCAGTGAAGGCGACGTTAAAGACTTTCCCTGGATGCGTCAGCGTGATTGGCTTATTCGGGTCTGCTAGGGAGCCGGCGCTGGGGCACTGTTGCACGAAGGTCATTTGTTGAGATGCAGCACCGTCAGCGTAATCTCGCTCGGCGCCCGCCAGTCAGCACCGGCACGGTCGGTTTGCTATCCAGCGTTCCGGATCCTTTGAACTTGTTGTCGCTGAGAACCTGAGCGCTCGCGAGGTATTTCGAGGCTCAGTTCGAGTTTAACTTTCGAACCGACAATGACCACTTGCTTGCTTTCCGTCCCCTTCACATGCGAGAGATTATCGACTTGCTGCGTGTCGACTGGGAGATAGGTGGTCACGACCGTCCTTTGGCCGGGTCCGGGGGCGGTCTGCGGAGTCGACTGAGAGAGGAACACCTTAACTGAATGATTGTCAAACGAATCGAGATTTGCCGGAAAGACCACCGTGATCTTCACTTCGGCGGTCGTAGCTCTGCCCGGATCGTCGGCCAAAGCCGGTACAGCGAGGAATCCGAACGCGAACAATGTGCAGCAGATCTTAAGCACGGTATGATTCCTGCGCGGGTAATGCTGAACCGAGCCTGGCGCCGACCGCTCCACGAGGCAGGCCCGACAGTAAGGAGAACTCTACCGGATCATACCAACCTCCGTGCCGAGGAGCAAATTGTTAGGCAGCGCCGGAACGTGACCGGCTTCGCCCGATTAGGTAGGATGGATTGACCAATGTCAATTTCGACGCGGGCCGTGCATCCCGGCGGGTTTTTTCATACTGGTATAGTGTGGCCATGCCGAAGCCGTTTCAATTCTCGATGCAGCGGATGTTCCTAGCTGTAGCGCTCTTATGCATCGCAGCCGCGTCATTTTCTGACTACTGGCGGAAATGCACCGATGGACAGATGGACCTTGGCTTTTCCCTCTTTCTAGTCTTCTTTGCATCCGCGGGTGCTGGACTCGGAGCATTGTTCGGCAGGCCGTTTCGCGGTTTGCTGATCGGCCTTGGCCTGATCTTTTTCTTGTGGCTTTCTCAAGTGGGGTTTCCGGGTATCGTCCGCGCGTGGCTTGAATGGTGTTGACCGCTTTATTCCCCGATTGATTTCATGAGGCGTCACTACCTGGCAGGTGGTAGTCGGTGAAAGTTGTGTGCAGCACGATTTTTGGCCGGGCCGTCCCAGCGGGGTTTTTCATGCGCTGGTACATTGCGGCACGCTACAATATGGGGCAGCGAGATCGGTCGATAATCAACGGGGAGGTGTGCGATGATGTGGACAGACGGCAAAGCCTTACTGTGGCTGTCAGCCTTCTTTTTTATTATCCTTCCTATCTTTCTTGGCGGCCTCGCTGGCGGTGTCGTCGGTGGTCTACGAGGCCGGCCCATAGCTGGGTTGTGCTGGGGGATATTCGGCGGGTTCGCCGGCGGGTTCATTGGCGTCGTCATTACTAGCCCCCTGTGGTCAAGCGGGCTACATTTATACGTCGGTGGGGTCTTATTCGATCGTCGTGGCCAGATCATCTATGTCGCCTGCATTCTCATCGGGGCAGTCTTGTGTGCGAAGGTGTTCGTGAGGCAACCCGCGGCCCCAACCGGCAACGCGAATAGCACCAGACCGACCGCGATTTGATTTTTTTTCTTGACAAAAATCAAACGGTATCACCACCTTCGGATAGAAAACCTTATCGCCCGGTCGCCCAAGTCTTAAAATGGCGTCACTCGCCTGGCAGCGCGGCTGATCCCCGCGCCTTCGGCCTTGGGCGCTTATCGTGGATTCCACCTAACCTTGGCCACGGTCGCGCCCTAGGCCCGCCAGCGTTCAAGGTTAGGCATCTATGGGCGACGGCGCTGTCCGCGACTACATACGCCTATTTCGGGAGATGGAGGCTCATGCGCGGCGGTCGTGCGTCGAACTCAAGAATCTAATGCACTTTATTGAGGTGCAAGATTTTCAAAAGGCATCATTTCACATATCGAAGCTGTACGGCGAAGGACGCACAAAGGGAACCGCTGAACATTTAAGCCGGAATTATTTACCAGCCCCTGTGTGTGAGCATTTTGGCGTGCTTTGCGCGGGGCTGCAATTGGGATTGGCGGAACGGGGCACGGCCAAGGGAGAAGGCCCCCTTTCCCCCAGGGGCCGCGGGCGGCTGGAAGGTGTGGCGACTCAGCGGTGAAGGTGCTCTCAAAGCCGCAGCACCTCGCGCAGAAAGGCATGACGCGGCGGCGGAGTCCAGCTCCGGCAAGCGGGTCCGCGCGGCGTCGGCCAGCGCTTCGGCAACATCCAACGCCGCACACGTTCCAACAACGATTCCCACAGCGGAGCCACCGCCTCGGCCACATCCAGCAGCAGCCTTCGTGAGCCCTTGACCACGCGGGCGCCCGCCTTGAGCACCGACCGCTGAAAGCGTCCCAAGTCCCAGCAACCGCCCAGGTGATCCTCCAACTCGCAACGCAGTAGCGAGGCCAGATTGAAGGCCAGCAGCGCCAACAACAACGTGGCTTCGTTCTCTTCGAACTTCGGCGACGACAGCCGGGGCGCCACGGCCGCGTTGAATTCGCCCAGCCGATCCTCGAACGTGCCCCGGCGGCGATAGTGGGCCAACGCCGCCTCGCCGCTGAGCTCCTCCGCCGGCCGGTTCGTGATCAGGAAGAAATAGTGCGGCAACAGATTCAATTGGCCGCTCACGGGGTCCGGTTGATCGACGACCACCAGCAGCAGGCGTTGCGGATGTTCCCACGATTCGGCCTGGTGCAGGCCCAACTCGAACACGTCCTCGTAGCCTTCCTTTGGCGGCCGCCCCACCGGGCGCTGGAGATACGGCTCGGCCAGCCGGTCCAGCACCGGATTGTTCCGCAGACGGCCGATAAACCGCTGCTGGTGCTCGGTCAGATAATCCATCACCTCCCCGTGGGTAAATCCCGCGTCCAAGCGGAAGTCCAGCACGTAGGCCAGGTCCGCGCACTTGCGGACCACTTCCTGCATGAACCGCACGGCGCCTTCGGCCGTGTGGGCCGTGCCGCGCCGCAACACGGCCTGCAGGAAGCCGTTGCCCAGCCGGTAGCCGTGCAGGCCACTGTCGTAGTTGCCTTCCACCGCGAAGCTGGCCAAGAGCGGATGGTACACCGTCTCGCGGTAGTAGCCGTTATAAGCGCCGCCTGGCTGTTGGCCATGCACCTCGATCGGAAAGCTGTCGACGTCGACCGTGCCGCGGCGGACGGCCCGGTCTGGGCCGGCACCGCGCACGTAGCGGACCACCCACTCCGCCAGGGCCTCGCGCAGCGCCTGGCGATTCTCGGCGAAGGCCGCCACGATGTCGAGCAACCGCGACTGCGTGGGCTGGCTGGCCAGTCGCTCGTCGAGCACCTGCTCACCGGGCCGATCCCAGACGGCCATCTTGAAGGCCGGGTCGTGGGCCAGCCGATCCAGGTCGTCTTGAGCGTGGTAGCCTTGAGCCAAGGCGTACAGCCGCTCGCGGAGCAGTTCGGTCAGCGAGTAGCGAATCTTGTCGGGATGGCGTGGATCGCGCATCCGTTGGGCCAGAGAAGCGACGAGTCCCAAGCGATGATCCGCTTCCCGCAACAACAGCACGCCGGCGTCCGAAGTCAGCCGTTGGTCGGTGCGGCGAACCTTGATGGAGCGATTGAACGAGGGCTCGAAGAGCCAATTCCGTGCTTCACCCATGACGTGAATCCGTTCTCGGGTAGTGGAGCGACCTTGCAACGCCCATTCCTACGCGAGAAAATCGAATTCGTTCCCGGAAAACAAGCGGGGATGGTGAATAATCCGGGATGAGCGAAGTTTACGCCTATCTCGGCAATCGGAACCACCACGGCTGCCATGACTACGTCCGTCACCACGTCGCCTGACGAGCACACTCCCAGAATTACGCAAAGCTATTTAGGATGGGGCCATGAACGCTACCGCCGTCCTGTGTGCTCTGATCGCAGTCCCCTTGCTGATATTCTTTTTGGGATTTGGATTCGCTGTCGGCTTGCTCACCAGGCGACCGAGCCTCTGTATTGCCTGCGCCGTTTTCATCGGACTGCTATCGATAGCCGCTTTTTTCGTTGTTCATATGATTGCTCACCCCCTTGTCCCCATCTGACCGTTTTCCCTTTACTTATTTCAAAAGACATCTACCTCCGCCAAGCTACGTGGGATTTTTCATGCGCCATCGGGTAGAATGGCAGGCATGGACGAGAATCGCCCTGGACTTCTTGCGAATATTTTCCGCTCGCTCATTGGCGGAATTGGCGGTGCGGTCGTCGGGATCGTGATCGGGGGAATCATCGGCGCGAGATTAGTTCCTCCAACCCCTCCGACCACCGTTCAAATCGTAGATGTCGTCAGCCAAGGGGTGGACTTTATGGTGCGATTCGTGGCCGTACTGTTTGGCGCTGGCGTCGGCGGGACGATAGGCGGTATCGCAGGTTCGATCGCGGGGGGAGTTATCCGGCGCAGAAACAAATCCCCAAAATAATTTCCCCCTCATCCCCAACGCTATCACGCTTCCAGGCTTAGGGAAAGTGTGTTGTTCTAGTGGGCCAGTACCCAACGCCTCGCCAATGATTCGACCCGACCGGAAGGCTGGACGAAGAAAAGGGGACATCACTGATATTGACGGGTGACGGAGGGTTGCGATAAGCTGTCCCGAATGCCGCGAACTGCCCGAGCGATTGAAGCAGGAACGATTTACCATGTTCTCAACCGTGGGAACGGGCGGATGCGGCTGTTTCACAAACCCGGCGACTACGAGGCCTTCGAGCGCGTCTTGGCGGAGGGCTTCGAGCGTTATCCGGTCGATCTGCTGACGTACTGCATCATGCCGAATCATTGGCACCTGGTCGTGCGCCCCAAGACCGACCAGGCGCTAGGGCGGCTGCTCGGCTGGGTCGGCGTAACGCATGTGCGGCGGCATCACGAGCATTACCACCGCCGCGGCGGAGGGCATTTGTACCAGGGCCGGTTCAAGAGTTTCCCCGTCGCCGAAGATAAATATTTTCTGACGCTGTGCCGCTACGTCGAAGCGAACCCGCTCCGGACCAAACTGGTCCGCCGGGCCGAACAGTGGCGCTGGAGCGGAATGTGGATGCGAACCGATCCGGCACGAGCGTTGCCGTTGGCGGCGTGGCCCTTGCAGCGGCCGAGGAATTGGTTGGCGAGGGTCAATGGGGAGCTGAACGAGGAGCAACTCGACACGCTGCGGACCTGCGTGCAGCGCGGGCGTCCGTGGGGCCCGCCGAGCTGGATCCGGACCACGGCCGCGCGTCTGGGGCTCGAATTCACCCTGCGCGGACCCGGTCGCCCGCGCAACAACCCGCAATAATCAGTGATGTCCCCTTTTATTCGTCCCGCCAGTTGACCGGCACAGGCGCGAGGTTTAGGCTTTGATTGAAAGCTCCCTGTGCAAAGAGCACGTGGAGAATTCCAAAATGCGCCAGACCGGCGAGTCGGCGTCTTGAGCGGAACCTGTTCGAAGGAGTTGAAGATGGCATACTCCTCGCGTCATTTCCTCGGAGTGTTGGTCGCGGCGTGGCCGATGCTTCTTTGCTGCGCGATGATCGCGAGGGCGAACGATCCGCCATCCCACGGTGATTCCAATGTCACCAAGCCACCGACGACCGCCGAACTGCGGAAATCAATCGCGGAGAGCTTGCCTTATATCACCAAATATTCCGACCGTTGGCTGGAGAGCCGGGGTTGCATTTCATGCCACGTCGTCAGTTTTTCGATTTGGTCGAATCAAGCAGCGAAACAAAAGGGCTTTTCCGTCGATCAAAAAAAGATCGACGAGTGGATTGAAGTCGCGCATAGCGAATCTCCGGAATTGAAGCCGGCGGTAAAACTCACGAAAGATAACATCGCGGGCCTCAAGTCCGACCGCATTCCCGATGCCGTGTTGGCGAAGCTCAAACCAATCGAAGACACACGGTTTGCCACGCAATACTTGCTCGAAGGCAAGCTCGCGTCGCTCCTTTCGGCCGAGGAAATGAAAACAGCCGGGCCGCAAATCGTAAAGCGGGCCTCGCGGGAAAGTCCCTACATTGATCCCGACACCTACGGGCAACTCTTCCTCGGCGACGGCATTGACAAGAATCTCGACAAGGACTGGGCGAAAAGACTGACCGACGCAATTCTTTCCAAGCAGCAACCAGACGGCTTGTGGCCGGCGGGCGGGCAGTTGCCGGGCCTCAAGCGACCGAAGCCAGAGACCAATGAAGCCACGACGATGTGGCTCGTGCTCGCGCTCGCGGCCGACCCGGATGCCGAAGCGCGGGCAGCCTCGACCGACGCCGCAAACGCGCACTGGCCGCCCTCAGGAATACAAGACCTGGCGAATCCAATGAATCGCTGATCTTGCACCTCATGATTGCCCACCAATTTGGCGAGCGGGACGATGCCGAATCACTGCTCAAAGAATTGCGCAAAGATCAGCGGGCAGACGGCGGCTGGAGTTGGAATCGCACGAAAGGCCCGAGCGACGCCTTCGCCACCGGCCAGACGCTGTATGCGCTTCGCCAAATCGGCCTTGCGCCGACGACCCCGCGGTGCAGCACGCGGAAAGCTTTCTGCTCGCGACGCAACAGAAAGACGGCTCATGGAAAATGGCGTCGCAAGGCCCCGGCACCGCCGTGGGTTGGAGCTTCTGGGCAACCACCTGGGCCGTCATAGGCCTTTCGAACACGCTCCCCGAGAGGAACTAAAGGAGACGCAGCCCCCGTCTCCTTTGTTGACGAAGAAAAGGGGACATCACGGATATTTTCGGGGTGACGGATGGTTGCGATAAGGTGTCCCGAATGCCGCCAACTGCCCGAGCGATTGAAGTAGGGAACCCGCCGAGCTGGATCCGGACCGCAGCCGCGCCCTGGGGCTCAAATTCACCCTATACGGACCACGCTCGCCCGCGCAACAACCCGCAATAATCAGTGATGTCCGCTTTTCTTCGGTTTCCCCTTTTCTTCGCCATTCTAAGGCCCCCGGACGGAACAACAAAATCGGCGCACTCAACGTGCCGCTTTCTTGCTCTTCGCCGTGCGCCGGCTCGAACGAGCTTGTTCCTTTGTTTCTGTGCGATTGTCGGCCTCGGCCAATTGTTCTTCGGCATCCGATTCGTCCTTATCATCGGAGTCGAGCGAAGCGGCTTCATCCATCAATTCGCTGGCGATTCGATTCAGGATCTTATCCGCGCGTTCCTCCTCCAGTAAAGTTTGTCCGAGCAACATGGCGGCCGCCGTCTGCCCAGTGCGACTCGCGAGGGTTTGGGCGCCCAAGTAGCTCGACATCTCGTAATGCTCGACCTTCTGGGCCGCGGCGATCAGGCTGAGATCCGCTGCGATATCGTCTTTTTCGGTTGCCTCCTCAATGAGCTCTTCCCCCTCTTCGATCAGGCCCGCCATTCCTTTGCACGGCTTGGCCTTCGCTTTTGCGCCGATCTGGTCGAAAACTTGCTTCAGGCGTTCGACATGTCCCTCCGTCTCGGTGAGATGCTGCTCGAAGGCCTGCTTGAGCAGTGGCGAGCGAGCTGCTTCGGCCAGCTTTGGCAAAGCCTTCACCAGTTGCCCTTCGGCATGTAGCAAATCCTGCAGATTCTCCGCCAGGACTTCCGTAAATATTGCCGAACCTGGCATTTCGCCGTCGGCTTGCGACTGTCCGTTCCCCGCGGAGCCATTGCGACCGCGGAAGTATTCCACGGCAGGCGACTCGACATATTCCCAGTCCCCTCCTTCATTCCAGGGTCCGCGCGAATCGGATTCTCCTTCGTCGCCTTGGCCGGTCGAATCGTTGAAAAACTTGTTCACCCAAGCGAGCGTCGGTGGGATCTTGCCGATGGAGAAAGCCGGCTTTTGCAGGCTTTCCAACGCCGCCGCGAAAGCCTTCATGTGGGTGATTTCGCGCGTCATTAAGAACTGCAAGGCGTCCTTGGTGCCGGCGTCCTGGCAAAAATTGATGAGTCGCTCATAAACGATCTTCGCGCGAGCTTCAGCGGCTATGTTGCTGCGTAGGTCGACGTCCAGTTCTCCGGTGATTTTCAAATAATCGGCCGTCCAGGGATTGCCCATCGAGTTGAAAAGATTGACACCGCCACCGCCCGCGATGGCCACCAGCGGGTCGACAGCGCCGGCTTCGCGGAACGCTTTCATCGGTTCCAAATGCATCCGGGCGAGCGTGCCAACGATTTCCAAATGGCTGAGCTCCTCCGTTCCGATGTCCATCAGCAGGTCCTTCCGGGCGGGATCGGGGCAATTCAATCCCTGAATCGAATATTGCATCGCCGCCGCAAGCTCGCCGTTGGCGCCGCCGAACTGCTCTAGCAACATGTTCCCGAATTCCGGATCGGGTTCGTCGACGCGGACCGTGTACATTAGCTTTTTAATGTGATGGTACATTGCAACGTCCTATAGTTCGTGTTTGGAATTTCGTACGGTCGCACGAGCACGGCCGACAAATCGCAAAACGCTGATCGCGGCGTCGTATAGCGGCACCGACAATCAATTTGAGTGGCGATTTTGACCCTTCGCGAGTGTTTGCAATTTTGATACCGATCGAAGGAGATCTGGAGCACGATCATTACCGCTAGACGAACAAAAAAGGCAGCCTCAGAGCTTCCATCGATTTTTTGCCGGTAGGTGCGGTGAGCGGGCCGCCTTTGGCATGGCGAAAATCTTCCTGAGTCTTGTTGCGAATGTGTCTCGCTTTCCAGGAATCCGAACAGCGTCGGTTTTTCGTCTGCCTTCCTGGCGACTTTCGCACCAACCGGCGCGAGTAAGCTGAGTCGCTGCAAGAAATTCTTTTCGCGCGAACGTCTGGCCTCCTGCTCCGTAATCCCTCGAAGAAAGTCTCACGGGTCGTCCTAACGCCCACCACGCCACTCACTTCCTCACACCCCTCATGGATTCCCGCGGCGCGGAACTCTAAACTATCGGACATGACCACCGTCCTGGCGCCAACCGCTCGATCCCCCTCCCTCCCGGGCCCGACAGTGAATGTCGCGCGGCGCATGAGCGAAATGGCCCGCCGGATCCCCAGCGCGCTGGCCATCGCCGAAGCTCGCGGCCGCGCTCCATCCAGCCAGGCCGACTATCGCGGCATCACATTCCGCGAGTTGGATGAAGACACCGATCGAATCGCCTCCGGGCTGGCGGGCTATGGGGGTGCGGCCGGCGCGCGTTTGGCCCTGTTCGTGCCAATGGGCATCGACTTTATTTCGCTCGTCTTCGCCGTGTTCAAGGCTGGAGCGGTGGCGGTGCTGATCGACCCGGGCATGGGTCTTCGCGGGCTGTTGGATTGCCTGGACGAGGTCCGGCCCGAGGGTTTCTTGGCAGTGCCTGCGATTCAAGCCTTTCGCTGTTTGCCGGGGGGGCGATATTCGAAGCTGAAATACAACGTCACGGTGGGCCGCCGCTGGTTCTGGCGCGGAGCGACGTTGGCCCGATTGCGGCGGCGCGGCGTAAGCCCCTTCGAGGTCGTGCCGACCGAGGCCGCCGATCCGGCCGCGATCATTTTCACGTCCGGCAGCACGGGCCCGGCAAAAGGGGTGCAATACAGCCACGGGAACTTCGACAGTCAAGTGACTCAGCTACAAGCGTTTTACAACATCCAGCCCGGCGAGATCGACGTTCCCTGCTTCCCGTTGTTCGGCTTGTTCAATGCCGCGCTGGGCGTGACGACGATCATCCCGCCCGTCGATCGCCGGCCGGCCCGCGTCGATCCACGCCGTTTGATGGCGACGATCGAGCATTGGCAGGCGACGCAGAGTTTCGCTTCGCCAACCGTCTGGGACCGCGTCGGGCAATATTGCGAGCAACATGGCCTGCGGATGCCGACGTTGCGGCGGGTGCTGTCGGCCGGCGCACGGTCCAGGTGACGGTGCTGCAACGGTTGCAAGGCCGGATTCATCCTGAAGGAAAATTCCATACGCCCTACGGCGCGACCGAAGCGCTGCCCGTGGCGTCGATCGAAGCGGGCGACGTGCTCAGCGAGACGAGCCGCCGCACCGATGCCGGCTTCGGCGTCTGCGTGGGCGGACGGTTCCCTGAAATCGAATGGCGCGTGATACGCATCGTCGACGGACCGATTCGCAATATCGATGAGGCCGTCGATATGCCCACCGGCGAGATTGGCGAGCTCATCGTGCGTGGGCCGGTTGTCACCGAGCGCTATGTAACTCGCGTGGAAGCGAACAAACTCGCGAAGATTGCCGACCCGAATGGGTTTTGGCATCGCATGGGCGACGTCGGCTATTTCGATCCGCGCGAGCGCTTTTGGTTTTGCGGCCGGATGGCGCATCGCGTCCTCACGGCCAACGGTCCCATGTATTCGATTCCGTGCGAAGCGATTTTCAATCGCCATCCGGAAGTCCGGCGGGCCGCGTTGGTCGGCGTGGGACCGCGCGGACAACAGCAGCCCGTGATTATCGTCGAACCGACCGCCGGACATCTGCCGCATCGGCGCATTGCTCGTGCCCGCTTCCTGGCACAGCTCCGCAGCCTGGCCGTCTCGAATCCCCTGACCGACGTGATTCGGCACTTCATGGTCCGTCGCCGGCTTCCGGTCGACATTCGCCACAATGCGAAGATATCGCGAGAGCGGCTGGCCGTTTGGGCAGAGCGGCGAATGCGTTGGACCGCGCCAATGCACTGATATAAAAGCCTGAAGCGCAAGCGAAGAGGCAAGAAGTTGTTTTGGCGCGTTTTCCTTCGCTTGCGCTTCAGCTTGCTGAGAGTTTTCCTTCGTGCGCTCAGCTTGCGCTCGAGAGTTTTCCTTCGCTGGCGCTTCAGGCTTGTAAGTTTTGAAGGCAAAGCCGGCGTTCGGCATTCGCTTTCTGACATATACTTCATGCATGCACTCGTCACCGGCGGCGGCGGTTTTTTAGGCCGATACATCGTCGAACAACTCGTGGCTCGCGGCGATCGAGTCCGAGCATTCGGCCGCGGCGAATATCCGGAACTGGCTGCCCTTGGCGTCGAGGTGGTTCGCGGCGACCTGCGCGACCGCAAGCAGACGATGGCCGCCTGCTCGGGCGTCGATGCCGTCTTTCATGTGGCGGGAATGGCCGGAATTTGGGGCCGCTGGAAACAGTTTTACGGCGTCAACGTGCAGGGGACCGAAAATGTGCTCGCCGGGTGCCTCCTGCATCGAGTCGAGAGGTTGGTTTTTACCAGCAGCCCGAGTGTGACATTCGATGGCCGGGACCAATACGGCTGCGATGAATCGATCCCTTACGCCCGCCGCTGGCTGTGCCATTACCCGCACACGAAAGCCATCGCGGAACAGCGCGTCTTGGCCGCCAACACCAACGGCCTGCTCACCTGCGCTTTGCGGCCGCATTTGATATGGGGTCCGCGCGACGGGCATCTGGTGCCGCGATTGATCGAGCGGGCCCGAACGGGTCGGTTGCGCCGCGTCGGCGATGGCAGCAACCAAATCGACATGGTCTATGTCGAAAACGCCGCTGCCGCCCATCTTCAGGCCGCCGATGCGCTGAAGATCAATTCGCCGGTGGCGGGCCGAGCCTTTTTCATCAGCCAAGGCGAGCCGGTTAACTGCTGGCAATGGATCGACCAATTGCTGGCGCTGGCCAAGCTGCCGCCGGTAGAGCGCTCGATCTCGCTCGGTGCCGCCTGGCGAATCGGCGCGGCGCTGGAGTTCGCCTATCGGCTTCCTGCCGCGGCGCGTCGAGCCTCCCATGACCCGTTTTCTTGCCGCCCAATTGGGCCGATCGCACTATTTCGACATCCGCCGCGCCCAGGCGGCATTCGGCTACCGCGCCGCGATTTCGACCAGAGAAGGAATGGCGCGTTTATCCCGTTCGTTGGCGAAAGCACGATCCGAGCCGCGCACGTCAGTAAGCGAATAGATTCGCTGCGGCGACGCGATCCTTCGCTTACTGACGTGCGCGGCTCGGTTGGAGCCCGGGCGCGAAGTATTTTCTCCTGCTGCATGGAGTTTCGACGATTCGCAGCAACCGGATTCGAGCTTGGCAAACGCGTATGACTCGCTTGCCAAGCCGCCGCGAACTCGCTAACTTCGAGGATTAAACCCTTCGACAGGACCAAGACGGATGATCGCCGGCAAGCCCGATACCCAACGCATCGTGATCACGGGAATCGGCTTGGCTGCGCCGAACGGGAACAATCTGCCCGAATTCCGCCAGAACCTTCTTGCCGGCCGTAGCGGCGTCCGGCCGTACGAGATTCGTTACGTCGGCAACACGCTGGCCGGCGTGTGCGAATTCGACGAGCTAAAGTACCAATCGCGCAAGGATGTCCGGCGCGGGACGCGTGCCGGCGGCATCGGCATCTACTGCGCTCAGGAGGCCGTCGCGGATTCGGGCCTCGATTGGGCGGCCGTCGATAAGTCGCAAGTCGGCATTTATGTCGGCGTCACCGAGCACGGCAACGTCGAGACGGAAAACGAAGTCTTCGAGCTCAAGGGGTTCAATTACGACACGCGGTTCTGGTCGCATCACCATAACCCCCGCACCGTGGCCAACAATCCCGCCGGTGAGATTTCGCTCAATCTCGGGATCACGGGCCCGCACTACACGATTGGCGCCGCTTGTGCCGCCGGCAACGCTGGGATGATTCAAGGCGCCAGATGCTGCTGCTGGGCGAATGCGACGTGGCGATCGCTGGCGGCGTGTCGGAAAGCATCCGCACGTTCGGAATTTTCGCCAGCTTCAAGAGCCAAGGCGCACTGGCCTGGCATGACGATCCGGCCAAGGCGTCGCGGCCTTTCGATTTGAACCGCACTGGCATCGTCGTCGCCGAAGGAGGCTGCCTGTACGTGCTCGAACGGCTGTCGGACGCCAAAGCCCGCGGCGCGAGAATTCATGGCGAGCTCGTCGGCTATGCGATGAACAGCGACGCCAGCGATTTTGTCCTGCCCAATCCCGAGCGGCAAGCGCAGTGCATGAACGCGGCGCTCCAGCGGGCCGGGATCACCGCCGATCGCGTCGACGTGGTGAGCACACACGCCACCGGCACCGCCACCGGCGACGCGCAGGAATGCATCGCCTTGCGGCTGGTCTTCGGCGGCTCGAACCGCACGCGATTCAACAACACGAAGAGCTTTATCGGCCATGCCATGGGAGCCGCCGGCGCGTTGGAACTGGCGGGCAACCTGCCGGCGTTCGGCGATGGCGTTTGCCATGCGACGCTCAATCTCGACGAGCCCGATCCGGCTTGCCGAGTTGGATGGATTGGTGATCGAGAAAGCCGCTGGCTATGGACCGGGTCGATTATATTCTTAACAATTCATTCGGAATGCTGGGCATCAATTCGGTGGTTGTCGTCAAGCGCTTCGGCGCCGTGTGAATCGGTGAACGCGTGCCACCCCAATTTTAGCCGCCGGGCTCGCCCGGCGATCCGCAAGCAAAGAATCAGAGCGTCGGCACTAAGCAAGGAACACGCGGCATGAGTCCGGCGGACATTCGCACGGCAATTCTGGACATTCTCGGGGACATCCTTCCCGACGAAGACACCAGCGGCCTGAAAGACGATGTGCCCCTGCGCGAGCAAATCGAGCTCGATAGCATGGATTTTCTCGATATCGTGATGGAACTGCGCAAACGCTACCGGGTGCAAATTCCCGAGGACGACTACGTGCACATGGCCACGCTCGGCGGGACCGTGAAATATCTGGAACCGCTCATGAAAGACGTGCCAGCATAGCGGGTATCGCGGGTATGCTTGCGACGGTCCAATCCGGAAGCCCAGGGATGGCCATCTTGGGACATTTTGCAGCTTTTTGACAACGGCGACTGGCTCTGCGGACCGATGCATGCTACGTAGTTGGCACATTCCGTGTGCCGCGGGGGCTCAAACTGTACCACTACCCAGCGGTGGCCGATTCCTGGGCTTAGTGCGCTACAAGCCTGCCGCCGATTGCCCTGTAGCATCAGCTCGCCCTCCCCGGATAGATTGAATCCAGGTCCTGTAGCCCGAATCTGGTCCGATTTCCCTTGGCCATGATCCTTGGAGCGCTACTTTGTACGACGCGATCATCATCGG
This sequence comes from Pirellulales bacterium, assembly GCA_963725485.1. Lineage (GTDB taxonomy): Bacteria > Planctomycetota > Planctomycetia > Pirellulales > DATAWG01 > CAVRYO01. The sequence goes on along the minus strand of CAVRYO010000007.1, from coordinate 2,376,586 downwards.
TGCAGGCATGTCGGGGCTGGCCGCGGGCGTGCGCTTGGCCCATTTCGGCCAGCGCGTGTGCATCCTGGAACGCCATTCCGCCATCGGCGGCTTGAATTCTTACTATCGTCTTGGCGGCCGCAACTACGATGTCGGCCTGCACGCGGTGACGAACTACCGTCCGCGTGGGGATCGGCGCGGACCGTTGGCGAAGCTGTTGCGGCAGCTCCGTTTGAATTGGGACGATTTCGCCTTGGTGCCGCAGTTGCGGTCGCGCATCGCCTTTCCAGACGTCGCGCTGGAATTCAACAACGACCCGGCTCTGCTGGAAAGCCAGGTTGCGGCACGGTTTCCCGCGCAGGTTGGGCCGTTCCGCCGATTGCTCGAGAAGCTGGCCGACTACGAAGCCCTGGGTACGCCGGCCACGGCCATGTCGGCCCGCAAGGTGGTCGGCGAAATCATCAGCGATCCGCTGCTCGTCGAAATGCTGTTTTGCCCGATCATGTTTTACGGCTCGGCGAGCGAGCACGACTTGGACTTCGGCCAGTTCAGCGTCTTGTTCCGTAGCATCTTTTTGGAAGGTCTCGCGCGGCCTGCCGCGGGAGTTCGGAGAATTCTGAAAACGCTGGTCCTCCGCTTCAAGGATTTGGGAGGCGAGTTGCGTTTGCGGGCGGGGGTGCAACGCCTGGCCGTCGAGGCCGACGAAGTCCAACGCGTCGTGCTCGAAAATGGCGCCGAGCTGTTGGCCCGCGAAATTCTTTCTTCGGCCGGTTGGGCCGAAACATTGAGGCTGTGTGGCGCGGTGGCAATCAGCGGCGGCGCCGCAGCGCTGAGCGCCGCCATGGCGCCGGCAAAGGCCGCTTGGAATAACGTCGGCGGCGTCCTGCGGCGTTCGATCGGTGGCGCATCGGAGTCTGGTTCCGCGGTCGCCTCCATCCCGCCGGCATCGCCCCTCGAACCCTCGCCGTCTCCGGCAATTCCGGCCAGCGGGAAATTGTCCTTTATCGAATCGGTTTCGACGCTCGACGTGTCTCCGGCGAAGTTGGGCTGCGAAGAAACGATGGTGTTCTTCAACGATTCGCCGAACTTCGTTTGGCAGCGCCCCGACGATTTGGCCGACGTTCGCAGCGGCGTGATCTGCACTCCGAGCAATTTCGATTATCCAGCGGATTCTACCGATCGCCCGCCGGAGCCTGCCTTGCGGCTTACGGCACTCGCCAACTATGAGCGTTGGATGCAACTCGACGACGAGCAATACGCCGAGGCGAAACGCACCTGGTACGAGCGGCTGGTCGTATCAGCCCTGCGGTTCATCCCCGACTTTCGCTCCCACGTCGTCGCGATGGATATGTTCACGCCCAAGACGATTCGGCATTTCACCGGCCACGACAACGGCGCTGTCTACGGAGCACCACAGAAACGCTACGACGGCACGACAATGCTCAAGAACTTGTTTCTCTGCGGGACAGACCAGGGTTTGGTCGGTATCATAGGAGCAATGACCAGCGGCATTGTGATGGCCAACCGCTTGCTTGGCCGAGTATTGCCTGGCACGCGTGGTCCCAGTAATAGTTGAAAACGAGACGTGTAGGGTGGGCATTGCCCACCATGCTGTGCTATCAATCTCGACCGAACGAAATGAATGGCGGGCAGTGCCCACCCCGCAGTGCCCACCCCGCAGTGCACACCCCTACGACACCACTGTCTTTGCCGACCCTACGTTCCGCTCTGCCGTAAGCCGTCGATCCTCGTTGTTCGCTGTTTCTCCCGTCCGGGGCATCCATTGAATGCGACTGACCGCCGCTCCGGCCTCCTGCCATGCCCCGCGATTTTCTGCAAGGCGCTCGCGACGAATATGACTGCATCGTCATCGGCAGCGGCCTGGCGGGCCTGACGGCCGCGAACACCCTGGCTCGGGCCGGCCAACGCGTGCTGCTGCTGGAGCAACACTACAAGCTCGGCGGCATGGCCACTTGGTTTCGTCGGCCAGGCGGGCATATTTTCGATATTTCGCTGCACGGTTTTCCGATCGGGATGATCAAGAGCTGCCGCCGCTATTGGAGCGAGGAGATTGCCGCCTCGATCGTCCAGTTGAAGCACATCCGCTTCGACAACCCGATGTTCTCGCTCACGACCACGTTCGACAAAGCCGATTTTACGCGGCTATTGATCGAACGATTCGGTATTCCAGCGGAGCAGGTGACAGCGTTCTTCGAAGCCGTGCGGGGAATGAATTTCTACGACGACCAGTCGCTCACCGCCGGAGGCTTGTTCGAGCGATTTTTCCCCGGCCGCGAAGACGTGGTCCGGCTGCTGATGGAGCCGATCACCTATGCCAATGGCTCGACACTCGAGGATCCGGCGATTTCCTACGGGATCGTGTTCGCCAATTTCATGTCCAAAGGCGTGTACACTTTCCACGGCGGCACCGATCGGCTGATCGGCCTGATGCACGCCGAGCTGCTGAAAAGCGGCGTCGACGTACGGATTCGCTGCGATGTCGAGAAGATTCATGTCACCGGCGGTCGCGTGTCGGGCGTCACGGTCAATGGCCGGCAAATCAAGGCCCGGACGGTGATCTCGAATTCCAATTTGAAATCGACGGTTCTCAATCTCGTGGGGGCCGAACATTTCGCGCCCGAGTTCGTCGAAGAGACGAAAGCCGTGCGGTTGAACAATTCGAGCTGCCAGGTTTACATGGCCATGAAGGCGGGCGAGTCGATCGATCCTGCCTGCGGCGATTTGCTCTTTAGCTCGAACGCCCCGCTATTCCGCACCGAAATGTTGCTCAGCCGCCACGTCACCAGCCGCACCTTCTCGTTTTACTATCCGCAACTCCGCCCCGGCAGCGATCGATCACTGGTGGTCTCGAGCACCAACGCCCGCTACGAAGATTGGGCCAACCTGAAGCCGGAAGAGTACGAGGCCGCCAAAGCCGACCTCATCGAAACGACACTCGACGCCCTGTCGAAGTATGTTCCCGATCTGCGGACAAAGCTCGACCACGCCGAAGCGTCCACGCCGCTCACGTTCCGCCACTATACGAAGCACCTCGAAGGCGCGTCGTTCGGCACTAAGTTCGAGGGATTGGCCGTCAGCCGCGGCATCCCGCAGCAAATCATCGGCTTGTTTCACGCCGGCAGCGTAGGCATCATCATGTCAGGCTGGCTCGGCGCGATGAACTACGGCGTGATCGTGGCCAACGATGTTGATTCGCTGTTGCTGAAATCGCGAACCAAGCCGACGCAAGCGACGAGTAATTGAGGAGGTGGAGCGAAAGCGTGCCACTGACACTGCCCGGGGAACGTCTCCTATTCATCTGAATCGTGGTGCATAAGAAGATGAAAACCTCGCATAAACTTTCTTGGCAGCAGGGCGTGGTTGCACAATTCGCGGAGATTGACCTGGTCATAAAACAACGGTTCAGCGGGAAAATTGGGCTTACGCTCCCCGACAATGTCCTCTCTGAGTGGGCGGACGCAATTCGATTTGGTGTGACTCTGTTCAGAAACTCCTACGCGTCAAAAAATCCAGCGATTGGAAATATGTTGGTGCAAGTGCGGGCGATTAACGGAGTGCCGAGCGATACTACGACCTGCGCACTCGCATATGTCACATTCCAATCGCTCTGCTCGGCATGGAATATCGATGGAGAACAGTTGTTTGCGTTCGATCGATCTACAGGGAATTATTCATTTAGATATTCGACGCTATGGGGCGAGTGGAAACCAACACCTTCGGCGGATGTCGTCTGACAGCGTTTCTGACGGAGCACCTTGTCAGATGACGCAAGCCAACTCGACACTCATTAAGATTCACACATTTTCCCGCCAATGCACGAAGGGCACTGGCAAAGCCAGTGGCACCCTCGCGGCCCTGGGACATCAAAAGAGGTGCAATGTTACGCCACCGAGACTGAAACGAATGGAACGTCTTGGTTCGTCGTGGGAACATTGGCGGAAAAAAAGTCTAAGGACAGATAGTACAGTCTCTCGAACCGACAAAATGCTAAATCAAACCACGAAGAGCACCGGCAAAGCAAGTGGCACAGCGCAATATGACCCTGGCTGAAATTCATGCGGCGATTCCGCATCGGCCGCCGTTCTTGTTGCTCGATGAGATTGTTTCGCGATCGCCGGAGCGGATCGTTTGCCGGAAGCATTTTCGCGGCGATGAGGATTTTTACGCCGGCCATTACCCAGGCTATCCGCTCACGCCGGGCGTATTGTTGTGCGAAGCCGCCATGCAAGCCGGCGCAGTGTTGCTCGCCGCGCATGTTCCGGCCGATGGCCGCGTGCCCGTGGCGACGCGGATGAACGACGTGCGGTTCAAGCGGATGGTTCGCCCAGGCGAGACCATCGAGATCGAAGTCGAATTGGTCGAGCGCTTGGCCGACGCGTTTTTTCTCAAGGCCAAAGTCAACTGCGGTGGCAAATCGGTGGTGCGCTTTGAATTCGCTTGTACGCTTGTCGACCGATGAATTGGTTGCCGCACCGTCCCAAACCGCCGTCGCTAGCTATCGAGCAACTCGACAAAGTGTTCGACGGTCATTCCTGCGTCGGTGATGATGCGTCTGAGCGTGCCGATACGGATTTGCTTATGATCGGGGACCACAAGTCTGCCGTAGGGCTCATCCCGGCGCAGGATCATGTGGCTCCCCTTTTGCCGGCGGAACACAAACCCAGCGCGCTCCAATGCGGTACGAACTTCACGGCCGCTCAAGTCGGTGGGAAGTTTTGCCACGAATTCCCGCCCTGCTACGTGGCTTCGATTTCAACAAACTCTTTGCCGGCTTCCATCGGAACCGGTTCGCCGGCGTCGCGGCAATCCTCGACGTACAACTCGATCGCCTCACGGATATTGGCGAGCGCTTGGCCACGGTTGTCTCCCTGGCTTACGCAGCCCGGCAAAGTCGGCACTGTGGCGACAAAGCCGCCGTCCGCTTCTTGTTCCAACACCACCGTGTAACGCATGGACGTTATCCTCGTTTTCGTAGCCGGTCCTTGTTCAACCTCGATCGGCTGGCATTTCCGTCAGCCGCCTCTGCTTTGCTTGACAACGAATGATTATAGCGTCTATTTGACCGTAAATTGAGTTCTCGGCGAAATCCAAACGCAGCGCGAATCAACCGAATCGTGTCTCGTCTAATGCATGAGCCTTTCGATTTTCTGCAACTCACCGGCAAGACGATCCTGGTTTGCGGATTGGCGAATCGCAAGAGCGTCGCCTTTCAGATCGGCAAACTGCTGATCGAGGCCGGAGCGCGCGTGATCTATGCCGTGCGCTCGCCCCAGCGAAAAGAAAGTGTCGCCAAACTCATCGGCGACGCGCCGGTGTTGGTTTGCGACGTGGAGTTTCCGGAGCAGATCGCGGCACTGCGCGAAGAGCTCGCGAAAATGGGCGTCCGGCTGGCGGGATTGGTCCATTCAATTGCATCGGCGGATTATGCCGAGGGTGTGAAGCCGTTTCATCAGACGCCAAAGGCCGCGTTCCTGCGGGCGATGGATATTTCCTGCTACTCGCTGATCGCGCTATCGGAAGCCTGCCGCGATCTGTTCGAACCCGATGCCTCGGTCGTGACGATTTCGATTTCCACCACCCGCATGGCCAGCGAGAACTACGGCTACATGGCTCCGATCAAGGCGGCGCTCGATTCGTCGCTGGTGTTTCTGGCCAAATCGTTTAGCCAGTTTTCGCGGGTGCGTTTCAACGCGGTCGCTCCAGGCCTCTTGAAATCGTCGGCATCGGCCGGCATCCCAGGCTATGTCGAGGCCTATCTCTATGCCGAGCAGGCGACGCTGCGCCGAAAAGCCGTTGGCACGGAGGAAGTGGCCGCCGCAGCCGCGTTCTTATTGAGCCCGCGCTCCAGCGGCATCAATGCACAGCACCTGGTAGTCGACGCCGGAATGTCGGTGAACTATTTCGACCGCGAACAGATCCGCCGCGCGATCCGGCCCGATGATGGGGCGGGGCCGCCGTCATCGTGATTGTGTTGGCGAGATGGACCAAGTCGCGGAGCCGTCATGGTTCGAACCACGGCTGAATTTACCGATCTAGCACTGAAAGTGCTTGGCAGGACAGCCCAGGGCAACGCCCTCGTTGTTCCACACATCTTTTGGGGTGCTATTGGCGTTCTGGAGATGTTCGGGGATCATGGGCAGGTAGGAGGAATCGCGGGGGGGCGAAACGAGTCAAGGATGGATTATCGTGCTGGCACCGTGGGTCATGGATGAGATGCAGACCGCCGATCTGGATGACAAGCGGTTGGATGTCCGCCTCAAGGCTGTGCTGTCGGCGCTGGCGCAGCATCCGACCGCGAGCATTCCTGCCGCTTGTGGCGGGCGAACTGAAATGGTGGCGGCCTATCGCTTCTTCGAGAACGAGAAGGCGACTTTCGCCGACATCTTGCAGCCGCATAGCGATGCCACGCGGCAACGCATCGCTGCACAACGGGTTGTCGTGCTCGCCCAAGACACCACGGAGATCGATTTGACGCGGCCGGCACAACAGGTGTTCGGCGCGGGTCCGCTCGATGGAGAATCCCGGCGGGGCGCGTTTCTCCATCCTCTGCATGCCTTCACGCCGGACGGTACGCCGTTGGGAACCGTGCATGCGACCGCCTGGACGCGTGAGGAAGGAACGTGCTGCGCATCGCTCACACGCGCTCAGCGGGCGGCCATTCCGATTGAACAAAAAGAGAGTTACCGTTGGGTGACCACGCTCCGGCGTGCCGAAGAGGAAGCGCGACATTGCCCCGCCACGCAGTTCATCACGGTCTCGGATAGCGAAGCCGATATTTACGAATTCCTGGTGGAGGCCAATGGCGGACCACCCAACTCGGACTGGATCGTGCGCGCGTGTCAGGACCGTGCGTTGTCGCGCGATGACTCTCCACAGAGTGGAGAAACGCTGCTGCGGGCCCGGGTTCTTGAGACTCCCGTGCTGTTTCAAAACACGATCGCAGTCCGTGGGCGAACAGCGAAAGTGGCCTGCGAGACGCGCGGCCGGCGCCAGCTGCGCCACTCGCGCCAGGCCGAAGTCGCAGTCCGTGCGACTCGAGTGACGCTTCGTCCTCCTCGGCGTCCAGATCGCCAACTGCCGCCGGTGGCGGTGAACGTCGTACTGGTCAGCGAGATCAATCCGCCGAGCGGCGACGAGCCAGTCGAATGGCTGCTGGTCACCAGCCTGCCGATTGATGATGTTGCGCAAGTCCCCCTGATCATTCAGTATTACACGGTGCGCTGGATGATCGAGGTGCTGTTTCGTGTCTTGAAGTCGGGCTGTCGGGTCGAAGAACGTCTCTTCGAACACTTGGACCGCTTGTTGAATTGCCTGGCGGTCTACTTGATCGTTGCCTGGCGAACGCTGTACGTCTGCCGTTTGGGACGCAGTTGCCCAGAGTTGAATTGCGAAGCGATCTTCGAACCGGCCGAATGGAAGTCGGTTTGGAAAGTCGTGCTGCGCAAGATCCGCCGCCAGAACCACCCCCACTCGACGTGTTCATTCGGCTGGTGGCCCAACTGGGCGGCTACGTCAATCGAAAGCGAGCGGGACCCCCGGGACCACAAACAGTCTGGCTTGGACTGCAACGCATGCACGACATCGCCAACTGCTGGCTCCTCTTCGGACCAGCCGGCCAGCCGAACCCTAACTTGTGTGGAACAACGAGGGCGTTGCCCTGGGCTGTCCTGCATTGCACCTTCGGTGCGTGGAGCTTGGGATCGACGTTTAATCGAACATCAGTCGGCGGTTTGCTGCTACCATCGCGGTGGCACGCAAAACCAACTATCGCTGGGCGATTCTTGCCCCAGTTGTGTATAGTGGATTCATGCAATGCCCCTTTTGCCGCATCGATAACGATCGGGTGATCGACTCCCGCGCCCGCGAGGATGGGATCCGCCGTCGCCGCGAATGCCTGGGTTGCCGCCGCCGGTTCACGACCTACGAGCGAATCGAAGAGGCGTCCATTAAGGTGATCAAGAAGGACGGCGTGCGCGTGCCGTTTGCCCGCGAGAAAATCAAAGCCGGCCTGACCAAGGCCTGTTGGAAGCGGCCGATCAGCGACGACCAATTGGAAGCGATCGTCTCCGCCGTGGAAACCGACGTCTACGACAAATTCGACGCCGAAGTCGAAACGCAGTACGTCGGCGAACTCGTGATGCAACATCTGCGGAATTTGGACCAGGTGGCTTACGTCCGTTTCGCGAGCGTCTACCGAGAGTTCGAAGACGTCCGCGATTTCGTCGATGAGTTGGAGCCGATTCTGGCCGAATCGCGGCGGAAGCCGCGATCCGCGTTGCGCCGCGCGATGCAAGCGCCCGGCGAGCCGGGCGGCTAAAGTGTTCCGCGCGGGATCATGGCGGCTGTCGCTGCGCCGAATCCTTCGCGGTGATTATCTCGGCCTCGGCCTGGCCGACTTTCGTGCCGTGGCCCATGGCCCAGACTTTGATTTTCCAAGTGGCGGGTTCCTCCGGCATCGTCAGCGAAACCTCGGCCTCGCCTTGGCTGTTAGTCGCGAGCGAAGCGACCCATAAGACTGTGGCCGCGGAATTCGATGGTAGCGCCGGCTGAACGAGCAACGGCAACTGCGCTGATCTCGGCGACTGTCTGCCGAACCCGGCGCCTGATTGAAACGGCTTGCCCCCTTGATCCATGTCATTCGTGAAGCCGGAAGATGACGCAAGGGAATCCAAGTCCGCTGCCGCGCCGGTTACGGTCTGCCCTAGTTCTTCCACGAACGAGTCGCCGAAGACGCCCAAATCCTGCATCGCGGTTTCATTGGGCCGGAGCAAGTTATTGAACTCGCGACGAAGATTCGTCTCGGCAACCGGCCGATGGTCGCGCCGCCAATTCCAGAAGAATTCCTTGATTTCCGGGACTTTCGTTCGCCCGGCGATTTGGTCGATTGCCTTGTCGTAAATGGCGACCACGGCAGTCCCGACAAACGGCTTTCCGAGCGCGTCGGTTACTTTGATCGTTGCCGAGGCCCTTTGTCCCGGTTGATAGATATCGCGCGACGGCTCGACCGCGACATTCAGCACGCGCGACTGCGGCGGCACCGCGATCTGTCGAACCTCGGTGTAAACTCGGCCATCGGCGACGGTCATCGCTTCGACGAAAAAGTTGGGAATATCCTTCGCCGCGACTTGAACATCAATAACCCGCGATTTGCCTGTGAGCAGGATCGACATGGGCGGGTTCGGATAAACGCCGCTCGCCGGTGCAAGAACAAGAGCACGGTCGAGTCAGCACGATTCGAATTCAGCAGCAATTTGACCGTCTGTTGCGGGGCGTACGCCCGGCGATCCGGAACGAGCTCGAGCGGATTGAAGCGCAAATCGGAGTCTCCTGGTTCATCGCCCAGAATCGTAAAGACATAGCCCCCTTCTTGCGTCTCCTTGGTGTCGTTCGTGAGTTGATAAGAGAAGCGATATCGTCCAGCCTCCGAGGCTTTGAGTTGCAGCGTCGCCTCGCCATGCTCGTCGGTTTCCTGGTTCCAAGAGCGGACCAATGTTTCGACGACCTGGCCGTCGTGAGGCACGATCTTGAACAGACTCAGTTTGCCGTCGCCGCGCACCGGCGTTCCGGCAAGTTTCTGGGCATGAAATTCGGCGCGAATCACGTCGCCAACGTGGTAGTAGCCGCGATCGACACAGGCGTAGACCTGAAACGGCTTGCGGGCCACGAGCACATTGCCGGAAGCAACAATCCTTCGCCGCTTGGAATCGACCACCTGGGCGATAATCTGGTACTGTTGGTCGTCGTCGGGATGCACGGCCTTCGCCAGCGCCGTGTCGATGTCGACCGCCACGGTCCCATCCTGGCCGATCTCGGTTTCTCGATCGGCGACCACTTCCGGCGGCTCTTCGCGCTGTGGCCGCCATAGAGCGGCGCGCCGCGGCCAGCCCCAACCACGCCAGCCAGGCAACCACGGCCGATCGTAGCCGAACCACCAATACCCGCGGCCATAAAGCCAATCCCACGCGTCGGGAGGATACCAGGTCCGAGCATAGCGCCAGCGCAACACTTTGTATTCCACCTTCGCTTTGGCGACCGGCGAGCCGTCTTCGTGTCGGGCGCGGATCATGGCTCGAATCTTGTCGCCCAAGCGGACGGGCTGGATGGGAGGCTCGATGGAAACTTCGAACTCGGGCTGAGTATTCTCTTCGACTCGAAAACTGCCGCCGCCGAGATTGGCGATTTGCAATTGATACACGCCCGGAGTCGAGGCCGAGGCTAGCGGAAATTCGCCGTCCAACCCGCCATAAGCGTCGGCTGTCATCGTCTTGGTCGATAGCCTCGCGCCCTTCGGGTCGCGCAGTTCAACGGAAAAGCTTTGGTTCGCAAAGTCCGACGTGTCCGCCTGGTCGTAACGGGCACGGCGGACCCAGAATTTGTATTTCACGGTTTGGCCGGGCCGATAGATCGGCCGATCGGTGACCAGGTAGACCTTGGTCTGGTCGTAGTCCGGGTCGGAATATTGCGGATACCAAACGTTGGTAAATCCGAGACAGGCGAGTCGGCCGCCGGCGCAGTGGCCGTGATTAGCCAGGAATAACTCGGTTCTTCCGCCTTGGGGGTCCGGATCAATTGCCCGCCCGCGTCGGTCTGCTCGGCGAAGATCAAGGTGTCGATTCGATTCTGCGGGCCGTCAGCGCCGGGGCGCAATCGGAACCTGCCGATAGCCAAAGAACTCCAGCTTGGCTTTCACGATCGGCTGGCCTGTCACGGCGTCGGCCACGTAATAGAACATGCCGGTGGCCAGCGGCTTGCGCACGATCGCCAGGTCTTCGAGCCACACCACGGTCCGGCTGGTATTGCCGTCGGCCAGTTTCGCGGTGACTAAATAAACGCCAGCGTGTTCAAGTGGCGTCGCGACCGTGAGTCGGCGGTCGGCGTGGCCGGGGCGCGGCGTCAAGGCCAAGTCCCAATCGGCGACCTTTCCGCCCAGATATTTCTGATCTTCCTTTTGCCCCAGCAGGCTACCGATGTCGTTCAATTCGATCCGCGATAAATCGAGTGGGCTGGGTTCGATTTCAAATACGCTTTGACATCCTCCACCAGATTTCGAAATTTGATCTCGCGGGCTTCGAAGTGGACCTGCCGGGCGTTGCGGAATCGAAACTTGAGCGAGGCCCCTTTGCCCGCGGGCTGGGCGGCGCTCGGTTCGAAGCGTCCCCAGTTACCGACGATTTGGTCCAAGCGATCCCGACAATGGCTGGCTGCCGGTTTGGTCGAATTTCTGATTGCTTGGCGCCAATAGTCCGCGGCCCGTTCATATTGCACACGGTTTTCGTGGATTTGCGCCAGTTGCTCGAGCGCATCTATGGCAAACGGCCCGGTGGATTCGGCGGCGATTTGCTGATACTGCTTGACGTAGTTGAATTCGTCGGGCAGCTTGAATCGCTGGATGCCGGTGGCCAGCCGGGCGATCGTTTCGTCGTCGGTCAAGCTATGCAAGTCGAAGGCGCCCGGAGCCGCGACGCCATTCTTCGAGCCCGCTTGGAGCGCCGAATCTTGTTGTTCGCTGACCTCTTCCAGTTCCTGATCCGCAAGAAAGCTGCCGTAATCGGCCATGGTTTGCAGGCCGAACTGGCTGAGCAGAAACGCCGCGAATTGCGACTGGGCTTCGGCGCGCGGTCCGGATTTCGCAGCGCCGCTTCGCTAAGCGCCCAGCGCCAACGTTGGCCATCGTTGAGCGCGGCCGACCAGCTTTTCGGAAGCGGGTAATAGATCGGGCGGCCGTCGTCGCCGACCGGCGCGGACACATTGCAGGGGTCGAGATTGTGGCCTTCGGCATAGTCGGGCAGGCGGTCCAGATTGGTCAATGTTTGAAGTCGCCAATCTCCATCGCAGTCGCCATACGCCGCCGAAAACGAACCCTCGAATCCTCCGTTAAGTCCTGGGGTGGACGCGAGCAAGCGGGCCAGATCGAAAAAGAAGTCCGCCAACTCCGCCTTGAGCGGCTTCGCATGTTCGGCTGTCGCTTTCGCAGCATCGGTGGTTGGCTTCAACTCGGTCGCATTCGGCGCGGCGCCATTCTCCGGCGGCTGAGGGGGGATCAATTTCATGGCCGCGACCATCAACTGCAAAGCACGAACCCGGTCTCGCTCCAGGGCATTCACGGCTCGGCCGCCGGACTTCTGATCGGCCCGGATGAACTTTCCGGCAACGAGTGTCCCATCGTGGGAGGATTGGAAATAATTATCCGCGGCCGCCCACAGCAATGCGCCAGTTTTGGTCATGGATTCGAATCACCTTGTCGCGAAGATCGTCCAATTCCTCGAGCCGGCCCAACTGCTGCAAAGCGTCGGCGGCTTTATTCAGGTCGTCGCCGATTGATTTCGGATCGCCGGCAGGATCGAGCGCCAGCCGGCGAAATCCGTCGTAGGCCGCCTTGAAATTCCCAGCGCTGAATTGTTTCTGAATTTCAGCGCGCGACGGCTCGGGAGTCGGCTCGGCCGTCCACGTAATTGGCCCGGCGGCGAGCGTCACAAGCAAAGCGGCTGTCGCGAGACAAGGCTTCATGAAACAACGGCCTGAGCAAGTTGAACAACTGAGAATCGACGGTTGAAGACTATTCGAATTCCGTCGGCCAGGTCTCTTGGACAACCGGGATCGCCGAGATTTCAATGGGCGATCGGCCTGGCGAGTCCGCTCCGACGGAAAACTCAGCTGCCATTCGGGTTATAAGGCGATGGCAGCACCGCGGCAATATGAATCCCCCGTGGCGACGAATAAGTTTGCGACCCCTCGTCGGGAGAAAATCCCGCGGAACCGTCAGCCGTGCCGCGGCGTCCATATTGCGTTGGTTTGGCTTGTCACGAGGCTCCGCCATAAGCCAGAATGGAACATCCGGCTTTGACTGTCCGCGCGATCGCCCAGCGGACTTATCGAGACCTAAGAAAATAGCCTGTTTTCACCGCAACGTAGCGGCACGCTTCAGTACGCATCGCAAGGCCACGAGGTTCCCGTGCCGGAAGCATTTAATCCCTACCTGCAATGGCTTGGAATTTCGTCTTCCGGCACTCGGCCGTCGCATTACGAGTTGCTGTCTCTAACGCCCTACGAATCGGACATCGCGCGGATCCGTTCGGCCGCGGCGGATCAGACCGCCAAGCTGCGCGGCGTTCGCCCAGGCGACCAGGTCGAAGTCTGGCAGCGTTTGTTGGATGAACTGCGCGAGGCCGAGAGTTGCTTAAGTGATCCCAAGCAACGGGAGCAGTACGACACAAAGTTGCGCGAGCAGCAAACATCGCGCTCAGCGACTGCACCGCCAAAGCCGAATTTGAATCCGGCGGAAAAGGCCGCGCTGTGGATCACCGAGGCCAAACAACAAGCAACACCACCGGCGGCACCTCGCAATGTGATGCCGCCCGCCGGGCGAAACGTATTGCCGCCGTCGCGCGGTCCGGCTTCGCCGCAAGCGAGCGCTGCAACTCCGCCAATGCCAGGCAAAATCGAAGCGCCGCCGCCAACGAGCCCTGCGACTGCGTTCCTCGCCGCAGCGAAAAATGAAACTGAATTCGGTGGCGCTTGCGCCGCCGAATCGTGGTCCGGCGCCGTCCGTGGTCGGAAACAAACCGCCGGCGGCAGGTATGAATGCGCTCCCGCCGGGCCGCAATGCTCTGCCACCGACACGCGGCGGCAACAAGCCTCCTGCATCCGACGAGCCTCTAAAAACACCACCAGCTGCCGACCGGCCAAACGCCCCAAGTTTACTGGCGAGCTTTCCTCAACCAGCATCGATGCCTCTGACGCCCGTTGGCGCGCGACACAATCCTCAGGCGAACGCAAGCGGTCCGCAGCCGCCTCACGGCAATCAACAACCTATCCTGGCGCCCGGCCGAATTCCGATGCCACCTGGATTTGCGCCTGCCGCAAGTTCCCAGGGACCGGCAGGTCAAGGCCCCGGCGCAGGGCCTGCTGCCGGTGGCAGCTTCGGTCAAGCGCCGCCATATCCGCCCGGCTCAAACCCAATTCAAGGTCTCGGGAGCCCTCCTCGTCCCGGTTTTCCTCCCAGCCCGGGCGTTGCGCAAAGTCCGGCTTACGGTCCTCCGCAGAATTTTCCGTTCCCACAGGCGCCGGCGGTTCCGCAACGGCTTCCAATCCCGCCCGGTTTCGCACCGCCGCAGGGTTATGCTCCGCCGGGTTACGCTCCGCCGCAGGGATATGGACCGCCGCAGGGATATGCGCCGCCGCAAGGCTATCCACCGCCCCAGAATTTTCCGCCGCCGCAAGGCTATCCGCCGCCGCAAGGCTACGGGGCTTCGCAAGGCTACCCGCCAGCTCCCGGCTTTCGGCCGCCCGCGGCATTTCCGCCTCCCCAGGGCTATCCGAATTCGCCAGGCCAAGCTTTCGGACCCGCGTTTCCCGGAATGCCTGGGGGGCAAGGTATGCCTCCTGGCATGCAAATGCCGCCCGCAATGATGCCACCTGGGCCGGCATATCAGCAACCGCCGCCGCAAGGATCACCTTCCTATCCGCAGAGCTTCGCTCCCTATCAGCCGGGGCCAAGCGCCGCGAGCCCGCTGGATGGCGGAGACGAACCGGCACAATTCTTCGATAGTTTGTTAGACGACCGCTCTTCACCGTTGGATGAACTGGGCTTGGGAGGCGGGGCGCCGCCGGCATCGCCCAGCCCGACTTGGTCAGCGCCCCAAGCTGCGTCATGGCAGCAACCAGGCAACGATCCCGCGGCAACTGGCTCGGCCTCCAACGTTCTGCCCGGAATGTTGCCACCTGGAATGCAAGCTTTCACGCCGTTCAGCACGAGCCCGACACCGCAGTTGGCAGGCCCTGTCCCTGGATTCGAGCCTGCCGCGGCCCCTCCTGGCGTGACACCTCCGAGTTCACCTGGCGGCGACCTTGCTCAGCCTGGCACTTTCGCGGCGCCGGGCGAAATTCAAGGCGCAGGGCGATCTCTTGCAGCGCGCGAGAAAGATCCCAATTTCGGGATCAAAGTCTTCGCCGGTTTCGGTCTCGGGTTGATCGTACTGCTCGGCGGGCTGATGGCTTTCAAAATTTTCTCGCACAACAACTCGGACAGCGTCGCGCAAACGACCGACGCCAACGGATCATCGCTGCTCGCAAATCCCGATCATCCCGCGAGTCCGCCAAATAAGTCCGGTCACACTTCGGACAAATCGCCGTCGAGTCCCAACTCCGAACCTCCGGATTCGCCCCGACCGGAAACAACTCCTCCGAAGAATCCTTCGGGAGACAATCCACCACCCACGAACCCGGCCATCCATTCGACTCCGCCGATGACGACGCCGCCGGTGAAGCCGACGCCCACTCCGCCAAAGCCAACGCCTTCACCAAAAGTCGGCCCGCCGACTAAACATCCTCCCGACTCGACTCCGACAAAACCCGTTCAAACCAAGCCGCCAGTCTCCGAAGCCGGTCGATTCAGCCCAGGCCGCCACATTCCGCCGCACGTTAATTAGCGCCCGAACAAAATTGTCGGAACGCAGCCTGGGCGAAGCCAAGCAACTATCGGATCAGGCCAGCAAGTTGGCGACTTCGCGCTTGGAAAAAGACCGGGCCGACAAAACCGCAATGCTGGTAAAATACGTAGGCGAGTTTTGGGGCGCCGTGCAGGATGCGATCAAGGGCTTGAACCCGACGGATGAAATCGACATCGGCTCGACCAAGGCCGTCGTGGTGTCGAAGGAAGCCGAAGCGATCACGATCCACGTCGGCGGCCAGAACCGGCACTTCACTTTTCGTAATTTGCCGAGCGGTCTGGCCGTGGCCTTGGCCGAACGGTGGCTCGATAAAACAAAACCGGAGAACAAAGTATTTCTGGGTGCATTTTACGCCGTCGATCCGAAGAGCGATCCGCAAGACGCCCGCCGGCTTTGGAAAGAGGCATCCGACGGCGGCATCGACGTGAAAGATCTGTTGACGCTGTTGGATCCTGAGCCGACCGAGGCCGATTTTACGAAAGACATGGCGTCGATGGCGCCTCCCGGCCCAGCCGACAACACACCTTCCGACACGATGATGTCTCCAGACGCGGCGATGACCTCGGCCACATCGCCGGGTGCGGCCGCGATTCTCGGCAATCCGGCGCTACCGCCGGTGCCGCCGCAAACATCACTCGAAAAGGCCGAGCGAAAGGTCAAGGATCAGTTCGACGAAGGTTATCTCACGGCGACCGACGACGCCGGGCGCGTCGCCCTGGCAAAGAAGCTCTTGGAGGCGGTTGACCAGGTCGAAGATCCCGGCGCAAGTACGTCATGTGCCGCGAAGTGCGCGATTTGGCGGCCTTGGGAGGCGCCCCCGCGGTAATGGTCGACGCGGTCGATCGTCTGGGCAAGAATTTTCGCGTCGATGCCTTGTTGATGAAAGTCGACGCGCTCGCGAACTATCCGCCGACCAGTCCCATTCCGGCCCGCGAGGCGGTTGGCGTGGCACAATCGTTAATCGACGAAGCCGTCGATGCCGGGCGATTCGACGTGGCAACGCGACTGGCCCAGATTGCCGTCGACGCCGCTAAGACATCGAAGAGCCCCGATTTGATGCAAAAGGCCTTGGCTCGCGGCAAGCAAATCGAAGAACGATCGAAGGGACACGTTGCCGGTAATCCGCAGTGATGCATCTTCCGCCGGTCAACACTGAGGTCGACACTGCCGTCGACAACGCGGATTTGGTCCGCCGCGGCCGGCGGTTGGAATATACGAGCATCGCCTGCACGGTCGTTGAGGCGATCGTCGCTCTGGTCGCGGCCGCCAGCGCCGGAAGCATGGCACTGCTGGGCTTCGGCGTCGATTCCGTGATCGAGGTGTTTTCCGCCGCGGTGGTCATCTGGCGGCTCCACCCTGGCGAACACGGCCACCGCCGCGAGCAAACCGCGTTGCGGCTGGTCGGCGCGAGCCTGCTGGCGTTGGCCATTTATATCGTTGTCGAGGGGGTCGAAAGCCTTATTGGGCGGCAAGCCCGGCCGGCAGCGAGCTGGCTCGGCATCGCCATGGCCGTGGGATCGCTGGTGGTCATGCAATGGCTGGCCCGATCGAAACGCCGGCTTGCCGCCGAGTTGCATAGCGGGGCAATGCATGCCGACTCCGTGCAGTCGAAGATCTGCTCTTATCTGGCTGCCATCTTGCTGGTCGGCCTGGGGCTCAATGCCTGGCTCGGCTGGTGGTGGGCCGATCCGGTGGCCGCGCTGGCGATGGTCCCGCTGATCGCGATCGAAGGGATTGAAGCCTTGCGCGGCAACGCATGTGGCTGCCACTGACGGCTCGCCGCCGAACGTGAGAGCTGTCAACCGGTGCGGAAAAAAATCTCGGTTCGTCGACCGGTGTCATGCGCGAACCAACCCGTCGATAGTTTCGCGGCCAGCCTACCACTACAATGAGGCATCCTGGGAAACGCTTTGGATCGCAGCATGCCCGAGCACGTGCGACGTAAATTCATTGCCTGGCGAAAAACGATCCGCCGTTCCGCGCGGCTCGCTCCAATGGTGGCGCTGACGGCGGCGCTTACCTTTTCGGTGCTTCCCGCCAGCAGGTCTTGGGCGGATGGCGAAGTGCGGCCCTCTGCCGTCGAGCCGCTGTTGGCGACGCTCAAACGGACGGCTCCCGGCGACGGTAGCCAGGCAGCAGCCGCGGCGGCATGGCGACAACTTGCCCAAGCCGACGCCGGCCAATTGCCAACGATTCTAGCCGCTCTCGACGATGCCGGGCCGCTGGCGACGAATTGGATTCGGACCGCCGCCGAAGCGATCGTCGAGCGAACCCACTCGGCGTCTGCCTTGCCGCGGGCTGAATTGCGGCGGTTTCTGCTCGACCGGCGGCATGCTGCGGCAGGCCGCCGATTTGCCTATGAAACGTTGCTCGCCGGCGACCCCACGTTGGCCGACCGTGTGCTTCCCACGATGCTCGATGATCCCAGCTTGGAACTGCGGCGCGACGCGGTGGACCGGGTTTTGGACGCGGCCGACCTGCTCGGCGAGAAGGATGCTGCCAAGGCGCAATATGAGATCGCGCTCGATGCCGCGCGCGACATCAATCAAATCCGCCGGGCGGCCGACAAGCTCAACCACTTCGGCCGCACGATCGATCTTGCCCGGCATTTTGGTTTTGTCACGCGCTGGAAAGTCATTGGACCGTTCGATAATCGGAATCGACTTGGCTATGCGACCATTTATCCGCCCGAGCGAATAGGTGCAGAGCATGCGCCGGATTTCACGGCGATTTACCCCGGTAAGGACGAACAGGTCGGCTGGCGCGATTTTGCCACCCAGGATCAATACGGCCAAGTCGATATCAACCAAACGCTCGGTAGAAAGCTGGAGGCGGTGGCCTATGCCGCGGCCGAGTTCCGTGCCGCGAACGCCGCGGACGTTGAGCTGCGCGTCGGCACCGAAAACGCCTGCCGCGTCTGGCTCAATGGGCAGATGCTGCTGGAAAGCCCCGCCTACCATTCGCTGCCGGTGATGGATCAATTCATCGGCCGCGGCAAACTGCGCGCCGGTTACAACACGATCCTCGTGAAGCTCTGCCAGAATGAGCAGACCGAGGAATGGGCCCGCAATTGGCAATTCCAGTTGCGCGTGTGCGATGCCACAGGCAAAGCGATTCAACCGGCGCCAGCTTCGAATGGCGCCGAGCGGAAAGACATCCGGCAGGCCAAGCCTCAAGATCTGCACGGCACGCCATGAAGACGAGCTTCAATATGACTGTCGTCCCTAGCAGCCTGTTGAAAAAGGGGACAGGCACTACGCGGGTACGTCAATACTGGTGGAAATCCTCTCGTTCGCTAAGAGCCAGTCCCCTTTTTCAACAGGCTGCTAGCGCGTCGCATGGCTTGCGATCTTGCCTGCTTGCTCGAATTCGACGGGCAGCCGCAGTCGGCCTGCTGCTTGCGATCGGCGCGTCAGCGGCGTTTTCTGCCGATTGGCGGCAGTTTCGCGGGAATGACCGCAACGGGATCGTTTCCGCGACCGATTCGGCGGCTAGTGCCGCGCCGCCATTGCATTGGAGCACGACCGAGAATGTGGCCTGGAAAGCGCCGCTACCCGGTCGCGGTACATCGAGTCCGATCATCGTCGCCGGCCGCGTGTTCGTCACCTGTTCCAGCGGCCCTCGGCAGGATCGACTGCACGTTCTGGCCCTGAATGTCGCGAGCGGGCAGGTTATTTGGCAGCGACAATTCACCGCCACAGGGCGGACTATCTGCCATCCGATGACCGCCGTCGCGGCTCCCACGCCGGCCAGCGACGGCCAGCGGGTGTTTGCCTACTTCTCGTCGAACGACTTGGTCGCGCTCGACATCGAAGGCAATCTGCTTTGGATGCGGGCGCTGGCGCTCGAACATCCGCAGTCCGGCAACGACGTCGGAATGGCCTCGTCGCCGCTCGTGGCCGGCGGCACCGTGGTCGTCCAAGTAGAAAGCCAAGGCGATTCCTTCGCGGCGGGTTTCGCGGTCGATTCCGGCGTCGAACGTTGGCGAATCGCTCGGCCCAAGCGCGGCAATTGGTCATCGCCCACGCTGCTGCACCGCACGGCCGACTCGCACAATGACTTAGTCTTGTTGCAATCGCCCGAGGGATTGTCGGCGATCGAGCCGGCGACGGGACGCGAGGCCTGGTCGTTCAAGACAACGTGCAACGAGATCACGTCCGCCATCACGGCGGGCGACACGATCTTTCTCCCCGGCGGAAGCGGCATTCAGGCGCTACGCCTAAAATCGCCGGAAGCGGGCGACGGTGCGGCGCTATCGCCACTGTGGACCGCGGTGAAGCTCAACTTCGGCGCTGCTAGTCCCCTGGTCGACGCTGGCCGTGTTTATAGCGTCAACCGCGCCGGCGTGTTGAATTGCGGCGATTCGACGTCGGGCGTGATTCTCTGGCAACTCCGCTTGAAAGGCGCGATCTGGGGTTCGCCCGCCGTCAACGGAAATCACATGTATCTGGTAAACAAGGACGGAGAGGGCTTGGTCGTCCGTTTGCCCGCGGGAAAAGAGGCTGTGACGAACCAGGCGGCGGATTCTCAGACAGTGGATTCTCAGAAAACCGATCCCCGACTCGACGAGAAAACCCGGCCCGGCGAACTAGTCGGCGGCGGTGCGATCGACGAGCCGGTCCTCGCCTCGCCGGCGATTGCCGACGGCGCCTTGTATATCCGCAGCGACCGCCACCTCTGGAAAATCGCCGCGCATGGAATCCCTTGAAATCCAACCTGTCGCCGGGCCGGTGTCGGGCCGGGTCCGCCCGCCCGGTTCGAAAAGCCTGACCAATCGAGCTTTGGTGGCCGCTGCGCTGGCCGGAGGAAAATCGCGGCTCATTGGCGCGCTCCGCAGCGAGGACACGCAGGTGATGATCGACTCCCTGATCCGCTTGGGCGTGGCCGTGCAGCCCGATCCGGCCACGCCCGCGCTCGACGTGTTTGGATGCGCGGGGCGGCTGCCGGCGAGCAAGGCCCAGTTGTATATCGGCAACAGTGGCACGACGGTCCGCTTTCTCACGGCCTTGGCCACCTTGGGCCACGGCGAGTTTCGTCTCGACGGCGCGCTACGGATGCGGCAGCGGCCCATCCAAGATTTGCTCGACGCGCTCGGCAGTTTGGGTGTCGACGCACGCAGCGAATCGGGCAACGGTTGCCCGCCGGTGGTCGTGCATGGGCGCGGCCTGCCCGGCGGCAAGGCGACGGTGCGCGGCGACATCTCGAGCCAGTTTCTCAGCGGACTGCTCTTGGCGGCGCCTTACGCCGAGCAGCCGGTCGAGCTGACGGTCGAAGGCCCTTTAGTCTCACAACCGTATGTGCTGATGACGCTGGCCGTGATGCGCGCTTTCGGCGTGACGGTTGAAAGGCGCGAGCAGAACGGGTTCCAAGTTCCTCGCTCACCCTATCAGTCGTGTGAATATCCAATCGAGCCGGACGCTTCTGCTGCGAGCTATTTCTTCGCCATCGCCGCGGTGACCGGCGGTCGCGTCGCAGTCGAAGGATTGTCGCGCGGGAGTTTGCAGGGAGACCTTGCCTTTTGCGAATGCCTGGCCAAGATGGGCTGCGACGTGGATTATCAAACGTCGGCCACGACCGTGTTGGGCCGGCCGCTGCGCGGGATCGACGTGGACATGAATGCGATCAGCGACACGGTGCAAACCTTGGCCGTGGTGGCGCTATTCGCCGATGGCCCGACGACGATCCGCAACGTCGCCCACATCCGCCACAAAGAAACCGATCGGATCGGCAATCTCGCGATCGAGCTGCGCAAGCTGGGGGCAACGGTCGAAGAGTTGTCCGATGGCTTGCGGATTACGCCAGCCCCGCTGCACGGCGCAGAATCGAAACCTACAACGACCACCGGATGGCGATGAGCCTGGCACTTGCCGGATTGAAGATTCCCGGCGTGGAAATCCTCGACCCGCGGGCATCGGAAAAAACCTATCCGGAATTCTTCCGCGACCTGGCAACGCTCGCGGCGAATGCGCGCTAAAGCCCAGGGATGGCTATCCCTGGGCTGGCTTTGCCTCAAAAACCCGTTTTTCGCATACAAGCCTGAAGCGCAAGCGAAGGAACACGGGAAATCGTTGTCTTGCTCCTTCGCTAGCGCGTCAGGCTTGTATGTTTTGGGGCAAAGCCCCCTAGGGTTGTGAAAACCTAGCGCAAATTCGAGAACTCACTGCGTCGACGGATTCACTGCGTCGACGGATTCACTGCGTGAGAATTACTGCGTCGACCACTGCCGCTGGCGAACTGCGTCTAGCAACTCGTCGGCGCGCCGCATCAGAGCCGTTCCTGATTCCGAGGCCGATGGCGGAGGAGGTACCCCCGCTCCCTCGTCGTAAGCTTGAAATTGGCCGTTGCAATGTTGGCAGACGACCTGCCGACCAAGATAGCCAACGCGAATCTGCAGGCTCCTCCCGCACGTCGGGCACTCTTGAATGAAATACAGAGGACTTGGCATTCGTGGGACCTCCTATTACCCGCTCCGCTTGCCCAACTCCAACGGCCGATTTTAGCCGTTGAATGCCCCGAATACAAACAAATTTCAACGGCCCAGACCAAAAAAATCCGATGCCAATCCGCGCAATAGTCAAGGCGGGGACTTCAAGCTGCTTGGGCAAATATTTCCGCCTTCACCACACAACATCCGTCGTGCCGGCACGTTAAGAATACGATGCCTGGACAGCACAACCTTTACAGGCCCGAAGTTAAAGTCCGGTAATCCCCTAGTGCTTCGTCAACGCTTGAATTCTTGGGTTGTGTGCCCACTGGCTTTGCCAGTGATCTTTGAAATTCTTGCCTTGATCGATAAGCAAGGAAGAACACTGGCAGAGCCTGTCAGAGCCAGTGGCACCTAAATTCAAGCTGTGACAATGCACTAGCGTCCGAAGATGGACATTGCCGGCCCGCCACAGGTTCGCACAGCGATAGCGAATCGAGCGCGAGAGCGCCCTAAACCGGCGCGGAAAAAGTCTTCGGCGCATAGGGCTTTGTCCGCGGCCCGCTTATCGCAGGACGTGGATCCACTTGATCGCGACTGGTTCGACCGGCGTGCTGGGGATCTGCGGCGTATTGTGGACCGGCACACGGCCAATCTGGTCGCAAACATCCTGGCCCGAGACGACTTCTCCAAACACGCAATAGCCGTAGCCAGTCACGCTACGCTGCTTGTGGTCCAAATCGGGATTGTCGCTGAGATTGAAGAAGAACTGGGCAGTCGAGCTGTCGATCGAGTCGGGCCGTCGCGCCATGCCGATCGTGCCGCGGCGGTTTTTCAGGCCGTTGTGGGCTTCGTTCCGAATCGTCGAATGGGCAGCCTTTTCCTTGCCGAACATGTCGTAGCCCCCGCCCAGAATGACCGCCAGCGGCTTGGAATAAACCTGATGGAACAGCGTGTTGTCGTAGTATCCTTCGCCCACATAGCCGAGAAAATTGTCGACCGTCAGCGGCGGCATGTTCGGCGTCGAGCTTCACGGTGATATCGCCCATCGTGGTGTGGATTTGCACCAGCGGATGCAGCGGATCGGACTTTTGATGATTGCTCGCCGAATGGGTGCCGCCCCGGCTCGATCGCCGTCGGCCTGATCCCCCTCGGCCGTGCCCGAGCCTGGAATGCTGGCCGTCGGCGTCTTCGTTTCTTTCGAACCGCAACCGCCAGCCGTTAATCCGCCGGTGGCAAGAAGCGCTAATAAACCCCAAGACAGCAACATCCGCATGATCTGGCCTCCATGCCATAACCTGAGCCGGGTCGTTCTCGCGGGGCGTATCATTGCCGCGGAACCGATTTCGTGCAACGGCGATTTATACTGGCCCCGGAATTCGGAGAACTCGGGAAATCCGCCGGTGGTAGCCTGCAAGCATCAGTCGCAACCTGCATACTGGTACATTTTGAAGCTTTTTGGCGATTCGACGGCACGCGGAGCGTGCCTGCTACGTAGTAGGCACACTCCGTGTGCCGCGGGGGCTCAAACTGTACCACTACCCAATCTGCCCGGCTGTTGCGTTTGCCCTCGGGGGCTGGCGGGATAATAATAAGCAGCCGATTCGTTTGGCTTGATCAAGCGGCTCGCCGCCGCGGCCCAAGCGAGTCGGCGATAGCCCGATGGATGGTGCTGCCATGGGTCAGCGCGGATTGAACGCCGTGATCGCCTTGGCTTGGCTGTCGACCATGACCTGGCTGGTGGTCGCCAAGGTGCTCCCGCCGCTCCAGCGGGGCGAGCCGCCAAATTCCCAGTCGCTCTATAACGATCTCGATCCCGGCGAGGCGCCGGTCCGCTGGGATCTGCTTTGGAACGATCGTCCGATCGGCTGGGCGACCAGCCAAGCCGTGCGACCGTTTCCCAACATGCTGGAAATCCGCAGCCATGTTCATTTCTCAAGGCTGCCGTTGGAGGACATGGCCCCGGTCTGGATGCGCAGCGTGCTCGAATCGGCGGGCACGTCGTTGGATCATTTGCGCATGGATGCCTTGAATCGGTTCGAAGATCGATTCCTTGGGCCGGTTGACTTCGTTCCGATCGTCGATCCACATCGATCGGGTTGCCGCGGCGATCGTCGTCGAAGGCGCTATCGAAGGAACCCATCTGAAGCTGCGGATCGACGCCGGCTCGATGCCCTATTCGCCCCCCGAAATCGATCTGCCGCAAGACGCCCTCTTGAGCGACGAGCTCTCGCCGCAAACTCGCTTGCCGGGCCTGCACCTGGGCCAAACCTGGACGATGCCCGTCTACAATCCGCTGCATCCCGATAGCCCGATCGACATGCTTCAAGCGACGGTCGAAGGGACCGAGCAGATCGCCTACGACGGCGGCGGCGTAAACACGCTACGGGTTGTGTATCGGACCGATCCAGGCTCGGAATCCGGCGGCGATCGCACGCCGCGGGCCAAGTTGTGGGTCGACAGCACGGGGCTCGTGCTGCGGCAGGAAACATGGCTGTTTGGTTCGCGACTGACGTTTGCCCGCCTTTCGCCCAATGCCCGCCGCAGCGCCGAAGCGTTGGAAGAAGCGACGGAACTAATCCGCAAGTCGCTGCTGCCGCGCGGCCGACGCCATGGCGGCGCCGCTGAATTCAACGCACGATCGAGTTGGAATGATTGAGTTCGAACACGTCACGCGGGCTTACGGCGACAAGCCGGCCGTCACCGATCTGAGTTTGCAAATCGCCGGCGGCGAGATGTTCGCCTTGTTGGGACCCAACGGCGCCGGCAAGACGACGACCATCAAAATGCTGGTTGGGTTGTTGCAACCCAGCTCGGGCAACGTGCGGATTTGCGGGATCGACGTCGCGACCCGGCCGCGCGAGGCGTGCCGGCTGCTGGGTCTGGTTCCCGATGAACCTTACTTGTACGACAAGCTTTCCGGCCGCGAATTCCTCGAGTTTGTCACCGACATGCACGGTTTGGCACGCGACGAGTCCGCGCGGCGCATCGGGCGGGAAATTCGCAATTTCGAGATCGGCACGTTCGTCGAGGATCGGAGCGAAACCTATTCGCACGGCATGCGGCAACGGCTGGCCTTTGCCGCGGCGCTGGTATCGGATCCGGCCGTGTTGGTCCTGGACGAGCCAATGGTCGGGCTGGACCCCCGCAGCGTGCGGCTGTTGAAGGACCTGCTGCGGGGCAAAGTGCGCCAAGGAATGACCGTGTTCATGTCGACCCATTCGCTGCCGCTGGCCGAAGAGCTGGCCGATCGCGTCGGGATCGTCGACCATGGCCGCTTGAAATTCGTCGGCACGCAAAGCGAATTGCGGGCCCAGATGTCGCAGGATCGCGGCTCGCTCGAAGAGCTGTTTCTGGAAATGACCTCGTCCGACGCCCAGCGGAAGCCCGCGGCTTTATCGGCCGAGACGCAGCCATGAATGTCCCGGCCATTGCCATCGGCGTTCAACCATCGCCTCCGGCACTCACGGTGCGCCGCGAATCGCAGGCCTTTACGACGCTGCGCTGGCGGCAAGCGCGTTCGGCGCTGCGGCGAATGCTGGCCACGGCGCGCCTGCGGTTGTCGCTGGTGGTGATTCTCAGCGTCGTGTTTTGGATCTCGTTGTTTTACTTGTTCTACAGCGGCTTCGGTTTGCTCGGGGGCATGTTTCCCCGGGAGATGCCGGCCTTGTTCAATGCCTTCTTCGCCTCGCTGATGGCGATGCTGGTATTCTCTGCGGCCGTGATCATGTACAGCAGCTTGTATTGTTCGCCCGAAGCGTCGTTTCTGCTGACGACCCCGGCTCGGCCGGAGCGGATTTTCGCGTATCAGTTTCAAGAGGCAATCTGGTTCAGCAGTTGGGGTTTCGTGCTGCTGGGAAGCCCGATGCTGGTCGCCAGCGGCGCGGTGCTGCAAGCGCCTTGGTATTACTACGCGATGTTGCTGCCGATGATGATCGCGTTCTTGTACATTCCCGCGGCGTTGGGGGCGATGGCTTGCCTGGTGGCGGTCGATCGCTTGGGGCGAATTCGCTGGCGGACGGTGCGACTGTCGTTCGTGCTGCTCGTGGCTCTGCTGGGCTGGCTCGGCTGGACGTTGTTTTCCGGCACGAAAAGCGACCTGATGACTCCGGGCTGGTTCCAAGAGCTATCGCACCGGTTGCGGTTCACCGAAATTCGTCTGCTGCCGAGCTGGTGGCTGAGCGCGGGATTGATCGAGGCCATCCGGCAGCCGCTGTCCAATTCGCCCGGCGACCGTCCCTGGGCGCAGAGCATTTTATTCCTGGCCCTGCTCACGTCCAACGCGTTGTTCTTTCATCAGGTGGCGGTGTGGCTCGCGTCGCGGATTTATCGCTCCAGCTTCAGCCGGATGCACACCGAACAAGCCGTTCGCCGCCAGGGCCGCTCAAATTGGCTGGATCGCCTGCTGCTGGGCGGCAGGAATCGCCCCGCCGGCCCGGTCCGCTTGTTGATCGTGAAAGAATTGCGGCTCTTTCGCCGCGACCCGGTGCAATGGTCGCAATGTCTGATCTTTTTCGGCCTGCTGGCGCTGTACTTCATTAACATTCGCCGGTTCGGCTACGCGCCCGGTTATACCTCGGTCATCGGGTTCTTGAATCTAGCCGTGGTCGGGCTGATCCTTTCGACGTTCACCACGCGATTCATCTATCCGATGGTCAGCCTCGAAGGCCGCCGGCTGTGGATCCTTACTTTGCTGCCGTTGCGGCGCGAAACGATTTTGTACGTCAAATTCGGCGTCTCCGCGGCCAGCTCGCTCATTCCCTGCTGCGCGCTGATGGCGCTTAGCGACTTGATGCTCGATGTCAGCCCGGAGTTGTTGCTGTTGCATCAATTTTCTTGCGCGATGCTCTGCCTGGGGCTGTCGGGCATCGCCGTTGGCTTGGGAGCGAAGATGCCCGATTTGCGCGAAACCTCGCCCTCGAAGATTGCCGCCGGCTTTGGCGGCACATTGAACCTGGTGCTAAGCGCCGTATTCATCGTCGTGATTGTCGTCGCCACGGCGGTTCCTTATCATTTTCACGCGCTCATCGAACAGAACCTGACCGCCTCGTTCACCGAACCGTGGATGGTCGCCGCCGGAAACCCTTTGGCACTGGCGGGCGGCATCGCGATCTCGTTCATTACCGGCCTCGTCGCCATCATTTGGCCGCTGCACGCGGGAATTCGAGCCTTCCGCCAGCTCGACATTTGAACCCGCGCACGCAGAGTCTCCTTGACTGTCGCGGTCCGCATGATTCGGGAGGGCGAGGCTCCTGCCGAGCCGGATGTTACGACGCGCTGCGGCTCGGCGGGAACCTCGCCCTCCCGCACGATTATGAACTTAAGGCCTATCCGAGAACCGGCGGGGACTGGCTCATTTTGCGATGCCCTGTGAGCAAAATGTGCCTGTCCCCCTCTCCTCGGCCGGCTCTCGGATAGGCTCTTATGCCCATCAGCATGGCGCCGTTAACTGATCGACGATTTCGCGGTTGCTATCTTTAGTGCGGGCGCGGCCCCTCGGTGCGGCGACCTTTGCGCTCCGCGGAGCCCGCCCTATAATCAGCGCTTGAATTGATCGGCAGCATTTGCGACTGCGGCCCCCATGGCCGCGGCATTTGCTCTCGGGGAGCGAATACCAATGACCGCATCGCGCCTCCGCGTGGGGGCAGTCAATTACCTGAATACCAAGCCGCTAGTTTATCGGCTCGATCGCCTGGCGCCACAGGCCGAAGTTGTGTTCGATCTACCGAGCCGGCTGGCCGACGAATTGGCCGCGGGCCGCTTGGATGTGGCACTCATACCGTCGTTCGAATTCTTTCAGCGCCCCGATTATCGGATCGTCTCCGATGCGTGCATCGCCTGCCGCGGTCCGGTGCTGAGCGTGAAGTTGTTCAGCCGCGTGCCTGCCGAGCAGATAAGTTCGCTGGCTCTCGACGAAGGTTCGCGAACCAGCGCGGCGCTCGCCCGGGTGCTGCTCCACGAGCGGTTTGGCCTCGATCCGCAATTGGAATCGCTGCCGATTGGCGCATCGCTGGAGGATACCGACGCCGACGCGGTGCTGCTAATCGGCGATCGGGCGATCCATTCGCCCAGCCCTGCGCACCGCGACCGCTCCTCCGAGGGTACTCGGGCTGGTGCGTGGGCCGAAGTTTGGGACCTGGGCGATCAATGGTGCCGCTGGTCGGGCTATCCGATGGTGTTTGCGATGTGGACCGCGCGGGTCGACGCGGAACTTCACGGATTGGACGCCGCGTTGGGCGAGGCGCGCGATTTGGGCGTGGCCCATGTCGCACAAATTGCCGCCGTGGAAGCGTCGCCTTTGGGTTTGACCGAGCCGCAGTGCATAGGCTATCTGCGCGATAATCTCCACTTTTATCTGGGGCCGGAAGAACGGCAAGGATTGCGTTCGTTTTACGATCACTGCACGACGCTGGGCCTCGCTCCTACGGATGGCAAATTGCTGGGCGTTGCTCCGGAAGGACCGGAAATCCGCCGAACGACGCGCGCCGCCGTTCCGCAAACCGTGACGCGCATCCGCTCGCTCGAAGCCAGAAGCAATCGCCGTTAACAAGTAATTATTGTAGGGTGGGCACTGCCCACCAAGAATCGCGAGTTCCGCTGTGCAAATCGCACACGCGGCGGATGGTGGGCAGTGCCCACCCTACTTTGACGGGAATCGCCGTCGTGGATCGCTCGATCGAACCCTTGTTGGAAAAAGCCATCGCCGGCGAGCGGCTCGCGCCCGACGAAGGCTTGCGATTAATCGAATCGCACGACCTGGCTGCGCTCGGCCGCGCGGCCGACGCCGTCACCCGCCGGCTGCATCCCGAGTCGTATCGGACCTACAACATCGATCGCAATATCAATTACACCAATGTTTGCACGGCCGTCTGCGATTTCTGCGCTTTCTATCGCAAACCGCGGCATGCCGAAGGCTACACGCTCGATCGCCAGGTGCTTCTCCAAAAGATTCAGGAGACCGTCGATCTCGGCGGCGATCAGATTCTGATGCAAGGGGGCTTGCATCCCGACTACAAGCTCGAGTGGTACGAAGAGCTGCTGCGCGACATCAAAAGCCACTTTCCGCAAGTGAACGTGCATGGCTTCAGCCCTCCGGAAATCCACCATTTCACCAAGGTCTCAAAGCTGCCGCTGCGCACGGTGCTCGAACGGTTGCGAGCGGCGGGCCTAGGGAGCTTGCCCGGCGGCGGAGCGGAAATTCTCGTCGATCGAGTTCGCGCGGCAATCACGCGCGGCAAAGTGATGACCGACGATTGGCTCGACGTCAATCGTGTCTGGCACGAGTTGGGCGGACGCAGCACCGCGACGATGATGTTCGGCCACGTCGAGACGCTGGCCGAGCGGATCGAGCACTTCGAGCGGTTGCGCCAATTGCAGGACGAGACCGGCGGCTTCACCGCGTTCATCTGCTGGACGTTCCAACCGGAACATACCGATATGGCCCACCTGCCGGCAGCCGGATCGTTCGAGTATCTCAAAACCCAAGCGGTCAGTCGGCTCTATCTGGACAATGTTCCGAATATCCAGTCGAGCTGGGTCACGCAAGGCTTGAAGATTGGGCAACTGGCGCTGGTCTTCGGCGCCAATGACATGGGCAGCTTGATGATCGAGGAAAACGTCGTCTCCGCCGCCGGCACCGTGCACCATCTGACGTTGGAAGAAATTCGCGGAGCCATCCGGGAATTGGGCTATACGCCCCGCCGCCGAAACGTATTCTACGAATTGGTGGATGCCGACGAGACAAGCGACAAATTCCCGCAAGCCATCTCGCAACCGGCGAATCCGGCCTTGGCCGTCATCTAGCCTATCCGAAAACCAACGGGGACTGTCCCGATTTTTGTGAGCGCGGCCGAACAAATGGGACTGTCCCTTTTGCCCAAACGGTTCTCGGATAGGCTCATAAGCTAGACTTGACCGTGCCTTGGATCAGAGTCTTCCGTTGATCGCCGGATATGATTCACGTCGAAAACCTGACGAAGCACTACCGCGATTTGCGCCGCGGCCAGTTCGTCGCCTTGGATGGCATCAGCTTCGACGCCGTGCCGGGGCAAATCTATGGCCTGCTGGGCCCCAACGGCGCGGGCAAGACGACCGCCCTGCGAATCCTTAGCACGGTGCTGCATCCCACCAGCGGCGTGGCCACGGTCAATGGCTATCGACGTCGTGACGCAACCGTCGCTGGTCCGCCGGCAAATCGGCTTCATGTCGGCCAACACCGGCATCTACGACCGCATGACGGCCTGGGAAATGGTCGAGTATTTCGGCCGGCTGCATGGGATGTCGCCCGCGGCGCTCACCGAGCGGATCGAGCACTTGTTCGACGTGCTGAAGATGAACGAGATTCGCGACACGCTGTGCGCGAAGATGTCGACCGGCATGCGGCAGAAGGTCTCGATCGCGCGGGCCATCGTCCACGACCCGCCAGTCGTGATCTTCGACGAAGCCACCTCGGGGCTCGACGTGCTCGTAGCCCGGGCGTTGCTGGAAACCGTGGCCGAATTGCGCGATCACTTGAAGTGCATCGTGTTTTCGACGCACATCATGCGCGAAGCGGAAAAGCTTTGCGACCGGATAGCGATCGTCCACCGCGGCCGCATCCTGGCCGAGGGAACTTTGGAGCAACTTCGCCGCACCCACGGCGAGGAGGATTTGGAAGAATTGTTTTTTCGCCTGATCTCCGAGCACGACCGCCGCGCCGCCGAAGCGGGCTTGCCGACCGCGCTCGGCGGCTAATGCCTTGCCAACGCTTGATTTTGGGATTGTATGCCACTGGCTCTGCCAGTGATCTTGGAATTCTTGCCTTGATCGGTCAGCAACGAAGAACACTGGCAATGCCAGTGGCACCGCAAATTCAAGCTGTGACAAAGCACTAGGTCAGCCTTCGATTCGATTCCCGGCGGTTCAAAGTCGCCCTTTTTTTCGATCCGCATGAACTGGAAGAACGTCAAGCTGATCTGCTTTCGCGAGATGCGCGACCAACTGCGCGATCGACGGACATTGTTTCTGATCGCCGTGCTGCCGGTGCTGCTCTACCCGCTGATGGGCATCAGCTTCTTGCAGCTTTCGCAATTCCTCACTGATCATCCTTCGCGGATTCTGGTGGTGGGGCTCCCGGAGCTGCCGGGTTTGCCGTCGCTCGTGCAGGGCGCGAAAGCCCATGAGCAATTTGCCGCATCGTGGTTGGAAGGGTTGAAGCCCGACTTGTTGTCCGTCGACGTGAAGCCCGCCGACACGGCATCCGGCGCTCCCGCGACGAATCGAGCCCCGTCACAAGCTCTCACTGAGCCTTCGCCCGCGATCGAACTTCAGGCGCGGCAGTGGATGCAAACCGACGACTACGACGTGGTGGTTTATTTTCCGCCCGATTTTTCCAGCCGGCTGAACGATTTTCGTGCTCAGCTCCAGGCCGATCGGAAGCTGCCGATCGGTCATGTGAAGGCGTCTCTCGAAGTTCCCGCTCCGCAAATCTATTTCAATTCTGCCCGCGACCAATCGGACGTTGCCCGCGCGCGGGTCGAGCAGGTGATCCGCCGCTGGCAAGCGGCCATCGGCCAGCAAAATCTGGCCGAGAACAATATCCCCCAACAAGCGCTCCAACCCTTCGCGGTCCCTTACACGACGACCGACACCGCCGAACCGGGCCGGGCCGCCGTGTGGTCGAAAATCCTGCCGATGGTGCTCCTGCTCTGGGCGCTGCACCGGCGCGTTTTATCCAGCCATCGATTTATGCGCCGGCGAGAAGGAACGGGGCACGTTGGAAACGCTGCTGTCGAGCCCCGCCGAGCGCTCCGAGATCGTGGCCGGCAAGCTGCTCACGGTCATGGCATTCAGCATGGCCACCTCGATCTTGAATCTGGCTAGCCTGGCCTGCACCGGCTTGTTGGTCATGCGGCAGATCGGCAGCGCGCAGTCGCTCAGCGGCTTGCCGTTGCCGTTGAGCATGCCGCCATGGACGGTTTGGCCCTGGCTGCTCGTGGCCCTCGTGCCGGCCGCGGCTTTGTTCAGCGCACTTTGCCTGGCGCTGGCGGCGTTTGCCCGCAGCAGCAAGGAAGGCCAGTATTATCTGATGCCGCTGGTCTTAGTCACGTTGCCGCTGTTGATCTTGCCGATGGCGCCAGGCGTAGAGCTGACGCTTGGCAACAGCCTGATTCCCATGACGGGCCTGGTCCTGTTGTTGCGGCAACTGCTCGACGGCAACGGCTGGGAAGTAAGGTATTACGTCCTGCCCGTCATTCTCGTCACCGGCGTCTGTTGCCTGGTGGCCATGCGCTGGGCTATCGATCAATTCAACACGGAGAGTGTGCTGTTCTCCGACACCGAGCGGCTCGACCTGCGCTTGTGGCTCAAGCATTTGGTCCGCGATCGGGGCGACACGCCGACCGTCGGCGCCGCGGTCAGTTGCGGCGTGCTGATTTTGGTGTTGGGATTCTTCGTCATGCTGCTGATGCCGGCCAATAGCCTGAGCAGCTTCGGCGACGTGGTCGGCCTGGTCTTGTCCAGCCAGTTGATCATCATCGTGCCGACACTGGCGATGACGTTTATCCTGACGCGAAGTCCGGCCAAGACATTGCTCTTGCGGCGCACGAGTTGGCCGGTGTTGCTGGCGTCGCTGGGACTGGCCGTGGCGGTCCATCCGTTGAACATTGCCATGCAATCGGGATTGCAATCGCTGTATCCGCCCGCGCCGAAAACGATGGAGGCGTTGACGCGCGTCCAGGCCGCGCTCAACATGGCCCCGCACTGGTGGCTGGCCCTGCTGTTGATCGCCGTGCTGCCGGCCATCTGCGAGGAATTGGCGTTCCGCGGATTCATCCTCTCCGGGCTGCGCCACACCGGTCACAAGTGGCGGGCCATCCTGCTCAGCGCCCTGTTCTTCGGCATCACGCATCAGGTCATCCAGCAATCGGCGGGTGCGTTCGTGTTGGGAATTCTGATCGCTTATCTCGCCGTCCAAACGGGCAGTCTCTGGCCGGGGCTGTTGTTTCATCTCGCGCACAATTCATTCGTTTGGCTGCTGTCCGAGCGGGCGCGATTCGCCGGATCATGGTGGGCCAATGCAGCCGGGTGGGTTGAGGACTTGACCACCCGTTACCCAAGCATCGGCTGGTTCACATTGCTCGCCGCGGCATTGCTGCTGTTGTGGTTGTTGGGTTGGTTCAGCCGGTTGAAATATCCGCGCACCGAGGAAGAACAACTCGAAGAAACCATCGCCCAGGAAGCGACCGGAGCGCTGCATGTCTAGCGGAACTCTTCTCCCTCTCCCTCGACGGGAGAGGGCCGGGGTGAGGGTGATGAACGACCAGCGAGCCCCACGCCCGTCAAAGCACGACGAGAATAGCGTCGCGGAACTCTTCTCCCTCTCCCTCGACGGGAGAGGGCCGGGGTGAGGGTGATGAACAACCAGCGAGCCCCACGCCCACAAAACCGCGAGGAGGATCGCGAAGCCTTCGGCGGAATGATTGCTGCCACGGACAGAACGGTTCTGCGAGCGCGCTACCTGTTTCCCGCCGACGATCGCCCAATCGCCGACGGCGCCGTCCTGCTCGACGGGCCGACAACCGTCGCTGTCGGCCAGTTTCCTCTCGCCGGAAAAGTGTCTGGCGCGGCCATCATTGATCTTGGCTCCGCGGCAATTCTTCCAGGACTGGTCAACGCGCACACCCATCTGGAATTCAGCGATCTGGCAAAACCGCTCGGCGAGCCCGGACTACCGTTCGCCGAATGGATTCGCGCGGTCGTCAGTTATCGCCGCGGCCGAACCGATGCCGAGGGGCAACAAGCGATCGCGCTGGGGCTGGACGAAAGCCGCCGCGCGGGCGTCACGGCGCTCGGCGAAATCTCGACAAGCGACTGGCCGCCGTCGTTGAACGACGCGGCGTCGATCGCCCGGTTGCCGCATGTCACGCGGTTCCACGAACTATTGGGTCTGACCGCCGATCGGGCTGCCACGAGTCGCGCGCGGGCGGAGCATTTTTTGAAAGCGAGCGCGACACTGCCGATCGCTTTCGGCCTTAGCCCCCATGCCCCCTACACGGTCCGTCCCGAACTGCTCCAATTCGCCGTGGCCGAAAGCGCGGCCCGCGGCTTTCCGCTCGCAATGCATCTGGCCGAATCGCCGGAGGAATCGGAGCTGCTCCGGTCCGGATCGGGTCCGCTCCGTAAACTGCTCGAAGAGTTCGGCGCCTGGGATCCGACGGCCTTCGCCCATCCGGCACGGCCGCTCGATTATCTGAAAATCCTCGTCCAAGCAGTCCGGTCTTTGGTCATTCACGGCACCTATCTGGACGACGAGGAGATCGCCTTCTTGGGGGCCAACGCGGCGCGGATGTCGGTTGTCTATTGCCCGCGAACCCACGCGCGGTTCAAAATGGCTCCCTATCCGTTAATGAAGCTTCTTGCCGCAGGCGTGACCGTGGCTTTGGGCACCGATAGTCGAGCGTCGAATCCTGATCTGAGCCTATTCGAAGAAATGCGCTTCGTTGCCACCCGCTACCCGATCGCTCCGCAAGTTGTCTTACGAATGGCCACCTCGAACGGCGCGAAAGCACTGGGCCTCGACGTTGCCGATCGGTCCGCAAATCTCACAATCGTGCGCCTGCCGCAAACCGAAGCTAATCCCTTCGAATTGCTGTTTGACCCCCGCTCCCAAGTGATCGCGACAATTCGCGATGGCCGCGCCATCGCTGGCACGTTGAGCACCTCGTAGCATAGCCTAATGATCTCATCAGACGACTCGACATTTAGCATTGGCGATATTGTGCGGGCCAAGGCAACGCGCGTCGAAGTATTTGGCATCTTCTGTGTGTACGATGGGCATGAAATCCTTGTCCTGATTCCAGAGACATCTTGGATTCCATGCTACAACAGCTGTCGGCAAATCGCCGCCGTCGGCGATGAGATGGACGTCAAGATTTCAGGCTGGAACAAGGAACAAGATGAGATTTCGGGGAGCATCCGCGCAATTCATCCAGAAAACGACCCCTGGGAGGGAAATTGGTCGCTCAAAGCCGGCGATGTGTACGAAGGCAGGATTCTTCGTTGGGTAGAAAACGCCGACCGGTGTGGCGGGGCGGGCGGATATCTCGTCGAGATAAAACCAGTGCGCTGGTCATGCTCTGCGGCCACAACGCGGGTGAATTTGCGGTTGGCAACAAGTGTCGTGTTACCATCACGTTGGTCGACGATCGCAAGCGACATGTCGCCGTGCAACTGGTTCGCTGAATTGATTTCATGTCAGAAAGGACCGCCATGAAAATTCTCGCGATCGAAACGACCGACCAGGCCGGAAGCGTGGCGTTGCTCGAGGACAATCACGTTCAAGCCTCGGTGCGGTTGAACCTCGACCAGCGCAGTGCCCAATCGCTGGCGCCGGCGATTCAGGAGCAATTGCAAAAGCTGGGCTGGAAGCCTGGCGACGTCAAGCTTGTGGGTGTCGCGATCGGGCCCGGCTCATTCACCGGCCTGCGCGTCGGCGTGACCACAGCCAAGACATTTGCCTTTGCCGTGAAGGCCGATGTCGTCGGGCTGAACACGCTGGAGGTGATCGCCGCGCAAGCGCCGGCCGGCGTCGACCACGTTTCAGTCGTGGTCGATGCCCAGCGGCAACAACTCTTCGCCGCGAAAATGGAGCGGACCATCAAGGGCACATGGCAATGGGTCGAACCGACCGCCGTTGTCGCCATCGACGCCTGGCTCGCGGCGTTGGAATCCGGCAGCGCCGTCTCCGGCCCCGGCCTGCAACTCGTCGCTGGCCGGATTCCCCCTGGCATCAACGTCCTGCCCGCCGAACTCTGGGCCCCGCAAGCCGCCACGGTCGGCGCGCTTGCCTTACACCGCAAACAAGCCGGCCTGCTCGACGACGCGGACCAACTCGTCCCGATCTACTTCCGCCGCAGCGCCGCCGAAGAAAAACGCGACCAACCCCAACCCCCCGTCCACGACCCCGAAACGCGCTCGAAAGCGCACTAAACCTCCGTCTGACCGTCGCGCCTTCCCGTGAAGAGCCGCGCACGCAGTAAGCGTGTTATAGGCCCGCCACTTGGCAACGCCCATCGCTTACTTTGCCCGCGGCTCTTCCACAGGCACGGATTAAGGTGGTGATCGCCTCTGTGCACGTGGCACGCTGCAATTCGCTTACTGCGTGCGCGGCTCTTTGCGATACCTTAGTCCTTGGTTTCGATGGAGACTTTGAGGATCGCTTTGGGCGACTTGTTTTCCAAGTCCACCTTGGCGCTTTTCGGCCAGCCGGATTTGGCGTCGACAACGATCTCGAATGGTAAGGTAAGTTCTTCCGGCTTGCCCCGAGAGTGGGGCTGAGACGTTGAAATCTCGCGCCTAGGACAACCACGTCCTTTTGCGCGAACGCACGGTGTATTTGATTGCGCCAATCGTCAGATCGCGTAGCTTTTGCTTCTCGTCAACGGGCGGAGTGAACGTCCATGTATCGCCGACTCCGACCGGCGCGGCGGAAAACTTCACAAACGCCGCACCCCAAAGAAACGCATTGAGCGGATTCAGGCTCGATGGAAAGAACGATTCTTGGGAATCTCTGTCCCGCGATTGCGCATAGGCTTCGTTGGCAGCTTTGAACGCTCGGCGGATCGGCTCTTGGCCCTTGACCGTTTGGGAAAGCAGGCCCAGTCGGCTGACCGTGTAGGTCAGCGGGTTTTCCAGCATCGCATTGGCATACAGCGAATTGTTCCGCTTTGATCCTTTGGGCGCCGTCGAATCGAAGTCGATGCGTTCGCCTGGATACGTTGTCACGAGCCGGTTGACTTTCGCCTCGATCGACGCGCTGCCTTGATCATCCACGTCGACCACGGTGAGCTTCACGCCCTCTTCGAGGTTCTTCAGGATTTTGCTTTTGCCGTCTTCACCAATCAACTC
The DNA here is from genome assembly GCA_963725485.1 of Pirellulales bacterium. GTDB lineage: Bacteria > Planctomycetota > Planctomycetia > Pirellulales > DATAWG01 > CAVRYO01. Next base: position 2,339,827 of record CAVRYO010000007.1, on the reverse strand, counting down.
CACCTTGAAGTGGACGTCGACCTGATGGCTTTCTCCCTTCGTCAACTTCAGTTTGAGCGGCAGTTTGTCGTGATCGGCCGCGCGCAGCGAGAGCGAGCCAGCCAACACTGCAACGGTGGCAGCCAAGCGCGGGATCGCGGAGCGGCGTGGGAGATTGTTCATGATGGCCTCGCTGAAGGCATTTGTTGTTGACCGGCCGGCTGGCGCGTTCTTTGTCAGTCCTATGTCTGGCACTTGACCCAGCAAATGACTTCCAACCGGCACCGCGATTTTAACCAAGGCGGCGCCGTGCCAGCCAGTAGTGCGGGGTGGCCAATTCCGATTTGGTTTTGGCCGTCTCTTGCGGTAAAATGCCCCCCAGACGATGTGGCACGGGGCGCTTGAGTCGGATGCCCTTGCTCTCGCAAGAAAACGTGCTGCCGGCGGGATGAAAAACTCCCTGCAACAAGGCTCTTGGTCTGCCGGCCGCGCCAGTTCGACTTGCTGCCAGGTCCGTTGAAAAGGGGACATTCTACTTTTTAGCTGCAATCGGCCAAGAACCGCCGAGCGGACAATAAAAAGTAGAATGTCCCCTTTTCATGGGCCTGAGCCAGCCCAACCGTTGCGACCTAAATCGATTGTCGGTCGCGGCACAGATCGCAGGCAGCGTTTAGCCACATCGTGAAGCTCGTTCGCATGGTGGATTCGTGTCTGAGTTTTTGGGGGCGTCACGAACTCAGGCGATGGGAATCGAGCATGTGGTGAAATAAACACGAGCAGCGTCCCAGGCGCGGTGTATGACTTGACGAGCGCATTGGTGTCCAATACCAAAACCCTGCTGGTCACCGGGTGGACATCGAGCGCGGAGCCGGCCGACCGGCCAGCCGATACCGATGGCAGGAAACTTCCGTTCGGCGGCCAACCCCTTTTCGAGTCCGAAAACATGAGTGGACTGTTGCGGCACTACAGGTCGCCCGTCGTCCGCTCGTCAAATCGGATTCGGAAAAAACCTTAAAATCCAAGAACTGCCGGCTCCTCAGAGCGCATCAAACCGAAGGAAACTTCTTCGGCGCGGGCGATCCCTCGCGCACCCGAGCAAGTTTCCAGCGCTGTCACGCGCGGGCCACAGGCCGCGCGCTAACTTCGCGCGAAGAGCCGCGCACGCAGTAAGCGAGTGGCGAGTTTCAAACTCGCTTACTACGTGCGCGGCTCTTTTACGAGCGGTAGGGGGTGAGGGGTGTGTCGCCGAGACGGGTACCAACAAGCGTGGCGTCATCACCCTCACCCCAACCCTCTCCCGTCGAGGGAGAGGGAGAAGCGTAAAGAGCCGCGCACGAAGTAAGCGAATTGGAGGCTCGCCACCGTCAACGCCCATCGCTTCCTGCGTGCGTGGCTCTTCCGTAGGTACGCGATAAGCCGCGGGCGCTCTGTGCAAGTGGCACGCTGCAAGTCGCTTACTCCGTGCGCGGCTCTTTGGCACGGATTAAGGCGGTAGTCGCTCTGTGCAAGTGGCACGCTCTAACTCGCTTACTCCGTGCGCGGCTCTTATTCGCGCGTACGGGCTCGCGGCGGGAGTGCCTTGGCGGCTTGCGCGCGGGTGTAGTCGTCGGGGTCCTCGCGCGAGATTTGCTCCAGGCGCTTGAGCAGCTCCAGATCGCCGCTCGTGGCCATCAGCGTCACGGCCGTGGCACGCACTTGCGGATCGTCGTCGTAGCTTAGTTCCAAAAGCCAGGGCTTCGCGTCGACGCCGGCCAGGCTCGGCAGCGATTCGGCCAAGCGATTTTCGCACCTGCGGATCCGGATCGGTCGCCAGCCGGGCTACTTCCACCAGCGAGCCAGTAACGCCCCGCTGCTCGAGCTCCACTCGGGCCGCGGCCACCACGCGCGGATCGTTCACATGCAATTGCCGCATCACCTCGCGCGGTTTGAGGCGGTGCCAGGCTGCGACATCATCCGGCGTGGGAACATCCCTCTGCACTTCCACCGCGAGATGCCGGATGTCGGACGGGTTCACAGCGGTCGCAGGCAAACGCCGCGGCTGATTCACTCCCGGGGCGGCGCTCAGCGCCAAATCCTGATCGAGTGGGTTGCCGTCGATCCGTTCGGCAAGCCGGCCCGGCTCTGCCACGGCGGCACGAGGAGCCGGATCCTTCGCAACATGGGGTTCGATAAAGCCGTCGAAGTGTGGCATCAAGGCGGGTTCGACCGGCAAACCGCCGCCGGGCAGGTCAGCCATCCGATTGAATCCGGTTCCTGCCAAAGCGACGTCCGTCTCGCGATTGCCACGGCTCGGCGGCGCGCGGTTGGCCGCCAGATCGCTGCCGTTTGTCGAACGAATTCCGCGCGGCCAGCGCGAGCCGGCCGACGCCAGCACGCTTTCGCAATCGGCCAGGAGTTGGATCCGCTCGGAGTGCGCATCGTGCGGCCAGTCCATTGCCCGCAGAGCCAGGTCGGCGGCAAATTTGCGGTTCAGGGGCTCCATCTCCGGCAGCGAACGGGTCAAAGCCTTCGTCAATACTGCGAGCTTTGCTGTAGCAGCCGGCGCGGAGAGCAACTCCCAATGATTCACTTCATCCAGCAAGACGAGCCGCGCCCAATCGCGAACTTGCGGGCGCTCGTTCGCCAGTGCCGCGGCCAACACCGGCAAGCCGGCGTCGCCCAGTTCGGCAATTTTCCGCAAGTGCGCTTCCACGCCGGACGCCGGCACCTCGGGCAATTTCGCAGCGTAGCGTTCGGCCAGCAGCGCCGGCTCGCGAACGTGCCAAACCCAAGCCAGGGCCGCGACGACGGCGGTCATGCAGAGCGTCAGCCAAACCAGCCGACCAGCATTCATGCCGGCGTGTTGATCGTACATGCGGCCCATGGGAGGCTTGAGGCTACAGGCTTGAGGCTTGAGGCTTGGGGCTTGAGGCTACAGGCTTGAGGCTGTCGCCTGTGGCAGCAGCCCGTCTCTTCGTTCCTTCGTACCTCAAGCCTGTAGCCTCAAGCCTCAAGCCTTTCCGCGCGGGATTCTCCGCAAGGCGGGATGACGCCGCAAGTGCAATCTGATGTCCGAGGCCGCGGTTTTGGCAAGCGGCGGCGGATGGACATGCCGGGGCGATCTATTCCTTCGGATTTTGGCTGGCGTAAGCCCTTCCGCGTGGCCGAATTATCCCTAGGACCGGCAGATTCGGCCTGTCTTTTCAAGGGGGAGAGATGCTGGCAACCACTGCTTTGCGCACCAACTCTGTCCACGCACTGCCAGAACCGAGGCGCGGCACTCTGGTCCGATCGCTCACCGCGGCCCTCGTCGCCGCTGCGAGCCTCGTTGGCAGTGTTTCGATTGGCACTGTTTCGTTTGGCATTGTGTCGTTTGGCATTGTGTCGCTCGGCGCTACATCGCTCCGTGCTGCCGAACCCCTTTCGAAGCCCAGCACCAGTCGCGCCGCCCGCGACGATGCCGCGGCTTCGATCCCCATGGACCGCATTGCCCGCGAAATGCGGCCGCGCGTGCAGAACGTCGTCAACAACCCGAGCATCTTCCGGCGCTTACCGATCGAGCGGATCGATTGCGACCCCGACCTGTACCTGTTCCTGGTCCGCAATCCCGAGGTCGTGGTCAACATCTGGCAGATCATGGGCATCACCGGCATGACGCTCGATCGAATTGGCCAGGATCGATTTCGAGCCACCGATGGACAAGGCACGTCCGGTGTCGCCGAGTTCGTTTATCACAGCTCCGAATTGCAAGTCATCTATGCCGAAGGGACCTACGAAGGCCCGATGGCGCCCGGCAAGTTGCGCGGCGAATGCGTGCTTGTGATGAAGACATCCTATGGCCGAGCAGCCAACGGTCATGGTGTCGTGACCAGCCGGCTCGACGCATTCCTGCACCTGGACAACATTGGCGTGGAATGGATCGCCCGCACGCTGCAACCGCTGGTGGGCAAAACGGCGGATCACAACTTCGGCGAAGCGTCGTCGTTCCTGATGACGCTGTCGCACACAGCCGAAACGAACCCGGCGGGCGTGGCCCGGCTGATTCACAAGCTGAATCGGGTCGATGCTCCGACAAAACAGCGGCTCACCGAGCTGACGATTCAAGCCGCCGAACGGACCGAGTCGGCGGAATCGGCCTTCGCCGACGCAGCCGCCGCCCGGGCTATGAACGCCGACAACGCGGCCCGATTGCAGCGGACCGAAGCGCTCTCGCTGCCGCGTTGAATTGCCGAGTAGGCTTAAGGCTGAAGGCTTAAGGCTCAAGGTACGAAGTACGCATGTCCTCGTTCCTCGTTCCTCGTTCCTAAGCCCTAAGCCCCCAGCCTTCAGCCCTCAGCCTCCAGCCTCCAGCCTTCAGCCGGACGCCGATTCGTGCTCATTGAGCGTCGTGCAGTGGCTGGCTACAATGCTGCGAACGATGGCCGTCCGCATCGAGCGCGGCTGAAGCTCCCGCCGCTGCGACCGCCACGGTTCCTGCCCAACCCTTTGCCGCACCGATCTGCCGCCCGGTGAATCCCGCCCATGCCGATCTCGCCCAATCCTTATGGCTCGCCGTCTGGCGGCTCTTCCGGTTCGCCCGTGCATATCAGTCGAGTTGTCGCGGCGCTGATCTGTGTCATCGCGGCGATCGGCTTTGCGTTCGACACGTATGTGCTGCTGATGATGCCCTTGATCGCCCGGCCGGCCTTGGGAGAGCTGCTGCATGTCGATCCCACAACGGCCGCGGGCAACGCGGCCGTGCTCAGATGGACCGGCTACATCATGTGGTCCAGCGCCGTCTGCGGTGGCGTCTTCGGCTTGCTGGGCGGCTATCTGACCGACCTGCTGGGCCGCCGGCGCGTGCTGACCTGGAGCATCCTGATTTACGCCGCCTCATCGGCGGGCGCCGCTTGGAGCACGTCGGCCGAGATGCTGCTGGTGCTGCGCTGCACGACGTTTATCGGCGTGTGCGTCGAATTCGTCGCGGCCGTGGCGTGGCTCTCCGAATTGTTTCCCGACCCGCATCGCCGCGAGGCCGTGCTGGGATACACGCAAGCCTTCGGCTCGCTCGGTGGACTATTGGTGACGGCCGCTTATAAGGGGTCCGTTACGCTGGCAGGCACGGTGCCGGCGTGGGGGCCGTTCCAAGGCGACGCAGCCTGGCGCTATGCGTTGATCTCGGGCCTGATTCCGGCCTTGCCGCTGATTTTCATTCGGCCATTTCTTCCCGAGTCGCCCGTTTGGCAGCAGAAGCACGCGGCCGGAACACTCAAGCGTCCCAGGCTGAGCGAAATCTTCGCTGGGCGGTTCCGGCGCACGACGATCGTGACCACCATCTTGTTCGCCTGCGGCTTCGGGGCCGCGTTCGGCGCAATCCAGATCACGCCGCAGATCGTTCCCGGTTTACTGCCGACGACGCCCAAGATTTCCGCATTGCGAGCCCAGCTTGCAAAGGCCAAAACTGGCACGCCGGAATTTGCCGCGATCAAAAAAGAGATCGGCCCGCTGGCCCGCGATCAACAACAAACCATTGGCGACGTGCAGTTGTATCAAGAGGTCGGTGGCTTGGTTGGGCGGTTTTTTCTGGCCTGGCTGGCCTTGCGCATCGTCAGCCGGCAACGATTGCTGCGGATATTCCAGGTGCCGGGGTTATTGCTCATTCCTTTGGTGTACGGCGTTGCCGCGGCGGGTCACTTGGGCTCATCGAGCTTGGAAGTGCTCAAATGGGGAATGTTCATCGCCGGTTTTTGCACCGTCGCGCAGTTCAGCTTCTGGGGCAATTATCTGCCGCGGGTCTATCCCACGCACATCCGCGGCACGGGCGAGAGTTTTTCCGCGAACGTCGGCGGGCGAATGCTCGGCACCGGCTTTAATTTCGTGACGACACAATTCGCGATCATGATCCTCGCGGCCTCGCCCAGCCTGGTACGTTCGACCGGCCTGGCCTATGCAGCCGCCGGCGTGGTGCTGTTTGTTTACGCGGTCGGTCTGATCACCAGTTTCTGGCTGCCCGAGCCGACGCCGGAAATGGTGGCCGAGTAAGCGGAGCAAATCGCGATCACGCTGCGAGCTTGTGAAAGAATGGGGACTGGCTCCGAGCCAGCCGCCGGAAGGTAGGAAGACATGCCGGCCGCGAGGTGCCTGTCCCCATTCTTTCACACCCACACCCTCTGCGCGTACATCAAGGGAAGAAAGCAGACGCTCCGCGCGCCTCTTCGTTCCTCACGCCCCTCATACCTCGGCGCGGGGTTGAGCCCGCGCGTAACGAACGCTCGCGAAACTCTTTCGGCGCGCGAGGATTCGCCCGCGCCGAAAGGTTGCTTCGGTTTGATGCGCTCTGAGGAGCCGGCTGTTCTTGGATTTCAGGCCGCGCACGGAATAAGCGGTTGTCGCGCGTGTTGGACGCTCCAAGTCGCTTACTCCGTGCGCGGCTCCTGACGGGGGACTTGACGGCGGGGAAAAAATTTTGCTAAACGCATCAGCGCGTGTTGATTTGTCGATCTCACTTGGTATATAACCAAACACGGTGGCGGATCCCTGGGATACCTGGGGGTTGCGCCGCTCCTTCCCGCACGCCCCAGCTACTCCCCACCCGGCGGTGCGCTCGGATCGATTCCTGCGGACAGTTGCTTCCAGGACTCAAGGAGAACCGAGCCATGTTGACACTGCTAGGAAAGCCCCAGAAATTTTGCGACGGCCTGACGCGGCGAAACTTTCTTAAGATCGGTGCCCTGAGCGCCGGAACCCTTGGCGCGGGAACCCTCGGCGCCGGCGGCCTGACGTTGGCCGACGTGCTCCGGGCCGAATCGACGCAGCCGAATTCTGTCGCGCCGCAGCGCTCGATCATCAATATCTATCTGGGGGGCGGCCCGTCGCACATCGACATGTTCGACATGAAGCCCGAAGCGCCGCCGGAAATCCGCGGCGAATTCCACCCCATCGCCACCACCGTGCCGGGCATGCAAATCTGCCATCTGATGCCGAAGCTGGCCGGGATGGCCGGCAAGTTCACGATCATTCGCTCGCTCACGGGACTGAACAACGAGCACTCGCCCAGCCAGACCGAAAGCGGCTGGAAGGAATTCGACCTGAAGAGCATCGGCGGCCATCCGAGCCTCGGGTGCGTGGTGGCCAAATTGCACGGGCCGACGAATGGGCCGGTGCCGACCTTTGTCGATCTCAATGGGCATAGCCAACATGGTTTTCTGGGCCCCGTCTATTCGGCGTTCCGGCCGGACAACGACGGCCGGGCCGATTTGCGGCTGCGGGCGGAGATCACGGTCGATCGGTTCCACCATCGGGCCGAGCTGCTCAAGCAACTCGACCGCGTGCGCCGCGACGTCGATTCCAGCCACATGATGGAAGCGATGGATGCGTTCAACAGCCGGGCGATGGGCGTGATCACGTCGAGCAAGCTGGCCGAGGCGCTGGATTGGGAAAAGGCCGATCCGAAAGTTCGCGAACGCTACGGGATTCCGGAGAGCAACGACAACAGCCGGTTCCTGGTCGCGCGGCGGTTGGTCGAGTGCGGCGTGCGGATCATCAGCCTGAGCTGGGGCGGATGGGACACGCACACCGAAAACTTCACGACGCTGCGCCGCCAGTTGCCGCCGCTGGACACGGCCCTCAGCGCGATGATCAACGACCTCGACGAGCATGGCCTGTTGGCCACGACGAGCATTGCGATGTGGGGCGAATTCGGACGCTCGCCGCGGATCAGCGGTGGCGGGCGCGACCATTGGCCGCGCGCGGCCAGCGTGTTCATCGCCGGCGGCGGGCTACGCTCGGGCCAGGTGATCGGCTCGACGAATCGGTATGGCGAAACGGCCCAGGACCGGCCGGTCCATTTCCAGGAAGTCTTTGCGACGTTCTATCACCAGTTGGGAATCGACCCCCGGACCACGACGCTGCGGGATCCGAACGGCCGGCCGCAATATCTGGTGGAACATCCCGAGCCGATCGCCGAGTTGATCGGCTAGAGAGCCGCGCACGAAGTCAGCGCCGCCGAGCGCACCACTTGCACGGAAGCGTCGGCCGCTCGATCGGCATCCCGCCATCGCTTACTGCGTGCGCGGCTCTTTTCGACGCAGGAGCCGCGCACGAAGTAAGCGCCGCCGAGCGCACCACTTGCACGGAAGCGTCGGCCGCTCGATCGGCATTCCGCCATCGCTTACTGCGTGCGCGGCGCTTTACGCGGCGTGCGCCGCTTACGTTGCGTACGGCTCTTTGCGCGTTTGCACTCGCCTGTGCCGATTGGGACGATTTCGCCCGAATTGCCGGCCTGGGCCTTGCGATTGCTAGAACGCCTACCGCCGCGCCAGGGCGTGTAAGGCGTGCAATTCTTTTTTACCTTCTTTCAAGTTCCACGTGCGCCAGCGACCCGGTTTCAGACCCGTGGTAGCGGTGGTGTCGGCAATCGGGCGCTGACATTTTTTTGGCCCCGTTTTGACCGACCGCAAATCGTGGCCTATATTGATTCTGGCCGGCTGGCTTGACCCGCTTTGCCCGGCCCCAAGACGGATCGTTTCGGCCACCTGATGAGCGCATGGGCACCGGACTTGCTCTCGATGCCGTTCGACCGGATGCACGCCACGATGACTGCCCGGCTGTCGTCGTCAGCACCAACATCCCCAGGTAAACTACCATGACGCGTCATCGGGTCATTCGGTCAGCTCCTCTTCCGTTCACATCCGCCTGCCTCCGCCACGCCGCTTTCGCGCTTGCCGCTGCTGTCGTTGCGCTGTTGAGCCGCCCCGCGCGGCGCAGCAGATCACGATTCCGCAGCCGGCGTTGGAGACCGCACCGGCACTGCCCGCGGCGCCGGCGGCGGACGACGTCGTGTCGCGCGGGCAGAAGCTCGAATCGCAGCGCCGCTGGGGCGAAGCGCTGGCCTTGTACGAAGAAGCGTCGCGCAAGGATCCGCCAACGCCCGGCATCGACGACCGGATCGATCTGGCCCGGATCCATTACGACTTGGGCCGCCGCTGTGCCGACGGCAGCTTCCGCCGCGGCTTGGCGCAGATCGACGAGACCCGCGCCTTGCAGCTTTACGACGACGTGCTCGGCAAGATCGACTCGCATTATGTGCAGGAACCGAACTGGGGCCGGCTCGTGGCCCGCGGGACGCTGGACCTCGAAGTGGCGGTGAACGAGCCCGCGTTCGTGGCGAACAATCGTTTGCAAGCAACTCCGGCGGAGACGAACGAGTTCCGCCGCCATCTGCATGCTTTGGTCGACAATCGCCTGATCCAGGGCCGCAATGAAGCCCGCGAACTGGTCGCCTCGGCCGCCCATTTGGCGCAAACTGATTTGGGCTTGAGCCCGACCGTGGCGATCCTGGAATACACGACCGGCGCGGCGGGCGGGCTCGACGAATACTCGATGTTCCTCACCGCCGACCAGTTGAATGATTTGTATTCGCAGATCGAAGGAAACTTCGTCGGGCTGGGCGTCGAACTGAAAGCGGCCGACGGGGCGCTGTTGATCGTGAACGTGATTCACAACAGCCCGGCCGAACGGGGCGGGCTCAAGGCGGGCGACAAGATCACGGCGGTCGCCGGCCATTCGACGCACGATCTGTCGACCGACGCGGCCGCCGATTTGCTGCAAGGCCCCGAGAACACGACCGTCGAGCTCACCACCGTGCGCGGCACCGAACCTCCGACCCAGTCGGTGCTGCGCCGCGAGCACGTCGATGTCCCCAGCATCGACGACGTGAAAATCGTCGATGCCGCTTCGGGCATCGGTTATCTGAAGCTCACCTGCTTCGAGAAGACGACCAGCCGCGATCTCGACACCGCGCTCTGGCAGCTTCATCGGCAGGGAATGAAAAGCCTGATCATGGACCTGCGCGGCAATCCTGGCGGCCTGCTCACCGCGGCGGTGGATGTGTCGAACAAGTTCATCGACCAGGGGAGCATCGTCTCGACGCACGGCCGCAGCCCGCAGGAAGATTACAACTACATGGCCCGCACGACGGGCGTGTGGCGGATGCCGCTGGTGGTGCTGATCGATGGCGATAGCGCGAGCGCGGCCGAGATTTTCGCCGGTGCGGTGCGCGATCATCATCGGGCCGTGCTGGTCGGCGTGAAGAGTTACGGCAAGGGTTCGGTGCAGGGAATCTTTCCCTTGGGCACCAGCGGCGCGGGCATCCGCCTGACGACCGCGAAATTCTTCTCGCCCGATGGCCACCCGTTTGTCCGCGTGGGCGTGCAGCCGGACATTTTGGTTCGCAATGTGGCGAAGCCGATCAACGGACAGATTCCGGCGATCGCGGCAGCCGGCACTCAGGCTGGCAATCAACCGAACGACGCGATTCTGAACGCCGCCCTGCAAGCCGCCCGCCGGCAATTGGCGCAGCGATAGGCGCCGTGCCGATTCTTATTCGTAAGGAGCCGCGCACGAAGTAAGCGCCGCGGGGCGATCCACTTGCCTTGAGCGCCGTCGGCCCGGTTGGCATGCGTTTTCGCTTACTTCGTGCGCGGCTCTTTACGGCGGACCCGCGCACGAAGTAAGCGTCGCGGGGCGATCCGCTTGCTTGAGCGCCGTCGGCCCGGTTGGCATGCGTTTTCGCTTACTTCGTGCGCGGCTCTTTACGGCGGACCAGTTTTTATTGCAATCCCCTCGGCCGACGGATAAACTATCGCTGATGCGAATTGCCTGCCGCGCCGTTTCCTGCCTGGCGCTTGCGACGTTGGATCGGCTTGGAATCTGACACCAACCGTTTTGTTGCCCAGCGATGACGCTCATCACACCCAATGATTTCCGGGCCGGTCGCGCTTGGGGATGGGGCGCTGCTGGTTTGATGTTCGCGCTGGCGGTCGGGGGATGGCCGTGTTGCATGGCGTGCGCTGGGCAGAGCCCAGCGGCTAAAGCGGGGGTGGTGACGGCGCCCGGAAATGCCAACGTGGCGGCCGGGCGACTGAATTTTGTCAATGATGTGGTGCCGGTGCTGACCAAGTTTGGCTGCAATAGCGGCGGGTGCCATGGGCGGGGGAGCGGGCAGAACGGGTTCAAGCTCTCGCTGTTCGGCTTCGATCCCGCGGCCGATTATGCGGCGCTGGTGGAAGAGGGACTCGGCCGGCGAATCTCCCCGACCGCGCCCGATGAGTCGCTGATGCTCATGAAGGCCACGGGCAAGATTCCGCACGGCGGCGGCGTGCGCTTCGACGACACATCCGACGCCTACAAGCTCATCCGCCGCTGGATCGCCGAGGGGACGCCCTGGACCGATGAGCACGATCCGACGCTGGTTGGCATTCTGGTCGAGCCGGCCGAACAAATCATGACGCCGGAAGCAAACCAGCAGTTGAAGGTCACAGCTCGCTATTCCGACGGCTCGACGCGCGACGTAACCGCCACGAGCCGAATACTTCAGCCAGCAGCCGTCGCGGTTGCAAATTTCATTCGCGGGGCTGGCCCATTCCTCCGGCGAAAAAGGGGACGCGATCGCCATGGTGCGCTACTTGGGCATCGTGGCCGTGTCGCGGCTGACGGTTCCGTATGCCGCGGTCAGCAACGCAGCCGTCGGCCGCGTTTCGAGCCGAAGAATTTTATCGACCGGCTCGTGCAAGAAAAATGGACGAAGCTGGGTCTGGCCCCCAGCCTCGCGGCCAGCGACGCGGTGTTCGTCCGCCGGGCCTATCTCGACGCCATCGGCACGTTGCCCACACCGCAAGAAGTGCGCGAATTTCTGGCCGATCCGTCGCCCGACAAGCGTGACAAACTGGTCGATCGGCTGTTGGAGCGTCCGGAGTATGCCATCTATTGGGCCCAGCAATGGGGCGACATCCTGCGGAACAAGCAAATCTCGGCCGATCACAAGCCGAACAGCACGAAATTCGCCGAATGGTTGCGCAACGCCTTCGCTCAGAACATGCCCTATGACAAGTTTGCCCGCGAGCTGATCGCCGTCAGCGGCAAGGTCGAAGACCATCCGCAGATGGATTGGTATCGGCAGCTCAACAGCAACGAAAACCGGGTCGAAGACACATCGCAAGTCTTTCTCGGGCATGCGGGTGTCTTGCGCCCATTGCCACAATCATCCATTCGAGCGCATCTCGCAAAACGATTACTGGCAGTTCGCCGCGTATTTTGCCAAAGTCGACGCGATGACGTACGGCCCGGTGAAAACCGTCGGCCTCAAGGACGATGGCGATGTGAAGAATCCGCGCACCGGCCAGATCGATGACGCCCAAGGCATTCGGCGGGCCGGGCATCGCGTACGTCAAAGGCCAGGACCCGCGGCAGAAGCTGGTCGACTGGATGGTGGCAAAGGAAAATCCGTATCTTCGCCCGCGCGATTCGCAATCGGCTATGGGCCCATTACATGCAGCGCGGACTGGTCGAAGCGGTCGACGACATGCGGGCCACGAACCCGCCGACGAACCCGGCGCTGCTCGACGCGCTGGCCGCCGATCTGCGCGAGCATGCCTTCGACTTGAAGCTGCTCACGAAGAACATCATGAAGTCGCGCGTTTACGGGCTGAGCGCCGAGCCGGTTGCCGGCGAACGCCGCCGACTCGCAAGAATTACGCCCGACACTATCCGCAGCGATTGGCTCCGCACGTGCTGCTGGACGCGATCGACTTCGCGACCGGGGCCACCACGAAATTCAACGAGTTCCCCGAAGTGAAACGGGCGATCCAGCTTCCCAACGAAGCGCAGCAGAACGATTTTCTCGACATCTTCGGCCGCTCGAAGCGCGATACGCCGTGCGTGTGCGAAACGCGGATCGAGCCGAACCTCTCGCAAGTGCTATACATGATGTTCGCGCCGGAGATCGAGCAGGCCGTGGCCGCGCCCGAGGGGACCGTGGCCCGGCTGTGCAAAGACAAAAAGTCGACGGCCGAGCTGGTCGCGGAGCTTTATTTGCGAACGGTTTCGCGGCCGCCGACGCCGTCGGAATTGCAGGACGCGGTGGCGCTGGTCGAACATGCTCCTGCGGAGGTGCGCAGGCCAAGCCGCCGCTCGACGCGGCCAAAGCAAAGCAGCAGGCCGCCGAAGATTTGCTCTGGACGCTGCTGAACTCAAAGGAATTCTTGTTCAATCATTAGCGTAGGGTGGGCACTGCCCACCATGAATCGCCGCCGATTTTTCGAACCGAAAGCATTGTCGTGAAGCTGGTGGGCAATGCCCACCCTACTGCTTGAAGGAAAGGGTCAAACTCGATGTTCGCCCATCCCATTATCGGACAACCGCACGTCGGCCATGCGCCGCGCGGACATGTTTCGCGGCGCGGGTTCATGCAAGGGGGTGCGATCGCCTTCGGTGGGATGGCGTTGGCCAATCTGTTGCGGCGCGAGGCCCTGGCGGCGGCGGACGCGACCGCTGGCGCGAAACGGCCGACGCGGAAAAGCGGAGCGTGATCCTGCTGTTCCAAGCCGGCGGGCCCAGCCATCTGGAAACCTGGGATCTGAAGCCGCAAGCTCCGGTCGAATATCGCGGCGAATTCAAAGGCATCGGCACCAGCATTCCCGGCTACCAAGTCGGCGAGTACATGCCGCGGCTGGCCAAGCTTTGCCATAAGCTCGCGATCTTGCGGTCGGTGTATCACGATCAGACCGAGCATGGTCAAGGAGTGCATACCGTGCTCACCGGATACAAGCCGACCAAGGGCTCGCCGGGCAATGAGTTTCCCAGCGTCGGCAGCATTGTGTCGAAAGAGCTCGGCCCGCGCGCCAACGGCATGCCGCCGTACATCGCGACGATGACTGCGCTCGACAGCTCGAACGCGGCTTATCTGGGCGTCGAGTACAATCCGTTCCAAACGTTCGGCTATCCGCAAAGCTCGGGCTTCAAGGTGCGCAACCTGGTGCTGCCCGACGGCGTGGATCAAAGCCGGATCGCGCGACGGCAGAAGATGCTCGAGCGGTTCGACGATTTCCGCCGCGAAGCCGATGCCTCCGGCGCGCTCGACGGCATGGACAAGTTCTCGCGCCGCGCGATGGAGCTGGTCAGCAGTCCCGCGATTCGCGAGGCGTTCGACTTGAACAAAGAACCGGTGGCGCTGCGCGAGAAGTACGGCGCCGAGAGCTTCGGGCGCAGAGCATGCTGCTCGCCCGGCGGTTGGTCGAAGCCGGCGCGAGGTTTGTCACGGTCCGCGTCGATGGTCAATGGGATTCGCATAAAGACAACTTCACCGCCCATCGCAGCCTGATTCCGCCGTGGGATCAATGCCTGTCCGCCCTGATCGAAGATCTCGACAGCCGTGGGTTGCTCGACACGACGATGCTCTTGATCGGCGGCGAATTCGGCCGCACGCCTAAGATCAACAAGGACGCCGGCCGTGACCATTGGCCGATGGTCTATACGAACGTGCTGGCCGGCGGCGGGATCAAGGGCGGGGCGGTGCTGGGCGAAAGCGATGCGCTGGCCGAGGCCCCCAAGACGCGGCCGATCAGCCATCAAGACGTGCTGGCCACGATCTACCATCAACTGGGGATCGACACGCACAAGACCTATTTCAACGAAGCCCATCGGCCGGTCGAAATCCTGAACTACGGCCAGCCGATCCAGGAGATCTTGTGAGTTCGCGGCCCATGCCTCGCAGCCTGTTGCAAAGTCGAACACCTCCTTCGCGGCAAATGACATCATCTCCCCTCGCCCCTTGGGGGAGAGGGGTCGGGGGTGAGGGATTGCGGCCGCTCGGTACCTCGGCAAACTCACACTGCGCTTTCCTGTCAAGCAACAGGTATATTCTCAAGGTCGCGCGCTTGGCGATGTGGCTATGGATCCCGCTGATCGCCATCGCAGCACTCCTCATTTCACTTGCGGCTGATTCCTTTGCTGCCGAGCCCGCGGCGCCAGCGGCTACGCAGCCCGCAGCGCCGCCGCCGATGCTTCAACCAATTCCGATCGCGGAGGTGCATCGCACCGCGCCAGTCAGCTTCGACGCCGAAATTCTGCCGATCCTGCGCAAGAATTGCCTCGCCTGCCACAAGTCCGGCGACCCGGCCGGCGATCTGGTGCTCGAAGCGCCCGACTTGATTCGCGCCGGCGGCGAAAGCGGGCCAGCCGTTGTGCCGGGCCACGGCGCCGAGAGCCGGCTGCTGCGGCTGGTGTCGCATCAGCTCAAGCCGAGCATGCCGCCACCGGATAACAAGGTGGGCGCCAGCGCTTTGACTTCCGAGCAATTGGGATTGGTGAAAATCTGGATCGACCAGGGGGCCCAGGGCACGGCCGGCACGATTCGCGGGTCATTCCGCGCACGCCATTGCCGGTCGCGGCAACGCGGCCGATTCTCGCGCTGGCCGTGTCGCCGGATGATGAGCTGCTGGCTTGCAGCCGGGGAAACGGGTTGTCGATCTACGATCTGCGCGGACCGCGGCGGTCGGCGGAGCCGGCCGATCCCGCGCTAGCCGCCGCCGGTTGGCCGGGCGCTGCGCACGAAGATCTGATCCGCTCCTTGGCATTCAACCATCAAGGCGATTTGCTGGCCTCGGGCGGTTTCCGCACGGTGAAGATTTGGAAGCGCCCCCGCGGCACGTTTGAGCGCGATCTTACGGTCCATGCCGCGGCGCGCTGCCTCGCTGTCAGCCCAAAAGGTGAATGGCTCGCAGTTGGCACGCAAGGCGGCACGATTGAACTCGACGATCTCGTCGGCCAAGCGCCAACAAAAATTCTCTCGAAGCACGAAGGAGCCGTGACGGGCCTGGCGTTTTCGCCGGACGGCACGCGGCTCTATTCCGCGGGACTCGACCACACGATTCGCGCATGGGATCTGGCTTCCGCGAACGCGATGGGCAAGCTCGCGACGCCCGTCGAAATTCGCGCGCTGGCGATACTCGACGGCGGCCGGCAACTCGCCACGGGCGATGCCGACAATGTGATCCGGATTTGGAATACGTCGGCAATCACCGAGAAGGCATCGGCAGTCGCCAAGCCGCAAGCGAAGCAGCTGCACGGGCATAGCAAGCCGGTGACGTCGCTGGCCGTCGTGCCGGCCACGGCCGCGATTCCCGCGGTGCCCGCGGTTCCAGCCAAGCCTGCGACCCCCACCACGCCGGCGATTGATGCCATCCCCGGCAAGCCGGCCATCGCGGCCGCCGGCGAGCGCCTTCTGTCCGGCGGCGAGGACGGCAGCGCCCGGCTTT
Source organism: Pirellulales bacterium (assembly GCA_963725485.1). GTDB lineage: Bacteria > Planctomycetota > Planctomycetia > Pirellulales > DATAWG01 > CAVRYO01. The sequence continues at coordinate 2,323,796 of CAVRYO010000007.1, read as the reverse complement.
GGAATCCGGCAACCGGCAATCAAATCATCGGCTTCGACCACGGCGCGCCGGTCACGGCCGTGGCCGCCAGTCCCGATGGCCGGCGCTGCATTTCGGTCGGCGGCAACGGCGTTGCCCGCCTGTGGAACCCCGACGACGGGGCGCTCGTGGCCGACATCAAGCAAGATCCTCGGGCCGCGCGGGCCGTGGCCATTTGCGATGGCACGGTCAACTACGCGAAGGCCAGCATCGAGTATCGCAAGGAAGAGCTCCGCGACGCGCAGGAGCAGCTGAAACGCGAGACGACGGCGCTGGAAGAGGCGAACAAGGGGAAGACAACCGCCGAGAAAGCGGTCGCCGACAAAACAGAGCCGGCCCGTAAGGCAGTCGAAGCGCGCACCGCAGCGGAGGCCAAGCTGCCCGCGGCCGTGGCGGCCTTCAAATCCGCGACCGATAGACGCGACGCGGCCCAACGTGCGATCGAGCCAGCCGAAAAGGCTCTAAAAGAAGCAATCGCCGCGCTGGAGCAAGCAACCCAAGCAGCGGCCAAGGACAAGGCCAACGCGGCGCTTACCGCAGCACGAATGGCCGCCGAGAAAAAGCTCGCCGACGCGCGCCAGGCACGGCAGGCCGCCGACACCGCCTTGCAGCAAGCGAACATGAGCTTCCGCGACCAGGAGGTGAACCATTACAAGACGAAGGGCGCCGCGGACGAGGCCGCGGATCGGGCTCGGCAACCCGAGCGCGAACTGCAGGAGGCCAAGAACACGCTGCAAGGGGCCATCAACTTTATCGCCACCGCCACTATTGTCATGGAGCGCGCGAAGCTGGCGGTGCCGGCGGCCGAAAAAGCGGTCGCCGCCGCCACGGCAGCCGAGGCCGCCCGCGAGGCGGGACAGAAAAAATTGATCGCCGCCGCCGCGACCAGCGCCAAACCGCTGGCGGCCGTGGCCTTCTCGCGCGACGGCCGATTCGTCGCCCTCGGCGGGCAAGATCCAGGCATTCGATTGTACGACGCCCAGCGCGGCGCTCCGGTGGAAATTCTGGAGCGCGTGCCGCCGGCGACCCCCTCGGGCGCTGTCAACATCATGGCACTGGCATTTGGCGTCGAAGGCCAATTATTCGCCGCCGCTGCGGATCCCAAGATCAGCGTCTGGAAAACCGGCGCGCCGTGGACTCTTGAACGGTTGATCGGCCATCTCGACGATCCAGCCGAGCTGATCGATCGCGTGCTCGCGCTCGACTTCAGTCCCGATGGCAAGTTGCTGGCCACGGGCGGCGGCCTGCCGGCCCGTTCGGCGCAATTGAAAATCTGGAACGTGGCCGACGGCAAGCTAGTCCGCGAGATTCCCGCCGCGCATCGCGATACGATCTTCAGCGTGAAGTTCTCGCCCGATGGGCAATATCTGGCCACCGGCTCGGCCGATCGGTTGATGAAAGTTTTTCGCGTAGCCGACGGCTCATTGGTCCACACGTTCGAAGGCCATACGAGCCATGTGCTGGGCGTGGCCTGGCAAGCAGACGGCAAGCTGCTGGCCACGTGCGGCGCCGATCATCTGGTCAAGCTCTGGGATTTCGCCACGGGCGTCTGCCGGCGCACGATGCGCGGCGATTCGTACCTGCTGGGCGAATACAAGTTCGAGGTGAATTCGATCGCCTTCATCGGCGACACCGAGCATCTGGTCGTCAGCTCGGGCGACCATACCGTGCGCATCCACCGCACGACGAGCGACCGCGATGTCCGGGCCTACAAAGAAGGGGCCTCGTTCATGCACGCCGCCGCGGCCACCTCCGACGGCAAGCTCGTGATCGGCGGCGGCCACGACGGCATCCTCCACATCTGGAACGGCGAAACGGGATATCCCTTGCCGTCATTCGAGCCACAGGCGCCGGCGGTTGGCGCGAAGGTCGTGAAGTAGGTCTCGCCCGCCGGACGAGGCGGGGTCCGGCACTGCAAGCCGAACCGATCTGAGTTCAGGCGACGACCGACCTGCTCCCTGGCATGTACCCGGCGCGGTCCGATGTTAGAATGCAAGGACCATCTTGCCCCGATCCGGTCGTGCCATGAGCAAATCCAATCCCTCGCCGAAAGCCGTGGAGTGGATTCGCGCGAATCCGGGGGGCGGGGTTGCGCTCGACCGCGGCCCGGTTGGCGGTGTTGCAGGAATTGGTCGGGGCCACGAGCCCCCTGACCCACGCCCAGGTTGCCGAGCGGTTGGATTCTCGCGGGTTCGATCGGGCCACGATCTACCGTAACCTGGTCGAGTTGGCCGATGCGGGCCTGCTGTGGCGGATCGAGCTCGGCGACCACGTGTGGCGTTTCGAGTGCGCGGAACCGGCAAGACCGCCGACGCCGAGCATCCGCATTTCGTGTGCGTCGATTGCGGCGAAGTCGCCTGTTTGCCGAGCGTGAACGTGCGGATCACTCCCGCCCCCGGCGAGAAGCAATCCGTCATCGGCCACGTCACCGAAGTGCTCCTCAAAGGCCGCTGCGGCCACTGCGCTTGAGCACGCGGCCGCTAGTAAAAGAGCCGCCCACGAAGTAAGCGGGGCAGGTTGTGCGGCATCCATGGCACGTGGTGCGCACTGCGTCGCTTACTTCGTGCGCGGCTCTTTTGACGGGACGGAGCTTGGCGAGAGCGAATCGCGAATTAGATAGAGGCCGGAGAAGATCTTGGGGTCGATTCCGACGCCTGTGGCTTGGCGCTCGGCCAGCCAGGCGTCCAGTTCGTCCAGCCGCGGCTCGTGGACGATGATCTGTTCGTGCTCGTCGCCGCCGCCGGAGCCGACGCGCCGCAGGCCGCCGGCGTGGTAGAAGCTGACCATTTCGTTCGTCAAGCCGGCCGACGTCGGGCCGGTCAACAGGTGCCGCATTTCGGCGGCTTCGTAGCCGGTCTCTTCCAGCAGCTCGCGGTGAGCGGAGTTAGCCAGCACATCGAGGCCGGCAATTTGGTCTTCGGCCACGTCGCCCGTCAAGCCGGCGGGCAGTTCGATCACCGGGTAGCCCAGCGGAATGCGAAATTGCTCGACGAGCACGATCCGGCGATCGTCGGTGATAGCCACGATCGCCACCGCGCCCGTGGCCGTGGTTCGCTCGGCGTATTCCCAATGCCCTTGGGCGATGAGCCGCAAGAATCGGCCGCTGCACATTTCGCGCGGCGGCGGGAGTGCATCGGTCATGGCGCCTGCCCGTCGTTGGCGGGCGTTTCGTGGTCCGGGGTCGCGCTCGTGGAGGATGAGCTCGCCGATACGGCGAGCGATTTCAACGCCGCGAGCGCTTGCTGCCGGGTGGCGCCCGTGGCCCGACGCGCGATTTGCCGATAGTAGATTTTCGCGACGTTCGGTTTGCCCGCGTCGAGCGCACCTTGGGCCTGGGCGAAGAGCTGGCGAAATTCGGCGGCGGCCGTTTCATCGGCGGCCGCTTGCTGGGCACGAATCTCGGCCACGCTGGCCACGCCTTGACCGGCCGTGGGGTTGGCCGCTGCCACTTGCAATCCCAGCGGAACTGCGGCATCGCCCAGGGCTTGTTGCGCCGCCGGCCCATTCGCAGCGCCATTGCCAGCCGCATTGCCATTGCCGGCGGCTGGCGGGAAGCCTGCGTTGGGGTTCCCGCGCACTCCGCCGGTGTCGCCCGCTTTGAGCCGCGCCAAGCGCTCGCCCAAGACGCTGCTGCCGCCGGAATTGTCGCCCACGACCGGCACGAAGCTGGTGACGAACGGAACCAGCGATGAATCGGAGATGAAACCGGTGCCGCCGTCCATCACGGTGACGCTGCCCATCTGGCCGCCGAGCGACCGGCTGTTGCTTTGCGTTGCCGAAAGGGTGAAAAATGCAGTGCCTGAGGGAGAAGTGAGCGCGAAGCCGGTCTGTGCGGCCGGGGCCGTGCCGCCGCCGGCAAACGGGATCGGCGTGTTGAGCGAATCGCCGGGGTTATAAGAAATGCTGGGAGCGAGCGTTCCTTGCGGCGTCAGTCCCACGACGCCGCTGTGGCCGGGCGCCGGCATCGGCGTGGGAATACTGAAGCCGAAACCGACATTGAACTGCTCGGAAAATCCATCGCTCGCCGTGTGCAGCCCCGTGCCGATCGTCGCTTGCGGATGGGCCGCGCTGGCGGATTGCACGGCGAGCAGAAGCCCTCCCCCCGCGACCAGCAACCGAGCGAGCCGCAAGTTCCACTTCGCGCGTCGATGCATGATGCACCTCACCACCTCAGCAGCGACCGCTGAGCTTGTCGAAGCAATGGATAGGAAGCCGGATCAGGAAATGAATTATAGAGAATTCTTGTTTCGAGAGCCACCAGCAATAGCGCTGTGCAGCGTAAATGCGATCCGATCAATTTCACTATCCCAGCGTAGTATCGTTAGCAGTCCTAACTCAACTCGCGGCGCCGAGGGGGTCAATCCCCATTTTGCTCACGGGGTAAGCGCAAAATGGGGACAGACCCCGGCTGGTTAAGTTAGCAATTCCTAGGCAGGAAGTACCCGTCGCGATCTCTGAAATCGCGGGGAGATTTTTCGAATTCCTTGTTGCAACCGAGTTGCATTAGTGATAACCTTCTTCTTTATGAATGCACACCGATTCTCACGGCTGCGGAAAATGGGCAACGCGCCGCGTCGATCGCGTCGCATCCGATTGCATCACAGCCCCTCGGCGGACGGCGCCGTATGCGACCGAGAATGCGAAACCATCGCCAAGCGCGGTTTCACGCTCGTCGAGTTGCTGGTCGTGATTGCCATCATCGGCATTCTGGTCGCCCTGCTGCTGCCGGCCATTCAGGCGGCGCGCGAAGCGGCCCGGCGGATGGAGTGTGCCTCGCATCTGAAGCAACTCGGCCTGGCGATGCTCAATCATCATGACGCCCGAGGCTACTTCCCCTCTTCCTACATTTCGACCCCTGGCGGCGTGATGGGTGCGGCCAGCGTGGATGGCGACGCCGGGCCGGGCTATACGTGCCTGTTCTCGATCTTGCCGTATGTCGAGGAGCTGGACACGATGAAGGCTTTCAATCAACTGGTTCCGGCCTGGGACCCCAGCAATGCCGTGCCGGCGACAACGATCATCCCCGTGTTTCGGTGCCCCTCGGTCAGTGATGCCACCACGACCTATACCGTCACCGACGGCAGTGGCAATGCGCTAGCCGTTTTCTCGCGGGCTCATTACGTCGCTAGCGCCGGGCAATACGATGTCTGGGATGATCCGGCCACTGATCTGTCGGGCCTGGCCAACGGCATCTTCTTCCGGAACAGCCGGATCCGGATCGCCGACATCTTCGACGGCACCAGCAATACGGTGATGATGGGCGAGCAGACGCCGATCCACAGCGACTCGACCTGGGTCGGCGTTGTTCCCAATGCCAAAACTTGCCCCAGGCCGGCATTCGCCTTCGCCGGGTGCGACGAAGCCGCTCCGCAAATCAACGTCCATAGCGGCCCGGGCCTGAACGAAACGCCGCCGGTGATCCACCCGCCGAACAACTACGTCGGCTATGTCGACGAGATGTATTCGGAGCATGGCAACGGTTGCAACGTCGTGATGGCCGACGACAGCACGCGGTTCGTTTCCGAGAATGTGAATCAACTGGTCTGGCTGGCGTTGGCGACGCGCAACGGGGGAGAGACGGTCGATGTTTCGTCCGAAGACGACTGATAGCCGCGGTCCGTTGAACAAGGATCACGATGCGGGAGGGCGAGGCTCCTGCCGAGCCGGAATTGCGACAATCAAGCCAGCCACGCCCGATTTGCCTTGGGGAGGCCGAGGCTCCTGCCGAGCCGGAATTGCACCACAATCTCTTGTTGCGGCTCGGCGGGAGCCTCGCACTCCCCTTTTTCACCGGGCCGGTGCGGATCGCGGCCGGATCGGGTTGTTGCGGCGACGAACATCCGTTGCATTGTTGGTCGTATCGCTAGCCTTCGGTGCGTGCGGTTGCAGCAAGCCGCCGCAGTTTCCGGCCGAGGATCAAGTGCTGATCGAAGGCTTGCGGACGGCGATTTCGGCTCAAAATCACGATTGGGTGGCAGCCGGCGCCAAGCGGATCGATGAGCTGCACCAGCAGGGAAAGCTTTCCGAGGAACAATTCGCGACGCTCCAGCAGGTGATCGACGCCACCAAGGCCGACGATTGGAAATCGGCGAACAAGCAGATCATCCGCGTGGAAAAAGCCCAACGCCCGCAGAGGTAGGCCGACTGCTGGACGTGAGCGGCGCCGGGCTCGATAAGCCGGACCTAATCGGCCATCGTCGCCGGCATTCTCTTGCCGTCTCCCGTCGCGCTGGCCGGCCGCTTATACTAGTGGTTTGCCACAGCTTGAATTTGGGGTGCCACTGGCTTTGCCAGTGTTCTTCGTTGCTGACCGATCAAGGCAAGAATTCCAAGATCACTGGCAGAGCCAGTGGCACACAATCCCAAAATCAAGCGTTGACAAGGCGCTAGTTGGTTTCCCTATCGGCTGGCTTAGCTTTCGGGTCGCGCATCATGACGAGTTCCATTGCGGTGGTTTTGGCGGCAGGCAAGGGGACGCGGATGAAATCCGATCTCCCGAAAGTCTTGCTGCCGGTGGCCGGCCGGCCGATGATCGACTATGTGCTCGACGCCCTCGCCGCCGGCGGCGTCGAGCGGATCGTCGTCGTCATCGGCTATCGGGGCGAGTTGGTTCGCGAGCGACTGGCGAATCGCGCGAACATTCAATTCGTCGAGCAGCCGGAGCAACTTGGCACCGGCCACGCGGTGATGGTTACGCAGGGCGCGTTGGCCGGGCACGAAGGACCCGTGGTGGTCGTCACGGGCGACTCGCCGCTGATGCAGAGCGCCTCGATAGCGGCCTTGCTTGCCGAGTTTGCCCGCACCCGGCCGGCGTGTTTGCTCGGCACGGCGCAGCGCGAGGATCCGGCGGGCCTGGGGCGAATCGTCCGCGATGCGTCCGGCAAATTTCAAGCCATCGTCGAAGAGCGCGACGCGACGCCCGAACAGCGAAACATCAGCGAAGTGAACATGAGCACCTACGTGTTCGATCGCCGCGAGTTGTTCGGCGCGCTGGATCGAGTCGGCCGCCGCAACGCTCAAGGCGAATACTATCTGACCGATTGCCCGGGCATCCTGCGGGCGGAAGGAAAGGCCGTCGAGGCGCTGGCCGTCCTCCAACCGTGCGAGGCGCTGAGCATCAACACGGTCGACGAACTGGCGATCGCCGAGCGCGAACTGCTCCGCCAGACACACCACCCGCGACCCTTGGCGCCGCCGGGAAATTAGTTTCGCCGAAACTCCGACCTATGGCTTTGCACATCATGAACGATCTGAAAGTCTTCAGCGGCCGAGCCAATCCGGAACTGGCCCAGCGGATTTGCGAGTATCTGGGGTTGCCGCTGGGCAAAATTTCGACCGGCAATTTTCCCGACGGCGAAATCTCCTGCAAGATCGACGAGGATGTGCGCGGCCGCGACATTTTCATCCTGCAGCCGACCTGCCCGCCGGTCAACGAAAACCTGATGGAGCTGTTGATCATGATCGACAGCTTCGTCCGGGCGAGCGCCGATCGGGTCACCGCCGTCGTTCCCTATTACGGCTATGCCCGGCAGGATCGCAAAGACGCCGGCCGGGTGCCGATCACGGCGAAGCTCGTCGCGAACCTGATCACCCGGGCGGGGGCCGACCGGGTGCTGGCGATGGATTTGCACGCGGCCCAGATTCAGGGCTTTTTCGACGTGCCGGTCGACCATCTCTATGCCGCCCCGGTGTTGAACGACCACTTTCAGTCGCTCGGCTTTCGCAAGGATGAGTTGGTGATCGTCAGCGCGGACGAAGGGGGCATCAAGCGCGCCTTGGGACATGCCACCCGGATCGGCGCGCCGCTGGCCATTGTCGACAAGCGCCGCACGAGCGCCGATGTCACCCGGCAAGAGAACGTGATCGGCGCGGCGGTGAAGGGCAAAGTGGCCTTGATGTTCGACGACATGATCAGCACCGCCAGTTCGATTTGCGGCGCGGCCAACGCGATCCACGACGCCGGAGCGCGCGACATCTTCGTCGGCGCGACGCATGGCCTGCTGGTCGGGCCGGCCATCGAACGGTTGCAAGCGGCGCCGATTTCCGGGCTGGCCATCACGGACACGATTCCCTTGCGGCCGCAGCAGATGCTGCCGAAGATCAAGGTCCTTTCGGTCGCGCCGCTGTTGGGACAGGCGATCAAGCGAATCCATCGCAATGAGTCGGTCAGCGGGCTGTTCACGTAGAAAGAGCCGCGCACAAAGTAAGCGGTTGGCGGTGATGGTCACGTAGCGCTTTCGCGTACTTCGTGCGCGGCTCTTTACGGCGTTTTCTTCGCCGTTGTGAACTTTTTCCGGTTGCCGGGGCACTAACGGATTGGGGGCTAAGGCGTTTGTCCCTTCGGCAAACCCCCGGCGAATTTTGGCTTCAACTAGCTTGGCAGCGTTGCGCACGGCTCGGTACAATGGATCTTCGGTGTTGCTCGCATGGCGAGCATCCGCCGCGAACTTAGGAAATTCCCCAATCGCAATCCCCGATTGCCACAGCCTGGCGGATTCCGTAGGCCTGCGGCCCATAAATCTCGCGAGGTTGTGCTTGTCTCCCGCCGACGTCGACAATGCCAGCCGCCAGTTCTTTGCCCGCATTCATCGGGCTGCGCTCGTGCTGAGCGGCAACCCGTGGGACGCCGACGATCTCGCTCAGGAGACATTCCTGGTGCTGGCCCGGCAAGGGGGCGGATTCGCCGGCCGCAGCACGCTGTACACTTGGCTGTATGGAATTCTGTTGAATCTCGACCGGCGCGAGCGCCGGCGGCATGGCATGCAGCGGCGCAAGCTCCGGGTGCTGTGGGACCACGAAGTCGAAACGCCTCGGTCGACGCCCGCCGCGGAAACGCCGCTGGAAGTGGCCGAATGGAAGCGCGGCTTATGGGGCCGCGTGGCTCAATTGCCCGATGGCCAGCGGCAGGCGTTGGTCCTGCGATTCAGCGAGCGGTTGAGTTATGAGGAAATTGGCGAAGTGCTCGAGTGTCCGCTGGGAACGGTGAAGTCGCGGCTGTTTCACGCGCTGGCTGCCCTGCGCGATTTGTTGGCTCGTGAGCAAGACGACGTGACGGCCATTCCCGCCTATCCAACTGAGGATTTGGGTCATGCCCTTTGAACCCCGCTTGTTTTCCGGCGCCGACGGCAACCCCGATGGCAGCCACTTCGTTGATCCGGCGATGGCGGAATCGCATCCCGCGGCAATGAATGGTGCGTCGCAACGAGCAACTTCGATGACTGCGCGGTTGCACGGCGCGGGACCGTTCCGGTCCGTGCCGGCGGAGGTGGACGCCGATGCTGACCTTGAATTGCCAGACCAATTGGCAATGCTGGCGGCCCAATTGCGCGACGAGGCCGAGCGGTTGGCGGCGCGGCATTCTCCGCCCGAAGGACGAACCGTCGAGCCGATCCGCGATGGCAAGCGCGGGCGGCGGTTCGCGCGGTATGCCGCCATTCTCCTGGTGGCGATCGGGTTGGTTGCCTGGCGATCGCTCGTTCCGCGTGGTTGGTTACGGCCGAACGCCGCGACGGTTGCCAGCGGTCCCGCGGTACACGACAGCGCTGCGACAACAGCGGCTGCCGCGGCGCAGGTCACCGAGCCATTATCGACAGCCCGCGCTGCTTCATCTTCCTTGGTAAAGAGCTCGGCGACCGTGGCCACCGCAAGAAAATCGCCGGCCGCCGGGGGATCCGATCCGGAATCGTTGCGGGCGGGTCAGGGAATCGCTGAAGTCGGCGCCGGCGAAACGCCGATCGCCCGGCATCCGCCGGCGGACGAGAACGAAATGCTCCGCCGGCAAGTCGAGGGATTCGACAAGTTGATCCATCGGCTCCAGGCCGAGCTCGCCGTGCGCGACGCCGCCCAGGTCGAGAACGAAAAGCTGATCCAATCGCTAAGGCAAGAAAACGAGCAGTCTCGCCGCCAGCAACGGTGAGAGAATGAGAAAAAAGGCCACAGGCTTAGGGCTGAAGGCTTAAGATGAAGCAATGTGATTCGTCCTCATCCTTAAGCCCTAAGCCTTCGGCCTTAGGCCTCGTGAGCCCGAGAGCTTTGCATGTTCGACTTCGCCGCGCAATTCGACGATGGGCTGGGCTACGAGTCGTTTCTGGCAAAGTTCGGCACCGAAGAGCATCGCCGCCGGTGGGCCACCGTCCATGCGGCGATTCGCCTGACCGACGCACAACGCGAACTGCTCGCGGGCTTTCGTCGGCCGATGAAGGTGCTCTGCCTGGCCGGCGCCTGGTGCGGCGACTGCGTGAATCAGTGCCCGATTTTCGACCATTTCGGGCGCCTGGCGCCGGCCACCGAGATTCGCTACTTCGATCGCGATGCCGCGGCCGATCTGGCCGACCAGTTGAAAATCTGTGGCGGCTCGCGCGTGCCGGTGCTTATATTCTTGAGCGAAGATGGCCAGTTCGTCGGTTTGTATGGGGACCGCACGCTCGCGAAGTATCGCCGGATGGCGGCCGATCAGTTGGTGGCATCCTGCCCGACCGGTTTGGTTGCGCCCGACACGACGCTGACCGCGGCGGTTGTTGGAGAGTGGCTCGACGAATTCGAACGCGTGCAGTTATTGCTGCGGCTGTCGCCCCGACTGCGGCAGCTTCACGGCGACTAACTGCCTGTTGAAAAAGGGGACTGGCTCTGAGCAACCAAATCGGTTTGTAGCGGAATTCGCGTTCCTGCGAGGTGCCTGTCCCCTTTTTCAACAGCCAGCTAAGCGGCAGGTCGTAACGCCGGACTGGCCCAGGACGATAAACAATGAAGCGAACATTTCAATTCCGAGAGTTTTCGTCGGTGTCGATCGCGATGGCCATTGTTACCCTTGCCGTCTGCGCCTTCACAACGCGCGCACGCGGCCGACCCGCCGGAAAAATTGCCTGCTGCCCAGACCGAGCCGAAAGCAGCGCCGAAACGCGTCGCCCAAGCCGCGGATGGCTCGATCTTGCTCCACGCCAAGGATGTGAGCATTCATGGCTCACACGTACGTTATGAGCCGGACAAGAACACGATCGGCTATTGGACCCGCGCCGAAGACTGGGTTAGTTGGGATCTGTCGATCAAGCAGCCGGGCAAATTCGAGATCGAGATGTTGGCAGCCTGCGGCCAAGGAAGTGGCGATAGCCGGTACACGCTCGCGATCGGCAACCAGACTCTGGAGGACAAGGTGCCCGACACGGGCAGCTTCCGCACGTTTCGGCTGCGCAAGATCGGCGTGGTGCAAATCGACAAGCCGGGCGATTACACGCTGTCGGTCCGCCCCACCAGTAAGCCGGGGCTGGCCGTGATGGACCTCCGCGATGTGGTCCTGAAGCCGGTCAAGCCCGAGGCCAGCCCACTAAAGCTTTCGATCCCCAATCCGCCGGGAATCAACCGCGGCGAAAAACCCGCTGAAAAGCCGGCGCCTTGAGTCGCTCAAGCTATGTCTGGGTAAAGGAGGTAGTTCAGGGCGGTTCCGTTTCGGCAGTAACGGGGCGACTGCATTCGCCGCGGACAAAATACTTGACATCCGCTGGCGATGGGCGATAATCACGGGGTCGAACGATGAAGTTGTGACGTTTTCAGCCAGTTGTCGAGCGTGAATCTGCCTCTCGGCATTGTTGTGTGCCCACCACAGCCGAGTCATGACACGTTTGGTCCCTTAGGGAACGGCTGAAGTACTCAGGCTTGGCGACACGAATCGGTGCGACGGCCCAGGCAAGCGACCTGAACGCCATAGGCAATCAGGTTTTGAGTCTGGACGAGGCCGACTATGGGTTGCCGAATGGCGAAGTTCTCGCCGGACGGCCAACCAACGATTGCGAGGCGTGGGCGAATCGTGACGTGTTTCTTAGCGGTATTGTTGTTGTTTGCAGAGGAGAAATCTAGCAATGCAAAAAGTTCGGAATGTGTTCGAGACGATTTTGAAGTACGGCCACGATGAAGATTTCGCCCCGGTCGAGTCAGACGAATTCTGCCCGACGGACGCTCCTGCCGGTTCGCACGATAAGCTAGACGTTCTTGCCCGGCGCATCGAGCAGGGTTTGCCGCTGTGGCATCCCGAAGATCGGCCGGACTACAGCGGCCTGACGGGCGTCGTCCGTCCCCGCGAATAGCAAACGAAGGATTCAGCCGCTCTGGTGGCACGGGCCAGCGAAGTGTGGCCGTGCCGGCCAGGCTGGTTGGTGCTTCGCGCTGGCAGACGTTGCTTGCCGGTGCTAGCCCGAAGTCGACGGTTTTAGCCGCGGCGCATCGCCCGCTGAATATCGCGGGTGACGTCGGCCTTTTTAATCGCCTGGCGCTTGTCGTGCAATTTCTTGCCCTTGCAGAGACCGAGCAGCACCTTGGCGCGCCCCTCCTTGAAGTACATCTTCAAGGGAACCAGGGTTAACCCCTTCTCATACGCCAGCATCGCGAACTTCTTCACTTCGCGGCGGTGCATCAGGAGCTTACGCGGACGGCGCGGGGCATGGTTGAACTGGTTGGCCTGCACGTATTCCGCGATGTCGCAGCCCATCAGCCAGACTTCGCCTTGTTTGACCCGCCCATAGGCCTCATCGAGCGAAAGCCGGCCGGTGCGCAGACTCTTCACCTCGCTGCCGACGAGAACGATTCCGCATTCGAGCGTATCGATCACTTCGTACTCGTGCCGCGCGCTGCGGTTCTGAGCGATCAGCCGCTCGTTGTCGTGCTCGCGGTCGGGCGCGTCTTTCTTCTTCGGCTTCTTCGCCGGCGTCGGTTTGGCCGGTTTGGCCGGTTTGGCGGGCTTGGTCGGCTTCGTAGACGGTCTTTCCCGTCGCCGGGGCGACTGCTAAAGTTGCATGGAGAAAGCGAGATGCACGAGAAATTGTTATACGATATCACATGCACACCGGCCATCCGCTGTTGAGCGGATTGTGAAACTCGAACTTGGAGATTGCCGCGCGTGTTCGCTGAGTTGCCGATCATCGAGCGTCCGACAAGTCAACTTGGCGATGCCGCTCGGGCATTGGGGCAAGCGGTCGATGCGGAACCGGTCATTCACGAATCTCGCCGACTCCCCGCCGGCTGCCACCCTGGTTGAGGCGAAATCTGTCTCCCGGCGGCGGACACCATTTCACGGCCTCGCTCGTCGAACGAGTTGGGCCTGGAAACGGTCTGCGAAAGCGCCAAGTGCCCGAATCGTATGGAATGCTGGTCGCAAAAGACGGCCACGTTCATGATCCTCGGCAACGTCTGCACGCGCCCTTGCGGCTTTTGCTCGGTGCCCAAGGGGAAAACCGAATCGCTCGCGGCCGACGAACCGCGGCGTGTCGCCGAGGCGGCCCGGCGGCTGGGTCTGAAGCACGTCGTCATCACCTCGGTGACCCGCGACGATCTGGCCGACGGCGGCGCCGAGCATTTCTATCAAAGCGTGCTGGCAGTCCGGGCTGCGACCAGTGCAACGGTCGAGGTCCTGACGCCCGACTTTCTCGATAACCCGGCGGCGCTCGCGCGGGTCGTCGGCCGCGGCGCCCGAAGTGTTCAACCACAACACCGAAACCGTGCCCCGGCTTTACCGCCGAGTGCGGGGCCGGAAGAGCGACTATCGCTGGACGCTGCGGTTGCTGGCCGAGGTGAAGCGGCTGAACCCGGCGCATCAAGACCAAGAGCGGCCTGATGCTCGGCCTGGGCGAAACGCGCGAGGAACTGCTCGACACGCTGGCCGATCTGCTGGATGCCGGCTGCGATTTCCTCACGCTCGGGCAGTATTTGCAGCCGACACTCGCTCATCTGCCGGTCGAGCGCTATGTGCCGCCGGAAGAGTTCGACGAACTGGGCCGCGCCGCCCGGGCGACTCGGCTTCCGCCGCGTGGCCAGCGGGCCGTTGGTCCGTTCGAGCTATCATGCCCGCGAGATGGCGGAATTCTAACCGGCCAAGAGTTCGCCGATCGCCGCCGCAAGCGGGCCGAGATGGGTATCCACGACCTCCCAAACCAAATCCAGATTAACGCCAAAATAGTTGTGGATGAGCACATCGCGCATGCCCGCGATCTGCTTCCACGGAATTTCCGGTTTGCTGGATGTCGCGGCGGCTGAAATACGTTTTACGGCTTCGCCCACGACTTCCAGATTGCGGATCACGGCGTCTTGCGTCTTCGGATCACCGAAGAAAGCGTCACGCCCGGCGGAAGTATATTCCCGGATGCGATCGACGGCGTCCCGGACGTGCAACAAGTAAAGGCGGTCGTCTTTCACAGCGGCCTTGCTTCGGCCAGGATTTGGTCAGCCAAATAGGGACTGAGTCCACCTTCGGGAACGACATCCACTCTGCGGCCCAGCAACTCTTCCAGGTCCTGCTGCAACCCGACTTGATCCAGCAACGACCGCCCTGGCTTCATCTCGACAAGAAAGTCGATGTCGCTCGATTCGACCTCGTCGCCACGGGCAATCGAACCAAACAGTCGAATATTACTCACGCCATATTTGGCCGCTAAGCGCAGAATCTCCGCCTTTCTTTCGGCGACCGTCTGACGGATGCCAAGCGGCGAATCGTGGCTTTGTGGGGCAGCCGCCATAGAAGCCTTTAGCGCGGTTGATGAACAGCAGCTATTTTCATCCGCCCCGGAGAAGAGCACAAGTAGCGGTGGCATTCTCTCGCGGCGTTTGTTGTTCGTTTGTCACCGCTTCGCTAGTTCGAGCGTAGCCCAGAGGCTCGGGTCCTCGCTGTAGGGAAACTCGGACGCGGAGCAAAAGGTTCGCGTGCCCAGTTCTCGATCCACCAGCGCGTACATGAACCCCAGCCGGGGATGTTCGGCTGGATCGAAGCCCGTGAGTGCCGTGGCCGGGACGAAAGCGTCCAGCAGATAGCCGTCCGGCCGTTTCTGACTTCGCGCGCCGAGCGTTTCCCCGCGAACCGGCCGCGCCGCTTCGCGAGCCCGGTTGATCGCGAGCATCGCGCCGGTGGCTTCGTTCAAGCGATGGCCGCCGCCGCTAGGCATGAACAGGAAATGATGGCAGAATCGCCCGGCCCGATGGATGTTGTGCGTATCGCGGGTGTCGATCCACAGGTTCAAGCCATCGCTCTCGTCGAGTCGATTCTCGCGGCACCAGGGTGGCTGCCGCTTGCCGGCCACGACGACCGAGAACATCAGACCCGACTCGTTCCAAGCGGTGCGACACGTCGGGGCCCTCGGGTCCGCCATCCAGTGCGGCGAAGCTTGGCAGCCGGAATTCTTCGCCGAGGTCCAAGTCCGACTTCGACCAGCCCTCCGCGCGGTATTGGCAGGGGACGCTATATCGAAACAGAAACGTCGCGGGCAACAATTCGTCCGGCATTACGCCACCCATTTAGCCAGTTGTTGAAAAAGGGGACAGGCACTTCGCAGCAGCGCACAAATGGCTTTGAATCCAACAGGTCGCTCAGAGCCAGTCCCCTTTTTCAACAATCCATTTACTGCCGATCCGAGAACCGGCCGAGGAGAAGGGGACAGGCACATTTTGCTCCCAGGGCACCGCAAAATGAGCCAGTCCCCGCCGGTTCTCGGATAGGCTCTTAGCCGCCGGGCTCGCCCGGCGAACCATTCCCAGAATTCTCACGAAGCCAGATCCGCATAGCGCTTCGGCTTCGCCCCGTCCGTCGCCGCCAACGCCGCCACATGCGCCTGCAAAAAGCCTTGCAAATCCCCGTTTTCCAGATCATTGAGCGAGAAGAAGCGAAGGCGAATATAGTCGCACTCTCCGCGGCTGGCGTCGAGTTTCGGATCGGAGGCCAATTCGGTCAATTGGCCCAACGCAAAACTCCGTTTCGGCCCGGTCAGTTGCAAATCGACCGCTTCCAATCGCTTGGTATGGATCGTCGCCCAGGGCTCTTTCCAGCCGGGGACAAAGATGTGGACCAACTGCTGATTGTTCCAGAGGAATTGCCCCTGGGGCGCCGCCTCGGCCAGCACCTCGAACAGCTCTTCGAGCACATCGACTTCCCAGGCGGCTTTCTTCCCTGGCGGAAATCCTTTTCTCGAAAAATGCCATTTCCGCCCCAGCACCTTCCAAGGCATGACATCCTCGGGCCGCTGCTCGACGCGCTCGGAAAAGTAGTTGAAACCTGCCACGGCTTGCTCCAGAAATTTCCAGAACTCGGGCCGATCGATCTCGTCCCACGAGTGCACGTGCAGTTGCACTTCTTGCCACGGGCCGCGCAGGTTCTTGCACCGCACGCGCGACCCGGTGCCATAGATCGGCAGGTCGTTCAGATCGTTGAGCGGAGTCAGACCGAGGCGCAGCATCAGAGGTTCGCGTTTGAACGTGGCCCTGGCGACGCGGAATTTCAATTTCAGCAGCCATGCCTCGCCGGTGATGGCATGGAAAAACCAACCCTTGGATTTTTCTTCGCCGCTGATTTCAACGACGCTCCGTTCCGCCCAGTTCGTCGGACTGAATTTGCCAAGCTCGTGGATCCGATCGACCACGCGGTCGAGGATTTTTCCGTCCCAGCGGCATGGCTCGCCCTTGCGGCCCACGCGGTCCTGCGTGTGCCAGCGGCGGCCATCGACCTCCCACGGCATTTTCGTTGTGCGGCCCACCTCCGCGATGTCGAGATCTCCTTGGCGCTTGGCCTCGGCGGCGTGGAAGTCATGCATCCGCCGGTCGGCATGCGGCCCGGCGGCCAGAATCGGGGCCAACGCTTCGGCGGTGTGCGAACGAAGCAACACGCTGGCGGCGGGGTCGGCGGCATGGGCCACGAGTTGTTCCGGCGTGCCGGCGGCGACGACCAGACCCCCTTGATCGCCGGCCTCGGGGCCCATGTCGATTAGCCAATCGGCCGCTTTGATGATGTCCAGATTGTGCTCGATCACGACCACGGTGTTGCCCAGATCGACCAGCCGCTGAAGCACTTCGAGCAGCTTCGCCACATCCTCGAAATGCAGTCCCGTGGTCGGCTCATCGAGCAAGAACAACGTTTGCCCCGTGTCGGGCCGCGACAGTTCGGCGGCCAGTTTCACTCGCTGGGCTTCGCCGCCGGAAAGGGTCGGCGCCGGCTGGCCGAGCGTCAGGTATTCCAGGCCGACGTCGCACAGCGTTTGCAAGATGCGGCGGATCTTGGGGATGTTTGCGAATAGCGTCACGGCCCGGCCGCACGACATTTCCAACACGTCGGCAATCGACTGGCCATGAAACTGCACGGCCAAGGTTTCGGGATTGTAGCGCCGACCGCGGCAGACGTCGCATTCGACCCAGACGTCGGGCAGGAAGTGCATTTCGATCCGCTTTTGGCCGTTTCCTTCGCAGGCTTCGCAGCGGCCGCCGGGGGCGTTGAAGCTGAACCGCCGCGGCTGGTAGCCGCGCACTTTGGCCTCCGGTAATTGGGCGAATAGCGTGCGAATCAGATCGAAGGCGCCGGTGTAGGTGGCGGGGTTGGACGTCGGCGTCGAGCCCAGCGCCTGCTGATCGACGCGAATCACCTTGTTCACGCGCTTCACGCCGCGGATTTCGTCGTGCGGCGCGGCGGTCACGCTGGCCCGATGCAGCTTGCGGGCCAAAGCATTGTAAAGCACGTCTTCGACGAGCGAGCTCTTGCCGCTGCCGCTCACGCCGGTGACGGCGGTGAGCGTGCCGAGCGGAATTTTCGCGCTCACGTTGCGGAGATTGTTGTGCCGAGCGCCGATAATTTCCAGCCAGCCGCCGCCGGGCGGATCTGCGTCGCCCGACAAAATTCTTCGATTCAGCGGGACCGCGATCGCCTTCTTGCCCGACAGATACGGACCTGTCACCGAGTCTTTCGCATTGGCCACTTCAGCCGGCGTGCCGCGGGCGACGATCCGGCCGCCGAACTCGCCGGCGCCGGGGCCGAAGTCGAGCAACTGATCGGCGCTGGCGACGACCTCGCGATCGTGCTCGACGACCAGCAACGTGTTGCCGAGATCGCGCAGCCGGCGCAATGCGCCGAGCAACCGCCGGTTGTCGCGCGGATGCAGGCCGATCGTCGGCTCGTCGAGCACATACAATACGCCACACAGGCCGCTGCCAACCTGGCTTGCCAGGCGAATCCGCTGGGCCTCGCCGCCGGAGAGGGTCGGCGCCGGCCGGCCGAGCGACAAGTATTCGAGTCCCACGTCGACAAGGAATTGCACCCGGGTTTGGACTTCGCGGATCAAATCGCCAGCGATTTTCTGTTCCTCTGGCGTCCAACGCCATCCGGCGACGGTTTGCACCAGTTGCCCTAACGGCAGCCGGCCGATTTCGCCGATCGTCAGCCCGTGCAATCGCACCGCCGCGGCGTCATCCCGCAAACGCGTGCCATCGCAGGTGGAGCATTCCACTTCGTCGACCAGATGATCCAGCTTCGTACGCAGCGCGGGCGAGAGCTTGGCCGCTTCTTCGAGCGCGGGATACAACCCCTTGTATTGAAAGCGGAACCAGGCGGCGGGTTTGCGGGCGATTGTTTTACGACCGTTGTTCTTCGCCGCCGCTTCGACCGGCCGCGGCACGTCGATCCACAAATCGCCGCTACCGTGCAGAATTGTCCGCCGCTGCCGGGCCGAAAGCTGAGCGAAGGGCACATCGACTGGCACGTCGGCGGCCGCGGACAGCGCCGAAAGCATCGCGGCAAACGTCCGTTGCTCGACCGTCGGCCAAAGTCGGATCGCCCCTTCGGCCAGCGTCAACTTCGGATCGTGAACCAGCGCCGCCGGATTCGCGCCTGCCTGCGTGCCGAGGCCTTCGCACGCCGGGCACCAACCCAAAGGACTATTGAACGAAAAGCTGTGCGGCGTGAGCGGCTCGAAGCTTCGTCCGCACTGGTCGCAAGCGAAATGCTGGCTGTGAATTTCATTGCGCCACCGCGGCTCCGGCACATCTGCGGCGGGATATGCGATGTGCAGCACGCCGCGGCCGATCGACAAGGCGCTCTCGACGCTGCCGGCGATCCGCGAGCGCGCCTTGGGCTTGACCGTGACCCGGTCGATCAGCACTTCCACGCGATGTTTTCGCCGGCGGTCGATGGTCGGCGGTTCATCGACCGGATAGGTCTGGCCATCGACGCGCATCCGCGGATATCCGCCGGCGCGGATTTCATCCCACAACGTGTCGTACTGTTCGCCGACGGCGATTTGCATGGGGGCGAGCAAATACAGCCTGGTGCCGTCCGGCTCGGCCATCAGCTTGTCGACAATTTCGTCGGCCGTTTGGGTGCCGATCGGAATGTCGCACGCCGGGCAATACGGCTTACCCAAACGAGCCAGCAGCACGCGCAGATAATCGTAGATTTCCGTCACGGTTCCGACCGTGGACCGCGGCGTGTGGCCCATGTGCTTTTGCTCGATGGCGATCGCCGGCGAAAGGCCCTCGATATGATCCAGCCGCGGTTTTTGCATCTGGCCGACGAACTGCCGGGCGTAGGAGCTCAGGCTTTCGACATACCGCCGTTGGCCCTCGGCGTAGATCGTGTCCATCGCCAGCGAGCTTTTGCCCGAACCGCTCCAGCCGCAGCAGACCGTCATCTGGTCGCGCGGAATTTCGACGTCAACCCCCTTGAGATTATGCTCTCGGGCGCCGCGGACGCGGATCGCTCGGGTTTGTTCGACAGCCGCCGCTTTGCCGCCAAGCTTTCGCGGCTTCACGGGTTTCACATTGGGGTCGAGATACGGAGCCAGCGCCGCGCCGGTGTGCGAGGCGGCATTCTGGGCAAGCACTTCGGGCGTGCCGACGCCGACGATCTCGCCGCCGCCGGCGCCCCCTTCAGGGCCCAAATCGATCAGCCAATCGGCCGTTTTCACCACGTCCAAATTGTGCTCGATCACGAGCACCGTGTTGCCGGCTTCGACGAACCCGTGCAACACCTTGAGCAACATCTGGATATCGGCGAAGTGCAGACCCGTAGTTGGCTCGTCCAATAAATAAAGCGTCCGGCCGGTGCTTTTCTTCACCAGCTCGCGGGCCAGCTTGATCCGCTGGGCCTCGCCGCCGGAGAGCGTGGGCGAGGCCTGGCCGAGCTTCAAATAATCGAGCCCGACGTCGTGCAGCGTTTGTAGTTTGTGGCGTACGTCGGGAATGTTTTCGAAGTGCGCCAGTGCTTGCTGCACGTCCATTTCAAGCACTTGGGCAATGCTCATGCCCTTGAAGCGAACTTGCAGCGTCTCGCGGTTGAACCGCTTCCCTTCGCACACCGGGCAGGTGACCCACACGTCGGCGAGGAAATCCATTTCCAGCCGTCGCGAGCCGTTCCCTTCGCACGCTTCGCAACGGCCGCCGACGACGTTGAAGCTGAACCGTCCCGGCTTGTAGCCGCGAGTCTTCGCCTCCGGCAGCTTGGCGTAGAGATCGCGAATGTCGTCGAAGACCTTGATGTACGTCGCTGGATTGGAGCGCGGCGTCCGGCCGATCGGCGACTGGTCGATGGCGATCAGCTTGTCGAGATGTTCAAGTCCTTCGATGCGCTCGTGTTCGCCCGGCGCCCCGATGCCGCCGTTGAGGTCGCGGCGCAGCGCTTCGACCAGGATGTCGCTCACGAGCGAACTCTTGCCCGAGCCAGACACGCCGGTCACGCAGACGAACGCCCCGAGCGGGATTTCGACGCTGATATTGCGCAAATTGTTGTGCCGTGCGCCGACAATCCGCAGCACGGGCGTGGAGAACTGCCCTCCGCCCGTGGCTGGTGCTTTGTCGGTGGTGGCCCGATTGACGACTTGCCACCGGGGAAGGCTTGAGGCTTGTGGCTTGAGGCTTGAGGACGAAGACGAATCGTTTTCGCTGGGGGCGGGTTCGTTGACCGAAGAAGCGGCTTTGCGGCGGCGTTTGGGCTTGCTGATCTTTGGGAGGGCGAGGCTCCCGCCGAGCCGTTTTTCAAGCGGGCCTGATCCGTTGGCGCTTGCATCCGCCGCGGCAGTGGCGTCTTGCCGCACGATTCGCCGTTGCTCGGGCACGGCGATTTTCAGTTTGCCGGACAGATATTGCCCGGTGACGCTCTCGGCAGTTCGGGCCACTACCGCGGCTGTGCCATCGGCGACGACATGGCCGCCGCGCACGCCGGGGCCAGGGCCGAAATCGATGATTCGATCCGAAGCGCGGATCGTGTCTTCATCGTGTTCCACGACGATGACCGTGTTGCCCTTGTCGCGCAACTGCGTGAGCGTGCCGAGCAGCTTGTGGTTGTCGCGGGGATGCAAACCGATTGATGGCTCGTCGAGAATATAGAGCACGCCGACCAGGCCGCAGCCGATTTGGCCCGCCAACCGGATGCGCTGCGATTCGCCGCCGGAAAGTGTCGGCGCGGTCCGATCCAGCGTGAGGTAATCCAGGCCCACGTCGACGAGAAATTGCAAGCCGGCCGCAGATTTCCTTGAGCAACTCGGTCGCGACCTTGTGGCCGATCGGATCGAGTTCGAGGCGATCGAGAAATCGCAACATGGCGACGATTGACAAGCCGCAAATCTCCGGCAGCGACCGGGCCGGTCGCTCGGCAAACTCCGCGGTTGCGTCGGCGGTCGCCAGCGTCACTGATCGGGCCTGCGGATTTAAGCGCGCTCCGCCGCAGGCGGCGCACGCACCACGCTCATGTATTTTTCCAATTGCCGCTGTTGGATTCGGCTATTGGTCGAGCGGTAGCGCGAGAGCAACTGCGGCACGAGGCCCTCGAACCGGCCGCCGTATTTTGCGCTCCGCGACCCGCCGCGCCAAGTGAACGTGATATGCTCGTCAGCGGTTCCCCAGAGCCAGAGCTTCTGCAGATCTTCGGGCAGCTTGTTCCAGGGGGTCTCCAACATTTTGTTCGCTGGCAAGCCGCGCAACCGGCCAATTGTGTCGGCCACGCCCTGATAAATATGCCGCCGCCAGCGTCCCAGGTCGCGCCAGGCGCCGATCAGCTCGAAGCAGCCTTGCTTGAAACTCAGATTCGGATCGGGCACCAATCGCCCGACTTCGAAACCGTAGATTTCGCCCAGCCCGTCGCACTGGGTACACATCCCTTGCGGGCTGTTGAAGCTGAACAACTGCGGACTGGGCGTTTCGAAGCTCAGCCCGCAATGCGTGCAGGCGTAGTGGGCCGAGAGGACCAGATCGCCGGCCGCTTCCGCCGCCGACCGCTTGCCGCCCGTTTTGCGCCGAGCCGTGGGCGCGGCCTGTTCGGTTTCGGCGTCGGGCGCAGCCGCTTCCGCCGCCGGTTCCCGCATGGGGGCGACCACGAGCGTCCCGCTGCCAAGGCGCAGCGCCAGTTCGACCGCTTCCGCCAGGCGAGCGCGAACCGCGCTGCCGGCGGTCAGCCGATCGACCACCACTTCAATCTGATGCCGCATCTGCCGATCGAGCCGCAGGTCGTCGGTCAGCTGCACCACGCGGCCATCGACCCGCGCCCGGGCAAAACCTTGCTTCAACAGATCGACGAACAGATCGCGGTATTCACCCTTTTGGCCCTTGATCAGCGGCGCCAGCACGAGAAACTGCGTGCCGGCTTCGAGCGCCATGATTCGCTCGATGATCTGCTCGCGGCTTTGGGCCGTGATCGGCCGCTGGCATTGTGGACAGTGCCCCTGACCGGTGCGGGCATAGAGCACGCGTAAATAGTCGTAAATCTCGGTGACGGTCCCCACCGTCGAGCGGGGATTTTGGCCCGAGGTCTTTTGCGAAATCGAAATCGACGGGCTGAGGCCCGAGATATGGTCGACGTCGGGCTTGGGCATCTCGCCCAGGAATTGCCGCGCAAAGGTCGACAGGCTTTCGACATACCGCCGCTGCCCTTCGGCATAAAGCGTATCGAATGCCAGCGAACTCTTGCCCGACCCGCTCACGCCCGTGAAACAGATCAGTTTGTTCCGCGGCAATGCGACGTCGACGTCCCGCAGGTTATGCTCGCGGGCACCCTTTACGACAATATCCGTGGCCGGCATGCGCTCGCGAGAGGGGCTGGCAGGAATGCTCAGAAGTTCGTCCGTGAAGGAAGAAGCCGACTTGCATTGTAGGGCCGCCCTGCCGGAACCGACAAGGGCCGGAAATTCATGGCCTTGCGTGCCCGCAGCTTTCGCGTTTCCGTTGGTAGAATGGATGCCCATGAGTGCAGGACCGGAAATTCCACGGCGAATCGCAGTTATCGGCGGGGGCTTCGCCGGGTTGGCGGCGGCAAATCGGGTGCGCGAATTGGCGCCGGCGGTTGAGGTGGTTTTGTTCGAAGCCGGGGCCCGTTTAGGTGGCGTCTTGCGGACGGAGCGACGCGGCGAATTCCTGCTCGAGCACGGGGCCGATAGCTTTATCACCAATTTGCCCTTTGCCGTCGATCTGTGCCGGCGGATCGGGTTTGCCGGGCAGTTGATTCCGACCAATGACGCCGAGCGGCGGGCGTTTGTCGTGCGGCGAGGAAAGCTGCTGCCGGTGCCCAAGGGCTTTGCCTTGATGGCACCGTCGCGGCCGTGGCCGATGCTGGCATCGCCGATTCTCAGCCCCTTGGGAAAATTGCGGCTGGCGTACGAACGCTTTGTGCCGCCGCGGCGCGACACCGGCGACGAAAGCCTGGGGGACTTTGCCCGGCGACGGCTGGGCCGCGAAGTGTTCGAGCGGCTGGTGCAGCCGCTCGTGGGTGGCATCTACACGGCCGATCCGGAACGCTTGAGCCTGGCCGCGACGCTGCCGCGATTTCAGGATATGGAACGTTGCTACGGCAGCTTGACGCGCGGCGCGAAGCGGCAGGGCGACCGCGACGGGGCCCACAATACGCATGCCAGCGGCGCCCGCTACGGTTTGTTTACGACGCCAAGCGCGGGGTTGGAATCGCTGGTCAATGCCATTGCCGCCAGATTGCCCGCGGGCTTAGTCCGGCTAAACTCCCCAGTCACAACACTTCAAAGTTGCGCGAATCGCTGGCAGTTGGCGATTGCGGGCAACACGAGCGAGCAATCGTTCGACGCGGTCGTCTTGGCCCTGCCAGCGCCAGCCGCCGCGCGACTGCTCACCGCGGTCGACCCGGAACTGGCAACTGAACTCGCGGCCATTCCGTATGCCTCTGCGGCGGTGGTTTCGCTGGCTTATCCGCGGCGGCAGATCGCCGAACGGCTCGACGGATTCGGGTTCGTTGTTCCGGCGATCGAACGCCGGCGGATTCTGTCGGCCAGTTTTTCTAGCGTGAAGTTTGCGGGGCGAGCGCCGGCCGACGTCGCTCTGTTCCGAGTGTTCATTGGCGGAGCATGTCAGGGCGAGCTGCTTGCGGCCGACGACGATGCACTAAGCAAGTTAGCGCAGGATGAGGCTCGGTCAACTTATGGGAATCTCCGGGCGCCGATCTTGACGGCCGTGGCTCGCTGGCCCGAGTCGATGCCGCAATATCATTTGGGACACTTGGAGCGCGTCGGGAGAATCGAAGCCCGGGTGAATGCGACACCAGGGCTGGCGTTGGCCGGCAACGCCTACCGCGGCGTCGGCATCCCGCAAGTGATCCACAGCGGGGAATCTGCCGCGGAACGCCTGGTCGGCGGCAAGTCTTCATTGCGGGAGGGCGAGGCTCCCGCCGAGCCGAGAAGCGAACGACGCTGATTCCTTTTTCGCAAGCCCCTCACGATCGGAACGACACGATCGCGCGTGTTGCTCATCCAGGCTGCACAGGAGAATGCGGCAGGCGGCTCGGCAGGAGCCTCGCCCTCCCGAGGAGTGCCATCGTCCCGAGAAGCAATGGCCTTGCCAGGGTTTTTCGTTACCGACAGCACAAGGCAAGAACACCAAAGGGCACTGGCAGAGCCAGTGGCACCAACCGGCTACGATTTCCCGCGGTCTTCCAGCAACCGGATTTCCCAGTTCGACAGTTGGGCTTTGATCTCGTCCCAAGTGAGCCGCACGCGAGGGAAATCGTCGAGTTCCGCCGGGGCGTTGTCGCGACTGGCGGCCGCGGCCCGTTCGACCTCTTCTTCCAGCATCATCAGCCAGTCGGGCGGATCCAGCCCGGCGCCGGTCGGCTCCTCAGCTAGTTGGGCCGCTTCTTGTTCTAGCGCCGCGAACGCCGGGCCGGGCGCCGGCCCGCGCGCTTCCGCCGCCGCCGGAGGAACCAGTGCTCGCAAACGGTCGACCACCAACGGGCGCAAGAAGCGTTCGGCCAGCCGGTCGGCCACGGTCGCCAGCCGCATGCCATGTTTGCGTTGCAAATCGGCCAGGCGGCGCTGTTGCTGATCGGCGGTGGCTTGTGTTTCCTTGGCCATTGCCCGGGCCCACATCCGCGCGGCTTCGTCGCGCCCTTGGCGAACCAGCACTTCATGCACGGTCAACACCGGACGCAGATTCCAGTGAATCCGCTCGTAGACAGCCTTGAGCTGGAGAAAATCCATCAGCGTGTAGAGCAGATCGCCCTGATCGGACTGGGTGGTCGTGGAGTTGTAGTCGCGATATTCCGAAAAATTTTCGACGATCGCTTCGATCACGAGCGTCAGGTGTTTGCGGGCCTCGGCCCGGGGAAGGCGGTCGCCGAGCTCGACCACCAGCCGCAGATCGCCATACGTGTCTGGGTCGTTTTGAATCTGTTCCAACCAGGCGTCGACCCCTTCGTGCAGAATCGCCCGGAGGTTGCCCAGGTTGAAAAAAGATTGCGTGAACAAGCCCTTGCCGTAGCGATTGATGAACCGGGTGAGTTCGAGCCATTCGCGCTGGCTGCCGACTTTGTCCAGCACGGAGAGCCGCAAGGCCATGCTGTGCAGGCTCCACTGCGACAACAGCGACTGGGTGACATGCTGCAAGGCGTCGATCAGATCGGCATCGTGCGGGTCGTCGTCGGCTTCGGAAAGCGTGGGCTGGAGGTTCGTCGAGGGAGCCCAGTCGGTCGCCGAGTCGACGACGGTCTCGACGATCGCCTGGAATCCAACCTCGAACAACTGATGGAATTCGGTCACCGAGCCCGGCCCGAGCGGGTGATCGCGCTCCATCAGCCGGGCGGTTTCGATCAGTTGACACGCTTCGCGGAGCAGGCCGAGGCGCGGCAATCGGCGGAGCAATTGTCGAATCGTCTGCTGCAGGCTGCGGGCGGCGGCGATTTGTCGCGGGTCGCCCCCTTTAGCCATCTTGAGATACAGCAGCGGTTGTTGCCGCAGGTAGGCCAGAAAGGCGGACCAGTGCCGCCGGGTTGCCGCCGCGTCGCCGGCTAGCACCGTGCGCCAAAGGCGAATCGTCGGGTCGACCGAAGGGGCAGTGCCGAGCTCGCGTCAATGAGTTCTGCCGTCGGCGCAGCCGCGTCGGGCGGAGTTCGCGCGTTGATCGCGGCATCCAAAAACTGCCGGGCCTCGTCGGTCGCCACGCAAGCGCCGATAACTCGCTCCAACACCGATTCCTTGAGCGTCGAGCGCCGATCGTATTCGACAAGCGACTCGTGCGATCCCGTGGGCGCGGGCAATGGCTGCGCGGCGACGTCGGCGGCCAGTGTCAGCAATTGGCGGCCATTTCGATCCGCCTGATCGCGCCAAGCATCCAAGCCCTCGAGCCGGGGCGACTCGCCAGGCGCGAGGCCCGCATCGGCCAATGCGACTCGCCGCCAAAGCCGAGCCAATGTACGCAGGAAAGCGAGCCGGCAGACGAGCCGGTTGGCTTGCAATTCCAATTCGTGATCGGTTCGGGGGTTTGCCGATTCCAGCATGCTCCCCTCGACGTCGTCGTTCGTGCTGTCGCGATAGACCATCTCGTCGTACGCCGCCCCGTACACGTCTTCCTCTTGATCCTCGTCGGAATCCTCCGGCTCGTTCCCGGCCGGCGCCGCGGTGGACCCCTCGGAGCGCAGCAGGGGTCCGGCGACCTCGAGTTCGGGCACGTTCCAATACACGTCGGCATTGGCTTCGAGGAAGTCGAAAAACCTGCGCAGCAGCCGCGCGTTCGACTGCATTGCCGGAGGCTGCGCTGCCACGGGCTGCGCTGCCGCAGGCTGAGATGTCACGGCTGGTTGCGGCTCGGCCTGCTTTGCGGCTGCCATGTCGCGGGCGGCATTCGGCGAGCGCCATCCGGAGCCATCGCTCGGCCAAGGCGTGGAACGAATGCGGACCTTCTTCCAAGCGGACGTGCTCCGCCTGGCTGAGCCAATGGATCAACAGCGCCATCGCGGCGGCCAGGTCGCGGCGTTCCAACAGTGCTTCGGTGACCCAACCATAGGCTTGAGGCGAATCGAATTGCTCGATGTGGGGCCGCCAGAAATTCAAATCGCCCCCGCCCGCCCCGGCGCGATGCCAGGCCGAAAGCGCCTCGGCGACATGCCGGGCCGCGGTGAGCATCTCGCGGCCTGAAACCATGCGCAATCCCGACACGGTGGTCGCGGCGAATTTGTCCCACCATTCGGCCCGGCGCTGAAAATTGCGCGGCAACCGCGCCAGCACGTCGGCCTGGTTGCTGGCGGCGGCTTCGTGCCACACCCGGGCGTGCGTGTTGAAAAGCCGGTCAATCAATTCCAGCAACTCGTCGATTCTGGGATCGGGGATGCTGTTTTCGATCGCCGGAAACAAGCTGAATTGGCCGCCGAAGCCGAGGATATTCCAAGGATCGACGATCGCCCCGCATTCGATCCCCCGGTGCAAAAGATCCTCGATTTGGGCCAGCAGCTCGACGCCGTCGGCCAAGCGGCCCTGATCGGCGGCGCGGTGCGTGGCCGCGATCAGGCAATGGATCTGGCAAATCATCCGCGCGGACACGGCCGGCACGATTTTCACTTGCCTTAGCGCAGCCTCGTCGAATCCCAACCGCGCGAACAGCAGCGCCAAATGGACATGTTGCAATTGCACTGCCCGGCGCCGAGCCAACTGGGCGTTGAGATGCTGCCGCGCCGCGCCAAACGGCTGGTGCAGCGCCGCGGCTTCTTTCTCCAGGCGCTCGAAGTGCGGACCGGAGAGCCGCGAGAACAGGTGTTTGTAAAACGCGTCGCGATACGTGGCGATCTGCGGCAAGAGCGTGGCGAGCGTGGTCGACGAATCGTGCGCTTGCGGACTGTTGCCGCTGGTGCCCGAGGCCATCAAGATCGTGCCGGCCAGGACTGCCGCGGCTTCGAAGAGCAGTTCCTCGCGCGGCAGGTCCTGCACGGTTTCCACACGCTGCCAGAGCGCTTCGAGCGTGACTTGCTGCAATACAAACCGCCGGTAGCGCCCCTGGTTGTCGAAATGGTGCGGGTCCCATTGGCCGAAATGGTAGTTGGGCCGCTTGTTCACCGGGTGATTGAAATCGTAAGCCCGGGGGTCGATCGCCAGCTCGTCGAGCAGGTTCGGATCGAACCACGCCGCTTCCAAGATCGCCGGATCGGTGGTGCGCAGCAGATCGAGCGCGAGCGCGATCACGTCGTGATAGCGGCCGGGGCCAACGCCCGCCCCGGCGACATACCACGGAATCGGGCGCACCCGTTCGTGCGCATACGGCTCGACGCGCTGGTTGTTATTCAGCACCGCCACGGGCCGGTAGCCAAGATAATCGTTGAGCCGCGCGAGCGCTGCCGGCCACGATCCGCTCGGTCTCGTCCCAAGGCGCTCCTTCGGCCAGGATCGCCTCGGCCACGCGCCCGATGAACATTGGCCGCAACAACTCGGCGTCGCTGAGATGAAACAGCAAATCACGATGATGCTCTCGATAGGCCGGCAAGACGGCTTCGAAAATCAGCCGGATCACTTCGCGGGCTTGGGTCGTGTCGGAGAAGGCCGGCAATCGTGCCGCCAACGCGTCCAAGTTTTCCAGCAGGCCGCGGCGCAATTCCGCGGCGGACTTTTCCGGCGCCGAGCCGGCCGCTTCCCACTCGCCGACCAGCTTGTTCAAGGCCGAGAGAAATCGAGCATCGGGCGTGCCGGACGAAAAATTGAGATAACCCAACACGACCTGCCAGGCGCTGCCTTCGACCGCGGCTGGGTTCTTCGCTGGCATCCCGGCGTCTCCGTCGCCCGGCTCGGCGTGGGGATGAGAAAATCGGGCCGCCCAGACGTTCGAGCGGTTTCTCCCATCGGCAGGCCGGACAATTGCAACACGCTGTTATGCGGAAAATCCGGCTCGCTTGCAACGGGGTCCCTGGCCAGAAACGGCAGGGCGAATGCTTGCAAGCGTCGTGTGCGTGGACGGCTCGTTGAGAAGGGAGATTACCGCTGAGCGAGCGCCAAGTTCCTTCTCCCTCGGCGGGAGAGAGCAGGGTGAGGGTGATCGAGCACCCGTTGGCGACGCCACCCCTGACCCCCACCCCTCTCCCGCAAGGGGCGAGGGGAGAAGTTGCGCGTCACCACGCTGTCGAATCATCTGCCGATTCAGCGACTCAGACTTTAACGCTCCGGCCGCTTGTTATGGATTGCGATTGCTTCTGGCAGAGTCGTAGCGCGTCGCAGGCCAGTTCGCCGCTGAGAATGGCCGATGGCTGGCCGGTGCGAATCGCCCGGGCCGCTTCGCGCAATTCTGCGACAAAACCGTCGACGGGATCGCCGGCGCCGAGCCGCGGCCGTTGCACCTTGCCGTGCTCGTCGAGCACCGTGAGCGGCATGATGGTTTGCGCCTGATCGCCGAGCACGGCGAAGTCGTACAGCAGCGTCGCACGTTCCAGTTGAATTTCGAACGCGTGCGTGAAAGCCCGGCCTTGCTGCCGGATCACGCCGCCGACGGCGCTGACGACCACGGCGGGATCGTCGAATTGAAATTGCGTCTGGACGAATTCCACCACTTTGCCGCGCATCCGTCCGATGCTGCTCACCGCCCGCGGCATTCCGCACGCCAGCCGGATGAAATGGGCATCGTGGATCAAGAGATCGACCAGCGGCCCGCCCACTTTGTCGGGCTCATAGAAATCGGCGAGCCAGGCCGGATCGGAAATCGTGCCGCTTGAACTGAGCGCCGAGCAATTTGCCGTAGCGACCATCGCGAATCGCCTGGTAGGCAAAAGCGAATTCCGGAGCGAACGGCAGGACATGGCCGACGAGCAGTTGCTTCTGGGCGGCCCGCGCCGCGGCGATCATCCGCTGGCCCTCGGCGACGTGCAACGCGATCGGCTTTTCGCACAGCACATGCTTGCCCGCGCAAGCGCCGCGATCGTGGCGTCGGCATGCAGTGCCGGCGGCAGGCAGATATCGACGAGGTCAATTTTGGGATCCGCCAGCAGTTCCTCGTACTCGCGATACTGAGCGATGCCGGCCAAGTTCATCCGCTCGCCGGGCGGCCCGAAATTCCCCTTGATATCGCGCCAATCACCCGCCAACCGTTTCGCATTCCGCGAAGAAATCGCCACCACCTTCACCCCCGGCACCTTTCGGTAAGCCAGGAAATGAATCATGCCCATGAACCCGACGCCGGCGATACCGACCTTTAGCATATCTTCTGCCTGCTCTACTCATTCGGGGCGATTGGAAACGAACAGTCGTCGGGCGGAGAGGAGTTGCGACAAGTAAACTTCCGCGTCTTCGTCTTTTCGCGCGGCGAGCTCGCCGGTGATCCGCTCGTAATCGGCTTGGGCCGCTGAGTTGGCAATGGGATCGTGGGGATTCTTGCCCAGCCGGGCGATCGCGAGATAGCCGAGGTTGCACGGCTGGAGTTCTTTGGCGGCCGGGTCGGTGCTGGGCAAAACATCCTGCGCGGCTTGGAACTGTCGCTCCGCGAATTCGAAGTCGCCTGCGGCCAATGCATGGGCCCCGATGAGCCAGTGGGCCATCGACACCCGACTTGGCGGCTTTTTCAACTCGATTGCCAGCCGCAGATTTAATTTCGCGCAGTCGCGGCCCAAGGCAAGATCGTCCGCCGTCGGGCTGATGCCGGGCTCTTCCCAGCCCGGCCAGGTGAACGAGCCCAGGTCGTAAGCGAGCCCCTTGGCGGTCATCCGGAGGCTGTCGATTGCGTCGGCGGGCAATTCCGGCGCCGCCGATTGGGTTAGACAATAGATGATTCCCGCGCGGCCAACGGTAACCACCGCGGGGAGATCGTGGGCTTTCCAATACAAGTCCGACACCAGCGCCGCGTAGCGCGCCGCAATCTCGGCGGGAGTTCCAGCCTGTTGGATCCGCTCGATCGCGGCAAACGAATCCACCTGTGCATCAGTCCGCGAATTTCATCGACGGCGGGTTCCATCTTTTCACGCCAAATGAAACGGAACGGCGATTTGGAAGCCGGCGATGATTGCTCACGTGCCAGGATCGATACGATTGTAGAGCCCTGGAAGTCTCCGTGATACTGCCGTTACAGTGCGATTTGCGTGGCAAAAATGCTTTCGACGTCCTGTAGCGTGCGGGCAAACAAGCATCGGCACGGTTTGTGGAAGTCAGGCCATCGGCTGACTATAGTACGAAGAAGTTGCGCCAAGACATCGGGGGAACCGTGAGGAGATCGGAACAGATGACGTTTTCGTTGAAAAGCTTCGTGCGAGAGACCGACGGTCTGACCAACTTCAATCGTTCGCAGCGTCTTGGCCTGAATTTGTCGAGGCCCGAACACTTTTTCTTCGACGGTGCTCGCGTCGTGTGGAAGAAGCTTTACCGCGACAGAGTGCTCGACCATCGCGACGAGGCCAACCCGTTGTACGCGGTCCCGGCCGAATTGAGCGACGAACACGTGTCGCGCGCCCGACTGTTTGCCAGTCGTCATTCGATGCTTCGCAGCTTTGCAAAGGGGGGAGTCTGGGCCGAAGTCGGAACGTTCGAAGGCGAGTTCTCGCGAACGCTGCTCGATGTCTGTGAGCCGTCACAGTTGCACTTGCTCGACTTGGATTTCAGTCTGGTCCGGCAGAGCGGGCATGTGATGGAAAACGACGTCGTGAAGTTTCACCAGGGCACCAGCTGGGAGGTGCTGAAATCGTTTCCCGATGCACTTTTCGATTTCATGTACATCGACGCAGGCCACGATCTGCATGCGGTAGCCCGCGACGTCGATGCCGCCCAGCGCAAGCTGAAGCCCGACGGCCTGCTTGTATTCAACGACTACATCATGTTTTCACAGGCGGATATGCGCCCGTTCGGGATCGTGCCGGTCGTCAACTCTTTGTGCGTCGACGAAGGCTGGGAGATAGTCGGCTTCGCGCTACAGAAGAAGTTGTATTGCGACGTGGCGCTGCGCAGGCGTGGCCGCATCTTGAATTAACGCGATACAGCCAAATACCGCTCGTAAGTCTGATTCCACGCCGCGCTGTCTCTGGGCGTGTATTCTTCCACCGCGAAACTGCGGCGGATGACTTCGCGGGCTTCGGCGATCGTGTTGACCGCGCCGGCGGCGACGGCTTGCATCATCACATTGCCGATCGCGGTGGCTTCGATCGGGCCGGCGACCACGCGGCGGCCACAGGCGTCGGCGGTCATCTGGCAGAGCAGCCGGTTCTGCGTGCCGCCGCCGACGACGTGGATCGTCTCGATTCGCCCGCCGACCAATTCTTCCAGCCAGCCCAGGACACGGCGATATTTGATTGCCAACCCTTCCAGGGCGCAGCGGATCACCTCGCCCGGCGATTCCGGCGGACGCTGTCCGGTGCGGCGGCAATATGCCCGGATCGCTTCGGGCATGTCGCCCGGGGCGGCGAAGCAGGGCTCGTCGACTTCGATCACCGGGCCTGAAACTTGCGCTGCGGCGGGAGCGGCGGCCGCCAGACGAGTCAGATCGTCCCAACTGTAGTTGCTGCCCGCGCGGTTCCAATGCCGCCGGCATTCTTGCACAAGCCACAGCCCGCAAATATTCTTCAACAGCCGCGTGGTGCCGCCGACGCCCCCTTCGTTCGTGAAATTCAACTTCAGGCACTGGTCGGTCACAACCGGCTCGGGCACTTCGACCCCCATCAGCGACCAGGTGCCGGAACTGATGTAGCACCAGTCGGGCCGCTCGCCGGGCCGGCTGGCGGCGGGCACGGCCATCACGGCGCTGGCCGTGTCGTGCGTGCCGGGCAATACCACCTCGACGCCGCTCAATCCCGTGGCTGCCGCCACGGCGGGCAATAATGCGCCGAGCCGCGTGCCGGGCGGCGCGAGCTTGCCGAGCATCCGGCTTGGGATTTGGAACTTTTCCAGCAGTTCGCCCGCCCAATCGCCGCGGCGCGGATCGGAAAACTGCGAAGTCGAAGCGATCGTCAATTCGTTGGCTTTCTCGCCGGTCAAAAGCCAATGGAACAGATCGGGCATGAAGAGCAGCGACTCGGACATTTCCAGCAGGGGCGAATTTCCCAGTCGCATCGCCAGCAGTTGATACAACGTGTTAAATTGCATGAACTGCAACCCGCTACGGGAGAAGATCTCTTCGCGGCCGACGATCCCAAACGCCCGTTCGAGCATGCCATCGGTCCGGGAGTCGCGATAGGAGTAGGGATTGCCGAGCAGCTCATCTCCCCGGCCGAGCAAACCGAAATCGACGCCCCAGGTATCCACGCCGACGCTACAAATCTGGCCGGAGACTTTCGAACCGGCGGCCCGGAGGCCATCGATCACGTGGCCCCACTGCCGCAGCAAGTCCCAGTAATAATGCCCGGCGGCCCAAACCGGGCCATTTTCGAACCGATAGACTTCTTCGAGCGACAAGCGCTGTCCATCAAAGCGGCCCGCCACGTGCCGTCCACTGGAAGCTCCGATATCGACCGCCAGAAAGACCAGATCCGCCATTTTCGGTTGGCTCCGAACCCTTTGGTTATGTATTGGACAAGGATCGAACTGCTGAGTCGCGCGCGGCTCGGCGTAAGCCCAGGGATAGCTATCCCTGGGCTTGTTTTACTCCATCGCGGCGTGCCGGCAAGCGATTTAACCTTCGATTTCCGGCATGACCTCGGCAAATTGCAATCCGCTTTCGCGCCCTCACCAGGATTGCCAAACTGCGGGGTCCATCGCTAAAATCCGGGTTTGCGCGAGGCGGGTCCAGATAGCTCCGGCGTGCCGAACCAGCTGGGTCTTGCCCGGCAAGACCTACAGGCTGAGAAAGCGATTCCATGTTCGAAGGGATTCAAGAAGGCTTGTCCAATGCGCGTGCGCACCATGCGCGGCAGGGGGAAGCTCTCGGAATCGAACATGCGCGAGGGGCTGAAGCTCATCGAACGGTCGCTGCTCGAGGCCGACGTCAGCTACCCGGTCGTCCAGAAGTTCATGGCTGACGTAACCCAAGAGGCCATCGGCGAACGGGTCCTCCAGTCGTTGGACCCCAGCCAGCAGGTCGTCGCGGTCGTTCACCGCGAATTGATCAACCTGATGGGCCCAGTGGATCACTCGCTGCACCTCAAGCCCGAGACGACGGTGCTGATGCTGTGCGGCCTGCAAGGCTCCGGCAAAACCACCACCGCCGGCAAGTTCGGGCGGATGCTAAAGGAGCGCGGCCGCCAGCCGATGCTCGTCGCCGCCGACTTGCAGCGCCCCGCCGCTATTCACCAGTTGCATGTGCTGGGCGAGCAGTTGGGCATTGCGGTTTATTCCGAACTCGGCGCGACCGATCCTGTGCTGGTTTGCCAGCATGCCGTGAAGAAAGCCCGCGACGAGGGCATTCCGGTGGTGATCCTCGACACCGCCGGCCGGCTGCACGTCGACGACGAGCTGATGGCCCAACTCAAGCGAATCGAGAAGCAGGTTAGCCCCGAGCAAGTCTATCTGGTCGTCGACGGCATGACGGGCCAGGACGCCGTGAACAGCGCCAAGGCGTTCAACGACGCGGTCGGGCTCAACGGCGTGATCATGACCAAGCTCGACGGCGACGCTCGCGGCGGCGCGGCCCTGTCGGTCAAAGCGATCACTGGCGTGCCGATTAAATACATCGGCACCGGCGAGCATCTCGACGCCTTGGAGGAATTCCACCCCGACCGAATGGCGGGCCGAATCCTCGGCATGGGCGACGTGCTGACGCTGGTCGAAGAAGCCCAGAAAAAGCTCGATCATCAGGAGTTGGCCGACCAGGAAGAGGAGCTGCGCAAAGGCGAATTCACGCTCGACACGTTCCGCAAGCTGCTGGGTCAGACGCGCAGGCTCGGCCCGCTGGGCAAAGTGCTGGGGATGTTGCCCGGCATGGGCGCGATGAAAGACATGCTGGGCGGCGCCGACGTGGAAGGGGAAATGGACCGGCTGTTCGGCATCATCGACTCGATGACCGAGGAGGAGCGCCGCTATCCGTCGCGCGTGATCGATCAGAGCCGTCGCCGGCGGATTGCCGCCGGCGCCGGAGTGCAGCCGCATGAAGTGAACGAGTTGGTCAAGAACTTCGACGGCATGGCTAGCATGATGAAAGGCATGGCCGGACTCGGCATGCGCGATCGGATGCGGGCCATGCAACAGCTACAGCAAGGGGGCATGCTTAATCCCGGAGCGTCGCTGGCCAAACCCAAGGTGGGCACCGGCAAGCGTCTGACCGCCGATGAAAAGCGGAAATTGAAAAAGCAGCGCGAGAAGGAAGCCAAACAGCGCCGGCATAACGAGCGGCACAAGGGCAACGGCAGACAAGACGGGAACTCGAATCCGAATTAGCTGAATCAACGATTCTTTCACTTACCCAGTTAGGAGAACGGCGTGGCAGTACGAATTCGCATGAAACGCATGGGGCGCAAGCATCGATCCTTTTTCCGGATCTGCGCCACCGACTCCCGCGCACCGCGTGACGGCCGCGTGATCGAAGAACTTGGCACTTACGATCCGATGATCGAGGACACCGACGCCCGGGCGATCATCAACGGCGAGCGGATGAATTACTGGCTCGGCGTCGGGGCGAAGCCGTCCGATCGGGTCCGCGTGTTGATCAAGAAATATGGCCCGACGGGCACCCACGTCAAGCAGCAAGAATCGCGCTGGCAAAGTTGAAAGCCCCGAAGGCGATTCCCGAACCGGGCGAGCCGAAGTTCGTGCTCCAGCCGAAGAAGGCGCCGGAGCCGGCTCCCGCGGCGGCGCCAGCAGCGGCCGCGGCGGAAAAGCCTGCGGAGGCAGCGCCGGCCGCGGAAGCGCCGCCGGCAGAAGCGCCCGAGGCGGCGAGCTGAAATTTTGGATTGGCGAGCCTCAGCTCGTTGCCTTGAATTCGTGTAGGGTGGGCACTGCCACCAGAGGGTTCGCCGGGCAAAGTTCGCAGGAATTAGGACATTCGGTGGGCGGTGCCCACCCTACGCGGCTCGGCAGGAGCCTCGCCCTCCCGTATGATATGCAATTCACGTGGGGCAAATTGAGCCATGCGTTTCGACGTCCTCACTTTGTTCCCCGAAATCTTTAGCGGCTATTTATCGCAAAGTTTGCTGAAACTGGCGATCGACCGCGCACTGGTCGACGTGCGGTTGCACAACATCCGCGACTGGGCCCAGGGCAAGCATCGCGTTGTCGACGATCGCCCTTTCGGCGGCGGCCCGGGGATGATTCTGAAGGTCGAGCCGGTGGTCGAGTGCGTTGAAGCGGTCCGGTCGCAATATGACGATCCGGGCCACTTGATCATGCTCACACCGCAAGGCCGGCGGCTGACGCAGCCGATCGTCGAGGAATTGGCCGGCCGCCGACGGCTGGTGCTGCTGGCGGGCCGCTATGAAGGCTTCGACGACCGGGTGCGGCAAATCCTCGAGCCGGACGAGATTTCCGTGGGCGATTTCGTGTTGGGGGGCGGTGAAGTCGCGGCCATGGTCGTGATCGACTCCGTGGTGCGCCTTGTGCCGGGCGTGCTTGGCGATGAGCGTAGCCCCTGGGACGATTCATTCTCCGGCCGCGATCGGCTACTGGAGTTCGGCCAATTCACCCGGCCCCGAGAATTCCGCGGCCTGAGCGTGCCGGAAGTGCTCTTGAGCGGCAACCACGAAGAAATCGCCCGCTGGCGACAAGAGCAAAGCCTGCAAAAAACCCAAGAGCGCCGGGCCGATTTGCTTAAGCCGCCCGGCTAACCGCACTCCCCCGCTGGAAGTTGCCGATTCTGGGGAATCAGGGCGCGTTGACCTTCGTGCCAGGAGTTTTCACATGCACACCCGACGGACCGACGTCGACCTTCGTTCCGCCGGCCGGATCGTTGACGTGAATCCCACCTTGCGGAGCAATTGTCTCGACCTTTGCGGGCGGCACCGGCTCAGTCGGCGTGGGTTTATCCTTGCCGCAGCCGACGGCGAAAGCGAAAAGTATGCACGCGGGAAACATGAATCTCATTTTGGCCTCGGATGTGGAGTCGAATCGTGGTGAAGAATCGCCAATTTACCGCGGCGACTGGTTGGTCACCATAAGTTGCGACTTGCAAGATCTTGATTTCAGGCTGATCCACTACACCTGGCTTGAATTGGATCGCTACAGCGGCTACGATCCTTAGCTTACCAAATTATCTACAGGGAACCGTCCGATGAGTGAGCAGATTCTGGCTCTGGTCGAAAAGAGCAGCCTGAAGGCCGAAGTCCCCACGTTCTCGATCGGCGACACGGTCGACGTCCACACCCGGATTTTGGAAGGCGAGAAAGAGCGGATTCAGATTTTCAACGGCGTGGTGATCGCCCGCAGCGGCGCCGGCACCCGCGAGATGTTCACCGTCCGCCGGATCGTGCAAGGCGAAGGAGTCGAGCGAAAATTTCCGCTCCATTCGCCGAAGATCGCCAAGATCGAAGTCAAGCGCTCGGGCGTGGTTCGCCGGGCCAAGTTGTATTTCCTCCGCGACCGGATCGGCAAGGCCGTGCGGCTGCGCGAACGCCGCGAGACGGAAAAAGCCTAGTGGGGCTTGAGGCTTGAGGACTGGCGGACGGCGGCTGTTATTTGAAGGCAAGCCTGAAGCGCAAGCGAAGGACAGCACGCAAGAATAATTTCTTGCCACTTCGCTAGCGCTTCAGGCTTGTGGTTGTTAATCAAGGCCGCGCACGTGACTAAGCGGCAGCGGTCCTTCGCTAGCGCTTCAGGCTCATGCGTTTTGAGCAAGGCAAAGAACTCCAACGAGCACTGGCGGAGCCGGGCTCTGAGCGTGCCATGCCGACGACCGCTCCGCTGTCACGCCCGCCCGAAGCATTTCGCCCCGACCGCCGCGAGACGATGACCGCTGTCGGTCAAAGCTCGAAGGTCGAACTTTCGCATGGCATTCAGTTCGAGTGCCTGGTCGGCCAATTCAATTCGGCCCGAAATCTGACGACCGGGTTGGTGACGATGTCGCCGGGCGCGACGTTGGATTATCACACCCACGAATGCGCCGAAAGCGTTACGCTCCTGTCGGGCGCATTGGACTTCGAGGTTGAAGGGCGGCGCTACTCGCTAACCGCGCTGGACAACATTACCATCCCGCGCGGCTTGGCCCATGCCGCGCTGAATCCCTCGGCGACGGGCCGGTGCGAGTTGCATGTCGCTCTGGCCAGCGACACGCCGGGTCGAACATTGGTTGAAAGTAATTTCTCGCAACGCATGCTGCCCGACGATTCGACCGGCTCGCCCGGCGCCGAGCGCCTCACGCGCTACTGCACGGCTCCGCGGTTCGATCTTGGCACGGGAACCAGCTTCATCGATTTTTTCAATGCCGATCTCATGCCGGGCCTGGAGATGAGCGGCGGCTACGGCCTGTTTCAGCCCGGCGGACGGCTACCGGCCCACGTGCATGACTTCGACGAGTCGATTTGCATCATCGACGGCCTGGCGGTGTGCGTTGTCGAGGGACAACGCTATGAATTGGCCAATTGCGCTACGGCCCATGTGCCGCGCGGGCGAGTTCACTACTTTATCAACGAGACGGATTCGCCGATGGCCATGATTTGGGTTTACGCCGGTCCGCTGCCCAAGCGGATCGTCGTGGCCGAAACCTGCTGCACCCGCGAGGGAAATCCGTGGAAGTGAAATCCGATGGTCCGCAGTCGGGCGGTTCGCAGAAATTCGTCGTCGCTTGGACCGCCGATTTTTTTCAAGCCAAATCTGATGGCGTTGCCGAGCCGAAATATCGCGACATGGGGCGATCGGTGTTGACCGAGCAAGCCCACGTCGAAGATCGCGTGATGTCGGAAACCCGTTCGCCAATCGGAGCGGATCAACTGGCGGGCGTTCAGGCGGCCGTCGTTCTCACGCCTGGCGTAACCGCCGCCAGCGTGGCGGAGGCGGAAAACTTGCTGGCGATTGCGCGGTTTGGCGTCGGTTACGATGCGGTCGATGTGCCGGCTTGTACCGCGGCCGACGTGGCAGTGCTGATCGCCAGCGGCGCTGTCGACCGCTCGGTGGCTGAAGCCACCGTCGGCTGGATGATCGCGCTGGGGCATCACGTTCGCGTCAAAGATCAACTCGTCCGCACCGGGCAGTGGAATGAACGCTCGGACTACATGGGTTCGGAACTGCGCGATCGGGTTTTGGGCGTGGTCGGACTCGGCGGCATCGCCCGGGCCTTGATTGGTCTGCTTGGCAGCTTCAGCATGCGGCAGCCGTTGGCTTACGATCCATTTGCCGATCGTGACGCGGCCGCGCGGCTGGGCGTAAAGTTGGTCGAGCTCGACGAGCTGCTCGCCCAGGCCGACTTTGTTTCGCTCCATTGCCCGTTGACGCCGGAGACCCGTGGACTGATCGGCCGCCGCGAGTTGGCCCTGATGAAGCCGACGGCCTATTTGCTGAACACGGCCCGCGGCGGCATCATCGACGAGGATGCGCTGTTCGAAGCGCTCGCTGAGCGGCGGATTGCCGGGGCGGCGCTCGATTGTTTCGCCGCGGAGCCGGTGACGGCGCCGCATCGGTTCGGGCAATTCGACAACGTCTTGCTCGCGCCGCATAGCATCGCTTGGACCCACGAATTGTTTCGCGACATCGGTCGCGTGATTTGCCGTGCGGTGGTCGACCTGTCGCTCGGGAAGCGGCCCGGGGGCTGCGTGAATCCGCAAGTCTTCGAACGGCCCTCGTTTCGGGCGAAATGGGAGCGGCTCACTTGCGTTGGCAAGATGAAGTAAACAGCGCTCGTCACTGGTGCCTTGTCACAGCTTGAATTTAGGGTGCCACTGGCTTTGCCAGTGTTCTTCGTTTCTGACCGATCAAGGCAAGAATTAAAGAGAGCACTGGCAAAGCCAGTGGCACACAATCCAAGAATCAAGCGTTGACAAATTACTAGCCGCTACATATCGCTGCCCCTCTCACCGCGATTTCATTTCCATGACAAATGACCGGCTGGCGGGACAAACGGCTTGGATCAGCGGCGC
The DNA here is from genome assembly GCA_963725485.1 of Pirellulales bacterium. Taxonomy (GTDB): domain Bacteria; phylum Planctomycetota; class Planctomycetia; order Pirellulales; family DATAWG01; genus CAVRYO01. The sequence continues at coordinate 2,283,886 of CAVRYO010000007.1, read as the reverse complement.
TGGCTCCGGCATCGGCGCAGCCACCGCGCGGCTGTTCGCCGCCGAAGGGGCCTCGGTGGCCATCATCGAACGCCGCCGCGAACTCGGCGACGCAGTCGCCGCCGAAATCCACGCCGCCGGCGGCAAGGCGCTGGCGATCGGATGCGACGTAACGTGTGAAGCGGACGTTCGCGATTCGATCGAGCAAACGGTTGCACAGTTCGGCGCGCTGCAGATCGTCGTGAACAACGCCGGCATCGTGCAAATCAAACTGCTGCACGAAACCACCGAGGCCGAGTGGGATCATCTGATGGCGGTCAACGTAAAATCGATCATGTTTTCGACGAAACATGCGTGGCCCCATTTGCGGAAAAATCCGCGCAGCTATATGGTCAATGTCGGTTCGATCAGCAGCTTCGTCGGTCAGGCCAAAACACCGGCTTACACGGCGTCGAAACATGCGGTGCTGGGGCTCAGCCGGTCGATCGCGCTTGATTATGCCCGCGAGGGGCTGCGCTGCAACTGCGTCAGCCCAGGCATCACCGACACGCCGATGTTGCGCGAACACCTCAATCAGCAGCCCGATCCGGACGCGGCGCTGGCCAAGCGCCTGGATCGCGTGGCGCTGGGCGTGGCTCTGTCGCCGGATGACATTGCCCGGGCGATCCTCTATCTCAGTTGCGAGGATTCGGTCGGTGTGACCGGCACGTCGCTCGTCGTCGATTGCGGATACCTGGCTGCCGCGGAATGGGAACCTTCCACGGCGAACGTGAACTCCCCTCGCCCCTTGCGGGAGAGGGGTCGGGGGTAAGGGGTGGCGGAGTCGGTCGACACCCCATCACCCTCACCCTGGCCCTCTCCCGTCGAGGAAGAGGGAGAGAGCGCTAAGCGTTACAACCGACTCTTTTACTTTGGAATCGCCATGCAATTCAAGCTCGCTTGCGCCGACTTCACCTTTCCGCTTCTCGCCCACGAACACGTGCTCGACCTGATCGGCATGCTCGAGTTCGACGGCGTCGACATCGGGCTGTTCGAGGGGCGCTCGCACCTGCAACCGTCGAGCGAATTCCGGCAACTCGAGCGGGCAGCCAACCGATTGCGAAAGCAGCTCGGCGACCGCGGACTCGTGGCCGCCGACGTGTTCTTGCAAATGGCGCCCGACTTCCGGCAGTTCGCGATCAACCATCCGTTGGCGGCTCGGCGGCGGCGCGCCCGCGATTGGTTCCAGCGGACGCTTGAGTACGCCAAGGGCTGCGGGGCCGAGCATGTGACGACGTTGCCGGGCGTGTATTTCGCCGAAGAATCTCGGGCCGCTTCCTGGCAGCGGATGTGTGACGAATTGTCCTGGCGATTGGAAGCGGCCGCAGAGCACGGAGTTCAATTCAGCGTCGAAGCCCATCTGGGCTCGATCGCTCCGACGCCGGCGGCCGCGAAAAAGCTGGTCCACGACACCCCGGGCTTGACGCTGACGCTCGACTACACCCATTTCACCCGGCAAGGCCGCGCGGACAGCGACGTCGAGCCGCTCGTGCCGCTGGCGAGCCATTTTCACGTGCGCGGCGCGGCAAAGGGACGGCTGCAAACGTCATTCGACGAGAACGCCATCGACTACGCCCGCATCGGCCGGCAGCTTCAGGCGGCGAACTACCGCGGCTATCTCGGTATCGAATACGTCTGGACCGAATGGGAGCAATGCAACCGCGTGGACAACCTCTCGGAAACCATCCGCTGGCGCGACTTTTTCCGCCCGCCGAAGAAACGCGAGAAGACCGGCTGAGCGTCGGTTTCACGTTTTTTTGGTCTATTCTTGCCGGTTACAAGATCATCGAGCTCCTGCCGACGCTTAGCAGACTATTGAACAAGGGGGACTGGCTCTCAGCGATCAGGGGGAATTCCTTTAGTTTTGACGTGGCCGTCGAGTGCGTGTTCCCTTTTTCAACAGCCAGCCAGATATGCCCCCCACGGGCTGCGCGGCTGGTCCATTCAACGCCAACGCAAAGGCGACAGCGGATGTTCGAGAAAAAACAACAACGCCTCCTCTCGCGAAAGAAATTTCTCGTCCGCATGGCACGCAGCGCGGGCTTGACGATCGTGGTGGTCGTGTTCTCCTTGTTTCTCGGAGCGGCCGGCTATCATCATTTTGCCGGGCTGGCTTGGATCGATGCGCTGACTGAATGCCTCGATGATCCTGACGGGCATGGGGCCGGTGGACCCGCTGAAAACCGACGGGGCCAAACTTTTCGCGACCTTCTATGCGCTCTATAGCGGCATTGCGTTCTTGACGATGATGGCGATCCTCATGGCCCCGCTGCTGCATCGCCTGCTGCACAGCTTTCATGCGGAAACGAGCGAAAGCGACGACGCTCCGGCGCACCGCAAGCCGAGTCACAAATAAGGCCTGCGCCAATCGCCGAGCCTGCCTTACGACATAATACGCTTACTCACGTGCGCGGCTCGGAGTTCGCAAACGCGTTTGGAGCCGCACGTAACTCAGCGGTTTAGCGCGACAAATCACACCCGCAGGAAAATTTTGCGGCGGTACATCCAGAGCAGCAGCAGCCATTCGACCAGCAGCACTCCCGCGCCAAGCAACAGTGGTTGATATTCCTTGCCCGCGATCTCGAACAGCCCGCTGCCCAAATGCCGGGGCAGCGCCTCGCCGATGAAACTATGGAACAAATTCGCGATCAGATAGGCCGCGATTGAGTTCATGCCGACCACGGTCAGAAAAAACGCCCAGCGGCGCCAGTTCCCAATGTCCATCACCAGATAGAACGCCGCGAGAAACAGAAAACACCAGCCGCCGCTGAACAGCACCCAACTTGGCGTCCAAATCCGCTTGACTACCGGGCAAAGGCCCGTGGCCCCCAACAGCCAGCCAAGCGCGAGGCTAATGACGCCGGCGATGGCCAGCCAAGAAACTTTGCCTTTCGCGCTTGCGCTCGCTCCGTAGCACTCCGCCGGCCAGCAGCCCGAGAATCATCGTGCCCAGCGTTGGGATGAAGCTGAGCGTGCAATATCCACCGGCGTTGTTCGTGAACGTATGCTCGCGGGGAAACAGGTTCAAGAACCAGCGGTCGAAAGCCCAAGCGAAGTTCGTGTTCTTGCCCCAATGCCCGGCGAAGCCGCTCAGATTGGTCGCCACGTCGGGAGCCACGCCGGCCACGTGCCAAGGGAAGTCGGCGCCGGGCAACGGGTAGAGCGCGAATGCGGCCCAGTAACCGGCGAGGATCGCCGCCAGCGCCCCCATTGAATTCGCACCGAACCGAGCGCAAGCAGATACAGAAAACCGTAGCCCAGGCCGATCTGCGTGAGCGTGTCTTCGAAAGTCCAATAGGTTTGGCTCGCATGCTTCGAACGCAGGAACACGCCGAGCAGCACCAGCACCAAAGCTCTCCAAAACGCATGCAGCGTGCGCCGCCATTGCGGCTGCCCAATCGTGGCCCGTCGCGCCAGCGAAAACGGCAGCGCGACGCCCACCAGGAACGAGAAGCCGGGCTGGATCAGATCGTGCAACGAGCAGCCGATCCACTCGGCATGCGTCTGATGATGCGCCAAGAAGGCCCAAAACCGATTGCCAGGCAAAGCATGCGACACCGCGGCGAAGTCCAACACCTCGCCCATCATCAGCAGCATGACCATCCCGCGAAACGCATCGATCGAAGCCACCCGGCCAGGCAAGGCGGGAACCGCAATCATGGGCGCTGTGCGCGACGCTTCACCAGGCAATGCAGCGTTTTGCGGCCGAGGCTCGCTTGAAGCAGGATTCAACGCCGTCGTCATGGTTCGCCACACAACCCATTGAAACAACCGCACGATCGTCCCAAGCCCAGGGATGGCCATCCCTGGGCTTGGCGCGAGATTGCGTTATCCAAGCGAACGGGGGGCCTATTTCTTCGCCGCCGGCGGTTCCCACTTGCTCACTTTGTCGGCGGTGGGGAAATTCTCGGGCACTTTTTGCGTGACTTTGCCCGTGGCGGCCCATTCGGCACCGCGGTTCAAGATCGTGACAAAGCCCACGTCGCGCATCGATTCGTCGCTGTGGCCCAGCGTCGTGTGGAACACCCGGCCTTTGCCGTACTTGATGACCATCAGCATCGGCTCGTTCTGATGCGTGCTGTCCGATTGGGCCGTGGCCAACACGGAGACATTCTCGGCCGGCCCGACCAGCGTGGAATACAACTCATCGGGAGCGTGCAGCCATTTTTCCGGCAGGCCGCGCATGATCGGATGGTCTTCATCTCGCGTCTCGACCACGAACGAAAAATACTTGCCATGCGTGCCGCCGCCGCCGTTGGTGTCCTTCACCACTTTGCCGTCGCGCCAGCGGAGCATCGGGCCCGTCTTCGCGCTGCGGCCGCCCCAGCCGCCGACGCCGATCATCTTGTTGTATTCGAGCCAATCCGGAAACGAGTTGTCGGCCGCGTGAACCGAGACAAACCCGCCGCCGTTCTTCACATAGTCCTCGAACGCCTCCTTCGTCGCCGGGGACCAATCGTCGCCGTTGTAATTCGAAATCACGACGCCGTACTTCGCGAAGTCGGGCTTGAAGTTGGCCATGCTCTGCCCGTGCGGAGGGCTGGTGGCCACGTCGACGTCGAATAGTCCGGAGCTTTCCAAAGCGGCCTTGAGCACCGGCGTGGTCCGTTTCCAGTCGTGGTTATTCTGGCCATCGACGATCAGAGCCTTGATCTTGTGTGCCGGCGCTTTGTCGGCCAACGCCGCGGATCGCGGACCGATAAACAGCGCGGCCGCCGCAAACAAACCAACCAATGCAATCGCTTTGCGCATTGAATTTCTCCAGTAGAAAGGAGGCAGGGGTTGCCAAGGTGGGGTGAACGATATTTTGCCACGGTCGAGTGTTTAGAACCGCTAACTTAACCGGCCGGGGTCTGTCCCCATTTTGCGCTTACCCTGTGAGCGAAATGGGGACTGACCCCCTCGGCGCCGCGAGTTGAGTTAGGCCTTGTTAGTAGAAACTGTAACGAGCGAGGAATCCAGACCGACGACGCGATTTCGCGAGATTTCCGCCAAATGCCAAATGTTGTCCAGCGCCTGCGTCAATCGCTGAAGCTGATAGGCAGGCCGCTTCGGCTAAACTATAATGCGGCACGGGCATTTCGGACGGTCATTGAGCCGATGCCGCTCGCCCTGGAGTCCTGGTCCCGCCAGCGAATTCTCCCACCTGAATCAAACAACTCGACGTCTATTCGCTCGACCGTGACCATTAGCATGTGACGGATCATGCAGCGCCGCGCTTCGTTCCTCATCGCCGCCGTGATCTTGCTTGGCGCCGGGGTATCGGCGTTTGCGGCCGCGCCGGCAGTGGTAACTCCGGCCGCAGCGCGGGTGCCCACGCCGGACGAGATCCGCTTCTTCGAAGACAAAGTTCGCCCGGTCTTGGCGGCGAATTGCTACCAGTGTCACGGGGAGACAAAGCAAGAAGATAATCTGCGGTTGGACTCCCGCGCCGGGCTGCTTGCCGGCGGCGATCAGGGGCCGGCCATCGTCCCCGGCCGGCCGGATGATAGCCTGCTGATCCAGGCGGTGAACCATTCGCCCGATCTGGCGATGCCCCCGAAAAAACATCTGCCGCGCGACGAGATCGCCGATCTCACGCTGTGGGTCAAATCGGGCGCCATCTGGCCGGATAATGGAACGGCAGTTTCCCCAATCAAGCGCGGCATGCAAATCACGGCCAAGGACCGGGCCCATTGGGCCTTCCAACCGGTCAAACGGCCGCCGCCGCCGGCGGTCAAAAATTCGGCCTGGGTCACCAATCCGATCGATGCCTTTATCCTCGCGAAGCTCGAAGCGCAGGGCCTCGAGCCGAATCCTCCGGCAGACAAGCGGCAATTGATCCGCCGGCTCTATTACGATCTGACCGGCTTGCCGCCAACGCCCGCCGAGGTCGAAGCCTTCGTCGCCGATCGCTCGCCCGGCGCTTACGATGCACTCGTCGAGCGGTTGCTTTCCTCGCCCCACTACGGCGAGAAATGGGGCCGGCATTGGCTCGATTTGGTGCGCTACGGCGAAAGCAACAGCTACGAGCGCGACAATCCGAAGCCGAATGTTTGGCGCTACCGCGACTACGTGATCCGCGCCCTCAACGAGGACAAGCCTTACGACCGATTCGTGCGCGAGCAACTGGCCGGCGACGAGCTCGACCCCGACGATTCCGATTGCCTGATCGCCACCGGCTATTATCGCCTTGGCATCTGGGACGACGAACCGAGCGACCGCGAGCAGGCCCGCTACGACGGCCTGGACGATCTCGTGGCCACCACCGGCCAGGTGTTTCTCGGCCTGACCGTCGATTGCGCCCGCTGCCACGACCACAAGATCGACCCGATTCCGCAGAAGGACTATTACAAGCTCCTGTCGTTCTTTCAAAACATCAACGACTTCGAGAACGGCGGCCCGAACGACTTGGCGCCGATCGTCACCGATCCGGCGGTCCGCCATGCTTACGAGAAATCGCAGCAAGACAAGAAGCAGGGCCGCGCGGCGTTGCACAAACAACTCGACGTGTTGGAGCGAAAGTTCGCCGAGCTGTATTCGAAAGAGCATCCGGGCGCCAAACTCGACCTCGGCCGGCTGTTGCCAACCGACGGCCCGCGAATTCTCGGTAAAGAAGACTTCGAAAAATTCCGCAAGCTGCACGAACAATTGCGGAAGCTCGAAGAATTCAAGCCCACCGGCGAAATGGCGCTCGCGATTTCGGAGCGCGGCCCCGATGCGCCCGACACATTCGTCCTGCTGCGCGGCAATCCGCGGAACCACGGCGACCGCGTCGAGCCCGGCTTCTTGGAAGTGCTGGGGGGCGCGAAAGCCGTCATTCCGAAGCCACTGCCTGGCGCGAAAACGTGCGGTCGCCGCACGGCGCTGGCCAATTGGATCGCGAGCAAAGACAACCCACTGACCGCCCGAGTGATGGTCAACCGCCTCTGGCAGTATCATTTCGGCCGTGGCATCGTCCGCTCGCCGAACAACTTCGGCACGCAAGGCGACAAGCCGACGCATCCCGAATTGCTCGATTGGCTGGCCGCCGAACTCATTGAGCAAGGTTGGCGGCTGAAGCCGCTCCACCGGTTGATTGTCGAATCGAGCGCCTACCGGATGTCGTCGCAGGGCAATGCCCAGGCGTTGGCTCTTGATCCGGCGAACGATTTGTTCTGGCGATTCGACATGCGGCGGATGACAGCCGAAGAGATTCGCGATTCGATTCTCGCGGTCAGCGGCACGTTGAACTTGCGGATCGGCGGCCCCTCGATATATCCCACCATTCCAGCCGAAGTCCTGGCGACCGAATCGCATCCCGGTGCGAATTGGGGCAAGTCATCGCCCGAGGAACAAGCCCGGCGGAGCGTCTACATCCACGAAAAACGTTCGCTGCTACTGCCGCTGTTGGATGCGCTCGATCTGCCGGAGCCCGACCGCACGGCGCCGGTTCGCTTCGCCACCACTCAGCCGACACAAGCACTGCAAATGCTCAACGGCGATTTTCTGAACGAACAGGCCGCGGCGCTGGCAACTCGGCTGCACAAGGAGGCCGGCCCCGACACCGCGGCACAAGTCCGCCTCGCTTTGAATCTCGCCACTTGCCGTCCGCCTACCCCCACGGAAGTCGATCGCGGCATCCACCTGATCGAGCAATTGCAAACGCACGATCATGCTTCGAGCGAAACGGCGCTGCGAATGTTCTGCTTGCTGGTCCTGAACCTGAACGAATTCGTGTATGTTGATTGACGCTGGCGTTGAATTCATCCCCTCTTCCTCGACACTGTCGCCCGCTTCGTAATTCCACGCCATATGAAATGGAGCATCCACGGGTGGGGAAAAGTAAGAAGAAATGCAAGTCGTGCGTCCCGCCTATTGGAACGATTGGGTATCGCCTCGACACAGTGCCACCTTCAAGACCGCACTATCCATTTCCAGGCAGCCATGTGCATTTATATGAAATGCACCAAAGTCCAGCGCCGGTCTGCAAGTGCTTTTGGCACGCGCACAACGTTCAACAGCCGCCCCCGCCGCCTGGCGCGGTTCCAATAACCGCTGCCGGCGGCGGTGGTACACTATAAAGACACAAGGGCGCCCGAATGACATACAATGATACCGAGAAAGTAATTCATGTCGGCGATGCCGTCTTGTACGCGGGCGCTCGGGGACGCATTGTCTTTATCGTAGATGATGACGCTTACTCGGAGCGGTATCCAAAGAAGGGCTGGTCGTTCCTCGGTTCAGGCTTGGGCGTGGAAATTGAAGATTCCGAACACACGCTGTTTCACCTCGAAACGCCTGATGAAGATCTCTCACCTGCGGCGTGACGGCACGCACCGCCGCGGTTGTTGAACTCCGTGCCGGCCCGCATTGCAGTGGGTTTTGTGCTAAGCGGTGCGTTTTTGGGCAAGTAGGACTGCTTGTGCAAGTCCGCCCGACGAGAGAGGTGAGAATGTCGCGATTTCGGTTCGCGAAGGAAAATGCTCATGTCGCAACAAACCGATGATTCGAAAAAACCCGTCAACACCTTTTGCGGCCGCACCCGGCGCGAATTTCTCTGGGAGGCCGGCGGCAAGTTCACCGGCCTGGCGCTGGCCGGCCTGCTCGCGCAGGACGGTTTCTTCAGCAATTTCGCCGCGGCCAAAGACAGCGCCGCGATCTCCGGAAACCCGCTCGCGCCGAAGCCACCCGGCATCCCGGCCAAAGCCAAGAGCGTGATCTTCCTGTTCATGTACGGCGGGCCAAGCCACGTCGACACGTTCGACTACAAACCGAAGCTCTACGGGCTGGACGGCCAGACGATTCCCGTCAAGACCTTTGGCCGCGGTGGCAAGAAGAACGAAGGCCGAGTGGTCGGGCCGAAATGGAAGTTCAAGCAGTATGGCCAATCGGGCAAATGGGTCAGCGAGTTGTTTCCCAACCTGGCCACTTGCGTCGACGACATCGCGTTCGTCCATTCGATGACGGCCGACTCGCCGATCCACGGCTCGGCCATGCTGCAAATGAACACCGGCAAGCTCCTCTCGGGCAGCCCCTGCCTCGGCTCGTGGGTCAATTACGGCCTGGGGACCTTTAATCAGAATTTGCCCGGCTTCGTCGTGATGCTCGATCCGACGGGCGGCCCGATCAGCGGGGCGAAAAACTGGTCGAGCGGCTACATGCCGGCCACCTATCAGGGGACGATTTTTCGGTCGGCCGGCGAGCCGATTCTCGATCTCAAACGCCGCGCCGACACCAGCGAATCGATGCAGCGCGAAATGCTCGACACGCTCGGTCAGTACAACGCCGATCATCATGCCCCGCGGATCGACAACAGCAATCTGGCGGCTCGCATCGCCAGCTACGAACTGGCGTTTTCAATGCAAACCCACGCACCCGAGGCGGTCGACCTGAGCCGCGAGACCGCCGCCACCGAAGATCTCTACGGCCTGAACGACCCGCGCACGAAGGAGTTCGGCCGGCGCTGCTTGTTGGCCCGGCGGCTGGTCGAGCGTGGCGTGCGGTTCGTGCAGCTTTACGCCGGCGGCGCCCATAACGACGACAATTGGGACGCCCACGGCGATCTGGTCCACAACCACGGCTACCACGCCGGCCGCACCGATCGGCCGATTGCCGGGCTTGCTCAAGGACCTGAAGCAACGCGGCCTGCTCGACGAAACGATCGTCGTCTGGGGCGGCGAATTCGGCCGCCAGCCGACCGCCGAAAATCCCACCGGCACCGGCCGCGATCACAATGCCTACGGATTCACGATGTGGCTGGCCGGCGGCGGCATCAAGGGGGGCGTCACGGCCGGCACGACCGATGAGCTCGGCTCGGCCGCGGTCGAGAGCCCGTACCATGTCAAGCACCTGCACGCCACGGTGTTGAACCAGATGGGCCTCGATCCCAATCATCTCACCTATTTCTACGGCGGCTTGAAGCAAAAACTTGTCGGCGTCGAAGGCGCCGAACCGATCCGCCAAATCATCGCCTAGGCCTTCCCGTCGCCGCGGGGTGGGCATTGCCCACCATGTACCGACGCGAGGCATTGTGTGCATGGTGGGCAGTGCCCACCCTACGTTCGTGGCATTCACATCCTTGCAGGAACGCACCATGCGGACGAATCGATTTTTCTTGGGTTTCGCCTTACTCCTCGTCGGATTGGCTCCCTGCGTAGCGGCGGCGGAAACTGCCGGAACCGGGCCGCAGCCCGAGCGCCGCGTCTTAGCCGCCGACAACGGCCATGTGGCAATCATCGATGCGCATGGAAAGGTGCTGTGGGAAGTCCCTTGCCATACCGATGCTCACGATATCGCCATGCTCTCCAACGGCAATGTGCTGATGCCGGCCGGGCCGGCGACCATCGTGGAAATGTCGCCCGAGAAAAAAATCGTTTGGCAACACCAATCCAAGCCTACGCCGGCCAACAAAGACCATGTCGAAATCCATGCCTTCCAGCGGCTCGACGATGGCTTGACGATGATCGCCGAGAGCGGCAATCGGCGGATCATCGAAGTCGACAAAGACGACCGGATCGTGCATGAGATTCCGCTCACCGTCGAGCATCCCTCCGCCCACCGCGACACGCGACTAGTACGCAAGCTGGACGACGGCCACTATCTCGTCTGCCACGAATTGGACGGCACCGTGCGCGAATACGATCCGACGGGCAAGGTCGTGTGGAGCTATAAGCTCGATCTCGACGGCCGCCCGCGTTCCGACGGCCACGGTCCCGAAGGTCACGGCATCGAGGTGTTCGGCGCGATCCGGCTGGCCAATGGCGACACGATGATCGCCGGCGGCAACAACAACCGCGTGTTCGAAGTCACGCCCGAGGGCAAGGTCGTTTGGAGCATCCGCCAGCACGATCTGCCCAGCATCACGCTGGCCTGGGTCACGACGCTGGAAATGCTTCCTAACGGAAACCTGATCGTCGGCAACTGCCACGCCGGCCCCGACAACCCGCAACTGTTCGAAGTCACGCGCGACAAGCAAGTCGTCTGGACGTTCAAAAACTTCAAAACCTTCGGCAACGCGCTCGCCTCGGCTCAAGTCCTCGGCATCGCCGGCCATGTCAACCGCTGAGCGTTCGGCAAGGTGGCCCCGAGGCAAGTTCGCGTCGTGTCAGATACGAAATTAGTGGCGCTTGCCAAAATCGCACCTGTCCTAACTTCTCGGCCTCCCAGGAGAGCACGCCGAGCACGGTCAATACGGAGGATATCCAGGCGATGCCCGATGATCCCCTTGACTACATCGACTTCGCTGACGTGGTCATCCATGGCGATCCAAGCAAGTGGAAGTATCACGGCGCCAAACCCGGCAGCCCGACGCCGGCGACTTCACCCCTGGCCCCGGCTGGAACTAACAAGCACTATGATATCTATGAGGATGAGTTTGGCGCTATGATTGAGATTCACTATTTCAGATATCCCGACGGGACGGTGGACGACGTAAAAGTCAAATAAGGCGAGACCGATGTATAGTCACGCGATAAAGCAGGTATTGGTGGACCTCCGCCACGGACAATTTGACCCGAGTGCGGCACCTTCGATCGAGTCATTGTCCGCGAAATCATTCGTTGATGACATGCGGCGTCAATATGCATTTGTGTTTCAAGAGAGGCGTGTCGGGCGGAAGACTGAAATTGGCATGGCGCAAAACGTGTCTTATATGCTGACTTTTCAGCATGTTCCAAATTCGCTTCTACAAGGCGTACGGTTGTATCCGTCTCTAGAAAAATGCTTCTTGATCAGTTATTACGGCGATGAGATAACGGAAATTGCTTGGGCTCGGCGGATTCTTGTGCGACCGTCTAGAACTGATGGCAGCGGACTCTTCGTGTCATTTACCAATGGGACCAAACTGGATAAAACCGTTGACGGCTGGAGAACAAAACCCCTGAATCGCAAGAAAGTCTTGTTATCGGAGGACCTCCTACGGAAACGGGGATGGCAATTCGACATCTTGCCGCCGTTTGGAATCACGTCATTCTCGCGGAAGTCGTGAATGGAATCATCCATTCCTGCTCCTGTCCGTGTGGTCCGGCCGCCGCACAGATTGTTCTTCTCGGCGGGTGCCACTGGCTCCGCGAGTGCTTTTGTCTGCGATGCCCTTGCGACCGAATGCATTGACCATGCGTAGCATCGTAAACTCGTCAAGCGCCATCGCGAGCCAGGCTCGGCGCAGATTAAGATATTCGGTCGCGAGTTCCCCTTGCTCAAGAACCCACCGCGGCGCCGGTCAAGCGGGCGGGCCAAAAATCGAGTTGACGCTCAACGACGCTTGCGGCGCTGCCAAGGGCGCAACGTCCGCTCCGGTGCCAAAAGTCTGCATCTCGCGATAACGTCCCTCACACGGATCGCGCCGGACTTCGATCGTGTGGTCAATCAGGTTGACGATCCAGTATTCGTGGACTCCAGCCTCGGCGTAGAGTTCGGCCTTTTCCCCACGATCAAAGTCGAGGCTCGTGTCGGCGATCTCGATCAGCAATAGCACATCCTTTCCCGCGGGATGGCCCTCCGCGTAATCCCGGCGCGGCCCACACGATGTCGGGCACCGGTTCGCTATCGAGATCCAAGAACGCGACCGGATTCTGCACTCGGACCCGCACGTTGTCGCGGGGTGCGTTATCGAAGCTCCATTCCGCCATGTGATCAACAGTCTTCGCGTGTCGCGCTCCAATCGGATTCATCTCGCGCAGTTCTCCCCGAATCAACTCGAGGCGGCGATGGTTCTTGCCGGCGAATGCACCGCTGGCGATCATTCGCTCGTATTGGACGACGGAAAATTTGGCAAGCGTACTCATTGGCTTTCACAGCATCGCACAGCGGAATACGGCCGAACTCTCGCAAATTCAGCTATTGAAGTATTGCACGCTGGCGAGAGCGATTCAACGCCGTTCGGTTCCGCATCACCTCCGCTAGTGGTGCGGTAAATTCCGACGCAGGCTGGGTTCCTTGACGATCAGCCCGGCCGCTGTTAAAAAACCCCCTGGCTGTTCGCGTGTCTGGAACCGTTTGGCAGCCGTATCTTACGGCAAATTGCCGCAACAGCGCACGGCCCGAGGCATTCGGCAATAAACTCACGGCACAATAAACTCACGGCATATCGCCGGCTCCAGGAGAAATATCCCAATGGCTACGGTTACCAAGCGTAAGAGCGCCACGCAGTCCTCGAAATCGCCGTCGCCCTCCAAGGCCGGCGCCGAGCGGATGATCTACTACTTCGGCGCGACGCGAACGGATGGCCGTGGCGATCAAAAGCCGCTGCTCGGTGGCAAGGGGGCCAACCTGGCCGAGATGACCAGCATCGGCCTGCCCGTGCCGCCAGGCTTTACCATCACGACAACCTGTTGCGACCAGTATTACAAGCAAGGCAAGAAGCTGCCCGCGGGCTTGATGGACGATGTGCGGAAGAACATCGCCGTGCTGGAAAAGGAAACCGGCAAGAAATTCGGCGACCCGCAGAGTCCGCTGCTGGTTTCGGTTCGTTCGGGCGCCGCGGCTTCGATGCCCGGCATGATGAACACGATTTTGAATCTGGGTCTGAACGATGTTTCGGTTTCGGGATTGGCAAAGGCCACGGGCAACGATCGCTTCGCTTATGACTCCTATCGCCGGCTGGTCAATATGTTTGGCGATGTCGTGGTCGGCGTCGATCACGAGCACTTCGAAGAGGCGTTCAGCAAGATCAAGAAAAAATACAAGGCGGCTGAAGACACCGACGTGCCGCTGGAAGGCATGATCGAATTGTGCGATGCCTACAAAAAAGTGTATGAGCACCATCATAGCAAGCCATTTCCGCAGGATCCGCTGGCCCAATTGGAATTGTCGATCGAAGCGGTCTTCGGCAGTTGGATGCAAGCCCGGGCCGTGACGTATCGGCAAGTCGAAAACATCACCGGCTTGCTCGGCACCGCGGTGAACGTTCAGTCGATGGTCTTCGGCAACATGGGAGACGACTCGGGCACCGGCGTGGCCTTCACCCGCAATCCAGCCACGGGTGAGAACAAGTTTTACGGCGAGTTTCTGATCAATGCGCAAGGCGAGGACGTCGTCGCCGGCATTCGCACTCCGCTGCCGGTCGAGCAGATGCCGAAGTGGAACAAAAAGGTCTACCAGCAGCTGTTGGAGATCAAGAAGATTCTGGAAAACCACTATCGCGACGTGCAGGACATCGAGTTCACAATCGAGCGTAACAAGCTGTTCATGCTCCAAACGCGAACCGGCAAGCGGACCGGCGCCGCGGCCGTGAAAATCGCTTGCGACTTGGTGAAAGAGAAACTGATCGACGAGGAAACCGCCGTGCGGCGCATTCCCGCCGGCGATCTCACGCAGTTGCTATTGCCGAGCTTCGATCCCTCGAAAAAGAAATCGGTCGAAGTGCTGACCACTGGTTTGCCGGCTTCGCCCGGCGCCGCGGTGGGCAAGCCCGCCTTCACAGCCCAGGAAGCCGTCGAACGCGCCAAAGCCGGCGAACGGGTCATCCTGGTCCGTAAAGAGACAAACCCCGAAGATGTCGAAGGGATGCATCTCGCTGCCGGCATTCTGACCAGCACCGGCGGAATGACGAGCCACGCGGCGGTCGTGGCCCGCGGCTGGGGCCGCTGTTGCGTCGCCGGCGCCGGCAAATTGCACATCGACGAAAAGGCCCGCACGGTTAGCGTCGGCAGTCACACCTTGGGCACTAGCGACGTGATCTCGATCGATGGCTCGACCGGCGAAGTGATGCTCGGTGAATTGGCAACCCAGGAGCCAAAGCTCTCCGGCGAATTTGCCACCGTGATGAAACTGGCGGACAAGTATCGCACCCTCAAGATTCGCACCAACGCCGACACCCCGGCCGATGCCACGCGAGCCCGGCAATTCGGCGCCGAAGGGATTGGCCTGTGCCGCACCGAGCACATGTTTTTCGAAGGCGAGCGGATCCAAGCGATGCGCGAGATGATCCTTGCCGAAAGCAAAGAGGATCGCAAAGCAGCCCTGGCGAAGTTGCTGCCTTACCAGCGCGAAGATTTCGAAGGCATTTACAAGGCGATGAAGGGCTTGCCGGTGACGATCCGATTGTTGGACCCGCCGTTGCATGAGTTCTTGCCGCAGGATGAAAAGAATCAGAAGGAAATGGCACAGCGCTTGGGCGTCAGCCCGGCTAAGGTGAAGCAGCGCGTTTCGCAGTTGCACGAGATGAACCCGATGCTCGGCCACCGCGGCTGCCGTCTGGCGGTCACGTTTCCCGAAATTTTGGAAATGCAGGTCACAGCGATCGTCGAGGCGGCGATCAATTGCAGGAACAAGAAGATCGATGCCCAGCCGGAAATCATGATTCCGCTGGTCGGAGCCGCCAAGGAATTGGCCGTGCTGCTGGAGCTGACGGTCGCCACGATCGAACGCGTGAAGAAGGCGAAGAAATTTTCCGGCAAGCTCGAGATCCCAATCGGCACGATGATCGAGATTCCCCGCGCGGCCCTGACGGCGGATGAAATCGCTCGCGAGGCGGAGTTCTTCAGCTTCGGCACGAACGATCTGACGCAACTGACCTTCGGCTTCAGCCGCGACGACATCAACACGTTCCTGCCCGACTATTTGAAGCAGGAACTGCTGCCGCGCGATCCGTTCCAGACGATCGACGTCGCCGGCGTGGGGCAGTTGATCGAGATGGCGGTGAAGAAAGGCCGTTCGACGCGCGAGCACTTGAAGTGCGGCATCTGCGGCGAACATGGCGGCGACCCGGCGTCGATCTTCTTTTGCCACCTGGTCGGGTTGGATTATGTAAGCTGCTCGCCGTTCCGGGTGCCGATCGCCCGGCTCGCCGCGGCCCAAGCGGCACTGGCGAAGAAGAAATAAGCCGCGCTGAGCGTTGAAGTTTGAGGCTGTGAGGGCCGTGAGGTACGAAGCGCGCTGGCGAGCGACCGCGATCGCGAACGCCGCGAGTTGTCACGGCTTGATTCTCCGGTGCCACTGGGCTCTGCCAGTGTTCTTTCGTTCTTGCCTTGCTCGGTCGCAATCGAAGAATACTGGCGTAGCCAGTGGCACACAATCCAAGAAACAAGGGTTTCCAACAGCCTAGCTCGCCTTGAAGCGACGGGCGGCCTGAGTGGTTGTAACCTCGGCGAGGGCCTCGGCCGCTTCGGCATCGATGTTGTCGCGCAGCTTGATTGTGGCGCCGGCGGGCATCCGCCGCTCTTGCACGAACCCGCGTTTTCCTTGGACGAGAAATTCGAAGAACGCGGCCGCGGGTCCCGCGGGAAATTCCGCTTTGAGCTGCTCCAACATCTCGGTCCACTTCATCGTGCGGCGATAGATCAACCGGTAGGCAGCCTTCAATTGCACGACCTCGCTCGACTTGAAGCCGGCGCGGCGCAAGCCGACGAGGTTCAAGCCGACGACGCAGCCCGTGATGCCGTCGATTGTCACGAATGGCGGCACGTCTTGCACAACGCGCGCGTGGCCGCCGACCATCGCAAGCTGGCCGACGCGGCAGAACTGGTGGACACCCACGCCGTTGGACAAAAACGCCCGATCTTCCACTTGCACATGGCCGCCTAGAGCCGCGTTATTCGCGAAAATCACGCGGTTGCCGACGCGGCAATCGTGGGCGATGTGCGCGCCCACCATCAGGTAGTTGTTGTCGCCGAGGATGGTCGAGGCGTCCGCTTTCATTGCCCGGTGCAGCGTCACATGCTCGCGGATCGTGTTGCCTGCGCCGATCACAAGCAGCCCGGGATGATCGGGCCTTTGGAGATGTTGCGGCAATCCGCCCAGCACCGCACCTTCGTGGACGACATTGCCGGGACCTAGGCGAGTTCCGCTCTTGACCACCACGTGGCTGGCAAACTGGCATCCGTCACCGATGACTACATCGGATTCGATCACGGCGAACGGACCGATGCTGACATCCTGGCCAATTTGCGATTCAGCACTGACCGACGCCAAGGGATGAATGCTCACCGAATAAACCTTTGCCGGCTAACGGAGTCCAGGGCGGATGGGTGATAAGGCTCTTGGGTTGTGGGGCGTCCCGCCGCACGACGTGCCATCAAGGAAGGCAATTTCCGGTCTCCCATCCGGCGTGGCGAACGCCCGCCAGACGGTCGATTGGACACGCTGTTCCAGACCTTTGTATCGGCTGGGCGACGTGTACCAATTGACGCGGAACTACCCGATGTGATGCTTGTTAGGATTTTACGGTTGAAGAGGCTCGACGCCCGCTGGTAGCTTCGGTTGGGCGGGGGCTGAGTTGCGGCGGAGAATAGCAGAACGCCGGGTGCCAGCAAATCGCAACTCGGGTCGCTTCTTGGCGAATTGCCACCGGCGGCTGCCTCGAAGTCGCGATCGCGCGAGATGCCAAGCGGCACGGGGCAAAAACCGGTAAACTGGCGAAATTGCGAGCGTTCCGCTCGAACCGAATTCCCAATCTTCATCGTGGAGCAATGCGAGACATGCCTACCAACGAAGCCCTTTACGACGAGGCGATGCGGCTGAAAGAAGATGGCAAGCTGGAAGAAGCCGCCGCCAAGCTGAAGGAACTGCTCGCGCAGGATCCGAAATATGCGCTGGGCCATTCGGCCCTGGCCGTCGTGTTCACGCGGCTGAAGCGCCACGAGGAAGCCGTCACTCATGCGCAACAGGTGTGCCAGCTTGAGCCCAACGACCCGTTCAGCTTCACCGCGCTAAGCGTCACCTACCAGCGTGCCGGGAAGATTCCCGAGGCCGAAGATGCCATGGCTCGCGCTCGAATGCTCCAGGGCGGATCGCATTGATTGCGCTGCTGTCCTCCGACAGCGTCGTCCAAGAAGTTTTAACTCAACTCGCCGCGCCGAGGGGCTCAATCCCCATTTTGCTCACGGGGCACCGCAAAATGGGTACAGACCCCGGCTGGTTAAGTAAGCAATTCTACCGGTTGCCGACCACGCGCTTCTGCACGTCCGGCTCCAAAACGCCGAACGCCGCTTCGTGCCGCTGCAATGTCAGCTGCAACGCATGAACCATCCGCTTGGCAGTGTAGTAGTTGGTCACGATCCGTTGGCTGATTGCCACGGGATGCGAAGGCGTGCCGAATGGCTGCGGATTCAAACCGAAGTCGATGATCAATTCCTCCGGAGTTCCGGTAACGCGACAGAAATTCGCGTACGACGAGATCGCCTTGCTGTCATCGACCTCGATGCGTTGCGGTTGGGCAGCTTGCGGGTCCGTCGGATTATTGGGTTTGGCGCCTTCCGTGAACGGGGGATCGCTCGGTTTCGACACGACTACACTCCTTTATCAAATTTCGTTGCTAAGAATCCCTGATTTCGTCACGGGGACGGGCGGGCATTGCCCATACCCTCATTATTTTCCGTTCCCGCGCCGGCCGGATGGGTGGCCAATGCCCAGCCTCCGTGCCAGCATGCTTGCGCCAGTCTCTTGCGCCCACGCCAGCAGTTTACGGGCGGTCCACCCTCGCCGCCAGTCGGATTCCGCCCATCCATTTGTGCGGCGCGCCGGAAACGCAGCTTCTGCGCCTGAAATATCTCCGGCAAGATCGGAAACTTTAGCGCAATTCGACTTTTTCGATCGCAACCAGCGGCAAAGGATGAAGTCCTTGGTCGATTCTGCCGATTAATGAGCCTGCGCTGACGAAGCCGAGTTTAACGATCGCTGGCGGCGCCAGCGCTGCCCGTCACATTTCAGATTCGGTTGCGATGGAGTGCCATGCATAGCAGTCGGACCATCATGCATCTGCTCCATGTGCCGGCCTGCATTGTTTTGGCTCTGGCGGGTTGCAGTTCGGTGGCTGTTGGTCCATTCAACGATCGGGCGGCGCGAGCGCAACCGCCCGGAGCGCTGCCTCTGCCGCCGTCGCCCGTGCCGGTGGAAAAATTTCGAGTCGCATTGCCGACCTATCGTGTCGAACCGCCGGATATCCTCCTGCTCGGCGCAGAAGATTGTGCCAAAGGCGCCGTATCGAATCGGGGCTCTGGACGCGCTGCAAATCGTCTCCACCGGAACGCTCGTAGGCCAGCCGATCTCCGGAATCTTTCCGGTCGATTCGAGCGGCTCCGTCGATTTGGGCCCAGCCTACGGCAAGG
The DNA here is from genome assembly GCA_963725485.1 of Pirellulales bacterium. Taxonomy (GTDB): domain Bacteria; phylum Planctomycetota; class Planctomycetia; order Pirellulales; family DATAWG01; genus CAVRYO01. The sequence goes on along the minus strand of CAVRYO010000007.1, from coordinate 2,264,861 downwards.
TGCGCGTTGACGGTATGTCGTTGGAAGAGGCGGCCGAAGCCATCGAATCGCAATTGCGCCGGATCCTGAAACAGCCGCAAGTCGCGGTCTCGTTGGCCCAATCGGCAGGACAACAACAGGTGGAAGGCGAGCACCTGATCGCTCAAGACGGACGAATCACGCTGGGCACCTACGGTAGCGTTTACGTGGCTGGCATGACACTCGACGAGGCGCGTGCCGCGATCCAACTACATCTCTCTCGCTTTCTCGACGATCCGGTGGTCTCCGTCGAGGTGGAAGCCTACAACAGCAAAGTGTATTACATCGTCATCCAAGGGGCCGGTTTCGGCGATAGCGTCACGCGCATCCCGATCACGGGCAACGAAACCGTTCTCGACGCGCTGTCCCAAGTCAACGGATTGTCGCGGCTGTCGAACAAGCACAAGATCTGGATCGCGCGCCCCACGCCGTCCCAAGCCGGCTGCGAGCAAATCTTGAACGTGAACTGGGACGACATCACCAAGCGCGGCGAAATCGCCACGAACTTCCAGATCCTGCCCGGCGACCGATTGTTTGTCTCGCAGGACGAATTCTATGCGCTCGATTCCTTCATCAGCAAAGTAACCGCTCCGTTCGAGACGGTATTCGGCGTGACCACGTTGGGCGTCGAAAGCTTGTTCCGGCTGAATCACCCGAACTCTGTCTTTCAACAATGAGTCCTCGGGGCTCCTGGTTCGCCGCGTGCGTGAGAAGTTCGCCGGTGTTAACTTCGCCCCTTTTCGAATTCCGCATCAAATTCGCCAGGAAAACCATGTCTCGCCGATCGCCGCACATCGACTTCAGGATTTGGTTTCCTCTGGCCGCGTTCTCGCTGTTCGCATTGGTTCTGCCGGCGCTCGCCGACAGCGGGCCTTGCAACTGCGGCAACGGCAAGCCCTGCCTCGCCAACCAGATGTACTTTGGCTATTACCCGACCGTTTGGCGACAATGGCCGGGCAACTGTGCAGAGCCACAGCCTGCGAACACCGCCCCGGGCAATCAGCAAATTCCCAATGTCGAGCCTCCTCCGCCAGGTCAGGAATTCGAGACCCGCTCATTCGTGCCCGCAGGAACCTCGAACACTGCCCCGGCCCCCGTGCCCGGCAGCACGCCAGCGCCGGTTCCCGGCGGCACCGGTATTGAGCCCTTCTCACCGGGAATTCCGGCTGAGCGAGAGCGGCCGGGGGCCGTTTTGCCTCCGCCTGCGGTCAATCCTCCCGCAATCAATCCACCGCTCGGCTTGCCCTCCAACGATCCGCAACAACTGAATCAACTGTTGCCGACCACGAGTCCGCAAGCCTTCGCGCCGGCGAATGAACCGAATCGCATCCCTGCCGGGAATTTTCCGCCGATCTCGGCCTACGTCGAGCCGAGCGCATCGATCCAGGGGAATTGGCCACCGCTGAACACGGTCCGCGCCGGAGACGACAGCAGTTCAAGAACGCCCGGGGTTATTGCCAGCCGCGGCGCCGACATCCGCGGCGCTAAAGCCGGCGAGCGATCCGAACTTTTCGTACGACGCGGTGGATGGCCCAGAGGCCGATGGACCGAGACATGCCGATTTTCGCAAACCAACGTTGCCAGAATTGAGCCCGCCTCAAGCCGCGGCGCCGCAACAAAGGCCGGCGACAATCGTCGCTCCACGAATAGCGTCGGAACCAGCTCCGCCCGTGCGGTTGCCGCCGGTGGGACCCACGTCTGGGTATGCTGCCGCGCCCTGGCCAATGGCCGTTGCCACCCCCCGGTCGAATGTTCCGGCGGCGCTGCCGGCTTTTGTCCCGGCGGCTGCGCGGTTTGAGGCCGGACCCCCTGTCGCGCGACAGATTGCCGACAGTGGAATGAGTGCGCCGATCATCGTCAACGACTCGGGCTGTTCGAAAATCTCGGGGATCAACCCGTTGACGATCGATGCAACACCCGGCGACTCGCCGGAACCGAAAATGAGCCGCTTGCCAGGCGATAATCAACTCTCAGGCGATCCAACGCGGGTGACCGACATTTCCGACGCCTTGGACTCCGGGGCCGGCGATCATCGCGAGCCGGCCCGGGCTCAAGCTGCGGCGCATTTCGAAGCCGGTGGCATGGGCGATGTTCGGCAAACCAATTATCTCGTGCGGCAGCCGTCGGGCGAATCCAACAGCTTAAGCGCTGTGGACCCGCTGGAGTTGAGCCGCACGCTCACGGCCCTGCCCGCCAACCCTGCGCCGCGCAGTTCCAAGGTTTGCCGCAGGGGGCGACGGCCACGATTGCGAGCGACAAGGCCCCATACGGCGCACGTCCGCCACAGATCATGCCAACGCTCTCCACGAGAAATGGCCCAGCCGCATACGCGGCGGCGAATCCGGGTTCGATGAGCGGCGCTTCGGCAGATTATCATCCAGAGAACCGAATTCCATTGCCGAGCGAACTTGCTCGAACTGCGTGGACTGGTTCCAAAGGCCGGCCGGAGAGTTTTCCCGCAGCAGTCGCCCCCATTCGCGCACAGGCGGCGCGAACCGCGGTGCCGTCGAATGCCGCCCAGCCGATTGCTGAGCAAGCAAATTCCGCCGGCAATCCGCTGCGACCGACCTCAAGCTCGAGCGCCCCGAACGTAAGCACGCTGGTAACTGGCGGAATCGAATCGCTCGGTAACGGTGCGGCCGGGTCGCAGAGTAATCCGCTCCGCTAGCAGCCTGTTGAAAAAGGGGACTGGCTCTGAGCGACCGAACGAATTTCCCGAAGTTTTGACGTTGCCGCGAAGTGCCCGTCCCCTTTTTCAACAGCCAGCTAAGGCCCTTCCTCGCCTGTGAAAGTGCCGCGCACCAAGCAAGCAGTGGCGGGGCGAGTGGGGGCTTCAAATCGCTTACTTCGTGCGCGGCTCTTTACTCCGCGGGTGGTTCCTCGAATAATTTCGCTCTCTTGGTCCAAAAAGGTGGACTGGGGATCGATAATCTGCCAGAATGCATGCGGCTCGCCACGGGGGAACGTCTGGCGGTCGGATTTCTTGCCGGCGGATTTTGCGACGCGCTTGTCTTATGTCGCGTTCGTCGGTGTGCGCGTCACGCGCGCGGGGAAGCTCGACGTTGGATCGATGGCTGAGCGAGATTTGAGCCATGCCGGCTGGCGATTCCGCCGGCCATAGCGAAGGAGAGAATCCGATGGTCCGCCACCGCCGTGATCGCCGCGCCGCGTTTACCCTGGTCGAATTGCTGGTGGTCATCACCATCATCGGCATGTTGATGTCGCTGTTGCTGCCCGCCGTGAACCAGGCCCGCGAATCGGCAAGGCGGCTCGATTGCCAAGTGCGTAACAAGAACATTGCACTAGCGGCGCGGAATTTCGAATCCTCGAACGGCTACTTCCCAGGCTATATCAATTCGGCAGGGACTGGCAACTATATGACCTCGTGGCAAATCATGCTTTCGCCCTTCATGGATCAAAACGCGATTTACACCAGTTGGACGACCAACGGTGGCACAAGCAGTCCGGCCGCAACGCTGGTGTACTGGGATGAAATGGTTTGTCCGAGCAATCCCCCTTCCGCGGCAAGCGGTCCGATCTCATCGTTCGTCGTTAACAGCGGTCGCCCGGATAACGGCGGGGTGTCGGGTGGTCCGCCCGATTATGCCGCCAATGGCGTGTGCTTCAATTTGTACAATCCCGCCGGCACCGCGCCGAAATCCTATGTGAAAGTTTCCGTGGATTATCTCACGGCCGGCAAGGGGGACTCATATACGCTGTTTTCCAGTGAGAACATGCTGCCCCCCAGCTACAGCCCGAATCTGACTTGGGTTCCAACGTCGAATCCCGAATTGCAATGCGGTTTCAACTGGCAGGAAACAACAACGCCCAACACGGCCCAGCAGATCAACGGCGATCGAGCCGATTACACCACGGGTTCTATTCCGGCCCCTTCGCCGACGAGCAGTGGCAAGATCGTGGATTATTGCCGGCCGATGAGCAATCATCCGGGCGGTGTGAATGTCAGCTTCTGCGACGGGAGTATCAGGTTCATTCAGCAGAGCATCGGTTACAATGTTTACCAATCGCTGATGTCAACCAATCCGACGTACACCAATTCCAATGACGCCAGCAATTATGCCTCGGCGTATATCAACGGTTACCTGTTGAGCAACTCGGACTTCTAGTGCGGGGTTTGAAATTCCGGTGCATTGGTTGCCGCCGCGTGCCATTTGTGTTGCTCCGCGGCAGTCGTAGCGTCATTTCTTACCTAGCGCTCGTTGCTGTTGAAAAAAGCGCGTGAGGATTTCGCCGGACTCGGCGGCCAGCACGCCGGCGGCGACTTCGGCCCGGTGATTCAACCGGGCATCGCCGAGAAGTTGGAACAGGCTTCGCACCGCGCCGGCCTTCGGATCGTCGGCCCCATACACAACCCGCGGTATCCGGGCTTGCAAAATCGCGCCGCGCACATTGGACAAGGCTCTAAGGTGACGTAGAGCGTGGCTCCTTCCAACCGCCAATCCCCGAGCGCTCCCGCGGCCTGCGTGATTGCCAGCATTTCGGCATGCGCCGTGGGATCGGCCAGTTGCACACGCTGGTTATGGGCCGCGCCCACCACGCGACCGCAGTGGACGATCACCGCACCGATCGGAACCTCGTTTTCGGCAAGCGCTTGCCGGGCCTCGGCCAGAGCCAGCCGCATGTATTGCTCGTCGGAGGCAGAGGCTTGAGGCGTAAGGCTTGAGGCTTGACCGGAGGCTTGAGGCTTGAGGCTTGAGGCTTGAGGACGAGGATGCGGATGGGAAGCAAACATTTGACGCCTCGTTCTCAAGCCTTCTTCAATGCTTCGCCGCGGCTTGAATTTCTACCGTCACTGGTGCGCCGGAAACGAATCCACCGGCGGCCATTCTCGCTTCGGCGTACAGCCGTGCGGGACCGGCGCCGAGGCTGGCGCTGTCGAGCGTTAGCTCGCCCTTGGAGCCTTGGATCTCGCCCAACAACCGGCGGTCCTGCAACAAGGCGATCGATGCCGCGCCCGGCGCGCTGGCCGAAATGTGCAATAACTCGCCGGCTCGCAATTGAGTTGCCGCGAGCTTCCAATCGATCGCCAGGTTTCGATTAGCCACGGTCACGGGCACGATGAGCTCGCCCTGCGTTTCGATCGGCCCGGATTCGATTGCCGCGATCCGCAGTTCGCAAAATCCATCGGGCAGCTTCGTCGTGTCAAGTTCCAGCCCTTCGCCGGCATTGCAGCGGCCGAGCCGCAACCCATCGGCGAACAATTCGAAACGATCGGCTGGCTCGCCGCCGACATTTTTCGCGGAGGGCTTCAAAGTCAACTTTCCTTTGATTTTGGCTCCCGCCATCACGCCGTCGGCCTGCACCGTCGGAATTCGCGCCGAAGGACGGCAGAGCGGGTCGCCGACAATCAGCAACTGGTACGGTCCCCAAACCGACTGATAAAACGCTTCGGCCAGCGAGCAGCCGTGGGCATAATGAACGAAGATGGCCGGCACCGGAAATTTATTCTGGATCGCATACGGTTCGATCACCGTGCCGCTGGAGCCCGCGGCTCCAAAGCGGAGGAACTCGGTGAGCGGCGTTTGGCCGGCGCCGCTCGAGAGAATGCCACCGTAGCTGGTCAAGTTTTCGCAAATCGCGCCGCTCAAGATCGTGCTGCCGGACTGTTTCCAATTGAAATCGGCCGAGCCGAGCATCGCGCCCAGCACGTCGGGCTTATTGGACGGCATGGCGCCGTCGAAGATCTGCGCCCTACGCCGAGCGCGTCCAGCGATTTGACCGCGGCGGCGAAGCCCGCTTGCCGCGTGGTCGAGCGGACGTCGGAATTGCGGGCAAAATAAACCGTGCCCTTCGGCTGCGTGCCGTCGGCTGCGACGCTACGGCGCAAATAACCGACCGCTTCGTCGAGCGTGTTGCCGCGTCCGCTGGTGAAAGCCAACATCGTCGAAAGAAAATAATGGCTGCCGCCCGCTTCGAGCAACTCGCCATGCGGACCCCAGCCGTACCAACTTCGAAACCCGTGGCTGGGGGCCGTGTCGACCGGCGCCCGTGGCAGTTGCATGTAATGATTCGACGTGAGGCTTGCGAATTCGAGCGAGTGGGCCAGCACGGGCTGATGCAGATAGGTCAGGCTCGTCAGCGAAGCGGAGAGAAAATTCAGATTGCGCCGTTCGGCGGCAGATCGGAAGCGAAATCGACGTGATAGGGAAAATCGCTCGAGTAAACCAGGTAATCGATTTGTCCGGCGAGCCCCCGGCGCAATCGCTTCGATCGCCGGAATCAGCAGCTTGTGACGGAAGGCTTCGATGTCGATTCCCTCGGCTTCTCCGTCCCAATCCAGGTGGAGGATGTTGCGCGAAGGGATCTTGCGCAGCGCGGCGTAGTGGTTGGCGACCGCCAGCGAGGAGACACTGCGGGAATTGACGACGAGAAACAGGTTTTCCGGCCCGCCCCCAGCCCGGGCCAGCGGCGCTTGCGCCACAAAGAGGGCTACAATCGCCAGAACGCCACGTAGCAACCAGCGAATACAAAGTTTCTCCGCCGGCCCACGACCCTTGCACGTGAATCGAGCTTTCGGCGTCACGGTTGGTGGCGGCACTCGATTCGGCCCTGAGTGGAGGAAGTCAGGCTTGAGGCACCAGTCCCGTGTCTTCGTCTCTTCGTACCTCAAGCCTGTAGCCTCAAGCCTCTCTATTGCGGCGTTTGAATATTCTCGTGCCCGTTGCGCGTTGCCATGCCGGCCCAGACGGTTGGGTCCACCCCATCGTTGAAATTGTGCACCGAGCCATCGACCATGCCGACGTTCACCATGTTGGCGGCATGCACGCTGTGCGCCGCCGCGACCCAGGCGGTGTCCGTGGTCGATGTCGTCGCGATTAGCAAACTGTTGGTAGGCTGGCCCGTGTTATCGACAAACGGCAGCACGTCGGTCTTCGCGGAGTTGGGCGGGAAAGCGGCGCTGTAGGCCGTGGACCCCATCATCGGCCAGGTCCATGCTCCGCGAGCATCGCTGGGCGACGCGACGCCAAGGACTTCCGAGACGAGCATCGTGTTCGAGGTGCCGTCCAGCACGTCGTCCTCGCGGATGCCGTACTGCGAGCCCATCCTGGCGCGGCCGACGGTGGTGTTGGGCAACTGCACGATGTCAAACATTCCGGCGTAGTTGAACATGGTAAACGTCGGATTGGTCTTGTAGACGTTCGATACCAGCGGCGTGGTCTGCGGCACCCAGGTGTTCGAGCCCCAATTGCCAGCGTAATTACCCTTCGCGATACCTTGCGGCGCCGCTGGAAAACCGGCGATGGTTGCGGCGTTGTTCAAAGGGCTGGGCGCACTCGGGCAGAGGTACGACGCCGGAATTACCGAGCCCACCGGATACCAGATCGTGCCGTTGGAGTTCGTGGTGCCTGTCGTCGCGCCGGCCGCGCAATCAGTGCAGCCGCTTTGCGTGCTGCCGTTGTCCAAGCACATCATCACGTTGTCGTATAGCGGCTTTTGTTCGAGCTGCGGCAGAATCGCCACAGTCCAAGCCGGGCCGCAGCAGGTGCAGGGATTACTTCCCGCCTTGGAACCGTTGACGTACTGGTAATTTGGATTCGGCGTCGCCGTGCTGGGGTTCATGCACGTCGGCAAACCGGCCGGAAAGCAGCGCCGAAAGACGTGCAACGTTTTCAACGCCAGGGCAATTTGTTTGACATTGTTCTTGCACTGTGCCGCGCGGGCCGCCTCGCGCGCCGCCTGCACGGCGGGCAACAGCAACGCCATCAGAATTCCGATGATCGTAATGACAACCAATAGCTCGACCAACGTAAATCCCCGCCGGCAATCCGATGACTTGCGCATTGAAAAACTCCCGAAATTGGCGAGACCTTTCGCCTCCGACCGGCGCCCCTTGCCAAAGCCACGCCCGACACAGCCCGCACTGCAACAGCAATCTCAGAATACGGTTAAGCGCGTTGCAACACAAGCGATTTTCCGCATTCGCCGATTCGGGAACATGGGCGTTTCTACCGTGGTTGGAAAAGTCGGTGTGGACACGCGCGTCTCCCCTCGCCCCTTGCGGGAGAGGGGTCGGACTTCGGTGAGCTCAGTCGAACCGTGGTGAGGGGTTTGGAAAAAGCGTGGCGTCGAATTCTACCAGCAAGTGGAAAGTCAAACCTGATTCCCACCCTCACCCCAGCCCTCTCCCATCAAGGAAGAGGGAGCATGCGGAAACGGATGCTCCGTCTATCGCGGTTGCACATCAACGGCCACAGGCTCGACAAAATCGGCGTCGAGCGTCGCCAGCCGGGCGGGCGTCGTCTCGCCATCTTGTAGCCAGACGCGGTATCGCACCAGCAGCGGATGCTCGGCGGTCACGTCGGCGACAAACGTCGACCCGAATCGGCCATAATCGCGCTCGCTCCAATGGGCCGGCTTCGGATTGTCGGGCCGGTCGAGAATCGCGGCCGTGTATCGCTCGCCGCCGAGGACGAAGCACATCCCTTTCCAAGGCTGATCGCTCGTGCGCGGATCCTTCGGCGCCAGGTCCCAATTGATCGTCTGGTCCGGCTTGCCGACGCCGTCGGGTCGCAGATAGTAAGTTTCTTTCTTGGTCTTGCTCGAGACCTCGTCCGCTGCGCGGAAATGAAAGCCGGAATGATGCGGGTCGCCTTCGAGATGCACTGGGCCATCGGCTGGACGCAACTGCGAGACGAAATCGACCAAGGTTCCACCAGGCACAGCATAAACGGTCAGCTCGCGCACTCGCGCGCAAATACTTGTTTGCCTTCGCCATGCCAATCGATCGCCACGCAATGCCGGCCCAGCACCGGCCCCTCGGAACTGCCGACGATTCCTTCGTGCGATTCGTAGGCGTCGCCGACACATTGCCAGGTGTCGGCATGTTTGCGCCCTCGTCGTAGCGGATCCGATTGAAACCGTAGAAGAGCCCCCGATGGTGCGTGTCGTTGCCGCCAACTCCTTTCGTCACCAACCGCGTTCCGGTGGCGTCGTACAAATGATGGAACGGCTTGTAGGTTTCCTCGCGCCGCTTGGGGGTCGAATCGTCGAAGTGCGGGGCGACATATTCCAGCACCTTGCGATTACCCAAGGCGAGCGTGAAATGATCGTCTTGCGGCATCCCACGCCAGCCGAAGCTGTCGTGCGTTTGCGTCGGCGGCACACCGCCGATCGTCGCATGCAAATGGGCATCCGCTCCGGCGTCCAAATGGGCAAGAATGAAGTGCAACTCGCGGCGCAACCATTTTGGCGTCGGCGGAGTGCTTTGCCTTGCCGCGATTTAACTCGGCAAGGCTCGGATCCGTGATCTGCGCCCAAACGGAGTGCCCTTCGGCATCGGAAATTTGGACCGCCGGATTGCCCAGCGCCGTGGGCAGATTGATCGGCACGCAAACGGGCGTGTTATGGCGCTCGTGCGTGCCTGCATGCACGGTCAGGTCAAACTCGGCTGATTGTTGGCCTTGAGCGGCTGGCGGCAGGCAAAATGGCAATGAGACGGCGATCGCAATCGCAAGCCTACGTCGGCAAGCGTTCGAACCGATGTTCTTCACGAGCGGCGTAGTCATGTTCGATCTCCGTAGCGGTCGGTCTCGGGCGCGAATCAGGCGATGGAAAAATCCGCTCGATCTCGGCCGGGTCCGGCTATTATGGATTCTCGTCATGCGGCAGTCCATGCGCGCGGAGGTTGGCTCTTCCGAGCTGCACTCAATCTCACAAAAAAAGCGATACTAGCCCGAAGCGTGGGCGAGGACGCCTTGCGAGATCATTAGCCTGCGTCCTCGCTAACGCGTCGGGCTAGTGGTTTGTCACAGCTTGAATTTAGGGTGCCACTGGCTTTGCCAGTGTTCTTCGTTGCTGATCGATCAAGGCAAGAATTCCAAAGATCACTGGCAGAACCAGTGGCACACAATCCCAAAATCAAGCGTTGACAAGGCATTAGTGTACTCGCTTCGAAAATTTGCGCGGGTTGTCGAGAGGTTAAACCGAGTTGGGCAGCGAACCGAATCAACCCGATCCCCTTGAAGGCTCGCCCGAGCGCGGCCAACCCGATCCGGCCGAACCCGGCTGCGCGGAAATCGCGCCGCCGCGCGCGGGTTATACCCGGCGCGTGGTCGGCGGCACATTTTTCTACGGGCTGGGGGCCAGCCTGCCGCAATTCGTGCGGTTTCTGTTGTTGCCCGTGTTCACGCGGATTCTGTCGGTCGCCGATTATGGCGTCATCGAGATGGCCAACAGTTTCGGCGCCTTTCTGCAAACGCCGATGCGGATGGGCGCGCCGAACGCGGTGACGCGATTCTATTTCGACTATCCCGAAGGGCCGAAGCTCCGCGACTATATCACCAGTGTCTCCTGGTTTGTCGCGATTTGCAGTTTAGGCGTGGGAAGCCTGGCGCTGTTGATGTTTCCGCTCGTTGGCGGTCTGCTGCCTGGGTTGCCGTTGATGCCGTTTGCGGTGTTGGCGGTCGTGGGAGGAATTCTTTCGTCAAATCAGGAAATGCAAAACCGGCTGGTGCAGGCGCGCGAGCAGGCCGCCTACGCCGCGCGGCTGAACATCGGCCGGGCCGGGCTGTCGATCGCGCTGGCGCTCGTGTTCGTGCTGATCTTCCGCTGGGGCGCGGCCGGGATGCTGTCGGCGGATTTTGTCGCTTTCGGGCTGTTGGCTTTGGTCGCGGTCTCGTATCTACGCCCGGAGTTGAAAGGCAGACTGCGCCGGCCGATGATTCGCTCGTCGCTGGCCTATGGAATCGGTCTCTTGCCAGCGGAATCGATCGGCACGCTCACGCCTTTGGTAACCCGCGCGATTCTCACCGGAGTTCAATCCACCGCGGCGACCGGCTTGCTCTCGACCGGGCTGAAATTCATGCAGCCTTTGAACATTCTCGTGACCGCCTTCAACACCGCTTACAACCCGATCTATTTTTCGCTGCGAAAAGACAACACGCCCGAGGGTTTGCAAAACTTGGCCGTCACGGCGCGCAACGTTTGGGCGTTGGCTGTGGGCGCGGCCGTTGGCGGGACGTTGTTGGGGCCGCCCCTGGTTCGGTTGATGTTGCCTCCCGCGTATCACGCCGCGGCACCGCTGCTGCCGATTCTGGTGATTGGATTTCTGGGGACGACGGCTTACAACTTGATCGGCGGGCCAGAGGTTTATTACAGCAAACAAACGTGGTGGCTTCCCGTGATCGTGTTCTGCTGCGCGGCGCTGGATATCGCGATCTCGGCGCTGACGGCAGCGCGGTATGGCGCGGTGGGCGTGGCCTGGGGCATGTCGGCCCGGTTGGTGGCGACCGCCATTTGGGCGGGGGTCATTTCAATCCGCCTGGTCAAGATCCCATTTTCCTGGTTCAGCCTCATTCGTATTTCGCTCTGCGGAATCGCTGCCGTCGCCGTGGGGCTGCGATTGACGGAGCGGGGCATTTCGCGCGGTTTGCTCGTCGGCAGCGGCGCGGTGTTGACCTATGTCGTCTTATTAGCCGTGTCGGGCGATTCAAGTATTTGCGCGGCGTTGGTTCTCTTGCGGCGCCGAATCGCAGCCGAGCGTAACGCGCCGCGCACGAAGTAAGCGCGAGAAACGGCCGGAATGGAACGCGAAAAACAACCCGACCCGTCGCCCGCCCGCGGAAGGAGCCGCGCACGAAGTAAGCGTTTAGAGCGGTTGCTCGCCGCGTGCGCGGCTCCGTGGCTCGCAACCTCCCGGAAAACGGCTCGCCGCCTGATTCTCTTGGCGGTGCTGATCGTGGTCATCATCGCGCTGCACGTCCCGGTGCTGCGCGGCATCGCGGGATTCTTGATTGTCGATCAACCGCTCGAGCAGGCGGACGTTGTCGTGCTTCTGCCGAGCACGCTCAGCAGCCAGGATGCGCGCGATGCAGCGGTGCAACTTTTTCGCGATGGCACCGTCCGCCAGATTCTATTGCTCGCGCCGACGCCATCGCGCGCAGTGCGCTATGGGGCGTGGCCCGCGCCGGCAGCATTGATTCGAGCCGCCTTGGCGGCCAAAGGCGTTCCGGCCACCGCGATTGCGGAATTGTCCGATTGCACGAGCGACACGGACACGGCGCGGCGTGTCGGTCGGTGGATGGCCGACAGGAAAGCCCAGCGATTGATTCTGATTTGCCCCCGATTTCTTGGCCGTTATGAGCGGCGGGTGATGCAGGAGGCGACTAGCGAGAAGCCGGGGCTCGAAATCATCTATCATGCGATGCCGAGTCAAATCAACCGCGACAATTGGTGGCGAAGCCGTGTCGGAATCATCGAGGTCCTGCACCAGATTACGAAGCTTGCGTTTACTCGAATCTACGGCGAAGCGACGCCGTGCGCCGGGGATTGGAGCTTCGAAGATCTGAAAAACGGCTTGCCGCCGCCGGAGGTTGTCCGATGAGCGGCGAATCGGAATCACGTCCACGCTCGCGCCGATGGCTCGTGCCGCATTCGTTTTGGTTGCGTGGCTTGCTTGCCCTATTCGTGATCGCGGCGATTTTGTTTCTCAGCCACACGGTCTGGATGCCGGCCGCGGGCCGCTGGCTTGACGTCGGCGAAGCGCCGCGGCCGACCGACGACTGCCTGGTCCTCTCCGGCGATTACGAGCAACGGCCGTTCGGAGCCGCCGCTTTGTATCTGCGCGGCTACATTCGCCAGAAAATTTGGCTGACGTTAGTCGCCGCCGGCCCGCGCGATCTCCGCGAAGAGCCGACGATCGAGGCCGCGGTGCGGCATCTATTGGTGGTGCTCGGCGTACCAGGCGAACGGGTCGCGGTGCTCGACGGTCAGTGCGCATCGACGTTCGACGAGGCCCGGGCCTTGGCCCGTGCGCTCGACGCGGAGCCGACGGCTACCGTGACCGTTGTCACTTCGAATTACCACACCCGGCGCAGCCGCTGGGTGTTCCGCCATGTGTTAGGAGACCGGGCCGATCGGCTGCGGTTCTTCTCCGTGCCGACTGACAACTTCAACGCGAATTGCTGGTGGCGCTCCGGCGAGGGATTTTCGCTGTACACGAATGAGTATCTCAAGCTGGCGTTTTATCTTCTCTGGTACGGTTCGGCCGGCTGGTGGCTCGGGGGTCTTCTTTTCGCCATTGTCGCGGTCTGGATTTGGCAACTTCGCGCGTCGCGGAAGAACGTCAAGCAAGCCCTGAAAGCGTCATAAACCGCCGGATCGGAGCCATTCATCCGAATCCAACCAGCATGTGCGCGGCTCCGGAGTTCGGCCGCTTGGCGGGCCGGCGTTGTTTTGAGTAGAGTAAGATTAGTGCCAGAGCCCGAAAAAATCGGTCCGCCGATCGCCTGCATGCTGTCGATCTGGCATTCGCTTTTCTTATTCGCCTGCAAGTCCGACGAAGTTTGATCCTTCGATGCTCAAGTCCCTTTCACTGCGTGATGCCATTGAAGCCAAGACCGCCAAAGTCGGCGTCGTCGGCCTGGGCTATGTCGGCGTGCCGCTGATTCAGGCTTTCGTCAAAGCCGGCTTCGGCACGATGGGCTTCGACATCGACCAGACGAAAAGTCGACCGGCTGCTGGCCGGCGAAAGCTACATCGGCCACATCCCGTCGAGCTGGATCGCCGAGTGCATCCGCAGCCGAACGCTTCATGCCGACGGCCGACATGCGGCGGCTTGCGCGAGGCCGACGCCGTGCTGATCTGCGTTCCCACGCCGCTCACCGACAGCCGCGATCCCGACCTGAGCTACATCGAAGCCACGGCCCGGCAAATCGCCGCGGTCCTGCGGCCCGGGCCAACTTGATCGTGCTGGAAAGCACCACCTATCCCGGCACGACGCGCGACGTGGTGCTGCCGATCCTCGAAGCCGAGCGGACTGAAAGTCGGCGAAGATTTCTTTCTGGCCTACAGTCCCGAGCGCGAAGACCCGGGCAATCCGAACTATCACGGCCAGCGGCATTCCCAAGGTGGTCGGCGGCATCGAGCCGCATAGCGCCGAATTGGCCGCATTGCTCTACGGCCACGCGGTGGTCCGCATCGTGCCGGTCGCCAATTGCGAAGTGGCCGAGGCCTGCAAGATTCTGGAAAACACCTATCGCTCGGTGAACATCGCGCATGGTCAACGAGCTGAAGATGCTCTTCGACCGGATGGGCATCGACGTCTGGGAAGTGATCGACGCGGCCAAGACCAAGCCGTTCGGCTTCCAGGCGTTTTATCCGGGGCCGGGCCTGGGCGGGCACTGCATTCCGATCGATCCGTTCTATCTCAGTTGGGTCGCCCGCAAGCATGGCATGACCACGCGGTTCATCGAGCTGGCCGGCGAAATCAACACCAGCATGCCGCACTACGTCATCCAGCGGCTGATCGAGGCGCTGAACGACGCCGGCAAACCGGTCCGCGGCAGCAGGATTTGCATTCTGGGCATCGCCTACAAGAAACGATGTCGACGATCCGCGCGAAAGCCCCTCGTTCGAGCTGATGGAGATGCTGTTGGCCCGCGGGGCGGAGGTGACCTACAACGATCCGCACGTGCCGCGGCTGCCGCAAGATGCGGCAGCATCATCCGACCGAATATGGCGAGCCAACCGCTGGAGCCGGAATTTCTGGCCGCGCAGGATTGCGTGCTGATCGCCACCGACCACTCGGCCTACGATTACGACTTCATCGTGCGCCATAGCCGGCTGGTGATCGACACCCGCAACGCGACGCGGAATGTCGTCGAAGGCCGCGAGAACATCCGCAAGGCGTGAGTGGGCGGATGGCTGAACGATATCTTGTCACCGGCGCCGCGGGTTTTATCGGTTCGGTTGTCGCCCAACAGTTGCTCGACGCCGGGCACGAAGTTGTCGGCGTCGATGAGATGAATTCGGCCTACGATCTTCGGCTGAAAGAGTGGCGGCTGGCGCAGCTTCGAACCGCGGCCGGATTTCGGTTCGAGCGCCTGGATATTGCCGATCTGGCGGCGTTGGAAGCGTTGTTCGCGGCTGAAGCTGCGCCGGGCACGAATTTCGCCGCGATCTTGAATCTTGCCGCCAGGGCCGGGGTGCGACAGTCAGTTGCGAATCCTTGGGTTTACTCGCGAACCAATAGCGACGGCACGTTGAATCTATTGGAACTGTGCCGCCGCCTTGGCGTGCGGAAATTCGTGCTGGCGTCGACGTCGAGCCTCTACGGCGCTCACAATCCACTCCCCTTCAGCGAGCATGCCGACACGAGTCGCGCTCTATCGCCGTATGCCGCATCGAAGAAGGCGGCCGAGGCGATGGCCTTCGCTTACCACCATTTGCACGGCATTGATGTTAGCGTGCTGCGGTATTTCACCGTCTTTGGTCCCGCGGGCCGGCCGGACATGAGCGTGTTTCGGTTTGTCCGGCAGATCGCTGAAGGCAAGCCGATCACCGTGTTTGGCGACGGGCGGCAGCGGCGAGATTTTAGCTACGTGGACGACATTGCCCGGGGGACCGTGGCGGCGCTTCGGCCGCTTGGCTTCGAGACAATTAACCTGGGGAGTGATCATCCCGTGGAGTTGGCCGAGGTGATCGAACAGATCGCGACAACTCTCGGCAAGCGGCCGATCATCGAATACCGGCCGGCGCATCCCGCCGACGTGCCGGCAACTTGGGCAAACATTCAGAAGGCGCGTCAACTGCTCGATTGGACGCCGCAAGTTTCGCTAGCGGACGGCTTGCGTCAAACGGTCGATTGGTACCGCACGCACCGAGATTTGCGCTCTCGCTGGACCTCGGCAATTAGCTGGCCGCGAATGTCCGCGCCTCGCAGCCTCGCAGGCGGCTAAATGCGTGGCGGCTTCTCTATTGCGTTCGGCGGACGGTGGATTAAATTCAAGGATTAATCCCGCCACGTTGTACGCACCCCCCGCCCGCCTTGCCGATCCCATCACATTTTCCCATTGATACCGGAGCGCGTTTTCGCATGAGGATCAAGCCCTGTCTACTCGTCGCGGCCTTTGGAATTGGGTCGATCGGCCTGGCCGCCGTGGCTTCGGCGGATTCGAACGGCGGCAAGCCGGCGTTTGCCAGCCCGGTCGTGACGATGCGGACACCGGGATACGCGGTCGACGTGGATGTC
Source organism: Pirellulales bacterium (assembly GCA_963725485.1). Taxonomy (GTDB): domain Bacteria; phylum Planctomycetota; class Planctomycetia; order Pirellulales; family DATAWG01; genus CAVRYO01. Next base: position 2,248,852 of record CAVRYO010000007.1, on the reverse strand, counting down.
GACATCACCGGCGCGAAGCAGCTTTATCTGGTCGTGACCGACGCCGACGACGGCATCGCGGCCGATTGGTCGGATTGGGCAGAACCGCGGTTGATCGGTCCCGGGGGCGAGAAGAAACTGACCGAACTGCGCTGGAAATCGGCCACGAGCGGATGGGGTCAGCCGCAGGTGAACCACAATTGCAACGGCAGGGAGTTAATCATTCATGGCGAACCGGTGCCATACGGAATCGGCACGCACTCGAATTCGTTGATCGTTTACGATCTTCCTCCCGGCTACACGCGGTTCAAGGCTAAGGCCGGAATCGACAAAGGGGGCACCGACCAGGGCAATCCTTCGTCGTCGAGCGTGCGCTTCATGGTTTACACATCGGCTCCGCCGAAGGCGCTGATGGCGCAATCGAGCGGCGCCAGCCAGGGTGGCGGAGGCAATGTCGATCACGATCCGGCGAAGGCGGTCAGCTATCTTGACGTCGCCGACGGCCTCGAAATGACCCTGTTCTGCTCCGAGCCGCGGATGACCAACCCCACGAATATCGATATCGATCCGCAAGGCCGCGTTTGGGTCTGCGACGTGCAAAACTATCGCGGGCACAACGGCCTTCGACCGGCCGGCGACCGAATCCTGGTGATGCAAGACACGACCGGCAGCGGCACGGCCGACAAAGTGACGACATTCTATCAAGGCCGCGACGTCGACTCGGCCTTGGGCATCTGCGTGCTGGGAAACAAGGTGATTGTCTCCTGCTCGCCGAACGTGTGGGTCTTTACCGACGACGGCAATCTGCAAGCCGGCCAAGAAAGAAGCCCTGTTCACCAACACCGGCCATCCGCAGCACGACCATAACGCCCATGCCGGACGTGTTCGGTCCCGACGGCAAGCTCTATTGGAACTTCGGCAACGAAGGGCACAGCGTGCATGACAAAAACGGCACAGCCGATCGTCGACCTGGAAGGCAACGAAGTGAACGACTCGGGCCAACCGTATCGCGACGGCATGGTGTTCCGCTGCAACTTCGACGGCAGCCAGTTCGAAACGATGGCCTGGAATTTCCGCAACAATTATGAAGTGTGCGTCGACAGCTTCGGCACGATGTGGCAATCGGACAACGACGACGACGGCAACCGCGGCGTGCGCATCAACTATGTGATGCAGCACGGCAACTATGGCTATACCGACGAATTGACGGGCGCCGGCTGGAACAACCCCTATTTGGGGCAGCCGGCCGACACGCCGCTCGCGCCACTGGCATCTGAGCGATCCGGGCGTCGTGCCCAACTTGCTGCAAACCGGGGCCGGCGCTCCGTGCGGCATCACGGTGAACGAAGGCGATCTGCTGCCGAAGGTGTTTCACGATCAGATAATCCACGCCGACGCCGGACCGAGCATCGTCCGCGCCTATCCGGTCGAAAAGGATGGGGCCGGTTACAAGGCCGAGATCGTCGACATCGTCAGCGGTGCCCGCAATCGCTGGTTCCGGCCGGACGATGTGTGTATCGCTCCCGACGGCTCGTTATTCGTGTCCGACTGGTACGATCCGGGCGTCGGCGGACATGCCCAGGCCGATACCGAACGCGGGCGGATTTTCCGCGATTGCCCCCAAAGGGAGCAAGTACATCGTGCCGAAGTTCGATTTCACGACGATCGACGGCGCGATCGAGGCCTTGAGAAACCCTTGCCTGTCGGTCCGCTATGAGGCTTGGACGCATCTGCACGCATTCGGAGCGCAGGCCGAGCCGGCGCTGCTCAAGTTGTATGGTTCGGAAAATCCGCGATTTCGCGCTCGGGCCCTGTGGCTGTTGAGCAAAATTGAGGGCCAAGGCAAGAAGCATATTGAAAAGGCGCTGAAGGACCCCGATTCGGATTTGCGGATCACGGCCTTGCGCGCGGCGGTCGAGTTGGGTGGCGATCTGCTGCCAGTGGTCGCCCAGGTTGTCCATGATCCTTCGCCGCAAGTGCGTCGCGAAGCCGCGTTGACGTTGCGGCACGTGCCGGGCGAGAAGGCCGCCGAATTGTGGGCCGAGTTGGCCCTACAAAACACCGGCAACGATCGCTGGTATACCGAGGCATTGGGCCTGGGAGCCGACAAGCAGTGGGATGCGTTCTTCGCCGCCTGGCAAGCAAAAGTCGGCGCCGACTGGAACAGCCCCGGCGGACGCGAGATCGTCTGGCGCAGCCGGGCTAAGGCGGCTTTGCCGCTGTTGGCGAAGTTGATCGCCGACCCGGCCACGACCAAGGTCGACCGGATTCGCTATTTCCGGGCCTTCGATTTCCATACCGATCCGTCGAAGCAGGCTGTGTTGTTGGGATTGCTCAGCGCACACGGCCCGTTGCAAGCCGAAATCGCGCCGTTGGCCCTCAAGCAATTGCACGGCGCCGACGCCAATTCGCCGCAGCTCAAGGCCGCCTTGGATTCCGTGCTCGATTCGGCCCGCGGGACCGATCAATTCGTCGACCTGGTCATCGCGTTCCATCGGACCGATCGGGCCAACGAGTTGCTGAACGTGGCGTTGAGCAAGTCGGACACGACCTTGGGCGTGAAGGCTGCGCAACAGTTGTTCAATTTCGGCGCCGCCAACGAATTCAAGAAACCGCTGGCCGGCGATGATGCCACGGCGGAAAAGGCGCTCACCGTCCTCGGCCTGACGCAGGATCGCTCCGCGGTCGCGCTGTTGTTGCCGGTGGCGCTCGACACGAAGCGAGCTTTGCCGGTGCGCATCGCCGCGGTCGAGGCTCTGGCCCACAGCCGCAACGGTGAGTTGACGCTGTTGGATCTAGCGCGGCGCAACAAAGTTCCAGGCGAATTGCAGTTCGCGATCGCCAAGGCGCTCGGCGCTTCGACCGATTCGCGAATCGTGTCCGAGGCGGGCCGGTATTTCAAAATGCCCGAATCCGCCGGTGGGGCAAAGCTGCCCCCGCTGGCCGAACTGGTGCGGCGCCGCGGCAATGTCGAACATGGCAAGCTGGTCTTCAACACCACCGGCACCTGCGTGAAATGCCACACGATCAACGGCGTCGGCAAGGACGTTGGCCCGAACCTGTCGGAAATCGGCAACAAGGCGACCCGCGATTTTCTGTACGAGTCGATCCTGCTGCCGAGCGCGGCGATTGCTCATAATTTCGAGACCCACCGGCTCGATCTAGACAACGGCACCTCGGTCGTGGGCATCGTGACCAGCGACACGAACGAATCGATTTCGATCAAGACTGCCGATGCGATTCTGCACACCTATAAGAAGAGCGAAGTGGAGCGCAACACCGAGCTCAAGGTCTCGATCATGCCGGCCGACTTGCAGAAGCTGATGTCGGCGAGCGATCTGGTCGATGTGGTGGAATATCTGACGACCGTGAAAAATCCATCGCGCCGCTGAGCGAAGCAGCGCAGCCGACGCGCAAGGAATTGAACCACGGATGACAGGGATGATGAATGATTCGGGCTTCATCTGATCCGTGTCGTTCGTGCAATCCGTGGTAGGTTTTCTTGCCCATGGCCGAAACCATTCTGGACGAGATTGTCGCGACGAAGCGGCGCGAGCTGGCCGCGGCGAAAGCAGCCCGGCCGGAGACTGATTTGCGCCGAGCCGTGGAGATCGCGCCACCGGCGCGCGATTTCTTCGCGGCGCTGGCGGCTGGCGGCTCGATCCGCTTGATCGCCGAATTCAAACGGGCGAGCCCTTCGGCCGGCCTGATTCGTGCCGGTGGCGATCCGCTCGATATTGCCCGGAGCTACGAGCGGCACGGCGCCAGTTGCATTAGCGTGTTGACGGACGGGCCGTATTTTCAAGGCAGCCTGGCCGATCTGGAGCGCGTGCGCGGCGGAATAGAAATTCCCGTGCTGCGTAAGGATTTTATCGTCGACAATTATCAACTACTCGAAGCCCGAGCTGCAGGGGCGGATGCCGTGCTGCTGATCGCCGAATGCCTGGACGATTGCGCGCTCCGCTCGCTGCACAACGGCGCGATCGAGCTGGGAATGACGCCGCTGGTGGAGCTCTACGATCCGCAGAACTTACAGCGCGTGCTCGACGCCGGAGCCACGCTTGTCGGGGTGAACAATCGCGATTTGCGGACGTTCCGCACCGATCTGGATCATGTTCTGCGGCTCGGCGAGCTTGTCCCCGACGCATGTGTCCTGGTCGCCGAAAGCGGGATTCGCACGCGGCAAGATGTGCTCCGCTTGGAAGCCGCGGGAGTGGATGCAATACTTGTGGGTGAGAGCCTGATGGCCAAGCCCGACGTCGGCGCGGCGGTTGACGAACTGCTGGGGCGTCCGCAAGCTGGCCAATAGCGCAGTCCCGCCCGAGTTCCCCACGTGTTTCAACCGCCGCCAGTGCGTCCTGCTTCGTTACCGTGGCACATCGCAAGCCGATTACAAAGGGTTGCGTTGGTCGCGGTTGTCGCACTGTTGGTCTTCGCCGCGGCCGCTGAAGCCTGCCCGTTCTGCAATGCGGTCAAGCCGACGCTGGCCCAGGCCCGCGATGGCGCGGCGGCGGCTTTCATTGCCGAGGCCGGTGCGCTGGATGCAGCGCCCGGTGGGAAGCAGACGTTTCTGCTTCACAATCTGTTGAGAGCGCCGAAGCGCTGGGGCAAACTGGAATCGCTCACTGTCGCAACCGATGGACCGCTCAAAGAGGGAACGTTGGCATTGCTTCTGGGCAGCGGCGCCGCCGACGCCGATCCCGACCAACTGCAATGGACGGCCACTGCACTGGACGAAGCCAGTTGCGCCTACGTCGGCCGGGCTCCTTCGTTGCGCACGCCGCCGGCGAAACGGCTGGCGTACTTTGCCAAGTATCTCGAACATGCCAATCCGCTGATCGCGGAGGATGCGTTCCTAGAATTCGCCCATGCGTCGTTCGACGACACCGTGCAAGCGGTGCCCAGCTTGCGGATGACCGACCTGCGCGCCTGGCTCGTCGACAAGCATGTGCCGCCGGAGCGGAAGGGTTTTTATGGCCTGGCCTTGGGGCTGGCCGCCACGCCGGAGGACCGCCGGCAGAACGAAACGCTGCTGCGCGAACAGATCCTCGCCCCCGCGGTCGATTTCCGCGCCGGATTCGATGGCGTGCTCGGAGGATATCTGTTGCTGACCGGCCCGCGCGGGCTGGAGTTGATCGAGTCGCGCTACTTCGCCAATCCGAAAGCGGCCAATGGCGATGTGCGGCACGCAATGCGGGCCTTGCGCTTCTACCACGAATACGGCCACGGCATCCCCGCCGAGCGGCAGTCCGAGGCGCTTGCGCATGTGTTGGATCGGCCGGAATTCGCCGCCGAGGCGATTACCGATTTGGCCCGCTGGCAATATTGGAAGGTGCTGCCGCGCCTGACCGATCTTTACCAGCGGAAAGAATATGCCGATCCGCTGATAGGCCGGACGATTGTCGGCTATTTGCGCGTTTGCCCGCAACCGGCAGCCGCCAAGGCGTTGGACCATCTTCCGCCAAATTGACCCGCGCGGCATCGCCGAAGCCGAAAGCTATTGGGACGTCTTTTCCAGCGGTAAATGATTGCCGCGGAACGCCGCTACGCTCTATGCCGGCGGCGGGCAAGCACCAACAGGCCCATCGCGCCCAGCCCGCAGAGCGCAACAATGGACGATGGCTCGGGGGTGGAATAAGCGGCCTGTAGCCCCTCGATCACCTCCATCGCCTCCGCGGATCAAGCCCCGAGTTGATCACCAATACGTCTCCCACATCAATCGGGCTAAAGGCCTCGCCAGGTGCGCCGGTCCACCTGGCGCCGAACCTACTGTAAAGATGTCGCTTTCCGTATTGAGGCTAATACCGGATAAGGAAGCGAATGGATCGCTCCATTCGTGCCATAGGCCCAATAAAGCGTTTCATTGCCGGCACCATCGCAAGTTCCCAGCGCGAAGGTCAGTTGATGAGCCACATGGGGAAGCCTTGCCGCTGCTGATGTCCTCGCCATAGGTGACTAGATATGGATTCCCGGTAACGTTATTTTGGCGCGATTCTAGCCCAAACCAAGAACTGCCACCCCCCGGGCCTGCCGCTTGGCCGGCGACAAATGCGTCAAACGACCCGAGTATTCGACGTACGCGGGCGTGTCGTACACGCCGGCGACGGTGCGCGGGCTGTTACCGCTAAACAGGTAGCCCGTAAGCAGCCCATCGGGTGTTCCGACGGCATTGTAACTCAGATAATTGTGTCCATTGAAAACCGTATCGTAGCCGGCTGTGGGGAGCCGTAGATCAGCGGAGGGCCGTTGCCGCCAACCGTCAGATTCGTTCCCGCCGGCGTAGCGGCGGGCCCAGTATTCGCTAAACCCGACGAATCGGGCGTTGGTAGTCGCACCGGCCGTTAAAGTATCGGGGCTGTAAATGGTCATACTGGGCCGACGCCGATCGGGCTCGACCCGAGAGCCGCACAAAACACGGCCACAGCTCTCAATGCGATGTACCTGCTCATGAAGTGACCCCCAATGAATGCCGAAGCTGCGGACGCGATAAAGTTTTTCACGAGATGTAAGCCAGTTGGTCCCCGGCATCGGCGAACACGAGTACCGATGGCGGACCCCTGCAAAGATAAAAACGTGAAATGCGGCCCTGACTTGAGCCGACGCTGATTGGCTATCGATCTTAGCTTAGGCTGGCGCGAATCGAGCCGACGCAAGCTTACTACGTGAATTTCGACTGTCGATTTTCAGCCTCGCGCCTTGAGGCATTTCATTCTCGGCTCATGTTGTCGAAGCTACTCGGCGCAGTCTGAACTGAACGAGCGGCAAATCGGCATGGCGTGTGCAGCCGTTCGAGCCGGTGCCAGCTAACACTGGCTTGACTGGCGATTCTAGCAAAATGAAAGGACGGATATCGCTATGGCGAAAGACCCTGTGTGCGGAATGGATGTGAAACCGGACGACGCCGCTGGCACTAGCGAGCACGAAGGCAAGAAGTACAGCTTCTGCTCGACCGAATGCAAGCAGAAGTTCGACAAGAATCCGAAGCAGTACGCCGGCAAGCAAAAGGCTGGCGGCGCAAGATGTGACCATCGGCGCAGACAGCGCTCCTGGCCTCTTTCAACGCGAAGGAGGCTGGGAGCGAGTTGATCGAAGTGCCACCAGACCGACCGCGCTAAAACCGGTGCGGAAAATTGGTTCTTGCTATTGATTCTGAGCAGTTGGTCCGCCGCCCAGTTTTGCCGACGCACTGGCGGGTTGTTTGTCCTTTTCTTTCGCTGCATCGCCCTTCGGCGGCGAGGCGGCTTCGACTTCCTGCTTCGCCAAGCCCGCCGTAATACGTGTCGCCAAAGTGGGTCACGAGCCCCGCAAGAATTTGGTCAACTGAATCTCATTCGTCGCCTTGGCATGGTCTGTCGACGTACATTTTCTTCGCAGTGACTTCGCGGCGAAATGCCGCATCCTTCTGAAATTCGGCGACCGTTTTGCCGGCGTCTTTGCCTTGTGGCGTCGAGCGGAAATAGGTCGCCAGCGCCGTCGCCTTTTCGAAAGCCTGCAAGCGTTGCGGCATCTCACCGGCGGATAGATCCTTAATCGTCGCCACCTGGCCGTCCAGGAATTTTTCGGACATCTCGGTCAGCGACTTCTGCTCATCCTTGCTCAGGCCCCGGAGATTTTTCGGCTGAGCGATCTGCGGCAGAATCGAGAGGTTGCCCATTTCCAGTTGCCAAACAATGCTCTTGACCGTCGCCGACATGTCGGGCGTGAGGAAATCGAACTTACCCAAATCCTTGCTGGCCGCGACCTTTTGCGGGAGGACGAAATTCTTCGCCGCGCCACCGGCGTAAAAGCTCCCCGCCGGACCGCGCTCGGCGACTTTGCCCGTCGGATCGACCATCGCGTAGTTCCACAAATTCTTCTTGTCCAAACCGAGCGCCGCATCCATATTGGGCGCCGCGCCGTATAAGACATTGGGTCCCACCAAGCCCTTCTTGACGATAAAATCTTTCCCGGCGGCAGCGCCGACGTCGGTGACGATCGCCACGATCACGACCGGTTTGTTTTCGCTGGCGGTTTTGAGTTGGCTGATCAAATCCGGAGCCCAGCCGGCGCAGATCGGGCACCAGGTGACATAGGACATGACGACGGTCGTCTTGCCGGCTGCGGTTTCCGACAAGCCGGGTCCGATCCATTGAATGCCCGACAGCGAGATGCCCGGAGCCGCAGGCACAGCCATCGCCGCGGTATTGAGAGTCGGCGCGGCGGCAGCGCCAGCCGGCTTCGCCGTCGCGCCCGGTTGCGTCGAATTCGCCGAAGTTCCATTCGCCGCGGTGGCCGTCGCCGCGGCTCGTGCCATCGTCGACCATGACAGAATGCCAGCGACCGAGACCGCGAGTAGAATGCTTCGGTAATGCATGTGTGGAACCCCTGTCGAAATGTTATCGGGCGGGCCATCGGCTACCCGAGAAAGCGTTTCCCCGCTCTTTCCCCCGCCGATGGTGGTCCGCTCATTCTTGCAGCTTGCGAAGCGCCCGTCAAATTGAATCGGTGGGATGTTGTAGGGTGGGCACCGCCCACCGGAACAGCAAACGAGCCCAAAGACATGTGGATCCCAAGCGACGTTGGAAAGCGTCCGCCCTGTGGCGGCATGCGCCTCGCTGGGTAAGGAGTGCATCCCGTGTCGCTGATCCCTCAAAAAAAGCTGGACATCGTGGTTCGCTCAGGTGCAAATTGATGCTATCGGCACGACAATTATATTGAATCCCGCCCCCGCGAGTTGCTGCACAACACAATCCGGAGCCTGGCAGCGATGAGCAATCCCGAGCCGACGATCGAAACTCCGCCTGCGCGGCAGGAATGGAAATGCTTCAATTGCGGCGGAGCTCGTCCCTGGGAATTTCGAGGCCTGCTGGAAGTGCTTGACGACTCGGTCCGGCGAGCGGACGCCTGACGCCTAGGAGTTGCTCGCGGAAACCGATCCAATTGAACCTGGATGCGATCCGGATGACGCGGAGTCCGGAGCCTCCGGAAAAACCGCGTCGTTCGCACCACCCGCGGATTTCCACGCCCGCGATTTTCGCCCGCGAAGAGGTTACCGCAACAGAGCCTTTGCCTCACTGCTTTTTTTCGGTACAGTCGCTGCTTTGTTTCTTGCCGTGGACCTAAGTTTACCGGCGAAAGATCGAGCGATCTCCGAAGAAATCATGTATGGGCTGGCCTGCGGTTTTTTGATATTTCCCGAAGTGGCTAGATTGGGGAATTACTGGCGCGGCGGATCGCTGAGCTACCAGAGCGGCACGTTGTACCAGCGACGGACTCTTGCCAAGACGGCAATCGATCTGAATACCGTTTCCGAGGCTCGCTGGTACGTCGCGCCGCGCGGGATGATCCTCCTGCGCACGCCCGGCAACCGCATCCTGATCGATTGCAATATTCTCGAACCATCTGATGCGCTCTGGCTGATTCGCTTGATCCGCAGCCGTCTGCCGGAGTCGATTCAGACAGGCTGGCCGTTGTTCGCCTACCGCGTAGCTGTGCCGCTGCGCGAGGGAAGGCCGATCGACAGATATTCGTCCGACACCAATGACCCATTCGTGAAGCGCCTGCAAGGCGATATGTTGATTGCTGCGTTCGTCCTGCTAACGGGCACGGGAGGCGCGTTTCTGAGCGCCATGCTTAGGCAGCCTATGACGTTGCTGGCGCCGTTGGTACCCGCACTGTTTTGGATAGGAATTCGGTTTATCAGAAGCAGAGAATCGCAGAGCACAGGGCGTCGAATCCTTGACGGGGATCTAGCCTTTCTTTCTTTGCTCCTCGTCTTGTCACTGATCACGTTCGGCGTTGATTCTGTCTGTTGGAGCATTCAAGCCGGCTTGGTCGCCTGACTGGACTGCTCTGCTTCTGGCCGATTCCGTGTTCTTTTTTTGCGGGCTTGCGGCTTTGGTCGCGTGGTTCAGTTATCGGCTGCGCCGGCACGACTCAGATTGCAACGCCATGCCGGCAGCGCGGCGATGGGAAGAAGGGGAACGGCTTGCCATCGGATAGGCCGAACGAAGACAGGTAAATGGGCATCGCGCACTCATGCTCGTCTTAAGAGCCCGGCCGAATTACCGGCAACGGTGGGCAGTGCCCACCCTACACGATGTCCAGCACCGGGTTGCCGAGCATTTGCATTTTCGGCGCAATCCCCAAGCCCGGCTGGGTGCTGGCGGCCATGCGGCCGTGGTTGCGCTGCGGCTCCTTCGGCGATGCTGGTGGTCACGTAGCTGTTGAAATCGGTCGACGTGAACTGAAATTCGCTCGGCGTGCTGTGGGCCAGATGTGCGATGGCGGCCGTGACGATGTCGCCCCCCCAGCTATCTTCAAGCGTCATGGCAATTCCCAGCGACACGCACAGGTCGCGGAGTTGCCGGGTCTTCGTCAGGCCGCCGAGCTTGCTGATTTTGAGGTTCACGACATCCATCGCTCGATCGGCATGGCCGCGCAGCAGCATGTCGACCGAATCGACCACCTCATCCAGCACGAACGGATGATCGCAGTGACGGCGGACGGTCAGACATTCCTCATAACTCAGGCACGGCTGCTCGATATAGACATCCACGTCGCGCACTGCGCGGACCACGCGCAGGGCGTCGTGCATCTGCCAGCCGGTGTTGGCGTCGGCCACCAGGCGATCGCTCGGCTGGAGCATTGCCCGGGCGGCGCGGATTCGCTCGATGTCGGTGTCGGCATCGCCGCCGACTTTGAGTTGGAACCGTGTATAGCCTTCGGCACGGTAGCCGGCGATCCGCGCGGCCATCGTTTCGGGCGATTCTTGCGAGATCGCCCGGTACAAGTGAAAATCATCACCGTAACGGCCGCCGAGCAGCACGCAGACCGGCTGGTTCGTCGCTTTGCCGAGAATGTCCCAGCAGGCCATGTCGATACCCGATTTCACGTACGGATGGCCCTTGAGCGCGGCATCCATCCGGCGATTCAATTTCCCAAGCTGCCGCGGATCCTCGCCGATCAGATGGGGGCTCAGCTCCGCAAGTCCGGCGCGCACGCCTGCGGCATAAGCCGGCAAATAAAACGGGCCGAGCGGACAGACTTCGCCCCAGCCGGTGACGCCGGCATCGGTCTCGACTTCGACGACCGTGCTATCGAACACCGAAATTGATTTGCCGCCGGACCATTTGTAGGTCCCTTCGACCAACGGCAAATCGACCTGATAGGCGCGGATGCGGGTGATTTTCATATCGACGCTCAGCGGGTTTGAGAGCGAACTCCGCTTACTGACGTGCGCGGCTCCGATCAGAACTGCGCACGTCAGTAAGCTGATCAGAGCCGCGCACGTCAGTAAGCGGTTGGAGCATGATTAGATTCACGAATCTCGGGCGGGATCGGCGCCAGCAATGCCGCAATTGCGATCGCCGCGACCACCGCGGCCAGGGCGTAAAAGAACGACGCATAAGAACCCGTGCCAGACCGCATCTCGGCAACCAGCACCGGCCCGACGGCGGAGCCGAACACGGTGGCAACCTGGGCTGCCGCTTGGATTCGGCCGAGATGAGCCCGGCCGAACAAATGTCGCCAGGCCGCGAAGAACACGACCGTCACGACGCCGCCTCCAAATCCGAGCGCCGCGCCATAAATCCGCGCCCCATTGGCCCCTCCAATCTCGGGCAAGGCAATCATCCCCGCCGCCAGGATGAACAGGCCGACGCCCAGCAATTTCATGACCCGAGCGCGCGTGCTGAGCGCGCCGCAAACCAGGTTCGCGAGCAGCCCAGTCCCCGCCAGTATCGAGAGAATCTGCACCGAGAAATCCTTGTCGAGCCCATGCTCTGCCAGCAACGATTCGTTGAACAAGACGAGGCCCGACCAAATCAGATTGAACGCGCTACATCCGAACATCGCGATCCACAGCGCCGGCGTCGCCAACGATTGCAAAAGCGTGTACGAGTATTCTCCCGCATCGGGCCGCGTTTCGTCGGGCGCATCGGGCAATAGCCCGCAGCTTTCTGGCGTGCTGCGCAAACAGCCAAAACAGAGGCGTCAGCCCCAACACGATCCAGCCCGTGTGCGCCCATGATCGCGCCAGCCCGCATGCTTCACGCCCGCCTCCATCGCCAGCATGCTGCCGATGAAACCGAATGTGAGCAATACGGCAAACAGGCCCATCGCCGCCCCCAGCCGGCGGCCAAACCATTTGCCGATCGCGGCGACGCTCACGACCGAAAGCGCGGTTTGACCGAATCCGCGCACCAGGATCAACCAGCCCAACAACGACAAGAGGCCGGTGGCAGTGCTCATCCCGACGACCGACGCCCCCAGCGCCAATGTGACAACCACCAGGACGCTGCGCACGCCGAACCAATCGATCAACCGCCCGCAGGGCATCGAAAACGCGGCGCCCGCCAGCGAGGCAATCAGATTGATGTGCGCGAATCGCACCCGATCAATGGACAAATCCTTCAGCAGCGGCTCGGTGACGAGGCTCAGCCCGTTGGTGCGGCCCGGGAGCGTGGCGACCATCGCGAATGAGCCGACGATGACATTCACCCAGCCGTAATAGAAGGGGAGCGATTGCGGCCAATTGCGGCGCTGCGGCGGCAACGAAACAGTGGAATCGCTCATGCGTGGCGAGGCCTCGCCGCACTTCGCGAAACGAGCCAGACTGCCGGCAGAAAGAGAAACATCAGCACGCCGGCCCAGCGGATCGGCCCCTGCTCGAACACGACCATGCCGTTGAACACGATGAACAGCATGAAGCCATGCAAAGTCCGGTCAATCCAAACCGGCCGCGCGGCATATTGCACCGGCCGCAGCCACCACCAAGTGGCATCGGCAATCCACAGCAATGTGAACAGATACGAAGCATAAATCCCCTCGCCGACACCGCTCACTTCGCGCGTATGCTCCATCGCCGCCGTGTGCGACCAATGATGATAGTAGTTGAAGGCCATTGCCAAATGGACCAGGAAACAAACGAGTCCCCAAGTCCAACACCAACGGGCGAGCCGGCCCAAGGGCGTCGTGCCAAGCCAATCGGCCGGCCGAAGGCGCATCATCAAGCACAGCGCGGCGGCATACCACACGAGCGACAGGCGAACCGTGTTGCGGGTCAACGTCTCGCCCGGCTGAACGGCCGCCGCCGCCGAGAGCAGCACCACGGCCACCAACGAAACCGCGGCACCGACAATCATCCCCAGGTCTAGCGGCCAGCGTGAAGCGTTCGTCATCCGAGTCATCAGTGTCATCCGTGGTTTGCCTCTTCCGGTCTTTCGCGCGGCAAGTTCAACCACGTATGGCGCCGATCGCACGGATGCGGTTCGCCTAGGGTTTGCTCGGTATGAGCTTCCACTGCTGGGTCGGCAAGTTCCTCCACGGTTCCTGGATGATTCCTTGCCCATCGGATGCGCTCACGCTAAGGCACAGGCCGCTGTTCTTGTTTACGATTTTTACGGAACCGTTCTTGAGTGGCTGAATCGACCATTGTTGGCCGTCGCTGCCGCCCCAGCCCCAAAGAATCGCTTGGGTGCCGGGGTCTTTGAGTTCCTGTCGGACGCCCAATGCAAGGCCGCTGTTGCTGTTCGTGAATTTGAACGATCCGCCCGGCTGTGGCTCAAGATTCCAAAGTTTGTCGGCCCCTGGGTTGGCATTCGCGAGCCTGCCGGCGTTCCCTGATTTGTGCCGCCTCCAGAAATAGCAAGGAATAGCCCGTTGTATTTGCTCGCAACCGTGTACGTTCCAGAGATGGAATTTACATTTTCGGGCGCACCATCGAGCAACGCGCTGCCGGAAAGCATTCGCAGGCGGGCGGCGTGGAACGTGACGCTGCTCTGTTGCGAGCCGAGCGCAAGGCCTCTTGGATTTGGTTGCGGCCAATCCTTGCAGCCGCTCAGGCTCGATGATTTGCCTTCCCAATGCGGCAGATAAGCCTTGCCGTCCAACAGCACATCGAAGCTGGCGCGATCGCCGGAAGCGACTCGGGCTTTGACCAATAGCCGATAGCGACGGCCGTTTTCAAGCGTGCCGGGCCGCACGACGATGGGATTGTCGGGGCTAAATACTTCGTGGTAATCGATGTCCTGAATACCACTAACTTTCCCGTCGTCGGCGCTAAGCGTGGCCATGCAGGGATGCGCGGCGACAGAAAACATCGCCACGACGTCGCCGCTGCCGCCGGTTCTCGTGAAATCGACTTCGTAGTCGTAACTTCCTTCGACCGAAACCGGGATCATGATCCGCGGGGTTTGGTTCGGCTCGACCATGATCTCCGGCCCTTTGCGCGACCAGGTTCCTGCGACGACGTTTTTCTTCGTATCGACCAGCCTCAAGACGTCGACCCATTGACCGATCGTGAACCGAGGCGGCGCCGAAAGTCTTGCAATCGATCCGATCTGTTCGGCTGACGCGGCATCAACAACAGTCGACGACGCACTGCCGGAGTTGAGGCGCAGCCGGACGGAGTGAAACGTGACATCCGGGCCACACAAGGCAAGTCCGCGCGGACACTCCGGGCCCCAATTTGCGTTCACGCCGAGCGCTGCGGGGTCGCCCGTCCAGTTCGGAAGATATGGCTTGCCGTCGAGCGATACCGCCACTCGAGCGGCGGTTGGCGAAACACTTTGAATTCTCAGCGACTCTCGATAGCGTTGGCCGTTTTTAATATCTCCGGGCCGGACCGCGATCGGATCGGCGGGATCGCTAGCATCGCGTCCGTCCAAGTTACACAACCCACTCGCCTTGCCGCCGTAGGCGCTCAAGCTGAGCAAGCAAGAATGCGAACCGATCGAGAAAATCGTTCCGATGTCCTTTGCGCCTGAATTGCGAGTAAACTCCACCTCCAGGTCGTAGCTTCCTTCGATCGTGACCGGGATTCCAATCCGCGGTTGCCTATCCGTGCCGCTGGTGATTCCGTCGGCGGTTCGCTTCCATTCGCCAGAGCCGGCATCGCGCTTGGTGTCGACCAACGACAGCACATCGACCCATTGACCGATTGGAAATTTGGCACTCGCGGTCGGCTTGGCGGAGGCATTCGGATTGGCTTTGTCCGCTGTGGTGCCAACGGTCTCAAGTACAGGCTGGATCCACCATGCCCAAGCCCTATCTTGCGGCCCTGGGCAATCGACAAAGAGTCAAGCTTTTTAACGTTGGCGATATTTATCCGAAACGGAAAAGCGACTCCGGCGCACTGCATCGGTTCGGACTGCCACAGTGTCTTGCCGTCACCAACAACGCGGAAGGTTAAAGGCGTGGCCGAAACATTATTCACTCCGCCAATGCCAACTTTACCCGCTAGTGTGCGAAATCGGCCGTCGAGATGATATGCACTATGCGAAAAAGTTGGGTTTCCAGCGGTCGGGTGCGCCCAGAGCGAATGCGGCCATACGGTCCCCTTGAAACCAAAGTCTGCGGTGTTCCAAAGTGGATGTACTAATATGCGGACTTCGTCCGCCGGCAAATCAACAAGATAGACTAGTTCTGTTTTTACTGCCGCTGGAGTTGCCAGATGCGGCGCGGTGGCAACCTCCGCCAGCCGTTTCTCGATCGCGGCTTTTTTCAGGGCCGATGTGAGATTCGGCATCGCGGCGCGATAAATCTCGGCGGCGTGCTGGCGGAGCGAGTCGCGGGCGATGCCTCCTTCGGTTTTGCTCAAGTCCCACCAGGCGTCGGCGAGCTCGGCTTGCTGTTCCGGGTCGGTCGGGGCCTTTTGTTCGCGCTCAGCCACGGCTTTCAGCTTTTCGTCGCTCGATTTGGCCAATAGCGGCAGACCAGCGGCCCAATCGTTCTTATAAATGCATCGCCAGCGGCCGAGTTTGGCGTTGGCTTCTGGATCGTCCGGATTCTTGGCCAGATCTCCCTCGGCTTTCTTGGCCGCCGCCAGCATCGGCATCATCATCCGAAAGTCGTGCCGCTTGAGGGCCAGCCGATCTTCCGTTTCTTTGCGGTTCGCGACCGACCCCTTCGCCGCGGCCTTGCCGCCGGTCGTGGCCAGCGCGATCGCAAGCTCGAATTCGTCGGCCGCCACAGCCTGGTCCATCAATTGCTCGGCGATCGGGATCGCCGCGGCCACCTGATCCGGCTTGCCGACGGTGGCGAACCGTTCGAGCAGCTTTTGCTTGGCCTCCAGCGGAGCGATTTCATAATCGGCGGCCAGCATATCCACGGCTTGCATCGCCAGCGCCACGTCGCCGGCAGACACGGCCTTTTCGGCTCCCTTCGCCAACAGCATATAGCGCTCGGCCGGCGAACTGCCTGGCTTGCCCGCCACGTCGAGCAAATGCTGCGCAAGCGCAGGATCGACCGGGCCCGGCTTCGAGAGTTGATAAATGTCGTCGAGTTGCTTGGCGATCTGCTGCTGTTCGGCCGGCGCGGGAATCGGATATTTTTTCGCCGGATGGACGAGTTTCTCTTCCGAAGCCGGCTTCGAACCGGTATCGACGACCTTGGGCTTTTCGGGTGTCCAGATCGGTTTGATCGCGTGGTTCGGACCGGGCAAAAGGTCAACATCCAGCGCGAAGGCTTCGAAGCCCCGACGCGTGATGCGCAGCGCATGCCGGCCCGGCGGCACGGCGAGTTCGAGCACGGCAGGATTCGCCCCAGCCTTGGCGGCGGCGGCGGGCTGAGCGCCGTCGATCGTCAGTTCCGCGTCGCTCCGTTCAGCCTCGGGCCAATCGAGCGCAAGCATGGCCTCGGTCTTGGGCCGTGGAACGTTCACCATCTCGCGCCCGTCGGCCTCTACAGTTGTCGTCGTAGAAAAAGCCGCGGCGCCCAGCCGGATGATTTGAATGCTGTGACGGCCCGGCTCGACGGGCAATTCCAGCGGCTCTTGCTGCGAGACGGGGTGAGGCTGGCCGTCGACGATCGAAAGTCGCTCCGGCGCGGTCGGTCGGCCGCCAATTCAGAACGAGCATGGCCTTGGGCCGCCAATTGCTCGGAACCGCCTGCCGCTGGCCCGCTTCGGCGGTGACGGTTTCATTCAGCTTGTATCCCGGCCGCTGGGCGACGACGTGATGCTCGCCCGGCGGACAGGCATATTCCCAAGCCCCCGTGGCGGGAACCGGGATCGCGGCGCCGTCGACGCTGGCCGAGACATCGGACCGCTCGACGCCGGGCCAATCGAACACGAGCGTGGCCGGGGCGGGATTCATTTGCGAATAAACAACGATACCCACCACGACCAACAGCGCCAGCCCAACAGCCGCGCCGACGGCGATCATGCGGCTGGTGGCCTCGCGCTTCGCCGCGGCGGCTTTGCGCGACTTCACTGATTTAGTGGCGACGAGCGGCCCCGGACCGGCGCCTCCCGCGCCCAACAAATCGTCCCATTGATCGGCCGGTTGCGAAGGACTCGCGGTCGCAGCTGGCGTTGTGGCTGTCGGGCGCCGCAAGAGCGGGGCGGCGGGAGCTGGTTGGCCGGCGGAAGCCAGCGGGTCGGCGGAATTGAGCGGGCCGGCGGCCTGTGGCGTGCCGGGCTGAGCGGCCGGCGTGCCGAGCTGACCGGCCGGCGCAGCGGGCGTTCGAACCACAAGCCGGGCGCGAAGTTGCGTGTCGTATGCCGCCCGCTTTTTCGGATCGAGCAAGCAAATGCGCGCCGCCGCCACTTCGTTCAGCAGGCGCTGGCTGAGCTCGCTGTGCTTGCCCCCTTGGAATGTGCGCAAATGGGCCGTCTGCCGGTCGGCCGCGCTATCGATTACATCGGCGGAGGGTTCGAACAGCGCGATGCCCAACAAGCGATAGTAATTCGCCGGCTGCTCGTCCGGCGGAATGCCGAGCCACACATAATAAGGATTGAATTCGTCCGGCACCGCCTGCACCCTTGCTGGACCGCCAAATCCGCGGCAAGCTCCTGCCGCCGCAGCCACGAGCGATTATCGCGCACCGGGCGAACCATGACAAGGTTTCGTCGGTTTGTCTCGCTATCCTCCCTTCACCCGCTTCCGCGCAGTGGTTCACTTTGAGCCCCTACGGCACATGGAATGTGCCTACTACGCAGCAAGCACGCTCCGAGGTTGTGACTTTTTCGATTTGGCCAATTTTCGGAAGGTGTTTTTAGTCCAACTGGCCCTTTCCAAGCGATCCTGAGCGATCCTAGGAAGTCGTTTTTTTAACGAGACGCGTTCAAGTGGTCAAAAGTTGAAAAACTCACATTCTCTCCGCGTGCCGTCGCAGCGCCAAAAACCTCAAAATGAACCATCACCCGTTTCTGAATTGTTTGCAGTCATGAAAGGCGTGTCATAGACTGCGATCGGATCGCACCTCTCCATTTTCACTACAGATCGGGTAACTCTGTGAGTCAGCAAGACGAAAAGCCGCCGCTGCTCGCGTGGTGGGGCATATTTCCTGGATTAGCCTTCGCCGCCGTCGAGTTGTACTTCGGTTGGCCTCTGGCCATGGCGGAGAGTCATTCGTTTTCGTTCGCGGTTGGCAACATCGTCGGAAGACTCATGGCCGGGGTGCTCATTTCGCTCCTGATCGCGTGGCTAGCCTACCGTTTTGGCAGCCGATCGCAGACTACGGCGACGTGCACATTTGCCGTCATGCTAGGCTTGTTCTGCGTGAGCGCAATCAACGAATCGATGCGTGCGCATTCGCGAAATCAAGACGGTGAATCCATCTCATCGGCGCCCGTCGCGACCTCGTTCGGAGACTTTCAGTTCGATATTCCGGCCGGTTGGCAGCGAGTCCGACCTGTCAAGAAGGAAAACAAGGCCACGATTAATCTAAGAGGGGCCGACGCGAGCTCGCCGAACGGAATCATCGAAGTCGATTTTGCGACGCCGGCAATCACGACGGCCCGTCAAATGGCACAAGTGCTGGCTGGCAGCGACGGGCAAGTTTTGCCGAATCCGGTGTCCGTCAATGGGGTGGAAGCTGTTCGCGTTGAAACTCCTAGCAAAGACATGTCGCGGCCTCGCTTCGCTGTCGTCGTGTTGCGCGGCAAGGATGTTTACTTGATCATGGCTGCGGGCGCCCACGGCACGGATGTGACCGCGCCATTCGATCAGGTTCTTAAATCTTGGCACTGGAACGAATCGCCCTGATATGGCGCGGCGCCGATCGCAAGATTTTCGGCTGCACGTTTCGGCGGAGATTGGAAATGCGCGAACGCGTTAACCGCAGGCATCGCCGTCAATAATTGAATCGCAGGCCGCGACGGCGGAGGGCGGCCACTAGCGCCAGCGTGGTGGTGTATTGCTCGGCGTCGAAGCCGGCTTCGCGGGCGGCCGACACATGGGCTGGAATGTCGTCGCAGAAGAAAATTTCGTGGGGCGCGACGCCGGCCAGTTCGGCCGCGGCCCGATAGATTTTCGGCTCGGGCTTCATCGCCCCGATTTCGAAGCTCAGGGCGTGGACCTTGAAGCAGCGCGGCAGAATGCCGTAGCCCTGCCGCAGGAGAAATTCCCAGTGGCACGGGCTGGTGTTCGACAGGATGCCCAGCCGCAGCCCGGCGTCTTCCAGAGCCATGACGACGGGAATCAGCGAACGGTTGAGTTGAAAAATGTCGGCGGCCGCATGGTGTAAGGCGTCGTAATCGGGCTGGGCGCCGGTCGCACGGCAGAATTCTGCGTAGAACTCGCGGCTGGAAATTTCGCCGCGCTCGTAGCGATGATTCAAAGGATGCTCGAACAGTGCCGTGCGCGCCGCGTCCGGCGTGATCCCGGCGACTGCGGCCACCTGCCGAACGGCCCGCTCCCGATCGAACATCGCCAGCACGTTCCCTAAATCGAAATAGATAAACATGCGGCGCGATGGCGGAGATAGGGAGCGGGGCAAGTGCTTGCTGTCAAGTTCGGGATGGCGAGGCTCCTGCCGAGCCGCGCGGCTGGTGTCGAACCACCGATGACACGGATCACACGGAGAAAGAATGAGTAATGTTCGTCCGCATCTGTGTTATCGGTGTCATCCGTGGTCAAACGCTTTCCGTCCCAGTTCGGCGGGAGCCTCGCCCTCCCTATACGCACACCGGGCAGTCCGGTTCGGCTGGAAGCAGCGGCTCGAGATTCGGCGGAGGATTTTCGGCTCGACGGGAGCCTCGCCTTCCCATGCATTGGTACTCGAAATCGATTTTACAACTCGCGGATCAGGAGGTCTTTGTACCAGGCTTCGCTCGCCGGGCCGGCGTGGATTTGCAAGCCGATGTAGCCGCGCTGCACGAGTTTTTCGTCGGGCTCGGTATAGTCGACGGTTTTCAGACCGTTGAGCCACAGCTGCACGTGGCGGCCCTGGCAGCGGATGACATAGTCGTTCCAATCGTGCAGCTTTAGCACCTTCGCCAATTCGGCGGGCGGCGGCGCGACCAGCGTTTTGTTGCGTCGCGATTCGTCGTACAGGCTGCCCCAGTAATGCTGGCCCATGTCGGCCTGGTAGCCACTCATTTCGGCGCTGTGGGGCACGCGCTGGCTGCGAATTTGAATGCCGCCGTTGGCCGAGGCGACCGGGCCGATTAATTTCACTTTCAGCCGCAATTCGAAATCGCCGTATTCGCGCGTGGTGGCCAGGAACTCGTTGCGAGGGAGCGATTCCTTGAGCGAACCGCCGACCACGGCCTGATCTACGATCCGGAAGACTTTCATGTTCCCTTCCCAGCCGGCGAAGGACTTGCCGTCGAACAGAGCAGCGAATTTTCCGTCCGTTGTAGGCTCATCCGCGAAGGTGGTGTGGACATCAACGACAAGCAGCGCGATTGCGGCAATCGTCAATGCGAATTTACTAACCGGACGCGAAGGTTGCATAACGATTGCTCCTCTTATGCAAATGGATGAACTGACCCGGCGCTAAATAGCACTTCATGATTTCGGGAGGGCGAGGCTCCTGCCGAGCCGCGTCCGTTCCGGCTCGGCGGGAGCCTCGCCCTCCCGTAATCGAGAAACGCGATTGAGCGGGCGACGCGGCCCCCGTGGTACTGGAAGTCCACCCTAGGATAGAATGAACCGCGCTGAAGGTAAACCCAGCGGCCGATTCGTTCTCGTCTAAGTGTTCCTGCCCAACATCCGCTTCTCCAAGAGCTCTCTCCATGTCGCACCCGTTGAACAAGTTCAGTTCCCGCATCACGCAGCCCAAATCCCAAGGCGCTTCGCAGGCGATGCTCTACGGCACGGGCATGACCGAAGAGGATATGGACAAGCCTCAGGTCGGCATTTGCAGCAATTGGTACGAGGGGAACACCTGCAACATGCACCTCGACAAGCTGGCCGCCCGGGTGAAAGAAGGCGTCTTGGCCAGCGGCTTGGTGGGAATGCGGTTCAACACGATCGGCGTGAGCGACGGCATGTCGATGGGAACCGAGGGAATGAGCTATTCGCTCCAATCGCGCGATCTGATCGCCGATTCGATCGAGACCGTGATGGAAGCCCAGTGGTACGACGCGCTGGTGGCCCTGCCCGGTTGCGACAAGAACATGCCGGGCTGCTTGATTGCCATGGGACGGCTGAATCGGCCGGCGCTGATGATCTACGGCGGCACGATCCGGGCCGGGCATCTGGATGGTCAAAAGTTGGATATCGTCTCGGCGTTCCAATCGTATGGCGAGTTCATCACGGGAAAAACCGACGAAGCGACGCGGCGGGCGGTCGTGCGGCATAGTTGCCCCGGGGCCGGGGCGTGCGGCGGCATGTACACGGCCAACACGATGGCCACGGCGATCGAAGCCTTGGGGATGTCGCTGCCCTATAGCTCGTCGATTCCGGCCGAGGATCCGTTGAAGCTGGACGAATGTTTTACGGCCGGCGCGGCGATTCGGAATCTGCTGGAAATGGATCTGAAGCCGCGCGACATTATGACCCGCGCGGCATTTGATAACGCGATGGTGCTGGTGATGGCCCTGGGGGGCTCGACCAACGCCGTGCTGCACTTGATCGCAATGGCCCGGTCGGTGGATGTGCAGCTGACGATCGACGACTTTCAAAGAATCAGCGATCGCGTGCCGTTTCTCGCCGACTTGAAACCGAGCGGCGTGTTCGTGCAGGAAGACTTGCAATCGATCGGCGGCACGCCGGCGGTGATGAAATATCTGTTGGAGCACGACATGCTCGACGGCAGTTGCCGCACGGTCACGGGCCGGACGGTGGCCGAGAATCTCGCCCCGCTGCCGGGTTTGGCACAGGGGCAGAAAATCGTCCGGCCGCTGGAAAATCCCATCAATCCGATCGGGCATATTCGCATCCTGCGGGGCAATCTGGCGCCGGACGGAGCGGTGGCGAAGATCACCGGCAAGGAAGGGCAGCGTTTCACCGGGCCGGCTCGCGTTTTCGATTCCGAGGAAGAAATGTTGGCGGCGCTGGAGGAGAAGAAGATTCTGAAAGGGGACGTGATCGTCATCCGCTTCGAAGGCCCCAAGGGTGGCCCAGGCATGCCCGAGATGCTCACCCCGACCTCGGCGATCATGGGCGCCGGGTTGGGAAAGGATGTGGCCCTGCTCACCGACGGACGCTTCTCCGGAGGATCGCACGGCTTTATCGTTGGCCACATCACGCCCGAGGCGCAAGAGGGGGGACCGCTCGGTCTGATCCACGACGGCGACCGGATCACGATCGACTCGGCCAGCAGCCAGTTGCACGTTGAGTTGAGCGAAGTCGAACTGACCCGCCGGCGCAAGGAGTGGAAAACCCCGCCATATAAGGCCACTCGCGGCACGCTGTATAAATACATCAAAAATGTCCGCAGCGCGTCGGAAGGATGCGTGACGGACGAGTGATTTTGTGACATGAAAGAGTGGGATCGAATACGTGGACCGTCCTGCGAACTTGACGCCTTTGCAATCATTCTGGTGTCTTGTCAAGGCTTGATACTTGGATTGTGCCACTGGCTCTGCCAGTTATTTTTGGAATTCTTGCCTTGATCGGTCGGCAACGAAGAACACTGGCAATGCCGGCAATGCCAGTGGCACCTTAAATTCAAGCCGTGAATCATGGCCGTAAAGAACCGCCAAAGCCGATTGCCTGGCCTAGAGGCCGAGGAGCCGACGCCGCAGGAAGCGGTCGCGCCACAGCAAATCGCTGCGTCGCTGGGAATTGCTGCGATTGCGGTTGCCACAAATGGTCCTGCCGCCGCGTCGCTTCCGGTGCCCTCCGAGTCCGGGGTCGCCGATCCACGCGTCGGCTTGCCCGAGAGCCTCGCCGGCAAGACGGTTTACATCGTCGATTCGATGTCGCTCATTTTTCAAGTGTTCCATGCGTTGCCGGAAATGACCGGCCCACGGGGCGAGCCGGTGGCGGCGGTATTTGGCTTCACCCGCGACATGCTGGCGATCATCAACCAACGCAAACCCGATTATCTGTTTTGCGCTTACGATCTGTCGGGTCCGACGTTCCGGAACGAGCTGTTCGCGGAGTACAAAGCGCATCGCAAAGAAATGCCGCCGGACCTCTCGCCGCAAATCGATTCGATCCGCCGCGTGCTCGACGTGTTGAATATTCCGGTGCTTTCCGCCCCGGGTTATGAGGCCGACGACGTGCTGGCCACGGTGGCCCATCTCGTCAACGAGCACGGCGGCCAGTGCGTGATTATCACGGCCGACAAAGATTGCCGGCAGTTGCTCGGCGAGCGGGTGAAAATTCTCAATCTGCGAAAGAATATCTTTTTCGATGTGCAAGCCTTGGCCGACGATTGGGGAATTCGCCCGGAGCAAGTGGTCGATTATCAGGCTTTGGTGGGCGATCCGGTCGACAACGTGCCGGGCGTGCCGCTGATCGGCCCCAAGCTGGCCCGCGAGCTGCTCACGAAATTCGGCTCGCTCGACACGCTGTACTTGCATCTCGATGAAGTCGCGGGCGAGAAGCGGCGGCAGAATTTGTTGCTGGGGCATGAGCAGGCGCTGTTGAGCCGAAAGCTCGTGCGGCTCGATACGAATACCCCGGTGGCGATCAACTGGTCGGCAGGACGGCCGGGCAATTTTGACCCGGCCCGTGCTGCCGAATTGTTCGCCGAATTCGGCTTTCATACTCTGACGCGAGATGCGCAGTCGGGCCGGCGCTGCACAAGTCGCAGGCAATATCGCCGAAAAAAGCGCTGGGTGGATTCGATCCAAACCGCTGCGCAAGGACCCGGCCAAAATGTTAGTCACCCCGCCGTCGCCGCGCCGCCGCTCAATTATCAAACGATCGACACGCCCGAGCGGCTGCGTCGGCTAGTCGAGGAAATGAGCCGGCAGCCGGCGATTTCGTTCGATACCGAAACCACCAGCATTTCACCGCGGCAGGCGGAAATCGTCGGCTATTCCTTTTCCTGGCGCGATGGCGAGGCATATTACGTGCCCGTCCGCGGGCCGGCCGGTTCGCAACTTCTCGATCCGGAATCGACGCTCGAAGCGCTGCGGCCGGTGTTCGAAAACCCGAGGATCGGCAAGGTCGGCCAGAACCTCAAGTATGACATCATCGTGCTGCGTGCCGCCGGCGTGGGCGTGGCCGGCGCGGCATTTGACACGATGGTTGCCAGCTATCTGCTCGACGCTGGCGAGCGGAATCACAATCTCGACGAACTGGCCGCCCGATACCTGCAGCACGAAACGACGAAAATCAGTTCGCTGATTGGCACCGGCAAGAATCAAAAGCGGATGGATGAGGTGCCGATCCCGCTCGTCACGCATTACGCCGCCGAAGACGCCGACATCGCCTGGCGGTTACGCCCGCTGCTGGCCGCGAGGTTCGCAGGGACCGATTTGCAGAAGCTGTTCGACGAAGTGGAAGTGCCGCTGATCGAAGTGCTGTCCGAGTTGGAATATAACGGCATCCGCATTGACGTCGACCGGCTGAAGCAGATGAGCCAACAATATGGCACGCGGTTGGCGGAGCTCGAACAGCAGATCTACGAACTGGCCGGCCACAAATTCAACATCGGCTCGCCGAAACAATTCCAAACGGTGCTGTTCGAAGAGCAGAAGTTGCCGAAACTGCGGCGAACCAAGACGGGTGCGAGCACCGATGCCGACGTACTGGAAGAACTGGCCCGGACGCATCCGCTGCCAGCCCGAATCAGCGAGCATCGGCAATTCTCGAAGCTGAAGAACACCTATGTCGATGCCTTGCCGCAGTTGATTTTTCAGAAGACCGGCCGCGTGCACGCCTCGTTCAATCAATCGGTGGCGGCGACGGGCCGGCTCAGTTCCAGCGACCCGAATCTGCAAAACATTCCGATCCGAACCCGCGAAGGGCGCGAAATCCGCTCCGCGTTCCTGCCGGGGCACGATGGCTGGCAACTGCTGGCCGCCGATTATTCGCAAATCGAGCTGCGTGTCCTGGCGCACCTGTCGGGCGACACCACGCTGCGGGCCGCGTTCGATCGCGACGAAGATATCCACGCCCGCGTGGCTAGTCAGGTGTATGGAGTCGACCTCGGCGCCGTCACGTCCGAAATGCGGCGGGTGGCCAAGGCGGTGAATTTCGGAGTCATCTACGGCCAAAGCCCGTTCGGCTTGGCCAAAATGCTCGGCATCGACCAGCAGCAGGCGGCGGAGTTCATCGGGGCATATTTCGCGGGCTATCCCGGCATCAGCCGGTTCCTACAAGAAATTCTGGTCGAATGTTTGAAAAACGGCTATGTTAGCACGATCCTCGGCCGCCGCAGGGCGATTCAAGGCGTGCGGCCCACAGACGCCCCCAGCCATCACGCCGATATGTCATTGGGGGGCGCGATGGCGGGATCGGAAGAGAAGCTTGCCGAGGTGGAAACCTCGGAGGCCACGGCGGCCGAACTCGACACTGAATTGGCTGCCATCGAGGGGGCTGGGAATGCTCCCAAGCGCAGCAAGCCTGCAAGAAGAACGGGCAGCGAGAACCTGACGCAGCGGATTCCGGTTCCGCAGAGGAATCTCGCCGAGCGAACGGCGATAAATACGGTGATCCAGGGCTCCGCAGCCGATCTGATCAAGCTAGCGATGATTGCGATTCACCACCGGCTGCGAAGGGAACGCCGCGCGGCACGAATATTGCTTCAGATTCACGACGAACTGGTTTTCGAGGTTCCGCCGGAAGAATTAGAGGCCACCGTCCAATTGGTTCGTGGCGAAATGTCGGGGGTGATGCAGTTGTCTGTACCGTTGAAGGTCGACATCAAAACCGGCTCAAATTGGGCGGACTGTGAACCTTGGGAGTAAGCCAACGTCTATTAAACGGTGAAATGACAATCAGCAATTAATCCTCTTCTAACGACTCTTATTCCCGCTCGTGTGTTAGCTTCTTGGTTCGGCGGTATGCACGCCTCAGTTAATCTGCCCCCAAGGGCATTTGCATGCGGATTATCGGCCTGCTTGGAGGAATTGCCAGCGGCAAGAGTTTCGTGGCCGAAGAATTTCGACAGCTTGGGGCCGCCGTGTTGGACGCTGACCGGGTGGGGCATGAAGTCTTGCGGTTACCCGCAATCAAGGAAGCAGTTCGACATCAGTTTGGTCCCCAAGTGTTAAATTCGACGGGAGAAGTCGAACGAAAGGCGTTAGGAAAGATTGTATTCGCGCCGCGCCCGACGGTCCGCGGCAATTGGCGATCCTGGAACAAATCACGCACCCGGAAATCCGGCGGCGATTGAACGAGCAAGTCGAACAGCTAGAGGCGGATGGTGTTCCGCTAGCAGTTTTGGATGCCCCGGTGCTGCTCAAAGCGGGTTGGGGCGACGTTTGCGATGCGTTGGTGTTTGTCGATTGCGACAAAGCGTTGCGGAGAAGTCGGGCGGTTGAGCGCGGCTGGACGCCGGACGAGTTTGCCGCGCGCGAAGCCGCCCAGGAAAACCTCGGCGAGAAACGGAAGCAGGCTGATTTTGTCTTGGAAAACTCGGCTGAAACGGAGTATACTAAGGCCCAGATTGAGCGGTTGTGGCATTGCCTTGTCGGCTAGTTCCCACCCCTAGCGGTTCCCGCTATTGCCTCGCCCGCCGTTGCTTCCAACCGCCTCCGCGGATGGATTCAGCGGAAGGACCTCCACGGTCCTGTCGCTCGACAACGAAATGTGAATGAAGAATCGCGACCCCGTGTGGGGAAGTAAGGTTCGAGGTCTGAATTTATCCCAATCGCCGGCGCTTTCCCTGCGTCGGCTTCGAATTGCCCCGAGGCAAGAGAGATTCTTGTATGGTTGAAAATCGAGGCACCCGAGTCCGCCGGGGCGTAGTCGATTCCGCGCCGGCGTTGGCGCCAATCGACGAGTCGCTCCTCGACGAGCCGCTGTCGCTGGCCGAGGAGTTGGCCGCCGAGGCCGATCATGGCATTAGCACCCGCGATGAAGCGCACGAGCGGTACGAGCAACTCAAGCATGGCGACATCCACATCGCCGAGTTGCAGCGATTGACCATGCCGCAATTGATCGAGCAGGCTCGCAAAGAAAATCTGCCCGAGATTTCGGGAATCAAGAAGCAGGATTTGATCTTTAAGATCCTCAAGGAGCGCGTGAAGCTCAACGGCTTGATGTTCGGTGAGGGGACGCTGGAAATTCTGCCCGATGGGTTCGGCTTCCTCCGCAGCCCCGATTACCACTATCTCTCCTGCCCCGACGACATTTACGTCTCGCCCAGCCAGATTCGCCGGTTCGGGTTGCGCACCGGGGCCACGGTTTCCGGGCAGATTCGCCCGCCAAAGGAAAACGAACGCTACTTCGCCCTGTTGCGGGTCGAGGCGATCAACTATCAGGACCCGAACCAGATTTCGGAAAAGGTGTTCTTCGACGATCTGACGCCGCTGCATCCCGACCAGCGGATCGTGTTGGAGACCACGGCCGACGAAACCGATATGCGCGTCGTCGATCTGATCGTGCCGATCGGCTTCGGCCAGCGCGGACTGATCGTCAGTCCGCCCCGGGCCGGCAAAACGATTCTGTTGCAAAAAATGGCCAAGGCCGTGCTGGCGAACTACCCGGAATGCTACGTCATCATGCTGCTGATCGACGAACGGCCCGAGGAAGTGACCGACATGGAGCGGCAAGTGAAAGGGCCGAATTGCGAAGTGATCAGCTCCACGTTTGACGAAACGTCGGCGCGGCACGTGCAAGTTTCCGAAATGGTCATCGAAAAGGCCAAGCGGATGGTCGAGTATGGCTACGACGTGGTGATTTTTCTCGACTCGATCACCCGGCTGGCCCGAGCCTGGAACGCGGAATGCCCCCATTCGGGCAAGATTCTGTCCGGCGGCGTCGACGCCAACGCCCTGCAACGGCCGAAGCGGTTTTTCGGCTCGGCCCGCAAGGTGGAAGAAGGCGGATCGCTGACGATTCTGGCCACCGCCCTGATCGACACCGGCAGCAAAATGGACGACGTGATTTTCGAGGAGTTCAAAGGAACCGGCAACCTCGAAATCGTCCTCGATCGCCGCCTGGTCGACAAGCGGATTTGGCCGGCGATCGATATCAACGGCAGCGGCACGCGGCGCGAAGAGATGTTACTGGATCCCGACGAATATCGCCGCGTGTGCCTATTGCGCCGGGTCGTGAACGACATGAATCCGACCGACGCCATGGAATTGATGGTCACGCGCTTGCAAAAGACCAAGACCAACGCCGAGTTCCTGATGAACATGAAGTCGTAGGCGCGCCATGCCAACTTTGGAAGGCTCGCCTGTTGCTTCGCCTGGCCGCTGGGCTCTTGTCGTTTCCAAGTATAATGAGACGGTTTGCTCGCGGTTGTTGGACGGTGTGCGCGGGGCGTTCGAGCGGGCCGGCGTCGCGGTTGGCGACATCGACATCGTGTGGGTCCCCGGCGCGTTCGAGCTGCCGCTCGTTGCGGATCGGCTGGCATGCAGCCGCCGGTACGTGGCCGTCATTGCCTTGGGGGCCGTGATTCGCGGCGAGACGACGCACGACCAGCACATCAATCGCGCGGTGAGCATGGCCTTGATGGACTCCGGTTTGCGCAGCGGCGTTCCTGTCTTGTTCGGTTTGCTCACCTGCGATACGCTCGAACAAGCCCTGCACCGCTCGGGGGGCAACGTGGGCAACAAGGGAACCGAATGTGCCCAAGCGGCGCTGGAAATGGTAAATTTGCTCCGGAAGCTGCCTTCCTAGCCGAGCATTGAACAAGGGACTGGCTCCGAGCGATCTGCCGCCGACCCGGCTGACGTCCCTGAGAATCCGAGAAGCCTGTCCCCCGTGTTCAGCACCCAGCCTAGTTTCGACCCACCTTATGTCACGACGCAGCCGAGCCCGGGAAGTCGCGATGCAGGTCCTCTATCAGGACGACCTGAATCCTGGCTTGGACCCCGCGCTGGGTGACGCATTTCTGCAAGACCGGCTGAGCTCGCCTGAACCCCAGGCGGATTTGATCGAGTTTGCTCGGTCGCTCGTGGCCGGCGTGCGGCGCAACCGGGCCGAACTGGATACGTTGCTGGCCCGCACGGCCGACCATTGGAGCCTGGAACGGATGGCCGCCACCGATCGCAATGTGCTGCGGCTGGGAACCTACGAGATTCTGTATGCCGACACGCCCGATCGCGTGGCCATCAACGAAGCCGTCGAATTGGCGAAACGATTCGGCTCGTCGCACTCCGCCCAATTCGTCAACGGCATCCTCGACCGGTTCTTGGAAGGCCATGCCAAGCAATAGCGATTGCCTGCGGCCGCAGCGTCTGCGAGCATCTTAGGCCTTGGCGCTGCCGCTCTTCGAATTTCTTAAACGCAAGTCTCCGGAATGCACCATGGGCCTGTTCGATAAGTTCAAGAAGAAAGACGATCCGGCGGCCAAAGGCGCGAAACCTGACGCCGCGAAGCCGGATGCGGACCAGCCCGAGGCGACCAAGGTGAAAACGCCGGAGCCCAAGCCGGCGGAACCCACCGCCGGGTCCTCGAACACAGGTCAGCCGAAGGCTGGCGGCATCTTCGCGCGACTGAAGCAAGGTCTGAAGAAAACGACGCAACTACTCCAGACCGACATCCGCGATTTGTTCAAGAAGGAAGGTCAGCTCGTCGACGATGAGTTCCTCGAAAAGCTTCGTGCGATCATCATCATGCGCGACATGGGTCCCGAGGCCGCCGAACGGATCATCAACCAAATCGGCACTGAGTTTCGCGCCCGGGTGGTCCACATGCAGGATGTGGTGGATATCGTGCGGCGGCAACTGAAGGAACTGTTGTCGCAGGATATGGCGCCGATCCGGCTGGCGGACGAGGGGCCCACGGTCATCATGGTGGCGGGCGTGAATGGGGCGGGAAAAACCACTTCGATCGCGAAGCTGGCGAACATGTTCATCTCCGACGGCAAGCGCGTGGTGCTGGGTGCCGGCGACACGTTTCGCGCTGCGGCGGTCGAGCAACTGACGATTTGGGCCAAGCGCCTCGGCGCCGAAATTGTCACCGGCCCCGCCGGGAGCGATCCGGCCAGCGTGGCGCACCGGGCGGTCGCCGCGGCGGTCGAGCAGCAAGTCGACGTGTGCATCATTGACACCGCCGGGCGGTTGCAAACCCAGCAGAACCTGATGAGCGAGCTGAGCAAGATTCAGCGCGTCATCAGCAAAAAAATTCCAGGGGCTCCGCACGAGGTGCTGTTGGTGCTCGATGCCACCGGCGGGCAGAATGGCATTAGCCAAGCCCGTGGGTTCGCCCAGGCCGTGCAATGCACCGGGCTCGTGTTGGCAAAGCTCGATGGCACTGCCCGCGGGGGCGTGATCGTGCCGATTCGCGAGCAGTTCGGCATCCCGGTGAAATACATCGGCACCGGCGAACAGCCCGAGGATTTGGCTCTCTTCGATCCCGACGCGTATGTCGATGCCCTGCTCGCCGATTGGGACGACAAGCCGCCGGTTTGAACGTTTCATGCACTCCGCTGTGCTTCGCGGCTGACCACGCCGAACATAACTGTTAGCGTTCTTGAGCGGCATTTCTTCTGCGCGCTGCGCATCGTCGGCTGCAACGCAATCGTGCAAAGTCCGCGCGATCATTCTGCGCTTCCTATGAGATCGCCGCGACAAATACTTGGCGTAAGCCGAACTGCAAGCGGCGGTTACGCACTGACCAAAAGCCAGCTTGCGCGGCTGGCACGGCGATTGCTATTATCGCCGCTGAAAAGAGCAGTGAGCTTTGAGGCCGCGGGGTTTCAACCTACTGCACAAGCCTATCAAAAAGCCGAGGTGCGATTGCTACTCAAGAGACGAGCGATGGCACACCGATCGCCGCTCGCCCAATGCTGGGCTGCGATAGGCGAGCCGAGGTGTCAGCCACTTGTCAGTTTGAGGACCGATCTCTGTAGTCCGTGTGCGGGCGTGTCGCAGGTTGATGACGAGAGGCTTCTGGGCGCCTTCTCGCTGGGTCGATGGGTGGGATCGTCTGGCCTGGAACAATGTGCGACACGCCCCTTTTTTCTCTTCACACCGCCCGGCGCCGATTCTCGGCGCAGCACGGTCTGGTGAGAAGTACACGATGCGAGCTTCGGTCCTTCCCGGGACCAGAAGGATGCCCCAATGGCTTGGGTGGGCGCTCCGCCTAGCCCGCCCAAGCCGGGGCATTTTTTGTTGCTTCAATCGCAAGTGCTGTACTCCCCCGCGCTGCCGTGGTCAAAGGCCGTCCCTGGCCGAGCCCTTGAGACGCTCCGTCGAGTCGACTACCATCTAACGTGTCTGGTCCCGGGAGCGTTCGACCGATGAAGTTGATAATCGCCATTATTCAGCCCAGCCGTCTGGAAGCGGTGAAGGCTGCGCTGACCGAGGTCGAAGTCTTTCGGCTGACCATCATGGACGTACAAGGCTTCGGCCGCCAGAAGGGGCACAACGAAGTCTATCGCGGGCACGAGATTTCCGTGAACCTGCTCCGCAAGGTGCAATTGCAGATCGCCGTGAACGAGGAATTCGTCGAGCCGACGATCAGCGCCATCATCAAGGGAGGCCGGACCGGCAAGGCCGGCGAGATCGGCGACGGAAAGATCTTCGTGCTGCCGCTGGATGACTGCATTCGGATCCGCACCGGCGAACGCGGCGGTGAAGCGATTTAGCTGTAGGGTGGGCACTGCCCACCGAGATTGCGCCAGACTCTCAAATCCTGATCGTCCGGCACGCTTGGTGGGCACTGCCCACCCTACTTGGCTTTGTTCACCGCATCGTGCAGTTTGCCGAGCGTGGCTCCGTCGATCAGATTCTGCGCAGCCAGCGACTTCACGTTGGCAAGTTGCTTGTCCAACCAGGCCACGGCAGTCGGATCATTGGCGATTGCGGTGAGTCCGGCTCGTTGCGAATCGAGAGCGGCCGCAAATTTGTCGGATGTCGGCAGGCCGGCTAACGCCGCAAACAAAACCGCCGCCTCGTCTTCCCTGCCCGCCACCAATTCCCGCTGCAAGCGCGCGGCCAAGACCTGCTGTTGCGCCGCCAGGTCGATCAGCCTGCTGCTCGCGCTTTCAACCAACCCGGCCGACGCGGGCCGCCGACCATTGTCCTCCACCCGCACCGTGAGCGCCGGCTCGACCCCGCACAA
This sequence comes from Pirellulales bacterium, assembly GCA_963725485.1. Classification (GTDB taxonomy): domain Bacteria; phylum Planctomycetota; class Planctomycetia; order Pirellulales; family DATAWG01; genus CAVRYO01. The sequence goes on along the minus strand of CAVRYO010000007.1, from coordinate 2,216,582 downwards.
CACGGGGAAACGGAGCAACAAATCGTCGCCGCTGCGAATATAAACATTGAGCGGCGTTAGGGCGTCGCTCGATATCATCATCCGGCCATTGGCATCGGTCCTGCCGAGTGACTTGAGCGGGCCCTCCCCTTGCCGCGCGAGAATCTGCAAATCTTCCAGTGGGTGGTCGCCGGCCCCGTCGGCCAGCACTGTCAGCTCTGTGCCGCGGCTGGAGCGGGCATTCACGCCAAGGGCGAGGTATTCCGTGCGGCCATCGTAATGCAAATCGATCGAATCGGCGGTGGCCGAGATCATGCGGCAGGGCGCAAGCGAGCCGTTGACGCGGAGAGTTTGCAGCCACGTCAATGGGATGGAGAACATGCCTTTGCCAAGCGTGTGGCCGGACGCGTCGGTGTGGCGGACGATCGGCTGCCATAGGCTTCCGGTCCGCGCAAATCCAGGCCCTGGCCGCCGGCCGGCAGGTCGCCGCCGAGAATGCGCAGGTTCGTCTCCTGTGGTCCGTCCGCCACCGGCACGCTTTCGATGCGCGCCACAGGCCGAAACACATTCCAAAGTGTGCGGAGGATTGCTTGCGTCAGATCCGCCGAGATTTCGACCGCATGCGATTGCGGCGGGCTCCAAAGCCCTGTGCGAACATCGAACTCGCGGGCCCAGACCTTCGTTTCCGTCAGGCTCGGAGTGATGTCGAGCAAAATCAGCTTGTCGAATTCGACCAAGTTTGTCAGAAGTGCTTCAGGCGAAATTCCGACTGGATCGGCCGCATGATTCCAGGGCAGCGTGGCCGGCGCCTCGACGGCGGTGAGTTGCCAGATCCCGCCGAATGCCGCCCGCGCTCGGGTTTGCACGTCGGCTATGAACGCTCGTTTTTGTGAAGTCGTCCAAGCGGTCGAGGATTTTACATGGACCAACAACTCGATTCGATACGGCGATAACTCCCAACTTCGCAACCCGGCGGAAGACGCGCGAGTCGAGCCTGCGGCCGGTGTTAATCTGCTCTCCGGCGTATCGCTGGCAGCAAGATCAGCCGCTTGCGAATACGCGACCGTAAGCGATCCAATCAGCAGCACAATCGACGCAGCGCTAACACAAGTGATGGGTCGCCTCATCTCTGGCTCGCCTCCGGCGGAGCCAGCCGCCATTGCTCGACGTTTTGATACAGCGTCACCGGCCGGGAGCCCAGGCCTTGCAAATCGTGATGGTAGGCTGCGTAAACGGGCAATCGCCAGAGCGGCAGCAGCAAAGTTTCGTCGTGGATCACTTGCTCTACCGCGCGCTGGGCTTCGACGATTTCGGCCTCAGAGCGGGCCAGCGCCAACTGCTCGAGAGCACGTTCGCCCGCGGCGCTGCCGTCCAGGAATTTTTCCAATCCAACCACCGGCTCCAACGGCATCCACTCGACATATTGCAGATCGGCATCGGCCGTGCTCGCCGCTTCGTGCGACGATGTTTCTTGCAGGACGACGGTAAAACCGGCCGAGCGCAGCTGCCGCTGGATCGCCAGGCAAGCGATCCGCGCAACATCATCGGCCGGGTGGCTGAGGATAATCTGCGGCATTCCGGCCGGCGATTTCGCCGCCGGATCGCGGGCCGCCGACTCGACCCGCGCCACTTCGACAAGCACTTTGGCGACCGCCGGATCGGCCGTCGTTTCACCAGCCGCCGGAGCGCTCGTCGAACTGCCGGATGAGGCGAAGACCACATTGCAAAGCGAGACACCCGGCGGTGTTTTGCCGCGCGCGAGATCGTCGCGAAGAATCGCGGCCGGATCCAGGGCATGTACAATCGCCCGGCGAAACGCGTCGTTGCCCATCCATGGCCTTCGCAAGTTAAACCGCAGCATGTGGAGATCGGGCGCCGCGTACGGCTCGACTTCCAAATCCGTCGCGCCGGCCAGACTAGCCGCGTCCCACGGGCCAAGGCGGTCGACGATCAGCACTTCGCCGCTGCGCAGGGCTTGGATCGCGGCGGCAACATCGTTGTAGTGGTGCTCGGCGATTTGCGCGGCTGGCTCGCCGCGGCGGCAAAATAGTTGGGCAGCGCGACAAAGCGTGTCTCGTTGTCGAAGGCCGACTCCAGCCGATATGGGCCGAGGCCCGTCACGGCCTGTTCGCCCGCGCGGTCTGGCGCGCCTTCAGCGCCCGGCTCGTATTGCGGCCAAATGCCGAGGTTCAGCCAAGGCTCGATGCGAGCGACCGGCGCGCAAATCGACATCCAGCCGATCGACGTCGCTTGCGGAAATGCTTGCAGCAATCGCCTGCCACTCGGGCCGAAACGCCGGATGCCGCGGATCGGCGGCGGCCAACAAGCTGCGGGCCAGATCGGCGGCCGTCAGCGGTCGCACGCCGTCGGGCCAATGCAGGCCGGACTTCACGATGAGCGTCAGCTTGCGAGAATCCTTGTCGTGATTCAGCGTGGTCAGAGGCGAAGTGTAGACATTGCCGTCGGGCCCGATCCGGGCGAGTTCCAAAATGTTGCGCGTCAGCAATCGGGCGTCGCGACGTGCCGCCCAATCGTTGCCCGCCACGGATTTTGCCTCGGCTGCGCCGGTGTTCGTTGCTGCCAATGACGTCACGCCCACCACCACCTCGGGATACTTCACGCGAATGGCCGCGGCCAACGCGTGCGCCTCCGGCACGTCGGGCCAGGCGGCAAGCGCCTGGCGGCACGCGCGATTCGCTTGTGGATATTTTCCGGCCGCGAAATCGGCTTTGGCTTGCGTCAAACGGACCATGGCGGCGGTCTGCAGCCGCTCGATCCAAGGCGTGGCCAAAGGGTGAGGCTTGTCCTTCAGCCGGTCGAGGACTTGCTCCAAGATCGACCGCGCGGCGGCCAGGTCGTCGGCGTCGAATCGACGCTGGATCAGCTTGTCGGCCACGCGGTCCAGCGCGATCGCCAGGTTCTTGTAGCTGGCGTTGTGATCGAACAATTGCCAGAGGATGCCGAGCGATTCCTCGTACCGCCCCTGCTTGTAAGCGGCGGCGGCGCTAGCGAACTGGTATTTTTCGTAGGAGGGCGCAAGTCTTCCATTTTGGGATAGCGGCGCTCCAGGAATTGAAAATAAGGATAGGCCTCGTCGAATTTGCCGAGCTCCGTAAGCCGGTCGGCTTCGTCGAGAACCATCCGCTCGAACAGCTTCACTTCGGCGATATGGCTCCACAGGACCCGGTATGTATTTCGCGGCCGATCGACAAGCCGGATTTCCAGCTCCTCATATTCCTTCGGCTTGGCCGGAATTTTTCGGCCCGGAAGCTCGAGCGGAAAGACTTTGAGAAGGACGTTCTTGTTTTCCGCATCAAGCTTGATCGTGTCGTACGGTTCCTGCTCGTAAAGCGGCGCCTCGTCGGCGTGAAGCCGCGACGTGGTAAGGGCCGCGAGCAAACAGATACAACCAGCAATCGCTGCCGTCCTTCCGCTTCGTTGAACCGTGTGCAAATGGATCACGATCGGCTTCATTCAAGTGCCTTGATTAAAAACACGCTGCCGTCGGGACTGGCGAGAATTAGGTTTGCGCCGGAAGCAATTGGGCCGCCGGCCAACGGCTGTTCCAAATCCACCTTCTTGCGCACTTCGCCGGTCGCTACATCGATTCGGGCAACTGTGCCGTCAGTGGTAGCTAACGTAAATTCGCTGCCATGTTCCAGCGGCGTATCCAACGGCAAGCCGTTTTCGAGCGGAACGTGCCAAACGAGTTCTGGCCGCTTGTCGAGACAAAACAGTTCATGCTCGGTGGCGACGAGCACCGCGTCGCCCACGCGACGCGGGCCCCAGGCCACGCTCCCTCCCAGCGGAAAAGTCTTGGTTGGTTTCAAATCGGCGAGCGTCAGAGCCGAGAGATTTCCGTCGGCATCTGCCACGACCGCAAATTCGCCGCAGATGGCGACATCTCCCACGGCCGGGGCCGAGAGCTTGCCGGCGGCCAGCGGCGCGAGATTCGCCACCGGCTTGTCCGCGATGCCGAGTCGGTAGATGTGCCCGGCGTTGTCGGCAACGACTGCTTCCCGCTTTCCTGGCACGACAGCCGGTTTGCACCAGGTGAGTTCGCTGCCAAGCGACATCGGCGCTTGGTACGAAGCGGCTAGCAGTTTTCCCTGAGCGGCGTCAATCAGGTTGAATTGCCCCGCGGGATCGGCAACCAGCAACCCACTGGCGAACGCGATCGGAGGCGCGGTCAAAGGATCGGTCCAAGCGCTCGACTTGAAAGCCGAAGACTTCGCGTCAGCGATCATCAAGTGATCGGCCACGCGGCTCGATGGCGTTCCGTTTGCGTTCTCCGCACTCGACGTTTCGCGGCGCTCGACCAGCGCCATTGCGCCATCGGCCAGCGGAACGCTGTCGACCAGCATGCGAGACTCGCCGGATGGGACACTGTGCGCCGCGGGAATGGCGACGGTTTGGATTCGTTCGCCGAGCGGCGCGGCCGAGTCGAAATTCAAAACGCCCGCCAGCGAGTTGGCCATCCGCACCACGGTTCCCGACGCAGCCTGAACGGGCAGCCCTGCCGGCGGAGCACCTAACACAACTTCCCAGCGCGGGTGGCCATCGGCGGGATCGAGTGCTGTGACCCACAGGCCGGGCCAGCTCGGCCGACGCGCGACAACGATCAATCGTTCGCTCGTCAACTGCGGCGACTGCTCGACGTGCCGATCGGCCAGACGCCGCCAAGCGGCGTTCAACGATCCGCCCGCTTCGTCCAATTCATATCGCGCGACGCCAGGTCCGGCCAGCCAGACGTGCTTGCCTTCGACCGCGATGAACCGCGCCGCAGGCGGACCGGCCTCGGCCTGTATGTCGGCCACCTTGACCGGCGCGGGCGCTTCAGCCGCTTTTGCGGGCGCCGCTGGATCGGAAGTCTTGGCCGAGACCGCGACATCATCGCCCGATTTGGCGGCGGATGCCGGCTCCGCGCTTCCCGGGCCAAGCACCAGCATCGCGCCGGCGTTTGTCGCCACAAACAACCGCGAACCAGCGATGACCGGCGCGGAAGCGACTTGTCCCTTCAAGGGGAGCGATTGCACAACTTTCGACGCCGCCTTGCCGGCGCCGAGCGACAACAGCCGCAACGTGCTGTTGTCCCAATCGGTATTCTCGATCACCACCACATGCTCGGCGAACACCGTCGGCGGGAGAGTAACGCTGCCGGCTGCGTGCCCGAGATTCATGGCCGTCGCGACACTGAGATCTTTCGCCGAGAGTACGAAAAAAGCGCCTGCGTCGGCGACGAGATACAATGTCGCGCCGTCGGACGATATGGCGGGAGCAGTTCGCAGCCGCATCGGAAACTGCGCCGATCGGAGCCATTTGCCCGTCTCGGCATCGACCACGATCAACTTGCCGCCGCGAGTGGCGACAAACAGTTGTTTTTCGGTTACCAGCGGCGCGGCATCCACGGCATCGCCGGTCGCGAGCCGCCACAGGAGCTCAGACCCGCCAGGACCGACACGCGCGAGTTCCCGATGGACCGCGTCGAACAGAATCGTGTCCTGCGACTTGCCGATCGGTTGCGGCGGAACGTTTTCGGCGCCCACGAATTGCCGGCCCACCGCCGAACCCGTCGCGCTGTCGAGCCAATAGACCGTTCCCCCGACGAGCACTGGAATCGCCAGGCCGGGATTGGCATCCTGAGCCCCAAGCGCCTTGGCTTTGCCCGGCGTTCCAGTCGACGCGGCAATTTCGTTCCGCGGAATTTGCACGAGCGTAGCAATGATGGGCGTGGAGCGCGGCTTGGTTTCTGCCGCGTGGGGCGTCGTGTCGATCTTCACGAGCTTGATCGACGCCCGAGTCAATTCCTGATTCAATCCTTCGACCGAGCTGTCCTGCGCAGCTCGGGAAAATCGCTGATCAGCCGTTCGCGCGCGGCAAGCCCTTCGGCAGCGCGGCCGGCTTGGATAGCTGAATGAACCGCTGCCACCGTTTGCTCCAGTGCGGTGTCGTGCGCGAAATCGTGCGCCAGCCGGGCCAATTGGTCTTCGGTCGCTTGCATCTGGGCCCAGGGCTTTTGCGCGGCGGGGACAAACCGCCAATCGTTCGCCAAGGCAAAGCCTTGCTCGGCGTTTTCCACCAGCCGGCGGCGCTGCTCGAGCGATGCGCCGGCCCCCGCCTGAGCTTGCTTCGACAGTCCGGTGGCCATGTCGGGTAATAGCTTCGCCAGGTCCTCGCGCACTTTGGAAAATTCCGGCTCCTGGACGATCCGCGGCAAGACCTCGCGCGAGACGGCAAGCGGCTGCTCCCAATCGGTCTTGGCGGCCCAGGCCATTCGCAGGTGAGCCATCCCTTCATAGACCCGCGCAAGACTGGCCTGCGGACTGTTCGGGAACCGTTCCAAGAACGCTTCGAGCTTGTAGATCGCGTCCTGATCGGCGCCGGACTGGTAGTCCTTTTCAGCCAGTTTCCATTGCGGATCGCCCGTGTTGCGGTTGACGGTTTTCAACACGACGACCAGCGCCACAATCGCTAGCAAGCCGCCGCTGCCGGCCAGCCAAACCCACCTTGGGACCGGACGCCGCGCCGCGCCGCCGGCATCATCAACGGGTTGCCTTGCATCGCCGCCGCGCCGTCAACGGCGGCCACTGCGCCCAATAAATCGTCGGTCGGACCAAAGGCGCCGAGGCCGAACGGATCTTCCGCGGGCGCTTGTGTCGGGGCCGGTTTCGCCGCGGTTTTTGCAACCGGAGTGCTCGGCTTGGCTGGCGCAGCCTTCACGCCGGGAGCGGACGCGGCGGGGGGTTTCGCCGCCGCGGGCTTGGGTCCGCTCGCCGGGCTTGCGCCGAAGGGCTTGGCCGCCTCGTCATCCAACGGCGCCAGACCTAATTCTTCTTCGAAGAGCGATGGCAGCCCAAGGTCTTCCTCCGACAATCGTGGCGCGGCCGGTTGAGCCTTCGCCGCGGGCTGTGGAGCTTGGACTTTGGCGACCAACAACTGTTTAGCTTGCGCCGTGGTCAACCGCTGCTTGTTGATCAACAGATTCGCGACCGTTTCCGGCGTCACCGGCTTGGCCGACGCGGCGACCTGCTTCCGCAAGCTGGCGATCACTTCGCCCGGCACCCAGGCGCGCTCTTGAAGCTGATCGAGAAATTCTTGAGCGGTCATGAGCGTGGGATCACCAGCGGCCTGCCGTCGCGAGGTTTGAGCTTGTTGGGCGGAGGTTTCACGGCGGGATGTTCGGCCTGCTTTTCGGCTGGTTTGGGTTTCACGACGGGCGCTGGCACTGGCGTTTTTACTTCTCCCGACGCATATTCTTGCTCGACGACTTCGAGGGTATTTCCCGCCGCCGTGAATCCGAAGATGGTGTGCCGCACATCCGCGACATCGTGCTTGCCGGCAAACTCCTTTTCCAGATCGCTCAGTTGGGCCTCCAACTCCGGGGGATAGAACTGGGCGACAATCCGACCGGAACTGGAAATGCCAGCCCGGCTCAACAGCGCGGCATCGAGATCGCGCATTGCGCCGGTGTGCCAGGTCATGTACATCCGCTGTTCCGCGGATCCGGGCGCTTGACGCGACAAGGGCTTGGCGCGGCGGAAGCCCGCGGCGTAACGGATCGTGTCGTCGCTACCGATCACGCCCAATTCGATTCCCAACGCGTCGAGCTGCTGGCCGTAGCTGTCGACTGTGTCGCCGAACGGAAAGCGAATCTCCCACCGCTGGGCCCGGCCGCTGACGTCGGTTTTCGCCGGTCGATCGCCGACGCTGGTGGCGGCCCGGTTCAGCGCCTCAAGGGACTTCGCGAGGCTCAATTCGCCAGCGGGAATTTCCGCGGGGTTGACCTTCAGCCAGTCGTGCGCCGCTGGAGGATTTACCGGCGGCTCCGGGTCTGGGGCCAGCGTGAAAGCCACCGGCGCCGTCGTTGCCGCCGGGCGTTTCCAAATCCAGACTGCAATGCCGGCGATCACCAATGCCACAACCGCCCCCGCGATCTGCAGCAACCGCATGCGCCGCGCGCGAGATTGCCCCACGGCGCCTGCGAGCAGCGGGCTGCTGCCGGCCGGCGCATTCAGTCCGATCGTGGCAGCCGCCGGCGCGGTTTTGCCCGCCGCAGCGGTACTGGATGCAGCGGTACTGGATGCAGCGGCACTTGCCGCAGGGGTGCTGGATGCAACCACGGCGGCCGCAGCGCCTTTCTTCGCGCGGGATGCGAGGCCGGCGAATTCTGGGATGAGTTAGACGTAGTCACGACGGTCTGCCGACAACGATTTGCCGGGCGCCACCTTCCATTGGCCGGTCGCCTCGTCAATCGAGAAAGCGTCAATTAAGGGTTGGAATCCCCAGCCGTCTGGCGGGGTGAATCGTGATCCGTGCCGATCGACAAATACCAGAGCTTCCAGTCCCGCACCGCTTCGGCCCGGCGGGCTTCGTCGGGCGATTCGGTCAGTCCCTTGGCGTCGATCCGCCGACTGATGAACCGTAGGCCCTGGTCGGCTTGATAAACCACGGACCATTGCGAATCGGACAAAGCCTGGATCAGTGTTGGAGCGTTGGCAACGTCGCGCAACCGGGCCAGGACGCGCACCGCCGCCAGCCGCGATGGCCCGGGGCCTTGCGTGGCCAGCCGCCGCAGCCGCGCGAGATGCCCGGCGCAACTTCGCCCTCTTCTTCCGACAACTGGCGGATGAGGTCCTGCGGGTCGACGGCCAGATTGCGGAAATCGCCATGGTCGGGTTGCGACAAAATATCCAACAGCGCGTCGGGCGTGCCGGTCACTTGCTTGCCCATGATCTGGCCGCCCAGCAGGCGCACGTCGGCCAGGTGGTCGGGCAGCCCTTGTCCGCCGGCCAAGGTGCCGGCGTCGTAGCCTTTTGATTTTTCAATACTCTTCTTCGTCGAGCGCATCAGGAACAGGATTGCGAACGCCGTGTCGGGCACTTGGATCTTGGCGCCGCTATCCCAACTGCCGTCAAGAAGTTGCTTGCGCCGGAGGAACCCGTAGCCGAGGTTGTACCAGCCGGGATCCTTGATGTGCAGTCCAGCGGCCGATTCGTAAAAGCTTTCGTACCGCTCCAAGGCGTAGAGATAATAGTAAGGAAAGACGGGCGATTCGATTTTGAATTTCGCCGCCCACCAGCCGTGGCCCCGCTGTTCCGTGGCCCGCAATTGTTTCGGCTCGATTTTGTTGGTAAGCGGCTTGAGATTCTTATTCACATCAGGCACGACAGGCCGGAGGGCAGCTGGCAAGCCTTCGTCCGGCGCATCTTCTTCATTGGGCGTGGATAAGCCCAGCAGATCGGCACAAATATAAACGCTGCCCAATCCGGCGGCCGAAACGCCGTGGCGCACCTCGCCGGCGTTTTGTTTGACGAGCGTGATTTCGGTCGAAGTGCCGGGGCCCGGGTCGACGCCCTGATAGCCCCAGCCGCCGCTGGGGTCCTGCGTGCGCATCAGCCACATCAACACCCGTTCGATCGAATCGACCGGCACGACAAAGCCGTTTTTCTTCGCTTCCCAACTGGCGAGCACGCCGTACTGCGTCATCGAGGTGTCGCCGGTCGGCTTTTCTTTGTAGCCCCAGCCGCCGTGCGTTTTCTGCTGGGCCTCGAGTCTGTTTCAGCAGCGAGTTGATCTCGGCTTGATACTTGCTGGGATTCAACTCGCAGAGGAACACGACCGCCAGACCATTGCTATAGACATCCAGCCCTCCGCCGGCGTTTTTCGCCGCAGCCTGACAAGCGGCCACCGCCTTTTGGATTTGGGGGTGTGTTTCGTCCGCTCCATGCTTGATGAAGCACAGGCCGACGAGCGCCTCGGCGCCGAGACGACCGTCGTTGGCCGTCTCCAGATATTTCATCCCCTTTTCAATGACTGCTTTGACTTCCGGACTATCCGGCGTGACCGCCAGGGCTTCTTGGGTCGCAGCAACTGCGATAGCGATTACAACAGCCAATGCTAAAGTGCAGCAGCGCACGAACGGCGCCGCGTGTGCCACTGACTTTGCAACTAGAACCGCTGCATCACCCTCACCCCAACCCTCTCCCTTCGAGGGAGAGGGAGAAATCGGTGGGCGACGCAACTCCAGACCCGACAGCGAACGGGACCGTTGCGAGCGTTCGTGCCTCGATCGCTTCATGCCGTTGCTCCTGTGGCAAATCGCCCCGAACCGAACCGCTACATCAGATGACTTCAAATCAGCCGAGCAAACCGATCGGACCCACGATCAGTGGGAACCGCAACCATCGACCGACGCCGGTCATGCGCCCCAGAAACGCTCCTTTGCAACGGCCCCGTCAAGAAAAGCGGGCCCCGCAAAACCACCGCGAGAACACGGTCGATGCTATCCGCCAGAACCTTGCAATGTCAAGCTGGGCGGGCTTGGACTAGATTTCCTTGAACTGCGGGATCTTCAGCGTTTCGCCGTCCCTTAGAGCGGATTGATGCGCGACGATGCCGGGCACGGTCAGGTTCAGGGCCATGCGGATGTCAACGAGCGGTTTGCGGTTTTCAAGAATAGCCGTGACAAACTCGTTCATCAGCGGGCCGTGCGAGCCGCCGTGGCCGCCGGGTTCGACATGCGGCGGCAGCGGCGGCAGCTCGAAATCCGGCAGTGACTTCGATTCGCCGGTGTAGGTCGTGCCGCTCATCGAGCCGAGCTGTCCGCGCACGCGGCCGACTTCGCTTTCGGGGCCCGGCGTGTCCCAACTCACCGCCATCCGCGCCATGCCCCCTTCGCTGGTTCTCAAGAGCGCAATTTCGGTGCCGAAGGGATTTTTATATGTGTTGTTGTTCGGCTGCATGACTGGCAACAGGCTGGGCATCCCCTGGCAACTGACTTCGGTAAAGCTGCCGCCAGCGACGGCGATGTAATAGGCGTTGGAATGCGTCGGATACCATTGCGGCGGCAGCCCGCGGCGCCATTCATGATACGAGGGGAGCACCGCGGCCGAGTAATGAAAGTATTCGCCTTCGCTGTAGACGAGTTTGCCGAGCGCACCGGCTTTGAACGCCCGACGCATCGCAAAGCAATCGGGTCGAAACGCCGAGGTTTCGAACATCATGTACCGCCGACCCGTCGTGCGCACGGCGTCGTGCAACGCCTGGGCGTCGTCCAAGGAGCCGAACACCGCTGGAACCGCGCAGGCCACGTCCTTGCCGTGCTTCATCACGGTCATGCAATGCCGGGCGTGGCTCGGCGCATCGGTCGCGACGAAAATCGCTTCGAGCGTCGTGTCCTTCACCATTTCTTCGAGCGAGTCGTACCTTTTCTCGCAACGGCAGGCAACGGCCAGACCGGCGCAGCGATCGGGGATAAGATCGGTGACGGCGGACACCGAGACATTCGGATGATCCTGAAATCCGAAAGCGGCGCCGAACTGGCAATACCCATAGCCAGCAATGCCGACGCGAATCTTTCGATCGGACACCGGGCGCCACGTTTTGCTGGAGCGGGCCGCAGTCGCCGCGCCCGATTCGCCGAAAACCTTGGGATCGAGAGCGGGTGGCGCCGCCAAGGCATGCCGCGCGCCCCAAACCATCGCCGCCAGCGAGCCAGTGCCAATGCTACCGAAGAATGCCCGCCGCGAAGGAGTCCACGCCATGGCCGTCTCCAAGGAACAATGCGCCGAATCAAGTCCGACTGCATTTATATCAACGCGGATCGACGGTTGTCACGCGCAGCGAAATTTTGATCGGGTAGACCAGTCCCCAATCGAAGCGCCGCTCGTAGGATTCGAGCGCCGTCGCAAGATCCGGATGGACCGAATCTTGAAACAGCGTTTTGCCATTCACCACAATCGTCACCGGCTTCGCGATATCGACCATTTTCGGATGGAGCCAGATGGTGAATCGAGCCACGTTTGTCGTCGTGACGAAGATGCGGTTCTCTCCTCGATTGATGGCATCGATGGCTGCGCCGCGGTGTTGCCCGATCCTGTGCGAAAGCCGCCAGGTGTCGAACTCATCGGAGCCGTTGCCGCGCAACTCGTCATAGTCCAGGTCGCCCGGAGTTGATTCATCAAGCGTCAGCCAGCGGTTATCGTGGACCGGAAAACAGTAGGCCCGGTCGAATCCGACCGGCGAGGCGAGCACGACATGTTCGCAATACGGATCGCGCCGCAGCGGCTCGGCGGACTTGAAATAAGCGGCAATCTGGGGCCGACCGTACGCGATCGCATGATTTCCATTTTGCTCTAAATACGTGTGATCGAGGATGAGCCGGCTGAGAATCTTGTCCGTCCAGCGGCCATATTCGATGTCGGTGTAGTGCCAGCGAACGCCAGCCCTGGCGTCGTGCACGCCTTGGATCGTGCAGAGCGGCGTGCCATGAATCACCGGCCAATAGCCGAGCGACCAGGATCCGGAATGCGCGATCACCGCGGCGAAGCGATCGGGCGAACGCTGCGCATGATGGTAGGCGCCGAAGCCCCCCATCGAATGGCCAAGCAGAAACACGCGATCGCTGTCGACGTTGAACCGCGTCTTGCACTCGCGAATGACGTCGGCCAGGTATTCGTCGCAGTCACGGACACACCAGCGATAGGAAGTCTCCGTGTTCCACGGCGCCGAGGGGCCGACGGTGATCATGCCCGTGGCCGCGAGCATCCCGCCGGAGGCATGCGTGTCCGGCGGACTGTCGGCCGTAGCAAAGCTAAGTGTCGCGCTAGGGGCCGTGCGCGGAGTAGTCGCCCCGCCACCATGCAGGAAGACGATCAGGCCCGTCGGATGCTCGGGCCGGTACGATTTCGGCACCTGATAGTACAGCAAGTCATCGGGATGCTTGCGAAATAAATCGGGCCGGGTAAACGACTCGCGCGGATGGTAGCCCGCTTTCGCCGCCGCGTGCTTCTCACGGCTGAGACAGAGAACCACGGAATCGATATCGCCCACGTAATTCGCAAGCACTGCGGCGAGGCGGGTCCGTTCGGCGCGGTCGTGGCTTTCCAAATAGCGCTGCGATAGTTCGACTGCCGCCGAATCATCCATCCGTGCCGCGCGAGCGAGCGGTGCAACACACATCACGGCGGCGAATATCAACAACCGCCGCAATTGCAAATGCCTTGACGAATGCATCCGTGTGATCCGTCTGGTAGGCCAGATGGGGGCCTAAACCGTTGGCTCGCTGGCGTATTCTTCGTTCGTGACGATGCCTGGTTGCGGCACGGGATACTTGCCGTTGGCGTCGGGCATGACCGGGGCGGGGCCGTCCATCGTAAGTTTGTCGACGGTGGGGGCGAACACGTGCTTGGAGTTGAGGATCTCGTCGTAGGTGACGATGCGGCCCGTGTGAGCGGCCATGCGGCCCATCGACGTGACGAGACTGGCTTGGACGCCGCGATGCACTTCGTTGTACGGCTTATTGTCGCGCACCGCTTCGATCAGGTCATTCCATTCGTTCTGGTAAGGATTGCGCTCGTCGGCCGCGATCTTGGATTCCCAAGTCATATCGGTCGTGCCGAGGCCCTTGTAAATGGCCGAGGGCTGTCCGATGTCGCCGTTGTGCGAGATCATGGCCACGCCCTTCGTCCCGTGTGCGTACGTGTTGTAGATTTCCGTGCAGCCGGTCATGCAGCGGCCATCGAAAAAGAACTTCGTCCCGTCGGCGAAGGTGTATTCGACGCCGTAAATGTCGAAATTTTGATCGACGTACGGGCCGCGATAATGCCGGCCGCCGATCGCCTGGGCCTGCACCGGCCAGGCATCTTTCATCCAGCAGCATTGGTCGATGCCGTGGATGTAGAAATCACTGAAGCAGCCGCCGCTGGCCCAGAGAAAACTATGGAAGCGGCGGATTTGATAGGCTACTTCGGAAATATCGGACGGCTTGGGGGGCGATTGCATCGAAGCCACGGGACCGTGCATCCGGTAGCCGCGCATCAGGACAATGTCGCCGATTTCGCCGCCGTGAATCCGGTCGGCAAGTTGCTGCATCGGCCGGCTATGGCGCGACATCAGGCCGACAGCGACCTTCAGGTTCTTGGCTTTCGCATCCTCGGCCAGCTTGAACATCTTGCGCGACGTTGGGCCGTCGGACGTGAGCGGCTTCTCCATGAAGACGTTCAAGCCCTTTTCGATCGCGTAGGTGAAATGGACCCAGCGGAACGCCAGCGGTGTGGCGAAGATCGCGATGTCGCCGGGCTTCAGGCAGTCCATCGCCTTCTTGTATGCGTCGAAGCCCAGGAACTGCCGATCGGTGGGCACGTCGCCCCGCTCGTGAAACTGGCTCTTCAGCGAGCGGTGCGTGGCGGTCAGCCGGTCCTGAAAGACGTCGGCCATGGCGACCAACTTGGTCGGTCCGCGTTTGACCGACAGGGCATCGACCGCTGCTCCGCCGCCTCGGCCGCCGCAACCGATTAGCGCGATTTGAATTGTCTCATCCACCGCCGCATGCACTTGCGGGACGATCACGCCGGCCAAGGCCGTGGCGGCGGCGACTTTTCCACTGTTCTTGATAAATGTACGGCGCGAGGCGGGAGAAGATTCGGTGGGATTCATCGGGGAGGTGCTTCCAATCGGCGGATTTGTGCTGGGACGCAGCGAGGGACCAACCCAGGCTCAAGATGCTCGCCATTTTAGTATTGGCGCTGCCGCGCAGCAACCTTTGGTTCGCGGGAAGATCCGCCGGGCACGGAGGCATGTTCTTAGGTACGATAAGAGGCTATGAAAAATATTGAACTCCGTTTTGCTGTTGCCGCCGCGGTCTTGGCGGTGTTCTGTCCATTCGTTGCGCGAGCCGCGGCGCCCGCTCCGTCCGACTGGCTGATCGACCCGGCCCCGTTCAAGGCTCAAGTTCGCGACGAACGGGCACGGCATGAGTTGGTGTTGGAAAACGGCTTGACTCGGCGCACGATTTGCCTGATGCCAAATGCCGCGGCCGTCGACTATCAAAGCCTGGTCACGGGCGAACAATTGCTCCGGGCGACGGGGCCCGAGGCGCGGGTCACAATTGGCGGCGTGGAATATCCCGTGGGCGGCCTGGCGGGGCAGCCGGTGAAGAACTATCTCAAGGCCGATTGGATCGAACATCTGCATGCCGATCCGGCCGCTTATCGCTTCGCGGATTGGAAAGAGGAATCGCTGGCCGCTAGGTTCGCTTGGAAGAAGCGGCGGGAGTGGCTCCCGAGAGATCTGCCCTGGCCGCCGCCGGGCAAGCAAGTGACGTTCCGTTTCGTCCCGCCCGCGCAAGCGCCGGGAAAAGCTCCGAAGCCCGGTGCCGGCTTGCCGGAGATCGACATTCATTACGCGATCTACGACGGTATTCCGCTGATCGAAAAATGGCTCACGGTGCGCAACACCACGCCCAAGCCGGTGCGCGTGAACAAGACGATCGTCGAGACGCTGCAAGTGGAAGAAAGCGAAAGCGCCACGGAGCCGAACATTAACTGGGAACCGTCGAGCTTGTACGTCGAGACGGATTACGCCTATCTGTCGATGAACGGCAAGTCGGCCAACAAGCACAGCGTCCGCTGGCTGCCGGATCACAGCTATTCGACGCAGGTGAATTACGATCTGCAGACGCCCTGCGTCTTGGAGTGCGGCCCGGAATTTGGCCCCGACACCGACGTCGCTCCGGGCGCGGAGCTTACGTCGATCCGCTGCTTCGAGCTGTTGCGCGACGACACCGATCGCGAGCGGCGCGGGCTGGCCCAGCGGCGGATGTATCGGACGATTGCCCCCTGGACGCAAGAAAACCCGGTGATGGTGCACCTGATTTCCAGTGACCCAGTGGCGATTCGCACAATTGTCGATCAGGCTGCCGACGTCGGCGTGGAGATGATTATCCTCAGCTTTGGCAGCGGCGTGAATTTGGAAAGCACGGACCCGAATTATTGGGCGAAATACAAAGCCGTTGCTGATTACGCCAAGACTCGCGGCGTCGCGATCGGTGGCTATTCGCTGTTGGCCAGTCGCGGCGCTGCCACGGCGGCCGACAATTGCGGCGGACCCGGCGCGCGCATTCGGTATGGCGTGATGCCCTGCCTGGGATCGAACTGGGGCCGGCAATATTTGCGAAATCTGCAAGAGTTCTTCACGCATACCGGCTTTGGCCTGTTGGAGCATGATGGCTCCTATCCGGGCGATACGTGTGCCCACACCGATCACCCGGGCCATCACGGTTTGGAAGATTCGCAATGGGTGCAGTTCCGGGCGATCGCCGCGTTTTATCAATGGTGCCGTGCCAACGGGATCTATCTCAATGTGCCCGATTGGTATTTCCTCAATGGCAGCAGCAAATGCGGGATGAACTATCGCGAATCGAACTGGTCGCTACCGCGCGATGAGCAGGAAATCATCGAGCGTCAGAATGTATACGATGGCACGTGGGAAAAGACCAACTCGATGGGCTGGATGTTCGTGCCGCTCACGCAATATCAAGGGGGCGGCGCGGCAGCCACGATCGAGCCGCTGAAAGATCATCTGCCGCATTACGAAGCGCGGCTGGCGAATCTATTCGGGGCTGGCGTGCAGGCGTGCTACCGCGGGCCGCGGATTTACGACACCGACGCGACGAAGGCGGTGGTCAAGAAATGGATTTCGTTCTATAAGGCGCATCGTGACGTGCTCGATGCCGATCTGATTCACCTGCGCCGGCCCGATGGCCGCGACTGGGACGGATTCCTGCATGTGAACCCGCAAGGACGAGAAAAAGGGCTGGCGATGTTCTACAACCCGCTTGCCGAGCCGATCGAGCGCGACATCCGCGTGCCGCTGTATTACACCGGATTGTCGGAGAAGGCGGCCGTGTCGAACAACGATGGCCCGGCAAGCGTCGTGCCGCTAGACCGCCGTGAAGTCGCCACGATCCACATCACGATACCTGCCCGCGGCCGAATCTGGACGACGTTCAAGCGTCCTTGAATTCGCGCCAGCACACAGCGACTTTGTCAAGGCAAAGCCACACTCAGGCGAGCGACTCTTAAAATCCTCGGCGGCGCCGACGACAGTACGAGCAAACCGATTGCCCATGGCGCGGCGGTTTTCGCACGGTCGCATCAGAGCGGCATTACTAACCGTGCAGTATTTCTGCTTCGGCGGCGAGCCAAAACTCCACGCCGTCGCTGGCGGGGCGGCCGGCTGCTTCCCACTTTTGATGGGCCAGCGCGGAATCTCATCCTCGTGCGAGCTGGATTCGATTGGCTGCTGCTCGCGCTTTTGCGGCTTGCTGCTGGAGCGAGTGGTTTCTTGCTGGCCGGGTCGCTTCTTGAGCGTCAACATCTTTCTTCCTCCATGAGTTTGCCGGGGGCGCTAAACAACACGTTGCGCGGCCCGATCTATCGAATCGGCTACGTTGCACCGCGGGGGCAACCGCGAGCCAAGTCCGGCTGGACTTCGCCCGCCATCATACCGAATCGAATTCGTTCCGCCTAGCGTATCTGGCGCATTGCGATGAGCCAGCGCCAGTGGACAGGAGCAAGGCGAGAAAGCAATCGATCTATTGCGGCGCGCCGAATAATTTCGCTTTCAGCGCCGCGACGACGGTGTTGGTGTCGATTCCGCCTTGTGGCCCCGTGCCGCCGCTGGGGATCGTGCCGTTGGGTGTCAGATGATCGATGATGCCCGGCAACAGTTGGGCCAGATGTTGCGTCGCCACATCGGGGTCGACGCCAAGTTTTTGCGCGAGAGCACGAATTTGATCGGACGAAAACACCTTTTGCAATTCGCTGGGCGAGACGGGCGGATTCGGGCCTTGAGCGACCCAACTATCAGCCAGGTGCCCCAAGCCGGCCGACTTGAACTTCTCGACGAGTCCCGACACGCCCCCGACTTCCGGGCGGTTAATGAGCCCGATCACGCTCGTGAGCAGATTGTGTTGATCCTGGGGGCCGCCGAATTTTGCCAACAGCGCCACGGCTTCGTCAGAAAAAAATCCCATGGCAAATTCTTTCGTTCGGTAAAGTGGGGACAGAAAGAATGGGGACAGACACCTCGCGACCGCAGGAATTTACCGCACCGCCGCAACTTGCTCGGAGCCAGTCCCCATTCTTTCACAAGCACCGAGCCGTCGTAAAAAAAGCGGCTGCGCCCGGCTTCCGAGAGGGGAGCCGGCGCGAGCCGCCTGGATCGTGCCGCGTCGGTTCGTGCTTAGTTCTTCGCGGCGCGATAGCCGTCCTTGATGGCGTCGGCTTCGCTCATGTACTTGCCTTGCTTCGTCTTGCCGTACCAGACGCTCCCTTCCTTGTGGTAGACCTTGCTTTCCGTGTTGACCCACACCATGCCTTTTTCCGGGGCTGCGGTGCTGGGCGTGGTCGAATCCGCGGCGGGCGTTTCGCCGCCGACGGTCACGAGCGAGCTGATCTTGGCGAACTCCTTCGCGGAAATTCCGGCCTTCGACAAATCGTCGACCGATTTGTACGGCCGGCCGGCGATGATCTTCTTCACGGTCGCCGGGCCGACGCCCGGCAGCTCTTTCAATTCGGCAGCGGTAGCCGCATTCAGATCGATCAGGGCCGCGCCGGTGTCAGGCAGCACCGGCTTGCCGACTTTGCGCACCGTCTTCATCGGGGCGACGGTCACGAGCGCGCTGATCTTGGTGACAGTGGCTGCGGGAATCCCGGCTTTCGACAAATCGTCCACCGACTTGTAGGGCCGGCCCGCGATGATCTTCTTGGCATTAATTTCGGCGATCCCGGGCAGTTCCATCAATTCGGCCTTGGTGGCCTTGTTGAGATCGACAAGCGTCGGTTTAGTGTCGGTCGTGATGGCCTTAGGCGACGTGGCCGGCACCTCGCTGGCGGCGACACTCGCCCACGGGCTGATCTTGCTGATCAGCTTGGCGGAGATTCCCGCTTTCTTCAGATCGTCAATCGACGTATATGGCCGGCCCGCGATGATCTTTTTTGCGATCGCAGGTCCGACACCCTGAATCTGTTCCAGTTGGTCCGCGGTGGCGGTGTTCAAATCGATTTTCGCGTCGGCGGCCAGCACGGGCTTGGCGGCCGTGGCTTGCCGCACGATTCCGCCCGACAGCAGTGCGGCGGCAACGAGCGCCACCGCTGGGGCACGCCATAGACAAGACAGCTTCATGACGACTCTCCTTTGCAAGAAAGAAACAAGTGGTGTTAAAAGGTCAGTGATCGAAAGAGGAACATTCGCGGCAATTTCAACGTTGGACGGATGCGAATTCGCGTCGTGCAAATATCGAGGTATTGAGAGTAACGCGCCCCACGGCGTGCTTCAAGAATTTGCACGCGATTGTTTGAGCATTTGCAAATCCACGGTCGCTTTTTGCGGATTGAATAAAATGGGGCATTCTCGGATTGGACGCGTCGTTTGCTTACGAACGAACCAGACGCCAGCGATGAAAGCAACGGCTTGGGCTCAGGGCGAAAACGTGCCAACTGTTGGAATTCGGTTCGGCGGCGGTTAGAATGACGATCGTTGGCGGCGCAAGTCGCTTGGCTATCGCGAGTTATCGGTTGCGCCGCCCATGTCGTGGCAAACGCCGCGATAGGCCTTTTCGGGGAATAAACTGGGGGCTTCGGAACGAAGTCATCTGTGTGTCCGCGGTGGCGAAGGTCCGCCCGGGGGCAACCGCCGATGACGCATCGGGAGCTGGACCTTGGCTGTGGAGCAGGCCGATTTCGATCGCTGGGTGTCCGAGCATGGCCCAGCCTTGTACCGCACTGCCTTTCGCCTTGTTGGCAATCGGCACGAGGCGGAGGATCTGCTTCAGGACACGTTCCGTTCGGCGTGGATGAGCCGCCGGTTGTTCGACGCCAATCGCGGCGAACGAGCCTGGTTGGCTTCCATCCTGCGGCGGCGGGTCGTGGATCACTGGCGGCGCACCGGCGGCCACGGGATGCGGCAAGTCGACGGTGAGTTGGAAATCAGTACCACGGCTGCCGATCCACTGGCCAACGATTACTCCGACGAGATGCAGCACGCCCTGGATGGCTTGGCAGTCGACTTGAAAGAGACCTTATTGTTGGTGATCGTCAGCGAACTCACCCACCAGGAAGCGGCCGACGTGCTGGGCATTCCGTTGGGAACCGTATTATCCCGCGTTAGCCGCGCCGCGCCCGCCTGCGAGAACTATTGTTAGCGCGTACCGGCCTTGGCCGACACTAGATTTGAGACGCTTAGACATTCGTCATTAGACATTAGGCACTTCCCCTTGTCCGAATTCGACAAACCAGCTTCGATCGACGAGCAATTGCGGGGCATTCCGCTGCCTCCGGGCATTTTGGCCCGGCTGCGCGAAATCGCCGCGCTCGGCGATACGCAGCTCGACCGCGCACTGTGCGATGTCTCGGTTCCGGCGGGAGTGCTGGACCGGCTGCGTGCGATTAGCTCGGAGCCGACGACTCCGCAGGCTGTCGAATTGCCGCTAGGCGGTCGCCGCGTGAATTCGCGCATGGCAACGCATTCGCCGGTCGGCTGGCACGCGGATCGGTTCCTCTGGGCCGGCTGGGCCATCGCCGCGACGCTGTTGGCGATGATCGGCGGCGTGATCTGGGTGGTGAATGCTCGCGAACACGCCGAGCATCCGCAGCTCGCAACGAACTCGCATAACAATGCCAACGTGAATGCCAGTCAGGGAGACTCCGATCCTGCGCACAAGAATTTCGCTTCGCCGGATGGTCAATCCGGCCTGAATTCACATTTACGCGCACGACGCGAATGCCGCGCATCCGGCGGATCGCGACCAGGAGACCATTGAACAGCGTAAGGCGCCGCTGGTCGCAACGAATGATGGCCATGCCGCGGCTGATTCTTCGGATCCTGCCTCGACGGGCGGGACGAATTCGACTGAGTTTGGACCGGCTTCGCAATCATCGGTCGCCGACGCGGCTGTTGTAGGCGCTGTGGATCCGTCCGAAACGGCGCTCAAGAATTCGATTTTCACCGGCCGCCCCGAGTCGCCGCTGGAGTTAGGAAGCTTCGTGCTCAGCTTCAGCCCGCAAGGTGTCGCGGGGCCGCGGGTCAAAGAATACGATTTGGCATACGAGCTCCGGCATGGAGTGCATCCGTTCGTTGCGCCGGGTGCGAATGCTGCGTTGCGCGAAAGCCGAGTGCCGATCTGGACCGGCACGGCCAGTTATGAATTGGCGTGGCGGATGCTGCTCTCAAAGCAATTGCCTCCGGCAAGCCAAATCCATACCGAAGATTTTCTCGCCGCCATGGATTATCGCTTCCCGCTGCCATCGGGTTCGCCGGTAGGAATTCGGGCGGCGGGGGGACCTTCGCCGTGGGGCGCTGCGGGGCTGGGATTGTTGCAGGTCGGCGTGCAGGCGGGCCTGCTGCCGCGCGATCCGGCGAACGGCACGAATCTGGTTTTGGTTGTCGATGGCACCGACGCCATGCGGGTCGAAGGGCGCTGGGAATTGGTCCGCCAGGCGATTAGCCGGCTTGGCGATCAAATGTTGCCTGCCGATCACGTCTCGCTGGTGGTCTTCAATCAACGGGCCGACGTCTGGCTGCACGCCGCGAACCGAGCGGAGTTGCAACAACTACTGATCGGCTGGCATCAGCATGTGCCGGGCGGATCGGCTAACGTGGCGGCCGCAGTCCAAGCGGCCGCAGTGCAAGCGGCCGCAGTGCAAGCGGCCGAAAAATTGGCGGCTGAAAAATTGGCTGTGGCGGAGCTGGACGGCGCTCGTTCGAAATCCGGTGGTCAGCCTAATTCGCTTGGCAAACCGGCAACGCGGGTCGTGTTGCTGGCCGACGCCGCGGCCCCTTTGAACGGCAAGCCATTGGTTGAAGCGAAGGAATGGGTCAAGCAGTCGGTCGTGGCCGGCGTCGCTTGGGAAGTGATTAATGTGCGGCAGGACGAATTGCTGGACGATGGCTGGAACGAGCTCGCCTCGACAGGCGGCGGCGCGGTGCGGCATGCTTCCAGTGCTGAAGGCTTGTTTCAGCGGTTGCTGAAGATCCTGGCCGGCCATTCGCAAGTGGTCGCCGGCAGCGTGGGCATGAAAGTGGAGTTCCGGCCCGACGCCGTCGTGCGTTACCGGCTGATCGGTCACGACGCCACGGGCGCTGGCGGCTTGAGCGGCGGGCCGCTGGAGGCCGATCTGCTTTCCGGTCAGGCTGCCACTGCTTTGTACGAAGTGGAGCTTGCCGCCGATGGGCCCGAGCGAGTCGCCACGGTCGAAGTCACCTGGCGCGAGCCGGGCTCGGAACGGCTGTTCCGTTCACGGCAAGAAATCAGCCGCTTGGAGTTCGCTCCCTCGTGGCGCGAATCGCCCTTGCCGCTGCAATTGGCTGCGCTAGCCGCCGAAACGGGCGAGATTTTGCGCGGTTCGCCATTCGTCCCGCCAGCCAGCCAGCCTCTCGATCAAGTGGCCAAATTGGCGGCCCAGGCCAATCCGAAACTTCTCGAACGGCCGGACTTTCAACGTCTCAAGCAATTCATCGAACTGGCCCGCTTCGCACGGCAACGCGGCGCTGC
This sequence comes from Pirellulales bacterium, assembly GCA_963725485.1. Classification (GTDB taxonomy): domain Bacteria; phylum Planctomycetota; class Planctomycetia; order Pirellulales; family DATAWG01; genus CAVRYO01. Next base: position 2,194,270 of record CAVRYO010000007.1, on the reverse strand, counting down.
ACGGATCAACGCGCCCTGAGTGGGGCATTTGCCCTCGGATGCGCGGCGCCGCGTCGCAATTTCGATGGGTGCCGCGGCGGAGTTGATTCATTTGCTCGGATACGACCGCATCACGGATTCGCGTTGCAGCACCAGCAGAGTGAAGATGCCCAGCGCGGTGCCGAAAGGAACCTGGGCACAATCCAAGCCCGCGATGATCATCGAGAACTTGCGATGCTTGCGGCGTCGCAGCAATACGCCCGAGATGATGTTCAAAATGCAACTCGCGACGCAAGCAACGCCCAGGAACAGATAGAACCACACGAAAGCCTCAAGGTAGCTACCAAAGAGCGCCCGAGCATGCGGGTCGAAGCCCTTGGCCGACTCCCAAATCTCTTGGTTATCAATGATTGTGCTCAGCATCAGATAGTGAAAGCTCAGAAATAGAATTCCGAGGAGCGACAATCCGCCAAATACGAAATGCAGGATCGCCAGCAGCTTAATTTGCTCGCGATCCTGTTGTTGCTGGTAGTCGGAAATCGGCAGTGGATTTTCCATCGGCATCGCGTTCGATCGGAGTCAAGTGGGGCGGTTAGGATACCCTAACTCTTGTAAACCAATATAACGCGATGCGCGTAGCCGAGCATTAATTCAGCGCGAAACCGATGTCGCGCGGCCGAATTATCGAGTTCCGGCGATTTGAATTCCGGGGACATTTCGCTTACGATCAAGACGAGGGGAAAACGCCGTCTTTCGTCATTTCTCGGCCGCGATCACGGCTGACGATTTCAGGAGATTTCTTTCCATGTTGCGTTCAGGTTGGATTGCTGTCTTGGTGGTCGGTTGTGTCTCGTCGACGGTTGTCATGGCGGTCGCTGCGCCGCTCGGCGACCGAATCAAGACGTTTTCCGAAGGGAATGTCTTGGGAACGGTGGAAACCATCACGCGCAACGAAATCATTTTATCCACACCGACGGGCAACAAGACGGTCTCGGTTAACGACATCGCGGAGATCCACTTTGCCGGCGAACCGCACGATATGGGCGTAGCTCGTGCGGATGCCGCGAAGGGGGATTACGAGCATGCCCTGCAAGGTTTGGATGCCGTCAAGCCCGACGACATCGATCGCGAACTTGTCCGTCAAGAACGAGAATATCTGAAGTTGCTCTATGCCGCCAAATTTGCGATCAGCGGCCAGACCCCGTCCGACGACGATGGCACGGCGAAACACGATCCCATGGAATCGGCGGCGCAAGCCGGCAAGCAGTTGAACGCGTTCCTGAAAGCTCATCCAAATTCGGCCCACTTCTACGAAGGCAACGAGGTGTTGGGTGATCTGCTGGTTTCGATCGGCAACTACGACGCCGCGGCGAATTTCTACAAAGAGCTCGAATCGACTCCTTGGCCCGACTTCCACGCTCGGGCCGCCTTGCTCCGCGGCCGGGCCCTGCAAATGCAAGGGAACTACGCCGAGGCTCTGCAGGCCTACGACGCCGTGCTCAAGGCCGGTGGCAAAGGTGCTTTGGCCGAACAGGAAAATCTCGAGGCCACGATCGGACGAACCTACAGCCTCGCGGGTCAGGGGAAAGCCCCCGAAGCGATCAAGGTGCTCAAGGACATCATTGCCAACGCCGACGACGACGACGTCGAAACATTGGCTCGCGCCTACAATGCCTTGGGGAATTGCTACGTGAAGACGAACGATACGAAGCAGGCGCTCTGGGCTTATCTGCGCGTCGATTTGGAGTATAGCCGCGTCGCGGAGTCGGACGCCGAAGCGCTGGCCAGCCTGTCCGCGCTTTGGACCGAATTGCGGCGGCCTGATCGGGCTCGCGAGGCGCGCGAGAATCTTCAGGAACATTATCCGTTCAGCCGCTGGACGAAGAAAGTCACGGCGAAGGGCTAGCGATTCGGCGATGGCGTGTGCCAGTGGCGCAATGAGCCGCGCACGCAGTAAGCGACACCGATCTCTCCACTTGCACAGGATGTCCCCTCGCCTCGAAAGACCAAACGCTTACTTCGTGCGCGGCTCTTTCGCTCCACTGACCGCAAACTGCCTACTTCTCCTGGCGACAAGATGCTTCTCCAGCCGATCGAACGCCGGGCTCAGCAAGCCGCGAGGTAGCAGCAGCAGTGCCGGAACCGAGCCGATCGCCGCGCCCCATAGCACGTCGCTTGGAAAGTGCGATCCGCTTGCCATCCGTTGGCAGCCCGCCAACGCGGCGAACAGCACGAACAGCCATCGCCCGCGCGGATACAGCCAGATGAGCGCCGCCGTCAATCCGGCGGCCGCCGCCATGTGGCCCGACGGGAAGCTCTCCTGAGCGCTCGGCAAATGCCCCAATGGCCACCACTGCCCGAAAGTGTCCCACACGGCGCCTTGAAACGCTGTCCCGTCGAAGGCAAATGCGCGGGACGAGTCCGGGCAATGATCAACTTCAGTAGATCGGCCGACAAGCCAGCCCCTGCCACAATTGCAATCACGCGCGGAAACGAATAGCGCCGCTTGTCCAAGACGAACGCCGTCAGCAAAATCGCCGTGACGCCGAATCCGTGGGCATAAGTTTCGGCAAGCTGAAATAGTCGCATCAGATCGGCCGGACAATGATTCCCCAAGAACCAGCGCTCGATCGGCAGATCGCAACACAACGCAGCGCAGCCCGCACACGCCAGGAATAACGGATAGAGTAACCGCCATTGACGGTTCGATTGCGACAGCAGCAGCGGGCCGAACGGCGACTGCATTTCGGGTTGAGCGAGAGTGCTTGGCATGGGTCCGGGAAAATTGATTGGGCGTAATTCGGCCCGCAGTTGCCAACACGTTCGAAACGCCGGCGGTCAGTGACGCCCGAGAGCATACCAAAGCGGGATGATCCGCCCCAACGGCAGATTTCGCGGCTTGCGGTCGTCACCGAATGGCCCTGGTGCCTTGTCAACGCGACTACACCCATTGCGAACCGAATGATAGCCTAACTAATCACTCGTCATGGGCGTGATCGGTGTGATCCGTGGTTTCTTTCTACCCGCGTTCTCGCTCAGGAAATTCAACCACGGATGGCCCACGGATGGCACGGCCGGCACGGATGAATGAAAACCGAATCGCTTTCAGCGCCGGGAAAGAGCACTGCCACTGTTTCTGTAAGCAGCGGCGGTAGCTGCCCGCTTGAGACCGATTTGCAATCTGGATTTCGCGGTGGTTAAATAGCGAAGGTTCGCGATCCCGCCGGCAAGCCTCGCCAGTTCCGCCCGCTGAATTTTGGTTCTAAACTTTTCTTCGTCTTTCGCCCAGGAGTGTTTCCATGTCGAAGCGTTTTGGTTTGCGACTCGTTTCGAGCGCATGCGGTGTGTTGCTGTGTCTGGCCATGATGTCCGCTGGTCCTGCTCGTGGAGCCGATGCGCCGCAAGAAAAGCCGACGCATCTGCACCACATCCTGATGGTTACGCAAAGCGCCGGATATCAGCATAGCTCGATCACCCGCAAGGGAGGCGAGTTGTCGTTCGCCGAAGAGGTCGTGACGAAGCTGGGGATTTCCAGCGGGCTGTTCAAAGTCGATTGCACGAAGAACGCGGCCAAGGAAATGACGAAGGCGAACCTGGCCCATTACGACATCGTCTTCTTTTACACCACGGGCGATCTCAAGATTCCCAAAGAGGCGCTCGACTACTTCTTCCACGACTGGCTCAAGCAGCGTGGGCATGGGTTCATCGGCGTCCATTCGGCGACCGACACGTACCACGGCAACAAAGATTACTTGGAGATGATTGGCGGCGAATTCCAGGAACATCCTTGGGGCAACGGCTCGAAGGTCTCGATTGCCGTGCATGACAAGGATTTTCCGGCGATGAAGCCCTGGGGCGATGAATTCGAGATCGCCGACGAGATTTATCGGTTCAAGAATTTTCAGGCCGACAAGGTCCACGTGCTCGCGAGCATGGACATGGCCAAGACCGAGCACAAAGCGCCCTACCACGAGCCGATCGCCTGGTGCCGCGATTACGGCCAAGGCAAGGTGTTCTACATCAGCCTTGGGCACGACGAAAAAGTCTGGGCGAATCCTAAATACCAGGCGTGCTTGCTGGGGGCCATCAAGTGGGAATTGAATCTCGAACCGGGCGACGCCACCCCGAATCCGGAGCTGTCGAAGGCCGAGGATGAAAAGGCCAAAGCCGACTTCGCGGCGGCGAAATCGGGCGGCAAGTGACGCGTCGCAGCGAAGTAACTGGATAGGAACACCCAATCTCGGGAGGGCGAGGCTCCTGCCGAGCCGCGTGAGCACAGCCGCTCGGCAGGAGCCTCGCCCTCCCATCATGATGAAACGCGATTTGGCGGTTCAACTCGATAGAAAAGCCCTCGACCATAATCGGTCGAGGGCTCTTCGTTTTTGTGCCGCCACGAGCGGCGGCTCTCTTCTTCGACGTCCGGCTGGGGCTATTGGGCCGCCACCTTGGCAGCCTTGTCGACGGCCGAATGTTTTTCGGCCGCGGCTTTGGCTGCTCTTTCGGCGGCGACTTTGGCTTCGGTCGCAACTCGGGCCGCTTTGGCAGCCGCGACTAGTTCGCTTGCGGCGGCGCGGGCCGCTTGATCGGCTTCGACTTTGACTCTTGCGGCGACTTGTGCCAGGCGGCCGGCTTCGGTCCGTTCGTGTTCGGCAGCATGAGCCGCCTTATCTGCTGCCGCGCGTTCGTCGGCGATGTGCTTCGCCGCCTTTTCGGCTGCGGCTTTGGCTTCGAGAGCGACTTGTTCGGCTTTCGTCATGGCTGCCTTGCCCTCGACGGCGGCCTTCGTCGCTTGTTCCGCTTGCCGTTGGACGTTCGACGCGGTGCTTGCGGCACGAGCTGCCGCAGCCTGATCTTGCGCGGTTTTCGTCGCCGCTTGGGAGGCTGCGGCCTTGGCCTGTGCAGCCATCTTGGTAGCCTGGTCGGCCTTCGCGGTCAGCGTCCGTTGTTCGGCTGCCAGCTTTTCAGCCCGCGCCTGCTTCGGCCTTGGCCTTGGCGGTGGCTTGTGCGGCGAGTTCCGTCGCGGCTTTTTCGGCGGCCATGGCCTTGGCGGCGGCGGCTTGTTGGTCGGCAGCTAATTTGGCCGATTTTTCAGCCTCGGCTTTGGCGGTTGCGACTTCTTGCGCGGCCTTCGCCACGCCGGCTTTGGCTTCGCTGGCAGCCTTCGCCGCGCATTTCAGCCTGCCGATTGTTCGTGGCGCGCGGCCTTGACTAGCTTATGGGCCGCCGCTTGTTCAATGCCGGTGTTTCGGGCCGCTTTGTCAGATTCCACATTTGCTTTGGCGAGAGAAGCTTGCTCTTGCGCGGCGAGTTTCGCGGACTTTTCCGCCGCGGCTTTCGCCAGATCGGCGGCTTGCTCGGCTTTGGCTACGGCAGCCTTTTCGTCGGTGGCGGCTTTGGTCGCCTTATCGGCGGCGGTCTTCAGTTCGGCCGCGGCTTTCGCGGCTTTGGCGGCGGCCAGTTGCTCGGCGGCGGCGGCCGAGTCGGCCTTCTGCGCGGCCGTCTTCAATTCGTTCAATTGCTTTTGATGCGCCGCGTTGGCCGCGGCCTTTTGATCGGCGGTCTTCTGGTCAGCATTCGACTTCGCCGAGTCAGCTCGGACGACGCCAAGCATCAACAAGGAAAATCCCGAGAGCGCAATCGCGAAACAAAGCTTCTTCATCGTGGAGCTCCAGAAAAAGGAATACGGGGTGGGAAACACTCAGGCGGGGACGCGCCAGGCGAGCGCGTTTCATCAGGCAGGACCCGTATTCTGGCAATTCCGCGAGAGAAATACAACAATCTCGCCGAAAAAACTCGAAGGCCGCTACGGGCTCGTTCAGCGTAACCGCTCAGACTCGCTTCGAAGGCAAGGAGCTTCCTGGCAGATAACAGTGAACTCGGCGGAAGAAGGGCGGAATCTTATTTTCCTGGCTCATCAACTCGAGCATTGATACCCGTATTGCTCAATTCCTTTAACGTTATCTTAACCAGTCTGCTCTGTGCCTCGGCATCGCTTGTCGTGGATTCAACCAAGACCCTGGCCGAACTGTTAGGCACGACAAGTTCGGTCGAGCGCCAGTAGCAACCGGGCGGTGGGATGAAGGGCGTGCCCGGCGACCTTTCGGGCCGACTGGCGTAAATGTCGATCCTCAGCCAGCCATAACCGATCTTCAAGTTCTGCGGCTTTGCGGGAAAGTTCGGCCATTTTTCGGAAGTTGGCGTGCGGATCATCAGGTAGCCATCGCCGTGTTCGATTTTTCCTTTCGCTAACGGGATAAGAATCTTGTCGTCTTTCACTATTGCTTGCACGGCCTTCATGGCGACCGTCGCTTTGCCAAGGAAGTTTTGTTCCGCGACATGGCTCGGGCCATCCGCGGGGCTAACTCTAGATATACCCACTAGTGCGAACACGGCTGCAACTGCGGCAACGACTCGGATTCCGACCAATTTGTCCTTCATGGCTGAGTTTCCATCCTTGGGGGGCGTTCCTTGCGTGGATTTCGGATCGCCCCAGGAGCCGGAAATCTTTGTTTCTTCGCTCAAGGCCGCGACCCGCCAGTCCGCATTTTCAGCCGTCAACTAATATTTCGAGGCGTCGATTGGCAAACCGTCGGCACGGTTCGAAAGCCGGCGGTGCGTTTCGATGTCGATGTAAAAACTGAGTTGGTGCACCGAACCGTCGCACATGACCATGTTGAAGCCGGCGGCATGCGCGCTGCCCCAGCCGTAGCATTGCGTGTTGCCCGGCGTGTCTTGCATCGGCGGCGAGAAGCTCGGCCCTCCCCAGCGAATGATGTCGGCGTTGTCGCCCATGTAGGCGTTTTCGTTGTCGCCGCCGTCTTGGCCATCGGTGTATTCGTCCGGATCGAGGTACTTCTCGCCGAAGAGATACGTGTTGCTCAGGCCGTCGGTGATGGCGGCCGCCGAAATCGTGTTGCCCGGACCAACCACGCCGTCGGTCGCCGCGCCGACAGCCGCCCAATACTGCGTGGCGGCGAGTCCCCTTGGAATAGACGAGTGGCCCGCCTTCGTCGTTGCTGGTTCCCCAGGGGTCGCCGTTGGTGCCCGGCGAGGTGTAGTTGTCGCCGCCGTTGGCCCCGTAATCGGTCTTGGCCACGTTGGGCGTCGCGCTGGCCGAGCCCGTGGCATAAATCTGATAGACATCGCCGGGACTGCCGCCAAGATTCGGCCCCGAGCCGTTTTGCCAGGTGGGATATGTGGCCAGCGGGCGGCGACTGGGACAATTGAACATCGCCAAGGGGGTCGACAGCATTTGCGATGCGGCATTGCTGCGGGCGGTGCCGGTAAGGCCCGATTGCAGATCGTGCAGATTTCCCTGATCGAGGAATGGCAGGAGATTGTAGATCCAGCCGCCCGGCTGCTTCCAACTGCTCCCGCAATCGGGATCGCCGATCCACCGCCACCCCCAGCCGCCAGTCGGAAAATGTCCCTGGGCAGCCAACTCATTGTTGGCCGCCAGGCCAAGCTGCTTGAGATTGTTGCTGCACTGGGTTCGCCGGGCCGCCTCGCGAGCCGACTGCACCGCCGGCATCAAGAGCGAGATCAGGATGCCAATGATCGTGATGACGACCAGCAGCTCGACCAACGTGAACGCGTTGCGTCGCATGGCACGGTTCCTTCTGTAGAATAGCGCCGCTTCAAGGCTTACTCATTATCCTTTAGACATCAACTCGAAGCTTTTTTCGCCCCCGACGGGACTCGCGTCAAAACGGAGCGTGGATTTTACGTTGTATTGCTCTGGCAATATCTGTTTTTTCAACGGCATCATCGGTCCGTGAGGATCGGAGGGGTTCAAGGGGCGCTGGCCCACGACCTTGAAACCCTGAATCCGCACGATTTTCGGTCCGGGCGTCATGGAGACAGCATAATTTCCTTCATGCACGACGCCGCCCGCGGTCGGTTGCAAACGATCGACCGATTCAAAGTTGATCGTGCCGTCGACCAGTGGAACCCCATCGACGGTCACTTTGCCTGAGACTGGCGCCAATCCGCCGCGGTGGCAGCCCGTGAAAATCAGCAGCACAGCAATTGTCGCCGTGGCAAACATCCATCGGCAATTGCAATTTCGCGGCCGGACCGTGATTTCCTCCAAGCGATGGCTTTTCGTTCGAAGGGTGGGCAATCCGAGCGTAATCCGATTCATGCGAAATCGCTAGGGCTTCGTCACAGCTTCAATTTAGACTGCCACTGGCTTTGCCAGTGTTCTTTCGTCGCTAACGGATCGAGATAGGAATTCCAAAAAGCACTGGCAGAGCCAGTGGCACACAATCCAAGAAGCAAGGTCTGGCAAGGCACTAGTACGACGCGCCGCGGATGTCGACCGACTCGCCACCGGCCATCGAACCCAGTGCTTGCCAGATCGCGATGCTGATGTTGTCCGCGACGAAATGGACCGAACCGTCGCCGAACAGCACGTTGACCCCGCCCGGATGGCGGCTGCGGGCCGATTGATAGCTGCTGCCGGAAAAGTCGTTGGCGCAAGGGCTGGGATTATTCTGGTCCTCGGCGCACAGCATGTAGTCCACCCCGGCGTTGGGCGTGTTGATCGTCTCATATTCGGCGCAGCCGCAGTCGTCGTTCAGCATGTCGCCGCGCGTGTCGTAATAGTTGTCTTGCATGGCCATCATGATTTCCGACATGAACATGGTATTCGACAGGCCGTCGGTGATTTGCCTGAATTGCACTTGCGTATCGAGCCCGAACGGGCCTTGCTGCACCGGCCCGGCGCCTGCGACCGGGCCGCCATCGTACGACATATTGCTCCAATTCAGCACGTACGCGCCGCGGGATCGCGTGAACGAGTCGCCGTACCACATGGCCACGCGGTCACTGGGACAAAAATACATCGGCACTTGCACGGCGCAGAGCGCCAGATTCGGCGCGTCGCAATAATCCGTGTCCAACTGGTATTGCTTGAATAGATCGGCTTCTTCGATGTAAGGCCAGAGCGTGATCGGCCAACTGCGCCGCGGGTCCTGATGCGAGCCGACGGGCAGAAAACCGCTGGATTGCTCGTGCATGTGCATCGCCAGGCCCCATTGCTTCATATTGTTGATGCATTGCTTTTGGCGCGCAGCTTCGCGCGCGGCTTGCACTGCCGGGAGCAGCAGCGCCACCAGCACGCCGATGATGGCGATCACGACCAACAATTCAACCAACGTAAACCCGCGGCGGCGCATCGGTCGGCTTTGCAAAGGAGAAGATTTCAGAAAAGAAAAGCATGGCGCCAATGATCCTCGATTCTATCTCGCCCTCGACGAGCGTCAAACAAATATTCGGAGGAAGAACGCAGCAATTCGCAGGGGAGAGCCCAGCCCGACCAGCTTAGCTGCCCGTTGAAAAAGGGGACTGGCTCCGAGCGACCAGATGAGTTTGCCGAGGGATTTAGTTGATCGCGAGGTGCCTGTCCCCTTTTTCAACACGCTGCTAGGGGCGACTGAGCTCGAACACGAACGGAGGATTCTGGCCTTCTTTCACCGTCGCCGTGAGCGGACTGGATTCGACGTCGCGGTAGCGGGCAGGAATGGGTAGCTCGCCGGCTGCCGGCTTGCGCGGCGCGACGGGCACGAAGTCGCCTTTGGAGATCGGCAGCGGCGTGACCGCGACCCGATATTCGCCGGTCGGCAGACCGGGGAAATCGATGCTTTGCTCGACAAACGTGCCGTCGCGCCGCAGCTCCGCCAAGCGCGACACGCCCACCTCGCGATTATCGAACACCACGGTCCCGGCCGACACGGGCTTGCCGGCCAGCAGCACCTTTCCCCTCACGGCGCCCCAGGCAATTTGTTGTTTTCGATGGCAGCCCAAAAACAAGACGCAGCCGATGCCGACCGCCAACAAGCATGCCTGCGGCCGGCAAGAGGTAACGGCGATTCGCATGTTGTCTTTTGTTTCCGTCAATCGGGGGATCGAAGCCAGCCGGGGTCCGTCCCCATTTGCGATGCCTTGTGAGCAAAATGGGGACGGACCCCTCGGCGCCGCGAGTCGAGTTAGAATTCGTTAGCCCATCAGAACGCAACGGAGATCGCGTTCCCGTCGGCACGATTGCACAGATTATAAAGAGTCTTCAAATCGAGCAACTCCGAAAGAAAATGGACCGAGCCATCGCCGGCCAGGCACATCGCACCGCCAGGATGGGCTGATTGGATTGGCCGATTGCAGCCGTAGCTGGCCGAACCGACGCCGACGTTGGCCCAATGCAAGTCGTTGATCGCGTACCGTACGCTCGTGCCGTTGAAATAGCGGTTGTCGTCCCGGTTCACCCCCATCGGGAAAGTGTGGCCGTAATCGCTGCGGCAATCGTATTGCAGGCCGGAAGAGTCGATGCAATAGTCGGACTGTTCGGCGATGAACAACGTGTTCGACATGCCGTCCTTGATGTCGCTGACCCTAAGCTGCACGTAAGGAATCGAGCGCCCCGCCGGTGCTTTGCTGGCCGGTGGCGTCGTCCGGATCGGTATTACCATCGAGATCGACCATCGAGACGTCGTCGACCGCGCCGGCGATGGCCGTATACATCGGCGAAATGACCCCCACTCCTCCCGCCGGCGGATTGCTTTGCGTCAGACCGAATTGCGGCAGGGGCGAACTGGGGCATGAGAGCCAAGGGATCGTGATGCCGCCCAACAGGCGCCGCGTTGTGTTCGTTGCCCCAGGTGCCCCCCGCGTCGCTGTAGCCGGGAATATAATAGATCAGCCCAGTATCCCAGTTGTAGGCGGCGCTGCTGATAAAGTCGAACTGCTTGTAGAGATCGTTCTGCTCGGCGAATCCCATGATGAATACGCTCCAGCTAGGCCCCCATGTCCAGCCGGTCTCGGGCGGCGGAAGTCCGCCGGCGGGCAGCGATCCGTAGGCCGACTCGAAATTGTGGATCGCCAGCCCAATTTGTTTGAGATTGTTGCTGCATTGGGCTCGCCGGGCCGCTTCCCGCGCAGCCTGAATCGCCGGCAACAAAATGGCGATAAGAATGCCGATGATGGCGATCACGACCAACAATTCAACGAGCGTGAACGCGCGGCGCATTGAATTCCGTCGAGATGAGCAGTTCGTCGAGACCAAGTCAGCAGCGAATCAACTTGGATATTAACCTTTTATTCCGAAAACGCCAAGAAAAAAGAAAACGACTTTCTGAGCGGCATCACTCACGCTCATTTGCGCCCATTGCTCTCGCTCTTCAACTTTCGCTTCATTCGCTCTTGCAGCAGGGCAAGGACCGCCGCCTCTTCCGGTTTCAAGGCGCTCAAGCCTTTGCGGAGTTCCCCTTCGGCTCGGTGCTCGAGCGTCTTGAGCAGCGACCGGTCCATGTAGGCGTCGATGATCGCTGGATGGATATAGCATTTTCGACACACTGTCGCGGTGTTGCCCAGCCGCGCCGCCACGCGCTCGATCGCTTGGGTCACATTGCGTTTCGCGCGGGCGTCGCTATCGAATTCTTCGAATTCCTGCAGCGCCTGGGCCGCGAGCGAGGTGCCGGCCCAAGTGCGGAAATCCTTCGCGCTAATGTCCTCTCCAGAAATTTCGCGAAGGTATTCGTTGACGTCGGCCGAGCCGATATTGTGGACCTTGCCATCCTCGCCCACGCATTCAAACAGTTCTTGGCCGGGCAACTCCTGGCAGCGCCGGACGATCCGGGCGAGCTTGGGGGCCTGCAGATCCAGCTCGTGGGCCACTCCGCTCTTGCCGCGAAACCGGAAATGGATTTTCGATCCGTGGACCTGGGCATGCCGATTCTGCATCGTGGTCAGGCCAAAGGAATGATTTTGCCTGGCATATTCTTCGTTCCCGACCCGAATCAACGAAGTTTCCAATAGCCGGACGATCGCGGCCAAGACTTTTTCACGGGGCAGGCCGCGCTTGTTAAGATCGCGGCGCACTTTTCGCCGAATGCGCGGCAACGATCGGGCGAAGGCGATCACATTGGTGTATTTGCTCGCGTCGCGCGTTTGCCGCCAGCGCGGATGATACCGATATTGCTTCCGGCCCTTGGCATCTCGCCCGGTGACTTGAAGATGGCAGTCGGCCTTTGGCGCAATCCAGACATCGGTCCAGGCCGGCGGGATGACGAGGCTGCGAATACGGGCCAATGTGGAGGGGTCTCGGAGTCGCTTGCCCCGGGCAGTGACATAGTAGGTTTGTCGCTTGTTCGAAACCCGGCGAATGCCTGGAATGTCGTCGGTGCAATATCGTAACCCCGCCTTGCGAGCGCTCCGGACAGACTGAGCCACGGCGTTGTTCATGACCCTGTAAGACAGAACCGAGATCGCGGAATTCGACGGCAGCGGGGCGCTGACGTTTTCTCACTTGGATGTCTTGCCAGCGGCCACGCTGGTGACAAAAAGCCCATGCTCCGACTTCTTTTGGCGGGCCGCAGCGCCGGTTGCATGAAGCGACCGATTCAGAGTTACTTGCTTTTCTTCTTGCGAGGCACCTTGGCCCCTTTCTTGCGCCCTCGGACAAGCCAATCGCGATCGCCTGTTTCTTGCTTTTCACTTTTTTCTTCGATTTGCCGCTGTGCAGCGAGCCCTTCTTCTTTTTGTGAACCGCTTCCTTCACCGAACTCTGCGCTTTGATTCCATACTTGGCCATGATCGCGGTTTCCTTATGCTGGGCTTATCCGACAGTGCGGCGCCGTCCTGCATTGCGAGACGCCGTTGGGATCAACCACGGCGCGAAGCAAATGACGCGCCAGCATGGAGTAAAAGGATGGCGAGCGAGAACGCCAACGCCGAGCGCGAGGAAAATAACCGTGCCAGCGATTCCAATATTCTGAGCGAATTTGCGAAGGAAGATGGAACGTTGCTTTCATGAACGGTGTCGCGTTGATGACATTCAGCCGTGGCCTCGACTGGCGGTGACCGCCTCCAGCGCATGAGGGTTGGCCAGAGCGGCGCACCAATGAAAAAAATGGCGACGGCAAAGGCAAGGGCGATCTGTAAAACCTGGAAAATCATGCCCTCATTATATCGGAGCCGTCGCCTGGCAAAGCGATTGGCGGCCGGCCGCCGTTTGAAACATTCCGGCCTCTGGCGGGGTAATAACTTGCAGTTTGGTTGGTTGACGCGGTATACCCAAAGGGCCGTTTGGGATTCGCTGTTCTCTAGGTCCGATCGTGGAGTTTGGCGATGACGCGCTCCAGACTTTTGGTCACTGCGGTCGTCTTGGCCCTCTTTGGTCCGGCGATTTTCTTTTCGGACGCCGCGGAGGCGGCGGAGCCACCCGATCCGCTCCGGCTCGTGCCTCCCGTGGCCGACATCGTTGTGAAGATCGAGCAGCCGCGCGCGATTGCCGACCTGCTCGTCCAGTTGGCCGGGCGGCCGGAATTGAACGGCTTTCGCGGCTATCGCGACTACTTCGCCTCGACCAACTATCAATTGTTCCGCCAGCTTGTCGCCCATTTCGAGCACGAACTGGGTCATCCGTGGCCCGAATTGGTCGACTCCGTGGCCGGCGGCGGGATCGTGTTGGCGCTGAAGATTGAGAACAAGAAGAAATCGCCGGTGCTGGTGATTCTGCAAGGGAAGGATCCGAAACTCACCGCCCAATTCTTCAGCAACCTGCGCCAGGTTGTCGCCGAGGAGCAAGCCCGGCAGGGTGTCGTCGAAAAGTACACGCCGGAAAAATATCGCGGCGTCGAAACCTACCACGTGGGCGATGATCTCTTCGCCGTCGTGCTTGACGCGGCGCTGGTTTATTCGAATATGCCCGACGCGTTGCACGCCGCGATCGATCAACATCTCGATTCTGCGAAGCCCAGCTTGCTCAAGGAAAAATCGCTACAGGATGCCAAGAAACTTGTACCAAAAGGCTTGCTGGCCTGGGCCTGGCTCAATCTGGCCTACGCGCATCAATCGCCGGATTTGAAGCCGCTCTTCACGCTGCCGAGCAATTTCTTTCCGACGCACGTGCTGTTCGGGGGCGCGGTCGACGCGTTCCGGCGGGCGCCGTTCGTCGTGGCCGCGGTCCACCCAGAATTGGGCGGTATGGCGCTGAGCGTGCGATTGCCCTGCGGAACCAATGGCATGCACGATCTGGTCCGGGCCCATGTGCCGCCGCCAGGCCAGGGCGGCGCGTTGCCGCTGCTGATGCCTTCGGGAACGTTGTTCAGCAGCAGCTTCTATCTCGACCTGGCAGCGTTCTGGGATCAACGGACCGCGCTGCTGCCGCCCGATCAATTGAAACAAGCCGAGGAAAACGACAAGAAGTCGGGCTTCGTGCTGCAAGGAACGCGGTTTAGTGAATTTCTGAAATACGCCGGCACTCGGCACCGCATCGTCGTCGCGCAACAGTCGGATACCGGCTATAGCTTCCAGCCGGAGAACCACTATCCGGCCTTCGGCTGGGTGATGGAATTGCGCGAACCCGAGAAATTCGAGTCGGCAATCGACCGCGTGCTCAACGGGCTGGCATTCCTCGTTGGCACGCAGGTTCCGCTCACGCGCGTCGAAGAAACCTACGCCGGCGCGAAGATCGTCGGTTATCGAATCGTCGAAAATGACGAGAACAAAGCCCGCAACAATGGCACGCTGTTCAATATCAGTCCCTGCCGGGCTCGGATCGGCAAGCAATATATTGTCACGTCGACGCTCGATCTGATGCACCGCTTGATCGACGCGGTCCAAAAGGATTCAGCGTCCGCCGCTGTCAGTGCCTCACCCGCAAAATCCACGGTTGTCGCCGACTCGACGGTCACGATCCTCCGCAGCCGCGTCGCCTGGAGCGGCATTTCGAGCTATTTGAGCGGCGTGAAACGGCAATTGGTCACGCGCAACATGTTGCAGCAAGGCAACAGCCCCGGCGACGCCGCCAAGGAAGTTTCACTGATGTTGGATCTGCTCGACCATCTGGGCCGGATCGAATCGAGCAACCGGATCGGGCCGGATGAGTACGACGTCGATCTTCGGATCACGGCGTTTTGAGCGCGCCTTCAACGAGCGAGTACAGGACGTCACCCATGAAGCTCGACTCCTCAATGGGCCTGGGAACCTTACCGGCCCAGCGACAAACATCCGTGGGATCTCGCCAAGGCTGGCCATCTTTATCGCCGCGCCGGCTTCGGAGCGAAAATCTCGGAGCTTGAACAGGCGCTCGCCGTCGGGCCCGATACGTCCGTCGGCACGCTCCTTAGCGGTGGTCCGCTCGTCGCCCGGCAAGCCTTCGACCAGCAGATGACCGACATGGCGGCATCGCTCGATTACAACAACGAAGTCGAGCTCCGAGCCTGGTGGCTGTTGCGGATTCTGCAAACGCCATTTCCGCTCCAAGAGCGGCTCACGCTGTTCTGGCACAATCATTTTGCCACGAGCAACGCGAAAGTCCGCAATCTGCGCTATATGATCGCCCAGAACCAGTTGTTGCGGCGCAACGCTGCTCGGCAGTTTTCGCACGATGCTCGCAGAAATCTCCAAAGACCCGGCGATGATGGTCTGGCTTGACACGAATCAGAACAAGAAAGGGACGGCCAACGAGAATTACGCCCGCGAGTTGATGGAGTTGTTCACGCTCGGCATCGGGCATTACACCGAGCAAGATGTGCGCGAAGGGGCTCGCGCGTTTACTGGCTGGGAGATCAAGGACGGCAAGTTTTCTCTCAACTCCGGCCAGCACGACGGCGGACCGAAAAAGTTTCTCGGCCGGGAGGGGAAATTCGGCGGCGAAGACATCGTGCGGATTTGCCTGGAGCAAGATGCCGCCGCGGAATTCATCGTCGGCAAGCTGTTTCGCTTTCTAGTGAGCGAAACGATCGTGCCCACGCGCGAATTGCTCGCGCCGCTGGCCGCTCGGTTTCGTAAGAGCGATTATGATTTGCATAGCCTCGTCGAAACCATCCTGCGCTCCAATCTGTTCTTCTCGCCGGAGGCCTATCGCAGCCAGATCAAATCGCCGGTCGATTTCGCCGTGGGCATCGTCCGGGCTTTGGAAGGTCAGGTCGGCGCGATTCCTTTGGCCGACGCGCTTGAGGGGCTCGGCGAGCGGCTGCTTTCGCCATCGTCGGTGAAGGGTTGGCCCGGCGGAACGGTTTGGATCAATTCGAACACGCTGCTGCTGCGACACAATCTGGCGCTCGCGATCACGTCAACGCAGGACGACCGGTTCGGCCGCCGCACCGATCCGGCCGCGCTGGTGCGCCAACATGGCAAGCAAACCGACGCCGAAATCGTCGCTTTCTTCGTTCGGCTGTTTCTACAAGACAACATTTCAGACGACGGCCGCGCCAGCCTGCTCGACTATCTCAGCGGCGCCCGCAAGCAAACATACCCAGCCTATTGGAGCCAACAAGACCGCGAAGACCACCGGATCCGCGCGGTCTGTCACTTATTGTTGACGCAAGCGGAGTTTCAGTTGAATTGAACATGGCCGGGGACTGACCCCCTCGGCGCCACGAGTTGAGTTCGAGCGTCTTAAGAGCCGAAACGGAGTTTTATCATGCATTCCCGTCGCGAATTCCTCTCCACATCGATTGCAGCCGCGGGCGTGGTCACTTGGGGTCAGACCGCCCCCTTATTCCTCAGCCGCACGGCACAGGCTGCGCCGGCCACGAACAAGCCGGGCGCGAAGGAAACGGTGTTGGTTGTCGTGCAACTCACCGGCGGCAACGACGGCTTGAACACGGTCGTGCCGTTCGCCGACGAAGGCTATCCGAAGCTGCGCCGCGTGCTGCGCATCCCCACCAAGGACCTGAAGAAGCTGAACGATTCGGTCGGCCTGCATCCGTCACTCGGCGGCTTCGCCGAATTGTTCCAAGATCATGCGCTGGCGGTCGTGCAAGGTGTCGGCTATCCGAATCCGAACGAATCGCATTTCCGCTCGATGGACATCTGGCAAGCCGCCAGCCTGGCCGAAGATCTGCAGGAAGGTTGGCTCGGCAAAGCATTGGTGCAGATTCCGACCAGTCCTGCGTTTCATGTGGCCGCCCCAAACGAGCAAAGCTGGCTCGCGTTGGCTGGTGTGCCGGCTAAAGTTCCGTCGCTTTCCAGTCTGCAGCAGTTCCAGTTGCAAACCTCGGCGGCCAACGGCGCCGATCACGACCGGCAACGGGCTTTGATCGAACTCGACTCCCGCCGCCGCACCCCTGGCAGCGAAGGCACAGGGTCTCCGTCGCTGCTGGACTTTGTCCGCCGCACGGCCGTGAACACCTACGCGAATAGCCAGCGTTTGCATGAGCTGGCGAAAAATTACCAGCCGGCGGTTCCTTATCCGAACACCGGCCTGGCCGAGCGGTTGAAACTGGTTGCGCAGCTCATCGAAGCCGATCTGGGAGCCCGGATTTTTTACGTCACTCTTAACGGCTTCGACACGCATGCCAATCAGTTGACGCTGCACGCGAATCTGTTGAAAGAGTTGTCGGATTCGGTCGCATCGTTTTTCAAGGATGTGTCGGTGCGCGGGCATCGCGACCGGGTGTTGCTCATGACCTTCTCGGAATTCGGCCGCCGGGCCAAGGAGAATCAAAGTCAGGGCACCGACCACGGTTCCGCCGCGCCGATGTTCTTAGTCGGCGGGCGCGTCAAGCCCGGCGTCATCGGCCCGCACCCCAGCCTCAGCGATCTGGTGATGGACAAGCTAAAGCACCACACCGATTTCCGCGCCGTCTACGCCGCTATCCTCGAACAATGGCTCGGCATCGCCAGCCAGTCCGTCCTCGGCAGCCATTTCGAAGCGCCAAAAATCCTCAGAGCCTGAGCCGGCTAGTTTTTCCGGTGCCCTGGCTCTGCCATAGCGAAACGGCAATCAATTCCGGCCACACGGCGTCGTTGTTTGCCGGGGCGTGCATCGGTATGCTGAGGGGAGTTCGCTGTTCCAAAATCTTCGCATACCGCGGCCATGTCTCGCGCCCGGCAGCTATTTCGATCCGTTTGTCCGCGACCGTCGAACTGCGTACTGGTCGCGCTGTGCGGCGTGTTGTTGGCATTCTGTCCGCTGTCCAGCACCAATCGCGGCCGCAACGTGACGATCAGCCGCGGCACGACGTATCTGACCGAGCCGCTCGGACCCGACGGCCGCGTCGATTTTGCGCGGCGCTCAACGCGATGTTGAGCAAAGGTGTAACGCCCGAGAACAATGCCGTGGTCTTGATCTGGCAAGCATTCGGTCCCGGCGATTTGGCTCCCGAACAGACCGCGGAGTATTTCAAATTGCTCGGAATTCCGGCTCCTCCGATTTCAGGTCGATACTTCACGCCGATCTACGGCGCGAAGCCCATGCCCATTCCGCGGACTGGTGATCAGGATCCGAACGATCCCGAGACGCAGCTTATGCAGGCGCAAGAACGGCCTTGGTCGAAAATAGAATTTCCAGCGGTAGCCAAATGGCTGCAAGCGAATAGGGTTCCGTTACAATTGGCGATCGAAGCGTCGCACCGGCCGCGGTATTTCAGCCCGCTCATGGGACGCCTGAGCGGCGACAAGATCCCGTTCGCCCTCCCTTTATTTCTAGATGTGCGCGAATTTGCATATCTGCTGGAGACCGACGCGACGCTCAAGGTTGGCGAAGGAAAGTTGGCCGACGCGTGGCAGGAAGCGCTTGCCTGCCACCGATTGGGCAGGCTGGTTTCCCAAGGGCCAACGTTGACCGACATGCAGGTCGGCAGGGCGATCGACGGTATCGCGATCCACATTGATGGTGCAATTGCCGGGAGCGACCGACTCTCCGCGGAGCAGGCCCGGCAGTTCGCTCGCGAGTTCGCCGAGTTGCCCCCCTTGAAAAGTGTGGCTGAAAATCTCGACCTTGGCGAACGGGTCTGGGTGCTTGAAAATGTCTTGGGCCTGGGAACTGCAACGGTCTCCGGCGTGGGAATTGCGAATTATGGAATTGCAACGGCATACGGCCCGCCGCGTTGGACGCCCAACTGGCGCCTCGATTGGGACGCGACGCTTCGCCGGACCAATGCCTGGTACGATCGGCTCGTCGAAACCGCCAGGATCATGTCGCCTGAGAAACGTCGCAGTTCTCTAGCGGCCCTGGAAAACGATCTCACGAACGAGGCGAAAGAAGTGGAAGGAACGCAAATTCATCCGCTTGGTTATTGCGATCGCACGGGCGCTAAATTGACGGAGAAGGCGATTTCGATTTCGATGATTGCGTCGAGTCTGCCCGCGATCGCCGCGGAAGATCACAATCTGGACCTTCAGGATATGTGCCGCGTGGCGTTTGCACTCGGCGCCTATCGGGCCGAACAGGGTCGATTTCCTACATCATTGAACGCCCTCGTGCCGCGATACATCGAACAGGTGCCGAAGAACCGATTTTCCGGCTCCGAATTACATTTCAAGCTAGAAACCAACAGCTACGTTCTTTATGGCGCCGACATGGCCGGCAACGATACGCCGTTGACCGATCCGAAGGACGACCCGCTCAACGATGGGAAGGGACGATTCGGCTTACGCGTTCCGACGAACGGCCCAAATTAACATCTCTGCAAGGGGCTCTTACGGTTGCCAAGCGCGCCAATACACCGCTAGACAGCCGCACCCGACGATGAAGGCGGCAACGGCCGTCAAGCTGACCTTTGCGCGTCTCTCACGGCTTATCAACCCCGCGGCAATACATGCCACTTTGCCCGCCGCCGTCAGACCAAAGGAGAACCAGGACAGTAGCAGCAACCAAGCGATCCAAGAATCGTATCCTCGAAGAGCCTGCGAAGGCGCACGCCACATGGCCTCCATATAGGGTAACGCGGCCGATGTAAACAACATCGAAAGCGCCACGATCCCAAACAATTCCAAGAGGAAAAGCTGACTTCGATCGCGGCCTGTCCTCAAGAGCCCCACGGCGATCAAAGCAATTACTCCGACCAGTCCGATCGGAAATCCCGCGACAAACATCGAAGGTCCCGGAACCAGCAGTTCAATAGCAAAATCGTACCTGTGAGAAATCGGCTCCGGGAAAAACCAGATAAACAGCACGGCGAGAAAGCTAAGCAAATCTGCCAATCGTCCGCCCGGCTGGGCCCATAATTTGCCGAGGTTAAACGGACTGCTTTGTACTTCCGGCGACACTTCTGGCGGCGCCGGAACCAACAACGTGTCGGTCAGCCAGCGCACTGCGCCAATTGCGATGGCCGAGACGGTTTTCGCTAGCAGCAAGAAAATCGTCATTTCGGCAAATGACGCGTAGCTCGACCGCACGTCGCACACGGCCTCATACTTCGAGACGACCAGCGGGCTCAAGCCGTCGGTCAACACCGTCGACAGGGCCAACGCAACCATCCCACCGAATCCGAGCAATCGGGCGCCCCACACTTTTCGCCGCGCTCGCGCAACGGCTGCCGCCAGTAGCATTCCGCTGCCGATGATTCCGGGAGGCACCGCGTCGTAAAGTATGTACGTGCGCTCGCTGATCGAGTCGCCCCGGCAATGCCCGATGATGAAAACCATTTGCGCCGCCCAAGCAATGATGAGAAGCACGCTAAACGTCGATGCGATCGCGTCGAACCAACGATGCAGCAGCGCTCGCGGCACAAAGAAGCCCGGCGGTGTCGGTAAACTGGACTCGCCTGCCTTTCCCTGGGCCGCTCCCTCAGCACGAACTTTGCCGATTTCAAACCGGTAATTCCTGCCAACCATCAACAGCCAGCAACCGAGTTTGGCCGGAAGAACCACCGCAAGGGGCACAGAAAACAAGGCGAACCGCTGCAAATCGAAAGTGGTGAAAAAAATAGGGAAATAATAGGCCTGCGCGAACATTGACATCCACGCCAATGCGATGCCGGCAATACCGACCAATTCCCAAACCAAGGCTTTGCCAAGCCGCGGCTTGCGACGCGGGCGCGAGGCGATTGTCAGTGCGCCGGTCCCGCCGATTGCCAGCGGAGCGATGATCGCCAGGCCAAATCGCATCGCCGCCGCGGACGGTTGGCCGACTTGGGTAAAGAAATAAAACGGCACCGCCGCCGCCGAGGCAACGCACAGTAGCCCCAAGACCCTGGAGATTCGGAACAACAGCCGGTCCGCTGAAATCGTGGGATCGTCCATCATCGAACGCGAATGCGAGGTGAAAAGCAAAAGCTCATTCTACACCGCCGCAAACGCCACAATGCAAGCGCGCGGTTACAACGCGATCCGCCGCGTTCATGCCTCAGCGCGGCCTATTTCTAAAGATGCGACGCTTACCGCAAACTCACGGATAGCCCAATCAGCAATAGTCGGGCATAAGAATTACCGGCGTAGTCATGCCGAGCCTCAGACGCTCTTTCCAGCCAGCCAGCCGGTGCTCCAGGCGGCTTGAAAATTGTAGCCGCCGATCGGGCCGTCGAGATCGAGGATTTCGCCCGCCAGGAACAAGCCCGGGATGAGTTTGCTTTGCAACGTGCGCGAATCGACTTCCTCCAACGCGACCCCGCCGGCGGTGACTTCGGCCTTCTTAAAACCGAGCGTGCCGGTCAACGGAATCGCCAAACGTTTGATCGCAACGACGAGCCGGTTCCGTTCCAGCTTGCTTAATTCAGCGGCCTTGCGATCGGCGCGCAATCTTCACCAGCGAAAGCACGATCTCGGCCAGCCGCCGCGGCAATTGCTGAGCCAGGATCGCCGCGAGCTGCTTCTTGCCCGATTGCTCCGCCTGTTCGCGCAGCCAAGCGCCGAGCAGTTCTTCGTTGTTGTTTGGCAGCAAGTCGATTGAAGCCACAAGTGTCGCCGGGTGGGGATGGCCCGAAACCACGCGGCTGACATCCAAGGCCGCCGGCCCGCTCAAACCAAAATGCGCGAATAGCAGCGAGCTGCGCCGGCTTGCCAGCGTTCGCCCTTTGTCCACGATGCTCAGCACGACGTCGGGCAGCGCGACGCCGCGCAAGTCGAGCACCCAGGGCGCAGTGGTCGTCAGCGGCACCAGCGCGGGCCGCGGCGTGATAATCGTGTGGCCGAATGCGGCGGCGAACCGATAGCCGTCGCCCGTAGTGCCGGCCCCTGGGTACGATTGCCCGCCCGTGGTCAGAATCACGCGGCCGCACGAAACGGTCCGCTCGGGCGTGATGAGCCGAAACATTCCCGCCTCGCAGCGAATTTCGACGACCGGCTCGCCGAGCGCGATTGTCGCGCCGCTACGATCGAATCGAGCCAGCAAACCGTCGAGCACGTCGCTGGCCCGGTTGCTCACGGGGAAAATCTTGCCGGTCTCTTCGACTTTGGTCAGCACTCCTTCGGCTTCGAACATGGCGATCGTGGCCTGCACGCCCAGCGCCGCCAATGCGGAGTGCAGAAATTTGCCAGCCGGTCCATACGCACGCACGATGCCCCGATTGTCGGTGGCCTGGGTGATGTTGCAGCGGGTGCCGCCGGACATCAGGATTTTGATACCTGGCCGTTTGTTCTTCTCCAGCAATAGCGTCCGCCGGCCCCGCTCCGCCGCGGAAAACGCCGCGACGATTCCTGCCGCCCCCGCGCCAATTACGATCACGTCCCAAGATTCGTCGGTCATCGGCGTTCGCGGGTAAGAAATCAGCGTTTCGAATTCGATACGAATCCACCACTATACGGCGAAATCGCGTCCCGTTTAGCCGCTGGGCTCGCCCAGGCGCGTGCCTTGCCGCATGCCAAAGCCAACCCCGCGCTCGAAAACCAGATATAATCCAAGCGGCATCCAATCGGGGCGGCGAAAGGAGCTACAAATGTCCGACTCGTACAAGCGACGGCAATTTCTCTCGACCACGGCCGGGGCGGCGGCGCTGGCCGGGCTATCGAACCTCGGATTCCTGGCGAAGCTCGGCCCCGTCTCGGCCGCCGATGCAAGACTGGATCCGAAAAAGGTCCGCTTCGGCGACGACATCGAGCCGCTCGTCCGCCTGCTGGAAGACACGTCGCGCGACCGTGTATTGGAGGAGGTCGCGGCCCGGATTCAAAAGGGGCTTGCCTACAAACAGGTGCTCACGGCGCTGCAACTTGCCGGCGTGCGCGACATTCAGCCGCGGCCGGTGGGATTCAAATTTCACGCGGTCCTGGTCATAAATTCGGCGAACCTGGCCAGCCTGGCTTCGCCCGCCGCGCATCGCTGGCTGCCGATTTTTTGGGCCATTGATGCCTTCAAATCATCGCAGGCCCAGAACGTCCAGCAAGGCAATTGGATGATGGGCCCAGTCGACGAACGGGCCGTCCCAGCGGCCGACAAGGCCGCGGCAGCGCTGGAAAAAGGACTTACCGATTGGGACGAAGCGGCCACCGACGCCGCCGCAGCCGGATTCGCCCGGTCGGCAACGCCCGAGCAAGCATTCGAACTGTTCTGCCGCTACGGCATGCGCGATTTTCGCGACATTGGCCATAAGGCAATTTATGTCGCCAACAGTTGGCGGTTGCTGCGATATATCGGCTGGCAACATGCCGAGCCGGTGTTGCGGTCGTTGGCTTATGCGCTATTGGAACACGAAGGAGACAACCCGGCCAAGCGCGATGCTCCGCCGGATCGGCCGTGGAAGCAGAATCAGGAGCTGGCAGGCAAGCTACGTCCCGACTGGCTGGTTGGAAAGCCCGACGCGGCGGCGGCTGCCGATTTGTTGGCGGTGCTGCGCGGCGGATCGGCCGCGGAGGCATCGGAAAAAGTGGTCGAGTTGCTGAACAAGGGCGTAGCGACGGAATCGATCTGGGATGCGCTGTTCGACGGAGCCGGCGAATTGATGCTCCGCGACCCGAACATCCGCTCGCTGCACGCCGTCACGACGACTAACGCCATGCACTTTGCGTTCGGACAAACGGCCGTCGATCGGACAAAACGTTTGCTGCTGCTGCAAAACGCGGCCTTTATTCCGCTGTTTCGCGGCAATCCGAAAGATAAGGGCGTGCCGATCGACGAGCTTCAGCCTTTGGCTACACACGCCAGCGGCTCCGAAGCGGTCGCTGAGATTCTGGCCGACATCAGCCACGACCGGCTGACCGCGGCCCGGAAGGTGTTGGCCTATGCCAAGAGCAACCCAGCGCCCAAGGAGTTGCTGGATGCCGCGCGACTCTTGATTTTCTTCAAAGGCCGCGATGCGCACGATTACAAATTCAGCTCGGCCGTGATGGAAGACTACGCTGCCATGTCGTCGCCCTGGCGCGAGCGTTATCTGGCCGCCAGCGTTTTCAATCTCAAGGGAACCGAGGCGCCGGATAACGAACTAGTGAAACGCACCCGCGCAGCCCTCGGCGGGTGAACGAAAAGGAAATGGATAGTTCAACCCCATTTGTTTTTGACGTTGTTGCGGAGGCGCGAAGCGATCAGACTGAATTGGATCAGCGAGTAATAAAAGAGTAATAAAAGATCTGCGTCCCCTTTTCACTTCCGTTGAAGGCCGTCAGGCGGCGCCTCCGGCGAAGATGCTTTTCTTGATGATGGCGTGAATGCCCCAGTTGCCGTCTACTACCTGGGTCACGCCAAAATCGACGGCGACCGAAATCAAGGAAATCGCTTCGTCCTCGGACAGGCCACGCGTGGTCATCAGGAAGCGGCGCATCTTGCGGAAGGCGTCGCGCAATGCCAAGTCAATCGACGACTTCTTGTAGATCTCGCTCTGCGCCTGCTTGCCGAGCTCCTGGAGGTAGTTGGCGAAGCTGAAGCCGTGCAGGCACCAGTCTTCTTGCGTCTCCAGCAGCGGAAAATCCAGGCCCTCCAGCGCCGTCCCCTTGAGCGTCTCCCGCTTGCGCACGATCAGCTGGAATGTCCCTGTGAGCGAGCACTCGATGGCCGTGCCGCACAGCTCCGAGTCGCCCTGAGAAGCGTGCGAATCGCCGGCCGAGAACAGCGCTCCTCTCACGGCCACGGGATAATACATGGTGGCGCCCTTGCCGACGCGCCAGTTATCCATGTTGCCGCCGAAATAGCCCGGCGGGATGGAATCGACCATCTCTGCTTCCTTCGGCGCAACACCGAGCACGCCGAAGTGCGGCCGCAGCGGAATACGCACATTCCGCAGGATGCCCTTCCTCTCGACGACGGTCGTGTGATCCACCGGGACGCCGGGATAATCGATGGTCTTGTGTACCACGCCATACGGATCAGTCTGCGGCGTCCAGCGGAAATTGTAGACGGCGGAGGCCCAGCTCTTCTCGCCTCGAGTGTCGATCTCGTAAATGGTGATGACTTCGCGCGGTTTCGGCTCGGTGAGCAGGTCCTTGTAATGGAACCCCCACCAGGCAGCCGCGTTGCTGCCGAAGGTCTTGCCGGCATACTCCGGGTTGGCGCACGGACGTGGTTTGACGTCGAGGATGCGGACCTCAAGGATGTCGCCCGGCTCGGCGCCGCGGACGAAGACCGGCCCAGTGCAGATATGCACGCCCAGGCCCTCGCCGGCGCCTCGGCCAAAAAGCGTCGGCTCCATCGGGCCGGCGCCGCGGCGGTCCACCCCTTTGCGTGTCTTGTCCCAGAAAAAAACGCTGCTGGCCCCCGGGTCGCCCTTGATCATGCGCTCGAAGTCGTCGTTGGCATGATGGGTCAGCGCCTCGATGGTTACAAAGTCACCGGAATCGATCTCGATCACGGGCTTGAGCAACTTGCTGAAATATCCCCAGTGGACAGTCTTGTCCGTGGCCGGCACGTAATGATACTTTGGGCCTTGTGCATTGGGGTCCGGCTCCTGCGCCTGTGCCGTCGGCAGCATCCCCGAAGCCAGAGCCCCCAGCGAAGCGACCGCGCCGCCGCTCACCGTTCCCTTGAGGAATTTGCGACGGCTTTCCCGAACGGCTTCCTGCAATTCCGCGTGTTGATCGGCAGTAGCGTGTTTGTGATGAGTGCAGCCGGAGTCGTCGGCCGGGTCAGACATTTGCGTGGCTCCTGGGAGTTATGACGAATGAAGGGTTTAGCCCAGCGAAAGGAAAATGGGGAGCCAGCAAAAGTTATACCGAGTGAAGGATCAACCCATTAGCTTGGGACCTAACTCATATTTCAATAGTCGCTTAATTCTTCAACTCGATTCCGCTACAGATGGGCGGCTGCGTGATTTCTGGCAAACATTGCAAAAGGTTTAGGCAGCTCGCAGCAGAAGAATGCCCACCGTCCTCCTGGCGCTGGCTGGGCCATCGGTGCTGGATGCCGGAGACGACAAGGCCGGCGGCGTGGGCAGCAAGTCGATTTTCAGCACGATGGAACCGCAGGATTCGGCCTGCTCCCAAGCATTGCTAGATCATCCAGCCAATAGGAATAATGCTCATTCAAAGGCTAACCAACAAGCTGCGATAGGCCAGTAGCAGAGTCCGACAAGATTACCGCGCCAGCGAAGTCGGCAATGGGCGGTTCAAACGGGGTATAAAAGGGGACGCAGCGGAAGGCAGCTCTTTTACAGCGCTGGTCTCGGCAATGGCCGACCGCGCTGGCCAGTGCTATCCCGCGCTGGCCAGTGCCACCCTGCGGACGTTAACCGCGCGGCGGCGCGAGAGTGACTTGCAGTTTCACTTCTTGTTTACCGCGCTGGACCCAGACGGCTACTTTGTCGCCGGCCTGGTGCTTTCGCAGGGCGCTGTCGAAATCTTCGAGGTTGCCGATCTTGCTTTCACCGAATCGCACGATCACGTCGCCCCCTTTCAGCCCCCCTTCCTCGGCTGGGCTGTGGCTGGCGACACCCGAGATTGCATAGCCCGGCTGCTCGTGGCCGAAATCGGGAATGCTGCCGAAGTAGGGGCGATCGCCCTGAGCGCTCGAGCGTGACCATCGACACCTTCGACTCGGTGAAGTGCGGCCGCTGGGCGCGTCGGCCAAGGCGATGGCCATGTCCGAAACCAGATCGGCCACGCGCCGCATATCGGGCACGTTCAGCTTGTCGGCCGTGTCGGTCGGGCGATGATAATCGGCGTGCGTGCCGGTGAAAAAATGGAGCACGGGCAAATGCTTCGCATAGAACGACGCATGATCGCTCGGACCGAACCCGCCAGGCTGGGAAATGATTGTGAAGCCATAGGGCTCGGTGACGGCTTTCAATAAGGCCGGAAACTCAGTGGCCGTGTCGGTGCCGTAGACGATCAGCTTGTGGTCCTTCATGCGGCCGACCATGTCCATGTTGAGCATGGCGATCGTTTTATCGAGCGGCGATCAGCGGATCGCGCACATAGCGGCGCTGCCCAGCAGACCCCGTTCTTCGCCGGTGAACGAAATGAATAGAATTCGCCGCGGAAATGGCCGCTCCTTGCTCCGGGCTACAAGCCGCCGGGCAACTTCCAACAGGGCCGACGTGCCCGAGCCGTTGTCGTCGGCGCCCGGATGGATGGCGTGCGAGCCAGGGGCGAGCGAACCCAGCCCGCCGTAGCCAAGGTGATCGTAATGGGCGCCGATGATCAGCGTTTCGTCGGCGTGGGGACCGGCGCCGGGCAATTCGGCCAGCACGTTTTTCACGGCGGTTTTTGTGCGGAGGATGTCGGTTTGCCCGACGATCCGCCAACCGGCGAGCGCGGCGCTGCGGGGAGTGGGCCCGGTGTCGATGCGCGCTTCGAGCTTGGCCAAATCGGCGCCGAGCGCGGCGTGAATCATCGGATCGAGCACCGCGCGCGCATGTGCAGGACCGGGATAGTCCGCCCTTCGCTTTCTTCACCGCCGCGGTCGAAGCCCAGTAGCGGATCAAGCTCGTCGGCAATATGCTGGCGGCGAGTCTTGATTTCGCCGGCGAAGGTGTCGAGCTTGCCGGCATGCCCGACAATCTGCTCGAGCGACGGCTTTTCGATCTTTTTGAATTCGGCATCCTCGTGGACCAAATCATCGACGGCCTTTTGCAGATACGCTTCGGCCTGAGTGACGGTCCGCTGGATTTCTTCCTCGTCGGTGCAAAAAATGACCGCCGCCGCGCCATGTTCGTAAGCGTTCGACACTTTGCGCGAAATCGCGGCATAGGATGAATCGTGATTGCCAAACAGGCCATGTGGGTCCGAGCGCTGCGGCTGATGGCGGAGCAAAATGACGGCTTTGTCCTTCACCTCGACGCCGGCATAGTCGTCGTACTTCTCGCCCTTGGCGGTGATTCCATAGCCGACGAACACCAGCGGCAGGTCGAACTTTCCAGAGCCGCCGACGGCCAGCGGATTGAAATCGATGCCCAGCTTCAGCGACCGCTTTTCGGGCTCGCTCTTGCCGGCGGGGGCGGGACCGATCAACTCAATCGTGTTTTGATCGGCCGGGCCAAGCTTGGAACCGATCGAAAGCGTGAATTTCTGAAACGGCTGGCCGTCGTACAAATCGGTCTTCAGGCCCAACGCACGGTATTTGCCCGCTAGATAATCGGCCGCGATGTTAATGCCGTCGGTCCCGAGACCGCGCCCTTCCAGGCGGTCGGACGCGAGAAATTTCTCCGACTCGGCCAGCCGCTTTTCGGCGGCCGCGGCGTCAGCGCCATCGGCCGCTTTGGTCGCGTGTTCCGCAGGATGGTCGCCGGAGGCGGGACTGGCGGAAGCAGGTTTGGCGGTAGTTGGGGTCGTGTCGGCCGCGCGGGAAAACGCCGGTGCGAAAGTCGTTGAACTTGCGGTCAGTCCAACCGCAATCGCGAAGAGAATCGCCCGCCAAAGAGAGGTTTCGAGTTGCTGAGCAACCATCGCAAAAGAACGTCGCATCACAGAAAATCTCCAAAGCAAGGCAAGGCCGGCAGGCTGGCGAAACTAAAAGCGCCCTTTCGGATTCTCGGCACTCGCCCTGCAATCGTCAAGCGGCGCTCAGAACCGGTTCGGCCGGCGCGGCTTGCGATCACTGGATCATTGCTCATCAACAATTCGCTTTTGACTTGGATGGCCCGGCTCGATATTCTCTCGGCCCCTCGTGAGTGGCGCATGGATGTTCCGCCGCGAGGTCGCTTCGCTCAGCAAGACGACGCTTACTGACGTGCGCGGCTCGGACCGGGCAGTTCCGATTTACGAGACAGTCGGTCAATAAGAGCCTATCCGAGAACCGACTGGGCAAAGGGGACAGTCCCATTTTGTTCGGCGGCACTCACAAAATCGGGACAGTCCCCGCCGGTTCTCGTCAGCGCCGGCTGACGCTGAGCGGACGGAAATTCAGGGGAGTACATGGAGGTGCCTGGTTGATCCCCAGATCGAGCGTGCTGATCGTCGATCGATCGGACGAATCCCGCGAAGTGCTGAAGACCGCTTTGGAGCGGCGCGGGTGGCAAATTTTCGAGGCTGCCCGAGCCGCCGACGGACTGGCGCTGGCCCGGCAGTATCGCCCGGCACTCATCGTGCTCGACTTGGACGCGGTGGGAGCTAAAGCGGCTCAAATCGCTTTGGCGGCCGACGCCGCGATCCGAGAGATTCCGCTGGTCTTGCTCGGCACGATCCGGCGAACCGGAAGATATGCAGCCGCGATTCCGACGGATTCTGCGGCTGGTGGCGCGAGCCAACCGCTCGATCGGTGCTTTTTCGCCGACACAGAATGGCCCGACCCGGTCGGCTGGGGGCTTCGGGCAGATTGTCGCCAAGCCCTATCATTATGGCTTGCTGATTCTTAAAATCGAGCAGATGCTCCGGCAAGGGCAGCATCAGGTTGGGCACGTGTAAGGCGGGTGGCGTTTTCCTCTCCGCCTGAGCGACCGCCCCGCTATGCCACCGCCAGCGACTTGCGGTCGATCGATCTTGGTCGTTGACTCGTCGGCCGTTGCCCTGGAATCTGTCGCCGCGAGCTCCCGGCAAACTGCGTGCGAAAGAATGGGGACTGGCTCCGAGCGATTTGCGTAAAGCGGAAGATGCAAGCACGCCGCGAGGTGCCTGTCCCCATTCTTTCATATCCAGTAAGGGGAATGCGGTGACAGCGTCGCTGTTCGTCATCTTTGGACGCGATCAGGGAACGCGCTTCGAGCTCGATGCCGAGAGCGCGACGTTCCCTGTCGGGCGCGACGCCGCCAACCACATCCAACTGCACGACACCGAAGTCTCGCGCCGGCATGCCGAACTGCGCCGCCAGGGCGACAGCTTTGTCCTCACCGATCTTGGCAGCTCCAACGGCACGTTCGTCAACAACGAGCCGATCCAACGGCGCGAGCTAGCCAGCGGCGACCAGGTGCAGATCGGCCGCACGCTGATGCTCTTCACCGGGCCTCTCGGAAGGGGTCTCGTCGAACCTCGGTTCGCAGATCGATATCGTTTCGGGCGAGGCATCCGGCGATCGTTCGCGGATTTTGCGTTCGATCAGCCAGCAAGAGGGAAGCCGCATTTTCGCGGTCCCGCGGCGCGCGCCGGAGAGCCAGTGGCTCGCCCGGGCGCGCAGCAATCTGCAGGTCATGTATCGCACGGCCCTGGCCGTGAGCCACACGCTCGATATCGACCAGTTGCTCCGACGGATCATGCAACTGATCTTCGAATGGGTCGAGGCCGACCGCGGCTGCATCATGCTGCTCGAATCCGGAAACGAAGCAGCTCGAGCCAAGGTGCGCCGCGATCGCAAAGAGCATCGCTCCGACGAAAAGATCACGATCAGCCAGACGATCCTCGACTACGTGATGCAGCGGCATGAAGGCGTGCTGACCAGCGACGCCCGGCAGGACGACCGCTGGGACCCGGCCGCCAGCATTGTCCGCAGCTGGGGTGCGCGAGGCGATTTGCGTGCCGATGCAAGGCCGCTACGACGTGGTCGGGCTGATCTATATCGACACCTCGATTCCGGCCGGACGGGCGTTGGAGCGAGGTGCGAACAAATTCACCGAAGAGCATCTCAAGCTGATGGTCGCCATCGGCCACCAGGCGGCGCTGGCCGTCGAAGACACGAACTATTACTCAGCCATGGTGCAGGCCGAGCGGCTGGCGGCGGTCGGCCAGACGATCGCCACGCTGTCGCATCATATCAAGAACATTCTGCAAGGCATTCGCGGCGGCAGCTATCTGATCGAAATGGGGCTGGCCGAGCACGACGAGCAGGTGGTCCGCAAAGGCTGGGACATCGTCGAGCGGAATCAGAGCAAAATCTCGGCGCTGGTGATGGACATGCTCACGTTCAGCAAGGAGCGCGAGCCCGATTTCGCTCCGGCCGATCTGAACACGGTGGTCGGCGACGTCGTCGAGCTGATGCAGCGCCGGGCCGGCGAATTGAAAGTCGACCTTCATTGGGAGCCCGATCCGACGATCCCCAGCTCACGTTCGATCACGAGGGCATTCATCGGGCCGTGCTCAACGTGGTCACCAACGCGATCGATGCTTGCGACGAACGAGACAGCGAGCGCGATGGCGGCGTGGTGCGAATCTCGACCCGCGCACTTGAGTGGCGAGGGCCTCGTGCAAGTCGTGGTGGAAGACAATGGCACGGGCATCCCCAGCGACGATTTGCCGCAGATTTTCAACGCTTTTTTTTGCGCAAAGGTTCGCGCGGCACGGGACTGGGCCTGGCGGTGAGCCAGAAAATCTTGAAGGAGCACGGCGGCCGAATTCTCGTCGAAAGCCGGCAAGGCGAAGGCAGCCGGTTCGTGCTGGAATTGCCCGCCATGGCAGTCGAGGCCGAGGCCAGCGTGCAGGGGACCGCTACCGCGTCGGCCGACGATATCAGCGGCGACACGGTCGGCGGCCAGTGAACTGGCGTTGGCCGTTCGGCCTTGCCTGTCCTCGAGGAATGAAGCATGCAACATCGGGCTTTTGGACACTCGGGCAGCATGGTTTCGGAGGTTGGCGTCGGCACCTGGCAATTCGGTGGCGAATGGGGCAGCCAGCTCAGCGATGAGACGGCCTGGCAAACGCTGGCCGCCGCGGTCGATGCCGGCGTGACATTCTTCGACACGGCCGATATCTATGGCGCTGGCAGGAGCGAGCAACTGATTGGACGATTCCTCAAAGACTCGGGCCTGAAGAATATCTTCGTGGCCACGAAGCTCGGCCGCGGCCCGGTGCCGGGCTGGCCCGACAACTTCACCGCAGCCGTGGTCCGGCAGCATGTCCAGAATTCGCTACGCCGCATACAGGTTGAAACGCTCGACTTGGAGCAATTGCACTGTATGCCGATGGCGGAACTCGAACGAGGCGAAATGTTCGAGGCACTGCGCCGGCTGCGGCAGGAGGGGAAGATTCGCAATTTCGGCGCGAGCGTGGAATCGGTTGCCGAAGCGCTCGTCTGTCTCGATCAGCCGGAATTGGCGTCGCTGCAAATCATCTTCAATGTCTATCGGCAAAAGCCGATTGCCCAACTTTTCGAGCGTGCGAAACGGCAAGGCGTGGCCCTCATCGTGCGCTTGCCGCTGGCGAGCGGACTGTTGAGCGGGAAGTTCGATCATCAAACCCGTTTCGATCCCAGCGACCATCGCAACTTCAACCGCGACGGACAAAAATTCAACGTCGGCGAAACGTTTGCCGGCCTGCCGTTCGACAAGGGAGTTGATCTATCCGACGCTCTCAAGCCGTTCGTTCCCGCGGGTATGACGCTGGCTCAGATGGCGCTGCGCCGGTGTCTTGATTTCGACGCCGTAACGGTGCTCATTCCCGGGGCCAAGAATCCGCGGCAAGCTCGCGAAAACGCCGCGGCCAGCGCGCTGCCCACGCTGGGCGTCGAGTGGCACGAGAAGCTGAACGAATTTTACGAGCGCGAAGTCGAGCGGCACATCCGCGGGGCGTATTAGTGCCTATCCGAGAACCGGCGGGGACTGGCTCATTTTGCGGTGCCCTGGGAGCAAATTGTGCCTGTCCCCCTCTCCTCGGCCGGTTCTCGGATAGGCAGTTAGTCGGCGCGGTCCATGGCTCAGCCGCTTCTCTGCCAATTTTTTTGGCTCCTGGCAAGGGAGTTGCGTATCGGTGCAACGCCAGCGGGATCGCCTTCGCTTGCCTGCACGCTGCTGCGCCGCAGTCGCGCGACACGCCGGCGAAACTCCATGGCGGAATCCAAATCGCAACTCGCGCATGAGTAACGGCCTTCGATTGCCCTTCGGTCCAAAGAAGACGCGGACAGCGGCTCAGCTGCGATATTTCGTGGCGCTCGAGCGCCACGCGGCCGCGAGCTTGCTGTGTAGCAGTGCGTCTTCGGGTTGAAAAATTTACGAAAGATTTTTCAGTCCTGGCCGTTGCCCGAACCGGCTGCGCCGTGGATTTCAGGCCGAACGTAACCAGCCTGACCAGAAAAGGAACTTGCCTATGATTGGCAAAATTCGGCGCGTCGGATTGCGGGAACTCTGGCGGCACGAGGCGGCCGACTTCACCACCTGGTTGGAAAACAACATCGACGTGCTCGAGGATACGTTGGATGTTACTCTGGACAACGTCGAGCGGGAACAGAATGCCGGGGCGTTCAGCGTCGATCTCGTCGCCAAAGACAAAGCCGGCCAGCCGGTCATCGTGGAGAACCAACTCGAGCCAAGCGACCACGATCATCTCGGCAAGATCATCACGTACCTCACGGTGCTCAAAGCGTCGGCCGCGATTTGGATCGTCAGCCAGCCGCGTCCCGAGCACGTCAATGCCGTGGCACGGTTAAACGAAACCTCTGGCGCTCGGTTCTATCTGGTGAAAGTCGAGGCAATCCGGATCGACGACTCCGCCCCTGCCCCGCTGTTGACGCTGATTACTGGCCCCAGCGACGAGGTTTTGGAAGCTGGTTGTAGCCGGAAAGATCTCGCGGGAATTTATTCGACGCGGAAGCGGTTCTGGACCAGCCTGCTGGCCCGCGCCAAGGCGACTACGAGATTGCACGCCGCGAATTCGCCGGGCGAATATAGCTACACTCGCAGCAGCGCGGGAATTCGTGGAATCAATTTCGGCTACGTGATCCGCCGCCACGACGCGCTTCTGGAATTGTACATCGATCGGGCGAGCGACATGGGGGAAGGGAACGAACAGATTTTGCAAAAGCTGGCCGAGCAGCGGGCGAAGATCGAACAGGATTTCGGCGGTCCGCTGGAGTGGGTGTCGCATCCCGGTCGCCGGGCTTGCCACATTCGCACGACGATCGCAGGCGGCGGCTGGCAAGACGAGGCACTTTGGCCTCAAGTCCAGGACGCGATGACGGGCGCCATGGTCCGCTTGGAACGACGCTGCGACCCTACACCAAGGCGCTGGCATTGCGCGATTGATCCCGCGTTAGTTATTAGGCGTTCTACCCCGGCTCTGATCCCTCGGCTGCGGGCACGAACGGGTTAGTCCGCATTTCCTCGCCGATGGTCGTTGGCTCGCCATGGCCGGGCAAGACAATCGTCTCTTCGGGCAGGACGTACAGCTTTTGGCGAATTCCCGCGGCGAGTTGAGCAAAGTTGCCGCCGACCATCGCGTCGGTCCGGCCGATACTGCCGGCGAACAAAACGTCGCCGCCGAACACCACCGGCGGCGCGCCGGCCTGCCAAACAAACACGACATGGCCGGACGAATGGCCTGGAATCTCGCGGACCAGCAGATCGAATCCGGCAGCCCGATAGATGTCGCCCTCTTCGACCGCCACATCGGCCGCCGGGCTGACCAGCGACAAGCCGAATTGGGCCGACATGTTCTTTTCAGGATCGCTCAGCTTGGGAATCTCGCGCAAGCCGATCACCAGGGGGCAAGCGGGCCAGCGTGCTTTCATGGCTCCGTTGCCGGCGATGTGGTCGCTATGGCCGTGGGTGTTCAGCAGAGCGGCCGGCGTCAAACTTTTGGCAGCGAGTAAATCCAGGATTTTTTGGGGCTCCAATCCGGGATCAATCACCAGGCATTCATGCCGGCCGTCGAGCCAGGCGATATAGGTGTTCTCCTGAAAAGGTTTCGAAACGACCGTCGCAAGGTGCAATTGTGGCACGAATAAACCTTTGTTTCGATCGATTCGCCGGACATTGGCCTGGACTTGGCCGGTTGGGTTGGGTAAACAAGTCCGCTCGGCGCGGCTTGGTAATAATTTCCCGGTTGGCGAGGCGATAAACAGTACCGATAGGGCCGCGAAAGTAGCCCAATTCTGACACGCCGGGCCACTTGCGCAAAGTGGCCAAAGTCGCAGGGAAAGTGACGTTGGCGCCGCCCCATCGGGGGGCCATGCGTCAAGGAAGCACGAAGGCGTCGCCCGGTGCGGCGCAAGAAACTGGCAGCCATGATCCCCGCGGTCGTGGCCGGACGAACTAAGGAGGGTGGTCCATGCGTCGAACGTGTCTTCGTTTCATACCGCGTCCGCTTATCGCCTTTTCCAGCGGCGCTCTTCGTGTTGGCCGTGGCGCTTGTCGCCGCGCCGGCGATGGCTCAAGCCCCTGGCCCGTCCGGCGAAGTTGCCTCGGTCCCCGCCACCGGTCAAGCGCCCGCCGTTGCCGAGCATCCGCTGATGCCAGCCCTGCGGATGGCCTTCGCCGCGAAAACCAATATCGATCAGAACATCCACGACTACACCTGCACGATGATCAAGCGCGAGCGGGTCGACGGCAAGTTGACTGACCCCAACTACATGTTCTGCAAGGTCCGCCAGCAACCGTTCAGCGTTTATCTCTATTTTCTCAAGCCGGCCGACGCCTATGGCCGCGAAGTGGTTTATGTCGCGGTGCAAACAATGGCAACCTGCTGGCCCACGAAGGCCAAGGTTTGAAATCCAAGTTCGGCATGGTCTCGATCGCCCCGACCGGCGCCATGGCGATGGAAGGCAACCGCTATCCGATCACCGAGCTGGGAATCGGCAACTTGACGAACCGCCTGATTCAGGTTGCCGAGCAAGACAGCAAATACGGCGAGTGCGAAGTCCAGTTCCGCAAGAATGCGAAGGTCAACGACCGGGTCTGCACGATCATCGAAGTGACCCATCCGGTGCCGCGGCGAAATTTCTTGTTCTACAAAGCGGTGGTCTATCTCGACGACCAACTGAACGTGCCGATCCGCTACGAAGCCTATAGCTGGCCGAAGACGCAGGGTGGTCCGGCGGTGCTCGACGAAGAGTATACCTACCTGAACTTGAAGCTGAACGTCGGCCTGACCAACGCCGACTTCGACTCCCGCAACCCGAGCTACCACTTCAAATAATGGATTGACGCCGCCAGCGTCTTCCGAATCCGATTCGATTCGAAATCAAAGGGACGTTCTGCTCGGCACGTGAGCAGAACGTCCCTCTTGTTTTTCTGAGACGAAGTCAAGAATCTATGCTTCTCGGCACATTGTAGTTGCCGGCGCAGTGCCACGAGTAATCCCATGCGCCAAGACCGCAGACGCGAGTGCCGACGAGGGCTCGGGCGTGAAGAACGCGGGGCCGAACTCGACGAGTTCATCCACTTGCGTTTGCGTGAGCGCCGAATTGAAGATGGCAAAGTCGGAAAGCTGGCCGTGATAGCCGAGGTTTTGGCCGCTCGCCGCATCGTCATCGCCAATGGTAACATCGGTTATCCCAGGGTTGTTTGCCGCAGGAAAGCTACCCTGGGTCAACATCGCAAAAAGAATTGTTGTTCAACCCCAACGGGGTTGTAGCCGACACGTGGCGTGAAGGGATGCAACCCCGTTGGGGTTGATCCTGACGCCGCCTCGTTAACAATCATTTGCTTAGTCCCGCGTATTTGCCAGCTTGCCGGTAATCAGCCGGGCCGAGCGGTTGCGGGTCCAATAGGACCAGGCCCATTGGACGAAGACGAGCATCCGATTCTCGAAGCCGACGAGGCTCATCAGATGCACGAACAGCCAGACGAGCCAGGCAAGATGCCCGTGCAAATGCAACTTTTTGATTTGGGCCACCGCCGCCGCCCGGCCGATGGTCGACATCGTGCCCAAATCGTGATAGTGCATTGGCGGCAGGGTTCGATCGTTCAGCCGGGCCGCGATCAGCTTCGCTGCATAAGCCCCCTGTTGCAGCGCCACCTGGGCCACGCCGGGCAGGGGCTTGTCCAGGCCATAGGCGAAATGCGCCAGATCGCCGATCACGAAAATCTCGGGATGGCCCGGCACGGTGCAATCCGACTCGACGCGGATTCGGCCTCCTTTGTCGGTCGGAGCGCCGGTGGCGGCGGCGATGCCGCGCGCCGAAGCCGGCAGCCCGCGTTCCAGCGGCCCAAAACACATTGCGGGCCGAGACGGTTTCATCGCGCGATCCGCGCCGTAAGACCACGGCGTGCGATTTCAAATCGGTGACGATCTCGCCCATGCGTACCGTCACTCCCAGCCGTTCTAACGACTTGGCTGCTTGTGCCGACAGATCCGCCGGATAGCTGGGCAACACACGGTCTGCGCCTTCGACCAAAATGATTCTGGCCCGAGCCGGATCGATCCTCCGATACTCGGGCCGCAGCGTGTGTCGGGCCAACTCCGCGACCGCGCCGGAGAGTTCGACGCCGGTCGGTCCTGCGCCGACGACTACAAACGTAAGCCAGGCCTCGGCTGCTTCGGGCTGATCTTCAGCCTCGGCCGCTTCGAAGGCGGTCAGAATGCGACGCCGAATTTCGGTCGCGTCCTCAATGGTCTTCAATCCCGGCGCAAGCCGCTCCCACTCCGGGTGTCCAAAATAAAAATCGGCGGCGCCGGCCGCCACGATCAATGTGTCGTAAGGAATCCGCCGGTCCACGATTAGGATGTGGCGTTTGGCAACGTCGAAACCGGTGACTTCGCCCAATTGCACTTCGACATTCTTCTGCCGCTTGAGAATCGCCCGCAGTGGCGAGGCGATATTGGCGGGCGACAATTCGCCCGTGGCAACTTGATACAGCAGCGGCTGAAAGAGATGAAAATTGCGGCGGTCGACAAGCGTGACTTGAACCGCCTGCGCTTGAGCCCCCGCGCGGCTTTCAGCCCCCCGAATCCACCGCCGACGATCACGACGCGATGGGGAACGCTCATGGAGGTTTCGCGCTGCCGCCAATATCCGTGAGTACGCAGTATAGCAGCGCGGGGAGTCTGGATTGAATGCTTGGCGCGAGTGACTAATGCCTAATGACGAATGTCTAAAGAATGACTTAAGCCCGAATGACTGAAGGGTGTGTCATCGAAGCGGGAATTAACTGCCCTTCGACGTTGGGGTTTAACTGCCTTCGACGTTGAAGTTCACCAGTTTAGTCATTTGGTCATTCGTCATTCTTTAGACATTCGTCATTAGACATTCGTCATTTCCTTCCCGGTTGACAACTTCGCTTGGCGCGACGAAGATCAAGGCTCGTCCCGCCCTCCCATCCTCCCTTCGAGCGAGTCCTGCCATGAGCACTTCGCGTAGCTCCCGATCCACGCGGCGCGAGTTTTTACAGAAGTCGGCGACCGCCGCGGCGGCCGGTGCTACGATCCCTTATTTTGCCTGGAGCCAGCGCGCGTTTGCGAACAAGTCCGCCAACGACCGGCCGGTGATCGGCTGCGTCGGCCTTGGCGGCATGGGGACCGGCGACGCGCACGAGCATGCGCACTTCGGCGATATCGTGGCGGTGTGTGATGTCGATTCGAATCGCGCCGCCGCCGCCAGGCACGATGGCGGGATCGGCAAGGGCAAGGCCGACGCGTATGGCGATTACCGCAAAGTGCTTGACCGCAAGGATATCGACCTGGTTAGCGTTGTCACGCCCGATCATTGGCATGTGAAAATCGCGATCGAAGCGCTCGAGGCCGGCAAGCATGTGTTCTCGCAAAAACCGCTCACGTTGACGTTGGAAGAGAACCAGCTCATCCGCAACGCCGCCAAGAAATACGACAAGCAAGTCTTCTTCGTCGGCACCCAGCAACGCAGCGATCGCGATCGGTTCCTCCGGGCCATCAACATGGTTCATAAGGGGCTGCTCGGCGACATCAAGAAAATCACCGTGGGTATCAATGGCGGCGACGTTGGCGGACCGTTCAAGAAAACGAAGCCGCCGAAGGAGCTCGATTGGAACTTCTGGCTTGGTCAGGCGCCGTCGGTCGCCTACATCAAGGAGCGCTGCCACTACCAATTCCGCTGGTGGTACGAATACTCGGGCGGCAAGTTCACCGACTGGGGCGCTCATCACGTGGACATCGCCACCTGGGCGATCAATCAAGACAAGCAAGGCATGGGCCCGATCGAAGTCGACGGCACCGACGCCAAGCATCCCGTGCCATTCAAGGACGGCTATCCCACGGTCGACGACCATTACAATACGGCCCATGATTTCGCCGTGAAGGTGAAGTACGCCAATGGCATCGAGATGGTGGTGGATAGCCGCAGCCCCAACGGCGTGCTATTCGAAGGCGAAAAGGGCCGAATCTTCGTCGATCGCGGCAAGATCACGGGCAAACCGATTTCGGAGAACTGGGACAAAGGGAAGTTCGAGCAGGCCGATCTCGTGGCGCTGTATAAGGGCAAGCCTTTCGAAGGGCACAAAGCGAATTTGTACCGCTGTATTCGCGAAGGGGGCCTGCCGGTGTCCGATGTCTATAGCCATGTGATGACGATGAACACGTGTCATCTCTGCTCGGTCTCGGCGCGATTGGGACGCAAGCTGCATTGGGATCCGAAGACCGAGTCGATCGTCGGCGATCCGTTGGCCGAGAGCCTTTCGTTGCGCAAACAACGCGAAGGATACGAAATCCATCGCGTGTGAGCGACTTTCCTGAGCTCGCTGGGCGAGGCGGCGATCGCCTACTCCCTCTTCCTCGACGGGAGAGGGCTGGGGTGAGGGTGATGAAGTGCCAATTGGCGCGATTCACTTTCACCTACGGCCTCACCTCGTTGCGATGACGCTGCAAGCCCCTTTCAAGGTCCGCCGATCGTCGCGCATTCGCGGCGGGTACCCGATCGTGGTCCAACACGGTCTTCACAACATTTCGTTGCGTCGCATCTTCCGATGCCTTACGATTGCGGCAACGGAGGTGCAAGATGGCCGCGCTCAATCGAGCTCATTCTCGTCGTGCCTTTTCCTTCTCGGTGCTGTTGCTTGCCGCGACACTTGCCGCGGCGGACGACGGGCCGCGAAAATCGCTTGTCCCTGCGCAAGGCGAGCAGGATCAAGCGGCGAAACTCATTCGAACTCGCTATGCCGATCGGATCGAGGCGGCGACGAATTCCCCGGCCAAAACGGAATTGGCGAAACAACTGCTCGACGACGCGAATGACGAACGTGACGGCAAGCCTGCCTACTTCGTGCAACTCCGCATGGCGCGAGATATGGCCATCGACAGCGGCGACGTCGAGTCTGCGATCGCGGCAATCGAGATGGCCGATCAGGCATTCGCGGTCGACGCCAATGCCATGCGAGTCGCCGCGCTCGAAAACTCTGCGTGCGCCGAGCTGGCCGGCAGGCGGGCTAGCGATCTCGTCAATTACGCGCTGATTTATGCGGACGAGGCTTCAGCCGCAGGTGCGATCGAGACGGCTCGGCAGTTCATGCGAATCGCGCGTGACGGAGCCGATAAGACGGACGATGCCAAACTTAAGGAGCGGGTTAGCTCCCGAAGCCAATTTCTCGAGGCCGATCTCGCCCGGCGTGGCGCAACGCGGAACTTCGCAAAACCATCGCTGACAAACGCGCGGAACTTGCCAGAACGAATTCGAAAGACCCAATCGCGAGCAGAGAGCTCGGGCAACTGGAGTGCCTGGACGACGACTGGGACGCGGTGCTGCCGCGATTGGCCGCCGGCGACGAACCGAAGTGGAAAGCACTCGCCGAACAGGAATTGAAGTTTCCCGCAACGTTGGATGAAGAGCTTGCGCTAGCCGACGGTTGGTACGATCTGGCGGGTGGGGTAAAAGGCCCCTTGCACGATGCGCTTTTGCGCCACGCCGCCGGCTGGTATCGAGCGGCCATGCAAGCGATGCATCAGAAAATCAGTGCGCCACGAGAGCGGATCGAGAAACGGTTAGCCGAAATCGAAACGCCAGAATTCAAGCGGGCCGAAGAGTTAGCGCTCAGCGCCCCGCAGTTTGACCGAGATTCGCTTTTTGCCGGCCGCCGCGACACGAATCGGCAAATCATGCTACTGCGTTATGGCGGGACCCGCAAAACTGAAAAGGCGGTGGCCGCTGCGCTGTATTGGCTGGCTCATCATCAGATGCGCGAAGGAAACTGGAGCCTGATGAACTTCCAGAAAATGTGCAAGGACAAAACCTGCACTGGCCCCGCCGCCCAGGAATCGCTATCCGCCGCCACGGCCTTCGGGCTGCTGCCGTTTCTCGCGGCCGGCCAAACCCATACCAAACCGGGCCCGTTCCAAAAAACAGTGTTCGGCGGCACGTATTGGTTGATGAACCACCAAAAGCCCGACGGCGATCTGTCGGCGGGCGCCGAATCGCAAATGTACTCGCACGGGTTGGCCACGATCGCGATGTGCGAATCTTACGGAATGACACAAGACAAGACCGTGGGAGCGAGTGCCCAGAAAGCGGTCAACTTCATTCAAGCCGCACAGAATCCCAAGTCAGGCGGCTGGCGCTATCATCCCGGCGAAGAGGGCGACACGTCGGTTCTCGGGTGGCAGTTGATGGCGCTGAAGAGCGCCCAAATGGCTGGCTTGACTGTCGATCGCGCCGTGCTGGATCGAGCCGCGAAGTGGCTCGCCGCAGCGCGGAAAGGCCCGGGCGTTGTTCCCGGACAAGGTCGCGCCGAGATGGTGGGATTCGCCTATCAACCGGATGGCGCCGCGACGCCGACGATGACTGCCGTGGGTTTGCTTTCGAGCGAATATCTCGGCACGAGCCGGCAGGATGCAGTGATCCGCAAAGGCGCGGCGTATGTCATGGCCAACTTGCCGGACGAAAATGCCCGCAATGTCTATTACTGGTATTACGGCACCCAGGCCATGCACAACATGGCCGACCAGGATTGGAATGTTTGGAATCACAAAATGCGCGAAATCCTTGTCAAAGAACAAGAGCGCGAGGGATGTGCCGCGGGAAGCTGGAGTCCCGCGTCGCCGAGTCGCGATGCTTGGGGCCAAAACGGCGGCCGGTTGATGATGACTAGCCTCAGCGCGCTTACGTTGGAGGTGTATTACCGCTATCCAACCGGCTATCAGGCTTCGAGAAAGAGTCTCCGCAATCCGGCGACCGGCGTTGGCGAAGCGAACAATGACGGCGATCGCGGCAAGAAATAGAGTGAGATCCTAGTCATATCTCCGGCGTGGCGAAGGTCAGCAGGAGTTTGCACGTCGGCCAAATCGTGCGGCTCTTTCGTACAGGCAGATGTTGCTCGCCAGCAGCGCCGAGAATAGGCCGTATTTCAGATCGTCTGCAACAGTGCGCGAATGCTTTCCAACGAATCAGCCTCGCTGGCCGGCTTGTCGGTGCGCCAGCGCAGCATCCGTGGAAAGCGCACGGCGATGCCCGATTTGTGCCGATTCGAGAGCTGGATATTCTCGAATGCGATTTCGAACACCAACTCGGGTTTGACGTGGCGCACGGGACCAAAACGGTCCACGGTGTTGTTCCGCACGAACCGATCGACCTCGCGGATTTCGTCGTCAGTCAGTCCCGAATACGCTTTCGCAAACGGCACGAGCTTGCCTTCGTGCCAGACGCCGAACGTGTAGTCGGTGTACAGCCCGGCCCGGCGGCCATGGCCTAGTTGCGCATAAATCAGCACCGCGTCGATCGTGTAAGGATCGATCTTCCATTTCCACCACAAACCGGTAGTGCGGCCTACGCCGTAAATCGACGTCCGCGCTTTGAGCATCAGCCCTTCGACGTTGTGCTGCCGGCTTTGCGCGCGCCGCAGCGCCAGTTCTGGCCAGCTATTGGTCGTTTCGACCGGGCTGAGCATGATGCCGGCGCTCGGCGCCGCTAAGAGCGATTCGAGCATCGCGCGTCGCTCTGCCAGGATTTGAGATCGCACATCGGCGCCGGCATGTTCCAAAATGTCGAAAGCGATGAA
Source organism: Pirellulales bacterium (assembly GCA_963725485.1). Lineage (GTDB taxonomy): Bacteria > Planctomycetota > Planctomycetia > Pirellulales > DATAWG01 > CAVRYO01. The sequence continues at coordinate 2,151,734 of CAVRYO010000007.1, read as the reverse complement.
TTGCACCGGCGCGGACTCCAGAATTTTCTTGCTCAACGACTTGCGGCCGATCCGCTGTTGCAACAGGCTGAAGGGCAGCACGCGGCCCCCTTTCCAAGCCACGATCTCGCCGTCGAGCACGGTGCCGTCGGGCAGGCTGTCGGCGCTCGGCGCCAATTCAGGAAATCGTTCGGTCACCAACTCTTCGCCGCGCGTCCAAATCGCCAGTTGGCCTTGTCGGCGAATCAGTTGAGCTCGAATGCCGTCCCATTTCCACTCCGCTTGCCAATCCGATACGTTGCCCAACGATTCGGGCGGCCCTTCCAGCGGATGCGCCAAACAAAAGGGATAGGGATGGCTCAGGTCGGTGTCGCTGGTTTCGCTTACAATCAGGCCACGAAAGAAATCGGCCGACGGTGTCCAATCGCCCATTAACCGGTGCGAAACCGCGGCGGGCGTTAGTCTGGCGGTTTCGGCCAACGCTTCGAACCACGAGACTTTGCGAAACACCAACGCGAAATGCCCCGGTCAGCAGCTTGTTCCAGACCAGCCGCTCATCACGCGCCATTTGCATCCAACTGGCGACGAGCAATTCGCGTTGCGAAGCCGGATCCAGCGAGGAAAGCCTTAGCAATCGCTGTTCGATCCAGTCGTGCAAAGCGGTGTCGCTGGATGCCCTGGGCTCCGGCAAGAGCAGTGCGATCGTCTCGGCCAGATCGCCGACCACCTCGTGGCATTCGTCGAATAGCCAAGCGGAAATGCCGGCTTCCTCGGCGCACCAGCGCCGCGAATCGGCCGTGCGGACCAATCGTTTTGGCTTGCGACCGATCAGAAAGTAGACGGCCCAAGCGGCATCCGCGGGGGCCGCCGCGCGGAAGTAATCGCGCAGACAATCGACTTTGCGGCCGGTCTTGGTCGTTTCGTCCAAGCAGCGATACAACGCGGCGAACCGTTTCACGGCGCATCTCCGTCGTGGGCGATGTCGCCGCGGTCCGGCTCGATTTCATTCGCGGGCGCGTCGGTGGGCTCGGCGCTTTCATCGAGCTCGCCGCGAAATTCGGTGTGCAACGGCGCCGCTTGCCAGGCGTTCTCGTTCAACCAGCGGACCATCGATTCGACCGCGCCGTGCGTGACCAGCACCCGTTCGGCCCCCGAGCCCCGGATGACGTCGATCAGCGCCGGCCAATCGGCATGATCCGAAAGCGCAAAGCCGCGATCGACGGCCCGGCGGCGGCGAGCGCCGCGAATTTGCATCCAGCCCGAGGCAAACGCTGAGGAAAACTCGCCAAACCGCCGCAGCCAGGGCGAGCCGCGGGCGGACGTGGGCGCGATAATCAGCGAGCCGCCCCAATCGCGTTTCGCCTTGTCGGCGCCGGCGCCGGTATAAATCGTCGGCGGCAAGACAACTCCGCTGGCGCGGTAAACCGCGTTTAACCGTTCGACGGCACCGTGACAATAAATCGGACCGATTGAGGAATCGATTCCGCTAAGAATGCGCTGGGCCTTACCCAGCGAATAGGCATACAAGATCGAGGCGACTCCATCGGCGACATTGCGCCGCCACCAGGCGTTGATCTGGGCGAAGATTGCGCTCGATTCCTGCCAGCGATAAATAGGCAAGCCAAATGTCGACTCGGTGATCAACGTGTGGCAACGCAGCGGTTCGAATGGCAAGCACGTCGCATCGGGCGCCGTCTTGTAATCGCCGGTGACGACCCACACTTCGCCGCCGCGCTCGATGCGCACTTGTGCGGAACCGAGAATATGCCCCGCGGGATGTAGCGAGACGGTGGTCATGCCTAGCGTGAGCCGCTCGCCATAGCCGATTGACTGGATCGAGGCGTCGGAGCCCAATCGCGTTTGCAAGACCTGGCGGCCATCGCTCGCCGTAAGATATTCTTGCGAACCAGGCGAGGCATGGTCCGCATGCGCATGCGTAATGATCGCCTTGCGGACGGGGCTCCAGGGATCGACGAAAAAGTCGCCAGCGGGGCAATAAAGCCCGGCAGAAGTCGAGATCAAGAGATCATCCACGGCGATCACTCGTTCTGGAGCTAGACGCTTAGCCGGCCGTTAGCAGTCGGGCCAGCGCCAACGCATTGGGCAGGGCCGCGCCTTCGGCCGTGTTGTCGAAGATGCACCAGACGTCTTGTGCCCGCTCGGCGGTCGCGCGGAGCCGGTTCGCCAATTCGCCGAGAGCTTTGTCATTGTAGGCCGAGTAGTACGTGCGGGGCGAACCGTGCCAGCGAAAGTAGGCGCCGCGACGACAGCCTCCCGGATCGGCTGCCGCGGGCAAGATCGCGGGATCGGCGGCGACCCGGTCGATCGCAAAATTCTCTAAAAGCGATTCCGCTGAGTGCTGAAACCAGGAAGCATGCCGCGGCTCGCAGACGACCGGCCCGCCGACATTCCGGCGCAACAAGTCGAAGAACCGCTCGGCGACCGGCGAATCAAAATCGAGGCTCGGCGGCAATTGCACCAAGATCGGGCCGAGTTTCGCGCCCAACCCGGCGATCTCCAAGAAGAACCGCGCGAGCTGAGTTTCAGCGCCGACCAGTCGATCGACGTGCGTGATTTGCTTGGGCAATTTCACCGCAAATCGAAAACCCTCGGGAGTCGTATCGGCCCATCGTTTGTATGTCTTGGTCTGGTGGGAACGATAGAACGAGGAGTTGATTTCGACAGCATTCAGACGTGCGGCATACCGTTGAAGGTGCGATGCGGCACCGGGAAATTCCGCGGAGAATTCCTTCCGCAGATTCCAGCCGGCGCATCCGATGAAAATCGCCATAGCTCAACAGCGGCGCTATTCGCCATTTTCAAACTCAAGGCGCGACCTCGACGACGCGGAATCCCAGGCTGTAAAACGGAAACTCCGGCGGCATCTTCCAGCGGTCGGCTGCGCGGCAGTCGGCGGCCGCCGCATCCCAGCCGCCGCCCCGGGCGGTTCGGTCGCGACCATCGAGTGGGCCCTGGGGATCATCCTTGGGCGAATGCTCGTAATAGTATGGGTGGAACCAGTCCTGGCACCACTGCCAAACATTGCCATGCATATCGTACAAACCCCAAGCGTTGGGCTGATAACTGCCGACCGCAGTTGTCCGCCTCAGAAACGGTCCGGGGCCGGCTGAGCCGTACGGGAAATACCCGTTGCAGTTGGCCTCGCTCCCGTTTAGCGAATCGCCAAAGTTGAACGCCGTCGTCGTGCCCGCCCGGCAGGCGTATTCCCATTCGGCCTCGGTCGGCAAGCGGTAAGTTTTCTTTTCCTGCGCGCTCAGCTCTTTGCAAAAATCCTGGGCGGCGCTCCACGAGACTTGCTCGACCGGGAACCGCTTCGTATCCATGCCGCGAACAAAATTCTTTCCGCCGCCTTGCGCGGAAAACCAACTGGGATTGGTCTTCATCACCTGTTGGAACTCGTCCTGCGTGACTGGATAGACGCCCAGATAATACGGCTTCGTGATCCGCACCCGGTGCGGTCCATTTTCGGCATGCCCGCAACAACTCCCGCCGCCGTTTTCGGTCGCGCCCATCATGAACTCGCCGGCCGGAATGAGCGCGAATTGCATCCCGAGCGAATTCGTCTCCCTGAGAGCGCGCTTCGGAATTGCCGGAGGCGGTTGCGGGATGGGTTCAACGGAAGGAATGCCGGCCGGAGCTTTCGGGACCGCGGGAGGAATTGTCAGATCGCGCGAATCGGCGGGGCCGGATCAGCAGCCATTGTCGGCAAAGCCATGGCCGCGGTCCAGATGGCGATCATCATCAATGACGCGGCACTCGTGGCGACGCGAAAACCGCGACCGCGAATCCCGCCTAAAAACACGTACCGCATGCAGCCAACATTGCGGTTTGTCATCGTTCGTCTCCTGCATTAGGGACAAATTTTCGGATCCTGACCCAAGGAATTCCGACCAGGGTCATGCCCCTGGCTGAAGTGCGAGTATGCCAATTTAGACACTCTTGTTTTATTGTAACCTGGGAGGTCGCGCGATTTGCATAGTCGCGCAGCCGGTTTGTGCGTGAAACAAATCTATCTTATCCGCACGACATCCAACTCCGCACGATCCAACCGGCAGGCGACCGGCCGGTAATTCCGATTGGATCGATTTTGCGAGATGCGCCGGACGAGGCGGCCTCAATTTCAAAACTGCGGGATCGATCGGATAACCCCGATCAAGCCGCAATTCAAGCCTGCCCGATGAACTTAGAAGAATCCACCAGTTGCGACCGGAATACCCGTTGTCACGATGCTCGACGCCCCGCTGTTTCCTCTCGAAATGCGAGTATTTCATGAAGTTTCGATTCACGATCGTCGCGAGCAGCCTGGCGCTAATTCTGGTTTGCCGGATCCAGTCGGCTCGGGCGCAGGGCTACGGGAGCGATTTGCAAAATCTGATGACTCCGGCGGCCGGCGGCATGGCCGGCGTCAGCATCGCGCAGCCGCAAGATGTGCCGGCCGCGATCTTCGGCAACCCCGCCTCGCTCACGCAGTTCAAGGGAACAGAGTTCACGATGGGCGGAGCGTGGATCGAAGGCTATCCGACGATCTCGAACGACGGCTCGTTGAACGGCGGAACCCCGTTTAACGTCACCTCGCGCACCGAAGGGTTCGTCGCTCCCGAGATGGGCGTGACCCAAGAACTCACGGTGCGCGGCATTCCGGTCACTTTCGGAATGGGATTGAACAGCCTCAGCGGAGCCGGCGCCGAATACCGCGGCCGCGCGCAGGCACGATCCTCAATAATTTCAGCAGCCAGTACGTCGTCCTGGGCCTGACGGCCGGCGTCGGCATGCAACTGACCGACCGATTCTCCGTCGGAGCCTCGACCACGCTCGGCACCGCGTTCGAGCAGCTCGGCTTTGTGGGCCCAATCGTCGGTTCCGCGATGGTTAACGATTATGGGCTGCGGGCCAGCCTCGGCGCCGATTACGCACTCGACAATTGCAACACGGTCGGCGTGTTATGGCAATCAAAGCTGGATTTCCAGTTCTCCGATGCGATTCGGGTGGCCGGCAACTATACGGATTTGGACGTCGATCAGCCGATGACCGTCGGCTTGGGTTGGGCCAATCACGCATTGATGGACGGAAATCTGCTGATCGCCACCGACGTTTACTGGAAGGATTGGGAAGACGCCGCACTGTGGCAGGACGTGTTGGTGAATCAATGGGCCTTTGCTCTCGGTGCGCAGTACACCTGCGGCGTCTACAAGTATCGGGTCGGTTACTCGTATAACACCGACCCGATCAATCACAACGTCGGCAGCAATCTGGATGGCAATCCGATCGGTCAGGCGAACGTGCAATTGTTCCAAGCGGGCAGTGCTCCGTTTATCAACCAGAATCGGCTGACCGTTGGTATCGGCCGCGAAGGCTTCATGGTTCCGAATCTCGATGTGGATCTGTTTGGCGGAGTGTTGTTCAAGAACACCGAGAGCTTTGGCCCCGACACGACCGCGTCGCTCGCAATCTATTACTTGGGGTTGGGCATGACTTGGAAATTTGGCGAGTGCAGCCCACGCCCCTGCGACTACGCCGCGCAGTGCTGCAACTGCGCCCCGGAATCATGCGACGGAAAATAGCCGGCTGTGGGCTCAAGCCGTCGCGACGGACGCTCGAGTGCGCTCCCATCGCGGGGATCGAAGATCTGCCGCCGCCAACGCGAAGCCGCCGGTAGAGACCCGCGATGCGCTCCTCGTTCCAGGACGCGAAAACATGGCTTGCGCGATGACGTCGCCCGGGGCGAAATTCGAGCGGAACCTTGACTGGCGTCGACCGCGAATTCTAATAGGGCTAGGCGCGGCCACTGGCCATCCCCTTCCGGCCCCCGAGGAAAGCCATGAAATTTCTATTCGCTGTCGCCCTGCTGAACTGTGCTTGTTCCGGCCTCGTCGCCGATGAGACGGCCAAGAAGTTGTCTTTTTCCGTGCCCGGCGGAGCGACGCTGGAAGCCGTCGCTCCCGCGGGTTGGTCGCTGACCAAGATCCAAGTCGATCCGACAGCGCGGCCGACGCTGCTCCTGGACGCCCCACACCACAATGCCACCCTGCAAATCACGTTTTTCGTCGATACCGTCGGCGAGCTGGCCACCAAGGCAGAGGTCGAAAGCCGGGTCGCCTCGCGAGCCAAATGGCAGTACTTGATCGGCTCGCTGGAAAAGAAAATCACGCTCGAAACGCTCGACGTGCCGGGGGCGATCTGCGTCTACGCCCAGTTCACGGACGCGGGGATGGAAGGGAAGAAGGAAAAGCTCGGGCCGTTCAAAGTCGTCGATACCGGCGTCATCAAGTTCGGCAACACGATCGGCACGATCACGTTGCTAGGAAACTCGTTCGACGACAAGGTCTTTCAGACGGGCAAAGACTTCTTGAAAACCGGCCTGACCGTTCGCAAATAGAGCGAGCTTGTCAGTTGCTTGCGGCTGGTCGCTCGCCCGCCGACGGCTGATCCGGTTGCTTTCGAAATAGTTCACGCTGGTTCTGTCTTCCGATTCAGCTATTTCTTGCGTTCGATCAGCGTGACGTGGCGCTCGCCTCGGTCCTTCACCGGCTGGCCCACGGTGATGACCAGTGAACCGTCCTTCGCCACGGCGTCGGCGTAATCCGGAACACCTTTCGGATAGGTCGCTTCTGCCTGAGGGTTCTTGGCGACGGTCCCATTCAACACCGGTGGGCCGAATGTGACTGTCACTCGCGGGATGTCGGCCAGCGGCCGGCGTTCCCCGTAGACCTCGACGAAGTTCGCCACCTTCGGCTCAAGGACCAGCTTCTCCCCTTTGAATCTCAGGCCGCCGACGAAGACGTTTTCGTCTTTCTCGCGCGAAACCACGAACGCTCCGACCCAGGTGTACGCCTGGCCGTCAATCGTCTCCTGATCCATGCGAGTCAAGCGGTACGTGTATTTGCCCTTCTTCCATTGAAATGGTCGGCGCACGCTCACGAAGTCGCCTTCGTGTCCCGAGCTCTGGAAGAACCCGCCGACCGAAGGCCTGATGGCGTCGGTGCTGCGCTCGCCCCACATCGAGAAGATAAAGCCGGGACCGATCGTGCGGAGTTTCTGATCTTGCTTGGTATAACCGTCCGCCTTGGTCTGGATGCCGCCGTAGAAAGCCGTCTTACTGAGATGCGCCAGACCGATGGGCGAGATGTAGAGATTCACGTTCGACGGCACGTCGTCGCTGATTGTTACGTCCACAGCCAGGCTCTCGAACGGCGTCTCCTGACCGATGTCCCACCAGGTATCGATCAGATGCCAGGGCGTCGCCGCGAACTTCTCGCCAGCGTGGCGCGATTGGTCATCACCGGCAGAGGCGAACGAGGTTTTGGGCGAATAGACGACCCAGCAAGCGACGACTACCGCGAAAAAAAACAGGGTTATCGCGCTTTTCATGGAGGCAAACTCCGGATTTTACAGAACGCCAAGTTCCGGAATGGTTCCGCAGTTGGCCAAGTCGGTTGTGCGCGTGCGCGAAGCTCGAATAAGGAAACGTCAATGCCTCGATCGATGCAAAGTGACCTTTGCTCCGCTAACATTGCTTCACTTTTCGAATGGAAAAATTCGCTTCCAATCGCTTTTCATGCTGATGACGGTCCAGTCCTACTTCTTCGCTTCGTTCATCAGCGAGTCCGAAAACGTGCCGATCTTCGAGTCGGCGCCGTAAGCATACTCGCGAATCGAATCGTCATGGCGAACGAGCATCAGTAGCTTGGCGCCATGGCCGGCTTGCGTCCACTCGAGCATCTGTCGATCACCATCGGAGTTGCCAAACGCGGCGATGGGCCGGCGGCCAATGTGCGAATTGATGCCAATCGGCTTCCCATCCTTGTCGTTGATGAAGTTGATCTCCGGCAAACGGACCAGCACCGGCTCGCCGTTGCGCAGCTCGAATTTCGTCTTGATGCTGCTGCCGACGACTTGTTCCGGCGGAATGCCATAGACTTTCTCCGTCCAGGGACGCATGAACTCGATGCCGCCCCCGGAGACAATGAATGTCTTGAAACCATTGGCGCGCAGGTAAGCAACCAGCTCGACCATTGGCTGATACACGCACTCGGTGCAAGGCCGCTTGAAACGCGGGTGTCTTGCGGTCGCGACCCAATTTTTGACGATCTGCTCGAATTCCGCCGTGGTCATGCCGGCATGCGTGCTCATGAGAATTTCAAGAATTGCAGGTTCGCCGCCGGCGAGTGCGCCCCTCACATCTCCCTTGAGAAGCGAGGCAAACGGCTCCTTGTCTTTCCATTCGGGATGCTCGGGCGCGATGCCTTCACGCGATCGAGCGCGAACATGAACTGGAAATACATCGGCTGCTCGCACCACAGTGTGCCGTCGTTGTCGAACGTGGCCACCCGTTCGGCCGGCGGGACAAAGTCGGCTGACCCTTCCTTCGTCACCTTGCCGACGAAATCGAGAATCGACTGTTTGGCCGGACCGCTATTCCAGGATGGCAGGGGGTCTTGCGCATTCGCGGCAGAAACGCCCGCAATGACCAAAGCCACAACGGCAAAGGGTGCATGGATCAGCTTCATGGCGCGGGGTTCTCGTGTTGTCACTTCGAGGTTGTCAGAATCAAAAAGGCGAGCGGCTCTTGCGAACCGCCCGCCGGAAAAAATCCTTGACGCTAATCTCCAGTGCCGTGGCTGGCTGCCTCGGCCTGTTGCATCCTTTTCGTCATTTCGGCTTTCACCGCGTCGAGATTGAAACTAGCGCCTCGTTGCATCGGCGGATAATCGATGAACGACTGGAGTTCCTTGCCCATCACCTGCTGGACGAAAACAAAGCGCCAAAACTGGAACTTGAACCATTGGAAGTACTCCTGCGAACCTTCTTTCGTCCCGAAGTTTGGCCATCCCTGGCGCTCGAACGGATCGAGGCGAAGGTTGATCAAATAGGGAACGTCAACATGAGTCTTTGCGCCGAGCCAGCCGTCCGGCTGATCGATGAAACGATACTTGTAATCGTCGATCCGCACGGCTCCGACCGTGCTTTCGCCAAGATAAAAAATCTCGTGCCGCGCCGACGGTCCTTTGCCCGTGATGCAATCCAACTGGTTGTAGCCGTCGAGATGGTTCTTATAGGTCCGATCGCCGAGCTTGACACCTTTGAGCAATTGCTCGGTGATATCCGGATTGCCGGCGGCGGCTAAGAAGGTCGGGAACCAGTCCATGCCGGAGAAGATTCCGTTCTGAACCGAGTTCGCCGGCACATGGCCGGGCCAACGCAGGAGGCAGGGAACGCGAAATCCCCCTTCCATGACGGTCCCTTTGCACTGCGCAAACGGAGTCGTTCCGCCGTCGGGCCAGGTGAAGGCCTCGGTGCCATTGTCGGTGCTGAACACCACGATGGTGTTGTCGTCCTCGCCGATGTCCTTGAGCTTCTGGAGGACCAAACCCACGTCGTTATCGAGTTGGGCCATGCCGGCTTCCTCTTCCGACCAGCCATTCACCGAATTGCGCTTCGCTTCCCATTTGGGAGAAAGATGCGTGACGATGTGCATTCGCGTCGGATTGAGCCAGCAGAAGAACGGCTTGCCGTCTTTCTTCGCCTTGTCGATGAACTTCAGGGCGAGCTCGCGGATCTCGTCGTCGATCGTCTCCATCCGTTTCGGGTAGAGAGTGCCGGCGTCCTCGATCTTCTGCTTGCCGATCTTGCCCCAGCGTGGCATCTCCGTCGGGTCGTCTTCCTCAGTTGCCCAACTGTGAACCATGTTACGCGGGCCAACCTTGTTCAGCAGATCTTGGGGATAGTTGGGATGCGCTGGGTCTTCCATCGCGTCCAAGTGATATAGGTAGCCGAAAAACTCATCGAAGCCGTGAACCGTGGGCAGGAATTCATTCAAATCGCCCAGATGGTTCTTGCCGAACTGGCCGGTGGCGTAACCCTGGGCTTTGAGCGCCGTGGCGATCGTGCAAGCCTCGGCTGGGATGCCGATCTTGGCGCCCGCCTGGCCGACCGTGGTCATGCCGGTGCGGATCGGCAACTCACCCATAATGAAGTTTGCACGACCCGCCGTGCAACTTGCTTCGGCGTAATAATCGGTAAAGAGCATGCCTTCCTTAGCCATCCGATCAAGATTCGGCGTACGTCCGGCCATCATGCCGCGGTGATAGGCGCCGATGTTCCACATGCCGATGTCGTCGCCCATGATGAATAGGATGTTCGGCTGCTTGCCATGTTCCGTCTGGAAGGCGGCAACGCGGGCTTTGACCTTCGGATCGGCCATGGCGAGAAGCTGCGCTTTATTCGCCCCTTCCGTCTTACAAATCTCGGCGGTTCGGACCGGAGTCTTTCCAGCGTTGGTAGCTGCCACGTGCGCCGGCTCAGCGTTTGCCTTGTGCAATGCCTCCAGGCTGGCTGTCGCGGCGGCATAGCCGAACAGTCCGCCGATCGCAAACAAGGCGATCGCTTTCATTTTGGGTTTGCCGACCATAGTTCGCACCTCTCCAAAAAACGTGATACAGACCGAGCCGGAAACATTCCGGCCGCGCAATCGCGTCTGCTGCCAAACGCAAACGCAAACACACACACTCACGGCTCGTTCCCTGCCGCCGCCGGAGCTGGTCCATCGCTCGCAAGAGTACGAATTGAAGTGACGCGGCCATCCGCGCCGGCCCGATGGAATCGACTAAGCCACACGAGGAGCCCGGGATTTCCGTGGCCCAATAGGTAGTGTTTTCCCCCAGCGAAGTCAGTTTTAGTCAACGGATGCTGGGAATTCAATGCTTCCACTGGGAATTCAATGCTTCCACTGGGAATTCAATGCTTCCAATCGAGAATTAACAAAAAGCCGGCGATGTGATGCTACTTCGTCGTCGGCGACATAACGCAGCGGAAGCCGAGATGGTTGGTAGCTGTATTCTCTTCGCCTTTGCCACGGGTTCCGACCATGTAACGCGTACAGTATTGGTCGGTGCAAAGATAAGAGCCGCCGCGATGGACGCGCTTTTTCTGGCCTGGCTCGGCGGGATCGAACGGTGCGTCGGGACCCTCGGGATTGGCGCCACGCCCCCCTTCGCGGCTAACTGCGGGTAGTAGTCCGCGCGATACCAATCGCTGCACCATTGCCAGACATTGCCCGACATGTCGAACAGGCCATAGCCATTGGCCGGAAACTGCGCGACGGGAGCAATGCCGGCGAAGCCATCGTCGGCCGTATCGCGCCCGCGAACGGGAAACTGGCCCTGATAGGTATTGGCCATGAACCGGCCGCTCGGATGAAACTCGTCGCCCCAGGCGTATACCGCGCCGGTCAAACCCCCCCGGGCGGCGAATTCCCATTCGGCCTCGGTAGGCAAACGCTTGCCGGCCCAATTGGCGTAAGCCACGGCGTCGGGATAAGCGATCTGCACAACCGGATATTTTTCGCGGCCCGTAATATCGCTGCCCGGGCCTTGCGGATGACGCCAATTCGCGGCGGGCACGTAGTCCCACCACTGGAAATAATTATCAAGCGGCACGGGCTTGTCGGTCGGCGTAAACACCGTTGAGCCGGCCACCAGGTTTGCCGGTGGCGCACCGGGAAAGTCTTTGGCTTGCGGCGTCTGCTCGGCCTCGGTCACATAATGAGTCGCGGCGATGAATTTCGCGAATTGCTCGTTCGTCACATCGGTCTTGTCCATCCAGAAGCCGTCGACGTACACGCGGTGCACCGGCCGCGCGTCGTCCATTGCTTCGTGCCCGCCATCGACACACAGCCGCGGATCAGCGCAGCCCATCGAGAACTCGCCGCCAGGAATCCAAGCCATGCCGGCGGGCACTGGCATCGGAGACGATGCAGTATTGGCGACCGTGGCAATAAATGGAGAATGACTTCCGCCAGCCCGATGCTGGACCGTGTCATTTTGCTGCCGCGAGGTGCTTGCCACCCACCGCTGGACGCCATAAACGGCCGAACCCAACAACGCACCCGCGACAAGCCACAGAACAAGTCGCCATGGCCCCGGCGACCCTCGCCGGACAGCAGTTTTAGAGCGCCGACGCGCCGTGCGAGCATTCATAGGCCAACCACCGCGAAAAGAAGATGAGGCTGTTGGGGCTCGAACCCAAGACCTACGGATTAAAAGTCCGTTGCTCTACCAACTGAGCTACAGCCTCGAAAGCTGGTGCATGCAACAGCGTAACAAGCTCGAAGAGGCTTTGCAAAGCGGCGGCGCGTGGGCCCGTTGGCGCGGCGATGCCGTGAGGTGCGCACGCCGCGATTACTCGCCGATGATCTTCACCAGCACGCGCTTCGAGCGGTAGCCGTCGAATTCGCCGTAGAAGATTTGTTCCCAGGGGCCGAAATCGAGTTTGCCTTTGGTGATGGCCACGACGACTTCGCGGCCCATGATCTGCCGCTTCAAATGGGCGTCGGCATTATCTTCGCCCGTGCGATTGTGATGATAGTGGTCCGGGTCGGGGTTGAACGGGGCGAGTTGCTCCAGCCACTTGCCGAAGTCGTGGTGCAATCCCCGTTCATCGTCGTTGATGAACACGCTGGCGGTGATGTGCATTGTATTGCATAACACGAGACCCTCTTGCACGCTGCTGTTTCGCACCGCCTGCTCAACCTGCGGCGTGATGTTTTCAAAAGCCATTTTCGAGGGAATATTAAACGTCAGATATTCGGTGTGCGATTTCATCGGTGTACCTTTTTGAAATAAAAAGACGGTTCTCGATCCTCGCTTTCGGGCCTGCTCGAAGTGCAACCATTGTAAGATTGAGAGGACCGTGGCAGGGCGTTTCGGCGTCGCGCTGACCTGCGGCAAACTCGTTCGCGCAAGGCAGCGTTCGTGCGGCGACTGTCCTATGCCGGTGCGGTTTGTCCGCCTCGCAACTCGATTTGCCGGAGATTTACCACGTTTCGTCCGCATTCGACTCCTTGGATGCTTACTTCGGAAATAATTGAAATATTTTCTAGGCATGGAAATTGCTAGCGGCTACATTGGGATTTAGATCCGAGCGAAGCGCCTTCCGAGGAACCCGGATCAAAGCTGAAAAAAATGGTCTCTTTTTGTGCGCTTTCGCGATCATGCAATCGTTTTCAGTTCCACGTTCCGATCCAACGGAGGACATTCTATGAGTATGGGCATGGGGGGACCGCTAGGTGGTGGAGGATATTTCACGCCGAGAGGGCCGGGTGGGCCCTGGATGGGTTGTGGTTGCAGCAGCATCTTCATCATCATTGCCGGAATCTTCCTGGTGATGGGAGGCTGCTTGCGGATGCTCGGGCAATAGCCGCTGTCGAATCGGTCCAGAACTGCCAAGTCCGAGAACCGGAACGCGCGGCATATTTTAGGCGTAAAAACCCAACTCTTTCTTCAAGGAATATCCAATGCGAGCGCTTTGTGGAGCGATTATCACGGCAGGGGCCATGATTGGCCTGGGGCTCACGGCTCTGGGGGTCGGCATCCGATTTCAAAACAACACCGCGATCAACGAAAATAGCCACATGCTATACGGCACGGCGTGGTTGATGGTGATCCTCGTCGTCCTGCTGCTGAGCCTGATCGTCGGCTTGGGAATCGCATTCATGGGCCTGGCATTCCACCACGAACGACGCCTTCGCGAGTTCCACCTGCATGCTGGCAATGCGGGACGGATGCAGCCCACGACCTGATCGCTAGTCAGTCTGCTGGCATTGTTGCGGCTCACTCCGCGGTGTGAAAGAATGGGGACAGGCACCTCGCGGCCGGCATGTCTTGCTACCTTCCGGCGGCTGGCTCGGAGCCAGTCCCCATTCTTTCACAAGCTCTCCGGGGAGCCGCGCGCTCTGCGACCACATTCGTCTTCCGGCAAATTGGGCTGCACCGCTACACTTCCGCCCCGTTCTCGCCGGCGGGGCGTGGCCATTTCTTGACTGCGTTCGACGGCACTCGATTGTGGATTGCCAAGGACGGTAATCGATCGTCACCCAAGGATTGGGGAGCTTCGCTATGTCTGCCGAACCGCGGCGACTCACCGTGGCCATGATTGTCCGCGACGCGGAGGATCAGCTTGCGGCGTCACTGGAAAGCGTGCGCCGCTGGGCCGATGAAATTCTCGTCGCCGACACGGGCTCCGTCGATCGGACCCGGCATTTGGCCATGACCCGCGCCAGCCGCGTGATAGACATCCCCTGGACCGACGATTTCGCCGCCGCGCGGAATGCCTGTTTGGACCGAGTCACCGGCGACTGGATTCTGTGGCTCGACGCGGGCGAGCGGATCGCGCCGGACACGGCCCAAGCCATCCGCCGGTTTGTCGACGAAGCGGCCAACCCCAATCGCGTTTACTTGGCGCTAGTCGAGTTGCCTCCCACCGGCGAGCACCAGATGGTCGAGCAGGCGGGCCGCGTTCGCTTGATGCCGAACAAGCCGAATTTGCGCTTCAGCGGCCGGCTGCGCGAGAATTTGCGCAACGCGCTGGCCGCGTCTCGGATGGAAATCGAAGCCATGTCGTGGCGGATTCAGCGCAGTTCGAAAGATCTCGAACCGGCGGTGAAGACGCAGCGGGCGCGCCGCGACTTGAAACTTGCCGAACTGGAATTGGCCGATTTGGCGCGCACGGGCGAGGCTGCCATCGCGCTGGCGAATCTGGCCCGCGGCGAGGCTTGGCTGCATCTGGGTGCTTCGGATCAGGCGGAGCAATGTTTTCGGCTGGCGGTCGCCACGGCTCCGCGCGGCTCGACCGAAATGCTCGAAGCCTATTATGGATTGTTGACACTCGGTGAAGGACGTCCCGACGATCGCGATCAGCAGGTGAAAGTTTGTCTCGAAGCGCTCGAGATTTTTCCCTTCGACGGCCAGTTGTTGTGCGCCATGGGGGGCTACATGCAGAGCGCAGGCCGCATGGACTTGGCCTGCCGCGCCTATCGGGCGGCGGTCCGGCATGGCCAAATCAATTTGGAAACCTGGCACGTCTCGACCCTCGGTGAAGTGGCGGTCACCTGCCTGAGCCTGACGCTGGAATTGCTGGGCGAAGACACCGAGGCCAAAGATTTGCTGATCGAGGCGCTGGCAGCCGACGGTACGTCGGTGCGGCTGCGGCGCCGGTTGATCGATTTGCACGTGAAACATGATCGGCGCCAGGAAGCGCTGGAGCAGGCAACTATGCTGCCGTCCGACACGCCGCATCGCGACTTGCTGCGCGGCGTGATCCGTGGAGCCTGTCTGGCGGCCCAGAAAAATTGGGTGGCTGCCCGCCCCTATTTGCAAACCGCGTATGACACCGGCTGCCGCGATCTGCTCTGTTTGCGCTGGCTGGGGGTGACGCTATTCGCCAGCAACGATTTTCCGGCCGCCGAGCCGGTCTTGCGGCAGTGGCTCGCCGCCGCGCCGGGCAACGCCGACGCGCAGAAATATCTCGAAACGGCTCTCGCGCGAATACGCCCCGCGCTCCACGCGCCGCTCGATACGTCGGCGGCGACAGGATCGGATCGCCGCTTGCGGATCGATCTGCCAGCGGGCGGAGTGCCACTCAATCTCTTGTCCGAGCGCGCCGCAGCCGTGCGCCCCTCAGCCTGAAATCCGGCCTGCGACAAGAAAGCGACAGATTCCGGCATGCAACGTGCCGCGCCGTGCATCCGCACCTTTCGCCTCCGCATTCAAATCATTGCAGCTGGCAGGGGGCCATTGCTATTGGGGGGCAACACCCGCTCCTGGCCAGTTGACAAACCGAGTCAGGTCTACTAACAAGAACCCTGACAGACAATTCTGAGCAGTACGATTTTGAGGGAGGCGGATTATGGCGTGGGAAATCGAAACGTCGGGCGGCGCGCTACTGGAGCCATCTTCACGCGCTCTCCACGGCTATGTTCCGCTGGAATGTGCTCCGCCAGACTGTAGGCCCCAAGGCGGTTTCTCGCTCGACTGTGTTGCGCCATGCGGTAATCCCTCGGGCGGTGTTCCCTTTGTCGTCGCCTCCGATGACGAGGTGGAGGAGGAAGACGAGGAATTCGACGACGGTGAGGAACTCGAGACGGAAGAAGAGGAAGAAGAGTTCGACGAAGAAGATTTTGACGACGACTTTGATGACGATTTCGAGGAAGACAGCGACGAATTCTCCGAGGGCGAACACGACGAAACCGGCAAGGTTGAAAAAGCCGGGGACGCCGACTCGGGCGAAGATGCCGACGATGCCGAGCTGGAACAGGAATTCGACGACGAGGATTAACACGATCGTGCTTCTGGCGACGATGCTAGTTAATGAAGTGCGGATTTAGCAGCCTGTTGAAAAAGGGGACTGGCTCTTAGCGATCGAGAGAATTGCCCCCAGTATTGACGTACCCGCGTAGTGCCTGTCCCCTTTTTCAACAGGCAGTTAGCACGTTTGAACTTCGATCGACCCTGACAAAGCCGCTCTGAGCGGCTGCCGTGTGCGTGATGCCTCCCTCCGATCCAACGCCGTTGCCTTCTCGGCCCGCCCGCTCAGCGGATGGCGGCTCGCGCTGGTTTGGTGATTTGGGGCTGGTGGATTTTCAGATCGAGATGTTCGACCGGATTCTGGCCCGGAACCCGAACGATATTTCCATTCTGCGGGCTCTCGGCGAGTTGTTGGCGCTTCGTGGGCAATACGAGCGGTCGCTGGAAATCGATCGGCGGCTCGTGGCTTTGGCCCCCCGCGATTGCACGGCCCGGTACAATCTGGCCTGCCGACTGGCGGTGCAAGGCTCGACTGGAGCGGCGCTGGAAGAGCTCGGTCGGGCAATGCAGTTCGGGTACGAAGATTTCGAGCACTTGGAATTCGACTCCGATCTCGATAATCTGCGTGATCTGCCGGCATACCATGCCTTGCTGCGCGAGTATGGCATTCCCGATAGCGCCGACTCCGAATAACGCCGACTCCGAATAACGCGGATTCGGGCACTTGCTGTTAGCCGCGACGCGCTTAGCGGAGCGCTTTTGCGCCGCCGGTTCTTTCGTGTTGCCACTGGATCCCAGCGCCTCATGCAAAAAATCCTCGAGCAAGTCATCGAAGCCGTTGCCGCCATTCGCCAACATTGGACCGGCACGCCACGGGCCGGCATCATCCTCGGGACTGGGCTGGGCGGCTTGTCCGAGGAAATCTCCGTCGAAGCCAAGCTCGACTACGGCGCGCTGCCCCATTTTCCACAGTCCACGACAATCAGCCACGCGGGCCAATTGGTTTGCGGCCGCCTCGCCGGGCTGCCGGTCGTGGCGATGGAAGGCCGATTCCATGCCTACGAAGGCTACTCGCAGCAGCAGATCACGTTTCCCGTGCGGGTGATGCGTGCGCTGGGCGCCGAACTGCTGATCGTGTCGAACGCTTGCGGCGGAATGAATCCGAATTACCGCAAGGGGGACATCATGATCATGGACGACCACATCAACCTGCTGGGCGACAACCCGCTCGTCGGCATCAACGACGACCGCCTCGGCCCCCGGTTTCCCGACATGTCGGCCCCGTACGATCCGCTGCTCGTGGAACGGGCCTTGGAGATTGCGCGGCGCGAGAATTTCGTCGCACACAAGGGAGTTTACGTGGCAGTGACGGGGCCGAATTTGGAAACGCGGGCCGAGTATCGCTTCCTGCGATTGATCGGGGCCGACGTCGTCGGCATGTCGACGGTGCCTGAAGTCCTGGCCGCCGTGCATGGCGGAATGCGCGTGCTGGGCCTGTCGATCGTGACCGACATCTGCCTGCCGGATCATCTGGAGCCGGTGAGCATCCCCGAAATTCTCGCCGCCGCCGCCACAGCGGAACCCAAGCTGCGCAAAATCGTGCTGGGCATATTGTCGCGAGAGCCGAAAGCGAGCTAATCAAGAGTCCGCGCCCGTCCAGTCAAGCATCCGTGGAAGATCGCTTAACACTTGTTTTCGTTCGCGTATTCCCATGGCAGCGAATGGCGCCGGGCTTCCGCCCACAAGAACTTTCCGAATCGCGTGATGTCTCCGATCCATTCGGGATCGAAATTGAATTCTTTGCCTTCCGAGGTGATGAGCGTGTAATTGCTACTAGCGCCTCGTGAAGCGAGGAGAACAGCGGGAAATTTCAGGCCTGGCCGCCGCTCCGACGAGATTGTTTCTCGAACGCGCGCGATGCTCGACCAAAGGATCTGTTCGACACCATGATGATCGTGGTATTGGAATCCATTGACATAGAACTTTACGCTGCGCAAGCGGAGCCGATTCGCATAAATGGCCAAGGAAATACCGAGTCCGATCAGAACCAAGCCGCAAAGACAAGCGGCAATGAATCCCGACCAGCACCATCCGGACTCCTCGTAAAAGGCCATGCGCCATTGGGCCTGAGACGCCCCACGCAATGCAAACCAGATAGTCGCGACGCATCCCGCCGCCAAGGCGGCGCTGAAAGCCAGGAGGAATAAAATACTCGCCATCCGAGCAGAAAATGACTCCACGAAATCGCCCAATTCTGCATTGTCAGGCGGCGTCGATTCGCGAATCGGCATCGAAACAGTCCGTTACGGAAAATATGACCGCGTGACGTGGAAGAACACGGGGGCGGCGAAGCAGAGGGAGTCGATTCGGTCTAGCAGGCCGCTGTGGCCTTCGACCAGGGTGCCGTAGTCTTTCACGCCGCGGTCGCGCTTGATGGCCGACATGGTCATGCCGCCGGCAAAGCCCATGATGCTGATCAAGCAGCGACATGCCCGCGGCGCCCCACGGGGGAAACGGCGTGGCCCACCACAGGGCCGCGCCGAGCAGTGTCGCGCTGGCGGTGCCGCCCAGAAAACCTTCCCAGGTTTTGCCGGGGCTGATCGTCGGGGCGATCACCGTGCGGCCGACCAGCTTGCTCCAGAGAAAGTGGAGCGCATCGCTCAACTGCACCATCAGGATCAAGAAAAACAGCAACCGCACGTTGGCTCCCGAGTCTGCCCCCCGGCAAATGGATGAACAGATAGAGCCGGGGCGAAGCTGAGGCAATATACGCAGATCATCAAGCCGGCCTGAATCTTGGCCGTCCGTTCCAGAAATCGTTTGTAGTCGCCCGACAGCGCCACGCGGGCCAAGATGAATAGGAACGCATACACCGGAAGCAGCACGTTGTAGAGTTCATCGTGCGAGCTCGCCCATCATCCCGATCAGCAGGTATTGCAGCGGGGTGAACAGAAAGAAAACCCAGAACAGCGCCCGATGATCGCCCAGCCGCGTGGGCGTGAGCGTGATGAATTCGCGCAGGGCGCAGAACGAGAAGCAGGCCGAACAGGACGACCGTCGCGGTGTTGCCGACCACCAGCGCCGCGGCCAGCACGGAGCACATCAGCCACCAGGCCCGCAGGCGGAGATTGAAACTCCGCACCGCCGGGGGATTCAGTCCGCTGTCGGGATAGAGCTTTAGCAGTTGGCCGACGGTCGTCGTGATGGCCAATAGGGCCAGCACGCCACCGACGAGCGCCAACGTCTGCCAATCTGCCATCGAGTCGAATCCCCGGAGCGTTTTCGAAATCGGTGAAGCCGCAATCTAACTCTTTCTGATAACCTCCGAGAGGCTGGCTTGCAATTGGCGACCGGCGGGATATTCGCGCCGCATGCGAGAAGCATTGAAGCCCAGGGATCGCCATCCCTGGGCTTACCGAATGAGCAGCGACGAGATGCGCGCGGCTTCAGACCTCCTTCAAACGCCGCACCGCTTCGCGGGCGCGTTGAAGAAAGTCGGTCTTCGGCTCGCCTGGCTCCAGCCACATCGGCGGACCGAAGCTGATGCAGCTTAGCAACGGGACCGGCAGGAACTCGCCGCGGGGGAGAACCCGGTTCAGATTGTCGATATGCACCGGCACCAATTCCAGGGCGGGCCGCTTCTTGCTCAGATAATACAGCCCGCTTTTGAACTCGCCGATGCTCGAGTCCTCGCTGCGGCTCCCTTCGGGAAACACGATCAGCGACTTGCGATCCCCCATCCCGCGGACCATCATATCGACGGGGCTCTGGTGGACCTTGATATCCTTGCGGTCGATCAGCAAGGCGTCGAAGACGCGTGTGGCCAGATAGCGGCGCACGGCCCCCTTGGTCCAATAGTCCTTGGCCGCAACGGGGCGCGTCGACATCCGCAATTCATGCGGCAGCGCGGCCCAGACCACGAGCGCGTCGAGATGGCTGGTGTGGTTGGCGAAGTAAACCCGCTGCGTGGTGGAGGGCTGGCAATCGATCCAGCGCACGCTCGCCCCGCTAAGCAGTTTGGCCAGCGCGGCCAGAAGCGTTGCAGTCATTGGGGGAATGAGGCCCCGGTGCCAATAGTCGGCCGCGCGCAAAGCGTACAATCGGGCGATCGCCGCTGGAGTGCGGGGGTAGCGGAGAGCTTCCATATTAGGAATCGAACCGTGCGATGTCGAGGATGCGTGTCGGAGGCGGCAAGTTTGCCGGAAATTCGCGGTGCGCGAGCGGGATCGTAGCAAATCACCCGCCGCATGCATGCGCAGCTTTGCCGCCAGATAAGTAGCCGGACCGAGACGCCGCGTCACGGGGCGGCGACAGCAGATTCCATTGGCTTATCGCAACCGACGCGGCAGAAATAGGTTAAGCCATCCCACGTGCCGTTAACCGCGAGACGGCCCAGTAGAAAAGGAATCGTTGGGGAACGCGCCGGACCAATCCACCAAACCATCTTCAACCACGCTTCGCCAGTCGAGCGCGTCCGGCGAGCATCACCCGAGCACGCCTTCGAAAACAGGGGATGGCGAGGCTCCTGCCGAGCGGCAACCAGCGATTGTGCTGCAAATCCGGCTCGGCAGGAGCCTCGCCCTCCCGCATCGCGGTCGTTTTCCAACACGGTGCCCACTGGCAATTCAATCGCCTGCTACTTACTGGCAGGCTGTGGGGCCGCCTTCGCGTCTTTCTGGCCCGGCAGGCGCAAATTCCAGGCTTCCAGCCATTGTTCGCCGTCGCGCTTCATACCGAAGTCGGCGATCAGCCGGTTTTCCATATCGCCCAGGTGGCCGGCACCGTAAAAGATGGCGATTTTTTTCTTCCCATTCTTGATTTCATCGCCCAGCACTTTCAAGGCGGCTTTGTTCCGCTCGGTTATTAGCGTCGAGCCTTTAGGGCCTTCCAGCGCGATCATCATGCCGTCCATGTCTTCCATCTGCACGGCCATATAGCGCTTGAGTTGGATCGCTCGGTCTTTGTCGAACAGAGCCAGCAGCAGATCCAGATCCGATGAGTTGTCCTTGCCTGCTTGTTGAGCCATCCCGACGGCCATCATCCGAAACATGATGCCCCAGACCGTTTCGCCCTTGGCGGTCATCGATTTGGCCATTTCGTCGGGCGACATGTCGGCGTGGACAAAATTCTTTTTCGTGTAGTCGATGTCATCCAGTTGGAAGTCGAGATTCAGCATCTCCTTCATGCCGGTCTGGATCGACGAGATCACGCTATGGCTTTTCTGACCGGGCTGAGGGACGACTTTCTTGTCGGCCACGAGTTCGAACAGCATCGCGTCGTACGACTCGAATTGCTTACTGAGCTTTTGATAATACGACTTCTCACCGACGTGGACCGCGCCAATCAAATCGATCGACAGTCCCTCGCGGCCGGCATCCTTTGGCACGTAATGCACGATCGCGGTATCCAAGGACAACGGGTCGCCGCGCGCGTCGCGCACCAGGCGGACAAACTGATGCTCTTTGGCTGCCGCGGCCTTGCCGTTGGCCGGCGCTGCTGGTTCATCGGCCCGCAATCCCGCGGCGCCCGCTGCCAACACCGTCAGGCATCCCAGAAACCAGCGCATCCGTCGATAAGTTGCGATCATGACTTCTCTCTCACGCGGCATGATTGAATTGTCGAAACAAGAAATTCGGCTCTTCAGAGTATACGCCTCGAAACAGGGGCGGACAACATGCGCCGCGGGCAGCGGGGGCGTTGCCCCCATCGAAAGACCCGCGCACGCAGTAAGCGGGGGCTCGCTGGCGGATGAACGTCGAAAAACGCTTCCTGCGTGCGCGGCTCTTTACGAATCTACGGCGCCGCCGACGGCTCGATGGTCATGCTGCCTTGCAGGCCAGGACGCAGGCGGCCGTCGCGATTGTCGATCTGGGCCCAGACGCGGAATTGGCCGTTCACTGGATTCACTTCGGGGCTGACATACACAATGCTGCCGCGGAACTGGCTGTGGGTTTGGCCCGGCAGGTCGACCGACAAAATGACCGGGCGGCCCAGCAGGTCGCCGCCGACGTCGTGCGAATTCAGAAACGCTTCGACCCGCAACCGGTCGGTGCGGACGATTCGCATCACGACATCGCCCGGCTGCACCCATTCGCCGCGGCGCCTCTTGATTTGCACGACGACGCCGACCAACGGGCTGTGGATTTCGCAGCGGCTGAGGTTGTACTTGGCCGTGTCCAGCGCGTTGCGTTTCAAATCGGCCGTCAGCCGCGCGACGTCGCGGTCTTCGCTGGCTTGCTCGGTTTCGAGCGAAGCCCGCTGCTTTGTGAGCCGCAGTTCGTCGAGCTCGGTTTGCGACACGCTCTTGCTGAATTTTTCCGCCGACTCGACGGCCCGTTTTTCCTCGGCCGAAGCTACATCGAACGACTTGCGAGCATAGCGAATCTTCACGTCGCTGGCGGCTTGTTTGGCGGCGATTTCGGCTTCGATGCGGGCCTTGTCGACGGCCAGCCGCTGTTCATTGTTTTCGAGGCTCGCCAGCAAGTCGCCCTCTTTGACCGTTTGCCCTTCGGTCGCGGCGACAGAATCGAGCACGCCGGTTTGCCGGGCCGAGACTTCGACCTGCTCGATGAGCGTGAGCACGACCGAATCGAGTTGCAGCCGGCCATCGCTGCGCGGCTTGGCCACCGGGTCGTCGCCGCGGGCCGCTGTCACGGCGAAGCACAGGATGATTACCGTCGCACCGAATCGATTCATGAAATAGTCTCGCGAGTCACCACAATTCAAAACAACAAATGCGATTGGATCGCCTCCCACAACTCGTGCAGCCATACGTAGCCGAGCGAACGCCGGCCGCAATGGATCTTGCCCACGACCGTGGCGCCTGGGCGGAGCTCGTCGGGCGGAAATTCCGCGCGATCGAAGCTGACCGTGACCTCCACGGTGGTGCCCGTCGCCTTATCGGGCGTTTTGTCGGTGTCGGCGGCGAGCGAGATTTTTTCGACCTTGCCGACGTGGCTCTTGCCCGGTTCGGTGGCCAGCAGAAATGAGGCCGCGAGTTGCTGGTCCGATTTGCTTCTCGTTCGTTCGTCCTCGGCCTCCAATACATGGCCGATCCGGTCGTCCGGCACGCGCATCTCGATAATCCAGGGCCCGTCGAGATCGGCGATCGTAAGCAATGCTTGCCCGCGCGTCACCGGCCGCGCGGCGAGCAGTTCTTGCACGTTCCATGTCAACACGGTGCCGGCCAATGGGCTGCGCAATTCCAACTCGGCTTCCTGGGCATCGAGAATTTTTTGTTGGTTGATCAAGCTGGTCAATTGGGCCTTGGTTTCCTCTTCTTCGGCCGTCAATTGGTTCAGCTTTTCGGTGGTGCTGGGCGCATCGCGGCCGCCTGCGAGGCGCGACGACTGGATCGAAGCCAGGCGTTTTTGCGCGGTTTTGATTTCGCCCGCCACGCGGGTGGCTTCGAAATCGAGTTGCGGCCGGCGCAACCGTCCCAGCTCGGCTCCTTTTGCGACCGTGTCGCCATGGTCGACCGTGAGCGGGTCGACGATCCCATCGGCTGGGGCGAACACTTCACGCCGTCGCTCGGGTTGCAACTGGCCGTGGGCTGTGATGTCGAAATCAGCCGGGATTAGCACCAGCGCCAGAATCGCCGCCGCCGCGATCACGAGCGCCGCCGCGGTTTTCGGCAGTTGCTTGGCCTGGACAAACCAGCGGACGCGCCCAGCGCTTCGAGCGCGGGACGAAATGGAATCGATTGATAATCGTGCGCGTTGCTCACGGCCACCGCACTGTGCCGGGCCACGGCCTGAATTCGCTCGCGCTGGGCCGGATCAAAGCGGCCATCGTCGAATTTTTCGACGACCAGCATGCCCAGAGGTTTTCGGTGGCGACGTGGTGCGCCGGCCGACTCATCGCTTCGAGGACTCGCTTCGGCCCAGAGCGGAATCAAGGCAATCGCCCGGGCGTGCGTTTCGTCGACGAAGGCTTCCAGCGGAGTTTCGATTTGCGGCGGACACGCAGCGCGATCGTCGTCGTGCCAAAAAGGTTCTTCCGTCCTCGCGACCGCGGAGGCGACTTGTTCCAGAAAGCGAACGCTCTCGGAGCGGGGGTCGAACCGGTCGGCGCCGCTGATGGCCAGCATACGGCACCGTCTGCCGCGAAACAGTCCAATGCTGATCCGATCGCAACCGATGAGGGGCCGCGCGTTGTTTGCGATAGTGTAAGCCGTTGTGCGCAGATTGAGGCTGGCATGAGCTTGTTCGACGAACCGGTCGAACATGTGCCACAAATGTTCGCGCTTGCGCAATTGGCTAAGTTGGCGATTGCGCTGGAAATCGGCAGCCAGATCGTTGAGCGTCGCGAGAAAACGGAGATTGCCGCGTCGGAACCCGGCGCGGCACTGGGCCGTTGAAAAACTTCGATGATGCCGAGCGTTTCGACATCGACCGCCAGAGGCGCCAAGAGGAGCAGGAAAGCGGTTGGATTAGCCGCCAGCGATTCACCCGGCAGCGTTGCCAATGGCGCCACGGCCCGGCCGGATCCTTGCGACATGACGTGCTCCAGCAGCCGGGTGTGGCGCTGGGCGTCGGCCCAATTGGCGGCCAGAGGCACGCCCTCGAGATTCACCTGACAGTCGAGTTGGATTTGTCCGGCGGAGTTTCGAACCCAAATCGCTCCGCCGACGGCCGCCAGCCCGCGCACCGCGCGATCCAATAGCGACTGTTGAAACTCCGGCGCCGACAGATCCGAGCCGGCGAGCCGGACAATTTCATCGACCAGATCGTCGATTTCCTGCCAGGCTGCTTCCGCCTGCGGAAAATTCTGCGGCGCCGCGCGGGATCGTAGCTCATACGTTCCAATATAACCTGTCCCTGGCTGAAATAGATTAGCTACCATCGCTAACCGACGAGCCGTAGGGTGGGCACCGCCCACCGTTGAAATTTAGCGTTGCCGGCGATTCTTGCTCGAGCCACCGGTGGGCATTGCCCACCCTACGGAAGCTACTCGGCGGTGAGCCAATCGGTTTTCCAGAACGGATTGCCGCACTGCTGGCATTTTTCGCCATTCTCCAGCAGGCGGCCGTGGCAGGCCGGGCAATAAGCAATCCCAGGCAGCCAGGTAATCTGCCCCTTGCGTGTTTCTTCGGCCCGAGCCAGATCGCCAAAGGCCACCGCCGTGGCAACGGAAATCGCCAAGGGAAACAGCCGGTAAATGATCAGGGGGGCATGGCCCGATTCGGGAAACACCCGCTGCAATCGAGCCGAAAAGGCCCGCCGCCGGTCGTCGGCGGAGCGTTCGAAGTAATACGCCAGGCGTTGAGTCGCGGCCGGCGAAGCGAGCGATTCACCAAGCCGCAACCGCCCCAGCCAGTCACGAAACCAAGCCTCCTCCGTGCTGACGTAATGATTGCCCACGGCATACAGCGCGGATTCAACGGTCAAGTAGATTTCAATCTCGGCATCGGCATTCGCCTCGTTCTTCAGCGCCGCGGCGTCGAGAATCGAGGAATCGGTTCCGAAAACTTTTTCCACGTCGCCATGCACGCGCTCGAAAAACGCGTCGCGCAGCAGGCTCAAGCCATCGGCCAAACTACGGACCACCTGGGTGCCGTCGGTGCGATGTTCATGCCGATCGAATTCCGCCACCGCCTCCGCGCGGCGCGGCAACTGTTCCTGCAGATTCATGGGAGTTCCGCCTAACCGGGCAAGCTATCCAGACTGCCGACAATCCTATTGCAAATCATTTTGCATCGCTGGGTTGGAATCAAGGCTTTTTTGAGATTACCACAAGGCCGCGATGTTTCGCTCGTTGCCGCCTTAGCAGCCTATTGAAAAAGGGGACTGGCTCTTAGCGACCGAGAGGATTTCCCCCAGTATTGACGTATCCGCGTAGTGCCTGTCCCCTTTTTCAACAGGCTGTTAGGCGAAATGCGCGGGCTTGGATAACGCCCACAAAGCCCCTTGCAAACTTGAGCAGTCCAACCAACAATGTCGGCTCATTTGCCCGCCCTCGGCGTCCTAACATGTTTCTAATGTCTCGGTTAGTGCGATTTTTGCAACCCTTGATTTAACGCCCTAGAAGGCTTCCGATGGCGATTCGACCCACCTCCGTGTTGCCGAAGCGACTGTTGCCGGTTCGGAAGCGGCCGCAGCAAGGGATTCGCGTTGCGCCGATCCTGGTCGAGCTGTCGGCGTCGGAGACCGCCGCCGCGCCGGCGAAGGTTTCGAGTTCGCCGCAGGGTCTCACCGATGCCGAAGCCGAGCAGCGGTTGGAGGAATTCGGTTACAACGTCGTCGCGCCGGCCGAACATCATAGTCGTCTCAGACTGCTCGTGCATGCCTGCATCAATCCGCTGGTTATTCTGCTTGCGGTGCTAGCCACGATTTCCGTATTGACCGGCGACGTGGCAGGGGCGGTCGTGATGGCTTTGATGGTCCTGCTCGGTGTTTCGCTCCGGTTTTGGCAGGAGGCCAAGGCCGATTCCGCGGCAGCCGCGCTCAAAGCGATGATCAGCGTCACCGCCACGGTGATCCGCGACCGAGCGGCGCGCGAGGTGCCGCTGGCCCAGATCGTTCCCGGCGACATCGTGAAGTTGGCGGCAGGCGACATGATTCCTGCCGACCTGCGGTTGCTTTCCTGCAAGGACTTGTTCTTAACGCAGTCGAGCCTGACCGGCGAATCGTTTCCGGTCGAAAAATTCGATGCCCCCGAACCAGCCGACTCGCGCTTGCCACTGGAGCGGAAGAACATCTGCTTCCTGGGCACCAGCGTCGAAAGCGGCTCGGCGACCGGTGTCGTCGGCGCAACAGGCACGAACACGTACTTGGGGGGTATGGCTAGCGCTATCGTCGGCCAGCAGCCGGAAACAAGTTTCGACCGCGGCGTGAAACAATTCACCTGGCTGATGATTCGGTTCATGATGGTGATGACGCCGGCGGTGTTCATTATCAACGTGCTCACGAAGCTCAACTGGGGGCTGCCCTGGTTCGGCAAAGAGAACGTCGCGGTCATTGGCGATGCCTTTTCTTTCTCGCTGGCCGTGGCAGTCGGACTGACGCCCGAGATGTTGCCGATGATCGTGACAGTGTGCCTGTCGAAAGGGGCCATCGCCATGTCGCGCAAGAAAGTGATCGTTAAGCGGCTGAATTCGATCCAGAATTTCGGCGCCATGGACGTCCTCTGCACCGACAAGACCGGCACGCTGACGATGGACCGCGTGATTCTGCAGCGGCACTGCGACGTGGTGCGCGATGAGGACGACGGCGTGCTGCTGCTAGCATTCTTGAACAGCCACTTTCAAACCGGTTTGAAAAACGTGCTGGATCGCGCCGTCTTGCAACACGACGCATGCCGGGACGAGCAGATCAAGGACTACAAGAAGGTCGACGAGATTCCGTTCGATTTTTCGCGGCGCTTGATGTCCGTCGTGGTTGAGACGCCCGAGGGAAAGCATCGGCTTGTCTGCAAAGGGGCGCCGGAAGAGATCTTCAAGCGTTCAACAACGTTCGAGCTGCAGGGGCGGCTCTATCCCACCGAGCAATTGCTGATCGAAGATCTGCGCGAGGAATATGAACGGCTCTCGAGCGACGGCTTCCGCGTGCTGGCGATCGCCTATAAGGACGTCGATCCCAAGGCCGTGTATTCCAAAGACGACGAATGCCAGATGGTGCTGCGCGGCTACATCGCGTTTCTCGATCCGCCAAAAGAAAGCGCATCGCCGGCCATCGAAGCGCTCCAGCGGCATGGCGTGGCGATCAAGGTGCTCACGGGCGACAACGACCTGGTGAGCCGCAAGATCTGCTCCGAGGTAGGCATCGATACCGACGTCACCTTGCTGGGTACCCAAGTCGAGAAAATGACCGACGCGGAGCTCGCCGACAAGGCTGGCGAAGTTACGCTGTTCGCCCGACTTTCGCCGGCCCACAAGCAACGGATCATCCGGGCCCTGCAAAGCAAGGGCCATGTCGTGGGGTTCATGGGCGATGGGATTAACGACGCCCCGGCGCTGCGGGCCGCCGACGTCGGCATCTCGGTCGACACGGCGGTCGACATCGCCAAGGAATCGGCCGACGTGATTCTGCTGGAGAAGAGTTTGCTGGTGTTGGAAGAGGGAATTCTGGAGGGACGGAATGTATTTGCCAACATTCTGAAATACATCCGGATGGGCGCCAGCTCGTCGTTTGGCAATATGTTCAGCGTGCTTGGGGCCAGCGCGTTCCTTCCCTTCGAGCCGATGATCGCGATCCAAATTCTAATGAACAACTTGCTGTATGACTTTTCGCAAGTTCCCATTCCCACCGACGACGTCGATCCAGAATTGGTGGCCAAGCCGCACCCGTGGTCGATGAAAGACATCGGCCGGTTCATCGTGCTGATCGGCCCGTGCAGTTCGATTTTCGATTACGTGACGTTTTTCATCCTGATCTATTTCTTCCATTGCCTTGTGCCGGGAACTGAAAAAGATCCGTATCCCCTGCACAATCTCTTCCAAACCTGCTGGTTCATCGAGTCGCTTCTGACGCAAACACTGATTATCCACGTGATTCGGACCAATAAAATCCCGTTCCTCCAAAGCCGAGCTAGCTGGCCGTTGATGGTTACGGGCGGCGTGGTCATGGCAATCGGAATTTGGCTTCCCTTCTCCCCCTTGGCCAACGCCTTGGGTTTCGTTCCCGTGCCGGCAAGTTTCTGGCCCTTCGTCGTCGGAATTCTGCTGGCATATATCGTGCTGACGCAAATCGTGAAAACCTGGCTGATCCGCAAGGGCTGGATCTGACTCGTGTGAGCGTCAGATTTGTGGGTGGAGCGCCCCATTCCGTATTCTCCCTCTCCCTTGACGGGAGAGGGCTGGGGTGAGGGTGGGAATCAAGTTCGATCTTCCACTTGCTGCTGGATTTCGACGTCACAGTTTTGTCCACCCCTCACCCCCGACCCCTCTCCCGCAAGGGGGCGAGGGGAGACGCGTTTGGCTGACTCAGGGGAGCTCAGTTGCGGCCAACTGTCCTGCGCAAATCTCGCAGCCCGCCAATTCGCCGCTAGAGCATCCCGCATTTTCGGCAAAGTCTGCCGTTCTTAGTGAACTAGCGCCAGCGGTAGGACCGATACTACCGTCAACACCCATTTCCTCAGGCTCGTCGGTGGGCCTGCGCAGAACACAGAGCGGGAGCGGACTCCAATGTTCTTCAATTGCAAGCGGACGTGGCTGATCATTGCCCTGACGCTATTTTGCGCTGCGGCGACGGGACGGTCCCAGGAACTTCAGCCGTTCGGACCCATTGAGTTCGGAAACATCTCCGACATGCAATTGTTCGCGCCCCCCGATCTGAGCACTTACGGCGACTTCCACCCGAACACTGGGCCCTGGTTCTCGTACGAGCGGCTGTATTGGACGATCAGCCATCCAGGCTATGCCCTGATCGGCACGCCCGATAATCCAGGCCTAAGCGACAACAGCAACCAATTCATCGGCTCGAATTGGGACTGGGGCAACCGTTTCGAATTCGGCTACTGGCTCGAAAGCAATGACGACAACGGCTGGATGGCGACCGTGTTGAAAACCAACGATCAGCAAGCCAAACCGTTGATGAACGGCATCACCCACGTCGGCTTCTTGAATGCAGCCGGGGTTCCGGTGCAGGTCACTTTTCCGGCGAATGGCGAATTCACCAACGTTACCCGGATGACGGGCGTCGAGCTCCTCAAAACCTACCGCTATGATCCGGATGATCGCTGGGGCGTTTGGGAAATGTATTACGGAGCCCGATTCCTGCAGGTGCATGATCGGTTCTCGTTCTCCAATCCGTTCACTGACTCGCCGGGGCCGGGCCAGGATCAGTTCTCGCTCGGCATCGACAACAACATTATCGGTCCCGAAATCGGCACCCGTTGGTCGAACAAACGCGGCCGCTGGACGTTCGACTCGCAAGTCCGATTCATGGCCGGAGCCAATTTCGAGGACTCCAACGAGTACGGAGCGATGGCCACGGGCACCTTCCCACTGCACAACTTTTACAAGAGCGCGAATAATGTCGAATTCGCGCCGGTCGGCGAATTCCGAATCGACGCGATCTGTCAGCTATCGAGGTCATTTTCGCTGAAGGTCGGCTATACAGCTATCGCAATGACCGGCATTGGCCGAGCGAGCGAGCGGATCGATTATCAGGAGCCCGACCTAGGCATCATTGATGGCAACACGCGCGATCACTTGTTTGCCAACGGCGTCACGTTCGGGTTCGAATTCAACCACTAAGCCGAGGGAAATGGCGCGCATGCGCTGGCATGCGGCATATCCAGGTCATTGCGTTGCGCAAGACAGTTGAGCGGCAGAACTATCCTCTGCGCGGGCGGAACTTGCCCCGAAAGAAGACCAAAATCGGCTGCGCCAACCGGTGCAACCTTTTGGTTGTAGACAACCCGCGCTCTCGCAAACCGCTTGCGGACTTGATTTGCGCTAGTGATTCTGGGTGGACAGTTTGCGGAGTTCGTCCAGTTCCGTGCTTAGCCGGTGACGCAGTGGGCTTTCCGGCCGCAATTCTTCGAGCAAGGCCTCTGCCTTGGCGAGGCTTTCTTCATTCACTTCGACGCCTCGAAACATACTTCGCCACGTCTTCGATACTTCTTGTTCAGTGAGCAATGGGGCACCTCTTGCTTGCCAAGAGCCAGGTAATGGCAACACCGTTACTATTCTAGGCCCTGCAAGACTTTTCGCAAGACCTTTCTGCGCGGCGCCACAGGGTTGGCAGACGGTCAGTAACGCCGCGACGGTCGCACGGCGTCGCACCAACAGCGTGCACGTCTTGCCTAACCGTCAAGGTTTCAGGCCGCCAGCGAGAACCACTTGAATTCGGCCGCCTCTCACTGCGCCAAATGATTGCCCCGATCGATGCAATGCCGTATCCTGAACTTGGAATCGGCGTTGGCTCATCGGTCCGGTTCGTCGCGTCAGAAAATGGAAACCGCACTTGAGTACGGAAACAACGCGGCGGATCCGAAGAATTTGCGGATCGATCGAGGTGCGTCCGGTGCTGTCTCGGGCCGATCGCGAACAGTTTGTTCGCTTTCCGTGGCGCATTTATGGCTCGGATCCGCACTGGAGCCCGCCGCTGCTCTTGGAACGCCGCGAATTCATCAATCCGGCGAAGCATCCCTTTTACCGGCACGGTGCGGCGACGGCCCTCCTGGCATCGCGCGGAGGGCGAGTTGTCGGTCGAATACTGGTCAGCGACGATCCCCACTTCAACGCGCACCACGGGTCGAACACCGGTTGCTTCGGGATGTTCGAATCCGAAGATGATCCGGAGGCCGCCCATGCGCTGCTCGATGCCGCGGCCGCCTGGCTGGCGGATCGTGGCCTCAGCCAAATGCTCGGCCCGATCGATTATTCGACCAATTACGCGTGCGGGCTGTTGATCGACGGTTTCGACACGCCGCCGCGGGTGATGATGAATCACAATCCGCCCTATTACCAAGGATTGCTGGAGACGTGGGGCCTGGCAAAGGAAAAAGATCTCTTCGCCTGGTGGTTCGATCATTTCGAGCAAATCAACGCCTGGCGGCCGCGCGTCGAACGGCTGGCGGCCCGGCACGGCATCACGGTGCGGCCAGTCCGGCGCAGCCGATTGCAAGCCGACCTGCGCGATCTGCTGGCGCTCTATAACGAAGCATGGAAGGACAACTGGGGCCATGTGCCAATGACCGACGCCGAGTTTAAATACATGGCCGCCCAACTGAACCGCATTGCTATTCCAGAATTACTGTTGGTCGCGGAAGTCGACGGGCAACCCGTCGGCTGTTCGATGACGCTGCCCGACTTTAATGAAGCAACCGGTCCGCTGGATGGA
Organism: Pirellulales bacterium; assembly: GCA_963725485.1. Taxonomy (GTDB): domain Bacteria; phylum Planctomycetota; class Planctomycetia; order Pirellulales; family DATAWG01; genus CAVRYO01. The sequence continues at coordinate 2,119,867 of CAVRYO010000007.1, read as the reverse complement.
AAGTTGTTTCGCTATGGCTTGCCGATCGGCGCATGGAATTTGTGGCGCAGGCTCAAACGGATCAAGACCGCGCGCTGATTGGCACTCGGCGTAATCAAGGAATTTCGCCGCCGTGGAATCGCCGAGTTGCTCATCTTGCACACTTTCGACTGCGGTCACAGAATCCATGGCTACCGTGCCGCCGAGCTGGGCTGGACGCTGGAAGATAATACGCTGATCAACCAAACCATCGCCGCGGTGGGTGGCTATCGCTATAAAACCTACCGAATCTTCAGCCGAGCGCTGGGTCCTGAAGCGACGGAATAATCGCTGGACGTGCGCCGCGGCTCGGCAGGAGCCTCGCCCTCCCGTTCGGCGGCTCGCGCAAAACTCCACCGCAAATCGCGTTGACGACCCATCTCTACACCGTCCCGGCGTCGGTCGTGAAATATTTTTTTGTTCGCGACAAACGTGGCTATTTCCGGCGTTGACCCTGCCGGGCGCGATTTCTATAATCCGCCGACGCTCATGGATGGCAAGGCCAGTTTTTTCGCATAAACTGGTCGATTGAGGTCGAGCAGGCAATGGAAGCAGGCAGCGGCACTAGCCACTGGCGATCGCATGCCACGTGGCCAACACGATGCTGCTTCGGTCAACTCGATTTCAATCCGAATGGGTCAAGGTGGACCTTCTGCCTTAGGGGCCGATACCACTTCGCCTGCGCAACGAGTTCCCGGGGGGGATTGCCTGTGACTTTTCGTTCGTCGTCCGACGACAAGGAGCGGATCCGGCAGGCGATCGACATCGTCGATCTTGTCGGCAGCTACACGTCGCTGCGTCGGCAAGGACGAAATTACGTGGCACTCTGCCCGTGGCACGACGACTCGCGGCCCAGCCTGCAAGTAAATCCCGAGCGGCAATCGTTCAAGTGCTGGGTCTGCAACATCGGCGGCGACGTCTTCAGCTTCTTGATGAAGATGGAGAACGTCGAGTTCGGCGAGGCCGTGGCGATGCTGGCCGAGCGCGCCGGTATCCAACTTACGCCATACGATCCGCGGCGTGGTGGGTCGCCCGTGCCGGGCGATGTCGCCGGCGAACCGCCCAGCGCATCCGCTCGCGACCCCGATGTTAAGCGCGTGCTGTATCAGGCTGCCGCCTGGGCGGAGCAATTATTTCACGAATGCTTGCTCCGCGATCCCGAGGCCGAGCCGGCCCGGCAATATCTTCGGGACCGCGGCATTTCGGACGAAAGCATCCGGCATTTTCATCTCGGCTACTCGCCTGACTCCTGGGATTGGCTGATCAAGCAATCGCTCCGGACCAAAAAGTTTTCGCACGGCGTGTTGGAGCGCATCGGCCTGCTGGGCCGCAAGCAAGTTGGCGGCGGGCATTACGACCGGTTCAAGGGCCGCGTGTTGTTTTCGATTCGCGACGTGCAAGGTCGGCCCGTCGGAATCGGCGGCCGAGTCTTGCCTGGGCAGGCCGCGACGAACCCAGCGAAATATGTCAACTCGCCGGAATCGCCGCTGTTTTCCAAGAGCAACTTGCTCTACGGCCTCGATCTGGCTCGCAATGCAATCACGAAAACCCGGACCGCAGTAGTCACCGAGGGCTACACCGATTGCATCATCGCCCGGCAGGCGGGCTTCGAAAACGTGCTGGCGGTTCTCGGCACCGCCTTGGGCGAGCGGCATATCAAGCTGCTCAAACGGTTTGCCGACCGCGTGGTGCTGGTTTTGGATGGCGACGAAGCCGGGCAAAAGCGGCACCGGCGAAATCCTCTCGCTCTTCCTGGCCGAGCAAGTCGATTTACGTGTCGTGACGTTGCCCGACGAGCTGGACCCCTGCGATTTTCTGCTGCAGCATGGCGCCGGAGGAATTCGCCCGCCATCTCGATAGCTCGGTCGATGCCTTGGAACACGCCTTCCGGCTGGCGACCCGCGGTTTGGACATTCAAGCCCAGCCGCACGAGGCCCAGGTGGCCTTGGGCCAACTGTTGCAGATGATTGCCAGAGCGCCGCGGCTTGCGCGAAGGGACGACGACCGAAGCCCAGATTCGCGAGCATCAGATGTTTGCCCGGCTGGCCCGGATGTTCAGCGTCGATGAGCCGATGCTCCGCCGCCGCGTTGGCGAGTTGCGCAGCAAACAGCGGCCCGCTCGGATCGCGGCGTCGCAAGGACTAGAAGCCGCTGGCAGGGACTTGGCGGATAGCGCCGCTGGCAATCCGGGCGGTTCCACGAAACCGATCGATCCGCTTCACCTTTGGGATCGCGAACTGCTCGAAGTACTGTTAATCGAGCCTGAATCGGTCGCTGCTGCCGCCGAAGTCATCCGGCCGGAACATCTGGCCAGCGAATCGGGCCGCCGAATTTTCAGCGCCTGCACGCGATTGAATGCCGCTGGGTTGACGCCCGATTTCCACCGCTTGCTGCTGGAATTCGACGAACCGGAATACAAGAGCTTGTTGGTCGAGTTGGACGAAGCGGGCCATGCCCGTGGCGACCACGACGCAGCCGGCGCGGCTGCGCGAATTGCTGGAAAGCTTTCGCCGCCGCGAGGAAGACCGGACTTGCCGCGCCACAGCCAGGGCGTTGGAAGAGCGGCATCTCAACGCGGAGGAAGAGTTGAACGTGTTGCAACAAATGATTGAGCAGGAGAGAGGCCGGCAAGGCATTTCCGCACCCACGGATGGGTAGCGTGCCTTGCCCCGCGCCGCGTGTGGCGCCGGTGTTTCCCGTTGAGCCGAAAGGTAACGAAGATCTCGCGACGTTCGATCCGCTCGTGTGCGGAAGCTCCGCCCTCGTTCGCTTCGACCATGCTCCCCGAGCGACCGCGGGAATGACGGCACGGCAATATTTCGCGGGTCGGATCCCCGAGACATTGTGCGGCCGTCGCCCAGCCCACGGTCCGAGCTACCGCCGAGATTCCAACCCCGACTCGGACACCGTCGACAACGTGCGGCCGGATGACGATGAACCCCCAGACCACGCAGGCAATGCGTGGGAGGAGGACCGCGATGGATCCGCTGGACACGATCAAGAACTGAGCATCTGGTCGCCAAGGGCAAGAGCCAAGGCTATCTGACCTACGACGAGGTGAACGACTATCTGCCCGACGAGGCGGTCGATCCCGAAAAGCTCGATAACCTGCTGGTCGCCCTCGACGAAATGGGAATCGAGCTGGTCACCGAAGCGCCCGCCGCCGAACAAGACCTAGCAGGCGAGTGGCCGTGCGAACTTGCGGCCGAACCGCTGCGAGAAGCTGGAAGAGATTGCCCGATCGGTGGTGCGCAACACGCCATTGCCCGCCGGCTGTCGACTGCCCAAGCTGAGCGACGATCCGGTGCGGATGTATCTGTCGCAAATGGCCGAGATTCCGCTGCTCACGCGCGAGGAGGAAATCTCGCTGGCCAAGAAGATCGAAGTCACGCGCAAGCGGTTCCGCCGCACGGTGCTGGGCTGCAACTTCGCCTTGCAGGCCACGGTCGACACGCTGGAAAAAGTCCATCGCGGCGTGCTGCCGTTCGATCGCACGATCAAGGTCTCGCTGACCGAGCGGCTGACCAAAGAGCAGATCATGGCCCGCATGCCGCACAATCTGCAGACGCTCGAGCATCTGCTGGAGCAGAACCGGGCCGATTTCCGCAAGCTGATCAGCCGCCGCACGCCGCGGGCCGAACGGCCGAAGCCCGCCAGCGGTTTCTGCCGCCGCCGCCGCAAGGCGCTGACGCTGGTCGAAGAGCTCAGCCTGCGCACGCGCCGCGTGCAGCCGCTGGTGCAGCAGATGCACGAAATGTCGCGGCGGATGGATTACCTCCGCGCGCGGATCGAGCCGCTTGCGCGAGCGATCCGGCGCGCCAAGGACGAGCGGGCCAACCTGCGCAAGCGAGCTGCGCGACCTGATGCTGATCACGCTGGAAAGCCCGCGCAGCCTGCGCAACCGCTGCGAGCTGATCGAGTCGGCAGTTCCAGGATTACGAGCAGGTCAAGCGGCAGCTCTCCAGCGGCAACCTGCGGCTGGTGGTGTCGATCGCCAAGAAGTATCGCAACCGCGGCCTGAGCTTCTTGGACCTGATCCAGGAAGGCAACACCGGCCTGATGCGGGCGGTCGACAAGTACGAATATCGCCGCGGCTACAAGTTTTCGACCTACGCCACCTGGTGGATTCGCCAGGCGATCACCCGGGCCATCGCCGATCAGGCCCGCACGATCCGCATTCCGGTCCACATGATCGACGTGCTCTCGCGGCTGCGGAACGTTTCCAAGCGGCTGCTGCAGGAACTGGGCCGCGAGCCGACGACCGAAGAAATCGCCGCGGGCGGCCGACATCAGCATCGAGGAAACCCGCCGCGTGCTGAACATCGGCCGGCATCCGGTCAGCCTCGACCGGCCGGTCGGCGAGAGCGAGGATAGCAGCTTCGGCGAGTTCATCGAAGACGGCGGCACCGAAAGCCCGATGATCACGGCCGCGCAAGGCATGCTGCGCAAGAAGATCGAAGGCCTGCTCAAGACGCTCACCTATCGCGAGCGGGAAATCATCCGCCTGCGCTACGGCCTGGGCGACGGCTACACCTACACGTTGGAAGAGGTGGGCCGGATCTTCAAGGTCACCCGCGAGCGCGTGCGGCAGATCGAAGCCAAAGCCGTCCGCAAGCTGCAACACCCGGTGCGCAGCAAGCAGCTGGAAGGCTTCTTGACCAGCGCAGCTTCATGAGCTGCGGCTCGAAGCCGCGCATCAAATCTCGCCAGACACCCAGCCGCCCGTCGCAAGACGGGCGGCTTTTTTATTTGCACGATACCTGGTCTATGCGATGCGCCAGTCTTCCGTTCGGAGACCGGGAATCCAGTCAAAGTGTCGCGCGTTTCCGGTGACCAGGATGCGGTCGAGTTCCAGCGCGCTGGAAGCGACAATCAGGTCTGCATCGTTGCATGGGTTTCCGCACGGCGCCTATAACCCATAAATCGGTTGCCCTATCGGCTATGGCCTCACTGATCGCAATCACCGAACTTCGTTCGCAGAATTGCAAGAACCGGTAGTTGTAGAGTCGCGTTTTTCTGCCTTAGACCGCGTAACAACTCGAATCGCGTGATAAGTGAAAAGGCGAATTCGCCGTGTTCCTGAAGATACAACGCGGCCGTAGCCGTCACCTGAAGGTTTCTCTGCTTCAGAATCTCGGAGACGGTGTCGGTGTCAAGAAGAGCAAGATCCATTAGCTCAGTGGGCTGGTGAAGGGCGGCTCAAGTTGGCTCGCGTGAGCGCGATTTCCTCCACCTCGGCGATTTCTCGCTCAGACAAGCCCTCATAAACACGGCACCAATCGGGCAGCAAGGCGCCCGCCGCCGGTCCCGTTTTCTGATCGACATCGGTGTGCGAATGGCTGGGCGTGACCACGCGGATCACTAATTGCTGATCCTCCTGCAATTGGCCACCGAGAATGTGTTCAAGCGCCAACCGGTCGGCTGATTCGATGTCCCTTACATTACGAACTACATTGTGCATTTGCCAATTGTACCACGTTATCATGAGCTTCAACAATTTTATACTGAAATGCCCGTTCAGCCGGTTCAGCCACTCCTGATCGTGCGAGCACCGGTTTGCTAGCAGGGTGCGATGGTGAAAGCACGCTGCGGTGAATCTTCCCGGCAAGATTTGCTCAGGTTTGCTCGATTGCCGAGCCGAAAATATCAGACGACCGCGGAAGGCCGTTCGGCCGCCAATCGTGCATCCTTTTCTTGCCCGACCCGCGCGAGATTCCCGATTTCTAAGCCGGCTTGGCTGGGGAGCTGATCCATGTTACGAAAGTTTGCTGTCGCGGCGCTGGTCTTGTGCGCGGCCGTTGGCTGCCACATGTGCGCCAGTCCGTATGATTATTGCGGGCCGGTCATCGAGAATGGCCCACATGGGCAAAGCTGCCCAACGTGCAGCATGAATGGCGACTACGCGGCGGCTCGGCAGTCGAATGGCCAGCAGTCGCAAAGCATGGTCGCGAATTCGCAGTCGGGTGGACAGCAAGGTCCGTCGATCGGCTCGAACTCGACGACCATGATGCGGTAATGCTCAAACGCCGGGCAGCGGTTCTGCTTGGGGTGCTGAGTCGCGGCTTTTTACGAAGAACGCTTACGACGTGCGCGGCTCCTTACGAAGAACGCCGCGCTCTTACAGCGTCCAGCCGTCGGGCAGCACCGCCCCTTTTTGGATGATCACGATGCCATCGCTGATCATCGCTTCGACCGTTTCCGGGCTCGTTTCCAGCCCTTTTTCATTCGCGATCCGCGCGTTGCGGCCGATCCGGCAATTCTTGTCGATGATCGCCCCTTCCAGATGTGCTCCGGCGCCGATCCCCTGCGGAATCGTCTGCTGATCCCGGGCCATTTGCGACGGGCAATCGTACTCGTCGGCCCCCATGATTACCGTGTTCCGAACCACCGCGCCGGGCCCAATTCGGCACCGCAATCCGACGACGCTGTTCTCGATCACGGCTCCTTCGCCGATCATGCAGCCGTCGGAAATCAGACTGTTGCGGATCGTCGCGCCGTCTGATATGCGAGGGGGGCAAGTATCGCGCCCGGGTGTAAATCGGCGCCTCGGCCGAGACAAGATCGAACGGGGGCTGGCTTGCCGCCAGATCGAGATTGCACTGGTAGAACGACTTGATCGTGCCAATGTCTTCCCAATAGCCGTCGAATAAGTGCATTTGCACCTTGCGCGAGCGGATGGACGCCGGAAATATCTCACGGCCAAAATCGTGATAGTCGGTTTTCGTCAGTACGTCGATCAGCGTTTCGCGATTGAACAGATAAATGCCGAGGCTGGCCAACTGATCGCGGCCGCCACTCACGACACCGCGCGCGTCGATCCAGGCCGGATCGGTGCGCATGCTGTCCATTTCTGCCGCGGTTTTTGGTTTTTCTAGAAAGCCCACGACGCGGCCCGTGTCGTCGCTGCGCATGATGCCGAAGCCGGAAGCCGCTTCGCGCGTGACCGGCATGGCGGCGATCGTCACGTCGGCGCCGGACTTGGCGTGGGTCGCCAACATGTCTGCGTAGTTCATCCGGTAAAGTTGGTCGCCGGAGAGAATCAGCACATGATGAATGTCGGCTTGCTGAAGGTACCGCATGTTTTGCCGCACGGCGTCGGCCGTGCCCTGATACCAGCCGGAGCTGTCGAGCGTTTGCTGGGCGGCCAGAATCTCGACGAAGCCGCCGCTGAAAATATCGAACGTGTAAGCCCGGCGGATGTGGCGATGGAGGCTGACCGAGTTGAACTGGGTCAGCACATAAATTCGATTCACTTGGCTATTGATGCAGTTCGAAATCGGCACGTCGATCAGCCGATATTTTCCGGCCAACGGAACCGCCGGCTTCGAGCGATGTTTCGTCAAGGGATAAAGTCGCGTGCCCCGACCGCCGCCAAGCACCAGGGCCAAGATGTTGCTGATCGCCATAATGTTCCCCGCCGAAATTGGTCCGCCTGTTCACCCGCCATTTCTCACGCCGCCCGTACTCCGCCGTTGACAGTTCCAGGCCAAGAATACACTAATCCGACGCGTTAGCGAGGACGCGGGACGATGATCTTGCAAGGCTTCCTCGCTAACGCTTCGGGCTAGTGTCTGTGATCATCCGTCCCGTACTGAGGCCGCTAATCTCGGATCACGAAATTTACCAGGCGGCCGGGCACCACCACGACCTTAACGATCGTTTTGCCTGCGATCAGCTCGGCGATCCGCTCGTCCGCGCGGGCCATCGACTCCAATGCGGCCGCATCGGCCCCGGTGGGAGCTATCAGTCGGCCGCGCAGTTTGCCGTTGATCTGCACCGGGATTTCCACCGTGTTTTCTTTCAGCCACTCGGGATCGGCCTCGGGCCACGGCTCGTAAGCCAGCGTCCGGTCGTGCCCCAGCAGTTGCCACAATTCCTCGGCCAGATGCGGCGCGAACGGCGACAGCACGAGCACGAATTTTTCCAGCGCCTCGCGCGGGCGGACTTCAGCTTTGGTGAAAAAGTTCGTGAACTCCATCATCCGGGCGATGGCCGTGTTGAAATCCAACCGGGCCACATCGGCCGTCACCGCGGAGAGCGTTTTGTGCAGCACGCGATTTTGCTCGGCGGTCGGTTCGACCGATTGCACCGCCGGATTCAACTCCAGCGCTTCGCTGCGCTCGGCCACGATCATTCGCCATACGCGATCCAGGAACGTGCGCACGCCGTTCACGCCCGCCATGCTCCAAGGCTTCGTCGCGTCCAACGGACCCATGAACATTTCATAAAGCCGCAGCGAGTCCGCGCCGTATTCCTTCACCACTGCGTCCGGGCTGACGACATTGCCGCGGCTTTTCGACATTTTGTGGGCCCGGCTTTCGACGCGGATTGTGGGGTCGGCTTTGAGCACAAATGCCTCGCCCTGCTTTTCCACGTCGTGCGGCTCGCGGCGCACGGCGCTGAACGGGCTCGCGCGTGCGCCGCTCGATCGGCTTGTTGTCCGCATCCTGTGTCACCTCCGCGGCGCTCAGCCAAGTTTCGTCGGCGCGACGATACGCGGTGAATTCCGTCTCGCCGAGGATCATGCCTTGGTTGACGAGCTTCATGAACGGCTCGGGCGTGCTCACGTGGCCCCGATCGTAGAGCACCTTGTGCCAGAACCGCGAATAAAGCAGGTGCAGCACCGCATGCTCGGCTCCGCCGATATAGAGATCGACCGGCATCCAGGCGCGATCCAGTTCGCGGTTCACCAGGGCATCGGCGTTCTTGTTATCGATGAACCGCAGATAGTACCAGCAGGAACCGGCCCATTGCGGCATGGTGTTCGTTTCGCGCTTGTAACGGCGGCCGTCGCGTGTGACATAGAGCCAATCGGCCGGCGCTTTTTCCAACGGCGGCTCCGGACGGCCATGCGGCTTGAAATCGGCCAGTTCCGGCAGATTGACCGGCAGTTCTTCGGCGGGAATCGGCCGCAGAACGCCGGTAGGTTTATCGTCGGGGCCAAGCTCGTGCAGAATCGGAAAGGGCTCGCCCCAAAATCGCTGGCGGCTGAAGAGCCAATCGCGGAGCTTGTAGTTCACCGCCCCGCGGCCCAGACCATTGCTTGCGAGATCGGCGGTGATTGCCGTTTTGATCTGGCCTGTCGACAGGCCGTTGTACTTCCCGGAATTGATTGCCGTGCCGTCGGAGCCGAACGGCTTGCGGCCGTTCAGAATCGCATCGCGATCGGTGGCGCTCGCCGTGCCGCCCGGATCGACGACCGCTTTGATCGGCAGCCGAAACGCCTGGGCAAATTCGAAATCGCGCTCGTCGTGCGCCGGCACCGCCATGATCGCGCCCGTGCCATAGCTGATGAGCACGTAGTCGGCAATCCAAATCGGAATCGGCTCACTACTGACGGGATTGATCGCGTAGGAGCCGGTGAAGACGCCCGTCTTGGTTTTCGCTAGTTCCGTCCGATCCAAATCGCTCTTGGTCGCCGCCTTGTCGCAATACTCTTGGACTTGCCCAAGATGCTCTGCTGCCGTCAGCCGGCCGACTAGCGGATGCTCTGGGGCGATGACCATGTAAGTGGCCCCAAACAGCGTGTCGGGACGGGTCGTATAAATGCGCAGCACATCGGGGTCGGCTTTCGCTGGGAAACCGCCGTGCATGCGGCGCGTTTGCCAGGCTGCGAATTCTTCGGCCGAGGGCGGGTGGCCAGGCGCTGCCGCCGGGCCAATGAAAAAGTCGACCTCGGCGCCCGTGCTCCGCCCGATCCAATCGCGCTGCAGCTTCTTGATGCTGGCCGGCCAATCGAGATGGTCAAGGTCTTGCTCCAGCCGATCGGCATAGGCCGTGATCCGCAGCATCCATTGCCGCAGTGGCATTCGCACCACGGGATGGCCACCGCGCTCGCTCAGCCCGCCGACGACTTCCTCGTTGGCCAGCACCGTGCCCAACGCCGGGCACCAATTCACCGGCGCTTCGGATTGATAGGCCAGCCGATGCTCATCCTGATAGCGCGCGATCGATTCCGGTCCCGCCGCGGCAACTTCCGGCGGAATCGGCAGTTCGCGAATCGGGCGGCCGCGCTGCGTCGCTGGGTCGAACCAGGTGTCGAACAGCTCCAGAAAGATCCACTGCGTCCAACGAAAATAATCGGGATCGGTCGTGGCCAGTTCCCGCTTCCAATCGTAGCTGAAGCCGAGCATCTTCAATTGGCGGCGAAAATTGGCGATATTTCGCTCGGTGCCGATGCGCGGCGGCGTGCCGGTGCGGATGGCATGCTCTTCGGCCGGCAGCCCGAACGCGTCGAAGCCCATCGGATGCAGCACGCTCCGGCCGCGCATCCGCTGGAAGCGGCAGACGATGTCGGTGGCTGTGTACCCTTCGGGATGCCCGACGTGCAGGCCGTCGCCGCTGGGATAGGGGAACATGTCCAGGACGTAGAGCTTTTCGCCGGTCGGCATCCGCGGCGCGGCGAACGTTTGGTCGGCTTCCCAATAGGCCTGCCACTTCGGTTCGATGAGGGCAGGGTTGTAGCGGGGCATAAGCAACCGTTGGCAATCTCGCGGCGAAATTAGCCGGAAGATCGAATTTCAATAGAATGGGGGCGCTGGCAACGAACCGTCCAACGAATGTTGCGCGGATTGTAGCTATTCACCCGCTCGGCCGCAAACCGCTCGAATCATTGACACACAGGCTGTTGGCACGGTTCGCAGCATGATTCCGAATCCGCATGAGCGGCGAGTTCTTCGAGGTTGTCGAGCTCTGGTCATGGGCTTGGGCCGGCATGGCGGCGGCGCTGCGGCGGCGCGGTATTTGGCCGAGCAAGGCGCGATCGTGACCGTGACCGATCTGGCCGATGCGGCGGCGCTGGCTGAACCAGTGGCCGGTTTGGCTGATGCTGGCATCCACAAATTTCACCTTGGCGGCCATCGAGAGGCCGATTTTCGCAGCGCGGAACTCGTGGTCGTCAATCCGGCCGTGAGGCCCGACAACCGCTGGGTCGAATTGGCGCGGCAATCGGGCGCGGCGAATTACTTCGGAGATCGAATTGTTTCTGGATACCTGCCCAGCGCCGGTGATCGGCGTCACCGGCACGAGCGGCAAGTCGACGACGGCGGCCATGACGGCGGCGATTCTGGCGGCAAGTTCGATGCCGCCGCGTCTGGCTTGGCGGCAATATTGGCGTCAGCTTGCTGGGAGATTTGGGCAAGATTAACGCCGAGGATCAGGTCGTTCTCGAGTTGAGCAGTTTTCAATTGTTCTGGCTCAGCGAGACAGCGCGCTGGCCAGCCACGGCCGTCGCGACCAACCTTGCGCCGAACCACCTTGATTGGCACGGCACGATGCCGCACTATACCGAGGCGAAATGGCGGCTGTTGAATCATGTCGGGCGTGACGGCGTATGCGTGTTCGACGTCGCGGATCCGAGCATGCAAATTTGGGCGGAGCGTTTGGGCGGCCGATTGATTTCACCTTTGGCCGATGAGCAGATTCCGCCACTGCATGTTCCTGGCCAGCACAATCGGCTGAATGCAGCCCATGCGGCCGCGGCGGCTCTGGCAGCGGGGGCCGATCTGGACGCCGTGCGCCGCGGAGTCGGCGATTTCCGCGGCTTGCCGCATCGCCTGGCAACTGTGGCCGTCGTCGCCGACCGGACTTTTATCAACGATTCGAAATCGACAACTCCCACGGCCACGCTCGCCGCACTCGACGCTATCCAGAAACCGATCTGGCTTCTCTTGGGCGGAGCGGACAAAGGAGTTGAACTCCGGCCGTTGGCTGTAGCCGCGGGTCAAAGAGTTCACGGCGCGGCATTGTTCGGCGCCGTCGGTGGCCAACTCGAAGCGCTGCTGGACAAGGTTGCTTCGCATCGGCCGCGAGTTCGCTGTGAAACGCTCGACGAAGCGTTTGCCTGGTGCTGGGCCCGATCGCGGCCCGGAGATGCAATCGTTCTCTCGCCCGGCTGCTCCAGCTTGGATCAGTTCCGCGATTTCGCCGAGCGCGGACAAAGATTCGCCGATTTGGCCGCCGCGCTGGCCGCCTCGAGCGCGGCGAAGGGCGTGGTATAATCGGGCGTCACGCGTGATGCCCCCTCCCTCGACCGGAGAGGGTTGGCCTGCCGTGAGCTTGCCGAACGGGGTGGGGGTGATGGAGCGTCGATTGGCCTAGCTACCCCTCGCCCCGGTTCGAGCTCACCGAAGTCCGGCCCCTCTCCCGCGAGGAGCGAGGGGAGGATGCCGAGAGTCGGCCGAAGCGTATTAGGTCGCGTCGCGCCGATTAATCAGCTCAGATCCAAACTCAATGTCCAAGCATCGCATTATCGGCAATCCGTTTTATTTGCTGGCGATATTTTTCGGCCTGGCGTTCACCATCACTGCGTGCGGGTTCGGAGTGCTGATGGTCAAGTCGATTCGCGCCGGTGCGCTGCCGTCGGCGGGCCAACCCGGCTTCGCGCTCATGGACTTGCTCGACCGGCACGGGATGGCCATATTAGTCGGCGAATTGGTCGCGCTGGCGGTGGTGACTGTCGGGGCAATCCGGCTCGATCATGTCCGCGACCGGCGCGAATTCTTCGCCAAACAAACCGCCGCCGATAAAATCGCATCGAATCGCGGATCACACGATCTTCACTCGGAGGCTAAATCATGAGCGTTCAACACTACGAGCAAGTGGCCGCGGCGCCGGTCGAGATGCCGGGCTCCGCCGGTTGCCGCGTCCGTTGGCTGCTGGGCGAGAAAACTGGAGCCCCGACATTCGCCATGCGGCAGTTCGAAGTCGAAGCCGGCGGCCACACTCCAAAGCATTCGCACGACTACGAGCACGAGGTTTTCGTGCTTGAAGGGACCGGCACGCTCGTCGAAGGAGACTCGCAGCTGCCGCTTGGCCCAGGCGACGTGGTCTATGTGCGGCCCAACGAGATCCATCAGTTTCTCAATACCGGCGGCGTGCCGCTAAAGTTCCTTTGCTTGATTCCCAATTCCGCGGCCGGCAAACCGATCACGTTGGCCGCCGGGCGCGGCTGCTGATTTGTCGCTGCGGCTGGCGCGACTGGTGCCTTGCCAAGGCTTGTTTCTTGGATTGTGTGCCACTGGCTCTGCCAGGTGCTCTTTGGAATTCTTGCCTTGATCGGTCAGCAACGATGAACACTGGCAAAGCCAGTGGCACCCTCAATTCAAGCCGTGACAAAGCATTAGGCTCTTCACTTTCTCCCGATGCGACTCGATGACAGCTAACGCGGTTCCCAAAGCGGTCGCCAAAGAAGTCGAAGACCTGCGCCGGCAAATCCGCCATCACGATCGGCTGTATTACGTCGAAGCGGCGCCCGAGATCAGCGACACGCAGTACGACCATTTGCTGGCCCGGCTCAAGAAGTTGGAGGCCGAACATCCACAGCTGATCACGCCCGACAGCCCCACGCAGCGCATCGGCGATCAGCCGGTCGATTCGCTGTCGCCGGTCACGCATCGCGTGCCGATGCTCTCGATCGACAACACCTATAGCGTCGACGAACTGCGGGCCTATGGTCAGCGGATCGCGCAGGCTGCTGCCGGACGAGCCGATCGAATGGGTCGTCGAGCTGAAGATCGACGGCGTGGCTGTGTCCGTGACGTACGAGGATGGCGTGCTTACCCAGGGCGCCACGCGCGGCAACGGCCGCGTGGGCGACGACATCACGCACAACTTGCGTACCGTGCTGGGCGTTCCGCTGCGATTGGTCACCGACAATCCGCCGCCGCTATTGGAAGTGCGCGGCGAAGTCTATCTGACCAATTCCGACCTCGTGCGGTTGAACGAGGAGCAGCGGCGGCAGCAATTTGCCGCCGTTTGCCAACACCCGGAATGTCGCGGCCGGCACGATCCGGCTGCTCGATCCGCGCATCTGCGCCGAGCGGCGACTGCGGTTGTTCTGCCACGGCGCCGGGCTCGTCGGAAGGATTGGATGTCGCGACGCACATGGAGTTTCTCAAGCAAATCGGCCAGTGGGGACTGGCCGCCCACGCCCCATGTCCAGTGCTTTCCGACCTTCGAAGCCGCCGTCGAGCATTGCGAAGAGCTGATCGAGCGGCTGCACGAGCTCGATTTCGAAGTCGATGGGCTGGTGCTCAAAGTGAACCGCTTCGATCAGCGCGAGCGGCTCGGCGTCACGTCGAAAAGCCCGCGCTGGCTGATCGCCTACAAGTTCGAGAAGTACGAAGGCACGACGAAGCTGCTGGACATTCGCGTGCAGGTGGGCAAGACCGGCACGATCACGCCCGTGGCCGATCTCGAGCCGGTCGAATTGGCCGGCACCGTGGTCAGCCGCGCCAGCCTGCACAACGCCGACGAAATCGAGCGCAAGGACATCCGCATCGGCGACATGGTGGTGGTGGAAAAAGCCGGCAAAGTGATTCCCCACATCGTGCGGGTCGAGAAACACGAGCGAAAAGGCGAGCCTGACAAGTTTCAATTCCCGACGAAATGCCCGGAGTGCGGCACGAAACTGGTGAAGGACGAAAACGGCGTTTATATTCGCTGCCCGAACGTCGTTTGCCCGGCCCAGATTCGCGAGCGGATCCGCTACTTCGCCACCCGCAACGCGATGGACATTGAGGGGCTCGGCGACAAGCTCGTCGAGCAACTTGGTCGGCGAGCGATTGGTCAAGCGCTATGGCGATCTCTACAAGCTGAAGCTCGGCACGCTCACTGGAGCTGGAGCGGATGGGCGAGAAGTCGGCCACGAATTTGCTGGCCGGGCTGGAAGACAGCAAATCGCGTGGGCTGGCTCGGCTGCTCAATGCGCTGTCGATCCGGCATGTTGGATCGCGGGTATCGTCGATATTAGCGGAAGAATTCGGTTCGATGGACGCTCTTCACGCCGCTTCGGAGGAGCAGCTTAGCCAAGTGATGGAAATCGGCCCGGTGATCGCCCACAGCGTGTACGAATTTCTCCGCAGTCCGTTTGGCGAGGAGACCGTCGCCGATTTACGTGCCGCCGGCGTCGACATGACGGCCCCAAAAAAAGCGGCAGCGCCGCACTCCGGGCCATTGGCCGGCAAGACGGTGGTCGTCACCGGCACGCTGACCAACTACAGCCGCGAAGAAGCCGAAGCTCTGGTCGCGAAGCACGGCGGCCGGGCCGCCTCGTCGGTGTCGAAGAATACCGACTATGTGTTGGCCGGCGAAAAAGCCGGAAGCAAGCTCGACAAAGCCCGGAAACTGGGCGTTCCGATTCTTACCGAAGCGGAATTCCAGGCGCTGCTAGGTTAAGCCAAATTACACAGAAGCCCGAAGCGCGAGTTTTGAAGTTGCGCTTTTTCCGCCGCAAGGCGGAGAACACTAGCCCGAAGCGTTAGCGAGGACGCGTTGCAAGATCATTGCCCCGCGTCCTCGCTAACGCTTCGGGCTAGTGTAAATTGCGGCGAAAAACGGAGCTGGAATCAACAAACCCGCGGGGAAATTAGGAAAAAGCGCAACTTCAAAAAGCGCGAGCGAGGGGTCGGACGACTTTCCCGGTTTTCGCTCGCTTGCGCTCTTAATGTTGCGCTTTCGACTCTTGCAAGCGCGCCCGCTACTTCGCTTCCGGCACGTCGAGCTTTTTCGAGCTCGGCGGCCACATCTTTGCCGTGCGTCGCCACCTTTACGGATTTGTCGATGTCCAAAATTTTGCCATCCTTGCCGATGTAGAACGTCCACCGTTGGGCGTAGCCCTTGTCGCTCTCGACAACGCCGTAGGCCGTGGCCGCTTCCCGCGTGGGATCGGCCAGAATCGCGTAGTCGGTTACGTCGAGCGACTTGGCGAACTTGGCATTATCCCCCGGCGTGTCGACGCTCGCCGTGAAATAGGCGACGTCGAACTTCTTGATGTCGGCGCTATCGGTCTGAAAGGACTTGCACTCCTTGGTGCAGCCGCCTGTGAAGGCCTTCGGGAACCAAGCCAAAACGACCGCCTGCTTGCCGCGGAAATCCTTGAGATCATAAGTCTTCCCATCCGAGCCTTCCAATTTGAAGTTGGGCGCCATATCGCCGACCTTCAATTCGGCGGCATGAACTTTCGCGCCACTGAACAAAAAGCTCAACGCGACCGCGAGGTAAGAGAGCAGCTTTTTCACAGCAGGAACTCCGTAGCTAAAAGGGTGGGAACGTCAGGCGGGTCGAATCACGAACCGGCAAAACTGCCGACAAAGCCAGCGTAACATGCCACAAGAGCCGCGTCCACGATTGCAAATAGGACACGATTGCAGATAGGACACGATTGAAAATAGGAAATCGTCTGCCCGATTGCGTTAGTACTTCAATCCATTCTTGCGGATGTGAACCAGCGGGCTGCGGTCGTCGGCGAGGTGGCCGGCCAGGACGTGGGCCAAGAAAATGCGGTGGTCGCCGGAGTCCATCGAGCCCGCTGGCGTGCATTCCAAGTAGCCGACCGAGTCTTCCAGCGCCGGTGCCCCGTCGGTCGTGCGCAGCACGTCGAGCCCTTCGAACAGCGGGCGGCCCGGCGCCGCCCGGCCGAAGCGGGCTGTCAGCGCCCTCTGGTCCTCGGCCAACAGGTTGATCACAAACGGGGTGCCGCCGGAAAGCCAATCGGCCAATTGGCGGTCGTGCCGCAGGGCCACCGTGACCATCGGCGGCTCGAAACCGGCTTGCATCACCCAACTGGCCAGCATGCCGGTTTCCTCGTCGCCGCGGCGGGCCGTCAGCACGAACAAGCCGCTGGGCAAGCGACCGAGAACCGCGGCAAGCTGAGTCGGCGTCACGATGCGGATTCTCCGGCATTTTTCTCCTGATCGCCAACCACCTGCTTCTCGACAACCTGCTCGAGAATGTTGCTTTGCAGTCGCCGCTCGACGCTCGCCACTTTGCTTTTCAATTGGCCGTCATGATGCTTGCGGATGTCGAGCTTGGCGCTGCAGGTCACGCGGTTGCAATCGGCGGCCACGGCGAGACAGCAGCGCTCCAACAATTCGAGCAGCACGGACAATTCACCCTCGACCACGGTCCCCATCGCGTGGAGGCTCATAATCCAAGCCGCTTTCGCGAACGATGTCGACGCACCGGGCAACATACTCGCCCACGCTTTCGCCCGCGCCAAGCGGCGTGATGCTAAATTCGAGCAAGGCCATGAAATCACCAGGCTTAGGGCTGAAGGCTGAGGGCTTCGGGAAAAAGGTTCAGGGCTCAGTGGATTGCAACGCAATGAGGCGATTCACACTCTATCATCTTAACTGCGGAAGAGGCGCACCGGAACTTGCCGAGTCCGGTTGCCTTGCGTGGCAGTTTTTGCCATAAACGGTGCGCGTGCATTCAGCAACGAGTCGAGGCGAGCGCGAAATGGCTGGGACTTTGTCGAATTACCGCGTGTTCATCTCGCAATTCTTTCGCCAATATCATACGACCGGGGCGATTCTGCCGAGCGGGCGTCCGCTGGCCTCGGCACTGTGCCGCTATGTGCGCGAAGGCAACGGGCCGCGCCGGATTCTCGAAGTTGGACCCGGCACCGGCGCGGTAACCTCGCGGCTGGTCGAAGTGCTCAAGCCCGACGACCGTCTGACGCTCATCGAATTGAACGACGATTTCGTTCGTCATCTGCAAGGCCGATTGTCCAACGAAGCCCAATTCAAGGCTGTCGCCGATCGGACCGAGCTCGTGCATGGCCGGCTGGAAGACCTCACGGGCGCGGGCTGCTACGACCGGATTATTTCCGGATTGCCTTTGAACAATTTCGCGGCGGCCGAAGTGCGGCAGATACTGGACGTGTTTCGCCGGTTGCTGCGGCCGGACGGCATCCTCTCGTTTTTCGAATACATCGCCGTCCGCCGGATGAAAAAGGCCATCAGTCGCGGCAGCGAGCGGCAACGGCTGCGAGAGATCGGCGAGGTGTTGGGTCAGGTCTTGGGCCCGCACGAGATCCGCTGCGATTGGGTCTGGCCGAACGTGACGCCGGCCTGGGTGCATCATGTGCGGTTTGGAAAGGCTTGAGGCTACAGGCCACAGGCTTGAGGTACGAAGACGAGTGGGGCGATCGCGCCTCGGAGCAAGTAGGGTGGGCAATGCCCGCAGTTGCGGTCGCGACCTCTCTGGCTCCGTGCACTGCTGGCGACCAACTGCGGCGCTATTCAGCAGCAACTTGTCGCTGTCTGTGGGCGTTCCTATACTGAACATGCGGGCAAAGATAAACGGCGGCTCGGAGTGCAAGAAATGAATCGGCGCACGCGTTTGACTTGGATTTTGGCGACTTGCTGCCTGGCGATTGGCTTGCGCGGTGCGCGGGGCCGATCCGGCCGGCGCTTCCCCGACGGCTAAACCAGAGGCGGCCAAGCCGGCGACGGCGAGCAATCTCGCGGGCGAACATGCGGATGCCGAGCACGCCACCGACACCAAGCCGGCGGTCGATGCCGCGGCGCAGCGCCGCGACGAGAAGGAGTTTTATGAGCTCTACCGTTCGCTGGCCGATACGGTCGATCAGGTCGACCGCAACTATGTCAAGAAAGTCGACCGCCGGGAATTGATGGAAGCGGCCATCAAAGGCATCCTCAGCAAGCTCGATCCCTACTCCAGCTACATCGGGCCCGACGACGCCGGACATTTCCGCGACACGGTCGAAAACCAGTTCGGCGGGATCGGCATCCAGATCACGATGGACGACAGCCAACTGAAGATCCTTAGTCCCTTGGTCGGCACCCCCGCTTACAAGGCGGGGCTGCAAGCCGGCGACCGGATCATGAAGATTGGCGATGAGAACACCGCCGGCATGTCGCTGGACGAAGCCGTGCACAAGCTCAAAGGGGACGTTGGCACGAACGTGAAGCTGACAATCGTCCACGCCGGCCAGCATAAGCCCGAGACTCTCTCGGTGCCGCGCGAAGTCGTACACGTCGACACGGTGCTGGGCGACCGGCGCAAGAGCGACGACCGTTGGGACTTCATGCTCGATCATGAGAAACGGATCGGCTACATCCGCATTACCACGTTCAGCCGCGACACGGCCGCGGAATTGAAAAAAGCGCTCGAAGAACTAAAGGTCGAAAAGATGCGCGCGCTCATTCTCGATTTGCGCTTCGATCCGGGCGGATTGCTGACCGCAGCCGTCGAAACCTGCGACATGTTCCTGACCGAGGGGCGGATCGTCAGTACCGAAGGGCGCAATTCGCCCAAGCGCGTGTGGGACGCGACAAAGAAAACCGAGGCGTTCACGAATTTTCCGATGGCCGTGCTGGTCAATCGGTACAGTGCCAGCGCCAGCGAAATCGTTTCAGCGTGTCTTCAAGACCATGGCCGCGCGGTGATCATCGGCGAACGGACCTGGGGCAAGGGGAGCGTGCAGAACGTGATCGAGCTCGAAGACGGCAAGAGCTTGCTCAAGCTCACCACGGCCAGCTATTTGCGGCCAAACGGTCACAACATTCATCGCTTTCCCGACTCCAAGGAGACCGACGAATGGGGAGTTACGCCGAACCCAGGTTTCGACGTGCGGCTGAGCGACGCCGAGATGGCCGAATTGCTGGCCGACCGCCGCGACCGCGATATTGTCCTGCCGCAAAAGAAGAGCATCGCAGAGAAGACGGATTCTGACGCCAAGGACAAGTCCGAGCACAAGGCGTATGTCGACCGCCAGTTGCACAAGGCGCTGGAATATCTCTCGGCTGAATTGGCCAAGGCCAAGTGAGCCGGGCCATGTCGACCTGCCGGATTCGCTCTGGGCGGCAGATTCAGCCTGCCGTGGCAGTGTTCTTCTCCGTCGGCAATTCTATTTCGTTCAGATTTTCCAGCGGCTGATGAACATCCTTACGTTGGAAACGACCTGCGATGAAACAGCGGCCGCCGTCGTGACGGATGAATTGGGCGTGCTGGGCGCCTCGATTGCCTCGCAGGAGTCGCTGCATCGGCCCTTCGGCGGCGTGGTGCCGGAAATCGCGTCGCGGGCTCACGTCGAACATATTTTGCCGGTGATCCGAGCGGCGCTGCGGCAGGCGGGGCTCGAGCCCGATCAATTCGACGCCGTGGCCATCGCCAACACGCCGGGCCTGGCCGGTTCGCTGCTGGTCGGCTTGGCCGCCGCCAAGGCGCTGGCGGTGGCGCTGGAGATTCCGCTGATCGCGATCAATCATTTGCAGGCGCATATCTATGCCTGCCGGATGGCGGCGGGCGAGGATATTTTTCCCTGCGTGGGGCTGATCGTCAGCGGCGGCCATACGAGCCTGTATCGCTGTCGGGGCCCGCTGGATTTGCTCGCTTGGGCGGCACGATTGACGACGCGGCCGGCGAAGCGTTCGACAAAGTGGCGGCATTGCTGGGCTTGCCTTACCCGGGCGGCCCGGCCATCGAAGCGGCGGCCCGCGCGGGCAACCCGCGGCGCATCGTTTTCCGCGCGCATTCTGGCACGATTCCGACCGGCTTGGATTTCAGCTTCAGCGGCTTGAAAACGGCCGTTCGCTACTGCTTGAATCCACCGGAAAGGATCCGGCGAAACGAGCCCGGGCGAAAGGAAGCCGCGGTCGTCGAAATGCGGGAGCCGTCGGCGACGCCCCGGCCTGCGACACCGAGCGATCTGGCCGACATCGCGGCGAGTTTTCAAGCGGCGGTGGTCGATTGTCTGGCGGCCAAGGCGCTGGCGGCGGTCGAGCAAACTGGCGTCGGCCGGTTGTGCGTCGGCGGCGGCGTGGCGGCCAATCGAGGCGCTCTCCGGACGGTTGGCGACCGAATGCGCAAGCCGCGGAATCACGCTGCACATCCCGCCCCCGGCGCTGTGCACCGATAACGCGGTCATGGGCGCGATCGCCGTCGAACGGCTCAAGGCCGGCAAGCTCGCCGGCCTTGATCTCGATATCTACCCAACCGTTCCGCCAGAAGAATTGTCCGTAGGGTGGGCACTGCCCACCGCGGGCTGAATCTGGCGATGGACGAGGCGCGCAGCTTAAGATCGGTGGGCATTGCCCACCCTACGGCAAGGCGCGGTTTACAGGGCGCCTTGTCCGAGTTGTCCGCCGGAGCCGCTTTGGACGCTTTGCGCGCCGGTGGCGAAGTTGAACGTCGTGATGTTGCCGATCGACGAGAACAGCGGCACGGCGCTGATCCGCACGTAGCGGCGGTCGGCCGAGATCACGGCCGTGGCCACCAGATTGGTTCCTTCCGGCAGCGTCGTGATGACCGGCTGATAGCCGACAGCCCCCTGCAATACGAACGGGTTCAGCCCGTTGCCGACGATCAGATCGCCGCCACCCGCGCCGTTGTTCGCAGTGCTCGGATCGCGCGACAAGGCGAAAGCCTGGGCCACGTTCGGATCGTTGATCTGCGCAAGCAACTGGGCGATGTTGTTGGCATTGGCGTTGGCTGCCGCTGCGGGGTTCACTGCCGCCGGATTTGCCACTGCCGCGGCGTTGGCCGCCGGGGCCGCGACCATCTGGGCCAGAATCGCCTGGTTCACGCCGATCATCGCCTGGGCCGCATTGGCCGCCTGAGCCTGAGCCAGCGGTTCTTGCCGGCGGCCGTCCTTCAATTCGAACGTCACCAGCGCATCCTGCTCGCCGACGGGAATCTGCTGCCGCTGGTGCGTGGCTTTCTTCGTTCCCCAGTGGGAATAAATGTCGACCGTGACTTTGCCGGCCGTCGGCTTGCCCCACACGCGCCGCAGCAGCATCCGATACGTGCCGGTGAAGCCTTCGGAGACCACGTACTGCTGGGCAATGCCTTCGTCGTTGGCCGACCGCGCGGCGGCGCCGGTGAGCAGCGTGCCGCCGGAGGTGGTTCGCGGATTGCGCAGCGAGCAGACCGAGCCGGAGGGCTCTTGCACCGCCACGTCCACCTCGGCGTCGCCGTCCCAGCGGACCCGGACGATGCAGTCGCGCACCAGCGCGCTGTCCAGCGCCGTCTTGAACCGCTCGGCTTCTTGCGTTTGATGCGCCGCCCGGAGTTGTTCGAGCGTGGCGCTGGCGGCCCGGCGCGCCAGATCGGCCACCACGGCTTTATCGCTCGGCCAGGTCTGGCCGAGGACGCCGACACAGGCCCACTCGATTCCGGCCGTGTCGCGCAGCCGCAGCGCCACTTCCAGGCCGTGCATGTAGGGCTCGTAGCGGCTGGGGTCCAGCAGGGCCGCTTGTCGATAGAGCTTCAGGGCCCGGGCGTCGAAGCCCGCGCGGCTCAGGTAGGCGGCGATGTACATCAGGTCGTTGTTGGTGTGGGCAAACGCGACGGCCGACATCAGCGCCCGTTCGATTTCCGGCTTGGGCTGATTGTCGGCTTGCATGGCCAGGCTGAGGGCTTCGTACATCCAGGGCTGGCCCCAGCCGTTGCGCAGTGCGCCGCGAATCAGCGAGGCCACTTCGCCGAACTTCTGGGCGTTCATCAACTGCCGCACGGTCTCGCGAACCGAGGCCATTTGCTGCCGCACCAGCGGCCAGATTCGCCGGCACCGGCAGCTTGGCGAAATACTCGTTCCAAGCC
This sequence comes from Pirellulales bacterium, assembly GCA_963725485.1. Classification (GTDB taxonomy): domain Bacteria; phylum Planctomycetota; class Planctomycetia; order Pirellulales; family DATAWG01; genus CAVRYO01. The sequence continues at coordinate 2,097,502 of CAVRYO010000007.1, read as the reverse complement.
GTTTCGAGATCCACGTTGCCCTTGGGAATCTCGATCTTGCCCGCCTTGCCCACCGGCTGCGCCGCTGCCGGCTGAGGTGCCGCAGCCGGTTGGACGACTGCCGGCTGAACGACGGGCGCAGGTTGATCTACCTTCGGCAGCTTTACCGTCTTTGGAACTTCCGGCCGGGACGATACTGGTTGCGTAATTGCACCGGAGTCGGCGACGTCGAACGCTCCGCCGCCGCCACCGCCGAAACCACCACCGCCGCCGCCGAAGCCGCCGCCGCCACCCCCGAAGCCGCCGCCGCCGAAGCCGCCGCCGCCCATTCCGCCGTTCAGGCCACTGTTGATGCTGCTATTGCCCCCCAAGCCGGCTCCCGATTGGAATGGGTTGATGCCCGAGTTGATGGCAATCGGCAATACCAGGTCGGCCACCGGATAGACTTTCGTGACGACGGTCGCTTTCGCCTTGTCGGCGGTCGTGATGAGCAGGACTTCATGGTCGATGATGTAGTTCAGGTCTTTTTCGCCCAGCAGCAGCCGTAGCGCCGAACGCAATGAAATGCCCTTCAGCGATTTCGTGATCGGCATGTCGGGGCTGACGCTGGCTTCGGTCAGGGCCTTCATGTCGAGCTGGATTTCGATCCCGTGTTGCAGCTTCAACTGGTCGACCACGTCCTTCAGCGGCGTGTCGACGAATTCCATCGTCGTCGGCTCGTCGAGCGCCTTGAGGATTTTGGCCTCGGCGCTGCCCGGCTCCTTCAAGTCGACCGAGCGATATTTTTCGCGGGCCTTCGTCAATTCGCGCCACTGCTCGGCCGGCGGATAGACGATCGGGGGCTCGTCGGGGAACGGGATCGACGAGACGTCGACTAAGTGCATCGAGGCGAGAAACTCTTTTTGCCCTTGATCGCGCACGACCTCGTTCATCTGGTAATTGTTAATCATCCGCGATTCGACCGAAGCAGCCACCGCGGTCGGAGAGTCGGGCGCGGCCTTCAAAGCTTCGTTCGCCGCCTGATCCTCCGCCTCGGCGTAGCGGCCTTCTTGCATCAAGGCGTTCATCCGCTCGATCAACTGCTTCACTCGCTGCTGGCCGCGGATGATGTTGTCCTGAATCCGGATGTTTTCCATGGCCGCGGCGGCCGACTTCTGCTGATCGGCGATTTCGTTTTCCTTGGTCCGCAGCCGGGTGTCGGCCAGCTTGATGACATTTTCGATCCGCTCGCGGAGTTGAGCGCGGGTATCGGCCGGCAGCTCGGGAGCGTGCAGCACCTGCTCCAGCAGCAGCATCAGGTTCTGCTTCACGCCGGACGGGTCTTCGCCGATCGTGCCGCGGGACACATCCAACTGGTGATTCACTTCGGCGACGATCTTGCCGATCAGGACCTTGGTCTCGGCGTCGAAATTCTGCAGCAAGGTCCCTTCGCCGTTGATGTCGGGGCTGGGGCGCGGCGGCGGCGAACCGATCAAACGCAAGTCGTTGCCGCCGTTGTCTGCGGCAGCGGCTGGCGACGCTATGGGCGCCGGTGTTGCTGTTGGGGTCGGAAGCGAAATCGCACCGGGCGCCGGCGAAGTGCCGGCTGGAGCGACGGCCTCGGCTGGGGCTTCTTCGCGGTACGGTTGAGCCCGCAGTTGGTCTTTCAACAACAATGCGCGGGCATTTCCGGGATCGCGGCGGAGGGCCTCGTCGACCAGTTCATGGGCCTGTTGCTTGTTGCCGGTCGCCGCGGCTTGCGAGCCGAGCCGGGCTATGGCTTGCGCTCCGAGATTCACGAGTCGCCGCGATTCCCACAGCCCTTCGCTACCCACGGTCGGCAAGCGATAGCCACCGTCGGCACGGGCCGCGTCGACCAATTGTTGGAGATAGGCGTTTTCGGCATCCGGCTTTCTCGGCTGGACGTTCCAATCGAGCGAGATCGGCTTGCCTCCGACCTCGGCGGTCATTTGTATCGCGAACGGGGCAGTGTCGCTGAGCTTGCCGACGAGGATCGTGTCGCGGTCGCTCCGCAACGGCGGAGTTCGCTTCGGATATGCTTCGGCAACTGCCTTGGGCAGCGTGGTCGAATTGGGCCAGATGACGGTTCCTTCAGCGAGTCCCAACAACTGCTGGCCGGCCGCTTTGGACAGGAACCGGTCGTTGTCGATGAGTAGCATCCCGCCAGTTTGATTCGCCAATGCGGCGAGCAACGTGGCGTCGAGTTGCTGGCCAATCGCATAGCTTGACACGGAGATTTTGCCCTTCACTAGCCGATCAACCAGCGCCGAATACTCCTCGATCAGTGCATTGGCTTTGCTGCTGCCGTCACCGAGATAAATGATCGAACGCGGAGCGCCCGTGGACGGGCCGAAACTATCGATCGCCTTGTCGAGCACGACGCCCATATCGGTGGCGCCCAACGGCACGCGCAGGCGAAGCTGCGCCATGGCGGCGTCGATTTCCGCGCCGCGCGGGGCGACGAATCCTTTGGTAAGCGGGATCGCGTTCAGGTCGACGGCCATGAGCTGTACGCGGTCGCTTTCCTTAGCGCTATGGAGAACCGAGCCAACGATTTCTAGCGCCTTTTCGCGATAGGCGCCCGCCTGTCCCGCCGACGTGTCGACGAGCAGAATCACCTGATGACTGGCTTGGGTCGGGGCCGCGGTGGCCGACAAGCTCAATGCGAAATACGTGACGCCACCGGGAGCCGCAAACGTGTCGCAACGGGTGGTCTCATTTCCCGTTGATGCTCCGACCGCGAGCGGAGGGAGTCCAATCGCAAGTAATGCGGACATGCTCACCGTTGCCATGCGGCTGGACATCACCCTGAACTTGGACATGACTACGTGCTCCTATGTCGAGCGATAGCGTGGCGCTGCGGCGTGTTCCGACGGCGCTACATTGCCAACGAGAAGTTGCATGAAATTATCAAGGCCCAGATTGAGGCAGCCTCTTGACCGCCAGTTGCTATTTTATTTGGTCTACTCGATTCACGCCACAAAAAAACGCTGGCGGCGGCCAATGTCGTTCGACCAACCCCAGCCTCGGATCGGATCGCGGAAGGACGGCGTACGAACCGCCAGCCGCCGATGCGGCGTGCGCCGCCATCGGCGTAAGTACGGTTCATGTGTCAGAATCAGAAAAACCCCTAGAGCACCGATGTCCCGAAGGTACGGCATCCCCGACCTTCACGACGGCGTCCGCCAGGAAGCCAAGATCATTGGCCAGCTTGGACTTAAGGTCGATTCGGACTCGCTTGGCAGGGAAAAATCGGCTATTCTTCGCTTGTGGCTCATAAACTAGCGGTCTTGAATGGAAATCGAAATAGGTCGAGGCAAAGGAGGTTTTTCATGCGAAAAAACATTGCGCTTTGTCTGACCGGCGCGGTCCTGGGCGGAGTTCTGGCTACGCTTCATTGGAGTCAGGGCGGGGCTGTCAGACCGCTAGCCGCCCAAGATTTTCCAGCTCCGGTCTATCGCGGCGAGCAGCGGGCGCCGGCCGGCAGTAACGATTCCAGCGGCGTGCGCTTGCTCCCCCCAACCAATATCGCACCGGCAGACGATTCCGATTTGACGCCGGAAGAACGAGTGAGTGTTGCGGTCTATGAAAACGAGAATCGAAGCGTCGTCAACATCATCACGAAGATTCCCGGCTCGGCGAACTTCTTGATGATCGACACGTCCGAGGAAGGCGCCGGCTCGGGATCGGTGCTCGATAAACAAGGCAACATCCTGACGAATTTTCACGTCGTCGAAGGGGCCCGCGAAATCCAAGTCACGCTGTTCGACGGCAGTTCGCACGAAGCCCGGCTCGTGGGCCGCGATATATCGAGTGACGTTGCCGTCGTGCACATCGAGGCTTCGCCCGAGTTATTATTTCCGGTTCAATTTGGCGATTCCGGGCATTTGAAGGTTGGCCAGCGCGTGTTCGCGATCGGAAACCCTTTCGGTTTGGAGCGCACCTTGACCACCGGCATCGTCTCCAGCTTGAATCGCTCGTTGCCGGCTCGCAACAATCGTTCTATCAAGTCGATCATCCAAACCGACGCCGCGATCAACCCCGGCAACTCAGGCGGTCCGCTCTTGGATAGCCATGGCCGGTTGATCGGCATGAACACCGCGATCGCCAGCCGCACCGGCCAGAACACGGGCATTGGTTTCGCCATCCCCAGTAACATCATCGCCCGCGTGGCGCCGGAACTGATCGCCCGGGGCAGAGTGATTCGCCCCGAGACGGGCATTACCCGCGTCTATCAAACGGAGCGCGGTTTGTACGTGGCGACGATGGCCGCTGGCGGCCCCGCGGAGCAGGCGGGATTGCGCGGCTTTCGCATCGTGCGGCAGAAAAAGAAGCAAGGCCCGTTCAGCTACGAAACGGAATCGGTGGACCGCAGCACGGCGGACTTGATCGTTGGCGTGGAGAACGATAAAACGCTCACCGCCGACGATTTTCTGAACGCGATCGAGAGCCATCATCCGGGCGAGGTGGTGCAACTGCACGTGATTCGCGAAGGGCACGAACTAATTATTCCGCTGCGGCTATCGGCCGCCGAATCATAAGCGCAATCTGGCGGCCGACTTTATTGCCGGGCAACCGAAGCGTCATGTAGAGGGGAATGCGCATCCATGGCACGCTCGGAGGAAGCAGAATTCGACCCGACTGCGTCCGATGCGGCGGCCGCGGAGCATCTGCCGGTCGCGGCGGATGCCGGGGCACTCCCCGAGCGGCGCTGCTCGCTCCCCCGGCAGCCCTCGGTCCTTGGAGGGGATGCACAGCTCGGTCAATATCCCCTCGTCGAAAGCGGGCTTCTGGAAGAACTATCGGGCGTTCGTCGGTCCGGCACTATTGGTAAGCGTCGGGTACATGGACCCGGGCAATTGGGCGACCGATCTGCAAGGCGGAGCGGCGTACAAGTACGGCTTGCTGTGGGTCGTCGGGCTGTCGAGCGTGATGGCCATGTTCCTGCAGATCTGCGCTTCTCGGCTGGGCGTGGTGATGGGCAAGGATCTGGCCCAGGCCTGCCACGATCATTATCCGCGTTGGACCCGTTGGCCCAACTGGCTGACGTGCGAATGCGCGATTGCCGCCTGCGATCTGGCCGAGGTGTTGGGCAGCGCCGTGGCGATCAATCTGCTGTTTCACATTCCGCTGCTGTGGGCCGTGCTGATCACGGCTTTCGACGTGCTGCTGCTGCTCAGCCTGCAAGGGATGGGAATGCGGATGATCGAGGCGGTGATTCTGATGCTCGTGAGCACGATCGCAGGCTGCTACTTCATCGAAATCTTCATTCTGCCGCAGACGAAACCCGACTTCCTGGAGATCGGCCATGCTCTGCTTACTCCTGGGCTGCACAGTCGTGCCATGACCTATACGGCGCTGGGGATCATCGGGGCGACTGTCATGCCGCATAATTTGTACCTCCATTCGGCACTGGTCCAATCGCGCAAGCTGCAATCCGACGACAAATCGATTCGCAAGGCAATCCAGTTCAACACGATCGATTCGACGGTGGCGCTGTTATTGGCAATGCTGGTCAATGCCGCGATTGTGGTGCTGGCCGCGATGGTTTTCTTTGGCAAGCAGAGCGTGGCATTGCCTGGCGGTCAGGTTCTTCCGTTGACCAACGACAGCGATTGGGTCCGCATTGCGTTCTTAACCTTGTCGCCCTTGCTGGGCGCGGCGGCGGCCAGCGTGGTGTTCGGCGTGGCGCTGCTGGCCAGCGGCCAGAGCAGCACGATCACCGGCACGCTGGCCGGGCAGGTTGTCATGGAAGGTTTCATGCGCTGGCGGATGCGCCCCTGGCTCCGTCGGCTGCTGACGCGGATGTTGGCGATCGTGCCGGCCATTGTCGTCATCGGCAGTCGCGGCGAGGGGAGTGTCACCGAGCTGTTGATCTTGAGCCAGGTCGTGCTCGCGTTGCAGTTGCCGCTGGCGATGTTTCCCCTGATGCATTTCACCAGCTCGAAGCGTTATATGGGAAAATATGCCAATGGCTGGTTTCTGCTCGCCGCCGGCTGGACATCGTGCATCTTGATTACCGCTTTGGATTTGTATGGCTTGCCCGACTTGATTCCCCAGGCTTGGGCCGCGCTCGTCGGGCATTAGCAATTGCGCGTACGGAAGTGTGGCGTTTCTTGCGGAAAGATCGGCCGATGTATCACAAGATCCTAGTCACGCTCGACACCTCGCCGTCCGACCGGGCGATTCTCGACCACATTCGTAGTCTCGCTCGAATCATGCGCAGTCAATTGGTTCTGCTGCACGTCGCCGATGGTTGGGCGGCGCGGCTCTATGGCCCCGATGCCGTTTCGCGAGAAATCACTCAGGACCGGCAATACTTGGACCGCGTCACGGCCGAGCTCGCCGGCGAAGGCTTTACCGTGCAGTCGGAATTGGCGTTCGGCGATCCCGCCACGCAGATCGTCAAATGGGTCGAAGAGCGAGGTTGCGACTTGGTCGCGATGAGCACGCACGGACATCGCCTCTTGGGCGATCTGCTGTTCGGCACCACCGCGAACCGCGTGCAACACCAGGTGTATGTTCCGGTCCTGATGCTACGAGCCAAGAGGACGTGAGCATGGCTAAAGTCGCGCTGGTCACCGGCAGCGGCAAACGACGGCTCGGCTGGCACGTAGTTCAGGCGCTAGCCGAACGCCGTTACGGCCTGGTGATCCACTACAACACCTCGCGCGGATGCGGACGCGACGACGGCCGAGTTGCGTACACGCGGGATTGATGCCCTCGCGCTAGGAGCAAATTTGGCCGATGACCAAGCCAGCGCCGGATTGATCCGACAAACGCTGGAGCACTTCGGCCGGCTCGACGTATTGGTGAACTGTGCGGCCATTTGGCAGCGCAAGCCCTTGGAATCGATCGCGGCCGCCGACGTTCGGCGGCATTTCGAAGTGAATGCGCTCGGCACGTTCATGTGCAGTCGCGACGCCGGATTAGCGATGGCGCGGCAAGCCGAAGGCGGCTCGATCGTAATGTTCAGTGACTGGGCGATCGCGCGGCCCTATCTCGACTATGCAGCCTATTTTCCTTCGAAAGGGGCTGTGGAAGTGATGACGCGCTCGTTGGCCGTGGAATTGGCGACGCGAAATCCGCGCGTTCGAGTGAACTGCATTTTGCCGGGCCCGGTGATGTTGCCGGCCGATTTTTCCGAGGCGGAACGCCAACAGGCCGTTGCTTCAACGCTCGCAAAGCGCGAAGGCAGTCCGGATAACATCGTTCAGGCCGTGTTGCACTTCATCGACAACGATTTCATCACCGGCGCGTGCCTACCCGTTGACGGCGGCCGAACGATCTATCCCGCCGAAGCCCTCGGAAAAAAATCGGACGCGTAGGGCCGGCATTGCCCACCGTTCGACGGCGCGAACCGAACCACCTGGCCGCTTCATCGTGATGCTTGGTGGGCATTGCCCACCCTACGGCTCCACTGATTCAGGCGAGGGCGTACATGCCGTGGCCGGCATCCTTGAGTTTGCCTTGCTTGACGAGCTCTTCCCAAACTTGGCGCGGATATTGGTTCGGCGGCGTGATGCCGGCGATCGTCGACTTCAGCCCCCCGCTCATCGGGCCCCGACCCACGCGTGACTCATCATCGAGCAGCGTGAACTTCAGCCGCTTCTTGAAAGCTTTGTAAGCGGCCTTGAGCATTTCGGCGGGAATCGTCGGCGTGGCCGCAGCGGCGGGTTCAATCGGAGCATCTGACATGATGGTACCGGTTCTATGTTTTGGAGATTGTCGGTAAGCCCTACAGCTAAAGTTTATCTGCAACGATCAAATTGAGCCATTGGTCGTTGGAATTAGGGCTCGCCAAATAGAACAGGCATCCGGCTTTTGCGAAACCGGATGCCCGTTTATGCGAACCTGATTGCGATCAAGTCCGGATCGAATTTCCGAAACTCCTACTTCTGCTGGGGCGGGGGTGCTGGTCGCTCTGCGGGCGCTGGTCGCTCCGAACCAGGAGCCGGTCGCTCTGCGCAGGCGCCGGTCGCTCTGTGCCAGGAGCCGGTCGCTCTGCGCCAGGAGCCGGTCGCTCCGCACCGGGACCGGATCGCTCTATGCCAGGAGCTGGTCGTTCCACACCGGGAACTGGAGGCGTGGCGCCCGGCCGTCCGGGTGCCGCAGTTGTCGGACGCTCTGGCACTCGGCTCGAGTCGGGATTGACGCCGAGGCGATTCGCCTCGCGAGGGCCAAACTTGGCCTCGGCGCGGGCGGTCTTGGAATCGCGCGAATAATCGAAAGCGACCGTGCCCGGTTGCATTGCGCGGATATCGCGCTCGAAATCGCCGGGCGATGCGATTCGCTGCCCACGCCAACTCGTAATTTCGTCGCCGTTTCGCAAGCCGGCAACGTAAGCGGGCGAATTGGGCAATACGTTGCGGATAATCACCCGATCCGGATAACGATCGTCCAGGGCGACGCCGAAATAGTCCAGATCGTTGGCGGGCGCCGCGTCTGCAAATAGCACACTTGGTTCCAAATAGACGACTTGTTCGCGCCCAGCCCGCCAGACAACCACCTTCGCACGCCCGTCGACGTCGTCCGTATAAGCATAGCGCTCGAAATCGGCTGGGCCCGACACGGGATGCCCGTTGATCGAAACGACGTAATCGCCTTGGCGAAATCCCGAGCGATAAGCGAATGAATTCGTCGCGAGATCCGCGATTGCCAGACCTCGAGCGGTCGCTTCACCGAGCCTGAAACCCCAATCGCGAAATGGCCTGTGCTCGCGCCGTGCTTCACGAACGTCGGTCCTGGCATCGCGCACCGTTTCGCGCGGGCCGCGCACGCCGGGAGCGGGGACGGCCGCCGGGGGCTCGGCCACTAGCGCGCTGCCCGTGAGCAGGACCGCGGCCCCGAGGGCGGTGCTAGTTGCAGATAACCAAATTTTGCTGTTCATGTCTCTCTCCTTGATTCTTGCGCGAGACCTGCTCGCTAAAACAAAAGGACATGTCTTCGGGCGCGGCACAGCCCCCACTCGCCGGCAGCACTTCGCGTGCCGGCTTGACCGTGCGCGCCGCGGATAGACACCATGCCCAATGCCAACGGCGAACGGCAAAGCTAAAGCGGGACACGGTTTTCGCAGAAAATATTTGCGAGACTCCCAGCTCGACGGTTCGCGCAGCGGCGCGTGCCAGCGCCCGCGACGGGCAAAGTATAACGCGCTCATCGCGGCCAAATTGTCTGGCGGGAATTCAGCGTGACCAATAGGGAATCAGCCTGCGAGGGCGGCAAGAGAGACGGAATATCCGGCGGTGCCGTTGGATTCCTGATGACGCGGCCTTTCACTCGCGGCGCAGGCAGCAGTTCTTGAATTTCTTTCCGCTTCCACAGGGGCAGGGCGCGTTGCGAGGAACCGCGTTCGGGCGATCGCTCCCCAGCAATTGCCGTTGTCCCGCAATGTGCGGTTCTCGCATCGTGTGCCCGACCGGGTCTCGATATGCGACATGGGACGAAGCGCCTTCATTCAAACAAGAACGAATCAGCGGCGCAGGATCGAAATATGCTGCGCTCTGCGGCCCGATTCCAACCATGAGCTTTTTCGATATGCGGGGCAATTGATCCGGCGCGAGCACCCCGATCGGCAATGCCGCTCCCCCGGTTGTCGCGAGATCGTCGTAGAACAGCAAACGGGACGCGAGAACCAATCCCGGCCGGGCACTGCTGCCGAGGCCCATGTCTACGACCAGATGGACCTCGTTCGAGCGCAAATCCCGGAGGCGCACGCCGAAGCCCCGTTCGACCGACTCCACGACAAACAGCGAATAGATTGTATGCTGCTTGGCACGCAGGCAAGTCATCTCGTCCGATTCGGAGTCGGGCGGCGACTCGATCAGATATTCTTCGATCACATTGCGCCCCTTGAAGCGCACGTCGTAGAGGCAATAGTCCATCAAGACCGCGGATTGATCCTCCGAATCGAAGACCAACGTCCCGCGCCGCAGCATTCCCAGCTTGCGGGCTCCCTCCAGCATAGCTTCTTTGGAAAGGCGGGTGACCAATCGATTGTTGAGGTCGAAAGCAGCAGCCCGCAGGCGCTTGTAGCGCGAAACGATTTCACTGCGGTTAGCGATTTGGGACACATTTTGGGGCCGGCGAAACAAATTCAATGGGTTCATGGCAAATCACTCCGTTTATCTGCCTGTATGGAGCCTCCAGGCTTCCATTATTCGCAATCTTCAATCGTTCGTCGATGGGAATCTGCACGTTCGCCTAGCTGGCTGTTGAAAAAGGGGACAGGCACTTCGCGGCGACGTCAAAACTTCGGCAAATTTGCTCGGTCGCTCCAGAGCCAGTCCCCTTTTTCAACGGTCTGCTAGGGTTTGACGACCAAAATGTCTGCCGCCCGGAGCGGCAGATTGAAAGTCACTCGCTCGCCGGATTTTTCGAAATGAATCGCCCCCTGCGTGACGCTGTCAATCGAACGCACGGCAAATGGAAGGTGCAGTTCCACTTTGAGGCTCGCGATCGGAGCGCCCGTCCAATTCAGCACAGTGACAGCGGCGCCCGCGGGTGAAACGAGGACCGGCGATTCCACGAGCGGCTGAGCCAACTTCACGGGAATTTCGACCCTGGCTAACTCCGTCGGGAGGACAATCCAGTGGCGGATCGAATCCGAATAGCCCACCGGCAGTTTGTCCTGCGTCTTGGCCGCCGATTTCGCATAGGACAAACCGGGAAGCCAGGCGAAGTGAATCGCCAATCCTTTGCCGACCGTGCGACGGACAACGGCCGGCGATCCGTCGTCAAATTTCGCCAACACTGTTGCTCCGTCGGCCGACAACTGTTCTCGCGCCGATCGCGGCGAACGGACCGCATTGGCCGTCGCCCTTTCCCACGGGCGTCAGGCTGTCCAGATTCACGACCAGCAGTCTCTCGCGGCGCGGCATGGCAATACCGATCGCTTTCGTTAGCACGTCCGCTGGATCGTTGTAGCGATCCAGCGTCGCGGCGCCCGACACGGTGACGAGCGTGCCGCCGGATCGGACCCAATCGGCGAGCGCTTGCTGGTTCTCGCGCGGCACATTCGGCTCGGTGACGTACACCACGCGGTACGGTTTCAAGCCGTCCGGCGAAAGATCGTCCTCGGCCAGAAAATCGGCCGGAATGTTGGCATGCTGCAAGCCCAGGAAAAGATCGAAAATCTCGGCCATGTAATCGACCGTCGAATTGTTCAGATGGTTGTTCGTGGCATCGCTGATCTGATTCGGAACAGCGATGTTCTTGGCGTCCCAGAGCTCGGCGCTGCGCGGCATCAGGATCGCCACTTGCGGCCGTGGCATGTGGCCGGGCCAGAGAACCGATTCGGCTCGGGCAATCAGGCGATGGGCTTCGGCCATCTTGCCGACGACGCGCGAATTCTCCGAGTAACAATTGCCCGGAAATGCGTATTCGGGGCCGAACACGAAATACTGCACCGCTTTGCCACCATGTCCGACGAGCGAAAGAATCTTCTGCAAGATTCCCTCCTCGCGATCGCCGGCCGTGCGCGGAATCACATATCCGCCGAACTCGATGCCGCCGCGCACGGCCGCCGAGCGCAGCTTCGCGCAGTAAAACGACCATTGATACGCCTCGGCGTCGCTGAACCAATCCTCGGTCCACAGCAGCGTGGTCCCGCGCAGCTTGGCGTATTCGAACCAGTCGTGGCTTCCCATCGCGGCATCGGGATCTTGCTTCGCGGCGTTGTTTGCCACCGGTCCCGGCACGTACAGCCGGCCGCTGAAGTTGTTCCAATTCGTAAAGATCGGCAGGCCGGGATAAAACGCGGCTTCCAGTTCCTTGGTGACGTTGGCGAAATGCCGGGCCGAGTCGCAGGCGAAGAACCGCTGGGTCCAATAGAACAAGCGGCGCGACGGTAGGTCCTTCGCACCGCTGCGCCCCAACGGCAGCACATCGTCCCATTTCGCCGCGCCCACGTCGCGCGGTTCGAGAGCTTGCGCCTTGATGTAATCGCGAAAACGGGCTAACCCCGCCGGGTTTGTCCGCAGCTTTTGATACATTTCGGGATAGTACCAGCCCGGCTCGTCCGACATCGCGAACAGCGCCATGTCGCGCGGTGCATAGCCGGCGTCGAGATACGGCTTGGCTTGTTGCCGCGCCCACTCGTGAACCTTGGCCGGCGATGCATCGGCCTCGTAGTCGAACGCATATCCGGGCGGGCTGTATACCGCCCAAGCAGTGCGCTTCAGTCCGACCGAGAGCAGCATTTCGCGCGTGGGCCGCGACGGAGGGAGCATGATGCCGGTCATCCTTGCGCTGGCGAGATGTCCGATCCCTTCGCGCCAATCGATGCGGTCATCGTCGCCGCCGATAAACCGGTCGACGATCGGAAACTTCTGCGGACGGTCGTTGGCCGGGATTGCCGCCCGATCGAAGTAGCTCCAATAGCGCTGGTTGTATCCGGCCATCGTCGTGGCATGGGGCCGGCCGTGCTCGTCGCGCCAGATGGTGAGTCCCAGATTGTTGCCGAACAATTCGCCTGAGAGTGAAATCGGATCGCCGCCTTCGTCGAATTGTAATTCGGCTTCGATCCGAGCAGGGTCCGATGCGCCGGAAGCGACCTGAAGCCGAACCACCACGGGCCAGCCATGCATGTAGAGGGCGGGATACTCCTTCAAGTTTCTGTCGGCTTGGAGCAGCGTGAATCGCAGCCAGGGGCTCCATTTGTTGCCCTTGATATCAGCTCCCGCGCCGGCTAGATCGAGGTGGAATTTGCGATCGCTTCCGGCTGTGTTTTGTCCCGCTGTCGAGTGAATTCGGGCGCGCACGCGGAACGTAGGAATTTGCCTAGGGTTAAGATCGGCCGCCGGCGCCAAGCGACTGAACGAGACAGAAATTGCGGCGAACAACAACGCGCGGCTGATAGGAGCAACCGTTGGACGAAGCAAGAGCATGGCGTCTCCCAGTTTTGAAGTCGCTTCCGGCGAGTTGCAACCCATCAGGCGCTCGATTGGCCTCGCAACTTCGCCACCGCGGCAACGGCCTCTCGGCAATGGTCGCGAATCGCTTGCCAATTCTTCTCGGTCAAATCTTGCTTTGTAGCGATCCAAGTTCCGCCCACGGCATCGACGCTATCGACAGCCAAATAGGCGGCGACGTTCGCTAACTTCGCTCCGCCGGACGGCATATAGCGCAAGCCAAAGTGGGCGTATGGCGCTGTCATGGCCTTCAACATTTCCACGCCCCCGCTGGCTTCCGCCGGAAAGAATTTCAACAGCGGGCAGTTCTCAGCGAGCCCTTGCTCGATTTCGCTCGGCGTGCACACGCCCGGGATAAACAACATGCCGGCTCGTCTGGCCGCGGCGACAATCTCGCGATTGAGCCCAGGCGCAACCCCGAACCGGGCGCCGCTGTCGATCGCCTCGCGCAAATTGTCCGCCGTGACCACCGTGCCGGCCCCGATCAGCATCTCCGGCCGAGCCCGGCAAATCCGCTCGATCGACCCGGCCGCCGCCGCCGTGCGGAACGTGATCTCGACAATCGGCAGGCCCCCTTCGAGCAGCGCGTCGGCCAGGGGCAATGCCGCATCGACGGAGTCGATGGTGACCACCGGCACGACACCGGCGCGGCGGATCCAGTCGATGGTTTCTCGCTCGCTCATCAGATTGTATACCCTTGCCGCTTGAGGTTGGAGAACAGCGTTGCGATTTCGGATCCCTCCGTCGCGCCGTGCAGCCGTCGAACGCGCCAAATGCATATTCGCAAATTCACATCTGCCTAACGTTCTGGTAGTGATTGTGCGTTAAAACCGCCGCTTGGAATACCGCTCGTCCGTGGGCCAAGATTGTGCGAAAGTCTGGCATTCGCCGCTAAGAAATCGGGCGAGTTTCGACGCATCGTTGCAATCAGATCGCATTGCCAACCGCGGATTCAGGTAAATCGTCGGCATTTTACAGCCCCGCGGCGTGTCTTGCGACAAACGGCTCAAATTGGCGTACAATTTGCAAGCGGCGACGGGGTTCTCTTTTCAACCGCTAGGCACTTGCGGAGCGTCGGCCTCGGTGGGCAACATTCTAGAAAGGCTGAGTCGTGAAAACCAAGAAGCTCAAGAAAAAAAAGAAGCACGATCAAGATGGCGAGGCGTGCAGCGGCGACGCCCATTTTAGCTCCAACGGCGGCACCGACGAAATTCATCAAGTTGGCGACGTAAAGGCCAGGAAGCACAAAATCGAGAACAACGAATTCGAGGAAGAATTGGCCCGACTTCAAATCGAGCTGGTCAAGCTTCAGGAATGGGTCAAGCATGAAGGGCTGAAGGTTGTGGTGCTGTTCGAAGGGCGCGATGCCGCGGGAAAAGGGGGCGTCATCAAACGGATCACCGAATCGATGAATCCGCGCATCTGCCGCGTAGTGGCCCTGGGCACTCCATCCGAAAGGGAAAAGAAAGGCTGGTATTTCCAGCGGTATGTGGCCCACCTGCCCACGGCCGGCGAAATCGTGCTGTTCGATCGCAGTTGGTATAACCGCGCCGGCGTCGAACGCGTGATGGGCTTTTGCAGCGACGGTGAATACCAGGAATTTCTTCGAAGCTGTCCCGAGTTCGAAAACATGCTGATCCGCAGCGGAATCATCTTGATCAAGTATTGGTTCTCGGTCAGCGACGCGGAGCAGGAACGCCGCTTCCAGAAACGGATGGACGACCCGACGCGCAGTTGGAAACTCAGCCCGATGGACGTCGAGTCGCGCAATCGCTGGGTCGAGTACTCGCGGGCCAAGGACACGATGTTTGCCCATTGCGACACGAAGCAAGCCCCGTGGCGGGTTGTCAAAGCCGACAACAAGAAGTGCGCACGACTGAATTGCATCACGCACTTGCTCAGCATGATTCCGTATCAGGATCTGACGCCCACGCCCGCCGAGCTGCCGCCGCGCCCGACGATGCCCGACAATTACGTTCGCCCGCCGATCGAAGATCAGACGTTCGTGCCCGAGATTTGGTAAATTGAGCTGGGCGGTGGGCGCGAGTTCGGGGTAAAGGCCCGCCGCATGATCGCGGTGCGGAAATTAGCGCGGGGAGTATTCGACCATGAATCCAAGCGAACTCGCCGCGGACGACCTGGTAACGCTGCCCAGTGCCTACGGCGCCGCCGAGACTGCCGAACGACTGAAAGCGATCCTGGCTAAGAAGCAAATCCAACTGTTCGCCGACATCGATCACGCCGGCGAAGCGCTGAAGGTGGGCCTCGCTCTCAGACCCACGCGCGTCCTTGTTTTCGGCGATCCGCACGCCGGCACGCCCTTGATGCAAAGCCGGCAAACGATCGGCCTCGATCTTCCGCTGCGGATCTTGATTTGGGAAGATGCGGCGGGCAAAGTCTGGCTGACGTATCATCGGCTGGAATATCTCGCCGAGCGACATGGAGTGGCCGATCAGGATGCGACCGTCAAAGCGTTGGGCGCCGGGCTGGCCGCTCTGGCGCGAGCCGCCGCTTCGGCTTAGGAATGTCGTGCCTGCGCAGGCCAATAACTGTAAGATCGAAAAACGGAGACCCACATGAAAATCAAACGAAAAGGATCGGCCGCCTGGCAAGGTGGCCTGAAGGATGGCAAAGGCAGCATTTCGACCGAGAGCGGCGCGCTGAAGACCTATCCCTACGGCTTCGCGAGCCGCTTCGAAGGCCAACGCGGCAGCAATCCCGAAGAATTGATCGCCGCCGCCCATGCCAGTTGCTTCACGATGGCGCTGTCGCTGATCTTGGGCGAAGCAAAACTCTCCGCCGAGCAGATGGATACTACCGCCGAAGTGGTGCTGGAGCAGGTTGACGGGGGCTGGGCGATTACGTCGAGTCACTTGACGCTGAGGGCCAAGGTTCCCGGCGCCAACCAAGCTACTTTTGCGGAACTGGCCGCCAAAGCCAAAGCCGGTTGTCCAGTTTCCAAGCTGCTGAAGGCCGAAATCACGCTTGACGCGATGCTGGTTGCATAGCGAGTTCGCGACTATTTGCGAGTTCGCGACTATTGCAGAATCGGTTAAGCAACCGGTTGAGTGCTGGGCGTACTGCTGGCGACCAGCAGCCGGGCCAAGGATTGCGAGAGTTGATCGAGCACCGCCCGGCTGGGCAGCGTGATCGTCAGCCGGGGGCGATCATCTCCTTCGACGCAAGCGTCCAAGCTAGCCCGCAGGCTGGCCACGAGTTCGCTGGAAGGAGGTGTCGCCGCGGAGTCCGTGACCAGCTCGCCGAGCAGTTTGAATGCCGCGCCAAGCAATTCGCCTCCCGCCGCGCCCACCCGTTCGCGATGGGCGATCGCGGCGCTGCTGACATCCAGTTCAACGCGCTGTTGTTCCTGCGCCACCAGCGGCGCCTCCGGCCGCGATCCGAGCAGCACTTCCAGCCGGTTCTTTAGCTCCTGCAAGCCACTTTCCAATCGCACTTCCTCGACATCCGATTCGACGTCGAGCGCCGCCAGCGCCAGATCCTTCTTGGCTGCGATGGTCGCCAGCAGATTCTCCTCGATCGTCTGTTCGGTAACGAGGATGAACACCTGCACTTGCTGCGTTTGCCCCATGCGGTGCGCTCGGGCGATCCGCTGTTCCAGCACGGCTGGATTCCACGGCAGATCGACATTGATCACCGTGTTGGCGGCTTGCAGATTGAGTCCCACCGAGCCGGCGTTGGTGGTCAGAAACACCGCACAGGCCGGGTCATTCTGAAAGCGCTGCACGAGTTCTTCGCGCTGTTTTTGCGGGACACTGCCATCGAGGCGAACGAACTCGATTCCGCGTTTTTGCACGAGCGGCTCGATCAGGTCGAGCATCGTCGTCCATTCGGAAAACAGCACGACTTTGCGCCCCGGCTCCTCGAACAATTGTTCGAGCAACTCATCCAGCCGCTCCAGTTTGCTGGAGTAACCTGGCTTTTCTTTGTTGGCGAGATACGTGCTGTCGGCCAGCATCCGGCACATTAGCAACTCTTTCTGCAGCCGCAGGAGATCCATTTCCGTGAGGAATTTCTTGCGCATGATGGCCGCCACGTTGCGCAGGTGCCCGTTATGCGCGGTCAATTGTTCCTCGGTCGGCGTGATCCGCAGGATTTCCGTCGTCCGCGGCGGCAGTTCGAGCCGGACGCTTTCGCGCGTGCGGCGGAGCAGAATCGGTTTCAGCGTCTCGCGCAATTCGCCCAGATTCGTGTAGCCCAGCACCTTGCCTTTCTCGTCCACGATCCGATGCCGGCTGAAAAAGCGGAAGCCCGGCCCCAGCCGGCGGTCGTCGACGAATTGCACCACCGAATACAGATCGTCGAGCCGGTTTTCCAACGGCGTGCCCGTGAGCACCAATGCGAATTTCGACCGCAAGCTTTTGACGACGCGGCTCGTTTTCGCTTCCCAATTCTTGATCCGCTGTCCTTCGTCGAGAATGATCAGATCCCAGGGGGTGCGGTCGATCGTGAGCAAATCGCGCAGGACTTGCTCGTAATTGCATATCGTAAAGAACGATTCGTTGCTGTATTGCTTTGCTCGTTCGGCGACGGGGCCCGATATCAATTGAACCGTGCGCTCGCAAAACTTGTGGATTTCACTCCGCCATTGCGATTTGAGCGAGGCGGGACAGATCACCAGCACTTTGCGCACGTCTGCTTCGCGGGCTAAAAGCTCGGCGGCGCCAACGCCCTGGATCGTCTTGCCCAAGCCCATTTCATCGGCGATGATCGCCCGGCCCACGCCGGCGGCAAACGCGATGCCGTCTAACTGATAGGGCAGCAAGGGGACCTTGAGCAAACCGGTGCGCAAGGGATGCCGGTCCGGGTCGCGCCGCATCTCGGTCGTGGTCGCGGACAAGCGCTCTGCGCCATGCGCTGTTGGATGAACTCTTCGGCGTCGGGATAGATCACCACGTCGCGGCCGAGCGATTGCAGCTTTGCCAGCCGCTTGAGCAGATCCGCAAGGTCGTCGATCGGCTTGTCGCGAATCGGCTCGATGATCGCCGCCGTCGCTTCGTCGAGTCGCTCGGGTGTTTGCAGCCGCAACGCCACCTCGTTGCCGTAGTGCAAATGTAAGGCGATTTGACTGGGGCGGAATTTGCGGCGCAGGCGGGTCGCCGGAAACCGCTTCTTTACCAGCGCGGCCACCTTTATAATGTGCTTGCAAGTCCCCAGCGTGTTGGTTCGGTAATCGGGACACGTGCAGAACGAATCGCCCGGCTCCAGTCCGCGCAGGGCCACACGGTAGGTCTTGCCGCTGAGCTTGCTGGTCACGCGGTAATCGGTCCAGGGCATTCCGGCGTCGCCCGACTCGACTGTCATCTTTTCCTCGCGGGCCCGCTGGGCCCGATCGGCCAGCGCTTGGCCCACCAGATCGCGGTCCGCCAGCTTCGCAACCGGCTTGCTCTCCGGCGGCGGTGCGGCGAGCCCGAGCGCCATTTTTTCCTCGAGAATCAAGGAAAACACCGCTCCAACATGCTCACACGGGGTTTCGCAATGGTCGCAACGATAATGCAACCGCTGCCGGGCCTCGGCCATCAGTGTGATCGTGACGATCGCCGGCGCTTCGCCGGTCGCCGCCGGAAACCTCACTCGCAGCAGATCGTCGCCCAGATGCACATCCTCGGCGATATCGATCGGCCAGACATTGGCGTTGGCCTGAATCAACCGCCGGCCTTGCGCGCCCAGCAGTTTGCAAGCGTCGATGAATGTCAGCCGCGAAAGACGATCTTTCAGCGTCAGCCGATGACTGGGGAGCACCTTCGCCGTGCCGAGGGCCATATGACCTCCATGCGTTGCCGGTTTCCATTCGTGCTGGCGACCGTCGGGCCGAATCCCACCAGTCGGCTACGATTCTAAGCAATCTAACACGCTTTGCGATAGATTTCCTGGGCTAGAAATTTTTGCGCGGTTGCGCGGAGCGTCTCGCCCGCCAGCGGCGCACTGCGATGACCGACCAAATGGCTTCGACGGCCCCGAATGGCCATGTGCCTTGTAGGAAGCCGTAGGCCGAGGCCATCAGGCAGGCGCCGGCGAACGCCAGCACGAACCAATGCGACCGGTCTTCGAGCGCGTAGAAGATCAGCATCGTGCTGACCGCTATCAAGCCAAACAGCGTGAGCCGATCCATGAAGCGAATCACTCGATATGGGGTGGGCAGTGCCCACCAATTGCCGAGTGCGAGGGCGAATTGGCGTGGTGGCCGCTGCCTGGTGGGCCGTGCCCACCCTACGATCAAATGAGCGCCGGCGCTGATTCGGCTTTGCGCACCGATTTCTGGTAGCGCGTTTGCAACTCTAGATTCATTTCAAGCACATTGACCAACGGCACGCCCGCTAATCCGCCCAGCGGCGCTGAGCTATTGTCGCGCAGCAGTTGTTCAATCTCCTTTTGCAAAGTGTCCTTGGAGATGCCGGTCTTTTTGTTCCAGGCGTCGGCGACGCGATCAAGTTGGAACAGGGCGTTTTCGAGCGTGATGTTCGGGTCCAACCCGGAGCCGGACGTGGTCACAAGATCGCCCGGAACATCCCGCAATTCGACCGTGGGATGCTCGCTGAGCCACATGTCGAAGAAATTCGACTGCACGTCGGAGCCGTCCTTGACCACGTCGATCGTGGTGGTGGATTTCCCCTTATCGTCGGTCTTGGTGACGGCCGAGAGAAACTTGCCGGGATTCGCTTTCGAGAACGAGTCGAAGAACACGATCGCCAGATCCGAGGGCGAAGGGTCCGAATTGTCGGGGTTGTCCTTAACGAATTGCTTAACCACGTCGGCGTGTGTTTTCTTCCAATCGAGCACATATTGCTGCTGCGGCGTCGGGTTTTTCGGGTCGAACGTGGTTCCCACCCAGTTTTGCGCGACCGTGTTGTGGGCATCGGCCCACTGCGCGACAATCCCTGGTTTTTCCCCGAACTGATCCTGCTGGAACCAGGTTTCAATGTCCGGTCCAACCGCTTGTCCGGCCTTCGGGCCGCTCTTGTATGTCGCCAGCGGACCGATCGTCGAAGCGACCCGCGCCCGCAGCACGTAGTTCGAAGCCGCTAGCGCCGACGAAGCCGAAGCCGTGGCATCGTAGGAACAAGCCGATGGTCGAGGCTGAAAGAATTCATCTTTCGTGAACGGCTGGGCGATCAGCAGCGATCCGACCGCTTTGCCGTCCGCGGCCACGGGCTTGCCGTCGGCTCCCACCATGCTGCCATTGGCCTGGAACGGGAAGATCGATTGCCCGATCGCCCACAATACGGCCGGATAGATCACGCAACAGATCACGACCGAGAACAGCAGCAGCCACAAACTCTTGCCGATCAATTTGAACATTGCCGTATCCTGTGTCTGAGTTTTCGTCTTGAATCTGAATCTCGGGATGGCAAGGCTCCTGCCCAGCCGAGTGTTACAATTTCATTCGCGGCTCGGCCGGAGCCTCGCCCTCCCGGAGGCTCGCCCTCCCGGAGCGTCACCGTAGCGAAACTAGGTAGCCAGATGCAGGCCGACCATGATCATGTCGATTGCCTTGATGCCGATGAAGGGGATAATGACGCCCCCCAATCCCCAGACCAGCAGATTGCGCCGCAATAACGCGTCGGCCCCCAGCGGCCGGTACGTCACGCCGCGCAGCGCGATCGGAATCAACAGCGGAATGATCAGGGCATTGAAAATCACCGCCGACAGGATTGCCGAGGTCGGCGAGTGCAGATTCATCACATCGACGTGCTTTAGCCACGGCAGCGTGCCGGCGAACAACGCCGGGATGATCGCGAAATACTTCGCCACGTCGTTGGCGATCGAAAACGTAGTCAGCGCCGCGGGTCATCAGCAATTGCTTGCCGATTTCCACCACTTCGATCAGCTTCGTCGGATCGCTGTCAAGATCGACCATGTTGGCAGCCTCTTTGGCAGCCTGCGTTCCGGCGTTCATCGCCAGCGCCACGTCGGCCTGAGCCAACGCGGGGGCGTCGTTCGTGCCGTCGCCCATCATCGCGACCAACTTGCCTTGCGCCTGCTGCGTGCGCAAATACTCCAGCTTCGTTTCAGGCGTGGCCTGGGCGATGAAATCGTCGACGCCGGCTCGCTCGGCGATGGTCTTGGCCGTCAACGGGTTGTCGCCTGTCACCATCACGGTCCGCAGCCCCATCATGCGCAGCCGTTCGAAGCGCTGGCGCATGGCGGGCTTGAGAATGTCTTCCAGCACGATCACGCCGGCAATATTATTCCCGTCGGCCACGACCAAGGGTGTCGCTCCCTGAGAAGCCACGCCGTCAACCAGCGCCTTAAGCTCCGAAGGAATCTTCCCATGCTGCTCCTGCACGCGCTTGACCACCGAATCGGGCGCATCCTTTGCGGATCCGCCGGCCGTCGGCCAGGTCGATGCCGCTCATGCGAGTTTGGGCGGTAAAGGGAATGAAGATCGAACCGGCTGGCACGACCGTCGTGGTCTTCGTGCGGTCCTCGAAGATCTTGACGATGCTGCGCCCCTCGGGCGTGGTGTCGGCGGCCGAGGCTAAAGCAGCCATCCGGCCGACGTCTTCCTCCGTATACTTTCCGACCGGCAAGAATTTGCTGGCCTGGCGATTACCAATGGTGATCGTGCCGGTTTTATCCAACAGCACGATATCGACGTCGCCCGCCAACTCGACGGCCTTGCCGCTCTTGGCGAGGATGTTCGCTCCCAAGGCCCGTTCCATGCCGGCGATGCCGATCGCGGCCAGCAAGGCGCCGATGGTGGTGGGAATCAAACACACCAAGAGCGCCACGAGCGTGGGCACGTCGGTCCCCAGGCTCTTGAGCGGCGCGGAGAGCCCGAGCGGCCCCATCATGTATTGCTCCGCTTGCCAAGCCATGGGCCACAGCGGCACAGTGACAATCAAGAAGATCAAGGTCAACGCCGAGAGGGCCAGCGTCAGGGCGATTTCGTTCGGGCTGCGCTGGCGGATCGCCCCTTCGACCATGGCGATCATCCGATCGAGGAACGACTGTCCCGCGCCGCTTGTAATTCGCACCACGATCCGATCGGAGAGCACCGTCGTGCCGCCGGTGACGCCGGAGCGGTCGCCCCCGGCTTCGCGAATCACCGGAGCCGACTCGCCAGTGATGGCAGATTCATCGATCGACGCAATGCCTTCGATAATCTCGCCATCGCCGGGAACAACTTGGCCGGCTTCGACGATCACGCGATCGCCCGGCTTCAAATCGGTCGACGAACACTGTTCCATCTCGTTGTTGGCCGTCCAACGATATGCAATTGTGTCGCGGCGCGTGCGGCGGAGCGAATCGGCCTGAGCTTTGCCGCGGGCTTCGGCCAAGGCCGTCGCGAAATTGGCGAACAACACGGTGAGGAACAGCCAGAAATCCAGGGCAATGAAATAGGTGAGGGGAATTTGGCTGGTCGCGGTTCCGATCGCCGACTGAATGCAGTAGAAAAGCGTCAAAATCGCCCCGATCAACACCACGAACATCACCGGGTTCTTCCACTGGATGTCGGGGCGCAGCATCACGAAGGCCTGCTTGAGCGCTGCCCAACCGGTTTCGGCCGTGAGCAGCGGCTGGCGCTTCGTGCGCCGCGGCGCGCCCCCATCGCCGATCGGAATGTTCGTCGCGGGCATCGGTTCGTTGAGCATCACGGAGTTCATCGGTCGCATTCCTTACGTTGTGCGTCGCGGGGACAAGCCCGAAGCGTGAGCGAGGACGTAGGACGATCCACCCGTGGGGTCCCTCGCTCGCGCGACGGGCTTGTGTATTTCTTCGCCGAACACGCGTAAAATCGTCCTGCGTCCTCGCTCACGCTTCGGGCTAGTATGTTTTGAGCAAAGCCAGTGGCACCCACGCTAAAAATCACTAGCCGCCGAATGGGAATGGCCCCAAATGTTCGGCGATCGGTCCCAGCGCGGCGATCGGCAGGAACAGCAGCGCGCCGACGATCAGAATCGTGCCGAGCATCAAGATGCCGAATGTCGGCGTATCGTCGCGCAAGGTGCCCATGCCGAACGGCGCCGCCTTCTTCGCCCCCAGGCTGGCGGCCATCACCATCGGGGCGATGATCGGCAGCAAGCGGCTGAAGAGCATCACCAGTCCGGTTGCGATATCCATCGGCACCGCTTCGGGCGACGGATTCGGATTGTTGTTCAGCCCATAGGAGGTGCCCAGCCCATCAAACGCGGAACCGTTGTTGGCTGACGCGGAAGAGAACTGGTACATAATCTGCGAGAACCCGTGCGGCCCTGGATTGCTCGTGGCTTTCTGGCCCCAGCTTGTGGCCGCGAACAAGCCCGTCGGGCCAAGAATCATGATCGGGTGGACCAGCATGGCGACCAGAGCAAGCGCCACTTCGCGGCGGCCGATCTTCTTGCCGAGGTACTCCGGGGAACGGCCCACCATCTGCCCGGCGATGAACAGGCCCACGATGAGGTAGAGCAGGAAATTGATCATTCCCACTCCCTTGCCACCGAAAATGCAGTTCAGCCACATACCGGCCATGGGCGATAACGCCGCCACCGGGTTGAGGCTGTCGTGTTCGCAATTGACGGCCCCGCAGGTGACGTCGACCGTCATCGCGGCGAACGTCGCCCCAGGCTGAAGTGCCGAAGCGCAGCTCTTTGCCTTCCAGGTTGCCCAAGTGCTGATCCACCGGCAAGCCGATCGCCGGAGGCACCGTCAGTTCGCGTTTGCCGCCCGGCGCGGACGCGTCGGCAATTTGGTAGGGCTGGCTAGCCGCGTGGGCAGTCAGTCCCGGATTGGGCTCCAGCGTATCGAACCGTATCGACCAGACGATCGTGCCGATCATCATCACCATCATGACGGAAAAAATCACCCAGCCGTGGCGCAGCCGGCCGAGCATGCGGCCGTACATCAGCACCAGCGAGAAGGGAAACAGCATCATGGCCATGCAGGAGAGCCAGTTGGTCACGGCCGTCGGACTCTCGAACGGATGGGCGTTGTTCATCCCATAAAAACCGCCGCCGTTGGTGCCCAATTGCTTGATCGGAATGAACGCCGCCACGGGCCCCAACACGATCGTTTGTGCCTTCGCCGAGCCGTCGTCCGCAGTCCCCATGGCACCGGACTCGACCGTCGTCACATCGCGCGAACTGGCTAGCGTCATCGGGCTGCCTTGTTGCACGAAGACGATGCCCAGAACGAGAGCGACCGGCAGGAACATGTACATTACGACGCGCCACATGTCGACGAAGAAATTTCCGCACGTTGCATCGCCTCGAAAGCAGCGAACGATCATCGCCAATGCGCAAAAGCCAATCGAGGCCGACAGAAAGAAATTCGCCACGCAGAAAAAAAGCTGGCTGAAGTTCGAAAAGGCCTGATCGCCCGAGTAATGCTGCAAGTCGGTGTTCGTCATGAACGACATGACGCTGTGAAAAATCGTCGTCGGTTCCAGCATTCCGCGGTTCAGCGTGTTCAGCGGCAAAAGGGGCTGGAGCGACAGGATCGCGAAGCCAAATACAAACAACGTGGTTTGGAACACCAACAGCGAGAGGATGTATTGCTTCCAGGTTTGTGGGCCGCTATCCACGCGATGTTCGAACCAGCGCAGCACCGCGGGGGCGTGATATTTCCCATTCATGATCCACGCCAAATAGCGGCTCAATGGCACCGCCAGAATCGTGGTTGCCACCAGAAGGGATATTGGAAGAAGCCACATGGTCGTATGCTCCGTTTGAAACTGCTGAAAAATCGCGCGTCAGTCACGATGAAGAGGCCGTTCGGGCCGTGTTCAAACCGGGACGCGGATCAAAACCATTCGGGCCGGATCATGGCGACGGCGAGGTAGACGAACAAGAATGCCGACACGGCGGCGGTCAGGTAGAGCAACATGATCGAAACCTCAAATATGTTCGCAGGCTTTCAAGAACAAGAAACAACATGCCAAGCCGACAAATCCCAAAGCAAACATTGCCGGCAGCCAGATTTCGACGTTCATGCTTGTGTCCCTTTTGATTCCAAAGCCGCCCGGTGGCGGATTCCTCAAATGCGATGGCGGATGCCGGCAACTGCCTCTCGTCTTCCTTGACCCGGTGTCTGGCGAGCGCGGGTTCTTAGAGGCCGCCCCCGCGTCGCGTTCGTTTGAACATGCCGTGCGAGAATTGGGTGAATCGCGATCCACGGGCCGAGAAAATTCCGTCGCTGGAGTGAAGACGAAAGTTTTCGCTCCGTGTCACACGGCCGATCACTTCGCCTTTCACGCCACAACGCGGCGCCGCATTGGCGAACGGTTGCGTAGGTGTGGCCTGCTCGAGCGCATCCGTCGCCTCGCCGTCATGCCGCTCCCATCGGTCGCACAAAAAATTGAACGCGACGAGCACCAGCGGAATTGCCAGAATCATCGGGACCGTTCGACACGCGAAACCCAGCGCCGAGCCTCTCGGCGCGAAGCCGTCCAACGCAGCGCCTAAGCATGCGAGCGCAATGGCCATTACGATTCCGACGCCAGCCGCAATCAGTTTGTTTCGAAGCATGGCCGCACCTTCTCTTCCCACCGACCTTCATACCACCAAAGCGTCGACTCCAATGGCGGTGGGCCATTGAGCGGATATTTTGCGTTGCAGCTATACTTGATGGTCGTGGCACCTTTCGTGCTTGTGGGGTCTTAAAGCATCCGGCATGCCGAACGTAGATGAGCGTCACAACTGCCGGTTGCCATGAGAGATAACGATTTGCGGCTCCCATCTCGGCCGATTTTCGACGTGCAACATGCACGAACGGTCGCGCAATTCGCACGAATCGCGATTCAATAAACAGACCGCCCAACGAATTCGCAAACAGTCCTTTGGCGGTAGCATCACAACATGAACATCCTGGTCATCGACGACGACGACAGCTTGCGACGGACTCTGCGGATTTCGTTGGATGTCCTCGGCCACAAAACGCTCGAAGCCAGCGACGGTACCGAAGCGCTGCGTTGCTTGGAGCGCCGCACGTTCGACGTGGCGTTACTCGATCTGAAGCTCGCACAAGAACATGGCCTGGAGCTCTTGCCCGAATTGCTGCGCTGTCGCCGGGACTGCACGTGGTGGTCGTCACTGCGTATGCCACGATCGAAACCGCCGTCGAGGCGATGCGCCGCGGGGCGTGCGATTACCTGCCGAAGCCCTTCACGCCCGATCAACTTCGCGTGGTGCTCGACCGGATTGCCCGGATGCGGCGGCTCGAATCGAAGGTCGAGCAACTCGAAGAACAAGTGCGCGCGGTGGTGCCGGAAGTCGATTTGCAAACGTCTGAACCGGAGATGCAGCAGACGTTAAATGTGGCCTTCACGGCCGCTGCCACCGAGGCCACGATCCTGCTGCGCGGCGAAAGCGGCACGGGCAAAGGGGTGTTGGCCCGCGCGATCCATGCTCGCAGCCATCGCTCCGCGCACCCGTTCGTCACGATTCATTGTCCAAGCCTCTCGGCCGAATTGTTGGAAAGTGAGCTGTTCGGCCACGTGCAAGGAGCGTTCACCGGCGCAGTGCGCGACACGCTGGGCAAGGTGGCGGCGGCCGAAGGGGGCACGCTGTTTCTGGATGAAATCGGCGATCTGCCGCTGGCCCTGCAAGCGAAACTACTGCGGCTGCTTCAGGAGCGGAACTACGAGCGCGTCGGTGAAACGCAGACTCGCGCTTCCAACGTGCGGGTCTTGGCGGCGACGAATCGCCGACTGGAGGCCGACATCGCGGCCGGACGTTTTCGGGAAGATCTGTTCTACCGCTTGAACGTGATCGAGGTAACGCTGTTGCCGCTGCGGCAACGCGTGGCCGACATCTTGCCGCTGGCCGAGCATCTGTTGCGATTCTTTGCCCGGCAAAACAGCAAGCCGATCGCCGGCTTTGCTCCCGCGGTGCAAGAAGCCATGCGGAAATATTCCTGGCCCGGCAACATTCGCGAGCTGCGCAATGCGGTCGAGCGCGGAGTGATCCTCGCCCCTGGCCCCCTGATCGAAATGAATCATCTGCCATCGCAAGTCGGCCATCCCATCCTGGCGACGCCCGAAACGGCGGAACAACCTACAGCGCTCGACGATTTGGAAGCCGAGCACATTCGCCGGACGCTGGCCGCGACATCCACGATCGACGAAGCGGCCACGAAGCTAGGGATCAATCCGAGCACGCTCTACCGAAAGCGCAAACGCTATGGAATTTGATCCTCGCGCGCTGGTTCCAATTCACGTTTCACCATGAAGTCATTCGGTGTTCGCTCGACATTCCTTATTTCATTGAACATTCGGCATTAGGCCACTCGTGACTATTCGCAAACGAATCATCGTCGGCATGGTTCCCCTGGTGGGGCTGCTCTTGGCGCTAGGCGGCGCAGGAACCATTTTGATTTACCAACTGAGCCATCGCGTCGGCGACGTGCTGCGAGAAAACTACGATAGCATCGCCTATATGGGGCGATTGAACGAAGCACTGGATCGGATCGACGCATCGTTCCTATTGGCTCTGGCAGGCCGCGAAGCCGAAGCGTCGAGCCAATACCAGGCCGGCTGGGATTCGTCGAACGTCAACCTGCTCGCGGAGCAGCGCAACATCACGGTTCCGGGAGAACGAGAGCTTGCCGAGCGACTCGCCAGTCTGAGCCAAAACTACAAGAAGCAAGCGGATGCGTTTTTTGCCGCCCCCGTTTCCCAACGCGAAGCGCTTTATTTCGGGCAGCAGAATTCTCCCGGCCTGCATGCGGCGCCACAGGAAATCAGGGCAGCTTCGGATCGCATCGCGCAGATCAACCAAGATTGGATGGAGCATGTCAACCAAGAGTCGCGCCGCGTGGCCAATTCTTCGTTGATCGGCTACGGCGTTGGCGGAGCGCTGGGCATCGCCCTGGCCGTGTTGCTTGTGGCCGGGACGATCCGCGCGATCCGCTTTCCGATCGGCGCAATGGCCGAATCGGCGCGGGCGATCGGCGCCGGCGATCTCGATCAAATGGTATCGGTCGCCGACGACGACGAATTCGGCGATCTGGCCACGCGGTTCAATACCATGGCCAGGCAACTGCGCGAGCTGCGCGAGTCGCACGGCGCGAAATTGGCCCTCGCCCAGCAGACGACCCAAGCCGCGATCGACGCCTTGCCCGATCCCGTGGTCGTGGTCGATGATCAGCAACGCGTGGAACTGGCCAATCGCGTTGCCCGGCGATTGTTGGGCTTGTTGCCTCAGCCGCACGAGAACCGATCGGCGCAGGAACAAGCCGTGTCGATGCCCTGGCAGCCACCCGCCCCACTGCGGCAACCATTGGCCGACGCACTGCAACATCAGGCTGAATACTTGCCGGAAGGGTTTGACAAGACGATCATCCTGCGCGTTGGCGATTCGAACGGCTCGTTCCTGCCGCGGATTTTGCCGATGCGCAATGCTCGTGGCGCAACCGTCGGCGCCGCGGTGCTATTGCAGAACGTGACGCGGCTACGCTTGCTCGACGAAATGAAGAGCAACCTCGTGGCCACCGTCAGCCACGAGCTAAAAACGCCGCTGACCAGCATCCGTTTGGCGTTGCACTTGCTGCTGGAGGAAATCACGGGACCGCTGTTGCCCAAGCAACTCGAGCTGCTGGTCGACGCCCGCGACAACGCGGAGCGGCTGTTGGCGATGATCGACAACTTGCTCGACTTGGCGCGGCTGGAACAAGGCCGCCGGCAACTCGACTTGCAGGCAGCGACACCCATGGCGCTGCTGCGGCCGATCGCCGAGACATTCCGGCCACGGGCCGCCGAGCAAGGGGTCGAATTTTCGCTCGACGTTCCAGCCGGCTTGCCGGAACTTGCCGTCGACGCCGACCAGATCGAACATGCCTTGCGGAACCTGCTCGACAATGCCTTGTCCTACACGCCGCAAGGTGGTCGCATTACGCTGTCTGTCCGACTGGCCGGCGAGCAGATCGCGGTGGCCGTGACCGACACGGGCCGGGGCATTCCGCCGGAATTCATCGAGTCGGTCTTCGATCGCTACTTTCGCATCCCGGGCAGTTCGGTCCCCGGAGGCAGTGGTCTGGGTCTGGCCATTGTCCACGAGATCGCCACCGCCCACGGCGGCACGGTACAGTGCGAAAGCCAGCCGGGCGTGAAAACGACCTTTCGCATCCTGATTCCGCTTCGCAAGCCGGCCGAGATCGGCGCGCGACTGCTCCAGAATGGGCAAGGATGAGTTTTGATGTTGCGCTTTTTTGTTAATTTCGACGCGGGTTTGTTCGTTCCAGCCATGTTAATCGCCGCGGTTACACTAGCCCGAAGCGTTAGCGAGGACGCGGGGCGATGATCTTGGAAGGTGTCCTCGCTAACGCTTCGGGCTAGTATTCCCCGCCTGACGGCGAAAAAAAGCGCAACTGCAAAGTGCATGAGCCAGGCTATGTCGACAAGATCGAATCCAGGCACAGACGACACCACGCGTCAGAATCCTGAAGTGTTTCTTGACATGATCCGCGGCCAGCGCCGTGGCCGGCTGAAGATCTATCTCGGCTTCGCGGCGGGGGTCGGCAAGACCTATCAAATGTTGCAAGAGGGGAACCGCTTGCGCCGCCAGGGTGTCGACGTCGTGGTGGGCCTGGTTGAGACGCATGGTCGCGCCGAGACAATCGCCCAGGTCGGCGAACTGGAGCTGATCCGCGCCGGCGGATCGAATATCACGGTGTCGTTTTGGAAGAGATGGATGTCGACCAGATTCTGGCGCGCCGGCCAACGCTGGCGCTGGTTGACGAATTGGCCCACACCAATGCCCCCGGCAGCCGTAATCCGAAGCGATTTCAGGACGTCGAGGAGGTGCTGCGAGCCGGCATCAACGTGATTACCACGCTCAATGTCCAGCATCTGGAAAGTTTGCATGAGATCGTGCGAAGCGCCACCGGCGTGATGGTCAAGGAGCGGATTCCCGACTATGTCGTGGCGACCGCCGATCAGATCGTCAATGTTGACCTGTCGGCCGAAGACCTCCGCGAACGGCTCCAGGCGGGGAAGATTTATTCCGCCGATCGGGTTCCGACAGCGATGGATAATTTTTTTGCCGTCGAGAAGCTCACGCATCTCCGCGAATTGGCGATGGAGGAGATCGCTTTTCGCTTGGACCGCCGCCGGCGCGAACACGAGCAACAAACCGGAACTCCCGACCTCGGTTCGGCACGCTTGATGGTCTGCCTGAGCTCGCGCAGCCCAAGGGCCGACGCACTGCTGCGCAAGGCCGCCCGGATCGCGGATCGACTCGGTGCCCCCTGGTTCGCCGTGTATGTGCAGACGCCGCGCGAATCGCCCAAGAATATCGACGCCGCCACGCAGCGCCACGTGGCCAACAATTTGGAGTTGCGCGGCAACTCGGCGGCACGTCGATGGCCTTCAAAGGGACCGATCTGCTGCATGCGATCGATGCCTTCGTCAAGGAGTACGGCATCACGCACGTCGTGCTGGGACGCAGCAATCGCCCGTGGTATCACCACTTCTTTCGCCAGTCGGTGCTGGAGCGTTTATTGCGGACCATTCCCGACGTCGACGTCGTCGTGGTCGAAAACTCGGCCACGCCGCAAAGCTGAGTTACGCGGAATCTCCAAACGCGGCGGCGCGGGTGCATCCCCGGATTGCGGTTCAACCTTGGGGTTGGTGGGATAGTGCGCTGAATTTGCCTTCCACATTTCAAACAGGAGTCCCAAATCGCGGCAAAATTACAATCTCCGGAATGCCCCCCGGCGACGCGGGCGAGGTGCTCGAAATCGATCCACCGCGACGGCTGGTCCTCAAATGGCGCAATGAATTCCGCCCGGAGCTGCGCGCGGAAGGCTATTCTCGCTGCACGATGGAACTCGAGCCCGCGGGCGATGCGGTCAAGCTAACCGTGACCCACGAGATGGATGCACCAGGGTCGAAATTTATCGCAGCCGTCTCCGGCGGCTGGCCCATGATTCTGTCGAGCCTGAAGAGCCTGATCGAAACCGGCGAGTCGCTCGAATCCACCCGCCATTGGCCGGAAGGGATGTAGCGAGGATCACGGCGGGCACCTACTCTTTTCGGCTAATAAGTCGAAGCGTCGACCGGTTGGCGATCGTTGGACAGATTCAATTTGTCCCACACGCCGAGGTTGGTCGGAGCGGTGCCCAATTGGATAAAGTCCCCGATGAAATGAACGCTGCCATCGGCGAAGCAGGTGTTCACGCCGCCGCTGTGCAAGCTCCGGGCGGTTTGCTGCGAATTGGACCAATCGCCGTTGGAGCAGGCCATGCCCAGCGTGGCCAATTGCGTTGCGCCTCCGACGGCAGTGTAAATATCGGTGCAACTCAGCACGTCGTCGGCCAGGATCGAATTGCAGTTCGGGCCGTTGTCGTCGCCGATGAATCCGTGGCCCCACAGCGCGCTGGGCGATCCGCCGCTCATGGCCCACACGCCGCGCGGATCGAACGTGGTGACGCCGGCCCGGATTTCGCCGACCAGGATCGTGTTGCTGGTGCCATCCTTGATATCGTCGATCCGCAACGACACGTTGGCCCCCATCACGCCGCGCGACCACCGGCTATTCCAGCCCGACCCCGGCCGTCACCGTAGTCGGCCCCGTTAGGATCGAGATAGGAGCTGTGGGCCGTATTGGTCATGAAACCTTCGGCCGCGTTGGCCCCGTAGTCGCCGCGGGCCCAAGGGAAATTGCCCAGGTTGCTGGTCAGCCCGCTGGGAGAAGTCGAGCCGGTGAACGCGGTCCGATTGTAGGTGTCCGAGGGGCAGAGCATGATCGCCAGATTGGTGCCACAAGCCTGCGAATTCGTGACGCCATTGGCGTTCGGATGGCTGGTGTCGGTCATCGGGTAGCTCAGGTTGAATTCCTGGCGCAGGTTCGTTTGCTCCAATTGCGGCAGGATCAAGACCACCCAGTCCTCGAACAGATTTCCATTGTTTTGGATTTCGGTTTGCGAGGGATCAAGCGCGCCGCTGCTGTTGCGCCAGACGGAGCTTGGCGGAAATTTGCCGAAGCTCGCATGATAGTTGTGCAGGGCAAGTCCCAGTTGCTTGACGTTATTGGAGCATTGTGCCCGGCGAGCCGCTTCGCGAGCCGACTGCACGGCCGGCAGCAGCAACGAGATCAGAATGCCGATGATCGTGATGACCACCAGCAACTCGACCAAAGTGAAGCCGCGGCGATCCCCCGTGCGTGTAAGCATCGACGACCTGAGCATCGCATGTGCCTCTCAAATTTGTCAGCGATCGGCCCTGATTCGTTCCGAACGCTCGCAAGCCCGTTGGCGTGAGCACGCTTCGCCGATGGTGCTGCGCTGCATCCCGGCAACGGCCTGACCGTCCGATGATCGGTGGTCACACCTAGCGTCCCATCATAGCGGGTTGCGCTTCGCGTCGCGAAATCAATTGATCCAAGAATGGTGTTCCCACGCTGGATCGTTTCGGAAAAGTGCTTTGCACATTCCTTTTCTACGCTTTGCGCCAGCGACGGGCTGCGAAGATCAAGCCCGCCAAGCCAAGGCCGCAGAGCGCGACAGTCGACGAAGGCTCGGGCGTGGTGACACTGACAGCATAAATGCCCACTCCTTGGCCGCCATCGCGGCTGTCAAACGTAATGCTGGTCAACGACAGGCCGTTGATGTTGAAGTTATCACTCAATAACGAGGCGCCCGTCACCGTTGCCTGCACCATCTCCAGGGGCTGTTGGAAAGTGGGGGAATTGCCATTGCCGACGCCGTCGACAAAGCCGTCGCCATGACCGAATCCAGGCTGAATGACCAAAGATTGCGTTGCCACTCCGGCCGACGGCGCTGGAACCGGCGCGGAAGCTGTTTCGTTTCCGCCATTCGTCCAGTCGCCGGCGCTGAGAGTGACCGTCACCGAACTGTTGTTGCTGAACCCCAGCGTCATATTAAACGTGCCGCCGCCGTTGCTGTAATTGTAAAGAACGCCGATCGCGGATCCGCTGCTCAAAGAGACCGGGTTGGACAAAGTCGTCGTGTCTGTCTGGGGTCCTGAAGCTGTTAACGCAACGATATCGTTGACGTTTGGTGTACTGACGAAATGATACCCAATACCCGATGAAACCGAGGTGAAATCCTGGGCTCCTTGCGTGGAGGTCGTGGTCGGACCTCCAAAGCTGCCTGTGTATACCGTCGACCCATTCAAGATGACGCCGCGATCGGAAATGGAAGTGTAGGTCGTATCGCCGATTCCCTGGTACAGCCCGTTGTAGTTGTAATTGAGGGTAATCGGTCCTGCCGCCGCGAATTGGGCGTTCAGCGATACGACCGTAACCAACGCGATTGCAACATGGACGACCTTCATGACAATTCTCCGGTACGCTAGGAAAGGAATACGCCATGGACGGCGCTTCCCAGATGGGATGAGCCGGGAAACACTCCAGGCTCGGAATGGTGGCTATGATAACAACGCGGCGCGGCCGATGGTTACTCTCCCTCCCGGAAAATCAGCGTGATTTTTCTTGATCCAAGCTGCGCCGTCACTCGCAGCGCCGCGCTCCATGCGGCGCGCGGCCGGCATTCGCACGCGAACATGACCAGATGGCGCATCTTCGCCAGCCGGCTTACCGATCGGCGACTGCCTTCACGACGACAAACGTTACATCGTCGACGGGTTTGGCGTCGCCGCGAAACTTCGCGAGTGCATCGCGGATGGCCTGCGCAATTTGTTCGGCGGTTCCCTGACAGGCCGCTTGGATCGCTTCTCGCAATCGGGTTTTGCCGAATTGGTCGCCGGCGGAATTCGGCATTTCCCACACGCCATCGGTGCCGAGGACGAAAATTTGGCCGGGGTGCAACGGTCCGCAAACGCGTTCTTCATAAACGGTGTCGTCCATGACGCCCAGCGGCATCGAACTCGCATCGGGTTCGTCGAAGCGGCTTGTTACCGGATCGTAGATCATGGCCGGATCGTGGCCGGCGCTGACCCAGCGGTAGGTTCTTTCCCGAAGGTCCATCACGCCCAGGTGCATCGTCATGAATCGCGTTCCTTCCAGGTCCGCGGCGATCATCCGATTCAGCCGGCCCATGAGATCCGCGAGGCAGCCGCCGGCGTCGGCCCGATCGCGCAGCACGGCCCGAGTTCCGGCCATGACCAAGGCCGCCGCCACGCCATGCCCCATGACATCGCCCAACGCGATCAGCAGATGATCCGCGGTCGGCTGGTCGATCACGAGAAAATCGTAGTAATCGCCGCCGGTTTCTTCGCAGTAGGTGCTGTGGCCGGCGACGTCGAAGCCGCGCACCGCCGGCGGCCGCTTTGGCAGCAACTGTTGTTGCACGTCCATCGCCACGTCGAGCGAATGCCGCAGC
This sequence comes from Pirellulales bacterium, assembly GCA_963725485.1. Taxonomy (GTDB): domain Bacteria; phylum Planctomycetota; class Planctomycetia; order Pirellulales; family DATAWG01; genus CAVRYO01. The sequence goes on along the minus strand of CAVRYO010000007.1, from coordinate 2,063,375 downwards.
CGGAGCCGATCGCGCAGATCGGCGATCATGCGGTTCAGTTCGACCGACAAGTCGCGGAATTCGCGACTGCCGTGGAAATCGGCACGGGCGTCCAAATCGCCCGCGCCCATGCGCCGCATGAAGGCGATCAGCGCCTGAACAGGCCCCGATATTCGCCGGGCCAACATCGCCGCCAACAGCAGCGCCAGAGCCAATGCCACGGCGGCGGCGATCAACGCATACCACCGCGTGCGCCACGCGGCAGTCATGAAATCGCTCTGCGGCGCCACGGCCCCCACGACCCACGATTGGCCGTCGCCGATCGGAAACAGGGTGGTCGACGCCAAATAGCCGACGCCGTCGTGGCTGAACTCGAAGAAATTAAAATCGTCGCTGGTCGTCTTCGTGGCGTTGCTGATGCGCAGATTCTTCGCGTCCAGGTGTTGGCGAAACGCATCGACCAGCGGATCACCCGTATCGGCCAGCGTCAGTAGAGCACCCTTGCCTTTCACCCCTTGCGCTTGCAAGTTTCGTTGATTCGGGTGGGCCAGCAATGTTTCATCCGGCGTGAATAAAAACACGCGCGAATGCTCGCTGACTGACAGGCCGCCGATGAATTCCGAAAGCGCATTCAGGTCGAACTCCACGCTGAACACGCCGCGGAGCCGTCCGGCGTGGTTCTTCACGGGCATCACGCACGAGATGCCCGGCACGCCCTGCGTGAAGAACATGTAAGGCGGGGTCCACGCCAGCTTTCCCGTCTTTTTCGCCAGAATGTAGAAAGGCCGGTTACGGGGATCATAACCGTGATCGTCATCCTGGCGAACAATCTTCCAGGTCCCGTCGTGTTGCACTTCATATTCCGTTAGCTGTGTCTTTCGGTTAACGATGTGAGTCCGTTCGATGTGCAGACGACCCTCGCTGAGTCGAGTAGCGCCGACATAGTCGCCCGATTCGTCGCCGTAGAGGACCCAAGTCATGCCTGGGTTCCCCTCCAAGAACGCCAGCAGTTGGTGGCCCAATCGATCCAAATCATCGAGCCTCAGTCCCTGATCCGCCAATCGCTCGAGCGACTCGGCGACCGGCGCGGCCCGCAGGACGAAGTCCTTGGTTTGCGTGGCCGCATGGTCGCTGACTTCGCGAAACAGCGAATCGACGAGCGCCTGCGTGCTGGCCCGATTGCTGCGATCGGCCACCAACGCGATCGCCCCGCCGGCGAGCACCACGAGACCGCACATGGCCAGCAACAGCTTGGTCCGAAATGTCAGATCGAAGCCACGTCGGCGCAGCCCAGGATCGGAAGTGCGATCCGCTGCGTCGGACGATGATGGCAAGTTAACTGGGCTGATTCGCCGCTCCTGCTGCTAGAAAGTCACTTCCGGCGGATTGTAGCCCCAGCCGGCCAGCACGTGCCAGGCTTCCCAGCGGACGAGCAAACGGGGCTCAAAAGGATACGCCAATTCGGTCATGACCAACATTTCGCGGCGGTCCCAGGCGGCGCTGTCGTCGAGCAGCTGTTTGAGGATCGTCGCATTCTTGTCCGACTTGAAGTAGATCATGGCTCGAGCGGCGAGCCAGCGCAGATTCTTGTCGCTGGACGCGGCCCATTTTCGCGCATTGCTTTCCAACTCGGAATCGACCGGCAGAAACACGACCGCGTAGGGATTGCCGGCGATGGAGGAGCCAGCGACCAGATTTCCCGGCGGATGGACGTGAAACATCGGCGGCTCGGCTTCCATTCCGCAAGGCGGCGATGGCGAGGCATTGTCCGGCTTGGTTGGAATCTGAGAGACTGCCCGCAGCCTGGCCACGATTTCTTTAGGATCGCGATGCCACGAAAGGTCCGCGAAGAGCACTTCCGCAGCGTCCCTGGTAAGTATGATTGCCGAATCATCCCACAGCCGGGCGCAGCCGGTATTGCAAAGCCCCTTCGGGATAAGCGATCCCTTGATCGAGGTTGCTGCGCAGAAACAGGACCAACTCCTGCTTGGAGCGCCGCAACTCTTCGAGATCGTGCGCATCGCGAACAAAACAGGTGATTTCCTTTGCGGAGTTGCCTCGAATCGCCTCCAACACCCGAAACTTGACGCCATAGTGATCGCCGGTTGGATCGTCGCTCCGGCTGACGAAACAGTTCTCATCGATCACGCCGCGGACCACGGCATCGCAGTCGGCCGCCATCAATTCCAGCGCCTGTACGCCAATGTAGCCACCTCGATTTCGCAAGTAGGGCGGCTTCTTGTTCGCCGGGGCTTCTTTAGCAAATCGATCCTTGAACTTTTCGAAATCGAGGACCGGCTGATTTGCCGACTCTCGATTCGCGCCCGCTTGCCCGGCAGCCCTTTGCTGAAGCGTGGCCGTGAACGTCACCATGTAGTAGCCGGCGCACAGTTCCGGCGGCAATTTCGTCATGGCAGTTCGCAACGGCAAATGGTCGTCATAGTTTTTCAGAAAGTTTTTGACCGTCTCGAGCACCTGAGCGGAACTCGTTAGCCGCGTCATAAGATCGGAGAGGACCGGCACGCGCGTGAAGGCCCATTGCGGCGCGCTGGGCCCCAAGATCAGCACATTTCTTGCGACATATGGAAAACGCGTATACGCATAGCCGCCCGATGCCCGGCGAAAGCGGCTGCTGCGCGACCAAGGTTCGAGAAACAACAGCGCCTCCTGCTTGTTCCGCCGCAATTCGGCAAGCTGATGGCTGCCCCAATCGCCGTCCTCGACGAACTGAAGACGATTGGCACGTGGGCCGCGGAGCGTTTCCAGCACGCGAACAGAGACCGTTTCGTAGCGATGGATCCCGGCATGGCCGTGCAATCCGTCCGGCAGCGCATGGACGGTGACGTCCTCGATCACGGCCCGAACGATGTAGCAGCAATGGGCGGATTCCCACTCGACGCTCGAAGCGCTGCCCGCAAGCGGCTGCGCGGGCCGCGTCAACGGCCGCGAAAACGACGGCCCAAGAGAATGCTGCCCACGCGAGAAACAGTGAGATGCGCCCGTTGGTAGTCATCATGCTGCCCCGCGCCGATCAGTGAATCACAGCTTGCCCAAGAACTGCCAGGCCACGAAAAAAACCGCGCTGAGTGCATTGTGACAGTTTGAATTTAAGGTGCCACCGGATTTGCCAGTGTTCCTCGTTGCTGACCGATCAAGGCAAGAATTCCAAAGAGCACTGGCAGAGCCAGTGGCACACAATCCAAGGAACAAGCGTTGGCAAAGCACTACCCTGTCCAGCGCACATTTTAACAGTCGGCGTGCGGCGGTTCTATCGCGCGCGTCGCGCGAGTCCCTCAGAAGGCAAGGGGAACTCGCAAAGCGGGACGCTCTGCGTTGGTTCGGCCAGGATTTCAGCCAAGGTCGTTTCGGCGAACGCTCGTTCAACCTGAGCCAGCACATCGTCCAAGCGTTTATGCAACGGGCAGAGCTTGACGCCGTGCGATTTCAATCCCAGCGGGCAAACTCGGATTCGCTGGATCGGTTCGACGGCATTGACGACTTCCAAAATCGTGAGCCTGGCGGGGATGCGGGCCAAGGAAAAGCCGCCGTGGATGCCGCGCTGCGCCTGGACGATCCCGGCCCGGTTCAGATTCTGCAAGACTTTCGACAGGTAAGCAGCCGGGACCTTCGTGACCGCCGAGATTCGCTCGTTGGTTTGCGGCATTCCGGTTTTGCTCGCCAGATAAACGGCGGCGCACAGCGCATATTCGACGGTTTGCGAGAACATGAAAGCCCGCCTCCTGTTTTTTTTGAATTAGGATCTTGACGTCCAATATACAGGCGTTAAACTGGGACCTCAATACTAGACAAATGGGTCCACTTATCTTGCTTTGTGGGCCCCGGTGCGAAATTTTCGCGTCGAACGTTTTCAAAATCAATGAAAGGAGCCGTGCATCATGAACCGTCGCCAGGCTACAGGAATCGCCGCTGGAACGTTGGTGCTCCTCTCTGCCGTGGTCCTCTTGCCCGCGGGCAGCAATGCCGGAACAGCTTCGCCAAACAGTTCGGTCGAAGGAGCGCGACGCGAGGTCCGTTTGTTGGACGACGTCTACAAGTCGGCGATCGTGCTGATCACGAAGAATTATGTCGATGAGAAATCAAGCCTGCCGGCCGGCAAGGCATTCAAGGTTTTATTCAAAAGCATGAAGGACAAGGGTTGGCACGAAGTGCGCCTGTTGGATGGCCTTGGCGAGCCTCTGAATGACGAGAACAAGCCCCGCGATGATTTCGAACGAAAGGCTGTCAAGCAAATCATGGCCGGCAAGCCTTACTACGAGGAAATCGCCACGAAAGACGGCAAGCAATATCTCCGCGCCGCCACGGTTCTGCCGATGGCCATGGAGAAATGCACGATGTGTCACGACAATTTCGCAGGGAAGAAAATGGTTGGCGCGTTGAGCTATACGCTGCCGCTGGAAGAGAAAGCGCCGGTGCGATGAGCCGCCGGCGACGAACTGCCAGAGTCAAGCGCGCTCTTGCTTGGCGGTCCTGGCAGGTCAATGCTTTAGGATTCGATCGGTAAACTCGAACAGGGCCTGCGTCGGTTTGTCGTCGGGCAGGCCCAGGCCGTTGTTGAGCTTGTCGTGTTCCGAATTCGCGGCGCCGAAGATCTTGGCCGAGATTCCGGCCTCTTCGAGCGACTTGAACAGTCGCTGCGATTGGGGTCTCGTGTCGGAACTATCGGCGACGTACAGAATCAAGAACGGCGGAATGTTCTTGCCCCGGGTGATGTGCGTGACCGGCGAAAGATCTTTTTGGCTCTGTTCATCGCCGAATTTCCAGCGATAGCGGTCGGCGACGCGCTTTTCGACCGACGCGATTTGCAGCGGCACATCGTACGTGTCGCCATCGACCGGCACGCAGCCCTTAATGATCGACAGCGACAGGCCCTCGGCTTTCAATAAGCTCTCGTCGGTGCAGAGCAACGCGGCCAATTGCGCGCCGGCGGAATGTCCGCCGACGAACATTGTATTGGGATCGCCGCCATAATCGGCCCCATGATCGTGAGTCCAGCGGATCGCCTTGGCAATGTCGCCGGCCATCGCCTTGATCGTCGTGCTGGGGAACAGGCGATAGTTCGTCGAAACGAACACGAAACCGCGATCGACCAGCGCTCGCGGCTTGTGTTGCACGTCGGCCTTATCGCCTTGCATCCAGCCGCCGCCATGAATCCAGAACAAGATCGGGTGATGCTTGCCTTCGCGCGGCGCGTAGATATCGAGGTTCTGCCGATCGCGCGAAGGCTCGGTATATGCGACATCGCGCTCGATGCGCGGCTCGGCCCCATGAACCACGCGGGCCAAGATCAAAAGCGCGGTGAAGCAACCGAATCGGAGCATGGTGCGCACTACGATCGATGCACGCTGCCGCCAAGCCAACGGCGCGAACGGGTGTCGCTGGCCGAGCCGTTTATGCAGGCTGAACGTTCTCGGCACAAGGACCTTTGGGACCTTTTCCTTCGGTGAAGGTCACACGCTGCCCTTCTTGAAGCTCGTCGAAGCTGGCGCCTTTGACGCTAGATGAATGAAAAAACAGGTCCTTCGCGCCGCCTGTCTTGATAAACCCAAAACCCTTGTCGGTCAGCTTCTTGATCGTGCCTTCTGCCATGGTCGCTTCCTTAGTGCCTGCATGAGTCGACGGCGCTCGACAACCGGTTGTCGATAGTAGCCGTTTGATTCGCCCAGTGTATGGCTGACCACGAAGATATGCAATGCTCGGAAAGAAAGTTAACCCCGCGGGCCTTGAATTCTGCCATGAAAGACCCGTTCGACAATTGCGGCATGCGAGTTGCATCTCGTGGTGATCACGAGAACGGTCTGGGCCTATGGAATCCACCCAGATCGCTGTTCTTCGGACGTTTCTCAGGCGAATCGGAGGGAACGGTGATTGCATGGGCTCGAACGTTTCAAATCGTGAAGCATTCGCTGTGGCCCGCTCCGCGCAAAGAGCAGAACTTTTTCGATTAATGGTCGAGGCCGTCCAAGACCACGCGGTCATTCTCTTGGATCCGCAAGGTATCGTTGTCGATTGGAACATCGGCGCGGAGCGGATCTTGGGTTATCACGAGAGTGAGATTCTTGGCCGGCACTTTTCCCTGTTCTTCACGGAGGAAGACATCCGCGCCGGCCGGCCGGAACATGAATTGACCGAAGTTTCGACGCGCGGAGTCGGCGAGGACGACAACTGGCTGGTTCGGAAAGATGGCAGTCGTTTTTTCGCCAGCGGCACGACCACTGCCTTGCAGGACGGAACGCTGCGCGGCTATGCCAAAATCGTGCGGGATCTGACGGAACGCAAACGGCTCGAAGACGAGGCAAAAAAGCGCGCCGAGCAACTTGCCGAGGCCGACCGCCGCAAGGACGAATTTTTGGCGATGCTCTCGCATGAGCTGCGTAATCCGCTCGCTCCGATCATGAACGCCCTGCATGTCCTGCGGCACGATCGCACTGCCAATCCGCTTTTGCAGCAAGCCCGCAGCATGATCGAACGGCAAGTGCGGCAGATGACTCGGCTCATCGACGACCTGCTGGACGTGACGCGCATCAGGCGCGGGAAGGTACAACTTCGCCGAGAGAAGATCGATCTGCGAGTGATTGTCGAGCGGGCGGTCGAAACGGCGCGGCCCTTGATCGAGGGGCGCCATCACACGCTGAGCGTCACCTTGCCCGAGGCGCCGATCTGGTTGGACGCCGACCCTGCGCGGCTGGAGCAGGTCGTCGGCAATATATTGACCAACGCGGCGAAATATACCGACAGGGGCGGTCGCATTTGGCTCTCCGCGGCGCTCGACGATCACCGCGCCGTGGTGAAAATCAAAGACACGGGCGCCGGCATCGCTGCCGATTTGCTGCCCGACATTTTCGATCTGTTCAAGCAAGCGGAACGAACGCTGGACCGCTCGGAGGGCGGACTGGGTGTCGGCCTGACGCTCGTCAAGAGCCTCGTGGAATTGCACGACGGCACGGTCACGGCGCACAGCGACGGATTGGGCCACGGCAGCGAATTCACCGTCGAGTTGCCGGTAATTAAGGGTGCGTCGTCGAATGATCAGCCGGCGCATGAAGCCGCCGCGAAAACCACCGCTTCGCTGCGCGTGTTGGTCGTGGACGACAATATGGACACGGCCGACACGCTGACATTGCTCTTGCAGCTCGACGAATATGAAGTCGCTACGGCGAACGACGGGATCAAGGCCCTGAAACTCGCCTCGACGTTTCAGCCGGACGTCATCTTGCTGGACCTAGGACTGCCTGGGGCGGATGGCTATGAGGTCGCCAGACAAGTCCGAAAGCAGCCGGGATTAGAGAACGTCGTGCTGGTGGCGATGACCGGATACGGGCAAGAATCCGACCGGGAACGAACCCATCAGGCCGGGTTCGATTTTCACCTGGTCAAGCCTACCGATCCGACAAAAGTCCAACAACTTCTCGCGATGCTGGACAATCAACGCTCGAACCGCGGCGAAGCGACTTGAGCCGTGACAAGATCGGGACGCGAACGGCTCTGGCGATGACAGCTATGGCTTTGGATTCGCCAAGCTTCCTAAGAACAAGATGCTTTGCGTTCGATTGTCGCGGATCAGAAACAGGAAGGGATGATCGGCGCGGAACTCGACCGCCTCTTCGCGGATCGGAATCGCCGAGGCTGCGATGGCGACCGCGGTGGCGGCGGCCGCTTCGGTCCCTTCTTCGTTCACATCGACGAACGCCTTGTGAATCACGGCCGAAATGAACAGCTTTTCCCCGATGCTCATTCGTGAGAAATCGGCCTTGGTGGAAAAAGCCAACGGCATGCCCAGCGAGGCCAGCGTCTCGCCGAGGCTAAATTCCGAGGTGAGCTTGAACCTGGGAAGCGAGACCTTCACTTGTCGCGATTGAAGATTCGAAGTCCAGCGATTTAGGTTCTCGGGGGTCAGTTGCTTTTCCAGCTCTTCAAGACCGTCGATTTTTTCCGGCAGAAAGATCAGCATCGACGTAATCCCGCCCCCATCGTAAGGCAATTCGAGCACCTGCAATTGATCCTTTGCGAAGTACGAGAAGTGTGCCGTCTGGTGCATCGTCGGCACGGTGACATGGTCGGAAGCTGTCGTTTGGAACGCGGCGTCGGCAGTGTCGCTCTTCTCGAACACCTCCCGCCAGCGGGCCTTGAAATAAATGGCATTGGTCAGAACCAAACGCGTGTCGGGGCTGAGCACGCCGGGCGCTAAAAGGTCCTGGATCTTGTGGTTCGTTTGCGCGTCGATCCAGGCGTTGATCGTGGTCCGCGCGATTTCGGTTTGCTGGAAATCGAGCGGTCCCAGGTCCGCTCTAAAATCCGTCCTGAGAACTTGCAGGAATCGCGGCACGAATGTCACGCCTTTTTGGCCCCACAACCGATTGGCCACACGCAACTGAAAGTCGGGCGTTTCAGCGCTCGAGGCCAACAGCTTCCGTTGCGTGTCGATGGCTTCATAGAGCTGCGGCTCGGGCAGCGACAAATGCAGGACTTTGGTCATTTCCGTCGCGGTGTCGCCGTTGGCGCCGGCCTCGACCATCGCCAGCGCCGTCGAAATGCTGTAAGGCGAGAAGAATAAGTTGCTCGGCTTATCCGTGCGCAGGTGACCATACAGCGCGGTGGCAAATTCGTTATTGCTGTGGGCAACAGCCTTCACGCCGGCGGTGATTTCCATCGGGGCGGGCTCCGCGGACAAGGCCGAACGAGCGAAAACGACGATCAATGCGGCGGCAAAAAGAACGCGGTTCATACATCGCTCCCTTTGGGAAAGTGGATGTTGGCCCGGCGATGTTTGTTTTACACCTTCGGTATTGCCCGCGGCAACTTGATGTTGGATCAGCGGAAGATCGGACAGCCAATGCAGGCGATTCCCCGCTATCCGGCACCGTAATGGACCGCCAGCCAGATCGTCGGCCGCTCAGGTGTCGTCCACTCGACGCGGTGACGCTGGTGCGCCGGAATGTTCACGAAGTCACCAGGCTGCAATTCCAGCGGTTGTTCCTGGCCTGCGAAGATCAGCTTCGCGGCGCCGGCCAGCAGAACGACCCATTCGTGCTGATTCTGGTCGAACCAGAATCCCGCGGGCGAAGCGTGGCCCAGCGAGACGATCCGCTCGATGCGAATGTTTTCGCTCGCAACCAATGTCGTGATTAGTTCATCAGGCAGACTCTTCGGCAAATCGGCAAAGAGATTCGTGGGCGTGGTCATTGGTGTCGCTCGATGGCCGCGTGTTGCGGTCGAATTTCAATCGCCTGGCCGCCGATTGTCGGTGGTCCAGGCAAAATGTTCGTTGTTCAGTTGCTGCTCGCCTTGCCAACGGTACGCGCACAGGAAGCCGCCTTTCGCCACGCTGTAGTCCAAGCAGGCCACGTTCGCCGCCAGAATCGCCGGCCGCGGCGCCGAAAGCCAATAGTGCCCGATAAACACCGGCTTGGCGGTCGCCGGATACGGTTCGGCGGCGCGGATCACCGCGGCCGCGAGCGGCAAGTCGCAATCAATCGCATCGGTGAGCGAATAGGAGCGATACGTCTGACTGACGGGCGACGCATACCAGCGCACGCGCATTTGAGTGCGCAGGTGGCCATCTTTGTCGGCAAAGGAAATCCCTGCCGGCAGCGGCGCCTCTTTGCCCTTCAGGACGACTTCGACGGACTCGTAAAGGGCGTTTCCTTTCCTCGAAGCCGCTTCGAGCAGTCCGGGCGATATTCCGCGGGCGGCTTCAAGAGCAGCCGCAATGTTGTTGATCGACGCGTGGTCCCAGCAGGCATGCACAACGCGCAGGCCCTCGAGATCCAACCACATCGGCAACGTGCGGAACCACGTCAGATAGGAACCAAGTTCATCCGGGTCCAATTGCCGCACTGTTTGGCTGTGCTGGCGGACATTGTTCTCGCGGCGACGGCGCAGATATTCTCCGGGATGCTCGGGATCGGCGGTGTGGTAGGCCAGGGCATTCCATTCATGATTGCCCATCACGGTCAGCGCTGAACCCCCGTCGACCATCGGCCGGACGATTTCGAGGGTTTCGCGAATCTGCGGTCCACGATCGATAAAGTCGCCGAGGAAGATCGCCTGGCGCTCGGAATGACGGTACACGCCCGCGGCGTTGCGGTAACCCAGCATTTTGAGCAGGGCGACTAGTTCTTCCGCATGACCGTGGATATCGCCGATGAGATCGTACATCGTTTGAGCTGCGTGTCGACCTCCGCCCGATCAGGTTGCAGTGGTTTTCGTACGATTTTCTAAAAACCGAACCAGCTCGATCGCTTCATCGGTGCCGATCCTAAGCATCGCTCCCGTCCTGAGTCGCAGCACGACGCAATCGCGTCCCCACAGGTTCCATAGCCAGCCGCCGCGAAAGCTGTAGTGGATACCCCAACCGTCGATGAGCAGGGTGCGGCCGATTTCGACTTTTTCGATGTCGGCATAGCGCACGGTTCGGTGAAACAGCGGCACGGGGCCGAAGCGAATTGCGAGCCGGTCTCCCCGATCCTCGACCGTCAATGTGTGCAGCGTCGGTGCCAGCGCGCCGATCAGCAATCCGGCGCCCGCGACGACGAAGTTCGTCGGCGTCCGACCAATCAGATAGGCCGCCGCAAGACAGGCGAGCGACGAACTATACAGCACGAGACAGAGCGGCGAGGATTGCGTATGCGAATATCTCGCCGCTTGCGTCTTGTCGGGTTCGTTCATGAGACTGACAAACTCCCTGCATCGGTCACGGTCCGGCTGCATTCAGTTAGCGAAACGCGGCGACGACGATCGAAGCGCCGGCGAACAAAAGCAAGAACATCACGAGGCAACCACCGGGCGTCGGCACCCCGTCGCGCAGCAATCGGCCCGCCTCCGATTCGTAACCGATCTTGCGCTTGAATCGCCGCTTGGTATTGCCCCAGGCGCGAAACGGCTTGAGGATTGCTGTGATTCCCAGATCTTTCTTGATCCGCTCCTTGGCCTTCGTGATGCCAAGGATCGTCTTCAACGACGGCCGGCGATAGCGGAAAAGTTTCATCGTGCTGCTATTCCCGCTATTTTCACATATTCGTCGAAGCGGTCGAGGCTTTGCGACCAGCCTTGTTGCATTCCCGCGAGTTTGCTCGCGGCGTCAGCAACGAAGCCGATCGCATGCGCATGCATCGTCAATTCGGTCTTGCCGCCAATTTCGACGAAGGAAACCGTCGTCAGCGATTCGAGAATCGGCTTGCCCTCGGCGTCTTCGGCAACTGCTGTGAACACGAGCCGATGGGGCGGCACGATTTCGCGAAACGTGCCACTCATCGGATAATCGACGCCGTTCGGCGCGCGCATCACAATCCGGATTTTTCCCCCTTGCCGGGCATCCAACTCGCAAACCGAATTGGTGAATCCGCTAGGCCCCCACCACTGTGCAACCTGAGCAGGCTCGATCCAGGCTTTAAAGACCAGTTCCCGCGGCGCATCGAGCGTGCGCGTGATCGTGACCACGCGCTCGGGCCTTTTGCCTTGGGAAAAATGTTCGGTCTCGGCCATTTTCGGTAGATGTTCCGCCAGCCGCTGGAGCGTTTGGTTCCCACCCTCAATGGCTCCGTACTTTTCAACGACGTGATTGCGCTCCGCCGCGTCGGCGAATCGCATCCGCATCGTGACTTTGGTCTGGTCTCCCTGTTTGTCGAAGGTGACGGTCGTCTGATGCCCGACCGGCTCGCAATCGGCGTCGGGCTCGTGCTTGAAGACCAGCCGCTTGGGCCGATCGATTTCGAGATAGACGATCCGGTTGTGATAATCCCGGCCGTCGGGGCCATGCATCACGAGCCGCCAAATCCCTCCCGGACGGACGTCCATTTGGCGAATCGTAATCGTGAAACCGCTGGGTCCCCACCACTGTGCGACATGCTGGGGATCGGTGAACGCTTTGAACACGAGTTCGGGCGGAGCGTCGAACACTCGCGCAATGACGATTTCGCGATCGGTTTCGGTCCTTGTCGATTCAAGCGTGTTCATGATGCTTTGCTCCTCGGTTCAACGGTCGGTTGCTTGTTCTTTGCGGTTTCCACGACCGCTTTCATTTGCGCCAGACCTTTTTCGAATTCTCCGCCGACCATTTTGTCCATGTTCATGAACAGCCCGAAAGCTTTTCCCATGAAGCTGTTATGGCCGGTCATAGCCCATGTGACCTTGGTTTGCTCCCCTGCCGGCTTGAATGTGAACTCCACGGAGTTGTTGGCTGAAAAAGGTCGAACAAAATCCAGAGCGATTCTCACCAGATCATTCGGGTGGCTCTCGACAATCTTCATTGACCCTTCGCCAACATCGTTGTTGCCAGACCACTTGAAAACCGCGCCGGTCCCGGCTGCCGGCCCTTCGTAGTTGTTTTTCGCCGCTGGATCGAGTTTGGCCCAGGGAGACCAGGCTTGCCAGGCATGAAAGTCGTTCACCTGAGCAAACACATCCGCCGCGGGGGCGTCGATGGAGATCGATCGTTCAACGCGAAATTCGGACGGCTGCAAGGCGATGACAACAATGAACAGCACCACGATCGCCAAAACCGCGAGCAATACTTTCTTCAACATCGAACTCTCTCTCCAGAAAGCCTGCCGAATGATGTTCTGCACTACATTGTCGAATCGCGATCGATTCACGACATCGGTTTCTCGCAGTTGACCATCCAGGGCGTACCATACTGATCGACGAACATGCCGAAGCGTTGGGCCCAAAACGTTTCTTGCAGCGGCATGCGGATCGTGCCGTTTTCCGACAAAGCGTTGTAAATTCGCTCGGCTTCGGCTGAATCATTGACTCCGATCGATACGCAGAAACCTTGCGGCTTGAGTTGGTACTGCGGCGGGGCGTCGGAACCCATCAGGGTTTCGCTTCCCACGACCAACCGAGCATGCAGGATCTTGTCGAGCCATTCCGGGGGACAATTCGCCTCCGCGGGCGAGCCGCGATGACGCATCATCGTCAGTTTTCCACCCAAGCATTTTTCGTAAAACTTGAAGGCCTGCTCACAGTCGCCGTTGAAATGCAGATAGGCATTCAATTTCATCGTCGCACTCCTTTGGAAATCGGTTATAGATTGACGGGGAACGGTCGATCCAGCGGACCCCTCATTTCCCGTGGCATTCTGTCATTTCCGAGTTCAATCCGCGAGCAGTTTTCGGTTCTCGGATAGGCAGTTATTTCTTGTTGCGCTTGAGGTCCTTTGTCTCGGCCTGAAGTTTCCGGAGATAATCACCGAGTCGATCAAAACTCTCTTCCCAGAATTTGCGATACTCCTCGATCCAATCGCCGGCGCTCTTGAGCGCCTCGGCATGAAGCCGGCAGGGGCGCAGTTGCGCATGGCGGCTACGCTCGATCAGGCCGGCGCGCTGGAGCACCTTGAGATGCTTCGAAATTGCTGGCAGGGTCATGTCGAATGGCTTAGCCAATTCCGTGACCGACGTTTCGCCCTGCTTCAACCGCGCGAGGATCGCCCGGCGCGTCGGATCGGCCAGCGCCGCGAACGTGCTGCTGAGTTGATCGGTGACCATCGAAATAAACCTACAGGTTAATTAACTAATAGGTAAAATACATTGGCACGCTGTAGTTGTCAAGCGCTTTTTGCATGATGAACTCGGCTGCACTATGATGCCTTCGAGTCTAGCCGCTGAGGTCGCGGCAATTCCTGACCGAAGGGGGGAACCGGCGCATGAACATCAAATTGTATTTCCAATTTGCGACGGGTCTGTGGCTCTGTGGGCTGGTGGCAGGACAGGTCGCAGCCGACGCATTGACGGCTCCGCGATCAGCGGCGCGGGCGAATGATGACCAAGGCGCAACGGTCCGGCAGATCAAAGTTCAGCCAGACAAAGCGCCCGACAGCAGCTCGCTCAAGTCGATCGTCGAATCGATCACACGCGATTGCAAGACCAACGACCAACGCGCGATCGCCATTTACAACTATTGCCTGCTGACGAATTACCATCTGGCGTATCCCTCCGAGCCGGGCGGAATTCCCGCACTCAAGGAAATCAATTGCTATGGCTGGAGTTTGTGTGGCGGCTTGCACACGGTCGAGTCGGCGCTGTGGATCGCCGCCGGTTGGGAGCACCGCTATGTCGGTTGGAACGGTCACACGACGGTCGAAGCCAAATACGATGGCCGCTGGCACTATCTCGACATCTTCTTGAAATTCTACGCCTGGGAGCCAGATGGCAAAGGGGGCCGGACCATTGCCTCCGAAGACGATCTCAATTTCCACAGCGATCAACTGATTGCCAAGGCGTTCGTGCTCGATCGGTCGCGCGGCTGCGTCTACGCCGTCGACAATCAGTTCGTAATGAATGGCGAGCATGCCAACTGGCGTGCCCCGGCGATGCTCTCGTGCGGCGATACGATCTCCGACGTAATCGGCGGCTTGAAAACGCACCACACAGGAGGCCCCGAGGCCGGCTGGGCGGGAATCAATCACGACACCGCCGATTATTCGACCGACGTGAACCTGGCCCCTGGTTTCTCGCTGACGAACAATTGGGACCCGGCCAACGCCCGCGACGATTGGTTTTGGGCCGCGGCCAATCGAGCCCCCGCGCATACTTGCGGTGGTCACAAGGACACGCGGAACGATCCTTCCTATGGCCTGATTCTCGAGCCGTATGTGAACGCCGAGCCGGCGCGAGCTTTGCAAATGGCACGATTCAAGTTTTGCCCAATTTTTCGTCCGCCGCGGTGTTGGCGTCGTTCGCCGCCGCCGACAACGTGAAATACGCGAATCAAATGCTGGTCCCCGAAGAATCCGGTAAGCCCGCCTCGGTGACGCTGAAGCTGGCTTCGCCGTATATCATCAGCGGCCGCTCGATCGGCGTGGCGGAAGGGTCCGACAAGATCGAGGTCTCAACCAATGCCGGCAAGACGTTCAAGCGTGTGAAAATCGACCAGATCGGCACGGCCGCCAAAGGAAAGCTGGAAGCCTGGGTTCGGATCACGTTCTCGAAGGCCCTGCGGTCGCTGAACCTTAGCGTCGATGTGCAAAACAACCCCGGCGCGCTGCCGTATTTGTCCCCAGGCAAGAACATCGTGAGCGTCGGGGCGCTGCAACCCAAGGCGCTCGGCGACAACCGCCTGGTCGTTACCTACGCCTATCGGCTCGGCTCGCGCGGCAAGTCGTTCGACGAGCTTTGCGAGGAAGGGAAGGAAATCGCCAAGCAACATAACGCGAAATGGTCGGACACGATCACGGCCGCGCAGAAAGTCTTCACCGCCAAGGATCTGCCGGGCACGCTCGAGATCGATTGCCCGACGCCCAAGGGCGAATATCCGGTTTATCCCCGAATGTTGTTTCTGCGCCGCGAAGTGATTTCACCCACCGCGACCCCGCTGCCTTTGCCGACGGGGGCCATTGCGGCCACAGCCGCGGCGGCCGACGAACTGCAAACGCTGCCCAATCCGTATCTGATCGGCTCCGAACCGCCGACGCCAATCAAACCCTTGGCCATGAAGAGGACCAAGATCCCGTTGATCTACGTGCAATTCTGCGATGAAAAAGGGGAGGTTTCGGCGGCCGGCTCGCTGGCATGGCCGAAAGTGGTCAGCGAAAACGGAAAAGTGATCCGGGGGGCGGTGGTTTACGGCGGCGACTTGCAACACCTTCCGTCGAGCCATGATCTTGTGGCGGCACGACTCGTCTTCCCGGTGCTAGCTGGACACGACAAGGCGAGCGAAAAGGTGGGCGTCGTATTTCTCAAGGAGCCCGTTGAAAAGGGCCGCGCGCTGGAATTCAACGCGCTTGGCGATGATCGCGTTACGGGCACGACGGTCGTTCCGATGCAGCCTTCCGGCACGCCGAAATACGATCCGGCCAAGCCGTTCACAATCGACGTGACCAGCGCCGTGAGAGCGATCGCAAGTCACAAAGCGAAATCGAGCGGCATCGCTCTGCGTATAGTTCCGGATCGCGGCATCGACGACGGCTGGACCGTCCGCTGCCAGGTCTCGCCCACCGAGCCGGCCTATCTCGAACTCGACATCAAGACGGACACCGGCGCTTCACCGACCGGCAGCAAGTAGTCGCTCTGCCTTGTGTCGTTGCGAATCTAAAGGCATCTCAGCGTGGCCGTGCTGGAGTTGGATTGCTAGCACTTCGCAAAAAGCGGCGTCGACACGGTCGCCGCCTGCGGATATTCTTCCGCAAAACCGGGCCGCTCCGTCGAGCTATCGTTATGATCTGCAAGAACATCGAATCAGTCTCAATCATCACGCCCTCTTATCAGCAGCGGGGGTTTATCGAAGCGACGCTGCGGTCGGTCATCGGGCAAAAAGGGGATTTCAAACTCGACTATATTGTCGTCGACGGCGGCTCGACCGATGGCACCGTCGACGTATTGAAACAGTTCCAGCGGCAAATCGACGCGGGCGAACTCCGGCCCGGCTGCTCCAAATTCAGTTTCCGCTGGCTGAGTGAACCGGACAACGGCCAGGCCAGTGCGGTAAACAAGGGTCTGCGGATGGCCACGGGCGAAGTGCTCGCCTGGCTCAACTCCGACGACACCTATGCCAACAACCAGACGATCGCCAAGTGCGTCGACTACTTCCGCACTCATGCCGACGCCCGTTTCGTCTACGGCAAAGGTTACGAAATCAACGGCACGGGCCGGGTCGTGGGCGAAGAGCGCTACGTCACGGACTTTCCGATCGAGGACTTGCCGGAAATCGACATGATCCTCCAACCGGCGGCATTCTGGCGGCGCGAAGTTTATGAAACCGTCGGCTTGCTGAAAGAGTCGCTCCATTTCGTGCTCGATTGGGATTATTGGCTGCGCTGCCAGCAGCATTTCCGCTTGGAATTCTTGGATGAATTCCTGGCCTGCAACCGCCGCTACGAATCGACAAAAACAGAGGCTGGCGGGATGAGGCGGAAGCGCGAAATCGCGGAGCTGCTGCTCGTTTCCGGCAAATTCACGCAACGGGCCATCCAGGCCTATCTTGCTGAACCAATCTATTACGCCCGCCCGCCAGCCCACCTGACCCTGGTCGGCTCGTTCTTGGCCCCTGGCCGCTATTTCGAGCGGCGAATTCGCCAGCTAAGAAAAACCCTGGTTGCCTCGGTCCGCCGGAGCGCTTGAGGTGCCCAGGCCCACGACCGCGGCCCATCCTTGACGCCGAATGCGCCCATCTATGCTCAATCGAATCATCACCGCCGCCAATAGCTGTGCGAATTCTCTAGCCTTTGCCGCGTCGCTCGCGGTGTATTGGCTTTCGATCTTTTTTGGTGGCCGGATGCGGGTCCGATTGGCTCGCTGGGCTTATCGGATGGATAATCGCAATATGCTTGCGCTCCACGATCTCGTCGAGCGTCGCCCAGCCGCGCTGGATGGCAACGCACAAATGAGTTTGCAACGCTGGGCACAACGTATCGTTCAACGAGAACCGATCGTGTTTGCAAAGGCCGGGCAAGCAATGGCCAACGACCGGCGGGAGCAAGCGCGGGCGAGCCTTGTCGCATGGGCGTATTCCTGTCCCGATCATGACGCCGTCGCGTTATTCGAACTTACGCAGCACCAGGAGGCGAATCATCCCGAAACGAAAGAGCCGCTCCAATATCCCTGGGCTTATCTTGCGCAACTGCGGCATTTGCAAGTCCTACTGGACATCGCCGAGCGGGCTGCTTCCAGCGAGGTCGACAGGGCTCGCGCTTGGCTGACGCGCTGGGTCCAATCTTTGGAAGCGGACGATCTAAAGACAATTGCTCTTGCCGCGGATTGCAGCGCTCAAGCCGAAGATCCACGAGTCGACGGCTTTTTCGCGTTCGTCGCCGCAAGAACGAACGCTTCCGGCCACCCGCGGGCACACTTGGCGCAACGATTCGCCGTCCAGGCCAGCGACCGGAAACATCGCGGGGCAACCAGTCAACTGGGTCAAGAGCTGTTCGTTCTGTTTGCCCTGGGCGACAAGGCAGGCAACGGCTACTTTGTCGAATTTGGCGGTACCGACGGTCTGGAGCTATCAAATACATATCTGCTTGAGAAAGAGTTTGGCTGGCGGGGAATTGTCGCCGAGCCGAACCCGGCCTATCACGCAGCACTGCGGCAAAATCGGCGGTGCAACATTTCCGACTATTGCGTCTGGTCCCGCAGCGGCGAGAAGGTTCCGTTCCAGGTGGTCGAGTCCTATCCGCCATTGTCGACGATGGCGGAATTCGAGAGCCTCCGATCCCCACGATCGGTCGGGGGCGAAGACGATCGAGGTCGCGACGATTTCGCTCAACCAATTGCTGCATGAAAACCATGCCCCGCGACAAATCGATTATATCAGCATCGACACGGAGGGCTCCGAATTAGCGATCCTCGAAGCATTTGATTTTAGCGCATATGAAGTCTCGGTGTTCACGATCGAGCACAACTTCACCCCCGCGCGAGAAGATCCAGCGCCTGATGCAGTCAAATGGTTTCGTGCGCGTATTGGAAAGTTTTTCACGGTGGGACGATTGGTATGTTCGAGAGGATGTTGCCGCGCGATTGGGAAGTTCTTGTTGCCTGAAACCGTCTTTGCGAATCGCTGTATAACGAGTGCGGCAAGGACCGTTCCATTCGAGCGAGGCCAGCCGGCTTGCCTTGCCAAGACGCTAGCACGGCCGCCGGGCGCCGTGATGTTGCGGAGGAGGATGGAATTCCGCCGCCGCTCTGGAACTGGTGCGGCGCGTCTAGATCGTGGAAAGAAGGGGCTTCGATTTTAATGCGGGAGCGGGTTGAAGATGCTTAGAACGCTGCTCCGCAAGTTTCAAGGCGATGGGGCCTACGAAGCCCGTGTGCAAACAGCAATGAGCCGCGACGAGCGCGAAGCCGCGAGCAAAAGCGTGCCGCTGGGCCAGACCGCCCCGACGGAATCGTGCGACCAGCGCGGCGCCGAATTTCTTTCTTTGGACAATGTTCTCGACGATAATTTCATCGCCGGTCGAATCTCTCCGAATCGCAAGCACGTTTGGTTAGTTGCGGCCCCGAAAAGCGGCTCCACCTGGCTGTCGGAACTGCTTGCCGATCTGCTCGGCTGGCAAACGAACCGGCTGGTGCGCTGGTATCACCGCCGCGAGCCAGAGCTCGACGTGCGAGCCATGTTGCCGTACACCGATTGCAACCTGTTCAGCCATCACCAGCATTGTCGATTTTCCGATCCCACTCGAGCTTTCATTGATCAATTCCGAGTCCAAGTGGTTTTACAGGGTCGGAACCTGTTCGACACGGTCGTTAGTTGTCGGGACCATCTGCTCCAAGAGGATCTCGCCATTCCCATGGCGTATGCAGACCGCTCGTTCGTCGAATTGTCCGAGGAACGCCAATTGAGTTTTGTCGTCGATCTGATTGTGCCCTGGTTCTTGAATTTCTATGGGTCCTGGTTTGCCGCCAAGCAAAGCGGGGAAGTCGATTTTCACTGGGTCAACTATTCCGATTTGCGCCGAGATACGCGCGGCACTTTGCAGGACATTCTCCGGAGCCTGGGCGAGAGCCGTACCGAAGATCAAGTCTCGGCAGCCATCCAGCAGGTCGCCACGTTGCCGACTCGGTTTAACGTGGGTAAGAATGGTCGGGGCGCCGCCACATTGCTCCCCGAACACGTCGATCGCATCTTGCAGCTTCGAAGTTACTATCCCGATTTGGACTTCTCTCCCATCGGTCTCTAAGAAGCACTAAGTCAACTCGCAGCGCCGAGGGGTCAGTCCCCATTTTGCTCACGGGGCATCGCAAAATGGGGACAGACCCCGCCGGTTAGATTAGCGCTCCTAATCACAAACAGTGCCGTACGGGCGGTTTTAGCTTCCGTTGATTGCCAGCGGCAAGCGGATTACGCCAGAACTTCGACTTCGGGTATCGGGATCACGAATCGGCCGCCCCACTCCCTGATATAACCGACTTGCTCGATGATTTCGTCGCGCAGATTCCAGGGCAGGATCAACACATAATCGGGCCGCGCTCGGCGCAGCTCGTCGGGATGGCAAATCGGTATCCTGCTGCCGGGCAGAAAGCGACCCTGCTTGTGCGGGCTGCGGTCGACCGTGAAATCGATGAAATCGGTGCGAATTCCGCAATAGTTGAGCAGCGTGTTGCCTTTCGCCGGAGCACCGTACGCGGCAACGGTCTTGTTCGCATTCTTGGCCGCGATTAAGAATTCCAGCAGCTTTCGCTTGGTTTCCTTAATGCGAAGGTCGAACGATCGGTACGTGTCCAATGCGGTTATCCCATGCTCTCGCTCGATCTGCTCGAGGGATTGCACGCGAGGGTTCGAGCCGCGCGAATCTTCTTGATGGCAGGCAAAAATCCGGAGCGATCCGCCATGCGTGGGCAACTCTTCCACGTCGAATAGCCGCAGGCCATGCGCGGCAAAGATTCTTTCCGCGGTGATCAGCGAAATGTAGGAGAAATGTTCATGGTAAATCGTATCGAACTGATTGCCCTCGATTAACCGCAGCAGGTGCGGAAATTCCATGCTGATGACGCCGTTCGGAGCGAGCAGCATCTTCATTCCCGCCACGAAGTCGTTGATATCCGGCACATGGGCCAGCACGTTGTTTCCGATCAGCACGTCGGCTTGCACCCGCCGCTCGGCCAATTTTCGGGCCGTGTCGACGCCGAAAAACGCAACCTCCGTATGAATGCCTTTGGCTTCGGCCGCCGCCGCCACATTGGCCGCCGGCTCGACACCGAGCACCGGAACGCCGCGCTCGAGAAAATATTGCAGCAAATACCCGTCGTTACTGGCAAGCTCGACCACACGGGATTGATTCCCAATGCCAAATCGTTCGATCATCGCGGAAACGTACTTCCGTGAATGTTTAAGCCATGTATCGGAGTACGACGAGAAGTAGGCGTAATCGCCAAATATTGCTTGCGGCGATTCGAACTGCTCAAGTTGCACAAGATGGCACTTTCCGCAAACGTAAGCACGCAGGGGATAGAATGGCTCCATCGCGGAGAGCTGGTCCGTCGAGATGTAATGGTTCGACAACGGGGACAAGCCCAGATCGGCGAACGTGATGGTTAGCCGGCTTTGGCAAAACCGGCACTTGGGCGTTCGCATAGCGCGGCGGGCTCCTGGTGGCGAAACCGTTCGATTTGTTCGTCGCAAAGTTCCAGCACGTCGGCGCCAGCGGCCCAATGTTTGTACCACTCGACCGTCCAACGCAGCGCATCGTCGAGATTTGTTCTCGGTCGCCAGCCAAGCCGGGCCCTGGCTTTGTCGCAATTGAGCCTCAAGCAATTTGCTTCATGGGGATGATCGCCGCCGTTGAAGCGCCACGAAGCGCCGTGGCCCCAAAGTTCCGTCAATCGACTGATTACGGCATGAACCGGCATTGCGTCTTCATCATCAGGTCCGAAATTCCAGGATTCGGCAAATTCGGGTCCTTGCTGCCAGAGCCTCTCAGCCAGCAGTAAATAACCTTCCAAAGGCTCCAGCACAAATTGCCAAGGCCGCACGGCCGCGGGATTTCTGATTTCGACGGTGTCTCGCGAGACGAGCGATCGGATCGCATCGGGAATCAGTCGATCGGGAGCCCAGTCGCCGCCGCCAATGACGTTGCCTGCCCGGGCCGTGGCCAGCGCAACGCGAGAACCCGGCGAACCGAAATAGGACCGCCGAAAGGCCTCTGTCACGAGTTCCGAACAAGCCTTGCTGCTGCTGTAGGGATCATCCCCCCCAAGCGAATCGTGTTCGGTGAACCGTGTTCCGCTCGCATCGTTACGATAACATTTGTCGCTCGTCACGTTGACAACTACGCGTACCGAATCAATCTGGCGCACGCCTTCCAACACGTTAACCGTGCCCATCACGTTGGTAGCGTAGGTCGACGCGGGGTCGAGATATGAAGCCCGCACGATCGGCTGGGCCGCCAAATGGATGACAATTTCGGGAGCAGACTGATGCAGCGCCTCGCGCAGATGCCCAATATCGCGAACATCTCCCTGAGTTGAAGAAACCAATTCTCCGACTCGGGCGAGAGTGAATAAATTGGGGTCTGTCGATGGCGCAAGCGCGTAGCCATAAACCGTGGCCCCAAGCCGATTCAGCAGCAAACAGAGCCAGGAACCTTTGAAGCCGGTATGGCCCGTGACGAAAACGCGCTTGCCGTGCCAGAATGATTTTTGCATCGTCAGCCACCCATGCTCAATCGCCGCTCGTCAGCAGGGTAAGTCGAAGCGGAAATCCAGCGAATTCGCTTGCATGCTGAGGTTCTTGGCGAGACACGAATTCGCGTTGGCCGGTGAGTTGAGCATGCTTAGATCGTCGTTGCGAGTTCAGGCCGCGCGCCTTGTTGGAAAGCGTTTGGCGAGGGACTGGATCTCGGCCTCTCGCGCAACAAGTCGGCGCCACAATAGGCCCAACTCGCGTCGCAATTCTCCTACGGCTGCCCCCGCGTTGTTCTCGCTTGCCTGGTCTGATTCGGTTTCACTGATTTGCATCGCCATGACTTTCGGAGAAGACTTTCCGAGCAGCCTGCGCAATCGACGACGCCATTTGCTGTAAACCCGCGATTGCGTCCAGTCGTACCGCATTCGATTCAGCACCGCTTCCTTTTCATGCAATTGCGATCGGGCCAGAATGATTTGACGGCGCAGGCCCTCGGGCTCATCCAGCTGATCGGCTGGAAATACGAAGTAGCACAATTCCGCCGGATCATCGGGTAGATTCTGCTTGGAACCGCGATGGGACACAGGCACGCGAAGCAATGAACCGCACAGTTTCAAAAGTTTCAAAGACAATTTGACCACAGTTGCCTGCCACGGGCGGACAGAGGTTTCGAACTGCACAAAATCGTGGCAGATCGAGAGGGAGAGTAGCGCAAGGAGGCGTAATTTCTCGAGCGTTGTAATTCGCCCGCAACGCCAGATTTCCGCCGACGCGTGTCGCATAAATGGAAGATATTCGAACATAGCGCCGGATCGAGGCCAAACGGGCTTGAGCTGGTAATCCTCGCTGTCGATTCCTACGGTGTGAGCAATCGCCGGGACCACGTGGAATCCATGACGTAGAATCTGCCGCAGCACAAAGGTCGCATAACAATAGTCGTACGCCGGATCGGTCAGGAAATCTTGGATCGTTTCCCGGCGATGAATTCCATAAAACAAACTCGAGGGAAATGTCGCTAAGAACTCGACTGCGTTCTCAAATGGGCTGTTCTCCGACGAGATCTGGATTGTTGGCCTGGGTTGCATCAGCCTGCGAGGCCGGACGCTCGTCCGCATGTTCGTCATCACCGATCCAACGGATGCGAGGTGCGGAAGGCACAATTCCACGAACTCGGCCGACCACTCGTCATCGTCGGCCGCCCAAAAATAGAACTCACCGTGCGCCTGGCTCAGGACAAAGCGAAAGTTGTCATGCACAGTGACGGCGGGACTTTGTCGAAAGAAGCGAACGCGCCCATCGCGCTGCTGCATTTCGCGCACGATTGCAGCCGGCTCATCAGTAGGCGAACCGTTGTCGGAAACGATGATTTCCAGATTGCGATAGGTTTGTCGCGTGATGCAGTCCAGCGTGCGCCGCAAGCCCGCAGGCCGGTTGTAAGTAGGAATCCCGACACTGACCAATGGCTGGCGAGCCAAGATTGATGCCGGCGGCGTAGTCGATGCGCCGGACGTATTGGCATTCGGCGATCCGCCATTCCTACCGTGCGCAAAACGCATGAGGATCTCCGGTTTCAACAATCTGAGGCGATGCATGCTCTCCGAGCCGCCTTAGCCAGGCGCCCGGCCAATGCGTCACATCCTCGTGAAGCGTAGTTTCGACGAAGGGTCTGATAGGACGTTCCAGCAGGAATTCGGGATGCGCCGCAGCAAATTCCTCGGCAGCGGCGGCCGGATGGTTTGTCTTCCAATCGGCGGCGCCACCGGGCACGTCGCTCAGGTCGCGCATGATTCCGTCGGTGGCGACCAGGTACGACCCTGGCGTGACCAGCCGACAGTACGCGTCGAGCTCCCGTCGGACATGTGCTTTCGTATGACAAGAATCGAGCAATACGAGCACGACTTCGTCCGGACGAATCATCGCAGCCACTTGTTCGACGACTTGGGGCGAGGTTGAGTCTCCCTCGATTAGCGAAATCCGATCCGCCATTTCGTGGGCTTCGATCGCATTGCGATTGTGAGGACGAATCTCGATGTCGACGCCCACCACCCGTCCCTTCCCCTGGAGATGGCAGAGGCTGGCGTAATAGATCAGCGATCCGCCATGGGCGACCCCCGTCTCGACAATCACATCAGGACGAATCCGGTAAATGACTTCCTGGATTCGGAGCATGTCCTCGGGCAACTGGATGATCGGTCGGCCGAGCCAGGTGAACTGATAGGCATATTTCAACGACCAGCCGACACGCACCCATTCGCGCGAAATCCATTCGAAGGCTTCGGACGTGAATAAGTCCGCTATTTGCGAGGTAGCGCCGTCCATGCGCGTCGCAGTCCTGGCGTCGGTATCGATCAAAAGTTTCATGCGGCTTCGCGGCGTTGGTCCATCAGGTCGATCGGGGTAACACGAATCTTGTTCGCCTCCAGCAATTTGGCAATCTCGTCGAAATAATTTGGATTCAAGACCAGCGCGGTGGTTACGCCACGACCAGACAATGCTTCCGGGCCGACGATCGGATGGCCGGTGCCAGGCAGGAAAGCTCCTTGCTTATGGCGATTGATGTCGACGATGCAATCGAGAAGTTGAGCCGCGGGATCGATCAGATTCGCACAAGTGACGCCTTTCGCGCCGGCGCCCCACAGAGCCACGCGACCCTGTTGCGCATGATGCTGGACCGACTTTCGCCAATCGGCGACAAGCCGGCTTTCGAATGCGCCAAAATTTGCGGCCAAATCGGGAATCTTTCCGGCCGTGACCGCATGGGGCGTTGGCTCACCGTCGAGCCGCGCTTCGAGCCATAGATACTGGCCGCCGAAGACATGCTGCACGTCGGCGACCTGAAATCCTGCGTGCTGGAATGCCGTGCTGAGCGATGCCCGAGAGAAATACGAGCAGTGCTCGTAGAAAAAATCCCATACCACCTGGTTTGCGAGAATCCATTCGACGCACGGCGTTTCGAAGAACAACCGGGCTCGCGGCGACTGAACCAGCGCTTGCCGCACGGTCGTCAACAAGGCGACCGGATCAAGGACATGTTCGATCACGTGCCGACAAATGACCACGTCGGCGGGAATCAACGCGGAGGCGGCATCGTAGTACTTACGCTCGAATCGTACAGGGTCGTGCTCGCCGCCAAGGGGGCCGGCATAGCTAGGATCGAAACCGACGCCGGTGTTTCGGGTGCTCGGAAACTCGATCAACCGCCGCAGAAAATCGCCTTGGCCACAGCCGACCTCTACAATCCGACAATTCCGGACTTCTCGCTCGTCAATGAGGTAGCGTACCAGGTGATCGACGTGCGCAGTGAATCGCGGCGACCACGTTTGGCAGTTGTCGTAACCGGTGTCGTAGCTCAATCGGCTGAGCTCGAACGCGCTGTTGAAGACAAAGCCGCACTTGCGACAGCAAGTTAGCCGCAAATCGCCGCGAGGCATGGTCTTAGCTTCTCGCCGCGAGCCTGTGATTTGATTCTGGTGAGCCACTACATTGGCTCGCTCGAGAAACAGCTCGGTCGATGATGATTGGCACACGGGACAGTTCGGTCGTGATCGGAAGCCGGGATTGCGTTCGTGGGTTCGGCGCGTTCGATGCCACTGAATCGTCTGCGCTAAGCCGGTGTTGATGTTGTATTTCGGTGCCCAACCGAGTTCGGATTGCAAGCGCCGCACGTCGGCGACCAGCGTCGGCGGATCATTTGCCGGCGCCGGCAATGCGCCGAGCCGCAACAACTCGGGATTGCCAATTTGCCGAGCGACCTCATGCACAAGTTCGCGGACGTGAATCGCCGAGCCTGACGCCACGTTGATCGGCCCGCAAATCTCGCTGTCGAGAACGGCAACCAACGCATCGGCTGCATCCTGCACGTGGACGAAATCGCGCACCTGGTCACCGGCGGTGCAACGAGCGACTTCGTCGGCTAGCAAACTTTCGATCACGCGGGGCACCAGCCGGCGCGGCGATTCTTGCGGGCCGTAAAGCAAAAACAGACGCGGCCACGCTAAGGAGATGCCGCATTGCTGAAACCGAGATTCCGCCAACATGCGAAGCGCGTGCTTGGCCGTCCCATATAGCGTTTTAGGCAGTAGCGGTGTGGTCGCCTCGTGGCATTCACCTGACTGCCAATCATATTCGGCACACGTGCCGACCATGACAGCGCGACGGCCTCCATGCTGCGCGAAGGCTTCGATCAAATCGAGACCGGCGCGAACCCAACTCAAGTTTTCGGGCGACTCCCAGTATTCGCCGCAAATCGTGATCCAGGCTAGATGCATCAACTCAGTCGGTTGCACCCTGGCAACGAGATCGTAGGTTGTCCGCGAATCGAGCAGATTGGCCTGATGCCAAATTACTCCTGGATCCCGCGACGCTACGTTCGCGCACCGGGACACTGCATGCACTTCGAACCCGCGCCGGCTAAGCTCCGCGAGACAATGCCGTCCCACGAAGCCGCGAGCACCCGTCAGCAGTACGCGTTTCATGGTTGGAAATCCGGGTATTCCAGGTCGCGGGAAGAGGCGACGCGGATCTGCTCAGGCCATTGGATCCGAAAAGTTGGGTCGTCGTAACGAAAACCGGCGGCCGACTCCGGATGATGGAACTCCGACATTTGGTAGAGCAATTCGGTGTCGTCGGCCCGCGTCAAAAAACCGTGGGCACATCCTTCGGGAATATAAATCGCCAGCCCGTTATCTGCCGAAATTTCGAATCCGTCCCATTGCAAATAGGTGGCGGAATCTCTGCGCAAATCGACCACGACGTCATAGGCCGCGCCGCGAGTGCAGCGCACCAGTTTGGCTTCGGCGTGCTGTGGCTCTTGATAATGCATGCCGCGCAGCGTACCGGCGCGCCGGTTGAACGAAACGCTGCATTGAACGAGCGACGATCGCAATTGCTGGCCGGCGAATTCCCGCTGGCACCAGGTGCGAGCGAAGAACCCGCGCTCATCTTCACGGCGCTCCGGCTCGATCAGCCGGACTCCTTCCAGCGAACTTGCGGTGAAGATCATGGGCGGTTTCCAGATTGCCTCGCATTCAAGCGGCGTCTGTCAGACGCGCGCTATTCGGAGACTCATCCCACGTTTTCCAAGGGGCTTCCCCTTGCTCCCAAAGGCTCTCCAGCAGGCGATGCTCGCGCATCGTGTCCATGCATTGCCAAAAGTCGGCGTGCTTGTAGGCCATCAGTTGACCCGCGGCCACAAGCTGCTCCATCGGCTCGGCTTCCAGATAGGTGGCGTCGCCTTCGATCAGATCGAGAACTTCGGGCTCGAAGACGAAAAACCCGCCGTTGATCCAGCCTTCGCCGATTTGCGTTTTTTCAGTGAACTGTTGTACATGATCTCCATCGAGCGTTAAACCGCCAAAACGGGCGGGTGGCCGAACCGCGGTGACCGTGGCCAATTTGCCGTGCCGGCGATGGAACGCTAACAACCGCCGCAGGTCGACATTCGAGACCCCGTCGCCGTAGGTCAACATGAACGTCTCCCCTTCGAGCCAGGCGGCCAAGCGTTTGACGCGACCGCCGGTAATCGTCTGAAGGCCGGTGTCGATTAGATGGAGTCGCCAATCGTCCGACACTGCCTCATGCCGGGTTGGCCGACCGGTCGAAAGATCGATGCTGATATTACTCTTGAGCAAGGAGTAATCGAGAAAGTAGCGTTTGATCACTTCGCCCTTGTAGCCCAAAGCGATCAGGAATTCATTGAACCCATGGCCGGCATAATGTTTCATGATGTGCCACAGGATCGGTTGCCCACCGATTTCGACCATCGGCTTCGGCTTGGACTGCGTTTCCTCGGTCAGTCGCGTGCCTAAGCCGCCAGCCAGGATCACGGTTTTCATTGAGTTTACTTGTTCAGCGTGCGTTATTTGGGCGGAGCGACGCGCGTACGTGAGCAATTGCTTGCGACGACCCAGTTTGCCGTAATTAGCGTCGCGAAACCTAACAGAATTCAACTTGTCGCGTCAACATGAGATACGCGAGGTGCTAGCTTACGCGCCGAGCAAATGGGTTGGCCATCGCCTGCCGGTCCCTCCCATCGCACCATCAATTCAAGGCAGGCGCGAGTGGCGAGATGGCGGAGCCTTTAGGGCGGCTTGCGAGAGCAGTAGATAGTTGGTTCCGGCGCATTCGGTGATGACGCCGCTGGCCGACCATTGCAGCACGTCGGGGCTGTCGCCGATGACGCGGCCGACGCGTTCCATGCAAAGATTTTCGAGACAATCGAATTTCAGCTTTCCGTCCGCGGAAACGAACGTCACGCGGTCGCCTGCGTGACGGAAGGAACCGATCTCGTCGATCATTCGAGTTCCTTCGCGCCAGCGACCGCCCGTTTGGCCCCCCTCCATCCGGCCTGTCGAGGCTGCGGAACTCCCGGCCGAAGGGTCCGCAAGCGGAACCGGCCGGAGCGCGGTTGCCGCGAGGCGCTGGGGTTCGGCATTGTCATCACTAAATGCCCGGCCACTCCAAACCGAAACGCTCACCGTGGCAACCAGGAACATAGTCGCGGCAACTGCGGCGCGGCTGCGGGCGAAAACCCGGTCGATCGGTTGCTTGATACTCGCCATGTGGTTCTCGAATCTTGTTTGATGGCCCGCCTGAATTCAGCGGGCACACAACCGCGGTCGCGATCGACGGCCAGGCCGCTATCTGGCTGTTGAAAAAGGGGACAGGCACTTCGCCGCCACGTAAAAACTACGGGATATCCACTCGGTCGCTCAGAGCCAGTCCCCTTTTTCAACAGGCTGCTATCCGATTATTCGACACAAACCCGGCAGCAGATGGGCCGAAGTCTTCGTCCTGTTGCCATCGGAAGCAGGGAGGCAACATCCTGTTGCCAAGATGCAACAGCCACGGCCGGATCGTCCATGCTTGCGCCGCCGGAATACGCGTGCTAAATGGTTGCTGCGCCCTTGGTTGAGTTCGATTGCCAAGGGGTCTCCGCAGTCACTGGCATCGTGTTTGCCTTAAGACAACGGGCATGGGAAATCTCAAGATTCCAAGGCGTCAAGCAACGTTCCGCCGCGGCTCTGCTTGTCGATTGGCTGTGGCGGTCGGCTGGATTGCCTGTGGCCTGGCCGGGCCCCTGATCGACGACGCCCGCGGCAATGACAACATCACCGTGACCCTCGCGAGCGGCCGAACTTTTGTCGGGCAGATCGATAGCCAAACCGATCAAGACATCCTCTGGCTGCGCGTTACCCATGGACCGATCGTGCTCCTGCGGCCCATTGAATGGGTGCGCGTCGTGCGGGGCTGGCAAGGGAGCAAGCCGCTGACATCGGCCGAACTGCAAGTCGCGGCGCAATCGTTGAAATCGGAGCGACCAGCGCGAGCCGAGCAAACTGGCCACGAAATCCCGCCGCCGCCAACTCCGGCCCAAGACATTCCGCTCGTGCCGGCTCCGCCGCGACCGGCAGTTTCGACCGCGCCCGTCACGTCGCTCGACATCGACGCGCAGCTAGGGCATTGGACGCCGACCGTGGAATCCAGCGGCTTTGCCGTGACCATTTTTCCGACTGATGCCGATGGGCAATTGACTCCGGCAAGCGGCACGCTCGACGTCGATCTGATTGGCCAACTACTTTCGGGCAACGACACCGCGGGCGACTTTCCCTCCCTAGGCCATTGGACCATCGCGGTCTCGCCGTCAGACTTTGGGCCGTCGGGAGCAGTCTATCATTGTCCGTTTCAAGCCGTGCATCCCGACTTCGATTACGACCTTCGCCCGATTGGCTTGGTACATGCCCGGTTGACGGTCCCGGGGGATGGCGTTTTCGAGGCCAGCCAAGCGCTCGTGCGGATTCGGCATTACAGCTCGATCCGCGATCGAAATCAGCAAACGACCGGCGACCGATTCTTCTCCATCGAGCAGACGGGGCGATAACCAAGCCGTAGGGTGGGCAAGCCCACCTTGCTTGGCTATCCTCCCGGCTTTTTCATTCCGAAGCTGTGCAGCACCAGCACCGAGCCGACGGAAATCAACGACCAGCCTAGCCACTGCGGCGGTCGAACCACTTTGTGACCGACTGCCGGGGCGAGCGCACTCGTTACGGCGGATTGACTGCTGTCCTGGAACCGGCTGGCGAGAAAGTGCGTCGTCTTCTCGCTGAGCGTGAACGATTCAAACGTGTGGAACTGAAGGCCCAAGAGCAGCAGCAGGATGCCGCCCATCAAGAATTGGTTGCGATTGAATTCCACGTGCGACACCCTCTCGGTTGCAGGCCCACCGCTCCTTGGCTGCCAACACGCGCATCCCGCGCACTGAGAAACGACTGAATTTTCCAAGCCCTCGATGTTATCGCATCGCGCGGCAAAGAAACTTCAGGGTTGGGGATAATCTGCCGTTTGGCGTGGATTTTCCGGCGATGGCGGCAATGCCGGTGGCATGCGGGGGAAGTCGAGATTCGGTAGTGGTACAATTTGAGCCCCTGCGGCACACGGAGTGTGCCTACCACGTAGCAGGCACGCTCCGCGTGCCGTCGCCGCGCCAAAAAACTTCAAAATGTACCACTACGCGAGATTCCGCTCACCGCGATTCCAGCGGGACCCACGGTCGCGGCGCCGGGCCCGTGTATTTCGCCAGAGGGCGGATCAGACGGTTGTTGTCCAATTGCTCGATCACATGGGCGCTCCAGCCCGTCACGCGGCTGACGACGAACAACGGCGTGTAGGTGTCGATTGGCAAGCCGAGATAGTAGTAAAGCCGAGCGCTGGGCCAGTCGAGGTTTGGCGGCAAATGTTTTTCCGCGACGACAATTTGCTCGACGATGTCGGCCAGGCGTTCCATGTCGCTGTGCCCAGTGGCGGCGGCAAGCTCGGCGCAAATTGGTTTGAGCAAGATGGCCCGCGGGTCGCCATGCTTGTAGACCCGGTGGCCGAAGCCCATGATCCGCACCTTGCGGGCCAGCGCATCGCGGGTCCATGCCTCGGCTTTGTCGGCCGTGCCGATTTCGCGCAGGACTTCCATGGCCCGCTCGTTGGCGCCGCCGTGCAGCGGGCCTTTGAGCGCCGCGATGCCCGCGGTGACGGCCGAATGCAGATCGGACAGTGTCGAGGCCACGACCCGGGCCGTGAAAGTCGAGGCGTTGAAATCGTGTTCGGCGTAAAGGATCAGCGAAATATCCATCGCCCGGATGGCTTGTTCCGTGGGGGCGGTATGAAACAGCATCCAGAGCAAATTGGCGACCAACCCGCGCTGCTTGTCGGGCGGGACCGGCTCCATCTCCCGCAGCAGCCGATGCCGCGCGGC
This sequence comes from Pirellulales bacterium, assembly GCA_963725485.1. Lineage (GTDB taxonomy): Bacteria > Planctomycetota > Planctomycetia > Pirellulales > DATAWG01 > CAVRYO01. The sequence goes on along the minus strand of CAVRYO010000007.1, from coordinate 2,032,084 downwards.
GAGGATCACTGGCAACTGGGCCAAAAGCCGCTCGGCTTTACGGACATTCGCCGCGTGCGAATTGTCGGCCACCTCGGGGTCCCAATGCGCCAGGGCGCTCGCGCCGCTGCGCATCACGTCCATCATGCTGATGTTGTGGGGAATCTGGCGCAGAAAATCGACCAGTTGATGCGGAACCGTGGTATTCTCGGCCAATCGCTGGCGAAATGCCGACAATTGGTCGCGCTTGGGCAGCTCGCCATGCAGCAGCAAAAAGGCGACTTCGTCGAAGCTGGCCTGCGCCGCAAGTTCGCCGATCGCATAGCCGCGATAAGCCAGCCCGTCGGTGAGCGAGCAAATCGCCGATTCGCCGGCGATGATTCCTTCCAGACCGGGCCGATATAAATTCTCGCTCATCGCTGCTCTTTGCCGTCGGTTGGCGGCACGTCTCCATTGCCGTTGAAGTAATGCTGATCGCGTTGTTCGTAATCGGAGTATTCCAACAAATCGTACAGCTCTTGCCGGGTTTGCATCAGGTCGAGCAAACTCGTTTGCGAGCCTTCGTCGGCAATCACGGCCAAAGCCGCTTCGACCGCCTTCATCGCCACCCGGAGCAGAGTCACCGGGTACAACACCACGGCGTAGCCCAGATCGGCCAACTCTTCAAGCGACAACAGCGGGCTCTTGCCGAACTCGGTCATGTTGGCCACCAGCGGCGCATCGATCTCGTCGGCGAACCGTTCGAACTCGTTCCGATCGGCCAAAGCTTCGGGAAAAATCCAATCCGCCCCCGCCTCTAAATAGGCTTTGGCGCGCTCGACCGCATCGTCCAGAGAATCGACGCCCCGGGCATCGGTCCGCGCGATGAGCACGAGCGAGGGGTCCTGCCGCGCGGCGGCGGCGGCCCGCAGCTTGGCGCACATTTCGGCCGGTTCGATCAGCGATTTACCGGACAAATGGCCGCACCGCTTCGGCCAGCGCTGGTCTTCGATTTGAATCGCCGCCGCGCCGGCCACTTCCAATTCGCGGACCGTCCGCTCCAAATGAATCGCTTCGCCAAACCCTGTGTCGGCATCAACGATCAATGGAACGCTCACGCTACGACAGAGCCTGGCCGTTTCCGCGGTCAATTCGCTGAGCGTGAACAGGCCGACGTCGGGCATGGCCAGTGTGCCGGCCGAAAACGCGGCTCCGGAAAGATACAGCGCGTCGAAGCCCGATTGTTGCGCAAGCCGGGCCACGAGCGCGTTGAACACGCCGGGAACCTGAATCGTGGAGTCGGCCACGAGTTCGCGCAACACGCGGCCGGGCGAAGGTAAAGAAACAGACATTCCTAAATCCTCGGAGATGCACCGGCGTCGGAAACGAGTTCGCGAAATGCCGGAATCAGGAAAAGCACCGCGAAATCGGCCGATGCCGCCGCGCGAGCCGCCTGCCGCGAATATACGGGTCATACGGATCACGTCGCAAGGGCGCAGCACTCGTTGCCTAGCTTGCGACACATGATTAGGCTTGGATCATGATGGCATTGACCGCAGATTCCCAGCTCGCGCCCGGCGCGACCAACTCGCAGTCGCGGTGGCGCCGCTCTGGAAGTGCTGCTGATCTTCGCGGTCTTCTTTCTGCATGGCGCGTGGCCTGTGCCGGATGTCAACGAAACGCACTATCTCTCGAAGGCCAAGCATTATTGGAATCCGGATTGGTGCCGGCACGATTTTTTTCTCAACACGCCCGACGCCCACGAGGTGTTTTGCTGGACCTTCGGCTGGGTCACAAAATGGCTTTCCTTGGATGCGACGGCGTGGCTGGGGCGACTGCTCACCTGGGCGCTGTTAGCCTGGTCGTGGCGGCGGTTGAGCTGGGCGCTGCTGCCGAGGAATTGGCTCGCGGTGCTGTCGGCGGCATTGTTCGTGGCGCTCAATGAAAATGCGCACATGGCCGGCGAATGGGTCATTGGCGGCGTCGAGGCCAAGGGGTTTTCGTATGTTCTTGTACTTCTGGCTTTCGAAGCGGTCCTGCGCGGCCGCTGGAATCGAGCCTGGCTGTGGCTCGGCTTGGCCTCGGCGATGCATGCAATCGTGGGGGGTTGGTCTGCGATTGCCGTGGCAGTTGCCTGGTTAGCGTCGAGTCCCGAAGAGCGGCCCCGGCTGCGAGCGATGTTGCCAGGCCTGATTGGCGGATTCGTGTTGGCGTTGCCGGGCTTATGGTTTGCGCGTCGCGCTTTTGCGCGGTGTCGATCCGCAAGTCGCCGCCGCGGCGAATCAGATCTACATTTGGCGGTTGCCCCACCATCTAATGGCCGACCAGTTCAAGGAAGGCTTTCCCAGCCGGCATCTTATGTTGTGGGTCGTGTGGCTATTGCTGCTAACCGTCGTGAAAACCGACACCGCCGGACGCCGGTTCCGCTGGATCGTGAACGCGGGAATTTTATTGACGCTCACCGGCTATGGACTCGTCTTGTTGTCGCACTGGAATCCGACCTTGGGCAACGCGCTGCTGCGGTTTTATTGGTTCCGCATGTCCGACGCGCTCGTGCCGATGGGCGTGGCGCTCGTCGGGCTGCGGTTCTGGCGGCAACTTGCGGAGTCGCGACCGAAGGCCGGACGGCTATGGATGGCTGGGTTGATCGTCGCGATGGCGATCAATCTGTCGGCCCAAGAATCGCATCTGCCGCTAGACATGGTTTGGTCCGGGCGCCCCCGGTCGTGCCACGTGCGGATAAGAGCATGGTTTACAGCGACTGGCGCGACGTCTGCAAATGGGCGGGCGAGCATACCGATCCCGGCGCCCAATTCATCACGCCGCGGATGGCCTGCTCCTTCCGCTGGTATGCCGGGCGCGGCGAAGTGGTCACTTGGAAAGACATTCCCCAGAATGCGGCCGGCATCGTCGCCTGGTGGCATCGTTTGACCGATCTATTCGCAGTTGGGTTCGCCGGTGGCACAGATCAGCCGCCCGCACATTGGGTGGAATCGTTGGCGCAACTCGGTCCAAAGCGCCTGGCGGAACTGGCCGAGAAATATCACGCGGATTACGTCATCCTCGAACTGTTCCCCGACGTGCCGCCGCTGCCCTTGCACCCACTTTACGCCAATGCTTCATACGCGGTCTACCGTTTTGCGCACGACGAGCCGACGGCGGCGGAGCAGTCCGCGGCGCGAAAGTAACGGTCAAGAAAAGGGACTCACTTTATTCCGGGTGCCAACCTAAAAAAAGCTGCGTCACTGCTCTCGATTTGATTTCAAAAGTCGAACGAGCCCTATGACTCAGTATATCAAGGTGCGTAGCGAGTGAAGACCAAGTCGTGATCTTTGGCGGGTTTGTGACAGGGAAAGCAGCTCTTGAGCATCGCCTCGCCGAGCGGTTTGCCGTCGTCGAATTGAGCGAATTTCCAGCCGCCCGTGGCCGCGTATTTTTTGGAGTCCTTGACCAGAAACTGAACCCCGTGCACCGGGGGACCGGCCACGAACGATTGATCGCGTCCAAACGCTTTGTTGTTTTCCTCCGATGGGACGTATTTCCAGGCCAGCCGGGCAACGATCGCGCCGTCGGGGAATGGAAGCTTCCCTTCCCGGTACGCCTTGATCGCCACGTCGTTTCCGAGAACGGCGCGTATATCGTTAAGATCGCCTTCTTCGTGGGCCACGGAGATCATCCGCCAGTCGCGGTATCCGGGGGGAAGTTTGCCTCCTTCGATCGCGGCGGCCGCGTCATCGGCGTGTTCCGATGCGGGGGCCATGTAGGCGACCACGCCGGATAGCGTTACCACTCCCACCAGCGCGAAAATAATCCGTCTCATACGCTGCCTCCTTCAAATATGTACGATCGAACCCATGCATACTTTAGCAATCGCGGGGCAATCACCAACGGCCGAAATGAGCACCGCCATCGACGTACAGGATGTGACCCGTGACCGTCGCGGCGTCGGTCAGGTACATGACCGCATCGGCAATGTCCTTAACCGTCGAGGGCCGGCCCATCGGCGACAGGCTCTCCATTACTTCCTTCGGAGTATCCCGGTGCAGCGGCGTATAGACGGCGCCGGCGCGACGGCGTTCACGCGGATCCCGTCTTTCGAATATTCCATTGCCAGGTGTTGGGTAATCGTTTCCAGCCCGCCTTTGGTGATCATCGGCACTGCCGCCGTGACACCTCGGATCGGGTTGCGAGCCAGGGCCGCCGTGATCGTGACGATGCTCCCGCCGGTCTTCTGCGCCAGCATTTGCTTGATCGCTAGTTGAGTGACGTAAAGAAAACCCTCGACGTTCGTCGACACGAGCGAATTGACGTCCTCGGGTGTGTAGTCCGTGAACGGCTTGGTGAAGAAGATGCCGGCATTATTCACGAGCACATCGATCGACTTGAACCGATCCAGCGCGGTCTCGACGATCTTGGCAGCAGTTGCCGGTTGGCCGATGTCGCCGTCCACCAGAGCGACGTGGTCGGATGCCGCGACCTCGGTGGATTGGGTCATCTTCCGGGAACTGGCAACGACGTTGTAACCCCGTTCGACAAACGCTTTCACGATTCCCGCACCGATACCTTGCGAGGCTCCGGTTACGATCGCTGTTTTCTGTTGGCCACTCATGGTGATTTACCCCGAATGCGTTTTCGTTATCCGTAGAAGTTTTGAAAACCAAGCGAGTCGCAACTGGGCGGATTCGATTGCGGCGGCGGATATTTTGGGAACTCGGAATGGTGTTCGCGGAAGCTCGGGCCACGACAAAACTGACGTACACGTTCCATAAGCGCCGATATGCTCGAACATCGCTGTCAGTTCGGCACAATCGGCCGGCGATTTCCGCTCGTCATTCTACGACCGTCGCCAGTTCAGTCCGGGCTGGCGAACTAAAAACGCTGTGGTTTCGTGCGCGGCCCGATTCATAAACCGCCAGCGGGACAACCCAACACGCCCACGCCGCCAGGGGATCGATCCACGCATTGTGAAGGCCCGTCACGGTGCCCAATCCGCCGATCACTCGGATCACGACTGCCGAGCAGAGCAGTAAGAAACTTCGCCACATCCAGCGACGATGTTCGGAAAAGCTGCCGCCGGATTGCCGCCCGCCATCCCAAGGCCGTGCATGTTCCCGTGGCGATCGCCAGCGCGGAAAATCCCACGGCAGCGACCGGCCCCGCCCCCGCGTGATAGGCCATCCAAAGTCCGCTTGGAGCGACGAGAAACAAAACTACCGTGGCCTGAACGCGCCCCAGCCGCCGATGCCACGCTCGAAAGCGCTGACGGAATCGGTCACTGATCAGAATCAATCCCAGCACCAGCGCGACCGGACCCGACGCGATATGGATGTAGAACGCCCAGGCGTAACTCCCAAAAAAGTAGGGCTCGCGCCCGCGCAAGAAATCGGAATTGAAATTTGGCGGGGCGTAGTCGCGATATTTCAGCACCGTCGCGACCGTGACTTTGAGAATCAACAGCGCCGCCAGGAGGCCGAGAAACCGACGCAACATTTTCGGAGCGGCACCGGCCTCCATCGTTCTCCTCGCGCGTATCGGCTTGGACTCGGCGTGTGCTGCGACGCCGGTATTATAGTCGACACCAAGCTCGTATGAGGGAATGCAAGATGCCGATTGGCGCAACGGCGCGAGGCTTATCCATTCGTCAGCCATATGCGGGGTTGAGGAGACTGGGCAGTAAAATGACAGCCCATTTCACTCAGTGGGCCGCACTCGGCTGACGCGGATCATCACGGGGGCGCGGCGTAAATGCGGGACTTTAATGTTTCGCACTCGGTCGCGGTTTACCCAGGTCGAACGCGCACTCGCCAGGGCTCGGCCGTAAGGATCGCGCCGGTGGCCAGTTCCGCTTCGTAGGTTTTAAGCAGTTTGACGAGCGCGGGGCCTTGATCGCGTGCTCGAAAGCCAACCAAGCGGATCAGGCCGACGTGCATCATTCCCCGGACGATCACCAGTTCGCCGAAATCCTTGTCGATGGTTGCTAGAACGCGGGAATCGGCAGCGGCGCGGTGGAGGATTGCCGGATCGCCCGGATCTGCCGCCCAATCGCCGACCCAGGTTGCGTCGTGACCCGCCTGCCGCACCACCTCGGCTGCAAGCGCCGAAACGCAACTGTCGAGTAGGACCTTCACGCCGCAGACCCAACGGGGAAGGGATCGATACGCTCGTGGGCGACTAGCTTGTAGGCGTAGAGCAGGCAGGCGCGGATGTCCTCGGAATCGAGGAAGGGGTAGGCGTCGAGAATGTCTTGCGGGCTGTCGCCAGCGGCCAGCATGGCGAGCACATGTTCGACAGCTAACCGATGACCGCGGATGATCGGCTTGCCTTCGAAGATGGCGGGGTCGGCGGTAATGCGGCGGATCAGTTCTGCTTCGGTAGTCATACCTACATCATAACACAGCAGGGTTAATTTGGATCGCCGACCGGCGGAAAAGGAGAGTCGTGGCTTGCCGTGGTAGGTTCGCGCCGCCAACTTCTCTCCCCCGGTGGGATGGGTTAGAATCGGTTCGCTGGCGTCGGGGAACGACCAGCCGGCCACCTTTGCTCCTCTCAACGTGGTCCAGCGAATTCCGGGCGGATGGCGACGCTGCAAATACTCACGGGGCCGAAAGCCGGTCAGACCTATGAGCTGATCCGGCCGCAGGTGCAGCTTGGGCGCAACGCGCTGTGCGACGTCGTGGTCCCCTCGCGGAGCATTTCGCGCCAGCATGCTCGAATCGTGCGCGAAGCCGACGGTTTTTTCGTCGAGGACCTGGACAGCCTGAACGGCACGTTCATCAATGAGCGGCGGATCACGGCCCGGACCCGGCTGGCCGACACGGACCGGATTCGGCTGTTCGATGTGTTGTTGCAGTTTTTTTCCGGATCGCCGCCGCCGCCCGACGCCGATGCGAATTCGTTAACGATCGCGAGCGTCGATCCTCATGCGCCCGACATTCGGGCCACGACGATCGTCGACGCCGTCGACGCCCGTTCGGTGCCCCGAATGGACGTGGGGGCCGAAGCCAAGTTGCGGGCTGTGCTGGAAATCACGCGCAATCTGGGCAAGTCGTTGGCGGTCGACGAATTTCTCCACAATACGCTCGACACGCTATTCCAGATTTTCCCCCAGGCAGATCGCGGCTACATTCTGCTCGCCGAGGAGCCTTCGGGCCGCTTGACGCCGCGGGCCGTGAAGCGGCGCCGGGGAGAAAGCGGGGCCTCGCTCACTCTCGGTCCCATCAGCCAATCGGTGGCCGACCGAGTCATGACCGAAGGCAAAGCAATCCTGAGCAGCAACGCGGCGCAGCGCGAAGCGGAAGGCCATCTTTCGGTGCTTGAGGAGCCGGAGTCGTCGATGATTTCCGCCCCGCTGATCGGGCCCTCACGCCGAGCGCTGGGCCTGATGCACATCGACACCAGCAATCCCACGCGGCAATTCAATGCCGACGATCTCGAGGTGCTGGTGAGCGTGGCCACCGTGGCCGGGCAAGCGGTGGAATACGCGCGGGTGCACGAGGCGGCGTTGATGCTCGATCGCCGCCAACGCGAACTGGCGATGGCGCAACAGGTGCAACTGCATTTCTTACCGCAACGGCCGCCCGACTTGCCGGGCTACTGTTTCTATAGCTTCTATCGCGCGGCCGAGAACGTCGGCGGCGATTATTTCGGCTACGTTCCTTTGGCCGATGGCCGGCTGGCGATCGCCTTGGGAGATGTTTCAGGCAAGGGGGTATCGGCCGCGCTCCTGATGGCTCGGCTGTGCGCCGAAGTGCGGTACTACCTGGCCATCTCGAAATCCGGAATCGATGCGATCGACGGCCTCAACCGCGAGTTTGCCGCGCCGGGGCTGGAGGACATGTTCATCACCTTCCTGCTGGCGATCCTCGATCCGCGCGACCATCGGCTCACGTTGCTCAACGCCGGGCACATGCCGCCGCTGTGGCGACACAGCCGGAGCGGGACCGTCGAGCAATTGGGTGTCGCCGAGGGAGGACCGCCGTTGGGATACGACGCCGCGCAGTCCTATGCAGCGTGCTCGGTGCAACTCGAGCCCGGCGATGCGATCGTGATGTACACCGACGGGATCAGCGAGGCGACGAACTCGGCAGGAACGTTTTACGGCATCCGGGGAATTCATCAGCTCGTGAACCGCGCGGCCCGAGACGTCGAAATCATGGGCCGGCAGTTGCTCAGCGACGTGGAGCGATTCACCGAGGGCCACCCGCAAAGCGATGATATTTGCTTGGTTTGCTTTGCCCGCGGGTCGAGCCCATAGACAAGCGGATAGTTTGCGCGCACGAAGAATTCTTTCACTAACGTGCGCGGCTCGGTTTTACGTCCGACGCGCCCAACCCGACCCGCGCACGTCAGTAAGCGGTCCTTGACCTCGTCTTGCCAGTCGTCAATCGCCGCCGCCGATCTCTTCGTTCACTTCCTGCATGATCAGCGCATCTTCTTGCGCTTCGTGCTGCTGCAGGCGGGCGTGAAAATCGGCGAAATCGCGGTGGAGGCGTTTGGCGATCGCGTCGGTCGTTTCACGGTAGAGCAATTGTTCCGCCTGCTCCACGACGGCACAGAGCGCTAGAAACAGCGTCGGATGCTGGTCCTTCAGTGTTTTCGCCTGCCGGCTAAGGCGGGGGGCAACGTCGATCGCGTCGTCGAAGTAGCCGTAAGCCTCTTCCAATGCGAAGTGCATCGCCAATTGATCGCGGAGCTTGCCCAGTTGGGCAGCCAACCGCTTGATGTCGATCACGGCAGGATCCGGTCGGGCGAGGAGCGCCGCACAGGATTCCAGCAGATGCCGTAACTCCCGATTGTCTTCCTTGATCTCCTGCAAGAAGGCGGCGTTGATCGTCAACGTCCGCTCGGCAGTCGATTCGACCGGCTGCCCGTTGGAAGTAGTGCGAACCGCGCTAGCCATCGCCAACCTCCTTCGCCCCTTCGGCGGAGAGATTCACGAACCGTCGCGACAGCCAAGCTGCCCGCTGGTAGAAAAGGGTCGCGACGCCTGTAAGTCTAGGAAAAGAGTCCCCGCAGAGCAATCTTTTTTCCAAAAAACTTGCGCGTTACCACAGTAGTAGGGTTGGCACTGCCCACCGAGAACCGCAATTTCGACTTGCTCAACTTCTGTGCGGCGGCGGGCAGTGCCCACACTAGGAATTTTGCCTGCAGCGAGGCGGTGGGCAGTGCCCACCCTACGAGCTTTGCTATCGCGGCGGCGGACCGCGAGATCCAGCAATTCGCAGTTACATTTTGTCGACGGCATCGATTCCTAACAGGGCCAATCCCTGGCGCAGCGTGCGCACGGTCACATCGCATAAGGCCAGGCGGCTGCGTTGTAATTCCCCGGTCTCCGCTTTCAGCACTGGACATTGTTCATAAAACGTCGAAAATCGGCCGGCCAGCGCGAATAAGTAATTTGTCAAATGATTCGGCCGGTTGTCGCTGACAACGGCCGCGAGCGACTCCTCGAAGCGAAGAATTTCCAGAGCGAGCGCCCGCTCGGCCGGATTGGCGATCGAAATTCGCTCGCCTGCAGTGGCGCCCGTGGTTGAATCTCCGAGCACCAGTTGTCCACGTGCAAATATGCTGCGCACCCGAGCGTGCGCGTATTGCATATACGCGGCCGTGTTGCCGTTCATTGCCAACATCTTGTCGTAGCTGAACACGTAGTCGGACGTGCGGTTTTGCGACAAATCGGCATACTTGATCGCCCCGATGCCAACCGCCTCGGCTACTTTTTGCCGTTGCTCGGGCGAGAGTTCGGGCCCGGACGCCTTGTCATCGTCGTTGGCGCTGACGACGGCCAATGCTCGCGCGACCGCTTCGTCCAACAAGCCCCACAGGCCGACGGTATCGCCCGAGCGCGTTTTGAACGGCCGGCCGTCGTCGCCCAGCACGGTGCCGAAGCTGACATGCGCCAGTTCCACGTTTTCCAAACCGCGCCATTGTCGGGCAGTCTTGAAAAGTTGTTCGAAATGCAAACTCTGCCGATGATCGACCACGTACAAAATCGCGTCGGGCTGCCAACGCTCCAGCCGGTATTTGATCGTTGCCAGATCGGTCGTGGCGTACAGAAAAGCCCCATCCTGCTTCTGGATCAATAGCGGAGGCCACTCGGGCTGGTCGTCGAAAAACACGCCCACCGCGCCCTCCGACCGCCGGGCGATCTTGCTCTCTAACAAATCCTGCACCACTCCGGGAAGCATGGAGTGATAGAAGCTCTCGCCCAACGTTTCATCGAACGCCACGCCCAGACGCCGGTAAATGCGGTCGACGTCGGCCACGCAGGGGGGCAGAAACCGCTTCCAAAGTGCCAGATTCTCCGGATCGCCCGTGTGCAGCTTCGCCGTCTCCTCCAGCACCTTGGACCCGATGGCGGGATGCGCCGCCAAAGCGGCCGCGAGTTGCGGATCGCCGTTCGTTGCGGCAAGCGATTGTTCGAGCGCGGCAATCTCGCCTGCCGTTTCGTCGCACGCTCGTTGCAATTGCCGCAATGTCTTGTCGCGCTTCTTCTCATTCTCGTGAATCTCGGTTCGGGCTTGCCGCAGCGCCGCTTCCTGTTGCGCTAATCGATCGAACAATTTGGGAAGCTGCTGCCGGCCTTCCTCGCGATTGACCAGCCGGCTCACCAGCCGGTAGAGCCGCGAGACTCGGCGACCGCGTCGGTTTGAAACGCGGCCTCGTCCCGAAAATGCTTCCAACCGTAAATGATCATCCCGAACTGCGTGCCCCAATCGCCCAGATGGTTGTCGCCGATCGCCCGATGGCCGAGAAATTTCAGCACGCGATAGAGCGCATCGCCGATCACCGTCGAGCGAACATGGCCGACATGCATCGGCTTGGCGACATTCGGTGATGAAAAGTCGACGAGATACGTCTTCGGGGCGGCGACCGGTTCGATGCCCAGCCGGGGATCGGTAAAGGCCTGGGTTAGTTGCCGCGTGAGCCATTCGTCGCGCAACCGCAGATTGATAAACCCTGGCCCGGCCGTTTTCGGCGTATGGCACATTTCCAGGAAGCCGGGCTCCGAGGCCAACTTCTCGACCAGCGCGGCTGCCACGTCGCGCGGCGGGCGGCCCAATTGCTTTCCCAAGGGCATCGCGCAGTTGGCTTGATAGTCGCCAAATTTGGGATCCTGGCTCGGGCGGATCATCGTGAGCAATTCGGCCAGTTCGTCGGCGGCCAGGCGATTTCCCGCCACCGCGGTCAACGCCACGCGGAAATGCGCCTGCAATTGCGCCTGGATATTCATCGGATGCGTGCCTTGTTGAAAAAGGGGACTGGCTCTGAGCGATCGCAGGTTTTTCTTAGTGATGCCGTTGCCGCGAAGTGCCTGTCCTCTTTTTCAACAGCCGGTTGACGCTCAGGGTCGGCGAGAGTCGCGTTTCAAGAGAATAGCCGCAAGGCCAAGCGCCCGGCAAGCGGCCAAAGGTCTCTTGTCGCAAACCGATGGTCCCTTATACTTTTCAGAGAAATCGACGGTCGCCGTCTGGTGGCCGTGGAGAACCAATTCTGAAATGCCGCCGTCCGATACAATTGCGGGCCAGCTTTGTTCTGCCGCGGCGCCTTCCAATCCCGATTTTTGCCTCAAGAAACACTAGCCCGATGCGTCAGCGAGGACGCAAGATGAAGACCTCGCGAAGCGTCCTCGCTAACGCTTCGGGCTAGTGTTTGCTAAGGCACAATTTTCGCCCAGGCGATGGTACTTATGCTCAAAGTTAAACTTCCCGACGGCAGTGTTCGGGAATATTCGCGGCGAGTGCGGCCGATCGACGTGGCGGCCGATATCGGTCCGGGTCTGGCCAAGGCCACCATCGCGGCCGAAGTCGATGGGCAGACCGTCGATTCGGTCACGCCGCTGCCGGCCGACGGCGAAATCGTCGCTGCGGCTGCTGACCAAAAAGGATGCCGAGGCGCTGCGGATCATGCGGCATTCCTGCGCCCATGTGATGGCCCGGGCGGTGATGCGGCTGTTCGAGGGCGTGCAGTTGGCGTTTGGCCCGACGATCGATCACGGCTTTTATTACGACTTGCGATCTGCCGCACAAGCTGAGCGAAGACGATTTTCCGGCGATCGAAGCGGAAATGGCCCGGATCATCAAGGCCGACGAGCCGTTCGAGCGGATCGAAGAGCCGCGCGAACAGGCCCTGGAGTTCTGCCGCGAGTTGGGCCAGGAATTCAAGGTCGAGCACATTCAAGAAGGGCTGGCCGATCAGGCGACGCTGTCGTTCTATCGCCAGGGGGAATTCATCGACCTGTGCCGCGGCCCGCATATTCCGTCGGCCGGGGCGATCGGCGCGTTCAAGCTGCTGAGCGTCGCCGGGGCGTATTGGAAAGGGGACCAATCGCAAGCCCAGTTGCAGCGGCTGTACGGCACGGCCTGGTTCAGCAAGCCAGGATCTGGACAATTATCTGCAGATGCGATCGAAGAAGCCAAGCGCCGCGACCATCGCGTGCTCGGCAAGCAGCTGGAACTGTTCGCCACCGAGCCCCTGGTCGGCGCCGGGCTGATCCTCTGGCTGCCCAAGGGAGCGATGATCCGCGGCGTGCTGGAGAACTTCATCAAAGACGAGTTGACTCGCCGCGGCTATCAGCCGGTCTACACGCCGAACATCGCCCGGGTCGATCTGTACAAAATCTCGGGGCACTATCCCTACTATGCCGACAGCCAGTTCAAGCCGATCGTGATGTCCGAAGACGAGCAGTATCTGCTCAAGCCGATGAACTGCCCGCACCACATCATGATCTACAAGATCGAAGCCGCGCAGCTATCGCGACCTGCCGGTGCGGCTGGCCGAGTTCGGCACGGTGTATCGCTACGAGCAGTCGGGCGAGCTGGGCGGCATGACCCGCGTCCGCGGCTTCACGCAGGACGATGCCCACATGTTCTGCACCGAAGAGCAGGTGGCCGACGAGTTCCGCGGCTGCATCGACTTGACGCAGACCGTGCTCGGCGCGCTGGGCCTGACGCGACTATCGCGTGCGGCTCGGCTTCCGCGATCCGGACAGCGATAAATATGTCGGCAGCGCCGAGAGCTTGGAACAAGGCCGAGGCGGCGATCGAACGGGTTGCCCGCGAGATGAATCTGCCCGGCTGCACGCCGGAGATCGGCGAGGCGGCCTTCTACGGGCCGAAGGTCGATTTCGTCGTGGCCGACTGCCTGGGCCGCGAATGGCAACTCGGCACGGTGCAGCTGGACTACAACCTGCCGAGCGCCGAGCGGTTCGCCCTGGAATACATCGGGGCCGACAATCAGCCGCATCGGCCGGTGATGATCCATCGGGCCCCGCTGGGTTCGCTGGAGCGGTTCGTCGGCGTGCTGATCGAGCATTTCGCCGGGGCGTTTCCGCTCTGGCTGGCCCCCGAGCAAGTGCGGGTGCTGATCGTGAGCGAAAAGGCCGAGGAGTTACGCCCGCGAGGTCGAGAGCCAAGCTGCGCGAGGCCGGGCTTCCGCGTCACGGGCGATTACCGGCCGGAAAAGATCGGCTCGAAGATTCGCGACGCCCAGTTGGAGCTGATTCCCTACATGTTCGTCATCGGGCCCGAAAGAAGCGCAGGCCGGGACCGTGGCGGTCCGCGACCGGATCGACGGCGATTTGGGGCCGATGGAGCTTCGCCGCGGCCGATCGACAAGCTGCTAGCGGAAGTTCGGTCGAAACAGGTCCGGCAAGCCGTGAAATCGGCGGTTTCGCTGGTCGATCGCGGCAGCGCGAACGAGTATTAGGCTTAGGGCCGAAGGCTTAGGGCTTAGGGTACGAAGAGACGAAGAACGCCGCAGGCGTTCCGCCTGATGCCCTAAGCCTGGGCTGAGCAAAATCGTTGCGTTTCGCTTGAAATTGCAATTTGTGGCAGGGTTCGTTTTGTTCCGCCGGGTTTCGTTGCCGAAGGAGAACCCCAACGGGGTTGAAGCCTGTAGCCCAGGGTTGCTCGCCGCAGGTGAGCTACCCTGGGTGGAAAATAAATAGTCTGGTTGTTCAACCCCAACGGGGTTGGGGTTGAACAACTCTTGTTTTTACATTGACCCAGGGTAGGCCGCCTGCGGCGTCCGACCCTGGGCTAAAAGCTGCAACTCCGCTGGGGTTGAGGGGCGGGAAAGCACAAACTTTCGATAGAACTACCAGGAACGAAACCGGAATAAATAGCCGTCGACCAAAATCAGGATTTTGCTCAGCCCACCCTAAGCCTAAAGCCTTACACGTGATTTCCAGCTATACTTGCTTGATCGACCGTTGACGCCAGGGCACCCGGTCGTCGATACTCTTACAGTTTGTTGGGCAAGTCGTGCGGCGCGGTGCCGGAGGCCATTGGTTTGGCCGCTGCCGGAGCCACGCCGTCGGGACGTTTCACTGTTTTATTGAGGAGTTTGCAGCTATCGAACGGTCACAGAGAATCAATGAGCAGATTCGGATCACGCCGATTCGAGTCATTTCAGCCGAGGGAGCTCAGCTTGGAATCATCCCGACCGAACAGGCACTACAGCAGGCACGGGACGCGGATTTGGATCTGGTCGAAGTGGCGCCCAATGAGCGGCCGCCCGTTTGTCGAATCATGGACTTCGGCAAATTCAAATACCAGCAAAAGAAGAAACAGCACAAGACCCACGTCCATCAGAGCAAAATCAAAGAAATTCGCGTTCGACCCAAGACGGGCGATCACGACATCGAATTCAAAGTGAACCAGGCCCGTGGATTCCTGGAGCACAAGGACAAAGTGATCGTGTCGGTCGTCTTCCGCGGGCGTGAGATCGCGCACGTCGAGGAAGGGCAGCGCGTGATTCGCAACATCATCACGCTGCTGGAGCCGGTGAGCAAAGTCGAAGCCGTGCCGCAGCAGCAGGGGAAACGGATTACCTGCACGCTGGCGCCGAAATAAAGCAACCGGCAGGCCGCCTCCATTACGAGAGTTGCCCGGATTGCCTCTCTCGTTAGGGCGCTGCTTTTCGCCGCCGGCAATCTCTCTTGCCCGGTGTGCCCAGCGCGGTTAGCATTCCCTTCGCTTGCTGCGGGTCGCGTTGACATGAGACGAGATCCAGACGGCACGGAAGCTACGAAGGGGGAAATGGATGCCCGCCACTCTTGCGTCGTTGGCAGAATTAGTCGGCGGACTTTTACTTAACGCCAGCCCCGGCGATCTGCAAATCAGCGGGGCTGCGACCCTCGACGATGCCCGGGCCGGCGAGATCACGATGGCGGATCTCGCCACGAAGGCGAATCGCTTGGCGCAGCGCGGCTAGCGCCGTTCTGGTCCCACCGGACTTTGCCCCCGAGCAGCCGCCGGCAATTCAAGTCGACGACGTGCATCGCGCTTTTGCCACGATCGTGACCCATTTTCGGCCGACGCCGGCCGCGGTGCGAACCGGAATCAGTCCGGCGGCGATTGTCAGCCCCCGGGCTCGACTGGCTGCCGATGTCGACGTTCATCCCGGCGCGATGATTGGCGACGACGTCGAAATTGGTCCGCATTCGACGATCCATTCCGGGGCACGGCTGTTGGGCGGCTGCAAGCTGGGCGCGTCGGTGACTGTTTACCCCAATGCTGTGCTGTACGAACGAACGTTCGTCGGTGATCGCTCGGTGATCCATGCCGGCGCGGTGTTAGGAGCCCATGGATTCGGCTATAAGCTGGCCGGTGGGAAGCACCAGCTTTCGGCCCAGCTTGGAAATGTCGAAATCGGCTGCGACGTCGAAATCGGGGCTTGCTCGACCATCGACCGCGGCACCTATGGCCCGACCGTCGTGGGAGAAGGCACAAAAATCGACAACCAGGTGATGATTGCTCACAACTGCCGGATCGGCCGCCACAACTTGATCTGCTCGCAAGTCGGCGTCGCCGGCAGTACCACCACCGGCGACTACGTCGTGATGGCTGGGCAGGTCGGCGTGCGTGATCATGTGCATATCGGCGCGGGAGCCATTCTGGGCGCGAAAGCCGGAGTCTCGGGCGACGTGCCGGAGGGCGTCCACATGCTCGGTTCGCCAGCCGTTCCGCTGCGCGACCAAAGAATCCAATACGCGCTATTTTCTCGGTTGCCCGATATGCGGAAACAACTAAAGGACTTGCAGCGGCAGGTCGAGGCCCTCGCAGCCGCGCAGCTAACTGCCGCAAAGAACGAGCAACCGAATCCCGATGACCAAGCCGCCGACTGAAAATACACTAGCCCGAAGCGTTAGCGAAGATGCCGCGGGAGAACACCGTCGTTCGTTCTCACAAAGCGCTGCGAGCCATGTCCTGCCGCCGCGCCCGGCGATCGGGCTGATTTCGGCCTGGGGTCGTTATCCATTCGTCGTTGCCGAAGCATTGCGTCGTCAGGGCTATCCGATTTACGGCCTGGGTATCAAGGAACATACCGATCCGGCGCTCGCCGCGCTGTGCGACGACTTTGCTTGGGTGGGCCTGGCGAAAATGGGGCAGGCGATTCGGTACTTTCGTCGCAACGGGGTCGGGTTCGCGACGATGGCCGGCAAGATCCACAAGGTGCGGCTCTATCGTCCGCTGGCCTGGCTGAAATACTGGCCCGATTGGCGGACGTTTCGCACGTTCGCCCCGATGTTCATTTCGCGCCGCAAGGATCGCCGCGACGACGTGCTACTAGGAGCCGTGGTCGCCGCGTTTGCAACGGCCGGGATACGCGTGCTGCCCGCCACTGATTTTGTTCCGGAGGTGCTTGTGAAGCTCGGACAACTGACCCGACGCGGTCCCTCGCCCGCTCAGGCTTCGGATATCCAATTCGGTTGGAAATTGGCGAAGGAGCTCGGCCGGCTCGACATCGGCCAGAGCGTGGCAGTGAAGAACCGCACCCCGCTGGCGGTCGAGGCGATCGAGGGAACCGATGAATGCATTCGCCGGGCCGGCACGCTTTGCACGGCCGGTGGTTTTTCGGTGGTGAAAGTCGCCAAGCCTCAACAGGACATGCGATTCGATGTTCCGACGATCGGACTGGGTACGCTCGAAACGATGGCTGCTTCCGGCGGAAAGTTACTGGCGGTCGAAGCGGGTCGCACGATCTTCGTCGATCAGCCCCAATGCCTGGACTTCGCCGAACGCCACGGAATCGTCATCGTCGCGCTGGACGGCAAGGGAGATTGTCCAGCGGAAGAGCAACCCAGATAATAGCCCGAGGCGTGAGCGAGGAAGCAGGACGACGCCCTTGCGAACCGACTTCGCCCATGCGGCTCTCCCGCGAGCGGCTTCATTCTTGTCGCCGCGATCCGTTGATTTCTTACCGCAACAGCCGCCGCAAGCCTCTTAACAACATGCATCCAGCAACGCCGCCGGCGATGACTAGCGGCACATAGCTGCTTGGATCGCGGATCGGGCGATAGCGGGTCGTGTTCCCCTCGATTTCGATATATCCCATTGGCGTGGCCCGCACGCCGCCTCCGCCCCCTCCGCCGTAGCCGGATTTCCCCGGCTCCTCATTTCCGCTACCGCTGCCGCCGCCGAAACCCCAACGGATTTTGGCCACGGGCACGATCGTCATGTTGCCGCGTTCGATCGGTTCGCCAAACACACTGGTAGCGCGGGCTCTGGCGCCGATCCGCCCCGCCAGCCGTTCCACGGAGAATTTTTGCGAATCGGCTGCGGGTTCGCTCTCCGCTGTTGAATTCTCTGTCATGATCTTGCACCAAACGAATGTCGGAGCTTCGATTTCGTCAACGGGGTTTGCCGTCGGATTCGAAGACCATCAGATGCTGCCAGGGGAGCTTGTCGTATTGCTCGACCAGCTTGAAACCATTGGCGGGAAATTCCTTGATGATCTGCACTTTGGTCATCTTGTGTAGCGGCAGGATCGGCACATCGGGATCTTCGGCTCGGAATTCGACGTCGGCGAGCCGCCCGCCCGGTTTCAAGCTCTTGCGCATGCCGGCGAGCATCTCCGCGGGATTGGAGAACTCGTGATACACGTCGACGCAGAGAATCAGATCGACCTGTCCGGTCGGCAGCTTCGGATCGATCGGGGTGTCGAGAATCGGCTTGATATTCGTGACGCCGGCGACCTTTGCTTTCTGTTTGAGCATCGTTAGCATTTCCGGTTGAATATCGACGGCCAGGACTTGTCCTTTTTCGCCGACGAGCTTGGCGAGCTTGAGGGAATAGAATCCGCTGCCGCAGCCCATGTCGCACACGGTTTGGCCGGGTTTGATTTTCAACTGGGCGAGCATCTGCTCGCAGTCTTCTTCCTGTTGACGCGTCGGGCGGAACAACCACTTGGCATGGGCATAACTCATCGCCGGAGCGATCTCGCGCCCCATGTAGTATTTCAGCGGCGGCGGCGTCCTTTCCGGCTTGGCGGCAGGCGCATCAGCAGCGGGCGTCGCTGCCGGAGGCTCCGCAATCACGATTCGCCCAAAGCCTCCGACGAAAACAACGGAAACCAGCGCGGCGAAACACCGGCGGAGCAGGGCGTGAGCCAACATGTTGGTTTCTCCATGCGAAAGGTGAGACGCCCATTATAGACTAAACCGAGGCAGGAATCGTGCTGCGCGGATTCCCGGTAGTGGCTGAAAGCCCGGGTGGTCGGCGGTTTCGCGGTTCCGCAAGGTGGGAGGAAAGTGGAATTGCTAGGGGCGCATTCGATCGCCTACGCCTACGCCACAGCAGGCCAAAAAATGAAAACGTGATGAAGACGTAGAGAATGATTGGCCCAATGCCGCTGAACATGGAGTGCCGCTGCAAGGGAGGCAGCCCTAGCATCTCGCGCATGTAATCTTCATACGCATGAGGATTGCCATTTACGTCGTTGAGCTTCGGATCAACAAACGCGACGTAGCAGCGCAAAGCAACCCAGGCGACGATCACCAGCACCACGGCGGCTATCAGCATCGTGCGCCGCCTGAACTGCCACCAGCGGCGTTTCGGTTCAGCGGTTGTGGGATCCTCGGACATGCTGGCATTCTAGCAGACGGCTACGGCGCGGCTCGCGGTTTCGCGTGAGAGGGAGAAGCGGAGTTGCAAGGAGTATGAACTACCAAAATAGATCGCGCGCCAGCCTTCTCGCTCCTTCTTTCGCGAACAATAACGACTGGAAACCAGGTTGATGCTGGCCACAAATCCTCCAGTGCATTTCTCCGTCGTCTTCCAGCATATGCAGTTCTTCAAAGACGTAGAATTTCCCGTTGGGAGACCGCAAGACGGCGATTCTCCGCAGACCGTCTAAACTCGTGATCGCATAAACGCCCACCATACTTTGATTCTACGTGAGCGGCACGGCTAACGCCTCTGCCCAGGCTTGGCCGACGCAGGGTTCCCGGCAACACTAACGTTTGGCCAACGAATTCCTCCGACGTGAAATTGGCCGGCGAACCGTAGCCCGATCTCAGACTTTCTTGCTGAGTCGTTCCGCCAGGCGGTCGAGCGCTTTGCTGTGGTCGTTCGGCAAGAGATGGACCTGGATCAGACTCATGCCGCTTTTGTCGGCCCAGGCCTTACGCAAGGCGGTGTCGAATTCGCCTTCGGTTCGCACCTCGTAACCGGTGCCGCCGCCCAAGATCTCCGGCAGCTTGTAGTATTTCCACGGATTGATGTCGTTGAAGCTGCCGGGGTGCAAGACGCGTTCGGTGCCATAGCCTTCGTTGTCCAGCACGATCACGATGGTGGGGAACCCGTAACGGATGATGGTGGACAATTCCATGCCCGTCATCTGGAATGCCCCGTCGCCGACGATCACCACGGCCCGCAGTTCCGGGCCCGCCACCTGAACGCCGAGCGCCGCGGGAATGCCGAATCCCATCGAGGTGTAGTAGGCCGGCGAAATGAATTTGGTTCGCGAATGGACGACCAATTCCGTCGCCGCGAACAACGCATCGCCGACGTCGGCCACCACGGCCGTCTCGTCGTCGAGCGACTGATTCAGCCGGGCCATCAGTCGTGTGATCGTAATCTGGGCGGCGGGTTCGAGCCGGAATTCCTCGTTTCGCTGCGAGGGGGGCAAAGCCCGAACCGGCGGCCTAGGCTTCGCCGCCGCCAGCGCGCGAATGAAGTCGGGCAGTTGCACGCCCTGAAAGTGATGATGCCGGATGCGGATTTGCTCGCTCGTGGCGTAAATGCAATTGCCCGGATCCAAATTGGCGGTGAACACGCCAAGATTCAAATCGGTCATGAACGTGCCGAGCAAGATCACGCAATCGCTCTCTTCGACGAATTGTGTGACCTCCTCGCGGCCCATCGCTCCTTCGTACAAGCCGACGTACAGCGGATGCACTTCGCTCACGACGCTTTTCCCCAGCATCGTAGCCGCGATGGCCAGGTTAGAGCCTTCGGCCAGGGCCAGCACATCGTCGTGCAAGCCGAAACGATGGATTTCCACCCCCGCCACGATCACCGGCTTGCGGCTGGAATTGATCCACGCCACGGCCTCGGCGACCGCTTCGACCAGGGCTTCGGGATCGGTGGTCGCCTCGGGAGCGCGGTATGGATAAGGAACGTCGGGCACCACCTGAACCATGTCCCGCGGCAGCTCGATATAGACTGGCCGCTTCGTCCGGGCCGCGGCGTCCAACACCCGATCGATCTCGCGAAAGGCGACCGTCGCCTCGGTCAGCTCGGCGCCGGCCACGCAGATTTTTTCGAACACTTCGGCCTGCGTGCGAAAATCCTTGACCTTGTGGTGCAGCAGCGGATTGTTGATCCGCTCCCGCATGCCCGGCGAGCCGGTGATGACGACGACCGGCGATTTTTCGGCATATGCGCCGGCCACGGAATTGCAAAGACTCAGCCCGCCGACGCAATAGGTGACGCACACCGCCCCCATGCCGTTGACGCGCGCATAGGCGTCGGCGGCAAAGCCCGCACAGTCTTCACGGGTGCAGCCGATCAGATTGATCGGGCTTTGATCGAGCATGTTGTAAAAGCTGAGGATGTAATCGCCCGGTAGGCCGAAGACATCGTGAATGCCGTAGTCTTGCAGCCGGCGGATGAGATATTCGCCGATCGACAGGCCGAACAGCGTAGTGCCGGCCGGACCGAGCGAGACCGATTTCATCGGGATGCGAGGCTTGCGAGACATGGCCAATCCGTGGTGGTTGCGTGCCCGCGGCACGGGCTCAGCGTGGATCGTCGGAGTGATTTTCGGCGCGGTTCCGCCACAACATCGCCAGCCAGAACGCGATGAACAGCGCCACGCACGAAACAATGACGAGCGGTCGCCGCGGGTTATGGTTGGCCAGATAATCGCCTAGCGCCAAGAATAAAGCCCAAGCGACCAATCCCGCCATGATCCAGAGGACGATCGTGCGATTCGGCGAGTTTTGGGCGGGCATGGATTGCAGCAAGGCCGAAAGTTTCCTCGAAATGGTGCGAATCCGAATCGCGGTCCGCCGCTCAATCCATCTTACGATAACGGGCAGCCGACAAGAAACAAGCCAACCAAGCAACAAGCCAAATTGGCTGAGCCAGCGTCACTCGCCGATCTCGGCCAGCGCCGCTAACACATGCGTGTCGTGGTCGTCAACCTTCACGGCCTTCCAGACCTTGGCAACTTTGCCCTCCGGATCGATCAGAAACGTCGACCGCTGGATGCCCATCGTTTTCTTGCCATACATATTCTTTTCTCGCCAGGCGCCATATCGTTCGGCCACCGCGTGGTCGGGATCGGCCAACAGCGGAAAATTCAGGCTGAACTTGTCGCGAAACTTACCGTGGCTTTCAATCGTGTCGGGACTGACGCCGAAAACGTTCGCCCCCGCCTTGACGAGTTCCGATTGGCGATCACGAAAGGCGGCACGCTTCTTTCGTGCATCCGGGCGTGTCGTCTTTCGGATAAAAATAAAGGACCACGGCGTGACCTTTTTTGCGCCGACAGCTTGACTTTCTTGCCATCGTCGGCCACGAGCGTAAAGTCCGGAGCCTGCTCGCCTTCTTCAACCCAATCGCTCATCGAAGAATCCTTGCACGAACCTGATGACGCGCGAAACTGTCGTATTCTAGCGAGCGGAACGAAGCGGCCACAGGGGCTACGAACTGCGTCTTGTTCCGTGTCGCCGACACGGACCTAGAATCAAACGTAGGTCCTGGTCCCGTCCGGCAGGCGGGACCGACGGAACTGCCCCTGGATTGATAATCGGAGTGAGGTAAAATGGAAGGATGGCCGCCGCTGGACTGTCCCCGGGCTCACCGCGTGTTTCGTATCGGAACCTTCACATCCTATCCGAGGCCTGATATTGGCTAGCTCGATCACTTGTCCAGTCGATTCTTTGGCCGGTCACCCCGACCGCAGTTTGCAACTCGCCTACACTGCCGCCCGCATCGCCGAAGAAAATCGGGGGCGAGACATTGCAATTCTCGACATGCGGGAAGTCACGCCCCTGTTCGATTATTTCGTCCTCGCCACCGGCACCAGCCGGCGCCAGTTGCACGCGATCAGCGAGGAGATCGACGACACGCTCGAGAAGCTGGGCGACCATCGCCTGGGCATTGAGGGCTATGTCGACGGCCGATGGATTCTGTTGGACTATGGTGACGTCGTGGTCCATCTGTTCGACGGCGAGGCCCGCGACTATTACGCCCTGGAACAGCTGTGGTGCCGCGCCCGGCGCATCGCCTGGCCAGCGCAACCGGTGAAATTGGTTCCGTAGACGGATCGCCGCCATGTAGTGCGCCCGTAGGGTGGGCAATGCCCACCGAAACGTAGCACGCGCGTCAAGTGGAAGATCAGTGGGCAGATGCCCACTCAACAGGATCGGTGGGCAATGCCCACCCTACAGGGTTGGCGGGCAGCGCCCGGTTTGCGGCTATTCCAAAATCTTGCTCGTGCCGGCAACGATCTCTTTGATCGTCTCGTCGGTCAAACCACCCGCCGGCAGCGCGAAATTCACCGCCACTTGCCCCTCGCGATAAATCAACACCGTCACGTCCGCAGCGGAGTTCAGCTTGTATTCCTCCGGACCGGCCGGCTGATCCTTCGGCACGACGATGGCGATATGTTTCAGTCCGTTGGCTTCGACGAATTTCGCCGCTTCGGTTTTCAAATCGTCCGGCTTATCGCCCAGCAAGCTGACGAACGAGCCCATCTTCTTGGCGCTGTTGGCAGCCACGACAGCATCGACTTGCTTGGCAAGATTGGCTAACGACGCATCAGTCTTATGGGCAAAGATCAAAACCATGGGGCGATTGCCCATTCGGCAGCGGTAGCAAAGCTGTTCGCCGACCTTCACGCCATCGTTCGGCGCGCCGGCCGCTTTGACGACCGTAAAGGGAGACAATGAATCGCCCACTTGCGGACCACTCGTCAATAGCTCGGCGGCATTTACGCCCACGACTTGTGCCAAAGCGATCGTTGCGCCGACAGCCAGGACTAATGCGGCCGATAGTTTCATCACTCGCATCGCGCTCTCCTCGGAAGGAACTAAGGGGGAGTTTTCGGGCCAGTGGAAGTTCGGGCTCAACGGCCACGGATGTGCCTACACGGCAGGCACGCTCCGCGTGCCGTGGCGCTGAGAAAATCAGCCTGTATGCTAGGCGAATCGCGGCCCAGGCAGGCAACAGACTATGTTACGGGCGGCCGAGGCCAGTAGCGTGCCGCGCAGCAAGGATTGCCGGCTTGCCGTCAGGCATCCGATTGCATTAGAATTTCTTCTGTTGAAGCTTGTTTGTTCGGCGCGTTCGCTGCCCACCCCTACTTTTCGGCTAGTTTTCGCATTGCCGCAGCCCGCGGCACAATCGCCCAGGAGGTTATGCATGGCCACGATGACAGAAACCGTCCGTAAGCCGCAAATTCGTCAGACCCAATGCTTCATCGGCGGCCATTGGGTGCCCGCCGTCAGCGGCAAGACGTTCGAGACGGTCAACCCGGCCACCGAAGAAGTCATTGCCCAAGTGGCCGAAGGCGATGCGGCCGACGTCGATCTGGCGGTGGAAGCGGCGCGCAACGCCTTGGAGCATGGACCCTGGGGCCGGATGGATGCCCGCGACCGGGGCCGCTTGATGTTCAAGCTGGCCGACCTGATCGAAGAAGAAATCGACGAGTTGGCCGCGCTCGAATCGCTCGACAACGGCAAGCCGATTCGCGAAGCCCGCCATGGCGATCTGCCGTTCGTGATCGACGTGCTCCGCTACTACGCCGGCTACGCCGACAAGATCCACGGCCAAACGATTCCTGTCCGCGGCAACTACTTCTGCTACAGCCGACGCGAGCCGGTGGGCGTGGTCGGGCAGATCATTCCCTGGAATTTCCCGATGCTGATGGTGGCCTGGAAATGGGGCCCGGCCTTGGCCGCCGGCTGCACGATCGTGATGAAGCCGGCCGAGCAGACGCCGCTCACCTGCCTGCGGATGGCCCGGCTGGCCCAGAAGGCCGGCATTCCCGACGGCGTGATCAACGTCGTGCCCGGCTACGGTCCCACGGCCGGCGCGGCGATTGTCAAGCATCCGAGCGTCGACAAGATCGCCTTCACCGGCGAATACAAGACGGCCCAGATCATCATGCGCGACGCCGCCTCGACGCTTGAAACGGCTGACGTTCGAGCTGGGCGGCAAGAGCCCGAACATCGTCTTTGCCGATGCCGATCTCGATGCCGCGGCGATCGGCTCGCACGTCGGCATCTATCTCAACCAGGGGCAATGCTGCTGTGCCGGCAGCCGGCTGTTCGTGGAAGAGAAAGTCCACGACAAGTTCGTCGACAAGCTGGCCGCGATGAACAACAGCCGCAAGCTGGGCGACCCGTTCGATCCGGAGACCGAGCAGGGGCCGCAGATCGATAAGGCCCAGTTCGACAAGATCATGCACTTACGTCGACCTCGGGCAAGAACGAAGGGGCCAAGTGTCGTCACCGGCGGCAAGCGCCACGGCGACAAGGGCTTCTTCATCGAGCCGACGCTCTTCGCCGGCGTCCATGACGACATGAAGATCGCCAAGGAAGAAATCTTCGGCCCGGTGCTGTCGGTCCTGAAGTTCAAGGACATGGACGACATCGTCGAGCGGGCCAACAACACGTTCTACGGGCTGGCCGCCGGCGTTTGGACGCGCGACATCGGCAAGGCCCATCGACTGGCGGCGAAGATCAAGGCCGGCACGGTCTGGATCAACTGCTACGACGTCTTCGACGCCGCGGCCCCGTTCGGCGGCTTCAAGATGTCCGGCATGGGCCGCGAGCTGGGCGAAAAGGGCCTGGAGGCCTACACCGAATCCAAAACCGTGATGTGCAGCCTGGCATAAACGGCGAATAGCGCATTGCCGATTCAGAACTCGCCGGTGGCGCTGCCCCGGCGAGTTCTTTTTATGGCTGCGCTCGACGCACGCAATTACTCCACGTCCAAGTGACTCACAAATTCGGCTAGTTCTTTGCGCACCTTATCTTCCTGAGCGGACATGACTTTCAGTTCTCCGCGCGTCTTCGCGATCAGGTCTTCTTGCTCGCCGAACATTTTCACGTAGCGGTTGAACAACTCGGAGGTTTTGTCCAGCCGGTCCATGTTCTGACGGATCCGGGCCTGCTCGGTGCCGATTTCCGAGATCTTCGCTTCGAGTTTGGATCGCTGCACGGCCAATTCACCCTTCGCCGCCCAGCGCGTGGCCAGTTCGGCCAATGCCGCTTTCACCTGCGGTGAAGCCACCGTGGCCGAACGATACGACACCAGCATCTGGGCATCGGACGTGGTGCCCAGCGCGACTTCTTGTTGTTGAGATCGCTCTTCGGCAACCGCGAGCGTACCTGTCTTATGGTCGGCGACATCGGTGGCGAAGCGGTACGTGTCCCGCGTCTTTTCCGCCAATTGGTCGGGTTTGGCGAGCTTCCATTCAATGTCGATCGGCTGCTCGACGAGCAAGTGCTTCGCTCGGTCGCCCGAATTCTTGATCGTGTAAATCCGCTGCCGGGTCAGCTTGTTCGTGGCATGGATCACACCATGCACGATTTTCACCACCGACAAGACATCCAATTGAGGCTCGGTCCGGCTCGTCACCTCGACATCCAAATCGAGAGCATAGCTAATCAACCGCCGAGCCCCGGGGGAAATGTCCTCGATCTGGGCATCGCCCGCATACTCGCCGCCGTCGAACACCGTGATCGGCCCTTGCATCAAATGCAGCTTCGTCGTGTTGTGCAGCCACAGTCCGGCGAGCGGATGTTTCGGCTGGACTTCGGGATTGTAGATCGCCACGCGCTGGCCTTTGATCGGCTCGTTGACGATCGGCAGCAACGCCGATTTCGAATGGGCCAGTGTCACCGGCGTTTTGATGGAGTAGCGGAATAGCTCGCCCACTTCGTCGGCCGTGGCCGCCGATGTCACGCCCTTCTTTAAATCGAGACCGGTCTTTGTCGGCTCGCCGCCCGCGACCGGAATCACGCTGGTCACCGCCGGCCCGTTGGACGCGGTGCCGCCGCTGTTCGCGCCAGGCACTCCGCCAAAGAATCCACCGCCAAAGCCACCGCCCCCCGCGCCCCCCATTGCGACGGCAGGATACGGCCGTTGTGACGTGTCACCGGCCATTCGCACCGGCTTGCCGCCGATTCTCACGCCCGTGTCGCCCGTGAGCGTTTCCAGATCCGATTTGCCCGATAGATCTTGGGCGTAGGTATGCGAAGTGAGCCCCGCGAATGTCTCCGGCACGACGACGGGCCGGTCGACGTAAAGCGGCTCGTACAGATTCATGGTGAATGAGATCGGCCGGCCGCTGACCAGCGTCACCGACACATCTTTCCAATCGTGTTCGGTCGTGTTTTCCACGACAGCCCAACCTTGCAGCAGCGGCGATTCTTTATCGTCGAGCACAAGCCGGTAGCTGGTTTTCCAAACCGGCGATTCCTGAATGTAGCCGACGCTGACCGGCCGCCGTCCCTTGCCGCTGAAGCTTAGCGTGATGGCCTTCTTGTCGTTGGCGTGGGCCGTGGCCAATACCGCCAGCGCATCCTGAAATTCGTCATTGAGTTTCTTGTCGCTCAGGCGGAACTCGACAATCGAATACAGCGGAATGCTTCGCACGCCGGCCGCCGTCTTGAGATTCAGCACCTCGATTTCGTCGGTCCCTTCCTTTCCGCCGGGAACTCGCCGGCGCTCGGTGCTGACGATGATGCCTTCGATCGGGTTTGGCGCGGCGATCGCCAAAGTCTGCCCGCGCAGTTGCCGCAACAGATCGGCCACCGACGGGTTGCGGGCCAGATCGATCGAGAACGACTTCAACTGCTTCGCCAGCGGCTCGCGAGAACTGTAGGTGACTGTCGAAATATGGCCGCCGCCAAAATCCTGCACGACCATGCTCTTCAGCAGATCGTTGATTGCTGCGGTGTCGAATCGCATTTCGATCGTCTGGTCGCCGTCGACGTCGCCGCGATGCTCGAAAAATCCCACGCCCGAGCTGAACAGCACGACACGTTTCAGCGGCAGATCGGGGCTGGCCGGTTCCGCGCCGCGCGATTGCGGCTGAACGGACGCAAGCCAAAAAAGCAAGCATCCCGCAACAAGCCAGCTAAGCCGTGGGCGCGCGGCATGAGCGATCATTGTTAACATCCTGTGAAGAAGGAGAAACCAGGAAGGGCAAGACGGGGAGACACTGTTCCGGTTGGCTACGATAGCCGCGGCTATTCTAATTCCGCCGCCCCGCGGTTTGCAAATCGGCGATCCACCGGCTGCGCTTGCAATCCGCCTCGCCCGGTCTTAGCATCAAGCGCGCATGCCCCGTGGAATGCATGGGAGCGGAGTTCATGTTGCACGTAGCGGCTGCTCGACCTGGACGAATCTTCGAGGTGCGCGACATCCAGGGGCTGCCAGAATCCATGAGTATCGCCGATTCCAGCTATCAGCGTGCGGGAGCGACTCACGCGGCGCTCGCGAATTCGAACGCCGCCATGGTCGCTGCCCCGCAACCGCAGCCAACCGCGCCTCGGGCAAACTGGCGAATGCCGCGAGTTTGTCACTGAGTAAGTTCAATCGATACCATGCACACGCGAACGATCTATAGTTTGTCAACGCTTGATTCTGGGATTGTGTGCCACTGGCTTTGCCAGTGATTTTAGAATTCTTGCCTTGATCGTTCAGCAACGAAGAACACTTGCAAAGCCAGCGGCACCCAAAAATAAAGCTGTGACAATGCACTAGCCGAATCCTGCCGCTAGAAAATTTCAGGAGCGCGCGATGTTTCAACCCTATCGAGTTCGCCTCAGCCGAAGCTTCTTCATCGCGTTGGCCACGGCCATTTCCGCGACACTTGGAGTCGAGTGTCGCGCCGAGACGGCACTTACCGTCGGGCCGAGTGACCGCGAAGCGGCCGCCGAGCAAGCTATCACGGCCGCGCTCCAGCGGCCCGTCACGCTGCAATATGTCGACCGGACGCTGAAAAGCGTGGTTGAAGACCTGCATCGCATCTTGGGCGTCCCGATCATGCTCGACATCAAGGCTTTGACCGAGGCCAGCATTAGCCCTGAGACCGAAATCACGTTTTCCACGACGGCGACCTCAGCCGGAGCCGCATTGGACGCGATGCTCTCGATGAAGGATCTCTCCTGGGTGCTCGAAAACGAGATGTTGATCATCACCACGATGGATAAAGCGAAATCCACAGTGACGACCCGGGTGTACCCGGTCGCCGACCTCGTATTCGTCGAAACCAATGACGCCTACGAAGCCGATTTCGACTCGCTGATCGAAGTGATCACCTCGATCGTGGCCCCGCAGAGCTGGGATTCCGCCGGCGGTGCAGGTTCAATTGCCCCGTTCCTCCCGTCCGGAGCCCTCGTCATTGGTCAGACCCGGCAAGTTCACGGGCAAATCGAATCGCTTTTGGCGCAACTTCGACGAATCCGCAACGTGCAGGGTTTGCCCGTGGCGATGAGAGTCATGGAGTCGACTTACCGTTCGACCGAGGCCGACGCGGAGGCTTCGAACAGTTCCGGCGATTCGGCGCATGGGGGCGGAGGCGCTTTCTCGACGGGAGATGGGAGCTCCCGGCGATGCCCCCTGCTGCGCCAGCGCCTCGGCCCGTGAGCCACTCACGCTGGCGCGTTCCGCAAGTGTACCAAGAATGAAGAGTGGGCATCGCGCTCGGCGCGGATCGGCTCTCGATCGCCTGGCGAAAATCAGAGATCGGCGCCGGTCGGATAGCCGGTGCCAATGGTGCGCGGGCGCATTTCGCCTTCGTGGCTTCCCAGGCCGTTGCCGAGCGGGATGGGATCGGCTGCGTCGTGGCTGTTCAGACCGTTGCCGCTCAGGCCGTTGCCACCCATTCCGTTGCCTCCGCGAGCATCGGCTGCGGCCGCTGTTGGATGCAGCGCCAAGAGCCGCTCCTGGCAGCGATAAGGCGTCGCGCCTTCCGGCCGGTTGCACGCGGATGTAGGAGCCGTCGGGCTGAAGTGCCCGGGCCTTGACGTTGTCCAACAGATAGGCCGGGATGATCTCGTGCAGGATCCGCTCTTTCAACTCCGGCGATTCGACCGGGAACATCACCTCCACGCGGCGATAAAAGTTCCGCGGCATCCAGTCGGCGCTGGCCAGATAAACCTGCGCTTCGTCGTCGGGGCCGAACACATAAATCCGGCTGTGCTCCAGAAATCGATCGACGATGCTGCGCACCCGGATGTTTTCCGAAATGCCCGGCAGCCCGGGCCGCAGGCAGCAAATGCCGCGGATCGACGATGTCGATCGGCACGCCGGCCTGGCTGGCCCGATACAAGGCTTCGATCACGCGATAATCGACCAGCGCGTTGATCTTGGCGAAAATCCGCGCCGGCCGGCCTTCGCTGGCCCGCTGGGTTTGCTCGTCGATCAATTCCAGCGTGCGGCGCTGCAAGTCGTTGGGGGCCACGACCAGCTTCCGCCACTGATGGCCCTGCGAATAGCCGGTCAGCAGGTTGAACAGAGCCGAGGCGTCGGCGGCGATGTCTTCGTCGGCCGTGAACAGGCCCAGGTCGGTGTAGAGCAGCGCGGTGGTCGGGTTGTAGTTGCCGGTGCCCAGGTGGACGTAGCGCCGCAGCGCGTCTGCCTTCCTGCCGCACGACCAGCGACACCTTGCAATGCGTCTTCAGATCGAGGAAGCCGAACACGACGTGCACGCCGGACCGTTCCATTTGCCGCGCCCAACTGACGTTGTTCGCCTCGTCGAACCGGGCCTTCAGCTCGACCAGCGCCGTGACGTGCTTGCCGTTTTCGGCCGCTTGAATCAGAGCCCGGGTGACCGGCGAATCGCCGCTGGTGCGATACAGCGTTTGCTTGATGGCCAGCACGCGTGGGATCGTTTGCCGCGCGGCTGATGAAATCGACCACCGGATCGAAGCTGTCGTACGGATGGTGCAGCAGGATATCGCGCCGGGCGATGAGCGCGAACAAGTCGTCGCCGCGGCGGCGCATGCCGCGCGGCAGCTGCGGCGAAAACGGCG
The DNA here is from genome assembly GCA_963725485.1 of Pirellulales bacterium. Classification (GTDB taxonomy): domain Bacteria; phylum Planctomycetota; class Planctomycetia; order Pirellulales; family DATAWG01; genus CAVRYO01. The sequence continues at coordinate 2,001,840 of CAVRYO010000007.1, read as the reverse complement.
GATCGCGCAGTTAGGTCGCGGTCGGGCAGCTTCGTCAGCTCCATCAGCGCCGTCAGATCCAGCGGGCCGGGAATGCGGTAGACCTCGCTATATCCTTCGGGCACGCCGTCGCGCATCGACTTCTTCGTCGATGATCATCCGCAACAGATCTTCGCTGCCGCCGGCGGCAACTTCCAGCCGCACGGCCTCGCCCCGCTGCCGGGCCTTGAGCCGGTCTTCGATCAGCCGCAGCATGTCGTCCGATTCTTGCTCCAGCAATTCGATGTCGCTGTCGCGCGTGATGCGGAATGTCGTCCACGACAGCACGTCGAAGCCGCCGAACAATTCCGGCAGCCGGGCCGAAACCGCCTCTTCCAACAGGATGAATTGCTGTGGCTCGTCTCCCTGGCCCAGCGGCACGAGCCGCGGCAACACCTGCGGCACCTGCACCACCGCGAACAACTGCTTCGGGCCCAAGACCGCGGCGACGCTCGAGCATCGCGGCCAGATACAAGCCGCGGTTGTGGTAGCGCGGGCTGGGATGGGCCGGGTCGACGGCCATCGGCGTGAGAATCGGAAAGGCCCGTTCGCGGAAAAACCGATCGAGCCGCTCCAGCTGCGCCGTGGTCGAGTTCGTCGATGCTTCAGCAGTTGAATGCCCGCGGCCGCCAACTGCGGCAGCACCGACTCGTTCCAGCAGCGATATTGGGCGGCGACCAGTTCCTGCGTTCGCTTGGCCATCGCGCTGCAACTGCGTGATCGGCCGCATGCCGTCGGGCGCGAAGTCCTGCGGAGCGCCGTCGCCAAACGCCTGTTCGCGCAAGCCCGCCACGCGGACCATGAAGAATTCGTCCAGGTTCGAGCTGAAGATCGCCAGGAACTTCACCCGCTCCAGCAGCGGATTGCGTCGGATCCTCGGCCTCTTCCAAGCACCCGCGCGTTGAACTCCAGCCAACTCAATTCGCGATTGATGAAATGCTCGGCTTGGAACGTTGTTTCGACCACGGCCGGACCTGACTGAAATGCGAGAGACCCTGCTGACGCCGAAACAGCCGATGGGCTTGCATCGCATGACGCAACGACCAAGGCGGGCAAAGCCTCCGATAACAATCATAAGACCTTCTGCCGACGCCGTGAATCCCGGAGACGGATTCGAGGCTGTTTATCGGGAAAATTCATACAGAGCTAACATTTCGGGCACCTTGCCGTTATATTCGCGCCTGCACCGAGCCCTCACAGCCCGTGGCGCCATTGCAATCAACGAGCGGCGATGTCGACGTAAGCTAACCCCTATGGCCACCCTGCCCGAAACGCAATCGATACCAGCCTCCGCCTGGCGCTCGCTATATCCCTTCGCTTCGCACTACTTACCGCTGGCGGCGGGCCGCTACCACTATCTGGACGAGGGCGCTGGGCCGCCGCTCTTGTTGGTCCACGGTAACCCGACCTGGTCGTTCTATTGGCGGCACTTGATTCTAGCGCTGCGGCCGCGCTTTCGGCTGATTGCTCCGGATCACCTCGGCTGCGGCTTGAGCGACAAGCCGGCGAGCTATCGCTATTCGCTCGAGCAGCATATCGACAATTTGTGCCGCCTAATTAGTGAACTTGATCTGCGCGACGCGACGCTTGTGGCGCAAGATTGGGGCGGCGCGATCGGCGTGGGCGCAGTGCTACGCGACCGGTCGCGGTTCGCGCGGCTGGTGCTGTCGAATACGGCCGCCTTTCGATCGCGACAGATGCCGTGGCGAATACGCATTTGTCGCACGCCGCTCTTAGGATCGCTGCTAGTTCGTGGTCTGAACGGCTTTGCCCGCGCCGCGCTGCGCATGGCGGTCGTGCATCCCGAGCGGCTGACGCCAGCCGTGCGGGCCGGATATCTGGCCCCTTACGATTCGTGGGCCCATCGAATTGCCATCGACCGCTTTGTGGATGATATTCCGATGCATGCGCGACATCCTAGCTATGCGACGCTGTTGGAAATCGAACGCGGGCTGCCGTCGCTTGCCAATTTGCCGGCGGAATTGATTTGGGGAATGAAAGACTGGTGCTTCACCCCGGCGTTCTTGGAACGGTTCCTGGAATTCTGGCCGAATGCCGAAGTTCATCGCCTGGCAGATGCAGGGCATTGGGCGCTGGAGGATGAGCCGGAGACATTTGTCCGGCTCGTCGAGCAGTTTTGCCGCGGATCCTCCTGAAACACCGGACGCATGATGCCCGAGCCGCTTTCGAATTCGCCGCTGAGCGTCGGTCAATGCGCGACGCTCGCCTGCGTGCTGGAAGCGACCGCGCCGAAGCCGGGCAACGTGCATCGCGGGGCGGATTTCGAGGATCTGACGTATCCCGACTTGATCTTCAGCGCGGTGGCCATTGGTCCCGCGATGGAAGCTGCCGCAACGCAGAAGTCTTGGCACAACGATTCTGTCGGCGGTTCAGACAACGCAGTCTGCGGTGGGCACGAATTCGAACCTGGGCACGATCCTGCTGCTAGCCCCGCTGGCCGCCGTGCCGCTTGCTCATTCGCTGAAGGACGGCGTGGTAACAGTTCTACAGCAGCTCGATGCGGCGGATGCGTGTTCGGTTTACGAAGCAATCCGCCTGGCTCGGCCCGGGGGGATGGGCACGGTCGACGCGGCCGACATTGCCGGCGCGCCCCCGCGGATCTATTGTCCGCGATGCGCCTTGCCGCGGAGCGCGATCTGGTCGCCCGGCAATACGCCGACGGTTTTTGCGAAGTGTTCGACGTGGTCGTGCCGGCGCTTTTCGCGGGGCTGGATCGCGGCTGGCCGGTGAATACCGCGATTGTTCACGCGCAACTAACCGTCATGAGCCGGTTTTCCGACAGCCTGATCGCCAGAAAATGCGGGCCGGCCGTGGCTCAGCAAGCCGCCGATCATGCGGCATCCGTGCTGGAGTCTGGCTCGCCCGAGAACCAAGAGTTCTGGCGAGCGGCGGGCGATCTCGATTTCTGGCTTCGCTCTGACGGTCATCGTCGCAATCCTGGCACAACGGCCGATCTGTTGGCCTCCGGTTTGTTCGTGTTGCTGCGCGATGGCATAATGCGAATGCCGCTGAGGCTTGAGGCTTGAGGCTACAGGCTTGAGGTACGAAGAGACGAAGACACCGGGCTGTCGCCGCAGGCAACAGCCTCAAGCCTCAAGCCTCAAGCCTCAAGCCTGTAGCGTGTAGCCTGTAGCCTTGCATGCCATGCCCGAGAAATACCATGTTCGCGTCGGCAAAGATTACCTGGTGTTTAGTGCCGCGCACTTCATCACGATCGAAGGTAATATCTGCGAGCGGTTGCACGGCCACAATTTTCGCGTGGCAGCCGAGGTCTACGGGCCGCTGGATGAAAACCACTATGTATTCGATTTCATCGCCCTGCGCGACGCGTTGCAGCGGATCGTGTTGGAGTTGGATCATCACGTGCTGCTGCCGACGGAGCATCCGCTGATCCACGTTCGCATCGACGAAACAAGCGTCGAGGCGACATTCGCCGAGCGCCGGTGGTTATTCCCACGCGGCGATTGTAAGCTGTTGCCGGTGGCCAACACGACCAGCGAGTTGTTGGCCCGCTGGATCGGAGGCCGGTTGCTCGAGGAATTTTCTGCCCGCGGCCTGGCGCGGCCCGAGCGGCTGCGCGTCGAGGTGGATGAATGTTATGGGCAATTGGCGGTTTGCGAGTTTACGGGCGATTGAGTGCGTGGCGGGGCGATGCCGGGATTGCCCCTCTGCCGCAAGGGGCGAGGGGGGAAGTAGTCGCGCATCGCGGCTAACCCGTGATTGAAATTGCATCGTGTGCATCGTGGCGGAATCGAATCATTGATTTAACCATTGGGAGAATCATCATGCGTCGTCATGGAAAGCTTGCGTTATCGATGGTTGCGTTGGCCTTGTCCTGCACAGTTGGCTTGCGGGATGCCGCCGCAGCGGTCACATGGACCAGCCTGTTTAACGGCAAGGATTTGACCGGCTGGAAGGAAATCGGCGGGCAGGCACATCAATGGGAAGTGAAAGACGGAATGATCCATTGCAAAGGCGCCGGCGGCGGCGGCCTGATGACCGAAAAAGAATACTCCAACTTCGAAGTGGAACTGGAATATCGAACATCGCCGGGGGGCAACAGCGGAATTTACCTGCGGGTGCCGATGGACATGAAGCCGAATGAGAATCCGTCGTATGTCGGGATGGAGATTCAGGTGCTCGACGATTTCGCGGCGCAATACGCGCATCTGCATCCCGAGCAATATTGTGGCAGTATCTACGACGTCGTGGCCGCCAAACGCGGTGCCGTCAAGCCGGCCGGCGAGTGGGGCAAAATGGATATCGTCTGCGATCACCGGCACGTGAAAGTGACCTTGAACGACCAGTTGATCGTCGACGCGAATCTGGACGACCACAAGAACAAGTATCCCACGCACCCGGGCATCACGCCCGAGCGCACCGGCGGCCGCGTGGGATTGCAGAACCACACCGACCCGCTCGACTTCCGCAACCTCCGCATTCGCGAGTTGCCGTGAGGCTCGGGCATTCGCCGCTAGCCCCAGCGGGTAAAACGCCAAGCGAAAAATTTCTAAAAATCGGCATTCTATGCAGACGGCGCGATGTCTTGGCGATATCATGCCGTCCATGTCTTGGGTGGTTCGACCGTGCCGATCTGCGCGGCGTCGGTCGGCTTTTCCTTTTTCTGCGCACGCTATTGAAAGGGCCAGTGTCATGAGAAAGTGAGCCTTGCGAAAGCCGCTGCCGTATTGTTGACGATTGCCGCCGGGCTGAATACTGCTGTGTTCGCCGCCACCGAGCCGACGACTGCTGCGTCACCCTTCTCCGTCACTTCTTCTACCGCGGCGACGGTGACATCCTATAGCCCACTCATCGGCGACAATGGCAACGCACTCACGCCCGGAAAAACAGCAACGATCTATAATCTGTTCGGCGCGACGAATTCTTCGAATAACGTCGAGCAGGGCACGGGTGACATCCTCTTTAATGACAACAACTCGCAGCCCAACACGGTCGATTTCACGACCCCGAGCAACGTCTTTATTTCGGGTATCGCGCTTTACGCGCAGTCGGACGATGGCACGCTGAACGGTCCGCGCAGCGTCGGGACATTCACGTTCACTGCCGACGGGACGCAACTTGTGGACGCCGCGCCGGTCTATGAGAATAGCGGGTCAACGCAGGTTCCTAGCGTCTATATGTTCGCGCATCCAGTCCTTGCCGACGACTTCATTGCAACTTTCTCTTCAAATCCGTTAAATACGGCGTACGGTCCGGGACCGCGGATTTATGAGCTCGATGCGATTCCCGCTCCGGAGCCGTCGTCGATCGTCGCATTTTGCGGCATGGGCGCAATGGGATTGTTATTTTTCGCGGCGCGGCGCAGAATTTTGTTGCGCAAGAATTAGAGCTAGCCCTTGAGCCATGGGCCGGTGGCCGCACCCTGTGAGTTACGCTTTCAACTGTTAGCGTCCGAAGCGCTTTTTTCTGGCGCATTGCTGGCGGTGTCGATCGTCGCACTCGTCGGCGGGGGCGAGGCAGTATCATGACAAAACCGCGACAAACGGGTTTTACCCTGGTCGAGTTGCTCGTGGTCATTACGATCATTGGCATTCTGATCGGACTGCTATTGCCCGCCGTGCAATCGGCTCGCGAGACGGCGCGGCGGTTGGAGTGCCAGAACAAGGTGAAGCAGATTTCACTGGCGGCACATTCATTCCACACGCTTTTGCAGCGATTTCCACCGCAATTCGGCTGGTTGGGAACTGCTCCTGGCGGCGTGAACACGGGCGACGTCGGCACGATCTTCTTTCATCTGTTGCCGCACATGGAGCAAAAGAATCTCTGGCAAGTGGCCTACATCGCCACCAACACGCAGCAAACGTACCCCTGCACTTACACCCAGCTTGCCGGCACGCACGATTCGCGGGAAACGGTCGGCGGCGAGGAGCTGGCCGATTTCATTTGTCCCGACGACGTCTCGCAGCCGTACACGCTGCCGAACTGGGGTTGGGGGGGCTCGTCGTACGCCACCAACTTCCAGGTCTTTGCCCAGCCAAAAACTACGCCTTACGACAGCGGCTCGTGCGATCCGACGGCCGTCGCCATGTGGCAGGGACGGACCACGATCGCCTCCATCCGCGACGGCACGAGCAACACGCTGATGGTGGCCGAGAAATTTGGCGACTGCCAATCGACCGGGCCGTATCCGGGCAATCCCGTGGATTGGTATAGCGCGCAGCACGGGGGCGGCAATATGTGGGCTCGCTGGGATGGGCTCGATTCCTGGCAGCCCACGTTCGCGGCCTTTGTCACTGGGCCCGGTTCGATGTTTCAGGATTCGCCCTTGCCGTTCACCTTCGGCGGGCCGTGCAATCCTTTGGTTGCGCAAAGCCCGCACGTGGGCACGATGAGCGCCGGCATGTGCGATGGAAGCGTTCGTTCGCTCGCGGCGACGATGGATGCCAACGTCTGGTGGGCGATCTGCACTCCCGCCGGCGGAGAGAATGTGCAGCTTGGCAATTAGACTCATCATGAAAACGGGGACTGACTCTGAACGCCAGTCACGTATTCGCTTTCCCTCTCCCTCGACGGGAGAGGGCAGGGTGAGGGTGATGGAACGACCATTGGCGTCGCGACCCCTCACCCCCGACCCCTCTCCCGCAAGGGGCGAGGGAAGCAGACTCCGCTGCGCAACGCTGGTTTTGGCGTGGCCGCGAAATGCCGGTTCCCTTTATCTTTGCCTACCGTTGCTGCTCTTCACGGTCGGCTGCCAGCATCATGCGCCCGCGGGCGAAGTTTCGGGCCGGGTGACTGTCGGTGGCGCTCCGGTGCAATTCGGCACGGTCGCGTTTATCTCCGGCAGCGGCCAAGTGGCGACGGGCAGAATCGAGAACGGCGACTATCGCGCAGTCGACGTGCCCACCGGCGCCGTGAAGGTCACCGTGCAGGCGGTTCGCTTGGGCACGCCGGTCGGCAATCCGAAGTTCGGACCATTGCCGGCATCGCCGCCGCCCGCGGGAAAATTCGTGGCGGTGGCCAATCGCTACGGCTCGCCGAAGACGTCGCCCCTCGAAATGGACGTCGCCGCCGGACCACAGACGAAAGACTTCGATCTCGACGCGAAGTAGGCTTGCGGTTGCAGGCTTGCGGCTACCGGCTGGGGTAAATAAGGTGTGGGCTTCTCGAAAGTGGTGGAAATGCCGGTGCGGACAAACGCCCGTCTCCCCTCGCCCCTTGCGGGAGAGGGGTCGGGGGTGAGGGGTTGGAAACACCGGTGACGTCGAAATCCAGCCTGGAAATGAACAATCGAACTTGATTCCCACCCTCACCCCAGCCCTCTCCCGTCAAGGGAGAGGGAGAACACGGAAAGGGACGCTCCACCCACAAATCCGACGTTCACACGGTACGAAGAGAAGCGAGCGGCGCGACCGTATCAGGCGCTTTCGCCTCAAGTTCGCTGCACTGCCCGGACGATATACGGCTTCGCCGGGGGGCGCAGGTTCGGGGTGCCATCGTGACCGATCAGCCGCGACGTTCGCCGTTGCCGCGGGCAGCGCCATCAACAAACAGCCCTGACGCCGGGCTTTCGGCAAATCTCTCCGCCACAGGCGAGGTTGATTTGATTCGCGTTCGGGTCGATAGCAATGCCAGCAATTGCCGGGCATATTGCATCGCGGTTCGGCAGCGGCCGGAAATCGCGGCCGGCGTGATAGCCTGGTGGCTCCAAAGCTCCAATCGCTGAGCAAGCCCAATGGGAAATCTCCGCAAAGCCGCCGTTCTGCTCACGAGCCTTCCCGAGGAGGAAGCCGCGCGGATTCTCGGCATGCTCACGCCCAAGCAGGTCGAGGTGGTTTCCGTGGAAATCGCCAAGATCGCGGAAATTAGTGGCGACGAGCAGCAGGCCACGATCAACGAATTCGCCGCCGCCACTCCCGGCGCGATCGGCGGAGGCAAAGGTGGCTTGGAGGTTGCCAAGCTCCTTGTCGAACGGGCCTTGGGCAAAAACGCCGGCAACACGATCGACAATGTTCGTCAGCAGATCGAGGCCGTGCCGTTCGGCTTCTTGCAAAAAGTCGACAGTCAAAACCTGCTCACCTTCATCATCGACGAGCATCCGCAAACCATCGCCCTGATCGTCTCGCACTTGCCGCCCGCGCAAGGAGCCGACATCATCGCTGGCTTGCCCGCCGATCGACAACTGTCGGTCATCCGCCGGGTGGCCACGATGGGGCAGACGAATCCCGAGATCATTCAGGAAGTGGAAAAGGGCCTGGAGATTCGGATGGCGAGCGTCATGAGCCAGCAGTTCGAAAACGCCGGCGGCGTGCCAACCGTGGCCGAGATCTTGAACGTCGCCGACCGTGCCACCGAGCGGACGCTGCTGGAAAATCTGGCCCAGGAAGACCCCGACCTGGTCGAGGAAATCCGCCGCTTGATGTTCGTGTTCGAGGACCTCACCAAGTTCTCCGACAAGGACATCCAGTCGGTGCTGAAGAACGTCGAGACCTCGCAATGGGCCATGGCCCTGAAGGGCGCCAGCGAGGAACTGAAGCAGAAAGTGCTCGGCAACATGTCGCAGCGGGCCGCCGACATGCTCCGCGAGGAAATGGAATTTCTCGGCTCGGTGCGGCTCTCGGCCGTCGAGCAGATGCAGCAGCAAATCGTCGACACCGTGCGCCGCCTGGAAGATTCCGGCGAAATCACTCGCGAAGCGGGCGACGAGCAAGAGAAGTTTATCCAGTAGTCGCGTCGCGCTCTTCCGAAGGAGCCGCGCACGAAGTAAGCGAATTTGGAGCCGTCAACTCGCGCGCGCCCGGCACTGGCCGACTTCGCTGGCCAGTGCCACACAGTGAACGAGCCGCGCACGCACCAAGTGATCGCGGCGGGACGCTTACTTCGTGCGCGGCTCTTTACGCTTGGCCGGGTACAATGGCGTACGGGACGTGATCGAAAACGTCTGAATCCGCTGTCCTGCCCGTATCGTTGTCGCCATGCCTGCCGCCGCTTCTCGCTCGCGCTTCGCCGCCCGCCGCGCTCGGCGTTGGCTGCGGTGGCTGCTTGAAACGGCTGTATTGCTGGTGATTGCGGCGGGTCTGGCAAACACTTTTTTGTTCGAAGGGTGGCTTGTGCCCGAGGTGGTTTCCAGTGGATCGATGGCGCCGGCTCTGCTGGGGCCGCATCGCGTGTGTCACTGTGAAGTATGCGGCTTCGATTTCTCGTGCGACGCCGACGAAGGGGCCGAAGAGCCGGTCGTCTGTCCTAACTGCGGTTGGCCCCGCAATCGGTTGCGGCCCTGGGTCGTCGCCGGGGATCGGCTGCTGTTGGACCGTGCGGCGCTTGGTGTCCGGCCTGTTCGCCGCTGGGATGAGATGGTTTTCCGGCTGCCGGACCAGGCCCGCGAGTACGCGGTGAAGCGCGTCGTGGGCTTGCCGGGCGAAACGATTGCCATTCGCGACGGAGCGGTGATCGTCGACGGGATGATCTCGCGGCGGACGTTGGAGCAGCAGCGGGCCCAGGCCATTCTGGTTCACGATTCGGCCCATTGGTCCGACGATCCACGCTTGCCACCGCGCTGGCGGCCGGATTCGGGCGGAGGCTGGCACAAATTGCCCGGCGGCGGCTTTCGACGGAGCAACATCGCGGCCGCGAGATCGGATGAAGCGCCGGTCGATTGGCTGAGCTATGTTCATTGGCGGCGCGGTGTTTACGACCCGGCGACAATCGAAGAGGCACCGATTCGCGATGACGACACCTATAATCCTTCGACGTCGCGCAGCCTGAACGACGTTGCCGATCTGATGATCGTCGCACGGCTGTCGACCGCGGGCTCCGGCGAATTGCTGCTGCGCATCCGCGCGACGCCGAGCGGTGGTTCGAACTGGTGCTGCGTCCCGCGGTCGGGCAGATGATAGTTGAGCAGGACCAGACGGAATTAGCGCGCGTGGAGCTTGGACGGCCGATCCTGAATCGATCGGCGGAATTGACCGTCTCGACATTCGATCAAGAGGTGCTCGTGGCGATCGACGGCACGGTCGAACTGCAATTCCCTTTCGACCGCCCCGCCGGCCCGTTGCAAATGACGGCGCGACCACTGGCGATCGGCGCGCGCGACTTGCGAATTGACGTGCGCCGACTGACGGTCTGGCGGAATGTCTACTACACGCCGGGCGCCTGCCGCAGGATGCCGCTCCGCGCCGCCTGGGGTCCGACGAATATTTTGTCCTCGGCGATAACAGCCCTGTTTCTGTCGACAGCCGAACGTGGACCGGCCAGGAAACCGTCACTGGCAGAATGTTTTTCGGTCGTCCGATCATTCGCTGGCGGCGCGAACTATAATGCTGGGCGATTGCAGTCGACCTCGCGATTTCGAATTCCGTTTTCACGCCTGGGCAGTCCGATGATCGAGGTTTCACGGAAGTGTTGCATGCGGCGGTTTCTTCTGCCTCTCATCGCATCGATCTGCATGTCGTTCGTTTCGTCCCGACTCTGCCGGGCCGACGTCGTGCTGCCGCCGTTGTTTTCCGAGCATGCCGTGCTCGAGCGAACGGAAAAGGTGCCGGTGTTCGGTCGGGCTTCGCCGCAAGAAAGAGTCGTCGTCACGCTCGGCGGCGTTCGGGCAGAGGCGGTCGCCGGGGCCGATGGCCAGTGGCGCGCCACGCTCGACCTTCGCAAGATCGACAAAGGCCCATTTGACCTGGTCGTGCAGGGCCACAACCGGCTGACGATCGCCGACGTGGTGGTCGGCGAGGTTTGGATCTGTGGCGGCCAGTCGAACATGGCGCTCGAAGTCGCCAAAGCCACCGGAGCCAAGGAGGAAATCGCCGGCTCGGCGAATCGCTGGCTGCGGCAATACGACAACGGAAGCTGGATCGTCGCCGGTCCGGCGTCCGCGGGCGAATTCAAAGCGGTCGGCTATTACTTCGGCAAGGAATTGCAACACCAGCTGGAAGCGCCCGTCGGATTGCCGATCGCGCTGCAGCCGGCCACGGCGATCGAACTCTGGATCAGCCCCGAAGGGATGGATCGCGACAAGGACTTGAAGGTCGGCAAGGAGCGGGTCGAGGAAATGAGCCGCTTGTTTGCAAGCTACGGCCCGCGCTACTTGCAGTGGCAAGCAAGATACGCCCGGCAGGATCGACCGCCGCAAGCCGTCGACGCCTTCGCCGCGCCGCGGGCCAGTACGTCCGATTGGACGCACATCGATTTGCCGGGCTCGTTTGCCAAAGCCGATTTGCCGGTGAGCGGCGCTACCTGGATTCGGCGGCAAGTGATGGTGCCCCCAGCGATGGCGAACAAGAGTTTGCTCCTGGAACTCGGCAACCTGCGCGATTTTTCGACGGTTTATTGGAACGGGGTGAAGGTCGGCGAGTCGCGAACCGGCGGGCCGTCCGACACGCACAATTTCGTGGTTCCCGCCGCTCAGGTGAAGGCCGGCCCGGCGACGTTGGCGGTGCGGATTTTCAGTGCCGCGGACAAGGCCGGAATCGTGCCCGGTACGAACTGGCTCCGGGTCGGAGAATCAATTCCACTGGCGGGGCCGTGGCTGGCGAAGAACGAATTCGCGCTGCCGCCGCTAACCGAGCAAGCGAAAGCCGCCTGCCCGCCGGCCCCGCAGCAGCCGTTTCCTTCCGGCATGTTTTTTGATTACGCCGTGCGCTCGAAGATTCCTTACGCGATCGCCGGCGTGATCTGGTACCAGGGAGAATCGAATGTCGAACGGGCCTGGCAATACCGCGCGGCCTTCCCGTTGATGATTCGCGATTGGCGCGCGCATTGGGGGCAAGGCGATTTTCCATTTTATTGGTGTCAGCTTCCAAACATCATGCCGCACAAGAAAACGCCGAGCGAAAGCCAATGGGCCGAACTGCGCGAAGCGCAGACGAAAACCTTGTCAGTTCCGAACACAGCCGAGGCAGTGCTGATCGACGTCGGCGAGGAAGAGGACATTCATCCGCGAAACAAGCGCGTCGTGGGCGAGCGCTTGGCCCGTATCGCGCTGGCCGAAACTTATGGCCGGCGGCTCGTGCCGGTTGGACCGATGTTCGAATCATCCGCTGTTGAAGGGGACAAGATTCGCATCCATTTCCAGCCCAGCGATAGCCGCCTCGTGGCCTACGAAATTCCGGCGACGTACCAGCCCTCGTCATCATTCCCGAGGACACTGCCGCTGCTGCACAACAGCCCGCACAGCCAGTTGGAAGGGTTCGCGATCTGCGGCGCGGACCGAAAGTGGCACTGGGCGGAAGCGAGAATCGACGGCCCGGACGTGCTGGTTTGGTCGGCCGAGGTGCCGCATCCGACGGCCGTCCGTTACGCCTGGGCCGACAATCCGATCGTGAATCTCTACAACGAAGCCGATCTGCCCGCCGCCCCCTTCCGCACCGACGACTTTCCCGCGACGACGGTCAACGCGCGGTATTAGCGAACAGAATTGGACGAGTGCGCGATTGCTCGCGTTACCGCGTCAGCACCAGGGCCAGCGCTTCCACGCCTCCGCCGCCGCGGTTGTTGTTGGCTTTGCCGCCGAGGCCGATGGCGGGCTGGCCGTTGCCGCCGAGCCGCAGTTCGGCGCCGGCGGTGCGGCCGCCGTACCATTCGCTGCTGTAGGCCGTATGCGTGCTGAGGCTGGTGCCTTGGATTTGCATGAACGTGACCGACAGGCCGTCGATCCGGTTCGTGGCGCGGACAGTCAGTCCGGCCACGGCGTAGCCTTCCTTGGCGTGGATCGTCTGCGCGTTGAACGAATCGCCATGCTGCGAACCGTTGTTCTCTTCGCCCCTCGAGTTCATGAAGATCGGGCGGATCGACTTGATGTATTGCGCGCCGCCGGGAGCGTTGTCGCGCTGCACGCCGACCTCGAAGCCGACCAGCAATGCCCCTTCTTCGGGCACATCGAGGAAGTTCGCCCCGCGGCCGTTCGCGTTGCCCGCGACGGCCGTGAATTGCCACCGCTTGCCGCGCGCGGCAGCTTGCACTTTCGCGAAAATCTTGGCCCGCAAATCCTGGAGCCGCTTTTCCACTCGGGCCTTATTCAAGCCCGTTAGGCTCGGCAAGGATTTGTCGTACCAGAACAGGGCCCGAGCCTGGACGCGGTCCTTCGTCGCGGCATCCTGCGTCTCGGCGAATTCCCACCAGCCGTCGGCCAGCTTGAGTTGGTCATCGGCGGTATCAGGATCGGCGAGTTCTCTGGCCGCCAGGGTTTGCAAGGCCGCGTCGTCGCCGACGCCAACATGGGGATGCCGCCGTCCCAATCGCCCTTCGAGAGAATGCGGTAACGGCCAACCGCGGTGTTGGCGGCCGCGTCGAGCGGCTTGGCATCGAGCTTCGCGATCGCGTCTTTGACCGCTTCATAGGCAGCTTGCAATTCGTCGAGATCCTTGCCGCGGGCCAGCCATTGACGGATGAGCTCGGCGTCCTTGGTTTTTTTGGAGGCGGCCACGCCGATCGTAACCAGCGGCTTGGCGGCCTCGAATTTGTCGGCCGCGATCGCTCCGTCGAGCGCCGCGGCGGTCGCCTCGGCGAGAGCCTTGCTCAGATTGGGATTCAAGCTGAGCTTGCTAAGCGCCGTGAGCGCTTCCACGCTAAGCGCCGTGCCGTCGATGCGGAACGAGCGCGTGATCTCGTCGACCGCTTGCATCGCGAGCGCCGGATCGCCGACCGCGATTGCCAGCTCCTTGGCCTTGGTGAGCAGGACGTAGCGACCGGCTGGATCGTCACGGCTGTCGATGCCCTGTTGCAACAGCTTGCGCGCCAGTTCGACTTTGGCTTGCGGGGTCCGGGCCGCGTCGATCTCGGCGCCGAACAACTGCCGCAGTAGCTTGTTGGCCTGCTCTTGGGCGCCGGCGTCGGGCACGGCCGGCAAGCCGGTGGACACCGGCGGCGTGGCCGGAGCGAGATTTGGCGCGGCGGGATCGTCGGGCGCAGCATAGGCTGACGACGTCGCCCAAAGAATAAACAACGAAGTTGTGGATACGGCGGCGCACAACATCGCCAGCCGCCAAAACGAACGATCTTGCATCGGTCCTACCATTGCATCCGCGGCTAATGGCTCCCCTTGCGGGCGAGGGGTCGGGAATGAGGGGTAGTCGCCAGACGATACCCAATCACCCTCACCCCAACCCTCTCCCGTCGAGGGAGAGGGAGTTTGTGTTTCTTGCCTCGCCCCCTGAGGGAAAAGGACTATATTCGGATCAAAGCGATTGCGGTTGATCCTGGCGCAGTTTCAAGATTCGCGAGGTCGCTTTCCGGATCAATTCGTTGTTGTGCGACCGGCGGGCGGAGGCCAAGGCGATTTCGGCGATACGGCCCGCCAATTGTGCTTTGTCGGCGGCGACGGCGTCGTCGATCAACGCCAGCCCGGCTTCGCCCATCGCTTCGCAGCCGGCCGGCTCGCGAACTTTCGCGCGCAATTCGGTCAAAGCCTGCGCACGAACGTCCAGATCGTCGACCGCGTAAGCATGGCACAACTGATCGACGATGTTCAGTGCCGCGATCGCATCGCCATCGTTGATCGACAGCGCGAGCGCTTTGTGCAGCGCGACGTAGGCGTCGGCGGCGCCCGGTTTTTGGGTCACGCGCTGCAACAATTCGGCGACCGAGGCGTTCGGCGCGGTGGTGTTCAAATCGGTTTCCGCAGTGGCGATGGCACTTTCGTCGGGCACCGGCAGGCGACTGTCGGCGGTTTTTCCCGGCAGTGTCTTGGCGGGCGTCGTGATGGGAGAAACAGTCGTTGGCGTTTTTATCACCAAGGGGTTGGGGTCGTTTGGTTTGTTCGGAGTCTTGGTGGGCTGGGTCGCCACGACGGGCTTTTCTGGTTTGTCCGGCGGCTTGGCGACAACGGGCTTAGGTTCCGGCGTCTTCGTGCCAGGGCCTGGACCAGCAGTGCCGTGCGTGTCCGTCGTATTTCCGAACGTGCCACCGCCAGAATTGAAACCGCCGGAATTTCCGCCGGATGTGTTGGCGACTTGGTTAGCCGTTGGCTGAGCGTTGCTCGAATGGTCTGCCGTGGATTGGTTCGGCCGTGGATCGTTCGCCACGACGGGGGGCACGCTTGGAACGTCGGTGTTGGCAGTGGCTCGGTCGCCGCCGGTGTGATTCGGGATAGTTGGACGCGGCCCGCGCTGATTCAGCACCAGCACGATGCCGATCACGAGCAATACCGCCACGACGGATGCTGCCGCCAAGATGGCTGCGGCCGGAGGAATAACCCACGAGCGCTGCGGCTCTTCGACCTCGGGGGCGGGGAAGGTGGCCGGCGCGGCAGGCGGTCGGACCGCGGTCGCGGATCGGCCAGCAGCGAGATGGGCCGCGGCGGTTTGGGCTGCGGAATTTCCCGCGCCATTGTTCGGCGCCGCTGGATTACGGGCTCCGGGGCTGATGGCGGGAAAAGCCGCCGCTGCCTGGCGGGTTCATCGAGCGCCAAGCAACATTCGCACTTCCCGGCGGATTTGCCTGCGCTGGTCCAGTTGCCTGGCCGTTGGCATCGCGGCTTGGCTGGGCCGGTCGAACCATAGGCTGGGCTGCTGGCGTGGCGGGGATTGCTCCGGAACCGCTCCCGGCTCCCATCGCTACTGCCGTCGCCGTTCCCAACTGCCGCCGCAGTTCTTCGTCGTACGCGGCCTTCTTAGGCGCCTTCAGCAAGCAGATCTTGGCCGCCGAAATCTCGTTCAACAACTTCTGCGATAGCGACGCTTGGGGGCCATTCTTATAGGTCTGCACGTGGGCCATTTGACGATCGGCCGCGGCTTGGATCACATCGGGATCGGACTCGAACAGCCCCAGACCCAGCAGCCGATAATGATTCGGCCCGGCATTCGCGGACTCGCTGGGGGGAATGCCAAGCCACTTGTGATAAGCGTCGAACGCGGTGGACATTGCGGCCAATCAGAAAAGAACAGGGGTAGCCGACATCGAACATCACCCGGCCGGCTGCCGGCAGCGAGGGCGCCCATTGCGACAGATCAATTGTAAAGCGAGAAGGCGATTCGGATCAATCGCTTTGCGCGGCCGGCCTCAGTGCGGCTCCCTCCAATGCGAGACAGACCGGGAAGGGAAATGCGGCAAACGGCGTCGCGCCATCCGGCGAGGCGCTTTTTTCAGGCCGGTTTTCAAGTTCCGGCGGTCGGGCAAATCGGATATATTTTAGGGTTTGACTGGGCCTTTTCGTCGCAGATTCCGCCGGACACGAGTTCGGCTTGCCCAGGCGTGTTGCAAATCCACGGCGCGCCGCACGATCCATCATTCGCGAGCATCCCCCGCCATGAATAAACCTAAGGATCGTAAGCCGGCGAAGCCCGCGGCTACGAATCTAGTCCCGCAGACCGAAGCCAATTGGGCCGGGGCCTCGTCCTGGTCGCGGACGGTGCGCGAGACGATCGAGTCGATCATTATCGCGTTCGTGCTGGCGTTCTTGTTCCGCACGTTCGAGGTCGAGGCGTTCGTGATCCCGACCGGCTCGATGGCCCCGACGCTCAGCGGCCGGCATCTCGACCTGACGTGCCCCGAGTGCAAGTACCGGTTTCGCGTGGGGGCAAAACACGAGGAGCAGGATGAAGCGCCGGCGGTCGTCAATGGTCAGGATTTGGACATTCGATACTGCATCTGCCCAAACTGCGGTTTCAAGATCGATTTCACCAGGCACCCGCGCCAAGCTGATTTCGGTCGATCGCCAGCAGCTTGCCGTGACCGATGAAATGGGAAAGCAACGTTCGTACGAGGTGGCGCACGACATTGCAGTCATCATCGGCAATCTTCCGGGCAAACTGGACGATCTGAAGCCCGGCGACGAGATCGGTTTCTTGTTGGATGATTCGGGCCAGGTTGCCAAGCTATTCAAGTCGCCGGCCGTCGCACCGCCGGAAAAGTTTTATAACGGCGACCGAATCCTGGTCAGCAAATTTGCCTTCGATTTCACGCCGCCCAAGCGCTGGGACGTGATCGTGTTCAAATACCCTGAGGATGCCAAAACCAACTACATCAAGCGGCTGATCGGCTTACCGAATGAAGTGATCCGCATTCGCGACGGCGATATCGCGATCAGCAAGGATGGCGGCAAGACATTCGGTTCCGCGCCGCGCGATCCGGCCAAGCTTCGCGCGATGTTGCAGGTGGTGTACGACAACGACCACGTGTTCGCGCCGCTCTTGGCCGCCGGCTGGCCAGCCCGTTGGCACAATGGCCCTGGTTCGGCCGAGAGAGCTTGGAGCAATGCCAAAACTTCGGCCGGCGATGCCGACCCGAAAGTTTTCGTCACGGACGGCAAGTCGCAGCAGACTGCGCCGTCTGCCACCAATGTGGCTGGGCAACCGAAAAACGACGGTGAGTCGGTCCATTGGCTACGCTATTCGAATTACGTTCCGCAGCAACAAGATTGGGACGCGTTCGAGCGAAATGAGTCGCTGGCCGATCCGAACGGCGGCAAAGCCATGCCGCAGCCAATTGTTGACGCCGTGGCCTACGACGCCGCGAATGGCGAACATTCGCAGTTGTACGAAGTCGACGACTTAGCCGTCGAAGGCACCGTCGAAGTGAGCGCGGCCGGCGGAAAGTTGGTGCTGGAATGCGTCAAGCGCGGGACGCCGTACCAGTGCGTTTTTGACTTGGCCGCGGGCACAGCCGAACTTGTCATCCCCGGCCAGGCTGCGGACCAGCGGCCCGTGGCCCACGAGGGCTGCATCGCGGGGGCCGGCAGCTATCGGGTCGAATTCGCCAATGTCGACCATCAATTGACGGTATGGGTGAATGATACGCCGGTAAAGTTCGATCATCCAACGTTTTACGAACCATCGCAGCGTGGCGCTCGTTCCCAGAACCGAAAGCGACGGATCGGGCTCGACGCCGGTGGGCATCGGCTCCGCGGGGGCCGCGGTCCGGCTGAGCCACTTGAAGGTGTTGCGCGACGTCTACTACACCTACATCGACATGCGCAGCGAATCCGATCATCCGTCCTACGAGCGGCATTCCGTGCCGGAGGCTTGGCCCGACGGATCGCAATGGATTTGTTTCCCGCCGGAGAATTATCAGCGATTGATGAAGGCCGGAGCGGACGTGCGCTCGATGGATCAGTATTTCTTCTCCGGCAACGACCAGTTTTTCGCCTTGGGTGATAACAGCCCGCTGAGCCAAGATGGCCGGCTGTGGTGGAACATCCATTTTGTCGATCGCCGGTTGCTGATCGGCAAAGCAATTTACATCTTCTGGCCGCATTCGTTCGACCACGTGACCGTGTTCGGCCATGAAATTCCGTTCCCATTTTTTCCGAATTTTTCGCGAATGGGATTCGTGCGGTAGCAGGCCGCGGCCGAGTTCAGGACGCGTCGCGAGTCACGGAGGACCACGGGCATGTCGATTCTATCGGTGCATGGACTGGTAAAGATCTACGGCCGCCGCCGCGTCGTGGACGGCGTGGATTTCGAAGTCGACCGGGGAGAAATCGTCGGGCTGCTGGGCCCCAACGGCGCCGGCAAGACGACCAGCTTCCGCATGGCTTGCGGCCTGATCGAGCCGTACGCCGGCAAAGTCATGCTCAACGACGTCGACGTCACGAACTGGCCGATGTATCGCCGGGCGCGTGATGGCGGCATGGGCTATCTGGCGCAAGAGCAGAGCGTATTCCGCAAGCTCTCGGTCGAGCACAATCTGCTGGGCGTGATGGAAATGCTCGGCATGTCCAGCGCCGCTCGCCGCAAGCGCTGCGAGGAGCTGCTCGAGCAGTTCGGCATCGTCAAGATTCGCAAATCGACGGCGCTGTACATCTCCGGCGGCGAAAAGCGGCGGCTGGAGATTGCCCGCGCACTGGTCTCCAATCCGAAAATCATCCTGCTCGACGAGCCGTTCACGGGCATCGACCCGGTGACGATCAACGAAATTCAAAAGATCATCTGCAATTTGCGGGACGAGGGCATCGCGATTCTGATGACCGACCACCGCGAACGCGAAACGCTGGCGATCACCAACCGCAGCTATATCATTCGCGCCGGCAAGGTGCTCTGCCACGGATCGGCCGACGAAGTGCTGAACAATCCCGAGGCCCGGAAATATTACTTCGGCGACGGACCAGGTTTAGACGCCGCGTAGAGAGAAAAGGGACCCTTTCGAGTCGCGGCTTGATCCCGGCGAAAGAATCGCCATTTTCAGTCAAACTTGGCCTCTGTCTTGCACTTAAGGCTTGCTCGGATAATCTCCGACGGCAATCGGATTCTAGGTTCTGGCACGATTGTCACGAAGATTTTTCGTCCCACTGAAAAAAATCGCGAAACCGATTGCTTGCTGCTCGGTTAGATCACTAGGAGATCAAAACGAGGCATGCGCCCATGGACAGGGCAATGTCCTGCCTGCCGATTGCTGGATCTCGCGGAAAGTGAACTATAATTGCGGTAGAACCCTGCCGCGTCTCACCGTGCCCCGGATGTGCTGAGAGTCTCAGTCTCCCGGCGGTCGCGAAGCCCCCCGATGGCCGATCTACGTCGGCTTTCGTCCCCCCAGTTTTCGGATCCGCGGCCGGGTCCGTTTAGAACCATTGACAATGGCGATAGGAAGACGTTCTTCCTCGCAAAATGTTGGCGGCAGTTTCTTCCCTAGGAGCTTAACGATGATGATGCGATCTCTGTCGATTGGCATGTTGGCCTTGGCGGCCTGCTTGTTCGTGACCCAGGCCCATGCGGCCGATGCGAAGAAGAGTTACAACCACGGCACCGTGTCGAAGATCGACAAAACCAATCCGGAAGCTGTGAAGCTCGTGCTGAAGGACAAGGATAATTCCGACAAGTCCTACGACGTCACGTCGGACTGCACGGTCATGGTAAACGGTACCGCGGCCAAGCTCGACGACGTCAAGGAAGGCGACAAGGTCGGCTTCAAACTGAATGCCGATGGCAAGATCATGGCGATCTACAAGGGCCACGGCAAGAAGCCTGCCTAAGGCAAGCCGACCATACCCCCGTGCCCGGCGAATCCCGGCGCACACAGGTTATCGATAATAGAACAAGCCCCGGACTCCTGCCCGGGGCTTGTTCTTTTGCTGCCCAGAATAATTGGCGTGGCCGTCCGGGCGAGGGATTCACTGCCGGCCGCGAGGAATCAAAAAACGTGGCGGATCGGCGGATTCGACCGCTGGTTCGTGTCTTGACATGCCGGTGCGCGAAAATATGATGGCTCGGTAGGTTTGCGTGCTGTCTTCTTCGTTCGACGGCGGCAGATCGTCCCGCGTCTGCGCTGGCCGTTGATCGCCAAAGCCCGGCGCTGGACTTGTCCGCGAAGGAGTTGCAATGGCTCAAAATCGGCGTTTGGAAATTCAAGAAAAAGGCGAAGTGACGATCGTGCGCTTCGTCGATCGTAAGATTCTCGACGATTCGAACATCCAGGAATTGGGTGTCGAGTTGTTTCACTTGGTCGAAGAAGAGAATCGCAAGAACCTGTTGTTGGAGTTTACGAACGTCGAGTTCCTATCCAGCGCCGCGCTCGGCAAGTTGATCACCCTTGACAAGAAGGTGAAACAACACGGCGGGCGGCTTAAGCTGAGCGGCATTCGGCCGCAAATCTACGAAGTCTTCGCGATCACCAAATTGAATAAGTTGTTCGACATCAAAGAGCGAGAGGTCGACGCGCTGGCCGCTTTTTGAGCAGCGCTTCGTTGAACTTTCTTCGAGCATTCGTGCTTTCGGTAGTCGAGTTGCCTACGAACGGATGAAGCACAATTCATTCTGTCGTCGGCCGAGGGGGGCAGTCGGACCATGCAAACGGTGTTTGCCTGGCCCGAGGGATCGAACGTCACGGATTGGGGCATTAACGGAACAGAGACCCCGTGCGGACGGCGCTGGCCTGGAAGCGGTAGCCACTCGGTGACCGCGGTCCTGACTGCGCGAACGTCTGACAGTTTGACCTTGAGGGGCATGAGGAGTTGAGGGGTGTGAGAAATTGAGGTTTTGAGGCGGTGTGTCCATCGTCTCTTCGTGCCTCAAGTCCTCACGCCCCTCGCCGCCTCAAGCCTCAGCTGCCATCCCATCCGGTTGCTTATGCTCATGTCAGAATCGTCGCCAGACTGGTCTCGGGAGGTTTGCATCCCGAGCGCCTACAGTGCTGGCAAGCCGGTCATCGAACGCCTGCTCGATGATCTCGAGCGCGCCCAATGGTCGGAACAGGACATTTTCAGCGTGCATTTGGCGGTGGAAGAAGCCGTCGTGAACGCCATCTTGCACGGCAATCGGCTCGACCGCTCGAAGCAGGTTCGGATTGCCTATCGCCTGGCCGCCGACAAACTCCGCATCGAAATCGCCGATGAGGGAAGCGGATTCGATCCCGATCGGCTGTCTGACCCGACCTGTGACGAGAACTTGCCCGCTTGCACCGGCCGCGGCGTATTGCTGATGCGGAATTTCATGTCGCGCGTGGAATTCAGCGATCATGGCAAGCGCGTGGTGATGGAAAAGCAGCGCGGTCAACTGAAATGATGCAGCTCGAATACCGAGTTGTTTTACTCCACGCCGCATGACTAATTCGACTGTCGGATACAGTTGAATTAGACATTCACCATTTGCCCTGGTTCGGCGGCGCGTTTGCGGCTAACCTTCCGCGGCCCGTTTTCGCCGGAGATTTGCGATGCCTGCCGCTCTGTTGTTGCTGTGGCTCGGCGCGGTTGCCGATGCCGGCCCCCCGCCCGACACGGTGGTCGTTTGCCCCGCCGAGTTTCGCGAGGCGCTCGACTCCCTGGGTGCAGCTCCGTTCGAGCGAGGGGCATACGATCGAGGTTGTTTCCAACGAGGGAACGCCCGACGACATCCGCGGGCGAATTCGGGCCGCAAATCGCGATGCGAAGCTGCGCTATGTTCTGCTCGTCGGAGGGGCCGATCCCGAGGCCGCGCGGAGCCTGAACATCCGCCGGCGATCGGTGCCACCGTATCTCGAGCGGGCCAAGGTTGACATCCGCTGGGGTTCCGAACCGCAAATCGCCACCGACAACTGGTACGCCGATCTCGATGGCGACGGCGTACCCGACATCGCGGTCGGCCGCTTGCCGGTGCGCTCCGCCGCCGAACTGACCAGGGTCGTCAAGAAAATCATCGTCTATGAAAATGGCCACGATTTTCGTGCCTGGCGATCGCGCATCAATTTTCTCGGCGGGCTGGGCGGCTTTGGGCCGATGATCGATGGCGCGGTGCAAATCGGCGCACGGCAATTGGTAGAAGGAGGAATTCCCTCTGGTTATCGCACGTCGCTCACCTTGGCCGATTGGCACAGCGATTATTGCCCCGACCCGCGGAAGTTTCACGATACGGCCTTGGCCGGCCTCAACGACGGTTGCTGGTTGTGGGTCTTCCTGGGGCATGCGGGGCCGACAGCGCTTCAGCCCCTGCGCGTGCCTGGAGCGCAGCTGCCGACGCTCGATTGCGGCGACGTCAATCGGCTGCACTGTGCCGCGGGTGCGCCCGTCGCGTTGTTCATGGCTTGCTACGTTGGAGCATTCGACGCTTCGCGGCGCTGCCTCGGCGACGAACTCTTGCAGGCGGACGGCGGGCCGGTGGCGATCGTCGCCGCCAGCCGCGTGACGATGCCCTACGGCATGGCGGTGCTGGGCGCCGGAATGCTCGACGAGTCTGTTTGTCCGGCGAGCGCCGACCTTGGGCGATGCCTTGTTGCACGCCAAGCGACGCAGCGTCGACGCCGACGGAGCAGCGTGGGACCCGCGCCGCTTGACGCTGGACGCCCTCGCCGCGACGTGCGGACCGCCGGGTCAAGATCTTGCTGCCGAGCGCCGCGAACATCTGTCGCTGTTCAATTTGCTGGGCGACCCGCTCCTGCGATTGCGTTATCCGCGCGAGGTCCCCTTGCAGGTCGACAATCCGGCTGTCGGGAACTGGGTGAGCGTGCGGGGAAAGTCGCCTTTGGATGGTTCGGCCACCATCGAAATCTCGGCCCTCGCGGACCGATCGGGCGTTGCCTCCAGCCGACGGCAATACGATGGTTCGGACGAAGCGCTGTCGGCGTATCAAATCGCGTACCAAAGGGCGAATCAGCCGGTGCTGGCGTCGGTGCAGGTGCCTGTCAACTCCGGACGCTCGTTCAGTGTGCGACTGAAGCTACCGGAGAGCGCCGTTGGCCAATGCCGGGCGCGAATTTTCATTGCCGGCAAAGAAGAATTCGCTTTCGGGCGCCAGCCTTTTCGAATCGAGGTGCGGCCCGGCGCCCGATGGCGGGGCCGACCACGCCGCACGCGGCAATTCTTCGCGTCCAGCCGTAGCTCGCTGAACTCGCGCCGAAGGATTGAGGGGGCGTGAGATACGAGGAGCCCACGGGCCTTCGGCCCTGATTGCCTTCGTCCCCGTACCTCAAGTCCTCACGCCCCTCAATCCCTCGCGCCCTGCGGCACTGCCTTTATAGTTCTCGGCGCCATTCGCTTAACCATCGCGCCGGTGGCTTCGGTTCAACTTGCCTGCCGCGAAAGGCCGATCCAATCCATACGACGCAGAATTCGAACATGGCCTCCGAACTGGCGGCGTGCCAATTCCCTCGTCTTTGCGCCGCACGCATGACCCAAACTACCGAAACCACATTACCGACGGGCGGCTGGATCGTGCATCCCGCAAGCGCCGTTTCCCGCGGCGCCAGCAACTCGGCCGCTCCGCCCGGCGGTCCGCTGCCCACCCAAGCGGGCTCATGGCGATTGGAGGGATTACTCGGCGAAGGCACGTTCACGCGCGTGTTTCTGGCGCGGCCGTCGCGCGGCGCGGCCAATCGGCCGGCGGCCTACGCCCTGAAAATGTTGCGGCCGCAGTACCAGGATCGGCCGGAGTTCGTGGCCCTGTTGCGGCGCGAAGCGACTGTCGGCCGGGCGGTCGTGCACCCACACCTGGTGGCGATTCTGGCGACACAGATTCTGGAGCCCCCGTATTTCGTCGTGATGCCCCGGCTCGCCGGCCGTTCGTTAGCCAGCCGGCTCGGCAGCGAACAGATTTTGAACGTGCCACAAGCGTTGTGGATCGCGCGGCAAACGGCCGAAGCATTGGGCGCCTTGCATCGCCGGGGATTTTTGCATGGCGATGTGAAGCCGAGCAACCTGTTCGTCGCCCCGACCGGCCATGTCACATTGCTCGATCTCAGTTTTGCTCGCTCGTTTGACGAGCCTGGTTCGGCGGCTGACCGTCCAGTGCTTGGCACGGTGAGCTATCTTGCGCCGGAACAGGTCGTCTCAGCCATGCGATCCGACCAACGGAGTGATATCTACAGCTTGGGGGCGATGCTCTACGAAATGTTGACCGGCCGACTGCCTCTCGTGGCCAACGACATCGCCGAACTCGTGCGATTGCAGCGCGAGCAGCGCCCCCGGGCTCTGCGGGCGTTGCGCCCCGATGCGCCCGCGCCGCTGGCGAATCTGGTCCGGCAGATGCTCGCTAAGGAACCGCTGCGCCGGCCCGCGTCGATGGAGGAAGTCATCCAGCGGCTGGTCGCCATGGAAATAGCGACACTGCCCGAAAGCGTGCCGGTCTGATCGACGTGTGCCACTGGCTTTGCCAGTGTTTTTTTATTCTTGCCTTGATCGGTGAGCAACAAAGAACACTGGCGAAGCCACTGACACCCTAAATGCAAGCTGTGACAACGCACCGGCGCGACTCAGTGCGGCGGTTGTTCGCCTCGATAGCTCAGGTCTAACAGATCCATCGGATGGGCGATCCACAGGTGTTGCCTTTGTAGCCGGGCTTCGCGATCGATCTGCAATAGACAACCGGCGTTCGCGGTGAGCACGGCCGTTGCTCCGGTTTCCAGAATCCGCGACAACTTCCGCTTGCTCAATCGCGCCGACATTTCGGGCTGCGTGAGATTGTACGTCCCGGCGGCGCCGCAGCAGAGTTCCGACTCGGGTAGTTCCTTCAGCACGAGGCCTGGCACCTGGCTCAGCAGGCGCCGCGGCGCTTTGCGAATTTTCTGCGCATGACCCAAGTGGCAAGCGTCGTGGTACGTCGCCGTGAGTTCGATCCGCCCGGTCGGAGGCACCAGCCCCAATTGGTCCAGGAATTCGTGGACATCTTTCACTTTGCCGGCCAGCGCGGCGCGTTCGGCCTGGCGAGCGTCGTGCCAGTGATGGCCGTAATCTTTCAGCATCGCGCCGCAGCCGGCGACGTTGAGGATCACGGCATCGAGCGTGGGATCATTGAAGGCAGCCAGATTCTCGTCGGCCAGCTTTCGAGCCGGCTCGCTTGCTCCGCCATGAAAATGAATCGCGCCGCAACAAACCTGAGTTTGCGGAATCACGACATCGCAGCCATTGCGTTGTAGCACGCGGGCGGTGGCCCAATGGGTTGGCCGGAACATGGCGTCAGCGACACAGCCTGTGAATAGCGCCACGCGCGCTCTGCGCGGGCCTTCGGCCGGCAGAAACGGGGGCAATGGAGCCAACGCCGGCCCAGGCGGCGGCAACATCGTCGCCAAGCGGCGAAGTCGCGGCGGCAGCAAGCGAAATAGCCCCAACTTTTCGGCCACGTTCATCAATCCCAGCCGCTGCGCGATGCGGGCCGGCGCCAACAGCTTCCGCATCAGTCGCGGGTTAGGAAAAATGCCGAACAAAATCCAGCGGTGGAACCAGTCGTGGCTCGAAACGTCGTCCGGCGCTTTCCTCCATCGCCACGCGGAAGGGTTCGATCAACCGGCCGTATTGCACGCCGGAAGGACAGGCGGTTTCACAAGCGCGGCAATCGAGGCAGAGATCCAAGTGCCCGCGCACCTGCGGTGTCAGCTCGAGCCGGCCATCGGTCACGGCCCGCATCAGGTAGATTCGCCCGCGGGGACTGTCGTTCTCGTCGCCTAATTCCACATAGGTGGGACACGAGGCGGTACACAGACCGCAGTGAACACAATCCAAGAACAGGCGGTAGTCAATACCGGCGCAGGATTTTTTGCTGGCTCTTTCGTTGTGACGATTTGCGCCGTCAGCGAAACTTCGTGGACGAGCGTGGCCGTGGGCGGCACGGCCGCGCCGGAATTGGCTGGACTGCGCTGCGGCGACGATGGATCTGCGAGCGTGCTCATCGAGAGTCGGTTATCGGCTGTCGTTATCTCCCCTCGCCCCTCGTGGGAGAGGGGTTGGGGGTGAGGGGTTGCGCCGCCATCGGGCGAACGGCTGTTAAAGATTGGCGTAGACGAATCGGCCCGGATTGAGCTGATTCGCCGGATCGAACTGGCGTTTGACCGCTTCCATCAACATAGCAGCATCTTGGGCCGCGCCCCAGACTGCCTGCCGCGTCATTTCGCCCGGCTGGGAACACGAGAGGATGACGCAACTGCCGCCGGCATTTTGCGCCGCGGGTTGCAGCCGGCCGACAACCGTCCGCGAAACGCCGCCGCCGGGAAACGAAGCGAAGCGGCAGACGACAATTCCATTGCCGGCGTGGGCTTGAATGGAACAGCCGGCATCGATTTCGCGCAGCAGCCCGATCGTCTCGACCGTTTTGCTTGGCGGCACATTCAATTTAACGACCAGCGCCGCCGGCTGAGCCGCGAATTCGCGCAGTTGCCGCCACAATCCTTGCGCGTCTTCCGCCGTCAGAGTTTGGGCCTGGGCGTCGAGCGCTTGCCATTCCGCGGCCAACGTCTCCAGCATCCAATCGACTTCGATCGCGGTTCCTTCGAGCGCGACGACCAGATAGCCGAAATCGTTTTCAGCCAGGAGCTGCAAGAGCCGTCGCGTCATCCCACGCCGGCCCAACCAACAGCTCGACCGCGGCCGGCGTGGTCCGCGACGTGACGAGGCCGCTCAATAGTCGTTCGGCATGTTCTGAGCTTGAAACGCGGCAGGCGACGAGCGCGGTTCGCTGCGGAATCGGCTTGAGCTTGAGCGTCACCTGCGAGATCACACCCAACGTGCCCAGCGAGCCGACGAGGAGCTTGCAAAAATCGTAGCCGGCGACATTTTTCACGACCCGGCCGCCCCCTTTGAACGGCGTTCCGCGGCCGTCGACCGCGCTGATGCCGATCACATAATCGCGCACCGTCCCATGTCCGAATCGCAGAGGGCCGCTCCAGTTGGTCGCGATCACGCCACCGATCGTGGCTCGTTCCGGCTCGGGCACGTCAAGCGGCACGCGCTGACGTTCTTTCGCCAACAATTCAGCCAGCGCCGACATCGTGATGCCGGCCTCGACGGTGATCGTCATATCGCGGGCCGGATAATCGATGACCCGCGTCAAGCGTTGCAACGAAACGCCCAACCCAGGCTGCCTGGCCGGCAAGCCGTAGTCGAGACTCGTTTGGCCGCCAAGAGGATAAATCACCTTCTTCGCGACATGCACTTCGCGCATCGCAGCGACGAGCGCCGCCTGATCGCCAGGCGATACGGTGTCCTCAAGCGGCAATGTCTCAATTGTGGTAGCCAAGGATTCACTTTGCTCCGCTCAAGAATACCGCTGCCGCGCCGGCTGGGCAAGAAAAAGCCGTCAGAACCAGAGCCGGAGCCACGGCAGTTTCAATAACAATTCTGGCCCGTTTAATTTCCCAGCCGTGGCGAGACCGTTTGACGTTCAGGGAGAAGAAGCGCGACGCAACTCTTCCCGCACCTGCATAAGGATGACACCGAGCAGATTCTTTCCACTGCCGTTGCCGCCGTCACCCCAGTACGAATCGTTTTCAGTATGTTCAATGATTTCGGCGGCGCCGGTTGCAAGCAACAGAGACTTCACTCTGCGTGCTGTTCAAACTTCGACCGAACCGCTTGCCTCATTATCTCGACTCTTACGTCTTCCCAATCCGAGCGGACGAGGTGGGCACGATTCCGCCCCATTTTGGCCGCTGCGAGAGGCGACTTTTTAATCCGGATGGCCTCCGCATAGTCAGTTCCAGTGAATTTGTGAGCTTGAAAGTAATGCTCCGACGTCGGCCACATTTTTCCGTCCAAATCGATCGGATACGGTGCAAAATTCGATAAAAAGCCATATTCGTCTCCGGTCCGGTAGAATCGAATGGCCTCTTCCACGGCGAACGCTTTCTGGCCACCTCGTGCCGTTAAACCTGGCCAGGCACCCAATGAACCTCGGCGTGCCCCCAATATGTTACGACGTCCTCCAACTCATAGAAGTCACCCACTCGCGTCAAGCACGCACCGACGTGCAAAGGCCAGCAACAGTCGGAGCAAAACAAAAAGCGTCCGCTCGCCAATAGCACCCCAAGAGACGGCCAACAGTAGGACGCTAACACTTCAACTATGGAATCACCAATGCAACTTTCGCGATCGCCCCTTAATTCGGCGGACACAAACTCGACATATTCAAGGTCTACGAGTTCTATCGGAGGTTCCTTAAACGAATCTTGGTACCTCAACTCAAAGGTGCCCCCATTCTCCAACTCAACGAACACTCTGCATACAAAAACATCGACATAAAGGCGCCAAGGAGTTTGAATTACTCGGCCAATTCGCTTGCCAACGATGTCTTCGCGCTTCAGGTACGCCATTTTCTAGCGACGGGCGAATAAGCGGGTCAGAACTATTTATTGAATTGATCCCGGCCCGTTTTCACCGCTTGGAATTCGGAACCGCCGACTTCGCTCCCGTCTAAAGTGCCGCTCGGCGGGCGGGGTGGGTTTGTTCCATGCCGCAGGCCCCGGCGGTTGGGAGCATTTTGCAGGGGCTTAAGACATTATTGGGATTGAACGCGGCCCGCAGCCGCTCCATCGCCGCCAGATCGTCGTCGGTGAACATCTTCTTCATGTAGCCGATTTTCTCGACGCCGATCCCGTGCTCGCCGGTCACGCTGCCACCGCAAGCCAGGCATTCGTCGAGAATTTCGCCGCTGGCTTTCAGCACGCGATCGATCACGCCCTGGTGCCGCTCGTCGAACAAGATGATCGGGTGGATATTGCCGTCTCCCGCATGAAAGACGTTCACGATCTGGACGTCGTAGCGCTTACTGATCTCGATGATCCGCCGCAGGATGTGCGGCAATTTCGAGCGTGGCACGACTCCGTCTTGAGTGCAGTAGTTGGGCGCTAGCCGGCCAATGGCGCCGAAGGCTTGCTTACGGCTCTTCCATAGCAGCAATCGCTCTTTCGCATCGCGCGCTTGCCGCACGGAGCGAGCGCCGCATTCATTGCAAATCTGGATGATCCGGTCGCGCTGCTCGTCGAGGCCTGCCTCCAGGCCATCGACTTCAATCAGCAGCACAGCCTCGGCGTCGAGCGGAAAGCCGACATGGAACGCTTGCTCGACGGCGGTGAGGATTCCGTGGTCCATCATTTCCAGCGCCGCCGGAACGATCCCCGCGCCGATGATCTGGCTGATCGTGTTGGTCGCGGCGTCGATTGAGTCGTAAACGGCCAACGCGGTGCGGACCCCTTGCGGGTCACGGGTGAGTCGCACCCAAACCTTGGTGACAACAACCAGGGTTCCCTCGCTGCCGACGAGCGCCCCGACCAGACCGGGGCCGGGAGCGTCTTCGGTCGGGCCGCCGAACTGCACGACGCGGCCATCGGCTAGCACCGCCTCGACGCCCAGCACGTGGTTCACCGTGACGCCATATTTAAGCGTGTGCGGCCCGCCCGAGTTGGTCGCCACATTGCCGCCGATCGTGCAAGCACCTTGGCTCGAAGGATCGGGGGCATAGTGGTAGCCGGTTCCCTTGAGCGCTTGATTGAGCCAGGCATTGACCACGCCCGGCTCGACGATGGCATACCGGTCGCGGATGTTGATTTCGACGATCCGCTTCATCCGCGTGAGGATCAGCATCACGCCACCCCCGACCGACAGCGTGCCGCCGGCCAGGCTGGTGCCGGCGCCCCGGGGAACGATGGACACCCCTCGGTCGGCGGCCGCTCGGACAATTCGAGCCACATCGTCGGTCGTGCGGGGAAAGACCGCGATGTCGGGGGAATTTTTCTCGATCTGATAGCCGTCGCATTCGAACACGAGCAGATCGGACTCGCGCGGTGAGGACCCCTTCGCTGCCGACGATCTCGCGCAATTCGTCGGCCAAGGGTGCTAGCGCGAGCGATGTCATGGGCTTGGAGGAGCCGAAAGACGTGAGAGCGGGGCTGCCAGCGTCGATTATAGACTGCTCCTGTTCGTTCGCCAGTCGTGCAACTCCGATCTGCCCCCGAGCAAGCAAGCAGTTTGGTATGAACCGAGTCGGATCGATCGCCCTTCGCGGCGATTCCCGTCGAGATCGTCTTGACCCATGTTTGTCTTCCTGAGACACTTCCGCCGCGCCGAACAGTCCACTCGACTCGCTTCATGGCGCACCGGGATGGAGTCCCTATTAGCGAAGGATCGGGGAGGATAGAGCGATGAAGCGATGGCAGTCTTGGTTGGCCGTGGGAATTCTTGCCACATTCGCCGCTGGTTGTGGTAAATCGCAGTCCTCTGCAACTGGCGGCGGCCAAGACGCAACGACTGCCGCCGAGGCGACGCCCGACATGGCGGTTAAAGAATTTCTGACGGCCGCTCGCGCGGGCGACCAGAAAAAGCTCACGCTTCTGCTTTCGAAGGCGTCTCAGGAACAAGCGGCAAAGAACAACGTCAACTTCGAGCTCGATTCCTATCAAAACGCCACGTTCGAGGTCGGCGAGTTCGAATACCTCACGAAGGAAAAAGACAGCGCCCACGTGGGTTGCAAATGGACCGACCGGGACACCGATGGCAGCGAGTACACGCACCCGGTGGTTTGGGTGCTCCGCAAAGAGGACTCTGCCTGGCGGATTGCGGGGATGATTCTGCGGCCCTTCCCCGATAAGCCTCCCGTGGTTTTGAACTACGAGGATATGAAGGCTTTAGCCGAGGCGAAAGAGTACATCGAGCATGAAAGCCAACGCCGGATGCAGGAGGAGCAGCAGCAAGCCGCTCAACCCTTAACGGCCGGCGGCCAACCGGCGGCGGGAGCAAGTCCGGCCGCGGGACAACTGCAGCGAGTTTCCGGCCCTTCACAGGCAGCCAACTCGCAGGAGCCAGGCACTCAACAACCCGGCACTCAACAGGCCGGCAATCAGCAGTTCACAGCCGTGCCGCAAGCGCCCACGCCGCAGCCCGGCCAAACCGAAGTCCCGCAGACCGCTCAAAGACCGGCGCCCACGGCGATCGCACCGAAATAGGCCGGGCACTGTTCTTCGACACGCCATCGGCAATCGACTAGCGGCAATTGGAATCCTGTCCTCGCCTGCCGAGGCTCTTGCCGTCGCCATCGCGCGGCGATCGTCGAGCTTGCCTTCCATCGCTTGACTCGGGCATTGATCTTCGCGGCCCGATCCGAGGCAGTGAAAGAATGGGGACAGGCACCTCGCGGGCCGCCGGTAATTGCTGTTTTTACGCGGCTGACTCGGAGCCAGTCCCCATTCTTTCACACGCTCTCCGCTTGCGAGCGGTAGAGCATCTCTGCCAGTCAACCCGCGCCTTCGTCGCGGAGCGGACGAATCGGCTACCATTCTCAGCGTAGCGGAACTTCAGCTCGATCCGAGATTGCCAACTCGCACCGCACGCGTGCGCCAAACGGAACTTGCTCTCTTGTACCGGCGATCGGGTGAGTCGCTGCACGAGATCCCAACGCTGCTCTTCAGATTCGCAATCGATAGCGAAACAGAAAGCCGCCCCTTTTTCTCCGCTGGGATGCTAGCTCTCGTGAAGGGGGCATTCATAAGCGTCTCCGCAATTGGCACTTAGCACGAGAAGGCAGCGCTTCTCGCACTTCCATGAGTGCAGCTTTAGGGATTGGCCCGTCCCCTAGGCGCGAGGCGAATTTGAGCTACATTTGTCCAAATAAATCGCGCAGTATCCCCAGTTTTCCGAAAGCGTACAAATTGTCGCTCGGCGGCTTGACAATAGGTCGTCGAATGCTAACCTAGCGTCCTAGCCTGTGCATTCACGTTGATCTACGTAATCCATAAAGCTTACAGGGCAGCGGATTGGATTTCGCGAATCGACGAGCGTGAGCAGTCTACTAGGAGGTGAACTTTCGCCCGGCAGCCGTCCTGAGCGAGAGGAAACGTGTGACGGTAGAATGAGTGACCCTGTTACGCCAAGTTACCCTGTAAGTTGGAGGATTCGAGGATGAATCGGACACTAGTTTTCGGCCTCGCGATGTTCTTCGCGATCGTCGGAATCGCCCTCATCGGCGGTTCCAACCAGGCTGTGGCCGGCCATGGTTGCTGCGGCTGCCATGCCAGCTGCGGCGGATGTGATGGCTGCTGCGGCTGCCATCATCGTCATCACCGTCATCGTTGCTGTGGTTGCGATGGTTGCTGTGAGACCCATTGTGGTTGCTGTGGCGAGTCGGCTTGCACGGCTTGTGCAGCTCCGGCTGCCCCGAGCTGCTGCGGCGCTGCCCCGAGCTGTGCGGGCGTTGAGCCGAGCTGCGCTGGCGCCGCTCCGACGTCCGGCGGTTCTTCGGCAAAGCCGAGCACCCCGCCGCCCCCGCCGCCGTCCAAGACGTAATTTTATCAATGTGCCAGGTCGCTCCCCGAACGCGGGGAGTCGCCTGGCCGAGCTATCCGCCCGCGGCTTCCGGTCGCTGGCGGTTCGAGGGCGGCCCTGCGTCCTCGGCTCATGAGTTCTGCCGAAGCCGGACTCCCTCCTTGCAATGAGAGGGGTCCGGCTTTATTTGCGCAGATTTGGGCTGAAGGCTTAGCAGGCTGTTGAAAAAGGGGACTGGTTGGGACTGGCTCTTAGGGAACGAGAGGATTTCCCCCAGTATTGACGCACCTGCGTAGTGCCTGTCCCCTTTTTCAACGGGCTGTTAGGACTAGGGAAGCCAGTAGGGAATTCGACCGCCCGAGGGAGTCGTGCGCACCTCGGCCTTTATCCGTGGCCGAGTTCGCCGCGTAGGGCGGCATAGACCATCTGGACCGCGGCGGCCGCAAGGATCATGCCCATCACGCGACTGACGACGCTCAAACCGGAGCGACCCATGATCGCGACCACGCGATTTCCCAGCAGCATCAGCAGCAGGTTGGCCGCCAAGACCAGCAGCAGCACGCCGCAGGTGATTGTCTCCTGGATGAAGTTGGTCTTCGTGTTATCCGTCAGCACGACGACGGCCAACAGCACCCGGGCGTGGCGATCGACGGCATCGCCAGCGGGAAAATGGCCACGTCGCGCCCCTCTTCCGGCTCGCCGTTCGAGCTCGATTCCTTCTCGAAAATCATGCTCAGCGCGAACAGGAACAGCACGATTCCCCCGGCGATTTGAAAGGCGGGCAATTCGATCCGCATCGCTTCGAGCAAATATTGGCCCGCATACAAAAAGCAGGCCAGGATGATGAAGGCGATGACCGAGGCCCGAATGGCCGCGGCGCGGCGCTGTTCCGGGGTCATCCGCTTCGTCAAAGCCAGGAACAACGGCAGCGTGCCCAGGGGATCGACGGTCACGGTCAACGTGATCAGATCGAACAGAACTTTATGCCAGTCCATAGAGTGTTCGAAGCGAACCGCAAAGACAATATCCCCCGCGGCGGGGTGGTCGCGACTTACTTTTTCGCCGCCGGATCGATCGCCGCGCCGTTGGAGCCCGGCTTCTCGTGCAGGTAGAAATTTCCCTGCTGGAAGGCCTGGGCCATGGCCAGCGGCACCTCGGCTTCGGCCATTACCACCCGCGAGCGGTTCTCGGCGGTGAGCGCCTTCATTTCCTGCTCGCGGGCAATGGCGATCGCTCGGCGCTCTTCGGCTTTGGCTCGGGCCACGCGGGTGTCGGCCTCGGCCTGATCGGCTTGCAAGCGAGCGCCGATGTTCTCGCCGACTTCGATGTCGGCAATGTCGATCGACACGATTTCAAATGCCGTATGGGCGTCGAGTCCCCGCTTCAAGACAGCCTTGGAAATCGAGTCGGGATTTTCCATCACGATCAGATGATTTTCGGCCGAGCCGATCGACGTGATGATCCCTTCGCCGACGCGGGCGACGATGGTCTCTTCCGTCGCTCCGCCGATCAACTGCTTCAAGTTCGTTCGCACGGTCACTCGAGCCCGGACCTTGAGCTCGACGCCGTTCTTGGCGATCGCGCTCAGGGTAGTCTTGCGGCTGGTCGCCGGATCGGGACAGTCGATCACTTTCGGATTGACGCTGGTTTGCACGGCGTCGAGCACGTCGCGGCCCGCCAGGTCGATGGCCGCGGCCCGGTCGAAGTCCAAATCGATGTCGGCCCGATGGGCGGCGATGATCGCTTTCACCACGTTGGGGACATTGCCGCCGGCCAGATAATGGGCCTCCAAGCGGCGGCTGGTCACTTCGCTGCCAGGGTCGGACATGATGCCCGACTGGAGCGCCATGACTTTGGCCTTCACGATCATGTCCTTGTCCACTTTACGCAGGCTCATGCCGATCAGGTTCCAGACCGTGACCCGCGCGTTCGACATGTAGGCTTGGAACCAGATCTTGCCGTAATTGATGACGATCATGACGATCGTGAGCCCAACCAGCAGAATCACCACGCCGGCGATCACCAGACCGGGCTGGATATCGGGAAAATCTTGAGCCAACAGCGGTGGGCACCAGGCAAACTTCATTCGCCGAACCTCGGAAGAGACGAGTGTGCAAATCGAATCGGGCATTCATCGTGCCACAATTCCTTCGAGCTTAGCATAGCCACCGCGAAGTCGGCTGCAAAGGAGCCGGCGATTTTCGGCCGATTTCCGCGATCCGATAGACGGGCCGAAGCCAGTGGGTTATCGTCGGATTCGATGGATGCCGAACACGATAACACGGCGGCCGGTGCTGCGCGGGAACCTAGCCGGGGCGATTCGCACGACTATGAGCTCCTCGATTTTGGCCGCGGCCGAAAACTGGAGCGGTTTGGCGAATATATTCTCGATCGGCCGGCGATTGGCCATGCCGAGGATCCCGTCGAGCAAGGGGAACTCTGGGGCCGGGCTACGGCCCGATTCGAGATCGATGCCGGCGCACGAGCCAGCGCGATGGGCGGTCAACGGGGTAAGTGGAAGCCGAATGCGAGGCTAAGCCCAGGGATGGCCATCCCAGGGCTTGGTGAAGGTTTGGTCGGCCAGCACCTGCCGGTCGTACCCGAACGGTGGACGATCGCTTGCGGCGGTTTGCGATTGGAATTGAAGCCGACCGCATTCGGCCACATCGGCTTTTTTCCAGAGCAGATCGAGAATTGGCGCTGGATCACGCGGCAACTTTGCGAGGAGCCTTCGCGCCAGCGGCAATCGGGTGAGCGGCGGCCGAAAATTCTGAATCTGTTTGCCCACACGGGCGGCAGCACGTTGGCGGCCGCGGCGGCGGGAGCAGAAGTGGTGCATGTCGATAGCGCTCGCGGCGCCGTGGCCTGGGCCCGGCGCAACGCGGAATTGTCCGGCCTGAGTCAATCGCCAATCCGCTGGATCGTCGAAGATGCCGCTCGATTCGTGCGGCGCGAAGTGGCACGCGGAAACGCGTACGATGCGGTGATTCTTGATCCACCGAGCTACGGCCACGGCGCGGCGGGAGAAACCTGGCAATTGGACCGCGATCTGCCCGAGCTATTGGGGGCCTGCGCGAAGCTGACCGCTGGCCGGATGCGGTTCGTATTGCTAACTTGCCACTCGCTCGCCGCGACGCCGCCCGTCGTCGCACAGTGGCTCGGTGAGGCGATGAATGCCGGAGCGAAAGGACGCGAATTGACTCTAACCACTTCCACCGGTCGCCAATTGCCGGCCGGTGTTGTGGCATCGGTAATCGCCTAAGTCGCTTGGCGCGAGGCTTCCTGAACAACTGTAGGAATCGATGGACGCGATCTCCAGTTTGCACAATCCGCGAGTCAAGGAAGCCGTGAATCTCCGCGACAGCCGCGAGCGCCGGCGGCTCAAGCGGTTCCGCATCGACGGGGCGCGCGAGCTGCGCCGAGCGATCGAGTCGGGCCTGGAACTGGCCGAGGTGTTCATTTGCCCCGCCTTATGCCGCAGCGATGATTGCCGCTGGGTGCTCGAAGCGCTCACCCGCTTGCCGGTGCCGCAATTGCAGGTCACGCCGGCGGTGTTCGCCAAGCTGGCGTTCGGCGATCGGGCCGAGGGAATCGTCGCGCTGGCGAATTCGTCCGAACGGACATTGCAAGACCTGAAATTATCTCGTGTCCCGCTGGTTGCCGTGCTCGAGGGTGTCGAAAAGCCCGGCAACGTCGGGGCGGTGCTGCGGAGCGCCGACGCCGTGGGTCTCGACGCGCTCGTGATCGCCGACGGCGGCACCGATCTTTACAATCCCAACGCGATCCGAGCCAGCCTGGGAACAATCTTCACGGTGCCGATGTGCGCGGCCCCCGCAGCCGCGGTCAGGACATGGCTGACGTCCCGGCGGGTGCCGATCTTCGCCGCTCGAGTCGATGCGAAAGTGAATTACACCGACGTCGATCTCGCGGGTCCGGCGGCGCTGTTGCTAGGCAGCGAAGCAACGGGCTTGTCCGGCATTTGGAATTCGCCCGGCGTAACGCCGATCCGACTGCCGATGCACGGCATCGCCGACAGCCTGAACGTCGCCGCCGCCGCGGCAGTGCTGTTCTACGAGGCGCTCCGCCAGCGCAACGGTTAAACGGCGGAAATCGAGCGCATCAACGCCGCCGAGTGCGCCGGTCAAGACCGACGGCTAAGTTCGTCTGGCAGCGCTTTGGCGGGCGGCGAGGAGCGTGTTGTGCAGCAGCATGGTCACGGTCAACGGCCCAACGCCGCCAGGCACCGGTGTGATCTGGCCCGCGACTTCGCGGACCGCCGAAAAATCGACGTCGCCAAACAGATTACCGTCGACGCGGTTCATTCCCACGTCGATCACCGCCGCGCCTGGCTTGACCATGTCGGCCGTGATGAACTTTGCCCGGCCGATCGCCACGATGAGAATGTCGGCCTGCCGCGTGATCGCGCCAGATCGGGTGTGCGGCTATGGCAGACCGTCACCGTGGCATCGGCCCCTTCGCCGCGTTGCATTAGCAAGAGCGCCATCGGCTTGCCGACAATGTCGCTGCGGCCGACGACCACCGCATGCCGGCCGGCGATCTGTATTCCATTCCGCCGCAGCAACTCGATGATCCCATGCGGCGTGCAGGGCAAGAATCGGGGCCGTCCCTGCACGATCAACCCGACGTTTTCAGGGTGAAAGGCATCGACATCCTTCGCCGCATCGACGGCCGAGAGGACACGGCTTGCGTCGACCTGTCTGGGCAATGGCGTTTGCACCAGGATGCCATGCACCGGCGGATCGCTGGCGGCGTTCAATTGCGACACAAGCTTGAGCAGGTCGTCAGTCGTCGTGTTGGCCGGCAATCGATGCAGTTGGCTCTCGATGCCGACGCGGGCGCAAGCGAGTTGCTTGTTTCGGACATAAACTTCGCTGGCCGGATCGTCGCCGACCAGCACCGCCG
Source organism: Pirellulales bacterium (assembly GCA_963725485.1). Taxonomy (GTDB): domain Bacteria; phylum Planctomycetota; class Planctomycetia; order Pirellulales; family DATAWG01; genus CAVRYO01. Next base: position 1,964,561 of record CAVRYO010000007.1, on the reverse strand, counting down.
CCAGGCACGGGCGAATGCCCGATTCGCGGACGAACGCGGCCACTTCGCCGGCGAGCTCTTGCTGAATCGTGGCGGCCAGGGCCTTGCCGTCCAAAAGTGTCGCGGTCACAGATCGTTTCTCCCATTTATCCGCTTGGCTCGCCGAGCGCGTTCGCGCGCGGCAATAATTCACTGTTTGCTCACGCCCACCAAGAGCCAAACACTCCCAACCAATGCAGCGCATGCAGCGCCAGGCCGGCAAAAATTCCCGCGGCCCAATCGTCAGCCATGATCCCCAGCCCCTCGGGCAACCGTTCGAGCTGTCGCGCCGGCGGCGGCTTGGTAATATCGAACAGCCGGTGCAAGCACAAAGCCGGCAATCCAAATCACCGGATGTTCAAGGCGCCGAGTTCGGCACAAAGCAAAACACCAACGGCATGCTGAAGATCTCGTCAAGCACGATCGCGCCGGGATCTTTCGCGCCGGCGCCGAAGCGGCGCACCGCCGCCGTGCAAATCGGTATGCCGATCCAGCAGAGCAACGCGATCACGATGCATTGAGCCCAAATTTGGGGAATCTGATGGATCGCCCAAGTCAAAGGCAAGCCCCACAGCGCTCCCCAAGTCCCCGGCGCCCAAGGAATCCGTCCGGCCCACAAGCCGGTGGCGACAAACACGGCCGGATGATTCCACTGAATGACCGAGCTTGGTAATTCAACGCCCGGACGCGGTGATTCGTGTTGTCGATTGTCCATCGAGGTTGGTAACTTATGCTGTAAAGCTCGGAGCTGTCGAGCCGACTCGACTTTCTACCAGAAGCCCATGACGCTAATATATTGACCCGTCAGCCCACAATGCTGATAATCCTACTAATGTTAGTAAACATTCTTGCGAGCGTTGCTGTCCCATGACCGACGAAACGATTGAAACATCCGAGCCGGTCGGCAAATTGGGCCCAGCCGACAAGAAGCCAAGCCCCGTCGAAAAAGCCAAAGTGGAGAGCAACTTTCTCCGCGGCACGATCCCAGAAGAGTTGGCCGACAGCAACCCGATGTTCAGCAAGCCGAACGTGCAACTTCTAAAGCACCATGGCACGTATCAGCAAGACGATCGCGAGGCCCGCACGCACCGCGAGGGGGGCGGCAAGAGCATCAAGTCGTTCATGTTCATGGTCCGGAGCCGAGTTCCCGGCGGCAAGCTGACCAGCGACCAGCTTCTGGGCGAATTGGATCTGGCCGACGAGCTGGGCAATGGCAGCTTGCGAATCACCAGCCGCCAGGGTCTGCAACTGCACGGCATTTTGAAGGGCGAGTTGCACAAGACGATCCAGCGCATCAATGAAATCAAGCTCAGCACGCTGGCCGCTTGCGGCGACGTCGAGCGCAACGTGATGTGCTGCCCGGCGCCCATCATCACGACCCGGTGCATGCCGAAATGCAGCAACTGGCCGATCGGATCGCCCAGCACCTGGCTCCGCGAACGACGGCCTATCATGACATTTGGCTGCGCGATCCGGAAACGGGCGAAGATCATCTGGTCGGTGGCAGCCGCAACGGAGATCAGGCCGGCGCCAACGGCCATAACCACGGTACCAACTCCGAGCCTGCGAAATCCGACGTCGAGCCGATCTACGGCCCCACGTATCTGCCGCGAAAATTCAAGACCGGCATTGCGCTGTGCGGCGACAATTGCATCGACGTTTACGCCAACGATCTGGGCCTGTTGGCGATTTGCCGCGATTTCAAAATCATCGGGTACAACGTGCTTGTCGGCGGCGGAATGGGTGTAGTGCCCAGTGCGGCCAAGACATTTCCGGCCGTGGCCAAACGCATGGCCTTTGTACAGCCGGAGCAGGTGATCGACGTCGCCACGGCCGTCGTCAAGGTGCAGCGCGATTTCGGCAACCGCTCCGACCGGAAAGTCGCCCGGTTGAAATACACGATCCACAACATGGGCCTCGCGCAGTTCAAGGCCAAGGTCGAGGAATACTATGGCCAGCCGCTGCCGGAGCCGCATCCCGACGATGTGACCGGTTTCGACGATCACCTCGGCTGGCACGAGCAAGGCGACGGCCACTGGTTCTATGGCCTGAACATCGAGAATGGCCGGATCCATGACATCAGCCGTTGGCAGCTTAAGACGGCTCTGCGAGAAATCTGCCGCAAGTACCGACCCGGCATCCGGCTGACGGCGAATCAGAGCCTGTTGTTCACCGATATTGCCGAGATGGATCGGGCCGGAGTCGACGAGATCCTCCACCGGCACAAGGTGAAGGCGCTACACCAAATCTCCAACGTGCGGCGCTGGTCGATGGCCTGCGTGGCCTGGCCCACCTGTGGGCTGGCGATAACCGAGGCCGAGCGGGCCCTGCCATCGATGCTCGATCACTTGGAAGTCGAGTTGGCGAAAATCGGACTGGCCGGCGACGTGTTCACACTCCGCATGACTGGCTGCCCCAACGGTTGCGCCCGTCCCTACAACTGCGACATCGGCCTGGTTGGGCGGGCGTTGGATCGCTATACGATTTACCTTGGCGGGCGGTCGCTGGGTGATCGGCTGAGCTTTGTCTACAAGGACATGGTCGCCTCGTCCGACGTGGTACGTACGCTGATGCCGTTGTTCGTCTACTTCAAACAGTCTCGGCACCCAGGCGAAACCTTTGGCGACTTCTGCCTGCGCAAGGGGCCGACCGATTTGTTGGAGTGGACCACCACGTTCTCGTTGCAGAAGCTGAACACGTGGTCCGCCGTGGGCGGCGCGGGGATTTAGCGCAGCCGAGCGCCGTCTTACGCGCATGAAAAACCCCCGGCGAACTGCCGGGGGGCGGTGCCACGCGTTTCTAAATCCAACGCCAAGGCGGAACTCGCCGCGACTACTTCTGCTGCGGCGAATCGGGCGAGACATCCGGCTTCTTGGCGGTCGAAGACTCACTCGGTTTCCGTTCCTCGAGCTGTTTGTCGCCGGGCTTGGCTTCTGGCTTCGCATCGGTTTTCGAGCCGGCCTTTTCGGCGGTTTTTGCTTCGCTCTTTTCGCCCGGTTTGCCGGCGGCCTTATCGGCGGCCTTCTTTTCCTTGGCCTTCTTGTTCGATTCGTCCTCGTTCAGCATCTCGCGCCACGGCTTCTTGTCCTTGTACGAATCGTGCTCCTTCTGCAACTCATCCTTCATCTCGGCATCGTCTTGGGCATCTTCGTCGTCTTCCTTGGGCTTGGCCGAGGCCAATTTCACGGATTCGGCCGACCACTTCTTCGCATTGTCGAAGTCGCCCGTTTCGGCATACGCGGCTGCCAAAGTGCTGAGGATGTGGGGCCGTTTGTAGGCCGTCTTTTCGCAGGCCTTCAGCCCCATTTCCAGGGCTCGCTTGCCGTCGCGGAGCTTGGCGTCGGGCGCAGTGGCCAAGACCCACGCGAAATTGTTCAACAGGCCCGAGTCGTCGGGATTGAGCTTGAATGCCTTTTCATAATCGGCAATCGCATTCGCCTGATCGCCGATATTCAGATAGCAATCGCCCCGGCTGCGATAGACCTGTTCGTTCTTGTCGTTTAGCGCCACCACGGCGGTGAACTTCTCGATTGCTTTGCGCGACTGCTTGTCCATTTCATAAAGCAACCCAAGTTTGTAGAGCAGTTGCGCGTTCTTCGGCGCAACCTTCACCAACTCCTCCAAATCGTGGATGGCCTGATCGTAGTCGCCCGATTCGGCGGAAATCACGGCTCGCAGATCGAGCGCCTCGATTTCCTCGAGCACGTCGCCCCGCTTCTTCAGGGCCGCTTCGACGTCCTGCTTCGCGGAATCCAATTTGCCGGCCATCTGGTAAATCCGAGCTCGGGTCAACAGCGCCCAAGCGTTGTCCGGCTCCAACCGCAACGCGGCGGCCAGGTCTTCCAAGGCGCCGTCGGTGTCCTTCAATTCGGCCCGAATGCGCGCCCGGCGGATATAAGGCAGCGCCGAGCCTGGCTGCAATTGAATCGCCCGATCGAAGCTGTGCAGGGCTTCTTCCTTGCGCTTCAGCTTGAACAGGACAAAGCCGCGGACCTCGTACACGCCGGGATTCTTGGCGTCGATTTTCAACAGCGCGTCAAGATCGGCCAAGGCCCCTTCCAAATTGTTCTGATTCAAGCGAGTCACCGCCCGCGAGCGCAGGGCCTCGAGATCGGCGGGCGTGAGCTTCAAGGCTTCGTCCAGATCGGCCAGTTTCTTCGCCACGTCGGTTTGTAAGCCGCTGCGAACCACCAGCGCCGCGGCTAGCAACGAGGGCTCGTCCTTCAGCAAGTCGGCCGCTTTTTCCGCGGCGGCCATGGCCTTGTCGTGGTCGCCCTTGGGCAAGGCCTGGAGCTTGGCGATCATCAGATACGCGGCACCGGTCTTGGGATCGCGCTGGACCAACTTATCGAGGTCGGCTAAAGCCAATTCGCGGAGCTTCGGCCAGCGGGGATCGGGCTGGCCGCTGGCGTTGCCATTGCGGCCGCCAAAAATCGCCTCGGTATAGACCGTGCCGCGCTGCAGCAGGGTGCTGTTGTAGAGATTGTTGGCAAATTCGGTGTTGGCCTTGCTGAGGCCCGCTTTCGTCGCCGATTCACATAGTCGCAGCACTTCGGCCAGATCTTCGAGCGAATCGGCCGATAGCTTCTTCTCGGTCGCCTTGTCGAGATCGGCCTGACCATCATTGTCTCCGGCATGGGCGCGGGAGATTCCGATAAAGCTCACCACCACCGCCAGCAAAGCCACGGGAACGAAGCGTCTCATAGGACTGCCCTCCGGCAGGAAAGTTTCCCCAAAGCGAATATTATGACACTTTCGCGATTCCGACGCCATGCGAGAATTACGGAAGTGCCGACGGGCCGACAGGGCGTCACTGCTCGACGAAGCGGCGGTGGAGTTGGGCGTAATGCCCCCCGGCGGCGACCAGCGTGGCGTGAGTGCCACGTTCGACGATGCGGCCGTTTTCGAGCACCAGAACCCGGTCGGCATGGCGAACCGTGCTCAACCGATGGGCGATCACGAAGCTGGTTCGCCCGGCGAGCAGCAGATTTAGCGCCCGCTGGATTCGAGCTTCTGTGATCGTGTCGATGCTGCTCGTGGCTTCGTCGAGAATCAGGATTTTTGGATCGGCCAGCATCGCCCGGGCAAAACAAATCACTTGCCGCTGGCCGAGCGATAAGCTGCCGCCACGCTCGCCCACTTGCGTGGCCAAACCGTCGGGCAGAGCTTCGACCAGGTCGAGGCAATCCAGATCGAGCAGCGCGCGTCGAATGTCCGCAAACGTCGCCTCGGGCCGGCCGACGCGAATGTTGTCGAGCACGGTCCCGCTGAACAGAAAATTATTCTGCAAAACGATCCCGATCTGCGGCCGCAGCGATTCGCCGGTAATCTCGCGCACTTCATGGCCGTCGAATAGCAACTCGCCGGACGTCGGCAGGTAGAATTTCGCGATCAGATTGATGATCGACGTCTTGCCGCTTCCGGTATGCCCAACCAGCGCGACCATCTCACCCGGCTCGGCGACGAAATCGATCCCGCGCAGGACCAGCCGCTGCGGATCATAGCCGAACGACAGGTTCCGGAATTCCACGCGACCGCCGGTTAGCTCCAACGGCTTGGCGGTCGGCGGCTCGCTCCAATCGGGCGGCGTGTCGAGCAGAGTGAACACGCGCTCGGCGGCAGCCATCGCCGTCAGAGCTTGATAATACTGGTTGCCGAGCGTCGTGATCGGCGAGAAGAACATCGTGGCCATGAACAAGAACCCGACCAGGTTGCCGATATCGCTGCCGGCGCCGGGGCGCAGCACCTGGTAGCCGCCGACCAGCAGCAGCGCCGCCACGAAGAACTGATTGTTTAGATCCAATAGCGGCAGGAATAGCCCCTGAGCACGGTTCAGCACCGCGTTGTAGCCCGCATGATGGGAGACCAACTCGCCGAACATTTGAGCGTTTTCGTCCTGGCGGACGAAGCCCTGCGTGACCCGAATGCCGTTGACGCTCTCGGCCAGCGTGGCCGTCACACGGCTGAACGACTCGCGCAGCCGCCGCAGCGCGACGCTCATCCGCTTGCGAAAAAATTGATTGATGCCCCACAACACCGGCGCCAGTCCGAGCACCATTAGAAACAGCACCGAGTCGTACCACAGCATGCAGGCTGCGGCCACGGCCATTTGCCCGAGACTCACCATGCTCACAAACGCGACTTCCTGGATGCCGACCCGCAGGTCCTCCACGTCGGAGCTCATGCGGCTGATGATCCGCCCCAGTTTCGTACGATTGAAAAAGCTCATCGGCAGCGATTGCAGATGAGCGAAAATCTCGTTGCGCAACTCGTAAACCACCAATTCGCCCAGTTCTTGCGCCAACCTCTGGCGAAAGTGCATCACGAATTGCGTGGAGAGCGCCAACAGCAAAAACGCGACAGCGCCCCACGCCATGCCCGACACGTTGCCGCCATCGATCGGGCCCTTGATGATCGCCGCCAGCAGCCAGGTCAGGGCCGGCAACTGAATCGAGCGGATGAAGACCATAACCATCAGCCAATTGCGCCGCGCGCGATAGGGCCGCGTGTAAGAGAACAATCGCCGGCAGATACCGAGATCCAAAGGGCGGAGATCGGTGTCGTCGAGTTCATTGCGCTCCAGGCGAGTGAGCGTGCGAGCGGCGGTATATTGGGTTGCGATGGCCATCGGGCGGAGTTTTCCGTTAACTGACTTCTCCCTCTCCCTTGACGGGAGGGGCTGTTTGCATCTGCTCCCTCTCCCTCGACGGGAGAGGGTTGGGGTGAGGGTGATGGAGCGCCTCGAGCGCCTCCACCCCTCACCCCCAGCCCCTCTCCCGCAAGGGGAGAGGGGAGACTTTTTGACTCAGCGTTTGTTGATTTTGAATGTCAGCCATTTTGTCACGTCTTACGCCGCGGCCCAGTTGGCGTCGGCGATTTGCAGGCGGGCGCTAGCCTGATAGTGGCCGTTGCCGAGGAGCAATTGCTCGTGGGTGCCGCTCTCAATGATCCGGCCCGCTTCCAACACGATCACCAGATCGGCGCGGCGCAGCGTGCTGAGCCGATGGGCGACGACAAACGTGGTACGTCCACGCATCGCGTTTTCCATCGCGACCATGATCTCATGCTCGGTGCCGGGATCGATCGAGGCCAACGCGTCGTCGAGAATCAGGATCGGCGGCTCGAGCAAAATCGCCCGAGCGATGGCCAATCGCTGCCGCTGTCCGCCGGAGAGGCTCGATCCATACTCGCCGATGACCGTGTCGTAACCTTGGGGCAAATCGCGGACGAATTCATCGGCGCTAGCGATCCGGGCCGCGCGGCGAATCTCTTCGGGGCTGGCGTCGGGCCGCCCGAAGGCGATATTCGCCGCCACGGTGTTGCTGAACAAAAAGCTCTCTTGAAACACGAGCCCGATACTGCGGCGGAGCTGATCCAAATCCAGATCGCGGGCGTCGACGCCGTCGATCAGGACACGGCCCGCCGTCGGATCGTAGAACCGCGGAATCAGGCTTAGCAGCGTGCTCTTGCCGGCGCCGGTCGCGCCGACAATAGCCACGCATTGCCCAGGCCGGATGTCGAGATCGATGCTATCGAGAATGGTCGTTTCCGGTCGGTAAAAAAACTGCGCACCCTCGAACCGCACGGCACCGCGGATTTTAACCGGTCGGACTGGATTCGGCGCATTTTCGACTTCCAGCGGCGCGTCGAGAATTTCGAACACGCGCTGTGCGCCGGTGAGGCTGGTTTGGATGCTGTTGGCAATGTTGGTCACCTGGCTGACCTGGTTGGCGAACTGATGCAGCAAATTCGCGAACACGAACAGTCCGGCCCCCAGCGCCAGCCGGCCATGAATCACCAGCCAACCGCCGTAGCCCAGCAGCACGACCATGTTCAACTGCGTGAGAAAACCCATCGCCGGTTGAAACAGGCTGATGCGCCAGTAGATCCACTGCATCTGATCCAATAGGGCCCGATTCGCGGCGGCGAATTTATTAATTTCTTCCTTCTGGCGACCGAAACCTTTGACGACATGCACGCCCTGGATGTTTTCCGAGAGCCGCAGAATCAGGTCGTCCTTCAAATCGCTGGTGCGTTCATAGCCAGGCCGTACCGCTCTGGCGAACATCGCGGCGCCCCACCATAACAGCGGCGTCGTTGCCAGGCAGGCGAAGGTGAGCGGAACGTTTACGGAGAACATGTAGCCCAGGAAAATGCCCAGCGACAAGATCACGGTAAGAACCTGGATCAGGACGCCGTCGACGAACATTCGCACGGCCTGGACGTCGCCGGCGACGCGATTGATGATCGAACCGCTTTGATTCGCGTCGTAGAAGCGAAAGCTCAGCCGCTGCAGCTTATCGTAGACGGCGGTGCGCAGTTCGACGACAATCCGCAGCACGAGCTTCGACATCGTCACCGCGCTCCGGTACCGCAGCGTGCCATGCACGAGCGCCAGACCAAAAATCGCCGCCGCGATGAGGCCCACCAATCCGAGCGTCGGCCAAGTGGGCGGCGTCCATCCCAGCGGCCAGCGCGGCGCCGCGCTCGCAGGATCGATCTGGTGCCGAATGACGTCGATGCCCAAGCCGGTGAAGCCCAACTGCCCGAGCGCCAGCACGACCAGCACGGATTGCTCGGCTAGGACATGAATGCACCCCAAGCGATGCCGCCAGGCGAGGCCTAACAGGCGGCGGATCAGGGTCCAGTTCGACGGCTGGCTAGGGGGTAAGGAACTCAACGGCGGGAAATCGCGCAAGGCGGGTTAAACAAATATCGGGCCGCAAAAGTCGGCGATATGGCGGGACAGCCGAAAGCGGCCGCCCGACAAACCTAGGACGCCCCCCTGCGGCGGATTGTTCGCAGCAATTATACTAATTGCCGAAAACAATCCACCCGTGCGTGGCAGGGGGCCGAAACCTACCAAACTTCGAGAAGCAAGAAAACCTCGATTGCTCGCCGGTGGTCGGGCGACCGATATTCCCGTTCGCCACCTGTACCAGCGAATTACGAATATTCGGCGGCCGGCGCAGGATCAAGCAACATTGCGGGCAACCGCAACGATTGGTATCCAACACGAACCTTTTCCAGCAAGCCGTTCATGCCCTGCATCTTGGCCAGCCTCGGCACGTTTGTCGAAACCTTCTGGCCCCATTTCGTCGCTCTCGGAACATTTCTCGCCTCGCTGGGGGCCTCGGCCCATGCCGTGTTGCACAAGCGCGACACCCGGGCCACGATCGGTTGGGTTGGCCTGATTTGGTTGGCGCCGATCATTGGCGTGGTGCTCTATTTTCTGCTCGGCATCAATCGGATTCGGCGCCGGGCGGTGCTGTTGCGAAGCGGACAATTGCGCGCCGAGCCGCTCCCCTCGGCCCATGTTTGCACGCCCGAGGAGTTTGATCGCGCGCTCGGTGGTTGCACGCCTCACTTGCACAACCTGGTGCAGCTTGTCGGCCGGCTAACCGCGCGTCCGCTCCTCTCGGGCAACAAAATCGAGCCGCTGCGGGGGGGCGACGCCGCCTTTCCGGCCATGCTTGCCGCGATCGACGGCGCAACGCGCTCGGTGAGCATGATGAGCTACATCTTCGATAACGACCGCTGCGGACGGCAGTTTGCCGAGGCCCTGGCGCGAGCGGTCCAGCGGGGTGTCGAGGTGCGCGTGCTGATCGACGCGATCGGCTCGCGCTACAGCTTTCCTTCGATTGTCGGGGTGCTGGCACGAGCCGGAGTGCGTGTCGAACGATTCATGGAGACGTTCATTCCCTGGTTCTTCGCCTACGCCAATCTACGAAATCATCGCAAGATTCTGGTTGTCGACGGGAAGATCGGTTTCACCGGCGGACTGAACATCCGCGAGGGGGCCATGCTGTCGCTCAATCCGCGGCATCCGTTGCACGATCTTCATTTTCGCATCACCGGCCCAGTCGTGCTGCAGTTGCAAGAGGTGTTCGCCGAAGATTGGGCGTTTTCGACCAATGAGGTTCTCGCGGGCGATGTCTGGTATCCGCCGTTGGAATCGGACGGCGAGATGCTGCGCGCGGAATCCGCTATGGACCCGACGAGGACTTGGGCGAAATGCGGTTGGCCCTGGCCGGGGCACTGTCGTGCGCGGAAAAACGCGTGGGCATTCTCACGCCATACTTCCTGCCCGACGACGCCCTGATTTCTGCGCTCAACGTGGCGGCGATGCGCGGCGTCGAGGTCGACATCATCTTGCCGGAGGTGAACAACCTGCGGACCGTGCAATGGGCTTGCACGGCCATGCTGTGGCAGGTGTTGGAATACGGCTGCCGCGTGTGGCTGTCGCCGCCGCCGTTCGATCATACGAAGCTGATGCTGATCGACGATTCTTGGACGCTGTTGGGCTCGGGCAATTGGGACCCGCGCAGCTTGCGGTTGAATTTCGAATTCAACGTCGAGTGCTACGACCGCAGCCTGGCAGCGAGCGCTGGCGAGATATTGGATCGCAAGAAAGCCGGTGCTCGGCAAATCACTTTGGCCGACGTCGACGGCCGACCGCTGCCGATCCGCCTGCGCGACGGCGTCGCCCGGCTGCTGCAGCCGTATTTATAGCAAGCCAAACAGCAACCAGACGAGCCAGCACAATTCCTCCAGAATCAGCCATCGCGGTGGCTTCAGTCGCCGATCGTCGGGCTCGCGAACATTTCCACCCTGCGGTTCCATGCCCGCTAGTATAATCCTGCCACCGAACAAACGCTTGGTAATCTTCTTGACCGCAGCACATGCCGATCTCGAATCCGTCCACTGCCAACGTCGACCGCGCCGGCAAATTACCCCCGGTGACGGTGTGCGTGGTCGAACAGGAGCTGACGCTTTATGTCGAGCCCCACCCACTCATCGAAGCCATGGTGGCGGATATTCAAGTTGCCCAACAGCGGGTCTGGTTGGAAACTTTTTCGATCGCCGACGATGCGGCCGGCAAGGCCATCGTGGCGGCCCTCATTGAGCGGGCCAAAGCCGGCGTCGACGTCCGCGTGATCTACGACACGGTCGGCAGCCTGGCAACGCCCTATTTGCTGTTCGATGAGCTGATCGTCGCGGGAGTCAAAGTCCACGCATTTCGCACGATGCGTGCCGCGCTCGGCCGGCTGCGATTCTTTCGGTTTTTCAATCGCCGCGATCACCGCAAGCTGCTGGTGATCGACGATCGAGTGGCATATTTCGGCGGGATGAACATTTGCGATCCGCATATTCCGCTGGCTCCGTCCGATCCGACGAAGGCCGTCGCCTCGATCGGTTGGCGCGACGTGCATGTGCGCCTGGTCGGTTCGCGGCAGCCCGAATTGGCCGAAGAATTCGCCCGGATGTGGGAGTGGTGCCTTCAACAACCGCGGCGGCGCGGCGGTGCCTGGCGGATCGGGCGATTGACAACGACCAAGGACGACGCGCTCTATTTTTTCGCCTCGCGGCCGGGGCTTCGCCAACGGCGGCTGGAGCGGATCTTCGTGCCGCTGCTGCGCGCCGCCCGCCACGAATTGCTGTTTTCGATGGCCTATTTTCTTCCCTTGGGTCGCGTGCTGCGCGAACTGCTCCGGGCCAAGCGCCGCGGTGTCGCGGTGCGCGTGGTCATTCCCGGCAACAGCGACGTGAAACTGGTGCAATGGGCGACCCGGCATTTTTGCCGGCTCCTGCTGGATCGGGGCATCGAAATCTACGAACGGCAGGCGCACATGCTCCACAGCAAGGCCCTGGTGATCGACGGCCTTTGGACGGTCGTCGGCTCGTCGAATTTCGACGCCCGCAGTTTGCGGTGGAATTTCGAACTGATCGCGGTGATTCGCTCCCGCGCGATGGCCGATGCGGTCTCTGCCATCTGCCGTCATGAGATCGAGCACAGCCGTCAATTGCGGCTCGAGGACCTCAACGGCCGCTGGTGGTGGGAAAAGCTCCGCGACCGTTTGTCCTGGTCGCTGCGCCGCTGGTTATGAACGCGCACGCGCCGCCGGTGCAATAATTCATCGGACGATCGAGTGTGACCGCGGACCGGATTCCGTTTTCGCTTCGTGCCATGCGGAGAGCGCGACCTTCGAACAACTGCTGGCCGCGAATCCAAAAAACCCGCCCAGAATGACCGACGAAATGGTCCCCACGATCAGGCCGGCCAATTTCGGCTCCTGGGCAAAAAACAGCCCTCCCAAAATTCCTCCGGAAATCATCCCGAGGCAGGTCATCCCGCCCACGAGCCAACCGCCGGGCGTGCGCCGGGCAAGATGATTCTCGCGCGCCGATGCTAATCCCGTCCGCCAGGCATCAAGCGGCGGAAACAGGGCGGGATCGAACTCGTCGCAGTCGGTCGCCCAGGTCGATTCGCGATTCAACCGGGTCCCCAGCGCGTTGCCCAACACATGCAGGACTACAAGCAAGCACAGCAACACCAGGCCCAGCATTCCTACCAGCCCCACGGCTTCGGCCACCGCCAACAAGGCTCCGCCGAGCAGCACGGCATAATGCAGCGTCCGCAAGCCCACATGCAGTCGCCAGATTCGCCGCGAACCGGGGGCAGGTTCGACCGACATTGCTTGGTCGTTGGCAGCCATACGACATCGATTATAGCCGCGCCCAGCAAGATTGGGGAGCAACAGCCCAGCAGCAGCCGCAAGCGGGGGGAGCGATCTACGAACGAGCGGCGGCAATTCGCTTGCCAGCGGTCGTTCGCCTGTCCAGAATAACGGTGCTTCGAATTTGCTCTCGCAAATGAGCGAGCACGCCGTTCCCGCCTTTCACTGGCCCGCCTTTTACTGGCCCACCTTTAATCGTCCCACCTTTGGAGACTCCTCGATGCTCACACGACCAACTCTCTGCCATCGCGGGCTGCTGACTCTCGGTTTGCTGCTTTCTGGACTGGCTGCCACGCGCGCCCTGGCTGGGCCAGCCTACATGGACCCAGCGCAGGCCGGCCCCGATTACGCAGTGCAGGGTGAATACCTTGGTCAGTTGGGCGAAGCCACCGCGCTGCAAAAAGTCGGCTTGCAGGTAGTCGCGCTCGGGCATGGGCAATTCGAGGCCCGGCTCTACACCGGCGGACTTCCCGGGGCGGGCTGGAACCGCGGCGACAAGGTCGAATCGGCCCAGGGCAAGACCGCCGACGGCGGCACGATCATCGGCAACAACAACTGGACCGCCAAGATCACCGGCGACAAAGTCGCGGTGACCGTTCACGAGCCGAAGGCGATGGGCGAGCTGACGAAGATCGAGCGAAAGAGTCCCACGCTGGGCGCCAAACCACCCGCCGGAGCCGTCGTGTTGTTCGACGGCACGAGTGCCGATCAATGGACCAATGGCAAGCTGGTGCAAGGTCATCTGCTAAATTGGGGAGTCACCAGCAAGCGGAGCTTCAAGGATTACACGCTGCACATCGAGTTCCGCTGCTCCTTCATGCCCGACGATCGTGGCCAAGGCCGGGCCAACAGCGGCGTTTACAATCAGAGCCGCTATGAGATTCAGGTGCTCGATTCTTTCGGCCTGGAAGGCAAGGACGACGATTGCGGCGCGATCTACAAAATCGCGTTGCCCAAGGTGAATATGAGCCTGCCGCCGCTGGTCTGGCAAACTTATGACGCCGATTTCACGGCTGCGAAGTTCGAAGGGGGCAAGAAAACGAAAGACGCCAGGATCACGGTGCGGCACAATGGAGTGCTGACGATCGAGGACCACGAAATTCCGCACACCACCACGGCCGCCCCTAACGGACAGGAATCGGACGCGCCCGGCCCCTTTTATTTGCAGGACCACGGCAACCCGGTCGTATATCGCAACATTTGGGTCGTGGAAAAGAAATAGTCGCGCCGCGTGTCTCCCTCTCCGTTCAACGGGAGAGGGCCGGGTGGGGTTGAAAGAGAAGCATGGATGAGAACAGTGCAATCCGCGGCGAGTTGCTCCTGTGGCAATTGGCCGACGCGGCATTTCCGTCGGGTGGACTGGCGCATTCCGGAGGTTTGGAGGCGGCGGTGCGCTGGGACCAAGTGCACGACTCGGCGGATTTGGTTCGACTGCTGAGCGATCAGCTGACGCAAGTCGCCCGCTGCATGATTCCGCTGCTGCGCGCCGTGCATGCCGAGCCACAGCGATTCGGCGAGATCGACCGCCTCTGCCACGCAATGCTGAGCAACCACGTGGCCAATCGCGCCAGCCAGGCTCAGGGAAAATCATTGGCGATGGCCGCCGCGGCGGCGTTCGACAAACCGGCCATCACCGAGCTTGCGCGGCCGACCGGCCAACAACAACCTCACATGCATTTGGCGCCTACTTTCGGCGTGATCCTCGCGGCATTGGGGCTGCCGGGCGACATCGCCGCCCGCTTGTATCTCTATATCACGCTGCGAAGCTCGATCTCGATCGCCGTGCGATTGAACGTCGTCGGCCCTTTGGAAGCGCAGGCGATTCAGTATCGGCTGGCATCCTTGGTTGCTTCGTTATCGCGACGCTCGGCCGAATTCGCACTGGCCGATGCCGCCCAAACGGCGCCGATCCTGGATCTGCTCCAAGCGGCCCAGGATCGGTTATATTCGAGGCTGTTTCAGAGTTGAACCAGCGCAGGATTCGCCATGACACCCATGCATTCGCCCGACCACAAGCACGGCGACGATCACGGCCACTCGCACGAGCATGACCATGATCACGACCATCCTCATGGTCACGATCACAGCCACGAGCCTGGTCATAGCCACGATCATGACCACGGCGGCCACGGCCACGCGCATCCGAAGATGGAGCATCCCGGCATCTTCCACTATCGGCCCCGAACCATGGCACATCGCGACTATACTCACCGGGCCTTTACTGTCGGCATCGGCGGCCCGGTCGGCAGCGGCAAGACGGCGCTGGTCTTGGGCCTCTGCCGCGCGCTGCGGGATCAGCACTCGCTTGCCGTGGTAACGAACGACATCTTCACGCGCGAGGACGCCGAATTTCTCATGCGTAACGAGGCGCTGCCGACCGAGCGGATCGCGGCCGTCGAGACCGGCGGCTGCCCGCACGCGGCGATTCGCGAGGACATCACCTCCAATCTGGTTTCTCTGGAACAACTGCACGAGCGGTTTCATCCCGAGCTTCTGCTGTTGGAATCGGGGGGAGACAATCTGGCGGCCGATTTCAGCCGCGAACTGGCCGACTATACGATTTATGTGATCGACGTCGCCGGCGGCGATAAGATCCCGCGCAAAGGCGGTCCCGGCATCACACAATCCGACCTGCTGGTCATCAACAAGACCGACCTGGCTCAAGCGGTCGGCGCCGATCTGGCCGTCATGGACCGCGACAGCCGCGCGATGCGCGGCGATGGCCCATTCGTCTTCGCCCAGATCAAGCACGGCGTGGGCCTCGACCTGATCGCCGCCCAAGTGCTCCACGCCTGGCGCGAAACGACCGTCGCAGCGCGTTGATCGTCGTTAGCCGCGACGCGACGTACTCGGAGGGGAGCGCGTCTGCGCGACGTGCTTTCCTCCGCGTCTATCGCCAAGGAACGACGAACGACCACCGCTGCGGTTTCTTGCCTTGTTTGACGGGGTTTTCCTCGACGTATTGGATTGCTCGGGGAACGTCCTCGCGGCCAAGAAACACTTTCCACTGGCCTCGCGCGAAACACTTCGGCGAACCGCCGTCAGAGTCCACGATCTGTCCGAAGGGATGCAAGCCTTCTCGCTTTAACATTTCAGTTGCGGCGCTTTTCAATTGAATCACCAATGGTCCAACGTCGATTTTCGGCTGCCCGACAACAAGATGCACGTGGTCAGGAAGAATGGCGCATGCCCACGCCGGCAAGCGGGATCGCTGAAAATAGCGGCCGAAGCCACTAGCGATGGCGCGAGCCTGCTGACCTGTGAATAGCACTGGCGGGTGTTTCAAAGCGATCTTGGTCGCCAGACGCAAGGCATGGTCGTGGGGCCGTCTTGCCAACGAATGGCGCTCGTCGGTCCTGGTCGCGGCGCCGCCACGCCGGTACAGCTCCCATGAACCCACGAAATCCGACCAGGAGCCGCGCGGATCGTTCGGCAACCAGAATCCGTAAGCGCCGAAGATGATGTGGTAGCCGACGATCATGGAATCGAGCACTCCGACGATTGCGCGATGCCGACGCGCTCCGCTCCGAGTACGTCGCGTCGCGGCTAACGGCTAGAATAGGAAATAGCGCTGCGCTAGCGGTAGGCGCGTGGCGGGGTCACAAACGAGCGCTTCGTTATCGGCGGTGACACGGTATGTTTCGGGATCGACCATGATCTTCGGCGTTGCGTCATTCAATTTCATATCGCGCTTGCCGATCTTGCGGCAATTCTTCACGGGCTCGATCATCTTGCGCAGGCCATAACCGGTCGCCACGCTGGCGTCGGCGCAATCCTGGCTCACCCAGGCGATCGAGATCGCGGCCGATGCGGGATAATAGCCGCCGAACATCGGCCGCATGTAGACCGGCTGCGGCGTGGGGATCGACGCGTTCGGATCGCCCATCTGGGCCCAGGCGATTACGCCCCCCTTGAGCACCATCTCGGGCTTCGCCCCGAACATGTTGGGTTTCCAGAGCACCAGATCGGCCAGCTTGCCCACCTCGACCGAACCGACGCGGTGCGACATCCCATGCGCGATCGCCGGATTGATCGTGTACTTGGCGATATAACGCTTGATCCGCAGATTGTCGTTATCCCCCGTTTCGCCCGGCAGACGGCCCCGTTGGCGGCGCATCTTGTCGGCGGTTTGCCAGGTGCGGGTAATCACTTCGCCGATGCGGCCCATCGCCTGCGAGTCGGAGCTGATCATGCTGATCGCCCCCAGGTCGTGCAAAATATCTTCGGCGGCGATCGTCTCACCGCGAATCCGGCTTTCCGCGAACGCCACATCCTCAGGCAAGTTCTTGTCCAGATGGTGGCAAACCATGAGCATGTCCAAATGCTCGTCCAGCGTGTTGACGGTATACGGCCGCGTGGGATTCGTCGAACTGGGCAATACGTTCGGTTCGCCGCAGACGCGGAGAATATCCGGAGCATGCCCGCCGCCGGCCCCTTCCGAGTGGTAGGTATGAATCGTGCGGCCTTTGAATGCCGCGATCGACGCCTCGACGAAGCCCGACTCGTTCAGCGTGTCGGTGTGGATCGCCACTTGCACGTCGTGATCTTCCGCGACGGAAAGGCAGCAATCGATGGCCGCCGGCGTCGTGCCCCAATCTTCGTGCAGCTTGAAACCCACAGCGCCCGCGACGAGTTGCTCCAACAAACCTTCGGGCTTGGCCGTGTTCCCCTTGCCGAGAAAACCGAAGTTCATCGGAATGCTGTCGACTGCTTCCATCATCATCCGGATATGAAATGCGCCCGGCGTGCAGGTTGTGGCACACGTGCCGGTGGCCGGCCCCGTGCCGCCACCAATCAACGACGTGACGCCGCTGGCCAGCGCTTCATACGCTTGTTGCGGGCAAATGTAATGAATATGCGAGTCGATTCCGGCGGCGGTCAGGATCAATCCTTCGCCGGAAATTGCCTCGGTCGTCACGCCCACGACCATGCCGGGCGTGACGCCTGCCATCATGTCCGGGTTGCCGGCCTTGCCGATGCCGGCGATCAGGCCGTTCTTGATTCCGACGTCGGCCTTGATGATGCCCGTGTAATCGACGATCAGGGCGTTGGTGATCACGCAATCCAGGGCCTCATCTTGGCTGACTCCGGCGGCCTGGCCCATGCCTTCGCGGAGCACTTTGCCGCCGCCGAATTTGCACTCGTCGCCGTAGACGGCAAAATCTTTTTCGACCTCGAGCCATAACTCGGTATCGCCCAGGCGGACTTTGTCGCCGACGGTTGGGCCATAAATTTCCGCGTAGTGCGAACGCTTGATGGTGTAGGGCATGGAGCGCGGCGAGGGGTTAAAACACGATGGAAAATCTGCTTACGCGTTATTGGACGTCGAATTCGCGAAGCCTTCCGCGGCAACGCGCTGGATCGCAGCCTTTTGGTTTGCGGCATTCACCGCGCCGTCGGCCAGATTGTTTCCGCCGCGGATCACGCGATTGCCGGCGATGTCGACCAATGTCACGGTCTTCGTGTCGCCCGGCTCGAAGCGCACCGCGGTGCCGGCCGGAATGTCCAATCGCTTGCCGAACGCCGCGGCTCGGTCGAATTCCAACTCAGCATTGGTTTCGATGAAATGATAATGGCTGCCGACTTGGATTGGGCGGTCGCCGAGATTGGTGACGCTAAGCGACACCGTCGCGCGGCCGGCGTTCAGAACCAGCGGCTCGTTGCGAGTCATGAACTGGCCGGGGACCTCGCCCGGCGATTCTCCAGAATCCTCGAACGCCGCGCGATCGGGCACGGGCAAGAAACTGCCCGCCAGCGCTAAATTCAAATCGCCATGTTCGGCTGCGATAGGATGGTGCACGGTCACGAGCTTTGTGCCGTCGGGAAACGTTCCTTCGACTTGCACCTCGTGCAGCATCTCAGGCACGCCGGCCAGCACTTCCCGCCGACCGAGAAACTGCCGCCCCAGGTCCATCAGCTCCGCCACCGAGCGGCCATCGCGAATGAATTCCAAAAGCTGCGTGGCAATCAGCGCGACGCATTCGGGATAATTCAGCCGCAACCCGCGGGCCAGTCGCTTCTGGGCGAGGAAGCCCGCGTTATGCAGCATCAGCTTGTCGATTTCGCGCGGGGTCAAGTGCATCGCCGGTTCCTTTTGAGTTTGCGTCGTCCGGAGCGCGTCTCACGGGAGGTGTATCCAACTCCACCATTTCACCATTTTCGCGACCAGGGCGTCTCGCCCAAGATTTCCGCCAAGAAGGATAACGTTTCGCCGAGTGTTCGGCCAACCTGTTCAGGCGTTTCACCACAAATCCGCAGCACCGCTCCGTGGGAGATCAAGCTCGCGGCTTGCCAAACGTCAGCCTGCGGCGAGATCGGCATCCGGTCGACCCGTTCAACCACTTGCCGGCGAACGTCCGCCAGCTTCCGACCGACAACCGTCACCAAGGCCGCGCAATGGAATCGCCCGAATCGAAACGGGGAGTCCAACGGGCCATCCGCGGGATCCAGCAGCCAGGCGTCGGCCAATACGTGCTCGTCGTCGAGCAGCACATCCAAACGGGTGCGGTACTGTGCCATCGACCAACGCTCGCCGCGGGCCCGGCGGCCGCTGGTGAGCCAATCGACAAGCACCAAGCCGGCGTCGCACTGTAACTCGATCCGCTGCCGCTGCTCGTAACGGGCGTCGGCAAAGCAAATCACCGGATCGGGAACCACGACCAGCAGCGCTTCATCCGCCACGGTTGCGGCGAGCGACTGCCGACAAATTGCCCCTTCCGAACTCTTGTAGACCTTTGTCGCCGATTGGGTGCCCAGCACGCCGCAGGCACCAGGACCGAGACGAACTTGCAAGTTGATCTCATCCCCCGCCACGAGCCCGCCGCCGTAGGTGCTGGTATAAATCCACGCGGCGTGGCCCGGCCGCCGGGGAGCGAGCAGCTTGAGCGGCGCGGTGGCGGCGATGCGCGTGGCAGTCGTTCGCCCGGCGATCCGCCGTAGCTCCAGGATTCCTTGCCCTGCCCGCAATTGACCGCGGCGAGGCGGCATCAAGGATTCCAGCGTCGGCTGCGCGTGCCGCGGATGGATTGCCGTGGCTTCGGTCGGCACAATCTGGCGGAGCATCGGCGGACCTTGCGCTCAGACGCTCAAATGCCGGCGGATGATTTCCGGGCTCAGTTCATTCGTGGCCCCCTCGGCCACTACCCGGCCCCGGTTCATGATATAGAACTGATGCCCGAATTCCTTGACAAAATCGAGATATTGCTCGACCAGCACGATCGTCATCTGCATTTCGTTGATCAAGCGGTGCAGCACGTGGCCGATTTGCGTGATGATGTTTGGCTGAATTCCCTCGGTCGGCTCGTCCAGCAGCAAAACTTTCGGCTTGCTGACCAAGGCGCGGGCGATGGCCAACTGTTGTTGCTGGCCGCCCGACAAGTCGCCACCCATCCGGCGCCGCATGGTCTTGAGAATCGGAAACAACTCGTAAATGAACTCCGGGATCGCCGGCTTGCGATCCACCGAAGCGGACAGGCCGACGTCCAAATTCTCCTGGACCGTCAGCTTGGGAAAAATCTGCCGGCCTTGCGGAACCAACGCCATGCCTGAGCGGGCATGGCGGTGAGCGGGCAAGAACGTAAGATCTTGATCGTCCCGAATCACGGCCCCGCTGGTGGGTCGCGAGATGCCCATCAGGTTTTCCATCAGCGTCGTTTTGCCAACGCCGTTGCGGCCCATCACGCAGGTAACGCGGCCACTGGCCATCGTCATCGAAACGTCGTGCAACGCTTCGACGGCCCCGTAGGAAAACCAGAGATTGCGGACGGTTAGCATCGCACCAGTGTCTCGCGGTTATCGGCGTTATAATCAGCGGCCCAAATAGGCTTCGATCACTTCCGGGTTCGCTTGCACTTGATCGAGCGTGCCGTCGGCCATTACACGGCCTTCGTTGAGCACGGTCACACGGGAGGCAAGCAGGCGGACGAAGTCCATGTCGTGCTCGATCACGATAATGCTGTGTTCATCCTGCAATTCGAGCAGCAATTCGGCCGTGAGGACGGTTTCTTCATCGGTCAAACCGGCGGCGGGCTCGTCGACCAATAGCAATATTGGTCCGGCTAAAATCAGCATGCTGATTTCCAACCATTGCCGCTGGCCGTGGCTGAGGAATTTCACCTGCCGGTCGAGATGGCTATACAGGCGGACGCGCCGCATGATCTTGTAGATCCGCTCGCGTTCCACGTCCGTGGTGCGACCCACGAGGTTGTTCATGAGCCCTTGCCGGCCGGGCAGCGCCAACTCCATGTTTTGGAACACGGTCAGGCTGTCGAACACGGTCGGTGTTTGGAATTTCCGGCCCACGCCTAGTCGGGCGATGTCGATTTCCGGCATGCTGGTCACGTCGCGGCCGGCAAACTGAATTTTCCCGGTGGCGGCCCGACTCTTGCCGCTGATCGCGTCGCACAGCGTCGTTTTTCCCGCGCCGTTGGGGCCGATGATCACGCGCAACTCATAAAAGCCGAGACTGAAGGCTTCCACGTCGAGGGCTTTGAAGCCGTCGAACACGACTTGGACATTTTCGATTTTCAACAGATCGGCGTTGGCGAGCGAACTCGGCTCGCCGCGCTGCAACATCGACACGCGGCTGAGCCGGCGCCGAATATCCTCGCCGCTGGGTTGGTCCTCTTCTTCCTCGTTTGCCTTCGCGGCTTCGGCCGCGGTCTCCGACGGCGTTGCCGCGGTGATCGCGGCGGTTCGCACGGCGGGATCGGGCGGAGGACCGCCAGCGCGTTTTCCCGTCAGGCGGCCCCAAAATGCCCGCATCGGACGATCGACGCGCTCGGGATCAGCCACCAGCCAGATGACAAATGCCCCCAGAGCGAACCAAACCAGCCAGTATCCATAGTAGACCATCACGGGCAACTTCCCCCAGGAAATTGCCGATAGGTCCGTGACGGAAAACAGATCTTGCCACATTAGCGATTTGAGCATGGGCGGCGAGGCAAGCAGCCATCCCAGGAATAGGACGCCGCGCAAGTTTCGCATCCCCGCCTCAAACATCAACGCTGCGCCCACATACAATCCGCCGAGCACAAAGGGCCAAAATTCAGGGCAATGGGTTGTAAGCAAGTCGTACATCAAATTCACGCCCAGAGCCCCCACAGCGGCGCCGCTGAGTGTGCCGCGACCGCCAACCGCGACCCACAGGACGACGAAGATCGAGCGTTCTGGAGTCATATAGGAGGGCGTGATAATGCTAGCCTGCGGAGCATAAATCATCCCGGCCAGGCCCGCGATCATCGCGGACAGCACGAACACGAAATTCTTGAAATAGTGAGGTCGGTAGCCTGAGAAACGCAGCCGGCTTTCGTTGTCACGAATGGCAATCAGCACCCGCCCCATCCGCGAACAGACAATGTAGCGGCACAGAAAATACACCAGCAAAAACAACAAAACGGTGACGACGTACAGACCGACTTTCACTTTGGGATTGGTCAGATCCCAACCGGCGATATTCGTAAAGTTGGTGAGGCCATTGGTGCCGCAGAGCCGCATGTTGTTCAAGCAAAAAACATTCCAAGCGGCTAGCGTGAGCGCTTGCGTGAGAATGGCGAAAAAGACCCCCCGCACCCGGCTCTTGAATCCAAAGTAACCGATCACCAAAGCCACCAGGCCCGGAATCGCCAAGCCGGCTGCGATCGCAAAGGGCATCGACTCGAAGGGAAGCCAAAACCAAGGAAGCTTGAATCCCTTGACGACCGACGTGACTACGTACAACGCGCGGGGCACTCCCTCATCGCGCGGGCCGTGCATCGCCAGGTACATCCCCATCGCGTAACCGCCAAGCGTGAAAAAGAGCATTTGGCACAGGCACATCACCCCGCTATAGCCCCACACCAAATCGAGCCCGACAGCCACGATCGCATAACCCAAATACAGACCCAACTTGGTCACATTGTCGGTTCCCAGCATTCCATGGGCATGGAGCCAAGGAACGCCAAACAGCCCGAACAGCACGACGATCCAAAATGTCACGCTGCCGCCGGTGCGGCGCAGTCCGCGCACGAGCGGACCGATTCCATACGGGAGCGACGCGCCGGCCCCGCCGGGCGCACGATCCGAGTGGGAGGTGGCATTAGACATCGGCCAGCCTCCCCTTCGGCGGGAACAAGCCTTGCGGGCGGCGTTGGATGAAGAGAATCACCAGAATCAGCAGGAGGACGCGTCCCCACACGGCCCCGGTGAACGGCTCGAACCATTTGTCGAGCATGCCCATGCCGAGCCCGGCATAAATCGCCCCCCACAACTCGCCGACGCCGCCGGTGACGACCACCAGAAACGAATCGACGATGTAATTCTGTCCCATGTCTGGCGTCACGCCACCGATGAGCGTGAGAGCGTAGCCGGCGATTCCCGCCACGCCCGCGCCCAGCGCGAAGGTGTAGCCGTCGACCCGGCGGGTGTTCACACCCAGAGCGCCGGCCATCTCACGATTTTGCATCGTGGCCCGGACCCGCAAACCCATCGATGTGTAATTCATCAAAAAGTAGATCAGGCCGACGCAAAACACACCCAGCACGATGATAAAGCAGCGGTTGTAGGGCAAAACCAGGTCCTGGATGACCTCGAAGCCTCCCACGAACCACGTCGGGCTGTTCACGCCGATGTTGTTGCCGAATACCAAGCGCACCGCCTGGATCAGAATCAGACTCACGCCGGAGGTGGCCAGAAGCGTGTCCAGCGGCCGGCCGTACAAGAACCGGACCACGAGTTTTTCGATCAGATATCCGCAAATCGCGGCCGCCAGAAAAGACGCCGGCAGCGCCGCCACGAAATACCAATTGAACATCGCTTTCGGCAGAAACCGGACAAACGTGAGCTGCATCGTGTAGGTCGCGAAGGCGCCGATCATCATCAGCTCGCCATGGGCCATGTTGATCACGCCCATCACGCCGAACGTGATCGACAACCCAAGGGCCATCAGGACGAGAATCGAGCCCAACGACAATCCATCGCGTACGTAACCAATGCCGCGCACCAGGCGCTGATAACTTTCGATCTTGTCGACCGCCGCCTGATAGGCCTTGCGGTCGCTTTCGTCGACTGGCTTGCCTTCCTTGGCGTCCTTGTCCATCTGCTCCAAGCGGTCTTGCAGTAATGAACCGCCCCGGCGCTGTGCAGATCAGCCAACGCTTTGGCCGCGGCCTCGCGATCTTCGGGTGTGTCCGCGGTCGAGAGGTGAACGAGGTCGATGCTTTCGCTGGCGGTCCGCCGAATTTTCTCGGGCGCATTGGAGTGCGCCAGCTCCTCGAGATCGGGAATCAATTTCGGGTTTCCGGAGCTCCCGGCTCGCAGCACGGCGGTCAAACGCCGCTCGAAATCGGGCGACCAGAGCGCGAGCGACGTGATTGCCGCGCTGATCGTGCGCCGCTCCGGGCCCACGGGGCCGATGTCGTCCAGCTTCTTCAACGGCACCACAATCGGCTTGCCATCGGCCAACAGCGGCTCGTTCGTAATCGGATCCGCCAGCGGCGCGAGCTTCGTGACGCCGTCGGGCGCGGTGAAGCTCTTGTCGTTGCGAACGACCTTCAGACCACTATCGCTTTTCCAAGCGTAGATGCTGCCGCTGTTCAGCGCGGTCATGAAATCGACAAGACCGCCATCATGCGAATGGGCAAGTTGCGCGAGCGCCGCGGCGCGCTCTTGCTTGTCGTTGCTGGCCAGCTTCAAGATGGCTTGCTGGATTGCCTCGTCCGCGGCCCAAGCAGGGCGACTCATCATGGCCGCCAGCATCGTTAGCGCGACAGCTTTCGACAGCCATCGCCAGATTCGGGTTCCTTCCATTACGCACGGTCTCCGCTCCGCCCGACGGAAGAAATAGCACGCCCGCCTGCTCGCGTCCCTAAGGTATCGTAAACCTGGTCGCCTATGCAATGAAAATCAACAGGGCGGAACTCCACCCGGCAAGGCGAGCGGCTCCAAAAAGAATCTTGGTGAAAAAGTCAACACGGGATCAACTGGCGGATCGGCGGGACGGCTTGCCATCCGTCCCGCCGATCGTCGCCAAGTCAATCCCTGCCCCAAGGATCAAATCTACTTCTTCGGCCCACCGGTGGGGCCTGGAATCGTCGAAGCGTCCGGATGCAGATAGTGGCTGTACGATTCCGGAGCAACCAAACCCTTGCTCTTGTAGATGATCTTGAACTGGCCGTCTTTCAAGATCTCACCGATGTAGACCGGTTTCCAGGTGTGCTGGTTTTTCGGGTCCATCATCTTGGGGCCGCCGGGAGCTTCGAACTTCAAGCCGTAAACCTTCTCGCGGACCTTGTCGACGTCGAAGCTGCCGGCCTTCTCGCAGGCCGCCTTCCAGACATAGACGCCGAAGTAAGCCGCTTCGATCGGGTCGTCCGTCACGCGGTCTTTGCCACCCGGCAAATTGTTCGCCGCACAGTAATCCTTGAAGTCCTTGACGAACTTCGCGTTATCCGACGAGTCGATGCTCTGGAAATAATTCCAGCAGGCGAGGTGACCGACCAGCGGCGGAACGTCCATGGCGCGCAACTCATCTTCGGCCACGGAGAAGGCCATGATCGGGCAATCGCTCGAGGTCAACCCTTGATTGGCGAATTCCTTGTAAAACGGCACGTTGCTGTCGCCATTGATTGTCGACAGGATGCAAGCCTTGCCGCCCGCGGCGAACTTCTTGATCTTGCCGACGATCGTTTGGTAGTCCTGGTGATGGAAGGGCGTGTACTCTTCCATGATGTCTGCTTCGGGCACATGCTCGGACAACAGGTAAGCCTTCAACACCTTGTTGGCCGTGCGCGGGAAGACGTAGTCGGTTCCCAGCAAGTAAAACTTCGTCGTGCCACGTTCCTTCATCATGTACTCGGCGGCGGGAATCAACTGCTGATTCGGCGCGGCGCCGGTGTAGAACACGTTCAAAGACTGTTCTTCACCTTCGTATTGAACCGGGTAGAACAACAATTGGTTGTATTCTTCGAAAGTCGGCAAGACCGACTTGCGGCTAACGGAGGTCCAGCAGCCGAACGTCACGGCTACATGGTGCGTGTTGATCAGTTCCTTGGCCTTTTCGTTGAACAACGGCCAATCGCTCGCCGGATCGACCACCACCGGCTCGATCTGCTTGCCCAACACGCCGCCCGCTTTGTTGATCTCGCCCACGGCCATCAGCACGACATCGCGGAGCGAGGTCTCGGAGATGGCCATCGTGCCACTCAGCGAGTGCAACACGCCAATTTTGACGGTCTCGCTCGACCCGGAAGTCTTGGCGGGCGTTTCCGTCGTCGTCTTGACAGGTTCCTTCGGTGTTTCGGTGCTCGGAGTCCCGGCCTTGGGTGTTTCAGTCTTGGGGGTTTCCGTCTTCGTAGCCGGTTCAGGCGTGCAACCGAGCACGAACAGCCCCGCGGCCAACGCGCCAAAACAAGTCCATCGTTTCATCCAATGCATCGCTTTCATTCCAAACCTTACCGCCTTTCCGACCGCGGACGCGCTGCTCGTTGCCAGCCAACCCTGCCTGCCATCGAACGGCGCTCTGACGATCTCAGCAACCACGCACACACGCTCAATAGCCACGCTTCACGACCAAGTTCCCATGGGAAGAACCCCTTGGCAACAAAAGACGCGGCCGGTCGACGTCGATCAACCAGCATGTGCTGCGGGCCGAGAAAGCAAATGTCATGCCGCGATAGCTAGCAGAAACTATATGCTGCGACATAAACCATTACAGCAAAATAGTTTCGATTGTGTGCCGCCCGCTCCGTCAAGATCGCAAACCGCGAGCCTTGCATAGATAATGGGCAGCGGTGCAATATCGATTAGGCAGGGCTTCTGTTGGTCTGCAAGTCACTTCAAAAACAAAAAAACGTAGCACCGGCAGGCGGCCTGCCGGTGCTACGTCGAGTTGGCTACCAAAGACGCCCGGGCTGTGTCCCCGGCTACGTCACGTCAATCACGAAGTTAGAACTGCAACTGAGCACCGACCCGGTACACGTCGTCTCGGGCACCGTTCTGGAAGCGTTGGTTCTCCCAAACGGCCGTCAAGCGAGCATTGTAGCCCGAGATGACGTAGTTGGTGCCAATGTCGTATTGCTCCTTCTGCAACCCCAAGCCAGCCGCGCCAACCTTGTCGTCATAGTTGTAATACTGATAGCGCGTGAAGGGCTGGAAGTGGCCCGAGACCTTGCCGAAGCAGAATTCTTGGGCAGTCAGATAGCTGAATTCCACGAGATCGGCAGTGCCTTGCTGCGCGACGGTGTCGGCGATCGGAGCGTCCTGATCGTCGAAGTTGTAGTACGCGCCGTTGAACGTGAACACGCCGCAGTTGGACAAACGGGTTTCGAACATCGTATCGAAGCTGTAACCGGTGAAGTTACGCGGAGCGGCGACGGTGCCCACGGCATCCGTCTGGGTCTGCAACGCGGCGCCCAAGGCCAAGATGTCCTTGTCGCCGAAGTAGCTGCTCTGGGCGTAGTAACCCGGTTCCGGATCCAACAAGTTCAACGTCACGCGAGCGGCGAACATCAAATCGCCAGTCTGGTTAGGAACGTCCGCGGGAGCCGGGGCTTGGAAACCACGGCCGGTGCCGTTGAACACACCGACTTGCCACTTGAACGCACCGCCGCCGACCTGTCCCCAGTAAGCCGCACCGTCGTCACGACCAGCAAAAATTTGCGGGTAGTTCGACACGAACGGATAGTCGTACGGGGTTTGATAGAACGGGCCGCACAAGTTGGCCCGGTCGCTCGGGGGCAGGAAGCGACCCACCCACACGTTGAACAGATCGCTCATCTCGAATTGCACGATGCCGTCCATCAGGCGGACAACCGACTGCTGTCCCGGGGGCAGCTCGTTCGCGTTGAACGTCCCGTGGTCGTCGCCATCGATCCCGAAAATTTCCGTGTTCAACGTGAACTTGATGTAGTCGTTGCCCTTGCCGCTGATGTAAATACGGTCGTCGTTTTGGGCAAAGAATTGGTAGTGACCCGAGGTCGGGGTTACCAACGTGCCGTTCTGGCCGACGACATCATTCCAGCTCGTCCGGATGCCGACGCCGACCTTCACCTCGTCCAGCCAGCACCAGTCGATTTTCGGACAGCAGCAGTCGCAGCAACCGTTGCCGCAGCTGTCGCAGCCGCAGGTGCTGCAGCCGCAGGCACCGGAATCCATCGGCGCCGCGGGAGTCGCGGGAGCCGCTTCCTTGGCGTCGCCAGCATAGCTGTACGCGACTGCCGAACCGGACGTGGCATCCTGTGCCATCGCCGGAGCGATCGCCATAGCGACCAGCGCCATTGGCGCCAAACTCCATTTCAACGCTTTTCTCATCGGTCCATCCTTGTGTCAGGGGTGTCGAACGCGGTCGAATCGCCGCCTCATCAACCGCGCATCCCGAAAACAGGAAATTACGCTAATTTCCCCACAACACCCGTATCGGCGGCAAAATCGCCGCGACTGCACGTTCGGATACGGCGTTGATACAAGCGACCTAAATTGCCAAACTCGGGTTAATTCGGCGTCGTTCGGCAGTCGCGGATGCGACGCAAGGCCTTGCATCCTGCTGAGTTCTTGCGCTGATTACCCATCCCGGCGATCATCGGAAGTGCAAGCGACAACCGCATATTCGACCGCCAGACCAGGCGGGTTAGGAAAGGTTTGCGGCCATCGCGCGGCTCGCGCGATTGTTGACACGGATTGCCCGGTCAGTAATTTGGGCTGGTGGGAACCCTCAGACTCCAACAAGGCGAATCTAAATGAACACGGGCGAGTGCGCGTCGAACTGCGTCACGCTCGCGCGTGATACGAACCAAGCGCGCGGGTTGGGCACTTTCGCATTGGATTTTCTGAGCGGCAAACTCGGCCAGCCTGCGCCGGCCGTGCTGCGCCGGACCGAGCAATTTCATCGCGATAGCGTGGCCTGCGGTGTTTCGGCGTTGGCGTGTGCAACGAACGCACCGACGATATTGCGGTGCGAAGCGTCGGAGTACGTTTGCCAGGCTCCGCAACGAGGCGCGTTTTGCTTCGGATCGCGAGTGCCGGTACGTCCCGAAAAAGCCGTGGCGGCCAATGCTTCGGCCGTGCGCGAGTGGGACGCCAATGGGACGAATTTCGGATACAACCCGGCCCGCGGGCACACGCGAGGCGAGTTCGGCCACAACGATTTTTATGGCGTGCCCGTGGCGGCGGCCCAATTGAGCGGCGCGGACGGTTCGCAAACACTACGGGCGATGGTTCTACTGGACGAAATCCGTGGCCGGCTGGCGGAGGTGTTTTCGCTGAAGGAACATCGGATCGACCACGTTGTGCATGGCGCGATCGCCTCGGCGGTGGTATTTGGCGCGATGCTTGGGGCGACTGCCGAGCAGATCGAATCGGCGATTGGTCTGGTCGTGGCACATTACATTCCGTTCCGCGCCATTCGCGCCGGCCAGCAACTTTCCGATTCCAAAGGGGCCTCCGCGGCCCTGAGCGCCGAGGTGGCCGTCCTCAGCATGCAGCGGGCGATGCGCGGCTTCGTCGGCCCGGCCGATATTTTCCGCAATCCGGAAGCCATCTTCTGCTTGTTCGAGAAGCCGTTGCGCGACGGCGAAAGCCCGTTCGACCTGACGCTCTCTACCTCCGGCGATGATTTCGCGGTCATGGGAATGCACTTCAAGTTGGGCCTTTACGAGCACCAGTCGGCCGGGGCGATTGGGGGCCTGCTCGATTTGCTCGCCGAGCATCCCGGGCTATTGGAAAGTCCCGATCTGATTCGCGGCATCGACATTGTCATTTATGAGCCGGCGTTTCACATCATCGCCGACCCGGCGAAGCGCGATCCGCAAACGCGGCAAAGCGCCGACCACTCGCTCGTATACATCGTGGCAACCGTGCTCCGCAAGGCACTGGCACTGCGACGGTCCGGTTGGCGGGAATTGATGCTGATGCCAGACGACTATTCCGACGCCAGCTTGCACCATCCGCTCACGCGGAGCTTAATGGATCGAATCACGTTTCGGCACGGCGGCCCGGAGTACGATGCCCGATATCCCGACGGTATCCCCACGACGCTGGAAATCGAGCATGCGAAGTTAGGTCGGCTCTCCAGCGGACTGATCATGTATCCTGTCGGTCATGCGCAACACCAGCGGCGAGTTGGATTCATTATTGATGCACAAATTCCGACTGTTGGCCGCCATGGCCGTGTCCGACGTCGAGGGGCTCTACCGCCGGTTCAGCGATCTGGAGCAAAAAACGTCCGCGGAAATCGCCGATCTCTATAATTTCGATATCCGCGGCGTCGATTGATGCTTTTGCGATTGCGCTTTTTTCCGGGCAGCCGAAGAATACTAGTGGTTTGTCACAGCTTGAATTTAGCGTGCCACTGGCTTTGCCAGTGTTCTTCGTTGCTGACCGATCAAGGCAAGAATTTCAAAGATCACTGGCGGAGCCAGTGGCACACAATCCCAAAATCAGGCGTTGACAAGGCACGAGCCCGAAGCGCTAGCGAGGAAGCCTTGCAAGATCATCGCCGCGCGTCCTCGCTAACCGCGTCGGGCTAGTATTGGGGTTGCGGCGAAAACGGCTGGGGACGAACAAACCCGCCTGAAAACTAGGAAAAAAGCGTCACTTCGAGAATGGATGCCGCGATTCTTGTTATCGCCCCGATAAAATGTTATTCGGCCTCTTGAATCTGAATAAACCGGCCGGAATCAGTTCCGCGGCGGCACTGGCAAGAGTCAAGCCGCTCGTGCGCCCTGCGAAGCTCGGCCATGCCGGCACGCTCGATCCGATTGCCTCCGGCGTGTTGGTGGTGGCGATCGGCCCGGCCACGCGGCTGATCGACCGGGTGCAGGCGATGCCGAAGCGGTATCGCGCCACGTTTCGCTTGGGACGCCGTAGCCCGTCTGACGACGTCGAGACCGAGGCAGTTGAGCTGGAAAATCCGCCCATTCCCGATCTGCCAACGCTCCGGCAGGCGGTTGCCCTGTTCGTCGGCGAGATACAGCAGCGACCGCCGGCGTTTTCGGCGGTGAAGGTCGCGGGACGGCGCGCGTATTCCTTGGCCCGCGCTGGCCGAGAGTTCGAACTGGCGGCACGACCAATCACGGTGCATCAATTGGACATCGTCGAATACGAATATCCGCGACTTGTGCTCGATATCCGCTGCGGCTCAGGCACGTATGTCCGATCGTTGGGCCGCGACTTGGCCGAGTCTCTCGGCACCGCGGCCGTGATGTCGGAATTGGTGCGCACCGCCGTCGGGCCGTTTTGCGTGGAAGAGGCCTGCGTCCTGCGCGAGCTGAACCGCGACTCGCTCGCGCGGCGCCTGCTCCCGGCGCTGCTCGCCATCGAAGCCGCGCTTCCCGTCGTCCAGCTCTCGGCAGTTGAGGTCGATCGCTTGAGCAACGGTTTGAGCGCGAGCGAGGTTCAAGGCGTACCAGCCGGACTTGACGTGGGACAAGAACTCGCCGCACTCGATCCGCAAGGCACGCTCGCCGCCATCGTCCGGCTCTGCCCCGACGGCTCGCTCGCCCCGAAGATCAACTTCCTCATGGACCGGCGTGAAGAGCCGCGCATGAAGTAAGCGCGCGGCAAACGCTTGCTTCGCGCTCTGCTCTTTGCCGCCCGCCGGTCGTTCGGAATTCGGCGAACGCTTCGGGCGAATGTTTCTGTGCAAAGCAAGTTTGTGCTGGCATTTGCCTAGGGGGACGAAATAGAATGTGCGTAGCCGGCCAATGTGCTCTTCGGGCCGGTTTCGGAACCTTTTGATTCGCGACTCTTCACCGTGAGCAATGCGGCGCGCCGGAACACGCCGTTGCAGCACGTTGATGTTGGCTTCGATGGAGGCACGTAGTCATGTCCAGAATTAAGGTGATGCCGCTGGGTTGGTTTCTACGGTTGAGTTTGCCCGCGCTGCTGGTGTTTTTCGGGCAAGCCATCTGTTCGCGCGCGACGCAGCGCCGCCGGAACCCGCGGTGGCTCAAAGCGGCAGCGACTTGCGTTTGATCGGCCCGCCCACGGCTGGGTCTGCCACGAACGACAGCGGCGATCAGGCGCTTCTGGAAAATTTCGACGCCCATAACAAGATCCGGACCGGCGTCATCTTCGCCGAGGTCAATCATGAGTTAAACGTGGGTCGCAAAACGCTGGACAACGATCCGGGCAGCGTGCGGCAGAACTTGCGATTGCTGTTGGAGCGGGTCCTGCACGCTCCCGAATTGTCGGCCGACAACCGGGCTCAACTGCGCGAGCGGATCGAAGCCACAATCAAATTGGCCGACACGCGCCTGGCCGCGAAAGAAAATGAGATCGCCGATCAACAGAAGTCAGCGGCCGCCGCCAAGGAACAGACCCGCATCGAAGACAATGTGAAGCGCGGCCAAGAGCGCGTGAAGCAGTTGATTGAGCGGTTCAATTCCTTGCTTCGGGAAGGTCGCTACGCCGAAGCAGAAGATCTGGGCGTGCCGAAGCGCTCAAGGCCGCGCCCGATTCTCCGTCGGCTCATGCCGCGGCACTCGAATCGCGGCTGACCAGCAACGCCGAATTGAACGCCGTCGTCCGCGATCAAGGGCAGAAGCAGTACCTGGCGGCGATGCACCTGACCGATGTCTCGGCAATTCCTTTCCCCGATGCCCCGCCAATCGTCTATCCGCCGGCCGAGGAGTGGCGCACGTTGACGAAGGCGCGCGAGAAGTATCGCAGCGTCGACATGAAAGAAGCGGGCAGCGCCGAGGCCAAAATCCTCCGGGTCCTCGACGAACCGACGACGATGGAATTCATCGAAACGCCCTTGCGCGACGTGGCCGATCAGTTGAAGCTGCAGCACGGCATCGAAATTCAACTCGACACGAAAGCGCTGGCCGAAATCAACGTCACTCCCGACACGCCGATCACCAAATCGATCAAAGGGATTTCGTTGCGCTCGGCACTGCGGCTGATGTTGGCCGAGCACGATATGAATTACATCATCGAAGACGAAGTGCTGCTCATCACGACGGCCGACAAAGCGAAAACGACCGTGGTGACGAAGGTCTACCCGGTGGCCGATCTGGTATTGCCGATCTCGATCAACTCCGGCCTCAACCCGTTCCAAATGGGCGGCGGCCTGGGGGGCAACAACAGCAACAACAGCGGGCTGAACGGCACGATGAACGGCAACAGCTTCGGCCGCGGCGGCTTCGGCAATGGCAACGGCAACGGCAACAACAACGGCGGCCTGTTCTAACGTTGCCAGACCCGCGCGGGGCGATGCGAATGAATCGATCGAGGCAACGCGGTTCGGTCAACCCCGTCGGAGATGGGGAGAAAGAACGGCACGCCCTCACTCGTTTCTCTTCAGCAACAACGGCTTGGGGTCCTCGATTCGGCCCGGCGGGCGGACGCCGGGCCCTCTGCCGGTTACGCCCAGATCGGCAGCCATGGCTTCGACCAGCTTCTTCAGTCGGTTCACAACCCGGGGATGTTCGCCGGCCACGTCCGTTCGTTCGCCGAGGTCTGTTTCCAAGTTGTAGAGCTTCGGAAACGGCGGCTGTGATGGCCGCTGCTGTTGGCCCCGTGGGCGATTGTTCTCCCGTTGCGGAGCGATCGCCAGCTTCCACGGTCCCTGGCGGACTGCCTGGAGCCGGTTGCCGTCGAAATAATATTGCACGCCGCGCGGCGATTCTTTCGTCTGCCCAAGCAGCAGCGGCATGATATCCACGCCGTCGATCTTCCGATCCGCCGGCACCGTGCCGCCGGCGAGCTTCACCAGCGTCGGCAGCAGATCGATTTCGCCCGTCACCGCGTCGCTCGTGGTTCCGGCCGCGATGTGGCCCGGCCACCAGGCGATGGTCGGCTCGCGCATGCCGCCCTCGTAGGTTCCGCCTTTGCCTCCGCGCAGGGGGCCGGCGGTGCCGCCGTTCTCGCCTTGCACCAACCAGGGGCCATTGTCGCTGGTGAACAGGACGAGCGTATTGTCGGCCAGCTTCAATTCGCGGAGCGTCTGGAGCACTCGCCCCGTGCTGGCGTCGACCTCTTCCACCCAATCGCCATACGTGCCGTTCTTCGATTTGCCTTTGAACGCCGCGCCCGGGTGGAGCGGAACGTGCACGGCCGTGTGGGCGAGATACAGAAAGAACGGACCCGCCTTGATGTTCGCGGATGAATTTCACGGCTTCGTCGGTATAGATCTGCTCGATGCGGTCCTGCTTCGCCCCGTTCATCGTTTCGATCACCTTGTCGTCGCGCACCAGCGGCATCGGTGGTTTGCGTTGGCCGGGGGGTGTATTCGGCGAGCCGTCCCATTCGCCGCCCATGTCGTTCGAATACGGAAAGCCCAAGTAATGATCGAACCCGCGATGGATCGGCAGAAACTCGACCTGATCGCCCACGTGCCATTTGCCGATGCACTGCGTCGCGTAGCCTTGCTTGCGCAGCAACTCGGCGATCGTGTGCTCCTCGGCGTTAAGCCCCACGTTTGCGGCGGGCATAATGACTTCCGGCAGCGAGACGCGCTTCGCATAGCAGCCGGTCAACAACTGCGCCCGCGACGGCGTGCAAACCGGCGCGGCATAGAACGAGGTCAACTTCAGGCCCTCGGCCGCCATCCGGTCGCAATGAGGCGTCCGATTGAGCGTCGAGCCGTAGCAACCGATGTCGCCATAGCCCATGTCGTCGACCAGGATTATCACCACGTTCGGCTTCGGCTCCGCCTGTGCGAACGTCGGCAGCGCGAAGAAGAGGAGCATGCCGGCCACCGCCATGAGGGCAGTTCGCAATCCGATCATTCGCAGCATTGGAGATTCTCCAATCGCTTACTTCGTACGCGGCTCTTTAACGAGTAGATCAGGCGGCTCGGCGGCGGATATCGCACTAGACCAACCAAGCCCGCGAGGCCCAAACCAGCCAATGCCACTAGCGACGACGGCTCGGGCGCGGCGACCGCAGTGATCGAGGCGACCAGCGACGTCCCATCATTTGCTAGTATGCCGTTGCCCGCCATCATCGACCGTGAAGTCGACCGTTTCACCGGCCGTCAAAACCAGTGGCCCGCTGTTATAGGTCTCCGTTCCGTTGCCGGCGGTCCCGGTGATTGGATTGGCTGAATTCAGATACTCCGTTCACATAGATGTTAGCATCGCTCGTTGTGCCACCCGTGTCGGCAGCGGCGAACGTGGCTGCGATGTTGCTCACGTCCAATGCGATGGGAGCCGTGAACCGCAGATCCGTTTGTTGCACTTCGCTGTTGTCGTTTGCCGGATGCAACACTAGCGTGTCACCAGGAATTTCGATCGTGCCATACACGGTGGTCGTGCTCGAATTCGTGTTGTCGAAGATACCGGGGAATGGCGAATTCGTAGGAATGTTCGACCAGACATTCACGCCATATGGCATTATTATTCGTCGTGTAATCGCTAAAAAGGGCTACGTTCGTTGCCGGATTCGGATTGGTCGAGTATTGAACATTCCGTACGACCAATACGCCGTTGGGATTGGCGTCAGCAAAAGCTGGTTGCGGATTGTAAGTAGCAGCCCATGCTGCCGAACCGCGACAAGGACACCGACAAAACGACAGCCAGTAGCGCGAAAGTTCGTTTCATAAAATTCCTAGCCTCGCATAAAAAGGGTTTCAAACCGACGATCGAAAAATTGCCGAGTCTGCAAACGATGCAGGCTCACAAACAGACTACGGCACACAGGAAACAAACGATTCCCGCACGGGATCACGGAGGGGGACGACAGTGGGGAGACCTACGGCGGGGAGTTGCTCCACACTAATGCGAATCCAAGGCAAATTCCACTCCGTAACGCCTTGTCATGCACTCCACGGATTCCAATCTACCGGCTTCTATCCGAGCAACTCCGAAATCACCTGGCCATGCACGTCCGTCAAACGGCGCTGGATGCCATTTTGATAAAAGGTCAGCTTCTCGTGATCGATTCCCAGCAGCCGCAGCGCGGTGGCGTGCAGATCGTAGCAGTAGCTTGGATGCTCGGCGGCCTGATAACCCAGCTCATCGCTGGAACCATAACCGACGCCTCCCTTGATCCCGCCGCCGGCGAGCCAGACCGTGAACACGCCGGGGTTGTGATCGCGGCCTTTGCCGGAATTCGAGCCCGGCTTGGCGGGCTGCGTCGAAGGTTGCCGGCCGAATTCGCTCGTGCAAATGACCAGCGTTTCGTCGAGCAGCCCGCGCTGCTTCAGATCGATCAACAGCGCGCTTGCGCCCCGATCGAGAATCGGCCCCCAGTAGCCATGATCGCGCGGCAAGTCTTCGTGCGAATCCCAATTCGGCCGGATCTTTTTCGACGACGTATTTTCAGCTCCGCAGTAGATTTGCACGAATCGCACGCCCCGCTCGACCAAGCGGCGGGCCAACAAGCATTGCCGGCCGAACGGCCCGATGTCGGCGTGCTCGATCTGATACAGCGATTGCGTCGCGGCGGTCTCGCCCGCCAGATCGGTGACTTCCGGCGCGCTGAGTTGCAATCGGGCCGCCAATTCATAGGCCGCGATGCGCGCCTCCAGCAGCGACTCTCCCGAGCGCTCGGCGGCATGCGCGGTGTTCAGCTTCTCGAGAAACGCCAGGCCGTCGCGCTCGGATTGCGCGGTCTTGCGCCTCGGCTGGAAACAGATCGGCGATCGGCGCCTGCCCCTTGGCGGTCTCGATGACGGTGGCTTGATACACCGCGGGCAGAAAGCCGGCGCCCCAATTGGTCACGCCCCCCGGCGGCAAGCCGCGCGGATCGGGCAGCACGACGAACGCCGGCAGATTGTCGTTGTCGCTTCCCAAGCCGTAGGTCACCCAGGCGCCCATCGCGGGAAAGCCGGGCCGGATAAAACCGCTGTTCATCATGAACATGGCCGGGCCATGCAGGGCCGTCTTGCTCTGCATCGAATGAATGAAGGCCATCTCATCGACTTGACCGGCCAGCAGCGGAAACAGATCGCTCATCCAGCGGCCGCATTGACCATGCTGGCGAAACGTCCAATAGCTCGGCTGGCAGTTGCCCGGCTTCGAGCCGAAGAATTGGAGCTTGCCGCCGGGATCGAAGGGCTTGCCGGCCCGACGCTGCAATTCGGGCCGATAGTCCCAGGTGTCGACGTGGCTCAAACCGCCTGGGCAGAAGATTTGGATCACGCGCTTGGCCTTGGCCGCAAACTGTGGAGGGCGCGACGCCAGCGGGTTTTTCGGCTGGGTCAATTCGTCGCCGCGGACGAGTCCTTCGCTGCCCAGCAATGCCGCGAGTGCTACTCCGCCCAAGCCGCCGCCGATTTCCCAAAGCGCCTGGCGGCGCGTGAGGATTCGGCGTGGCGCGGGCAAAGCAGCGGTCAACAAATTCAGGGCCGGCATCTCAGTCGACATAGACAAACTCATTCGCGTTGAACAGCATTCGGCAGAACTGCGGTAATCCATGCTTTTTGATTAGCTCCACGCCGGCCGTCGCTTCCTCGGCGGTGGGCGAACGGCCGAACGCCAGCCCGAAAGCCCGAGCCACTTGGACCGCCGCATCGGCGGAAGATTCCGCCCGCACGCGCTCGGCAAAATAGCCCGCTTGCTTGAGCATGAATTCGTTGTTCAGTAAGGCCAGCGATTGCAGGGCCGTGGTTGTCACGTTGCGGGCCGGGGTGAGATTCGCCGGGTTGGGGCAGTCGAGCGTTGTCAGAAAATGCGATGGCGTCGTGCGGACGACGAACCGATAGATCGTCCGCCGCCAAAGCTCCGGCTTGTCGGCCACGACATAGCGGTAGACCGGCGCATATTCTTCCTGATAATCGAAATCCTGGTAGCCGGGGCCATACATCGTGGTATTCAGTTTGCCGCTCACCAACAGCACTGCATCGCGGAGATCTTCCGCCTCCAACCGCTGGGGATTCATCCGCCAGAGTAGCCGATTGCCGGCGTCGATTTTCATCGCGCCCTCCTCCGGCAGCGACGCCTGTTGATAGGTGGCACTCGTGCAAATCAGGCGATGCATCGCTTTCAACGACCAATGCTGGTTCAGCAATTCGCTGGCGAGCCAATCCAACAATTCAGGATGCGAAGGCAAACTTCCGCCATGCCCAAAATCGCTCGGCGTATCGACCAGCCCGACGCCGAAGTGGTAATGCCAAAGCCGATTGACGATGACTCGTCGTGTGAGCGGATTGGCGGGTTGCGTGATCCACTGGGCCAGGGCCACCCGCCGCTGTCCCTCCGGCGTGCTGTTCGTGCCGAGCGAAACCGGCAGGCCGACGCAGGCGATCGCTCCCGGAGTCACTTCCGCTGCGGGATCTTCCGGATTGCCGCGATTGAGCGTATGGATCGCCGGCGGCGTCTCGGAGCGGACCGCGTAAACCTGCGCGGGCGTGCCCAGCGCCGTGAGCTGTTCTTCCAGTTCTTTCACCTTCCGCTGCGCGGTCGCAAGTTCCGCTTTCTCGATCTCGGTCTGCTTGGGAGGGATTTGGGGCAGAAGCCAGGGATCGCCGAAACAAATTTGGTCGTAGCTAATGCTCTTCGAGTCGTCGGTCGAAATCAGCGTGAGGAACCGCGCGGCGGGATCGATCGCCACCTCGACGGGCACGATCCCATCGTCGTGCCCAATCGCGACGGCCTTGGCCTCAAGCTGGCCGTCGAGATAGACGAAAAAGCTCGCGGCCCGCTTGGGAATCGACCCGAAATAGCCGGCCGACGCCGTGAATCGTAGCGCCGCCGCAGCGCCGGCCGCACGCAGTTTCGCCAGATCGAACGTGATCGCCGCGTTGGCATGCAAGGCCAGCAGCGTGTGATCCGCCGCGCCGAAATCGATTCCCCCCAACGTCGTCGTGAACTGCGAATTCACGGGCCCGTAGCGAATCGCGTCCCAAGCCTGCGCCGTCGTGGCTGGAATTCCTGTCACGCGCAGCCCTGTGGTAGACACCACCGCGCCGTCGGTCGACGCGCCGGGAATGAATACGCCGTCGACGAAGTTGACCGTCGACGATGCAAACTTGTTGACCTTGATGCCGGTGAGGATGCCCCGCTTTTCGACTTGCCGCCGGCCAGAGAGCGGATCGATCCCGTCGCCGCGCACGCCGGTTCCCAAGCCATTTCCGCCGCCGACGATATCGGCCAGGTCATAGTGCTGGCCATCACGCCGGGCCAGCCGCGCGCGAAGCGCCTGCTGCGCCTCGCGGATTTGTCGCTTCGCAGCCTCGATCTTTTCGCCTTGCCCGGCCGACAACTCACGGTC
The DNA here is from genome assembly GCA_963725485.1 of Pirellulales bacterium. Classification (GTDB taxonomy): domain Bacteria; phylum Planctomycetota; class Planctomycetia; order Pirellulales; family DATAWG01; genus CAVRYO01. The sequence goes on along the minus strand of CAVRYO010000007.1, from coordinate 1,925,895 downwards.
GCCGCGCTGCACGCCCGCGAACACCGCCCACAGCGAGTAATAATCCTTTTGCGTGATCGGATCGAGCTTGTGGTCGTGGCAGCGGGCGCAGTTGATCGTCAAGCCGCACGTGCCGGCGATCACTTGCGTGACCATGTCGTCCAGATCGTCGGCGCGGGCCGCACGGCGCAGCGCTTCGCTGGTCGTTTCTACCTGTCCGACGTAATCCCAGGGCCCGGCGGCAAGAAAGCCCGTGGCCGCGACGGCCTCGGCGTCGGTCGGCTTCAAGACATCGCCCGCAATTTGCTCGCGGAGAAATTCGTCGTAGGGTTGGTCGGCGTTCAATGCTCGGATGACATAGTCGCGGTAGTGATAGGCATTGTCGCGCCGCTGGTCGCGCTCGAAACCGTGCGTGTCGGCATAATGCGCGATGTCGAGCCAATGCCCGGCCCACCGCTCGCCGTAGTGGGGCGAGGCCAAATACCGATCGACCAGTTTCTCGTATGCGGCCGGATCGGGATCGGCGACGAATGCCGCGACCTCTTCCGGCGTCGGCGGCAGCCCCAGCAGATCGAACGAAAGCCGGCGCATGAGAGTGCGACGATCGGCCCGGGGCGATGGCTTCAGTCCTTTGCTTTCAAGCTTGGCCAACACAAACGCGTCGATCGGCGTGCGAATCCAGCTAGAATCTTTCACCGCCGGAAGCCCGGGCCGAACCGGCGGCTTGAGCGACCACCAATTTCGGCCGGCGCGGATCTCGCCCACGGATTCAGCCACGCTGATGACGCGAGCTTTTGGCCATGCCGCGCCCGACGCGATCCAACGCTTGAGATCGGTGAGCTCGCCGGCGGTAAGTGGTTGGCCTTTGCCCGCCGGGGGCATCTCGCCGGCTTCGATCCGCGTGATCAGATAGCTGTCGTCGAGATCGCGCGGCTTGATCGCCGGCTCGCCACTCTTGCCGCCGGCCAGCGCGGCATCGCGGTCGAGCAGATTCAACCCGCCGGCATGTTCGCTCGGGTTATGGCAGCCGGCACAGTGCCGCAATAAGATCGGCACGACCTGCTTCTCGAAGCTGACGTTTTGCGGCCCAGGCGCCGCAACCGCCGGCGCGTTCGCTCGTGGGCCGCCGGGTTGCGGAGTCTCGGCACACAGCGGCCGCCGAACCCCTAGCGCAAGCGCCGAGCACGCCAGCGCAATCAGGCAGAGGAGAAAAGCATGTCGAAACAAACTCGACCTCCGGTGGGCGGGGGAGGTGAAAGGGGGCAACTTGATGCTGAGGCGGGGATGTCCGGATCGGCTGAACCCGGAGTGCGCGCGCTCCTAGCCGGCCCTAAGATTGTAACAACACGATGCCGACTTCTGACATCGCACGGCGTAGTTTTTTTGGGCCGCGGCGGCCAAATTGCCGCAGAAATAAACTCGCCGCCTACAGCGGGCACCACCCGCCAAGCTCCGCCGTGCCCTCACGCCCCTCAATTCCTCACGCCCCTCAAGCCTACGACGCGGCGTCGGTTTTCGAGCTTTCGGTCTTCGGCGCGTCGGTCTTCGGACCATCAGTTTTCGACCGATCGCCGCCCGAGCCCGGACCGCGGTGGCCGTGCTCGCCGAACCCGCCGCGGAACAGATTCAATTGCTCCGGGTCGAAATCGAACTTCTTGCCTTCCATCTTTTCCAATTTTTCATGCTGCTCCGGCGTCAGCACGGCCAGCAGTTTTTCGTCGGCTTCTTTGCGGGCTTTTTGCATTTTTTCGTGCAACCCTTCGCGGTCGGACTGGGCCGCTTGGAACAGTTTGTGGAGATCGCCGTGCTGCTGGCTGCGCAAATCGTCCAGCTTCTTCTTCTGCTCGTCGCTGATTTGCAGCGCGGCGGCCACATCTTTCTGAAACAACGCGCCGGTCCCGCGCAACTGGAACTCGGACTCCGCGAGCCGTTGCCGCTGCTTGGTATTCAGCACGTCGTCGAGCTTCTTTTGGATGTCCTTTTGCCGTTCCTCGAATTTGCTCCGCAATTCGGCCAGCTTGGCCTTTCGCTCGTCTTCCGACAGATTGCGGAAGCTGCCGCGCAGGCCCTTCGTTTCCTTGCCGATTTGTTCCCGCGTCTCCTCGGCGAATTTTTTCAGATCGGCGCTTTGCTGGTCGGTCATCTCCAGTTCTTTTTGCACCTTATCCGAGCGGAGCAAGGCCAGCTTGCCCAGGGCCATGAAGCCGGCCCCCAGATTGTGCTTATGATGTTCCGGCGGGGGCGCGTCGTCCGCAACGGCCCCCCGCGACGAACTCAAGCACAAAACGGCTGCCACGATCGCGGATAAGGCGACGGTTCCAATACGCAACATGAGCAACTCTCTCCTGGCCTTTGCCATACGATCGATCTCGGCGCGCAGATCAGCGCGGTTCAGCGCGGTTCCTCAATCTTCAACGGTCGGATCCATCGGCCACTATAGCGTTGGTCGCTCGCCGCGTGCAGGGTGTCATCGACGGCCTGGTTCGAGCGGCTAACCGCCTGTTGAAAAAGGGGACTGGCTCTTAGCGACCGAGAGGATTTCCCCAAGTATTGACGTATCCGCGCAGTGCCTGTCCCCTTTTTCAACAGCCTGCTAAACTCAAGCCTTCCTTGCTTTTAACAGCCAGACCGCCTCCCCGGTTACGCGCTTTCCTCCATGATCGGACTGCTCTCGTCGCTTTCCTACGCTATGTGCAACAGTCTTGTTCGCAGAGAGTTAGGCGAAAGTGACAGCGCGAGGCATCCACATTGGAAGCTTCGGGCGAGCGTAAAATGCGGCGAAATCGGCCTAGCGGCCGAGGGCTTTCAAGAGATTGCCCACATCGCTCTGGCCCTCTTCGCTCTGGCGGACCACTACGCGCATGGAAATTGCCGTAATAGACAATCGAGCCGGGACCGCCATTGATGTCCCACGACTCAGGAGCGATCGTCTTCTCGATCAGATCGACCAGCGCCTCGCCATTGGCTTGCGCTTGTTGCTGAAATCCGCCCGCCCCGCCGCCGGCGCCCTGGTTGCCATTCTGACCGCCGCCGCCCATTCCAACTCCAAAGCCAGCGCCCCTTGGCCGGCAGGCGCATTGACGGCACGCTGCGCCGGCAGCCAATTGTCGGGGCCCCCCAAAGTCATTTGAATCAGATCGACCAGTTGATCGAGCCCTTCGGCCGCCGGTCCCCCCGCCGCGCCGGTTTGCGCAGCGCCAGTTTGCGCAGCGGTCGGCAGGCTTGCTTGCGAACTTGCCGAGCCAGAAATTGCCGAATTCGACCGCGCAACCGCGCCGGCGTGTGCCAACTCGTATCGCAACTGCGCCGCGCAGCGCTGTAATCGGGTGCGCAATTGGGCGGCCAAGCGCTGGCGTTCGGGCTGCGTGAGTTGGCGATCACGGGAGATCTCGCTATAGAGATCGGTCATCGTCGTGATGGCCGCCGCTCGATCGGCTCCCTTCGCCCCGTTTATTCTTTTCAGAGCCGCAGTCACCGCGTCGCGCAACTGCTGGGGCGATCGCGCCGCCGGATCAACCACCGCGGCGGCGGGCGAGAGAGCCATTGCGGCGGGCTGGGTGGCAGCAACTGCCGTAGCAGGCTGAGCGGTCGAGAGATCGCCGGGTTGAAAGGGCGTCACGCCCGTGGCCAAGACCAATAGCCAGATAGCCGACATTATGGGCCTCCTCGCCAATTGCGCTCGAACCGCCCCCGGCTCGGTTGCACCAGAGCCAATCAATCTACCCGATTAGGCAAAAAGCAGCAACAAAATTGCGCCGTCTACGCCCGAGGATGGAATTGGCGGTGGACTTTCTTGAGCCGGCTGGGGTCGACGTGGGTGTAGATTTGCGTGGTCGTGATGCTGGCGTGCCCGAGCATTTCCTGCACTTGCCGCAAATCGGCCCCGCCTGCCACCATATGCGTGGCGAAGCTGTGCCGCATCGTGTGCGGGCCGATCGAGGCCGGCGCCCGGAGCGAATCGCGTAGCGCTTCATCAATTCCCAAATCCGCTCGCGGCGCAGGCGCTGTCCGCGGCGCGACAATAGCAGCCACCGCGGCGGCGTTTGGGCCGCAGCCACCAGTTGTGGCCGCTCGCGCTCGAGATATTCGCGGATGGCTTCGATCGCCCTGCGGCCCAGCGGCACGATCCGTTGCCGATCTCCCTTGCCGCGGCACAAGCAGTAGGCTTCGTCCAAGTGGATGTCGCCCAGTGCCAGGTTTGAGACTTCCGATGCCCGGCAACCCGTGGCGTAAAGCATCTCCAATAGAGCCCGATCGCGGCGGAACAATCCGTCCGTGGCCACCGGCGCCGCCAACAGCAAATCGACCGCCTCGATCGACAGCACTCGCGGCACGCGCTCCCACAACTTTTGACTTCCGAGCAACTCGGCCAGGTTTTCGCGCATCACGCCTTCGAGTTGCAGATAGCGAAAGAACACCTTGAGCGACACGATATGCCGGGCGATGCTGGCCGGGGCCAAGCCGCGCGCGTGCAGCCACGATGCATAGTCGGCCAGTTCGCGGATCGTGAGGCTAACCGGATCGCGGCCGAAGAGCCACTCGGCCAGTTTCGCCAGATCGCGGCGGTAAGCCGCCACCGTGTTTTCCGACAGGTGGCATTGCGTGCGGCAATACTCGATGAACGAAGCGATCCAGCCGACGGCCACGCCCCGCGAAGTCGCCGAACCCACGCGGCTGGCCCGCAGTCGGGCCGCCATCGGGCTTTCCTTCTGCTTCGGCGGCTTGCCAGTGGTGGCAGGCACGGGTGCCGGCTTGCCAGGCGATTGCGATTTTTTTTCGGCGACCATCCAGTGATGCCCGCGGTCGAACATTAGAGCAGGGATGTTTACATCCCTCCGCATCGACCAAAGCGGGCCACTGTCTGAACTGTCGAAAAAAACGCGGACGACCGTAGGGATTATGCCGGCGGGATGGCTGGGGCTGGAGTTTGAAGGCCGTCGCCGAAAAATGCAGCCCCGGAGATACCACGCGGCGGGCCGGGATGGTCCGGGGCATCGCCGCGACGGCTCCTGCCCCGGCCACCCGGCGGCCGATCGCTTAATACTTCAAGCAGACTTCCAGTTGATGGATCGACTCGTCGATCGCCCGGATGGCTTCGTCGCGATGACCGCCGTAGTCGTGCTTCGCTTCCTTGAGTTCCGTGCGGGCCTCGCGCAGGGCGTGGAGCGCTTCGTGGATTTTCGGGTGATGTTCCAGGAATTCCGCTTCGGCCTGCGGCGTCGCCGTTGGGCCTGTATTCGTCGAAATCAGGCTCGTCCCCGCCAAGAATGCCACGCTCAACAACCCCAAGCCGGCCACGCGTGCAAAGATGCTCATAAACGACCCCTCTCGAATGAATGAAGATGTGACACCGTAACCAAGATAACACCGGTCGCGACGGCAAGTTTCGCCGCTCCGCATCCAAATTATGGGCCAAATTCGTGTGCGGAGCGAGAGGCGCCGGCGTCGGCCACCGCTTGGCCGGCGAGCGGGGAGACTAAAGTATCGGATTAATCCAATCCTTCCGCCCCAATCTTCGTTGCATCGAATTTTCCTCCTGCCGGGCGATTTGGAATTCGCTTGGCTGGCGGCTAAAATGCTGGCTCGCAATTCGTCACTCACTCTCGTTCGAGGCTTAGCGATGACACTCGAAGCGCCGATGGAGCAAATCCACGAAACAATTCACCACGAAGCGCACCATGCCGAGAGCAAGTGGGCCACCTGGGTAGCGTTGAGCACGGCATTGCTGGCCGCACTGGCCGCAATCGCCGCGCTGCTGGCCGAATACCATGCGCACGAAGCATTGCACTGGCATCTCAAGGCGAATGACAAATGGTCGCAGGGACAAGCCAAGAACGAGAAGGCGGCGATCTTGTCGGGCACGGCCAGTATCTTGCAAGCGATGGACAAGCCGGTTCCCGCGGCCTTGAAGGACAAGATCAAAGAGGAGAACCAAAAGAAAGAAGATAATTACGCCGACGCGACCAGGTTGGAAGTGGACCGCGATTTGGATGACGACCAGCACAACTGGATCGCCGCCGGTGTCACATTCTTTCAGGTTGCCGTGGCGATTTCCGCGATCGCGATCCTTACGAAGCGGCGGTGGTTTTGGTACATGAGCCTGGTGTTTGGAGGGATTGCTCTGGGACTCTTGATTTGGGGACAGTTTTTTAAGCCGATCTTCAAGGGGAGTGAGGCAAAGAACGAGAAGTCCGTCGCCGTGGCCGCAAATGTCGTTTCTCCGGTCGCCGTTTCGTCCCAACATCATCAAGCTTTCAGAGCCTAGACAATGCCTGCCACAACGAAAGCTCTCCCGCTCGTGCCGCTATCCGAACTCGTCGCCGGGCAAGAGGCCGATGTGTTCGTGCTCCTCGTCACGAAAGAGGAGCTAACCACCCGCGACGGCAAGCCGTATTTCAAAGTCGCTTTCCGCGACCATGCCCGCGAAGTGAGCTTCCCCATCTGGGCCGATTCGGCTTGGATCCTGGAGTGCCGCGAGCGCTGGCAGCCAGGGAAGTTCTACAAGCTCCGGGCCGTCTACCGCGACACGACCTATGGCCCGCAACTGGACATCAAGAAAATTCGCGAGACGCTCGCCGCCGACGAGGTCGACGGTTTCAGCCCGCTGATGTGCCAGGCCCGCAGCCGCTTCGATCCGGCCGCGATGTTCGACGAGCTCACGGGGCTGGCGTGGCAGCACATTCCCAACGCCGATTTGCGGCGCTGGTGATCGACATTCTCGCCGCCAACCGGGCGGCGCTGCTCGTGCTGCCGGCGGCCACGCGGAACCATCATGCCTACACCGGCGGTTGGTTGGAGCACGTGCTGAGCGTGGCCCGGACCTGCGTTTATCTGGCAGATAAATATGCGGAGCAATATCCCGACATGCAGCCGCCGCTGGACAAAGGCATGGTCGTGGCCGGCGGCATCCTGCACGACATCGGCAAATTGCGCGAGTATCGCCACGAGCCGCAAGGAGCAGTCTATACCGCCGAAGGGGCGTTGATCGGGCACATGCTCGAAGGGCGCGATATCGTGCGCGAAGCCGCCGCGGGCCGGGCACTGCCGGCCGAGATGCTGTTGCGGCTGGAACACGTCATCGTGGCCCATCAACGCTTGCCGGAATGGGGCTCTCCCAAGCCGCCGATGACGCCCGAGGCGCTGATCGTCCATTACGCGGACGACCTCGACGCGAAGTTCCAGATGATGTTCGCCATCCTCCGCGACGACGCCACCCCCGGCCCGCTGACGTCGAAGAAGAACTCGCTCTTCCAGCAAGTCTACCGCGGCGAGACTAACGTCGGACGGCTGCAGGTCCGACCGACAGCCCGAGATTTCGCCATTCTTCAGGCGATGGCGCCGTGATCGCTTAGCTGTTCGCCGGAATCGGGATGTTTGAATTCCAAGGCTCCGGGCGTGCACGCGCGATGATACGCTGCCGCGGTTCGGCGGAGGGTCGGCGTGGCGGACCAAATGGGATTTGCGAACCGTACAGCATCGCCCCAGACCGCATGGCCGCGGGCCGCGGCTTGCAGGCGGATTTGATGCATCCGGCCTGTCTCTAGCTCGATCTCCAGCAACGTCCCGGCGCTGGCATGTTGCGTAATATCGCCCAGCGTTCGATAGTGCAACACGGCGATTTGAGCGTCCGGGTGATCCGCGGCGACGATCTCGGCCCGCGGTTCATCGGGCACCTTCCGCATCGAGTCCTCCCAGGTGCCGGACGCCGGTTCGACCGCGCCTGCGACACATGCCCAATAGATTTTCCGCACTTCGCGGCGCTCGAATTGCCGGGACAACTTGCGGGCCGCGCGGCGAGTCTTCGCCAGAACAATCACGCCGGAAACTGCTCGATCCAAGCGATGCGGCAAGCCAAGATAAACGGGCCTGCGCCCGTTGGCTCCGCCGCTCGGCTCTTCGCCGCGGCGCCGCTCGAGCATCGCCCTGACTTGCCGCTCCAAGGAATCGAATTCGCGCGGCGCTTGCGTTGCCAAGGCGGCCGGCTTAAATGCCACAAGGCAGGCGTCGTCCTCATGCAGAATTCGAAGCGCGTCGGACCGTGACGTGTGCCACTGGCTTTGCCAGTGCTCGTTGGAAGTCATTGCGGATTTGATTGGCAAGTAGAACACTGGCGGAGCCAGTGGCACCCAGCAGCGTGTTGAAAAAGGGGACGGGCACCTCGCGGCGAACCAAATCCCTCGGGAAACTCATGCGGTCGCTCGGAGCCAGTCCCCTTTTTCAACGGGCACCGTCGGGAGCAAGGGCGATTCAAATCTTTTCGACACTCGGCACGACGAAAGGGGCGCGATAATCGCGCGTCAGCATGGCGTCGGCGGCCGAGCTTCCCTTAAACGTTTCGCTCTCGGGATCGAACGCCAAGCGTTCGCCGACGCGGAACTGTGGATCCTCGCCGACCTGCACCTTGTTGGCCGACAAATGCGTCACGACCCGATCGAGCGTTTCCTGCACGTCGTCGTTGCACTTCATGCTCTTCAGCTTCTCGAGGGCTTCGCCATTGCTGTGCGGTTCGCCGAGCCGGTACGAGATGTTGCCGAGATGGCAGAGCGCGCTCGACAAATGTCCTTCCAGAATTGGGGCATGCAAGCTGTCGGCTTTTCGGCTTCGCACCGCGCTCGAAGAAATTGCCGAAATGGTCGCCCCCTTGCCGCCACGACTTGATCAGCTTCCCATTCAAATCGAACACCGAAGCACCGTTGTAATCGGGCGAAACCATATAGCCTTCGGTGCCATAAAAAATCACGCCGACCTTGGCCCCCTTCAAATCTTCGGTCTTTAGCCCGCGAACTTCGAACACGATCGTCTTTTCGGGGCCGAATTCGAGCACCGACACTTCCGTGTTCGGCGTCTCGCCGGCGTCCTCATAGCTGAACCGGCCGCCGTAGCTCAGCATGCTGTCGGCCAGCGTATTCAGACCCAGGCCCCACCGGGCAATGTCCATCTGATGAATGCCCTGGTTGCCCATGTCGCCGTTGCCGTAGTCCCATTGCCAGTGCCAATCGTAATGGAACCGCGGACGGGTTAGCGGTTTGATCGGGGCCGGCCCGCTCCACAAGTTGTAGTCGACTTCTTTCGGGATCGCGATAATCTCCCTCGTGGCCCGATCGAACCGCGCGGTTTGTAACAGAGGCCCGCGCGCCAGTTTCACCTCGCCGAGCTTGCCGGCCTTCAGATAAGCCACCGCTTCGACGAGTCCTGGCGACGACCGGCTTTGCGTCCCGGCCTGGCAGATCCGCTGATACTTGGCCGCTGTTTGCACGACCCGGCGGCCTTCGCTTACGTTGTGGCTAATCGGCTTTTCGACATACACGTCCTTGCCGGCCTGCATCGCCCAGATCGCGGCCAGCGAGTGCCAATGGTTCGGCGTGGCGATCGTGACGAAGTCGAGCGACTTTTCGTCCAAGAGTTTGCGAATGTCTTGAAAATACGCCGGCTTGGTGAACTTCTTGCCCAATTCGATCACAGCGGCGGTTGCCGACTTTGGTGTCGATGTCGCAGATGTAGGCGATTTCCAGTCCCTTGCGTCCCTCCAACTCGCTGATATGGTCGCCGCCGCGGCCGTTCACTCCGATCACCGCCCCGCGCAGCCGTTCGTTGGGGCTGCTGCTCTCGTGACGATCTTCGGCCCTGAGCCGCGGCGCCGCATCAAACTTGCCGAAGCGGCAGCCGCCGCGGCCAACATCGACTCTTCCAAAAAATGCCGCCGATTCATCTGGGCCATGATTGAAATTCCTCCGCGCGCAGCGCTGCGATTGAGAAGTTGAGAAAGCGATCGATTTGGTAGGTGGGAAAGCGGGCAGGCGAGAATCCAACTCGAGTGTAGGCGTCATCAGCATAACATCCAAGCCGCCCGCCAGCCAGCAATCGAGGAATGCTTAATTCGCGGGCAGAACCCGCACAGCATTCGGGAACTCACGAGTTGGGTTACTTCGACGGCTCGCCGAAAAATTTTGCTTGAACTTGGGTGGCTGCTGTCACTTCGGGTCTCGACAACGCCGCGGATCTCGGTCAAGGCACATTCTTTGCATGCGGGTCGCCACACATGCTCTTTGGATGATTCCAAACGGGCCTCAGGCGGTGTTCCGAGGGCGACAGCATTCCGGAATCGGAAGCAATTTCGTCGGAGGGCAGGCTTGGATTTTTGGCATGTATTGGCTCCATGTTTTGTCAGCCGTTTGCGCAAAATCGAGGGACAGGCACGCCAATCTGGCGCGTTGTCGTTCTTCCTTGGTGCGCGGCTGGAAAGGGTGCGAAATGTCGAACAAACTGCGTTCATGGATGAGTGTGGCGGCTGTGACCGCCGGGTTGATTGGTTTTGGGGTTGCCCCTGGGGCCTTGGCCGCCGACGGCACCGTCAAGGTCGGGATCCTGCATTCGCTATCGGGCACGATGGCGATCTCCGAAACATCGCTCCGCGATATTGAGTTGATGGCGATCGAGGAGATCAACGAAGCTGGCGGCGTGCTGGGCAAAAAGGTCGAACCGATTGTCGTCGATCCGGCGAGCGATTGGCCCTTGTTCGCAGAAAAGGCCAAGGAACTCATTAACACCGATCATGTCGTGGCCACGTTCGGTTGTTGGACCTCGGTGAGTCGCAAGTCCGTCCTGCCGGTCTACGAAGAGTACAACCAGTTGCTGTTCTATCCCTTGCAGTACGAAGGGGAAGAACAGTCGCTCAACGTGTTTTACGCTGGCGCCACACCGAATCAGCAGATTTTGCCGGCCGTCGATTACCTGATGTCGCTAGGCTACAAAAAGTTCTACATCATCGGCACCGACTACGTGTATCCCCGTACCGCGGCCAAGGTGACGAAAGCCTACCTGCTGACGAAGGGCATTCCCGAAACCGACATGGTCGAGGAATTTACCCCCTTCCATCATCAGGACTATCAGACGATCATCGGCAAAATCAAGAAGTTCGCCGCTGGTGGCAACGCGTGTGTGATCTCGAACATCAACGGCGACAGTAACGTTCCCTTTTACAAGGAATTCGCCAGCCAGGGCCTGACCGCGGCCGATTGCCCGATCATGTGCTTCTCGATGGCCGAAGATGAACTACGAGCGATGGACGTGCCGCCATTGGTCGGTCACATGGCCGGCTGGAATTATTTCCAGAGCCTCGACACGCCCGAAAACGCTGCGTTCGTCAAGAAGTTCAAGGCTTATTGCGTCAAGCATAGCCTGCCCGGCGGCGCCGATCGCGTGACCGACGACCCGATGGTCGCGGCCTACGACGGCGTGCAGGTGTGGAAGTTGGCTTGCGAGAAGGCTGGCAGCTTCGACGTCGACAAGGTTCGACAGGCAGCGTACGGGTTGGAGTTCGACTCCCCCAGCGGCAAGCGCAAAGTCGACAAGAATCAGCACACCTGGATGCCGTGCTACGTCGGCGAGATTCAGAAAGACGGCCAGTTCAAGATCGTCTATAAGCACGAAGCGCTGATCGGACCGCAAGCCTATAGCGCGTATCTTCATCCGGACGCCACGAAAATTCCGGCCCCGACCGGCGGTCCAAAGAAGACCGAATAGCTTCCGCAGATTTTTCGAAATCGTTTCCAACCGGCGAGTCGCTCTCATCAAGCACTCGCCGGTTGGGCTGTTTCGTGCGGCGTTCTTTCTTCCCCGTTTGTTTCGGTCCCCGCCGCATTACGTCCCCCGCGGCTTTGTGCCATGAAACTGCTTTCCGTGAATGTCGGCGGCCCGCGCGATGTGGAATGGAAAGGTAAAACCTACACCACCGGCATCTTCAAATCGCCGGTCGAGGGGCGCATCGCCTTGCGATCTTTGAATCTCGCTGGCGACCAACAAGTCGACCTCAGCGTACATGGCGGCCCCGACCGGGCTGTGTATGTTTATCCGGGCGAGCATTACGAATTTTGGAAGCGCGAGCTCGGAAGGCCGGACTTACCCTGGGGTAGTTTTGGCGAAAACCTCACCAGCTGGGGTTTGCTGGAAGACGCAATCCACATCGGCGACCGGATTCGTTTCGGCTCGGCGGTGCTCACCGCAACCCAACCGCGGATGCCCTGCGTGAAACTCGGCATACGCCTGAACGATGCCGGCCTCGTCAAACGCTTCTACGATACCGACCGCTCCGGCTTCTACACCGCGGTGCTGGAGGAAGGCGAAGTCGGCGCCGGCGACGATATCGAAATCCTCTCGCGCGATCCGCACGGAATGACGGTCGTCGAGCTGCGGCAGATCTACCTGGCCAAAGGGGACGCCGCTGCAATCCACCGCGTTCTTGAGCCTGCCCGCCCTCTCCGCCGACTGGCGCTCGCAATTCCAACAAATGCTCGCCGACATCGAGAAGCCGGCCCCCTCGCCGGTTTGATCACCCGAAAACCCACCCTTGACGGTTTTTGGCTTGTGCCGTAAGTTGTTGGGTTTGGGTTGGTTGCGTCGGACTCGGGGTTCGGAATCTTTTGCGGCAGTCAGCACGCCAGCGTAGCTTCAATCGGCAGAGCACCGCTTTCGTAAAGCGGGGGTTAAGGGTTCGACTCCCTTCGCTGGCTCTCACACACTAGCCCGAAGCGTGAGCGAGGAAAGTCACGGCAAAAATTCGCCGCCAGTTCCGCGCCCGATCTGTCAGTGTCCGGCAAGCGACGTCTCGTAAAATTCAATTAGACCCGGCGCGGCGGCTCGCGTCGAATATCCCCTGTGTGGAGAATCGTCAATGAATCAAGCGGTTGCGGTGAACATCAAGCAAATCGTCCTGACGAACGGCACCTTCGGCCCCCAAGAAATTCAACAAATTGCCGATGCCCTGAGCGAAGACTCCGCCAACCATCGCGTGCTCCGCGAGGGGGTCAACGAGTTGGAAGCCGGCGAAGATCGCAGCCCGGCGGCCGCGGTTCGGCTGGGAGTCGCCCAGTATTTGCTTGGTCGGTATTCGCTGGCGCTCGAGACGTTGAAGGGAGGCGACGGGGGGCGCTTGCCCATTTTTATATGGGCAAATCGCAAGCGGCCTTGGAAATGTTCGAGCCGGCGGTCGAGAGTTTCACTGCCGCCGCCAAAGCCGGCTACGACGCCGACGCTTGTAATCTGGCGCGGGCCGAATCACTCCGGATGGCCGGCCATGCACAAAAGGCTTGGGACGCGTTGGACCGGCTGCACGGCGCCGTCGAGCAGACGGCCGAATACTTGTATCAACGCGGTGCCACCGCCGCCGCGCTGCATCACAACCCGGCCGAGGTGGTCACCTGGTACGAACGGGCCACCGAGGCCGATCCCCGGCACTCCGGCGCGCTGTTCGGGCTGGCCATGGAAAACGATCGCCGCGGCAACGACGAAACCGCGCTGGATCTTTACGAGCGCTCGGTGGCCCGCTATCCGGCCCACATCGGCTCGCTCTTGAATCTGGGCATCTTGTACGAAGACCGGCAGCAATACGAGCGGGCCCAGCAGTGTTACCAGCGTATTTTGGATTCGTATCCCGGCCACGCTCGGGCCCGGTTATTCGTCCGCGACACGCAGGCCGCCCGAAACATGTTCTACGACGAAGACGCCCAGCGCCGCCGCGATCGGCTGAGCCAGGTGTTGAGCGTGCCGGTGACCGATTTCGAATTGTCGGTTCGCAGCCGCAACTGCCTGCAAAAGATGGGCGTCATGACGCTGGGGGATCTGGCCCGGACGACCGAAGCCGATCTGCTGGCGAGCAAGAATTTCGGCGAAACGTCGCTAGTCGAAATTCGCGAGATGATGGCCTCGAAGGGGCTGCAAATGGGCCAAATGGCTGCCGAGCCGCGCGAGCCGGAGCCGCTGTTCGCTCCCGAGTCGATGACGCCCGACGAGCAGGTGCTGTTGGATCGCCCGATCGCCGACTTGAATTTGTCGGTGCGGGCCCGGAAGTGCATGGTTCGGCTGGGAATCAACACGATCGGCGAATTGCTTCGCCGCACGGGCGACGACTTGCTGGAGTGCAAGAACTTCGGCGTGACGAGCCTGAACGAAGTGCGCGAAAAGCTGACCGCCCGCAGCATGAAACTCCGCGGCGATTGAGGCGGTCGTGATCGGAGGGTGGGCATTGCCCACCAGATCGCGCGATTGTGCCCCGGCTGCAACAGCGGTGGACGGTGCCCAGCCTACGTCTATTTCTTCTCGCCCGTCGTGCCTTTCTCGTTCTTCAGGTGCTTGTCGAAGAATGCGAACATCGCGTTGTAGGCTTTTTCGAGCGGCGCGCCGCCGAAGCCGTGGCCGCCCCCTTCGATCGGCATGAACTCGACTTCCACCGCGGCGTCTTTCAAGCGGTCGCGCATTTCTTCCGCCTGATGAAACGAAACGATTGGGTCCTTCGTGCCGTGGATCAAGAGCATCGGCGCCACGTCGGGCGTGACCCAATACAGAGGGCTGGCCAGCACGTGCCGCCGCCGGCTTTGCTTGATGTCCTCACCGACGAACTGCCGGAACAGCTTGTCGACCGCCGGACTCATACCGTAAGCGTTAGGAAAATCGGTCGGGCCGTAGAAATCGACCACGCATTGCACGCGGCTGGAAATGCTGGGGTTTTCATGATCGGCGGCGAACTCCGGCTCTTCATTGGTCGTGCCAAGCATCATCGATAAATGCCCGCCGGCCGAGTCGCCCACCGCGCCGATCCGCTCGGGATCGATCTTCAATCTCCGCGCGTTGGCCCGCAGCCAGCGGACGGCGGCTTTCACGTCGTCGACCTCGGCGGGAAAGGTGTATTTCGGCGCGAAGCGGTAATTCACGCTGATCGCGACGTAGCCGCGGCGGGCGAAAAAACCGCAGATCCCGTCCCAAAACTCCTTGCTTCCGCCGGACCAGCCGCCGCCATGAATGGCAATGATCGCCGGCGCCAGCCCCTCGATCTTTTTCGGCGTGGTCAGATCGAGCTTGAGATGCTGATTGTCCGGGTTGCTATATTCGACATCCTTTTGCACCTCGAACGGTTCGTCGGCCTGGCGCTGGCCAGACCGAGGCACAATAAAAACAGAGTGCAAACAAGAATTCGTCGCAGCATTGAATTCACCCCGGGACGTGTTCAGAAGACAAGAGCATGATCGAGAATTTCCAAACCGATCTCGCCCACGAGTATCGGCCACCCAGAGCGGGATGTCCAGCGCCGCGGCTCCGCTCAGCTCGCCATTGCGGGCGCCGCGGCCCATATTGCCGCCGGGTCATGCGGATTAGACTGGAAACTCGAATTCTGATCGGACGAAGTGCGTGGAGGACGGCTGATGCTGAGAGTGTTTCGACAGGAATTGATCTGCATGGCTGCTGCGGCGGCACTCATGCTGGTCCTGGCCCCCTGCGCCGCGACGGCGGAACCGACTGCCGCAGCGATCAATCCCGGCGTCCCTTGGCCGGCGACCGACGCGCTGGGACGCGCTCTGCCGCTGACGGACGAGGTCGGTCCGCCGCGGTCGGACCGGTTCGTTGGCATGTTTTATTCGCCGTGGTTGCACGTCCAGAATCGAAGTTCGCGCTGGGACGGGCCCAATGATGTGTCGCGCATTCTGGCCGCGGATCCGCAAGCATTGAAGCATCCCGACTCGCCGCTGTGGGGCCCGCTGGGCACGCCGCATTATTGGGGCCAACCGCTGTATGGCTACTATCTTGGCGACGACCCGTGGGTGCTGCGGCGGCAAGCCCAATTGCTGGCCGACGCGGGCATCGACACGCTGATCTTCGACACCACCAACGGCGTGACCTACCGCGACACGTACATGGCACTGTGCAAAGTGTTCGCCGAGGTGCGGCGCCATGGCGGACGCACGCCGCAAATTGCATTCATGCTCAACACCGAAGCCGGTCGCACGGCGGATACGCTGTATGAGGAGCTCTACAAGCCGAATCGATACCACGACCTGTGGTTCCAGTGGTTGGGCAAGCCGCTGATGCTGTGCGACCCGGCCAAGGCCAGTCCCGAATTGCAAAAGTTTTTCACGCTGCGCCGCGCTCATTGGCCCTTTACAATGGTCAACACGCCGAACGCCTGGCACTGGGAAGCCGCGTATCCGCAACCCTACGGCTACAGGACCGATCCGGATAAGCCCGAGCAGGTGAACGTTTCGGTCGCCCAGAACCTTCGGGCCAGCGACGGCCGGGTGACGAACATGAGCCGGCTCGACGCCCGCGGGCGCGGCTTCCATGACGGAAAGAATGATTCGAGCATCGCGGCGCGCGATCGCGGCGCGAATTTCGAAGAGCAATGGCGCCGGGCCTTGAAACTCGATCCGCCGTTCGTGATGGTCACCGGCTGGAATGAGTGGTTCGCGGGCCGCTTCGCATCGGCCGCCGAGCCGGTGGTATTTGTGGACCAGTTCAGCGAGGAGTTCAGCCGCGACATCGAGCCGATGCAGGGAGGCCACGGAGACAATTTTTATTATCAACTCGTGGCAAATGTCCGCCGCTACAAGGGCGTGCCGCCGCTGCCAAGACCCACCGCTGCCAAAACAATTTCGATCGACGGGAGTTTCGCAGCGTGGAGCGACGTCGGACCCGCATACAACGGGCATGTCGACGAGACGATCCCGCGCGATTATCCCGGGGCCGCCGGGCTGCATTACACCAATCGCACCGGACGGAACGAACCCCGGCTGGCGAAGGTGGCGCGATGAAGAGAACGTGTACTTCTACGTTCGCACCGAGTCGCCGTTAACCGCCTCCAGCGACAGCCATTGGATGTGGCTGCTCCTCGACGTCGCTGCGCCCTCCGGCGCAAAGCAGGAGCCCGGCCCGCGTTGGGAAGGATTCAACTACATTGTCAATCGCACGATGGAACCCGGCACTGACACAGACGGCACAACCTGGTTGGAGAAAAACGTCGGCGGTTGGCAGTGGCAGAAGGTTGCGAAGGTGCACTACCGGGCGGCGGGCAACGAATTACAACTGGCCATCGCGCGCTCCGCGCTGGAGTTGCCGCAGGGTTCGCATGATCTGGCGCTGGATTTCAAGTGGGCCGACAACATCCAGCGGCCCGGCGACATCATGGATTTCTATCTCAGCGGATCGACCGCCCCCGCGGGCCGGTTTCGCTATCGCTATGCAACGGCCCCCGAACATGCGAAAGAGCCACGCACGAAGTAAGTGGTTGATGTAACCGCTTGATTCGTGCGGCTCTTTGGATGACTGGCGGCGCACGGTTGCGCACTCGCCACGGCGCCGGAGAGAATCTTTTCGCGATTCTCTCCGGCGCGGGCAAAATCGTTGGATTGGATTAGTAACGGCGACCGCCGCCACCACCGCCGTATCCGCGGCCACCGCCACCTCCTCCGCCGCCCCGGCCGCCGCCGTACCCACCGCGGCCGCCGCCACCACCGCGATCCTCGCGCGGCTTGGCTTCGTTGACCGTTAACGGGCGTCCTTCGTGCTCCTTGCCATGCAAGCCGTTGATCGCCTGCTGCGCACCGTTGTCGTCCTCCATTTCCACGAACCCAAAGCCTTTGCTACGGTTCGTTTCGCGATCCTGAATTACTTCGGCACTGCGGCACCGTGCCGAATTCGGCGAACATCTGTTCCAAATCCGCGCTTGTCACCGCGTAGCTCAGGTTTCCCACATAGAGCTTCTTCCCCACGATTCGACTCCTCGAACAAAGCATGCCGGCCCGACAGAGCTTTCGGGGCCGAAGCGAAAGGGACCAGATGTGGTGGCCCGCCAAGTAGGATGGGCGACCGGCAGGCCACCGAGTGAAGCTCGCGCAGCGACGTCAGATCGTCCAATCAACCGCCCATGACTATAGCAGGCCGAGCGGAAAGCGACAGGGGCCGCGGTGCAATCAGCGTGAGGCCGAGCGTCACGGGTCGAATCCAAACCACGGCGAAATTTTTGCAGAATTTGTGCTGACGCCGGATGCACGCGCTTCGGCCGCGAAATGGCATCCGTCGGCGAGACGAACTTGATGGCCACGTCCCCCGGCCCGCCGCCCGTTTCGTCCATGCGACGAAATCAATCCGCCGTAAAAAGATTCCCAGTTTTCTTCCGGTCCCAGCCCGGCCAGCCTGAGGGCAAACGGGTTGCTGGCCCGATCCACGTGGCCCGCACTTGCTCACGATCCCGGCGCCTTCCGCGGCTGAGGCGCAATCATCTGGCCCATGCCGCGCACAAACGTGCCGTAACCCCGCACCATCTTCGCCGGCAGCACCAATTGCGCATCCAGCGCATCGGGAGTCATCGCCACCGCCAGTCCGATCGGCGGCGTCGCGGGAAATGTGGGCAAATGCGGGATCGCGCCAGGCGGCGCGGCCTGCATCGCCATCAGCATGCTGAAGTCCATCAGGCCCTTGGGATCCAAGTAGCCGACCCATTGCACTTCGGGCCACAGCATTTGCGTCGTCTCGGCCACGTCGGGATCGGCCGACAAGCTGGTTTGCGGAATCTTGTGAGCCGAAATCGCGCGTGACAGATTGGTCTTCGACACATAGCCCATCAGGACGGTCTTGTCGTCGGCGGCGGCCAGGTAGAACGTCAGCTTGCCGTCCTTGCCGAGCCACGACTCCATCAGCTTCCTCGCCGCGGGGTTGGGAGCCCCGACCAAGGTCTTCGACATATCGGCGGTGACCTCCAACGAGGGAAGACCCTCGATCGTCATTCGCTTGACTTCCGTCGGTGCCTGGCTGATGAGCGGGTTGTTCAGCGTTTTACGCAATTCGCTGAGTTCATTCATCGACTTCTCGTAGCGATCCAAATACTTCTTCGCGTTTTCGACCCGGAACAGGCCGGTCATGCTGCTGTAGATCGACTCCCCTGGTTTGGGAATTCCCATCACCAACGCCATCGAACGAATTCCGACCATCGACTCGGTGGTCAACTCAGTCAGCTTCTTCGATTGTTCTTCCGTCAGCTTCGTGGCGCCAGGCACATTGCCGGCGCTGCTCAAGATCCCGACCGACATGTTCATGAAATTCTTCGAGAAGGCTTCGGGCAATTCGCCGTCGAACGCAATCAGATACGGTCCGGCCGGCAAGCCCGCCATCGGCGTTTCCTTGGGATGCCGAAGTTCCTTCGCGCTGGCGGCGAATTCGCCGTCGGGGATCCAGAGCGCACGGGCTTCGATCCGAACGCTGCCATCGTCGTCGACCCGGCCGCCAACCGCGAACGTGGTGATTTCGCGATCGGCCCGCTTGAGCAGCGAGTCGAATGCGTCGAACATCGGGCCGGCGGCTTTGGCTTGTTCGTTGGCGGCGGTCGCGGCTTTCGTCGAGGCCAGTCCCTTGCGCATCGCGGCCACTCCCAATTTGACGGCTTTCGCCGTCGCCACATACGACGCGTCGTGCTGGCCGATCCAAGGGGCGATCGACGCGAGCTTGGCGCCAATGCCCGTCGTATCGGCCAGCGTCGTTCCAGCAGCTTGCGCTCGTCGGCCCCGGCCTTTTCGGTGAGCACCGCGAAGTTGTCTTTGCGGCCGACGAATGCCGAGTGGCCGGAGAGTTGGATTTCCGTGATTGCCGCCGAATCGTCTTTCGGCTTGAACGCGGCGATGAACTTCTTGTAGTCGGCGGTCGGGACAAACATCACGTCGCCGGCCGCGCCGTCGGTTCCGTCAGCCTTGGGCAAAGTGACAATAGCCGCCGAGCCTTTTTCGTCCAATCCTTCCAATCCCCCGTACGTTGCCTTCATGCTCGTGAGGATGCCGGGAAACGGAACTCCAAAGGCGGTGGCTAACTTGCCGACCTTGGCGTCGGCGGCATCGAGTTGATTGATGATGGCGACCGACAAGGCGTCTGCCGGCAACACCTTCAAAATCGGCAGGGCGGTTTCGGCCGCCGCAGTGTCAGCCGGCGCAGTGTCAGCCGCCCCAGTGTCGGCCGCTCGCGCCGCCGCGATGGAACAGCTCAGTGCCGCGGCAATCAACGCCGCCAAACTCGTGTTACGCAGGACTTTCATGTTCGTGCTCCTGGAAGTTGAATCGACGCTACGGTTATTTCGTATCGGGAGGGCGAGGCTCCTGCCGAGCCGGGCGTTCGGGGGCGAACCACGGATGACTCGTATTCGGGACGGCGAGGCTCCTGCCGAGCCGTGACGGAAGACGTTCGACCACGGATGACCCGATAACACAGATGCGGACAAACATTACTTATTCTTTCTCCGTGTCATTTGTGCCATCCGTGGTTCGACTCCGGACGCCCGGCTCGGCAGGAGCCTCGCCCTCCCGGATATTGCGTAAAGCTATCCAACCAGGATGGCACTCAATGCCCGGGGCTGTCGTGCAGCAACGCCGGTTTCAATGTCCAGGCCTCGCGCTTGGCCAAGGCCATCACATTCGGAGCGCGGAAGTTCGGCGGAAAGATCACCCATTTCCATAAGCCCGGATTGTCGTCGGCGACATATTTCGTGGCCGCCAGTTTGGTCGGCTTGATCTCGATTGTCGCGGCCACATCTTTGCCATCGGCCATATCGATCGCGACCGGAGCCAAGGCGCAGAAAAGCCTCGGGCGGAACGGCCCGGCTCCCCAGCCACACCGCGGAAGGAATTCGCCCCAGTTTGTGGATCGAATCGGCCACGTCGGCAGTAGAACGGAGAAATTGGTCGCGATCAACTGAAATCGGCGCTTCGAGCGTAACTTCCGGGCTGCTTGGCCCAAGCGGACTGCCGGAAAGCTTGAGCACCGGCTCTTTCCCGGCCGTTTTCGCCGCCACGAATTCGCTTAATAATGAAAAGACTTCTCCGGCCGACAGCGTGTAACCCGCGCGCTGTTGGAAACCCGGCTCGTCGCCGACGGCGGCCGCGATTGTCTTGAGTTCAGGAAAACTCCAGGTCCGGTTGGCGGCTGCGTCGGCATAGAGCTGGACGGCCTGGCTGGCGGTGATGAACTTCACGTCGTCGAAATGCCGCATGAATTCGATATAGCCTTCCCACATTGCGAATGCGGCCCGCGACTCTTCGGGCGTCTTGGCCGCCGGCAGTTTCCATTGCGAGCGCGGCGGATTCGCGCCGTTGCGGAAATTGACGCCGTCCCAAAATTCCTTGTGCGCGAATTCGCAGGGGTGATAGATAATGCTCACCAGCCCGCCCCCTTCGGCTTGCAGTTGCTTGCGGGCGGTTTGAAATTTGTCTTCCGCGTCGACCAAGCCGTTGGGATTCTTCAGATCGGCGCGCGGCATGTTCGCGATCTGATAAATATTCAACAGCCCACAATAGTAAAACGGCTTGCCATCCAGCGCGACGTGCCGGCCGGCGTCGAGATAAACTTTCATGCCCCATTGCTTCATGGCGCCCAGCGTTTGCGGCGCCCAGGAGCTGCCGGGCTGGCCATAGCACGTAGGCGCCTTGCCGAAGATGCGCTCAACGTCGTCGAACCCAGGCCGTTCGCGGCGATCGAATTCGGCCACGCCATCGTCCCAGCCCAGCACATTCAAATAGACGGCCGGCGTCGGCTCGACGCTGTGAAAATTCGAATGGTAGCCGATCTCATGCTTCTTCAGCGCTTCGATCACGTCGGTGCGACCGCGCCGCTCGAGCGTCCGGGCCTTTTCGCCAACGACTTTGAACGTGCCGCGAATGTCGTGGCTCGTCAAAAATCTGGCGATGTGCAACGCGGCGTCATCGCTGGCCGGCAGAATATAGTCCTCGGTATCGAACCAGAGGATGACATACGTGCTCGGCGTAGCCGGCGTGGTCGGCGTATCGGCCCGAACCGTCGCCGACAAAAACAAGAATGCCAACGCTGCCAAAACGGAGATCGGGCGAAATCGTCGCAGCATCAAAATCCTCCGAGCGCAACTGTTTGACTTCCAGCAAGTTCCGGTTCATTATACGGGCGAGCATTCGGGGCCGGCAGCCAATAATTTTCGCCCGGCGGCGAATCAGGTTCAAGCCGATCGAGCGGTTTATAAGCGATTGGCGCCCGACTCATCTATGTGGCTGGTCGCGGCTTGTTCGCTGGGGTATTCGAACAGGAGGGCCGGATATGGAAACCATGTTCCTCATTTGCGCCGTGGTGGGCGGAACGCTGGTCGTTTGCCAGTTCCTGATGGTCCTCGTCGGCTTCGCTGGCCACGGCACGGATGTGCACACCGGCGACGTGCACGTGGGCGACTTTCAAACGGGTCATTTCGGCGGTGATACGCACGCGGGCGATTCCCATGCCGACGCAAACCAACATTCCTCGCATCAAGGCAATTCGGTCAGCCGCGGCGCGGCCGACTGGTTCTTTCGCGTCCTTTCCTTTCGGACTGTGGTCGCGGCGGTCGCGCTGTTCGGCATGACCGGCAAAGCGGCCACGAGCGCCGGCTTCGATGAGGTGACAACGTTGGCCCTGGCCATCGGCGCAGGCATCGCCGCGATGTATGCCGTGCATGGGCTGATGCGCGGCCTGAAATCGCTCGACACCGACCGCACCATGCGCATCGAACGGGCGCTCGGCCAGCCGGGCACCGTATACCTTTCAATTCCGGCTCGTCGCACGGGCATGGGCAAGATCCAACTGACATTGCAAAACCGGCTCGACGAGCTTGAAGCCGTAACCGCAGGCGAAGGACTTCCAGGCGGAGCCAAAGTCAAAGTCGTCGGCATCATCGGCCCAAGCACCGTCGAGGTCGAAGCGCTGGCGTAAACGAGCAGCGATCGAATAATTCTTCCTCGACGAAAGAGGTCGACGAGCAAATCTCCCTCTCCCTTGATGGGAGAGGGCTGGGGTGAGGGTGATGGAGTGCCGACTGGCGCTACGACCCCTCACCCCCAACCCCTCTCCCGCAAGGGGCGAGGGGAGTACGCAACACCAAACGAATCATTCTTCTTGGGGAGGGCGCCATGTCAACTTTTCTGTTCGCACTGGGCGAGCCAGGCGAAGTCGCAAGTTGGGTCGGCGGCGCGGTGATGCTAGTCGCGCTCATCTTCTTCGGATTCGTGATCCTCCTCACCCGGCGCTACAAACGCTGCCCGAGCAATCGCGTGCTGGTGATCTACGGCAAGGCCGGGCACGGCGAAGCGGCGCAGTGCATCCACGGCGGAGCGAAATTCGTTTGGCCGTTGATCCAGGATTACGACTACCTCTACCTCGAGCCGATGCAGATCGAAATCCCGCTCAAAGGCGCGCTTTCGATGGAGAATATCCGCGTCAATGTCCCCAGCGTCTTCACGGTTGCCATCGGAACCTCGCCCGAGGTGATGAACAACGCCGCCATCCGCTTGCTGGGCCTCAGCACCAAGGATATCGAGAAGCAGGCGGTCGAGATCATTTTCGGCCAGATGCGGCAAGTCATCGCTTCGATGAAGATCGAGGACATCAACCGCGATCGCGACACATTCTTACATCATGTGCAAAGCTCGCTCGAGCCGGAGTTGAAGAAAGTCGGGCTGGTGCTGATCAACGTCAACATCACCGACATCACCGACGAAAGCGGCTACATCGCCGCGATCGGCCAGAAGGCCGCTTCGCAAGCCATCCAGCAAGCCCGTGGCGACGTGGCCGAGCAGCTTCGACTGGGCGAAAGCCGCGTGGCCGAAGCCGAGCGCGACAAGTCGATCCAGGTGGCCAACGCCAAGAAAGATCAACAGATCGGCATGCACGAGGCCGATCGGGCGCAAGCCGTGCGTTTGGCCGAGTTAGAAAAGGAACAAAAGTTCGGCGAGCAGACCGCGGCCTTCCAGCGCGACGCCCAGGTCAAAGGCGCGCAACAGACGATGCGCATCTCGATCGCCGAGGCCGAAGCTCAGGCGGTCGCCGGCGAAAGTGCCGCCCAGGCACTGATCGCCGGATCGCAAGCCACGCTGGCCGTGAAGCAGGCCGAGGCTTATCAGCTTGGCGAAAGCCGCAAACGCGAAGCCGAGGCCGCCGTGCAAGAAGTGCAAAACCGGGCGCTGGCCAAGGCGGCCCTGGCTTCGGCCGAACGCGTCGAGGCCGAGCGGCGGGCAGCGGTCGAAGCGCCGGCCAAGGCCGACAAGGCGCGGATCGTCGTCGAAGCCGAGGCCGAGGCCGAACGGCAGCGCATCGTAGCGCAAGGCGAAGCGACCGCGATCTACGCCAAGCTCGAAGCCGAGGCCCGCGGCCAATACGAAATCCTCGCCAAGAAGGGCGACGGTCTGAAGCGGATCATCGACGCCTGCGGCGGCTCGAAAGAAGCGTTTCAACTTCTCCTGCTCGAACACTTCGACAACCTGGTGGCAGCCTCCGCGACGGCCATTTCGAATATCAAATTCGACAAGGTGGTTGTCTGGGAAGGGGGCGACAAGAACACAACCGCCACGGCCAATTTTCTGCACAACATGGCCCGAACGATGCCCCCAATGATGCAGGTGATGCGCGACATCGGCGGCGTGGAATTGCCCGAAGCACTAATGAAATTTTCCGGCGACACGCAAACCGATTCGCACAGCTCGCGCTCGACGGTCACGCCGCCCATCGACGGCAACGGGGCCGCGACGGTCGTCCCTCCGGCCGGTCCCGCTAAATAAAGCGGCGCCAACAAGCATGGCGCGATTTCAGCCGGCGCGGCGCAGCCGGTTCGGGCCGGTCAGATCGAGAATCATCGTCGCCACGTGCCATGCGGCGTTCGGCTGGGCCCGATTGCGCATCGCGGCGGCCATTCGCCTCAAGCCCGATCGATCCGACAGCAAGTCGGCCAGCTCCACAGCCAAAGTGTCGTCCAACCGCCCTGCGACTTCGCGCTCGTCAACGATGCGCGCCGCTCCGGCCGCGGCGAACACGTCGGCATTGCGCCGCTGATGGCGATCGGTCGCATGCGGGTAAGGGATCAGCAAAGCCGGCAAGCCGACGGCCGCCAACTCGGCCAATGTCGTCCCGCCGGAGCGGCAAACCACGAGATCGGTCCCGTGCAGGACTGGAGCCACACGATTCACGAACGCCACGACGTCGGCTGCGATGTGCAGTCTTTCGTACAGCCGCCGAGTCGCCTCGACATTGCGCGGCCCGGCCTGATGCACGATCCGCCAGCCGCTCAGATGCGCGCCGAGACGATAGAGCGCGCGAGGCACTTGCTCGTTCAGCGTGCGCGAGCCGCCGCTACCGCCGAGAACTAACAGTTGCTGGCCCGTGGAATCGCTGCGTCGATCGGGCGCCGACGCAATAGTAAACCCGCGCCGAATAGGATTTCCCGTCGATCGCACCGGACCGCCGCATTGCAATTGCGACCGGGCTTCTTCGAACGCCACGCACACGAGCGAGGCCCGCGGCGCTAGCCAGCGAGTCACCCGCCCCGGCACCGCGTTCTGCTCCAGTAGCACCAGCGGCACACCGGCTGATGCGGCGGCCCAAGCCATCGGCGCGCTGGCGTAACCTCCCAGGCCAACCACCGCCGAGACTTCGTTCTCGCGTAGAAAGCGTCGTGCCGCGCGATAACCGGACAGATTTTCGGCCACAAATCGCCACGCCCCGCGCGGGCCCCGTGGCCAAGGGTGCGACGGCAATTTTAATTGTTCCAATCCCGCGGCCGCGACCTGTTCGCGCTCCAGCGGCTTATTGCCGGTGGCCAGCGTGATCCGCACGGCCGCGTTCAGCGCGCGAAGTTCGGAGGCGACCGCCAACCCCGGAAACAAATGTCCCCCCGTCCCGCCGCCGGCGAAGACGACGTGGCAAGGTTCAGGATGTCGGATTGGTGCCGTCATCGGTGGATCTCAGTTGAAGTTAGGTCAAGGAATCGCTCGCAAGGGGAAGGCGAGGCTCCTGCCGAGCCGAAACGTTCACGGCTCGGCAGGAGCCTCGCCCTCCCGTAATCATGAACTAGGATTTAGACCTATCTGGACGTCAACGCCGCTGGCGTTCGCCGGGCTTCAAGTTCGGCGGGGGTGGAATTGTCGGCTGGCCGGCTTTTCAGCATCGCCAAGCCCAGCACCGCGCACAGGACTGAGGCGATCCAGAATCGCACCACAATTTTTCCCTCGGGCCAACTCAGAAATTGAAAGTGATGGTGCAGCGGAGCGCAGAGCAACACGCGCCGCTGCCGCCAGCGATACATGCCCACTTGCAAAATCACGCTGCCCGCTTCGGCCACGAACACTCCCCCGGCCAGCACGAGCCACAATTCTTGGCGAACCATCACGGCCATCAGCCCTAGCGCTCCGCCCAACGGAAGCGAGCCGGTGTTGCCCAGAAACACCTGGGCCGGATGGCAATTGAACCAGAGGAAGCCTAGCGTGCCGCCGATCGCCGCCGCGGCAACCACCACCAATTCGCCCGCGCCGGGAATATGGGCTACGCTCATATAGGCCGCCCAACCGGCCTGCCCGCTGGCATAAGCCACCACGCCCAACGCTGCCAGTGTCGACAAGAGACATCCGCCTGCGAGGCCGTCGAGGCCATCGGTCAGATTCACCGCATTCGACGAGCCGACGATCACGATCACGGCCAGCGGAATGAACCAGATCCCAAGATCGCCGACCGGGCCGACCAGCGGCACGAACAATTCCAAGCCACCAGGTTGCCGGCTCTCGACGCCATAGAGCAACACCGCGGCGATGAGGGCCACGGCGGTCTGAGCGGCCAACTTCACGCGGGGCCGCAATCCGCCGCCGCCGGCCGACAGCTTCCGCAGATCGTCAACGGCTCCCACGGCCGTCAAGCCGATGAGCAGCAGGAGCATGATCGGCACGTAATGATTGCCGAGATCGCCGAAGATCAGCAGCGCGGCAATCAGTCCGGCCACGACGAACAAGCCGCCCATCGTCGGCGTGGCTTGCTTGTGTTGGTGCAGTTCTTGCAACCGTGGCGAGGGGCTGGCGATCGGCTCGGGAAAGCGGCGGCCGAGCCACTGGATCAGCCGCGGTCCGAGCACTAGCGCCGCGGCAAAGCTGGCGAGCGCTGCCAGTGCCGCGCGCAGCGTCGTTTTGCCCAACGCCCCGAAATCAGCGGCGTGGATTTCGTCCGGAACACGGCCGTATAGCCAGCTAAGCAGCCAGAGCAGCATCGGTTTTGGCCCGACAGCGGAGGTAAGTGGGTCGGAAGATAAGGCGGACGAATGAGACGGATGATGGCACGACCTTTGGAGCTTCTACCCCTCACCCCGGTTCGACTGAGCTCACCGAAGTCCGGCCCCTCTCCCGCAAGGGCGAGGGGAGCCATACTCCCTCTCCCTCGACGGGAGAGGGTTGGGGTGAGGGTGAGGCGCGCCCGTACCGCGATCCATCGACGTTGTTTCTTTGCGTGACTTTACATCGTCACCCAAAAAGCGGAACAGCGACGGGTTTTCGCCCGCCGCTGAACGAACCGCGACCATTTCAGGTCGCGATGATCTGTGATCCGCTTGCGGCCAGTTCCGTCGAAACGAAACCGGCCGCGTTCCCTAGCCCCACCCGCGTGTTCCCTGAGACACCGGAGCGGCCTATGCCGCCCCGGTGCTCAGTCTTAGGCGTCCATCGCGAAGCACTCATCGCCGCAATTGACCCAGAAACTGCGTCGACAAGCTGATGCTCCGACCCAGGAGGGAGGGTTGCGTCCGATTCCCGCAAATCGAACGCAAACGATGGAGCCTACAAATGTTTCCTGTTGGTTTGTTGGTCTAACAGTGTGTTGAAAAAGGGGCCAGGCACCTCGCGATCAACTAAATCCCTCGGCAAGCTCATCCGGTCGCTCGAAGCCAATCCCCTTTTTCAACGGCTGCAAAGGCTGCAAAAAAATCCTGCTACTCGTTTTTCAGGCGGCGGCTGGAAGGCGAGCTTTCATCGACTCGAGAATTCGCTCCAGGCCCATCACGCGGGCCCCTTTCACCAGCACGGCATCGCCGCTTCGCATGGTCCGCGTTAGCGCGGCCAAAGCCTCTTCCCACCGCTGGCAGATAACGGCCCGGTCGCGCGGCATTCCGGCTCGGCTGGCTGCGTCGGTCATCACTGTGGCGTGCTCTCCACAAGCGATCAGCCAATCGGCGCCGCCGAGGCTGACCACCTCTTCGCCCAACCGGCGATGCCAGGCCGGAGCCGTCTCGCCAAGATCACCCATGTCGCCAGCCACGACGATTCGCTTGCCGGGCGCGTCGATCTCGCGCAACAGTTCCAACGCGGCCCGCATGGCGGTGGGGCTTGAGTTGTACGTGTCGTTGACGAGCGTGATTCCGCCGGCCACGGTGACTTCGCAGCGCAGGGGCACGGCTTGAAACGTGGCAAGCGCTGCCGCGATTTCGTCCAAGTCCATTTCGAACAACTGCCCGACTGCAATCGCCGCCAGCGCCGCCGTAAGGTGATGCCGACCCCAAACCGGCACGTCGAACGACTGCCCGCCGACGCGAAAGCTCAGCCGGCCACTTTGGCTCACAACGTCGGTGGCAACCAGATTCGCGTCGGCCGAACGGCCGACCCACACGACCTTTGCAGCGCAGCGCTTGGCAATCCGCCGCAGCCATACGTCGTCGGCATTCAGCACCGCCCGGCCGTGCATCGGCAATTCGTTCAACAGCTCCGCCTTGGCCGCGGCGATGCCCGCTTCACTCCCGAACCCGCCCAGATGGGCCTCGCCAATTTTTGTGATGACCCCGATCGAGGGCTGCACTAGATGAGCGAGCCGGGCGATCTCGCCAGGCGCGCTGGCCGCCAATTCGACGACGGCATATTTATGCCACCGCTCCAAACGCAGCAGGCTGAGCGGCACGCCGACGTGATTATTGTAGTTCTTCGGGCTGGCGGCTCCGGCCAACCGGCGCCCCAGCACGGTGTCGATCATCTGCCGCGTGGTGGTCTTGCCGACGCTTCCGGTCACGGCGACCAGCGGGCCACTGTATTGCGCCCGGCACCAGGCGGCGAGTTTCCAGAGCGCGTGCCGCGAGTCTTCGACCTGGAGCACCCAGCGTCCGGCCCACGGCTCGACCCGGCGGCCAGATGCGACCACGCCCGCGGCGCCGCGAATAAAGGCTTCTTCGGCGAAATGCGCGCCGTTGAACCGGGTTCCTTCCAATCCCCAAAAAACTTCGTCCGGCTCGACCTCGCGGCTATCGATGGCAACGCGGCCGACCAGCGTCGTGTCGCCGTCGCACGGGGGCATCGTCCCCAAGCGAAGCTCTCCGCCCAACAAGTTGTGAAGATCGGCGAGTGTGAATTGCATGACGCGATGAAACCGGATTTCCGCCTACTGCTTTGCGAAAGTTAAAATTTAGGCTGCCACTGGCTTTACCAATGTTCTTCGTTGCTGACCGATCAAAGCAAGAATTCCAAAGAGCACTGGCAGAGCCAGGGGCACACAATCCAAAAAACAAGCATTGACCATGCACTAAGCCGCGCGTTGACGCTGCCGGACTGGGACCAGCATTTCCATGGAGACTGAATTTTCATAAAGCCATCGGCAGGCGACCTCGCGGTCGTCGTGCTCGAGAGCCCGGCTGCCAATGATTTGCCGCGTCTCGTGTCCTTTGCCTGCGATCGAGCACGCAATCGCCCGCTTCGGCTTGCGAGAGGGCATACGCGATCGCATCGCTGCGGTCGGAAATCACCTCGACCTCGTGCGGACGGCGGCAGCCTTTCAGCAGATCGCGCACGATTCGTTGCGGCGGCTCGCTGCGCGGATTGTCTTGCGTGAGAATCGCCAGGTCGGCAACCTGCTCGACGGCCCGGGCCATCAAGGGGCGCTTCGCCCGATCGCGTTCGCCGCCGGCGCCGAACACGGTGATCAATCGGCCGGGGGTGACTTCGCGAAGTGTTTCGAGAACCGCGTCTAATGCATCGGGCGTGTGCGCGTAATCGACAAACACGCCGAACGACTGCCCGCACTCGATGCGCTCCAGCCGGCCCGGAACGACGATGACTTGCTCCAGTCCGCGAACGATGTCGGCGAGATCGATGCCCAGCACGAGTCCGACGGCCGCGGCCACCAGGCAGTTGGAAATATGATGATCGCCGATCATCCGCGTTCGCACCGGCAACGTTTCGCTGCCAGCCGAAAGCAAGAAAGTCTGCTCGCTAATCGTCCGTTCGACCAGCGTGGCGCTGACATCCGCCGTGCCTTGCATGCCGACGGTCAGCCCCGCGCCGGTGACGCGCTCGACCAGGCCGGCCGCGCCGGATCGTCGGTGTTCAGCACCGCGAAACCATTGCCCGCGAGATGTTTGAAGATGCTGGCCTTCGCTTCGCGATAATTGGCCAGCGTATTGTGAAAATCCAAGTGATCGTGCCGCACGTTGGTCACGCAGGCGGCGGCAAGTTGCACGCCTTCCAGCCGGGCCTGGCTCAAGGCATGGCTCGAGACTTCCATCACGGCGTGCGTGCAGCCCTCTTCTTCCATCCGGCCGAGCCACGCGGCCAATTCCGGCGCCGGCGGCGTCGTGTATTGCGACGGAGTGCTCCACTGGCCATCGCAATTTTCCACCGTGCCTAACAAGCCGGTGCGATGTCCCGCGGCTTCGAGAATTCCGCGGATCAACCAGGCCGTGGTCGTCTTGCCGTTGGTTCCGGTGACGCCAATGACTTTCATGTGCCGGCTCGGGTCGCCCATCAGTGCCTGGCACACGCGGGCCAAGGCCACGCGGCTGTCGGGCACGATGCACAGCGGCTTGCCGCTGGTCGGCACCAGCCGTTCGGCCAGCACCGCATTGGCGCCGCGCACGAGCGCTTCGCGCACGTGCAGATGACCATCGGTCTGAATGCCTGAGACGGCCACGAACAGGTCGTCCGGCTCGACATCGCGCGAATCGGCCACGACCGATTCGACAATAATGTCGTCCGTGCCGTGGAATTTCGCGGCGGGAAACAGCTTCCGCAGGCTGACGCGGCGCGTAGCGGGAGTCCAGGTTGGCATACTTGCAAGGCCTCCTTGCCCTGCGAGCCGAAACAGATTCGGCGGGTCGCCT
Organism: Pirellulales bacterium; assembly: GCA_963725485.1. Taxonomy (GTDB): domain Bacteria; phylum Planctomycetota; class Planctomycetia; order Pirellulales; family DATAWG01; genus CAVRYO01. Next base: position 1,895,234 of record CAVRYO010000007.1, on the reverse strand, counting down.
TCGAGGATGGGTCTTCCGCCGCCGCGACATCCAGTCGCCAGCGGAGGCTCAGGTCGGCGGGGATTGTGACGATTTCCCCAAGCCTGTCAAGGCAGGTTTCGATTCGTACTCATGCGATCATGCGATGGTCCTTCGCTAGCGTTTCAGGCTCATGTGTTTTTCGAAAGAAGCCCGAAGCGCAAGTTTTGAAGTTGCGCTTTTTCCGCCGCAAGGCGGAGAACACTAGCCCGAAGCGTTAGCGAGGACGCGTTGCAAGATCATTGCCCCGCGTCCTCGCTAACGCTTCGGGCTAGTGTAAATTGCGGCGAAAAACGGAGCTGAATCAACAAACCCGCGGGGAAATTAGGAAACAAGCGCAACTTCAAAGAGCGCAAGCGAAGGACAAAATCATGTTGCCCTTCGCTAGCGTTTCAGGCCCATGTGTTTCGAAAGAAGCCTGAAGCGCAAGCGAAGGACAGTTCGCGATGAGAAATCGTAAAATGCAAGCGCTCGTTTAAATTGCGGCGAAACATGAGTCCCGCCTATGGTGCCGCGAGATAGCAGACCATCGAGTGCGGTTCCATCGGCACTTGCCCGTTGGCCGGCGGCGCCGGGCCATCGCCATTGGGGAACATGTCCAAGGGGCTTTCGGCGCCGGTGTCGAGATATTTCCGCCAGACGATCCCATGCACCGAGGCGGGCAGGGTGAAAGTCCGCGGTGCGCCGCCGGAATGAAACAGCAGCATCACATGTCGGCCCGGGTCGCGGGCGTCGGCCGGGCGGCCCGGGGTTCCGAACAGACAAATCAGGCTGGAATCGTTCTCGCCCCAGTTTTTCGCCGAGCCGTCGGACCCGAACCAATTCACGTCGGGCAACTCGCCGGGCCGTGTCGGCTCGCCGCGCAGGAACTCCTTCCGCCGTAGCGTCGGATTCGCGCGCCGCAAGGCAATCACACCACGCGTGAAGCGGACCAACTCGGCGTTCTTTTCAATCAATCGCCAATTGAACCACGAGGTGGGATTGTCCTGACAATAGGCGTTATTGTTTCCGCCTTGCGTCCGGCGGCATTCGTCGCCGGCCAGCAGCATCGGTACGCCTTGGCTTAATAGGAGCGTGGCCAGGAAATTCTTGATCTGCCGCAGCCGCACGGTTTCAACACTCTTACGCCGCGTCGGCCCTTCGACGCCGTAGTTATCACTCAGATTGTTGTCGTCGCCATCGCGGTTTCCCTCACCGTTGTCTTCGTTGTGCTTGCGAATGTAGCTGACCAGGTCGTTCAACGAAAAACCGTCGTGCGACGTGATGAAGTTAATGCTGTGGTACGGATGCCGTCCGCCGGGCTGATACAAATCGGCCGAGCCGGCCAATCGCGTGGCCAACGGCCCGACCTCGAAGGCATCGCCGCGCCAGTAGCGGCGCACGTCGTCGCGATATCGCCCATTCCATTCGGCCCAGCGCAGCTTGGCGAACGAGCCGACCTGGTATGCTCCGGCGGCGTCCCAGGCTTCGGCGATCACTTTCGTATCCGCCAGCAACGGATCTTCGGCAATTCGCTCGACGACCGGCGGGTTTGGCAGCAATTCGCCGTTCTGATCGCGGCTCAGGATCGACGCCAGATCGAAGCGGAAGCCGTCGATGTGGTAGTTGTGAACCCAGTGCCGCAGGCAGAGGAAAATCAGCTCTCGCACGATCGGATGGTTGCCGTTGATCGTGTTGCCGCAGCCTGAAAAATTCCGGTAATAGCTGCCGCCGTTGCCGAGCATGTAATAGACGCGATTCTCCAAGCCCTTAAGGCTCAGCGTCGGGCCTTTTTCGTTTCCCTCGGCCGTGTGGTTGAACACGACGTCGAGAATCACTTCGATGCCCGCCTGGTGCAACGCCCGCACCATTTGCTTGAACTCGACAACCTGCGCGCCGGGCGCTGGATCGGCGGCGTAACCACGGTGCGGGGCGAAGAACGCCAGCGGATCGTAACCCCAGTAGTTCGGCCGCACCAGATCGTGCCCCAGGGGGCTTTCCATCGGAAACTCGTGAACGGGCATCAACTCGACCGCCGTCACGCCCAGCGACTTCAAATAGGGAATCTTTTCGATCACGCCGAGGTACGTCCCCGGCTGGTTCACTCCGCTGCTCGCGTCGCGGGTGAATCCGCGAACGTGCATCTCATAAATGATCGTGTCGGCCAGGCCGCGGCGCAGATGCCGGTCATCCTGCCAATCAAACGTGTCGTCGACCACCACGCACTTCGGCGGCCGAATGATCCCGTCGTCGGAGGCCAGGAACCGGCCCGCCAGCGCGCGGGCATAGGGATCGATCAGCCGGGCCCGGCCGTCGAATCGCTGGCCATGTTCGGGATCGAACGGCCCGTCGCACTGGAAGTGATACAACTGTCCGGCGCCGACGCCGGGAATGAAAATACTCCACACATCGCCCCAGCGATCCGTGTCCCGATCGAAGGTGATCACTTCGTTCGGCTCGCGGTCGTCGACGCCTTTGTAAAGCAACAGCCGCATCGCGGTTGCGGAGTGGCTGTAGACGACAAACTGAACTCCTCCTTCGTGGAGGATTGCGCCATAAGGCAGTGGATAGGTGAACTGTAACGCGGGGTGGGGATGCTGTATGACTTTGAGCACTTCTTCATCCATCTGCGAAGGGTCGGGCGGATCTGGATGCTGCGTACTCAAAACAATACCACCTGGTTCGGGACTCGCGTGTCGCCGGCGCGGTTCTGGGCTCCAGTTCTTCGTCGGCTCGGGCCGGTGGCTCGGATCGACCAAACCGTTCCGGTTAGCGAGACCGTGCCGGAGCGATGTTACCTATGCCTAAACGCTTTCGCCGGCCCAGTCATTCGTGATGGGCAATTTTTCCGGGCCAGCTCGTGGCAGTTCTCGGTTTGCGTGCGGCTTTCGCTACACGCGCTTGACGAAAGTCGGCATGGCATGCCGCGCAACTTCGCCAGCCGCGTTAGCGATGCTCGGGTCGCATCGCGATCGGCCGCATGAACGGCATGATTCACCGCGCCTGCCGCGTCGCGCATTGCGGCGCATTCCGCCTGCCATTTCGGTCGCTGGGCCGATTCTTTGAGGGCAGATTCGTCGGCCATGATTTCTTGAGCAATCGCGGCAAGGGTCGCCGCGGCTGCGGCCGACTCGGTTGCTTGCGACTTGAAGTGTTCGTCTTGGGTATTCCGCTTCAAACTAGCATGAACGATCGGCACTTCTTTCATCAACAAACCAAGCGGCGCGACCGGCCTCCAGTTCGCTGGTGCTGGGGCCGCGGCAACGGCGTCGGCAGAACGCTGGCCCGCGGCGGCGGCTTTCATTGCCGCAAGCGCTTTGCTTGCCGCGGCGTAATCGCCACCGGCAGCGGCCAACGATTGCGCGGACGCGAGCAACCGAGGCGCCGAATCGTGCAACGCGTGTCTGCTGTCGTCGAGCGATAAACCGAGAGCGAGCACCGCCACGACGTCGGCTTCCTTGGCTACCCGACTTTGCCGCGCGTCGTCGAAATCGGCGCGATTGGCGAGCGAATCATCCAATCGCCCGAGGAAATAATGCACCTCGTTAATCAGGTCGTCGGCCGGCGCGAACGCCGAGAGTTTGACGGTCGTCGCTGGCTTGGGCTCTTCAGCCAAAACCGGCGCCGCGGCCCTGACGAGCAGCACGCCCAGCAGAGAGGCAATGGAAATCCCGAACAGCCCAAGTACCGGGCCCCTTTGCCAACGATCGAAAACCCAATTCATTGCGAATTCTCCCCGGCGTCCCCTCAAATACGGCCGAATCTGCGGTTGTCATCGTGCCCGCGGCATGACCGGATGTCAAGCAACGGGCGAAGACAAGGGTTCGTAGGGTGGGCACTGCCCACCATTCGCCAATCGAACCGTCCATTCCGGTGGGCAATGCCCACCCTACGGACTGCGGACTCCCCACCATTCGCCAATCGAACCGTCTATTACGGTGGGCAATGCCCATGCTACGGACTCCCGTGGGCGGCGCCGACCTTATGCGGATGCGATTTACTTCCGACAACGCCGCTCGATGAATTGGACGAAATCCTGCGCCGCGGGCGAAAGCGTTTCACCTCGGCGCAACAAAATGCCCGAATCGATCGGTCGGATTCGCTTGCCTAAGCTGCGCACGCCGACGCGGCAGCCGCGCGTGACGGCGCCGCTGGGCAAAAGCGGCACGATGGCCAATCCCAGCCCGGCTTCGACCATTCGCACGCTGATTTGGGTGCTTGTGGTTTCCATCTCGACGCGCGGAGAAACGCCCGCACGGCGGAACGCCTCGACGACGTGTTGCCGGCCCGTCGAACCGCGCTCGAATAGAATCAGCGGCTCGGCGGCTAGCGCGTTCAAATCCAGCCGCCGGCGCCGCAGCAGCGGATGATTGGGCCGCGTCACCAGGCTCCAGGGCATCGAAAACAAGTGGTGGTAGTCCAAATCCGGCGTCGATTCCAAGGGCGCGGCAATCCCCATGTTCAACTCCGGATCTTGCCGCAGCGACTCCTCGATTTCCTGCTCGGTCCGCGTTTGCAGGCGGATTCGGGTGTCGGGCTTGGCCGCGTGGAACTGCCGAATCGCATCGACCAGCAAGTACAGGGTCAGATATTGGCTAGCGGCGACGCGCACTTCGCGCGGCCCGGCCGATGTTCGAAACAATTCGCACAGTTCTCGCGAACGCTGCAGAAAGGCTTGCGCATGAGGCAGGAATTGCTTGCCTTCGGCTGTCAGCGGCGTGTTGCGGCGCATTCCGCGACGTTTGTGATACAGCGTGATGTCGAGCCGCTTCTCTAAAGCCAGCAGCCGGCTGCGCAAACCTTGCTGGCTGAGATGCAACGTCTCCGCCGCGCCGCGCAAGCTACCCTGCCGCGAAAGCTCGACGAACGCAACGACCTGGTCGGTCGAAAGCGAAGGGAATTCACCCGGCATGGACACGCTCGCAAAAAAATAGATTACAAAAATAAACATCATTAATGATAACATAAACAGTTTTCTTGTTGTTTTCGAGATCTGTAGATTAAAGACAAGAAACACTAGCCCGAAGCGTGAGCGAGGACGCAAGACGATGATCTTGCAACGTATCCTCACTGACGCCAATCGCAATCGACGAAGCTTGGGAAGATCATTGTCGCGCATCCTCGCTAACGCGTCGGGCTAGTGCAACGAATGACAATGCGGCAAGAAATTCAAGAATATTCGAACCAGATTGGCCGGCGCTGCGTAATGAACGCACAAGCTTGTGCCGGCTCATCCATTATTCCTTTTCAGGAGGGCGTCCGATGGCACGCATCGCAATTCGGTGGCTATTCCGAAGTCGTCGCGGTGGACTGATGGTGGCGGCCGCCGTGGGATTGGTTTGTTCGGCCGCCGTGGTGACCTGGGCCTTGGCGGTGTCGATCGCCCACCGGCAGCCGGCCGATCATTGGACGATTCACGAGTGGGGCACGTTCACCGCATTGCAAAACGACGCCGGTGTGGCGGCCGGCGGAATCAATGTCGACGACGAACCGCTGCCCGCTTTTGTCCACGATCTCTACGCCGGTTTGATCGGTCGTTCGTTTGTGCCGCAAGTGCGGATTTTCGATAAGGGCTTGCCGGTACGCTATCCCCAGGTCGCGCTCCGGCTGGAAACGCCCGTGATCTATTTTCATCCGCCGCAGGCGCTGGCCGGCCCCACTAAAGTCGACGTGGATGTGGCTCTGCACGGCGGCTGGCTCACGCAGTTTTATCCGGCCGCCAAGAGTGATAATGTGGGCATCCAAAGCGACAAGGACGGCAACCTTACGTATGGCACGTTGGCGCCGCAAACCGTCGGCCGGCTCGCCTGGCATGGCCTGACGGTCTATCCCGCGGCGGAAAAGAATGTGGTCGCCGGTCCTTTGACGAAGGAGCATGTCTGGCTCGCACCGCGGAATGTCGACGCGGCCGAAGTCACCGCCGCGGGGGGCGAAAGCGAGCGGTATTTGTTTTATCGGGGAGTCGCGAATTTCTCCGCGCCGCTGGAAGTTGTCGCCGATCGACCGCATGATCGATTTGATCTTCATGGCCGGTTCGAGGAAGTCCTCGCCACAGGACAACAGGAACACATTGGCCGGTTATGGCTGGTGCACGTTCTGTCCGACGGCCGCGTGGCGTTTCGCGCATTTGGTCCACTGGTAGTTGACGGAGACCGGCAGCCCGTCATCGGACAAACTCGGGCGTCGTTTGATGCCCAAGATTTCACGGCCGGCAAATTGGCCGAGCTACAACAGGACTTGCACGCGGCACTCTTGGCCGACGGGCTGAACGCCGACGAAGCCGCGGCGATGGTTGCCACGTGGGATCAGGCCTATTTCCACAGCCCCGGGTTGCGCTTGTTCTTTCTTGTGCCGCAGGTTTGGACCGATCATTACTTGCCGCTGACTCTTTCGGTGCCGGCCGAGGTGCACCGGGTGATGGTGGGCCGGATCGAGCTCACAAGCCCCGAACAGCGGAAGCTTCTGGACACACTGTCGAACATCAAAACTGTCGACGCTGGTTGGCTCGGAAAGATCGGACATTCGACAGCCGCCGAGAAATTTTTCGCCGGCCGTAGCGACTTCGGCGATTTGGGCGTGAAGATCCCGGAAGATTATCAGGCGTATCTCGACCTGGGCAGGTTCCGCAACGCCTTGGTGCTCGACCGCCAAAAACAGCACCCCACGCCCGGCTTGCAGCGGTTCATCACAATGTACGGCCTCGACCGGTAAGCCAACGGCACCCGGAGACTGAAAAAGGGACGCAGCTGGACGCAGCTCTTTTTTTCTCCCCATTTCCTACTGCCGGTCAAATATTGCCACCATGGTATCTGCCAAAACTCCATGCCAGCATGAGAGCCATGAGCAGCAAGCCCAGCCCTAGAATAGCAACGTGCTTCGTCTGGCGCACGTTGAACTGACCGATGCGTGCAACCAGGATATAAGCCACGACCAAGTTAAGAAATCCCCACAGCACATTGACCGCGGCCGATGATAAACCCTCGCCCGGTGGTCTTGCGAACGGGCTTTGGAACGGGCTGCCGGACATGCCATTCACCAAATGCGGGATCGTGTTTGCCAGGAAGGCTCCGCCGAAGAAGTAAGCAAGCAAGTGATACCAGCGTGTCGATGTCTGCATATACGATCCTCATTTTAGTTGTCGCGATATCGGCCCGCAGGGCGCCGGGCGCCACTGGCCTGCCAGTGCTGCTTGCAATTATCGCCTCGATCTGCCCAGCGACGAAGAGCACTGGCAGAGCCAGTGGCGCCACAAGCCGAAGAGCAAGGGTTGACAGAGCATTAGCCCACATCGCCGAGGTCCAGGGCCTGGCCGTATCGCAAGAGCATCCGGCGGCGCAGCGTGGCGTGGTCCGGAGCGCGCAGGCCGGGATCGGCGGCCACCAATGCCTGCGCATCAGATCGGGCTTCAACGACCAGCTTCGCGTCGCGCACCAGGTCGGCGGCGCGGAACGTAGGCAAGCCATGTTGCCGGGTGCCGAATAAGTCTCCCGCGCCCCGCTCGCGCAAGTCGAGTTCCGCCAGGGCAAAGCCATCGGTGGTGTCGGCGAACCACTGCAATCGCTCCTTTGCTTCGTCGGTCGGGGTGTCCAGCAACACGCAGCAAAATCCGGGAAATGGGCCGCGCGAGATGCGGCCCCGCAGTTGATGAAGTTGGGCCAGTCCAAACCGCTCGGCGCCGGCGATGGTCATCAAGGTGGCGTTCGGCACGTCGATGCCGACCTCCACCACGCTCGTGGCTACGAGGACCTGCGTTTCGCCTGCGGCAAAGGCCTGCATCGCGGCATCCTTTTCTTCCGCCGGCATCCGGCCATGCACGAGCCCCAGGCGAAAGGCTTCCAACTCGCCGTGCGCCAGTTGCTCGAAGGTTTCTTCCAGATTGGCGACACTCGCCTCGCGCGGGCCGGTCGATTGTTCGACCAGCGGCACGATCATGTAGGCTTGCCGTCCTTCGCGCAGTTTGCGCCGCAAAAAGTCCCACCACTTCGGCTGCTCGGCCGCGCCAGCCAGATAGGTATGCAGCGGCTGCCGGCCCGGCGGCAAATCGGCGAGCGTCGAGACGTCCAGATCGCCGTAGAGCGTCATCGTCAGCGTGCGCGGAATCGGCGTGGCGGTCATGATCAGACAATGCGGGTCACCGCCGGCTTGCTTGAGCAAGGCCCGTTGCCGCACGCCGAACTTGTGCTGCTCGTCGATCACGATCAGCCCCAATTTCGCGAACCGGGCCTCGGAGCGCACGATCGCCTGGGTGCCCACGACCAGATCCACTTCGCCCGCGCTGATGCGGCTGAGCAATTCCGCGCGCTCGGCGCCTTGCAGTGCCCCGGTCAGCGTCGCCAGGCGCACGCGGCTGCCGGCGAGCAACCGGCCCAGCGTGCGGGCATGTTGCCGGGCGAGAATTTCCGTGGGGGCCATCACCGCCACTTGGTGGCCGTGAGCGATCGCCAGCAGCGCGGCGTACACAGCCACCACGGTCTTGCCGCTGCCGACGTCGCCTTGCAACAAACGGTTCATTGGCAGCGTGCGGGCCATGTCGGCGGCAATTTCGGCGATCACGCGCTGCTGGCCGGCGGTCAAGTCGAAGGGAAATAGCCGGCCGATTCGGGCGTCGATCCGCGAATCGGCGGGCAGCGCGGGGCCTTCGCGCCGGCGAGTTGGGCCTGCCGCTTGGCGGCGAGCGCCAATTGCAGCAGAAACAATTCCTGATAGGCGAACCGCCTCCGCGCCGGGCCGATTTGCGCGGAATTGGTTGGGAAATGGATTTCACCCAACGCGACCTGCAGCGGCAAGAGTTGCTTGCGAGCCAGAAAATCGGGCGGAAAGATTTCTTCTAGCGCCGCTGGATATCCCACGAGCGCGCTGCGCACGATGGTGCGCAGATTGCCCTGCGTGAGACCTTCGGTCAGCGGATAGATCGGCAGCACTTGCCCGTTCGGCGGCGGCTCGTCAGGGTCGATCCATTGCACGCGCGGATGGTGCATTTCCCAGCGCCCGCCACGCAGCGCCGCTTTGCCCGACATGAGAACTTGCTGGCCGCGCGAGAATTTTTCGGCCATATACGGTTGATTGAACCACATGGCACGGAGGTAATAACCCCCTTCGCGCACGAGCACGCCCAACACCGATCGCCCCGGGCTGCCGCCCCGTAGCTCGGTCTCTTCGACAACGCCGCGAATGCTCAGAAATCGATCCTCTTCGAGCTGCCCGATCGTCCGCAGGTCGCTGAGGTCCTGATAATCGCGTGGAAAATAGAACAGCAGATCGGCGACGGTCTGAACGCCAAGACGCTGGAGCAACTCGGCGTGCGCGGGACCGGCGCCCAACAAGAATTGGATCGGCGTGTTGAATGGATTCGCCGGCGCGGCGGCCGCCGACGCTGAAGTGGTGGTCGTGGCAGATTGTTGGATTGGCGCCATGGCACCATTCTAAAGTCGTTTCGCGATAATGGGAGGGCGAGGCTCCTGCCGAGCCGTGCGTGCTCCCTCTCCCTCGACGGGAGAGGGTCGGGGCGAGGGTGATGGGATGTCGATCGACGCCGCTACCCCTCACCCCCATCCCCTCTCCCACAAGGGGCGAGGGGAGCCAGAGGCGGCTCGGCAGGAGCCTCGCCCTCGCGAGACCGCCCTCGCGAGACCGCCCTCGCGAGACCGCCCTCGCGAGGTCGCCCTCGCGAGGTCGCCCTCCCGAGGTCGCCCTCCCGAGGTCTTCGAGCGAGCCGCCGCGGCGTTGCTTAGCGCACGAACTGCTGATACGCCGCGACGGCCAGCTCGTCGCACCGGTCGTTTTCCGGGTGGCCGCTGTGCCCGGCGACGCGGGTGAATTTGATGCGGTGGCCGACGATCAACTCATCCAGCCGCTGCCAAAGCTCCAGATTCTTGATCTCGGTGTTGCCGTCGCGTCCCTTTTTTCGTCGCCAGCCGTTGGCTTTCCATTTGGGCATCCACTGGCTGAGGCCCTGGCGGACATATTCGCTGTCGGTGAGGAGTTCGACGTGTGAACGGCGCTTGAGCGCTTCGAGGCCGCGGATCACGCCCATCAACTCCATGCGGTTGTTGGTGGTTTGCGGCTCGCCGCCCGAACGTTCCAACTCCTTGCCGCTGCCAGGATGGCGGAGGATGAAGGCCCAGCCCCCGGGGCCAGGATTGCCGCTGCAAGCGCCGTCGGTGAACAGCAGCACTTCCGGTTGGGATTCTTCAGCCATCCGAACCGGCTCCGGTGGAGGCGTTGGTTGCACCGTCATTCGCCGTCGGGCCGGCCAGCGACAACACGCTGCGGTCGAGCGACCGTTGCAGTTCTTGCCGCCGCGGACGGAGCAGCTCGTCGATATTTTCGTTCAGCGGCGATTCGACCTTGGGCTGGTCGGCTCGGACCCACGGCAGCCGCACGGTGAACGTGCTCCCCTTGCCCAATTGGCTGGCCAGCGTCACTTCACCGCCGAGCAGCTTGCAGAGCTCTTTGACGATCGACAACCCCAAACCGGTGCCGGAATATTCGCGCGTCATCGCGTCGCCGGCGCCGACTGCCGCTTTGCCCTGGCGGAATTTTTCGAAGATCGCCACCTGGTCTTCCTCGGAAATGCCCACGCCGGTGTCGGCCACGGTGAGCAGCAAATCATCGCGGCCGGAGCCCGTCTCGCGGCGGGCGCTGACCACGATCCGGCCTCCTTCGGGGGTGAATTTGATGGCGTTCGAGAGCAGATTGTTCAGAATCTGCTGCACCTTGCTCTGGTCCTGGAACAGCGGCGGCAGGTTCGGCTCGATCGCCACATCGAGGTCGATGTTCTTCTTCTCGCTCAGCGGCCGGGCCATGTCGCATTGGGCGCTCGCAGCATCGCCGATCCGGAAATCGGTCAGTCGGACTTCCATCTTGCCGCTCTCGATCTTGGCCAGATCGAGGATGTCGTTGATCATGTCCAACAGCACGCGGCCCGATTTCTGGATGTTGCCCACATAGCGTTTTTGCTTTTCGTCCAGCGAATGGATCGAGCCCAGCACGTCGCTGAAGCCGAGAATGCTATTGAGCGGGGTGCGTAGCTCGTGGCTCATCGTGGCAAGGAAGTCGCTCTTCAACCGGTTCAGCTCGTAGAGCCGCATGTTGGCCTGGGCCAATTCGTCGACTTTCGTATCGAGATGATGATTCACGGTGCGCAATTCGTCCTGCACGGCGACCAAATGGCGGAGCATTTTGTTGAACGCCACGCCGAGATCCTGAAATTCATCGTTCGTTTGAATTTCGGCCCGGGCTTCCATGTTGCCGCGGCTGACTTCGTCGCTCACCGCCCGCAGGTGCTTGAGCGGCTTCACGATCACGTAGCGCACGATGACATAGGAGGCGATCATCGCCATGAACACCGTGAAAATGGCGGTCGCCAAGAGGATCGCGCGGTTCCAATTCAAGGCGGCCTGCGTCTCGGCGTCGGGTAAGATGATTTCCACCACGGCCATCAATTCGCCTTCGACCGGCGGACTGGGGCTTGGCAAACCGGCGCTGCCTAAAACCACGTGCTGGCTAATCGCCCCGTGGCAAACGATGCAATCCTTGCGAAGCCGCACCGGCTGGAAGTAGCGGTATTCCTGCCGATCGGTGACATGTTCTTCACGGTATTCGGGCTGATGATCGGAGTCCAGCGTCGCTGCCGGTGGTGGCGGCTCATGTTCGAAGTAGTCCAGCACCTCGAGCTCGAATTGGCTGTCGGGCCGATCTTCATGGTCGTCCGAGTCGTCTCGCGCGTCGTCGCCCGGAGAGCCGTTCAGCTTTGCGCCTGGCTTTAGAATTCGGGCCGTGTAATCGCGATGCGTTTGCAAGTTCTTCGCGACCAGATCGATAAACTTCCGGGCACTCATCCGCATGTCCATGAACTCATGGCCGCCCGAAGGGATGTCCATTTTCATCCAGTGTCGCTGGAGCATCACGGCGTCGACCATGTGCTGGCCGGTCGCGCGGCTCTTGGCATAGACAAGATCTTCAGTCCGGCTGCCGTACCACCAGAAGCTGCCGGTGATCAGCACCAGCAGGCAGGCGCCAAACAGGAAGCGGCACTTTCGCTCGAGGCTGGTTTCGCCCAGCACGCGTTTGAACGAGTTATAAGACATGCCGCGGCGCCGGGACGTGAAAATGCGGCGACTCGTGCTTTGTCACAGCTTGAATTGAGGGTGCCACTGGCCTTGCCAGTGTTCTTCGTTGCCGATCGATCAAGGCAAGAATTCCAACGATCACTGGCAGAGCCAGTGGCACGCAATCCCAAACACAAGCGTTGACAAAACACAAGGATCGGTCGCACCGCCACGTCGGCGAAGCTTCGATCGGGCCGCAAAAAGGCTTTCGCCCCCGGCATTTTACGGCCTAAAGAACAATGCAGCCAGAGGAAAAGCCTTCCGCCGCCATTAACCGCTATCGCCTTGCCGCGCGCGTGTAGCAGCACGAAATCCGGTTAGAAACACCAGCGCAGCGCCCATGGCCGATGTCACGATGACCCACGCCATCGCCGCGGCAGGCGAAACGAGCCAGAGCGCTCCGACCACGACGCTCGATGCCACGTCGCCAACGCCGGCGACGCATTCCAGCAATCCAAAACCGGTGCCTCGCAGCTCGCGCGGCAGGACCGTCGCGGCGGTGACACTCTCGACCGTTTCCCACACGCCCATGTACAGCCCGGAGAGGCCAAACACGGCGCCGAATTTCAGCAGCGAATCGCCGGGCATGAGCAACGCCACCGCAGGCAATGCCGCCAGAGAATAGCCGCCCGCGAGTACCCAGTATTTTGGCAGGAGATCGGCCAGCAACCCCGCCAGCCAGCAGCAAACGGCGTAAACCGCGTTGTAGCCGACATAAAACAGAATGGCCATCAAGTTGGCCCGTGTTGCGCCGTAGCTTGGTGTCCAAGCCTGAGCGGCCCAGAGGATCAGGAGCGTCTTGGAAAAATCTCCCAGCCCCGCGATGCCGATGCCGGCTAAATACCGCTTGAAATCGGCGGGCAACGCTTTGATGTGCGTGAACAGCCGCGCTTTGGGCTGCGAGGCATGGGGCTTCTCGCGCACGAGCACCCCGATCGCCAGCGCGGCCAGCAGCCCGGGAATGAGCGTCCAGATGAACACGTAGCGCGCGTTGCTGACCGCGACCGTCGCCAGCAGCGCCATGGCCATCAACGGGCCAAGCACCGCTCCGGCGCTGTCCATCGCCCGTTCCAGCCCGAAAGCCCGGCCATACGTGGCGGGCGTGGTCGCCTCGGTCAGCAAGACTTTGCGCACGGGCGTTCGCACTCCACGGGCGATCCAGCCGCACAATCTCCCGGCCAGCACGTGCCACCACTGCGTGGCCCAAGCGAAGCTGGCCATTGCCGAGGCCGTGACAAAATAGCCGACGGTCGCCAGCGGCTTGCGCCGTTCGAGCCGATCGCTGTACAAACCCGAGTAGAGTTTGGCGAAGCTCGCCGCCCCGTCGGAGAGCCCCTCGATCAGCCCCAGCACAGCCGAACTAGCGCCCAGCGAAGAGATTAAGGCCGGCATCGCGGCCGTGGCCATCTCGTGCCCCATGTCGGAAAACAGACTCGCCACTCCGATGCCCAAAATGCTGGAATTGATCCAGCTTGCCGGCCGTGAAGTGAATGGCGAAATCGAATTTGGCGAGGGCTCGTGCATCGGCATTGGCTGGAAGCGGGATTGGAAAAGCGCCCAGTGCATTGTCACCGCTTGAATTTCGGGTGCCACTGGCTTCGCCAGTGTTCTTCGTTGCTGACCTATCAAGGCAAGAATCAAGAGGACCACTGGCGGAGCCAGTGGCACACACAATCCTTGAAGCCGGCTTTGACAAGACAGACGGCGATTGCCGCCGGAGGCGTTCCGCCTTCAGTTGAGTTAGGGGATTTGCGCGGCGCTCGGTTGCACTTTATGATGCGTCCAGCCATTTTGTTCGTCGGTTCGACACTTTCGCTTCAACGTGGACGGATTCTATGTCGCTTTTCAACGAAAGCCAATCGGCGCGGCTGGTGGTCACGTTCAAAGCCATCGATGACTCGCTGACGCAAGCGCTGGCGCTGCTCGATCCGGCCGGGGCGCGAAATCTGTTCTCCTTGCACCGAGCCGATGCCACGGCCGAACAGTATGCGCGATTCCGAATTGAGACCGAGCGATTACGAACCGCGATGCGCGAATTTCTGACGGAGGTGGGGATCGCGATTCCACCGCCCACGATCAGTGCGGTTTGGAACGCCCGCACGGCGCTCATGACGGCCATCGTCTCGCTCGAGGATTGCGGTCCCAAAGCGATGCGCGGCTACGGCGAGTTGGCTTCCGAGGCGGCGCCGGTGCTCACCGCGGGGCTGAAAAGATTGAGCCAAATGCTTGCGCAGATGCAGGCTCAACTCTCCCAGCCGAACGATGGCTGAGTCGAAAATCAAATGAATTTGCCGGAAAAAACGCGACTTCTGGCGCGACCGGCGACGTGAATTTGTTTGGCTACGGCCTGCCGACCGACTATCCTTAAGAGAGAAAGTGGTCGCGCGGTTCCTGCTGATTCTGTCGGCCGAGTCGGGTTACCGTCATGACCGCAATTTCGCCGTAACCAGCGCAACCGCCCCGCGGAGGTTCCTGAAATGACCCACGTTCATACCACGGCTCTGACTGTCGTTCGACGTGCTGCGTGGTTGCCGCTGGCAAGTCTTGGCATCGCGCTACTTTTGCCGAGGGCCAATATTTTTGCGGCGGATGGGTCGGACAATGGCAATGCGGCTGCGCCAAGACGCCGGCGGCCACGATCGATCTATTCGATGGCATGAAGAGCGGTGATCTTGACGTGAAGTTCTTCCCCCGCAACTCGCGCGAGGCGCAGATCCTGATCAAGAACAACACGGATCAACCATTAACCGTAAAACTGCCCGATGCCTTCGCCGGGGTGCCTGTGCTCGCGCAGGCCGTCGGCGCCAACGGTGCTCAAGGCAACACGCGCAATACGAACACGAACAACAACAAGAATCAAGGGGTCGGCGGCGGTGGTGGTGGCGGGTTCGGCGGCGCCGGTGGTCAGGGAGGCGGCGCCTTCAACGTCCCGCCTGAAAAAGTCATCAAGGTGAAGGTTGCGGTGGTTTGCCTCGATCACGGTAAAGACGAACCGAACGCGCACATCCCTTACGAGATCAAACCGATCGAGTCGTATTGCAGTGACCCTGAAATCCGCGAGCTGTGCATTCTGCTGGGCACCGGTCAGGTCGACCAGCGATCGGCCCAAGTGGCAGCTTGGCATTTTGCAAACCATATGACCTGGGACGAACTGGCCAATCTGAAACGATTCCCGCACTTGCCGGCCTATACGACGCCCTATTTCTCTTCGGACGAAATCCGCACTGCGATGGTGGCGGGCGATCAGGCGGCCAAAATGGCCGATGCCGAAAAGCTGCTCACCCCACCGAATTCGGCCAGCCACTCGGCTGCTTCCGCTTCGGCAGGCTCCGCCGCGCCTTGACCACGGCCAGAGCAAGGTCGATTGGGTTGGAAACGGCTGCCGCTTGGGATTCAGGACGAAAAACCAAATCTATTGCGGGAATTCACTTGGTTTAATCACCGGGGCTGGCTATTCTAGGAGGGTGCATGGCAGGGGGCGTCCGGTCCGGATGATTTGCCTGGCTGCCGCGCCGGTCACTGAATTGGCTCTTCCCGGTCGTATGCTCCTCGCGGAGGTTTTCCCAATGGCTCTGGTTTCTCGCGCGGCACTATTTTTGGCATCACGTTCGGTATGGCTTTGCAGCCTGGCCTTGGGTGCGACGCTGCTGTTGCCCGTGGGACAAACTCGTGCAGCCGACGATTCGGACAATGGCAGCGCAACCGCGAAAAGCCCCGCGGCCACGGTCGATTTGTTCGACGGCATGAAGAGCGGCGATCTCGACGTGAAGTTCTTCCTGCGCAATTCGCGCGAAGCGCAAATCGTAATCAAGAACAATACCGATCAGCCGCTGAACGTCCAGTTGCCCGATGCCTTCGCCGGCGTGCCCATTCTCGGTCAGGCGCTGGCGCCGGCGCCGGCACGGGAACCCGAAATACGGGGAGCGGTAACAAGAACCAAGGCGTGGGAGGTGGCGGTCAGGGCGGCGGTGTTCGCCCGCTGGGTGGCGGACAAGGCGGCGGTGGTGGCGCATTCAACGTGCCGCCGGAGAAGGTGATCAAAGTGAAAGTGGCGGTCGTCTGCCTGGATCATGGCAAAGACGAACCGAACGCCCACATTCCTTATGAAATTCGTCCGATCGAAACCTACAACAGCGATCCGGCCGTGGCGGAGTTGTGCAAACTGTTGGGCAGCGCCAAGGTTGACCAACGTGCCGCTCAGGCTGCCGCCTGGCACTTGGCCAACCACATGACTTGGGATGAACTGGCCAACATGAAGCGGTTCCCCCACTTGCCGGCCTACACGAAGCCCTATTTCTCGCCGGAAGAAATTCGCTCGGCTATGCTGGTGAGCGATCAGGCAGTGAAAATCGCCGAGGCGCGTAAGACGTTAAGCCCGAAGAGTCCCAGCACCGCGGCGCCATCGACGGCTTCGGCCAGCGTGAACTGAGCGACCGGTCTACGCCGCATTCGCGCCGGGAAATTGAATCGGGCCTTCTTGCTCGCGCAGTTGGCCAAGCAAGCGGCGGATTTCCGCTTCGTACACGCGCCGCTCGGTGTCCAGCCGCTGGTGCTTCTCGGCGAGTTGCTCTTGGATGCCCTGCAACTCCTCTTCTCGAGAGGCGAGCCGAGCCGCGTGGTTTTCGATTTCGCCGCGGCGGTCGATCGTCCAGGCTTCGATTTCTTGCCGGTGACGTTGCAGCTTGTCGTGCTGTTCGGCAAGCCGGCCGCCCAACGATTCCAATTGCTCGCGCTGCTGCGCCAATTCGCCGCGCTCCAGCCGATACTGCTCGGCAAGCTGAGCCCGCAGCCGGCTAAGCGATTGGGTTAGCGCCGCCGGTGGAACTGGGCCCGCAAGCTGGGCCCACAGCTCGTCGGTCGCCAGGCGCAATTCGAGCGTTTCGCGCTGGGCCCGCATCACCTCGGCCCGCAGCTGATCCACCGCGGCGCCGCGCCGCTGTAGATGGTCTTCGCGAGCATGGAGCAACTGCCGAGCTTTGTCCAATTCGGCTTCGGCGCGGCGGCGCTCGTCGGCCAAACGTGCCCGGTCCATATCGAGCTGTTCCTGCCAGGCGGCCCGATCCGCGGCCAGTTGCCGCCGGCCGCGATCGAGTTCGATCTGACCGTCGGCCAATAGTGCTTCGGCTTCTTCCAAGTTTTGCTGGCGGAAATGCAGGCCCTCGGCCCGGGCGGACAGCTCCGCTTCTCGGGCGTCGATTGCGGCCGCTTGAGCCTCGGAAAAATTCTGCCGCGGCCAGGCGTCGGCCTCGGGTTCCAATTCAACGGGTGCGATGGCCGGGGCGACTGCGACACGCGGCGGCACCGCATCGCGCTCGGCGAGCCACTCGCCTTGCCGCATCTCGAATTGCTCCGACCGCAGAGCCAGATCGTGCTGCCGCAGTTCGAGTTCTTGACGTTCGCGCGCCAATTCCGCCACGCGCTCGGCGTGCTCCCGCGCCAGCTCCGAGGCGCGCTCCGCATGTTCACGAGCCATGTCCGCGGAACGCTCGGTCAACTCCTGGTCACGTTCACGGAACCAAAGCCGGTTGTTGCGGATTGCATTCTCTTCGAGCGCCAACTGAGCATGAAGTTGGGCTTCGCGCCGGTCCAAGTGATATTGCTGGACGCGCAGGTGGCCGGCGAGTTGCTCGGCCTGAAGCCGCAATTGTTGAATGGTCTCCGGCGGCAAAACGGATCGCGCTTCGGCCGGTTGCGCTTCGGAGGACGGCGAAGCAGCAGAATTTTGATCCGTTGCCAGCGCTTCCTCGGCGCTTGAACCATTACTGCCTGTCGAGGCGGATGTTTCTTCGGCCGGACGATCGCCAAGCGTATGCGCCGGATCGATCCGCACCTGTAAAGCGTCCGACTCGATGTCGTTCGATTCGGCCGAGCGCGAGCCAAGGTCGTTCGCCGAATCCATGGGCGGCTGCGAATTGGCCGCCGCCTGCAGGTCAGCGCGTAGGTCCGCTCGCAAGGCTATTTCAGCCTCGCGGAATGAGGACGCCGCGGCAGACCGTTCGTGAGCAGCCGACATAGTGAAAACGCGTTAGAGCTTGGAACCGACCGGCAACAGCAGCCGGCAGGGTTTTTCCAACCTCCTTAATCGGCAAACTCTGCCTCGCAGTTCACTCGAAGTGCAGCGGGCGGCAACCGATGCGGCGCAAGAATCGTTTCGTCGAGATATCGGGCGACTTGGGAAGAATGGGAAACGGCCTGCCGTTGAAGGTGCTTCGGCGGGCCGTCGATAACGGGCCGCTCGCAAAACGCAATGCAATTTCGGGCGACAGCGATTGGTTGCAGATGCTCCTAGAGCGCCAACCATTGTCTGACGGCAGTTTCGATCAATTCCAATTCCGGCTGCATAAGCGCGCCAAGCTTGCGAATCAGGCGTGCCGGCGCGACGGTGACGAGTCCTTGAGCGTCGAAAGCGCCGGCACTCAGGAATTTCTTCGAGATGACAACTTCAAATCCGCTACCACGAACGCTGGTCGTGTGTGGCACGAGCGTGATAAGCACCCTGTCTTGGGGCCCCGGAGCAATGCTCAAAATCAATCCCGTGCGCACTTTCGCCGTGAAGCCCAGGTCCACCAGCCAAACCTCACCGCGACGATGGATCGGCACCCGCGGCTTCCTCTTCGTCATAGGCGCGGAAAAGTTCGTCCGCTAATTCGTGGAGGGCCGCCTCGGGAATGTCGTCGGTCGCGGCCGTGCGCCGAATGATTGCCACGGCAACCTCATGTTGAACTGCGGCGGGCAGAGCGTCGAAAACCCTTAACAGGTCTTGAGCGGCGGTCGTCATGGAAAAAAGCCTCAAGGGTCATCAAGAAAACAAACCGCCTTTAACGGCCGTCATTTCGGCACAACACGATGCCCAATAAACGGCACCATGACGGCGACAATGCCGATCGACTGCACCGTTTATTGCGGCCGTTATGCCTTAGCCGCGTCGATCGCGTGTTGAAGACGGGTCTTCGGCTGAACGCCGACAAACCGTTCGACGACTTCGCCCCCTTTGAAGATCATCAGCGTCGGAATGCTGCTGACACCGTATTGCTGCGCGGCAGTCGGGTTCTCGTCGATATTCATCTTCATCACTTTGAACGAACCGCGGTTCTCGCCCGCCAGTTCTTCGACCATCGGCGCGATCATCCGGCAGGGGCCGCACCAGGGGGCCCAAAAATCGACCAGCACCGGCTCGGCGGACTTGAGCACTTGTTCGTCAAATGCCGCATCCGAAATTTCAGCTACGTTTCCCATTCTGACCTTCTTTCGATTTTAGCGGCTCTGGCGCCATCGCTTCCGCGTCGAGGGCTAGCGATGGTAATATTGAAGTTATCGGAATTATAAAAGCACCCCTCGACATGTCAACGCGAGGGCGCCCCAGCTCATCCCAACCCGCGCCTTCGTTCGCCGATCCTGGCTTCCCTGTTAGTTTTTCCACAATCTGGCCTGAAATCTGGGTGTTTCCGCATGCTGTTGGCCATCGGCGACATTCACGGCTGCTGGACGGCGCTAGAGACACTCATCGCGACCGTGCCGATCACCGATAGCGACTCACTGGTCACCTTGGGTGATTACATCGATCGGGGACCCGATTCGCGGGACGTCCTGGATTGGCTCATCGAACGCCATGCCGCGGATCGGCTAGTTCCGTTGCGCGGAAACCACGAGATCATGTTGCTAGCCTCCCGCGAGTCGCCTGGCTGCTTTCATGAGTGGCTCGATTTCGGGGGCCAGGCCACGCTGGCTTCATTCCTACCCCGCATCGCGGAAACGAGCGATGAACCGCCGAAAGCACCGGACCTGGCGTTGGACCTGATTGCTCCCAAGTATTGGCGATTCATCGAAGAGACCTGTTCCGATTGGTGCGAAACGCCGACGCACTTCTTCGTGCATGCCGGAGCGGAACCGCAGGCGCCTCTCGCCGACCAGACCGATCTGTGGCTGTTCTGGGAAAAGTTCAACGATCCGCCACCTCACTGCTCGGGCAAAATCATGGTCTGCGGCCACACGGCCCAGAAAAGCGGCCTGCCACGCAACATCGGCCACGCGGTGTGCATCGACACCTGGGTCTACGGCGCCGGCTGGCTGACTTGCCTCGAACCCGCCACCGGCCGCTACTGGCAAGCCAACCAGCGCGGCGAATCGCGCAGCGGTTGGCTTGAAAAGATCGACCCGAAACCCGTTGCTTAGGCGCCACGCAAGACGCCGACTCACGCGGCTCACGCCCGGGTGGCCAAAAAGAATTTGTCACCGGCGTGTATAGGCTGTACATTCTGCATTGGAAGTACGCGTTTCGGGAGCGAGAAATATGGGTAGGCGAAGCAAAACGATGCTCCGCACCAGTGAGGCGAAACCGAATCAGGTCGCTCGCCCGATCCCTATCCCTACGCTCAGGGAAATAGAGGAGTCGCCGGATCGCTATACGAGCCAGCTCGACATTGCGGCGCTTAACCTGGCCTGTGCGAAGGGATTGCCAGGAGCGGACCGGATGGATTCTGAAAAGTGCTTTGCGTGGCTTGACAGCGCAAATCGCCCGAGGTTTGCAATTCGTCGGTTTGCTTGGAACATAATCAAGACCGTTGATCCATGCCTATCGGTGCGCTCGGGCTCGAAGATACCTTCGATTGACTTGCCAGTCCCCGGGGAGCGATTCGTGTAGATTTTACGCACCGCCCTCGGGCCAACGAACAAGACTACTATTAATAATATTCCGGGTATTCGAAGATGTCATGCAACGGCATGCGTTGGCTCCGCCCACATCCGTCCGCCAGTCTGGTCCTGAGCATTTTGGCGCTTCCCGCTATCTTCCTGCTGAACACGGTGTCGCCGCTATTTGCCCAGCAGGAAGCCAGGCAGGCGGCCAGCCGAATGCAAGAGCCAGTCGGCGAGCTGACTGGCCGGTTTACTGTGCGTGGAAAGCTTCCCGCATCCAAGTTATTCGGGCCGGTTATGCCGCGGACCGGGAAGCGGATCACGGACGATTCGCTAGTTGCCTCTGGAAATGAACAAGCATTGGCTAATCTATTTGTGTTCATGTCCGTCGGGTCCGTGAGTTCAGTCCGAAAGGGAGAACCTCCCGCCGATACCCGCCCCACTGATCCACTTGTTGTTGGCATCGTTGATGGGCATGCCATCCCACGCGCTTTGTGCGCGCGGAGCCGTCAGCGCCTAGTTTTCAGGAACGCGGACGACGAGCAATGCATCCTTCACTTTGATCCGGACGAACTAGCGCCTAGCCTCGTGGATGAAAGGGATCAGTTGGTGATAGCGGCGCACGGCCAACGTGATATTGAGGTGAGGCGGTATAACAACTTCCCGGGGTTCATCTCATCGAAACGTCAGGGATGGATTCGATGTGGCATCCTGGTAACGGACCATCCTTACGTCTCCGTTACCGATAGAAATGGTAACTTCCGGATAAGGGATATTCCCGTCGGCAAGTGGATATTCTCCGCTTGCCACGAACGAAGCAAGCAGGTTGAGAGAGTGTTTATTAACGGCAGGCAGGTTGAATGGAAGCACGGTAAATTCGAGTGCGTCATCCATTCGGGCACAAACTCGCTTGGGAAGATAGAAATTCCCGCTGAGCCTCTTCGGAACCTAAAATTAGCAAGCTCCCGTTTCGCGTGGAACGGTCCGTCGCGCAAACGAGCTGAATTGGGCGATGGATAAGCGTCACGCTCGCTTAGTTTTGATTCTCTTCGCAGTGAGTTGCGGCCTGATCGGCGTTGGGTTGTGGCAGCTGTTCGGTCGGCCGCCGTGGATGGAGCGGACCATGGATGTGAACGCGGTGGTCGAACGCGCACGGGGCATTGTCTCGGGTGCACCCGTTTACGAGGACGGATTTGCGATCGGTTCCGTCAGGGACGTGCGTGCGACGGACGTTACGGCGCAGTCCGTCACCTTGACGTTGAGAATTTCACAGTACGCAGTGGTCAATCGGGGTGACCGATGCATCCTGGTCGAGCCGGACGGTCCCCGAAAAGCCTATCTGGAATTCGTCCCACGACGCGACATGGCCAATGCTGATTGGGAACTGCTACATGGTGGGGAGACTATCCACGCGGAGCTGCGATGCCGGCAAATCAATAAATCGTCCAACAGCCGGGCGTGATGAGTTCGATGGCGTGGCCATCGGGGTCGCGAAAATAAATGCTCCGGCCGCCTCGGTCCCATTGCACAATGCTCTCGATCGCTACGCCCGCGGCGTCCAATCGCTCCAGCCAGCCGTCCCATTGGTCGGCATCGATCGCCAGCGCGAGATGCAACTGCCCACGACCGTCGTGCGGCGGAATAATCCCGCCGGGAATCTTACTCGGCTTCAAAGAGCCTCCTTGGCGGAACAACAGCAGAACTTGCCGCCCGGCGACATCCAGCGCGCAGAATCGCTCGTCGCCATGCAATAATTTGAAGCCGAGCACGGTTTCGTAAAACCGCCGAGCCCGATCCAAATCGGCCACATAGAGCGACGATTCCAAGATTCCGGTCACGGTCGGCATGGCGATTCTTAGGCTTGAGGTACGAGGAGACAGAGAGACGAAGCCAACACAGCCGCAAAAGCGGCCGCTCAAGCGTTCGGTCCAACGCCTTCGGGCTTGAGGCGATCAATGGCGGCGGCAGCCGATTTTCTTCGTTCTTCGTACCTCAAGCCTGTAGTCTGTAGCCTCAAGCCTGTTCACAGCATATCCAGCGGATCCACGTCGGCGATCCACTGAATTTCCTCCGGCCGCGGCACTTCGCTGCTGATTCGTCGCACCAGCTCGCGCAGCGCCGGCCCATCTTTCGCATGCAGTTGCAGATGAAACCGGTGCATGCCGCGCAGCTTGGCGATCGGCGCCGGGGCCGGACCCAACAAACGATGCGGCCCATCGAAACCCTTAAACGCCGTTTTGAATCGCTCACCAAGCGCTTCGGCAAACTGTTGCGCCTGCCGCTCGACTGGCCCACGCACGACGATCCGCACCATTTCGGCAAATGGCGGATAGAGCAGCGCCTCGCGGATCGGCAATTCCTGCCGGGCGAAGGCTGCGTAATCGTGCCGCACCGCCGCTTGAATCGCCGGATGCTCGGGCGTGAATGTCTGGACCAGCACGCGACCACCATGAGAGCCGCGGCCCGTCCGCCCAGCGACTTGCGTGACGAGTTGAAACGTTCGCTCGGCGGCCCGGAAATCCGGAAAGTGTAGCGCCGTATCGGCATTGATCACGCCCACGAGCGTGACATGCGGAAAGTCGAGCCCCTTGGCGATCATCTGCGTTCCCAGCAGGATATCAACCTTTCGCTCCCGGAACGCCGTCAAAGCCTTCGCATGGCTATGCGGACCCTGCATCGTGTCGGTATCCATCCGCAACACGCGGGCATCGCCGAACCGAGCCCGGATTTCCGCCTCCAGCTTCTGCGTGCCCACGCCGCCGAAGCGAATTCCCGTGAAGTGGCATTCCGGACATTCCGTCGGCGAGGGGATTTGATAATCACAGTAATGGCAGAGCGCGAATTCCCCCTGACGATGATGCGTGAGCGACAATTCGCAGTGCGGACAGCGCACGACATAGCCGCACGCCGGGCATTGGATGTGGGTGGAAAAACCGCGGCGGTTGAGCAGCAGAATGACCTGGCCCTGTTGCTTGAGCGCCACGTCGATCGCCTGGTGCAGCTTGCGGCCCACCGCGCCCCGGCTGCGGCGGTTTTGAAACTCATCGCGCAGGTCGACCGTTTGCACGTCGGGCAAGGGCCGATCGAAAACGCGCCGCGGCATCGACACCAGCCGATAAACGCCTTGTTGGGCCCGCTGCCAACTTTCCAACGACGGCGTGGCGGAGCCCAGCACCAGCGGAATTCCTTCCGACTGCGCTCGCCACAACGCCACGTCGCGGGCATGATAGCGCGGCGCATTTTCCTGCTTGAACGTCCCCTCGTGCTCCTCATCCAGAATAATCAATCCCAGATGCGGCGTCGGAGCGAACACCGCGCTGCGGGCTCCGACGATCACCGACACTTCGCCGGCCGCGATCCGCTGCCAATGCCAATGCCGCTCCGAGTCGCGTAAATGGCTGTGCAATACCGCGACCTGGGGAAACCGAGCTCGAAACCGGTCGCGGGTTTGCGGCGTGAGGCTGATCTCCGGCACCAGCACGATCGCTTGCCGGCCGAACCGAACGACCTCTTGAATCGCTTGAATGTACAGTTCCGTCTTGCCGCTGCCGGTGACGCCGTGAATCAAAATCGTCTCGTGCCGGCCGGAATGCAACGCGGCGAGCATCGCGTCCAGGCAAACGCGCTGCTCGGCATTCAACTCATGGTTCGCTTCGGCGGCTGGGGGCGGACCGAATTCTTCGGGCGTTACCACGCGGGTCAGGGCTTCGAGCATTCCTTTGCGCCGCAGCGATACCAGCGGGCCGGATGAGCAGCGCACCGCCGCCATCAACTGCACCGGCGTAAGCGGCTCGGGATGGGCCGCGAGATAGCGGAGAATTTCGGCCTGCTTGGCGGGCAATTTCGACGCGACTTGCTCGACTCGGCTCGCGACATCGGAGGGCAAGAA
Organism: Pirellulales bacterium; assembly: GCA_963725485.1. GTDB lineage: Bacteria > Planctomycetota > Planctomycetia > Pirellulales > DATAWG01 > CAVRYO01. Next base: position 1,870,604 of record CAVRYO010000007.1, on the reverse strand, counting down.
CAGCATCGTCACGCGGCGCGTGCCGGCATGGTGCCGCACCACCGCGGGCAACACGGTCTCGAGCGCTTGACCCCAGGTCGACAAATAGCGATCGGCCATCCAACGCGTCAGCCTCAGCATTGCGGGAGAAAGCAAGCTATGGCCGTCGACCACCTCGGCCAGCGACTTGAGCTGCCGCCGCGGGTCAATCTGGTTCTCCAAGCCCACGCAAAACCCAATGACCGGCCGATTCCCCCGTCCAAACGGCGCCCGGACCCGGCGGCCGCAATCGATCAGCCCACGCAGCGTGTCGGGCACGACATAATCGAACGGCTTGTCCGGCCCGGTGGGAAACACGACGCTGGCGACCAATTGCTGATCGGCGTCGTCCCGTTCCCAGGGCGCCGGTTGCAGTTCGAACAGATTTTGTTGGGCGGAAGGCATCGGTTGATAAGCAGTCGAAGCGGAGGCGGCAATCCGTCGCCATGGTTTCTCGTCGCCTCGGCCGCCGACGTTTGTATTAGACAACTCAATCCCTGCATTGTCTAATGGCCGTCAAGCGAGCAAGCTTCGCTGCGACGATCTGCTACGAAGCTTATTTCACCTAACCTCCACAGCCCGCCACATCTCGACATGCGTTTGGGCATTTTCGGCGGCAGTTTCGATCCGGTTCATTACGGGCATTTGCTGTTGGCCGAGTGCTGCCGCGAGCAATGCGGTTTGGACGAAGTCTGGTTCGTGCCGGCCGCGGTGCCGCCCCACAAGCAACAGGCCTCGTTGACGGCCGCCGACCATCGCGTCGAGATGTTGCGGCTGGCCACCGGAGGCGATACCGCGTTTGCCGTGAGCACGCTCGAATTGGATCGCGGCGGGCTAAGCTTTACCGTCGATACGCTGGCCAAAATTCACGAGGACCAGCCCGGCGACGACTTGTTCCTGCTGCTGGGAGCCGATTCGCTGGCCGACTTGCCGAATTGGCGCGAGCCAGCGCGAATTTGCGAGTTGGCGTTGCCGGTGGGAGTGCGGCGGCCCGCGATTGTTGGCTCCTCCGCGCCAGAACCCGACTTCCAAGTGCTGGCGCCGCTGGTCTCGGCGGAGCGACTGAATTTGATCCGTCGGCAACATGTGGAAATGCCCGTAATCGGCCTGAGCGCCAGCGAAATCCGCCGCTCTGTGGCGGCCGGGCGCAGCATCCGCTACCGCACCCCGCGCACCGTGGAACGCTACATCAAGACCCACGGTCTTTATCGCAGCGAGTAAGCAAGATCATCGGTTTCACGCGCAGACGGCGTGTTTAACTGATTGCGAAGTTGGCTGAATGAGTAAACTATAAGCTCAGTCGAATGCAATCGATAAGAACCGGAGGCAGGCTTGATCAGCTTGATCATGGTCGTCAATGCGATCGCCTTGTTATTGGTCCTTGCCGTGGGAGCGGCGACGCTTAGCGCTCGCGCGCTCGGCTCGCCACGCGCCACCTTTCGTGTCGGCTTGACTGCGGTCGTGCTGCTTTGGGTAATCAATATTGGCGTTTTCGCGCTGGGCTCCGCGATACCCGGTTTGAGCCGCCCCACGCCTGGACCCGTGATTTTGACAGCCGTATTTGTGCAAGCGGCATTCATCTTGTTTGTATTTAGCCGCGCGTTTCGCCTTTCGTTCAAAAGGGCATTTGGCCCGTTGGTTGCTTACCTTGTCGCGAACGCTGTTTGGTACGGTTGCATGGCTTTCCTGGTCAGGCCCTTGATCGCGGAGCCGTTCATGATCAGCGGCAGGAGCATGACACCAACCGTCACGCCCGGAGACCGAATCTTTGTAGAAAAGCTCCTGCCGCCGAGCCGCTGGGACCTTGTCGCCTACCATGAAATCAGGTCACCTCAGCCAGGCGGACCACAACCGGTAGTCATGTGCAAACGATTGATTGCCCTGCCCGGCGAACGTCTGCGATTCGAAAATGGGCAAATATACATCAACGACCACCTTGTCGAAGCGCCGTCAACGATCGCCGGACGCTGCCATTCAGCGCCAGCCGGAATGTCGCCCGAGCAAAAGCGATACAAGGACGGCGAAAGCATCATTCTCGGACCTGACGAATACTTCTTCATCGGCGACAACTTGGACATTTCGAACGATTCGCGGCTAGAGGGTCCCTCGATTCGCTCGTCGCTGATCGGTGTGATTGACCTGGTCTATTGGCCGCCATCCCATGCTCGAATCGGGAGATGATCTTTTCTGGCGCAGGCAGCCTAACGCGAAAGGAAATGAAGCTAGGCCGCCCGATCGAGCTTCAGCAGCCGGCGGAGCATTGGGCTAACTTCGAGTTGTTCCAAATCCGGCTCGGCACGCAGCGCAGCCAGCACGAGGTCCAATCGTTCGCGGACTGAGGAGTTCAGTTCCAGGAACAAGAATTTGCGGCCGCGGATGCGGCATGCCCCGCCTGCGCCGCCGAGCGAATCTTCGCGAACGTCAAACCCCAGCCGCTTCGCCACGGCCAACGCTTCTTCCAAAGCCTGAACGCTGTTCATGCGGTTCTCTCGACAACTTGGAGATTCCTCCTCGGGCAACCGTAGGGTGGGCACTGCCCACCAGGCAACGCTCGTGATAATGCGTGTACTTCGCGCCCGGCAGATGGTGGGCGGCGCCCACCCTACCCGGCTGCCCACCAATCAACGCTTTTGACAATGCGTGATCTCCGCGCCGGAAGGAGGTGGGCAGTGCCCACCCTACTCGGCTTCGGCGTGATCGCCGGGCCGCGATTGTAGTCGCTTCCGTTTCAGTCGCCCACGCCAGAACGACGATACCGACGAATACATTAACCCTATCGCATGCATAGAGTTAAGACGTGAGAATCGGCCCGACCGCGAAGAGTGCGACCCCGCGGTAAGGCCCGCGAGCCGGGCAGCCCCCGGCGAGCTTATCGCCTGGGAAGGTCGCGAGTGCAATCAATCATTTTTTGCAGTCCGTTCAGCATTACTTCACTCGCCAAGCCTTACTCAGCCCGCCGAGATTCAAATTTTTTCAGCTTCGGGAGCCCCCGCATGTCGAATTCTCCGCCAGATTCTCGGTCGTTGCACGATGCTCGCTCTTCGCTAGATGCTCGGCCTAGCTTGGAAGAACAGGTCGCCCTGCTCAAGCAGCAGTTGGTCCAAGCCCAGAAGCTGACCGCCATGGGAGAGCTCGTGAGCAGCACAACGCACGAGTTCAACAACGTGCTGATGACGATCATCAACTACGCCAAGCTCGGTTTGCGGCAGCAGGACCAGGCCTCGCGGGACAAAGCCTTCGAAAAAATCCTGGCCGCCGGCAACCGGGCCGCGAAGATCACGACCGGCGTCTTGGGTTTCGCCCGGAATCGGTCCGATGCCTTCGAGCCGACCGACTTGGCTCGCGTGATCGACGATTCGCTGCTGCTGCTGGAACGCGAAATGGCAAAATATCGGATCAAGATCAACATCGAGAAGCCTGCGGAGCCGGCGCCGCTGGCCTGGGCCAATGGCAACCAGATCCAACAGGTGCTTTTGAACCTGCTGATCAATGCCCGGCAGGCGATGCTCGGCGGCGGCCAAATCTTCATCCGCCTGGCGTTCGATCCCACGTCGCAAATGCTCGACCTGAGCGTGCGCGACACGGGGGGCGGCATCCCGCCGGATACATTGCGGCGAATCTTCGACCCCTTCTTCACGACCAAATCGGGCCCCGACGCCAGCGGCAAAGGGGGCACGGGCGTCGGCCTGTCGATGTGCCGCAACATCATCGAGGCCCATCATGGCCGGATCCGGGTCGAAAGCACCGTCGGCCGCGGCACAGCGTTCACGCTGCGGATTCCGACGCAGCGGCCAAGCGCGCAGGCGCGATTCCAGTCCCGGCAATAGCGGCGTCGTCCGCAGTAGGCGCCACTGCCTCCGCGAGTGTTCCGACTGCCGACACCTTGCGGCCGATTGCTTGATCCCGTCGGTTGAGCGGACCCAGCCAGTGCAGTAGAGCGACCACCGCGCGCAACGCGCGGGTTCCGCAAATTCCACCGCGACATCGTTATCCGGTGGGCAGTGCCCTCCCGACAGTTCGATTTCTCGCCTCTTGTGGAACCCGCGCGGGCCGGATAGCGTGTAGGTATGTACACGCTCAAAACGGCCTGATTTTAGGTCCGCGGAGTCGGCGGCGCGATGCCGATCAAACTCATACCTTTGGATTGGTCGCGCCCGGCGCTTGTGCAAGCGGTCGGTTGGTTGATCGACACGTTTGCGGCTTCCGGCCAGTTGGATTTAGAGCAGGTGATCGTCACCGTGCCGGGCGCGCACGTTGGCCGGAGGCTGCTGGAGCTGCTGGTGGCCGAGGCCCAGCGGCTTCAATTGCTTCTCCTGCCACCGCGGATCATGACCGCCGGCGATTTGCCGGAGATGCTGTACGAAAAAAAGCGGCCCTTTGCGGGCACGTTGGCCCAGGAATTGGCTTGGGTCGAGGTGCTGCGAGCAACCGAGCCCAAGCGGCTCGCGGCGCTGATGCGCACGCCGCCGGCCGACGACGATCTGTCCGGTTGGCTGGCGCTGGGGCAGATGCTGGCCCAGTTGCATCGCGAGCTCGCCGCCGAAGGGCACAATTGCGGCGACGTGGTCCGGCACGCCGAGCACCTCGACGGCTTCAACGAATTGCGTCGCTGGCAATTGCTCGCCGATTTGCAGCAGCGCTATCTCCGCCTGCTCGATGATCTGCAACTATGGGACAAGCAGACCGCCCGGCTATTCGCGATCGAGCATCGCGAATGCCGCACCGACAAGCGAATTGTGCTGGTCGGCATGGTCGATCTCAACCGTTCGCAGCGGCAAATGTTGGATCAGGTGGCCGATCGAGTTACAGCCCTGATTTTCAGCCCGTCGAACTCGCAGGGACTGTTCGACGAACATGGCTGCCTCGAAGCTGAAGCCTGGCAGAAAATCAGCCCGAACTTGTCACTCGAACAAATCGAAATCACCGGCGGGCCCGGCGATCAGGCGGACGCCGTGGTGCGGGCGATGGCGGCTTGGAAAGGCCGATACGCCGCCGAGGAAATCACAATCGGCGTTCCCGACCCCCGCCTTTCGCCCTATCTCCGCCAGCGATTGGAAGAGGCCGAGTTGCCCGTGCGGTACGGAGCCGGCACGCCCTTGCCGCGGACCGCCGTGGCGCAGTTGCTGGCCGAGGTGGCCGACTATCTCGAAGGGCGCAAGTTCCGCGACTTGGCGGCGTTGGTCCGGCATCCCGCGATCGCCGGTTGGCTGCTGGCGAAGCAACAGATCGCCGAGGATTGGATCAGCAAGTTCGACAGGTTTTTTGGCGATCACCTGCCCGATTTGGTTGGCTCGCCTGGATTGGATTCCACGAACGGCACGTCGCTCGTGCGGCGGGTCCAAGGCGCGATTGCCGCGCTCGTTTCTCCCCTGGGCGGATCGCCGCGGCCGCTGAACGAATGGTCGCAGCCCATCTTGAATCTGCTGTTGGAAATTTATGGGCATGAGACGCTGGACGAACAGATCGAGCCGGGCCGGACATTGGTTCTGGCTTGTGACAAGATCGCGAAGGCTTTGGATGAGCACGCCGAGCTCAGCCCGCGATTGGCCCCGCGGGTGAGCGGAGTTCAGGCGCTGCGTTTGCTGTTGGACGCCGTGGCGGGCGAAGCGATTTCGCCCCATGCCGATCACACGGCGATCGAACTGCTCGGCTGGCTCGACTTGCCCTGGGACGACGCCCCGGCGCTCATCCTCACCGATTTCAACGACGGCGTCGTGCCGGGCGCCAGCGGTGGCGACGCGTTTCTTCCCGACGCTCTGCGGCGGCAAATGAAGTTGGAGCGCAACAGTCTCCGCCGCTATGCCCGCGATTGTTACACGCTGTGTTTGCTGAAGGCTTCGCGGCCTGGCTTGCAAATAATCGCCGGGCGGCGGTCCGCCGAGGGGGATGCACTGATCCCCAGCCGGCTGCTTTTGGCGTGCGATGAACGCGAATTGCCGGCGCGAACCCGCGCGCTGCTCGCCCCGCCGCCGACTGCGGAGCGCGTGTTGCTAGTTGGGAGTTTGCGGCCGGGACAAACGGGGCCGTCGCTCTTGCCGCGTCCGCTTGCCGAGCCGCTTGCGGGGCCGGTCGAATCGCTGCGCGTCACCGAGTTCCGCGATTTTCTGGCATGTCCCTATCGCTATTATTTGCGGCATCGGCTGAAGCTCGAGACGCTGGACGACTCGGCGCCGGAATTGGATGGCGGTAGCTTCGGCACCGTGTTGCATTCCGTGCTGCGCGAATTTGGGATGGGTTCTTGCAAGGATGCCGACGAGGCCGAGGTGATTCGCCGCGACTTGTTTTTGTCGTTGGGCAAAGCGAAGGCCGAACGATTCGGCGAACAACCGCTACCCGCCGTGCGGCTGCAAATTGAGATGCTGCGGATGCGGCTCGATCGGTTCGCTGAGATTCAAGCTGCCCGGCGGCGTGACGGTTGGAAGATACTCCAGGTCGAATTCGATCTGTCGAAAAAGGTCTTTTTCGAGGTCGATGGGCAGCCGATCGAATTGCATGGCCGGATCGACCGGATCGACGTGCATGAGCCGACGGGCAAGCTGGCGGTGTTGGATTACAAATCGTCCGACAACCCCGCGCTGCCCGATAAAATGCATCGCGAAGGCCCGAAGGGGGCGCAGCAGTGGATCGACCTGCAACTGCCGCTGTATCAGCATATGGTGCGGGCTCACGGCGTGGGCGATCCGGCCTCCGCGATCGAGACAGGCTACATCTTGCTGCCGAAGGACATCAGTAAAATCAATTTCGAGATGGCTGCCTGGAGCGACGAGGAATTGGCGGCGGCGATCGAAACGGCGCGGGAAGTCGTCCGCGGCATCCGCTTACAGAAATTCGAGCCGCCGGTCGCTCCGCCGCCAAAGACGTTTCCCGAGTTCGCCGCGATTTGTCAGGAAGGACGCCTGGCGGCGGCCCTGCTGGACGACATGGAAGAGGTGGAGTCATGAGCGCCGCCTCATCCGCTTCGCCCCACGTTGTGATTCGCGCCTCGGCGGGCACGGGAAAGACTTTTCAACTCTCGAATCGTTTCCTTGGTCTCGCCGCGAGTGGTCAGGCGGTCGAACAGATTCTCGCGGTTACGTTCACTCGACTCGCCGCCGGCGAAATTCTGGATCGCATCCTGCTGCGCCTGGCCGACGCCGCGGAAGACCCAGAAAAACTTGCGGCGTTGGCCACGCATCTTGAGCGCCCGGATTTGGCCGCCCCGAGTGTCTGGCGATGCTCGGCCAATTGATCGCCGGACTCAATCGCCTGCAAGTCGGCACGCTGGATAGTTTCTTTTCGCGTCTGGCGGGCAATTTCACGTTGGAACTCGGCCTGCCGCCGGCGTGGCGAATTGTCGAAGAGGTGGAAGACGAGCAAATTCGCCGGGATGCCATCCAGCGCCTTCTGGCCGATCATCCGCTGGAAGATCTCTCGCGGCTGGTTTATCTGCTCGGCAAGGACACCGCGCTGCGGTCAATCACGCGCGAGATCAACGACGTGGTCGCCGACTTGTACGAGGTCTACCGCGAAACGGCGGACCGGCCCGAAGTCTGGAAAAGGCTTCTCCGCCAGCGCGAACTGGAGGATTCCGAATTGCGCGATGCCCTGACGGTGTTGCAAAGCGTTCCACGGCCGGGCAACAAACTGTTTGCCAAAGCCTTGGATGCGGATCTGCAGTGCGCCGTCGATGAGCATTGGGAGGAGTTCATCGCCGGGGGAATCGCGAAAAAACTGCTCGCCGGGGAAGCGACTTTTTCACGCGTGCCGATCGCGCCGGAAATTGGCGCCGCGTATGCGCCGCTGGTGGCGCATGCCCGGGCCACGCTGATCAATCGGCTAGCGCACCAGACCGAAGGGACCCGGCGGCTGCTCGAACATTTCGACGCCGCCTATCGTCCACTCAAAGCCGCCCGGCGCGCGATGCGATTCGACGATCTGACGCACGAGTTGGCCGCCGCGTTTGCCGACGGCCGCCTGGACGACATAGCCTACCGGCTCGACGCGCGGACCAGCCATCTATTGCTCGACGAATTCCAGGACACCTCGCTGGGGCAATGGTCGGTTCTGCGGCCGTTGGTTCGGCAATTGAGCGAGCCCGGCTGCGCGCGGTCGTTCTTTTGCGTCGGCGACGTGAAGCAGGCGATCTACGGTTGGCGCGGCGGCACGGCCGAACTATTCAACACCGTGGCCACCGAGGTGCCGGGACTCCTCGATCGGCGGCTGACCCACAGCTTCCGCTCGTCGCCGGTGGTGATTGAGCTGGTAAACCGCGTGTTTTCGGGACTGCGGAAAAATGCCGCGCTCAAAGATTTTCCAACGGTGACGGCGAATTGGGACGGTCAATTCGGCGCCGATACGACGGCCAAAACTCTGCCGGGCCGGTGCCGTCTGCTCGTGGCTCCCAAGGCGGAAGGCAAAGCCGGATCGAAAGAACAAAAATCGACCACGCTCCGCTTCGCCGCCGATCTGATCCAGCAAGCCGCGAAAAAAAATCCGGGCCGCACGATCGGCGTCCTCGTGCGCCGCAACGAAGCCATCGCCGCCTTGATCTACGAACTGCGGCACCGCCGCAAGTTGCTGGTCAGCGAAGAGGGAGGCAACGCGCTGACCGATTCGACCGCGGTCGAGCTAATCCTCTCGCTGCTGGTCGTGGCCGATCATCCGGGCGATACCGCGGCGCGATTCCACGTGGCCCATTCGCCGTTGGGGCCGGCGGTCGGTTTAGTCAATCACGGCGACCATCAAGCCGCCGAGCAACTGGCCCGCCAGATCCGCGCGGAACTGATCGATCGCGGCTATGGGCCGACGGTTTACGGCTGGGTGCGGAAGATGGCCCCGTCGTGCGACCGGCGCGATTTGGGCCGGATGCTGCAGCTTGTCGAATTGGCGTACCGATTCGACGAACGGTCCTTGCGGCGTCCAGCGGAATTCCTGCTGCATGCCCGCAAGCATCGTATCGCCGACCCGGCCAGCGTGCCGATTCGCGTGATGACGGTCCACAAGGCCAAGGGCCTGGAGTTCGACGTTGTCGTGCTGCCCGAGCTTGACGAGCGGCTGGTCGGCCAACCGCCGCGGCTGGTGCTTAGCCGCTCCGGTCCGGCGGGGCCGATCACGTGCGTCTGCGCTATGTGAACGAGGATATTCAATCGCTGTTGCCCCCCGAGTTTCAGGCAATGTTCGCCGCCCGGGCCGATCGGGCCGCTTACGAATCGCTCTGCCTGCTGTACGTCGCTTTGACGCGGGCGGTGCACGCGGTCGAAATGGTGATCGCCCCGCCCTCGAAGCCGGAAGAATATCCGGCGACGCTGGCCGGCTTGCTTCGCGCGGCGCTCGCGCCGGGAGAGCCGGCTGCGCCTGAGTCCGTGTTGTGCGACATTGGCGAACCGGCCTGGGAGGATCACGTCGATCCCGCAAAGGTTGCAATCGCGCCAGCCGCGTCGCTTCGAACAGAGATTTCGGCGCCGGCGGTCGAAGAAGTCCGCATCGGACTGGCGGCGCCGCGCGGCATGCGCCGCCGAGGGCTCGACCGCCGCAGTCCGTCGCAGTTGGAAGGGGGCCCGAAAGTCGATCTGCGGCGCCGCCTGCAAGTGGGTGAATCGACCGGCCGCACGCAAGGAACGCTCATTCACAGTTGGTTCCAGCAAGTGGGTTGGCTTGAAGAGGGGTTGCCTGACGACGCGGCATTGCGAAAATGTGTCGCCGAGTCGGATGTTTCCGAAACCGACTTGGTCGCGGGCCTAGCCCGTTTTCGGGCGATGATCGCCCGGCCGGCGGTAGCGAAAGCCTTGTCGCGAAGCAGCTATCATGATCCGGCGGCGCTCGGCTGGTCCGCAAACATCGCGGGCGAACTAATCGCCGGGTTGACCCACGGGGGCATTCGGTTAGAACTGCATCGCGAACGATCGTTTGCCGTCCGATTGGACGATGCTATCGTGCAGGGCAGCTTCGATCGGCTGCTGCTGTTTCGCGAAGGCGCCAAAGTTGTGGCCGTGGACATCCTGGATTTCAAAACCGATCGAGTCGCCGATCCGGCGGGCATTCAAGAGCGTGTAAGCATTTATGAGCCCCAAATCGAAGAATACCGCCGCGCCGCGGCAACGCTGTTTGGATTAGCTCCGGCGCGCGTGAGGGCTCGCCTGCTATTCGTCGAGCCGGGCGAATTGGTGATGCTACCATGATCTCACTAATCGAGGCTGGTTACGGCTGGAAATGATCTGATGGCACGCTTCAAAGTTCTGCTGACCGACTATGCTTGGGCGGATCTCGATCTCGAGCGCCAAGCACTCCGCGAGGCGGATGCCGAATTGGTTGTCGCGGAGAAAACCGACGCCGCCACGCTTGCCGAACTAGCCAGCGATGCCGACGCGATCATGACCAACTGGGCCAAGGTGCCCGAACCGGTGATCGCCGCCGGGGCCAAGCTGCGGATCGTGGCCCGGCTGGGCATCGGGCTGGACAACATCGACGTCGAAGCCGCGACGCGGCGCGGCATCGTCGTCACCAATGTGCCCGACTATTGCCTGATCGAGGTGGCCGAGCATGCGTTGGCGCTGCTGCTCGGGTTGGGGCGAAAGGTCGCATATTATCACCAGCAAACGAAGGCAGGCCAATATCGTTTGCAAAGCGGCCCAGCGTTGCGGCGGATCGCCAATCAAACCTTGGGAATCATCGGCCTGGGCCAGATCGGCCGCGAGCTCGCCGAACGCGCCGCGGCCTTGGGCATGCGCGTCCTGGCATTCAGCCGCACACAACGTCAGGCCCCGCCGGGAGTGGAATGGGCGAGCTTCAACGAGATTCTCGAACGGAGCGATTATGTTTCGCTCCACGCGCCACTTACCCCGCAAACCCGGCACCTGATCGGAGCGGCGGAATTCGCCCGGATGCGGCCGACGGCGTATTTAATCAACACGGCCCGGGGCGGACTGATCGACACCGCTGCGCTGGCCGCGGTCTTGGCCGCCGACCGGCTGGCCGGCGCCGCGTTGGACGTGCAGGATCCCGAGCCACCGGACCTGGGCCAGCCGCCTTACAACGATCCGCGCGTGATCGTCACGCCGCACGCCGCGTTTGTCTCAGCCGAATCCTTGGAGAATCTCCGCAGTCGAACGGCGCGCCAGGTTGCCGTGCGACTTGCTGGCGGCGAGCCGGAGAATATCGTCAATCCGGCGGTGTTCGGCCGCTAACTCGCGTTCGACGGGGGAACTCGTCAGCGCAGCGCCGCCGGGTGTGCCACTGGCAAGCAACGTCTGCCAGTGGGAAGCGCCGATCGGCCTGGCCGGCAAGGGGAGAGCTTGTGAAAGAATCGGGACTGGCTCCGTGCCAGCCGCCAGAAGGTGGCAAAACATGCCGGCCGCGAGGTGCCTGTCCCCATTCTTTCACACCCTCGGAGATTGCGCTTGCCCGTGCCACGCGCCGCCTTCTGCGCACGCCCCGTTAAGACCGTCACGACCGGCAGCTTGCCCCGCCGGCGTTTTGACCCGCGCGGCGGCGTGACGTATACGATTGAGGAGCATTATTGGGGCGATCCGCGGAACTTCGTCTTCGCGGCTCGCGCGATAGGCTTCGTCCCCGTGCCCCCCTCTCGGTAGCCCTGAAAATTCCGGCCCTTGCGTCCATGGACGACCGCTCAGCCAACACCGACGGCCAAACCTCTGTCGTCAAGAAGTCCGGCCGCTCGTTGGGCGGCAAACGCCAACGGGCTGAGGACTTGTTGGCTGCACAGCACGAGCGGCTGGAACAGGTCGAGGCCCATCTCGGCTCGCAACTGCAAGAGCTATCCGACTCGGTGATTCACGAAGTCAACGAGCGCTTTCGTGCGGAGCGCGAGGAGCTCGATCGCCGCTCAGCCGAATTAGCCGCGCAGGGGCGCGAGTTGGATCGCCGGTGGGAAGAACAAGCCGCCGGCGAGCAACGGCTCATCGCACGGCAGGAAGAACTCAAGGGCGCGAAGAGCAAATCGCCCAGGCGGAGCGCGAATCGACGGAATCGCAGCAACGCGCCGCCAGGCAGAACGAGCAAACAGCCGCGCAATTGCGGCGCGAGCAAGAGGAGCTGAGCGGTCAGCGGCACGAGCTGGAAGCGGCCCAGGCGCAGCTTCACCAATCGCGGCGAGCTCTGAAACGGGCCGAAGAGGAGCGCGATCTCGAATCCGAAGACCTTGCCCGGCGGCGCGAGCGAGTGACCGAATTGGAAGCGCGCTTGACGCGTCAGTCCGAGGAATTGGAACTGCGCCGCGAGCAGACGCGAAATCAGCGGCGGCGAATCGCGCACGAATTGCAAGCCCAGCGCGCCGCCCAACAGCACGAAGTCGAATCACTGCGGCACAAACTCGAGTTGCTGCAATCCAGTCATCAGCGGGCCTGCAAGGAAGAGCGCTCCCAGGTCGAGCAGCAGCGGCTTGAATTGGATAGCAAGCTCAAGCAACAGCAGCAAGAGTATAAGGTCCTCCAGACGGCCATGGAGGAGAAAAATGCGGCCCTCCTAAGCGCGCAAGCGGAGCTCGAGTCGCGTGAGCGCCACCTTGCCCAGGCCCGCGCCGCCGAAGATCAACGCTTGGCGGCCGAAACCGATCGGTTGAATGTCGAGTCACATCGGCTGCGCGCCCAGGTCGATCTGCTCCATAGCGAGGTCACGCGTCTGAACGACGAACTCGGCCGGCGAGGGAGCGAATCCGAGCGCCTCCAGAATGAATTGGAGCAATCGACGGCGGAAGTGACTCATCTGGTCGACGAATTGGCCGCGGCGAGAGAAATCGCGGCGCAGCACTCCCAGCCGCGGAACGACGCCGAAACCGACGATGCAGCGCACGAGACCGAACGGGCAACCTGGCATGCCGAACAGGCGGCCTGGAACGCCGAACGGGAAGCGTTGATCGATCGGTTGGAAGAGGCCGAAAGCCGGCTGGCCAACGCCGATTCACAACGCTCGGCTGATGTCCAACGGCGCTTCGAATTGGCGATTGAAGATGTCCGGGCGCTCAAGCGATGCAAGGCGGAGTTGGAGGAAGAACTTGCCGCGTACAAGGCCGGTGCTTCGAGGCCGGTGGTGGCAGCGGTTGACGAAGGGGGCGATTGGGAATCGCAAAAGCGCAAATTTCTCGCGTCGCTGGAGTCGGAAGATGGCGCGCCCCGCATGCAGCCCGAAGAACGGCTGACGATCGAAAGCACGGTCCAGATCACCGACGAAATCGTCGCGCAGAAAGATCGCGATATCGCCGAACTAAGGCGAATTCTTGCGCAGCAAAGTGACAACATCGGCTCGATCAGCATCGGGGCGGCCGCCGTCGCGCAAACGTTGGATCAGGATGAACTGATTCAACAAGAACGCGAAAAACTGCGGCTACTCCAAGAGGAATGGCGCGAAAAGGTGCGGCAGTCCGAAATCGATATCTCGATCGAACGTGCTCGCGTGGCTCGGTTGCGGGCCGAGATCGAAGACAAGGTCTCGAACTACGAAACCGAGCGGGCTAAGAACCCGCTGGAAGGGGAAGGAGCCAATCTGCCCGACGGGACCAAGCGCCCGGTGCGCGGGCGGTGGCTATCGCGACTCGGGCTCAAGGACGGCAACGAGTAAATCCACTCGCTCGCCGGGGGTTCAACCGGCGATTGCGGCGCCGGTCGCGTGAGCGCTCGCGTGCGGCTTGTGCTTTGTCCAAGCTTGATCCTTGGATTGCGTGCCACTGGCTCTGCCAGTGATCTTTGGAATTCTTGCCTTGATCGGTAGGCAACGAAGAACACTGGCAAAGCCAGTCGCACCGCTAAATTCAAGCTGTGACAATGCACTGGCGGGAATGCCCAACCTTGCGGATTCACGATCCCGCATCCGACTTTCGCCGCCTCCTCCTACATTCCGCGGGCGGCGATATAATGAGGCCGCCCGATGCGCTCGCGGGCCGACGCAGAGGTCTTTTCGGGCGTGGTTAAGGAGCGAAACATGCATTGTCCAGCGTGCGGCGCGGACATTCCCTCGGGCGCGGCCTTCTGTCCCGGTTGCGGCCATCGGCTAGCCGAAGCCGCCGGCGAAATTTTAGCGACCGACGACGTGGCGAACCATCCGGCCGATCAGCTGCGGCAAAAGACGGCGGCCGTTCGCGATCCGAACGACATCCACGAGCAGGAATTGTGGCGCGGATGCTACTCGTACAAGGCGATGCTGGGCACGCTTGCCGGCGCCGGGCTGCTCACCTTGGTCGGTTTGGCATTGCTCTTCAAGTTCTGGGGCAATGAATTTGTGCGTTATCCCGATCTGGCCTGTCTGGCCCTATTGTGGGGATCGGTCTTCGTGACGGCGATGCGGCGGCGGCTGGGCATTAACTATCGGTTGACGAATCAGCGGTTTTTCATCGAACACGGCGTGCTCCGCCGGGTCACCGATCGGGTCGAGGTGATCGACATCAACGATCTGAAGTTCGAGCAGAATTTGCTCGATCGCATGGCCGACGTCGGCTCGATCACGCTCACAACGGCCGATCGCGATATGCCGCTGTTCTTCCTGAAAGGGATCGAGCACGTGACGCACGTGGTCGATCTGATCGACCAGGCCCGGCGAGCCGAGCGCAACCGGCGCGGCCTGTATATCGAATCGCATTGAACTAGCCCGGGTGCGGCAGCGTTCTCGACGTAGGGTGGGCACCGCCCACCGACGCTCGCCGCCGCACCTTAGCGCACAGGTGGGCAGTGCCCACCCTACGACCGTTTCGGCCATTAATAGGCTGCGTTGCGAATCGGCACGTGCAGCAGCAGGGTGGGCACCGCCCACCATTGACGACAGCGAGACCGCATTGAGCGCCTTAGTGGCAGTGCCCACCCTACGCGATCACTTATCGACGAAGCGATATTGCGGACTGCGATAATCAAAATCCGCGTCGGTCAGCCCCACGTTCAATTTCAAATCCAAATACGTGTACGACTCGTCGAGTGGCGGATCGCCGCCGGGCTGTTTCGGCCATTGATAGGCTGCGTAGCGAATCGGCACGTGCAGTTCGTCGTCGATATAAATCTGGGCCTTGTGAAAGCGGAAGTTCGTCCGCCGCGTCGGGTGGATGACTTCGATCAGCGTGCAGACTCGGCCGTTGACCTTTGCATTCTTATAAAAATGGACTTCCGACTCGGCATACTTCCGGTCTTGCTGGCCGACTTCAATCAGTCGATCGATCAGATTGCTGATGCCGATCTCGGTAATCGGGTAACGGTTGTCGAGCATGGCCACGGGGCCATTCGGTTTCAATAGCACGAAACCCAGAGCCCGTTTCAGTCCGCTTCCTTCGCGCGCGACCAGATTCCCGTCATTGGCGCCCGCCACGTAAATCACCTCGCGCCCTTTTCCGAATCGGGACGGAGGAATTTGACGTAGACGCTAAACGGTTGCTGGCGGATTTTCGCCGCCATGAATTCTTGCGGGTTGAGCGTGCCGCCAATCCGCTCCTGCTTGACGATCACGCAGGTGTAATCCTTAACGTTCTTGCGGATATAAGCCGCGATTCGAAACGCTTCGGCCAGGGCCGGATCGAGCGGATGTTTCCCGGGTGCTACATCGACCGTGGCGGCGGCTCCGGCCGCTCTTGGGGAAGGATTCCTCGCGCCGCTCGCCGCGGGATGGTCGCCGGACCCTTTTGCTGAAGGCGGGAGAGGAGCTTCTTGCGCGGCGGAGGATGGTTCAACCGTGTCGGCGGGCCGGAGAGGATTTTCCGGAGTCGTACTAGAGGCTGACGAGGCTGAACCAGCCGCCACCAAACGGTGCAAGCCAGCCGCGAGCAGGACGAAGCCGACCACCGACAAGCCAAGCCCCACGACGAGGAGCGGCTTTCGCAACGATCCGCCCGCCTTTTGGATGTCCGCTTGAGTCACTCTAACCCCCATTTGCCAAGACCGCTCGCTGTCGGCTCATCAAAGGAGACAGGCACAAGGCTGTTACAAGTTCTACCCGCGCTGGCGGTCAAAAACAACGGCGCACTAATCTGTCAGCGCCAACCTGCTTCTCACAACGCCACTCTCCACCTTCTCAGCAGCTTGCCTTGTTTACGGTCCTTGACAGCAGTATTGGCAAGTTACGGAAATTTTGCCGGTTGCAACGAGATTAACGAAAAGCCAAGGCTTGACGATGCCGATGACTAGCCTGAAACGAATTGTGCGCTGGCCGGGTCTCCGTCTATTTTGCGCAGTTTTCCCAAATGCCTCGAATCGCGAACAGGACGCTAGGTCTGCTGTTGTTGCTCTCGGCGTTAGCCGGGTGCGGCTATGGTCCCACTGCGCCGTTTCGTTTCAATTCCGCCCAGGAGCTAGCACATTACAACGCCGTGGCGACCCACATCGATATGCCGAATGTGGGCGCCCCGCCCGACGATCCGCTGCTGTGCTCGCAAGCGCCGGACTCGGTGGGCCAGAACGGCCAGATTCAATACTGGGATATGGCGCTGGAACAAGCGATGCAGATCAGCTTGTCGCGTTCGAAGGTGCTCCACGATCTGGGAGGCACGGTGCTCAATGCGCCAGCGAACATCCGCACCATCCATGGACCAGCCATCGCCGATACCGATCCGCGCTACGGCGTCGAGGCGGCTTTGTCCGACTTCGATGCCGTCTTCAACAGCACCGTCGATTCGCAACATAACGATCGCCTGTTGAACAACGTCTTCTTCGGCGGCGGAACGCGCGATCTGCGGCAGGACCTGGACACGTTCAAGAACGAAATCGTCAAAGACACGCCCACGGGCACCGAGTTCTCATTCCGCAATAACACGGTCTACGATCACAACAACGAACCGGGCAACTTGTTTCCCAGCGCCTGGGATACGAATTTCGAAGTCGAGGTGCGCCAGCATCTCTTGCAGGGCGCCGGCACCGAATACAACCGCATCGCCGGCACTCATGGCGCCCGGGCCAATACAACGGCGTCATGATCGCCCGGATCAATACCGACATCGGGTTAGTCGAATTTCAGATCGGCGTGCGCGATCTCGTCAGCAATGTCGAAAACGCTTATTGGGATCTGTACTTTGCTTATCGCGATTTGGATGCCAAGGTGGCGGCTCGCGACAAAGCGCTGGAAAGCTGGCGGAACACGCATGCCCGGTTCGTGGCCGGCCGCCGCGGTGGCGAGGCGGAAAAAGAAGCCGCCGCCCGCGAGCAATATTTCCAGTTCCAGGAAGAAGTGGAGAACGCCTGGAGCGGCCGGCTGGTCGACGGCACCCAAACCAACAACGGTTCCAGCGGCGGCACGCTCCGCGGCAACGGCGGCGTCCGCGTCGCCGAGCGCCGGCTCCGCTTGCTCCTGGGACTGCCGGCGAGCGACGGACGACTGATCCGCCCCGTCGACGAGCCAAGCCTGGCGAAGATGGTCTTCTGCTGGGAAGACATCTTGCCCGAGGCCCTCTCTCGCCGCGACGAGCTCCGCCGCCAGCGGTGGCAGGTTAAACGCCGCGAATTGGAGTTGATCGCCAGCCGCAATTTCTTGCTTCCGACATTCGACGCGTTCGGTTTATATCGGTGGCGCGGTTTCGGCCACGATTTGATTAGCGACGATACTAATGTCAATGACTTTGAAAGCGCGCTGGCCGACTTGGACAGCGGCAAACATCAGGAGTGGGAGCTGGGGGCCGAGTTCTCGATGCCAATCGGCGAGCGCAAGGGCCATGCGGCGGTACGCAACGCCCAATTGAATTTGTCGCGCGAGCGCGCGGTGCTGGAGGATCAAGAGCGGCAGGTGGTGCACGACCTGAGCAATGCCATCGCCGACCTCGACCGCGCTTACGAAGTGGCCCAGACCGCTTACAACCGGCGGATGGCGGCCTTGGCGGAAGTGGCCGCCACGAAGGCAGCGTACGAAGCCGACAAAGCGCCGCTGGACTTGTATCTCGAAAGCCAGCGACGCCTGGCCGACTCGGAAAGCCGGTTCTTCGCCTCGCTCGTCGACTACGCCTTGGCGATCAAGAACGTGCATTTCGAAAAAGGCTCGCTGCTGGAATACAACGACGTCTTCCTGGCGGAGAGCCCCTGGCCGGATAAAGCCTACAAGGATGCTGCGAAACGCCGGATTTCACGGTGGCAGGGCGGAATCAATTACACGATGAAGCCAGGCCCGGTGAGCGCGGGCCCGATCGAGCAGGATACGGGCACACCGCGGCGTGAAACGGCCGAATCCGGGCCCGCGGCCGAAACGCTGCCGCCGCCCCAGCCAGCCCCAGGGCCGCCCGGGCCAATGCAACCGGGACCAGGGCCAGAAGCTCCGATTCAACTGGGTCCGGCGCAGCAAGGTCCGCCGCAAGCCAGTCCGGTTCCCGAAGCTCCGCCGGCACCGCCGCGACCGACTGGTCCCGCGCCGGCGAACCCGGAATCGAGCGCGCTGCCGATGCGCTCATCGACCACGACACCTTCGATCATGGCGGCGAGCGCGGGACTTCGACAACTTGCAGCCGACGGCGCATCAAGCACAGGCGGCGCCCACAGTCATCGGCGTCGTGCATCGCGGCACAGGCGTGGACGAACCTCGAGCGGACCACGGTGGGGAATCAGGCACGGTTGAGGCTACTTCGCGAGGCGATGCCGACCAGGTCGATGCGACCGGATCGCGAGCGGCGCGGGCATCGTACATCAAGACAATTCCAATCCCCTGGTCGCGCAAGCAGCCGGAGAAGACTCCCTCGGCGCCAGGTGCGGCAGCCGCCGGCAGCCCGAGAGAGATTGAGCCAGCCGACCCCACGCAACCGCAACGAGCAAATCCTTCTATCCATCTCGATCCGCAAGCCGCAGCGGCGGCGCCGACAACAAAACTTCCCACCGAGGCCACCGGACCCAACGGATTGCTCAACCTCGAACGAATGCCAGCCGTCGGCGAGCAACATCAGTTGCCCCTCGATGCAAATGCGAAGTCGCCGCCGTCGAACGCACTTCGTTCCCGAGCGATCCC
The DNA here is from genome assembly GCA_963725485.1 of Pirellulales bacterium. GTDB lineage: Bacteria > Planctomycetota > Planctomycetia > Pirellulales > DATAWG01 > CAVRYO01. Next base: position 1,851,704 of record CAVRYO010000007.1, on the reverse strand, counting down.
GCCGGGTGTTTTGCAAACCAGCGGAGTCGTGGAATCGAGCGGGGCGGTGCACGCGGACGACGGCTTGCCGAGCGGAAAGGTGGTCCATGCGGATGCACCCTGGCAACCGAGTCGCGTCGTGCCAGCCTACGGACTGGCGCAGCCCAGCAACGTCATTCCCGCGTACGGAATCGCCCAACCGTCAGCCACGTTGCCTGCCTATGGAAATTCGCAACCCTCGACCAGTGTGCCGGCCTATGGGTCTGTTGAAAAAGGGGACCGGCTCGGAGCGACCGCTGGATTTTTCCCGGAAATTGGGACGCCCGCGACGTGCCTGTCCCCTTTTTCAACAGGCTGCTATGAAATCGGCCCGCCGGACAGCGCTTCACATGCCGGTGCTATCGATGCCCGCGGGACAAATGACTCGACTTTGATCGTGTCGCCGTCGAGCACTACGACTCGAATTTTGTCGTCGCAGCCGCCGGCCGCGCGATCAGCGGTGGGCGCCGAACCGCCGCCGGCCGGAATCTTGCAATCATTCCCGCCGATCGCAAGACCGAAGCAAGTGGCCGTCGGCGATAGCGCTCAGGCATTGCCGCCGGTTGGAAGAATCCAGAATTTGCCGCCGATTGGATCATCTTTCGCAAGCGCGACATCCACGGACGGCGCGTCGACCGGTGCGACGGCCAGAGATTTGAGCGCAAACACCACGTCGGATTTGCATGCGATTGCAGCGGAGCGACACCCGGCAATCGAAAAGCTGCAATCGCTGCCGCCAATCGGCCCGATTCCCCCGGCCTCGCCGACGAACAACACCGCGCGGCCGTCGCCGCCGATTGGTCCCATGCAGTCGCTGCCGCCGACGGGTGCAAGCGATTCGACTGCATACAAAGCCACAACTCAGTCGCCGCTCGGCGGCGTCTTCCAATCGCTGCCGCCAAGTGGTTCCGCGGCGACGACGCGGCCGAGCTCCGGTCCGCAATCGTCGTTGCCGCTGCCTGCCCAGCGCGGCGCATCCAATGGAGCGATGCAACCGCTGCCTCCGACCGGCGGCCTGCAACCGCTGCCGCCGCTTTGATCGCGGGCAAGTGGTGTGCCGCTGGCTCTGCCGGATCTGGCAGTACATTGCCTTCCGAATTACGCCCTGACCGAGAACCGGCGGTGACTGGCACATTTGCGCTGCCCTGTGAGCAAAATGTGCCTGCCTCCCTCTCCTCGGCCGGTCCGCTAATACGCTCATAGCCGCTTGGCGTACGCGCGCGAAAAAGATCGCCTGCTGGCTTTCCGATGAAGTAGAATGTGCCTCGGGTCATAGGCGCCATGGCAGAACAAGCTGAGAAACACGCAATGAACAAGATTCGTTGGGGAATCCTGAGCACGGCTAGAATCGGCGTGGACAAGGTCATTCCCGCCATGCAGCGCGGACACCACACGGAGGTCGTGGCGATCGCGTCGCGCTCGGCCGACAAAGCCCGGCAGACGGCACGGCAACTCGGCATTCCGCGGTTCTACGGGTCGTATGCCGAACTGTTGGCCGATCCGGCGGTCGACGCGATTTACAATCCGTTGCCCAACGATCAGCATGTGCGCTGGTCGATCGCCGCGCTCGACGCCGGCAAGCACGTGCTGTGCGAGAAACCGCTGGCGCTGTCGGCGGCCGAAGGGCGAAAGCTCGTCGAAGCGGGCAAGCGTCATCCGCGTCTCAAGCTGATGGAAGCGTTCATGTACCGCCACCATCCGCAGTGGCAAAAGACGAAGGAGCTCGTGGCTAACGGGCTGATCGGCACGCTCAAAGCCGTGCAAACATTCTTCGCGTTCTACAACGACGATCCGAAAAATATCCGGTACGATCCCGCGATGGGGGGCGGCAGCCTGATGGACGTCGGCTGTTACGCGATTTCGGTGGCCCGCTGGATGTTCGGGGCCGAGCCGCGGCGCGTAATCGGTTGGGTCGAAGAGGACCCGCAATTCCATGTCGACCGTCTGGCTTCGGCCGTGCTCGATTTCGGCGTCGGCACTTCGACATTTGTGTGCTCGATGCAAGTCGCGCCGCTGCAACGGGTCGACATCGTCGGCGACGCGGCCCGGATCGAACTGGGCGACGTTCCGTTCAACGCGCCGAACGACCGCCCATGTTCGATCCAGGTGCAAAGCGGCACGGGTACGCACCACATCGAGTTCGAAACGTGCGACCAATATACGATCCAAGGCGATCTGTTCGCCCAAGCGATTCTCGAAGACCGGCCTGTGCCGACGCCGATCGACGACGCGGTGCGCAACATGGAAGTGATCGACGCCATCGTTGCCTCGGTGCGGTCCGGCCAGTGGACAACGCCCGGCGGATAAATGCGTACCCCGCCCCTCGGCCCGCACGGGGGCAGAAAAGGGGCAGAAAAGGGGACATTCTACTTTTTCGCGCCTCGGCTCGACGCTCGCGGCGTCCGGCATGCCGGCGGGTTGATCAACAACTACCAGAGCCAATAAAGTAGAATGTCCCCTTTTCTTCCCCGGATCGGCCCACCAGTAGCGGCGGTGAATTCTATGTGAACTTCAGCATCCGGGGCTTTGCATTCAGGCTTTCGCATTCACGCTCCAGCCCCGGCCACCGCGCCGCGTCACTAGAAATTTATCCGCCGGCGACGACGAATGTATTGTCGCCCGCGGCGATGTTGGCGAAATCCGCTCCGGTCATCTTGGAAATGGATCCGTCGTTCGGTTCGTAGACGGTCACCATTTTCAGATTGTTCACCGACGCCGCCCGCGAGTGGCCATCGCTGCCGAACCAGATTTTCATACCGGCCTTCAAAGCGCCGGTTTTCGCGTCGTTCAGCAATTTACCTTTGTCGACCGATTTGCCGCCGATTTTCCCCTCGGCGTAGCCGACCTGGGCCGCCAGCCCGCCGCTGGAGCCCCAGCCGATCAAGGTCTGGACCGCGTCGTCCTGAGCGCTGCCAAGATCGGCGAATTTGAAGCTGCCGGTCTTGTTGTTCGCCAGCCAATAGGCCGCCAGATAGGCGCAGAACTGCTCGACCTTTTGCCAGCCTGCCCCGGGGTTTCCGGAATCGACGCGAAAATTCTTGCCGTTGGCCTTATTGACGATGAACCACAACGTTGGATTGGCGTTCAAATTGCCGATCACCAAGTCGGCCTGATCGGGCACCGGCACCGTGGTCGTATCTTTCGGCGGTTGCGGTTTTTGCGGGCGCGGCGGCAGCGGTTTCTTGGGCTGCTCGCCGGTTCCGGTTTTTGCGCCGGTTGTGCCGCCGGAGGTATCCGTCGACTTGGGAACGTCGGTGGCCGGTTTTTTCCCGCCGGGCCAATCGGTTTTGACCGGCACGGCGGAGCCCTTGTCTTGCTCGCTGTAGGCGCTGTTTTCTTCGAAATATTCGGCCACGCGATTCGTCGCGGCGTCGGAGGCGCCTTGCAGTGCCTTGCCCGACTCGCTGTCGCCATACATGCCAACGAATTCCGAGTAATCGGCCACAAACTCTTCCGGTTTGCCCCCTTTGAATCCCATCTTCAGGTCGAGCTTCGCGTCCATCGCGTTGGCCGTGTAGAGGACTTCTTGCAGCGAATGGCCGCCGTCGGCCACGAGGAACATCGTGGTGCCCAACAGCGCGTCTTTGGGATCGATCTTGGCCAGGCCGCCAGTGTTCATGTGCTCCATCAGGTGCAACATGATGTTCGTAGAACCCGAGGCGCCCGAGGCATAGGGCAGGCCATGTTCGAGCGCCGTTTGCATGGCATCGGTATTGACGCCTTGGACTTCGCCCGTGGCTTTGTCGCGCTTCATCCCCGGCAAATTCAAGTTCGCCGGCCGCGTGCTGGCATTGGTATAGCCCTCGTTCTCGGTGGCATTCGGCTGATGTTTGAGCGTGATGCCGGAGCCTTCGGTCTGGGCGTTGGTCGCGTTCCACTGCGTGGCGTGGACATCGCCCGGCTTCGTGTTGCTCTTTTGCTTGGCGATCGCCTGGTAATTATCGTTGGCCGTTTTCATCCAGGGACACGAGGCGAAGATCCGGGCCCCCTTGCCGGCCGACCAGTCGTTGAATTCGTCGGGCGACAGGCCCTTCGGCTCGATCTCGTGCGCGGTGGCAACATCCTTCAAGGTGAGCGACATCTTCACGAGCAACCACGGAACCGCCATGCATTCGGGGCCGGAAGTTTTGTCCGCGGCCAGGAATTCGTTGAGCGCCGCCACGGCGTCTTCGGGCTTGGCATCGCGGAGCTTTCGCAGGCCGGGGACGTTTTCGGCCCAGAACCGTGGATCTTCGTGTTCGTCTTCGCCCTTGAGGAGACCTTGAAGATGGGCCGCGCAGTCCGTGACGATCTCCGGCTTCACCGTCTTGAGGAATTTGCCGAAACCTGCGCTGGTGGCCTTTTGCGCTTGCTGCACGCTTGCCGGCGGTGCTTGGATCAGATTCGCGACTAGCGCCGAATCGAACACGCGGCCGTAGATGTTGTCCTGCAATCGCGTAACCGGCGCTTCGGCGTCGGTAGCCGGCAGACTCTTGGTCAGCGTTCCACAGAGGTCCTTGAGTTTCGCCGATCCGGCCTTATCGCATGTATCCTTGGCCTCGCCCAAGAACTTTCGCGTGTCGGCGACGGTCAGCTTGTGGCTCATGATTTGCGCGTTGACCGACCGTTCCAGCTTCTTCAGATCCTCGCTAGGATTCGTCTTCATCTCGGCGCGCACCGAGGCCAGCAAATGGACCATCACTTCACTCGGCATGCGCGGACCCTCCGGAACGTCTTCCGATCGTCCGAGGGCATTTCCCTTCGCCTGATTGAGCGCGTTCATTTCCTTGCAGCAGGCGTCGGCCGTTTTCTGCAAGTCCAAGCCGGGGTCGGCTGTCTTCGACAAATGGCTCATCGCCGCCACGTCCAAATTGACACTGGTCCCGGTGTTGGCCTTGTCGAAGATTTGTTTGGCGAGCGTCTTGCCCTGCGCAGTCGGGCGAGCCGCCATTCGGCGAATGGCTGACCAACGATTGGCCGAGCGAAGTGAGCGCCTTGCTCAGGTCCTTCTGGCTCGATTTGTCATCTTTCAGGAGTGCCTTGCTTTGACAGGCGAGAACATTGAGCCGCTCGGCGTCGACCTCGAGGTTGCCTCGAGGGTCCGTGGGCTTCGTGGCCTTGATGCGGCCCGCAACCGCCAGCAACTCGCCTTTGAGCCGGTCGTAGACAATCGGCTGCACTTTGCCTTGCAACTTTGTGATATTTTCGGCCGCGTCGGCGGACCGGGATTTCAAATCCAACTTGCCGCGCTCCTTGCGGGTGAGCTTCAGCGTGCCGCGCATTTCCTTGCACCACTCCTTGGCTTCGACCAGCGTTGTCGCGTCGGTGGACATGAAAGACTCCTTGTGCGGACCAATGGCCCTGCCGGTGCTCAAACAAAACCCGTGCGATTCGCGCAGGCCAAGCGCAGAACCGAATTGCCCCCTAAACGCAGCTTTGCAAACGTGGGAGATAGTCTATCGCGGAAATGCGCGACGATACAAGCGGCTCGAAAAGAGGGCCGGGGCAGAAAAGGGGCAGAAAAGGGGACATTCTACTTTTGCGCTGCTTCGGCCCCACGCTCGTGGCTTCTGGCATGCCGGCGGGTCAACAAGAACTGCCTGCGGCCCATAAAATAGAATGTCCCCTTTTCTTCCTCTCGCACTATCGGCTCGGCACCGGGGCTAATGGCGGCTGGCTGACCGGCTGCGGATAGGGCGGAACGGTCTGTGGATACGCCGGAGCCGGTGCTGCGTAAGTCGGCGCCGCGTAAGTCGGCGCTGGATAGGCGGGACTGGAGCCGGCGAATAATAACCTGGCACCGGCGCGGCGTAGACGGCCGGCGGTGGAGCGTAATACGGATAGTAAGGATACGGACGGTAATAGTACGGCGGCGGGTAGTAAGGATAGCCGTAGCCATAGCCGTAATAGGGTCCGGCGCATAGACTGGAAAGCCAAGTCCGATGCCAACACCGACTCGCACGCCGGCAGCCGCGGATGGCGCAGATAGCGAGCCCATAAGCAATGCGACGCCCGCGAAGAGTATGCATCGTGCCTTCATGACAAATCCCCGCAGTGTGCGCCCCCAATAAGTCGTACGCCTCGGGCTGTGATTATAGCTGTCTGCGGGCAACTCCCCAACACGAGTTCCCGGCCGCTAGCATTGCTGGCAGCCGGGCAGAGTATAATCGGGCGTTCTGATCCGAGGCTGAAGGTCCTGACAAGCAGTCGGCCTTCAACCCCAACGGGGTTGCATCATTCGGCTCAGGGTTGTGGTTCGGGGAACGCGCGCCGAAGCGAATTGGGAACAGAAAATGAAATCGAATCGCCAACCACAATTAATTGCGTCTTCGAACCGATTTCTCCGCGGCGCGGCCGCTGTGCTGACGCTGCTCGCGATAGCCCGCTCGGCCCCGCTGGCAATGGCCGGCGAACCGGTCAAGCCCCGCGTGCTGGCCGATTTTGCCGAGACCCAGGACATCACGATCCGCGCGACGGAGGCCGAGGCGGTTCGCGTCCCCGAGCAGCGGGGCCAGGCGTTGCAAATCGCCACGGAGGATAAGGCCTCGTGGCCGAGCGTCTACATCGAATCCAAGGCCGGCAAGTGGGACTTGAGCCCTTTCGACGGGGTCGAAATGGACGTTCGCAATCCCGAGGACGTGTCGCTGCGGGTGCTGCTGAGCATCAACAATCCCGGCGCCGATGGCGAGCATCACTGCAATTGCGAATCGGTGACGATTGCTCCACTCGGCAAAGCCTCGCTGGTGGTTCCGTTCGGCATGTGGCACGGCAACGCGGACCATCCGCTGGATCTTACGAACATCGTCGCGCTGCAAGTCCTGCTGGATCGGCCCGGACGAGCGCACCGCTTTGTCGTTGCGAACATCCGAGCTGTCAGCTTGGATCACGGGCGAATGGATGAATTTCAGGCCGATCCCTATTTTTCGGCAGCTGCGGCCGATCTTCGGGCGCGGCATGAACCTGGGCGATGCCTTGGACGCGCCGCAAGAGGGCGACTGGGGCGTCGTGCTCAAAGAAGAGTATTTCAGGCAAATCAGCGCCGCGGGTTTCGATTCGGTGCGGATTCCCGTCCGATGGTCGAATCACGCCGCATCGTCGCCGCCGTACCGGATCGAGCCGAAGTTCTTCGAGCGCGTCGATTGGGCCGTTCATCAGGCGCTCGATCACCGCCTGATCCCGGTGTTGAACATGCATCACTATCTGGAATTGATGGATCAGCCCGACGCAAATCGCGATCGCTTCCTGGCCCTCTGGCGGCAGATCGCCGAGCACTACAAGGATTACCCGCCATCGCTGGCGCTGGAATTGCTGAACGAGCCGCAAGCGAATCTTACCGCCGAGAAGTGGAATCGTCTTCTGGCGGACGGCATCGCGGTGGTCCGGCAAACCAACCCCTCGCGCGAAATCGTGGTCGGTCCCGCTGCGTGGAACGGGATCAGCGAGTTGGCGAATCTCGAATTGCCCAAGGACGATAAGCACCTGGTCGTGACGGTGCATTACTACAGCCCAACCCATTTCACGCACCAAGGCGCCGACTGGGTCAGCCCCGATGCACTGAGCTGGCTGGGGACAAAATGGACTGGCACGAAGTTGGAGCAGCGGGCGGTCCGGCACGATCTCGATACAGCGATCGCCTGGGCAATCGAACATCATCGGCCGATGTATTTAGGTGAATTCGGCGCCTACGAGAAAGCCGACCTCGCGTCGCGAGCCCGCTGGACCGAGTTTGTGGCCCAAGAAGCCCGGCGGCGAAAGATGGGCTTCGCCTATTGGGAGTTCTGCTCGAACTTCGGCTGCTTCGACACGCAGACCGACGAGTGGATCAAGCCGCTGCGCAACGCGCTGTTCGGCGCCGCGGCGCCCTAACAAGCTCTAACTCAACTCGCGGGGCCGAGGGGGTCAGTCCCCATTTTGCTCACAGGGCATCGCAAAATGGGGACAGACCCCTGCGGCTAAGTTAGCGGTTCTTAAGGCGATGTTCTCGAAGGCCGGCGCGGTCACTCGGGCATCTGGTGGCGGACGATTTCGCCTTCGACCATGTAGATCACGTCTTCGGCGACGTTCGTGGCCATGTCGGCCAGCCGCTCCAGATGCTTCGAGACCGAGTTGAGCTTCAGCAGATACTCGGTCCGTTCGGGATTGCGGCGGATCGCCGCGAGAATTTGCTGGCGAATTCGCTGCCGCGATTCGTCGACCTCGTCGTCTTCGTCGCGCACTTGCCGGGCCAGGGCCGCGTCGGCGTTGACCAGCGCGTCGAGGCTTTGCTTGACCATGTCCTGGGCCTGCTCGGCCATGCCGCGAAAATCGACCGGCAATTCCATCGGCTCGGCATTGGCCAGAAACAAGCACGCGCTTGGCGATGTTTTTGGCCAGATCGCCCATCCGCTCCAGATCGTTGTTGATCTTCAGCACGGCCACGACGAACCGCAGATCGGCGGCCACCGGCTGATAGAGGGCCAGAATCTTGAGGCACTCTTCCTCGACCTCGACCTCCATGCGGTCGATCTCGGCGTCGTTGGCGATCACCTTTTGGGCCATCACGGCGTCGCGATTGATCAGCGCGGAGATCGCCTTGGCGATGGCCTCTTCGACCAGCGTGCCGACGAACAGAATCTTCTGCTTCAAGCCGTCGATCTGGCGATGGATGTGTTGTGGTCATGAGGAAGGGAAAAGGGGCTAGGCGACTGACGGGGCCACGGGACACGCTAGCCGGAGTCGCTGTCAGCCGAAGCGGCCGGTGACGTAGTCCTCAGTTTCCTTCAGGATCGGCTTGGTGAAAAGGTCGCTCGTCGGGCCGTATTCGATCAGCCGGCCCAGATACATGAAGGCCGTGAAATCGCTGGTCCGCGAGGCCTGCTGCATGTTGTGCGTGACCATCAGCACGGAATAGGAGCCGCGCAGCTCCTGGATCAGGTCCTCGATCTTGCCGGTGGCGATCGGGTCGAGGGCCGAGCAGGGCTCGTCCAGCAGCAGCACTTCCGGCTCGGCGGCGATGGCCCGGGCGATGCACAGCCGCTGCTGCTGGCCGCCCGACATGCCGCAGGGCGCTTTCGTGCAGCCGGTCTTTCACTTCGTCCCACAGGGCGGCGCCGCGGAGGCTCCGCTCGCAAACTTCGTCCAGCACGCCGCGATTCCGCTGGCCGTCGATCCGCAGCGAATAGACGACGTTTTCGTAGATGCTCATCGGGAAACGGATTCGGCTTTTGGAAGACCATGCCCATCCGCTTGCGCAGCTCGATCACGTCGACGGCGGTGCGATAGATCGAATCGCCGTTGAGCCGGATGTCGCCGGCGATGCGGACTGTCGCTGAGCAGATCGTTCAGCCGATTGACGCTCCGCAGCAGCGTCGATTTGCCGCAGCCGCAGGGGCCGATCAGCGCGGTGACCTTGTACTTGGGAATCCGCATCGAGATGTCGTGCAACGCCTGCTTCGTGCCGTACCAGAGATTGAAAGTTGTCCACTTCCAACACGGCGTCCTCTTTCGCCATGCCGTTGTGGATTTCGCTGGGAACATATTGATCGCGGGTGATGGCGAGCAATCGGCCATCGGCGAACACCGCTTGATCCGGCGGCGGCAGGGCATCGCCTTCGAGCAGATTGTGCCCGGTTGCGCCGCGATGTGGGCCACGCCTGCCAGCGCCGAGCTGATCGCTGGGCGGAGTGCTCGGCTGTTTGGCGGACTGATTTCAAAGATGCCATTCAGCGTCTCGCGGGAAACTGTTAGTTCCGCCCCTCGCCCCACGCGGGCGAGCGGTCGGGTGAGGGATTGCGTTGTTAAGGTTCGTCGACCAGATTCGGCTTCATCACCCTCACCCCAACCCTGCTCCCGTCGAGGGAGAGCGAGAATCGCTACCCTAAAACTGGGCTGTCAAAAATCGTCGCTGCAATCGCCGGCCGCATGCCAAATCGCCACAAGGCTTAGCAACGCCACGATCGCGATCAGCAGCAATGTTGTAGTATATAGCATCGGCTTGGCGGCTTCGCTGTCGGGACTTTGAAATCCGACGTCGTAAATCATGTAGGCCAAATGCATGAAGCTGCGGTCGGGATGGAGATAGGGAAAAACCGTGTCCAACGGCAATTCCGGCGCCGATTTCTTCACGCCCACCAGCATCAGCGGGGCCACTTCGCCGGCCCCGCGAGCCATCGCCAAAATCATGCCGGTCATGATGCCCGGCATCGCCCGCGGCAGCACGATCCGGCGGATCGTTTGCCAATTGCTGCCGCCGCAGGCATACGAACCTTCGCGCATCGAGTTGGGCACCGCGGCCAGGGCTTCTTCCGTGGCGACGATGACGACCGGCACGGTGAGCAACGCCAAAGTCAGCGAGGCCCAGAGCAAGCCCCCTTTGCCGAAGGTCGAGTCGTTGCTATCGACCAAGGCGGCGCGGTAGAAGCCGTGGAAAAATGGCGTCTTCGCAACCAGCGCCACGGCCACGCCCAGCGACACCAGCCAAAACAAGAGCGAAGCCCGGCGGAGATTTCGTCTGCCAGCGGATTGCCGGTCTCGCCGCGGTCCGGCGTGCCCGCCAGGCCCATGAAAAAGGCCGCCACGCCCACGACCGCCACGGCGGCCAATCCGAGAAACCAGGTGGCCGCGGGCCAGGGATTTTCCGGGCCGCCGTCGATGTACTTTCCCACTCCGTAACAAAAGAATCCCAAGCCGAACGCTCCGAACACGATGCTCGGCACGCCGGCCAGATTGTTGATCGCGATCCGCACGGCGCTGGTGATCGGTCCGGCTTTGGCATATTCGCGAGATACAAGGCCGCCAACACGCCGAACGGCACGACCATCAACGTCATGATGAACGTCATGGCGATGGTGCCCCAAATCGCCGGAAAGATAGCCGCCGGCGCTGTTCGCTTCGCGCGGATCGTCCGAGCAAGAATTCGCGCCATCGCGAGCCATAGACGCCTCAGCTTGCCCCACAGACCCAACTGGTTGGCGGGATAAGCCCGCACGATGTTTTCCAACGGGATATCGACCGGGGCGCCTTGCACGGGTTTGACGCGAAGCTTGTAGCGAGCATTTTCGGCCGTCAGGCGGTTGACCTCGGTCGAAATCTCGGCGGTTCGCATCCGGCCCCAGGTTTCCGTCGCTTTATAGGCGTTGACGGCGGCGGCGTATTGGGGCGAATCCAGCCCGTGGTCGAGCTCGGCCTGGATTTGCGCCAGGCGGGCGCTTCGCTCGCGCGCTGTACGGACCCGTTCTCGTATTTTCTGAGCGACACGCTTTGCTGCCAGCGCGAGCGGACCTCGGGATGGATTTCGCCGAACTTCTGCCACGCTTCCTCGGGCATTTCCGTCGACGACCTTGCCGTCGATCAACAGGGCCTCGAGGTCGCCATAGAAGCGGCCCTTTTCCAGCCGCTCGATCGACAGTGCCCAAGTGGGCCGGGTCGTTGAGACGATCCGGAAATCGTCGATCCATTGGAACGAGGCGTGCGTGATCTCGAAATTGCCGACACGCACCAAGCGCCTCGTGGCCCAACCATTCTCCGCGGCCATTTCGCGTTTCGCCTGCTCGGCACTCTCCGGAGGCAGCCCGGCCAGCAGTGATGGATCGGGCCAGTAGCTTTCCTGCCGGGCGATCTCTCCCAGCACCGTTTTGCCGTTAGCCAGCTTCAGTTCCAGCAGCGGCTTGGGCCAGAATGTGCCGATGCCCTTGTTAAACACCAAGCCCAGCAGGCCGATGATCATCACCACGGCAATGGCCAGCGCGCCGCCCGTGAGCCACACGAACGGTTCGCCATGCGCAGTGAGCGTGGCGTGCGAAGAAACGTCGCCGGCGCAAGCGTGGCCCGGTAACGTCGGGGACGGATGCCGGCGGCAGCGTGGAGAGTCCTGTTTCAGAGCTCATACGCCCTCCGCCGGAATCGCTGCCGCACGATCTCCGCCACGGTGTTGACGACGAACGTGATCAGGAACAAGGCCAATGCCGCTAGAAAGAGCGTGCGATAGTGGGTCGAGCCGACAGCCGCCTCGGGCATTTGTGCGGCGATTGCCGCCGAGAGCGTCTGAAAGCCGTTGAAGATGTTCATGTCCATCACCGGCATCCCGCCCGCGGCCATCAGCACGATCATCGTCTCGCCGACGGCGCGGCCCAGGCCGATCATCACGGCCGAGAACAAGCCGCTCATCGCCGTCGGCACCACCATGCGCATGGCGGTTTGCCACGGCGTGGCCCCCGCGCCAAGCGAAGCGGAGCGCAAATGAGCCGGCACCGATGACAAGGCATCGTCGGCCAACGTGTAAATCAGCGGGATGATGGCAAAGCCCATCACTAGCCCGACCACCAGGGCGTTGAGCTGCTCGTACTTGCCGACGAGCGAGCCACGGGGATCGGCTCCCACAGCGCTCAGCAGCCAGGCGACAATTCCCACAAGCACCAAATTCAGCAGTGTGCCGCTCAGAAACTTCAGCATTTCGACCGCGGCGATTCGAGTCCGCCCCCAAGTCGCCGGACAACTCGCGCAGCCACGGATTGACGGCCGTGCCCATCACCATGGTCGTGGCCACCGCGCCCAGCGGCAGAAGCAGGAACAGCCAGCCCGGCAGCGCGCTGCCATGTTGATGATTGAGCCAACCTTTCACGTCGCCGTCGAACAACAGCCGCTCGAGCCACGGACCGCAAACTCCGGCGGCCAACAACCCCGCGGGGATCGCACCGCAAAGAATCACGAAAAATCGGAGCTTGGCCAGCCGCAAGGTCCAATTGCGCGGCAACAACTGCCAGACGTAAGCCCCCAGCAACAATGCCATCGGGATGGTCACGATCGCGCTAATCACCTGCGGCACGATGCGCGCCACGACGGGGGCGATCACCAACGCCGCCAAAAAACCAAGCACGACGCTCGGTAAGCTGGCCATCAATTCGATCACCGGCTTGATTCGGGTGCGCCCTTTGGGACTAAGAAACTCGCTCGTGTAGATCGCCGCCAGCAGCGCCAAAGGAGCGCCGAACAGCATCGAGTAAAACACCGCCTTGAGCGTGCCGAACACCAGCGGCATCAGGCCCAGCTTCGGCTCGAAGCCCTCGTCGCCCGAAGTTTGCCAGATTTGCTTCGGGCCCAATTCCCCCTCGTACCAAACCGGGAGAAACAGCGAGGCCAATGTGGCGTCGGGATGCTCGGGGTTGAACGACCAGGTGTCTACCGCGCGGCGACGTTGCCGCCAGGAGCAGGTCGCCTTTGGGAGAGATTGCGACGGCCTCCACCGGCCGACCCTCGGGCGTTTTCAGATCGAGCACCGTCTTGGAACTGGTGATATACAGCAATTGCACGCGGCCGCTGTCATATCCGACCGCAGTCTCGCGCGCCGTGGAAGCGGAACAGATCGAGGTGACAGCCGAGCCGTCGGCCGAAAACTCCTGGGCATGAATCATCTTTCGGTGGTCGGGCGCCGCTGTTGCTTGATCCATCGCGACAGGGAACCAGATGCGAACACGGCCCGTTGAATCGCCCGCCACGAGCGACGTGCCGCCGAGCAGCGGCTCCAGCGATGTCAGTCTGGCTCCGGGCTCGGTGAGCAAATTAATATCTTCAACCAGACGAGGATGCGTCAGATCGCGAATTTCGTAGCGCAGCAAACGCCCGTCGGGCCAGGCGAGATAAGCATAGTCCCCCAGGCCGGCCATGCGAAGAAACGTCGGCGGCGCCGGCTGAACCCGGCGGCAAGGGCAGATCGGTCGCCGCGAGCGTGGAAACATCGTCGCCCGTCATTAGATCATGCTGCGTTTCCAGCGACGAGACACGCAGCTTGCCGTCGGCCGAAAGCGAACAAAAGACGGAACCAACCGCCGAACTGACATGATCCACCAGCACGATCGGCTGGGTGTCGGCCGTGGCGATCGGCGGTTCCAGCTCGACGACCAATTTCTGGCGGCGAAATTGTCCGGTCGGCGTGCGCGTGACCATGCCTTCGTCCCACGCGGCGCGACCACCGGCCGGTAGATCGCGAATCTCTGGCGGCACACTGGCGGGCTCGACGAATCGCGTATTGAAGCCGATCCGGCCCAAACGGATCTTTCCATCACGAAATCCAAAGACCGCATGCTGGCCGTCGACGGCAAACGATACCACCGAGATTCCATCCAAGCCCAATTCTTTGGGCGAGAAGTCGCCGAGCGCCTGGCCATTGTCCAAACGAAACGACCGCAAGCGGCCGTCGCGGAACAGGCCCCAGCCAATCAAACCGAATTCATCGGCGCCAATCCGAACCAAGCCGAGCGAACTTTTGGCGTCCGAGGACTTCCGGTCCGCCGGCGTCGCCGCGGTGAGCGACCCCGGCAGGCTTGCCGCGCGTTCGATCTTGGCCGGTTTGAACAACGGCAGCACGACCGAGAACAGATAGACACACACTAACAGCACGGCCACGATCGTGCCGATGCCGCCAACCGTGATCAGGCTTGCGCAACCCGATCGCCCAGGGCGACGGTCCACGACGTGTGGCGGCGTCGATCGCGGCCTGTGATGTTGTGCGGTGCGTTAGGCATGATCCGCGTTCTTTGAGGCCCTAACTCAACTCGCGGCGCCGAGGGGGCCAGTCCCCATTTTGCTCACGGGGTAGCGCAAAATGGGGACAGACCCCGGCTAGTTAAGTTAGCGGTTCTTAGGGAACCGCGGCAAATATCTTGAGCGAGCGGGTCGCGACTTTCGCCGGCAGCGGCAAGTAACCGTCCCGAACAACATCTTCCTGACCTTCGTGGCTGAAAACGTATTTGAGGAACTCGGCTCGCAGCGGGTCGAGCTGGCTCGCTGGCTTGAGGTTGACGCTAATGTACAGGAATCGAGCCAAGGGATAGGCGCCTTTATAGGCGTTGGCCGGTTCGGCGGCCACGAGGGGCTTACCTTCGCGAAGACCGAGCGGCACGGCACGGACGTCGGCCGTCTTATAGCCGATGCCACTGTAACCAATTCCATACGGATCGCTAGCCACCGCTTGGACGACGGCCGAACTGCCCGGCTGCTCCTTGACCGAATCCTTGTAATCTCCCTTGAACAGGGCATGCTCCTTGAAGTAGGCGTAAGTGCCGGAAGCGGAATTTCTGCCGTACAAATTGATGGGCTTGTCTTTCCATTCGCCGGAGAGGCCGAGTTCACCCCAGGTGACGATATCCGACGCGGCGCCCCCTTTGCGGCCCTTCGAAAAGACCGCGTCGATCTGGGCGAGCGTAAGGCCTTTGATCGGATTGTCTTTGTTCACGTACACGGCCAGCATGTCGATCGACGTGGGGACGACGGTCGGCTTGTAGCCGAACTTGGCCTGGAAGGCTTCGATTTCTTCCCGTTTCCAATCACGGCTCATCGGGCCGAAATTGGCCGTTCCTTCGATAAGCGCCGGCGGGGCGGTGGCGGAACCCTTGCCTTCGATTTCGATTTGCACGTTGGGATAAATCTTCCGGAAGCCTTCGGCCCAGCGCGCCATCAAGTTGTTCATCGTGTCGGAACCGACGCTCTTGATCGAACCCGAAATGTCCGAGCCGACCTTTTCATAGGCCGGGATGGATGAATCGACCTCGGCCGCCGCGGCGGGTTTGTCTGTCGACGCAGGCTCGGCGCTACGCCCCGGCGGCATTTGCCAGAGAGAAATCGAGAACGCAAGCCCGCATAACGTCAGACTCCACCGAAGATTCGTCAACATAGAGCTTCCTTTCGCTGTCTATGATTTGGGCCAAGTGCGCAAAAACGTGCAGGTCACTCTAAGATGGCATTGTTAGGAACATATTAGCGTCCTAACAATTGCGGGTTAACGAAACGCACTTCGACGTAGCCTGATCCTGTGTTTATTCGAGCACGCCGCCCCATCAGGACGGTTCTAGCTGCCCGTTGAAAAAGGGGACTGGCTCCGAGCGACCAGATGAGTTTGCCGAGGGATTTAGTTGATCGCGAGGTGCCTGTCCCCTTTTTCAACACGCTGCTAGCGCGGGCCGACCAGTGGCGCGGCATGCGAATCGAGCTCGGGTAGAAAGATCGTGAACGTGCTCCCTTCGCCCAAGTTGCTCACCACCGTGATTCTGCCGCGATGGGCTTGCACGATATGTTTGACGATCGCCAGACCGAGGCCCGTGCCCCCTAGTTTTCGGCTGCGCGCTTTGTCCACGCGATAGAATCGTTCGAACACCCGCGGCAAATGCTCGTTACCGATGCCGCAACCGTGGTCGCTCACCATGATCACGGCTTCGCCATTGCGGCTTTCGGCGTCGATCCGGACGACGCTTCCCGGTTCGCTATATTTCACCGCGTTGTCCAGCAGATTGGCAATGGCTTGTTCCAGCAACGGGGCGTTGATCATCGCCCGCAATTGAGGATCGCACGAAATCTGAATCTCGATGTCCCGTTCGGCCGCTTTCGCCTGGCAGTCGGCAATTACGGCCTCCAGCACCGGGCCCAGGGCCCCTTCTTCGACCGGCAGATCGGAGGCTTGTTCGCTCTCTTCGATTTTGGCGAGGCTAAGCAAATCCTCGATGATCGAGTTCAGCCGGTCGGCTTGCCGGGCGATGATGTGCAGGAATCGCGTGGCGTCTTCACGCTCGGCCAGCGCTCCGTCCAACAGGGTTTCCACGAAACCTTTGATGGAGGCGATGGGGGTTTTCAATTCGTGGGAGACATTCGCCACGAATTCCTGCCGCAAGGTTTCCAAATGGCGGAAGTGCGTGATGTCGTGCAACACGATCACGGCCCCCACGCTCCGCCCCGCCCCGTCGCGCAGGGCCGTGCCGCGGATTCGCAGGATTCTTTCTCCCTGGCCGTGCAACACGACGTCGGTTTCGATCGGCTCCTCGCTCTCGAGCGCTCGGCGCGCGAAGCGGCGCAGATCCGCGTTGCGGAGAACTTCTTGCAAGCTGCGACCCGGGACGTCGGCCTGCCGGCTGCCGATCAGCTCGGCCGCGGCCCGATTCAGGCTAATGACGCATTCCTGCAAATCGACCGCCAATACGCCTTCGACCATGCTGGCCAGCACGGCCTGCTGTTCGTAGCCCTTGCGGCCCAGCACGCGGCTGCGCTCGTCCACCTGACGGGCGAGTTGAAATATCGCTTCGGACAAGCCGGATAACTCATCGATTTCGATCAGCGGCAGACTCGCCGCTAAGTATCCGTCGGCCAAAGTTCTGGCGGCGAGTGTCAACCTGGCAATCGGCCTGACCGCGCGCCGAATGAAATACCAGGCGGGCAGCGTCGCGAGCAGGAAAATTAATAGGCTGACGCCAAGAATTCCCAGTCGCGCCGAGACCAGTGGAGAATCGACCTGGGCGCCAAGCATCGCGGCGCGGACCACGCCTATGACGCGCCCCTCGGCGCGCACCGGCGTCGCGTAGTACAGCATCCGCCGGGCAAGAGATACGCTGTAGCGATTCGAACGCCCCTCGTCGCCAGCCAGCGCGGTGACGATTTCCGGGCGCACGGCATGATTGTCCAGCAGCGCCGCGTCGTCGTCCGTATCGAAGATGACCTTGCCGTCGGTCTGAACGAGCGTGATCCGCACGCCCATTCCCCGGCCGACTTCAGCCGCCGAAGCTTCGAGCGCCTCGGGTGCGCCCGTGAATCCCGGCGCGGCTTTATCGGCGATCAGATGGGCCGTCGCGGCAAGCCGGTCGAACTGCGCGGGTGTTCGTCTCGTCGACCCATTTCATCGCAAACCAGCCGGCTGCCACGAGCGCCGCGCCGACGATCGCCAGGTGGATCAAAAGCAACTGCCGGACGAGCCGTTTCCGCGTCATGATCCCACTGATATGCGTGCGACGCGGCCGGCGCCACTACTCCTTGAACCGATAACCAACGCCGCGAACGGTTTCGATGTAATGGCCGTAATCGCCCATTTTCTTCCGCAAGCCCGCCACCTGCACGTCCACCGAGCGTTCCGTCACTGGATAATCTTCGCCTTTGACGGCATCGACAATTTGCATGCGCGTGAAAGCCCAACCCGGCTTGCGCCAGAAATTGGAGCAAGCGAAATTCGGTGTACGTCAACTCGATCGCTTCGCCCGCCAGCAACACCTCGTGCCGGCCCGAATGGATCACCAATTCGTGAACTCGGATGGTGCCCTGCTCGGCGGAGGCATCCTTGATTTTCGAGCGCCGCAGCAGCGAGCGAATCCGCGCCAGCAGCACGCGCGGGCTGAACGGTTTCGTCACATAGTCGTCGGCCCCCAACTCCAAGCCGGCGACGACATCGGACTCTTCACTCTTCGCCGTGAGCATCAAGATCGGGATGTGGCTAGTGCGGCTATCGGCCTTCAGCAACCGGCAGATTTCCAGGCCATCGACCCAGGGCAGCAGCAGATCGAGCACGATCAGATCGGGCAAACTCTGCGCGCGGCGGAAAGCGCCTCTTCGCCGGAAGAAACGCATTCAACTCGGTATCCCTCCTTCGTCAAATTGTAGTTGACCAGTTCCAGCAGGTCTTCCTCGTCGTCCACGACGAGGATCCGTTCCCGGGTCATCAGGCATCCCTTGGCGCTCGTTGGGCGTCCCGGTTCAAAGCCGGGAACGTGCATCGCGTGCAGTGAAGCTACCATCGGATTGTTAGCGTCCTGTTAGGGGAGAATTAAAACGCCTTCGGACTCAACTCACTTTTCGCAACAGCGTCACGCGGCCCGTGTCGACCCATTCGACCACGAAGATGTTGCCGTCGTGATCGAAGCAGGCATCGTGCGGATGGACGAATTTTCCCGGTATCCAGCGCTTTGGATCCATCCGCACCTGCATCTTTTTCACCTCGGCGGTCCAAGCCGGGTCGTAGCCCAGATGCACGATCGGCTTATTGTCACGGTCGAACAGCGACACCCGGGCGTGCAGATCGGGCACCAGCAGCACGTCGCCGCGGATGTCGAAATGCGCCGGGAACAAGACGTCGTGAATGATGCTGAGTGGCTTGCCGTCGCCGGTGAAATATTGGAGCCGTGCATTGGCTCGATCGGCGACGACCAGCGAGGGCTCGCGCCCCGGCCGGTCGTCCCACCACAGGCCATGCGGCGTGCTTAGCTTGCCGGGCGCGCTGCCTAGTCCGCCCCAAGTGCGGATCCATTTGTTGTTCTTGTCGTATTGATGGATGTAGCTGGAACCATAGCCATCGCCGACGTACAGCCCGCCGTCGGGAGCGAACGCGACGTTGGTCGGTTTGAAGCCGCTGGCATCTTTATAAACGCCCGATTCCTTCGGATAACTAAGTTTCCAGACGACTTCGCCCTTGAGGTTCGTTTTGACGACCTGGCGATGGTCGATATCGCACATGTAGATGAATTCTTCGCCGTGCTCCTTGCGGATGTCGATTCCATGTCCGCCGGGGTAGATATCCTTGGCGAACGAGCGGACATATTTTCCTTTGGGATCGAAAACGACGGTCGTGTCCATCGCATGCTGGCCGTGCCCCTGATGCGTGATGTAAATCAGGCCGGCATCGTCGATGGTCACGCCATGCGTCGTTTCCCAGCGGATGCTCGCAGGCAACTCGCCCCAGCCGTGAATGCATTCGTAGCGATGCTCGCCCGTGCCGATGACTGGATTCTTCGATCCCGCTTTGTCTTCCATGCCCAACAACAGGGGAGCTTTGACCGAGACCGCGGCAGCGGCGCCGGCGGTCGCGGTGTGCTTGATGAACGTGCGACGACGCATGGGATGATTTCTCCAGAAGAAAGAATGATGTCGAACACGATTCCCTTTCCCTCGACGGGAGAGGGGCAGGGTGAGGGTGATGGAATAACGTTTGGCGCTGCTACCCTCTCACCCCGGTTCGACTGGACTCACCGAAGTCCGACCCGTCTCCCGCAAGGGGCGAGGGGAGTTTTCTCGATCGTCAATGCCAAGCTAAACGACGCCGACGCCGCGGTCGAACGCATCCTGATCGCGTCGGTAAACGGCCAGTTGGGCTTCGAACATGCCGCTGGAAATTTGCCACACCGGCGAGTCGTCGGTATGGGCATTGCAATGCGCGACCAGCAACCGGTGCATGAATTTGAACAAATGCCGCGGCACACGCAAGGCTCGAAACGCCTCGATCAAACGCAGATCACCCACTGCGGGGTCGAACAACTCGACGAGCGACGGCTCGGCCCCCGGCTTCGCGCAGGCCCGCACTCGAGCGTTGGCGAGGTCGAACAGCGCCTCGCCGGTCCATTCCAGCGACGGGACCATGTTTTGCTTGTCCAGGCGCGACCGCTGGAAAAAATCTTGCTGCTCGCGCTCGATGAATCGCGACAGCTCGACCGGCAGCAACAGCTTGAATCCCATATCGGGATGCTTGAGCAACTTGTTGTCGAGCATCGGCCACAGCAACGCCCGCATCGGTTCGGCGGCGCCGTTGATCAAATGCGGCTCGTCGACTCGATCGACCAACACGACGATGCCGGTGTAGCCGAGCGCTCGCAGGATGCGTTGCAGCTTGATCAGCAACTCGTAGCGATCGTCGGTGCGCTCCTTGTTCGGCAGCGGCTGGCCGCTGATTTCCGCGGGCGTGAAATTCATCAACACCTGGCGGAGCGAATTCAAATGCAAATTGCCGACCCGCACCTGGCGCACGATGCTCCGCGCTTGCCAGAACCATTTCCAAGTGCGCCACAACCGCGGCGCCCAACCGGCGAGCGCAAACAAATAGACCCACGGATAAGTCAGCCAGTCCCATTTGCGCAAGCCGATCACCAGCGCGAGGATCGCCGCGGTGACGGCCAATCCCAACGCCAGATCGCGCTGGGCCCAGAGGACATGAAACCGAAGCCGGCGCCGCAATCGATGCCAGCGCCCTTTGCGCGTTTCGGCCAGCGATTGATCGTAGCACGCCGCGAGCAATAGCAAATCGCGCACTTGATGCTGATCCAACAGCCAATCGGCCGAGCGAATCGACTCGCGGCCGGAGAGAATCTCATCGACCAACCGCGTGACGCCCAGCGTCAGGATCGCATCCATGTGATCCCACAGCCGCCACTGGGCGAGCATCTTATCGACCCGGCGGCGGCGCGCACCGAGCTTGTCTTGAAAGCGATCGAGAAACGGATTGAAATCGTCGTACTCGATCACGTACACCCGCTTCTGCGGATGGGTGCGGTTGTATTCCGCCAGGTGCCGGGCGATTTGCAGCCGCAGCGCCGTCTTGCCCGAGCCCTTTTCGCCGAACACGATCGACGTGGCCGGCTCGGCCGGATTGCCGTAAATCTTGTCCCACACCGGATGGTAGGCGCTCGCGATGCAGTGCTCCTTGAACACCGGATCGGTCTGGGCGTCTTCCTCGGCGAACGGATTGCCCGCGATGCCGTGATGTTCCAGAAATTGCGCTATCTTCATGCGGCACGGATTGACGAGTTTTCCTTAAGGCGGCGGCCAACGAGCACTAGTGCCTTGTCGACGCATGATTTTGGGATTGTGTGCCACTGGCTCTGCCAGTGATCTTTGAAATTCTTGCCTTGATCGGTCAGCAACGAAGAACACTGGCAAAGCCAGTGGCACCCCAAATTCAAGCTGTGACAAACCACTAGCCCGACGCGTTAGCGACGAAGCCTTGCTAGATCATCGCTCCGCATCCTCGCTAACGCGTCGGGCTAATGTAAACTGCGGCGAGAACCCCGCTGGAACAAGCTGTCGAGTTCTGTCGACGCCGTAGAGCCTGGCGCTCATTTTTTCACCGTCAGCCCGGCGATCATCTTGTTGAACTCGGCCGCGTGGTCATCGACCAAGGGTCGCGGGCCGTAGAACTTGATGAAGTAGTTGCCCAGTTTCGGCGTGACGACTATCGCGGCCAGCATCCGATAGTTTTCGCGATCGACGGCCTTGGCCGTGGGATCTAGCGGCCGCGGGCTGTCGTGGTACGTGCCGCTCAGATCGACCCGCAGAACTTCCAGGCCCGCGATGGTCGTCTTCCGCTCGGCCTCGGGTACCAGATTCTTCGTCTCCGAACCATCGGCTTGCGAGAATTGGCCGATCCAGCGCTCGATGTTCGCCTCGACCGCGCCGCCGGCGCCCATGACAGTCACGCGGCCATCGAGGGATTCCGGTTGCGGAGCGTCTTCCTTCGGCGTATCGGCCGGCGGTTCAGCTTTGGGAGGATTTATTTTGGCCGCTTCCTCTTTCGTAGCGGGCACGGTGAATTCATGATCGATGAACCGCACCCGCGGCTGCGTGCGGACCCACGATTTCGGCGCGGTGAGCAGGATTTTTCCTTCGGCCAGATCGATCTGGTGATTGGCCGGATTGGGCGTCTTATCCTCCGCGCTGTGCGCCGCGGGAGCGACTCGCCCAAGGCGACGAGCGCAACCAAACTGATGCCCATCGCGAGACGGTTCAGGCGGCGATTGAAGCGATTCATACACAATCCTCTTTGCCAAACAGCCCGCTTGATGCGCCATATTGCGATGTTAATCTCATCGTTCCACACCAGTCAGCCGCAATTGTATTTCCGGCATTCGCCCTGCACCAGCCGCCGCCTGCGGATTTTCACCGCGGCCGCATGTAGGGTGGGCACCGCCCACCGATGGCGGACAAATCGCTTCCTTTATGTGGTGTTTTGCGATCAATGTCGCCACAAAGCCGCGCGACCAGTTGGTGGGCAGTGCCCACCCTACGGGAATTAAACAATCCGCTCCACACCTTGCGCATTGGGCGGGCGAGAATCGAACGATTGAGGCTCGTTTCGCTGGGTCATCGCCATGCGGATCAGCACGAAGGCCAAGATAGCTCCCAGCAGAATAATCGCCAGGCTGATCCCGAGGATGACATTGCTTTGCTGCGACGGCGGACGATGCCGATGCTGCAACGGTTTCGTGTCGATGATCGCTTCCGTCCAGTCGTCGGCGGCTTGCGGCGCGACCGTCGGCCGAGACGGAATCGGAGCCGAGGCGGCCATCGGATTCATTGGATTTGGCGCGCTTGGCCGCGGCGCAGTCAGCGCCAATTGCGGAAACACCGCCGAGGCAGGCCGCCAATCGGGCCAGCCGTCGCGCCAGACCAGTGAGTCCGCCCCGACCCGTTTCTGATCGAGCCATTGCCGCAGCACTTCTCCCGGCGCGGGACCGAACTGCCCGCCCGAAGCTGGGCGAACATACCACACCGCCGTCGGCGCTTCGGCAATCGGATCGGGGCCGGCGTTCAATGCCGTGGGCGGCAGCGTTGGTCGAGGCGTGCTGGGCGCTGCGCCGAACGGCTGCGCGACGTTGCGGCCGCCGGCCGCCGCACCACCGCCGACGGACTGCGGAAATCCGCCGCCGCCGAAGGAAGCCGCGGCGGGCGACATCGTCGCGCCCCGTGCCGCCTCCAAGGGTCGCCCTGCGGGAGAATCGACCGGCTGTATCGTTTCGAACGGGTCGGCGACGTTCTCGGCCATCGCAGCGCCTTCGGCCAGCGGCGCCTCGGGCACCGCGGTCGGAATCTTGCCGACCGCCACCGATTGCTGCGGAATCTCGAATTTGATTCCGCAGTGCGGGCAGATTCCTCGCTTGCCGGCGAGAAACGACTTCACGTTGAGCTTGTGGCCGTTAGGACAGTAGAAGCGAATCCCCATCTTCCCACCGATCTAGAACTTGAAGCCGCTTCCCCTGTCGCACGGTCGAGAAAGAGCGCGCCCGTGGCAATTCTCCTCGACCGTGAATTCATTATACTGTCGCCGCCTGCGGGAAAAATCAATTGTCCAAGAACCATTCGCTCTCTTTTCTGTCGAGAAGGCCGCAAAATCTACTTGCCGCCTGCGCAGGCCGTGGTTAAGGTTGCACAGAGGTTTTGCGGTTTTCACGCTTGGTCCACCTCGCCGTGACCGACATTCAGAGACGATTCGATCGATATGCCGAATTTGAGAAACGCACGGACGGACGAGCAGCAGCGCTGCGGCCCAGTGGAAATCGCTTTCGTCGGCGACCTCACGGATCACGAGGCGGACCTGACCGACAAGCTCCTATCGGTCGATCCGGGCGGCGCATGCACGCTCTATTTCGATTCCCCCGGCGGCAGCCCTTATTGCGCGATGTCACTGGTGTCGCTGATGCTGCTGCGGCGCACGCAGGCTACGGGGATCGTCACAGGAGAATGTTCATCGGCGGCGCTCTGGCCGTTTGCGGCCTGCAAGCGGCGGCTCGTCACGCCGTTTAGCGTGTTGTTATTTCACCCAATGAAATGGCAGAGCGAGGAGCACGTGGGCCTGCGCGAGGCCTCCGAATGGGCCCGGCACTTCGGCGCGCTGGAAGGCGAAATGGACCAACTGCTGGCCCGGATGTTAGGACGCCCGAGGCGCAATTAAATGAATGGATCATCTCGGGCCGCTACGTGTCGGGGCGCGAAATGGCGGCCGCGGGACTGGCGGAGCTGATCGATCCTTGGAATTATCAAGCGCCCAAGACGAGCCGCATTCCGGCCATGCACAAATCGGCCAATGGCAAACGCGCCTCACGCCCCGCCGCCCATCGACATCCCAGCGGCCGCTGAACCATCCACTGGAGCTTGCCTCAAACACACAAGCCCGAAGCGTGAGCGAGGACGCCGCGGGTGGCTTCGTCCTGCGTCCTCACTAACGTTTCGGGCTAGTATTTCTTGCTGGAAATGCCGAAGTCATTTGTTTTCTTCGAAGTGGCGGCAAGAAAAGCGCAGCTTCGATGCCAACGGCTCGGCGGGAGCCTCGTCCTCCCTAGTCGGCCAACTGCTTAGCTGCGGAAGCCGCCGTGGCAGTTGCTGCAGGCCTTGGCGATATTGCCGTCGGCAGCTCGCGCTTGGTCGGCATTCTTCGCTTTCGCGGCGGCCGAAAGTTCCAGGGCGGCCTTTTCCATGTCGCGCGCGAAGCCCTTGTAAGAATTGTCGTCGGTGAACTCATAGCCGTCGTGTTGGATCACCTCGGCAATGACCGCCATGATTTGCGCTTCGTGGTCAACCTTGTCGAGGTTCTTGGCAAAGTCGGCGGCGTTCGAGGTCCAGGCCTGCAATTGATTCTGGGCCGCGTCCAACCGATGCATCAGCGGCGGCCGGTTGGCCACCTTGGCCCAGGGGGCGGCCGCGTCGGCGTTGGCCACGGCCGGGATGGTGTCGCCGCGGATCAAAGCCCCTAAGTCATCGGCGCGGGATTTCGCCTCCGAGAAAGCCTGGTCGGTCGCCACTTTGCAATTGAATCCGGCTCGGCCAAACAGATCGCGCGCCGAAAGCGCCTGTTCCTTCCAGCGAACGTCGCCGTCGTATTGCGCAACGACACCGAAGGCGATTGCCAGCATCGAGAAATCGTCACGGGCATGCTTGAACAGATTGCCTTTGAAATCGCTGGCGCTCTTCACATCATTCTTGACCGGCGCTTGATACGATTTGATTTCGTCGAGGAGCGCATCGGCCGAGATGATTTTCGACCAGGCAAACGCTCCGGCGACTGCGGGAGCGGCGGAATCACCGGCCGGACCGCCGGTCGACGGCGCGGCGGGGCCTACTACCGCGCCACCCGGCCCAGGAGTGCCAAAGTCAGGTCGCGGACCTTCAAGCGTCGACCGGGCATCGGAGAAGAATGAATCGACCACTCGCTTGTCCCACTTGGGCGGCTTGGCACGTTTCCGCAGCGGCGTGTCGGGGCTATCGGCCACAAGCCAATGCGAACCTAAGATCAGGGCGAAGACGATCAAGCCCAGCAGCGGGCGGAAAATAAAACGCCGCATTGGTTATTCTCGTTTTTGCGTAGGGTGGGCACTGCCCACCGTGGATCAATGGACGACTAACCACAGCGATGGTGGGCAATGCCACCCTACGGAAACATTATCAACTGACTAGGGTGGGCACTGCCCACCGTGGATCAACGGACGACTAACCACAGCGATGGTGGGCACTGCCCACCGTGGATCAATGGACGACTAACCACAGCGCTGGTGGGCACTGCCCACCCTACGGAAACATTATCAGCCTGGAAGTGCCCGCCGGCAAGCTGGCCGCCACTGATCTATAATAAGAATCATGACCGAACCAGGCAAATCGAGCCGACGCGAGTTCCTTCGCGGTCGTGCGGCGGCCGAAGCATCGACCGATGTGGCCCAACGTGCGCTGCCCGCTCGATTGCCGCCGACGTCGATCGCGAGCAGCGTCACGCCAGGCGACAGCGGCAGCGCGAACTCATCCAACATCCCACAGTTGGCGGCGGCAGCCGAGAATCCGGCCCCGGTGCATATTCCGCAGTCCTATCTCGTTCGCGTGGGCCGGCGGGCGATGGCCTGCGAATTCGAGGTGTTGCTCAATGCCGGTCAATATGCCGACGGAATCGAGTTGGCCGTCGCCGCGCTCGATCGGGTCGAGCAGCTCGAAGATCAGTTGACCGTCTATCGCGAGTCGAGCGAGATTAGCCAATTGAATCGGGCCGCGGCGACAGGAGCGGTCCGCGTCGAATCCCGCCTGTTCGAGTTGCTTGAATTGGCCGTGCAGATTCATTCCTGGACTGGCGGCGCTTACGATATCACCAGTGGCCCCTTATCAAAGGCCTGGGGATTTTTTCGCCGCGCCGGACGCGTGCCCAATGACGAAGATCTGGCCGCAGCCCTACGGCTAGTCGGCAGCGAAAAGCTGCAACTCGATGCCCAAATCCGAACCGTCCGATTTCCGCTCGCCGGGATGGAGATCAACCTGGGAAGCATCGGCAAGGGATATGCGCTCGATCGCGTCGCGGAGCAATTGGAGTCTGCGGGGCTGAGCGAGTTCATGCTGCACGGGGGTCGCAGCAGCGTGTTGGCCCGAGGTTCGCGCAGCCTTGTCGGCGAGGAGGGATGGTGGGTCGGCGTGTGCGATCCGCTGCGCCCCACGCGGCGGCTCGGCGAGTTGCGGCTCAAGAACCGGGCGCTGGCCACGTCGGGCTCGGCAGCGCAGTTTTTTTACCACGAAGGGCGGCGCTACGGCCACATTTTGGATCCGCGCACAGGCCGGCCCGCCGAAGGAATGCTTTCAGCGACCGTGATCGCCCGGACCGCGGCGGAAGCCGACGCGTTGTCGACGGCCTTTTATGTGCTGGGCTCGGCGGCGGCACTCGACTATTGCGAGCGGCACTCGACGGATCACCCCGGGCTGGCCGCAGTCCTCATCAGTCCGGGCGAACGATCGGGCGCCGTTGAAATCGCCACGTTCGGCCTGATGGATCAGGATTGGCGGCCGCTGGCGGGATAAAAAAGGCCCGCCGATGAACGCGAAAATGGCATCGGCATGGTCGCATGACGTGTGAGCGTTTCGAAAGTGGTGGGAATGCCGGTGCGGACAAACGCGTCTCCCCTCGCCCCTGGCGGGAGAGGGGTCGGTCTTCGGTGAGCTCAGTTGAACCGGGGCGAGGGGTGGGAACATCGGTGACGTCGAAATCCTTCTGCAAGTGAAAGATCGAACTTGATTCCCACCCTCACCCCAGCCCTCTCACGTCAAGGGAGAGGGAGAATGCGGAAACGGATGCTCCACCCACAAATCTGACGCTCACACGTCGCATGACAACGAATTTGCGCCATTTTTTCGGATAGCCGCCCACTATCGGGCGGCTAGAATGTGGCAAATGTTGAGCGCGGGCACCTGGCGGACGACGAAGGATTTCCGAGCGGCAGCGCGATGTTCACCGATCTATTCAGCTATGGATACGTAGGGATTGCGCTGTTCTTGATTCTGACCGGCTGCGGACTTCCTTTGCCCGAGGAAGTGGCCATCGTCACGGCCGGGGTCCTCGCCGCCAACCATCGGCTCAATCCCTGGTTCGCTCTGTTGTCTTGCCTGATCGGAGCGATCGCAGGCGACAGTGCGATGTATGGCATCGGCCGCACTTTCGGCGAGGGTATTCTCCAGCGGCACCCGGTCTGGCTCCACTTTCTCAATTCGGAGCGTGAGAAGAAAATCGAACTGTTGTTGCGCAAGCACGGCGCGAAGATGATCTTGCTGACGCGATTTCTCGTCGGGCTGCGCTCGCCGGTCTATATGACCGCGGGAATTCTCCGCGTCCCGTATTTGCGTTTCCTGCTCGTCGACACAATCTGCGCCATATTCGTAATCTCGATGTTCTTCGGCCTCACCTATTTCTATGGCGAGAACATTTGGGCCTGGATCCGCCGGGGCGAATTGGCAATCGAGATCCTGGTCGTAGGAGCAATCGTCGTGGCGGGAATCCTCTATTGGCTCCATCGGCGCAGCAAGGCGATGCTCGAAAAGGCGACCGCCGATGAGCCGAAGGTCGAGACAGCGCCGCCGCCGAAACCGGCCGAAGAATCGCGGGCCTGAAAACGGCACGTAAGACGGACGCCGACAGACTTTGCGGGTTCCCGCGAATCAAAGCAGCAGTAGCGGCGATTTCTGTAATTCGCCCAGTTCTTTGAGGGGGACTGTCGCATGACTGGCCCAATTCACCTTTGGCCGTATTTGCCGGCACTGGTATAATTTTTGCAGAGGCCGAAATCGCACACGGACGGATCCACTCAACGTAACAACTTAGCGATGGCCGGGTTTGCGTTGAGCGTTTTGTATGGAAACATGAGGTATGACCCATGCGAACTGTCGAGTTGCCGCGTAATTGTGCGTACCAAATCAGCGGTTGGTGCCTGAATTTAGGCAATGGAGCAGTGAAATTCTGCCTCGCGGTGGCATTTTTCGCTCTGCTCAGCGGGTGGTCGGCTCCCCTTGCGGCCCAAGAAAACGGCTCGCATCATTCGTTGCCCAACCTTGCGGCACGTCTGACGGTCGTCCATTTCTTTATTGCCGATGGACGCATCGAAGCAACAGGCCTCGAACCCGGGATGGAGCGCGAGCAGACTTCGACTGGCGGTAGCGACCGCCAAGAGAAATTGGCCTTCAGCACCAACGCCGACCAAGAAGCCTCCGTCGAATATGAATTGTCCAGTGCGACGGAACAGGTGACGGTCGAAGTGATCGACGGCCGGCAAGTGACACTGGCGCGCCATGGCGCCAAAGATAACAAGGCCACGACCCAGGTCGATTTTTCTCAACCCCACGATGGCCCCCTGTCGCTGACCGTGACGGAGCACGGCGTGGTGCGACGGGCCGAGGGGCCGACGGTCTGGCATTTACTGGTGGCGGAGCCGGAACTGTGCCGGCGGCATCTGCTGCCACTGCTGGAGATGTTGCGATCCGATTGGCATCTGATGGAAGTATCCCAGGCGATCGAAGCCCAGATGGTCCGCACGGCAGAGGCTTACCAACCGGAAAATCTCCAACGCTGGTCCGCGCTGGTCGCCGATTTGGCGAGCGAGAAATTTACGGTGCGGCAGGGAGCCGAGCGCCAATTGCGCGCGGCAGGTTCGGCTGTGTTTCCGTTTCTACAGGGCCTCGATCGTGCCAAGCTCGATTTCGAGCAGAGTTCGCGGATCCAACGGATTCTTGAATCGCGGTACGGCGGGGATGAAGATACCGCCGAGCTAGCGGCCAGCGAGCTGATGACGGATCGAATCTTGTGGGTCGACCTGGCCGACCGGCCGCAGGCGACCGTGCGCCATGCCGCAGCCCGGCAGCTTGCGTTTTTGCTGGGGGCCAATCCGCGTTTCGATCCTGATGCTCCAGCGGAGACTCGCCGCGCCCAGTTGGCCGCGCTGCGACGACGAATCGAAACCGCTATGCCGGTCGAGAGCAACTAAGTCGCACGCACGCGGCACTCAGCGCCAACTGGCTCGGCTACGTGGAATGCCGTGCGCCAAAGTGTCGCCAAAGCACTGGGGGCTTGGGCCGCTCCCAGGCACAACACAGGCGCCAGGAGCGATCCCCAATATTGATTGACCGGCTGGCCGACGATCGCGAACACTCCCAGATACAATATCGCGGTCCAGGCGGCGCGCTTTCCCCAATTGGATTGCCAGCCGGCGAAGCCGAGCAAGGCAAGAGCCAGATAAATGGCCGTAATCCATTGCGGCAAGAGCAGCAGGACGCCGTTCATCTGGGCGAGCGAAATCACGAAACCCGCGCCTCCAAAGCGGAACCAATGGCCGGCATCCATGGCGACTCCCGGCAGCGTGTCGGCGCGAACCGCTGCGACATGAAACGCGAATGCGACCGCATAGCCTGCCGCGGCAAATAACCAGGCAATCGCCTCGCCCCGCCGCCGCTGGGCAACTGCGAAGACAAAACAGAGCACGCAGTAGGGCGCCGCTAATTCGCGAATCGCAAGCGCCGCCACGCCCGCGGCCAGGCCC
Source organism: Pirellulales bacterium (assembly GCA_963725485.1). Classification (GTDB taxonomy): domain Bacteria; phylum Planctomycetota; class Planctomycetia; order Pirellulales; family DATAWG01; genus CAVRYO01. The sequence goes on along the minus strand of CAVRYO010000007.1, from coordinate 1,821,615 downwards.
CAGCCGGGTCGCTTCAGGGCATAGGCCGAGATCGAAAGCAGGATCAGCACACCGGCCCACAGTTCGTGCGTCACGTACAAACCAGCGAGTGCGCAGGGCAACAGGCCGCCGACCAGCAACAAGCCGCACAACAGCGCACGGCCGGTTTGCCCATCGCGAGCCAAACAATGCACTGCGAGTAACAGTGTGAAACCGGCCAGCGCAGCCAATAGCGCTCGGGCGATCGCCGGGTTGGGTAGCCGACCAAGGCTAGAAATCAGCAGCGGCGTGCGCCAGTTGAAAACGCTCTGCGTCGGGTAGCCGCGCGACGTGAGCTCCGCCGCGGCAGCGTCGTAGTACGATTGCCCCGCCTCAATGCGCTCCATTTCCGCGCGGTAGAGAACCAGATCGCTGGGCCGAGGCTCGCGGGAGTCGGCAAAGCCGCTGGCTAAGGGGCTCAGCGTGACGCCGACGAAGAACAACGCGAGCGCCGCGCACACCGCCAATACAATCCGCGCAGCCCGCGGCGAAAGCCGCTCGAACCCGCTGGGAATGTCTGCCATGAAAGAGCCACGGATGCGACGGAGGGTTGTGTGGGGCGCGCCCCTGCCCGATAAATTTAGCATGCGCCGGACTCGGTCGCTGTTGGTCAGGTTTCCAGGAGCTAGAAGCAGGCACGGGGCTTTCGACGGGGCGCTACAACCCCTAAAATAGTGGCAGGCGCCCCTTTGAACGTCGCTCCCCGCGGGCGAACTCCTGTCCGAATATGAAACCACTTCTCACGGCCGAACAAATCGACGAAGGGGTCAGCCGGCTGGCGGCTGAAATCAGGCAATTCTATGCCGGCGAGTCGCTGACCATCCTGGGTGTGCTGAACGGCAGCGTCGTGCTGCTGGCCGATTTGATTCGGCGGCTCGATTTGCCTTTGCGAGTCGGCGTCGTTCAAGCGAGCAGTTATCGAGGAACAACGCACGAGCCCGGACCGTTGCGGATCGATACGTCGATGGTGCCCGACATTCGCGATCGTCACGTGCTGTTGATCGACGATATCTTCGACACGGGCCACACGCTGTCGGCACTGATCGAGCAGTTGCGTGCCGCCGAGCCCAAGAGCATTCGCACGGTTGTCCTACTGCGCAAACATGGCCGCAAAGCCGTGCCGCTGGAGCCGGATCACGTCGGCTTCGAAATTCCCAACGAGTTCGTCGTCGGCTACGGCCTCGATTATCAGGACTCGTATCGGAATCTGCCCTACGTGGCGGTTCTGGAAGAAGGCCACCATCCGTGAGCGCGCTGGATCGACCGCGTGGGACGGTTCTCCCGAGCCGTCTGCCGTCGGCATGCAATCACGACGGCCCAGAAAGCGGGTACAGTCCGATCCAGTCATTCGTCATCCGAGTGATCCGTGCCATCGGTGGTTTGTTTCTTCTGTTGTTCTCGCGCGGGAAATTCAACCACCGATGGCACGAATCGCACGGATGAACGAAAAGCGAATCCGTTTGAGCGCCGAGAAGCAGATCGTATCGACCTGCTCCGACAGCATTCAGTTCCCGTTCCGACCGCCACAAATTGCGCAAACAGCGGCGGTACGACGCTAAGCTACAGCCGATCGGATTCAGCCGAATTAATCAGTAGCTTTCGAAATGGAATTCGACCCAGCCCGTCGCGGTTTTTCCCGGTTCGACGATCTGCAGATGACTTTCCTGCTTCAGTCCGCGGGCGTACAAGTTGTGCGCGTCGGTCGAGCAAGTTTGATCCTCGACACAGAACCAGGGCTGATCTTTGGGCGTGTAAAGCACCAGGTTCGTGAACTCTTTGCTCGCCGAGAGCGTGATTTTCAGTTTTCGGCCGCGGAAATCGATCGCGGCCGGTTTGTCCGGCTGCATGCCGTAGTACACGTCGTCGCGAAAAAAACCTTCCAACGAGCGCGGCTGCCGGGCGTCATAATCCGGCTCGGCTGCCAGGTCGAACAGCTTGCCGGTCGGCAGGAGTTTTTCCGCGTCCATCAAATGCGTGGCAGGAATAGTCACGAACGTATCTTTCCGGCGCCCTGGTACAGAAACCAAGGATGCAGGGCGAAACCAAAGGGAATCGGCTTGTCGCCATTCCGGTTGTCGACCGTGTAGGTCCAACGCAGCGTGTCCTTCTTCACCGTGATCGTCAGTTCCAACGTGTGGGGCCATGGCAACATTCGATACGGTTCCGTGCCTGGGCTGAAATCGCAGCGCAGCCTAACAATCGCGGATTCATCTTTCCCACTGGCGGACTGCGTCGTCGATGGACCGATTTTCCAGGGCGCGTTATTGACGAGTCCATGCAGGAAATTCCCGTCGTTATTAGGCGCAAAGCTGTACTTCTGGCCTTCGAAGGTGAACGCACCCCCCCGCACCCGATTCGGCATGGGGTACAGAACCGGAACACCATACATGAAGCCGGGCAGGTCTTTGAGCGTTTTGGGTTGTTTCAACAGTTCGATTCCTTTGAAGCGGATCGAGTCGACATTCGCGCCGGCGTGTGGCACGACTTGGACCGCCAGATCACCTTCTTTGAGCGTCAAGACTCGCCAGCCGGTATCCGCGTCCTTCGCTGTCTCGATTTCGGCGCTATAGCAGGGCCGCACGATTGCCAACAATCCGATCGCCAAGACCAGAGTGCCGCCTGAACGCATTCGTAGATGTCTCATAAAGCCGCCTCGCTCGAGTGGGAAAATGGAACCGCTGGACCGATTCGCCGTGATCTGCGGCGTACGCGTCAAACTATGCTGTCGCCGCCGACTGCCGAAATGCCGCGGGCAGGAAGTCCAACAGATCGCTAGCGATCAGCGAAACTTCGCCTAGCTTTTCGGCCGCGAGATCGCCGGCCAGGCCGTGGATGTAAACTCCCAATTGCGCCGCTTCGAATGCCGGCAGCCCCTGACCCAGCAGCGCTGTGATAACCCCGGTGAGCACATCGCCCGCGCCGGCCGTGGCCATCCCGGCGTTGCCCGTCGAATTCAGATATTGCCGCGCCCCATCCGTGACCAGCGTGCGATGCCCCTTGAGCACGACGACGGCGCTGAATCGTCCGGCAAGCTGCACCGCGGCGGGAATGGCCTCGGCCGTATTGATCTGGCTCTTGCGCAGCAGTCGGGCAAACTCGCCGGGATGCGGCGTCAGAATCCGCGGGCCGGCATGCGTAGCGCCGACATCGGGCAAGCTGGCCAGTGCGTTGAGCCCATCGGCATCGACGACCATCGGCAGCCGCAACTCGTTGTATAGTCCTACGACGAGCGCCGTGATCTCGGCGCTATGTCCCAAGCCGGGCCCGCAACCGACCACCGTCGCCCGGTCGGCCAGCTCGCGCAATTTGTCGAGCGCCGCCGGTGAAAATTCTGCCTTCGGAATCCGATGGCAACGCCGCGGTGATCAGCGAAGGTTCGAAGCCGGCGACCGTCGGCTGGGCAGCATCGGCCGTCGCCACGGTCACGAGCCCGGCCCCGCTCCGCAGCGCCGCCATGCCGCTCAGCGAGATCGAGCCGGCCATGCCGCGCGAGCCGCCAATCAGCAAAGCTTTTCCAAAGTCACCCTTGTTGCTGTCCGGCTTTCGCGGAGCCAAACGAGGAAGCGGAATCGTGGCGGAGTCGCTCATAAATGAAGTTCTCTGCGAACCCAAGGAGATCAATCCAGCACGCCGCTCGGAAGCCAGAAGCGGCGCCGCGCCGCGCCGCCGAGCCATTTTCCGCCACAACGGCGTCACTCACGCGCGGCGTCGGTACTTTTTTCGGTCGCCGATTTCGCCGGCTGCGGTTTCGCCGCCGGGCGATGGGCGACCCATTGCTTGAAGTCGTCCGATTTGGCGAACTCGGCGTAGGTTGGGAGTTCTTGAATTTTCTGCACGGACATGCGGGTCGGCGTATTGGCTTCAACGCCTTCCAAAGCCACGCGCACCGCCGGAAAATCCTTTTGCTTTAGAGCGATGTTGATGCGGGCGAAATAGGCCTCTTTCAGCGTTGGCTCGTCATCAATGGCTCGCTGGACCGCTTTGGCGGCTTCGTCGAGCTTGCCCTCGGTAAAGTAAGAACTGCCGATGAGAAAAGTCTGATAGGCGTCACCCCCCAGCCGTTTCGACACGCGGCCAATGGCTTTCCGCTCGGCCGCATATTCCTTGCGATTGAGATGATAATCGACGGCCCATAAATCCACGGCCGCATTGTTCGGCAGAAACTTGCGGTAGTCTTCGAATGCCGCGGTCGATTCGGCCTCTCCCAGGCGGGCCGCCGCCTGGAGCCTCATCCCCATGACCGAGTTGCTATGCTGCATCTCTTCGGGCAACTCTCGGTATAAATCGATGACTTTTTGAAACTCCTTTGCCGCCAGCGCAGCCTGCATTTTCACGATCGTTGGACGGCTCTGCATGAAGGCGTTGTCCTGCCCGGTGAGCTTGGCGATCAGGCCCGGATCGGCCAGCGCTTGAATCATCGCCGTGTGCAATGTTTCCGAGAGCATTTCGCCAGCGATATAAATGTAAATGTCGATCGCATGGATTTCGTCGTGCTCGTTGCCTGCCAGCACGAATTCGTGGTAGTTAACGCCAGTGCCTGGCATCAGCAGACGGAATACGGCGCGCTTCTCGCCGCCAATGTTCTTGATACGCAGGAAGTGATAGCTGCCGCCGTGCTTGGCGGCATTCAAAAGAGCATCGGTTAGCATTTTGGACCAGACACTTTCGAAGCTGGTTTTTTGAGCATCAGCCGTGTCGATCCCCTTGCAAGAGCGTTCGACGAGCGCCCCCAATCGATCGCTTGCCGTATACCGGCCGTGTCGCCGGCATTCACCCGAGCCTCGAGTTGCTTGCCAAACTTCGTGCAATTTTCGTCGGTCAGGTCCGCGCCCCTTAAGGAACCTGTCGTGCCAGCGGCAAACACCAGCACCGCAATCGAAATCGACAATCTTGAGTAGCGCATGCCCATGACCTCATTTACTTGGAACGAACGAGAAGGAAGTCAACGTGGCCTCGTCGCGTGATGATCTTAGTGCCTATCCGAGAATCGGCGGGGACTGGCTCATTTTGCGGTGCCCTGGGAGCAAAATGTGCCTGTCCCCTTCTCCTCGGACGGTTCTCGGATAGGCACTTAGTCCGTCGACCGTCCGTTAAATCGGATGGCACGATTGTATCAGTGCGCCCCCACGTTCGGCTTCAATCGCAAAGCGAAATTTTTGCGGGCGAGGCAGTCCGTGGAAACGGGTGGCCGATCGTGATCCGCCGCGTAACGAACCAGTCGTGGGGCAAGGTGTCAGGCCTGTGCGGTCCGTCCCGCGGCGGCGCGTTGGGCGATCAGGCCGGCGACGTAGCCGGCTTTGAATCCCGCGTCGATGTTGACGACCGTCACGTTCGCGGCGCAGCTATTGAGCATGCTCAATAGCGCCGCCATGCCGCCGAAGTTTGCTCCGTAGCCGACGCTGGTCGGCACCGCCACGATCGGCGCGGCGACGTAGCCGCCGACCATGCTCGGCAGCGTCCCTCCATCCCGGCGACAACCACCACGGCGTCGGCCCGGCGGACGGTTTCCAAATGGGCGAGCAGCCGATGCGGCCCGGCCACGCCCACATCGGCAACCACCGTCACTTCGGCCCCCATCCAGCGAGCCGTCTCGACTGCCTCTTCCGCGACCGGCAAATCGGTCGTGCCGGCAGTCACCACGACGACGAACCCTCGCCGCGACGTCGTACTTTCGCCGGGTGCCACTCGCTCTGCCAGTGCTTTTCCGAATGAGTCACTGGGCGGAGCACTGGCACCCGGAATTGCACCCTTCTTTCGCTCAGTAGCGAGAATCGTGAACGTCCGGCCGACTGGGTTGTAGCGTCCGGTAGAAAACTCCCGACTCAATTCGGCCGCTGCCTCGGCCCCGATCCGGGTCCCCAACACGTCGGTCTCGGCGGCCAGCAAGCGGCGGAAAATTTTGGCAATCGTCGCCACGCTCTTCCCTTCGCCGAACACGACCTCCGGATAGCCGCACCGCTCGCGCCGATCCAAGTCGAGCTGCACCTCGCCCAAATCGACCGTGCGCGGCCTGGCGAGCTCGCGCAAAAATTGATCGAGCGAGATTTTTCCTCCCGCCAGTTCCGTCGCCAGTTGTGCAATGCGCGCGTGATCCATACTGATTATCCTATCGCCAGACGCAGGCAGTGGCGACAGCCGTTCACGGCGCGAAGTTCGCTTACTGACTGCGCGGCTCGGGATTGCACACATGGACCGAGCCGCGCACGTTAGTAAGCGTTTAGCCCGTCGGTTCGGATGCGTCGTCCATAGGGCAGGTTCGAACCTATCTTGCGAATCGCGCGGCGAATTGGTAGCAAGTGTCTACGCGGTCCCAGTTTCGCTCGGGCGTGCTCGCGATCCTTTCCGCGCTCTTTCCGGCTTCCTGCGAAGAACGCTCATGGATCGTTTTCAAACTCGTCGAGACAAACTTCGCAAGGCGCTCGCCAAATCCGGCGTCGATAGCCTGCTGGTCACGAACTTCGTCAATGTGACCTATCTCACCGGGTTCACCGGCGACGACAGCTTTCTGCTCGTCACGCCCGACACGGAAATTCTGCTCACCGACGCCCGCTACACGACGCAAATCGAAGAAGAATGCCCAGGGCTGGAGGTCGAAGTCCGCTCGGTCAAGACGAGCATGCTGGAAATCGTCGCCACGGTCGTCGGCCGGGCGAAAGTCGGCAAACTTGGCGTCGAAGGCGATTCGATCACCGTCGGCCTGCGCGATCGGATCGCCGAGCAAGCTGCCGAAAGTCAGCCTGCTGCCCACTTCCGGACTGGTCGAGCAACTGCGGATCATCAAGGACAAAGAGGAAATCGCCGAAATCCGCCTGGCCGCCGAGCAAGCCGAACGGGCTTTCGCTGTGCTGCGGGCCTCGCTCCGGCCGGAGCAGACCGAAAAAGAAGTCGCCGACCAATTCGAATACCAGATGCGGCTGTTCGGGGCAAAGGGGCCGAGCTTTCCGTCGATCGTCGCTGTCGGACCCCGGGCGGCGTTGCCCCACGCCCGACCGACGGGCAAGCGGATTGGCGAGGCCGACTTCGTGCTGGTCGATTGGGGAGCCGACGGCGGGCTCTACAAGAGCGACTTGACGCGAGTGTTGGTGACCGGTAAAATCCCGCCCAAACTCGAACGGGTGTATGGAGTTGTGTTAAAAGCGCAGGTCCGGGCCATCGAGGCCATTCGGCCCGGCGTGTCGTGCCACGACGTCGATAGCGTCGCCCGCGGCAGTGATCGAAGACGCGGGCTTCGGCCGCAATTTCGGGCACGGCTTGGGTCACGGCGTCGGTTTGGATATTCACGAAGCGCCGCGGCTGGGCCAGGGTCAAAAGCAATTGCTTCGAGCCGGGAATGGTAGTTACGGTCGAGCCGGGCATTTATCTGCCCGGTTGGGGCGGCGTGCGGATCGAAGACGATGTGCTGGTGACCAAAACCGGGCACGAAGTCCTCACCAGCTTCCCAAAACAATGGTCCGACGCCTGCGTAAGTTAGGTTGTAGGTGGGCACGGCCCACCAAACCAGCCCGTAAAGAGCCGTGCACGAAGTAAGCGATACTGCGGGAGGACAAAACACTGCATTTCGAAGAAAGCCTGAACGCAAGCGAAGGACATCGCGCAAAATAACGTCTTGCCACTTTGCTACGCTTCAGGCTCATGTGTTTTGAGGCAAAGCCCGTCCAGGGGGACCGGGATATTCGCGGAGATCAGGGCATGTCCAATTCAGGCACCGGCGCGGGCGACATCTTCGACGTGAAGAAGGTGCGCCGGCTCGTCGAGCTGATGGAGCAGCACGATCTGGCGGAAATCGACCTGCGCCAGGCCGACCAGCGGATTCGGCTCCGCCGCGGAGCGGAGCCGCAGTACGTCCCGGCTCCGGTTTACCAGCCGCCCGCTGCCGCCATCTCCCGACAAGCCAGGGATCGACTCCGTCCGCTTCGCAAGCAGCAACCTCGGCGTCCGAAGCGCCGATGTGTAACGATCAACAGCCCGATGGTCGGCACGTTCTACGCCGTCGCCCAATCCCGAATCGCCGCCGTTCGTGAAAGTCGGCGACCATGTCGGCCCGGAAACCGTCGGTCTGCATCATCGAAGCGATGAAGGTCTTCAACGAAATTCAGGCCGAAGTGGCCGGCCAGGTCGTGGCGGTGCTGGTCGAAAACGGCCAGCCGGTCGAATTCGGCCAGCCGCTGTTCAAGATCGACACGCGCAATAGGGCTAGCGTAGCGCTAGCGTGCAGGCACGACTCTGTGCCGCTTCGCCTGTCCAGCCTGACCCTGCATGTTCAAACGCATCCTGGTTGCCAATCGCGGTGAGATTGCGCTGCGGGTGATCCGCGCCTGCCGCGAACTGGGCATCGAAACGGTGGCCATCTTCAGCGAGGCCGACCGCGGCGCGAATTATCTCGAGCTGGCCGACGAGGCCTATTGCGTCGGCCCGGCCAAAGCGGCCGACAGCTATCTGCGGATCGATCGCGTGATCAGCGCCGCCGAAATCGGCAACGTGCAGGCGATTCATCCGGGCTATGGCTTCCTTTCGGAAAACGCGCATTTCAACGAAGTCTGCCGCACCTGCAACATCGACTTCATCGGCCCCACGCCGCAGGCCATGAGCCGGCTGGGCGACAAGAACGAAGCCCGGCGGCTTGCCCGCGAAGCCGGCGTGCCGGTCGTGCCCGGCAGCGAAGGGCTTGATCCGCAACGAAGCCGAAGCGGTGCGGCTGGCCCACGAGATCGGCTTTCCGGTGCTGATCAAGGCCACGGCCGGCGGCGGCGGCCGCGGGATGCGCGTGGCGGCCAACGATCTGGTGCTGAAGACGCGCGATCCAGCAAGCCTCGGCCGAAGCCGAAGCCGCCTTCGGCAACGCCGGCATCTATCTGGAGCGCTACATCGAGCATCCGCGGCATGTCGAAGTGCAGATTCATCGCCGATCATCATGGCAACGTCGTGCATCTCTGGGAGCGCGATTGCTCGATGCAGCGGCGGCATCAAAAGCTGATCGAGGAAAGCCCCTCGCCGCGGCTGCCGCCCGAAACGCGCGCCGCGATGTGCGAAGCGGCCGTGCGGCTGGCCAAAACCGCCGGCTACACCAACGCCGGCACCGTGCGAATTCATCGTCGATCAGACGGGCAATTTCTATCTTCATCGAAGTCAATGCCCGCATCCAGGTCGAGCATCCCGGTGACCGAAATGGTCACCGGCATCGACCTGATCAAGGCGCAAATCCGCGTCGCCGCCGGCGAGCCGCTGCCGTTCAAGCAAGAAGACATCACGGCCCGCGGGCACGCGATCGAATGCCGCATCAACGCCGAAGACCCGCGCCGCAATTTCCAGCCCTCGCCGGGCAAGCATCGAACGGCTGATCGTCCCCGGCGGCTTCGGCGTGCGGTTCGATTCGCACGCCTACAGCGGCTACACCGTCTCGCCCTATTACGACTCGATGATCGGCAAGCTGATCGTCCATCAGCCGACGCGCCGCGAGGCCATCGACTGCATGCTGCGAGCGTTGCGCGAATTGCGTGTCGACGGAATCCGCACCACCGTGCCGCTGCACCAAGAAATCCTTTCGCATGCCGCCTTCAGCGAATGCCGCATCGACACGACGTTTGTCGAACGAACCTGGATGACATAATTGCGTAGCCGTAGGGTGGGCACTGCCCACCATGATCTTAAAATACAGTAACCCGGAGCGTTAGCGAGGACGTTTCGCAAGGCGATCATCGTTCGTCCTCGCTAACGCTTCGGGCTAGTATCCATTCGCTGTCGTTCTTGAAAAGCGACGAATGGTGGGCATTGCCCACCCTACTGAATGCGGGACAAACGATGTTGCATGCCGTCATCATGGCCGGCGGGTCGGGGACGCGGTTCTGGCCGGAAAGCCGGGCCGACCGTCCGAAGCAACTCTTGCCGTTGGCCGGCGAGCGCTCGCTGCTGCAAGAGACGGTCGATCGGCTGGCGTCGCTCGTGCCGCCGGAGCGAATGATCATCGCCACGGCGGCCCGATTGGCGACAGCGGCCCAGGAGCAGTTGCCGCAACTGCCACAGGCCGCGATCTTGGGCGAACCTTGCAAACGCGACACCGCGCCGTGCATCGGTTTGGCGGCGCTGCATGTTCTGCGGCACGATCCTGACGCCACGCTGGCCGTCATGCCGTCCGATCATGCGATCGGTCCCGCCGCCGTGTTCGCCGACGCGATCCGGCACGCCGCGGAATTCGTCGAACGCCAGCCGGAGCGGATGATCACGTTCGGCATCCGCCCGACCTATCCGGCCGAAAGCTTTGGCTACATCGAACGCGGCGCACCGCTCTCCGCGAACGTTTCCGGTGCCACTGGCTCCGCCAGTGCTGTTCCGGGTGCCACTGGCTTTGCCAGTGTTCCGCCGGGCAACTTGAACAGGATTGATGTCCAAGAGGCACTGGCAGAGCCAGTGGCACCCGAGCAATCGGGCAAGGGCAATGCACCCGAGCCGCAGTTGTTCGAGGTTGCCAAATTCCGTGAAAAGCCTCCTGCCGCCGTAGCGCGACGAATATCTCGCCGCCGGAAACTTTTTCTGGAACTCCGGGATCTTCGTCTGGAAGGCCCGCACGATTCTCGCGGCCTTGGCCGAGTACCAGCCCGAAATGATGGCGCATCTCCAAGCCATCGCCGCGGCCGCCGGCAAGTTTCAATTTCAAGCGGTGTTCGAGCGCGAGTTCGCGGCCATCCGTGGCCTCTCGATCGATTACGCCGTGCTGGAAAAGTCGCCGCACGTGGCAATGATCGAAGCCCCCTTCGCTTGGGACGACGTCGGCAGTTGGCAAGCGATGGCTCGGCTGCGCGGCGTCGACGCCGAGGGAAACGCCGTGGCCGGCAAACATCTCGGCGTGGACACGACCGACTCGATTATCCGCGCAACCGGCAAGCATCTCATCGCCACGCTGGGGCTGCACGACATGATTGTCGTCCACACACCCGACGCAACGCTGGTCGCGAACCGCCACGACGAAGAGTCCATTCGCCGCATCGTCAAGCTCTTGGAAGAGCGCGGCTGGACGGAGTTCTTATGATGCGAGCAATCCGTTTCCGTCTGCCGCCGTGTGCCACTGCCTCCGCCCGTGTTCTGCCCGGCGCCATTGGCTCCGCCAGTGTTTTGGCATGGGCCACCGCCGTGTTCGCATCGTTGCTCATTCCATTGGGCAGCGGCCCGGTCTTGGGTGCTACTGGCCCCGCCAGCGCGTCATCGGATCCCACGACTCCAACGCTCGGCTCGGCCGGAAATGAGGTCCAGCCAACACTGGCAAAGCCAGTGGCACCCAGCAGATCTCCGGCAGTGAAACCCGATTCCACCGGCAAGCTTAACGTTCCCGCGCCCACCTGGGGCGGCAAGCAGTTGTGGACCGACGAGCTGTTATTTCGCGATTGGCGAATCCAACGCAATGTGCTCACGGCAACCTATCGCCTGCTCGACGGCTCCGACGTTCGCCGCGCCTGGGGCACGTTCGCCGAGTGCCGCAACAAGCTCGATCAAGTTCGCCGCGAGCAAAAACTGCCGCCGATGCAAGGCAAAGTCGTGATCCTCCTGCACGGGCTGGGCCGCACCCGCGCCGCCACGCATGGCATGGAAAAGTATCTCACGGCCCAAAGCAATTTCACGGTCCTCGAGTTCGGCTACGCCAGCACCCGAGCCGAAGTGGCCGATCACGCCAAGAGCCTCGCCCATGTCATCGAAGGGCTCGACGGCGTTACGGAGATCGACTTCGTCGCTCACAGCCTGGGCAACCTGGTGATTCGCCATTATCTGGCCGACGCGAGTGATCCGGCGTTGGGTCGCGTGCCGGATCCCCGCATCCGCCGGATCGTGATGCTCGGGCCGCCGAACAACGGGGCTCACATGGCCGAGTTGCTGAGCAACAACTCGCTGTATAAAACTTTGGCAGGCGCCCCGGCACGGAGCTCGGCGCCGGTTGGCCCGAGTTGCAACGCCACCTCGCCACGCCCGATTGCCCGTTCGGTATTATCGCCGGCGCCCGTCCCGATCAAAAAGCCCGCAATCCGTTGCTCGACGGCGGCGACGATCTGATCGTCTCGGTGCGCGAAACACGATTGCCCGGGGCCGATGACTTTTTGGTGCTACCCGTGATCCACACGTTCATGATGGACGATCCCAAAGTCCGCGAAGTCACCTTGCGGTTCCTGCACGAAGGATTCTTCATTTCGCGCGACAAACGCGAACCGATCCCGCGGTAAAACCTTCGACAGCGCTCGGAACGGAACCCCACCGTCCATTTTTCTGACTCGTTCATCTGTGTCTTCCGTGGCATCCGTGGTTGATTTCGTGCTGACCACGGATGCCACCGATCGCACGGATGGGGCCGATCAAGGGGTCTGCACTTAGCGGTTTTCGATATTCTTGCTCCCCGGCCCCATTCCCGTTGTGCGGTTCTCTCGTGCCCTCAAACCCACCTCCCGGTCGATTAGCAGCCATCGACTACGGCGATCGGCGGATCGGCATTGCGCTGACCGATCCCGAGCAGCGCTTCGCCAGCCCAGTCGACAACCACACGCGCGGCGACGAAGCGGCCGAGGCCAAATACTTCCGCCGTCTGGCCGCCGAAGAACGGATCGTCCGCTTCGTCGTCGGCCTGCCGGTGCACCTCAGCGGCCGGGAGAGCGAGAAATCGCGCGACGCACGCAGCTTCGGCGCATGGCTGGCCGAAACCACGGGCGTCCCGGTCGTCTTCTTCGATGAGCGCTTCACGACCAGCGAGGCCGAACGACTGATGAGCGGCAGCGGCGCCCACTTCACCAAGAAGCAACGCAAAGCGCGGCTCGATAAGCTCGCCGCGCAAATCTTACTCACCGCCTATCTCGAAGCCGGCCAACCGATCGACGACAGCCCGCCCGCAGGTCTCGACGACTGAGACGCATCGCCTTCAGTCTCATCGCGGATTGCAAAACAGCGCAATCGAATTGAGATGCAATCTCATCTCGCGCCGGCTCCTTGTCGCGTCGATTCGGCTCACCTAAAATCGCTGCTGGATTCACTCGAACCACGTCGCCTCGCATTTTTTCTCCCTCTGTCTTGACGGGCGAGGGCCGGGTGAGGCGGATGCGTGTCTCAGGATTTCAGGTGCAAAATGCTCAAGCGGAAGCCGATCTTTCCCCACGTCATCGAGATCAACCATCAGGCCGGTCAGCGCCTCGGCTGCAATGTCTATCTCGTCTATGACGCCCAAGAATGGGTCTTGATCGATGTCGGCTTTCAGGACACCGCCGACGAAATTCTCGAGCTCGATCCGCCAACTCGATTTCCCGCTGGCCCAGTGCAAGACGATTATCGCCACCCATGCCGACGTCGACCATGTGCAAGCCTTGGCCCGCTTCAAGCAGGTGCTGAAGTCATCCGTCACAGGCCACAAGCTGTGCGCCGAAACGCTTTCGAAAGGAGATCGGATCAAGACCTTCGCCGAGATCGGCGCGCAGAATATCCACATGGACATGCCGCTGGTCGAAACAGAGCACCTCATCGACGAGGGAGATAAGATCTCGGTCGGCAAGTTGCAGCTTGAGGTCTGGCACACGCCGGGCCACACCGACAGCCAGTTGTCGTTTCGTTTGGGCGACTTGCTCTTCAGCGGCGACAACATCTATCGCGACGGCTGCGTCGGCGCGATCGACGCCCATCATGGCAGCGACATTCCGGCCTTCATCAAATCGCTGGAGCGCATTCTGGCCAGCGACGTGAAATGGTTGTTGCCCAGCCACGGCCCGGTGTTCCGCAAGGAAAACGCGCTGAGTCGAGCGCGCGATCGACCGCCTGAACACCTATCTCCACATGGCCGACTTCGGCACCTGTGCCATCGACTGGCCCCTGATGGACCAGTGGGACCAAGAACTCGTCGAAGGCCGCATGCCGGAATGAATGAGGAGTCGTGGGTCGCCATGGAAAAACCACTTACTGACGTGCGTGGCTCGGAAGACGAGCAAGTGCTGACCCCGAGCCGCGCACGTAAGTAAGCGTTAGTCCACATCGCCACGCATGCTTTATTATGTTCCACGATTGACGGCTCTTGACTCTACGGTAGACGGCCATGGCAAAACCACTTACTGACGTGCGTGGCTCGGATGGTGAGCGCCGTTTCGAACCCGAGCCGCGCACGTCAGTAAGCGGAAATACCCGTCGCCACGCCGACTGCCTCGCCTACTTTATCACCTTCCACACCTACGGTAGCTGGCTTCACGGCACATCTCGCGGTTCGGTCGATCGCGATCATAACATTCCCGGCACCGAATTGCTGCCCGCCGACGTCATCCGCGAGCAAACAGAATTTATGCGATTGAAAAGATTGCCAGTTCACCTTGATGCTCGACAACGACCCGTCATCGAGGAAGCGATTCGCGAGGTGTGCCGGCATCGTGGATGGCAACTTCATGCGATTGCGGTGCGCACCAATCACGTTCATGCCGTCGTCACGGCTCCGCCAAAGCCGGAACGCGTGATGAACGACTTCAAGGCCTGGACCACCCGCCGGTTAGTCGAGGCGACGCTGTTCGCCCAAGGAGCGAGGGTTTGGAGCCGGCATGGAAGTACGCCGTATTTATGGACCGAGGAAGCAGTGCAGCGAGCATGCGCATACGTCATCGAAGGCCAGGGCGCAGTGCTGCCGTCGGAACCGCTGCCGTCGCCAGGCAATTTGGCGCCGCCAACAAAGACCACTTACTAACCTGCGCGACTCGGATAACACCCGAAAACCCAACCCGAGCCGCGCACGTCAGTAAGCGTTTCTCCGTCTCACAAGAATGTACACAACGGGCAAGGAATGCCCAGCGCGCCGGCGCCCATGATCCCTAGCTGAGCCGCCAGGCTGGCCGTCAGGGCGATGCTGGCCATGGCCGACATGCTGATCGGCGCGAGCGCCGCGCTCAGCGCCGCCGAAGCCGAGGCGCTGGCGGCAGCCGAAGCCGCCGCCGCGGCCGAAGCCGAAGCGCTCGCCGCGAGGCTCAGGCTGGCCAGCGCCGACAGCGGCAATGCCGCGATCGTCGCGCTCAGCGCCGCCATTGCCCCGGGCGCCGCCAGATTGATCCCCAGGCCCGCTTTGATATTCGCCAGCGCCGCCAGGATGCTCGCCAGGCTCGCCAATTTTCCGGCGGGCATCGTTAGCGCCGGCAGCGACAAGCTTGCCACGGCGCTCAAGGCCGCGGTCAGGCTGGCCATCGCGCCCGGCAATGCCAAATTCACGCCGAGTGCCGCCGCCGCGTTCAACGACGCCGAGAGCGCGGCGTTCATGGCGGCGCCGGCCGCCGCGCCCGCCGCGGCGCTGGCGGACAAGGCCGCCTGGAGGGCCATCGCGGCGCCGGGGGCCGCCAGATTGATGCCGAACGTGGCTTGCACTTTGGCGACCAGCGTCGCCGTGAGCGACAGATTTGCCAGCGCCGCGGCGTTCAATCCCAACAGCGGCAGTAGCGACGGCAGATGGGCGTTCATCGAGGCGATCGTCGCCGAGAGAGCGGCCGAAGCGGTGGCGCCGCCAGATTCACGCCCAAGCCCGCCGCCCCGCTGGCCGCTCCGGCGACCGCCATCATTTTCATGGCCGCCGAAAGCGACAACGACGGCAACCCCAACGCCAGCGCGGCCGACAACTGGGCGCTGGCCGAAGCACTAGCAGACGCTCCCGCCCCGCCCGCCGCGCCCAGCGACATCGCCAGCGCCGCCACCGCCGGCGGCAACGAAAACGAAATCGGCGGCAACGCCATCAAAGGCCCCAGCGAAGCCAACTGCATCTTGCAAATACAGACCATGATCCCTCACCTTGTCGGGCCGTGACGCCGGCCGCAATTCGCCGCGCCGCGCGAGCATCGCATTTTCAGATCTCGTGCTTGCCATGCTGCGAATACATTTTCAAGCCGATTTCCGCACCATGCAGCCGAACTCGTTGCCGACTATAGGACGTCTCATGCAGCGTTGTCAAACACCGCCGATTTGCTAGGCTGATTCGTATCATCCGGTTGAAAAAGAAAGCTGGCTCTCGAGGAACCTCATCGGTTCGAAGCGATTTTCGCATCGCTACGAAGTTCCTGCTCTCTTTTTCGACACGCTGGTAGGCCCTGGTGATCGATTCGTACCTTGTTCTTTGAGGAACGGTGCTCCATGAGCGGTCTGGGTGGATTGAACAAATCGTCGGAAGGCGTAGTCATCGGCGTCGTGCAACTTCAACTGCCGGTCGTCGCGACGCGGGACGAGCTTGCCGCGCAAACCCGGCGGATTTGCGAGCTGGTCGGCAAGGCCCGACGAAATTTGCCGACCATGGACCTCGTCGTGTTTCCCGAGTATTCGTTGCATGGCCTGTCGATGGACACGAATCCCGAGATCATGTGCCGCGTCGACGGCCCCGAAGTGCAAGCATTTCGCGAAGCCTGCCGGACAAATGACATCTGGGGCTGCTTCTCGATCATGGAGCTGAATCCGCAGGGCAACCCCTACAACACCGGCCTCGTGATCGACAACCGCGGCGAGCTGCGGCTGCACTATCGAAAGCTGCATCCCTGGGTGCCGGTCGAACCGTGGGAGCCGGGCAATTTTGGCATTCCCGTCTGCGAAGGCCCGCGCGGCTGCAAGCTCGCCCTCATTATTTGCCACGACGGCATGTTCCCCGAGATGGCCCGCGAGTGCGCCTACAAAGGGGCCGAGATCATGCTCCGCACGGCCGGCTACACGGCCCCGATCCGGCACAGTTGGCGCGTCACCAATCAGGCCAATGCGTTTTGCAATCTGATGGTCACGGCCTCTGTTTGCATGTGCGGCAGCGACGGCTCGTTCGACTCGATGGGCGAGGGGATGATCGTGAATTTCGACGGCGTGCCGTTGGTGACGCGGCGGCGGCCGCCCGGATGAGATCATCACCGCCGAAGTGCGCCCCGACCTGGTGCGCGAAGCCCGCATCCACTGGGGCGTGGAAAACAACATCTACCAATTCGGCCACCGTGGCTACGTGGCCGTCGCGGGCGGAGCGCGCGACTGCCCCTACACTTACATGCGCGACCTGGTCGCGGGTCGCTACAAACTCCCCTGGGAAAGCGAAGTGAAAGTCACCGACGGCACCCCCTGCGGCTTCAAGACGCCATCGCGGAAGTATGAGGGCTGAGGCCCACTGCGAAACGCGAAGGATTGAGTCGCGCTGCATGAGAGATAGCAGCGGCTACTTCGCAGCTGGCTTTTCCGCGACCGTGATCAGCAAGACTTCGTTCTCGATCCCATATCTCAGGCCCTGTGCCTTCAGCATCTGCCGGAGTGCTACGCGAAATTCAACCTGTTTAACCTTTGTGTTGATCGGCGTGCAAGGTCCGATATTGGCCTCGTCCAGCGCCTGCGGTCGAGCTGAATTTGAACGCCAGATTCCAGCCTCAACTCATCGACGGCATCATTCAGCGGCGTTTGGACGAGCCCATCGTCACCGGTTTCTTGAGCGCCTCAAGTATCTTGGCTGTCGGCGTATCAGCGTATTTCTCGAGATCAAACCCGGCCTTACGCAGATCGACGGCTCCCTCCATTTCATTGCCAAGCGCAAACTCGGCAACGCCGCGACCCCAGTAAGCAGGCTTGGATTGTGGTGCAAGCGTGAGCGCCACGTCAAAATCGGCGGTCGCCTTTTTGTACTTACGCCGACGCAACCACGCCGATCCTCGGCTAATATGCGCCGACGCATCCCTCGGATTGAGTCGAATTGCTTCGTCGAAGTCGGCGATCACTTTTTCGTATTCAGCCCTCTCACGGACGTCGGTCGTTATGAGCAAAGATCCTCCTTCCACCACATACGTGAGACCTTTTTCCGGCAGCGTGAGCCTAAGCACCGCGCGGAGTGAGATCCCCTTGAGCGATTTCGTAATTGTTAATTCAGGCCACGCTTCCGCTAGCTTGGTGGCCTTCGCGTCGAGACGTACATCAATTTTGTGCTGTTTCTTCAACGCATCGACCATATCCTTCAGCGACGCAGCTGCGAATTCCATCTCCGTCGATTCCCCAGCGCCTTGATAATCCTGGCATTTGCGCTGTCGGTGTTCATCAGTGCGTCTCCCTCAACTTCCGCGCCGTCGACGATGCCGAGCCTGGCGAGTCCGCGATGGTAATACGCCTCCTGGAACTGGGGATCTATTGAAAGCGCCTTGTCGAAATCGGCAAGGGCCTTGGAGTTTACTTTCGAGGCCAAACCACGGTAGTAATACGACACCGCATCGGGCTTCGCTGCCAATTCGATCGCCTTGTTCAAATCGGCGGCCGCCTTGTCAAATTCGCCTTTTTCCAACCAGGCGATGCCCCGCTGGCGATACGCCACCGCCGATTTCGAATCAAGTCGAACCACTGCGTTGAAGTTGGCGATCGCTTGGTCGAATTCGCCTTTTTTCAATAGAGCGTCAGCCGCCTTCATCGTCTCAGCGAAGCGATTCTCGGCCGGAGCAGTTGGCACATGATTTGGACAATCTGCAAAACAGAACGAGACCGCACACACCACAATCAGGATTGCCGTCAGATATTTCATAGTTAATTGACCTTCGCGTGGAGCCTACCGCCGCTCGGAGTTGATCAGCGCCATCACTTCCGCACGGCTCGACAGATTCGCTCGGAACATCCCTTTCATCGCCGAGGTGACGCACAGGCTCCCCGGCTTGCGGACGCCGCGGATCGTCATGCACGAGTGTGCGGCTTCGATCACCACGGCCACGCCCTTGGCGTCGAGCTCTTCTTCCAGCAGATTCGCGATCGTCTCGGTCATCCGCTCTTGAACCTGCGGCCGGCGGGCCACCACTTCCACGACCCGGGCCAGCTTGCTCAGCCCGATCACGCGGCCGTTGGGGATGTAGCCGATATGGGCCTTGCCGATGAACGGCAGCAGATGATGCTCGCACAGGCTGTTGAAGCTGATGTCGCGCACCAGCACGATTTCGTCGTACTCCTCGCGAAAGAATTTTTTCAAATGCTGGCGCGGATCCTCGTGCAAGCCGGCGAGCAGCTCGGCGTACATCCGGGCCACGCGGGCAGGCGTTTCCAACAACCCTTCGCGATCGGGATCTTCGCCCACCGCGGCCAGAATCTCGCGCACCGCCCGTTCGATCCGCGGCAGATCGACCGCCGCGGGAATCGCCAGCGACCCGTTCGTCGCCGCGGGATCATTTTCCCCCGATTCGTCCGAGCAGCCGGCCGCGTGTTCACGTTGCTTTCGAGTCATGGCATTCCGCCGTTGTACGTCGAAACACTAGCCCGACGCGTTAGCGAGGAAGCGGAGCGATGATCAACGTATCCTCGCTAACGCTTCGAACTAGTGTGTCGCGGCCAATTCAATTAGGGAAAAAAACAGCGTCGCCATCAATTCAAGCTGAACTCTGGCGGGAACGCCAGCCGCCGCAATCGGCTTAGGTAATTCAGCAACTCCGTCGCGCGGCCGTCGACGTCCGTCTCCAGCAGCATCCGTTCCTTGAAATCCAATTCCAAATCGAGCGTGTAGGCCACGATGTCGGTGAGCATGCCCAGCGAAATGTTGCTCCCCAGAAGCTGGTCGAACTGGTCCTGGGCTTCGGGAATTTTCGGCAGCACCCGCTTGAACGAATCCAGCAGTCGGGCCTGCAAATCCAGGCGCCCCGCCTCGCCGGTGTCCGGATATTCGTCGTTCTTCAACTCGACCTGGGCCTCGCGGAACAATTTGTCGGGGGGCAACTCGCGGGCGATCACGATCCGCTTCAACCCCAGCACCAACACGTTGTACGAACCCTCGGAAGTCTTGTGATGCGTCGCCACGCGGCACAGGCAGCCCACGGGTCGCAGCGGCGGCCGCCCGTCGTAATCGGTTTCCCAACCGGGGGCCAACAGCGCCATGCCGATCAGTCCATCGCCGGCCAGCGCTTCTTCGACCATCGCCCGATACCGGGGCTCGAAAACGTGCAGCGGCTGCATGACGTGCGGGAACACCACCAGGTTTGGCAGTGGAAACAGCCGCACCTGGCCGGTGAAGTTCTCGGGCACCAGCGATAAATCGTCAGCCGACATCGAGCAAAACTCCGAACCGGTGAACTTTCTCACGCGAAGCGCGTCTCCCTCAACGGGAGAGGCCCGCAATTAGCTTCTCCCTCTCCCTCGACGGCAGAGCGCCGCAACCCTCTTCTCCCTCTCCCTCGACGGGAGAGGGCCGGGGTGAGGGTGAAGAACTGCCAGTTGACGCTCCCTCAACGCTGCAACCCCTCAGCCGCAACTCGCAAACTCACTTCTCCCTCTCCCTCGACGGGAGAGGGCCGGGGTGAGGGTGAAGAACTGCCAGTTGACGCTCCCTCGACGCTGCAACCCCTCAACGCTGCAACCCCTCACCCCCAACCCCTCTCCCGCAAGGGGCGAGGGGAGTACTTTGCATCACACTCTCGAAACGACGACGGGCGATTCGGCCGTTCGCTCACATCAACCCGCCGGCGGATCGAGATGGATTTCTGGAATCAACTCCGCGTTAATCTCGATTTCCGGAAACTCCTCGGTCGCCGCCGCCACGTCGGCAAAGCAGCGCTCGAACTCGCCGATGAACTTATCCACGTCCAAACCCAAATGCCGCGGCCGATACGGCTCCAAATAGCCGCGGGTGCTGGTGTACAACTTCTTCGCGCCGCGGATGTTGCCGTTGCCGAAATGGTATAAGGCGACCGCCGCCTGGATCAGCCCCTGGTAAAACTTCCGCGAATCGCCCCGATATTCCGTCCACAATGCTTCCCAAACCTCGTGGCTCTCGTAGAAGTCGCAAACATTGAAATGCGCGATCCCTTCGAGATACAGCGGATCGTAAGCAGTTTCTTCCATCGGCGCGGTCAGTCTGAACCACCAGCGGCGCGATTGCGCCGGCCTTTGGAGAATTATAGACCTCTCGCCGCAGCCATACCATGCGCAGCGGCTTCGATTCGCGTGCGCCGCCGGACGAAAACGACGTGCGGAGCGTCGGCCGTCTAAGGTTTCGCCGGAGCGGCGGCGTTTTGTTTCGCCATCTTTTCCACCTCGGTACTGCCCATTTCAATGTTCGGCGTCAGCCACAGTGCCGAAATTACGAGAATTAGGCCGACGATCACAATCCATTCTTCCTTGTTGGGCAGACTAAGAAACGCACGGCCATGACTCCGAACCGTTTCCGCATTTGCATTCGCGCGTTTCCCACTCATACTCGCATTTTAGATCGCTTGTCATCCACTAGAACAGGGGAATGACCAAATCGTATGAAACGCCGGCGCCGCAAGAAAAGCGACCAGCGCCGTCGGCCCGCACCTCGCTCTCGTACTTGCAAGGGAGTTGACCGGGTTACTGTTGCTAAGTCTCGAAGCCGCGACAGGATTGCTATTCATCCGAAAAGGGTTGATCGTGCGCTCGCCCGCCCACTCTTGACAGCACTCCTGGGGCCTCTGAGAATTGGCTTCTTGCGTCGCCCGGCTCGATTTCGCCTCGCTGGCACTCCGCGGACCTCGGATGGTCGAAACTGCTTCGTTAAAGCGCCGCGCCACGCAGATCGCCCAGCGGTTGCGCCGAGCCTATCCCGACGCGGTTTGCGCCTCGACCATGCGAACCCCTTGCAGTTGCTCGTGGCCACGATCCTCTCGGCCCAGTGCACCGACGTCCGCGTGAATCTGGTCACGCCGGAGCTTTTCAAGCGCTACCCAACTGCCGAGGCCCTGGCCGCCGCGCCCCTGCGGAGCATCGAACGGTTGATCCAGAGCACCGGTTTTTTCCGCAACAAAGCCAAGAACATCCAGGCCTGCTGCCGCAAGCTCGTCGCGGACCACGGCGGCGAAGTGCCGCGCACCTTGGAAGAATTGGTCGAGCTGCCCGGCGTGGGCCGCAAGACGGCGAATGTCGTGCTGGGCGTAGCCTACAAGATCGCGACGGGCCTCGTGGTGGACACCCACGTGGCCCGGCTGAGCCATCGCCTCGGGCTGACCGAACATCGAGATCCGGTGAAAATTGAGCGCGACCTGATGGCCTTGTTGCCGAAAAACCGCTGGATCGAGTTCAGCCACGAGTTGATTCATCATGGCCGCCAGATTTGCATCGCCCGGCGGCCGCGCTGCGAGGTCTGCCCTTTGGATTCGCTTTGCCCTAAAATCGGCGTGAAGATTTCCGCGGCACTCTGATTTCATGCAGCGTCGTTATGATTCTCTCAGGCAATGAAATCCAGAGCCAGTTGGGCCGCGACATCGCGATCGAGCCGTTCGATCCGGCGCATCTCAATCCCAACAGCTACAACCTCACGCTGCATCACGAGTTGATGACCTACGAGGAAGTGGTCCTCGACATGCGCAAGGCGAACCGCGTGCGGCGGCTCGAGATTCCGCCCGAGGGCATGGTCCTCAGCCCCAACCAGCTTTATCTGGGCCGGACCGCCGAGCGCACCGAAACGCACAACCTGGTGCCGATGATCGAGGGGCGCTCATCGGTGGGCCGGCTGGGATTGTTCGTGCATGTGACGGCCGGCTTCGGCGACGTCGGCTTTTGCGGCTACTGGACGCTGGAAATGTTCGCGGTCCAGCCGGTGCGGATCTATTCCGGCGTGCCGATCTGCCAGATCTTCTATCATCAGATCTGCGGCGACATCACCGAGTATTCCAGCGACAAATATCAGCACAACCGCGACATCCAACCGAGCCTGTTGTTCAAAGAGCTGAACCCCGAAGTGGCGAAAAGCCCGCAACTCCGCCTCGACTTCGGCATGGAACGCTCGCAGTAAAGGCCCATGCCCAGCTCGCCGCCGCAGATCGGCTAGAATGCCGCCATGGACAGAAGGCCAATCACGCGACGGTATCGCACCTTCATGGTCGTCGTGACGGGAATCCAAATCGCCGGCGGCCTGGGCATGTTCTTCGGCGCGGGGCGGGCGTTCGGGATGCTCGGGAGACTACCTGCTTATGCGATTGTCTTGATGGTTTGTGGAACCATCATTGTGGCAGCCGGCATCTTGCAGATCGTCCACATGGCCAAAAGCCCCTTAGCAGACTGTTGAAAAAGGGGACTGGCTCCGAGCGATCACGCGATTTCGTCGTTAATTTTGGTTTGCTGCGAGGTGCCTGTCCCCTTTTTAACACCCTGTTAGCCGATCCACTGGATAGGAATGTGCCGCGTCGGCCGTGAAACCGACTCCCCACCGCCGCCGCTTCCGCTTCTCACGCCGCCGCTGGACTACCCCCATCAATAATGAGGTGACGCGATGCCTACCGATCCTGATGCTAATTTCGACAAAGCCGAACGCCTCTTCGCAAAAGATCGCGGCCTTAACATCAAGGTCTTTGACGCTGCGAAGAAATTTTCGGCAGCCGAAAGGCAGGCCAACGTTGTCGCCAAGGCCGTCTTCGGAGCGGTCGAGAAGAAAGACGAGGGCACGTTTGAGACCGAATCGAAGAAGTTGAAGGTGAAACTCAAGGAAGAGGATAATCAGCTCAAAAAGCTCATGGGTCTTTTCCGGGAGAAGCTCCGTCTTAACGGCCGCCAGCGAGACGCGATGAAGGAGATCGAGTGCCCTAGCAAACCCCTCGGCAACTCCACCACCCACTCGGCCGCTTGAACCGTGAATCGCAGCGCGAAAGGCCGCGCTCGATCTACCGGCAAGTGCAAACCGGCGCCGGCGTGCAAGGAGTGCAGGCGGAAGCTGGCGTCACATAGTTGGCTGGCGGCGCATAGCCCACCGCCGGCTGCGGGTAGATGATTTGCGGCGCAGGCGTGGCGACCGGCGCCGGCTGCTGATAAACAACCTGCGGCGGTTGGGCCACGGGGCCGGGAACCGGCTGGTACGTCGGCGCCACGTATTGAGTTGTTGCCGGGTAGGCTTGCTGGCCGTAGGTTGTCGCTGGATAAGCCGGCGCAACATAGGGCGTGCCGTAGGTGTTGCGCGGCGTCGTTGTGCAGCCGACGCTGGCGCCGATGGCAACCAAGGCCGCGAGAGCGATCCATCGATTCATCGGCGTTATCTCCTTGTTTCCTGCCAACTAAAGTTTGCGATGGCTTCGATCAGTCGGAATTCAATTCTCATCCGACCGATCGACTTGTTTTGTCCCACGCTCAGCCGGCTTCTTTCCGCAATCCCGGAAGTGGGTCGGTCTGCCGATCCCAATGAGGGCCGCGAAGGATCGTCGGCTCGTTCGCTGATGTTTCCGTTGTGTTCGCACCGCGGGCTGCATTGTCGGCCGGATTTTGCTCCCAGCGCTGTGCGGCAATCGCCTGCAAAACCTGTTCGGCGAGGCGCACGGCCGCCAATCCCGCGACGCCATCTACACGTGGCGTGCGCCCGAGGCGGATGCTCTCGACAAAATCGCGCTGCTCTTCCAACAGGGCGTTGTTCGGCGGCGATTCCACTTCGTGACTCGGCAGCACCTCTTCGAAAAAATGCTGCTGCAAATGCTGCCGTTCAGCGGGCGCGAGCCGCGCAGGATCGAACTGCCCGGCTGCCACGCGCGCCGAGGGTTGGATATGCCTCGTGCGGCGGGTAGAAAAGTCAATCGACACCTGCCCCGCCGGCGACCACACCTCCATCTGCCGGATCGCCTGCCGGCTGACGCGCGAAACGCTGAATTGGGCCACGCATCCGCTGGCGAATTCGACCCGCGCCCGGGCGACGTCTTCGTGCCCCCCCAGCACCGACCAGCCGACCGCCGAAACGTCGCGCACCGGCGACGCAGCCAGGCATAGGGCCAAGTCCAAGTCATGGATCATCAGGTCCAGCACGGCGCCGATGTCGGTCGAGCGGAAGGAAAAGATTCCATGCCGGATGGCCTCAATATAGTGTGGCCGCTGCAACAGACCGAGTACTGGCGCTAGCGCCGGGTTGAATCGCTCGACGTGTCCCACTTGCAGCACCGCCCCATGCCAGCCCGCCGACCAAACGAGTTCTTCCGCCTGGGCCGTCGTCGCGGCGAGCGGTTTTTCGACCAGCAGATGCACGCCATGCCGCAACAGTTCCATCCCGATCGCATGGTGCAGCGTCGTTGGCGTGGCGAGAATCGCTGCGTCGACACGCCCCACCAGTGCGCGAAATCGGGCAGCGCCTCGGCTCCGCTTTCCATCGCCGCCTGGCGACAGGCTTCGGGCGCCGGATCGGCCACCGCCACCAATTGCACATGGTCGAGGCCCGCCAGCAGCCGGGCGTGAATTCGGCCAAGATGCCCCGCGCCCACAATACCGACTCGCAAAGTCTTCAAGCGGCTCGCCTCCGTTCGCGGGCCCGGCCATGTTTGCCTTCCTGCTGCTCCTGGATGAAGTTCAACAGGGCGTTGACATGGGGAACCAATTGGTCGTGCGAGCGCAGAATTTCACGGGCATGATCCAGGCCCACCTTGGCCCGATAAATCAACCGATGGGCTTCAGCCAGGCAATGGATCGTCTCGGCCGAAAATTCGTTCCGCTTCAGCGCCACGACGTTGATGCAGCGTGGCCGCGATGGTTGGCCCTCGCAGAGCATATACGGCGGCACGTCGTGCAGGACGCGGCTAAGACCAGAAATAAAGGCATAACTGCCGATCGTCGTGAAATGGTGAACGGCCACGGCGCCGGATAGCGACGCGTGATCGTGGATGCGCACGTGCCCGCCCAGCAGCGTGCCATTGGCCATGATGATGTGGTCGCCCAGGCGGCAATCGTGGGCGACATGCGAGCCCGCCATCAGGAAGTTGTGGCTGCCGACGGAGGTGATGCCGTCTTCCTTTTCGCTCGCCCGATTGATCGTCACCCCTTCGCGGATGACATTCGCATCGCCGACGATGACCTGGGTGTCGGTGCCGCGGTAGCTGATGTCCTGCGGATGGCCGCCGATCACTACGCCGGGAAACATGTGGTTGTCGCGCCCGAGCGTCACGCGGCCCATCAAGGTGACGTTGTTTTCCAGCCGCGTGCCACGGCCGATGCTGGCCTGCGGTCCGATGACGCAGAACGGGCCGATCTCCACCTCGTCCTCAATTTCCGCTCGAGGATCGATCGAGACATGGTCGGCGATACGAACGGCCATCGACGGAACTCCGCGGCAGGGCGTGAAACGGTGTTAGGAGGAAAAATGATCGCGAAGTTGAAGAGGCTTAGGGCTTAGGGCCTAGTGCATTGTCACAGCTTGAATTTAGGGTGCCGCTGGCTTTGCCAGTGTTCTTCGTTGCTGAACGATCAAGGCAAGAATTCCGAAATCACTGGCAAAGCCAGTGGCACACAATCCCAGAATCAAGCGTTGACAAAGCACTAGGGACGAAAAAGGCAAGTTGCTTCAGCCTTAAGCCCTCAGCCTTAAGCCGATCCTCACGCTGAGCGGCGGCGGTATTCCATGCGCTGTCCTTCGGTCAACAAAACCCGCGCCATCTCGGAATTCAGGCGGTGGCCGCTTCGATGGGCCGAGAAACTTCCGATCACGTCGCAGCCTGTTAGAGCCAGGTCGCCCAACAGGTCGAGCACTTTGTGGCGGACGCATTCGTTTTCGAATCGGAGCTCGTTGTCGATCGGCCCGTGATCGCCGAACACCAGCAAGTCTTTGATCGTGGCCCGTGCGCCAGTCCCTGGGACAACAACCACTTGGCCTCGGCTTCGAGCATGAACGTGCGGCTGGCAGCCAACTGCGTGCGGAACACCTCCGGCGTCACTTCCAAGTCGAACGTCTGCCGGCCGATGCCATTGCCCAGCCCGTAATCCAAGCGATAGCGAAGCCGCAAGCCAGCGTGCGGTTTGGCTTCGATCCAACTATCGTCGGTGCCCACGCGGGTCAGCTCGCGGACCACGACCTGATCGCGCCAGGCATTTTGAGGAATGATGCTCGCGCGGTCGAGACATTCGACAAACGGCAGCGCCGAGCCGTCGAAGCCGGGCATTTCGGGCTGATCGACCCACACTTCGCAGTTGTCGATTTGCAGCCCGGCCAACGCGGCCAGCAAGTGCTCGACCATTTCGACCGTCGCCCCGTTGGCCCGCAACGTCGTGCGGCGGGGAACTTCGATCCGCTGTCCGACCACGGCTGGAATGCGCACGCGGCGGGCCAGATCGGACCGCACGAACACGATGCCGGTATGCTCCGGCGCCGGATGGAACTCGACCTGCACGTCGCGCCCGGTCCAATATCCAAAGCCTGTCACCGAAACCGGCTGGCCGATAGTGCGCTGTTGACGTGGTGCGAGAGCCAAGGATGCATTCCGATTCGAGCAAGACACCGCGAAGCTGAAAGACGCCAACCAGACGGTTCAGACCACCGAAGCTCGCGGGCCGAATAGTACCGACCGCGCCGCAAGCTCGTGGCCTCTTGCGGCCGAGGTCGCCGCGCCGCTATCACCGATTCATGATCGCGCGAGCGGCGCAGAACCAGAGACCAACGGCTGCCACCGTCGCGACGCGATCCGCGTTAACGTTGCAAGCCGCCGACGCCGATCGGGGCCGTGCTTGGATTGGCTGCCGCCGAGCGGTTCAGATCAGCCAGCACCGCGTTGGTGATGTCCAAATTCAGCCGCGGATTGACGAACACGATGTTGCTCCGCAGGCCGCGCTGGATATCGTTCATGTCGCTGGGGTCGATCGGATTGGTGTCGTAGGGGAACACCAAGGCGATATTATATTGCTGAGCAATCTGAGCAGCCGAGTCCTGGATCTCGCGATAGGTCGTGTACATGATCTTCGCTTCTTTTTCGCTCAGCTCTTTTCGCTTCAATTGCTTGCTGACTTCCAGATCGGCGCGGGCCTTGGTGATGTCGGATTCCAACGTATGGTATTGGGGCTGGTCCGGCTTAAGTTCCTTCATCTGCTCGATCTTCGCGTTGATCACCCTGGCTTGTTCCTTGAAGGCATTGTCGGCGGCGACGAGCTCCGTCTTGAACTGCTCCATCGTCGCCTTGAAGCGAACGTCGTTCTTGAAGACTTTATTGACATCGACGACGGCGATATTGGCGCCCCCGCCCTGGCCGTAAGCCAAAGCAGCCGGGGACACGGCGGCCATCATGACAGCCAGGCGGATCAAAACGGGAGAAAAAATCTTCACGGTAAGCGCTCCTTGCTTGCTGCGGCGGTCTTCCTTGACTGCGGTGCGGTCGCCCCAAGCGACAACGCGATGCGGCGATAGGGCTCGGCGAATCGACTCTCACCGGATAGCCCAAGCGCGGCGGTATTGTGCCGAGAACCGCCTAACTCGTAAAGGCCAAAAAATCCGGCAAAAATGTGGCGAATCACTCGATTCTTGGACCCGGGTTTGACAACGCCTTCAGACTGCGGCGATAAACTAATGCTTTGTCAACGCTTGATTCTTGGATTGTGTGCCACTGGCTCTGCCAGTGATTTTTGGAATTCTTGCCTTGATCTCTCAGCAACGAAGAACACTGGCAAAGCCAGTGGCACCCTATATTCAAGCTGTGACAATGCCACTAGCAAACATTCCTCCACCCAGTTTATCCAATCGAGAGATCGTTCGATGACGAACCAATCGCTTTGTGGGTGGGTGCTGTTCGCCGCGGCCATGTTGCTTGGAATCACGCCGCGCGCCTTGGCCGATGGCAATGCAAAATCGGCTGGCCATGCGGCGGACAAGCCGCTCGTCGTGCGGCTCTGGCCGGGCGTTGCGCCGGGTGATACCGGCGATCTTGGCGAAGAACATGACACGACAAAGCCCAATCCCAACGGGCCGCCGAAAAAAGAAGTCATTCGGCTGACGAATGTCACCAAGCCAACGATCGCGATCTATCGGCCCGCGGCGGACAAAGACACGGGCGCGGCCGTCGTCGTTTGTCCCGGCGGAGGCTACAGCATCTTGGCATACGATCTCGAAGGGACGGAGGTTTGCCAGTGGCTGAACTCGATCGGCGTGACGGGCGTGTTGCTGAAGTATCGCGTGCCGGGCCGCGGCAAGGAGGTCTTTACCGCCCCGCTGCAAGATGCCCAGCGGGCCTTGGGAATCGTGCGGCATCGCGCACAGGAGTGGGGCCTCGATCCGAAGCGCGTCGGCATCCTCGGCTTCTCCGCCGGTGGGCATTTGGCCGCGGCCGCCAGCACCAATGATGAAACGCGCACGTATCCCGCCGTTGACGATGCCGATCAGGAAAACTGCCGGCCAGACTTTACGATCTTGATTTACCCGGGCGGTCTGGTGCCCAAGGATGGATCGCTGAAACTGAATCCGGAGATCAAAGTCACTTCGCACACGCCGCCGGCGTTCATCTCGATGTCGCACGACGATCCGGCTCGGGTGGAAAATGCCTATGCGTACGCCTTGGCGCTGAAACAAGCCCAGGTCTCGGCGGAACTGCACGTTTATCCAAAGGGTGGCCACGGCTACGGCCTGCGCCCTCGGCCAACGCCACCTCAACCTGGCCCCAGTGCGCCGGCGAATGGCTGAAAGCCCAAGGCTGGCTCGCGGCGAAGTGAGCCGTAGGGTGGGCATTGCCCACCAAGAACAACGCTGTGTTCACCGGTCGAGTCTTGGAGATGGCGGGCAATGCCCACGCTACGCCGACTGCTTGACGCGGCGAGGTGCTTCGCGCAGAGTGCTCGTTAGGAACTTTTGCGTTTCCGCCTGTCCCGGCCCATCCTGGAATCCGCCCCATGACTCGCGCCCACCGCTCGTTGCATTTCTTCTTCGTGATCCCGCTTGCCGTCGCGATGCTGCACACGTTCGCCGCCCCTGCTTCAGCAGACGACGCCGACAAATCGGACAAGCCCACGGTCATGCTCTGGCCGGGCGTTGCGCCGGGGGATAAGGGCGATATCGGCCCGGAGCGGGACAACACGAAGCATAAGCCCGGGGCGAAACCGGGCACGGAAATCATCGCGCTCACCAATGTCACCAAGCCGATGATCACGGTCTTCAAGCCGGCCAAGGACAAGGACACCGGCGCCGCGGTCGTGGTTTGTCCCGGGGGCGGCTACGGTATTCTGGCTTATGACCTCGAAGGCTCCGAGGTTTGCGAATGGCTCAATTCGATCGGCGTGACGGGCGTGCTGCTGAAATATCGCGTCCCCGGCCGCGGCGGCCAGCGCTACACCGCTTCGCTCCAAGATTCGCAGCGGGCTCTGGGCATCGTTCGCCACAAGGCCAAGGAATGGGGCATTGACCCGAAGCGCGTCGGCATCCTCGGCTTCTCCGCCGGCGGCCATCTCTCGGCCACGACCAGCACGAATTACGAAAAACGCACCTATCCGACGGTCGACGACGCAGATCACGGAAAGCTGCCGGCCCGACTTCACGATCTTGATCTACCCCGCCTACCTCACCGCTAAGGACCACGAGCTGAAACTGGCTCCGGAGATCAAAGTCGATTCGCACACGCCACCGGCGTTCGTCGTGATGACGCAAGACGACCCGGTGCATGTGGAAAACGCCTACGGCTATTCGCTGGCCCTTAAAAACGCCCACGTCTCCGCCGAACTGCACATCTACCCCACCGGCGGCCACGGCTACGGCCTGCGCCCTTCGGCGAATGCCGTTTCAACCTGGCCGTTACGTCGCCGGCGAATGGCTAAAAACGCAAGGCTGGCTCGCGCCGAAGTGAGCAACGCATGTATACACGATTCACTGATCGTGCCAGGAAGGTAATGGAACTCGCGAATTGGGAAGCCGGGCGATTCAACCATAAGCATCTTGGCAGCGAACACATCCTGTTGGCTCTGGTCCAGGAAGGCACTGGCGTTGCAATCAAGGTGGTCAGAAACCTTGGCATCGATCCGCGGCAACTCCGCCTTGAGTGCGAATCGCTTCTAGTCAGTGGTCCCGACATGGTCATCATCGGCAAGCTACCTCGGACACCACGTGCCAATAAACTCATCGAATTGTCGATTGAAGAGGGTTACAACTTGAACCATAACTTCGTGGGCACGGAGCATATCTTGCTTGGTTTGCTTCGAGATGGGGATGGAGTCGCCGGAGTGGCGCTCCGGAATCTCGGCCTCAGCCTGGAAGGCGCCCGCAATGAAGTGCTTGAAATCTATGGAACTGCTTTCGGGGGAAGTGAGCACCGGGGCGTAGCTAGTGAGCGAAGTCTTTCTTGGCGGCTTGGACGTTTTCTGGCTTCTGTTCTGCACCGAGTTAAAGGATGGGAATAGAGCATTTCACTGCTTAAGCAAATTCTATGAATATTCTCGAACGGTTTAGTCTAAACGGCAAAGTGGCCCTTGTTACCGGCGGGAATCGCGGGTTGGGGCGGCAGATGTCGCTGGCTTTGGCCGAGGCGGGAGCGGATGTGGCGATCGTTAGCCGCAAGCGGCCGGAAGCTGAGAGCGCGGCGGCGGATATTGCCAAAGCCACCGGCCGGAAGTGCAACGGCTTCGGTTGCGATGTCACGTCCGAAGAGCAAGTCGCCGCGCTGGCCGAGGCCGCAATCAAGGAGTTCGGCCATGTCGATATTCTGGTGAACAATGCCGGAATTAATATCCGCAATCCAATCGAAAAGCTGAGCCTCGCCGAATTCCGCCAGGTGCAGGAGAGCAACGTCGTCGGGCCGTGGCTTGTCTGCCGGGCCTTCGCCGCGCATCTCAAATCTCGCGGCTCGGGGCGGGTGATCAATCTCGGCTCGACGCTCTCCGTGATTTCGCTCGCCGATCGCACGCCTTACGCCAGCAGCAAAGGGGCGGTGCTACAACTCACGCGCACGCTGGCGCTCGAATGGGCCCCCTCGGGCATTACTGTCAACTGCATCATGCCGGGCCCGTTCACGACCGAGATGAATCAATCGTTGATCAACGACCCTGTGCGCTCGGCCGAAATGATCCGCCGCGTGCCACTGGGCCGGTGGGGTAAAATCGAAGAAATCGGCGGCCTGGTCGTGTTCCTGGCCAGCGACGCCAGCAGCTTTATCACCGGAGCAGGAATCGCCATCGACGGCGGCTGGACAGCTCATTAGCTCGAAATCGCAGAATCATTGGCTGAGGAAATCGACCCGTGCGAACCAATTTCCATCTCATGGCGGCGATGGTTCTCGCCGGACTGGCGCTCGGCTGCGATAAAGGTCCGGCGGCCAAATCAACGCCTGCTTCTGAAAATCCAGCGGCGCCAGCAAACACTGCTGCACCAGCAAAAATGGCCGCGACTGCCGCGCAACCGACGCCGCAGAAAGTTGACAAGCATCAACTTGAGTTAGTTGTCGAGAAAACCGAAGCGAAGCTTCGCAGCACGATGGCCTCTTGGACGATGGTGTACGACTTTGGCGGCGGTGCGAACGTGCATGTCGAAGCGCTGCACGCCCCGGATATGCAGAGATTCACGTTCGTCCTTAATCGCGGAGCAACCAAACTCAAATGGCTCGAGATCATCGTGCGCGGCCGCGTTTGGTACGTTACCGAAGGCGATAAGCGAGGAAAATATCGCCCATACGAAGCCCCCACCGAAAGTCCGAATTCGTATTTATTCCTGGATGCAGCAAAGTTGATATTTGTTGATCCTCATGTTCTCGAAACGACTGCAACTCTTGAATCGATTCGCGATGGCGTGGCAAGCTATAAGTCGCCGCTAACCGGGTCGATAAAGCAGCAGATCGAGTCGAATATTCGCAAACTGGACGAAATTCTCCAATCGGCCGACCAAGGGCATGCTTCCGCGGCGACACTGGCCGGGCTTCGCCAGGCGAGACGCAATCTGAACGGTGTTTTGTCGGCAGGCAGCTCGTTCAAAATAGATTTGGAAACCGGGCTGATCGTTGAATCCGGCACTCCGGGAAATAAGCGATCAATTCGCGACTTTCGTTGGCACGACGAAATCGATCCAGCGCTGTTTGCCGTCGATGATCGGCTGTGGCCCGATCGAACAGCGCCACCGGCAAGCGACGACCGAAGCAATTTGGCCATGATCAAGCACAATGCCGCCTGGCGGCCGGGGCAAAAGGAAAGTGATCCGGAAGCCGAGTTGATCGACGTCCAAACCGGCAAATTCCGTCGCGTCGGCTACGCTGGCGCGATCTGCTTGCCGATTTGTTTCAGCCGCGATCGGAAGCGAGTTTATGTGGGAGGAGCAGAGACTCGACCGCGGCACGATCGGATTGTTCGAGATCGACCTGGAATCCGGGACCCAAAGAAAGCTGGGTGAGCCGCTGCTAAGTCGCGGCATGGTGATGTTCGGCGGGATGTCGCCGGACGGCAAGACGCTGGCCGTCACCCAAGCAGGCACCGCGAAAGATGCGCGTAGAGGAGCAAATAGTCCTGGTCGACGTTGCTTCGGGACGGGCGAGAGAATTGGGAAAGCCGTTGGATTCTGCCAACCTCTCTTGGTTGCCGGAAGGAGACGGGCTGGTGCTGGTTTCTAGAGCCGCCAAAGATTTCGATAAGCCAAGCGAAGGAACCGTTTGCCGGATGAATCTTCAAGGCGAAGTGACGCGCCTGAGAAAAGGCAACATGCCGTTTTCTCTCGCACCCAAGGCGCGCATCCTTTACTTGGACGACGATGGGGAGTCGTCCTGGATGACATGTGATCTAGAAGGGAAGAATCCAGAGCGAGTGTTAAACGGTCTGCCCCATTTCAACTTTCCTGCTGTATCGCCCAACGGCGGCAAGCTGCTCATAATGAAGTTTGGCGGCGAGAACGGGCCGCAGCCAAATGTGGTCGATCTCGACATGAAGCAAACAACTCCGATCCCAGTGGAAAAGGGATTTTGGGGAATGCCGGTTTGGCGCTAGCGGACGTGGTTTTGGTTTTGGAGATTTTTACAATGCGTTTGTTGTGCGCGGTCATCACATTGATATTCTCGGCGCAACTTG
This sequence comes from Pirellulales bacterium, assembly GCA_963725485.1. GTDB lineage: Bacteria > Planctomycetota > Planctomycetia > Pirellulales > DATAWG01 > CAVRYO01. The sequence goes on along the minus strand of CAVRYO010000007.1, from coordinate 1,787,952 downwards.
CTGCAGCTGCCGATGATTTGCGGATCGAAGTCCATGCTGATCGACCGATCGGCAACGTTAGTCGCTACATGACCGGCGCTTGTCTCGAAGACGTGAATCACGAAGTCTACGGCGGGATCGATAGCCAGATGATCTTCGGCGAGAGTTTTCAGGAACCGCCGGCGTCGATCGCTCCGCGAAATTTCACGGCGTACGGCGGCGAATGGGCGGTGGCGCTTGGCGAACTCTCGGCTGCGGCAGGAGAGGGGCCGAAACTGCTGCTCAACGGAACGAAATTCGCCGCCGGCGAAGCTTCGGTCGGCATTTTGTTTGCCGACAAAGTAGCCGGAAATGCCGGGTTCATTCTCAAAGTGAATCAGCCCGGCGTCGGCGCCGATCGCTTCACCGGCTACGAAGTTTCACTCGACACGAGCAGCAGGCCTGCGTTTTGGGCCGGCATCGCCAGAATTGGGAGCCGCTTCGCAATGTCCCTTGCACCGTGCCGACGAACAAATGGATCAATCTCTCGGTCCGCTTCACGGCGACGACGCTCGAAGCCAGCGTCAATGGCCGCAGCTTGCTGAAGTATGAAGACAAAGACCACCCGTTGCCCGCCGGAGAAATCGGTTTGCGGACCTGGCAGCGAACGGCCCGCTTTCGTCATCTGCAAGTCAGTAAAGCAGTCTCTGATGGCAAAACGAGACAACTCCAAGTCGCCTTCGAGCCCGGCAACGGCGAACGCTTCGGCCAAGTGAGCCGAATGTGGCAGCCTTTCCGTCGCGGCGATGCCCTGGGAGAGTGCGCCATCGAAACCACCGAGCCATTTGCCGGCACGCAAAGCCAGCGCATGACGTTCACTTCCGGCGCGGGCGAAGTGGGAATCGAAAATAAAGGACTCAACCGCTGGGGAATGTCGTTCGCGCCTGGCAAACCGTACGACGGCTATCTCTGGGTCCGCGCCGAGAAGGCGACGCCGGTTTATGCAGCGCTCGAAAGCAGCGACGGCGGCGAAGTCTATGCTGAAACGAAGCTCGCCGCGCCGGCCGGTGGTTGGACTCGCCTGAACTTCGAACTCACGCCGAAGCTGAGCAGGAATAACGGTTCCGCCGATGGTCGAGAACCGGGCCGTTTCGCGATCAAGCTGAAAGAACCGGGTTCGGTCGCGATCGGTTACGCCTTTTTGCAGACTGGCGCTTGGGGCCGCTTCAAAAATCTGCCAGTCCGCAAGGATGTCGCGAACGGTCTCATCGAAGGCGGGTTCACGGTGCTTCGCTACGGCGGGTCAATGGTCAACGCGGAGGAATATCGCTGGAAAAAGATGACGGCAGCGCGCGAGCGCCGGCCGCCGTACAAAGGCACCTGGTATCCCTATTCGTCAAACGGTTGGGGGATCGTAGACTTCTTGAACTTTTGCGAGGCGGCCGGGTTTTTAGCGGTTCCCGATTTGAACGTGAACGAGACGCCGCACGATATTTCGGATTTCATCGAGTATGTCAACGGCCCGGTGAGCACCGAATGGGGCGCAGCAGCGCGCGGCCGATGGGCATCCCGCAGCCGTATGGCCTGAAATATATCGAGCTCGGCAACGAAGAAGCGGTGAACGAAGCCTATTGGCAGAAATTTCGTCCGCTGGCCGAGGCCATCTGGCTCACCGACCCGACCGTGATTCCCGTGGTTGGCGACTTTGCCTACTCTGAGCCGATCATCGATCCCTTCAAGTTCAAAGGGGCCCCGCGAATCAACAGCCTCGCCGCCCATCAGAAGATTCTGGATTTTGCCAAGGAGAAACATCGTCCGGTCTGGTTCGACGTGCATATTTGGAACGACAAGCCGCACGACGCCGCACCCTACATCAGGGCGCTTGGGGATTTGAACAAAGCTCTGGCAAAAGTTTCTCCGCGCGGCGGATTCAAGACGTGCGTGTTCGAAGAAAACGCCAACAACCACTCCGCGCGCCGGGCGCTTGGCCCATGCCGAGGCCATCGATGGGCTTTCGCGCTGGGCGTCGAAGTGCCGATTGTCTGCTGCGCAACTGCCTGCAATGCGACAAGCAGAACGACAACGATTGGAACCAGGGGCTGTTGTTTTTGAATCCCGCCAAGACCTGGGGTCAGCCGCCGTATTACGTGACCCAGATGGTCGCTGCGAACCGGATGCCGCGTTGCGTCGAAGCAAAAGTTGTCAGGTCGAGCAGCGCGCCGGCAGCGCTCGACGTCACGGCGCAAGTTTCGACGCTCCGCGGCACGCTGGTACTGCAAGTCGCCAACTTCGGCGACACACGTCAGACCGCCAAGATAGCGATCAGCGGATTCGCAATTTCGCCGTCGGCCAAAGTAACGCAGATCAGCGGAAAGCTCGACGACGTCAACACGGCTGAAGAACCCGAACGAATCAAGCCCCAAGAAAAATCGCCCATCGAGTCAAATTCGGGCAAAGATATTTGTACGACTTTCCTCCGCGATCGTTCACGGTGATCCGCTGGGAAGGCGCGAGAAAAGTGAGGCAGCGCGCGACAAGCAAATTGAATAGCCGCCGCCCGCAAACTGCACACGGAGAGGCTGTGATTTTTTCTTTTCGCCTCTAGGCAAGCCGGCGGCTTGGCGCTAATTTGTGTTGCATGTCCGGTTTACACGTTCGCGGTCGTGCCAGGAGGCTTCGTTGTGACTTCGGTGTTGTTCGATAAAGGTCCTTCCGAGATCCCTTCGCCCGCGGAGGTTGCCGCAACCGCTGTCTGGTCAACCGCGGCTGCGCGTTCCGGAACGTCAGCAGATCGAGATGCAGTGGCGCTCGCTCGATGAATTGCTCGAAACCGATCATCAGGCGCGTCTGGTGTGGATCGCCGTGTGCGGGTTGAATCTCGGTCGCTGGCTGACTCAAGTCAAGGCGGTGGAACGGACCGTGGGCCGCAATAGCACCGATCCGCGGCTGCTGGTCGCCCTGTGGATTTATGCCACGCTCCAGGGGGTCGGCAGCGCTCGGGAGATTGCTCGTTTGTGCGAGAAGCATGTGGCCTACCGATGGTTGTGCGGTGGCGTGACGGTAAACCATCACCTGTTGTCCGACTTTCGTTCGGGGGAAGGCGGATGGAGCGAACTGCTGACCCAGATTATCGCCCCGTTGCTGGCGGAGGGTTTGGTGACGATGGACCGTGTCGCTCAGGATGGAATGCGGGTCCGGGCCAATGCCGGCAAGTCGTCGTTCCGCCGCCGCGCAACCCTGGAATCGTGCTTGGAAGAGGCGCGGCAGCAAGTAGAAATACTTCAACGACTGGCCGACGAATCGCCCGACGAATTGACGAAGCGGCAACGTGCAGCCCGCGAGCGAGCGGCCAACGAACGAGCCGAACGTATCGCGGAGGCCCTTCGCAACTGCGAGGAACTGCAACAGCAACGCGACGCGACAGCCCGCAAGAGCGGCCGCAAGGCCACCGAGGCGCGGGCCTCGACGACCGATCCGGAAGCGCGCGTGATGCAGTTTTCGGACGGCGGATTCCGCCCGGGTTATAACGTGCAGTTTTCGACGGCGACCGACACGGGGATTATCGTGGGAGTCGACGTCACCAATGCTGGAACCGACCAAGATCAACTGCCACCGATGTTGGAACAATTGAAAGAACGCTACGGTCGAGTTCCCGAGGAAAGCTTGGTGGACGGGGGCTTTGCCAGCCTGGAGACGATTGACGCGGCGTCGGAAATGGGAAACACGGTGTACGCTCCGTTGAAAGAAGAGCACAAACAGTTGGCAGCGGGCAAAGACCCGTATGCGAAGAAGGCCGGCGATAGCGCCGCGGTCGCCAGTTGGCGAGCACGGATGGGAACGGCTATGGCCAAGCAAATCTATAAGCTGCGCTGCCAGACGGCCGAGTGGGTCAACGCCCAGGCACGTAACCGGGGCTTGTATCAGATGCCCTTGCGTGGCACGGTCAAATGTCGGCTCGTGGGATTGTTGTATGCGATCAGTCATAACTTACTGATGGGGATGCAACTGCGCGGAGGCGACGGTCGGAGGTGGATAAACCGGAAACTGCAAAAGCAAGTCAAGTTTGGCAAAGGCAAAGGTTGCTTCGGCAAGGTCGGGGTGTCCTTGAAGCGTCGTCCGGCTTAAAACCGTCGTAAAAAAATCCGTAGCCAAGCGATCCAGGATCCCCGCCCTTAAACGCTCCGTCGGCAATCAATCACAGCCTCGGAGTGTGCCTACCACGTAGCAGGCATACTCCGTGTGCCGTCGGCGGGCCAAGAGAACTCGAAGCCCGACAATGGTAAAGGGCCGATGTCAGCCTGCATTCGAAGCCGGCGGCGGCTTGGCGGCTTGCTGGTCCCAGTATTTGAACTGCGGATCGCCGGGACGGAAGGTGAACACGGCGTCGGGGGGCGTTGCGCCGTTGAGAGGCCGAGAAACAACGCGCACCAGCACGGCCCCGTCGCCGCGGCGGTTGACGATGTAATTCTCCGGCGTCAGCGAAGTTGTCGAACTCATGGTCTCCCGTCTCCGCGCCGCAACCGCTCGAAATCCCCTGTCGTCGAACTTGCCGCGGCGGCACTTATTTCATTCTAGCCCCTAACGGGCCGAATTTCCGCCGTGGGGTCGGATTCTCGCGGAAACCCGCAACTTATTCCAGGCCGATTTATCGCCCAGCCGCCGACTTATCGCCCAGCCGCTGTGCCGCGGTAATGCCGCCGGCCCAGTTCCCTACCGCCCCTTCGAGTTCCAATAATCGTCGCTTTAGATTCAAGCCGCCGTGGGAGGAAAAGCCGCCCAACCGGCCCGCCGAGCCGATAACCCGGTGGCAGGGAACCACCAACGGCACGCAGTTCGTGGCCATCGCGCTGCCGACCGCCCGGGCCGCGCCGGTGAACCCGCTCGCGCAGCCAGTTCGCCATAGCTCATCGTCTTTCCGCGGGGAATGCGTCGGCAGGCTGCCAGCACCCGGCGGCGGAAGGAAGTTCGATCGCCCTCGGCGAGCGGCACGTCGGCAAATTCGTCGGTCCGGCCGGCGGCGTAAGCCTGGAACCGGGCGATCAGTGCGGCCACGTCCAGATTAGCGTGTTCGCCGATCTCGGCGCCCGTGGTGCGCCGTTTCATTTCCTCTTTCATGGCCGAGCGACTTTCCCGTCGCATGGCTGCAAGGCGGGATTTCAACGCTGCTTTAGCCGCCGGAGCGGTTTCGCAACCGATGACCATGTGGAGCAAGGTCCGGCCGTCGTGCGCCAGGGCCATCCAACCCAATTCCGTTTCAAATAGCTCGGCACCGACGCCGCTAGAATCGCGCTCAAGAATTTCAGACACGCGGTAGACCTGAACTATCACGGACGAGGGGGGCCATCGGTGGGAAACAGGCTCGTAGCAACTAACAGCCTATCCGAGAACCGGCGGGGACTGGCTCATTTTGCGATGCCCTGTGAGCAAAATGTGCCTGTCCCCCTCTCCCGGCCCAATCAAGTTGCTTTGACACTTTTAACCCCGGCATTTTATACTGAGTGTTCGCCTCGACAAGTCCGGCGACCTTACAGGGCGGCTGTGTTCGCACAACCGCTTACTGCGTGCGCGGCTCCTTACGAAGAGCTGCGCACGCAGCAAGCGGTTTGTGCGCCGTAGCCGTCCGGTGTCCACCTAGCGCAAATGCCGGCCCGAAGCACGCCGAAGGGAGTTGCACCATGAATCGCTACAGCTCGGTCAGCGACGACTTTTACGTCAACATGAATCTCAGCACCGAAATGGAGCTGCCCAGCGGTCGCGAAACCGTCCTGCATTTCTTCGAGCGGATCCAGAAGAAATACTCGTCGATGCGGAAGTTCTACTGCCGCGAAAAACGCGACTTCGTCCTGGAAGAGGACAAAGACCGGGGGCAATATCGCTGGGCCACGGTCGAGCCCCATCGGGTTTGCTCGGGCCAGGTGAATCCGCCCTCGATCGATTCGGCCCTGGAACAGCACAAGCTGGTGCTGGAGCTGGCCCCGTTCATGCTCTCGGTCAGCCCGCTGGATTGCGAGGCGCTCGATCTGATGTTCGGCTTCGATTTCACCTACCGTGGCAACCACAATCAACTGGTGGCCGAGGCTTTGGGGGTCAGCCCGGCATTAGAACGGCTGATCGAGGTTCCGGGGGCGAGCGTCATCAATTACGAGCCGTCGGTCACGCTGTCGCTGGACGAAGAATGCCGCACCCAGGTTCGGCTCAGCATCGAAAGCCGCACGAACGCCTATCAGGTTCGCACGGGCGAATTTCCCGAGGACCAACTGAGCGTCTATCTCACGGCCCGGCAATACGGGAGCCTCGACCCGGACACGACGTTCGTGCAAGCCTTGGAAAATCTGGCTCTAACCTGCCAGGAAATGGTGGACAACTACGTGGTCGACCAGGTGCTCAAGCCGCTGGCTCGCGCGATCGCGATGAAGTAACGCCCAGGCATGGCATACCTGGGCTCTTTGAAGTTCTGCGCTCTTTTCCTAATTTCCCCGCGGGTTTGTTGATTCCACTCCGTTTTTCGCCGCAATTTATACTAGCCCGAAGCGTTAGCGAGGACGCGGGGCAATGATCTTGCAACGCGTCCTCGCTAACGCTTCGGGCTAGTGTTCTCCGCCTTGCGGCGGAAAAAGGGCAACTTCAAAACCTGTCTTGGGGATCGTTTGATTGACGGCGGTCAACCGGCGTTGATTTCTTCGCGGGCGGCCAAGACGTGGCGGACGATCGATTCCATTCGCCCGGCGTCGGTGAAGGGCGAAAGGACGTAGCTTTTCAGGGCTACGATCGACTCGCCATAATCGGTCCGGCGATAACAATCGGTCAGCGAAATCACCACGCCCCGGCCGGCCAGCGCCTCGGCATGCACGCGCCGATAAATCCGCCGATTGTATTCGTTGTGGACCAGCAGGCGCTCGCGATAACTCGGGTCGGTCTGCTCGCGGTCTTTGATCGTGAACGTGTCGATGCCGTCGGGATAGGCGCGGAACAACGTGACCGGGCCGACGTTGCCGCCGTTGAGCACCGTCAGATTCGGGTGCGATTCGATCCGCTCGCGGAGCACCTCGGCCATTTCCACCGCATGACCCAACAGCACGCGCAGCCCTCTTTGCCCAACAACAATAGACTGGCCAAGGCCGACAGCGCACCGCCGCCGCCGCGGGTTGTTTCCAGCGTGTACATCGCCGGGTGGTATTCGCCCGACTGAAACAGATAGGGCATAGCTTCGCGGGCCCGAGCGATTCGATCGAAATCTTCGCGGCGGCGGACCAGCACCAGCGACGAAATGTAAGGCGCGAAGCCGGTTTTATGAAAATCGATGCCGATCGAGTCCGCCAGCGACAGGTGCCGAATGCGATGGGCCGCGGCCGCCAGCGCCCGGACGGTCCGGCCGCGGAAGCCAAGCTCATTGCCAAGCCAATCGTAATCGTTGAATGCGCTCCAGGCCCAGCCGATCACCGCGTCGGCATGGATATGGGGCCGGTAGTCGAGCGAAAACTCGGCGACCAGCCGATCGCACAGCGCACTGATGCCTTCGAGGTCGTCGAGGCCAAAGGCGTCGGTTGTGCCGAGCGTGGCGATGATCGCTGCGATCTTGCGGCCTTCGGATAGCGCTTGCCGCGCCGTCTTTTCAAGCAGATCGAGCCGCATCGAATTGTCGGCGTGCGTCGGCACGGCCAACACGTTCTCCTGGCCGATTCCCAGCCAGGCGGCGACATTCAGCGTCGCATAATGTCCTTGTTGCGATGTCAGCACAACGGTCTTTTCGCGCAAGCCATACTGCCCGCTGCCAGGCAGGGCTTTTTCCAGCCCGATCCGCACCCCATATAAGAGGCCGCCGGTTCCGCCGAAGGTGAATACGCCGGCGGAGGCTTCGGGATCGTAACCGACCATGCCGGCCGTCATGGCCGCGACGCGCACCTCGGCCTCGGCCATCCGGACCGCGCTTTCGTCGCTGCACATGTTGGGATTGTAGATCGACGGCAGCAGCACGCCGATAATGCTGGCGATCGTCGGCTGCGGGACGATATTCAACTGGCTGCGGGGATGACCCCAGATGAACATCCCATGCAGATATTTCACCAGTTCCGGAATCACCTGCTCCAGCCGCTGGCCATCCGGCGGCAGGCGATCGTGACGCGCCGCGGCATAGTTTGGCTGGCAGGGGGTGCCCAGCACCGGCGCTTGCGATTTCAAGGCATCGACCTGCTCCAGCGCGGGAGGATCGAAAACACGAAATACGCGTCGTGGAACGGATTCGAAACCGGCTGCGGAAAGGCTTGCCGGAGCGAATCCAACAGTTGTTGATAACAGGGGTCGGACATGATGGGTGGGCCCAACCATTATACCCGCCCCGAGTCGCTCCGCGGCGCTTGTCGAAGGCACTGTGCGGTTGTATGCTCAGCGCGAGGACATCCCAATGGCTCGAAAGCCCCTTTTTCCAGGCGGAGACGGAGATGAATAGACGACGATTTGGCTTCGTGGTCCTGCTGCTGGTGGCCGCGCTCGGTTGCACCCATGCCGACGGCACATCGGATGGCAAATCGCCGGCAGGGAAGAAATTTCGGATCGCCATGATCCCGAAGGGGACCAGTCATGAATTTTGGAAATCGGTCGAAGCCGGAGCCCGCAAGGCGGAGAAGGAATTCGGCGTCGAGATCGCCTGGAAGGGGCCAACCGGCGAGGGAGATACCGGCGAGCAGATCAGGATCGTCGAGAACTTTCTGGCCGGCGGGTACGACGGGATTTGCCTCGCTCCGTTGGACGGCATCGCCCTGCGCAAGCCCGTCGACGAAGTGCTGGCCAATAAAGTTCCGGTCGTGATTTTCGACTCCGCGCTGGCCGATCCCAAGGGGATTACGAGCTTTGTCGCCACCAATAATTTCCGCGCTGGACGAGCTCGCCGGAGGTTATCTGGCCGAGCTTTTGGCGAACAAAGGAAGCATCATCATGATGCGCTACGAAAAAAATTCGGTGAGCACCGAGGACCGCGAACGAGGTTTTCTCGACGCGATCGCAAAATTCAAGGACATCGCCATTCTGTCTTCGGACAAACACAGCGGGCCGAAAGAGTCGGACTCGGTTACGCTCGGCGAGAATCTGCTATCCACGTATGGCCCGCAACTCGACGGCATTTTCTGCCCGAACGAATCGACGACCTCGGGCATGCTGACGGCTCTCGAAAGCGCAGGGGCTGGCCGGCAAAGTGAAATTCGTCGGCTTCGATTCCGGCGATAATATTGCCCGAGGATTGAAGACAGGGCACTTGATGGCCACGGTGCTGCAAGACCCGGTGCAGATGGGCTACGATGCGGTCCGTGTCATGACCGAAAAGTTGCAAGGCAAGCCCGTGCCCGAGCGAATCGAAGTCCCCGAGACGCTGGTGACCACGAAGAACTTGAACGAACCAAAAATTCAGGCGCTGCTCTTTCCCGCAAACAGTAGTGCATTGTCACAGCTTGAATTTTGGGTGCCACTGGCTCTGCCAGTGTTCTTCGTCGCTGGCCGATCAAGGCAAGAATTCAAAAAATCACTGGCAGAGCCAGTGGCACACAATCCAAGAATCAAGCGTTGACAAAGCACTAGCAGCCCGTTGAAAAACGACCACGATGCGATTGGGCGCAGGCCCCTGCCGAGCCGGAATGTGATACAACCGCTTGTTGGCGGCTCGGCGGGAGCCTCGCCCTCCCTTTTTCGACAGATACAACCGCTGGTTGGCGGCTCGGCGGGAGCCTCGCCCTCCCTTTTTTCAACAGGCTTCTAGAACTGCTCGCGCTCGATGACTCAGCCCGGTCCGAATCTCGCCGAACAAAGTTCGGGCCGCCGACAGGGGTTCGGCTCGGCTTGGACCATCTTGCAACCGTTCGTGGGATTGGCCGGTGTCGTGCTGATCTTTGTCGTTTACCAGTTCATTTCTCACAGCAACACCGCGTTCCTTTCGGCCTTTCGAATGACGCTGATCGCCAAGCAAACGGCGATCGTCGCGATGGGCGCGCTGGGCATGACCGTTGTGATCATCAGCGCGGGGATCGATCTTTCGGTGGGGGCCATCCAGGCTCTGACCGCCGTGACATTGGCCGTCGCATTGCGGGACGGCGTTCCGCCAATTGGGGCCGTCCTCATCGTGCTGCTGGTCGGCACAGCCGCCGGCGCCGTCAACGGCCTGTTGATCACGGGTCTTAAACTGGTGCCGTTCATTGTCACGTTGGGCACGATGCTGTCGTTTCGCGGCCTGGCCCAACAAATTGCCAACCAGAACAAAATCTCGGTTCCCGATGCGCTGGCTGGCTGGCCGGATTGCTCGATCCGCCAACCAGAAGCTGGCAGCTCGTCGCCGGCGGCGTCTGGCTGGTGATTGTCCTGGGCATCGTGCTGACGGCGGTCATGCGGCGCACGGTCTTCGGACGGCATGTCGTGGCCATCGGGTCGAACGAAACCGCGGCGAAGCTGTGCGGCATTCGCATTTGGAGGGTCAAGGTGGCGGTCTATGCCATCGGCGGGCTATTCATGGCCTTGGCCGGCATATTCAGCTTCAGCTACTTGAATCGACAGGGCGATCCCGACACGGGGATGGGACTGGAATTGGATATCATCGCGGCGGTCGTCATCGGCGGCGGCAGCTTGAACGGCGGCCGCGGCAGCGTCCTGGGATCGATCATCGGGGCCCTCACGATGACCGTTCTCCGCAGCGGTTGCGTATATGCCGGGATTAGCGACCCGATCCAGCTTGTGGTGGTTGGCGCGATCATCATCGGCGCCGTGGCCATCGACCAGTTTTCGCAGCAGCGCAGGGGAACAGGCTTAGCAGCCTGCTGAAAAAGGGGACTGGCTCCGAGCCGCCGCTCGATTCCGTCGAGAATATTGGTTTGCCGTGAGGTGCCTGTCCCCTTTTTCAGCACCCTGTCAGGTTCTCAACTTTCTGTCTGCCCGCATTCAGGTAGAATGAAGCGATCAGCGGCTTGTCCTCGCTTTCGGACGGCTGAACTGCACAGTATCTCGCGGAGAAGTGATTCGTGAAGCGAGCATTGCCCCACGAAAGAGTGTCGTTGGTCCGTTCGGCCCGAGCGTGGAATGCCTGGTCGATCATCGGCTTCGCGCTCCTCGCGAGCAGCGGGCCAGGGCCGAGCATCGCCGCCGACAAAGTGCCCAACGCGCCCACGGCCATCGCCGTGGGATCTTCGAGCCCCTACTCGTCGGCCATCGCGCCCGACAAGCCGTCGCTCAAGTCGCCTGAAAAGCCGGTTGCGGAAGCCGATGTCGAAACCGTTCGAGCGAAGCTCCATCGGGCGGTGGGCTCGGTCGTCACGATCGACATGAAAAACGGCAAGTCGCTGCTGCGCGTGACGCTCATCAAGGTGATCGACGATCCCGACAAGCAAGCGGTCATGACGCTCAAGGTGCAGCAGTCTTCTGAAGAGGCGAAACCTCTGGCGCTCAATTTTGCCGGCGTGGAAGCGATCACGCTCGATCACGAAAAAATCTACGAAGCCCCCGCCAGCGCATATCACGACTGCGTTCGAAAAGCGCGCCAGATCGAGGCGCGAAAAATCAGCCAAGGAACGGGAGAAGTGGGTCGCGCAGGCGCAGCGCCACAATGTTCAGCCATGGCCCGAATTGACGCGCGAGCAACATCAAGCCGCCATCGAATTGCTGAAGAAATTCGCCGGCGAAATTGGCCAGGCGTTCCCCGGCATGCGGCTGTACGAGACCCAGAATTCTTGTTCTATTCGAATATGCCCGAGGCCCAGGTGGCGCCGGTCACGAAAGCTCTGGACCGGATGTATGACCTGATGTGTCAGATGTACGGCATCAAGCCGGGCGAGCGCGTTTGGAAAGGAAAATGCCTCGTTGTGGCCTTTGTCACGAAAGACGAGTTGAATCGCTTCGAAGCATCTTTCATGCATAACACCGATCTGGCCGGCGTGATCGGCTTGTGCCATCCCTTCCGCGACGGCAAAGTGATCATCTCCTGCTACCGCGGCGACGATCCGTTGAAATTCGCCCATGTGCTGGTCCACGAAACCAGCCACGGCTTCATTCATCGGTATCGCACGGCGGCCCGGCTGCCCTCCTGGATCAACGAGGGCATGGCCGAGTGGATCGGCCACGCGCTGGTGCCCAACAGCGGTATTCTCGAACGCAAGGAGCGGGCGGCGGTGCAGATTGATGCGGCAGAAGCACAGCGTGGGGAATATGTTCGTGGAGAAGAAGGGAGGAATCGACGCCTGGCAATACGGCGTCGCCTCCAGCCTGACCGACTTTCTGATCCGGAGAAACACGCCGGCCTATACGCGGTTCATCCAGGGGCTCAAAGAAGGGACGCCTTGGGCTGAAAGTCTGCAAGCCTCGTTCAATTTGAAGCCCGAACAATTGCTGACGCTGTACGGCCGAACGATCGGCGTGCCGGACCTGGCGCCCTGAGGTTCATCGTTGCGCGCCCAGATGGCCGTGGCCCAACCCGCCTTGCTCAACTCCCGATAGTCGTACAGTTTGAGCCCCCGACGGCACGCGGAGCGTGCCTGCTACGTAACAGGCACACTCCGTGTGCCGTCGCTGTGCCAAGAATCTCAAAATGCACCACTACGCAACTCCCCCTTGTTCCTTTGGCTGCAACGGTTTATGATACCTCGCTTCACGCTCCCGCAGGCTGAGTTAGCGCGCTGGCGCGGGACAACTTCCGGGGGGAAAACATGGTCTTGATTGGCTGGCTCGACTGGCTTCAGATGCTGCTTGCCCAAGCGCAAAACCAGCCGGCGCCTGCGCAGGAGCCAGCCTCGGGCGGGCTGTCGTTCCCGATGATGGCCCTGATCATGATCCTCGTGCTCGGCTATTTCATGATTTGGGCACCCGAACGGAAGAAGCAAAAGGCCTTCAAAGACCAACTCGGTTCGCTCAAGAAAAACGATCGGGTGGTCACGATCGGCGGAATTTACGGTACCGTGGCCAACATCAATCGCGAGGCCGACAAGGTCACGCTCAAAGTGGACGATGGATCGAACTTCAAACTCGACTTTACGCTGGGAGCTATTTCCCGCGTAATCGTGGCGGAAACTCAAGGGGATAAAGGCGGCGACAAGCCCAGTTAACCGAATCGGGCTCGAAGGCGGCATCGGTGCGAGTTCAAGGCAGTGCGCATCAAGCGGCTGGCCTAGGGCTGTGAGCCGAAAGGCGGCAGCCGGACCCAATTGCTCTGAGACGGTGGGTCTGAGGCGGTGGGTTCTCCAGTCCGACCTGAGCCTCACGCCTCGGAGCATGGCTCGACGCCGTTTTCAGGCGACCGTCAGGCTGTCTTCAGCCGCGGTTGCCCGGCCCTAGGCCAGAGCCTGTGCTTCGCGATTCGACGAAAATAAAAGTCACTAATCAGGAATGCATTCCATGCTTTGGTCTTCGTTGTTGATGCCGTTGCTGGCCCAGGTCCAGCCGGTCGTAGCGCCGCCTGTGACCCCCTGGTACGAAGGGGGCTGGGTCGTGTTCGTGGCCATCCTGCTGATGATCATCGTGCCGTATATCCTGGGCGGCGCCCTCGCGCGGGCCCTGCGAATGAACGACTACGGCTGGAAACTCGGCATCATCCTCACGGTGCTGACGATCGGCCTGGCGATCGACCTGGTGCGCTGGCCACCCCAGTTGGGCATCGACCTCCGTGGCGGCGTCAAGCTGATTTACGAGCTCGACCAAAGCAAGCTGCAATCGGGCAATGCCGACGAACTGATCCGTGCCGTCGCCGACGAGGCCAACAAGGTCGGCGGTTTTACCAAGAAGAAGGCGGACGTCGTCCCCCTGAGCGATCAGAAGCTCCAGGTCAAGCTGCCGACCGTCGATGCCAAAACGATCGACGAGATCAAGACCGCGCTCGGCAAGCTGCAAGTCGGCAACGTCGCTTCGCCGTTGACACTTGCCGAACAGCAGACCCTCGGCGGCGGTACGTTGCTCACCTACACGGTCAAGACCGCTAAGCGTGACGTGAAGATGGACGACATCGTCAAGGCTGTCGGCAAACGCGTGAACCCAGGCGGCCAGCGGGAAGTGGCCATCCGCACCGTCGGCAGCAACCAAATCGAAGTCGCGATCCCGAATGTCGACCCGTCGGAAATTGATTACATCAAGAAAAAGATCGCCACCGCCGGCGCTTTGGAATTCCGCATCGTGGCCGATAGCCGCTCGCCGAACGATCTCAGCGCCGTCGATGCCGCGCAGCGCGAAATCGATAATCCCTCGAACGACGTGAGCAACGGCCAGCAAATCGTCGCCCGCTGGGCCGATGTGAGGCCCGGCTTGAACATGCAAGACGGCTGGGTGACCCGCGAGCTAAAGCACGGCCATACGCAGGTTCTGATCTTGCTCGACGACTATAACGTCACCGGCGCCGATTTGACCAATGCGATGACGGGCTTCGGCCAATCCGGGCCCCAAGTCCAGTTTTCGTTTAGTGACGCAGGGGGCCGCCGGTTTGGCGAAATGACCGGCAGCAATCTTCCCAAGGCGAACGGCGAGCGTCGAGAGCTCGCGATCGTCATGGACAACACGCTGATGTCGGCCGCGACGATCCAGAGCAAGATCACCACCAATGGCGAAATCACCGGCACGTTCACCGAAGACGAGGTGCGATTCATCGTCGATGTGCTCAATGCGGGCAGCTTGCCGGCCGCTTTGGAAAAAGATCCGGTCAGCGAGGATCGAATCAGCCCCGAGTTGGGCGCGACACGATCCGGGCCTCGGCCCAAGCGATGATCGTCTCCACGCTGGCCGTGCTCGTGTTCATGCTGTTTTATTATCGTTTCGCCGGCATCGTGGCCGATCTCGCGGTGCTTTTCAACCTGATGTTGGTGTTGGCGCTGATGATTCTCGTCAAGGCGCCGTTCACGCTCGCCGGACTGGCCGGGTTGGTCTTGAGCGTCGGCATGGCGGTCGACTCCAACGTGTTGATCTACGAGCGGATGCGCGAAGAAAAAGAGCGCGGGGCCGCGATGCGGATGGTCATCCGCAACGGGTTCGGCCGGGCCATGGCCACGATTATCGACACCCACTCGACCACGATCATCACCGGCATCGTGCTCTACCTGATCGGCACCGAGCAGTTGCGCGGGTTCGCCGTGACGTTGGTGCTCGGCCTGGCCGTGAACTTGTTTACCGCCGTGTTCTGTGCCCGCGTGGTGTTCGATATCTGGGAGCGGAAACGCTGGCTGACGAAGCTTAAGATGCTCAAGCTGTTTGGCGAGACGAGCATCGATTTTGTGTCCGTGATGAAGCCGGCCATCACCGTGTCGATTTTGATCAGCGTGATTGGCATCGCCTGTGCGTTCCTGCGCGGCAAGGACCTGTTCGATCAGGATTTCCGCGGCGGCTCGGAAGTGCAACTCGTCGTCCGGCCCGGGCTGACGCCGCCCATGACCGACAACGAAGTGCGTAAGATTCTCGACGCGCGGCCCCATCCGAAGGACAAGCCCGATATCCTTCCGGACGTCACGGTGAACGCCGTCATGGCGACCGAAGGCAGCGAGGGTACACAATACATCATCCGGACGTCGAACGATCAAACCGTGCAAGTCAAGCAGGAGTTGGCGAAGCTGTTCGGGGACAAGCTGCTGACGAACTCCGTCACCATGTCAGAACCGCAGCTGATCGTCGCCAAGCCCGCCGCCACGCCGCAAATGCCAAAGACCGAACTGCCGAAAGCCGAAACGCCGCAGGCGACGGAACCGGCCAAGTCGCCTCCAGAAAAATCGAAGTCCGCCGAGTCGCCGAAAACGACCGACAAAGCAGCTCCGCCGGTCGTTCCGCCCGTAGCGCCGAAGACTGAAACACCGAAGACTGAAACACCGAAGACTGAAACACCGAAGACTGAAACACCGAAGACTGAAACACCGAAGACTGGCGTGCCTCCCAAGACCACCGATGGCAAGTCATCCTCGCTGATGCCGAAGCTGCGCTCGCGGTTACTTGCCGGTGCGATTGGGTTGATGTTCGCCGTGAATAACTCGCAAACCTTGCTCGCCGCCGACCCACCGGCGACAACTCCGCCCGCCACGGCGAAGGCCGACGCTGCCAAGACTGACGCAGCCAAGACCGATCCGGCAAAGACAGAGCCCGCCAAGACCGAAGCGCCGAAAGCGCCGAGTCGCCGAGCCATCGAAAACCGAAACGTCCAAGTCCGAGCCGCCGAAAGCTGAAGCGCCGAACGCCGAAACCTCCAAAACTGAAGCACCCAAAACGGAAACACTCAAAACCGGGACCGAGCCGAAGAGCACAACGCCTGCGCCGGCCCCCTCGTCAACGGAATCGCCCGTGTGCGCAAGCTTCGGCGTGGCCCCGGCGACCGACGACGTCCCCGGCGGCACCGAGGTCGTGTTGAAATTCGACCAGCCGCTGAAGTATGGCGCCGTCGCCGACGTCTTGGATCAAATCATCGGCGATCAAAAGGGCGTTCCCCGGCGCAGCGAATTCGCTACGAGCTTTCCAACCCGAAATATTTGCCCGGGGATGTCCGCCCGTACGATACTTGGACCTTGCGGTTGTCGTCCGCGCCGGAGCAATCGAAGCCGATCCTGGCCAAATTTCGCGAAACGATGAAAACCACGCCGGTTTTCCTGGGCGATTCGAAAATCGGCGGCCGCGTGGCCGAGGGAACCCGGCTCACCGCCGTCTACGCGCTGATCGCCAGCATTGCGATGATCGTGGTCTATATCTGGATCCGGTTCCAGAATGTGATCTTCGGGCTGGGGGCGGTCGTCGCCTTGATTCACGACGTGGTCGTCACCGTGGCGGCCTTGGCCATCAGCGCCTACATCGCCCCCTACTTCGGCTTCTTGATGGTCCAGCCGTTCAAGATCAGCTTGAACGTCGTGGCTGCGCTGTTGACGATCTGCGGTTACTCGATCAGCGACACGATCGTCATTTTCGACCGGATTCGCGAAGTGCGCGGCAAGAGTCCCGAACTGACCAAGGAGACGATCAACGTTAGCGTCAATCAAACGCTAAGCCGCACCGTGCTGACGGTCTTCACCGTGCTCCTGGTCACATCGATCTTGTACATCTCCGGCGGCGAAGCGATCCATCCGTTCGCCTTCACGATGCTGATCGGGTTGATCTCCGGAACGTACAGCTCGGTCTACATCGCCGCCCCGATCCTGCTCTGGCTGCGGAGCTCGAAACCGATGCAGCGGGCACGCGTGGAATAATCGTCGCGGGCGCCTTCGCCTCGGCATGAGGTCCGCAAGATGCCGACGACCGATGAATTCGAAGTGCGGCGCCATCCCATCCATGTAAAGACTTTGCGCCGGTTCTGCGCGGTTGGTGTCTTAGCGAGCATTTTTGGGTTCGTCATCGTGCCGCTCATTCTCGGACACGATATCGAAGGAATCGGGATCTACTTCTTCGTGCTCGTTGCTCTCACCGTCATCGTGTCGTCGATCGTGACGAGCAAGTGTCGCTGCCCGCAGTGCAACTCGGTCATCAAGCGCGATAAGGCATTCGGCCCGAGCGGCTACTTCCGCTACACCTGCCCGTCGTGCCGAATCGTCTGGCAGTCGCAGCTCAGAGCGGGCGCCGACGTGGATTAATACACTGCACAGTTGACGTGTTCAGCCCAGAGCGCTGTCGGTAACTTCTTCCAACCGCCAGGCCGTCCGGCGGACCAAGCGCCGACTGGCGCGTAGCTGCGGCCTACGGGATATTTCCCGGAGTTGACGAATGGGATGATTTTTTAAACTTTACCGGCGCTGTTGTCGATCAACCCACCATCGGGCTCGCCGTTGCGCTTCGCTATTTGGCGTCGGTTGGGCAAAGTGCAATTTCGCGTTGCGCAAAGGGGGCTTTGCCATGGCCGACAAAGATCTGATTGTCGATTTCTCCGAATACTCGCTCGACCGGGTGATCGCCCGCGCGGAGGACATCCGCCGCTTCAACCCGCAGCGCCACGAGATGGAGCAACTCACCGCGGTGGTTCACGAAGACGCCGAGCGTAAAATTTGCGTCGGCTATAAGGATCTGACCCATGAAGAATTTTGGATCCAAGGCCACATGCCGCGGTTCCCGCTGATGCCGGGCGTGATGATCTGCGAAGCGGCGGCCCAGTTGTCCAGCTATTTCTGCCAGAGCCACGCCTTCCTGGGCTGCGACATGATCGGCTTCGGCGGACTGGACGAAGTGCGGTTTCGCGGCTCCGTCGTGCCGGGCGATCGGCTCGTCATGGCGATCCAATGCTTGAAAGTTCGCCGCCGGGCGATGATCCAAAGCCGATTCCAAGCCTTCGTCCGCCACTCGCTCGTGGCCGAAGGCAAGCTCCTGGGCGTGGCCCTGACGATCGATCCGCCAGTGCGCGAAACGATCGACATTGTTGAACCGGAATATCCCGCGTCGGTCGAGCCTCATCAGCACGCGATCGCGGGCGCCGCGGCGTCTCGACATTCGGTCAACGCCTGATGTCAGGCAGCACCCGCTTGTCGGATTAGTGCATTGCCACAGCCTGAATTTAGGGTGCCACTGGCTTTGCCAGTGTTCTTCGTGGCTGAACGATCAAGCCAAGAATCAAGAAGAGCACTGGCAGAGCCAGTGGCACACAATCGAAAAATCAAGCGTTGACAAAGCACTAGCTTCGCGATCGGCAGAATCGACCCTGGAAGGGTCGCAGCGATTAGCCGGGGGTTAGGCCCGCAGGGCCGACACCCCGGTCGCGACCCAATAAAATCGTTGTCCGACCCCGCAAGGGGTCGCAGTCTCCATTCGCTGCGATCTCGCCAGTTCCGAAAACGAAAAATCTTGCCGCGACTTCGAGCGTGTCAGCGCGCATTTCTCCCTGCCACTTGCGACTCGCCGGGCCGTGCGCGACAATGGGCCGGTTTGCGGTCCTTGCAAATTCCTCTTGCCTCCTCGTCATGCTGGCACAGCTTCGCACATTTTCGCTGCTCGGCATCGAAGCTTTGCCCGTGGATGTCGAGGTCGATATTTCGGCCGGGGCATTGCCGAAAACGGTGCTGGTCGGTTTGCCGGAAGCGGCGGTCAAGGAGAGCACGCATCGCATCGAGCGGGCCTTGGTCAACTCGGGGTTTCGAGCGGCCGCAGGATCGGGTGGTCATCAATCTGGCCCCGGCCGAGTTGCCGAAGCAGGCCGCCTCGTTCGATCTGCCGATCACGCTGGGGATGTTGGCCGGCAGCGGACAACTGGTGTCGGAAAAATTTCGCGAATATGCCGTCGTCGGCGAACTGGCCCTCGACGGCGCCACGCGGCCGACGCGCGGGCGCCTGTCGATGGCCATCGCCGCCGCGCAACAAGAAGGGCTGCAAGGGACTGGTCGTGCCGACGGCCAGCGCGGCCGAGGCGGCCGTGGTCGAGAGCATCGAAGTCATTCCCGTGGCCAGCTTGTCCGAGGCGGTCGGCTTCTTTGCCGGCGAGTTGGAAATCGCACCGACCCCGCTCGCGGCTCGACGAATGGTTCCGCCAATATGCGCCCTACGACGTCGACTTTGCCGATGTCCGCGGCCAGGAAATGGCCAAGCGGGCCGATCACGATCGCCGCCGCCGGCGGCCACAATCTGCTTGATGCTCGGTCCGCCCGGCTCCGGCAAGACGATGCTGGCCAAGCGGATTCCCACGATCCTGCCCGACCTGGCCGCGGCCGAATCGATCGAGACCACGCGCATCTACAGCGCCATGGGCTTGCTCCGAGCCGGGCCAACCGCTGCTGGCCACGCGGCCTTATCGCTCGCCGCATCATACGATCAGCGACGCCGGCCTCGTCGGCGGCGGATCGATTCCCTCGCCGGGCGAAATCAGCTTGTCGCACAACGGCGTGTTGTTTCTCGACGAGTTGCCCGAGTTCAACCGCCGCACGCTGGAAGTGCTCCGCCAGCCGCTGGAAGATGGCACGGTGACGATCGCCCGGGCGCTGATCGAGCACGACGTTTCCGGCCAGCTTCATGCTGATCGCCGCCTTGAATCCTTGCCCTTGCGGCTATCGGAACGACCCGCGGCGGCAGTGCAATTGCACCGTGCCGCAGGTCGAAAGATATATGAGCAAGATTTCCGGGCCCGCTGCTCGATCGCATCGACATCCACATCGAAGTGCCGGCCGTGGCCGTTCAAGGATTTGTCGGCCGCGGCGCCGGGCACGTCGAGCGCCGCGATGCGGGAAGCGGTGGTCTCGGCCCGGACGATCCAGCGCAGCCGCTTTGACGGCACGCCACGCGGAACAACGCCCACATGACGCACGCGGCAGACTTCGGGCCCATTGCAAGCTGGACGACGACTGCGCGAATCTGCTGCGGGCCGCGATGACCGAGCTCGGCCTCTCGGCCCGCGCCCACGACAAAGTTCTTCGCGTGGCCCGCACGATCGCCGATCTGGACGCCAGCGAACCGCTGCGGCCAACCCATCTCAGCGAAGCGATCAACTACCGCATGCTAGACCGCAATTTATGGACGTAGGCTTCGCCGATTTGAATTGAAGAATAATGAATGACTCAGGTCCCCGTCTCCTTTAGTTCGTCTAGTTCCTTTCCGTGTACGTTAAAAATCAGTGATGTCCCCTTTTCTTCGCTGTCCCCTTTTCTTCGCCTTTTCTTCGTCCGGGAATAACATGGCTGTCGATAGACACTTTCGGATGAACATCACAATTGGAGCACGTGAAGCGGTGTCTCTCCCGTGTCCAACATGCCGTGGTGTCATGCATTTGATGGAGAGACGTTGAATTTTGAGCCGTCAGCGGCCACAACGCGAAACGAGTCTCATCCCGATTGGGACCACGAATTCTGGAGTGGGCGTTGCACGGCCATATACAAGTGCAGTGCTGACACCTGTGCGGAGACCGTTTCAATGTGCGGCCGCGCGGCAGTGAGAGAGACAGATCAAGGTTATGAGACAGCGTGCCTAGATCCTTCTTACTTTTATCCGCCGCTTGAAATCTTTCGGATTCCGGATGCCTGTCCCGCTGATGTCGGCCAGGAGATTGAATCGGGCTTCGCACTTTTTTGGTCTGACCATTCGGGGGTGATGAATCATTTCCGGAAAGCTGTGGAATTAATTCTCGACAAATTGAGGGTTCGCAAGACGACTGTTGTCACGAAGAAAGGGAAGCGACACTACCACTACTTCTCTCTGCATACTCGGATTGACGAGTACCGGAAAAAGAGACCTGAATTAGCCGAGCAACTAGAGGCATTGAAGTGGCTTGGGAACGTCGGAAGCCATTCGAGCAGTGTCAAGCTGGACGATGTTTTCGACGCATGCGATATCTTGGAGCATTTCATCCAGGAGACGTTCGAAAGACGTGGTGATAAGGTCAAAAAAATCGCGAAGAGCATCAACCGCACCAAAAAGCCTCGATCGCATTCAAACTCGTCGAGATGAACCACTGAGCTTGTCGATCTCGCGCTTGACGAAGAAAAGACGAAGAAAAGGACGAAGAAAAAGGGGACATTCTACTTTTCGCGTTTCTGGCGGGCGTGCGCTGGCTTCCCGGCATGCGGCCAACAACCATTCTTCATTCCATTCTTCCCGTGGCCCAATTCCGATTTGGCGGCACCTGTACATTTGTGTACAATGTTACCCAGACGATGCGGCACGGGGCGCTTGAGTCGGATGCCCTTGCTCTCGCAAGAAAACGTGCTGCCGGCGGGAGGTAAAACTCCCTGCAACAAGGCTCTTGGTCTGCCGGTAGCGCCAGTTCGACTTGCTGCCAGGTCATCGGTTGCCATCCAGGCAATTGGCGGCCTGAGCCAGCCCAGCCGCTGCGACCTAAATCGATTGTCGGTCGCGGCACAGATCGCAGGCAGCGTTTAGCCACATCGTGAAGCTCGTTGGCATGGCGGATTCATGTCGGGACTCGTGGGGGCGTCACGAGGTCCGGCGATGGGAATCGAGCATGTGGTGAAATAAACACGAGCAGCGTCCCAGGCGCGGTGTATGACTTGACGAGCGCATTGGTGTCCAATACCAAAACCCTGCTGGTCACCGGGTGGACATCGAGCGCGGAGCCGGCCGACCGGCCAGCCGATACCGATGGCAGGAAACTTCCGTTCGGCGGCCAACCCCTTTTTCGAGTCCGAAAACATGAGTGGGCTGTTGCGGCACTGAAGGTCGCCCGTCGCACACTCGTCAAATCGGATTCGGAAAAAACCTTAAAATCCAAGAACTGCCGGCTCCTCAGAGCGCATCAAACCGAAGGAAACTTCTTCGGCGCGGGCGATCCCTCGCGCGCCGAGCAAGTTTCCAGGCGCTGTTAGCGCGCGGGCCACAGGCCGCGCGCTGACTTCGCGCGAAGAGCCGCGCACGCAGTAAGCGAATTGGAGGCGGGCCTCTGGCAACGCTCATCACTCTCTGGGTGCGCTGCCCTACAACGGGCACGGATTAAGGTGGTGGGCCTCGAAGCAAGTGGAAGGCTCTAACTCGCTTACTCCGTGCGCGGCTCTTTCACGAGGGCATGTGCCACTGGCTCCGTCAGGGTTCTATGTTGCCGACAGTGCAAGGCAAGAATTCCGGACAGCACGGGCAAAGCCCGTGGCACCCGGCGCCGAGTCACTTATAGCCTATCCGCGCCCACCGATGCGCCTAACCGCCGGAGTGGCCGCCGCGGTCGCGGGGTGGGGGGCGGTTGCCGCGCGGGGGACCGCTGGAGTTGCGGCCGCGATAGGACGAATTGCCGCCGCCACGGGGCGAGCGGGCGCGGGATTCCATGTTGGTGGCGACGATCACGCCGATCGCTTCCTGCCAGGTCGGAATTTCGCGCGGGGCTTTGACGACTTCCGAATCCTCGTCCCCCTCGTCGGCATCGCCATGTTCATGGTCGCGGGAATCGTGGGAATCGCCCGAAGCATGCTCCGGCTCGTCGAAAGCGGAATCGAGGCCGACCACTTCCGCCGATTCTTCATCCTCCCCTTCGACTTCGACAAAATCGTCATCGTCGTCCAAAGCGCCATGGCCGGAGGGAGCATCGCTTTCTCGATCGACCCGATCGCGGGTTGGCTCCTGTGACGAGCGGCCGCGCGCATGGCTGTCGGGTTCGGTTCGACGGGGCTCGGCGACTGTTCGGCCTGATTCACCGCGGCACCGCCTGTTCACTGCGGCCTGATTCACTGCGGCCTGATTCACTGCGGCCTGATTCACTGCGGCCTGATTCACTGCGGCGGGACGATCCGCGTCCGCGGCGGCCTCGTCGGCGCCGCCGGCGCTGGCCTTCGTCCGTACTACTTTCTTCGCCGTGCAGTTTCGCCGGGCTGGCTTCGGTCCCCGAAAGGCCCTCTTCATCGGGGATGTCGAATTCGTCGAACGCCGCGCCGGCCACCGGCTCTTCGTCCGCTGGCACGTCGTGCCGAGGAGCGCGAGCCCGGTCGGAACCGGGACGATCGACATGCGGTCGATTCGACCTCGGCCGCTCGCCGCTGCCGCGTCACCACTGCCGCGCTCGCCGCTCGGTCGATTAGCACTGGGTCGATTAGCACTGGGTCGATTTTCACTGGGCCGATTTACACTGGGCCGATTTACACGGGGCCGGTCCTCGCCACGATCATCGCCCCGGCCGCCGCGTCGGCCTCGGCGGCGACGTCGGCCCGGACGCCGTTCAGCATCGTGGCCGGAATCCGCCGCCGGGCGATCTTCGCGGTCGGTTGGCTCGGCCGGCAAATCATCGGGCAAATCACCGGTCGATGATTCAACGACATCTTCGAAATCGAATTCGATAAAATCTTCCGAGCGCTCAACCGCCTCGAAATGCTCGTCGGGCTCGACCGGACGCCGTGGGGAATCCCGACTTGTTTCGCGATCGACGTCGTGGTCGCCCCTACGTGGACGTTCGCCGGCTGCGCCCTCGGCGCCGCCAGCCGGGCGGTTGCCGCCGCGATCGCGGTCGTGTGAACGGCCGCCGCCGCGCGGCGGACGATCGGCATCGCGGCGCGGCCGGCCGGATTCGTGCCGCGGACGATCTTCTCGAGCGGGCCGCTCGGCACGCGCACCGGAATCCGCGCTGGAGTCAGGCCGCTGATACGGCGGACGCGCTGCCGGCGGACGCGCTTCCGGCGGTTGAGCTGCCGGCGGTGTTTGAGACGCCGCGTGCGTTGGCGAGTGGGTGATCGGCTCGGCCGGTCGAGCGGGTGCCGGAGGCTTAGGCGCGGTTTGCGATCGCGGGGACTCCGGCTCCGCCGGCACCTGCACACCCAGCTCGCCCGCCAAATCGTTCCAATTCGTGCTGGAAGCTGGTGGTTTCGGCTTGGCGGCCGGTTCGATCCGCGGCCGTGCCGGCTGGGCTGGGGGTGGTGCGGGGCGCGGCTGGGCGGATTCGGCCGCCGGCGGGGCTCCCAGTTCCGAGGCTAACAGGCTCCAATTATCGGCGGGATCTTGATCGGGCATGTCGCGGCAGATTCCAAGGATTGTTGAGACAGGAGGCGGGCAAGAATCGCGGCTCCTCGGAGGATGTGAAAGAATGGGGACAGGCGCCTCGCCGACAGCCCGAGTCGCTATTTCGCCGCGACGTGCTCGGAGCCAGTCTTCATTCTTTCAGAAGCTCTCTGGGCTTGTTTTTCTAAGTGCCTATCCGAGAACCGGCCGAGGAGAGGGGGACAGGCACATTTTGCTCACAGGGCATCGCAAAATGAGCCAGTCCCCGCCGGTTCTCGGATAGGCAGTAAATACTATAAGAAGTTAGGCTCCGGCTGGGAAGGGAAATGGGGGCGTTTTACTTTTGCATAAAAATTGGAACGTCCCCCTTTCAGGTCCGACTTCTCAAACTCCCAAAATCTAGTCGCCACATTCGGCGTCCAATTGCTCCGGATGGGGCGGCGGATTCGTCCCGGTCCAGAAAATCGGGAATTTATCGCGTCGCACATCCCTCTCTGGTTCCGGAGCAGTTTTGCTCCTGCCCTTGTTAGAGACTTGCGATGTCACCGGACGCGGTGCTGGCCAGCAATATCTTTCGGATCTATGCTTCGATCCTGTTGGTCGCGTTAGCGCTTGCCGGCGTGGTGCTTGCCGTATGCCGCTGGGGTTATCGCAAAGACGTCGGGCACGCTTGGAACGCCTATTGCGGCTGGCTGGTGATGGCCCCGACCGCACTGGTCTGCTTGTTTCTCGGACGATACACGTCGATCGCCTTCTTCACGTTGCTGTCGCTGGCTGGCTTTCGAGAATATGCGCTCGCGACGGGGCTCGACCGCGATCGTTGGATGACGGGGGCCGTGTATCTGGCGATTCTCGCGGTCGGCGTCTTGTCGGCCATCCCCGATCCCATTTCCGGAGCGCGCGGCTGGTACGGACTGTTTATCGCCATGCCGGTATTCGTCGTGGCCGTGCTGATGTTCATTCCGATTCTGCGGAATCGCGCTGCGGGCCAATTGCAGAACCTGGCATTAGCGATTCTGGGTTTTATCTACATCGGTTGGATGTTCGGGCATCTGTCCTTCATGACCAACGCCACGAACGCCTACGGATACTTGTCGTTCGTGCTATTCGCCGTCGAGCTGAACGACGTCGCGGCCTACGTCTTCGGCCGCTTGTTTGGCCGGCATCGGTTGCGGAGCAACATCAGCCCGGGCAAGACCTGGGAGGGAGCGCTCGGGGCCTTGGCGGTCTCGATGTCGCTGCCGTGGGTCCTGCATTTCTCGTTCGACTATTTTCAGCCGTTGCAGTGCATCCTGGCGGGCTTGATTATCGGCATCGGCGGCCCGCTGGGCGACTTGTCGATCAGCCTGATCAAGCGCGACGTCGGCGTGAAAGACATGGGCAAGGCGATCCGCGGCCACGGCGGCATCCTCGACCGCATCGACAGCCTGATGTGCTCCGCCCCGTTGTTCTTCCACATGGCCGGCTATTATTTTTGGATGCAATAACAGCCCACGCACATCCCCGGCCAGTGGCTCAGCGGTCCTGGAGAATAAGACTGGTCAGAACTATTGCCGCAATAAATCGTTCTGACCCGTTTAATTCTCCATTTTATCGTGCGCCGACGTGCTACCGCGTGATGCCGATCGAAGCGTTGAAGCCGAGCAGGCCAAAGCCGCCGGAGAGGCCGAATGGCAGGATTGCTGCCAAAGAATGGATGTTCGGCGCGCCCCCGCACGTATAGAATGGCTTAACATACACGAGCTCGGTGCCGACGACCCAGCCGCCGCAGCGGCACTCGCAATTGGAGCAGCCGTCGGCCGGCTGGCGGCAGAGCGCAGCCGTCGGCAGGAGACATGCCGCTAAAATCAGCGACGCCGTTCGGCGCTCCTGCCATCTGAGCCGAATTCGCTGGCGCTGCCGCCACCGGGGCTGACGAAGGCTCCACGAGCGACGCCGAAGCAGAAAGTGTCCCGTTGTCGGTGGATGTCACCGCAACTGGCTGCCGTGTCGCTTGCTGTAATTGCTGGACCTCGGGCTCCAAAGCCGCCAGCCGAAGTGTGGTGTTGGCGGTGAGAAACCATGAAATGCCTCGGGCTGGATATCGGTTCGTCGAACATTAAAGGGGCGGTGCTCGATTTGGAGCTCGGGGAGATTGGTGCGCCGCGGGCGCACCCGTTTCCTGCGCCGTTGGACGGGCTGGCAGCCGGTTCGGTTGAGATCGCGCCGGCTGCGGTCGAAACGACAGTTCGCCAGTTGTTGGAAGAGCTTCTCGCCGAGGCACCCAATGCAGCGGCCGTCTTTTGCTCCGGTCAGATGGGCGGGGTGGTGCTGGTCGATCGGGCGCGCGGCGCACCCACGCGCGCTCTGACGAACTACCTCTCCTGGCGCGACCAGCGCACGCTCGAGCCGCACCGGTCCGGCGGATCGTATCTCGACGCGATTCGCTTCCGTTGGAACAGCCGGGAATTGGTCGAGTTGGGCAACGAGTTGCAAACCGGTTCCGCGTCGGCGCTGTTGTTTTGGCTCGCCGAAAACGGCCGCCTTCCGCCGCGAGCCATGCCGGCCACGATTGCCGATTTCGTCCTCGCGCGACTTTGCCATGTTCGGCCGCAATGGGATCCGACGCAGGCGATCGGATTGCTCGATTTATACGGCGGCGACTGGCATCGCGGCGCGATCGAAAAGCTGGGATTGAGTGACATCGTGTGGCCTGATTTGGCCGATCCGCGGCGGCCGATCGGCGAAGCCAGGATCAACGGGCGGCGGCTAGCTTGTCATGCCGCGCTGGGCGATCAGCAATGCGCCTGCGCGGCGTGGGCCTGTCGCGCGATGAGTCTCGCTGAATATTTCCACCGGCTCGCAAGTCAGCCGGCGCACGGCCCAGTTTCAGCCGGGGCCGTATCAATCGCGGCGTTATTTCGATGGCGATTTTCTCAACACGATCACGCACTTGCCCGCGGGGAGGTCGCTGAATGTGCTGCTCGATTTGCTCACCGAGTTGGCCCAGGCCCAAGGCATCACGCTGGCGAATCCCTGGGAATCCATCGTTCGGAAGGCCGCCGAAGCGGATGCCAGCGAAATGAACGGCGGCGAATTGAACGTGAATCTGTCGTTCTTTGCCGGTGCCCTGGGTAGTCGCGGGAGCATCGCAGGGGTCACGACGGAGAATCTCACGATCGGCAATTTGTTTCACGCGGCGTTTCGCTCGATGGCAGAGAATTACGCGATCTGCGCCGAACGGCTTTGCTCCGACCATGCGGATTTGAGCCTGACGATCTCCGGCGGATTGCCGCGCTCAGCGCCGATTTTGCGCAAGCTGATCCAAAACAAGTTCGGCCGACCGCTGCGCGAATCGACGGCCGTCGAAGAGACGTTGCTGGGGCTGTTGGATGTCGCGCGGTCGGTTTACTTGAGCTGAGCAATCGCGGCCAAGGCTTCGCGGGTGCGCTCGGTTACGAGCGACCAATTCTTGGCGGCCAGTAGCGACGGCTCGACGAGCCATGATCCGCCAACCGCTGCGACGATCGACAGCGCGAGGTATTCGCCCATGTTCGCCGGCGTGACGCCGCCGAGCGCAACGAAGCGGACGCCGGTGTGGGCATAGGGACCGGCGAGGGCTGTGAGCATTGCCGGTCCGCCCGCGAGATGGGCCGGAAAGAATTTCAACAAGCGGCATCCGGCCGCGATGCCCGTTTCCACCTCCGAGGGCGTCATTACGCCGGGGACAAACGGCAAATCAATCCGCCGCGCTTCGACGAGCATCGTGTGGCTAAGCCCTGGCGCGACGCCGAACCGCGCTCCGGCATCTTTGGCTCGCCGCAATTGGCGCGGCTCCAGAAGCGTTCCGGCTCCGACGATCATCCGTGGATGCGCCCGGGCGATGCGCTCGAGAGCTGCCTCGGCCGCTGGCGTGCGAAATGTGATTTCAATCACATTCAGCCCGCCCGCCAACAGCGCCTCCGCCAATGGCAGCGCGTGCTCGAGATCGTGGATGACCACGACGGGAACGATTCTCTGTTCGGTAATTGCCGATAAATCCATTCGTCGTGGGCTAACAGCTTGTTGAAAAAGGGGACAGGCACTACGCGGGTACGTCAATACTGGGGGAAATCTTCTCGATCGCGACGAGCCAGTCCCCTTTTTCAACAGGTTGCTAAAGCCCAAACAGCGGGAAACGCCATTAGAGCCTATCCGAGAACCGGCGGGGACTGGCTCATTTTGCGGTGCCCTGGGAGCAAAATGTGCCTGTCCCCCTCTCCTCGGCCGGTTCTCGGATAGGCATTTAATGGGGCCAGGCAATTTCAAATCGATCCGGTGGTGCGACTGTCATCTGAGATCGAAGCGGTCGAGGTTCATCACCTTGGTCCAGGCCGCGACGAAGTCGTTGACGAACTTTTTCTCCGCGTCGGAGCTTGCGTAAACTTCCGCCAGGGCGCGAAGTTGGGAATTCGAGCCGAAGACGAGATCGACTCGCGTGCCAATCCACTTCACTTCGCCCGTTTTCCGATCGCGGCCTTCGAACAGCGAAGCATCTTTCGCAATCGGACGCCACTCGGTGCTCATGTCGAGCAGATTTACGAAGAAGTCGTTCGTGAGCGTCCCGGGTCGCTTGGTAAAAACTCCGTGCCGGTCTTTTCCGACGCTCGCGCCGACGCGCGCATGCCGCCGACGAGCACGGTCATCTCCGGGGCCGTGAGCGTGAGCAATTGCGCTTTGTCGATCAGCAATGCTTCGGCCGGCACCGTGTAGCGGGCCTTGAGATAATTGCGGAAGCCATCGGCGATCGGTTCGAGAACCGCCATCGATTCGACATCGGTCTGCTCCTGCGCGGCGTCCATGCGTCCCGGCGTGAAAG
This sequence comes from Pirellulales bacterium, assembly GCA_963725485.1. GTDB lineage: Bacteria > Planctomycetota > Planctomycetia > Pirellulales > DATAWG01 > CAVRYO01. The sequence continues at coordinate 1,758,851 of CAVRYO010000007.1, read as the reverse complement.
GGACTGCGACGTCGTGGCCGGCATTTTGGGCCGCTTGTTCGACAGACTGCCGAGCCCGCTAAGACGATCAAATCGGCCAGCGAGACTTTCTTCCCGCCGGATTGGCTGCTGTTGAACTCGCGCTGAATTCCTTCCAGCGCCTTGAGCACCTTCGCCAGCTGAGCCGGTTGGTTGACTTGCCAATCTTTCTGCGGCGCCAGCCGAATGCGGGCGCCGTTGGCGCCGCCGCGCATATCGGAGCCCCGGAACGTCGAAGCCGCCGCCCAGGCAGTGGAAACGAGCTCGGAGACGGAAAGGCCGGCAGCCAGGATCTTGGTCTTCAGCGACGCGATGTCGCCGGCTTCGATCAGTGGATGATTCACCGCGGGGATCGGATCTTGCCAGAGCAGTTCTTCCGCGGGCACCTCGCGGCCGAGATAGCGCGCGCGCGGACCCATGTCGCGATGGGTGAGCTTGAACCAGGCCCGCGCGAAGGCGTTGGCGAGCTGATCCGGGTTTGCCATGAAGCGGCGTGAGATTTTTTCGTAGACCGGGTCGACCCGCAGGGCGATGTCGGTGGTGAGCATCGAAGGTGCGATTTGTTTCGATGGGTCGTGAGCATGAGGCACCGTGCCGTCGCCGGCGCCATTTTTCGGCTTCCATTGATTTGCGCCGGCCGGGCTTTTTGTTAGTTCCCATTCGTAGCCGAAAAGGCTTTCGAAGAAGCCGTTGCCCCACCTGGTCGGCGTGGTGGTCCAAGTGACTTCCAAGCCGCTGGTAATCGTATCGGCGCCTTTGCCCGTGCCGAAACTGTTCTTCCAGCCCAACCCCTGCTCTTCGATGCTGGCCGCTTCGGGTTCGTGGGCTACGTTCGTCGCCACCGCCGCGCCGTGGGTCTTGCCGAAGCTGTGGCCGCCGGCAATGAGGGCGACGGTTTCCTCGTCGTTCATGGCCATGCGACCGAAGGTGTCGCGGATGTCTTTCGCCGCGAGCAACGGATCGGGATTGCCATCGGGCCCTTCGGGATTCACATAGATCAGGCCCATTTGCACCGCCGCCAGCGGATTTTCGAGATTGCGGCTGTGGATTTCATCGCCGGTGTCGTCCGATACAAGCACGGCGGTGTCTTTCTCGACGCCCTCCGAGCCCACAGCATAGCGGATGTCGCCGCCGAGCCAGGTCGTTTCCGAGCCCCAATAGACATCGTGATCGGGCTCCCAGGTGTCTTCGCGGCCTCCGGCGAAACCGAACGTCTTGAATCCCATCGTTTCCAGGGCCACATTGCCCGTAAGAATCATCAGGTCGGCCCAAGAGATCTTGCGGCCATATTTCTGCTTGATCGGCCACAGCAGGCGGCGGGCCTTGTCGAGACTCACGTTGTCGGGCCAGCTGTTGAGCGGGGCGAACCGCTGCTGTCCACGGCCGCCGCCGCCACGACCATCGCCCGTTCGGTAGGTGCCGGCGCTGTGCCAGGCCATGCGAATGAACAGCGGGCCATAGTGACCGAAGTCGGCCGGCCACCAATCTTGCGAGCTGGTCATCAGCGCGGCGAGGTCTTTCTTCACGGCCGCGAGATCGAGGCTTTGGAATTCTTTGGCATAATTGAAGTCCTCGCCCATCGGGTTGGACTTGGTGGAATGCTGATGCAGGAGTTCGATTTTCAATTGGTTAGGCCACCACTCGCGGTTCGTCGTTCCGTTGACGACGTGGCGGACCGGGCTCTTGGTTTCGGTCGTCATTTATTTTTCTCCGAATCGATTCTTCAAACACCCAATAAAAACGTGCCCGAAAAACGGTCGCTTGTCAATCGGGTCGCGGGACAGAAGGCCGCGGCGAAAGGACTATTCGCGAGCTTCCAGGCCGCGATCATCGCCTTGCGGGCTTTGCCCCCGCAGACCATGGAACGCCTCGTCGCGAAAATGAAAAGGGAGATTTTGAACGCTCCCATTCACACCGCGAAATTCCCGGTGCTGAATGACGCGAACCCGAATTGCCGGCGGTCGGCTCATGCAATACGCGCACATCGCTTAAACTTGTGATGCGGAGACAGTTGCATGATAATTGGGATGATTCGCAAGGACGCGTGAACCGATCGATCGCGCGTTGACGACCCCCATGGGCCAGGAGAATGACGTTGGCGGAATCTTTCAATCCCTACCATGTCTGGCTCGGCATTCCGCCGGAAGAACAGCCGGCCAATCATTATCGGCTGCTCAGCATCCGGCTTTTCGAGACCAACGCCGATGTGATCGATCATGCCGCTGACCGTCAAATGGCTCATCTGCGAACGCTCCAAGTCGGCAAACATGCCGAGCAAAGCCAGCGTTTGTTGAACGAACTTGCGACGGCCCGAGTTTGTCTGCTCGATCCCAAGAAGCGCGAAGACTACGACCGCCAGCTTCGAGCTAAGCTGGCTGCCGCGATGCCAACTGCACCCGCGAGCGTCGTGATCGGCCCCGGCGGCGCGACTGCGGCGGGCGCTGCATCTGCCGCCAGCGCGGGGGCACTGCCGGCGAGCGGCTCGGCCATCGTTCGCCAACCGCCGCTTCGAGGGGCCAGTGCAGCATGGGGCCGTGGCAATCCGGCAACAGCGGCAGCCGCCAGGCGACAAGCGACCAATCGGAAACTCAGCTACGGCATTGCGGCCGCGGCCGTGCTCGTGGCGGCAATCGCCATCGGAATGTTTGCGATGAGCCGTCCGGCGGCGCCGGCGACTGGCACGCTGGTGTTCGATTGGCCTCCCGCTGAGCGCCAAGGGGCGGAGCTGACCGTCGACGGACAGACCCAGAAAATCGCCCTTGGAACCGATAAGAATCCGTTCGATCTGACGGTTCCTCCCGGGCGGCATACCCTTCATCTCACGCGGGCGGGCTTTGCACCGTTCAGCCAATCCGTTGAGCTTGCCGCTGGAACGGATCGAACCATCAAACCCTCCTGGACGCCCGTCCGAGCGGTCGCAATCAACTCGCCCGACCCTGCAGGCATAATCAAGTCGCTTGATCCTGCGGGCGCAATCAAGTCGCCCGAGCCCGCGGGCGCAATCACGTTTCCGTTGAACGAATGGGTTGACGTATTACGGCTGGCCGATATCTCGCGAGATGTGGTTTCTGGAGAGTGGTCGCGCGACGGACAGGAACTCCGCACGGTCCGCCGCGGCATCGCCCGGCTCATGCTGCCTGTGGCCGTCGACGGCAGCTACGATCTTGACGTTGCCTTCGCCCGATTGAATGGCGCTGGAGAGATCCGCATTCGCCTGCCGGTCGGGCCAAGTGCCTGCGATGCTGAATGGGGCATGGGGGGCACCAACAACGGATTGGATTCGCTCGACGGGCGCCATGTCGAAGACGACGCCAATCCCACCAAAGTGTTTACGAAGGAATTGGCCAACGGCCGCGTCTATCGCCTGGGCATTCAGGTGCGAATGCTCCCGGCCGGCGCCGCCAGCATCGACGCGACACTCGACGGCAAGTCGTTCTTGCCCCGTTGGGAAAGGCGCGCCATCCGCGCTCGCGGTGACCGATGCGTGGCGAATGCCGAAGCTCGACCATCTCGGCCTCGGCGTTTGGGATTCGCAGGTGGTGTTTTCCATGGCCCGACTGCGCATGATTTCGGGCCACGCCGCCGCGACCGTCGCCGATGCGCTGCCGGCGCACAAGCACGAAGAATCTCCCCCGCCAACCGCGAAGCCCAATCCCGCGCGGTAAAGAATAAATGGCGACGTTCTGCTCTTTCAGCTTCGGCAAATGGAAGCTGGCGGCATGCAAGGAATAATCGTAGAAACATTCGTTCATTCCGCCCCGATGTGCGCTCCCTTCTCGGCGGCCGAGGGTTTCATGAGGAAAATCAGCAGCACCAGCGCCAGCGGCAACACCGCGGCGATCCAGAACACGTCGAAATACGCGAGCGACGCGGCTTGCTGGTCGCGCGTGTTCGCCAGCGCTTGGGCGGCCATCTGGCGCGATGCAGCCAGGTCGTTCGTCTGGTGGATGAAATATTGTTGCGAGTTGTGCATCCATTGCCGCACGGCCGGGTTAAGCTTTCGGGATCGTATTCGGGGAGCACGATGCGCACCGGCAGCCGCTGCACGACTTTGACGAAATTTCCCGTGGCGTTTTCCGCCGGCAACAGGGCCAAAGTCGAACCGGTACCCATCGAGAAACCTTCCACTCGGCCCTTGAACGTCTTGTGGCTGCCATACATATCGACATCCAAATCGACCGGCTGGCCGATGCGTATGGCGGCAAGCTGCGTTTCCTTGAAATTCGCGTCGACCCAGATTTCGGTGAGCGACCGGACGGCCATCAGACTTTGCCCGGCCGCGACGTTGTCGCCGGGATTCACGTTGCGGCGAGTCACTTGGCCGTCGATTTCGGCCAGCACGTCGCAATACCTAACGTTGAGCTTGGCTTGGTCCAAATCGGCCTGAGCCACCATCACTTGCGATTTGGCATATTCGATCGCCGGAGCATTTTTGATGAGCTTGTCGAAAATCTCGTTGAGGTTGCCGGTCTTGCTACGGGCGTAGAAGTCGGCAATTACTTCCTTGGGAGTCATATTGTACGACTGCGGAGCGACCCCCAGCGGTGCGATGGCCTGCAACATTTCGAACATTGCGGCCCGCACCGACGAAAATGTTTGATCCAAATTTGGCGGCACTTCGGCCAGATCGTGCCCCTCGGCGGGCTGCATCGGCAGGCCCAAGCTCGCACGGACTTGATATACCTGCTGGATCGTTTGCTGAAGCACGGCTTCCGCGGTGCGCAGGACGGCCCGCCGCGTGTCGACATCTTGCTGGCTGATGGCGCCCGGGGTTTTCTGCAATTCGACGGCCCTCTGATAATCCGCTTGAGCCAGCGCCAGTTTGGCCCGTGCGGTCTCAACCGCGGCCACATTGGAGCGCAACAACGCGATCTGGTTGTTGACGTCCTCGATCGCGTGTTCGAGCTTGAAACGGGACGCACGCGCTTGTCCGACCGTCGCCTGGACCTGATCTTTCGCCACGTTCAGATTCGACCGGGCCACGTCGAGCGCCGCCTGCTTTTGATCCACGATCACCTGATAGGGCTCCCGATCGAGCTGCACCAGCACGTCCCCGTGTTTCACCCGGTCGTTGTCGTCGACCAACACCTCGACGACCTGGCCCGAGACGCGAGGGGCAATGAACGTGACGTGCCCGTTCACGTAGGCGTCGTCCGTCGACACGGTGTTGAGCATCCGGCTGAAGAGCGGGATCCCAAAGAATCCTATCACAACGAGCAGCGCGACCGCGATGCCCCAAATCCACATCCGGTGGCGGCCGCCATGCGACTGAACGTTGGGAGGCAGACTCGCCGCCGAAGCGTCATGCACTGCGCCCGTCGTGTGATCGGTGGCCACGGCTCCTCTTGGCGCCGCCGCAGAATGATCGGTGGCGCCGGCATTGCCTTCGGCACGCTGCTGTTCGGCCATCTTGGCACCTGCGCTGGCGGATTAATCGCGCGGAAACAACATGTCCGCTCGGGGAGTCCTACCGCAACGCCTTTCGGCGCAGCAAGATTATAAGTCGCTGATCGGCACGTTGCGGCTACTGGCGAGATCGCGGTTTAACGGCGAGTGGAAGCAGAATGGCCGTCCACCGGCGGCTAGCGCCTTGCCGCGGTTACGCAAGTATTTTATCCGCTTTGGGCTTGCGCGGGCAATCGTGTTACCGATTTGTTGCCAGGTTTGAATTTGGTCAGTTGATTCATCGTCGGCCCGACATGATGCGCGATATCCTGGATTTAGCGGACAGGCGATTGCGCCGTTAGTTCACATTCGTGGCGCTGATCGACAGCGGCGAGCCGGGTAGTTCCATCACGCCTCCGCACTCGTATTCGTCTTTGCCGGCGGGGCCCAGGTCGAATTTGGCTCCTCCTTGGGTCGCGAACACCACGCGGCTGTAGCGGTAGTTAATGAGCTTCCGACCGGCAAAATCGGCCACCGTCACTAGCGACGTTTCGATGCCGTGGGTGTCCGAGACTTCGGCGAAAACGGGATCGAGCAATCGCGCGTTGCGCAGCCGGCGGATCACCTGCGGCTCCGAATCGGCATACTTGATCCAGACCAGTTCTCGATCCCCCCGGCACACGGCGATCACCGTGTCGTTGGAATACTTTTGATACGTGAGACATACCGGATTGCGGCCGACTTTGACCGCGCCGGCTTTGCCGATTCCAGACGCCAGAGCGGGACCATCGCCGGTCAGTCCGCCGACGGTGTAGATTCCCACGGTGCCGTCGACCGACGCAATCAGCGCCCGGGCCGATGGCCCGCCGGTCATGCTGGCGATCACGGCCGTGGGACGGGGAACGCTGATCGTTTTCACCACGGTCGGCTTCCAGCGCGACTGGACGTCGAACGAGAAGGGCCACTGCTTGGGGTCTTGTCCCGAGTTGCGCGTTTTTTGGAAATTGGCCTCGTTCGTGAAGTAGGCCATGCGGACGCCTTCGAACAGCGACCGGAGATCGAGAAAGGCCGCCTTGTTTTCGTATTTTCCGATCACGACCGCGAAACCGGCGGTGCTGGAAAAATCGGCGTTGTTGCCTTTGTTGAACACGTCGCGGTCGGCCTGTTTGGCCAGATCGTATTCGCGGAGCACGCCCGCGTTTCCATCGCGGCCATTCATTCGCCCGCCGAGCTTGTTGCCAACCGCGCACACGCCGGTTGGAAATTCGATTCCCGGCAAATCGACGTAGCCGAGCAGCTTGATTCCCTTGAGCATGGCCACGTTGGGCAGCGACCAGGCATCGTCCTGCCACTCGTGCACGAAGTTGTTTTCCTTGCCGTTGACTTCCAGAGAAAAGACGGCCACCTGGCCCATGTGCCGCTCGAGATCATGCACGGTCACGAGCGCGAATTCGCTCTTGTTGGTGATCGAAATGGCCAGCGGCAGCTTGGTGGGCGGGAAGCGGAATGTCGGTTCCATGCCGCGCGCCGTCACAGTGCCCGCGGCTGCGACCAGGCCGGACGAAAAAATCGCCAGGCCGTTGTTCGACCAATAGCCCATGCCGCGCGCCATGCCGATCGGCACGCCGACATCGCCGTCGGGCACGGCCTGCCTCCATTTTGCCGAGGCAGGCTCGGGCCGGAACCCGCCGTGCCAGGGGGGCTCGGGACTTTCGGTGAAGCAGCCATTGGACCATTCCAGAATCGTCACGCGGTCGACGGGAAATACTCCTTTGTCAGGGACGTAGAGGACCTGGCCTTGCGTGCTGCTGAAATCGCCGGCTTCTTTCGTCCACGGCCCGCCGATTTCCCAATGCCGATTATCAGGCCCGGTTTTCACCGGCGCCTGCCAAATCTCCGAGAATTTTTCCGCCGCGGGCTGCTTGTGATAGAAGGCATAATCGGGGCCAAGGCGGCGGCTCATGCCGGCCAGTGAAAAATCCTGCAGCTCGGCCAGAGCCGTCGCGCGTGGCGTGGCGGGCGCGGCCCTTGAATTGCCGCCGGGCTGGTCGGCGAACGCGACTTGCGCGGCGCACGACAAAGTTCCGAGGACGAGGAGACTGCGGAAATTCAATCGATTCAACCGGCCCGACCTGTTCATTTTTGGCTTCCCAATTGGCTACTTGTTCAACTGCATAGATCAACTGTACCCAGTTCCTGTTCCGGCCACCACAAATCGCGAGCGAATCGGATTCGGCCGAACTCATCATTTGTCATCCGTGCAATTCCGTGCCATCCGTGGTTTGCTTTGTCCAGTGTTCTCGCACGGGAGATGCAACCACGGATGGCACGGAATTGCACGGATGAATGAAAAACGAATTGATCGCGATGCTAGTTGATCTCAAGCTGTGCGCCCTGATTATCGGGCGCGGCTACGACGCATTCATAGTCGTGCAAATCGGCTTGCGAGCGGAGTTGATTCGCCACAGTTTCGGCCGCCGGTTCGTCGGGCAAGAGCGCGAATAGTGTTGGGCCCCATGAGCTTTGCCCGACCCCTTCCACGCCCGCTCGGCCCAGCGTGGCGATCAGTTCCGCGGCGCGGCGGCTGTGGAACGCGCCGTGTTGCGCCGCCGCGAAGCAGTTGCCGGCCGTGTGGCCGAAACGAAACAAGCTGCGGCTGAAGGAGGCAAAATCCCCCTCGGCGGCTGCCGGCAAGAGATGGAGCAAGGCTTCGTGCGTCAATTCGGCGGTGATCGATCGCGGAACGTCTGGCAATTGGGCGAAGGCGCGTCGTTCTTCGTCGCCGTGAATGCCGACGCCGGACGTGGGCAGCAGCAGCAGGAACCGCCAGGCTGACGGCATTTCAACGCGGGCCACCAGCGGCGAAATCTCTTCCGCCGAGCGCTTGCCGGCCTCGACCAATAAGCCCCCCATCGCAAAGCCGTGCGTGCCGATCGCCGAACGCTCTCCGCGGCCGGAGAAACGCGCCTGGTCCGCCGGCATTCCGGGCAAGCGGCCGTACAGCGCTTGAATGCCGAGCGCGACCGCCAAGCCTAACTGCGTGCCGGTGCCCAGGCCGATGTGTTCGCGCGATGCCGAAACAATGTCGATCCGACAGGCCGGGTCGGTTTTCAATCCGATCTTTGATCCTACGCGCCGCGCAAATTGCACCGCCCGCTTCGCCAGCGGTCCGGTCGCTTCGAGCGATCGCGAGTTCTTGATCGTGAGCGAAATTCCAGGCCGTGAGATCATGGCCCCGACGCCGCCGAATCGCCGCGTAGGCTCGGCGTTCCCTTCATCCGCCGCTGCGTCAAATGGTCCGATCGAGAACAGGCCGAAATGGAGTCGGCTGGGGGTCGTTACGCGGATCACGCGGTCTGGCATCGTGCTTGCTGGCTTTTGAAAAGGGTGGACAGGCACTTCGCGGCCACATGATCACTATAGGAATCCATCCGATCGCTCAGAGCCAGTCCCCATTTTCAACGGCTCGCCTAACGGTCTTGTCGCGGCGCGTGGCGGACATACTCGCGCAGGAATTCAAATGCCTGCAACTCGCGCGGGCCGCCGGTTTTCTGCACCGGGGCGGCCAGCCTGTCTAGCTCGGCTTCGATTTCGGCGCGCGGCAGCAGCGCGATTCGAGTCACCAAGATCGCGGCTTCCACGACGGCATGTTTCGCCCGGTTGAAACCGAAGAATTCGCGCAGCGTGCCGCGATCGACCACGTCGGCCACGACTTCAATCCGCGGCTGCCGGTCATCGATCGAGACAACGTGGAAAGCGTACCATCGGCAGGCGTCGGCGAGAATGACGCCCTCGATTGTCTTGGCCGGCAATAGCCCCGGCGGCGGATCGGGTCGGCCCACGGCCGCTTGGGCCAGCAACAGCACGTCGTCGGTCACGTGCAACACGCCGACGCCGGTCCGCTTCAAATTCGCGTAGGTGGTCGAGGTGGGATAAGGGCGAAGCACGATTCGATCGAACCGCTCGTCGACCATTGGCCCCATCGGCGAGATGTTCGCCGCGCCGTCGGCATTGAGCGTCGTGACCAGGCCTTCAAGAATCATGGGCGAGCAAGGTTCGTCGGAGCGGGCGAAGGATGGCGCTGGCGGCAGATGTATTGAACGAACATCATCGCACCGATTCAATACGGAATCGGCACGCGCGGACGCTGGATCGGCGCGACCGGCGGTTGTGGCGCTCGTCGGCGAATTCGGGCAGCGGCCTCGCGACGGTCACGCCCGCCATGTGGAGAAAATTCGCCAACAGCGGATAACCTGCTTCGGTCAGGATCGATTCCGGATGAAACTGCACGCCAATCGTGGGAAACCGCCGATGGGCAATGGCCATCACGACGCCGTCTTTGGTTCGGGCGGTGACTTCCAGTTCTGGCGGCAGCGAATTCTCGTCAATCACCAGCGAGTGATATCGGCAGGCCGTCAACGGATTCGGCAATCCGGCGAAAATTCCGGCGCCGTCGTGCAAAATTTCCGAAGTCCGCCCGTGCATCGGCTCGGCCGCGCGGACCACTTGGCCCCCCAGCGCCGCGGCGATCGCCTGATGTCCCAGGCAAACGCCGAGGATCGGCAACTCGCGGTGCAACTGGCGGACGACTTCCAGCGAGCAGCCCGCCTGTTGCGGCGTGCAAGGACCGGGCGACAACACCACGGCCACGGGCCGCATCCGCCGCACGGCCGCCGCATCGAGCGCATCGTGCCGCACCACGACCGTCTCCTGCCCCAGCCGCGTGAAATACCGGGCCAAGTTGAAGACAAAACTGTCGTAGTTGTCGATCAACAGCAGCATGATTCATAGCGCTCGGAGGGTTATTGTCACTCTACCAACTTTGACCGTTGGCCTGACACGCCCAGTCATCGTCCGCCCCTCGGCATCGAGTTACCGCGTCCGGAAGATCGCGGTCGCGTCACGCCATCCTGCGTTCGACCATCCATTTGAGCACCAGCGTCAACAACGCCAACAGCGTGAGCAGGGAGGCCATGGCAAAGGCAGCCACAAAATTATACTCGTTGTAAAGAATTTCGACGTGTAGCGGCACTGTGTTCGTTTGCCCGCGGATATGACCCGAAACGACGGATACAGTCCCCAAACTCACCCATCGCGCGGGCGTTGCACAAAATCACCCCGTACAGCAGAGCCCATTTTATGTTCGGCAAGGTGACGCGCCAAAACACTTGCCAGCCGTTGGCCCCGAGGACGATTGCCGCTTGTTCCTCCTCGGTCCCTTGCTCTTGCATCAAGGGTATCAATTCGTGCGCGACAAACGGAAAGGTGACAAAGATCGTCGCCAGAACAATGCCTGGCACGGCGAAGATCACCTGGCAATCATGATCGCTTAGCCATTGACCAAACCAGCCTTGCAGCCCGAATACGAGCACGTAGATGAGCCCGGAAATTACCGGTGAGACGGCGATGGGCAGGTCGATCAACGTGAGCAATACACTTTTTCCGACGAAATTGAATTTGGCGATGCACCAGGCTGCCGCCACTCCGAACACGAGGTTCAGGGGTACGGCAATGGCCGCGGTGATCAGGGTCAGCTTGATCGCGGAACGAGCCGCGGGATCGGCGAAACTCTTGAAATAGGGTCCAGGTCCCTTGCACAGCGCCTCGGCAATTATCGCCGCCAGGGGAAGCAACAGGAATAAGCCCAGGAATCCAATCGACACGCCGATCAGAATTCTTCGCGTCCAGTTTGGGCTCGCAAATATCGCGTGGCGTTCCGCCCCTTGGAGCGGCCGAGCGCTGGAATCAATCACGCTGGTCATGGTCAGGCGATCCTTCGATAACGGTTCGAACTCCACCACTGCAAGAAATTGATCGCCAGCAACATCAAGAACGAAGTCGCCATCATGACGGTGGCGATCGCGGTGGCGCCGGCATAGTCGTATTGATCGAGGCGGGTCGTGATCAACAGCGTCGTGATCTCGGTTTTCATGGGCATATTGCCGGCGATGAAAATCACCGAGCCATATTCGCCCAGCGCGGGCGAACGCCAGCGAAAAGCCGGTCAGGATCGAAGGCAGCAAGATCGGCAGGATCACGCGACAGAATGTTTGCCATCGCGTGGCGCCCAGAATCGCGGCTGCCTCTTCGATTTCCACGTGCAGATCGGCGATCGCGGGTTGCAGCGTCCGCACCACAAACGGCAGCCCGATGAACGTCAGCGCGATGAGCACGCCGAGCCGTGAATAGGCCGCGTGAATCCCCAGAGGTTCGAGATAGCGACCCAGCCAGCCGGTGCGAGCATAGATCGCGGTCAGTGCAATTCCCGACACCGCGGTAGGCAAGGCAAACGGCAGATCGATCACGGCATCGAACAGCTTTCTGCCGGGAAACGTATAGCGCACCGACGACCAGGCGATCGCAAAACCAAATACGGAATCGAGCAATGCGCCGCCGAAGGAAGCAAGAAACGTCAGCTTGTAGGACGCGACGACGCGCGGATTACTGATGGCGATCCAAAACTGATGCCAGGAGAGCGTGCTGGTTTTCCAGATGATCGCCGACAGCGGGATCAGAACGATCAGGCTGAGGTAAACGAGCGTGTAGCCCAACGTCAACCCGAAGCCGGGGAGAACGCTGCGCTCTTTCAACGCGAGTCGCATGGGACGTCTTTCGAATATTCAGGTGAACTGCGACCGACCCCGCGGCAGGCGGTTGGCGAGGGGGATTAACTGTCCGAGAACCGCGGGGGACCCGCCCATTTTGCGACGTCCTGTCAGCAAAATGGGCCTGTCCCACGTTCCTCGCGCGGTTCCCGGATAGGCACTAATTCCCTTCGGGCTTATAAATCTGGTCGAACACGCCGCCATCGGCGAAATGCCTGGCTTGCGCCTTCGACCAGCCACCGAAAACGTCGTCGACCGTGAACAGCTTGAGCTTGGGAAATTGCGCGGAGTGCTTTTTGGCGACTTCGGCCAATTGCGGACGATAGAAGTTTTCGGCTCCGATCTCTTGGGCCTCCGGCGTGTACAAGAATTCGAGATAGGCCTCGGCAACTTTCCGCGTGCCGCGCTGATCGACGACCTTGTCCACGACGGCCACAGTCGGCTCGGCCAAGATGCTCACCGACGGGTAAACGATTTCCAAATCGCCGGACCCCAATTGCTTGACCGCCAAATAGGCTTCATTTTCCCAAGTGATCAGGACATCGCCCAAGCCACGCTCGACGAAGGTCGTCGTCGCGCCTCGGGCGCCGGAATCCAGCACGGGCACGTTCTCATAAAGCGCGGTGATGAACGCCAGGGCGGACTCCTCGCTGCCCCCTTTTTGCTTGAGGGCGTAGCCCCAGGCCGCGAGATAGTTCCAACGCGCGCCGCCGGAGGTTTTTGGGTTGGGTGTAATCACCGACACGCCGTCGCGGGTCAAGTCGTTCCAATCCTTGATTCCCTTGGGATTCCCCTTGCGCACCAAAAACACGATGGTCGATACGAACGGGGCACTGTTGTGCGGCAGCCGCTTCTGCCAGTCGGCTCGAATTCGATTGCCATGTTCGGCAATCGCATCAATGTCGTAAGCGAGACCGAGGGTGACGACGTCGGCCTTTAATCCGTCGATGACCGCGCGGGCTTGCTTGGCCGATCCGCCATGCGACTGATCGATGTGGACCGTTTCGCCGGTTTGGGCTTGCCAATGTTTGGTAAACGCCTCGTTGATCTGCTGATAAAGCTCGCGCGTCGGGTCGTAAGAGACGTTCAGCAAGTCGACGGCCCTGGCGCGCTGCGCCCAGCGTCGCGAGCGCCAATGAACTTAGAACCACGACGAGCAATTTGCGAATTGACATGTGAATTCTCCAAGAAACAATTGCGGATTCGAGATTTTCGGCAACAGAGATACGCGATCAGTCCTAGCAGCGATGATTCAACTACATTGACCCATGATTCGATCCTCCTTCTGCCTTGATGATTCAAATCGAATAGTCGCCGAGGTAGACCCGTGGTTCGCGGACGCTCACAAAAACGTCCTGACCAGTCGCGAGGGATTGCTCCTGAAATCGAGCGTGCGGCATTTCGACCTTGATCGATTCGCCCGTCTCGCCGATGAGGTCGACGCGCACCTGGGGACCGGCGGGCCAACTGCGCAAGATGCCGCGCTCGCAGCGCATACTCATCGTCGCCGTTGTTATGGATCTCCAATTCATGCGGCCGAACGAGCAAGCGGGCCGCCGTCCCCTCGGTCGCCAGCGCATAGGGATGATCGAGACGCAGCGAACCGAACACCGCTTTCCCCCGTTCGACTCGCCCGTGGAACAAATTCACATTGCCGAGAAATTCGAGCACGAACTCAGAAGCCGGCTCCCGATAGACCTCTTCCGGCGCCCCGATTTGTTCGATCCGCCCGCGATTCATGATCACGATACGATCCGCCACCTCGAGCGCTTCCTCCTGATCGTGCGTGACGAAAACGCTTGTGACATGCAAACGGTCGTGCAGTTGTCTGAGCCAGCGCCGCAAGCTTTGCCGGACCTTGGCGTCCAAGGCTCCGAATGGTTCGTCCAGCAGCAGTACACTGGGCTCGGTGGCCAGGGCGCGGGCCAAGGCCACGCGCTGGCGTTGGCCGCCCGACAATTGCGCCGGATAGCGATGACTCAGCCCGCCCAGCGAGATCGAGCTGCAGCAACTCGTTGACTTTGTCGCGGATCGCTTCCTCGGTCGGACGGATTCGTCGCGGGCGCACTCGCAGGCCAAAGGCCACGTTTTCGTAGACAGTCAGGTGGCGAAACAAGGCATAATGTTGAAACACGAAGCCCACCCGCCGCTGTCCGGCGCTACGGCGAGTTGCTTCGTCAGGGCCGAAGAGGATCTGCGCGTTGCGATCTGGGTCGGGAAAATCCAGTCCGGCGATGATTCGCAGGAGCGTCGTCTTGCCCGAGCCCGATGGCCCCAGCAGCGCTACCAGCTCTCCCGATGCGATTGCCAAATTCACGCCGGCGAGGACCTCCGTAAGCCCGAAACTCTTGTGGATATTTCGCAGGTCGATGCTCATGGCTGTGCCGATCGATTCCTAAATGGCTTTGCAGTAAATGCTTACGATCTTTGCATTTATACATTACTAACAGGATCAAGTTACTAATGTATGTGATGATAATCGGATTTTCTTCCGCGTCAAGTGAATTGGAAATTTAATTCGCCCGGTGTTAGTCGACGTGGCGGGTCGGGCGTTCGAGATCAGAAGCAACCAAGCGTGCGAACGCGTTGACAGCTCCAGCAAGCTGGCTGCGCAATATGGTCAAGAAGGCCCAAAGATATTGGGCCGGAGAAGGCCGCCGAATCGTGATACGCGCGATCGACGGCGGAATCAGGACCGCGCACGGCGGCCGGCTCAGTTATTGCGAAGCGATCCCGTCACCAGCCTTTGACCGTCGCCGTGACTTGCTCGCCTTGCTTCAATTCTTGTCCGCGCAAGGCAATCTGTTCGGCGCCGGTCAATTCGTTGAACACGCGTTGTTCGCCGTCCGGCGTGGATTTGTAACTCACGAGCAACACCTTCGCCAGCGCGCTGTCGTCGGCCTGCACGTCCACCTCGACGATGTTCGCCTGCCCATCGACCACTTCGGCAATGAATGTCCGGCCGGAGCGGATGAACACGGCGTCGCTCGGAATCAGGAACACGTTGTCGAATTTCCGCAGGAAGAGCCGCATCGAGCCGACCATGCCGGGCAGCAGCGGATACTTTCGTTCGCCGACCATCTTGCCGCTGAATTCCGGGCGGACGGGAAACGGATCGTCGCTGCCTTTACGTTCTTCGGCCCAAGTTGCTTGATGCTCGCGCTCGAATTGCTGATAGTCGGCTGCTTGGGTTCCGTTGAATAAATCGACTTCGACGTGCATCGTCCGGTCTTTACTTTCGATCGAAGGCGAATAGCGCGTGATCTTGCCATGGGCAAACACATCGCCCACGCGAAACTCGGCCTCCGCGCCGCGGCTGACATAGGGGGCGAACCCGTCGGGCACTTCCATCGAGATCGTCACCATGATCGACCCGGGCCACGGAAATCAGAGGCAGTGTTTGGGCCGTCGTGGCGTTTTGAACGAAATCGCCGGGGTCCGTATTGCGGGCAACGACGACGCCGTCGAACGGGGCAGTAATCGTGGCATATCCGAGTTGGGCTTCGGCCATCTCCTTGTCGCGAAGGCTGACATCGTGCATCGCTTGGTGCAGATCGATGTCGGTCTTGGCCGCATCGGAATTGACTTTAGCTTGGGCATAATCGGCCTGGGCCTTGTTCACTGCTTCGACGGCACTCTCGGATAGGGCTTGGCCGGCCAGATAGTCGCGTTGTTCTTCTTCGACGACGGATTGGACGACGCCGCCGTTCTTCGCCAGTTCCGCGAATCGATTCAGCCGGAGCTTGCGATAATTCGCGGTCGCTTCGGCGGCCCGTTGGTCGGCTTCGCGCTGCCCGATGGTCGCGTGGGCGACTTTCTCCGCGGCCACGGCAATTTCCCATTGCTTCGTGGCGAGTTCGATTTCCCGCGTCGCGCTGCTGGACCACGGCCTCCTTGGCCTTCACCTCGGCGACCAGATCGGGCACATCGATCTCGATCAGCTTTTCGCCCTTCTTGATCGGGTCGTTGATGTTCTTTTGGATGTAACGGACGTCGCCGGCCTGACGGGCCCGCAAGTCGGCACGATAATAAGGATGAACGGTGGCGATCTCTTCGATCGAAATGACGAAATGATCGCTCTTTCGCGGCTGAACGACATCGACGGCGCGTTTCGCTTGCCCGTCGACCTTCTGCTGACGAGGTTTGTGCTCCTTGGGCCGGATTCGTCGCCACGGAATTGCCCCGTGGGCCGACCAGGTGGATCGCCACGATGATCAGGCAAATGGCGACGACAGTCGCCCGACGGCGCCTCCCCACATTGCCCGCCGCCGAAAAATTGCCCTCATCGTGCGCTATTTCCTTTCCGCTCCGCCATCGGTGTACAATTGCATGAAGGGAAGCTGCCGATTCGATCGCTACCGTTGCTTCCGAATCAGCCTGCCGGGGTGCTACCGTGTTCGAACCTCGCCGCATTCTTCATCCGACCGATTTTTCGAAATGCTCGGCCCTGGCGTTTGAAGTCGCGACCGACATCGCCAAGCAGAATCGGTCCATGCTAATTATACTGCATGTCGTCGAGACGCTAGGGGCAGAAAACATCACCTATGGCGAGGCGGCCTCGAAACTAGAGCCTGATAGTTATCGCCAGACGCTGTTGGAACAGATCAAGGAGATCACCCCGCCCGCGGATTCCGGGATCCCGCTCGAATACGCCGTGGTTGAAGGCGATCCGGCCGAACAGATCGATCGGTTTGCCGCCGCGAACAAAGTCGATTTGATCGTGATGGGCACCCACGGCCGGTCGGGTTGGAAACGACTCTTGACGGGCAGCGTGACGGAGAAAACGTTGCGGCGCACGCCTTGTCCACTGCTAGTAATCCGGTTGCCTTTCGAATCGTAACCGGCGCACGTCGTCACCTCGGGATGAATTGCCGTTCTCGGGAGGGCGAGGCTCCTGCCGGGTCGGAGCGTGACGGCTCGGCAGGAGCCTCGCCCTCCCATAATCGGTCAACTCGATTTAGTCCCCTGCTTCAACACGCAGTCAAGCATGGGCGGCTCCTTCCGCTCCATGTGACGGATGCCGCTTGCCAGCTTTCGTCCGCCAAGATCTCATCCAGATCCAATTCCTGGAACGGCTTGTCGCGGATCAGCAGCGTGTACATGATCGGCAGCACGAATAGCGTCAGGCAAGTGGACGTCAACAGTCCGCCGACGACAGCCCGGGCCAAGCGGAATATTCGCCTCGCTGCCGCGGCCCAGCCCGATCGCCATCGGAATCAGATCGAGGAACGTCGCCAAGAAGGTCATGATGATCGGGCCGGAAACGGATCGAAGCCGCCGTGCGAATCGCTTTCGGCACCGAAGCGCCGAGCTTCCGCTGTTGATTGGCGAAATCGACCATCAGCACGCCATTGTTCACGGCGATGCCAACCAGGAAAATCACGCCCATTTCCGATTGGACATTCAACGTCGTGTGGGTCAGGAACAGGATCGCCAACACGCCGATCAGCCCCAAGGGGACCGTGAACATGATGACGAACGGCCCGGCGAAGGAGCGGAACAACGCCACTTGCAGCAAATAAACCAGTAACGCGGCGCCGGCCAGGCCTCCGATCAATTTCTGGAATGAGTCATTCATCTGCTGGTATTGGCCCTTGAAATCGACGTGCATGCCGTGGGCCATCGGCCGCCTGGCGAATGTCGGCGATCGCCTTGTCGACGTCTGCCGGCGACGCCGGCCAGATCGCGGTTTTCGGTGTTCAATTCGCACGCTGAAAATCCGGTACAACGCGACGTGATTTACCTCGACCGCCCCGCTGCTGGGGTGCAAATGCACCAGGCTGCTCAGCCGCACTTCGCCATGATCGGCGGTCCGCGCCGGAATGTTCAACAGGTCTTCCATCTTCCGATGCGGGTCCTCGGGATATTGCACGGCGACGAAATATTGGTTGCCGGTCTTGTTGTCGATCCAGAAATTTCGATTAATCGAGATGCTGGAATTGATCGCCGCCACAACCTGCATCATCACGTCGTAGGTACTCAGCCCGACCAGATTCGGCCGCCGCCCGATCGACTTCGATCACCATGTACGGAGCGTCGAGACGTTGCACGACGTGGGCGTCGGCGGCCCCCCGGACCTGGCTGACGCGATCGCGAATCTGCTCGGCCAGGGCATAAGCATCCGCCTGGCGTGCCCCCTTCGACCTGGATCGTCATCGGCGAATTGGCGCCGAAGTTCAACGCGGTGGAAACCATGCCGCCGGTATCGAAGCTGACATCCAGCGGCTTTTGCTGTCCCCGCCGATTGGTATACATGCAGCGCGGATCGGAATTCCATTTGTGCCGCAGCTTGATCGCGTATTCTTGCGAGCTTTGCGTGCGGTGCCCGTTGAGTTGCACGCGGATCACGGTGTCTTGCTGCCCCGAGTTGGCGCTGTAGGCGGCCGACCAATCCGGATCCAAACCCATTTCCGAAACGATCATCTCCCGCTCATCGGCGGGGATGTTGGCCTTGATGAATTCCTCCACTTCGGCGATGCGTTGCTCCGTTGTGTCCAGCCGGTATCGCGAGGGACAGCGGACGTACATCGTGATTTGTCCGGCGTCGACCTCGGGAAAGAATTCGCGGCCGATCAACAACCCAAGGCCCAAGCGAACCGAGGAACAACAGCCCCACGACGGCCAGGACCAACGGTCGATGGGCCAGCGACCACTCGAGCAGCCGCGTATAACGGTGCGTCGTGCGTTCCAAAAAAGCTTCGATGCGATGATGAATTCGGCCGAAAAGGCCACGATCGGGATGCTCATGCCCCGGACGCGGATCGTTCCCACGGCCATGTTCTTCCGGCAGGAATTTCGCGCACATCATCGGCACGAAGCTGCGCGAAAGGATGAACGAAGTGCCCATCGCAAAGGCCACCGCGATAGCCAATGGGCGGAACAAGAACCCGCCCATGCCAGGCATCAACGCCAGCGGCGTGAGCACGATGCACGTGGTGCAGGTGGCGACCATTACGGGGACCATCACCTCGATCGCCCCGTCGAGCGCCGATCGAACTGCGCGATTTGCCCAGGCTGTAATTGCGATGCGTGTTCTCCAGCGCCACGATGGCGTCGTCGACCAACGGACCGATGGCCAACGCCAGCCCGCCGAGCGTCATCACGTTGATCGTGTTGCCGGTGACGTAAATGCCGATAATCGCGCCGACGCAGCGAAACCGGAATCGAGATCGTGGCGATCACGGTCATCCGCCAGTTGCCAAGAAAGATCAGGATCATGATCGCCACCAGGATCGCGCCGATCACGCCTTCGTGAATCAGGCTTTCGATCGCCTCGCGGACGTAGACGGCCTGATCCATCACGAACTTCAAGCGTCGTCTTGCCGGCCAAGCCCGTGGCCTTGGCGATCCGCGACAGCTTGTCCTCCATCGCGGGAACCTGCTGTTGCACGTCGTTGCTCACGGCCAGGCTGCTTGCTCCGCCTTGCCGATAGATGGGCACATAGACTTGCGGTTTGCCGTCGATCCGAACGCGCGAGGTCTGGATCGACGCGCCGTCTTCGACGTTGGCGATGTCTTCGAGATAGACCTGGCCCTGCTTGGTGACGATCGGGAATTTCTTGAACGCGGCGACGTTCGGGCGCCATCGCATTGGAATCCAGCAGGATCTGATCCTTGCCCAGGTACAGCGTGCCCGGCGTGGTCATCAGATTGCCTTGCTGCAAGGCCTCGATGACATCCAGGGCCCCGAGTCCGCGGGCCTCCAATTCCTTCGGCTTCAGATAGACCATGATCGTTCGATCTTTGCCGCCGACCACCACCGGCGCGACCGAACCACTGACCGCGCCGAGCATGTTGCGGACATCGACCCGGGCCACGTCCTTCACATGGGCTTCGTCGAGATAGTCGTTTTTCACCGTGAGCAAACCGAGCGGGAGCGTGCCGGTCGGATCGAACGGCAGCACGACCGGCGGCAGCGTGTTGGGAGGCAACGTGGGGAGCGTACCGAGGGCCAACGAATTCGAGAGCGTCAATGCTCCGTTCGGATCGACGTTGTCGCGAAAATACGCCTTGATCACACTCACGCCCGGCACCGATTTCGATTCCAGCCGCTCGGCACCGGGGGCTTGCACCACCCAGCGCTCGATCCGCGTGGTGATCGTCTTTTCGATCGACGTCGCCGGCATTCCGGAGTAGTAGGTGAGCACCTGGACGGCCGGCGCCTTGAACACCGGCAGGATGTCGACCGGCACGCGCTGGAGGACGACCAAGCCCACGACCAGAATCATGAACACCAGCGCCGCCACCATATACGGGTTACGGACGGAGGCCTTAATCAACCACATGGTGACGGCTTTCTTGCGCTACCGAAGGCGGCAAGGCGGGGGACTGGGAGCGAAAACGGTACTCCCCCAATCGTGGATTCGTGAGAGGCGAGAATGAGCAGACTCGTCGGAATTTGGAGAGGATAGGTAGCCAGCATGGCACGACTTTGCCGTTCGTATCGAATATGCGGCAAAGTTGGCAGGCGGCCGAGTCGATTTACATTCTATCGCACCACTTTGCCTGGTCCAAGGCTATTGGCTTTACGGCCTGACTGCGATGCATGTTCAATCGAACCTCGGGTGCGCGCTTCGAAACGCCCCAGATCGATCGTTGCGAACCGGCTCGATGCAATGCCTCCGATTCCGAGACACGTATGGTAACGGGAAACCGGACTAGATGCATCGCGGCGCCGCTCGATGGCGGAACTCTCTTGAGCAGCAGGCAACGCCCGGGCCAAATGCTGGCGGCGATGCTGGGCGCAGCCATCGCTCTGGCCACCGGCTGTGCCACAACTAAATCGAATCTTAACCGAAGCCCAACAAGTTCCCCGGGCATTGCACAGTCGCCGGCGCCAAATTCCGTCGGCCAGCCCGCCGCGCCATCGGCTCCACTGCCGGCAGCGCTGCCGTCGTTGCCGCCAGCGCAAATCCCAACCGCGGCAAGCCAGCAATTGCCCATGTCGCCTGCGGCAGCCAACGGCGCCGCCAACGGCGGAATCCGGCTCGCCGCTTATGCGCCGGACGAAAAATCGCCGGCCCTGCCCGACGACCAATTGCAAATCAAGCCGGCCGGCCCGCAAGTTCCGGGCGAGCCGCTGCCGCCCCCCGGTCCGCCGGAACCGGTGACTTCAGCGCCGACCTATGGCGAAGTGTTGTCGATCGACTTGCCGACGGCTTTGCGACTGACGAACGCGAACAATCCGACGATTGCTCTGGCTCGAGAACGTGTCGAAGAGGCCTATGCCGCCGAGCGGCAGGCCGACGTCGCCTGGCTGCCGAATTTGCAAGGCGGCCCGAATTATCAGCGGCACGACGGTCGCGATCAGACAACGCAAGGGCCGATCATCGAGGTTTCCAAGCAAAGCCTGTATGTCAATGGCGGAGCCGTGTTGTATTGGAACACGGGCGATATTTTGTTCGGTCCGCTGGTCGCACAACGATTGGTCGAAGCACAAAACGCCGCCGCGCAAGCCACCGACGCCAACGTGCAACTTTCCGCCGCCAGCGCGTATCTCGACTTGCTGCAAGCCAACGGAGCATTGGCGATCAACGCCGACTCATTGGCCCGCACCAAAGTGATGCTCGACGCCGCCGCGGCGGCCGACAAGGCCGCGCTGACGAAGACCGCCGCCGACATCAATCGCGCCCTGGCCGAGTACGATTTGCGGCGCGAGGAGCGGATTCAACTCGAAGGCAATGCCAACGTGGCATCGGCGCGGTTGGCCCATCTGCTGTTGTTGCGGCCGACCGTCTTGCTGAAGCCGGCGGACTTCCAGATCGTTCCGATCACGCTGGTTCCGCAGGATTCCAATCCCGACGAACTGGTAGGGATCGCGTTTTCGAGCCGGCCGGAGATTCAAGAAGGCCAAGCGCTGTCCGCCGCGGCGCGGGCCCGGTTGCGGCAAGCGCAGCTACGCCCTTGTTGCCGCACTTCGATATTTCGTATTACGGCGGCACGTTTGGCGGCGGCGTCAATTCGCAAATGAACGACTTTGGCGCTCGTAGCGACGGCGAAGCCGATGTTTATTGGGAACTGCATAACCTGGGCGCCGGCGACGCCGCGCAGGCCCGGCTGCGCGAAGCCCAATTGAACGAAACGAGCTATCAACTCGCGGAAATCCGCGCCCAGGTTGGCGAGGAAGTGACGGCCGCCTATCGGCAAGTGATCGCCGGCCTCGAAAGTCTGAATTCCGCGCAGCAGGGCGTCCAGCAATCGTTGGAAACCTGGCGGAGGTTGCGGGTGGAATCGTTCGGGCTGGGGGGCCAGCAGCATTTGTTCGACCCGCTGGAACCGTTAATCGCCGAACGCGATTTGAACCAGGCCCGCATCGCGTATCTGAACGCGGTGATCGGCTACAACCGGGCCCAATTTCAACTCTATTGGGCTCTCGGACAGCCGCCGATGTGTGCGCCGGCCGAAGCACGCGCGTCCCGGTCAGCGTCCCGGTCGTGCCGGAACCTCACGCGGAAGAGATTCCAGCGCCGGTGAACTCACCGGTTGTTCCACGGCATGCTGAGTGAACCGGAAGCATCGTCGCAGTCGAAAAAAGGGGACGGGCACCTCGCAGCAAACCAACATTCTCGAGGAAATCGAGTCGTCGCTCGGAGCCAGCAGGGTGTTGAAAAAGGGGACAGGCACCTCGCAGCGAACCAAAATTCTCGACGAAATCAAGTGGTCGCTCGGAGCCAGTCCCCTTTTTGTAGAGTAGGCGGTGCCGAAGCCCCGCCCCTCTTCAAACCGGACAAGCGGGTTTCCCGCATCCGGCTTTCCCGAGAACAATCCGTCCAGGGCATGCGCGATTCTTCTGCGTATCAAGGGAGTCCTTCCGCACGCGGATGAATGCGGCGTTGTCCCAAGGTCGGTTCCAGTAGCCGCAGGCCGAGGGCTTGCAGGTAGGCCAGGAACGACTTCCCGTCCGGTGGCCGGAAGGGACGCTGACTCCGACGTTGAAGGTGGCGAACCAGCCGCCCCAGCACGAAACTATCGGCACGGTTGAAAGCCCGTCGCGGATAACCTTGCGCAAAGTAGCGGCCCCATCCCGCTAGATGCCGACTAACGTCTCGCACCAGTTCATCGACCGGCACAAGCCCGCGGCAACTTGCGGTCAACTCCCGCACACGATCGCGAAACCGAGCCAGCGAGCGTTTCGAGGGACACACGTTGAGGTATCGTCCGCCGCGACCAAACAGGTCGCGATCAAAACGAAACGTGTAGCCCAGAAAATCCACGCTCGCTGACGGCTGTTTCAGATCGACCGTCCGCGTCTTCGACCGGTTGATGGTCAGACGAAACCGTCCTTCCAGCTGCGACTCCACCCATTCGATCAGCGGCTTGTCGATTCGCTTTGCCAGGATGACGAAGTCATCGGCGTAACGAACCATCTTGGCCTGTGCCCACATCGCCGGACCTTGCGGACCGTAGAATGCCTTCTCAAACCAGTGCAGGTAGATGTTCGCCAGTAAGGGTGAAATGACTCCCCCTTGCGGCGTGCCCTGCTTGGGTCGCGAAGTCTTCGTATGTCCCGCATCGTCGGTTTCAACGACAGGTGCGTCCAGCCAGGATTGAATGAGGGCCAAGACCGAGCGGTCTACGACCCGCATCCTCAGACACTTAAGCAGTTGATCGTGTGGAATCGTGTCGAAGTAACCTTGCAGGTCCGCGTCGTACACCTCCCGCCTTCCGACTTGGAGTTGTCGCTGAATCTCAGCGAGGGCTTGATGCGCCGATCGGCCCGGACGGAAACCGTACGAGCTATCGACAAAATCCGCCTCGAAGATCGGTTCCAGCACCAAGAGCACCGCCATCTGTACAATCCGATCCTTTACCGTCGGAATGCCCAGCGGCCGTTGCCGTCCGTCCGGCTTGGGAATGTAGACGCGTTTGACCGACTGTGGCCGATAACGACGAGTGAGAAGTTCATCATGCAACTCCTGCAGGAAGGCAGCCGCGCCCTGGCCATCGATGATGTCCTGACACGATTGGCCATCCACGCCGGGAGCGCCATGATTCTTCCACACCAGCCACCAAGCGGCCGTCAGCACATCGGACCGATACACCCGGTCGTACAGCGCGTAAAACCGGAATCTCGGCTCTCGCTTGGCCTTGTGACCTAGCTTCCACCGCAGTTGAGAGACGGCGAGCGGCAGCTTGACGCCTGACTTCACCTCCGGCTGATCCGGTGGTTGATCGGGTTTGTGGGCTGTCGCAGATTCCGTAGTGGGACGTATGTCCAAGCGGGTCTCTCCTCCACAGCGAAAACACATTCTCGGCAGGGTTCCTTCGCTCCACCGGCGTTACCCGGCTTCGTCGCTACTACGAACCCCTCCGACTCCCGCATTCGCCGCTTTAGCGTTATGTGTTCCGCCAAATCGTCGTCGGCGACAGGCCGGCCACCGACACGAACACGGGTCTCTCAGGTTCCTGGATCCTCTTTCTCCGCCCGCTATCCCCTTACACCCCGAGGAGCCCGATCACTGCGTACACTCGTTGCTTCGCGATCGGTGCTGGCTTCGCCATTGTTGGCAGGTTGGCCGCTCCCACTTCTTAACGGGGCCGGACTGGGTTCACTTGCGTTATGGCTGACGGATTCGCTTTCCGAGGCTTCGGCAGACTGGATTACTCCAACCACCACTCAGTAAACTACCGGGTAACGAGCAATTCTCCGGACAAGCACCTCGCATCTTGTTAGATCATCCAGACTTCTCCTGACGCACCAACAGGCTGCTAGAAGTGCCATTCAATCCGTTCGCCGAAGATGTCCATCGCCGTGGTGCCGCCGCCCCTGGTGACCTCGCTATGAATGTAGTTGAGCATCGTGCTGCAATTGTACGTGAGATACCAGTGGATGCCGGCGGTATAGTCGAGAACTCGTGCGCCGCCGACCTGGTCGAGATCGATGTACGAAACACGGCCGCCAATTTCCCACGCGCCCCAGCCGCGGCAAATGCTTCCGTCGGTGCTACGGACGTCGAAAAACGGCTCATAGGGCTGCACGCCGGTGATGAACTTGCCCGACTTGACGTATTCGTGATTCTCGCCGGTTAGCAGATAAAGTGTTTCGAAATAGGCGCTTCCGACATTGGCCTGCGTGCCATTGAGCTCAGGAAAGAACGCGCCAATGTATTCGGACTGCACGGTCAACGGCCCGTCGATCAGCGCGGCTTCCAGGCCGTATAGCTGATACCGCTGGCAGGGGACCGTCACGGAGGTAACGGCCGTTTGCGCGTTCACTTCGGGCACGACGACGATACTCTTCGAGTTCGCGTTGTTATTGTCCGCGCCTGTGTATTCGTACGAACCGCCGAAATGGAGCAAGTAACGGCCCTGATCCTGATACAACGGCACCCACGCCAGACGGCTCGTGACGCCGTAGTCGCCCTGATTGCTGTATTCGAGAAACGTCTTGTCGCCCGAGCCTTCGCGGAACGACCCGGTATACCAGGTCAGCGATTGATCGTCGTTGAGGTCGTTGTAGGCCATCACGCCCATGCGCCGGCCGGGGACGAGCGCATTGCCAAGAAACCGTTCCATGAACAGCAAATTTTCTTCGCGCGTTTGCTGTTCCATGCCCAACGGCTCTTTGAAGAAGCCGACTTTCACGTTGCCGAGATACGGCAGCTCGCCGAAGTGAACCCACACGTCTTGAAACGCCGCCAACAGCGCGGCGTTGGTTGCCGACTCCGCTTGGGCCAGGTCGATTTCCAAACGATAGTCGATGTTCTCATACAAATCACCGTAGAAGCTGACGCGGAGGAAGCGAAAGCCAGTGAAATCCTCTTCGCCGCCGACGGCCTTGCGGCTAGCGGGGTTTTGACTGAATTGCACGTTGTCGAGAATCGCCTTCGCGCCAATGTGCACGGTGGGCGTGGTCAGGATCGGCACAGCGCCGCTGGGAATGCAGTCTGGCGGGTTGCCCATCTCGCTGGCGAACCCGGTCGGCTGGGCCGGCACCCCCGGCGATCCGCTACCGGCCGACGATGGCTCGATCGGTTGATTCGCAGGCGCTTGGATCTGCTGTTCCAGCGCCGCGAGCCGCTGTTCGAGGGCGTCGATCTGGCGTTGCGAATCACTGGCTGAGTTACTGACGCCGGCCGCGGCCGGCGCGGCGTCAGCTTCCGCGTAACTGACCGGCGCGACGTAGGCGGGTGTAGTGTAACTCGGCGGTCCGATGAACATCGGCGGTGGGTAGGCGTAGTTTGCGGGCTGCGTCGCGCCAGACTGCACGTTTGGAGCAATCGATTGGGCCCTTGCGCCGCCGATTGCGGCTATCCAAATCGCGAGAAGTAGAACGCCGCGCAAAGCGCTAGGAAACCTGAATCGTTTCATGTTTCGCCATCCTGGAAATCGTTGATGCGAGTTTCGACCATTTGGCTGTGCGTTCGCTTGAGTCCGCATCCGCCGCGGGCCCTTTTGCTAATACAATTGATCGACACCCGATAAGCCGTAGATTCGCTAGAAGAAGCGCAAGATGATCGACAAACTGCGGATTGCAAATCCGGCAGAGTTTACAGCGCGGCAATGGGCAAACTTTGACGGTGCCGCGATCGGTGCGTCGCTGTCCAGCACGCCGCATCTGGAGATCCGTCGATAACCCAAATGGACTGCCGCCACTGAATCGTAATCCGGCGCGTTAAACCTTGCGGGTCGTAGCGATCATGCGATCCAACGCGGCGGAAAAGTTTTCGATGTTTCTGTTCTAACATAGTGATTCCCCCCAGCCCCCGATGAATGACATAGCGGATACAACGGAGATTCCGCGGTTGCACGGAGAAGCGACTAATTCAAAGTTGATGGTGCTGTTCGATCGATCCATTTGAAATAGAGGAAAGGATTCCCCATGCGAGACGGATCTCAGCGAAGGGGCGCTCGTGCGCCTCTGGCCAAACGCCTGCGGGCCTTGGCGCTTTCGATCACCACGTGTTGCGGGCTCGGCGTCGCCGGCGCCCAAGCGCAGCAACCCCAGTATCCGCCGCCGGCCGTTCAGCAAGATGGCCCGACCGTGGCCGAACTGATGTCGCGGCTCGATGCCCAGCAGACAAAGGTCGACCAGTTGCAAGCCCAGGTCTCGGGCATGCAAACGGCGGCCAGCTCGGGCCAAGTGCAGGCGACGCCAGTTTCGATGGAAACTGCCAACGCCAACGCGGAAATGGCCGGCGGCCCGCAATTGCCTCCAGGCGCCACGATCGTCGCCACGAACGACAAAGTACCCCTGAACGCCTACTGGAACAGCGGCGTCTGGTTCTCAAGCGCCAACGAGGACTTCAAAGTCCACTTTGGCGGCCGTATCCAGTTCGATGCCTTCAACGATTTCGATGCCCAGCACACGGTCGAATTCGGCAAGGGCGGACTCGGCGATTTCGCGGTTTCGCAAGGCTTCCGTCGGGACCGGGTCCGGATGGAAGGCACGATCTACGACAGCGTCGACTTCGTGTGGGAATACGACTTCGCCACCGCGATGAACCCGAAGAACTTCCAGGCGGTCCAGGGAACGAACCTGGTCCTGGCTAACGGTTCCAGCGTGTTCACCGGAACCGGCATCACGGATATGAACGTCACGCTGAAGTATATTCCGCTCATCGGCAATTTCACGGTCGGTAGCTTCCTCGTGCCGTTCAGCTTCGAGTTGGCCACGAGCGACCGCTGGATGGATTTCATCGAGCGATCCGCCGCGTTCGACTCCTTCGTGCCGGCCACCAATTTCGCGAACTATACCCTCGGTGCCCGAATCAACAACTGGAACGAGTCCGAAACGCTCACCTACGCGGCGTCGCTCTCGACGAACAACATGTGGGACGGCGCCTCGGGCTTCGACTTCGGCAACGACTACATGGTCACGAGCCGTGTCACGGCCCTGCCGCTGTATTGCGACGACGGACGCTACATGGTCGAAGTCGGCTTGAGCGGCTGCAGCGAAGAATGCCAGCACGATCCGCTCGTGGCTGGCAACCCGAACGCCACGCAATTGCGTTCTCGGTTGGCCACGCGTGAATACCTCAGCCCGCTGACCCAATCGATCGTGAGCACCGGCGTCATCGACGGCAAGGTTCAGGACACCATCGGCGCGGAATACGTCCAGCAATGGGGCCCATTGTCAATTGAGTCCGAATACTACGGCTCGTGGATCACCGACGACAACGGCACCGGCGGCGCGGGAACGGAAACCCTGTTCTTCAAGGGTATGTACGTCCAAGCCGGCTACTTTCTGACCGGCGAAAACCGGAATTACAATCGTCAGAGAGCCAACTACGAACGCGTGGTGCCCTACGAAAACTACTTCCGGGTACCGGGCGATTACAACACCTGTACGGGCCGCGGCGCCTGGCAAGTGTGTGCCCGTTACTCCTACGTCGATCTGAACGACCTGGGCGTGCATGGCGGTGACGACAACGAGTTCACCGCCGGTCTGAACTGGATCCTCAACCCGAACCTGAAGTTCCAGTGGAACTACGACTACACATTCCGCAACCTGAACCAGACCACCAACGGCAACAATGCTTCGAGCGGCTACATCAACGGCTTCGGCACGCGGATGGTCTTGGACTTCTAAGCTGAACCAAAAACCCACTAAAGAAAACGGAGGAAATATCCCATGGTCAAGATTCTGGCTCTATCCATGCTGATGGCCCTGGCGGCAAGCTTGCCGTCGCGGGCCGGCGAGTCGGGCTGCTGTGCCGAGCCCGGCTGTGCCGCGGCGAATGGCTGCGGCTGCGGCTGCTCCGACGGCCTGTGCTGCCCGCGGTGCGGCTGCCACGAAGGTCTGGTGCCGGTCTGCCATCCCTACATGGACACCAAGACGGTCACGAAATACAAGTATTGCTGCTTGTGCGAAGATAAGTGCATTCCAGGCAAGGATTGCTCCTGCGGCTTCGACCTGCACTTGGGCTGCCACGAAGGTTGCGGCGATTGCGGCTGCAAAGAAAGCTGCGGCTGCGAAAGCTGTGGCTGCGGCTGCGACCACTGCAAAGTCCGGGAAATCAAGAAGCTGGTGAAGATCCCGTACAAGGAAACCGTGTGCGTGCGGAAGTGCTGGGTTGAATGGGTCTGCCCGAAATGCAATTGCTGCTGCAATGCGGAAGGTGCTCCGGCGGGCTGCACGGAGAACAACAACGCGGCTCCCGCCGCGGCTCCGATGCCGCCGGCTCCTCCGGCCCCACCGGCGAATGCGGCGAAATCGGCCGTTAGCGATCTGCCGCCGGTTCCGGCCGGCGCCAACATGCCGTACTAACGGCAGAGAGAGACGTTCGATCGAGGGCGGGCTGTCTGGTCCAGGGCAGCCCGCCCGCTACAAAGTGTCGCCAAACTCGAAGCCCAGGGGCCGCCTCCCCTGGGCTTTTCGATTTGCCGGCGCAATCGGGACTTGCCGAGAACCAAGAAGATCAGCCGATTTTTTTAGTCGGGCCAGCATGCGGATCGAAATCGGCGCCAGGCCGCGGCAAGCGAGCCCGGGCCAGAAAGAACCGTTCGCGGTGATCCTCTTCGTCCGCCAGGCGAGCCGCGATTTCAGCAGATCGCTCCGGGTGACAACTCCCACGATTCGTGTCGGATCGTCCGGATCGACGACCACCAATCGGCCGACCCCCTTTTCGACAATCCGATGCACCGCCGTGCGGCAAGACTCTTCGGCGAAGGCAGTGATCGGGGGGCCGGTGATCAAATCGTAAGCGATAATCGGGTTGGCCCGGAGGGTATCAGTCGATTTGTCGGGCGACAACTCGACGGACCATTCGTCCAATAGATCGGTCTTCGTCAGCACGCCTAGCAGCGCGCCGTCCGCCGAGACGACGGGATAACCTTGATGCTGTTTGTTCTTTGGCCCCAGAAAGAATTGCTTGATTAACTGCTGAATCGGCGTGGCTGCGGGAATCGTCACCACGTCGGTCGACATGACCTGCGCGACGCTCAACCGCTCCAACGGATCGACGCCGAATTCCTGGCTGATATGCAGTCCGCGGCGGGCGATTTTCTCGGTAAGAATCGATCGCTTCATCGTCAGCACGGTAAAGCCGTAGGAAAGCATCGAGCCGATCACTAGCGGCACCAGCGCACCGGTGTCGTACGTGAGCTCCAAGGCGAAAATCGCGCCGGTCAGCGGAGCGCGCATCGTGCCGCCCATTACCGCCGCCATGCCCACGAGCGCGCAGAGTTGATTGTCGTGGCCCGGAAGCCAATGGGCCTCGATCGCCCCGAGCATTCCGCCGGTCATCAACAACGGCGCCAACACGCCACCGGAAGTGCCGGAACCCAGCGCCATGGCCCAAATCAGCGCCTTGACGATCATCAGGCCAAACATCGCCTGGAACAGCAGCTTGCCGCGCAGCACGTCGAAAATTACGTCGTAGCCGACGCCCAGGCGCGCGGCTCGAAATAGCCGCCGATGCCCACGGCCAGGCCGCCGATCGCTGGCCACCACATCCAATGGATGGGAAACCGGTGGAATGCGTCTTCAGTGGCATAGACGGCCGAAGTCAACAAGAGCGACAGCAAGCCTACACTAAGGCCCACAGCCAAGGTCGAGATCAGCAAATTCCAACTCGGAAGAAACGCATGGGCCGGCAAGTGATCAACCAGCGGCACGGAATCGGCGCCGAAGAAAAACGGCCGCAGCAACGACGCTACCGCCGCGGCGAGCGCGACGGGAATCAGGCTGCGCGGCTTCCATTCGAACAACAGCACTTCGACCGCCAACAACACCGCGGCCAGCGGCGTGCCGAATGTGGCCGCCATGCCGCCGGCGGCGCCCGCGACCAACAGCGTCTTGCGCTCGACCGAGGTGAGATGAAAAATCTGCGCGAACACCGAGCCGCAGGCTCCGCCGGTCATGATGATCGGGCCCTCGGCGCCAAACGGCCCGCCGGAACCAATCGCCACGGCCGACGACAGGGGCTTCAGCAGCGCGACCCGCGGCTGCATGCGGCTGCCGCCGATCAGGATGGCTTCGATCGCCTCGGGAATGCCATGGCCGCGGATCTTGTCCGAGCCATAGCGAGCCATCAGCCCGACGATCAACCCGCCAATGACCGGCACCAAAATCGCCAACAGCCCAAGATGGTTGGTGGCGGGCGACACCAATTCGTCGGGAATGTGAAAGCTTTGGAAATAGAAGATGTTCGTGAACAAGCCGATCAGGCGTTGCAGCACGACGGCCACGAGGGCGCAGACCGCGCCGATCGGAATCGCCAGGGCCGAAAGCCAAATCAGGCTGCTGTTGGCCGTGAAATCGCCTTGGACGACGGAATTGGTCTTGTGCTTGCCGGCGTGTTTCTTGGCAGGCTGGACGGAATCGCTGGACGCCGGATCGGTGGGATTCATGGGCGGGGGATCTCCTCAAAACGGAGATTACCGCGCCACGGCTGGATCGGCTAGAGCGCGCCGGCTGGGCCCCGCTCATTTGTTCTCGATCCGATAGAGCGTGGTATCGGTGCGGATGACTAGCGACTTGTCGACAATTGCCGGCGAGGCCATGATGCGGCCGTCAAGATGATTGACCGCCAGCTCTTCGTATTTCGGTCCGGTTTGGATCACGGTCGTGACGCCCGATTCGCCGCAGAAGTAAATGTGCTCTTCGGCCCAGACCGGCGAAGCAGAAAAATCGCTCCCCAGCCGGTGCTTCCAATGTTCTTTTCCGGTGGCGGCGTCCAGGCAACTGAGCATGCCGGCGTCGCTCACCACGTACAGATCGTCTTTCCACAAGAGCGGCGAAGGGTTCAGCGGCGCCTGCTTCGTCATCTTCCAAGCGACATTCGTAGCGGTCAGATCACCTTGCCCCTCGGGCCGGATCGCCCAGAGCTGCGCCACGTCGTAGCCGGTGCCGATGAACAGCAAACTGTGTCCGTACACGGGCCGCGGCACGTTCGAATAGCCGTAATAAATGACCTTCCAGATTTCGCGCCCGGTGCTTGGCACATAGGCCACGACCTGATTCGCGCCGGGGCTGATCGAGCTCTTCGTGACCATGCACCTTGATCACCAGCGGCGTGCAATATGCCTTGCGCCGATCGATCGCCGGATCGGGCTTGCCAGTGCGGTTGGTCTTCCAGACGATTTTCCCGGTCAATTTATCGAGCGCGACGACGTACTGCACATCCATCCCATCGCAGTTCACGATCAGCAAGTTGTAATACAGGATCGGCGAGCTTCCGGGACCGTTTTGATGATCGAGAATCAGATCACGATTGGTCCAGAGGATTTTACCGGTGTCGGTGGCCAGGCAGGCGGTGCCCATCGTGCCGAAATGGACGTAGACCCGGCCGGGCTCGACGACCGGCGTCGGCGAGGCATAGCTGTTCTTTGGATTGAGATGGACCGGCTTGTCGACGTGAAACACCTCGACATCGTGAATGAGCCGGCCGCTGTCGAAATCGACGCATAGCGCGTGCAGCGAATGGCCATCCTCCAGAGCGGAAGTCATCCAGATTTGCCCGTTGAGCACCACGGGCGACGACCAGCCCTTGCCTGGCAGCGGCGCTTTCCAGACGATGTTTTCCGTTTCGCTCCAATGGATGGGCAGGTCCTTGGAGTTGGACATGCCCTGGCCGCCTGGTCCGCGGAATTGGAACCAATTGTCGTCGGCGCGGATCGTTGAGGCTGTCAGGACGAATATGGCGGCGATCAGCGAAACGCTGCGCCAGGTCGCGAAACTGGGCAGTGGAAATCTCGATCCAAGCCATCGACGCATGCAAACCTCCGCGAAAATTGGGACGCGCCCGAATAAATAATAGCCCGCAGTATTCGCGTTGCCGGCGGCAAAATCAAGGGCCCGCCCGCCACTTCAATTTAGCCGCGAAAGCTTGCTTCGCGCGTGTGCGCGCCCGCGGCTCGGCAGGAGCCTCGCCCTCCCGCAACGGCGCGGCTCGATCTAGAATGGCGCGACACGCTCTCCGTCAGGCAATCAGCACGATGAAACTCCCAAAAATCCTCTGGCGAAGCTGCCGCTTGCGATGCCCCGCCTGCGGCGAAGGAAAGCTGTTCGTCGGGCCGTTTCGCATGCACGCGCAGTGCAGCCATTGTGGGCTGCCATTCATGCGCGAGGGAGGATTTTATCTGGGCTCGATCTATGTGAACTACGGGCTGACAGCCGTGCTGGTGACGATCGGCTATTTCACGCTCTTCTTTTCCGAAGCGACTTCGCCCGATGTGGCCCTGTGGAGTTGCACCGCCTTTTGCGTCCTCTTTCCACTGTGGTTCTTTCGCTACGCGCGCAGCCTATGGCTGGGGCTGGATTGCTACTTCGACCCGCCGGCGGAGATGCGCGATGCTCCCGAAGAAGCTTAGCCGCGCGGCCGCGTGTGCCACGGGCAAGCGAAGTCTGCCCGTGTTGGCTGGGCGAGATTGCGCTTCGCACTGGCAGACGTTGCTTGCCAGTGCCACACTAGCCAAAACGCGCATTAACCCTGCGGTTCTGCCGGCTCGCTCGTTGCCGCTTGCCGACGCCGACTCGTGCGGCACCTTGTAATACATGCAGCCGCAGAAAGTGGCCAACAGCAGGTACGGCGTGCCCATCATGAACAGGATGCTGTAAAAATATCCGCGGACCATCCCGCCGTGCGTCGGGTCATTTGTCTCCAACGCATCCTTGCAGCCGGGACAAGCCGATGCCACGGACGCCAACAACAGCACCAGCATGGCGGCAATCGCCACGGGAGCGGCTCGCGATCCCAGTCGGCGTTTCATTGGGGAACTCCCGTGCTCTCGATCCAAAATGGGCAGGCCATGCACAAGTGGTTCTGACGCTTAGATTATATCGGTTCACGCTGTCGTTCGGTAGAGATGGTACAGCATCACGTAGACCACGACGCCCGTGACCGAAACGTAGAACCAAATGGGCATCGTCCATTGGGCCCAGCGGCGATGTTCGATCCGTCGATCCTTGAGGCCCAGATAGAGCGTTCTGCCCGCGAGCACCGGCACCGTGACGGCCAGCGAAACGTGCGAAATCAGGATCGCAAAATAGATCGGCCGGATGAACCCTTGGCCGCGAAAATGAACCGGCTCCGCCGTGGCGTGGTACGTCAAATAGCACGCCAAAAAGACGGTCGAGACAACGAACGCCGAGATCATGCACCACTTATGGACCTTTTCGGCGCGGCGCTTGATCGCCGTCCAGCCAAACACCAATAGCACCGTGGCCGTCGCATTCAGCGCCGCGTCGACCGTGGCTAACGGATGGATCGCAACGGGCGGCATTATGGCTTGGCCGATTGGATCGGCTTCCGCATGTCGGCGCTGCCCTGGATGGGCCCGCGCTGCATCGTTCGATCCGGGCGTGCGCCTGCTTCGCCACCCATTGTCTCGGCGACAGCCGTCTTCGCGGGTTCGGCTGGCATCGGCTCCTTGAGAAGCTGCTGGAGTCGGATTCGCAAATGGCTCACGTCATTTTCTTCGCTCATGTGAAAGAAACCACGCACGCACGAATTGCGATCGATGGCAATCGCGCGATCCGAATGCGCGGCTTGTTCAACCTGCAAGGTGAATCTCTCGCGAGCGTAATCCAAGATCGGCTGGAGCTCGCCGGTTAGGAATTTCCACCGTTTCGGATTAGCGTTGAATCTTTCCGAATACGTGCGAAGGACCGCCGGTGAGTCGTTCACCGGATCGCAAGTGATGCTGACAAATTTCACGTCATCGAGCGAAGGCTCCGATTGCAAGCTCGCCAACGCCTGATTGAGGCGATAGCACGGTCCTGGACAGCTGGCAAAGAAATAGCTGGCCACCCAAACTTGCCCGCGCAAACTGCTGCTATGAAACTTGTGCCCGCGCTGATCGGTGAGCTCAAAATCGGGCAGCGGCACGCCGGGAGGCAAGTTGAAACTCATCGAATCGCCGGATTCTCCCGACGATGTCCCAGAACTCGGCTCGCCGCTCGGCGAATAGCCAAATTCACGCCACGCCAACCACGAACCATAGCCGACCGAACCGACCACGAGCATCATCAGCCAAAACGTCAGTGCCGCATGTTTCATAACAAGTCTCCCGTCGTCCGCCCGGCGGAAATCCGCCAGGAGAGCGCAAACATCAGCCCGCAAAACGCAATCGTCACCAGGCCACAAAGCCATGCTGGCGGCAAATGGGCCAAGGCCACGTTTTGCACGTCAAGCGGAGCATTCAAGTATAGCAACCGCCGCAACCCGGCCACGCCGTAAGTCAGCGGATTAAGCCGCACGATCCAGCCGAACCAGCCCGGCCCCGGCGGAAAAAACGCTCCGGACAAGAGCCACATCGGCAGCAGCAGCACGCTCATCAGGGCGTGAAAACCTTGCACCGAATCGGTCCGCCAGGCGAGCACGAAACCCAAGCCGGTCAGCCCCAGCGCGATGACGAACATCCATGCGATTACCGCCACCAGCACCAAGGGGCCGAGTTGCAGCCCGAGCGTATAGCCTAACAACAAGAAAAGCGCCGCCTGCGTGACGGCGATCAGCGTGCCGCCGACCAGCTTGCCCAGCACCATCGACCAACGCGGAATCGGCGCGACCAGCACCGACTGCAAGAACCCTTCGCGCCGGTCCTCGATCACCGAGATCGTGGCGAAGATGGCGGTGAACAGCAAAATCAGGACCAGGGTGCCGGGAAAAAAATATTGGATGTAGGAAATCCCGCCCGTCGCCGCGGCGCTACCGGCACTGGCACCTGCGCTTCCGGCAACGTTGCCCGCGCCGCCCATGCGGAACGAAGGCCCAAACCCGGCCCCGAACAACAACCAGAACAACAGCGGCTGCCCAACGGCGCCGATCAGGCGGTTCTTTTGCCGCACGAACCGCACCCACTCGCGGCGGCAAAGCGTCCAGGCCGCCTGCCAGGGATTCGGCTTGTACTGGAGATCGCGGTTCCGCGCCGCGGCCACCGGTTCGATCAACGCTTCAGCCAACGGACACCTCCTCCGGTTGGGTCCAGAAGCGATGCCCCGTGCGCTCGATGAACACATCCTCCAGCGTCGGCTTGCCGAGCGTGAGGCTTTGAATCTGCTCGCCGAACGCCTCGACCAATCGGGCGATCCACTCGTGTCCCTCAGGCTGTTCCAGCCGCACCGCTCCGCCGACGACGTTAGCCGAGCAACCGAAGCGTTCCGAGATGGCGCGGGCCAAGGCTTCGGGCCGCTCGGTTTGGATCGTGATCGAATCGCCTCCCACGGTGGCTTGCAACGCCGCCGGCGTGTCGAGCGCCACGAGGCTCCCCTGGTTCAGGATGGCGATGCGGTCGGCCTTCTCGGCCTCTTCCAACAGGTGCGTGGTGAGGACGACCGTCACGCCGTCGTCGCGGCGAACTTGCTGCAAGTAGTCCCATAGATCGCTGCGCGCGCCGGGGTCGAGACCCGTGCTCGGCTCGTCCAACAGCAGCAGCCGCGGATGGTGCAGCATGCCCTTGGCCAGTTCGACCCTCCGCCGCAAGCCGCCGGACAGCGTTTCGACCAGGTCGCGACGACGATCGGCGAGCGCCAGGCGGCCGAGCATTTCGTCTTGCCGCGCGCGCAGCGCGCGGCCCGACAATCCGTAGAGATGGCCCTGATGCATCAGGTTCTCGTCGACGGTCAGTTTTTTATCCAGGCTCGGGGCCTGAAACACGACGCCGATGCGGCGGCGAATTTCCTGCGTTTGGCGCCGCAGGTCGAAACCGAGAATTCGCGCTTCGCCGCGCTGGACCGGCAACAACGTCGATAGGAGACGAAACAGCGTGGTTTTGCCGCCGCCATTGGGGCCGAGGAAGACGAAGATTTCGCCCGGCTCGATTTGCAGCGTCAGACCGGCCAGCGCAGGCGCTCGCCGTAATGATGTTCGAGACCAAGGATGTCGATCGCGGGTGAACTCATCGACCGAGCCGGTGTGGGCAAGTGGATTAATTATAGGCGGCGTGCCATCCACGTGTCGCCGATTCGGATCGGCGGCGAGGGACAGGTGGTTTAGCAGCCTGTTGAAAAAGGGGACTGGCTCTGAGCGACCGGGTGGATATCCGGTAGTTTTTACGTGGCCGCGAAGTGCCTGTCCCCTCTTTCAACAGCCAGTTAGCATTGCGCCGCGGGCCCAGCTCGAAGCTATTTGGCTGGCAGGTTTAGCGCCGGATCCACGGGCGGCGCGAAGTCGCGCGCCTGCACCGTTGGGACGGGTTCGGCCATGTACAGCTTCCGTTCTTCGGAAGCCTTTCGCAGCCGCAGACCAATGTCCGGCACCAGCATCAACATCAAAAAGATCGACATCATGCCGGCCGGGATGGTCAACACGTATTTCCAATTCGCTTCATATTTCACGTGCATGAAGAACAAAATCACCAACATCGCCTTCGTGCAGGAAACCGCGATCATGAACACCCGCCCTACGGCCGGCTCGTCGTGGAATGGCCAGGCGACAGGAAAGTCGGCGTAGGTCCAAAACGACATCGCCGTCAGGATGCACAGGGCGACAAAAACGGCGATGTATTTGCCGACGCCGCTGTGGCCGTGGCTGTCCGGCGCCTGATAGCCATGGTACGGCCCGCCGTGGATGTCGTCGTCGCCATGCGCCGGCTGGTGCGCAGCGCCAACTCCGGCGGCCACGGGAACACTCGGATTCGGGTTGTGCGAACTGGCATCAGTCATTCAAGGGCTCGCTTCGTTTTGCGCGGCCGGCTTCCGCCCACGCGGAGCCGCCAGCCAATATTCCATCATACCCAATCAGGCCTGACACATGTAGGCCCGCAGTCCGATCCAGACCATTCCCGTCTGGCACGGCAGTCGCAACCTGCTTCAAAATCTGCGACTTCGCCCGGCCCATGCGCCTGCACTCAAAACAAATACAATAGCGGAAACAGGAAGATCCACACCAGGTCGACAAAGTGCCAATACAGTCCCACGTTTTCGATGAAAAAGGCCCGGTCTGGGCCCAAGGTCAGCAGCAGCATGTAGGCAAACACGATCAGGCCGATGATCACGTGCAAGGCATGGAACCCGGTGAGCAAGAAGTAGGTGCTCGCCCACATGTTGCCACCGGGGATGACGACCGGCAGCTTGAGCCAATGGAACGTGTCGTTGAGCCCTTCGTGCTCGACCAATTGCCCCGGTAAGGGGCGCGGCAGTATTTTTTCCGCGACGTCTTCCAGATCCACGGGACTGGCCTGCGGTTCCTCCACGATCTTTTTGATCCGGCCGATCTCGACCAGATCGGACCTTTCCGCCGCGCTGAGCTTGCTGGGGTCCTTCTGCAGTTCGGCAATCTGGCTTTGCACGTCGGGGTCGTTCAGCCGTTCGCGAACTTTCGAGGCGTAGTAGATATCTGCTCGTTCATACATCCGGCTATGCCCCGCGACGGGATAAAAGCCGTGTGCGAATTTCGCGCTGTACTCGTACGCCTTGACGCCCAGAAACAGGCAGCCGAGCGCGAAGGTCAAGAGCATGAACAGCTTCGCCAAGGCGGCCTTGTTTGCCCGGGCCGCTTCCAGCGCCAGCACGATGGTCACGCTGGAGCAAATGAGCACAAACGTGTTGAACGCGCCGATCGGCTCGCTGATATGCACTTCGTGCGTCATCGGCCACACCGGCGCCCCGAACCGGATCACGATGAAGGTTCCGATCAAGGCGGAGAAAAACATGATTTCGGTTGACAGGAACAGCCAGACGATCAGCTTGCTGTTGCGCAACGGCAGACCGACCTCGTATTCCAGCTTGAGATGCGCCGCGCCGTCGTCGGCCAAGCGATGCCCCAAGGCATCGACGCCGACGGTCGGATACTCGGAGCCCAAAGGCGTATTCGCGTGAACTTCTGACATAGCGGTGCTCAAAAAGGGGTCAGAACTATTTATCGGGACGTGTTTATCTCTCGTGGATTGGCGCGGCAACCCTCTCAACGCAAGTCAAATCGAATTGCCAATAAATCGTTCTGACCCCTTTTTTATGGCGCGAGCATCAGCAGGCCCAGCAAGGCGGGCAGGTAAATCAGGCTCACGCGCAATAAGTTGCGGGCGCCCGATTCGTCGGGCCGCCAACCGAAACGCATCGCCGCCGTCAAATAGGCCAACCCCAGCGCTAACGCCAGCGCGAAATAGCCGAGGCTGGCGTGCTCGACGACGGGGACCAGGCTGACCGGAATCAACGCCAAAGCGGCCATGACCGCCTGGCGGCCGGCGCGGCGGCCCGAAGGATCGACGACCGTGAGCATCTTCAAGCCCGCGGTGGCGTATTGCCGGCGATAAATCCAGGCGATGGCCATGAAATGCGGAAACTGCCACAAATAGACGATGAGGAACAGCGTGGCGGCCTTCAGTCCGCCGCCCCCAAGTTCCAAGCTGAGCGAACCACCAACAGCCGTCCAACCCATCAGCGTCGGCAGCGCTCCGGCCACGGCGCCCACGACGGTATTGAACGGCGTGAGCGGCTTGAGCGGCGTGTAGACGGCGACGTATAAGATCCATGTAGCCGCGCCCAGGACTGCCGTCCACGCATTGACCGTCGCGGCGAGATACACGAGACCCAAGACGATCGTGATCGCGCCAAACGCTACCACTTCGCGATCCGATAATCGGCCCGCGGGCAGCGGCCGCGTCGAGGTGCGCGACATCAAGGCGTCGGTGCGCCGCTCGAGCCGCTGGTTGAAAGCGCTGGCGCTGGCGGCCACGAGCGTTGTGCCGATCAAGGTGTGGAGCAGCAGCGCGCCATTCAACGGGCCTGCGCTGCCGACATACGCCGAAACCGCGACCGTGACCAGCACCAACAGCGAAATTTTCGGCTTCGTGAGCTCGACATAATCAAGCAGCCGCGCCAGCCAGGTGCCGTCGCGCAGGAGAACGCCGCCGACGGCCTCGCCTTCGGGACATGCGATCGCACGAGCGGCGATCGTGGCCATGCGGGGCGTAACCGCGGCGTCTGACAAACTCTCACCGGCAATGCGCGGCGCCACGACAGTCGGCGCGGAGACGCCCCAGGAAGTCGTGCTCATGCGAGTCCCCCCGTGGCGAATTGGGCAGTTCCGCTCGCATTGCGATCGACACGGGAGGGCAAGGCTCCCGCCGAGCCACTGCTTCGCAGCAGCCGCATCGGCGCAACGCCAGGCTGAGCGCCGTGGCCAGAATCAGCGATCCGACCACGACGTGCGCCGTACTGACATGAATCTGCCACGGACTCTTGGCGACGACCGTGTATTCGGCGGCCCAGGCTTCATTGGCGAACCAAGCGGGCATGCCATAGTGCATGATCCAGGCGCCGGCTCCCAGCCCCAACTGCACGAGCACCAGGCCAACCAACGCCAAGGCGGGCCGCCGCAGCAGCCGCTCCGAGCGAAAGTTGCGCAGGACTTTCCAAGCGAGCAACAGAATCGAGCCGACCAAGGCGACGGCCATAACAAGATGAAACACGACAACCATGCGAAACGTTGCCGGCGTGGCGCTATCCGGCACATGGCGGACAAAACCGCCGAGTATCAACTGGACATACGCCAGCAGCGTCGTCGTGACGGCCAGACGCTTAAGCGCCGACGCTTGAGCCGCGGAAACTGCCGTGGACTGCAATCCGGCGGCGGCCCACCAACGGGAAGTGAAACTCGCCAGCGCCACAGCCGTGGCGAAAAACAGCGGCCCGACCGCGCCATGCAATTGAGCCAAAGTCCGCTCGCCCAAGACAACGCGCATGCCGCCGAGGATGCCTTGCGTGCAAACCAGTGCCAGCGCGCCGAGCGCTGTGTAAAGCAGCCACTTGCGGCGATCGCTCCAGCCGACGGCCACGACCAACGCGATCGTGAGCATGCCGACCGCCGTGGCCAGCAGCCGATGGCCGTGCTCGATGAACACATCCCAGGGACCGAGCAACCAGGTCGGCCAGGGGAACAAAAACATGTTGTAACCGAACGTGGTCGGCCAATCGTGAACCGCCATTCCCGCGTCGTACGATGTCACCAGTCCACCGACCCAGAGCAGCACGGCTGTCGCCGAAACCAACACGACGGCCAAACGGTGCGGCAATCGGCTCGGAGTGCGCAGCATCGCCCTGCTCATCGGAACGGGTCGCGGCGGGGCTTCGGCAACAAGCATGGCTATGCAAACGTGTCAATTTTGCGGCATTGTGTTTGCCGTTTGTTTTGCGAGAGTGACGGCGAAAAGCTTTCTGGATCCGCTCGGCTCACGCGTCAGGCCAAGTACGCAGGCGACTTCAATGGACCGCCGGTGCTAAGCCGGCTGGCGGATGATCGGGTGGCGGAGGCTGAATCTGCGGATAATAATCCTGATTCGATTCCGGCGAACCATATTCGTAGGGCCCGCGATAAACGATCGGCTGGAAGTCGAAGTTGCCGTGGCCCGGCGGGCTGGGAGCGCTCCACTCGAGGCCGTTGGCGTGCCAGGGATTGCGGCCCGCCTTCGGGCCAAAAAACATGCTGTAGAAGAAATTGATGATAAAAATGAACTGCGTCGACACCATCAGGATGGCCGACCAGGTCATCAGTTGGTTCAGCGGCTGCAAATGGGCAAACGTCGCGAAGTGATAACCGTCGGCATAGCGCCGCGGGAAGCCATTCACTCCGAGGATGTGCATCGGATAGAAAACGCCGTTCAAGAAGATGAACGTGAAGAAGAAGTGGACCTTCCCCCAGAATTCGTTCATCGTCCGGCCGAACATTTTGGGATACCAAAAGTAAATCGCGCCGAACACGCCCATCGCCGTGCCCGCGAACAGCACGTAATGAAAATGGGCCACGATAAAATACGTGTCGTGGATGTAAATGTCGACCGGCGTGGCAGCCATGAAAATGCCCGACAGCCCGCCGATGATGAACATCGACACAAACGACAGCGCGAACAGCATCGGGGTGGTGAACTGAATCCGACCGCCCCAGATGGTCCCTAGCCAATTGAACGTCTTGATCGCGCTAGGCAGGGCGATCATCATCGTCGAGACCATGAACGTCATCCCCAGGGCCGGATTCATCCCCGAGACGAACATGTGGTGGCCCCAGACGATGAATCCCAGCCCGGCAATCCCCGCGATCGAATACACCATCGGCTTGTAGCCGAAAATCGGTTTGCGGGCGAAGCAACTGATGATGTCGCTGACCATGCCCATCGCGGGCAGGATCATGATGTACACGGCCGGATGGGAATAGAACCAAAACAGATGCTGCCACAACAGCGGTTGCCCACCGCCGGCCGAGGCCATGTGGTTGTTGACCATGCCGCCTTCGGGCAGGAAGAAGCCCGTGCCGAGGCGGCGATCCATCAATTGCATGAAGACCGCGGCGGTGAGGACCGGCAGGGCGAAGGCCTGCAACACGGCCGTGATGAACATGGCCCAGATCGTTAGGGGGAGCCGGAACATGGTCATGCCGGGGGCGCGCATCTGAATGATCGTCGTCATGTAGTTGATCGAGCCCATCATCGACGAGATGCCGACGAACGCCAGTCCCATCAGCCATAAGTCCTGCGGCAGCCCGCTGCCGGGCGCCGCGGCGGGATTGACCGACAGGGGCGGATACGACGTCCAGCCCGCCGCCGGACCTCCGCCGGCGACGAAAAAGCTGGCCCCGAAACAGAGAAACGCCGGCCACATGAACCAGTAGCTCATCATGTTGAGCGTGGGAAACGCCATGTCGTCGGCGCCGATCATCAGCGGAATCAAGAAATTGCCGAATGCTCCCGCCAGGATCGGGATGATCACCAGGAAGATCATCACCGAGGCGTGCATCGTCACGAGCATCGTGTAGAACTCGGGCGAGATCTGCCCTCCCTCGGCATGGAATAAATGCCCAAGCACGGGCATCGGCGTCCAGGGATACGCCACTTGCCAGCGGACGGCCAGGGCCAGCAGCCCACCGACAAAGAACCACAGCAGCGTGGAGAACAGAAATTGAATCCCGATGACCTTGTGGTCCTTCGAGAAGACGTAGGTGCTCAGGAAGCCAGCCGTATGGGCGTGGGCCGCATGATCGCCCACGGCGTGGCCGCCCACGGTGTGGCCGTGGCCCTCATCGCCGTGAGATCCAAAAGTAGACGAGCTCGATTCGGACGCTCCTTCCGCGGCTTTGGGTGCCGCCGGCGGCATGGTGGCCCCTTGCTGCTTTTCCAGGTCCGCGAGCCACGCTTCGTAATCCGACTCGGATTGCACCGTCACGCGTCCTTTCATCTTGTAGTGTCCCCAGCCGCACAGTTGCGAGCAGGCTATGTCGTACATCCCGATTTGCATCGGCCGAAACCAGACCGGGATGGTCATGCCGGGCACGGCGTCTTGCTTGATCCGCATGTTGGGTATGAAAAACCCATGCAACACATCCTCGGATTTCAAATGGATCAGGATCATTTTGCCAACGGGCACGTGCAAATCGTTGACCGAAAACAACTCACCGGGCTCGCCGAGCTTGCCGCCGTGAGGCCGGGGATAGCGGAGCCGCCATTCGAATTGCCGCGCTTTGACTTCGATTTGCACGACGTTCGGGTCGTCGGCTTTCGGCGGCCGCATTTTCGAATCAGCCCAGGCGTTGATCTGGTAAATGGCGATAAACAAGAGCGTGGCGGCGGGCAGAATGGTCCAGACAATTTCGAGGCTGTGGCTGCCATGCACAAATTTAACCGGGGTGGGATTACTTTCGGCGTTGTATTTCCAGAGGAACCAAAACATCGCCCCTTCGGTGACGACGAACACGACGCCCGTGAGCCACAGGATGAACATGAACAGGCGGTCGATGTTGTGGCCATATTCCGAGGCGTCCACGGGCAGCCAGATGTTCGCCGTGATCCCGTAGATGAACACGCCGACGCCGAAAATCGGCACCAGCAGAAACAGCAGGCTCCAAAATTTCCCCATGTTCGTCCTCGATCGCCAGCGGCGACATCAAAATTGCATGCGCTGCTCGGGCGCGTCAGCGGGAGTGTAATTCCAGCGGGCTGTCCATCGTCGACATCGTCGCATCGACGCCCAGCTCGCCGCCCGGTTGGTAGGGCAACGAACGCACGAAATCGACGAGATGCCAAATGCGTTGGCTTTGAATTTTTTCGATGGCCGGGTCGACGATCTTGGCGACGAATTCGGTGCGCTTCCGCTGCTTGGCCTGCGCTTCGTCGTCCGATTCATCGCCGGTGATTTGCAAGCCAGGATTCTGATTGGCCTTCTTCTCCGCCGCGGCGCGGATCGGTTTCAGAGAATCTTT
This sequence comes from Pirellulales bacterium, assembly GCA_963725485.1. Classification (GTDB taxonomy): domain Bacteria; phylum Planctomycetota; class Planctomycetia; order Pirellulales; family DATAWG01; genus CAVRYO01. Next base: position 1,714,771 of record CAVRYO010000007.1, on the reverse strand, counting down.
CTCGGCTTGCGTCAGCAATTCGGTGGCGGGCATCGGCACGCCTTTGATTCCTTCGTGGATGCGATAGTAGATGTCCAGCGGCCGGCGGCCGCCGCGGTAAACGCCCAGCCGCAAATTGCGCGGGATGATGTTGCGCTTCGGCAGGGCGCCCAGCGGCATGACTTGAGAGGGGGTTGGATCGGTCGGCTGGCTCCAGGCCTCCTTGCTCCAGACTTGCTTCGTCCAATCGTCGAAATCGTTGGTTTGCCCGTCGCCAAGCGCCGTGGGGCCGTGGCATTTGATGCACGCGGCGCCGATGTACTCGATGGTCCTTTTCGGCGGATTTTTCGAACCGTCGTCGAACGACCAATCGAACTTTCCGGGGGTTTCGTGGGTGAACATCGCGCGGCCAATGGCGATCGACTCCTGCTCGGCCTTGCGGCGTTCGATGGGGTCGGAGATTTTGTCGAATTTCATGTCGTCGGGCCGGTCGTCGACGGCGATCGGGATTTGGTTCTGCCAGCGTTCGGCGATCGCGCCCAGCATCGGCATCAGGTTCTTCGGATCGTTCAGGTCCGGCTTGTCGGCCTCGGCGACGTATTGCACCATCGCCAGCTCCATCTCGCCCCGCATGCTGAGATACTTCACATATTCGACCAAGGCCCGGCGATCGACTTCGGGGACCAACTTGAACGATGGCATGGCGGAACCTTGCAACCCATCGTACAGAGTGCGCATCAGATCCTCGGTCGAAGGGCGCTCGTCGCGCTTGGACGACTTGAATTTGTACCAACCGCGGCGATAGTCGCGCGGATAGGGATTCAGGAACGCGGCGGTCGGGCCGTCGCCGTCGCCAGTCGTGCCGTGGCAATGGACGCAATGCTCGCGATACAAGCCGCGCGGGCCCGAAGTGGCGTCGCGATGGACCGGGCCGCTGACCAGCTTCAGCATTTCGACGTCCAAGCCGGTTTGCGCGAGCGCGTACGGTTCGTCGGGCGTGCCGAACATGGCCGTGAGCACGTTGGCGATTTGCTGCTGCTGCTCCGGCGTGACTTTCTTCTTCGCCATCTCGACCATATCGAGATGGAATTCCGGAGTCTCGCCGCCGCATCCGGCCAGCAGCGCGCAGCAGGCGGCCAACGAGACAAAGCCCAACCCATGAAAAACACGCCCTAGCATCTGTCGCATTCCTTCCCGAAATCCTTCCCCATGTTCATCCACCGGCACGTGCCCGGCGCCGGTGCTCCAGTGCGATGTTTTCAGCCGGCATTCGAATTGAGTCCACCTATTCGCACGCGAATCAAAGCCCGGTCAAAGTTTGAGCGCGGCGGCGGTGACGGGCAGGTCCTTGAGATCCAAATCCTCGCCGTTTTTCAAGCTCACTTGAAAGCGGCCTTTTTCGGTCCATTTCAAATCGCCGCGGCTGACGGCCAGTCCGCCGGCCGTCTCGTGCCAGGCTTGCAATTCCAAATCGCCGCCAGCCGGGAGATTCTTGAGCTCGAAATTTCCCGAGGCATCGCTGATCGCGAAATAGGGGTCGGGCCGGACGACGATCCAGCCCTTCATCCAGTCGTGGATATTGCAGGTGACAATCACCGGCAAACTTTCCGGAGCGCTGACCGCCGTGTCGGTGGAACTGTGCGCGGGCAACAGCGGGTTGAATTTCAACAAATTGCCTTGGATGTTGCTGTTGTGAGCCACGGGATCGGAGTTTTTCAATTCCAGCGTCTGACCGACGCGCACGCCGATCACATGCGGCACGAAATGGCAATTCAAATTGTCCAGAATCACCTTGGCGTCCGCAGCCTTTTTGTATTCGTCGTTCACCGGAAGTTTGCCCGTGCGCACGAACACAACGACATTCGCCAGGCCGTTGCCGTTGCCGACTTCGACCGACTCGTTCACGAGCGGATGCAATCCGCAAACTTCCTGGTCTTTTGTGATCTTGATCGGCTGCGCGACCGGCTTATTGCCTTCCAGAACGAACCGGCCTTTCAGCGTGGCCCAGCCGTCGAACTTTTTCACGGCAGGCGCGAGTTGGTCGGCCGTTGGATTCGCGTCGGCCGCGCCCACCTTCGCTTTAACCAAGACGGCGCGCAGCTTTTCCGCGGCAGCCATGTCGGGCTCGGGCCCGGTGGCCACGGCCCGGCTGCAGCCAGCCAGCGCCAGCATGACCAGGCCGCCGAACAAGGAACACATTCGCAAATTCATGGTTGCACCGCCGAGCGTTAGGGAGCGATTTTCATATCGCCGAGATTGGTGGTATCGCCGGCCTTGATCGTCCAGGTCACACGCCCCTTCGGCCATTTGACGTCCTCGCCATTGATCACGGCTTTTGTCACGTAGCCACAATGCTCGTGCCAGACTTGGAATTCGAGTTCACCGGCCGGAAGATCCTTAATTTCGAAATTCCCCTTTTCATCGGAAATGGCGAAATACGGATTCGGGCGCACCACAAGCAGGGCCGACATCCACTGATGGATGCTGCAGCTTACATGGGCCGGCAGATTTTCGGGCAAGCTAATCGCCTCGTCGTCGGCGGCCCCGGCGGGGATCAACGGGTTCACTTGCAAGTTCAGCCCGTCGATCTTGGTGTTGTGGGCCACGGGGTCCGAGTTCTTGATCTCGAGCGTTTGCCCGACGCGAACTCCCACCACGTGCGGGATGAAATGGCAATTCTTGTTGTCGAGGACGATTTTATCGTCGGCGGTTTTCTTGTATTCCGGATTGACCTTCACTTTGCTGCGCACCCAAACAACCACATTGGCCACGCCGCCGTCGGGGCCGACGACCAGGTCCTGCGTCATCAAGTTGTGCTTGCCGCAGACTTCCACATCCTTGTCGATCTTGATCGGCGTGGGAGGAGTCGGCGTGCCATCGAAAACAAATCGGCCCTTGATTGAGCCCCAATCCGCGGCTCGAGCTGAGACCGAGCTAAAAACCAACCCGGCGGCAGCGACACCGACGAGCAAACACTTGCAAAAAAGGGACATGACGACCATCTCCTTGCTCGAACCTCCCTGGCAGTCCAGCCACCGAGGTCGAAAACGACTGCGCCACCCCAGGGTCCATGGGAGCGCGAGATTGCGAATCTTGAAACTCAATTCACTCGGATTCCTTGCGAACGGTTGGCCGGGCATCCTGCCGGTCGCCACGGATCAAGGCAACGCCGCTGGAAGCTTTTCTATTGTCCGAACTCTTTTTCTCCGATCCCTTGCCGTTCGAATCCCTGCCGTTCGAATCGTTGCCGTCGGAGTTATCATCTTCCTGTTTCGAGGCTGCCGAAGCAGGAGAGCTCTTCGAAGAATTCGAATTCGCGGCCGCGGCGGGCGCGGCCGGCTTGATGCGCGACTTGATCGACATCTGGCTTTGTGCCAACCGGTCGAAATTCATCAGCAAATCGACCACGGCATTCAGTTGTTGATCGCTCGTGCCTTTAAACAGCTTCTGGTCGATCGGCTTGTCCTCGGGGATATTCACCGGCATGCCGGTATACGGCAAGATCCGCACCGGATCGGCGATCCAGCGATGGGCGTATTCCGGCCGCAGGCGGCTATGCACCCGATCCAACCGCGGGGCCATGGCCCGGACGCTACCGGTGGGCGAAAAGTCGCCGATCTTGTGGCACTTGATGCAATAGTTGTTGTCGGTGACGATTCCCAACGCCTGCTCGAGATAATGCGGATGCGCGTCTTCCGCGGCCTCGACATTCTCGGTCCGCGTGCGCGAGTCGAACTCGTAGGGATACTCGGCGTCGTCCATCGCGGCGAAGTAATGCACCAGCGTGCTGGCCTCGGCCGAGGACATGTTGAATTTCGGCATCCGCAGCACGGCCGCCGGACGGATTCGGAACGGGTCGAGCAGGAAGTCGTGCAGCCACCCTGTTTGGACCTTGCGGCCTTCGCCCTCCAGCGGCGGCGGCAACCAGCCCCAGGCCTCATTCGGTTTGTCCTTGGCGGCCGGATTGATCTTCACTTCGTCGGCCACCACGACCGGGAACAGCAGCTTGGCCAGGTCGCCGCCGCGCGAAGGGAACTCGCGGACAATCTGTGAATCGGCGATGCGCATATTCTGCGCGCCGATCAGGCGGACGGCGCCGTCGACCACCGCGTTTTCGAACAGCATGAATGGCGTGAAGGCTTTCGTCGTGGTGTCGCCCGCTTCGATCGGAGAGCCATCCTCGTCGAGCTTCAGCGGCTTGCCTGTCTTATAATCCAACAGCGGCATGCCGACCAACGTGGCGTGGCGCTGGCCGCGGCGATCGGTCGCATCGGCCTTCGTGATTTCTTGCGGCGAGACGTGCGGCAGGACGAACGGATATTCCGCTCCGATCCGCGGCGGCGGGCCGAACGCGCCAGGCTGATACGAGATCTCCCAGCGCTGCATCTCCAGCATGTGGCAGCCGGCGCAGTTGAACTGCTCCAGCACCTTTCGGCCCGCGACAATCGCCCCTTGCGCCGCTCGGGGTGGCCACGTAATCGGCCGGCGGCGGCTCGGCGACCAGTCCCAGAACGAACGTCATTACGGATTCGATTTTCTTTTGATTCTCGGCCGCATCGACGGCGAACGTGAATTGCGGCATCCGCAACCGCTCGTTGTATTTCTTTTCCTCGGTTTTCTTGTAATCGTAGCTGCGCGGGCGGCGGAGCTTTTCCCACAGGAAGCCAATCCGGTCCTCCTCGAACACGCGGCCCAGGAAATAGGAGGTGTCGGGCGACAACGCCAGCGCCTCAATGAGCTCCGGCAATGTGGGCGCTCCGGCTTCTTCAGCATTCGTCTCGTTCGCCACGGCCGAAGTTTTGACAGCGCCGGTGCTGCTTGCGGCTGCCGAATCGCCGGCTGCCGAACTGGCGCCGATGGCTTGCGAGACCGGGGCCGAAGCCTTTGCGCCGGGCAGGAAAGCGTTGCGATGCGCTTCGAGATATTCGTCGACGTGCTCGAACGCCAGCCGGGCGGGATCCTTGCGGCCCCAATCGTTCAGCGCGGTGCCGATTGGCTTGGCGTCTTCATAGCCGGGGATGTCGTGGCAGCCAAAGCAGCCATATTTTCCGATGCTGCGGCGACCAACGTAATCCAATTCGCGCGTGATCCGCTGCTGATGATGTTCGGCCGTTTCGCCCTGGCCGGCCGGTTCCTTCACGGCCAAGCCTGTCGGCTTGAGATTCACAAGCACCGCTTCGTCGCCTTGCACCGACTCGGCTTGCCCCTTGGGAATACCGTCGGTGACATATCGCAACGCCCGATCGCGAGGGAATTTTTCGGAAAGGTATTGGACCGCCAAATCTTCGATGGCTTCTTCATCTTCTTTGGTCAAGTCGCGCTTCAAGGCGTTCGTCGGTTTCCAATCCTGCTGCGAGCTCATCAGGTATTCGGTCACATCCGCGGCGGGATCAGTCTTCGCGCCTTTGGCGTCTTCCTCTGGTTCGAGGAACAAGTTCGGCATGTAGGTGCGCGGATGGTAACGGCTTGGGTTGCGGACCCAACTGTAGAGCCACTTTCGCCCGTCGGGATTGCTCGCCAGCTTGGCGCCGATCCGCGACAGATCGGGGCCTTGCACCGCCATGCCCTGGGGGAAGTCCGCATGTTTGTGGCACGCCAGGCAGCCGCGAACTTCGAACACTTTCTTGCCCCGGGCGATGGCCGCGGCGTGATCGCCGACGAGAAACTCGGCCGCCGCGATCGCCTTCCGGCGGCGATTCGTAGTCGAAGGCTGGCTCGATTTCAACAGATACTCCGCGATGGCCCGAATCTCGACCGGCTCCAATCGCTGCGATTCTTCCAATCCCCGGCTGCCGAATTCCAAATGATCCCACACGCCGAAGAATCGCGGCATCCGCGTGTCGGGGCGGAATAGCGTCGGGTTCGCGATCCAGCTTGTCAGAAAATCGAAGCCCAGCTTGCTCTTCACGTGCCGCAGGCTCGGCCCAACCTTGCGGATCGTGCCGGGGGTGTCGCTGTCGCGGAGCACGCTTTCGAGCTTGTGCGAAGCGGCGTCGAGCGTCGGATGCTTGGCGGTCGCGTCCGTGGCCACGAGCTCGTGCAGCCGGCGGCGGGCTGTTTCGTGATCGGGATTCGACGCGACTTCCTTGGCCAGCGAGACCGCGTCGGGCGCCAGCTTCGCCAGGCCCGGATCGACTTCCAACTGCGCCGCGGCGGCGAAGTAGTTCGGCTCCAGACGCAGATCGGGACCGATCCGCTGTTGCGGGCCGGCGAAGCCGTTGATCTCGTGGCAGCCGAAGCAACCGTACCGGCGAATGGTTTCGTAGCCTTCGACGACCTTGGGAGCGGGGGCCTCGGGGAATTTTTTGCTAGCTTCCAAATCGACCACTTCATGATGGCACTTCAAGCAGGTGCTTTCCTGGAAGCGCTTGGGGAACATCGGGTAGGTCCAATTCTCATTCTCGAACCAGTGATATTCCTGCGTCCACTTGGCCCCTTGCTGCGGGCTGTTCGGCGTGTGAGTGGCCCAATTGAACGACGTCTCGCTTCCCTGCCCTTGATGACAAATCGAGCAGCCGAATTTGTCGACCGGGTGCGGACTGACCGAGCCGACAAACAAGTCCAGCCGCGGATGACTGGTGTAAGGATGCGGCACGCCGCGGCTGACGGTCAGTTTCAACGGCTGGCCCCAGTTGACCGTTTCCAACAAAAACTGGCGGGCCTGGTTCGTGCGGATGATCTCGGCGTCGCCAATGGTCTTGATGATGTCGCCGGTCATCAAGCCGGCCACGGCGGCGGGAGTCTCAGGATAGACGGCGCTGACCGTCACGTCGCTCGTGCTGAACACGCCCCGGTCCGCCAGCCGGAACCCGTACACCTGAGCCAACTCCGACTGATCGACCGCGGCGGCACTCGTTGGCGTCGGACGGCGCGGGCGCTTGGCCGGAGTGGGCAACTCCAGAATGACGTTTTGGGCCACCGGAAAGGCGGGCTTCGTCGGCTCGCCAGGCAGTCCCTTTTCCATGCCTAGATGGCACGTTTCGCAGCGGTCGAACCGGGCGACGGTGCGGAAATTCACATTCCACGGCAACTGCGGCAGCCAGCGATTCGCATCCTTCAAGGGGCTGTTGAAGGCGTCGAGAATTGGCAGCGTCAGCAGGTCCTTGCCGGCGTTCAGCGAGCGGTCGTTCGCCGCCTGGCGCAGTTGATTGACCGTGTTTTCATGTTCCTTCAGGGCTTTGGCGGCCTTGTCTTCATCCGCGGTGATCAACTTTTCGATGCGCTCCAGCTCTTGCCGCTGTTCGATGGCGCGCTGCGTGAGCTTGTTCGAAATGTCGACCTCTTTGTTGGCGGCGTCGACCACCTTCTGGCGGCGATCCAATTCGGCGGTCGAGGCTCCCTCGCCGACCGCCTGATCGAACAGCGATTGCGCCTCGCCGAAATAGGCCCGCTTGTCCTTCGTTTCCTGGATGAAGTGGTCTTCGCGGAAAGTGAACCGGGCCAGTTGCTTGTTCAGCCCGGCCAGCAATTTGGTTCGCCCGGTCCGCACCACCTCGGGCTCTTTTGGCTCGACGAGCTGCGCCGCTTCGGCATGCAACTCGTTCACCGCGTCCTTGTCGGGCGTAACGGAAACATCCTTGTGATACTCGGCGACGAGCTTGCCGAATTCCTCGTCGAAGATCAAGACCTTGCCAAGGAACAAATTGACATTGTCTCGATCGGCGGCGGTAAACGTCGACTGGGCTGCCGCCAATTCTTTCTGGAGCTCGACGAGTTTTTTGTGATACGCGGACGATTCCGTTTCCGTCATCCGGGCCTTCGTTGTCCACGAATCCAACGCGATGAAATTTCGCTGATACTCTTTCCAAGCGCGATTGTGATCGTCGGCCATCATCCAGATGGTGGCCACCAGCATCAGCACGCTCGACACGGCGAACACCGCGTGCATCAGGCTTGGTTTGCGCCAGGTTTGTTCGTTAGCCGGCATGCGGAGAAACCTTAGCTGGTTGTCGGAAAAGGGGACAGGCACTTCGCGAGAACATTCGACTTACGAACGACCCGCTCGACGGCTCAGAGCCAGTCCCCTTTTTCAACGAATTGTCATGCGGCGGCAGGCGCCGCCGGAGAGTTCAGAAGTTCAGGAAATATTCGGGAATATGCACGATGTACTTCAAGTTGAACATCCATCGCAGCACCATCTTCAGCGGCAAGGTCATCATCAGCAGCAGGAACATCGCCAAGGTCATGTAGCGGACAAAACCCATCTTCACGAAAAACTTTCGCAGCACCGTCGTGGCCAGCAGCGGAGGCAACACGGCGAAGTACAGTACGATCGCGATGATCCCCGGCGATTCGCGCAGCACGATGTAGCCCAACTCCGACAGCCCGCCGGCGCCAAGCGGCGCCTGGGGCAACGGCCGGTTCAATAAACCGTTCCAAAACATCTGCGACAAATCGACGTTGTTCAACACATAGACCGTGTGCGGATTCCAAGATTCGAACGGGCCGAAGAAATTCCAATTCGGGCCGCGCAAGAATGTGCCCAAAATAATCAGCGTCACCCACAAAATGAGGAAGCCGAATTGGAACGTGAGATAGCTGAACTTTCGCTCCTCGATCGTGTAGTAGCCGTTGCCGCGGCGGTTGAAATCCAAAAACGGAATGGCCATCAGCCCGACGATCACCAGGCTCGGCAGCACCACGCCGGCATACCAGGGGTCGAAGTAGACCAGCATTTCCTGCAAGCCGAGAAAGTACCAAGGGGCCTTCGACGGATTGGGCGTTTTCACGGGATTCGCCGGGGCCTCCAGCGGGGCCTTGAGCAAAATGGCCCACACCAACAGCAGCGCCGTCACGGCGATCATGCAGATTAGCTCGGTGTACACCAAATCGGGCCACACGAGCACTTTTTCATCGTCGAGCTTTTCCAGCGGCGGCAGACCTTCGCGGAGCCGGTCGTCGTTCTTCACCGCCTTGGCCGTGGCCAGCCAGGTGAAATAACCCAAGAAGAACACCAGCGCCACGATCGGCACGTTGTCGGGCTTGGTCACGATCTTCTGAAAATTCGGATCGACGGCCGATAGCCCCATGAGCAACAGCGCGACGTTCAGCATCGTCCAGGCCACCAGCGGCCGGACGAAGAACCGCCGGAAGAAAAACATGAACACCATCGCCCCGGCCGTGCCGACGCTGTACCAAACAGCGCCCATTTTGCCGCTCAGCACCAGGGTCCAGCGTTTGGCGAACTCGGGCATCGAGGGGATCCAGTGCGGATCTCCGCCCATGGCCAGCGAACCCATGATCACCAATACCACGCTGACGATCGTCCAGACGAGCGCGGCCACGGGCGCGTTCTTTCTGCGCAGAGATAGAGCGCCGCCACGCCGTTCATCGCGGCCAGCAGCAAGTAGTACCCGCCCAGCGGCGCACCATCGATTGCGCGGAGTCGGTCATGCTGGCGAAGAGCATATTCGAAAGGTTCCCCAAAACGTGCGCCGCCTACAACGGCGCACTGATTCCCCCGTCTTTCCGCACGCGCCAAAAGTGGATCGCCAGAAGGAGCGACACCGCCAGCGGAATGGCCACGCAATGCAATACATAAAACCGATTCAACGTTTCTTCGCCTACGTTGCGCACCCAACAGCGCATAGCGAGCGTCCGAACCGTTGGTAATCATGTCGATGCCGCCGGCGTTCAACAGTTGATGCCCTGGCCCTTCGTGACCCAAAAATGGCGTGGCCCGGGCCATGTTCGAACCGACCGTGATGGCCCAGATCGCAAGCTGATCCCACGGCAACAAGTAGCCGGTGAAAGATAAAAGCAGCGTGAGCAACAGGAGAATGACGCCGACCACCCAGTTAAACTCGCGGGGCGGCTTGTAACTGCCGGTGAGAAACACGCGATACATGTGCAGCCAGACGGTGATCACCATCGCATGGGCCCCCCAGCGATGGAGCTCGCGCAAAATGCCCAGGCTAGTCACCGCGCGCAGCGATTCCATATCCTGGTACGCCCATTCCAACGTGGGGCGGTAATAGAACATCAACAGCACGCCGGTCACGGTTTCCACCAGGAATAGGAAAAACGTCACCCCGCCCATGCACCATGTATAGCTGAGACCGATCCCTTGCTTCTTGACCGACACCGGGTGGAGGTGCAGGAAGAAGTTCGTGAGCATTACGACGATCCGATTGCGCCGATCCAGCGGCATCGGATGGCGGAAGATACTCTTCCAAATCTGCGAGTTGCGAATCGTTTCGCCTAAGGCCATGCCAGCTTTTCGTGGGTCAGAGATCGGAAACCAAAATGTCGCGGCGGGCGGCGTGAACAGCAGTGACCGAGCACTGCCCGAGATCACACTGCCTGAGATCACACTGCCGGAATTCACACGCGCCCGAAGTCACGCCGGGACGAAGCTTGCCGGATCAGTCCACTGACCCAGTTCTTCATGGAACGTTTTGCTCTTGTCGATTTCCAACTGTCCGTCGTCTGCGATCCGGATCGCGTACCGCTCCAGCGGTCGCGGGGCCGGCCCTTCGAAATTGATGCCGTCCTTGTAATAACCGCTGCCGTGGCACGGGCATTTGAACTTCTGCTCTCCCTCGAGCCAGTTTGGCGTGCAGCCCAAATGCGTGCAGACGGTTTTCAGGGCGTAGATTTCCTTCACCCCTTTGTATTCGTAGTTGCAAACCCAAGCGGCATACTTGGCGACGAACTGCGTGGCCACCTGCCCCGGCGAAAACGCGTCTTTCGGGCCGACTTTGAACGTGCTCGGCGGTTCGTTGAGCACGTTGGGGAACATGAACCGCGTGCCGCCCAGCGTCCAGAGACCGAGCGTGACCGAAAGTGACGTGAAACCGAGTCCCAACATCGACCCGAGCGCCAGGACCAACATTCCACGGCGCTCGACGGCTTCGCCTTTCGCCTTGACTTTGCCGGCCGGCGCTTTGGCATACTCCGGCTTCGTCGGCATCGGCGGAACCGCCAGCTTGGCTTTCGCCGCGGCGACGCTTTCACGCGAGGGTTGCGGTTTGGTTGCCGCTACAGCCTTGGACATCGGCCCGGGCTTTTCGCCGCGCGCGGCAGCCAAGATGCTGGCCGATTGTTTGGGTTCGGCGGACGCGGCTTTGACAGGGGCGGCCGGTTTTGTTGCCGCCGGTTTCGCAGCGGCGGCTTTCGCAGGGGCCGCTTTGGCGGGGGTTGCATTCGCACTGGCAGGAGCTTTTGCCGGCGCGGCTTTCGGCGCGGAAGGCTTGCTCGCGGCCGGCGCATCGGCCTTCGGACCTGCGGCGCCTTGGGCCGTCTTCGCGGCCCGCGCCGCAGCCATCATCTCGGCAACCGACAAGCGCTCGCCGGGCTTCTTCGGTGCGGCAGCCGCTTTCGGAGCGGCTGGCTTTATCGCCGGAGCCGCGGGGGAGACGACTTCGGGCACGGTCGCCTCGGAGATTTCGGCGGGACTCGCGGGAACCTCCGGCGGCGCGATCGCCTCGGGCACTGCCGCTTCGGATGCTGCCGCCTCGGACGCGGCCGCTCGTTCGGTCGGTTCGCTTGCGGCGCCACCGGCGGCGCGGTTCGCGTCCCCTTTTCGCGCGGCCGCCAACATTTCAGCGACCGATAGACGTTTCTTTTCATCCGCCATAGTGATTTGATCCGCTTGGATCCGTTTCTAGATCAACGAGTTCACGCCGCCCGAATCCGATCCGTCGGTTGAGCGAAACGGCCTTCATTGTATCTCTCATGGCCACGCAATAAGCCGCGAAGCCACGCCGAGATAGGCCGCCTTGTGACAAATTTCACGAATCCTCCACTGTTTTAACCAACACGATAACTTTGTCAACTGCCGTGCGACTGTTGCGGGGCGACTTCGCGGGGCGATCGACCGCAAGTCCGCCGGCCGACTTCTCCCGCCGCCGCTCGATACCAGCGACGACGGCCGCCAGCGATTCGCGTCGGGCTCGCCGCGGCCCGAAGGCAACCAGCGGCAAACGCGCGCTGCAACGCTCCGACCCACAACGCCGCGAGCGGCCGAAAATCGCAAAGACCGCCAACGCGCCATCGAGCTTCGTCGCAGCGCCGCATTATGCCCCCGCCCGTTGCGCCCGACAAGTCCGCAACCCGGCGATCAACGTCAGAGTGCCACCGGCCAGCAGAGTTGCCCAGTGGCAAGCAATGCGACTTCGTTCTCTACGACCGACGTGCGAAACCGTTCCTTGGGGCTGCTCGGCAGGCGCGGCCGCTGCAAGGGAAGGGGCCAATAGGACGATTCATACTTGCACCGCCTGAAAAGTTTTGCCTCCGGCTCGGGTGCCAAGCTTGTGAACGTGTTTGAAATCGACCGTTGCGCTTAAAAAGGGTGATCCCGAAGCGTCGGATCGGCCTTTTCGATCGTCGACAGGATTGGGGCAAGTGGCCCTGCGTCCGATTCGGCAGCCGCCGGGTCGACTTTGCGATAGCCCGCCGCCACGCGCCGAAAATCTCCCGCGATAAGCCTCATCTGCTGCGGGTGCTCGTGGTAAATGTCGGCGAGGGCTTCGAGCGATTGCCGGTACAAGTCAAAGGCTTGTTTCGGCCGGGATTGTCGCCATCGTTCGCCGCCTGTTGCGAGAGCCTGCGAGCCGATTGCATCTTCTCGGTCTGCTCGAGTTCGCACCGCGCTTGCCAATAGTCAAATGCAATCACACTTCTCGTGGATTGAAGCAGTTTGACTGTGTCATCATTCGGACCCGACTCGGCAAGCCGGCGTTGCAACTCGTCGAGGCGCACGCTTTGCGAATTCGGCAACACAATGGTTCTCGCAGCCATTCCGCGGTGCGATTTCTCGGCTTCCTTCCAAGCCTGCCGGGCTTCGGCCCACTGTCCCGATTCGCTCAAAGCTTCGGCGTATCTGGCTTGCACACAGTCTAATCGGGCGAAAATCCACAGCGGTGAAATCGGGGAATGCTCCCCTGGCTTCAATCGCTCAGCACACTTTTGGCAGAGCATCTTGGCGACCAGCCAATTGTCGATGGAGTTATCAGGCGCCCTCGCCTTTTCCAGATCGATGAATCTGGTCAATCGCTGTTGGACGATCTTGTCTTGCGAAAACAGTTGCCGATACGTAGCACGTTCATCAGCAGTTCCGATCTTCCAGCCGATGAACCGGCCAGCGATCCACGCGAGTCTCGATTTGGTCGGGATTCTGGTCCATCCCGTCGAGTAAGATCAGCACGCCTTGGCGAACCCAGGCATACCGGTCCTCCAGCGTGGTGAATTGAACGGATGTGTTATAAGCCATTTGGTGCGCACGGCGAAACCAAACCTGCGGAACGTGCGGAAAACGGTCCGTCGCGCTCCGGTACATTTCGAGGCTCAGGTCGTACCGGTCTCGTTCGTGCAAATCGCGCGCGAACGCCTCTTCAAGGTTCGCGAGGGCCACTTGCGCCTGTTTCCACAGCCGATCAAGATCCGCCGGCTCGCTGAGCTGCACTGTCATCGTTTTGCCGTCGGCGTCGATGCGGATATTGTTCAACGCTCCATCGATCAGCGCGAGCAGATCTGATTCCCGCGATTTGGCCGTCGAGGAATCACGCGGCGGAAATGTCGTGGAAATGTCGCAGAATGGGATGGAAAGTACCCCTGCGTGGGCATCGCCCCTGACCCATAAATTCTTAATGCATGGACCTGCTTTGGCCCTCGCCGAATGAAGCAACCCTTTGAAATGACCGGCCGCCTGGCTCGCCGTGTCAGAATTCGCAAACCGCGCGGTGATTTGCCCCGCCAGCGCTGGTTTCGTGGCGACGGCGATCGCAACGTCGGTCCATCCATCGCCGAGCAAGTCGCCGCCCAACTCATCTCCAATCCCATTTAGAAGCCGCTCGCATGCGATCCGCCGCGATGGATCGGAAAGCTGTGCCACGATCACGAGATCGTTGTTCGACCGGGTAAGGCGTTCTGCCAGCGCCGTGGGCGATTGAGCCGCGCGTAACATCTCCCTCAAAGTCTCTCGCGACTGCGCGACAACGATCTCGCGGCCGGAAACGTATACGTACTCGAACGCCTCACGTCGCAAATACAAATCTTCCGGTCCAACACCGATGTATATGGCGGAGGCGCATCCCTTGAGGATGACCTCGATCTTGCCACGCGACACGAAATCTTTCAGCAGGTTCGCAGTCCTCTTGCCGTTGCCATCCGCGGCAGTGAGATTGCTGGGAATGCTTAGACGGTGGCGCACACAGGATTCCGGTTGAAACGTAATCGGCTCGCTGAGCAGTCCCGTGCTGGGGTTTCGCAATTCGATTTGCGCCGAGCTGTAGTCCTTGCCGAGATAATAGGTCTCGAATACGTCGGGATAGATTTCCAGCGGAAGTTTTCCATCGACAAGCGCGGACTCATCCACACGATCGAAAGTGAAGATGGCCGATGCGCCCGTCGTCCCTTCGGCATAACCGCGGCTCACGTTGGCGCGGCCGATGTTGATTCCTTTGGCCGACGGCTTCCCCGATCGATCCGTGAATCGCAAGTTGCCGTAGGTCCGCGCGGGTTCGAAAAAACTGCCTGCCGAAACTCGGAAGCACTGATGTCCGTCAATTTCCACGACTTCCGGTTTGGCATGTGGTTCCTTGTCCGCCGGAACAATCGCCTGACGCCATCGGCTCAGCATCTCTTCCAGGTTGATGTCTTTCGACATCCGGGCAGCCGCAGCCCAACGGATCGGCGCTGGACGCCCGACTTTCGATTGATTTTCGTCCGGGCACGCGCAGAAAACGGCCAGTTCCTCGACGCCGAGTTGGTCTAGGCGCTCCAGGGAGACGGGATCCGGCAAGAAAACGTAGAGCGGCAGCGCGCTAAAATAGGGATTCGCCAGCAGCCGTTTCGGCCGAGCGGAGCAAGCGGCAAAGAAATCTTCGATTGCATATCGCGCTACGTTATCGCGAACAGTTAGTTCTTTCGGAGGAGGACTCTCGGCTGCCGCCCTGGATTCGCCCAGGCATAACACGATTGACCCGCCCAGATACAGACTAATGGCCAGAAACCGCCTGGGCGCTTTATTTTTCATGTTCAAAGGGGCGCGGTGGTCAGGACTATTTGTTGCTAACCGTCCTTGTGCTAGCACGGCAGTGTCTCATTATGCCAGGACGCCTGCGGGTTGCCAGCGATGGCTTCGCTTTTCACGTGTCCCAATTGACGCCCGTTCGGATTAACGCAAGCGACTGCGTTCTTGCTCAGCCCGTGCCGAAGAGCCTTTGATTTTGTCTTCCGGCCCCTAGAAAATGGTGAGCGGTATCCACCGTATGCGGCGCTGATTGACCGGAATGGCGCTGCGGGATAACATCGCGCGGGCGGGACACTGTTGAACAGGTTCAACAGGCTGCACAGAGGCATGCGATGAAAATCTTGGTCGTGGGCAATGGCGGACGCGAGCATGCGCTGGCTTGGAAGCTGCGCGGCAGTCCGCGCGTCGAGCGCGTGTTCATCGCGCCCGGCAACGCGGGGACCGAAAGCGAAGGGGAGAACGTCGATCTCTCGCCGACCGACTTTCCACGGCTGATCAAATTCGCCAGGCAGAACGACATCGGGCTGACTGTCGTCGGGCCCGAAGTGCCGCTGGCCGCCGGCATCGTCGATGCCTTTACGGCCGAGAAGCTGCGGATCTTCGGACCCAGCCGCGCCGCGGCCGAGTTGGAAGGGAGCAAAGTGTTCTGCAAGAACTTGCTCCGGCAGGCTGATGTTCCCACGGCCGATTACCAGGTCTTTCGCGATCCGAATCGGGCCACGACCTTCCTGCGCGATCGCGAAGACGTGCCGGTCGTGGTGAAAGCCGACGGGCTGGCGGCCGGCAAAGGGGTATTCGTGTGCAAGGGGCGCAACGAGGCGATCGAGGCGGTGGCCAAGATTAGCCGCGAGCCGCAGTTCGGCGACGCGGGCCGCCAGTTGGTGATCGAAGAGCGGCTCGACGGCCAGGAAGTCAGCGTCCTGGCGATCACCGACGGCCGCACGATCCTGCCACTGCCGCCGGCGCAAGATCACAAGGCTGCGTTCGACGGCGACACCGGTCCGAACACCGGCGGCATGGGCGCGTATTGCCCCACGCCGATCGTCAGCGACGCCGATCTGCGGCGGATCGAGGAGCAGGTGCTCGTGCCGACGGTGCATGCGATGAAGCGTTCGCGCCGGCCGTTCCGCGGCGTGCTCTACGCCGGATTGATGATGACGAATCAGGGGCCGAAGGTGCTGGAGTTCAACGTCCGCTTTGGCGACCCGGAATGCGAGCCGCTCGTGATGCGATTGCAAAGCGATCTGGTCGATATTCTGGAAGCGACCGTCGATGGCCGTCTCGATCAGATTGCCCCGCCGCTCTGGGATCCGCGTCCCGCGGTCTGCGTCGTGATGGCCAGCGCCGGTTATCCGGGCGACTATGCGCGGATTGCCGATTCGCGGCCTGGACGAAGCCGCGAAAGTGCCCGATGTGAAAGTTTTCCATGCTGGGACCGCGAAAGCCGACGGCCGGGTAGTCACCAACGGCGGTCGCGTGCTGGCGGTGACAGCGCTAGGGGCGACCATCTCGGCCGCCAAGCTGTCGGCATACACCGCGGTGAAGCAGATTCGCTGGGAAGGGGCCTGGTGCCGGAAGGACATCTCCGACAAAGCCCTCGGCAAGCTGCCGACGTAAAAACACCGCGCAAAATCGGGATGCGCTGAATTTCCCCGTTTTTTTGCTAAGGACCGCTAAGACGCACTCCGCGGCTCCTGATCGAAGGAACCGTACAGTCGTTTTCTCGCAATCATGGGAAATGAGCGATGCGGCGTCCCGTCGAAACTTTGCTGTTCGTGGTCCTTGTCATTGCCGGCTGCGGGCAGAAGCAATTGGCGGACAAGGTCACCTACGTAGCCGATAACGATCCGCGCATGAATGCGGCGATCGAGAAGGCGCGGGCCACGGTCGACACGTTCATCGCGGAGGTCAAAGCGCCAAAACCAGGCGAGTCGGCATTTTCCGTCAAGAAGCCGTTTACCGACGGCGGCCAGACAGAGCACTTCTGGCTCTCGGAAGTGAGCTACGACGGCAAGAATTTCCACGGCGTCGTCGCCAACGAACCGAATGATGTAAAAAATGTGGAACTCGGGCAAAACGTCGAGGTCTCGCCCGCGGAGATTAGCGATTGGATGTATATCGACAACGGCAAGTTAGTCGGCGGAACAACGCTCCGCGTCCTTCGCGATTCGCTGAGCCCCGCCGAGCGAGCGGATTTCGACAAACACGTGCCGTTCAAAATCGAATAGTTGAAAGCGCGAAGGCCAAGCCGCGCCCCGTTGTGCTCGACGCCCGACGCATTCTCACTGGTCAAGAACGCGGCGTGTGTGAATGTCAGATTTGTGGATAGAGCGTCCGTTTCCGCATTCTCCCTCTCCCTTGACGGGAGAGGGTTGGGGTGAGGGTGGGAATCAAATTCGATCTTCCACTTGGAGTTGGATCCCGACGTCACCGTTTTTCCAACCCCTCACCCCCGGCCCCTCTCCCGCAAGGGGCGAGGGGAGACGCGCTTGTCCGCACCGGCTTTTCCCACCCGCTTTCGAGACGCCCACACAACGCGGCGTCACAACTGACACTTTTCCATTCTCAGTTTTCCAATCTTCACTTTCCAATCTTGCGTACTGCATTACTGCCGCAAATGCCGGGGCCGGATGACGTTGGTTGCCAATCCACAGATCTCAAGCAGGCGAATGATTCCGTAGATCGGATCGAGTTCCCACCAGCGGTGTGAGTTCGACGCGCTCGCCGGATCGTGGTGGTGATTGTTATGCCAGCCTTCGCCGACGGCAAGCAGCGCCACGAACCAATTGTTCCGGCTGTTCTCGTTGGTCTCGTAAGTCCTGTAGCCATGCAGATGCGTCAAGGAATTCACCGACCAACTGATGTGCCAGACGCAAACCGTGCGCAGGATCACGCCCCAAACCAACAGGCTGAGTCCGAATTGAAGACCCGCGTGGCCCGATCCGCCCATGCACCAGTTCGCTATCAAACCGGCGAAGAAGTACAGGCCGGCGTGCAGCAAGTAGATCCAAACCGGAAGCAGTTGCCGTTGCAGCCGCATATAGAACGGGTCGCGCAAAATATCTCGGGCGAATCGTTCATACGCATACAAGCAGCGCACTTCCTGATTTTCGACTAGCAACCAGCCCACGTGGCTCCAAAAAAAATTGACGAGCGGGGTGTGCGGGTCTCGTGATTCATCAGCGTCGTTGTGATGGAGGCGATGCGTCGCGACCCAGCTTCCGGGCGCGTCTTCAAGAGCACAAATTGCCACAACTACCAGGCAATGCTCAAGCCACAGCGGAGTCTTAAAGCTCCGGTGCGTCAACAAGCGATGGTAAGTGAGATTGATCCCGATCGAACCATAGAAATAAATGCCAACGATCAGAAGAGCGACGCCGGTCCAACTGAACAGCCATGGAATGAGCGCCGAAAGCGACAATAGATGAAGCAAGACAATCGGGATTGCATAGCGCCATGCAATTCGATTGGTCGCCGCGGGTGGCCGACAAATTCGCACGGGTCGCGCGGTCGCAACTGACATGATAGGGACGCGCTTCTCGAAGAGGTCGAATCCGCGCTAAACCGACGGACTCAATGGGAAAACCTTGAGCGACAATTCCGCGGAATCAGACGCCTAAGCAGCTCGCCGACGCGTTTCGGGCGCGGGATTGCCACACGCGCGAACCAAGGCGAAATCGTTCTGCCCGCGAAACTCTTTCTATTCTAACGGACAGACGCCTGCCGTCGCCAGTGTCGAAGCCAAGCGATATCCAGACGACGGGCGGCAATCCGCACCGCGCCAATTTCCTCCGGTGGGACGGGCTTGGGCTCAGTTGAAGTTTGGGGAAGAAAAGGGGACGTTTCGACGTTCTACTCTTGTTAACCAAGCTGGAGGCGTGCAGTTTTCCGTCACTTCCGCCCTGTTCATCTTCGGAACCGCCAGCGGGCCATGCCGCGGCGCTCGCGAGTTTCCCGGAGCCGGTTGGCCAGCATGAACTTGTTCCTCCAAGCCGAAACTATCGGAATTCTCAGCACTTGCGGTCTCAAGTTGCGGCGTTGCCGCACGCTCCGAGCGCTGAAAAAGTTTGACGATCAGCAAGCATGCCGGTAGATTTAGGAGTGCAATCGCCGTCCCTCGTTCGGGTAGTCGGCATGGGCCGCGCTCGACCGAGGATTGAAGCTTTCCCGCGGCATGGCTTCGAGGTCGCCCGATGGGCCTGACCTATTTCAAACGCTATCGGATGGAAATCGAGCTGGTCGGCCGGCAATTCACGCCTGTTGCCTTGCCCACGGGATATCGTTTGATTTCCTGGAGCGATTCGCTGCTGGAGACCCATGCCGAGACGAAGTTTCTCAGCTTTCGCTCGGAGATCGACTCGAATGTCTTCCCCTGCCTGGGCGATCAGGCGGGCTGCTTGCGGTTGATGCAGGAAATTCGCCAGAAGCCGGGCTTTCTGCCCGAAGCCACTTGGCTTGTCGCCCACGAATCAACCGGCGGAGACGACGAATATTGCGGCACGATCCAAGGTATTCTGGACCGCAGCGGAATGGGGGCGGTGCAGAATTTGGGCATCGTGCCCGAGCATCGTGGGCTTGGGCTGGGCTCGGCCTTGATGCGGCAGTTGCTCGAGGGCTTTCAGCGCGTCGGGCTGGAACGGGCGTTTCTCGAAGTCACCTGCCAGAACGAAGGGGCGATCCGGCTCTATCGCCGGCTCGGTTTCCGCAAGGCGCGGACCATCTACAAGGTGGTCGAGGTTGCGTATTCTTAGCGGCTGCGTTAGCCTCACGCAGCGGTCGTGAATCGCGCCAGAAGTTGGCTGCCTTGGCGCTCGTTCATCTCCGCGGACAAATTTGCTTGTCCCGAATGTGTATGATTGTTCCGCGAAGCGGCGGTAATTTGTACTGTTTCTCCCCCACGGCATGCGGAAGGGTACACTAGCCCGAAGCGTGAGCGAGGACGCTTTGCAAGATCATTGTCTAGCTTCCTCGCTCACGCTTCGGGCTAGTATGCGTTCAACGTATGCGGCCTGAGCAATGCCTCGTTGTCAGTTGACCCCGTCCTAAGAAATTCTAACTCAACTCGCGTGGTCGAGGGGGTCAGTCCCCATTTTGCTCACGGGGCATCGCAAAATGGGGACAGACCCCTGCGGTTAAGTTAGCGGTTCTGAATCGTTTGGAAATCCCGTGAAGCAATCGATCCAATCGCACACGTTTGCCAATGGCCTGGTGCTGATCGCCGAGCCGATGCGGTCACTCGAATCGGCGGCCTTTACCTTCTTCATTCCGGCCGGCTCGGCCTATGAAGCCGCGGACCGCGGCGGCCTGGCGGCGCTCACTTGCGAAATGGCCTTGCGCGGTGCCGGCAGCCGCGACAGCCGACAGTTCATCGAAGACCTGGAGAACCTCGGCCTGCAGCGCGGCGAGTCGGTCGCCGCCGCCCACACCAGCTTCAGCGGAGCCACGTTGGCAAAGAACGTCCCGGCCGCGCTGCGAATCTATGCCGACATGCTCCGCCGAGCTCATCTGCCGGAGGACCAGTTGGAAGCCGGCAGACAAGTGGTCATCCAGGAGCTGCGCTCGATTGACGACGAGCTCAGCCACAGGGTCATGCTCGAACTGAAGCGCTGCCATTACCCCGATCCTTGGGGCCGGCCGAGTGAAGGCGATCTGGCGGCGCTCGAGGCAATGGGAATCGCGGAAATTCGCGAGCATTATCGCCGGCTCTACCAGCCGCGAGGCGCAATCCTGGGCGTGGCGGGCAGGATCGAGTGGGAACCGTTGGTCGAATTGATCGGCGAGCTCTTTGGCGACTGGCAGCCCCACGACATCACGGAACCGAAGCCGGGAAGCCGCGGACCGCATGTCGAACATATTTCGCACGAATCGAATCAAACGCAGATTGCCATCGCCTACGACAGCGTGCCCTACCGGCATCCCGATTATTTTCAGGCCTCGGGCGCCGTCGGCGTCCTGAGCGGCGGGATGAGCTCGCGGCTGTTTTCGGAAGTGCGCGAAAAGCGCGGGCTATGTTACACCGTGTATGCTTCCTACCACACGCTTCGCGATCAAGGCTGCGTACTCTGCTATGCCGGCACGACGGCCCAGCGGGCGCAGGAAACCTTGGACGTGACGCTCGAACAATTGCGGCTGTTGGAACAGGGGATCGAGCCGGGCGAGTTGGCGCGGCTGAAGACGCGGGTGAAAAGCTCGTTGGTGATGCAGCAAGAATCGAGCTCGGCGCGCTCCAGTGCGCTGGCCCGCGATTGGTATCACCTGGGACGTGTCAGAACATTGGACGAAGTCGAGCGTATGGTGGAAGAATTGACATGCGAGAGCATCAATCGGTATCTGGCCGCGAATCCGCCCCGCGACTTTACGATCGTCACGCTCGGACAGCAGGCGCTGCAAACTGCCGTGCCGTCGTAGTTGCGAGTTGAAAAAGGGGACTGGCTCCGAGCCGGATTGTCGGTCTTGAATTCATGATTATGAAACTGCGATTTTTCGCCAAAGGCGAAGAATACTAGCCCGAAGCGTTAGCGAGGACGCGTTGCCAAGACCATCATCTAGCGTCCTCGCTAACGCTTCGGGCTAGTATCGACTGCTGGATCAATCGTTTCGCCAGGCGCGATCCTGAACGAGAGGAGCTTTCGGTGGAATTTGTCACGGCGACTTTGGAAAACGGACTGGAGATTGTTGCCGAGCGCAACGACAAAGCGCACTCGACGGCGCTCGGATTCTTCGTCGAAACCGGCGCTCGCGATGAGTCGGACGACGTCTCGGGCGTGAGCCATTTTCTCGAACACATGATGTTCAAGGGAACCGCCACGCGCAGCGCCGAAGACGTGAATCGCGAATTCGACGAAATGGGAGCCCACTACAACGCCTTCACCAGCGAAGAGAGCACGGTCTACTACGCCTCGGTGCTGCCCGAGTTTCAAGGTCGATCGGTCGAGCTGCTGGGCGACATGCTGCGGCCGGCGCTACGCGATGAGGATTTCAAGACCGAGAAGCAAGTGATTCTCGAAGAAATCAAGATGTACGAAGATCAGCCGCCGTTTGGGGCCGACGACAAGTGCCGGGCCGCCTACTTCGGCGAGCATCCCCTTGGCAAGAGCGTGTTGGGCACGGCCGAAAGTGTCGGCGGTCTGCCGGTCGAAAAAATGCGCGACTATTTCTCCCGCCGCTACAGTCCCGGCAACATCGTGCTGGCCGCCGCCGGGCGGATCGATTTCGACGCGCTGGTGAAAACCGCCCGGCAGATTTGCGGACATTGGCAGCCGGCCGATGCCGCGCGGACCATTGCGCCTGCTAAAGCCCGGGCCGGTTTCGAATTGTTGCGCAAGCCGACCGCGGCCCAGGAATACGTGTTGCAAATGTCTCCGGCGCCTTCGGCCACCGACGACGATCGCTACGCCGCGAAGCTGCTGACGACGATGCTGGGGGACGATTCCGGCAGCCGATTGTATTGGGAGCTGATCGATCCGGGCCTGGCCGAGCATGCCAGCCTGCACCATTACGACTATCTCGGGGCCGGTGTGTTTTTGACTTACGTGAGTTGCGATCCGCCAGCGACGGCCGAAAATCTGCGGCACGTGCTCGATGTTTATCGCCTGGCGGAAGCCGACGGCTTCACCGCGGCCGAGTTGAATCAGGCGAAGAGCAAAATCAACTCGCGCGTGGTGCTGGGAAGCGAGCGCCCGCGCGGCCGGCTGTTCGTGGTCGGCTCGAATTGGACGCAGCGACGAAAGTACCGCAGCGTGAAAGACGATTTGGACGCGATCGAAGCCATCACGCTCGATGACATCCGGCGGGTGCTCGGCCAATATCCGCTCACAACCGCGATGTCGATGGCCGTCGGACCCTTGGAGTCGCTGCCGACGCCGTGAATCGCTTTTCGTAAAGAGCCGCGCACGCAGTAAGCGTTTGGGGACGCTGCCACTCCATCGCGCCTATGCCCACTTCGAATGCGTCGCATCTCTCGTAAAGAGCCGCGCACGCAGTAAGCGATTGGGAGCGCTGCCACTCCATCGCGCCTATGCCCACTTCGAATGCGTCGCATCTCTCGTAAAGAGCCGCGCACGCAGTAAGCGATTGGAAGCGCTGCCACTCCATCGCGCCCATGCCCACTTCGAATGCGTCGCATCTCTCGTAAAGTGCCGCGCACGCAGTAAGCGATTGCCGAGGCCGGCCCTCGCGTGGGTTCTCGCTTACTTCGTGCGCGGCTCTTTACGAAGTCCGCTCACTGCGTGCGCGGCTCTTTACGACGTTACTCGCCGCCGAGGGCCGCGGGGCGACGCGGCGTCGTATAATGGCACAGCGCGATTCCGCCGAAGTACAGCACCGTCATCGGGGCCGCCATCAGCATCATGCTGTAGATATCGGGCGACGGGCAGAGCAGCACGGCCGCGACGCAAATCACCAAGATCGCGACCCGCCAATTGACTAGAAAGCTCTTGACCGACACCAAGCCAATCCGGTTCACGAACAACATGACCAGCGGCAACTGGAACCCGATGCCGAACGCCAGCGGCAGGAACAACACGAAGGTGAGCCATTCGCTGATTCGCGGCTCGGGATTGATGCCCAGCATGTCGTTGTAGCTCAGCAGGAACTGTAACACCGGCGGGAAAGCGACGAAGAACGCCATCAAGGCCCCGGCCAAGAACAGGCCAATGCTGAATGGCAGAAAGATGTAGACATAGCGCCGCTCGTGCGGATAAAGGCCCGAGGCGACGAAGAGCCAGATTTCGCGAAAAATCAGCGGGCTGGCCAGGATGAACGCCGCCAACAGCGAGGCTTTCATCCAGATGATGAACGCCTCGGATGTGCCGAGCGACGTGAGCCTGCACCCGCGGATCGTCCTTGCTCTGGTGCCAGATCGTAATCGGCATCAAGTCCGCATGCGGAACGGCAACCGAGTTGACGAACATCTCGTGCAGCAGATACCAATTCAACCGTCGCACTTCGTCCGCGCTTTTATCGGCGCGGTCTTTGAACTGGTCCAATTTCGCGGCGCTTAGCAGGCCGGCGAAATATTTCTCGTCGAAAAAATCGTCCCGTGCGATGAGCTTGTCGAGCGCGGCGGCGAGTTGCGCGGCATCGGCATCGGCCGGAGCAGCGGGTGCGGCGGTTTTCATCACCATCTGTCGATCGGCCGCCGGCAAGAGATCCCAAAAATGTCGTGCAGCCGTCGGCTGTTCACTTTGGCTCGCCTCGACCAGTTTCTTGGCCAGGTCCTTGGCATCCGTCAGGTCCTTGGCCGACAGATGGTGCATGATCAACGAGTTCGTCGAAGTCGCTGCGCCCGGGGCGAAACGCTTGAGCTCGTCGACCATCGAGCTAGGATCGACAAACCACTGGTCGCTGAGATAGCCCCGCGAAATAAAATCGACGGCCTCCGGCGGAAATCCGCTCGGGTCCGATTTGAGCTTTTCAATCGCTTTTTTCTGGTAGTAGTCCTTGAGCGCGGTTTCGAGCGGACTCTTGATGACCCCCACGACCCACTGGCCGACGACAAAGCCGATGATCAAACCCAAGCCGAGCCACAGAAACGCCCGGAACAAATGCTTGCGGAGATCTTCGAGGTGTTCCCCGAAGGTCATGCTGCTTTGCCGGAACAGGTCGTCTTCTTGCAAGAGGGCCATTGAGGAAGACTAGCATTTAGCCGGCGAAATGGGAGAGCCGGCGCACCGGGCCGAGAAGCAGCAAGGCGGGAAAATGGCTAAAAATCCATACTATCACCCCGCATGCCGAGCGACAACACATCAAGCGGCGACGGCTTGTGCGGGCCGCGATATGCCCATTTGTTCCTGCAGACGGTTCGTCTCTTTCTTCTCCGAATTCGCTGGGCTCCGTATACTAAACTGTTCAGCCTGCGCTTCGACCGCCTTCGTCGATCGAAGCGACTTATTTTCGAGAACCCTAAACATGAGCGGCGCCTTCCGATCCATGAGCCTCGCGGCGGCGCGCTTTATGGTGGGGCGACATATCGCGATCTGGCGGCTTTGGCCCTCATTTTTTATCGGTGCCTTTGCGGCAACGGCTTGTCTATCCGCCAGGGCTCAGTGGAGTCAGACGACGCCGGGGGATTTGTCGGCCACGGTGCGCGTTGAGGAGCCGGAGCCGGCTGCCCGCGCCTGCTCCAGCGCCAGCGCCCATTTGGCTGAAAAGCAATGGGACGACGCCGTCGAAACACTGCGGCAAGTGATTCAGCAAGCCGGCGGTCGGATGTACCGCCTCGACGACCACCATTACATCCCCCTCACCGATTATTGCCAAATGCAATTGGCCACGATGCCGCCCGAGGCGCTGGCGATCTATCGCGGCCGCGTCGATGCGCTGGCCAAGCGCTGGTACGACGAAGGGGTCGCGCAGCACGATTCGGCATTGCTCCAGCGCGTGATCGACGAACTGTTTGTCAGCAGTTGGGGCGACTCGGCATTGCTGGCTGCGGGAGAAATCGCGCTCGAGGCGGGCGATTATCAGCAGGCCCGCTGGTGCTGGGAGCGCATCAGCCCGGAATTGCGCTCGGCCGATGATTTGCCACTTTGGCTGACGTTGCGAGCCAAACAACGCGCTGCGCAGGCCACAGCGGCGGATCAACCCGCGGCTCCAGCGGAGGCCAACCGGTCCGGAAGCGCCGCGGGATTGTCGAAAGAGAACGCGCCTCGGCGCTCTGGCTGGCCTATCCCGACACGAAATTAAACCTCGCCGACATGCGGGCAAGATTAGTGCTGGTTTCCATTCTCGAAGGGGCGACGGCCCGAGCCCGGATCGAACTCGAAGAACTGAACCGCCGCCATCCAAATGCCCGCGGAACGATCGGTGGCGCGAAGGCCCCTATTCCGAATTGTTGGGCCGGCAGTTGGCGCTCGCCGAAGCGCGGCCTGCCGCAACGCCACAAACAACCTGGCCGACTTTTGGCGGCTCGCCGGAGCGCTCAGCCCATGCGGCGGTGGTTTCGCCGATCCGCGGCCCGATCTGGGAAATTCCCCTTGTCGAGGGCGAGCCCTGGAAGGCCGACATTTCGATCATTCGCGGCTTTGGGCTGCCCGAGCATCGGGTCGGGGAAGAGCAGATGGCGCTGCTCAGCTTTCATCCGCTAGTCGTCGGCGGGACGGTGCTGTTCAATTCGCTCGACAAGATCTATGCGTTCGATCTCCACACGGGCAATCCCACTTGGCCCTTGCCCCCTGGCATCAAGGACCGCGACTCCGGTGAGATTTATTCCGGCACCCGAGATCAACCGGCTGCCGGCCGCACCGACTTCGGCAACCTGTTCCGCACGCTCGGCGTTCCACGGTTCACGATGACCGCGGTCGGCAACCGGTTGTATGCCCGGCTTGGCTCGCCGATCACCAGCCGGCCGCCCGAGTCGGGTTTTTCGACCGGATATAGCTACTTGGTTTGCCTCGATCTGGCGGCCGAGGGGCGGCTCGTGTGGCGCGTGCCCCCCGCGCCGAAGGAAGACGACCGCTGGGCCTTCGAAGGTTCGCCGCTCAGCGACGGCAACAATGTGTACGTGGCGATGCGCTACAGCGATGTCCGGCCGCAGGAGCATGTCGCCTGTTTCGATGCGCAAACGGGAGTGATGCGCTGGCGGCGATTGGTTTGCACGGCCGAGTCGCCGGCCCGAGGCCAAGTCGAAGAAGTCACCAACAACTTGCTGACGCTGGCCCACGACACGCTTTATTTGAACACGAATCTGGGCGCGGTCGCGGCGCTGTCGACGGCCGATGGCCGGATTCACTGGGTCAGCCTGTATCCCCGCTCGGGAAAATCGCTAACCGACATGCCGGACGCCGCCGACCATTTCTATCGCGATCTGAACCCGTGCGTTTACCGTCGCGGCAGATTGTTCGTGGCCCCCACCGATTACGAAGGCATCCTGGCGCGTAGACGCCGCGACCGGCGAATTGCTGTGGGCCAGCGACCGAACGCGCGACGTGGTTCATCTGCTGGGCGTGGGGGGCGACAACCTGATCGCCAGCGGCCGGCGACTATGGTGGCTGAATGTCGATAGCGGGAAGGTGGTCTATTTCTGGCCCGATCATGCCGTGGCCAGCAGCTACGGCCGCGGGGCGCTGGTCGGAGACGAGGTTTATTTTCCGACCCGCACCGAGTTGCACGTGTTTCGGCAAGCCGTCGAGCGGCCCGGCCCCAACGGCGCAGCGCCGACGGTCGAAATACGCGAGCCCGTGAGATTGGATATGATGGATCCGCCCACCAGCGGTGGCAATCTGGTCGCAGCCCGCGGGTATTTGCTGGTCGCCACGCCGCGGAAGTTAGTCGCCTTCGGACCCGTGCGCCGCCGAAAGCCGCGGAGGATCACGGGCTGACGCAAGGGGCGCCCCGCGACAGTCTCCACGCAGATCCCAATGTTTTCGTGGCCCCGCGACCCTTGAACATTGACACGCAATAAGAATCAAAGGCCGCGCGTTCGACACGCAATCATCCTCACACGAGCCTCTCACGGAATTCATCGCATGCTTCCCGACGACGACTTGCAGGCCGTGCAAAAACTGAACGAAGCCTATCGCCGCATCACGGCCGAATTGGGCAAGGTGATCGTTGGCCAGCAGCAGGTGATCGAAGAGATCTTGGTGGCGATGTTCGCCCGCGGGCATTGTCTGCTGGTCGGCGTGCCGGGCCTGGCGAAAACGCTGATGATCCGCACGCTGGCCGATTCGCTTTCGTTGAAATTCAACCGGATCCAATTCACGCCCGACCTGATGCCCTCGGACATCACCGGCACCGAGGTGATTCAAGAAGACAAGGCGGTCGGCACCCGGGCGTTCAAATTTCTCGAAGGCCCGATCTTCGCGAATGTCCTATTGGCCGACGAAATCAACCGCACGCCGCCAAAAACCCAGGCAGCGCTGTTGGAAGCAATGCAGGAACATCAGGTTACGGTCGGAAACACGCGACATCGGCTCGCCGAGCCGTTTTTCGTGCTCGCGACGCAAAACCCGATCGAGCAGGAAGGAACGTATCCTCTGCCCGAGGCGCAGCTCGACCGGTTCATGTTCAACATCCGGGTCGATTATCCCAGCGAGGATGAAGAACTCGAAATTGTGAAGCGCACCACGGCCGATATCCCGCTGTCGATCGCGCCGACGCTCGACGCGGCGGAGATTGTCGCCTTGGGGCGGATCGTGCGGCGCGTGCCGGTGGCCGATCATGTCACGCGCTATGCTCTGCAATTCACCCGGCTCACGCGAAAAGAAAAAGCCGACGTGCCCGACTTCATTCGGCAATACGTCAGTTGGGGCGCCGGCCCCGCGCGAGCCAATATCTGGTGCTGGGCGCGAAGGCCCGCGCCGTGCTCAACGGCCGGTACTTCGCCACCTGTGACGACGTGCGGGCCATTGCCGCTCCGGTGCTGCGGCACCGGATTTTGCTGAATTTCAACGCCGAAGCCGAAGGCGTGAAGCCCGACGACATCGTCGAGCGGCTCGTGGCCTCGATTCCCACCGACGATTACGAGAAGAGTGCCCAACGTGGAAAGCTCCCGGAAGTATTTCGACCCCGCGACGCTGGCTAAGCTCCACGGTTTGGAGCTGCGGGCCCGGCTGATCGTCGAGGGCTATGTCTCCGGCGTGCATCGCAGCCCGTTCCACGGCTTCTCCGTCGAGTTCGCCGAACACCGCGAGTACGTGCCCGGCGACGATGTTCGTTACGTCGATTGGAAGGTCTACGGCAAGACCGACAAGTATTATCTCAAGCAGTACGAGGAGGAGACGAATCTCGTCTGTTATCTGCTGCTCGACACCAGCCAGAGCATGGCCTATCGCGGCCCATCGGCGGCGATGTCGAAGCTGGAGTATGCCCAGTGCCTGGCGACGGCGCTCGCGCATTTGATTTTGCGGCAGCAAGACAGCGTGGGACTGGCCACGTTCGACGAGGAGGTGCGGTCGTTGGTGCGGCCTAGCGGTAATCCGTCGCACCTGGAGCAGTTGCTGCATGTGATGGAAATCGCCAAGCCCGAGCGAAAGACAGCCGCCGCCACGGTGTTTCACGATCTTGCCGAGCGGTTGAAAAAGCGCGGGATTGTCTTCGTCCTCAGCGACCTGTTCGACCGCGTGCCCGACGTGCTGGCCGGATTGCGGCACTTGCGCCACCGACGGCACGAGGTGGTAGTGCTGCACGTGCTCGATCCGGCGGAGCTTGAATTCCCCTTCCGGCAAACGACACTGTTCCGCGGCCTAGAGCAATTGCCCGATGTATTGGCCGAACCTGCGGCGCTGCGCAGAGCGTATCTTCGGCAATTCGGCGAGTTTCTGCACGAAATCAAGCAAGGCTGCCGCGAGCGCCAAATCGACTACGTGCCGATTCGCACCGACCAGCCGATCGACGTCGCGCTGTCCGGCTACCTCACTTCGCGGATGAGCAGGACATAAGCAGGAATCTGCCGGCGGCCCACCCATGCCACTGCACTTCATCATGCTCGGATTCGGCATCACCCATGTCGGCATGCTGTGGTGGCTGGCCGCGGCCGCAGCGCCGCTGGTGATCCATCTGCTGAACCGCCGCAAGTACCGCGAGGTGCCCTGGGCGGCGATCGAACATCTGCTGGCGGCGCTCAAGCGCAGCTCGCCGCCGAATTTGGTTCGAGCAATGGCTCCTGCTGGCGATCCGCACGGCGGCGATCGTGGCCGTGGTGCTCGCTGTTGTCGGGCCGTACGTGGCAGAAGTCGGGGGCCGCTTCGCGGTCGGCGAGCCGGTCCACCGGGTGTTGGTGTTGGATGGCTCGTATTCAATGGATGTCAAATCCGGCGAGCGAACTCGTTTCGAGATGGCGAAAGACGTGGCCCGCGATCTCGTGGCCCGCAGTTCGCAGGGAGATGGCTTCACGCTCGTCTTGATGAGCGCGCCGGCCCGCACCGTGGTTGGCACGCCGGCCTTCGTTTCGGACGAGGTCCGCTCGGCACTCAAACGTCTCCGCAGTGCTCAGGGGGCCGATTTGGCGGCGGCCGAGCATATCGTCGCGGAGGATGATTTTCTCAAGGAGCTGCGCGAGTTGCGGTTGCCGCAAGGCGGGGGCGATCTGGCCGAAGCGCTGGACCGCGTGGACGACGTGATCGCCCGGGCCAAACGCGAATACCCGCGCCTCGCGAGCACCGAGGTGTATTTCCTCACCGATCTGGGCCGCACCACCTGGAGTCCGGCCGCCGCAAATGCCGGCGGCACATTGCGCGACCGGCTGCTCCGCTTGGGCCACTCCGCGCTTGGCGCTGGCTGATTTGGGACAGGACAACATCGAAAATCTGGCGATCACCAGTTTTCGAGTGAACCAATCGGTCCTCACGACCCGCAGCCCCGTCGAGTTCCAAGCCGACGTGCGGAACTTCGGCGCCAAGGCGCATCAGGTCCGGGCCGAGCTCTGGGTCGACGGCCGGCGGATGCAGCAGCAACCGCTGGAGATTGCGCCGGGCACGAATCAAACCCTGGTCTTTTCGCAACGCCTGGAAACCACCGGCGACCATGCCCTGGAAGCCCGGCTCGTCGGCGACCCGCAGGACCTGTTGGACGTCGACAACCATCGCTGGCTCGTAGCGCCGGTGAAGGATTCTCTGTCAGCCCTGATCGTCAACGGCGAAGGCTCGCTGGAAAACACGCGGTATCTGTACGACGCGCTCGATCCCTATCGCGACGGTTCCGGTCCGCTGCCGGTGCGCGTTGAGCGCATTGCAGACGGCAGTTTGCTCGAACAGGATCTGCGCCGCTTCGACGCGGTGTTCTTGTCGAACGTCGCGGAATTCACCGCGGCCGAAGCGAGGTCGCTTGCGGAATATGCGCGCGGCGGTGGCGGGCTGGTGTTTTTCCTTGGCGATCATGTCGATCCGGCCCGCTACAACCAGGAGCTCGGTGGCGGGTTGCCAAATTCGCCGCGGCTTCTGCCCGCTTTGCTCGACGTGCCGGTCGCGGTGGGACACTATGGATTCGATCCGCTTGACTACGCCAACCCGCTGCTGCGCGAATTCCGCGGCAACGAACGCGCGGGCCTGCTGAGCACGACTATTACGCGCTACTTTCGCCTTCGCGTGCCGAAGCCGCCGGTCTGGGCAAAAGGCTCTTCGTCGAGCGCCTCGCCGACGGTCGCGGCGCAATCACCTCTGGAGCCGCCGGCGGTGCGCGTTGCGCCTCGCGATCCGCCAGACCGGCGATCCGGCCATCGTTGTCTCCGCGGGCCGGAATAGCGGTCGATCGATTGTCGTCGCGTTGCCGGCCTCGTTTGCATCCGTCGATCCCGCGACCAAGGAACCCTGGTCCAATTGGCCGCTGAAGGCCAGCTTTCCGCCGATCGTGCAGAATCTGCTCTTAACCGCAGTGGGCCCGCAAGGAGCCGATCGCAACACGTTGGTCGGCCGGCCTCTAGAGTCGACGCTTCCGTCGGCCGGGGCTTCCGCGGCGTTGGTGCTCGAAACGCCGGAGGGACGCAAGGAGCAAATCCGCGTCGCCGCCCGCGAGCAAGGCAATCGCTGGTCGTTCGCCGACACCTGGCAGAGCGGCATCTATCGCGCTCGGTTTTCGTCGGCCGCCGATTCGGAGCGGCTGTTCGGCGTGAATGTCGACACGGCGGAAAGCGATCTAACGCGCGTCGAGCCGGATCAGCTTCCCGAGGGGTTAAATGTCGTGAAAGCGCTGGCTGGCGTCGCGGGTCCGGATCGCCCGACGGCCAATCTCGAAGGTCGCAGTGGTTACGAGCGAGCATTGCTTTATGCCGCCTTGGCGTTGTTGCTGACGGAAAGCGTGCTGGCCTGGTGGTTCGGACATCGAGCGTCATGAGCGGAACAGCAAATTGAGCGAACCGGGAATTTGAGCGGATCGGGAACATGAGCGGAACAGCAATATGAGCGGGACGCTGCCAACCTGGTTGGACCGGTACTTCGGCGTCCCGTCGGGCACGGCCGGCGAAGGGACCGTTTGGCGGTTGGATCATTCCTGGCCGCTGGTAGCCTGGCTCACGTTGTTGGCCGTCGCAACCGTCATCGCGCGAGTCGTGGCGCTCTATACATTCGAGACCGGCGGCGCCAGCCGTTTCCGCCGCGTCGTGTTGGCTGGGCTTCGCTTGACGGCCTTCGGTCTCGTGCTGCTGATGATTGCCCAATGGGTGCTGATGCTCAATCCGACCCAGTTGCCCTATGTCGTCGTCTTGGTCGACGATTCGGAAAGCATGAAAATCGCCGACCATTACGATAACGCTGCGCTGCGCGAAGACATTGCCCGGCGCGTGCGCGCGAGCGGATTGCACGGCCTCACGCGGCTCAACGAAGCCAAGACCTTGCTGTTGGAAAACGATGCGGCGCTGCTGACGGTGCTCGACACACGCTACAAGCTCCGCGTCTATTTCGTCTCAGAGCTAGCCCGGCCGCAATCAGGCGACATTGCCGAGTTGCGATCGGCAATTCGGCGGGTCGAACCCACGGGAAAATCGACCCGGCTGGGCGATTGCCTGCGGGCGGTGCTTAGCGATCAGGGACTTTCGGGCGTGGCGGCCGTCGTGCTTCTGACCGATGGCGTGACAACCGACGGCGAGAAGCTTTGTGGCGACGCACTCTCTTCTGCCCCAACCAATGCTCTCACCGACGCCAACACCGCGGCGGCGGCAGCAGGCGCCGGCGCCGCCGACTTCGCCCGCAGTAAAGGGATTCCGCTGTTCACCGTGGGCCTGGGGAGCGAACAGCCGCTGAAAGATTTGGAGCTCTCGGATCTCCGCGTTTCCGATGTCGCTTTCGTCAACGACATCCTGGCGTTCAAATTCAACCTGACGGGCATCGGTTTTGCCGGTCGCCAGATCGAAATCCGGCTGCGAGACAAGCGGACCGGCGCGGTGCTGGCGCGGCAAAATGTGGCAGTGGGCCCCGACCATAAGCCGCAAGAGCTGTCGCTCTCCTATCGGCCCGACAAGGAGGGCGAATACGACTTCGTCATCGAGACCGACAACCTGGCCGACGAAGTGCGCTACGACAACAACCGGCTCCAGCGGCAAGTAAGCGTGCGCAAGGCCCAACTCCGCGTGCTGCTGGTCCAGGCCTATCCGAACTACGAATTCCGCTATCTCAAGAATCTGCTGGAACGCGACAATACGATCCAACTCCACACGGTTCTGCAAGACGCCGACGCCGAATACGCCGCCGCCGAAAAGGCCGCGCTGTCGGTGTTTCCCGTCCGCCGCGAAGACCTGTTCCAATACGACGTAGTGATCTTCGGCGATGTGAATCCCGAATTGTTGAGCAGTTCGACGCTGGCGAACCTGGCCGACTTTATCGTTCAAAAAGGGGGCGGGCTGGTGATGATCGCCGGACCGTCGTTCAATCCGCTGCAATACCGCGACACGCCGCTGGCGCCGCTGGTGCCCGTGGAAATCGCCAGCGCAGTCGCCCCCGATCCACAACGGCCAATCACCGACGGTTTCGTGATCCAGCCGACCGACGAAGGACTGGCCTCGCCGAACATGCAACTTGGCGACTCGCCGGCCGAAACGCTCGAAATTTGGCGCAAGCTGCCGCCGGTCTACTGGCTGCTAGAGGCCCAGAAAAAAGAATCGGCCGAAGTGTTGGCCGAGCATCCCACGCGGCGTGGCGCCGATGGCCGCAAGCTGCCGGTCATCCTCGAGCGCCGCTCCGGCGCCGGAATGGTGATCTTCCATGCAACCGACGAAACCTGGCGGTGGCGATTCCAGGTGGGCGACGTGTTTTTTGCCCGCTATTGGGTTCAAACCATCCGCTATCTCAGCCGCACGAAGCTGCTGGGCAAGGACCAGGTGGCCCGGCTGTCGACCGATCGGAAAGAATACGGTCGCGGCGACCGGGTGCGTTTGCGGCTGGAATTCACCGACCCGCGGCAAACTCCCGCCACGGGTCAGAACGTAACGGTCATGATCACCCGTGGCGAAGAGCCGCAACAACAACTGAAGCTCGCGGCGCTGCCGGGCCATCCGGAGCTGTTCGAAGGCACGTTCGAGCCCCCTGGGGATGGCGACTACCGAGCGCGGGTTATCGAGCCGTTGCTGCCTGGAGAGCCGTCGGCCAGTTTCAACGTGAAAGTCTCGGAAGTCGAGTTCGAAAGGACTCAGATGGACGCCGCCGAAATGCAATGCGCCGCCGCGAAAACCAAGGGCCGGTTTTATACCTGGACGACCGCCGCGGCGCTGCTGGAAGAATTGCCCGTTGGCCGGCACGTCGCAATGAAGCAAACCGCCCCGCCGATCGAGCTGTGGAACCGCTGGCCGGTGCTGCTCTTGCTGCTCGCGGCCCTGGTGAGCGAATGGACGCTCAGGAAGCGCAGCGGAATGGTATAATTCCGAAGCACCGAGGAAACTTCCGCGAGGTGAGTCGCGACTAATGTAGGGTGGGCACTGCCCACCATTGCACCGGTAACAACTGGCCGCTCGACGTTCGTTGCAAAATCGGTGGGCAATGCCCACCCTACGGTGTCAAATCCCTCGGTCGTAAATCAAATTCATGCATCACGTCGTTCAACAACGAGTTGCCGCCATCGGTCGTCGCGTGCGGCGGCTGTTGCTGCTCTACGGGCTGAGTTGGGTCGTCGGCGCCCTTGTCGGTTCGGCGGTCGTTTGGATGGCGCTCGACACGCTGCTGCGGTTCAACGACCACGGCGTGCGGCTCATCGGCTCGGTCGCGGTTGCAGGCTGTGGTCTGTGGGCGGTGTGGCGATATTTGTTACCGGCGTTGCGGCAGCCGCTGGACGATGTGCTCGTGGCCCAGCGGATCGAAAACCATTTCGCCGGCATGGGCGACCAGCTTTCGAGCTCGATCGAATTCTTGCGGCAAGACGCGAACGACTCGCTGGCAGGTTCGCCTGCGTTGCGACAAGCTGCGATCGACCAACTCGAAGAGACGGCCCTATCCCTTGATTGGCGCCGCGCCTTGAACAGCCGTCCCGCGGTGAAAGCAGCCGGTTGGGCTGCGCTCGTGTGCATCGTCGCCGGCGCGTTGGCCTTCGGTTTTCCTGCCGACGCCCAACTGGCATTTGCCCGCTTGGTAAAACCATGGGGCAGCGATGCCTGGCCGCCGGTGAATGACCTGGCTTTCACGAAGCGCGTGGAACGAATCGCCCGCGATCAGCCGTTCGAGGTCGAATTGATCGACCGGAACCATCGCCTGCCCGACGACGTGCGAATCCAATATCGCGCGGCCAGTGAAAACGGGGTGCTCCAGGTCGACGCCCAGCGGATGCAGCGGATCGGCGATTTGATGGTCGCCCGCCGCGATCGGGTTCTCGCGCCGTTCGACTATCGGGCCGAAGGGGGCGACGATCGCAAGATGCCCTGGATCCACGTCGACGTGGTCGAGCCGCCGCAATTCGACACGGTGCAAATCCGGCTGCATCCCCCGGCCTACACCGGTTGGCCTGAGCAATTAAGCTCCCGCCGCATCGTGGCCCTGCGCGGCACGGCGGTTGAGCTCGCGGCGCACTCGGCCAAGCCGCTGCGCTCGGCGGTATTGCACCTGCCCGGCGGGCCGGAAGTAACGCTCCAGCGCTCGGCGGATGGCTTGCAGTGGTCGATTCCCGCCAGCGATGGCCCGTCGACGAAATCCACCGCGTCGGTGTCCAAATCGGTGACAAGCATATCGGTGGATTCGCCCACGGTTTGGACGATCGACAAATCGGGCCCCTATTGGTTCGAACTGCGCGACGGCGAGAATCTTGTGGGCGGCTTGTCCGATCGCTGGGACATCCAGGCCGTCGTCGATCAGCCGCCGAACGTGGCGATCGAAGCCCCGCTGGGAAATTTGGCCGTTACTCCCACAGCCACAGTGCCGGTGAAAGTCTTGGCCAAAGACGATCTCGCGTTGCGAAGCGTTGCGCTGGTGTACAGCCGATCCGATCATACGGAATTGGGAGAAGTCGCGATCCCCTTGTTCGATGGGCCGAAGCAGTCGCCCGGTTCGACTCCGATTGGCCCGGCGGGCATGCCTCCCGGCATCAGCCGCAGCAGCGATTATGCCTGGGAACTGGCCCCGCTCGGCCTGCCCCCCGGCACGGCGCTGTTGATGACCGCGGTCGCGACCGACTATGTGCCACAAAAGGGCATTAGTTCGCCCCGGCGACTAACGATCATCACGCCGGCTGAACTCGACGACCGGCTGGCCCAGCGGCAATCGTTGATCTACAGCGAACTGGGCCGGGTCCTCAAATTGCAGCAATCGGCCCGCTTGCAAACTTCTGCGCTGGAAACCCAGTTAGAGCAAGTCGGACGGTTTCAGAAACAGGACATCGACCAGCTTCGCGGCGCGGACCTCAGCCAGCGCCAAATCCACAGCTCGCTCACCGGGCGAACCGACGGCGTGCGGAGCCTAGTTGTTGGCCTGCTCGACGAGTTGTCGATCAATCATGTCGCAAATCCCACGATGCGCCGCCGGATGCAAGGCCTTGCCGACGAGTTGGGCCGCCTGGATGCCGGTGAATTGTCGGCCGCCGAACGCGACCTCACCGCGGTCGTCAAAGGGGCTCAAGACCCGGCGTCAACGGGCGCGAAAAACAGGCCGGCTCCCGCCGTGGCGCAAGCGTTAAACGAAGCGGGCCGCGATCAAGATGCCGTATCGACGGCGCTGGAACGAATGCTGGGCGATCTGGCCGAATGGAACAGCTTCCGCGGTCTGGCCCGCGAATTGGGGCAAATCCGCCGCGATCTTACCGAACTCGAGCAGTCAACGAAAGCTCTGGTCGCGCGAACCGTAACGCAGGATCTCCACGACTTAAGCCCCCAGCAGCAAGCCGATGTAAAGAAGCTGAGCCAGCGCCAACTGGATCAAGCGCGGCGAGCTCGACAAGCTCTTGCAGCGGATGGAGCACGTTTCGCAGGAGTTGCGGCAGTCCGACCCATTGGCCTCCGCGTCCTTGGCCGACGCATTGCACCTCGCCCGACGCCAAGCGCCCGGAAGCATCTTGCACGACGCCGGCGAAAAAATCGCGGATAACCAGATCGGCAAGGCGCTGGACGAGCAAGCCGCCGCCGGACGCGTGCTGGATGAGATGCTCGACACGCTCTCTAATCGGCCCGAGCAAGACCTTTCGCGGCTGGTCGCCAAACTACGCGAGGCCGAGTCGAATCTGTCGGCAGTACGCAAGGATGAGGATGGTTTGCGAAAGCGATTGCACGACGCCGCGAACTCGGCCAAGAGTAATTCCGCGGCGAGCCAGGCCGAGCTGAAAACGGAGCTCGATCGGCTGGCACGCCACCAGCGCGAAGTGCAAGAGGACACGCAGCATTTGACCCACGAGCTGCAACGATTGCAAGCCGATCGAGCCGCCGCCGCTGCGGCCCGAGCCGGCGGCCACATGCACCGCGCGGCCCAACGCGCTGAGCAGGCGGCCGGCGGCGAGTCGGGCTCGCCCACGGAACCCGACGCCGCCGAGGCCGATGCTGCGGAACACGATCTGGCTGAAGCCCAGCACCAGTTGGCCGCGGTGCGCCGCCAGGCGGAGGCCGATCTGGCCCGCCAGCAATTGCAACGCTTGGACGATTCGCTCCAATCGCTGGTGGATCGCCAGCAGCATACGATCGCCGAGACCACGCGGCTCGAAAAACTTCGCATTGAGCAAGCCGGCCTCTCGCGCGGCCAGGCGGCGACCGTTCTGGAATTGGGCAACGAGCAGAAGGCGCTGGCCGTGGATACAGGCGATCTGGCCGCCAAGCTGGCGGGCGCAGAGGCCTTCCAATTTTTGCTCACTTCCGCGGCGCGGGAAATGACGCGCACCGCGGAGCGCCTCGCCGCGCGCGACACCGGCGCCGTTACGCAACAACTGGAGCAGGATGTCCAGACTCGGCTGCAGCAGTTGATGGTGGCTTCGAAGGGGGATAAGCCGGGCGGCATGGCGGCGAATTCAGCGGGTGGCGGCCCGGGCGGCAAGGGGCAAGGCGCCGGCCAACGCCGCTCGCTGGCCGAAATCCGGTTAGTGCAGTTGATGCAGGAAGATTTGAACCGCCGGACCCGGCGATTGGACGACTCGATCGGCAAGACCGGCCAACCGAACGATGACCAGCGGCAACAATTCGTAGAATTGACTCAAGAACAGCAGCGGCTGGCCGAGTTAATCCAAAACATGATCGGCCAGCCCGACGACACCCCGACCCCGGATTCAGCCCCGAAGCCTGGTCCCGACGACAAACACAATCAACCCTAAGGCCGGCAATTCGCATGAAAACGCACCGTATATTAGTCGGCGGCATTTCGGTTCTGCTCCTCGCCGCGGTTGGCACAACGGCGATTCCGGCCGTCGCGGATTCCGGCGCGATCGCGCCCGCCGGGTCGAAATCGGCAACATCCCCAGCGCCGGGATCGCTCGACGATCAGCTTCTCAAAGGATTGGACAACCCGTTGCTCGACGATTTGCACGACAACGCGAATACCCGGCCGAAGCCGTCGCCGTCGCCGTCGCCGATTGCCGCCGAAAAATCCGCTGTAAAAACCTCGCCAAAGCCTTCCCCTTCGTCCGCGCCGTCCGGCGAAAAGCCGGCTGATACACGCAAATCCTCCGAGAAGCTGGGCGAGCGGGCATCGTCCAGTGTCGATCGGCTGGACGAATCGCTGCGCAACAGCTTGAGCAACGACCTCGACAGCGGCGAGGACATTGGCAAGCCGGCCGAAGATTCCAATCCGCTCGCCAGGATCAGCACCAAGATGCGTTCCGTGGCAGAGCGGTTGGGCCAGCAACATTCCGACGAGCGCACCCAGCGGCAGCAACAACAGGTCTCCGCCGAGTTAGAGTCCTTGGTGAAGCAACTCGCCCAGCAGCAACAGCAAGAACAGGCTGCTGCCGGCGGGTCGCAGCAAACCGCTTCGGTCCGAACCAAGGCGCAACAGCCCGGAAGCCCGCCGGGCCATTCGGCCGGCCCCGATTCCGATCAGCCGGCCCACAACAGTTCCGAGGGAGTGCGCAAGCCGCGTGTCGATCGGCCCGATCCGGCCGCCAGCCGGCGTTTGATGGAAAAGGCAATCGACCGGCTCAACCTGCCGGCGAAGGACCGCGAAGAAATGCTGCAAGCCCCGCCGGACGAATTCTTGCCAGGCTACGAAGCGGCTATCAAACGATATTTCGAGCGGATCGTCGAAGGCGACTCGAACAATCCGCAAGCTCCCTGAACCGCGCGCCGAAGATGACTTCACTTGCGCAATCCGACCGCCGCATGTTCTTGCGCGTCGCCGCGCGCTGGGGCTTGTGCGCCGCCGGGCTCTCGGCCACTGCCGGCCTCGTCGCTTGGCCTGGAGCGTTTCCGGCGCTGGCGGCTCCTCCCGACCGGGGCTCGGACACGGAAAAATCTGGCTCCGAGCTGGTCACGCCGAAAACGGCCCAGGCCACCAAACGGGGATTGGATTTCCTCGTCTCCCGGCAACACGACGACGGCTCGTTCGGCTCCAGCGGCTACGGGCGCAACGTCGCGGTCGTGTCGCTGGCCGGCATGGCGCTCATTGCCTCGGGCAGCACGCCCGGCCGCGGACGCTACGGCCGGAACGTGGATCGCTGCGTCGATTTCATCCTCGCGCATACCGAGGAAAGCGGCTTCATCAATGTCACCTCGAGCTCAGCCACGGGCCGATGTACGGCCACGGCTTCGCCACGCTGTTTCTTGCCGAATGTTACGGGATGACGCAGCGGCCCGAGCTGCGCGAGAAGCTGACCCGGGCCGTCGAGCTCATCGTCAACACGCAAAGCACCGACGGCGGCTGGCGCTACCAGCCGATTCGCTACGGCCCGAAGGAGTCGGACATCTCGGTGACGGTTTGCGAAGTGATGGCCCTGCGCGCGCGCGCAATGCCGGGCTGCACGTGCCCCGGAAGGTGATCGATCTGAGCGTCAAGTACATCAAGCAAAGCCAGAATGAAGACGGCGGATTCATGTACATGCTGCAAGGCGGCCCGAGCGCTTTTCCGCGCACCGCCGCCGGCATTGTGGCGCTGTACAGCGCGGGGATTTACGAAGGGCCCGAGATCGAGAAGGGGCTCGATTATCTCACGGCGCAGATTCCGCGCGGCGACGACCTCAGCCACGAGAGCCATTATTTTTACGGACAATATTACGCCGTGCTGGCTATGTGGCAAGCGGGCGGCGATCTGTGGAGCCGCTGGTATCCGGCGGTCCGCGACGCCCTGCTGAAACGGCAATCCGACGACGGATCATGGATCGATTCGATCGGCGTCGAATACGGCACGAGCATGGCCTGCATTATCCTGCAAGTGCCGAACAATTACCTGCCGATCTTTCAGCGCTAAGACCGTATGCGACGAAATTCTGTAGCCCGAATCTGCTTGTTGTCAATGCTCGCCCTGGGCGCCGTAAGCGACGCAGCGCTTGCAGCGCCAATGTCGCTGGAACAAGAGGCGGCGGTGCCGGTCGAGGGCAAGCCGTTCAAGGCAAAGCTCATCTCCGTCGATTCGCACTGGCATTTGACATTCGAAACGTCGATCGGCGAGCGCAATGTTCTTCCCGTGGCCGACCTTTGCTGGTGGGGCGCTGGGCGGCGCCGTCGCAGGATACACAAGTGCTGCTGGTTGACGGTTCGCTCGTGATGGCCGATCTGGTTGCCCTCGACAAAGAGCGGCTTGTCATCGATTCGAACGCCGGAGGGACGATCAAGCTGCCGCTGGAGGTCGTGGCCGGGATCGTGTTTCATCCCTCGGCTGATCCGCAGCGCAGCGACAAGTTGCGAGACAGCCTGTTGACCGGCAGCCGGTGGTCGGAGAACTCGGCAAATCGAAATGCGGCTGGCAAACTGCAGATTTCGCAGACCGATCGATTGATTCTCGCGAATGGCGATGACCTTTCCGGTGAGATCACCGGCTGGAGCGATGATTCATTGGGAGTAAAAACCGCCGCGGGCGAGATCCACGTCCGAACCGACAAGGTCGCCGCCGCGGCGTTCAATCCGGCGCTGGCCGCCAAGCCGCGCGTTGCAGAGGCCAGGGCTTGGGTCGGTTTTCGCGACGGCTCGCGGCTGCTCGTCTCGGCGATGGAGTCCGCCGGGACCAAAATTCATCTCACACTGGCAATGGCCACGGCGAAAATGCCGCGCGTCACGGTCGAGGCGGCGGACATCGTCGCCTTGCAACCGCTCGGCGGGCGAACGGTTTATCTTTCCGACCTCAAACCTGCCGGCTATCAACAGATTCCCTTTCTCAGTCTCACCTGGCCATACCATGCCGATCGCAATGTGCTCGGCACGATGTTGCGGGCCGGCGGGCGGCTCTACCTGAAGGGCTTGGGGATGCACAGCGCCGCCCGCTTGACATACGATGTTCCCGCCGGCTTCCGCACGCTGGCCGCCGAGGTGGCAATCGACGACCAGACCGCCGGGCACGGCAGCGCCGTCGTGCGCGTTTACACCGACGATGGCTCGGGCCATCCGCAATTGAAGTATGACGGCCCGATCATTCGCGGCGGCGCGGCCCCGCTGCCGGTGTCGGTCGATCTGGCGGGCGCGAAGCGAGTGAGCCTGCTCGTGGATTTCGCCGACCACGGCGACGTCGAAGCCCACGTCGACTGGCTCAACGCCCGGCTGTTGAAGTGACGGTCATGTAGGATTCGTGATCTCCACGATTCTCCGTCTCCCTCGACGGGAGAGGGCCGGAGCGAGGGTGAAAAATTAGCGCAACGGCTAACGATTGTTGCCGGCAGACCGAGAGATTTTTTTGCGCACTGTTTGTGTCTATCCCTCACCCCGGTTCGACTGAGCTCCACCGAAGTCCGACCCCTCTCCCGCAAGGGGCGAGGGGAGAAAAGCGCCGCGCGCACCACGTCTGGTCTTTCAACCCGTCACGCGGCGGGGTTTGAAGAAGGTGCGCACGTCGACCGATTCCATGCCGGCTCGGCGGGCGGCTTCAAGCCCGGGATCGGTGTCCTCGTAGACTCGGCATCTTGCAGGATCGACGCCCAATCGCCGGGCGGCTTCCAGGAAAATATCAGGCGCCGGCTTGTGCCGCGGCACATCCTCGGCGCAGACCATCGCGTCGAACCAGCCAGACAAGCCGATATGCGACAGAATCGACGTGCAAACCATCCGCGTGCCGCCCGTCGCCACGGCGATCGGCAACTTGCCGCGGTATTCTTGCACGATTTTCACCACCGGCTCGATCGGGCGGACATGATCCAACCGCGATTCGAAATCGGCTTCCTTTTCACGCGACAATCTGGCGGCGTCGAACGCGATTCCTGTTTCGCGCTGGAGCAGATCAGCGATCGCCCGCGTCGGCCAGCCCCCCAGCACATAGAAGCGGTCCTCGCTCAACTCCAGACCGTCGTAGCGGGCCAGCGTCGCTTGCCAGGCTTCGAAATGCACCGGCATCGTGTCGGCCAACGTGCCATCGCAATCGAAAATAATGGCGGCAAGTGACATTGCGTAAGGCTTGAGGCTTGAGGTGGCGGCCAGCGGCGTTGCTGGGCGATTCCGTCGGCACAGGATACCGGCTGGATCCGGAATTGGACAAGAGGCCGCGACCCTGTCAAGAACCGGGTTGCTCTTGATCGAGCCGCCGGGGTGTGACATCTTTTGGTTTAACGTTGTTGGCAGTTCCGGGCGTCCTGGAGACTCCGCGGCAGTGCCGCTTTTCTTGATCCTTCGTGATTCGCGTTTATGCCCGCGCCGCCGCCTGAGAATTTGTCCCAATTTCATGCCGTGATCGCCTTGCCGGTGCAATGGGGCGAACAGGACATGTTCGGGCACGTGAACAATGCCATCTATTTTCGCTGGTTCGAGTCGGCTCGAATCGCCTATTTGGACGAGATCGGGCTGTCCTATTTCATGGACAAGCCGCGGATCGGGCCGATCCTGGCGGCGATCGGCTGCAATTACCGCCGGCAATTGACGTTTCCTGACACGATCGAGGTCGGCTCGCGGATCACGCGCATCGGCCGCAGCAGCCTGACGATGGCGCACGGCCTGTGGAGTCGGTCGCAACAAGCGATCGTCGCCGATGGCGATTCGACGATTGTCGTCTTCAACTACGACACGCAGAGCTCCGTCCCGGTGCCGGAAGAAGTGCGCGCGGCGATCGAAAAAATTGAGGGGCGAGCGCTATAGGCCTTGCGCCGCACCGGGACCGGCATGGGTGCTGCCGGAGGGGAAGCGGCCGCAGAAATGGTAAAGAAAAATTCCCGCGGCGACGGCGACGTTCAGTGAATCGGCTTCGCCCGGCATCGGAATCGTGATCCGCCGCGCACACACGGCGATCCACTCGGGCCGCAGCCCGTGTCCTTCGCTTCCTAGCAGCAGCGCCAGACGTTTTGGCCGGGCGGCGCTTGCCAGCGGTTCGGCAGCTGGGTCGAGGACCGTGGCCACAAGCTCCAAGGCCAGCGGTCCCGCAAGCTGCCGCAGATCGGCTTCGATCTCGCGCGACTCGACGACTGGCACGCCGAGCGCCGCTCCCATCGAGACGCGCAGCACGCGGCGCGAGAACGGGTCGGCGCTTCCCTGCCCGACCAACACGCCTTCGACGTCGAACGCCGCCGCCAAACGGAGAATGCTTCCCAAGTTTTCCGGATCTTGCACCTCCGGGCAAACGACCAGCGTCACGGTCTTGTCGAGCGGCAACAGCACCGCCAAGGAGACCGGCGGTTTTCGCCGGCCGCACGCCAAAATGCCACGATGGAAGTTGAAACCCACCAGCGGCTCGACCATCTCATCGGGGACAATCAGCACCGGCAAGTCGGGCGGCAGGAGCGATTGCCATTGGGGCACGAACCGCTCGGACAGCAGCACCGACTCGATCGGAAAATCGCTCGCCAGCAGCCGGCGAACCAGCTTCTCGCCCTCGGCGATGAACCGACCCGTCCAGCGCGTGCGGTTCGTATCCTTCAGGTGCCGGAAAGTTTCCAGCCGCGGATCGTCGAGCGAGTTGAGAAAGACGAACGGCAAGGCGGCTCGACAAATCCTGTGGGGTGGACACCGCCCACCACAAATGCGCGATCTCGCCCTGTTATATCCTGGGCAATTCCCGCTGGATCGGCCGGTGGGCAGTGCCCACCCTACGGGAGTTTGCCGACTCAGTGTTCGTTCTCAGTGGGTCGAATTAGGTCGCTGGCGTCGGAGACACCGCGCACGATCGGCTGGAGGAGTTGGATCGCGTCGTGCTGGATATCTTCTCGGCGCGTGAAGCGCAACTCGTAGTTCGGAACCGTTTGCTCGTCGACGCCTTCGAGATAGAATGTGTGCGTGACCAGATGGTCGAGCGGATCGAATCGGTGGACGATCCGCGTGGGCGTCGGAAACATCTCGATCTTGACCGAGCCGGGGCCGGGCGAACCCGCGGTGTGCCGCTCGATCACTGCCACGCGAAGCGGTTCGCCGCCGCGTTCCGCCGGTCGCGTGCGGACTTGATACGAGAAGCCGCTCAGGCCGGAAAGCGTCGCACCGGTGCCGCCGGACGGCACTCGGTCGGCCACGTCGCCCAGCTTCACGCTCCAGCCAGGCTTGGTCGCCTCGGTTTTGAACCAGGCGCGGACTTCGACTTGCTTCGCGCCGGACGGCCAAGCTTCGGCGACCCACTTCTCAACCGGCGCTG
Source organism: Pirellulales bacterium (assembly GCA_963725485.1). Lineage (GTDB taxonomy): Bacteria > Planctomycetota > Planctomycetia > Pirellulales > DATAWG01 > CAVRYO01. The sequence goes on along the minus strand of CAVRYO010000007.1, from coordinate 1,670,311 downwards.
GCAGCCCCGGTTCGTAGTTCGAGTCGTAGAAAATGTAGGTGGGCATCTGGGTCTTGGCGTCGGCGGAACGGGGCGTGGCTTCGATCCAGCTTTCCGCGGGCCGGGCCGAAAACTCGCCGTCGGTCCGCTGCACGGAAAACGGCAACAGCACGCCGTCCGATTGATGCACGGGCCGATGCACGCCGAATTCCCACGCAGTGCGCACGCCCGGCGTGCCGAGCACAAGCTGTCCGAATACCGGATCGTCCTGATCGTATCCGACGGCGTGGATTGCGCGGCCGTCGGCGCTGAGCAGCAATTCGGCGGCCTCACCGCCCGAGAGCTCCACCGTGGTTTTCACCGAGCCGAGCGACACGGTGTAATCTTCCGGTTCGGCCGGCTTGGGCCGGATGCTGATCGGAGCGCCCACCGCGGCCCGAGCAACCACCGCGCCCGATGCCATTTGCACTTCGTAGTTCTTCGGCCCCAGCAGATTCTCCAGTGAGCGCACGAGTGTCGTGCCATCGGCAACCGGCACATATTTCCCGTCGGTCTCCTTGGCCAGCGCGCCGAATTCGCGGGCTGCTTCGGCCGCTTCACCCGGCGAGATGTCGAACCCGACGACGTAGATTGGAATCTTGCTCGAGCCGATCGCGGCGAGCACGTCGGCGCGCGTTTTGGGATTGGGTGAATTGAACTGGTAATTCACGCCGTCGGTGATGACGACGACGCTCTTTTCCGTCCCCGGCTCGTCTTTGGCGAAATCGCCGACGGCATCGGTCAGTGCCAGATAGAGCGGCGTCTCGCCCCAAGGTTTCAAGGTTTTCATCAGGTCGAACACGCCATTCGCTGCGATCGAATCGAAGCGGCCCAAGGGAAGCACCAGCTCCACGTCTTCGCTGGGGCGCAGATCGTCGGGAATCGGCCGCGCGTAATTGTTTTGGCTGAGAATCTGATCCGGCTTTTCCAAGTTCCAGCCGACACGATGCCCATAAAACCGCACGCCGACACGGGCGTTTCCATCGGCCGCCAATTGACTGAGCATTTCGTGCAGGGCGATTTTGGCCGCTTCGAGCCGCGAAACTTTTTTCGTGCCGCCCGGGCCTTCCATGTTGGTCGGCTCCGACATGCTGTTGGAGCAATCCAAGATGATTTCGATCGACGCGCGCTTGCGGCTGCGGCCCCCGAGCGTGACCTGCGGCGGGCCGTAGTGATAGGGCCGGAAATCGACCCGCACGCCCTCGGTGGCATGCAGCACCAACGGCGCGATGAACGTATTGCCGCGAAGCAGAGCCACGGCCTCGAGCATCGGCCCGCGACCCACGAGCGCCGAGCCAGGCACGGTGAGATTCAGCGGAATGCGCCCCTGCGAATCGGCCGGCAACGGCAACTCGATCGAACGGGCCGTTCCTTCGATGCGCCCTTGGCGATCGCGCAGGTAGATCGCGACATGGCCCGTGGGCAGGCCCGCGACGGCATCTTCCGATCCCGCTTGCAGCGCAACTTTCACTTGCACCGGCTCGTGCTCATCGACCAATAACACGTCGGCCGCCACGGTGTGCAATCCGCCGGAGGCGCCCTCGCGGCGCGAATCGAGCAGCTTCGACAGCCGATTGCACTCGGCTTGGACGACCGGCGCCATGTCGCCGAGCGATTGCGCACCGCGCAGATAATCGGCGGCAGCCAGCGAGAACACAGGCTGCTCGTTCGGCTCGGCGGGGCCCCAGAAATCTTCGAGCACCGCGCCGGCAATGCCACAACAGCAATTGCTGCACGTCCCATTGCCGCAGCCGGCCGATTGGATCTTCGTCCAACGGCGGCAGCCCGATGGCCGCCGCCGCCCGAGCCAAACGTTCCGCCCGGCTGCGCGCCGCCTGTACGTGGGCCTGGTCGCCGTGCTCGCCGCTGAGCGGCGTCCCCTCGGTCACACCATTGCCCTCGTCGCGCAGCCGGTGCAACTGGCCCGGCAACTCACCCAATCGCTCCCGCAAACGTCGTTCGTACCGGATCCGCGCCGAGAACAAATCGCGCTTGGCGGCAGATTGCCGCGCGGCGAATTGCTGTGCGTCGGGCCCGGCTGGTTTGTCAATTGAATTTTCCCCCGTGTCCGCCGCGTTCCCGTTGTCCGCGTTGCCGTCGGATGCGAGGATCGCCAGCGCTGGATGTTCCTGCCAGCGGACAAGCATCCGCTGGAGATAATCGGCCGAGTCGGCCGGCGCATTGGCGGATGATTGCGCCTTCGCCGCGCTCTCGGGTTGGAACTCCGCGGGCGAATTGGCGTCCGCCTTTGGTTTTCCATCGATGGCCGCTTTCGACTCGCTTGCCGGCTTTGCGGCCGCGGCCGCTTTCTCGCCCTTTTCGTTCGTCTCCTTCTTAGCGCCCTTCTTGCCTTGCGCTCCCGTGGCCGATTCGCTGTCTTGATCGTTCAATCGCAGCGCAATCTGCCGGGCCAGACTTCGCAGTGTGTTACGCTGCTGGGCCGGTACAAACGGCACTGCCAACACCGCGTCCAGCCGCCTCTGGACGCGGGCATCCCCCTTTTTCAGGACTTCGAGCCGGTTGCATTCGTGCGCGAACGTCGCGTCAAAGTGATCCAAACTCGCGCACAGTTGCGATGCTTGTTCGGTAAACGGCGGGCTCTCGTCGACCGGCGTCGCCGAAGAAGCCTGGCCGACGGCCAGCGTGGCATCCAAGCCGTGGGCGCCATGAATCAGGTTCAGCAGCGGGCCGTTGATTTCCGAATCCAACTCGGCGGCGGCCTGCGGCGACTCGTCGACGGGCAACGGCCGGGCCAACCAGGCAGCCAAATACGGAACTTCATTCCATGTTCGGTCACGCAGGGCGTAGGCTTCCGAGACGGTTTGCGCCATCCGCCCGGTTTGCGAAAAGTGCCGATCCGCCTCCGTCCACAGTCCATTTGCGGCGTTCAAAGTCGCCTCGTTGCCGATCAACATTTGGTCGAGTGCCGTGCGCCGGGCGCGATTGCCGGCGATCGCCAGCGGAAGCGACCAGAACTGCACCCGTTCGTCGTCGGCCACCACGACGCGGTCGCCATGGCCGGACACCGAAAGCGCCTGGCTCAGCAGCGCCGGCTGCTGCCACAATCTGGTGGGGAGTTGCTTGTCGAGCAACCGCAGCAAATAAAGCTCGACGAATTGGCCCACATGCTCGTGGGGCGGCGCCTCGGCGAGAATCTGCGACACTGCCGACTGGCTAGGCGTCTTTTCAAGCTGCGCCAACTTGGCTCGCAAGTCGGCCACGCGCTTCGGATCGGCATCGCCCAGGTATTGCGCCAGCGCGAGCGAATGCGTGACAAGCGACGCCGGTCGCTTTTCGCCACGGCCGCCGAACAGATCGGCCCGGGCAAAGAGCGTGGCCGGAGCGGTCAAGGTCGCGGCTCGGGCTTCCACCGCGGCGGCGAACGTTTGCAACTGGCTCTGAACCGCTCGGGCCGATGCGCGATAGGCTGGTCCGGCAATGGCGGCTTGTTCAAGCCAGAGCAGCTTCTGTTCGTATTGGGCCCAGCCCAAGGGGTCGAAACGCTGCGGCTGCAACTGTGCCAGCCGATCGTGGGTCATCCAAAGTCGATTGAGCGCGTCGTTCGACACATTGGCCGTGGCGCTGGGTCGCCTTCCGCTTCGGCCAACCTTCGCTGGGCACGCTTATTCAACGCCCACACCACGGTGAAATCGGCGGCGCTCGCCGGAACAAGCATCGGCTGCTGCCGATCGGCGCGATTGCGACGGACCCAATCGTCGACGTGCCGGTCAAGATAGTGCAGCAATTCGTGGAGTGAAACGCGGCGGTCGGCGTTGCCCCCTTTGCCGCCGTCGAGCTCGGAATCGGCGGCGCCGGCCAGCCCGAGCCGCAGAAAATGCCCGAACACCGAACCACCCAAATCGGCCGATGCCCAGCCGCGTTCGCCGGGGCTCGTCGAATTCAAAATCACCAGATTCGGAATTCCGGCCGCTTGGACGGCGTCTTTCAGCCCATCGGCAAAGCCGTTCGAAAGCACTCCCAAATTCCAATCCACCGCCACGCGATTGCAATCCAACACCAACAGCTTGTGCCAGGCGTCGGGCAAATGCTGGGCCTTCAGATGATCCAAGAGATCGACTAACGGAATCCACGATTCACTCTTCAGCGGCGATGCGCCTGGAGGCACGCAGCGCCGGCCGGCCGGATGAATCGACCACGCCCAACATGCTGACATAGAAAATCACCGAGCCGGTGGCCGAGCCTTGCCGGGCCAATGTTTGCAACTGCCGGTCAAAATTCGCCAGCCCGCTTTCAGTCGATCGCCACGAGGGGCTGACATCCATCAGCCGGATTGACTCTTCGCGATCCAAGTCGGCCAGGCCATGGACGTCCTCCGAGGCCCAAGCCTGCGGCGGCAAGGGCCACGCATAGGGCGGCGCGGCGATCGCCACGAGCGGCGTCTGCACCGGCCGGTACCACAACTCGAATACGAATAGCCCGGCGAGTCCCACCAACAGCCCCAAGAGTCCGGCCATCCGCACGCGCCGCCACATGTCGCGCGATTGCAGTTGGGCCAGCGGCTGCGCATTCCAATCGCGCTGCCAGCGATGCTGGACCACTTCGGTGTTCATGCCGAGCCGCCCGCGCCAGCCGCTACGCTGACCGGACGCACCGGGCTTGAGAACACCAGGTTTTTGGGGAACGAGGGACATGGAAGAGGAAGGCTTGAGGCTTGAGGCTTGAGGTTTAGGCGGCTTCGCCAGGGAGTATGGGGCTGGGCAGCGCACCGGCGGCGACCGACGTGGTCGCGCTCGGTGCGGCGCTCGAAGCGGGGCCGGAAATTTCTCCGGCGGAGGGCAAGCTGCTGGTGCTGATTGGCTGGGTGAAGCTGCCCGGTTTGAAGTTCGTGCGATGGGCCTTCACATAAGACGAAAACGGTTGACCCGATCCCGCCGCTTGCTTTTTGTGCCGCGCGGAATGCGAGTGGCCCGACTGAGGCGTCTGGCCTAATCCGATGGGCGAGATCAAGTCGTGGTCCTTTCGTAAACGGTCGCCGCTGCTGCGTGCCACCGGCTCCGCCAGTGTCCTGTTCGGCAACTTCAACTGCATTCACTTCCAAACAGCACTGACAAAGTCAGTGCCATCCGACATCTGGAACTGCATTGTATCAATTCTTAAGGTCTTAATGGCGCTGGTCAAACGCGGCGGGCCGGGCCAAAGGGGCCGGGTTCGGCGACGGCGGATCGAACACCGTCCAAACTTCGGCGCGGCCGCGCAGCTCGTCGACATAGGCCGCCGCCAGATAGTCGCGGCGATTGCTGACAACCTGCTGCCGGATAATCTCGGCTACCGCGTCCAACGGAGCAGGCGCGGCATTGTGGCGTTCCAAGACGCGCACCAAACAAATTGCATCGCCGGTGTCGAACGGCTGGCTCGGCACGCCGATCGGCAATTGAAACAACATGGCCGACAAGGCGGAGGAGTTGACTTGCTCGCGCCGCGTCCAATTGAAAGAGCCGCACCTCGACCGCGGCCATGTTCACCGCCGGCGGTTTTGCCGGGATGCCCTGCACGCGGTCGCGGACATAGCGGATCGCGGCCAAAGCCAGCACGCGCGACGGAAAACGGCCAATCGCCGCGGAAACCTCTTCGTAGCGGACTTCGCCCGGCTGCATGAAACGCAATTGGTTCGCCTGGTAGTAGGCGACGATCTCGGCCGGTTCGACATGCTCATCCGGCCGCACGACGCGCTGGAGCCACGCATCGGCCACGGCTCCTTCGTCTTCCGCGCCTGAGGTGTGCGAAGCGACGATGATGCCCGATGCCGAGCGGTGCGATTCCTGGCAAATCAGCTTGCGGTCGATCACATGGGCCAGCTCGCGGCGGACGACGGCCGGGCGCTGGCGCATTTTTTCAGCCATCGAAACATTGGGGCCAAGCGCCGCCAGTTGCCGATCCACTGCCGGCAGGACTTCGTTTTCGAACACCGGCTGGCCATTCACCTCGGCCAACTCGGTGCCAACGGTTTGGACAGCCGCGTCCTTAATCGCCGCGGGTGTTGACGCCGAGGCGGGTTTCGACGCCGCGCCGGTTTTCGGCGCGGTGACGGCAAACCCGATCGCGCGAACCAAACTCATGGCCAGCGAATCCGTACTGCTTGGCGCGGCAACATCCGCGGATGTTCCGCTATTGGGCATTGTCGCCGCGGAAGCGCTGTTCGAAGCCGGCCCTTTACTAGGCGTGCCCGCGGAATTGCCCGCCGCGGCGGGAGCGGTGTTGGATGTTGCCGAAGCTCGTTGGATCGGCGAATTCGGAATCGTGAACTGCGTCACAACCGGTTGCGGCACGACGCAGCCACAATCGGCATTCACGGCCGGTCGCATGACCGATTGGACCTGCGCCACCGCTTGCGCCACGCGAGCCTGGGTGGCCGGGTCGTCGGGGTCGGGAAGGGCGGCATTCGACGCCGTTTTCGCTGCGCCGTGCGCGCTGTCTTCATCGTCCTCGTCGGCCAAGGTCGGCTCGTCGGCGGCGTCCTTCGCATCAGCAGTCTTCGCCCTACCTTTGCCTTCAGCCGGCGTCGGCGCTTCCGAGGGGCCTTCTTTCGGGCCCGGCTTGGGCGCGGATGCTCCGCCGCATCCCGCGAGCGCGAGTCTGGCCATGCGCCGCACGCGAGCCGACGATTCCTTGTAGCAACCGTCGACCATCTTGTTCGCCACTTCTTCCAACCGCTTGCGAACCTTGGGGCTGCAACAGCTTTTCGTTTTGCACACCGAGCAGGGCTTGCCCGAAAGATCTCGAAATGCCTTGGCCGCGGCGAAGCGGACCGATTCGGTGCAATCGTCGAGCGAGGCGAGCAGGGCGTCTTCGACGCCGGCATAGCAGCCGACGCAGCCCAACGTGGCAAGATAATTGATGGCTTTGATTTTTTGCGGAGCCTGATCCTCGTCGGCCTTGGCGGCGGCCGCGGCGCTTTCGGCCGGGTTCGACGAGTTCAGATTCGAGGGATCGGTGATGGCCGTCAACGCCGGCGTCGCCTCCAAGCCGGGGAAGATCGAGCCCAGGCAGTTGCGAAGCTGCGTCAGGTCGGCGCCCAAGTGCTTGAGCAAATTCGTGACACCCAGGAACTGCCAAAGCGTCGGCGGCGGACAGCAGCTAGGGGCCGCAGGCGACACGGCAACAACGGTCGTTCCGTTGGGCGTCGTCGTCGTGGCCGGCGCGCGGGCGCTGCGGGAGCGGCAGCGCCGCCACCCGCGGCGGCTGCGGCTGGACTGGCCGCCGGAGGCGCAGTGGCAGCACAGCCCGGGGCAATCGCCGCCAGGGCCATCATCACTGCGATAAGAATCCGATTCGTCATCCTGCCGACACTCCGAATTTGCTCTGGCAGCGTGTTGAAAAAAGAGACTGGCTCGGAGCGATCGTTCGATTTCGCCCGTAGATTTGGCTTGCCGCGACGTGCCTATCCCTTTTTTCAACAGACCGATAATCGCCATCGCCGGGGCGGATGCTTGCATGCCAGCAACTTGTCGCGGCTCACAGACGGCGAAATATGTCGCCCGCAATCGCTACAATTGGCCCTTCCGGCAATCAACCGGAGCTATCGGCGAAAAAAAGGGCCGATCTTGAGGGTTTAGGCCAACTTTGCCGGTCAGGAAGAGAATAACGCCGCCCCCTGGCAATCCAGGCAAACTGCGGCTCCGCAGTAAACGACAGCACTCGCCAGGAGAATGGCGTTAGGCGACTGTTGAAAAAGGGGACTGGCTCCGAGCAACCAGTTGAAATTGGCCGGGGAGTTCGCGTTTGTCGCGAGGCGCCTCTCCCATTTTTTAACAACCCGGTAGGCCACGATCGCGGGTGGCACATAGTGCCTTGCTTGCCACAGCTGGCTCACTGCTGGGAACGACGCGTGACCACTGCGTCAACAGTTCTTTGAATCACTGTTTGATCCGCAGGCTGCTGGTCCGCTTCCACTGCTTCATGAACTCTCTCGAAACGGAGAGTGCGGGGCCGGCGGCGGGATCGAAGCAACCCTTGGCGGGGATGGCCCTAAACGCGAAACGCCCGGCGGGGCGTTAGCTGGCCGGCCGGCCGGTTTCGCGACCGGCGAAAAAGCTCCCCAAAAAAGAACCCTCTTCGAAACAACGCGCACTTTTCAGCAACGCCGACATCGCTATTTCTTCCTCGTATCCCGGAATTGCGGCACTTTGTCCAGGGTGAAGACCACCATCTCCTCGCCGATTGTCGTGCTAATGTCGTGATGCAAGCTCAGCACCTTGACACCGGTTACCTCTTGGATCATCGCTTCCATGAGCGGACGAGCGGTCTCGATCAGATGGGTCCGGACTTGCTTGAGCAGATCTCGCCCCTTGTCGGCAGGTAGCGACTTAGCCAGATGCTGTTCAGCGGCGGTCAAGACCCCTTGGAGTCGGATCACCAGCAAGTCGCCCAGCAAATGGGCATGAATGTCCTTCGGGCCGCGCCCATGTAATCTTGTTCGAAACGGCTCATGCCGGCACAGATTTCGGCCTCGATTTCTCCCTGGGTTTTCATCGCAATCTCGAAGGTGGCTTGAGCGAGGTCGGAGACTCGCGGAAGGAGACTGTGCATCCGCCACTGTCCAATGAGTATGATAACAAACGCGGAAATTCAAAGTAACTGCGCGACGCCGCTTGTCTTTGGCCAGCACTATGGTATCCTTAATGGGCGAGCGATCCTGTGGTGTGTGCGGAGTATTGCCGCCGGATAAGCGAAGCGATTGTCGTCGGATGACTAAATAGCGGGTAACCCGGCTGCCGGGAGACCTGATAACGAGTAAGCCGGCGTAGCGGAATACCCTTGGGTGTTTCGCTACGCCGGCTTTTTTTTGCAACGGCGCGGATGACAAGCATGGCTCTGACTAATTGGCGTCAGCCCCCGACCTGATCCGAGGTGCATGGTGATTTACAATTTCATCTTCGAAGGAGGCCGCCTGGATGGCGAGGCGGTCCTCACGGATTCGGCGCAACCGGAGAGCGCGACATCCCAGGCCGCCCAGTGGATCGACTGCACGTTGGGGGGTGCCGTTGGCTTGAACCTTTTAGTTCTCAGTCCGGATTTGCTTGAACTCCCTGTGGAGGGGACGGACACTAAGGACAGAGAAATTGAAGTCCAAAATCAGATCTATCGCGTGGTTTATCGTGATCAGCACGCGGGGACCGTCATCGTACGTTGCCAGCATGTTCCGTGGATCGAGTTGATTCCTCGCGAAGCCAGGCGAATCGTTTTCACTTTCGAAGGAGGGTTCAAGGACGGAGCGAAGGAAATCTGCGCCTGGTCGAGGGGGATAAACACCGCGAATGCAGAGAGGCAGTTGCCCGTTTTTACGTGACCGAAAGCGGCACGATCGGCAAGCGATTTGGCGAAGGCTCAATCGCAACTCTGCGGATGCTCAAAGAAGAAGGTCTCGAGGCGACCCGCAACATTGGCCGCGCACTGCATATCTATGAAGTGGTGAGCCGGATCGACGACGGTGAGGATCTCCGCATCCATTGCAAGTTTGTGACGAACGCCTAGCAGGGTGCCGAAAAAGGGGACGGGCGCCTCGCAGGAAACCAAAATCCTCGACGAAATCGAGTGGTCGCTCGGAGCCAGTCCCCTTTTTCAACAGGCTGCTAGCGAAGGGTTTCGAATTCAATACTCAGAAAGCGAGTTCCGCAATGATGCAAGATAACAAAAACTCCGATCCCAAAATCGCCCAACAGGTCAGCCAGCGGTTGGCTGGTTGTGGCTTGCGGGCACCGTCGCGCGTCACGGTCAGTTCGGCAAGCGGCCAGGTGACCTTGTCGGGAAGCATCCAATACGAACACCAACGTCATCCGGCCCTGCGGGCAGCGGGCGGCGTCGCCGGGGTCCAGCGTGTAATCGATCTGTTGAAGATCATTGCGGCCACTCCCAAAAATTAGTCTGTCGCCGCGATCGCGTTGGCGTGGGCTTGTGCGGAGCATTTCGGTAGAACTGCAAATCAAATTGCGGAATGGCAAGTATTTAAGCGATGGCCGGATGACGAGCGTCGTGCCCTTGCGTTCTCCGGCTACATGAGGTGAAGTGGGCGCTCGGTTTAGCAGCCAGTTGAAAAAGGGGACTGGCTCTCGAGCGCCGCAACAAATTCCCTGAAGTTTCGACGTTTGCTGCGAAGTGCCTGCCCCCTTCTCCGCGGACGGTTCTCGGATAGGCAGTTAGATAAGTGAATCGTCGTTGGATGACTAGTTAAAGGGTAACCTGGACTGCCGGGAGACCCGTTAAAGAGTAAGCCGACGTGGTGGGATACCTCACGGTGTTCCGCCACGCCGGCTTTTTTGTTGAACTTGGACGTCGCGACTTAGATGCGATAGACGGGAATAGGAACGAATGAACAAATCGGAATCGACCATGGCGGAGCAGATTGCCCAAGCGGCAGCCGCCTTCGAAGAGCGGCGCACCGGGCATGCACCCAGGTCGGTCACGGTCGTCCTGAACGACAATACGCTGGTGATCACGCTGCACGGGGCTCTGTCACCGGCGGAGGCGGCCCTGGCCAAGACTCCCGCCGGTGCAGCCAAGTTGCAGGAATTTCACCGCCAGTTGTTCAACGACTCGGCTGCGCCGCTCCGGCAGGAGATCAAACGAATCACCGGAGTCGAGGTCCGCGAAGCGGCTGCGGATGTCGAGCCGACGAGCGGCACCGTGGTGCAGGTGTTTACAACGGGCACGGTCGTCCAGGTGTTTCTGCTCGCCCATGGCGTTGCGGCAGACGTCTGGAATCGAAAGGGAAGTTGTTAAGAAGTCCTAACTCAACTCGCGGCGCCGAGGGGGTCATTCCCCATTTTCCTCGGATAGGCTGTTTAGCGAAAACACGAGCGGCGAAATTAGCGAATGCGAGCAACCGCGGCTCCGAATCGTCCTGGAACCGATCAAAAGCACGCACAGTGCTTGCGGAGGAGATCATGATAAGACAATCACACGAGAAGATCACTCGGAACGATGAGGCGACTCCAACAACGGCCCACAATGCATTGAAGTTCAGCGCGACCGACCGCTTCTATACGGAGCTAAGACGGCGTGTCGATCAATATTTCCGAACGACGGGGAAACGCCGCCGCGATTGTCCCCGAATGTATGGCAAAACGGCGCTGGTGCTCGCGTGGTTCGTCGCCTGTTATGCGTTGCTCGTGTTCGTCATCGCGACCTGGTGGCTGGCCGTGCCGGTGGTTGTGTTGTTGGGCATCTCGATGGCCGCGATTGGGTTTAACATCCAGCACGATGGGGGCCATCATGCTTACTCCCGGCGGGCGTGGGTCAATCGGCTGACGGCGATGAGCCTCGATTTGCTGGGAGGCAGCTCGTATATCTGGGCCAGAAAGCATAACGGCATTCATCACGCGTACGCCAATATCACGGGTTACGACGACGACATCGACGTTGGCTTTATCGGCCGCTTGTCACCGCATCAAAAGCGCCTCTGGTTTCATCGGCTGCAGCACTTGTACATGTGGCCCTTGTACGGTTTATTGCCGATCAAATGGCAGCTCTATGACGACTTCCGTGATCTCGTCCTCGGCCAGGTTGGCGGGCAGCCGTATCCGCGACCCAAGGGCTGGGATCTGCTGGGTTTCTTCGGCGGCAAGGGAGTCTTCTTTTCGTTGGCGCTCGTGGTTCCGCTGTTGTTGCATCCGGTCTGGACCGTCTTGCTGTTTTATGTGGCGGCGTCGTTCGTGCAGGGTGTCATGCTCGGCGTGGTTTTCCAATTGGCCCATTGCGTGGAGGAAGCTGAATTTCTGTTGCCAAGTCCGGACACGGGCCGAATGGAAACCGCCTGGGCCGTCCATCAACTAGAAACAACGGTCGATTTCGCTCGCAGGAGTCGATTCTTGTCCTGGCTTATCGGTGGACTGAACTTTCAGATCGAGCACCATTTGTTCCCGCAGATCTGTCACGTCCATTATCCGGAGATTTCTCCGTTGGTGGAGCGAACATGCCGCGAGTTTGGTTTGAAATACATCGCCCAGGAAAGCTTGCTGGCGAGCATCGCCTCACATTTCCGCTGGTTGCGACGGATGGGAAGCTCCGTCCCGCAATTAGCGAAGGATCGTTGGCGTGGAGATATAGGTCACCATACGGGCCAGATTGTCCGACGGAACCAATTCACGGAAAAGGTGGGGTCATGAATTCAGACGACTCGATCCGTCTCTCATCCCAAGAATTGGGAGAGCGATTTGACCTCCTGGCCACCGATGCCAAGGAGTACGCGGTATTCCTGGTGGGGCTGGATGGAAATCTGCTCTGTTGGAATGCAGGAGCGGAACGGATTTTTGGATATCAATCGAGTGAAGTGATGGGAAAGCATTTCTCCCGCTTCTTCAGACCGGAAGACGTTCGCTCGGGCCAGCCCGAGCATGAAATCGAGACGGCGTTGGCTCACGGCCGAGCCGACAGCAATTGCTGGCAGGTCCGCAAGGATGGGACGCGGTTTTGGTGCCAGGCGATCGTCACGCCCCTGTTCAACGAGAATAAACAGGCTCGGTCGTTCGCCCGAGTCATGCACGATCTCACCGAAAGTGAGGCGACGCAGGCCCAGCGGTCCGGGCCGATGGCCTGGCTGAAGCCAATCGGAGCAAGGAAGAGTTCATGGCCCTGCTGTCCCATGAACTGCGCAGCCCTCTTTCGCCGATCCTCAACTCCCTGGAAATCCTCCGGCAGATGAGGACCAACGAGCCGATCATCGAACAAGCTGGAAACGTCATCGACCGGCAAGTAGGGCTCATGGTCCGACTGGTCGACGACCTGTTGGACATTAGCCGAATTACCAAAGGGAAATTACGGCTGGCCAAAGAACAGGTCGACCTGCGTGTCGTTGTCAACCATGCGGCTGAGGATACTCGCCCCTTCATGGACGCACGCAAGCACGAGTTCTCCGTGGCGCTGCCGACCCAGCCAATTTGGGTCCAGGCCGACCCGGAACGGATGGGGCAGGTCGTGGTCAACCTGCTCAACAACGCGGCGAAGTACAGCGACATGGGCGGACTCGTTCGGATGACCGTCGATCGAGAAGGAGACGACGCCGTGGTCCGGGTGCGCGACAGCGGGGTCGGCATTTCGCCCGGAATTGCTGCCACACGTCTTCGAGCTATTCACCCAGGTCGACGGCTCGCTCGGTCGGTCGTATGGCGGACTGGGCATCGGTCTGGCTCTGGCCCGCAACCTGGTGGAGATGCACGATGGCAGGCTTCAAGCAGCCAGCGCTGGATTGGGAAAAGGGTGCGAATTCACGATCAAGTTGCCACTGCTCTTAGATCCCGTGGTGCAAGAAACCAAGGTCGTCCTCGAGCCGCGACAATCGACGGGGCAATCTCTGCAGGTGTTGGTCGTGGAAGACAACATCGACGCCGGCGACACCCTGGGCCTATTACTGCGGCTCTATGGGCACCAGGTCCAAGTGGCGCGCACCGGACCAACCGCGTTGGAGATGGCATCCGCTTCTCGGCCCGACATCGTGCTGCTGGACATCGGTTTGCCGGGGATGGATGGCAATCTAGTGGTCAAGGAACTGCGGAAGAAAGCGAAATTCAAGGACGTCACGATTTGTGCGTTGACTGGCTACACCCCGAGTGACGCCGACAGTCAGCGTCAGCAGGAATCGGGATTCGACCACTATTTGGCGAAGCCGGTGGAACTGACCGACCTGCTCGAAATACTCAAGACCGTACGGCCAGCAGTAACCTAACAAGGTGTTGAAAATGGGACAGGCGCCTCGCGGCAAACCGGAATTCTCGACGAAATCGAGTGGTCGCTCGGAGCCAGTCCCCTTTTTCAACAGGCGGCAAAGCCTCGTACACGACAGCGGACAACGACGTGTGAGCGACTCGAAAGTGGTGGGAAGGCCGCTGCGGACAAATGCGTCTCCCCTCGCCCCTTGCGGGAGAGGGGTCGGGGGTGAGGGGTGGGAGCATCAGTGACGTCGAAATCCAGTTGCGAGTGAAAAATCGAACCTGATTCCAACCGTCACCCGGCCCTCTCCCGTCAAGGGAGAGAAAGAATACAGAAAGGGCCGCTCCACCCACAAATCTGACGCTCAAACGACAACGACCAACGTCGTCTCGAATCGAGGCGATCCATCACGGATTTTAGGCGGACATAGCCGCAAAGAACTCGCTGAAATCAATCGGTGTTTCTCGTTTTTTCTAGGAGCGCAGCATGAGCCCTCTCGGATTGGTCTTGATCGTGGTCTTGCTCGTCGTACTGTTCGGCGGTGGCTACGGCTATCGCAGGGGCAACAATCTCCTCGCCGGGGGTGGCGGCCTGGTCAGCGTGGTCTTAATCATCCTCCTGATTTTGCTGTTGATGGGCCGTATCTAGCAGGGTTTTAAAAAGGGGACAGGCGCCTCGCGACAAACCAAAATTTTCGACGAAAGTGAACGGTCGCTCGGAGCCAGTCCCCTTTTTCAACAACGAGCGGCCATCGCGGGCCGAGCTTTTCAGCATCGATCAGCTTGGGCAGCACGCCAAATCCTTAGCCGGTTGGCATCAGGTGGTGTCTAGCTCCGAACCGGATCAACTGCTGGGCCGTCTGGAGCAAAACGAATCGGCCCTACTCGGAGCAATTAAGGACTCCCGTCCCTCCCGCCCCTTTTTAATTTTGGTCGTAAACGACAGCAGCTGTTAAACGACAACAGCGAAGTGAGCGAAGAAGGAACGTCCGCGTGGGGTCTATTTAAGCACGATCCGCAAAGACTTGGTCTTGCTGCCGGGCTCGATTGCCACGTCTTCGTCTTTCTTGCGGTTTTTGTTGTGGAATAGGGCTGTCACCGACAGCTTGTACTTGCCGGGCGGAACTTCCGGGAAGCTATATTCGCCGGAGCCGTTGGCGGTGACTGTCGCGAACACCGCTCCTTTCTCCGTGGTCAGCGTCAGTTTCGCTCCCGGAGCCTGATCGGGGCCGACGAACACCATGCCCAGCAGATGCACCGGTCCGCCCGACTCCGCGGCTTTGACTTCTTCGGGCGTGAGGACATGCACCTTCACTTTGGTGTATTCACCCACGTTGCCCACCTTGTCGGTGGCGCGAACCAAGAGCATTAGCGCACCTGGCGACAATTCCTTTGTCGGCAGCTTTCCTACCCAATGGCCGCTGTCGTCGCGCTGCAGAATCTTCGGCGGCGACGACGGACCTAATTGGCCGGTTCCCAAGGGGTCGAAGCCAGCTTCGACCTTCGCGACGCCGCTGAGCTCGTCGTCGGTTGCCGACACGGTTATTTCCTCGTCGGGGCCGGCGCTAACCAGCGGCGGCACCAGCTTGACGTTCTCGATCCGCGGCGGTGCGCCATCGAGAATGATTTCGACCGGCGTGCTCCAGCCGGTTTGTCCGCCGGCGTACAAACGGCCCAGCACGTCGACCTTCGCATTGCGGACCGAGGGCGCCGGGATATTCATGTTGAAATCCTCGACCGTCGCTTTCAGTTCAAGCAGCCCGCCGGGGGCCATGCTCGCAACGCCCACGTGCACCTGGCGATCGGCCTTGAGCCGCACGCTGGGCCCTTCGCGCAAATCGCGATCACGGTTGGTATCGACGCCGACTTCCAACACGTCGTCGGGATTCTGAAACGCTCCCAGCGGCGCATCGACTTCGAATTTTACCGGAATCGACTCGAGCGGCGCTTTGAAAGCCTGATCGGTCACAGGCGAAAGAAACCGAATCGCGCGAAGATTGGACAATTCCGCGACGTCGGTCGCTTGCACGCTGCAAGGCACGTCATAAGTAAACGCCCGCGGATAGCCGTCGATCGTGAGCCGCACGGTCACGGTCTTGCCGGTTTCCGGCGCAATCTCGGCCGAGAGCCGGGCTTCAAAGTCCGGCGCTTCGACACGGCCATCGAGCTCCGACTGCGCTCCGGCGGGCAACTTGGGCGACAACTCCGCATGCACGGCCACGCCATCGGGAGGCACGAGCGACTTGTCTTGCGGACGGACGCGAATTTCTAAAATGCCGCGATCAAGGTTGTAGCCGACTTGCGGATGGACGTAGCGCCGGGGCGCTGCGGGGCCACGTCGAGCCAGAGCACCGTCTTGAGCTTCGTCTGCTGATCGCTAACGACTAGCACCAAGCCATGGTCAGCCGGCGTGACAGGAGCAACGGCGGCCGGGGCGCGGGAGCCGCTTCGGCTGGCTTCTTGGCGTCGGCGGCGGTGTCGACGGCAGTGTCGGCGGCGGCCGCTTTATCGCCGCTTGGCGATGCAGCCGGTGCCGCTTGTGGACCCGGTTTTGGAAATGGCAGCGGCACCGATTTCGCGCCGCTGGGGACGGCGATGTTCGTAAGCACTGCCAGCGACCGCGCCGGTCCCAAACGGCCCAGCACCGCTCGCGCATCGTCGGCGGAGAGCGCGGTGGCCGGCGGCGCGGCCAACGGAGCCTGATCGAGCGCCAAGACTTCCACATCCACCTTGCGATCCGTGAAGCTCCGGTTGCTTAGCGCAAGGCGATAGCTTGTTTGCCGATTCGGAAACGGTTCCAACAAATAGCGCGAGTCCGATTCGGTCCACGTGCCCGGAGCCGATTCGACGACGATGGCGATCGCATCGGGGGGCGGCAGAGCGACATCGATTTGATGCCGCAAATAGACGCCGGGGCCGATCGCCTTAAAAATCAGCCGCGACATTCCTCGTGCCGCGGGCAGAGCGCGCACTTTCAATCGCAAGGTTTGCGACTGGCCAGCTTGCAGTTGCAACGAGGGCCCCGCGCCGGCCCGATCCGGACGAGGCGATTCGAGCGCCGCTTCATCTCCCGGCTTGTCTTTGGCTTCGGGATGCTCGGCGAGCCATTGCGGTTGGAGCCGCAGCGGCGGCGCCTCGGGAACTTCCAACTCGAGCTTTGCGGGATCGTAATCGAGCATCAGCCAGACTTCCGCCGACTGATCGGAGATGTTCCGCACCCGGACGTCGATGTTTTGCTCGGGCTGCGTCGTCAGGCTCAGCGTGGTTGGACCTTGGAAATCGATCGGCTCGCCGGCGGCAGCGGGCAGATTCGGCTGCTGCGCGATTTCGGCCGCCTGTGTGCGGTATGTTTGCGCAGCGGCGCTGAAGAATTCGACGTCGGCCGGCGGAGCATCGACGAGCGCCGCTTCCAGCCGGGCGCCTTGCCACGAGAGCAAATCGAACCAGGCGGCGTCGGCCAGCACGCCGCACGGATTGGCGCCGCCGAGCTGTCGCCCATCGCGAGGATCCATCAATCGAACCGACCGGGCCGCGGTGCGGAGCGTTAAAATTCGTGTTCCTCGTGCCGCCGAATCGCTCAGATCATGCGCCTGTTGCACGACCGTTTCGATCTGGGGCGGAAGGCCGCGATAGAAATCGCGCGTGGCGACGCCGAACTTCCTCGTCGCATCCCACGCGGCCGAGACGGTCTCGGTGTCGGACGTTTGTTCGAGCCGAGCCACGGCCGCCCGCAAACTGTCGCCCGCTTGCTCCAACGTCTGAATCGCCTGTTGCCCCGCTGGATCGCGGCCCGAGGCCAACCGGGCCAAGGCGACTTCCAATTCGGCTCGATGGAGCGTCGACTGCCATTGCTGCGCCGTCGGCACGGGCGTCGGTTCCAACGTCTGGGGCACGGAGACCGGCGGCATCGAATCGGCAAGCTGCTCATCGGCCGCCGCCAGAGCCTGCAAGAGTTGGATGCGAGCTTCCGCATTCGGCAACGGGGTGGCCAAGAGCGCTTCCAGGCGGCCGATGCGTCCCGCCGGGGCGTTGCGGCCAGCGAGCTGGCTGACGTTCGCATCGCCCCAGCCAGCCTCGGCGTCGTCGGCCATGCTGGATAGCTCGTTGGTCAGACTGCGCAATTGCTCGATGTGCGCGGATCGGGAGCGTCGAGCGCGGCCGACAAATGCGCCAAGCGGTCCAGCAAGGCCGCCACGTCGGCGGGCGCAGGCGCATCGGGCGATGGACTGACGGCGGCTGGACGACAACTCGCGACGTAGTAAGGCGCGCGGTCGAGCAAATCGTTTTCCAAGCGCATCGCGTCGCCGACCGTGGCGGCATCGTCGGCCGCCCGATCGTACAGATCAAGCGATTGGCGCAACGAGCTTGCCGCCAACTCGCGGCGATCGGCCCCCAACGAATCCAACAGCATTCTTTCGCCGGCCAGCCGGATGCGATCGGCCGCTTCGACTTGCTTTTCAATCCAAGGCAACACCGTCGGATCGACCGCGGCGGCCTCTTCGCCGGCGCGGTGAGCTTCGAGCGCTAGCCGCACGACTGCTCCGTCAGTCAAATTCAGGGCGGCAATTGCGCGGGCGAAGCGAATTTCGGCATAACGATCGAGTTGTGGCTTCAATTTCGCCAGCCAGGCGGCAAGCTCGGCGGAATCGCCATCGCGCGACAGGCGACCATAGGTGTCGGCCGCGGCTTGGACCTCGGCAGGCAAGGTCGCGCCACTGCGTGCGGAAAAAAATTGCGCCATCGCCAGCGAGGATGCGACATTCGCGTCGGCCGGAATGTGTGGCACAAGTTCCGCGATGCGCGCCGCCAAATCCGGCGGGCCGGAATCGTCGGACACCGGCACGTTGGGCAACCGCGCCAACCGCGGCAAGAGTTTCGTCAGCGAGGTGGCGATGTCGCGCGGATCGCTGACCCCCCCCGCCCGATAGAGACGTTCTTGTCCAAGCAACCAGGCTTCGAACTCGCGCCAGGGCTGCGGAGCAAAATCTAGAGGTCGGGCTCCGTCGGCGGGAGCGGTCGCCAGGATGTCGCGAAGCTGCCAGGCATCGGCCAACAAATCGGCGGCCGAGGGAGGCTCCGCGGGCTTGGCTGGTTGATTTTTATCGGCGGCGTTGGCGGACGAGCCGGTTTTGGCAGTCGCCACGGCATCCGCTTTGGCCGGTGTCGCGGCGGCGGTGGAATCGGCAGGCGCCGTTGCCCCGCCAGGTTTTTTCCCGCCCGGCTGAGCGGCAGCGTCGCTAGGCTTCTCGGTTGCTTTGTTCGTTTCCGCGGTGGCTCCGTTTTCCGAGGTTCCGGTCGCGCTGTTCGTGGCGTTGGCGCGGTCCGCGGTTCGCAGTTCGGCGCGTTGGACCCGCTTCTTGACCTTCTTGCGGGTTCGCATCGTCGTCTTCGCGGTTTTCGATCCGGGCACTTTGCGCGTCGCGCTTTTGCTCGCCTTATTGAGCTCCGGCGCATACTCGCTTTGGGCCTGCTGAACATACGGTGACGCCACAGTGCCTGGCGGCAATTTGAACGCGCCCGTGCGGGCCGGGAATTGCAATCTGGCCGAGGCAACCGACGCGGCACTCGGCAGGAGCACCGGACAATCGCGGGGCTTGAAATCTCTCCCGCCGCCCCACAGCAAAACCGGCGTCTGCGCTTCGGCGCCCGCCGTGGCGTCGCGAACCCAAGCGGCGGTATTGACCGTCACATAGCGGTGCAATTCGTCGAGATCGATCGCGTGGTCGCTTGTTCAAATCGGCGGCGCCCGACAATCCGGCGGTAACGAAATAACCGAATACCGAGCGTTCCAGCGACCACGAAACATGCGACCGCTGGAATGCCGCATTGGAGCTCAGCACCCACAGGTTCGAATCTTGCGTACGAGCGACCTCTTGTTCCAGCAGGCGCGGAAATTCGTTGACGAGCATTCCCAACCGCGGATCGCAAGGAATTCGGCCGGCGTCGAGGATCAGCAGCTTCACCCCGACAGGCGCCTCGCTCAATTGATGCAACAGGTCGCGCAGGGGCAAACGTCCGGCGGCCGGATTGGCGGGATCGAAATTGCGGCACAACAAATAAGCGGCGCCGTCGTCCGAGACGCCATGGCCGTCGACATAGACCATCAGCACTCCCGAGCGATCGGGCGCGAGATCGGCCCACGTCGCGGCGAGCGAGCGCAGGGCGTTGGGGTCTTTCATGGCGCCGAGCAGTTGCAGGCCGGAATCGCCCCCCGGCGAGTAGAGCACTTTCGCCAGCGGGCGCAGAGCATCGGCGTCTTCCAAGGCAAATGCGGCCGGCGGCGCGCGAAGCACGTGATAATCGGCGCCGCTGAGGAACTGCAGTTGGGCGTTCGGGTGAAACAACGGGCGGAATACCAGCCAGCCAAACAAACCGGCCAGGCCGATTAACACAAGCGTCGCCACCCCACGATAGACCGACCGCCGACGCAGCCAATTAAATAGCGGCCGAGCGCGCCACACGCTGTTGCCCGTGTAGCGGCGGACGGCGGCCGGCTTGGCGGGCGATTCAGTTGTCGGTTCCGCCGTAGGCGGCGTGGCAACGGACTCGGCCATAAACTTGAAGTGCGGCGTGCGCCGCCAGATGCGATTCGAGACAGCTAACCCAGCGCGGTGGAGAAATGAGCGCAAGAACCGGCTCTTACCCGTCAATGCCACTACTGCTGGTATACCCCGTCAAGTCGGTTTGGAGCAACAGAGATTCACTCTCTCCGATCTGGGTGGCGAGGCGATTCGCAATCGAGCGAATCAAATCCGGACGCGGCCATCTCGGCGCGCCGGCCAGTGGACGCCATGATCTCGCGATGTTATAGCCGGTTTATGGGCCCGAACATCCGCAAGTGTTTCGCTTGACAAGCGGTAACACTTTCCGGAAACTAGGGAATTGTTGGCGCAACCGGAAGATTGAGCACGATCGATTTCGGCAACTGCCGGTTGCGCAAAGCCGTGTGGTATACTTTTTTGCACTAGCGAGAGACGGTTCTCGTTTGCCGTGGCGACCCGCGAAACACGCGGTATTCGTCCGAGAAGTGACTACTACAGGATCGCCGCGTCGGCTTCCTTCCGCACTGTACCGCGGTCGCCGCAACGCATCCTCATCATCGCGATCGGAGAACATTGATGGCCCGCGAAAGCACGCAACATAAACTCGATCGGGTGCGCCGTCCGCGCGTCCAAATCACCTACGACGTCGAAACCAACGGCGCAATGGTCAAGTCGGAACTGCCGTTCGTGGTCGGCGTGTTGGCGGACCTTTCGGGGCAACCGAAGGAAAAGCTGCCCCCGATGAAGCAGCGGAAGGTCGTGAACATCGACCGCGACAATTTCAACAACGTGTTGGAAAAAGCCGCCCCGCGCGTGGCGATGAAGGTCGACAACAAGATCAGCGGCGAGGGCCGATTGGGCGTGGAACTCAACTTCAAGCACCTCGACGATTTCGAACCTGCCAAGGTCGCCGAGCAAGTCGGCCCCCTGCGCGAACTGCTGGAAATGCGCGGGCGGCTGGTCCAGTTGATGAACAAGATGGAAGGCAACGACAAGCTGGAAGAGTTGCTCGGCCAGGTGTTGAACAACACCGACGCAGCCCGCAAACTGGCGGAACAAATGGGGATCGAAACCGGGAAACCCGCGGGCGAAGCCCCGCCAGCCGCCGAAAGTTGAACACGAGTCGCCGCCCAACCGTCCGGAAGTATTTCGCCGACGACTGTTTGAATTGCAAAACTTCGTTTCTTTACTATAGGTGTCCGTCGCATGAGCAGTGCTGAACAAGTTGCAAAAACCGCCGCTGGCGAAACCGAAACGCTCGATTTGCTGGATCAGGTCATCACCGCGACCCGGCCGCAATCGGAGCAAGAAGCCGGCCGGGCGAAAGATTATTTCCGTCAATTCCTGAACCAGGTCGTCAAGCCGGGGCAGGTGATTTCCAAGGATGTTGAAGCCAATGTCAAGCACTGGATCGCCCAGATCGACAAGGTTCTGACGGTCCAACTCAACGAAATCATCCACCATCCCGACTTCCAAAAGCTCGAATCGACCTGGCGCGGGCTGCATCATCTGGTGATGCAAACCGAAACGGGCGAAAGCCTCAAAATTCGCGTCCTCAACGTCAGCAAGCGCGACCTGTTCAAAGATCTTGAGAAAGCGGCCGAATTCGACCAAAGTGCGCTGTTCAAGAAGATCTACGAAGAGGAATATGGCCAATTGGGCGGTCAGCCCTATGGGATGCTGGTCGGGGATTACGAATTCAGCCGCTCGCCCGAGGATATCAGCTTGTTGAAGCTGATCTCGAACGTCGCGGCCGCGGCTCATGCCCCGTTCGTGGCCGCCGCCAGCCCGAAGATGTTCAATTTCGACAGCTACACGGAGCTGGCCAATCCGCGCGATCTGGCGAAGATTTTCGACACGGTGGAATACGCCTCGTGGAAATCCTTCCGCGAGTCGGAAGATTCGCGCTTCGTCGGGCTCGACGTTGCCCCGCACCTTGGGCCGGCTTCCGTACGGCGAGAATTTCAAGCGCGTCGAGGAATTCAACTTCGAGGAATCGGTCGACGGCAAGGACCACAACAACTACCTGTGGATGAACGCCGCCTGGAGCTATGCCACGCGGATCACCGACGCGTTTGCCAAATACGGCTGGTTCGCCCGCACCCGGGGTGTCGAAGGGGGCGGCCGCGTGGAAGGCCTGCCGGTGCACACCTTCCCCACCGACGACGGCGACGTGGCGATGAAATGCCCCACGGAAATCGCGATTACCGATCGCCGGGAATTCGAGCTCTCGAACCTGGGTTTCCTGCCGCTGCTGCACGCCAAGGGAACCGATTACGCGGTGTTCATCGGCGCACAGTCGGCCCAAAAGCCAAAGACCTATTTCGACCCCGACGCCAACGCTAACGCGGAATTGTCGGCCAAGTTCAATTTGATTTTGTGCACGGCGCGGTTTGCCCACTACCTGAAAGTGATGGCCCGCGATAAGATCGGGTCCTTCATGGAAGTGAAGGATTGCGCTCAGTGGCTGAACGAATGGATCCGCAATTTTTGCTGCGATCCGACCGGCGCCAGCGACGAGACCAAAGCGAAATTTCCGTTGGCGGATGCCAGGATTGAAGTGCGTGAAGTAGCCGGTCGGCCGGGTTGGTACGAAGCCGTCGCGTACCTGCGGCCCCATTATCAATTGGAAACGCTCACGACCTCGTTGCGATTAGTCGCGGAAGTCCCCAAGAAGGGCGGTTGATCCCCGCTCGGTCATCACGATGTAAAGGAGTGTCTGCATGGCGTTCGACGCATTTCTCAACTTCGTCACCGGTGGCGTGGCCGAGAAGATTGTCGGTGAAAGCACCGACACGCAATTCAAGGGCTGGTTCGAGATCAAAGAGTTTTCCTTCGGGATCGAGAACACGTTGAACATCACTTCGGCCAGCTCCGGCGCCGGCGCCGGCAAGGCGGAGTTCAAGGAATTCACGATCAAGAAGCAAACCGATCAGGCCTCTCCCCGCCTGGCCATCACCTGCGGCCAGGGCGGACACTACGAACTGGTGCAACTGCGGCTGCGAAAGTCGGGAGCCAAGACCAGTGGCGGCGCCGGCGAAGTATATCTCGCCTTCGACTTCAAGACCGTCGCGGTCAAGAGTCTCGAATGGTCCGGCTCCGGCGGCGACGACGTGCCGGAAGAAACCGTGATCTTCGAGTACGGTGCGATGAAAGTCTCCTACAAACCGCAGAACAAAGACGGCACGCTCGGTTCCGTCGTCGAGCGGTCGTGGAACAAGCTTACGAACAGCCAGAACTTCGACAGCTAGTCGTGCCGCAGTCGAAGCTGCGGCTGTGCTGTGCAGCGCGGCGGGGCGGCATTCCCGCGTGGCGACTGTTCGCCGGGCTAGTTCCGCTTGCAACGACACCGTCCGGCCCTCGATCAGCGGCCCGCGGCTTGGTTTGTGATTGCGCCCGCCCCCTGGAGGATGCGGCCATGGCGGCCAAGGAAAAGTGCGACGGCTTTCTGCAATTGGTGAAGGAAGGTCAGCCGTTGACGGGCGAGAGTTCCGACGCCGAGTTTCCCGGCGCGATAGAATTCCAATCGTTTCGCTTCGGGAGTTCGTCCGGATTCACCGACTCCGACGCCCTCTATGCCGCGCAGGATAAAAGCAAGCGTGGCGCGCTGGCGGAGAGCCGGTTGAAGGAATCGGGCTATCTCGGCATTGCCTCGCTCTTCGGCGATCAGGAGTCCGACGACTCGGGAATCGATGAAAACGACGCCAAGGAATTTGAAGGCAAGGACTTAGCCGACGAGGCGGCCTGCAATTTTCAGATCGTAAAAGCGGTCGATATTTCGTCCCCCGATTTGTTCCGGGCCTATTGCAGTTGCCAAGACTTGGATAACCGCGAAGTGTTCGACTCGGCCACGGTCAGCCTCCGCAAGGCCACCGGCGGGAAGCGCGGCGTGTATCTCAAGTACACGTTCAACGATCTGCTGGTCGTGGGCTTCACGCTGGATGTCAGCACCGACGGCACGGTCAAGGAAACGATCAATCTGGCGTTTGCGAAGGTCCGCGCCGAGTATCACCAGCAAAGCAGCGCCGGCGAATTGGGCATTGCGGTCAAGGGGGGTTGGGATTTCATCGAGCGCACGACGTGGTGACTCACTCGCGGCTCGGTGGGCCGCGAACAACGAACACGAGATTCTTGAGTTGAAGGAAGCCGAGAATGGCAGGCAAGAATCTCGACGCCTTTCTCGAGCTCACCCCGGCGAAAAAAATGCGGGCCAAGCCGGCCAGCGAAGCGACCGACAGCGCTCAGGGCAGCAGTGCGAGCCAGGCCGCCGTGATGGAAATCACCTCGTTCCGTTTCGGCAACGCCAAGGCCCTGTCCAAGGCGAAGGAGCAGCGCGAACGGGATAAGCTCGACGACGACAAGAAAGAGGAAAAGGACAACGAGCAGGACGATGCCCAGAGCGTGCACAATGCCCGGCAAATGCCCGCCAAGCCGACGGGCAATAAAGAGGAAGACTACCGCTTCGAAATCACGAAGGACATCGACAAAGTCTCGCCGCTATTGATGCAGGCTTTCTTCAGCAACTCGTACAAGGAAAAACGGCAGGAGAACAACAGCTTCGCGGATGCCAAGATTACGATCCGCCGCACCGGAGGCGGCTCGCAAGCGAACAAGCCATACCTTGTGTTCACCTTCCGTGGCGTCTACGTCGTCACCTACGAGTTCGAAACGGCCGACGATGAATCGCCCGAGGAAACCATTGCTTTCTGTTTTCAAACCTGCGAAATGAAATACTCGAAGCAATTGGCGTCCGGCGAGCTGGACTCGAGCGCGAATATCAAAGGTTGGAACTTCGTCACGCAGAAGCAAACATAATCCGGCGGCTGTCCTTTCCAATCAACGTAATCAGGGGAGCGAGGGATGGACGGCGCTGAACTATTTCGCGCGGGCAAACTGCAAGAAGCGATCGCGGCACAAACAGCCCTCGTCAAGAGCAAGCCAGGCGCCAATGCGCAACGCCTTTTGCTGTTCGAATTCCTGGCGTTTGCCGGCGAGCTGGAACGGGCCAAGCGGCAACTCGATGCCATCCAATACGACGAGTTGGAACTGCAGGCGGCCGCTGCGGAGTACCGCACTCTGCTGGATGTCGAGGAAGCGCGGCGCAAACTGTTCCGCGACGGCACGCAGCCGAAGTTTCTTGGCGAGGGCGCACCGCCCGAGCACATTCGCTTGCGGCTGGAAGCGCTCGAGCGGTTGCGCACGAATCATCCCGCCGAGGCGGCCGAGAGCCTGGCTCAGGCGGCCGAAGCGGCGCCCCCCGTCGCCGGCACATTGAATGGACAGCTATTCGCCGACCTCCGCGATTGCGACGATCTGTTCGGCTCGGTCCTCGAGGTATTCGCGCAAGGCAACTATTTTTGGGTTCCGTTGGAGATGGTCGAGCTTATCAACGTCCTGCCGCCGAAGTTCCCGCGCGACCTGCTGTGGGTCAAAGCCCGGCTGGAAACAGCGGCCGGCGCCGGCCAGGTTTATCTGCCCGCGCTCTATCCCGGCTCCTACGAGCACCCGGAGGACGCAGTCAAGCTGGGCCGCATGACCGATTGGACCGGCGACGATGGCGGCCCGGTGATTGGCCGCGGATTGCGGATGTTTCTCGCCGACGAAGACACATCCACGCTATTGGAATGGCGCGAGGTGCAGATCAACCCACCCGCCGACGACCCAACGCCTCCGACTCAAAACACACAAGCCTGAAGCGCTAGCGAAGGGCGAGAGGTTAATTTTGGCGTGTGTCCTTCGCTGGCGCGTCAGGCTTGTGATCGAAAGCGACGTTCTTGAGGCTCTCCTAACCGCTGTGGATGCTGGAAGGTGAACAATTCCGTTGTATACGGGATCGGCAGCAGAGTCTTATCGCTCCAATGACGCGCCGCCTGGGCTCGCAATTCTTGTTCAACGGCCGCGGCGCCATGCGTCTCGACGGCCCGCTTGACGTACGTGCTCGAGAAATTAAAGCCGATCCACTGCTCCAAGCTCATTGGCAGCAGCCACTCGACGACGAGCTTTTCGCCATCGTGGAACAACGATGTGGCATCGATCTCGCCGAGAAAATCAATGTCGCGATACGTCCGACGGTATCCGGGCGACAAGCGCTCCAGCAGCCGTTGATGTTCTTCGAGCAGTTCGCTTTTGCGCCAATCGCGGTTATTGAACGCCAGCGCTAAGATGCCGCCCGAGGCCAACACCCGGGCCGCCTCGACATAAAACCGAGGCCGATCGAACCAATGCGCCGCCTGCGCCGACAACAATACGGCGGCGAATCGGTTGGCCACAGGCAGCGTTTCGGCCACCCCGGCGATGTATCCGATCTCGGGCGCCGTGGTGGCGGCCAGCGCCTCGCTGCGCATCGCGTCCGAAGGCTCGACGCCCAGAATCCGCAAGCGAACCGGCGAATCGGAATCTGGGGTCTTGCCGCAAAACGCTTCGCGCAGCGAGCGCGTGGAAATTCCGGTCCCGCAGCCCGCATCGATCAGCAGCGGCGCGCGGCCAATGTTTCGGAGGGGGTCAACTCGCGGATCCGCTCGAAAATCGCCGCCGGATAGCCGGGCCGAAATTCGGCATAGCGCCCGGCCAAAGTATCGAATTTCGTGGTGTTGGACACAACGTTGAATGGGCTGCGGCGAATCGCCTCACACCAATAGCGCCGCTGCGCCATGATCCATGTATCTATGGCATCGGATGTTTCTCAAAAAATTCCCAGATCAGATCATTTGCCGAGATGTTCAGCGTCGACTTGCCTAGGAATTGAATTCGCAAATTGCGGCCGGGCCAGGTATGTCCACCCCCGGCAATGGAGTACAGCACCACTTCCGAGCCTTCCTTGCCCGGCCCATAGACCGTGCGCGTGACGCTCGTGCCGTCGTGGGCCTTGTCCGGCAGTTGAACCACCTCTTTAGGTTTCTCCGGACAGCCGTCGATCTTCACCCACAGCTTGATCGTATCGTCAACCGACTTATACGCCAGCATGCGGGCCGTGCTCGCGTCGGGTCCATTGTAGGGCACGATCTTGTCCGCGAGCCCATGAAAGTGGATCACCGGCACGGGTCGTTTCGGCTTCGGATCGGCAATCACCGTCGTGCCGCTGACCGGCGCGATCGCGGCAATCCGGTCGGACAATTCGGTGGCCAGGCGGTAACACATCATGCCGCCGTTGGAAATTCCCGTGGCATAGACGCGCTTCGGATCGACATTGGCCACGCTCTCCAGGTCGTCCAGCATTTTGGCGGTGAAGGCCACATCGTCCGGCGGCGGTTTGTCGCCGAATTTGAAATGGTTCGGTCCGGCGTTCCAAAACAGCATCGAACCGGTTCCCGTGCCATTGGGATACACGGCAATGAACCCGGCCTGGTCCGACTTCGCGTTCATGCCTGAAAAATGCACGGTGATCGCGCCGTTGGTGAACGCCCCATGATAGATCAGCACCACGGGCGTGGGGCGTTTCGGATCATATTTGGGCGGGACATGCACGAGGTACGTCCGATCGACGCCATTCACGTGGACGGTGCGCTCGGAGTCGCCAGGACCCAGCGGCTGACTGGTCACGGCCAAAAGCGCCATCCATTGCAGTACGATCGCGAGCATCGAGTTTCTCCTGCGAGACTTCTGTTGGCGCCTGAAAACGATCCACCATCGCACGGCCGGATCGCTCGATTATACCCCAACCCGCTTCAACCGACTTGGCCCGGTGGCGCCCGACCATGGGCCTGAATTCGCTGTCGAGCCAAGTGGCCAACTGTGTTATAACTTTCGTTGTAGAAGTCTATTCGGATTTTGGATCCGAATATTGGCGAATGTCTGTTTTGCCAGGCCGCATCGCACGATTTTATGACGCGCATCGATCTCGACCAGGCGCTGACTCCCTCGATGCTCGATCGGCTGATCGACCCCGAGTCGGGGGGCACACTGGCCCGGGGGGGCTATAGCATCGAGCAGATCATTTCGGCCGTGCGCCGCGATCTGGAAGAGTTGATGAACACGCGGCTGGGCACCGTCATTTTTCCGCCGGAGTATCCCGAGGTCCTTCGTTCGCCGGTGGCCTATGGCATCCCCGATTTCGGCTCGGTCCCCTCCTCGACGACGCTGCAGCAGGAATCGATCGGCCGCGTGATCGAAGAGACCATCGGCCGGTTCGAACCGCGGCTGCGCGATGTGAAAGTGCATCTGACGAGTGAAAGCCGCGGCGGCACGCAGATGAAAGTGCAATTCGAAATCGAAGCCCGACTGTCGATCGACCCTTACCCCGACATTTCGTTCGAGACCATCGTGGAGTTGACCACCGGCTGCACGTCGATCCGAGCACTCAAATCATGAGACGGGCTGAGAAACGGACATGAGCGAAACGCTGTTTCCCTATTACGAACGGGAATTGCTGTTCATCCGGCAATTCGCCCAGGAGTTCGCGGGCAGGTATCCGGCCGCGGCGGGACGACTGCTGCTGGAGCCCACGCGCAGCGGCGATCCGCACGTCGAGCGGATGATCGAATCGTTTGCGCTCTTAGCCGGCCGCATTCATCATAAGCTCGACGACGAATTCCCGGAGCTGACCGAAGCCCTGCTCGGGACGCTTTACCCGCACTATCTCGCCCCGGTACCGGCGATGTCGATCCTGCAGTTCGATTTGGATTCCTCGCGCGGGCCGTTGCCCGACGGGTTCCGAATCGAGCGCGGCAGCCGCTTGCAGACCGCGCGGGTGGGGAATCTGCCGTGCCGATTTCGCACCGGGTATCCGGTGATGCTCTGGCCGATCGAGATCACCGAGGCCCGGCTGCAATCGCCCCCCTTTCCGCGCGAGTACGAGCCTCCGCGGCGCACGGCGGCCGCGCTGCGGCTGGAGTTCGAGTGCAAGTCGGAGTTGAAATTCTCGCAGCTTTCGCTCGACCAATTGCGGCTGTACATGACCGGCGAAGGCCACGTCGTCGGGATGCTCTACGAGCTGATTTTCAATCATGCCATGCAGGTCGTGTTTCGTTCGACCGACCCGGAAGCGAAAGCGCGGCCGATCGTCCTATCGCCCGGCGATTGCCTGGGCCAGGTGGGCTTCGATGCCGACCAGGGTTTGCTTCCCTATCCTGCCCGCAGCTTTCTCGGCTATCGCCTGCTGAGCGAATTCTTCGCGATGCGGGAGAAGTTCTTGTTCCTCGACATCAAGGGATGGGATCAGGCCGCGGCGGCGGGCTTCGGCAGCAAGCTGGAAGTGGTGATTTATCTGAACCACACCGTGCCGCGCATCGAGGAATGGGTCGATCGCGCGACGTTCCGGCTGGGATGCACGCCGGTGGTCAACCTGTTCGAACAGACGGCCGAGCCAATCGCGCTCGACCAGGGCCGGTTCGAATACCGGGTCGTGCCCGATGTGGCTTTTCCGCGCGGAATGGAAGTCAACGCAATCGAAGAGGTCTCGAGCGTCAATCCCGAGACCGCGACGACGACCGTCTATCGACCGTTCTATTCGTTTCATCATGGGCTGGACCGTTCCGAGCCGCACACGTTCTGGCACGCCACGCGGCGCAATTCCACGCAGGAAGGCGACCGGGGGACCGAGGTGTTTTTGAGCCTGGTGAACCTCGACTTCCAACCGCAGTTGCCCGCCGACGACACGCTGGTCGTGCGCACGCTCTGCTCCAATCGCGATCTGTCGAATCAGTTGCAGCACGCCGGCGAACGGCTTTATTTCGAGCTAGAGGGAGCGGCGCCGCTGACCGGAATTCGCTGCCTGAAGGCGCCGACCTCGCCGCTGCGAGCCCCCGGGCGCCGTGGCCGCTATTGGTCGCTCGTCTCGCATCTGACGCTCAACTTCTTGTCGCTGGAAGACCCGACCGAAGGCCGCGACGCCTTGTGCGAGATTCTGCGGCTTTACGATTTCAGCGATCCGCAGGCCGGCCAGCAGCAATTGGCCGACATCACGCGGCAACTGATCGAGGGTATCGTGCGGATGCGCACGCGGCGGATCATCGGCCGCGTGGGCAGCCGTTCGGGTAGCGGCTTTTGCCGCGGCGTGGAGGTCACGGTCGAATTCGATGAAGAGAAATATGTCGGCACCGGCACGTTCCTCTTCGCGTGCGTGCTGGAACGATTCTTGGGACTCTATGCCGGGGTCAATTCCTTTACCCAATTCGTGGCCAAGACCACGCAATCCGACGGACTGATCAAGAAATGGCCACTGCGGGCGGGCGACCAGGCCCTGCTGTGAAGAGCGGCGCGATGCCAAGCACGCCGATTCCGCCGCAGCCCGGCGGCAAGGCAGCCGCGCGCCCCAAGATCACCGATTCGATTACTGGCTCGATCACCGGCTCCGTTAGCGGCTCATTCGGCTTGGGGCAAAAGGCCGAGCTCCGCGGCGAGCCCGGCAGCGTCGAGCGGCGGCTCTATCAGGAAGGTTTCGAATTCAATTTCTTTCAGGCCGTGCGGCTGCTGGAAAGGCTGTTTCCAGACCGCGTGCCGGTCGGCTACGACGGACCCGTCGCTCAGGAAGTCGTGCGCTTCCGAGCCCACGTGGCGCTCAATTTTCCGCCCAGCCAGATTTACGACATCCGATACTTCGATGAAGTGCGCGGGCCTGAGTTGAGCGAGGCCTTTTTCGGCCTGTCGGGCATTACCGGGGCGCTGCCGCGGCATTATTCCGAGTTGATTCTGCGGCTGGAGCGCGATTCGAAGCATTCCGAACGCCGAGCCTTGCGCGATTGGTTCGATTTGTTCACCCACCGGCTGCTGTCGCTGTTCTATCGGGCATGGGAGAAATACCGGTTCTATATTCCCTATGAGCGCCGGCAGTTCGCCGAGCATCCGCCCGACCCGTTCACGCACGCACTGCTGAGCATCTCGGGCCTGGGGATGGCCAAGCTGCGGCATCGAATCCGAATCCGCCGGCCGGCCTGCGCCGCGCGAAAGCCGGGAAAGCGCCACGCTGGCCCGCGTGCCTGATCTGGCGATCATGCACTATGCCGGGCTGCTGGCTTACCGTCCGCGCGCGCCGCGGGCCTGGCGGCCATGCTCGCCGATTATTTTCAGCTTCCGGTCGAGGTCTGCCAATTTCAGGGGCAATGGCTGATGTTGGACCCGGCCGACCAATCGCAACTGGGCGCCGACAGTGGCAACTGCGTGCTGGGCGACAGCATGGTCATCGGCGAACGGGTGTGGGACGTGGCGGGCAAGATCCGCTTGCGGCTCGGGCCGCTCGGCTACGATGAATTCGTCGAGCTGCTGCCCGATCGTACGCCGGTCGCGCGGAGCAAGGCCTTCTTTTTGCTATCGCAATTCACGCGGCTCTATGTCGGCCCGACGCTGGAGTTCGACGTGCAGCTGTTGCTGCGCGGCGTGGACGTGCCGGCCGTGATTCTGGGCGACCCGACTCCGCCCGGCTCGCGCTTGGGTTGGAACACTTGGCTCCGCTCCAGCCTCGACCAGACCTGCGCCGAGGAAGCCGTGTTCGAAGGCCGCGAAGTCTTCCAACTCGACGGCAGCGGCAGGGCCTGAACACGCCGCTCACGAAATCTTGCGGCCATTCATTACAGTCGTCCGCGAAACGGCAACGGTTATTGGCCATCGAGGGTGACTTCGCGACCGCATCGTTTGTACAATAAGGCGGTGAGCGTGCGGCGAGCCTCTGCAGTGCGGAACGGCCGGCGGCGGATATGTGGGATCAGCACGGAAACCCGGTTGGACATCGCGGAGAAACGAGTCCACGGTCCTTCGAAGATGAGCGGAGGATAAACCGCTGCATTTTACTGTGGTTGATCTTCGGACTCTTTTGGACCGTATGGTTCTGCTTTCGCGACTCCTGGGGAACGTTCGTTTGTTGCGTTCTTGCGTGGGCGACATTCGGACTAATTGCCGGCCATCTTGCCGTTCGATTTGAAGCAGGTCCAAGGGTCGTCGCGGCAGCATTCGTCGGAATGATTCTCGCTGCAGTGGCTATCCTACTGCACCCGCCGATCACTCCCTATCCTTCGATGATCTATCCTTCGATGATCGTGAGGTGCAACACCTGCGCGTTGCTCATTCTTGCAGTCGGGATCAATTGCGGGCGGTCGAATTGGCGGAAGGGTATGATCTCGCGATTCGCACGATCGCAGCGTCCGCCGAGGTGACGCTAGAGCGCGGTCCGATCGCCCGCCGCAGTTCGCGAACGCCCGATCAATAGGGTCGGGCCGTGAATGTCTGGACCAAGAGCGCCGAATTTCGAATATAGGCCTGACGCCAATGCGAAGGGCACGCGCGAATTCTGCGCCCTGTCCTTCGCTAGCTAGATTTCGCCCTGTGCGGTTTCGTCGGCCTCTGTCAACTCCGCGGAGGAATGTTTCGATGCCGTATCTTCGCCAAGTCTTGCACGCACTGCGTCAGACAGCGCGAGGATGGCTTCGGGAGTAAGTTCCTCGGCGCGGACGGTTGGAATTAGCCCTTGGGCGGCAAGAAGAGCGTCGACTGAGGGTTTGTCGAGCCGCGGCTTGTATCCGGCCAAGAGGCCGCTACGGAGGAGTTTGCGGCGGTGTAGAAAAATCGTGCGGACGAAATCGTGGAAGAACTCCAGGTCGGCGATTCGGCTGCGGAGGTTGGGATCGAGGCGAATTTGCACAATCGCGGACGTGACTTTCGGCCGCGGCCAGAAGACTTCCGGCGGCAACAACCGGACCAGTTGCACGCGGCATTGGCTTTGGATCCAAATGCTGGCCGAGCTATAGTCCTTCGTGCCCGGCACGGCAATGAACCGCTCGGCAAGCTCGCGCTGGATCGTGACGGTCATCAGCTCCGGCGGCCGGTCGAGGGCCAGCAAATTCGAGATCACCGGCGTGGCGATGCAATAAGGAAGATTCGCCACGAGCACGAAACGCCGGCCGGGCGCTCGAGCCAGGCGGTTGTTCACCGCTTCCAACAGCTCGGCGTCGAGCGTGTTTTTGCGGCGCAGGGCGTCTTTTTGCAGCAGCAAGACGTTGTCGAAATCGATCAATTCCTCGGAGGCCAGTTGATGCAATTGCGGGTCGATTTCGACCGACACCACCTCGGCCGCCTGAGCGGCCAGGATCGCGGTAAGCGAGCCGGTGCCCGTGCCGACTTCCAGCACGACGTCATTGCGCTGCACGTCGGCCGTTGCGGCCAGCAATCGCAACAAGTTCAAATCGATGAGAAAATTCTGGCCGTACGCGCTTTGAGCGACAAGCCGACTTCTTCGAATCGTTTCTTGAGAAACGAAACCGTTTGATAATTCGCGGACAAGGCAGGCATTTCGGTAAGAGGTTTCGTGTAAACACCGAGCCACGCACGTCAGTAAGTGGTCTTGGTCATGCCATGCTTTTTAGCAAGAGATTTTGGCTTGGAAAACGCCCGATGGTTCGCCCGCTTACTGACATGTGCGGCTCCGTGGTAGGCTGGTTTTTCGTTAGGGTTTAATGGAGCACGGTCTCACTTCTTCTTCGACGCGGGTCGCGAATTGGCGCTCCACGTATTTGGCCAGGATGTCGGTCTCCAGGTTGACGGTGCCGCCAATCGCGAGGCTGCCGAGCGTGGTGTTCGCCAGCGTATGGGGTACGAGGGCCACACTGAACCGATCGTCGCGCACGTCGACCACGGTCAGGCTTACGCCGTCCACGGCGATCGAACCCTTTTCGGCGACTTGCCGCAGCAAGCTTTCCGGAGCGCGAAACCAGCACGTCGACCATTGGCGCTCGTCGACGCGTTCGACCAAGGTCCCCTGAGCGTCGATATGACCGGTGACAAAGTGCCCTCCCAGCGGATCGCCCACGGCCAACGAGCGCTCGATATTCACGCGATCGGCGGACCGCAGCCGGCCGAGACTCGTGCGGCTGAGCGTTTCCGCCCCCGCCTGAAATTCCAACCGGGAGCCGCTGGCGGCGACGACGGTCAAGCAACAGCCGTTGATGCAAACGCTGTCTCCGATGGCCGAGGGCCTTGCCAGCGCCGGCCACGATCGTCAGCCGCACGCCAGGCGGTTCGGCACGGACTTCGGCCACGGACCCCACGGATTCGACCAACCCAGTAAACATTCGCGCCCATTTCCGTTGAGACTCGACCGTTAACTTTCCTCGCCCGTTGCGGGAGAGGATAGTTCTCTTCTTCAAAGCAGCGACGACTCAAAACATTGGCTCGGTTTCGGTGCTGCGATGTTGCAACCGCTGCCAGAAAAACTTTGCCGGCGGAACCAACACAAAAATCGTGCACAGAATAGGAATCGAATAGCCTTTGATCACCATGATCGCAACAAGGGCGAACACGACGCTTACGAGATGTGCAAAGCTCCGCTGTCCGCGAAAAATCTGATTCACCAAATGGGGATAAGGAATCCGCGAAACCATAGCGCCCCGACCGTCAACGCGAAAGCGCAGACCCAAATTTCCATGATCGAATCGATCTGATGCAGATCGGCCGGGGGATTCGTCTCGAGGCGGAGCGTGTAAAACAAGATCGCAAAGCTGGCGATCGACCCGGCCGCCGCCGGGCTCGGCAGCCCACTGAACTTCGAATGATCGTCATTTTCCGGCGTTTCGACATTGAACCGGGCCAGCCGCAGCGCAGCGCAAACCGGCAGCAGCGCCGCGATCACCCAAATCGCCTCGGGATAGGAATAGGCAAGGTAGGGACACATTTTCACTAACAGAAAGCCCGGCGCGACGCCAAACGACACCACATCGCAGAGGCTGTCCAGCTCCGCGCCGAATTCGCTGCACGTTCTCGCCAGCCGCGCCACGTGACCATCGAGCGCGTCGAACACCATCGCCAAAAAGATCAGCCAGCCGCTGAGCATGATGTTGTGCGTCGGGTCGTTCGGGTCGAAGCTGCGGATGACGCCCGCCGGGCCGGTCATGTGGAATTCGGGCGAGATTGGGATCTGACGCTCAGCGGCCGCTCCACACGCGAAGCAACCACGATGCTGAAGAACCCACACACGAGGTTGCCCAAGGTGAACAGCGTCGGCAGCACGGCGATTGTCCGCAAGCGTCGGCGGGTTGTTTGTTTCATTGCCACGAGCCATTCCTTGACGAACTATTGCTTAAGAAGTCCTAACTCAACTCGCGGTGCCGAGGGGGTCAGTCCCCGGCTGGTTAAGTCAGCAATTCTAAGGGGGGTCGAATCTCCCGCCGAGCCGTCGAACGTCGAGTTTGCTGCCCGGCTCGGCAGGAGCCTCGCCCTCCCGAGTTGTTTGCTGCCCGGCTTGGCAGGAGCCACGCGCTGCCGAGTTGTAAATGCTATTTAGCTTACGGCCGCCGAGGTCGGCCGGTCGTAAATTCCGATCACGTCGCGACCGCCGCGAATGGTTTGTCCCACGCTCACGGTCACGCGCAAGCCATCGGCCGGGACGATCAGTTCGGTGCGCGAGCCGAGCTTGATCATGCCGAACTTCTCGCCGCGCTCGACCACTTGGCCCGGCCGCAAATCGCAGACAATCCGCCGAGCCACCTGCCCGGCGATCTGGCGCACCGCGAATCGCCGATAGGGGACCGCGTCTTCCTCCAAGCCGATCCACATCGCCTCGTTCTCGATCGCGCACCGCGGGTTCAAAGCGCTGATGAAGCGGCCGGGCGAATACCGCAGCCGAATGAC
This sequence comes from Pirellulales bacterium, assembly GCA_963725485.1. GTDB lineage: Bacteria > Planctomycetota > Planctomycetia > Pirellulales > DATAWG01 > CAVRYO01. Next base: position 1,634,541 of record CAVRYO010000007.1, on the reverse strand, counting down.
CCGCGCCGCACAGGGCGAGCGATTGATGTGGACGTTGAACAGTGACAAGAAAATCGCGATCCGTACCGCAGGCCCGCCCACAAATTCGTCATGCTCAAGCGGGGTCACTTCGACCACTTTGCCATCGGCCGGAGCGACCAGCAACCCCGGCTGTTGCGGGACATGCCGCGGCGGATCGCGAAAAAAATAGACCACGAGAAACAAGACGCAAGCGGCGAGCGGAGCCAAATACCACCATGTGAAGGCCAGCGCCACCGTGAGCGCCAGCAACGGCCAGCCCATCAATTGCAACTCCGCCAGCCCCCACCGGGCAAACGGAATCCGCTCGCGCCAGCGGAACGGATCGTCCTCGGTCGCCCAATGGCACTCGGTCTGATTGCACAAAAATTTCAAATCGCGCGGGTCGAGAATCTCCCACGGCAAGCCCGCCGGATCGCCGCGGCGCAGCCGAGCCATCCGGGCCACATAGCCCGGTCGAAACCGCCGCAGATACCACCGCCGCAACTCCCCCCAGGCCAACTCCGCGCGGAAACAATATCCGCTGCCCGGCTGCGTCGTTTTGATTTCCGCCGGCAGCGGCTCGATGGCGCACCGCACCGCATTCGGCGGACTTTCGACAGAGCTCATCGTGATGCGGATCCAGAAGGACGCGAAATGAAGCGCACAATGCGGGTTGGGACGCGATTCCAATACGAATCCATCCTACTGCGCATCACTGAGCCCGTGAAGCGGGAACTTCGGGCCGCGCGGACCGAGCGACGGCGCGATGCTCAATTGATCCACTAGCCAACCCCAGCCCGATCGGGCAAAATATTTCGCGGCCCGCCGCCAAGTCGCCGCAGGCCGAATCGCCCAATTCCTCACGATCCCAACCAAACCAAAAAACTTTGCCCGAGGTCATCATGAGTTCAATCGTCGATATCCAGGCTCGCCAGATTTTCGACAGCCGCGGCAATCCCACGGTGGAAGTCGATGTGACGCTTACCGATGGCTCGTTTGGCCGCGCCGCCGTTCCCAGCGGCGCCAGCACCGGAGTCCACGAGGCTTGGGAACTTCGTGACGGCGACAAAAAGCAATTCGGCGGCAAGGGCGTTGCGAAGGCCGTGGAGAATGTGAACGACCGGATCGCCGCCGAATTGACCGGCATGGACGCGGTGGACCAGGTCGGCATCGATCGCCGGATGATCGAGATGGATGGCACCGAGAACAAGAAGAATTTAGGAGCCAACGCCATCTTGGGCGTGTCGCTGGCCGTGGCCCGGGCCGCGGCCGATTTCTGCGGCTTGCCGCTGTATCGCTATCTGGGCGGCCCCGGTGCGCGGCTGTTGCCCGTGCCGCTGATGAACATCATCAACGGCGGTGCCCATGCCGACAATGACGTCGACGTGCAAGAATTCATGATCGCCCCGTTGGGATTCGAGTCATTCCCCGAGGCGCTGCGGGCCGGCGTGGAAACGTTCCACCAACTCAAGAAAGTGTTGCATGGCAAAAACTTGAACACGTCGGTCGGCGATGAAGGGGGCTTTGCTCCCGATCTGCGCAGCAACGCCGAGGCGATCGACTTGATTCTCGAAGCGATCACGCAGGCTGGCTATCAGCCGGGCAAACAAATCGCCTTGGCGGTCGACGTCGCCGCCACCGAGTTTTACGACGCCGCGAAGAAGACGTACACGGTCGAAAAGAAACAGCTCGATTCGGCCGGCATCGTTGAGTTGCTCAGCGGCTGGGTCGAAAAATATCCGATCTGCTCGGTCGAAGATGGCTGCGCCGAAGACGATTGGGACGGCTGGAAGCTGCTCAGTCAGCGGCTTGGTTCGCGCGTGCAACTGGTCGGCGACGATCTGTTCGTGACCAACACGGCCCGGTTGCAGCGCGGCATCGACCAGGGAATCGCCAACAGCATTCTGATCAAGGTGAACCAGATTGGCACGCTCACCGAGACGATTGAGTGCGTGCAGCTTGCCACGCGCAATGGCTACACGAACGTGATCAGCCATCGCAGCGGCGAGACCGAGGATTCGACAATCGCCGATCTGGCCGTGGCCCTATGCACCGGCCAGATCAAAACCGGCAGCGCCTCGCGGACCGACCGGCTTGCGAAGTACAATCAACTGTTGCGGATCGAAGGCGATCTGGCGCCGCCGCGGTTTACGGCGGTCCGTTGTTCAAACGGCGCTAGGTTTGTCGATGTTGCGCCTGGTTCGACACCAAGCGACAAAGCACTAGCCCGACGCGTTAGCGAGGAAACCCTGCAAGACTTTCGTCACGCGTCCTCGCTCACGCTTCGGGCTAATGTAGTTTGCCCTAAAATCTGCTCGTGATGAAGAAGCGTTCTCGGCGATCGGGGGGAGAGTGGAACATCCTGTGGAAAAATCCTTGTCCTCAAGCCTCAAGCCTCAAGCCTCAAGCCCCAAGCCGCCGCCACGCCCACGGATCACAGACTCGCCTTGGTTCTGGGTCTACCTGTTCAGCACGGCCGGGCTTTTGGCGCTGTTCGTGATGGACGGCAAGTACCAGCATCGGCAGACACATCTCGAGGACGAATATCGCTTCGGCACGCGCACGCTCGACAAGCCCGCGGGCGGCGACGCTTTCCGACGGCTCCGGGTCGCGAGGCCCGTGGCGAGACGGCACAGATTCCAATCCGGCGGCAACGGCCGATCGATGCCCCACTGACTGCCGGTCCGCAACCGCGGACGCATGAACTGTTGATTTCGCTATGGCCGTTGCGAGCGGTGGTGGCAATCGTGATGATGGTTTCTTGTATTGCGCTGCAATGGGGCTACCTGCGGCGACGTTCGGCCGAAAGGCGGGCTGTGGCAGGAAGCGAACCGTGATCCAGACTTGCCGCCACGGAACGGTGGCCGATGAAAGTTGGCCATGACGTGGTTCACTGAAGATTCGACGCCGCTGCTCGTGATTGGCGTCATTATCGAGGCGCTGCTGGTTCTGGGGATCGTCAAGACCGGCCGCGTCTGGATTCTGTACGCGATGGTCGCCGTGGCCCTGCTCGTGGGGGCGGTCGTTTACATCGAGAAGCACACGATTACCGACACGAAGCGCGTGCGGGCTGCGCTCGACAACGCGGCGGCAGCCCTGGAGCACAACGACTCGGCGGCCCTCGTCGACTGCATTTCCCCTTCGTCGATGGCTTTGCGTGACGAGGCTGCCCGAGTGCTGCGGCTGGCCGAGTTCAAAAGCGTGTACATTTCGCGGCTGACGGTCCATGTAAATCGGTTCAATAATCCCCCGTCCGCGGTGGCGGATTTCGTCGTGCATGCCAACGGCGTCGATCGAACGGGCATGGTCCCCTATAACAATTTTTTCCGCTCGTTGCGGGTCGTCTTTCGCTGGGAAAACGAACGCTGGCTGATCGAGTCGTATTCCGACACATCCAGCGAAAAGCTGCCGCACTTCTGACGTAGGGTGGGCAATGCCCACCAGGTAATCGGTGGGCAGTGCCCACCCTACAGAAGCCTTGAGAACTGCTCCCACCTTAGTCGTCGATGGCGATCCTTACGCAATTTCTGTTTCGCACCACGTTCGGCTTGGCGCTGGCGATGGCGCTGACATCGCCGCGGAGAGTCACGAGCGGCTACTTTCGCAATCATCTGTATGTACTGCTGGGAATGAATGTCCTGTCGACATTGGCCGCGCTCGCGGAGCCAGGCCGGTTCAACGTTTGGCCGGCGGCTGCCGCCGCGGCGCTGAGCTATTTTGGCGCGGTGGCATGGCTGTATGAAAAGCCGCGAATCGGCCGCGCGCTGTTGACGCTCTTAACCGTCGCGGGTCTGGCGGGCGCTTGGCTAGCGCCGGCGGGGCGGGCTGTTTCCGCGTCTCGAAGCGATCACGTCGCGATGTTGCTGCGATATGCCGATGCCCCCACGGCCGGATTACTGCTGGGCGCGACGCTGGCCGCGATGTTCTTAGGCCACTGGTATCTGAACACGCCGACGATGGAGTTGGCGCCGCTGGCCCGGCTGCTGAATCTTGCCTTGGTGGCGGTCGCATTACGGGCTGCTGTGTGTGGCATCGGCTTGGCAATGCAATTGTCGGCCGGGGCGCTGCCTGTTTTGGCGTTTGTCGCCTTGCGCTGGCTGGCGGGGTTGATCGGGCTGGCAATTTTGCTCGTCATGGCGCAGAAGACGTTGAAAATCCCGAACACGCAGAGCGCAACGGGAATTCTTTACGTCGCCGTCCTGGGCGCTTTCCTCGGCGAGTTGACCTCGCAACTCCTTTCCGTTGGCACGCTATATCCGGTATGATCGAGGCTTGGCCGATGAGCAAGGACGTGCTCGTTCGGCGAACTACGTCGATGGCAGAACGGTGAAGTGCATCCGGGAGGGCGAGGCTCCTGCCGAGCCGTGACGGAAGGCGTTCGACCATGGATGACACCGATAACACAGATGCGGACGAACATTACTTGCTCTTTCTCCGGGTCATCCGTGGTTCAACTCCAGACGCGCCGCTCGGCGGGAGCCTCGCCCTCCCGAAAACGATACATTTCTTCAATACGATCTCCCTTTTTGAACCGCCGATGCGTTTGACTTATACCTGCCCGAAATGCAATCAGCCGAGCCGCTTTGAATTGCCGCCTGGAGTTGTCGATTTCGCCTGTTCAGCTTGTGGGCAGACGCAATCGATTCCGCCAGGGGCCTTGGACGACGAAGGGCTGCACCGCTGCCTCGTCTGCCCCGGCGCCGACCTGTATTTGCGGAAGGATTTCCCGCAGCGATTGGGATTTTGGATCGTCGTCCTCGGCCTCGGCGCCAGTTGTGTCACTTGGGGTTTTTACGAGCGATTTTTGACGTATACCATCCTGTTCGCCACGGCGCTAGTGGACGTGGTGTTGTACTTGTTCGTGCCCAACGCCCTGATGTGTTACCGTTGCGGAGCGCAGTATCGTGGCGCCCGGGCTTGGACTCGCACGAGCCGTTTCAACTCGAAACCCACGAGCGCTACCGGCAACAGACAGCCCGGCTGGCCGATCATCAACGATCGTGAGCTTGCCACGCAGCGATTGCCACGGTCATACCTCGAAGCTCGGAATCACCCCTGACGGCGGACGATGGACCCGGAGCGGCAACGCATTCAAGACGATCTGCGCGGACTGATTCGCGGCGAGGTCCGTTGCGATGACGTCTTTGTGCAGCTTATACGCCAGCGACGCGAGTATCTATCGAGATCCGGCCCTTGGGCGTGGTCCTGCCGCGCAACACGGCCGACGTCGTGGCTTGCGTGCACTATGCCGCCGAGAAGCGAATCGCCCGTGCAACCGCGCGGGGCCGGCACGGGGCTGGCCGGCGAATCGCTCGGCCGCGGATTGATCATCGACTTCAGCCGTTACATGCGGCGGATGGTCCGGACCGAAGAGGGCTGGGTCCGCATTCAGCCGGGCATGGTCCATGCGCTGTTGAACCAGTCATCTGCGCGACCGGGGGCGGCAGTTCGGGCCCGATCCGGCGACGAGTCTGGTGACGACGATGGGCAGCGTCGTCGCGATCGATGCGCTCGGGAAGCCATTTGCTGGCTTATGGTTCGGCCCGGCGGCATGTGCAAAGTTTGCAAGTCGTGCTCGCCGACGGGACGCTGCTGGAAGTCGGACGCGAACCGATCCCGACCGGCGATTTGCCCACGCCGATTTCCCGGCGGCAGGAATTGGTCGGCCGGCTGGCCGAGTTGCTCCTCCGGCATGCACCGCTCATCGCCCAGCGGCAGCCGAGCACGCTGCTGAACCGCTCTGGCTATCAGTTGGACGACGTGCTGGAAAACGGCTGCGTTGCACCTGGGCAAGCTGCTCACCGGCAGCGAAGGCACGTTGGCGATCATCACCGAAGCGACGCTGGCCACCGTGCCGCTGCCCCGCTATCGTGGAGTCGCCGCATTGTTCTTCGATTCGCTGGAAGGGGCGGCGAACGCCGTGCAGGAAATTCTGCCGTTCAATCCCGTGCGCCATCGATTTGTTGGACCGGCGGCATTTGAGCCTCGCGCGCGACAACTATCCCGAATATTCGCTGCTCGTGCCGGCCGAGGCCGAGGCCCTGCTGCTTGTCGAACAAGCAGACGACCGATCGATCGTGGTTCGCGACCGGTTGGCGCAAACGGTCGATTGGGTGCGCCGCAAGAAACGCCTGGCGTTCGATGCGCGGCAAGCGTTCGACCGCGACGAAATCGAGCTGTATTGGCAATTGGCGCGCCGCGTCGTCGCCACGCTGCATCGCTTGAAAGGCTCGGCCCGCCCCGTGGCGTTCGTCGAGGATGTCGCCGTTCCGCCGGCCGCACTGCTCGATTTTCTCGTGCGATTGCAAAACACGCTCAAGCGGCACCAGGTGACCGCCTCGCTCTACGGACATGTCGGCCACGGCCAATTGCACGTCCGGCCGTTTCTCGATCTGACGCAAACCGACGACGTTCGCAAAATGGAAGACCTCGCCGCCGATTTGTATCGCGAAGTGTTCGAAGTCGGCGGCACGATCAGCGGCGAGCATGGCGACGGGCTAAGCCGCACGCCATTCATCCGGCAGCAATACGGCGAACTCTACGACGTGTTTCGCGAAGTCAAACAACTGTTCGATCCGCTGGGCATTCTTAACCCAGGCAAAATTGTCGGCGACGAGAGCCAATCGATGACGCGCGATCTGCGCCCCTCGCGGCTCGGCGAGGCGACCAAAATCTTCGCGGCCGTCAACGGCGCCGCCGGCGAAAGGATTGAACGGATCGCCCACGACCGGCTCAATTTCAGAGGCTCGCGCGGCGACCGACGTGGGGCCGGTGGCAGAGACCGCGTTCGCCAATCCCGCGCCGGGCCGCTGTTCGAGGTGCATCTCAACTGGACGATCGCCGAACTGGCGGAAACGTCGCGGAGTTGCAATGGCTGCGGCAGTTGCCGTGCGAACGCGAGTGCCTGGCGGATGTGTCCGATCTTTCACGTCGGGCCAGCCGAAGAAGCCTCACCCCGCGCGAAAGCGAATTTGTTTCGCGGCGTCCTTGCGGGTCAACTTAGTCCGGCGATGCTGGCCGACGACGAATTCAAGGGCGTGGCCGACTTGTGCGTCAATTGCCATCAGTGCCGGCTCGAATGCCCGGCCGGAGTCGACATTCCCAAGCTGATGATCGAGGCCAAGGCGGCTTACGTCAGCACCAACGGCTTGCGCCCGAGCGACTGGCTCCTGGCTCGGTTCGATTTGCTCAGCGCCTGGGGCAGCCGATTCAGCCCCTTGGCCAATTGGGCCATTCGCAATCGACAGGCTCGCTGGCTGCTGGAGAAATGCCTGGGCATCGCGCAAGGGCGCAAGTTGCCGCGTTTCGCCTCGACGCATTTCCTGCGCCTGGCCGCCAAACGCCGGTTGACGCGTCCCACGCGCCGCAGCGGTCGCAAGGTGCTGTACTTCGTCGACACTTACGCGAACTATCACGACCCGCAACTCGGCGAAGCACTGGTCGCCGTGCTGGAGCATAACGGCATCGCGGTCTATGTGCCGCCGGGCCAAGGCCCCTCGGGCATGGGAGCGATCTCGATGGGCGCGATCGAGCCTGCGCGTCGGTTGGCCGCGCGAAATTTGCCGCTGTTGGCCGAGGGCGTGCGGCAAGGCTATCAAATCGTTGTCACCGAACCTTCGACGGCACTTTGCCTGACGCATGAATATCTGAACTTGTTCGACGACGACGATGCCCGAATGGTCGCCGCCCACACGTTCGAGGCCAGCACGTATCTGTGGCGGCTGCACCAGCAAGGGCAATTGCAGTTGGATTTTCAGCCGCAGAACGCCACCCTGGCCTACCACTTGCCTTGTCACGTCAAGGCCCTGGGAGTCGGTACGCCGGGCGAGAGTTTGCTGCGACTGATTCCTGGCCTGAGCGTGCACAATATCGACAAGGGTTGTTCGGGCATGGCTGGCACATTCGGCCTGCGAAAGGAAAACTACCGGACTAGCCTTCGTGCGGGCTGGGACTTGATCTCGCACATGCGCCGGCAGGATCTCAACGTCGGAAGCACCGAATGCACAGCCTGTAAACTGCAGATGGAACAGGGCACCAGCAAGCCGACTTTGCACCCTCTGAAACTGCTAGCATTGGGTTACGGCCTGATGCCCGAACTGGTCGACCGGCTGACCGCCAGGGCCGATGAGTTGATCGCCACTTAAATCACCAACGGAGCCGGCGAAATCACGAGGCGATAAGATCGCGGTCTGGAAGTTGGAGGCATTGACCAATGCGCTGCCGCGTGATGCTGTTTGCCGCCGCCGCCGAAGCGGTGGGCACATTGTCGATCGACGTGGAGCTATCCCCGGGCTGCACAATTGGCGAATTGCGCCGGAAACTTACCGAGCAGTCGCCGAAATTGTCTCCGCTTTTGCCGCGCATGATGTTTGCGATCGACGCCGAATACGCCACCGACGAAACGAATGTAACTCCCGGCTGCGAAGTTGCTTGCATTCCTCCCGTAAGCGGCGGCTAGGTGTCTCGGGGATAAAAAGTAGTATCTATAGGGGGGGGTTGCAGACGATCGATATCGGGTAGAATTTGGAGACGGGCCGGACTGTACGTGGTTCCGTCTCATCCCCTTTTGAGTTCTGCTGTTTGCTAGCAGAGCAACATTGCGAGAACCCCCATGCAGAAGCATGAAGTCCTCAGCTTGCTGGAACGGTTTCCTGAGCTGGTCGATAACGACGATCTGCTCAGCGATTTGTTTCAACAAGCCACCACGGACACGCCGACGAAGGAATGGAACGCGAAGCACGCGCCCCATTCGAGCGCGCCCCATTCCACGCCGGGCAACGAGTCGGCGGAAGCGTTAATCCGCAACCCGCGCTGACCGAATCGCCCAACCGGAGAATCGTTTCGCGAGTCTTTCATCGCGAAAAGGTGTTCGAAGGCTCGCGGGCAATGGGCTCGCTACGGCCGCCATCTGCGGGAATCAAGAGTCTGGCTTCCTGACTTCAGATAATCGAAATCGGTTCCCAGGGCATCGCGGTTGAGTTGATAGATCTCTCCCCAGCGCGCCGGCTTGCCGAGTTCGCGTCGTGCAATCTCGAACAACGTGTCTCCCTCTTCGACCGTGTAGATCCGCGTGCCGGGCTGCATGCGAGCGCTGGCCGGAACAACCCTTGATGCGGCTACGCCGCGGCCTGGCTTCGGGCAGAGGTCGGGATAGGTTTTTTGCAGCGTCGCGGAATCAGGCGTTTCGATGGATTCGCCGACTTGCAGCCGATCGGCTTGCGGATGGCGGCTGCGATTGTATTCGAAGATCGCTTTGAAATATCCGCCGGTGCCATAGACCTTTTCCGAGATCGTCCAAAAATTGTCGTTCGGCTGCACGAGATACTGACCCTTTCTCGCCATGCTGTCGCCGACGAGTTGCTGCGGCGGCGTAAGTGAATCGGCGCCGCTTTGCAGCGATGCCGGGGGAGTCGCATAATTTGGTGTGGATACCACGGCGACATCGTGCGCCGGTTCAGGACGCGCGATCTCTACATGAACCGGGTCGGGAGTAGCGAATCCGCCATGGGCCGGGGTGTTGTTCAGCGCATTCGCCGGCGCGCTCATCGGTGCGTTGAATTGCGAGTTGCCTGCCAGGGTATTCGCTCGCAAGCTGTCTTGCCGCGCGGCATCGCCAGGAATTGCAGACGCTGTGCCGGCTGCTGCGGGATCGGTCACGATGCCGCTCAGGTGTGCTGTGTCGCGACGGTGGGGAGCATTCGAGCCATCCGGTCCATGCCCGTTTGTAGCAGGATCATCTGGTCCATGATTGTCGCTCGCCAGCGGCGCCGCGGCGCCCCAAGGATTCGATTTCGCCGCGTGGTTCGGGTCTGGCAGGTCGGGCGGAGCCAACGGCGGACCGCCGGCGGGGGTTGCAGCGTTGTCGGCCGCGTTGGCGGACGTCACGGCCGGTGTTGCCGAGCGATGTTGAAAGGGATCGGCCGAGGCACCCGGCGGCACTGAATCGATATGCAAAGGCTGCCGATCGCTGTGCCCAGTGGACGTGCCATAAGCGGAACCTGAAGCCGGGCCGTAACCGTTGGAGCTGCCCAGCGCGGGACCGGCGGAGTTCGCCGTGGCGCTACCGTCGCCGTAGGCCGGCTGGCCGTATCCTGCCGGCGCGGCATGATGATCGTGCGGAGCATCCGCGCCGGGATCATTCTTCGCAGGTTCGCCGGCCGGCGGATGAGCCGGGGGCATGAACGAATCGCCGGCGCTGTTGCCTGGGTCCGCGGCGCCGGCGTCCGCCAGCTCGCGCCGGTGAGAATCGCGCAGGCTGCCGGACGACGACTTTTGCTCGGGGGTCAACTCGGCGGGACGGCCCGATTCCAGCCCGGCTAACAGCGTCGGCTTTTCGCTGCCCTCGGAGCGGCCCTTGGCTTTTTCGGCATCGCTGCCATGATCCGGCGTCGCGGAGGCAGTGGCGGCGGCCGCCTGGCTCTCATGGGCCAGCCGCCGCACGAGCACATAACCGAACGAGGTGATCAGCACGCCGATCACCGCCAGGCCGATTTTGACTTCCTTGCCGACTTTTTTTTCCATGGGAAACCTCCTCCTTGAGGCGACGCGAAAGAATCACAGCCGCGTTGAAAAAAAGCCCAGTGCCGTGCCAAGGTTTGCTTCTGGGAGTGTGTGCCACTGGCTCCGCCAGTGCTCCTCTTGAATCTTGGCTTGATGTGTCAGCAACGAAGAACACTGGCAAAGCCAGTGGCACCCTAAATTCCAGCCATCGCGAAAAACTAGCTTTCTCGTGCCGCTATGCGCAGTTTCGCGCTGTGGCTGCGTGGGTTCTGGGCGACTTCCGCTTCCGTGGCTTGAATCGGTTTTCGCGTGAGGGGCTGCCAGTGAGGATCGTCGCGGAACGCTTCTTTCACCCGCCGATCCTCGAGCGAATGGAAACTGATTACCGCCAGCCGGCCTCCCACGCGCAAACATTCCGGAAACCGCCGCAAGGCAATTTCCAGCGATTTCAATTCCTCATTCACCGCGATTCGCAAAGCTTGGAACGTCCGCGTGGCGGGATCGATTCGCGGCGGCTGGGCCGTGCGCGGGATGGCCCGCCGCACCAACTCGGCCAATTCGCCCGCCGTGCGAATCGGCTTATCTTTCCGTTGCTCGACAACGGCTCGGGCAATCCGGCGGCTGAATCGTTCCTCTCCGAATGTGAACAGCACGTCGGCCAGGCGCTCGGCGCTCAGCCGGTTGACGAGCCGCCAGGCTGGCTCTCCTTCGGTCGTGTCGAACCGCAGATCTAACGGCCCCTCGGCCGCGAAACTGAATCCTCGCGTCGCATCGGACAACTGATCGCTCGACATCCCCAGGTCCAGCAGGATCGCGTCGACCTGGCCGATGCCGATTTGTTGCAAAACTTCCGGCAATTCGCAAAAGTTGCTGTGGACCAGCTTGATCGGCAACCCGCGCAGGACCGTCTCCGCCCGCTGCAAAGCCGCCGGATCACGGTCCAACGAAATCACCTGTCCCGCATCGCCGACGCGCTCTGCCAGCAACCGAGTATGCCCGCCGCCGCCAAGCGTGCCATCGACCACCGTCTGCCCCGGCTGCACCTCCAGCCCGGAGAGCACCTCATCCGGCAGCACGGGTCGATGCTGAGTAACGGTCACAATAACGCTATGTACCCGATTTCACGGAATCGGAGCAAGAGAGACCGGGGGCAATTGTAAGCCTTCAGCTGCCGACGATTTGTTCAATCGCCGCCAGAATTTGTTCCGGCTCGGACATGCGGCCGAGGCCTTTTGTGCGGCAGCTTAGCCAGCCGGCGTCGGGGCCAATGAAGTGGACGCCGTCGGCGCGCAACTGCTGGATGTTTCGCTGCACGGCAGCGTGGTTCCACATTTGGTCGTTCATCGCGGGGGCCAGCAGCACGGGGCCTTTGAAGGCCAGATAGAGCGTGCTCAATAAATCGTCGGCCAGGCCATGGGCCGCTTTGGCCATGAAGTTGGCCGTGGCCGGGGCGATGCACAACAAATCGGCGCTGGCCAGATCGATGTGCGGACCGAGCGGATGGTCCTGCTCGCCGAAGATGCGGCGCAGGACCGCCTGGCCGGTGAGAGCTTCGAACGTGGCGGCGCCGATAAATTTCGCCGCAGAACGGGTCATGACGACCCGCACCTCCGCGCCGTTTTGGACCAGCCGGCTGACCAGGGCCGCGGTTTTATAGGCAGCAATGCCACCGGTTACTCCGACAACAAACCGGGGGCCGGCCATAAAATCCCGTCTTGCGCAACAAAGTTGAGGGAGGGCGAGGCTCCTGCCGAGCCGTGGCCTCAGTTCGTGCGTCGCGGCTCGGCAGGAGCCTCGCCCTCCCAATTGCTTCTTGCCAGCCCGGCTGGCTTTTCTTACAAGCAGTGGTTCGCGGCTCGGCAGGAGCCTCGCCCTCCCGAATGCTGTTCTTGCCAGCCCGGCTGGCTTTTCTTAGAGGTTGGTCAGATCCAACTCGGGCAATCCGCCCCCTTCGTCGTGCTTTCCGGTGATGCGCAGATTCGCCGAGGAGTCCAAGTAGATTTTATTTTGCATAATCTCTTGGATCACGATTTCCAGCTTGTTATCCGATTGCATGTCGACCAGGGGGCGGCTGCCGGCATTGATGGCCACCATCCGCTTTTGAATCAGCGTCGACAATTTGAAGCGGCCGCCGACTTTGTTGACGATTTCTTCCTCGCGGAGTTCATCGAGCATCGTGATTGGGTCTCCTGTCCTTAAAAAATTGAACGGTTGTATTCCGATTGGGGTTTTTGGTTTAGGGAGGGCGAGGCTCCTGCCGAGCCGTGGCGTCAGTTCGTGCGTCGCGGCTCGGCGGGAGCCTCGCCCTCCCGGTGGCATTCCGTCTTGTTGCCGGATGATTCCGACGCAAAAAATTATGTTCAACAAGCGGCCAAGCGCTGAAAAATTGACCGGATTTCTTCGACCGCCTGATCTACCGAGCGATTGAGGACCTGATATTGGTAGCGGTCGGCGGCATCCAATTCCCGCCGGGCAACAGCCAGCCGGCGCTCGACCGCATCTTCCGATTCCGTGCGGCGACCGCGCAGTCGGCGTTCCAATTCCTGGAACGATTCGGGCCGAATGAAAATCGTGACGGCATCAGGGAACCGCTGGAGCACGGCCATCGCCCCTTGCACGTCGATCTCTAAGACTACCCATTTTCCCGCGGCTAATCCAGTGGTCACCTCGCTCCACAGCGTGCCATACCAGTAGCCGCGGCCGAAGACTTCGCAACATTCCAAGAACTCGCCCGCCGCCCGCCGCGCGGCGAATTCCGCCTCGCTGATGAAATAATAGTCCCGCTCAGGCACTTCATCCGGCCGCGGCGGACGGGTCGTGGCCGACACGCTATGCACGAGGCGGGGGCACAGCGGAAACAGGCGCTGGACAACAGTCGTCTTGCCGACTCCCGAGGGTCCCGAGATCACGACGACGCGCCCGGCGGTGGGAGAAGTGGCCATTGAAAGTAGGTTGATCTCGCTGGATTTTGTATCGTTGCGACAACGCCTTTCTCTCCCCTCTCCCCTTTGCAGGAGAGGGGCCGGGGGTGAGGGGCGAATAGCCGAAGGTCGCTCCGCCACCCTCACCCCCAATCCTCTCCCGTCAAGGAAGAGGGAGGACGGCGATCATTCGACGTTTTGAATCATTTCCCGCAGCCGTTCGATGGCGGTCTTGATTTCGATCACGCACCGCGCGATTTCGACGTCGCTGCTTTTCGAGCCGATCGTGTTGGTTTCGCGGAACATCTCTTGGATCACGAATTCCAACTTCCGGCCGGAGCTTTCCTCCAACCCCATGATCGTCTCGAACTGCTCCAAATGGCTGCGGAGCCGGACGATTTCCTCGGAGATATCCGATCGCTCGGCGAAGATGCTGATTTCGCGGATCACGTCGGCCGGCTCCAGAGCGACGTCGTGCTCGGCGAGGATTTTTTTCAGCCGCTCCTCGAGCCGAGTCCGATAGGCTTCGACCATCTGGGGAGCCCGCGCGGCGATCTGGCTCAGTTGCTCGGCGATCGTGCGGCAATTCAATCGCAGATCGGCAGCCATGGCCTGGCCTTCTTCTTCCCGCATCCGGGCCAGGTTGTCCATTGCCGCGGCGAGTGAATTGTCTATCAACGGCCAGTCGCGCTCGGCGACATCGGTGTCACTCTTTTGCTCGTCGACCACGTCGGGCAGTGCCAACAGCGATTCCAAACCGGCCGGCTTGGGAATATTGAAGTTCACGGCCAGATCGTTCAATTGCCGCCAATAGGCCAAGAGCAGCGGGGCATTCAGGCGGCACGTGTCCACCGACGCCGGACGATCGACCTTGAGATTGATTTGCACCGTGCCACGTTTGATCCGCTGGCGAACCGAGCCTTCGATCCGCGGCTCCAGGGCGGCATAGCCATCGCTGGTGCGCAAGGCAATTTTGAAGTACCGGCTGTTGATCGTCCGGACCTCAAGCGCAATCGACACCCCATTTTCTTGTCGTCGCGCCTCGCCAAAGCCGGTCATGCTCAAGAGCATGCGTCGCTCCTCACTTGTGCAGAATCCGGCAGGCGCCGCATTGCCGCGAGCAACTTTGGTCGCCCATTGGCACTTCGTGTCGTTCAACAGTTACTTCCCGGTCGCCGGAGCGGGTGCCGCTGAGCTGGCGCTTTCGGGGACGCAGTACTTGGGGACGCAGTACTCGGGGTTGACGTTGCCGGAGCGGGCGTCGTTGCGGCCGGAGCGGGTGTGGACGACGGCGTGCTCGATTTATTCTCGCCACTCGGCGCAGCGGGAGTCGATGCCGGGCCTCCTGTTGGGACTGCCGAGCCCTTGCCACCCGGTGCGGGAACGAGTTCTTCCTTGCCAGGCGTCGCGGGAGCCTTTGTCGCTCCGCCGCCGGTGAAGATGCTACTGGAAGCGGTGCTCGACATGAACTTCACGGCCGCGACGCACAGCAAGATCCAGAACGTCACGACGCCGAAGGTGACCCACATGAACGTGTCGCCGGCCTTCGTGCCGAAGGCGCTTTGGCCTCCCATACCGCCGAACGCTCCCGCCAATCCGCCCCCCCGGCCGCGCTGGACCAGGACGATCAGAATCAGGAACAGGGCCACGAGCGACAGGAGAACGCCGAACAAGATATACATCGCAGGCTTCTTCCGTGTTGACTGGAGATTAAGTTTCGTGGATTGCAAACCACCGGCGTCGAACATCGTTTGGCACGATCGCCAGTCGCTAATGACAGCCGCTAACGACAGCCGGCGATGATCCCGAGGAAATCGGCCGCCTTCAGGCTCGCTCCGCCAACCAAGGCCCCGTCGATGTTGGGCTGAGCAAGCAGTTCCGCCGCGTTGTCGGGCTTGACGCTGCCGCCGTATTGGATCCGCACCGCCGCCGCAACCTCGGCATTGTAACGAGCTTCCAGCAGTTTGCGAAGGTCACGGTGGACCTCTTCCGCCTGGGCCGGCGTGGCGACCCGGCCGGTGCCGATGGCCCAAACCGGCTCGTAGGCGATCACGATCCGCCGGGCTTGCTCGGCGGAAAGGCCGGCCAGCGAGCCGTCGAACTGCGTGCGGATCACTTCCGCGGTTCGGCCCGCTTCGCGCTCGGCCAGTAGCTCGCCGACGCAGACGATCGGCGTCAGGCCGGCGGCCAGCGCGGCGAGCAGCTTTTTGTTCACCTCGGCGTCGGTTTCGCCAAACACATTGCCGCCGCTCGCTATGCCCAAGAATCACGTACCGGCAACCTAGGTCAACCAGCATCGACGGCGCTGATTTCGCCGGTGAAGGCGCCCTGCGCCGCGTGATACATGTTCTGTGCGCCCAGGCCGACCTGGCTCCCGGCGATCGCCTGCCGCACCGCCTCCAGATAAACGAACGGCGGGCAGACAGCCAGATCGACGCCTGGATATTCGCCCGCCCGGCGGGCCACTTCCGCCGCCAAGGCCACGGCGGCGGCACGATCCAGGTGCATTTTCCAATTGCCGGCAATGAACGGACGTCGCATGAGTTACGTTCCTTGGGTCAACGCTGGCTTGAGGCGGGGACACGCTCGGCAAGCCGGAGCGGCTAAATCTTCGGTTCGGGATCGAAATCGTCTTGCCGAGCAGTTCGGCCAATTTGCTGAATCTGGGCGGCAAGGGCCGCGTATTGGTCGGGCAAGAGGGCTTGCGGCCCGTCGGACAGCGCCTCCTCCGGGCAGTTGTGGACTTCGATATGCACGCCGTCGGCGCCGGCCGCCACGCCGGCCAGGCGCAGGCGGGAATCAGATCGGGCCGGCCCGTGGCGTGGCTCGGATCGACGATGATCGGCAAATGCGACAGCGCCTTGCACGGCCGGGCACGGCGGCCACGTCGAACAAATTGCGCGTGGTCGTTGTCGAACCCCTTCACGCCCCGCTCGCAAAGCACCACTTGCGTGTTGCCCTGCGACGAGAATGTATTCGGCGCTCATCAGCAGATCTTCGATCGTCGCGCTCATGCCGCGCTTGAGCAGCACCGGCTTGCCGCGTTTGCCCGACTTCCGTCAGCAGGACGAAATTCTGCATGTTGCGAGCGCCGATCTGGATCATGTCGGCATACTCGACCACCATTTCCACGCGCCGCGGGTCCATCACTTCGGTCACGACCGGCAGGCCATGCTTGTGCCCCGTGTCGCGGAGGATTTTCAGGCCCTCTTCGCCCATGCCTTGATAGGCGTAGGGGCTGGTGCGCGGTTTGAAGGCGCCGCCGCGAAGCAAATTGGCCCCGGCCGCGCGGACCGAGCCAGCGATCTCATCCATCCGCTGCGGGTTCTCGACGGCGCAGGGGCCGGCGATCATCGCCAAATGACCGCCGCCGATTTTCACGCCGCTGACGTCGACCACGGTCGGCTCGGCCTGGGCTTCGTTGCTGGCCAGCTTGTAAGGCGGCAGGACCGGGATGACTTCGGCCACGCCCGGAATCGCCCGCAGCGGCGCGAGGTGCAGCTTGGCTTCGTCGCCGATCACGCCGATGATCGGTGCGGTAATGTTCCGCGGCTGAGATGCGTCTTCAGGCCGAGCGACTCGACCCGTTCGATCACATGCTGGATCTGTTGCTCGGTCGCGTGCGATTTGAGGATGATAATCATGAAAGGCGGTTGCGGGAAATTGTTTGAATGGTTTCGAAATCGGGCTCCGCTCGGCGATCGGCGGGCTGGGTAGTACCAAGCGGCTAAAACGATTAATCGACGGGCAACGTCTTGGGATACGACCCGAGCACGACCAGCCGGACGCTCCGTCGCCCGAGCGATTCAATGACCCGGGCCAAATGTTTGTCGGTCTGGTGTCCTTCCAGTTCGACAAAGAATAGATAGCCACCCTCGGGTCTGGCAATCGGAAAAGATTCGATCCAGGTCAGATTCAGCCCGCCGCGCTTGAACGTGTTCAGAGCATCGGCAAGCATTCCGGGACGATGTTCCACCTCGAACATCAGTGCCGTTTTGTCGTGGCCGCTCCGTGGGCCGGGCTGGTTGCCGATCACCGCGAATCGCGTGGAATTGGCCAGATTATCCTCAATATTTTCGGCCAGAATGTTCAGCCCATAATGCACCCCCGCTTGCAGACTGGCAATGGCGGCTGCGCCCGGTTTGTCCTGCGCCAACTGAGCGGCGGTCGTCGTGCTGATGACTTCCACGATTCGGGCGGAGGGCAAATGCCGGGCGAGCCAATTGCGGCACTGCGAGATTGCTTGCGGTCGGCTGTAAACTTCTTGCACTTCGCCTCGGGCGCAGCGTCCCAGCAGGTGGTGATGAATCCGCATCTGCACTTCGCAGCAGATTTTTACCGGCAGGCGGATGAACATGTCCAGCGTGTCGGCGACGCGGCCGTCGGTGGCCGTTTCCAACGGCACGAGACCGAAATCGGCTTGCCCGCGATGCACTTCCTCGAATACTGCCGCAATGCTCCCGACCGGCACTAGATCGACCGCGTGCCCAAAGCGGTGCAATGCCGCGAGATGGCTGTAGGTGTAGGCCGGGCCCAAGAAGGCGACGCGGATGTGTTTTTCGAGCGCTCGCGAGGCGCTGATCAACTCGCGGAACACGGCCCGGACGCTGGCCTCGGTAAGCGGCCCCTTGTTCATCGTGCTCGCGCGCGTGAGGACTTCTTCTTCGCGACCGGGATCGTAGGTGCGCTGACCCGAGGACTCTTTGATCTGCCCGATCTGGTGGGCCAGCTTGGCACGCTGGTTCATCAGCGCGACGAGCTCGCGATCGAGATGGTCGATCTTCGTGCGCAATCCGGCCACGGTTGGAGCTTTGGCGGGCTCCTTCGCAACTTTTTCCGTCGTTTTCACTTTGCCCATGCGTGATGTCGCTGCCGCTGTTGTGCCACGGCACTCGAGGTTTTGGCCGACGCGTTGGGCGGGAAGACGGCCCTTGACGAGACCCACGGTGTCGTCCGCCAGCACTGCGAATCCCCTTGTAATATCGCAGTATACGCTTGTCAAGCACCGGCAAAGCGGCTTGATCGGGCGCGCACGAAGAGGCTCCGAAATCGGATTCAACACCTCGGCACGGCAACGAGGAGGTGTCCGGTGTCAAAATGGCAGGCTAGCGAAAACCTACGGCTTGGCGCCTAGGGCAATTCGGGCATCGATTCGTGGGAATTCGCCCATTTCCAGGCGATTTCTTTCAATGCCCCGGGTCGCGATGGGGCTGGCACGGCCTTTGCAACGTTCCGGACAGACCCTGACAAAACCGCGGGATCGATGTGCGCCGCCGGGCGGCAAGCTGCGCTTTTGCGGGAACCTCTAATGCAAACGTTGACGCAAAGATTAATCGACTGAGAATCACCGGCAAGTAACAGGCCGGCTCGCATCGCGAAAGGAGATGGAACTATGGCAGAAGGCGAAAAAATCATCGGGATCGACTTGGGCACAACGAACTCGGTTGTGGCCGTCATGGAAGGCAAAGAATCCAAAGTGATCCCCAATCAAGAAGGCAACCGTTTGACGCCCAGCGTTGTGGCTTACACCGACAAGGGCGATATCCTGGTCGGCGATTTGGCCAAGCGGCAGGCGATCACGAACCCCACCCGCACGATCTATTCGATCAAGCGCTTCATGGGGCGTCGCCACAGCGAAGTTGCCTCGGAAGAAAAGATCGTTCCTTACACGATCGTCGGCGGAACGAATGATTACGTGCGCGTGAAGATCGGCGATAAAGAAGTCACGCCTCCGGAAATCTCCGCCAAGATTCTGCGTAAGCTGAAAGAATCGGCCGAAGCCTATCTCGGCCATAAGGTGAACAAAGCCGTCATCACGGTGCCGGCCTACTTTAACGACGCCCAGCGGCAAGCCACGAAAGACGCCGGTGAAATCGCTGGCTTGGAAGTCGCCCGGATCATCAACGAGCCGACGGCCGCGGCCTTGGCCTACGGGCTGGATCGGAAGGAACACGAGAAGATCGTGGTCTTCGATCTCGGCGGCGGCACGTTCGACGTCTCGGTCCTCGAAGTCGCCGACGGCGTGTTCCGCGTAATCAGCACCAACGGCGACACGCATTTGGGCGGCGACGATTTCGACCAGGTGCTCATCAATTACGTGGCCGACGAATTCAAGAAAGAAAACGGCATCGACCTGCGCAAGGACACGATGGCCCTGCAGCGATTGCAGGAAGCCTGCGAAAAAGCCAAGCGCGAATTCGAGCTCCGCCAGTTCGACCGACATCAATTTGCCGTTCATCACCGCCGACGCCACCGGTCCGAAGCATCTACAGATGAACATCACCCGCTCGAAGTTCGAGCAGTTGGTCGACCATCTGTTCGAGCGCTGCCGCGGTCCGGTGATCCAGGCGCTCAAGGATGCCAAGCTGAAACCAAGCGACATTGACGAAGTCGTGCTCGTGGGCGGCGCCACGCGGACCCCCAAAGTGCAAGAGATCGTCAAGCAAATGTTCGGCAAAGATCCGCACAAGGGCGTGAATCCCGACGAAGTCGTGGCTATCGGCGCCGCGATCCAAGGGGGCGTGTTGGCCGGCGAAGTGCAAAACGTCCTATTGCTCGATGTCACCCCGCTGTCGCTGGGGATCGAGACCGAGGGTGGCATTTTCACGAAGCTGGTCGAACGCAACACCACCGTGCCGACCGAGCGCAAGAACGTCTTCAGCACCGCGGCCGACAGTCAGACCGCCGTGACCGTCAGCGTCTTCCAGGGCGAACGGCCCATGGCCCGCGACAACCGATTGCTCAATCAGTTCAATTTGGAAGGCATTCCCCCGGCTCCGCGGGGCGTGCCGCAAATTGAAGTGAAGTTCGACATCGACGCGAACGGCATTCTCAGCGTTTCGGCCAAGGACCTTGGCACGGGCAAGGAGCATACCGTCAAGATCGAGCAGTCGAGCGGCTTGAACGAAGCCGAAATCGAGAAGATGCGCAAAGACGCCGAGGAACACGCCGGCGAAGACAAACGCAAACGCGAATTGGCCGAGGCGCGCAACCAAGGCGAGTCGATGGCGTTCCAACTCGAAAAGATGATGAAGGAGCATAAGGACAAGCTGACCGACGCCGACCGGGCTCCGTTGGAGGCGGCAATCAAGAAGGTGCGCGACCTGGCGAAGAGCGAAGACGCGGCCGCGATTAAGGCGGCCGTCGAAGAGCTCGAGCAGGCTTCCCATGCCTTCAGCAAGAGCTTGTACGCCCGCACCGCGGGCGCAGCCGGCGGCAGCGGCGGCGCCGACGGAGGCCCCGGCCCTACCGCCGCCCCACAAGCCGCAAGCGACGACGCGATCGACGCCGAGTTTGAGGTGAAAAAAGACTGAGCCTGCGCCCGTTAGCATGTGATTTGAAACCGTAGGGTGGGCACTGCCCACCAATGGTTCCGCGCGCGTCAGGTAAAGCAATGGTGGGCAATGCCCACCCTACGGAACTGCCGCATACGGAACGAAGGAGCAGTGCGCAAGGAAACGGGGGCTGATTCGAATGGCATTTCGATTCGATAAATTCACCATCAAGGCCCAGGAAGGCGTCGAGCGGGCTCAAACGCTTGCGGCCGAGCGCGGCAATCCGCAAATCGACCCGTTGCATTTGCTGAGCGCTTTGTTGGGCGAAACCGACGGCGTCGTGCGCCCGGTGCTCGTCAAGATCGGCGTCGACCGCCGGCAACTGGATCAAACCGTCGCGGCCGAACTGAACCATTTCCCCAAATCGTCGGGCGGCTCTCCGCCGCAGCCGTCGCCGGAGTTGATTCAGGTCTTCGAGACCGCCCAGCGCGAAGCCGACACGATGAAGGACGAGTTCGTCTCGACCGAACATCTGATGCTCGGGCTGGTCAAAGTGGAATCCAAAGCCAAGCGGGTTCTAAAGCTCAACGCCGTCAGCGAAAAGGAAGTCCTCGAAGCCCTGCGCGGCATTCGCGGCACGGCCCGAGTGACGGACCAGAATCCCGAGGATAAGTTCCAGGCCCTGAAGAAGTACGGCATCGACCTGGTCGAACGGGCCAGTCGGGGCAAGCTCGACCCGGTGATCGGCCGCGATCAAGAAATCCGCCGGGTGATCCAGGTCCTCTCGCGGCGCACGAAAAACAATCCGGTGTTAATCGGTGAGCCGGGAGTCGGCAAAACGGCCATTGCCGAAGGGCTCGCTCTGCGCATCGTGCAAGGCGACGTGCCGCAAAGCCTGAAGAACAAGCGCGTCATCGCGCTGGATATGGGCGCGCTGGTCGCGGGGACCAAATTTCGCGGCGAATTCGAAGACCGATTGAAAGCGATCCTCCGCGAGGTCGAAGCCGCCGCCGGCACGATCATTCTATTTATCGACGAGTTGCACACCGTCGTCGGCGCCGGCAAGGCCGAAGGGGCCAGCGATGCCGCGCAATTGCTCAAGCCGGCTTTGGCCCGCGGCGAGTTGCACTGCATCGGCGCGACGACGCTCGACGAATATCGCGAGCATATCGAAAAAGACGCGGCCCTGGAGCGGCGGTTCCAGCCGGTGTATGTCGGCGAGCCTTCGGTCGAAGACACAATCGCGATCTCTGCGCGGTTTAAAGCCGCGGTACGAAGCCCATCACAAGGGAGTGAAGATCAAGGACTCGGCGCTCGTCGCCGCGGCGAAGCTGTCCCATCGCTACATCACCGACCGCAATCTGCCGGACAAGGCCATCGACCTGATGGACGAAGCCGCCAGCCGCCTGGCGATGGAACTGGAAAGCGTGCCGACGGAAATCGACGTGGTCCAGCGGCGGCTCGTGCAGCTCGAATTAGCCGCCCGGCAACTGGCCGATGAAACCGAAGAGCATGCCCGCGAGCGCCTGGCCGAAATCGAAGAGGAAACGGCCACGCTGCGGCATAAGCTGGCCAGCCTCCGCGAGCAATGGGAGGCCGAAAAGCTCGGCCTGGGCGATGTGCAGCAAACGCGCGAAAAGCTCGCCGCGGCGCAGCACGAGTTCGACCAGTTGGGAGCGACGATCAAGGAACGGCAGGGGGCCGGGCAGCCGATCGACGAAAAGCTGTTTCAACGCTTATATGAACTCGACGTGCAGCGCAAGGCGCTTGCAACGGAAAATCGAAGCAGAGCAGTCGGAACCCGAGCGCGCGCAGGCCGCGAGCGCCGGCAAGCGCCGCCTGCTGCGCCAAGAGGTCGGGCCCGAGGAAATCGCCGAAGTCGTCGCCGCTTGGACCGGCATTCCAGTCACCCGCTTGATCGAAACCGAACGGGCCAAGCTGCTGGTGCTCGAAGAACGGCTACATCAACGCGTCATCGGCCAGGACGAAGCGGTCGAGGCCGTTGCGAACGCCGTGCGCCGCAGCCGCTCGGGCCTGCAGGATCCGCATCGGCCCATCGGCTCGTTCATCTTCTTGGGTCCCACGGGCGTGGGCAAGACCGAACTTTGCAAAGCTTTAGCCGAGGTTCTATTCGATGATTCGAAGGCCATGATCCGGCTCGACATGAGCGAGTTCATGGAACGGCACACGGTCAGCCGTTTGATCGGGGCCCCGCCGGGCTACATCGGTTATGAAGAAGGTGGCCGGTTGACGGAAGCCGTCCGCCGCCGCCCCTATTCGGTCGTGCTGCTGGACGAAATCGAAAAGGCCCATCGCGACGTGTTCAACATCTTGCTGCAAGTGCTAGACGATGGCCGCCTGTCGGACAATCAAGGCCACACGGTCGATTTCACGAACACGATCATCGTGATGACATCGAATATCGGCAGCCAGTTGATCCAAGAGATCACGCGCGAGCACGGCACCGAAGAAGAAATGCGCGACGCGGTGAAAGAAGCGTTGCAGGCCCAGTTCCTGCCCGAGTTCTTGAACCGCGTGGACGAAACGATCATCTTTAAGCCGCTCAATCAGCAGGAGATCCGCAAGATCGTCGGCTTGCAAATCCACGCGCTCCAGCAGCAAATGGAGCAGGCCGGTCTCGCGCTGGAGGTGACCGACGAAGCGCTCGACGCCATCGCAAAGCAGGGTTACGACCCCGTGTATGGCGCTCGGCCGCTGAAGCGCGTGATCCAGCAGAAGGTGCAAAACCCACTGGCGGCCGAGATCTTGAAAGGCGAGTTCCCCGAGGGAAGCCGCGTGAAGATCGACTTCCAAGGGGACGAATTCACGTTCGTCCGCGCCGAACAAGAAGAGCCGGTGGCGTCGTAACCCCGTGCCAGTGTCGCCTGGAGCTGCCGCGGCACCCATTCAGCCGCCCCGCTCGCGGGCGCGTCGCCGGCGCGGTTCCCCGCGCATAGGGCGCCTACCGCTTCTCTTCGAGCCCCAAATTCGCGATCACCACCTCGCAGCCGGGCGTCATTCTGCGGATTTTCTCGACGATCACCGCTTTTTCCGAGATCGTCGCCTTCTTCAATTTTCGCTTGAAGAGCACGATCTTCTTCCGGCGATGCCGCCGGCGTTTGATTTCCTGCTTCCGATCGCTGATTCCACCCACGATGCACGGCTCCGGTAAGGTCGCGAAAACCCAATCCAACGAATCCGCCTTTGTAACAGCCGCCCGATTGAACGTCAATTGCCGTCAATCGGGACTGGCGGAAGAGTTTACCGGCTGTTGCGGTGCGATTGGGTCCGCAGCGGAATGGTCCAGGAGTTCGACCGTGAGATTGTCGATCTGGATGTCGTCGATCGCCTCGAAACCCAGCGCATCGTTCAGCCGCCCTTGCAGCCGGTCTTTCAGACGCACCAAACGCGGGTCAATAATGTCGGCCGCTCGCATGCGCAGCAGCGTGGCGCTCACTGTGCGCTCCGACTCCCGCTGCTGCCGATTGACTTCGCGAACATGCGCGGCATCCAATTCATCGAACAGATGGATCGTGACGTCGAACTGCCCGTGATAGAGCCGCTGGTCGCGCGGGTTGACGCGGTTGAACTCGAACGTCCCCAGCGCGAGCGCCTGGTCGTGGTCTGGAGCCGACTCGGCCGCGCCGCGAGCGTGCAGCCAGTACCAGGCCGCGACGTCGGCCGTCGTCAAGAGGGCGAGCACCGTGATAATCAGCCGCGCGGACAACCATCGCAGGGCGCGCGGCGCCGCGCTGGATTCCGCTGCTCTCCGTTCCGGCCGGCCTTTCGGCTTCGGCGCATTTGGTCCCACCGCCATGGGGTTCCCCCGGCCACGTCAAAAACGGCACATGACTCGCATCGCTCTAATCAACCCAATGCGATGAGTGAAGGATAGGTTGCAAAATGGGGATCTGCTTGGCCGGCAAGAGATGCCGAGAGGCGAAAAAAAATCGGGGTCCCTGACGTGCCAATTCCACATTGGCTGTGCCGGATGGCCAGGGGCAAGGCTACCATCCAGCAAATTCGTCGTCAGAGACCCCGCGGGCCAGCTTGATAATGCTACTTGCTGGGGCTTCTAGCAACCCAACAAAGCAAAGCATCCCTCGCCAGAGCAATGCGCGTGCCCGTTCCATCCGCACATGCGGCACAATCGGCGGCTGGCCTTCGAGCAGATTGATAGCAAAGAGGTTATGGCATACGATGGCGGCGTGTCCAACTTTCGGACCTGACTGACCCGGGCGGATTGCTTTGCAACACAATGTTCAATTTTGCGTTGCGAAATGCGCAAGCCGAGGATGTGAAAGAATGGGGACAGGCACCTCGCGACCCGCCGGCAATTGCCACTTTCACGCGACTTGCTCGGAGCCAGTCCCCATTCCTTCACACGCTTTCCGCCTGAGGTGTGTCTTCCAATTCGCCGATCTTTTCCCGCATGCACGACATGGCAGTTAGCTCGGATGTTAGCGCCGCTGTTAGCCCCTCTGCCCGCTTGAGCGACGCCTTGACCGAAGTGCTGATCGTGGCCAATCCGCCGCCGGCGCAGGTCCGGCCCATATCAAAATCGAAGGGCTCGTCGCCGCGCTGACGGGCCCATGGCCTGCGGCCGCAAATTGAATATGACTTGCAGGCTATAAGCGGCCTTGCCGCCGAACTGCATGCGGCAGGCCGGCTAAGAGTCGTCGTAGCCGCTGGCGGCGACGGCACCGTGGCCGAAGTGCTCAATCGCACGGCGCCAGGCGTTCCCCTGACGGTGATGCCGCTAGGAACCGAGAATCTGTTGGCTAAGTACCTGGGAATGCCACGCGACGGTGAAGCGGTTGCCACGGTGATCGCCGCCGGCGCCACGGCCTTGCACGATGCCGGTGCCGCCGCGGGCCGGCTGTTCGCCTTAATGGCCAGCTTTGGTTTCGATGCCGAAGTGGTCAGGCGGCTGCACGTTTCGCGCACCGGCCACATTGCGCATTGGAGCTATGCCAAACCAATTTGGGAGGCGATCCGTACATATCAATATCCTGAGTTGCGGATTTATTGCGATGACGGCGCTAGTGGCGAACAAGCATCGAGCCCAGCGGCGTCGGCCGCTGGCTCTAGTTCAAAGCCGGTCGCCGCCATCGGTTCCGTCTCAAGCGATTGTCTCATCCGCGCTCGATTCGCATTTTTGACCAACGTGCCGCGCTACGCATTTGGCCTGCAATTCGCGCCGCACGCGCTGGGTGATGATGGCTGGTTTGATCTGTGC
This sequence comes from Pirellulales bacterium, assembly GCA_963725485.1. Lineage (GTDB taxonomy): Bacteria > Planctomycetota > Planctomycetia > Pirellulales > DATAWG01 > CAVRYO01. The sequence goes on along the minus strand of CAVRYO010000007.1, from coordinate 1,608,607 downwards.
ACGTTTCGGCGGGGCTCATTTTTTAGTGGCCTGTGGTACTTGAGCCAGGTGATTCTCCGCCGGCACGGGCGTTTGGCCGACTGCTGCCAGCGCCGCGTGCGCCGTCTGAGGATTGAATCGGATTGCCCGGTGCCGTATGAATTGGACGGCGAGGCGTGTGGCTACTTGCCGCTCGAGATTGAAATGCAACCGAACCGCCTGACGCTACTTGCGCCACCCGAGTGGGTCGAACGCCGGCCATCGGCGTAAGATTTGGGGGATTCGCGCGATTCAGTGCCGGAGATCAGCCACGCCGAGCCGGTCGCCGGCCGTGTCAGCCAGAGTTCCGGTTCCTGAAGCACGTCAACTTGTTTTTCTGTTTCTCAACCAGATTCTCATTTCCCACTTGTCACCGTAGTTCTCACCGTGCCCAATAATCCGGCAATTATCGGCCCCTATCGCTGCGGCACAGGCGAGCCGTTGCTGGTGATCGCCGGCCCCTGCGTCATCGAAACCGAAGAGCTCACGCTCGCGATCGCCCGGCGGTTGGCGGACATCACCGCCGGCTTGCCGGTGCAGTTGGTGTTCAAAGCCTCATTCGATAAGGCCAACCGGACCAGCGCTGCGGCGTTTCGCGGCCATGGCCTGGAAGCCGGCCTGGCGGTGCTCGACGCGGTGAAACGAGCCACCGGTCTGCCGGTGACGACCGACATTCACGAATCGCATCAGGCCGCGCCGGTGGCCGAGGTGTGCGACGTGTTGCAAATCCCCGCGTTCCTCTGCCGGCAAACCGATCTGCTGGTGGCCGCGGCCAAAACCGGCCGGGCCGTGAATGTGAAGAAAGCCCAATTCCTCGCCCCCTGGGACATGCGCCATGTCGTCGACAAGCTATCCGCCTCGGGCTGCCGGAATATTCTCCTCTGCGAGCGCGGCACGTTCTTCGGCTATGGCCGGCTGGTGAATGACATGCGGGCCATCTCCCAGATGCAGGCGCTTGGCGTGCCAGTCGTGTTCGACGCCACGCACAGTGTGCAGGAGCCGGGCGGCCTGGGCTCAGCCACCGGCGGCAACCGGGCGATGGTCGAGCCGCTGGCCCGCGCGGCCGCGGCGCTCGGCATCGACGGCCTGTTTTGCGAAACGCATCCCGATCCTGACTCTTCTCCCAGCGACGGCCCGAATATCGTGCCGCTCGATCAATTTGGCCGGCTGTTGGACCGCGTTCTGCGGATCCGCGCCGCCGTGGAGCAATTTCCGTGACCCGACTGGCTGTCCGATCGATTTGTTTCCTGGCGATGCCCCTCGCCTGCCTGCTACTGGCCGGTTGCGGTGGCCAACAAGAATCTTCCCCGCCGGCTGATGGTGATGCCTCCGGCGGCGGCAACGCGAAGGCTGCGGATTCCTCGAACGGCAAGGCCGGCGCCGCATCGGGGGAGCCGGCCGAGCAGGTGCAATTCCGCGGTCCCTTGCTGCGCAATGCGATCCATATCCTGTCGAATCTGGAGCAATTCGATCAGCAACCGGCGCTTCGAACAGGTGGTCGATCGTTTGAATCAATGGCAGCGTGCGCAAACCGTCGAGGTCCAGTGGAAAGCCGATCCGCTGATCGACACGCTGCCCAAGGAGCTGCAATCAGGCGCCTGGCTGGAACGGCTGAGCGACCCGTTGTTCGATCGCGAGTTGGATGGCAATTTTCTCAAGGAATGCATCTGGCTGCGCGATGTTTCGAATTCGGCCCGCGGCGACAAGCTGGACGATTTGTCCGAAGCGGAGCATTTGTTCGATTGGACCATCCGCAACATTCAGCTCATCGCCGACGTGAAGCCGAAGCCCGGCGACAAGCAGCCGCCGCTGTTTTTCCGGCATCTCCCCGCCGAGGTCCTGTTGTACGGCCGGGGCACCGCCATGCAGCGGGCCTGGGTGTTCATCCTGCTCGCCCGGCAGCAAGGCCTCGACGTGGTGATGCTTGGCGTCAAAGATCCCGATCATGCTGAACAAAGCCGGCCCTGGGTCCCGGCGCTGCTGCACAAGGGAAACCTGTATTTGTTCGACACCTCGTTGGGTCTGCCATTGCCCGGGCCGGGCGGCAAAGGAGTCGCCACGCTCGCCGAGGCGGCCGAGGACCCCAAGGTGCTCGAGCAACTCGATCTCGACGCGTCGCACCATTATGCGGTCAAGGCCGCGGAGGCCAGGGAAGTGTCGGCCTTTATCGAAGGCTCGCCCGGTTACTTGAGCCGGCGGATGAAAGTGCTCGAATCGCAACTGGCGGGCAACGAACGGATGATTCTTTCCGTTGAGCCGGAGCAGATTGCCGAACGGCTGAAGGGGCTTGCGCATGTGGCGAAGAGCGTCCGCCTCTGGACGATGCCGCAAGGGATGTATGCATTGCGCGACGCTCAAGACCGGAATCCGGCCAAGGGATTCGAGAACGCCAAGGCCGAGGAATTTGCTCCCTTCGCGGTACCCGGCTATTTCGGCGGCACAGGCCAGCAAGGCGCGGCACAACAACTATTGCTCGACGAGCTGATGAACGAAGGGGAGAACAAGGTCGCCAGCCGGGCGCATCATCCGACACGGCAACTCAGAAAAATCATCTTTCCGTTGTGGGCGGGGCGGCTGCTGCATTTTCGCGGGGAATGCGATGGCGAATCGGGGGCCAAGCATTATTACATTCTGGCCCGTCCCGGCGAAGATCAGATGGCCGACCACGTGCGCGAGTTGGCCCAAACCTACGAAGAAGAAAACAATCGCCCGGCGCCGGTGCAGAAATACATCGCGGCGGTGTTCCGGCGGAAACAGGATGCCACCTATTGGCTCGGCCTGATCAGCTATGACGAGAAGGAGTACACGGCCGCGGAAGATTACTTCGAGCGCTTGACGCTGAAGGTCTGGCCCATTGGGCCCTGGACCGATGGAGCCCGCTACAATCTGGCCCGGACCTATGAAGCCGACGGCCGCGCGGCCGACGCCATCAAAATTTACGAAGCCGACGAGTCGCCGCAGCGGTTTGGAAATCACCTGCGGGCACGGCAATTGAAAGCCGCGGTCCCGACCCCGCCTGCATCAGAAAAACCTTCAACGGAGAAACCGCCAGGGGAAAAACCGACAGCAGAGAAGCCTACAGCAGAAAAACCAGTAACGGAAAAACCTCCGACGGAAAAATCCGCACCCGCAACGGAAAAGCCGACAGCAGACAAACCCGCGGCAGAGAAACCCGCGCCTGCGAAGCAATCCGCCGACGAGAAGACCTCGTCGAAGTCTGTCTCGAGCACGCCCGATTCGCTTGGGCCATTGAAGTTTGACGAGGCGAAGTCCGCGTTGTTACAACTAGTCAAGCATACCGACGACGGCGACTTACGCCGCGTTGGAGCCGCGCTCGAATCGATCGCTCCGCACCAAACTAACGATGAGACGGTCGTGGCGATGGGGCCGTGGAGAATCGATCTGAAGAATCATTCCTTCGTGTTCATGACGTCGAACGAAGGCGCCGGAACCTTCCTTCAATTTTCCGGAAAATTCTTCCGTGACGAACATCGGTCCTGGTCCGCGGGAGTCACCGAAAAAACGCAGACTTAAAGCCTATCCGAGAACCGGCGGGGACTGTCCCGATTTTGTGTGCCGCCGAACAAAATGGGACTGTCCCCGTTGCCCAGTCGGTTCTCGGATAGGCTCTTGTTCGCCGGCCTTCCGCATAATCTCCCGACGTCCAGACTGAATTCCGAGAATTGACGAAAGGAAATGCCCATGAAAGACAATTTTCAGCGCCGTGTTCACGCCGCGGCCGTTGCCGGGTGGTGGACTCTTCTGATCGCAGTCCTATTTTTGGCCGCAGTCTGGTTCGTTTTCCTGGGACTCATGTCGGCCCGCCCGGTTTGGTTTCAGTCGCTGTGGAGCCCTGCCATGACATGGGAAACAGTTCAGTCATTCACCTTGTGGATGGTCTCGGTACTCAAATTGTGCATTTGGTTGGCGTTCCTGATCGTGGTGTGGCTCTCGCTGTGGGCCAGGAAGCTCGGCAAGCAGCAAGCTGGGTAAATCAGACGGCGTCTTTTGATCGCCTCACTTTGCGAAGGGCTGGCGGGCCTGCGAACCGGGACTGGAGCGTGTAAAATGCGCCAGGCGGTTGTAATCCCTTTCGCAAATGGAGAGTGATATGAATCGCGCCGAAGCTACCCAAAAAATTCTCGCCGCCAAGATACAAAAAGGGCTGACCTACGACGCGATCGCCGCCGCCATCGGCCGCCACAAGGTCTGGACAGCCGCCGCCCTGCTCGGGCAGGCCACCATGTCGAAGGATGAAGCACAAAAGGCCGCCGCCGCGCTCGCGCTGGAAGCCGACGTCGTCGCGGCCCTGCAGGAAATTCCTCACAAGGGATCGCTTGGCGAAACGGTGCCCGTCGACCCGCTAATTTATCGTTTTCACGAGATCACGCAGGTCTACGGCACGACGCTCAAGGCCATCATCCACGAAATGTTCGGCGACGGGATCATGAGCGCCATCGACTTCGAGCTGGATGTGCAACGGAAAGAAGATCCCAAAGGCGACCGGGTCGTCGTCACCATGAACGGCAAGTTTCTGCCATACAAAAAGTGGTGAGTGGCAGAAGTCTTGCCAATCGCCCGCACGAGTGATTATCCTGGTGAAGCCATGATGGCTGCTTTGGGTGGGCGGTGGAGTCCGCCGTAACCGTCCGCGGGATGCGGGCCAATGACTCCTACGGGTCCTTTCATGCGAAGGCCGCCGGGGAGCGTGTTCACAAAACATTCCCTGGCGGGCCAAACGGTCCTCCAGGGTTTTTTTATTGAACGCGGCGACGGCGACATGAAATTCCTCATTCAATGCGGCGCCGTCGGGCTCGCCGGTTCGCTCGGATCGGTGCTGCGGTTCGCCGTGGCTACCGTTTCTGGACGTTTGTTCGGAACCGACTTCCCCGTCGGCACGTTTATCATCAACATTACTGGAAGTCTGCTCCTAGGTTGGTTTCTGGCAGTCATCCAATCCCGAATCGTCGTTTCCGATACGTTTCGGCTCGCGGTGGCAACCGGTTTCGTCGGCGCGTATACCACCTTTTCCACCTACATGTTCGAATCGAACAAACTGATCGACGAAGGCTCGGGACTACAAGCCACCGCGAATTTGCTGGGGAGCATGATCTGCGGCCTGGCAGCGGTCCGGCTCGGCATGTGGTTGGCAAGCCGCTGAGCACACCCCTCGCCCCTGGCGGGAGAGGGGCGGGAGTTCGGTGTTGCTCAGTCGAACCGGGGTGAGGGGGGAATCTGCAATTGACGTTCCACCACCCTCACACTGCCCTCTCCCGTCGAGCGGGCTTTGGCTCAAAATGCCGTTTCATGGACACCAACCCGAAGCGTAAGCGAGGAAAACACGCGAAAAATTGCCTTGCGTCCTCGCTCACGCTTCGGGTTAGTGTATTTTGAGGCAAAGCCCGTCGAGGGAGAGCGATTTGAATGGTCGCTCGGGAACAAGTCCCGCTTTTCGAATCCCAACCGTCGAGCGAAAGCGCATGAGCATTCTGGGCGAGCAGGTTTTATTGCGGGCCCATTTGCAAAGCGCCGACCGCGCGCCGTTCACCCCCACATCCCAGCGTCTGGTCCGCGCCGCTCGAAGCGAAGGCCTGGCCGGCGCCACGGTCATCCGCGGGCTGCTGGGCTTGGGTCATCACGGGCTTATCCGTCGTTCGTTTCTGTCGCTCGTGGGGCACGTGCCGGTCATCGTCGAGATCGTCGACACGCCCGAGCGGATCGGAAAATTCGTCGAAGGGTCTTTGAGCCGGCTGATGATCCACGGCCTGGTGACGCTCGAACGGGCTCGGGTGATGATGTACCGGCATCGCCAGTCTGATTCGCCGGAGCGGCTGGATCTCGGAGGCTTGTTGACGCCGTTGTCGACCGTGCCGAAACTCAATCCAAGTGCCACCATGCAAATCAACGAACAAGGCGTGCTGCTGCGAGTGTTCCTGGGCGACTCCGACAAGTTCGATCGCCGCTGGCTATACGAGGCGATCGTCTACAAGGCGAAAGAGCTGGGCCTGGCCGGGGCGACCGTGCTCCGCGGCGTCGAGGGCTTCGGGGCGCACAGCGTGGTCCACTCGGCGGGGTTGGTCGAAATGTCGACCGACTTGCCGATCGTCGTCGAGATCATCGACACGGAAGAAAAAATCCGCACGCTCCTGCCCCATCTCGAAACGATGGTGCTCGAAGGCATGATCACGATGGAGCGCGTGATGATCCTGGTCTTCCCCCGCGACCACGGAAACAGCGGAGCCACCTAGGCCGAGTCGAAGTGGAACCTCCCGGTTCCTGAAGTGTGCCACCAGCAAGAACACTAGCCCGACGCGTTAGCGAGGACGCGGGGCGCTGATCTTGCAAGGTTTCCTCGCTAACGCTTCGGGCTGGTGTCCGTTCGCGGTATTTTTTGAGCAACGTCTCTGACGCGCAGGACGCCAATGTAGAAAGCGTCTATGATTCTCAGAGCCGTTCGACGGGCAATTCGTGCGCCTGCAAGAATGCTTCGGCTTCGGCGCGTGTGAACACGCTTTCGGTCGCCCCAATCGCGCGGACGCGACTGGCTCCCAGCGCCGCGCCCCACTTCAGACAGCCGAGCGGGTCGCATCCGTCGACCAAACCGGCGACATAGCCGGCGACAAAAGCGTCACCGGCGCCCGTGCCGCCGACGAAGTTTGTCGGATACGTTCCGGCCCGCAACCGCAACTCGTCGGCCACGAGCAGCGCGCCTTGATTGCCGAGCGTGATGACGACGGTCTTTGCTCCCGCGCCGCGGAAGCGCTCGGCTTGAGCGGCAGGATCGGTCAAGCCGGTGATGAGCGCGCCCTCATCGGCGTTCGGGAGGAACACGTCGGTCTCGGCCAGCACCGCTTCGAGCTTGCTCCAGTGTTCGCCCGGTCCCGGCACGACGACGTCGAGCATCGTGACCACGCCCGCGCGGCGGGCTTCGCGGAACAAGGCAGCCAGGCCTTCGGCCCCTTCGAGCGCCGGCATCAGCAGATATCCGCCGACATAGAGGACCTTCGCCTGGCGGACGAGTTCCCACGGAATATCGGTAGCCTGCAAGACCGCGTTCGCGCCGGAACAGTGGATAAATCGCCGATCCTCGCCCGCCACGTTAAGGATTAACGAGCCGGAGGTTTCCGCCTGCGGAACTTCACGGATGCCATGCGGATCGATGCCCGCAGCGGCCAGCGAGTCGATGAAAAAGCGCCCCAGGGCGTCGCGGCCCACGCAGCCGGCCACGCCGACTCGCAGCCCGACGCGGACCAGATCGATCGCCACGTTGGCCGCGCAGCCTCCCAACGCTAGCGGCAGCCGATCGGCCATCACCAACTCGCCGGCGACCGGCAATCGGTCAATCGGCGCGCAAAGGTGGTCGACGACCAGAATTCCAGCGCAAAGACAATCGAGACTCACCGCATGGACCCCATCTGAAGCTGAACTTGACTCCCGAGCGAACGCCCGATACTCTCACGCAGTTTTTTCCCTGCCGAGTTAATTTGCGAAAATGCCGTCGCCGCAGATCGTGTTGGTTCTACCGATCTGCCGCGAGCTTTTCCAGTGCTTGCGACGATCTTGGCACTTGGGCGACCGGGGCAATCGCGGGATGCTGCGCATGACTCCTAACAGGGTGTTGAAAAAAGGGACTGGCTCCGAGCGCACGCTCGCTATTGCCGGGATTCTTGGTTTGCCGCGAGGTGCCTGTCCCCTTTTTCAACACCCTGCTAATCAGCAATCGGACATGCCGCCGAGCCATCGCAGAACATGCTGCTGCTTCGTTTTCATCGCAATTTTAGGCCTGACTGCCCTCAGCCTCTTGCGATCGGCCGGTCGAGCGGAAGACCAAAGCCTCGCGGCCGAACAACCGGCAACATCAAAGAATGCACCGGCCCCCGCTGAAGCCATTGCCGGGGGCGCCGACTCGTCGATTCGCATCGCCCGGCTGGTCGAGCTTCTCGGTTCGCAGTCGTATTTGGAACGAACGGACGCCAGCCAGAAACTTGCGGAGCTAGGGGGCGTCAGTCGCGGAGCGCTCGAAGCCGCCGCGACCGCCGACGATCCCGAAGTGCGGCTGCGCGCGGCCGAGTTGTTGAAAAATCTGAAGACCGACGAGCTGTGGTCCGCCGGCCATGTTTCGTGCCGCAGCCGGCACGAACCGGCGGGCAAAACGCTGGCAACGCTGGCCGACCAGACTGGCAATCATCTATTTCTGGGCGGACCGCTGGGAACTTTCCACGATGCCTTGGTCGATCTCGACTATCCCTCCGGCGATTTCTGGCCAACGGTCGACGACATTTGCCGCCACACCGGCAACGTCGTCCGCACCGATTTCGAAGGACGCCAGCCGGGCACAGCCGTCGTTTCCGGCGATGCCGACACGTGTCCCACGGCTTACGCCGGGCCGTTGCGGGCTGAGATTACCGAAGAAGCCTTGGCGTTTGCTGCCAAAGTCCGCTTCGCGCCTCCCCAAACAGAGCAATCGAACACGTTCGAATTCGAAATGAACGTCCGCTGGGAAGATCGCCTGCGATTGACGGGCTTTCGCGCCCGGCCGGAAGTCATCGAGGCCTTGACCGACTCCGGCGCTCATCTTTCAGGCTGTTCAGGGGGCGCGAACAGTTGGAATGTGCTCGGACCGGCGGAACGGAAAATATCGGCGCGCGTCAAACTCACCGCGCCGCTGGTGGCGGCCAAACAACTGGATCGCCTGGTGCTCGCCTGGAATCTGCTCGCCGTCGGCGACTTTGCCAGCCTGAGCGTCGACGATTTAACCGGCCGCGCCGTCCATCGGCAGGATGATGTTGAATTGACGATCGAAAGTATCCAGCGGCACGAAACGCGCCTGGACCTAACATTGCTAGTGTCGCGCGACGGGCCGCTGCCCGAAGCGGCGGATGCCTTGTTTCAAGAATACACAGTCGTGCTGTTCGACACCGAAGGTCGTGCGATCCGCCTCGACACGCAAGCTTGCGCCTTGACTGACGGGGGCGCGGAGATACGACTTGCGTTCAGCGGCGACTTCGACCAGAGCCCGCCAAAAGCACTGACGCTAACGTACCCGCGAATCCGCGATCAGCGCAAGATGCAACTGGTCTTCCGCCACGTCCCTCTGCCAACCGCCCGGCCGGAATGAATGGCAAACGTCGCCGACGCGCTGATTCGCATTTAGCCGCCCGGCTCGCCGGGCGTGCCGCTTAGCAGCCGGATCCGGACGAGTTCCATAATCCCCCGGGCAATTTCTTCTTTCGGGCCGTTTAATGCGACAGCGACTTCCCCGGTGGGGTCAAGGACTTCTACCGCGCTCTCGCCGACTCCGATGGCCTCCGGGCCATTGAGGACGATCAGGTCGCATTGCTTGCGCCGTAGTTTCATCATCGCGCGGTTGCGCTGCTCGTCGGTTTCGAGCGCGAACGCGACCAGCCATTGGCCCGGTCTTCGCTCGGCGGAAAGCGTTGCCAAAATGTCGGGGGTTTCGTCGAATTCCAGTCGCAAGGGCTGACCGGTCTTGCGAATTTTCTGAGGATGGACTTCGCGTGGACGAAAATCGCAGGGGGCGGCCACGCCGATCAGGCCGTCGCATTCGGCGAATACCGTGCGGCAAGCGGCCAGCATCTCGTCGGTCGAGACGATGCCAATGACTTCGACGGCCGGAGGATAATCGACCGTCACCGGCCCCGAGACAATGACCACCGAATGCCCGGCCTCGACCGCCGCCACCGCCATGGCGCGGCCCATCTGGCCGCTTGAGCCGTTGGTCAGATAGCGGACCGGGTCGAGATATTCGCGCGTCGGTCCGGAGGTGATGAGAATACGTGCCATCGGCAGCGTAATTTACACCACTGCGAAGCACTTGTCGCCCGTCAGCCGCGACGTGCAAGCGGAGCGCGTCAGTATCGACGAATGAAAAAAGCAACCGACCTGGGGCTTCATCCTTGAAGCCCACGCCAGGTCGGATGCTTCCTAGAACCGAGCGGCCTGTGAGCTGCCCGTCCCTCGGAGTTCGCAATCGCGAGACCATCATGACCCCGCGATCCGTGAAGTGCCTGACATCAACCGTGGCCGGGTTGTGCCAGCGGACTTTCACGCGGCGGCGAACCAACGCACTGACGACACGACGACATTCCTTGGATTCGATTTGTTCCTTGCTTCAACTGCCGGAATTTGCAGGGCCAGCGGCGTCGCCGAAGGCGGCTTCGGCGATCTGGTCGTATTGGTCTCGGCGCTGGGCCAGATATGCCTCCCATCGAGGGCGATCCCAAAGTTCCAAATGATCCTGAACGCCAAGTAGCACTGCTTCGCGCGACAAGCCCGCCCACTCGGCCAACTCGGGCGGAATTCGAAACCTCCCCTGCTCATCCAATTCGACTTGCTGGGCCTGGGCATAGAACATCCGGCTGAACGCCCGCACGTCCGGCCCGGTTGGCGAGGCGGCAGCCAGACGGCGCGCCAATTGAGCCAAAGCCTCCTCCGCATAAATTGCCAGCGAGCCATCCGTGCCGGGAGCGACGAACAGAATCGCACTCGCCGATTGGGTCAACACATCGCGCAGCCGCTTGGGAATCGCCAGCCGAAGCTTCTCGTCGATCGAGCGGACGAACGTCCCAGTAAGAAGCATTCGGCACCGGCATTTTCACCACTTCTCCCCAACGGCCCCCACAGAGTCCCAAACATATCGACTCGATCCGTGCCGTCAAGTGTTGTTTTTTGCAGACCGAGTGCGAGATTCGATGGGTTGTTATTACCGCTTAACTACAAAAGACTTATGAACAAATAATTCGTTCGCGGTGCGCTGAACTCCGTGCCAAACCCCCCGAAAATTTGCGCCTCGGCAGGGCGCACATTTCCCCACCGAGCCGTCACGGGGTTGTCATGCGGTCAGCGAGAGAAAGAGCCGCTCATAGTGAGCGATCATCGCAGCCAAGGAGAAGTGATTTTCAGCACGCTCGCCGAGAGCCAGCGCGATTTTTTTCCGCACGGATTCGTCGCTCGCGAGATGCACCGTACGCTCCATGAATGTCGGCCAATCACCGCGAGCCGCCGTCAGGATCGAACTATCGTCGCCAAGCAACTCCTGCATTCCCTCGACTGCGAATGCCACAATCGGCAAGCGGCTGGCCATCGCTTCCAGCACGACGTTCGACATTCCTTCCCACCGCGAGGGCGCCAACAACACCTTGGCGGCCGCCATGATTTCGGCGATGTCCGCGCCAGCCGGCAAGATGAATCCTGTCGCCAAGGCCCTGTGCATTGCATTGTCGCTCGATCTCGGATCGGGCTGGGCCTTCGCCGATGATCAGCAAATCGTGATGTGGCAAACGCGAAAGCAATTCGCCCGCGTGCTCGACAAGTTCAACGACCCCTTTTTGCGGATCCAAGCGGCCGACGAACAGCAGCGCTTGCCGGCCCGGCCGAACGCCGAGCTTCGCCAGGTCGATCGGCGCCACCGGATCGCGCTGGATCGCAACGCCGTTGGGAATCACGCTGATTTTTTCGGCCCTCAGCCCGATTCGCTCGCGGGCAAATCGGGCCACCCCTTCGCTTACCGCCACGTGACGATCGGCCCAGCGAGCCGTCCAGCGTTCGATCGGTCGTCGCCAGCGCCGGCCCGGCTCGGCCACTCTCAAGCCCGTGACGACGTGCGGCACCCCCGCCGAACGCGCCGCCAGCGGCCCCAGCACGTTCGCATGCCACAAGAAGGTTTGCACAACATGCGGCCGCCAATTGCAGAACATCGTCCGCAGCCGAAAAAACACCCTCCAGGCGCTCGGCGGGCTGCGTCCATTGCAAAACAACAGCCGGATGCCCGCCTGCTCTAAACGTTCGACCAGTTGGCTCGCAAGTTTCGGCCGCGCCCCGAGGCAGAACACCCGCGGCGTGAATTTTCGCGGGTCCAAACCCAAGGCCAACTCGACCAGGTTCCGTTCCGCCCCGCCCGGCTCCAATTCCGTGATGCAGAGCGCGATGCGGCGCGGCACTCCCGAAAAGTCGGAATCAGTCATCACAGCCACCGCCCGGAAGCAATATCGACGGAAGACTCGATCGCGTAAACTTGAACATTCGGTATGTGCCACTGGCTCTGCCAGGCTTTGCCAGTGCTCTTTGGAATTCTTGCCTTGGTCGTTCAGCAACGAAGAACACTGACAAAGCCAGTGGCACTTTAAATTCAAGTCGTGACAAAGCACCAAGACTCTTGCCTCCATCGCTCTCTAGCATGCGATGCTCAAGCCAATGAAGCAACTCGCAGCCTTTTCGATCCAGATTTCGCCCTATGTCTGAGCTTGACGCCTACGATTACGAACTGCCCGACGAGCTGATCGCCCAGGAGCCGCTGGCCAATCGGGCCGACGCGCGGCTACTGGTCGTCGATCGGGCTGCCGGCACGCTTTCGCACAGCCACGTTCGTGATTTGCCCGAGTTTTTGCGTCCCGGCGACCTGCTGGTCCTAAACGACACCCGCGTCATTCCCGCCCGGTTGATCGGCTATCGCACTGAAACCCGCGGGCGATGGGAGGGGCTGTTTCTGGACGTCGATTCGCAGGGCTTGTGGCGGCTGCTGGCCCGATCGCGCGGCAAGATCCGCATCGGCGAGACGATCACGCTGGTGAACCACGCGGCCCGCGACGACGTCCGGCTGCGCCTGGTCGAGCGGATGGCCGATGGCGTGTGGGTGATGCATGCCGACACCGACGAGCCGCGGTTGGCTCTGTTGGAACGCATCGGCCGAGTCCCATTGCCACCCTACATCCGTCACGGCGAAATGCTGCCCGCCGACCGCGAGCGATATCAGACCGTTTTCGCCCGGCAACCGGGGGCCGTCGCGGCGCCGACGGCCGGGCTGCATTTCACGCCCGAGCTGTTGCGACGGCTGGAAGAGCAGAACATCGGCACATGCTTCGTCACGTTGCACGTCGGGCTCGACACGTTCCGTCCGATCGCAGTGGAACATTTGGCGGATCATTCGATGCACAGCGAATGGGGCCAAATCGATCAGGCTACCGCGGCGCGGGTCGCCGATTGCCGCAACCGTGGCGGCCGCGTGGTGGCGGTGGGAACAACCTCCGTTCGCGTGCTTGAGACCGCGGCCCAGAGCGGCGCGATGCAAGCTTGGACCGGTCTGACCAATCTTTTCATCCGTCCGCCATACACGTTTCGAGCAGTCGACGCGCTACTTACAAATTTTCATTTGCCGAGGACCACGTTACTCGTCCTGGTCCGAACGTTCGGCGGCGACGCATTGTTGCGTCGTGCATACGAGGAAGCAGTCCGCGAGCGATATCGCTTTTATAGCTACGGCGACGCGATGCTGATCTTGTGAACGATGCAGCACCGAGAAATCGCGCAACGCCAAGCCGACCGCTCCCCAAGCGGCAAATCGGCGTATGGCTTATGACTTAGGGACGAGCACGAATCGACTTGCTTCGCACCTTTGGCCCTAAGTCCTAAGCCTGTACTCTATCCCCAGCCGGCCGCTCCCCAATGCTGCTAGCATGCCGTATACTGCGGCAACTGAGTTCAGGGCCTGAAAAAGAATGGGGACTGGCTAATCGGCTTAGCAGCCTGCTGAAAAAGGGGACAGGCACTACGCGGGTACGTCAATACTGGGGGAAATCCTCTCCTTCGCTAAGAGCAAGTGCCCTTTCTTAACAGGCGGTTAGGGCGGACGGAACAATGACGGATTGCCTTTGCTTCCTACCCTAAACCCTAAGCCTTCAGCCCTAAGCCTGTTGTCAATCCTGCCTCATACTGAAGGGAGTCGCCCGTGTTGGAAGTCCAAACCGAACGTGTCCTGGTCGTACCGACCGAGTTGTTTCGCTCGCTTGGATATTTTCAAGGCTTCTCATCCAACGTCGACCGCTATGTGAACCGACCTTTCGATCCGGCGCAAACCAGTTATCGACCCCGGGCCGAGGTGGAGCACGACCCGGCCTTCAAACAGCTGATTCCCTACGTCATCTTCCGCCACCGCGACGCCGCCGGCCAAACCTCGTTGTTCCAATACACACGCGGCAAGGGCCAGGGCGAAGCGCGACTCCACAGCAAGCGGAGCGTCGGCATTGGTGGCCACATCGCCGCGGACGACGGGATTTCGGATTGCAGCAGGCCCTATGCCGAGGGGATGCGGCGGGAATTGGAAGAAGAGGTAATCGTCGACACGCCGCTCGAAATGCACTGCGTCGGATTGATTAACGATGACGAAACGCCCGTCGGAAGGTCCATCTCGGCGTCGTGCACATTGCCGACGTCGAGCGCCCGGCGGTCGAGCCGCGGGAGAGCGAAATCATCGAAGCCGGCTTCCGCCCGGTCCAGTCGCTGTTCGCCGATCTGGACCGGTTCGAAAGCTGGTCGCAGATTTGCTTGCGGGCATTGTTCGAATAACCGCGCGTTAACGCTGGATTCGCTGCTGCTCGAAATATCGGCTGAGCACGCGCACGCGACGGATCTGATAAGCCACGGTAAAACCGAGCACGGTCAACACCGCGCTGAAGATCAACGGGTAGTGAAACGGTTCGGTCGCCGCTTCTGCCGGTTGAAGCCAAATCAATGCGCCATAAGAAACGAGCGATAGCGCTGTTGCAAATGCAACCAGCTTTTCCTGAAACCACAATCCGGATGCCGCCACAAGCAGCGGATAACCGATAACCAACGGTCCAAGCGGCGGGCCAGTGATGTAGAACGCCGCAGAGAGCAGCCCGACGTCGAGAATTGCCCAGGCATATCGCATCGCGGTCGCAGCGCCGTGACGGAGCATCCGTTGAAAGACAAAGCACCACAGGAGCCACAAGCCCAAGATCGACATCAGCCGCACGTGCAAGGCGATGTCGTGGCCATTGATCATGTATTTCGCTTGGACGATGAGTCCCGTTACCAGGAGCCCGGCGCCGTGGGCGACCAGGGCTGGCTGGCGGCGCGACCACCGCAACAATCGTTGGCGAATTCCTGCCGGGCGGACTTCCAGCGGTTCGCGCCGCAGGTAGCGGGCCAGGTCGTCGGCCAACGCGGCGGCCGACGCATAGCGGTTCGTCGCGACCTTTTCCAAGCAACACATGCAAATTCGCTGCAAATCGGCCGGCACTTCGCGGTTCAATTGGCTCGGCAACGTCGGTTCTCCCTCCAGCACCTGCAGCAGCGTATTGAACTGATTGTCCTCGCGAAACGGTGGACGACCTGTAAGCATCTCATAGAGAATTGCCCCCAGGCTGTAGACATCCGTGCGCGGCGATATCGCGGCCGAATCGCCACGCGCTTGCTCGGGCGCCATGTAGCTGGGCGTGCCAAGAATCACGCCCGTTTCCGTCCGATCACCGGCATTCTCGAAGACCTTGGCCAGGCCAAAATCGGTCACGAACGGTTGATTGTGTTCATCGAGCAAAATGTTCGAAGGCTTGAGATCGCGATGCACGATGTCGTGCTGATGCAAATAGTCGACGGCCCGGGCCACCGACATCAGGCATTCGGCAGCTCGATCGCGATCCAAGGGTCCACCTTCCAGGACTTTGGCCAAGCTGCGGCCGCCGATGTAATCCATCGAAAAATAATGCTGGCCATGAACCTGCCCCACTTCATGGATGCCGACAATGTTGGGATGCCGCAAGCTGGCCGCCGCTTTCGCCTCGCGCTGAAATCGCCGCACTTCCTCGGTCGAGGCGAGACGGCTGGAAAGGATCATCTTCAGCGCAACGGTCCGGTCGAGATTCTTCTGACAGGCTTTGTAGACGACCCCCATCCCGCCGCGGCCGGCTTCTTCGAGTAGTTCGAAGTTGCCGAACATCGTGCCTTGCCGCGAATTGTCGACTTCGCCTGAGGGACCATGCGGCCGGCTCGAATCGCCGGATTGCGCGAGCGGCGTGGTTTCAGCCGACGAACCGCGCAGGGGAAACGCGCATGGCTCGGTCCGAATCGCCGCCAGTAAGTCGAGTGTTTCGAGATTCGCGGCCCAGGATGCTAATTCCGGATGGTTTGCTAGCCATTCGTCCCGAGCCTGTTGGTCGCCGGTCTGCAGCGCGGCGACGTAGGCGTCGAGCGATTCGCAGAGTTGCCGCTCGTCGCGTTGGTCGTTGGAATCCACAGCCCGACTCTCGCGGTTCGATCAAGAAGCCTCAGCGTCCGGCATCGAATCTTGCACCGTCCGAATCGCGCGCAGCCAAAGCATTTGCACGGCCGGCCGCGAACGCCCCATCCGCTGGGCGACTTCGTCGAACGGCAGCCGCTCCAGGTTCCGCAGCACGATGACCTCGCGATAATCGTCCGGGAGCTGCGAATCGCGTCGGCCACCTGGAGTTCGAGGCTCGCGGCGGGCCATGAGCTGGCTGGGCGTGGCGTCGGGAGCGGCCGGCTCCGGCGCCACGCCCAGCCGCGGTTCGCTGCCGGCGTGCCCCCAAGCGACTTCGCGCCCGGCATCGCGTTTTTCCGTGCCGATATAGTGTCGGACATAGTCGGCCGCATTATGGCTGAGAATCCGCCGCAACCAGCCGAGCCATTCCGCCTCGGTGCTGCCGCGAAAATCGCCGAGTCCACGATGGGCATCCAATAGCGTTTGCTGGACGATGTCCGAAGGGTCGACTTTCGCCCGCAACCAGCTTCCTGCTTCGGCCCGCGCCACGACGACCAAATAGTTTCGGCACTTGGCGAACAATCGATCACGAGCCTGGGCATCGCCGCCGCGAGCTTGATTCAGCAGATCCACCAGGGACGAGCGATTGCTGGTGGTCATATTTCAGAATAATCGCCGCCGAGCGCGTTATATCGGGGCGATCGTCGCGCCTGTTGAGTTAGAACCCTGCTTTCGCGATCAACAGCCCTCAGTGTAGTCGTGCGCTTACGGACTGCCAAGGAACGCCATTAAGCATCGTATGTCAACGAATCTTGTAACAATCGCCGCGGCTCCGGCCTGGGTCGACGAAGCCATGCGGCTGCCGATCGGCTTTGCCCAGGTTCGCGAGGATGCGAGGATCGACCGCTGGGTCGTCGACCGGGTTGGATCGAACGCACGCATGATTATGGTGGCGTCGGGCGGTTGTACGGCCGCCGCACTGGCAGCGACGGGAAAGTTGTCCCATTTACATCTGGTCGATCCGAATCCGGCCCAAATCGCGCTCACTCGACTGAAACTGCGACTGCTCGAAACCTGCGATGCCAGACAGCGGATGGCACTGTTGGGGCATGCGCCTTTGGCCGCACGTGAGCGTGCCCGACGATTGGCATTCGAGTTGGACGCGCTGAACTTGCCGCAGAATGTTCTAGGTCCGCTGGAGATCGTTGCCGACGTCGGGCCAGACCATGCGGGACGATACGAAGCGGTCTTCGCCGCACTGCGCCGGACGCTCGTTCCCGCGGCGGATGAGATAGCCAGGCTATTGAATTTGCGCGATCAGGACAGACAAGCACGACTCGTCGCGCCGTCGACTGAATTCGGACGCGCCTTGGATGCCGCGTTCGAGCAGATCATGTCGCAAGACACCCTGGTTTCGCTGTTCGGCGCCGAGGCAACTCAGAATCGAATGGAACCGTATGGCCCTTACTTCGCCAAACGCACGCGGGAAGTCCTGTCGCGGCTGCCGGCCGCCAGTAACCCGTACCTCTGGCAAGTGCTGCGCGGACGATTTCCCGAACATGTCGTCTCGCCGTGGCTCGAGTCGCCGATTCCGACGGCGATGCCTTCGCTTACGTGGTCCATGGCCTTGATGGCTGACGTCCTTGGCTCAACCCCGCGCGAATTCGACATCGTGCATCTATCGAACATTCTGGATTGGTTGTCGCCGGAAAATGCTCGCCGCACGCTGGAGTTGGCTTCGGCTGCGCTGCGCCCCGGCGGCTGGGTTGTGATTCGGCAGTTGAATTCCATGCTCGACATTCCCACTCTGGGTCAGCATTTTGTTTGGGATTCGCCGAATGCCGCGCGATTGCATGCACACGATCGCAGCTACTTCTATCGGGCCTTGCACCTGGGTACGAAACGATGATTGTCGAACGTATCGTCGATTGTCCCAACGCCACGCAGGCTGGCGCGTTGGCCGAATTCGAAGGCGAATTCAGCTATCCACTAGGCGCCGATCGCTCGTTCCGAATTTCGCATGGCGACGACTACCCACTTTTCTTTCGTGCAATGGGAGCGGGCTGCTCGTTCGTGGCCAGCGATCGGGGTCGCGTGCTCGGCACGCTGGGCATGTCGATTTGCCGCTTGATTCTGCCAGGCGGCGACCAACGCCCGGTCGCCTACATTGGCGACCTGAAAATTCGTCGTTGCGCACGAGGCCGATCCGTGCTCTGGCAGTTGTCGCGTGCTGCGACGACGTGGGCTGGAACACAGGTCAATGCGGCCTATGGAGTCGTGATGGGTGGAACCATGGTGGGTCCCACCGAATACACGGGCCGTCTCGGAATTCCCGAATTTCGCAAGTTGGCAAACATCCGAGTTCTCCGTTTGCAAACCTCGACCTGTTGGAGGGGCGGTTCCGGCTGCTACATCGCGGATCGGACGCGCGGATGTGCCACGTATCGGCGGCTCAGCCAGGGACGCGTTTCGCGCGGGGGCGGAGAGCCGGCGGAGCGCTCGCAAATGGCGCCTCTTTGGCTAGTGGCAGAAGACGGATCGGCCTGTGGGCGATTGGAAGACACACGCCTGGCCAAGCGGCTTCTGTCCGCCGAAAACGGCACGGAGATGCTGAGCGCGCACCTCGCCTGCTTTGCGTTCTCCCGGCCCGAAGCCGGCGTACAAATTCTCCGCGAAGCTCGGCGAATTGCGGCGGAACGAGGATTTCCCGCACTGTTTGTCGCGGTCATGGAGCAGGACATCAGCGCGATGTCGCTCGACTTGGGGGAATTGGAAGGTGCCGTAGCGTCGGCCACGGTGTATGGCGCCGGTCTGGAGGCCGGGCCAGGTTGGAACGTCAACACTTCGGAGATTTGACCATGGATATTACAAGTCGTGCGCGGCGAGTCACGGCGCAGGCCCGTGAAATTCTTGAGCGGACAAGGATTTTAGAGAATCCCTATCTCGATTCGCTGCGCGACGGAACGATGTCGTTGGAATGCTTTCGGCGAACTCAGGAGCAATTCTTCTTCGCGGTGACATTCTTTCCTCGACCCATGGCGGCATTGGTCGGTCGGATTCCCACACCACAACAACGCCTCGACATTCTCCATAATTTAATCGAGGAGCATGGCGAGTTTCAGGAGCAACAATTTCACCACACCACGTTCCAGCAGTTCTTGCGCAGCATCGGCAGTCGGCCGGAAAAGCTCGCCGAGTTCGGGCCCTGGCCGGCCTTGCGCGCGTTCAACAGCGTGCTGACCGCCTCTTGCGTGTTGGACGAGCTAGAGGTGGGCGTCGGCTGCATGGGCATCATCGAGTTCGCATTTGCCGGCATTTCGGCAGCCATCGGCAAGGCCGTGGTCGACAACGGCTGGGTCGCCACGGAGAAGTTGGTCCATTACAACTTGCACGCGAAAATCGACGAACGGCATGCGGAAGAGTTCTTTGCCGTGGTCGAGCCCTGCTGGGACGACCCGAAACGGCGCTATTTTATCATCCAGGGCCTCGAGTCTGGCGCGTATATCTTCGACCGGCTATATCGCGATTTGCTTGTAGCCGGACAACAGGAATCGGAACAGTCTCGCTCCGGTGCCGCGCTGGCAATGTCCGGTTGAAACGATTCTCCTGTCGCTCCTTGCGGGGGAGGCGCTGGGGGTGACGGGGGCCGCGGCTTGCGGTCCTTCAACTTCAACAATGTCAGGCAGCAGCGTTACCACCGGCCGCGATGTTTTTCTAGCGTTTGGGGGGCGCCGCTTCGCGGACCAGCGCGCCGTGGGTTTCGCTGAGGATTAGGATCGAGAATCGCTGCACCGCGTCGGGCTCGTTGGTGTTCAGCGACGTGTAATCAAAATAGCCGCGTAGGTCGGTGTAGCCGTCCTTGTAGAACCGCACGCTGCCGTCGTTCATCCGGGCGTAGACCTTGACATACACCTTCGCGAGAGGCTTGGCGTCTGGCTCGTGGGTCACGTGCAGTTGCCCATAGTTCTCGATCACCTTGACTTGCAAGGCGTTCGAGTAATAGGCCTGCGACTGGGTCAGGCCCGCCCCGACAATCTCGACCAGCACGTTGCTGTTGAGGAGCTTGGGGGGCAACGGGAACTCGAACTGCGTGGCTTTCGCCGGCAGTCTCGACCGTCTGGGTCTGGTTCGGCAAGATGTTCGAGAACTGCTTCGACTCGCCCTGCACGAACGGATTGCGGCTGAAGAGCAGTTCGATGTCCATCTGGTAATAATTCACCTGCACTTGCTTGAGATTCTGGTAGTGGATCTTCACCTGCCTGGCCTCGACCGTGAACTCGAACGACGGCGTGGCGGCGGCCTGGCTCGCTTGGATCTGGGTCCGATCTTCTTTATCGGCCACCTTGGCGGCCTGGCGGTTGATCTCGTCGACCTGGTTGGTGATGTTGGCGAACGCCTCCCGCCAGTGCTCGACCGGATAGTCGGCGTACTTCGCGGCGATCTTGCCGGCCGCTTGCGGCTGGGCTTTGTAGAAGTCCAAATAGGCGGTGAAATAGTCGTATTGCAGCTTCGTCGCCAGCTCGTCGGCATTCACCCGGCCGTAGAATTCCAGGGCCTCTTCCACGCGGTCTTGCAGCAGCAGGTAATAAACGACCATCATGTTTTCACCGCTGTCCAACTGCCGGCGGTAGCTGAGGATCTTTAGCAGCCGCTGGTATTGGTCAAAGAAGCGGTCGTTGAGGATCTCGCGCTTGCGCCCCAGTTGGCCCACCCGGGCGTTCACCAGCGGGCGATAGTCCATCTGCTCGTAGGCATGCCGCGCGACCGGATCGATCGTCAACAGCGGACTGTCCAGCCAATCGCCGCACTGGTTCACGAAGCCGTCGGAGAACTGCAAGAACTGGCGGATGGCCGGCACATAGTCGTGCTTCACGCCGTACGACCAGAGCATGGAGTTGTACACGTGCCGCTTGCTAAGCAGTTCGATCACTTTCTCGAAGAATGCCTTGTCGTGCATCCGCCAGGCGATCCGGTCGAGATTCACATGCAGGATGTTCTCGGTCTGGAGGAACGTCAGGACATCGTCCTCGGAGCCATATTGCGAGATGTAATCCCACGATTGCTTGTCGACGTTGGTCAGTTCCTTGACGACGTTGAACACAAACGGCGCGGCGAACGCCAGCACTTCGTCGTTGCTGGCCACCTGCACCGGGTAATGGGCGAACTTGCCGGCCAGCGGGAAATAAAACTCGTAGTCCAATGTTTGCGTGTGATACGAGTCGAGGTCCAGGTGGACGCTATGGGTGAATTGGCCATTGGCCACCGGCAGCGCGCCGCTAGGAATTTGCAGCAGGACTTCGACCTTCTTTTTCGACGACGTCGGGTTCGTGACCACCAGGTGGCAGCCGTAGACGGTGTCGACCAGGAACTGCTCGGTGACGAACTTGTCGACGTGCTCGCCGTTGAGTTCGCGGAATCGATCGCCGCTGCGATAGAAGTTTTCGCTCACCAGGATCGGGGCATGCTCGGCCACCTTGGCGGCCGGCTGGATCTCCTCATGATAGACGATCATCGGGCTGCCGGCGGTGAGCGTCATCTGCGTCCCCTTGAACACGGTCTTGTGCTCGGCCGCTTTGAACGGCAGATCGAGGACCGACAGCGCCAGGAGCATCTCGTGAAAGTTATGCGTCGGCTCGGCCAGTTGGGTCGAGAAGAACGGCTGATCAGGATTCGCCGCCGCGTAGTCGCGCCAATAGGCGTTCGCCGTGATCAAGGCGGTCGTCTGCTGCTCCAGCGGCAGGTGGTAGTAGTTGCTCTCGACCCACTCCATCGTCTTGTCGAGCTTGCGGTAGTATTGCTGCGTCTGGCGGGCTCTTTTCCCGTCCTCGGCGTAGTAACCTTTTGCATCCGCGGGAATATCCTTAGCCGCTTTCAACTCGCCTCTTTCCATGGATAGATTTTGGCGCCTTCCCAGAGCTCCGCTGGGCATTTGGGCGGGCGTCGAGGCGGCGGATGTCGACGCGCCTGTTGGAAATCGGCCGCCGTTTACAACATATGATTGAGGCGCCTTATCGGCGGTCACTAAGCTTTCCATCGCATCTTGATCTTTGGACTCTTTCGAAACATCGAGCTTAAGCTCCACGTTTTTCTGCTTTTGAATTGCACGTATGCCGAGATCGTCGCTCGTCTCCAGCGAGCTGCCTTTGATCGCTGTTTCGAACAGGTGGCTGATCCGGTCGGGATCGGGGGGCAGCAGATCAACCTGGTCTTTGATGAGTCGTGCTGTGATCGTCTGCTCGCCGTGGATGCGCTGGGCCAACAGAATCCGCTCGAAGGTGTTCAAATGCTCGAACGGCCACGGCTTGAGATATTCGCCCAGGTCGTCGTCCAACAG
Source organism: Pirellulales bacterium (assembly GCA_963725485.1). GTDB lineage: Bacteria > Planctomycetota > Planctomycetia > Pirellulales > DATAWG01 > CAVRYO01. The sequence continues at coordinate 1,586,219 of CAVRYO010000007.1, read as the reverse complement.
CCAATGATCGAGAAATTGCTTCTCCTTCTTGTTCGCCAGGTAAGGCCGAATCGCCCGCTTGAAGAACTCGGGGTCCTTCTTATAGAGAAAGAAGTGCAACTCGTGGCTGGCGTATTTGCGGTACAGCGCCTCCTTCTCCTGCTGCTTGAGCGCCGGCCAGTTGCGGATGAAGTTGAACTCCACCAGCTTTGGATCGTTGTTCAAGGCCGAGAACAGCGTGAACGCCCGGGGCAGATTGTCGTACGACTCGAACCGGGCGCTGGTGATGTCGGCGATCACCAGCGATCCCTTCGCCGGCACGTAGGTGACCCGCTGCTGCTGCATGAAGTGCAGCTTCGGATCGAGCCCCTTGGCCAATCGCAGGTCGAGATAGTCCGACTTGTCGTCCGGCAAGGCCACGATCCGGCTGACCGTGTTCTGCGGATCGACGGCCAGGAACAACAATTCCTGATGCGGCCCCAAGTCGGCCCGCTTGAATTCGATCATGCCCTCTTTGTCGGGCGCGATATTGGCTTGGACCACGGAACTGGCGGCCAGGAAGTCGAGATCGGCGAAATCGCTCTGCTGCGCAACGGCCACGCTGCCATGCTCCGCCCTGCCTCCCGCAGCCTGGTTCTGTGCCGCCAGCCGACTGAACTCTTCGCCCCCTTGCGCTTCTTGCTGGCCGGTCTCCGTGCTGCGAATCGCCCAGGGATTTAGCAATAAGCTCGGCCGCTCGAGCATGTTGCCCGGATATTTTCGGGCGAACTTCCGGTCGATGATGTAGCGATACTCGTCGCCGATATTCCGCCCGGCGACGTATTGCGATTCCGGCTCGGGAATCGTCAGGTGGTACGGCTCCGGCGGCAGGATGCTGGCCAGGATCGGATACGCGGCATAGGCCGGCTCGAAGCGCGTGGCCAGCACGTGCACCCGCGTAAACGGCGTGGCGTTTTCCAACTGCACCTGAATCGTGTCCGCCTTGACCACCACGGCTTTGATCTGCAGCGGGCGGTCGTTACGCACCTCGAGCTTGCGATAGTCCCCCAGCACGTAGCCGTCGCGCCGCACGCCTGCGGTCAATCGCAAAGCAATCTCCCGGCCGGAGTCCTTCAGCAACAGCGAATAGTTCCCCGGCGGCAGCTTGTCGATCTGTAAAAAGCCATCCTTGATCGACAAGTTCTCGAACCGATCGGCGAAGAACCGCTCGCCCCGCAATTCCAGCAGCGAGACCTCGGTGCGGTCCGGCTTGGCCTTATCGCCCATGTAGGGCACCTCGACCGAATCCCCCACGTCGGCGTTCATGGTTTGCGGATAGGTGTGCTCGTCGTGGCGGATCGGCCAGGTGTGGCTCACCCCCTGCGGACTGGTGGCCGTCACGTTGACCACGCCCACCAGCGGCCCCAGCACCACGCGGCCGTGCGCGTCGCTTTGCAACGACACGTACACCGGCTGCGTGTAGTCGCGCAGCTTGAGGACGAACTGCACCGGGCGATCCCGCTTCGGCTCGCCCGTTTTCCCCAGCAGATCGACCACGTAGTCCGCCCCGACCTGGGCAAAATGCAAGTCCTCGATCTTGTCGGTCTTGTCGATCTCGTTGAGCGCGAAGACCTGCTCCACCGCCAGGTCCAGCTTCTGGTTGCGGCTCTGGTTCTGGACCTTGGCTTTGAGCTGGAAGCGGATCGAGCTCAGCCGCTGCGGCACCAGGAACTCGTAGGTCGATTCCCGGTCGTCGAACAGCTTGAACTCGGGAACCTCCTTGGTGCTCGTGACGTTGTCCAAATCGGTCGAGGTGATCACCAGCCGGACGTCTTCCAGGACCTTGCGCGAAACAGGCGTGCCGTCGAGCGACAATTGCGGCCGCACCAAGAGCTTCGCCGTCCGCCGGGCAATAAGTTGTTCCCGATCGACGTACATCGCCGCGGTGAGCTGGTAGTTTTCCGACTCCTGCTCGAAATACGCCAGCGACGAGAACTGGCCGTCCGAGAGGACCAGCGGCTGGCGGCCCGGCGCGTTCGAAAACGGCACGGCGATCGTCCCGTCCCGCTCCGGCGCATACAGCGTGCCGGCCAGCCACAGCACGGCGTGCGGCGCCGGCTTGTTGTGCTCGTCGAGCACCGTGAACAGCGAGCCGGCCACGCTCGTCCGCACCAGGAATTGCAGCTTCCCCTTGCGGATCAAGGCCCGGCTGGCCTTGCCGTTGCCGATGAAGTCGATGACGTACACGCCGCGCTTCGCGAGCGTGGGGAACTCGAAGTGCCGCCGCACGCGGCGCAGCGGGGGTTCTTTATAGGTGTAAGTCTGCTCCTCGTTGGCCACCAGGCCGTCGAGGTTCACGTCGGTGCCAATCTCGGCCAGATGCTCGCGATAATAGTTCTGGGTGTTGATCTCGAACACCTTCACGATCAGCGTGTCGACATTCTTGATATACAGATCCAATCCAACCGGATCCTCGGCCCCGAGCTCGGTCTTGTTCGTGTAGGCAAAATCAATATCGATCCGCTCTTTCAGTTGCTGGTACTTCTCCGGGGGCAGCATGGAAAACAACTGCTCGTTGTCCCCCAGGCCGTTGACGATCTTCACTTCGGCAAACTGCTCTTTCAGATACTGATCGCTGATGTACGGCGCGAATACCTTATAGTCGGGGGCATCCAGCAGAAAATGCTGCAAATAGCTCCGCACCAAGGGCTCGTCGTCGCCCACCACCGGCAACATCGTCACGCCGCTATAGTCCTGCTGCAAATTGGCCGCCGACTGCTGCCGCTCGATGGGCTCCATGAACCGCGGCAGGATGTAGACCACGTTCTTGGGCAGGCGGAGATACTCCAAGAACCGCTCGAGATCGTATTTTCCTTGCGAGCGGTCGAATACCAGCCGCTGGTACAGCACGTGGGCCTTCAGCGAATTGAACCGCGGGTCGAGCGTCTTGACGAAATCCCACAGCCGCTCGAGATAGGCCCGCATCGCCGCGGGGTCCTGCCGCCAATTCACATCGTCCGACGGATGCAAACGCACCAGGTAAGCATCCACGAAGTTCTGCTGCGCCAGCAGGTCGGGCTTCAGCTTCAGGCACTCGTCGAGCTGTGACAATAATAGCCGGCGATGAATCTCGAACTGGCCGAACCCGCCGCTGTTGGTGAAATTCAAATCATCGACGACCAGCTTCACCAGCTGCGGGTAGTCGGGCCGCTGCAAGCGCGAGAGCAAATGCCGCCGTTGCTCGGGCGTGAGCTTCGCGGCCACCAGCCAATCCAGGGCCGAATTCTCGAAGCCCTGCACCGTGTTGGGAAACTGGGCGAAGGCCCGCGCGTTGAGCGTCGCCGGGGAAATCAACGCCGGATCGAGCTTCGTCGGCAGATTCGGCTTCTGATTGAGCTGCTCGCGCTGCTGGTTGAACTGCAAGTTCAACCGGCTGCTGATCAGACTGTAGCGCCCGCTGCGGATTCTTGGAATAGGTCAACAGCGCCTGGCGGTTCTCGATCTCCAGCACGCGCGGCGTGTATTGATAGCGACCGATCCAGGCCTTGAGCGTCTCGTCGACCTTGTCCCACTGCTCGGTGGCCTGATAGTGCAGGCAGTAATAGTAGTAATAGTCCTCGGTGCCGGGAATCAATTGCTTCAGCGGCACGGTGCGATCGGTGGCCAGCGAATAATCTTCGATCCACCCAATCTCGCCGCCGAGGCTCGATTCCCCAAAAGCGCCACCGCCAAGCACACCGCCAAACACACCGCCGCCCACACCCTGAGCTTCCACCGGATCATGTTAGATCTCGCAACGATAAGATGATGACAATCCACACCCGCGCAGCCCCATCGCAAACCGAGCCGGCCCCGGCCCTCCCTTGGACGACCGACCCCCGCAAGAAGTTCCGCCGAGTGGCCAGAGAAAGCGCGATGAAAGCTCGGGCACCGGGCGCATTCCAGCCTGATGCCAGCCATATCGAGTTTGATTGAAACGCTACTCGGAAGCCACCCGCGGGCGAGATTTGCCATCTGAGAGTAGCAAAATGGCCCACAGGGAATATCTCGACGAAGAAACGGCCGGTGCAGCCGCGACTCCACGGTCATTCATTATTGGATGACTCACGACGAACAGGAATTCGTGGTTAATCGCGATGACCGAGGACGGTTCCAGAGATGGCGAGCGACATTCACTTTGGAGATGACCTTGATGTACGGCGCGATGACAAAATCAGGCTGGCGTACAGGCGAGCGACCGATTGCAGCGACGGCCCTGCTGATGCTCATCGCGGCCGCGATCTGCGCTTTGTTGCCGGGCTTGCCGGAATGGCAAGTCATGTGGCTCTTGGCCATCGCGATGTATGGCAGCGCGAAATGGCTGACGCTCGCTTCCCTTCCCATCACAACGCGCGCTTCGACTGGGCGAATTTTCGGTTATCTGCTGCTTTGGCCAGGCATGAACGCCAAGGAATTTCTTGACGTCAAAGCGGCGGTCGCTCGACCGAAAGGTGGCGAGTGGCTGTTGGCAATTGTCAATTTGGTCTGGGGACTCGTCTTAATTTATGGAGTCGCGCACCACTTAACGGATCGCAGCGCTATATTGGCCGGTTGGATTGGCCTGTGCGGTTTGGTCTTTGTCTTACACTTCGGCTTGTTCCACCTCCTGTCACTTGCGTGGCGATCTGGCGACATCGACGCCAGGCCGATCATGAACGCTCCGATTCTGGCCTCATCGCTTAGCGATTTTTGGGGCCGACGCTGGAACATGGGTTTTCGCGATCTGGCGTTTGGCCAACTCTTTCGACCCCTCGTCGGCAGAATTGGCGTCGTCTGCGCCGCGATCGCCGTGTTCGTCGCTTCCGGCTTGGTACATGATTTGGTGATTTCAGTTCCCGTGCGAGCCGGCTGGGGTGGACCAACCGGGTACTTCGTGTTGCAAGGTGCCGGATTGCTTATGGAGCGCAGCCCCATTGGCCGCCGCCTTGGATTTGGGCGCGGCATTATCGGGCGGCTGATCTGTGGGCTGTTTGTTCTCGCGCCGATCGGCTTGTTGTTCCACGAGCAATTCATTCTCCGCTCGATCCTTCCCACCTTGTCCGCCATCGGAGCAATTTGAAAGTTGACGTGATGCCATGAATTTGGAACGGCTCATTTTTTTCAGCGGGGTGCTGCATTTCGGCACACTGCTGGCCAGTGCCGCAGTGCCGCAGGTGCTCGACTGGAAGGGCGAGCTTCGCAAGCTCGACGGTCTCTCGCGGCAACTGGTTTGGGTGCATGGCCTGTTCATCGTGCTTACGATCATTGGCTTCGGCGCGTTGACGTTATTGCGTTCGGCCGATCTTGCGGCCGGCACGCCACTGGCTCGGGCGGTGTGCGGCTTCATTGCGCTATTTTGGTCGGCCCGATTGGGCATCCAGTTCTTCGTGTTCGATGCCAAACGATTTCTAACAAGCCGACTGCTCAAAGTCGGCTATCATGGCCTGACACTGGTGTTCCTCTATCAGGCCGTGGTCCTCTCGTGGGCGGCTCTGGCATGACGCAAGGATGGCCCGCGGCGGCACGGACTGGCGTCACGTTCACGGAAATCGGATCTTAAGGCTTCCGGACGTGTTGGACCGGCGCAAGATTGTGCTGGTCAGACCGGCCGCGTTGCCGCCGCGGCGAGCTATAATTGTTCGCCCTCCGGGTCGCTCCTTCATCGTTGAGGCCGTCCTTCTCAGGAAAATGCATCGCAGGATCGTTTATGTCGCTGTGGCAAATTCTCGTCTTGGCGATCGTGCAGGGAGCAGCGGAACTGCTGCCCGTGTCGAGCTCGGCCCATGTCACCATCGCGGCCCGACTGATGGGGCTCGACCTGAGTCTCGAGCGCCGCGGCGGAGAACCATTGGGCCTTCTTATTGGTCATGCTGCACACCGGCACGATGGTGGCCGTGCTGGTGTATTTTCGCGCCCGTTGGAAGGGACTCCTCAGCCAATGGCCGGCGCTGTTGGCAGCCACGGTCGTGACGGGGGCGGTGGGCTGGGCTTTGAAGACCGTGATCGAAAACTTATTCATGAAGGACGCGCGGGGCGATTCACACCAAATCGAACATCTGTTTCATAATTTGCCGCTGATCGCCGCGTCGCTGGCGGCAGTGGGGTTGCTGATCTTTGCCGCCGGAATGAAAGAACAGCGTTCGCCCGGCAAACTTGCGACGGTCAGTTTGCCCAGTTCGCTGCTGATTGGCATCGTGCAGGGCTTGTGTTTGCCGTTTCGCGGTTTTTCCCGCTCGGGTTCGACGATTTCCACAAGTCTGTTTCTGAACATCGAACGGATGCGGGCCGAGCATTTCAGTTTTGCCTTGGCGGTGCTCCTCACCCCGGCCGTGATTTTTTACGAGGGGCATAAGCTCTTGGGACATCACGCCGGGTCGGCGGGGCTTTCGTCGGCCGAGGTTTCCGGCTTGCTGCTGCCTGGCATCCTGGGCATGCTTTTCAGCTTTGCGGCGGGTCTGGTCGCGCTGCGAGTTCTGTCGCGTTGGCTGGAGCGAGGGGGCTGGAAGTGGTTCGGCGTTTATTGCCTTATCGCGGCTGCCGTGGTGATGGCGATTCATACGTCGATGCCGTTGGCGACCGGTTGAATCGGTATGGATCGCTCGCTCTCATCGTCCGACTGCCAGAATTTGCGACCTTACCCCGCCTTCCCGGCCGAAGTATAATTGCGGTGGTTCGCGGGAGGCTCAGGCCGTTCGTCGGCCGGCGACTCGCGCGAACGACTTCCGTCTACCGGGGGCGAACTGGGTTCGACCGGGTGGCATGAAGTGCGGGTGGCGTGCCGTGGTTGGTCAGTGGGCCACGTTAATAGCTGACCAAATCCTTCATTTGCCGAAGGTAACTTTGCTCTGGCTGCCTAGAGATAGGTAGCCCCTGCTGCGGGTTTTCGTCGGAGAGACCCAAAAGCCGGTCACCAATTCCGAATCGTCTCAGGTCACTGCCGGGTACGCCCGAGACTAAAAACCGTTCCTGACTAGCCTGCCGCGCACCCTGCCGGGAGGGGGCGCTTTGGGCGAAGACTGAAATTTTCCGGCTACGCACGTAGAAGCCCTCGCGGAAACACCGCGGGACGCGGGTTCGATTCCCGCCGCCTCCATATTCAAAGGGGACATTCTATGGATTGTAGAATGTCCCTCTTCTTTTTCCTTTTTTCGCGGGTTGTCGTCCTTGGCCCCCGGCCAATGGCCGGGGGCTGCCCTTCGCCGAAGCGCCGGCCGTTCGCGAGGCGTTCCCCCGGCGAGTCGCCGGGGGCTAATGGACAGCGTATGGTTCGATGAAGTCCCATGGTCGGGCCGACAATCCTGACGCTGTGTTGTGACGCTCGACGTAATGAATCCGACCAAATAGCGCCGGCTCGTCGAAGCAATACCGTTTGTCGTATCCATCCGTCCAGATCGGCCGACCCGGACGCAGCCCATACCGGACGGCCTCCTTCGCACACTTCATCACTTCAGCAGTTCCATACGCACTGGCCGCGACGACGAGATGCACATGCCAATTTTGAACCGTGAGCGCAAGAATCCGCTGCCGCAACCGCGTTTGCAAACTGGCGCCGATCATGGCGCCAATCGCGTGAAGTTGATCCGCTTCGAATCGAAACGGTGAATGTTTCATCCGCTGCCGGTCGGCGGCTTGAAGTTTCGGGTCGAACGGCAAAATCTTTCCGTCTTCGACCCAACCCCGCCAATCCCCGCGGAGCCATGTCCCGTATGTCGTCGTCGTGTACATCGTGCCCAAGAGCCCCATCCGCAACTCCGCTCGTTTGCCACCATTATTAGCCCCCGGCCAATGGCCGGGGGTTGCTCTTCGCCAAAACGCCGGCGATTCGCGCGACGCTCCCCCGGCGAGTCGCTTTTAGCCCCCGGCGACTCGCCGGGGGCTAATCGGCTCACTCTGATTTCCAGCATTCACGGTAGATCACTTTGCCACGTCGAGACACACCATGTGTCCCGCGGCGTTGCGGCAGTAGATATGGCCGCCGGCCAACACGGGCGGGGTCCAGCATTTGCCGTCGAGCACTTGTGCCTCGGCCAACTGCTTGAATTCTTTCGGATTCGTTTCGATGATCGCCAGCTTCCCTTCGTCGCCCAGCACGATCAGGCGGTTGTCGGCGACCACGAGCGAGCCGCACCCGAAGCCGCGATGCTTCCAAAGCGATCGTTCCCTTTTCGTAATCGACGGCCATCAGATTGCACTGCGAAGGGTTCGAGCTTTGGCCGTCGAAGGCATAGACCACGCCGCCAAACAACGCGCCGCTGGACATGTGCGTCGAGGGATGCTTTTCCTTGTACACTTTTTCGAGCGTATCTTTTCCGGCAACCAGCCGAAACAGCCCGCAGCCTGTTCCGTAACCTGTCGAGACGAAAATCGTCGCGCCGCCATTTTCGGCATGCACGATCGGTGTCGCGGCGCTGGTGGCGAAGGAAGACGTCCACTCGGTTTTGGCGACTTCGCTGCCGTCTTGGGTCCGCAGGACCATCAGCAGCTGATTGTTGAGCACCGCCACCAGCGATTCATTCAAGGCATTGAACAAGGTCGGAGAGCCGTAGCCCGGCGGGTACTTATCGGTCTTCCAAAGCAGCTTGCCGGTGGCTTTATCCAAGGCGATCGTGCGGCCCGCGTCGAGAATCAGTTTTTCGCCCGAGACACGCGGCGAGCAGGAAAAGCCCCAGCCGGGCATCTCGACGCCGGTGAGTGGCGTGAGCTCGACTTTCCAAATCACATCTCCCTTGGCGGCGTCGAGGCAGAATAGCTGGCCATCCTTACTGAGCGTGTAGACGCGGTTGAAATCAACCGTGGGCGTGGCGGCCGGTCCCCCTTCGTGCAAATTGGCGACTAGCTTCGCCGGATAGGGCAGCTTCCAGACAACGTCGCCCGTCTTGGCAGCGAGGCACCAGACGACATCGTCGCCCAATTCGGCTTCGCGCTTTTTCTCGGGCGTGTTCGGCGTCGAGTCTTCGGAAGTCTTGGCGTCCGGCCTTTTATACGACTCGTGGCCCATCGTATACACGCGCCCGTTGGACACCGCAAATGAACTGAACCCGGTGCCGAGTTCCGCGGTCCACAGCTTCTTCGGTCCCTCGGGCGGCCAGTCGTAAGTCCACGGCGAGGCCTGGTGTGCAACATCATCGCCCCAGGGTCCGCGCCACATCGGCCAATCGCCGGGCTGAATCGGCCGGGCCGGCAGCATGTGGCTATCGTCGGGCGTGGCGGCATGCTCGGTTCTGCTCGATGTCGGCGTGGCGCTGGATTCATTCGATCCAGAGTCCGAAGATTTCGAACAGCCGCTTGCCGAAATGGCCGTCGCAGCAAAGATGAATAACAGACAGCCAGTTCGCTTGGTGTTCATACAGAGATTGCTTCCTCCCTTTCAACCCCATCTGGGATTCATCGACACGCGGACTTGTCTGCCTAAGATTATCCCGGCTCCCGCCTTGTTGCACCAGCCATATCGTCGCAGGAGGACGGCCTTCAATTGCGTCCGAGGCGGAACATGCGGTATGTTGACCAGCGGCAAGCGACTTGAACGGACAGCCAGATCGAGAAGGCGGTGAATATGAATGCCAAGAGGTTAACTTGTGGACGCATTTTTCGAATGCTTTTGAGCGCATCGATTTGCTCGGCAACTCTTTTTATCTTCACGACCATGACGGACATGTCCAACGCCGCCGACAAAAATCCGGCCGATAGCGCCACGGCCGAAACGAGCCTCCAAGAAACCCGCTGGAAAACCCGGTTTTTCCGCACTCCCCACGGCCACGCCGACCGGGCACAAAACGGGCCTGATTCCCCGCGAAGTGCTGTTCGGCAATCCGGATAAAGCGGCGGCCCGGATGAGCCACGACGGCAAGTGGCTGAGCTTTCTCGCGCCGGTCGACGGCGTGCTGAACGTGTGGGTCGGCCCGATCGACGATCCCGCCGCCGCCAAACCGGTAACGCATGAAAAAGATCGCCCGATCCATTCTTACGAATGGGCCTTCACGAACCGCCACATCCTCTACGAGCAGGACCTCAAGGGGGATGAGAATTTTCACGTGTACGCCGTCGAGATTCCCTCGGGCGAAGCGAAAGACCTCACGCCGCGTGGCGCCGACGAGCAAGTGCGGGCCGAGATCGAAGAGATCAGCTACAAATTCCCGCACGAATTGTTGATCGGCCTGAACGATCGCGATGCCGCAATATCACGATATCTACCGGGTCAATATTCTCGACCGGCGACAAAAAGCTGGTGCAGAAGAACGACGAGTTCGCCGGCTTCATTACCGACGAGGATTTTCGGATCCGCTTCGCTTCGAAATTCGAGCCCGACGGGAGCAGCGTGCTGCTGAAGCCGGACGGCAACGGGGGCTGGGCCGACTTCATGAAAATCCCTCAGGCCGACACGCTCACCACCGGCGTCCGCGGGTTCGACAAGACGGGCAACGTCATGTATCTCGCCGATAGCCGGGGTCGCGACACGAGCGCATTGGCAACGTTCGATCTGAAAACGAGCGAAGAGAAAATCGTCGCCGAAAATCCGCAAGGCCGATGCCGGCGGCATCATGGCCCAGCCGACCGAAAACACGATCCAAGCCGTCTCGTTCACCTACGAGCGGACGCATTGGCAGTTTTTCGATCCAAAGGTTGCCGAGGATTTCAAGTATTTGCAAACCGTGGCCGATGGCGAGGTGACGGTCGTGAGCCGCACGCTCGACGACAAGCAGTGGATCGTCGCGTTTTTGATGGACAATGGCCCGGTGCGCTATTACCACTACGACCGCCAGGCGAAGAAAGAGCGGTTCATGTTCACCAATCGCAAGGAACTCGAGGAATGGCCCTTGCAGAAAATGCAATCGCTGGTAATTCCGGCCCGCGATGGGCTGGAACTGGTCAGCTATCTGACGCTTCCCGCCGGCCGCACGGTGAAGGAGCAGTATGCGCGACGACCGATACAACCCATGCCGCTGGTGATCGACGTGCATGGCGGTCCCTGGGCCCGCGATTCCTGGGGCTTGAATCCGGAGTGCCAGTTGTGGGCCAATCGCGGCTATGCCGTGTTGAATGTCAACTATCGCGGCTCGACCGGCTTCGGCAAGAAGTTTTCCAACGCCGGCGAAAAGGAATGGGGCCGGAAGATGCACGACGATATTCTCGACGCGGCCGATTGGGCGGTGCGCGAGAAGATCGCCGATCCCAAGAAAATCGCGATCATGGGGGGCAGCTACGGCGGCTATGAGACGCTGGTCGGCGTGACCTTCACGCCCGATCGGTTCGCCTGCGGCGTCGACATTGTCGGTCCGTCGAATCTGATGACGCTGTTAAAAACGATTCCGCCCTATTGGGGCCCGGCGCTGCAGATGTTCAAGGACCGCGTGGGCGATCCGGGGACCGAGGCGGGCCGCAAGCTGCTGACTGACCGGTCGCCGCTGACCTATGTCGGCCGAATCGAGCGGCCGCTGCTCATCGGCCAGGGAGCGCACGACCCGCGCGTGAAGCAAAGCGAGGCCGACCAGATCGTGCATGCGATGGAAGAAAAGAAAATCCCGGTCACGTACGTCCTGTTCCCCGACGAAGGCCACGGCTTTCATCGCCCGGAAAACAACCTGGCGTTCACGGCCGTGACGGAAGCGTTTTTCGCCCGGCATCTGGGGGGCCGCTACGAAGCCATCGGCACCACGTTCGAAGGCTCGACGATCACGGTTCCCGTCGGGGCCGACCAGGTTCCCGGCTTGGCATCGGCGCTAAATGAACATAAAGCGAAGTGAGAAACCTCAAGAATCACGCCGCCTCGGAGCCAAAGGCGCGAGGAGTTCATGCGAGCGGCACCGCAACCAGCGCGAGGAGAGAATAACGAGGGCCCTCATGTCGCCCGTTGTATGCGCTGGCGTCTGGCAGCGTCTAGGGGCTTGCCAGTGGCGCAGAAGTGGTCACTCGACTTCTAAGATCGACTCGGACTCGCCGTTGCGTTGGAAGCGGCCGACGAAGAATTCCGTCGAGAGATTCTGGCCCAGCAGCGTACGGTTGCCCCGCGCGGTTAAGGCACGATACACCAGCCATTGCCGTGAGCCGAACTGGACGCGATAACCGACGGCCACATCGCGCGGCTGCTCGACAAGTTGCTCGGCCACGGTCAACTGCCGCCAGGTTCGCGGCTTGCCAAATCGCTTTGGCTTCAGATCGAGCCACAACGGAGCATACAGGCAGCGGCCGCGCGCCGTTTGTCGCAACTCGAGTGTGCCTTCGACGGCAGATAAGCAGCCGCGGCGCGTGTCGGCCCGCCATTCGGACAAGGCCAACGGCAGGGCCATCGCCCGCGGTTTTTTTTCCGTGAGGACAAGCTCACTCGTCACGGAACTGGTTGCGGCGCCGATCATCGCGCTCATGGCTGCGTCGACTTCATCACGGGCTTCCTCCGCGGCGGGCTCCAACAGCACGCCGTCCGCCAACGGTAGTCGACCGCGGTAGCTCAACTCGCGCGGCTCCGTGCCGATCAGCACGTCGCTGAGAAACAAAACATCGTCTTGCCGCGGAAGCAGCATTTGCCGCTGCAAGCGCAGGCCGCCGGTAAGCTGCAGCTCCAATTCCAGATAATCGCAATCGGCATCGTTGACCCAGCAGATTTCGCTCCATTCTCCCTCGGGCTGCGCGGGCAGGCCGTCGACCCGGACGTCGAATTCCCAATCGCCTTGAAGCAACAGTCGGCGGCGAACCTCCAGATCGATGCCTACCCGCTGTGCGTGATAAGCAACAGAGAGTCGGTTCGAGCGCGGCGACCAGTCGGTGGCCAAAATTGCCAGCCGTGCCCACTCGCTGTGGACACTAGGCAGTGGAAGCTCGTCGGCGCTGGCCGTCGCGCGCCGGGTTGCTTTGGATTTCTTTGCCGCGGAGTGCGCGGCAATCAGCGTTCGGATCGCGCGGCGATCTTGTTTGTCGAGAACTTGCCGCGCGGCGGCTTCCGCCAACCGCCCGGTGGCCGCGAACGACTGCCGAGTCGTTTCGATTTCTTCCGCCGCGACGCCGGAAATGCCCCGGACAAGAACAGGAGATCCGTCGGGATGGCTCAGGCGGATCAACTCGTGGATCGCCGCGGGAAATTGTGCTTCGGCGTCGTCATTCCAGCACAGCGAGTCGTTCTCGAAATCGCCGCCGCCGCGAGAAAACTCGCTTGCCAGCCGGCAGCGAATCCAGCACGCCAACAACGGTTGAAAAGCTTTCAAGCGGCGAGCGTCCGGCAGTCCTTTGCCGTCAAGCAATTCAGCCATGCCGCGCGACAACGCGGTGCTTGCTCCCGCGGCCAACTTTCGACACGGGGTCAGTTCGGGCAACACGCACGCCAAGGTCCAGGGCAATTCGCCATGCGCGAGTTGCTGGGCCAGGGGGTCATCGGTCAATTCGACGTCGGCCGATGCCGCAAGATGATGCAACTGCCGGGCTAATTGCCACCATCGCGCGCCGTCCAACAACTTCGCCAGCGGCAACAGGGCATGCGCCCAAACGATGGCTTCCCAGGCGTCGGCTTCGTTCGCAATCCAAGCGCGGCTGACGTTAGGTTGTTCCGCGAACCACGAATCGGCGTATGCCGCGGCGGCCGACGACGAATCAGACGCCGATTTTTTCGATTCCGCGGCGACGACGTCCAAGAGCCAGGCGGCCCTCGTCCCGGCAGGTGGGATCATGTCACCGGCCACCAGCGCCCCGGCCCATTTTTTTGAGCGAAAGAAAGCGAGCAATCTTTCACGGCACGGCTGATGACGATGTCTCTTGCGGCGTTTTCCCGGCGCAGATATCGTTGCCAAAGCTGCCAACCTCGCGCCGAATCGGCCACATCGTAAGCATCGCGCACTTCGTCCGGCGACGATGGCTGCCAAAATGTCGGATCGTCGCTGCGGGGCCACGGCGGGCATAGCTCCTCTGCGATTTTCCCAGGCATGCTGATGACGGTCGGCTCCCCGGAACGGTATAATTGTCGTGTCGGCATGAGGGTTTGGTTCTCGAAACGAAATACTGCGCTGTATTTTTCCTCAGCGAGCCCCGGTATCTTATCATTGCGGGGGCAACAACGGCAGTCGCTCGATCGAGTGAACCTCTGAACCGCAAGGAATTCGCGCTGTTCAACCAACGCCAAAGGACTATTCGGATGAAACTTCGCCAATCGCAAACGATGTTCGTCGCAGCGATCTGCCTGTCGATCGCGACCGCTGCCTGCGTCAAAGCCGCCGAGCCACCCCCGGCCGAGCCCTCGAATTCAGACCTGCTCGGCACGAAGCAGACCGCAGCGCAGCAGCCCGCAGTGCAGCAACCCGCTCCCGCCGCCTCGGCCGACATTATTTTTCTGTCACCCAAGCACGACTTGTGGCTGGACAAGAAGCAACATGCCGTGGTGATGACCGGCAAGATTGCTGTGCGGAAGGGAAATTTGGAAATGTTGGCCTGCCCGGCGGGCACGAAGGATTATGAATCGATCATCGCCGTGAATACCAAGGCCGCGCCTGTGCATGCGGCTTTGTTGGCGCTGGGCGCGGTGCCGGGCCATCCTTCGAAATTCGACGACAAGTTCCATCCCGCCAGCGGTCCGGTCGTGAAAGTGTTGATCCGGTGGACCGACGACAAGGGGGTGAAGCAAGAGGCCGACGGCCGCAGTTGGATCCGCAATACGAAGACCGGCAAATCGCTGGAGTATCCTTGGGTCTTCGGTGGCAGCGGGTTCCAGGTCGATCCCGACACGCACGAAAAGTTCTACAACGCCGATGGCGGCGACTTCATCTGCGTGGCGAATTTTCCGACGGCCATGATGGACCTCCCGATCGAAAGCCCGAAGGCCTGGGAAGAGCATCTCTTCGAGCCGTATACCGAGCGAATTCCGCCGAAGGACACCCAGGTGGAATTGGCGCTGATCCCCCAGATCGACAAAACGGCAAAGCCCAGTGAGAAACCTGTCAACAAAACGCCACAGAAGTAGGGTGGGTCGCACCGCCCGCCGGTGTCCTCCCTCTCCCTCGACGGGAGAGGGCCGGGGTGAGGGTGATGAAGTCGCCGATTGGTACTCCGACCCCTCACCCCCGACCCCTCTCCCGCAAAGGGGCGAGGGGAGAAAGAAATTTCGTAGGGTGGGAAATGCCCACCTTCTATTGCTATTCAAACGATTGCCGTGGTGGGCAATGCCCACCCTACAGCGAGCTGGTCGGTGCGCGCATTCCTACCGTGGTCGCTCGCCGACGCGGCAATGGTCGAGAATCGCGGCGGGGGTGGTGATGTAGCTCGTGTAGAACGGGCCGAATTCGGCATATCGGGCGCTGGCTTCATCGAACCGCATGCGGTAGACGATCTCCTTCAGGAACTCCGGCCGCCGAGCCCAAAGCGTCACGCCCCATTCCCAATCGTCGAAGCCCAGGCCCACGGTGATCAGCTGCGTGACCCGGCCGCCGAAGGTCATTCCGGTCCGGCCATGCTCGGCCATCAGCTTGTTGCGTTCCTCGACAGGCAAGCAGAAACCAATTCTCGCCCACCTTGCGCTTCTTGTTCATTGGATAGAAGCAGGTGTTCGGCCAGGGCGGCAAATCGGGCGTGAGCCGCTGCGTGCGCATCATCACTTCGCGCCCTTCGTAGGCCTTCAGCTTGGCCCGATACGCCGGGACTGTCGAGCGTTTCCCCTTCCTCGACCAGCCGCTGACCGTATTGTTCCACCGTGGGGACGTATTCCGAAACTTCGGTCAGCGAGACGAATGAATAAGTCGGCACGATCGCCGGACCCAACGCTCCGCCCAGCAGCCGCTGATGCACCGCGTCGATTCGCAGCGGATCCGCATCGAGCAGCATCAGTCCGAAATCGGCCTTTGTGTCCGCCGACGATCGAAGCTTGCAGCCGGGCCGGCGCCTGCCGGCGCCTTCGGATCGAGCGCGACGAGAAAATTCGTCCGGCCGGTTTCGACTTCCGCGGCGTTCATGGCCGCCAGCGCGCGCGATCGAAACGGTAATAAAGATGGCTGCAATGCCAGCCTTCTTGGGGAGTGAGCGAAACCTCGGTGTTCGGCACAGCGGCGTGACTCATGCGGTGGGATTCTTCAAAGGAGTGAGCAAACTGGCACGGGGAACAAGCCATTGTAGGGCAGCGACACGCGCCGTCCAAGTGAGCGACGTCCGCCAGCGCGCGGCGAAGCTCTCTATCCCGCCGCGGCGGAGAAGTCGGCGATGAGGCGCAGGAATACTTCGCGCGTCACCTGGGCCGGGATGATCCGGCGGGGTTGGCCGCGTTCTTTCAGCCACCGGCAGAGGCTCAGTCGGCCGCCGCGGGCCACGAGCAACTCGTAGTAGCTGGTGCCGTCGTCGTCCTTTTGCGGCGGGTTCGACCGGAGTTGCACGATGCACTGCTCGGCATCCGCTTCCATCGGACTGATGGGCTCGAGCAGGTAGGTCAGCCGCCGCGAGAGGTTTTCCGAAAGCGGCTTCAATTCCGCCATTGCGGTCGAGGCGAGCGCGGCGCTATGCAACTCGAATCGATCGAAGGCGCACGCCAACGCGTCGAGCGCCACGAGATCGCATTGAAGCCGCTGGCCGGCCGCAGTTTCGTCGAGTAGCTGCCGGCCCTGCAAGAAGGGAGCGAAAGTTTTCAGGGCCGCGTCGGCCCGCGACTTGAGGTTCATAACACGTTTGACCCCGGCAACATCTGGGGGCGCCTTTCTTCACTTATCGGACGTTGATCCCCAGGGGCTGCAATCGGTGTGCCTTGTCGACTGGAAATTAGTCGAATCAAGGCCGGCCTGTTGCTGGGGGGAACGGCGGTGGAGCGTGGTTTCACTAGGTGTTAATCCATGGTTGCGAGCAATGGTTGCGAGAATGGTTGCAGCAATGGTCGGCAAATGGAGTTGCGACGCATGTTTTGAAGAGCAGGGGCAGGTCGTTGTTTTTGGCCGTTGTGATGCAGGGACAGATCATTTGGCAGGCTGTGTCTTATGTTCGTGGCCGTCGTACGAAAATGTGGTTTTCACGTCGTCAACGACGGTTTCCAGATGGACGGGCCGCGACCAGAGCCGGAAAATGTTCGCCAGCGTGTCCTGAGCGTAGGACGTCTTGAGCTCGACGCCGTTGAACTCGTGCTCCAAGAACAACTCGCCGCGGTTCTTGTAGTTGCCGTCGCGCACGGCGATCATGCGGCCGGCCGACGTTGGTCAGGTTGAACAGCAGCCGCTGCTTGATCTTGGGAAACTCGCGGCTTTCGATCTCGTAGGCGTCGTCGCCGGGTTGTAGCCGAACGAAAACAGCTTGTGCTGCGCGGCAAAATTCGAGCGTCAGGAATTCGTCGATGAACGTCAGATCGTTGTGAATCCGGCGGACTTCGAAGATCTTTTGCCGGCCCAGGCCGGCGTCGCGTGTCCCAGTCGTCGCCGGGCTGTCAGGTCGTCGCACTCGTCGTACTCCTTGCCGAACCGGCCCCGGTTCCAGCGGTCTTCGATGTCGCGAAACAGCTCGATTCCCAGCTTGTAGGGATTCAGCCGGTCGGGCGAGCTGGCCATCGTGCCCGAGTGGTGGTCGCAGTAGTGGATCACGTCGTTCGGCGTCGAGTCCCTGCCGGGTCATGATCGTCGAGTGCCAATAGCTGGCCCAGCCTTCGTTCATGATCTTGGTTTGGCCTTGCGGGGCGAAGTAATAGGCTTCGTCGCGGATGATCGACAGCACGTCGAGCTTGCCAGGGCTTGAGCGGGGCGTTTTCCAGGATGAACAGCATCACGTCGCGCACCGGCTCGGCTCGGAAATCGCTTCTCCTGCTGCGTCGCGCTCCTGCTGCCGGCGCGTTGGCCTCGGCCGCCAGCACCTCGCGGCGGATTGATGAACGCTGTCCATGTAGCCTTGGCGTCGAAGCGGCCGGGGGCTCGGCGGCGGATCGTCGTCGTCGGCGCGGTCGAAGTTCGTACTTGTCGCGTGCGTCGTGCCGCTTGATGAACGGCGAGTGGATGTCGATCAAGTCCTCGATGCTCAGGCAGGCGTCGATGAAGTTCTCGACCTCCTCGACGCCCTGAACCGATCCATGTGCCGGCGGATGCGGTTGCCGTGGTTGGCCATCTCGTCCATCATCTTGCGGTTGGTCTGGCTGAACCAATAGTTGTTCTTGAAGAAGTCGCAGTGGCCGTAGACGTGGGCCATCACCAGCTTCTGGTCGATCAGCGAATTGGACTTCATCAAGTAGGCGTAGCACGGGATTGTTGTTGATCACCAACTCGTAGATCTTTTGCAACCCGTAGTGGTAGCCCTTGGACAGTTGCTCGTATTCCATGCCGAACCGCCAGTGCGGATAGCGGGTCGGGAAACCCGCCGTAGGCGGCGATTCGTTCAGTTCGTCGGCCTCGACCACCTCGAAAATGGTGGGGAAGAAATCCAGCCCCTGCCGCGCGGCATAGTCTTCCATCTGCGCTGGATTTCGGCCAGTTCGCGGGGCAGCGGTTCGAAGATGTGACGGTAGCCATAATGGCAAAGATCAGAGGTCGATGTGGTTCAATGGCTGAGTACGGATGGCGGTCGTCATCGGTTCTGCCGGTCGTCGCACGAGTCGCATCTCGATTGCCCTAGCCCCGTCGCATCGCTTACTTTCCCTTTCCTAGAAACAACTTGATCGATGTCGTAAATCGCCTTCTTTGTTTTCGATTTCGGACAGGACCAGGTTTTCGGCCGTCCTCGCCGAAGGCCGATTGCAGCGACGCGGATGTACTCGCCGCTGCCGTAGGGGCTTTCGACCTGCCCGTAGCAAAACAGGTTCGACCTGCCGGCAGCAGTGTCTTCGCGCAGCAATCGCAAGCTCTGCTCGTTGTCTTCGCCCCAGTTGTCGCCGTCGGAAAACTGGAAGCAGTAAATGTTCCATTCGCTGGCCGGAAACTGCTGGCTTGATCAGGTCGGCTGCAAACCTTGTAGGCCGAGCTGATCCGCGTGCCGCCGCTTTCGCGGGTGTGATAGAACGTCTCTTCGTCGACCTCCTTGGCCGCCGCGTCGTGGATGATGTAGCGCATTTCGACGCCGTCGTATTGGCTCGCCAGCCAGGTATCGAGCCAAAACGCCGCGGTGCGGACGATCTGCTTTCTGGTCGTCGGTCATCGAGCCCGAGACGTCCATCATGTAGATCATGACCGCGTTGGCTTGCGGCAGCTGGTCGTCGGTCCACGAGCGATAGCGCTTGTCCTCGCGGATCGGCACGACGCGGGGCGATCCGGGTCGTACGACTTCGACGAAATCTGCCGCCGCAGGGCCTGCATGTAGGTCCGCTTGAAATGCCGCAGCGATTCGGGCCCGCTGCGGCGAACGCTGGTGTAGCGGGCCTTCTCTTCGACGATGTTGGCTTTGCCCTTGGGCTCGATCCGGGGCAGCTCCAACTCGTCGCCCAGGATTGCGGCCAGCTCTTCGAGCGTCACTTCGACTTCGAGGACGTGGGCGCCCGGATCGCTGCCGGCCTGGCCGGTGCCGTTGCTCGTCTGCTCGCCCTGGCCGACGGGTGTGCCGTCTTCGCCTTCGCCCTGGCCGACGCCGCCGGAGCCGTTCTTGCCGTAGCGGAAGTGGGGCACGTCGAGCTGCGGCAAGGGAATGCTGACCAGGTCGCGCCCCTTGCGGCCGATCATCTCGCCGTGGGTGACGTACTTCCGCAGATTCTCGCGGACCTTGCCGCGCACGATCTGCTTGAATCGCCGTGAGTCCTGCTCGATTTTGAGAACCATGGGAAAGCCGGCTCGGGTTGCGGTCCAGGAACTGGTGCGTTTCACGCGCCTTACTGCGCGTCACGCCCAATTCCGGGCCTTTATTTGACATCTCCTCGGGCGAAAATGCTGGCCACGTAATTCAACACGTCGGTGGCGCTTTCGTCGTCGTAACCGTAATCGCGGATCAGCCGGCTCTTGACCACGTCGATCTTGGCCTGCGTGTCGGCGTCGACCACGTTCGACACCAGGCTGGTCAGCTTGATCGAGTCCTTCTGATCCTCGAACAATTTCAGTTCCAGCGCCTTGTACAGCCGTTCGTTCGTCTTGTAGTCGAACGTCCGGCCGTCGATCGACAAGGCGCCGATGTAGTTCATGATCTCGCGGCGGAAATCGTCCTTGCGGCTTTCGGGAATGTCGATCTTTTGCTTCGATCGACCGCATCAGCCGTTCGTCGGGCTCCTGGTATTGGCCGGTGAACGGGTTGTTGACCTTTTCGCGCTGCGTGTAGGCCTTGACGTTGTCGATGTAGTTGCCGCACAGCCGCTTCAGCGCGTCCTCGTCGGCGGCGATGGCCCGTTGGACTTCGTTCTTCACGATGTTCTCGTACTCCTCCTTCACCACGCCCAGCAGCTCGCGATATTTGTTGCGCAGTTTCGTCGCCGGTGATCAGGCGTGTGGTGCTTCGAGCCCGGATTCCAGCTCGTTGAGCACCATGAACGGATTGATCGATTTGGCCTCGGGATGGGCCACCAGGGCGTTGGAGATCTTGTCCTGCACGTAGCGGGGCGAGATGCCGTGCATCCCCTCGTTGACGGCCTGCTCGCGCAGCTCCTTGATGTTGTCTTCGGTGAAGCCGGGCAGGCTCTTGCCGTTGTAGAGCTTGAGCTTTTGCAGCAGCGTCAGGCTGGCGTTCTTCGGCTCTTCCAGCCGCGTCAGAATGGCCCACATGGCGGCCATTTCGATCGTGTGCGGGGCGATGTGCTTGCCCTTGCACCGTGTCGCGGTTGTAGTCCTTCTCGTAAATCTTGATCTCGTCGGACAGCCTGGTGACGTAGGGGACGTCGATCTTCACCGTCCGGTCGCGCAAGGCTTCCATGAACTCGTTGTTCTGCAGCCGGCGATACTCGGGCTCGTTCGTGTGGCCCAGAATCACTTCGTCGATGTCGGTCTGGGCGAACTTCTTCGGCTTGACCTTGTGCTCCTGGCTGGCCCCCAGCAGGTCGTACAAGAAACGCCACGTCGAGCTTCAAGCACTTCGACGAACTCGATCAAGCCCGCGGTTGGCGACGTTGAACTCGCCGTCGAAATTGAACGCCCGCGGATCGCTGTCGCTGCCGTATTCGGCGATTTTGCGATAGTTGATGTCGCCGGTCAGCTCGGTGCTAGTCCTGGTTCTTTTCGTCCTTCGGCTGGAAGGTGCCGATGCCGATGCGGTCCTTTTCGCTGAGGATCAACCGCTTGACGCGCACGTCGTCGCACCACGCGGGTCCAGTCGCCGTCGTAGTGCTTCAGCCGATCGGTGTAGACGTAGCGGCAGAAGGGGCAGAGCTCGCCGTGGATCTTGCACCTGATATTGGCCGTCTGCGCGGCTCGGCGTTCAGCTTGGCGGCCACCTCGTCGCGGAAACGCTCGGGAACCAGGTGCAGCGGCTCCTCGTGCATCGGGCACCACTGGACGATGTTCGGATCGTCCGAGGCGACCCAGCCCAGCGTGTACAGGGCGCCCGTCATCGCGTTGCGAATAGCGCTCGAGCCCCTTTTTCAGCAGCCGGGCGATCGTGCTCTTGCTGCTGCCGACCGGGCCGTGCAGCAGCAGCACGCGCTTTTCGATGCCGTAGCCTTGGGCCGCGCTCTTGAAGGCGTTGACCAGCAGATTGCAGCGAGGCGTCCAGGCCGAACACGGCGTCGCGGCCGTCGTCGTCCGGGTCGTTGAAGAATCGATAGCGGACGTGCTTTTCGCGGTCCTCTTCGTAGGTCTCGGTGCCGTACGACATGATCATGTCGTAGACGCGCTCGAAGGCGTTGCGGGTCACGCGCGGATCGGCCGCGACCAGGTCGAGATATTCCTCGAACGTTCCTTCCCAGTTCTTGCGGCGGAACTGATTCGAGGTCTTGCCGCTCGGCGACCAGCGAGATGATTTCGCGTCCACCGGTCATAAGCTCACCCCCAGGTTGTGAGCAGGTCGTCCTTCCTGCTCGGAATTCCTAATTGAGCCCATCAAGTTGGTCAAACTTGTCCGCCTCATAAGCTCCTGCTTCCGCGCGAGTCAGCAGTTTGGTCCTGTTCCCTTTTTCTCGGTCCGCGTTGCATGGTTTCTTCCAAAACTGCGCAAAGCCCTTATTTCCGCGCAGCACAAAACCCGGAGACACCATCGTGGGCCTTGAACTCGCGCAGCAGCCACCACCGCTGAAACCTCAACGAAGGCAACTGTCAGAGACTTGCTGGCGCAAGTTCAGGGGAAGTTGCAAAAGAACGCCGGTGGGAGTCGTAACCGTAACTACGGTCGGGAAGCTGTCTTCTCGTTCGCGTGCCGTCGAAGTGTCAGGTTACCGACACCCCGCTTGCCTCCACCATCTCCTAGTATTGCCAGAATTCTGCATTTCGGCAATATCAGGTTTTGGCCGTCTTTTGCACCGGCGTTCGTCGCAGTCATCGCGCGCTGCTCTAACTATCCTATCCGTCGAGCGTTGCGCCCTTCGTGTAAGAATAAATTTTGGAGCGCTGAAATTTTTCGCGCGGCCCCCCGCAAGGTTGTGGGCAGATGTCCAGTCACATGCGGGGACAGAACGCAGTGATCGGCGAGTATTACGGCAACAACCGCTGCACAGCCTCAAGCAGCCGGTCCATCGCGAACGGCTTGCGGAGGTAATCATCCACGCCCAGCATTTCGGCGTAGGCCTTGTGCCGGCTCCCTTCGTTGGCCGTGATCATAATCACGCGCATCGGGTCCTTTTGGGTCCGGCGCAATCGTTCCAGGACCAGAAATCCGCTGCGCTTCGGCATCATCATGTCCAAGATCACCAGCGAGGGATCTTCGCGCTCGGCCAGGGCCAGCCCTTGGTTCCCGTCCCGGGCGACAATGATTTCGTAGCCCTTGGATTCGAGCGCGATTTTCATCGACTCGATGATTTCCTGGTCGTCGTCGACCAACAGGATCCGCTTGCGGGCGCGCTGCGCCGGTTCGGACTCTTCCGCCGCCGGTTTCACCGGAGCCGATTTGGCCGATTTCGCTTTCAATAAGTCTTCTGCCATGAACTGTTCCAAACTGTATCCAGCGAGCTTCGGACGAGCCCCGTGCGACAGCGCGAAAGCCCGTTCGAATCGGTTCTCTCAGTATGGGAACCGACCCGCGGTTTGCAAGATGCCGCGGGACAATTTCCGTCGTTTAGCAGCCTGTTAAAAAAGGGGACTGGCTCTTAGCGATCGAGAGGATTTCCCCCGGTATTGACGTACTCGCGTAGTGCCTGTCCCCTTTTAAACAGGCTGTTTGCGCGATCACTGGCGGAAAACTCCGATCCATAGCGGAATAGGATGCTGCAAGGAAGCCGTCGCCAGCCACCGTAGGGTGGGCATCGCCCACCGCCGCGACCGCGACGCCAGCGCTAGATGGTTTCAACAAACACGCCGGCCGCACGTGAAGCTGACGGGCGAGAGTTCTTCTCGTCGGTATCGGGCTCAAGCGGCTTTGGCCGGCCGCGAGATTGGAACGTGCGGCGCTATGACGACGCTGGCTCGACTCCGCAAGCGCCGTTCGTCCCACGTGCTGGGCATCTTGCCGCTGGCAAGTTGCCAGATGAACGTCCATTGAAACACCGTGCCGACGAGCATCACGACGTGAAACGTCTCGTGCGCATGAATCACGCCGGGGATGAGCACGGGCCAACCAAAGTGTTGCGTCAGCGCTGCGAGTGAGGTCATCGCTCCGCCCGCCAGTACCGGCCAGACGAACGCAAAGCCGTAACGCCGGGACACATCGAGCGCCGCAATGATCCCCGACCAGCCAAGCACCTGATAGAGTCCCAGTCGCAGCCCGTCGGGCACATTATTCGCCAGGACCGTGGTGAACAGAATTCCGAGGATCGCTGCGATCCAGGTCGACGACAACAGCGCCCAGCGAAGCCTGCCGCGGTAGAGCAAACCGTAGCAAGGAGTAAACGTGCCGGCGATCAGGAGGTAAATCGCCGCATGATCCAACTGGCCCATCAACTCATGAGCGGCGCCGCCGCGGACTGTCATGTGGTAAATGCCGCTCATCGAAAACTGGAACACACACGCCACGGCGTAAATCGCCAACAGCGCCGTGCGCTTCCGATCCCCCCAGCCACGGCGCAAGAGCAGATAGCCGAGGAACAAAAACAACGCTGCGCCCAGCAAATGGCTGATCGCCGCGAATGGTTCGTAAAAGCCCGGCAAATGTACGAGCGGTATGCAGCCGCTTGCCGCGACTTCCGTGGAGGCGAAGAGCATTTTGGATTCAGTCGTCCCTGACCGTTTGCGTGCGTGGCATTTCCTTGCTGCCCGCCCTAGCTGAAGGGCACACTCTAACCTCGACTCGCCACCGCGCCGAGATGAGAATGCCGAAAGCCCGGCGCGACCACCTCCCGCAGCGCAAAGCTAAATGCAAGTGGAGACGAAAGGCTCGCGCTTCAACCATGAGCTTGCAAAGCGGAGATTTACGCTCCGAGGATCTGAAAGAATGGGGACTGGCTCCGAGCCAGCCGCGTAAAAACAGCAATTACCGGCGGCCCGCGAGGTGCCTGTCCCCATTCTTTCACACGCTCTCCGCGGGCGGGAGGATAGGCGAAGCGGGGCGCCGTCGGCTCGTCCCGAGCATAGCCGTGCCCCTGACAGCGGCTGTTTTCGAATAGTCGCATTTTAGATCGCTCGTGCCAGGGCCACCCATCGGGGGCGATCTTTAAGGGAAATTCGGGTCGAATGGGGCTCGACAGGTCCGGCAATGAGAGGGGATACTGTCCCGATGCGTCATTTTGTCGCATCGCAGAAAGCGGCCCGCTCTCGGTTAATCCGTGACCTAGGATTTCACGGTATTTCAGTGCGCACTCGTGGCGGCGTGTCGTAACCAATCGAACGGCCTCCCAGCAGTCGGCGAGGGTATGCGATGACAACAATCTTGGTGGTTGACGACAACGAAATGAATCGCGACATGCTTTCCCGCCGTCTCGCACGTCGCGGCTACAGTGCCCTGGTGGCGTGCGACGGCCAGGAAGCCGTGAATGTAATGGAGACGACGCTGCCGGACTTGGTCGTGATGGACATGCATATGCCGGTTATGGACGGCTACGAAGCAACGCGACTGCTAAAGGCCGACCCCAAGACTCGCGACATTCCCGTCCTCGCGTTGACGGCCTATGCGATGGGGGACGATCTAGAGAAAGCCATCATCGCCGGCTGCGATGACTATGCGAGCAAGCCGGTCGATATGGAGCCGTTCGTAGAAAAAATGCAGACTTTGCTCGCCAACCGCAGGCGTTGCCGCGCAAAAGCGCATCAGCCGCTGTTTCTGCCTGCCGCGAATATGACTCTTACGAGCAAAGCAGAGCCCACCGCATGCGGCCCACAGCCAGTGGAGACGAAGGGGCTCGAACCCTCAACCCCTAGCTTGCAAAGCTAGTGCTCTCCCAATTGAGCTACGTCCCCCTCTCGACCGCCGACTCGGCTTCGCTGTATCGCGGTATCCGCCTCCGGTTGCCGGAAAATGTGGCGCACCAAGATTCGAACTTGGGACCTCGTCCTTATCAGGGACGCGCTCTAACCAACTGAGCTATGCGCGCAACAAAAACTAGCTTGACCGGCAACCCGTCAAGCACATTTCCCAAAGTCAAAGGTTAGCTATTCTAGGTGCCCTGGGTCGGGTGTCAAATGGCTTCGTCGCATTGGGTGGTCTTCTCAGTTTGATCGGCGCTGCCACTCGCCTGATTCGCCCAGCTTTCCGAGCCGCGGGCGCACAATCGTCATAACCGGCAAGATCCAACGCTCCGGGTCATGCCGCACCGCGGCGTGCGCCGAAAAAACTAGGCGGGCTCGGGTCTGCCGCGGCTAGTCAAACAGGCCGACGGCAAGACGTCACTGGGCCGACCCGCATTCCGTCTGTTCCGAAAATCCTCCCGTTCGCCTGTTGGCTATTCAATAAAGGGTTGTGCGATGATGGCTGCAAAACTTGCGACTTACCGGCAATGGGTGGCGATGGTTCTCTGCTGCGGCGGATTGTGCACGGTCGGCACGACGAGCGCCCAAGCCGCCACGCCCTCCGCCGAGCAAGCCCTGAAGCTCACGCCGATCCAGCGCGACGTCGATTACGATCGCCCATCGCCCGCCGAAGCGGCGCGCTGCACGATCCATGCTGAAAAACGACAAGGGGCAAACCGGTTGGGTCGTGCGCGACGGCGACGGCAAGATGCTCCGCGAATTTGTCGACACCAACGGCGACAACGTCGTCGATCGCTGGAGCTACTACAAGGATGGCGTCGAAGTCTATCGCGACATCGATCCGAAGTTCAACGGCAAGGCGACGGAACATCGCTGGCTGAACACCGCCGGCGTGCGGTGGGGCGTTTCGCGCGGCGATGGGCAGATCGACTACTGGAAAATGATCTCTGCCGAGGAGGTTTCCGCCGAGGTGGTCATGGCCCTGCGCGATCGCGATCCGGCCCGTTTTGCCCGGCTGCTGCTCTCGCCGGCCGAGTTGAAATCGCTGGGGATGTCCGCAGCCAAGACTAAGGAAATGGCCGAGAAGCTGTCGGCCGCGCAGAACAACTTCACCGAATTGGCCCGGCGGCAATCGCTGGTCACGGCCGACACGACCTGGGTTCATTTCGGCGGCAATCGCCCGGGAATCGTCCCCGCCGGCACTTTCGGTCTGCCGATCGACATCGAAGTTTACGAAAACGTCGTGGCCCTGATGCAAACCGACGGCAAAGATTCGCAAATTCAAATTGGCACCATGATCCGCGTTGGCGAATGTTGGCGATTGGCTGATGTGCCGGTCGTCCCCGAGAGCGGCAAGCTAACCGAGTCGACTGGCGGCGTGTTCTTCCTCACCGGCTCGATCCGCGGCGCGAACTGCGCAAGACACGGCAACCGCCGCGGGAGACAATCGCCTGCAAAAAATGATGGAGCAACTCCAGCGCTTCGACGACGCCATCGCCAAGGCGGCGCCGGAGGACCAAGCGAAGTTGAACGACGAACGGGCCGACTTTTTCGAACAGCTTGTGGCCCAATCCTCGGACAAGGAGCGTGCCCAGTGGGTTCACCAATTGGCCGACACGCTGAGCGCGGCGGTCCAAGCCGGCACATATCCCAAGGGGGCCGAACGGCTCAAGTCGGTCAGCCGCAAGCTTGAACGCAGCCCGGCCGACGCCGATCTGGCCGCTTACGTCGAATTCCGCGGCCTCTCGGCCGAATACGCGCTCGCCCTGCAAGCTCCGAACCCCGATTTCCCGAAGATCCAAGCCGCGTGGCTTGAGAATCTTGAACGGTTCGTAACCCAGCATCCGAAGACTCCCGATTCGGCCGATGCGATGTTGCAACTCGGCATGGCCCAGGAATTCGCCGGACAGGACGACAAGGCCAAGAGTTGGTATCGCCAAATCGTTGAGGTGGCCGACGGAACGCCGGCAGCGAAAAAAGCGGCCGGGGCCATCCATCGATTGGACTCGGTCGGCAAGTCGATCGAGGTGGTTGGTCGCAGCACGGCCGGTGAACAAGTCGACCTGGCCAATTACAAGGGCAAGTACGTTCTGGTGCAGTATTGGGCCACCTGGTGCTCTCCGGCCACGGTCGAGCTGGCTGAACTCAAGCGGCTGCAAGCCAAATACGCGACGCAAGGCTTCGCAATCATCGGCGTGAGTCTCGATACGACCCGCGATCCGTTGGATAGCTATCTGTCGAACAACCCGCTCCCCTGGCCGCAACTGTTCGAGCCGGGCGGATTGGATAGCCGCTACGCGAACGAAATGGGGATCCTCACGCTACCGACGATGATCCTGATCGACGACAGCGGCCGCGTGATCAACCGTGGCATTCACATCACCGAGTTGGACGGCGTGCTGAAAGCCCGGCTGAAATAACCATCGGCGCTGGATTTTGCGCCGTGTGTCGCCACACCTAAATACGAATTCGCGAGTTCGGGCGGGCGAGGCTCCTATCGAGCCGTGAGCGTTCTTTCGGTCGGGCGAGGCTCCTGCCGAGCCTTCAGCGTACCGGCTCGGCAGGAGCCTCGCCCTCCCGCAATCAAGTGGCGCGGTTTGGGTTTGCCCTAACGCGACAATGGAGCGCAAAGCGGAATCGGCGTGCAAATTTTGCAATTTCGCGTTCAAAAAATTTCGCATCCATCGCCCGGCGCGGCCCGCGTTCGGTCCAACCCTGCGCCTCAAATCTTTGGTTTATCACTCCGCCGAAGCCCACACGGGCGAATCACTTTGCTCCGCCGCTAGCACTCTTTCTCGGCGAAGTCGCGAATTTTGCTCTTCTATTTGGCACATCGATCGCATAAAAACGTGCCCGGTCCGGCACGAAGCCGGGGCGGCGCACTTCGCGCCTAACCTTAGCGATCGAAAGGGGAGTGCCAAAGGAATGGCCAATCTGAATCCGTCGACGCAGTTTTGGATCTTGGGCGGCGTGCAGATTTTCGGTTTCGTGAGTGCCTGGTTGGCTCGCCTGAGCGAAGGTTCGGGCCATCAAGCGAAATGCCAGGGGCTGTTCTTGCTCGGTCTCGTTCTTATGGGCGTACTGACGATGGCCGCCGCCGCGGGCTTGCAACCCACTTACTGGCTCGCCCCCGCCTTCACGCTGGCCGTGATGATCCTGGTCGTGATCTGCGACTTCCGCAACGCCGACCGCTCAACCACCCGCGCCTCCGGCTTTTAGGCCGACGTAGGGTGGGCACTGCCGCCGTTGCCCCGGTTCGCGCGAACCGTCGTGGTACTGTGTCGTTCGGTGGGCAATGCCCACCCTCCGGGCCGGTTCGCAACCAGATAGTCGGTCTACCGGCGTTCCGGGTCCGTGGCTAAGATTGCATTGCGGCTTGCGCTTCGGCGTTCTTGCCCTGGAATTCCTGACGTTTATCACTTAGAGCCCATCCGAGAACCGGCGGGGACTGGCTCATTTTGCGGTGCCCTGGGAGCAAAATGTGCCTGTCCCCCTCTCCTCGGCCGGTTCTCGGATAGGCAGATAGCATGTTGCGCTATTGGACCGCTGGCGAATCGCATGGCAAGGCCCTGGTGGCGCTGGTCGATGGTTTCCCCTCCGGCCTGAAGGTTGACGCCGCGCCGATCGACGTCGAACTGCGCCGCCGCCAAGGAGGCTATGGTCGCGGCGGCCGGCAGCGAATCGAGACCGACCAGGTCGACATCAAGAGCGGCATCTGGCAGGGCCTGACTCTCGGCAGTCCGATCGCGCTGGAAGTCATCAACCGTGATTACAAGCTCGAACGCCTCGGCGATCTCGAACGCCCGCGGCCCGGGCATGGCGATCTGACCGGTGCGATCAAGTATCTCGGCTCGATCCGCGGCACGCTCGAACGGGCCAGCGCTCGCGAGACCACGGTCCGCGTCGCCGCGGGAGCCCTCGCGGCGCAATTGCTCGCCGAGTTCGGCATCCGCGCATTCGGCTATGTCGTCGAGATCGGTGGCATGACCATCGCGGCCCAAGCCGGGCACGCTCGACGAGCAGCGTGCAGCTCCGCGACCAGAGCGTCATTTACTCGCTCAATCCGTCGATCAAGATGAAGAATTCAAAACGCTGATCGACACATGCGGCAAAGAGGGGGACACGCTTGGCGGTATCGTCGAAGTGCGGGTCGAGGGCCTGCCGTTCGGCTTGGGGAGCCATGCCCAGTGGGACCGCAAGCTCGATGGCCGATTGGCGCAGGCGGTGATGTCGATCCAGGCAATCAAAGGGGTCGAGATCGGACTGGGCTTCGAAGCGGCCCGGCGGCGCGGTTCGCATGTTCACGATCCGATCCAGTTCGATCCGAGTCAGCAGCACACGCCGAATTTGGGCTACATGCGACCGACGAACAACGCCGGCGGGCTCGAAGCGGGCATGACCAATGGCCAGCCGCTGATCGTCCGGGCGGCGAAAAAACCGATCAGCACGCTCCGCAAGCCGCTGGAATCGATCAATCTCGAAACGAAGCAGCCGGAAGCGGCCGCTTATGAACGGAGCGACATCTGCGCCGTGTCGGCCGCCAGTGTGATTGTCGAAAACGTAGTGGCATTCGAAGTGGCTGCGGCGATGATCGAAAAATTCGGCGGCGACAGCGTGGCCGAGATGAAAGCCCGCTACGATTTGTTTTTGAAGATGGCCCGCGAGCGATGAAAAAGGGGACATTCTACTTTTATCTGCAGACTCTGTTATTGTTGCTGGCAAATGGGCGAGAAAAGTAGAATGTCCCCTTTTTCACTGCACGACCGAACGCGCCGGTTGATCTGCCGCTCGGGCTTTCTGGCTCTAGGCGTGCTTACCACGCTAGGAGTGCTGGCTTGGTCGAGCATGCTCAGCGGAACGTCGCAACGCCGATCGTGCGAAGCCGCGCTCGCACAGGCCAGCGGACTGCGGGCCGCGGTCCAGCGTGTGGCCTTTCCTCGACCGGGCATCACGCTGTATGAAGGGGTGGAATTGTCCGATTCGGAAACCGCGGCGCCGCTCGTCCGCTGCCGGTTCTTGGAAGCCGGCGGCACCGACGGGCTCACCGCCTGCGTCGTGGCGCAGCCGGAATTCGACGCTTTGCGGCTCGGCGAATTCTGGAGCCTACTGCAAGCGAAATTGCGACAGGCCGACGGAACCCGGCACCTCGTGCGCATTTCCGCCAGCGAAGCAACCCTGCATTGGCCCACGGGCTCGCAAACGCTCTCCGAATGCCTGGCCCAACTGGACCTGCCAGGCCCGCCCGACGCACCCCGCATCGCAATGCTAAGTTTTCGCGTGGCGGGCATGGACACCACCGAGCCGATCCGCGTGAAAATTGTCCGGACGCTGAAAAACTCGCAGCCGACGACCACGGTCGAGTTCCATGCGGCCGGCGCCGACATCCCCGCCGACATGTTGGCCGCGGCGCTCGGGGTCGCCAACCACTTGGGTACGCGGGCGAAATTCAATGGCTCGGTCTGGTTCATGGAAACGACCGAGGGGATCGACGGCGAGATGTCGGGCCAATTCACGGACATCGATCTGCAACAACTCGTGACCGAGCAATTCCCGCACCGGCTGAGCGGATCCGCAGCGATCACGATTCAACAGGCGCGGTTCAGCCGCGGCCGACTGGAGGAAGCATCCGGCACATTAACCGCCGGCCCTGGCGTGATCAGCCGCTCGCTGCTCGCCGCGGCAGTCGTGCATTTGCATCTGACGCGCGGCCCCGCGCCAGAGCCGAGCGGAACATTATTTCCTTACGAAGAACTGGCGCTGAAGTTTGTCATCAATTCGGCTGGAATCGCACTGCGAGGTCAATGCCAGGGCTCCGTGGGAACGATCTTGCAATCGCACGATGGCGTGCTTTTGGCAGAAGCCGCAGGCCCCTCGGGCCCGGTCGTGGCGCTACTGCGGATGTTGGTCCCCGAAAGCGAAGTGCAGGTGCCGGCGACGCGCGAATCGGATTGGCTTGCCGCCCGGCTTCCGCTACCCCAGGTCATGCCGCCCCCCGACCAGCCCCCGCAAGGCCGCCTGCGGCTAAAATGACGAATGTCGAATGACGAACGTCTAATGACTTGAGAGCGACGAAACTCCAGTGAGTCCAGCCCGCAAGCACGTCTTCGCGTGCCCGTCGACACACCATTCGTCATTCGTGCTTCGTCATTTTTTAGACATTCGTCATTCGACATCAGAAGTCCTAACTCAACTCGCGGCGCCGAGGGGTCAGTCCCCATGTTGCTCACGGGGCATCGCAAAATGGGGACAGACCCCGGCTGGTTAAGTTGGCAATCTTAGTCATTTCGCCACCGTGTGTCATTCGATATGCTGACCGTTGACGCCGTGCGCAGTGTTCCGGTGTAAGAACCTCGGCGGAATGAGGCGCGGCGCATGGCCAAACCAGCAGTGGTTTTGTTGTCTGGCGGACTCGATTCCGCAACCACGGTCGCTATTGCGCAGGCCGAAGGATTTCAAGTGTTCGCCTTGTCGGTCGACTACGGTCAGCGGCACCGGTTCGAGCTCGAGGCCGCCAAGCGTGTGGCCGCGGCGCAGCAAGTCGAGCGGCATACCACGGTGCGCGTCGATCTGGGAAATTTCGGCGGCAGCGCGCTGACGGCCGACATCGCGGTTCCTAAATCGCGGCGCCCGGAAGAAATGAACGACGAGATTCCGATCACCTACGTGCCGGCCCGCAACACGGTGATGCTCTCATTAGCGCTCGGCTGGGCCGAGGTGCTGGGGGCCGCCGATATTTTCATCGGCGTGAATGCGGTCGATTACAGCGGCTATCCCGACTGCCGGCCCGAGTTCATCGCCGCCTTTCAGAAGTTGGCCAATTTGGCGACGAAAGTCGGCGTCGAAGGCACACTCGCGTTTCGGATTCATGCCCCATTGGCGACGTTGACGAAAGCGGACATCGTTCGCCGCGGCACAGAATTGGGCGTCGACTTCAGCTTGACGCACACCTGCTATGATCCGAATTCGACCGGCACGCCTTGCGGGACATGCGATGCCTGCGTCCTGCGACTGCAAGGCTTTGCTGAAGCCGGGCTGCGCGATCCGCTAAAGTACACTCCGTCATGAGAGTCAGCGAGATTTTCAGTTCCGTGCAAGGCGAAGGATTGCTCACCGGCACGCCTAGCACTTACGTGCGGGTCAGCGGCTGCAATCTGCGGTGCGGCTTTTGCGACACGCCCTATGCTTCTTGGGCGCCCGAGGGCGAAGATTTGGCGGTCGGCGAAATCGTGCAGCAAGTGCTCGCCAGCGATGGGCGACATGTGGTGCTCACCGGCGGCGAGCCAATGTTGTTCGCCGAGTTGATTCCCTTGTCCGAAGCGCTCCGCGAAGCGGGCCGGCATGTGACGATCGAAACGGCGGGCACGCTCTATTTGCCCGTGGCGTGCGATCTGATGTCGATCAGCCCGAAACTATCTAACTCGGCCCCACTGACGGCGACACTCGCCGCGGACTTCGTGAATGTTGGGCAGCGGTGGCAAGAGCGGCACGAAGCGTCGCGCCATGTGCCCGCGATCGTGCATCGGCTGCTGGCGGAGTATGAGCACCAGTTGAAATTCGTGATCGACACGCCGGCCGATTGTGAAGAAGTGGAAGAATATCTTATGGAGTTCCCCGAGCTCGATCGCCGCCGTGTGCTGCTGATGCCGCAAGGCGTCGACCGCGAGGAGTTGAATGTTCGAGCCGCATGGCTGGAGCCGCTCTGCGCCGAGCGTGGCCTGACGTTTTGCCCCCGCCGGCAAATCGAATGGTTCGGCCATTGCCGCGGAACGTGAGGAGGTTCCGTTTGCAGCACGTTCAGTGCTTGGCGCTGAGCGGCGCGGAGCCGCTCTCTCTTTTCGGCGGTGTCGCACTGGGGGTCGCTGGAACCACCGGAGCATGTCCGCGCGGGGCGAAGATTAGAACCGTAACCGCCCCGGCGGCGACAAGAATCAGCCCGGCATAAAAAATCGAGCCGACATGGCTCATCGCATTATGCTGGGCGATTGCCACAAAGGTATTCACCACGGGTGCGCCGCCGAAGACCAGTGGCATCACGTAAATTGGCTTGCCACCGAAGTTGAAGGCCAGAATGATTCCCAACGCGCCCACCGCGCCGGCAATGCCGCCCCCCAGGCTCCAAGCCACGCCGCTGAACGTCCAATGGACTGGCGCCGAAGAACTGAGCACCAGCACACCGGGGACCAACACCGCGATCAGGAAATAGGCCAGGCCCACTCCCAAGAATGGTCGCAACCGGCTGCCCCCCATTGCCAGTTGACCCTTATGTAGCGTCGGACCATACATGCCGAAACAAACGGCCGTGAGAGCCGTGAACAATAAGACGACCGTCAATTCACCGGTCGAAAGTGGTTTCGCTTGGGCTTGGGGCGCGGAAACCATGACGGTCACCGCGCCGGCCATCACGATAATCAATCCGGCGATGAAGATCGGGCCGACTTGCTTATAACTTTTCGCGAGCGCGATCGTCAGAATGCTGTTCACTACCGGAGCGCCGCCGAACACCAACGGCATGACGTAGATCGTGCTGCCGCCGTTGTGCATCGCCAGGATCACGCCTAGCGCGCCGATAGCGCCCGACCCGCCCGCAATCATGCTCCAGATCAAGCCGCTGGCGGTCCAATGGCCTCGTTCGCCCAACGACTTGAGCAGTAGCACCGGTCCGACCACGGCGATGATGAAATACGCAATGCCGACGCAGATGAATGGTGGCAATCCACCGCTGGCCATGTCGGCGGTGCCGGTTTGCAGCAGCGGCCCATAAATGCCCCAACTGAGAATCGCCACCAAAATGAACAGCAGAACGTAGGCGAAACTCTTCATGGCGCGGTTCAACTCCGGTGGGATGGCAGGCGGGCTGCGACACGATGCGTCAACAGTTTAACAAATCGCTCGATTGGCGACGAGAGGCGAGCGCGTGCCCGATCGATCGACAGAAATTAGAATTGGCCACAAAAAAAGCCCAGGGAGGGGTCTCCCTGGGCTCGATCGACGCACAGTTCGATTCTGACGGTCTTACGGAGCCGGCTTGACCGGCACGCGACGCGGACGGGGGGCCCTGGAGGCGCCACCTCCACCTTGGCTGGCCAGCGGGCCGATGATCTTGAGCACGCCCTCTTCCACGGAAAACCGATAGGTCATGCCATTTTCCATCGGGTGTCCGATCAGGCGGATATGATCCTTGCCTTGGCTCGAAGCGAGCAAGTTCGTGACCATTTGCGCTTTCTGGTCGTTCGGGTTCATCGAGCTCGGCGAAAGCCATGATCGGCGACAACGCCACATTCATTTGCATAGGCGACGTCGCCCCGGCGCTGGCCTCCGGCTTGTCCAGAATTCCCTTGAGCAATTCCAGGCTTCCCTTGCCGAAGGCTAGGTACGCCGATTTGTCGCCGATGCCGATATAGACATCCAAACTATCGCCGAAGAGCTTCTTGCCCCCTTCGTCCATCATCGGAATCGTGACCGAGTGAATGCGGACTCCCTTGTGCGTTTCCACATCAAACTTGACGGGCGGGAAATTGGGATCGCTCTTGCCCAGATCGACCAACTTTTTGATGGCCTTATCGAGTGCGGGACCATCGGCGACGAAGCCGCCGCCGGCAGCCGAAAGCGAATTCGGCGCGAGCACCAGCGCCGCGCCGAAATCGATCTTGCCGGCCTTGACCGTGTTGTCGAGCACGTCGAACAGCTCGCTTAGAACTTCCTTCGCGGCCTTGCGTACGTTCTCATCGGCCAGGTTCGGGTCATTCTCAGCGTGCTCCATCGTCTTGTTCCGCAGACTTTGCAGCATCGCTTCATATTGGGCGATTTCGGTCTCAGTGAACTTGTTGACCGCGTTTAAGTTGAATGCGGCCTCGGGCAACAGGAAGCCGGCAAATTCCGACTTGGCACTGCTCTGACCGGCGATTTGCTTGGCCATATCCGAGCCGGGAACCGCGGTGACGCTGATGTCGAGATGCGCGTCGCGGGCCTTGTCGTCGATGCCCAAGCCGACGGTAAATTCATTGAGCTCCTTGATGGCGGCTTCGACCGCATGCACCTGAGTCTCGGCCAGTTTCTTGCGCATCTCGAAGGACGATTCCTCTTCACCGGCGCGCTGCCGCAAAGCCGCGTTCACGTTGGCCTTGATCCCCTCGATGATCATCGTGCGCGTGGCTTCGGGGATATTCTGGACGTTGACCTCGAGCGCGACCGCATACTTCTTTTCCAGGCCGCCAAGGAGCTTCAGCGGATCGCTGGGCGGGGTCTTCGCCAAATCGGCATCGTTGCTGGCGAACAACCAACCGTTCTTGGCGATAATCGTGATTTGGCCCGCTTGCGGCAATTGAGCTTCCCAGCCGCCATCCTTTTCTTGCACCGGCAACATCGGCAGCGCCGCGAACAGCGCCTTGGCGTCGGTGGCGCCCAAGAACAACAGAACCTTCGGCATCGGCGAAGCTGGGTCGACGAACACCGCGACGCCGACGGGCTTGGTCTTGTCGAGGCCCTTCAGCCCCTGACCTTGCGTCGCCATCGCAATCACGCCTTCGAAGCCTTGCGACAAAGAGGGCATGCCCGTCATCTCGCCGACCGACTTCAGATTGGCGACTAGATCGTCGTAACCGGCGATCGACACGACGGCCACGGGCTTGAGCTCCTGAGCGGGCAAGCGCGCCGCGCCGCCCAACAACAGACCCAGCGCCAAAGCGGATAACAAAGTCTTTCTCACGAGTCGAGTCTCCTTAAAATGGGTTTCAGCTACGCGCCGTTGCGCTCGCATGCTGTCGAAAAACGCGGGACAGGCGCCTTGGACGCTCCGAGTCAGTCCCTGTTCGGTCTCGCACCGTCAATGCGGCATGCAATAAGGCGGCGCACCAACGCTACCGCAGGACATTACCCCGGCAAGAGACCGAAAGTTTCGCGGTCGCGCGAGCACCTTGCGATACTCGCCCGCGACAAAATTTCTGGAAACGCCTGCCTCAAACCTTCGCGACACAGGCGCAGTTCCAACCAGCCTTGTCGGCGATGCGAATTTTCGGCTGAGAAATTCCGCGCTACCGTTCGCGGAATGTAATTCGCCCCTTAGTAAGATCATAGGGCGAGAGTTCGACTTTGACTTTGTCACCGGGCACAATTCGAATGAAATTTTTTCGCATTCGACCGGCCACATGGGCCGTCACGATATGGCCGCCTTCGATCTGCACGCGAAATCGCGTGTTCGCCAGCGCCTGCGTCACTGTGCCATCCACCTCGAGAGCTTCTTCTTTTTCTTTTTTGCGCCATAGGCAATGCTCTAACGGTCTCTCTGTCAATGAAGGAAGGAAGTGGGGCCGAATCGACGCCAATTCCGAATACCTAACCGTTTGCAATCATACCATTTAGAAAGGCCTCGTCCAGTGGAATCAGTCTCTTCCAGGAACTCGGGTCGCCGGGGCTGGACCGAGGCCGCCGAGGGAAGCCCAAGAGGCGAATGTTAACGCCTTTCCAAATCCAAAGAATCCGGGGCCTCGCGGCGGCGGCTGCCCCGGCCAGCCGCAAAATCAGGTTGCGACCGCGTCGACTCCCTCGGCCAGTGCCGCCAGAACGAACGCGGGCGATTCGACGCCGACGGACAAGCGGATTGTACCTCCATGAATTCCCAGCGCTTGCCGGTCGGCGGGGGGCATGCCTCGATGGCTGGTCGACTCGGGATGGGTGAGCGTCGTCGAAAGCTCGCCGAGCGAGGGGCAAAATGGAATGTTCTTTGCCGCGGCGATGAACTGCGTCGCAGCGGCGGCACCGCCGTGCAGCGTGAATGCGACAATCGAGCCGAATCGCCCTCCTAATTGACGTTCGGCCAAGCGGTGATCGGGATGCTCCGAAAGTCCGGGATAAGACACTGACTCGATCTCTCCACGGCCGCACAGAAATTTTGCGGCGGCCAGCGCATTCGCCGCGGCCCGCTCCATTCGCAAATGCAGGGTGCCCAAGCCGCGCTCGGCCAGCCAGCAGTCGAACGGGGCGGCGGTAAAACCCCACGTAGCGATCACCCCGGGCACGCGCGCCCAAGCGGCTTCGCGGCCGCAAAGCAAGCCGAGCAGCACGTCGCTGTGGCCGTTCATGATTTTCGTGAGGCTTTCGACGACCAAATCGGCGCCCAGCGCCAGGGGCTGGCACAGCGCCGGCGAGGCGAACGTATTATCGACCACCAACCGCGCTCCGGCCGCATGCGCCATTCCGGCCAAGCGTGTCAGATCGGCAACCCGCAGCAGCGGATTCGTGATCGTCTCAACGACGAGCAACGTTGCGCCCCGACCGAGCGCCGCTGCCGTGGCCGCGAGATCGGTGGTTTCGACCTGAGTCGCTGTCACGCCCAAGCGGGCGGCCTCGTCGATCAGCAGTCGATGGCTGCGGCCGTAAAGTTGCCGGCCAACGATGATCCGGTCTCCGTGCCGGCAATGGGCCAGCAGCGCCACGGCCAGCGCGCTCATGCCCGAGGCGACAATTGCCGCCCGCTCCGCTCCGTGCAACAAACGGCACTTCTCGGCCAGCAGCTCGGCGTTCGGATGACCATCGCGAATGTAGACATGCCCCGGCGTTTGGCCACCCAGCATGGCGTCGGCCTGCGTCGGATTCTCGCAGCGATAGACCGACGACAAGTAAATTGGCGGGTTCAACGGCTCGGTGGGTTGCGGGGCCACACGGCCCGGCCGGGGGCCAATATCCTCGGGCTTCAAGTTCATAGGCCGTGCGATCCTAGCTTTACTGCGTGTTATTCACCAATTTCGCAACCCTGGGTAGCTGGGCAAAACGGCCACCGCATAGTGGTACATTTTGAAGCATTTTGGCGCGGCGACGGCACGCGGAGCGTGCCTGCGACGTAATAGGCACACTCCGTGTGCCGCGGGGGGTCAAACTGTACCACTACTCGGCCACCGATTCGGATTGCAATTAACTGTCAGAACCGTTCAACTTAACGAATCAGGCCCTAGTCCGCCGAAGAAATACCGCTTGGAACAAGTTTAGCGATTGCGAGACTGCGCCGCTGCCGTTCGCGGCGATCGGCGGCATGGGATAATCTCGCGCCTGCGCCAATGATCAAGCTATGGTCGAGCTAAAGTTTCGCATAGTTCCAGCGGCGACCAGGGAAATGCAGAAAACGGTGCGATCGCCTCGGGCCGAGCGCGAACCGTGACTCTTCACCACACTTTCGTTGTTGAATTGAAAACTCTGCTGACGAGTCCATGGTTGCATGAGTTCCGCCGCCTCTTCACCTTCGTTCGACCCTGAATTGGTCGACCAGACCCGCCAACAACTCCGCGGGCTGGTGCATGAGATCGAGGGTCTGTCGCGATCCGATTTGGCGCCCACCGATTTTTACGCGGGATTCTTGAACCGCGTGATTTCCGCGTTGGCAGCCGAGGGGGGCGCTGTTTGGACACTCGAAGATGGACAGTGGCAGCTTGCGTACCAGACGAATCTGAGTCAGACGCGGCTTGTGGAAAACGACGAGGCTCAGCGCCGCCACGGTCTGCTCTTGCAACATGTAGCCGCCAACGGCCAAGGAACACTCATTGCGCCCAATTCCGGCGGCGGCGAGGATTCCGAAGCCAGTAATCCGAGCGACTACCTGCTCGTGATCGGCACGCTCAAGAGCGACAAGGAAGTCCAAGGATTGGTCGAAATCTTTCAGCGTCCCGTCGGCCGGCCGCCGGTCGAACGCGGCTACCTGCGGTTCCTGCTGCAGATGTGCGAGCTCGCGGGCGATTATCTCAAGACCCGCCATTTGAGGCTGTTCGCCGACCGGCAGGTGATGTGGACTCAATTGGAGCAGTTCACCCGGCTGGTGCACGAAAGTCTCGACCTACGGCAAACGGCGTTCACGATCGCCAACGAAGGACGCCGGCTCATCGGCTGTGATCGTGTCTCCGTTGCTTTGAAGCATGGAAAGCGCTGCCGCATCGAAGCTGTCAGCGGCCAGGAGACGATGGACACGCGGTCGAATACCGTCGTGATGCTGGGCGAATTAGCCACGGTCGTCGTTAAGGGTGGCGAGGCCCTCTGGTACACCGGCGACACCACCGATTTGCCGCCGCAGATCGAACACGCCGTCGAGCAGTACGCGGACGAGGCCCATTCGAAACTCATCACGGTGCTGCCACTGAAGCGACCGCAAGAAGAGAAAGAATCCGACGATCACGAACCCCCGGAATTTCTCGGCGCGCTCGTCATCGAGCAAATCACCGACGACGTGCTCTCCGACAGTATGCGCCGCCGGATCAACGTCGTGGGCGAGCACAGCGCCATCGCGATCGCCAACGGCCGCGAGTACCACGATTTGTTCCTGATGCCCGTGTGGCGGGCCATCGGTCGCGCGAAATGGGTGGTGCAAGCCCGCACGTTGCCCAAGACGCTGCTCATCGCCGGGGCCGTCGTGGCCGTGCTGCTGGCGTTGTTCATCATCCCTGTCCCCTTCCAACTGAGCGGCAAAGGGACGCTCGAGCCGGTCGATCGCCGCGACGTGTTTGCTACGGTCGACGGCGTGGTCGACAAGGTGAATGTCGAGCATGGGCAAATGGTCAAGAAAGGCCAGGTGTTGTTCGTGCTCCGCAACACCGATTTGGAAGTGAACATCAGCGACGTGACGGGCAAATTGGCCTCGACGTCCGAACAGCGCAAATCGGCCGAACGCTCGTTGCTCGAAGACCGGCATTTGACCAGTGAAGAGCGCGAACGGTTGTCCGGCCAGTTGCAGCAATACACGCGGACTGAAGCGAGCCTCGAAGAGCAGTTGAAGCTCTATCGCGACAAGCAGCAATTGCTGCACGTGGTCAGTCCGATCGACGGCGAGGTGATCACTTGGCAAGTGCGCGATCGACTGCTCACGCGGCCGGTTGAAAAGGGCCAGCTTCTCCTGACCGTGGCCGACCCGAAAGGGAAGTGGGATCTCGAAATCCACATGCCCGAGGACCGGATGGGCCACATCGCGCGGGCCATCAATGCCTTGCACCGCGATCCTGCAAACAAAGACAAGAATTTGCCGGTCTCGTACATCGTGGCCACGAATCCCGGCGCCAGTCGTGAGGGAGTCGTGACTGACGTGCAAAAAATCGCTGAAGTTCGCGGCGATGAGGGAAACGTCGTGCTGGTGCGCGTGGCGATCAACAAAGACGACCTGGCCGCGGACGAGATTCGCCCCGGCGCGACGGTCAGCGCGAAAGTCGATTGCGGCTGGGCGTCGGTCGGCTACGTCTGGTTCCACGACGCTATTTCGTTCGTCCAGTCGCGGATCTTGTTCCATCTGTAGTTTCCGTTCCACGCGTCGTCGCCGATCGCGGCTGGCGCCGCAGGAACGCGCGACCAGCGCGTCGTAAGATCAAGAGGAGTTCGTCGTTTATGCGAAACAAGTTTCAAAACGTCTGGCCGCCGGCCGCCGCGATTGGCGTTCTGAGTGCCGCGCTGCTCGCGATGGGTCTCGGTTCGCGGGTAGCGTTGGCCGTGGCGCCTGGCGATCTGCCTACCGTCGCGCACTGCCTCGTTTCGCTGATCGATGAATCGCAGGTGCCGGCGCAAGAGCCAGGAGTGATCGTCCAGCTCAATGTCCGCGAAGGGTCGCTCGTCAAAAAGGGAGACGTGCTGGCCCAGCTTGATGACGCTCCGCCCCAGATCGACCGCCGCAAGGCCCTGGCCGATCAGGCGGCCGCCACCGAAAAAGCCCATAACGATATCGACGTTCGCTATGCCAAAGCCGCCGCCGACGTGGCCTACGTCGAATATGAAAAGTCGTTGGATGCGGCACATCGCGTGCCGGGATCGGTGGTCGAAGTCGAACTAAATCGGCTGAAGCTCACCTACCGTCGAGCCGAATTGCAAATCGAGCAAGCCCAGCTCGAACAGCGTTTGGCCGGCTTCACCGTCGAAGAGAAGGGGGCCGAAGTCGGCGCCGCCGACGAAGCGATCCGCCGCCGCCAGATCCGGGCCCCCTTGGACGGCGTCGTCGTGCAGGTGATTCCCCACGTCGGCGAATGGGCGAAGCCGGGCGACACCGTATGCCGCATCGTGCGGATGGACCGGTTGCGCGTCGAGGGCTTTTTCAAATCTGACCAATACGCCCCGCAAGACTTGAAGGGCAAGCCGGTGATCGTGTCGGTCGACATGCCGGGAAGTACACAACCGCTGCAATTCAATGGCCGGATCGTATTCGTTAGCCCGCTAGTCGAATCAGGCGGCGAATACCGCGTGTGGGCCGAAGTGGACAATCGCTTGGTCCCCGGCCGCAACGACGAATGGCTGCTTCACGCCGGCGTGAATGCGTCGATGCAAATCAATGTGAACTAACACGCGGTACGAGTCACGCGTGCTGCGTTCACAACTCTCCCTCTCCCTCGACGGGAGAGGGCCGGGGGTGAGGGTGATGACGCGAGTTTGACGTCACGAATTTGACAGTGTGAAGTTGCCGCTCTAGCGGTATCGAAAGTCGATGAGCGATTCTACCCCTCACCCCCAACCCCTCTCCCGCAAGGGGAGAAGGGCGTCGGCGGCCGAAACAAGTGTCGTGTTGGCCTGATCCATGCCCACGCTTGCCGATAGTTTGCAGTCCACTTCCGCCCGCCGGTTGGGACTGCGCAAACGCCCCGACCTGACCGCGAAACGGCAGCACTATCAAGGGCGAGTTTATTGGGTTGTGAAGGAGCCGATCGGGCTGAATTACTTCCGCTTTCAGGAAGAAGAATTCGCCCTGCTGGAGATGCTCGACGGCGCGGCCAGCCTCGACGATCTCAAGCGCCGGTTCGAGGAGCAGCTTCGCCCCCGAGCAAATCTCCGTGGACGAGTTGGGCCAATTCGTCGGCATGCTGCATCGCAGCGGGCTGGTGATCGCCGACATGCCTGGCCAGGGCGTTCAGCTTTACAAGCGCCGCAACGAACGCTGGTGGCAGGAATTGTGGGGCACGCTCTCCAACGTGCTGGCGGTGCGTTTCAAGGGGATCGATCCCGAGCGGATCCTGAACTGGATCTATCCGAAAGTCCGCTGGTTTTTTTCGGCCGCCGCCGTCTTGATCTGCTGCACGTTCATTCTCTCGGCCGTCACGCTGGTGGCGGTGCAGTTCGACTTTTTTTACGCCAAGCTCCCCACGTTCCATCAATTCTTCCAAAAGGGGAATTGGATCTGGCTGGGGCTCGTGCTGGCCGTGACGAAAGTGCTGCACGAATTCGGCCACGGGCTGAGTTGCAAACATTTCGGCGGCGAGTGCCACGAGATGGGCTTCATGCTGCTCGTCCTCACGCCGTGCCTCTATTGCAACGTGTCCGACTCCTGGATGCTGCAGAACAAATGGCATCGGGCGGCGATCGGCGCGGCCGGCATGTATGTCGAGCTAGTGATCGCGGCCTTTGCGACCTATGTCTGGTGGTTCACCGAGCCGGGCCTGCTGAACCAGGTTGCCCTGAACGCGATGTTCGTTTGCTCGGTCAGCACGCTGATGTTCAACGGCAACCCGCTGCTGCGTTATGATGGCTATTACATCCTTTCGGACCTCACGGAAATTCCCAATCTGCGGCAAAAGGCGACCACGATCCTCAGCCGCAAGCTGGGGAGTTGGTGCCTGGGGTTGGAAGAGCCGGACGACCCGTTTTTGCCGCAGCGCAACCAGATCTTTTTCGCGCTCTACAGCGTCGCGTCGTCGGTGTATAGCTGGTTTGTCACGCTCTCGATCCTCTGGTTCCTGCAAAAGGTTTTCGAGCCCTACGGTTTGCAAATCGTCGGACAACTGATCGGCCTGGCCGCCATCGGCGGGTTGGTCGTGCGGCCGCTCTGGCAATTAGTCCAATACTTTCGGGTGCCTGGTCGTATGGAACAAGTCGACAAATCAAGGTTTCGAATCACGTTGTGCGTCGTCGCGGGCGTGCTCGTCTTCATACTTTTCGTGCCGCTGCCGTACCGCA
Organism: Pirellulales bacterium; assembly: GCA_963725485.1. Classification (GTDB taxonomy): domain Bacteria; phylum Planctomycetota; class Planctomycetia; order Pirellulales; family DATAWG01; genus CAVRYO01. The sequence goes on along the minus strand of CAVRYO010000007.1, from coordinate 1,543,026 downwards.
TTTTCTGCTCGGCCGACGTGGAGGCCCGCGATGCGGAAACCGTCTACGTGGAAGTTCCCGGCACGCTGGTCGAACTGCTTGTAAAACCAGGCCAGACGGTGGAAAAAGGTCAGCTACTGGCGCGGCTGGACAATGTCGATCTGCGGCTGAGCGTGGCGGATCTGAAGGGCCGCCGCGACCAACTCCAATCGCAATTGGATAGTCTATCGCGCGAGCGCTATCGCGATCCGCAGGCGAATCAAGAGGTGCCGCGCGTGCAAGAATCGTTGGACGCCGTGACCGATCAGCTTCGCGAGCGCGAGGAAGACATCAAACATCTCGAACTGCACGCTTCGCAAGCCGGTTATGTGATTCCGCCGGTCAGTACGCCTGCGCCCGCAGCCCGACAGCCGACCGGCTGGCCAACTGGTCGGACACGCCGCTGGACCAGCACAACATCGGGGCCACGTTTCGGCAAGGCGTGCCTTTTTGCCAGATTGGCGATCCGAAAAAAATGCAGGCGGCGCTGGTGATCGACCAGGCCGACATCGAGTTCGTGGCGGTCGGCCGGCCGGTCACAATCAATATCGACGAACTGCCCGGCGACCGTTTTTCCAGCAAGATCACCGAGATCTCGAAGCTCGACTTGAAATACAGCCCGCGTGAACTGAGCCACAAAACAGGTGGCGAATTGGACACGAAAACCGACGCGGCCGGCCAGGAGCGTCCGATGAACACGTCGTACCAGGCGCTGGCCCCGCTGGACGATGACGAAGAGATTTTGCGCGTGGGGCTGCGCGGCCGGGGAAAAATTTCCGCCTCGCACTGGATCAGCCTCGGCGGCCGCGCTGGCGCGCCTTCAGCCAGACATTCAATTTCCGGATGTGATCGTCGCGTAAAGTACCGCTTGCTGACATGCGCGGCTCCGTTAGCATGCGCAATCCGAGCCGCGCACGTCAAGTAAGCGCATGTTTCAAACGCCCTCAATCCGGCTGCATTGTGACATAGCATTGTGAGGAACTTTCTCATGGACCCGCAGAATTTCATCAAGCTTTACGAAGGTCAAGCGCCGTGGGATATCGGTCGCCCGCAGACGGCGGTCGTTGACCTTGAGCATGCAGGTCAATTCGGCCGCTCGGTGTTGGATGTCGGCTGCGGCACCGGCGAAAATGCCTTGTTTCTCGCTGAGCGCGGACACGCGGTTTGCGGTCTGGACTACGTGGCCGTGGCTATCGAGCGCGCCAAGGCGAAGGCCTCGGGGCGCAAGATCGCCGCCGAATTCGTCGTCGGCGACGCACTGGAGCTCGCTCGGCTCCGGCGGCAGTTCGACACGGTGCTCGATTGCGGTTTATTCCACACATTCTCCGACGAGGAGCGCGCGAAATTCGTGCGGGGTTTGGCCGCCGTGCTGCGGCCTAAGGGCCTGCTGCACATTCTCTGCTTTTCCGACGCCGAGCCGCCGGGCGAGGGCCCGCGCCGCGTGACCGAGGCCGAGATTCGTGGCACGTTTGCATCCGGCTGGGCAGTCCGCGCGCTGACAGCGACGCGATTCGAAGCCAGCGATCTTCCCGGCGGTCCGCAATTCAGCCCCGGCGGCCCGAAAGCCTGGCTCGCGACCCTGGAGCGACAATAAATTCAGGCGATGCACTGCGGCAGATTGCCGGCGGCGTCGAGCGGCAGATCGCGGAGTCCTGTGAGAATCTCCAGGTCCTGGCGACCTTGGGCCTCCGGTAAATAGGCGGCCGAGCATTCGAGCTCGCTGAGCTTCAGCGTGTTCTTGATCCACAGCAGCTTCGCATTCGGCGGCTCGACCAGGCCCAGCGTCGGCAGCGCGGCGTCCAGAATCTCGCGGTCGGTCTCGAAGTGCATCGGTAGCACCGCCCCCGACATGTGGTTGCTTGTCAAGCCATTGAGCCATGTGCCGCGGACATCCATGTCTCGGGCCACGCGGTTCGTGCAAAACTCGGCGGCGCCGATCCCCTGCGCCCTGCCATGCGTGGCCGCGGTCAGTCCGCGGACCACGATCCGGCGAATCTTCGGGAATTCGTCCGCCGCGGCGGCGTGGTCGTGAAACTTGCGGCCGATGATGTTCGTGTCCATTCCCGTGCCGCTGATGTCTTTGCCGATTTCATCGACAAGCAAGATATCGGCCGTGGGAAAAGGCAACCGCGGCATCCACCGCTTGGCGCGCTCGAGCAATTCCGGCTCGCGCTCTTCGATCTCGGCACTTCGCAAGCCGACGAGCTCAGCCACTTCGTCGTAGGCATTTTCGAGAATCGCCAGGCCACCGAGGATCGAGCATTCTCGGAGCACTCGACGGCCGACGCTGCGCACGATGTGGTCGAAGTTGTAATCGAGAATCGCCCGATGATAGATCTTCGCGCCGTCGAGTTTCCCCAGCCCGATCAGCAACATTTTCATCAGCCCGCTTTCGATCCGGCCGACGAACATCGTGTGAGGTTTCACGCTCGCGCAAAGAAACACGTGATCGGCCTCATGCGCCAGCCGGTCGAAATAAATCGGAAATCCCTCGTCGGCTTGCCCCAGCACGACCGTATCCATGCTGGCGCGGATCGGGCAGCCGCAAAATTCCTCGGTGATGCCGTAGGACGCGAGAATTTTCTGCTGCCCCGCCGCGGTGCCGCCGCCGTGGCTTCCCATGGCTGGCACGAGAAACGGCTTGGCATCGAGCGCCTCTTGAAAATATCGGACGATGTCGCGGAGGATCACCGCGATCTGGGCGATCCCTCGGCTGCCGGCGGTGATCGCGATCGATTGACCAGGCCGAACCGCATCACGAAGATTCAAGCGTTCGAGCCGCGCCGCGACCTCCGCGGGGATGTCCGCCACGCGCGGCCGGTCCCAGCGTTGTCGCACGCGAAATATTTGCGGATAGGCGTTCATGGCTGCATGCCGCTATCCAGGGGGCATTGAGTTACGGGGAGCTTTGGGAAAGCCCTCGCGCAAACCCGCGGGCTCATCGATCTTAAGCCGCCTGGCGTCCAGGAGCAAAGCCCCCTCCGGTTGATATTTTGGACTACTCGCGGTTGAGTCGGCCACGACGCGGGCTGTTTTGGCGTCCAAATTTCTGCGGTCAGTTCCGATCGATCTTCTCGGTCGAGACACGTTTATCCTCGACAGACGTTGGCCATCGATGCAGGATGCAAATGCCAGCCCGCGGAATGGCGGAATCCTAACCCGCGCGTTACTCTTGTAAATGGACAAGTTATCGCTTCTCCCGTCCCTTTTGTCGGGCGAGATAAGATCGCTCGAGCGCAGCTCCGGAATGAAAACCCACCCGCCTGATTTGAATCCACAGCAGTTGCTCGGACAAGCCCGCGCCGGCGATGCGGAAGCGCTCGGCGGCGTGCTAGGGGTTTATCGGAAATATCTTGCCGTGCTGGCGCATACCCAAATCAGCCGCCGCTTGCGCGGCAAGGCCGACGCTTCCGACCTGGTGCAGGAAACGATGCTCGAGGCGTATCGGCACTTTCCGAATTTTCGCGGCACGACCGAAGCCGAGTTCATGGGCTGGTTGCGCAGCATCCTGGCCGGCTTGATCGCCAACCATGTCCGGCGCTACTTGGGCACGAAGCGGCGCGACGTCCGGTTGGAACGGACGCTTGCCGTCGAGCTCAGCAATGCCTCGGGCGTGATGTCGCTTGATCTGGCCGCGTCGATCAATTCGCCGAGCGAGCAGGCCCTGCATCGCGAAGCCGCCGTGCAACTGGCTGATGCCCTGCAATTGTTGCCAGCGCATTATCGCGAGGTGATCTTGCTGCGGCATCTGGAAGGTTTGCCATTTGCCCAAGTGGCCGAGCGGATGGGACGCACGGTCGAAAGCGTCGAGAAACTGTGGGTCCGGGCGCTAGCCCGGCTGCGGCGCACGTTGGGAGCCAGCCATGAAGGATGACGAAATCGCCGAATGGCTCTCGAACGACGCGAGCGAAACGGGCGCCGACGATCCGCGCCTGATCGCGGCGATGCGGGAATATCTCGCCGCGATGGAAGCCGGCCATCCGCCGCCGCGCAATGAGTTTCTTGCCCAGCACGCGGCGATCGCCACGGAGCTGTCGGATTGTCTCGACGGCCTGGAGATGGTCCAGGCTGCGACGACCAAGCGCCCCCCGGCGAAAGTCGGTCCGGCGGTTGCCAAGCGAGCAGCGCCCCCTCGAACTTGGATTCATCGCAGCAGCCACTGGGCGATTTTCGGCTCGGTCGCGAGATCGGCCGGGGCGGAATGGGCGTCGTTTATGAAGCGTACCAGATGTCGTTGGGTCGCCGCGTGGCGCTCAAGGTCCTGCCATTTGCAGCTTCGCTCGATCCCGCGCGCCTCGAACGATTCAAGCACGAAGCCCAGGCTGCGGCACAACTACACCACACGAACATCGTTCCGGTGTACTCGGTCGGCATCGAGCGCGGCGTGCACTTCTACGCGATGCAATTGATCGAGGGTCAATCGCTGTCGGCGTCCATTCAGCAATTGCGCCAAGCGATGGGCCAGCCAAAAAAATGTGACCTTACCAGTACCTTCCCTGCCCTGGCGGCGAACGTCCATTCGGGCAATAACGCCGGAATGACCAAGAGGCAAACTCCGGCGAGTGCGGCGGCGTCAGCCTCAGCATCTCGCAACAGGTCGTTCGAGCTCGGCAAACCTGCCCCCGCTGACGCGCGCGCCGAAACCATCGCCACCGCATCGACCGTGTTGACTGATTCGCACGCCAATCCAACGAGCTATTTTCACACCGTGGCCCGCCTGATGCAGCAAGCGGCCATGGCACTCGATCATGCCCACGCGATGGGCGTCATCCATCGCGACATCAAGCCCGGCAATCTGCTGCTTGATCGGCGCGGCAATCTCTGGATCACCGATTTCGGTCTGGCGCAGTTTCATGCCGACGTGCAACTCACGCGCACGGGCGATTTGCTCGGCACCTTGCGCTATATGAGTCCCGAGCAGGCCGAAGGGGGCCGCGTGCTGTTGGACCATCGCACCGACGTTTATTCGTTGGGCGCGACAATGTACGAGTTGCTGACGCTCGAACCGGTCTTCCCCGCGGCGGATCGCAACGTGCTGCTGCGGCAAATCATGCAGGATGAGCCGCGCGCTCCCGCGGCCATCAACAAGAGAATCCCGGCCGAGTTGGAAACGATTGTCCTGAAGGCGATCGCCAAATCGCCGGCCGATCGTTACATCTCGGCCCAGCACTTCGCCGACGATCTAGAGCGTTGGCTGGAAGACAAGCCAATTCTGGCCCGCCGGCCGCGGCTGGCGGAACGCGCGGCGCGTTGGTGCCGGAGGCATCAATCGATCGTGAAAGTCGCGGCGGTGTTTCTTTGTCTCGCCGCGTTGGGTCTGGTCGCCGGCACGATCGTGATCGCCCACGAGCATGCGAATACCGCGGCCGCCTACAAGTCGGAAATCAAGCAGCGCGCCGCGGCCCAAGAGAGTTTCCAGCAAGCTCGGCAGGCGATCGACACGTTCACGCAATTCAGCGAGGACGAACTCGCGTCGAAGCCGACGCTGCATCAGTTGCGGCGCAAATTGCTGGAAACCTCGCTGGCCTATTACAAGTCGTTCCTCGCCCAGCGCCGCGACGATCCAACCCTGAGCAAGGAATTACAAGCGACGTCCGAGCGGGTCGCGCATCTGGTCGACGAATTGGCCTTGGAAGACGAATTGGCTCCGTTGGCGCTGCTGGCGAATCCGAGTGTACAACGTGAATTGGCCATCCCGGCCGACGATCGCGAGCAGATCGAAGAGCAATTGACACGACTTTGGGCCGAGCGCGAAACGTCGCGCTCCGCGAGCCATTCGACCCAACCTGCCGGGGAAGCCTCTGTCACGGAGTCGCTGCGGTCGCATGGCGAAATGCTGTTCAGCTTGCTGAGCCCCGGCCAGTTGCGCCGGCTCAAGCAAATCGCCTGGCAGCAACAAGGGGCCCGCGCATTTACGAGTCCGGATATCGTCGTGGCCTTGAATTTGACACACGACCAGCGCCAGCAGATTAGCGCCATTCTGGAAGAGCCGCCTCCTCCGCCACCGCATGGGCCGCGAGATGGTGGTAGAGAGCCAGGCCCGCCCGGCGATCGCAACCGCGCTGTTTCCGATGCTAGGGACGTGCGGGGTGGGGGCCCCGACCGTGCCGAGCGCGACCGTGGCGAGCACGACCATGCCGGCCTGGACAACGCCCGCCCCGGCGGCGATCCGCTTGATTCGAACCGTCGGCGGCACGATGGATTCGATCCTGGCGGTCCTCCGCCCGAACGTCTTGATGGCAATGGCCTTGATGGCGCTGGTCCTCGTGACGAAATGCCCGGAGAACGCGGGCCGCGGCGCGAGCGTCCAAAACATGATGGCCCTGAGCGATTTGGGCCCAAAGACTTCGACACGGATCCTGTTCCTGGTGACCGCGGCCGGCATGGGCCGCTGGATGGCGGGCCGCCGGGTCGTCAACCGCCGGGCGATTTGCACGATCCTCCACCACGGCTGCGGCCACCTCCGACGCCACCCGACACCGAGAAAGTGACCAAAATCCTGACACTGCTGACGCCGGCGCAGCGTGCGACTTGGACCGAGCTAATCGGCAAGAAATTCGTGCTCCCGCGCGGCAATCCAGAAGATTTTCTTATTCCCCTTTACTAATGTTTGGACACCTCTAAACTATCGTAAATGGACGGCGGCTTTCCGGACAGAGAGGCTTCGTTCATTCGGGCCACGTGGGACAACGAAGGGGCGCTTTTCGTTGACATAGGAACACCCAGGCGATGCTCCGAGACGAGCTGAAACACTTCATTCTTCTCCTCCGTTCGAATCCTTCCAACCGCTTGAAACCGTCGTCGTCTCGCTCGCCGCGCGAGCGAGTTCGTCGCTTTGTTTCGAGACGCTCGAACGGCGTCAATTACTAACCGTCGTGGCCGGCAGTTCGCTGGCTTCCGAATTGGCGACACCGCTTTATCAACAAGCGATGACGCTCAATTCCAAGGGCGTCGAGGTCCCGCTGGCCTCGTCCGGCCCGACTGGCTATACGCCAACGCAAATCCGCACTGCCTACGGATTCAACCAGATCACGTTCGATGGCGGGACTGTGGCTGGCAACGGCGCCGGCGAAACGATCGCCATCGTCGATGCTTATAGCGATCCGGACATCGTCGGCGATCTACAGCAGTTCGACGCCGCTTTCGACTTGCCGAATCCCACGCTCACCGTCGTGAATCAGACCGGCGGGACGGCTTTGCCTGCCGGCAACACAGGTTGGGCCACGGAAATCTCGCTCGACGTGGAATGGGCCCATGCCATCGCGCCCGGCGCGAAAATTCTGTTGGTCGAAGCCAATAGCGATTCCTTTAGCGATCTGCTCACCGCGGTTAACTATGCTCGCGACGCTTCAGGCGTCGTTGCGGTGTCGATGAGCTGGGGCGGCAGCGAATTCAGCTCGGAGACGAGCGAAGATAGCTATTTCACCACCCCCACGGGTCACGCCGGCGTCGCCTTCGTCGTTGCCTCGGGCGATTCCGGCGCTCCGGCCGAATATCCGGCCGCCTCGCCCGACGTGATCTCGGTGGGTGGCACCACTTTGACGCTCAACAGCAACGACACGATCGCCACGCAGACGGCTTGGAGCGGTAGCACCGGCGGCCTCAGCGAGTACGAGTCGCAGCCGAGTTATCAGGAAGGCGTGGTCACGCAGAGCAGCACCGCGCGAGCCACGCCCGACGTGTCCTACGACGCCGACCCGAATACCGGCTTCCCGGTGTACGATTCCTATGGCAATTCATCTCCGTGGGGTCAGTATGGCGGCACCAGCGACGCCGCCCCGCAATGGGCCGCGCTCATCGCGATCGCCGATCAAGGCCGATCGCTCGCCGGGCTTGCGCCGCTCTCGGGATCGCAGGTGTTGACCGACTTGTATCAATCGACCGGCGATTTTTACGACGTCACGAGCGGCACGACGACGGGAAGGCCACGCGAGTCGGCGACAAGCGGTTACGATTTGGCGACCGGCCTGGGCACGCCCACGGCCAACCTTCTGGTGGCCGTGCTGGATGGTGGCGGCACGACCACGGCTCCCGCCGCCACGCATCTGAGTCTGTCCGCGCCGAGCAGCGTGACTGCTGGTTCTACGTTCAGCTTGACCGTGACCGCGCTCACTTCTAGCAACTCCACGGCCACGGGCTATCTCGACACGGTCGACTTCACGAGCACGGGCGGATTGACCGGGTTGCCGACGAGCTACACGTTCCAGGCTGGTGATGACGGCACGCACACGTTCACCGGATTGACGCTTTCGACCACGGGAACGCAGAGCATCACGGCGACCGATGCGACGAACAGTTCGGTAGCCACGGCGAAGACGAGCATTCTCGTCAATGCCGCCACGGTGGCGGCGGCAACGCATCTGAGCGTTTCCTCGACCACGTCGGTCGCGGGTAACCTGTTTAGTGTCACCGTTGAGGCTCTGACGTCCAGCAACACGGTAGCCACGGGCTACACCGGCACGGTGCACTTCACCACGAGCGACACGGCATCCGGCATCGTTCTGCCCCCCGATTACACATTTACCGCCACCGACAAGGGCGTGCACACCTTTACCAATCTCGTGGCTCTCGACACCGCGGGACCCCAACTTGTTACCGCCACCGACAAGTCATCCGGCTCGATCACCGGCTCGGCGACCGAGACGATCACGCCGGCGGCGGCGAGCCAGCTTGCCTTTTCACAGCAACCCTTGGCCGTGACAGCCGGCTCCGTCATCGCTCCGGCCGTGACCGTAAAAATTCTGGACAAATACGGCAACCTGCTAACCAACGATAACACGGACACAGTGACCCTCAGCCTGGCGACGAATCCCGGCGGAGGAACGTTAAGCGGGACGCTAACGGCGACAGTCTCGGGCGGCGTGGCGACGTTCTCCAACCTTTCGATCAACCAGGCCGGCAACGGTTACGTCCTGGGTGCGAAATCCGGTTCGCTCAGTTCGCTCAGTCCAATCACTTCGGCTGCCTTCAACGTGAACAGCAATGTCACGACCGGCAGCACGGTGATCGAAGGCTTCGAAAGCGGCAATCTGAATTTGTACACCGTGGTGGATGGCACTACCCCAACCGCCTCGGTCTCGACTTCCGCGGCCCACGATGGCACGTACGGCTTGCTCGACACGAACGGCAATGACTGGATCTACCGCGACGATGCGGGGGCCCAGGTCGCCGCGGGCGATACGCTGACGGTCTGGGTGAGATTCACCGGCTCCGCCACGGGCCGGGCCTATTTCGGCTTTGGCGCCGGACCCAATGGAACGCTCTCGTTGGTCGCGGCGCCCAATACGAACCAATTGATTTTGCAAAGCAACGCCGGCTACGGGTATACCGACCTCGCCGACGTCAACCAGACTTGGACGGCGAACCAGTGGTACAAATTGGAAGTCGATTGGAGCACCACGGGCGCGATCATCGGCAAACTGTACGCCAGCAACGGCACGACGCTGCTCAATACCATAACGGCCTCGGATACGAACATCACCTCGGGCGGCATCGCCTTCCGGGCGTTCGGTTCGCCGGTGGATTGGGACACGGTGACCATGACCCCGAATGTCAACACGTTCGGATCGGCAAAGGTCACGACCACGGTCGGCGCCGGAACAGCGAAGTTTGCGACCAGTCCTTCATCGCCGACGACGTTCGGCGGCGTCCCGGGAAAGATGATATCCAGCAGCGAGTTCGACATCACCGCCGCCCAACTTGCCGCGACCGACGCAATCCATGCCTCGGGCGAGTTGCAAGATTGCGGTATCGACGACCTGCTGACAGCCGTGAGTTCCGGCCTGCTGCTGCGTAGGTCTTAGCCCGGAATCGGACACGATTGAACCCGGCCTGCGCGTAATCCGATTCGACCGGTCAGAGCCAATACCACGATAAAAAAAGGCCCGCCGCGGTGTTTCCCGTGGCGGGCTTTCTTTGCATCGAATTCTTGCTTGGTCCGCTCACACGGGCTCACTCTTGCGGCGGGGCTCTCCGGTCGCGTGGCGGACCGTCGCGACCTTCCGGCGGCGGCCCGTCTCGACGTTCGGGTGGCTGGCCAGCCTTGCCTGGTTCCGGCAGCAACCGCTCCAATTTCTCAAGCTGTTCGCCGTCCAGCACCGATTTCATGCTCTTGATTAGATCCGACCGCTGCTCGGTCATCACCTGATCCATCTTTTCGTGATGCGCTTTGAGAATCTCTTGGACTTTGTCTTTCTGATCGTCCTTGAGCCGCAGTTCTGCGATCATCCGATCCAAGCCACCCGGTCCGCCACGCGGCGGCACTCGGTCGGCGCTTTCCCGAGCCCTAGGACCATCTGGGCCGTCGGTGGGCGGTCGGCCTCGCGCTTCCGGACCACGTCCTGGCCCCGCGTCATCCCGAGCGCTGCGGCCGCGCGGCCCATCGGCGGGCGGTCCGCCGCGGTCGCCGCGGCGACCCGGCGGCGGTCCAGGTGGCCGCGCTTTGTTCCATTGGTCCATTTGTTCGGTGGTCAGAATCTTCGACAGCTTTTCCTGCACATCCTTGTCGAGTTCGGCGATTTTCTGCTCCTGGTCGGTCGAGAGTTTCAAGGCTTGTTTCGCCCCAGGAGGCAAAACATGAAACTCGCGCGGCCCCCGCTCTCCTGGCCCCCTGTCCCCGGGACCACGATCACCAGGGCCTTTATCGCCGGCGGCCCGTTCGCCGGCTTCCCGCGCGTTCGCTCCCGGCGGCCCGTCCGGCGCTTCGGCCAAACCGTACGCCACGACGCCCCCCAGCAGTCCCAGCGATAGCAATCCAACCGTAAGACGTTTCATGAAGAATTCCTTTTGTATTGAACTAGGGAGTAGCGAACCACGGACGGCCAAGAGTCGCGAAAGGGCCCTGCTTCGGCGACCGTCCTTCAGCATCAAAGTAACCATCGCGGCGATAAACCGCCAGACAACGCCGCGTGGGGTGGTGGCCTAGTTTGGATTTCCTGACGGCATCACGAATAATCTTCAGATTGTACCACGCCCCCCGCGGTTCCTTCCGAGCCGCCCGTGCGTCGGAGGTGTCGGGCGCAACCGCCGCCGGACCCCCGAATTAGCCACGCGCTGGCGCATCTGCTATCGTGGAGGAAAACATGGCCATGGAACTGGGTTTTCTGGTGATTTTGCATTCGCGCCTGTTTCGAATCTCGCTGCTCGCCGCGACGCTGATCTTGCAATCGCTGCTTAGCGTGAACATCGCGGTCGCACATCCGCTCATCGAAAACGCGCTCGACGTCGTCGTCAGCCCCGAGCAGATTGTCATCGACGCTCGGATCTCGAACGAGGAAGTGCTCCTGCTGGCCACTCACGACGACTTCGCTCCGACCGAAGAGCAGTACCAGCAAGAAATCAAGACCCACGGCGCCTACGTCCTGTCGCACGTCCACGTGCATGTCGACGGCCAGGTGGTTGCGGGCCATGCGGTGTACGTTGCCGACGCCGCAACCCATCCCGCGGAGGTGGATCCTGCGGACGAAAACATGCTCCACTACCGCCTGACGTTCGTGGTTCCCAGTCCGCCACGCGTCGTGCGGGTCCAACAAGATTTCTTGCGCGAATACAAAATCTGGAGCGCGACTTGCGAGTTGCGCATGCGGCAGAGCGACCAGAACACATTCAGTTCATCGCTATTGAAGCGCAGCGACGTCGGCGCGTTGACCTGTAACTGGACGGCTGAAAAGGGGCCCATTGCCGCCGGTTCCGTCCGAACCGAGGTGAACGGCTGGCAAACGTTTTTCGACTATGCCGGACACGGCATCGAGCACATCCTCACCGGCTACGATCACTTGTTGTTCGTGACCGCGTTGGTGCTGGCCGCCACGCGGTTGTGGGACTTAATCAAGGTCGTCACGGCCTTTACTTTGGCCCATAGCTTGACGCTGACGCTCTCCGTATTGAACATTGTCACGCTCAGCGACCGGATCGTCGAACCGATGATCGCGGCCAGCATCGTGTTCGTGGCGGTGCAGAATATTTTCTGGCCCGAACGCAGCACGGGTTGGGCTCGGCTGGCCGTAGCCTTCGGTTTCGGCTTGTTTCACGGACTGGGCTTTGCGGGCGGGCTGAAAGACGCGATGAGCGAAATGCCGAGCATCGCCCTGTGGTTGGCGCTCGTCGGCTTCAGTTTGGGTGTGGAAATCGGCCATCAAATTGTCGTGCTGCCGTTGTTTTCCGCGTTGCAAGTGACAAAGCATCTGGGCGCGCCGGAACCGCGCGTATGGCTGATGGACCGCATCCTCCGCTTCGGCTCGGCGGGAATCGCACTGGGGGGCATCTATTATCTATTTCAGGCTCTGTGAGCAGGGCCCACACGCCGCTTTTTGTGGCTGCGATTTCTCTCGGCCGGCAGCTTCCGCAAGGGAACTGACGTGTGAGCGTCGAATTTGTGGGTGGGCGTCTGGTTCCTCAATTCTCCCTCTCCCTTGATGGGAGAGGGTTGGGGTGAGGGTGAGAATCGCCGTGTGTCTTTCACTCGCCGCCGGTTCCAGCGCAATGGGTTTTCCAACCCCTCACCCCCGACCCCTCTCTCGCAAGGGGCGAGGGGAGCCAGGATTGACCGCAACCGGTTTTTCCACTCACTTTCGAGACGCCCACAGGGAACTGACCGGCCGTTTGTTTCGTCTAACGCGCAAGCCAGTTCAGCGGCTTAGTCGCGATTGGAGCACAGCCCGCCAACTGGCAAATGCTCGGTTGACCGGTCGCCATACGCGATATCTGATGCTATGGGACCGCAGCCATACGCAGGTGTTGCCGTGGCGAAAGCCGGCCAAACTTGTGTCACTCGGACGATTGCATCATAATGGTCCCCACGATAGCGGTATACGCCCTAGGGCGCGGGTGTCGAGACGATGATCGGCACGGGGGTACGCGATGTCAGAAGTTTTTGACCCATATCATGTCTGGCTGGGAATCCCGCCGCAGGAACAGCCGGCGAACCATTATCGCTTGCTGACCGCGTCGCTGTTCGAAGGCAATCCCGATGTAATCGACAATGCCGCCGATCGCCAGACGGCTCACCTCCGGAACTTTCAATCGGGCAAGTACGCCAAATTTGCCGAGCAGTTGCTCAACGAGGTGGCCGCGGCCCGGGTTTGTCTGCTCGATCCGAAGAAGAAAGCGGTCTACGACGAGCAACTTCGAGCGCGAATCAGCGCCCGTTCGGCCAGTGCAATTCGCAGGGCCGTCGCGGCGCCACCTGCCGAGACCGTTTCCCCACATCCCGCGCCGTTTGTTTCTCGAGTTCCTCCCCCCACGGCGACCGCGCTTCCGAGCGCCCAATCCCTGCCGACAAAACCAGCCTCGGCAGTGTCAGCCAAAGCAGCCCCGGTCGCGACGGCGCCAGCGACTGCGAACGTGGCGCAGGAGCCGATAGCAGCCGCGCCGGTGCCCGAGGGGGACTGGATTTCACTGTTGGGAAATGTCGACGGCCAGACGAAGGGCGCCACTGCGAAATCGGTTGCGGCGGCACGCAGCGCTCGGCAAGCGATCGCTGACGCTGTTCGCCGTTGTGGCGGGACTGTTGATCGTGGCGGCCGCCGGCGGACTCTTTGCGCTCTTTCACAGCTCGGCCGATGGATCTTTGACATTCGATTGGCCAAATGCCGAGCGCACCGGAGCCAAACTCTCTGTCGATGGCGTGATGGTGCCGATCCCCGGGAGCGGATCGTGGGACTATCGCTGCTCACCGGGAGTCCATCAGATTGTCGCCTCGCGGCCTGCGTATCAACCTTGGAATTCGTCGGTCGAGGTCTCGCCCGGAAAACCGCTGGCTATTGCGGTCGATTGGACGCCCGCGGCGGTGCTGGTATTGAATTGGCCGGTCAAGGATCGTGCCGGCGCGCAGCTGCTGATCGATGGTCGCCAGATTGTGCTTTCGGATCGGGAGCCGATCGAACTGCCGGTCGAGCCGGGCAACCGCGTCGTCCGCGTTGTGCGGCCCGGAACGGAGGCACTGGAAATCAATGCGACGGTCGCTGCCGACGGGCGGAAAATGGTCCTTGTTCCGCCCGTTGTGGTCGACGCGAAGCTTCTGATTCGATTGCCGGAGTACCAGCGAGAGGATGTTCAAATCAGCATCGACGGATTTCCGAAGGGTGGCGAGCCGACGGCCGACGGCGAGCAGTACACGTTGAGCCTTGGTCAGCACACGGTTCGGATCATCCGGCCCGGTTTTTTCCCCTTCAAGCAAGTCGTCGATCTCGTCGCTTCGAATAATCCGCCAATCAATCCGGTCTGGCGAATCATTCCGACGAGGGTGAAGCCGCCGATCACAGGTCCCAAAGTTGTTCAGACGCCGCCGGTCAAACCGCCGGTTGTGGAAACACCGCCCGTTACGGTACCCGCGACCAGCACCGCCGATGTCCCGCCCGAGAAAAAGCTGCCGGTTCCCTCGACCGAGGAGCAAATGAAGATTGCCCAGCAGCTCGACCGGTTGTACAAGCCGACCCATTCCGAGGCCGATGCCGCGAAAGCAAACGAGTTGTACGAATTGGCCAAGAAAGACGAGGGGAATGCGGCCGAGCGCTACATGCTGTTGCTCAAAGGCGCCGATCTGGCGGTCGAGGGGGGCGATATCGCCTTGGCCTTTCAAGGAATCGACTTGCTGTTCGCATCGTATGAAGTCAACCCGATCGAGGCCAAGCAACGCTTGTTGGACAAGGCTGTAAAGCTCGCTTCGACGCCCGATCAATTGACGTCCTTAGTTACTGCCGCGGAGCAATTGCTCGACGATGCGATGGCTGCCGACCGCTACGCCGACGCCCTGGCAATCGCCGCCACGGCAACCCGCGCTCACCAAACGGCCGCTTGAGGCCCAGTTCCGCAAAGACACCGAGGAGTTGCTGGCCCGCCGGCGCCGCGACATCCGGATGCTCGAACCGCAATGGGCGACAGCACAAAAGGCCCAGGCCACCTTGGAGCAGAATCCGGCCGACGCCGACGCGAACTTAGCGCTCGGGCGCTGGTGTTGTTTTTACAAGAGCGATTGGCCGCGCGGGCTGCCACTGCTGGCCAAAGGGACGGACGAACGGTTGAAAACGTTGGCCCAAACGGAGCTAAAGCCACCCGCCGAAGGCGAGGAACAAGCCCAATTAGCCGATGGCTGGTGGGATCAGGGATCGAAGGAGTTGGCCGTAATTCGCGATGTGGTCCGGGCCCACGCCGCCGAACTTTATGCTGCGTCGCTGCCGAATCTGACCGAGGCGTTAAGAAAGGTCGCCGTCCAACGCCGGATCGCCGAGATCGCCAATCTGCAACATCCCGGCGCCGGTCCGGCCAAACCCGCCAAACCGATCGTCTCGCGCTGGATGGACATCCTGCGCCTGGCCGACACCGGCCGGGACGCCCGCCGGGGAATTTGGAAGCGAATTGGCACCGACGTCGGCTGTCAGCCGTTGGGCCTGGCCGTGCTCGATTTACCGATCGAGCTCGAAGACAACTACAATCTCGCGGTCGAATTCACGCGGCTCAGCGGCGTCGGAGAGATCGGCATCACTTTTCCGGTGGCCACGCGCTCCACGAAAGTGATGCTGAACATGCAGCAGGGCCAAGCCAGCGGGATCGACATTGTCGAAGGACGACGGCCAACCGACCCTTTGAATCCCACAGCGCGGCGTCCCGGCGGAATCGACAATCGACATCGGCATCAACTCGTCATCTCGGTCCGGCTGATCGACCCGGATCAGGCGAGCATCGATGTCTACATGGACGGCAATCAGTACCTGCCGCATTGGACCGGCAGGCGATCGGCCTTGGCGGGCGGCTGGGGCTTGCCCCCTAAGCACGTAGGCATCGGTGGATACGATTCCGCGATGGTCTACCATTCCGTCGCCGTGCAAAAGGTCACGCTGCCGCCTGCGGCCAACTTCACGCCGATGCCCAAAACTTCTCTGGCTCCGGCGCTCAAGCCATCGAGCGCGACTTCACTCGACGGGTCCACCGAGGCGAGCAAGTTTTTTAGCGGCCAGTGGGTCGACCTGCTCCGGCAAGTCGACTCGGACCGCGATGCGGTGCGGGGCAACTGGACGCGCCATGGGCAAGATGTTTCCTGCGAGGCCGCCGAGTTTGCCCGGATCGGCTTGCCGGCAGAAATCGGCGGCAGCTACGACTTCGAAGTCGAGTTCACGCGGACTGCTGGCGACAGCGATGTGAATTTCATCTACACGGTTGGTTCGCAGCAAACGATGATGATGTTCAGCGTCTTCAAAGGTGGGGCGAGCGGTTTTCACCAGATCGATGGCAAACTGCTCGGCAACTTGCCAGCCTACTCCAAGCGTCCCGGCACATTGGTGAACGGGCATCGCTACCGAATGCTTCTCAGCGTGCGGCTGCCGTCGCCGGGGCGAGCCAGCGTCAATGTCTCGCTCGACGGGAAGCCTTTTCTGCCGCATTGGGAGGGAGATCCCAAATCGCTCGGTTTCGAGGCGAATCTTTGGGGCCTGCGCAGTTCGCGCCAATTGGGCCTCGCCACTTATTCGGTGCCAGTCACCTTCCACTCTGCTCGCATGCGAGTGGTCTCCGGTCAAATGGCTGCCGATCCGCTGGGCAAGGGCGCCGCGAAGTAGGCATTAACCCGCGCGTGTTCAACCGCTCCGCTCGGGGTGGTACAATCGCGCCGGCGAATGAAGCCTTGACTCCCGCCAAGGTGTGAGCGTCGGATTTGTCGGTGAGCATCCGTTTCCGCATTCTTCCTCTCCCTTGACGGGAGAGGGTTGGGGTGAGGGTGGGAATCACGGTCGATCTTCGACGTGCAGCTGGATCCCGATGTCACCGTTTTTCTGACCCCTCACCCCCGACCCCTCTCCCACAAGGGGCGAGGGGAGACGCGTTTGTCCGCACCGGCATTACCACCCACATTCGAGACGCCCACACCCTACCAACGGAAACCCGCGAAAATGAACCGCTCGTATTGCACCTTGCTCGTGTTGCTTACGCTGAACGTCACCGGGCTGAGTTGGGCCGACGGGCCCGGCGCTGCTGGTGCAAGCGGGACCGCGACAGCTTCATCGCCAGCGCCAACTTCCGCCTGGCCGCTGGTTTGGAAGAAGGCTGCGCCGTCGCCGTTCGCTCGGGTCGAATCGCCGACGGTGGTTGTGGGCGACAAGCTGTTTCTCTTTGGCGGCTTCGACGACCAACTCGGCGCCTCGAATGAATTGGACGTCTACGATCCGGCGAACGACATCTGGACACGCCGCAAGGACATGCCGACGCGGGTCACGCATCTCAATCCGGCCATCGATGACCAAACGATTTGGTTTGCCGGCGGTTTCAAAGGAAAACATCCTGGCCCGGTCGTCGCCGAAGTCTGGAAATACGACATTGCCGCCGACACGTGGACCCCCGGGCCACCATTGCCTCAGCCGTGCGCTGGTGGCGGGCTGGTCATCGTGGGCCGCAAGCTGCATTACTTTGGCGGCTACAAGCCCGATCGCGATACCAACTCCGCCGACCATTGGAGCCTGGCCCTCGACGGCGGAAAATCATGGCAGCGCGAAGCCGATTTGCCCGAGCCGCGCGGGCATGTCGCCGCCGCCGTGCTGGACGGGAAGATTTACGCCCTCGGAGGTGCACACGGCCACGACATCACGCAGATCGATCAGAAGTTTTGCCATCGGTTCGATCCCGATACAGGCCGGTGGACCGCCATCGCCAGCCTGCCCGACGGCCGCAGCCATTTCGAATCGAGCACGTTCACCCACAAGGGACGGATCGTGATCGTCGGCGGCCGTTGCAACAGCTCCAGCCCACCGCGCAACTGCGTCAACGATCTGTTGCAGTACGATCCGAAAGCCGACGCCTGGACCGTCGTGGGCACGATGCCCGAGAAAGTGCTGGCCCCCTCGGCGGCAATCATCGCCGGCCGCCTCGTCGTCACGGGCGGCGGCCTGAACAACCCACGCCCGCTAACCGCCGCGACCTACGTCGCCCCGCTGCCAACTGGCGAGTGATCTGCCGCTGATGAATTCTCGTTGAGTTGATCTCGAATCATTTTCCTTCGAACTTGAGTGAGCTTGTGCCTGTGCCTCGAATTCTGATTACATCGCCGATCTTGCAGCGGGTTGCCGGGCCGTATCGCGACATTTTGCTCCGGGCTGGCTTTGAAGTCGTCGATCTTCCCGCCGCGAAAGATGGGACTCCTGCCGTGAGCCTCGCCAACCCCGAGACGTTGATTCACATGCTCGACGGCGTCGATGCGGTGCTGGCCAGTGTCGAGCCGTACACGCCGGCCGTGCTGGCGGCCTCGCGGCTGCGGGTCATTGCCCGGCATGGCGTCGGTTACGATGCGATCAACGTGCCGGCCGCGACCGAGCATAACGTCGCCGTGGCCATTTCACCGGGCAATAGCGAATCGGTGGCCGAGCAAACGATCGCCTTGCTGTTCGGGGTGTTTCGCGGCGTGCCATGGCGCGATCGCTCGGTGCGCAGCCGGCATATGGAACCGGTCGATTTTGCCGCGCCTGGCGGGCCGCATGATCGGGCTGGTTGGCCTGGGGCGGATCGGCCGAGCCGTGGTGCCGCGGGCGATCGGCCTCGGCCTAAAGGTGATCGCCCACGATCCGGCCGCCGACGCGAAATTCGCGGCCGCGCATGGCGTTCGCCTGCTGCCGTTCGACGAGCTGCTGGCCGAGGCCGACATCGTCAGCCTCCATCTGCCGGCGCTGGCGAACACCAACCAACTGATCAACACCGGCACGTTGGCAAAGATGAAAAAGGGAGCCGTGCTCATCAACACGTCGCGCGGCGGGCTGGTCGACGAACGGGCCTTGTTCGCGGCCTTGGAAAACGGCCACCTGTGGGGCGCGGGCCTCGATGTCTTCCAGCGCGAGCCCGCCCCGGCCGACAACCCGCTGTTCAAGCTGGACAACGTCGTGCTCAGCCCGCACATGGCCGGCTTGGATCACGAGTCGGCGGCCGAGATGGCCCGCCGGGCGGCGCAATCGGTCGTCGAACTGTACGAAGGGGTCTGGCCAGAAGGCTGCATCGTGAACGAAGAGATCCGCCCCGGCTGGAGGTGGCAGCGATAAAAAAGAAAAGCCCAGGGATGGCACTCCCTGGGCTTCGGCCAGTTTGAAAATTCTCAATGCGGACGGCGGCGCCGCGCGCTCAACTGCATCAAGCGTTGAACGAGCTGCCGCAGCCGCAAGATTTGGTGGCATTCGGGTTTTCGAACGTGAACCCGCGCTTGGCGATGTCTTCGTAAAAATCGACGGTCGTGCCGTCCAGATACAGGTCGCTCTTCTTGTCGACCACGACGGTCACGCCATGATATTCGCGCTTCGAGTCCATCTTCTCGTCGAATTTCTCGTCGAAACCCAACGCGTATTGGAACCCGCTGCACCCGCCCCCCGCGACGCCAACCCGCAGCATCACGCCCGAGGGCATCTTCTGATCGGCAATGATCTTTTGGACTTCGGTGGCGGCCCGTTCGGTAAGAGTCACGGACATGGATCTCGACTCCTGAAAAAGTTAGTCAGACGGAATTTCTCAGCCTCGACAACTTCTAAATTATACAATGAAACGGCCAAAGGGAAGCCGAGAAAGGGGGTGGGTGCTCAGTTCCGGCCCGGAAATCGGCGTCGGGTCGGGGGATCAGAGCGCTTACCTAACGTGCGCGGCTCGGAACGAGGTATCCGAGCCGCGCACGTCAGTAAGCGTTTGTCCGACCGAACGTCGTAAACCCGGCTCGTCTCGCCGTCGGTAAGAGCATCTGATTCTCCGCTTCCTTCCGCGGCGGCCATGACGCGTCAAGCCGCTCGCTCGGATTCGCGGGATCCGGTCCGACGCTGTAAAGCAGGTATCCGCTGCCTTGGACCTTGTAATGCAGCGGGGCGCCGCCGAAGGTGTCGTCCGGAATGCTGAGGGCGTAGACAGGCGCCAACTCGGAGAGTTTAGCCGGATATTTTCCTTTGTCAGCGTGAAACGCGGCCAAGCGAAGGGACAGTTGCGCGAGATGCATCCATTCGGTAGATCTGTCGAATGCGATGGATGCTTTGTCCACGGCTGGCAGCATCAAGCTGACGATCGTCTTGGCGTTGCGTTCGGATCTCGCCGAACGGCTGAAGCTCGGTCCCTTGGCTTCCGCGGCCATTTGACGAATTGACGCACTCCATCGCGACTTCCGCCTGCCGGCGCTCGCGGAAGGTCGGCAGGCCCTCGGCCGCGGTCACCCGATCCATCCACTCGTTCATAAGACGCAGGGCAACGTCCCAATCGAGATTATTCTCGCCGGTAATGCCGGCGTAGATTTTCCCGAGGGGCCCAGCCTTTTGTAAACGGTGTTGTGCGTCACGGGCCAACGAACCGATGGCGTCAAGGAGCGAATATCGTTCGCAGACATCGATTTTTTCGCGGAATCGGCAGCGGCGGCAGACGGTTCAGTTCGGCGGCGAATTGGCGGCACTCATCGGCTGAGAGTTTGCCGCTCCTCGCCATCGCAACGTCGACCTGAATACCGTAATGGTCAATGGCGATCGCCACAAGCGATTCAACAAGCGTCGGACCTTGGCCGATGAGCCTGCCGAACCGGTGCAGCGCTAACGCGTCTTGTTCGGCGTCTCGGACTTGCCCGGAACCGGTTCGCAGCATGGCACGAGCTGCGAGATAGCGGCCGAGCGTGCGGCCCTCGGATGCCAAGAACAGCAGCGAACCCATCACTTGGGGCCCTTCGCCGGCGCCGAGCAGCGGCGAGTAATAGCGCTCGCGGCGCGTGGCTTCAGCGAGCCGATTCAGTCGCTTGTCATTGGCCGTCAGCCACGCCGCGGCGTTCGGGAATTTCTCCTTCGTCCAGGGGCGCTCGTTGATATTGTCGTCGTCCCATTCGGCGAATGCGGCCGTGTGCTCCTTGCCGAACGGCGGGATGAGATAATCTCCCTCCGCCGGCGGCGACGGAACGCCCAGCAGCTCGAAATACCGTTGCCGGTCATCGGCCGAAATCGATTTCGGCCCAAGCACCTGCCAGATCGCGACGACCGCGTTGTTTTCCGGCGTCACTCCCGCGGCGCATATAGCATTCAACGCGGCGCAATAGTCGACATAGCCATCCGCGCAAGGGTTCGACGATGCGGGTCGTTTCTCTGGAGATCGTGAACGGCGGGCCACTGCTGGAAGCGATGGCTAGATTCAAGCGAACCCAGCCAATCAGCACGATTACCGCGAGGACAACTACCGCAGCACAGGTCCAGACTGCCAGCTTTCGCACGAGATTTCCTTCGCAGATTTGATGGAAAGCTTAATTGCTGCGCGGTAAACAGCGCATGGATTGGATGCACGACGACATGACGGACTAACACCTTTCACGGGCCTGTCTCGTCGAGGGTGGCCACGACCCACGCTTCTGGGAATAGTCGGCGGATGCGCGAGGTATTTGGGTCGGATTCCTTGTACTTTATAAAGAGTCCGTGATAACCCGGTTCGCCAAAAAGGCGGAGCGGCCAGGGTGGAACAGCAGGACCATCTTCACAAATGTAGATGCTTCGCCGACGGTCTGGTGCGGAGATAGGAGTGCTGTCGACCATGACCTTGTGTCGCTCTTGTATCCAATCAATCTCACGCGCCACCCAGCCCAATGCGGAATCGGTGAGGTTCGTTTCCAGCTTTGGATAAAACAGTTCCCAAATCGCCGTGGCTTGGTTGATTCCTTGCAGCAGGTCGGCAGCCGCTTTCGAATTCAGTAACGTCGCGTAGTCCAGAGAAAGGGGGCGATGCGGCGGGTTAGCAGCTGGTACTGTTTTGGTGCGAGCCGAAAGAAGTGACGGTCGGTGCGGTGCGTCCGCGATCTCAAAACGTGGATGACAGAACGCTAAGACGGCCGCGAATAACAGCAAGCACGGCCATAACACAGTGCTTCGCATGGGAACCGTTCGCAATTCATCGCCGCGACAATAAGCGTCGCGAGATCGGGATACCGTGACTCAGTGCAATCGAGATACTTGACGAGTCTATCTGTTCCATTGCACATCACGCCAGACTGCTCAATTGTCGCAGGCGGCGGACGGATTCGGCTACGGTGGCGATGGCGAAATCGACTTCTTCACCGGTATTGAACCGGCCCAGACCGAAACGCAAGCTGGCTCGGACCAGGTCGTCGTCCAGGCCCAAGGCCCGCAGGACATGGCTGGGCTCGGGATTAGCCGACGTGCACGCGCTGCCGGAGCTGACCGCCAGATCGCGCATGCTCAACAACAGCGCTTCGCCGTCGACGTAGGCGAACGACATATTCAAATTGCCGGGCAGACGCAAACCGGGCGATTCTAACGCCGGCCCATTGAGCGACACGTCGTTCAGTTCGCCGCGCAATCCGTCATGCAGCCGCGAGCGTAAAGCCGCCAGTCGCGGGCCTTCGGTCGGCAACTCGGCCGTGGCCAGTTCAATCGCCGCGGCGAAGCCGACAATGCCGGGCACGTTGAGCGTTCCACTCCGCAGGCCATGCTCCTGAGCGCCGCCGAAGATCTGCGGCTCCAACCGCACGGCTGGCTTGCGCCGCACATACAGCGCCCCAATTCCCTTCGGCCCGTAAATCTTGTGGGCCGAGAAGCTCAGCAGATCGACTTGCAGTTGCTCGACATCGACGGGAATTTTTCCCACTCCCTGCGTCGCATCGCAATGCAGCGGTACACCCAGCCGGCGGCAAACGGCCCCGATTTCGGCGATCGGCTGAATGACGCCAATTTCGTTGTTGGCCAACATCACCGACACCAGCGCCGTGTCCGGACGGATTGCCGCGGCGACTTGCTCGGCGGTAATCGTTCCAGGCCAGCCTGCGCTGCCGGCCGGCTCGACCGGCAACAGCGTGACCTCGAACTCGCGCTGGGCCAGATCGGACAAGGGATCGAGCACGGCGTTATGCTCCGTCGCCACGCTGAGCAGATGATTTCCTTGCCGCCGCGCCGCTTCGGCCACGCCGCGGATCGCCAGATTGTTGCTCTCGGTCGCGCCGCTGGTGAACACGATTTCGCGCGGCTGCGCCCCGATGGCCCCGGCAATCGTCTCCCGCGCCGATCGACCGCCTCCTTCGCCTCCCAGCCGAAGGCATGGCTCGTGCTGCCGGCGTTGCCATACTGCTCGGTGAAAAACGGCAACATCTGCGTCCACCACCCGCGGATCGACCCGCGTCGTGGCATGGTTGTCCATGTAAACCGGCAGTTCAAGCGGCATGAGCGAGCGGATATCGAAGGGAATTTTAATCTTGCCTCAACCAATTATACCGCCAACGAGTCGGTCCAGGATGGCCCCGCCGCGATCGCTCCGTAACCGCAGAACTGCAAGCGCGGCTCGCAGTCTGCAATTCTCGCAAACGCCCACGTTTGCTTGAACTGGAAGGGGGGGTGGCCTATAACGGGACGTGTAATTCAGCGCAATGCGGCTCATGACGCAAGGCCCCGTGAGAAGCTGCGATGTCCGCCCCGTTCGATCCCTACCATGTCTGGCTCGGCATTCCGCCCGAGGAGCAGCCCGCTAGTCGCTATCGGCTGCTGGGGATTCGGCCGTTCGAGGCGGTGGCCGATGTGATCGATAACGCGGCCGATCGGCAAACAGCCCACCTGCGCACGGTGCAAGCGGGTCAGCACATCAAACTGGCCGAGCGGCTGCTGAACGAAATCGCGGCGGCCCGAGTCTGTCTACTGAATCCCGAAAAGAAGGCGCAGTACGATCGGGAACTGCGAGCCGCCGCAACCGCCGCGATGTCACAAGCCGGCACCCTTCCACAAGCCGCCGCAGGTTCGGCGATTCGGCGCACCGCTGCCGCGGAGCCGCTAGCCGCGCAAACCGGTACGGATTCCACTGCTGGCGCCGGCGCGAACATGGCGCACTGCTCAACCGCTCACAACCGCCGCGGCCCTGCCTCAGCCTTCGCCCGCCGCAGCCGACTGGGATGCCCTGATCGGCAATTCGACGACGACCGCGGTCCGCGGGTCCGCCGGCGCGACGGCCGTGAAACCCAAAAAGCGACAGAAGCCCGCCAGGACCAAGCTTCTGGGAGCTGGAATTGGGCTGCTGCTGGCGGTGGCCGCCGTCGTTGCCATCGTCGCCTTGAAAAGCCCGGCGGAGGCTGTCTTGGCATTCGACTGGCCGCCGGCCGACCGCGGGCGCGACGCTGGTTGTCGACGACCAGCCCGTGACCATTCCGGCCGCAGGTCCGTGGGAATTTCATTGCCCGGACGGGACGCATCGGATCTTCGCCAAGCGGCCTGCATTCAAATTGGAAACGACCGTGACAGTGGCCGCGGGCGAACATCAGTTGATCGCCGCTCAATGGCAGCCGAAGGCGCTGCTCTTGCTCAATTGGCCGTTGGCCGAACGGCTAGGTTCGCTGCTGCTGGTCGACAGGATTCCACAGCCGGCGGACCAGCGACAACCCTGGGAGATTCCCGTCGAACCGGGCCGCCACGTGGTCCGAGCGACCCGAGCGGGCGCCGAGCCGTTCGAAGCGTCGGTCCCGGTAGCCAATGACGAGCAGCGAAAAATTTCCGTGGTTCTGGCGGCAGAACCAAAATTGGTGATCGACTGGCCGCTCGAGCAACGCAAAGACGCGACGCTGCTGATAGACGACAGGCGCGTGGCGGTCGATTCGAACGCCGCCGCGCTTGAATGGTCGCTCAAACCCGGCCCGCACACAATATCTATCTCCCGGCCGGGATTCAAACCGTTCGAGCAGGCTGCCAGCTTGGTCGCAGGCGTCACCACGCCGCTCAGTCCGACTTGGCAGCCGCTGACGGCGGGGGGAAGTGCGTCGACCGGGGTTCCACATGCCGTGGTAGGTACCGTACCGCCAAGCGGTCAAAACGTGGCCGCCGACGCTTCGCATGGGCCTCCGGCAGCAGGTCCGCCCAAGAAGCTATCGCCGCCCTCGCTCGCCGAGCAGCAGCGCATCGCGAAGGAGTTGGATGAAATCTACAAACCTACGCATGCTCCGGCCAAGGATCGGGTTATGGCGGCCGAGATGCTCAAGGCCGCGGAGGAGGCGGGAAGTTCGCCCGTCGAGAGATTCATGCTCTTGAAGAAAGGCGCGTTGCTGGCTGCCGCGGCCGGCGATTTTTCTGGCTCGTTCGACGCGGTTGACCGAATGTGCGCAACCTATGAAGTCGACGCTTTCGCGGCGAAACAAGCGATCCTCAAGGAATCGATTCCGGCGCTGACTGCAGTCGATCAAGTTACCGAACTCGTCGCCGCCGCCGAGCCGCTCATCAATCAGGCCATTGCAGCGGATCAATATGCCGCGGCGCTGGCGCTGGTAGCGACGGCCAAGGAAGCGATCGCCAGGCGGCCAGCGGATTCTCGACTTTTCAAAGATTCCGAGGAGCAATTGGCACGGCATCGCCGCGACATTGCCGCTCTCCAAACGTTGTGGACTGCTGTCGAGGACGCTCGCGAGACACTCAAGGTCGATCCCGCCAATGCCGACGCAAATCTGGTGCTCGGCCGCTGGAATTGCCTACTCAAGAATGACTGGCCCAGCGGCTTGCCGTTCTTGGCCAAAGGAAGCGACGAGGGATTGAAATCGCTGGCCAAACAGGAGCTTGCAGGCGACTTGGACGTCAGCCAACAAAATCAATTGGCCGACGGTTGGTGGGATCGCGCCAAAAGGAAACCGATTTGGCCCACGACGGCGCGACGCTTCACGCCAGCGAGTTGTACCGTCTCATCCTGCCGAAAGTGCAATCGGCCCTAAAAAAAGCCGCGATCGAGCAGCGTCTTGTTGAGGCCTCGACGGTCTCGTCGCACGGTGGGCGGGCGACCTCACCTCTCGGCGCAGTCTTTCCATCACGATCAGTGGATCGATCTGCTGCAACTTGTCGACCCCGCATCGGACGGAGTCTATGGAAACTGGACGCACAAAGGTACGCAACTCGTTTGCGAGCCGGACCAATTTTCGCGAATTCGATTTCCAATCGAGTTGACCGGAAGTTACGACCTCGAACTCGATTTTGCTCGCAACGAAGGCGCCGACGAGGTCGTTGCGATGATACCGGTCGGCGAGAGGCCGTTCATGGTCTTACTGAGTGCATTGGACGGAAGTGTCAGCGGGCTCGGTCGCATTGTGGGGGCATCCATGCGCAACCAACGGCAATTCGCCTTCCGTCCGGGCACATTGGTAAACAATCGTCGTTGCCACCTGCTAATCAATGTTCGAGTGCTTAAGGATCATACCGCAACGGTCGACGCCAAGATTCAAGGCAAGGCCTATTGGCCTCAGTGGAGGGGCCCCCTGACGCAGCTTAGCCTTATGAGGGATGGGGATTGCCGAACAGTCGTCAGCCAGGCATCGGCGCCTGGAACGACCGCGTGACATTCTATGCTGCGCCTGCGAGTTTTGTCGGGCGAAACGACGGTCGCCCCCGCGATGAAGGAGGCCCACCCACGGTCAGAATTCTCAGGGCCCGTTTCGGAGGCGGAAGTAATTGGGCGGACGTGACGAGCGCGGTGCAAAATGGCGCAAGAAATGGTGAATGGGTTTGGGCTACAACGGATTATCTGCATGCAGACCCAACGCCTGGATGGCGCAAGCACCTCGAACTAACCGTGGAGATACACGGCAAGCAAGAGGCGCAATCGATTGATGAAGGCGGCGCCTGGAAAATCATCGAAAACCTGGCGCGATAAAAACCCTGCTGCCAGTTTACTGCCGGTTCGCCTTGCAAGATTTGCCTTTGTCGGAAACCAAACGTCGGGCTGTTTTACTATGATAGCGCATAACGTTATTAGCATTGCTGGTTTAATCCTGCTCACGCCGATGCTGTTCGGAGAAGAGCCGTCCAAGAAGGCCACGCCGCCCGATGCGAGCGCTCAGGCGGACGCAATGAAGCTCATCAAGGAGGTCTACGGACGTGAAGTCGCCGCGGCGAAGACGAACGAACAGAAGCAGTCCCTCGCCGAGAAGCTGCTCAAAGAAGCGAAAGAAAATGACAAAGATCCAACCGCGGAATTCATGTTACTCGTGCTTGCCAGAAACATCGCCGCGCAAGCTGCCGATTGCGACTGCGCGATTCAAGTGGTCGACGAGACGGACAAAGCGTTTCAAATCGACGCCCTGGGCTTGAGGGACGAGGTGCTGCGGAAATGCGCCAGCGCGCGCGAAAACTGCCGAAACTCATGTCGCCGTGGCGAACGGTGCGGCCGATGCGGCGGAGATGGCGGTTGCAAAGGATAATTTTCCGGCCGCCATAACGCTGATTGATTTGGCAATTGCCGAATCCAGAAAGGCCAAGGACGATTCGACCGTCAAGCGATTGTCGGACGCAGGGCTGAAATCGACGCGATCGCTCAAGCGTTTTCAGCCGTGAAGAAAGCGCTCGCGACTCTGGAGTCGAGTCCTACCGATCCCGATGCGAATCTGCTTGTGGGCAAATACGATTGCTTTGCGAAGGGCGATTGGGCACACGGCCTGCCGATGTTGGCGCTTGGAAATGAGCCGACCTTGAAATCGCTGGGTGAGCAAGAAGTCAAGGGCGTCGCATCGTCCGAAGAACAAGCCCATCTCGGCGATGCCTGGTGGACTGCGGCCGAAGCTCAAAACGGCGTGGACAAGAAGTCGATGCAGGAACGTGCGGCTTATTGGTACCAGAGCGCGCTCCCCGCACTTTCCGGGCTGCCGAAGGACAAGGTGGCAAGCCGGCTGCGTAAAATTCAAGACGATTTGCCAGCCTATTTGTCCGATCTGCCGTGCGCGGAAATTCGCGTCAATGGCCCCGAAGCAATACTCGACTTCCGCACCTTGTTCAAGGGCAAAGTTTCGCCTCACACCATCTGGGCACACCCGCCGACGGAAAACTCGTCTTCGCATCGAGCGTATCAGCTCGACAGTCGTTTTCGGGTCTTACGAGGCATCGCCGGAATCGGCAGCGGCGACAAGCTGCCTGCGGCCAGTCCACTGACATTCCGCATCGTCGGCGATGGCAAGCCATTGTGGAAATCGAAACCGTTGCAACAGCGTGACTCATCCGAACCGTTCAATGTCAAAGTTGCCAAGGTCAAAAAACTTGAACTGTTCGTCGATTGCCCCGGCGACCATTCATACGCCTGGGCGATCTGGATCGACCCGATCCTGGAACATTAGCCGCCAGTTGAGCGGCGCCGGCAGCAAACTCGTCGCGGTGTGGGCCGCTGCCGATCAGATTCGAACGCCGCAGATTCTTCGGCGAACGCACAGTAGTCCGAGGAGGCCCAGCACGACAGGGATAACTCCGCCTGGCTCCGGAACCGTTTCGGGGTTGTCGCTTTGGAAAGTGGCGATGGCGGCAAGGCTGCTGTTGTGATCGAGCGCGGCCCAGACGCTGTCGTCCGTCGTGTCCATGCCGAAGGAGCCGAGGATTGCTGCTAGTTGGGCGCCGTCGAGCGCCGCGGGATTCGTGCCGGCGGGGAACAGGCTCGGGTCGCGGGCAAATTCGTACTGGTCGATGAACTGCGTGAAGCTGCCTTGATATTCGGCCAGATCGGCGTCGGCGCCGACCGCGCCAAAATTGCCGAGCACGGCGTTTTGCCATTGCGGCCCGCCGCTGCTGGAGCCGGTGGGATTGAGCCAGCCGAGATAGGCGGTCGAGGCGCTGGCCTGCGGCTTCACTGGCGAGAAGCTGGACGTCGTATTCCATCGAAAGGACGAAGGGATCGGTCCGAATTCCGTTGGCTCCGGTGCGCGGGTTGATGCTCGACGCGGTGCCCATGCCGCTGATTTCGAGCACGTTGCTGACGATCGTACTGCCCGGCGCCAGCGGCGGCGAGGCCGGGCTGCCACCTTCGGCGGCGCTCGTTTCGGCCAGAGTCCGCGTTCGCCATTGCTCGGTGACCGTGGCCGCCGAGCCGCCGGTATATGTTCCGGAATTGTTGCCGGCGAGGATCGTGGCCATCAGCGGGCGCCGGAATTTGTCAGCAGCGGTCCGCCATGTCCCGCCGCGCCGGCCGGAGTGCCGGGGTCCACGGTTGCGGCGCCCGACGCGAGCCCGGCGAAACTGCTCCCGGCGCCGCTCGTGGCGACGGACCAAACGGCTTGCGTCCCTGGCTCGCCGCTGGGCACGTTCTGGTCGGTGGCGGTCAAAGTCGTGTCCGAGCGAGCGACGACCAGATCGAGTTGCTGTGCGTTCAACGTGGTGGTGAGCGACCAGTTGTGCGGGACCGCGCCCGAAAGATCGACATTGGAATTCGCGACCGTCGTGTTCGTGCCGATCAATTCGTACACGCCCGGCATAAGGGCCGCGGGCCCGGCGATCGTGACGTTGGCGGGGCCGCTGCCGGGTCCGCTGTTCGCTGGCAGAACGAGCGCGTCGGCCGTGATTATCGGACTTCCAGGCCCCGTTGTCGGTAGCGTGAAGCTTGCGGATGAGCCGGCCGCGAGGTTCAACGTCCCGCCGATCGCCAATGTGCCGCCGCTCGCGCCATAGATCGTGCCGAGCGAGCCAACGGTCAGGTTGCCCGCAACATTCGCCGTCCCCGACGCGGGACCGGCCAGCGTTTGCGTCGCCGTGTTGCCCAGCACGAAGGTGCCGCTCGACAGGCCGCTGACGTCGAACGTCGCGCCGCCAGCGAGCGTGATCCCGGAAGAGTTCGCAATGCTATTGCTGCTCATGGAGTTGGTCAGGGCGAGCGTGGCGCCGCTGCCGATCGATGTCGGGCCGGAAAAAGTGTTATTTCCGCCGAGACTGAGCGTGCCGCCGCTGACCGCGAGACTCATGGCGCCGCTGCCGTTCATCAAACTGCCGGCATACGAGCCGCCGCCACTGACCGTTAGTGCATTCGCGCTGAGCGTGGCAGCGGAGTTCGTACCATGGAGGTTCGCGATGGTTGTGGCCAGGTTGCCGAACGTCGCCGCGCCGTCATTCGTGAGCGCGGTGTTGGTCAAGAT
Organism: Pirellulales bacterium; assembly: GCA_963725485.1. Taxonomy (GTDB): domain Bacteria; phylum Planctomycetota; class Planctomycetia; order Pirellulales; family DATAWG01; genus CAVRYO01. The sequence continues at coordinate 1,513,190 of CAVRYO010000007.1, read as the reverse complement.
TGCGCCGCCGGAATTCACATTCAAGCTCGCGCCGGCGGCGACATTCAGATTCGTGCTGTTGACAAGCGAACCGGTTGAACCAATGGTCAGCGTACCGCTCGTCACGGTGGTGTCGCCGAGATACGTTTCCGCGCCGCTCAAGGTTAGCGTACTGTTGGCGCCGCCAGTCATCGTCAATCCGCCTCCGCCGCTGATCGCGCCGGTCGTTACATTGAGATTACCTGCCCCATTGAACGTGAGCAGATGGCCGCCGTTGGCGATGCCGCCGGACAACGTCAGCGTGCTGTTGGAAGCCGCCCCGATCGCGGCGGGCCCGCCGAGCGTGATTGCGCCGCTGTACGCGTTGCTGCCGGACGCGCTGTAGAGGGCCGCGTTGTTGCCGGAACCGCTGCCGGCGAGGCTCGACAGCGGATTGGCGATCGTCACGCCGCCTTGCAGATCAACTTCCCCGCCGGCGCCGACCGACAAATTGCCGGTGCCGATCGGGCCGCTTGCGATCGGTCCACTTCCGCTGGTCGATGACGCGAGCACGAGTGTGCCATTGCTGACGTTCGTCCCGCCGCTAAACGTGTTTGCGCCGCTGATCGTAACCATCCCGCCGCCGGCGACTGACATGGTCGTTTGGCCGCCGCTCACATCGCCAATCGCCCCGCCGTTGTTGCTCAGCACGTAGGCTTTGGTTGTATTACTAAAAAGAATTGCCGTGGGACTGACGGCCGCCTGTACCGACACTTGCACGGGGCCGGCCGCTTCGCCGTGGTCATCGAAGACGACCGAATCACCGTTGGTGAACAGCGAATTGGCCGTTCCCGTGGGCGACCCGCCGGAGACATTCGCCCAATTCAGCGTGGCGCCGTCCCAAACCGACGAACTGCCCGGGCCGATCCAATAATCGACGCCCCCGCCGACCTGCAAGTATTCGCCCGGATTCGCGCCGGCATTGGCCAGCAAAGAAAGCTGATAGTTGCGGCTCCCGGATACCAGGCTTTCCGTGGTCTGGCCGCTGGCGGCAAAGACGAATGCGCCCGCGGCGGGATTGAACGCGGTAGTGGTGTTGCTGGTGGTGATGAGGGGAAAAATACCCGGCGCGAGCGTGGTCGGGGTGTTGAGCGCGACGGAATTCGTGCCCGTGGCAACAATGTTCCCGCGATTGAGCAAGATCTGATCGCTCGTGCCATTGGCGATGTCGAAAGCCAACGAAGCGCCGTTCAATGTCATGCAGTGCCGGCGAAGCTGGGCCCTTGTTGAATGTTGAACGTGCCGACGACACCATCCTGCATCGTAAATGTCGAGCCGGGATTGATCGTGAGCGTCGCGCCGCCCGATCCGGCGGCAGTGCTGCCAACCGACGTCTGCCCGCCGGCTGTCGTGGTCACGGTCAACGCGCCAAGGACCGAGCCGGCGTTGTTGCCCACGCTGATCTGAGTGTTGCCCAATGTCGGACTGGCCGCGCCGTTGCCGAGGCTCAAAGTGCCCCCAAGAACGGCAGTAGCGCCGGTGTAAGTGTTAGCGCCACTGAGTGTCAAAGTACCGCCGGATACCTTGAGCCCGAGCCTGCTGTGTGCTGCCGCCATCTTGCAATGTGCCGCCGAACGTGGGATTCACGCCGCCGTTGTAAGTCAGCACTGCCGGGGAATTGTTCGTGTTGGTGATAATTTGATTGGCGGCGTTCGCCCCCGCGCCGACGGCCAAGCCGGAAATCGTTTGGCTGTTGCCGTTCAGATCCAGCGTGCCGTGATTTGACCCGAGGCCAAAGGTGAGCGTGTCGCTCGAAGTCGGCAGGGCATTGTTCGTGCCGAGTTGCAATGTGCCGTTTTGAATGGCGGTGCCGCCGGCGTAGCTGTTCGTCGCGCCCAGCATCGTCGTGCCGCCGCCGGATTGAACGACATTCAGCACGCCCGGCCCGCCGCCGATCGCGGAATTGACGGTCACCGCGCCAGCGTTGGCGAACGTCACGGTCTGCGAGCCGGCGGACCCCGACGTGATTCCGCCCGTGAAATTCAGCGTGCCGCCGCTTGGTTCGCTGATCGTTAGCCCTTGGTTGAGCGTGACCAAACCGCCAAAGGTATTTGTGCCGCTAGTATTTTGCCCGCCGACAGTCAGCAAAGCCGATTGAGTCACTTGCGCGGCAATCGGATTAGCGACCATCAGACCGCCGGTGGAGCTTGCGGCTCCGAGGAACAGAGTGGCGGGAGCGGTGCTCGTCGAATTGCCCAAGACAATGGCGCCGGTTCCAACCGGTCCACTTGTCACGGAGCCAGCGGTCGATGAGCCCAGCACGAGCGTGCCGTTTACGACAGTCGGTACTGCCCACTAGAACAACACACTCCCACCCACCCCTTGAACCCGACTGACGCTCCGCTACTCTTCCTGCATGGAAGCCATTCTAGAGCTGCGCCGCCTGGCCCGCGAGCGCCCGACAAGCAAATCACCAAGGTCCAAGACGACTACGAAGCCACGCTCCGCCGCATTGCCGAGCTTGAGCGGGACTTGGAGGGCAGCGCCACCGTCACCAGCCAGCGGCTCGGCACTTGCGTCATGGCAGCCATCCCCGCGAGCCCTTCACGTCGGCCGATTTGATCCGGGCCTTGGAAGTCCGCGATCCGAACTCGCTCTGGCCCTTGCGCTCGGTCAACGGTCGCTGGCAAGGTTACGGCGGAAGGGAATCATTCGGCGGCTGCAAAGCGCTCGATCAAAGGCCGGCCGCAACGGCTCGGAAGGGGCTGTCTACGTCCGGGCCGACGCCGGTATCGAGGCCGAGCCGTTTGCGGGGATGCCCTTTCGCGACGTGCTGTTCGCGGTCCTAGAGGGGCGGTCGCTGACGTTGATCGAGTTGACTGTGGCTGTCTTGGAGGCCGGGTATCGGACCGCGATGAAGGGTCCGGCGCTGCAGGTCTATGCCCGGCAGACGCTACGCTCGGATTCGCGGTTCAGGCGGGAGGGGGCGAAGTGGAGTTGCTAGGAAGCGTGGCTTGCTCGCGCCGTTGACCGCATGCGTAGCATTGCAGTAGAATCTCTTCTCCCAATACGTCAAACTGGGTAGTATAATGCGGTTTGGACGGCTTGGGGGGTGTCTGGCTTGTGATTTCTGTCGATCGAAGTTGATTCGTACGGATCACCTTTTCGATTAGAAATACAGTTTAGCTGTGGCCCAAGCTAGAAACCCAGTGTCGTCGCGAATGCCTATTCAAGTTCCAGTCCTGCGGAACACGCGCCTGCAAGTCCTGACGGCATGCGCTATATTCAAGGCCGACAACCAAGCGCTCAAGCGACTTCTGGACGAGAAGGGAAAGTTCATCTCTGACAGGAAAAACCAAGACGAATGGATGCGCGTAATTCTGGGGCAATTTGACGACGGCGAGTTTCACCTGCCACGTCACGCTCGCAAGGGAAAGTTATTTCAAGAACGGACTACCCGAAGAAAACGGGCCAACTCTGGCAGAAGCGATTAGTCATGTTTCAGCGGGAATGTCTCAGCCTGCGGACTTCCGGACCAGTGCAGACTACATCGTTTCGAAAGAGGACATTCACAAGCAGGGCGCCGTTGCTGGGATGATTGGAATTACCACGGAAATTGGCGATCAGGAACTGACGGTAACAGGCTCCGAGTTCTCTTTCAGTGGCGATCCTTATTTTCGCCTCAATTGGCGACTAAGGAAGGACAAAATCTCGGGCGCATTGAGGCATTCCAGACAGAGCATGTGCTGACGGAGTCGTATTTGGTAGACGCCGTGAAGCTTTTGGAAAACGGGCTCGATCGGTTTTTACTTGAGAAAACTGAGACGCACATGGTTAGTAAGAGCCGATTTTCTAATGATCCTCGCGATTGGGCGGAGCCGTTCGCTGATATTGCGTGCGTTGTAGGCCAGGAACAAGACCTTGGCCCTATAGTTCTAGTCTCAAGGTGCGCTGGAAGGTCGAGCGATTTAGGAGAGGTTGTTCGCAATAACTTCTTGATCGCTAAGCTCCAGCGAGAAAATGCCCGACTGCGGCACAGCACATACGATATTGCCACAGATTTAATCGAGGGAATTACGGCAATTTCGTGTGAACTGTTTAGATCCGATGTTCAGTTCGTGCAAAGCTTCGATCCGGAGTATCCTGCTGATCGTTTCTTCACCGTGATCGTAAATACTCCGTTAAGCCCTCCGGAAATTGTCAAAGCTGAAGGCGAATGGGTTAAGGCGATTGAATCCATAGCGCCCGGCTGGGAGGCGCTTCGCCTTAGTATCCGTCCGATCCAATGAACGGTAGCGATTTCCTTGATTTCGCTTCCTTGCTCGCGGCGTCGCAGACTGCGCCGCCGGCCTGCCGTACTGCGGCAAGCAGGGCCTATTACGGCGTATATCACCTCGCCACGGCTCTTCTGAATGACAACTTCAAGTTCTTCTGCCCAAGAGGCGAGAATGGTCATCAATGGGTGCGAGAGCACTTTTATAACTGCACTTCCAGCGATGCCCATGAAGTCGGTCTCTTGCTCGGGAATCTTCACGAAAGCAGAAAGGACGCGGATTATGCACTTGAGAAAGACTTTCCAGACCGGCAGTCGCACGCGATAACTTGCGTTGAACGAGCCGACAGAGTTCGGGACATGATAAGAAAATTCGACACTGCGCAAGTCCGAATAGAAATGGAAAGTTACCGCACTAAGAGGGGCTACCCCTGAACCTTCTTTCGCGCTGCGGGGTCTATATCAGCATGGGCTTACTCTCTTCACGCATTTCAGCGAATATGCAATGGAGAGCAGCCCGCGTCTTGGCGGCGCAGAAGCGTCTTATAAACGCCCGTAGGGTGCGGCTGCGCCCGCTGGGTTCGATTCCCCTTCTCTCCGCTAGCGATTCTTTTGTGCGCTTTGCCAGCGGCCTTCAAGAGTACATCGCGCGCCCATGCTCGCGCGTTGGCCTCTTCCAGCAGTCGCTTTTCGTCGGCCGTGAGCTTCACCGAAAAGACTTGATTGCGCTGCTCGCCGGGTGGCTTCGGAGGCCGACCGGCACCGGGGCGCTTTCCGCCGTGTTTTGGGGGTTGCTTTGCCATGGCGATATTATTTGAAAAAAGTTTCCAAAAATCAAGCCCAGCCTATTGCATTGCCTCTTGATTTAGAGTATACTTATATTCAAGTGAGCAATAAAAACCCCGGCTCGGAAGGGGCACCTCACCAGCCGGGGCAATAGACAACCAGGCTTTCGCTAATCGCCTCTAGACAAGCACGATTCTAAGCGAAAGCCGCCACGAAAGCGAAACCGCATGATAGCCCCAGTTTGCCAACACGAATCCCGCACGAAGCACGGCCGCGACCGCAAGGGCAACCAGCGTTGGAAATGCAACCGCTGCGGAGCGACGTTCGCCAGCGAAGAGAATCGCCCGCTGGGCGATATGCGGATCGACATGGCCGACGCGGTTCGCGTTCTCGGAATGCTCTTGGAAGGGATGAGCATTCGCGCTTGCGAACGCCTGACCGGCATGAAGCACGACACGATTTGCGATCTTGTGCTGCTGGTCGGCGAGAACTGCCAGCGATTCTTGCCAGGCGCGATCAAGGACGTGCAAGCCAAGACGATCGAGCTAGACGAGATTTGGGATTTTATCCGCCTGAAAAATCGCACGAAGGAAAAGCGCGGCCTGAACGGCGGCGATGATGGCGATTCGTGGACCTGGCTTGCCATCGACGCCGAAACGAAGTTGATCCTCACGCATACCGTCGGCCTCCGCAACGCGCAGACTTGCGAGCAGTTCCTTCGCCAGCTCGACGACGCGACCGACGGCGAATGCCAAGTCACTTCGGACGGCCTCAAGCTCTACACCTACGGCGTTCCGCTTGCCCTTGGAAGTCGCGTGCTCGTTTGCCCAATTGGTCAAGACGTATGCCAGCGGCGTGAACGAAGGGCGCTACTCGCCGAGCGTGATAGTCAGCGCCGAAAAGGTCGTTCGCTTCGGCAACCCGGATGAGGATAAGGTTTCAACGTCGATGGCCGAGCGTTTGAATTTGTCGCTGCGAATGCACGTGCGCCGCTTCACGCGGCTTACGAATGCCCACTCCAAGACCTACCGACACCATGCGGCGATGACGGCGCTATTCGTGGCTTGGTACAACTTCTGCCGGCCGAACACGGCCCACGGCAAGGGGATTACTCCGGCGATGGCTGCCGGGATCGCGGGCCGGAAATGGTCGCTTGAGGATTTATTGCGGGCGGCAGCGTGAAGATTATCTAGGCATCGCCAGCGAAATCACTAAAATAAAAAGGCCACCTTGACGGGTGGCCTTTTCTAGTTCTCTGCCGAGAACGGATGCGGCTTCAACAATCGCATGCTACGCCTATCGGCAATATCAGTCAAGCGGAGGATGCGGTGCCAGAAGAAATGGCCGAGGGGAATGTTCGCTTCCACCCGTTAAACAATCAAGAGCATTCATACGCTACGCAAAACGGAATGTCGCCATCCTACACGAATTACTTGTGCGGGGCCTGCGGAAAATCCACGAGTGGCCGAATCGTTTGCGATCTCGTGCGGATGGATGGCCAATCAGCAGTGCATTGGTGCCTGTGTTCCTGCGAGAAGATGGAGCCGACTATTATTGTGATAGACGCTGAACGTCCCATTTCGCAACTTCCAGTCGCCAAAGAGTTCCACAGCGGAGAGAACTGGCCTCCCGACTTGGCTAAACTCTACGATGAAGCTGCGATTACTTTTTCGGCCGGGGCTTGCACGGCAACGGTCATGGTGGTTCGCAAGTTGCTAATGGCGTGCGCTTGCCACGAGGGAGATGCAGACGGAAAGAACTTCACCGATTACGTGGATTTCATCACGAACACGGTCCTGACGTTTCCGAAGGCAAAGACTTCTATCGACAAAATTAGGACCATCGGGAATGAGGCGAACCACAACGTTGATTTCGTGTCGCACGACGCCGCTAAGCACGCCATGCAGATTGCGACCTACATGCTCAACACCATCTATTCGCTGCCATCCGTCTGACTATCTACCCACAGGGGCCGACGCTCGGCCCCAATGTCCCTCCCAGCCGAGAAAAATCTTCCCTCGCCCCGATCCCTCACCCGCATACCGGCTTAGCTCGGCTGTGTTGTTCTAGGGGGCCAGTACCGACAGTCGTGCCGCCGTTGAAGGTATTCGCGCCGCTGATGTTGACCGTACCGCCGCCCTGAACCAACAGCGAGCCAGCGCCGTTGATGACGCCAGTGCTGGTATCGGCCAGCGTGTAGGCGTGGGCCGAGTTGTTGAACGTCATAGTCGCCGGGGCAACATTCGCGGCCGTGTTCACGTTCACGTTGAACGACGCGGCGTTGTCGTCGAACGTCAGCGAATCGCCGTTGTTGAACACGATATTGCGCGGGCCGCCTGATGCGGTCGAAGAATTCAGCGTGCTCGCCGCGTCCCAGCCGCTGGCGTTGCCCCCGGCGCCGCCGATCCAAAAATCGTTGCCACCGCCGACACCCAACGTGACGGCGGTGGCGGAATTGGCGAGCGTCAGCGTGTAATTGTTGCTGCCGACCTGGTATTGCTCTGTGTTCGTGCCGTTGGAAAAATTGAATTGCCCAGCGGTTCCGAGACCGGAACTGGCGGTGATCAGATTTCGCGGCGTGAGGCTCAGGCTCGTGACGCCGCTGGCGGTTGCGAGGTTGATCGTGTTGCTGCCGGTCACGCTCGCCGCCCCTTGAGCAGTTAAGGAGTCGGCCGAGGCATTGTTCATGTCGAAATTCAAATTCGCTCCGCCGAGCGTCAGTGCGGCGCCATTGAAGCTGGTTTGATGCTGCAGATTGAATGTTCCGACGCTGCCGTCCTGCATCGTGAACGTCGTGCCCGAAGCGAGATTCAGCGAAGCGCCGCCGGTTCCTGCGCCGGTGCTGCCGGCGTTCACAGTCGCGGAGCCCGGCGCGACGGCCAAAGTCGCCGCATTCGAAGTGCTGATGGCTGTATTCCCAAGCGATGCTGTCGAACCGAGGAGCAATTCGCCGCCGCTGATGTTGGTCGCCCCGGAGTAGCTTTCCGTGCCTGAGAGCGTGAGTGTATTGCCGCCGGAAAGTGTCAGGCCGCTGGTCGTGCTGGCGATGTTTCCGCCGAGAGTGATCGGGCCGTTGGTGGTATCGAGGAGAATTGTGCTGCTGGCGGAAATGGGCTTGTTCGTGTTGACTCCAGCGGTGGTGTTGGCCATCAGCGTGCCGCCGCCGAAGGCGATTCCGTTGGCCGTGCTGGTACCGTTGATTCCGGCAGTGTCGGCGACGAGCGTACCGCTGTTGATGCTCGTCAAACCCGTGTAGGAGTTCGCGCCGCTGAGCGTAATGGTTCCGCTGCCCGTTTTCGTCAGGGCAACGGTCCCCGTGCCGGACGAATTGTTGGCGATGACGCCGGCATAATTGCCGCCGGTGCCATTGCCCCCGCCGATCGAGAGCGTGACATTCGTGGCGGTCGTGTTGTTCAAGATCGTGCCGCCGCTGCCGGAAAGATTGCCCACGGTTTGGCTTGTTCCGCCGAGATTCAGCGTGCCGCCGTTCACGGTCAGAGCGCCGCTGGTATTGCCGAGAGTGCCGGAACCACTGAGCGTCAGTGTGCCGGCTTCGATGGTCGTGCCGCCGCTATATCCGTTGCCGCCGCTCAGTGTCAGGTTGCCGGCGCCGTTTTGAACCAACCCGCCGGCGCCGTTGATCGCGCCGCTGATGCCGGTCGAACCGGGGCCGCTGACCGTCAACCCGATCGTGCCCGTTCCAGTCGAGACGCCGGCGGAAATCGCCAACGACCCGCCCGAGCCGGCGTTGTTGACGATAACCAAATCCTTGCCCGTGGCGCCTTGAATCGTGCCGCCGGTTCCGCCAGAAATGGTTTGCGGGCTGACCACGATCGGCGTTAGCAAAATGCCATCGTTGTCAGTCAGCGTAAAGCCTCCCAAACCAACGTTGCTCGTGAGGGTGGAAGCACTGTTGAAGCGCAACGAATTGATGGTTAGATTCGTGCCGAGACTGCCGGAATAACTACTGGTGTTCGAAATGTTCTGGCCGGCAGTCCAAGAACCGGGATTGGACTGCACCGTGTAGGACGCAGTTGGGAGCGCTTCGATTCCAGAAGAGGCTGGTAATGGCCCAACCGGTTCCACCAAAGGTAATTCCAGGTCCGAGCAAACCGCCCGAGTCATTGCTCGAGGTCGTCGTGACTTTCGCATTGGAAAGCGTGAAGTTTAGAGTTCCGCCCGGGTTCCGAGTGAGGGTGCCCAGCGCGCCGAATAGATTCTGTACGCCGCCCCCTTCGGTGAAGCTGATTGCGCTTGCGCCGGGATTGACCGTCACTCCGGCGAAGCCCTGCTGCTGAAGCGCAACGCTGCTCTTTCCCAAAACGCTCAGCGTGCCGCCGTTCAAAACCAGGGGAGAACTGAGGCTGACGATGAAATTAGCAGGAGCATTCGCCGCTGTGAAATCGAGTGTCAGACTGCTGCCATTATTCAGCGTTGTTTTTCCGGTGTAAGTATTCGCGGCGGTCAACGTGACAGCGCCGGAGCCCGTCAAATTCAGGCCGAGCGGTTCACCGGCCCCGCCATCGGCAATGGCTCCGCCGAATGTCGTCTTTCCAGCGCCCCCGATCGTCAGAGTTTGAACTCCGCTGGAAAAAACGTTGCTGTTGATCGCCAGCGTTCCGGTGGCGCTGTTGTTGGTCCACGACTGACTCGCTCCTAACGAAATTCCAATCGGGCTATTGAAAGTTTCCGTTCCGTTTGTCGCGGCGACGTTGATGCCGCCGGTGCCGAGCGTCAACGTCGGGCTGCCGGAGCCGTTGAATGTGAAACTGCCTGGGTCGGTGTTGAAATTGATGCCGGCGGCGGAAATTGGGCCCGACAGCGTGATCGTGCCGCCCGTGCCGCCAGCGTAGCCGAAGGCCGCGGTGTCGCCGTTGGTCCAAGGCGCGTTGGCGGAGCCGGAGTACCAGAACGACGACGCCGTGTCCCAAGTGCCGGAGCCGTCGGTCCGATTGTTGTTCTTATCCCAAGCGAGCGTCTGGGCCGCGGCGCGCTTGGGAATAGCGGCAAGGGCCGCTAGGAAGCAGACGGCGAGCGCGAGCCGGCGCCGAACCGAGAACGAAGCAATTCGCGGAGCGCCGCGAGCGCCCTGCGCAAGTCCTCCGGCAGAAGAATCGGCCGATTGCGCGGCGTCGGCTAGGCTCATCCCAAGGCCCCAAATTCGAGCGTTTGCAGTGTCGCTTGCACTGGGCGTGCAAGCGACCAACACGCCCTCCTTTGGGCGACCATGCGCCTAGCCTACGCCGACGTTCCGTCGGGCTAGTCGGGGCTTGATTGTCGTCCGAGCGCAATCACCGTCCGTCGCCCCAAAGCGAAGAGTGTAGGGCCGGCAAAACCACCCTGCAAGCAGCGCGTCAAGATTTTCTCAGAACCGATGGGGCAACGATTCCGCGACTGCGGGACAAGCAACCAAGAATTTTGCAGCAATTATTTCCGGATACTCGCCAGCGCCGCCTGGCCGAGGCAGATTCCGCCGTCGCCTGCCGGGACCGCTTCGTTCGTGAGAATGCGCAGCGCCGGCTCGGCGTGGTCCAGACCACGAACGATCGCATCCAAGAGTAATTCGTTTTGAAACACGCCGCCGGAAAGCGCCACGGTCCTGATCCGTCGTTGTCTCGCCAGCGTGCACACCTGTTCGATCACGCCGCGAGCCAGCGCGGCGTGAAAAGCGGCGCTGATGTCCGCCACGTCACGGCCCGCCGCCCGATCGGCCAGGATCGCGCGGAACAACGGGCGATGATCGAGATCGGGAAATGGATAGGCTGGAGCCTCGGCGCTCTTCAGCGGCGGCTCGGTTCGTCGTGGCAAGATGTTCCAGCCAGATGGCGGCCTGGCCCTCGAAGGTCGCTTCGCGCGTGAAGCCCACGAGCGCAGCCACGGCGTCGAACAGCCGGCCGACGGAGCTCGACGCAAAGCAGCGCACATTTTTTTGGACCATCGCGAGCGCGTCGCGAAAGCGCGGTGGAAAATTCCACGGCGGGCCGGCCATATCGGGCAACTCGCTTTGTCCGGCGAGCTCGGCCAAAAAACCGGCCGCAGCTTGGACCGGGAACCGCGCGGCCCCGTCGCCGCCGGGCATTTTCACCGGGCACAACCAAGCGACGCGCTGGAAGCCGCGACGGACGCTGCCGACAAAAAATTCGCCCCCCCAGATCGATCCATCCGTCCCATAGCCCGTGCCGTCGAACGCCACGCCGATCGCTGGTTCTTCCAGCAGAGTCGGTGCTCGGCCATCACGCTGGCAATATGGGCCTCGTGATGCTGCACCGCGAGATGCCGTCGCGCCGGCAACGCCCGTGCGATGCGCGTCGAGACGAACTGGGGATGCAAGTCGTGGACGATCGTTACATCCCCGACTTTGAGTTCGTACATCGCCAGCAGATCGCGCATCGTTTCGCTCGAAAGCCACTTCGGCCTGGTAGTCGCTCAAGTCGCCGATGTGCTGGCTGACCAGGACTTCGCCTTCGACGACCAAGGCGATCGCGTTCTTTGAGATCGGCCCCAAGCGCCAGAATCGGCGCCTTCGTCGGAAGCCGGCAAACGCTGGCCGGAGCATAACCGCGCGAGCGCCGAAACAGCAGCGGCCTGCCGCGCCGGATCGTCACGACCGAATCGTCCACCCGCCGGGCGATCGGCCGCTCGCCGATCAGTAGCGCGTCGGCAATTCCAGCGAGCCGCGCTCGGGCATCGTCGTCGCGATAAGCGATTGGCTCGCTTGAACGGTTGGCGCTGGTCAGCACCAAGGGGCTCGGTGCGCCGAATTTGAATAGCAAGTGATGCAGCGGCGTGTACGGCAGCATGACCCCCAGCGAAGCGTTGTCCGGCGCAACGCCGGGCAATTCCACTCTGGCCGGAGCCAGCACGATCGGCCGGGCCACGTCGTTTAGAAGCCGCTCATGCGATTCGCTTAAGCTCGACCAGAGAGCCGGGCTTCGTCCAGCGTGCGCACCATCACGGCGAACGGCTTTTCCTTGCGAAATTTTCGCGATCGGAGCAGCTCGACCGCCGCGCGATTTCGCGCATCGCAAGCCAGGTGATAGCCGCCAATCCCTTTGACCGCCACAATCCTGCCCTCGCGAAGCAACTCGGCCGCGCGACGGATCGGCGCGGCGAATCCGATCGGCGCGTTACGGTCAAATTCGCATGCGCCGATTTGCCGCCGTCTGCATCCTTGACAACTCAAGCTGATAAGTCGGCCCGCACCGTGGACAGGCGATCGGCTGGGCATGGTAGCGGCGGTCGGCGGGATTCTCATATTCTCGGCCGGCAGTCGGCGCACATCGGCCACGCGGCCATCGTCGTGTCGACCCGATCGTACGGAAGCTGGCGAATGATCGAATAGCGCGGCCCGCAATTCGTGCAATTGATGTAGGGATAGCCGAATCGGCGATCGGCCGGATCGTTCAGCTCGCGCAAGCAATCGGCACAGACGGCCAGGTCGGCGGAAATGCGGACCGTCGGCGGCAAATCGCGGCGACTGTCGCGAATCTGAAAATCCGCTAAGTCTTCGATCGCGGAGCGGTTGCACTTCGAACTCTGCGATCCGCGCGGCCGGCAGGCGCGGCATTGCGCAGCGCCGCGAGAAACGATTCCATGTCGGCAGCCGCGGCCTCGGCGTGAATTTCCACGCCGGCGTCGCCGTTGAGCACCCAGCCACGAACCTGGTGCTCGACCGCCAGCCGATAAACAAACGGCCGAAAGCCGACCCCTTGCACTACGCCGCGAATCGACACCCGCACGGCTTGCGGTTCGCCGCCAGGCTGCCCGCGGGCATGCGTGGAATCGTCGCGGGTCGGATTTGCGGTCATGAACCGGATGGGCCGAGCCTTGCCAGCGCCCGTCGCAGGATGTGATAGATCGAGGCCTGAACTTCTTGCAGCCGGGGAATGTAGTCGCTGGGCACGACAAAGCAATGGTCGGCCAGTTGTTCCCGCAGGACGTCGCCTCCCTGCGAGCCCAACAAGGCCACGGTGAGCATCCCGCGTTTGCGGGCTTCGACCAGCGCCGCGCAGATGTTCTTCGATTTGCCGCTGGTCGAAATTGCCACGGCCATGTCGGCGGGCCGGCCGTTGGCGATCAATTGCCGCATGAAGACCAGCTCGACGCCCACGTCGTTGCCGATGGCGCTGATGTTGGCCGGCTCCATCGACAGCGAAATCGCCGGAATCGGCCGCATCCCAGCGGCGGATCGACGCAGTCGAGCACCAGATCGTTGGCGTCGGTCGCCGAGCCGCCGTTGCCGAAGGCCACGAGCGTGCCGCCGGCGCTCAGCCGCTTGCCGATGGCGATCGCCGCTTCGGCCAACCGCTCGGCCTGCTCGGCGGCGACCTGCTCGCGCAGCCGCTCGTCTTCGGCGGCTTTTTGGCGGATCGAAGCCGCCACCTCGGCCAGCGTGTCCTTGGGATTGCGGCCTTCCTTTCCCAAAAACGGATACAAAAACGCCGAAGCCCCCGACGTCGTCGCCGATCGTCTGTTGCTCGAAGAACACGTGGACCGTTTCCCACAGCGCGTGGTACATCAACTCGGTCAGTTCCTGATGAATGAACGGGTCGTGGGACGCGGGCGGCAGCGGATGCTCGCCCAATCGGCCCGGCCATTCGCAGACCAGCGCGCCGCGCCGGCGCAGCCTGGTCCGCCAGCCGATTTAACTCCGCATCGATCTCGGGCGGACCGAACCCCATCACAATATCCTCGGGCCGCGCAATCGCCGACAGCCAGCGCCGCGGCGCAGCCGAGAGATCCAAGGCCGGCAGGGCCCGCTTGCCGACGATCACCGGATGCATGAACTCGACCGAAACGTGCTCCGCGTCGGTTAGATAAGGCCCAATGCCGAACGCCAACAGCCGGCCGCCCAGCAGAAATCGCTGGGACATCTCCTGGCAGACATCGGCCAGCGGCTGGCTCTGCGGCGGCAGATACGCGGCGGACACGCGTTGCGTTCGTCAAATTGCTCGCGGATGAACGCCGCGAGATCGCCAGACGACGGCATCGATGTGTCTTTCAGCTTGAATCGCTTTTACGGTTTGCGCGTCGCCGACTTGCGCTCAACAAATTCGCGGCAGCGGATCGCCGATCAGCATGTCGACGACCCGCATGCCGCCGTAAGCCGCTTTGGCCAGCACGCACGGCCATCGGACCACGTTCGATCTCGCCCAGCAAGCAGGCCCGCTCGCCCCCCGGAGTGTTGCGCAGGATGGCCAGTGCCCGCTCGGCCTGATCGGCGGCGACGACGGCGACGAATTGCCCTTCGTTGGCCACTTGCAACGGGTCGAGCCCCAGCAATTCGCACGCCCCGCGGACCGGCATCATCGACGGGCACCGCCTCCTCGGAGATCGTCACCCGGACATCGGCGTCGCGGGCCAGTTCGTTGAGCACCGTGGCCACGCCGCCGCGCGTCGCGTCGCGCATCCAATGCACGTCGCTTCGCCGACGTTGTCCAACAGCGCGCGCGGCCAGCTCAACGAGCGGCGCGTGTCGGACTGGATGTCGGCCTCGATCTCCAATTCCGCTCGGGCCAGCATGATCGCCATGCCATGATTGCCGATTGGCCCGGAGAGCAGCACGCGGTCGCCGGCTTGCACGCGCTCGGCGCCGAGATTCGGCCGCGGATGCAACACGCCCAGGCCGGTCGGTGGAGATGTACATCCCGTCGGCTTTGCCATGCTCGACGACTTTTGTATCGCCGCCGACGATCGGCACACCGGCATGACGTGCCGCCGCAGCCATCGCTTCAATCTCGCGGCGCAGTATTTCCGATGGCAGCCCGGCTTCGAGAATCAACGTCGCGGTGAGAGCCAGCGGCGTCGCGCCCGAGACAGCCAGATCGTTCACGGTGCCGTTGACCGCCAACTCGCCGATCGAGCCGCCCGGAAACGCGCAGCGGCTGGACGACAAAGCTGTCGGCCGTCATCGCCAGCCGGCCGGCGGGTGGCGCGAGAATCGCGGCGTCGGACAAATGATCGAGCCGCGGATTCGAGAACAGCCGGCTGGATCAAGCCTTCGACAAGCCGGCGGGTCGCTTCGCCCCCGGCGCCGTGCGCCATCGCGATCTGCTTGTCGTAGAATTCAACCCGTGTTTTCGTGCTGGCCATGGGTCGTTTGCGAAAAAAAGGGACAGGCACTGAGCGGCGACGCGAAGCGTAATTGCCTACTCTCCCCTCTCCCCTTCGCGGGAGAGGGGCCGGACTTCGGTGAGCTCAGTCGAACCGGGGTGAGGGGCCGGCGTCTCGCTAATCGGAACTTTACCACCCTCACCCTAACCCTCTCCCGTCGAGGGAGAGGGAAATGGCCGGTCGCTCGGAGCCAGTCCCCTTTTTCAACGCCCTGCCAATACAGGAAGCTCGAAATGGCCGTATTTGAAATGGGCCGCGCACGCTCCTTCGCTGGAGACCATCAGCGCGCCGATCGGATGTTCCGGCGTGCATTCCTTGCCGAACAGTTTGCACTGGTGCGGCTTCAGCACGCCTTTGAGCACTTCGCCGCACTGGGCGGCCTTTGGATCGGCCACCGAGATGCCGCGGATCGGCATCGTTTGCTCGGCATCCCAAGGAGCGAAGGCTTCGCGGATGCGCAAGGCCGACTGCGTAATGAATCCGAGCCCGCGCCATTCGAAGTAGGGACGAATTTCGAACACTTCCGCCAGCGCCCGCAGCGCCGGCAGATTGCCTTCCCAGGGCACGACGCGGCTGATATTGATTTTCGACCTTCGCCTCGCCGTTGCGCAATTGCCGCAGCACCATCACCAGCGACTGCAAAATATCGAGCGGCTCGAAGCCCGAGACGGCGATCGGGCAGCGATAATCGCGGACGATGAATTCGTACGGCCGGCAGCCGATCACGGTCGAAACGTGCCCCGGACCGATAAAACCATCCAGCCGCATGTCGGGCGAATCGAGAATCGCACGGATCGCCGGAATAATCGTGACATGGTTGCAGAAGACATCGAAATTCGTCACCCCCAGCGCTCGGGCCCGCAGCAGCGTCAGCGCGGTCGACGGAGCGGTCGTTTCGAAGCCGATCGCGAAGAACACGACCTTGCGATCGGGATTTTTCTGGGCGATTTTCAGCGCGTCCAGCGGCGAATAGACGATCCGCACGTCGGCCCCGCGGGCTTTGCTTTCCAGTGGACTGCCTTTCGAACCAGGCACGCGCATCATGTCGCCGAAGGCCGTGAAGATCACATTCGGATCGTTCGCCAGATCGAGCCCGTCGTCCATCCGGCCCATCGGCAGCACGCAGACGGGACAGCCGGGGCCGTGGATCAATTCGACATTCGGCGGCAGCAAATCCTTCAGGCCGAAGCGGAAAATGGCGTGCGTGTGGCCGCCGCAGACTTCCATGATGCGGTAATGCCGCCGTGAGTCGGCCAGCGTGCGAATTTCTTCGGCGGCCAGTCGGATCAGGCGGGGATCGCGAAACTCGTCGACGTATTTCACGGGAGGCCCTCGCCGGCGAATAGTGTTGCGGAATAATTATCCCGTCGCGATCGAGCGCGGCGTTGCGGTTTCCGAATCATTCTTGTCCGAGATATCGTCGGCGCCGCGATTCGCAGGATCGACGATCTGGTGATCGCGACCTTCCTCTTCGGCGAACTTATAGCCGGCGACTTCTTCCTCAGCGGCGCTTGCTTCGCCGAGCATCGCCAGCAGCCGCAACTGTGCTTCAGCTTGTTCGCCGCTGATTTTGCTCATCGCGAACCCGACATGGATCAGGACCCAATCGCCCAATTGCGGCGGATCGCCGCTCAGTAAATCGATGTTGATCCGCCGGCGAACGCCCATGATGTCGACCATCGCCAATTCGTTCCGCTCGTCGAGCAACTCACAGATTTGCGCCGGAATCGCGAGGCACATAGGCAGATGGCCGATCGCGGCTTGCACCGCTAAGAGATTCGTATCCGACGCAAACGAAGCAGGAAAAAACCAATGTCGCGGAAACGTGCTGGCGATCATCGAGAAGTTGTTATCGCCGCCAAGCAAGTCATGCGCAATTCTTTCGCAGAACGAGCGCGGCGTCAAGCAACAATTGCACACTGCGAAAACCGTGAAATGAAAATCACAAGGCGCGACACGCGCGCGATCACGAGTGCTTTCGACGATGCCCGGATCAAGATGGCATCGCGGACTCGGCGTGCAATTCACGATTGCGGAAATATGACCGACGAATTGGTAACACACGAATATGTGCTTTGTAATACTCTACTTCTAGGAAATTTCCTTATGGTAGTCGCCGCAAGCAGTGGTAAGTTGCAGGCACCTTCTGGATGTTCAAGGCAGGCCCTCGTGCATGAACTCTCGATAGCCCAAAGTCTGATCGACTTAGCCTCCGAGGCGGCGGCCAGTGAAGAGGCCGGGCGCGTCACACGCCTGTACATCAAAATTGGCGCGCTGGCAGGGGTGGTCAAGGAGGCGCTGCTTTTCTCCTTCGAGCTGGCTGCCGTCGATACCGCCTGCGAAGGCGCCGCGCTGGAAATCGACGACGTCGGCGTGACCTTCATCTGTCCCGAATGTCGCGAAACCAAGACGCCCTCGGATTTGTATTGTCTCTGCTGTCCCACGTGCGGATGCCCGTGCGCGACATCGTCACCGGCCGCGAATTGGACCTCATTTCCGTGGAGGTCGACACGCATGTCGCCGCGCATCATTGAGGTTCGCCAGAAGATCCTCAAAAAGAACGATGAGCTGGCCCGCGCAATGCGCGAAGATTTTGCCCGGCATGGCGTGTTTGTCGTCAATCTTGTCTCCGGCCCTGGCGCTGGCAAGACGGAACTCTTGAAGCAGACGCTCACCGCGCTCAATGCGAGCTATCGAACTGCGGCCGTTGTCGGCGATTTGGCAACCGAGAACGACGCCCGGCGTTTGGCCGAGAGCGGTTCGCCGGTGCGGCAAATCCTCACGGGCACCACGTGCCACCTCGACGCCGACATGGTCCGCGGCGCAATCCGCGATTGGAAACTCGACGAGCTCGATTTCCTGTTTATCGAAAATGTCGGCAATCTGGTCTGCCCGAGCAGTTGGGATTTGGGCGAAGACCTTCGCGGCCTGCTGTTCGCAGTGACCGAAGGCGAGGACAAACCGCTGAAATATCCGACGCTTATCAATACGGCCGACGTGGTGTTGCTGAGCAAGATGGATCTGGCCGCGGCGGTGGATTGCGATCTGGCTCTGGCCAGGCGAAATGTGGAAATGGCCCGGCCCGGCGTGGAAATTCTCCAGGTCTCTGCCCGGACGGGCATCGGCATGACGGCCTGGATCGACTTTTTGAAACGGCGGCTCGAGCAGAAACGAAGCTCCGCGACGGCGCAAGCAGCTTCGCAAGAAACAGGTGTGTCCGCGGCCACGGTGGAGGGGATTTGCGTCGGCTGAGTCGTCGACCGTGGCATTGCAAGCTACCCATAACTACCAACTCGTGTGGAGCGAATAGACCGCGGAGCCAATCGGCGGCGGCGTTTCTCAACAAGCCAACGAGGTGCAATCATGGTGGATACGGTACCCTACGGACGAATAACGCAGCGCCCCCCGATGTCAAAGAGATTCACATCGTCTGGATGACCTCGGGATTAGGTTGCGACGGCGACTCGGTCTCGATCACGGCCGCCACGCAGCCGAGCGTGGAAGACGTGGTGATGGGCGCGATCCCCGGATTGCCCAAAGTCCACCTGCACAATCCGGTGTTGGCCTTCGAAGTCGGCGACGACTTCATGAAGTACTGGTACTTGGCCGAGCAAGGAAAGCTCGATCCGTTCGTGTTGGTCGTCGAGGGGTCCATTCCCAACGAAACGATCAAGAAAGAAGGCTACTGGGCCGCGCTGGGCACCGATTCGAAAACGGGACAGCCCATCACCACCTGCGAATGGATCGATCGCCTGGCGCCGAAGGCGCT
The DNA here is from genome assembly GCA_963725485.1 of Pirellulales bacterium. GTDB lineage: Bacteria > Planctomycetota > Planctomycetia > Pirellulales > DATAWG01 > CAVRYO01. Next base: position 1,494,291 of record CAVRYO010000007.1, on the reverse strand, counting down.
GGCCGTCGTCGGCGCCGGCACCTGTGCCACGTACGGCGGCATTCATGCCATGGCCGGCAACCCGACCGGCGCGATGGGTTTAGCCGACTACCTGGGCTGGGATTGGAAATCGAAAGCCGGCCTGCCGATCGTGAACGTGCCGGGCTGCCCCGTACAGCCGGACAACTTCATGGAGACGTTGCTCTATCTGCTTTATCAAGTGGCCGGCCTGGCCCCGATGATTCCGCTCGACGACCAACTGCGGCCGACATGGCTGTTCGGCAAGACGGTGCATGAAGGCTGCGACCGGGGTGGTTTCTACGAGCAGGGACAGTTCGCCACGGAATATGGCCAGTCCGAATGCCTGGTTCGCATGGGCTGCTGGGGACCAGTGGTGAATTGCAATGTGCCGAAGCGCGGCTGGATGGCAGGCATCGGCGGTTGCCCGAATGTCGGCGGGATTTGCATCGGCTGCACGATGCCGGGATTCCCGGACAAGTTCATGCCGTTCATGGACGAGCCGCCGGGTTCGCTGGCCTCTTCCACCGCCTCGAGCATGTACGGCAAGATCATCGTTTCGCTGCGAAAAATCACGCAGCGCAAGGTCAACAAAGAAACCAAGTGGCGTCATACTGGACCGCGGCTAACGACCGGTTATCAGCCGACAACCTATTGATCGCTTGGACAGTTCGTCCACCAACGTCCGAGATCCCATACAGAAGTCTGAATAGCCAAGAATCCATTCGACATACATTTCCGCACGCCCAGGAGGAATTGTCGTGAGCACGATTGCGAAACCCCAACGGACCGGCCAAAGCGATTCGCGGAAATTGATCGAGATGAACTGGGATCCGATCACGCGGATCGTCGGCAGCCTGGGGATCTTCACGAAGATCGACTTCGAGAACCGCGAGGTGGCCGAGTGCTTCAGCACTTCGTCGATCTTCCGCGGCTACAGCATCTTCATGAAAGGCAAGGACCCGCGCGACGCGCACTTCATCACCAGCCGCATTTGCGGCATCTGCGGCGACAACCATGCCACGTGTTCTTGTTACGCCCAGAATATGGCCTATGGAATCCGTCCGCCGGCGCTCGCCGAGTGGATCGTCAACCTGGGCGAAGCCGCCGAGTACATGTTCGACCACAATATTTTCCAGGACAACCTGGTCGGCGTCGACTTTTGCGAGCAGATGGTCAAGGAAACCAATCCCAAAGTCTTGGCCCTGGCCGAAAAGACCATGGCCCCGCACTCCAACGACCACGGCTATCGCACGATCGCCGACATCATGCGGGCCTTGAATCCATTCACCGGCGATTTCTATCGCGAGACACTGCACGTCAGCCGTTACACGCGCGAGATGTTCTGCCTGATGGAAGGCCGCCACGTGCATCCCTCGACGCTGTATCCCGGCGGCGTCGGCACCGTGCCGACCGTCCAACTCTTCACCGACTACATGGTCCGGCTGATGCGGTACATCGAGTTCATGAAGAAATGCTTGCCGCTGCACGAGGACCTGTTCAATTTCTGGTACGAAGCGCTGCCAGGCTACGAAAAGGTTGGCCAGCGGCGGATTCTGCTTGGCTGCTGGGGTTCGTTCAACGATCCCGCGCATTGCGATTACACGTATAAGAACATGGATGCCTGGGGCAACGCGATGTATGTCACCCCCGGCGTCGTGGTCGATGGAAAGTTAGTAACGACAAACCTCGTCGACATCAATCTGAATATTCGCATTCTCCTCGGCAGCTCCTACTACGACGACTGGGAAGACGGCGAGACATTCGTCGACAAGGACCCGCTGGGCAACCCGGTCGATCAGCGGCATCCGTGGAATCAAACCACCACGCCGCGGCCGCAAAAACGCGACTTCAGCGGCAAGTACACGTGGGTCATGTCGCCCCGCTGGTACGACAAGCGGACAAAGGACTATCTGGCGCTCGACACGGGCGGCGGGCCAATCGCTCGGCTGTGGTCCACGGCCCTGGCCGGCAAGGTCGACATCGGCTATGTGAAAGCCACGGGCCACAGCGTGAAGTTTTATTTGCCGAAGTCGGCAATGAAGCCGGAGGTCGAATACGAATGGAAGATTCCCCAGTGGAGCAATTGCATCGAGCGCGATCGGGCGCGAACGTTTTTCCAGGTGTACGCCGCCTGCTGTGCGCTGCACTTCTGTGAACAAGCGTTGAAAGAGGTCAACGCAGGGCGGACAAAGACCTGGACCGAGTTCAAAGTCCCGGACGAAGCCATCGGCTGCGGCTTCCACGAAGCCGTGCGTGGCGTGCTTTCGCACCACCTGGTGATCCGCAACGGGAAGATCGCGAATTATCATCCGTATCCGCCGACGCCGTGGAACGCTAATCCGCGTGATATTTACGGCACCCCCGGCCCCTACGAGGACGCCGTACAGAATACGCCCTTGTTCGAGGAAAATGGCCCCGATAAGTTCAAGGGGATCGACATCATGCGGGCGGTGCGAAGCTTCGACCCCTGCTTGCCGTGCGGCGTACACATGTATCTCGGAAATGGGAAGAAGCTGGAGGTCAACCACTCGCCGATGTTTGGCCAGCATGGCTAATGACGGGAGTAGATTTCCGTTCGCGGTCTTCCGTTTTCGCCTCTCGACCTTGATGGGCCTCTATGACTGAACCACAAGATTTCCAGAAACGGATGAAGCGGATCGAAACGCTCGTCGAAGGCATTCAGACCGCGGCCGACCCCGCATTGCGGGGCCGAACGGTCGAATTGGTCGAGTTGCTGATGGATTTGCACGGCGCCGGCCTGGAGCGGCTGCTGACGATTCTTGCCGACACGGGCGAACCCGGCCTGGCGCTGATCGATCAGCTTGCCGCCGACCCGTTGGTCGCCAGCCTGATGTTGCTCTATGGGCTGCATCCGGACGATCTCGAAACGCGCGTCGGCCGGGCGTTGGAAAAGGTGCGGCCGTATCTGAAGTCGCATGGCGGAAACGTGCAATTGCTGGCGATCGAGGAAAATGCGCTCCGGCTGCGATTGGAAGGAAGTTGCCACGGCTGTCCCTCCTCGGCCATGACGCTCAAGCTGGCGATCGAAGAAGCTTTGCACGAATTTGCGCCTGACGCGACGGAAATTATCGTCGAGGGCGTGGTGCCGGAGCGTTCGCCGGCAGCCTTCATGCCGCTGAGCAAAATCCAGCCGCTGGCTTCCACCGGCGCCGAGCCGGAAGCCACTGAATCCAAGGTCTCGGAACGATCGGCGGTTACTACTTAAGCAGCAACATTTTTTGAATTGAATCATTCGGGAGGGCGAGGCTCCTGCCGAGCCGTGAACTGGTTTGGCCAGCCGCTTCGGCCAGCGTCTTCGCCTGCCCGAGGCTACACTTAGTGTTTTAGGAAGTCCTACCTCAACTTGCGGCGCCGAGGGGGTCAGTCTCCATTTTGCTCACGGGGTAAGCGCAAAATGGGGACTGGCCCCGGCTGGTTAAGTTGGCAATTCTAAGAAGTCGTGGCGAATGAATAGTTTACAGCAACGGCCGAAAGGGGCGTTTGCGACGCTGCGGCAGTTCGTGCGCGCAAGCAGCCCACCGAGCGCTGTGAGCTGTGCAGCACGCCGATCGGCGCCGAGCACCAACATTTGTTCGAGCCGGCTGCTCGGCGGGTGCTCTGTTCCTGTGATGGTTGCGCGCTGCTGTTCGACCGGCAGGGAAATTTCAAGTATCGCCGCATTCCACGCGCGAGCTACTTCCTGCCCGATTTTCAATTGACCGACGCCCACTGGGACGCGCTGTTGATCCCGATCAGCATGGCGTTTTTTTTCCAGAGCACGCCGTCGGAGCGCATCGTGGCGATGTATCCGAGCCCCGCCGGAGCAACCGAATCGCTGCTGACGCTCGACGCCTGGAACAGCCTGGTGGCCGACAATCCGCTCCTTAACGAAATGCAGCCCGACGTCGAGGCCCTGTTGGTCAACCGCCTCGGAGCCATGCGGGGCTTCCCGGACGCGGAGTATTATCAAGCCCCGATCGACGAGTGCTACAAATTGGTGGGGCTACTGCGCACGCACTGGCACGGCCTCTCCGGCGGCAGCGAAGTGTGGAATCAGATTCACGCTTATTTCGCCGACCTCAAGAGCCGCTCCTCTGAAAGACGAAGGCCATGCCCGACTTGAATTTCCAGGTCGAAGGGGTCGAGGCCCTCGCCCATGCGGCGGAGCCCCAATTGAGGTTCAAGCTCCGCATCACCAACGCGGATCCAGAAGAAGCGATTCAGAATGTCGCTCTTCGCTGCCAGATCCAAATCCAAGCCACGCGCCGCCGCTATACGCCCCAAGAGCAGTCCCGTTTGACCGATCTGTTCGGCGAGCCCGAAGTTTGGAGCCGCACGCTGCGCCCTTGCTCTGGACGCATGTCAACGCCGTGGTCCCACCGTTCTCGGGCGAGACGACCGTCGATCTTCCGGTTCCATGCACGTTCGACTTCAACGTCGCGACGACGAAATACTTTCACGGGCTGGCGGATGGAGAAATTCCACTGGCTTTCTTGTTCAGCGGAACCATTTTTCATCGCGCCCACGAGAGCGGCCTGCGGGTGGCCCAAATCTCATGGGACAAGGAAGCCCACTTCCGGCTGAAAGTCGACGTTTGGCAGCAGATGATGGATCTCTATTATCCCAATGGCGCCTGGCTGCGGCTGCGGCGCGACGTGTTCGAACGGCTCAATGATTTCAAGATGCGCGCGGGCCTGCCGACTTGGGAAGCGACGCTGGAGAGTTTGTTGAACTCGGCCGAGGCGGAAGCGGGGGTGACGCCGTGAACCCCGCCACGAATTCCGCCCACGCCTCTGACTTCGCCGCCGACTTCGCGAGCATCGAGCAGATCGCCGCCGCGGTGCTCTATGAAGGCTATGTGCTCTATCCCTACCGGGCCTCGGCGGTGAAGAACCGGCAGCGCTGGAATTTCGGCGGGCTCTATCCGCGCGCTTATAGCGAAGCCCAAAACGGCGCCGATGCTTGGAACGTGCAGACCGAATGCCTGATTTCCGGCGACGATCCGACAGTTCACGTGCGGATCCGATTCCTCCATTTGCTGAATCGCGAGGTTGGGCATTTGACCTCGCCACGGCACGACCTCAACTCCGGAGTCGAGCCGGAATACGTGGTGATCGATTCGCTGGAAGTCGACGGTCGTACGATTCGCACTTGGCAGGAAGCAATCGAGCGCGATGTCGATATCCCGGCTTTGAATGTCCGAAATCTGCTAGCGCATCCGCAACAGCACGCGTTCGGCTTTCCCGCCGATCGCGAGCTGGAATTCATCGCCGATCCCGACGGGGATGCCCGTTCGATCATCGTTCGCAAGCAACAACAAATCGACGGAACCGTGGAAATTTCAGCCGAGCGCCTCGCCGACAATTTGTTCAAGCTCCGGATTCTTGTGCGCAATGACGGCTCCTGGCACCCACCCGCTGGAGTCGATCGTATTGCAATTGATCGCTGGGGCCATGACCCGGGCCGTGACGAGGCCCTGCTCCGAACGCTGGCCTCAGCGCACATCATCATGCGTGCGTCGGGGGGCGAATTCGTTTCGCTGCTCGATCCGCCCGAGCCGCTGCGATCATTTGCTGCCGCATGCAAAAATGTCGGCATCTGGCCGGTATTGGCGGGCGATTCCGCGCGCGGTGAATTCCTGCTCTGTTCGCCGATCATTCTGTACGACTATCCGCAGATCGCGCCGGAAAGCGCCGGCAATTTGTTCGACGGCACCGAGATCGACGAAATTCTCACGCTCCGCATCCAGGCTCTGACGGATGAAGAGAAAGAAGAGATGCGCAACCTCGACGACCGCGCGCGGGCGATCCTCGAGCGCACCGAATCGCTGCCGCCGGAACAATTGGCCAAAATGCACGGCGCGATGCGCAGCGTCCGGCCTTTGCAGGAGCAAGATCAATGACGCAGCATGCCTGGGGTTTCCCCGACGAAAAGCCGCCGCTCGCCTCGGTCGACGTCGACGGCGTCGAGGTTCGCTTGGGCGATCGGGTGCAAATCTGGCCGGCCGGCCGGGCCGATATTTTCGATCTGGCGCTAGAAGGAAAAATCGGCATCGTCGAGGCGATCGAGCACGATTTCGACGACAAGATCCATTTTGCGCTGGTGCTCGAAGACGACCCGGGGCGCGATCTGGGCCTGCTGCGGCAGCCGGGCCATCGGTTCTTCTTCTCGACACAGGAAGTCATTCCGCTGGACGCCGCCGGACGGCCAAGGAGGTCGCCATGAAGGACGCGCGGGTCTTGGTCGCCGGGATCGGCAATATTTTTCTGGGCGACGATGGCTTTGGAAGCGAAGTGGCGCGGCGGCTGATCGCCCGGCAAGCCGAGTTTTCGCCAGCAGAATCAACCGCGCCGCCGGACGGCCAATCGGCGCGGGATTCTGATTCGCCGGAATTGTGGCCCCCGAATGTGCGCGTCGTCGATTTCGGCATTCGCGGCTTCGACCTCGCTTATGCCCTGATGGAGAATTGCGACGTCGCGATCCTGGTCGACACCACGCCTCAAGGCGGCCGCCCGGAACGCTCTATCTGATCGAGCCTGACGAAGCGACGGTGGACAACCCGGCCGCCAGCGAATCGCCGATCGACATGCATGCCATGCAGCCGGTGCGCGTCCTGCGGCTGGTCAAGGCGCTCGGCGGACAATTCAATCGGATCCTGGTGTTGGGTTGCGAGCCGCTGGATTTTGGGCCTCCTGATCTGGGGCGCATCGGTCTCAGTGAGCCGGTGGCCGCGGCGGTCGAACCGGCCGTCGCCCGGATCGAATCGCTCGTGGCCAAGATTTTGCAGTCCAGCGGAACCCTAGCGGCTATTTAATGCCTATCCGAGAACCGGCCGAGGAGAGGGGGACAGGCACATTTTGCTCCCAGGGGCACCGCAAAATGAGCCAGTCCCTGCCGGTTCTCGGATAGGCTACTTAGCTCGTTCGATTTACCTCGTTCGATACCGGGGAAAAGTTGCTTCATCGATACCGCGGTGTTCATCTTTCTTGAGAAACAGGGAGTTCACGATGCATACTCACGAAATGGACAGTCACGAAAAAGAACAACGCGAAGCCCTCTATCTCGCCGGCGGATTGGCGTTGATCGTGCTGGGCACCGGCCTGATTCTTTCCAATCCCATGGTGCGGAAACTCGCGCAGCGCGGCTTGAGCACCACGATGTCGGGCAAGAAGGGTTCGCTTTTCTCCGGTCTCGGCGCGATGCTGCCCGATATCGAACGCTATCTGCACATCCGGTCGCTGTAGCAAACCGCAAACCGTGCTTGGACCGTGGCGCGCGGGTTCGCTCTCATCTTGATTGTCGAGGCGACCTTGCCTTCGTACAAATTGATTGCCGATCAAAGCCGATTCACGGTCCAAGCGTTCGCCGGGGGATTGCTCTCCGCGCTAGGGCATAATCCGACGTTTGCGATCCGCAAGTTTACGGGCAAGCTGGAGTTTGATCCCGAGGCCGCCGCAAAAGAGTCATTCGAACTGACGGCGGCGGCCGATTCGCTGGAATTGACCGATACGATCAAGCCCGCGGACCGCCAGGAAATCGAAACCGTCATGCACCGCGACGTCCTCGAGACGGCCAGATATCCGGAAATTGTTTATCGCAGCACGGAAATCACCGCCGACCGAGTCTCGGACAATTGGTTTCGTTTGCGGATTCAGGGCGACTTGGCCATGCATGGCATCACGAAACGCCATCCGCTGGATTGTCAATTGCGGATCAGTCCGGAGCGTGCTCGGCTTAGTGGCGACACTCTGCTGCGGATGTCCGACTTCCGGCTGAAGAAGATTTCCGCGCTGGCCGGCACGATTACGCTGAAAGAGGAATTGAAATTTTCCTTCGAAATCGTGGCCGAATAGCCGGGCCTTCCGAGCCCAACTCTAGACGCAGTCTTTTCTGCCGGGCTTTACGGTCCGCTTCGCAACCCAAGCCCACCTCGAATCAGGCAACCGCCTGGGCACTCCTTTTGCGCAAACTTCCGCGTCACCGGTTGGATGCAAAATTGGCTATTGGCTTTCCCGGTCGATTGCGGTCAGTTAAAATGGCACAGGTTTATGTTTGCGAATCAGTGCGCTCGACACCCCGCTGCACCCAACGAGGGGACCCCGTCGGCGACCAAGAAGCCCGAATCGAATCAGAATTACATGACGCACGATCCCACGACTACTCAGAAACCCGCCACGGTGCTGATCGTCGATGACCATCCGTTGGTGTGCGAAGGTCTGGCGCTGCAGATCGGGCGGCATCGGGATCTGTCGGTTTGCGGGCAAGCCGAAAGCGTCGACGAGGCCATGGCGTTGGTGAAATCGCTTCGGCCCGACTTGGTCATCGTCGATCTGACACTGAAGAACAGCAGCGGTCTCGAATTGTTGAAGCAGGTCAAAGCCTGGGACGACAAGATTTGCTTGGTCGTCCTGTCGGCCCACGATGAAGCTCACTATGCCCAGAGGGCGTTGTGCGCCGGAGCGACAGGTTACATCAACAAGCACGAAATGCCCGAGTTCATTATCAGCGCAATTCGAAAGGTTCTGGCGGGCGAGGTGTTCCTCGGCCCCCAGGCGGCAGGCCTCTTGCGCACCGCTCGACCGGCAATGGCGAGGCGGTGGATCACTCGCCTCCGAGCGTGCTGTCCGATCGCGAGTTGGAAGTCTTCCGGCTGATCGGCGAGGGAATCACGACGCGCGCGATCGCCGGCCAGCTTCAACTCAGCGTCAAGACCATCGAAACGCATCGGGAGAACATCAAAGCCAAATTGGGATTGAAGAACGGCACCGAGCTCGGGCGTTTGGCCGTCCAATGGACGCTGGAGAACAGCTGACCGGAAAACGTCTTTGTGGCGTCGGGCTCCGTATGCCAACCGAGGAGCGGCTTTCATTCTTGCCGTCGGCCCACGGCTTTTCGGTAAACCATTGACTCCGGCCCGTCCCCAGCCTAATTTCAAGTCCAGCCCGTAATGCGTTTGCGGGTTCCCGCCATTTTACCTCGCCTAGATCAAGCGGGCTTACCGCAACCTGGCGCCAGTCGCCACAACAGGGAAGGAAATGCAATCCCATGAAGCAATCTCAAGACAGCGCGAATCAACCCGCGGAAAACACCACGCGGCGCGAATTCGTCAAAGCCACGGCCACGGCGGCGTCGGCCTTGGCGGTTCCTTACTTCGTCAGTTCGAAGTGCTTTGCCTCGGCCGACCATCCGGCACCGAGCGATAAGATCGTGATGGCCGGCATCGGCATCGGCAACATGGGCTCCGGCGATCAAGGTGATTTTCTCAGCCGCCCGGAAGTTCAATACGTGGCCGTGTGCGACGTGAAGAAAGGGAAGCGCGACGACGCCAAGAATCGCGCCGACGGACACTACCACAATAAAGATTGCAAGGCGTATGTCGATTTCCGCGAGGTGCTGGCCCGCGGAGACATCGACGCCGTGCACGTCGCCACGCCCGACCATTGGCACGCCCTCATGGTCATCGAAGCTTGCCGCCAGGGCAAAGACGTTTATTGCCAGAAGCCCGAAACGCGCGACGCTGCGCGAAGGACCATTGATGATCGAGGCCGCCCGGCGCTATTCGCCGCGTCGTTTCCGGCGGCAGCCAACGGGTGATGGAGGATTACCGCGACATCGTCAATAAGTGTTGGAGCGGCGAGCTCGGCACGATCAAGTCGATCAACGTCAACGTCGGGCCGTTGTCGCAACCATGCAACCTGCTGGCGGAGCCGGTGCCGGCCGACATCGACTGGGAAATGTGGCTCGGCCCAGCCCCCTGGGCCCCCTACAACCACCAGCGTTGCGACGGCAACTTCTCCACCAGCGGCGGAAGCTGGCGGTCGTATATCGACTACTCGGGCGGCGGCATGACCGACTGGGGCGCGCACCACTTCGGCGGCGCTACGCTTCGCCGTCGACGTGCGCGAATTGCAGCCGAAGGAAGTCGAATATCACGATGAAAAGGGCTCCAAGTGGCTGACCTTCCATTATCCGAATGGATTGCTGTTCACCCACAATCGGCCCGGTAAAGGCAACTTGCAGGTCGAAGGCACGCCGGGCGAAAAGAAAGCCCCCAAGGCCGTGCCGACCTACAAGGGTCCGTGGAACAACATCCACGGCGATTTCCTCTACTGCGTGAAGAACCGCGAAAAGCCGTTCCGCGACATCGAACGGGCCGTCAATTCCGTCTGCCTCAGCCATCTCGGCATCATCTGCCTACGCGCTGGAGCGGAGCTGAAGTGGGATTCGGCCAAGCAGGAGTTCACCGGCGACGAGGAAGCCAACCGGATGCTCGATCGGGCTCGCCGCGAACCGTGGCAATTGTAAGCCGTATTCGAAAACGGCGGTTTGCAGAGCCTCATTTTTTTCAAACAAAATCAAATCTGAACGACGGAGTTTCGAAATGCTCGATCAAGCGTTTGAAGCGTTGAAAACATTCGACTGGGGCACCGACCGCACCCTGCTCAATCCCATCGACGAGGCGGTCGTCAAAAGCCACGACGATGAAGCAGGCTCGCAAGGAGTTGGAAACCAAGGTAGCCGCCGTCCTCAAGACGAAGGTCTCGCGCGACGCCAAGGATTACGTTTGCCGCACGCTGATGCTTATCGGCTCGGCGGCCTCGGTGCCGGCGCTGGCCGAATTGCTCACGGAGAAGGACAACTCGCACATGGCTCGCTATGCCCTGGAGCGCATCCAAGCCCCGGAGGCGGCCGGTGCCCTGCGCGAGGCGTTGTCGAAAACCAGCGGCGTGCTAAAGGTGGGCGTCATCGGTTCGCTGGGCGTTCGCAAGGACACCCAATGCGTGCACGATCTGGTAGCTTTGCTGGGCGACAACGATCCGGCCGTCGTCCGCGCTGCCGCACTGGCGCTGGGCGATATCGGCACGGCGGAAGCCGCCAAGGCGTTGACCGACGCCAAGTCGACCAACCCCGACGCGAAGATCGCCATCATCGACGGCAGCCTGGGTTGCGCCGAAGCGTTGCTCGCCGACGGCAAGAAGGACGACGCGATGGCGGTTTACCAATCGCTCAGCGCCGACAGCGAGCCGAAGCACGTTCGCCTGGCGGCGAAAAAAGGCATGGTGGCCGCGGCCGGGAAGAAGAATTAGCCCGCCGGTCCGAAAGAATCAGTGGCATAGCCCCCGGCAAGTGCTGGGGGCTATGCATTTACGCCCCAACCGCGCGAGATTCCGATGGGCACGTCGACAGAGAATTAAACGGGTCAGAACTATTTATTGCAATAAACAGTTCTGCCCCGAATGCCATGAAGTTAGCGCGTAACCCTCGGCGATTTCGCGGGTTGTCCATGCTAGCATTGGCCATGCTATCAGCGTGGCGTCTTTGAATGCGCAAGAAAAAAGCTGGGGCCCTGCGAAGAATGGAAGAATGCAATGACAATTCTTCTTTTCTGTCGGGAGACCCAGGCAGTGATTCTTCATAATTTTATCGAAGCGGTGATCACGATCAAGCACGACGTAGCTGAATGTCTCACGGACGCGGCCATCGAGCAAGCTTGTCATGTGGAAGACTATCGTTGGCGTCGGCGAGAACTTGGTCCCGCCAAGACGATCCAGGCATTCGTCCTGCAAGTTCTTCATGGAAACACGGCCTGCACATACCGTGCGGTTGGCCGATTTGAATTGTTCGGCCGAAGCTTACTGTCAAGCGCGCACCGCGTGCCGCTGGAAGTCTATCAGCGGCTCTTGCACGATACGAGTCGGGCGGCGCACGCGGCTGCCGGCTGTCTTTGTGGCATGGACATCGCACGTTTTTGGTGGACGGTTCGAGCTTCTCGATGCCCGACACGCCCGAGTTGCAAGCGTACTTTGGCCAGTCGGACGCCCAACAGGCGGGCTGTGGTTTTCCCACGGCGCACTGGTTGACGATGTTCGACGCCCGCAGCGGTCTGCTGGTGCGGCAACTGGCCGCGCCGCTGCGGACGCACGACATGGCCAACGTGGCCACGCTGCACCCGGAACTGCTTGCCGGAGACGTGCTCGCCGGCGACACGGCGTTCGCCTCGTACGCGCATTTGGCCTTGCTTTCCCAGCGAAAACTGCATGGCCTGTTCCGCGCTCATCAGCGGCAATTGATCAGCTTTCGCACAGATCGGCGACTGCTGGGCCTGCGGCCCAAGGGGACGGTGGCCACGCTGGCCACAGGCCGGTTGATCCGCAAACTGGGCAAGTACGACCAACTGATCGAATACCGCAAACCGAAAGAGCGCCCGGATTGGTTGAGCGAAGCAGCTTACGCCGCCTTGCCGGAGACGCTCGTGGTTCGCGAGGTGCGTTATCACACGAAATTGCGCGGCGGCCGCACGCGCGTCGTGACGTTGGTGACGACCCTGCTCGACGCCGAGGCGTACCCGGCCGAGGATTTGGCCTCGTTGTATGGCGAACGCTGGAAAATCGAAACCTATCTGTCGCACCTCAAGACCACCATGCGGATGGACGTTTTACGCTGCCAAAGCGTGCCGGGCGTGCTAAAGGAGATGGCGGTCTATGCCATTGCGTACAACCTGGTGAGATTGGTGATGATCCGGGCCGCCAGACAACAGGGAGCGTCCCTCCATTCCATTAGCTTTGTCGATGCCTTGCGTTGGCTGTCGCAAGCTTGCCGAGCGATCGCGCCGCTGAACGTCAGGATCAATCCCGATCGGCCGGGCCGCCAAGAACCGCGCGTCCGCAAACGACGGCCTAAAGCGTACGACCTGATGAGAAAACCTCGCGCGCAATTACGCCAACAACTTATAGAACAATCAGTTGCAGCTTAACTTCATGGCATTCAGTTCTGCCCCGTTTAATTCTCTGTGATCTTTGTTTGGGTTGGACGATTCGCTCGACCACAATTTTCATTTCCCTGAGGAAAAGAATATCCGCACCGATGCGATTTCGCGCTTTCGAATTTGAGGGTTTTCTGCAGAGCAGTTCTGACCCGTTTAATTTCCCCATGACACGCTGGGGTTCTCCCGGTTCCCGTGCATCGAGTTTCCACACATGCTCAGGGTCTCAGACTCCGCGGCGTCCATGAACGGCTTGCGATTAACGTCGCTCATGATGTTGCCTTCCCCTTGTCAGAACAAGGTCGGCACGCCGGAAAAATGATTTCGGAGCTCAATGGCTGGCCTGTTTTTGCACCAGCTATCTGGTCTGACTCAGACGCCGACGCCGGCCGCGCCGCCGGCGCAAATCGGTTGCCCACTTTCTTGCCGTAGGCAATCATCGGCGTCTCAATATAGCGATAGCCCATCCAGGCAAGGGCGATCGACAGCACAAACTGCATCGCCAGCAACAGCGGGCCAACCGGCAGCAGATGCTGACTCACGCCAATGCTGATCGGGTGCAACAGATAAGCCGAATAGCTGACTGTGCCCATCCACGCCAGAAAGCGTGGCCAACGGACCTGTTCGGTGGTCACCAGGGCTGCGACAAAGAACAGGATGCTCAGGGTCCAGGCGCTGTACATGGGCAGTAGGCTCAAGGTGCCACAGGACAGTTCTTCGGTCCGGCCGGCAAAGGCCGCATAGGCCGCGATGAGCGTCGTCAGCAAGCCGATGAGTACGGCGGCGACGGCATACTTGCCGGCGATCCGCCGCGCATGCCACTCGCCCAAAACCCAGCCCAACAACATCAATTCCAGATGGTAGATGCCGAAAGCGAAAAACTTGTGCATGCCGAATTTCATGCCGAGCGCAACGCCGACGGTCAGCAGGGAGTAGCCCGCGAAAATCAAGAACGGGCGCTTCAGCATGCCGGCGATGGCGATGGCCGTCATCAGGAAATAAAACGCCATCTCGAATTTGAGGCTCCAGAAGACAATGACCACGTTTTTAATGCCGATGAATCCTTGGAGCATGGTGAAATTCGCGACCATGCCGAATGGGTCGACTCTTTCGCGGATTTGAAATAGTCCGGCGCTCGCAAACAGGATCACCGCGATCAAGCAGGCCCAGTATGCCGGATACAGGCGAAAGAAACGGTGCAGCCAGAATACCTTGAGGCTGGGGGCTGCGTTCAGCGATTTCGGAATGATGTAGCCGCTGATCAAGAAAAACAGCGAGACGCCGGCCTGTCCGATTTGAAAGTAGTTGGCGTCGATCCGTTGGGCGGCCTGCGATCTTTCGTGCGCGATGTGGCTGAAGATGACCAAAAAAACGGCGATGCCGCGTAGGGCGTCCAGAAACTGAAGCCGTGTTTTTGAAGTGCTCATAGCATCCTTTATCAAGGATTCGTAGACTGTTGCGCCGGCGCGTCGCACGCGCAGTCCGCAGTCCGCAGTCTGATGGGGCTCTCCCGCGCACCGCACCGATGGAGGCAAGTTAACTCCTATAAAGATAACATTCGAATAATCACTATAATTAAAAAAACATCTTGATGTATGGATGTTCCTTTTGTTAGGGAAGAAAAGGGTAGAGTCGAGAGGCGACAAGGTGGTTTAGGTGGGGCCTATCGGGGGCTGGCTCTTGCGTTTGCCAGTGCCTCACTAGCCCGGCCGTGCTCCGTTTTCACCTCCCGCTCATCGAACTTCGCCGGGTCCAGCAAACCGGAAATAGTTCGGCCCCATTTAATTTCCCCAAGTCGACTAAATTAGGTATGGTGTCCCCGGAATTCCCTCGGAATTCCCGACCTGCACAGCCCGGTCGCCCGCGCAAGAACCAAAATAATCAGTGACGTCCCCCTTTCTTCGTCCAAGTCGACCAATCCCGACGCCAAGATCGCCATCATCGACGGCAGCCTGGGTTCCGCCGAAGCGTTACTGTCCGACGGCAAGAAGGACGACGCGATGGCGGTTTACCAATCGCTCAGCGCCGACAGCGAGCCGAAGCATGTTCGTTTGGCCGCGAAGAAAGGCATGTTGGCTGCGGCCGGCAAGAAGAACTAGCCTTGCGCTGAGAAAAACTCAGTGGCTTAGCCCCCGGCAGTTGCCGGGGGCTAAGCATTTACCCCCGACGAAATATCCGCGCAGATTCAGACAAACACGCGCCAAAGAAAAAAATTTGGATGCGAGGTTGGGCTAGAAGTCGAAATTGCTTGTTAAAAAGTTGGCGGCGGCCGGGATCAGCTTTCCGGAGCTGTTCGCACTACGGACCGCCGTTGGGTCGTTCGGCTTCTCGGCCCGTCCGCCTCGCGACCCGCGAGTTGTTTGCGGATGGAAAACGCCGATTTCGCCATAACCTTCGCATCCGGGACGTTGCTCGTGTTGGATTCCCGCAGGGCTCTTTCGGGAGCCCTCGGTACAATTGCAACGCTCGGCCCACTTCGCCGCGGCCTGTCACGCCCCAACCTGCCGCAGCACAGGCCCCTAAGGGAAAACCCCTGCGCTAACGAGCTTCACGGGGCGGCACACGCTACCTGAAGCCGACTCACCGACGAGCTAGTCTGTTCGCGGACTATGGCCCCAGACCGAACGACTCACTCCGTAGCCGGCGGCGTGCGAACGCGTTTTGTCACGAACGGCCGCACGGTGGGCTGGCTCAGGATTTTTTGAGCAAAATTCGAAGCCACGCTCATGCACAAGCGGCAGCATTCGAATCTCGCTCGCAAAACTTCCTGGCAGCAAGTTGGACTAACGGGCTACGAGCCACAAGCCGCAGCTTCTCACCCCATCTAAAACCGCCCAACCCTAGCGCCTCGATCCGCCTTCGTCTGCCGCCCATTTTACAAAACCCGCTGGCCCAATTTCTACGCGCCGAGTGGCACTGGCCAGCGAAGTCGGCCAGTGGGCAAACCTAGGTCTGCCAAAACCTCGCATGAACTGGATTTCCAGAAAATGGCACATCATTCGGGGACACCCCATAATTCCGAGGACGCCGTACTCAATTCTTGACGCGGCTGGTTGGTGCTGTACGATCGTGTTGACAATCGCGGTGAGCGACGAGGATTTAACGCGACTGCGACTGCGGCAGCGCGAGCGGAGAGGCCGTCCCCTCGAATACGACCAGTTCCTTGATCGCCTTGAGGATCGGCTCGGCCGCCAGCTACGTCGCCGAAAGCCCAAGGAACACGCGCCGACATGCCAAGTCGACTAAATTAAGGATTGTGTCCCCGGCATTCCCACCCGCGCGGCCCGGTCGCCCGCGCAAGAACGCACAATAATCAGTGATGTCCCCTTTTCTTCGTCTGATTTCGAACGGGAGACGTTCAGCCTGGTGATTTGCCGTAGGTTCCGGCGAATTCCAACGCAGCAAACCCGTAGCGGGCTCTTTTTGATGGTACCTCCACTATTACTTGGCCGCATCAGGGTCAGCGGAGGGGATTTGGATGTTTTCTCGGTGTCACGTCCAGCGTACACTCAACTTGAAGACGAGTGGGTGCGTGAGCCGTCGCCCGCAGACGGATGCACGTTTGATGAATACGCCGACGAAAAGGGAGCAAGCGAAGCAGCGCTGCAACGGCGCTTTCCACTCATTGGTCGGACCTCGTGGATTTTGAGGTCGCGTGGGACGAAAACGTTGCCTTCACACTCTGCGGCTCAGTCTATACAACCAAGGTCGTCTGCCGAGACTATCTTGATGTGGTCCACCGCGTCCTACAGTCCACTCGCATGAAGCACAGGTGGATTTATCACACGGCTCTCGAGCTTCTTTCGCCGTGCGTGGAGATTCCTGATTGTGGCTTTGTACTTCAGGGAAACCAGATATTTGTGAATATGTACACACGCCCGTTCGATTTTATTAAGTACTTTTCGAGATCAAAAGCCGAAGCGAACTCGACATGCGCCGGCCAAAACGAGTTGTGACAGCCTTTCGGTGCACGTATTTCGGCGGCAGAAATCGCGATGCGTTCGATTCTCGGTTATAGGTTCAACGCCGACAGCAATCTTGTCGAGCCGACGCATCACGACGGCTTGACAGTGTCTTACACCCACGATCACCTCAACCGTGAAACCGAAGAAGATTGGTTCCCCAATGCCACCGACGCCGCGAGCAACACCAGCCAGACGAACGTCGTCGACTACACCTACTATGCAAACGGCCAACTCCATACCGCCACCGACGACTCGTCGAGCTACACCTACACCTACGACGCGGATAATCATGTCGCCACGATGGACAACAACGGCAGCGGAGCCACCGGCTCGACGGGAACTCCAGGTGTGCCGGATGTGGTTCTATCCCATGGCTACGACGTGTTCAATAACCTGATCGGCCGCGTGGACACGACCTATGAGTCCGATGGCGTCACCGTGGTCACACAAACCACCGAGCCGCAATGTCTTCGACGGCGCGAACCTGGTCCTCAGCTTCGACGGCAGCGGAAATCTCCCGAACCGCTATCTCTGGGGCCCGGCTGTTGATCAAGTCCTGGCCGACGAGCAATTCGATTTGAGCGGCACGGATCAACTGCCAACGTCCGCCGGCAACACGCTCTGGTCGCTCGACAACAATCAGAATTCCGTCACCGATCTCCTGAACGACGCCGGCACGCTGGAAGAGCATGTCGCCTACAGCCCCTTTGGCGAGCAGACGGCTCAAAGCACGAACCCCGGCAGCGTCGATTTCAACTTCGGCTACGACGGCACGCTCAAGACGATCTCGATCGACTCGCGCACGATCCGGCTCTTGAAGATGGCCGTCTGGGACCGGCCCGGCAGGCGGGTGCTCGACGAACGACTGGCCAGCCAGCCGACGCAATCGCGGTTGCTCGACACCCTGGCCACCGCTGGACAGAATCGCCAAGCGATGCGCGAAGCGTTGGCCGATTGGCTGGTGCGCTACGTGCGAAGCACCGGTCCAGATCGAACGGTTCGGCAGGGCACGGTCGACGTGGACGGCTTCCCGATCGAAGTGCATGGCGAACAGCCGGGCGGAGCTTACAACGGCTATTATCAAACGACGGTCTACAGTTCGCTCGTGGCCAGTTTTTCGGTGTGCGGCGATTACGACAGCGGTTTTCACGGCGAGCGGCTGGGAAACGGCTTCGTGCATGCGCTGTTGCGGCGCGGGACGGCCGGCTCCGCCGAAGGTGCTTTGCGATTCATCAAGGAAGTCGTCCGCAAGTGCGCGTCGTTGGCGTATGTGCTCGACCTGCGCTTGGACGCGGGCTTTACCCACGGCTTGGTGATGGATTATCTGACCGAGCGCAAGTGGCGTTTTCTCGGCCGTTTGCCGGGCAATCCGGTCTTGGACCGGCTGGCCGAGCCGTATCTCAAGCGGCCCGCGGGGCGGCCACCGAAGGAAGGCTACGAAGATGTCTTCGAGTTGGGCATGCACCAAGCCGAGTCTTGGAAACATCCACAACGTCTGCTGCTGGTGGTCATCGACCAACCGGACCCGGTGACGGGCCAATTGAACTTGTTGCCGGACTATTTCTTCCTGGTCACCAACCGGCCGGTCGAGGAAATCAGCGGCGAGGCTTCGCTGGCTCATTATCGCCGCCGCGGCACCTTCGAGGATCGGCTGGGAGAATTCAATGCGACCGTGGCGCCGCGGCTGTCGTCGCCGGAGTTCGAGGAGAACGAAGCGACATTGTTGTTGGCGCTGTTGGCGTTCAACCTGGCGTCGATGTTGCGCGGCGAGTTGGAAGATCAGTTGGGTGGTTGCTGGGATTTGGGAAGATTTCAGCGGTCGGTGCTCAAGGCGGGCGCTCGAGTGGTGAAGGGTTCGCGTCAATTGAAAGTGGACTTGGCCCAGGCGGTGGTTCCGTTGTGGGAACATTTGTTGAATCGCCTGCGTCGTTGGATGTTGCCGAAGCGCTGGCCGACGCGGCGCGGGACCCGCTCGCCGGAGTTGGACTCCACCGCCGCGTCACGCATTTTTGCGCGAGGTGCTGCGGCTCTGAGAGCAGCTCCACCACCGAACGTCCGCACCTTCACGCCGTCAGCGGGCGTGGGGGAAAGGGGGGCCTTCTCCATTGGCCATGCCCCGTTCCGCCAATCCCAATTGCAGCCCCGCGCAAAGCAGGCCAAAATGCTCACACACAGGGGCTGGTGAAAATCCCGGTTGAGATCTTTGCAATCGGTCCCATAACTCCACAATGAACGCCAAGCAAACCAACCGCGCTGGGCGTGATCCAACACAAGGTCGGTCGGGAATCGTCCCATCATTTTGCGACTTGCCGTGGGTCCCATTTTCGACGAAGACGAAATGCCAACAATCCGCCCGTGACAAGAACCACGGCTAACGTGATAACTGTCCAGTTGATTCCCTTGGCCGCCTCCGTCGCGACCGCTGCGGAAACCTCGGCCAGTGGCTTGGCCACGTTCTCAGCGGCGATTTTCGTTATGTCCCTTGGAGGAATTAAACGGGTCAGAACGATTTAGTGCCGTAAATAGTTCTGACGTTCTAACCCGTTTAATTTCCCAGAAATCCGCAAGGATCGATTTGCCGAGCGGCGTCCCAGCCACAAAGCCTAATGAATACTGCCTGTTCGCGCGATCGGGGCTGTCTTTTGACCGCGCGGCACGGTTGGGTTAAAGTTAAGCGGGAATGGACGAACGCAGCGAGCCGCGACGGGATGGCGTTGTGCGCCAAGGCGTGGCTGCCGGCGGTTCCTGGGACGTTTTCTCGAAATCGTTATTTATCCCTGTTTCAAACCCAACTGTTGGAGACGGAGCCTGATGCCGTTGTTTTTCCGCGTTCGCTTTAGCACCCGAGTGAGTGTTGTACTCGCGTTTGTTGTTTTTGCCGCGACAGGGGCGGCGCAGGTTCTTGCCGCGGAGGACTCGGGGGACAAAGTAGTTTCGCTTGTGGTCAGTTTGCTGAGCGATAAGGACAAGGATGTGCGAGCCCTCGGTTTACAGCAGGTGCGCGAGGAAGCCAAGGGGGCTGCCGCGACGAAGGAATTCGCCGGCCTCTTGTCCGAAGCTCGAGCCCGACGCTCAGGCGGCGCTGCTCGACGCGCTGGCCGACCGCGCTGATCCCGCGGCCCGGCCCGAGACATTGAAAATGTTAAAGAGTTCCGACGAGTCGGTTCGCGCCGCCGCCACGCATGCCCTAGGTTCATTTGGCGATCCGGCCGACATTCCCATGCTCGTCCGGTCGTTGGAAAAAAACTCGGGCCCGGAAAAAGCAGCCGCCCGGGATAGCCTCGTGCGCTTGCGTTCTCCCAAGGGGAACGCGGAAATTGCCGCGGCGCTGCCGCAGGTCAACGCGGCGACGCGCGCCGATTTGCTCGACGTGCTGCTCGCCCGGCATGCCACCGATTGCATCCCCAGTCTGCTCACCGCATCGCAAGATGAAGATGCCGCCGTGCGCGTGGCCGCCATGACGGCACTGGCGAAATTGGCCGGGCCTGAGAGCGTCGAGGCCATGGCACGCAGCGTGTTGAAAGCCAAGCACGGCACGGAACGCGACGCCGCGGAACGGGCGTTGGTCGCGGTCTGCAATCGGATCGCCGATCCGGCGAAACGGCCCGAGCCAATGCTGTCCGCCTATGCCAAATTCGACGCCAAAGATCAAACGCTGTTGCTGTCGACCTTGGGTCGGCTCGGCGGCCCGGACTCTCTGAAAATCATCGAGTCGGCCATTGCCGATTCCGATCCGGTCCGGCACGACGCCGGTTTGCGAGCGCTGTGCAACTGGCCCGACGCAACCGTCGCCGCGCGGTTGTTGGCCCTGACGAAATCGGCCGACAATCCGGAGCATGGCGACCTCACGTTGCGGGCGCTTATCCGCGTTGCCGCGCTGCACGACAAACGGACCGATGCCCAACGGCTCGACATGCTCAAGACCGCCATGTCGCTGGCCGCGACCGATTCCGAGCGCAACGCGGTCATCAAGCGAGCTCGTTCGATTCGCACCGTCGAGTCGCTACGTTTCTTGGTGCCGTATCTGTCACAACCCGAGTTCGCGCAGGAGGCCTGCGCTTCGGTGACCGAGTTGGCCCATCATCGGGAGTGCGCTATCCGCACGAGGCCGAATTCAACAAGGCGCTCGACATCGTGATCCCGATCTGTAAGGATCCGGACGTGCTCGACCACGCCAAGCGGTATCGCAGGAATCAAACCTAAGCTAGTTTTGCGCGGTTTGCGCGACGTTTTCGCCACGGATATCAGGAGATGCATCGACATGCAGCGCCGCACCTACTCCGCTTTGATCAGCGCGACGGCGCTGTTCGTCGGCTTCGGCATGCTTAGCTCACAAGCGTCTTCCGAGCCGGCTTCGCCCGACGCCGGCGCGTTGAAATTGCATTTCCGCTCGCGCCGAATCCACCGGGCCAGAACGAAAACGCCGTCGAGGAGCGGACCGCGGCCTGGCCGGCTAAGAAAACGGCCCTGGTCATCTGCGACATGTGGGACAACCACTGGTGCAAGGGAGCTGCCGCCCGGGTGAACGAATTGGCCGTGCCGCTGAACGACACCGTTCGCGCCGCCCGCGATCAGGGCGTGTTTATCATCCACTGCCCCAGCAGCGTCACGAGCTATTACAAGAACACGCCGCAGCGCCAGCTGGCCCAGGATGCTCCGCTGGCGTCGACGCCGATTCCGCTGACAACCTACGAGCGGTGGGGAACCGGCTGGTGTTGGCCCGATGCGAAGCATGAAGGCGTGCTGCCGATCGACGATTCCGACATGGGCTGCGATTGCCCGACGAAATGCACGATCCGCGAAGCCTGGACGCGGCAGAATCCGCTGATCGAGATCGGCAAGAACGACGCGATCACCGACAACGGCCAGGAAATCTGGAACTTGCTCGTCCAGCGCGGCATCGACAACGTCATGATCTGCGGCGTCCATCTCAACATGTGCGTGCTGGGCCGGCCGTTCGGCATCCGCCAGATGGCGAAGCTCGGAAAAAACGTCGCCTTGATTCGCGACATGACCGACACGATGTACAACCATCGAGCGCCCGCCGGGAGTCAACCACTTTCGCGGGACGGAGCTGGTCATCGAGCATGTCGAGCACTATTGGTGCCCGAGCTTTACAAGCACCGACATTACCGGCAAGCCGCCGTTCCGGTTCAAAGATGCGCCCGCGGACGCAGGCAAGTAGTTCCGTGTCGCGCCTGGTCGACAATCTGGCCGAGATCCGGAGCGCATCGCCGCCGCGGCCGAGCGGAGTTGCCGACTGCCGAGCGCCGTCACGCTGGTCGCTGCCACGAAGACCGTCGACATTGCGACGGCCCGCGCGCTGGCCGAAGCCGGTTGCCTCGATCTCGGCGAAAGCCGGCCGCAGGAGCTATGGCAGAAGGCTGCGGAACTGTCCGATCTGCCGATCCGCTGGCATCTGATCGGCCATTTGCAGCGCAACAAGGTCGAGCAGTCGTTGCCGCTGGCATCGCTCATCCATTCGGTCGATAGCTTGCGGCTGTTAGCGGCGATCGAAGCGGCGGCCGATTCGTTGGATCGAATCGTGCCCGTTCTGTTGGAAGTCAACGTCTCCGGCGATCAGACCAAGTACGGGCTGCCGCCGAGCGAAATGCCCGCGCAAATTGTCGAAGCCGCGGCATTCCGCCATGTGCAAATCCGGGGGCTAATGGGCATGGCTGCGCTGGAAGGGGGCCCGGAGCGAGCCCGCCGCGATTTCCGGGCCTTGCGAGAATTGCGCGATCAGTTGCGCAAGTCGACCGCCCCGAATGTTTCGCTCGACGAGCTTTCGATGGGCATGAGCGACGACTTCGAAGTCGCGATCGAAGAAGGAGCCACGCTGGTGCGGATCGGCTCGGCCTTGTTCGAAGGACTCGAACCGTGATCGCGCTCATCGTGGGCTTGAAGCCGACTCATTCCCAGCGAATCTCGAGGATTTCGAATCGCATCTTGCCGGCCGGCACCGGGATTTCCACTTTCGCCCCAACTTTGCGTCCCAGGAGCCCCTGGGCCAGCGGGCTGGTGACGTTGATTTTCCCGGCGTCGTAATCTTCCTCGCCGGCGCCGACGAGCACGAACACTTCTTCGTCGCCGAAATCGAGGTCCTTAACCACCACGGTCGCCCCGAAAGAAACTTCGTCCCTGGCCGAAGTGCTGACGTCGACAATCGTGGCCCGCGAGAGCTTGTCGCGCAGCAGATTGATCTTGGCCTGGAGCATGCCTTGGGATTCGCGGGCGCCATGATATTCGGCGTTTTCGCTCAGATCGCCTTCACTGCGCGAGCGCGATCCGCTGCGCCACCTTGGGCATCTCCACGTTTTCCATTTGGTCGAGCTCGGCCTTGAGCTTTTCGTAGCCGGTACGCGTGACAGGCACCAGGTCGGACATGATTTCCTCACCGCCGAAGCGCAAAAAAACACGGCCCCCTCACGCCGAGGAGACCGACACCCTATTTTGATCCGATTTTCCCGCCGTGTAAAGCCAAACCGCAACGCTCAACCGAGCGATTTTCTCGATTCAGCTTGTGTGGCACGCGCAAGCGAAGTCTGCCCGTGCTTCCCGCGTGTGCTCGGCGCCTCCGCTGGCAAACGTTGCTTGCCAGTGGCACACTTGTTGCCTCTCTATTTCGCTCGCGCGGCCGATTTCAATCCGTCGAGAATGATCTGCAAAATCTGGGTCCGAACGTGGGGTTGGCTGACTTTTTCATCCCAATCGGCCCGGTGCGGAAAGCGGCTTTCCAACTCTCCCGCGATTCGCTTGGCCACCAGGGGATTCACCTCCAGGCGGCTGATCCGGCCGATCGTCTCGATCAGGTCCTCAAAACGCTGCAAGCTTTTGCCCGACTCGTCTTTGCCCTGCGTCGCGAACGGCGTATTGCAAAAGTCGTGGACCGCGTCCATCAACTCGACGCGGCCGGAAGTCCGGTCCTCGGGCAAGTACAACAGCCGGCCGCAGGTTTTGCAGAAGACCGCTTTGGCGCTGGCTAATTGGCTGAGGACGTTGGGCGTTAGCTGCTGATGGCAGCCGCCACAACTTTCGGCGTCGACTTGGGCCAGCGCGTCTTCGCCCTTGGCTTTGACGATCCGCTGGTACGGTTCGCGAAACTCGGCCGGCAGCGCAGCTTCGGCGGTGCGGAGCTCTTCCTCGAGCCGATGGACATCGGACAGCAGCGACTCGGCCTGCGACCGCACGGTTTGCTGGACCTTGCTTAGTTCCTCTTTCGCCTTGATTACCTGCTGCTCGGCCTCGCCGATGAACTTCTTATGGCCATCGACTTTTTCCATGGCTTCGAGAATTTCGTCGGCCAGGACGCTATTCGCCATTTTATCGGCCGCAATTTGGTCGCGCAGGGCCTGGTATTCGCGGTTCGTTCCGGCCTGATTCAGCTTCGTTTCCAATTCCAAAATCTTCGCTTCGCCCGAGCGCAAGTTCAGTTGCTGGGCATCGCAAGCAATCCGGCCGGCCTTCGACTCGGCCTGGGTCTTGGCCAGCTTTTCCTCGGCAGCGGCAATAGTGGCCTGGCGGGCTTTGATTTGCTTCGGCCCCCGGTCGAGCCGCTCGCGAAGATCGGACAACTGGCGATGAATCCGATGCAATTCGCGCAGCGACGCCGCCGAAAACGTCATAGTACAACCTCCCTCATAGTGAATCGATACCACTAGCATACGCCTCCTGACCCCATGCGCCCAGCGGTTCAGCGAATTGCTCGACACTGTTGGGAGGTGCGTTACAGTAAGCGAGCGTCCGTTCCGATTCCCGCGTTCAGCGCGTGTGTGGGCGTCTCGAAAGTGGTGGGAATGCCGGTGCGGACAAACGCGTCTCCCCTCGCCCCTTGTGGGAGAGGGGTCGGGGGTGAGGGGTGGGAACATCGGTGACGTCGAAATTCAGCTGCAAGTGAAAAATCGAACTTGATTCCCACCCTCACCCCAGCCCTCTCCCGTCAAGGGAGAGGGAGTGTCGGATTCCCGCCCCGCAACAACGCACGGCTTCGAGACAGCTTAAGCGTGTCGAAACCATCGGTACGAGCAAGCTAGACGCGGCGTTGTCACGGCCGTATCGGGATCGTCGCTGTCACCGGAGCGCCGCGGTATAGCATCCGGGCACCCGCGCCGACCAAGCGCAGATAATAATCGCTCGGCCGCCCTTCGTAGCCGACAAAATGAGCTTGAGTCGGCGGCGAGCTTGTCACCTTGAATATCGCGGTCCCTTCGTCCACTTCATCGAACATCGCCACGTAGACCGACGTCGGTTTCAGCGCGACCAGCGTATGGAATTGCTCCCAGAGAAACTCACCCCCGCGACGCGGGATCAGGCTTGTGCCTGGCGGCTTGCGTTGCAAGTTGTCCCAACTGAAGCCTGGATAGACTACCGGAATCCAAACCGTTCCATGCCGCTGGCGTTCACGCTGGTCGTCGGCCCAATAATCCGTCGCGGCATGCTTCGCGCCGCTGGAGTCCGTCACATAATTACCGACGTTCCACGGAGCATAGGCATCGAGCCGTCGGTAGATGGCTTGCCACTGAGGATCCGGATTCTTTCGCCAATCCCAGTCGCCGCCGCCGAGCATGAAGGCTGAGTAAGGGCCCGGGGCTTTGAAAAAATCGATTAGCCGGTTGGCCACGTCGGCTGTCAGCGAGTTGCCGCGGCTGTTGCGATAGAAGCCCCAAACTTGGACGACGGGTCGTCCGCGGTGATGCAAATAACGGTCGCCCGCGGTCGTTTTGTCGTCGACCATTTTTTTCCAATCGGCGGCGAGCGTGTCGAAGATCTTGCCCGCTGGCATGCCCGAGATATCGTAAGACAAGGCCCAGACGCGGCCGGTGCTCTTGGCCGACTCGGCCACGCGCCGCAGAACTCGCAACCGCGAAGGATAGCGAGCCGCGGCCGGCCCGCCCGGCAGATCGACGACGAATTGTTGGAGCCAGGCGCCGTCGATGCCGTAATCGCGCATCCACTGGAAATGCCGCAGGACCGTGGCCGCGTTGTCGGAACTGAACAGATACGCCTGGCTGCCGTCGGGATGTGTGAAACCAGTCGCGGCGAATCGCTCGGCCGGGGTGGATTCGCTCATATCCGGCCACATTTCGAAGGTCAGAGTGTTCGGCGTGATCTGCCGGCTGTCGCGGCTCCAATGAATCCAGCCCATGTCCGCCGCGTCGTTCGGGCATCGGAACCAGCCCTGATAACCGCACATGACCTTGGCCTGCAAACTCGTGGCATCGACCGTCAAGCCATCGGCCGTTGTCGGCGACGGTTCGGCAGGCGCGTCGGCGAAAGCTTGTTCCGCATCAACGGCAGACAACAGCGCCGCGGCAGAAAGCGCCACGGTCAGGAACGCGAATAGAAATTGAGACAGTGCCGTCCGCATCGGGTGCTCGATCAGCTTTTCCAATAGGCTTCGAGTTCCACATAATCGAAAGCGCACATGTCGACGAAAATGCTGTCCCCTTCCACCGGCAAGTCGCCTGTCGCGCGGTGGTCGAAATCGGTGCGCCGGGCCGATGCCGGCTCGCGGAAACAACGCAGCTTCACCCGACCCGCCCGCCCTTCGACCTCCCACAACCGAATCCGAAAACCAACGGCGCGGGCCGAAGCCGCGGCGTCGGCAGCCGCGGGCGTTTGCGGTGCAACGCGCTCTTCATCGGGCCCCACCAAAATCGGCTCGATGGATGTGGCCACCACGTTCCGCGCGTCGAAATGAAACAGCCAGCCATGCGGGCTGGGCGCGGGAGCGGCGGCGGTTTCTTGATGGATCGTGGGGCGCGTCATCGCGTCGAGCGCCGCCATCCACGGATGCGGCACATCGACGCCGATTCCCAAGCGGAAGCGCCGGGCCGTTTCACCGCGCACTAGCAAAAGCGTGTCGAGCATCCGCTGACCGAGTCGGCTGTGATACGGCAGCCCGCCGAACAACAGCACGGTGCGCCCTGCGTGCTTTCGATCTCGACGAACCGCGGCGATTCGAGTCGCTTGGCCGTCGTCGATTGCCTGGCCATGTGCAAATCGCGATGGAGCGTGGCCCCGCTATCGGCCCAGGCAAACCGGCAGCCGAAATACGAGTTCCAAGGATCGTCGAGCAGTTCGGCAATCGGATTCAATTCCAATTCCACGGCGACGACGCGGCTGGCGAGCGTCATTTGCGTCCGTTGAATGAAATCGGCCAGGCGATTTCCGGCGGCGTCCAGCAGCTTGCCGCGACTGGTGATCTCACCCCAGAGCCGCCCGCCGGAAGTGACTTCGATCTCATCGGCGACCATGCGGCAATCGGCGGTTTCGTCGCCCGCTGTTTTCGCGGCCTCGTCATCGTGCGGTGCCGGCCGGCGGAAAACCAGCTGCTGCGAGAGCCGATTGGCGCGGTTGCGATAATCGTGGATCGACTGTATCCCGCCAGTCACGGGATGGATGGCCACCTCGCAGTGCTCGTTGCGGAGCAGGTGACTGGACGCCAGTGGTTCGCCCGACCAACGCTTGCCGGGCGTTCCTTCCGCGGCCGCGACCCAGGCGAACCCTGCCGACGGGACTTCGACCAACACGCGCTTCACGCCGCCGAACTCTTCGGCCGCCAAGACCGGCGCGGTTTCAGCGGGCAACGCGTCCAGCGCCGGAGTTTCAATCAGCAGACGGCGCCGATAGTTGGCCGGGTTGAGGACCAGATAGCCAGGCACGGCTGGTTTGGATTCGCGGGGAATTACCGCTGCGAGGCGCGCCGTCTCGCTCGCGGCTCGATCCGCCAATTGGCCTTCGAGCGCGGATTCCGCTGCCCTGTCGCCGGAGTGATGCACGCGCTCGACCTCCGCCGCCAGCGCAGCTCGTTTCAGGATCGACTCGCCGCAACAGGCCCGTCAGCGTGCCGAGTGTCTGGCAAACATTGGCCGTGCGGCAGGCAGCCAGATGACGCACCCACCGCGAAATCGGATCGCGCTCGGCGGCCTGCACGGCCTGTTGCAAATACGGCGCACGATATTGATCGGGCGTGAATCGCGAGAACATGCCAGGGGCGTCGGTACTCGGTGAAGTAATGCTCTAGCGTCACGAATTTCCGAGCACCGGCGCGTAGGACGTCGCCCGGCGTAGATCGTCGTAATACGGACTGACCGCGCCCGGCCAATGGGCGAAACCGACCGTCGCCACATGGTCGTGGTCCATCGCATGGCCGACTTTTTCCGCCAGGCCGGTGAAGTTCGCCGGCTGGTTGGCGTCCATCGGCACGCGAGCCATCGCGTCGATCGACGTGCCGGCCAACCCTTCCCAGCAAGTTTTGGCTCCGTCACCCTGGGGGAAACGGCCGTCGTCGAGCGTGAAATGGATCGCGCCGCGAAAACCGAACTGGCGGAGGATTTGCGGCAGTATCGGGGTCAGTCCATAACGTCGGCGGCCAAAGACCGTCGGCCGCTGGCCCAAGTGCTTTTCGTAGTGAGCCAAGCCGTTGCGAATTTGCAGCAGAATCGATTCCGGTGGAAGCAGCGGCAACTCCGCTTCATCGTACTCGCCGCCGACCAGAGAAACGGTCCCGCGAGCCAACGCCTCGCGCAGCGCCGCGAGACTCTCGGGCTCGCGCCGCGCCATTTCCGCCACCACGCTGCCCGAGATCAGCAGATTGACCGGCTGCGGGCCGGCAAGTTCCTGCCGCAGCGATGCCCCGAGCGTAGTGCCGGCAACGAGCGTCAAATCGATCAGGCAAGTATCGACGGGATAATATTTTCCGCGGGCTTCGACTAAGACGTTAAACGTCAAACCCAGCGCCGTGCGGGCCTCGTCCGCGTTGCCTGCCACGGACGCGTTGGCGGCGGCCAGCAGATGCTCGTGAAATCGCTCCGCGTCGATCGTGCTGCCGTAGCGCATCGCGCCGGGCCAACAGCTCGCCATAAAGATAACATGTGCCAAGAGCCAAGAAATCGTTCACCAGTTGTGAATCAATCGCAGCCACCGGGGCAGAATCCCGGTCGAGTTCTGCCAGAAAGGCCGCCACCACCTCCGGCCGTTGCTGCAGCCCCGCTGACAGCTCGGCCCCCTTCGCGCTGGGCCCGTGCGCCGAGATCGCTTGGAACCATGCTCTCGACCGACGGCGGGATCACGATCAGCTTCTCGGCGAGCGAATCGGACAGGGCCGCCGCGGGGCGCCAGCCGGGAATTTTTCCCGTGGCGGCGATCAACCGCGGATGCCACATCGCCGACCAGCAAGCCAACAGCCCTTCGGCCTCCGCCGGCTTGAGGTGCGTCGGAAAGTCGTCCAGGCTGTGGCATGGCAACAGGATCAGCAACTCATCGAACTTCATGCGGCATTCTCAAGTGGCGTCTGGCTAGACAGACTTTCCACGATACTTGCTTCACCCCGGCAAGTCGAGCCAGCCATCGCGCGCGTAGTGGTACATCTTGAGATTTTTGGCGCGGCGACGGCACGCGGAGCGTGCCTGCTACGTAGTAGGCACACTCCGTGTGCCGTCGGGGCTCAAACGGTGCCACTTCCATCGCGCGCTCCGGACCTGCGAGTCATGAGCTGCCGATCAGAATCCCGGTGATGAACACCAACGTGCCGCCGACCGCTACTTGAAAAATGGCGGATGTCAGCGGCGTGTCCATGTAGTGGTTGCGGATCCAGGAAATCACGCCCAATTCGACAACCACGACGCCGACGGCGACCCAAGTCGCGGTCCAATAGTGCGGGATCAGGTACGGCAACGTATGGCCCAGGCCGCCCAGCGCGGTCATCAATCCGCAGACCAGCCCGCGCAGCAACGGTCGCCCCCGGCCGGTGAGACTGCCGTCGTCGGACAGGGCTTCGGCGAAACCCATGCTGATTCCAGCTCCCGCGGCCGCCGCGAGGCCCACGCGAAAAGTGTCCCAAGTATTCTTGGTGGCGAACGCCGTGGCGAACAGCGGGGCCAGCGTTGAAACCGAGCCGTCCATCAAACCGGCCAGGCCCGGTTGGACCACTTGTAACAACAGCAGTCGTTTGCCGCGTGGCGGCCTCTTCGTCATTGGCGCCGGTATGTTGCTGCGCCGATTCGAGCGTTTCGGCCAATCGGGCATGCTCCCGTTCTTCTTCGGCCAGGTCGCCCAACAACTGGCGAATGCCGGCGTCGGTCGATTGCTGGATCGCCCGTTCGTAAAACTGTTTGGTTTCGAGTTCCATCAGCGCGATTTGCCGCTGAATCACTTTCACGCCAAGTGGACGAATGAGCCACATGGGCCGGCGCGTGACGAACCCTTTGATGTCGTGCCGCCGGATGAGCGGAATATGCTCGCCGAATTTCGCGCGATATAGCTCGAGCAACCGGTGGCGATGACCATCCTCCTCAGCGCGCATCCGTTGCAGAATCTTCGCCGTCGCGGGATAGTTCGCCTTCACGGATTCAGCGAAATCGTCGTAAATCCGGCCGTCTTCCTCTTCCAACGAGATCGCCAGCGCCAGGAGTTCCTGCTGATTGAGGCTTTTGAATGATCGCACGTCAAACTCCGCGGCGGGGCGGCAAGCAAGTGGTCGCGTTCGATTGCAACTCGAACGTAAGCCCATTTTGCGCACCGCGCCGCTCTAACGGAAGGGATGCACGGTTAAGATAGTCAGACCGGATTGACGATCGCGGCGATAGAATTGCCTCCCTTAACTGCGGCACAGGAGAGGAGCGTATGGCGCGCGAGGACTTTACTCGTTTCGGGCCGCCAGCAGCTCATTCGTCGTGTAATTCATTGATCGGTCCGCGGCGCTCAGTTAACTTTGTCTTGGCTGCGGGATCGCATCGTGGTCTTCTAGTACCTTGTCAACGCTTGATTTTGGGATTGTGTGCCACTGGCTCTGCCAGTGATCTTGAAATTCTTGCCTTGATCGGTCAGCAACGAAGAACACTGGCAAAGCCAGTGGCACCCCAAATTCAAGCTGTGACAAAGCACTAGGCCGCAATTCTTTTGGTGCCGAGGAATCAATGAGCAGAATCATCGCTGATCGTACTCGTCGAATTTGTGCCGTGAACGTTGCTGCGATTCTGCTCGCGATCTTGTCGGTCCTCGAATGCGGCAGCGCGGTGGCCGATGTTCCAACCGCGGTTGCGAACCTCAAGCCGGGCCAGTGGTACGAAGTCCCCAATTCGCATTTGGAAGTGGTCAAGGCTTCCGAAGCTAAATTCCCTTGGCTGCGCGGCGGCATTGGCGGCGTCACCGAATGTTGGGCTGGCGGGGCATTCGATAGCCAGCGCGACCGGCTCTACATCGGTCCCGGCGGCGGGCATGCCGGCTACAACGGCAACGAAATCTATGCGTTCGATCTGCACGATCTGAAATGGCATCGGCTCAACGATCCCGATCCGGTGATCCCCGGCACGGAATACACGGACCTGAACAAAGCCCCGTTTGCCATGCACACCTACGACGGCGTGGAATATCTCCCGCCGCCGACGGATCGCTACGTCGTTGTCGGCGGTTGGGGCACGCCGCGCACTTATGCACTGGACCCAAGCCATCCCGATCATTGGGAAGTCTACGCCGACCATGGCACGGGGCGCACCGGCGATATTTGCGCTTACGACCCGATCGCCGATCTGCTTTGGTTGAGCACGCCGACCACGGCCGGAAAGTTGAGCCAGTGGAATCCGCTCACGCACCACTGGACGTTGCGCGCGAGCACCTCGCCCGAACCGTCGTATTACGAAACGGCCGATGTCGATTTCAAGCGGCGGCTGATGGTCTCTTGCGGCAAGGGAAAGGTGAAAGTCTGGAAGCTTGCGCCGATTCCGCAAAACATCATCGAAGAGGAAATCACGACGACCGGCGACACCGAAATCCTCTCGCGCTGCAGCCCCGGTTTCTGCTACGTGCCGCCGCTCGACAAATTCGTCGCCTGGGACAAGGGCGCGGACGTCTACACGCTCGACATGGACACGCGGAAATGGACACGCCATCCTCCCGCTCCGACGAACACGGTAACGCCCGGACCGCCGGATCAATGGGGCACGTTCGGCCGTTTTCGTTATGTCCCGTCGATGAATGTGTTCGTGCTGTGCAACTCGACGAAACAGAATGTGTTCATTTACCGTCTCACCGCCGATCGGCCGAATGTCATCACCGGCGTCAAAGTCACGCGCACGAGGGGCACGCTGGAGTCGGACCTTTCCGCCTCTTGTGTATCGGTCCAAGCGCAGTATGCCGACGGCGCGAATAAGAATGTCACCGACGAGGCCAGTTATTTTTCGCTCGACCCGGCCGTCGCCACGACGGACGTGCATGGCCGCGGCGTGATTCGCGGCGTGGCGGCCGGCACGGCGCGAATTCGCGTCGTGTACGCCGATCCGGCCTACAAACGGGGATTTGCCGACGAGGTGACGCTACCGGTGAAAGACGTTCTCAGCCAGGCGCGGCTCGATTCGATCCGGACGAGTTTTCCCAAGCTGACGATCGTCGCCGGCGACAGCTTTTCATTGCCAGCGACCGCCGCGTACACGCGCGGCGAAGAACATTTTCACCGAGATTGCACCGGCGCTGCAAATTGGTCGTCCGCGGCCTCAGACCGCGTGCAAGTCGCCGGAGGGATCATCAAGGCGATCCGGGCCGGCGAGCCGGTCGTGGTCACCGCCTCGTATCAAGGCAAATCGGCGACTACCGAGGTGGCCGTTGTGTCGGCCCCGGTGATCCACAGGATTTGCTTTCAAGTGCAAGACACTCCGCCGCGCCGGCTGGAAGGCGGAGAGCGGCCAGCGCTATCGCGACGCCCGTGGATATGGCTGGCTGAACATCGAAGGGTTGGCCACTCGCGACGATCGCGCGAGCGCCAAACATCCGTTGCGGATGCGGTTCAACACGGTCAAGGAAAAGGAATTCAAAATCGACGTGCCGCCTGGGCAATATGCCGTCCGGATCTCGATGGGCGACGCCGACTACGGCGCGGTCCCCTTCGACGATTGGACCGCATTAGGCACGGAAAAATTGATTTACTATCAGGGCCACGGCAACAACTCGGCCGACAAAATCGTCGCCGCCGGCGACCACGGGCTGACCTTCACCGTCAACGGCCCGATCAACTACCTGATCGTCGCCCCGGTCGGTATCGACCTCAACAAATACGCCAACGATGGCCCGACCGACAACGGCAAGTGAGCATGACAACGACGGTCACGTATACCGAAGCACTTATCCGCAAGGCGATCTTGCGGTTTTGGGTGCGTTTCATTAACTGGCGCGGCGTTCTTGTGCTTACAATCGCGACAGGAGCCGTCTTCAGGGCGTTCGCGTTGCGAGCCGAGCCACACGTCATTTATGGGTTCTTGATTTTATGGGTGCTCGTCGTCGGGACGGCAGGGGGCGTCTACTTTACCTTCCTCAAGAGGTCGTTATCAAAATTTCGGCGTATGAGCGAGACGACCGCTGAAATAACGATTTCGCCTGATGAATTTCGAATGAAGAGTTCCGTCGGGGACAGCAGGATGCAATGGCGCGCCATTGAAATGGTCTGGCGTTTTCCCGAATGCTGGCTGTTGTTCTTTGGGAAGAATGTATTTATTACCTTGCCGATCGCCGCCATCCCACTGGCGGATCGTGAGTTGCTTTGCGCGAAAGTGAGGGAGAGCGGCGGCCGTGTCGCCTGACGGTCCGAACGGCGCAGAAGAACCCACGGCCTTCCCGCGTTCTCATATTCGCGTTGTGTTCACTCAGGAAATCAGGCGGGGGATGGGGTTTTCCAAGAACCCGGTTAGCTGCTGGAGAAAACGCGCGGCCGGGGCGCCGTCGACGATCCGGTGGTCGAACGTCAGGCTGAGCGAGACGCGGTCTTGAACGACAATCTGATCGTCCGCACCGACGACCGGCTGCCGGACAATGCGGCCGACGCCGAGGACCGCGCATTCGGGATAGTTGATGATCGGCGTAAAGGCGTCGATGCCGAAGCTGCCGAGATTCGTGATCGTGAACGTGCCTCCGCGCAGCTCGTCGGCTTTCAATTCGCGCCGCCGCGCCGGGCAGCCAGGTCGCGCAGGCGGATGCTGATTTGCCGGAGAGTCAGCGTCGCGGCGTCGCGCAACACCGGCACGAGCAAGCCGGCTTCGGTGTCGACCGCCACGCCGACGTGGATTTCGCTCGGGATGACAATGTCGTCGCCATCCCATTGCGAGTTGAGCGCGGGATGGGCCGTCAATGCCGGGACCGTCAGCCGAATCAGCAAGTCGGTGAAGCTGGGTACTTCGTCGGCGGGCGAGCATTCCTTCAGTTGCCGCCGCAGATGGACCAGCGTGCTGACGTCGGCCGTCGTGTTCAACGTGACCGGGGCCGTGCTCCGTTGGCTGTGCAGCATCCGCTCGGCAATGGTGCGGCGCAGAGGCGTGGCATGTGTTTTCTTTGCTGAGACGGCCTTTGTCGAGGTTGCTGCGGCAGCGGCTGAGAGCACCCGAGGCTCTCGCGGTTCGGGGGACGAAGACACGCTTACTGACGTGCGCGGCTCGGATTGCTGCTCGTCCGGAGCCGGGCGTGTCGTCAAGCGGTCGTCGTGCGCCGGGATAGCTCGGCTCGCGGCGACGACATCGCGCTCGCGAATGCGGCCGGTTCGGCCGCTCCCTTCGAGTTGCGTCCAATCGACGCCTAACTGGTCGGCTTTGCGGCGGGCACGTGGCGAGATTGTCGGGCCGGGCGAACTATTGCCATTGCCGGCATGCACCGCGCCGGCAGGCTGGGCCGCGCTGTCTCCCCTCGCCCCTTGCGGGAGAGGGGCTGGGGGTGAGGGCTGGGACAATGAGTGCGCTGCATCACCCTCACCCCGGCCCTCTCCCATCGAGGGAGAGGGAGACACTTCTCCCCTCGCCCCTTGTGGGAGAGGGGTCGGGGGTGAGGGGTGGGACATTGAGTGCGTGCATCACCCCCACCCCGGCCCTCTCCCGTCGAGGAAGAGGGAGACACATCTCCCCTTGCCCCTTGCGGGAGCGGGGCTGGGGGTGAGGGGTGGGGCTTGGATCGTGCTTCATCACCCTCACCCCGGCCCTCTCCCATCAAGGGAGAGGGAGACGTGGCTCCCCTCGCCCCTTGTGGGAGAGGGGTCGGGGGTGAGGGGGGGGACATTGAGTGCGCTGCATCACCCTCACCCCGGCCCTCTCCCGTCGAGGGAGAGGGAGAAACAGTGGCGGCGCTGCTCTCAAATGGCAGTGCCTCGCCCGGCTCCAGCACGTAACCAATCACGGCCCCCACCAGTACCGCGTCGCCGGGATTCGGCGCGTCGGGCGGAATTCGCAGGATGCCGGCGTCGAGCGATTCGACCTCCTCGACCGCCTTTTCTCCTTCCAGGCTAAACAGCGGCTCCCCTTCGCGGATCGGATCGCCGTCTTGCTTCAGCCAGCCCACGAAAACGCCCTCCTCCATGGCCCAACCGAGTCGCGGGATGATGATCTCTGCCGGCATGGTGTTCTTTCTACTGCACTTATGTTCGCGATTGGACGAGCAAACAACAACTGCGAGTGCTACCTTCGCTCAATGCGCGCCGCTCACGCCGCCGCTCACGCGTCGCGGCTAACGACTCGGTTCCTATTCCGCTAACAGGTCGCGAATCGCTTGTGCGATTGTCCGCGGCGTCGGCACCACGGCGGCTTCCAGCGGCGGGCTGTAGGGCGTGGGCGTGTGGGCGCCGTTCAAGCGGCGGATCGGCGCGTCAAGATCGTCGAACGAGCGGTCAACTAATTGCGCCGCGATTTCGGAGCCCAGCCCGCACGGAGCAAACGCCTCGTCGACAATCAATAGCCGGCCGGTCTTCGCGACACTCCGGGCAATTGTGTCCGTGTCCAACGGCGAAACGGTGCGCGGATCGATCAACTCAATGCTGATCCCCTCTTTGGCCAACTCGTCGCAAGCTTTCGCCGCCTGATGAACCATCCAGGCCAGAGCCACCACGGTCGCATCGGTTCCCTCGCGCACGACCGCGGCCTTGCCGAATTCGATTTCATACGCCTCGGCCGGAACAAAACCTTTGACCCCCAGCACTTCGCGGTGTTCGAGAAACAGCACAGGATCGTTCGACGACAGGGCGCGCTGCAACAGCCCCTTCGCATCGTAAGGCGTGGCGGGGACGACCACCCTTAGACCCGGGAAATGGGCATACATGGGATAATAGTTGCCCGAGTGGTGCGTGGCCGCCGAGTGGCCGATCCCAATGCAGCCGCGCAACAGCACCGGCATCTTTAGGCGGCCGCTGCTCATGTACTGGATCTTGGCGATCTGGTTGATGATCTCGCCCACGCCGTCGAGCACGAAGTCGGCGAACATAAAATCAACCACGGGTCGCGCGCCGGCCATCGCCGCTCCGCAACCGAGGCCGACAAATCCCCGTTCGCAAATCGGCGTGTCGCACAGCCGCAGCGGACCATGCTTTTCGAACAGTCCGAACGTGGTGCGGAAGTTGCCGCCGCGCACGCCGATCCCTTCGCCCAAGACGAAGATGCCGGGATCGCGCTCCATCGCGTCGGAAAGTGCTTCCAGCGTCGCCTGCATGTAGGTGATTTCGCGTTCGGGCGCCGTTTCGCGAGTGGGGGGCGGCGGCGCGGGCTCGATGGCCGTCGGCTGGGCGTAGATGTGATTCGTCGCCGTGGCGGCCTCGGGCCAGGCGCTGGCTTCGGCCGTGCGATGGGCCGCATCGACCAGCTCCTTGATCTCGGCGTCGATCGCCTCGACGCTGGCGCCGTCGCTCCCCTGCTCCGCGGCCAGCGCACGGCGCAAACGGGCGATCGGGCAGCGCGTTTTCCACTGTTCCACGTCTTCGCGCGTGCGATACGAATAATCGCCCATCCCTTCGGCGTGCGGGCGGGTGCGATAGGTGAGGCACTCAATCAAGGTCGCGCCGCCGCCGCTACGGGCCCGTTCGACGGCCTCGGCCGCGGCGTCGTACACGGCCAGCACGTCGTTGCCATCAACCGAAACGCCGGGCAGACCGTAGCCTTCGGCCCGCGCGGCGACGGTCGGATTGCCGGCCGAATAAGCGAAGGGAACTTCGGTGGCAAATTGATTGTTTTCGCAGACGAACAGCACCGGCAGCTTCCAGATCGAGGCCATGTTCAGCCCCTCGTGAAAAGCGCCGTTGTTCACCGCCCCGTCGCCGAAAAACGCGACCGCGACGTGGTCGGTCTTGTGCAGCCGAAAGCTATAGCCCGCGCCGGCGGCTTGCAGGATGCAGGGGCCAACGATGCCGCTGGTGCCCATCATTCCCACCTCGGGCGAGAACAGATGCATGCTGCCGCCGCGGCCGCGCGAGCAGCCGGCGGCACGACCGTACAGCTCGGCGATCAACTCCAGCGGCGGCACGCCCTTGGCCAAAGCGTGGCCGTGGCCGCGGTGCGTGCTGAAAACCATATCCTCATGCCGCAGATGGGCGCACACGCCGGCCGCGATCGCTTCTTGCCCGATGTAGGTATGGCAGGCGCCGTGGATCAGCCCGCGCTGGTGCGAGCGGACCAGCAACTCCTCGCAGCGGCGGATAAGCGACATCGTCCGGTACAGGGCGAGCAGGCGATCGGTGGCGACTCGCGGATCGGCTTCGATGGACATAGGCTCGGGCGGTCCTGACAGTTTTGTGCGCGGGTGAATGCCGATTGGGCGCTAATTCTTTAGTGTACTTTGCCGGCCGCAGATATGCATCGCTCGCGCCCGGCATTTCCATGTTAGCCGCGACGCGGTAGCGGAGCGCGTTGAGCGCCGCCGACGCGCTCCGCTACCGCGTCGCGGCTAACAGGGCATTTGCTGTTTCCCGCGCAAAGGCCGCCAGGATTGCTTCCGCAGTCACCGGGCAGTAACGCTCGGGTCGACTTTGTTCACGACGTTCGGCACCGGTTTGCCACGCACGGCCGCGGCCACGATATTGGCCACCGTTTCGCGCAGCGTGCGGGTTGCTTTGAGACTGCAAGAAGCGATGTGCGAAGCAAGGATCACATTCGGCATGCCGAGTAGCGGATGGCCGGCGGGAATCGGCTCGGGATCGCACACGTCCAGCGCCGCCGCCGAGAGCCGGCCGCTTTCAAGCGCCTCGACCAAGGCCGCGGTTTCCACCAGGTCGCCGCGGCCGACGTTGATCAGGATCGCGCCCGGCCGGATCTTCGCCAGCGAATTCTTGTTGATGATCCGCCGGGTTTGGGGCGTTGAAGGGCAATGCAGCGTGACGACGTCGCACTGCGGCAACAGCGCGTCGACCGACTCGGCGGCTGTCGCGCCGGCGGCCGAAATATCGGCCGGCGAAACCAGTGGGTCGAGCACGCGGATCGCGCACTTGAACGGCGCCAAACGCTGGACCACCTCGCGGCCAATGCGACCGAAGCCGACGACGCCGACGGTCAGATCGCGCAGGGCTTTCATCTTGTCGACCGTGCCGGCCAGGCTCCAGCGGCCGGCGTGGACGTTCGTATTGTTGCCGACGACCAGCCGCGTGGTGGCCAGGATGAATGCCAGCGTTTGATCGGCCACCTCGTCGATGCAATAGGCCGGCACATTGCAAACGGGAATCTTCTTTTCCCGCGCGGCTTCCAGATCGACGTTATCGACGCCGATGCCGTACCGCACGATCACGCGGGCCCGCTGCATCGCGGCGATTACGCGGCCGTTGACCGGAGCGAATTGCGTGATGACATAATCGGCGTCCGGCACGGCAGCCAGCAGATCGGCCTCCGTGCGGCATTGCCGGCTTTCGACCGCGACGCCCAAGGGCCCGAGGATCTCTGTTTCAACGCTGAGATCGGCGAAGGTCGAATCCGTGACGAGAACTTTTTGCATGAGGGCGATGGGCGTTTGGGTGCAGCATCTAGTTGGAATGGTCGGAAGATCAACGGAACAGTCGACTAATGCTTGAGCGAGTCGTTCGCCGCGGTCAGCCGATGAAAAATCACGCAGCCGGGGGCGCCGATTTCCGTCGGCTTGTCGGTCGGTTTCAGGCGGCCGCTATCGGCATCGATTTGGAATACCGTCACATTGTCGGATCCCTGATTCGTGGCCAGCAGCCAATGGCCATCGGGATCGATCACGCAATCGCGCGGCGTCTTACCGCCGCTTGACACGCGCTCGACGAAGTTGAGCTTGCCGCTCGTCGCATCGACGGAATAGGCCACCACGCTATCGTCGCCGCGGTTGCAAGCGTAGACATAGCGGCCCGTCGGATGGACCACGACGGCCGAGGCGGTGTTTTTGCCGGTGAAATCCTTGGGCAACGTCGAGATCGTCTGAAACTGGTGCAATGCTCCCGTCTCGGCATCGTAGTGAAACGCCATCAACGTGCCGCCGAGTTCATTGACGAGGTACAAGAACTTACCGTTGGGATGAAACGCGACATGCCGCGGTCCGGAACCCGGCGCGATCGCCGCGAACGGCGTTTGCGCGGGTTCGAATCGCACGGCCGTGTCCTTGCTCACCGTTTCCAAGCGATACACGAACAGCTTGTCGATGCCGAGATCGGCGACGAGGAAGAACTTGCCCGCGGGGTCGAAGCAGACACCGTGCGGATGGGCCGCCTCTTGTCGTTCGCGGTTGATGCTCGAACCGTGGTCATGGTGCACCGCTTCCACCGGCCCCAATTTGCCATCCGGCTCGATCGCCACGGCCGTGAATGTCCCGCCATTGTAGTTGGCGACCAGCACATGCTGGCCCGTCGGATCGACGACGAGATGGCAGGGTATGCCACCTTCGGACGATTGCTCGTTGAGCGGCGTGAGCTGGCCCGACTTCGCGTTGATGGCGAACGACTTCAGTCCGCCGCTGTTCTTGCCGCGGAAATTTTCCGTCTCGATGACGGAGTACAAATATTTTCCGTTGGGATGAATCGCCATGAACGAGGAATTCGTGATCTCTGCCGGTTCGCCGGCGGCAGTCATCGCGCCGGTGGCCGGGTCGAAATCGTACTCGTAGATTCCCCCGCTTTTCGGCCCGTTATACGTGCCGACGTAGACCACGAGCCTTCCCGCGGGATTTTCGACGGCAGACGCCGGCGTTGCGGAAAATAGCATGTTGCCGGCAGCCATTGCCAAGGCCAAACAACCGAGTGACAAATTACTGTTCCAGTGCGAGGGCATTGTTCACCTGGGGTGCGAATTTCAGGGATGAAGCCGATTCGGAATCAAACTGAGCCGCGAGGGAATCACAGCAGCTTAAAGCGAACGCGGGCCTCAGTCAAATTGACGCTCGGCGTAGCTTCATCGTCATCCAAGTCGCGCTCGTTCGCGCCAACGCTGGCCCCGCCGACGACTGGCAGCGAGCAACATATTTGTCATCTTCGCTGAATCCTACTTCGATTGCACGTCGAAGTCGGCTTTGTTGTCGCCGGGCTTTACTTCGAACTTGAGCGTGGAGCTGCCGTTGAAACGCGGCGCAACCGCGCCGGCCTCCATCTCGACCATCTGGCCCTTCGGCCCCAGCGGGTTCTGCACCATTTTCCCCGTCTTTCGCACAGCCTGGATTTCGACCCGATTCCAGCCGATGGCCGGCCCCTTCGCGCCGCTGAGCCTCATAGTGGCCATCGACGATGTTTCCGCCGGTGACGACGCCCGCGGTGCCCGGCAACGGCGCGAAGAGAATCGAGCCTTTGTCCAGCGGCTTGCCGTCCAGTTTCACGTCGCCGCTGATGCTCGCATGGTTGCCCGCTTTTCCGCAACCGCCCGCGACCAAGAAGCAGCCCACCGCGACGATACATCCCAGCCGCCTCGAAGCCGAATGCCGCATCACGCTATCCTTTCAACGAATTGGAACATTTCGGAAGCCGCGGGTGCACGATCGCTGCGGAGATTCATCAGACGGCTCTCTCGAGCGGTCTTTCGTGCGAATCCGGTCGCTGGTCGATCTAGACCGCTCCCTGCAAACGCGGCTCTCAGACCTGCCATGCCAATAGTTCGCTCGCGGAACAGACTCACAAAATCTCCCGGCGCTTTCAAGTGCGATGGGCTGCTTCGGCGGCGCAGCTTTAGTCGGGCGATCGAATCGGTGGGGCCGGCGGTCAGTTCTCGGCCCAGAAACGTGCGAATCAGCTTGCCGCGCCAGCCGTCGGGAATCTCGAAGTTGCAATGGTAGTTGACCCGGCAGCGCGACGCGTCGATGGGCACGCAGTCGAGATCTTCCAGGACCCGCAGTCCCAGCGGCAATTCCGCTTTGATTTCCAGTTGATGATTCGGCTCGTCGATCCGCTGGTATTCAAAGGCAACGCGCAGATGCAGCCAGCGCGACCCGGACTCGCCGAGCATTCGCTGTCCCACGACAGCCGGCCCCGGCGGCTCGACGCCCTTCACCCGCACATCGTAAAAATCTCCCCACCCCGCGAAATTCGTGAGCAGCCCCCACACCACGCCGATCGGCGCCTCGACAACCGCCGTCGGGCAAGCGCTGAATTTAGTTGGCAAGCGATTCGATCCCTCGCAAGAGCCGCTCGGTGAATCTGGTCTTGCCAGTGCTCGTCGCGGTTCAACACCGATTTATTATGAACCGCGCCGCGGAGTCGCGCCGGTGCAGCGGAAGCTATTTCTTCGGCCCTTCATGCTCGATCTTATGCGATTCGCCGTGATGTTCCGCTTCCCGTCGCGGCGGCGGTCCCTTTCCCGCCTCTCCGTCGTGCCAATGCTCGTGGTCCCAGTACATCCAATGGTTGTCCCTCCAATACCACCACTGGTTGTTGAACCGAGTGTAGTTCGGATCCGAGGGAACCGCGATTTCGGCGGTCGACGCGTCGGCCGAATAGTCTTGCCAAGCTCCGTTTTCGTAGTACATCCAGTGCTTGCTGGGCGTCCAATACCACCAACTGCCGTGCTCATTCCGATATCGCCAACCGTCAGGCCGGTGTTCCTGCCCGCCGAAGATACTCACGCCGCCTTCGTGCGGAATATCGCTGGGCGGCACTCGCAGGCCGTGACCTCCTTCGTGCGCAATCGAATTAGGTTCGGAGTGCGTCCCGTGTTCTTTCCCGCCTTGACTTTTCGGGCCTTCGGCGGCACCGGCATTCAAACCGCCCAGCGAGAATGCCAGAATCGCGCTCGCGGCAGACAAAAGCATGAGCCGTCGCATCATCGTTCTCCTTGAACCCGTTCTCGAATGGAAGGATGGAGCACGAGCTACCAGAAACTCGCTTCGGCGGCGGCCGAAAAACAACGCCGAGCTGTTCACTAGCCAAGACGTTGCCCTGCCCGTAGTAGTTCGATTCTAGTTCCGCCGCGGGCGAATCCAAGGAAATTACCTCGCAAACCGCAAGATTGTAGGCGGTATTTTGCAGGCTGCCGATCGCGCCGAGCTTCCTCCGCCAGCGGCAGAAAGTTGCTTGCGTTGCCCGAAACTGGCGGTCGGCCGAACAAGAATTCAACTCTTCAATCGAGCGGTTTCCCTTTAGTCCGTCAGCGGCCTTTGCGCACCGCAGGCG
Source organism: Pirellulales bacterium (assembly GCA_963725485.1). Taxonomy (GTDB): domain Bacteria; phylum Planctomycetota; class Planctomycetia; order Pirellulales; family DATAWG01; genus CAVRYO01. Next base: position 1,452,236 of record CAVRYO010000007.1, on the reverse strand, counting down.
CTTTTCCGCTACATCACGCGGACAAAAGGGGGCTGAACTTCGGACCCGCTTTGTTCCGTCGTACGTCAGTGGCGCGAGGGCGAATGGGTGCTTTTTAGGAGGCTGTCCCTTTCTCCACGGCGCTCTTCACTTTCAAGCGAAGCGCTCCCAAGCCGGGCTGGAGATCTTTCAATGCGGGATCTTTTTCCATTTCATCCAATCGAGCCAGCGTCGCGGTGCGGTCGGCGGGCAGGAGCCGGGGAACGATCTGCGGGAATGATACTTGACCTCGAAGCCGATCAGCTTGACGAGTTCGCTGGTGCGGAATGTCGCCCGCTCGGTGAGTGTTTGCAGGCCGCCCGAGACGACCTCCGCGAGCCCGCGCTTCATTCGATCCAAGCCCTGCATGCGGACCTGGTACTTCGGATCGTTTTTCTTGATCGTGGGCAGAAACTCGTCGAGGAGTACGAGCATCATCGTCGTCGAACGCAACTGAGCACCCCACAATTCCACGATCTCCGTGTCCCGAACTTCCTTCTTGACGAAGCCCGCGATGTAAAGCTTGAATATCCGGTTGCTGGCTTCTCCGAAGCCGAACGACGGCGGGATGCGCGAGCCAAGCGGCAGCGACCGATCCTTAAAAAAGTCGAGGTTTTGTGGAGAAGTCAGCCGCGCGAACACTTCTCCCGACCGCCGGCTCTTGTATCGGGGAAGATGCTGAGACCCTTGTTGCGCGACCGCGTCGAGAATTTCCGCCGCCTTGGCCATATCGTCGGCCGACCAGGCCTTGTCCGGCGCAGGCAGCCCTAGGCGAAGATATTCAGCCGTTGTGAACGACTCGTCGCTTGCGTCCACGGCACCCGTGGGTGCTCCGGCGTTCGAGCCGGCTTGCCGGTCGGAAATCTTAGAGGATTGAGTGGAAGGCTTGCCACAACCGCAATCCACCACCGTCAGGAGAGCGAGCGCACTGGCGCATAGCAAGAAACTTTGCCGAAGACGCATCAGCGTTCTCCATGGGACCATGACCTTGTCGTTGCGGGCGATCGTCCGGGATACATGGCGATGACCATTCCAGTTAGATAGAAGGCGCCTAGGTAGATGAGTATCATCCAATCGCCGGGCTGTATGTTTCGCCCGCCTTTTGGCAGTGCAGGCCATAAAATCAGCAAAGCGTCGACCAGAACCAAAGGAAAAATCGCGAAGCAAAAAACGAAAGCCTGCCAGCCCTGTACCAACTCCGAACACTGGTTCGAGGAAATTTGCTGTCCCCCTGCGCGAAGTCGTAGGAAAAACGCGACAATCGGAGCGATCACCGAAGCAAAATCGATGACACGCGGTTGATTCGGCAAGACTAAGTCGATCGCCCTGGGCAAGATAGAAATACCAACCGGCAAAAGCGTATCCCAGGTTAGGACGCGAAGGAGCCAACGAGCGTAATTGATCCGCGTCATCGTCGGATTGACGTGTAAGTCACTCGATTGCAACAGATCGGCTCGTTGCACTGGAACACGCCCACCGCGCTATTCATCATCCATCACGCGCACCGTCGTGATTGATCTCGCCAGTTTGTGGTCGCCCCAGGTCCAGACGACTTTCTTGTCTTTCGTGACTTCGAAGGCGTGGGCGCCTTTGCCTTCGGCGCCGCGCAGAAAATTGCCGATCAGGTAGTGGCCGTTCTTCAGCACTTGCAGGCTTGAGACCCACGTGAGGTTCAGCTCGGGGGCATCTTTATCGGTGAATTCCCAGGCGATTTTGCCGGCGGGCGTGACTTCGAGCACCCGCTTTTGCGTCGCCCCCGAAATCAGCGTGTTGCCGTTGGGCGAGCCGGATCGAGTCGCCCGTGTTGTCGACGTGCTCATACTGCCACACGACTTTGCCCAGCGGATCGTATTCGCGGATCGCCCCTTCGCCTTCGTGGGCCACGAGCAAATGGCCCTCCGGCAAACTGCGGATGCCGCGCACCTGACGGTGGTACGGCACCTCGGACGTGGTGCAAGGCGTGACATGCACTGTCTTGCCGTCGTGATCCACCTCGACAATCTGCGGCGGACCTTGCTGGCCGACCAGCGTGTGGCCGTTGTCGAGCCGCAGGCAGCAGATCACCTGCGGGCACTTGGCATGGTAGGTCCAGACGATTTTCTTGTCGGGCGTGATTTCATCGACCCCGGTCGGATTGCCGCCATAGGAATAGACAATGTTGCCGTTTGGCAGGATCTGAAAAAAGACGCACAGGCTTGGCGGCTTGTATTCCCAAGTGATTTTCCCATCGGCGTCCAACTGGACGAGCCGGTTTTGCGTGTTGCCATACTCGGCGAACATGATCCGATGCTTGATCGGCTCATCGGCCAGCGCAGCGGACAAGCCAAACAGGGTCAGGGCGGTTGAAAACAACAAAGCCTTGCGGAACATAAGACGGCTCCAGAAGTTGACTTGTAAGACATCCAAAACAATTGCTCTCCGCCACCGGGCAACGCCACATACTAACCCGAAGCGTTAGCGAGGACGCTGCGAGTGGCATCGTCTTGCGTCCTCACTTACGTTTCGGGCTAGTATTTTTCTTCGCCGGAAATGGCGAAATCACGCGTTAGCGAGGACGCGGCGAGTGGCATCGTCCTGCGTCCTCACTTACGTTTCGGGCTAGTATTTTTCTTCGCCGGAAATGGCGAAATCACGCGTTAGCGAGGACGCTGCGCGTGGCATCGTTTTGCGTCCTCACTTACGTTTCGGGCTAGTATTTTTCTTCGCCGGAAATGGCGAAATCACGCGTTAGCGAGGACGCTGCGCGTGGCATCGTTTTGCGTCCTCACTTACGTTTCGGGCTAGTATTTTTCTTCGCTGGAAATGGCGAAATCACGCGTTAGCGAGGACGGGTAGCGAGTTGTTCGTCGGCCGTTCCTCGCTAACGCTTCGGTTTAGTGTAAGCGCGGGTCCCAAGTTCGTTCGTCTCTTCGTACCTCTAGCCTGTAGCCTCAAGCCTCAAGCCTACTCGTCATCCAATACGCGCACCATTGTGATTGTCTTGCACAGCTTGTGATCGGCGAATTTCCAGACGACTTTCTTGTCGCGGGTGACTTCGAAGGCGTGGGCCCCTCGGCCTTCGGCGCCGCGGATGAAGTTGCCGACGACGATGTTGCCGTTTTTCAGGATCTGCAAGCTGGCGATCCAGGTCATGTTCAGCTCGGGAGCGTCTTTGGCGCTAAATTCCCAGACGGTTTCGCCTTTGGGCGTCACTTCGAATAGCCGTTTGCTGGTGGCTCCGGCGATCAGCGTGTTGCCGTTGGGCAGGCGGAGGGCTTCGCCCGTGTTCTCGACGTGGTCGTACTCCCACACGAGTTTGCCCAGTGGATTCACTTCGCGCACGGCGGAGTCAGCTTCGTGGGCGGAGAGAATATCGCCGTTGGGGAGCAAGTGGACGTTGCGCACTTGCGTGTGGAACGGCTCGCTGTGGCAGACGAGCGGAATCGATGCCACGATCTTCCCGGCCGGATCGACCTCGACCGCGCGGCATGGGCCTTGCTCGCCGAGGAGCGTGTTCCCGTTGGGCTCGCGCTCGCAGCCGAGCACTTGCGGGCAATGGCTCACGTAGTTCCAGACGACTTTCTTATCGCGATTCACCTCGGCCACGCCCGTGGGGTTGCCGCCATAGGCATACACGACATGGCCGTTGGCGAGCGGCTGAAAAATGACGCACAGGCTTGGCGGCGCGTATTCCCAAGTGACCTTGCCATCGCGATCGATTTCCAACAGCCGGTGCTGATCGGCATATTCGGCGACCATGATCCGATGCTTGATCGGTTCGCCGGCTAGCGCGATCGCCTGACTAATCGCGACGAGTCCGATGGCAAAAGAAGACAGTTTGCGAATCATGGTGTGCTTTTCTCCGAGTTTGGTTTTTTCAAGGTTGGGTGGGCATTGCCCACCGCCTGTTAGCTTGACTCGTATTCATGCGAATTGGTTCGCTGGTGGGCAGTGCCCACCCGACGGCTCAAAGTTTACCCGCTGGGCTACTAGGTTTTCGGCGGGACATAAACGAACGACACGATTACGGCCCCCAACACGTAGCAGCCAGCCAGAAACAGGAGGCAGGCTTCGTTGCCGAATCCGTGCGTCTTCATCTCGCCGACAATCGGCGAGCCGATCAGCCCGGAAAGGTTGGCGCAGATGTTAATAAACCCGATCGAAATGGCCGCGGCGGACGACGAGAGCGTGAGCGTTGGCAGCACCCAAAACGGCGGCGGCCAGACGTAACAAAACACGAGCGTGCAGCAGAGCCAAAAGAAGACCAACGCCCAAGGCTGACCGGGAATAACGCTGGCGGTGAGAAACACGCCGACGCCGACCATCCCGCCCGCGCAATGCCATTTGTGTTCGCCCGTGCGATCGGAAGAACGGCCCGACAGCCAGACGCCAATCACGCCGCAAATATAAATGGGAACAAGCCAGTTGAGGACGGCGGTGTCGATCGTCGCTTGCGGAGCGCTTGCCGAAATGTGGCCAGACGAGACCAGCAAATTCTTCACGGCGGTCGGCAGCCAAAACAGCAAGGCGTAGCCGCCCGTGTTGGCCGCCATGATGCTCAGGGCCAGGAGCCAAACGGTCGGCTTGCGAAAGGCCTGACGGAGCGTGGTGTGGCCGGCCTGGGCGGCGGCTTGCCGCTCGGCTTCCAACGTGTTTTCCAGCCAGTCGCGTTCGGCGGGCGAGAGCCATTTGGCCTGGTGCGGCCGATCTGTGAGGACAAACGGGACGATGAGCCCCAGCAGCACCGCCGGTGCCCCTTCGATAAGGAACACCCATTGCCAGCCCAGCAAATCGAACCAATGCTGGTCCATGACCAGGCTCGATGTCTTGCTCCCCAAGGCCAGGCCAATCGGAATGCCGATCACCAACGCGGCCATGGCGCGAGCCCGCTCGGCTCGGGAAAACCAGTGCGTGAGATATACGACCACGCCCGGGAAGAATCCGGCCTCGGCCAGGCCGAGCAGAAACCGGGCGAAATAAAACTCCCCTGGCGTGCGTACCCAAGCCATGCCCATCGAACAAAGGCCCCAGGTGAACAGGATGCGGGCGAACCATTTCCGCGCGCTCCAATGTTCGACCAGCAACGCGCCGGGAATTTCCAGGAGCAAGTAACCGGCGAAGAAGATGCCGAAGCCCCAGCCGAAAACCTCGTCGGAGAATTTCAGGACTTCCTGCATCTGCAGCTTGGCAAACCCGGCGTTCGCCCGGTCCAAGTAGGCGATGATGTACGCCAGACACAGGAGCGGGAGAATTCGCCAGGTGACTTTGCGGCGCACGGCGCGCGGATCGACGCTAATCTCGGTTAGAGAGCCGGGGGCAAGGGTCGGGGGAATGTAGGGGTTCGACCTGTCCGGTCCGCCGCTGGGCATGAAGTTGTTCCGAGAAGTGATTCAAACGTGGAAACCGGCAGCAGAAACTTGAAAAGCGGACAGCGCAAAATCGCCTCTCCCCTTGCAGGAGAAGGAGCGGAAGAAAAGATTTGCCTCTTGCGTCGAGGAAAAGGTTAACGGAACGCTCTGAGCCAAATCAGTTTTCCAACGAATCAAGCGATGATCGAATGCACGACTTCGCCGGCGACGTCGGTCAGGCGGTAGTCGCGGCCGGAATAGCGGAATGTCAATTTCTTATGGTCGATGCCCATCAGGTACAAAAGCGTCGCGTGCAAGTCGTGAACATGCACTTTGTTTTCGACCGAGTGCCAGCCGAACTCGTCGGTGGCGCCGTGCACCATGCCGCCGCGGATGCCGCCGCCGGCCAGCCACATCGAGAAGCCGAAGGGGTGATGCTCGCGGCCATCGTTGCTTTCCGCGGTCGGCGTGCGACCGAATTCGCCACCCCAAATGACCAGCGTGTCATCGAGCAGCCCGCGGGCTTTCAGGTCTTTTAGCAGCCCGGCAATGGGGCGGTCGACCGCCGCGCAGTTGTTCGGGAGCTCGGCGCGCAGGCCGCCATGCTGGTCCCAAAGTTGGCAGCTTTTGCGATGCGATGTTTCCGTGTGGTACACGTTCACGCAGCGCACGCCGCGCTCCACCAGCCGCCGGGCCATCAGGCATTGCTTGCCGAACAAATCCGTCACCGGCTCGCCGATACCGTAGAGCTTCGCGGTTTGTTGCGATTCGGCGCCGATGTCGAACGCCTCCGGCGCTTTGCGCTGCATGCGGAACGCCAGTTCGAACGAGGCGATCCGGGCGTTCAGATCGTTTTCGTCGCGCCGGTTGCGCAAATGCAATTCATCGAGCTGCTTGAGCACCGCGAGTTGACGCTGCTGCACCTTGGGCGAAAATTGTGCGTTCTTCAAATCGTTGATTGGGTTTTTCAGATCGGCAACGAGCGTCCCCTGATAGGCGGCCGGCAAAAAGCTGGAGCCCCAGAGCGGCGCGCCTTGGGCAGGCTGGGCGGGACTGATGACTACATAGCCGGGCAGATTCTGATTTTCAGTGCCCAAGCCATAGAGCAGCCACGAGCCCCAACTGGGGCGCGAGAACGCTTGCTCGCCGGTATTCATTTGCAGGCAAGCACCGTTGTGGTTGATGTTGTCGGCGAACATCGAGCGTATGACGCAGATGTCGTCGATGCAACCGCCGAGCTCGGGCAGCAAGTCGGTGACTTCGATTCCGGATTTTCCCCGTTTGGAGAATTTGAACGGCGAGGCCAGCAGATTGCCCGTCTTGGTGCGCACGAGCTTCGGCATCGCAAACGGCAGGGGTTTGCCGTTATCGCGGGCAAGCCGCGGCTTGGGGTCGAATGTATCGACGTGCGACGGCCCGCCGGACATGAACAGGAAAATGACGCGCTTGGCCCGGGCGGCGAATTGCGGCAGGCGCTCGGCGAGCGGATTGGCGGCCGACGGGCGGTCAACGAGCCGGCGGAGACAGGTGACTGCGCGGCGCGGAGTTGGTCGTGAAACAATCCGGCCAGCGCCACCATGCCAAAGCCCGTGCCGAAGCGGCGCAGCATTTCGCGGCGATCGATCGCGGCGGTGTCTAGCGATTCGAGATTCATCGCGTCCCTCCCGTTTCGCACCACCCCGATGCCCCATCGTAACGGCATTTGAACAAAATATCTGCCTTGGCGTTGCGCATTTTCCTAATCTCTTCGAGGTTGTGTCAATTACAGCATGATGCGGCCGTAATTTACACTAGCCCGACGCGTTAGCGAGGACGCCGGGCGATGATCTTGCAAGGCTTCCTCGCTAACGCTTCGGGCTAATATCGGTCTGCAACGGATTGGAAAGCGCTTTTCAATTCAATCGACGTACATGAATTCGTTCGAGCAGAGCAACACCTGGCAGTAGGCTTCCCAGCCGGAGGCGCGGATCGCGGCCAGGCCGATCTCGCGCTCGGCGGGGGTCGCCAGCCGGGCGAACAGCAGCTCGTATAAGGCGTCGATTTTTTGGGCGTCGTCTTGCGGGACGGCCTGCGTCGCGGCGGAATTCGCGCGGGCGGCAAGATTCTTCGCGCCTGGAGCACGAACGGATCGTTCAGCATGAACAACGCCTGCGGGGCGACCGTCGATATGGTCCGGGTGCTGACGATCGACGACGAATCGGCGGCGTCGAACAGCTCGCGGAACGTGCTCCGGTTGGAGCGGCAGATCAATTGATAGAGCGTGCGCCGCGGGCTATTGAAATCGAGCGTGGCTGGGCCGCCCAGCCGCGGGTCCAACTCGCCGGTGACCAACAGCAGCGCGTCGCGCAGCGGTTCGGCTTCGAGCCGGCGGCGGTTCATCCGGCTCAGATACAAATTCTCGCGGTCGAGCTCCAACGATTGCGGCGTCGCCTCCGACGACTGTTGATAAGCGGCCGAAAGCATCATTGCTCGGTGCACGGCTTTGATCGACCAGCCCGAGGCAACGAATTGATCGGCCAGATAATCGAGCAACTCAGGGTGTGTCGGCGGCTGACCGAGCTTGCCGAAATTGTCTGGCGTGCGGACGAGCCCCTGGCCGAAATGATGCTGCCAGATCCGATTCACCATCACCCGGGCCGTCGTCGGATTGTCGGGACTGGCAATCCAGCGCGGCCAGTTCCAAGCGGCCGCTGCCATGCAGGACCGGCGGCTGCTGTCCGGGCCGGGTGAGAATGCTGGGAAAATGCCGCGGCACGATCTCGCCTAGCCGCGCGTAGCTGCCGCGAATAAGGATATGGGCATCGTGAATGCCGGCATACACGCTCCCCGGCACGCCCCCTTCCAGCGCGCCGTTGGCCATCGGAGGTGGCGGCGGCAGTGTTGTTTTTAGTGCTTCCACAGCGGCCAACAACTCGGGCTGTTTCCCCTTGGTCCTGATGAGTTGCTCCAAATCGGCGATTTGCTTCACATGGCGGTCGCATTTTTCGACTTCGGCCGCCGGCGCGAGTGGAATGTGCAACCGCAACGTGTCCTTCGTCTTGTCGCCCGGATCGGGCACGACGTGGCTGCTGAAAAAGATGCCCGCCAGGCCGTAATAATCGGCCGTGGGAATCGGATCGAATTTATGATCGTGGCAGCGAGCACAGGCCAAGGTCAGACCGAGAAACGTGCGGCCGACCAGATCGACCTGATCGTCGACGATGTCGGTCATCATCTTTTCCTTGTCGGCTTCGCCTGTGTCCCAGCGGCCGATGGACAGCATTTCGGTCGCGATGATGCCGTCGGCATTGCTGCCGGCAGGCGACAAATCGCCGGCGAATTGTTGGACGATGAACTGATCGTAGGGCATGTCGCGATTGAAGGCGTCGACGACCCAATCGCGATAGCGCCAGGCCTCGTTGAAATCGTCTTCGGGATGCCGCGCGGCTGTCACGCGAATCGGCATAGCGAACCGTATCCAGCCAGTGCCGGCCCCAATGCTGGCCATAAGCGGGCGATTCCAACAACCGATTGACGACGCGGCGAAACGCTTCCGGCGAGTCGTCCCGCAGGAACGCAGCGATTTCCTCCGGCCTCGGCGGCAAGCCAGTCAGATCGAAGGTGGCGCGGCGCAACAAGGTTCGTTTGTCGGCTGGCGGCGACGGCTTGAGGCCGTGCGTTTCCATCGCGGCCAGGAGAAACCGATCGATGTCGCCGCGCGGCCACGCGGCGTCTTTGACCGCCGGCGCCGGCACGACGCGGCACCGGCTGAAACGACCAGAATTTTCGCTGCTCTGCCGTGATCGTATAGGGTTGTCCGGGGGGCGGGGCGATCGTCGCCGCGGAGGCGGGCCACGCAGCGCCCTGCTCGATCCAGTGCGCGAGCGCGGCGATTTCGGCGGCCGTGAGCTGCGGCTCTTTCTTGGGGGGCATCGAGAAATCCCCCTCGTGCCGGACCGAGCGAATGAGCAGGCTCTCGTTCGGTTTGCCAGGCACGATTGCCGGGCCATCGTCGCCGCCGCGCAACAATGCGGCGCGGCTGGTGAGGCTCAAACCCCCTTCGATCTTGGCCGCGGCTCCGCCTGCAGCGCCACCATGGCACTGCAAACAATGCGTGGCCAAGAGCGGCCGGATTTGCTTTTCGAAAAACTCTTCGCCCGCCGCGGTCGATGATTCGGCGCCGAAGGCCGCGGACAAATGGCCAAGCGCCAGCGACAAAACGACGCCGCAAAGCAACCAGCGCAGGAAAGTTCGCGAACGCGGCATCAGCATAGCGCGAAGAAGGGTGGGCTAGATGGTGGGTTAATCTCTTTGCCGGCGAACAAAATTTGTCCGCCGACGATGGCTAGCCGAAACGAATAGCGACTATCTTACCACGTTTGCCGGCGTGCGAGCCGAAAGCCGGCTACATTTCTTGGCTTTTTTCTTGCCGGTGAGTTATCTTGTGAGCCAGTGGCCATATCGCAATCGCGACAGGTCGCCGACGGATTTCCGCTCGCATTCCCACCTCCGCCGGGCTCAGCCAACAGAACAGGCTGTTAACCGAGTGAAAATGCGTCAGGAATCTGCGCAAAGAATGTTCGCAGACGATTGATCTTAGTTCCCAAGAAGAGCCGGATCGTCCGGTCTCGTCATTTTTTCGGTGTTTTCACACAAGGGAGATGAGCGATGAAGATTCGAATCATCATGTTGGCGGGCGTCATTGCTGCTGTTTGTTCATTGGGTCTCGCCGTTCGATCGGTCACGCCCAAAATTACAATGTCGCGAATGACTTTTCGACGACGAGCAATCCGAATGGCGTATGGAGCTATGGCTATATCAGCAGCGGCGACCTGAACATGAGCAACTTCACTCTCTTTAACACACCGGCTTGGAGCAACAACGGCAATAGCGATCCGAACGTCTATCACAATCCAGGCGCAGCAGTGAATGCCAGCTCGGCGGATGCTTACAACTACATCGCTGCGAACGCGGTGCTTATGGGCCCCTATCAGGGGCCATCAGATATTCGATGGACCGCGCCGCAGAGCGGCTTGATCGACCTGCAGTCCTCCGCCGAGAACGTTCAGTCGTGCTGTGGAACGCGTGCGGTAAACTACGATGTCGTCTTTGACAATAATGCTCCAGCGTTCTCCCAGAACCTTCCCGGTCTTCCGGCGCAGCCAGCGGATCCGACGGCGCCTGGCGCATTTCCCACGGCGACTTTCGACGGTTTGTTTTATGTAACGAAGGGTGAAACGATCAATTTCCTTGCCTACAATGGCGGTGGCGGAGACAACAACACGATGCAACTAAATGCCGATATCGGGTACGTGCCCGAGCCGAGCTCGCTTGTTGCCTTGTGCGGGCTCGGTGCGGCAGGCATCCTGTTGGCGCTGCGCCGCAGCCGCGGCAAATAGTTTGGCGCAAGGCAAAAGCAGCCACCGCCGTCTTCGGAAAGAGCCGCGCACGAAGTAAGCGCTTGGTGACGGCACGTCGCTCTATGCGCATACTTCGTGCGCAGGCTCTTTTGCGAGTAGAATCCAAGGGGGACGGTTTCCATCGCTATCGTTGCAAAAGTCTTTGAGGATCCAATCATGGCGGAAGATTGCGGATGTAGTGGCGGGCGGTGTGGGTCGCTGGCGTCGATTGAATTGAACCGCCGCGATTTTCTCGAGAAGCTGGCGGTCGGCACGGCGGCGCTGGCGGTCGTCGGGCAGTTGGCCGCCACGGTTGAAGCGAAAGAGCCGGTTGCGCTCGACCGCGCCAATATCGGCCGGCCCGCGCCCTATCCGCTCACGCCGCCGCGAGTGTATCGGGGCAAGCATCTCGAAGCGGTCGCCATGCCGCTGGGCGGGATCGGCACCGGCAGCTTGTGGCTCGATGGACAGGGGCGGCTGAGTGTCTGGCAGATTTTTAACAATCTGAGCGAGCCTCGAATTCCCGACACGTTCTTCGCGGTCCGCGTGCGCAGCGGCGACGACAAACCAATCGTCCGCGTGTTGCAAACTAGCGAAGAACGCGGGCTGAAACCGCTGGCATCGCTAAGCTACGAAGGGGGCTATCCGATCGCCGGGCTGACGTTCCACGACGCGTCGCTGGGGGTTCAGGTGCGGTTGGAAGCATTGAATCCGATGATCCCGTTGGACGCCGTGAATTCGTCGATTCCCTGCGCGCTGTTCCGCATCACGGCGAACAATCTGCCGGGCCGGCCCGTGGCAAATGTTGACCTGTTGGCAACGCTCCAAAATGCGGTCGGCAGCGGCGGCGATGGCGGCGTGCAAGGTGTCCGTTTCGGCGGCTATGGCCAGAACCGCAACCGAGTGGTGCGCGACAAGAATCCTGCGCCCAGCGGCAGCGGCACCGGCGGCAGCGGCATGGTCGCCATCGCGATGGACAAATCGGCCGATCCCGTGGCCACCGGGCCAGTGAAAATTCGCAGCGCCGGCGGCGGAGAAGTCGCGGGGCCGGAAATCCTGTGGCTGGCCGGCGTCGCGGGGCTTACGCCCGACATCGCGGGACCGATGGCCCGGATCGCCGCCGAGGGGGGATTGCTGGTCGCGGACGGCGCGACGAAGAACTTTGCCGAAGCCGTGGCGGCGCTGCGAGCGCAACATCGCGATTTCGAGTCGGTCGCCACGGTGTTCGAGGATTTCGAAAAGAAGACTTACGAAGGCTGGACGATTACCGGCGATGCGTTCGGCAAGGGCCCCTCACATGGGACTGAAGCCGGCCAGCAGCCGGTGACAGGCTTCGCCGGCCACGGGCTGGTGAACACGTTCATCGGCGGCGACGGCCCGCAGGGCACCGCCACGTCGAAAAAGTTCACGATCGAGCGGCGCTACATCGGCTTCTTGATTGGCGGAGGAAACCTACCCGGCAAGACATGCATGAACCTGCTCGTGGGGAAAACAATCGTCCGCACGGCGATGGGCAAAGGGCGCGAAGCCCTCGAGCCGGCCAGTTGGGATGTCAGCGAGTTCAAAGGCAAGGAAGCGGCGATCGAAATCGTCGACCGCAGCTCGGAAGGCTGGGGGCATATCAACGTCGATCAGATCATCTTTTCCGACATCCCGCCCGAGTCGTTGCTGGTGAAGGGCACGACGGCCGAGAGCGCGGCGAAAGCCCTCGGCGTGCCGTTCACTTCGGCGGAAGAGGCGAAACTCGCGGCGGACAGCGACGTGGCGATCGCGGGGCAAGCCCCCGCGGCTATAAAAAATCTCGCAGAGAAAAGTAAGTGGGCTGTTACGAATTACACGCGGCTCGTGGGCTTTCATACCGGCGAAAACGGTTTTCGGGCTTTGGTTTCTACTGCGAAGGGGGATCCGCTGGTGATTGAAGGCCCGCTGGGAAAGGGCCGGATTATCCTGGCTCTCGCGCCCGGTTGCCTTGGAGTTGGGGAAGCGAGTTCATCGCCGCCGCCCGCGGCGAACCGCTCAAGCCGGGCGAACGGCTTGTGCCGGGCAATCCAAGCTGGGGCACCATGGCGCTGGCCGCGCTCGATGCTGAAGGCCGAGCCCTGCCGGCTTGGAGCACTGCGGAAGAACTGATGGCCTTCCTCTCCGATCCGGCCAGCGGAAAAACCGCGGGAGACGAGGCGACTAGCAAGCCGGGCGAAACCATCAACGGCGCGCTCAGCATCCCCTTGGTCTTGCAGTCGGGCGAATCGAAGTCGGTCACGTTCGCGATCATCTGGCATTTTCCGAATGTGCAGCGGTTCCAGCACGCCGGGAATCTCTACAGCCGCCATTGGGCCGACGCCACGGCGGTCGCCAAATACGTGGCCAAGAATCTCGGACCGCTCTGGGATCGGACGCGGCTCTATCACGACACGGTTTACCAGTCGAATTTGCCGGAAGAATTTCTGGACGCGATGATGTCGCAGAGCGTGATCCTGCGTGGGCCGACTTGCTTCTGGTCGGAGGATGGTTACTTCGCGGGATTCGAGGGAAGTTACGGCTGCTGTCCGTTGAATTGCACGCATGTTTGGAACTATGCCCAAAGCCACGCCCGGCTGTTTCCGGCCGTTGGGCAGAATATGCGGATCTCGAACTTCATCACGTATCTGCATCCCAACGGCGAGACGTCGCATCGCGAACACGCGGTGCACGGGGCGTTCATCGATGGGCATTGCGCGTGCATCGAAGCCGCCTATCGCGAGTATCAGCTCAGCCCCGATCGGAAGTTTTTGGAAACAGTCTGGCCCGGCGTGAAGAAGGCGATCGATTGGCTAATCGAAGCGATCGACCGCGAGCACCAAGGCATGCCACATGGCCACCAAGCGAACACCTACGATACGTCGGTCTCGGGGGCGAACACGTTTATCGGTTCGCAGTATCTCTCAGCCCTGGCGTCCGGCGAGCGGATGGCGCATGCGATGAACGACGACGCCAGCGCTCGGCGGTGGCGCACCGTGCTGGACGCCGGCATGAAGAACCAGAACGAAAAACTTTGGAACGGCGAATACTATATCCAAATCCCCGATCCTCATCCGGCCGAGGATTACGACACCGGTTGCCATGCCGATCAACTGCTTGGCCAATGGTGGGCCCACATGCTCAACCTGGGCTACTTGTACCCGCCGGCGCGCATCAAAAGCGCGCTAGCGGCAGTAACGAAATACAACTTCCGCGAGAAATTCGCGGGATTCAAGCAGGCGCCGCGGCGATACATACCGGACGACGACGGCGGGCTGATCATCTGCACGTGGCCCCACGGCGGGCGGCCGAATCCGTTCATCTTATACGCCGACGAGGTCTGGACCGGCATCGAGTATGCCGCGGCCGGGGCGATGATTTTTGAGGGGCTGATCGACGACGCGCGGCAAGTCGTGCGCATGGCCCGCAGCCGTTACGACGGCCGCACGCGCGACGGCTTGAACTCCGGCCCCGGCGGCAATCCATATAATGAGCTCGAATGCGGGAAATTCTACGCCCGGGCGATGAGCTCCTGGTCGCTGCTGATCGCCTCGCAAGGCTTGGTGCTCGATGGTCCGCGCGGCGTTTTAGGGTTCAAACCGAATTGGCAGCCAGAGGACCACCGGTCGTTCTTCACCGCGCCCGAGGGCTGGGGCCTGTTCGTCCAGCGGCGAAAAGCCGGCGAGCAGACCGAGCGGATCGAAGTTCGCAATGGGCGGCTGCGGTTGCGCGAGTTGGTGTTCGAAACGCCAAAGGGTATTCTCCCGACGCCCACCGTGATGATCGCCGGTCAGCAGGTGGCGACGACAATGCATTTGAACGGAGCCGAACTTCGGCTCGTGCTCGGGCAAGAAGCCACGCTGGCGGAGGGAACTGCGGCAGAAGTGAGGTTGATCTGGCCGACATGAAATCGGCTTCGCCCAAAAGTATAGCCACCCGATACTAGCCCGAAGCGTTAGCGAGGAAAATGCGGAGAAGCCGGCCTACTTCCTCGTTAACGCTTCGGGCTAGTGCATTGTCACAGCTTGAATTTGGGGTGCCACTGGCTTTGCCAGTGTTCTTCATAGCTGAACGATCAACGCAAGAATTCCAAAATCACTGGCAAAGCCAGTGGCACACAATCCCAGAATCAAGCGTTGACAAAGCACTAGTGCATTTTTTTTGGACAAAGCTGCTGATGAGATCGCCCAACATCGCCCGAGGCAAAATGTTCATCGGCGGACTTGTATTGCTCGTTGCTGGCGCGCTTTGGGCAGCGCCGCAAAAGTCCGACGTGAACAAGTCGCGGCCGCCGCGGATCGAGGTTTCCGGCGATTGGGGCGGGGGCTCGCACGAAGATGTCCAGGCCGTGCTCGACTCGTGCGCAAGAACCTGCTGCGTTATTCGCCTGAGCGGCAATTGGGAACGATTCTCGTGCGGCCCCGCGAAGGGGTGCCGATCACGCTCGATCAAAAAGGGCCGCATGGCGAGCATCAGGTTTTGCTCAGCGCTCGTGGTTCTTATTGGTGCCAGTATGCCTATCAGTTTTCGCATGAGCTGTGCCACATCCTGAGCAACTACGATCGGCGGAAGCGGGGCCGGAATTTGTGGTTCGAGGAGGCGCTGTGCGAAACCTCATCCCTGTTCACGATGCGACGGCTGGCAATCGACTGGAAAGCGAATCCGCCGTATCCGAATTGGCGCGGATTCGCCCCCAGCTTCGATCAATATGTCGACGCGCTGCTGGCCCCGCGCGAACGTCGGTTGCCGCCGGACCGGACGCTGCCCAAGTGGTTTCGTGAACATGAGGAGACGCTGGTTCGGCAAGATGGCTTGACCGCGGACTCGAAGCTGGCGGCCGTTTATTTACTGCCGCTGTTCGAAGACGAGCCGAAGGGTTGGGAGGCGCTCACCTGGATCAATCTTGGCCCAAACGACGCCGAGATCAATTTCCGCGATTATCTTCGCGGGTGGAAACAGCGCGTGCCCGAGCGGCATCGTGCATTCGTCGCCAAGATCCAGCGTCTGTTCGGCGTGGAATAATCATCACGGCCGGCGCTTTCTACGTTAGCCGCGACGCGGTTAGCGGAGCGCGTCGGCGACACCGAGGCAGAACGCGCTCCGCTACCGCGTCGCGGCTAACGGTCGATACTGCGCACCGCTATGTCCGCACGAAATGCTTTAACTCGTCCGCGGTCGGCAACGACGGTTGAGCGCCGAGACGCGTGGTCGAGATCGCCGCCGCGAGGCATGCTTGCCGTACCGCTGCGTCCGTCGGCAAGCCCTGGGCCAGCGCCAGGCGAACGCACCATTGAAAGCGTCGCCCGCCGCCGTAGTATCGACCGCGGCCACCGGAACGCTTGGGATCAGTTCCATCCGCTCGGCATCGGCCAGCAGCGCTCCCGCCGCGCCGAGCGTGATGATTATGCAGCGCACGCCAGCGTCTAACAATTCTTTCGCCGCCGCTCGGGCCGACGCTTCGTCGTGAACCGATAGGCCCGTCAGTTGGGCCGCCTCGGCTTCGTTCGGCGTGAGATAATCGACATGCTCCAACAGCTCCCGCGGCAATGGCTTCGCCGGAGCCGGCGCGGGATCGAGGATCACCGTCACCCTGGCCGCCGCCGCAATCTCCGCCGCCCGGCAAACGGTTTCCAGCGGCGTTTCCAGTTGCAACAAGAGCACGGAGGCCGAGCGGATTACGTCGGCGTTCTCTTCGACATCCGCGGGCGTTAGTCGATGATTCGCTCCGGACGCCACCGAGATCAGATTCTCGCCCGGTTCATCGACCAAAATCAGCGCCACGCCGGTCGGCTGTTCCGAATCGCGCGAAATCGCCGCGGTGTTTATGTCCTCGCGCTCGAAGCCCGCGATGGCCTGGTCGCCGAATATATCGCGGCCCACGCGGGCCACGAGCGTCACCGCCGCGCCGAGCCGCGCCGCCGCCACCGCCTGATTCGCCCCCTTTCCGCCCGGCGCCATCAGAAACCGGCCCCCCGTCATTGTCTCGCCCGCCGCCGGCAACCGCGCCGATTTGACGACCATATCGACATTCACACTGCCAACGACGACGATGCGCGGGCAATTGTCGAAATTTCGCGTCATGGCGCATGCGCCATCCTTTGCGCCAGCAAGAGTGCCATGCAGGAATCCTTCGCTCCTTGATGTGATGACCTTGCCG
The DNA here is from genome assembly GCA_963725485.1 of Pirellulales bacterium. GTDB lineage: Bacteria > Planctomycetota > Planctomycetia > Pirellulales > DATAWG01 > CAVRYO01. The sequence continues at coordinate 1,435,359 of CAVRYO010000007.1, read as the reverse complement.
CTCTTGTCGAAGGCTGTCAATTCGACGCGATAAGCGCCTGGAGGCAGTTCGAAAAGTTCCCAGCTTGCGGTCCAGAGGGTGAAGCCGGAGCCTTCGAGCGTTTTGCGATTGCCGGGGGTTGCCATTCGCGCTTTGCCGCTGGCGTCCACGATTCTGCCTTCGAGCCTGGCCACGTTGGTTTCGATCGTCGGGGAAATGCAGGCCGTGGCGTACAGGTATTCGTAATTGCCGGAGTGCGTCAGGCTCATCGGCAGCAGGACGCGGCCGAGGGGCTTGAGATCGGCCGGTTCGATTTTGTCCACGAGCTTGACGCGGCCGAATGCCGCGGGCGTGTTCACGTCGGCGGGCGAGGAATAAACGAACGTCCGATCGACGCGATTTGCGCCGTCGCTGCTGCACAGTTCGCAATCGATGCCGATCGCCCGGCCCGCCGCGGGCTTGAAGTCCGGAAAATTCGCCCAGGGCAATTTGAACTCGGCGGTCCAGCCCCAGGATGTTTTTTGGCCGGCGATCTCGACGCCATGTAATTTGAAATTCTTGAACGCCGGCAGATCGCGCACGGCCCAGCGGGGCTTGATTTCGCTCCCGGTGAAAGGCGTCCAGAACATGTGGAGCGTGCCGGGGGCAAATTGCTGCCCACCAAGCTCGCCGGCGCGGGTGTCGATATAGAATTCCACCGCGTCGCCATCCCAAATCGCCGAGCCGACATGGGCCGGATGTTCATCGAGACATCGCAGGCCGATGTACAGATTGTCGACGTCCCACAGATAAAGAAACTCGCCGCCGCGATTCCTGAAATCGGGATGACCGACATGCACCGGCGCGACGAACGCCCCGGCCCACGAGTCGAGCGTGCCATCCATCTTCACCGCCTGCGCGGCTTTGGGAATAAGACCGGCGGCGGGCTTTTCGTCGGCAAATGCGGCGGTTGAAAGCGCGGCGAGCAAGGCGACAGCAAGCAGTTCAGTAAAAGTTCGGTTCATGGATGGCCCCGCGCGAGGTTAGTGCAAATAGGGAGAGGAGCCCGCAATTCTAGTCGCCCGGCGAGCGGAAAGCGTCGCGCCTTCGCGAAATTCTCGAATGCAGTGAATTCGGATTCCGAGCCGCGCACGTCAGTAAGCGTTGTTGCGCCAGCCGATTGGCAGCCCATCACGGGACGGCCGGCGACAGTTCCTTAACGAACTGTGCGTCGGAAGCCGCCGGCTCGGTGGCAGCGGGCGACCAGCCGGTGTCGATGAGCACGTAGCCCGACCAGAAGAGCGGATGCCGGGCCGTCGCGCCGTCACGCCCGGCGAAATGCGCAAGCCGCGGCTCGTCGGCCGGATCGAGCGGAGTTTGCCAGAGGATTTGCACGCTCCGCTGCCAGGCGTCGGCGGCGCTGGCATGGGGCAACTCCTCGGCGAATTGCCGCATCAGTTGATCCGTCGATTGACCTCCCATCCGCCAGCGGCTGAAGACCACGGTGCGCGCGCCGCCGGCCATCAGCCCGCAAGAAGCGAGAAATAAATCGGCCCCAGGCGGTGCAGCGCCAAGCTGGCGCAGCGAATTCTCCGCCGGCGTGTGGAACTCAGGCAGCAGGATGCAGGAGGCACCGAGCCGGGGCGGCGCGAGCCATTGGGCCAACGAACCGGCGCCGCGAGTCCGGTCCAGCGGCATCGGCGACCATTGAAAATACGCAGCCGGATCGGCGCCGCGGCTCTTCTCACCGCCGCCCTTCTCGCCCCCCGCGACATCGTCCAGCACGACGAGCGTATCGAAGAGCGATCCGTAGAGCGGCGAGGCGGCGGGCATGGGCCGTTTGATGGGCGAAACCCGCGCGTTGCGCCTGGCAAATTTGCTCCACTCGGCGGGAAGCTCCGCCGAAGTTCCCTGCGGCGCGCTCGCCGATTCCAAGCCGACTTCCCCCAGCGGACGGCGCTCTCGGTGTTCGGGCATCGCCAGCCCCAGCGTCGGGACATAGCGAATTCGGCTGCGGGCCAACAGCGCGGACGCTTCGCGGATTGCGTCGTGGGATGGGTCATGGGACGGGGCGTTGCCTTGCGCAGCGCCGATTTGCAGCGCCTCGAACGGGAGATACCAGAGCACGCCGTCGGGCACGATCACGAGCTCGTCGATGTTTGCCGCAAGGTTGACCTTCGAGCCGGCGGTGATCGCGTCGAATGCCTCGCGCGCCGCGGTGCGCCAGCCTTCGTCGGTCAGTTGATTTTGGGATAGCTCCTGGTTGGTTCCCGTGCTGCCGATCGCTCGCAGCAGCGCGGCGGTGCGTTGTTCCAACAGTGCCGGCGAGCCTGCGATTTTCCAGGCCGCCCGGCGATTTTTCGTCAATAGCCAGGCATACGTGCCGTCGTGCGTGGAGAAGAATGCCAACACGAGTTGTCGCGGTTGCAAGGCCGCCTGCACCTCGTGAACTTTTCGCGAGGGCGGAAAGAGCATCGTGGCATTTTCGCGGCGCAGGGCGATCTCGTGCAGCAGCGATTCCTTCTCGCCGGCCACGCGAGCCAATTCGGCCAGCTTGTCAGCCTGTGTTTTCTGAGCCGCCGCGCCGACCGGGGCCAATTGCGCCGCCACGAGTTCTTCTCGCAGCTTCGCCACCCGGTCGGCAAGCTCGGAATACCGTGGATAACGATCGAAAAGTTCTTGCTGCTGGAAGCGCGTCTCCGCCGCCATGGATTCGGGTGGCGATTCCAACAGCCAGCGCAGCGCGACCAGCCGGCCACCCAGCGGCAGCGTGCTGAAGAACCGGCGGCGGCGAATCTGGTCGGCTACCTCGAGACTCAAATCGACATCCGCCTCACGCGCCTGCTCGAACCAATGGTCGCAGGCCGGGGGCTCGAGGATGGTCGACGCGGCAATCGCATCCAGTGGATCGGCCGCCCAATCGGCGGCGGTCGGATCGCGCAGCAACGTTGCAAATAACGAGATTGCCAGCTTGCGATTCGCCGGCGTCGCCGAGAGCGAAGAGGTGTATTGATCGGCCAAGTGGATTTGCAAACGGCGGGGCGAAGCGTCTTTCGCATAACGTAACGCCACGGCCAACTCCGATTCGGCCGCGGCCGGTTTGTTCCGCTGATAATCCACCAGCGCGCTAAGAAAGTGGAGCCGGGCGCCGATCGCGCGAGCCCATTTCGTGCTGGCCAATCACACCGCGGGCCTCGGTCAGGGCTGCCTCCGCGGTGGCAATGCCGCTGAGCGGGCTTGCACCGGCCTGACATTTTCCAGCAACGCGGCATTTTCGGCGGTCAGCAACAACAGCGTGGCGCGCACTTCTTGCCGGCCGCGCTTCGACCCGATGGTCGCGGCTTCCAGGGGCGCGAAGAACGCGTCCTTTCCCGCCGGATGCAATGCGAGATGCGCTTCGAGAGCGCCGCGGAACGCTTCTTCGAGCACCTCATTGTCGCGGTAGTCGGCAGCCGAGTAGCTCGCTTCCAGTAGTTGGCCTCTTGCTGCCTTATAATCGCCCGCTTCGAGCGACAATTGCCCGACTCCAATAACACCAGCGGCGTGAGGGGATGATCCAAGTCGCCGCCGATCGCCGCCGCGGAATTCAGCAACCGGATCGCATCGGTGGTCTGCCCTTTGTCGAGATACGCCAGCCCCTGCTCGGCATCGAGCCAGGCCTGCGCGCAGGGATTTCCGCCCGCCGGCCGCCGGGCAAACAGCGCGGCCACCGCCGCGGTCAACGGATCGTACGGGCAGACCGGGCCCAATAATTCGCGGCGCCGTTTGAGCGCCAGCGCCGTCGCGCGCGCGATTTCTTGCACATTCGCCAGCACCGGCTGCCCGGCCGCGGTGAATCGGCTGCTGCCATTCGGGGGTGGAATGGGGTCGGCGAGCACCGTGTCGGCAATCAGAAACATCGCGGCGGGAAATTGGCCCAACTGCGTTCTGCGTTCGCTCTGGCCCCAGGGCGTCGGCCGCCGGGTCGCGCACCGCGCGATGTTCGCGGGAAACTGAATGCCCATCATCCAGTTGGGAAACGCCAGGTAGAGCTTCAGCGCCGCGTTGTAATCGTCCAGGGCCTCGGCCGGGCGTCCCATGCGGTTCAGGCATTCTCCGGCCATGGTGAGATAGCAGATCGAGTCGACCCAGTGCGTCCCCGCCGCTTGCAGGCCGAATGTAAAATCACTGCGAAAACCGTCCAACGCTTTTTGATAATCGCCATCGTGCATCATGGCGATATGCAGAAAATAGCTGCCGCTGGGAAACACGCGCGGCGCAGTTGCTGCCGGCGTTCGTCGCATTGGCCGGCAAGCTGTCGGCGGCGGTCCCTGTCGACGAACCAGCGCCGCTAGAACCGCCGGAGCGAGGCGCCGGTGCAGCGGGAGCCGGTCCTGCAGCCTGGGCAGCCGGCGATACAGCGGCGGCCGATGCCACCGCGATCAGCCCCACGGCCAGTCGCGCCCAGCGGCGATGCATCATGGCAATTCACTGGCGTTCCGCGACGAAACCCGGCAACAAAGCGCGGCTGGGCAATCGGGGCGTGTTGTCGTGAACCAGAATCTGCGCCGAGCCGACAAAGTATGTACCAAAATCGGCCACCGTCAGATTGTACACCGGGGCCGCCGCCTCGGTCTTGATGGCCGTCACCTCGGCATACCGGCGAGCGAGTGGACCCGATCGCCGATTTGCACCTCGCTGGCCATCCGCCATCCCTTGCCGACAATCCAGAACGGATGTCCGCGCGTGGCTTGGACGTCGCCGCGGGTGGTCGTGACCAGCACGGTTTCCACCGGCGGACGGACCGTCATCGCCATCACTAGTTTGTAGGCCAGCTCGCCGGTGTCGGCATCCTGCGCCAAAACGCGATCGCCGATTTGCAATTTCTCGATCGCCAGCGGGCCGGTCAGCGTGGCGACCGGCGTGCCGGCGGCGAAGCATTCCATCCCGCCCCCGGCGCTCAGGCCGGTGCTGCGGGCCGTGAGCGGATTGCGATACAGCGTGGAATACTGGCTGCGGTTCGTGTACGTGCCGTCGCCGATCGTGGTGCTCGAAACCGGTTTGTCGGGCAGATAGGTGCCGGTGTAATCGGCCCACCAGTTCCACCAATATTCCGGTGCTGGAACTGTCAGTTGAACGTTGGCCGAGTCGGGAATCGCGGCCGCTTCGTCCGCCGTGCCTGCCGAGGTTGGCGTCACCTTCTTGCCGACCACACGCTCCAGGACATAGTCGATGCGCTCATTGGTCACGGCGATGCGCTCATTCTGCTTGGCGACCGACGTGGCCAACGCCTGGCTCTGCCGGGCCACGGCCAATGCGCCGGAGATCTCATTCACGCTACGCGGACCGGCAATCAACGTTTGCCGGCGGCCATCCAGCGGCGAGGCGGTGCGAATCTGCGGCACGCCGGCAGAGGTTGCCGGACCATTGCTCGCCAGGCCGCTGTCGTGACTGCCGACGAACGCCGGCAGCAAGCCGGAAATCGAGTTCGAATATTCGACGCGAGAAATCGAATCGCGTCCTTCCTGCGAAGTGACGGCCCGGTAGATCGCCAAACCCAACGTCGGATCGAACGACAACGAATAATCGAACTGCACCGGATTGGCGAGCCCCGCCATCAGCAGCGGGATGAAATCGTGCCAGGGGCGTTTTTTCAATGCGTCGGCGGCGGCCGTGCGGACATCGGCTTGCTTGCTCATCACGCTCCATTGGACCAGCGTGTACGTCGCCCGTTGATCGGCGAGATGGCCGAGCAAGCCGACCGCGGCGCGCTGGAAGGGCGTCGCGATGTCGCGGTGGGCGGTCGATCGGGCGGGCTCGTTCGCCGCGGCCCATTCGAGTGCAGGGATCACCGCCGGATCGGTCACGGCCCGCATCTCGGCCAACGTCGCGGATTGTTCGCTGGCCGACGTGCCAGTGAGCGACTTGCGCCAGCCCGAGACGACCGGTTTCCATTCGGCTAGCTGCTTGGCTTCGACGGCGCGCTCGCGCTTGATCGCTTCGATCTGGGCGGTGGTGAGCAGATTGCCTTGATACCAGTGCAGGCCGAGCCGCGTCTGGGCTTCGGTGTTCGTCGCATCTTCGTAGAGCACCTGCGTCCAATGGGCTCGTTCTTCATCGAGCAGTTGTTTGCTGTGGCACCAGCGGGCCAGCTCGGCATTGGCGTCGATTCCCGCGGGCGACAACGCGGCGGTGCGATACGTGTCGACCGAGGAGCCTTGGGCCGCCTGTGTTCCGCCTTGCGTGCCGCCCGCGCTGGTGGAAACCGTGCCCCGGTTGAACAAGCCCGCGCTGATGGCTTTCTGCCGCAGCCGGCGATACTCGGCAAGGTTCGAATTGTCGGAATATCGGTCGGCCGTTTCCGTCGGGCTGAACCATTTTCCTTCGAACGCCACATAGCCCAGCTGCCAGCGGGCAGCACGGCAGTTCGGATCGACCGCCAACGCCTGCTTGAGCAAAACGTCGCGCTGGGCATTATTGCCGGCGAGCCTCCGCGGCGAGCGCTTCGCGCACGTAATGGTCGGCCAGAGGAGTTGCTGTAGACTTCGATTGCGACGGCGGCAGCGCGGACGAAACGTGCGACGTGGTTGGAGCAGAACTTTGCGGAGATTTCGGAGCCTGGTTCGGTTCGGCTCCCCAGGTTGTCAAACTGCCGAGAAACAAGACGCCTGTAAACAGAACGCCAGTCGCCATTCTCATGACAAACCTCCGCGGATTCAGGTCCCATAAGAAAAGAAGATGACCGCCGCTGAACGCGATCCTAGGATGTTGCCGCTGAAAGTGCAAACGATTTCTGAAAGGTGTAGCCGACCACCGACCCGACGTTTCATGCAAGCGTGCAAAACGCGGCAGAGCTGTACGGCGCGATACAGAGTATTTACAACAACCAACGCCACTCGGTTTCGGATGGTCCCGCGAGCGGCAGCGGCCGAAGGAGAAAGCGCAGCGCGCGCCTTGTGTGAGCGTCAGATTTGTGGGTAGAGCATCCGCATTCTCCCTCTCCCTTGACGGGAGAGGGTTGGGGTGAGGGTGGGAATCAAGCTCGATCTTCCAGTTGGAGTTGGATCCCGACGTCACCGTTTTTCCAACCCCTCACCCCCGACCCCTCTCCCGCAAGGGGCGAGGGGAGACGCGCTTGTCCGCACCGGCTTTTCCCACCCACTTTCGAGACGCTCACACCGTGCGCCTTCTTGGCGACGAAGCCTCGTTGATGCGCTCGGATGTGGCCGCCAGACTACAGCTTCAACACCACTTTGATGCAGCCATCCTTCTTGTCGCGGAAGGTTTTATAGGCTTCGGGGGCGTCTTCGAGTTTCAACCGGTGCGTAATGACGAACGACGGATCGATTTCGCCCGCTTCGATTTTGCCCAGCAGCGGCTTCATGTAATGCTGCATGTGCGTCTGGCCCGACTTCATCGTCAAGCCTTTGTTCATGAACGCGCCGAACGGCACCTTGTCAGGATAGCCGACATACACGCCGGGCACGGAAATCGTCCCGGCTTTGCGGCAGCACATGATCGCTTCGCGCAGCACGTGGGCCCGATCGGTGCCGAGCATCACGGCTGTTTTTGCCTTATCCATGATGGCGTCGGCTGAGCCCCCGGCATGGGCCTCGCAGCCGACGGCGTCGATGCAACGATCCGGACCGCGGCCCTTGGTCATTTCTTGCAGACGGTCATAAACCTTGTCCTTCTCGAAATTGATCGTCTCGGCCTTTCCATGTGTCTCGGCCATTTGCAACCGCTCGGGCACCCGGTCGATGGCGATCACTCGCCCGGCCTTCATCATCCAGGCGCTTTGGATGACGAACTGGGCGACTGGGCCGCAACCCCAGACGGCCACCGTATCGCCGGGCTCGATGTCGGCATGTTCGGCGGCCATATAGCCCGTCGGAAAAATATCGGACAAGAACAAGACCTTTTCGTCGGGCAGGCCTGATTCGATCTTCAACGGGCCGACATCGGCGTAAGGGACACGCAGATATTCGGCTTGGCCGCCAGGAAATCCCCCCAGCATGTGCGAGAAGCCGAGGCAGCCGGCCGGCGAATGGCCCATGGCCTTCCGAGCGATCTCGGCGTTGGGGTTCGAGGTGTCGCAGCACGAGAACAAGCCCTTCTTGCAGAAGTAGCATTTCCCGCACGAAATCGTGAAAGGGACAACTACGCGGTCCCCCGTTTTCAACTTGGTTACCGCATTGCCGACTTCGACCACTTCGCCCATGGGCTCGTGCCCCAGGATGTCGCCCTTCTCCATGGTCGGCATGAAACCGTCCAACAAGTGCAAATCCGAACCACAAATGCCGCTGGAGGTGATTTTTACAATCACGTCGCCGGGATCCTGAATTTTTGGATCGGGAACTGTATCAACGCTGATTTTTCCCGTACCGTGCCAGCATAGCGCTTTCATTTTTATCGCTCCTTTCGAGTCGATTCGCGGCGGCTTTGAGGTGTGCTTCCGTCCGCCAAGCAGCAAACTTGCTTCGTGAACGAAGCCGCGAAGAACATGTGCCTGGGCATCCAGTTGCGGGAGTTGACGAGACGCGGAAGCAAACAACGTGCCGCGTACGATTTGCCGGACGGATCGAACATTGTCGATTTGGTTGCCGCGGCTCAGAACGCGATCGCGCTCGGGGGGGGCACCCGATGATCGGCCGCAATCACGGACCGATCATTTCGACGGCAGCAGAATTTCGTTGTCGATCAGGCGCACTGGGCCGACCCTCGCGGCCAACAGCGCCACGACGCCGGGCGCGATGCGGTCGGTTTCTTCGAGCGTCGTGGGATCGACGACGGCGGCGTAATCCAAATGCACGCCGGGAGTCGCCGCGATCAGGTCTTGCATCGCTTTGGCAATCGCCGGGGCATGGCGCTCGCCGCCAGCAACGAGTTCGACCGCGCGGCGAAGGCTGCGCGAGAGCACGAGGCCGCTGGCCCGTTCTTCGGGTGAGAGATAGACGTTGCGCGAGCTGAGAGCCAGGCCGTCGGGCTCGCGGACGATCGGGCAGACGCGAATCTCGATCGGCACGTTCAGATCGGTCGCCATGCGCCGGATCACGACCGACTGCTGAAAATCTTTTTGGCCAAAATAGGCAATGTCCGCCGGCGCAATTTGAAAGAGCTTGAGCACCACGGTCGCCACGCCGCGGAAATGACCGGGGCGAATTGCCCCTTCCCAGCGAGACGTCAATTGCTCGACATCCACATAGGTCGAGTAGCCAGGCGGATACATTTCGGCGCTCGTCGGAGCGAACACGAGATCCGTGCCGCTGCCGGACAACAATGCTACATCGCGCTCCATTTGACGGGGATAGCGCGTGAAATCTTCGTTCGGGCCAAACTGCGTGGGATTCACGAAGATGGTGACGACCGTGTGTTGGCATTCGCGCACCGAGCGGGCTACCAAGCTAAGATGCCCAGCGTGCAACGCCCCCATCGTCGGCACGAGGCCAACGGTTTCGCCCATCGTTTGCCAATCGCGCACTTGCCGGCGCACCTCGGCGCCGTTGACGAGCACGCGCGGCGAAGACGGGCTTTTGGACATTTTCTCTCGTAGCCGCGTCATTGATCGCGGAGGCCTAATCGCACATGGATTGAATCGTAGCCGACAAATCGTCGATCGCGGCGGAAACGTCAGACGAGTTCAATCGCAACTTCAATGGGATCGGCGCCTATCAAAGCGGGACTGGACCGTCGCGTAAGCCCGTTGGCGTACTTCTTCCGCCAGAGCGCGGCTCGCCGGCGGCAGCCGGAAAAACACAGGGTCAAGGGATTCCAGCGGCCCTTCGAGCCAGACCAATAGTTTCGGCGAGATAATCCTTAAGTTCTTGGGAACCTCTGCAGGCCGGCACTCCTCACACCAATAATCGCTGATGACCGGCGCCGAGCTGCCAGATGTGACTGCCTGCACCACCAGCCCGGCCCTTGATCGCAACACTTCTAGTTCCATCGGCTCGGGATCGCGCGGCGCAGTCGCAGGCTCGAACGTAACTCGGCAATCCTGAAATATCCAGCCCTCGAATTGTTCGCGAAACGGATCGGCGAGGAATTGTCCATCGACGGCCTGGGCAGCGCCCATTCCAACGCGCGTCGTGCTCTCGAACGGAGCGCCGGCAATTGCCACATAATTCGGCCCTGCGCGAAGATAATCGCGCAGACTCGGCGATCGTTCGCCCGATTTTTGGGTGTCGCATGTCGGGGGCGACTTCGGCGGCTGGCTCGAGGACGAACCGCCGAAACTGCATGCGCGGATGCGGGACGCGAAGTTCGGGCGTTTCGATCACCGCCTCGCCGAAGAGCAATAAATCGAGATCGATCGACCGCTCGGCCCAGCGCTCGCGGCGCTCGCGACCGAGCGATTTCTCGATTTCTTGCAGCACCGCGAGCAATTCTGGTGCGGAAAAGCTGGTTTCAAGCGATGCGGCCGCGTTGAGAAAATCGCCCTGGCCAACAGGCCCGCCGATCGGCCGTGTGGGATGAAATGGACTGACGGAAACAACGCGAATTTGCGGTGTCGCGGCGAGCAACTTGATCGCCCGGTCGAGATTTTGGTGTCGGCCGCCGAGATTCGAACCCAGGGCTACCAGCGCGGCGGTCATGACTGGGCGATGCGTCGGCCTGAGAACAAAATCTCACTTCTGCCAAGCGACAAAGACCGTTTTCGCGCCGCCTCGCCGACAACGGCGAGGAAGAAAAACAAGGGGGGGACATCCAGACCCCGACTAAGTCGTCGACTTTCGTTCCCTCAGTCGTCGCCCCCCATCCGCAAGTATCGCTTGACCGCCACGCACGTCGCGGCTCTCATTCGTCCGGAGCAAAATGCTGTTCTTCTCTTCAACGGTCGCGGGCCATGCGGCCATTGTCCGGAGAGTCGCCCGGTTGTCAAGCAATCGGTTGGCGAGATTTTTTCGCGAGTGCCAGCATCACTCGCGGCGATGCCGCAATGCCGGCAATTGCTCGCGAATTTTTTTCAGTCGCGCCAGATCGATCGTGCCGTAGACAATTGTTTCGCCCGTTGCGGCGCCGTTCGTGTCGCTCGCCATGGCCACGATCTGTCCCCACGGGTCGACGATTGCCGAATGGCCGTGCATCGCAAATGCATTCGGCGGATGGCCGCATTGATTCGGCGCGACGACGTAGCATTGGTTCTCGATCGCGCGGGCGCGCAGCAAGACTTCCCAATGGTCGCGGCCCGTGACGGCCGTAAACGCCGCGGGAACTACGATCACTTCGGCGCCGGCGGAGGACATGCCGCGGAACAGCTCGGGAAATCGCAGATCGTAACAGATCGCCGTGCCGAGTATCCCCAGCGGAGTTGCAATAGCCGCGGCATCTTCGCCCGCGGCGAACCAGCGCGACTCTTGCACCGACACGGCGCCGGGCAAATCGGCATCGAACCGGTGCACCTTGCGATAGCGCGACAGCAATCGACCATTGCTGTCAAAGATCAGACTCGTATTAAAAATTCGCCCGTGCGCGGTGTCAGTTGGCAACGCACGCTCGGCGATGCTGCCGGCCACGAGAGTCACTTGTAGCCGGGCTGCTAGCGCGGTCAAAGCGTCACTTGTTGGGCCGGGAACGGTTTCCGCCGCGGCAGCCACGGTTTCGTAACTTGCCAGGCAATTGAACAACTCGGGCAATGCCACGAGTCGAGCACCGGCCGCCGCGGCGACTTCGACCAGCCGAGTGGCGGTGGCTAGATTCGCTCGCTTGTCCGCGCCGGATTCCATCTGAATGGCGGCGGCGAGGTAAGGAGCAGTCATCGCGTCTTCCCTCGCCGCTGCGGGCTTTGCCTCAAAACACGCAAGCCTGAAGCGCTAGCGAAGGACGCAAGACATTGTTTTGCCGCGTGTCCTTCGCTTGCGCCTCAGGCTTGTCTTCGAAAAAACAATGTCGCGAGGCAAAAGCTCCCGTCAAGGGAGAGGGAACTTGCTTGGAGCGGTGGCGATGGATCGCGCCGGCCGCTCGGCGGGACTATTTCTGGCTGAAGTATCGTCCTCTGGCGGCGCCGGTTCAAGATCCGGGCGCCAAACCTCGGGCCCTGCAACCCGGGGCCGTAGGGCGGTGGCCCGAATTGTCCGGCGCCGAATCGAGCATAGCCGGCGGGCCGTGGGCCATTCCAGGGATAATCGAACTTTTCGCGATAGTCGTAGGGCCGGGCGTAGTTGCCCGGGTAGAACTGAGCGTTGGCGTGCATCAGCCAGACAGGGCTGTACCACGGGAACACGACGCGAGGAAACCGCCGGTGACTTCCGGTCGAGTCAGGCTCGCGCGATACGTAGGGATTGCCCACGGAGTTCGCCTCGGGCGAGACCACATCCACCTGGTGATTCGCTTGTCGAACGGTGACGGAGGGACCAGCGGAATTCGGCGGGTCGTCGCCGGCCGGAGCGCCGCACTGCGCCGACCATCAACAAAATGGAAACTACCGCAACTTGCATCAATTCACATCCCTTCGCAGATTTGTCGTTCGGCCCAGTGTCGCGCAGCTAGCTAACATGTTGAACAATGACCACGATGCGGGAGGAATTGCAACTTGAGCGCTGATTCGCGGCTCGGCAGGAGCCTCGCCCTCCCTTTTTTCGACTGCAATCCGCGGAGTGAGTCCCATCGGCAGGATTGCGCGTTGGGCTTTAGTCGAATCCGCCGGGCGGAAAGATTTTTATGGCGGCAGATGCCATTACTGTGCCGCGCATAAGGTGGGCAGTGCCCACCCTACGGCGATTGCTTGCGTTTGGCCGTGGGAGTTAGTAGCGTGGAGCAATCGGAGCAACGATCCATTCGAGTCCAAGCTATTCCGAGGTGCTGCATGTCGACCAGCGATCCATCGCATGATGAAGTTCAAGCGACCGAGACCAATCGAACGGGCTTGACTCGACGCTCGGTTTTGACAGGCGCGGTGGGAATCGTTGCCGGCGCGGCAGGATTGTCTCGTGCCGCCGAGGCGTTTGCCGCCGACAGCGCGGCGACCGAGAAAGATCTCGAAAAAATCTCCAACGGCCGCCTGAACCAGTCGGTTGTGCAATGGTGCTTCAGCAAATTGCCGGTGGCAGAACTCGCCGCCGGAGCAAAGCAAATCGGACTGAAATCAGTCGAGCTCGTGCCACCGAGGGCATGGCCGCTGTTGAAGAGCCTGGGGCTAACGTGCGCGATTTCGTCCAGCCACGGCTTCACCAAAGGTTTTGCTCACAAGGAAGAACACGCCGAGTGCCTGGCCAAGCTCCGCGAAGTGATCGACGACACCAGCGCCGCCGGCTATCCCAGCGTCATCACGTTCTCCGGTATGCGGCGCGGACTGTCGGATGAGGAGGGGATGGAAAACATGGTTGCCGGACTTAAGCAAATCGTCGGCCACGCGGAGAAACAGCGCGTGACGGTGAATTTGGAGGTGCTCAACTCGCGCGTGAATATCGAGATGAAAGGACATCCCGACTACTTCTGCGACCGCGTCGAGCCGGCCGTCGAAATCATTCGCCGAGTGGGTAGCCCGCGATTGAAGCTGCTGTTTGATATTTACCACGTGCAGATCATGCAAGGCGACGTCATCTCGCGGATTCGCCAGTTCCACGAATACATCGGCCACTATCACACGGCCGGTGTTCCCGGCCGCAACGAGTTGGACGACCAGCAGGAGCTTTCCTACGCCCCGATCATGCGGGCGATCGCCGCGACGAATTACCAGGGCTACATCGGCCAGGAATTCATCCCGCGCGGCCCGCTCTCGCCGCTGGCTGGACTCGCGCAAGCGGCGAAGCTGTGCGATGTGTGAGGAAGGCTTGAGGCTTGAGGAGGCGCGCTGTGATTTTTACTGACTGCGCCGACTTTGGCTTAAAGAATTCGGCGAACGAATATTAGCCCGAAGCGTGAGCGAGGACGCGCGGCCATGACCTTGCAAAGCGTCCTTGCTAACGCTTCGGGCTAGTGTCTTCCACCTAAGCCCTCAACTGCCGGGGCGCCATTTGGCGGTGCGTTCGTTGCCCGTCTTGCCGGGCGGAACTGCCGCGCCCAATTCCTGTTCCAGATTATCGGCGACGGCGCGGAAGGCTGCGGCTTGCGGGCAATTTAATTCGGCGAGCACCCGGTGGCATTCCATGATATGCCATCCAAATTGCTGCCGATCGAGCGTGGCCGTCGTGAGTTCGACCCACTCGGTCGTCGGTTCAGGCTCGTCGGCCACACAATGTAAGACTTTTTCCAGGTGGGTCGCGCCCAGCAGGCGTTGCCGAGCTTCATCGTCGGCGTGAACCACCAGCCGGCTGCCGCGTTTGATCGTGCCTCGATGCAAACAAACCAAGCAACCCAAGAACGTGCTGTCCATGTATTCGCAGGCTGACAGATCGAAGCCGATCACGAGCGGCTCTTGTTGAGCGCAGTTCTCGGGCGCCAGAGCCTGCTCGGCGAATTCGCGCACCGCCGGGCTCACTTTCATCGTGCCTCGACCCTCGACGCGAATCAGCAATCCACCGGTTGTGCGACAAACTTTCACCGCCGAGGCTGGCGGGGCCACCGGCGGCAGTGTCGATCCGGCAGGTGTCAATCCGGCAGAATTTGTCGGTCCTGTGGATGCTGTCTGGTCCGGTGCTGTTGATGGCGCTGCCATAGTCAATTCTCCGCTGCGAGGACCATTCTGCATTCAGCTTACCCCAACGCGATCCTGTTGCCCATTAAAACTGTCCTGGTTTTTTAGGTCTATGTGAGAAACGCGTGAAACCTATGCAAATGCCGTGCCTGTCGTTTACGTGCGGCACTTGGCGGGCCGGGGCGGTAAAGTATACTGAGTCGCATTGGCAAAGCTGTTAATTTCTCGACTCAATCCACGCCGAAACACATGACGCGCGTCGCCATCCTGGGAGCCACCGGCTACACGGCACTGGAGCTCATCAAGCTGTTGTTGCGGCATCCCGAGGTCGAGATCACCGTGCTCTCCAGCCGGCAAGAAGGCAATCCGCACGTGGCGGCGGTGCATCCTTCGCTGATTGGCCGCATCGACCTCAAGCTGGAGGACATCAGCCCGGCGGTGGTTGCTTCGCGGGCCGAGTGTGTCTTCAGTTGCCTGCCGCACGGGGCTTCGGCGACGGTGGTGCCGCAGTTGTTGTCGGCCGGCACTCGGGTCATCGATTTCAGCGCCGACTACCGGCTCGACACTGCGGCCAGCTACGCCGAATGGTACGGCCAAAAGCATCCCGATCCGGAGCGCGTTGGCAAAGTGGTGTACGGCTTGCCGGAACTATTTCGCGAGCAGATCATCAATGCGCAATTAGTCGCCAATCCCGGCTGCTATCCGACGTCGGCCATCTTGGCCCTGGCGCCGCTGTTGAAGGACGGTCTGATCGAGCCGCGCGACATCATCATCGATTCGAAAAGCGGCGTGAGCGGCGCGGGCCGCACCCCGAAATTGACGACGCACTTTCCCGAGTGCAATGAGAGCATTTCGGTTTACAATGTCGGCCGGCATCGGCACATGCCCGAAATCGAGCAAATTCTCCGCCGCGGCAGCCAGCGCGAGGTGGGCATTCTTTCACGCCGCATCTGGTGCCGATGGATCGGGGAATCCTGACCACGGCCTATTCACTTCCGCGCGGCGAAGTGAACGAGGAACGGCTGTTCAAAACCTTTCGCGAGTTTTATGCCGAACATCCGTTCGTGCGCGTCGTCGATCATCTGCCGGGGACGAAAGACACCACCGGGTCGAACTTTTGCGACATCACGGTCCGGCTGGTGCGCGGGCGCGTGCTGACGATCAGTTGTTTGGACAACTTGATCAAAGGGGCATCGGGCGCGGCGGTGCAGAATTTCAACTTGATGTATGGGCATCCGGAAACGACAGCGCTGCGCTAACTGCCTATCCGAGAACCGGCCGAGGAGAGGGGGACAGGCACATTTTGCTTCCAGGGCAAGCGAAATGAGCCAGTCCCCGCCGGTTCTCGGATAGGCGCTAAGAGTTTGTTGAAAAAAGGGGACTGGCTCTGAGCGACCGAGCAAATTTCCCGAAGTCTTGACGCTGCCGCGAAGTGCCTGTCCCCTTTTTCAACCGCCAGCATAAGAGCACATCCGAGAACCTTTGCCATGACGATTCGCGTTCCCCACGGATTTCGCCTGGGTGGATTGTATTCCGGCGTGAAGCGGAACCCGACGCGCGAGGATCTCGCGCTCGTCGTCTCCGATACGCCGGCCGTGGCGGCGGGGGTTTACACCAAAAATCTCGTCTATGCGGCGCCTGTTGCGCTCGATCGGGAACGGACGCCCGGCACCGGCTTTCGCGTGGTCGCGATCAACTCCGGCAATGCCAACGCCTGCACCGGCGATCGTGGCTTCGCCGACGCCCTGGAAATGGCAAACTTGGCTGCGGCAACCTGTGGGGCCGCTGGTCTCAATGCGCTGGTCATGTCGACCGGCGTGATCGGCGAATTCTTGCCGCTGGAAAAAATCGCCGCCGGCCTGCAAACTCTCGGCAAGCAGCTTGGCTCCGATGAAAAGTCGCTCATCGCGGCCGCGCGGGGCATGATGACCACCGACACGGTGCACAAACTTGCCGGCCGACATCTGAATCCGAGCGGACGCGCGATGCAGATCACCGGCATGGCTAAGGGGGCCGCGATGATCGGGCCGCGAATGGGGACGATGCTCTCGCTCGTGATGACCGACGCTCCGCTGACGCCCGCGACAGCCCAAGCGGCGCTTTCCGCCGTTGTGGACGATACGTTCAATTGCATCAGCGTCGAAGGGCACATGAGCACCAACGACACGGTGTTGCTGCTGGCCAACGGCGCCGCCGGCGGGCCGCCGTTGGAACGGGCCGAGCTCGAAGCGTTTCAAGAATCGCTGCACGTGGTGTGCGGCGAATTGGCCCGGGCGATTCCGGCCGACGGCGAGGGCGCCACGCACCTGATTTCGCTCGAGGTGAAAGGTTGCGCGACCCGCGACGCGGCCCGGCAAATTGCTCGCACCGTGGCCGACAGCCCGCTGGTGAAGACAGCAATTGCCGGAGCCGACCCGAATTGGGGCCGGATCGTATCGGCGGCGGGCTATTCGGGAATTTCATTCGATCCCGCCGGGGTGGAATTGCATCTCAATGGCACGCTGCTCTATCGGCAGGGGACGCCGACGAAGTTCGACGCAGCGGCGGTGTCGGCTTCGATTCGCGACCATCGCGAAACGCGGATCGAACTGAAATTCTCGGAGGGTCACGCCCACACCCATTTCTGGAGCACCGACCTGACGGCCGAGTATGTTCGGCTCAATGCGGACTATCACACCTGACGGGCTGTTGAAAAATGGGACTGGCTCTGAGCGACTGGGTTGATTTCCCGCAGTTGTAATGTGGCCACGAAGTGCCTGTCCCCTTTTTCAACAACCAGCTAAATTCGGAACCCAATCGACCTCACCCACGAAGCCGAGGAGAAACGGAATGACTCAGAATGAATTGCTGGCGGACGTTGTGCAGAAGAGCTTCGAAATGTTGGCTTGGCATTTGGCCGACTTTTCCGACGCCGACATGTTGGTCCGCCCCGTCCCGAACGCGAATCACGCAGCCTGGCAAGTGGCCCATTTGGCAAACTTTGCCGTGATGCAAGCGGCGGTGGTCTCGGGGGGCGAAAAGTTGACGCTGCCCGAAAACTTTGCCAAAAGCCAGGGCCCCGAGGCCGCCAAGAGCGACGACCCTGGATCGTTCCCATCCAAGGCGGAATTGCTAGGGTTGATGCAAGGAGCGGTCAACGTGCAAGTCGCGGCGATCGGCAAGTTGAGCAGCGACGATCTGGCTAAGCCCGCGCCGAAAAAATGCGAAACTTTGCTCCGACCATCGGTCATTTGATCCAGCTTGGGCCGCAACATCTCGCGATGCACGTGGGACAGATTCAAGTCATCCGCCGCAAACTCGGCAAACCGGTCCTGTTCTAGGAGCCGGTTGAGAAAGGGGGCTGGCTCGGCGCGACCGCTGGATGCTTCCCGGAAATTTGGATTTCCGCGACGTGCCTGTCCCCTTTTTCAACACCCTGCCAGCCCTTGGCCGCGCGAAATCGCCGGCAGCTTCCGATCCCACTCGGATTCAAGCGAGAGTCGGATTTCCGACTCTCTAAGAGGACCCTTGCGCCGAATCGGCGGGAAGTGGAAATACCTCCACGTGGCAAGGACAAAACCGGCGGTCAATTCTGTCGGTTCTCCCGGCTGAACGCGTCGTGCCGATTTTGACGATCCTGCCGGGCATGCCGACGATATGCAACGCTCCTAAAGGAGGGGCTTTAGCTGGCCGATCGAATGTGTGTGATTCAACGAAAATGCGCGGCGATCGGGAATTGTCGATCGTAACGCCGACGACGTGAATCTCCGCGACGCATTGTCCAATTGGCGCACGCTCGCCCGAATTTGCCATACTCCAGCTTTCACCACGACATCGACCGAACACCGGCCATGCGACAACCGATTCTCATCATCGCAGGCTGCATATTGTTGGCCACGACAGGGTGCACGCATCTCCAATTGGAGAAGGATTCCGTAAATCAGGCCTACACGGTCGGCGATTTAGAACAGCAGCAGGTGCTGAACAATCTGGCGATGTTCGTCTACAACTACAATTCACTCCCCTATTTCTCCTATCCGAACCAGGGGGCCACGGTCGTCACCGATCAGGGAAACGCGGGAGCTTCTGCCGCGTGGGGTCGGCCGATCACGACCGGCGCCACCGCGCCATTTACGCCAAGGCACTTCGGCGACTTTCTGTTGACATCCATCGGCCTAACCGGGAATGCCCAGCGCACGAATCAAGAATCGTTCGTGCTGACGCCGATCAACGATCCGCGCAAGCTGGAACTGATGCGCTGCGCGTACCAGATCGCAGTCAGCAGTTGTGGCTATGGTGTCCCATCGCGAAATTGCCCCGATTGCCAGGCCCGGTTCAACACTTTTTACACGGGCGATCCCGAGGGCAATATTCACGAAACGGCTGCCGGCACGATCACCTCGGAATGCCTGAAGAGCAATTTCTGTTGGTTTTGCAGCGGCTGCGAGAAGCAAGTTCCAAAACATTGCCCTTGCGAATTGGTCGGCCAGTACTGCGGCGTGTACGTGTGGGTGCCCCCCGAAGGCCGCGACGAGTTAACCCGGTTGACGCTGGCGATTCTCGACTATGCGCTGCACGAGCCGCCGGTGCGGCTGACGAAAGAGATTATCTACTATGTCGACGATCTGGGTTTGCCAACGTTGCAGAAGGACGCCGTGGGAACGGTCCGGGCGACCGTGGCGATCAACGAGCGGAACGAAGCGCTGATCAACATTTCGGCCGCTGACGAACTGCGGATCGAACAACAGCTCGACGCGCGGCTGAAAGCGCTGCGTGCCCGGCTGGCTGACGTTCAAGCGGCAAGCCGAGCCAAAGGGCAGGAAGAAAAGCCGGGGCCGGGCAACGCCGCCGGTGGCGCGAAAGGCAATTCGGAAGAGTCGCAATTGCTCGATTCAATTGACCTGATCGAGCACAAATTGCAGTTCCTTGATGCACAGCTCAATAGCACGGGCATCCGCGAGCAATTCTACCGGGGTGGCGTAGCGCCGCCGCCGTTCTCGGTCATCCCGCAGCTCTTGCAGCAGCAGAATGCGCTCGGCGCGCCAGCCACCCTTCCGATATCCCAGTAGCGGGCCAGCGAACGGGGCGTGCCGTCAGGGCGACCGGAACATAAACCCGGGCGGTAATTCCGGCCGCCCGGCAGCCGGCGAAGCCACGTCCGACGCGGCGGCGGAATCCGCATTCCCGGTACCGTCGCCGCTGCCACGAGTCATGGCTATCTGGCTTGCGGTCCCGGCCGCGGCCGGGGCAACCAGGGCGTAATAGCGCTTGAGAAGGTTTTCCGTCGCGGGCCGATCCTCCAGCGAGCAACACGCGTAGGCCTTTTCGGCATAATCGGCGGCGGACTCGTCCAGATTCAAATCGTGGGTGATCTCAGCGAGCGTGCGCAGGCTGCCCGGCTGGCGATAGTTGCCCAGAGCGCACGCGGCAGTGGCCGACTCGAGCGCCGCGGCCAGATGGCTTTTCGCCGTTTGCGATTCGTGCGCGCGGGTGCACAGATGAGCTTCGAGCCGCCATGCCTCGGCCCGATCGCGATAGGCGTCGGGTGAGTTGGGGTTCATTTGCAACGCGGTATCGAACAGGCGAATCGCGAGGTCCATACTTTCAGTTCGCGGATCGGCGATCATCTCCGCGTCGGACGTCGCCGGTTCGCTATTGCGCGCGTTCAGGGCCACCAGCCGCTTCAGCAAATCGACGTTCACGTACTCATTCCAGCCGGTCTCCCCGTGGCGATTTGACATGGCACACTGGCTCAACAGGAATTCGCCGCGGGCGATTGGAACTCGCCACCAGTTGGGGTTATTGGCCCGCGCCATGTCGAAACATTGGCTAGCTCCGAGGAATGGCTCGACATTGGCCGTTGGCCTGACCCCGCTGGGCGACGGCAGCGATTCGGCCGAGGTCGAAGCGAAGGCCGGCTCGATCTTGGAAATGCTGTCGGCCGCGGCAACGGCGCCGCGGCCCTCTGTCAGGGCTCTGCCGGCCGCGCGGCGAGCGCTGGCTGCCGCAGCTCTGGCTCGATTCACGGCCTGTAGCGATTTTTTCGAACCGGGCCAATGCTGCTCCGCAATCTTTATATCGTTTTCGCTGAATTCCGGCGTATCCTGATTCGCGCCTGGATTCCTGCAGGTTTTCGCTTGCGTAGATTCGTCCAGGGGCTTCTTACCGAAGGCCTCGGCAGCGAGGGCCGCCTCGCGGGCATCCGTGGCGACGGCGGAGGCCGCGGCCGCGGCGGCCTCGGCTTTGCAGCCGACGTCTTCGGCAAGCGCCGCACTGTCCTGCGCCTGCTCCTTTTTGGCGGCCGTTTGCTTATCCTGCGCGCTGGCCTTCGAAGGATCCGGATTGCGCTCGGCATTCGCGGCATCGAGCGCCGCCAGAATTTGCTTGTTGGCCTCTGTTGCGGCCGCATCGGCGTCGTTAGCCAGTTGGGCCGTGGGGGCGGCTAGGTCGGAGGCAATCTTGCCAAGCGCCGCCGCGGCGGCTTTTGCCTCGCTGACCGTCGCGCCACTTTTTGCAAGCCTGGCTGAGCGCCAGTCCCCAGTCCAAGTAGAGCTCGGCGCGGTTGGGATTCAATCGCTGTCCGTTCGCGAAATGTTGCTCCCAAAGGCTCCGATCCTGTGAGCGGTAGCGCACGGTTCCGCTCTTTAAGCTGCGCCGGGCGATTAGCCGCCCCAGACGGATTTGCACATCGTCGAGATTTGGATCGAGTTTTTCCGCCGTGCGATAGTCGCTCAGGGCAACCAACGCTTCATTCTTGTTCTCCCAACAAATCCCCCGCAGCCAATAGAATGTCGCCGAGTTGTCGTTCTGTAATTCGCGGGTGTAATGGCTCGGGGCGTCGTCCAGCTTGAGCACGTCATCGGCGTATACCCACCCGGCCGTGGGCGGATTGCTATAGCCCCCTTCATCGCGCACGAAGAGCCAGCGTCCGTCGGTTTTTTCCACCGTGGCCGGCCAGCAGATGTCGTAAACGCTTCCGGCGCGATCTTTTTCGCGGTGCGCTTCGATCTGTAACTGTTCCGACTTCGGCATGATTTGCGCCGCGCCAACTCTGGGCGGCTTCGGCGCTGACTGACGTCAGCGTCAGCGAAACTGCTAATGCAATCCGAATTCCTGGCGAACGCATGGGTCGGACCCTCGAATGGCCGTCGAAAAATGTCAACTCCGCGAACCCGCCGTCAAAATCAATGTAAATTATGGGTCGCCGATGTCCGCGATACAACAAGCGGACCTCGCAGGCGGCGCGTTTCGCCGAAATTAGGAGCCTGTTGCAAAAGGGGACTGGCTCGGAGCGACCGCTGGATTTTTCCCGGAAATTTGGATTCCCGCGACGTGCCTGTCCCCTTTTCAACACTCTGCTAGCCCGCGCAATCCCGAGAATTGTACCCATTAGCCTGGGGATCGGTCGCACCGGCCTGACCTCATTCGAGTCCTGCCGGAGACGCGATCCGCGAAAGCGCGATTCGAACCGACCGCGTCTTTCACGTTCCGACGGCGGCAGGTAAGCTGAAAACTGGATTTTTTCGATTTTCTTCCCGGTGATGTTTCGAGAGCGATGGCGCCGAAGTTCAGTCCGAAAATTCTCGCCGCGACGAAGACATTCGCCAGACTTGCCGCGGCAATCGTGGCGCTCGAGGGTCTGCTGGTCTTGATCGGCTGGCAGACCGACGTCACGCTTCTCAAGAGTCTCGATCGCAGTTTCGTGGCGATGAATCCGGTGTCGGCGGTGCTGTTCGCTGCGTCGGGTGTTGTGCTGGGCACGCTGCTCAGCCGGCGTGCCAGCCCGCGAATTCGCTTGGCCGCGAAAGTCGCCGGGCTCGTCGTGGCGGCGATTGGAGCGCTGAAAATCGCCAGTTATCTGTTTCCTTGGAATTTCGGCTTGGACCAACTGTTGTTCCACGATCAGGTCATCGCCTCGGGAAATCAAGTTGCGCCGAACACGGCCTTCGAATTTCTCTTGATCGGTTTGGGATTATCGCAAATTGACGCCGAAACGTCGCGCGGCGGGCGCCCGGCGCAAGGGCTGGCTTTGGTCGCACTGACGCTGGCCTTGTTCGCCACGTTTGGCTACGTTTATCACGCGCATGCCTTGTTTGGCGTCGGGCAGAATATTCCGATGTCGCTACCCAGCGCGATTGGCTTCGCGCTGGTTTCGGCTGGGATTCTCGCGGCCCATCCCGATCGTGGCGCCATGGCCACGCTCTGCGTCGACAGCGCCGGAGGCCGGATGGCGCGGCGTCTCCTTCCGGCGGCCGTGGGCGTTCCCGCGTTGTTGGGCTGGTTGCGAGTCGTGGGGGAGAACGCCCGGATTTACGATACGGCACTGGGCATCGCGCTGTTGGTGGTGTTGACGATTGTGTTTCTGACGGCCCTCGTCTGGTACAACGCCCGCTGGCTGAACCAAAATGATCTCCGGCGGCAGCAAATCGAATTGCAGTTGGAGCACGCCAAGGACGCAGCCGAAGCCGGCGCACGGCAGGCCCGCGCCGTCGTCGAAGCGGCGCACGACGCGTTCATTGCCATGGACGCCGGCGGCCGCATCGTGGACTGGAATCGCCAGGCCGAGACGCTCCTGGGCTGGAGCCGCCGCGAAGCCGTCGGCCGGTCGCTTGCCGAGACCATTATTCCATCCCAATTTCGCGCCGCCCACGAGCAGGGCTTGAAGAAGTTCTTGGCGACGGGCGCCGGCTCGCTCCTGAATCGACGGGTGCAAGTGCCGGTCCTCCATCGGGCGGGCCACGAGATTCCGGTCGAGCTAACCATTGTTCCGCTCGGCGGGGATGAATCGACCCTCTTTAACGCGTTTCTCTACGACATCAGCGAACGGAAGCGAGCCGAAGAGCATTTGCAACACGCGAAAGAGGCCGCCGAAGCGGCCAGCCGCGCGAAAAGTTCGTTTTTGGCCAATATGAGCCACGAAATCCGCACCCCGCTGAACGCGGTCATCGGCATGACCGAGCTGGTCATGGCGACTCCGTTGGCCATCGAACAGCGCGAATATCTGCGGATGGTGAGCGAGGCCGGCGAGTCGCTGCTGGGAGTGATCAACGACATACTCGACTTTTCCAAGATCGAAGCAGGCAAGCTCGAATTGGAGAGTATTGCGTTTAGCTTGCGCGACAGCCTCGGCGACACGATGCGGTCACTGGCATTTCGCGCCACACCAAAAGTTTGGAATTGGCTTGCCACGTTCAACCCGACGTGCCTGACCGGCTAACCGCGGATCCGGCCCGGCTGCGGCAAGTGATCGTGAACCTGGTTGGCAACGCGGTGAAATTCACTTCCCGCGGTGAAGTCGTGCTCGACGTCTGCCGTGAACCGCGCCACGGCGATCGCAGCTCGCTGCCCGACGAGATGCTTGTCTTGAAATTCTCGGTGCGCGACACGGGCATCGGCATTCCGCTGGAAAAGCAAGCATCGATCTTCGAGGCCTTCGAGCAAGCCGATTCTTCAACGACTCGCCGGTTCGGCGGCACCGGCTTGGGGCTGTCGATCTCGGCGAAGCTGGTCGAAATGATGGGAGGCCGCATCTGGGTCGAAAGCGTCGAGGGTCGCGGGAGCACGTTTTGCTTCACGCTGCCCGTGGGCATCGCGCCGGTGGAAGTCGCCCGGCTGGAACCGGCATTCACCTCCTTGCACGAATTGCGGGTCTTGATCGTCGATGACAATGCCACGAACCGGTTGATCCTTGAAGAAATCGTGCGAAATTGGCGCATGCGACCGATCTTGGCCGCCAGCGCCGAAGAAGCTTTGAAGGAGATGCGATCGGCCGCCGATGCCGGCGACCCCTTTCCGTTGGTCTTGACGGATGCCAATATGCCGGGCATCGACGGCTTCGCACTCTCGGCGAGCATCCAGCAGCATCCCGAGCTGGCCCGCTCGGTGATCATGATGGTCAGCTCCAGCCAAAGGCCGGGAGACATCAGTCGCTGCCAGGAGCTCGGCATTTCCGCATTTCTGATGAAGCCGATCAAGCAGTCGGAACTGTTCGACGCGATCATGTCGGTCGCGGGCGTCGCCACGGAAGTAGGACCGATCGAAGCGCCCAACGCCGGCAGTTCGCAAAAGCTTCCGCCACTGCGGCTGTTGTTGGCCGAGGATAGCCTGGTGAATCAGAAACTGGCCGTGGCGCTGCTGGAGCGCGAGGGACATACGGTTGTCGTCGCCAACAACGGACGGGAAGCAATCGAACATTGTGCCAGCGCGACGTTCGACGCGGTGCTGATGGACGTTCAGATGCCGCAGCTGGATGGCCTGGAGGCGACCGCAGCGATCCGCGCCCAAGAGCGCGAGACAGGTCGCCATGTGCCGATCATCGCCATGACCGCGCATGTGATGAAGGGAGACCGCGAACAATGCCTACAGGCCGGGATGGATGATTATCTGTCCAAGCCCGTGCGGTCCAAGGAATTATTCGACCGGCTTCACAAGCTGATCGCGGCCAGGCAGGCCGAAGCCTGCCCACAGCCACCCCAGCCGGCGGAGACGAGCACAACGGTAGACGAGCCAGAAGCAGCGGCGCCGCGGTTGCTTGATTCGACAGCAGCGCTAGCAGGTTTGGAATTCGGATCGCCCGAAGCGCGCGAACTGGCCGAAATCTTTCGCGTCGAAGCGGAAGGCTTGTCGGCGAATATCCGCGAAGCGATCGCCGCCGGCGATGCAACCCGGCTGCGCAAGGCGGCGCACACGCTCAAGGGGGCAATCGCCACGCTTTCCACCGCGGCCCCTTTCGAAGTCGCTTGCCGCCTCGAGGCCATGGGTCGCGAGAACAATCTTCACGGAGCCGAGGAAAGCAGCCTGCAACTCGACAGCTTGATCGAACAGCTGAACCGCGAACTGCGCTCCTTGCTCGACGGCGAGCGCGGCTAACACGAAAATCCGCCGCGGCCGTTATCCCGATGGGAGCAGCCTCTGCTCGCTTCACCATCGTGATTTCGTTGCCCGAGGCGTTGTGGCTCACTTCATCCATGAAGGCATGGATCAGCATCAGCCCGCGGCCGCTCACCTTTTCCAAATTCGCGGGATCGGTCGGATCGGGCAGGGCCGAGCGATCGAATCCCGGCCCTTCGTCGCGGATGCGATAGGTAACTCCCCCGCGCGATTGCTCCGCGGCCACGTGCAGTCGCCGATGGCGATAGGGCTCCGCGGCGCGGCGCTCGGCAAGCAGCCGCCGATAAGCCGCATCGTCCGTTTCGCGCAACTCCGAGCTGGCCTCGAGATTGCCATGTTCGACCCCGTTCGCCAACGCTTCACGGACCGCCATGCCGATCCGCATTTGGGTCGAGTCGTCGAACAGTTGGAGCCGCAATAATTCTCGTTGCAAGCGGCCGACCAATGGCCCGATCCAGTCGGCTTCGTTGCCGAGCACGAATTCGGATTGCGTGGCGGTCAGGCAGGCGGAAATCTGGTCGTCCGATTTCGCGGTCCGGCAATGCGCCAGGACGTTTTCGAGCGTGCGATACAGATCGCGATCGAGATTCTTCTTCGGCACGTAACTCGCCGCCCCGCTGCGCAGCGCTTTGACGGCCACCTCCTCGCTGCCATGCGCCGTCAGCAAGACGACCGGCAAGCCGGGATGTAACCGGCGAATCTGCGTGACGAGCTCCAGCCCATCCATCTCGGGCATCATCAGGTCGGTCAGCACGATGCTCGGCAACTGCCGCTCGAGCGCCGCGAGCGCTTCGAGCCCGTTGCCGGCCATGTCGACCTGAAACCCGCCGCGCAGGAGTTTTTGACGGATGTCGAAAGCCTGCGTGCGGCTATCGTCGACCACCAGAGCGCGTCGTGGTTTTGCCTGAAAAGCCATACTGCGCTGATTTGCTTCCGCAATTACACGGGTGAATCCGGCATGTTTCGCCCGCGGCGCTTCACTCAGCGCAAGGTGTGGCCCGATTCGTCCAAAGCGACTTCGTCGACAAAGTGCTTGATCAGCAGCCAGCCGCGATCGGCGTCGCTGTCGAGCCGGTCGGCGTCGCTCGTCGTTTCGAGCACCAGGCGCGATCGAACCCCGGCCCTTCGTGCCGGATTTCGAACACCGCCTCGCAGCGCGAGATCCGTGCATCGCAATGGACCCGCCGATCGGCGAAAGGCGGTTGCCGCCGCCGCTCGGCCAGCCGTTGGAAATAGGACGCCCCGGCGTCGGCCAGATGATAGTCCTCCTGCAATTGGCCGGCGCCCAATTCCAGATTCCCATGGACGACGGCGTTGTGCAACGCAGTTTCCAGCGCCACGCCAACCCGAATCGATTCCGTCTCGTCGACCAATTTCAACTCCGTGAGCAGGGACTGCAAATGGTGGACGATCGACATGATCGGCCCGGTGTCGCCGTCGAGCGTAAAATGAGCCTCGCTCGCGGTGAGAAAGTCGGTGAGCCGCTGCTGCTCGCGGCTGGCTTGCACGACGCTCAGCACGTCGCGCACGCTTTCGATCAGATCGCGGGCCAGATTCCGCTTCGGCACGTAGCTTGCCGCGCCGGCGTCGAGAGCCTGAATGGCCACTTCCTCGCTGCCGAAAGCGGTCATCAAGATTACCGGCACGCGCGCGAATTTTTCGTGGACCGCTTCGACCAATTCCAGCCCGTTCATGATGGGCATGTCGAGATCGGTGAGCACGAGATCCGGCTGTTGCGCGCGAGGGCGGCGAGCGCTTCCTTACCGTTTTCGGTCAGTTGCACATCGTAGCCTGCTTGCTCAAGCAGGATCCGCACTTGTGCCGCCTGAGTCGCACTATCTTCGGCCACCAGAATGGTTGTCACGACTTGCCCCCGCCTCAAAGGACTTGCTGGAAATGCCTACTTATTCAAACATTGCGGCGTGCGGGAATCAACCCGCTAAGAGTCTATCCGTGAACTGGCGGGGACTGGCTCATCTTGTGGTGCCCTGGGAGCAAAATGTGCCTGTCCCCCTCTCCTCGGCTGATTCTCGGATAGGCAGTGAGTCATTCCCTCAAGCAATTCAACGAACGATCCGCGGCGTTGCGTTGGGCTCACGGCTCGGTGAGAAGGCGACGCGCGAAAAAGAACAGCCCTGCAACGATTAACACCGTAGCCGAGCCGAGCAACAAAAGAATGCCGGTCCAGTATTTGGCAGGATGATTCGTCTTCGAAATTTCCTGGACTCGAGTGCCTGATTTGAAAAGACCTTCACCCAAGAAAAGAACATTGAGCATTGTGCCAATGACCAAAAACAGTCCAGCAGTAAGCGACGCGAGCGAGCTGAAAATCGTCTCGTAATATGGGCTCCCGACACGATTCGCGATGACTGCTGCGGCCACCAAGCCAATGCCCAAGCAGAACGCTGCATAGACGGCGAAGATCATCGATTTCGAAACGAATCGATCTCGCTTCGTGTTTTCGAACCTCGAGGGCTCGACAATTCGGCGGTAAAACCACAAGAGGATGCTTCCGATTCTCCTTCCTATCGTCGATTGAGCCTTGACGAAGGCACGCTGCCTAACCGCGGCAAGGCGCCTTGTGCGCTGGCGATCGTGTTTCATGGTATTCTGCTCGCGCAGGCAGTGTTGCCCGGCAGGCAGCATCTGCTAACCGCCCAGGCGCTCTTCATTTGATGGAGTTCGTCTTCGGTGCGGCGCTGGCGGTCGGCAAGTTCTTCGAGTCTGGCTGCGGAGTTGGCTCACTTCGGCACGGAGCGAGGCGACCTCGCGGCCGACGGCGGCGGCAGCTTCGGCGACGGCGGTGCTGGCCGGGGCAGGATGGGTTTGCGCCGGAATCGCTGGAATTGCACGTGTCGGCGCGCTACCCATCACCCCTGGCCCCTCTCCCGCAAGGGGCGAGGAAAGTGGCGCGGTGGCTGCGCCGGCGGCGTGTTCGCGGCGCAGTTTTTCCATTTCTTGCGGCTGGTAGAGCGCGTGCGATAATACATGGCCGCGCCCCTCGGGCGTGAGCGAGACGATCAGGCCCTTGGCTTTCAGCGAGTCGAGGATTGGCCGCAAGGCTGCAAGATCGGCGATCGGATCCATCCGGGCCGCACGGCCGCGCAGCTCGCCTTCGGTCTGGCGCCGCGGAGCAGCAGCTCGGCCATGACGCTCAGCTCCACTTTTTCGACGCCGAGCCACTCATAAGCCATATGCCGATATTTCGAGACCCGGCCGCTTCCCTGCACTTCCGTAATCAAGCCCAACGTGCGCAGGCGATCCAACGATTCGGTCACATCGTCGGCGTCGAGCTCCATTTGCGGGTAGCGGTTGTTTTTCTGGTTCGAGCCGGTGACGATCGCGTTGACAGTCAGCGGATACTGGTCGGGCGTGGTCTTCGCCTTTTCGACGAGAACGCCTATCACGCGGCGATCGATCGCGGAAAGAGGTTGCCACATGAGGCGGCCTCGCGGAGGACGATGAGAAAAATTAGAACAGGAGAACGCCGAAACGGATTCAGCCCAGCAGGAATCGGAGCTTTACTTTCCTGCTTTGGCTTTCGGCTGTTCGAGCACGGTGGCCTTGTTGATCGTCACCGCTTTTCGCGGGCGGTCGCCGGAATCAGTGGCCACTTCGCCGATCTTCAGCACCACCGCCAAACTGTCGGCGTCGGCGGTGCGGCCGAATGCGGTGTACTGCCGATCGAGGTGCGGCACGCGCGCCAGACAGATAAAAAATTGCGAGCCGGCCGAATTCGGGTCGCCGGTGCGGGCCATCGACAACACGCCCGGCTCGTGCGGCGTGGCGTTGAATTCGGCGGCGATCTTATAGCCCGGACCGCCGGTGCCGGTTCCCTCGGGGCAGCCCCCCTGGATCATGAAGTCCTTGATGATCCGGTGAAACGTCCCGCCGTCGTAGTAACCGATTTTCGCCAGCCCCAGCATGTTCTTGCAGTGACCCGGGGCAACATCCGGGAGCAGATTCAAGCGAATCTTGCCGAGGCTGGTATCCAGCTCGATCTGGTAGTCGGTCGTCTTGAAGTCGAACGATTTGTGGGCCGCTTCGACTTCGGCCTTACGATTGGCGGGCATGAACATTCTCCAACGATTCGGGGAGCCTGGTTGGAATCGCAAATCGCAACGGTGCGAAAAAACAGCGATGAGCATGTCCCGTCTTTCGCGGCGCGATTCGGCGGTCAAACTAGCAAAAGCGGTGGCTTGGCACAATCGGCCGGCAAGGTTCCGTCCGCGGCAGGAGCCCGTGCCGTGGGCGACTCGAAAGTTGGCCAAATGCTGGTGCGGACAAATGCGTCTCCCGTCGCCCCTTGCGGGAGAGGGGTTGGACTTCGGTGAGCTCAGTCGAACCGGGGTGAGGGGTGGGAACATCGGCGACGTCGAAACCCAAGCCGCGAGTGGAAGAACGAACTTGATTCCCACCCTCACCCCAACCCTCTCCCGTCAAGGGAGAGGGAGAATGCGGAAACGGATGCTCCACCCAAAAATCTGACTCTCACACCTACTGAGCTTTCCTTGTCGGCGCGGGCCGCAGAAGTTACGATGCGGCGAGCCGGCAATCGGCGGAGTGCCGTGGGCGAGCGCGACTTCGTTTCGAGCGATCTGCAAATCGGAGAAGGAACGACATGGAAGGGCCCGCACACGATTTCTTGCGAAAAATCTTGGAAGCTCCCAGTCCCTCGGGCTACGAGTGCCCGGTGCAGGACATCGTGCGGCGGTATATCGCCCCGTATGCCGACAAAGTCACGACCGACTCGCACGGCAACGTGATCGCCGTGAAGAATCCCGGCGCCTCGATCCGAGTGATGCTGGCCGGGCATTGCGACCAGATCGGCTTATTGGTCCAGCACATCGACGCCGAGGGATATCTCTACTGCCAGACGATCGGCGGTTGGGACATGATGCAACTCATCGGCCAGCGGATGACCGTGTGGACCGCCGCTGGTCCGGTGCATGGCGTGATCGCGCGGAAGGCGATTCACTTGCTCACCGAGGAAGAGCGCAAGCAGGTGCCGAAGATGAAGGACCTTTGGCTCGACATCGGGGCCCATGACAAGGCCGAGGTCGAGGGACTGGTCCGCGTCGGCGATCCGGTCACGTTGCAGCTTGGCTATCAGGGAATGCGCAATAATTGTGCCAACGCCCCGGCGATGGACGACAAGTGCGGCCTGTGGGTCGTGATGGAAGCGCTGCGGCGGGCGAGTTTGAAGAAACTGAATTGCGCGCTGTACGCGGTTTCGACCGTGCAAGAAGAAATCGGCTTGCGGGGGGCTCAAACCAGCGCATTTGGAATCGATCCGCACGTGGGCATCGCGGTCGATGTGACGCACGCCACGGATTGTCCGACGATCGAGAAGAAACAAGAAGGCGATATCGCGCTGAACAAGGGCCCGGTGATTTATCGCGGGCCGAATATGAATCCGGTGGTCGTCGATCGGTTGATTGAAACCGCCAAAGCTGGCGATCTGCCGTTCCAAATGGCCGCCAGCGGAAGGGCCACGGGGACCGACGCCAACAGCATGCAAATCAATCGGGCCGGAGTGGCCACGGCGCTGGTGAGTATCCCCAACCGCTACATGCACAGCGCGGTCGAGATGATTTCACTGACGGATATCGACCACGCGGCCAACCTGATCGCCGGCTTCGCCCTGCGCTTGGTCGGGAACGAGGATTTCACGCCGTAGGTTTTGCGGTCGGCATTGCCGATCCGCTATCGCGAATTTCTCGATGATTACGATTCGTCGGGCGCACGCAGCCAGGGGGTGATCGTCGGCGGATAAGCGTGAAGCTCTTCGGGCCGGAAGTAAATCTCGATCTCGCGGCGGGCCGAGTCGGCGCTGTCGGAGGCATGCACGAGATTCATCTGCCGGCTGGAGCTGAAGTCCCCCCGAATCGTGCCGGCCACCGCTTTCAAGCCGCTGGTAGCGCCGAACAAATTGCGCACGATGCGGATCGCTTCCAAGCCTTCGACCACCGTGGCGATTACCGGGCTAGCGGTGATGAATTTCTCCAGGGCCGGGTAAAACGGCTTGCTAATGTGCTCGGCGTAATGCTGCTTGGCCAATTCCGGCGAGATGCTGAGCATCTTCATGGCCACGATGTTCAACCCTTTGTCCTCAAACCGAGACAACACCCGGCCGACCAGGCGTCGTTGGACGCAGTCGGGCTTGAACATCACAAAAGTTCGTTCCATGATCGCGATTCTCCATGCTTTACTGCTCAAAAGCCGAAATTCTACCCGGCGGCAGTCGGCACGTGCAACCCGCCGATTTCCGCGCTTTGGGGGTGGAGGCTGGATCGGTGAATCGGGTATGGTGAACCGGTTAATTCGATAGCCGCAGTGCGGAATTCCGTCGACTGACCCGGGAGGGCGAAGCTCCTGCTGAGCCGATCGGCAGCTTGGGCTCCCCGGCTCGGCTGGAGCCTCGCCCTCCCGACGACAGGAAGTCCGTTCGTGCGCCGCTATACATCTCAGTTCGACTTCTTGGCCGGCCCTCAAACTGATTCCGTCCGCCATGCTCGTTCGCACCAGGTCGTTGACGAAGCGATATGGCCGGATCGCGGCGCTCGACGGTTGCAATCTGGAGGTCGCTCAGGGCGAGGTGTTCGGCCTGCTTGGTCCCAATGGTTCGGGCAAAACGACGTTGCTGCGCTTGCTGCTGGGCTATCTGCGCCCGACCGCGGGTGAAGCGTTTATTGACGGATTGGATTGCTACCGCCAGTCGCTAGCCGTGCATCGGCGGGTGGCTTATTTGCCGGGCGAGGCGCGACTGTTCCCGGAAATGCGCTGCCGCGATGTATTGCGATTCATGGCTGAGGTGCGGCATCAGCCGCGAATCTATGACCTTTCCGCACGGTTCGCTGATCGATTGGAGCTCGATCTGTCGCGGCGGGTCTCGCAACTCTCCACCGGCATGAAACGCAAGTTGGCATTGGCCGGCACGCTGGCAGCCGACACGGTGCTCGTGATTCTCGACGAGCCGACCGCGAATCTCGACCCCGCGATGCGCGTTGAAGTGCTGTCGATGGTCCGCGAAGTGCGCGACGGCGGGCGGACCGTTATTTTTTCATCGCACCTCTTATCCGACGTGGAAGAGTCCTGCGACCGGGTCGTGCTCCTGCGCAAAGGAACGGTCGTTCACAGCCAGGTGCTGGGCGAGCTGCGGCAACAGCATCGAATTCACGCGATGCTCACCGGTCCGATGCCGCCGCCGCCAGCGGAATTGGCCGATCAATTGGCGATCACCGAGGGCCCGCACAATCAGCTGACGATCGAAACGCCGGGCGAGCTATCGGGCGTATTGGGTTGGCTGGCCACTTTGCCGTTGGCCGCGGTGCGGATCGAGCCGTTTGGCCTGCAGGCGATTTACGATCGTTTCTATCCGGCGGATGCCGCATGAACCGAGCGCTCTGGAAAAAAGCCTTGGGCGAAGTGCGGCTGATGCTGCCCTGCTTTGTCGTGTTGATGTTCGGCTTCCAGATTCTTTTCGTGTGGCTCACGAGCCAAGTCGATTTGCAATACATCCAATATGTCTTGCAGCACATGCCGGAGTATTGGAAGCGGCTGCTGCCGGTATCGGTCGCGAGCGTGTCGACGTACGTCGGCCGCGTCGCGATTGGATACGATCATCCGGTGGTGGTGTTTGGCATCGCGTTTTGGGCCGTTGCGCGGATCCGACGCGGTGAGTGGACCATTGGGTCGTGGCACATTGGAATTGGCGCTGGCCCAACCGGTGCGGCGCTCATCGGTGCTCTTGACGAACGCGGCGGTGACGACGCTTGGCACTGCCGCGATTGCCGCGGCCAATTGGGCCGGCACGCTTGCCGGCTTGCGCATGTTTCAAAAGATGCGCGACATTCCCGCGCTTCCCTATGCCGGCTGCGCTTTGAATCTGTTTTGCTATGCGTTCTTCTTGGCGGCGGTCACGACGTTGCTTTCGGCGTGCGATCGTTACCGCAGCCGGACCGTGGGCCTGGCTGCGGGATTCTATATTGGCTCGCTGGTACTGAAAGTGATTGGCCGCGTGTCGAACGGCTATCATGGGTTGTTGTACGGCTCGTTTCTGGCCGCTTTCGAGCCGCAACGCTTTGTCGATCCGCAGTTCGACACCGCGGCGATCACGCTGCGCTACGACGTGCCGTTAGCATTGGCCGGCGTGGTGTGTTATCTTGTCGCGATCCTGATTTTTTCCTATCGCGACCTGCCCGCGCCATTGTAGCTCGCCAGAGCCGAGTTGAAAAAGCGCACGGGCACTTCGCGGCAACCTAAACCAACCAGGGCTTTGTCAACGGCTTGATTCTGGGATTGTGTGCCACTGGCTTTGCCAGTGATTTTGGAATTCTTGCATTGATCGTTCAGCAACGAAGAACACTGGCAAAGCCAGTGGCACCCCAAATTCAAGCTGTAACAATTCACTAGGGTGGCCCTTTCAAATCGCTCAGAGCCAGCCCCCTTTTTTCAACGAATAACCAAAACCATGACCGGCGACTTTTCCTCGCGTTCGTTGCGGGTATCGATTGATGATTTGCACTCGTTTTGTGTTGCGGCGCTGACGAAAGTCGGCGTATCGCAAGCCGACGCCGCGACGACGGCCGACGTGCTGGTGACGACCGATTCCTGGGGCGTGTTTACGCACGGCGTGAAGGCCCTGCGCGGATACATCCGGCGCATTCGCGGCGGCGGCCTGAATCCGACGGCCCGGCCCCAAGTTGTCGACTCGGGGCCCGGCTGGGCGATTGTCGATGGGCACTCAGCGCTCGGGATGGTCACGTCGGTGCTGGCGATGCAGACGGCGATCGACAAGGCCCGTGCGTGTGGCATCGGCTTTGTCGGCGTCCGCAACAGTTGCCATTTCGGCGCGGCGGGATATTACCCCTATCTCGCAGCGAAGCAGGACTTGATCGGCATCGCGATGGCCAACGACATTCCGAGCGTCACCGCGCCGGAGCGCGCGGGCCGATCACCGGGAGCAATCCGCTGGCGTATGCCGTCCCCAGTGGCAGCGGCTGGCCGATCATGCTCGACATGGCCACGAGCATCGTGGCCGGCGGAAAAGTCGCCGCCGCGCATGCTCTAGGCAAACCCATTCCCGACAATTGGGTGATCGACAGCGCCGGCGTCCCCAGCACCGATCCCGCGGCGTTCATTCATGGCGGTGCGCTAATGCCGATGGCGGGCCACAAAGGTTACGGCATCGCATTGTTGATCGAGACGCTGGCCGGCTTGCTGACCGGCGCGATGGTCGGCTCGCAGGTGAAGGCCTGGATGACGTCCGAGGCGTCGCTGAAGACCGGTCATGGCGGGGCGTTCATCGCGATCAACGTGGCGGCGCTGATGCCAATCGAACAGTTCAAGCAGCGGGTCGATGCCCTCGTTGGCGAAATCCACTCGGCCCCGCGCGCTGCCGGCGCGCAGCGCATCTATCTGCCCGGCGAGATCGAACAGCAGTGCCGCGAGGAGGCGGAAGAACACGGAATTCTGTTGCCCCCCGATGTGGTTCAGGTGGTGTCCTCGTTGGCCGAGGAGCTTGGCATGCCGCCGCCGGGCCAGTCAAGTACATCGCAGCGCTAGTGCTTTGTAACAGCTTGCATTTAGGGTGCCACTGGCTTTGCCAGTGTTCTTCGTTGCTGACCGATCTAGGCAAGAATTCCAAGCAGCACTGGCAAAGCCAGTGGCACACAATCCAGGAAACAAGCGTTGACAAGGCATTAGGATCTTCTCCATGCGACTATTCGTTGTACCACTCATCTTGTTTGCGGCAACCTGCCTGCCAGGCACATGCCGAGCCGATCCCCCGCGCTGCCGAATCGCCGCGCCAAAAAGGAAGCCATGCACCAAGCAGACATCATCTACGGTCGGCAAGCCGATTTGGCGCTGACGATGGACGTGTTTACGCCCGGCAATGCCAACGGCGCGGCGATTGTGCATCTGGCCAATGGCGGCTGGCATCGATCGCACGACGAACCCGTCACGTTCGCCGAATGGCTCCGCCGTGGCTACACCGTGTTCCGCGTGGTCGTGGCCAGCGAACCCAAATTCACGATCCCGGAGCAAAAAATCGACGTCGATCGCGCGGTCCGCTTCATTCGCTATCATGCCCAGGAATACGGCGTGGACCCGCTACGGCTCGGTATCACCGGCGCATTGTCCGGCGGACACTTGGCGCTATTGCAAGCTGGCGCCGGCGACGACGGCAATCCGCGGTCGCCCGACCCTGTCGAGCGGACCTCCAGCCGAGTGCAGGCCGCCGCGGTATTCTTCCCGCTCACCGATTTCTTGAACTACGGAGGGCCGGGCATCGTGCAGTGCGGCGATGTTGGCCCGCTGGCGTTTCATCATCCATCGTTCGACTTTCAGGAATTTGACCCCCAGAAGCGGACTTATCTCAAGGTGACGGACGAGGCCAAAAAGCGTGAGATTCTGCGGCAGATCTCCCCGATTTCGTATGTCTCGAAAAATAGTCCGCCGACATTCATCATGCATGGCGACAAGGACCTGGTGGTGCCGCTGCAACAGTCGGAAGAAATCGTGGCGAAGCTGAACGCCGTAGGCGTTCCGGTGAAGCTCGTCGTGAAAAAGGACGGCGGCCATCCTTGGCCCGATTTCTGGCGCGCCGGCTCGCCGGCGCTGGCCGACTGGTTCGACGAATATCTCAAGCCGCGAGCTTCCGAGCCGACACGCTAGTTGTCTACTGTTCCAAGGCTCAACTCTTTCTCACTCTTTTCCAGCAGACCCAACCGTATGACAAAGCCCCTACCCAACGGCATCGTGGCGTCGACCGTCACTCCCTTCAACAGCGACGGCACGGTACGCCTCGAACAGATCCCCGCGCACATCGATTGGATTATCGCCGAAGGAGCGCACGGCCTCTCGCCGCTGGGAAGTTCGGGCGAATTCCCAGCCATGGAAATGGCCGACCGCAAGCGGGTCTTGGAAGCGGCGCTCGCCGCCAACAACGGCCGCTTGCCCGTGCTGGCCGGCACGCACTGCTATTCGACCCGGCACACGATCGAGCTCTCGAAGCACGCCCAACAAGCCGGCGCCGATGGATTGCTGATCGTGCCACCGTTCTATATGAGCCCCACGATCAGCCAAACGCTCGACCATTATCGCAGGATCGCTGAGGCGGTCGACATCCCGATCGTGCTCTATCACAACATTCCGTTGACCAACATCGACCTGCGCACGTCGCATCTCGTGCAGTTGTACGAAGAGAAAGCGATCGGCGGCGTGAAGATGTCGAATCCCGAACCCGATCGGATTTGCCAGTTGCTGGCCGCGACCGACCGACGCCTGAGCGTGTATGCGGGCATTGATAACGTGGCCTTCGAGGGGCTATGCCACGGCGCGCATGGTTGGATCTCCGGCATCCCGAGCATGGTGCCGCACATCGCCCGGCAACTGTACGACGCGATTGCGGTGGCCGGCGATCTGGCGTTGGCCCGGCGGCTGTGGGCGAAGCTCGCCCCCTTGATGCGATTGCAATTCAGCGCTCATCATGCGCGGGGAGACGGCGCTCACTGGTTCAGCGTGATGAAGGCCACGCTGAACCTCATCGGGCCGCCGGTCGGCGACCCGGCGCCGCCCGTGTTGCCGCTGGAGCCCGAGTGGAAAAAGCAACTACTGCCGTTGCTACGCGACCTTGGCTACCAGCCCCGCGGCGACGATCTGTGACCGCGACGGAATTTCGGTGCGCCGTTTGTCGTCCCCGGGCCTGATGCCCGGGGACGACAGTACAATGGTGCCGCACGCCGCGGATCCGGCAGCGATGCTCAAGCAGCCATCGGCAGGACGATCGCTTCGCCCGTGACGCCGGCCAGAAATTCTTCGAAGATTCGCACGTCGAGCGCCGAGGCCGAATCGCTTTCGGGATGGAACTGCGTGCCGATGGCGAACCAATCGTCGCGGATGCTCTCGATCGCCTCGACCACGCCGTCCGGGCAGCGGGCCGTGACCCGGAATCCAGGGGCCAACTCGTCGACTGCCATGTGATGCAGGCTGTTCACGCGAATTTCGCCGTCGCCGTACACGCGCTCCATCAACGAGCCCGGCACGACTTCCAAACCATGTCGGTGGGCGGCGTCCATCGGATCCTTGTGCGGAATGGCCTTCGGCAGATCTTCGGGAATGTGCAGGAACAAATTCCCGCCCTGTTGCAAGTTGAGCAATTGCATGCCGGCACCGATGCCGAAGATGGGCAACCGCATGTCGGCGACCAGGCGCATCAGCAGCCGATCGAAATCTTCGCGCCGCGACTCCATCGGCCGGATCGTCGGATGCAGCATGAACCCGTCGCGGCGCGGATCAAGATCGGCTCCGCCGACCAGCACCACGCCGTCCAACAGGCCGAGTATGCGCTTCAAATCTTCTTCGTTCGCCAGCGGCGGCAAGACGACCGGGATGCCGCCGACCGCGGCAATCGCGTCGTAATATCCGGCCGAAATGAATGTGAACGCCGGAGAATCCTTCTTGGCAGCGCGAAAGTCTGCGTTCAAGCCAATCATGGGTTTGTTACGCATGTGAAAGTCCTTCTGGGCACATCCTGGCCCAAATGCGATCGACGGCGGTAGTTGCCGAAAGGTTGGTCCGACACCGGACCGATACTAGCGGGAAATTCCTTTGCGGCTGAGGCACCGAAGATCAAACACCACGGAAACGATCCATTCCGTCGAGGCCAGGCCCTCGGAAGTGTTCGGCTCACGCCGTCGCTGTTTGAATCTGGCTCGTTGAGCCCTGAAGCAGTTTTCGACCCGCTTGCAATGCGCTGCGACTGTCTCGAAACTTTTCCGCCGTGCGAATCACGGCAGTCGCCACGTCAGTTTGCAAAACTTGCGAGAATGCCCCCGCCGCTGATTAGGTTATTAGGTTATCAGCGGCAGATTCTTGTGCGTGTCCGTCTTGAACACTGTCTCGACCGAGGGAACTCCTTGTTCCACTTCTTCCTTGGCCTCGAACTTCAGAAAACATCCATGTCGCGGGCCGCCAGAAACCAGCCCGTGAGCAGTTAGGGCTGAGTGTAGAAATTGAATTCCGCGTGTAAATAGACCTACCATATCTTGCACCGAAGAGCGTATGCTTGCACAACATCCTGTGCTAGCAAGAGTTGCGACGAGTAGTCTCGCGAAAATTACGATAGACAGATGTGGCCGCCGGCGAGCGAAGGCTTTGACAGGAAAGCTCCATCAATTGTCGATCCTCGGCGATTATTGGATTTCTTGCCCAAACCGTTTATACAGAGAAGCGGAGATCGGTCCGGCCGCGAGCGAATGGAACCGATCCAGGCGCTAATTCGCGGCGAAAATCGCGTATGACACCAAGTCAAGCTCGCATGGCAGTTTGGAAAGGCCTAGGTCCGCCCGGCATCGACCGAATCGATCCGCCTCATCTGCCGGGCGAACAATGGCACGCTCATCTTGGGCCAGGAGTGGGAAGTGTCGCGGTGAACCAGTCCGGCACATGGAGGCATTTGTCCGCCGGAAAGCAGCCGCCAAGATTGACAAAGTTGCAGAGAACATTCCTCACGAACGCTGGATGGACCGTATGAAGAAAAATAGCGATCACGAATCCGCCTTTTGGGCCATTCTTGAAAAGGGTCGGCTTGCGGACTTGTCGCAGTTTCATAGGCCGCACCTTGTTGAGGAAGTGCCGCTTTACACGCGTCTCTCCGACATTGCGTTTCTTTCCGATCTTTCACACGACGAGATCAATGAGACCCTATTGGCATTCAGCCTCAAATTCCTCAATACAGTCATTTCTTACGAGAATCACAAATCGCACTACGTTGCCGCAATCACGATTTGGAACTTCTCGGATGAAGATCGGATCGTCCCAAATCTGTTCATAGCGTCCGGTTTCACCCAAAAACTTCACGACATATTGATCTTGAGCAGGATAAAATCCTCTTTTGGCAAAGGGATCAAGCGATTGCTCACGCGGCTCCACTTACCAAATGCGGTTGACCTGTTTGAGGATTTTGCAACTTCGACCGAGATGGCTCGAGTCTTCCTCAGTCCGTTAGTCCCGCCCTATAAGGGCTTCGTCCCGTTGGCCAAGTTTCTCAAGCCCGCCGGCTCCTCCAAACGATAGCTCCCACTTGATCTCCCTCTCCCTCGACGGGAGAGGGCCGGGGTGAGGGTGTGAAGCACCATTGACCGTCACCATGAGTTCGCGTTTTCCAGTCAAAACATCATGAAATATCAACACGTCTGCATCGAAAGTTTTGGCCACACGCCGGCCGAGGAAATCGTCTCGTCCGAGCAGCTCGAAGCCTGGCTTCGAACCGCTGTACCGTCGCCTGCGGCTCCAGCCCAGGCGATTGGAGTCTGATGACCGGCATCCGCGAACGCCGCTTCTGGCCGCGCGGCACGTTGCCGAGCGAGAAAAGTATTGCCAGCGCCGAGCGCGCCATTGGGGCCGCGGGCATCGACCGTGGCGAAATCGGCGCGCTCATCCATGCTTCGGTCTGCCGCGATCATCTCGAGCCTGCCACGGCCTGCACAGTCCATCATCGTCTGGGCCTGGGCAATCACTGCCTGATCTACGATGTTTCGAACGCCTGCCTGGGGATTCTCAACGGCATGGTGCAAGTGGCCAACATGATCGAGCTCGGCCAGATTCGCGCCGGCCTGGTCGTAGGGACCGAAGGAAGCCGGCAGCTTGTCGAAACCACGATCGCCCAGCTCAACGCAGACGAAACCATCGGTCGCAACGATCTCAAGCGGGCCATCGCGTCGCTCACGATTGGCTCGGGCAGCGTTGCCGTGCTGCTAGTGAATCGCGAACTGTCGCGCACGAAGAATCGGTTGCTTTCAGCAACCGCCCGAACCGACACGCGGCATCATGCCCTCTGCCACAGCGGCCGCGACGAATCGGTCGCCGGCGACATGCGCCCGCTGATGGACACCGACTCCGAACGATTGATGCACGAAGGCATCCGCGTCGGCGCCGAGACATTCCCCGAATTCCTGCGCGAAGCCGGCTGGTCGGCCGCCGAAGTGAACAAGACCTTTTGCCACCAGGTCGGGGTCGGCCATCGCAAACTGATGTTCGAAGCGCTCGGCCTTCCGTCTGGCGATCGACTACGCCACCGTCGAAACCCTCGGCAACACCGGCTCCGTGGCGCTGCCGCTAGCCATGGCGCTCGGGATAGAAAACGGCCATCTAACTAGGGGCGACCATGTAGCGCTGCTCGGCATCGGATCCGGGATCAATGTCCTGATGCTGGGGGTCGAATGGCAGCGAGCATGCGTGCCCGTTTCCACGGTTCCAGCCCGCCGTGTCGATCCGCAGTTCGGATGATGACGTAAGATGACAATTTCGGGTGCAATTGCATTAGCGGCAACCATCGCACTATTAACGCTGTGTTGCGTGGTTCCGGCGGATGTTAGATTTTTCATCGTTGCTGCCGCAATGCTTGCCATCTTACTCTCGCTTCTCGTGAGGCTATTACGCCAGGGCAGGTGGGAAGCTAACGGTTATTCGATCGATTGGCACAAGAGCCCTGTCGGCATGGCAGTTGTTCTAATTGGAATCGCGATTTGCTGTGCGATAATAATCTGGGGCGTAGCAACGGGCAGTCGTCATGCCGCACCTGAACGAAACACACCGCATCGCCTGAAAATGTGATCGCAGCTCTGGCCACTCTGACGACGGTGCGATCGGAAACATATCGCCAAGTTCAAGGAGATTCGAGATGTTCAAGCTTCCGGCAAGCTTCTGCGTGCTCGTGGTGCTCGCTCTGTCGTTCGGCCTATTGCAGGCGGCCGAGCCTGCCGGGCCGGGCAATGCGCCCGTAGCGGGGCCGGCGTGGCTGATCACCGCCAAGCCGGATGTTGCGACGGCGCAGCGC
This sequence comes from Pirellulales bacterium, assembly GCA_963725485.1. GTDB lineage: Bacteria > Planctomycetota > Planctomycetia > Pirellulales > DATAWG01 > CAVRYO01. The sequence goes on along the minus strand of CAVRYO010000007.1, from coordinate 1,394,134 downwards.
AATGGCCAAATCAAGTTCACCGTGACGATCAAGAACAATTCGGCGGCGAATCAGACGGTCGAGATCGCGCAGAATTTCTGGTATGCCACGAGCGATAATCCTGTGGTCAAGTTTGGGGGTTGGCCGGCGCGGGGTGGGCATGGGCCGGTCGTGGTGTTCAAGACGATGACGCTCGCGCCGGGCGAAAGTTTCAGCCACAATTGGACCGCGCAGGTTTCCAGCGACGCGAAGCTCGGCAAAACAACATTCCGCGTCGGGATTCCCTTGCACAGAAACCAGCATGCGCCGGATTGGTCCGAGCCGGTGACGATCGAGATCGTCGACAACAAATAACGCCAACCCGCCGCCAAACACTGCTCCCTTCGGTGCGCAGACGCGGCTGCCGAGGGGCGTCGCGGATCGTTCACCCCTGCGCGCTCCCCAAGGGCTCTATGACGATCGCCTGACTTCTCCGCGAAAGTCGATCACCACGTATAGGACCCTTGGTTTCAAATCATGGAGGACCGAGGTGGCCCGCCATGACATGGCCGACGATTCCGCTGCGCCGCGTTGGTTGCGAGCATATTCCGACCGCGCATGGCGGATAAGCCTGGATCAAATATGCATGGCCATCGACGATATCTTGCGATCCCGAAATGGTTGCATGATAATTGGGTACCCGCCACGGTAGGTGCGAGCTGCATGACGCCCTAGTGCTTTGTGAACGCTTGATTCTGGGATTGTGTGCCACTGGCTTTGCCCGGCTTTGCCAGTGATTTTGGAATTCTTGCCTTGATCGTTCAGCAACGAAGAACACTGGCAAAGCCAGTGGCACCCTAAATTCAAGCTGTGACAACGCCTTACTGCCTATCCGAGAACCGGCCGAGGAGAGGGGGACAGGCACATTTTGCTCCCAGGGCACCGCAAAATGAGCCAGTCCCCGCCGGTTCTCGGATAGGCTCTTAGTGACCGGCGAGGGAGTCTGGAGTACGACGATGGCGGACGAATTCAATCCGTACCATGTTTGGCTCGGCATTCCGCTGAAAGATCAACCGCCGAATTATTACCGGTTGCTAAGTATTGACCTGTTTGAGACCAGCGGCGACGTAATCGACAGTGCCGCTGACCGCCAGATGGCCCATCTGCGCACGTTCCAAAGCGGCAAGCATGGCGAATTGACCCAGCGATTGCTAAACGAAGTCGCCGCGGCACGAGTATGTCTGCTCGATTCCCAAAAAGAGAGCCGCTTACGATCAGCAGATTAAGGCTAAGCTCCCGCGGCTAGCCGCTGCTGCAACGCCCGCCGACACGGTACCGTCCGCAGCAAGCGGATCGGCGACTTCATCGCCAACCCCCGCGTCGGCCTCACCCGTTGGCGACGGTCGCACCGGCGCCAAATATTCAAGTGGCGTCCGGATTGCCGCAGCCAGCCAACGATTGGGACGATTTGCTCGGCGATCCGGCCGCGAAGTCGGCGAGTCGTTCCGCGGGAAAACCGCCGGGCGTGAGTACGGCCAAAGCGAGCGCGGCTAAGCGCGCGGCCCGCAATCGCAATATGTCGATCGGCATTGCAGCCGCGGTGTTGCTGATCGCGGCGGCCGGGATCGGCTGGTTCGCGCTGTCCGGCTCTTCGGCGGAGGGAACGCTCGTGTTCGATTGGCCGTCCGAAGAAAAAGCGGATGCGACGCTTACGGTCGACAATGTTCCATTGCCCGCGCCCGCCACCGGACCGTGGGAATATCACGGATCTGCGGGCTCGCATCACGTCGTCGCCTTGCACCTGCTTATATGCTGGACGCGAATGTTGTAGTTTCCGCCGGCCAGAGGCAGCCGGCGCCGGCGGATTGGAAGCCGAAAGCCGTGCTCGTGCTGAATTGGCCACTTTCGCAGCGTAACGGCGCGGAACTAAAACTCGACGGCCGCGCGCATGCGGTCACGCAGCACGAGCCGCTCGAATTGGCGGTCGAGCCTGGTTCGCACGTCGTTCAGATCACGAGGCCCGATGTGGCGCCGCTCACCCTCTCGGCAGCAGTTTCTCTTGGAGGTCGCAAGCTGGTTGCCATCGCAGCACCCCAGCCGAGCACGACAAAGCTCGTCTTCGACTGGCCCACGGATCAGCGCCAGGATGCCGAGTTGATCATCGACGGCAGCAAACAAACCGTGCCGAGCGGAGCGGACAGCGCTTCGTTCGCACTGGTCGTCGCGCCGGGCGGCGCGTCGTCAATATAACCCGTGCGGGCTTTGAACCATTCAAGATGGAGATCGATTTAGCTGCGGGAGCGAACGAAGCCGTCAAGCCGGTTTGGACGCGAGTGCAAACGGTCGCAGCGACCGTGCCCGAAACGACAACGGCAGAGACGCGGCCTGCCGTGGAAACGCCCACGGGGCAGCTGCCGAAAAAACTCCCCATTCCTCCTGCTGCCGAACAAGAAAAAGTGGCGAAACAATTAGACGATTTTTACAAGTCGTCGCATCCCGGCTCGAAAAATCCCGCGACGGCGCAAGAGTTATACGATCTGGCGGCCAAAGCCTCTCCCGCGGAGCGATACGTGCTTCTGGTCAAGGGAGCCGAGCTTGCCGCGGTGGCCGGAGATTTGAGCCTGTCGCTACAAGGCGTCGATTCGCTCGACGACGGGTTTCAAATCGATGCGCTGGAAGCCAGGCAAAAGTTATTGGGCAAATTCGTCAACGCGGGCAAGCCCAACCAAGTGGATGCCGCGATCCCAATCGCCGAGCAGCTCATGGATCAGGCCGTCGGCGCGGATCGGTTCGCCCTGGCGATTGAGTGCTCGATGATTGCCAGCCGGCGGCCACGAAATCGAAAATTCCAACCCGGAAGCAAATCGACGAACGCCTGTCGACCCGCCGTCACGAAATCCGCTTGCTCGAACCTCTGTTTGCCGCGGCCAAGACCGCTCAAGAAACGCTCGCGAAAAATCCGACCGATGCAGGAGCCAATTTGAACTCCGGCCGCTGGCTTTGTTTCTACAAAGGTGATTGGGCGGACGGTTTGCCGCTGTTGGCTAAGGGAAGCGACGAAAAGCTAAAACCAGTCGCCGAGCAAGAACTTAAACACTCGACCGACGGCGAACGGCAGGCTTATGTAGCCGACGCCTGGTGGGAACTAGCTTTGAAGGAGAGCGGAATTGCCCACGACTCGCTGCGCTTGCATGCCGGTGACATCTATCAAATGGCGCTACCCAATCTGACGTCAACACTACGCAAGGCGGCGATCGAGAAGCGATTGGCCGAGATCGCCAGCCTGCGAAAGGCGGTGGTGTCGACCGCCATGTCAGACGGAACGCGCGGCCCCAGGGCCCAGGATATGGCGCCTTTGAACCGGTGGGTCGAGTTGCTTCCTCTCGTCGACACGACGCGAGATGTCGTCTCCGGAAAATGGTCGCGAAAGGGTGAGAAACTCGAGGTCGCGAGGTACGGCGTCGCTCGGCTCATGCTCCCAGTTGCGGTCGCGGGGGGCTACGATCTGGATGCGGCCTTCAGCAGGTTGAATGGAATCGGCGAGATACGCATCCGAATCCCGGTCGGGGCGTCTGCGTGCGATGTCGAGTGGGGCATGGGAGGAAAGGTCAGCGCCTTGGATGTGGTAAGCGGATGGCGCGTTTCGGACGACGGTAATCCGACTAAAGTGTTTTCGCCCGACATTGAAAACGGTCGCGTCTATCACCTCGGCATCCAGGTGCGGCTGCTCAGTTCGGATCGAGCGACCGTCGATGTGTCTCTCGACGGAAAGCCATTCCTGCCGCATTGGGAGGGGGACCCGTCGGCGCTGTCGGTGGTCGACGCTTGGACAATGCCAAAGCTCGATCATCTGGGCCTTGGCGTGTGGGATTCGCAAGCGGCGTTTACCACGGTCCGCCTCCGTAGGGTGTCGGGACATGCGTCATTAGACACCGCGGTCGGGGAAGCAGAGTCGCCAACTTGGCAGACTTCTCCGGTTCCGGCGATCTCCAAGAAGCCTCCTGGGTCGATGAAGTTTCCTTTGAACCAGTCGGTTGATGTTTTGCGGTTGATCGATATCGCTCGCGATGGTGTTGTTGGCAATTGGACGGCGAAAGGGACGGAACTCGCCGTAGCCTCCGGGACCGGGACCCGAATTGTAGTGCCCGTGGTCGTTGACGGCGGCTACGATTTCGACGCTGAATTCACCCGGACCATGGGGACCGACAGTATCAACTTCATCCTTCCCGTCGGCTCGCATGCGTGTATGGCTGTGCTGGGCGGCTGGAAGGGTGGAGCAAGCGGACTGATGGATGTGGATGGCCGCGACGCGATGAATCCCGGCAACCCAATTGCCGTGAGGCCGGGCCCGATCGAGACGGGCCACCGCTACCGGGCCTCGGTCCGAGTTCGCATCCTTTCCAAGGATAGGGCAAGCGTCGACGTGTGGCTTGACGGCAAGCCCTATCTGCCACATTGGGAAGGTAATCCCGCTTCATTGATCAATAATACCTATTGGGCGTTGCCGAATCCAAATCGGCTTGGCCTGGCCGCCCAAGAAAGCGATGTCACATTCCATTCCGCGCTGCTGCGAACGCTTTCCGGCCTTGCCTCGGCGAACTCTGCCCTACAGCAACAAGGAGCCGATGGCGCGATTAGCTTCTTCGCGCACGACGCAATTTGTCATGGCGAACATATTCAGGTCGAGCGCTTGGAGCAGGGCGGAAACATCGGCGTCTGGGGCGACCCCACCGCAACGGTTGAGTGGAAATTCATTGCATCGAAGCCGGGCGCCTATACGGTGATTGGTGAAATTGCGGCGCCCAACGGCGGAAAATTCACCGTCGCCAGCGGCGATCGCTCGCTCGAAGCGACAGCGCCATCCACCGGTAGCTACGAGGCCTACCAGCGAGCCACGCTCGGCCAAATCAAGATTTCATCCACTGGCGCGACGTCGCTGATAGTCAAGCCGATCAAGGATGGCTGGCTGCCGATGAACCTGAAATCGATCGTGCTCGAGCCGTCGAAGTAGGGACAACAAAACGGGGGAACAGCGGCTTCACTTGTATTCCTTCACCTTGTCCTTGAATCGGCTGGCCAGGCGGTTGTAGATTCCTTCCAGCAGCTTTTGCCGCTTGTCCCACATATCGGAGATCGACTCGGGCTTGATCTTTCCTTTCTCCTGCTCGTTGAGCACGTCTTCCAGCTCGTTGATCCGTTTCTTTGCGTCGCGGATATCGGCCTCCGTGCCCTGATATTCATGGTCGTCGGGGGCCTCTTTCTTCAACGTCTCGACGGTCACTTGCATGGCGCTCGTGAGTTGGCCCAATTGGATGAGGTTCTTTTTCAGATGGTCGGGCTGCATCGCGTCGGGGCTCATCTTGCTGATGACGTCGGCGCATTTCTCAGCCATTTGCGGGGCCCGTTTGACCGTGTCGTAATGCGACTTGAGATTTTCCAGATGTTGCTCGATGCCGGGCTCGATTTTGGCATCGATTTCCTTGCCCCATTTCACGCGGGTTTCGAATTCGTCCTTGCTCAGGTCGGACGTTTTCTTCCGCATGGCCGCTTTATAAACGTCGAGCTTCTTTTGCAACGTTTCCGTGGGCTCGAGCGTATCGAACACGCCTCCCTTGGAAGCTTTGTGCACCTCGTCGAACAATTTCGAAATGTTGAGGCCCTTGACGGCTCCTCCAGGAACGTCGGCCTTGTTGCGCAGCTTTTGCCACTCTTTGCTCGTCGGAACGGTGATGTCGGCCATATTCAATTCTCCTTTCTCGCAGCCTATTTGGCTGGTTTGCAAAACGCGACCGAGATTCTAAATGCCTATCCGAGAACCGGCCGAGGAGAGGGGGACAGGCACATTTTGCTCCGAGGGCACCGCAAAATGAGCCAGTCCCCGCCGGTTCTCGGATAGGCCCTAAATAGCGACTTTGCTCCCGGCGGTCAATTCTTCGGACGGCGATTTCGCGACGCATGAATGGCCGGTAGGACTCGATGTCGGTGCGCCGGCTGCCATGAGTTCCGCGCGGAGCTTTTACTGCCAGCGGGGGGGTGCTATAATCGGCTGCTCGCTTGTCGTGTCACGGGATAGCGTGATGGCAGTCGCACTTGAACAATTCGTCAAGCAGCTTACCGACTCCGGGGTCATTGCGCCGGGCAAGCTCGAAAACTTCATCCCGCCGAATGCGCAGCCGAAGGACGCTCAGGAACTTGCCCGCCAACTCGTCCAGAGCAAGCACCTGACGAAGTATCAAGCCCAGGAAATCTATGCAGGGTCGAGCGAAGTCGCTGATCCTCGGCAACTACACCATCCTCGACAAGATCGGGGCTGGCGGAATGGGGCAGGTCTTCAAGGCCGAACATCGCCGGATGCACCGCATGGTGGCGATCAAGATGCTGCCGAAGGCGGTCGTCGGAGATGCAGTAGCGGCGGCCCGGTTTCAGCGGGAAGTTGAGGCGGCGGCGAAGCTACGCCATCCGAATATCGTCGCTGCCTACGATGCCGATGAAGCCAACGGCGTTCACTTCCTCGTCATGGAGTATGTGGAGGGCAGCGACCTATCGGCCTTGGTCAAGAAGAATGGTCCGTTCTCGGTCTCTAAGGCCGTCAACTACATGCTGCAAGCAGCCAAGGGCTTGGAGTTCGCCCACGGCGAAGGGCGTGAGTCCACCGAGACATCAAACCGGCCAATCTTGCTGCTCGATTCAAGAATGGCACCGTCAAGATTCTCGACATGGGCTTGGCCCGGATCGAAGCGGGTGGCGATGCCGCAACCCAAGCCGAATTGACCGGGACCGGAGCCGTGATGGGCACTGTGGATTACATGGCCCCAGAGCAGGCACTCAGCACGAAGCATGCTGACGCTCGGGCCGATATCTATAGCCTCGGCTGTTCGCTGTACTATCTAGTCACCGCCAAGGCCGCCTACGACGGCGACTGCTTGATGGCGAAGTTGCTTGGCTCATCGGGAACAGCCGATTCCGGCGCTGGGAGCAGACGTGCCTGAGGCAGTTCAAGCCGTATTCCAGAAGATGGTTGCGAAGAAAGCCGTGGATCGCTACCAGACGATGAGCGAGGTTGTGGCCGCTCTTGAACAATGCAGTCTCCGGTGACCAACCGTCGGGCATTTGCCAGCAATCAGTCAGTACGGATTCTGACATCGACGTCTGAGTTCCTCCGAGAATTCCGGCTCGCACGTCGCAGAAACCGCAAGCCGAAGGCCACGGCCAAGTCCGCCAAGAATTTGGCTCCGACGTCAAGCCGGCAAGGACATTTCCGGAATGGTCATTCCGGCGGCAGTCGAGTGCGGCGGCTTATTGGCGCTGGTCAGTGCTGGCGGGCATGCATCTTCAAACTCAAGCACCAAAGACGGCACGCTGGTCGTCGAGATCAATCAGCCGGATGCCGTGGTCCAAGTGTTGGATGCAGACGGGAAGGTCGAGATCACTCAGCCGAGCGGAAAGGGCACGGTTTCAATTTCGGTCGATCCCGGCAAGCATCGGCTGAAAATCGAGAAAGGAGCGGTTTCGCCGTCTTCAGTCAAGACTTCGTAATGGAGTCTGGCGGCACGCAGTCGATCAAGGCGACGTTGGAAGAAGACAAGCCGTGGTTCAGAGCGGAATTCAAGAAGTGGGAAAAGGAAGTCGCCGCTCTGCCTGCTGAAGATCAGGTGCAGGCTGTCAGGAAGAGGTTGATGGAGTCGAATCCGGGTTTCGATGGCAAGCTTGGAGAACAGATCGTGCACGGCGTCGTGACGACGGTCAGCCCGACTCAACGACCACCTGATCGACATCTCGCCCCTGCGGGCCTTCTCGAAGCTGAAATCCTTGCAGCTTCTTCCCAGTGCCCACCATTCATCACCAGCTCGCCGACTTGTCGCCGCTGGCCGGCATGGCTCTGACGAGCTTGGATTGCTCGGGAACGAAAGTGCCCGACCTGTCAGCCGTTCGCAGGGATGCCGCTCACCACGCTGAAGTTCGATTGGGCCCCCGATTCTCCGATCTGGCCCCGCTTAAGGGCATGGAACTTACGAGCCTGTCTTGCTTCAATACGAAAGTGTCAGACTCGCTGTCCAACTTGATCGGGATGCCTCTGAAAAGCCTGATATGCTACGGCACGCCAATATCCGACCTTTCGCCGCTTGGCAGGAATGAAGTTGACCGATTTGTCGTGCGGTGGCACGCCAAGTATCCGATCTCTCGCCGCTCAAAGGAATGCCGCTCGCCGTGCTGGACATCGGCGGGACGCCGGTTTCCGATTTGTCGCCGCTCAAGGGAATGAAATCTGACGACCCTCAATATCCAAGGTACGAAGGTGAGCACGCTTTTGCCATTGAGGGGTTGCCGATTGAACGAGCCTTCACTTGCAGCAACAATCAAATATCCGACCTTTCGCCGCTCAAAGGAGATGGCTTTGACGCAGTTGGACCTTTCCGGCACGAACGTATCCGACCTTTCGCCGCTCGCAGGGATGCCGCTTTCGATGCTTGCGATTGTCACGACTCTAAGGTGACCGACTTGAAACCGCTCCAAGGGATGCCGCTGAAAACTCTGCTTCTTGACGGCACCCAGGTGGCCGATCTGTCGCCGCTGCGGGGGATGCCGCTGATATTTCCTGGGTCTTGGCAATTGTTCGCTGGTGAGCGAGTTATCACCGCTTGAGGGGATGCCGCTAACTTTTTTGCATTTGGGCGGCACGAAAGTCACGCCGGAGGGTGTGGCAGCCCTGATAAAAACTCTTCCCGAGAAGTGCGATGTTCGATGGGACAAGCCCGCCGATGGGGCAAAGCGTGGGAATCCCCCGCCTTCAAGAAGTGGGAGAAGGAAACCGCCGCCTTGCCTGCCGAGGAGCAGGTGAAGGCCGTCGTCAAGAAGTTGAGTTGAGTTGAATCCGGGGTTTGATGGGAAGGAGAAACACGAAATCGAAGGCGGCACCGTAACGAAACTCTATTTCGTTGCGGATGACGTGGCGGACATTTCGTCGGTGCGGGGATTGAAGGGCTTAGGGTTGCTGGCGTGCTCGGCAAGCGGACCAGGAGCTAGTAGATTCGACGCTGTCTCCTTTGAAGGGCGTGTCTCTTGCGCATCCATATTGCAATCACACGCATGTATCCAGCTTATCGCCGCTCGTAGGAATGCCTCTGACGATCCTTGACTGTAGCGGTTCGCTGGTGTCAGACCTGACTCCACTTCAGGGGATGAAGCTGAACGTCCTTGCTTACTGGAGCACCCAGGTTTCCGATCTGTCGCCATTACGGGGGATGCCGCTGACCACACTAAATTTCGTCTGGACGAAGGTATCCGATCTTTCGCCACTTGAAGGGATGCCGTTGACTAAGAGCCTATCCGAGAACCGGCCGAGGAGAGGGGGACAGGCACCTTTTGCTCACAGGGCATCGCAAAATGAGCCAGTCCCCGCCGGTTCTCGGATAGGCTGTAACCTGTATTTCAATGGCACGCCGGTTTCCGATTTGACTCCACTCCAAGGGATGAACTTATCTGAAGTGTGTCTGACGCCAAGAAACATCAAGAAGGGAATGGCTAAACTCCGTAAGATGTTGCGCCTGACGTCCATTGGGCTTGGGAGTGACGAGAAAGAGAAGTTTGCCCCCTCCGAATTCTGGAAAAAGTACGAGGCCGGCGAGTTTAAGTAATCGATCGGCAGCGCCAACGCCGCCTTCGACGCCTCGTCCCGTCCAGCCATCACATCAACGTCGCCCAGGGACAACGTCTAAAAAAGCGCAGAGGCCACACTTCTCACGCAAAGCCGCTGCAACAATCGTTGCGGCAGTCGGAATGGCCGGTAATCATGGATGGCTGTCCTCACAGTTGAGTCCGCATGCCCGTCGCGCTTGAAACCTTTGTGAAGCAGCTTGCCGACTCCGGGGTCATTGCGCCCGGAAAGTTGGAAAACTTCGTCCCACCGAAGGCTTTTCCCAAGGATGCCCAGGAACTCGCTCGGCAACTAGTCCAGAGCAAACATCTGACCAAGTTCCAAGCCCAGGAAATCTATCAGGGCCGGGCCAAGTCGCTGATTTTGGGAAACTACACAATTCTCGACAAAATTGGCGCGGGCGGCATGGGCCAGGTGTTTCGCGCCGAGCACCGCCGGATGAAGCGGCTCGTGGCCATCAAAATGTTGCCCAAGGCCGTGACGAAGGACGCGGTGGCCGTGGCTCGCTTCCAGCGTGAGGTCGAAGCCGCCGCCAAATTGCGCCATCCGAATATTGTCGCCACCGACGACGCTGACGAATCGAACGGCACCTACTTTCTGGTAATGGAGTGCATCGAGGGGAGCGACCTCGCGGTGCTGGTCAAAAAGAACGGTCCCTTCTCGGTTGCCAGGGCCGTCAACCATACGCTGCAAGCAGCGAAAGGATTGGAGTTCGCCCACAAAAAAGGCGTCATTCATCGCGACATCAAGCCGGCGAACCTGCTGCTCGACGGCGACGGCACGGTCAAGATCCTCGACCTGGGCCTGGCGCGGATCGAATCCGCCGGCGACACGGCCGCGCAGGCTGAATTAACCGGCACTGGCGCGGTCATGGGCACCGTCGACTACATGGCCCCCGAGCAGGCGCTGAGCACCAAGCACGCCGACGCCCAGGCCGACATTTACAGCCTAGGCTGCACGCTCTATTTCTTACTGACGGGCAAGCCTGCTTATGGCGGCGATACGTTGATGGCGAAGCTGCTGGCGCACCGGGAGCAGCCGATCCCCTCGCTAAAAGACGTCCAGGCCGACGTGCCTGAGCAACTTCAGGCTGCCTTCGAGCGGATGGTCGCCAAGAAATCCGAAGATCGCTACCACACGATGAGCGAGGTGATCGCCGGCCTCGAGCGGTGTGGCATCGGCCAACAGTCTTCGTTGAGCATTCAGCAGCCGCTCGGCACAGACTCCAATGAGCAGTTGATGACGTTCCTCAAGGACATTCCGCTCCACACGATCCATAAGCCGGGACGGAAGAAGGCGGCGCGGCCAAAGGCGGCCTCGATCAGGGCCGGTGAGAAAAAACGAAACTCGATCTTGGGCGCCCTGGCGGCCGCGGTGCTGGGTCTGATCGTTGTGGCCACGGTCATCGTCAAGATGCGGACCAAGGACGGCACGCTGCTGGTCGAAATCAACCAACCCGACGCCGCGGTACAAGTGTTGAGCGACGAGGGAAAAATCGAGATCAGTCAGCCGGGCGGAACAGGGATGCTCTCGATTTCGGTCGATCCTGGGAAGCACCGCCTGCGGGTCGAAAAGGCCGGATTCGCCATCTTCACCAAGGAATTCTCCATCGAGTCGGGCGGGACGCAGTCGATCAAGGCAATCTTGGAATCGCGGAGGAGTGACTCGCTTGCTTCAACTGCCGATTCGGATCGTCGGGCGGCGGAATGGGTGTTGAACAAGGGGGGCACGGTGGAGCTCACCCAGGGCGACAAGAAGATTCGAGCCAAAGCACTGGCCGATCTGCCGAACGGCAAATTTACGCTCCATCACGTCACTCTCGACGGTCTGCCAATTCAAATCAGGGATGAAGATTTACCCGAGATCCAAAATATCGATTCTTTAAACTGTTGCATCCCGAATATTTCCGAGCAATCCGTGCGTTGCGTTTCTCGGCTGCTGCGACTCACGTTCCTCAATTTGAACGGCACTGACATTACCGATCGCGGCTTGGCATATTTTAGATCGCTCCGGGAGCTACGAAATCTCGGTTTGCATGATGCCGGCAGGATCACCGCCGGTGGTGTCGCCGAGTGCAAAAGGCCTTGCCGAATTGCAAGATCGACTGGAACGATCCAGCCAAGGCGATGTCGCCCGCCAAGCCGCTGGCCACCGATAGCGATCCTGCCTTTCTGCGTTGGGAGAAAGTCGTGGCCGCGCTGCCTGCCGAGCAGCAGGTGGACGCCGTCGCCAAGAAGTTGCAGCAACTCAATCCCGGGTTTGACGGAAAGGTGACAGGCGAAGGCGAGCACGACAAGCCACGGATCGAGAACGGCGTGGTCACGAGGATTGCGTTTACTACGGCCAATGTGACCGATATTTCGCCCGTGCGCGCGTTGGTGGGGCTGAAAACTCTGGCCTGTCCGGGCAGTTGGGGAGGTCAGTTCACGGGCAAATTGTCTGACCTTTCGCCACTCCACGGACTGTCTTTGACCACATTCCGCTGTACCTTCAGCAACGTTTCCGAGCTGTCTCCGCTCGAAGGGATGCCGCTAACGGATCTCGATTGTGGCAATACGCAGGTCAGCAACTTAGCACCGTTGCATCACATGCAGCTCAGAAAGCTGTCTTGCGATAGCACGTCGGTGTCGGATTTGTCGCCCCTCGAAGGAATGCCATTGGCGGAACTGAATTGTGCCTCGTCGCGAGTATCCCTCTTGTCGGCCCTAAAGGGAACGCCGCTGACGACCCTGGTGTGCAATTGGACGCAGGTGTCTGACTTGTCGCCGCTTAAAGGAATGCAATTGACGACATTGTTCTGCGACGACACGCCCGCATCCGATTTATCGCCCCTGCACGGCATGCCGCTGACGGTCCTGGGTTGCGGTCATACGACCGTGCATGACCTATTGCCGTTGAAGGCCATGAAACTAACCAAGTTGTATTGCCATGACACGAAAATATCCGATTTTTCGCCGCTCGAAGGAATGCCTCTGACACTTCTGGAATGCGACAACACACTTGCATCTGACCTATCGCCGCTGAAGGGAATGAGTTTGACGAGGATTACATTGACCCCGAAGAACATCACGCGAGGCATGGATGGTATTCGCCAGATGGCGAGCCTTGAAAAGATCGGCGTTTCCACCTGGGATCGTGGGCTTCCGCCCGTTGAATTCTGGAAGAAATACGACGCCGGCGAGTTCAACGCGGCTTGGGACAGCCCTGCCTTCAAGAACTGGTTGAAAGAAGTTGCCGCCCAGCCGGCCGAGAAGCAGGTAGACGCCGTCGTCAAGAAACTGCGGGAACTCAATCCGGGCTACGATGGTTTGGTCACGCCTACGCTGCGCGATCGAGCGGTAATTGGGTTGGTGCTTAACACCGACAGCGTCACCGATATTTCGCCGTTGCGGGCCTTGCCACAATTGACGCGATTGACGTGCAATGGCAATTGGGACCGAAAAGGCAAATTGTCCGACCTATCGCCTCTGCGGGGAATGCGTCTAACGTCGTTCCATTGCAGCCACGCCAATGTTTCCGATTTATCATCGCTCCAAGGGATGCCTCTGACGGAACTAATGATCGGCGACACGCAGGTCGCCGACCTCTCGCCGTTGAAGGGGATGAAGCTAGAGATTCTAGAATGCGACAATTCGCCGGTTTCCGATCTCTCACCGCTGCAGGGGATGCCCCTGGCGGCACTGCAGTGCGACAATACGCCGGTGTCCGACCTGTCGCCAATGTTGGGAATGAGCTTAAAGGAGATTTCTCTAACGCCACGGAACATCGTCCAGGGGATGGACGCCCTGCGCCAGATGAGAAGCCTCGAAAAGATCGGCCTGACATGGGATCGAAAAGTGTATTCCCCCGCCGAATTCTGGAAGAAGTACGACGCGGGGGAGTTCGGCAAGCCCCTCACGACGCTCAACAATCCCATCTTCAAGAAATGAATGAAGGACGTTGCCTCGCTGCCGGCGGAAGAGCAAGTGAAACGCGGCGTCGCGAAGTTGCAGGAACTGAGCCCCGGTTTCGACGACAACGTAGAGCACCGCATCGAAGCGGGGACCCTTACAATGTTCCGGTGCTGAAATGAAAGGTCATCGGTCTTGGCATGCGCTACAAGTATTCGCCCGAGGAATTCTGGAAGAAATACGACGCCGGCGAGTTAAAGTGCCTATCCGAGAACCCGCCGAGGAGAAGGGGACAGGCACATTTTGCTCCCAGGGCACCGCAAAATGAGCCAGTCCCCGCCGGTTCTCGGATAGGCACTACGTAAGCTGCCAACAGGGCAATCCTGCCGGCGGTGTCGCCTTGCAATAATCGCTCCGCCAGCCGGGTTGGCCGGTTATTATGGAAGCCAATTCCTACGCTTAGAGTTTGCATGGCCGTTGCACTCGAACAATTCGTCAAGCAGATTGCCGATTCCGGCGTGATTGCGCCCGGAAAATTGGAAAACTTCGTTCCCCCGAAGGCTTTTCCGAAGGATGCCCAGGAACTCGCTCGCCAGCTCGTGCAGAGCAAGCATCTGACGAAATTCCAGGCCCAGGAAATCTATCAGGGCCGGGCCAAGTCGCTGATCCTTGGCAACTACACGCTCCTCGATAAGATCGGCGCGGGCGGCATGGGCCAGGTTTTCAAGGCCGAACATCGCCGGATGCACCGGCTGGTGGCAATAAAAATGTTGCCCGCGGCAATGACTAAGGACCCGGCCACAGTCACTCGTTTCCAGCGGGAAGTCGAGGCGGCGGCCAAGCTTGGCCATCCCAATATCGTCGCGGCTTACGACGCTGATGAGGCCAATGGCATCCACTTCTTGGCGATGGAGTACGTCGAGGGCACCGACCTCTCGGCGCTCGTCAAGAAGAACGGCCCCTTGCCTACGGCAAAAGCCGTCAACTACATCCTGCAAGCGGCGCGTGGTTTGGAGTTCGCCCATGGCGAGCATGTGGTCCATCGGGACATCAAGCCTGCCAATCTGTTGCTGGACAAAAAGGGGACCGTCAAAATCCTCGACATGGGGCTCGCCCGGATCGAGTCGAACGACGCGGGCGCCCAGGCCGAACTGACCGGCAGCGGGGCTGTCATGGGCACGGTCGACTATATGGCCCCGGAGCAAGCGCTCAGCACCAAGCATGTCGATTGTCGAGCCGACATCTATAGCCTGGGCTGCACCTTTTACTACTTGCTTTCAGGCAAAGCCATTTACGGCGGCGATACCTTGATGGCCAAGCTACTGGCCCATTCCGGCCAGCCGATTCCTTCGCTGCGCGACGTACAGCCCGACGTGTCGGATGAACTCGACGCGGTCTTCCTGCGGATGGTGGCCAAGAAACCGGGGGATCGATACCACACGATGGGCGAAGTCATCGCCGCTTTAGAATCGCTCGAACAACACCGCTCGGGCGAGCAAACGTCGCTGAGCATGCAGCATTCGATCCACACAAGCCTCGACGCCGATGTGCTGACATTCCTGCGCGATATTCCGATCAGTGCGTCGCAAATTCAGAAGAAAACCAAGAAGCCTGTCGCAACCAAGACCGTCAAGGACAAGAGGAAGACCGTCTTGGTTGCAGGCGGCGCGGGATTTTTGGGGCTTTCGATCTTGATTGCGGTTTTCATCTCGTCACGGACCAAAGACAGCGCCCACGTTGCATTGGAGCCAGTAAAGGCGAAGGCCGAGCCGGTCGTCGAGCTCCGCAATCTTGAAAGACCCGGCTGTCCAGAAATGGCTGAGCGACGTTGCCAAATTGCCGGCCACCGAGCAGGTGCAATCGGTCGCGCAAAAGTTACGGGAACTCAATCCCGGCTTCGACGAGGCCGTAATGCCTACGATCAACAACGGTGTGGTCACTAAGCTCGACTTCGTCGCGGACCATGTGACGCAAATCTGGCCTGTGCGGTGCTGGCTGGCTTGAAAGCTCTTAATTGTGCCGGCAGCGCACCGGGCAAGGGCAAGCTTGCGGATTTGTCGGCGCTGCAAGGGATGGCGTTGACCGCGCTGGAAATAAACGACACGCGGGTGGCGGACCTATCGCCGCTCGAGGGACTGAAGCCTGACGACGATCTTGTTCACCCCTCGGAATATCACCAAGGGTCTGGACGTAATCCGCCAGATGAAAAGTCTGACGAACATCGGCGTGGGCTGGGGCGAGCGGGATCAATTCTCGCCGGAGGAATTCTGGCAAAAGTACGACGCTGGACGATTTGGCCGGCCGATAGCCCTCGCCGCGACGGCAAGCGGTGGGGCGATCACGACATTCAACGATCCCGCCTTCAAGAAATGGGAGAAGGAAGTCGCGGCGTTGCCGGCCGGGGAACAAATCGATGCTGTTGTCAGGCAACTGCAAGCGCTGAACCCCGGCTTCGATGGGAATGAGACGCACAAGATTGAAGATGGCGTTGTGACTGAGTTGACATTCATCTCCGAGAACGTCACTGACCTCTCACCCGTTCGGGCATTGTCAGGTTTGAATAACCTAACTTGCCGTGGCCCCGCTTGGGACCATCACAGCCAATTATCCGATCTTTCGCCGTTGTATGGAATGAAGCTGACTACTCTGAATTGCGCCGATTGCCAGGTTACCGATTTGTCCCCGCTCAAGGGAATGCGCCTCTCATCTTTGGACGTCCGCGGCACAGCAGTATTCGATCTCTCACCTCTGCAAGGATTACCGTTGATGAAGCTTGCGTGCTGCGAGACTTCGATTTCCGATTTATCCCCGTTGAAGGGAATGCACCTAGAAGAACTTAATTGTCGCGCCAGCGGCGTGTTTGACCTTAAACCGCTCCATGGGATGAGCCTCCTCAGCCTGGATTGCGACTGGACGCGAGTCTCCGACTTATCGCCACTCAAGGGCATGAATCTGAAGGAACTGAATTGTTGTCATACGCTATTGTCTGACCTTTCACCACTCAAAGGTATGCCTTTGTCGAGCCTGAATTTCAGCGAAACGGAAGTGTCCGATCTGTCAATGCTAAAAGGGATATTGCTGACCCGGCTGATCATGAATGGTACGCAAGTCTCTGATCTCAGCGCCCTGAAAGGAATGTCATTGGAGGCTTTAAACTGCGAAAACTCGCAGATCTCCGACTTGTCACCACTTCAGGGAATGCAACTAAACGAGCTCGACGCTCACACCTGAACGAATCAAGCGCGGGCTCGGCGCACTCCGGCAAATGAAGTCGATCGAGCACATTGGGCTCGACTGGAAAAGCGAGATTTCGCCCGAGGAGTTCTGGAAAAAATACGACGCGGGGGAATTCGGCAAGCCGGGACTATCCGCAAAACCCATCAACACATTCAACGATCCCGCCTTCAAGAAATGGGAACAAGAAGTTCGCGCTCTGCCGCCCGAAAGGCAAGTGGACGCCGTCGCCGCGAAGTTGCAGGAGCTGAATCCCGGCTTCGATGGCAAAGTCACGCCGAACATCGATCACGATGTAGTAACAAAGCTGGTATTCATTACGGATGACATGAACGACATTTCGCCCGTGCGAGCCTTGGCGGGCTTAACCACGCTTGCCTGCATGGGCAGTGGCCCGCAAAAAGGCAAATTGGCCGACCTCGGGCCGCTTCGCGGCATGCGGCTTGTGGCGATGAACCTTCGATCTAACAAGATATCCGACCTTTCGCCCCTCCAAGGGATGCCTCTCGACCTGCTTGTTATTGACACCACGGAGGTCATGGATCTGTCGCCGCTACAAGGCGCAAAGCTAACAACTTTGAGTTTCGATGGCACGGAGATTACCGACCTATCACCGCTCAAAGGCATGCCACTTCATCATCTGAGTTTCAAAGCAACTCAGGTAACTGACCTATCCGCGCTGAAGGGGATGCGGTTGCAGGTACTAAACTGCGGACCGTCGAACGTTAGCGACCTGTCGCCGTTGAAGGGAATGCCGCTCCGCGAGTTGAATTGCACACACACCCCAATTTTTGATTTAGCCCCATTGTCCGGAATGCCGTTGAATATTTTGTATTGCGGGGAAACGCAGGTCGCGGACCTCTCGCCGATAAAGGAACACCAGTAACACGCCTTGCTTGCAACGGCACTCGGGTATCCGACCTTTCGCCGCTGGAGGGAATGAAGTTGACGGAGTTTTACTTCACGCCGAAATCCATCGCAAAGGGCATCAATTCGATCCGGAACATGAACGGCCTAACGATCCTAGGGATCGACGGAGATCATAAGTTTCCACCCGCCGAGTTCTGGAAGAAATACGACGCCGGCGAGTTCGGCAAGCCTGGGGCGAAGTAAGCGCAGTTAGCGACCGATTAGCCGCCTGAATAAGCTGCTCTTGCCGCCCGGCGATGCGAACGGCCGTAGGGCCGACGCCACTTCGTTCATCGATTGCGGCGCTCGGTTCGTTTCTTGGCCAGCATTTTCGTTACCACTTTATCGAGTCCCTTCGGCACATCGGGGCGCAGCGCGGTGAGCGAGGGAATCGGGGCCTCGCGATGGGCCACGAGCTTGTCCATCATGTTGCGCCCGGCATAAGGTGGACGCCCGGTCAATAAATGAAACATTGTGCAGCCGAGCGAGTAGATGTCGGCCCGTTCGTCGGCGGTGCTGGCGTCGGTGGCTTGCTCGGGGGCCACGTAGTCGACGGTGCCCAGCATCTCGCCGGTCCGTGTCAGCGCGTCGTCGTTGCCATCCAGATAACTCGCTTCGACGATATGGGCCATCAGCAAATTCGTCACCTTCACGACGCCGCTGCGGTCGACCAGTAAATTTCCCGGCTTCACATTGCGGTGAAACACTTTGTTGTCGTGCAGATATTGCAAGCCCGCGGCGGCTTGCACCATGTAGCCGACCGTCTTGTGAATTTCCGGCGGCCCGACGCGATGCAGAATTTCCGCCAGATCGACGCCGTCGACGTATTCCAGCACGAGAAAATGGACCCCATCTTGGGCTCCCACGCCCACGCCGCCGACAACGTTCGGATGTCGCAGCTTGGCTGCCAGCGATACCTCTCGATCGAATCGCTTCAACAGCCGTTCGTTCTTGGCGACGTCCGGCGGCAGGATTTTCAGCGACACCAGCGTGTCGTCCTTGCGGCTCTTGGCTTTGAAGATCGGGCCGAGCGTGTCGCCGCCGATCCGTTCGAACAGCGTAAATTGCCCGAACAGGGCGCCGGCATCGGGCGCCGGCGGAGCGGCGCGCTGTGCCGAATTCGACCGCGGCGCGGCCAGATAATTCCGCAGCGACTTGTCGTAAACCGCTTTCTTGGACGGATTCAGCAGGCATAGCCGGGCGGCCGCGATCTGATTCAACAGGCCCTCGCCGACGGTCGCATTCGGGCCGGCCGATTGGCTCTTGATGAACAGCATCCGTTGATCCGCCGCATTGGCAATCACGTCGGCGTCGTCTTCGAACGGCGCAACGCCCAGCAAGCGATAGGCATGCGGCGGCTGCTCGGCCGGCGGAATTCCGAGCCATTTGTGCAACACGTCGAATTTCGGCGGCATACTATCGGACCTTACTGCATGTGGCAAATACGAGCACTCCAAATTGACGTGCAGGCCACCGGTCTGCCGCCGCACCCCGCTGGAATGGCGTGATTATTGCCTCGACTAATGGCGGAAGCCAGCACCCCCAATCAAGGAGTTCGCAGTCTCAACCACAACGTCAGATGGAAGCTATTCCGGCTCGCCGAATTGCACTCCGTGGCGCTCGCGGCCCAAAGCAGTGGCGATGATGGCGCCGACGAAAATCGCCGCCGCGGTCGTGGCCATGACCGCCGGATAGGCAAACTTCTCGGCCAGGCCTGATTGGACCCAAGCGATCGAGGCAGCCAACAAATTCCCGCATTGGTAGGCAAAACCAGGCAGAAAGCCGCGGACCTGATCGGGCGACAATTCGCTGATGTGCGCCGGAATGATTCCCCAGGCGCCTTGAACCATGAACTGCATCAGAAAGGCGCCGGTCACGATCCAAACCATTTGCGACGAGAACGCCCACAGGGGCACGACGACCAGCGCGCAGCGAGCGCCGCGATCATCATCCGTCGCCGGCCGAAACGGTCGGATGCCAAGCCGAACAAAACGCCCCCCAACAGCGCCCCAATCATCATCACAATCACAATTCGCGAATAGTCGCTCGGCTTGAAACCCCGAAAATGCTCCATGAACGTCGGATAACTATCCTGCGTGCCATGCGACGAAAAGTTCATCATCGCCATCAGGATCGTGAGATACACCCACAGCTTCCAATGCCGGACAATGCCCCGCCCCAATTGCGACCAACTTTCGGCCTTGGTCGTGCGCCAGACTTCCGATTCCTTCACGAACACCCGCACAAACAGCGCTAACAACGCCGGCGCGCCGCCGAGAAGAAACATCATGCGCCATCCATAAGGCTCCAAGATGAAATAGGCAGCCACCGCGGCCAGCAAGTAGCCGACGGCGTAGCCCTCTTGCAACAGGCCGCTCAGGGCGCCGCGCCACCGGGCCGGCACTTTCTCCATGACCAGCGACGTGCCGACGCCCCATTCGCCCCCCATGCCGATGCCGAACAAGGCCCGGAGGATCATGAACACGGTAATATTCGGAGCGAAGGCCGTGGCCACCTCGACGGCAGCGAAAAAGAGCAGATTGATCATCATCGGAATCCGCCGGCCGTAGCGATCGGCGAGCAATCCGAAGAGAAACGCGCCCACGGGACGAAACACGAGCGTCAGCGTGACCGCGGCAAAGATCGACGACCGCCCGACCTTCAGATCCAAGGCGATCGCCGGCACGGCGATGATCACCAAGAAAAAATCAAAGGCGTCAAGCGTCCACCCCAGAAACCCCGCGGTGACGGCGAGCGCGGCTTCCTTTGGCGGAACCGTTGCGTGAGGAGATGAAATCGCGGACGCGCCAATGTCTTTCATGCCCATAGCGTTGATCCGACCGACCACGGCCTGCCGTCTTCAAGTGCGATAGCGGAATGCCGATCTGCTTCAGTTCCGAGGTTTGGGCCGGTTCGATCCCGAGCGATTCGCGTTCGATCCGGCCTGTTTCGCATTCATGGCTCGACCCTTGCCGACGGTGCGCCGCTTGCCTCCCGCGGGCCCGCGGTCGGGGCGGGGTTTGCCGGTCAATTCATAAAGAAAACGGCTTGGCTCGGTCTCGCGGCTCTTGCCCCATTTCATCCGCGACAAGGGCAGCGACATCGTCAGCCGTTCTTGCGCCCGGGTCACGCCGACGTAGCACAGCCGCCGCTCTTCTTCGACCGCCGCGAGCCCGTCGCTGTCGGCCCGATGGTGCGGCAGCAAGCCTTCCTCCATGCCGACCAGGTAAACTTCGGGAAACTCCAACCCCTTGGCGCTGTGCAGCGTCATCAGCGCCACGGCGTTGCGGGCCAGTTGCGATTCCTTGTCGTCGTCGTCGCGGTCGTCCAGCAGCGACTTCGTCGAGAAACTCGCGCAGCGTCGGCGCTTCTGCCCGCTGCTGATAGCGCCCGAGCGAGTTGACGACTTCCTCGACGGCCGCCCAACGGCTGAGTCTGCTCGGCGGGTTCTTATAGGCCCGATCGATTTCCTCGCTGATAGCCGATGTCGCGAATCAGATCGCGACGACATCCACCAGCGGCTCGCGCCGGCCCGCTGTTGATAGCGCTCGATCGAGCGATTGAAACTTGCGGATCGCCTCGTTCGCCGCGGCATTGACACGCACCTCGGCTCGGCGCATGTTCGGGCTTGAACAGCTCCCACAGCGGCTTGCCGACTTTCACGGCCTGCTCGACCAACGCGGTGACCGTCGCCTGCCCGATGCCGCGCGCCGGCCTATTGATGATCCGCAGCAGCGCGACCTCGTCCGCCGGCGAGACCAGCAGCTTGAGATAGGCCAGCATGTCGCGAACTTCCTTGCGATCGTAAAACGACATCCCGCCCAGCACAATGTAGGGCAGCCCGGCGCGCCGCAGTTCCATTTCGAAGGCCGCGGCATTGCTCGTTGGTGCGCAACAGGATCGCGAAATCGCGGGGCTGGATTCCCTGCTGCTGGAGTCGGCCCTTGATGTCGGCCACGACCTGCTTCGCCTCGGCCTCTTCGTCCTGGCATTGCAAAATTCTCGGCGGCTGACCTCCGCGACGCGCCGGGCGAAGCACCTTTTCATGCCGCTGGCGGTTGTAGGCGATCAGCCGGTTGGCCAAGCTCGAGAATCTCGGCCGTCGAGCGGTAGTTATCTTCCAGCCGCACGACTTTGGCGTCGGGCCAATCGCGTTTGAACCGCAGGATATGAGCGACCTCCGCCCCGCGCCAGCCATAGATCGATTGGTCGTCGTCCCCCACGACGCACAAGTTCCGATGGCCCGCGGCCAAGCCCTTGACGATCCGATACTGGCTGCCGTTGGTGTCCTGATATTCGTCGATCAGCACATGGTTGAACCGGGCCGCTTCGGCTTTGCGGACGTCGGGAAAACGCTCGAACAGCTCTTCGGTCAGGATCAGCAGGTCGTCGAAATCGACGGCCCCGGCGGCTTGCAACGCCTTTTGATAGCGCCGATAACCCGCGGCAGCCAGATGTTCTTTGTCGGTCACGGCCACTTCGGCGGCTTGCGTGGGCCGCACCGACGACGATTTCCAGCGGCTGATGAAATAGAGCAGCTCGCTGGGCCGCAGCGATTCGGCTGCCACCTTGATCTCGCGCAGCGCGGCGCGGGCAATGCTTTCCTGATCGCCCCGATCGTAAATCGCGAACGCCTTTGGATAGCCGAGCACGATGAATTTGCCGCCGCAAGACGCGCACGCAGAGCGAATGGAACGTCGAGATTTCCGGCCGTTGTTTGCAGCCGCTTGCCCAACAGCGTGGCCATCCGCTGCTGCATTTCGGCGGCCGCTTTGTTGGTGAACGTGACGGCCAGAATCCGCTCGGCGGGCGTGCCGTGGCGGATCAGCTCGGCGATGCGGTGAGTGACCACCCGCGTCTTGCCGGTGCCCGCCCCGGCCAACACCAACAGCGGCCCGCGCAACGTGCGCACGGCGTCGAGTTGCGGCGGATTGAGATGGTCGGCCATGGGCAAATGGAAAGAATCGACTTCTGCGAGCGACCGAAGTGTGAGCACGATAGATGCGGTTATATAACCCAGATTCAAAGTGCATCCACGTTAGCTTCAGCGCGCGGCTGCGAGAAGCCCCACGGGCCATAGCCGAAGCGAATTTGGCGCGAGCCGCAAGCACTCCGCTGGCGGCGGCGTTTGCGACGGTCTTGACGTTGTCTCGCGAGCCGCCGTATACTCCCAATCGCACAGGAGTTAGCAGCCTGTTGAAAAAGGGGACTGGCTCCGAGCGACCACTCGATCTCGTCGCGAATTTTTGATTGCTGCGAGGTGCCTGTCCCCTTTTTCAACAGGCTGTTTAGGCAGCGCCGCATGCGCCACTCGCGACTCGTCTGCATTTTTTCCCCACGCGCTTCGTCAAGCCCGGTTATTGAATCATGAAAAGCGAACGTCGTCACGAACTGCAACAAAATTGGCTGGCCGACCGCGTGGCCCGATTCGCCCAAGACGCCAAGCCCTATGCCAAAGCCGTGGGCGGCGCGATTCTGGCCTTGTTGGTGTTGGTGGGAACTTACATTTATTTGAACAAACGGGCCGAGGCCGAGCAGGCCAACGCTTGGGAACGAACCTGGCACGCGCTATACTCCGACTCCAAGGATCGTCAATTCGAACTCCGCTCGATTACCGAATCCGCGCCCCATTCGCCGGCCGGGCTGTGGGCCCAACTCTATCTGGCCGATCAGGAATTGGTTTCGGGAGTGAATTCGTTGTTCACCGAAAAATCGGCCGGCTTGAACGACATCCGCAGCGCGTTGGATGGCTATCAGGCCGTGCAGGCCGCGGCGACCGATCCGTTCTTGCAGCAGCGCGCAGTTGTATGGCATTGGCCGGGCGCAAGAATCGCTTGACCAATTGGAAAAGGCTCGCGGCGCCTTCGAGCAAATTGTAAAAAATTACCCGGATGGGCCCTATGCCTCCCGGGCCAAGCGGGAATTGGACGTGTTGAACCGCGATCAGGCGAAGAGTTTCTACGACTGGTTTGCGAGCGTGCAACCGGCGTCCCATACGTCCGGTCCCCCGTCAGGCACCGGCGAGAAAAACCCCTTCGATACCGGTTTGGCTCCGATGCCGCCGGACTTGAAGCTGCCTGATTTTGGGCCTTCCAAGACCCCGCCTCCCGCGCCAAAACCCGATGAAGGCCCGGCGCTGACACCCAAGTCGCCGCCGACAAAGGCGCCCGACACGAAATCTCCGGTTACCAAAACGCCGGACTCGAAAGCGCCAGCGAGCAAAGCGCCGGAAACCAAGCAGCCGGACGCGAAAGCGCCCGACGCCGCCCCGCCGGATGCCTCGAAAACCAAGTGACGCTAGAGAAATGGTGATCGGCTGTCGGGCCCTCAACCCCGAGGGGGTTGCAGCTTTCAGCCCAGGGTTGAACGCCGAAGGCGGACTACCCTGGGTCAACGTAATAACAAGAGTTGTCCAACCCCAAGGGGGTTGTAGCCGAGTCATGGCGCAACGGCTGCAACCCCGTTGGGGTTGAACAACCAGATTTTTCGTTTTTTCCCAGGGTAGCTTGCCTGCGGCGAGCAACCCTGGGCTAGAGGCTTCAACCCCGTTGGGGTTGTCCTTTGGCAAGGAACACTGCCCCTAAGCCAATCTCGGCTCACCTTCCTCTAGCGCGACATCGTCCTCAACGTGCCTGACACCCCTGGCGAAGCGCCGATCGAACTCGTCGTCGGCGAGGAATTCGTCGGCGGGCGGCTCGATGTCTTTCTCGTCCACGCGTTTCCGATGCATAGCCGGGCGCAAATTCGTCGGGCCATCGGCGAGTTGGGCGTCAAGGTCGATGGCAAACAGGGGAAGGCGGCGCAGCGACTGCGGCTTGGACAGCGTGTGCGATTGGTCCCTCTTGAACCGCCGCCGCGCGACGGCCCGCAGCCGGAAAACATTCCGCTCGACATTCTCTACGAAGACGCCTCGCTGGCGGCGATCAACAAGCCGCCGGGGATGGTCGTCCACCCGGCCAAAGGGCATTGGGCTGGCACGCTCACCGCGGCCTTGCAGTTTCATTTCGACCAACTCAGCGGAGCCGGCGGCCCGACGCGGCCCGGGATCGTCCATCGGCTGGATCGCGACACCAGTGGCGTGCTGGTCGTGGCCAAGACCGACCGGGCCCATTTCGCGCTCGCCGCGCAATTCGAGCAACGGACGACCGAAAAGGAGTATTTCGCGCTCGTGGTCGGCACGCCGGATCGCGACTGCGACCTGATCGATCAGCCGATCGGCGTGCATCCGTACCAGCGCGAAAAGATGGCCATCCGCCGCGATCACTCGACCAGCCGCCCGGCGCAAACGGTGTATGAAGTGCTGGAGCGGTTCGCCGGTTATGCCGCCCTACGGATTCGGCCGAAGACCGGGCGGACGCACCAGATTCGCGTCCACCTCAACCACATCGGCCATCCCGTGCTTTGCGATAAGCTGTATGGCGGCCGAGCGGAATTAACGCTTGGCCATCTGCGCGGCGACCCGGACGACACAAGCATCATTCTGGCCCGGCAAGCGACTGCATGCCGCACGGCTGACCATCACGCATCCCGACACGGGCCAACCGCTGGAATTCGTCGCGCCGCTGCCGGCGGATATCGCCGCGGTTCTGGAGGAATTGCGAGGCCTGCGCGGAAAACCGGCTCAAGCCAGTTCTGGCGCTCTGCCGACATGCCGCGGTTTCCGCTGCTTGTGACGAGTTGCGGTTTCGAATTGGTCGATCTTGACGGTCCCTTTGGGGAAAATTGCCAAGACTTCCAGCTCGCCGCCTAAAGCGGCAACGATCTTTTGCAACGTCGATATCTGCATGTCCGACTGCTTCTCCAGCTTCGATAGGCTGGGTTGCTTTTCATGCCGAGCGACTTGGCCAATTCGAGTGCTGACTCTTACCCGTTGACCTTTCGCAGCTCGCTCAGCAGCAGTTCTCCGAGCAATTCTCGGTGCGCCTAGCTGCTCTTGCCCGCGTTTTTTTTGTTGTCGTTCGCCTAACGAGTTCGTCGAATGATTTCGCCATATCACAAATCCTTTCGTTTGCGATTTGCCTTGATCTTCGCCAAGTGGGCGTCGAGCAATTCATCCGCTTTGGCGACTAGCTTCTTGTAAAATTGCTTCTGGCTTACGCCGGATTTATTGCCGCCTATGAGCAAAATACCGTTACGCTCGGGATCGAACGCAAAGGCTATCCGCAGCACCATGCCGTGGGCATTCGCTCGAAGTTCTTTCATATTTGCGTGTTTGGAGCCATTCAGCGTATCGGCGTGAGGGCGGGCAAGTTTCGGTCCGAAGATTTTCAGCAACTCTACCTTGGCAATTAGCTCCTCCCGAGCGATTTGGCCTATTCCGCTATACCACGCGTCGAAGTCGTCGGTTGTTTCTACCTTCCACATCGATCGAACATAGCTTATAGGCTATGATCCGTCAACAGATTAAGAGCCTATCCGAGAACCGGCGGGGACTGGCTCAGTCTGCGGTGCCCTGGGAGCAAAATGTGCCTGTCCCCTCTCCTCGGCCGGTTCTCGGATAGCAGTAAAGGCGATATTGCCATTGAGGCGGCTGGACCGATGCTGCCGCCGCGAAGCGGCTTTGAGCAAGACCAGGCTAATCATGTCCATTGCGGCCGCGGATCCGCAATAGCTTCGTCATCCGGTCGCGCAGGGCGTGCCACGCCTCGTCGGGCGCGGTGATCGACAAGTCCTCGGGGAACTCGGCGGCTCGGCCTTTCTCGTCGACCTGGACAAAGCCCATCAGGCCGTCCATCCAGGGGCGCTTCTGGCCCCGCAACGGAGAACCGACCAGGCCCACGACCAGATAGGCCCGGGTGAGGTGCAGCACCGAGCCGCGGATTTCGACCATCGAGCCGACCGGCACCGGCCGGTAGCACTCCAGGCTGAGCACTCGCCGCAGTAGGATGTTGGCGTCGTCGCCGATCAGCCGCGAGGCCGTCGCGTAAGCCGCCTCGAGCGATGCAGAACAGCGAACCGGCGTAGAGCGTGCCATGATGGTTCGCGTCGACGGGCAGCACCAACCGGTGCGTCAGGGTATGAGAATCCACGTGGGGCGACCGCTCGCGCAGCAGAGGAATTGGAGATCGCAGCGAAGAACGATCCCAATTATAAATGGCGCCCCAGCGAGTCGAAAGCGCCGCGCACCGCTCCGCCGTTGCGAAAATCTCGTTCGCGCACACAACGTAACGGCTGTACGGAATATGTCGGAACTAATTCGCCCCGGACGAAGCTGCCGGACGGCCATTCACAGTCACCTGATGTCCGAGATGGGCCGGATCGATCTTCTGCAACTCTTCCGCCACGGCGGCCACGGTCTCGCGAATTTGCTCTTCGGTGTGGCACGACGTGATGAAGAACCGCAACCGGGCAGCGCTTTCTTCGACCGCCGGATGCATGATCGGTTGGACGTTGATTCCCCGGGCAAACAGCGCCTGCGAAAGCTGCAGGCTGTGCAACGAGTTGCCCAAGATCACGGGCACTACGGGCGAATCGTGGCTGGCCCCGGTGTTCAGCCCGCGCTCTTTGGCCAGCGTGAGGAACAGCCGGGCGTTCTCCGCCAGCCGCGCTACCCGCTCTGGCTCTTCTTCCAAGAGCCGCAGCGAAGCCAGCGCCGCCGCCGCGTTCGAGGGAGGCATGCCGACGCTGAACACGAAGCCCGGCGCGGTGTACTTCAGATATTCGACCGTCGCCTTGCTGCCAGCGATATACCCGCCGCAAGAGCCGAAGGATTTGCTGAGCGTGCCCATCCACAGCTCGACATCGGCGGGATCGACGTCGAAATGTTCGCCGATGCCGCGCCCGTGCGGGCCCATCGTGCCGGCGGAATGCGCTTCGTCGACCAGCAACACGGCTTTATGGCGCTGCTTGACTTCGATGAATCGCGGCAGCTCGGGATAGTCGCCATCCATGCTGTACACACCTTCGATGGCGACCAGCACGCGGCGATAATCGCGGCGGACTTCCGTCAGGATTTCGTCGAGCGCGTGCCAATCGTTGTGCGGAAACGGCCTGCGCCGCGCACCGCTCAAGATGCTGCCTTGAATGATGCTGTTATGCGCCAGAGCGTCGTGCAGCACGAGATCGCCGGCGCCGAACAAGTGGCCGATCGTTGTTTCGTTGGTCGAATGTCCGCCGACGAACACAATCGCATCTTGCACGCCGATGAAGTCGGCGATGGCCCGCTCCAACTCGCGATGGACCGGTTTTTCGCCCGACACCAGGCGGCTGGCCGATACGCTGGTGCCGAAGCGGTCGATGGCGTCGCGGGCCGCCGCGCTGACAACCGGATCGCCCGACATGCCGAGATAGTTGTAGCTCGAAAAATTGATCAGCACCCGGCCATCGATTTGCGTGGTGTCGTTCGTCACGCGTTGATGTGGCCGGAAATAGGGATTTACCAGCCCGGCGGCCTGGATCGCCTTCATGTTCTGCTTGAGTGCCAGGTATTCGGGGAACTGATCGATGCGGTAAGTGTCCAGCGGCAATTCTTCGGTGGCGGGGCGCGGGCGCGGGCTTTCGGCGTGGCGCCCAAATAGGCTTGCACGGCGTCGACGACTTCGCGGCAGGTTTCCATCGTCGGCAGCACGTCCTCGGGGAATCGTCCACCGAAGGCCTCTTCCAACGCCGCGACGATTTCCATTCGCTCCAGTGAATCGAGACCCAGGTCGAGGATGTTCGTTTCGAGCGTCAGGTTGCCGGCCCGTTCCCTGGCGACCTTGCGCACTTCGTTCAACACGATCTGGACGAGCGGATCGGAAACCTTCGGGGCGTGGTCGTGGCCTGTGCCCGCGCCGGTTCGCCGCCCTGTCCTGGCGGCGCCGCTACGGCGGCGCCGTTGCCGTTCTCGCCGAAACCGGCGGGAGCCAATGCCGGCTTGTCCCGTTTCTTTCCGCCCGACCATCCGCGCCATTGATCGACGATGTCGAGCGTCCCCTGCAAGAATCCGTCGCGGCAGGCATGCCGCTGGATCTTGCCGCTCGATGTCTTCGGGATGCTGCCGGCTTTGATCAGGGCGATCGCCTCGACCGACATTTCGTGCTCGACCGCGATGTGGCGGCGAATCGCGTCGAATGCTTCGGCCAAAGCCGCCAGATCGCGCTGGCGGCCGCGCTCGACTTCCTGCACGATCACGAGCCGTTCCTGGCCATCGGCATCCACCGAGAACGCCGCCCCGGCCCCGGCCCGCAGCGCCGGATGGCTGCGCTCCACGGTCGAGCTCGATGTCCTGCGGATAGTGGTTCAACCCGCGGATGATGATCAGGTCCTTGAGCCGGCCGTTGACGAACAACTCGTTATCGCACATGAACCCCAGATCGCCGGTGCGCAGATAGGGGCCGCTGCCATCGGCCAAATGGGCATGGAATGTCTCGATCGTTTCCTCAGGCCGCTTCCAATAGCCTAGCGCAACGCTCGGACCGGCCACCCAGATTTCGCCGACGCCGTCGGCGGGACATCGCGTCCGTGTTTCGGGATCGACGATTAGAATTTCCTGATCCATCAGCGTGCCGCCGCAGCCGACCAGTGAGCGTGCGCCTTCCTCGTCGGGCAGAGCATCGACCACCTGATGATTTTCCAGCGACTCCGCGTCAAAAGTGCGGATCACGGGCGGCGCCATGCGGAATCCGCCGGAAACGAGCAGCGTCGCCTCGGCCAACCCATAACAGGGATAAAACGCTTCGCGCTTGAATCCGCAATGCGCGAAGGCCTTCGAAAAACTCTCGATCGTCTCTTCTCGAATCGGCTCCGCCCCGTTGAATGCCAGCCGCCAGGTGCTCAGATCGAGGTCCTCGGTCTGGTCGGGCGTGATCTTGCGCACGCACAAGTCGTAAGCAAAGTTGGGACCGCCGCTGATCGCGACTTTGTACCGGCTGATGGCTTGCAGCCAGCGCAACGGCTTTTGCAGAAACGACACCGGCGACATCAGCACGTTCAATTGGCCGACGTACATCGGCTGCAAAATGCCGCCGATCAGGCCCATGTCGTGGTAGCTGGGCAACCAAAACACCGAGCGCCCAGTCCGCGTCACTTCGAACGCATAAGAGATCAGCGCCGAATTGTGCATCAAGTTCGCATGATTCAGCACGACGCCCTTGGGCACGCCGGTCGAGCCGGAAGTGTATTGCAGGAAGGCCAGCGTATCGCCATGCACGTCGGGATGCTGCCAGTCGTGTTCCAAGCCGCGCTCGAGCTGATCGGTGGCCCGCCAGCGGATCCGCTTCAAATCGGGCGTTTCGTCGATCACTTCCTGGATTCGTTCGAGCACGTCGTGCGTCGTCAGCGCGACTTTCGCCTCGGCATCGTCGGCGATGGTTTGGATTCGCGACATGGTCCGGTTGCGCCGCGGCGGATAAGCCGGCACGGCCACCGCACCCGCATACAGGCAACCAAAGAACGCGGCAATGAACTCCAGCCCCGCCGGATAGAGCAACAAGGCCCGCTCGCCCGCGAGCCCTTGGCTCTGCAGCCACGAGCCGATCGCCCGAGCCCGGCGGTCCAACTCAGCATACGTCCAATGGACTTCGTCGGTTTCGCCGTCGGTCAGATAAGTGAACCCGCGGTCGTTTCCTTGATGCGCGGCCCGATGGCGCAACAGATCGACAAGATTGGAAGGACCGAAAAACGACCCTGGCAGATGGTCAATATGCACGGCTCAATGAACTCCGTGAGGCTCTGGATTGTTCCGACCCGCCGCCGCCCTTGGGCACGCGACGCTCGAAACGTAACCGATTGGAACCGAAGGAGGTGCGATCCGTTCGCCCTTCCGGCGAGAGCCAGTCATTGGCTGGCGATGGGGCGCCATCCCCCGACCAGCTTAACACGATCGAACGGGCCTGACAAACCTCTCCAGGCCAGCCGAGGTTCTCATCGGAACTCCGGCAAACTAGGACGTTCGCGGTCCCGCGCCAATCGCGCTCATTCCCGACCGTTCTCCCCGATCGGATACCCATCCAACATCGGCCCATGTTGCGCAAAGATTAACCGATGCTCATTGCATAATCGGCATGGCCAACAGAGCTTGCGGCGGCGCATCGATACATTCGGCATAAAGAATTCGACCGCCAATTTTCCAGGCGGATTGGAGGCTCCCCAGGCAAGCTTGTATGCTTTCCGATCGAGGGGTGTGCCAGTTTGTCCATAGTGGTACGTTTTGAAGCTTTTTGGCGCGGCGACGGCACGCGGAGCGTGCCTGCTACGTGGTAGGCACACTCGTGTGCCGCGGGGGCTCAAACTGTACCACTACCAGTTTGTCGCGGCCCTTGACAATGGCCGGCGCGGCTGCGAGTTTGATGTGCGGCAAGTCATCTCGCCCGGCCAGCTACCAAGCAGCCTCCCGCCCCAGCTTCACGCTCACCCTGTTGTCGTAGGCATTTCCCGTATGAAGATTTTCTTTGCGTTCACATTGGCGCTCGTGGCCCTTGGCAACGTGGATTCGACGGCTAAGGCCGCCAATGAACCGGCAAAGGATTCCGCACCACAGGTCTACACGCTGGGGCCCGATTCCCAACGGCATGACGGCGTGCCGCAAGGCGTCGTCACCAAGCACGAGTGGAAGAGCCACGTGTTTGCCGACACGGTGCGCAACTATTGGGTCTACGTTCCGAAACAATACGATCCCGCCAAGCCGGCGTGCGTGATGGTGTTTCAGGATGGCCATGCCTATGTCGACGAGCATGGCGATTTCCGCGTCCCCACGGTGTTCGACAACCTGATCGCCAAGAAAGAAATGCCGCTGACGATCGGAATCTTCATCGACCCCGGCAATAAGATCGCTCCGTCCAACAAGATCGACAAACCGTCCGGCTACGCCTGGGGCGCAAGCAACCGCAGCTTCGAATACGACACGCTAAGCGATCAATACGCCCGGTTCTTGCTGGAAGAAATCCTCCCCGAGGTGGGCAAGGACTACAAACTGACCGATCGGGCCGAGGGCCGCGCGATTTGCGGGATCAGCTCCGGCGGGATTTGTGCTTTCACCGTCGCCTGGCAGCGGCCCGACGCCTTCAGCAAAGTCCTGAGCCACGTCGGCAGCTTCACGAATATCCGTGGCGGGAACGTCTACCCGGCCCTGATCCGCAAGACAAAGGGCCATCCGAAAGCGATCCGGGTGTTTCTACAAGACGGCTCGCACGATCTCGACAACGAAGCGGGCAACTGGCCGTTATCGAACCAGCAAATGGCGCTAGCCCTGAAATTCGCCGGCTATGATTACCGCTTCGAATTCGGCACGGAGGGCCACAACGGCAAGCAAGGCGGAGCGATTTTACCCGAGTCGCTCAAGTGGCTGTGGCGCGACTACAAGAGTGAATGACGAATGGCGGGTTGGTGCAACGGCGCGTCGCACTGCGGAGAACTCAAATCGCCACCCTATCGACGACGAACAAGTCGGTCAAACGTCCCATTCGTCATTTGGTCATTAGTCATTCTTTAGACATTCGTCATTCGTCATTCGTCATTTGATCCGCTAGGCCCACTCCAGCCCGCTCGCCTTCTTCAGCCGGTGATCGAAATCGCCCAGCAGGCCGCCGATCACATCCCACCGATCGTGCCGGCGGACTTCGATGTCGCCTTGCTGATTGACGCGCACGAAGCATTTGTCCGTTAGCCCCGCGGCCCGCAGCGCCTCCGGCTTGACCTCGTTGGGCCCCAACATTTTCATCAAGGCGCCGCCGGTCAGTTCGATGAATTTTAGATTCGATTCGTGCATAATTTCACCACCGTGCAGGCTGCAAGCCAGTGCGATCCCGGAAACGGAGAACATCTTCTCTCGCCGACGCAACGATTGCAAGAGCGGCGCGCGGCGAGCATTTTCGCCGGCGCCGCGTTAAACTTTAGCCGTGCGGCTTGCCGCACGCGCAACATCCCCAGCACCATCGCGGCCGCAATTCGAAACGATCGTCATCCGCCGCATCACGGGCTTCACCATGAGTCAGTTCACCGTCAGCGATCAGCAGGTTCGTCGGTTCCATGAAGACGGCTTTTTTATCGTCGAACGGCTGTTCGACGCCGAGAAAATCGAGCTGCTCCGAAAAATCGCCCGCTTCGAGCATGCCGACGATCAGCTTGCCGCCAGCCGGCGCGATGGTCAGGGGGGTGCAATCCGACTCGCCGTCGAAAACACGCTCGGCGACAACATCGCGAGCGCGTTCGTCCGCAGCCGCGGCATTGTCGACACGATGGAGAGGCTCCTCGGCGGCGAAGCCTATCACTATCATCACAAGCTGATTCTCAAAGAGCCGCGGACCGGCGGCGCTTGGGAATGGCACCAGGACTATGGCTACTGGTATCACAACGGCTGCCTGTTCCCGCAGTTGGCGAGTTGCCTGATCGCCGTCGATCGGGCGACCCGCGAAAACGGCTGCCTCGAAGTTCTCAAAGGCTCGCACCTGCTGGGCCGCATCGAACACGGCAAAGTCGGCGATCAAACCGGAGCCGACATGGAGCATGTGCGCGCGGCGCTTCGAACGGCTCGAACGAGTCTATTGCGAAATGGAGCCGGGCGGAGCGATCTTTTTCCATTGCAACCTGCTGCACTGCTCGGCCCAGAACCACAGCCCCGACCCGCGCTGGGCCTTGATCTGCTGCTACAACGCCGCCCGCAACGACCCCTACAAAGACTCGCGCCATCCGCGCTACACGTATCTCGAAAAATGGCCAGATGAAAAAATCCTGGAAGTCGGCCATCGCCAGTGGGCCGCCCTCGAACCGCGATCCGCTTGACGTTCCGTTGAAAAAGGGGACTGGCTCTGAGCGCTCGATCCGGTGTGCATCAGTTATCCCGTTGCCGCAAAGTGCCTGTCCCCTTTTTCAACACACGCAACACATCCACGACATAGCCGTCGGGCTGGCTCGATGGAACCGCACCGCATCGCGTTCATCCTCCTGTCAAAGTCCCGCCCATGACCATCCGCATCGGCCTGCTCGGCAGCGGCTTCGTCAGCAACTTTTATCTGCAGGGCCTGCAAGGCGTCGCCGACTGGGAAATTCCCGTCGTCGCCTCGCCGTTGGCCGCGCATGCTGCGAGCTTTGCCAAGAAATGGAGCATCCCCGAATCTACCTCCGACGTCGCCGACGTCATCGCTCGAAAGGATCTCGACCTGATCGTGCTCGGCGTGCCGAACCAGTTTCACAAGGATCTAGTCATCCAATGCGCCCGAGCCGGCAAGCACGTCGTTTGCACGAAGCCGCTGGCCCGCAACCGCCACGAAGCTCGCGAGATGCTCGACGCCGTTGAAGCCGTGGGCATCCTTCATGGCTACGCCGAAACCGAAGTGTTCAGCCCGGCGGTGATGAAAGCCCGCGACTACATCGAGCGCGGCGGCATCGGCCGGGTGCTGACGGTCCGCTCACGCGAAGCGCATAGCGGCCCGCATGCCGCTTGGTTCTGGAAGAAAGAACTCTCGGGCGGCGGCGCCCTGCTCGACATGGGCTGCCACACGATCGAAGCTGCCCGGTACTTCATCGGCAAGGAGCACAAGATTGTCGAAACCCTGGCCTGGACCGACCGGTTGGTGCATCACGACCGGACCGACGCCGAGGACAACGCGGTCCTGCTGCTGCGGTTCGACACCGGCGCGCTGGCCCACGTCGAGCTCGAGCTGGACCGCCCGGGGCGGCCTCGATCTTCGCAACGAAGTGTACGGCAGCGAAGGGGCGATCTTCACCGACGTGACGCGCGAGACCTCGGTGAAAGTTTTCTCCCGCGGTGGCGCCGGCTACACCGTCGAAAAAGCCGAATCCGAAACCGGCTGGCTCTATCCACCGGTCGACGAAGCCTGGGTCTACGGCTACCGCGAAGAAATGCGCCATTTCTTAGAGTGCGTCAGGAACCACCGTGCGCCGCGTGAAACCTTCACCGACGGCTGGATCGTCAACTGCGTGCTGGACGCCGCCTACCGCTCCGCCGAAACCAAGCGCTGGGAAGCGGTTGAATACGTGTGAGGGCGAAGGGATCGGCAAAGGCAGCGAGGACCGTTTCAGATTCGGTTCCTGCCACCTTTCCAATCCCTCAGATCTTCCTGTTGCTCTAGAGCATTGAGACGCGACTCGTCGATCAGAAAATAGAGTCGCTGAGTCTCGTCGTCTTCAACAGGCACCGGACCGTTATTCTGGCTGAGAGCTTCGCGTTGTTCGTCAGTCAACTTGGGCGTCATATTCCAATCTTCTTCATAGGTCCCCGGGGTTCTAAAAAGTGCCGAGAACATTCCGTTGATTTACGATGTGCATTCGGGTTCGAGCAGGGCATTGCAGACATTGTACCCACTATACAATCCAAAATGCCCCCTTGCCGCGCGTTGCCGACACCGCATTAACGTCGGTCGTCCAACAATCGTTCCCCGCGGATCAGGTCTTCGAAGGTTTGGCGGGTGCGGATGAGGTGGGGATGGCGGTCGAGGATGAGGACTTCGGCGGCCAGCGGTTTGCTGTTGTAGTTCGAGCCCATGACGAAGCCGTAGGCGCCGGCGACTTCCAGGACTAAGAGATCGCCGATTTCGGCGCTGGGCAGGCGGCGGGTCGTGACGAAGCCCCCTTCTTCCTGGGTGAAAATGTCGCCCGATTCGCACAGCGGGCCGCCGACGACGACATCGATGAGCGGGCGGTCGTGGTAAGAAGTAGCAGCGCGATGGCTTGCTTCATCACCCTCACCCCGACCCTCTCCCGTCAAGGGAGAGGGAGAAAGAGGCGGCTCTCCCGTCAAGGGAGAGGGGGCGAGGAGCTGGCGCTCCCGTTGAGGCAGAGGGGGAAACAGTCTTACTCCCCTCGCCCCTTGCGGGAGAGGGGTTGGGGGTGAGGGGTGGGAGCGCGGAATGCGCAACGCGTAGTGCATCACCCTCACCCCGGCCCTCTCCCGTCAAGGGAGAGGGAGAAAAGCTGGGACCTTCTCCCGTCAAGGGAGAGGGAGAAAAGCTGGGGCCCTCTCCCGTCAAGGGAGAGGGAGAAAAGCTGGGGCCCTCTCCCGTCGAGGGAGAGGGGCACGAGAACGATCGACATGGGGTGGTGCGAACCGTAGAGGATCGGCCGGGCCAGGTTGTTGAAGCCGGCATCGACCAGATAAAACGTGTTGGCGCCCATCCGCTTGATCGCGCGAATTTCCGTGACGAGGTAGCCCGATTCGGCCACGAGGTAGCGGCCTGGCTCGATCTCTAAAGATACCTTGTGACCGAAGTCCTGTTCCAGGCCGCGGCGCGCTTCGTCCCACAGTTGAAAATAGGCGTCGAGGTCGACGTAAGTTTGTTCGGCCCGGTAGGGGACCGGCAGGCCGCCGCCGGCGCTGATCGTGGTGATCGACCGGCCCACTTCGCGGGCGGTCCGTTGCAATGCCCCGCACACCTGGCGGAGATGCTCTAGATCGGTGCCCGAGCCGATGTGCATGTGCAGACCGGCGACTTCGAGGCCCAGGGCATCGGCTCTTTGCAGACATTCGGGCAAGTCTTCGTGCCAGATGCCGTGCTTCGATTGCTCGCCGCCGGTGTTGGTCTTCTGGCTATGGCCGTGGCCGAAGCCGGGATTGATCCGTAGCGTGATCCGGCTTCCCGGGGCGCGCCGGCCGAGTTGCTCGATCATGTCAGGCGAGCCGCAGTTCACATGCAAGCCGAGCTCCACGACGAGGTCCAGCGACTCGCGATCGAAGATGTCGGCCGTATAGATAATCGGCGGCGGATCGACAGAACCGTGGGCAGCCGGCGAATATCCGGCTGCCATCGCCCGGCGGACTTCGCCCGCGCTGACGGCGTCGACCAGCACGCCTTGCCGGCGGACGAAATCGAGGATCGCCAAATTCGAGCAAGCCTTCTGGGCATAGCGAATGACGTCGAACGCGCGCAGGTCGCCAATCCGCTCGGAGATTTTTGCCGCATCGTAAATGTATGTCGGCGTGCCGAATTGCTTGGCCAGGTCGGCCACGGATAATCCAGCAATTTCGGCGCGGAGCAGGAAAAATTCAGGAGTCGAAGGCATGCAGGCAAAACCGAGGAAAGGGCAGACGGAGCGCGCGTGAAAGTTAGCTCCAACCGTAGCGTAAACCGGAGCGCGGGAAAAGAGGCCGCTGGGCAATGTCTAATGTCGAATGACGAATGTCGAATCAATGACGAAGCGCGAATGACGAATGGGCGGGCTCGAGCCGGAATATTTGGTGGCTGGGACAGGAGCCGGAGGGCAACAGCCTGACGGTGCTCGGGATGCATACGTGGGACGGCTCTCACGAGCCGTCCTCTACGATAACTGCTTGGAACTCCGGCAAGGGATGCGCATAGCTGAGGCAAATTTGCGGTGAATTCGGCGGCACAGCGAAATATTAAGCCGCTCAATCATAGACGTAAATCGTGTCTTGCATTGCTGTTGCAATCGATCGACAGGTCTGCCACAAACTGCGCCATCCGCGCGGCATTCGATTCGCTTTGTAACGCAAATTAGCTGGGTCTCGAATTCTGCCTTCTACGTGCCAGGGATTGTCTTTGATGGATCAAGCGGCAAACGCTGTCGAAGGGAATCGACGTCCCTGGGATGTTCTGGCGCTCGCCGCGTGTCTGATCGCGGGAAGCTGGGCATTGCCTGCGGCTACAATTGCCGCCGACGCCTCGTGCGCCAGCTTTTGGCGCCGGCTCGATACCGAGCATTTCGCGATCTGCTGTCCCGCGGACATGGATGCCGCAGCCATTGGCCGGCAATGCGAAACGCTGCGCGACGAGTTGGCCCGAAAGTGGTTCGGCGAGAACTCGAAGCATGGCGACGCCACCGCCAATCTCAAGAATCTCAAGAAGTGGTCTTCGCGGTGCTATGTTGTGTTCCATCCGTCGGAAGCCAGTTATCTGCGCGAGGTGGGCGAGGGGGGCCGCAACACGTTGGGGGCTACGCTAATCTCGACGAACGCCGCCAAGCAAATTACCGGCCGGAGGATCGATTTGCGTGGCGATGTGGTTGAGCCCTTGCGCGCAGCGCTGCCGCACGAAATGACCCATGTGCTGATGGCCGACGCGTTTGCCGGCAAGGAACTTCCCCGCTGGGCCGACGAGGGGATGGCGATGCAGGCCGATTTACCGGACAAATTGGCTCGGCATAGCCGCGATCTGAACGAGGCGATCCAGCGGCGACAGGATTTTCATGTCGGCGAACTGCTGACCGAGCCCAATTATCCCACGGGAAATGGCCGGGCGGTCTTTTACGGCGAGAGCGCTTCGTTGGTTGGTTTTCTGACCAGCCGCCGCCCCGCCGCCGATTTCGTGGCGTTCGTCCGCCGGGCTGACGACGAAGGTTACGATGCGGCCTTGCATGAGATGTACGGCATCAAGGATGTCGGGCAGCTCGAGCATCTTTGGAAATCGCACGCCGAAGTGGCCATGCGCTGAGTTCGCTGGGCCGACCCAGATTCGCATCGCAACGCCACCAGTTTCGCTTGGCGATTCTACAGCGATCGCTTTCAACGAGATTCATCGAGCGAGCTTTCGCAGCACCTCGTTGCAACCGCTGACGCGATCGCAGCGTTCCGGTTGCGGCTGCTAATATCAGGCTGTCTAATCATTCGATTTTCTTCTGGTCGCTGGCAACAACGAGCGTATCCTTCGTCCAACATCTTAAATCTCAATAGCGTATTCATCGCGAACATCCCAATTTGATGGAAATTTGGCATTCCCTTTGCACTCAACCGCTTACAAGCCGGTCGCGGTTGCCAATTGGGCCTTTTTCTATTCGTTATTCTAATTTGACGAAGCGAAACGAACCTTCTTGGCACTTGCGGCATCCAAGTGCGCGTAATGGGGTGTAATATGTGGGGTGCGTCAGATCAGTTTTTCCCTCTTTTTGGCGGAGGCGAGCTATGAGATTTTTGAAATCAGCTGGTGTGTTCGCGATTGGAGCGGCCTGCTTGTCGTTTGCCGCTGGCAACGCGATGGCCCGTGGCTACGGGCAAGGTGAACATGAGGTGGACGGCGGGTATGGCGCGGTGGACTATGGGCATGGTTATCAAAACGGTTCTAGCTATGCCGGCGGCGTTGTGGGTCAAGGCCAGGAAGGGCCGGATGGATCGAACGGCGACATTCGTCTACAGCGGAACGAATAATCAACTGGCCGGCCAGGGACAGCATGAGTTGATCAACGGGTTCCAGGCTGCTCCGGCGTTCGAGCCAACCCCAGTGGCTGAGCAAGGCGCGATGATCGCC
Source organism: Pirellulales bacterium (assembly GCA_963725485.1). GTDB lineage: Bacteria > Planctomycetota > Planctomycetia > Pirellulales > DATAWG01 > CAVRYO01. The sequence goes on along the minus strand of CAVRYO010000007.1, from coordinate 1,355,354 downwards.
ACGGCCCAACCGGTCCAACCCGAGAACGGCGTGCAGGTCGCGGGCGATTCGCACTATCGGTATGCCGACGGCATGTGGTTCTATCAATTGGCGAACAATAGCTGGGTCCGCTGGGAAAACGGTGGCTGGCATGAATACAACGCCAACGCGATCGCCAGCGAAAACTCCGGCGCGGTGCCGCGCGTGTCTTCTCTTACGAGCCCTCGAAGAACGGCGAGGGGGCGAAGAATGCCGACCATGGGAAGAACGTGGACCACGGCAAGACGACTGACAAAAACGCGCAGAAGCCGACACAGCAAAAGTCGAACCAGCAAAAATAGGCGGATGCCCTGGAGAGGTTGCCGCCCAGAGCAGCAACCGAAATGAAAAGCTTCCGGCTTGGGATATCCCGGGCCAGAAGCTTTTTTTCAATAGCCAGCAGTGACCAGCACAGCCTCACGTCAGCCTTGATTTGAGCCAGAATTGGGTTAAGATACGACTGTTGAGTCCGGTTCAAAACCAATGTCTTTCGCTTTCACGGGATCGCATGGGGCTCCTAAGAAGTCCTAACTCAACTCGCGGCGCCGAGGGGGTCAGTCCCCATTTTGCTCAAGGGGCATCGCAAAATGGGGACAGACCCCGGCTGGATAGCAACTCTAAGAGTGTGTGCTGAAATGGTCGCCGCTCACAGAATACGATTTCTCCGGCGCCTGATGGCCGCCAGCCTTACATGGGCGATGATTCCCGTGTTTCTGTGGGGCGCAGTGCCAACGCTAAGCTGCGCCTGCGCGATTTGTCATTGCGTTCGCTGCGGCGAGTCGAGCGCGGCCGAGGCGGATGGTACAGTCGTGCTAAAGCCAGGCGCCTGCGAGATGAGTTGCTGCAAATGTTGTCAGAAGATGATGGTCGTCGCCGTCTCGGTTTCGAAGTCTCATCCGGACAAGCCGGGATTCCGTTCGCGCCCTGCAAGCCGATGCCAAAAGGCACTGTCGACTCAGAATGTGCTGCAGCCGGTCAAGGCAGGATCGGGTGTGGAGCGACTGCAAAGCGAAAATGTCGCTCCGATTTCGATGGCGGTCCCGTCTGACGACTGGCGGGGAAGCGAGATCGATACGCAACACGATCCGGGATCGCCGGGCGGCATTTTGCTTAGATTAGTCCGCCTAATCATCTGATGTTCCTCTGCTCGGCCTCTCTGGCCGCGTCCGAGGCCGCCCTTCTCGGCCTTGATCGAACTTGACGATTTGCCACCCTCGCGTTGATTGTGGGCGGAGGCTTTCGTCCGGTTGTGGCACAATTGCGACTCGTTGCGTCGAAAAATCGGACCACAGTATAGGAGCCTATCCGAGAACCAGCGGGGACTGGCTCATTTTGCGATGCCCTGTGACCAAAATGTGCCTGTCCCCCTCTCCTCGGTCGGTTCTCGGAAAGGCTCTAGGTGATTTATGGCTGACGAGACCCCCATCCAAGGAAAAGATTCTCAGGCCGTCCCCGCGCCGCGCCTCACCTTCGGGCAGCGGATAAGATTCGTTGCCAAGGTGATCGAAATTCGACTCCGTTTCGCACTGATCTTGCTGGCGACATTCGTGCTGATTGGCAAATGGGACACGCTCAAGAATTACTGGGACAAATTCACGCGCCCGGCGGGCGAACAAACCACGCAAGCAGCGGGCATCGAATATTATTGCCCGATGCATCCATCGGTGGTGCGTCACTCTTTGGAACCGGACGGCTCGATTCCCAAATGCCCGATTTGCAGCATGCCGTTATCCCAACGGAAAACGGGACTCAACAGAACCGATACCGCGTTGCCTGCCGGCGTGACAGCGCGGGTGCGGCTTTCGCCCGAGCGCGTTCGAATGGCCGGCATCGCCACCGTCGCGGCGTCCTATCGCCCGCTGACGAAGGAGCTGCGGACGGTCGGTTTCGTCGCGTACGATGAAAGCCGCCAAGCACAGATCACCACACGGGTGTCCGGCTATGTGACGAAGTTATATGTCGATCGAACCTTTCAACAGGTCGCCGCGGGTGAACCGGTAGCGCAGTTATACAGCCCGGAGCTTTACACCACCGAGCAGGATTTTATCGTCGCGCTCGAACGAGGCGCTACCGATTGGGGGTGCGCGGGCGTCGATCGGCTGAGGTTGCTGGGGGTCGATCAGACCGAAATTGACGCGCTGGTTGCCACGCAACAATTGATCGGCGCCGTAAAGGCGGGCGATAAATTGCAGATCCAGCATGCTCGGCAGAGGCTTTTGGAACTCGGGCGCACCGCGGCAGAGATCGACCGGACCTCCGCTACGCTCAGGGTCGAAACTGGGCTGTTAATTCGGTCGCCGGCCGCCGGTCATGTGATCTTGAAGAACGTGGAAGTCGGGGCACATGTCGACGCCGGAGCCACGCTGTTCGAGATCGCCGACCTGTCGGATGTGTGGGTCGAAGCGGAGGTTTACGAGCCAGACATTGCATTCTTGCACGTCGGCCAGATGGCGGAAGTGACGATCGAGGGACTAGCGAACGAGGTGTTTCACGGACGGGTGATCCTCGTGCACCCGCACGTGGAACCAACGACACGCACCAACCGGGTGCGGATCGAGCTTCCGAATCCCGGCCATCGGCTCAGTCCGGGAATGTATGCCACGGTAAGAATCAACACGCCGTATCAAGATATCGAGCCGTTCAAGAGCGAATTTGCGGCGGATCGCAAAGAGCCGGCCGGTACTGACGACAAGTCATTGATCGCTTTCCAAAAGATTTGCCCCGTCACGGGCAATGCACTCGGAATGATGGGGCCGCCGGCGAAGGAGCGGCTGGATGGGAAGACGGTGTTCCTCTGCTGCTCGGCCTGCATTCGTCAATTCGAGGATGGCAAGGACCATTATCTGGCGCAGTTTAGTCCGCCGCCGGAAAATGGCGTCCTGACGGTTCCCGAGCGTTCGGTCATCGATACCGGAACAAAGAAGGTGGTTTATGTGGAGCGTGAGCCGGGAGTCTTCGACGGCGTCGAGGTGCAGCTTGGGCCACTCTCCGGCGATAGCTATCCGGTCATCAAGGGGCTGGCCCGCGGCGACCGCGTGGCGGCGGCTGGCGCGTTCCTGATCGATGCCGAATCGCGGCTGAATCCGGTGGCGCCCGACAAGCCTGCGCCGGCGGAACTGCCGGAAACGAAAGACACTGGCGGCGCACTACAAGAGAAAACTCATGATCGAAAAAATCATCGAGTTCTCGATCCGCAATCGCTTCGTGGTGATCGTCGGCGACGCTGGTCGTGGTGGCGCTGGGGCGTTTATTCGGTCATCAATACGCCGATCGACGCCATTCCCGATCTGTCCGAAAACCAGGTGATCGTCTTCACCGATTGGATGGGCCGCAGCCCGCGCGAAATCGAGGACCAGATCACGTATCCGCTGTCGGTGAACCTGCAGGGATTGGCGGGCGTGAAAACGCGTGCGGTCGTCGAGCGAATTCAACTTCTCGATGATCAACATCATCTTCGAGGACAACGTCGATTTCTATTTCGCCCGCGAGCGCGTGCTCCGAGCGGCTGGCGCTGGCCAGCACGTTTTTGCCGCAAGGCGTCGTGCCCTACCTGGCGCCCGACGCCACGGCGCTGGGGCAGATTTTCTGGTACACGGTGGAAGGGCCGGGGCTGGATCTCGGGCCGGCTCCGGGCCATCCAGGATTGGAACGTGCGTTACCAGCTGAACTCCGTGCCCGGCGTGGCCCAGGTGGCGTCGGTCGGCGGCTATCCGATCGAATATCAAATCGACGTCGATCCGAACAAGCTGCGCGCCTACGGCGTGACGCTCGGCGAATTGTACTACGCCGTGGCGCGATCGAATTCCGCGGTCGGCGGCCGCGTGATCCACAAGGGCAACGCGGAATACCTGGTCCGCGGCGTCGGCTGGATCACCAACGATGCGCGACATCGAAGCGATCGTCATCAAAACAGAAGCGGCCACCGGCACGCCGATCACGTGTCGGCAATCTGGCCTACGGTCAGCCTGGGAACGCAGTTCCGCCGCAGCGTGTTGGAAAAAGACGGCAACGAAGCCGTCGGCGGCGTGGTGATGATGCGTCACGGCGAAAATCCGCTGGACGTCACGCAGGCGAATCAAGCAAAAGATCGATCGAACTCCAACCGGGCTTGCCGGCTGGCGTGCGGATCGTGCCGTTCTACGACCGCACGCGGCTGATCCACGGCGCGATCCACACGCTCACCGAAGTGCTGACGCACGAGACGATCATCGCGTCGCTGGCCGTGCTGTTGATCCTGATGCACTTCCGCAGTGCGCTTCGTGATTTGCATCACGTTGCCGCTGGCGGTGCTGATCTCGTTCATCCTCATGCGACAGTTCGGCATCGCCGTCGAACATCATGTCGCTGTCGGGGATCGCCATTTCGATCGGCATCCTGGTCGATCAGGCGATCGTGATGGTCGAGAACGCCACGCATCATCTCACCGCCCATTTCGGCAACGGCCAGCGTCGACCGGCGATACGCGCGAGCTGGTGATTCCCGCCTGCCGCACGGTGGGGCGGCCGATTTTCTTTTCGGTGATGATCATCCTGATTTCGTTCATTCCGGTGTTCGCGCTGTCACGGCCAGGAGGGCAAGACATTCCATCCGCTGGCGTTCACCAAAAGCTTCGCGATGATCGGCGTGGCGATTATCTCGATCACGCTCGTGCCGGCCCTGATCCCCACGTTCATTCGCGGACGGTTGCGGCGTGAGGAGGAGAACTGGCTGGTCCGCACGCTGATCGACATCTACAAGCCGGTGCTGACGTGGGCCATGCCGCATCGGAACGTGGTTCTGTGGCTATTCGCGGTGCTGCTGATTCTGGGGGCCGGCCTGTTTCCGCTCAACGCGTGTCTTCGGCATCCCCTGGAAAACCGCGTTCCTGATCGTGTTCGGCCGGTCACGGTGCTGACGGTCGCGTTCATGGACGGCGGCGCGATGGCAGATCGCCGCGTTCGTCAGCCTGGCGATCTTGGGCCTGGTCGCTTCCGGCTTTCACCGGATTCGGCGAAGAATACATGCCGCCGTTGGACGAAGGCAGCATCCTCGACATGCCGATCAGCGTGCCGCGGGCATCGGTGACGGAGGTGGCCGACGACCTCAAGGCCCGCGACGCGATGCTGCGGCAGTTTCCTGAAGTCGAGCAAGTCGTCGGCAAAGCCGGCCGGGCCGAAACGCCGACCGATCCCGCGCCGCTGGACATGATCGAGACGGTCGTCAATCTGCGGCCCAAGGAATTCTGGCCGAAGCGAAACCTGCGCAACGCCGATGCCGTGGCCCAAGCGGCGGTCATTCTGGCGGCGCTCGAAAGCGCGGCGATTGATTCAATCGCGAGTCGGAACCGCAAACCGCACCGACCTGATTCACGACGCGGCCAAGGATGCCAGTGCCCGGATGGATACGGCGCTCCGCGAGTTGACGATCCAGCGCAACAAGGAATTCGAAGCGGCGCTCGGAAGACAGTTGCTGGGCGACGTGGTCCGCGAACTCGCTAATCAATGGCGAAAGTCTGGCCAACTTTTGCAACCGCTCGACGAAGCCCGGGTAAATCAAATCGCGGCTGAACTTTCCGACGAATATGGCCGCTGGCTCGCCGCGGGGCCATCGCAAGAAGATGTGAATCAGGTTGTCGAGGTGGTTGCCAAGACCATGGATCGGCAGAAGCTCGTCAAGCTGAATCCCGATTTGCTCGCAACGCCGCGCAACGAATTCCAGAACGCTTGGGCTGCGGTTCGCGAACAACTCGGCCTGGCGGAACAAACGCTGTTCACCCAAATGTTGAGCACAATTCAAACCCGTCGGACGCAAGCCTGGGCAGAACACAGTCGCCGGCTGAACTATGAGCTATTCGATCAGGCTGTTGGCGCATTCGATTGGTCGTGCATCGAAGAACTACGTAAGGGCGTTGCCGCTCAGCAAGAAATGCAACAGGCCACCACGGCGAAGATCGCAACGCCAACGCCGGCCGCCGTCGCCGGCGCCGCGCACGCCGAGCAACAGCCCGTGCCACTTGGCGCCGCAGCGGGACTGGAGATCGATCCCGAGTTGCGGACCAGGCTGCAAACCCTCCGCACCGATCTCGACAAGCCGTTCGCCAGCCGTCTGCTGCTATGGCAAAAGACCAAAGACGAGCTGGTCGACGAGATGGACAGGACGATCCAAGTCCCCGGTTGGGGAAATATTTTCACCCAGCCGATCATCAACCGGATTCGACATGCTGGCGACCGGCGTGCGGACGATGATCGGCGTGAAAGTCTTCGGCGATGATCTCGACAAGATCCAACAAGTGTCCCAGGCGTGGCCGAAGTGCTCCGCAAGATGCCTGGCGCCGTCGGCGTCACGCCCGATCAGATCGTCGGCAAAGGTTATCTGGAGATCACGATCGACCGGCAAAAGGCCGCACGATATGGCAGTCAACGTCGGCGACGTGCAGGATGTGATCGAGGTGGCGCTGGGGGCAAGCCGATTACGTCAACCGTCGAAGGGCGCGAGCGCTTTCCGGTGCGGATCCGGTATGCGCCGCGACTTTCGTTCCGATGAGGATCAGGTCAAGAATCTGCTGATCAACGCCACCGGCGCAGGCGCGATGGAAGACACGGCGTCGGATGTCGGCGGCGCAGGCCATCGCGACGGGGCGTCGTCGTCCACGGCACCCTTAAGCCGTGCGCGGCCGCTGCAAATCCCTTTGGCCACCGTCGCCGATGTGCGAATCGTCGAAGGGCCGTCACAGATCAAAAGCGAAAATGGCATGCTCCGCTCATACGTCCAATTGAATGTCAGCAATCCCGACGTGCTCGGCTTTGTCGAACTGGCTAAACGGCGCGTCGCACAGGAAGTGACATTGCCGCCGGGAATGCATCTGGAATGGAGCGGCGAATTCGAAAACAAGCTGGCCACCGATCGCACCATGCGGTTCGTGATCCCCGCGGTGCTGGTCTTGATCTTCGTGATCCTCTATCTCACGTACCAGGATTTCGCCGACGCGGTGCTGATGATGATGGCGGTGCCGGAGGCCTTGGTCGGCGGTGTGTTTTTCCTCTGGCTCACGGGCCACAGCTACAGCGTCGCGGTGCAGGTGGGGTTCATTGCCTGCTTCGGCATGGCCACCGAAACGGGAATCATCATGCTCGTCTATCTGCGGGAAGCCATCGAGCGCCGCGGTGGGCTCGAAAAAATTCAATCGCTCGATGAACTTCGCGAGGCGATTATCGAAGGAGCCGTGCACCGGTTGCGGCCAAAGCTGCTGACCGAGGGGGTCGCCATCGTGGCCCTTGCTCCGATGCTATGGGCCAGCGGCGTCGGTCACGAAGTTCTCTCAGCGATGGCGGCGCCGGTGCTGGGAGGGCTGCTGGTATCGGACGAAGTGGTCGACTTGTTCCTGCCGGTACGATTCTATTGGGTTCGACGTCACCGCTGGCTTAAGATGCGTGGGCTCGCGGAATCGATGAACCCAAAACCGCTTGGCGAGCATCCAAGTTCCAGTCGGGTGACAGAGCCGGTGTAGCCAAGAGGCCGTCCAAGGTCTTAGAATAGGATCTTGCTAACCCAGGAGTTCGATCATGAAGTCCATCCTGCCGATTTGCTTGCTCGTCGTTGTGTTGGTCGTGGGTTATGTGATGAGCATGTCGCGGGCACGTGCCAAGCCAGACGGTTCCGAGGGCGCGGCAGCAACGAAGGGAGACGCGAAAATGGTGCTGGTGAAAGTATTCGATCGCAAGGGGGAGCTCGTCGGTCCGGTTGAATCTTCCAAAGTCGAATACACCAAGGAAGAATGGAAGAAGCGACTCACGCCCGAGCAATTCGACGTGCTGCGCAGCGAAGGGACCGAGCGCCCCTTCTGTGGAAAGCTGCTCGACAACAAGCAAAAAGGCGTCTACACCTGCGCGGCCTGCGGGCTGCCACTGTTCACGTCCGATACGAAGTTCCATTCCGGCACGGGATGGCCGAGCTTTTTTCAGCCGATCTCGAAAGAAAACGTGACAGAGCGCGTCGACAACAGTTTCGGGGCCACGCGCACGGAAGTGGTCTGCACCCGCTGCGGAGGTCATCTGGGCCATGTGTTCAGCGATGGACCCAAACCCACGGGCTTGCGGTTCTGCATGAATTCGGCGGCGTTGAATTTCACCCCGAGCGACAAGCTGGCGACATTGGCCGATCCGGCCGCGGAAAAGCCGGCGGCAGCGGGCGAAACGAAGGCCGCCCCGAAAGCGTCCGATTCCAGTGACGCGAGACCAGCCGGAAATACCGCCACCGCGACCGCGGTCTTTGCCGGCGGCTGCTTCTGGTGCACCGAAGCCGTGTTCGAGGAACTCAAGGGCGTGACCGGCGTCGAAGCTGGCTATTCCGGCGGCACGAAGGAAACCGCTAACTATGAAACCGTCTGCACCGGCCGCACGGGCCATGCGGAGTCGATTCGCGTCACTTATGATCCGAGCAAGATCAGCTACGAGCGATTGCTCACCGTGTTCTTCGATGCCCACGATCCGACACAGCTCAATGGCCAAGGCGCCGACCGCGGCACGCAATATCGCTCGGCAATCTTCTATGCCAACGATGCCGAGAAACAGGCTGCCGAAGCGAAGATCGAGCAATTGACGGCGGCCAAGGCCTACGGCGGACCGATCGTCACCACGCTCGAGCCGCTCGAAGCGTTTTATCCCGCCGAGAGTTACCACCAGAACTACGCTCACAACAATCCGGATCAGCCGTATATCCGCTCCGAAGCGATCCCGAAGGTCTGCAAGATTCGCGACGGGCATCCGGAGTTGATCAAGCAAGGGCAATAAGCGCGCAGGGTTAGCCGCGACGCGCATAGCGGAGCGCGTCGCCCCCGCAGGACGCGCTCCGCTAAGCGCGTCGCGGCTAACCGCCTGTCGAAAAAGGGGACTGGCTCTTAGCGATCGAGAGGGATTTCCCCCAGTATCGACGTACCCGCGTAGTGCCTGTCCCCTTTTTCAACAGGCGGCTAACCGCTGGCTTTCTTCCGCTAGCATCCGCACGACTGCTAGCGTCGGCACAATCGGTCAAATCAGGTCAAGCCGATCGATTGATTCAACTGGCACGAATTGACGCGCCGATATAGCCGTACAACGGCTCCGCGCAGATAGTGCCATTGACCAGGATTTATTAGCCATGCTCACCAAATTCACAAGTCTCGCGCTTTTCGCTGCACTGTTCGGCGTGGCGGGCCTCGCCCAAGCCCAGGACAGCGCGCAGAATGCGCCCGCCTATGGGACGCAAAGCAATTCGCAGAATGGATCGCAGAGCGGCTCGCAAAATAGCTCGCAGAGCAACCAGCAAGACAGCCATCCCCACTGGCTAATCAACCAGGTTTTTGGCGGCGAGTCCTCGGCGAACAATCGAGCGGCGGGTGGAAGCAATTCCAACCAATCCGGCTCGCCAAGCTATGGCACGTCGAACAGTGGCGCGACAGGCAATGGCACGTCGAGCCAGGGCCAGGTGAACTTCGCCAACCCGCAGAATACCGGCACGCAAAGCAGCAGTTCGCCAAGCAACAATTCGCAGAATGGCGGCTCAAGCGTTCGAGCGTCGCAGTCGCGGATCATTTATCCTTCGAATTCTCAACGCACCAGCGGTCAACCGACATTGGCAACCGCTCCGCTGTACGGCAATGGCACGACGGCTGTTCCCGCCCAGCCTGTGCCCGATACCCAAGCGACTAGCCCGCGTGACAATCGACCGCTGGCCGACCGCTTGCGTCAGTCGCCCGACCATGGGCCGGTCGTCAGCTCGGGCACTCCGGAACACGCTCCGCCAGCTATGGCGAATTCCTCGCGCCGGGTTACCAAGCTCGACGTGGCCGAGGAAGTTTCGGTCCCCGCCGATCCGGCCCCGGACCACATCACGCACAACGCGCTTGTCGAAGAGACAGCGGTCTCCGGTCCGGCCAAGTTTGTCGGCTCTTCGCGCCGTCCCGTCCCGGCGGCCGACATTGGATCGCCAACGGCTGATGCCATGCCGCTGGCTTCGAACAGCGTTTCGAACAACGTGCTGGTGAATCATCAAAGCCCGCAACTCAGCGTCGAGACCATTGGTCCGCGCACGATCATGATCGGCAAGGAAGCCACGTACAAAGTCGTGCTGAAAAACACGGGCGACGTGGCGGCCCAGGAAGTCGTCGTGGGCGTGAAGATCCCCGAGTGGACCGACGTGGCAGGCACGCAAGTTTCCGCCGGTTCCGCGCGGTCGGCCGAAGCCGAAGGGCTCCAATGGCGCGTGCCGCGGCTGGACGCCCGCAGCAAGGAAACACTCGCGCTGCGGTTGGTTCCCCGCAAGGGAAAACCGTTCGATCTCGCCGTGCAGTGGACCTTCACGCCGGCCACGGAGCAAACGGTTGTCGAGGTGCAGGAACCGAAGCTGGCGATGAGCATCGCCGGGTCCGAGGAAATTACCTTCGGTCAAAGCAAGATCTATCGGCTGACCGTATCGAACCCTGGCACCGGTCCGGCGGAAAACGTGTCGATTCAACTGGCGCCGATTGGCAATCCGAATGGCGCTCCGACGCATCAGTCGTTGGGCAATCTGAAAGCCGGCGATTCGAAGGTCATCGAGCTGGAACTCACGGCCAGGCAAGCAGGCAACATCACCATCCATGCCACCGCCGCGGCCGAGCCAGGTTTGAAAGCCGAATCGACGCAAGAAATCCTCGTGCGCCGACCGGCGGTGGCGGTTGCCGTCGACGGCGCCAAGGTCAAATACGCCGGCACGACGGCCATGTATACGATCCAGATTTCCAATCCCGGCAATGCCACGGCGGAGAATGTCCACGTCCTGGCCACGCTGCCGCCGGAAGCGAAGTTCGTGTCCGCTTCGGGCAATGGTCAATGGAAATCCGAGCAGGGAAAGGTCGTGTGGACCCTGCCGAACCTGAAGGCCGGCGACACCGGCGTGATGGAATTGAAGTGCACACTGATGACGCCTGGCCCGAACCGAATCCAAATCGCCTCGAACGCCGCGGGCGACGTGAGCGACACCGCCAACATCACCACGCACGTCGAAGCGCTGGCCGACCTGAAGCTGAACGTCAGCGAACCGGCCGGGCCGATTGCCGTGGGGGACGACGTGGTGTACGAATTGAAAATCCGCAATCGCGGATCCAAGAGCGCCGAAGGCGTGTCCGTCGTGGCCTACTTCTCGGAAGGAATCGAGCCCACATCTGCCCAGGGATGTCCGAACGACATTGCCAACGGCGTCGTGGCCTTCCATCCGCTGGCTTCCTTGCCGGTCGGAGGCGAAGTCGTGTTCAAAATCCACGCCAAGGCCCAGCGCACCGGCAAACAGGTGTTCCGCGCCGAAGTGGAGTGCAATACGCTGGGCACCAAGCTGGTGAGCGCCGAAGAGACGAATATTTATGGCGACGAAATCGGCGGCCCGGCTCACGCGCACGAAGCCATCGCCAGCCGTGTGCCAACGCCGGCCGACGCACAACCGCCCGCCCCGATGCCGAGCGCGCCGATCAGGCGCCGCTGGTCATGCCGATGCAAATCCCCGGCAGCCAGCCCGCGGGCATCTACGCCCCCGGCCTGCGACGCTAAGAAGTCCTAAGTCAACTCGCGGCGCCGAGGCATAATGGTACATTTTGAAGCTTTTTGGCGCGGCGACGGCACGCGGAGCGTGCCTGCTACGTAGTAGGCGCACTCCGTGTGCCGCGGGGGCTCAAACTGTACCACTACCCGCCGAGGGGGTCAGTCCCCATTTTGCTCACGGGGCATCGCAATTCGCGATCTGGAATTCATAACCGCCTGCCACGGCCAGGCCGATCGCTTGTCGGATCGCCGAGCCATAGGTCGCATGCAACCGCTCCGCCGGCAGTGTGAAATAGAGCGCCTTGGCCATTTCGGTTGCCGTGTCGCCACGGGCACCGGCGTAGGTCATCGCCAAAGCCGTCGAGATGCTGAATGGTGAGAAGCAGAGCGGCTTGTCATTCTTCTGGCCGAGGCTCGCGATACAAATCCAGCGCGAACCGATTGTTGCCCGCTACCAGCTCCGCGGGCCAGCGGTAGGCGGCTTCTTCCTCAGTCAGCGGCGGTCGATTCGAGCGCGAACCGGCCCTCGATCCGCAACCCGCCGTTACCAGTAACGCGCCGCCCAGCAATATCGGCAACACTTTCATGGCCGCCTCGTGGATGGAAGTCGATGCGAGTGCGACGTGGGGCGACGGTTTCGCATCAAATTATCCTGCGGCGCTATCCTACGCGTTTTGCCCAACCGTTGCTAACACAGGCTAGCGGCGGCATCGCGTTTGGTTATGACCTCGCACCACAGATTGGGCGATTTAGAGGAGACGGCAGCGGCCGAGCATTGGGCTGACCGGCCGAGGGCGTCGTCGCGACATCGGAGAGGCTGATTTAACGCCGCTTCGCGGCCGGCTTCGGTAAGAAGCCAAGCGTGACGTGAGCGATTGTCCAGTAGTTGAAGCTGTGCCGGCCAAACAGCACCGTCAGCGGGTTGGAGAGCGTCAGGCCGTCGATCGTCAGGGGCGCTGGGCGAAAACCCAATGGTTCATGGCGACGAATCCAAAAAACAGTACCGCCAACCCGCCGTGAAAGACCCAGAAGCCAAGCATGTTCACGCGAATCCACTGGTTCGGCTGCCGCCATGTCGCCGCCTGTTGCACGGCCTTCGGCTGGCTGGAAATCGACTTGGTGGCGAAGATGAACCACCCGGTGAAGTGGATCAGAACGATGAAGTTCAGGATCTCCATGCCGGCCACGATCGACGAGAGCGCGATCGAAATGGTCGCCACGAGGATGATCGACAGCGGCGGATGCGACATCAGCAGATTGAACAGGCCCCCCTGTTGCTGGCGCTGAATCCGGGCCACGGCAAATGCTCCCACGCCAATGAAGGGCGTCGCTGACGCTAGCATCTTCAAGCCGAGCGGCCAATCGCTCGGCAAGAGCGTGTTAAGCCAGAGGTTGAATTGCACGTGGCTCGGATCGATCGCGAGCTTGTAAATGAAAACGGGATAAAGCACCCCACCCAACAAGCACAGGCCCGCGACTTGAAGCCAGATCAGCAGGCGATAGACATGCGGGTATTCCTCATCGCTGATCGCTTTGCCCGACCGGAGACGGTAAAAGAAGACCTCGTCGCGCAGACCATGCATCAAGAAGAAAAAGAAGACGGCGATCAGCGCCAACAGATTACTGTCGCCGCCGACGAAATAAAACAACGCGCAACCGGCGAATGCCAGCATCGAAAACAGACCCAGCATGCAGAAGCCGCGCGTGTTGTGCAGCTTCTTGCTGCTGAACAGCATGTAGGTCGCCACCGTGTAGTGCGCCAACCCGAAGAATCGCACCGACATTTCGATCGGGTTGATGACGACGCGCATCGCGCCAGCGAGATGGAAGACGAACACCTCGAGCAGATAGAGAATCGACATCGCGAGGATCAAGACGCCTGCCCAGATCGCCGCATGGAGCCAGAAATGGACAGCCAACGTTAGCCCGCTGCGAGGATGCCGCGGAAAGGCGCGCGCTTGCGGCAGCGATAACGGAAAGAGCCGCGCAGCTTGCCCGGCCGATTGCGGAAGGAGGAGATTCTGGTTCGCGTGCGCGACGGTAGCCATTGCTTGCCTTCGTCAGAGGAACGTTAGAAATGAAACTCCACCCGAGCCCGCGATCTAAATGGTCGCAGGACGCCCCCTCCACCGGGCCGGCGTTAAAGGTGCTATCGGTGGCGCATGCGCAACTCTTGATAGATTCGCGACAGGCCGAATAAGCCGCAAATCCGGACGAGTCAGATAAGGCGCCGCTGGATGGTCGAGGGTGGCTGGCCATCGATTTCCGTTCGGGCGAAGCTCGAGGATCGCCCAGGCTCTTGATACTACCTTGATGCGTCTGTTTATTAATTTGATGACCACTTTATGGGGCTCTCGATAAATTGGTCACAGCGCCGGCAAGGTCGGGACTCTAGTAGCCGATACCGCTGTGGCGTATCGGGGGAGCGGGAACGCCTGATGTTGCTCGCGAATTGCCAGATCATGTTTTCCGGCGGTCCTCATGGCGGGGCGATCATCTCTCTGGAATACTCGCCTCGCGAAAATATCGTCGTCCCAGCCGATCCGAAGTGGCGCGATTTCCCACGGCGGCAGCCGTCGCGGCGCTCGACCGGGCTTGCCGCGGCCTATGTGCGGGTTGGCACCCGGATGACCGCCGGGCCGAGCGGGCATCTTGTGGTCTGGCGCTACCGCTTCTTAAGCTATTGCACACCGTTTGTCGGCGAGGCGCAGCGCCGACCGCCGCAACCGGCCGAGTCGCGCTGGAACATTGAAAGATCATCCACGGCGGACGAAGGTCAAGGATTTCTGGTGGTCGAAGCTGAAGCGGAATCGCAACGCTATCTCTGGGCGTTGCCCCGACATCGTGAGTGCCCCCGTCGCGAGAGCCGATGGCGCCGAGTTACGAAGGTGCTGATCCCGCGAAGGTAGCGCTTCGAGCATGTTGGACGAATTCGCTGTCAAAGCCGGCGTCACGGTTTCGATTTGATTTACCCACAAGGGAGCAGCATGCCCGTCACTCCAAGCGATTCGGCGAACGATTCCGGCGGTAACCGGCCTGGTCGCCCTGCTCACGTGATCGTCGTGAACAGCGTGATGTTCAAGTTCATTTCTTATTGGCGCACGGCCGCCGTCGTGCTGTGCGATCTGGCCAGCACGGCCTATTACATCGGCGGCATCGTCGAATCATCGATTGGCCCCGCGGCTCCCTGGTTCATCCTGGCGGTGATGCTGTTCAGCTATGCCGTGCGGAGCGTGTACATCGAAAGCTGTTCGCTGTTCGTGCGCGGCGGCGTTTACCGGGTCGTGAAAGAAGCGATGGGCGGCTTTCTCGCCAAGCTGTCCGTCTCGGCGCTGATGTTCGACTACATCCTCACCGGCCCGATCAGCGGCGTATCCGCCGGGCAATACATCATGGGGCTGGTCCGCTCGCTGCTGCATCATGCGCAGGAACAATGGCCGTCGCTGCATCTGGACATCAGTGAAGCCACGTTCGCTCCGGTGAAGACCTGGGGTTCGGTCGCGATCGCGGTTTTGATCACGCTCTATTTCTTCCGGGAAAATCTGCGCGGCATTCATGAATCGAGCGGCAAAGCGCTGAAGATCATGATCGCCACGACCATCATGGCGCGGTCGTCATCGGCTGGTGCGGTGTCACGCTGTTTGTGCAAGGTCCCGCGAACCACCATTTGCGGATCCTGCCGGATTTGAATCCGCATCCCGACCCGAACACCGATCCGCCGAAGTTGGTCAGCCCGTTGGGCTTTATCGATCACACCCAGACGGCCGACAAGCTGCGCTCGCTCGCCACCGCTCCGCCCAAGAATTGGCTGAGCATGGTCGGATTGCTGGGAATTCTGATCGCGTTCGGCCACTCGATCCTGGCGATGAGCGGCGAGGAAACGCTCGCCCAAGTCTATCGCGAAGTGGAAAGTCGCCGAAGCTGAAAAACTTCAAACGAGCCGCGTTCATCGTGTTCGTCTACAGCCTGGTGCTGACGGTCGGCATCAGCTTTCTGGCCGTGATCCTGATTCCCGACAAAGATCGGATGGCGCTGTATTCCGACAATCTGATCGGCGGGTTGGCGATGAGCGTTGTCGGTCCCGTTTGGGCCCGGATCATGCTCAACGCGTTTGTCGTGGTGATCGGGTTTCTGATTCTGGCCGGCGCCGTCAACACGGCGATCATCGGCTCCAACGGCGTGCTGAACCGGGTGGCCGAAGACGGCGTGATGCCCGATTGGTTCCTGAAGCCGCATTCGCGTTACGGCACGACCTATCGGATGTTGATCCTGATCGTGGCTTTGCAATTGTTCACGATCATCGTCAGCCAGGGCGACGTCATGGTGTTGGGCGAAGCGTATGCCTTCGGCGTGGTGTGGAGCTTCGTATTCAAGTCGCTGGCGATGGTGGTGCTGCGGTTTCGCGACCGCAGTCCGCGCGAGTTCATGGTTCCGTTGAATATCAAGATCGGCAATGTCGAAATTCCGATCGGGCTTCCCTTGATCTTCTTAGTGCTCTTGGCCGCCGCCACGACCAACCTCTTGACTAAAGAAGTGGCCACGAAATGGGGATTGGGCTTCACCGCCGCGCTGCTCTTGGTGTTCATTGTCACGGAGCGCTATTACGAACGCCGTCGCCGGGGCATGAAGCACGAATATCCGCGAGCAATTCAATCGCCAAACCGAATCGAACCTGTCGCTGACCGGATTGGGTTTGGATCGCTTCAAATACCGCAAGTTGGTGGCCATCCGCTCGCCGAACAACCTGTTTATGCTCGAAAAGGCCTTGGACGAATCCGATCCCTTCGACCACCGCCGTCATCGTCATGACCGCCAAGCTCGATCAGTCGGGAATGCTCGAACGGCCCGAACAAGAGCTCGACACCTACGACCAGGACTTGATGACGGCGGTCGTCGAGCGGGCGGAAAAAAGCGGCAAGGAAGTCGTTCCGCTGATCGTTCCGACGAATAACCCGCTCTATGCCGTGGTCCGCACCGCCCACGATCTGCAGGCTCAGGAACTGATCGTCGGCGTGTCGAACAAGAACACGGCCGACGAGCAACTCGACCAACTGGCGCTCTATTGGTTCAATTTGTGCGACAGCGCTCCGCGGCCTTTGACCGTGCGGATCCTCAGCCACGATCGCGAAGTGCATCTCGATCTGGCCGGCGGCAACCGCATTCCCCAAGTCAGCGAGCGTCAAGCCCGTTCGGTGGCCGAGTTGCGGGCGGCCGGCATCGGCGTCCGGCGGATGCTGATGGCCCACGACGGCAGCCTGGCGAGTCACGATTTGTTCGAAACGATCCTGACAATGCTCGATCCCAAGGTCGTGCTGCAAGTCGTGGTCGTGCCCGGCAACAAGCTCGCGGCGGTCGAGGCCAGAATCAACATCGATCAGGATCAGCAATGGGCCAAACGGCTGGGGCGCGAAGTGGGGATTTCCGAATTGCCCGGCGAACCTGGTCCCGAATTGGTCCGCTTCGCGCGCGAGGAGCATTACGACCTGATTGCCGTGGCGTTTCCGGAGCCCTGGTCGGAAGCGACCCGCGATCAACGGCAAATCCCCTGGCTCGGCCACGTCCTGGAACACGCCGCCTGTCCGGTCTTCGTCGCCGTCCCGCCCGGAATTCCAACGGAGGTGGATGCCTGAAATTCTCCCCTAGTGCTTTGTCAACGCTTGATTCTTGGATAGTGTGCCACTGGCTCTGCCAGTGATCTTTGGAATTCTTGCCTTGATAGGTCAGCGACGAAGAACACTGGCGGAGCCAGTGGCACCCAAATTCAAGCTGTGACAATGCACTAGTCGCTTGCCGCCGAGGCGAATTTTAGCGCTCGATCGAAAGCAGGCGATGAGCGCAGGTCACCGCCAAGGAGCCGTCGCCAACGGCGAATCCCACGCGCTTCGTCGAGCCGGAACGAATATCGCCGGCGGCAAGAATGCCAGGCACGGTCGTTTCCAGCGGGCAAGGATCGCGATCGGTGCGCGGCCATTTTCCGGAACGCATCACATCGGTCCCAGTCAACAAATAGCCGTTGGCGTCCCGGCCGATTTCCGCTGGCAGCCAGTCGGCCGCAGGTTCGGCGCCGACGAAGACGAACACCGCCGAGCAAGGCACCTGGCGCGTCGCTTGCTCGGCCGTGTCCTTGAGCGTAATCGCCTCGATGTGCCGATTCCCATGGACCGCTTCGACGACAGTCTGTTCGTGGATCACGACATTGGGGGCGGCCCGGATTCGCTCGCACAGGTACTCCGACATTTGCGGCCCCAATGTGCGACGAACGAGCAAGTGCACCGTCCGCGTGGGACAGCATTCCGCCAGAAACACGACAGCTTGCCCGGCCGAATTGCCGCCGCCGACCACGGCCACGTCGGTTCCGTCGTAAAGGTCGGCTTCCACCGTCGTGCAGGCGTAATAGATCCCCGCGCCGGCAAACTGTTCCGCCCCCTCCGCTTCGAGCCGCCGCCAGCGAACGCCGAGCGCCAGCAGAACGACGCGGCAGCGGATCGCCGCGCCGCAATCCAAGTGAATCACATGGAATTCGCTTTCCGGCGGCGCTGGATCCAACTTTTCGACTTCCACCGGCGTGACGATCCGAGCGCCGAACTTCAGCATTTGCAACACGCCGCGCGTTGCCAGGTCGGCTCCGCTTAGTCCAGCGGGAAAGCCGATAAAATTTTCGATGCGCGACGAACCGCCCGCCTGGCCGCCAGGCCCGAGCCGGTCGAGCATCAGGGTGGACAGTCCTTCGGAAGAGGCGTACACCGCGGCGGCCAAGCCCGCGGGTCCGGCGCCGACAATCGCCAGGTCGACGTCTTGCGAAGGGCAATGGCGCCAGATTCCCGCCTCCGTGGCCAGTTCCCGCAGCGTGGGATTCACGAGAATCTTGCCATTGCCGCATTCGATCACTGGAGTCTTGCGCGGCGAGCCGAGCGCGGCGAAAGCGGCTTGCCCCTCGTCGGTCGCGGGATCGTACCAGGTGAAGGGAACGAAGTTTTTATAGAGGAATTCGCGCACGGTGTTCGTATCGCGGCAGCGCCCGGACCGACGACTCGTAGTCCGAGCGTGCCCAATTGCGAGAGCAAATCCCGCCGATGCGTGAACGCGGTCATCAGCTTTTCGCCCAAGCTCGGCACACGGTTCAGCATGGACCGGAGTTGGCTGCCAGGAACGCAGAGCAGGCTCGTCTTGCCGCGCGCGACGCCGGTGACAATCACGGGCCGGCCGGTAAGCAGATCGATGTCGCCGGAGAAGTGCCCAGGCTCGTGAACTGCGATGATTTGATGGCGGTTCGTCGGATTTTGAATTTCGATCTTGCCGGATTCGACGATGAACAAGCCAATATCCGCGTCGCCGGCGCGAAACACAATGTCGCCGTCGGCGTATTCGCAAGGAGCTGCCAAGGGTCGGACCAGGTCGACTTCCGCAGGCGTCAGTCGTGGAAACGCGGCGTCCGATGTCTGTGCCACTGCATGGTCCTCTAGCCGAAGATGAATTAACTCGGCGCGTGACCATTATACAGCCGTCAACCGCTAAATCTTGCAACAGGCGGCAGGGCGTGGCCGAAATTTCCGGCGGCCGGCCATCGCTCCGTCGGGTTTGCAAGCCGCAAACGTGCGGAAGGCCCGTCAAACCGAGTAAAGAGGCGGTGGCAACCGCGCGTGATTACGCCGCCGAAGCGGCCGATTCGCGGCGGCCGAAGGGGGCGGCGATGATTTGCGGCTCGGCGTGAGCCAGCAGAAGTTGGTCGCTGGCGGTGCAGACGTCCTGCACGCTAATCGCCCGCATCGAGGCGTCGTTGGCCTGGCGGCGGCTGCGGCTCGAACCGGTCAGACAGATCTTTTGCACGGCAACGTGCTGCGAGCCGTAGGGGCCGTTCCGCTCAGCGGAAACCGGGCCGTATAGCCCGACGCACGGCGTGCCGACTGCCGCGGCCAGATGCAACGGACCGGTATCGGAGCCGATGAACAATCGTGCCCGGCGCGCCATTTCGCCCAACTCGCCGAGCGTTGTCGGCGGAGCCATGTGCGTCATGCCGGCCGAGGTGGTAATGATCCGATCGGCCCACACCCGTTCTTGCGTGCCGGCCCAGACGACCACGGAAGGCAGATTCCGGTTCTGGCCCAGATGCTTGGCAACGGCCGCGAACCGTTCGGGCGGCCAACGTTTCGACGCCCAGCCGGCGCCTGGGTTAATCAGCGCGAATCCGCCTCCCAAGCCACGATCACGGATGAAGCGGCTCACGCTCGCCTCGTCTTCGGCGTTACGTGGGATATCGAACCGGGTCGCCGGCCGCGTGATTCCCAGCGGCGCTAGCAGCTCCAAATAGCGATCGACCACGTGACCCGCCGTCGGATGCACCAGCCGATTGTCGAGCCAAGGCGCCAATTCACGCCCATCAGGCCGAGCCATGCCGATCCGCGTCGGCGCGCTGGAAATCCAAGCCGCCAAAGCGCTCTTGGTCAATCCTTGCAGGTCGATGGCCAACTGCGGGCGAAAGGCCCGCAGTTCACGGCGCAGCCGCCACACCGCCGACGGTTTTCGCAGCCACCGCCGCGGGACGACGAACAACCGGTCCAGAGCCCGATGGCTCCGCAGGATTCCGGCCGACCGTTCTTCGACAACCCAGCCGATTTCAGCCTGTGGCAGATGATCGCGCAGTGCGCACAATACCGGCAATCCATGAATCGTATCGCCCACGGCACTGAGCCGAACGATGAGAATCCGAGTCGATAGCTTAGCCAGCATGGGGTATCCTTTTCGTGACGGCCACGATTGGCAAACTGATGTTTGAATCCGAGAACATGAATTGGCCGTGCGCCGGAGCTTCTGGCAAGGGCCAGGCCCCAAAACTCGTGCACGCCCGGAACGAGATAAGGTAAAATTCGGCGGCCCTATATACTTGGATGCCGGGCGGGAGACAATGGCAGTGGGAGCCACCGCGCGGGTGCCGGCGACTGCGTAGGGTGGGCATGGCCCACCGACACGCGCGCGACGTCAGGATCGTGGTGTGTTCGGCGAATGGTGGGCGGCGCCGACCCACCAACGAAGGCGTAGATGGGCTGGGCGTGTTGTTTTCGGCGAATGGTGGGCGGTGCCCGCCTTACTGGGTCAAAAAAAGGGCGCGATGATGCAAAGTGTTGGGAAATTCGCAGCCGCGGCTGTCGCCACGCTCTTTCTTCTGCCAACCGCGGCAAATGCCGGCAAACCGACGGCGCCCGCAATTCGCCACGGCGAGTTGCGATTCGCTCCCGATCCGAACGAAGCGACCGCGGTGCCGAAGCCGTTCCAATTGGCGGCAGGCACTGTGCAGTTCGAAGAAACTCCATTACCGGCAATCTTCGACGCCGTGCGAATCAGCGCGCTGACGTTCCCTTCGCCGGTACAGACCTCGGTCAAGCAAAACAACACCGTTTATTGCGAATATTATCGCCCGACGAGCCCGGGCAAGCATCCCGCTTGCATCGTGCTGCACATTCTGGGAGGCGATTTTCCGCTGTCCCGGACAGTGGCCCAGTCGCTGGCCGATCGGGGTGTTGCGGCGCTGTTCGTCATCATGCCATATTACGGTCCGCGGCGCGATCCGGAAGTGCCAACGCGGATGGTATCGGCCGATCCGGAAGAAACGGTTCGCGGCATGACGCAAGCGGTCAAAGACATCCGCTATGCCACGGCTTGGCTCGCGGCGCAGAAGGAAGTCGACCCGCAGCAGCTAGCGATCACCGGCATCAGTCTGGGCGGTATCGTGACGGCGCTGGCGGGCGCGGTCGAACCGCGGTTTCAGAAGATTTGCCCAGTGTTGGCCGGCGGCGGCATCGCCAAGATGCTGTGGGACTCGACCGAGCCGCACATGGTGGCCGCCCGCAAGCGCTGGCTGGCTGCTGGGAAAACTCGCGAGGGGCTCGTCACGCTCATGGAAACCGTCGACCCGGCGACCTACGGCGACCGGATTCACGGGCGAAAAGTCCTGATGATCAACGCCCAACATGACGAAGTGATTCCGCGCGTGGCCACCGATGCGTTGTGGACCGCCTTCGGCCAGCCGCCGATCGTCTGGTATCAGGCGGGCCATTACACGGCGATCTGGCACATCGGCGACGCCATGGAGCGCTTGGCCGATTTTCTGCAACCGGCCAATGAGCCGCGCACGAAGTAAGCGATGTGGCGCGCCCCACTTGCACCGAACGCTCCCTCGCCCTGGACGCTAAACGCTTACTTCGTGCGCGGCTCTTTACGATCCGCGGCTTCTTCACTTCCATTCGCCCAACGTCACATGCTTGTCCAACGTTTCGCCGCCGCGTCGGATTTGGATGACAACCGTGTCGCCCGCCTGACAATTGGCGATCTGGGCCGTGAGTTGATCGAAATCGTTGACCGCGTGGCCCTGGAACTTGATGACAACGTCGCCGGCCATCAGGCCCGCGCGTTCGGCGGCCGTGCCGCTTTGCACGTCGTCGATCTGGCAAACATTGCCGTTGATCCCGCCACGGACGCCGAGCATCGCGTTGCTGCGGCGATCGATTTTCGCATTCGGATACGCCGCCCGCAGCCGTTCCACGCCCGCTTCGGAAACGCGCGTTCCAAACAGCTCCAGCGTGTTCAATCGCGATAGTCCCACGAGCGCCGGAAGATCGTCGTCGGCGAGCGGCACGCAATGAAACCCGAGATATTCCAGATCGTTCACGCGTTTCAGCAAATTCAAATCGGCCCGCCGCCCATGCCAGCCGACGCCGAGCATCACTTGCATGCAATCGGCCTGGCCGGTGCGCGGATTGCCGATTTCGACCATCCCGCCAAGCTGGCGAATCTCGTTGATGGCCCGTTGCTCGCGAACCGCGGCATATTCGCGCAAGATGTCGGCCGCTTGCCCGGCCGATGAAGTGACCTGCGCCGTCGACACTTGCTCGAGCGCCGCGGCCGCCGCGTCTTCGGTCTCGACGTCGCCCGACAGGAGCAACGAGTGGAGGACTTCGACCGCCCGAGTCGTCACTTCCAAATCGTCCTGCTGGGCCGCGACGGCCACGTCGTGCAGCGCTGCTCGCCCAGCACGGGTGAGATTCTGCGTGGCTCCTTCGCGCACTCCGTAATCGTCGCTGCTCAGTTGTTGCACCCAGCGATGGATGGTGCGCGGCGAAGGAACGGTGGCAGCCGTGCCCGCCGCCGGTGGCTTATTTTCCGAGGTGCTTCCTACTGTTTGCACGTCGCCAGCCGGCCGAGAAGCGACGTTCGCCGGTGGCTCGGCTGTTTTCGCGGGCTCAACTCCGTGGGCGCGGACGGCACACAACGCGAATGCAATGAAAAGACTCGCCAACGACCAATGTTGCGCGAGCGAGAAATTTTGGATGACAGAGGGAGGCGTCTTCATCGTCGCTCCGGCTTAACGAGCCTGTAGCGGTAACGTGACAGCGAATTATAGCACCTGCGGTCGGTTAAATCGCCCCTCTTGCCAGGACAGCCGTAGCAGATTTTTCGTAGGTCCGGCTTGTCGAGCCGGACCTGGGCCTGCGGCAGGCGAGCGTGCCGAAACAGGGGACTAATTCTGTCGGAAGCATAGTGGTACATTTTGAAGCTTTTTGGCGCGGCGACGGCACGCGGAGCGTGCCTGCTACGTTGTAGGCACACTCCGTGTGCCGCGGGGGCTCAAACTGTACCACTACCGTCGGAAGTTAAGCATAGCCAGGGCCTGCGGCACAAGAGTAAAATCGACCTATGTCTTCGCTGCTCCCCAATTCGAACCCGGCTGGCTTGTTGCCGATCCTCGGCCAAGGATCGTTGGCCCAGTTGCCCATGCTGGCGCCCGCAGCCGCGTTGTATCCAGCGGCAACTCCGCCGCTGCCAATGACGGTCGAGGAAATGCGCGACCGGGGCTGGGACTACGTCGACGTGGTGTTCGTCACCGGCGATGCCTATGTCGACCATCCCAGCTTCGCCATGGCCTTGCTTGGCCGGCTGCTGGAGAGCGAGGGGCACCGCGTGGCGATCCTCAGCCAGCCCGATTGGCGCAGCGCCGAGCCGTGGCGCATGTTCGGCCGGCCGCGGCTGTTCTTCGCGATCAGCGCGGGCAACATGGATTCGATGATCAACCACTACACGGCCAATCGCAAAGTACGCAACGACGACGCGTACAGTCCCAATGGCCAGATCGGCCGCCGGCCGGATCGCGCGACCTTGGCCTATTGCCAACGGGCTCGCGAGGCTTTCAAAGGCGTGCCGGTGATCGCCGGTGGTGTCGAAGCCAGTCTGCGCCGCATCGCCCATTACGATTATTGGAGCGACAAAGTCCGCCGGCCGATTCTGTTGGATTGCAAAGCCGATCTGCTGGTGTTCGGCATGGGCGAGCGGCCGATTGTCGAAATCGCCCGGCAGCTGGCGGCCGGACAAACAGTGCGCGACCTGCGCGATCTCGCGGGCGTGGCCTATCGGCTCGGGGCGAAGGAAACACCGCCGACCGAAAACACGCTCACGCTTCCCAGCTACGAATGCGTCTCGACCGATCCGCTGGCGTTCTGCGACATGACGAAAATTTCGCACAACGAAACCAATCCGCACAATGCCCGGCGGCTGGTGCAATATCACGGCGCCGAAGCCGTCGTGGTGAATCCGCCGGCGCTGCCGCTCGCCCAGCCGGAGATGGACCGCGTGTATGGTTTGCCCTACACCCGCCGGCCGCATCCGAGTTATGGCAAGGTCCGTATTCCCGCATACGAGGTCGTTAAAGATTCGGTGCAGATCATGCGCGGTTGCTTCGGCGGCTGCACGTTCTGTTCGATCACGGCGCATGAAGGGCGCATCATCCAGAGCCGCAGTCAGGCGTCGGTCTTGGGCGAGATTCGGCGGATGGCGGCCGAGCCCGATTTCAGCGGCGTGGTGAGCGATATCGGCGGCCCGACCGCCAACATGTACGAAATGCGCTGCCAACGACCCGAGGTCGAAGCCAAGTGCCGGCGGCTGAGCTGCGTGCATCCGACAATCTGCAAATTGCTGGGGACCGATCATGGACCGTTGATCGACCTGATGCGCAAGGCCCGCGAAGAGCCGGGCGTGAAAAAGGTGCTCGTGGCCTCGGGCATCCGGATGGACCTGGCCCGCCGCGATCCGGTTTATATGAACGAGTTGGCCGCCCATCACGTCGGCGGGCATTTGAAAGTCGCCCCCGAGCATACGGATTCCGAAACGCTCGGCCTGATGAAAAAGCCGGGCGTGGATGACTTCGTGAAATTCGGCGACGAGTTTCGCCGGGCCTCGGCGGCCGCCGGCAAGAAGCAGTATCTCGTGCCCTACTTCATCGCCAGCCACCCCGGCAGCGATCTGAACGCGATGATCGACTTGGCCCTGTTCCTCAAGCGGAACCATTACCGGCCCGATCAGGTGCAGGATTTCATCCCCAGCCCGTTCGACATCGCCGCCTGCATGTACCACACCGGACTCGATCCGTTCACTCGGAAACCGGTGAAGCTCTCGAAACATCTGCGCGACCGGAAACTGCAACGGGCGCTGTTGCAATTCTTCAAGCCGGAGAATTATTTCGAAGTCCGCCGAGCCTTGGAGCAAACCGGCCGGCAAGACCTCATCGGCAACGGCTGCGACTGTCTAATTCCCGACAACCCACCCCGCGAAGCCCTCGACCGCCGCCGCCGCAAAGCGAATCAAGAAGCCCGCGAACAAAGTGAAGGGGACCACATCCGCGGCAAGCCGAAGAATCCGCACGCCGCGGGCGCGCCGCCATCGGTGCAACAATCTAAAGCGAACCGAGGCTACCGCCCGCACCGTAAAACCGGCGAGCGTCGCCGCCGGTGACGCCTCGTTAGCGATAGCTGTACCGGATGTTCCAGATTCGTAATTCACTCCGTCGAATTAGAGCACTTGCGGCCGCTTCGAATGCCCGATGTATAATGCGGATATCGTTGAACTTCGGTAAGCTACAACACATTCTCGCCATTTGAAATCGGAGGCGAAATGTCACCAGATTTAATCCACAATCGCGGCCGCGGGCCGGAACTGATTGGGACTCGGATCACAGTCTACAATCTGCTACCCTACTTCCTCGACCCGAGCGTTACCGAAGCCGAAATCGCTCGCAATTATGATCTGACGCCCGAACAAATCGCCGCCGCGCGGGCGTTCGTCTTGAATAACGCCGATTCGGTTTTGGCGGAGCACCTAAGAATTGAGGAACGGCTCGCGCAAGGCAATCCGCCCGAAGTAAGAGAACAAGCCGAGCGAGCGAAACAAACGATGCTACGGTTTAGAGACTGGCTCGCCGAGCGGGACTCGGCCGGCGCATCGGAGGAAAACACAGCGCAGCAACCGCCGGTTCCATTCCCGTCATTTCGCGATTGGTTGTCGCAGGAAACCAAACCCTAGTCGGCGAAATGCGAAATGGCCGGTCTTCTTGTCGACGTCAACGTCCAGGGTTTGTTGCCGTCTCTTATGCGCTTCGTCGATGAACTGGGGTTGATGGCGATTCTCAATGAATCCGAAATCCCTTTCGCGACTTTTTCCGATTTCAATCTTTCTCCGGCAATGAACGACCGGGATATATGGGCTTTCTGCTAGCAAAATGAACTGGTATTGCTCACGGACAATCGGAATCACGAAGACCAAGATTCTTTGGACGCCACGATTCAAGACTCTTGGCAGCCGGGGCTTCTTCCCGTTCTGACGATCGCGAATAAGAGAAAATTTGAAACGGATCGGGACTACGCATTGAGAGTCGCAGGCGAGGTCGCGACGGAACTTTTCGTTGCATTTGTCGACAACCAGCGCAATCATCCGCGAATTTATGTCCCATTCCGATGAAACTTGCACGTTTGACCGTTTGACTTTGTGGCACCGGCATCGGCGAATCACAAAATGAGTCTTCGACCTTCTTGCCTGTTGCTGATCGGCGTCGTTCTTGTTGGCAACACGTCCGCGGCGAACGCGCCGACGCCCGTCAATTCACCCCGCCCGAATTTCGTTTTTATCCTCACCGACGATTTGCGCTGGAACACGCTGGGGTGCATGGGGGACAAGGTCGTGCGGACGCCGAACATTGATCGGCTGGCCGCGCGGGGCGTGTTGTTTCGCAATAGCTTTGTCGCCACGTCGATTTGCTGCGTCAGCCGGGCTTCCATCTTCACCGGTCAGCATGAGCGGCGGCATGGAATCGGCAATTTTCGCAAGCCGCTCACGCCCGCGCAATGGGCCGAGACCTATCCGGCGCTGTTGCGGCAGGCCGGCTATCGCACGGGCTTCATCGGCAAATTCGGCGTGGGCGATGCCGCGGCGATCAAAGCCATGTCCACAAAGTTCGACTTCTGGCGCGGGTTGCCGGGCCAGGCGGGCGAGTATTTCATCGATCCCAAAGATCCCACGCACACGCATGCCACGGCGAAATTCGGCGACCAGTCGCTGGACTTCTTGCAGGGCTGCGACGCGAACAAGCCGTTCTGCTTGTCGCTGAGTTTCAATGCGCCGCATGCCCGCGACGGCAAACCGCGAGAGTTTCAGCCCGACTTGCGCGACGAGTCGTTGTACGCCACCGATTTGATCCCGATGCCGCTTTCGGCCAACGAGGAGTTCTTCAAACGGCTGCCCGAATTCGTGCAGCATTCGGAAGGCCGCCGACGGTGGGAGCATCGCTTCGCCACGGACGAAATGTTCCAGCGCACGATGCGCGATTACGAACGGCTGGTGACCGGGATCGATCGCGAGGTGGGCCGAATCGTCGACGCGCTGGCCGCGCAGCATTTCGACGACAACACGGTGATCATTTTCACGTCGGACAACGGTTGGTTCGCCGGCGACCGGCAGTTGGCTGGCAAATGGCTGATGTACGAAGAGAGCATCCGCGTGCCGCTGATCGTTTTCGATCCGCGGCTGAGCGAAACGCGGCGTGGCGGCACCGTCGACGCGATCACTCTCAATACCGACTTTGCCCCGACGATGCTGGAAATGGCAGGCGTGCCCGTGCCGAAGCGGATGCAGGGACACAGCCTCGTGCCATTGCTCGCAGGCCACAAGCCCGTCGATTGGCGCACCGAGTTTTTCTACGAGCACCACTATGCGCCGGACATCATTCCGCCGAGCGAAGGCGTGCGCACCGAGCGCTGGAGCTACATCCACTGGCTGCCGCCGAATCCCGAGCGTGAAGAACTGTACGACGTGCAAGCCGATCCGCTGGAGGCGCACAACCTGGCCGCCGATCCACGCCACGCGGCAACGCTGTCCGAGCTGCGCAGCCATTGGCAAAAATCGCTCGAATTGCTCAAGTGATAAGATCGTCTTCCAGGTGTGAGCGTCTCGAAAGTGGGCGGGAATGCCAGTGCGGACAAACGCGTCTCCCCTCGCCCCTTGCGGGAGAGGGGTCGGGGGTGAGGGGTGGCAACATCGGTGACGTCGAAATCCGGCTGCAAGTGGAAGATCGAACTTGATCACCCTCACCCCAACCCTCTCCCGTCAAGGGAGAGGGAGAATGCGGAAACGGATACTTTACCCACAAATCTGATGCTCACACGTCTGCCAGGGGCGTAGCCTTTTCAGGTTGAAGTATGCGCGCGGGATTGAAGAGTCGGCACCGTCGGATCCTCCACCGGCGTCGGCTCGCTCCGGCTGGCACAAGCTGCGACGGCTGTTGGTGATGGCGCTGGTGATTTACGCCGGAGTCTGCGTGCTGATGATGTTTCTCGAACGATCGCTGATTTATTTCCCCATGAAATACCCGAACGGCTTTTGGAAGCCGATCGGGCTGAAGTTTGAAGATGCCTATTTTCAAGCCGCCGACGGCACGAAGCTGCACGGCTGGTATGTGCCCCATGAAAAGCCCCGGGCCGTGCTGTTGCTAGCACATGGCAATGGCGGCAATCTCACGCACCGCGCGGAACTGTTGGAAATTTTGCACGATCGCCTCGGCGTCTCGTCGCTGATTTTCGATTACCGCGGTTACGGCCGGAGCGAGGGCACGCCGGACGAAGCCGGAATCATGGCCGACGGCCGGGCTGCGCGGAAATGGCTGGCCCAGCGGGCCGGCGTGAAAGAAACCGAGATCGTGATGGTCGGCGAATCGCTGGGAGGCGCGGTGGCGGTCGATCTGGCGGCCAAGGACGGCGCTCGCGGCCTGGTGCTGCTGAACACGTTCAGTTCCGCACCCGACGTCGCGGCCGTGCACTATCCGTGGCTGCCCGTGCGATTGCTGATGCGCACGCGATTGAACTCCGCGGCGATCATCGGCAATTATCATGGCCCGCTGCTGCAAACGCACGGCGACCACGACCGGATCGTGCCGCTGGCGTCGGCGAAGAAGCTGTTTGACGCGGCGAACGAGCCGAAGCAGTTCATTCTGAATCCCGGCGGCGACCACAACGACGACCTGGCCCAAGCATTCTGGCCGGCGCTGGATAAGTTCATCGCCGAGTTGAAACCGGTACAAAAGTAAGACAACTCGCTCCCGGAATTCAATCCATGGGACTCGATGCGGTTGAGCTGATCATGGATATCGAAGATGCCTTCGATATTAGCATTTCCGATGCGCAGGCGAGTCGAATTCGCACCATCGGCGAACTGTTCGATTCCATTGTGGAGCAACATCGCGACGTCGCCACGGCACGAAACGTCTGCCTCTCAGGAGCGACGTTCTATCTCATTCGCCGAACGGTGTGCGCGGAGGCTCGGGCTCAATCCTAAAACGGTTCGGCCTACCGTTACGCTCGAATCGAGTATTCCGCGAAATCGCCGTAGCGAGGTTTGGGCCGCCTTACAAAGTTCGCTGAAGCTGAAACTTCCACATCTCGTCCGGCCAGCGCGGCTGGTGACAGTCGCCACGACCGCGTCGATTGCCATTTCCATAGGAGCTGGAATAGTTTTTTCGCACGCGACGGGCGCTATCGGCGCTGGATTGGTGTCGCTGGCGATGCTCTTGTTAACCGCCATTGTCGCTCGAGAGATAACGACGCCGTGGCAGACGAAATTTCATCCTCGGCTGGCAACCTACGGCAGCTTGTCAAAATCCGTGCTCGCCCATAACTACAGGGCGATTAGCCGGCAATTCGACGTGTGGAACACGGCCGATGCCTGGTGCGCACTGAAAGCAATCATCGTCGAGCAACTGGGAGTGCAGCCGGAAATTGTGACCCGAGAAGCCAGTTTCGCTCGCGATCTAGGGCTGGAATGAGCGCTTCTACGAAGCGCGCA
The DNA here is from genome assembly GCA_963725485.1 of Pirellulales bacterium. GTDB lineage: Bacteria > Planctomycetota > Planctomycetia > Pirellulales > DATAWG01 > CAVRYO01. Next base: position 1,325,658 of record CAVRYO010000007.1, on the reverse strand, counting down.
ACTCGGCGCCGGCGGCGAACGATCAGAATCAAACCCATCGCGCCGAGTCCGCATAGCGCGATAAAGGAGGAAGGCTCGGGCAGTGCAATGACACTGACATTATCGACCAGATAATCGGTTCCCCCGCCGTTTGGGCTCACGATGTCGATGCCGGACAACGCGCTAGTCGCTGTGAACTGAAAGCTGTATTTCGACCAAGTGCCGTTGAAGAGTGGTTGAAGTTGGGGCGATATCAAAATCGGTGTTTCGGTTGTCGCATCGCCCAAGGTGACTTGGACGTATCCGTCGTTGGCGGCGCCAGCGCCTGCATAGTACAAGCTGCCGGAATAGACAGCACCCGGCGTCGTGGCAAATTCTTGAGCGATCTCACCGGTCACGCTACCGCCGCCGCCAAAGGCCGCGGCATAGGTTCCATCCTCAGGCGCCGTCGGCGCTCCGTAGCCGTAGTTGCCGCTATAGACAACGACCTGTGTGTTGCCGTTGTTGAAGGGGTTCACCGTCCAGCCATTCAAGTTGCCGGTTTCGAAGCTGCCGTTGGTGATCAGGTTTCCCGCGAAGGATGTCGATGCGAGCATCAAGAATGCCGCCGTGGCGATCAAAATCTTTCTCATCGAGCAAATCTCCAGCAGAGTTAAAATGCAACCGGGAGTAGCGATTTTAATTCGCGACTTCTCTCAAGTCGAGCGGCTTTCGCAAGATTCGCCGGGCAATGTGTGAGCGTCAGATTGGGTGGAACATCCGTTCCCGCATTCTCATTCTCCCTTGACGGGAGAGGGCTGGAGTGAGGGTGGAAATCAAGTTCGATCTTCCACTTGCAGCTAGATTTCGACGTCACCGATGTTCCCACCCCTCACCCCCGACCCCTCTCCCGCAAGGGGCGAGGGGAGACCTGAAATAGGGCGGCCTCACGGCTTCATATCGATGTCGTAAGGATTGTCGCCCGCGACAACCCGGATGGTTAGCCTGCTCGTTTCCGGTTTGCGGTAGCGGGGCGGAAAGTCAGGAAATTTTCGCGGCACGGGCCGGGTTTTCGAACCAATCGGCAAATCGGCTACGAACGGATAAACGGCCACTCTGTAGGCGCCAGGGGGCAAACCGAAACCTTTGGCCATCGAGACGCGATACTCACCATGTTCATTGACGTTGGCCGTGATATGGACTCCCTTGGAGCCGCCGTCAAAAAACACGATGCCGGAACTCACCGGAACGCCTTGAAACTTTAGCGTGCCATGCACGTCGCCCAATGGCTCGGCCCGATGGCAGCCACCGACAGCGATGCAAGCGCAGCCCAGCATGAAGACCGGCAAGCAACGCCTGACAACGGAGCGCGAAACTTTGGTGAACGGGCGAATGCCGATCGATTCTGAATTCAAACTCGGCCTGCCCCGCTGCCCTGAACCGACTTGGGAACTAAGAGCCAATCCGAGAACCGGCGGGGACTGGCTCATTTTGCGGTGCCCTGGGAGCAAAATGTGCTTGTCGCACTCTCCTCGGCCGGTTCTCGGATAGGCAGAAAAACAAAGGTACTCACCAACTAACGTCGATCGAATTGCCGTCGCGACAGTTGGCAAGGTTATACAGGACTTGCAAGTCCAGCGACTCGACGGCGAAATGGACCGACCCATCGGCGAGCAACACTTGGGCGCCGCCGACGTGGGCCGATTGGATCGCCCGGTTTGGGCCGCAATTGCCCGGCACGCCAAACGCATTGGCCGACTTCTCGTTGATCGCATTATAGACCGTCGTGATATTGAAAATACGATCCCAACCGTCGTTGCCAGGACCCATGCAAAACCCGTGCGTGCAATCGCTGCGGCAATCCGATTGATTGCCCGACGCGTCGACGCACCAATCGGATTGTTCGACGACCATCAGCGTGTTGGACGTGCCGTCGCGAATGTCGGCGATTCGCACCATCGCCAGCGAGATCAACACGCCGCCGAACGAGAGCCGGCCGGGAGCAGCGCCGGAATCGAGTTTGTCGCGAGCTGAGATGTCGTTCGTCGCGCCGGAGTTGCCCGCGTACATGGTGCTGGGGGCGTTTACGGTCCAACCGCCCGTATTCAATACCAGGTGAGGCAACGGACTCGAGGGACAGATGAGCATGGGGAATTCGACGTTGCCCAATAACGTGGCGTTCGTTGTATTTTCGCCGAGCCAACCGAGACTACCGCCGAAATTGGCCCCCTTCCAATCGAGCCTGCTGATAGTACGTCGTCTCGTCAAGCTGCGGCATGATCCGCACGAGCCACGAAAACCCATAACCGCCGCCGGGACCATACAAACCGCCCGCCGGGAATGTTTTGTTCATTGCCTCGTAGGTCAGCAGCGCGAGGCCGATTTGCTTCAGGTTGTTCGAACACTGCGCGCGACGGGCAGTTTCGCGCCGCTTGAACGGCCGGCAGCAACAGACCGATGAGGATGCCGATGATCGAAATGACCACCAGTAACTCGACCAGCGTGAATCCACGCCGGCAAATTGCCGCCGACCGCCAAGCCGGCCGAGGAACCATGCGTTGCATTTCAATATTGCCCCCTTCGGACGGCTTTGCCTCAAAACACACTAACCCGAAGCGTGAGCGAGGACGCAAGACGAATTTTCACGTGTTTTCCTCGCTTACACTTCGGGTTTGTGTTCATGACGCGGTGTTTTGAGGCAAAGCTTCTTTGGACAGTGGAACCGCAAGAACACCGTTAAGCTACCGACGACCTCTATATCGCGTCAATTTGATTTTTTAGTGCTGAGCAAACAGGTCGGGTCGTCTCGTGGCCGTGGAAAATTGCCGGCGCGGGCCGCGGCGTGACACCCTGCGTCAACGGCACAGCCGCCCTCCGCCGGCGAATCTTTCCACCGCTTGTTCGTGCCCAACGCGAGCGGAAGCGGCAAAGCCCCTGGGGCCGGCCGGGGAGTGCGACTTGAGGAACCGCGGCGCGAGCATTATGATTCTTTACGCCTATCGCGCCGGCCGAATCGGTATTGGCGCCGTGAACTGGCTCCTAGCAGGGTATCGGCCGCATGCGCGCTTTCGACGCTAGCCAGCTCTATTTCGACCGCGCGGCCGATCTGATGGATCTGACCGACAATATGCGTCGGTTGTTGCTCGTGCCCAAGCGCGAAGTGCAGGTCCAAATCGCCGTCGAAATGGACCATGGCGATCTGAGCACGTTTGTCGGCTATCGCGTGCAGCACAACAATGCCCGCGGGCCGATGAAGGGTGGCCTCCGCTACCATCCCGAGGTCGATCTGGACGAAGTCCGGGCGTTGGCGGCCCTGATGACCTGGAAAACGGCGGTCGTGAACATTCCCTACGGCGGGGCCAAAGGAGGCATCGCGATCGACCCGATGCGGCTCAGCCTCCGCGAGGTCGAGCGGATCACGCGCAAATTCGTCGACGAGATTCACGACATCATCGGCCCCGACAGCGACATTCCGGCTCCCGACATGGGGACCGGCGCCGAGTCGATGGCCTGGATCATGAATCAATACGCCAAGTATCACGGCTTCAGCCCGGCGTGCGTGACCGGCAAACCGGTCGAAATGTTCGGGCTGCCGGGCGCGAGGAAGCGACCGGCCGGGGCGTGGGCATTTTGGTCGTGAAGCTCCTCAGCCGCATGGGGCGCAAGCCGCCGAAAACGCGGGTGGCGATTCAAGGCTTCGGCAATGTCGGCTCGCACACGGCGAAGTTTCTGAGCGAGGCCGAATGTTGCGTGGTAGCCGTCTCCGACATCAGCGGCGGTTATTATCGCGCCGCAGGGCTCGATCTGCCTGATATGTTTCGGCATGCCCACGAACATCGCGGCACGCTCCAAGGCTATACCGCTGCCGAGCGGATCACGAACGAGGAGCTGTTGGAGCTGGACGTGGAGTTGTTGATTCCCGCGGCCTTAGGGGGCGTCATCACGCTCAAGAACGCCGAGCGGATCAAGGCCCCGTTGATTATCGAGGCGGCCAACGCGCCGATCGATCCCGAGGCCGATGAAGTCCTCAACGCTCGCAAGACAGTCATCCTGCCCGACATCCTGGCCAACGCCGGAGGCGTGACGGCGAGTTATTTCGAGTGGGTCCAGAACCGGCAGCATTATCAGTGGGGATTGAATCGGGTGCGGCAAGAGTTGGATCGAGTCTTGACCGACGCCTTCGAGCGGGTCTGGCAATTGTCGGTCGAGCGAAAGGTCACGCTGCGGACCGCGGCGTACATTTTGGGGATCGGCCGCGTTGGCCGGGCGACGGTGTTGGGCGGAATCACTTAGTGCTTTGTCAACGCTTGGTTCTGGGATTGTGTGCCACTGGTTTTGCCACTGATTTTGGAATTCTTGCCTTGATCGTTCAGCAACGGAGAACACTGGCAAAGCCAGTGGCACCCCAAATTCAAGCTGTGACAATGCACTAGGAACTTTGAAGACGGGACTGGTAGTTTACGAGTGCGCGATGGAATCCGACAGGTTGAGCAGCCAGGAATTTTCGGCGCGCGAGCAGCGGACCGACCCTGGAAGGGTCGCAGCTATTAGCCGGGGGTTGAGACCCAGAGGGCCGATACCCCCGGTCAGTTTGGCCAAGGAATCGTTGTTCGACCCCAGCGGGGTAGCAGAGCCCACGCGCTGCGACCCCGCCGGGGTCGGACAACAAATATTGCGGTTTCGATTCCGGGGGTGTCGGCCTGCCGGCCTCGACCCCCGGCTAATAGCTGGCATCCCTCCAGGATGTATCCGTCGTTCTCGGGTGAACAGATTTTACCCGCGTGGAAGTTGGGAATAAAAAGACACAACATTGGCCAGAGCAATCGCCGCGCGAAAACCAAGGATTTGAGCAGATCATCCCCAGCTCTCTCCTGCAAAAGGGCGAGCGAGAATTACTGCCTATCCGAGAACCGGCCGAGAAGAGGGGGACAGGCACATTTTGCTCCCAGGGCACCGCAAAATGAGCCAGTCCCCGCCGGTTCTCGGATAGGCTCTTGATATCACGTTGAGGTTATTCGATGGCTGCTGAACTAGTCTCCGAAACGCTGCTGCGCGATATTCCGCTGTTCCGCAATCTGAACTCGACCGAACGGAGGCAATTGGCCGAGATCATTCAGGTGCAGCAAGCGGCGCCCGGCACGGTGATCATCCGCCAAGGCGAGTTGAGCCGGCATCTGTGGGTCGTTGCCGAAGGTAAATGCGAAGTGGTGAAATATGTCGCTCTGCCTGGCGCGAACGGCCAAACCACGCATGAGGCCGTGGTCCTGGCCGTGCTCGAACCGTTCAGCCAATTCGGCGAGATGTCGTTCTTTCATCCGGCGCCCCACTCCGCCGACGTCCGGGCGAAGAATGAAGTGAAGCTCCTGCGCATCTCCTACGGCGATTACAAAGATATGATCGACGAAGGAATCTGGGCCGCGTACAAGGTGGCCCACAATGCCGTCGACAGCCTGGCCCAACGGTTGCGGCGCATGGACGACTGGATCGCCGAGCTCATGGCCCATCAGCCCTCCGGCGACGGCCCTTCGAGCGAATGGAGCGCCTTCCGCGAAAAGCTGTTCAACCGCTGGAATCTCTGATCCGGCGATCTGCAACTGCGCGTGTTTGGATTCGTGGGGTGGGCATTGCCCACCATCGCGCTGCGGTCGCGCGTTTGAACGAGCGAGCGTTCACCGTGGTGGGCATTGCCCACCCTACAAGAAGATCGGCCCGTTTTCAGCGCGAAGCCCGCGCACGCAATTCGTCTGGCGAAAAGGCGATGTTGCAGTTCGGGCCATCGTCGGCCACGATCTTTTCGGCTACCAGCGGCGTGACGCGCGAGAGAATGCTGAAATGGTCGACGCCTGCCACCGGCTCGAAATGCAGCAGCGGATTGTGCGACGCGTCGGACAGCGCTTGCAACGAATCCAAGTTGCCGCGGGTCCCCGCAAAGGCGAACAGTGGGCAGCGGATCGACTGCAACCAGTGAATCGGCGAACGCAGCTCGACCTCCCGTGGATTGTTGACGTCGAACGGAAACTGAGCCGGATAGTGGGACACGTCGTCAATCGGCCCAAACGCAAACGCGGCGCGGAACCGCTCGGGCGCGGATGCGGCCGCCGTCAGCAAGACCATCGTTCCGCCGGTGCTGTGGCCCCCGAGATAAATTCGATGCGGGTCGACGCCGTCCTGCTTCGCCAGAAAATCGGCGGCGGCCAAGGCGTCGTCGACTTCGCCGTAAAAGGCCTCGCGGAAGCCGGGATTATCGTTTCCGCCCCGGAAAGAAGGAAAGAGCGTGATGACACCGGCTTTCCAGAATGCATCGGCCGATTGATCGTTTTCCGGCTTGGCCGCACGCCAAGGCGTGTCGCCGATGCCGTTGTCGAAGCCGCCGACGATCCACACGATGGCCGGATGTTTTTTCTTGTCCTTCGGCGCCGCGGTGAGATACGCTGCCAGCTCGCCGGCCTGCGATTTGTAGTGCACGAGGCGAAACATGCCCGCGGGCGGCGTCGGAGCGGAGGCCTGGTCCTTCTGTTGCAATACGAGCGTGGTCTTGAAGCCTTTCCGGGCTTCGGCGAACGTTTGCTTCGAGGCATCCTCGTCGCGCTGTGCGCCGCTTGGCGTCCTGCTGGTTTGGGACTGGTTGTTGTCCCGATTGCAAGCGGCCAAAACCAGCAAGCTCGCGACGGTGAGATAGATCGGCTTCATGCGCAACTCCATGGAATCCGGCGCCAAGAAAAACAAGAAAGTGTGCCTTGCACCGCGGCCACGATCCTCGGCCGGGTTCAAGATACCCGGCACGGTATCAAACAGCCGCTAAAAAGGCCAGCCGAAAGACCGCCTTGATACGTTGGACTTCGCGCTGCCGGGAGATTATCAGGATAAAAAACGGGCGCAGCACGCAGCTCTTTTTACAACATTTCAGGCCGGGCCCGATAACCAGCGGCGCGAGGCGCCGCCGAGCTAAGGATCAACGCGCGTTTTGCCGCGCGATTTCCTTTCGGCGGCAGTGGTCGAAGCGGTCGCGGCAGAGGGTGCGTCGCTCGCCAGCGGCGCAGATTCGACGAGCAATAGCTCGCTTCGCTTGAGGTACCGGTTCTGCCGTTCGACGACCCGGGCGTTGTCCGGGATGAGAGGCCCCAACTCTTCGAAACCATCCGCGTCCGTGACCAGAAACGAAGTTTGGTCGGGGCCAAACAATCGTCGCGCGTCGTCCGGCTTTTTCACTTGGATAATCGGATGGTCAAGGTCGGCATAAAAGAACAATCCAGGCAGGAAGAGGCGATAGGCGCCGATCGCAGCCGATTTAGTTCCCAGGCGGCGGATCGAATCTGCCATGCGCACGCCCGACTGCTGTTCGCTGATCGGAACCGCTGCAACGCCAAACAAACCAACAAACAAGAGGGCATTGAACACGACCATCGAGCCCGCAACCAGCGACGGAAGTCGCCGGCGTTGACATAGCCAACCGACGGCCGCCCCCAACAGCACGATTAGCCCAAGCCAGCTGCAGCTCGGCGCCGCGGGGGCGAAATGCCGCGTGACCAGGGGCAGGGCAACCAGTGCGCCGAGACCGATGCCGGCCTTGAGCCGCCAGCCCCAGTTGAGCCACTGCTCGCCCAGGCCCTCTTCCCACATCAGCGGCGTGCCCGGTCGCACGGTGGCCGGCCCGGCTTGTGCCGAGTCCGCCGTCGACTCGCGCGCGTTGACCGCGTGGACCGCGGCGATCCAATCGGCAATCCACTTTCCAGCAATCACCGCCAGGGCCGGAAACGCCGGGGCGATGTAGTGCGGCAACTTCGTGCTGCTAAACGAGAAGAGCCCAATCCAGGCCAGGCTCCAAGTGGCCAATAGCAGGCAGGCAGCTCGGTGTTTCGTGCTCTCGCGAATGCAGCGGCACGCTTTGGCTGCGCCCAGCGCGAGAGGGATTGTCCAAGGAAAGGAGAAGATCACCAGCACGACCGGATAATACAGAATCGAACCCTGATGCCCCTCCATGGGTCGCATCAAGCGGGCCGCGTTTTGGAACAGGAAAAATTCCCGCGGAAATTTTCCGCCGGTGCGAATCGAAACTAACAGATACCAAGGCAGCGCGACCGCTAACACGATCGCGGCCAAACTGAACGGCCGCATGGCCCACGTCGCGGCGGGAAAATCGGCGGCCAGCGCGGCGAATCGGCGCCAGCCGAGCCGGAGAAATTGAACCAAGCAGCCGTCCAGCGTGTCGAGCCGCAATGCACGCATTTTATTTTCGGAAACTGAAGGAACCGAATTCGCGACCCCCCCCACGGTCTTGGCCGAACCGAAAAAGAGCACGAACAGCCCCAGTGCTGCGATGGGCCCCAGCACGCCGACGGGACCCTTGACCATCATGCCTAGACCCAACGGCACATACATCGCCATGAATCCCCACCACGAGCGCGGTAGAACGGCGCGAAAACGGTCCACGGACGTCACCACGCCACCATTTCCCGCGACGGTGAGTGGCCCGATAGGATCACTCCAGGCGCGAGATCCGATCGTGACGACGTACGCCAGCAAACAAAGCGTGGTGACGAACACGAGCGTCGAATCGAATGTCGCCGCGCGACCGATGACGGCCGCCATCACATTGGTCGTCATGATCAGTCCCGCCCAGAGACCGACCTGGGGCCGGAACAATCGCCGTCCCAGGTGATAGGTCAACAGCGCCGTGCCGATCGCCATCACCGCGGAAGGAAAGCGGGCCGCGAATTCGGTCACGCCAAAGACGTGGTACGACCCAAGCATCAACCAGTACAGCAATACCGGCTTGTCGGAAAACAGGTGGAAGTTGAATGTCGGCGTGAGCCACTCACCCTGGAGCATCATTTCTCGCGCAACCCGGGCGTATTGGGGCTCATCCTCGTCCCACAAACGCGCCGCACCCAGGCCGGTCAGAAAAACGAAGAGCCCGGCGACGAGAATTAAGCACTGATGGCGAACCTGAATGCCCATGCGAAAACGCCCGCGGTTGGAATTTGTCGCCTGCCCACCGGGTTGACGCGGCGCGAACCGACATGTCCGATCTTTCGGCCGTCGCTTGTCTCCTGCCGTTCTGCTCAACCGCCCGGCCGGCAGCGCAATCTCGCCGGTAGCGCAATCTGGCCGGTAGCGCAATCTGGTCTGATAGCTGTCCAAAGAAATGCGGGCGGGAGTCTATCCATTGAGCCCGGCAGGGTCAATCGGAAAAAGGGGGCGCAGCGACGCAGGGACGCACTCTCTTTTTCACCCGTTTCTGCACCGGGCTCAGCCGCTCGCTGGCTTTTTCCGTGGGCGGCCGCGCGGGCGCAACGGCGATTGCAGCCAAAGCAAAGGGGACATCACTGATATTGGACAAAGCAAAGGGGACATCACTGATATTGACGGTATCTTATGGTTGCGATGCACTGTCCCGAACGCCGCGAACTACCCGAGCAATTGAAGCAGCGGGCCCGCCGAACTGGATCCGGACCACCCAGTTCCCCGGCCTGGACGTTCGCAGTTCAGTTATTGACGTTTCCGAGCCGTCCGCGTGTCAACGCCCAATGGAATAAGCTGCGTCCCCTTTTTCCGCACCCGCTTTTATTCGCCTGTTCCCTTTTATTCGCCCCTGAGTAAGGGGTTGTCGCGCGTGATGGACGCTCCAAGTCGCTTACTTCGTGCGCGGCTCTTAACGGAGCATGGGATCGCAAACCACGCGCAATTCAAGCCTGAAGCGCAAGCGAAGGACCTGGCGTGCGGCGCCGTCCTGGTCCTTCGCTTGCGCTTCAGGCTTCGCCCGCGCCGGAAGAATAAAGGGGACGCGGCTTTTTTTGATTCCTTTCTTGCGTCGGTTATTTTTGTGGCCAGCGGTCTTGGCCTTCGGCTACTTTCGTGCCGAGGGCTAGGAATTGTGCGTAACGCTCCGCGGTTTTTGGCGGGTCGATGGTTGCCGAGAGGTTGATGGCGACCACGGTGGCTTGCGCGGTGAGCGTGGGCTTTGGCGGGACTTCGGCTTGGTCTTCCGGGGCGATGCTGCCGCCGCTCCAGAAGGCCGCGGCGGCGGCCCAGCCAGGAGCGGTTTCGTACTTTGTCCCCTCGGCGGCCGTTTCGGCGGCCCGACGATGGGCCTCGGTCGGCTCTAAAACCCATTGCTCGGCGGCGGCCATGGCCCGTTTGTCGGCCAGGGGGAGCTTGTCGCCCAGCGCGGCTTTCAGGCATTGGCATGCCCACCAGACGGCCTCGGGCTTGGGCAGGGCGTGGGCCAGGAAGCGGATCGCGTCGCTGAACAACTGCCGCTTGGTCAGGAGCGTGAGAAATTCGCGCGGAGTCTGCTTGGGATCGAGCAATGCCTTCGCATCGTCGTCGAGCTCGAACAGCGTGCAGACTTCGGCGGCCGTCGGCGGCTCGACGTGCTTGTAGCCACTGGCGCCGGGCGCGAGCATGGCGGCGGTGGCCACGACCGGCACGGCGGCGGCCGCAAGAGGCACGGGCGCCGGCTGGCTGCCTTCGATATGGACGCTGAACGTCGTGGCGCCGGCCGTGATCTGGTCGCCATGCGCGAGCACCGCGTCGACGACGGCCGCGCCGTTGACCATCGTCGCCGCGCCGCTGCGCAGGTCGCGCAGCCGGCAAACGAAGGAGTCGTACTCCACGGCGAAGTGGACCGGTGCCATCGTCGGGTCTTGCGGCACATCGAAGTCGGACCGTTCGGTCCGCCCGATGCGCAAAATCTGGCCGGCGCGGAGAAATGTCCGGCGGCCTTTGGCCGGGCCGCCGGTGATTTGCAGAATCACTGCCATTAAAAACTCTACCTTAGCCGCGTAGGGTGGGCATTGCCCACCACTGGCCGATTATGAAGCCCGCCCACCGGTCGCCTCAAACGTCGGTGGGCGGTGCCCACCCTACTGGGCAAAGGGGACAGGCACATTTTGCTCACAGGGCATCGCAAAATGAGCCAGTCCCCGGACGCCTCTAGTTGATTTTGACCACTCCACCTTGTACCTGGACCAACGAGTCGCCGGTGATTTTGTAAAACCCGCCTTGCGATTGCAGCATGCCGCTGGCCTTGAGCGTGATCATCGTCGACTGCAGCGTGATGCCGGTCGGGGTCATCTTGATCGAGGTCGAGCCGACTTTCAAAGTGATCGACTGCATGGCCTCGATCGTCAGCGCGCCCTGCGAAATTTTGTAGCTGGCATTGCCTTGATCGACCGTCACGGTGAGGTTGCCCTGCTGCACCTCGTGCTTGTCGTCGCCTTTGACGGTGACGGTGCGCGTGCCCTTTTTCACCGTCAGCGCTTCGTTGCCCTGATCGAGCGTGGTGGTCCGATTGTTGTAAATGTCGATCGTCTGGTCGCCGGCCTTCTTCACGATGAAGCCGACTTTGAGCGTGTCGTTGTTCTTCACCACGCGGTTGAAATCCTTTTCGGCCTGGACGAAGATTTCCTCGCTGTCCTTCTTGTCCTCGAAGCGAATTTCGTTGAAGTTGTCGGTCGTCCCTTTTTCCGAGCTGCGGGTCTTGATCGTGCTCTTGGTTTTGTCGGCCGGCAGATCGTAGGGAGGCAATTGATCGGCGTTGTATACGCTGCCGACGATGATCGGCTGATCGGGGTCGCCATCGACGAACGAAACCACGACTTCGTCCTTCACCCGGGGTAGGAAGAAAACTCCCCAGCGTTTGCCCGCCCAATTCTGCGACACGCGCACCCAGCAGGAGCTGTCGAGGGTCTTTTTGCCGTCGCGGTCCCAAAAGAATTGCACTTTCACGCGGCCGTACTTGTCGGTCGCGATTTCGGTCGAGGCGTCGTTGCCCACCACGACGGCCGTTTGCGTGCCGTTGATCGTCGGCTTGGGCGTGACGCGCAGCGGTCGGAAGGGCAGGGCCTTGGGAAGCGACCGAAAGCGATTTTGATATTTCAGCGAAATGCTCTGATCGGTCGTATAGGTGCCGGCCATCGAGGCGAAATGCTCGACGTCGGTTAGCAGGTATTCGCCGTTGGCGTTGAAATGCTCCTTGAGCTTGATCTTGTAGCCGGGATCGAAACGGCGGACGTTGCTGTCCCCTTCGATCACGAGGCCCGGCACGGCTTCCTGCTCCATGCGGATTTTGGCCGTGCGGGTGTTATCGGTTTCGATGTTGTTCAAATCGGCCGGTTGCGGCGAGCCCGATTTGTCCATTCCGTCGAATCGCTGGGCGTAGCCGCCGGGAAAATCGTAAATTTCCCATTGGCTGTTGTTGCCGACCTGAAACGAATGGCTGATCGTGCCGGCATCGACGGAGCTGATGATTTGGGCGGTTGCTTCGAGGTTTTTCGTGGGCTCCTCGAAGCAATAATCCCAAGCCCGATAGGCCCCGGTGCGGAGACCCTGCGATTTCTGCCAGCGGGTGATCCGGTCCTCGTGCAGCCGCTTGTCGCGCAGCCCGGTGAACTCGTTGAATTCGATCTCATTTCCCCCGGGCAAGTCGCTGAACGCGGTCGAGGCGTTGCCCAGGAGCATCTTGTGGCTCGATTGCTCGTGCTTGAAGAAGTAGAAGATGCCCTCTTCCTCCATCAGCCGGCTGGCGAATTGGAAGTCGGTCTCGCGGTATTGCACGCAATAATCGCGCGGTTTGAAGGCGCTTTTGTCTTCGCTCTTGAGGTTCGTGAAATCGATCCCCTTGAAAACTTTGTCGAGGATGTCGGGCACGCTGAGATGCTGAAAAATCCGGCTACGGAACTGCCGGTTCAAATTCCAAACGGCCGGCATCACTTCGGCCTGGTAGCGGATGAAGAACTGGCCTGTGTCTGGAGAATGGGCCTTGCTTCCCTCGCTCAAACGGTACACCACGCCGTGGAAATAACGCTGGCTCTTGTCCGGCAAATCCAGCCGCACCGACACGTTCTGGCCCAGGATGCTGGCGAAGGGGACCGTGTAATCGGGCTGGGCGAGCATCGTCAGCATGATGCGAAACGGCCGGGAAATCCCCTCGCTGACGGTGAATTGCTCGAGCAGCAGCTTGTCCTTTCCAAGCTTGTCGCAAGTGACGGCGATCGGCCGGTTGTCCTGCGTCACATCAGTCATGAAGAATCTCCCAGCGCGAAGTGGCAGTGCGAACAAGTCGCGGCGGCCATGGAAATGTCAACGGCGGCGTAGGCGTTCTGGCTTGCGTCTCTCGATTGCGTCTTGGGTGAGTATCGGCAACGGATATCTTTTCTGACTTACCCGGTTTGAAAACCGCAGTGGCTCGTGTCTTGTCAAGTTTGTCTTCTGGATGGTCGCGGTACAATTTGAAGATTATTCGTGGCGCCAACGGCACGCGGAGCGTGCCTACTACGTAGCAGGCACGCTCCGCGTGCCGTCAGGGGATCCAAATCAGGCCACCACCTTCTGGATTGTGTGCCACTGGCTTTGCCAGTGTTCTTCGTTGTTGGCCGATCAAGGCAAGAATCAAAAAAGAGCAGTGGCAGAGCCAGTGGCGCCCCAAATTCAGCGACGGCACTGTGGCGGCTGCGAAAGACTTTGCTAAAATACTTCGCGTCACCCCAGACCGACGGGCTCGCCAGCGGCACTTCTGCCTGGCTCAAGGTTCGCCGCGGATCCTTGATGAGTCGCTCGTGCCTGCCGGGTGAATCTCGGTCGCTGGTGCGCGAAATCAAGATAGTCAATCGTTTCAGCCCTGTCGATTGTAGCAGGTTAGCGTGCCCTACGATTCTTCCTTCGGCAGTCTCCATCTCACCGGCCAGCGCCCTGCGCCGGCCGGTGGCGAGAAGCCGTTTCGCATCGCCATCCTCGGCGACTTCAGCGGCCGGCAAGGACGCGTGCCGCCCGAAGTGCGCGAGGCCATCGCCGCTCGCAAGCCGCGCAAGATCACCTTCGACACGCTGGAAGACGTGCTCGACGCGCTCGGGCCGAAGCTGGAATACACGGTCGGCGACGACGTCGCGGTCGAACTGGAACCGACCGAGCTCGACGACTTTCATCCGGACGCAATCTATAGCCGCGTCGACAAGGTCTCGGATCTCGAGGGCGAAGAAGCTGCGCGGTTGATGCGGGCGATTTTGCACCATCCGGCCTATCAGTCGCTCGAATCGGCTTGGCGCGGCACCGAATGGCTGCTGCGGCGGGTGCAGAAGACCGACAAAATTCAAGTCGTCCTGTGTGATGTTTCCGCCGAAGAGTTCGCCGCCGATCTGATGTCCGACGCGGAGCTGCAGCTCGTCCGGCGTTTGCCAGTTGCTCGTTCAGAAGACAGCCGAAGCTCCGGAAGGCGATCCGTGGGCGCTCATTGTCGGGCTCTATACGTTCAACGAAACGGCGGCCGACGCGGAAGTGTTGGGCCGGATGAGCCGGATCGCGGCCCGTGCGAATGCCGCATTTCTCGCGGCGATGACGCCGGAAGCGGTCAAGCCGGATTATGAAGTGCCTCGCCGAGGGGAAGGAAGCGGCCGCGGCCCTGCGGAAGCTGCCGGAAGCGGCATACGTGGGCCTGACGACACCGCGGTTTCTCCTGCGGCCACCGTTCGGCGAGAATTATCGGCCGGCCGATTCGCTGACGTTCGAAGAGTTTTCGCCGGGCTGAGACCGACGGCTATTTGTGGGGCAATCCGGGTTTGGCTTGTGCGGCGTTGTTGGCCCGGGGATTCATGCAATCGGGTTGGGCCTTTCAGCCGGCTCAAACGTTGCGCTCGACAGCATGCCGATGCACTCGTTCCGCGACGCCGATGGCGAACCGACCGCGGTGTGTCGCCGAAGGGAAGTTCACATCGACGACGAGTCAGGAGCTCGTCAAGCGCGGCTTCATGCCGCTGTTGTCGGTGCGGGGCCGCGACTCGGTCGAGTTGGCCTGCATCCGCTCGCTCTCGGCGGAGACTGGCGCGTTGGCCGGTCCCTGGAAGGGCGCAGCGCCAACCAAGCCGCCCGCGCAATCGGGCATGCCGTCGAACACGGTCGGGATGATGTCGGGCAAAGGGAGCGGCGTGGCCGCGCCGCGCCGTGATGAAGGCGGGTTTGTCTCCGGCGACGCGCCCAGCCGCGGGCAATCGTCCGACCCCGAGATCGATCCGGACCTTGCTGCCTTGATGGCCGAAAGCAGCGAACCGCCAACCGACGATGCGCCGGCCGGGGATGAGGAATCGCCGTCGTCGGAGGACAATCCGTCTGAAGCGTCTCCTGCGGATGAATCGGCCGCGCCGGAAATGGACCCCGAATTAGCCGCATTATTGGGCGACTCGCCTGCCGCGGCGGATTCTCCCGAGGCCGAATTGGATCCCGAATTGGCCGCGCTGCTGGGCGACTCGGCTCCAGCCGGCGGCGGAGACTCGGCGGCCGCCGAAACGGAGCTCGATCCCGAGTTGGCGGCCCTCTTGGGCGAACTCCTTCCGCCGCCGGCGCTGACGATGCAGCGCCGGCGGCGGAGCTCGACCCCGAGCTCGCCGCGTTGCTGGGGGAGTCTTCGCCAGCCGGAGATGCGCCCCCGGAGGATGCTCCCGCCGCGGAATTGGACCCGGAGTTGGCAGATCTGCTGGGCGATTCTCCTCCCGCGGCCGATAGCGGCGAAGGCTCCGCACCGGAGCTCGATCCCGATTTGGCGGCTTTGCTGGGTGAAGCCCCGTCTGAGCCCTCGGATGAACCGCCATCCGACGAACCGCCCGCAGCTGAGCTTTCCTCCGGCGAACCTCCTTCGGATGAGCCGACTGCCGAAGATTCATCCGCCGATGCGCCCGAATTGGATCCCGAACTTGCGGCGCTGCTCGGCGAGACGCCTCCTGACAGTGAAGCTGGCGCCGAACCTGAACTCGACCCCGAGCTGGCCGCCCTGCTTGGTGAATCGCCGAGCCCGGACGTCGAACCGGAGCCAGAGCCAGAGCCTGCCGTTGAACCAGAACAAGAAGCTTCCCTTGCGACCATGGATTCCGCCATGTCTTCCGTTAGCGATGATGACACCGGATCTGCCCCCGCCGCAGTGCAAACTCCGGAGGAGATCGGCGAGCTGATCCAGCAGGCCCAGGAGGCCACGAAATTCGGCGGACCGAACTCGGGTTCGCCGCCACTGCTGGATTTCAAGTCGCTGTTGTTGCCGATTTCAGAAGAAGAGCCCGCCGGCGGCGGCGTGCCGTTCGATGTCCGCGAGCAGTTGGAACAGGCCCGGAAAGAAATCAATCCCGAGGCGTTCGCACCCGACGATCCGCTACGGCCCGAGGATTTCGTCAAAGCCGATTGGAAAATGATTATCGGCGTGACCCAGGACACGCTCCGCGGCAGCTCGAAGAATCTCTTGATCGGCGCCCGGCTGCTGGAGTGCTGGCCAAGCAATACGGCCTGATGGGCCTTCGCGACGGGCTACACTTCATGCGGTTATTGTGCGAAGTTTGTTGGGACCGGATGGATCCGCCTTTTGACCCCGACGATCCAGAAGTCCGCGCCGGGCCGTTCCATTGGCTGGACGATCCCGACCGCGGAGCTTGCTTTCCTAACTCCGTGCGACGCTTGCCGATCATCACCGCCGGCGGAAGCAGTCTCAGTTGGCAGCAATGGCAACAAGGACAGGCGGGAGGCGCGAATGCGGAACTCGTCGAGCGGACCATCGCCGCCGCCAGCCGCGACCAATGCCAGTTGGCCTTCGACAATCTTTCGCAAGCGTTAGTTGAGTTGCGGCAACTAACGCAATTCCTCAGCAGCAAGTTGGGACCGGAAGCGCCCGGTTTCACCGCCTTGCGGCCGGCAATCGAAGAGAGCCGCCGCTTGGCGCAGCAGATTTTGCAGAAGAAGGGTCCCGCCGCGGGTTCCGCCGCCGCACTGGTGCCAGACGAAGCGATGGCGGCGATCGCAGCGGGTAGTGATGGAGCCACTTCCTCCGCGGCCACAAACGTGGGATATGCGGCGTCGAGACCGCGCTACGGCACGCGCGAGGATATCTACAAGGAACTTGCCACGGCTGCCGACGCTCTCGAACGGTTGGAACCCCATAGCCCCGTCCCGTTCCTGGTTCGCCGGGCCGTGGAATTGGGTGCAGCTGCCATTCCCCCTGTTGATGCAAGCCCTGATCCGCGACGCAGGCGTCCTGTCGGAAATGAATCGCGAATTGGGAATCAAGCAGGCGGAAGGATGAAGAAAAGGGGACATTCTACTTTTTCGCGCAGCCGGCCGACGCTCGTGGCTTCCGGCATCCCGGCAGGTTTAATCAACAATTTCCATGAGCCAATAAAGTAGAATGTCCCCTTTTATTTCCCTTTTATTCCCTAAATCAACAATTTCCATGATGAAGAAAAGGGGACATTCTACTTTTTCGCGCATTCGGGCCGACGCTCGTGGCTTCCGGCATCCCGGCAGGTTTAATCAACAATTTCCATAAGCCAATAAAGTAGAATGTCCCCTTTTCTTCCCCTTTCGCCGATAAATCGCCGCGAAAGCGGGTAGAAGTGCTCGGAAGGCAAGACTACAATCCTTTTTCGCCACAAAACCGCGTCCGCATCTTAGATAAAGGAGAGGGCAATGGCCAAGGCCCAGCCAGGCATCGCGACTTTCTTGAAGAAATACCAAGACGAGTTGCTTTCAGAATGGATGGGCGAATTGCGGGCAACCGCGTCAGGCAACGACCTACGGATTAACGATGCAGAATGGACGAACAGGCCCGCGAGTTTCTCAACCTGTTGCAACAGGCTGCGCAGCAGGGAGACCCGACCAACACCAATCGGCCCGAGTGGGTCGAGATCGGCGCCTTTCTGGATGGGCTTTCGAAGAAGCGTGTCATCCAGGGCTTCACATCGGAGCAAACGGCGACGTTTATCTTTTCATTCAAGAAGCCGCTTTTTGCCCGCTTGAAGACCGAACTGAGCCGGGACCCGGAATCGCTGGCCGACGAAATTTGGCTGGCGACCGAGATGTTGGACAAGATGGGCCTGTTGACGGTCCGCGCGTTCCAAAAAGCCCGCGAGGAGGTGATCAATAGGCAGCAGCAGGAAATGCTCGAGTTGTCGACACCTGTAGTCAAGCTGTGGGAGGGCGTCCTAGCGCTGCCGATGATCGGCACGCTCGACAGCGCCCGCACGCAACTCGTCATGGAATCATTGCTCCAACAGATAGTCGACACCGAATCGGAGATCGCAATTATCGACATTACGGGCGTGCCGACCGTCGATACGCTAGTGGCACAACATTTGCTAAAGACGGTAGCTGCCATTCGGCTAATGGGGGCGGACTGCATCATTAGCGGCGTGCGACCGCAAATCGCCCAGACCATCGTCCATTTAGGAGTCGATCTCCAGGGTGTCACGACCAAGGCAAATCTGGCCGATGCGCTCACCTTGGCCATGAAACGATCGGGTTACGTAGTCACGAAATCCGCCAAAGCTGTCAGCTGATCCGCCATGGAACGAATTCCAATCTTGAAAATGGGCGGATGCCTGTTGGTCACGATCCAGGTCGACATGCACGACCAGCTTGCCCTTACGCTTCAGGATGATCTCACCGAGCGGATTGCCAAAACCGGCGCCAGGGGCGTTCTGATCGACATTTCAGCGCTGGAAATGGTCGATTCGTTCATCGGTCGGATGATCGCCAATATCAGCGGAATGGCTCGGATCATGGACGCTCGCACCGTGGTCGTCGGCATGCAACCGGCGGTCGCCATTACGCTAGTCGAACTCGGCCTTTCCTTAAGCGGCGTCGCCACGGCACTCAATGTCGAACGCGGCATGAACTACTTGCAGCGAGTTGATGACGCGGAGGCCGACGATGCAGGTCGCCAGGTGTGACAAGCTCCCGCTTCGTTCGGAGCAGGACATCGTTCTGGCCAGGCAAGCGGTGCGAAAGCTTGCCCAGGAAATCAAGTTCAGTCTGGTGGACCAGACGAAAATCGTCACCGCCGCCAGCGAATTGGTGCGCAATGCCGCTGATCCACGGCAAGGGGGGCGAGATGCAGTATGAGTGCTTTTCGATGGCATCAAATCCGGCGTGCGCCTCACGTTCGTCGACACCGGACCAGGCATCGCAAATATGGAGCTGGCGATGATGGACGGTTGGACTTCGGGCGGCGGACTGGGCATGGGCCTTTCCGGCGCCAAACGCCTCGTGAACGAATTCGACATCGAAAGCAAGCACGGCGCGGGCACGCGCGTTACGATCGTGCGCTGGAAATAGACAAGGACTGCGCGGCATGTTCGACCGTCAAATTTGCGTCCCGATGACCGACGACAGCCAGATCGGCGAAGCTCGACGTCATGCGACGAGAATGGCGAAAGAGGCCGATCTCGACGAAACGCTATGCGGCGGGCTCGCGATCATCGTCACCGAGTTGGCCACGAATCTCGTTCGCCATGCCCAAGGTGGCGAAGTCCTCCTCCGGCCGCTCGGCGGCGCCGAACGCGGCGTGGAAATCCTGTCGATCGACCGTGGCCCGGGCATGCCGGATATCGCTCGCTGCCTTGAGGACGGATACTCGACCGGCGGCACCTCCGGCACGGGGCTTGGGGCGGTTCGACGACTCTCAACGAATTTCGACATCATTTCCACGCAACCTGCTGGAACCGTGGTAATGGCCCGATTGCTAGACAGAAAGCGAGGGGCCACGCTGAACCCTTGGAGTGCCGTGAGTCGACCTGCGCTGCATGAATCGGTATGCGGCGACGCATGGCGAATCGCTGAACGGTCCGACGTGATCGTGGTCATGATGGTCGACGGATTGGGCCATGGCCCCGAGGCAGCCAAGGCGGCCGAGTTGGCCGTGGCGGCGTTTGAGCAAGATCCGTTTGCTCCGCTCGTCGAAATCGTGAAGCGCATCGACCGCCTGATGCGTGGCAGCCGCGGGGGCGCCGTGGCGATTGCGCGGGTCGAAATCTCAAATCGACTCGTGAAGTTCGTCGGCGTCGGCAATATCGCCGCTCGTCTGAAATCGTGTGATGACCAGCCTGCGCGGGGCCTGGTCTCGCATAATGGCACGGCCGGTGTTCAAATGTTGAGGGTCCATGAGTTCGACTACTCGCTCGCGCCACAGAGCTTGCTCATCATGCACAGCGACGGCTTGCAAAGCCGCTGGTCGCTGGACAACTATGCGGGCTGGTCGGGCCATCATCCCGCGGTTTTGGCGGGGGTTCTCTACCGTGATCATACGCGCGGCCGCGACGATGTGACGGTCGCCGCGGTGCGAGTCAATTTGGCCGCCTGATCCCCATGCTCGAGTCTTCGCCGCAAGCAGACGGATTCCGCACGTTACAGGATGCACTCGCGCGCCGCGAATTGGAAATCGCGCAGCTGGCGGAGGAACTCGCCGAGACGAACAAGGGGGTCGTCGCTCTTTACGCGGAGCTAGACGACAAAGCAGCCGCCCTCCGCGAAGCCACCGAGCTGAAGAGTCGTTTCCTCTCCTACATGAGTCACGAGTTCAAGACGCCGCTGGGAGCAATCCTCAGCATGACGCGTATCCTGCTCGACAAAATGGATGGGCCACTGACTGCCGAACAAGAGAAGCAACTGAATTTCATTCGAGGCTCGGCCACCGAATTGACGGAAATGGTCGCCGACCTGTTGGATCTGGCGAAGATCGAAGCCGGCCGCATCAGTATTTCGCCTGAATGGTTCGAGATGGTCGAATTATTCGCGGCCCTGCGAGGGATGTTCAAGCCGTTGCTCGCGGATGCGAACGTGACGCTCGTGCTGGAAGAACCCGATGATGTCCCGCGGGTCTTCGCCGATGACAAGAAACTTTCGCAAATCTTGCGAAACTATATTTCGAACGCCCTCAAGTTTACGCCTCGCGGGGAAGTCAGCGTCTCGGCAAAGCGGGCCGACAACGAATATGTCACCTTTACGGTCACCGACACCGGCATCGGCATTGCCAAGGAATTTCACAGCGCGATTTTTCAAGACTTCGTGCAAATCGATTCGCCGCTCCAGAGGAAGTGGCGCGGGACCGGGCTGGGGCTGTCCCTATGCAAGAAAATCGCCGAGTTCTTGGGCGGGACCGTCGGAATGACGAGCGAACCGGGAGTGGGTTCGACTTTTTGGGTCACGATTCCCATTCGCTACCCGGATTCGGCTTCCGAGCAGGCCGAGGCGGCGCGACCACGGACAACGAAAGGCCGTCTCATGGCCGCTAATGCCAATCCGGCTACGATTGTGGTCGTCGATGACAACCCCTCGTCGCTCTATTCTACCTCCCGTGTCTTGCGTGGAGCCGGCTGGAAGGTCCTCGAAGCCGCGACGGGCAAGAACGGGCTCGAACTGCTGGCGCCGAACGTCGACCTCGTCGTGCTCGACGTGAATCTGCCCGATATCAATGGATTCGAAGTCTGCCGATTGATTCGTGAAAACGAAGCGACGCGGCGGATCGCCGTGATTCATCTTTCCGCAAGCTTTGTCAATAACGAGGCGCGGATCCATGGCTTGGAATCGGGCGCCGATGGCTACCTGACGCATCCGGTCGAGGCTCCCGTGCTGATCGCGACGGTGAACGCATTTTTGCGGACGCGACAAATCGAGTCCGAGCGTGAGCAGTTGCTGGCCAGTGAACGCGCGGCCCGTGCCGAGGCGGAACGTGCAAATCGTTTCAAGGACGATTTTCTCGCGATCCTTTCGCACGAGCTGCGCACCCCACTCAACGCGATTGTCGGCTGGGCGCAGGTTCTTCAATTGCAATCGCTCGAACCACGGGAAGCGAAAGAAGGGCTCGAGGCGATCGAACGCAACGCCCGCGCCGAAGCGCAGATGATCGCCGACCTGTTGGATGTCTCGCGAATTGCGTCCGGCAAGCTCCGCCTGGACGCGGAGCCGGTCGATGCCGCGGCCGTCGTCGAAGCGGCGCTGGAAGCCATTTTGCACTCTGCCACGGCCAAGCAAATTCGGATCGAGCGATCCATCGACCGAGGCGCGGGCTCCATTTCAGGCGACCCGGCGCGACTGCAGCAAATCGTTTGGAACCTGATGCAAAATGCGGTCAAGTTCACCCCCAAAGGCGGCTCGATCAAGGTCACGCTTTGCCGCGTCGATTCACAGATCGAAATCCGCATCACGGATTCAGGGGAAGGCATCGACAAAGAGATTCTTCCGCGAATTTTCGATCGCTTTCAGCAAGGAGACGCCAGCACGACCCGCTACCACGGCGGCCTTGGATTGGGATTGGCGATCGTCAAACAACTCGTCGAATTGCATGGCGGCACGGTTCGCGCCGAAAGCGCGGGCGCCGGAACAGGGGCTTCCTTTACCGTTCTCTTGCCGGTGCCCGCCTCGTTCCCCGGCGGTGCGTGGGTGCGATCCAAGCCGCTCCAAGAGAGCGTCGCACCGCGGGAGTTAGTGGCGACGGACTTGAAAGGCGTGCGCGTGCTGTTGGTCGACGATGATCTCGATGCACGTCGGCTGCTGCGGAGAATCTTGGAAGAGTGCGGCGCGGTGGCGACCGATGTGGACAGCGTTCGATCCGCGCTCGAAGTCATCGATCAGACCGTTTTCGACATTCTGGTCAGCGACTTGGGGATGCCCGGGGCCGATGGTTTCGAACTCATCGAGGAGCTTCGCTCGCGCGGTCACTCCGCGCAGAATCTGCCGGCCGTTGCGCCGACTGCCTTCGCCCGTCCCGAAGATCGCCGCCGTGCGCTGCTGGCCGGATTCCAGGTGCATCTGCCCAAACCCGTCGATCCGCACGATTTGGTCGCCGTCATTGCCACCCTGACGGGCCACGATCGTGGTCGCGACGCCTAGTCCGAAGAAAAGGGGACATTCTACTTTATTGACTTCCTCCGCGGTTCTTGTTAGGTTGCCGGGATGCCGAGAACGTCGCGAGCTTCGGTCGGCGGAATCTGTTATCACGTGCTCAATCGTGGCAACGCGCAAGCCGAAGTGTTTCACAAAGTCGACGACTTCGCGGCCTTTCTCCAGCTGATGGCCGAGGCCAACGAGCGTTTGCCGCTGCGGATCTTGGGCTACGCGCTCATGCCCAATCATTTTCATCTGGTGCTGTGGCCGTGCGCCGACGGGGACCTGAGCCGCTGGATGCAGTGGCTGCTCACGTCGCACGTGCGGCGTTATCATCGCCACTATCACGGTAGCGGGCACGTGTGGCAGGGCCGGTTCAAAGCGTTCCCCATCGAGCAAGACGAACACTTGCACACCGTGCTGCGGTACGTGGAACGCAATCCGTTGCGGGCGAAGCTGGTGCGGCGGGCCGAGGCCTGGGCCTGGTCGAGCCTGGCCTGGCGCGGGGGGCAAGCGGCCGGAGTTGCTCGCCGATTGGCCGGTGCCCTGTCCGCGAGCCTGGTGCACGAGCGTGAATGCCGTGCAGACCGAGGCCGAATTGGCGGCCTTGCGGCACAGCGTTGCGCGGGTGCGCCATTTGGTGAGGAACGTTGGAGCCAGCGGATCGCCGAACGCCTGGGGATCGAAGCTTCTCTCCGGCCCCGTGGCCGCCCGAAGAAACGTAAAAAGTAGAATGTCCCCTTTTCTAGTCCCAAGCTGTTGCGTAGCGCCTGCGCGGGCGCGGTACACTCGTGCCGCATGCTCGTGACCGGCGGCGACTCGGATATGACTCTCTTACGGGAGGTTTAAGCGATGAAACAACTAGGATTTTGCTTGTTGGCGATCTGCGGCCTCGTGCTGATGTTCACGGGTTGCGAGGACATTAAACGCAAAGTGGGCCAGCAGATCGAAGCGAATAAGCAACGCGCCATCGACAAGAGCATCGAAGCCTCGCAGGAAAAGATCGACTCGAGCGTCGATTCCGCGTCCAAGAAATCGAAGGCCAAGGAAGACAAAGACGCTCAGGATCGCAATTCGCTGAAAGGCGGCAAGGACGATAAGGACGACTCGGGGCAATAACTCCTCGCGGCCGAATTGCGTTTGGATCATTCCCGAGTGCTAGGAGTCTCAAGTTCCTCATTTCATCGCACCCCCAAAGATCGAGCATGGCAGCCGTCAATCTTAAATCGCTTGTAGGCAAACTGAATTCACTCTGCCGCCGGACTCTGGAAGGGGCCGCCGGCATGTGCCTGTCGCGGACCAATTACAACGTCGAAGTCGAGCATTGGCTGCTCAAGCTGCTCGAACCGGCCGATTCCGACCTGGCGAAGGTTCTAAGGCATTACGAAATCGACGCCTCGAAGGTGAATCGCGAGTTGACGAAATCGCTTGACGCGCTCAAGACCGGCAACGCCCGCGCTCCGGAATTGTCGCTCGAGGTGATCGATCTGATGCGCGAAGCCTGGGTGCTTGCCTCGTTGAAATACAGCAGCCCCGCCGTTCGCTCGGGCCACGTGCTGACGGCGCTGTTGGCCGACCGGAATCTTTCCGGACGGTTGCGCAACAGCTCGGCCGAGTTGGCGAAGATTCCCGCCGAGCAATTAGAGCGCGACCTGCCGGGGCTCACCGCCGAAAGTGCCGAAGCCGCGGAGCAATCCCGCGCAGCCAACCGACGGCGCGGCGGCCGCGCCGGGCCGCACGGGCCCGACCGATTCGAAAACGCCGTCGCTCGATCAGTTCACCTCGAATTTGACCGAGCTAGCGCGCAAGAAAAAGATCGATCCGGTGCTGGGGCGCGACGCCGAGGTGCGCCAGATTATCGATATTCTCACGCGTCGCCGCCAGAACAACCCGATCCTGACCGGCGAAGCGGGCGTCGGCAAGACGGCGGTGGTCGAAGGTTTCGCACTGCGGATCGCCGCCGGCGACGTGCCCGACGCCTTGAAAAACGTGCAGCTTCGCACGCTCGATCTGGGCTTGCTGCAAGCCGGCGCGGGAGTCAAAGGCGAATTCGAGAACCGCCTGCGTTCGGTCATCGACGAGGTGAAAGCCTCGCCGACCCCGATCATCCTGTTCATCGACGAGGCGCACACGCTCATCGGCGCGGGGGCGCCGCGGGGCAGGGCGATGCCGCGAATTTGCTCAAGCCGGCCCTGGCGCGCGGCGAGCTACGCACGATCGCGGCCACCACCTGGGCCGAATACAAGAAATATTTCGAGAAGGACGCGGCGCTCACCCGGCGGTTTCAGGTCGTCAAAGTCGAAGAGCCGTCCGAGACCGCGGCGATCGAAATGATGCGCGGCCTGATCGACACGCTCGAGCGGCATCATCACGTCCGCATTCTGAACGAAGGCGTTATCGACGCCGTGCGGCTATCGAACCGCTATATCTCCGGTCGGCAATTGCCCGATAAATCAGTCAGCCTGTTGGACACCGCGTGTGCCCGGGTGGCGATGAGCCACGCCGCCACGCCGCCGCCGGTCGAAGACCGCCGCCGCCGCGACGAACAACTGGGCGTTTCGATCGGCGTGTTGGAGCGCGAGGCCGTCACGGGCAAGAGCCACGAGGACAAGCTCGCGGAAATGAAGGCCCAACGGGTTGAGGTGCAGGGCGAATTGAAGTCGCTGGAAGCCCAGTGGGAAAAGGAAAAGGAACTGGTCGCCAAGATCCGCGATCTGCGCGATCGGCTCGAAGGCCGTCCGCCCGGTGCCAAGCCGCCGGTCGCGGGCAAGGCTCCCGAGCCGTCCAAGCCCGCGGGCGCCGCGCCAGCCAAGGCCGGCGCGACTGCCGCTGCCACCGCACCGCCGCCGGTCGTGGAAAAACTGCCAGGAGCTCACGCCGGCCGAACGGCAAAAACTCCGCGCCGAACTGGACGAGGTCGCGACCGAACTAACCAAGCTGCAAGGCGAGACACCGCTGGTGCAAGTTTGCGTCGATTCGCAGGCCGTGGCCGACGTGGTCTCTGCTTGGACCGGAATTCCCGTCGGTCGGATGGTTTCGAACGAAATTCAAACCGTTCTGAATCTCAAGCAGAAGATGGAAGAGCGGATCATCGGGCAATCGCATGCGCTGGAAGCGATCGCGCAGAGCATTCGCACCTCGCGGGCCGGCTTGACCGATCCGCGCCGGCCGATCGGCGTGTTCATGCTCGTCGGTCCCAGCGGCACCGGCAAGACCGAAACCGCCATTACGCTGGCCGATTTGCTCTACGGCGGCGAGCAGAACATGACGGTCATCAACATGTCCGAGTTCAAGGAAGAGCACAAAGTTTCGCTGTTGATGGGTTCGCCCCCCGGCTATGTCGGCTATGGCGAAGGGGGCATCCTGACCGAGGCCGTCCGTCGCCGCCCCTATAGCGTCGTGCTCTTGGACGAGTTGGAAAAGGCCCATCCCGGCGTGCAGGAAATCTTTTACCAGGTGTTCGACAAAGGCATGTTGCGCGACGGCGAAGGGCGCGATATCGATTTCAAGAACACCGTGATCCTGATGACCTCGAATGCTGCCTCCGACACGGTGATGAAACTGTGCGCCGATCCGGACACGATGCCCGACGCCGCTGGCTTGTCCGAGGCGCTGCGCCCCGAGTTGCTGAAGGTGTTCAAGCCGGCGTTCTTGGGGCGGATCGCGATGGTCCCCTATTTCCCGCTGTCCGACGAGGCCCTGAAGAACATCGTCGAATTGAAACTGCGGCAGGTCCGCCGCCGCGTGGAAGAGAACTATCAGGCCGAGTTCGCCTACGAGCCCGATTTGGTCGCGGCCATCGCCTCGCGCTGCAAGGAAGTCGAAAGCGGCGCGCGGAATATCGACCACATCATCACGCGGACCTTGCTGCCGGAACTCGCCGCCGAATTCCTCTCGCGCATGGCCGAAGGAACAACGATCCGCCGCGTGAACGTGGGAATGACCAAAGAAGGCAATTTCGCGTACGACATTCAATAGCTTGCGAGCGAGCGTGCGAAAGTTCGCCCAAGCGGAGGAATTTGCGTCATGCCCGCATCGTTCATGCAACTTGTCGATTTGCCCTCGGCCGGCGCCGAGGACAAAGGCTGGTTCGCGATCAAGAGCATCTCGCAATCCCTGACCAGTGAGGTGGGCAAATTCGCTTCCGGTCGGGCTCGTGAAGTGGGCTATTCGGAATTCGAGCCGCTGGAAGTCAAGAAGCTGTTGGACCGCTCCTCGTTGTTCCTGCGTCTGGCATGTGCCAGCGGCCGGTTGCTCAAAGCCGTTAACCTGGCCTTCAACAAGGAAGACGACAAAGAGTTTTTTCTTAAGCTCGAGCTGAAGAATGTCTACATCAGCGAGATCGGCCTCGACGTCAGCGACGGCGACGATCCGGAAGAAACGGTCAAATTCAACTTCGAATCGATCGTGTGGAAAATCCGTCCCAAGCTGAAATCGGGAAAATTCGGCGAGTGGATGCAAGGGGGCTGGAACCGCGGCGAAAGGACCGAAGTGACCGCTTAACTGTAACCTTAACCAAGACGACTCCCGGAGACATGCCATGGGCAGCAACACCGACACCGATGACGAACTGGCCGCTGGGCTCAAAGCCGCCAAGACCCGGCGCATGTATTTCGCCCTGATCATGAAAGGCGGCGCCGATGGCGCCCTGCTCCTCGCCAAAACCAAAGTTCCCCCCGCCGACATTGCCGCGGCCAAGAAGAAAACCGGCGGCTCGGCGCTCCTGACCGGCATCTGCTTCTACGAAGATGGGAAGTACGTGTTCGAAGTCGGGCGCGTTCCTCCCGCTACGGCCGCGAATATCATCAAGCTCATTGCCAAGCGCGACGGCGAACAGACCATTGCGCCGATCGTGCGAATGAGCCAGGATCCCGAGCTTCAGGAATCGAACCAGCAAGACGGCCAGGCAACGGCGACGCAAGCGCCAAAAACCAACGCCGAGAAAAAACCGTTCGGCAACGCCGAGCTGCAAACGTCGCTCAAGAGCTGGACCATGGCCACGGCCAAGATCCGCGGCGATCTCAAAACGCTCACGACCCGGATCGCGACCGAAGTCGACGAGGAAGAAGACCTCGGCCCAGCCATCGAAAAGTACGTCAACGACAAGCTAGTCTCGATGGAGTCCGAGCTGAATGCCGCCTTGACCAAGGTGGGCGGCGGGGCCGACGAAGCGGCGAAATCCGCGGCCCGCGACGCAGCCGTGGCCACGATCGATCGACTGCAAGCGGAAGTAGCCGCCGACAAGGCGATCACTTCGCTGTGGGAGAAAAATCCGTTCGGCGCAATCAACGTTTCGCCGGTGCTCAAGGCCACGTTCAATTCGATCAAGCGCACCGTCGCCGGTTGAGCTTTGCCGCGTACTTATTCGATCGGCGCTCGGGACGCGGTTCTCCGCCGTGAATTCAGCTTGGCAGTCGAAATTCCCCCAGGACCGCAGCCGCAACGGAGCGGAAATTCGAACCGTGTTTCCTGAACAAATCTTTCCGAAACAGCGGATCCTTCTTAAGGACTAAAATCATGGCCGACGGTGGATCAAACGACAAGGTAGCCTTCTGCACGCAAATCCGACAGGACATCGGCGCTCGGCAGAAACGGGCTTTCGCTCTGCCGAATCAGGTGGAAGTCGAGATGTCGCGCCGCTTGCTGGCGCTGAATCGGAAGATCAACGAATTGCAAGAATTCGCGCCCGAGAAGGCGCAAGTTGTTCGTTCGAGATATGTGATCATCGAGCGCTCCATAACCGGGGGAAATGCGCAAACGGCCGATGGGCCACTGACGCAATTGGATGGCTTCGTCGAGCAATTATTGAAGCAAGATCGGCCCGTGCAGAACAACACGAACGATCCGGCAAGACAGCCTAGACCGGGTCGATACATTCCGCCGCGGCAG
Organism: Pirellulales bacterium; assembly: GCA_963725485.1. Classification (GTDB taxonomy): domain Bacteria; phylum Planctomycetota; class Planctomycetia; order Pirellulales; family DATAWG01; genus CAVRYO01. Next base: position 1,297,182 of record CAVRYO010000007.1, on the reverse strand, counting down.
GAGCCGCAAGAGCCCGTGCAAAATCCCCAGCAGCGGGTCCCGAACAACACCAACGACCAGGCCCGAGGGAATCCGCAACAATTTGAGCAACCCGTGCAGAATACGGGGCAGCCCGTGCAAAACCCCCAGCGGCGGGTTCCGAACAACACCAACGACCCGGCCCGAGGGAATCCGCAACAACTTGGGCAACCCGTGCAGAATACGGGCCAACCCGTGCAGAACTCGCCGGCGAAGAACCCGATGCTCAAAGATCCGCTGTCCAAAGCTCCGCTGCGCAGCGCTCCGCCGACCAGAACTCCGCTGCCGCGGCAGAAAGCGGTCATTCAAAATCCGCAGGCGCCCCAGCAAGGGAACCAAATTCTGCAGCAGGAATTCAGTGCCGCGGCGGCTCAGGTCCAATTGCTCGCAAATCGGCCGCCCGATCCGACAGTGGAAAACAAGATTGCGCACCAGACAGCGCAACTGACCGCGATGTATACACAAGAGATGCGGGGTCTGATCGAGAGCGCCCGCCAGGACCAGGATGAGGACATTCACCGCAAGGTATTTCTGGTGTTCGACAGCAAGGACAAACAGTATCTCGACAACGTTCAAAAGCCGTGCGACGAGGCCCTCATCACGATCGGCGCGGCGTTGGCACAGAACACCGCGGCGACGCCGGACATGACGAAAAAATTAGAGCTCCTGATACCACAATTGAACCAATGGCGGGTCCACTACGCCGACAAGTCCGGTATCAACCCGAAGGAGACCGAGTTGCTCAAGCAGCGCGATGCCAAGGTGGCCGCGATCGAGAAGCGCGAAAAAAGTATTCAAGCCATATTGACCAACGCAGCCAAAATTGCCTCGGCGCGAACGGAGTTGGAACGCACGGCCCGCGCCGGTCGCAAGATCGCTTTAGAGAACGACGGAACGCTCGACAGCGTGAAGAAATTGGCCGCCAACATCGCGCATGCCAGCGATCCAATAACGGCCACGGCAGCGCTTAAGGATTTAGCCAAATTCATGGGTAAGATCGACGCCGTGTCGCGGCAGGTGCTGCTGGCCGAGTTGCCCGATCCGAAATTCGCGATCCCCTTGGTGGACGCGGCCGAACAAGCGGACAGCGACCGAATTCTTGTCGATTTGATCAAGCTCGACCGCAACGCGGTGGCGGGATTGACCGAAGAGGCGGTCGTCGGCGACATCGGTCGCGTGGAACATAGGGAGACGATGCTTCGCGAGAACACCGCCGGGCCAAAGTTTGCCCAGGCACTGGGCAGCACCGGGCCAGGCAAGGCATTTGTCGACGCGGCCGTCCAGGGCTCCCTTGACGCCGTCAAGAACTATCAAGGGGACCTCGACGTCAAGCAGACAATCAGGCCGCCGATGGGCGAGCGCAACCTCAATCAGAATCCAGAGGGATGGGCCGAGTACGATCGGCAAGTCGAGGAATTTGAACGACAACACGCCAAGCAAATCAACGCGCACAAGATGCTCGCTCGCGAGAGCGTGGACCGCATTACGACAACGCCGGTTCCTCCCGAGTTGGCCGAAGTGTGCGGAACGATGTACGCCGAGGCGTTAAAGCGATACAAACAATTGAATCCGCCCGACGGCGGAGCGACTGATGAGGAAGATGCTTTGACCATCGTTGGCGGACACCTGATGCTGCGGCTGATCAATCCACCCATGGCCAAGGGCTCTGGCGATCTCGCGCTGACTCCGGAGAAACGCGCGGCTTTTACTCATCAGTCCAAGCTATTGCAGCATATCTCGAATGGATCCCTCCCCAGCGGCCGTGGCGCCTCCGCGCAATTCGATGAACTCGTCGGCACCCCTGACCGCCCATCGCCCGAAATATTGCAATTGCAGGCCTTTTTCAAGGACACGGCGATGAAAGGCCGCCGCGTCAAGGCGAACAAGCTCGTGACGCTCGACCGGGTGTTGAATAATCCTCAGGCCCTGGCCCTGCTCAAGCAATTCATGCAAGCCAGGCAATGCGAGGAAGTGGTCGAGTTCTGGGAGCTGGCCCATGCCGGCGTGCCCGCCAATCCGCAGCAGGTGTATGACACCTACATCAACGGCCGGAAAATGATCAACATCGACAACAAGCACGATTTCGACACCGTCAACTCGCAAAATCCCAAGAACTGGGCGAATGCTCCTTGGGGCAGCGCCGTCGCCGCCATGCGGAACTTGATGACGCAAGACACGATGCAAAAATTGATCCTCGATCCAATGTGGGATCGGGTGTATCCGTTATTTGGCATCTAAGCATTGCACCCAAGCGAGTCTGTTCATTCCGGGAGGGCGAGGCTCCCGCCGAGCCGCATTCCGGGAGGGCGAGGCTCCCGCCGAGCCGCGCGCGTCCGGAGTGGAACCACGGAGGACACCGATGACACGGAGAAAGAATAACAGCCGATCCGAGAACCGGCGGGGACTGGCTCATTTTGCGAAGCCCTAGGAGCCTGTTGAAAAAGGGGACTGGCTCGGAGCGACCGCTGGATTTTTCCCAGAAATTTGGAATCCCGCGACGTGCCTGTCCCCTTTTCAACACCCTGCTAGGAGCAAAATGTGCCCTTGCCGCTCTCCTCGGCCGGTTCTCGGATAGGCGGCAGTAAGTAATGTTCGTCCGCATCTGTGTTATCGGTGTCATCCGCGGTCGAACGCGTTCCGTCGCGGCTCGGCAGGTGTCTCGCCCCACCTCGCCCTGCCGAAACCACCCGCACCCCAGCAATCCGAATCAGCAAGCGAACGAATGAACAAGTTCGAAGAAATGTGCGCCGCCTATAGCGAAGTCAAGCGGCAGTACGAAGCCAACCGGCGCGAGTGCATGGCGCTGGTCGGCGCGCTCTGGACGGGGTTCCAAGAATATCTCGGCGCCGGAAGGCCACGTGTCGCTCTACGCCCGGAGCGGTCCCTGGGCCGGCCGCAAGGTCGATGGCCCCTCGGCCGCGATGAACCTGGCCGACGACACCTTCTGGCATTTCGGCCTGGCGCTGGACTTGTACGAAGAGTCGGGCATGATGCCGTTCCACACCGTCGGGTTCGAAATGCGTCTGAAGAAAGTCGGGCAGAAGTTCATCCTGCAAGTCGAGCAGGGCCCGCAACTGGAAATCGCCGGCGACGGCCCCGAGCGATTTCTCCCCGTGTACGACTATCTCTACCGCTACGTGAAGGGCCGCTACCAAGACTCCTTCAGCGACTTTGTCCTCAAAGGTGACGCCAGCCGCCGCTTCGGTTTTTAGTCGGCCCGTGTAGGGTGGGCACTGCCCACCGATTTTCAAAACTTTTTCGGGCTTGGTCATTGATTCGACATTCGTCATTAGCCATTGGAAATTCCCCCTGTGGCCCAATTCTGATTTTGTATCGCCTGTTCATTTGTATATAATGGGCCCTCAGACGATGCGGCACGGGGCGCTTGAGTCGGATGCCCTTGCTCTCGCAAGAAAACGTGCTGCCGGCGGGATGAAAAACTCCCTGCAACAAGGCTCTTGGTCTGCCGGTAGCGCCAGTTCGACTTGCTGCCAGGTCCGTTGAAAAGGGGACATTCTACTTTTTAGCAGCAATCGGCCAAGAACCGCCGAGCGGACAATAAAAAGTAGAATGTCCCCTTTTCATGGGCTTGAGCCAGCCCAACCGTTGCGACCTAAATCGATTGTCGGTCGCGGCACAGATCGCAGGCAGCGTTTAGCCACATCGTGAAGCTCGTTGGCATGGCGGATTCATGTCGGGACTCGTGGGGGCGTCACGGGGCCCGGCGACGGGAATCGAGCATGTGGTGAAATAAACACGAGCAGCGTCCCAGGCGCGGTGTATGACTTGACGAGCCGCATTGGTGTCCAATACCAAAACCCTGCTGGTCACCGGGTGGACATGAGCGCGGAGCCGGCACGACCCGGCCAGCCGAACCTTGATTGCAAGATGCATCCCGTTCGGCGGCCAACCAACCACTACCCGTAAATCCAAGAATCGCCGGCTCCTTAGAGCGCATCAAACCGAAGGAAACTCGTTCGGCGCGGGCGATCGCTCGCGCGCCGAGCAAGTTTCCAGCGCCGTTCAGCGCCGGGCCACAGGCCGCGCGCGTAACTTCGCGCGCTCTTGGCATGAGAGGCGTGAGGAGGTGAGGGGCATGAGGGATGAAGAGGCGCGCCGATGTTCCGCGTGCCACTGGCTCTGCCAGTGTTCTTCGTTCTTCGTTGCCGACAGCCCAAGGCGAGAATTCCGTCCAGCACTGACGAAGCCAGTGGCACCAGGCGCGTAAAGAGCCGCGCACGAAGTAAGCGTTTCGGAGCCCGCCACTCGGCGCGGCAACCGCTTACTGCGAGCGCGGCTTTTTGGAATTTCTCAGCAACACCCCGCTATTTAGCTTCGCGTTTTTTCCATAGCTCGGCGGCCTTCGCGTTGTCGGCGGCGCCTTTGGCTAAGTCGCCCTTGCCGGCCCAGATCAGGGCGCGAATCTGGTACGCGCCCGCATCATCTGGTTTGAGCCGGACTGCCTCGTCGTAATCGGCCAGCGCCTTGTCGTAGTCCGCCTTGCCGAACCAGGCGAAACCGCGCCCTTGAGCGCACCAACATCCTTGCCATCCAGTCGAATCGCTTCGTTGTAATCGGCGATCGCTTTATCGAGTTGCCCAATGTCTGAAAAGTGCTCAGCACGGGCCAGGTAAACGCTCGGGTCCTTCGGCTTCCGTCGGACCGCGTCGTCCAGCGGAGCAATCGCGGCGGATTTGAGCTTTGCTTCGACCAGAATGGCGCGAGCGCTCGGGGCCCGAGGATCGTTCGGGTCGAGGCGGATCGATTCATCGTAATCGGCGATCGCCTTGTCGTTATCGCGTTTGAACCCCCAGGCATCGCCGCGAAGCCTGTAAGCTTCCGCGTCATTGGGATCGAGACGGACCGCCTCATTGAACTCGGCGATCGCCGCATCGTACTCCCCCTTCGGCAAGAACGACACGCCGCGCTCCCGATGCTCCACCGCCCCATTTCCGCAACCCGCGAGCGACAGAATTATTGCGAAAGGATATATCGCTACGGTCGGTCGCATTCGTTCAGCTCCCACTATCTGCTTCAATCGCTTCGGTAAATGAGCCTGATCGTCGAGCCCGATACAACGGTATACTGGAGCCTATCGCAATTTCAATAGCGAAGCCCCGCTCGACGCTGACGGGCTCCGCTGGCGAGTGCCAAGCCCTGCCGGCAAAGCAATCCCAACTTCCCATGATCTCCTTCGTCGTGCCCGCCTACAACGAAGAGCAGTTTCTCGGGGCGACATTGTCGGCCATTGACGCGGCTGGCAGGGCGTTCGGCGAGCCGTTTGAAATTGTGTTGGCCGACGATGCTTCGACCGATCGCACGGCGGCGATCGCCGCGGAGCATGGCGCACTGGTCGTGTCGGTCGCCAACCGGCAAATCGCCGCCACGCGCAACGCCGGAGCCCGGGCAGCCAAGGGCGAGCTGCTGATCTTCGTCGATGCCGACACGCTGGTCACGAGCGCCGCGGTGGCCGCCGCGGTCAAAGTGATGCGCGGCGGGGCGATCGGCGGCGGATGCGCCTTCGATTTCGACGGCCGGATTCCGGTGTATGCTCGGTGTCTCGGCGCCATCGCGTTGCCGCTCTATCGCTGGCTCCGGCTGGCGAGCGGCTGTTTTCTCTTTTGCACGCGAAAGGCGTTCGACGCGGTGGGCGGGTTCGACGAAAAGCTGTTCGCCGCCGAAGAAGCCGCGATGAGCCGCGCCCTCGGCCGCCAAGGCCGATTTGTAATCCTCCGCGAGCGCGTAACCACCTCCGGCAGAAAGCTCCGCGCCCACAGTGCCCGCGAAATCTTCGGCACCCTCCTGCGCCTCGCCCTCTCCACCCGCCGCACCATCCACTCCCGCGACCACCTCGACCTCTGGTACGGCGAACGCCGCAACGATCCGAGCGCAGCGAGTTGAAACGCAAGCGCGTGGCGCTGGGCAACCGCGTGTGGCACTGGCCAGCGCAGTCGGCCAATGGAATTGCGAGCTCGCGCAGCCTGCACGGGCAGACGTTGCTTGCCCGTGCCACACAGATACGTGTGCAACTTCAGAATAGCGTGGCCTGACTTGGTCTGGCACTGGCCAGCGACGTCGGCCAGTGCGAACGCGCGAGACCTTCTCAACTCTTTTGCGTGTTCAAGAACTCCGCCGACAAGGGCGTGACTCGCGGGCGAGCGACCGCAGGCAAGCCATCCTCCGGAAAGTATGCCCGGGCGCTCGACCAAGCCCAATCCACCGCACGGCCGCAGAGGCCGCGCGCTACCGGGTTCCGGTGAATATAGGCGATCGAAGATTGCACACTTTCCGCGCCGTTCAAATTGCGATCATGGCCAGGACCTTCCTGCCAAAACCTGAAAACATGCTTTCCCGGACGCTCTTCGAACCGTAAGGCGCTCGACCAATGGACTACGAGCAACAACGAGCCGATGCTTGATCTTCGTCGAGCATGAAAGCTTCATCGTCTTCAGGAACTCGCTGATGCCGGCCTCGCCCGAATCGATCGGCCAGACCAGCAAATGCACATGCTCGGGCATGAACACAAAGGCCGAGAGACGCAACCTGTGCGAGTCGAGCGATTTGTCGATGCTTTCGGCGAGCAGTTCGCGCCACGAATCATTGGTCAACAGCGGCATCCGATGGAAACAAGAAAAAGTGAGCTCATGGCAGTCTCCGGGCTGGTGGAAGTGCCGGATCGTTTTGTACTTTTGAGCTTGGCGCGGCATGGAATCAAGGATGACCGATCGCAGCGTAAGAGGCAACCGCGTGAAAGCAATTTCCAGTGGCGAAACCTCCGCCCGGCACTGGCCGACTTCGCTGGCCAGTGCCACACGGGGCTACGCAGTGCCACACGCCGTTGCATTGCGGTACGTGCATCCGTGTGGCACGGGCAAGCAACGTCTGCCCGTGCCGGCCGGGCCAACTCGCGCTTCCACTGGCCGACTTCGCTGGCCAGTGCCACACGAAGCTACGCAGTGCCACACGAAGCTACGGCAGTGCCACACGAAGCTACGCAGTGCCACACGAAGCTACGCAGTGCCACAAGTCATTGCGTCGCGGTCCATGCATCCGTGTGGCACGGGCAAGCAACGTCTGCCCGTGCTGGCCGGGCCAACTCGCGCTTCCACTGGCCGACTTCGCTGGCCAGTGCCACCCACCCCATAGCTGCTTCCAGATCTAATCGTTCTTGGAAATTGCGTGCTGATACTTCGAAAATGCCTCCGCAAAGGATTTGGCCGCATCGCAATTGCTTATTAAGAACCATCGATTTAGGCCGGTCTCACTCTGAATTGAGATCTCGCCATACGACACTATTGGAACCTGTCGGTTTTCGTTGAAGCGGCGATCGGGCTCGCCGTTCTTATTCACCTTTTCCCATGTTGTGCCCACCAGATGCGCATCGAAAGGAACCCTTTCGTCCTCGACGAATTTGCATCCGCTGAACGCAAGATTCAGGTCGGCCAAACCCAACACGCCGAGCTGTGACGTTCGGTCGCGGACTAACACAAACCCGGGATACACGAACACCTCTGGGCCTCTCGCAGCCCCAAAGAAAATCGCGTCGTGTGATGATTTCAGCAAGTCAATGTTCTTGAATCCAAATCTAACCGGAACTCGAGCGACCGACTCCCTGGCCCTCGTTCGTTCATGAAACATGTCTGTTGCCCTGCGTTCCGTTTCTTGCCAGGTCCGCGCAGATGCAGCCAATGAATTGAATGCCGCCGCCATCGCGTCAAAGAGCAACTGAGTGTGGCTGTCGAACTCCGCGTCGACGTCGATTTGGCAATTGTCGCGCCCATGTGACCTGCCATAGCCTTTCCCGTCGCTTCGCAACATTAGTCGAGAACCATTCGACGAAAAAACCAAAAAGTAGTACTCTTGAGGCAAGCCTAAGAATCTCAGCAATGAGCAGCCCGGACTTCTCCGATGCGATCTGGGAATCGAGGTGGTGCCGTGTTCGATACGCGTCGGCGATTAACTTGCTCGTTTCCGCGAACCGCATGCTGGTGATGCTACCGGCATCCGCGCATGGGATCTCGTCGCCAGTTGGGTTCGGCTCGACTGATGGCTGCGCGGCTCCGGGCGATTGATTCGCATCGTTGTTTGGAAGCTTGCCAACGCCTCCGATTCTTTCCCTATACGAGACGCCGGTCCCTGGCACGCCAGCATTTAAATATGCGACTCTTGGTCCGATATTCACGCTTGCGCCGGGCACTCCGGCAGTAAAGCTCAAGCCAGCCGTGCTTAGATTGAGATACAAGCCGGGACAAATTTTCACACGCTGTCGAAATCGCAGCGACATGGGAAATCTCCACACATAAAAAATCCTGCACCACGCGGCCGTTACGTCACTCGAGCGATATGGAGCCTCGCCTGATCGCTCTGCCGACGGCGATTTCTTGAGCTTCGACGTCAGCCGATGGCCTCGAGGCAAAGTTCGGCACATAGCGTTTCGGCTTTGATCATTTCCGCGAATTGCATGGCGGCGGATTTTAGGTCTTCCGAATCCGTTACCAGGCCGATGCGGATGCGGTCGGTGTAGCTGAGGTCGAGGTCTTTTCTGCGGGCGCTGATGGCGTGAATTAGTTCGTTCGCGAGGCCTTCGGCTAAGAGGTCAGGCGAAAGTTCGGTGGATAAGACGACCACGCCGGCCGGGCCTTGGGCGGCGGCCCAGCCAGGTTTGGCTTGCAGGCGGACTTGCAGGTCTTCGCGGTCGAGCGCGATCGGGCCGTCACTGAGGTCGATCGTCGCCGTGCCCGTGGCTTCCAAATCGGCGCGAATCTTGTCGGCCGACGCCGCGGCCAGCGCCGTCTTCAGCGCCGGCAGCCGCTTGCCAAGTCGCGGGCCGAGCCGCTTTAGATCGGGCAACAGCGAATAGCTGATATATTGCTCTGCCCGGTCGCTGAACTCGACCGCTTTGACATTCAATTCTTCCTGCAACAAATCGCAATGCTCGGTCAGCCAACCGAGGTGCGCCCGGTCGGCCAGGATCACTTCGACCTTGGCCAGCGGCTGCCGCACCTTAAGCTTGGCCCCCATCCGGGCCGCGGCCCAGCGAGGCAATCTCGCGGATCAGGTTCATCCGCTCGGACAGCAACGGGTCGATCACGCGCGGGTCGCCCGTGGGAAAATCGCAGAGGTGAACGCTTTCGACCACACGCCGGCCGAACGCCGCCACGGCCAGATTCTGCCAGATCGCCTCGGCCAGAAATGGCACGAACGGAGCCACGAGCTTCGACGTGATCAGCAGGCATTGGTACAGCGTCCAATAGGCCTCGTGCTTGGCGGGCGAAGCCTTGTCGGCGGCCCAGAAGCGGTCGCGGCTGCGGCGGACATACCAGTTCGACAAGGCATCGACGAATTCGGTCAACCGCTGGCAGGCGGCATAGTTGTCGTACTCATCCATCCGCGCGGTCACTTCCGCCGCCGTGCGATGCAACTCGCTGAGGATCCAACGATCGAGCTCGCTGCGCAGGCCGATCGGCGGAAATTTTCTCCCGCGCGAGCACCGGCGGCTCGAGCTCGCCCGCGTCGCCGTGCAGTTCGGCGGCCGGATCGAAGCCGTCGATCGTGGCGTAGATCACGAAGAAGCTGTAGACGTGCCATAGACGGAGCAAGAACTCGGGAATGCTTTCCTTGATCGCCCGTTCGCTGTAGCGGATTGAAGTCCACGGGGGCTGATTCGCGAAGAAGTACCAGCGCAGGGCGTCGGCCCCGTAGAGATCGAATATTTCGTGCGGGCTAGCGATAGTTCCGCTTTCTGCTTCGAGATTTTCTGCCCGTCTTCGCCGAGCATCAGCCCGAGCACGATGCAATTGCGAAACGGCATCGGCAGCGACTTGCAGGGCCAGTCGGAGTCTCTTGGAATCCTGATCGCGGAAGAGCAGCGTAGCGATCGCCAGTTGGCTATAGAACCAGCCACGGGTCTGGTCGAGGGCTTCGCTGATGAAGTCGGCGGGGAACTGGTCTTTGAACTTCTCGCGCCCTTGGTGCGGATAACCCCACTGGGCAAACGGCATCGCCCCGGAGTCGTACCAACAGTCGATCACCTCGGGCACGCGCGTCATCCGCGTGCCGTCGGGCGAAAGATAGGTGACGCGGTCGATATATGGTTTGTGGACTTTCAAGTCGTCCACTAGTTCGGGCTGCTTGCGCTTCGCTTCTTCCCAAGCGTCGAGCCCTTCGACGCCCGGCTTTGACAACAGCTCGGCGTAGCTGCCGATGGCTTCGGTATGGGCGCCGCCGTCGCTCCAGATCGGCAGCGGGGTGCCCCAATAGCGCTCGCGCGACAGCGCCCAATCGACATTCGATTCCAAAAACTTGCCCATCCGGCCGTCGCGGATGTGCTCCGGCATCCAGTTGATTTGCCGGTTGTTTTTCAGCATCTCGTCTTTGAAGCTGGTCGTGCGGATGAACCAGCTTTCGCGCGGATACTGGATTAAAGGGTCTTCTTCCGCACGCCAGCAGAACGGATATTCGTGCAGGTACTGTTCTTGATGGTAGAGCAGGCCGCGATGGCGAAGATTGCGGGTGATGTCCTTGTCGGCTTCTTTCACCCAGCGGCCGCGGAGGTCGGGGGCTTCGTCGGTGAAGCCTTCCGGCGGCGGGTCCATGTTGAATTTGCCGTCGGGGGCGACGGCGCAGATCAATTCGGGGCGAGCGGCGTCGGTGAACCGGGCTTGCTCGTCGCGCAACAGCTTAAAATCGACTTCACCGAAGGCCGGAGCCTGATGGACGACGCCGGTGCCGCTGTCGATGGTTACGAAATCGGCGGCGACGACGCGCCATTGCAAGTGTTGGCGCCCGCCGCCGAGAAGTTCCCCTTGATCGTCGCCACGCTGGCCGTAGTAATAGCGGAACGGCGGCAGATAACGCCAGCCGACGATGGCCGCGCCTTTGATCGTCTCGACGACCTTGAGTTCGCGCTTCAACTTGCCGGCCACGGTTTCGACCAGCGCCGCGGCAATGATCAGTCGTCGGCCGTGCTCGGGGTCTTCGACGACGGCATAATCCAATTCGGGATGCACAGCGGCGAACTGATTGCTCGGCAGCGTCCACGGCGTGGTGGTCCAGACGACCAGGTCGAGGCCGCGGTCCTTGCCCTCGGCATCCAGAACTGGAAACAAGACATACACACTCGGGTCGGCCACTTCGCGATAACCTAAACCGACTTCGCCGGCCGAAAGAGCCGTGCCCCCTTGGGCCCACCACCAGACGATCTTGTGCCCGCGGTAGAGTAGCCCACGGTTGAATAGCTCTTTCAGCGAGGCCCAAACGCTCTCGATATACGACTGATGATAGGTGACATATGCGTCGTTGAGATCGATCCAGAAGCCGATCCGCTCGGTCAGGTTTTCCCACTCCTGCATGTAGCGCCACACGCTCTGTTGGCACCTGTGGATGAACGGCTCGACGCCGTAGTTTTCGATGTCCTCCTTGGAGTGGATGCCCAGCTCTTTGCAAACCTCGACCTCGACCGGCAACCCATGCGTGTCCCAGCCGGCTTTGCGCTGGCAGAGATAGCCGCGCATCGTGCGGTAGCGCGGGTAGAGATCTTTGATGGCCCGGGTGAGGCAGTGGCCGGGATGCGGCAGGCCGTTGGCCGTGGGCGGGCCTTCGTAGAAGACGAACTTGGGAGTGCCGGCCCGATGCTCCAAGGAACGCTCGTAGGTTTTCGCCTCTTTCCAAAACTTCAGGATGTCGGCTTCCAGGCTAGGAAAGCTGACATGGCTTTGCACCGGACGAAACATGCACCATCCGCCAATAAAAAGTCGCGCGTCGGAAACGAGCAGTTTATCAACAGTTCGTTAGACCGACTACGGGATATCGGCGGCTGTTCGGCAGAAGAGTCGTAATGCAGTTTGAACTTCGACGGCACACGGAGTGTGCCTGCTACGTGGCAGGCACGCTCCGCGTGCCGTTGCCTGTGCCGGGCTGCGCGCTCGCGTCGGGTTTGCTCTCCGCGTGGGCCGACGCTTCTTTGCGGCGGCGAAACCTATCCATGCCGATCAGGATCAACGCGCCGCAGAAGGAGAAGGGCGCAACATAAATCAGCGCGGTCCAGATGTCGGTTTCTTTCGAATTGATGCCCAGCAGGTAGGGTCCAACCGATCCGCCCAGATTGCCGGTCATGTTGATGAATCCAATGGCCGATGCCGCCGCGCCGGCGCCGAGAAACATCGTGGGAATCGACCAGAACGGGGGGATGTAGGTGTAGAAGCAGCCGCCGACGACGAAGATCAGGATCAGGATCGACGTGAGCGGCCAACCCGCCAGCGCCAGACCGAGAAAATCGCGAGGCTCATCACGGCCATCGGCACCGCGGCGTGCCAGACCCGTTCGCGCTTGCGGTCGGAATGCCGGCCATTGAACAGCAGCACCACGACGGCCACGACGAACGGCAGTGTCGTAAGCAGGCTGGCCACCAGATTTCGTCGGCCTTCGAGCACCGCCGGAGCCACGTCGCTTGTCAGGCCAAGCCACGACAGCGCCCAGGCAGGCAGCTTGTCCAAATGTTGCTTGAACAACGAGGGCATGAATGTCGACAGTCCGTACGCGCTGACGTTGGTGCAAAAGTAAACCGCCGTCAGCAGCAGGACCATGATCAAATGATTGCGCCAACCGACATGCGAACGGGCGTTCTTTTCAAGCCGCTCGCGCTCCATTTCCGCGGCGAGCCAGCCCCGTTCGTCGGCCGCCAGCCAACGCACGTCGCTCGGCCGGTTCGGCAACAGAAAAATCGTGGCGATTCCGGCCAGAACCGGGACGATTCCTTCCACGATGTAAACCCAGCGCCAGCCGACGATGCCGAACCAATCGGCGCGGAGCAGCAGGCCGGAGATCGGCGACCCGATGACCGACGACAAGGGCATGGCCAAAGCGAAGCCGGCGATCGCTTTCGCCCGATCCTCGCGGCGGAACCACAAGGCGATATAGACGATGACCGAAGGGAAAAAGCCCCCTTCGAAAAAGCCCAGCATGAATCGAAAGAAATAGAATTGGTAGCGTGGTTCGTGGGCCAGTCCGTTATAAAAATGGGCAGCCGAGGACAGCAGGCCGAGGTGTTCGCTGGCGCACGGCAGCCAAGAGAATGCGCTGCTCATCCAAGCAGTGCCGATTCCTCCCAGGATCGCGGCGCTCAGGCCCCACAGAATCAAGATCCGCACGAACACCGACCGGGCCCCCCAGCGCTCGATCGACAGCGTGCTGGGGATTTCGAGAATCCAATAGCCCCAGAAGAAAATCCCGAAGCCCCAACCGATCACGGCGTCGTCGAAGCCCAGGCCGCCTTGTTCCGGCGGCAGCGACATGGCGAGCTTCGCCACGCCGATGTTCGTGCGATCGATGTAGGCCAGGATATACAGAAAGAACAGATACGGAATCAAATGCAGCGCGATCCGCCGTCGCGTCCGTTCGCCGACCGTGGCCGGCGGCTTGGGCCAAACGAGCCGCATCAGCCGATCGCCCCATCGATCGCCGCTCGATTCGAGAGAATTCATTCCGCCTGCTGTCTGATGGATGCCGACTTGCGATCGGGGAATCGAGGGGCCGAGGGCAATTCCAGAAGACGAAATCGGCCGCAGCCTGTTCGCCCTAATATAGCCACCGCAAGGCGCATTGGGCATCCGCCGATACCGGACCCGCCCTTGTCCGATCCGAATCAATCAGCATATCAGACTGTCTGGCTGCTGCCTTTTCGGATCCATCAGCAGGTGGCTCCTGATTGTCGCAGCATTTTCTTCACCGGCGGCATCGCGGTGCGCAGGCCGTCTTCCGTGAAATGCTCCGACTGGGCCCGACCGCTGCCGGTGCGAATTCGCAGCAGCACTAACAGCCGCCGCCGCAACGTCCGCAGCGGAACCGCCGCCACTCGATGCAGGCGAAGCCAGAAGGGCCGGTGGCGAGCGATGATCGCCTGCGCCTCGTGCCAGTCGAGATCGCAGTTTCTCAACTTGTGTTTGATCAGGTGGTAACGATCGCCGGCCTGGAACAGCGACAACAGCCACCGCGCCGGCCAAAACCAGCTTCGAGGCCGTGCCAAATAGCTGACTTGAAAGTCGACGAGATACGGGTTGCCGTCGTCTCCGACGACAATGTTCTCGCGTTTGTGGAAGTCCATGTAGGCGACGCCGCGTCGATGGATTTCCTTCAAACAGCGTTCCAATTCAGCGAAGAACATCTCGTCTGGATTCTCGGTTTCTCCCAGCGGATGCCCTTCGACATACCGGTGGGCCGACACATTGGCTTGTTCGCGCCCCGGACCGACACTGCGTCGCACGGCGGAGCTATGCAGGGAAGGTCGGAGAGCAATTGGTAAAACGCCATCTCACGGCGCGCCAGCCGCCGGCCCAGCCAGGCCATCGGCAAACCGAAAATCGATTGCTGCCGGTTAAATTTGCAGATGACGCGTTCGGCCGTTCCAGCGTAGAGGGCGGTGCAGGCCCAGGAATCGTGCTTCAGGATGCGTTCGCGGCGATACCGCGCGCCGCCGATTTCGACGCGACGCGGTGGATCGGCATCGCCTAAAGCGCGAAACAGCGCGGGCCGCCGGCGGCCTTTGGTCGAAGTGGAATATGTCATTGCCCGGGCCTGCCTGAGAAAAAGGGGACCCCGCGGGCAAAGTGCCGGCGATCATTCCACCTTTACTGATAGGTATCGGTGGCAAAAACAGAACACTTTACATCCCAGTCAATATAGGCAATGTCCCCTCGGCAAAGTTTCTAGAAACTCCCCACACTACTTCATTGGGGGCGGTTGGCCCACCTTTGACCAGATGTGAGCATCAGATTTCTGGGTGGAGCATCCGTTTCCGCATTCTCCCGCTCCCTTGACGGGAGAGGGGCTGGGGTGGGCTGAGCAAAATCCGAGATGCGCGCCCAATGAAGCTTATCCGGTTTTCATTCCCACAATCACGAGAATGAGTTTTCGAGTGCGCGACGGGGATCCGACACGTTGGCGGGCCAGCCATTTTCGATGCGCGAGTCGTGGGACCGGCCCCGGAGGGGTCGCAGCTTGTAGCCGGGGTTGAGGCCTGCAGGGCCGATACCCCCGGTCACGATGGAGCGAGAAATGGTTGTCCGACCCCAGCGGGGTCGCAGATGCCCGAGGCGCTACGACCCCGCTGGGCAACGCCGTTAAGGACTTCTAGGCGGTAAATACTGGTATTTACGTAGATTGGAGAATACGAAAAAAAGCCAGACTCCCTTGGCGACCAACTGAGTACGCCTCAGCTAGAAAGGAGTCTGGCTTATGGTTTCGAGAGGACAGCGGAAAAAGACAGCGGGCAAAGGCATCGCGGGACGGGACCCTCGGACACGAAGCCATGTTCTCAAGCGCGCGTTGGAGTGGTTCTCGCAGGATTGCAATTTTATCGATCTCGCCTTGCATGGCAATGTCGGTTGGGAACCGATGCAACTGATCGTTCTGGCAGTTTTGTGGTCCTGGTCGGAGCGGTCGACATTGACGAAGGCCTTTGAGGACGCGGCGCAATTGGCCCATGCGATGTTTGGCAGCGTCGCGGTCACGACGTACCAAGGATTCACGGGAGCCTTGCGGTCCTACACGGGACAACTGCTGCCCCAGTTGTGGTCGCACACCCAGCGGATGATGGAGCAATCGGCCGCGCAATCTTGGCGCATCGGCTGCTGGCTGGCGTTGGCGGTCGATGGCTCGCGCCTGTCCACGCCGCGCACGCGGAGCAACGAGCAGGCGTTCGCGATCAAGAATTATGGGCATGGCAAGAAAGCCCAGCGGCGTTGCAAGTGGAAAAACAAGCGGCGCCGCAGCAAGCCGATCTCCGAACCAGTCAAGCCGCAGATTTGGCTGACGCTGATCTGGCACATGGGGCTGAAACTGCCCTGGTGTTGGCGCACAGGTCCTTCGACCGCCAGCGAGCGCGGGCATTTGCTGGAGTTGTTGCAGCAGACTGTTTTTCCGATAAAAACGCTGTTTTGCGGCGATGCGGGGTTCATCGGCTATTTGTTCTGGCGCGGTATTTTGGATCGTGGCCACAGCTTCCTGATCCGCGTCGGCGCGAATGTCCACCTGCTGAAAAACCTCGGTACGGCGCGACAGAGGGGAAACCTCGTTTACCTCTGGCCGAATGAAATGGCGCGCAAAAAACAACCGCCGCTCGTGCTCCGGCTGCTGGAGTTTCAAGGGCCTCGTGGCAAGATTTACCTGGTGACGAATGTTCTGTCAGAGCGCGCGTTGTCACTCCAGCAAGCAGGGCAACTCTACCGCCTGCGTTGGGGAATCGAACTGCAATTCAGAACGCTCAAGCAAACGTTCCGCCGGAGCAAGCTCCGCAGTCGCACCGCCGACAACGCTCTCGTGGAATTGGATTGGTCGCTGGTGGGGCTGGCGCTGGTTCAATTGTTCGCCGTCAAGGAGCAAATCCTGATAGATAGCCCGCCCGAACAGAGTAGCGTGGCCTTGGCCTTGTCGGCCGTTCAAGACGCGATGCGTAACTGGAGTCGCGCGACGGCCGATCCCCAATTGCTCGCGCAGCCGTCTGCGCACCGCCAGGAAAGACCCGTACCAACGGACCCGGAGCAAACAAGCACTCGCTACCGCCCCAAATGCAAAGAACCACCAACCGCCACCCAGCCAATCATCCAACAAGCCACCGCTCGCCAACGACGCGCCTATCAAGCGCTATCCGTGGCAGCATAAAATGCTTAACGGCGTTGCCCGCTGGGGTCGGACAACATTCGCTTTACTTTTGATTCCAGGGGTGTCGGCCGAACGGCCTCGACCCCTGGCTAATGGCTGGCATCCTTCCAGGATGCGTGCGTCAGTCTCGCGTGAGCAGATTCTACCCACGGGCCAGCTTGGGAACAAAAAACACGACATTGGCCAGAACAATCACCGTGCGAAACCCGAGATTTTGCTCAGCCCAGGGCTGGGGTGAGGGTGGAAATCAAGTTCGTTCTACCACTTGTAGCTAGATTTCGACGTCACCGATGTGCCCGCCCCTCACCCCGGTTCGACTGGACCTCACCGAAGTCCGACCTCTCGCCCGCAAGGGGCGAGGGGAGACTCGACCGAGGCTGCTGACGGGCAAGAATTCCGACTATTGCTGGACGACGGCAAAGTCGCTGAATCGAATTGCCTTCAGCAGCGGTTCACCCAGCAAGGAGTTCGTTTTGTCCAAGAGCCTGCGCTTTGATGACCCCGAAATCGGGATCGCTTAGGGCCGAAATCTGGGCACGGCCGACGATGACGATCACCTGATCGCGAAAGTGGCTTTTTTCACGTCGGAATAGTTTTTCGAAGCTGGCCTGATCGACCGCGGCTACGCCGCTGGATGCGCTTTTCGTTCTCGCGATTCCGTCGCGCGCACCGCCGCCCTCGGCATCTTGTTCGGGATGGCTCGCGTCGACCGAGCCAAGCAAGTGAAACTCGATCAAGAGCATGCCGCCGGAGTTCGAATCCATTGCGGCCAGGCTGAATTGACCTAGATCAACGTCGCGGACTGGGCTGTAGTCATCGGCGGCGGCATTCTGGACCGCGGTTTTGCTGGAGAATTCGCCGGCCGTGAAATAGCAATAGAGCAATCCGACTTCGCAGAGAATGAGCAGCGCGACGACTGCGCCTGCAATGCCGATCGACGACAATTTCCGCCGCTGATGCTGATTCGCGGCGGGGTTCGCCAGTGAATTAGTGCCTATCCGAGAACGGGCGGGGACTGGCTCATTTTGCGGTGCCCTGGGAGCAAAATGTGCCTGTCCCCCTCTCGTCGGTCCGTTCTCGGATAGGCAGTTAGTAGATTCCGCCATGCAACTTCAATCCCTTACATGGCCGGTCGACTCAGCGCGAGCGTTCTCCGCGAACTTGTCGAGCGTGAACACTTCGACGCTGTCGTCTGTGCCCAATAGGAGCGTATCGCCGCCGGCACGGGATGGTTCGCACTGAGCGGCAATGCCGGTACGAATTCGCTGAGGATCAATTCCCAACGTCTCCAGATAGCGCAGCATGTTATTATTTCTCGCGCGAGCCAGCTTCCAGTTCGCAGCGAGCTTGTCGTCCGCATCGCGCGGTTGGCCGAAGGAATGGGCCAAAATTTCGACCTTCACCGACTTGCCACCGAGAGCTTTCGCCAGGTTCTGAAGCTGTCGCCGTTGCTCTTCGTCCAGACGACTCGTGCCTGGATTAAAATAGATCACGCCGCCAATTGTGGCTTCGTCACCGAAAGGCTTCGTTCTGGCCTGCGAGAAATATCCAACTCGACCTTGATCTTGCGACTCGATTTGCTGGATCCCGTTCGCGCCGAATTCCGGCGCTGGCTCGGCGCCAAACGAACGGCGGAAGGTCGTCGGCACGGCCCCGAATTGCCGCTGAAGCGACTTCATCATCGGCACGTTGTTCTTCGCTTCCTTCGACATCGCCATCGAAAACATCATGGCAAAGAATGACATCAGAATGGTGATCATGTCGGCGTACGAAACCATCCATTCCGGCGCGCCTTCGCTGGCCGACTCTTCGGGCAAAATGGCCATCTTACGCTGCCTCCCGATGCCGGGACGAAACTTGGGCGGCAGATGCGTGTTTAATTTCTGCTGCACCGTTTGCGGGTGATCGCCCGACTGAATTCCGATGATGCCGCACAGAATGATTTCCTTAGCGATGGTTTCCTCATGACTTCGGATCGCCAGTTTTTCGGTGAACGGAATGCACACGAAGTTGGCTAAGATGGCGCCGTATAGCGTGCCGATTAGCGCGACGGCCATCGACGGGCCAATTGAATCGGGGTTAGACAGGTTGCCGAGCATCAAGACCAACCCGAGCAACGTCGCGATCATGCCGAACGCCGGACCGCAGCGGCCGAGAAGTTGAAGCAATCGCTTTCCTTCTCGGTGCCGCGCACCCATTGCGACAATCTCGGCGCGCATCACCTCGCCGATCACCTCGGGCCGGGTGCCGTCGACGGTCATCTGAATCCCCAGCGCGATAAACGGATCATCGACCTCCCTGACTTTGCTCTCCAACGCAAGCAGCCCTTCGCGACGAGCCATTCTCGCTAGCTCGACCAGTTGATCAATCAAACGCTCTAATTCCTCGGGCTTATGGATGAAGACTTTTTTAATTACCGTGGGAAGCCCGAGCACGTTGCGCAGCGGAAAGCCAACCAAGGCGACTCCCAAACCGCCGCCGAACACCATCATGAGGGCGGGCGGGTTGATGAAGGCTCCAAAATTCACTGCTCCTTTACCTTCCAAGCCCATGACGAGCAGCGAACCGCACATCATGGCAAAGGCCGTGAACAGACCGGCGACCGTCGCGATATCCATGCCAACGATTCCAAGTGGCGTTTTCAATCTCTTGCCGGACGACCCCCCCAGCGAATCGGGCCGGCCCTGAAAAAGGGGACAGGCACTACGCGGGTACGTCAATACTGGGGGAAATCCTCTCGATCGCTAAGAGCCAGTCCCCTTTTTCAACAGGCTGCTAGCTCAACACTCCCGCCAGCGGAGTCAACAGCTTCGACCGCTGATATTCCACGCTCCGCCGCAACACCTCGTCCATCGACTCCTCGACGACGACCCGGTCGCCAACGGTGAGCGTGATGAAGGTGTCTGGGCGGGACTCGACATAGCGAATCAGTTCGGCGTTCAAGATGAACTTTTCACCACCAAGACGTGTGAGCTTAATCATCAGGATTCTCTAACGGAGGGCGACGGCGCCTTGACCGCTTCCTGCAATGGCGGTGAGCGAAAGGACAGCGGCCGAACGGACGGCGAAGAAGGTCGAGAACCAAGCGGCTGCTGGCGCTGCTTGCTATGGAAATCGCGAGTGGTTTCCCTGCCTGCTGAAAAGCAGTTCTTCGCTACGTCAGTCGCCTCGAAGTCGGGGTCGGCTTGCTTATTGCCAGTCTGGCGAAGCGCTCATCCGCTGGCCCCATCCGCCGCCGCAAATCCTTGTTTTCTGATCATCATGCGACATTCGACATTCTTGTTCCGCTGCGTGACTAGTCGTCCGCAACTGTAGTCGTGGTCTCGCTGATGTGCTCGTTCACGATGAACGTGCCGTTGTCGGCGACGTTAAACAGCGGGCGGTAAGGACTGCCGCAGCATTCGCGAGTGCACGAGCCGGGATGCCAGACCAGCGCGATGCCCAAAGCCCAGGACTCGGTCCGTTGCGATTCGCCCGCGGGACGGCTGCCAGGAATCACGTCCATGAAATTGGTGTTGAGCGACAGATGGTCCGCCACGGGCACGTCGAAATCAGCTCCGACCAGGCCGCCCAAGCCGTTGGCATAACCGCCGTAGACCCGGAACTCCGTGCCGCCGCAAAGGCGGTGACCATAGTGCAAGGTGTAGGTGTCGACCGGTCGATACATGTCGCTCACGGTAAAGCCATCGAAGGCTTCCGTGGCGGTATAGGTCTTCGCGCTGGTAGCGAAGTCGAAACCGAAATCGCGGGACTGGTAGACGTAGCTCAGATCGCCGCGCACCTGCGCGAGCGTGGCATGCTGCACGGCGGGAATGTGGCTGTCGTAGAGATAGTCGTAAACCACGCCTCCTTGCACGCCGCAATCGCCGACGGCCCTGTGGAACAAACCGCCGGTAAAGAAGACCTGGTCGCGGTGCTCGTTTTGTTCGCTTTCTTCGTTCGTCAAATCGCTCTCGAAGAAATTCACGCCGATCTGGCCCCCCAAACCGATCGCGTCCCAAATCGGGGTGCCCCAATTCGCGCCGGTGTAGTATCCGAAATGGCCGGCCAACGGATTGTTCTGAGCATCGACGGGACTCTTGAAGCTTTGCACTCCGGCCGAGACCGTTAGGTCGCGATCCCAATCGTCTTGCCACCAGTCGCAGAGTAACCCGCAGAGAGGACAGCAGCAATTATTGCAGCCGCAACTTCCGCTAGCGCAGCCGCAGCTCGAGCAGTGGCCCGAGTTGCAGCCACAACTTGGCTCTGAACCCATGAAGTCGTCGCCCGGCGGCCCGCCCATCGTCATCGGGGGCGCCATCTCCTCGCCGCCCGTCATTGGGCCGCTCACGGAATGCGGCGGTGAATCCATCGATCCGTCGACCATCGCCATCCGCGTTCGTTGGGGACGCTGGACGCTCTGCATGTTGCCATCGGCGTTGGGCGTGTAATAGGAACTGTCTTGATACGCGGTGCGTCGGACTTGCCCGGCCGGCCGCGTCGGCGAGCTGTTGTCACTAGCAGCGTCGTTGCCGCTATTGTTCGTGCGGTTGTTGTAGTTGCCAGTTCGCGAGGCGGGAAAATTCGGCCCGGCTGCCGGTGTCGGGCTGCGGTCGCTGTCGGCCTGCTGCCGCGGGTTCTGTTGATACCAGGGGCGCGGAACTTCGCCGCTGGTCCGCGGCGCGTCGATCGGCCGCGCCGGAGCCACCGAAGGCGAGCCTTGCGACTGCCAGGCGGGGGCCTGCGATTGCGCCGATCGTGAGGGCGGAGCATCGTCGCTATCATCGTCCGACGGATTGCCGGCATCGCGATTCACTGCGCCGCGGGTCGGCTGCCAGCCGGATTGCCCGAAAACGCTTGCATCGGCCCAGCAGAGCGTGAGCGCACCGCAAAGGGTTCCCGCCAAAATTCCCAGCTTACGCCGTCGGAAGCTCATGGCTCGTTCCTGTGTTGCCTGCCTGGTTTCGTCTCGCTCGATCG
This sequence comes from Pirellulales bacterium, assembly GCA_963725485.1. GTDB lineage: Bacteria > Planctomycetota > Planctomycetia > Pirellulales > DATAWG01 > CAVRYO01. Next base: position 1,275,549 of record CAVRYO010000007.1, on the reverse strand, counting down.
CAAGACCGATCTCGTTGGCAAAGTATCGGAATCCCGCTAATCGGAACTTCCGTCAAAATCGGAATAAACCGGAACACTTTGCTAGAATGCCCAGCTTTATGCGGATCAAATCGTCTAAAGAGTGCCGGCGTTTGACCGGGACACGACCACCTCGTGGTCACGGGCTTGAGCCGTGGCCCGCGCAATGCAAACCCGTGCTTGCTAAAATTGCGTCGATCTCTATCCCTTTGTTTTCACGAATTTTCCGGAGAGCACTTTCATGCCGATTTACGAATACACCTGTCAGAAGTGCAGCAGCGAGTTCGAATTGCTGATCCGCAATGGCCAGCGGCCCAAGTGCCCAAGCTGCGGGGCCATGAAGCTTGAAAAGCGGTTCAGCGTTCCGGCGGCGCCGGCCAGGTCGGGGCAATCGCTGCCGATTTGCGAAGCGCCGCGGGGCGGTGGTTGTGGTCTGCCGCAATGTGGTGGCGGCGATTGCGGGATGTGAGTCGCACGCCTGCAAGCATCCTGCGGCATTTCCGCTGCGAAGTTTACGCCGATCCGCTGGCCTCCTTGTGAACCGATCCCCGATGACCGCCCGCACACCACTGAAATCGCTCCGTAATTTTCTCGTCGCCGTCGCAATCACGACTGCCGCCTTGCCCGGCTCGCTCTGGGCTGTCGAGCTGCACGTCGATCCGAGTGGCGACGACGCCAACTCTGGGAGCAAATCGGCCCCACTGAAAACGTTTGCCGGCGCAGCATGCGGTTCGCTTGCTGCGAACGAAAGCCGCCGAGCCGGCGACAGTGCTATTTCACGCCGGAACCTACTACCTGCCGGAGAGCATCCTCTTTACACCGCAGGATTCCGGCACGCGGGCGGCGCCGATCCTCTACGCAGCCGCACCCGGCGAAGCGGTGACGATCAGCGGCGGGATACGCTTGAACCTGGCTTGGAAGCCGTATCGCGATGGGATCATGCAGGCGGCGGTCCCCGCGAATCTCGTCACCGATCAATTGTTCATCAATGGCCAGCGGCAAACGCTCGCCCGATATCCCAATTTCAATCCCGACGAGCGAATCTTCAACGGCTATGCCCGCGACGCCTTCGATCCCGTCCGGGCCAAGCGCTGGTCCGATCCTCGCGGCGGGTTCATTCACGCCATGCACTCCGCCATGTGGGGCGACTACCACTATCTCATCACCGGCAAGGATGCCGACGGGCACGTGCGGTACGAAGGGGGTTGGCAGAACAATCGGCAGATGGGCATGCACGGCGAATACCGGTTTGTCGAGAACATTTTCGAGGAGCTCGACGCACCCGGCGAATGGTTTCTCGACACGAAGACGCACACGCTCTATTTCATGCCGCCAAAAGGTCTCGATCTCGGCAAGGCGGTGGTCGAAGCCGCGCGGCTGCGGCAACTCGTCGAATTCCACGGCAGCGAAAAGGAGCCGGTAAAGTTCGTCACGCTGCGCGGGTTCGCGCTGCGTCACGCGGCCCGGACGTTCATGGATACCAAGGAGCCGCTGTTGCGCAGCGATTGGACGATCTATCGCGGCGGAGCAATTTTGCTTACCGGCAGCGAGGACTGCGCACTGGAAGATTGCCTGCTCGATTCTCTTGGCGGCAACGCGGTGTTCGTGAGCAATTACAATCGCCGCACGACGATTCGCAGTTGCCAGATCGCACGGGCCGGGGCCAACGGCATCGCCTTCGTCGGCGATCCCAAGGCGGTCCGCAACCCGCTGTTCGAATATGGACAGCGACAGAACTATGCCGCGATCGACAAAACGCCCGGGCCGAAAACAAACAATTATCCAGCCGACTGCCTGGTCGACGATTGTCTCATCTATCTCACCGGCCGCGTGGAAAAGCAGACGGCCGGCGTCGAGATTTCCATGTCGCGCGGAATCACGGTCCGGCACTGTTCGATTTACGAAGTGCCGCGGGCCGGAATCAATATCGGCGATGGCTGCTGGGGGGGCGATCTTGTCGAATTCTGCGATGTATTCGACACGGTTCTCGAGACCGGCGACCATGGGAGCTTCAACTCTTGGGGCCGCGACCGCTATTGGGAGCTGGGAGGAGTCGACGTGCAGCGGATCGCGCTCGACCCGGAGAAAAAGAATCTGCCGCTGTTGGATTGCGTCGAGCCGATCGTGCTCCGCAACAATCGCTGGCGCTGCGATCATGGCTGGGATATCGACCTCGACGACGGCTCGTCGAACTTTCGCTTGCAGAACAATCTATGCCTCAACGGCGGCTTGAAAATGCGCGAGGGTTTCTACCGCGTTTGCGAGAACAACGTGACGGTGAACAATTCGTTGCACCCCCATGTCTGGTTTCGCGACAGCCAGGACGTCGTGCGGCATAACATCGTGTTCAGGCACTACAATCCGATCGGCATGCCAACGCCGTGGGGCCAAGAGTGCGATTTCAATTTGCTCAATCGCCCCGGCGAGACAAAGGCAATGCCGGCCACCGTGCTCGAAAAGCAAAGCGGGCGGGATGAACATTCGATCGAAGTTGACGCGGAATTCATCAAGCCCAGCGTGGGCGATTATCGGGTACGGACCGAATCGCCGGCGCTTGCGCCTGGGGTTCGAGAATTTTCCGATGGACCAATTCGGCGTCCAATCGCCGAAGCTGGCCGCGCTGGCCAAAACACCCGTCCTCCCCGCGGCGCCGGAGCGCGGGCGACAGCGATTCCGCCTGCGCGGGGCCGCTAGGTCTTCTTCAGAAAAGGTTCGCGACGAGCATGTCATCGCGTGGCTCGGGGCGAAGGCCAAAAATGTCGTGGGGCAGGGGGAAATGTCGGCATTGGGTTTGCCCGCCGAACGTGGGGTCTGGCTAGTCGACGTTCCAACGGGCAGCATCGCGGCAACCGCCGGGTTGAAAACGCGGGACGCGATTCTCAAGGTAAATGGAAATCCAATCGATTCGCTCGAAGACTTGCTGCGGTCGCAGTCGGTTGGTGGGCTTGGCGCGAAGATCGAGCTGACTCTGTGGCGCGACCAAGCGTTCGCCAGCGCGAAGCTCGCCGGCGGAGGCGTAACCTACCTCAGCCCCGAAACGGCGGAATTCGTCGGCGAAGGCGCGAGACCGGTGTTCGACCGGGGACAGGATTTTCTCGGCGCCTGGCGGAACAGCCGAATATCGCTCCAATGGAAAACGAAGCTCGCCACGACGGGAAACCAGGATCTGTACATCGTGCTCGCCTCGCCCCTGACCGCCACCGACGACGCCTACGAAGTCGTCGTGAACGATCAGAAACTTCACGGCACGCGCCCTCGCACCGGAAGCTGGGAGCGCTTCGCTACGCTCTGGCTTGGCTCGGTGCGGATCGAAAATCCGCAGGCGACCGTGATTTTGCGACCTCTTGGACAGCACGGCGAAGCGGTGATGAACTTGCGAGCCATCTATTTGATCGGCCAACGGCAGCCATAAAGTGGGAGTGGCAATGCAAGACTCCGATAAACCGAATGAGGGCGAACTGATTCTATATCAGACCGCCGAGGGAACGGTCCGGATCGAGGTACTATACGAGTCAGAGACGTTCTGGCTCAATCAGAAGAAGATCGCCGATCTATTCGCCGTCGAAATTCCTACCATCAGTTATCATCTGAAGGAAATCTATGCGTCTGGGGAACTCAGCCAGGAGGCAACTCTTAGAAAAATTCTAAGAGTTCAAACCGAAGGAAAACGCGATGTTTCTCGCGAAATCGAGTTCTATAATCTCGACGCGATCATTTCGGTCGGTTATCGCGTCAACAGTGTCCAGGCTACCCAATTTCGCATTTGGGCGACCCGCACACTACGGGAATTCGTTATCAAGGGGTTCGTCCTCGACGACGAGCGGCTAAAGCTGAACAAGCGATTCGGCAAAGATTATTTCGACGAACTGCTGGAGCGGATTCGCGAGATACGAGCCAGCGAACGCCGGTTTTATCTCAAAATCACCGATATCTATGAGCAGTGCAGCATCGACTACGACAAGCAGGCCGATATTTCCGACATTTTTCAAGACCGTGCAGAATAAGTTGCACTGGGCCGTGACCGGCAAAACCGCTGCCGAGATTATTGCGAGCCGCGCTGACGCAACTCGCCCGTCGATGGGCTTGACCACCTGGAAGAACGCTCCACGGGGTAAGATTTTGAAATCGGATGTGTCGATCGCGAAGAATTACTTGATCGAGAAAGAGATCAAGCAATTGGAGCGGATCGTCACGATGTATCTAGATTATGCCGAGAACCAAGCGTCGCGCCGGATTCCAATGCGCATGGCGGACTGGGTAAGCCGCATCGACGCGTTCCTCGAATTCAACGAATACGACGTCCTTGTCAACGCGGGTTCCGTGTCAGCCGAAGTCGCCAAGCGGTTGGCCGAGGAACAATACTCGACATTCCGATTTCAACAGGATCGTAAATTCGAGAGCGATTTCGAAGAAGAAATCAAACGCCTCGAAAGACACAAGGAACCTCCCAAGGAGGAGGGAAAATAGAATATCCGTACCGGCATAACAGGGCACGGGACAATAACAAAGAAAGCCGCTGGATCCATCCAGCGGCTTTGGCCACAGCGTCGGACCGCTGCCTTGAGCGGCACTGAAAATCGGCGATCGGCTAGACTCCGGCGCACACGGTGAGACTCGGTGCGATTCTGCGAAGGCTTAGCCACCCGCCGTCGCGACCCACTGGCCTGGGCCGATCCAGCACTCGACGCCGGCCGCTTTGAGAGCGTCCCGGGCTTCGATCAAACCACCCCAATCGGTCGTGCCGTTATCGAAGATCGTGGCCGTATATTGGGCATAAACCTTGGTTTGTCCTGCCTTGTCCTTAAAGAACAACGTGTACATGGCCCGATTCGCGACCGGTTCGATCGGAGCGACATAGGTCGGACCGCCCACAATGATCCCCGGGCCTCCGTAAAAAAAGTGGTCGTGATGGTAGTAGGGATATTTCACCGGAAATGGCTTGGGCGGCTTGGCCATCGCCGTCGCCGGGCTGAAGGCGGCGGAAACCACCGCAAACACGAGGCTTAGTGCAAGGATCGAAACATATCGGTGCGAGCGAAACATGGCTTTCTCCTGCTCCAGAATGCTGTTCGAGTTCCGGGACCGCTACATGCGGGCCCTGCTATTAAGAAAATGACCGAATTGCTCCGCGACCCGACAACCGCCGCGAAAAATTCTTCGAGCCGCCAAGAAATCCCTGAAAAACCCGGAGAAAGCATCTATACCGCGAAGGTTGCATTGTCCCGCCGTCGTAAGCAAACTAGACGGGCCTAACCGAAAGATCAATTTTTTTGCGCGGCATAATGCAAGGTCGCGACCTTGCGGCTACATTGACGCGATTGATCTTTGTTGATTCTTTGCCGATCATGCGACGTTTGGAAGAAGAGACTCGATGGCGCCACCTACGCAGTTGACGAACCCATCGCCGCCGACGGACGTTTTCTCCGTCGAAAACGACACCGACACGGTCGTCGCGCGCATCGCCGCCCGGGCCGCCGGCTCACCGAACGCCCTCGCGATTGTCGATGCAACATGCCCGCTAACATTCGCGAATCTCGAGCGGCGGGCAAATTGCCTGGCGACAAGTTTGATCCGCGCTGGCGCGGGGCCGGATTGCTGCGTGGGATTGTTGCTCGACCGCTCGGCCAACTTCGTCGTGGCTGCGCTGGCCGCGTTAAAAATCGGGGCCGCCTATCTGCCCTTGGATCCTTGCACGCCGATCGATCGCGTTTCGGCAATCCTGACGGACGCGGGCGCGGCGATTCTGATCAGCCACGGCACAAAGGCGGCGCATTGTCCGCGAGGGCCTTGGCAAGTCATTGCCATTGATGGCGACGCGCTAAGCTCGTCAGCGGCGGCGCTGGATGAATCCGACTCGCTGCTGGCTCCCTGGCGTGTCGCGCCGGAGCCCGAAAGCCTGGCATACATCGTCTACACTTCAGGATCGGCCGGGCGTCCCAAAGGAGTCGAGATCACGCATGCCAACTTGTTGAATCTCGTCGACTGGCATCAGGCCGCGTTCCGCGTCACTGCCGCGGACCGCGCGAGTCTCGTCGCGGGCCTGGGATTCGATGCCGCGGCCTGGGAGATTTGGCCGCATTTGGCCGCAGGCGCCAGCTTGCACATCGCCGACGAATCGACGCGCCGCTCGCCGCAGCTCCTGCGCGATTGGCTCGTGGCGGAGCGAATTACGATCAGCTTTGTCCCGACGGTGTTGGCCGAACAGATGCTGCATGCCGAATGGCCGGCCGAAACCGCGCTACGCACCTTGCTCACCGGGGCCGACGTATTGCACCGCCGGCCCGCGGCGGGCTTGCCCTTCGTGCTCGTGAATAACTATGGTCCCAGCGAATGCACGGTGGTTGCGACCTCCGGCATTGTCAGGCCGGACGCGGAAATTACCGGTCCGCCCTCGATCGGCCGGCCGATTCGCAATACCACTGTGTATATTCTCGACGAAGCTTTGCGACCGGTGCCCGACGGCGAACCGGGCGAGCTGTGCCTGGCCGGAGCGTTGGTCGGGCGCGGCTATCGAAATCTGCCCGAGCAAACCGCCAGCCGATTCGTCACCTATTCGCCCCCCGGCGGGGTCGCCGCTGCGGATTTATCGCACTGGAGATCGCGCCCGGCTATTGCCCAACGGCGAGATCGCGTTTCTTGGCCGCCTTGATGAACAGATCAAGATTCGCGGCTACCGCATCGAGCCAGGCGAAATCGTCGCCTGCCTCGACCGCTATCCGGGCATCGAAGCCAGCGCGGTCATCGCCAGCGAGTTCGTCGCCAGCGCTGGAGAGATTGCCGCCGCAAGCGACGCCGGACCGCAGCTTGTCGCGTATCTTGTCATCGCGGCCTCTGCCGAAATAACAGCAACCGATCTGCGTGAATTTCTCGCCGCGCGATTGCCGGATTACATGATCCCGTCGCGATTCTGCATCTTGGATGCATTGCCGACCACGGCGAACGGAAAGCTGGACCGCGGCGCCCTCCCTATTCCGAGCGCTCAGAACACGCTCGCCCATTGCCCAGCACAAGTTCCGAGCATCGCGGGCGCCGACGGGGTGCAAGCCAAGCTCGCGACCCTTGTCGCCTCCCTCTTGGGACAGCCGTCGGTCGGAATGGAAGACAATTTCTTCATGATCGGCGGTCACTCGATGCTCGGCGTGCAACTGGTGGCGCGCATCAAATCCGAATTTGGCGTGAAGCTGACGTTGCGGCAACTGTTCAGCGCGCCGACGGTCGCCGCGCTGGCGGTCGAAGTCGAGCGGCTGGCGAGCGCCCGCAATGTCTGACGTATCGGCCGAAATTCCACTCAGCCTCTATCACCTCCTCGATCCCGAGGTGTTGGCCGACCCCTATCCGCTGTATCGTCGGTTGCGGACCGAGGCACCGGTCCATTGGGATCCGTACTTGCATGCTTGGATCGTCACGCGTTACGACGACGTGATCACGGTCCTCACGCGGTTTTCCGCCGAACGGGCTCCCTCGCCGGAATATTTCGAAGCTCTGCGGCGCCCGGAAGTCAGTCCCATTGCTCGGGTCATGGTCAAGCAGATGCTGTTTCGCGATGCGCCGGCGCACTCGCGGCTGCGGAAACTGGCCGGCGGGGCGTTCATGCCGGCGCGGGTCCGCGTGCTCCGCGATCATATCCAGGAAATCGCGACGCAGCTAATTGACGACATCCAGGCCCGTGGCACGGGGCGGTTCGACCTGCTGGCCGACTTCGCCGAGCCGCTGCCAGCGATCGTCACGGCGGAAATGCTGGGCGTGCCGGTCGCCGATCATGGGCGGTTGAAAAACTGGTCCGCCACGTTTGCCGAAATGCTGGGAAACTTCCAGCACAATCCCGACCGTTTGGCCGGCGTGCTCGCGGCGGTTGAGAATCTAACCGCCTATTTTCAAAACGCCATTGATGAGCAACGCAAACATCCTCGCGAAGGGTTAGTGCATACGCTGCTAACGGCCGAAATGGACGGCGACCGGCTAAGCGACGAAGAGGTGATTGCCAATTGCATCGTGACCATGGTTGGCGGCCTGGAAACGACGACGAATCTCATCGGCAACGGCGTGCTCTCACTGCTCCGCAATCCCGACCAGATGGGCCGGCTTCGGAACGAGCCGCGAGATCATGCCCGCGGCGGTCGAGGAATTGCTCCGCTACGAAAGCCCCAGCCAGCACACCGCTCGTCTGGCGCCGGAGGATACGATGCTGGGCGGGAAGCAAATCCGCAAGCGCCAGGCGGTCATCGCCGTGATGGCGGCCGGCAACCGCGACCCGGAGCGTTTTCCCGAACCCGACGTGTTGGACTTCGATCGCCCGGACAATCGCCATCTGGCGTTCGGCTGGGCGGCCCATTTTTGCTTTGGTGCGCCGCTGGCTCGGATCGAAGGACACATCGCGTTTGAAACGCTGCTGGCCCGTTTTCCGCATCTTGAAATGACCGGCGAGTCGCTGGTGTGGCGCGAGAATTTGGGGCTCCGGGGCTTGAAATCGTTGCCGCTTGCTTATCGAATCGACCCGTGAGCCATCGCCCTATGAGCATTACTACCCAAATGCCTGCCGTGGCTCACAACGCCGCGCCCCATTTGCGACAGATCCAAGTCGACGATTACGACGCGATCGCGCGACTGGAAGCGGCCAATGGGCTCCGCAGCTCGTCCCGCGCCGCCTGGCGCGACCTGTGGCTCAACAGCCCGCTCTGGCCGCGGTTGGGTAAGGCGTGGCCGCTCGGTTGGGTCCTAGAAGACGCTGGCGGGCAGATCGTCGGCTCGCTGGTCAATATTCCTTCACCGTACAAATTTCGTGGGCGCGATCTGGTCTGCGCCAATGGCCGGGCGTGGGTCGTGGCTCCGGAATACCGTGGCTTCGCGCTCTGGTTGATGGACGACTACTTCAATCAGCCCGGCGCCGAGCTGTTCATCAACACCACCGTCGGGCCGGTCGCCGCGCCGACGTTCAGCGCACTTTCGGCTCGTGTGCCGCTGGGAGATTTCGAGACGGCCGCTTGCTGGGTAACAGGCTACCACGGGTTTGCGCAAAAGGTGCTGCGAAAATTGCGCGTGCCACTGCCTTCGTTGTTGGCCTATCCGGCGGCCGCGGCGTTGAAGCTCAAAGACACCGTCTTCGCGAAATCGCTGCCGGCAGCGCCAGCGTCGGTAACGATTCAATCGACGGTCCGGTTTGATTTTCGGTTCGACGAATTTTGGGCGGAGCTTGTCCGGCAGAATCCCGAAAAGCTGCTCGCCGTGCGCGACGCACGGACATTGGCCTGGCACTTTGCCGCGCCGCTCTCGCTGGGGCGGCTCTGGATCTACACCGCCTGCCGCAACGGTCTGCTGCGCGCCTATTGCCTGGTGAAATGGGAAGAGCACCGCGGTGGGTTGCGGCGGATGCGACTGGTCGATTATCAGACCGTCGAGCTCGAAGAAGATTTGCTGCCCGGCCTGCTCCGGCCGATATTGGCGCGGTGCGCCGCGGAGGGAATGCATCTGCTCGAGCATATCGGTTGCGGCGTACCGAAAACGCGCAGCTTCGACACATTCGCGCCGTATCGGCTCAAGCAATCCTCCTGGCTGTTTTACTACCATGCCGCCGATCCGGAGATCGACGCGGAATTGGCCCAGCCCCACGTGTGGGATCCGTCAATGTTCGACGGCGACGCCAGCTTCGACTACGCGCCTGGGCATCGAACCAGTGAATGGCCGTCGGCGGTTCGTCCGGCGCGCGCTGGACTGCGGCGGCGGCGACGTGCCGCTCGGTGATCCATTTCAAGGCAAATTGCCAATCGCCAAGTGCCAGCGGTTGGTCGTCTACGGTCCAGTCGAGCGCGATTCGCTCCGGCGACTCGGGAATTCCCGTTCCACAAGCCTTGAAATAGGCCTCTTTCAGCACCCATTGCGCAAAGAATCGCGCTGCGCGTCGTTCGGGAGGCGAATTTGCAATTCGAGCCTGCTCCCCGGCCGAGAAGAAATGCGGTGCGATTTCGGCAAAATCCACTTCGCGCGATGTCTCCTCGCCGTCGATTCCCACCTCGCGCGCACGGCTAATGATGCAAGCCACCAGGCCGTCGGTATGTGTCAAGTTGAATCGTACTGACTCCAAGGCCGACGGCTCTGCCACTTCTGGCTTGCCATGCTTGCCTGGAACAAAGCGCCAGTTCGCTGGAGGAACCGCGGTGTAATGCGACAATGTCAGATTGCGCAGCACCTTCGCCGCAAATCGAATGTTGCGCAGCCGGTCGACGCGGAGATTTTCAATACTGGCGATCTCGGCCTCGGTGAGCCAATGCCGAAACCGCTGCTCCAGCACCCGTTCGGAGTTCGAACCGACGTTCCAATACCAAACATGCGCTGCCTGAAGCAGTTCGTCCCATGCTGCCGGTTTGTCAACGCTCATCGGATGCGCCGTGCGCATAACGGTTCAAGGCCGGCTCTCAGTGGGGTCCGAATCCCAATTCCTCGCCATCGTGCATCGCCACGCCGATTTGCTCTAGCCCGCCGTGCCGGCCGTTATACCAGAGAAGCCATTTCGTGCCGTCGAAGATTGCGCAGGGCTTATAGCAAGCGTCGAAATCCCAGTCGTCCTTTCCATCGTGCGCCAAGCCAGCCCGCACGATCGGATTCGCCGGATGCCGCTGCCAGCCAGTCAGACCATCGCGCGACCGGGCCAACCCAATCTGCGCGTGGGCCTCGTCGCGGAAACCGATATAGAACATATAGAACCAATCGCCATGCTTGAGAACCTGGCAGCCCGTGACGCGCTGTTGTTCCCAAGGAATTTTCGGATCGGGCGTGAACACCGGGTTCGCGGCCGCCTTGGTCCACTTTAAGCCGTCGGGGCTTGTCGCATAACCGATGGCGTTCGGCTCATACTGCTCGCCGCCGGAGTACCACATCCGATACAGCCGCATTGGCTCGTCCCACATCACATGTGGGCACATCACGGCCACCTTTTCCCACGGCCGCTCGGCCGAGAGAACCGGCTTGTCGGACATCCGTTTCCAAGCGATGCCGTCCGTGCTGGTGGCATAGCCGATCCATGAGTGCCCGGCTGCTTGCCCGGTGTACCAGAGATGATAGCCATCCTTCTTCTTCAAGACGACCGGCCGATTGACTTCATCTTCCCAGCCCGACTCCTTACGCGGACCGAGCACGACTCGCGGTGGTTCGCTCCACTGAAATCCATCCTTGCTCTCGACCAGCGCGATGCTCTGCTTCGGCCGCCACGAGAGCCACATCCGGTACGTATCGTTTTCTTTCAGGACCGAGATGTCGAAGCACGTGCCATATTTGCCCCCCATCACCGGATTGTGCTCGTATTTCACCCAACCGCCGGCGGCGCCTCGATCCGCGGCCACGGCAGGGGCGCTTTCGGTCGCGGCGGCCGTGGGATTCTGTGCGACGGCGACGGGCAGCTTGCCTGCGACGCGCTGCAACTTGTCGGCCGTGGCGATCACGCGACCGTCGGCGAAGATGCGCAACCCTTTTCCCCGATGATAATGCTCGCCCGTGCGATCGTAGAGAATCGTCAGCCAATGCCCGTGACACCAAACTTGATCCAGGCAGAAATAGGCCCAGCGCCCCTCCGGCAGCAAAGGATTCACGACGACCGTATTATCCGCCGTAGGGCGCAAACCAATCAGTCCGTTGATCACCAGATCACAGAAGGTCGAATGGTTGTAGTCTTTGCCGCGCTCTTCGCCTCCTTGCGCGGCGTCCCAGGTTTTTCCGTCTTTCCAAGTTTTTAAGCGCGTGCGAGCAATCCAATCGCCGGAGAGTGGATTTAGATTCTCGTCGATCCAGGGGACGACGGCGCCATCCTCGCGCCTGCGATGCTGCGACTGCACGTAGATCTTCAGCAATTCGAAATAGTCGTCGCGCGTGATGACATTCTGTTGATAATCGTCGAGCAAATTGGCCAGCGCCGTCAGCGTGATGGAAGTGGCGAACGGCCAGCTCGGGCCGTTCCACTGGCATTCATGGCCTGTGTAGGAAATCGTGAATTTCGGATGCCGTCGCTCGGCAGTCGTCAATCCAAAGGGAGCGAAGAAGCCCGCCGTGTCCATAGCTTGCCGCCACGCGACCGATTTGTCCGGATCCGGCAACTCGAAATACCAGGGCGTGAAGCCATGCAGCTCGCGCACGTCGACCAGGCGTTGCCCGTTGCCGCGGGGCAGCACTTCGAAGAACTGCGCCCGCGGATTCCACAGCCGCTCCTGCACAAGCCGCTTGATCTCGGCCGCTTTCCCGCGGAAGCGCTCGGCAAGTTCGTCGCGTCCCACGCGCGCGGCCAACTTCGCAATGGCCACGGCGTCGCCATACATGTACGAGTTGATCGTGGCCCGGTAGCCGCTGCCGCCGATCGACTGTTCCATGCCGTCGCGGTCGTCGCTCTGCCAGAACAGGCCGTTCGAGTCGCGATGATCTTGCTCCCAGGCTTCGTAATTGGCGACCAGATCAGGAACGAGCGTCTTGATGAGCCGGTCGTCGCCGGTCACCAGGAAGCGCGCCCAAATCGAATCGGCGGCCCAGAAGCTATAGCTGCGCGGATTGCCCCCTTTGCGAAACCAAAACAGTGAATAGTCGTCGAGAAACCGTGGATCGGCCAACCAGCGGCCTTCGCGCAGATGGTGCCCGGCTGCGCAATCAATCGTATTTTCCTTGCCGGCCCAACCGACCGGCGGTAGAAACTCCGTGATCACAAAGCCACTGGAAGTCTGCTTGATCGCTTTGCGGAACGTCCACCAGCGGAAATAGTAAATCGCTTCCAGTTCCTTGTCGGGACAATCCAGCAGCGGGATGTTGGTTTTCAGAAACGCCCATGCCGCGGAGTTCGAAATGTATTGAACATACAGCTCGCGATCATGCTGGTTGAAATCGTCGACATAGTGTTTGAAAGATTCGGCGTCCAGGACAAGCGGGCGAGCAGCGGGCGCTTTCGATTGTGCCTCGGCAACCTCTTCGGCATGAGTCGACGAGCCGCCGAGCAGCGAAATGCAGCAGATCAAACCGGCAAGAAGCGAGGGCCGCGAGGAAAGAGCAGCGCGAGCGAGCATGTTGACGACCACGGATTCAGATTTCCTTCGACGCCACGGTTAGAAACCAATGCAAACTCGGATTGCCTGTTATCATACCAACACCGCTGTTCCGCGGCTCGCGCGAGGTGATTCGCATAGTGGTACATTTCGAAGCTTTTTGGCGCGGCGACGGCACGCGAAGCGTGCCTGCTACGTAGTAGGCACACTCCGTGTGCCGCGGGGGCTCAAACTGTACCACTACCGTGAATCGGGGCTTGATCGCCATATCTCTTTCCACAGGTGCGCTGCTCGAAACACTTGATCGCTTGGACTACAATACTTTCTCATTCCCGCCCGGCGTGCGATGAACCGGCTGTGATCCTTGCTTCGCCGCACCCTTCCACGAACCATCAATAGGACGCGCCAGCCTTGTTTCTCAACCACAAGCTGATCTGTGCCGCTGCTCTGCTTCTTATGGCCTGCGGCGTATCGCGCTCAATGGCCGCGGAAGAAAAATCAGCCTGGGCGGCGGTCGTCGCGCCCGACAATTCGCTGTCGTTCAACTTCACCAAGGAGGGCGCGCCCATTTTCCATCTTGGTTTGGGAGGCTGGGGTCCGAATTGGAGCTGGGTGGGAATGGATGCCAAGGACAAAGCCGAAGGCGACCGGCTCTCGACTGCCACAACCTTCGTCGTCGACAAGAATCGCCAGCAAGTGATCGATATCAAGTTCGGGGCCTGGAAAAGCGGTCCGCGGCAGATTTCGTTCCGCTATGATCTGCACGCACCGGTCGACGTGCCGGTGACGATGGTCATCGCCAGTCTTGGCGTCGAGCCGGCGCAAGCGGCGGGCGGTATCGTCTTGAATCAAGCCGGCGGCAAGCCGACGACCTTGTCGTTGCCGTTGGGTCGGGCAGCGCCAACACAGCCGGTTTACGATGGTGTTCTGCGGCTCGCCAAAGTCGGCGACGTTGGTCTGCATCTCGAGCCCGCTTGCTCCATCGCGGCCGATGGCGATCTGCGGATTCAGCTTGCAACGGACATGTTCAAGAAAGGAACTAAGTCGGTAACGCTGACTTTGGCCTTTCCCACCGACGTCGAATTCCTTGCCAGCCAGAAGGCCCTGGACCAATTGACGCGCACGCTGGCCGGCCCCGACTGGTTTCCATTTCAACCGTCCGACAAACTCGCCCCGAGCGTCATCGGCATGGAAGAGTGGCTCGATGCTCCGGCAGGGCGGCATGGCGGGGTTCGCATGGTCGGCGACCATTTCGAGTTCACGGACCACACGCCCGTGAAGTTCTGGGGAGTGAATCTCTCCTATGGCGGCGGCTGCGCTCCGGAGAAGAAGGATGCCCAGTTCACCGCGGCCCGCTACGCCAAATATGGCATCAACGGCGTGCGACTTCACAAATTCTCCTATCCGAAGGACCAGTCAGGCATCGGCGACGCGAATGACGCCACGCGGATGGATCCCGCCGGTCTCGATCGGCTCGATTATTTTGCCGCCGAGTTGAAGAAACGCGGAATTTATTTCGGCTGGTCACACACCTACGGGTTTCATGTCTGTCCCGGCAACCGAGACCGGCTGGCGGCGTACGACGAGATCGCCAACGCCCTGCACGGCAATAGTTACGCGCTCATCAACTTTGCCCCCGACGTTCAAGACTTGATGATCGAGATGGTAGTGAACTTGCTGGGGCATAAGAACCCTTATACGGACCTGACGTATGCCGAGGAACCGGCCCTGTCCTACATCGAAATGCAAAACGAGGACGACATCTTCTTCTATACCTCGGCCGGAGCCCTAAACTCCTGCCCGACATACCAGAAGTTGTTCCTTGAGCGGTTCTCCGATTGGTTGAAGAAGAAATATCGTTCCGACGAAGCATTTCATGCCGCCTGGGGCGATGCGCTGCCCGGCGGTCAAACGTTAACGAAGCGAAACATCGTGCCGGAAACCAATCCCTGGTTTTTTGGCGCCGATCATTTGCCGAGCTTGCACGGCGGGCAGCGACAGCGGCTGTTGGACACGGCCTGGTTTCTCCATGAATGCCAGAATCAGTTTTACGACAAGTTTTCCAAGGCAATTCGCAGGGCCGGTTATCAAGGGCCGTTGGTCGGTTCGCCCTGGCAAGCTCCTTCGATGTTGCCGCACTATCTCAATCTGAAATCCGATTACATGGCCGGCTACATCGACCGGCACAATTATTTCGGCGGCGGCCTGAACGACTCGATGCTCAAGGAGCCGGGCAGCGGCTATTTCTCCAGCGGCTTGCAGCAGGTGATCGACCGGCCATTCGGTCTGTCGGAATGGATTCACGTTTACCCTTCGCTTTACAGTGCCGAGGGGCCCGCGATCGTCGCCGCCTATGGCCTTGGCTTGCAGGGTTGGGATGCCTCCTATGAATTCCAATCGCAATCCGCCCCGCGAACATTTGACGACAAGGCCGGCTGGCTTCCGTGGGGCGTGTGGGAAGCTGACACGCCGGCCCAGCTTGGACAATTCCCGACGCTGGCCCGAATGATCTATCGAAACGATGTGAAGCAAGCGGAGGTCATTTCGATTCGCCGGATCAGTTCCGAAAACTTGCACGATGGCGAGTTTTCGTTCACTGACAAAGTTGTCCAGCAAGGGGACGTGAAATCGTTCGGCGGCAGCGTGCCCCCGGAGGCCTTGGCCGCGGGCCGCGTGGTCGTCGAGTTTACCGACAAGGCGCAGCCGTCCACATTTCCCGACATGAACAAATACCGACATGGATCAACCATTGTCTCCAGCACTGGTCAGTTTGCCTGGGATACCGAGGGCAAGGGATTTTTCACAGTCGACACCGCAGGCACGAAAGCCGTCGTCGGCTTCTCCGAAAACCACCGGCTCAAACTTGGCGATGTCACGATCACCTCGGCCTCACCATACGCCTCCATCTTTCTTACTGCCGCGGAGAAGGACGCGATGCTTTCGAATTGCAAACGGGCGGTTTTGTCTGTCGTTGCCCGCAGTTGCAACACCGGTTTCAAATACTTTGCGATGGACAATCGCGTGTTGGACAATGGAAGCGGGCCGATCCTGTTGGAGCCCGTCAAGGCGACATTGGAAATCGCCGGGCGGCGCATCGCCGCGGTAAATATCCTCGACCACGACGGACGTCGCACGGGCAAAAAGCTGCCCAGCAGCGATGGGACAATTACGATCGATGGCGCTCGCGATCACGCGTTGTATTATGAATTGCTGTTTCCATAGGCAACTCACGGCACACCAGGAAATTCAGGTTCTCGCATGAAACTCTCCATTCGTCTTGCATGGGTGTCCTGGGCGATCGTATTGGCGTCGGCGGCGATCAGCGATGGCGCCGATTTGCAACTGCTGCTGCCGCTGGGCCGCACCGCTTACCAAACGAACGAAACCATCGATCTGGCTGTCGTCCGCGGCGGTCCGACGGCGCTCGCCGCCGGTGATTTGGCGGTGGATGTGAAGGGCGCAGACGGCAGCAACATGGAATTCCACTTTCCGCTCACTCCCGTGCCAGTCGAAGGCAAAGACGCCCGGGCGACGGTACATGCCCATCTGAACGGCTGGCTGCTGCGGCCAGGGAAATACGCGCTCACCGCGGCGGCCGATGGCGCGACCGCGACGGCCAAAATCGAGCTGTTCAGCCACATTCGCCAGAGCACGTTCCGGCTGATCGATTGGGGCTCTAGCGCCGCGGCGCGGACCAGGCCGTGCTGGGCGAAGAAAGCCTGGGGTTCAACCTGCTGTATGCTCCCGGCAACGGCGACGATTCGATTGTCGGCGGCCTGGACTTCACGGGCAACTGCGTCATGAGCGGTGGCCATCAAATGGATTTGCGGCCGGAATGCGATTGGTCCGATCCGGCCGTGCTCTCCGGCGGGCGCTCGCGGGTGGTTCGCGCGGCGCTCGAATTCCGCACCAATCCGAACGCGATCGGCGTGCATTTCTACGACGAGCCGGGCCTCACCTGGTTGCCCGATCCGGTTACGAAGCAATCCAGCCCGCACGAGATACCCTCGCAGCACCGATCGTTCACCAGCGAATTCGGTCATCCGCCGATTTCGTTTCGCGATGTGCATGGCGACAAGCCGGCCGACGTGGCCCGCTGGACGAAATGGGCTTATTGGAAGCTGAGCCTGATGGACGCCGCTTGGAAAGACGCGGAGTTCGGCGTGAGCGAAGTGCGGCCCGATTTCCTGTCGGTGAACCAAAGCCAATACGGTTTCTCGGCCTTTACCGACGGCTATTACTTTAACGTCACGCGCAGCCTGCCGGTCGCGAGCGGCCACGGCGGCTACGACGATTTCGGTTCCGGTTATTTCAACCCGTCGTACTTTTTGGAAATCGCTCGGGCCCGCGATTACAACCGGCCGTGCTGGTATCTGCCGACCTGGTACGGCAATACGCCGGCGGAGCGCTATCGCTTGGAGCAAAACCTATCGTTCATCACGAATATCCAAGGAATGTGCAAGCCGCCGGACATGCAGGTCCAGCATCCGGCGTCGACTTTGGCGGCGGAAGGAATCGTCGAGACGAACAAGTCGATGGCCCGGCTGGGGACGATCTTCACGACGATGCCCGTGACGCGGCCGCCGGTGGCGCTGCTCTACTCCATTTCCAACCTTGTGCATGTCCAATCGCACGACATGAATGCCGATTACGCGCACGCCACGGAGCACGGCAAGAATCTGGCGATCGTCTATCTGGCCGGCAAGCTGATCCAGCAGCCGCTGATGGCCGTGGTCGACGAAGATATTGTCGATGGCACGCTGGCGGCCAATCATAAGGCGATCGTGCTGACATCGCTCGAATATCTCGCTCCGGCGGTGGTCGCAAACTTGGAGGATTTTGCTGCTCACGGCGGTTTGGTGTTCACGACCAGCGATTGCAAAGTGCAGGTGAAAGGCGCGATCAATTTGGGCGTCACGACCGTCATGCCCGACGCGGCGGCGATCCAGAAACTGATGGACGCGAAGAAGTATCAGGAGCTGGCTCCCTACACGAGCCTCGCGAGGCAATTCCAAGCGGCCCGGCCGTTGGCGGCTGCGCTCAAGAGCCAACTGGACAAAGCCAAAATCGCGCCGGTCTTCGAAACCGATAATCCGGGCATCGTCGCATCGCGAAAGCGCTGGGCGACATTGAATACCTGTTCGCGGTGAACGCGACTTACGATGAACAGGTTGGCGGATTGCTGGGTATCAAGGCGGCTGAGGCCACGATCAAATGGCCCGCCGACGGTCGACCGGTTTACGACGCGGTGCATGGCGGTCCAGTTGCGGAACTGACGGGCAAGCCGGACGCGAACTCGGGCCACTATCGCTTCGGCCCCGGCGAGATGCGGGTCTTTGCCCGGACAGCGCGGCCGATCGGCGGCGTGCAAATCGCCCCACCGCAGATCGAGCGGAACTACACGGCAGCCAGCGAGCCTCTGGCGCTCGACATTACCGCGACGCTCGTTGATGCCCAACAGCATTTGCTGTCTGGATCGGCACCGCTGGAAATCCGGCTGGTCGATCCGCTGGGTGAAACTCGCTATTCACTCTACCGGGCGACAACGGCCGGCATTTGCCAACTGCGTTTGCCGCTGGCGGCGAACGATCCGGCCGGCGCTTGGAAGCTAAGCGTGCGCGAATTGCTCGGCAATCGCGAAACGACCACGTCCTTCGAACTTGTCACGCCGCCGCAAGCCGGCGCGGTGGCCGGCACCACGCCCCGCGCAATGTTGTTCGGCAACGACCGGGATCACATCTTCAATTTCTTCCGCAACCACAAGCAAGTGACGATCGTCAAAGGGACGGCTCCGTATCATGAAGCCGCCGCGGCCCGGTTGGCGGAAATCCTGGAGCCGTGGGGCGTGCAGTGTAAAATCGTGCCGGCGGGCGACGTGAACCGAGCGCGCGACGTTTCAGCGGCCGAAGCGCCGACCTTGGCAGGAATCGATTACACCGGCCACGGCCAGATCAAAGCGGGCCGTGGGAATTCGCCCGAGCTTGTGGGATACGATCTCGCCGGTCCGGCAATCCTGCTCGGCTCGCCGACGGACAATCCGTTGATCGCGACGCTCGCCAAGCGCAAGGTGTTGCCGTACGCGGTGACAGCCGACGTGCCCGGCCGGGGTCGCGGCTTGCTGGCCTGGCAGTTGGACATCATCCGGCCGGGCGAAGAGTCGATCGCGGTGATTGCCACCGACGCGGCCGGTTTGTCCGAAGGCGTGGGAAGTCTGTATGCGATTGCCGCCGCGATGGAGCCGCTAACACGCTGGGAATTGCCGGTGCGAAACAGTGTCGTCGGGGCAACGTCGCCCACAAATCATGCACCAGAGCTAAGCCCCGAGTGGCAAATCATCTTGCCCGACCGGGCTGCGTGGCTAAAGCCACAAGCCGACGGCTCGCTCGTGGCCTATTCGCTGGATGGCTCGCTGACGACGATCGGCGAAACCGGCCAGATCCGCGGCCAACGCGCGGCGACGAAGGAAGAAGCCGCCGCGCCAAAGCCGCCCTACGGCGACGAGAAGAGCATCGCCAATAAGGCCATCACGAAAGACAAGCTGCTGCCGCACCGGATCGTCAAATGGGTTGCCGCCGACAAGGGAACAACGGCCGTCGCTTACTGGGGCGGCACGCTGCAAATCCTCGACGCTCACGGTGCCACGAAAGACCGGCAGCTATTGTCGCAAGATATCGCCGCGATGACCTGGTCCGGCGGCAAGCTCGTCGTCGCCCTGGCCGACGGCCGCGTGCTGGGCTTCGACGTGAGGTAGGGTGGGCACTGCCCACCGAGCGCGCGAAAACCGCAGGTTTATCGGTGGGCAATGCCCACCCTACGCCCGCTCGCGGTCAACAAATTTCGTGCAGGATCCGGCCTCGGCTGATTGGCAACGGGCGGCCGCTGTTGTCGCGGATTTGCAACTGGGGATCGAGCCCCAGGCAATGAAAAATCGTGGCCGTCAGATCGGCCGGTTCGACACGGCCGCTCTTCGGCGCGGCGCCCAGGCGATCCGACGAGCCATGCACCTGCCCGCCGCGGATGCCGCCGCCAGCCAATGCCACCGAGAACACCGGTCCCCAATGGTCGCGACCCGCGGCGGGGTTGATCTTCGGCGTGCGGCCGAACTCGCCGACCCACACCACCAGTGTTTCCTCCAGCAAGCCGCGCTCGGCCAGGTCGCCGAGTAGCGCCGAGTAAGCCTGATCCATCCGCGGCATGAGCACGGAGCGCAGCGACTCGGAGTTCTTCATGTGGGTGTCCCACGCCCCGTTGTTCAGGGCGCCGTCGATCCGCGGCCAGTTCACTTGCACCAACGAAACGCCCGATTCAACCAGCCGCCGGGCGAGCAGCACACTCTGGCCGAACTTGTTCCGCCCGTAGCGCTCGCGGACCGTGCTCGGCTCGCGGCCCAGCTCGAATGCACTGCGCGCCGCCGGCGACGCCAAGAGCGTGAGCGCCTGCTGCCGCCAGACATCGTATTGGGCAAAGGCCTCGCTCGCGGCGTCGATCCTCAGCCGCCGGTCGAACTGCGCCAAGAGCGACAGCCGCTCGTGCATCCGCTCCTCCGCCACGCCCACCGCCGGGGCCAGGTCCTGCACTTGATAATTCGGCGCCGCGGGATCGCCCGGCAGCACCCAGGGATCGGCCCCGCGGCCGAGAAATCCGCCATCCTGGCCCGGCCAGGTCTTGTTGCCGTCGTTGGCCAGCACTTCGGTGAGCGTAATCGCCGCCGGCAGCGCGCCCGCGTGGCCCTGGCGCTGGCCGCAAACGTGCTTCACGATCGCGGCGGTCGAAGGATAATTGTTCGGCGCTCCAGGCTGGGCAAACTCCACGCCCAGCGGAATGTGCGGCACGCCGGTGCTCATCGCATAGCCGCTGGTGGAATGCGCGCTGTCGCCGGTGGACATCGCCCGCAAGATGCAGATTTTATCCATCTGCCGCGCGGTGAGCGGCATGAACTCGCCGACGCGGATGCCCGGCACGCTGGTGGCGATCGAGCCGATGTCGCCGCGCACTTCGACCGGCGCCTCGGGCTTAGGGTCCCAGGTTTCGTGCTGCGGCGGACCACCGAGCATGAACAGGACAATGCAGTGCTTCGACTTGCCAATCGGTGGAGCGCCTGTCGCGTTGACAGCGGCAGCCAGTGCGGAGCGTCCCGCAAGCAGTTCCGGCAAGCCGAGACCAAAGAGGCTCAGCCCGCCGAATTTCAACAGCTCGCGCCGGCTCGGGCCGCGGCAGGTTCGAGGCTTATTGTCGGGATTCATGGGCGGTTCTTCGACATCCGGCTGTGCCTAAAACATTAGCCCGACGCGTTAACGAGGACGCGGTGCGATGATATTGCGAAGCTTCCTCGCTAACGCTTCGGGCTAGTGTGTCGCCGTACGTGCGATGCGCACTGATCGCTTGGCGTCGGTGCTGGGCGGCTGTGGATTGATCGAATCGACGGTTTCGCTTCGTTGCAGCGCTGCTTGATCCGGGGCCGTGAGCGATTTGAGGAACGTGATCAACTGTTGCCGCTGGTCCGATTTGAGTTGAAAGAACTTCACCGCGGCTCTTGTGCCTTGTCCGCCGTGGAAGGCGATGGCTTGTTCGAGTGTGTCGGCCCGGCCGTCGTGCAGATAAGGTCCCGAATCGCGCACGCCCCATAACGGCGGCGTTCGCCATTCCTGCCGCAGCGCGCCGATCACCTTGGCCAATTGCGCCGGCGTCAGTTCGCCGCTCTCGGAACCGCCATTCGGGCCGTCGGCATTCGCCTGCTGCGAGGGGAGTTCCGGCTGCTCTTCTTCGGGCGCGTTGGGCGTGAACACGCCGTAATTGCCTGTGTCGCCCAGTTGCTCGCCCATGTCGTGCAGCAACAGGTCGCTATAGATGCCGCGGACCGGGCCAAGCTTCTCGACATGGCAGTTAGCACAGCCGGTGGCAGCGAACAGTTGATGCCCAGCGCCGATGAGGGCGGCTTCTTGATCTGTGGCCGGCTTGCGTTCAACCGGCGCCGGAAGCGCTTGCAGATACGCCACCAACGCATCGCATTCGCGCTGGTTCATGTCCAACCCCGGCGCTTTGTAGTTGGGCTTGAGCGGCAAGCCGCCTTGCTCGTGGCCCGGAACGTTCAAGCCGAGCTCGACGGCGCACGCCGTGAGCGCGAAATCCTGCAACGTGGACTTTTGCGCTTTCCAACCGAAGCGGCCGATTCGGCCATCTTTTTGCTTCGAAGGCCGCCCGGCACTGTCGGGATAAACTTTCGCCTCGACCTTGGCCAAATCCAGGATCGCTTGTTGCGGGATCGCATCGATCAATCCGACGCCGAACAGCGCCGTGGGATTTCGTTGCGAACGAGTGATCTGCACGTTGTTCAGCGACGCGAAGTTCGAATTGACCGCATCGGTGCGGCCCTGGCCTTGCAATCGCCCAATTTCGTCGGCGATCGCAGCCGGAATTTGCTGCCCCGCAATCGCGATCAAGCCAGTTCCTGAGATGTCTGGAGGTGAAGCTTCGCTGGCTTGCTGCGGCGCGGCATTCGGCGGTGGTGGGTCCGGCGCGTCGGACGTGGCGGCGGCAGAAATCTGCGAAGGCGAAAGACGTTGGCTCGTGTCGTTCAAGAGGAACTTTCGATCACCCTGGCCTGTCTGCCCCTCTTCCTTCTGCCCGATCTGGCCCCCTTCGTTCGTCTGAAGGACTTGGCCGTTGAGGAAATTATTCCGCCACTGTTCATACTTCGGGTCAGTGCCGAAATGGTGCAGGACCAAACTATGTCCCGAGGCAAAGCCGGGATGAATCTGCGTCAACTCTTGCCGTTCTTGCTGCCGCGCGAGTTTCCGCTGCTCAGGCGTGAGCTGGGCGTTCGGGTCCGGCGGGCCGGGCCGGGCGCGACCGTTCCGAACAACGAATCGAACACCGCTGCCGCCAAAACCGGCCGTGGGATTTCTTGAACGACAGTCGACTCGCGGAACGCCGTGAGAATGTCGACGTTCTTGCTCGCCGGGCCCGAGCCCCCTGTGCCTCCCTGGTTATGGCAGGCTACGCACGAACTGTCGTTGTACACCGGACCCAGGCCATCGCCGCCATGCGCGCGAGCATCGTTCGGCAGCCATTCGCGCGTGAATAGTTCGTGCCCGCTGGGTGCGGGCTCAACGACGGCGGCCACGATCGGCTGCGGCTTTACCGTCGGTTGTTTGACCGGTGACGGCTCCTTCGCTTGAGCCACCCAGCCGACGGACGCGACGACGATTCCGATCCCGGTCCATCTCCAAAGCCTCGCAAATCCAGTCGCGCGCATCGGTCACCTCGCTATCGATGAGAAGAGGTATGGCCGTCGTGAGAGTGCCCGCATTATAAAGTTCGGCGATTCGGAAAAACAATAGAATCCAAATCGGCGTAGCGGTACATTTTGAAGCTTTTTGGCGCGGCGACGGCACGCGGAGCGTGCCTGCTACGTAGTAGGCACACTCCGTGTGCCGCGGCGGCTCAAACTGTACCACTACCCAAGTCGGCAACGGTGCTTGGTGGTGGTCGCTGCTGTTCGGACATTTGCTGCCGGCGGATTTCGCGTCGAATTCGCTCTTTCAGAACACGCCGCCGCCGAGTGACCCGCCGTTAATTGGCACGAGCTGTTGCGCCCAGCCGATCGTGGCGTTGACCCAACTCGGACTGAGGGCGCCAAGCATCAGATCGACCGGCAACGTTTGGCGGCTGACATAAATGAGCCCGCCGTCCGTCCGAGTTAGAGTGCCGAGCCCCGGCTCAGCATGGCGCAGCAAAGCCGGCAGCGAGGGCAACGCGGAAACGCTCAGATTCAACCCCTGCGTCCGCATCCGGGGAATATTCGTCGCAGCAATCAACTGCAACAGGGGATAGGTGATTTTTAGCATCCCGGCCGTGTCTTGATACGTTAGCAGCGCGGCTTTGCCCGCCTTGAGCCTTTCGGCCACAACCGGCACTTGCGCCAGCGTTCCTCCCTTCGGGTCGCGGCATAACACCGCCCGAATGTTTTGTGGCGCGAGCGACAGGATGAGCTGCTTGTCAGTGATGCACCACGCGGGGGCACACGAGAGGGCCGGGACGTTGGAATTCAACTGGTAAATCTTGTGGCCCCGAAAGCTGCTTTCCATGACCTCGACGAACTCCAAGGTC
This sequence comes from Pirellulales bacterium, assembly GCA_963725485.1. Taxonomy (GTDB): domain Bacteria; phylum Planctomycetota; class Planctomycetia; order Pirellulales; family DATAWG01; genus CAVRYO01. The sequence continues at coordinate 1,251,412 of CAVRYO010000007.1, read as the reverse complement.
ATTGCCGCGCCACCTTCGGTAGGTGTGCCAACGCGGTCTTTCCGTCGAGCAGCAAGCAGCAAGCGGTCATTCGTTGCCGCCAGCCGGTCATGGTCCTTCACCGGAACGACGACGGTGAAACCGGTGAAAAGCAGTCCCCCTTCGCTCGGCGAGCTATACATGCACCAGGTGTCGCCGAGCGTGTCGAGCAGATCTTCCTTGAGACGAAAGCTGCCTCGGTTTTCGAGATTCTTGATCGCGTCGGACCACGACAAGGCAGCGACGGTGGGAAACTTCTCAAGCCGTCGCATGACGGATGACCAGAGCAGCGTCGCATTGATCCGGCCCGCCACGGCAAACGAGGCATCGAGCGGAATCGGCGCCAGATCGACAGCGGTCAGCGGCGCGCCACCGAAGGCATCCGGCAAATCGTTGGGTTTGCCATCGGGGCCCTTTTCCATGTGCAGCCAGGTCTTGCTGACATTGGCCGTTCCTTCCAAACCGCTGACGACTCCTATCTCTTGGATGTCGGTAAGGTCCACGGTCCGGAGAAATGAGCTTCCGCTGCTCCCGAGCAGCGGGGCGAGTTTGTCTAGATTTAGATAGTTCACCGTGCTCACGCGCTCGACCGGCAGCCGCTTTCTCACGGCCGACAGCCACGCCGGCGGATCGCCGCGGCCACGGTTCCAAATTCCTGCGGCGGTTTCTTCACCGACTGCGACGACCAGATAGTTGTTCCGGAAACCCCATTCAACCTTGGGCAAGTCGTAGCTGTAGGGGAATTTGTGCCATTGTTGGGCAACGCGCTCGGCGTCCGAGACCTGGAAGATTTTGTCAAGGGTTTGCGCCGCGGCCGCGTGGAACAACGTGCCTTCGATTTTTTCCAGTGACGATTTTATCTCGGCGGTTTGATCGCCGGTCGAAAGGACGATCCCTCCCGAAATCTCCAGCCCCTTGAACCCATCGACGGCCTTGGAGACGAACACCGCGGAAGGACGCGTGAGCAGCGCATGAATCAGCTTCGGCCCCTCCGTGCCGAGCATTTTTCCTTCCGGAGTACTCGGGGCGCCTTCTTGAATTGCCGTGCTGAACGTCTTGCCGAGGGCGGCGATGAACTGCCGCACTTCCGGCTCGGCCACAAGTTGCTCCGTTTGGTTCTTGCTCTTGGGGTCCGGTTCGGCCACGCCCGACGAATTGAAATACCACACACACTCTCGCGGCGCAACCCTCGCCAACAGCGGATCCTCGGCGAGCGGCGGCAAACCCAACGGCAGGCCGAACTGCCCGAGCGTGCAGAGCGCGAAACCGAGCAAGCCCGACGAAATCAACTGAATCATGAAGGTTTTCCAGAATCGCGCGCTTTCAGTTGCACCCTTTCCCACCTTCGGCGAAGATTTGTTCGCCCCGAACCGTTTTCGCCGCCATTTACACTAGCCCGAAGCGTGAGCGAGGACGCAGGGCGATGATCTTACAAGGCTTCCTCGCTAACGCTTCGGGCTAGTATTCTCGGCCTGCCGGCGAAAAAAGCGACCCCGATCGTCGCGCGGTCGTTTCAGTCCCACCACCAGCGATCGGCCGGCGCGTTTTTTGGATTTCTGCCGTTGGCAACCTCGTCGAGGATCTTTTGGAGCTTGCCATCCTTGTCCGGCAGCAGGCGCTCGGGCGCGAGTGCCTTGGCGGCGCTGATCGAGACGCCGCCGCCGGCCACGGCCACAAACCGGCTCCCGCGCCAGCCCGCATTCACCGCGCAGATGACTTGCTTCGGGGCCGGCTCGGTGTCGACCGGAAAATCCTTTTCACTGCGAAACGTCGTCATCTTCCAGCCGGCCTGATCGGCGAAGCCTTGTTGCTGGATATAAGCCGCGGCGACCAACAGATCGATCGTGTTCCGCAATTCGGCATAAACCGGCGATCGCTGGGCCAGTTCGGAGTATCTGCGTGTGAAGCCACGCACGAAGGTTTCGCTCGGGCCGTTGCCAATCGAGGTTTCCTTGAGCTCGCCGCCGGCGGCAATCAGCCGGGCCTCGGTGAGAAGTTGAACTCCGTCGCCGACGAGTTCCATCGCCTGACGATCTTGGCTCACCCTCACGCAATCGTAATTCGGCGTGAACCACCAGCGTTGCAAAATTCCCTGCCGCCCGCCGCCGCCAACCAGGTCGAAGTAACTAGCGATCTTCACCGGCGGTTGTTCTAATCCCAATCCGATCAATTTCATCCGGTAGTCGGCTTCGACCATCACACCGGCGCAATGCGTTTGCGGCGAAATGCCGAACACGCGAATCGGCGCGGTCCCCGGCGCCGTGCGCAAGCCATCGGCGATCCGCTGACCGGTCTCGGCGCGGCTATTTTCCGGCACGACGCGGGGCACGGTTTTCTGAAACGCTTGCAACTGGCTCATTGCATCTGGCGTCGGATCGATCGTGCAGCCGACCAGCGGCGCCGGCGGCATGTTGGATGGAAACGCCCGCAGCGCGACGACGAGGTCGTCGAGCCGCAGCGTCGGCCGGCCCGTCGTCATGCCGCAAACCCGGCCGGATAAATCCGATGCGAAGCCTTCAGCCGGTCCGGCGATGACGATGTCGTGCTCGCGCGGAAAATAGAAGACGTATTGCACTCGCTGCAATCCGGCGAGATACAGCATCGCGTCGTCAGGCTGTTGGCCGTTAGCTTGCGCTTGGCGTACCGCCGCTTCCAGTCGCACCAGCGAAATCTTGCGTAGCGAACTGCGGGCTTGCAGTTTGGCGGGCAGCCGGCCACGCGCCGCTTGAAGCTGGGCGGCGCGCAACTGGCCCGTGGGATCGGCGAACGTCTTGAGCGACAGCAGGCCATCGGCGTCGATGGCGACACCGAACGTCGGCAGTTGGACCGTGGTGGCAGTGTCCAGCGGCGGCCAGGCCCGCAATGTTTGCGGCTGTGAGAGAAGTGCACCCAACATGAGAAGCAGCGCGACGAACGCGAGGGCAATGCGGCGAGCCACGGCGTGGTTCCAGTCGGAAGAGCGATCGAGCCGATTCCACTCGGCACCGCTTGCGATCCTACCGACAGCCATCCGCTCCGTCCAGCGCGCGGCGAATCTTTCTGAACCGCATCAACGCGCTATGATCTACATCTGAAACGATGGATTTGCGCAGCCCAGATTGGCGGCGAGCAGTATTTGCGCCGATTGGCACTCCATCACCCTCACCCCAACCCTCTCCCGTCGAGGGAGAGGGAGAATAGGGAAAAAAATTCACGCCGGCCCAAGCGTCACGTCATCCCGTCAAAGTTGCCGTACAGACGCTTGGGGCGCGGCGTGCGTGGACATGGTCGGCCAGCGGGGATGCACCCGTCAGCGGCGCGGCACTGGCCCGCGGCTTTCGTTCGCCCGGTTTCCAGGGAGCGAGCCGCTGCGGGTCGGATTGCAGGGGGCCAACATGCAGTGGGCCAACATGCTGCTGCCCCACCGATTGCGAACGCTGCTGCGCGACTCGTTGGGCCTGCCGGCGCGGCTCGAGCTCCGGGCTAACGATCTCGGGCGCGATCCGATTGGTCTTGCCCGGAACTCCGGTCGATTCGGATTCGGATTCTTGTTCCGGCCGCCGGGCGGGCAATTCGGCTCGCACCACCGACACCGACCGCGGCGCCTCGATGCCGATTTGCACCGAGTTGCCCCGAATCTTTAGGACCGTGATCGTGACGTTCTCGCCGATTTGAATCCGTTCTTCCAGTTTGCGTGATAGCACTAACATGGCACACACTCCTTTGCGTCGATGAGATTTGCCGGAAAAGGGTGTTGAAAAAGGGGACAGGCACTTCGCGGCAAGGTCAAAAACCACGCACTTCCGCTCGGTCGCTCAGAGCCAGTCCCCTTTTTCAACGGGCTGCCAAATCAAAGTTCGCCGTGTTTTGTTTACGACTGACCCTATAGCAGGCGGCGTGCCAGAACGGCGAGCGAATTTCGCGATTCCCGCGCAACTGACGGGCGATTCACCAGTTAACGTAAATCGTGTGCCGGAGAACTCATGCGCCCGTTTAGGTTAGTGTACATAAATACAAGTTTGAATCCCCAAGATTACAATCCGCGAATTGCAAAGACTTGCCTTAGATTCCGGACGAGGCCGCGAATTCGTCTCATGAACCGAGCACTCTCGGCCGAGCTGCGTAGGGCGGGCACTGCCCACCGAGAATCAACGCTCGGCCCAGCCAGCAGGTTGGTGCAATCCGGTGGGCAGTGCCTACCCGACACGAAAGAGGCACGATGGCGGGCGATGGCCGCATCGCACGGATCACGTCTGCGGACTGAGGCCCGGGGTGCTGGGGGGCGTCTCGCGGCGCGCCAACTGGTCGCGCAGTTCGGCGGCCAATTCATATTGCTCGGCGGCGACCGCGTCGGCCAACTGCTCGTCGAGCGTACGGCCCACCTGATAGTGCGACCGCAGCGATTCCTTCAATTCGACCAGTCGCGTGACCAGTTCGTCCGACTCGAATTGCTCCAACGAATCGTAATGGGCAAACAGAGCGCGAAATCTGCCCAGGCCGCGGTTGATCTCGCCGATGGCCGCTTCTGGACCGTTCTCCTCCAACTCGGCCAACGCTCCGGCCTGCACCCGATGAAACATCACGAATGGCCGGTATTGCTCGTGCGAAACCGTCCAATCTTCGTCCGGTGAGTGATCGCGGGCGAAATCCATGAAGGCCAGGCTATGGTCGGCGTCGCGGGCCGCCCGGCGATATTCCCGCAGAGCCAGCCAGCAGATTCGCCGGTGATAGAACTGCACGAACTCCCGATCGGCTTCCTGGCACTGCTCGGCCGAGAGGGTGAATTCGCTCCCTTCGCGAAGAAACTCGCCCAGCAGGAAGTCGTGATAGGTCTCGCAGCCCCCCGGCTTCTCGCCGTCGGGCCGGCCGTCGACTTCCAATTGCAACACGCCCATGTCGACCCGCATTTGCAGCAGCGCCCGGCCGTCGGGACCTTTCAAACGGCGGGCAAGAACTTCGCCAGGCTTGTAAGGCCAGGTCTTCAGGATGCGATCGATATCGAATCGGCGGGCCATGATCGTCGTTGCAAAAACCTGCTAAATTCGAAACTCGGATGCCAGATGCGCAATTCTCAAGCACTCGATAAAGTATAGCAACAAATCAAGCCCCAGGACTATCGGGGATTGCATGAACTTGTGGGGCTTTCAACGCCGCGCAAGGCAGGGTTAACCAGAGCGGAAGTAGCGTAAACTCCCGTTCGTCATTCGTCCAGAAGCAGAGGGAAGTCGACCACGACGGCGGCGCCCTGGCCAGCGGCGCTTTCGATTGCCACGTCGGTATCCAGCAAGCGGGCCCGCTGGCGGATGCCTTGCAAACCGAATCGTTCGCGGCTGACTTGCCGGGGATCGAACCCCCGTCCCCAGTCGCGCACCACCAGCCGCAATCGGCGGCCGTGCTCAATCAACTCGACGCGAGCGCGCTTTGCGCCGCTGTGCTTGCGGACATTCGTCAGCGCTTCCTGCACGATGCGGAAGATCGCGCTCTCCAGCGGCCGCGATAACCGCGCGAACCTTGTGTGCCGCACGAAGTCGATTTTCAATTCGTCGCCGCGGGCCTCGTTGACCAGGTATTCGACGCTCGCCACGATCCCCAACTCATCGAGCACCGGTGGGCGCAGTCCGCTGATCAGCCGCCGTGCTTCGTTGACCGACTCGCGCAGTAGCTTTAGCCCGCGCTCGAAATCCGCCTGATCTTCCCCCTTTGCGGCCCGATGCTGGAAGGCCTCGAAGTGCATCAAGGCCGCGGTCATATCCTGGGTCAGGCCGTCATGAATCTCGTAGGCGACCAATTGCCGGTCGCGTTCTTGCAAGTCCAGCAGCCGGCGGAGCAATTCCTGCTCGCGGCGCAGCGCTGTTTCGGCCCGCTTCTGCTCGGTAATATCCCGGGTAATCGTGCCCAGGCACAGCGGTTCGCCCGTTTGCGAATCGCGCACCAGAAACACCTTTTGATGCACGTCGATCGCGTGGCCGAAACGAACATGGCGAAGCTGCGCCTCGCCCTCCCAACGCCCGGTGGCCTGAATCTCGGGAAGGATCTTGTCGCGAAAAATATTGCTCTGTGGAGGCAGATAATAGTCGGGCCAGGCGATAGCTTTGGCGGTTTCGCCATTTGCGATCCCGACCAGCTTGCAGCCAGCCGGATTTAGATACAGGACCTTTCCCTCGCTGCTGAGGCGGCCCACGAGGTCGTCGCTGTTTTCGATCAGCGAGAACGCCTCTTGACGCTGCTGATCGGCCCGCTTGCGAACGCTGATGTCGGTGCTGATCAGGATGATCGAATCGAGTTGATTCTGCCGCTGGATCCGGCCGACGCGATGGTTGTACCAGGCGATGTTGCCGTCGGCGTCGAGATAGGATGACTCGAAACGGACCTGGCCGAGCCGCGCCGCTTCTTCGAGCTTTTGCTGCGCCACGTCTCGATAGACCGGGGGCAGACAGTCGACAAATTTCCTTCCGACGACCTCGTCGATCGAATGGCCGTGCCAGGGTGAATTCAGAAACCGGACCGTGCCGTCGGGATCAGCCACGAGGATCGCATCGGGCGCATGCTCGACGAGCGAGCGCCATTTCTCCTCGCTGACTTGCAAAGCGTCGGCGACGCGCCGCGATTCCGTGATGTCGCGGATCGAGCCGGCCATGCGGATCAGTGTGCCCTCGGCATTCCAATTTCCTTGTCCCTTGGCGGCAATCCAACGAATTTCACCCGGCTTGGTGAACATCCGGTATTCGACTTCGTACGGCGCCCGGTGTTCGACGTGGGCAACCAAGCGCCTCGTGAACGGGCGGCCAGTCGTCCGGATGAACGCGTTTCCGCCAGCTTTCCAACACGTTGGGAAACTCGGCGTCTTGAAAGCCCAGGATCGACTTGAATCGCGGCGAAAACCAAACCGGCGTTTCAGGAGAAAGCCATTTCCCGCCGGCGGGCTGCGCATCCCACAATCCTTCGCCGGCGCCGCTGGCGGCAAGGTCGAACCGCTCGATGCTCTTCCGCAACGCGTCCTCGGTTCGCAGCAGCCTGTCGAGTTCTTCAAGTCGCCGCCGCGCGGTGGCCAGCCGCAGTTCGACGTCCACCAGATTAAGCGGCAAAAGCAGGCAGCCGTCGACTGCGGCTGCTCTTATCGCCTGGAACTGTTCCGGATCCGCGCGGCTGGTAACGATCCAAATCAACTTCAGCTCGCCGCCGGTTTGACTGCGCACCTGACGGCACAATTCCAACGCCGCGGAATCATCGTTCGACGAGCTGACGACCAATAACGCGGGATCTTGCCGTTGGTACTCGGTCCACGCCTCGGACCGCGCGGCCGATGTGACGGTGAATTCCGCGCCGGAGATCAACGCATGCAGTTGGTCGTGAAGCGGCGGTTCCACGACAAGCAGGGCCTTCATCGTGGCTCTCGATCTCCGGAAAGAACCGTAGGATGCCCATCAATTGCCGCGCGCGACAACGGGTCGCGATCGCGTTCGGCAATGGGTGGGCGGCGCCCGCCCTTACCGGACTCGGCTTTCTCGGCTTTGGGCCGCATCTTTACAAACCCCGCGGTCGTGAACTTTTTTTGACGCGCACACCGTGGGGGGTACACGCGGCTCTAAGTGGATCATATCATGGGGGATTGGGCAGGCCAGTGTCGCGGATACTGAGGTTGCCCGTTCAATGTTGCTCATGGCGAGCGAACCGGAACTCGTTTGCCAACGTAATCCAACCTGAATCGAACCGGCTGGCGACGCCCAGTCGATTGCCTGCCTGCAATCCCGCTTGAAGCCAATTTCTCGCATGCTGGAGAAATTGAGGTCCGCAGTGCCATAGGGCGGGCTGCGAATTAGCCGGTTCCACGGGGCATCGTTTGTGAATCCCACGGAGTTGGTATGAGTATTCGAGTATTAGTGGCGGATGATCACGAGGTGGTTCGAACGGGGCTGAAAAGCCTTTTGACCGATACCGATATCAAGATTGTGGCCGAGGCGACAACCGGCGAAGCCTGCCTGAAAATGGTCGCGAAAAACAACCCCGACGTCGTTCTATTGGACGTGCGAATGCCGGACGGCGACGGGCTGGCAACCTTGGGGCGGATCAAGCTGGACCATCCCGAGTTGCCAGTGCTGATGTGGTCGGGGTTCGACAATCCGACCTACGTAGCGCGCCGTGGCGCTCGGGGCAAGCGGTTACCTGTTGAAATCGGCGCCGCGTGATAAACTGTTGCAGGCCATCGGGGCCGCGGCCGCCGGCGAGACCACGTGGACTCGCGAGGAGCTGCGGCGCGTGACCGGGGCCTTAGCCACGCCGCGCATGGCCGCCGACGTGGAAGTGCCGTTGACGCAGCGTGAGAGTGAAGTCCTGCGCCAATTGGCTCTGGGGTTGACGAACAAGGAAATCGCCCTGGCGCTGCGCATCAGTTACGAAACCGTCAAGGAGCACGTGCAGCATATTCTCCGCAAGATCGGCGTTACCGATCGAACCCAGGCTGCGGTCTGGGCCGTGCGGAAGTCGCTGGTTTGAAGACGTAGGGCGTATCCGAGAACCGCCTGGGAACAGTCCCATTTTGTTCGGCGGAAAATCGCAAAATTGGGACAGTCGCCGCCGGTTCTCGGATAGACACGCAGATCGATGAATCCCATTCGTTTGGCAGCCCGGCGGCCGTTGCGGATCGTGGTACCGATTTCCGGTGGCGGGACCACGCTGCGAAATCTAATCCGGCATGTCGCCGATCGCCGCTTGGACGCCGAAATTCGCGCGGTCGTGTCGAGCAATCCCGAGGCTGCTGGATTGCAATTCGCGCGCGATGCTGGAATTTCCACCCATGTGATCCAGCGACGGGATTTCACCGACAGCGCGGCGTTTAGCGCGGCGTTGTTTCAAGTCTGCCGCAACGCCCAATGCGATCTGGTCGTGCTCGGCGGCTTCTTGAAGTTCCTCACAATTCCGGCCGACTTCGAAAATCGCGTGCTCAATATTCATCCGGCTCTGATTCCCGCTTTCTGCGGGCGGGGATTTTATGGCCGCCGGGTCCATGAGGCCGTGCTCGACTACGGCGCGAAGCTCAGTGGCTGCACCGTCCATTTTGTCGACCATCAATACGACCACGGGCCGATCTTGCTGCAACGCTCGGTGCCGGTGTTGGACACGGATTCGCCCGACACGCTGGCGGCGCGCGTCTTCGCCGCCGAATGCGAGGCCTATCCCGAAGCGCTGCGGCTGATCGCCGCCGGGCGAGTCGAGATCCATGGCCGCAAGGTGCGGATATTAGAAATGTGATTCGCGCGGCACAAGGCGGACGCGCTCGGCGAGCCGAGCGGCTAAATTTCCTGGGCCATTAATGTGTCGGCTTGGCGTAGGAAATCGACAAGAGCGCGTAGGCCGTCACCAGGTTGGCGTTTCCCTCCAGCCAGCGCGGACTGACGTTCACCCACGAGCCGTCGGGCTTTTGCTGCTTGGCGAGTTCTGCGATCAGGTCGTGCCGCCAATTGTGTTCCTTGCCGTTGGCGTCTTTCAGGTCGCCGATTTTCATGGCGCTCATCGCCTTGGCGAACGTGTGCAGATAATAGTAGTGGCCGGCGTTGCCGTCGGGCATGCCTGGATTAGCCGTGACGGTATAATGCTTCTTCGCCCATTCGACCGCTGCCTTGACGCGCGGATCGTCGGCCTTCACGCCGGCGTAGATCATGCTTTTCAAGCCGGTGTAGGTCATCGAGCCGTAGCTGCGCAGGCCGCCATCGGCGGTCACCCCGGCTTCGCTGCCGCCATCGGCTGCCGGGGTGTAGTAAAAGCCGCCGTCGGGATTCTTCGCGGCGAACTGCGTCGTGTTTTCGGGACTTTCCAAATTCTGGCAGCGCGAGACGAACGTCAGCGCTCGCTTGACGGCCGGGTCGTCCGGCCCATTGCCGGCGGCGTGCAAGGCATCCAAAAAGAACCCTGTGTTGGACAAGTCGGGCCGTTTATGCCTGCCGTATCCTGCGCCGCCGTAGTTCACGTCGGACGTTTCGCCGCCCCACTGAATGCTCTTCAAGAACTTATCGGCCGCCTTGATTTGCTTGGTAAAGCGTCCGTCGGCATTGGCTTCGGTGAGACACACCAGCACGAGCGCGCATTCGTAATTCTTCACCGGCGAATCGGGGGAATAGTAGCCACCATCGTCGTGGTGGAATGTTTCGATCCATTTCAAGCTCTTCGCGATCGCCGGATCGTCCGGTGATCGGCCGTGACGCAACAAGGCGCTCGTGCAGATCGCCGCCACGCCCGGGCCGACGTCCTTGCCATAAGAGCCGTCAGCCTGCTCGCCTTTGGTCGTCAGGAAGTCGATTCCCTTGGCCACGACCTGCTGATAAAGCCTGGCGTCGGACTCGGCCGCTGCTGTCCGTTCGGTGGCTGCGGGCTCCGCCGCCCGAGCGATGCCGGGCAATCCCAACATGCCAAAACTGCTTGCGACGAACAGCGTTCCAAGGGCAAGTCTGTGGGCCATCACGCACCTCCGAGAGAATTGCATTGCGGGGAATGTCTTTGGATGTGGAAGCAACTGCCATGCCGCGAACGCGACGTGCTGACCGGCGTCCGAATCCGCCGACCCTGCAAACTTAAACCGCCCATCACGGCCGCGGTTGCTGGCGAAACTTTCGCCTGCCCGAGCCGAGATCGGCGAAAAATTCGCCGCCGCACAGCCACTCGAACAACCGCGCCGCACGCTCCTCATTTTAGCAGTGCGAGCACCAATAAGAACCCGAGCCAAATAAGAAACGCGGCCACGCTCAGCCCCAAGTATAGCTTTTGGCGACCCGTCGGGCGCGTGCGGCCAATGGCATTGTCCGCGGAAAGTGGTTGCCCGGCGGCAGTAGCGGTGGGCGAAGATGCATTAGCCGAAGACGCGACGGCCGATGAACCCACGGACGATACGCCAGCCGCGGCCCCGGATTTACTCGCCGATCGGGCTCCGCGCGGCAGCGCCTGCGAGCCCGTCGTAGCCGGGCCGCGACTTTTGTGGCGCGAGGACCTACCCACTGCTGGTCTCCAGCGGCCCGATCTTGAATTGCTTTCGAAACGCCGTCTCGAAGTCGTAAGCGTTGTCGAAGTCTTCCAGCCGATCCTGCTTGGTCTTCTTCATCCGGCCGATCTCGATCAGATTGAAGACGATATTGCCGAAATCGCGGGTCGATTTGACGCCCCAACTATTCAACACCGATTTTGCCATGTAACCGTATTCGTCCAGGGCGTAGCGGCGAATCGCCTCGCATAGCTCCTGTCCGGTCAGGTGCCGCTCGGCCTGTTGGCCACCTTGCTCAGGCGCGGCGCGGGCTCCTCGTCGGAGGAGTGCTCATGGCCCATCCCCAACGACTCGTGGGCAAAGTTGAGCGCCTCTTCGACAAACGCGTAGGCATCCAACTTGTAGCGGCGATCGCGGTCCAGCATCCGAACCATCAGCGAGGGATCAAACATGGCGTTTCAGGTCGTCCAATAACATCGAATTTCAACGGCAAGGATTTGCCGAAAATATGCCGAATGGACACTAGCCCGAAGCGTTAGCGAGGAAGCTACGCGATGGTCTTGCCAGGCGTCCTCGCTAACGCTTCGGGCTAGTATTCTCTGCCTGCCGCTGAAATGAGCGCAACTTCAAAACTGAACACTTCGGGCTAGTGTACTTTCAGCCGCAGCCTGTCAGCAATCAAGACATTCCACAGCGGCCCGACTCGCCGAAATGCCTAACTTTCTTCATTCGCGCCGCGTCGCAGCACTGTCAACACGTCGCTGGCGGCGATCAACATGCGCCGGTGATCTTCCATCTCCACCAGCAACTGGCCGGCCAGAATCTCGTGGGCCAGCACCCGGCTCCGGCCGGTGGCCGTCAGCACGTCGGAACCCAAGGGGGGCAGTTCTTTCTGCAACTGCTCATACGTATCGTATTCGTAACGGAGGCAACATTTCAACCGCCCGCAGCGACCGGAGATTTTCGTCGGGTCGAGCGTGGCCTTTTGCAGCTTGGCCATCTTCATCGACACCGGCGGCATTTCCGAAAGGTGCGTATTGCAGCACACCGGCTTGCCACAATCGCCATAATCGGCCAACAGTTTGGCCTCGTCGCGGACACCAATCTGCCGCATCTCGATGCGCGTCTGAAATTCGCCCGCCAGCGTTTTCACCAGATCGCGAAAATCGACGCGAATCTCGGATAAATAATAAATCACGATCCGCTCGCCGCCAAACAGGTGCTCGATGTCGACCAACTGCATCGGCAAGCCGGATTTCTCGATCGCCTGTTGGCAAACGCTGAATTCGTGCCGCTGTTGTTCGAGCATCCGGATCTGTTCGACCGTGTCGGCCGGGCTCATGGTCCGCAGGATCTGGCCCTGCACCGGATTTTTCAGCCCCGCGACGGCTTCCGGCGTAGCGTCGCACAGCACGACGCCGGTTTCCAGCCCGCGATCGGTGCGGATGATGACCTGCGTGCCGCGCGTGTAGAGATTTTCATCCCGGGCGCTCATCACGCCCATGTACCGCATCGATCCGTATCGAACGACGTATTTCGCCATGATTCGCCGACAGAAAAACAGCCGAGACCGCCCGAGTATAACGGCGAATCAGGACAGGCGGCTAGGGGAGAATGGGTCTGCCGCGCCACGAACGCCGCGGCCGAGCGCGACATGCCCGTTAACCGCGACGCGGTCGCGGAGTGCGCAATGTCGACCGACGCTTCACACGCTCGGCTCGCGCGTCGCGGCCAACACGCTGGTCGCCGTTGCCTGCCGCCGATATATTGGCGGCGCATGAGCGCGCCCTCTTCCATCGCCGAGCGTCAACCGTCGCAGCCGGTGCTGAGCGTCGGGGCACTGACGCTGTTGATCAAGGAGGTTGTCGAAGGGAGCTTTCCCTCGGTCTGGGTCAGCGGCGAGATTTCCAATTTCTCCCGGCCCCAATCGGGCCACTGCTATTTGACCCTCAAGGACGACGAAGCCCAAATTCGGGCCGTCATCTGGCGAACCACCGCGGCCAAAACTCGCTGCGATTTGCACGACGGACTGGAAGTCATCTGCCGCGGACATTTGGACGTTTATGCGGCTCGCGGCAGCTACCAATTGGTCATCGAAGAGATCCAGCCGAAGGGACTCGGAGCGCTCGAGCAAGCCCTGCGGCGGCTGCGCGAGAAACTGGCCGCCGAAGGCCTGTTCGACGCGGCCCGCAAGCGGCCGTTGCCGCCGTTTCCGCGGCGGATCGCGTTCGTCACCAGCCCAACCGGAGCGGCGATTCGCGATTTTCTCCAAGTGCTGCAAAGGCGGTGGCGCGGGGCGAGCGTGCTCGTGGTGCCGGTGCGCGTGCAGGGCATCGGCGCGGCCGACGAGATCGCCGCGGCCGTGGCCGTCGTGAACCGCTTGCCGCTGGCCATTGATGTGCTGGTGGTCGGCCGGGGGGGCGGAAGTCTCGAAGACCTCTGGGCGTTCAACGAGGAGCCGGTCATCCGTGCAATCGTCGCTTCGCGGATTCCGGTCGTCTCGGCCGTGGGGCACGAAATCGATGTGACGCTGGCCGATCTGGCCGCCGATCTCCGGGCTCTCACGCCCAGCGAAGCGGCCGAGCATGTCGTGCCGGCCATGGAGGCCGTTTCCGCCACGCTGCACGAACGGCGGAAGCGGCTCACCGCCGCCTTGCGGAAGCGGCTCGGAGAAGCCCGCGGCCGCGCCGAAGCGCTCGCCGCCCGGCGCGTGTTCCAAAAGCCGTTTGACCGGATTCACGAGCTCGGGCGACAATTGGATCAGTGGCAATCGCGCGCCCAGCGGGCCGTGCGGCAGCATTGCTCCGCTGCTCGGCGGCGGGCCGAGGCGCTGTCGGCCCGGCTGGAATCGCTCAGTCCCTTGGGAGTGCTGGCCCGCGGTTATAGTTTGACGACGCGGCTCGACGGTCGGCTAGTGCGCAACGCCGCGGAGCTGTCGCCGGGCGACGTGATCCGAACCCGGTTCGCCGAAGGTCAGATCACGAGCCGCGTCGAGCAACTCGACGGAACAGAGTAAGAAAACCCATGACCGAACCGTTGCCCATCCAGCCGTTGGAGACGCCAGCGACCCCGCCCAGTTTCGAAGCCGCCTTGGCGCGGCTGGAAACTGTCGTGCATGAACTGGAAGAAGGGCGAATCGGTTTGGCCGAGGCGCTGGCTCGCTACGAAGAAGGCGTGATCTTGCTGCGGCAATGCTTTGGGCTGCTGGAATCCGCCGAACGACAAATCGAACTCCTCACCGGCGTCGACGCGGCCGGCAATCCGATTGTCGAACCGTTTGACGACACTGCTTCGACCGAACGGGCCGAACAGGGAGTGCCCCGCAGTCGCTCGCGAACCGCCACGCCGAAGAAACCTCGGCCAAGTGCCAGCCCGAGAGCCGAACAGGATTCCATCTCATCAGATGCCAGCTCCGGAGAATCGTCACAAACCGGCCCTCCCGGCGACCCGTCAGGGATAACCCCAGGGCGAAACAAGATGGACGTTCCACGCGGTCTGTTTTAGAATGGAGACATTCCCCGCCGGAGCCCGAGGTAGGGTGGGCACTGCCCACCGTTTGCCTCGTTGTCGTGAGCGCTACCCGGTGGGCATTGCCCACCCTACGGTGTTCTTGATGGTTCCTGCGGTCTCGCCAGTCGCCCCCTCTCTGTCGGCCGCATTGGCCGCGTCGCGCGAGCGAATCGACGCGGCACTCGACGATTACACGCGGTTCGGCCCCGTTTGCCCGGCGAAACTGGCCGACGCCATCCGCTATAGCCTCTTGGCGCCCGGTAAACGCCTGCGGCCGATTCTGGTGTTATGGTCGGCGGCGGCTTGCGGTTGCCCTGTTGAGTCGGCCCTGCCGGCCGCATGTGCGGTGGAAATGATCCACACGTATTCGCTGGTTCACGACGATCTGCCGGCCATGGACGACGACGATCTGCGCCGCGGACGGCCGACATGCCACAAAGTCTATGGCGAAGCCAATGCCATCCTGGTGGGCGACGCCCTGCTGGCCCTGGCCTTCGAAACTCTGGCCCGCGTGCGGCCCGCCGAAACCGCGGCGGCCTGCGTCGCGGCGCTCGCCCGAGCCGCCGGAGCGACGGCGCTGGTGGGCGGCCAGGCCGACGACCTGGCCGCCGCGGCAAATGCGCCACGCAAGACCACGCCGGCCAGAACAACGTCAACACGGCGGGCGACGCACTGGCGGCGCTCGAATCGATCCATCGCCGCAAGACCGGGGCGATGTTCGTCGTCTCGTTGCAACTCGGCGGGCTGGTGGCCGGCGCCGAGCCGCGCAACAGCAGGCGCTCGAAAGTTACGGCCGCCGGCTGGGTCTGGCATTCCAGATCGCCGACGACCTGCTGGATGTCAGCGGCGACGAAGCGGCGCTCGGAAAGCGGGTCGGCAAGGATTCGGCCCACGGAAAGCTCACGTTTCCCGGAGTCCTCGGCATCGCGGAAAGCCGAAAATACGCCGAACGATTGATCGACGAAGCTTGCCGGGAGCTCGAGCCACTGGGCAGCGCCGCGAATCCCTGGTCGAGTTGGCTCGGTTCGTCCTCGAAAGGAATCGGTAATGGACGGTTTGCTCTCCACCATCGAATCGCCGCGCGATCTGCGGCGGCTTTCGCTCGCGCAACTCGAGCAGTTGGCCGTTGAAATGCGCGATGCTCTCTGCCATGTCGCGGCCAGCCGCACCGCCCATTTCGCCTCGAATCTGGGCGTGGTCGAGCTCTGTCTGGCGTTGCACACTTCGTTCGATTTTCTGCACGATCGACTGATCTGGGACACCGGCCACCAGATCTATCCCCACAAGCTGATCACCGGCCGCTGGCGGCAGATGTTCTCGATCCGCACCCGCGGCGGATTGATGGGCTACCCCAATCCAAACGAAAGCCCCTACGATCTGTTCATGACCGGCCATGCCGGTTCCAGCGTCTCGACCATGCTGGGCCTGGCCAGCGGCGACGAACTGATGGGTCACGACGACCGCCATGCCGTGGCCGTGATTGGCGACGGCGCGTTCCCCAGCGGCATCGTGTTCGAAGCCCTGAACAACGCGAAGAAGAAGCAGAAGTTGCTCGTTGTGCTCAACGACAACAAGATGTCGATCTGCCCGCGCGTCGGCGGCGTGGCCGAATATCTCGATCGCTTGCGAATGAACCGTTTTTACACTGGCTTGAAGCAAGAGGTGGTCAATGTCCTTGGCAAGCTGCCGTTGGTGGGCGATCCGATGGAACGGTTCCTCTCGCTGGTAAAAGACTCGATCAAGGCAGGCCTCCACGGCGGAATGCTGTTCGAAGAACTTGGATTCCACTATGTCGGCCCGGTCGATGGCCATAGCATCCGCCAGTTGCGCAAGTATCTGAAGCTCTGCAAACAGTACGCCGGCCCAGTGTTGTTGCACGTTGTCACCGAAAAGGGTCATGGATTCCAGCCGGCGGCTGCCGACCCGGTCTATTTCCACACGCCGGCGCCGTTTAAGCGCGGCGAAGAAACCGTCCTTTCGATCCAGAATTCGGCAGCGAAGTCGTACACCGACATTGCCAGCCGTTCGATTTACGACGCAATGCAACGGGATCCGCGCGTCACGGTCCTCACCGCCGCGATGTGCCAGGGCAATAAGCTGGAACCGATTCGCGAAGCGTTCCCCACGCGGTTTTTCGACACCGGCATCTGCGAGTCGCATGCCGTGGCCTTTGCCGCCGGCCAAGCCAAAGCCGGGTTGCGGCCGATCGTCGACATCTACAGCACATTCCTCCAGCGCAGCTTCGACCAGTTGTTTCAGGAAGTAGCGCTCCAGGATCTGCCAGTCACATTCATGCTCGATCGCGCAGGTCTCACCGGCCCCGACGGCCCCACGCACCACGGCGTGTTCGACATGGGCTATTTGCGGCTGTTCCCGAACTTCACCGTCATGGCGCCGGGCGATGCCGATGACCTTACTGCCATGCTCGACCTGGCTCTGTCGCACGGCGGCCCGACCGCCATCCGTTATCCCAAAGCCACGGCCGAAACCCCGGCCCGCGAACCTTGCCCGCTGCAATACGGCCGGGCTGCAGTGGTGCAGTGGGGCACCGACGGAATGCTCGTGGCCTGCGGCACGATCCTCGGCAATTGCCTGAAGGCCGCCGCGATGCTTCGCGATGAAGGCTTCGACGTCGGCGTCGTCAACGCCCGGTTCGTGAAGCCGTTGGATACGCAAACCATCCTCCGGGCGATCGAGAATTGCCCGGCGGTGCTCACGGTCGAAGAGGCGGCCTTGATGACTGGCTTCGGCAGCGCCGTGCTCGAAGCCTGCAACGATGCCGGCGTCTCCGCAACGCATGTCCGTCGCTTGGGCATCCCCGACCGGTTCATCGAACATGCCGAGCGGGGCGAATTGCTGGCCGAGTTGTCCCTCGATCCCACGGGAATCGCCGCCGCCTTCCGGCGCTGGCCGAAGAAGTCGGCCTTTCGAAGACCGGCACCCAGCGCCGCGTAAGCTGACAGGACGTGAAAGAATGGGGACTGGCTCCGAGCACGCCACGTCCGAAGTAACAAAGCCGGCCGATCGCGAGGTGCCTGTCCCCATTCTTTCACGTCCTGAGCAATAGCCGCACTTCCCACTTGCTAGCCGTAAGCCGCGTCTCCTATCATCGCGGTTATGACTTCGCCGCACAGCCACCCGCTCGAGCGTGAAACCGACCGTCCTTTGCGGGTGATGCTGCTCGGCTACGGCCGGCCCGAATTGGTCGAGCTGGAGATGCGGCGGCTCGGCCCGCTCATCAAAGAGCGATTCGATGTTGTCTGCATCGATCTGGATCAAGGGAGCGAACTCTGCGATCTCGACGCCGACTTGGCCATCGTCCTCGGCGGCGACGGAGCGATTCTGCGGGCTGCTAGCAAAATGGCTTACCGCCAAACGCCCGTCCTGGGCATCAACCTGGGAAAGCTGGGTTTCTTGGCGGACCTCACGGTCGAAGAGTTTATCGCCTCGCTGCCGGAAATCGCCGCCGGCCGCTTCGAGATCGTCGACCATCTGATGTTCGAGTGCCTCGTCCGGCGCGGCCACGAGGAATTGCATCGGCAGCTTGGCCTGAACGAAACCGCGATCCTCGCCGGTCGCCCGTTCGCGATCTTGAACGTCCATCTTTACGTTGACGACGAATTGGTAACTACCTATAGTTGCGACGGTTTGATCGTCAGCACGCCGATCGGATCGACGGCCCACAACCTCTCCGCGGGCGGGCCAATTCTGCGGGCAGATTTGCAAGCGTTCGTCGTCTCGCCGATCAGCCCGCACACGCTGACCAACCGTCCGGTGGTCGATTCCGCCAGCCGCGAGTACGAACTGGTCGTGCCGCGGCCGCATGCCGGCACGGCGGTGGTCGTCGATGGCCGAGTTTTGTGCGGATTGGAAGCCGGCGACCGGGTTCGCATCCATCGCGCCACGCCGCAATTCAAGATGGCGAAAGTCGGGGGCCACAGCTATTATGGCACGCTCCGCGAGAAACTCGGCTGGGGCGGCAGCAATCGAAGTCACGTCAACCCAAGCTAAACTTAGCCGCCGCATTCGTGCGGTGCGCCGCCCGTCGAAGCCGATCGCCCGGAAGCGATCACCAGAACCTTCTTATCCCGCTCGAAAGGATGCGAGCCCATGCACACGCTCTTGCGTTGGACGTCCCCGCTGGGAATCGGTCTCGTCTGTCTCGCCGTTTCGCTGGCCGCTTCATCCAGCCGTGCCGCCGACGGCACGTCCGCGTCCGCGCCGCTGCCGGCCGGACGACTGCCGGCCGCGATCGCCGGCGGCGAAAAATATGTGCTCCGCTACCAGTTCCGCGTCGGCGAGGAAGTCCGTTCGCAAGTCAAGAACCTTGCCACGATCGAAACGACCATCTCCGGCAGCTCGCAGACGACCGAAATGGTCAGCCTCTCGCATAAGCTCTGGCGCATCACGTCCGTTGACGAGAATGGCAATGTCACGTTCGAACACCTGATCGAAAGCGTCGACATGCGCAACCAGATGACCGGCCGAGAGGAAGTGCGTTACAACAGTGTCAACGACAAAACCGCTCCGCCCGGCTACGAAGATGTCGCGAAAACGCTGGGCAAGCCGCTGACGGTCGCGACGATCGACCCGTGGGGCAACGTGCTGAAGCGCGAAGAACGCCAACACACCAACTTGGACAATAGTGGCAGCGTGCTCCTGACGCCACTGCCCAAAGAGCCTGTGGCTATCGGCCACGTATGGACCCTGCCCGGCACGGTGATGATTCCGCTCGAAGATGGTTCGTTCAAACCGATTCAAACCCGCCAGCGCTACGAGTTGCAAAAAGTCGAGGATGGCCTGGCTACGATTTCCGTCGAAACGCAAATCCTGACGCCGGTCAACAATCCGAAAATCCGAGCGCAACTGATCCAGCGCCTCTGGAAAGGCCACTTGCAATTCGACATCGAGCGCGGCCGAATGCTCAGCCAGCACACCGATTTGGACGAGCGCGTGCTGGGCTTCTCCGGCCCCGATAGCTCGATGCACTATGTCGCCCGATTCACCGAGCAGCGGCTCCCCGACACAACCAACACGGCTGCCTTGCCGAAGCCCACCGACGCCCCCCGCCTCGACGCCCCGCACACAGCGACTCCGCCGTCCGACACGCAAGAGCCGACTCCGCCGCCAGCAGACGACGAACCTAGATCGGTCAAGAAGTAGACCGTAGGGTGGGCATTGCCCACCATCATGCGATCGGGACAACCGGCACGATACGCCGCCCCTTTTGGCGATTGGTGGGCAGTGCCCACCCTACTAGGCTAAATCGGTCAAGAAGTAGCCCGTAGGGTGGGCATTGCCCACCATCATGCGATCGGGACAATGAGCAACGATACGCCGCCCTTTGTTGGCGATTGGTGGGCAGTGCCCACCCTAGTGTGAGCTCGCCGGACATCTATTTTGCCGTCAAAGTTTTCCCGCTTTGCCACGGCACTCGTTGCAATCGGCAAAAACGGCAGATCCGGAAGAATCGTTTAATCTTGCCAGGCTCTCCAGGCCGAATCGATTTCTAGGGGCGCTTCGGGTCCGCTCGCGGCAACAGTGCCGCGATGGACGTTCGACCTGCGGCCGTGTTTTGATTGTGTCTGCTAAACATTCGCCTGTTAGGGGGGAACCGATCATGAAAAAAATCGCTTTGCTGTGCGTCGTATGTCTCGCTCCGGCGGCCGTGGTGCGCGCCGATGGCCTCGATCCGAATTCCAACGGTCCAGCACGACCTGTCGCTCAAGAAAAAGCCCGGGCCGAATCGTTCAGCTCGACCTCGCCGACGCCTGAGATGTGGTTCTACGAGCAGGAACGCCGCCGGTTGGAAGATCCCGCCAACATCGTCCGCACGAACGCCCAGCAGCGGGCCGCCGAACGACACGCCCGGTTGGCCGCGATGGCCTGGTACGGCTACTCGAACTCGCGCCCCGCCGCCAGCCCGGACGAGCTGAACGGCACCTTCTCGCCGCGCTGGATCTCGAACGGTTACCAGAGCGGCCAATGGATCGGTGGCGGCGGCTCGACCGTGATCCTGCAAGCCGACCGCGGCGCCAGCCGCTACTAAATGACCGCTGTACTTGGCTACCAAGCCCAGGGATGGCCATCCCTGGGCTTCTTTTATGCGCTGCGGTGTGCTCCACGCCGCCCCGCTTCGTAGAATAGCGGCATGCGAATTCTCGCCCGGCGCTACGACACGGCCCAGCCGACCGCCTTCGAAATCGAAGCCGGCCGGATCGTCTCCGCCCAGCCGATCGTTGATCCGCCGCGAAACGAGCTGCCAAACGAATCAGGCGGCAATTCCGCATTCGCGGACCAACTCCCTTGGATCGCCCCCGGCCTCGTCGATCTCCAAGTCAACGGCTATGGAGGTCGAGAATTCTGTTCGCCCGACATCACCGTCGATGATATCGCGAAAATCGTCGCCGTCCAGCGCAGCGGGGGCGTGGCCCGATTCCTGCCGACCGTCACGACGTCGCCGTTCGAAGTTTTGCGCCGTGCGATGGCCACACTAGCCATGGCCTGCGATGGCGATCGCGAGTTGGCCCGGCACATTCCTGGCATCCATCTCGAAGGTCCGTACATATCACCGGAAGACGGCCCGCGGGGCGCATCCGCAGTCGCAATGCCGGCGGCCCGATTGGGACGAATTCCAGCGGTTGCAAGAAGCGGCCGGCGGCCGGATTCGCCTGGTCACGCTGGCCCCTGAATTGCCCGGCGCTTGCGATTTCATTGCCCGGCTCACTGCGTCCTCCGGCATCGCGGCCATCGGCCATACCGCCGCCCACGGCGACCAGATTCGCGCCGCCGCCGACGCCGGCGCTGGCCTGAGCACGCATCTCGGCAACGGCTCGCACCGCATGCTCCGCCGGCATCCGAATTATCTCTGGGACCAGATGGCCGAAGACCGGCTCGTCGCCACCGTGATCGCCGACGGCCATCATTTGCCGCCGGAAGTGCTCAAGACCATCGTCCGCGCAAGTCGCCCGAGCGCGTAATCCTCATCAGCGACTTGTCGGGCATGGCCGGCCTCGCTCCGGGCCGCTATACCACGCAACTCTGCGATCTGGAAATCCTCGCCGACGGCCGCCTGGTCCTCGCCGGCCAAGACCAACTCCTAGCCGGCGCCTCGCGCCCGCTCTGGACCGGCATCACCAACATGATCCGCCACGCCGGAGTCGACCCGCGCACCGCCATCGACATGGCCTCCCGACGCCCGGCGGAATTGCTCGGCCTGCCCGTTTCGAATCTGCGCCGGCGACGCCGCCGATTTCATGTTCTTCCATTTCGCGAAATCGGATGGCAAGAACGCCGTGCAGCTAGTCGCCGACAGCAGCGCGTTTCCGTAGGAGGCGGGATTCTTGCCCAAGTCGGTTTACCGGCTGAAATTCAGTTCGCCCCAGTTTTTTGGATTCATCATCAGCTCGGCGACTGCATCGTCGACGATGCCGGTTTGCTGGTTGCTCCAATAAACGCGGAGCCGCGTGCGCTGGCCGGCGGGGTCGCCGTAGGTGACGCCGAAATCGCCGGTGAGCTTGAGCGTGGCCGTCGGCTGGAGCTCGAACGCCGACAGCGGAATGGCCGCTTCCACGGTGTAACCTTTGTCGCGCATCGCGACCTTGATCTTCGCCCCGGTCACTTGCCCCACGTACTGCATCTCGTAGTTTTTGAACACGCCGGAGTTGAAGATCTTTGGCTGGCGCTGCCGGGCCACGCGGCGATACAACATCGCGGTTGGCGTCCCGCCGAAATTTCCGATCGACAGCCGCAGGTCGCCCAGCGCCGGTTCGGTCCGGTTGCGATCCGCCGAAGGATTCGTGCCAAGCTGAAAATCGACCGTGTCGCCGGAGACATACATTTCCTCCGGCGTGTTGGCCCCATTCATCCAGGGGGTGGCATCGGCGATGTCCCAGGCCAGATACAGATTCTTGTCGTCCCACGCGGCCGCCGACCGCCCGCGGCGTCGTCCCCCTTTTGATATTCGACCACCATCGCGCCTTTGAAGTCAGCATCGAACGAGCCGATGAACGTTGGCGTCGCTCGGGCGATCGTCAATTGCCGCTTCCCAACGGCAATCTGCAATTGCGCCTCGCGAATCGCCACTGCCCGCGACAAATCGGCCGCATCGAGCGTCACGGTTCCGCCCGGCAACGAGCGGACCGATTCCAGCCCAGTAACTTCCAGATTCCAAAACGCCGTTTTGCCGGCCTGAATGTACAACTTGCCATCCGTGCCCAGTGTCATCGAGCCGCCAAAATCCTCGCCGCCGAGTCCCGGCGGCACTTCGGTCATGTCGGCCCCCGGCACGGCCTCCGCCGGCCAGCGCACCTTGAGCGGATCGGTCTGAAACAAATGCGTCAGATAGTACCCATCCTCGGAGAGCAGATGCCACTCGCCGACATTGGTCGGGATGGCCCACACGTTGCCCAGCGGCGCTGGCAACTTCGCCACGCCCGCAATTCCAAACGCCCCGCGGATCATTCCCGTCTCGGGCCCGGACGCATTGTGCGAACCATGCACGCCGACGAAATTGTTCGGATAGCTCCAAAGCATTTTGCCCGAGGCGATGTCGAAGGCCCGAAACGTCGACCGCTCGGTATTGTAATTGCCGTTGTACAGTACCAGCCGGCCGTCGGCCGAACCGAGTCCTTCGTCGGTATCTTGGCTATATGCCATGTGCGGATCGGTGATCGGCAGCGGCGTTGGCTTCGACAGGTCGTACCGTGGCGTCGCCGGCGGCGGTATAGCCGGTCACCTTCCACTGCGAGCGGCCCATGTAGATGCTCAAATCCGGACAAACCTTGAGATACCAGGCGTTGAAGTTGACGATCTTCGGCACCGTGGTGATTTCGTCGGGCTGCCGCTGCTCGTCGCCGTTGCGGTCGGCCCAATAACCGGTCGAGCCTTTGCCGCCGCTGCCGGTATACATGAATCGCCCCCGCAACTTGTAGTTCGCATCGCCGATCCGCTCGAAAATGTTGATGTACTTCGGTTGCTCGAACAGCCACACCGGCGTGACAAACAGATACAGCCGGCCGTTCGCTCCGGTGGCGAAGCGCGAGCCGACCATTCCTTCACGCGTGATTACACCGACACAAGCCGCCTGGCCAGTCTTCGGATCGAGTCGCCATTCGCAGCCGTTGCCGACCATCAGATTCGGGTCGCGCGGATTGATCGCACCACCCAGCGCCCCATAAGTCGGCGGCCCGAAGAATTCCTTGACCAGCGTACCATCCTTGGTGTTCCAGGCGCTCACGCGCTTGGGCACGTCGAAATTCTCCGCCACCCACAGCTTGCCGGCCGAATCGACCGCCAACCCCGCGATGTTCAGGAGCGTGTCTTTGTCCCACGCGCCGCGCTCGACCCGTCCGCCGCGCCGGCCGATCGATCGCACCAACTTGCCGCTCGCGTCATAAATCCGCACCTGATGATCCGGCGCGCCGATACCGACATACAGCGTGCCGTCGGCGTCGCCGGTGATTCGCGTCGCGGCGGTCAGCCCAGCCAGCGCAGTGCGCGATTTTCCATCGTGCGGATTGACGATCTCGACTGTCGTATCGCCCGACAGGACATAAAGCTGTTCGTCGCTGCGCGCCCAAAGGCTGATCGGCGAGGCGACGGCGATCACCTTTTCGAGCTTCCCCGTGTCGCCGTTCAGGACCGCAACTTTTCCGGCGGCGGTGAATGCCAGAAAGATCTTCCCGCCCGTCGCCGCAATCGCGTCGGCCTTTTCAAGACCCTTTTCGACCTTCTGTCCGGCATCTTCCCACAGCGATTTCACCGGCAGATCGGCATCTTTGCGATGTCCCCACGATTGATAGGAGCCTTGATCGCACGACAGCTTATACAGCGATGCCCCTTCGCCCGCCGAGTCGATTACATACACCGACTTCGCATCGGCGGCAATCGCCTTCACGCCCCCGATGCCACCCCGTTTGTTGTTCCAGCGCACGTGCCCTGCGAGATCGACCGCGATCAGCGCTTTGCCCGCCTCGGCCAGCCCCCAGCCGAGATACACGCCCGAGGTGTTCGCCGCCGCGGTGATCGGATTGCCAAAATCGCCTCCCCAGTTGCTTGCCGGCCCCTCGTCCCACGGCCGCGCGCCGCTGTTATGAGCCCAGCCGCGCAGCTTCAGCCCGATGCCGGTGTGATAAATCGCCGTCCAGGTGTAATTACCCGCGGGCAGCGGTGGCCCCGAGAGATGCAAATTCGGCGTCGGCAGCCCGTCCCATTTCACCTCGTGCCGACCCCTCGTGAAAAACGTGGCCGTCAGCAACTGGCACACCACCTGCCCCTCGGCGTTATGAATGTTGAGCGACACGTAGCCATCCTCGGGCATGTCGAAGACGATCGGCTTGAACCCGGGCTTTTCCGCGACCTTGATCACGCCGGTCCAGTCGATCGTCGGCACGCCGCGTTCCATCCGCACCGGAAACTCGCGCCCATCGGCCAGCCGCACCGGTTGCGGCGCGACATGGCCCGCGCTCGCCAGCGTGGCCGGTCCCCACTCGGGCCAGTTCTGGAACGTGAACACGCGATCAATCGTCATGTTCGGCTTGAACAAGTCCTTGATCGAAAACCGGCCGTTCGCGCCGATCGTGAAATTCAACTCGAAGGTCATGTTCAGCGCATCGCCCGCCATCAGCGGCTGCCCATTGCGGGTCAACAACTTCCAAGGCAAAGCGATTTCTTGCACATAGCCTTTGCCATGGCTGTCCATGGCAAAAGCTTGCTGCGCCCCCGAAGTTTTCACATCGAGCACCTTCGGCTCGTTCAGCGTTTTGCCTCCTTCCATCGTGATGATGTCGCGGCCATCGCGCCCTTGCCAGGCAGTGAAATGGTTGCCGCGCTCCGCCGGCTGCCCCGGATGCGTGACGATCCGCAATTGCAGACTGTCGCCTTGGAACCCGTAATCGGCAATCGTCTGCCCCGGATTATTGAGCGGCGTCAGATCTTTAAACCGCGCGAGCAGATACAGATTCTCACGATCGTACATCGCATGGACCCAGGCCGCGGTGTTATCGCGCTGCGTTTGCACGTCATCGCAAATAAAAATCCCGCCCGACAGATCCCAATCGTCCGCCTTGCCATCCACCACCACCTTCCCCGGCGCCGGCAGGATGCGAAAACTATTGCTCTCCGTCGGAGTGGCCATTAGCGGCGCCGCTATAATCAAAACCAACGCTGCCGCAAAACCAACGAATCGCATTTCAGGCCTCATCTGGGCTGTATTTCAGTGGACGGATTGAACCACGCGAAGCGTCGTATTATAGGCAGGACGATGCACGGAACGCTGCCGAGCGTCGTAGTCCGCCTTGCCGAACCAGGCGAAACCGCGACCCCTGAGCGCAACAAGATCCTCGCCATTCAGTCGATTCGCTTCGTTGTAGTCGGCAATTGCTTGGTCGAACTGCCCAAATCAGGGCGTAGTGGTACATTTTGAAATTGTTCTCCGCGCCACGGCACGCGGAGCGTGCCTGCTACGTAGTAGGCACACTCCGTGTGTCCGTTGGAGCCTTTAAGGGCGGGGATCCTGGATCGCTTAGCTACGGATTTTTTTATGACGGTTTTAAGCCGGATGACGCTTCATGGGCTTACTCGACCTCGCCGAGGCAACCTTTGCCTTTGCCAAACTCGACTTGCTTTCGCAGTTCCCGGTTCATCCACCTCCACCGTCGCCTCCGCGCAGTTGCATCCCCATCAGTAAGTTATGGCTGATCGCATACAACAATCCCACGAGCCGACATTTGACCGAGCCACGCAAGGGCATCTGATGCAAGCCCCGTTTACGTGCCTGGGCGTTGACCCACTCGTCCGTCTGGCAGCGAAGTCTGTAGATTTGCTTGGCCATCGCCGTTCCCATCCGCGCTCGCCAACTCGCGACTGCGACGCTATCGCCTGCCATCTTCGCTACGGGTCTTTGCCCGCTGCCAACTGTTTGTGCTCTTCTTTCAACGGAGCGTACACCGTGTTTCCCATTTCCGACGCCGCGTCAATCGTCTCCAGGCTGGCAAAGCCCCCGTCCACCAAGCTTTCCTCCGGAACTCGACCGTAGCGTTCTTTCAATTGTTCCAACATCGGTGGCAGTTGCTCTTGGTCGGTTCCAGCGTTGGTGACGTCGACTCCCACGATAATCCCCGTGTCGGTCGCCGTCGAAAACTGCACGTTGTAACCCGGGCGGTATCCGCCGTCCGAAAACTGCATCACGCGTGCTTCCGGATCGGTCGTCGAGGCCCGTGCCTCGGTGGCCTTGCGGCCGCTCTTGCGAGCTGTCGCGTCGCGTTGCTGTTGCAGTTCCTCGCAGTTGCGAAGGGCCTCCGCGATACGTTCGGCTCGTTCGTTGGCCGCTCGCTCGCGGGCTGCACGTTGTCGCTTCGTCAATTCGTCGGGCGATTCGTCGGCCAGTCGTTGAAGTATTTCTACTTGCTGCCGCGCCTCTTCCAAGCACGATTCCAGGGTTGCGCGGCGGCGGAACGACGACTTGCCGGCATTAGCTCGGACCCGCATTCCATCCTGAGCGACACGGTCCATCGTCACCAAACCCTCCGCCAGCAACGAGGCGATAATCTGCGTCAGCAGTTCGCTCCATCCACCTTCCCCCGAACGAAAGTCGGACAACAGGTGATGGTTTACCGTCACCCAGCGGTAGGCCACCGAGGCCTCCGACCCTGGGCTAAAAGCTTCAACCGCTGGGGTGTTCCACACGCGGCAATATCTCGCTATTCAGTCGATTCGCATCGTTGTAGTCAGCTAGTTGCTTGGACAAACTGTACCACCACCAATCGGGGAAGACTGTTTACCTAATGCCGCTTCGAGGGCACAATGGACCGCGCTGGGCTTACCAGTCGATTTGGGACCGTCTCATCCCCCGGTGGCCGCGAGTAAGTTGCCGTGTCTGTGCCCGATACTACCAAACCGCTCAAGAATCCGCGCCAGGACGAAGGGACGCAGCTCTGGCACGATTTGTCGGGGCAGATCGATGCGTTGGTGGCTGCCTGGGATAATGGTCCCCGTCCGCCGACGCTCAACGATTTGCTTCCCGACGCGCCAGCCGAGTCGCGGCGGATGATGCTGATCGAGTTGATCAAGGTCGATCTGGAATATCGCTGGCAGCAATACGATCTGCCAAAGAGGATCGAAGACTATCTGGCCGAGTTTCCGGAGTTGGCCGAGGGAAATTCGGTATCCTGCGGATTGATTTACGAGGAATATCTCATCCGCCGGCGCACCGCTTCGCCGCCGAAGCCGGATGAGTATCTGCGACGCTTCCCGCATCAAGCGGAGGAGTTGCGGAGACTGTTCACGATCCAGCCGTCGGCCGTGGCGGCCACAACCACGTTGGCCGTGGGCAGTCGTCGTCCGCCGGTGGATGTCGGCTCGCGGATCGACGATTTCGATATCTTGATACGACTGGGGCAGGGGGCATTCGCTTCGGTGTTCCTCGCCAAGCAGCGCTCGATGCAGCGGCTGGTGGCACTAAAGATTTCACGCGACCACGGTGACGAAACGCGGACCCTGGCCCAGTTGGACCATCCGCATATTGTGCGTGTTTTCGACCAGCGTGTGCTGGAAGATCAACAATTGCGGCTGATGTACATGGAGCATGTGCCGGGAGGCACGTTGCAGGCCGCGGTCGACCAGGTCCGGGCAGAACCAAATGGCGTGCGTAGTGGGCAGATGATCTTGTCGACCATCGATACGGCGCTGGAGCGCAAGGGGGTCACGCCGCCGCACGATTCCTCATTGCGGCGGCGATTGGCGCAAGCGACCTGGCCGCAGGCGATCTGCTGGCTGGGGGCTCGGTTGGCGGCGGCGCTCGATTATGCCCACGGTCTAGGCGTGTTGCACCGTGATGTGAAACCGGCGAACGTGCTGCTGGCGGCCGACGGCTCGCCGAAGCTGGCAGATTTCAACGTCAGCTTCAGTTCGAAGCTCGACGGGGCGACGCCGGCGGCCTATTTTGGCGGCAGCCTGGCCTATATGTCGCCCGAGCAGTTGGAGGCGAGCAACCCGAGCCATTCCCGGCAGGCTGACGAGTTGGACGGCCGCAGCGACGTCTATTCGTTGGCGGTGATGCTCTGGGAACTGTTGACTGGCACGCGGCCGTTTGGCGAAGAGCGCGTGGCGGCCAACATGGGCAAAACGCTCGAACAATTGGCCGAGCGGCGGAGGGCGGGCGTAACGCCCGAGGCGATTGCCTCTCTGCCACGAGATTTGCCCGCGGGCATGGAGGAGGTGCTACTGAGTTGTCTTTCGCCGGATGTCGAGAATCGCCCGGCATCGGCGGGCGTGATGGCGCGGCAATTGGATATTTGCTTGCAGCCGCGAGCGCAGCGTTTATTCCGGCCTGCGCCCCGGCACGATTCGCCGGTTGATGCAGCGGTTTGCGATCATCACGATCGTGTTGGGGGGTGTGGTGCCGAACGCTTTTTGCAGCGTGTTCAATACGGTCTTCAATATTGGATTTCTGCTCAACCATTTCAGCCAGGCAGAGCAGAAAATATTCTACAACGTTCAAGTCTGGGTGATTAACGGCGTTTCTTATACGGCAGGAACCGCGCTGGGCCTCTATCTCTTTTGGCCCGTCATCAGGGCGGTCATGGCCCGTATAGGAACCGGCGTTTCCATTGAATCGGAGGAGCTCTCTGCGAGTCCGCCGCCGGAGTCTCTGGTGCGGCGACTATGTCAGTTGGATCACTTTGGTTCTGTGGATCATTTCCGGCTTCGCTTTCTCGCTCGGACTTATGTCGGTCGGCGATTATTCTCCGGACAAGGCGAAATACTATTTCTATTTCTTCTTGTCGCAGATTGTATGCGGGCTAATTGCATCGACGCAGACGTTTTTCTTTCTGACGTTCGTCTCGGTCCGGGTGTTGCATCCGCTGTTGGTTCAGCCCGAGCGATCGCAGATCGACGAAGTGAAAGATCTGCTGCGGCTGGAAGCACGGGCGCCGTGGTATTTGGGCGTGGCGGTGATCGCGCCGTTCTTGGCGTTCATCACGTTGGCGTTGATCGAGCTGCCGGGCGCCGGAAAAATCTGCAACATCGTGATGGCCCTGATCGGCGTAGCCGGCTCGTTTCTGGCCTATGGTTTGATGCGCACGACCCAGCGCGACATCGCGGCCCTAGTTGCCACGTTAGACCCAGAACGAACCGCCAGCCAATCGTCTTCGGGATCGACCGACTCGTTCTGGACTTCGTCGCGCTAGGCACGCGAAGTGCCCTCACGGGGGCAAGATTGTTTGTTTTCATAGACTTTGTAGGCCGTGCAATGGCAGGTCCAATTGCATCTCATCCCGCCGCGGCTCCGGCGAGGCGCTTCGAATTGTGGCGGATCGCCCTTCGCTGGCTGGCGGCGCCGTTCTTCATTTTCGCAGGCGTGAATCATTTTGTTCACCCGCAGGTTTACCGCCAAATTATTCCACCGAGATTCCCCGATGCCGCGGCGTTGGTCGCGATCAGTGGCGCATGCGAAATCGCAGGCGGCTTGGGGCTGCTCATGCGACCTCTGCGCCGCGTTGCGGGCTGGGGGCTGATCGCCATGTTGATCGCGATCTTTCCGGCAAACATTTACATGGCGCTTGCACCGCCAGGCGCTTTTCCCGATTTCACATTACCTCACTGGCTACTATGGGTACGGTTGCCATTCCAAGCCGTGTTCATCGCTTGGGTCTGGTATGTGGCGATCCAGCGCCCTACCGTTCGGAACGATACGAGCCGGATGCCCGCCGGCTAGCAGCCTGGTGAAAAAGGGGACTGGCTCTGAGCGACCGAACGAATTTCCCGCGGTTTGGAACGTGCCGCGAAGTGCCTGTCCCCTTTTTCAACAGGCTGCTAGCGGCGTGGGTGCCGCAGAAAAAAATCCCAGATGACGTCGTTGGCGATCAGGTTTTCGGTCGATTTGCCGAACAGGAACGTGTTGCCTTTGCGGCCCGGCCAGGTGTGGCCGCCACCGTGGATGATGTAGAGTTCGACCTCCGAGCCCTCGCGGCCTGGACCATAGTGGTATCGCACGATCTGCGTGCCGTCGTCCCGGACCGGCGGGAGCTGGGTCACGATCGGCTCCGGCGGACAACCGTCGGCGGCGACCCAGGCCTGAATCGTCGCCGCCACCGAGGCATGCTGCGTTCGCGAGACGCTACGGCGGCCGACGCCACCTTCGAGCGGCGTGAATTGATCCTCCGTGCCATGCAGGTGGATGACCGACACCGACCGCGTCGGGCGACAATGGTCGAGCGCCATCGGTCCAGCCACGGGTGCGATCGCGGCAATCCGATCGGCCATCTCGGCCGCCAGTCGATACGACATCATAGCGCCGTTGGACAGTCCGGTCGCGAACACCCGATCGGCGTCCACCGGCACGACCGTGGCCAGGTCGTCCAGCACAGCTCGGACGAAGCCGACGTCGTCGACCATCTCGTCGCGGGCATATCCGCAGCAGTTGCCGGCATTCCAAGACAAGAGTTTTTCTCGCAGCCCCGTGCCATCGGGATAAACTGCCACGAACGACGCCGCGTCGGCCTTGTCGCTGAGCCCCGAGGCCAGGCTAAATGCCCGGCCGTTGCTCGCGCCGCCATGAAAGCCCAAGACCACCGGCAAATTCCGCGGAGCGGATTCACCTGCCGGAGGAACATGAATTCGATACGACCGCTCGCGGCCGCCGAACGTGAGCGGGCGCCGATAGTCGCCGGGTGAAAGGAAATCAAGCATTACGGCGGCGGCGCAGTTTTTTGGCGCGGTTCAATCCCTCGATCGGCTTCTCATTCAATCGCAGACAGGTATAATCCGGCCACCGGTTCGGCGGCAAGGGGCTGAGCGGTTTTGGATCGTGGGCGTGCTGGTATGACCGACCCCATTGTCTCCGTTGCCACGATTAGAAATCTGGCAGTCAAGCCGTCTGAAAAAACCCATTCGCCGGATGACGAGGATGTCATGGCGCAGGATCGCGACGCAGGGCGTCGCCGAGTGGCGATCGAAGGCATCAAGCCGGTCGCCGATTGCGGCCGCTGGCCGATCAAGCGGATTGTCGGCGAGCGGATCGTCGTCGAGGCCGACGTGTTCGGCGACGGGCACGACGAAGTCCGCTGCCTGCTGTTGTATCGGCACGAGCACGAGGAACAGTGGACGACCGTGCCGCTTGCGCCGCTCGGGAACGACCGCTGGCGAGCCGAATTCACGGTCGAGCGGCTGGGGATGTACCGCTACACGATCTGCGGCTGGATCGATCATTTTTCGACATGGCGGCATGATTTGGAAAAGCGGGTCGCCGCGGGGACCGATGTGCGGGTGGATTTGCAGATCGGCGCGAAACTCGTGGCTGAGGCCGCCCTTCGCGCCGAGCGGGCCGACGCCGCGAAGCTAAACGAAGCCGCCACGGCCATCGGCGACAATCGCGATCCGGCGCAGCGCGTTCGCTCAGCGCTCGATCCAGTGCTTCTCGCGCTCGTCGAAAAATATCCCGATCTGCGGCTGGCCGTCACCTACGACCGTGATCTGCGGATCAATGTCGATCGTCCGCGGGCCCAGTTTAGTGCCTGGTACGAGATGTTCCCGCGCTCGACGAGCCCCGAAGCGGGTCGGCATGGGACATTTGCCGATTGTCAGGCCCGGCTGCCGTACATCGCGGAGATGGGCTTCAACGTGCTCTATTTTCCGCCGATCCATCCGATCGGGATGGCGTTCCGCAAGGGGAAGAACAACGCGCCCACGGCCGGCGCCAACGAAGTCGGCAGTCCCTGGGGTATCGGCTCGGCGGCCGGCGGGCACAAGGCGATCCTTTCCGAGCTCGGCACGCTGGATGATTTTCGCCGGCTGATCGCCGCGGCCGCGCCGCTGGGGATCGAGATCGCGCTGGACATCGCGTTTCAATGTTCGCCGGACCATCCCTATGCCGCCGAGCATCCCGAATGGTTCCGGCGGCGGCCGGATGGCACGATCCAGTACGCGGAAAATCCGCCGAAAAAATATCAAGACATTTATCCGTTCGACTTTGAGACGTCGGCTTGGCATGCTCTGTGGGAAGAACTGAAAAGCGTGGTGCTGTTCTGGATCGGCGAGGGAGTGCGCATCTTCCGCGTCGATAATCCGCACACCAAGCCGTTCGCGTTTTGGGAGTGGCTGATCGAAGACGTGCGGCGGCGGCATCCGGACGTGCTGTTCTTGTCCGAAGCGTTCACGCGGCCGAAGATCATGTATCGGCTGGCCAAGCTCGGCTTCACGCAGTCGTACACCTACTTTACCTGGCGGAATTCGAAGCAGGAATTGACCGAGTATTTGACGGAAATCACCCGGCCGGAGATTCGCGATATCTTTCGTCCCAACTTTTGGCCCAACACGCCCGACATTTTGCCGGAGTTCTTGCAGACCGGCGGGCGCCCGGCGTTCGTGGCCCGGGTCGTATTGGCGGCCACGTTGGCGGCGAACTTCGGCATTTATGGTCCCGGCTACGAATTGATCGAAAACACGCCGCGCGAGCCTGCACAGCGAAGAATATCTGAACTCGGAAAAATACGAGCTGCGGCATTGGGACTTGGATCGGCCCGGCAGCCTCAGCAACTACATTGGGCGGCTGAACCGCATTCGGACGGAGAACCGCGGCGCTGCAGAGCGACACCAATCTGGCATTCCACCCGGCGGACAACGACCAGATCATCTGCTACAGCAAACGCACCGACGACTGCACGAATGTGATCGTGGTGGCCGTGAATCTCGATCCGCAGCGGACACAGTCGGCGCTCGTGGATCTGCCGCTGGCCGAATTGGGTATTCCGCCCGATCAGCCGTTTCAGATGCACGACCTGCTAACGGATAAGCGCTATACCTGGCGCGGCGCCCGCGGGTTCGTCGAATTGGCACCCAATGTGCATCAAGCTCATGTCTTTCGGGTCCGTCGTTGGGTCCGGCGCGAGAACGACATCGAGTACTACGAATGAGCACGGGAATTTTCGCGGTCGCAATCACAACGAGCATCCGGCAATGGTTAGGTTCGCGGCGTTGGTTTGGCGGCAAGGCCCGGCCGATTGTCGGCGTCGAAATCGCCGACTTTATTCCGCTCCGGCTCAGCGGCAGCGGGCTGTTGTTCGTCCAGGTCGGATACGCCGTGGGCGAGGCCGAGTTCTATTTGTTGCCACTGCTGCTCGCGCAAGGAGCGGACTCCGAGCGGCTGAGCAAGGCATGCCCCGACGCGGTGATCCATCGCTTCGACCGCAACGCTGGCCCAGCGGCGCTCATGTTGTTCGACGCGCTGGCCGATCCGGCTTTCGCACGGTCTTTGCTTGAGATCTTAGTTGCAGAAGAACCGCAGGCGACACCCGCCGAAATGCCGCCGGAGATGCGAGGCCTGATGCGGCCAAGAGGCTCGCTCAAGACTTGGGTCGATCCGCGATTGAAAGCGATCCTGGCGGCCGATCCGGCATTGCTCGAGCCGGCGGTCGGGCAGGGCGATCAGAGCAACAGTTGTATTCCGTTTGGCAGGAAATTGATCCTCAAGTTATTCCGCAGGCTCGCGCCGGGGGTGAACCCTGATTTGGAAATAGGCCGCTTCCTGACGCAGACGGCCGAATTCCGCCATGTGCCGCCCATGTTAGGCGCGCTCCAATATCAGCCGCCGATGGGCGATACGCTGACGTTGGGAATCCTGCAACAATTCGTGGAAGGACAATCCGCCTGGGACTTCACGCTCGAAAGTCTGACAGCATTTTTCGATCGGGTGACTGGATTCCCTATTGAGTCGTGGCCGACGTCGCAAGCAGCATTTCAGCCCGCGGCAGAAACAACCAGAAGCGCTGGCGGTGGGGTCGACGGCAAGGATGGCGAGAACGCGCAATCTTTATGGGCCTTGGCCACCAGAGAATCAGTCGGCGCGGCTGAAACTTTGGCTGGAGATTACCTGCGCTCCGCCGCGCTACTAGGCCAGCGGACCGCGGAGCTGCATCTGGCTCTGGGTTCGAACATGGACGAGCCGGAATTCGCCCCGGAACCGTTCACCGAAAAACACCAGGATGCGTTGCGCTGGTCGATGCGCAATTTGACGGCGCGGACTTGCGAGCTACTGCGGGAACGATTGCCGCACTTGCCGGCAGGGCTTGGCCCCGCGGCCCGCGCGGTCGAAAACTCTCAGCCGGTGCTGTTGGCCCGGTTCGACGAATTCGGCGCCAGACTGATTGACGCCCAGCGACAGCGAATTCATGGCGACTATCACCTTGGGCAGGTACTGTACACGGGGCGCGATTTCGCGATCATCGATTTCGAAGGCGAACCGGCACGATCGCTCGAGTGGCGGCGGAGTAAACGCTCGCCCTTGGTCGACGTGGCCGGCATGCTGCGATCGTATCACTACGCCGCGTCGCAAGCTTTTTTCAAGCGGCGGCCAGAGCATTCGAACGAACCGAGGCTCGAATCCTCGCTGCGTGAGGCGGCCGACGCCTGGTATGCGTGGTCAGCCGCGGCGTTCGTGCGCGCCTATCGCGGCACGGCGGCTGCCGGACGATTTCTGCCGAGCGCGGCAGCCGATTGCGATCGCCTGTTGACGCTGTTCGTCCTCGAAAAGGCTGTCTACGAACTGGCCTACGAACTCAACAACCGACCCGATTGGGTCGAAGTCCCCTTGCGCGGGTTATTGAGCTTGCTTGGCCGAGCCGCGTGATCGCGAGCGCCGCCTACTCATAACGCAGGGCGTCGATCGGATCGAGCCGGGAGGCTTTCCAAGCGGGATAAAATCCGAACACCAATCCCACGGTGACGGAGACCACGACGGCCGCCAGGATGGCAATCACGGAAACCTGAGTCGGCCAGTGCAAGAATCTGCGGACGAGCATCGACCCGCCTCGACCCAGGGCAATGCCGATGATTCCACCAAACATGCACAACATCACAGCCTCGGTGATGAATTGCCGCAGGATGTCCTTAGGCCGGGCGCCGACGGCCATTCGCAGGCCGATTTCGCGAGTTCGCTCGGTCACGGAGACCAACATGATATTCATAATCCCCACGCCGCCGACCACCAGCGAAATCAAGGCCACGGACAGCAACAACACCGACATCAGCCGCGATTGCGAGGAAAGGGCGTTCGTCATCTCGGTCATGTCGCGGACGCTGAAATCGTCGGCCTGGCCATCGCCGATGTGATGCCGCTCGTGGAGCACTTCGGTAATTTGATCAATCGCCAAGGGGATATCTTCGGTCGAGTCGGCCTGGACCATGATCTGGTCGACGTTGACGAAGCGAATCGGCTGGGGCGTGTCGGCCGCCTCGGTGGTTGAAGCGCCGGCATACGGCGTAGTCGCGATATTCGGATAGAGTTGGTTCAACGTATTGACCGACGACGCCTGTGCGGCCGCCTGCGCCGTGGGATCGGTGCTGGTTGTGCTGGAAGTGCCGTTCGCCTGATTGACGCTGGTGAGAGTCGCCCCGCTCACGCGATACTTGATGGTCGTCCACGGGGCCAGAACGAGATCGTCCTGGTCCATGCCGAGCATGTTGGAACCCTTCTTGGTCAACACGCCAACCACGCGGAAGGCGACGCTTTGCATTCGCACGTCCTTGCCGATCGGCGATTCGTCGCCGAACAGGTTGTCCACGACCGTTTGGCCCAACACGCAAACGGCCGAGCCATCGCGGACGTCGCTATCCGTGAACGCGGCGCCGGACGCCATGTCGGTCCAATCCCGAATCTGGAGAAACTGCGGCGTGCTGCCGTAGATATACATCGGCACCCAGTTCTTGTTGCCATACACGACTTGCGTGCGAGCCCGGACCACAGGCGACACGTTGGCGACGGCCGGGCATTCGCGCTGGATTGCATCGGCGTCGTCTGGCGTCAGCGTGATCGTGCTGCCGCTGCCGAAACTAACGCCGCCGCTCGACGCGGTGCCGGGCAACACCGTGAGCATGTTCGCGCCCATGCTGGCAATGGTTTGCTTCATGGCCGCGGCGGAGCCTTGACCGATTTCCATCATCGCGATCACGGCGGCGATGCCGATGACAATTCCCAGCGTGGTCAAAGCCGATCGAAAGGCGTTGCGACGGATGGCGAGAAACGCTGTGCCCAGCGTCCTGGGGATGATTCGCGCCGCGGCCTTGCGTGGCGGTCCTGCCGACACGGCCTTGGCTGACACCGCCGCCGTTTGCGCCGCCTTGGCTACGGCAGTTTGAGGCAAATCCTCCGCCACGGCGATTGCCGCGGAGCCCGTTGCCGCGCCGCCGGCAGCTAGCGCGGGCGCTCCGGCGACGGCGAATGCCGGCGCGTTGCCGCCACCACCGGAAGAACCATTGCCAGCAGAGCCGTTGCCAGTAGAACCATTTCCCGCAGCCGCATGACCGTTTCCATTCGTGGAGACGCCGGCGAGCGTCCCATGTCCATGGCCACCGGCGCTTTCGGCGGCGAGCTTAGCCAGGGCTTCGTTGTCGATCAGGCCGTCGCGGATGTAGATGATGCGATTGGCGTGCCGGGCGACATTGAAGTCGTGCGTCACCAAGATGACGGTGATTCCATCGTCGCGATTGAGCCGCTGGAACATCGCGAGAATTTCCTCGCTCGTCCGAGAGTCGAGGTTGCCGGTGGGCTCGTCGGCCAGCAGAATCGGAGGATAATTGACGAGGGCCCGCGAAATGGCGACCCGTTGCTGCTGTCCACCGGAGAGTTGCGACGGCTCGTGATGGTATCGCTCGGCAAGCCCGACGCGTCCCAGGATCTCCATCGCCCGTTTGCGCTCGTCGCGGTTGGACCATTGCTTGACGGAATACACCAGCGGCATGCGCACGTTGTCGAGCGCGGTGGTGCGGGCCAGCAGATTGAAGCTCTGGAAGACGAACCCGATGTTGCGATTGCGCACCGTGGCCCGCTTTTCCGCCGATAGCCGGGAAACTTCCTGGCCATTGAGCCAGTATTTGCCGGTGGTCGGACGGTCCAGCAAGCCGAGGATATTCATGAGCGTCGACTTGCCGGACCCCGACACGCCCATCAACGCGACCATCTCACCTTGCTTGATGTTGAACGACACGCCTTTGAGGACGGGCACGTCGACTTCACCAAGATGGTAGGTCTTGAAGACGTCTTCGATTTGAATCAGAGCTTTGTCGGAGGTCATATCAGCAATCTCACCGGGCCTAGCCCTTTTTCTTGAAGATTTGCGGAGCGAACGGATTCTTCGTATCGCTTGAATCACCCTCGACATGCTCTTCGCCAGTCACAATGTCGGTTCCTTCCTTGATGTCATCCGTGGGGATGATCTCGGTTGTGACGCCATCCGTGACGCCGATGTTGACACGCTTTGGAACGAGAAACTGGCCGTCGAGAACCCACAGCGTGCCATGCGGCTGTTTCGGCTTATCGATTTTCGCCCCTTCTTTTGGCGTGGCGTGATCGACGGTTACGGGGCGGACATGCTTGCTATACTTCTCACGATCCTGGGGATCGATGAATTCCGGTCGCGGCTTCCAGCGCAGGGCGGCATTGGGCACCTTCAAAATGCCGTCGTGCCTTCCGGCGTCGAATTGCACGGTGGCGGTCAGGTAGGGATACGGCGCTCCGTCGGAATTATCAGTGTCGATGACCACCGTATAGGTCACGACGTTCTGAGTCATGGTGGCGTTCAGCCGAATCTGCGACACGATTCCCTTGAAGATTTTATTCGGCAACGCGTCGACGGTAAAATCAGCGGTCTGACCGGTGTGGATTTGCCCAATATCTGCTTCATTCACGCTCGCCCAAATTTGCACCTTCTTGAGGTCTTGCGCGATGAGGAATAAACTCGGGGCGCTGAGACTGGCGACCACGGTCTGGCCGATATTCACGCGGCGGTCAATCACCGTGCCGACGACCGGCGAGCGGATGACCGTGTAGTCGAGATTCGTCTGCGCCTGGTCCAACGTGGCTTGCGACTGCGCAATTTGGGCCTTGGCCTGATCCACCGCGGCTTGCGCCGTCTCATATTCGGCGACCGCCCCGTCATAATCCGCATCGGTCATGACTTTCTTTGGCCACATGAGCTTGGCCCGCTCGAAATCGTTGACCGCTTGTTTCAGTTTGGCCAGATTGTTCAGCAAGTTGGCTTGGGACAACGCCAGATTGGCTTTGGCCTGATTGAACGCCGCCACGTAAAGCGAATCGTCGAGATGAGCCAGGATTGTGCCAGGCTCAACCTTCGAGTTGTAATCGACCATCTTGCTCGGCTGCGCGGGGTCTGTGCCGAAGTCCTTTACCAGCCCGTTCACTTGCGACCCGACATCGATGACTTCCTGCGGTTCGATGGTCCCGGTGGCACGGATCACCAGATCAAGATTTCCACGCTCAACCTTCGCAACGCTCCATTTCGGAGTTTGCGGAGCCGAATGCACCGTGTACCAGTAATATCCACCGCCAGCGACGAGGCCGACGGCTACCACTAAAGTCAGCAGGCCACGCATGGGAATCCTCGATTCAGTGAACTTGGGCTATACAATCTGCCACGGCCCAGACCAAAAGGACATCAACCGCCGCTCGCAGAAATTGGTGGGAAATCGCTCTAAGGCGCCGAACCGGCGGGAAATCGAGCATCACTGGGATCTACCGCTCGTGACTCACCCCCCAATTAATCTTATAAACACCGAAGTGAACTGTCCAGTTTCGTTATGCGAAAGTGCTTGTCGCAACTATCTCGGAAAATTCGGTTTGCGTCTTCCGCCACCCATGCCAAAATGAAGGGAATCGCTGACGCAAGCGGATCGTAGCGAGCGAAACGCTTGAATCCCGCTCCGAGGGTGTAAAAGAATGGGGACAGGCACCTCGCGCCCGGCATGTCTTGCTACTTTCCGGCGGCTTGCTCGGAGCCAGTCCCCATTCTTTTACAAGCTCTCCATCTGCCAGCCTGTTCCCAAGGAGTGATAAGTGGACCCGGGATAGGGCAATCGAGCAAGACGAATCCGCATGAAACTCGCAATTTGTAACGAGACTTTTCTCGATTGGCCGCTCGAAAAGGCGCTCCATTTCTCCGTGGAATGCGGGTACACGGGGGTCGAATTCGCGCCGTTCACGCTCGGCGCTTCCGCACCGGAAATCACTCGCGCCCAGCGTGCGGAAATTCGACGCACGACGGAGCGGTCCGGCTTGGAAACGGTGGGACTGCACTGGCTGCTGGCCAAGACGCAGGGTCTGCATTTGACCTCGCCCGACGGCGCCATCCGCGCGCGCACCGCGGACTATTTAGCCGAGTTGGCCCGACTATGCCGCGATCTGGACGGCTCACTGCTGGTACTCGGCTCGCCGCAGCAGCGCAATCTGGCGCCGGGCGTTACGCCGGCGGACGGGCTGAAGTATGCCGCCGAAGTCATTAGCCGTGCGCTTCCGACTTTCGAGGAGTCCAACGTGACGCTGGGCGTCGAGCCGCTCGGTCCGGCGGATGGGAATTTCCTGCTTACCGCGACCGAAGGCGAGGCGTTGATCGCGGCGGTCGACTCGCCGCGCTGCCGGCTGCATCTTGATTGCAAGGCCATGTCGAGTGAGTCGACGCCGATTCCCGAATTGATCGGCCGGCATCGCCGGCATCTGGTCCACTTCCACGCCAACGACCCGAACCGCCAAGGTCCGGGATTCGGCGCGCTCGACTTCGTGCCGATACTCCAGGCGCTCGAAGATATCGCCTACGACGGCTGGGTTTCCGTCGAAGTCTTCGACTACACCCCCGGTCCGGAAGCCTTGGCGCGCAACAGCAGCGAGTACCTACACGCATGTTGGAAACAGGTCAGCCACCGATGAGATGGCCCTGCGCGGCGGTTTCTCGGAATCCGCCCGCGCTCAACCGCTGGCGGCCTTCAATTCCGCGAGATGTTGCGCTGTCCCCACGAGTCGATCCCAATTCTGGTAGATATACTCGGGCGGACCGCCGATCTGGGCGACCGATTGAGCCACCAATTCGGTCGGCACCATTTCGATGGCATCCCAAGGGCAGACGGTCAACTCGTAGGGATTGGTCTTCTTCTGGGGAATATGCACGCAAACCTCGCAGCCCACGCACCGCTCCAAATCGATCTGGCACCAACTCTGCAAATTCGGCATTTTGTCGTTTTGCTGAATCTTGATGATGCAATCGACTGGACAGACTTCGATGCAGGCTTCGCAACCGGTGCAATTGTCGGCATTGATGACCGCCAGCTCTTTCGGCAGCTTTTTGCGCGGTCCTAGTTTGGCCATCTTCCAAATCCTCACGGGATAAGACGCTGATTTTCCAGCGCGAACGAACCCTCGTTAATAATAGTGAGGAATCGACCATCCGCCAATGAGGGATTCAGCAAAAACAACTCTATCTCGACCAGCGCCGCATTTCGCCGCGGTCGGGGGGCGGCGGCTAGTACGTTGTCAACGCTTGATTCTGGGATTGTGTGCCACTGGCTTTGCCAGTGATTTTGGAATTATTGCCTTGATCATTCAGCAACGAAGAACACTGGCAAAGCCAGTGGCGCCCCAAATTCAAGCTGTGACAATGCACTAGCCACGCTCGAGGCGTCAACGCGCGGCTTCCAGAATCGCCAAGTCAGCGGCAGCCGGTTCCTCGCGGTACTGCCGGGCGATGTCGATGAATTGAGCTTCGCGGCGGACGAACGCCTCGACAATGTTGGGATCGAAATGGCTGCCCGATTCCTTGACGATGATGTCGCGGGCAACTTGGTGGCTGAAGGCTTCTTTATAGACCCGCTTCGTCGTCATCGCATCGTAGACGTCGGCCAGAGCGACGATTCGGCCACAGAGCGGAATGTCGTCCCCCTTCAACTTCGCAGGGTAACCGGTGCCGTCGAATCGCTCGTGATGCGTGGCCGCGATGTCGCGAGCGATTTCCAGGAATTTCGCGCCGGGATACTCCTTCAATGCCGCGTCGAGTGTCCGTGCGCCGAGGTCGGCGTGGGTTTTCATGACCGCAAACTCCTCGTCGGTCAACTTGGTCGGCTTCAGCAGCACACAATCGGGAATGCCCACTTTACCGATGTCATGCAGCGGGCTGGTCAGATAAATCAGCGTGACATACTTATCGTCGATTTCTTGGCGAAACTTCGCCTGGCTGCCGAGTTCCTCGGCTAGCGCGCGCGAATAGCGGCGGACCCGTTCCAGGTGAGCGCCGGTTTCCGGGTCGCGCGATTCGGCTAGCTTCGCCAGCGCGAAGATCGCGACGTCGCGCGTCTCCAACGCCAACAAACGCTCTCCGGCGCGACACTCGAACATCAAGCTCGGCCGGATGAAAGGGCTTGCTCATGAAGTCATCGGCGCCGGCCGACATTCCTTCCACGACTCGCTCTCGCCCATCGTGGCTCGTGAGCAAAATAAAGTAGACGTAGCCGGTGAGATCCTGGCTGCGGATGTATCGGCAGAGCTCCAGCCCGTCAGGATGCGGCATGTTCCAGTCGGAGATCACCATGCGGCAATTGCTGCTGCGGAGCACCTCCATCGCTTCGGCGCCGTCGCGTGCCGTCACAACTTCGTGGCCCGCGGCGCGCAGGGATTTGCCGAGCAATTGCAGTGCGATCGGATCGTCGTCGACGGCCAGGATCCGCATGACTGTCCGTTAGAACTGAAAAAGGATGGGGTTCAGCTGTGGGAACAAGCGTCGGCAGCGGGAATAGTCGTGAGGCTTTCGATGGCCCGGGGAATGGCCTGCAGGAAGCTTTGCAGTTCAGTTTCTACTTTGGTCAACGCCGCGGACACGTCCGGCGGCAGTCCGTCGATTGCGATCCGCTCGAGCCGGCCGGCAGCGTGACACAGCCGCTGGGCCGAGAGATTGGCCGCCGCGCCTTTGAGCGCATGGGCTGCGCGCGACAAGCCCTTGCCCCCGGTCGTTGCCGCATCGGCGAGGGCGCGTTGCGAATCGCTAGCCCGCGCCACGAATTCTAGTAGCACTTCGCGACAGAAGCCGGCGTCGCCGAGGCAACGCTCGAGCAAACTTTCGAGATGAATCAGTGCGCCCGCGTGTTCAACGGTCCCGTCGTCGGACTCTGGATTGGCGATTTTCTGATATCGATCGCCAGAGGGGTTGTTCGACGAGCCGCGACTGGATGGTTCTGACGGAACAACTTCGCAAGGCGCAACGTCCTGTGCGGCCGCAAGCAAATTCTCTATGGTATCGATCAACTTCAAGGTGTCGATCGGCTTGGTGACATAGCCATCCATGCCCGCGGCAAGGCAGCGTTCGAGATCTCCCTTCACCGCGTTGGCGGTCACGGCCACGATCGGCAAGCGGCGCGCTTGTTCCGTGCGCCCTTGCTCCAGCTCGCGAATGACGCGCGTGGCTTCGAAGCCGTCCATGTCGGGCATTTGGCAGTCCATCAAAACGAGATCGTATTGGCTGCGGCTTACCGCCTCGACGGCGGCTCGACCGTT
The DNA here is from genome assembly GCA_963725485.1 of Pirellulales bacterium. GTDB lineage: Bacteria > Planctomycetota > Planctomycetia > Pirellulales > DATAWG01 > CAVRYO01. Next base: position 1,208,612 of record CAVRYO010000007.1, on the reverse strand, counting down.
GGTCACGATATCGCAGCCGTAGCCCATGCGATTGAGGATGGCGGCGGCGACAAGCTGATTAACTTCGTTGTCCTCGGCGAGCAGGATTCGACGATCGGATTCGGGCGTTTTGAAGTTGGGCGTGTTGCTTGGCCAGCGCGCCAACTCGGCCAAAGCCATCGGCCGTTGGGCCGCCGTCGCCGCGTCGAGAACCGCGTCGAACAATCGCGACTGCCGTACTGGCTTTGTCAAGTAACCAGACAAGCCATGAGTTGCCAACCGCTCGGGCGACATCGGCTCCGCCATCGAGGTTAGCATGACCAGCACGGTTTCGCGCAGAGCGGGCCTACCCTTGATCGCGGTGGCCAATTGCAGGCCGTCCATCTCCGGCATTTGCATGTCGATGATCGCCAAGCGGAATGGTCGTTGGGCGGCGGCCGCGTCTTCCATCAGTCGCAGAGCTTCCGCTCCGTGTTCGGCCAGCGCGAAGTCGAATTTCCAGGCGGCAAACTGAGCCGCGAGAATCTCGCGGTTGGTTGCGTTGTCGTCGACGATCAGAAAACGCATTCCGTCGAGACTGGGCGGACGCGGCGACTTTTCGCTCGCGACCGGCTGTTTTTTCAATCGGACGGTGAAGTGGAACGTGGAGCCCGTGCCCGCAACACTGGTAACGCCGATCGTACCGCCTTGCAGCTCGACCAGTTGTTTGCAGACCGCCAGCCCCAAACCGGTGCCCCCATATTTGCGCGTGGTGGATGGATCGACCTGGGAAAAAGATTTGAACAGCCGGTCGAGCCGGTCGGCTGGAATTCCGATTCCTGTGTCGGTTACGGAAAACTGCACGACGACATCGTCGGCGGTTTGTTCGGCCATGCGGACGCGGATCACCACTTCACCCCGCTCGGTGAATTTGACGGCATTGTTCGTCAAATTGACGAGCACTTGGCGCAGGCGGTCAGGATCGCCACAAACGCCCGACGGCACTTCGGCATCGATCGAGCAGGCCAGCTCCAAGCCTTTGGCCTGGACCCGCTGGGCGAACATTTCCGACACGTCCTCGACCAGGCCGCCGAGGTCGAAATCGACCCGATCCAGCTCCAACTGACCCGCTTCGATCTTCGAGAAATCGAGAATGTCATTGATCACGCCGAGCAGTGCTTCCGACGACGTGCGGGCCACGCGCAGATAGCGCTCTTGCTGCGGGTCGTCGGCCGTGGCCGAGAGGAGTTCGAGCATCCCGACGACGCCATTGAGCGGAGTTCGGATCTCGTGGCTCATGTTGGCCAGAAATTCACTCTTCGCCCGATTGGCGGCTTCGGCCGCCTCTTTCTCGCGGCGGAGCTCCTCGGCTTGCTTGCGGCCGGTGATTTCCTCGACCGAGCCTTCGTAATATTGGATCGACCCCGCGGCGCTTCTCACGGCGCGGGCATTTTCGGAAATCCAAATTCTCCGGCCCTCGCGATGGTAGACCTCCGACTCGAAACCGGTGACCACGCCCTGGTTGTGCATGAGTTCGGCGAACTGCGATCGCCGCCGCGGATCGACGTACAACTGGCTCTGAATTTCGGTGATCGAATTGATTAACTCTTCCGGCGAGCGATAGCCGTACATCCGAGCCAAGGCCGGATTCACGCTGAGGTACCGACCGTCGGGTGTGGATTGGAAAATTCCTTCCACCGCGTTTTCGAAGATCCCGCGATACTTCGCCTCGGCCACCCGAGTCGACTCGACCAGCTTCCGGTGGGCCTCGATCTGCCCGCGAAGGATTCGCGTTTGAGCACGCATCAAGAGCCGAACGTCGATCAGTCCCCATTGCCCTGGCTCGAATTGCACCGTCAGCGGATCGTAGATTTGCGACTCGTCGCGCACCAGCGCCAAACTTGCGGCGTCGTGCACGCGCGTGGCGGCGGGCAGCAATAGGATCTGCTTCGACTTGATCTGGTCCAGGCAATCGCGCACGGGCCGGCGGAAGAACACGTCGCGCCAAAAGGGGCGATTCATCTGCTCCAAGAACCAGCTTCGCGAGACGATGCCGACAAGCACGGCGCCGTTTTGCACGATGATGCCTGGCACGCTCGCGTCGTTTTCGAACGTCGCCTGTAATTCACTTGTCTGCGTGTCACTATGCACGCTGACATTGCTCACCGGCAATTCCGCCAAGCGCGTATTCGAATCCAGCTTGTCGGGAAGGGTGGCGATCATGGCGCGTAAATCGGTACGTGCTGAATCTGAGTGATGTCGGTGGGAGTGGTTCGTCCGTTTGACGAAGTTGCCGCGGCGCAAAGTCTCTGCATTGCCATCATTAACGTAGCTCACGGGCGAATCTTCGGAATCACTGGCACAATGGTGGGGGTGCGACATCGCCGGCCCTTTGTTGCCGTGCTCGGCATCATGCGGCGAACTTGCTCCCTGCTTTGCCAGGATTGCCGGATGTTCTTACGAAATGCCTTCCTTGGAAGCGGCGGTTGTGCGAACGGCGGGTCAACCGTTACGATCCTCACACGCGCTCTCTCCCGCGGATTATGAATGACTCGCATCGCCGATGTTTCCCCCGGCTTTTCTTTCGAATTGCAGCATGTCGACGCCGAGCTCGCATGCGCGGCGGGCGACGTTTCGGACTCCGCACGGGGCGGTTCATTTACCGGCGTTCATGCCAGTGGGCACGCAGGCCACGGTGAAGGGGTTGGAGATCGACCAGGTCCGCACGACCGGCGCGGAAATCATCCTTGCCAATACCTATCATCTCACGCTCCGGCCTGGCGAATCGATCGTCGCCGAGCTCGGCGGCCTTCATCGCTTCATGGGTTGGAATGGGCCGATCCTAACCGACAGCGGCGGATTTCAAGTTTTCAGCCTGGCTGCCATCGTCGACGTGACCGACGACGGGGCGACGTTCCGTTCACACCTCGATGGCAACCTGGTCCACCTAACGCCCGAACGAGCAGTCGCGATTCAAGAGGCGCTCGGCAGCGACATCGCGATGGTGCTGGACCATGTCGTCGCGCTGCCCAATGAACCGGGCAAGCTCCGCGACGCTTGCGAGCGCACCATCCGCTGGGCCCGCCGGGCACAAGTCGCCCAGCGCCGAGCGGACATGGCCCAGTTTGCGATCGTGCAGGGTGGCCTCGATTCAGAGTTGCGTCTAGCCTGTGCCGAGCAACTGGTCGCGCTGGATTTCCCGGGGTATGCCGTCGGGGGATTGAGCGTCGGTGAGTCGCCGGAGGAGATGTATAGAATCCTCACCGACGTCGTGCCCGCGCTGCCTGCCGATCGGCCCCGGTATCTGATGGGCGTCGGCCGGCCGCAAGACTTGCTCGAAGCAATTCGCCGCGGCATCGATTTGTTCGATTGCGTGCTGCCGACGCGGAACGGCCGCAACGCCATGGCGTATACCGACCAGGGTCCCGTGCGGCTGCGCAATCTTCGCTACGCGACCGACGCGCGGCCTTTGGAGCCCAATTGCCCTTGCCCAGCCTGCCGGCGCAGCCGCGGCTATCTCCGGCACCTATTCATGGTCAATGAGATGTTGGGTCCGATCCTGCTGACGATGCACAATCTGACGTACTACCAGCGGCTGCTAGCGGAAGCGCGTGAGGCCATCGCCGCCGACCGCTTCAGCGAATTCGCCGCCGAAAAACATGCCGGCTGGGCAGCAACGGACTCCCCACGCCCCTTACAGGAGAGGGGTCGGGGGTGAGGGGTCGCCTCGCCAATCGACACTCCCCACGCAACGGTGCCGACCGCTCGCCCTTGACCCCGCCGCCACATTGTCTTACTCTCCGGCCCTCATGTCTGGCCGGTTCGCGCTCATTTCTCTGGGCTTGCTGCTCGCCGTCTCGCACTTTGCGCCGGCGCGGAGCGATTCCGCGCTTCCGCCGCCTCTGTATGTCGACACCAATTCCGAGCAATTGCTCGTGCTCCGCAACGGCGAAGTGCTCCGCGGTCGCATCACGCTCCAAGGAGACCATTACCAACTCCTGCTCTCCGACGGCGAGCTGCGCATTCGGGCCGCTGAAGTGGAATTGGTCTGCAAGAATCTTGACGAAGCGTACCAACTTCGCCGGACGCGGTTGGTTCCGAATCGGGCCGACGATCATCTCGATCTGGCCGAATGGTGCTTACGACAAGGATTGCCCGGCGACGCTGCCCGCGAGCTGTCGGCCGCATTGAGCGTCGACCCGCGAAATCCCCGGATCGCGCTGATTGACAGGCGGCTGCAACAATCGCTGATTCCGCCGCCCGCCCCGCTGCCGAAACCAGCAGCGGCGGCGCCGCGTGTCACGGATGAAGACCTCGACCGGATGGTCCGTTCGCTGCCCCCCAGCGCCGTCGAGAGCTTTACGACCGTGGTCCAGCCGTTGCTAATCAGCAGTTGTGCCACTTCAGGCTGTCATGGTCCCGGCGGCAAGTCGAATTATACGCTGGCTCGGATTCCCGCCGATCGGTTCGCGAATCGCCGATTGACGCAGCGCAATCTGCAAAACACGCTGCTGTGGCTTAATTTTCCCAACCCCGAGCAAAGCCGGCTGTTGTCGGCGACAGTGCAGCCACATGGCACGGCGACGACGGCGATATTCGATTTGCAAACCAGCAAATATCGGCAGCTTGTCGCTTGGGTGGGCCTGGTCACGCAACGGCCGCTCGAGGTGCCCGATCCGCCGGCTCAAGCGGCGACGGTCCATTTGCCGGGCACAGATTTGACCGCCACGAGCGCCGCCAAGCCCGACCAATCACCGCCGATTGCAGCCGCCAACCGCGATACGCGGCCGATCCGTTCGTCCCACCCAAGTCGGCCGCCGCTGGTTGTGAGCGTTCATCCAGACGGGTCGTCCGTCTCGATGGACAATGCGTTCTCGTCCGACAAGGCCTTGGCGGGCGGATTCGTTCCGCCGAGCCCGAACCCCTCACAAGCCGGCCCGGCGATCGGCGCGGAAGAGGCAGGCGGACTCGACGCATTCAATCGAAGATACGCCCTGCCGGGAACCGCGGACAAGCCGCCGCCGGCAACAAAGCCGCAGGAGAATCTCAATCCGCCATCTCCGGAAAAATCTGGGCCGACCGCGACGTCTCCCCTGGTCGACAATTTTTCGCCGCCAGATCGACCGCCGCCGCGCAACAGTCCGCCAGCGCCGAGCGACTGACACCGCCGGAAAAACCTCCGCAGCCGGATTCAAATCCGGCGTTGGGAAAGGGTCCGTCGGGAAAGATTCCGGTTCTTCCAGCCTTCGGCTCACCGGGTCATTAACCGTAGGGTGGGCACTGCCCACCGTCGAACAAGGTCGCACTGGAACTGGCGGCGTATAAGCACTGGTGGGGAGTGCCCATGCTACGAGCGCTATCCGCCGCTTGCATCCAGAGCGATTTCGCCTTGAAGAATGGCGGACAGGAATTCCCGATTGCTGGCCAATAGATCGGGCAATGCCACGAGCTCCGCCGGCGTAAGCCAATCAATAGAGTCGACCTCCGCGGGATTCGGCGCCAGGACCGCGTCGGCCGGCAGCCTTGTTAACCACCAGGCGAGCGAAACGCTCCAGGGCGTGACGCTGCGCCACAGGCAGTGGAGCGGCTCGACGTCGGCTGCCAGTTCCTCGCGGATCTCGCGGACCAGAGCCTGCGGTTCCGATTCGCCGGCTTCGATGCCGCCCCCAGGAAAGCAAATCGCCAACGGAGCCACAACATGCCGCGACCGGCGAATCACGAGCAGTCGCCCCTCGCGCACCACCACCGCTACCACCCCCTTTCGTTTTGGCAGAATCGGAGGTGAGATTTCTGCGAGCGGACCCACTGGCTGTCCTCACTCCGTGTATCGGCAAACTGTCGCTGCCTGGTGGTTCAACCGCTTGCCGCAGCGGAAGTCCCGTGTCGGCACCGGTTTTTCGCAGGCACGGCCGGCCGCTGGCGTCGTAATCCCGGACGGATTGTTATACAATTTAACTGCTTCGGTCCGCTAAGTTTCTTGCTCCGAAGCCCAGTCCGCAATTCGATTTACCCTTCCGCTCGTTTCGACGAATCAGGACAAACGTCGCCTCCGACAGCCTGAAAAGCGGACCGAGTTGTCCCGCCGCCGGGCACGCCGGTCGTGGCGCGACAGCAGCCGCGATCTATGTTTATACATTGGTCGCATGGCGTTTGGTGTCGGCGGGTTCGTTGGGCGGTTGGCTTGGCGACTGAGGAAAGGTTCATTCTAAAGGGTCGTTCATGGAAATTCCTGCCTCGGGCAACGGAAAGTCACCACTTGGCGGAGCGCCCTCGCCCAGCGGCGGCCCACTGCCGCCAAACGGCCCTGGCGCCGCGGGTGGCGGCCCGGCCGATCGGCCGACCCCTGGCTTCCGCCGGCCAAATTCATCGATGATCTGGCTGGCCGTGATCTTGGGCGGCGTGTTAGCGATTGTCATCTACAACAACAGCACCGTCAGCCGGACCGAAGTCTCGTACGATTTCTTTCGGACTCAGGTCGATCATGACCAGGTGGCCGAGGTCGAATTCAACCAACAGCAAGCTACGGGGAAATTTCGCCATCCGTTGATTGTAAAATCCGCCGAGTCGGGCGCGGTAACGGCCAAAGCGCCCAAGCATATCACTACCGGCACTGAATCCGGCGCCGCGTTCGTCACCGATTTCAAAGTCACGCTTCCCGCTTCCGATCGTGATACCGAAGGCTTGCTCGATAAACTGTACGCGAACAAGGCGCTGATCCGCGTCCAATCGGGCGATAGTCCTGGGCTGGCGATCGCGGTCTACTTCCTTCTGCCACTGTTGCTCTTGGTCGGCCTGTGGTGGGTGATGTTCCGCAAGACGCGCGAGCAACTCCTCGGCGGTGGATTGCTGGCCGGATTCAACAAAAGTCCTGCCAAGCGGTATGAAAACAGCCGCAAGCAAATCACGTTCGCCGACGTGGCTGGATTGGAGAACGTAAAGAACGACTTGCAGGAAGTCGTCGAGTTTCTCAAGAATCCAGAAAAGTTCACGCGCCTCGGCGGGCATGTACCCAAGGGCGTGTTGCTGATGGGACCTCCCGGAACCGGAAAAACACTGTTGGCCCGCGCCGCGGCCGGCGAGGCGGGCGTGCCGTTCTTCTCGATCAGCGGTTCCGAGTTCATTCAGATGTTCGTCGGCGTCGGCGCCAGCCGCGTGCGCGATATGTTCAAGACCGCCAAGGAAGCTTCGCCCGCGATCTTGTTCATCGACGAAATTGACGGCGTCGGCCGGCACCGTGGCGCTGGCCTCGGCGGCGGGCACGACGAACGGGAGCAAACGCTCAATCAAATCCTTAGCGAGATGGATGGCTTCAGCCCGAATGAATCGGTGATCGTCGTCGCCGCCACGAATCGGCCCGACGTGTTGGATCCGGCGTTGCTGCGGCCTGGGCGGTTCGATCGCCATATCACGGTCGATCGACCGAATCAGAAAGGGCGCGAGGCGATTTTCAAAGTCCACACGCGCGACGTTCCACTGGCTGCCGATGTCGATATCGCGCGGCTTGCCCGTGGCACTGTCGGCCTCACCGGCGCCGACATCCGCAACCTCGTGAACGAGGCCGCGCTGTGGGCCACCCGTAACGGCAAGAGCGAAGTCGAGATGGACGACTTCGAATATGCTCGCGACAAAGTCCTGATGGGTTCGAAGCGCGAAGAGGTTCTCGTTGGCAAAGAAAAAACCATGACGGCCTATCACGAGGCGGGCCATGCCTTGCTGGCTTGGGTTCTGCCGGGCATCGATCGGCTGCACAAGGTGACGATCATCCCCCGCGGCCGCGCACTCGGCGTGACGCAACTGGTGCCCGAGGAAGATCGGATGAACATCGCCGAGTCGGAGCTGCACAGCCGGCTGGTGTTCATGCTCGGGGGCCGGGCGGCCGAGAAGCTCGTGTTCCACGAGTACACGGCCGGCGCCGAAAGCGATCTGACGCACGCAACCAAGCTGGCCCGGCGGATGGTCACGCATTGGGGCATGAGCGAACGGCTCGGCCCGGTCGCTTATCGCACTGGCGAGGAAAACCCGTTCCTCGGCAAGGAAATTTACGAGCAGCGCGAGTTCAGCGAGCATACCGCGCAAGTGATCGACGAAGAGGTTTCGCGAATTCTGCACGACGCCGATGCCGAAGCCCAGCGGATGTTGGCCGAATATCGCCAGCAACTCGATTCGCTGGCCCACGGGCTCGAAGAACACGAAGTACTGAACGAGAGCGAGGTCGAACAACTGCTCGGTCCGTCGCTACGGCAGCGAAATTTGACCAACGGAACGAACGGCCACGCCCACGAGGCTAACGAAACTCCCGTGGTCGACCCCCCGGCCGTGAAAGCGTGAAAAAGTGAACTGGCTCCGAGCGACCGCCAAGGTTCGCCATCGCGGATCGCGTTGCCGCTCGGTGCCTGTCTCCTGTTTCGGCGCCCACCACGGTCAACCACTGACCTGTTCCCCACGAATAGCATTGCCCTGGGACCGTTGTTACCATATCGGCATCCGGCAATGTCCCGCCAGTTTCTGCCCACCTAAGTAAACCGGAGAATTCCATGCTCAGCTTCCGCCAGGACCATATCGCCCATGCCACACGTAACGGCCGATTGCAATCGAGCGCCCGCCGTCGCGTGTTGACAGCGGCGTCGTGGTTGAACCATGTTCCCGGCAAGCCCGGGGCCAAACGCCGCCGCGTGCGCCGATGCTGATCGATTTCGGCATTTTGGCGGGTTTGTTCGTGCTGGTCTTATTCGTCCACAACCAATTCCAGGAGAATCGCGCGATGGCAGCCGATGCGCCGGCCAAGGGGCCGATGTTGGCCCACATGGTGTTTTTCACGCTCAACGATTCGACGCCCGCCAACAAGGAAAAGCTGGTCGAGTTGTGCAAGAAGTATCTGACCAACCATCCGGGCGAGACTTACTTTTCGGTCGGCACCGTGGCCGATTTGGCCCGCGATGTGAACGTCCGCGACTTCGACGTGGGATTGCACGTGATTTTCGCCGATCGCGCTTCGCACGACGCTTATCAAACCTCGCCGCGGCATTTGGAATTCATCGCGGCGATCAAGGGCACGATCAAGCAAGTCCGCGTGTTCGACTCCGACCTGGCGAAGTGATCGCGAACTGTCGTCCGTTTTTCATAAACGCCACGTGCAAGATCAAAGCCCAGGGATCGCCATCCCTGGGCTTTTTGCGTAGGGTGGCGGGCTAGATCGCCGCGCTTATCGACGGCGGGACTGTCTTTCGCTTCTTGAGGATCACCATGCCGAAATCCACCCCAGACGAAATCCGCCAGCGGTTCGATCGAGATGTCGAGCGCTTCTCCAATCTCGAAACCGGGCAATCGGCCACGATCGACGCCCCGTTGGTGCTGGACCTGATTACCTCCGCGGCACTGGCCGTCACGCCGCACGCACAAACCGTGCTCGACGTCGGCTGTGGAGCCGGCAATTATCCCCTTAAGCTGTTGCAGAAGATCGAAAACCGCCCGGCCTTCGATATCACGCTCATCGACCTGAGCCGCCCGATGCTCGACCGGGCCGCGGCCCGATTGACCGCCGCCGGCGCCGGCGAACTCACCGCCATCCAAGGCGACTTGCGTGAAATCGCACTTGGAGAAAACCGTTTCGACCTCGTCCTGGCTACCGCCGTGTTGCACCATTTGCGAACCGACGCGGAGTGGGAAGCCGTCTTCGAAAAACTCTTCGGCGCCATCCGTCCCGGCGGCTCACTCTGGATTTCCGACCTGGTCGAGCACACCACCAGCGCCGTCCATCAACTCATGTGGCAGCGCTACGGCGAATATCTCACCGGATTGAATGGCGAAGCATACCGCGACCAGGTCTTCGCCTATATCGAAAAGGAAGACACGCCCCGCTCGCTGGTGTACCAACTCGACCTGCTGCGCCGCGTCGGCTTTTCAGAAGTCGAACCCCTGCACAAAAACGGCCCCTTCGCCGCCTTCGGAGCGGTCAAAGCGATAACTTGATCGCCATTGTTGTAGAATCGATCAGGGTGCTTTCGCTTCGGAGGACCGATCATGTTGTCACGCCAAAGATTCGTCAAACCGCTGGTCGTCGTTCTGCTGCTCACCTTGCTGTCCCCAGTGCTTGCCGCGTTGGCCGCGGACCAAGACCCCCCCAAGCAAGGCGGCAAGCTTGCCGGGATCCTGATCGACAAGAAAGACAATTGGATTACCGTGAAGGCCGATGGCGAAGACGAGCCTGTTAAATACCTCATTGCCGTCGGTTCCGAGAAGCAGGTGGTTACTGCCATGAAAAGCATTTTCAACGCCAGCCGCGTGCAACTGACCTACAAACAAGACGGCGACTCACGACAACTTGTCAGCATCAAGAAGCAAGTCTTAAGAAGCTCGGGAATCGTGACGGGCGTTGTCGTGAAGGTCTACAATGATTTTTGGGTGGAAGTGAAGCCGAAGAACGGTTTGGCCGATGCGTACGCTCCCGGCGCGAACTTCAACGACAAAGCATTCATGGCAAAGCTCAAAGGATTGCAGCCGGGCGACTCGGTCACAATCAAGTTTACGACAGACTTCGAGCGGCACCGCATCCAGACGCTACGAATTAATGCGGACAACGGCCAATCAAGCAGTGGCAAATGACCGGAGGACGCCCACGCTCGTTGGCCGCCGCGAATTCCGGCGTTGGTCGCGGTTTCGAATCATGGCATGCAGATGACATGGAAACCAGCCGCGCGATCGACGTGACCGACCTCGGTTCTATCCATCGCCGCGCCTTCGAAGATGTAATGGGCATCCCCTTGCGGGCGCATCAGCGGCTGATTATTCGCGTCACGGAGTCCAAAGCGGCAGAACAAACGGAAACCGTGCCCCCGTCCAGCGCAATCGCTCGAAGATTGGGCCAAGGTGTACGAGGGCCTCACGGACGAACAGATCGAGGAAATTGACCGTGCGTTCAAGACCCGCGCTAACCTCACGCGATGATGGTCAGAAGCAGCTTCTAACCACGCCGCCGTCGACTCTTAGTGCCGCTCCGTTGGTGGCGGAAGACAATGGACTGCAAACGTAGGTGACGAGGTTGGCGACTTCTTCGGGGGTGGCGAAACGCTTGAGGAGCGAGGTGGGGCGGGCTTTTTCGAAGAATTCGTGTTCGAACTCGGCGAACGGTTTTCCGCCGCTCAACTTTTCGACAAAGTCTTCCACGCCGGCGGAACGGGTTGGGCCGGGGAGCACGGCGTTCACGGTGACGGCCGTGCCGGCGCACGTTTCGGCCAGGCCGCGCGAGACCGCCAGCTCGGCCGTTTTCGTCATGCCGTAGTGAATCATTTCAGCGGGAATCTGAATCCCGCTTTCGCTGCTGATGAAGACGATCCGGCCCCAATTGCGCCGTTTCATACCGGGAAGATAAGCCCGGCTGAGTCGCACACCGCTGAGGACGTTGACTTCGAAGAACCGCCGCCAATTGTCGTCCGAGATTTCCTCGAACGGCTTTGGCTCGAAGATTCCGAGGTTGTTCACCAGGATATCGATCTGCGGAAATCGGCCGACGAGCTTTTCAGCCGCGGCGGCCGAGCTTAGATCGCCGGCGAAGCCTTCCAGCCTCGCCGCCGGCAGCGCACCGCGAATTTCTTGGAGCGCCGCCGCGACTGACTTTTCGCTCCGCCCATTGACGATCACCCGGGCTCCCTCGTGCGCGCAGCGATTGCGCAATCGCAAACCCGATTCCCTTGGTCGAGCCGGAGACGAAGGCAAGCCTGTCGGAGAGGTGGAGATCCATGGGATAGGCTTGAGACCTGGGGCTCGAGGCTTAAGTCATGAGGCTTCAGGTACGAAGACGAGTTTGTTCCACGCCCTCAAGCCTAGGAAGTCGCCGATGAACACTCAACCCACTTCTCACGTTTCGGAATATCCGCGATCGCGCCGTATACCGACGCGATTGTCGCAGTACTCCACCAAATCAACACGGCGAGACGATCTGGAGTCATCTGGAGGCCGCTGCTGATGTTCGAGTAACCGACAACAACGAGCCAAGCACCTTGCACAAGTGCCGAGAAAATCCATATGAAGCGGCGCCAGCCGACGCGGACATTCCAAATCGCCCGGACGACATAGCCGAACGTGACGAGATATCCTGGCCCAAAGAGCAGCAAAAACCCCCATACATTTTCGGCGCTCAGAAGGCCGACGAGAATGAAGGCCCAGTAACAGCCTCCGATTGCCAATAGCAGCGCGATCCACCGAAATTTAAGCATGCCGTACCACTCAGGCGAGTTCAAATATCGCTTCGACTTCCACGGCGATATTGCCCGGCAGCGACACTGCGCCGACGGCGCTGCGGGCGCCGATGCCGTCGTCTTGACCAAAGACTTCGGCCATCAGTTCGCTGAAGCCGTTGATAACGGCCGGCTGATTGAGAAAGTCGGCAGTGCAATTCACGAGACCGAAGGTTTTCACGATCCGTTTCACACGATCAAGACTGCCGAGGGCATCGCGCAGCGTGGCCAACACTGCCAACCCAACCTGGCGAGCGGCTCCCTTGCCGGCCGCTTCATCGAGATCGGCGCCGATGCGCCCCACGATCAGCGTGCGATCCGGCTTCAATGGACCATGGCCGGAGACATAGGCCAGATTGCCGATGACCACCACCGGCTTGTATACACCCATCGGCTTGGCCGGCGGCGGAAGTTCGAGATGTAGTTCAGTCAAACGGGCTTCGGCTGTCATAAATTCGATGGCCTCGATTTGATTTGTGCGTTCGAATATTGCTTATCGCAGACGGGGAGGGCGAGGCTCCTGCCGAGCCGGGAGCTAGCTCGGGGCGCTCGGCTCGGCAGGAGCCTCGCCCTCCCGAAGCCATCCTATTTAGTCCACGCCAGCGTTGTTCTATTTTGCCGGCTGGTCACTGAAGAAGCGGGCGTCCAGCTCACGCTCGCCTTTGGCCGTATAGTACTTCACCAATTCGATCCGCAGCGTGCGCGGGTTGATTTGATTTTGGTCCCATTGGGCGGTCAACTCGGGATGCCGCCCGCGATATTCCGCGATCTCCGCCAATTCTTGCGGGGTCTTGGGCTTGGCGTCTTCGTCCTTGGCGGCCGCATCCTTTGCCGCTGGATCTTTGGCGGCGGCGTCCTTCGGCGGCGCGCCTTCCATGATCGCGTGCCGGGCCTTGATGTACTGGCCGCTGTTGCCGTAAGCGATTTCGTCCAGCGTTTCCACCACCGCCTGCGTCTTCGCCGCCGAGACCAGATCGAGTTCCTTATCGACATGGGCCGCGTTGGCGATCGCCTGCGTTAGCACCGGATTGCCCTTCGACGCTTCGACGACTTTCTGCCGCAGCGATTGGAACAAATCGGGCGACGGCGTGAGCACTTTCGTCGCCAGATTTTCGGCGAAATGATCGTAAATCGCTTCCTCAACTTCGCGCTGCGGATCGTACATCGGCTCGCGCTGGCCGACGATTTGCATCTGCGGCGAAAACAGCGCTCCCGTGGGTGAAATGAAATGGTTGCCGAACGTGATCCCCAGCTTGGCCAGGTTCGCCACCGTGTTGCCGCCCGCCGGTTTCTCGGGGACCGGAAAGAATTCGTCGTCGGGCCGGCCAGTCGATTCGGCGCAGAGCAGCAAGAAACCGGCGCAATAAGTGTGGATTTTCTTGCCCGCCAACGGCTGACCGCGCAGCGCGGTCACACGATCGGTCTGAAAGTTCAAGTCGAACTCCGTGGGCTGCCGATCAGGCTGAGCGCCGTTTCGCCCATCTTGCGGCCCACCTCCGGATCGATGTGCCGCAGGAAGACGTAGTGCAAGCTGCGGGCGACAAACGCATCGACATTCGTGGCCGGCATGCTCGTGCCGCGCTCCGGCAGATCGACAAGCACCAGGCGGCGAATGCCATCCTTGCCCGTTTCCGCCGCGACGACGCCGACATGCGTGAACAAGCCGGGCGAAAGATCGGTGAACAGATTGTACGGCGATGGATTGCGCATCAGCAGCCAGTCGCCGGGCTGCACGTCGAACGTCCCAATACGAACAATGTTTTCGGCGATTCCGCGTTGCGCCCGTTGGCTGAGCCAGTTCAATAAGGAGGTCACACGCTGCTGATCTTGCCGCGGCAACAATTCCGGTCGGACGCGGGCCAGCAAACCATACAACTCGCGTGCAGTGATGGCCGGCAAGGGAACCTTCGGATCCTGGCCGGGCCGCACGTCTTGGGGCAGACCAATTTGGCGGATCGTTTCGACCGCTGCGATGAGCAATTCGGGCGGAGTGCCCGGATCGCGCACGAAATCGGCCAGGTCGGCGTACAAATCGGTCTGGCCGGTGGCGGCGATCAGATCGAGGACCTTGCGCTTCAAACGGACTTTGGTCGGCGAGAGGCCCGTCGGGCGCGGGGCTTCGCGAACCTGAGGCGCGCTGCGGCCGCGGATCACCGATCGCGGACCTGCTTCGGCGCCAGGCCCCGCGTCGGACTTGTCATCCGCGTCGTCGGTATTCGGATCGCTCAACACCGGCGCCATGGCGACCGCTCCGACGGAACTTCGATGCTGCCGCAACATATCGACCAGTTGCTCGGTGGCAGCCGAGCGGTCGGAGACGGCATCGGAGGCGAAATTCAGGACGTCAAACAGCATGTAACGCAAGTGGCCCGAGAGATCGATCAGCCCCTCGGTCGTGGCGAGAAAGTGCCGGATGGCCGTGGCTTGCCCCTTGGCGTCGAGTTGCGCAAAGCCGTGCGCGTTTGCAGCGTGCGGTTCAGCAGCGCGTCGACGCGGTCCTTGGCCGTGAGCAAGTAGCTGATCGCCAACATCACTTCGCCGGGCCGAGTCTTGGGCGTGAAGCGGGCGGCTTCGGCGGCCCAGCGTTCGGTGGCATCGGTGGCTTTGTTGAAATCGTCCACATTCAGCCCGCCGAAATCGGCGGCCCGCTGCGGCACGATCGTGTCCAAGCGATCGAGCCACGAGAACACCGCCTGCTCGGCCTGGGTCACGACCGGCGTCGGCTCGGGACGCTCAGCCGAATCATCGCTGTCCTGATCTTGACCGCGGCGAGGGTCCTGATCGGGATTGCGAAATCGGCCGCGCAAGCCTTGGGCGGACGTGGTCGATACGAACGAGATCATCGCAATCGCCAGCACAGAGACGAGGACGGAAAAGTTACGTAACCGGCGAAACAGATCGAGCGAAATAATTCGTGGCATGCCGACACCCAGCAATTTGTGAAACGAAGCAGTATATGCCCTGATAGCACGCAAATCAGCATATCACGTATAACCTGTTGGAATGCGACATGCCAGTGGCTGCAAGTCCGGTGGTTTGCCCCGAGCAGGAATGTTCGGCGATGCTGGAGCGCGTTTGCCGTCGCGGTTGAGAGCCGGTGGCGGCGAGCGGTGGCGGGCTCGGTCGCCTTACGCTTGTCGATTCCCTGTCGGTTTGGTCCAATGCGACCTGCGGTATTGTGAGGGTGACGAGCGACATTTGATCGTTTGTCTCTTCGCGGCGCAACGCTTTACCCGGCCTCTCTCCCACATGGGGCGGTGCGAGCATTGGAGCCTGACGCCCCTCAACAGGCAAAGGATGCCATGACCAAACGGTGGCGGATTCGGCCGCACGATCAAACTTTGATCGCGGCGTTGCAAAGCCAATCGCGCGTCTCCGCGGTGGTGGCGCAGATGTTGGCCGCGCGCGGGCTGCATAGCGCGGCGCAAGTCCAGGTGTTTCTGAATCCGAAGCTCAACGACCTGCGCGAGCCCGACCAATTGCCCGGCGCGGCGGAAGCCGCCGAACGATTGATTCAGGCGGTGCGTGCGCGACGGCCGATCGTCGTCTATGGCGATTACGACGCCGATGGAATTACCGGCACGGCGTTGCTCTATGAATGCCTGGCGCTCGTCGGCGCTCAGGTTTCCTATTACGTGCCGCATCGCATCGACGAGGGCTACGGCCTGCACGACGAGGCGTTGGAAACGCTCGCGGTGCGCGGCGCTTCGCTGGTCGTCACCGTCGACTGCGGCATCGGCAGCGTCGCTCAGGCGGAAACAGCCCGGCGGCTCGGGCTGGAACTGATCATCACCGATCATCATACGCCCGCGCGCGGCTGCCGCAGGCCGCGGCCATTGTCCATCCCTCGCTGCCCGGCACGCCGTATCCCTTCGCCGGATTGAGCGGAGCCGGCGTGGCATTCAAACTGGCTTGGGCCGTTTGCCAGCGAGCGGCCGAGGCGAAAAAGGTCAGCCCGCCGATGCGCGCTTTTTTGATCAAGGCGCTGGGGCTGGCCGCCATCGGCACGGTGGCCGACGTGGTGCCGCTGCTGGATGAGAATCGGATCATCGTCTGCCACGGGCTGAAAAGTCTGACGGTCGAACCCGGCTTAGGCCTCGGCTGCTTGATGAAGTTGACGAAACTGGACGCCAAGCAAATTCTCGAGGCCGAGGATATCGGCTTCACGCTGGGCCCGCGGCTGAACGCGGCCGGCCGATTGGGGCAGGCGCAGTTGGCGGTCGAGTTGCTGACAACGTCATCGCCCGAGCGGGCCGCGGCGCTCGCCGAATATCTGCACGAGCTGAACGGCAGCCGCGAGAGCTTGGAACGAAGTGTCCATCTGGCATCGAACAAGCAAGCGCAAGAAATGTTCGATCCGGCCGGCGATGCCGCGCTGGTTCTGGCAGGCCGGGATTGGCATGCCGGCGTGATCGGCATCGTGGCCGGCCGGCTGGCTGAAAAATATCATCGGCCCGTGGTGCTGATCTCGCTCGACGCGCTGGGAGTGAAGCCGGGAATCGGCTCGGTGCGGGGCGTGGCGGGCTTCGACGTGCAACAAGCGCTGGCGGGTTGTAGCGAACTGTTGGTCAGCCACGGGGGCCATGCCGCGGCGGCCGGTTTGAAGATCGAAGAATCGCAGATTGAGCTGTTTCGCGAGCAATTCTGCCGGCTTGCCGAAGATAGTTCGACCGACGGGAACCG
Source organism: Pirellulales bacterium (assembly GCA_963725485.1). Lineage (GTDB taxonomy): Bacteria > Planctomycetota > Planctomycetia > Pirellulales > DATAWG01 > CAVRYO01. The sequence continues at coordinate 1,191,738 of CAVRYO010000007.1, read as the reverse complement.
CCTGCCCGATCTGTGGATCGATGCCGAGGCGCCGCTCAGCGCATTGACCCTGCAAGCGATCGAACAACTGGAGCAGTTGGGTCCGTTTGGCCATGGCAACTTGCGTCCGCTGCTGTGCGGCATGGGCCTGAAGCTGGTCGAACCGCCGCGCAAGATCGGCGGCGGGGGCCGGCATCTTTCGCTGCGCTTGGCGCAGCATGGCGCGCAGATTCGGGGCGTGGCGTTTGGAATGGGGGATCAGGCCGAGGAGTTGGAACGTGCCGGTGGCGGTTTGAACGTGGCGTTTCGCCCGGTCGTGAATCGGTTTCAAGGCCGCGCGGCGGTAGAATTACGTGTGGTCGACTGGCAGCCGGCATCGCCGGAGCGGGTTCCGTCGGCGGTTACCGGGTTCGCCGCGAAGTCGGCTAATGGCAATTGATCTTACGGACTGCTCGTGCAATACGTCCAGCGGTCGGGGGTGCCTTCGCTCCGCATTTTATCTCGGCACAAGTCATGCGACAGGATTTGTCCTTTGCCGCGGCACGCGAGCAGATGACGCGCCGGCAGTTGATCGACCGGGGAATCGTTGACTCCCGCGTCCTAGGGGCGCTCGCTGAGGTGCCGCGCGAGCGATTCCTGCCGGTCGACCAGCAGCGGGATGCATACGCCGATCGGGCGTTGCCGATCGAAGCGGGCCAAACGATCAGCCAGCCCTACATTGTCGCGCTGATGACGCAGGCACTGGAATTGACGGGTTCGGAAAACGTATTGGAAATCGGCACCGGCAGCGGCTATCAAACCGCGATCCTAATGCTTCTGGCCCGGCACGTGGTAAGCATCGAGCGTCATCCCGAATTGCGGGAGCGGGCGGCGGGAGTGCTCGAATCGCTGCATCTTGTGAACTGCCGACTGCTGCTAGGCGATGGCGCGAAAGGCTGGCCGCCCGGCGCGCCTTACGATCGAATTATCGTCACGGCCGCCGCGACCCAGGTCCCTCCCGCACTGATCGAGCAGTTGCGCGAAGCAGGCAACATGGTCATTCCGCTGGGCGATTCAGATTCTCAGCAGCTCACCGTCCTGCGAAAAATTGGTGGAGGAGTTCGAACGCAACGCTTGACCAATTGTCGGTTCGTTCCACTTGTTGGTTTGTACCAGCCGACTCCGGAAAACGAATAATTGCGGGAAGTCCGTCAAAATAGACGATGCAATGGGCAGGTGAGGGTTTTTGAGACACTAGGAATTGGCGCCGGACAAGGGCGGCAAGCTGGCAAGTCCGACTGGTCGCGAGGCGTCTTTACTCATTATCCCAGACTCTCCCGCGTCGGCTGCAAGCACAAGAATTTTCGCAGAATCGTGAATGCTCAAAGCCAGAAAACCAAAGATTCTTGCAAAACTGAGATTGACGAAGCTTGGCGAAATTAGCTAGAAATTGCGGTCAAGTGTAGGCAAGCATTTCGGGAAAGGATTCCCGCGCGTCGCAAGACGCACCCGGCAGGATGTCGGTCGCTCGCCTTCGCTCCGTTCGACGCACGAGGTCGGTCGGCGATTTCTCCCGCGAAATCGCCAAGACGGAGTGAATTTGAAGCAGACCTCAGATGGATCCCTCGGCGACTGTCAGCAACCGCTGATTGTGCGCCGTGCCGGAAAGGAGACCCAGCCATGCTTGTTCTATCGCGTCGTCCCCAGGAGAAGATCGTGTTTCCGCACGTAGGAATCACGGTCGAGGTGGTTTCTGTTTCGGGGCAAACGGTCCGCGTCGGGGTGACTGCCCCGAAGGACATCTTGATTTTGCGGAATGAGGTCGCGGAGAAGGGTGTGCCAGAGCCGGCCATCGCCGCCGCCGCTCCGTCGAAGTTGCCCGTCAAGGCCGCCGCGCCTGAAGTGCCCCGCTCCGACGGAACCGATGAAAGCTCGCGCGAGGCATTGCACCGGCTCAAGAACCGGCTAAACACGGCGAATCTGGCGATTCATCTCGTCGAAAAGCAGCTCGGGGCAGGTCAGATTGCCGCCGCCGAGCAAACGCTCCATCGTGCGCTTTCCGAATTCAAATCGCTCGATGAAGAATTGGCGGCCAGCAGCGTGGCCCGCCAAAAACAGAGCGCGAACCCCACGGGCCCCCGTGCCTTGGTGGTGGAAGACGACGTGAACGAAAGCGTGTTGTTGGCCGAAATTTTGCGGATCGGCGGATTCCAAGTAGCCACGGCCTTAGATGGCCGCTGCGCGCTCGATTATCTCGACCAGAACCCACTGCCCGACGTGGTGCTGCTGGACATGCGAATGCCGCGTTGCGACGGGCCGACTACACTTTCGGCGATTCGCGACAACCCGCGTTACAATGGCCTGCGGATCGTCGCCGTCAGCGGCACCCGCCCTTCCGATTTGGGCGTGCCGACCGGCCCCAAAGGTATCGATCGCTGGTTTTCGAAGCCGCTCGATCCGCAGCAGTTGGTCAGCGAGCTAAAGCACAACGTGATCGCTTCGGCGCGAAAGACCCAGAACGACATCCCCGCTTGGACGACGATTTAAGCCGGCGATCCGTCGCCCTGATGTGCTGTCGCCCCGATGTGTTACTGACAAGAGTACTGCTCACGACCGCCCTGGCTGGACTGGCATTACGCCGGTGCGCCGCCGATCCCGTGGGCTCGCTCCGCATTGCGCAACACTCGATAAATCTCATCGATCGGCAGTGGCTTGACGAGATGTTCGTCGAATCCCGCCGCCGTCACCGCCAGGCGATCCTCGCTCTGGCCATAGCCGGTCATGGCGACCAGCCAAACCTCATCGCATGCTAGCGCTTTGCGCACGCGGCGCGCCACTTGAAATCCGTCGAGTGCGGGCAGCCCGATGTCGATCAGGGCGACATGAGGCCGGTGGCAAAAAATGGCATCCAATCCCTCGCGGCCATCGGCGGCGAGGATCACCTCGGCCTGCTCGAGTTCGAGCAGCGTCTTGATCAGCTCTCGACAAGCCGCGTCATCTTCCACCACGACGACCTTAATGTGTTCAGCCGGTTGGGAGGATGAGTGCGGTCGTGGGGGGGTGTTTCCAGGCAACTTGCCGTTTTGCTGAGGTAGCTCATCCATGGGAGATCGAGAGCCATAATGAGGTCGTCGGAAACTGGCCAATCCGGCCAGCCGCTGCAACTCCTGGCAGCGTGCGTGGATCCCTCGCCTCCATTTTTGGGCATGCCAACATATTGGCAAGAGCGTAAATGGCCGAAATCAGGGCATTTATTTGCGAGCGCCCCAAGGCAAACGCATTTGCGGCGTGCTTACAGGATGGATTTCAAACCATTCCCGCGGTGGCAAAGCATCCTAGTCTCCCCAAATCCTCGTTCTTTACCGCTTTCGCGAACGAATTGGATTGGCGGTCCGGCCTAACACTGTGGCGGCTGGCTTGCACATCCGCTTAGGCCGACTTAGGCTTTCATCAAGGATTTGCCCGGTGGACCGCATTTTCGGTTTAGGGCAATTCAAACGGAAGTTCGAGGAGTAGCGGCGATGTCTGTCAAAATGATTTGGATGGCTTTGGCGGCCGGTCTGTGTTTCGGAATCGGCATGTTGGCGCACCGTTGCCCCGGCGGCGGAAGATAAACCGTCCACGAAGAATCCGGTCCCGGCCCCGTCCCCGGCCAAGCCGACGGTCCCGACCAAGCCGCACGAGGGCACAAAGCCGCGGACAAGTGATAACGCGGCAGACGCACTGTCGAAAGAGCTCTCGCCCCCGATGTCGTTGGCCGCCATTCAGGCGGCCCTGGCGACGAAGGTGGAATTGAATCTGACCGACGTCCCGTTGGCCGACGCGGTGGCCGCAATCAAGAGGCAAACGAAGCTGGAAATTCACACGGCCGCCGACGCGCTATTGGATACCTCCGGCAAGCCGACGGATGCCACGCCGGTGGGCACCTTTCATCTCAGCGGCATCACCGCGGCGAGCGCCTTGAATCTGATTGCGCACGACTTCGCCGTCGATTGGGGAATCGATCGCGGCGCGGTGCTCGTTGCCGCGGCCGATTCGCTGCCAATGAGTCTCCGCGTCTATGACGTTCGCGACCTGGTTTCGACCCGGCCGAACATCGCCGGAGACAGCGAGACGGTCGATTACCAGTACGAGCCGTTGATCGATCTGATCACCGGCACCGTGCAAGCGCCAGCTGGTCCGGCGATGTCCAGACGATCCAAGATTGCAATCCGTTTCGCGGCACGCTCACGATCCATCAAGATTGGCGCACTCAAAAACGGGTGGCGGGGCTGATCGCGGCACTGCGCAAATCGAGGGACGCTAAGCTCGACTCGGCGGGGCCGGAATTGAATCGCGGCTATCCTGCCGACGAGCCGGACAACGATGCAATTGCCGCGGCGCTGAAAGCCAATGCGGATGCAACCTTCCACGATGCGAAATTCGCCGATGTGCTGGCTTGGATTCGCCGCGCGGGCAAGATCCCGGTGCATCCGGATTCCTCCGCCCAATCTGCTGTGAACAACGACAAGACAGCATTCACGCTGCGCGCGACAGGCGTCTCGTTGAAGGCGGTGCTCGATCAGCTTTTGCCGCAAGCCGGTTTGAATTACATCGTCCAAGACGAAACGCTAGTCATCACCACGCGCGACGCCGCGAGCCAGGATCGCACGATTCGCGTCTACCCGGTGGGCGACCTGGTGAGCACCGATGCGGAACGGGTTAACATCGACGATGAATATGCCCAGCTCCTGGACGTGATCACACACAACATAGCGCCGGACTCTTGGGCCACGCTCACGCGAGCCAAGGCTGGCGATGCGTACGCGGCATATTTGCTGTTCGGCCGGGCGATCGTCTGCGACCAAACGCGCGAAGGGCACGAGGGGATCGCCGCGGCGCTCGAAAAGCTGCGCGGCACGGTTCAAAAGACAACTGTTGCGATTAATAAGGCAGGGAACGTTGAGCCTCCGAAACGGACGCTGCCGATGAAAGTCTACAAGCTCAACGCCGATTTGCCGTTCGAAGATTTTGTCGCGGTCATCCGCGATCTTGTCGAACCGGGGAACTGGCAGGGCGAAGCCTATATCCACGGCGTGCCGGGGGCGATCGTGGTCAAGCAAACACCGGCGATTCAGCGGCGAGTCGAGCGGTTGCTGATCACGCTGGGCGCGATCCCCGATCCCAACAAATCGGCGACGTCGATCCGCCCGATCGCGCGGCACAAGGGGATTTGAGGCTCTTGCGAGCGTGAGCCGAGAGGCTTAAGGCTACAGGCTAAAGGTACGAGCAACGGACGGGTTCCTCTTCTCTTCGTTCCTGTAGTCGGAAGTCTATAGTCTGTAGCCTCACGCCTGCGGCGCTAGCCGCGAGCGCTTTTCACTCGCCGTTGATGATCAAATCGAATCGGCGGTTTTGCTCGGCTAACGAGATCGGGCCGGGGGCTTCGATCGTCCCCCAGCCCTCATAGCCGACGTCGTTCAGCGCGTCGCACCGCCGGCCAATTGACGCTTCCTTCGCGCAGCGTCGGCCAACTGCCGCTATGCCCATCCGGCGTGAGCTTGTAATCCTTCACGTGGCATTTGATGATCAGCTTGCCCAGCGTGCGGATCCACTGTTCGGGCGGGATCAGATACTTGACCTGATTGCCGATGTCGAAATAGGCTTGGATCCAACGGCTGTCGCAGGACACGACAAAGTGCTTGAAAAATTCCGGACGGACCCAGAGATTGTTCCAGACATTTTCCACGCCGACCAACACGCCGGCTGCTTCGGCGATGGGAACCAGCTTTTTTAGCGCGTTGCGCGAGGTGTCGGTGGCTCGGTTCTGGCCGTCGATGTAAGCCTGGAACTTCGTGTTGTCCCCTTTGACAACGCGATGGACATGGCCGGTCCGTTCGTCGAAATCGATGTCGAATTCCCAAGCGTTGGGCATCGCGACGCCCCCCAACTTGCACGGCACCAACAGCACGTCGTCGGCGCCGTAAGCCTGGGCCGCGCGGAGCGCGATCTCGGCTTTGCCCATCGAGTCGGCCACTTCGCGTGAGTTCGTGCTGTTGAAGTCGAGCCAACCCAGCAACACGGAATGGATGCGCAGGCCGATTTTTTCCGCCAGCTTGCGTGTTTCGCGGGCTTTCTCCGGCGAGACATTCCAATCCAGCGATTCGACCCCCTCGAAGCCCGCTTCTTTGGCTTGCTTCAAGAACGCCTCGCTCGGGCTCCCCATCACGGCTTTGTGAAATGGATGCTTGAAATGCTCGGCTCGGGATTCCTTGAGCGAAAGCAAGCAAGTCGCGGCAGCGGTCGCGGCTGCTCCCGTGACGACGAATTGACGACGGTTGGGCGCGGGAGTCATCGTGGTTTCTCGGGTTTTCTGGGTTGATTCGATCGATTCTCGATGAACAATTCAAAAGCCTTGCCGACGGCGAAACTCTGCCAGCGAGCGGAACACTCCCGTAAACTTGCCTGCCGCGTCGCACAAGCCGCGCCCTGCTTTTTCGCTGGCCGGCACGTCGGCCCAGCAGTTCCAAAAAATTCCGTGCACCGCCGCTTTGGCTAACAGCAATTGTAAATGGCCGTCGAGCCACGTGCGCTGGATCTCCGGCGAGAATCCTTCGCCTTTGATCGGTATCGTCAACAGCACCACCAGCGGCAAACCCAGCGCGCTCCAGCGGTCTAGTTGCCGGCTAAGTTCCAGCGCGTCGCGTGGCAGCGAAGAATTAGGGCCCGTGCCCAGGTTTAGTTCCAAGCCGATTCCCGAGATTCCCAAATCGGCGCGGACCAAGGCGTCGGCGTAGTGCAACGGCGTCAAGTCGCGCTCTTCGCGCCCGAAGTATTCACCCCAGGGCTGATCGAACGACACAAGCACGGGTGCCTTGGGGTCGGCGTTCCGAATCGTTTCGATGCTGCGGACCGCCAATCGCAGCGCCTGCTCTTCGCTCAGCCCCAGCGTGTTGGCCGTATTGATTCCTCCCGCGCAATGCCAGAGGTTGATTCGTCCTTTGTACCGAGCAACCACGGCTTGGATTTGCTGCGTGGCCATCGCCATGATGTTGTCAAAGTCCCCTTCCCATAAATATAGCCAGTCGGGCAGTGTCTCGCGTTCGAGATCCAACACCGGGCCGCCGACAATCCGCAATTCGTTCGCGGCGCACCAGGCGATTTGCGCGTTGGAATGCGCCCATTGCCACTTTCCTTCGCGGGCTTCGATCTCGCTCCAAGCCAACGGGACAATGGCCGAATTGAAGGCTGCCGCCAGTTGTGTTGACGCAGTAGGCTCGGGGAGTTGTTGGCCCAGCCGAGTGCCGAACAGCATGGTTAGCTTTGCCGACTGACCCTTGCGCAATCGAATCGCATGTTCGGCGAATTCCGCGGCCAACAAATCGCTTCCCAACAAGGTGGAGACAATCGCTTCCTGGGCGTGATCGGCTGCTGCGGCCGGCTCTTGCTGATCGATTGCCGCGGCGGCAAACGCGTGCATCGCCCGACTCAAATGGCCGGCAACGGCAGTCGGGGGCGCCAAGCCGGCCATTTCCCAGCCGGCCAACTGGTTGCGCAACCGATTCAACGACCCCCGAGCCAATTCGACAGCCAGATTGTACGGAGCCTCGCGCTCGCGGACCGTGGTCGTCGCCAGCACCTGAGCTCCCCGGCCCGGCACGCGCCAGAGAATGTGAAAATATCCCGAGTCACTTTCACTGCGTTGGGCCGAGAGGCCATTCGGGGTGGCCACGACGCGAGTTTCCCAAGGCAGATCGTCGAGCCCGGCCAGATAAGCTCGATCCAGTGCCTCTGCCGGCAGGCATTCGCGGCGCGGAACCAGGAATCCGACCTGTCCCATCGACTCGAAATCCTTGCGAAGCCCGGCGACGCTAATGATGCGCCACGAAGCGGAGAGCGTTAAGGGTACCGATCCGGCCGACGGCGCTAGCCAGGCGCCAATCTGGGATTGACCGCCGCCGCTTGTACCGCGCGACGATCTCTAGCCGGAGTCTACACTTGCGACCACCGCTTCGCAACGCGCCGCGACTTCGTCGGCTTCGGGGGGCCGGGCCTGGGGTTCGAGTGCGAGAGCCTGAGAACGAAGCCCCGGAGGGGGAACCTTATCGACACCTCGCGGCAATGTTGGATTGGAATGAATCCGGGGCCTTGCCGAAGCGGCTCCCGCCGCGGCCACCCTTGATCGGAAAGGCGATGCTCTCCAACATGCTCGTTTAGGGATTCCCCCTCTTCTGTTGCGTCAAATGCCCGCTTACAATGACCGCCGACCGGAACCCAGCCGGGCCATCAGGCTGGTCGATTGGACCCGTGCTCTTCGATTTGGTGTCTCGGAATTTATCGATCGACAAAAACTCTTTTGGGAGTGACGCGTATGTCTCGCAATTCACGGATTCGATCCTCGCGCGATCACGCGGTTCTGCTGCGCGATTTGCCTTCTGGCGGTTTCCGCCGCGCTATGCTTGATTCCGAATTCGTCCGGCGTGGCCCGCGCCGCCGAGCCGACGAAATTTGGCAACGCATTGGACTGGGTGCCGGCCGACGCTGCCCACTTCGCCACGCACTTGCGCCTCAAGGAGCAACTCGATATCGTGCTGGCCAGCAAGGCGTGGGCGAAGCTGAAAGAGCAACCTTGGGCGCAGCAATTGTCCCAGCAGATCGAATTGGTGATGGCCCTGCAGCCCAATATCCAACAAGGACTGCAACAGCCGGAGAATCAGCAACTGGTAGCGATGCTGGGCGATTTGTTCTCTCACGAGGTCGCCTACTATGTCGACCAGCATGCGGTCGATGTGTTGTCGCTCGCGATGCAAACGGCAAATCAAGCCAGCTCGGCTTATAGCGCTAATCTTCCCGCCGACGGAGACGGGATCGATCCATCGATCGCGATGCAGCGCAAGATGCTGCAATTTCTGGACAAGAATCGCGACAAGCTCGAAGCGCCCACGATCGTGCTGGCGTTCAAACAGACCGATGCCCAGCGGGTCAACGCCCAATTGGCCCGGCTGGAGAAAGCTGTTAGCGAGGGTGTCGAGAGCGAGCCCGAATTGAAGGGCCGCTTCAAGCGCTCCAAGGTGGGCAAAAGCGAGTTTCTGACGCTTACTCTCGACGGCCAAATGATCCCTTGGGATCAGATCCCGTTAGACAAGATCGAAAAGCAGCCGCATGAATTCGACAAGCTCGTCGAAAAAATCAAGAAGTTGCAATTGGTCATTAGCATTGGTTTGCGCGACGATTATCTGCTGGTTGCGATCAGCCCCTCGACCGACAAGCTGGCCGCGCTCGGCAGCGGTCCCCTGCTGGCGGAACGGCCCGAATTCGCGAAGTTGAAACCCTTTGCCGAAAAGCGAATTGTCGGCATTAGTTTCACGACCAAAGAAGCGGCGGCGGCGATGGTCGGCTATCAGTTTGCCAACCTCCACAATTCGATGCAGACACTGATCAGCGCGGGGAAACTGCCGGCGGACCAGCAAGCGAAGCTCGGCACGGATATCGACTCCTTCTTCAAAGAAGCCGAATCCTTATTGCCCGTGCCGGGCAACAAACTCGGCGTCGAAATGCTCACCGAGCGCGGCTACGACTGCTATGCCTACGATTGGAGCAAGAATCCGCAGTACGATGCCTCAAAGCCGCTGGATTTGCTGGAGCATCTCGGCGGCTCACCGCTGTTGGCGGTTTGCGCTCGTTCGACGGTCAAGCCGAGCGAGGTTTATGCGGCGCTCGTCAAATGGTTGGGAATCGCGCATGACGACTTCGAACAAATGGCCGTGCCGAAGATGCCGCCGGAAGAGCAAACGCAATATCAACATTGGATGGAATTCGCCAAGCCGCTGCTGGCTCGGATCGATAACGCCAACAAGACGATGCTTATTCCCGCCTTGGCCAGTGGAGAGTCGGCCCTGGTAATCGACGCCAAAATCACCAGCGGCCGCTGGTTCAAGAAAATGCCGGCCACCGAAACATCGCTGCCCATGATCGAACCGGCCCTGGTTTTCGCCGTGAGCGATGCCGACCTGCTCAAAAAGGCTGCGAAGGAATATCAGGCCGTGCTGGAAGACCTGCTCAAGAAAATTGCCGAGGAGAATCCGCACGCCCTGCCGCCCAACTTCAAATTGCCCACGCCGCAAAAGCGGGATTCGAAGGCCGGCGCCGTTTATATCTTCCACTTTCCGAAAAAGTGGGAAGTCGACTCGCAACTCGCGCCCGCCATGGGCCTGAATCCGCACGTGGCCGTCTTGGCAATCGCGCCAAAGCATGCCGCCGAGCTGTTGGCGACCACGCCGCTCGACGCCGACGGACCTTTGGCCGACACGAAGCGTCCGCTGGGCGCCGCCGTATTCGTCGATTGGGCAGGTATCATTGAGGCGGCCACGCCGTGGATCGAGCATGCGGTCAGCTTAGCCAACTCCGAAACCGGTAGTGACGCGAAGGGCACCATCAAGCAAGTACGCGCCGTGCTCGACATCCTGAAAGTGCTCCGCACGATCTCGAGCGCTACTTACGCCGAAGGCGACACGATGACGACGCACATGGAAGTCCACATCCGCGATTTGCCATAAAGCCGTCGCTTATCAGTAGGCAAACTCAAGCTGCGGGATCGCAATTTACTGCCTATCCGAGAACCAACTGGCTCATTTTGCGGCGTCCCGTGAGCAAATGTAGCCTCTTAGAGCATTCTGTCTCGCCCCTGTGCGCAGTGGGAGCGTCAGATTTTTTGGGTGGCGCGTCCCTTTCCCTATTCTCCCGCTCCCTTGACGGGAGAGCGTCGGGGTAGGCTGCGCAAAATCTTGGTTCTTGCATGGTGATTGCTCTGGCCAATTTGGTGGCGGTTTCATTCCAGACGGGCTCGCGGGCATAATCACTCCACGCGGGAACGACGAACGCATCCCGGCAGGGATGCCAGCTTGTAGCCGGGTGTTGAGGCCGATCGGCCGACACCCCCGGAAGCAAAAGCGTAATTGATCGTTGTCCGACCCCAGCGGGGTCGAAGCGCTTCGGGCATCTGCGACCCCGCTGGGGTCGGACAACCATTTCTCGCTCCATCGTGACCGGGGGTATCGGCCCCGTGGGCCTCAACCCCCGGCTACAAGCTGCGACCCCTCCGGGCTCGGTCCCATCGGTTCGACTGAGCTCACCGAAGTCCGGCCCCTCTACCGCATGGGGCGAGGGAGGACGCCGTTTGTCCGCTGCGGCATTTCTCACCCACTTTCGAGAAGTCACACCTGATCGCACGCCGTCGAAGCTGCCGACCTCTAGGGGGCGTACTTTCTTCAATCGCTTTAATTAGAACGTAACCTGTTTATCAAAAACGGGTTGCGAGTTATCTACGTCGCGATAACCTAGTAAGTCATTGCGCATTCCAATCCAACTACGGTGAAATTGTATGGAATAAAATGATTGCAATTGGTAGAAATGTATCACATAATTGCATTTATCCTCGCAGACGCTTTGGAGGGCAATCGCGGTGGCATTAGCTGAGGAACGGCGGAGCCGATTACTAGACTTGGTCCGGGCTCGAGGATTCGCTTCGCTGCCCGAGTTGGCTGAAGAGTTGCAGGTGTCGGAATCGACGGTTCGCCGCGACCTGGATCAGCTAGAAAGTGCCGGCGCAGCCAAACGAACGCACGGCGGCGTGTTTTATGCCGGCATGTCGCCCAAACTGCCGCACTTCGACGAACGGCAACCGGCCCAGTGGGATAAAAAACGGCAGATTGCCAAACGAGCGGCACAGTTGGTCGACGACGGTGACTCGCTGATCTTGGACGGCGGGACGACCGCTTACGAAGTGGCCCGGCTGCTGGTGGGACGTCCGCTGCAAATTGTGACCAATTCGCTGCCGGTTGCCAATTTGTTTTCCGCGGACGTGAACAGCGACCTGGTGCTAATCGGAGGCTATGTCTATCCGCGGGTCGGAGTCTCGCTCGGTCCACATGCCAACGAAATGCTCGCGAGAGTCAATGTTCGCAAGACGATCCTGAGCGTTGCCGGAATCAACGAACGGGGCTATTACAACAGCAACGTGCTCTTGGTCGAAACAGAACGGGCGATGATGCATGCCGCCGAAGAAGTAATCGTGGTTGCCGACAGCACGAAGTTCGGCCACCAAAGCTTGGCGCATCTTTGCCCGCTGGAAGCGGTTCACAAGCTCGTGGTCGACGCCCAGATCGATGCCGCTTGGCGCGAGCGCGTGGCTGCCGCGGGAGTCGATCTACTGATCGCCGGCCAAACGCCCGACCATCAGCCGGGGCATCAAGCATCCGATCCCTTCGACGCGGCGGGTCGATAACACGCGGATACGTACTTCTCTCGGAACATCCCTGAACAAATCAGTTACCTAGCCATGTCCGTCGTCTCCTCGAATCATCCTGCTTTGGACCGCAATACGGTCGAGCAAATCGTCCGCGATATCGTGCTTCGCCGTTCTAATGGATCGGCGGCCGGTGTGGCTTCGCGGACAGCCGCTCCTTTAACATTGCCGGCCGCGACTGGCTCGAAACTGGTGGTGAGCATTTCGGCTCGGCATTGCCATTTGAGCGACGAGCATGTGGAAGTTTTGTTCGGCCCCGGCCGCAAACTGACGCCGATGAAGGATCTATACCAGGATGGTTTCTTCGCGGCCGACGAAACCGTGATGGTCGTCGGCCCGCGGCGGCGGATGTTGCCGGCCGTGCGCGTGCTAGGGCCGACGCGACCTTATAGCCAGGTTGAGCTGGCTTTCACTGATGGAATTTCCCTGGGGATCGACTTGCCGGTCCGCGCCAGCGGCAAGATCGACGGCACCCCCGGCTGCGTGCTGGTGGGGCCGGCCGGTGTCGTGGAGTTGAAGCAAGGCGTGATCCGGGCCGAACGCCACGTGCACATGAGTTTCGCCGACGCCGAGTTTTACGGCGTCAGGAATGGCGATCGGATGAGCCTGCGAATCGTGTCCAGTTGCTCGGCCGTGTTCAACGATCTGTTGGTCCGGGCCGACGCCACGAGCAAGCTGGAAGTGCACATCGATACCGACGAAGGCAACGCCGTCGATCTGGACCACGCCACGCGGATCGAATTATTGAAACAATAAAACGCATCGAATGTGTGAGGACCGAGCATATCGGCGACGACCCGCTGCTTGTCCGAGTTCCCCGGTTCTCTCGATTTCTGATTTCCGTCCTTGACCCCTGTTTTTCTCGGAGCAATCGCTATGGCAAGAGTTATGGAAGCGCTGGGCATGATCGAGACTAAAGGCTTTGTCGCCTTGGTCGAGGCCAGCGACGCGATGTTAAAAGCCGCGAACGTCACATTCCTCGGCTGGGACAAAGTCGGCAGCGGCCTGGTCACGGCCTTCGTCACCGGCGACGTGGCGGCCGTGAAAGCGGCGACCGATGCCGGGGCCACCGCGGCGGGCCGCGTCGGCGAAGTCGTCAGCGTGCAGGTCATCCCGCGTCCGCACGAAGATCTGAATGTCGTGCTGCCGACGAAAATGGTTTCCCGTGGCGCCGACTGACCCCGGCTTAAGCTTTTCTATCCATCCATTCATGTCCTAGAGTACACCCCTTTCCTGGAAAATCGCATCATGCAAACTGCCATTGGGCTGGTTGAAACTAAAGGGCTCATCGCACTGGTCGAAGCGACCGATGCCATGGCCAAAGCGGCGAATGTGCAAATCGTCAAGCGGGTCTCGATCGGCGGAGCCTTCGTCACCACCATCGTCACAGGCGACGTCGGCAGTGTCCGGGCGGCGGTCGAAGCGGGCGCCAACGCGGCCTCGCAAGTCGGCGACCTGGTTTGTAGCCACGTGATTCCGCGACCGGCCGAAGGACTTTCGCAAGCCTACTTTTCCTAAACGGCCCGCGAGGCCGTCAATCTGTTCTGGACGGCGAAGTTGATTGGTGCGACGCATGGCTAGAGTAGGGAGCCGATGACCAAGATTCTGGTGGCCAACTTGGGCTCGACGAGCTTTAAGTACCGGCTATTCGACATGAGCGACGAGCGCCAATTCGCGCGCGGCGGTGTCGAACGGATCGGCGCGGCGGAGAGTCGCGCTTTCGTCGAGATCGGTCCCGTGCGCAAAGACTTGATCGTTCAAGCAGCCGACCATGCCGCGGCGGTGCGGCAATGCCTCGAGCAACTGACCGATCCCCACGAGGGCTGTCTCAAAGAGGCCGCGGAAGTCGCCGCCATCGGCTTCAAGGCCGTGCATGGCGGCGCGACGAGCGGCGTGCAACGGGTGACACCGGAATTGCTGGCTGCGATGGAAGAGATGAACGGCGTGGCGCCGGCCCATAACCCGCCGTATGTGGCAGCGATGCGATTGCTGAGCGAAAAGCTGCCGGGAATTCCCTTGGTGGCCGCGCTGGAAACGGGCTTTCACGCCACGATTCCCGCGCGGCTGTCCCATTATGCGGTTCCGCACGAATGGGCCGATGCCTTGCATGTCCGCCGCTGGGGTTTTCACGGGGCCAGCCACCGCTATATCGCCATGCGCACCGCCGAACTGATTGGGCGCAGCGATCTGCGGATTATCTCTTGCCACCTGGGCGGCTCCAGTTCGATTTGTGCAATTCGCGAAGGCCGCAGCGTCGCGACCAGTATGGGAATGAGCCCGCAATCGGGCTTGCCGCAAAACAACCGCGTCGGCGAATTCGATCCGTTCGCCTTACCGTGGATCATGCGTCGCACCGGCCGAAGTTTGGAAGACATATTGCACGTTCTGGCCGAGCAAAGCGGACTGCTGGGACTCAGCGGCATCAGCGGCGATGTGCGTGATCTGGAACTCGCGGCGAAGGCGGGAAATCCGCGGGCGCGGCTGGCCCTGGATGTGTTTATCGCCTCCGTGCGGCATTACCTGGGCGCCTACCTCGTCGAACTGGGAGGTGTCGACGCGATCGTCTTCACCGGCGGCATCGGCGAAAACAGCGCCACGGTCCGGGCCGCGGTCTGCTTGGGTTTGGAAGAACTCGGAATCGTGCTCGACGCAGGGCGAAACGCCGTGGCGCGGGGCGAAACACAGGTGGGCGCTCCCGGCGGTCGAGTGCAGCTTTGGATCATGCCCACCAACGAAGAACTAATCGTCGCTCGGCAATGCCAGGAACTACTTGCCAACGCGACGGCAACGTAAAGGGAGTTGAAAAAGGGGACTGGCTCTGAGCCATCGCGGCGGTTCTTTTTTTTCGAGTTGCCGCGAAGTGACTGTCCCCTTTTTCAACGGTCGGCGAAGAGATAATTAATCAAGGAAACAGCAATGTTCGTCGCCAAAGTGACTGGAGCGGTGGTCGCCACGCAAAAGGCCGACACGCTCGTCGGCCGCAAGCTGCTGGTCGTCGAGCCCTATCGGCTGAATCCCGACACGCGCAGCGCGCTGGTCACAACCGGGCGGACGTTTGTCGCCGTCGACACGGTTGGGGCCGGCGAGGGAGAGTTTGTGCTTATCACCCAGGGTTCCAGCGCCCGGCTAACGCCCGAAACGAAAAACTTGCCGATCGACACCGTGATCGTCGGCATCGTCGACACAGTCTACATCGACCATCAATGCGTCTTCGAACGCGAAGGAGCCCACGGCCACGGATCGGAAGCCAATCGCTAGAAATCACGGGCAGGCAATGCATTAAACTATCTGAGCTTTTTCAACGATTTCAATCAACGCGTTACGACGGCCGCGACTAGCACACGGACAAAAAACAATGCAAGCGACTGAAGAACTAATTCGCTCGGTGGTCGAACAAGTGTTGTCGCGCATCGGACCGACGTTGCACGCCACGACGCCCAGTTACAACGGCCGGCACGGCGTTTTCACCGACGTTGATGACGCAGTCGCCGCCGCCACCGCGGCCTTCGAACATCTCAGCGAACGCACCTTGGCCGAGCGCAAACGGATCATAGACCACATTCGCCGCATTTCCATCGAGCAATCCGTCGAGCTGGGGACGATGGAGATGGAAGAGACCAAGATCGGCCGCTTGAGCCACAAGATCGAAAAACTCAAGACGCTCGGCGAGCGATCACCCGGCGTCGAGTTCATGAAGAGCGACGTCTTCAGCGGTGATTACGGGCTGGCGGTGATCGAATATGCTCCCTTCGGCGTGATCGGGGCGATCACTCCGGTGACGCATTCGCTCCCCACGATCACCGGCAACGCCGTGAGCATGATCGCCGGCGGGAACACGTTGGTCGTCAATCCGCATCCCAGCGGCAAGCGCGTGGCGGCCGAAGGCGTGCGGCGTTTCAATCAGGCCATCTATCGCGATCTGGGTATCGACAATCTGATTTGCGTCATCGCGGAGCCGACGCTCGAATCGGCCGACGCGATTTTCAACCATCGCGGCGTGAAACTGATCTGTGTCACTGGCGGACCGGCCGTCGCTCGGGCCGCGCTGAAAAGCTCGAAGCGAGCCATCGTCGCCGGGCCGGGCAATCCGCCCGTCGTGGTCGACGAAACGGCCGATCTCGATCGAGCGGCCCGTTGCATCATTCAAGGCGGGGCTTACGACAACAATCTGTTGTGCATCGCCGAAAAGGAAGTGTTCGTCGTCAGCAGCGTGTTCGACGCGATGATGGCGGCGATGGACCGGGCCGGCGCGGCTCGGCTTTGTCCGAAGGAAGTCGACGCCCTGACCCGTGTGGCCATCACCACCGTGGGTGAAGGCGAGCACAAGCACGACGTCCCGACCAAGGAATTTCTCGGCCAGGACGCCGCCGTGTTGGCCCGCGGGATCGGCAAACAAGTCGCCGCCAATGTGGAGTTACTGTTCGGCGAAACCGACGAGCACAATCCGTTCGTCCCGGTGGAACAAATGATGCCGTTCGTCCCCTTCGTGCGCGTGCGCGACGTGGACGAAGCGATCGCGAAGGCCAAGTTCTACGAGCATGGCTTCCGGCACACGAGCATCATTCACTCGAATAACGTGCGGAACATGACCCGCATGGGCCGGACCTTGGACACGACGCTGTTCGTCAAGAACGGCCCCTGCATGGCGGCGGTCGGCCTGGGTGGCGAAGGCTATTTGTCGTTCTCGATCGCGACGCCTACCGGCGAAGGCGTGACGACGCCGCTGACGTTCACGCGCCAACGCCGCTGCACGCTGGTCGACGATTTGCGAATTTTGGGAAGCCCGTAACATGCAGC
Source organism: Pirellulales bacterium (assembly GCA_963725485.1). GTDB lineage: Bacteria > Planctomycetota > Planctomycetia > Pirellulales > DATAWG01 > CAVRYO01. The sequence goes on along the minus strand of CAVRYO010000007.1, from coordinate 1,174,700 downwards.
TCGGACTCGTTGTCGGAACCGCCACGTCGACCACCAAGCATGCCTCGCTGCGCGGCTGGAAGCTGCTGGTCGTGCAGCCGCTGCTGGTCGATGGGCATTCGGCCGACGGCGACCCGCGCGTGGCGATCGACAATTTGGGCGCGGGCCTCGGAGACCACGTGATCATCTCCAGCGATGGCGAAGGAAGCCGCGCGATGCTGGGCGTCGACGCGACCCCGGTGCAGTGGTGCGTGGTTGGATTGCCGGATTGATCTGATTTGGAGAAACCAGGCGGCGAGAACTTCGGAAAGACCGCTTCGTGATTTTCGGGAGGGTGAAGCAAAACCGCTTGCGGCCCTCAACGGCTCGGCGGGAGCCTCGCCCTCCCAAGATGTACCTAACATCGATTTTTCGATATGTCGAAGTTGAAGCGACCCGCGCAATCTGGCTCAGCAGACCTCGCCCTCGACGAGGCGGTCGTTAGCGCGACGGTGCTTGCCGATCGGTTGGCGGGCGTCGGGCGATTGATGGTGCGGCGCGGTGCGGTGGTAACTCCTGCGGCCCGAGACCTGCTTCGCGAACGAAACATTGATTTATCGTACCAAACTGCGGCATCCCAAGCCGGCGCTCGAACGCGGCTGGTTGTGGGCCTTGCGGACACCAATTGTCCGACTACGACGTTGTTCAATTTGTTGACCCGCGAACCGCTGGCGATCGAACACGTGACGGCCACCGATTTGGCGGCGGTCCTGGATGAACTTGCTGGACAACTCGCTAAGCCCATGACCCTAGCATTGCTTCTCACTGGAGAGTCGGCCGCCGCGCTCTGCCTTGCGAATCGATTGCCTGGCGTGCGGGCAGCGACGGCCGGGTCGATTCGCGACGTCGTGGCGGCGATCGCCGCCATCGGCATAAACCTGCTGGTGCTCGATCCGACTGGAAAAAGCCCGTTTGTTCTGAAGCAATGGATTGCGCGTTTTTGCCAAGGCGGCCCGCGAGTTTGTCCGGAGTCTTGGCGTCAACGATTGACATAGTTTGGTCCACTTTCAGCCCTTGCGCGTTCAGAAAGCCGCGGCTTGAAAAAATGCGAATAGCGACAGTCATCGGCACTGTGACCTTGAGCGGTTCGCATGCCAGCTTGCGCGGCGCGACGTTTCGCGTGGCCGTGCCGCACTCGTTAGCGAATCTGGACGGGAGTTCCAACGCACAAGCCGAAGAGCTGGTCGTGTACGACGAACTGGGGGCCGGCTTGGGAAGCCAGATTTGCGTCAGCGAAGGAGGCGAAGCGGCCCAGGCCTTCCGTCCCGAGCTAAAGCCGGTCGACGCCTACAACGCCGCGATCCTCGACCGCCTGGAAATGTTGAAGTCCGAGCCGAGCTAGAAAAAGTTCCCGTAGGGTGGGCACTGCCCACCAAGACGCTCCAAACAGAAGGTGGGCATTGCCCACCCTACATGTTTACATGATTTGCCCACTACCTGACTCCATGCTCACGCGGAATTTGAATTCATGAATCCCAATCTGCACAAACTAAAAGAAGAATTCTGCGACATCGGCCGCCGGATTTACAACAAGGGGTTTGCCGCCGGCAACGACGGCAATCTCAGCTATCGTCTTAGCGAGAACGAAGTCCTCTGCACGCCGACCATGGTTTCCAAGGGTTTTCTCAAGCCCTCGGATTTATGCACGGTCGATATGGAGGGAAAACAGTTATCCGGGCATCGCAAGCGAACGAGCGAGGTTCTCTTGCATCTGGCGATCATGAAGGCCCGGCCCGACATCAAGAGCGTCGTGCATTGCCACCCGCCGCACGCCACGGCGTTTGCCGTCGCGCGCGAGCCGATCCCGCAATGCGTCCTGCCGGAAGTCGAGATTTTTCTCGGCGATGTGCCAATCACGCGTTATGAAATCCCCGGTGGGCCGGAATTCGCCGCGACCGTTTTACCCTTCGTCAAGAAATCGAACGTCATCATCCTGGCCAATCATGGCACGGTCAGCTTCGGCGAGTCGGTCGAACGGGCTTATTGGTGGACGGAAATTCTCGACGCTTATTGCCGCATTTTGATGCTCGCCCGCGACCTGGGCAAAGTGAACTACTTCAACGAAAACGAAACGCGCGACTTGCTAACGCTGAAGCAGAAGTGGGGCTTCACCGATCCGCGGCTCGAGCCGGAGATGAAGAATTGCGATATCTGCGCGAACGACGTCTTTCGCGACAGTTGGCAGGCGAGCGGTGTGCAACGCAAGGCATTCGACGCTCCGCCGCCGGCGAAATTGGCCGGCGCAGTTGCTTCGGCGAACGGTTCGAGCTCGCAGCCGAAATCCGCTGATTCGGGCAGTGCGGCGCCCGCGGATCAAGAAGCATTGATCCGGGCGATTACCGACCGCGTGATGGCGGCGTTAGCTCAGCCGGCGAAGTAACACGCGGCCGGAACTCCTTCCAACTTGGATTCGCTTATGAAAGTTAGCATTATCGGCGGTGGAGGTTTGGTTGGTTCTTGCACCGCGTTTGCCCTGCAAATGGGGCGCGTGGTGCGCGAAATTGCCCTGTTGGACGCCAACGCCGACATGGCGGTCGGCCAAGCGCTCGACCTGTTGCACGGCTCGACGATCATGGCCGACCAGACGATCGGATCCGGCGGATACGAGCAAGTCGTTGACAGCGACTTGATCTGCATCACGGCCGGATTGCGGCGCAAACCCGATGAAAGCCGGCTGGATTTGATCAATCGCAATGTCGACTTGTTCTTGAACATTTTGGGCGACATTGCGAAAGTGGGCCACAAGCCGGATGCGACCGTGCTGGTCGTCTCGAACCCGGTCGACATCCTCACGTATCTCGCGTCCAGTGAATTGAAGTTGCCCGCCGGCCGCGTGATCGGTTTGGGGACGCAGCTCGATACGATCCGCTTCCGCTCGCTGATTGCCGATCGGCTCAAGGCCGCCCCCACGCAAGTCTCCGCCCTAATCCTGGGCGAACATGGCGACAGCATGGTGCCGATCTGGTCGAGCGCCTCCGTGGCCGGGTTGCCGTTGGAAAAATTTCCGGGCTGGACGCCGTCGACGGCTCAGGAGATTTTCCAGCGCACCAAGGGCTCGGGGGCCGAGGTGATCAAGAAAAAGGGGGCGCGGGCTTTGCCGTCGGGCTAGCAATTGCCGAGGTGATCGAATCGATCGCCTTGGATCGCCGCCGCGTGCTGCCGGTCTCCACGGTGCAAAACGGTTGCTACGGAATCCGCGGCGTGGCGCTCAGTGTCCCGACAATTGTCGGTCGGCAGGGAGCCGTGGGCACACGTGAAATCGATCTCTGGCCGAAAGAAGTGCAAGCGCTGCGGCAAAGTGCCCGCGTACTGAAGGAAACGCTCGACGCGGTGCTGGATCGTCGGAAAATGGCTGCCGCGAAATGATGTACCACGCGGCAATCGATGGTTACGTTCAATTCGATTGAGGTTGACCAACTGCGCCGCACAAGTGCGGCGGCTAAATCTGCTATGCAAAAATCGCTCGACCGCAAACTCGCCGCCATCCATGCCGATCCATCGGGCGCGAAGCACTTCATCCTTGCCGACGCCAAGGATGCCGACATGGCTTTCGGGATCGGTGCGCCCGGCAAGTCGCCGGAAGCGCATTCGGGCGAAGTCCGGATGCGAACCCTTGCCGAGTATCGCCAGAATATCCGCGATGTGATCCGCCAGGAGGTTGTCGACATCATGCTGATGTCGGCCAGCACCAACGATTTGCTCACCAACGGCGAGCGGCTGTTCGATAACAGCCCGATCACGCCCGCCGCCCGGGCGAACGACACCAGCGACGTATTCGCGGTGCGCGGCGGTCGTTATCTCGAGCCTCCGGCGAAGCCTTTCCGCAGCGCCGCGCTCGACCATATTCAATGCGGCCACGTCGAGTGCGGGCCGGAGGAACGCCAGCACGGCGCAAATCTCGGGCTGTACAGTGTCACATTCAACAACCGCTTGGAAGACGATCTGCGAACGCTCGAGGAATACAACAGCTTTCGGCTGGAGGCGGAGGCGAAGGGGTTTCGGCATTTTCTTGAGGTGTTCGATCCCAATGCCCCGCGCGATCTGAATCCCGATCAAGTGCCCCCCTTCATCAACGACATGATCGCCCGCACTTTGGCCGGCGTGGCCCAGGCCGGCCGGCCGGTGTTCTTGAAGATTGTGTACCACGGCCCGCGGGCGATGGAAGAAATCGTGGCGTACGACCCGCACCTCGTCGTCGGCATTCTCGGTGGCGCAGCGGGCACGACATACGACGCGTTCAAGATGTTGGCCGAGGCCCAAAAATATGGGGCCAGGGCGGCGCTCTACGGCCGCAAGATCAACAGCGCCGAATGCCAATTGGGCTTTATTGAAATGTTGCGGCTGATCGCCGATCGGCTGATTTCGCCGGAAGAAGCGGTCCGCGCGTATCACGGAGTTTTGCAGCGGCTGAGGATTCGCCCCAATCGGCCGCTGGAAGATGACCTGCAGTTGCAAAGCGGGATCATGAGCTATGGCGGCTCGACCAGCGTCACCGTCCCGGCGAAGCCGCCGAGTCTCACCAAAAATCGTAAGGTTAGCCGCGACGCGCCTGCGGAGCGCGTCGTCCCAGTCATTCCCGCTGCCGCTCCAGCAAAGCACGACTGCGGCTGCGGTCCCGATGCAAATCAGTGTCACTGCCACGACCACGAGCGCAAGAACGAAAGGCCGCACGCCGCGCCCGATTTGCGCGGATGACCCCGGCCGAGAAATTGAAATTCAACAAGGCCCGCCTGGATCGCATCTTCGGCGCCTAGTTAGCTGCGGCGCGCTAGCGGAGCGCGGCCGAAGCTTGGTGCGACGCGCTCCGCTACCGCGTCGCGGCTAACGGAGTGATGGGTGGGCCGTCGTGCATCCGCCGCAGGCCGCCAGCGACGGGCGGTTATGCCACTGGTGTTCGATCCGCCGCATCAATAGCGCCGAATCAAATCGCACCGAGCCGGAGGGAAACCGCAGCCGATCGTCGAAGAAGCTGGACTGCACGCGTTCGACCGTCAGGGGTTCAACCCGCCATCCAAAGCTTTCCAGTTCCAGCCCGTCATACACACCCGTTTCTCGGGTGGCGGAGTAGCCCAACGAGCCGCGCTGAAAAAACACCGAGGCTTCGTCCAGATCGCGGAAGATTGAGTCGGCCGGCAGCCGGTTGGCTAGCCTCGCCGCGATCGCCAGGTGCACCCGGCGGTCGTCGCTCTCCATCGACAGCTCGTAATGGTCTTCATGTTCGGCGACGCGAAAGCGAGCATGGTGATGGATGCCGGGAAACAATCGGCCACCCACCAGCGTGTTGAGCCGGGACGAAGTGTCGCGGCGGGGAATATAAACTCCTTCCTGCCGGACGCCGTCCTGATCCCATTCGACGGCGATCCGATGGGCCGCGTTCTCCGAGCCGACGCCCAACCAGCGCGGCAATCCGCGCGGGCGGATATGCTTTAGCCGGATCAGGCAAATCCCGGCGATTCCCTGTCCGTCGACCAACATCGGTCGAAACGGCTCAGGCAAGCATCGCGCCAACACCTGCGGATCGATCTGAAAATTGATCAGCAGGCGGCGGTCGATCAATCCGCGCATGGTAGGAAGCTTCATGATAATGCCGTTCATTGCGTGTCTTGGACCCAGAGATTAAACCGCCGAAAGCGACTGGAATTAACCCAGCCGTGCTCGGACGAGATTGCAAAATGCGGGTTTTCCGGCGGCACATGCTAAAATTTTAGCTGGCGATGCCGCGGTTGGCGTCGATATAATAAACGCCCTGCATTGAATCGAGTAATTCAGGCCTTGAGCGCGTGTCATGCTCGCGATTATCGACTACCAGATGGGCAACCTGCGGAGCGTGCAAAAGGGCTTCGAGAAAGTGGGCCATGCAGCGGCGATCACGAGCGATCCCGCGGTGTTGGCCGCTGCCGACCGGATCGTCCTGCCGGGGGTCGGCGCGTTTCCTGATGCGGTCGCCGAGTTGCGGCGGCGCGGCTTGGTCGAGCCGATTCGCAAGGCGATCGACTCCGGCAAGCCATTTCTCGGGATCTGCCTCGGCTTGCAGCTGCTGTTCGACTACGGCTACGAAGGAGGCAAGCACGAAGGGTTGGGCGTCATTCGTGGCGAATGTGTCCGCTTCGATCTGCCGGCGGAATACAAAGTGCCTCACATGGGCTGGAACGCCTTGAATGTTCGCCGCCGTCCGCCGATTCTGAACGGATTGGACGATGGGATGTTCGCTTACTTTGTGCACTCGTATCACGTCGTGCCGGAAGACCGTGAAATGATTGCCACCGAGACCGACTACGGCGGGCCGTTTTGCTCGATGGTCTGGCGCGACAATGTGTTCGCCACGCAATTCCATCCAGAGAAAAGCCAAAACGAAGGGCTGCGGATTCTCAAGAACTTCGCCGAGGTGAAATAGACGCGCCGCTACTGGGCCGGCAATTTCCTGCGCCTCATATCCGCCAAGCGCGGATTTTCTTATGGCAAACGTTGCCGCATCACGCGGATTTGCCGTCCGTCGTTGGCTGCCGACGTCTCGAACTTGAGGATTTTGCCCGCGCCGCGGAATTGGGCCCGATAATAGGTTGATGGCGGTGGCCCGGCGGTCGGTTCGGCAGCCTGGCCCATGCCGATTTCTCGGCCTTGCGGGAGTGTTCGCGGTGCGTCGACCGAAAAAGATCGTGCTCGTGGCGACGGTTGTCCTGGCCGGAGCCGCGTTGGCCTGGCAATTCCGCCGGCCCGCCGCCAATCGGACAGAAGGCGCGCTGCCTGATTCACTAGCTGCTCAACACATCGAGTCTTCCGCACGCGCTGTCCTTGCCGGACGAATCGAGCCGGCCGCCACGACGGAGGATGCGCCGACTTTGTCAAAGCCATCAAGCGGTTCGGCTGCGGCCGACATAGGTCAATCGCGTAGCATCAGCGCCGGGCCTTCGCCTGCGGTGACGGTCGCCAACGTCGAATCATCCGGCGGATCGGAACGGCCCCCGGCGGGGACATCCACATCGCGGCCGCCCGAATTCTCGCAAAGCTTTCCGGGGGGTCAAACGGATTCGTCCGGCGTGTCAAACTCTTCAACTCGTCGCACGGCAATGCCGGCGATTCAGGACTCAGGGCTGCAAGGCCCGACAGGGGGCGATCCGGCCGAAGAAACCCACACCGTCGTCGACGGCGACACGCTGGCCCAACTGGCTCAGAAGTACTTGGGGAGCGCCAATCGAGCGGGCGAACTGTACGCTTACAATCGCGACGTCCTTAGCGATCCGGAACTATTGCCGATCGGTGCCGAGCTGCGTATTCCCAATGGCGCGGCCGCGAAAGCGGCCTCTCCGATGTCTGGTCAAACTGCCCGCGATGCAAACACCCGGCCAATCGGATTGCCGGCAACTCCGCCAGTCACTGCCACGGCAATCCCGAGCGGAGACTCGCCCTCGCCGCTCGTGCCGGTGCGTTCAGTGGCGGATCCCGCCAGTGCCGAGCCGCCGAAGCTGATCCCATTGCCTCCGACGCGTCTGGCGGCGATCCCGATCGATCATAGCTACGTCGTCCAGCCTGGCGACACGCTCTGGTCGATCGCCCAGCGGCTCTATGGCGACGGCCGCCGCTCGGACATGCTCTTGCAGGCCAATCGCGATCGGCTCTGGAACCCGCGCGATCTGCGCCGGGCATGACGCTTGTGGTGCCCTGACGCGACGCTTACGTGTGCTGCAGCCGTTAAGCCATTATTCAACGGCCCGACTTTGCTGATGGGCGCCCGCCTAGAAAACGATGAGTCGGCCCGAGGCCGGGTCTCGGGCGGTTTGGTTATTCTTCCCCTGGTCGCTTGCGGAAAGCCCACGGAAACTTTTTCTTGACCAAACGCATGTCGATGAATTGCCCGATTTTGGCGTCCAACTGAGGAAGGACTGTCCGGTCGTTGAGCACGTCGGCTCCTTGCAATGAAACGCCGGCGACTGGCTCAAGAAACAAATCCTGCTTGTCTGCCCGCTCTTCTTGGGTCAGCTTCGGTCGAGCCACGCCAAGCCGGGTGAAGATTCGCTTCGCGTCATCGTAGCCTTTGGAGTTCTTTTCACCATACAAAATCATGATCGATAACGAGTTCGATTGCAGTAACGGACGGTTCATGAAATCAGCCATGCTGATGCCTTTGAAATTCATCGGCGGCGAAATTAGGACGAGAGCCTTTACATCTTTCCCCTGTTTGACCGCTGGCAATTGAGGCCAATGCCAATCCCACCACGCCCAGTTCACGGCCAAGACGGCGCCCATTTCGTCGCCGATCACGCATAGCTTCTCAATGTTCAATTCTCCGGCGTTATTCTTCTCCATTAGGAATTGCTTCACGGTCTCCAGGTCCTTCGTGACCATGGCGTCGAAATCGGCGCGGCGCATCGTGGCCTGATCGATCGACCGCGTCTCACCGTTGACCGTGATTTGCGTGCTCTTGCCGTGTCCGCGCAAGTCGGGCACGATCACGGCGTGGCCCCGGGCCTGCATCGCCAGAGCCAGGCCCTCGAAATCGGCGCGGCTCCGTTTGAAGGCGTGCAGCATGATGATCGGCACAGCCTCTTTGCCCATGATGCTGCCATAGTAGGTGGCTTGCAATTGAAGGCCGTCTCGAGTTTCCAGCTCGATGTCCAGCGGCTTGGGGATTTCCTTGACATTCGGATCTTTGTCGACGGCCCAGGCGAATCCCGGCGCCACGGCGATCATGAGTGCCGCCACGCCGAGTAGCCCCGTCCATCGGGAAATCTTGAGATGGTCGCGAAGCATAGAACGAATCGAGTCAGCACGAGAGCAAATCATGAGTATGCGAGCCTCTTCGCCGAGGAACCGATCAAGAAAAGCCTGCCCGCCGCTTCAATTCTTATCGTAAGTCCGCCAGATTGAGGCGTCAACTTCGTTATTTCAGCGGGCCGCCCGCGGACGAAATCGTACCCGAACAGACTTACGGAGTTCTGGCGCCATCGAATTCGAGTTCACGCGGAGACGCGGAGAAAATCGGGTTTTTTTCATGAGCGGCTCGCGTGCTCCGCGCCTCCGCGTGAAAACGCTCCCCCGATTGCGCGAACCGATCTATCCGATGTTGATAGACGCGTCTCAATTATCCAGCACGTTCGTGTCGACCGCGATGTCGACGTCCGGATCGTGTTCGCAGAAGAACCGCGAGATATGCTCCGCCAGGACAGCCAGATATTGATGCCGGAACTCGCCCTCGGACCGATCGGAAGCGGGAATCGCCGTGTTTTGCGGGTAATTGGTCCCCGCGACCCGCTTTTCCCAAACGCGCTTGCCGCCGGCCTTGATGTCGTACACCGCCACGTGGATATCGGCGTGCCCCTGGTACAGTGTCTGGCCCTTGTACAGCCCGAATTGTTCCAGATCGATGCCCACGACCATGTCGACCTTGAGCGCCTTACCGAGTTCCGCGTAATCGCGCCAATTGTGTTCGTCGGTCCACTGCGCGACTTCCGCGGGACTGACGACTTTGATTTTGTCGCCATTCTTCGTCAGCAGGTCGCCGACGAACGCCGCCAGATCCGGCGCGGCGCTGGAATCGGCATATTGCAGTTCCGTGACGGGCCGGCAGACGACCGCAATGCGTTTGCCTTTCAGTTCCGCATAATCGGGCGCCAGCGTGTCCTGATGCGCAAGGTATCCAAGCGTCGAAAGCAGGCTGCATCCGCCCAGCGTTGCGGCCATCAAGACGGCGAACATTGCCAGCGGCGCATGGGCGCTGCGAGCGAACGAAAAGCGATCCATCGCATTTCCTCGAACGAGAAGGCCGGAACTTGGGCCAGAAAGGAGCGGAAGAATAGCCGCAGCCAAAGCGACCGGCAAGAGCAGTTTCACCAAGGAAAGGTGCGATTTTACAAACGCATGGTCGCCGACCGACATCCACGACTGGAAATGCGCCGGCGACCAGTTACTCCTCGCCCGGGTCGAACTGTTGGAGCCAGAAATCGACTTCGCCGGGCGATAGCGGTCCTTCGGGCTTGGCGCTTTCCGGTGGGCCCGCTTGCTGGCGTTCACGGCGTTCGCGCAGCAATTGGGCGAACCATTGATCGGAGTCAATCGCGGTTGCCCGGCGGCGCTTGGCGGCGCGGTGCAGGCGGTGGTCGCTCGAGACAACCGTCAGCCGGCGCGGCGAGGAATCCGTGGCGATCAGCGATTCGATCAGCGTGTCGGCATCGGAATCGCGCGGCGCAAAGCGGACTGTCAGCCCTTGGTGATCGATCGTGCGCGCCAGCCCGCGGGGGCCTTCGGCGGCGTCGAACACCACTACCGTCCGCTTGAGTTCCTCCGGCGGCAAAGAGGCGGCCAGCACGTTGAGCAAAGCCATGCGTGAGCGCTCGAATCCCCCTGGGCCAATCCCGCGGCCCAGAACGCCGCTGGCATGCAAGAGGTTGTAACCGTCGATTAACAGCGTCATGACGCTCCTTCGACGCCCGGCGGGAGGAGTGGATGAACCACGCGGCGGATTGCCCCTCACCCCCGGCCCCTCTCCCGCAAGGAGCGAGGGGAGAAAGAGGAGTAGTCCCGCATTCGCGCCGACGGGATACTATGCGAGCCCCGCGTGGGCAGTGTATTTGATTCGCCCGCCAACGATGACCGTATCGGCTCGGCCGCGCAATTGCCAGCCCGAGAATGGCGTGTTCAGGCTCTTGGAGTGGAATTTTTCGGGATTCACCGTCCAGCGCACGTCGGGGTCGATGATCGTCACGTCCGCATCGGCGCCAACGGCCAGCGTTCCCTTCTCGATCCCCAGGATACGCGCCGGGTTAATTGTCATTTTCGCAAGCGCCGTCGGCCAATCGAGATAGCCGGGCTCGATCAGCTTCGTGATCACCAGCCCCAGCGATGTTTCCAAGCCGACGATGCCGAAGGGGGCCTGATCCAACTCGCGCATCTTCTTTTCCTGCGCGTGCGGGGCATGGTCGGTCACGATACAGTCGATCGTGCCGTCGACCAGGCCCGCGATGCAGGTGTCGATATCTTGCTGGCTTCGCAGCGGTGGACTCATCTTGAAATTCGAGTCAAAAGAGCGCAGCGATTCATCGGTCAAGGAAAAATGATGCGGGCAAACTTCGGTAGTGACCCGAATGCCACGGCCCTTCGACCGGCGGATAATCTCCACGCTGCCGCCGCTGGAGACATGCATGATATGGATTCTCCCGCCGGTCGCATGGGCCAGCGAAATGTCGCGGCTGACCATCACATCCTCGGCCGCCGCCGGCATGCCGGGCAATCCCAGCACCAGTGACACGAGGCCCTCGTGCATCACGCCACCCTGCGTGAGCTCTCGCACTTCGGCATGATTGAGGATCGGCTTGTCGAACATCAGGCAGTATTCGAACGCCCGGCGGAGCAACTCGGGGTCGTAAACCGGTGCCCCGTCGTCGCTGAACGCCACAGCGCCGGCCTGAACGAGTTGCCCAATCTCGGCCAGTTCCTTCCCTTCGCGGCCTTTGCTGACACAGGCCACGACGAAAACGTTGCAATGATCGGCCCGGGCCGCTTGATGACGCACGAATTCGACCGTGCCTTGCGTGTCGATCGGCGGTTCGGTATTCGGAATGCAGGCGATGCTGGTGAATCCGCCGGCCAACGCCGCGGCGGTGCCGGTCGCGATCGTTTCGTCTTCCTCGCGGCCCGGCTCGCGCAGATGAACATGCATGTCGATCAAGCCGGGCGTCACGATTTTTCCCGCGGCGTCCACGACCGCATCCTGCCCATTGAGCGGCACATCGTAAGCGGCGATGCGTCGATCTTTGATCAGTACATTGGTCACGCGATCCATGCGTTGGCTAGGATCGATCACGCGACCGTTTTGGATCAATGTCGATGCCATGATTTTTCTTTGGCGCTGCGCGTTATAGACGTGTAGGGTGGGCACGGCCCACCGATCGCTGGGTTTTTAGGCTCGTCTTGCGTGTTGCATTGGTGGGCAGTGCCCACCCTACGATGCAGTCGGCAGGGTCCACTGTATGATTAGTCTTCAACGCCGCAGACCAACCAGAGCACGGCCATCCGGACGGCCAAGCCGTTGGTGACTTGTTCTAAAATGAGCGAATGCGGGCCATCGGCCACGTCGGGCGTAACTTCCACGCCGCGGTTGATCGGCCCCGGGGCCAGCACGAGAATGTCGTCCTTACAGCGAGCCAGCCGCTCGCGATTCATCGTGTACAGCAGGGCATACTCGCGCACCGAAGGGAACGGCCGGCGCGATTGCCGCTCGAACTGGATCCGCAGCAGGTTCAGCACGTCGCAGCGCGGCAGAATCTCGTCCAGGTCGTAGCAAACTTCGACGCCCAACTCTTCCCAGCGCTTCGAAACAAGCGTCGACGGCCCGCACAGGATCACGTGCGCTCCGAGCTTTTTCAGGCCCCAGATATTCGACCGGGCCGTGCGGCTATGGGCAATATCGCCGACCAGAGCCACGGTCAGGCCCGCGATCTGCCCGGTTCGCTGGCGGATTGTGAGAATGTCAAGCAATCCCTGCGTGGGATGCTCGTGCGAACCATCGCCGGCGTTGATTACCGAGCAGCCGAGGTTTTGGGCCAGCAGTTGCGGTGAGCCGGGCGTGACATGACGAACGACGACGACGTCGACCCCCATCGCCTCGATATTCCGGCCCGTGTCGATGATCGTTTCGCCCTTCGACAGGCTCGATCCTGAGGCGGAGAAATCGATCGTGTCGCCCCCCAAGCGCCGGGCGGCCAAAGAAAAACTCGTGCGCGTGCGGGTCGAGTTCTCGAAGAATAAATTGGCGACGGTCTTGCCTTCGAGCAGGCGCAGCTTCTGCTGGCAGCCGTGGGTCGCGTCTTTCAGAGCGACGGCCGTGTCGAGAATGATGTTGATCTCTTCGGCCGAGAGGCTTTCGAGGTCGAGCAGATGCCGCCGTGTCCAGGCTGCCGGAATCGCCCCGATTTCGAACATTTCCAGGCTCATGCAATCGTCCCGGTTTGACTAATGTTGGAAAAAGGGGACAGGCACTTCGCAGTCACGATCAAGTCTCGCGCGACCCGCGACGGTAGATCAGAGCCAGTCCCCTTTTTGCAACAGCCTTATAATGCGCCAGGGAAATTGGTCGCGGTGATTCTATCATGCTAGCGAATTCGTGCAAAGGATTGCAAAGTCGCCGAGCGTGCGACTAGTTTTGCACACTCAAGGTTGATCTCAGGCACAGCCAGGCTCGGGTCCGGATATGATCCGATCTTGCAGCCGATGCTGGCTTTGCCTACGATTCGCTCCTCTTTTTGGCTCTTTTCGCGTCACATGTCACTTCGGTCTCGGGTTGAATCGTTGGCGCGCTGCGCCATCGATTTCGAATGTCTCAAACGCCGAGCGGATGCGCTCCATGATTCGTTCGCGAATTGCCGCTCCGATCTTGCTGACGACCGCGCTCTGCTGCGCCGGATGTGCCAGCTCGTTGTTTGCGACCGATCCGGCCGCGCACGAGCTGGAAGTCGTCGAGTTGAGCGAAGCACAGATGCAACATGGCGGTTTCGGTTCCGCAGGCGCTAAACCGACAGACTCGAGCGCGAAACCGACTCCCGATGGCAATTCGGCCGGTGCATCAAAGCCTGAGAATGCGGCCAACATGGCAACGGGTGGCGAGAAACCGATCGCAAACAGCGCAGCGCCAGCAATCGCTATCACCGCGGCTCCCAAGGAAACAGTCGCCGCCGGGCAACAATTCACTGCCGCGCCCGGGTCGGCAGCGCAAAACGCGAGTTCGCAAGACTCGGTCAACGGCGCGTCCGCAGCAAAGCAAATCGACAGCCGCCAGATGCTGGCTTTGCTGGCCGATCTTCAATCGGCCGGAGCGATCGACGCCAAGACGCAGCAGGAACTGCTCGACGATCTGAAGCAAACCGATCCGGCGCTCTGGCCGCAACTAATTCGGCAGTTCCGCACCGCGATAGCCTATCGGCAGCACATGGCCGCAGCACTGCCAGGCGCAACGCCGCCCAGCGCAGCGCTGCCTGTCGCGTTGCCTACGGCCGGAACGCCCGCCGCCGTGCCCACGACTTCCACCGTCCCCGCCGGCATTGTGCCCGTCGTGGCCGAATCGCAACTCGATCCGTTGGCTGCCATGTTCAACCAGACGCAAACGTCGGCCGCGAAGTCGGTCGGCAGCTTGACCAGTCCCGGCGCGGCGCTGCTGGGCCCATCAATTGCGGGAGCGCCACCCGGCGCCGCCGCGGCGATGATCGCCCAATCGCGGCTGCAAGACAACGTGGCTGCGACCGACTCGGCCCCTCCTGCCAACGTAGCCGATGCTGCATCTCCACCTCCCCTCGCCTCGAAAACATCGCTTCCCGCGAATCCGGTGCAACAGGCCAGCAAGACGGTTGATTCTCCCACCGATCATGGCGGCAAGACGAATCTCGCGCCACGCCCGCGGAAGGCCGCTGCTGCGACGGCTTCCAAGACAGCGGCGCCGAATGCCGCTTCGACGGCTACCGACGAATGGCAACAAGGCTTGACCGAATCGATTCTCGCTGCGGAAAGTCAGGCGGCCGGCGGCCAGGGAACGCCCGCGGAGTTCGACCGCCAATTGCGGCTCCGGTTCATGTATCTCGCCGCCGGCAGACGCGACGACGCCTTGCGTCCGGTCGCAGGCATGCCGCCGGAGCAGCAGGAATTCTGGACCAAGGAACTATATGGTCTGGGAACCTATTTGGACACGCAGAGGATCGCCGATCCCGAGCGCCGCGCCACAGAGGCCGCGTTGCATCTGCACGAAGCCGCCGGCCGGTTAGGCGAACTGGCCTCGCCGGTGGTTCACAACCTGACGTTCTGCAAGGAAGTGACCAGTTACGGCGTTTTCAAGCGATTTCCCAAGTACGAATTCAAACCGGCGGAAGAAGTTCTGCTGTACTGCGAAATCGAAAATTTGAGAAGCCAATCGACCGATCTCGGCTACCATACGAATATCAAGAGCAGCTATCAGATTCTCGACAGTCGCGGCGAGCGGGTCTCCGAGCAGGAATTTCCGCCGAGCGACGATTATTGCAGCAACCCGCGCCGCGATTTCTTCATTCCCTACTTCATCGCGTTGCCGAAGCGGATCAATCCGGGCAATTACACGCTGCAACTGACCATCGAGGACACACAGCGCAACAAGGTGGGGCAGTCGTCGATCCAGTTTAGTGTGAAGTGAGATAACTTCTCGCGGTGATGTCCCTATACTAGCGAACTTAGCGAGGACGTAGGACGATCGGCTTGCGACGCTCCCTCGCTGACGCTTTGGGCTAGTGCTTTTTCAACGCTTGATTCTGGGATCGTGTGCCACTGGCTTTGCCAGTGATTTTGGAATTCTTGCCTTGATCGTTCAGCAACGAAGAACACTGGCAAAGCCAGTGGCACCCTAAATTCAAGGTGTGACAATGCACTAGTGTACTTTGGCCTTTCGTCGTCGCTGATTCTTGCCGCAAACAAGCTGCCCCGTCTTCCATCGCATGCCTATCTACGACGCCATCGTGATCGGTGTCGGTGGCGTGGGGAGCGCGGCGCTGTACCATCTGGCGGCGCGGGGGGCGAAGGTCTTGGGGCTTGATCGATTTCCTCCCGGTCACGAGCGCGGCAGCTCCCACGGCCAGACGCGTATCATCCGGCTCGCCTATTTCGAACATCCCGATTACGTCCCGCTGTTGCGGCGGGCCTATGAATTGTGGCACGCGTTGGGCCTTCGCCACGGCAGCCCGCTGTACCATGAAATCGGTTTGGTTCAGGTTGGCCCGGCGGATGGCGCGGTGGTTGACGGCGTGCGTCGCTCGGCGACGCAACACAACCTCGATGTCGAAGAGTTCGACGCACGGGAATTGACCGCGCGGTTTCCCGGTTTTCGCGCGGCAGAAAATACGTCCGCTATCTTCGAGCGGCAGGCAGGGTATTTGGACGTCGAGGCGTGTGTGGTCGCGCACGCCGAGCAAGCTCGGCGGCTAAAGGCGGAATTGCTCACCGGCGTGACGGTGCATGGTTGGCGCGGCGTCGAAAAAAACTTGACGGTCGAAACCGATCGCGGCGAGTTCCATGCCGAGCGGCTGGTTCTCGCCCCCGGCGCTCGGGCGCCGCAGGTCCTCGGCCCTTTGCCGCTGCGGCTGGTCGTGCGGCGCAAGCCGCAGTATTGGTACTCAGCCGGTCCTGCATACCAGGCGGCGCATGGCTGCCCAGCCTTTTTGTTCGAGACTCCGGCGGGCATTTTTTACGGGCTGCCGCAGATCGACGCTCGGGGCCTGAAAGCCGCCGAACACACCGGCGGCCACGAAGTCGCCGATCCGCTCGCGGTCGACCGGAACTCCGATCCCGCCGAACAAGCTCGCGTTGAGTCATTTCTGGCAACGCATCTGCCCGGCGTGTCACGCAGTTCGTCGCAGCATTCGGTCTGCATGTACACGCTCACGCCGGACGAACATTTCGTCGTCGATCGCCATCCCGCCGATCCGCGGGTCGTCTTCGCCGCCGGTTTGTCGGGCCACGGCTTCAAATTTACTTGCGTTCTCGGCGAGGCGCTGGCGGAGTTGGCCCTCGACGGAAAGACGCGGTTGCCGATCGACTTTCTGGCCCTCGATCGTCCGGGGCTCCGCCGATAAACGGATGCAACGGATCGTGACGAGCCAACCGCTTAAAAAAACTCGCCCGATCCGGTACCTTGTGTGGAGTTCGCGCTCCCTTGATGGGAGCGGCTAAGGGACCTTCCGCAAGGGGGCGCGCGATGGATGCCAACCGCGATAAGCATTTCGATCTGCTCGTCATCGGGACGGGCCCCGGCGGCGAGGGGGCGGCGATGCAGGCCGTCAAGCATGGCAAACGCGTCGCCGTCGTCGAGCGGCACGTGCAAATCGGCGGCGGCTGCACCCACTCGGGCACCATCCCCAGCAAATCGCTCCGCTATGCCATCGCTCGGATGACCGAAGTGAACCAGAACCCGCTGTTCCGCGAAGCGGGCATTTCGCTCAAGCTCTCGTTTCCCGAGCTGCGGCGCACCGCCGCGGGCGTCATTCAGCGCCAAGTCACGATGCGCAGCTCGTTCTACGAGCGCAATCGCGTTCCGGTCATTGAGGGGCATGCGCGCTTTGTCGATCCGCATAAAATCGAAATCGGGTTGGAAAACGGCGGACGCCAGCAATTCACGGCCGATGCGTTCGTTCTGGCCGTCGGCTCGCGTCCCTATCGGCCACCTGACCTCGATTTCAACCACCCGCGCATCTTCGACAGCGACACGATTCTCGATCTGTCGTTCACGCCGCAGTCGATCACGGTCTACGGCGCCGGCGTCGTCGGCTGCGAATATACGTCGATGTTCCGCGGACTGGAATGCAAAGTGAACCTGATCAACTCTCGGGCGAAGTTGCTGGAATTCCTCGACGATGAAATCATCGACGCGCTGGCCTATCACATGCGCGATCTCGGCGTGTTGCTGCGGCACAACGAAGCCTACGACCATGTCGAACCGCGCGACGACGGCGTAATCCTGCACCTCAAGAGCGGAAAGCAGCTGAAGACCGATATCCTGCTTTGGGCGAACGGCCGCACCGGCAATTCCGACAACATGGGCTTGGAAGCGATTGGCATCGCGCCCGACTTGCGCGGACAATTGAAGGTGAACGAAAATTATCAAACCAGCGTGCCCCACATTTACGCCGTCGGCGACGTGATCGGTTTTCCGTCGCTCGCCAGCGCCGCCTACATGCAAGGCCGATTCGCCGCCACGCATTTGATGACGGGGCAGGGTGACCATGTGATGGTCCGCGAATTTCCGACCGGCATTTATACCAGCCCGGAAATCGAGCTCGCTGGGCCGCACCGAGCGCGAGCTGACCGCGGCGAATGTGCCCTACGAAATCGGGCACGCCCTGTTTCGCAGTTTGGCTCGGGCCCAGATCATCGGCCGCACGGTCGGCATGCTCAAGCTGCTGTTTCACCGCGAGACGTTGCAGATTCTGGGAATTCACTGCTTCGGCGCCAACGCGTCAGAGATTATCCACATCGGCCAGGCCATCATGTCGCAAACCGGCTCGGCCAATTCGTTGATGTACTTCATCAACACGACGTTCAACTACCCGACGATGGCCGAAGCCTACCGCGTCGCGGCCCTGAACGGCTACAACCGGCTGTTCTGAACGGACTATGCACAAGCGCGCTTGCAAAAGACGTGCATGAATTCGACCCTGGAAGGGTCGCAGCCATTAGCCGGGGGTTGAGGCCCGCAGGGCCGGCACCCCCGGTCGCGATGCCCAAGAAATGGTTGTTCGACCCCAGCGGGGTCGCAGATCACACGCGCTGCGACCCCCGCCGGGGTCGGACAACGATTAGTGCCTTTTCGATTCCGGGGGTGTCGGCCTAGCGGCCTCGACCCCCGGCTACCGGCTGGCATCCTTCCAGGATGCAATGATGTTGCTCGCGCGAGCAAATTCGTACCCGCAGGCCAGTGAGAAAATTGCTTATCTTGCCGAATTGCGGCCGTGCTGTTACTTTTCATCCGACCGAAAGCCTACCATGAGAATCGGGCGTTGTCCGATCTTTCCCGTTCCCGGCACCTGACCATGATCACGGCCGTTCTGCCGCTGACGACGAAAGACGCTGGCCGGGCCCGGATTCTTTTCAAGTCGCTGGCAAAGTTCTTCGATCCTGATCTGCTGGCGCACATCCTGGTCGTCGTGCCCGATAGCCAGGTGCAAGAGATCGGCGAGAGCATTTCGCAGTGCGGTGTTCGTCATCGGGTCGTGAATGAATCGGAAATCTGCGGTGACGTCGCCGGCGTCGGCGGCTGGTATGTGCAACAGATCGCGAAACTGGGAGCCTGGCGCTTCGTCGACACGCCGTTTTACTTGACGCTCGATTCCGATGTGATCTGCACTCGACACACGTCGTATGCCGACCTGGTGCGAAACAACTTGGGCCGCCAGCATCGCGAGCCCCGCACCGTGCATGCCCAGTGGTGGAAGCGTTCGGCCCGACTCCTGGGCGTGCGGGCCTCGCTTTCGGCCGACGGCATGGGCGTCACTCCGCTGCTGTACGCGGCGGAAGTGACCCGGCAGTTGACCGTCGAACTCGACCGGCTGCATGGCAGTTGGCTCGACATCCTGAAGAGCAATCATCTCTGGGCCGAACACGCGCTTTATGATTTGTATCTATCAAAGCAGAGAGCGTGGGGTAACTTTCATTTTGCCGGCCAACTCTATGGTCCCGGAGTCTGGCACCGCGCGGACTTCGACCGCTGGGACACCGCCGCGACCTTCTCACCCACGGCCCCCTGGCATTTTGCCGTGTGCCAGAGCAACACGGAAATCCCGGTCGAAGAAGTCTGGGAAAAGGTCGAACCGTTTCTGGCATAGCGCACGAGGGTTCGCAAAGACATCCTCCGGTGAGACAGCTCCCCGAGCCGTCATCCAGTGGGACGGCTCTCCGATCGGTCTTGGGCAATGCGCCTTCGCGTTTGCTGAGATGAGGGTAGGATTGCCGAATTCTCGCCTTTTTTCGAGACGCCCGCACCCGATTTTGTTTTGCGCAAATTCATTTGCATTGGTTGGATTTTCTACATAGAGTCATAGTTTCCGTGATTGTGTAAAAAACGGCCAAGCGGAAATAATCTTGAAAAAAGAACTGGGATGTTCATTGAAAAAGGTGCTAACAAGTGATACTGTCGGTAAAAGGGCGATTGTTCCCTTGATTTGGCCAGTTTTCATCATTTCGCGTGGCAAGCTGATTTTTCCAATACCTGAAGTTCGTCTCTGCATTCAAGAATAGGAGTTCTTTTTCGCTCGCTCCAGCGTCGTGGCTTTAGGTATCCGCAAGTTGGCAATTTCGATTCGAATCGCAACGAAAACTCATTTCTCGAAAGGGCAAATTCCATGCTTCGTTCCCACCGTCTCGCGGCCGTCGTCACGTGTGATCGTCAACCCACTCATGGAGAAATTCCGATGTGCGCTAATTCTCGATCGACGAAACCGCTTGCATCATCAAAGCACGTCGCCTCGTTCATTGTTGCGGCTGCGATCCTGTTGATGGGACTATCGGTCTTGGCCTTCGCCGTCAACACCGGCTTCGCGGGGATCGTCATTTCTACGAACAGTAACAACACTGCCACGGCGTATCCGGTTTCGAGTACCGACCTGATCGAGGGCGCGACGCCGATCGTCAATACCAACTCCCAGGGCGGCGATGAAAGCACGGCAACAAGCCCAGGCGTGCTGACCAACGGCATATTCACGCCGGGCAAGAATAGCACGGATACCTATACCATTGGACCAAGCACGATCACCTACAACTTGGGTTCTGCGCCAAAGGGATACAACGTGACAAATATCAATACGTACTCGAGTTGGCAGGATTACGGCCGCGTTAATCAGGATTACACCGTCTGGTATTCCACCGTGAGCGCGCCTTCGACGTTTATCGAGCTCACCCCTGTTAATTACGACCCGTCCACGTATCCAACGGGTCCATCAAATGTGAACACGACGGAAGTGTTGATCAACTCCACGACCGGGCTGATGGCCACGGGCGCCGAAGACATTCAGTTCGTATTCTCCGGAGTGCAGAATGGTTATGTCGGCTATAACGAATTCGATGTGATCGGCTCTGCGACAACGCCCGAACCGTCGTCGATCGTCGCTCTCCTCGGTCTCTGCGGCATGGGTTTGATCGGCCTGGTCTGTTATCGCCGCCGCAAGGCCCAGTCGTTGCCCATCGTGAAAACACTGGCGTTCGTAGCTGCCGCGGTCCTGACGCTTGAATTCGCTGGAAATGCGTCCGCGGCGAACATCATCCTCGACACATTCACCGATGCCAATGGCACCTCCATTTCGAGCCACATTCCAGACACGAATCTGCCGCATCCCGGCGGATCATATTCTCAAACAGGATCTTTCAGCGCGTTTCCCGGCACGATTCAGAATAACGCGTTTGCCACGAACGCAAATGACGGGGCGATCATCAGCATCGAATCGAACGGCACCTACACGAAGCCCAGCGTCTTCATGATTCAAGCCGACCTGAAAGTCGGCACGGTTGCCGGCCCGGGTGAATCGCTTCAAGCGCGCGGCGTGGGCCTCGGATTTTATAGCAGCACGGTTAATACGGGGGGTGGAGTAGAAGTCATTCAAGGCAGCAGCTTTTCGGGACTCGTTCTAGCTCCGAATGGCAACCTCGACCTGTATCAAAATGGCGCCTATGCCAACGAGGACGTGGCGTTTGGGGGCACGTTCAATGACAACAGTGTGTACACGCTTCGCTACCTTGTGAACACGGCAACCGGAGCGATTTCCGACATTAGTCTGAGCGGCTCGACAGCAAACTATTCGTCGCTGACATCTTCCAGCTTTACCGACCCCGACACGTTTTACGCGGCAATTACCAGCAGTAGCATCTCGGCCGGTACAGGCGGAGTGGTCGATAATTTCAGCGTATCCTCAGTCCCCGAACCGTCGTCGATCGTCGCTCTCCTCGGCCTCTGCGGCATGGGCCTGATCGGTTTGATCCGCTACCGCCGCCGCAAGGCCGCCTGATCGATCGTCGTTGGTTTCCCGCCATTCGCAAAGTTCTTACGCAAGGGTCGCAATATGAAAACGACGTTCAACCTTCTCGCCGTCACCGCCATCTTCGGCTTCGCAATTCCTTCGAGCGCGGCGCAGGCCGGCACGATCACCAGCAAAAGCTTTACCGGCGATGCCGATTCTGGGATTTCCTCCACGAAAAACTATGTCCTGGCGGTCGACCTGGGCGGGTCCGGTGGGCCGTTGACGATCAACGGCGTTTCTTTCGCGGATAATTCCGCTCCGTCGGGCAACACAATTAGCGGCTCGAACGGCGGCTACACATACTCGATCGTCATTCCGGGACTTCAACCTGTTTTCACGAATAATCCGAACGACAATGTTACTGGGAACATCAACACGCTGGCCAAGACATTTTACTACAGCGGCAACGGCGGCACTGCAGACGAGACCGTCACCTTCGGTGGATTGACCCCGAACGCGCCCTACCAGGCAGTGTTCTATAACGTCGGCTTCGGCAGTGCAGGTGGCCGCCCCCAAGCGGTCGGCGACGATCAGAATCCCCCGCCGGGCACGGCCAACTACGATGAGAACGTCAATGGCAATGGCAACGGCAGCGAGCTGATCGACTCTTTCATACCCACGAGCAGCACGTTCACGATCGACATCAACTCGATCAACGGCAATGCCTCGTTTCACGAATACGGCTTCTCGTTACAAGCCGTGCCAGAGCCTTCGTCCGTCGTGGCTCTGGTCGGCCTCTGCGGCATGGGCCTGATCGGTTTGATCCGCTACCGCCGCCGTAAAGACGCCTAAACATTCGCTTGCCCTTGCACTCAGAGAGCTCGATGATTCGCAGCCGGATGAAAGTTGTCACATTGGCTTTCGTCATCGGCACGATGACCAGCTTGACGGGTGGGTCAAAGGCCGACGAAGCTGCCGATCCTCGCGCGAAGTTGGACACCGGCATTCCCGAAGCGATTCGCTTGCTGGAGGCGAAAGAGTACAAGACGATGCTGAAGGAATTCGTGGCCCCCGACGCATTGAAGAAGATTCTGGGCGAGGTTTCGCTTGACCAGTTCGCCGAGCGGTTTGCCGCCGGCAAGGCGGATAACTTGCTCAAGGCTCTGAAATCGATCAAGGACAAGAAGCCGGAAATGTCGGACGACGGCAACAAAGCGACGTTCACTCTTGCCGACCGCAACGCCCAGCCTGTGATCCTCGAAAAGATCGACAAATATTGGTACATCGCGAATTGAAAACGCCAGTGCCGGTAAATTAGCCCCCAACGCATCTGCACGGTCGTATGAGACCGCACCTTGACCACCAACTCCCCAACCGCGTGCCGAGCCCCTGGCCTTTCGTATCGAGCTGCTGCCTATGGGTCAGCTCATCCCCATGATTTGGGCCTCGTCGCAGTGTCCGGCAGTCCGCAGTCGAATTGACATTTGTCGCCCTCGCGATACGATGGCCCGAGGGTGGTTCGCTGCGTGTCGCTGGCTCCGCCAGGCTTCGCCAGTGCTCTGCTTGCTAAGGGCCTATCGGAGAACCGTCTGCGGAGAAGGGGACAGGCACATTTTGCTTCCAGGGCATCGCAAAATGAGCCAGTCCCCGACGGTTCTCGGATAGGCAGTAAGCTCTTGCCGCTGCTGACCAGACAAACCGCACAAAGACGCGCGACGAGTACTGGCAAAGCTAAGAGCTAGTGGCGCCCAGTGCTAGCCGCTTAATCGGACTCACGCAGAAAAAGGATTTTGGATGACGCAGATCGAAGCGGCACGCTCGGGTGAGATCACGTCCGAGATGGAGTTTGTCGCCCGTCGCGAGTCGCTGGATCCGGAAGTCGTTCGCGCGGAGGTTGCGCGGGGGCGGATGGTTATCCCGGCCAATCGAGTCCATCTCGAAAAGCGGCTCGAGCCGATGGGGATCGGCATCGCTTGCCGCACGAAGATCAACGCCAATATCGGCAACTCGGCCGTCACCAGCAACGTCGACGCGGAATTGGAAAAGCTCCACACGTCGGTCCATTTTGGTGCCGACACGGTGATGGATCTCTCGACCGGCCGCGACATCGACCCGATCCGCCAGGCAATCATCGACGCGTCGCCCGTGCCGATCGGCACCGTGCCCATCTACCAGATGCTCGAAGAGTTGGGCGGCAACATCGAAGACATGAAGCCGCAACATTTTTTGGACATGTGCGAGCACCAGGCGAAGCAAGGGGTCGATTATTTCACCATCCACTGCGGCGTGCTGCTGGAGCATCTCCACCTGACCATGGGCCGTGTGACCGGCATCGTCAGCCGCGGCGGATCGCTGATCGCCAAATGGATGATGGCCCATCGGCAGCAGAATCCGCTCTACACGCATTTCGACGATCTGTGCGACATTCTTCGAGCCTACGATGTCACGTGGAGCCTGGGCGACGGCTTGCGGCCCGGCTCGATCGCCGACGCCAGCGACGACGCCCAATTCGCGGAACTCAAAGTCCTGGGCGAGTTGACCCAGCGCGGCTGGCAGCGCGGCACGCAAGTGATGGTCGAAGGACCAGGCCATGTGCCGATGGACCAGATCGACATGAACATCAAGCGACAGATGGAGTGGTGCCACGAGGCGCCCTTCTATGTGCTCGGCCCTTTGGTGACCGACATCGCCCCCGGCTACGACCATATCACGAGCGCCATCGGCGCGGCATTGGCCGGTTGGAGTGGCGCAGCCATGCTGTGCTACGTCACGCCGAAGGAGCATCTCGGCTTGCCGGATCGGGAAGATGTGAAGCAAGGCGTGATCGCTTACAAGATCGCCGCCCACGCGGCCGACCTGGCCCGGCATCGACCCGGCGCCCGCGACCGGGACGATGCGCTGAGCCGCGCCCGATTCGCCTTCGACTGGAACGAGCAATTCCGCTTATCGCTGGATCCGGAGACAGCCCAACGGATGCACGACGAAACGCTGCCGCAGGATGTGTTCAAAAGCGCGCATTTCTGCAGCATGTGCGGCCCGAAATATTGCTCGATGAAAATCACGGAAGAAATCCGGGCGATGGCCGGCGAACTTCCCACCGCCGCCACGGCCAAACCCGCCAAGAAAACGCCGGCAGTAGTCGAAATTGCCCGCGAGGGCGCCGTTTAGCCGTCGCACTCGTGCGACGCGCAATCAACGAGCGCCCTAGATTCTCCCCGGCGCCAGCGCCGTGTCTGCATCCAAATGCCGCGCGCCCCAAATCCAAAACAGGCCGCTGAGCAGGATCGTGCCTGAGATGGCCAGGAAACCGGCGTTCATATTGCCGCTCCATACGTCGCTGCGGTGCGAGCCGAACAGGTCGTTGAACAGCCCGATCAACGGCGGACTGATCGCATCGCCGAAGATGTGAATGATGAAGATGTTGAGCGCATAGCCAGCGGCCCGCATCGAAGGGTGAACCACGTTGGCCAGCACCGTGTTCGTGGGGCCGGTGTTGAAGAACAGCGCGAAACAGGCAATGAACACGAGCACCCAGGATGCCGGAAACGGCGTCACGAGCATCGCCAAAAATAACGGAAAGGCGAGAATCATCGCCGCGCCGGACACTAGCAAGTATGCCCCGCGGAGCCGGGTCCGCAGTCGGTCGCCAACCCAGCCGCCGGCGATCGTGCCCAACAAACCCGCCGCGGCCACCACCGGGCCGAAGATCGAATTCGCCCGATCCTCTTGCGCTTGACCGCTGCATCGTCCTGAGCGTCGAGCGTCGCTGCTTGAATCTCGCGCCAGACAATGTATTTCGGCATCCAAAATCCAATGCCCCCCAGGGCGAACGTCATGAAGATCATGCCAACCGACGTGAGAACGTACGACGGCGTGCGGCCGAGGATCGCGTAGTCGGCGAGCGTCGCTTTCCTGGGAGGGCGAGGCTCCCGCCGAGCCGTGCCTGCTCCCTCTGCCGCAAGGGGCGGGGGGAGCGAATCTCCCTCTCCCGCAAGGGGCGAGAGGAGCGAATCTCCCTCTCCCTTGACGGGAGAGGGCTGGGGTGAGGGTGAGGAATGAAAGTTGGATTCGCCACTTGCACTGCGACCCCTCACCCCCGACCCCTCTCCCGCAAGGGGCGAGGGGAGCCAACCTTCCTCTCCCTCGACCGGCGAGGGGAGACGATCGGCGGCGCCGCGCTCGAAATCACGCATCCAAAGCGACAGCAGGCCGAGCAAAATTCCTGGCGGCACGACGCAATAAAACGCACACCGCCAACTCAAACCAATGTGCCCAATCAAGCCAGCCAGCAAATACCCGAGCGCGCTGCCCACCGGAATTGCGATATAAAAGAACGCCAGAATCCGCCCGCGATGGGCCACCGGATACATGTCGGAAAGGATCGTCGGCGCCGTTGGCCCGTACGCGGCTTCGCCAATGCCGACAAACAGTCGCGTGACGAGCAGCGCCGCGAACGTCATCGCCAGGCCCGACGCTCCCGACGCCAGACTCCAGACCAACACGCCGACGCCGACCAGCAGCCAGCGGTTGTACCGATCGGCCAGCCAGCCAAACAGTGGCGCGGCGACCATGTAGCTCAATAAGAACGCCGGGGCCAACCAGCCGACCTGGGCATCGCTGACCGAGAACTCCTGCTGGATCCGCCGCACCACGCCGGCCAGCACTTGCCGGTCGATATAGTTGAACAAGTTGATCGCCAGCAGCAGCGCCAAGGCCCAACGAGCGCCGCGCGCCACCGTCGAACCTTGTTCAGCATCGCTCATGCGGCGGCGTCCTTGTGATCGCGAGTTGTCGAGTCGTGCCTGCGGAATTCTCCGCACTTGCGCCAAGCGCCGCAAGAGCAACGAGAAGAATCACTTACTTCGTGCGCGGGACTTTAAGAGCCTATCCGAAAACCGGCGGGGACTGGCTCATTTTGTGGTGCCCTGGGAGCAAAATGTGCCTGTCCCCCTCTCCTCCGCCGGTTCTCGGATAGGCAGTAAGAACAAATCGCTTCGCGGCATCGAGTGCTGGTTCATTTTGAGGTTTTTGGCGCTGCGACGGCACGCGGAGCGTGCCTGCCACGTAGTAGGCACATTCCATGTGCCGTGAGGGTTTAAACTGCACTACTACCGGCTTCGCGATTGTGGTTCACTTCCGCGTGTCGTGTTACATTCAATTGTAGACGTCTGATTCAGCCTCGTCGGCTCTCCACGGCAGCGTCGCCGCTTTTCTTGGATCGAACCCCCATGCAATTCGATCACCTCGGACCCTACCGACTCTTGCGACGCCTCGGCCGCGGCGGCATGGGCACGGTGTTCGAAGGCGTCAACGTCGACACCAATCAGCCCGCGGCCGTCAAAGTCCTCAATCCGCATCTCGCCGCCGAAGAAGGCTTTCGACAGCGGTTCGAGATTGAAATCGAAACACTGAAAAAGCTCAAGCACGCCAATATCGTCCGGCTCTACGGCTTCGGCGAGCAGGATGGGCATGTCTATTACGCCATGGAGCTCGTGCATGGCCAGAGCATGGAGGACGAGTTGCAAGCCGGTCGGCGCTTCGATTGGCGCGAGACCACGCGACTGGCGATCAAGCTCAGCCGGGCTTTGAAACATGCCCACGACCACGGCGTTATCCATCGCGATCTGAAGCCGGCCAACTTGCTGCTCACAACCGAAGGCGACGTCAAGCTGGCCGATTTCGGCATCGCCCGGCTGTTCGGCAATACGCGGCTCACCTCGACCGGCGGTCCGATCGGCACGGCCGAGTACATGGCCCCGGAGCAAGGCGACGGCCGCGGCGTGACGCCGCATTGCGATTTGTACAGCCTGGGCGGCGTACTGTTTGCTATGCTCGCCGGCCGACCGCCGTTTCGGGGCGGATCGCTGTTGGAGCTGTTGCAACACCATCGCTATTCCGAGCCGCCGCGCGTCACGCGATTCGCCCCCGACGTGCCCCTAGAATTGGCCGAGATCATCGCTCGGCTACTGTCGAAGGAACCGGCGGATCGGGGCGCGAATGCGCTGGTGGTTGCTCGGCAATTGGCAGCCATGGAGCATGGCTTGTCGCTCGCGCACGAGCATGGCTCGGGCCGCGGAAGCGCCTCGCAGGCTGATGCCGTGTTGAATTCGCCGGTCGAATCCGAAGCCAATCGCATGCCGACTTCTTCCGTGCCGACGGTGCTCGGCGATCCGGCGGCAATCCGCGACAAGCGCGCGGCCGGCGCGGAGTTTCCCGGCGCGATCGGGCTTAACGCTGAAGTTCCTGACTTGCACGCCGATCCCTTGGGCGCGACCGGACAATTCGAGCCGAGCCAAGCGGAGATTGCGCCGCCGAAATCGTCGCGCCTGAAAACGGCAGCGTCCGGCTTCGGGTCGCCGGTCGTGGCGGAGTCGAAATCGGCCGCACCAGACTGCGCCGCCGAACAATCGGCCACGCGGCCGTCGTCGGGCAGCAGTTGGGCGCCTAGGCGGCCCGAGTTTTCCGATCGCGACGCCGGGCCGCACAAACCGGTTCAGCCTCCTGCCCCGGCGGCGAACTCGTTCACCACCGCGCCGAAGCGCCGTGAAAATGCCGAAGATCTCCGCCTCGCTTCCGTCTCCACCGCGGCTGCCGAAGTTGCGCCCGACGCAGAAATCGAATCGCGTAAGCTCGATTCGCCCAAGACTCCCGTTCCAATACGTTCCGCGCCCGACGGTGCCGCGCACGATTCGCCGCCGCAATCGGCCGACTCGTCTGTTCCCGGCCTTCAGGGGAGCCAGGTGCACAGCGTTCTCTCGCTTCTCAACGCGCCGTTAGCTTCGGCGGGCGCCGAAACCGCCAATCGGTTCGTCACCGTCGAAGAAGACGAGCGCCGCCGCGCCGCGGCGGAGAGCGCCGATGTTTCCGCCGTCCAACGGGCGATCCAAATCGCGGCGCTCGTCGCCGGTCTTGTGGTCCTGATCGCGCTCGGCTGGTATTTGATGCGGCCCCCATCCGCCGACCGGCTGTACGAGCGAATCGAAGCCAGTGCCGCCACTGGCCAGGCGGAGCGGTTGATCGACGCAAGCGATGATATTCAGAATTTCTTGACGCGTTTTCCCCACGACCCGCGCTCGGCCAAGTTGAAAGAATATGCCGAGGAAATCGAACTCGCTCGGCTGGAGCGCCGCGTGCAGATCGACTCGCGCCTGGCCTTGAGCGATACCACGCGGCCGCCGATCCAACGCGATTATCAGACAGCAATCGGCCTGGCCGCCGGCGAGCCCGAGCGGGCCGCGGCCAAGCTCCGGGCGCTGATCAATCTCTACGGCCAGGTCCCCGAACCCTCGACGCCCACGGTCCGGTTCCTGGAGCTCGCCCGCCGGCAACTGGCCCGCTTGGAGCGGCAAGTGGGCGAGGAAGCCGCGCAGTCGGTGGAGATGTTAGACGCCGGCCTAAGCCGAGCCGACGCACTTCACCAAACCGATCCTGCCGCAGCCCGCGCAATTTGGTCGGGCATCGTCGAGTTGTACACCGATAAGCCCTGGGCCGCCTCGCGCGTGGCGCAAGCGAAAGCAGCACTGGCAAAACCGTAGGCTTAAGGCTTAACTGCCTGTTGAAAAAGGGGACTGGCTCTGAGCAACCAAACCGGTTTGGAGCGGAATTCGAGTTCCTGCGAAGTGCCTGTCCCCTTTTTCAACAGCCAGCTAGGCTTAGAGCTTTGAGATTGAGGCGGCCGCCGTCGGCGGTCATTCCTACTTCGTCTCTTCGTACCTCAAGCCTCGGGACTCAGGACTCAAGCCTATCTACGTACCTCAAGCCTCAAGCCTCTCCTTGACATCCCCCCGTGCGTCCGGTACTCATTAAGCGTCGGATGTAAATGGCCGATACCAGCTAGAACGCGACGCACTCTTGAGGGCGTTACGGTATCTTGTTCGGCCCGACGCAATCGAGAAAAGCCCCCATCGTCTAGTGGCCCAGGACGTCGGGTTCTCAGTCCGAAAACCGGGGTTCGACTCCCCGTGGGGGTATTTTTTGCTGGATTGCACTGCCACCTCGTCGAGCAGTTCAAACCTGCCGATGATGCGGTCGATTCCGCTGGGGGTAAATCGCGGTCGCTTCTTTTCGGACTAGAAATGAGCTGCGTCCTGCGTCCCATTTTCTGGCCCTTCTGCGTATGTAATCCGTTTCATCACAATTAACTTTAGCAACGATGACATATGGCCACTACACGGCGAACGGTCTTAGGCACGATCGGGCTTCTCGCGTTCGTTCCGTTGCGAGTCGTTGCTGCTTGCGGTCGTCGAAACAAGCGTTGTTCTGGAAATGCATGTGATACGGACGACGTGTATTTTAGACGATCGACTGGCAACTATCCGCCCATAGACGTGTGGAATGAAATCGCAGTTGGGATGCAGGAGCAAGAAGTGTTGAGGTTGGCTGGCGAGCCGATTAAACGACAGTCGAGCCAACCGCCCTTGGGGGTTGATCCGTCGATCTGGTCCTATTCCTGGTATTTTGGTCGTCTCCGATATCACTCCGACGCATTTCCCATTCCCTTGCTTTTCGAGGTGGTCTTCCAAGCGGGTCGTGTAGCGAGTGTTGAGGATCCCTTCGCGCATATGGCGTCGGCGAATGGTCGCCCAGTTGTTCCGCATCTGCTGTCACCGCCGAACGAATCGAAATTCAGTCACTATCCGCGATGGCTGGATTTGCGTTGGCGACCGTGCGCTGGCGAGCAACCGGTTGTGTACGACGTGGAACTCGAATTCCAACAACTTGAACGTCAAGGCGACGCGCTAGTGCCAACATTTGTTCGCGATGAGCGACAGACGACGGACATTCCATATCTTGCAATGGCCTTCATAGGTAAGCAACGTGGACGATGGCGCGTCCGCGCAAGAAACGGACTCGGAGCGAGTGAATGGAGCGAGCACCGTTTTTTTTCGTTTGACGTGTGAAGACAGAGTGGTTTCGTGTTCAGTTGCGACTTACGTTCGGATCAGCAGGTTCAATTGTGGACACAGGCGCGTACGAAGCAGGGCACACCCGTCTAAATCCAGCCTGCGTGCCGTATGTTAAGTCGACGGCGTGAGTCCTCGGCGGCAGACCGCCGCACAGAGCGGTGTGGCATGCGGGGATCGTTATCCTACAAGTGTTTACACACCGTGAGCATCGTACTAAACCACGATCGACCAAGTGGCTTATATTGGCACGATCGTATCGTGACATTTTTCAACATTCCCACTCTGCGAATGATAACAATGACTAAAGATGTAGGGTGGTGCCTTACGCTTTGGCTTCTGATGATGGCTCAAACAATCCACGCTGGTGAACCGCCTCGCCACGTTGTTTGCAAAGCGCCGGCACTCTCAAAAGAGGCCCCGACAAGCTTGGATGGCATATGGCTCATTCAATCAGTGCACATTGGGAAACGCAATCTCATATCCGAGGGATGGTTTTCCACGATTACCATTAGGGCAAGTACGTTTAGAATGTCTCGGTTCCGTGGATCTACGAAGGACCTAACTGGCACATTCACGCTCAACAGGGGCGTCTCAACACAATCTATCGACCTGAATACGGACGAGATCGACTTATCCGACCTCTGGGAAGGAGTGAAATATTCAACTTGTGCGCTGGGCGCTATTTACAGGTACGACGGAGATTCTCTTGCCATTCGTCTTCACATTGGATCAGACTCGCAGCGACCGCGAGACTTCGTCACCAATGAAAGCGATCATGACTTGACATTATCGCTCGTTCGCGCACCGGCCGGATTCAAAGGGTTTCCCAAGGACGTCTTAGTAACAGCCGCAGACTTGAATGGCCGTGTGGTCAGTGGAGCGAGCGTCTTTGGATTCATGTCGCTTCGAGAAGAGTCAAAGACGCCGAACGAGTGGAAGTACGAACAGATTACACGAACGGGCGCAGATGGTTCGGCGCGAGTACCTTATGATGGCTTGGCGCGACGTCCAATTGCTGTCCGTGACGCTAATCGTAGGTTAATTGGGTTTGCGTCAGCTTCACCCTATTCTTGCATCGACGGGCCGGTCCACGTAACACTTCTTCCAGAGTGCCGCATTCACGGGAAGATCACCTGTACCGAATTGGCCAAGCAGGATAAGGCCATTGGATGGACGAACGCCTATTTGCTCTTCGACGGTCAGCGCATAGGTATGTGCGATAAGAAACTCGGTGAGTTCGAATTTCAAGTATCGCCGGGGAAATACACTCTCAACGTTTACGGGGAAAAGCTTCACGGGAAAAACATTGATCTGGTAATACCTGAAAGAAGATCGGAGGTCGAAATAGCGCCGTCGATTTGCTTGGCTGCATCGAATCTGACCGCTTTACAGGGAAAACCCGCACCTGAACTGCAGGGGGTCGTCGGTTGGTACGGCAAACCGGTCACATTTGTCCAACTTCGGGGCAAATACGTTCTGGTGGACTTCTGGGGATATTGGTGTGGTCCGTGCGTGCGGGACATGCCGATACTCATAGATTTGCATGAGCGTTTCAAGGACAGGGGATTGGCGATTGTCAGCGTCCACGTGGACATCGGTGGCGAGCTCGACACAGCAACGAAGTTTGACGACAAAATTGCTCCCATCAAGCTCAAGGCGTGGGAGGGAAAAGGCTTGCCCTTCCCGGTCGCGCTGACAACGAAAGGCCCTATGAGCAATGGCCGATCGGCGGTCGATCAGTATGGTGTTCTCGGTTTTCCAACAGCAATTCTGATTGACAAACACGGAAATGTCGTTGGAAAGTTTGATGTGGAAAGTAAAGACGAGGCCATAAAGAAGATCCAGACGTTGATTGATGCAAGTAAAAGTCCGTGATTATTTAACCTGACTACCTGACTTATTTAATGGGGACTTCGGCCCGGGCAAACGCCGGGAAACAGGCGAATTTCTGATCGCGTCGTTCCATTATCAATGTGATCCTCAATACATTCTGTCCAAAGTTATGGGCGTCAAATGATCGTGATCTTGATCGGAAGCGCTATTCTGTGGGAGCCCTCGGCGACGCGGGGAGCTTCGACAGCTTCCGCAACCAATTGATTGATGATCGAGCTCACGAAGCGCTACCTGAAAGACTTGCTTGCTCAGCTACAGATTCTTGGTGTGTCTTGCGTGGACGAGTCTGTCGGCGATAGACCGGTGCAACTCGTCGAACTCCTGCTTCGCAGAAATCTTCACATCCACAGCAGGGGAATTGTGGACGAGCGATATTTGGAGGCCGACCCAGATACCGGCAAGCCGAGGTATAACCTCTATAATCTGAAGCTTGGCGCCGTTGCGTATATCGATAACGTCTACTTCATAACCGCAGGGCGCCTTTGCAGTAACTGCGTCGATCGGCTCGCGAGATGGAGCGAGAAGTGACCAGCTCGCCGATCTTTACGCGATTTCTGAAACAGCTTGGACATTCTTCATGCTGGCCGAAGTGATTTCGATTGGGGATGAGCTTACCAGTGGGCAGCGGCTGGATACGAATAGCCAGTGGCTAAGCACGCGGTTGGGGGAGTTGGGCGTCGAGGTGCGATTTCATACCACCGTGGCCGACGAACTGGCGGCCAATGTGGCGGTGTTTCGCGCGGCGATCGAGCGGGCCGATATCGTCGTGGCCAGCGGCGGACTGGGGCCGACGGCCGATGATTTGACGCGCGAGGCGCTGGCCGTGGCGACGGGGCGGACGCTCGAATTGGATGCGAAGGCGCTCGAATATATCGTGGCGCTGTTCGCTCGCCGGCGGCGGCCGATGCCGGAGTCGAATCGCTTGCAAGCGATGTTTCCTGCCGGGAGCCGGGTCATCGCAAACCCGACCGGCTCGGCCCCGGGCATTGACCTCGACGCGCCGCGCGCGGGAAAGGAGCCTTGCCGAGTGTTTGCCCTGCCGGGCGTGCCGGCCGAGATGCGGCTGATGTGGGCCGAGACCGTGGCTCCCGGCGATCGCCGCGATGTCGGATAGCCCGCGCGTGATTCGGCATCGACGGATCAAATGCTTCGGCGTGGGCGAAAGCGATTTGGAAGCGATGCTGCCCGATCTGATTCGCCGCGGGCGCGAGCCGCAGGTGGGCATCACGGTGAGCGGCGCGACGATCACGCTGCGGATCACCGCGGCCGGAGCGTCGGCGGACGATTGCATCGCGGCGATGGAACCGACGGTGGCGACGATTCATGAATGTCTGGGGACGATTGTCTACGGCGAGGAAGATGACGAATTGCAGGACGCCGTCGTGCGCCTGCTGGCCGACCGAAAGGAGACGCTCGCCACCGCCGAGTGGGGCAGCGGAGGATTGATTGCGAATTGGCTGAGCGAAGCGGCGGACCGGCTCCCTACGGCGGCCAGTTGCTATGCAGGCGGGTTTGTCGTTGGATCGGTCGCAGCGCGAGAGGCGCTCTTGCAGGGCAGCACGGAGTCATCCGCGACAGCCGCCGAGGTCGGCCAACTTGCGGTCGTATGCCGAGAGCGGCTCGGCGTTAACTTTGCCTTGGCCACCGGGCCGACACCGCCGCAAAGCGCGAGCGAGTCGGCGCCCGATTTTCGTTATGCGCTGGCAACCGAAAGTGGCGTGCAAACCCGATCATCGCCGTATATCGGACCGCCAGACATTTTGAAGATCCGCGCCGCAAAGCAAGTGTTGAACCTGCTGCGACTGGAACTGCTGCGCGAGATGAGGAACGAAGAGTCTCGCGTCTCTCCTTGAGGGAGGCAACTTTTGGAGGGTGATTGGTTGCGACGTTGATCGCGACGCCAGTTCGAACTTCGCACCCTAACCCCAACCCTCTCCCGTCGAGGGAGAGGGAGATTTTTAGCCGACCGCTCTCCAGGGAGAGGGAGCAAGTCACTTCGGCGCGTCGAATTCGCGGACTTGCTGGTTGTTTTCGATGTTCCAGACGCGCAAGACGCTGTCTTCTCCGCCGCCGACGGCCTGTTTGCCATCCGGCGTGGCCACCACGCTGTAGAGAAAATCATTCGGACCGCCGAATGCTTTTTCCTGGCCCCCGTTATCGAGATTGTAGATTCGGGCCGCCTTTTCGCCCAGCGAAACCAAGACGCGGTTGCTGGTGCCGAGATAGGTGATCGACGTAACTTCCTTGGCGAAGCCCTCGATCGTGCGCGTTTGCTCGCCCGTCGAAAGGTCCCAGGCTTTGATGACGTTGTCGGCTCCGGCGGTCGCCAGCGCTTTGCCGTCGGCCCGCCAGGCGACGCCCAGCACGTGGTGCGTGTGGCCCTCGAACGGTTTGACGAGCGCGCCCGTGGCGACGTTGAACACTTTCATGAACCGATCGGTGGCGCTCGAGGCGAGCAGGGTTCCGTCGGGCGAGAAGCGGACACAACAGACCGCGTCGCTATGGGCGTCGGCGACGGTGCGCACCAGCGTGCCGTCGACCGGGTTCCAGATTTTCAGTTCGCCGCTGCGCGAAGGCTCGCCGCCGCCGGTGGCCAGCAGTTTGCCATCGGGGCTGAAGTCGAGCGAGAGCACTCGATCCACGAATTTCGTCGGATCGTTCACGTTGCCGATCGTCCGCTCCAGCGACCAGGCGGGGCGCGTGTTCCAGACGATAACGGTTTTGTCGGTGGCGCCGGCCAGCAAACCGCCGGAGGGCGTAAAGGCGAGCGCAAGGACGGCATCGGCGGCGCCTTCGAGCGTGGCGGCCGGACCGCCCGACTCGGCGGCATAGATTTGCACCAGATGATCGTCGCCGCCGACGGCCAACTGGGCGCTATCGGCCGAAAAAGCCAAGGCCCGGGGCGTTTTTTCCGAAGCGGGAACGGCTTGCTTCGCGGTGGCGAGCGCCGCCTCGGCCAGCTTTACCGCCGCGGCGCCGGCGTCGGACGCGGCTTTCGCCAATGGCACGGCTTCGGCCGCTTTCTTGGCGGCGAGCTCGGCGGTTTCGATTCCCTTAGCGGCGCCGGCCAATACGGCCTCGGCGGTTTTCACCTCGGCGATCGGCCGCTGGGCATTTTTCGTAACATCATCGAGCCGCTGCTTGAGTTGCATGACCTTCTGATCTGCTTCCGTTGCAAGACGCTTGGCGTCGGCTGCAGCTTGGGCCAACTCTTTCTTGTTCGGATCCTTGTCCGCGGCGGCCTTGGTTGCGGCAACTTTGTCGGCCGCGGCTTTGGCGGCAGCGGTGGCGGCATCGAGTTCCTTTTGCGAATTGGCCACCGCGTCCATGGGGCCCTTGGCGGCCATTTTCTTGTCGGTCAGCGCCTTGTCGGCGGCGGCCTTGCCATCTTTGGCTTTTTGGATCGCGTCGGTTTCTTCCTTGGCCCGGGCTTCGGCTTCGGTGATTCGCTGCTTGAGCTCGGCGGCTTTGGACCGAGCCAGCTCGGCTGATTGCTCCAGGCCGCGAATCTTTCCGGCCGTGCGGAAGTCGCCGCGCAGCTCGGCCACTTGCTGGTTGTTCTCGACGTTCCAGATCCGCACGGCGTTATTCAGGCCGGCCGAAGCGAAGCGGCGAAAGCTGGGGGCCATGGCCACGGCCGTGACCGCGGCGCCTTGCGCGACTTGCCGCGTTTGCTGGCCGTTGTCGATGTTCCAACCGCGCACGGTGGCGTCGGAACTCCCGGAGAGGATTTGCAGGCCGTCGGCCGAAGCGATATCCAGCCCGGTGACGGCGGCGGTATGGCCTTTGAGTTCCTTGAGTGGCGCAATTCCATTGGGCGATTTCGGGTCCTTCGGCTTGGCGTTCGCAGCCGGCTTCGCTCCGGGCATGGCCCAGATGCGGATCACACCATCGGCGTGTCCGGTGCAGACCTGCGTGCCCCCGCGGACCAGTGTCATCGCGCCGATCGGCGCCGGCGTTTCAATCTTGCCGGCTTCCGTCCCGGCCGGCACGTTCCAAAGACGAATCGTCTTATCGGCCGACGCGGATACGAGCTTCGTGCCATCGGGCGTGAATCGCAAGCCCGTCACGGCGGCCGAATGGCCAGTGCACGTCGCCAGTAGCTTGCCGCTGGGAAGCTCCCACAGCCGAATCAGTCCGCCCGATTCGCCGGTGGCGGCGCGCGTGCCGCCGTGATCCACCGCGGCGGCGCACACCGGCCCGGTCGAGCCGGCCAGGTCGGTCAGCCGCACGTTGCGCGCCGGCGCCAGAGCTTTACGTCGCGGAAGCCGCTGGAGGCCAGCAGGTCGCCGCCCGGTTGAAACGCCAGCGCTTGCACGATGTCCAGATGAGCGATGCCCGGACCCCCGCGGCCGGAATGGCCCGCCAGCGCCGGATCGACCAGCCGGGCCAACGTCGCGCCGGACTCCAGCTCGTAAACGTAGATTTCTTCGCCGCGGCCGCAGGCAGCCACCTCACCATCGGCGGAGACCGCCACGCTCAGAATCGGCTGCACAGCGGCGGGCAACGGGTGCCAATGCACGGGCTCAGCGGCTGCCGACACCAGGCCGGTAGCTCCCTGGTCGATCCAAAGTTTGATCAGGCCGAACTCCGCGGACGAGAGCGGCACCGCCTTCACGTTGTTATCCGGCGGCGGCATCGTCGGATCGTCAAGATGGGCCGCGGCAATGAGCAGGAGGCTATCGGTGGAATGCTTCGGCACCACGGCTGGGCCGCTTTCGCCCCCTTTGAGAATCGTTTGCGGCGTTTCCAACACCAGATGGTTCTCGGCCTTGGTGCTGTTGTGGCAAGCGATGCAACTGCGCCGCAGGACCGGCAAGATTTCAGCCTGGAAGTCGACCGGCCGGTCGCGCTTCAACTCCGCGATCGGAATGGGGACAACGCTTTGCTTCGTCTTCTTTTCCTTTTTCGGCTTATCGTCCGCATGCGCGCGCATTGCGGGCACCAGCCAAGCGAACGAGCAGACCAGCAGCAGGAGCAGTGGAAAGCCGAGCGGCGGGTAGCGGAGCAGCGACCGACGGAGCATTATCGAACCTCGCGCGTCATTTCTTTTTGTCGGCAGGGAGAATCTTGATCGCCAACGGTTGATCGAACTGGACGGCCTGTCCGTTGAAGTTCAGCCGCGTGCGGAGTTGGACCGTTTGATCGCCGGGGGACGCCGACGGATCGAGTTCCAAATTCAATTTGCCATCGGTCTGCGCGGCGGCGACGGTGACATCGCCGGCGCGAGCGCCGGCCACGCCCGGCGGTGAAGCCAGACCGACATAAACCACGTCGCCGAATCCGTAAAGCCGCTTGACCATGAACGGCACTTCGGCATGTCCGCCGGCCTTGATCGGCTGCGCCGGCGGCGTGACCGACAGCATGACCGGCGAGGCGGCGATCTTCAGCAGCATGGGCGTCGAATAGAACACGACGTTGATGTCGCGCGGTTGGGCCGCGTTGGCGGTGTCGCGCGCGCGATTGGCGGCGGCTTGCTTTTCGGCCTCGGCGGACTGGCTCTTGGCGGTCGCGTCGCGGAGCGCGGCTTCGGCGGATGTCTTGGCGCCGGAGGCCGATTTGGCTTTGCCGGCCGTTTCGGCGACACCGGCTTCGGCTTTCGCCAGGGCGGCCTTGGCGGTTTCCAATGCCGTGGTGGCCGCAGTCTTGGCGGCGGCGTCCTTACCGTCGTTCGCGGTTTTCAATTTGGCGGCCGCGTCTTTCACCTTTTGTTGCGCGGCGGCCAACGCGTCGGTCGCTTGTTTCGCGGCGGCGACGGCGGCGGTGGCGGCTTGATCCGCGGCGGCTTTCGCCGCGGTAGCTTTTTGCGTGACCGCGGCGGCATCGGCGGCGATCTTCTCCATCGCTTTGGCCGCTTCTGAGGCCGTGGTGGCCGCTTCGGGATTGTGGCGGTAGCTGAACCGCGTGTCGACACGGCACGACATCGTGTAGATGCCCGCCGGGACGTTGCGCACGGTTACATCAAGCTTTCCGTCGTTTGTTCCTTCGGCAATGTCGAGATCGGGCACGCTAATCTCTCGCGGCAATCCAGCAGGCTGCAACTTAAGCCGGCCTTTAAATTCGCCGTGGCGCGTGATCTTTATCGGAATCTGCAGCTTGCCGCCGACGGCGGTGTCCCAGTCCTTGCCGCCGCCGAGCTCGACTTTGACCATCGGGATGTCGGTCGGGCTGATGGCCAGGAACATTTGCGACGTGACGCGGAAGCGAGCCAGTTCCTGGTCGCGATTCTGCGTGCCCCAGACGACCGTGCCGATGTGGGCCGCGTGGGTCACTTCGTGGCCATTGATCCGGGCGTGCCCGACGATCTTGATCGGCCCGGCCCAGGGCTCGCTTTTTTCGGCGGCGCTGAACACCAACGTGCCCACGTCGGCGCCGGGCCCGATCGTTGCACCGGGGCAGGTGACTCCCGGGGGCAAGCCTTCGACCGTGAGACTGATTTCGCCGTCGAAATTATCTTGTCGCCCCGCCATCACGGTTACGCCCGTGATCTCGCCCTTGTGCAGCAAGGGGCTCCAAACGCGTGTTTGGTTGAGATTCTGCTGCTCCAGCGGCGACTCGACGACGGCCGTTAGATGAAAGTCGGGCGTGGCGCGGCGAATTGCCAGCCGGTAAACATAACTGGGATTGCCGCGCGATTCGTAATACAGATCGCGCACGAGCACGCGGTAGCTGCCATCTTCCGGCGCGGCAAAACGGAGCACGGGATCGTTCCGCTCGAATGCATAGTGCGTTTCGAACCGATCGTGCTTCTGATTCGGCTGGGGATCATCGACCTCGGCAACGTCGGACAGGGTCTCCTTGCCGTCGGCTCCTTTGACTGCGCGCTGCACCAGCAGATAGGGATCGGTCGGCAGCCCCAAGCGTTGCGAATAGACTTCAATCCAGAACACGTCGCCTTTCTTCGCGTCGAAGGCATACCAATCCTGATCGCCGCGCGGATTGAATTGCCCGACCACTTCGCAAGGCGGCTGCACCTTTTGGGCCTGGGCAGGCGTGTCGTTGGGTTTTTGGCTGCGGACGATCGGGAAAGGCGAATAGAAAATATCGACCGCGTTGATCGAAGGCCCCAGCGGCGGCGGCAAGCGATACGAAAACGCATCCTGGGCCGCTTCCGTCGGGTCGACCAATCGCGTGGGTTGCGCCTCGCTAATTGCGACGACGCAACGGACGGTGCAGCAGCGGAAGTCGAGGACGCGGTGGTTGCCGGTTGGTCGGGCAACGCGATTTCGATATCGAGCTGGTCCAGCGGCTTGCCGTCGGCGGTGTAGACATTCGCGGCCACTCCGCCCGGCAGATTGCGGCCGAACAGCGTGTATTTCTCTTTTGAGCCGGGGCGGCCCACCGGGGGCATGATGAAATCGAGATACGGCGCCGTGGAGAATGTCAGGCGATAAAAATACTCACCCCCGCCTTTGTATAAAAAGTCGTAGATCTGCAGCACGTAGGAGCCGTCGGCCGGCACGCGAAAATCGACGAACGGATCGCGATGAACGCGCTCCTTGTTGCGGGCCAGCTCGCGTCCGGCGGCGTCGAACAGAATCAGCGCGGCATCTAGGCGCGAATCGATCCGCCGAGCCCAACAATCGATCAGCACCCGCTGACCCTTGCGGGCGGTGAATTTGTAGTAATCGGCTTGCTCGGGCCGTGCGGCAGCATCGACAACTGTCTCCAGCGGCACTAATTTCGCTTTCGCCGCGATCGACGGCGGATCCTTGACGACCGATTCATTCAGCGTGCCGACCGAAAAGGCCCGCGGATTGGAGGCGCCATAACGACCCACGGTCCGCACTTCATAAACGCCCGCGGGGACGGCGGCGGCAACCGTCACGGTGAATTGTCGAGGGAGCGGTGGAGGCGCTTTCGCAAACGGCGTCGGCGCTCCACTCTTTTGCACGGCGGTAATGCCGGGATGTGAAAAGATCAATTGCCCGGCGTCGTCCAGATCGGTGCCAGCGAGTTCAACGTCGAAAGTCGTACCCACTTTTCCGCCCGGCGGAAAGATGTTCGTCAATTGCGCCGTGGGCAATTGAGCCCACACGGCCGAGGTTAGCACGAGGCCCAAACACAAGAGCGCGGCAGCGATCTTGACGCTTGCAAACGCCAGCGTTTCGAGCAGAACGAGTGCCGGCATGAATCGCGGCGACGCATTTGTCGCCGCGTGGGAAAAAGGCTGTCGCTCGTGGAACATCGGCATGGTCTCCGCGGTCGGCGGTGGGTGACCGGTGCGGCAAGTATTCGCGCACGAGCCCGAAATGGGCTGCGAGGCGAATTTCAAACGGCGTGGGTGACGCGGGGAGGGAGCGTTCGCGGGGGGGAAAGCAGCGCTGAACCGGGCTGGCGGAGCTTGCAAAAAGTCTGGCTCCGCGCCAACAGCATTATATCAATGATTGAACAAGAACTCCTTCGTGTTCACCAAGGCCCACAAAATATCTTCATACGCCGCCCGGTCGTTTTTCGTGCGCTTGATATAGCTCAAGCCGAACTCGGTTTCGTCGGGGGACGGCGGCCGACAATAGAATTCCCAATAAAGCTGCTCGATCTTCTGGGCGTTCGTTTGTTTCATGTCGGCCGCCAGCAATGCCGCGACCCGCCCCAGCCGAAACTTTATTCTGCACGTCGACCGAATTCAATAGATGCAGGCTTTGCGTGAGCGTGGCTTCGCCGCTCCGCTCGCATTCGCATGAACTAGACCCTTCGGGCCGGCCGAAGACGGTCAGAAAATAGGAATTGAAGCCGCTGTCGGGCAATTGCACCGCCCGAGTGCCCAGCGGTACGCCGCCGAACTTCGACTCGACTGACGTGACTTGATCGATCGAATCCAGCAGCACCTCC
This sequence comes from Pirellulales bacterium, assembly GCA_963725485.1. Taxonomy (GTDB): domain Bacteria; phylum Planctomycetota; class Planctomycetia; order Pirellulales; family DATAWG01; genus CAVRYO01. The sequence goes on along the minus strand of CAVRYO010000007.1, from coordinate 1,133,605 downwards.
GCTTGCAGCCGGCGCGGATAGAAGTGCGAAAAGCTCTGATGATCGCCGCCGTTGGCCGAGTTCGGCTCGGCGCTGAGCTGGTACACGTCGGAATTGCAAATCGTCCGCAGCAGGTCGCGCAGATCGTATTTGCTCTGGATGAAATGCTGGGCCAAGGCGTCGAGCAATTCGGGGTTCGACGCCGGGTTGGTGGCCCGCATGTCGTCTTCCGGCTCGACCAATCCGCGGCCGAAGAAGTGCTTCCAATAACGATTGACCAAGGCCCGAGCAAAGAACGGGTTCTTGGCATCGACCATCCAATCGACCAGCGCTTGCCTCGGATCCTGGTCGACCGAGAGCTTCATCGGTTTGCCGCCCAAGCCGGTGGCCAGGATCTGCTTGTGGCTGCGGATGTTTTCCGCTGTCGCGACGCCGCGCTCGTGGAAGATTCGCTCCTCGCCGGGCTGCAAGCCGGGCTTGCGGCGCACGCGTGAAAAGAAAGCTTCGAAGCCGTAGTAGTCGTTCTGGCTCCACTTTTCGAACGGATGGTGATGGCACCGCGCACATTGGATCCGCAACCCGAGGAACAATTGGGCCGTGTCTTCCAATTGCTGATTCGGCTCTTTGACGGCCCGATACCAGACGACCGGCGGATTTTCGCTGGCTTCGCCGGAAGCAGTCAAGATTTCGCGGACGAATTGATCGTACGGCTTGTTTTCATAGATCGCCTGCCGAATCCAATCGTGGAACAAGAAATTTCCATGCTCGTAGTTTGGCATCACCCGCTTGTTGCGCAGGATGGCGCTCCACTTCGTGGCAAAGTAATCGGCATGCTCGCCGCTGGCCAGCTGGGTGTCGATCCATTTCACCCGCTTGGCCGGATCCTTTTCGGCGGCGAATTGCCGCGCCTCGTCGATTGTCGGCAGGCGGCCGGAAAGATCGATCGTCGTGCGGCGCAAGAAGGTGTTGTCGTCGCACACGGACGAAGGTGGAATCCCGAGCGTGCGCAGTTGCTTGAACACCAGTTCGTCGATGAAATTTCGTGGCGACGGAACGTCATTCACCTGTGCGCCCAACGGCAAGCTCGCGCGAAACACGGCCACTTGGCCTTGGTATCGGGCCATCACCGCCACCACGCCCGGCAGATCGCGACGGTCACCAACCCCGATGTGCTGACCTCGGCCATTTCCGTGTCGTTGGGCTCGAACTTCGCATTGGCCGTGACGTCTTCCACCGTGCCGTCGGTGTAATGGGCCACGCAGATCAGTTGCTGCTTACGCGCCGGGCGAAAGGGTGCGCACGGGCGGCACGACTTCGATCCGGGCGACGGTCGGATCTTCGGGCTTGCCGTAGGGCATGCCATCTTCGATCCAGCGGCGAATTAACCGGTACGGCGGCGAATCGACTTCCATCCGCTGCCCACCGCCATGGGGGATCGTGCCGGTCGCCTTGAGCAAAATCAGGCTCCGCTCGGGCACGGCGGGAAACAATCGGCGGCCATGCCCTTCCTTCACCAGGTGTTCGTAATCCTCTGTCGGCTCGAAGCCGAGCAGCGACAGCCGGAAGCCGTTCTGTCCAGTCGATTTGCCGTGGCAGCCGCCGGCGTTGCAGCCAAGCTTAGTAAAGATCGGGACGATCTGGTTCGCGAAATTGACCGGCACGGGGCTCGACATGTGGCTGACCGAAACTGGCGCAGTCGATTTCAATCCTTGCGGGTCGCTGGCCGTGATGGTCGCCTTGCCGTCGGCCAATGGGATCACTTCGCCCGTCGGCGTGATCTGCACGATGCCGGCCGGCTCGGTCATGAAATGGACATCGCGCGTGAGATCGTACAACTTTCCGGCAGCATCGGCCCCGGAGACCAGCAACTGCTGTCGGGCATCGCTTCCCAGCAGCGAGAAGCCGACCGCCGCATCGCCGCCGAACTCGATGCTCAGATGCACCAAGGGGGTGTACGGGGTCGGGGCGCTGCTCACACGGGCCGCTTTTTCCGCTAGCTTGGCGGTCGGATTCGCCGCAGTCGCTAGTGCGGGAGTCGTTGAAGTTTGGGCAGGAGCAGCCTTGTTCGACTGCGAGGCTGGGCTTGCCGGCAGGCCGGGCTTAGCAACTTCCCCGGCCTTGCCTAGCGTGACCGTGACCGCCATCATGGCGATAACCGTCGCCGCAAGCCTCGCGGCGGCCCACGATTGCAGAAGCAGTTTTCGCATGGTTCCATTCTCCCTATGTGAACCCGAAGCCCCGCCGAGCCGTCATGGCGACTGCCAATAGTGTAACTAATGAGACACGAACAATCACGCTTGTCAAGACATATTTACATACGTTGATGCGTTCGGCAGCGTGCGGACGGCTGCCGCCGCAAGTTTTTTGAGCCAAATCGGCGGACCCGCGACTATGCCCTCCGCGATCGCTTGCGCCGATTTTCTCGGCCAACTGATTTTCTTGGGCACCGGCACATCGGTCGGCGTGCCGAGCATTGGCTGCGGCTGCGCGACTTGCACGAGCGACAATCCGAAGAATAAGCGTTTACGCTGCGCACTGGCGATGGGTCTGCCCGAGGGCAATTTGCTGGTCGATTCGCCGCCCGATTTGCGGACCCAGCTTGCTGCGCGAGCGAATCGGTTTGATCCACGCCGTGCTTTACACCCATGACCATGCCGACCACGTGTTCGGTTTGGACGATCTGCGGGTGTTTCCGTATTACCTGGGGCACTCGCTGCCTGTGTATTGCGAGGATTTCGTCGAAGCGCGGATCCGCAAGTCGTTCGACTACGCATTTGCTCCGAATGCCGCGGCGCTGGGTACGGGCGTGCCGCAGTTGGACTTTCGCCGGATCGCCAGCGAACCGTTCGCCGCGCTCGGCCAGCGCGTGACCCCGCTACGGTTGATCCACGGCCGATTTCGGGTCCTGGGCTTTCGTTTCGGCAACGTGGCCTATTGCACCGACACGAATGAAATCCCCGAGGCAAGCCGAGCGTTGCTTCAAGACCTCGACGTATTGATTCTCGATGCGCTCAGGCCGCGGCCTCATCCGACGCATTTTTCTCTCGACGAAGCCATTGCGGTCGCCCGGCAACTTCGCCGAAGCGCACGTTGTTCACCCACATGTCGCATGACATCGAGCACGAGGGAGTCAGCGCGATGTTGCCGCCAGGGATCGAACTGGCCTACGACGGTCTGCGCATATTCCTGACGTAATTCGTGGTGGGTGGGCCCTGCCCACCTGAGAGATCGCTCGCCCTCCAGCCCATTACCTGCGATCGGTGGGCGGCGCCCACCCCACGGGAATTCAGATTTTCAGGTTTCGCAACCGCAGGGCGTTGCCGATGACCGAGACGGAGCTGAGACTCATCGCGGCGGCGGCGAACATCGGGTCGAGGAGGATTCCGAACGCGGGATACAGCACGCCCGCGGCGATCGGCACTCCGATCAGGTTGTAGACAAATGCGAAAAACAAATTCTGGCGGATGTTGCGCATCGTGCTGCGACTCAGCAATCGCGCGCGGGCGATGCCGCGCAGGTCGCCATGCAGCAGTGTGATGCCGGCGCTTTGGATCGCCACGTCGGTCCCGGTGCCCATCGCGATGCCCACGTCGGCGGCGGCCAGCGCCGGGGCATCATTGATCCCGTCGCCGGCCATCGCCACAATTCGTCCTTCGGATTGCAGGCGGCAAACCGCATCGCGCTTCTGCTCCGGCAGCAGCCCTGCTTGGAATTCTTTAAGGCCCAGCTTTCCCGCCACGGCGGCGGCAGTCGTGGGATTGTCGCCGGTAAGCATCACCACGCGCAGACCGTCATTTTGCAAAATCCGCAGGGCTTCGGGCGTGCTCTGCTTGATGGGATCGGCGATGCCCAACAACCCGACCGGGCGGCCATCGATCGCCAGGAACATGACTGTCTGGCCTTGTTCGCGCAATTGCCTGGCAGCATGGTTTTCTGGTGCTGTCGCCGATTTGCTTTCGTCTGCGAGCAGTTCAGGATTTCCGAGTGCCAATTTGTGGCCGCCAAACGAGCCTGTGACGCCGCGGCCGGTGACGCTGGCAAAACAGTCGACAATAGCCGGTTCGATGTTCCGCTGCCGCGCTTCGCGGACGATCGCCGCGGCCAGCGGATGTTCGCTTGATCGCTCCAAGCCGGCCGCCAGACACAGAATCTCGCTTTCGCCAACATCGCCCAATGGAACAACGGTCGTTAATCGTGGCCGGCCTTCGGTCAGCGTGCCGGTCTTGTCAATCACCAGCGTGTCGACTTTGTGCAGCCGCTCGAGCGCTTCGGCATTCCTAAAGAGCACGCCGGCCGTGGCGCCGCGGCCGGTGCCGACCATGATCGACATCGGCGTGGCGAGTCCCAAAGCACAAGGGCAGGCGATGATCAGCACTGCCACGGCGTTAACCAATGCATGCGCTAGCCGCGGCTGCGGTCCCCAGATCGACCAGGCGGCGAACGTCAGCGCCGCGGCCGCGAACACGGCCGGCACGAACCAGCCGGCCACGACGTCGGCCAATCGCTGGATCGGAGCGCAGGCTCCGCTGGGCTTCGCCGACCATTCGCACGATTTCGGCCAGCAGCGTGTCGGGGCCGATGCGCTCGGCCCGCATGACCAGAGCACCGGACGTGTTGAGCGTTCCGCCAGTGAGCTTATCGCCCGACGATTTCTCGATCGGCATCGCCTCGCCGCTGAGCATCGATTCATCGACGGCGCTGGCGCCTTCGAGCACCACGCCATCGACAGGCACTTTTTCGCCCGGCCGAATCCGCAGCCGATCGCCCGCGTGAACGTCGCCGAGCGGAACATCATCTTCTCGGCCATCATCGCGGATGACCCGGGCCGTCTTCGGCGCGAGACCCAACAGGCTGCGCAGGGCGCCGGTCGTGCGCTGCCGCGCGCGCAGTTCGAGCACTTGGCCCAAGAGCGTGAGCGTGACAATCCAGGCCGCCGACTCGAAGTAGACCGGTTTCTCGATCCAGGAGTCGTTCAGGCCAGCTGGAAAAATCCGCGGCGCGATTTCAGCGGCGAGCACCTCGATTTCGTGCGAAAACAATGCGTAGAGAGAACTGAGGTACGACGTGCCAACGCCGACGGCGATCAGCGAGAACATATTCAATCGTCGCCGCAAAAACGACAGCCAGCCCCGAACCAAGAGTGGCCAGCCGCACCATAAGACGACGACCGTGGCCAAAACGCCTTCAATATCTCGAGCCGGCGTGCCAATCACCAATCGCCCATCGCGGCCGGGAAAAAAAGCATCGGGGTTCAACATCGCCACGACGATCAATATCGATAGCGCCAAACTGATCCAAAACCGCCTTGTCATTGCGGCAAGTTCCGGATCGGGTTCCTGTTCCGTGGTGAGCGATATCGCGCGCGGCTCAAGCGCCATGCCGCAGATCGGACAAATGCCCGGCCCCTTTTGCACAATATCCGGATGCATCGGACAGGTATATTCGCCCGGCGAAGATGAATCCGTTCGCGAAGGCGCTGGCTGGGTTGAAACCGAGCGCGGTTCGAAGCGTTATGAGCGTTGGAGCTCGCGCCACGGCTTGCTGCGCGCTCAAGAACTGCTCTGGAACGGCTCGAAACCGCGCCAGACAGCTTGCAGAGCAAAAGAAATAAGTCTTGCCGCGATAGTCAAAGCGATCGGCGGAATTTTCCGGCCGGATTCGCATGCCGCAAACAGGATCGATTGCTGTTTGGCCATCGTCCTTTTCGTCCGCCGGCATGCCGCGCCCTTCAGAATGAGATTGATCCAGATGCGAACGATAGCTTTGCGGTGGTTCGCCCGCGCTGGTTCAAAATTCTAGAAAGGGAGGAAAGCGCCGGGACGGTCGATGGAGGGAGTCCAACTCGATCGTCGGCACGTTGCCAAGAAACGCCTACGTCGTGCCGCAGGCTTCTTACGCTGGGAGCGACAAACGCTTACTTCGTGCGCGGCTCTTTACGCTGATTGCGGCGCTACCAGCCCATTACCATGTTGGACTCGATCACTTTGCGGGCCCGTTCCAAGTCGGTGCCGGTCTCGTGCATGTAGAGCCGGATGGCGTGGATCTTGTCGCCGGCCGCTTTGGACAAGCAATCTCGGCGGTGTTGCAGGGATCGATGCGACTGGAAATCCCCAGGGCAGACTTCGAGATGACCCAGGTGTCGCGGGGTCGCTTTGTCAGGCGGATTGCCCGTTCCGACGGATACGCGTCGTGGACCACGGCCGTGGCCGCGTCTTCGTCACCCGCCCAGGTGATGATGATATGTGCTTCGGTCTCCACTTCGAACAATGGCATGGCGATTCCCTCACTCAAGAGAACGAATTGAAACTCGGCAACTCGAGATGCGCCGGAGACATCGCCCTGGGACTCCTGGGTTAATCCCTGGCCTCCCTTCGCTGATCGTAATGCCGCATTCGAATTTCGTCAACGCACGGTTAATTTCGCGAGTTTGACTTGTGGTAGCTGGATGGCCCGTTGGGGTACAATCGGAGCGCACCAATGCCTCGGGCGATGCCGTGGGGTTTCACAAAGTTCTTCATCACACGAGCCGGTGGGCCGCAAATGTCCGAACTGTCGGTCGAAGAAATCACCAAGGACTATCCCACGCGGGCAGAAGATCTTCGCGTCCTGCGGGGCGTATCGCTGAAACTCGCGGAGAGCGAAAACCTCGCGATTCTCGGCCCCAGCGGCTCGGGCAAAAGCACGTTGCTGTACATCATTGGCACGCTGGAACGTCCGACTTCGGGCACGATCCGTTTGGACGAAGACGATCCGTTCCAGCTTTCAGAGCCCAAGCTGGCCGACTTCCGCAGCCGGCAGCATCGGGTTCGTGTTCCAGGATCATCATCTGCTGCCGCAATGCAGTGTATTAGAAAATGTACTGCTGCCGACCTTGGCCGATGGCTCCGGCAACCCGGCAACCGTGAGCCGCGCTCGGATGTTGCTCGAGCGTGTTGGCTTGGGCGAGCGGCTGGAGCATCGTCCGGCGGAGCTCTCAGGCGGCGAACGGCAGCGCGTGGCAGTGGCCAGAGCACTGATCCACCGGCCATCGCTACTTTTGGCGGACGAGCCGACCGGCAATCTCGACCGAACCACGGCCGCCGCTGTCGGCCGGCTCTTGCTGGAGCTTCAGCAACAGGAGAAGACGATGCTCATCGTCGTGACGCATAGCGTGGAATTGGCGGCCATCTTCCAGCGCCGCTTGGAGCTTGATGAAGGCAAGCTTCAGTCTCACGTCTGAGCTTGCCGTTGCACCGCATTCGGCTGCCAACGTCGCATGGGAAGGCCCGATTCGCGGAGCTCGGGTTTCCCATCCCACAGAGCCAGGGATCACAGTTTGGGAAGACTGTGCCGCCTCAAGAAGTGTGCATAGATTCGGTTGTGCCTGAAGTGCCGATAAGTCCCGTGTTGCGGAATGCAATGATCCTACGCAAGGAAGCTCGGGAATCGATTTTGTCGTGCGATTCGGCTTCTTTGCGCTGCCGACTGCCCCTGGGGATTTATGCGCACTGTTCATTCAAAGCCTGTCGCTGGCGATTCATTACAGCTTCCCCCGGTTAACCAAACGGTGGAATCGGGAAATATTGAAGCGCCGGATTGCGCCAGCACAGTTCAGCGTTCTGTCATTCACGGCGGAAAACAATGCGGCGCGAGGGCTAGTCATTTCGCTTGGCCCGTCGTTTTGCTTGCCATCCTGCTCAGCGGCTGCACATCCTTTAGCGAGTACGTCCACAATGGATTCAAAGTCGGGCCCGACTACAAGACGCCGCCCGCGCCTGTCGCCAAGAATTGGATCGACTCGAACGATATCCGGGTGCGAAACGAGCGCGACGACCTGAGCGCTTGGTGGACCGTGTTCAACGATCCGGTGCTGAACGCACTGGTTTGCAATGCCTATCATCAGAACCTGACGTTGCGCCAAGCCGGCTTCCGCGTGATGGAAGCCCGCGATCAGGTGGCGATCGACGTAGGCAATCTCTTTCCGCAAACACAGAACTTGATGGGCAGTTATCAGCGCATTGCGCAAAGCAACCAGACGGCCAATTCTACGAATATAGCAAGGCACTTCTACAGCCAATGGAATTATGGGTTCAACCTGGCTTGGGAAATTGACTTCTGGGGCGAGTTCCGCCGGATGGTGGAATCCGACTCGGACCAATTGGACGCCTCGGTCGAAAACTACGACGACGTGCTAGTGACTATGTTGGGCGACGTCGCCACCTATTATTCGCAGGTCCGGACCTTTGAAACTCGGATCAAGTACGCGCAGAACAACGTCGAGCTACAGCGTGAAACCTTGACGATCGTCGAAGCGCGCTTCAAGGCGGGCACGACCAGCGAATTGGACGTCGACCAGGCCCGCAGCACGTTGGCCGCCACCCAGGCGGCAATCCCCGGGCTCGAAATAAGTCTCCGGCAGTCAAACAATCAACTGTGCATCGTGCTGGGCATCCCGCCGGAGGATTTGCATCCGAAGATCGGTGAAGCGCCAATTCCCGTCGCCCCGCCAGCCGTGGCGGTGGGCATACCTGCCGATCTGTTACGCCGCCGGCCGGACGTTCGCCGCGCGGAACGGCAGGCCGCGGCACAAAGCGCCCTGATCGGCGTGGCCGAGGCCAACTTCTATCCGCACATTTCGGTCATTGGCACCCTCGGCGCCGGCGCAGGAATTTCCGAATTTGTTCAAGCCGGGCGCCCTGAACGGCAACGTCGGGCCGTCGTTCACTTGGAACATCCTCAACTACGGGCGAATTCTCAACAATGTCCGCCTGCAAGATGCGAAGTTCCAGGACCTGGTGGCTGCCTATCAGATCGCTGTTTTGAACGCGGCCCAAGATGCGGAAAACGGCATCATTACGTTCCTCCGGTCGCAGGAGCAGACGAAGTTTCAAGCGCAGGCCGTCGCCGATGCCGAGCAAGCGGTTCGGATCGCGCTAACCCAGTATAAAGGCGGCACGATCGACTTCACCCGCGTTACACAGGTCGAGCAAACGCTGGTGCAACAACAAGACTTGTTGGCGCAGGCTCAAGGCCAAATCGCGGCCGGCCTGATTCAAACCTACCGAGCCTTGGGTGGCGGTTGGCAGCTTCGCCTGACCGATTGCCAGGCACCGCCAACCTGGTGCATGGAAACGCACTTGCCGCAAGCCGAGCCGGTGGCAGCGCCTGCCGGGGGCGGCGGCGGTCCCCTCGCTCCGCCAGAGACTGCACCAGCCAAGCAATAATCTGGGCCTGCAACCGGCCGACACTCGTCGCGCTCATGGCGCCGGGAATCTTGACACAACGCGCGCCGCGGGGCTAGATTCGGGATACGCCCGTTCGACTGATCCAAGCGGTAGCATCGCCCCGTCCCGCGTGGTTCTGGCTCGGTCGACTTGCGGTTCTGCCCGTTGACCCACCTGAATCCGAATCCCCGGTGACGTCCTGTCAGTATAATTGGGGCGGCGCAAGCAGGATTCTCACGAATCCAATCGGACGGAACGTCTCGCGTTCCTCTCCGGGATGGTGATGACCGAGTCCTGCATTACTTTGGAGACATGCGATGGTCGCCGGGAGCGCACGACAAATCAGCCGCTCGCGAATCCAGAGCATGACCGCAAGTCTCCACGCAGTGCGTTTTTTTTCTCGTCGGCTGCTGCCTGTCGCCATGTCGGCTGGTGTCATCCTGCTGACGGTATTTTGCTTTGCCAGCATGGACTTGCCCGTGCCGAGCCTGTCGCCGCGGATCATGCCGCCAAGATGGCTGATGGCTTGCGGGTGTTTCACGATAGTGTGCGGTCGCTGTTGCTGGCCAATTGCTTCAAATGCCACGGTGGCGATTCGGTCGAGTCGGGCTTCAACATCACCGATCGCGCGGGGCTGCTCAAAGGAGGCGATGCCGGAGTGGCGGTGATCGCGGGGAATTCTCGCAACAGCTTGCTCTACAAGCTGATCACGCACGCGAAAAAGCCGCACATGCCCAATGAGGCGCCGAAGCTGCCGCAAGCGGCAATCGACAAGATCGCCAGCTGGATTGATGAAGGCGCGCCTTACGACGAACCGCTGAAGGAATTAAAGCCGGCCGCCGTCGCTTCATGGACGACGAAAACCATTTCGCCCGAGGCCCGAAAATTCTGGTCGTTCCAACCGCTGCACCAGGTCGAGCCGCCGGCGGTGAAGGACGCCGCCTGGTGCCGCACGCCGATCGATCGCTTCATCCTGGCGAAGATGGAAGCGGCCGGCGTGAAACCGAATCCGCCGGCTACGAAACGCCAGTTGATTCGCCGGCTTTATTTCGACGTCATCGGCCTGCCGCCGACGCCCGCGGAGATCGCGGCGTTCGTCAATGATCCCGCTCCGGACGCGTATGAAAAGCTGGTTGACCGGCTGTTGGCTAGTCCGCATTTCGGCGAGCGCTGGGCGCGGCACTGGCTCGATCTGGCTGCGGTTCGCCGAGAGCCACGGCTTCGAGCACGATTCCGATCGGCCGACGGCGTATCACTATCGCGATTTCGTGATTCGCGCGATCAACGACGATTTGCCCTACGACGAATTCATTCGCTGGCAATTGGCCGGCGACGAATTCGCGCCGGAGAATCCGCAGGCCATGATGGCCACCGGATTCTTGGCCGCCGGGGTGCACAGCACGCAAATCACGAAGAACGAAGTCGAGAAGCAGCGCTACGACGAGATGGACGACATGCTGGCCACCACCGGCACCAGCATGCTCGGCCTGACGATCGGCTGTGCCCGCTGTCACGACCACAAATTCGATCCGATCCCGCAGCGCGATTATTACCGGATGCTCTCGGCCTTCACGACCACGGTGCGCAGCGAAGCCGATCTCGACGCCGATCCCGCGGCAACGAAGCTGGCGAAAGAGAAATTCGACAAAGAGCACGAACCGTTCGTCGCGGCGCTGCGCAAGTACGAACACGACGAGCTGCCCGCCCGGCTAGCGGAATGGGAACGCACCGAGCGCGCGAAGCCGAGCCAAGAACCGTGGCTCGTGCTCGAGCCGCGGAGCATCGTCTCACGCGAAGGAGCTACGTTCAAGCATCTCGACGACGGCTCACTGCTGGCGACGGGCAATAATGCGCGATTCGACAGTTATATCTTCGTCGCTGAAACACATCTGACCGGGATCCGCAGCCTGCGGATCGAAGCGTTGGCCGATCCGTCGATGGTGAAAGGTGGACCCGGCAGGGCATCCAACGGCAACTTCGATCTCACCGATCTGCATGTGACCGCAATGCCCGTCGGCGCAAATGGCGGCAGCGTCAAGGCCACGCCCGTCCGGCTCATTAATCCCCGGGCAACTTTCGAGCAGCCGGGCCTGCCGGTTCGGGCCACGATCGACGGCGATCCGAAATCGGGCTGGGCAGTCGATCCGCAATTCGGCCACGATCACGCCGCCGTGTATGAAGTCGAAGGATCGCTGGGCTCCGCCACTGGCACGCTGTTGACTTTCACGCTCGATTTCAACGGCAACGATCAGCATAACATCGGCCGTTTGCGAATCTCGCTCAGCACGAAGCCGCCACCGGCGCCGCTCCAAGGAACCGGCATGCCGGCGCGGATCGCCGGAATTCTGCGCGCCGAGTCGAGCACCGCACGCCCGAGGAAACCGCCGCGCTGCTGGACTGGTATGGCCCGTCGGATTCCGGTTGGCAGCGTTTGAACCAAGCGGCGCAAGCACATTTGGCCAAGGCGCCGAAGCCTAAGATCATCAAGTCGCTGGTCGCCAGCGAAGGGCTGCCACCGATCCGGCTGTTCTCGCAAGGCGATGATTTTTTCAAGCAAACTTACTTTCTCAAACGCGGCGACGTAAATCAGAAGGTTGCTCCGGCGCCGCTAGGGGTGCTGCAAGTTCTCGATACGGCCAAGAATCAAGAACAGCATTGGGAGAGCGCGCGCCGCCGGCAGGCTGGCGCACTTCCTATCGCCGCCGGGCGGTGGCGCAGTGGATCACGGATCCAACGTTCGGCGCCGGTTGCTTGCTGGCCCGGGTCGAAGTGAATCGAGTCTGGCAGTTTCACCTGGGCCGTGGGATTGTCGCCACGCCGAGCGACTTCGGGGCTCGCGGCGACCGGCCGACGCATCCGGAGCTGCTCGATTGGCTGGCCGGCCAGCTCATTGCGAACGGCTGGCATTCGAAGCCGATCCATAAAATGATTCTCATGAGCGCCGCATATCGGCAAAGCTCCGAGTTCAACGAAGCCGACGACAAACTCGATCACGACAACCATTTGTTCTGGCGGCATCCGACACAGCGGCTCGAGGCCGAAATCATTCGCGACTCGCTGCTGGCAGTGAGCGGCCTGCTCGATCCGACGATGTACGGTCCCGGCACGCTCGACTCGGCCAGCCGCCGCCGCAGCATCTACTTCACCGTCAAACGCAGCAAGCTGATTCCGATGCTCACCGTGTTCGATGGCCCCGACGCGCTGGGTGGAATCCCTTCGCGCCCGACGACCACGGTCGCGCCGCAGGCGCTGTATCTGATGAACGATCCGCAAGTCCGCCAGTACGCAAGAGCCTTGGCGCACCGCATGGTCCCCACGCCGCAAACCGATTTGAAACAGGCGATCCGCGCCGGCTACGAAACGACGCTGGGCCGTGAGCCGACCGCGGAGGAATCGGCCGATTCGCTGGCGTTCATCGATAGTCAGGCCGAGTCGTACAAGAAAGCGGGCAAAGCGGACGCTCGCGAAATGGCGCTGGCCGATTTTTTTCAAACGCTGCTCTGCTTGAACGAATTTGTATACGTGGATTAAGCTCCGCTCGACCACGGGCGCAGACAGCCTGCTTTGTCGCGGCACTGGGGACGAAAACGCATTCAGTGACGGACTTCGCCCGCCAGCGGCAGGATGCCGCTAAACGCCAACCGGTGCTGCCAGAAGACGACGAACCAGAGGACCGTCACGACGAGGCCCGGCACAATCCCCGCTGGATCCATCGTGGCGTGGAATAGGAGGATATTGACGATCACCGGCGCGATCAGAACCAAAGCCAAAGGCACCGTCCGTCGAAACAAGAACAGCACGCCGGCAATAACTTGCAGGCCGAAGACGAACACCGCGTAGTGCGAGGCGATCAACTCGCCGAGAAATTGTTTCGCTAGATCCGAGTTCGGCGGCGGTGCCGTCATGAAGTGCAAGAAGCCGTTCAGCCCGAAGACAACGAAGCCTAGAGCAAGCAAGTATCGCGCGATCAACGTGACGATTTTCATGGCACGATCTCCTCTGGGCTACAGGATGGATTGTGAAACGTCGCGGCACTACATTATAGAGCAAGGATCTTCTCCGATCTTCATTGCCTAACGGCCCGTTGGAAACGGGGACTGGCTCCGAGGGACCGGATGAGTTTGCCGAGGGATTTGGTTCATCGGGAGGTGCCTGTCCCCTTTTTCAACACGCTGCTAACGGGCTCCGACTGGGGCCGGAGGTTTTGCTCATGGATCGCATGCGCCGCGAGTTTCTGGCAAATGTGGGCCGTGGAATGTTAGTCGCCAGCGTTGGCGGCGCGGTTGCCGCCGACCTGGAGTTGGTTCCCGCCGCCTTTGGCGAAGAAAAGACGCCCGGCCGCCTTTCGTTCGGTAGCTTGGAGCCGTTGGCCGGCCTGATGCAAGACACCCCGGCGGACAAGCAATTGCCGCTGCTGGTGAAAAAACTACAAGACGGCACGGCATTGCGCGACCTCGTCGCCGCCGGTGCGCTGGCCAATGCCCGGCAATTTGGCGGGCACAACTACGTCGGCTGGCACACGTTCATGGCGCTCGTGCCAGCATTCGAAATGGCCAAGGAGTTGCCCAAAGAGCGCCAAGCCTTGCCGGTGCTCAAGGTGCTCTATCGCAACGCCCAGACGATCCAGGGCTCGGGCGGCCGGCAAAACGAGGCGATCAAGTCGGTTGCTCCGCGCAGCCTGTCCAAGCTCCGGTCCGGCAGCGAGCTGCTGCGCGAAGCGATTCAGAACCGAGACCTGGCGGCTGCCGATGCGATTTTCGTCTCCCTCGGCGCGGCGTGGGCCCGACGACGCTTACAACGACCTCCAGCCGATCGTCGAGGACGAAATCTTCCCGGATGCCGACGGCACCCATGGCGCCGTGCTCGCCTGGCGGGCTTGGTCAACGCTCGATCTGACCGGAAAGGAACATGCCGAGACCCTGTTGCGGCAGTCCGTGCATTTTTGCATGGACCGAGAGCGGCGGACCGACAATGGGTTGGAGCCCAGCATCCGCACGGCGCTTCCGCGCCTGCTCGATCGATACAAGCTCGTCGGCCGCACGTTCGGCACGCGCGTCGCGGAAGATGGTTGGATCGATAAGCTTGCCCAAACGATTACCGCCGGCAACCGCGAGCGCTCGGCCGACGCAGTGGCAGCGGCCCTGGCCGAAGGATTCGACCCCGAGGCGATCGGAGAAGCAATCTCGCTGGCCGCCAACGAGTTGCTTCTGCGCGACGCCGGGCGCCAGTCGCCGACCGGCACCGCGGGCAGCCAGTTTCAAAAAGCCAAGGACAGCGTGCATGGCGACTCGGCGGGTGTGCATGCGTCCGACGCCACCAACGCCTGGCGGCACATCGCCCGGGTCAGCAACCCGCGTAACGCCTTCGCCAGCTTGATTGTCGCGGCCTATCTTGTGGGCCCAAGCGTGGGCAATTTCAACGGCACGCGCAAGGAGCTCTACCCGCTTCGCGAGCATCTGGAAAAGGTGCGCGGCAAAGATAGCGCGAGTCTCCTGGCGGAGGCGGAACGAGCCATCCTGCGCCAATGATCAGGCGGCGGCCTGTGCCGCGGTGCACCGATACGGCGAGTTAGATGATTCGCCGCGGGCCATGCTCGACCTGTTCCTGAAGTACGCGATTAGCGAGGACGGCGCCTTGCACGCCGAGAAGTATTACCGCACCGCCACCGAAGAATTTGCCATGGGCCGCCCCGCGTTTCGCTGGCGGCAACTCGTGGCGCTGGCCCGCGTCACGGCCAGCGAATATGGCCAACCGGCGCCAGGCTATGCCGAATCGTGCCGGCTACTTCACGTGTAAGGAATTCGCCGCGATGAACGACATCCCAAAAATCTTCGCCGCGCCGGATCCCACCTATCGCACGCGGCGTGATTTCCTCCGCCGCGCCGGCAATGGCGCCGGTCTGCTGGCCTTGGCAGGACTATTGGGAACCGACGGGCTGCTCGGCACGGCTTCGGCCAGTGAATCCGCGACGAATCCCAATCCGCTGGCTCCGAAAATCGCGCATTTTCCCGCCAAGGCTAAGTCGGTCATCTGGCTGTTTATCAACGGCGGGCCGAGCCATGTCGATACTTGGGACTACAAGCCGCAACTCATCAAACGCGACGGCCAGCAACTGAAAGGCTTCGACAACAACACCGGCTTCTTCGCCGATCAGGTCGGGCCGCTGATGAAGTCGCCGTTCGAGTTCAAGCAACATGGCCAATGCGGCAAATGGGTCTCCAGCTTGTTCCCGCACATGGCCCAGCATGTCGACAAGATGGCGTTTCTCCACTCGTGCTGGACCGATTCGAACAACCATGCCCCGGCGCTGTTGAAGATCAACACCGGCATGACTCGGATGGGCTTTCCCTGCGTCGGCTCGTGGCTCACGTATGGGCTGGGAAGCGAAAGCCAGAATTTGCCCGCGTTCGTGGTGATGTACGACACGCTGGGCCGTGGGCTGCCGAAAGGCTACGCCCAGAACTGGGGCTCCGGTTTCCTGCCGGGCATTTACCAAGGCACGGCGCTCAAGCATCAAGGCGCCCCGATCGAGGATTTGTACCGCTCGAGCGACATGACCGACGGCGAGCAGCGGGCCCAGCTCGATCTTCTGGCCCGGCTCAATCGTCGCGAATTAGCGACGCATTCGGGCGAATCGGATTTGTCGGCCCGGATCGAATCGTTCGAGCTTGCCTATCGAATGCAAATGGCGGCGCCCGAGGCGCTCGATGTCACGAAAGAAACGCTTGCCACGCAGCAACTCTACGGGCTCGATAATCCTAAGTGCGGCCACTTCGCCCGGCAGTGCATCATCGCCCGGCGGATGGTCGAACGGGGCGTGCGGTTCGTACAGATCTACAGCGGCGGCGAAGAAAATCAGCGGAGTTGGGATGGGCATATCGACATCGCCGGCAACCATAGCGGCTTCGCCGCGGAAACGGATCAGCCCATCGCCGCGCTGTTGGCAGATCTCGACGCGCGTGGGCTTTTGGATTCGACGCTCGTCATCTGGGGCGGCGAATTCGGCCGGTTGCCGCTGGCGCAGAAGTCCGCCAAGCCGGGCCGCGACCACAATCCGCATGCTTTCACCACGTGGCTGGCCGGCGGCGGCGTGAAGGGAGGCGTGACGCACGGGGCTACCGATGAAATCGGCTTCAAGGCCGAGCAATCGCCGGTGAGCGTGAACGATCTGCACGCCACGATCCTGCAGCTGATGGGCATCGACCACAAGCGGCTCACATACCGCTACAACGGCCGCGATTTCCGCCTGACCGACGTCGCCGGCGAAGTGGTCGGGCAAGTGATCGCGTGAGCCGTAGGGTGGGCACTGCCCACCAGCGAGCGAGTTGGCGCTGACATCATGACTGAGAGTGCGCCATTCTACGGTTCGCCGACTGCATCCTGAATTGCGTCGAAAGTCATCTTTTTTCGTCGTCTACCATCGCAACTGCAGCCCCAGCAAGATTCGTATTGACCCAACGCCACCCACCTCGAAAAACTTGACGCCGGCCAAACATGAGGACACGAGGCAAGGCCGTGTTTAACTGGGTTGTAATGGATGTAGTCTGCAAAGGTTTCCAGCTCGCGATCGTCATCGATCGAGTGTTCCCAAAAGCGGCGCTGCCAGACCTCACCCTCACGATGCTTTTGCCGCGACGGTGAGTCGGAAATGCGTTCATGCGAAAGGGATTTTGTGAATAATGCCTTGATCCGACCAAGGCGTTTTGAATAATCCGTATCGCCAGCAGGCAGCGTCCAAAGGAAGTGCAAATGGTCAGGTAAAATGACCGCCGCCAAGAACTCAAATGGCATTTCCTTTTGGACTATTGCGATCGACTCGCGCAGGCACGTTATATTCGCGGCATTCGCGAACCTTGGGCGCCGCTGGTAGGTTACAAGTGTAAAGATATACGTGCCGCCCGGCACGAAATAGCGGCGATAGTTCGACATCGTGAAGCCGTTCGACACACGGCCGTGAAGTTGCAAATGCCCGTCGTGTTTCGGTGGGCAGTGCCCACCCTACTTAAACGGCGGCCCCGAGCAATTGCATTGCTTGGTCGTCGCTTTCGGCGATCGGCAGAAGTTCCGTCAGTCGTGCCACGGCGAGCGCATTGGCGACGTCGCGCTGCGGCTTGAGGAGCACCAGCTTGGCGCCCTTGCGTTTCAGTCCTTTCAGCCCGCTCAGGAGCATGCCCATGCCCAGCGAGGCGATGAAAGTCATCCCCGAGACGTCGACAATCGTGGGCAGTCCTCGCGCCGCGGTGGCTGCCAGGAACTTGGTTTCGATCTGGCCGACGCCCACCAGGTCCAGCATGCCCACCAGTGCCACACGCGTGAGTGAATCGCTCGCTTCGATGAGTTGCAGTTCCACCATTCGGCCTCCGGAGGATCGCGGCAGGATCTTGAAATCGATCGCCTGCGTCGATCCAGGCTTATGATCGTGACCGGGATATCCACTCCTGTCAATAATTTATCCGCGTGATCGGTGTCATCCGTGGTTCGCTTCTTTCAGTTTTCCCGTGCGGGAAATTCAACCACGGCTGTCACGGATCGGACGGATGAACAAAAACCAAATCCGAGTAGTCGTTCTGATTACAACATAGTTCGGCTCGTGTTGCCGCGGGCTCGCAAAGTTTCTTCGGCGGCACGGATGCCGTGGTAAAACGCTTCTTCGAACAGCGCGACGCCGCTGAGATCGGTGTTGGCGAAGTGGATTCCACGAAACGGCTCCGCAGCGGCGCTCCGCGCGCCGCCATGCACGAACCCGACCCGCGGGCCGATCATCGCATGGCCCCACCGCATGACGTCGACGCGCTCGATTAGCGTGTGTAGATCGGGATGGGCGCGCGACAAGTCGGCTACCACGATTTGGACGCAATCGTGCCAGTTAAGTTCCAACATCCGCCGGCGAGCTTGGCCCGGATCCGGGTCGCAAAACGGATAGTAATAGGTCAGCACCGTGGGGCCAGTTTCGGGACCGGGTTGGTGCGTGGCCACGACGTAGCCGAGCGCCGGGCTTTCGTACAGCACGTTGTCCCAGCAAAGCGGAAACCCCCGATCCTCCGGCCGGCCGCGCAGAAACAAATTCGCCACGAGCCAGGAACTATATTGAAACTCCGCGACATGCGATGGCGGATTGTCGCGCCATGGCCGGATGAGATAGGGGGCCAAGAATTGCGGTCCGGCAAAGATTGCCTGTTCGGCGCGGAATCCGCGGATGGTTCCATCGTCTCGCGCCGCGGCGATGACGTCCACGCCTGGCCTTCCGGCGGTTCCTGTCGGCACGATGTCGAGGACCGCCATCCCGGTGCGCAGCTGCCGTGTTAGCTTCCGGGCGAAATGCGCGACGAACCGGCCGTTTCCCTCCGGCCAGGTGATGAGTGGCCGCGGCTCGGCACCGGGGCGCAGAATGCGCGAGGCGAAATAGAACAAGCCGGCCCATGCGCTCGTCTGTTCGGCGGCCAAGCCATAGTCGTCGCGGCAGGCGTAATCGACCAGCCATCGCAACCGCGGCGAACTGAATTCATGACGCGTGAGCCAATCGGTCATCGATATCCGGTCGAGTCCCGTAAGCTCCGCATCGTCGGAGGCGGTGGCGATGGGAATCGCAAACGCGCGGCGGCCGCGGCCGTCGCGCCAGGCGACCCAACGTTGGATTTCCGCGTCGAATCGTTTCCGTTCCGCGACATCGGCAGCGGTCGCGCCGGCGTGCAGATATAGCCCTTCGTACCAGCGGCCACGATAGAACACGCGCTCTTGCGGATCGCGGCACAGGAACTGCTCGCCGACGATCGGTTGGCCCTCGGCATCGGTCGCTTCGACAACGCCCATTTCTTCGAGCAGGCGAACGACGCCCGATTTTTATCGGTCGGGGCCGGAATGTAGTGCGCTCCCCAGGGATACCGGGCTGAGGCCGAGACTCCGCGCGGGGCCGATCCGCTTTGTGCGGTGCCGCCCGCGGCGGGTTCAAGCTCAAGGACGACGAAATCGTCGTAATCGGCACGCAATAGCCGCCACGCCGCGGAGAGTCCAGCAATGCCGCCGCCGACAATCACCGTGCCGACACGCGTCCAATCACTTTCGCTTGGCGCGGCTCGCCACCCATCGCGAATTCGGTGCCCGATGTCGATTGAAGGCCCGACGATTTCGCCGGCGAAATCAAGCTCCGCCGGCGCTGATCGCTGGCAGCTCGCCAGCATGATCGGCACGCCGAGCGTGGCGGCGAGAAGGTCGCGGCGATTGAGATCGCGGGGCATGGAGCCTTTAGGCGATGATTGGTATGTGACAGTTTCTTGTCCGGCGGCCCCTCACCCCCAGCCCCTCTCCCCGCAAGGGGCGAGGGGAGCAAGAGCCGGAGCGGCTCAGTCCCAATGGCGCCATTCCGATTCGTGGTAGCGCACCAGGACCTGGTTGTCCAAACGATTGATTTCGACAGGCACGGCGGCCAGATCGCTCGAGATTTGGAACATCGCGGCCAGTGAATCATCATTCAGGAATCGCAGGCCGCCTTGCAACCCGCGTGGCGAATGGTCAGGAGCCTCGAACGGCCCGACATGCGCCAGCGCAAAACCCCACACGCCGAACGACGGAACGGCCACATGGTACGGCCGCACCACGAACCCGGCCGCCTCGATCGTCCGCACGATGCACCAATACGATTGCCGGGCAAACAGCGGCGACGTGCATTGCACGGCCACCATCCCGCCGGGAGCAAGCCGGGTCCGCAGCAGCTTGTAGAACCGCGTGGTGTAGAGCTTGCCGAGGGCAAATGTGCTGGGGTCGGGAAAATCGACAATCGCGGCGTCGAAGTGGCTGGCATCGGATTCCGCGCCGCCCTGTTCGAGCCAGGTCATCGCGTCTTCATTCACAACCTGAACTCGCGGATTCTGAAACGAATGGCCGTTCAAGCCCGCCAGCGGTGGAAAGCGATCGGAGAGGTGCGTCATGCCGGGATCGAGATCCACCAGCGTCACACTTTCGACCGACGGGTATTTCAGAATCTCGCGCACGCGCCAAGCCGTCGCCGCCGCCGAGGACCAGCACCTTGTGAGGGCTGCCGCAGGCCGCTAGCGCAGGATGGACCAACGCTTCATGATAGCGATATTCATCGGCCGAGCTGAATTGCAAGTTGCCATTCAGAAACAGTTGAAAGCCGGCCCGGCCCCGAGTCAGCACGATGCGCTGATAGTGCGTCGTTTGGGCGTAAACGATCGGATCGGCGAACAGGCCGTCTTCGGCGAGCGACGTAAGTTGCTCGGCTTCGACCAGCCCGACCGAGAGCAGCATGATCGTAATCACTGCCCGGATCCGCAGCCCCAGGACGCCGCGCGAAAGCAGCGGCCGCAATAGCCAGGTGCCCCACAGTCCGACGACGGCGTTCAGGATCCCGAACACCAGCGACGTGCGCACCAACCCCATCCGCGGCACGAAAAACAATGGGAAGAGCAGCGAGCCAATGAGCGCGCCGACATAATCGAACGTCAGCACGCGCGACACGAGTTCCTTGAAATCCAACTGGTCGCGCAGGATTCGCATCAATAGCGGCAACTCCAATCCAACGAGCGTGCCGATCGCGAAAACCAGCCCATACAGCACGACATGAAACCAGCCGAGCCGGGCGAAGCTCAAAAAAAGCAGGGGGGCCGACAAACCGCCGAGCAGCGCCACGCCCAGCTCGACTTCAATGAACGTCCGGGCCAAACCCTGGTCGATCCACCGCGAAAGCCAAGCGCCGACGCCCAAAGCGCTCAGATATATACCAATAATCAGCGAGAACTGCGTGACCGAGTCGCCGAGCACGTAGCTCGCCAGCGTGCCGGCGAGCAATTCGTAAACCAGCCCGCACGTGGCGACGATCAATACGTTCAGAAATAAAACCGGAGTCCGCGGCATGCATTTTCAGAAACTAGAAAGAAGGAAATCGAGGCGCGGCGGCAAACATCGTCGCGCTCGTCAGTGAATCGCCGCCGCGAGGATGATCGAGATGCCGAGGATCATCGAGGCGATGATGATTGCCAGCGCCACGTTCTGATCTTCCTCGATCTCCTTGCGTACGCTGAGTGGCACGTGCTTGATGATCGCCACGATGATCAAGAACGCCACGGCGAACATCACCAGCCCGATCACGCCAAAAATCAACGCCGCGGCAAGCTGCCCCATCATCCGCTGGAAATCCATTATTTGCCTCCGTGGAAGCCAGAGTGCCAAAAGTGAAACGATCGGTATCCGCCCGGCGATGAGCGCACGCTCGGCGGCAAGAGTTGTTGCTGCGGCGAACCCATTTGCCAGCCCGACAGCGAGGCCGCCAGATAGGCGAGCAGCAGGCCGCCGCCAAGCAGGATGTAAATTCGATTGAGCATCGCGGTTGCCTATTTCTTCACGCCTATCCGAGAACCGGTTGAGGAGAGGGGGACAGGCACATTTTGCTCACAGGGTAAGCGCAAAATGAGCCAGTCCCCACCGATTCTCGGATCGGCTCTTGCACATCGTCGCCCGGGACCATTTCATAAATCATCCGTTGTCGTCGCCGCCGAAGCTGGGATAGGGATTGAACTCACTCTCGTCCCAGCGTCTCTTTTCGAACTGGTAATGCCGTACCGCAACGCCGAGAGGCAGAATCGAAATCAGCAATAGAGCCGCGGCGAAATATAAGAATCGAGGAGCTGTTTCCTCGATCCTCACCGTCACATTGATGGGCGTCGCCGGGCTGCGCAGGATTGGCAAACGCGGCTGCCGCTTGCGAATTCGTCCAGGGAAACGCCGGCGAGGCGTCTTGCCAGGAGAACTCCATGCGCAGTGTGTAATTGCCCGCCGGACGGGCAGAGATGTAGTCGCTTTCCGTATGACCGCCTTCGCTCCACGAGCCGTCCGAGTCCGTGCCATGATAATACTCGACCGGCAGCGAGAACGGTTGGACCAGGTCGCTCGCCTCGTTGAACAAATCGCCGTCGACGTACAGCCACGAATTGTCGACCGGGGCCGAAACGGTGATCTTCACGCTGCGATGGCCGCGAAACGGCAGCTCATGCTCGAACACGGTGCGCGTGGTCTCGGGCGCCGTGGGAGGATCGAGCGTGTAGGTTTTTTCGAGAACCTGGCGCACCGGCAGGAACAGGTCCAGCAGCAGCCACGACAACAACGTGAGTGCCGCCAGGATAGCCCAACTGCGATAGACATTCTTGTATGGAAATGGCTGGTTTGGCGCCACGCCCCGCGGTGACGGCGGCTCCTTGACCTTGAACGCCTGGGCGACTTCCACCGGGGTCATATAGACGCCCGCCGACCAGTTGACTTCGCCTCGATTGCCCCCAGTCGCACCGGTGTCCGGCTTCATTTCGGGGTACGAGATTTCTCGCGACAGAGTATAAGGCGGACGAATGAAATCGGAATCAGAGACCGACTCGCCGACGGACACCTTCCAATAGAATTCGCCCGCTACGAAATCCACCGTGGCCGTGGCTTGTTGGAACATGCGGTACAGCCGATGCCGGTGGATCGCCGCCCGGCCTTGCGTCGTGATTTCTCCGCCTGGCACGCCGGCGACCAGACTCCAATGCCCGTCGCTTTCGACCAGCCAGCGAAAGCCGATGCCCGCGCCATACAGCAAATACTCCGACCAGAAATACTTTTCGTCGTCGCTCGTGACATGCCGCACGAGAAAGCCGATGACCGTGTAAGTGATGCCGTCGAGTGTGCCGATCGTGCCCAGGGGGATCAACTGCTTCCAGCGGCTCGGCTTGAGCGTTTCCAGATATTGCAGCTTTCCGTGCGTGCAATCCGACAAGGCATGACAATAGGGGCAGGCGACGCGCTCGGTCACGTCGGGGGCCATCAAATCCAGTGCGCCGCCGCATTGCGGACAGTTGATTTGCAGCGAACCGACATGCCGCGGTTGCGGTTCATCGGCCGGGACATGGGGAATCCCCAGCGCGTCGAGCGTTACTTGCTCACCAAGGTAGAGATGCGGCGGGGTGTCGCTGAAGTCGAGCGTGGCGAATCGGCCGCCGCGCCCGAGAGGTCGACGTACTCCAGCGTGTCGCCGGGGACCAAGCGGTAGGGTATTTCACCCTCGGCCGAATGGGCCTGCATGCACCAATTTCGTCCGCGACGAACACGCCTTGTCCGGGAATCATGAACGAGGCCCCGACGACGATCGACTTCCGCTCGGGCAAATTCGACGTAGCGGCCAATGGCGATTCGAATGTCAGATAATACCGGCCTTGGGCCTCGGCCAGCCAGCCCCAACGATCCTTGGGAAAGCGGGCGTACCATTCGTCCCAACTGCCGCCCGCTGCATGCGAGAATTGCACCGGCCCATCAACTCGAAGGGCAGTCCGCGATATTTGCCTTTCCGGCCGATCGTCAGTGGCGAGCCTGTGTCGACCAGCGCGGCCACTTTGCCGAGATCTTCCAATTTTCGGTCGCCACGCGCCACGACCGAATGACAATTCGGGCAAACGACCACGACCGACGCGCCGATGCCGAACCGAATCGGCACTCCACAGGCCGGGCAATTGGTTTCGCTCGGGCTCACCGTCTCGCCATCCCCGTTAGAAAAATGCACGCGCAGCGCGGTCACGAGAGCTTTTCGAATTGAAACCGCTCGGAAAAGCAATCGTCATGATTTTTTCCCGGAGGCTTCGCCGACAGCATACTCTTCCTGTACGACGATCGCCAATGCGGCTTCGGGCAAGCAAAAGGTGTCAGGAACCGTTTTCTTGACCTCGCGGCGCCGGTGTGGTAAATTGCCCAGGCATGGGACGACCACAGCGAGCCGCCGACGGGGGTTACGTGTACCATGTGCTCAACCGTGCGAATGCACGGATGACGATTTTCGAGAAGTCCAGCGATTATGAGGCGTTCGAGAATGCGCTCGTGCAGTCGGTCGCGCGGGCGGAGACGCGATTGTTGGCCTATTGCTTGATGCCGAACCATTGGCACTTGCTCGTTTGGCCACGGACGGACGGCGAATTGTCGCGGTTTGTCGGCTGGCTGACGCTGACGCACACCCAGCGCTGGCACGCTCATCGGCACTCGGCGGGCTCGGGGCACTTGTACCAAGGGCGTTTCAAGTCATTCCCGATCCAGGAGGACGAACATTTTTACTCGGTCGCGCGATACGTCGAGCGAAATGCGCTGCGCGCAAATTTGACGAGCCGTGCGGAACGATGGGAGTGGAGCAGTCTGTACCGTTGGCTTCGCGGCTCCGCTGAAGACAGGGAATTGTTGGCCCCTTGGCCATTAGCCCGCAAACCGAACTGGGTCGAGCACGTGAACGGTCCGCAGACGGAAGCGGAGTTGCAAGCGGTGCGGCGGAGCGTGCAGCGCGGCAGCCCGTTGGGCGACGGTCCGTGGAGTGAGCGAATGGTGCGTCGGCTGGGTTTGGAATCGACGCTCCGTTCCCATGGCCGACCCAAAAGGCATAACAACGGTTCCTGACACCTTTTCCTGCTCCAGCGTGGATTTCTCAAGATCCGAGCGGGCTTGCTTCTGATCCCAATATGTATGAGTTTGCTGAGGATAGTCCGATCGATGCAATCGATCCAAATGGGCTGAGCCCGATTGATTTTGATTATAATGCATTTATTCCAGGGGATTTCGGGAACAAATTCAAAGCAGGGAACGCAAAAACGCCGGAAGGTAAGACTCTGCCGGGGACGTGGATTGATCAGCCAGGTTCTTTGTATTGGGAGACAGAGACGAATGACCGCGGATTTGGCGGCGGGTCCGCGAAGATCGATGCACGGGGTGAACTTGAAAGCACAAGAATAGGCTACCTAACTCCGAGCGACGTTCATGTCCGTTACTACACAAGTGGCTCGTCCCGTGCAGAGGAGGTTGCAGTCGGCAATCGTGGTATGGTTGCATGGAAATTCGACGTCGAGAATGCCGTTGCCCCCATTCATTCAAAGCCTCCCGTCGTTGTAAATACTGTAACAGGCGGCGCATGCCGTTCTACGACAGTTGAAGTACAAGCATATGGTAGCTATCCTTGGCCGGTTTTAGGGGTGGTATATGGCCCGGCGATCGTTTTCGACGCGACGTTTAAATTTACTACATCCTACCCAGACAAAATCGTTGTTTCTTTGGTTAAGAATAAACACACCCGTTTCCCTGATTTCGAGGCGCTTCTGTCCACGTCTTTTGGCGACACATTCCGCACGAGATCAACGAGTTTCCGGCGCGATACAACTCATGACCTACAATTCGCCCGACAAGTTTAAGGGGCCAACCTTGGGTAATCTCGGTTTCAGCAATCAGTGGACACCACAGATGCGGCGAGAGACTCATACGTGCTGCGCGAGCCGATCATCGCTGGGGATGTCCCCACGAGAGCGCTGCCAATTGGCTAGTGAGCTCTGTACCAGCGCCCGACACAAAGTAGTGGTCGCGATCTCCTCACTGCTATCCTACGAATTCGCTCGGAGGCTTCTCGTGCCCGTCAGCTATTTTCCGGTTTTTATGGCTCTCCTCTTGACGGTGGGCCCAGTGGCCATGTTACTAAAGGGGCCGCTTGCATTCTTCTCTTCACTTGCGGCGTCAGTGGCGTTCCTTGCGGTATTATTCGGTTGGGTTTATATCACTGGTTCGCTCCTACAGATAGGAGCGATGCGCGGCGATGCACGGTCGCAATATGAGTATGCTCGCTGGGTCGCGTGCCACCGTGACTCAATTTGCGACATAATCGCCGTGCCAATCAGCGCACCTAATCAATTGGAATCTTTTGCATGGTTGGAACGCGCAGCGGCACAGCAGTATCCGCCCGCGCTATGGCTCACTGGCGTTCGATTGAAATACGGCTTGTTCGTTCCTGTGCCGCCGCACTGGAATGGACCTGGCGATCTCTTTCCTCAGCCAAAACGTGGCCAGGTACTCATTGATCGGGCCAAGGAATTCGGATACATGCCTCCGACGGGAGACGAGGAGCAATATTGTTATTTCGATCGTGTGCCGTAGAAAGTATCCTAGTCTTGTTAGTCGGCGCATTCAAAACGGTTCTCCCTAATATTTGGGTAATCGTCTTGTTTGTCAGTCGGCGCTCGAGCCAACCAAGCCTATCATCGGCGCATGTGAACCAGCCATTTTGCACTCGTAGATCGGCGCCGAGGTGAACGAGCAGCTCGAATACTTCCCGGCCAGCTTCAAAGTGCTGAAGCACATTCGTAAGCGTCCGGCGAGGCCCATCTTGGCGGGCGTGGTAGCCTTAGGTCGTTGTTCACCAACGAACCTCAGGAGACCACGGGATGCGTAAGAGCAAGAAGCGGAGAGACCCGGCCCGCGAGCGGCTGTGGCGGGCAGGACTCGGCAGTGGGCGCAAAGCGGCGTGTCGATTCGCGCCTATTGCCGGCAGCACGATCTGCCGGAGACGGCGTTTCATTTTTGGCGACGAGAGCTGGCGCGGCGGGACGCTTCTTCGGCGCATCCCCGAGCCTTGCCCGAACGATCGCAGCCCGCGAAGTCGGGGCGTGAGCGAGCACGCCGGCCCCGCTGGGCGGAGTTGCGCGTGAGATCATCGTGTGCTTCCGGCAAGCGTGTATGAATCGTTTTGAGGCGTGTGCTATCGTCGTCGGCTGTCCGCACACGACCTTCGGGAGAGACAGCCGATGGATGGCAGCAAGACACAGGTCCTTCCCGCCGGGCTGGAGGACGTTCGACGGCGATTCGAGCGTTGGCGCCAGGCACATCGACCTCGTTCGCGGATCCCCGACTCGCTGTGGGCGGCGGCGGCGAGAGCGGCGAGCAAGTGTGGGATTCATCGCACTTCCAGGGCGCTAAGGCTTGACTACTACGCGCTCAAGGAACGGGTCGAACAGCAATCCGCCGCCATCGCCGCGCCGGCGACAAACTCCGTTGCCAACCAACGCCTTCATCGCTGCCCACGTTCTTGGAATTGGCCCCTCCCGCTGCGATCGGCTCTTGCGAATGCACGTTGGAATTGGAGAACGCGGCCGGTGCGAAGATGCGCGTCCAGCTGAAGAATGTCGCGACGCCCGACTTGGCGGCGCTGAGCCGCAGTTTCTGGAATCCTGCGACATGATCCAGATCACGCCTCAGATGCGGATTCTGGTGGCGGTCGAGCCGGCCGATTTTCGCAACGGAATCGACGGCTTGGCCCGGGTCTGCAAGGACGTGCTGCGGCACGACCCGTTTGGCGGCTGCGTGTTCGTGTTCCGCAACCGGCCGGCGACGGCGCTGAAAGTCTTGGTGTACGACGGCCAGGGATTTTGGTTGTGCCATAAGCGCCTCTCCAGCGGCCGATTCCGTTGGTGGCCGAAGTCTGTAGCGGCGGCGGCCACAACACTGGCCGCCCATCAGTTGCACGTCTTGTTCTCCGCCGGCGATCCCGAAGCGACCCAGGCGGCGCCGGCTTGGCGGGCCGTGTCCTTCCGGCAAGCGTGAAATTCCTAGGACGCCGCGGGTGGGGGCGGCTCAGAGCAGGTCAAGCATGCCGTCGCCGTAGCGCTCGGCGGCTTCGAGCCGGTCGCAGAGATTGAGGAGTTGACTCTGCAGCGCGCCGGATTTCATGTCATTGATCGATCGGCAGAGGTCGCCAATCAGTCGTTCAAGTTCGTAGCAGTCCATCGGTACGATTTCGATCGCATCGCTGGTTGAACAGGCCTTCAAAGCGCGTTCAATCTGAGCGAACGGATAGCCGTAACGAAGCAACAGCGAGCGTTCCGCGGATGTGAGTTGCATCTCGATGACGTCGTGGGGCATGAATGACGATCCTCCAAGGCTGACGATACCCGGGTCAGGTCCCTCGCAAAGCCGACGCGTCAGCCGGCATCGGAGGCGCCGTAGAGATTATTGCGGTAGTTCCAGGGCATCCAATCTTCCGGAGCGATGGCCACCTCGCTGGCATGACGCTCCAACTCGGTCAGGTAGTCGAACGGGTTGATTTTGCCAAGCTCGCAGGTGTGGATCAAGCTCATGAAGACGTCCCCCACGTGGGCGCCGCGATGGGTTTTGTAGAATAACGAATTCCGCCGATGCCGGATCGCCTTCTTCAACGCCCGCTCGCAGATATTATTATCCAGCGGCGCTCCCGCCACGCGCAGGAACAGCGTCAGTTTTTCCCAATGCCGTAGCAGGTACATCAGGGCCTTGCCCAGCCCGGAGTTCGGCTCGACGCGGCGCTCGTCGAGCTGTCGGACAAGCCAGGCATGAAGCTCCTTCATGGTCGGCCCGCTCCGGAGTTGATGAAAGAGAAGTCGCTGCTCGCGCGATAAATGCTGCTCGCGGGCCAGGGCGTCGTTGTGATACACCATGCCGAGCGATTCGAGCACGTGCCGGCATTCGTCGGGGAACTGCTCCGCGATCTCGACAAACTGCCGCCGTCCATGAGCCAGGCAGTTGGCAAGCATCGTCGGCAGCTTGCCGGGCAGGTTCCGCGTCAGGGCATCGCACATCTGGATCGGCGCGGGGCAATCCGCTGCGCGCCGGGCCAGCACGTCCTTGAGGTTCTCGCCGGCATGCTGGCGGCCGCTGAAGAACAACGCGATCCGTCGCCCTTCACGCGTCGACACGATGCCCGAGGTGAACGTGCCGTGTTCTCGCTCGAAGCTTCTCGACTGGCGCGGAACAATCGTAAGCGTCCTGTGCAGCCCGTATTGCGGCGGATGCTAGCCTGAGAGGAATTCCAATGAATTCCTTTCAGGAGACCTGGTAATGAGCGAATCGCGACGTCCGACGGGTCGGGGGCCGGGCCGGAGTGAGGCCAAGGAGCGAGTGTGGCGGCAACATGTCGAGCGACAACGGCGGAGCAACCTGACGATCCGCGGTTTCTGTGCCCAAGCCGGAATCTCCGAGCCGTCGTTCTACGCTTGGCGAAGCGAACTGGCTCGGCGCGATTCTGAAGCTGGCCAACCTGCTCCGAGCGAATCCAAAGTCCTCCGCGGTCGACGGCGACTCCCACGCCGCGCTTCCTACCGGTCACGATCGCCGGAGCATCCGCGCGGGTGCGGCCGCGAGTCACGTGGAAGTGGTCCTGCCCAGCGGCTTGCTCGTCCGCGTGCCGGCGCAGGACACGGCGGCCTTGCGAACGGTGCTGGAGCTCCTGGAGCCGCAATCATGTTGAGCTTCAGCGGCCAGGTCAAAGTGTTTCTTGCTGCCCAGCCGACCGACATGCGGAAGAGCTTCGATACCTTGGCGGCGCTGGTCCAAGAGGTGCTCCGGCTCGATCCTCTGTCGGGTCACTCTGTTCGTGTTTCGCAGCAAACGGGCCGACCGGGTGAAGATCCTGTGGTGGGACACGCATGGCTACGCGATCTTTTACCGGCGATTGGAGCGTGGAACCTATCGCTTCCCACCTCCCCAGGCAGACGCGGCGAGCGTGACGATCTCGGCAACCGAGTTGGCAATGCTCTTGGACGGCGTCGAGTTGTCGAGCGTGAAACGTCGCGCGCGCTATCAGCTCCCGGCGTGAGCGCGGCAGAGCGCATAAAAATATTCTCCGAATTCTTCTCGTTCGAGCGAAACCTTTTTCCTCTTCGGCGGACATGTAATAGGGCAATGAGCACGGACGCCTTGCCTCTGCCCGACTTGGCCACGCTGCCGGACGATCCAGCCACCCTGCGGCAACTGGTGCTGCAACTCTTGGAAGCGCTGCAAGGCAAGGACGCGGACTGCGAGCCATCTGCAGCATCGCATGGACTTGTTGCTGCGGCGTCTCTACGGCCGCTCGAGCGAAAAGATCGATCCGTGGCAACTGCTGCTGTTCGACGCGGCGTCCCAGGAAGTGGCGGCCGAGCCAGAAGCCGTGACTTCCGAGCCGGCCGTGGTTGTCGAGCCGGAAGCCAAGCCAACGGCACCCGGCCGGGCCATGGCCGCCGACCGAAGCCCGATCATCTGAAGCGGGTCGATGTGATCCATGATCTGACGGAGGCTGAGAAGCAGGCTCTGGCCGGCGACGGCCAGTTGGTCCTGATCGGCGAGGAAGTCACCGAGCAGTACGAGTGGGAACCGTCGAGCCTGTATATCGTGCGGCACATCCAGAAGAAATACGCCCGCCAGCCGCAATTGCTGGAAAGCGGGGCTGCAGCCCACGAGAAGAACATCATCACGGCCCCCAAGCCGCCGCAGCCCATTGCCGGCGGGATCGCCGGGCCAGGGCTGATCGCGGAAGTCGTGACCAATCGGTTCGTCGATCATTTGCCGTTTCACCGCCAAGAGCGCCGCTTCGGCCGGCACGGCTGTTCCTTCTCGCGGCAGACGACCGACGGCTGGGCCTTGGACGTGGCCGAGCGCTGGTTCGCTCCGCTGGTCGAGGTGCTGCTCGAAGAGGTTCTGGCTTCGGATTCCCTGAACACCGACGACACGCCGGTCAATGTCCGCGATGCGCACGGCAAGCAGCGCTACCAGGGCCGGTTCTGGACCTACGTGGGCGACGACTTGCATCCGCACACCGTGCTGCGCTACACGCCCAACCACACTCGCGATGGTCCCGGTGGGCCGGCGGAGGTCTTGAAAAACTACTGCGGCTTCGTGCAGGCCGACGCCTTCAGCGGCTACGACGCGATTTATCTAGGCTCGCATGGCCGGATCGTGGAAGTCGCCTGTTGGGCCCATGCGCGGCGCAAGTTCTTCGAGGCCCAGAATGCGGATCGAGCCCGCGCCCAGATCGCACTCGCCCACATCGCGCGGTTGTACGCGGTCGAGAAGGAACTGCGCGAACGTGGCCAGGAAGATTGGCGCGACTGGATCGCGACGAAAGCTTCGCGCGAATCCTTGCCGAGCGTCAGGCACGCTCGCTCGGCGTGCTGAAACAGTTCGGCGCCTGGCTGGAAGCGGAAGCGCCGCGGGTGTTGCCCAAGAGCCCGCTGCGCGGGGCGATGGAGTACACCCGCAACAATTGGACGGCTTTGAACAAGTACGTGCAGCATGGTCATTGGCGATCGACAACAACGCGGCGAAGCGTGCGCTTGCGCGGAATCGCCATTGGTCGCCGCAACTGGCTGTTTCTGGGCAACGATCGCGGCGGCCGCGCCGCAGCGATGCACTTCAGCCTGATCGCGTCGTGCCTCCGCAACAACGTCGAACCGTTCGCCTATCTTCGCGATCTGCTCACGCGCCTGCCAACCCTTCTGCCGGGCGCCTCACGCGAAACGCTTCGCAGTCCTGCTCCCCGATCGCTGGCAACCGGCCAAGTAATTCACCAGGCCCTGGCGATGCCGGCCCCCCGCTCCAGGCAACGGGTTCCACCGGACGCTTGCGTTCCTGACACCTTTTCCTGCCTGACACCTTTTCCTGCTCGGCTTCGACTCTCTTCTTGGCAAGCCGGCACGTAATCGTTAACGTGATGCGCCGTTGACATCGCCCCAGGTCGGGTTTCACCATGTCGCGCCGTATCTTGATTCTCTCGGCCTCGGTCGGCGCCGGACACGTGCGGGCCGCCGAGGCGGTCGAGCTGGCGCTCAAGGAGTTGGACCCACACGCGACCGTCGAAAACGTGGACGTGCTGAAGTTGACCAACGCGGTGTTTCGCCGGGTATACGGCCAGGCTTATCTCGACCTGGTCAACAAGATGCCGCACGTGCTCGGATATTTTTATGATCTGCTCGATCGCAAACCGTCGCCGCAACAAAAATCCGACCGGCTGCGGCGGCTTGTGCAGCGGTTGAATCTTGGCCGGTTTCTCAAGTTCCTCAACAAGGAACCATGGGACGCGATCGTCAACACGCACTTTCTGCCGGCCGAAATCGTGGCCGGACTGAAGCGCAAGAAGAAGCTTGCCACGCCGCAACTCACGACCGTCACCGATTTCGAAACGCACCGCTTGTGGGTCAACGAGCCGTGCGAGCAATATTTCACCGCCACGGCCGAAGCCGCCGCCCATCTCCAGTCGTGGGGCGTGTCAGCCGCGGCGATCAGCGTCACCGGCATCCCGATCCATCCAGCGTTTAGCCGCCCAAAAACTCGCGACAAATGCCTAACCAACCATCGTCTTGTGGGCGATCGGCCGGTCGTGCTGCAACTTTCGGGCGGATTCGGTGTCGGACCGATCGAGAAAATTTATCGGGCAATTCTCGACGTGGAGATCCCTCTGGAAATCGTGGTTGTCACCGGCCGAAATGCGGCGCTCAAGAAGAAGTTGGAGCGGATCGATCCAGCCGAACGACATCTGACGCACGTCGTCGGCTTCACCACCGAGATGGACGAGTTCATGACCATGGCTGATGTGGTCGTGTCGAAACCGGGCGGGCTCACGACCTCCGAAGTGCTTGCCTGCGGGGC
Organism: Pirellulales bacterium; assembly: GCA_963725485.1. Classification (GTDB taxonomy): domain Bacteria; phylum Planctomycetota; class Planctomycetia; order Pirellulales; family DATAWG01; genus CAVRYO01. The sequence continues at coordinate 1,101,212 of CAVRYO010000007.1, read as the reverse complement.
AGCCATGGCAATCGTGAATCCGATCCCCGGCCAAGAGAGTCGCAACAGCGATTTCTTGCTGGAAAATGGGGCCGGAATCAAAATCAACAATCTATCGACGCTCGCCTTCAAACTCACGGAGCTGCTGGGCCATCCGAAGCGGCTGGCGTCCCTGAAAGCCAGCGCGCGCCGTCTTGGCCATCCGCAGGCTGCTTTCGACGTTGCGAAACGAGCTCTGGAAATGGCTGGGAAGGGGCGAAGCGGCATCCAGAGCAGCGATCCGTTCGCTGCGACAGTGGATTAGACACTCGCCCGACGGCAAATTAGACTCGAAAATGCGTTGCGCGACGGGCAAGATGGCATTGCCCGCCAAGGCCAGGGCTCGTAGAACCCGAACGGTGGGCGTCGTCCGGCAAGTGGCCGCGATGGCTCGGATTTACTCTGGCTCAGCGGCTTCTAACCTCTCGCGGTTCTAGAAGAAGGCTGTGCCCACCTTGCGAGCGCGTTGAACTGTTTTTCCCAACAATCGGAGCCTGCCCGGTGCGATTTGTAACCTTGGTTTGGAAAAACATCTATCGTCGACCCATGCGATCCATCCTGACGATGGTCGGGTTGGGGGTCGCAATCTCGGCGGTTGTGTCCCTGGTCGGGATTTCTGATAGTTTCGAGCGTCATTTCTCCAGCCTTTACCAAGATCGCGGGATTGAGTTAATCATTCAGCGCTCTGGTTCCAACGCGGAATTGAACAATTCCCTGCCGGAAGAAATCGGTCTGCGAATCAAGGAGTTGTCGGGCGTCAAAATCGTATACGACGGCCTGGAAGACATCGTTTCGTTCGCCGACCGCGACGTCATGGGCGTGCTAATCCTCGGATTCCGCGCCGGGTCGCCGCGGCTGGAGGGCCTCAGCGTCGTGAAAGGCCGGCATCTTCTCGCGGGGGATCACAAGCGGCTCATGGCCGGAGAAACCGCCGCGGCAAGCCTCGGCGTCACCGTCGGCGACAAGCTACCGCTCTATGGCGACCAATACGAGGTCGTCGGGATCTTTCGCAGCGCCAACGTCTACGATCGCGGCGGGCTGGTGGCGCTGCTTCCCGACATGCAAGAAGCGATGAATCGGCCCCACCAGGTTACCGGTTTCGCGGTCTCGACGACAATTCCCCACGACGGTAGCCCGGAACACGTCGCGGCATTGGCCCAGTTGCGCCGCCAGATCGAGGGCCTCGATCGTGGACTTTCGGTTTTACCGATTCAGGAATTTGTCAGCAACATGGGCGCCATCAAACTGAGCCGCACGATGGCCTGGTCGGTATCCGCGATTGCCTTGTCCATCGCTGCCATTGGCATGCTCAACACGATGATCATGTCGGTGTTCGAACGGATTCATGATATTGGAACGCTTCGCGCCCTGGGTTGGCGGAAGCTGCAAGTCGTGCGGATGATCCTGGTCGAAGCATTGCTGCTGAGCCTCTCGGGAGGAATCATCGGAACCGTGGCGGCCTTGCTGATGGCGCGGTTCTTGTCTCGTTTTCCCGCCGTGGCGGGGTTCGTTGCCGGCGATATCGCTCCGGCGGTCATTTTTGAGGGGTTTCTGGTGGCCTTGGTCGTGGGGATCGTGGGTGCTCTCTATCCGGCTTATTGGGGTGCTAGCTTGAGCCCGGTCGAAGCGATGCGTAAGAAATAGCTAGCATCGGATCAAACCTCGTCGCAAACCTTGCGCAGAGCGTGGTTTTGTCACTCACACCGAGAGTTGCACTTGGCCAGTTAGAACGCCGTGAGAGCGGGCAGCACGGGCTAAATCACTCAAATCTAGCCGCTGGATATGCCAGCCCCCAGCGCCATTCAACTAAAAATTCGGCCAGATTTCTCGCGATCGGACGTTGACCGCGACGAGTCGAAGAGGCCGGACACTTGCTTGAAAGGGGGGTCCTAGTTAGTCTAGGTATTCTACCTAGTGTGTTGCGGCAACGAAGCCGCAGTTTTGCGGGGAGCGGTCCCGGGCCGTTTTAAGATGGGTGGCCGTCTCCTCTGTGATGCGCAGATAAGTTGCGAAGTGTTTTCGGAGGGGTAGTGTATGCGATTCGCTTTCCTCATGCATCCGTTGTCGGAGCAGACGAAGACGGTTCTAAATTGGGACTCGCAGGGCAACTTAAGGCGCCACTGGGGGGGCCATCTGTGGGAGTTCTGCTCCTATTTGCACTCTCAGGCCTCGCAGCGCAGCGCGCGAGCGAATAATTGCCCGCAAGTTCGCGTTGTCGATGAGTTGCTGGGCCTGGTCAGCGCAAGCGGTGCTCAGGCGGAGGGACGAGTCTATGAAATTCCCATGGACGCCGCGGAGATTCTCGCCGATCCGGTGCGGGCCATGGAGTACGTCGAGCAAGCCACGCAAATGGCGGCCGACTGGGGGGCCAAGGTCGTCGGCTTGGGGTCGATGACCGGCGTGATTGGCGGCCAGGGAACGTATCTCGCCGAGCATGCGAGCATTCCAGTCACCACCGGCAATAGCCTCACGATCTATGCCGCGCTACAGAACCTCTATCGCGCTTGTGCCGAGGCCGATCTCGATCTGCGGCACGAAACCGTCGCGGTGATCGGGGTTCCCGGCAGCATCGCCACGGCGGCGGCGACCGTGCTGGCTGCGCAGTGCAAGAAACTGCTGCTCGTCGCCCGTCGTTCTTCCAGCCGGGCGGATCAAATCGCCGGCGAGTTGGGGGCCGAGCTTTGTTTGGATATCCCCACGGCGCTCGACCGCTCGCGGATCATTTTTTCGGCGACTTCGGCCGGCAACTGCATCGACCAGCGCTTGCTGCGTCCGGGAAGCCTGGTCATCGACGTCGCAGTTCCCACCGATGTGCAGGGGGAGCTGCCCTGCGGCAAGATACGTTGATTATCTCCGGTGGACTATCGCGGGTTCCCGCGACGATGCCCCAGGATTCGATGTTCTTGGGATTCCATCATGGCACGATCCCCAGTTGCTTAGGCGAGACGATCGTTCTGGCATTGGAAGAACGCAGCGAATGTTATTCGCTGGGCCGGAATTTGGACGTCGATCGGATCATGGAAATCGGCGCCACGGCCGTCTCGCACGGCTACGACTTCTCGAAGCTCCACTCGTTCGGCTTGGAATTGGAACCGTCGACACTGGCGCATTACCGCAAAGCGGCCCATCGGCGACGTCGCGATGCGCTACGCAGCTATCGCAACGGTCGCACCAACGGCAAAGTGGGTCGCAACGGCAAAGCTCTCTCCGCGTCTGCGCCGCCGCAAGCCGAAGCCTTGGGCCAGCGCAGCGCAGTTGTACGAACGCTACATCAATCCGGTGCTGATTGCGCTCGACTCCAAGGGAGGTTTTGCCAAGACCTTTGTCCGGGGCGAGGGAAATTTCGTTTGGGACTCCACCGGACGCCGCTTTCTGGACCTCGTGGCCGGCTTCGGCTCGCTGAATCTTGGGCATAACCATCCGCAAGTGACTGCCGGCATTCAGGCCGCGCTCGCCGAGCAAGCGCCCGGATTCGTGCAATCGGCCGTGAATCCTTGGGCCGCCGCGCTCGCCGAGCAATTGGTGGCCGTTTCGCCGGCTGGTCTCGAGATGGTGTTCTTCGCCAACAGCGGCACCGAGGCAGTGGAAGCAGGGCTGAAGTTGGCCCGGATCGTTACTGGCCGCAGCGGGTTGCTGCATTGCGAGCGGTCCTACCATGGCAAGTCGCTGGGCGCATTATCGGTCACCGGCAATCCGCATTATCAAAAGCCGTTCGGCCCGCTGTTGCCCGATTGCGAAGCAGTTCGCTTCGGCGACCTCGAAGCGTTGGAACGAGCCCTTACGAAACGGCGTTTCGCCGCTTTCATCGTTGAACCGATCCAGGCCGAAGGGGGCATGATCGTTCCGCCCGAGGGTTACTTGAAACGAGCCCAGGAGCTATGCCAGGCGACCGACACGCTGTTCATCGTCGACGAGGTGCAAACCGGGATGGGCCGCACGGGCGAGATGTTTGCCGTGGACCACGATGGTTTGACCCCCGACGCAATGACTGTGGCCAAGAGCCTTGGCGGCGGCCTGATGCCTATCGGGGCGATGATCTGCCGCCGCGATTTGTGGCTCAAAGCCTATGGGTCGATCGACACTTTCGCCCTGCACACCAGCACTTTCGGCGGCGGCAGCTTGGCCTGCGCCGCCGGTTTGGCGGCCATCAAGGCGCTGGAGTCCGAACATCTGCTGGAACACGCTACGGCGCGAGGCGAGCAGCTTTACCGTGGGCTGGCTGATCTATGCCAACGTTGCGACCTGGTGCGTGAAGTGCGCGGCCGCGGATTGCTGCTCGGCTTGGAATTCAATCCACTGCCTCAAACCTTGGTAACCCATTGGCGGCAAACGCAATCGCAAGGGCTCAGTCAATACCTGATGCCCCAGGCGACTCAGCTCATCGAGAGCCTGCCTTCGATGTATGTCATGCACAACCTGCTGGAAGAGTTTGGCATCTACACCCAAGTCGCTCGGTCGAACCCGCTCGTATTGCGTATCCAGCCTCCGCTGACGATCACTTACGAGCAAGTGAACGAAGTGCTGGCCGCGATCGAGCAAGTTTGTTTCGAGCTCGATCACAGCAATAAGATGGTCGACATCGTGATCGCGAAATCGACCACCGGCGAACACCGGCCGGACAATGTCGTGGCGATCAAACCGAACCAAGTCGTCCGCTGCGAGCCCGCCGGACCGTAGTCGACAGCGAACGGCCGCCTCGCAACCGCCTGAAGCGGGGCCACGAATTTGCGGCGGAATCTCACTCGGGCAAGCGCTTTGCGCAGATCGAATAATAAGCCCACGGGCCGACGCGCAGCGGGCGAAAATATTCGATCGATTCGGTCTCCAAGCCCAACGCGGGGAAGTAGCTGACGTAGTCGTAGATCGGATGCAGCGCGCCCAAGCCACCCAACGAGACCGCCCAAAAGAAAACGTTGGTGATCCGCCAGTAAATCACTTGCGGCAGCCGGACGAGCCAATTGCCGCGCGGATAAGCGTAGTCCGCGATCATTAGCTTGCCGCCCGGCTTCACCAGACCTGCCAGTCGGGCCAACGCCCTGCGCATCGAACCTTCCGAAAAGAAATTCAGAAAGAAATTCAACGCCACCGCGTCGTAGCCCTCCACGGGATGGTGCTCGAGCGCGTCGGCGCAGATGAAGTCGCCAGTGAGGCCGGCCCGGGTAAAGCGGGCTTCGGCCCGTTTGAGCATGGCGGGCGACAAGTCGATGCAGGTAACTCGCGCTCCGGCCCGCGCCGCCGCGAGCGCGTCGTCGCCGGTCCCCACGCCGACATACAACACGCTTTCGCCGGGAGACAAATGGGCCACTTGCGAGATTTTCGCCGCGTTGATCTGGCCGAGCGAATAGAGCGAGCTCATCGGGTCGTAGACCCAGACGACCCCGTCATAGTTCTTAGCCGTTGCCGTCGAGCTGCTGGACATTGCTTGATCCTGGAGAGGGCGCGGCGCAACCGTGGGCTCCGCTTCGCTGGGTTTGAACAAATCGCGCTGGGGTTGCGCCGCCGCCGGCGGCAGCACGAGCGACTTTAGCTTGCGCACGAGCGCATGGAACAGGCGATTCGTGGCTTTGAGATAAATGTAGCGCGGGCGGTGATAACAGCCGACGCGCGACTTGAAATCGTCGGCCGATTGTCCGACGAATATATCGGTGGCACCGCTGCGTAACCCGAAATCGATGCTCCGCAGCATCGTGTTGAAATACAGATCGACGTCGGTGTTCAACGAGTAATCGACGCCGATGAACAGGTTCTGAAACACGCCGGCGTGCATCAAACCCCAGGCGAAGGCCACGATCCGGTCTTCGTGGAGCACCAGACTGAGCGACATTTCGCCGGGCAACCGGCGAACCATCTCACGGAAGAACTCGGCAGGCAAAATTTCCAACTTGTGTTCGGCCCGATCGACCACCGCTACGTAGAGCTGATGGACCTCGTCGGTATAGGCGTCGAGAATCTGCTGCGGCTCGACAAGCGTTTCCAGCCGCATGCCGGCAGTAGTGAACTTCTTGAGCGACTTGTTGATCTTGTACCGGTAATGCGAGCGCAAAGCCTGGCAGAATTCGTTCAGGTCGCGGAAGCGGGGCTCGAAGTGATTCATCGACAGGCTATCGCCGCGCAGATAACCGTGGTCCTGCAAGCGATCGAGCCGCGAGAGATCAGACTCGTCGCATTCCTTGAAAACGATGAACCAGGCCCGATACCGCCGCGCGAGTTGTTTCAGCACCCGGTCGAGCTCCGCGGCGACATACCCCGCATCCGCCGCTGGGTCGAGCAGCAAGCTCTTCTGCCCGGCCGAAACAGGCAGGCCGCAGAACAAGATCTTCATTCGCAAATAATTGTTCCACACCCGCCGCACGCCATGGACGAACTTTTTCAAGACGCCGCTGGCCAACACCGCCCCGTCGATGCGGTACAACGAGACCGCGGCGCAAGCCATAGCATGGCCAGCCGCGTCGCGCAGGATGAGGAACTGGAATTTCCCCTCCGAGGCCATCGATCGCTCCACGGCGGCCAACACCCGCCGATCCATGAACACCTCGCCGGCGGGGCGCACAGCGAATCCCACTCTTCGGCGGGAATCGCCCCGACCGTTTCGTAAATGGTGGTCTGATAATTCATGATTCGGAAACGGCAGGACGGGAATCGTGCCCCGCCGCGTGGCCGGTTGCCTCATCGGCGCCCGCGGCGCGAAACACATGTTGCGGCTCGCGCAGCGTCACTGGCGGAAACAGCATGCTTGCGAACCGCGGCAACAGCCAGCGCAGCCAATTCGTGGCCCGGACAAACACGTAGTTGCGCCGCTGATGGCAGCCCAGTTTCGCTTTGAATTCGTCGGAATCGGCGCCGCAGCAGGCGTGCGATACACCATCGCTGAGCATTTGGCCGAGCATGGCGAACACGAGATTGAAGTACACGTCGCCCTGGCGATTGAATTGATAGTCGAGCCCGACGAACAGCGGAGTTCCCGTCGGCCGGCTGCGCAAGCCGCAAGCGAAGCCAACGATGCGCTCCTCATGCCGCGCGAGGATCAGATAGATGTCATCGGGAAATTGCCGGGCGAGCTCCCGAAAGAACTCGGCCGGCAGCACTTCCAACCGTGCTTCCGACTGCTCCAGCACGGCCTCATACAACCGATGGACTTCCGCCGTGTAGGCCGCCGCGACCGCTTCGCCGCCCGTGACTGTGTCGATGCGCATCCCAGCGGCTGCAAACTTCCGTTGCGAGCGATTGATGTTGAGCCGATTCCGATGTCGCAAGGCCGCGCAATATTCGTCGAAGCTGCTGAAATGACAATCCAAATAACTCACTGCGGCGCACGGCCCGCCAAGATAACCGATCACCGACAATTCGCTTAAGTCCCCCAGAGCCGCTTCATCGAATTCCTTGAAGAGCAAAATCTTGGCGCGATGGCGACGAGCGAGCGTTCGCATTTGCACGTCGAGCAGCCGCAGCACTTGGGACCGATCCGCGCCGGCTGAAAGCAGCAGATGGTTCTGGCTGGCGGAAACCGGCAACCCGCAACACAAGATATTGAAACGCAAATAACGCGGAAACACCCGTCGAATGAATTCGACGCCACGCTTAATCCACCCCGGAGCCAAGAGCACCGCGTCGGCTGCAAACAACGACAGGCAAGCCGCCGCGATGGGCTGCTCGCGATCGTAAACCAGAGCCGACCAAACCTGTTCGCGAGCCTGAGCGCTGTTTTCCACCGCCGCGATGAACCGACGGTCCATGAACAAATCGCTGCGATCTTGCCGCAACGAATCCCAGTCGGCGGCGTTCAAATCCGCCACTCGATCGGCGATTTCAAGCCGGTAGCCGTTCGCTGAAGGCGATGCAACCGACGGCGGAGCTAGGGAGGGAGAACCCATGAAAACCACTCGAACGGCTTAACCGCGCCAGACCTAATCGTCGGAAAATAACCGGATTTCGCAAATATCCAGTTTAGTCGGCTCACCCGACCTGTCAAACTTCGATGGCCGCTGGCTTTTGGCTTGTCGCGAGCGGCTGTTCGTGGTGGCAATGTTCGCGCAACTGGCCGACGAATCGGTCAAGCAACTCGCGGTCCGAGCCTGGCGGCATCAGAACATCGAGGTGCAGGGTGACTGCGAGCTGACCTCGATAGCTTAGCACGCCGAAGGCCGCGGCGGTCCAAGGCCGGATCGGCGGAAGGAAGTCGAGCGACACGAGTTCGAGCCGGCTTTCGGCCGATGAATTGCCGCCGCTCGCGGACTCTCCCGCGCCCGACGCATCGCCCAGGTTGCTCAGGACGCAAGTACACAGGCAGCGACCGTCGCGAGCCAGCCAGCGAAACTTTCCGAAACGCCGCGCAAGCCATGCGAGACGATGCATCGTAATCCCCAGTCGGCAACGCTTGATGATCGCCATCTCGAGGGACAAGCTCTTGAGCAACCGGCGGTGGTCGGCGTAACGAGCCGGCCGGCGATCCAGATTCACCAGGCTGACGATGTTGGCTGCCGGCGTCTGCCGATCGGCGGCGGTCCGCAGATTCGTGGGCACCATGACGCGCAGAAACTGCTGCCGCGCCGCGGGCCGATGCGCGGCGAACCAGTCGTCGAGTGCCGAAAACAAACTCGCCAGTAGCAGGTCATTCAAAGTGACGCCGCGCTCGCGCGCCGCCGCGCGCAACCGCTGGCTTTGCTCGACGCTGAATCGATGCGTGAGCCAGCGTGGAAACGCCTGTGGATCGGCTTTTGCCGCCTCGGCAATTGTCGGCTCGGAGTTGCGTTGCGCATCGTCTTCGGCCGCCGGGGTGATCAAGCCTGGCGGCCGATGCGAAAAGAATTCGATTGCCCCCAGCAGCCCGAGCAGTTCTTGCGGAATGCGCAGCAGCCGCCGCAGGAATGTCAATCCAAACGACCCACGACGGCGTAGCCGCCCTGGATCGAGAACCGGCTGATTGATCGCCGTAGTTACGCTAAGTTGGCTGCGATAAGCGGCCAGCAAATCGCCGATGAACTGCATCGCTCCGAGGCCATCGCAACAGGCATGGTGGAATTGCAGCCACAAGGTCCACTCGGTCGCGGCGGCTGGAAAGACCCATATCCGCAAGCCAATCTCGCGGCGCAAATCGATCTGCCGACCAGCTTGCAGGTCGAGCGCGTCGGCCGACTCACAGCATCGGATTGCCGGCAGGATGCCGGGCACCTCGACCCACTGCAAGCGGCCGTGGCCATCGTCGGCTAACAGACTGCGTAACAGGGGATGGCGGGCAAGCGCTGCCTGCACGGCGCACTGCAAAACCGGCAGAGAATATTCGCCGCGCAGCTCGAGTCGCAGAAAAAACGCCATCGGCCACTGCGGCCGATCGTCGGCCAGCATGTAGTCTTCGAACGGCGTCAGCGGCAGAGGAAGAACCATGCGTGCGAGCGAGTTTCCGTGTCAATGACGTTTTATTGAAATCGGTTTTCTCGTAATTATTTCCCCTTTCAGTTTAGCATGCCGAGAGATCAAGCTGCGCCAGTGCCGGCGCGAAGGACAATTCCGGGAGGGCGAGGCTCCTGCCGAGCCGAGTGTTCGCGTTGATTCACGGCTCGGCAGGAGCCTCGCCCTCCCGGTGTCGTGCAACAACCAGTCCGCCAAGGAGGGTTCAGTCGGCTAATGAAAATCGCGCGAATGGGCTTTCAGATCTTTTAAGCGATGGCCCAAATCTTCCAACTTCGAGACCACGACGTGAATCACTTCCTTTTCGCGTTGCAGCCGGCCATAGGCCACCAGAGCCGCGGCGGTCCGGGCCGCCTGATAATACCGTTCCCAAATGCCTGGATGAACCACGAGATTCGCCGTCCCGGTTTCGTCCTCCAACGTCACGAACGTGATGCCCCGGGCCGTGCTCGGCCGCTGCCGCATCAAGACCAGGCCCGCCACCGAAACCGAGCGATTGTTCGGCAACTCCGCCAGCCGGGCGGAGGGCACGATTTTCAACTCCTCCAGAGTATCGCGACAGAACGAGATTGGATGAGCTTTGAGCGATAAGCCGGCCGTCTGGTAATCGGCCCAAACTTGTTCCTGCGCTCAGCGGCGGCAGAGTGGCTGGCGGATCGTCGGCTGCCAAGCCTTCCAGCAGCGGCCGGGCCGCGGCTCGCTTCTCCTGCGATAAGGCTCGCCAGAGCGCGGCCCGGCGATCCAAGCCAATCGAACCAAACGTATCGGCGTCGGCCAACCGCGACAAGGCTGCCTGGGTAAATCCGGTTCGCCGCGTAAAATCGTCGACCGAATTGAACGCTCCGTCGCGCCGGGTGGTTTCAATCGTCGCCGCCAGCGCCGCGGAAAATCCCCGCACCATCCGCAAGCCTAATCGCACTGCCAAGGGCGTGACAGCAACTGAAGCATCATTACTCGCGATCGGCTCGGTTCTCTCCAGTGTGCAATTCCAGTGACTAAAGTTCACATCCACCGGCCGCACTTCCACCCCATGCTCGCGGACATCGCGCACGCAGTTGCGCCGGAGCATAAAACCCTAGCGGCTGGCTGTTAAGCATCGCCGTGGCGAACTCGGCCGGATAATGGCATTTCAACCAGGCCGAAGCATAGGCCAAGAGTGCAAAACTCGCGGCATGCGATTCGGGAAAACCATATTCTCCGAAGCCGCTAATCTGCTGAAACACCTGCTCGGCAAATTCCTCCGACAGGCCATTGGCCCGCATTCCGTCGATTAGCCGCTGCTGGAACACGGCGATGATTCCCTTTCGTCGCCAGGCTCCCATCGCGCGGCGCAGTTGGTCGGCCTCGCCGGGCGTGAAGCCCGCCGCCACGACGGCCAGCCGCATGGCTTGCTCCTGAAACAATGGCACGCCGAGCGTCTTATGCAGCACCGCGCGAATCGCTTCGTTCGGATAAAACTCCGGTTCCTCGCCCGCCCGACGCCGCAGATAAGGATGCACCATATTGCCCTGAATCGGCCCGGGGCGGACGAGCGAAATTTCAATCACGATGTCATAAAAATTGCGCGGCCGAAGCCGCGGCAGCATGCTCATCTGGGCCCGGCTTTCGATCTGGAACAGGCCCAGCGTGTCGGCCCGGCAGATCATGTCGTAGACGGCTTCGTCTCCCTCGGGAATGTCGGCCAAGCTAAGCTCCCGGTCATGATGCTCGGCAAGCAAGTCGAAACACTTGTGCAAGGCCGTAAGCATTCCCAGCGCCAGGCAATCGACTTTCAAAATGCCCAGCTCATCCAGATCGTCTTTGTCCCACTCGATGACGGTGCGGCCTGGCATCGAGGCGTTCTCAATCGGGGCCAGTTCATCGAGGGCGCCTTGCGTAATCACCATCCCGCCGACGTGCTGGCCGAGATGTCGGGGAAAATCGACCAGTTGCTCGACCAGGGCCAACAACTGCCGCCCCAACGTCGAGTCGGGAGCGAGACCCGCCAGCGGCAACCGCTCGGCGAGCCGCAGGATCGACTCGCGGCCGTCGAGCGATTTGGCCAGTGCATCGAGCCGATCCAGCGACAGCCCCAGCGCTTTGCCCACTTCGCGCACGGCCAGCCGCGGTTGATAAGTAATCACCTCGGCCGTCATGCCGGCCCGCGAGCGGCCATATTTTTCATACACGTATTGCAGTACTTCTTCGCGCCGTTGGTGCTCGAAATCGACATCGATGTCGGGCGCTTCGTCGCGCTCGCGGCTGATGAACCGCTCGAACAACAAATCCATCCGGTCGGGATCCACGGCCGTCACGCCCAGGCAATAGCACACCGCCGAATTCGCCGCCGAGCCGCGCCCCTGGCAAAGAATGCCGCGCGAACGGGCAAAAACCACGAGGTCCCAAACGGTGAGAAAGTAGGCCTCGTAATGCAACTGGCCGATCAACTCCAGCTCATGCTCGAGCATCTGCCGTACGCGCTCGGGAATTTGCTCGGGATAGCGCCGCCGCGCTCCCTCCCAGGTGATCTGCCGCAAATGTTCCAGCGGCGTGCGGCCGGGCGGGGCCAGTTCCTCGGGATACTCGTACCGCAACTCGTCCAATGAAAACGTGCAGCGCGCGGCGATTTCCACCGTCCGGCGGACTGCCTCCGGCACGCGAACAAATAGCTCGGCCATTTGCTGGGCCGATTTCAGATAGCGCTCGGCATTGGGCAACAATCGTTCGGCCGCCTCGGCCACGGTCGTGCCATATCGAACCGCTGCGAGCACGTCGGCCAGCGGCCGGCGCTCGGGACGGTGAAACCGCACGCCTCCGGCTGCCGCCAGCGGCACTCGGCTGCGCCGCGCCAGCCGCACAAGCCGATCCAAATGCCGTGGGTCGTCGGGGCCACGATGCAACTCGGCCAGCAGGTAACAGCGGTCGGCGAAAATTTCCCGATAGGCATTCAAGGCTTCGAAGTGCGAGAGAGCTTGCGCCGCCGGTTGGATTTCTTCTTGGATTTCCTCATCGAGTAACACCCCGGCGAGCAGGCCATCCGCATGCGCAGCGACTTCGGCCAACGTCAGATGGCATTCGCCTTTGGGAGCGCTCCGCCGGCCAAGCGTGATCAGCCGCGACAACCGGCCATAAGCCGCGCGATCGGTGGCCCAGAGCGCGACCGGCGGCGCATCCAGCGGCGTGATCTCGGCTCCGATCAGCAGCTTGAGCCCCAGCGGCTTGGCGGCGCCATGAGCCCGCACCACCCCGGCCAGACTATTGCGATCGGTGATCGCCAAGGCCGCGTAGCCCAATTCCGCGGCGCGGGCCACGAGCTCATCGGGATGCGAAGCCCCTTCCAGAAAAGAAAAATTCGTCTTGCAATGCAGCTCCGCATAACAAGGAATAATGGCGGCGACCCGCGACGTTGCGGCCGTCGTCTCCGACGCCTGAGCAGCCCCCGCGATTCGAGCACGTTTAGCCGGCGGCAGTTCAGGCATGGGATAGCTTTCGGTCGCAAGGCCAGTCGCCGTAGGGTGGGCACTGCCCACCAGTCGCCGATGAGGCCCATGGTGGGCGATGCCCACCCTACGGTTTTCTATTCGAACATCCCGTGCAAAAACCAGGCGCCGTCGTTCAGGCGGCGGAAGAGCCAGAAGCGGGTGCCCGCGGTTGTTTCGACACGGTAATAATCGCGGCCGATCGTGCGGCCGCGCCACCAGCCGGTTTGGATCCGCTCCGGACCCCAGGCCCGCGTGATTTTTTGCGGCTCGCCATGCCACTGGAACTGCACCGGCGGTCCTTCGGGCACGACCGAAATCACCTCCAGCAGGCAAGGGGGCGATTCCAATCGCAAGGGCCGTTCCAACGGTCCGATGCCGCGCCGCATAGAAAGATGCGAAGCGGGATCGGAGTTCTTCTTGCCGCCCCGCGCCGCCGGCAGTACTCTGGCGGCCAATCGCAGCGGTCGTTTGCGCCCGGCCCACGAGCGGTTCGTAACGGCAGGCGTATTCCGGCTGAGCGTCGGGTATTAGCACCGGCCGCAGCACCGTGTCGCGCCCCAAACGGCTGCTCAACCGATCGATCAGCAAGGCCAACTCCAGCGGATCGTGCCGCGGGCAATCGTCGGCGAACAACGGCTGCTGCCGGCAAACCAGCGGCGCAACCAACGGCACCGCAATCCGCACCACTCCCACCGGCTCGGCCAGCCGGGTGCGCTCCAGTCGCATCCGCATCAAATCCAACAGATGTTTTCGCCCCGCGGTCGGTCGATACAACCCCACGTCAACCCGCACCGGCGCCGCCGACGATCCGGCCAACTCGCACTCCAACCGCAACGCCCCCCGCCGGCCGATGGCCAATCGCTCGACTGCCCGGGCGATCAACTGGTTCAAAACCAACTCCAGCACATCGCGGCGGTCGGTCGGCGTTTCCAAAAGTTGCTCGGCCACAATCTCCGGCGGCGGCCGATAAGCGTCGATCGTTTCGGCGGCCAGGCCCATGAGCTGATCCAACCGCCGGATCAATTCCGCTTCGAATCGCGAGGCCAAACTGGCCCGAGGCAAAGCGAGAACTTGCCCGATGCGCTCGAGCCCCAGCTCCCCCAGCAAGGCAACGGTCGCCGGAGCAAGCCGCAGCGCCTCGACCGGCAACTCGGCCAAGGCGGTGGTTGTTTCCCCTGGTGGAACGATTCCCAGAGTGCCGCGCGCGGAGATCAGCCGAGCGGGTAAGAGCTCGCCATGATGTGCCGCGGCCCAAGCGGCCGACGGCGTGTCGGCAATTCCCACATGAACCACAAACCCGCGAGCGGCCAAAGCGCGAACCAACTGCTCGGCCAGCGCGGGCTCATCACCGACGATCGGCTCCAAGCCGGTGATGTCCAGAAACAAACACTCCGGCCGCGGGTCTTGTTCCAAAGCGATGTTGGGACTGAATGGCTCGCACCAGCAGGCCAACGCTTCGAGCGCGCCACGATCGGCCGCCGGGTCGTAAGGCTCCAACTGCAAGCCGGGGGCTAAGGCCGTGGCCTCGGCGACTGGCATGCCGGGGCGGATTCCTCGCCGGCTCGCGGCCGTCGAGCAGGTGACGATCGAAAACCCGCCGCGCCGCGGTCCTTCGTAGATTGCCAACAGTAATTCCCTCTCCCTCGACGGGAGAGGGTTAGGGTGAGGGTGATGAATCGCCGATTGTCGATTCTGCCCCCTCACCCCCGGCCCCTCTCCCGCGGAGGGGAGAGGGGAAGTAGTTTCCTGTAGCTGCGAAGTGCGATTGAGACTGCGAAGTGCCTGCCCGTTTTCTCAGCGGACGATTAAGCTCGGACCGAGCGTGAACGAGCCGCTGGATTGGCCAGCCTGGCAGCCAGAGCGCGAGTGTTCGCGGCATCGATCGGCCCTCTCTCTGCGATCAGCGCTTGTGAAAGAATGGGGACTAGCTCCGAGCACGTCGCGGTAGCGTGGCAAAAACAGGCAGGCCGCGAGGCGCCTGTCCCCATTCTTTCACCTCGGGGTTCAAACCTGTTTCGGGATCGATTTCCAATTGCACGCTGCCGCCGGCCCGCCCGCCGCGGCAGCGCAACACCTCCACGCGCAATCGCCGCGGGGCGATAACTTCGGCGGCCGTCGGCAGCGAACGAACTCGCAACTGCACTTCGGCCCAACTTGGGTTGCCCGCCGCGCTGCCGGGCCGGATGAGCAAGCCGAGGCTCATTCCTTTTTCCGCGGCAAGTTGCCAGCGGCGAAACATCCGGTCGTCCAATTTTCCGCTTGAGTTCCCCGTCAAGTTTTCTGTCCAACAAACGACGGCTGCCACGCCCGGGCAGCCGAGCGCCTGATGCACGGCCCATTGAAAATCGGCCGAGTTCGTTGGCCGCACCACGATCATCCGCTGGAGCGCCACGCCCAGGGCCGCGGCAGCTGGCGGATAAAACCGCCGGGAGCCGGGAGGCTCGACCGTGACCAACATCCCGCCCGAGCGACAGGCTTCACGGGCCGCGACAAGCGCCAATGTCGCCGCGCCGGAACCCTCGGCACTGCCTGGGGGGCTACTGCCTAGAGGGTCACTGCCTAGCGAACCGCCACCGAGCCACTCGACCAGCGTGGCGCGGCGAAAGCCTTGCTCCGGGAGGATCGCGTCCAACCGCCCGCTGCCGCTGCTGACCCGCCCTTCCACGGAGACTCGCGCCCGCTCGAGTTGCCGCACCTCTTTCGTCAAAGCTGCGAGGATTGCGGTCCGCGAAGCCTTGGCAGCGATCGAAATGGGGGCCTCGGAAGCAGTCATGCTAGCACTCCGGCAGGAAGTGTACTTTAGTACACTAACAGAGTCAAGCCGAGGTCAAGATTACGGTAGGGTGGGCACTCCCACCCTACCGTAATTGGAACTATGCCGACGGTTACGGCTGCCACTGTTTGATTTGGTCCAGAACGTTCAAAACCGTTTGCCGCTTCTTCTCGAACAGGGCGAAGACGACGAGAATCAGCGCACCAGTGGCAATGCCCGTCGCGGACCAGAGCCACGTTTGCTGCAAATCGACCGCGGCGTACCAGATGATCGTCAACAAGGACAGCACGAGAAACGACGTGCCTAGAATCAGAAACGCCCGGACGCGCAATAGGATTCCCGTCAGAATTCCCACGAGCGACAACCCTCCCAGCACCAACGGAAGCCAAGGCGCATGGGCCACGCCTTGCAAGAAAATGTCGGCGGTCGAGGAAACGTAAATCACGATCGACGCGCCATAGCGAATCGTCGTCATCTGCGTGGCGGAAAGCTGACGACGGTTCAGATACGATGCCACGAGCACGCACAGGGCCGGCGGGATCATCCACAACTGCGGATGCTCCAGCAAGCGGTAGCCTGCATGATGTTCGAGAAAATACCACAGGCTGCCGTTCGTCGCGGCGATGGCCAGCAAGCCAAATCCAAACGAACGCCGCGTTACCGCCAATCCGCTATACAGCAATCCCACGGCGAGCATCAACAGCGAGTAATCGACCCGGGTCGGCAGAATCCAAAAGCCCAGCACCGGCAATAGCGGCAACAGGGCCCCCGTCGTCGCCAGTGGTTGCCCGAGGACCAGCAGCCGGCGGCGGCGAAACCATTCGCCAATCGCTACGCCGACAAACGCAATCCCCAGCACAATCAGCGGCCAAAACTGCTCGAAGAAACCATGAAACCATTCGGGCTTCGTCAGCCGAATATGGACGAACAACAGAGCTAACAAAACCTCGGCCCCGTAGACATACATTTGCCGGCCGCGCTCGGAGAGCCCCAGCGGATCGCGCCCTGGCAACACCGCCGCCGCCAGGCTGGCGACGCACAAGCCAGCCAAAACCACGACCACGGTGAGAATCGCGGCCGGCGCCATCGTGACCGCGCCGAAAAGGCAACTTCCACGCCCTCGCTCCCCAGTACGAACACGAGAACGCCCAATCCGGCCGGCGCCAGCCACGCCGCCATGCGCTGGGCGGCGCAGCCACGGACTCTCAGTGGACATCAGCTTTGCTAGACCGAGTCCGTACACAGCCGCCATGAGCGCCATCGCCGCGGCGGCGACAACGGCCCGATTCAAGACATTGCCATCCGTCGTCGGCGCAAGCAGCACCAGCCTGAAGCGACGGCGCCAAGCACGCCCAGCAAAAGTGTTCCATAGTGCAGATCGCCGCGGCGCTCGCCCCGAGCGAGCAGACCCAGCGTGACCATCTGCGCGAAAATCGCCACGGCCGCGGTGAGCCGCAGGTTAATCTCCTCGTACTCAAGGATGAATCCAAACGACAGCACCACGACGACAGCTACCAAGACACAATTGACAGGGACGAGCCATTGCAACACCGTGTGCGAAGGTCGATCCGGCCGAGGAATGCGCAGCCGATCCCCAATTGCCCACAAACCGGCGCATCGGCTCCAGAGATAACTTGTCGCCACGGTGTAAGCGGCCAAAATCAGATTGCCGGTCCACCACAGCCATTTTGGCTGGGGATGAATCTGATCCAGCACCACGCCCGCGGCAGCCAGGCCAACGAGATACAGCATCGCCAGAGCATCGGGCGAAGTTGCGTCCCACAGGCAGGCGATGACGGCCACCGCAGTCGCTGCCAAAGCTAGCCACTCGGTCCACAATGCGGGTGTGGAATTCGCACTCAGAGCGCAAGCGCCGACACCCATCGCGATTCGAATCGCAAGGATCGCAAGCGTCAACCGCGCAACAATCCGATGCGCGGGCTCAAGCGGCGCGGAAATATTTTGCGGATTCGCGATTCTTGCCGGGAGCCCGTTTTGCGTGCCAGTCTCCGCGGGGCCAATTGCCTCCGCG
The DNA here is from genome assembly GCA_963725485.1 of Pirellulales bacterium. GTDB lineage: Bacteria > Planctomycetota > Planctomycetia > Pirellulales > DATAWG01 > CAVRYO01. The sequence continues at coordinate 1,083,523 of CAVRYO010000007.1, read as the reverse complement.
ATTATTTGCGGAGTTTCTTCTGCCGCATGAGCTCCGGCGAAGGCAGGACGAAATCGCCATAAATCGAGCAACAACCAAGCCACGCCAGGCAATGCCAGCGCTGTGACGTTGATGTCAACGAACCCGCCCAAATTGCCAGGCCGATGCAGGCTGAGCAACCAAATGTTCACGGCCACGTTGACGAGCGCCGAAGCGAGATAGAGCAAGCCGGGCCGCAGAGCCCAACAGGCCAAGGCAACGGCCAGTAATGCCTGACTCGCAATTACACCGACACGCCACCAGACCGGGCTCGATTCGCCGCGCGCGAAAAATGACAGGCCCACGGCAACGGCCAGGCCAAGCAAGCTCCAATTTGCGACCACTCTGCGATCGACAAAGCCGCGGAGCGCAAGCGGCTTGTCCGTCCGATCGTTTCTTAAGATCCGTTTTTCGCCGAGCCAACTTCCACCGAGCAACATCCAACCGGCCAAAGCGTGGCACACCAGCAACACATGAAATGCGAGCAGATTTCCCGAATCCCAGCGGCAGGCGGTGCAGGCCAGCAGTGTCGCGAAGCCCCACCAAATCACCAGCGCGAGGCCAGCGCCAAACTTTTGTGCGACTTGCGGACGACTTCCGGCGATAATCGATCCACCGCGAAATCGAAATGCCAGCGCCAACGCCGCCGCCGTCAGCAATCCGGCAAGCCAGCCGCGAACTTCGCCGACCGCCAAGAGTTCAGGACTGGAAAATGGCTGATTGACCAATCGCAACCAGGCCATCGCGAGCAGCCAGACGTTAAGAAATGCAGGGATCGCAAGCTGGACGGCCAACGCGCTATCAAGCGGCAACATCGCCCTACGTCGCCGCCGTGCCCAGGCTGTGGTGCCGACCCACAATATCGCGTAGCTTGCGGCTACGATTGCGTTGATGTGCAGCAAACTGGTCCAACGGAGCGTGTCCAAGTACAAATTCGGATCGGCCAGGCTCAGCAAGTATGCAGTTGTCGCGCTCACAAGGCTGCCGATTCCTGCCGCCAGAGCGAATTCCGCCGACCATCGGTGGATCGCGTGCGCTAGCAACACCAAGGCAACGAGTGCGAGGGGGACCGCGTAAGAAACAGCCCCTCCGATTCGTCCGAACAACGAATCGGGCAACGGCCCGAAGATCGGCTGTCGCGTGAACGCCGCCGCGATGACGTACAACGCGGCGGCTAGGGCCGGTATTGCGCCGAAGAACAGGAGCAGACGCCCGGCTTCCTCACTCTCGGCGATTGTCGAATGCGTATCCGCCATTGCGAGCCGAGTTCGTAGCGCCCCGGCTAATCGCTGCCAAACGAACAACAGGGCCGTGCCAACAACGAGGTAAATCGCCGCGAACCAGCGCGTCGCCGAAGCGACTGCCAATTGCGATTCCCACCAGCTTCCCGCCAGCGGGCAGGCCATCGACAACACCCACACCAGGCTTCCCGTATTGCCGCGCCGCCGGCCATGAGCCGTTTCCGCGGCCAGCGCCAGCGCGATCAGCGCCAGCAACAGCCAGCTTCCCCAACCGGCCGCATGTACATGGGAAATCCCGGCGAACTCGAACGAAGCCAAGGGGGCCGGACTCTGCTGGCTGCCAGCGCCGACCATCGCATTGGGCAAACCGGGCTTCGGCGAAAGTTCTTGGGCAATTCCGGGCCATGCCGCATAGAGGCCCAACGCCACAAATCCCACTAACACCGGCGCAGCACGATCCGGTCGGCGGCCTCGCTGCGCGGATTCAACACCGCCGACCATCGCCATAACTGCTTTTGCGCCGGCGCGGCAAGTGACGCGTCAGTCGTCGCGCGGTTCTCAAACTTCGTCGATTGCGACATGACCCAGCGCACCACGATCCAGACCAAACTCAGCACGGCCAGCGCGATCCCCTCGGCCTGCAGCGCCCATGGGTCGAGCCAACGATACGGCGCTGCGTTGAACCAAGTCTGCCGCTGGAGGCAAATCCCCACCGCAAACCAGGTCGCCAAGGTGAGTGCTAATTGGAAGCCGACAAACATCTGCGGTCCCAGAGCCAACCAAATAACGGCCAGCCAGAACCAGTGAATCGCCAACGGCATCGCCGTCGTTGCGGCATGACCGCCGACAGTGAATCTGGTCGACGCAATCACCAGCAATGCCGCTGCGACGATCGAGCTGCCAAGCGCCGCAGAGCGAAAGATTTGATGGCCATGCGGCCAATAGCCGGCAAGCCTTCCTCGGGAACCTGCAATCGAGGCCAGAGTCATTAGCGTGGCCGCCACCGAGGCCGCGGCTACCCACGGTAGGGCTAACGGCCAACGGTCCCCGGCCAGAAACGCAACTCCTTGTGCGCAGGCGGCAAGGATCAATCCCACGCCGACCCAAAGCGATCCACTGCGGCGAATTGCATAGGCTCCGACACAAGCAACGAGCGCATAGAACGCATAGATCCAAGTCGCATGCAACGGATCGCCGGCGACGCCGAATCCAAACCAGCTAACCAGCGCTGTGCTTGCGATCGCACAGGCTGCGGCAGCAAAACCGTATGCACGGCCGTCTTCAACACGATGAAATTTGATTCCAACCACGCCCGCGATGGCCGCGAAGAGTGCCGTGAGCGGTGCGAGCGCCTGTCCGCTTGCTCCGGAGACAAATGCATCGAGCGCTGCTTGCGAATTCGCTGGATGCCAGTGGAGCCGTCCGCAAATCAAATGCCAAACGGTCAAATAGGCGATCGCGAAACAGGCCGCCGCCGGCAGATGCGCCTCCGGCAGGCGAAACGCGATTGCGACCACCGAAAGGGCGATTGCCACAAGCAGTGCTGTCGGCAGCATCGCCACCGGTTCGGGCCAGGCGAGCGCCACGCCCGCAACGAGCCCTGCCGCGCCGGCTACGGCAATACTCAGGCCCACGGTCCGAATTCCTACCAGTTTCTCGCCGGCCAATCGTCGCCAGAGCAAAAGCCCAACGACCAGCGGTGTGACAGCGAATCCGCTCACCATCACCGCCAGCTCATGCAGCGCCGCCTCGACTCGGCCGGTCTTCATCAACAACAACGCCAGCGACAAGAAGGTCGCAAAGGTTGTCACGCCAAGCAACGCCAGCGTTTCATCGACCCAGCGGATTGTCGTGCCGGTCTCCGCCGAAATGTGTTCCGACGTTTCCGCTTGGCTGGCCACGAGCAACGTGCGTCGCCGCCAGAATCCCCAGCAGTTCACGCCCAGATAAACGACGATTGGCGCGGCGCCCAATGCCTGTAGCAAACCGTCGCCGGTCGTCGGGCTGATCCAACGCCGGACAAGAAGCTGCATGATCGACGGCAGCATGACGCCACCTGCCAACAGCCAGGGATCTGTCGAAGAAATCTCTCGGCCCGCCGCATAACAAAGTCCCGCGAATAGCAGCGCCGACGCCACTTCGCCGGCGATCGTCAGGGCTTCGCTCGATGGGCTGACCTGGGAAAAAGCCGCGATCGCCAGAAAATTCAGCGGCACCAACAGAATTGAGATGACGAGCACCGCCCGGCTGGTGCTGCGCAGCTTCCAGCGATGCGCCGCATGCAGACCAAGCCCGAACAAAGCGGTCGTGACGCCGTTGAAGACGAAAAATTTCAAGAACGGCCGTTCAGCAATCTTGGCCCAAAAGCTGATCACCAGCGCGATCGAGCAGCAGACGATCAACAGCCCGCCGACCAATTCGCCCCAGCGAATGTTCTTTTCTTCCATGAACGCGGCGAGCAACGTCGCGAGCGGCTGTCTTGGTGAGCGCGGAATGCTGGGCTCGGCAACGTTCGCTGGCGAATACGGCGGTAGAAACGATTCGGGCGCGCTCGCCACCGCGGCGGCAATCCTGGGCGCCGACTGCTGCGGTGTTGGCCAGCCCAGCGGCTCGGCCGCCAGATCCGGCAATAACACGTCCGGTTCGGCGGCTGAATTACGCGGAGCCACGATTTCCGGCGCGGGTGCTGTCGGGACGGCCTGTGCCGTTGGGACAGTCTGTGCCCTTGAGACAGCCTGTACGTTTGCGGCCGCCGGCTCAGCCTTGGCCTGCTCAATCAATCGCCCCCGCTCGGCGTCCAACGTTTCCAGCAAGCGCTCGCTGACACTCTTTTCCAACAGCCCGAACGCACTAAACCGATCGATCTGCTCCCGCGTCGTGTTCAATACGTCAACAGACCGATCACGAGAAACCAAATGCGCTGGCCATGCACATAGCTCGCACTGGCCCTGAAACAGATGGCCGCCGCATCGCGGGCAAGCGCCGCGCAGTTGCGGCGCAGAATATTTCGGCTCCCCGCCTCCGAACAACGCGGCCAACAAAACCCAGATGCCATGCCCCACGACCGTGACGACCGTCAGCGCGACGGCGAGAAACAAGAGCAGTGGTACGAGCCAATCGCCCATGAAGACTGTCCCGCGAATGCCCTGACGCTTTGCCCCGCTTGAATTCAGGGCGCCACTGGCTTTGCCAGTGATCTTCGTTGCTGACCGATCAAGGCAAGAATTTCAAAGAGCACTGGCAAAGCCAGTGGAAACAATCCAAGAAACAAGCGTGGACAAGGCCCTAGCCGTGGAACCTGCAAAGCCGACAAATCAATCCAGCCTGATTGCCGGCGCCCCGAGAACGCCACCGCACGATTTCTTACCGCTTTGCCGAATCGATTGTAATCACGCAATGCCGAAGCAAACAAACCGCCGACGATCGTCGCCGGGCGCCCCGTCGTTTGGTTCGGGCACTTCCCTTCACTAACTAAGGCTCCCCGGCCGGGGCGATATAACGTGTCGAGGTGGGTTTTTGCGAAATAACCTCCCAGCCGGCTTAGAATTCTGCGACGATTCTGGCGATAATCGCCGTGCCGCTGGCCGATTATGTCTGCTTTGGAGTTGGCTCCAGCCGGCTATTGCGATAAGAGCAGCAGCGTGACGAGTGACGCCACAGAGAAGTAGGAAACACGGGGCCGCTTACTGCGGTGGGCTTTCGCCGACGGTCACTTCCAACGGGACCTCTTGTCCCTGGCGGATTACCGTGGCCTTGGCCGTCGTGCCGGGCTTGGTCCCGGCCACCAGCAGCCGCAGCAAATTGGGGTCGTCCACCGGATGGTCGTCCCATTGGATGATCACGTCGCCCGGCTGCAGACCGGCCTTGCCCGCCGGCGAGCCCGGCAGCACCAACGTCACCAGCGCCCCGCGAGTCGATTTCAGGCCCAGCTCGTCGCGCCGCGGCGGCGGTGATCGGCCCCATTTTCACTCCCAGCCAGCCGCGCACCACCCGCTGGCCCGACTTCAACTTTTCATAAACTTCGTGCGCGGTATTGCTCGGCAGGGCGAAGCTGATTCCCTGATAGCTCGGGCCGATGATCGCCGTGTTGATGCCGATCACTTCGCCGGCCATGTTTACCAGTGGCCCGCCGCTATTGCCTGGATTGACCGCCGCGTCGGTCTGCAGAAACAACTGCGTTGGCGAGTTGCCCACATTGCGGCGATTCTTCGCGCTGATGATGCCGAACGTGACCGTGCGATCCAGTCCGTAAGGGTTGCCGATCGCCAACACCCAATCGCCCACATCGAGCACGGAACTGTCGCCCCAACTGGCGGCGATCAGGCCCGTCGCGGGAATTTTGAGCACCGCCAGATCCGAGCCCGCATCCGTGCCGACCACCTCGGCCGCGAACTGGCGATTATCGCTGAGCGACACGCGAATCTCGCTGGCCCCTTCGACAACGTGGTTGTTCGTGACGATGAATCCGTTGGGGTCGATCACCACGCCCGACGCTTCACCTTCGGTCTGCACGATCGACGGCCCGAAGATATCTCCCTCGGCTTGGCGGGTGGCCGTGGTATCGATGAACACGACGCTGGGGCCGACTTTCTTCGCGATCAGGCCGAAAGCACTTCCGAGCGTGCCGAGCTTGGCGCCGATATCCGGCATCGCCTCGTTGATGGCCCGCACCTCGCCCTTCATCTTGGCGTACTGCAGGTTCTGCATATACGTCGGCAGATACCAGAGACACACCAGCGCCAGCAGGACGCCGAGCATCATCGGCAGCCGCGACGACGGGCCAGGCACGGACCGCGGTCGAGCGGCTACGGGCGGCGGCGATCCGGAGGGAGGCAATGCGCTCATGGCAGGAGGGAGGGCAAGTTCGGCGGTGAAGTAACTGAGAACGTCGCGGGCTCAGCGATTGTCTCTATTTTACGCCTATCCGAGAACCGGCGGAGACTGGCCCATTTTGCGGTGCCCCGGGAGCAAAATGTGCCTGTCCCTCTCTCCTCGGCCGGTTCTAGCATAGGCACTTTGACGGCCCACTGAGTTATGCCGGTAGTATAACGTATGGGTTTGCAGCTTCGACCCCACAAACTGCCGGCGACCCGGCTTATCTGGCTGTTGAAAAAGGGGACAGGCACTTCGCGGCAACTTCAAAACTTCGGGAAATTCGTGCGGTCGCTCAGAGCCAGTCCCCGTTTTCAACAGCCAGTTATGACCGCCTTAGCCCGATCAACACGATTTCCGCCGGCTGAAGCAGCGTCTGCGCATGGTCTGGTCTGCGTTGGCGGATCGCTGGAGCCGGAGTGGTTGCTGGATGCGTACGGGCATGGAATCTTTCCCTGGCCGATTGTCGATGGGCTGAAAAAGATGCAGTGGTGGTCTCCCGACCCGCGGGCCATCTTCGAACTTGATCGATTACACGTTTCCCGCCGCTTGGCGCGCACCTGCCGCGGCGGCCGCTTTCGAATTACGAGCGATCGGGATTTTGCGGGCGTAATCCGCGGCTGCGCGACCGTCGACGACCGCGCCGCGGGCACGTGGATCACGCCGCAAATGGCGGCCGCCTATTGCCGGCTGCACGAGCTTGGCCACGCCCATAGCGTCGAGGTCTGGCACGAGGGTTCGCTGGCCGGCGGGACGTACGGCGTGGCGATGGGCGGGCTGTTCGCCGGCGAATCGATGTTCCATCGGGTCCGCGATGCCTCGAAGGTCGCGTTGGTCTACCTTGTGGCGCATTTGCGTGAGCGCGGATTTCGGCTCTTCGACATCCAGCAACTGACGCCGCACACGGAAAGTCTGGGGGCGGTGGAAATCTCCCGGGCCGACTTTTTATCGCGGCTCGCCGAATCGCTCGCGCTGCCCGCAACCTTTGGTGGGATCGACACCTCACTCGACGGAGCCGGGTGATTCCGGATCGAGGCTGTAGCGTGGGCACTGCCCACGGCGGCCCCACGTTGGGAATTTTGAGCGCGGTGCTTGCCAGCTTTCATCGAATCCTTATAATCGAAAATCGTTCCGAGCGGAGACCGTCGGGCGGTGCCCAGCGGCACGAAAGGCATCGCGAAGGAATAACGACAAAAAAGTTTGCCGGCACCCTTTGACAAGTTTTCGCAAGGTCAGTAGACTTACCCACTTCTCAATCGCCAGGGCAAGGGTCGCCCATCCGGCATGAGATGGCCGGAGGCCAGCTTCGCGAGTCCCCAGTAAGATCGCTGCGAGCGATCGACATTGAGGGTGGCGAATTTGGCCCCCGTCCATGCGACGGCAGTAAGTTCTCGCCATGCCCGGGCCGGCAGGCACGAGCGGGCGAGAGTTGCGTGCAGTTCTTTGACAATTCGGGTTTGTGGTAATTGGCATCTTAGTTGAACAAGCGGCGCCTATCCTTAGGCGTCGTTTAGTTCTCCAAGGCTCTTAGCACATTGCGTAGGGCGCTGTGGTCTTAAGGCTCTGGCCGTAAGGCTGCGGCGCACCGATGCGATGTAGTTAGTTACTGCTCGAGCATGGTGTCGGCGATGCGCTTGCCGGCGATGATGTTCGAGCGAATTTGAGAATAGCAGCCAATGATCGGCGCGTTGATCGCAGGATGAGGTGTTGTGGAGGCGAAAGCTTTTGCAGCGGCGAGCCTGAAAATCAGAGCGTTGGATCGAGGCGGTCAAGCTATTAAGGGCACATGGGGGATGTCTTGGCGTCAGGAGACTTTGAAGGGCGTGGAAGACTGCGATAAGCTCGGGGGAACTGTCAAACGAGTTTTGATCCCGAGATTCCCGAACCGGCATCCGCTGAATCCATAGGCGGCTGCAGTCAACGCGGAGAACTGAAACATCTTAGTATCCGCAGGAAAAGAAAGAAAAATCGATTTCCTCAGTAGCGGCGAGCGAACGGGAATCAGCCCAAACCGCGGTGGTTTTCCATCGCGGGGTTGTAGGGCCATTCACATGGGAGTTACCAAGCGATTGATTAGCGGAACGATCTGGAAAGGTCGTCCATAGAGGGTGACAGGCCCGTACGCGAAAATCGATCGCCTCCCGAGTGGTACCTGAGTAGGTCGGGTCACGTGGAACCCCGACTGAATCGACGGGGACCATCCCGTAAGGCTAAATACTCCCTGACGACCGATAGTGAACTCAGTAGGGCGACTGAAAGATGAGAAGAACCCCTGCTAGGGGAGGAACGTGAACCTGAAACCATGTGCCTACAAGCGGTCGGAGCGCTATGTCCACTTCGGTGGAAATGCGTGACGGCGTGCCTTTTGCATAATGATCCGGCGAGTTACCGTCAGCGGCTCGGTTAAGGTCTTCAGGACCGGAGCCATAGGGAAACCGAGTCTGAAATGGGCGACACAGTCGCTGGTGGTAGACGCGAAACTGCACGAACTACCCATGAGCAGGTTGAACCGCGGGTTATACCGCGTGGAGGACCGAACCCATCTGGGTTGAAAACCGGTGGGATGACTTGTGGGGAGGAGTGAAAGTCTAATCAAGCGCAGAGATAGCTCGTTCTCTCCGAAATAGCTTTAGGGCTAGCCTCGAGCCACTACGCACCGGGGGTAGAGATACTGAATCGGCCGAAGGCCCTTCCCAGGGTACTTTGCTGAACCAAACTCCGAATACCGGTGCGATTATCTCGGGAGACAGTCCGCGAGGGATAAGCTTCGCGGTCGAGAGGGAAACAACCCAGACCATCGGCTAAGGTCCCCAAGTCGAACTCAGTCACTAAGGAAGTTGAGTTGCCGTGACAGCCAGGATGTTGGCTTAGAAGCAGCCATCATTTAAAAAGTGCGTAACAGCTTACTGGCCGAGCAATTCTGCGCCGATAATGAACGGGAGTAAGTTCGACACCGAAGCCGTGGATTCGAGAAACCTTCGGGTTTCCTCGAGTGGTAGGAGAGCGCTGTACGTCAGATACGAGTCGTACCGTAAGGAGCGATGTTGGGGCGTACAGGTGATTATGCCGGAATGAGTAACGATTAAGCAGGTGAGAATCCTGCTCGCCGAATGCCTAAGGTTTCCTGGGGAAGGTAAATCCGCCCAGGGTTAGCCGGTACCTTAGTCGAGGCCGAAAGGCGTAGACGATGGACAGCAGGTCAACATTCCTGCGCCACACGAATGGACCGAAGGAGGGACGGCGCCTGTACGGTGAGCGGCTCGGTTAGAAATGGCCGTGGCTCATTGGAAGGCGAGGGATAGGAAAATCCGCCCTCATCAGCCAACCGATGGGACCGAGAGCGTTTACGATCTCGAAGTCATCCGAAAGGCGTCCAAGAAAAGCTTCTAAGGGTTGAAGTTCGTGTGACCGTACTAAAACTGACACAGGTAGGCGAGACGAGAAGTCTAAGGCGCTCGGGAGAACACTGGTTAAGGAACTCTGCAAAATGACCCCGTAAGTTCGCGATAAGGGGTGCCCTCGGAGGTTCACGCTTCTGGGGGTCACAGTAAATCGGCATCAGCGACTGTTTATCAAAAACACAGGACTCTGCTAACACGCAAGTGGATGTATAGAGTCTGACGCCTGCCCGGTGTCGGTAGGTTAAGGAAGAGGGTTATCTGCCGTAAGGTGGAAAAGCTCGCGACCGAAGCCCCGATAAACGGCGGCCGTAACTATGACGGTCCTAAGGTTAACCTCAAGCTAGCCTTAGTAAAATTTGGCTATTTGCTGGAAAGTCTGAGTATTCCTCGCTACTCGTCTTTGGCTGCGATCAAAGGCAGTGAAAATGTGATGGATGCAGACAATCAGCAGGAAAGACCAAATCGCTTAGTCAATTCAAGCTGCAAGCCACTCGTGCGCGGACTCAATTTTATCTAGCCCAGGCGTTCACGCCTGGGTTCGCGAGTCCAAGCTACCTTTGGTTGGTTGCCCGTAAGGGGTTGGCCGTATGGCCGACGATCGTGGAGATGGGGTGATTACAACCTTCTTTTTGCTTTGCCTTTTCCAGGCGTAAACGCCTGGGCTGGGTAAAGCAGTTGACGTGGCATCGCAGTTAGATCACTCAGCAATTTGGAATCCTCAGAGACTATACGCCAAACGCCCTTCTCAGGGTGAAGATATAGTCCGAGCTGCATGGCGACATGCAGAGGCCGGCAGAAATGACCGGCCCTCCGATGCAAGTCTATGATTGCGTCGGCTGTAACAAGTCTGAGCGAAGTTCCTTGTCGGGTAAGTTCCGACCTGCATGAATGGCGTAACGACTGATGTACTGTCTCAACCAGTGACCCGGTGAAATTGTAGCCGTGGTGAAGATGCCACGTACCCGCAGTGTGACGGAAAGACCCCGTGAACCTTTACTGTAGGCTGATATTGGTCTTGGACATGTTCTGTGTAGGATAGGTGGGAGGCTGTGAAGTGGTGGCGCCAGCCATCATGGAGCCAACGTTGAAATACCACCCTGACCATGTTTTAGTTCTAACTCTGATTCCCGTGCAACCGGGCAGAGGACAGTGTCAGTTGGGCAGTTTGACTGGGGCGGTCTCCTCCAAAAGAGTAACGGAGGAGCCCAATGGTACTCTCAGCCTGGTCGGTAATCAGGCATTGAGCGTAAAGGTAGAAGAGTGCTTGACTGTGAGACTTATAAGTCGAACAGATACGAAAGTAGGGCTTAGTGATCCGGCGGTGCTGGATGGAAAGGCCGTCGCTCATCAGATAAAAGGTACTCCGGGGATAACAGGCTTATCGCTTCCGAGCGTCCATAGCGGCGAAGCGGTTTGGCACCTCGATGTCGGCTCATCACATCCTGGGGGTGGAGAAGCTCCCAAGGGTTTGGCTGTTCGCCAATGAAAGTGGTACGTGAGCTGGGTTCAGACCGTCGTGAGACAGGTCGGTCCCTATCTGCTGTGGGCGTACGAAACTTGCGGAGCCTCTTCCTTAGTACGAGAGGATTTGGAAGGACGTTCCTCTGGTGTCCCAGTTGTCGCGCTAGCGGCACGGCTGGATAGCTATGAACGGAAAGGATAAACGCTGAAAGCATATAAGCGTGAAGCCCGCTCCAAGATGAGGTTTCGTAGGCAATTGCCGAAAGTCCCCTGGAAGACCACCAGGTTGATAGGCCGGATGTGTACGCATAGTAATATGCTTAGCTAACCGGTACTAACGGACGAATGCTTGACCGCCTTGATCGAGCGCTCTGGCTAAGACAATTATGTCTGGCTCGGGCCGATCGAGATTGCGAAAGAGCGAGATTGGCTGTTGCGAAGTAGACGTTGTCGGTTTTTTCAACTGACAACGGACTACTGACAACTGACAATCGCCAACTATCACAAACCCAAGCGGCTGTCCGCCTAACCGCGGCAGCCGTTTCTTTCCGGTGAACTTATCTGAAAGGTCACACCCGTTCCCATTCCGAACACGGTAGTTAAGCTTTCAGAGCCAATGGTAGTACCCAAAGTGCGAGAGTAGGTATCGCCGGATTTTTTACAGAAACCCTGCCGTGGCGCAAGCCGCGGCAGGGTTTTTTGTTTGAACTAAGTGGCCTCACGCCACGGTCCGGTCAACCAATAATCCAATTCCACGCCTATCCCGAAGGCAACACCACCTTGAATGCGACCGGATATTGTGCGCTGATTCTCAAACCACTTGCCGACAGTGGGAGCAGCTTTCTCTCGCAGTAGGTGGAGATTCTCGCAATTGTGTTTGATAAGAGACCGTTGAAATTTTCTGTAGTACTTCGCGATTGCGATTTCAGATTCACCAGTCGAAAGCGATGTGATGTGTGTAGATAGCAACAGGGTAAAGAAATCAGGGACGCGTTCAAAATCGTGTGACCGAAGCCACTTTTTCGCCTTTTGATAGTCGCGATTGAGCTTCAGTTCATACTCATCGCCAGCGAATGCACCGTAGGTATGCATGGCTTTAAGTTCGACGATCAAAATTGGACACGTCGGTAGCCGAGTTAGCGATTGGTCGAAAATTGCAATGTCAAAACGCTTCCACTCGCGTACAACTGAAAGTTCCGTCTCGCAGGTTTCATCCGTGATTCGCCAAAGATGAAAAGCGAGCCGATCTCTGAAATGATTCTCCAGCTTTCCCGTCAGCGAGTAGTAGGCCAGCTCGTTTTCTTGAAATAAATGATTGATCGAGGCCAAAGCATCATTCAAAATTCGAGTTGTATCCATGCACCCATTCTGATTTAGAAAAATTGGAATAAGCAGTCAGAACACCCATTCTTCGCTCGACCATTCTCAAACCGACCAAACGTGAGCGCCGTTGGTATGACTCGCTTCCATCTTCGGCCGCGGTTCGCCCGGAATGAGTCGGAACGTCAGCGGCAAGACCTCGCTTTGCAAGTCGTTCGGCTTCGCAAGTTCCGATTTGCCGATCAATTGCAGCTTCGCATTGTGGAGCCGATAGAGCTCCAAGCTCCAAGGATCTCGACCGACCACGAGCAGATCGCGGACACCGGTGCGGGCGTAGAAATCCAGCTTTTCGCGGCTGCGATCGTAGGGGCTGACGATTTCGACGAGGAAATCCGGGCCACCAAAATAGTAGGCATCGCGCTGGATCGCGGCGCTGCCCGGCATGACCACAGCCAAATCGGGACAGCGATAATTCTGCGTCCAGTCATCGTCGCGGTCGCTGACATTCACGCCGAGATAGACGATAGCCTCGGTCGCAATGAGTGCGTTGCTTAACGCCCAAAGTAGATTTCCCTGGAGTCTCCGAATGCTCCACGTCCTTCGGCGGCGCGATTAGGTAGGTCCCATCCCAAACTTCGTCGTACCGATCGATGCGCCGGTCGGCCCGATCGGCACGAATTTCTTGTTCGAAGTGAGGATCCAGGATCAGCGTCGCCATTTGAGGCATCCTCGGCGAATCGGAAGTCCACGACGCAAACGATTTTAGCAACCGGTTGAATTAGCGGCGAATGAGCAGCGGCCGTTTCACCACTCCTTGCAATTCCGCCCTGAGTTTGCCACATTTAGGCACGTTCATTCGCCAAGGCTTCCGGCCAAGTCGTGCCAGATTCTTCCGTTTACCGTTCAAAAAAAGTCCCAGCCGCTGGAAATCCAATCATGCCTGCCTTTGCCGACGTGCAAAAGATCAAGTTCGAAGGTCCCAAGTCGAAGAACCTGCTGGCCTTCCATTACTACGACGAAAACGAGGTCGTCGAAGGCAAGACGATGAAGGACCATCTGCGCTTCTCCGTCGCCTATTGGCACACGTTCCGCGGCACGGGCGGCGATCCGTTCGGGCCGGGCACGATGCAGCGCCCCTGGGAGTCGGGCCAGGACACGGTCGAAAACGCCGTGAACCGCACCGCCGTGGCCTTCGAGTTCATGGAAAAGCTCGGCACGCCGTTCTATTGCTTCCACGACCGCGACGTCGCGCCGGAAGGCAAAACGCTGGCCGAGAGCAACCAGCAATCTCGACGCCGTGGTCAAGGCGCTCAAAGCAGCAACAGCAGCGCACCGGCATCGGGCTGCTGTGGGGCACGGCCAACCTGTTCAGCAACCCCCGCTACGTGCATGGTGCCGCCACCAGCCCCAACGCCGATGCGTTCGCCTTCGCGGCCGCGCAGGTGAAAAAGGCGCTGGAAGTGACGAAGGAACTGGGCGGCGGCGGCTATACCTTCTGGGGCGGGCGCGAAGGCTACCAGAATCTACTGAACACCGACATGAAGCGCGAGCTCGACCATCTTGCCAAGTTCATGCACATGGCGGTCGATTACGCCAAGCAGATCGGCTTCACCGGTCAGTTCTATTTCGAGCCGAAGCCCAAGGAGCCGACGAAGCATCAATACGATTTCGATGCCGCCAACTGCATCAACTTTCTCCGCACCTACGGCCTGACCGACCACATCAAGCTGAACCTCGAGACCAACCATGCCACGCTGGCCGGCCACACGATGCAGCACGAGCTGGAATACGCCGGCAGCCAGGGCTTCTTGGGCTCGATCGACGCCAACACGGGCGACCTGCTGCTGGGCTGGGACACCGATCAGTTCCCGACCGACATCTATCTCACGACGACCTGCATGCTCTCGGTGTTGAAGTTCGGCGGCCTCACCCCCGGCGGCGTGAATTTCGACGCCAAGGTGCGGCGCGAGAGCTTCGAGCCGGTCGACTTGTTCCACGCCCATATCGGCGGCATGGATGCATTTGCCCGCGGGCTGAAGATCGCCGCCGCGATCCGGGCCGACGGCGCGTTGGCGAAGTTCGTCAAGGATCGCTACGCCTCCTGGTCGAGCGGCGTCGGCGCCGAGATCGAAGACGGCAAAGCCAGCTTCGCCTCGCTGGAAAAGTACATGCTCGACAAGGGCGACGTCACGCCCAACACCAGCGGCCGCCAGGAAATGTTGGAGAATCTGATCAACACGTATTTTTAGGTTGAGGAAAAGGACTGCCCGTCAACAATGGGCGGTCGGTCCTAGATCGTGTGGCGGTTGCACAGGTCGGTGGCGATTCGCAAAGGGGCGCGCGGAATGTACTGCCAGAACTGCGGCTGTTTGATCGACGACTCGGCCACGGTTTGTCCGCGCTGCGGTCAACCGACGTCCGAAGTCTCGCCGTACGCTTCACCCGGCGCTTATCAACCAGCGGGCCAATATGACCCGGGAGCGATGGGCCCGCCGGTGCCGACTTACCTCGTGCAATCGATTCTCATGACGCTCTTTTGCTGCATGCCGTTCGGCATCGTGGCGATTGTTCACGCGGCAAAAGTTGAGAGCAAGCAAAGCGCCGGCGATTATGAGGGGGCGCTGCTGGCGTCCAATTTGGCGAAAAAGTGGTGCTGGATCGGATTCTGGACCGGACTGGTCGCCGACGCGATCTATTTCGCCATGGTCCTTGGAACTCATGGCCATTAGTTCAAGACATCCAGTCGCGCGCTGTTGTGCTGTGAGACTTTGCCAACAGGCGCACACGCGGCCTGCCTGTCAGACAACGACGTGGCCTGAGACGACTGCTTGCTTTCCCCCCGCGGCCTAAGTAGACTCTCGCCAAGCATGGCGCGAAAGCCCCGCGCAGGTCCAACGATCGAACCTGCCGGCCTTTTCGAATTAGATCGGCCGCACGTGCGGGGCAGTTGACGTGTATTGTCAGAATTGCGGCAGCCAGATCGACGATTCCGCCACGCACTGTCCGCGCTGTGGGGAATCGACCGCGGTCGCATCGCCCTACGCGCCGCCCGCCCAGAGTGGATTTGGAGATTATCACTCGGCGATCCCGACGTACCTGGTCCAGGCGATTCTAGTCACGATTTTTTGCTGCATGCCATTTGGAATCGTGGCGATCGTCTACGCGGCCCAGGTGGAGAGCAAGCAAAGCGCGGGAGATTACGACGGCGCGTTGCGTTCGTCCGACACTGCCCGTCGCTGGTGCTGGTACGCGGCTTTGTCTTGGGTCGCGATCTTTGGCGTAATGTTCGTGATGCAAATGCTCTTCTTGGGGCTTGCGATGAGACACCCGCAAATCCGTTTTCACTAAGCGCCTATCCGAGAATCGGCGGGGACTGGCTCATTTTGCGGTGCCCTGGGAGCAAAATGTGCCCGTTCCCCTCTCCTCGGCCGGTTCTGGGGTAGGCAGTAAGCGCCCAATCATGAAGCGTTCAATGGCGATCGAGCAGCAAATCGCGACAGCGTCTGGGGCGGTGATGGACGAAAATCGGTCGGTCGGTCGTGCGCCGGCGTTTAGCCGCGGCGATAAACCAGCGGCTCGGTTGCGCTCCGCCGCGTCTTGGTGCGCCATCAGTGCCGCGGCGGCCGTTGGCTTGGCGGTGCTATATATCAAGGACCCGGCCGAGGGCGGGTTTTATCCGGCGTGCATTTTTCATTATCTGACGGGCTGGCATTGCTCTGGCTGCGGCACGCTGTGCGCGTTGCATCAGTTGCTGCATGGCAATTTTGCCGCGGCCTGGGCCATGAATCCCTTGGCAATCGCCGTCATGCCCGGTCTGGCGGCGGTGATTGTTTGCGGCCAGGTTGCCGCCTGGCGAGAGTTGCCGGGCAGGATTTCGCGGCGGCTTGGGCCCGCTTGGATCTGGAGTTTGTTTTTCGTGATCGTGGGCTACGGCGTCCTGCGGAACGTGCCGATCTGGCCCTGCACGTTGCTGGCGCCCCATTAGGATCGTCGCGCGCTCGTTCGGTCTCAACGCCGCGAATTCATGGTTAGGGAATTAGGTATTTATGTTCGCTCAAAAATTTTGCCGTGAGTGTGGCAGCGCGATTCCCGCTCAGGTCGCAGCATGCCCGAACTGTGGAGCGCGTCAAACGTCCTCAGGAGGTCCGTCCATGTCCAGTCCCGGTTCTGTCCCGCCACCCGACGCGAGCAAGAAAATCGCCGCCGGCATTTGTGGCATCTTGTTCGGCGCGTTCGGAATTCACAAATTTGTTCTCGGGTATACCAAGGCCGGGCTTATCATGCTTTTGGTGACGGTCTGCACGTGCTTGTTCGGCAGCATCGTCATGGGCCCGATCGGCCTGATCGAAGGGATCATCTATCTCACGAAGAGCGACCAGGACTTCTACCAGACCTACGTTGTCGGTAAGAAAGAATGGTTTTGAGCGGCCGCCAGATGCTTAAGGGAGGGCGAGGCTCCTGCCGAGCCGGGGCCTACGTCGGGGCGCCCGGCTCGGCAGGAGCCTCGCCCTCCCGTGATCACGAAAGTCGCATCATCCGTGATCACGAAAGCGCGACCGCGATTAGAGTGATGAAGATCAAGCGGCTAGAAAATCGGCGAGCCTATTCGAGCTCTTCCAGCCACAGCCGGATTTCGTTTTCGTATTCGCTGGCCAGACCGCCGACGATGAGTTGGCGGTGGAATGCCGCGGCGCCGTCTTTCACCATGTCGGCCGCTTCGGCGCTGGGGTACCGCCGCATCGGATCGGGCGCGATCAGCGTCCGGCAGAAGTTCATCAACAGCTCGTTGCAAGTCACCTCCTGCGGCAGCATTTGTGGCAGCCGCTGAGCCAGCATGCGCTTCGCCTCGAGCAACTCGCGGTAACTGTTCATTCCCGCAAACGGCGGTCGTCCGGCCAAGAGTTCGATGAGCACATAGCCCAGGCTCGCCAGATCGCTCCGCGGCGTGTAGTCGCCCCCTTCGAGTACTTCCGGCGCCGTGTAAACGGGCGTGCAAGTCCGCTGCGCCGGCACGTCGTCCAAGGCGAAGGCCGAGCCGATGTCGACCATCTTTGCATTGCCCGTGCGCTTGAGCATGATGTTCGACGGCTTCACGTCGCCATGCACGATGTCCTCGCGGTGCAGCGCCGCCAACGCCGCGAGGCATTCGCGGACAATCGCCATTGCGATGCCCGGCTTCAGTCGCGGCTGCGACGGTCCGGCAGTAACGATCACGTTGTTCAGATACTCCCAGCGGTGCAAACCGACCCGATCGCGAAACCGGTCGAGCATATTATGTGTCAGCAGCCGGTTGAGATCGTAGCCGTCGATCCATTCCATTTCCATCAGCCGGATCCGGTTGCGATCGACAAAGTTCTGCACGTCCAGCAAATTGTCCTGCTGAATCTGGGCCACGCGGGCCGCCACCCGGGCAATTCGGGACATCGCCTCGTCGTAGCCGCGGTTGTCTTCATAGCGCTCGGGCGAGAAAATCTTCAATGCCACGGGCAGCGTGAAGCCGTCGGTGCCGCGGCGCTGCGTCAGATAGACCACGCCTTGTCCGCCGGAGCCCAGCAGCCGCAATAGCCGGTGGTGCTCGGTCCAACTCATCCGCTGCTCGTCGACCAGAATGTTGTAGCGGCGCAGCAACTCGTCCGGGCAGCGCTTCGACACATGCCCGCCGTAGGTCAGCGTGGCGTTCCCATCCTGGAATGTGGTGGTGTTGTTCATCAGTCGTTTCTCCGCCTGGATCTCGGCCGGCCGCTCCGTGGTCGGCAAGTAGCGAGACTATCTTAGGCAGCGCTCGCGTAAGGGGTAAAGGTCGCGTTTGGCCGATAATGTCAGGGAAAGCCCGGCGACGCGGCCGAAGTCATGGGTGAGAAACATTTTACAACGGATAGGGAAAAAACCTAGAACAACAAAAAATCCAAGACGAGTTGACCTAGTTTAACGGCCTGAGAAAACACCTGAGACGAACGCGCCGGAAAGATTCGACGAAGAGATTTCGATAATTTCTCTTGTCACATTTTCGCTGCGGATCTGCCGTCAATTTTGTCCGCGGACAGGGAAACCAAGACGCTTGTCGACCAGATTGCGCAGCGGGCGGTGGGACAAGTACCGTCGCAAATTCTCGCAGAAGAAATCGGTCATGTCGCTGATCCGCCGAGCGCTTTGCCCACCAACGTGCGGCGTGATGATCACGCGGGGCAAATCCCATAGCCGGCTGGTCGCGGGCAGCGGCTCCTCGGCGGCGACGTCCACACCCGCGCCTTCCAGTTGGCCCGATTCAAGAGCGGCAACCAGATCGTCCTCGACGACAAGCTGGCCGCGCGCCACGTTGATCAGCAAGGACCCGCGCTTCAGCAGCGCCAACCGCCGGGCGTCGATCATCCAACGTGTCTGGTCCGTCAGCGGCACACAGAGGATCAAAATGTCGACCAGCGGCAACATTTCGTCCAGCCGCTGGGCCGGCCACAACGATTCCACGTGCGGCGGCTTATCCACGGGGAACATATCGGTCGCCAGAATCCGCGTCTTGAACGGGCTGAGCACCTCGGCCACCCGGCGTCCCACGCCGCCGAGGCCGACGATGCCGATCGTGCTGCCATGCAAGTCGCGGGTCGGGCGGCGAATGTATTCGTGGTTTTGCTGGGCGCGGAAAAACAGCGGCAAGCTGCGGAGCAATCCGGCTAGCAGGGCCGTGGTGTGCTCGGCCACCTGATCGGCCAATACGCCCGAGGCGCTGGTGACAATGACCGGCGACTCGATAACGGACGGGACCAGGCAATGATCCAGCCCCGCGGCCGAAGATTGAATCCATTTCAGACGGCCCTGGCTCACCACGTCATCCCAGGGCATCGGCACCTTCGCATGGCCGCAGAACACGTCGGCAGTGAGGATTTCCTCCGCGATGCGATCCTGGCCGGCATCGATCACTTCGGCCGACGGAGCCACCGCTTGGATTTGAGCCACGTGCTCCGGCCCGACGGGATAACAAAGGACGATTCGCATGGAGGGCTGAGACAACCTGTTGTGCTCCCCTCACCCCCGGCCCCTCTCCCGCAAGGGGCGAGGGGAGAATCGTGAGGCGACGATGACGAGCGGATTCATATAGATTAGCGGACCATGGTCGCCATTGTGTCCGTTTCACAGCGCGTGGCAAGGGCGAGTGCTTGGTGCATCAAAGGTCGTTTGGTTACGCGTCCGGGAGGGCGAGGCTCCTGCCGAGCCCCGCGTCTGGAGTTGAACCACGGTTGACACCCATGACACGGAGAAAGAATAAGCAATGTTCATCCGGATCTGTGTTATCGGAGTCATCCGTCGTCGAACGCCTTAGGTTCACGGCTCGGCAGGAACCTCGCCCTCTCGAAATCGTTGTCGACCGGAAACCTCGCCGCGGCGAAATACGCAAAATTTCCACCGCTAAGTAGTTGGCAATCGGTGGCGCCGCGGCAATAATCAAAGAGTTCCGCCGGTTGCCAGTTTTGCCCGCGGAATGCTCAGACATCGCTCGCCCGCCCTCGCGCTATTCTTTCCGCAAAAGCCCCGTCCGGACAGCCGGGCAGGAGGATTCCCTGATTACCAAATACAATGGCCTTTGTATCTGCACGATCGTCATGCTGGTCGCCCTGCGGCTGGTGATCGGCTGGCATTTCTTCAGAGAAGGCGTCTCTCATCGCAATGATTCGCATTGGTCGAGCGAAGGTTTTTTGAAGCAAGCCAAGGGGCCGTTGGCGCCGCTCTACCAGAGCAGTTTGCCCGATTTGCACGGTTGGAATCGCCTGATGCTGGCGCCGCTGCCTCTAGTTCGGGCGGGCGCGATCGCCGACGCGGGCGACCCTGGCGACGATGCCGAAGCCGCTCCGAGAGCGGCTGAAAAAAAATCCCCTGTCAAAGACCCCGCCGCGAAATCGCCCGTGGCGGATTCCGGCGGAAAGGGGCTTTCGGTTGGCGAGAAATCGCCTGCCAAAACGGCAACGGAAGCGCAGAAAACCGTCGCGATCTATGACGTCTGGTTGGAGGGCGCGAGCGCGACTGGAAAGCCGACGCCGAGCAGATGGGCGCGTTCTACAACTTTTCCGCCGAGCAAAAACAACAAGCCGACGAATTGGTGAACGACGCAGCCAAGCGGACCGAGGAGCTGCTGGCTTCCCACGAGCCGGACATCCGGATGTATCGCGATTTGGTCGCCCGGGCCGACGAAATGGCCCGCAAGGTCGACGCCAACGACGACCCGCCCAACCAAGGTCCTCGGGCGATTGCGGCCGAGAAAAATCCTTTAGGCGAAGCGGGCCTGAACGGCCAATCCTCGCCGTTGTCGACCACGCCGGCCGTCTGGCAATCGGGCGCGAGCGCCATCGATCATTTGTTTCACGATCGCCTGGCCGGTTTGGCCACCTCGGATCAACTGAAGCAGGCGGGCGCTCCGCCTGCTTCCGATCGCCGCATCCATCAGATCGACACGGTCGTCACCTGGATGCTGATCGGAGTGGGCGCCTGCCTGATCGTGGGACTATTCACGCGCGTGGCCTCGGTGCTCGGAGCGATGTTTCTGCTGTCGATCGTTTTGACGCAGCCGCCGTGGATGGCCGAGGCGATTCCGACGTACAACCAATGGGTTGAGCTTGTGGCGATGCTCGCGCTCGCCACGGTTCCGGTCGGGCGCTGGGCTGGTTTGGATTATTTTGTTTCTCTCGTGTGTTGCCGGCGCTCGTGCGCGGCGGAAGGAAAGAAAGCATGAATCTCACGCCTGAAGAACGGGCCATCGGCAAGGAGAATTTTAACACCGCCATCGGCAGCGAACATACGCGGCGCGATTTCTTGAAGGGCACTCTGGCGGCCACCGTGGCCGGCGCCGGCTCGGGCGCGATGTACTTTGGCTACAGCCAAGGTGGTCCGCCGAGCAACCCGCTGCGCGTCGGCTATATCGGCACCGGCGACGAAGGCGAAGTGCTGCTGGGCGCACTGCATTCCGAGAACACGCGCAAATATATCCAGGTCGTGGCGATCGCCGACATCCGCCCGTTCGGAATCCATCGAGCCTTTCACGGCGATCATTCCAGCCCCGACGCGCTCGGTCGGCGGCCGGGGCTGATGTCGATCTATGGCTGGAAGACCGAAGAAGAAGCCCGTAAGAATGTGAAGGTCTATGACAAGGACTACATGGATTTGCTGAACGACCCGAACGTCGAGGCCGTGGTGATCGCCCTGCCGCTGCACTTGCACGCCGAGTGCGCCATCAAGGCCATGCGGAAGGGGAAGCACGTCATCACCGAGAAGCTGATGGGCCACAGCGTCCATGAGTGCAAGGAAATGGGGCGCGTCGCTAAGGAAACCGGCAAAATCCTGGCCGTCGGCCATCAGCGCAATTACAACATCCTGTACGACAATGCCAAGTGGCTCATTCGCAACAATTTGCTCGGCGAACTGCACTACATCCGGGCCCAGTGGCACCGCGGCAACTTGCCGGGCCACGACAGTTGGCAAATGCCGATGCCCACGGACGAAAAGCTTGTCAAGGAGTTGAAGAGCTACGAGAAAGTTGCGAAGTCGCACGATGCCAAGCCGGCCGACATCGACGAGGCGATCAAGAAGCTGGCCCAAGTGAAGGCCCAAATTGCCGACCAGAAGGTCAATGCCGCGTCGTACGGCTACCAAGACCTGACGCTGCCCAACGGTTACAAGCGTTCGGCATTGGAAGAACTGCTCCGCTGGCGATTGTGGAACCGCACCGGCGGCGGTTTGATGGCCGAGTTGGGGAGCCACCAGTTCGACGCAGCCGGCATTCTGATCGGGGCCGAACTCGAAGCGCACAGCGGCAAGGAACACCAGCACGCCAAGCCGCTGACCGTGTTCGGCATGGGTGGGCGCACGCTGTTTCCCATGGATCGCGACTGCGACGACCATGTCTATTGCATGTACGAATTCGCCGCGCCGGGCTACGAAAAGGATCCGAACAAGAAAATCTTCCTCACGTACTCCTGCATCAACGGCAACGGCTTTGGCGATTACGGCGAAGTCGTGATGGGCACCAAGGGCACGCTCGTGTTGGAAAAAGAAATGGAGGCGATGCTGTTCAAGTCGAGTTCGGCCAGCACGAAGATCAAAGTCTCGGCCGATGACAAAGGGGGCCCCACGCTCGATACCGCCGAAAGTGGCGGGCATGCGGCTCCCTCCGCGGCCATTGGCGCGGCGGCGACCGACGGGGGTCCGATCAGCCGCGGTTACACCGAAGAATTGGAGCATTGGGCCTGGTGCATCCGCAATCCATCGCCGGAACACATGCCGCGCTGCACTCCCGACGTGGCACTGGCCGACGCTGTGATCGCGCTGGTGAGCAACGTCGCGATCCAAAATCCCAAGGACAAGGCCCGCATCGAATTCAAGGACGAATGGTACGATCTGAACAGCGACGCCACGCCAAACAATAACAAGCCGGACATCACCCGTTCGGAATACAAAGTGTGACGCATCGCCGGCGGCCGGTCGGAAAATTTTCCTTTTAGCCGTCGCCCTTGGGCGACGCGTTTCCTATGGACAAATGGCCGATCGGCGTATTCGCCAGCATCGACGCCGGCTTGGGCGTTCAGTTGGAAGTGGCCGATGCACTGGGCATCCCGACTATCCAGTTGCACGCTCCGCACCGGGAAAGCCGCACACAAGCGCACGCCGAGAAATTTCTGGCCCGGTTGAAAGACCTCGGCATCCGGCTCACCGCCGTTTTCGGCGGCTTCGAAGGTGAAAGCTACGCCGATATTCCTACCGTCGTGAGCACGGTCGGGCTCGTCCCGCCCGCAACGCGCGCCGCCCGCTTGGCGGAGATGTACGAAATCGCCGACTTCGCCCGGCTGCTGAACGTCGATGTCGTCGCCCTGCACCTGGGCTTCGTGCCGCACGATGCGAGCCAGCCGCTGTATCGCGAGGTGCTCGAAGTGACCCGCCAGTTGTGCGACCACTGCCGCGGCAACCGCCAGGCATTGCATCTCGAAACGGGCCAGGAGACCGCCGACGCGCTCTTGCGATTTCTACAACATGTCGAGCGAGATAATTTGTTCGTGAATTTCGATCCGGCCAATATGATCTTGTACGGCGCCGGCGAACCGATCGCAGCGCTGGAGCAGCTCGGCCCCTATGTGCGGAGCGTCCACTGCAAGGACGGAACCTGGTCGGCGCAGCCCGGTATGACGTTTGGTTCCGAAGTGCCGCTCGGTAAAGGGGCAGTCGGCTTCGAGAAATTTCTCCGTACGTTGGATGGCATCGGCTACACCGGTCCGCTGACAATCGAGCGCGAAATTCCGCAAGATCCAGAGCGGCAAAAAGCCGAAATCGGGCAAGCCATGGCGCTGCTGCAAGACTTGAAGCGGAAGCTTGCCGCGTAGCAATGTTTGCGGCGTCTCAAATTGGCGGCTGGTATATGACCTTGTTGGGCGCCGGTTGCAACGCATGATCGGCCGTCTCAGGCGGCTGCAAAACCCGCGAGCCGGCTCGATATCCGGCTGCCAGGTGCAACAAGACTTCGAGCACCAGCAGGTCGGCCCGGGTCATCACATGTCGGGCGCTGCGGGCGCCGAGGCCGCGCACGAGTTCTTCGAGTACATTCAGGTGCAGGCTCATCGTTTGCTGGGGTCCAACATTAGCGGCCACCAGCAGATGCGCCAGATCGCGAAGTTCTGTCGACAAGTTACCAGAGCCCATGATGACGTGAGCCCGCAACAGATCGGCATAGTGCGCGACGAGTTTTTCCGGCAGCGGAGCGTCGCTCGGGTTGTGATTGGCAACGTCGGCGGCGCTATCTATCACCAGCATCTCAGCGGCAGTTAGCGCTCGTTGCTCGGCAAGTAGGCGGTCGGCCTCGAGCCGCTCTTGATGCAACCGCTGCCGCTCGGCCTGCGTCAAACGGCGATTCTCCCGTAGCAGCTGATGCCGCTCGATCGCCCGAGCCGCGGCCCAGAGCAGCGCTCGGGTGGTAGCGGCGCCAACGCAGAGGTAGGCGTCCGCGCCCACTTCGTATGCCGCGGCCTCGACCTCGTCCTGATTCGCCGCGCCCAGCAACAGGATCGCGCAATCCGTCCCGCCGGCCCGTAGGCCTTGGGCCAGCTCCAGGGCGTCGAGCTCGGGCGGTTCGTGGCTGACGAGCACGGCGTCGAACAGATCGTCCTGCAACCGGGCCATCCCCGCCACCACGCCCTGGGCTTCTTCCAGCGTCACCTGCGAGCCGCTGTCGGTGGCCAGCACCTCGGCCAGCCAGCTACCGGTGCGCTGTTGGCTGGTGATGTACAGCACGCGCATCCGGGCCGGCAAAGAGCCCCAGGGCGCGGCCGAAAACGGTTTCGTCGGTTCGTGAGTTGCAATCGACATGCGGACGGATAACCATTGAAGAAGCTCGGAGGGGCGACACTTTACCGATCAACGCGCGAAGGGTCAAGTTCGCCGAGGCGGTTGCCTAAACCTTGCGTCACTCACGGAATGCGCGATTACCTTAGGAACTTTCCCGGCAAAATCTGGACGGTAATTCCGAAATATTCTCGACACTGTCTCGACAATATTCTCAAACCGCGGACGGCAAACCTTGCCCGGCCGACGATTCGACTAATAGTCAATTCGCGTCGCACGGCTGGCCGACATTCTTTGAGGGATTGCGAGTCCAGCCGCGTTGTTCGAAAGGCGTTGCCACTGTGAATGGACTCGAATCGCTATGGTTGGCCTATCTTTCCCAGCCTGCCGGCGACCGGGTTTTATACCGGGCGATCAGAAGGCATCGAGTCCGCCGGATTCTCGAAATTGGGCTCACTGACGGGCGCCGGTCGTTGCGGATGATTCGCTTGGCGAAGCGCTATACGCACGACGCAAAAGTTCGCTATGTCGGCGTCGATTTGTTCGAAGACAAACAGGAGGAAGCCCCTCCCACGAGCTCGCTGAAAAGTGTCTACCGGAGGTTACGCCGCACGGGCGCCCTGGTGCATTTGCTGCCCGGCGACCCCGCGGAGGCTCTGACGCGTTCGGCGAATTCATTGCCGGGCAACGAGTTGGTGCTGATTTCCGCGGATTTGAACCCCGAATCGCTGGCCCGAGCCTGGTTCTATCTGCCGCGGATGTTGTCGCGCGGGGCAATGATATTCCAGGCCGAGATGGTGGGCAAAAAATCGGCCTGGCGCAGCCTTCCGCGCATTGAGATCGAACGCCTCGCCGCCCGCGGCACGCGCCGCCGGGCCGCATAGTCCTTTGCTCCTCCCGCCGAGCAGTCGCCAGAAGTTGCACACCCGGATATGATAGTGGGCAGGCGGATTCGGTTCCGAGGCGCCTCGCCTTGATGACTCGCCCACCGCTTGCGCTGCGGCTTTGGCTTCCATGACGAAATCATTATTTCCTTCGCCGCAGGATCCGACGCTGGACGCGCTGGCTTTGGATACGGACGCCGCGGCGGCGAGCAGCTTTTCCAGCGAGGATTGCGCGGCGTGCCGAGTTGCCTTGGTCGAAGGAAGCCAGCCAGGGCTCAGCCGCGAGACGCAGTCGCTGCTCCAATCGCGGTTGCGGGCCGCAGCCATTTTGCTGGCCGTCGGGTTTGGAATCTTTCTCGTCATCGACACGTTTGTCGCCAATTGGGCTGAACGGCATACCCTGACGTTGTATGTGTTCCATTTCGGCGTGGTCCTGACCCTGAGCGCGGTCGCCGTCGGCTTGTGCCGAAAATGTCCTAAGTCGATGCCTTTCCTGCGGGCTGCCGAATTGCTCTGTTTCGGACTTCCCGCGGCATACTTTCTCGTGCAGCAAGCCCTAGTGCTTTCCAATTGGGCGCCGGAGGGGAAGAGCCGATTCCTCAGCAGTCCCACGGCGGCTTGGGTCACGCTGATTTTCCTTTATGCACTCTACGTGCCGAACACCTGGCGGCGGGCGGCCGCGGTGCTCGGTGTGCTGGCGGCCATTCCCATCTTGCTATTCTTGACTTGTTGGCTGTTGGTGCCTGAGGTTTCCGAGTCGATTTTCGGCTCGCAACTGATCGGGATGACGATCGCCGTCACTCTGGCGGCTGTGGCCGGAGTGTGGGGGGTTTATTCGATTGGTCGGCTACGGCGCGAAGCGTTCGAGGCCCGGCAGTTCGGCCAATATCGGCTCACGCGATTACTCGGCGCTGGCGGGATGGGCGAAGTCTATCTGGCCGAGCATCAACTGCTGAAGCGCCCTTGCGCGATCAAGCTGATTCGTCCGGGCAAAGCCAGCGATCCGCAAGCGCTGGCCCGGTTCGAACGCGAAGTGCGGGCGACCGCAAAGCTCTCGCATTGGAACACGGTCGAAATTTTCGACTACGGCAGCACCGACGACGGCACGTTTTATTACGTGATGGAATATCTCCCCGGCCTGAGCCTGGCGGAACTCGTCGAGCGGCATGGCCCATTGCCTGCCGGCGCGGGCGATCCATCTGCTCGAACAAACGTGCGAAGCACTGTCCGAAGCGCACGGCCTCGGGCTGATCCATCGCGACATCAAGCCCGGCAACATTTTCGCTGCCCAGCGCGGCGGAATTCACGACGTGGCCAAGCTGCTGGATTTCGGTCTGGCGAAGCCGATTTTGGCGCCGCAGAGCGCCGCACTTGACCATTGAGGGAACGATCACCGGCTCGCCGCTGTTCATGGCCCCGGAGCAAGCTTCTGGCGACAGCGAACCCGACGCTCGGAGCGATATCTATTCTTTGGGCGCGGTGGCCTATTATCTGCTCACCGGCCGGCCACCGTTCGACGACAAGAACACGCTGAAGATTCTGATGGCCCATGTCCATACGGCGGTCGTTCCTCCTTCGCAATTGCGGCCCGATATCCCGCGCGATTTGGAGGCGGTCGTGATGCGCTGCCTGGCCAAGGACCCGGAGGATCGGTTCACCGACACGGCCTCGCTGGCAAATGCGCTGGCCGACTGCGACGCAGCCGACACCTGGACGCGCGAGCATGCGCGCCGCTGGTGGGCGGAGATCGGAACGCCGGCCGAAAATCTGGCCAATGGCGTTCCGTCGAATCGCATTTCGAATAACGGCGCGGAATCGGCGGCGATGGCGGCCGTGTAACGCCCCCGTGTCATGACGTCCGACGGGAGGGCGAGGCTCCTGCCGAGCCGGACGCCAAGTTTGATTCGTCGGCTCGGCAGGAGCCTCGCCCTCCCTGCATAACGCCGCTCGCCGGCTGCCCCTGCTGCCGCGAGTTGGGTATAGTATTAACGAGTAACTTGCCGCGAATTTCCGACCCAGTAGCCCTATGCCCATCGAGACGCAAACCAAGCCGCGGACGATGTTCGAGAAGATCTGGGACACCCACGTGGTCCATTCCGAACCAGGCAAGCAAGACATTCTGTATATCGACCTGCACCTGGTTCACGAGGTGACCAGTCCCCAGGCGTTCGAGGGCTTGCGGCTGGCCGGTCGCAAGGTGCGGCGGCCCGAGCGGACCGTGGCCACGCCCGACCACAATGTGCCGACGACCGATCGCCGCCTGCCGATCGCCGATCCGATTTCGCAGCAGCAGATCGACACGCTGCGGAACAACTGCCGCGAGTTCGGCATCCGCTCTACGATCTCGAACGATCCGCAAGCAGGGCATCGTGCACATCATCGGGCCGGAGCTGGGCCTCACGCAGCCGGGCATGACGATCGTCTGCGGCGACAGCCACACGGCCACGCACGGCGCCTTCGGGGCGCTGGCCTTCGGCATCGGCACCAGCGAAGTCGAGCACGTGCTGGCCACGCAAACGCTGCTGCAATCCAAGCCCAAGACGTTGGAACTGCGCGTCGATGGCCAGCTGGCTCCCGGCGTGACGGCCAAGGATCTGATCCTGTATCTCATCGGCCAGATCACCACCGACGGCGGCACCGGCTACGTGATCGAATACACCGGCAGCGCGATCCGCGCCTGAGCATGGAAGAGCGGATGACGGTCTGCAACATGTCGATCGAAGCCGGCGCTCGGGCCGGCATGATCGCTCCCGACGAAACGACCTTACGACTATCTGCGCGGCCGCGAGTTCGCCCCGCAGCGATTTCGACGCCGCCGTGGCCCGCTGGCAGCAAGTTGCCCAGCGACTCCGGGCGCGAGCTACGACCGCGTGGAAGTGTTCCAAGCGGCCGACATCATGCCGCAAGTCACCTGGGGCACCAATCCCGGGCCAGGTGGTTGCCGGTCGGCGACCGCGTGCCCGACCCGGCCGGTTTGCCCGACCGACGACGAACGCAAGACGGCCGCCCGCGCGCTGGAATACATGGGCTTGGAAGCCGGGCAGCCGATCACGTCGACTCGAGCTCGACCGAGTGTTCATCGGCTCCTGCACCAACGGCCGGATCGAAGATCTGCGGGCCGCGGCCGCCGTGGTGCGCGGCTATCACGTGGCTTCGACGGTCAACGCGATGGTCGTGCCGGGCAGCGGACAAGTGAAACAGCAGGCCGAGGCCGAAGGGCTCGACCGCATCTTCCGCGAAGCCGGCTTCGAATGGCGCGAGGCGGGCTGCAGCATGTGCCTGGCCATGAATCCCGACAAGCTTTCGCCCGGCGAGCGCTGTGCCTCGACCAGCAACCGCAATTTCGAAGGCCGGCAAGGCAAGGGGGGCCGCACGCATCTGGTCTCGCCCGCCATGGCCGCCGCCGCCGCCGTGACCGGTCATTTTGTCGACATCCGCCAGTGGAAATTCCACGGAATAGTTAGCCGCCCCAAGTTCGTTAGCCTCGACTCGAAGAGGAGCGTGTGCCGCGTCATTCACCCTAGAGATTCTCCATGCAGTCGTTCACAAAATCATACCGGCCTGGTCGCTGCCGATGGATCGGGCGAACGTCGATACCGACCAGATCATCCCCAAGCAGTTCTTGAAGCGGATCGAGCGGACCGGCTTCGGGCAGTTTCTGTTCTTCGACTGGCGATTCCACGACGACGGCTCGGACGAATCCCGGCTTTCGAGTTGAATCGCCCGGAGTATCGCGGCGCGACGCGTGCTGCTGGCCCGGCGAAATTTCGGCTGCGGCTCGAGCCGCGAGCATGCCCCCTGGGCGCTGGACGATTATGGCTTTCGCGTGCTCATCGCCCCCAGCTTCGCCGACATCTTCTACAACAACTGCTTCAAGAACGGCCTGCTGCCGATTCGTTTGGACGACGCCACGGTCGACGACTTGTTTCGCCGCGCCGCGAAATTCCCGGGCTACACTTTGTCTGCCGATTTGGAGTCCTGCCGCTTGAGCGACGAGCACGGGCTGGCCCTGGAATTTGACGTCGAGCCGTTCCGACGCCATTGTCTATTAAATGGCTTGGATGATATCGGCCTGACGCTGGCTCATGCCGACAAAATTACGGCCCACGAGCAAAGCCATCCGGCGCTGCTTTGAAGTTTTTTGTCGTGCGAATTTTTCGCGGGGCAGAGCTCGCGCGGCTAAATGTGGCTGGTCCAACGGGAGTCACGATGCGACGATTTTATTTTGTTATGTTGTTGGCGGCGATTGCCGCGCCGGCGATTGCGCTGGGGGCGGATGCGAAAGAAGTCAAAGTCGAGCCTGTGCTTGCCGGCTTGGACAACCCGGTGTCGGTTGCGCTGCGGCCGAGCGCGAACGATGTCTACATTTCCGAAAGCGGAGCCGGTCGCATTGTACGGTTGGTCGCGGGTTCGCCGGCCAAGGCCGTGCCGGTCGTGACCGACTTCCACGTCGCCCCGTTTCCGGGCATCCCAAATTTGAAAGTCGGACCGCTGGGCCTGGTGTTCTTAGATCGCATGACGCTGGCTTGCGGCAGCGGCGGCGTCACGGACGAAGATCAAACCGTGCGACTTTACGCTGTTCCAGCCGACGACAAACCGAAAAAAGCCGACGAGTTTCGCCAGCGGTTGGGCGCCGTCCGCGGCACGGCGGAACCGCACACGCTCGAGGGCTGGTTCTGGGGCGTGACGGCCCTGCCCGAGGCGATTTTTGCTACCGCGCACGGCGACGAAGACGCCGGCTGGATTTGCCGGGCCTTCGTGATCAGCGACCGGGCCGCCGATCTAAAGGCGTTCATTCAAACCAAGCCGACGACAAAAGTCGGCTCGCCGATGGGTTTGACCGTCAGCAAGCGTGGCGAGTTGGTCGTCGGCCAGGCGGGACAATTCGATGCGAGCCACGATAGCCAGCTCTCGTTCTACAATCCGAAAAATGGCAAGCTGCTGCTCACGCTGCCCACCGGTTTGATGGACATTGTGGGCTTGGATTACAGCCCGCAGACCGGTTTGCTTTACGCCGTCGATCTGGCCGTGGCCGACGAAAAGCAAGCCGGGCTGTATCGTCTCGATGCCGCGCAACAAGAGGGCCACATGGGCGTGAAGGCGGTGAAGATCGCCGCGCTCGATAAACCCACGGCGTTGGCTTTCGCTCCCGACGGCACGCTATACATCACGCTGCTTGGCACGGCGAAAACGGCCGGCGAAAAATCGGGGCAACTCGTGAAGATTGCGCCGGGACTTTAGGCGCGTTGTTTTTCAGAGATTCGTCCTTCGAGAGGGCGAAGCTCCAGCCGAGCCGAGCCGAGCGGATGGAGTTGAACCACGGATGCCTCGGATGACACGGAGAAAGAATAAGTAATGTTCGTCCGCATCTGTGGTATCGGTGTCATCCGTGGTCGAATGTCTTCTCACGGCTCGGCGGGAGCCTCGCCCTCCCGAATCACCCCAACCGACGAATTGAGCTTCGATGCCGCGCCGCGAAAAACTTGAATCGCTGTTGGCCGAAAGCCCTCAGGATGTTTTCTTGCGCTACGCCCTGGCGATGGAGTTGGACAAGGAAGGCAATCACGCGGACAGTCTTGCCCGGCTGGAAGAACTACAGCGCGACAAGCCGCCTTATGTCCCGGCGTTTTTCATGGCGGCGCAGCAGTTGGTCCAGTTGGGGCGAGCCTTAGAAGCCCGCACCATCCTGCGCGACGGAATCGAAGAAGCCCGCCGTCAAGGCAACGCCCACGCCGCCGGCGAAATGAGCGAGCTGCTGGCAAGCTTGGGCGCCGCAGGCGAGTAGTTTCGTTGAAAAACGGAGACTAGCCCCGGGCGACGGCGGACCTGGGGGAGAAGGGTGCCAAGGATCGGTTTGTTTCGTGGGTCCTATGAGTTCACCAATACCTGACCCGTGGGGCGCTTGCCCTTCGCTGCCGCGCATTTCACGCAGGTCCCAAGTTAGCAACATTCGCTCTAGCGGTGCGCCACGGCGAGTTTCGGGCCGATGGCCAGGCCGATCCAGCCGTCGTCAATGACAAATTGCGTCACCTCCAAACCGGCTAATCGTCGATCGCTGTAAATCGACTCGGGCAATAGCTTCAGCTTCCGGTCTTTCGACAGCACTTTGCTGAAGATGCCGCGGAGCGTCACCTCGGCCCGGCCTTGATATTGCCCCCCTAGCTCGATCGAGCCGACGCGCTGCAACTCGCACGACAAGCCATTGGGCGCCGGCCGATACTTCGCTCGCACTTCGAAATCGTGCCAGTGATGTTTGCCTTGGCGGATTTCGGCGATGTTCAACACCAATTCCAGTTCATCATGATCGCAGCGCACATGCAAAGGTTGCTGTTTGGCGAATGCGATCTCGACATGGTCCGGAAGATCCGGCGGCAAAGTGGGTTCGCCGCGGCTGAGCTTCGAATTCACCTGCCGCAGCAATTCTTGCAGCGTGAATGTCCGGCCGGCCAGGTCGAGATGGTCCAACAGGTTGTTCAGGGCCGATTCGTGAATCTGGGCATCGCCAGGCTGTCGGCCGGTGCTTCGGGCCGGGCCGTCTGGGCGCCAAGCTGGTCGATCGCGGCTAGCCGGCCGCGGAATGTCAGCCGCGTGGCGCTGGTTTCCATCGTCACCACCACCGGGTCCAGTCCGAGCTTCTTCAACGGCTCGACTACGCGATTGCGAAATTTGTCTTGCGCCGCAGTGACCCGAGGTTCGAATTCGGCATCGATCCGAGCGCAGGCTCGTGTCGCGACGCGCTGTTCGGCTTCGGCTTGGGCTTGCCCTTCCAATTCGGCATGCTGTCCCATCGCGTAGTTGCGGACCATCGACCGCACGATTGGGATCGAGTCGTACTCGGTCGATAGGCCGTTTAAGCTCTGATATGCCGCGGCTTCGGCCACGGCCGGCAATATGCGCGTTCCATAGGCATTGGCCAAAACGAGCTTTCGCGCGACGAAGGTGGTTTGGCCCTGATTGAAAAAAGTCACCGGACCCGAATCGGCGCGGGTCTGCGATGCCACGCTTCCCCTGGCCACAAGATTGAATCGCCAGGTGTTGGCATCGGGCACCAATTCGACCGATAGCCGGGTCGACGTTGCACTCTGACCTGAAACCGCGGCGCCAAGAATCGTTTCATTGACCGGTTCATTGGTCGGCGTCGGTTCAGGCAACAAGCGGTCGATCAGTGCCGCGGTGATCGCGACCCGCACATTGGCGTTGCGATAGTGCATCTCCAAGCGTCGAGCCAGGGCCTGTTCCGACGGCTTGGTCGACCAAGTCAATTGGCGGCGAATTTCGGCCAGCCGCTGGGCGTCGGCCGCCGATTCCGTGTTTTCGTAATTCTCCAATCGGGTTAGCAATTCGGTGCATTCCAACGGCTCCGCCGCCCAGGGGCGCAACTGCTGCCCGAGCGCCGCCAGATGCGCCTCCGCGGCCGAGGACCGACGGTCGGATGGCACGCGGCGTCGAGCCAACCGCGACAAAACCTCGCGGGCCAGGCCGCGCTCGTCGTCGCTGACACGATCCGATTCGCCGGCGCCCTCTTCAGTTGCCAGTTTGGCGAGTTTGTCGAGCAGCAATTGATCGTTCAGGCCCGGAGCGGCCCCAGGCTGGTCGTTAGCGGCCCTGACGTCCGCCAGGCACAGCTCCAGTCGTTTGCGTTGCGCTGCCCGCGGCGTCGGTTCGGCCGGGATCAAACGCGCCGCGCAAACTTCATCCCACAGATCCAAGCGTCGGATCAGGTCATATTGC
Source organism: Pirellulales bacterium (assembly GCA_963725485.1). Taxonomy (GTDB): domain Bacteria; phylum Planctomycetota; class Planctomycetia; order Pirellulales; family DATAWG01; genus CAVRYO01. The sequence continues at coordinate 1,050,283 of CAVRYO010000007.1, read as the reverse complement.
GTCCGGCGAAGTTCCTTTACAGTTTCTCGATCGTGCATCGCGGTGGCCAACCGGCCCGCACCCCCACTTAAATCGCGCAACCGTTTGAGGACTTTGACGGCGCCCTGTCCGTCCGCCGGCTCCAATTCGTAAAGCTCTTGCAAGCTCATCTCGACGTCATTGGCCCAGGCACAGCAACCATCGCGGGCCGCCATTTGCTGTAGCCGGTTGTCAAGACTCGCGGCCGCGGGCCAAGGCGAAGCTTTCCCTGGCTTCACGCCCGAATCCGCTACGTCTGAAGCTACGACTTCGTCGGCGTCGTCCGGCGGCACGTCCGCCGATTTCATTTCGTCTGATTTGATGGGCGGCGCAGCGCTCGGGGGCCGCGGCGAATCTGGACCATCAGCTGCCGGATGCGTGTCGGCCGCCGCGGAAATTGGCGCAAGCGGTGGGGATCGTTTCGGCAACGCAGGGTGCGTGAACGAGGAGAGAAACTTCGACATGGGGATCTCGAACGCGACGCCTTCGTCCGGATGCGTTTTTATTTCTCGCGGCGCTGCAACGGATCGTTGCTCCTCTACGGATTTCGCCTCCGAACCGCCGCCGGCGGACGCAGTCGTATCGGTGCCCAGTTCATCGCAGCTGTCGGCATCGATCTCATCTTCGTTCGCAGCGCGCGACGCTGGTTTGTCAGCCGCCGCTGCGACTTTGTTTCCCTGCGGCGTCTCGGCGGCAGAGGGCTTAGAGCCTATCCGAGAACCGGCGGGGACTGGCTCATTTTGCGATGCCCTGGGAGCAAAATGTGCCTGTCCCCCTCTCCTCGGCCGGTTCTCGGATAGGCATTTAATCTCCAATGGCTGCGCGGGAGCCTCGGACTCGAGCTTCGACAGCGGCGCCTTTAGCTCCGGTGCACCGGCACTCGAAAGGCTCGGAAGCGGAACTCCAAAAGCCGGCGCTGCGGACTCTGCCGGTCCCGCGTCGATTGGATCCTCCGTGGAGCCCGACCCATTAGCGTCGGCATTCACTGGATGACGCGCGCCGCCGAGTTCCGCCGCGGCATCGAATCGCCACACGTCGGCGACCTTTTCCGCCGCCGCTTCCGGCTCCGGCGCGGTCGTGACCACATCCGGGCCAGAGGTTTGCGACAGGGCGTCGTTCTCGAGCGATTGGGAGCCAGCATGAACCACCGCCGCAACCCGATCATTTTCCTCGGCCTTGGCTGCGGCCGCCGCCAGTTGTGCCGACAATTCGTCGGTCGACTGCGACGTTGCCGAAGAACGCCAGCCATGCGGCGCCGCCAGACTCAGCGCGAAGAGAAAGCTCAGAACCAACAAGTATGGCCAAAGCGGAGTTCGCTGTTTCAAGTTCCGACTCCCTACACTGGTGATGCATGTTGCCAGGCTGGATCTGCTCCGGTGATCGGAGCGCGCCGCCGCGGCCTGCCTCGTTAGAATCGGAACGATGAGGCAAGCAAGTCGAACCAGATTTGAGGCAGCAGCCCGCAAAATTTAACAATGGCCTCAAGAGCGGCGGCAGAGTTTTCGCCGTTTGAACAGTTCGCCCAAGTTGATTATTGCAGGCGGCCGCTTACGGGCGATTTCATTGCCCCTTGCATGCATGCTAGCTAGACGAGCACGGTGTCCGCATGCTCGTAGCCGGGAGCGCAGCAGCAGAGGAACACCAGCGGCTCGTCGCCCAGATTGGTGATCGTATGGACCTTTCCGGGGGGAATGGCCATCGCATCGCCAGAACCGACTGCGCGGCTTTCGTCACCTAACGTCATTTGACCAGCGCCGCGCAAGATGTAGTAGATCTCTTCAGCGCGAGGATGATAATGGGCCGCGGTCGTTTGCCCGGGCGCCAAGGTGGCCTCGGCCAGGCTCTGATTGCGAATGCACGAGTTGCGATGGGCCAGCAACTCGCGGATTTCCGAGCCGTCGACCGTGGTAAAAGGAGGACACCAATCGCGCTGTTGCACGTCCATATTATTTCGTCAAAATTCCAATTTGTGCCGGTGGATAGGCGCGAACGTCCCAACCTTCGGGCCGGGGCAACAAGCTGAAGTCGACCCGTTCATCGGTGTCGACCACCATCTGGCTCGTCGCCGGAGCACGATCCAGGAGCATTTCGATCAGGTTATAAACCGCGTCCGGCTCTTCGCCATATAGATCCCACGGCGGCGAGCAGAATACGATCCATGGTGCTTCCGGCAGCGAAGGCCAGCGCCGCGGCCAGAGCAACACGTTGGCCGGCAGAATCGAACACAACTCGGCCACGTCCAGCGCCGCGGCGTTTTGCCGGATCAACTCCGCCGTGGGAAAGTGCCGCTCGACGAACGTCCCGCCGATCGCTCCGCGGCTGATCGCTTCCAACCCCAGTGCGCCGGTGCCCGCGAACAAATCGATCGCATGCTTTCCCTTGATTCCCGGCCCAATCAAGTTGAAGACCGCCTCGCGAACTCGATCCTTCATCGGCCGGGTGCGGCGGTCGGGCAGATAGAGCAACTTCCGCCCGCGAAATTTGCCGCCGATGATTCGCGGCTCGGCGGCCGCCTCGTCCGCCGACTCGCGGGCCGCCGGAGCCGCCGGCTTCAGTTGCTTTCGCCGCACCATCGTAGTGAATTCCTCTCAGGGTTCATCTGAATCTTAATCGCGGCCCTCTTTCCGCGACAGGTTCGCCCGCATATCTTACCTTCCAGCGGGACACAGGCCGCCGGACGGTCGTTGCCAGGGCTATCAGGCTGTTGAAAAAGGGGACAGGCACGTCGCGGGAATCCAAATTTCCGGGAAAAATCCAGCGGCCGCTCCGAGCCAGTCCCCTTTTTCAACAGGCTCCTGTGCTTTTCTCGATTCACTTCTATTTCAGCGAAGTTCCAAGAGGATTCGAATCATGCGGATTTCAAGGCGGCTCGGGCCATGGTCGTTGACGGTCGGTTGCATGTTGCTCTTTTGTCCCGCTACATCGCAGGCGGCCGACCCACCGCAAAATGTCCAGGCCGAATTCGATCAAACGTATGCCCAATACAAGGATATTCTCAAGAAGGCCAGCGACATTCAGGATCGCTTTCCCGTGGCCTCGCCGGCCGAGCGGCCGAAGATGGCCGAGGAATTCCGCGACCTGGTGCGCAGCGGAACCGAGCTGCGGCCCAAGCTTGCGGGATTGGCTGAAAAGCTGTATTTGTCAAACCCCAAAGACAAGTCGATGACCGACATGATGTACGCGCTGATGGCCGGCGAACTCCAAGCCGAAAAGTACGACGAAGCGTATCGCCTGTCCAAGCTGCTCATCGACCACGGCGACACCCGGCCGCAGGTCTATGCCGTGGCCGGCGGTTCGGCCTTCAACACCGCCCAATACGACGACGCCGAAAAGTATCTCAATCTCATCGATCCGAAGCTGCTCGATGACAAAGCCAAGGGGATGCTGGCCGAAATTCCCGATCTGCGCAAGAAATGGGACCGCGAGCAAAAGCTCCGCGAGGCGGAAGCCAAGGCCAACGACCTGCCGCGCGTGGAACTGACGATCGGCGACGCCAGCGGCCATGTGAAAGGCAAGGTGGTGGTCGAGTTGTTCGAAAACGAGGCCCCCAACACCGTGGCCAACTTCATCAGCCTGGTAGATAAGAAATTTTACGACGGGCTCACCTTCCACCGTGTCCTGCCGGAATTCATGGCCCAAGGGGGCGATCCCCAAGGCAACGGACAAGGGGGGCCCGGCTACAACATCGCCGACGAGTTCAAGCAGCCGAACCACCGCGACCATTTCCGCGGTTCGCTGAGCATGGCCCATTCGTCGCTGCCGAACTCGAACGGATCGCAATTTTTCATTTGCTTCGTGCCGCGCAGTCAACTCGACGGCGGATACACGGTGTTCGGCCGCGTAACCGAAGGGATGGACGTGGTCGATAGCATCCAGCGCATCGATCCCGACAAACCGACGGGCGTCAAGCCGGACCAGATTCTCAAAGCCGTCGTGCTGCGCAAACGCCCGCACACCTACGATCCGCAGAAGCTGCCGTAAAAAATCCCGTTCGGCTCGCCGATCACTTCGGATAGATATATGCCTCTTCGACGATCATGTTTCCTAGCTTTCGGCCCTCATATTTCGTAGGCAGCGTATCGCGTTGATAGGCGATCGCGTCGAGCGTGAGTGGGTCATTGCTGTCGATAAGCCTGATGTCCGATCGCGAAAGCCAACGGGTCGGACTGTGGGAAAGCTCTCGGTATGCTCGTCGATACGATGCGGCCAAGCCCTCGTTAGCAACCACGGAAGACGCGATATAGAGAAACCATAGTTCCTCCTCGCTGGTAAGAACCCAAAAAGCGACGACCACGTCGAAACCTGCGCTTTTCAGGCGACTAATGAAGATTTCCCCTTCATCGATTCGTTCATTTACCAGTATTGTTGTATCCATCGAAATACTCCATTGGGATCATTCGTAACGGCCTCGAAAAGACTTCTCGCTTGCGCTTCGGTCTTTTGCTCGTAACGGCTAATTTCCGTCCACGGCTCCACGACGCCCCAGTAACCGCCGAGCGCAGCGTTGGCCTGAATATCAGTTCCGCGCGTTGGCTCCAAGTTCGCTTGCTTAACCAAGTCTTCAATGCGATGCGTCCAGCACTTCTCTGCTAATCTCTTGTCCGTGAAAATGACGCCGGTTTCTTCCACGAATTTGAGAATGCACGCCTTGAGCCCGGTCTCCACCGCATACCCAACAAGGTAGTACGCCGCCGTCCAGCGATCGTGGTCGAGCAAAACTTGCGCATCGTCAATCCGATCCTGCGCCAACTGCTTCAATTCTGCTCGATTCAATGCTCTTGTCCCCAGGAAAACCGGCCCAACCCATTCCTATTCTAACCCGTACCCGACCCGAAGGAATCGGTACGGAACATGCGCCCTACAACGCTTTCACCGTGGTGATCCAGATCACCGGCTTGCCGGCGTCGTCGACGCGGAGCGAATATTTGAGTTGGCCTTGGTAGAGCACCTGCCGCAGGAGGACGGCGTAGATCGCGCGCTTGCCGGGCACCGTGACGTTCTTGTTCAGATCGATTCGCTGCTTCGCCAAGGCGTTGTAGTCCCACAAGAATGGGACCTTCAGCCGGGATTGGATCGCATCGACGGCGCGCTCCAGCGAGACGTCGCGGATTTCGGCGTTCAGCGAATCGACTAATTGCGGCAACACTTTCGCCTCAGCTTGCGGCGCGGGCCAACCGATCGGCCAGCCTTCGGCCCCCGGCGCGGCTTTCGCCAGCAGATAGCTCAACGCGCCGCTGGCCTCCTGCCGCGGCCGCAGGACGCAACCGGCGGGGCGGGCAATGGCGGCAATCGCGGTGCCGCTGGCGATGCCGTCCAGTTCGTCGCGCACCGGGTCGTCGGCCGCGAGCGCTTGTTGCGCGTCGGCGTCGATCGTGATCGGAAATTTCAACGCGGCGGCGATTTTCGTGACCGCGTCTGCCGCGGGCGTTTTCTTTGTCGAGAAGCTCACCGGCCGGGCAAGATCGTCGCGCAGCTCCGCGATCTGTTTCGGCAGTAGTCCGAAGGCGGCGCGCTTTTCCGTAACGCCGGCTGGGCCGTTCATTCCCAAGTCGCCGAGCCATTTCGTCAGCCGGTCGCGATCGGTCGAGGCAAATCGTCCGCCGGGTAGCACGAGCTCGTTGTTGGCGTTCAACTGGCCCGTGACGTAGTAGGTCGCGGCATCGCCCGTGCCGCGAACCTCGATGCCCAGCTTTTCGCCCGGCTGCGGCCCGCGGATTTGCACGCCGACGCCCAGATCGGCAAACGTCTGGGCCCAGCGCCGGGCGCTGGTGGCCGTGCTCGGGCTTGGTTCGGCCAGCACGACAATTTGCACCTGCGGCTTGGCCCAGGCGGTGGAGGTGCCGAGAAGAAAAAATATGCCAAAGATCAGCGTGGTGCAGAAAGCTTGTCGGCGGGCCATGTTATTTTGATTCCATTAAATGTGAGAATTTGCGTTGTGCCATGGCAGACACGAGCCGCAAGCGGCTCGGCTAAATGGGCCGAGGGTTTCGCGAGCATGTTCGGCCGCGATACATTCCGATTATAGCATTTCGTCGGCGCCCTCGGGCTGAACAATCGGTGCAACCATCGCAGTGCGCAACACGGCCGGTGGAGGTCGAGAAACTTCGCGGCGGGGCGTTGCGAATCGGAGGGAATCTGGCAAAATGGCGCCTTGCAGTTTACGGGCTGCCCGGCGAAAAAGCCGCGCGGAACCGCCGCCAAAGCCCGCTCATCCAACGGCTATCCAATCGCATTCATCCCGCCAATAGTCATCATTCCACAAGGAGCTTCGCATGCCTCGTCCTGTCACATTGTTCACCGGCCAATGGGCCGATTTGCCGTTGGAAGACCTGGCCCGCAAGGCGAGCGAATTCGGCTATACCGGCTTGGAACTGGCCTGCTGGGGCGACCACTTCGAAGTCGACAAGGCCCTAGCCGACGACGGCTATTGCGCCGCCAAGCGCGATCTGTTGGAGCGATACGACCTGCAAGTTTTTGCGATCAGCAATCACTTGGTCGGGCAGGCGGTGTTGGACACGATCGACGAGCGGCACAAGTCGATCTTGCCGAAGACGGTCTGGGGCGACGGCGACCCGGCCGGCGTGAACCAGCGGGCGATCGAAGAAATGAAGAACACGGCCCGCGCCGCGCAGAAGCTGGGCGTGAGCATTGTGAACGGCTTCACGGGATCGAGCATCTGGCCGTTGCTGTATTCGTTCCCGCCGGTGCCACAGAAGATGATCGACGCCGGGTTTCAGCTGTTGGCCGAGCGCTGGAATCCGATTCTCGATGTCTTCGCCGAGTGCGGCGTGAAGTTCGGCTTGGAAGTGCACCCGACCGAAATCGCGTTCGACATCCATACGGCTCAGAAGTCGCTGGAAGTTCTCGAACACCGCGAAGAATTCGGTTTTAATTTCGACCCCAGCCATCTTCTCTGGCAAGGAATCGACCCGGTGGAATTCCTCCGCGCGTTTCCCGACCGGATTTATCACATGCATGTGAAAGATGCGATCGTGACGCTCAACGGCCGTAGCGGAATCTTGGCGAGCCACTTGAATTTCGGCGATCCGCGCCGCGGGTGGGACTTCCGTTCGCCGGGCCGCGGTGGGGTCGATTTCGAGGAAATCATCCGCGCGTTGAATCAGATTGGCTACGACGGACCGCTGTCGGTCGAGTGGGAAGACGTCGGCATGGATCGCGACCATGGCGCCCGCGAGGCGTGCGAATTCGTGCAGCGGTTGGATTTCCAACCGAGCCAGGTGCAATTCGACGCCGCCTTTGCGGAATGATCGTCGCGGAGTGGGTGCCACTGGCAAGCAACGTCTGCCAGTGGGAAGCGCAAAGCGGCCTGCCGGCACGGGCAGACTTCGCTTGCCCGTGCCACCCGCGCTGTTTTCGGAGTGATGGTTGGCACACGGATAATTGTTGCGCATGTTTTCTGGTGACGAAGTTGCCGAGTTGATTGCCGAGTTGGGGGTGACGCACGTCATTTGGCTTCCCGACTCGGGGCTCGGTCCGTGGGAAACGGCGCTGGAAAATTCGTCGGCGTTTCGCTTGCTTCGCGTGGCCCGCGAGGGAGAGGCCTGGGGGCTCGCCGCCGGCTTGCACATCGGCGGCAAGCAGCCGCTGGTCGTGATGCAGACCACGGGGCTGTTCGAGTCGGGCGATGCACTGCGTAACGCGCTGTTCGATCTCGGATTGCCGCTGTACGCCGTGATCGGCTACCGCAGTTATCTAATCGAGAATTCGACCGACACGGCGCGCCACTTTGCCGAGCCGATCCTGCGCGCCTGGGGGCTGGATTACATCCTGCTCACGAAGCCCGCCGAGCTGCAAAGGCTCCGCGATCACATTTTGGCGTGCCGCGCCGCCGGCAAACCGGGTATCGCGCTCGTGGCCGAGGGGTCATAGCGACCGGCTTTTCTCCCCTCGCCCCCGGCCCCGTCTTGCGCAGCGGGGAGAGGAGAAATAATGCGCCGCGAGTCGAGTCAAACCATGCCGGCGCCCGCTTCGCGCCCTCGCGAGCGCTCTCTATAATACGGCCGTCCAAGATGGCCCGTGTTGTATTTCCGTCGTGAGAATTGAAGGAGGCTTACCGTGGCAATTCGTGTTGGGATCAATGGTTTCGGCCGTATCGGGCGGCTGGTGTTCCGGATTCTGACCGACCGGTCGCGCGAATTCGAAGTCGTCGGCATCAACGACATGACCGACAACGAACGCTGGCCACGCTGCTGAAATACGACAGCACCCATCGCCGCTTCCAGGGCGAGGTGTCGTTACGACGAAAATCACCTGATCGTCGACGGCAGCAAGATCCGGGCCTTGAAGGTCCGCGACCCAGCCGAGCTGCCCTGGGGCGATTTGAAGGTCGACGTGGTGGTCGAAAGCACTGGCTTTTTCACCGCCCGGGCCAAAGACGGCAAGCCCGGCTACGACACGCACCTGAAGGCCGGCGCCAAGAGGGTCGTGCTCAGCGCCCGGCCAAGGACGGCGCCGATCTGACCTGCGTGCTGGGCGTGAACGACGACAAGCTCACCGCCGCAATGAAGTGCATCTCGAACGCCAGTTGCACGACCAACTGCCTGGCCCCGGTGGCCAAGGTGCTGCACGAAAAGTTCGGCATCGTCAAGGGCCTGATGACCACGGTGCATGCCTACACGAACGATCAGCGCGTGCAGGACATGCCGCACGACGATCCGTATCGAGCCCGTTCGGCCGCCCAGAACATCATTCCGACCACGACCGGCGCCGCCAAGGCCGTGGGCCTGGTGATTCCGGAGCTGAAGGGCAAGCTGACCGGCATTTCGCTGCGGGTGCCGGTGCTCGACCGGCAGCGTGGTCGACCTGACGGCTCAGATGAAGCGGCACGGTGACGAAAGAAGAAGTCAACGCGGCGATGAAGGCGGCGGCCGAAGGCCCGCTCAAGGGCATTTTGGAATACACCGAAGACCCGATCGTTTCGAGCGACATCATCGGCGATCCGCACAGTTCGATCTTTGCCGGCCGACTTCACGCAAGTGATCGACGGCAACCTGCTGAAGGTCGTCAGTTGGTACGACAACGAGTGGGGCTACAGTTGCCGCACGGTCGACCTGATCGCCAAGTTCGGCAAGATGTAACCTTTAGCCGCCGGGCTTGCCCGGCGCGTCGTGTTTCCAATCGCACCCGTATCAACCGGCACCGGCAGCCGCGTCAAATCGCGCCGCGGCGTGCGCAGTTCCGGAAAACCGCGATCCCCCGATGGCCCATGAGTGGCAATCAATCCGCCGACAAAATTGCGCAGCTCCGCAAAGCTGTTGCGGCTTCAGGCGATCGAATTGAATCACGCCGGCATCCTCACCGCTGGTGAATCCGGCTGCCTTGCTTCTGGCCTTCGACCTTCAGCGCCTTTCGCACAAACTCGGCCACGTACCAGCGCAGTGCGCCGGTGACTCGCGCTAAGATCGCGAGATATTCGACGTCTTGCTGGCCGCGGCGAAAGGCTTTCAGTCGCACGGAAGGAATCGGTAGCTCGCCGCGCTCGCGGCCGGGATAAAACAGCGCTAGCGAATCCGCTTTGCGCCACGATCCGTCATTGCCGATCGTTTGCCACGGCAACACGCCGTCGCAGCCGAGCGTCCAAGCATCGATGCACCAGGCGGCAGGCTGGACGTTCGATTCCTCGATGGCATTCGCGCCGCCGTATTCAATCACCACCTGGCCCGTGGCTTCTTTGCGATCCATCACCAGCCGATGGTATTTCCGCATTGCCCCGCCGACGACGTTGTAATCCAACAATCCGTCGAGTGAGTTACGTTGCCACTCGGGTCGCGAAATATCGCAGCGGAAGACCAATTTCGCGCCGCCGGGCACGTGGTCGATTCCTTCGTGAAACGCGATTCCGAAATAGCGCAAGGCCCAGAAGTCTTGAAAGTGGGCCGGCTCATCGAGCAGCCAAGGCGACGAGCCACGCGACCAGCCGCGCGATTTGAAATCGTTCTTGCCGTTGAAGAAGCATTGAAAGAACGTGTCGTTCCAGTGCTTCTCGTTCACATGCTCGGCGCAATCCGCGCGAGGCGGCGACGAACTGCTGGCGATACGAGGCGGGAAACGCCCGATCGGCCCAATAGTCGCCGTTGTAGTTCCCCTCCATCGGCGTCGGCCAACTTTCGTTGAGCGGCAAATAAAAACCCTCGAGCGGCACGTTTCGCCGCGGCTCGTCGGCGAACGCCGAGCCGTCGAAATATTGCCCGAACCGACGATCCCAAGCCGACCAATCGAATTTCGCTCCATCCCAGCGCGGAGCGCAGCCGTCCGACACGCGGCCATCTTGATGATAGGGAACCCGATTGAGCACCGTGCGATGCCGCTGAGCAAGCCGATAGTAGTCGCGCTCGTTCTCCGGCAAGTCGTAGCAATTCATCTCGGGGATGAAGCTCAGCTTATCGGGAAGCGTGAAATCCCAGACTTCCAGCGACACTTTGAGCGTCAGCGTTTTGTTGCCACTGGTCAATATGAGCTGGCCGGAATGGATCCCGGCGGCGATTTCATGGGGGATATAAATTTCGCAGTGAAAACTTTGCGATTTTAATACGTCGCGCGGAGCTCGATTTCTCCTCGCGCAGCTTTGGCGTCGAGCGGAACGATCGGGTCTGGCAGCGGTCCTTTGGTGTCGCGACATTTTGATAGCGCCCCCAGGAGACCTCGATCTGCAGTCGCCCCGGCGTCTTCGAATTTCAGCGTCGGACGAACCTCTGCCGGCGTGCCTTGAAGCAACACTTGAAACGCCACGAATTCGTTTCGCGCCGCTTGCAGCTTGATCTCACCGGCGGCCGCATTCCAAAGATGATTGTCGACCAGATAGCTCTTGTCCGGTCGCGGCGGAATCATTTCGCCACTGCTCGGGTCGACTTTATCAAGCTCGTCGATTACGGCGACGGGTGTTTGGCCCAGCCGCGGCAGTGAATTCGCAACGGTCCGCTCATCTCGAGTCGTGAAAACCGTCGAACCAATGCAGCCAACCGCTACGCGGCTCCGCACTCGACACTTTCTCGAGGAACTCCATCCAATTGCTCGGATTGCCGGCGGTATCGATCGCGCGCACCGCCAGCTTGACCTCGGCTCCAGGCTTGAGGCCCAAATCGCGCAGCCGCATTTTCATCGTGCGCTCACCTTCTTGGGCGCGGGAACGAGATATCCGGGAACGGCGCGACCATCGACTTCGACTTCGTATCCCGCGATGCTGGCCGGTCGCCGTTGCCTTTGACGTGCGCCACTCGACCCAAGCTTCGCCCGCGGGCAATCCGGCCGCGTCGGACTGCGGAATGTCCGGCGTTTTTGGCGGTTGACGAACTTCTGGCCCAAGCTCGACCGTGATATACGGCGCCGTTTTCGCCCCCGATTCGCGGCTGTCGAAAAAGCGATTGGGAAACGGATGCCGGGTGAATTTTTCGCCATCGCGGGTCCATTCCGTGCCGGTGTCGTCGAACACGACGAAGCCGTGGCTCAACCCGGCGACGCGCGCTTCGACCACCGCCGGGTCGATCGCCACGGTCTGCCAACCGGCCGCGTCGGCCTCCGTGGCGTCGGCCATTCCCCACACCGTGCTACCATTGCCGAGAATCACGCGAGTGATATCGCCGCCGTCATTGGTCCAGGGGACGTTTGGAATTTGCTTGTGCTGAAACGACGAACTGCCGGCTTGCGGCTCGTAGCCCGAGGCGGTCCCTTCGACCCAATCGCTGGAGATGCTGCTCACGGTCACTCGCCGCAGCGGCTGGTTGCCGGCCATGTGGAGATGCAGCGTGGCGGAGCGAATCGTATGGCCGCGCAGCGGAGCCGGATCGACGTCGATCACCGACAGTCTCCTGATACGACTTCACCTTCAGTCGCGAAGCGCCGCCGTTGTTGCCGTCGATCTCGGCACCAACATTGGAGAACCACGTATCGCGCGTGACCGGCAGACGCAGGCTTTCTCGCTCGCTGTTTGACGGCGCTTTCGGGGCAGGTCGGATCGCTGGTTTCTGGCCGGTTTTCGCTGGCGGAGTTTGATCGATTACGGTCCGCTTCACTTCGCCGATCTTGCGCACTGAAAGCCAGCCGCGGAGCAAATAGCCGCTGTTGGCCAGATTTTCGGCGGTCGGCGCAGAGCTTGGCGTCGCTGGGGCGATGCCGACCGAAGGATGTACGTCGTCCTTGCCCAACAGCGTGCCGTTCCAATCTTTCGGCCGCCGGCGGAGAATCTCTTGCTCGTAATCGATCAGCGGCAACTCGCGATCTTTGGCCAGCCGGCGAATCGCGTCGTTGTATTCGCGAGCGACCTTGATGTGTTGCGGATGAGGCGGAATCGTCGAAAGGATGCAAATCGCATTGGTTTCGAGAATTTCGCTCGCGGCCTTTTTCAGATCGGCTTCGTACGCAGCCAGCGGTCGATTCGCCGAGGCATCGTTCGTGCCGATCATCAGTACCACGATTTGCGGGCGATACGTTTTCAGAATTTTCTCGAGCGACGGCAGATTCTGCTTGCCGCCGGCCAAGAGTTCATCCGCCCGCATTCCGCTGGCTGCAGTGTACGAGCGGCCGCCGTCGGGATGATCGAACCGAGCCAGCCACCAGCCGTCGGTGTCGTTGTCCGCCCCGGCGTGCATCCAGGCGAGCGCGGCTTTGTCCTCGGCGGTCTGCCCCGCGCCGGCCCGCGCCCATTGCCCATAGGGATTGGCGTAAGTGATCGAGTCACCGACGTGCAGCACGATGCCTGGCCGGCCATGGTATCGCGCCGCCACGCGCTTCATGGCCGGCGCGTAATCCCAGGATTGCGCCAGAGGCTTTGCGAGATTTTCGGCGGCGCTCGCCGCCTGGGCTGCGACAAACAGCAACAACCCGACCGAACGTAATAAACGCATGGCCGCCTCCAGAAGTTCATGATCGCTACGCCGCGATCCTACCGTGGCGCCACGGCAGTTGCCAGAAAATCTAGCGTTCGGAAGCGTTCGACAGGTACACGACCTGATCCATTCACATCTGCTTCCCAACCGCCTCGGCGACTTTGCGGCAGAGCGCCATTGTTTGCTCGAACTGTTCGAACGTGAGCGACTGGTAGCCGTCGCTCAGCGCGTTTTCTGGGTCGGGATGGACTTCGATAATCAGCCCGTCGGCGCCGGCCGCGACGCTGGCCGCGGCCATTTGCGGGACCAGATAACTGTGGCCGGTGCCATGACTGGGATCGACGACCACCGGCAGATGCGTTTTCGCGTGCAGATAGGGCACCGTGGCCAGCGGCAGCGTGAACCGCGTATGGGCCTCGAACGTGCGGATGCCCCGTTCGCAGAGCATGACATTCGGATTGCCGCCGTCCAAGATATATTCGGCGGCCAGCAGCAACTCTTCGAGCGTCGCGCTCGGGCCACGTTTCAGCAACACCGGCCGATCGATCCTGCCGACCGATTCCAACAGCCGGTAGTTCTGCATATTGCGGGCTCCGATCTGCAGCACGTCGGCATATTCGGCCACGATTTCCACGTCCTCGGTCGCCACGACTTCCGTCACGACGGCCAGGCCGGTTTCCGCGCGGGCCGTGGCCAGCATTTGCAAGCCTTCGATTTTCAGGCCCTGAAAGCTATAGGGACTCGTCCGCGGTTTGAACGCCCCGCCGCGGAGCGCCGTCGCTCCGGCGGACTTGCACGCCTTTGGCCGCGGCCACGATTTGCTCTTCGCTCTCGACGGAACATGGCCCGGCGATGATGCCCAGGCGATTACCGCCGAGCGTGAGGCTGCCGACGCGGATCACCGTCGGTTCGGAGCGGACTTCGCGACTGGCGACTTTGTAGGGAGCCAGGATCGGCAACACTTCGGCCACGCCGGAGCCCCCTTCGAGCGATTCCTTGTGCGTTTTGCGGTCGTCGCCGATGACGGCGATCACGGTCCGTTCGGAGCCGACGATCACGTGCGGTTTCAAACCCAAACTCTCGACTCGCTGGACCATGTGCTTCACGTCGGCTGGGGTGGCTTCTTTTTTCATGACGACAATCACGGAACGATTCCTCGCGGAGATAGGGGTGGGATTTTCTGGGACGGCAAGCAGCCTGCTGAAAAAGGGGACTGGCTCTCAGCCACTGTGTGGATTTCCTCCAGTTTGGCGTCGCGGCGGAGTGCCCGTCCCCTTTTTCAACAGTTCGCTTGGAAACGCTCAGAATCCATCGATAATCGGTTCGGGAAATGAAAAACGCCCCGAGAACCGGTCGTCCGGATCTCGGGGCGGTATGTTCTGTCGCTTGGTTCGAGGTTAGATACCTCCACCGGCCCCGCGACCCAGCGGGCTAAAGCTAAAAAAGCACCAATACCAACCTGGTCGCGCCGGCGTCTCGCTCATGAATGTTATTCTGGCATGGCAACTGGCCATTTGCAAGCTGAATCGCCGAGGTCGCTCGGATGTCGTGTGGGCGTCTCGAAAGTGGGAGCAAGAGCCGGATTGTGGTCAATCCTGTCTCCCCGTCGCCCCTTGCGGAAGATGGGTGAGGGATTGAAAAAACCATCGCGATGGAATCCGGCGGCGAGTGAAAGACCCATGGCAATTCTCACCCTCACCCCAGCCCTCTCCCATCAAGGGAGAGGGAGGATGAGGAAACTGACGCCCACCCACAAATCGGACTCGCACACCTCGGACGGACGAGCATTTTCAAATGCTGAAATGAGCCTGGCCCAGTCGGAAAAACGGCTCGGATTGACGCGTTTCGAACAACTTGTCAGGCTATCGTGCGACGCGTTGCTGGCGGCGCGAATTTTTAAGCAATCGATAAGGTGAGAAGGATTCGAGTTATGAAACGAACGGGTTTTAATTGGTTGTGCGAAGTGCTGTTGATTATCGCGAGTACAGTTCCGCTTTCATCAATCGCCATTGCCCAGCCTGCGCAGCCGCAACCAGACACGCAACAACCGGCGCGGCGCAACAGGCCAAATCGGCGGCGGGTCAAACGGCCGCGACGCAAGGGACAGCTGCGGCAAATGCCGATTCAACGGACTGGGAACCCGGACTGCATTCGGTCCTCAAGAACCCACCGAGTAATTCCGCTGCCGCACCCGCCAGCAGCAACGAGCCGCCCTTGGTCATCATTCCTCCCTCGCGCGTCGCCGACCCGAATGTGCATCTTGCCGCAGCCAGTGGTGCGCCCGGAAGCGGCGTCGTTCCGGCAGCCGGAACAAGCGCCACGGCGGCCGAAGACGCAGCCTCGCGCGCCGCGGCAATCGCGGCCGCGGACTTGTTGAACGCGGCGCTCAGCCCCACGAAAGATAAACCGCTCGTCGGTCGTAACTGGACGCTGCTGGAAGCCGAAAGCGTCGCCACGGGGGATCGGAATCGGCAAATGCTCATCGCCCGAGCCTATTGGATCTTGTCGGCAACACAGGCCGACTACGGCTGGGCGGTCGAAGAATCGGGCCGCTTGGACGTAATCCCGGCCGGCCGGAATCCGCTCGATTCCGCCCTGCTTTCCGCGGCTCAGGCTTCGGCCACGGCCCGGATTCAGGAAGCGCGCGTGGCAGTGACCACGGCCCAGCAAGGGCTGGCCGATCAGTTAGCGCAACCGATCGGTAGCCCGTTACCACTGACAAGCGATCCGCCGATGGTCGGCGCGTATCGCACCTATTTCGACGCGCTATTCGCCCAACGGCCCGCTCCGTCGCGATTGCGGCTGATCGACCGGACAATGCCGCTGCGGCGCGAAGTGATCGAAACCCGGGCCGCGACGGTCCAGGCGTCGGCCAGCGCCGTTCACTTCGCCGACGAAGCGCTGGCCAAACCGCAGGCGGAAGTGCAAATCCAAACCGTGCTAAATTGCCACATGACCCTGTCCCATGAGCGGCGCGCCTTCTTGGCGGCCGTGCGGGATTACAATCTCGACATCGCCGAGTATGCCTTGAATGTCGCCGACCCGACGCTGCCGAACGAGCGGCTCGTCGGCATGCTCATTCCGATCAAGCCACTTTCGAGCGCGGACTCGGCGGCCGGCCACGAGCCGGACCTGTCCAAGCCGCCGGCGGACGATCCGCTGATGCGCACCCCGCTGCCCGCGGCCGGCGATCGGCCGAAAGCCTCGCCGCGAACCTGGCCGCACGCCGCGCGCGCCGGGTTCGGCGCCCACCGGCAGCGGGGCGCCTTCAGTGGGACACCGCCGGCGGCAGGCGGAACGCCAACATCCTTGGACGGCGCAGGCGCAACGAGCGGCGGCGATGCGCCTGCCTTTGGCAGACAACGGCCCGCGTTCGGCGGGGCGTCGCCGTCAACCGGTGGCAGCACTTCGCCCGGCGGAAGTGCGCCGGCAACAGGCGGATCGACTTCGCCCGGAAGCGGGACAACGCCGGCCTTTGGCGGTTCTGCGCCAGCATTCGGCGGGACTCAGCCGTCGACCCCAGCGCCGTCGAGCCCGGCGCCGTCGACTTCAGGGGCGGCGGGTCCGATCCTTGGCGGCGGTGCTGCGGCGCCAGACAGCACGCCCAAGGCTCCGCCGCTCGCCGCGCCCGACAGCGGATCGCCGCCGCCGGCCCGCAGTGTGTCGCCGTAATCGGTTCCAGTCGCTGGTCGGATCGCCATCCCAATTAACTGCCTATCCGAGAACCGGCCGAGGAGAGGGGGACAGGCACATTTTGCTCCCAGGGCACCGCAAAATGAGCCAGTCCCCGCCGGTTCTCGGATAGGCTCTAGGTATGGCAATGCTCATTTCTTCTGCTAATTCCGATCTATTGTCGCCGCGCCCCAGCGTGAGCGTGAAGCCGTTGCGAATTGGCCCGCTTGTGGTCGATCCGCCGGTGCTCCAAGCGCCGATGGCGGGATTCACGAACTATGCGTACCGGCAGGTGGTGCGAGAATTCGGCGGCGCCGGCCTGCAAGCCACGGAGATGATTTGCGCCAAGGGTTTCTTGGGCCGCGAGAAGTTCGAAGGGGAATTGCCTGAGCGGCTGTGGGGCGTGGCTGACGAAGCGCGGCCGCTGGCGGTGCAGATTTGGGATAACGATCCGGGCCGATTGGCCGCCGTGGCTTCGAAGCTAGCCCACGAGCTGCGCGTGAGCGTGGTCGACATCAATTTCGGCTGCCCGGTGAAGCAGGTCACCGAAAAGGCCCATAGCGGTTCGTATCTGCTGCGCGATCCCGAGCGGATCGGCACGATTGTCGACGCGGGTGGCCGCGGCTTGTGCTCCGACGCCGGTGACGGCCAAGATCCGGCTGGGCTGCACGCGCGACAGCATCCGGGCGATCGAGGTGGCCCAGGCCGTGGAAGGGGCCGGCGGCGCGGCGCTGACGGTCCACGGCCGAACGGCCGCAGGAGTATTTTACCGGCCAGGCCGATTGGGATCGGATCGCCGAGATCAAACCGCACTTGAAGAAAATCCCGCTGATCGGCAATGGCGATCTCGATTCGGTCGAGGCGGTGTCTGGCGGCGTTTGCCCGCTATCCGGTCGATGGCGTGATGATCGCCCGGGCCGCGCTCGGCAAGCCGTGGCTATTCCGCCAGGTGCAAGCGGCGCTGGGCGGCGAGCCAGTTCCCCCCGATCCGACGTTGGCCGAGGAGCGCGAGTTGTTGTTGCGGCATTACGACTTGGTGTGTCGGCGTTTCGGCATTGCGAAGGGGACGGTGTTGATGCGGAAATTCGCCTGTTGCTATGCCCAGCGGCGGCGCGGAGCGCGCGATTTCCGCGCCGCCGTAGCCCGCGTCACCGAGCCGGAGGAATTTTTGGCGGCGGTCGAAGAGCATTTTCCGCGCGATGAACGAGCCGCGCATCGAGGAAGCGATTTGCTTTGAACCCCGCACGCCGTGACGCTTACTTCGTGCGCGGCTCTTCAACGCGCTCACCTTCGATGCGCGGTGGCAGACGAGGCTCTTAACGAATGAAGAACCGCAGCGCGATCATGGCTCCCAAGAGCAGCACGAGGCCGGCGTCGAGCACGAGGCCCAGATAGGCGGCCCAGAGATAGCGGCGGTGGTTCCGCAGCGCTCGGGGCGTCCATTCCACCTGCTCCTGCTCTTCGAGCAATTTGTTGAACACGCCTTTGGCAAAAGCCTGGCGGTCCTCAGTTTCTCCGATGGCTGCAAAGTAGCAGCCGCTGAATAGCACCGGATCGTCGTGGGCTCTGATGCGGATCGTGGCCGAAGCCTCCGGCCAACACTTGCGCCAGCCGGTTCTTCATCGCCAGCCGCACCTTGCACAGCAAGCCATAAAGCTGCGTGTTGCCCTGGCCGCGAGAGCGCTCCTTGCTCGCGGAACAACGTGTAGACCCAATCCTCGAATGCCCCGCACACATCGGCGCAGAGCGCATTCATTTCCTCGGCCGTGGCCTGGCTGCGGACGTCGTACCGCTGGCCGAATCGCTGCACCGCGGCCCGGTCGCGCCCGACGCGGCGCACGAGCTCCCGGAAGCCCGCTTCCTGCTCCAGTCCGACCACCAAGGCCGTCACGGGGCAGCGCAATTCCAAAGTGCGGCCGATCGTGCGGAGATCGGATTTCGCGGCCCGTTGGAGTTCGTCTACTTCGCGCGGTGAACCTTGCACGGTCGTCAGCGGCAACAGGGCCAACACGCCGTTGATTGCGCATAATGGCTGCCGGGCCCGGCGCAGCAGCGTGCAAACATGCTGCAACCGTTCCAGTTGTTCGGCCGATTCCTGCGGCGATAGGACCGAAGCTTGCCGTTGCGCGGCGGTAAACGTTGGCGGCGCGGCGCCGACCACCGGCCGGGGAGCCACGGCTTGCCGGTTGGGCAATTGGATCGGCGCTTGGAGCATCATCGTGCCGCCGATTGGACCGGACTCCTCCGCCGCACCAGCCGGTCCGCCGCCTTGAGGCGGGATTCCAAAATTCAGATCCACGGGTGCTTGCTGCGGCGGCAGCGGCTGGGCCATTGGCGCTTGAGACGCCTGCGCAGCCAGGCCCGCGGCATATTGGCCGAGCATGATCGTCCCACGGATATCCTCGTTGCCGCCGCCGGGCATAGGAGCCGTTGCGGCGGGCATCGCCGCCGGTCGCGGAGCCGGTAGTGCAGCCTGTTGGGGCGCGGCCAACGCTTGTGGCTGATAGGCCATCGCCGGCTGGTCGGCCGCTGCCGGCATGTAGGGCGACGCGGTGGGCGATTCCAAGCTCGTCAGGCTCGATGCCATTTCCGTCAGCGCACGCGTGGCGTCGAAGGCCGACAATGCGCTCATCCAGCTCGCTTCGGTGCAGCATAAGAACACGGCTTCGGGCCCGGCATACCAATGCAAGGGCGCGGGCCCCTCGGGCACGTCATGCACGCGCAGCCCCAAGCCGGCGGCATCGAACAGCAGCCGCTCTTGCCGCTCGCTGGCCGCACCCAGAACGAGATAAATCGGCACGGTCGCCAGATCGACGCCGTTACGCTCCAGTGCCGTTACACCGGCGCGCCAGGCAAAATCGAGATCGGGAAACCGCGAGGTGTCTCCTTCGAGCCACAGCTTGAGGACCCGATAGACGACGAGTGGTATGAGAATCAGCAAACAGACGACGGCAATGACGCGCCCCGGCGTCATCGCATGCCGCCACGGCACGCTCTCGGGCTCGACAAAAAACGTCATCCAGGCGATCGCCACCACGACCAACAAGGCAAAGGCCGACAGCCAGGCTGCCTTCGCGGCAAGCGACAACCGCCAGAGCCGCCTTGGAATGCCGATAATCCAGCCGAAGAATTTCTTAATCTTGCCGGGGGGCTTCATCTTCGGCATAGCAGGAGCGGCAGGGGCGGCAGGAAGATCGGCCATGCAGACGACTGCCTTTCTAAGAGCCTATCCACGAACCGGCGGGGACTGTCCCGATTTTGCCAGTGCGGCCGAGCAAAATGGGACCGTTCCCTTTTCCCAGACAGTTCTTGGATAGGCTAAAAGTTATTGAAAACGAGCCTTGCAATGGACAAGTGAACGAGTTGCTCACGCGAATCGATCGGCGACTCAGGAGGCGGCAAAAAACATGGCATAGGACACCGCCGCCCCGACGGCCAGCAGCAATGCCGCGAGCCACGACCAGGCCACCAACGGCTTCGTGCGCAGCGGCGGAGCTCCGGCAATGTCGCGGCGCGGCGCGGCCAGCGTCGGGCGTCCTTGCCCGAGCCGAATCGCCAGCGAAGCCTGCTTGGCCCAGGTGTCGAGGTCCGGCGGCAACCCGTGGGCGGCCGCAAACATCATGGCCGTTTGCGGATCGCGATACAGGCCGCGAAAGCCCAGCACGACGCACACGTAAAAAACCTCCAGCGCATCGCGCCGCGCCAGCGTCGAAGACTCTTGGGCCCGGGTGTAAAACTGCTCGTTGCATAAGCGGGTATTGAACAGCTCGACTTCGAGCACGTTGTTGCTCCAATAGTCGCGCCCTTCCCAAGGGATTTCCACCAGCATTTCGTCGATCCAGGAGACCAAGCCGTACTTGGCCAGGTCCCACTCGGTCCCGGCGCCGACGATCGCCTCGGCCTGATCCAAGAGCGCGACAATCCGCAGCCGCTCTTCGATCGGCGAAGGCTGCTCATCACGATTGATCCGATCCAACAGCCCCAGCACGTGCAGCAACACGGGATCGACGGCTTGGGCGAACCGGGGAGTCATGGGCTTGTCCTGGCTTAGGGGCGTGAGGCATTGAGGGGCGTGAGGGATTGAGTGATTCAGGGATTGAGGTACGAAGGCATTCGGACCGAAGGTCCACTTTTTGGCCGTACCTCACGCCCCTCAAATCCTCACGCCCCTCAATGCGACGTCGGCACGGCGAACAGCGCGAACTGCAATTCGGCCCGCTTGCCGCGCAGCGCGACCACCAGCTTTCGCTCTCCTTGCAAGCGGTCGCGATTGACGATCAACGTGTCCCGCAGCCGCATGGCGAGCGTTTGCGTTTCATGCACGTCGCGCCAGGCCGGAGATTCCTTGCGGTCCACCTCGTAATAAATCCATTCGCCGCGCGAGGGCAACGCGCGAATCGTGCGATCCACCAAGACGAGCCGCAATCCCTCGGCCCGATGCTTGAACAGGATCTCTACCTGCCGGCTGCTGCCGAATTTCCAATCCAACTGCCCGGCCGATAACAACTCGCGACATTCCTGCTCGCTCAACTCGCCCTTGTTGACGCCGATATACCACTGCCAATTCGAGTTGAACCACTTCGGTTCGAGCGTCACTTGCATTCCCAAGCCGACGCCGACAAAGTACCGCTGCTCGAACTCGTAATCGCGCACCATATTGATCAGCCGCTCGATCCGCTGGCGGATGTTTTGGAAGATGCCGGCCAGGTCGTCGTGATCGTAGGCCGGAATGTCGGTGGCCCGGCGCTCCGGGGCGAAGATCGAAAGCTGCCCCACGATCCGGCACAATTCCAGATAGGCCACGAACGGATGCACGCCCTGAGCGAACGCCAACACGGCCAGGGCGCTAAAGGCCACGTTCAGCTCGGAGAGCATCATGATCCGGTCGAAATCGCCCGGATCGCGCCCTTCCAGCCCGATGCCGCGGTTGGCAATCTGCAAGCTCAGCACTTCGATCTTCTGGCCGATGATGTCGTAGATCGCCCGCACGATGTCGCGTCCTAGCGGCGGCCAACCGCTGATGGCCAGCACCGGCGGAATATAATCGGGGTCTAACCGCGGCACGGCTTGCTCTTCGCTCGCCCGGCGGAGCTGCGCAATCGGCAGCACCTCGTAGCCCGACAGGTCTTGCGTCGAGAGCATCAGCCGGGCATTGAGCGCCCGGACCTGAATCACCTGGTCGCCGCCCCCTTGGCTTTCGTCTTGCGCGGATTGTTCGGTCTCGAGAAACCGGGCGTGGTCGGCTTGCCCGTTCTGCGCGACGTTGGCCCGGCCCATCTGCAGCTTGGGGACGGCCAGATAAATCTTCACCGACGATTCGCGGCCGAAGGCTTCCGTCAGATCGATGTTCCCCTCGGGCATCTTGGCGAACGTCGGCTTCAGGTCCAGCCGGTCCGGCTCGTTGCCGGTGTCTAACATCACCAGCGTGCCGTCGGGCATCCGCGCTTTGAGCGTGTGGACTTGGAACTGATGGTTGGCCAGCGCCTCTTTGCCGTACTCCAACGAATGGACGCCGTAGTTGTACGGATGATCCCACTGCTCGGAGGTCTGAATCAGCTCAGACCAGTGGCGATCGGCCGCTTGAAAATGTTGGGGACGAAGAAACAGCCCCTCGTACCAATGGACAGGCAGATTCCGCATTACTTAAGCTGCTTTGCTACTGAGGCAAGAAGCCGATTTTCGATTGGCCAAAATCATGCCGAACGTGGCTCGCCGACAATCGGCGACCCCAGGCGCGAGCTTGCAAATCCCTTTCCCATTAGATGCCGCCGCTTCCGTGGCGCGAGACGGGCAACTCTTGGCATGGTAGCAATGCTGAGAAAACTTGTAAACATTGGCGAGCCGCCGCTTTCTTGTGGCTGCGAACGGCGAGCCGTAGCAGCGTGCTGAAACACGACCACGATGCGGGAGGGCGAGGCTCCTGCCGAGCCGCAAACGACCGATTGTGTTGCAATTCCGGCTCGGCGGGAGCCTCGCCCTCCCCTTTTTCCACAGGGGGTTGTCCTACGGCAAATCAAAGCTCCGCGCTTTCCTTGCCTGTGCAAACATTCGCGAATCGGCCGCTGACGCTAGCAAAACTCCCTGCTAGCGGAAAATCTTTGCCAATCGAGTCAATTGCGATAACCGGCAAAGCCGATATCAACGCCGAAGTCCACCTAGATTCGCGAAACGAGAGGTCGCTGCGTGCGGAGATTCTGGCAGCAGCTTGGCTTAGCCACGTTCATGGCCGCGATGCTCGGCATCGGCGGACCTGCCGTGCTGCGCGCTCAGGACAACGGTTTGCAGGTGGAGCATCCGCCCATCGTCGTCGGCCTGCCCGTGCCGAAAGCAGGGCCCTCGGGCGAATTGGATTTAGAACCGAATGTTGACACCAGCGGCCAACGGTCGCGGCAGGCGGTCGTTCTGCCTGCGCCCGAGGCTCCCCCGGTTGCATCCGGCACCTTGCTGGGCGGGTTGATTGGCCAAGGTGTCATCCGGACCAGTGGCGTGTTGCCTGAGCCGCAATCGGTGAGTACGCAACCCGTCGGAACCGTGGCGGACGGTCCCTCGATTGGCACGGCGGGCGAAGAGCTTCCGCAGGTCAATGGCGCGCCGTCCGTCGCTGCTCCGATCTTCGCGCAAACATTGTCCGGACAGCCCGTTCCGGTTGGCGGCCCTCCACCTGGACCAGGCGGACTTCCTTATCTCGGCCCACCCGGAACGTTGCTGGGCGGCCCCGGCGGCGGCGGGCCAATCGATCAGCCCGGCGGCCCCGCGATCAACCTGTTCGGAAAACCTGGGCGCGACGGCACCTATTTCGGCTTGGGCGGAGTCGATCAAGGCAGCGACGAAGGGGGCGTCGGTCACGAGCGGGTCATGCTCGCGCCGTTTGCCATCGACACGACTCAGCCGCAGAACGATCTGCGGTTTCGCTTCGACGCCGGCTATCACGAGCAGTTTCCCGATCGGGCCGAATATTTTTGGGCGGCCGCCGCGGGCGCCGGACCGAAGCTACCGGAGCGCAATGTCGACTTCCAAGACGAATATTTCGCGATGGAAGCCGGCAGCAAATCGTTTTCGATCAACACCGAAATCCCCATCCGTTCGGTCGACCCCGTGGTGAACGCCAATACCGCCGGGCTGGGCGATATGACTGTGACCACCAAGACTGTGCTCCTCACTGGCAACGATTGGCAGGTCACGCAACTCTTCCGAACCGACATCCCCACCGGCGATCCGCTCAAGGGCTTGGGCACCGGTCACGTCGGCCTCGAGCCGGGCATGCTGTTCCGATACAAGTGGAACGACGAAACCTATTTTCACGGCGAGCTGGAATATTGGTTCCCATTGGGTGACAATCCGATCTATGGCGGCGAGATTTTGACATACGGCATTGGCATCAGCCATTTGTATTACGAGAACGACACGTTTGCCGTGATTCCGACCGCGGAGTTCGTCGCTTACACGGTCTTCAACGGCGCCCAGACAACGCCCGAGGGGGCTTTGCAAGCGGTCGACTCGATGACGATCGTGGAATTTCATCCCGGCGTCCGCTTCGTCCGCGACACCGGTGGCGACTTGGGTCTGATCGAATACGGCTTCAGCGGCGGTTTTCCTCTGACGCCCAACCGTTGGACCGACGCGTATTTTCTCTTGGAAGCGAAATTCGCATATTAGACGTTCCTCCAGGGCGCCGTTCTACTTGCTTCCTGACGTGGTGAACGCGGTCAAAGATCCTCAAAAGAGCCGCGCACGCAGCAAGCGAGTGGCGGGCTCCAAATCGCTTACTGCGTGCGCGGCTCTTTACGCTGCGCTGCCACCGGCTTTGCCAGTGCTGTTGGGGATTCTTGCCTTGTGCTGTCGGCAACGAGGAACGAAGAACACTGGCGGAGCCAGTGGGACTTCCATCTCCCTCTCCCTCGACGGGAGAGGGTCGGGGTGAGGGTGATGGCGGCACGCTGGATTGATGCGTCGCTCGGTGACGCGCCCCCTCACAGCGGTTCGACTGACTCACCGAAGTCCGGCCCCTCTCACGCAAAAGAGCCGCGCACGCAGTAAGCGAGTGGCGGGCTCCAAATTGCTTACTGCGTGCGCGGCTCTTTACGCTGGGCTGCCACTGGCTTTGCCAGTGCCCCCTGCCGTCCCGGGAATTGTTCCACATTTCAAAGGGCTTTTAGCTGCCGTCAACCAGCCGGCTCATGCGGCGCGAGATGCCGGGATCGGGGCGACGAGTTCCTCCGGCGCCACGGCGATCGGAGTTAGCAGCGGCTCGACGGCCACGGGCGCCATGACCGGCCCTACCGCGCGAATGCGGTTTAACAGCGGGATGGTCAACCCTCGGGCTGCACACGAAAGAGCGAACACGGCCAGGTAGCCGCCGGCATTCGCGCCCCACAGCGTTAATAAGAGGCCGCCAACCAACGAACCCGCAACCATCGCGGAGGCGTTGCCGAAATTGTAAAGCGTCAACATGCCGATCCGCTGGCGCGGCTCGATGGCTTCGAAGAACATCAGTAGCGACGCCAACTCGAATCCTGCCCAGCCGAGTCCAGAGCAGAGTTGGATGAACAGCAAATACGGGACGCCGTGGCCAAATATCCAAAGTGCCGGCATGAGGATAATTGCCAAACCGCTCAGCCGAAGCAGCCGAGCTACGCCGAATTTCTCGGCCAGCCGCCCCAGATACGGCGAGGCAATTGCCTTAACGGCCATCGCGAAGGAAATGACGATCACGTAACGAGTGTATGAAAATTTCAAATGCGACAGCATGTAGGGGCCGAAAAACGGAACCGCGATTTGGGCTGCGAATTGCATGCTCCACAGATATGCGAGCAATTGGCCATCGCGACGCGTGCGCAGGCGGTGCATTAGGCCATTGAACCGAACCATCGAAGCCTCGCGCGGCGCCGTCACCAGAGCTTCACTTTGACTCGCCAAGAAGGCCGCCGAGGCGAGGCGGCAAACCGCCGCCGCGGCAAACAGGATCGCGAAGGCAAGCAGCACGCGTTGCGATTGCACGCCCCACTCCAAAAACATTCCGCCACCGACAAAGCCGACGAACAGTCCCAGCTGCGCCAAGCGCGCACGCCGGCCGAAATATCGTGACCGCACGCGCTGTGGCACGAGCGTGTCCATCCAATTCGCCCAAGCCGGACCGGAAGCCATGCCCGAGCCCCAGTAAATCGCCGCCAGCACGAACAGCAGCGCCGGCGCGATGTGCCCAGATAGCGCGGTGATAATCAATGGGATGAAACTTAACGCTTGAGCGGCGACGCACAGGACGACCCAACGGCGCACCGAGCCGATCCGCCGCACGCAGGCCGGCGAAACGAGTTGCAGCACCGCTCCGGCCAGCAGCGGCACGCAGGCGATCCAGCCCGCCACGAGCTCGCCCATGCCCAGCGCTAGGGCGAAGGCCGGCAGATAATTCTCGCCGATCCCGATCATCACGCTGCAAGCCATCCCGTCACTGGTGCTTGCGCGGAGATTATGGCGCAACCGCGAAGCATGCTGTTGCGCTGGCTCAGTCAGGTCCGGCAGCATTGGCGGCGGACTCAAGATGGCAACGTCAGTTTCCACGCTTCGCCCTGCGAGATTTGGTGTCCGATTCTGCCCTGGTTGCGTCCAACTCGAGCACAGAATTAGAGCCGATCCGAGAACCGTCTGGGCAAAGGGGACAGCCCCATTTTGTTCGGCCGCACTCACAAAATCGGGACAGTTCCCGCCGGTTCTCGGACAGGCTCTTGGCATGCGACGGCCGAAGTTGCCGGCGGTCGGATCGAGCTCTCTGCCTCACGCAGAAACGGCGAGCGAACATGCCTCGCCATGTGGGTCGGATAATAACTAGGAGCGAACGAAGAAGGAAGCCCCGTTGTCGCTTGCGAGACATCTGCCGCAACGGGTGGGGGTTGCGCAATGGATGTCGAACACTTGGCTGGTTCGCCCGCGAGTCAGCAATCCGGTTGCCCCTTGCGACAAGAGATAAATTGCCGGGCCTGACTAAGAGCCTATCCGAGAACCGGCGGGGACTGGCTCATTTTGCGGTGCCATGCGAGCAAAATGTGCCTGTCCCCCTCTCCTCGGCCGGTTCTCGGATAGGCAGTAAGCAGTAAGCTGGGCAACGCCGGTGTATGATTGCGGAACATTCGTTCGGCTCCCCCGTTAATGTCTCAATTCAAGGAACGTGGGTATGAAACTGTGGGATGAGTTCAAGGCGTTCGCGTTCAAGGGAAACATGCTCGATTTGGCAATCGCCGTCGTCATCGGGGCGGCATTTGGCAAAGTGATCAGTTCGCTGGTCTCCGACGTAATCATGCCGTTGGTTGGATTGATTCCTCTGGCGAAGGATGGCTATCAGGCGTGGATGTTGGGGCCGGTGAAAATCGGCATCTTCCTCGGCAGCCTGTTGGATTTCTTGATTGTCGCCGCAGCGGTCTTTCTGGTGTTGGTGAAAGTGATCGGCAGCTTGACGAAGAAGCCCGTGGCCCCCGCGGCCCCGCCGCCGGCAGTCAAGGAGTGTCCGATGTGCCTGTCGGTGATACCCCAGAAGGCTCGCAAGTGCGCTCACTGCACTTCGGACTTGCCGTAACGGCGATGTTGCGAATCGTCGCGTTTAGCGCCGGGAAGAAACACGATCGGGCAATTAGCAGCCTGTTGGAAAAGGGGACAGGCACTACGCGGGTGCGTCGATACCGGGGCAATTCTCTCGATCGCTAACAGCCAGTCCCCTTTTTCAACAGGCAATTAGACAGTGGGCAGCCCCCTTGTTATGCTCCGCTTGCCGGGCTCGAAGCGCCCGGCGAGGCGGCTTGTCGCAAATTTGTCAGAAATATCGGCAGAAATT
The DNA here is from genome assembly GCA_963725485.1 of Pirellulales bacterium. Classification (GTDB taxonomy): domain Bacteria; phylum Planctomycetota; class Planctomycetia; order Pirellulales; family DATAWG01; genus CAVRYO01. The sequence goes on along the minus strand of CAVRYO010000007.1, from coordinate 1,022,929 downwards.
GCCAGACCCAGCGAGAGGACATATCCCATGAGAAATCGTCGCGCGTGGATTTTTTCGGCCGCCCTGTCGGCGTTGATGTTTGGTGTTGTGCCCGCCGCCACCGCGGCCGATCCCGCTGGCGCGAGCCTGATCGGACCCACCGCTGGTTCGCCCCCCTATCCGCGATCGACAATTGCCGCGCATGGCAAAGCGATCCATTTCAAGAAGACCGTGATCGACACCAAATTTCGCGGCGAAGGCGTGGCGGTCGGCGATTTCAACCATGACGGCAAGCTCGATATCGCTGTGGGCAACGTCTACTACTCTGCCCCCGATTGGAAGATGCACGTGATCAACGACAAGGCCGTCGACTTCGATCCACATGGCTACAGCAACTGCTTCCTCTGCTTCGCCGACGACATCAACCACGACGGTTGGACCGACGAAATCGTGATCGGTTACCCCGGCGCCGGCCTATTGGTATGAAAACCCGAAAGGGGCCCCGGGGCCTTGGAAGCGGCATCTCATCGGCCCGGTGGCGAACGATGAAAGCCCGAACTACGTCGACATCGACGGCGATGGCCAGCGTGCGCTGGTGATGGGCGTGGCCCCGGACGAAGCACATTGCGATGGCCCCGACCGCCAGATGGCGATCGTGCGGCCCGATCCGGACGATCCGACCAAGCCCTGGAAGATTCAGCCGATTTCCACGAAGGCCGCTCCCAATACGACCAAATATTCGCACGGTTTAGGCGTCGGTTCGATTCAAGGCAATGGCCGCAACGACGTGATCGTGCCGCAAGGCTGGTGGGAAAATCCGAGCGCGAATCACGACGACGCCAAGAAAACGGGCAAGGATTGGAAGCCCTGGAAATTCCACCCGGCCGATCTCGGCCAGCCTTGCTCCCAAATGTACGTGTTCGACTTCAATGGCGACGGCCGCAACGACGTGTTGTCGTCGAGCGCTCACAACTACGGCATCTGGTGGCACGAGCAAACCGCCGACGGCTGGAAGCTGCACGAAATCGACAAAACCTATTCGCAGACGCACAGCCTCGTGCTGGCCGACATCACGGGCGACGGCTTGCCCGGCTTCGTCACCGGCAAGCGCTGGTGGGCTCACGGTCCGGGCGGCGATCCCGGCTCCGATCAGCCGGCGGTGTTGAATTGGTACGAGCTCGTGCGCAAGGACGGCAAAGCCGATTTCGTCAAGCACACGATCGATGACCACAGCGGCGTCGGGACGCAATTCCAGGTGATCGATGTCAACGGCGACGGCTTGCTGGACATCGTCGTCGGCAACAAAGCCGGCGTGTTCCTGTTCGAACAAGTCCGCGACTAGGAGCCTATCCGAGAACCGGCGGGGACTGGCTCATTTTGCGGTGCCCTGGGAGCAAAATGTGCCTGTCCCCCTCTCCTCGGCCGGTTCTCGGATAGGCAGTAACTCGAATAGAATTATTTGAGACGATCGCGATTCAGAGCAGCGTCATTCATCATACGTGCGCCGCGGGAGGGCGAGGCTCCTGCCGAGCCGTGCGCTAGGGCCCGGTGTGCGGCTCGGCAGGAGCCTCGCCCTCCCGGAGCTAGTAACTCGAAATTTCGCGAGGACCGCCTAGCCTGCGGCGATTTGCGCCGGATCCAGCAGTAGCGGAAAGAATTGTCCGCCGAGTGGTTCCCCTGTGGGCACCGGCGGCACGCCGCCCAGCAGCGGTTCGTCGCTCGCCGAACGGACGCCGTCGCGAATCACGTTCAACACCACCGCGCGGCGCGGGCGGCTCGTGCCGTTGGCGAAGCTGCCGTGCACCATCAGCGGATGATGGAACGAACATTCCCCCTGCTTCAATTCGATCGCCACCGGATGCTGGAACTGCTCCCATTGCACAGGCGTCAGCACCTCGCGAATCGCGTCCATGTCGCCGGCCAGGCCGGTGATCGGCAAGAGCGGCCAGCGATGGCTGCCGGGCACGTAGTAAAGGCAGCCGTTCTCACGCGTGCTGTCGTCCAGCCCGGTCCAGCAAGTCAGATGGGCCATCGGCTGCGTGCGGGTCCAATAGGAATAGTCCTGATGCCACGCGACCACGCCGCCATGTCTGGCCGGTTTGCAGAAGAGTTGATCGTGCCAAAATCGCACCGCGCCGCCAAGAAGCTGGCTGGCCGCCATTGTGAACGCCGGATTCCATAAGACATCGTGAAACCCCGGAGCGATCCGCCATGCCCCCAGCGCGTGAAACAGACACGCGCGAAGGATCGACCGACTCGTTCGAATGGAACTCGTAAAAGAATTGATGACCAGGATGCTGCGGATCGGCCAAACCCTTCAGCTCTTCGCGAAGAATCTCAATCTGGGCATCGCCGAGGATGCGAACACCTTGCAGATAGCCTTGTTCGTGATAGAAGGCGACTTGCTCGTCCGTGAGGCGAAATGCCTCCCACTGCTTTGCGTCTTTGGGCAGTTCGAACAATGCGCCCAGCGGTCGGCCATATTGCGATAAATCCTGAGAAACCATGTGGCGAATCGAGGCTCAATGTGGGCATGGGGAAGTTGCACGGCGACGGCAGCACGGGCTATTATGCCACAACGATTGCAGAAACCAACAAGGCCGGACGGTTTTATTGCCGCACAATCGAGTCCGAGATTCTCGCATGAGCGTCAGATTTGTGCGTGGAGCATCCGTTTCCGCATTCTCCCTCTCCCTCGACGGGAGAGGGCCGGGGTGAGGGTGGGAATCAAGTTCGATCTTTCACTTGCAGCTGGATTTCGACGTCACCGATGTTCCTACCCCTCACCCCCGACCCCTCTCCCGCAAGGGGCGAGGGGAGACGCGTTTGTCCGCACGGGCATTCCCACCACTTTCGCGACGCTCACACGGTGCGATCTCACCCAGATTTTTTCACCCGGAGATTCTTCCGATGTTATCGTGCCTCGCGCTTCCACATAGCTTTCGACCGATTCTTTGCGTGGCTCTGATGACTGCAACTGTTGCCGCGGGATCTTCCGCCAATCGAGTTCTTGCGGAGGAGCCGAAGATCGAATTGCTTTGGCCGCAAGGCGCGCCGGCGCGAAAGGCGACACGCCGAACGACAAGCCCACGTTATCGCTGTTCCCCGCGCCTGCCGCGCACAACAGCGGCGCGGCCGTTGTGATCATCCCGGGAGGCGGCTACGGGGCGGTCGGCATGGAACACGAAGGCTACGATGTCGCCCGGTGGTTTAACACGCAGGGTGTGTCGGCGTTTGTGCTCAACTATCGGCACGCTGGACGAGGCTACCATTACCCCGCGCCCATCGACGACGGCCAGCGAGCCGTGCGAACCGTCCGGGCCCGGGCCGCGGAGTGGCACGTCGATCCGCACCAGGTCGGCGTCATCGGCTTCTCGGCCGGCGGGCATCTGGCGTCGACGATCGGCACTCATTTCGACGAGGGAAAAAGTGACGCGGCCGACCCGATTCAGCGCGTGAGCAGTCGCCCCGACTTTTTGATCCTCGTTTACGCGGTCATTGAGATGCGGCCTCCGTACACCCACGGGGGCACGCGGCAAAATTTGCTCGGCGACAAACCGGATGAAAAGCTCGTCGAAAACCTCTCGAACGATCTGCAGGTAACGCCCCAAACGCCGCCGACATTTCTCCTTGCCACAAGTGAAGACACGGTCGTGCCGGCGGAAAACTCGGTCCTCTTCTACCTCGCCCTGCGAAAGGCCAAAGTCCCGGCGGAGCTGCACGTGTACGAGCGAGGCCCGCACGGTTTCGACCTGGCCTCGAAAGACCCAGTCCTATCGACCTGGACCAGACGTCTCGCGGATTGGCTGCGGATCCACGGCTGGGCGAAATGAGCGAGGCCGATCGAGTAGACCAACCTATCCGACGCGCACATGCTCGATGTTGTGATCGATCATCCAGCGCAGCCAGGCTTCCTGCTCGTCGCTGATTTCGAATTCGGTTTGATTCAAGCTGTCGAGCGGCGAAACGACCGAGACCACGCCTTCGTCGAGCCATTGCCGCGCGTCGTCGAGCCGCACCCAATACTCGCCCGGCGGCAGCTTTTGCACGCCATGTTCACCCGCGGGCGTCATGAAATAGGCGATGTCGGTGCGAAACCGATCGGGCATGGCCAACGGAGGCAGCTCGGGTTGCTCGACCGCATAAATCCGCATACGCAACCGCCGTTCAGTTCGTTTCCACGCCGGCGGAGCCACGCCACAGCCGGTCGCGCACGGCCAGCCACGCATCATTGTCCGGAGGCAGATCGATCACGATTCGTTCGACCCCCGCATCGTCCAACTCATGCAGCACAGCGTAAAGTATGCGCGAATATTCGACAGGGTGCGACGGCATGGCGCGGATCGTCACATTTTCTGAACCCGATATCGACCCTGCCTCGGTCCTGTCACCCAAGGTGAGCCACGCGACTCGTTGTCCTTCGCTCGCAATCGCTGCAACCCGTTGCTCGCCTCCCGTCGCATAACATTCCATAGTGGCCCGGGGTGCGTAGTGCCGGCGCTGCGTGCCGGGGGAAGAGAGCGGTGCATCGACGATGGTCGCGGCGATTTCGGGCCTGCGCGATCGGTCCAATGATCGCTTCGATTTCACCGGGCGCAACGAGCCCCGGCCGCAGCAGCCGCGCGGGCTGTCGAGTGAGGTCGAGCACGGTCGATTCCAATCCGCCCGAGGTGGCTCCGCCATTGAGAATCGCCTCCACGTCCGGTCCAAGCCCCGCCAGCACGTGGGCCGCGGTGGTCGGCGACAATTGGTTTGCGCGATTCGCGCTGGGCGCAGCCAGTGGGAGCCCGAGGGCTTGCAGCAGCCCCAGCGCCACCGGATGCGCCGGCACGCGCACAGCAATGGTGTCGGCGCCCGCGGTGACGATCGCCGGCACCGCCGCGCGCTTCGGCAACACGAGCGTCAACGGCCCCGGCCAAAAGTGTTCGGCCAACCACTGGGCATCGCTTGGCCAGTTCGCGGTCAACTCGCGAGCTTGCTCCGCGGCGGCCACATGCACGATCAACGGATTATTGCTCGGTCGGCCTTTGGCGGCGAAAATCCGGGCCACCGCCGTGGCATCCAGCGCGTTGGCGCCCAAGCCATAAACCGTTTCGGTTGGAAAGGCCACAAGGCCGCCGCGGCGCAAGATCTCCGCGGCGCGGCGCACTCCCTCGGTCGCGGCGGCAGCAGCGGGCGTATCGGCCGTGATTTTGTAGACGATCGTCATGCGATCTCAACCGTGGACGATCTCTAGGGATTCTCAGGGGATTGCAGACCGGCCGCGAATTGTTGACACTGTCGGCGTTGTAGTCCGGTATAGATCATCCAACCCGCCACGCGAGGAACCTGTTCGATGCAATCCACCGCAGAGCCATTGGTGGCCGTGATCATGGGCAGCAAGTCCGATTGGGAAACCATGCGCCATGCGGCCGACATCCTAACGCGTTTCGGTGTGTCGCACGAGTGCCGGGTGGCTTCGGCGCATCGCACGCCGGCGCTGGTTATGGAAATCGTGACCACGGCCGAACGGCGCGGCGTCGAGGTGTTGATCGCGGCGGCCGGCGGCGCGGCGCATTTGGCCGGCGTCACCGCGGCTCACACGCTGCTGCCCGTGCTGGGCGTGCCGATCGAAAGCCAATCGCTCAAGGGGCTCGACTCGCTGCTGTCCACCGTGCAGATGCCCGGCGGCATTCCGGTGGGCACATTGGCCATCGGCAAGCCGGGCGCGATCAACGCGGCGCTGTTGGCCGTGGCCATTCTGGCGAACAATCGTCCGGAGCTGCGCGAGCAGTTGCGAAAATATCGAGCCGAGCAAGCCGCGAAGATCGAAGCCGAGCGCTTGGACGCTTGATCCGCAAGAACAAGCTGACTCAGGCATGATGGCACTGCGGGATGATCGCAATGCGCAAGAAAAAGCCCAAGGATCCGCCGCGGCGATCCCTGGGCTTGTTGCTTGTCGCGAGCGAAACTGTGCAGCGACGTTTATGGCGTCATAGTGCGCGGAAAAAATTCCGCACCGGCTCGCCCGGCACGTAATACCTGGGTCGCGCATAGACCGGAGCGTAGTAGGCGGATACGGCCGCCGGGGCGTAGTAACTTGTGGCTGGAGCATAATACGCCGAAACCGCCGCCGGGGCATAGTAGCTCGTGCTCGGAGCATAGTAGGCCGTCGTCGCCGGAGCCGGGGCATAATAACTCGTCACCGGAGTCGGTGCGTAATAGGCGGTCGTCACCGGGGCCGGCGCGTAATACGCCGTGCTTTCCACGGCCGGAGCATAGTAGGAAGTCGTCGCCACCGTTTCGGGCGCGTAGTAAGTCGTGACCGGAGCAGCCACGGGCGCAGGAGCATAGTACGTGGTCACCGGCGCAGGCGCGTAGTAAGAGGTCGTTGCGGCCGGCGCGTAATACGTGGTGACCGGAGCCGCCACTGCCACCGGTGCGGCGCCGCAGCAAGCCAGCGTCGGCTGTGCATGAGCGATCGTCGACGCACCGATTCCAACCGTCAAGAGTAATCCAAGTAGCCGTTTCATAAGAGCCTCCTGTGTGAAATCGCGCGTGATGTTTCTCATCACCTCTTTTCTCAATTATGCTCCGACATGCTCTGGCAGGCAAGGATTCGCGCTTGCGGAAGGACGCTATTTTTCTCGTAAATTTGCAGGCACTCTGAGCAAACGCTATAAGAGGGCTCTAGCAAATCCAGGCGGTCTTGGAAGGCCGCGTCATGGTTCTCTTTTCGCAACGCGGAGGTTGTGTCATGGCAACGTGCAGATGGGTAATTTGGGTTGTATTTGCTCCGTTCATCTTTGCCGGTTGCGCAGATAATTCCAAGCCGCAGGAGCAAGCGGCGGCGCCGCAGCGCAAAAGCGCAGGCTTCCGTGGCCCCTAAATCGGCCGATTCAGATTCCGCGATTGCGCACGAAAGCAAAGCTGGCGGGCCGGAAAAAAATCTTGCCGGAGCACCCGCGGTGTTGCCAAAAACGATTTCGAGGCCGGCAGCGCCGGACGCTGACGTTGCTCCAGCGCACACGACGCCGATCGTCGTGGCGCCGCCGGCGCAAGTTGTTGATCAGCCCGCAGCGGCAGGCCCTGGTGATCGCCGCGCTCTCGATACGGCGATGATTCCGAGCGCAGCGGTGGGCGCGTTTGTCGCGTATCCAAGCCGAGTCGTTAACGGCACACAGCATCTTAAGGCGCTGGCCGCCGGCTTCGAAAAAGAATTTCCAGTCCCACCGACCGAAGTCGAGCAGATTATTTCGCTCGTGGGATTTTCAGCGGGGCAGCCGCCTCGCGCGCCGAACCGCCTCGCGCGCCGGGATCAGCGGTTCCGCCTGGAACGCCGCTTCAGGAAGACGCCGGCTTTCAAATGGGCTTCATCGTCCGGCTCACGAAGCCTCACGATAGCGAGAAGTTGGCCGCCGAAATGATGAAAACCGAAACGCCCGGCAAGTTCGAGCTGGATGGAAAAGTGTTTTACCGTCCTGTGCGAAAAAACATCGCTCATTCCCCGGATGGCTCCTACGGTTGCGTCGTCGTGGACGATCGCACGTATTTGATCGGCAGCGAATCCGATCTGCATCTGATGCTCGCGGCAAAAGACGTCGACACGCCGCTGGTCAGGGCGCTGAAAAAGCTCGATCCCGCGTTCGACGTCGCGCTGGTCGTCGTCAACCGCGACGACATTCGCAGAGCGATCACCGGAATGGGAGGCGAGAATCAGCCGTTACCGCCGCCGCTGGCGATGCTCATGCAACCGCCGTTCAAGGATCTGCCGCAAGCGCTGGAAATGGCCGTGCTGGGCGCAAAGACGCAGGGCGATATTTCGTTGTCGCTGATGCTCGAAGGCAGGGACGATGCCGCGGCGGCCAAGCTGGGCGGCATTGTCACCGGAATCCAGGCGATGGGCAAAGCCGTCGTGCCGGCCCTGCGCGGCCAGATCCGTCCCGACATGCCGGCCGAGCAAAAGGCCAGCGCGGAATATGGCCTGGACCTGCTGGAAAAAATCGCGGCCGGGATGACGCCACGAGTCGATGGAAACCGCGTGAAGGTGGAAATCGGCGCCCTTGGCACGGTCGACGATCTGGTCGCGAAGATCTTCGAGCCGGCCTTCAAAGCAGCCCGGTCCGCGGCGAAAGGAGCAGTCACGGCCAACAATCTCAGGGAGCTGGCCTTGGCGATGTTTAACTATGAAACGACGCACAACAACTTTCCTCCCCGAGCCGTTTTCTCCAAGGATGGCAAGCCGTTGTTGAGCTGGCGAATCGAATTGCTGCCGTATCTGGAAGAAAAGGTGCTCTACGATCAATTCCACCGCGATGAACCGTGGGACAGCGAACACAACAAACCGCTGATCGCGCAAATGCCGAAAGTTTTTCAGTCGCCGCAAGGCGCCGCCATCGCCGAGGGCCATACCCGGTACGTCGTCGCGGTTGGCAAGGGAACAATATTCGATGGCGAGAAGGGTATGCCGATCGCCGAAATTAGAGACGGAACGTCCAACACGTTGTTGATCCTGGAAGTCGCGCCGGAGAAATCGGTTGTCTGGACCAAACCGGACGACATGGAATTTGATCCCAAGGCGCCATTGGCCGGGGTGGGGTCAATTCCAGATGAGGGATTTTACGCCGCCTTCGCCGATGGCAGCGTGCACCGGATTCACAAAACCGTCGATGCGGAAACATTCGGCTGGTTGATTCTCCGCAATGATAACCATCCGATCGATCCGAATAAGTTCTAGCGCTGCGAAAGCGCGAGACGCCGCATGCCGTCTCCCGCGAGTCTTGTAGTTCGATGGCGACCCACGAATCACCGAATCCGAATTCAAGCTCGCCCGCGCCGACGGGTTCGGATTCCGCGGCTGCCGCAGCGCCATCACCCGTCGTTCCAGCAGTCTCAAGCAACTCTGGCAAGTCCAGCAGGCGGCGCCGCCGGTTGCGGCGGGCGATGATGGTCGCCGGTTGGCTGATCGTGGCATATTTGCTCGTCGCCTATTGGCTGCTGCCGATGATGTGGACGCATTACGAGCATCATCATCGAATGGCCGACGCGCCGAAAACCACCATGCTCGCCGACGGCGTTCCCGGCGACCCGCTGAACGTGGCGGTCATCGGCAGCAAGGAAGAACTGATCCGGGCGATGTATGCCGCCGGTTGGAAAGCGGCCGATCCGGTGACGCTGAAATCTTCGCTGCACATCGCCGACAGCGTGTTGCTGAAGAAGCCTTACGCGACGGCTCCGGTCAGCAATCTGTTCTTGTTCGGCCGGCGGCAGGATTTGGCGTTCGAGCGGCCGGCGGGAGAAAATGCCCGGCGGCGGCATCATGTGCGGTTCTGGCGCGATGATGAACTGGGGATGAATGGCCGGCCGCTGTGGCTGGGGGCTGCGACATTCGACACCTCGGTCGGCATGAGCCACCTGACGGGCCAGATCACGCACCATATCGACGCCAATATCGATCAGGAGCGCGACCATTTGATCGGTGATCTCTCCGAGGCAGGACAATTATCGAACGTGTTCCAAGTCACCGGCGTCGGCATCGCGCTCCAAGGGCGCAACGGCGGCGGCGATCGCTATTTCACCGACGGTGAGCTGACGATCGGCGAGCTGACGAAGGACAACGCGGTGCGCCGCGAGCCGCCGGAGCAGTTGGCCAATCCAACCGTCGTGGACTGGAAGGATAACATGGTGCGCTGGCTCGGATCGTTGGGACAATGAACCGACCTCCGTCCGAGGCCACTGGCTTTGCCAGTGTTCCGGCTGCCGCTGGGTGGCGTGGAAGGAGCCGCCGCCGCGATGCCCCGGATCGAGCCCGGGCTGGCGATTCGCATCCGGGGCTTCGTTTTCAGGCTTTCGTCTTCGAACTCCAGCCCCGGCCCTCGGGATTCAACGACGGCAGGCGCGATCCTTTAGGAATTCGTCGACGGCGCTCGGCCGCGGCGGATCCAGCCCATTCCGACCGCCAAGAGTAAGAGCGTCATGAAGCCAAAGGCGACCACTGCCGGCCAGGTACGTTGCGGGACTTTCAAGCGCGTTTCCGGCGGGAGTCGCTCGAGCTTCGGCAATGCTTTGGCGTTCATTTCCAACAGTTGCCCTGCCTTGTCCGCCGAACCGAGTTTCTCCGCGGCGATCTGGCCCAAGGTCGCCGCTTCGGGAGCCGTGAATTTCTTATCGCCCGGCAATTGCAGTTTCGTCCCGGCCGTCACCGGAACTCGTTCCGCCAGGGCTCCGCGATTAAGGTCGCGAATTTCTTCGGCCATTGCGTCAATCCTGGCAGCCTGATTCTCAACAGGCTCAGTCTTGCCGGCGGCTTCCGACCTTTTTTCTCCTAATTCGTCGGCGGCCAGGCCGCGAATCTGCTGGTCGAGCGTCGCCGCGCTGCCAACGGCAACTTCGCGATATTCCCACCGGGCCAGAAACTTCGGCACTGTGTCACCAAACGAGATAATTGCAATCAAAACGCCGGCGATCGACGCGCCAGCGATGTAACCGGTTGAAAACAACACGCCGGGGCTCATTTCCGATTTCGCGACCTGCGAAGCGTCCGGTTCGGCTTGCTCCGTTCCCGCGGCTCCGCTCGCTGCATTGGATCGGCTCCAACGGTCGACAATCCAGCGCACTGCGCCGCCGGCAAACACAGCCAACGACGTCGACAGTGGAAGATAGACACCCACGGCGAATGGCAGCGACGACGCGCCGGATAGCTCCAACACGACGGCCAAGAACACGCCGAGCAGGATCAATACCCAAGGCATTGTTGGTTTCGGGCTGAGAATGCCCTGGGCAATGACCGCCATCAACAGCGCTTTCGGCGCGTTGAACCGCTGCCGCTCCGATCCGTCATCGCGGCGGTCGAGCTTGCCGTTGATGCCCGGATCGACCAGATAGCGGACGTGGCCGGCGTCATCGACCAGGTATTCTCCCGGCGTGACCCCGGCGGCGTTGCCCTCGGTGGGCCGCCAGACGTGGTACAGCGTCGCGTCGCCGGGGGCGTGGTCGGTTTCGGTTAATTCGCTGGCATCGATTGGCGTTTTCGGCGCGGGCAAATTGCGCGTGCTGAAGACGGTGTCCGCTCGGTTCAGCACGATTAGGATCAACCCGATGACCATCGCCGACGTAAGTGTGCCGACGACGATCGCCCATTGCTGCCAGAGCGGCGTGGCTCCGACCAGATAGCCGGTCTTCAAATCCTGCGACGTTGTGCCGCCATTGGAGGCCGCCACGCAAACCACGGCCGCCACGGAGAGCGCCGCCAACTGGTCCTGAGCGCGGGTCCAATGGAGCGCGTAGAAAATCAAGCATGTGAGCAACAGCGTCGCGACTGTCATCCCGGAGATCGGATTGCTCGACGAGCCGATTTCGCCGGTCAGCCGCGAGGAGACGGTGACGAACAAGAATCCGAACAGGACGATCAACGTCGCGCCTAGCAGATTCATCTGCAAATCGGGGATCCAGGACGCCACGTAGCGGTGCAGCGGATCCGTTGCCCAAATGGCCAGCACCAGTCCCAAGCCGCCGACGCCCACCAGCCAGCTTGGCATGTCGCGATCGGTGCGGGCTGCCGATTGTCGAGCGGGAGCAATCTCCCGGCGCCGCCGGCCGATCGGCAACTCGCGAAAGGCCGCCCGCAGCGAGCCGAGAATCAACGGCAGCGCCTGGGCCAGCGCGAAAGCGCCCCGGCGGCTACGGCGCCGGCGCCGATGAAAATCATGTAGGCGTCGCGCACTTGGTCATCGCTCATCTGGCTTATCAAGATTTTTCCAGGGCCCAGCGGCTGCTGCAGCGAGTCGCCAAAGAAATGAATCGCCGGCGCCATCACCAACCACGCCAACACACCGCCGGCGGCCATGATCGACGACGTGCGCGTACCGATGATATAGCCGACGCCCAGCAGCGCCGGATCGGCTTCGACGGCGAGCGTCGCGCCCTTGTACCAAGAGATCGCGCGCGAAGGGATTCCCTTCCAGAGCCGCAGCCCTTCCATCAGAAACCGATAGACCAGCGCAATGAAGAAGCCGATGAAGACCGTCTGAGCCGTGGCGCCTCCTTCCTGCCCGACGATCAGGACATCGGCGCAGGCGGTTCCCTCGGGATATTTCAGCTTGTCATGCTGATGGACGATGAACGCCCGGCGCAGCGGAATCATCATCAAGATCCCCAGCAGCCCGCCTAGCACCGCCACGACCATCACCCGGCCGAGATCCATCTCGAAACCCAGGATCATCAGCGCCGGCATCGTGGCCCCCACGCCGAAGGCGATCGATTCGCCGGCCGATCCCGCCGTTTGCACGATGTTGTTTTCGAGAATCGTTGCCGGCCGCAGTCCGAAGGCCTTCGAACCGACGCGGAACAGCGTGATCGACAACACGGCGACCGGAATCGATGCCGAGACGGTCATCCCGACCTTCAGCACCAGATAGAGCGACGACGCTCCGAAGACAATGCCTAGCAACGAGCCGATCACGACCGCAGCCCAGTTGAATTCCGGAATCCGCGCTTCATCCGGCACGTAAGGCTGGTGCTGGCCGGTGGATTCCATCAGAGGGCAGGGGATCGGGTGCCGAAATTAGAACAGGCCAGTTTCGCAAGCATGGTCGGGGCCAACATCACAGCGCTGACCGTAATCGTTGGGCTCTCTGTTATAAAGCCGCCCGATTCGCTTGGCTATCGAGAACCGCCCATTTGCCGTAGGGTGGACACCGGCGCTCCGGGCCCGCAGGGTTGGCACTGCCCACGAATAAAAGCCCGTAGGGTGGGCACTGCCCACCGAGCAAGAAGCATTAATCGGAAGCACGATTAAGCTGCCGCCAAGGTGGGCCGTTGCTTCGGTGGGCATTGCCCACCCTACTGCGCGATTACGGCGTGGCGGGCAGTTGCTCGATGTGCTCTTCGTATTCCATATGGCAGGTCGTCTGCGGCACTTTGCGCACATGATCTTCTTCGACCCACCGCGTGGTTTGAATCGGCACCTTGCGGACCTGGGTTTCTTCCACCCAGCGCTCGGTTGTCACCGGCACCTTCCGCACTTGGCGCTCTTCGACCCACCGCGTCGTCGTCACCGGCACCTTCCGCACTTGTTGCTCTGCTTGATACTGAAGCTGCTCGACGGGAACCTGAGTCTGCACGACTTGCGGCATGTAACTGGTCACCGCGGTTTGACCCCAAGCGCCCCCGCCGAGATAGACGGGCTGATAGGAGACGGTCGGCACATACTGCGTCGTGTACTGGTTCTGAATCGCCGTGGAACAAACGGGCTTGTAAACAGTCACGTTTTCCTCACGTTCTGCGGTCTCGACGATCGGCTTGCGGACGATGACCGTTTCTTCGCGTTGGGCGGTTTCGATGACCGGTTTGCGGACGACGACGGTCTCTTCGCGCTGAGCCGTTTCGATGACCGGCTTTTGCACCTTGTAATGTTCTTCGCGATAGGTGGTTTCATAAACCGGCTTGGCCACCGTATAGCGACGCTCGACCATCGTGGTCGCTGCGGGCGTTGGGGTCGCCGCAGTCCAGCCGGCGGCGTCGGAATAGTAAGTCAACGTGGGTGCTGGTGTCGGCGGCACGGTCGACGCCGGCGTTGGGGCTAGGGTCGGCGCTTCGGTTGGCGCGGGCACTGCCGCGAGAGTCGGGGCCAGCGTGACTGTCGCGGGCGGGGCGATCGTCGGCGTCGCGGCCCCACAGCAATCTTGCCCCCGCGTGCCGACGGCGAAGCACAACAGATGCCCGCCCCCATCCAACTGAACTGCCATGCTCTCGAACTGTTCATCGCATGTTCCTTTCGCAATGGTGCCAATCATTATGCAACCCTGCGGTCGCGTGCAATATTCGCTAATATGCGCCGGGAATGGGCCAAACTCAAGCATTCTGCGTGCCAGTTGTTCGGCTTGTCGCGCCAACGTTTCGCGCTCCAGTTGCGCAACTCAACCGAGGTTGCGGAGCTTTACCAGGCGCCGTCCCCCGCCAGTCCGGACAACACGATGTTGGGGCCGAACTGGCCCGTTTCGAGAATTCGTCGAACATCGTGTGAACCAACGGAGCCTTCCGGCGTCTAAGGTGTATAGAAGAGACGCCCCCCTGGGTTTCAGCCGATTTAACACGAACACGCTCATTCGGATTGATTTGATTATGTCACTGCCACGACCAGCTTTGACGCAGTTGCGCAAGCCGCAAGGCAATTGCGCCGAGCGAGCCGGATATTCCGCCCGTTGGAGTTCGCTCGCGCTGCGACAAGATACCGGGTTGCATCCTGGGCGCTGGTGACGCTGGCCGCATGACGGTCGCAGTGGCTGACAAAAGCCCGGTGTCCTAGCGACAGCGGGCTTTTTTCGTTGAGTTTTCCTAGGTCAACCGGAGGCTAACAGCGTGTTGAATGGGGAGGGCGAGGCTCCTGCCGAGCCGCAACCAGCGATTGTATTGCAATTCCGGCTCGGCAGGAGCCTCGCCCTCCCACGTCGTGGTCGTTTTTCAACACGCCGTTAGCAACCTGTTGAAAAAGGGGACTGGCTCTTAGCGAACGAGAGGATTTCCCCCAGTATCGACGTACCCGCGTAGTGCCTGTCCCCTTTTTCAACATGCTGCTAGGGCTCACGTCGCAATCAGGGACGAGGCATTGGGAGACAAAAGCAAAACAGCAGGGGATCAAGGTGTTACCGGCAGCATGACTGGCTCTTAACCAGTCCGGTGAGGGTTCGAGTCCCTCTGGTCCCATTTTTTGGTGTGGCACGGCCGCGGTTTTTAGAGGTCCTAACTCAACTCGCGGCGCCGAGGAGGTCAGTCCCCATTTTGCTCCCGGGGCATCGCAAAATGGGGACAGACCCCGGCTGGTTAAGTTAGCAATTCTCAGGGTGTGGGATAGCCTGGTAGTCCGCCTGCTTCGGGAGCAGGAACGCGTCGGTTCAAATCCGACCACCCTGACTTTGAGCCTATCCGAGAACCGGCGGGGACTGTCCCGATTTTGTGAGTGCGGCCGAACAAAATGGGACTGTCCCCTTTGCCCAGACGGTTCTCGGATAGGCTCTCAATGCGTTGAGATCGGTTGCTGTGCTCTTGGCCGAGCGGCGTAGGCATCAGTCTTCCAAACTGAACAGGCGGGTTCAACTCCCGCAGAGCATTTTTGCGAGAGCGGATGAACGCGGCGCTCGGGGATCGGCTAAAGGTAGGCTGCCTGGCTTTGAACCAGGTGGTGGTGGTTCGAATCCATCTCCCCGAATTTCGCGAGGTTGCGGAACTGGAAGTTTGCGAGCCTTGGTCCTCGTGGAGCAGCCTGGAGTGCTCGCCTGTCTGTCAAGCAGGAGATCACGGGTTCAAATCCCGTCGGGGACGTTTTTGGAATCGGCACAGTACGCAAGCTGGCAAAGCGGCGAAGCTCAAACCTTCGTGAATCGTCTGCGGGTTCGACTCCCGCCTGTGCCACTGAGAATGCGTCGGCTGGGCATCGGCGTGCCTAAGAAGTCCTAATGACGAATGTCTATGCATCGCTCATTTCGTCATTAGTGCTTCGTCATTCCTTAGCTGGCTGTTGAAAAAGGGGACAGGCACTTCGCGGCGACGTCAAAACTTCGGCAAATTTGCTCGGTCGCTCAGAGCCAGTCCCCTTTTTCAACGGGCTGTTAAGGCTGAGGGCTTAAGGTACGAAGCGGCAATCGCGGCAAACCGGAGGATCGATCGTGTTTTCGTCTCTTCAAGCCTGTAGTCACAAGCCTCAAGCCGACCCCGCCGACGTGGCTCGACATAGAAAGGCGCCTGTCTTGTAAACAGGCAAATACTGGTGCGAATCCAGTCGTCGGCTCTTAAGTGTTTGCGGCCTGTGAGTGTGGCGGATGCACGGCAGCGTCCGAAGCTGCAAGGTCAGGTTCGATTCCTGAATGGGCTATCGAAGGGCCTGAGGCTTGAGACCTGGGGATCGGGTTGAGGATCCTGGGTCTTCGTCGCGGGAGCATAAACAATCGTGCCGCCGTGCGGCGGACTGAGTGGATCTCGGATAGGCTCTTAAAGCCTATCCGAGAACCGGCGGGGACTGGCTCATTTTGCGGTGCCCTGGGAGCAAAATGTGCCTGTCCCCCCTCTCCTCGGCCGGTTCTCGGATAGGCATTTAATCGGCTGACTGAGTTTTATGGCGCCTCCGTGTGGGCTGTCGACATGCCCGTGTCGCGGGCCAGAAAGTTGGATCTTGACCTTTGGCCCGACGCGGCCGAATCGTTTAGTTGCGACAGGGAGCCAACCTGCGGGCTGTACGGGCAGATCAACAAGATGGCCGCCGAATTCTGATTCGCTGTGGCCCCGTCCGGCACCAAGGATGGCGCCGGGCGGGATTTTCAATCAACACGAAAGGGACGGCGATGACGCGGTTAGCTCTTACTGCGACGACGGATTGCGATGAACAAACCCACCGCGCCAAGGCCACAGAGAGCAACGACCGAGGACGGCTCGGGGACCATGCGCACTTCCAAGGCGTTGATCTGCGCGGAGGAACTGTTGGCAGTGCCGAACGACGTCAAAGTAAACGATTCACTTCCCGGACTGGTCAGGGTGAAAGTGCCGATGACCCACTGTCCGGCGCCGCCGGCCGATTGAGTCGTGTTGTAGAGCAGCGTCGGTCCCGAGTCGAACTGTTCGCTACGATCTTGGCAGCAAACACCAGGACCGCGAGTCGTCGACCCAAACCTGGACTTCGTAGGTTCCGGCGGCCAGGTTGTTCAAGCTTACGTTGAACGGGTTAGTATCAGGACTGAACGCCGCGCCATTTATCAAGGCGTTGTAGCCGGCACTGATACTGGAAATCGGAGTCGACGAGTTCGTCGCAAACGCGGCGCCGTAGACTCCATTCGTTGAGGTGATTGATAGGTTGCCACCGGGGGTCGTATACTGCGAGCCGTTGTTTGCTTGGGTGGTCCCGGTGAACGAGACACCATTGAGCGTTTGAGTGCCCGTGCCACCGAAGGCGTAGGCATATTCCAGAGTGCCGTTGATTGCGACGTCAGCATCGCCGTGGGTGCCAATCGTGGTTGGCGTGCCCCACGAGATCGCGGCAGCCTTTGCGCCGGATGTCAAACAACAGACGATCAAGGCGGCGAAGAATCCTAGTGCGAAACGTGTCATCGAAGTGACCTCCAAAAAAAATGGTTGGAAAAACAAAAGTAGTTTCAAGTGACCATGTCCCATATGGACTCAGTCTGAAACCGATTCAGGCTCGCAACAAGCGATTGTAACCACAGCCATCCGCACTGGACCGCCGGCACGCGATGACAAGCCGGACTCTGCCCATTAGTCGACCCGCGCGTGCGTCAAGCCGTAGGCTCGCGTCTCCCGCACTCTGCGGCACCCGGGCGACTCAATTCACGTCGGCCTGCTCAGGCGATTCTAAGGCCTCCTGGGCGAATCGTCAGCGAATCGGTCACGCTCCTAGCACTGGCATAGCACGGACCCCGAAACCGCTAAACTCTGCCAACGAAAAAGCCTTGCCATAACACCTTGTTATGCAAGGCTTTATCTCTTACTGGGGAACTAGGATTTGAACCTAGACTAACTGATTCAGAGTCAGTCGTGCTACCGTTACACTATTCCCCAAGTGAATTTGACGAGATTCGACTCGTCGTCGTCGTGGTGCGCCTGAATTCAGCCGCGGGCAAAGCAAACGACGCATTCCAACCGCTGCGTACAGCCTAGGGTCGGCGCCGGAAATCGTCAAGATTCGTCGGCCGCTGGCGTGTCGTCGGCCGCTGGCGGATTACGGCAAGCTTATCGACGCGCCGTTTCCAGCGATCATGGAGATCGCTTGCCAGACCGTCGGATCGACGGTGTCAGGAACGAAATGGACCGAGCCGTCGGCCATCGCCAGATTGACGCCACCCAAGTGCTGGCTGCGTGCTGCGCACAGCCGTAGGGAGTGTATTGCAGAGGTGCTCCGCCTCCAATAGACACGCCCACAAAATCATATTGCGATGAGTTCGGCTGGTAATAGTGGTTGTATAACCCGCATCGGAATTCGCCGTCGGCCCACGAGAATCCGCGGGGATCGCTCACGTTCATCAAAAGCGCGCCCGAGACGAGCGAGTCGCTAAGCGGTGCAAATAGCATAAACTTGTAGTCCAGCCGCACGTCGGTGGCCGAAGTGTTGCCAACGGGACGACCCAAAACGCTTTCCGAGATCAGGGCGGTTTTGCTAGTGCCAGCCGTGATCTGGGCCATGCGGGTCTGAGAATTCACATAAAAGATTCCGTCAGTATTGGCCGGATTGCCACCAGCAAGCCCTGAGCCCGCGCAGGCCGCGTAATTGATAGCGCCGTAGCCGGCTTCCGGGGCTTGACCAACATCGCTCGGACAGAGAAACAGCGGCACGCTGAGGGCTACGGCCGGGGCGTTCTCCGGACTCAATGTGAGGCTGGCGTCGTACATGGGTATCCCCAGATTAATCGCTTTATAGACATTCGTTTCCTCCAGATAAGGCGTCAAATGGGCAAAAGCTGACCACCGATAAAACGTCCACGGCGTGTCAGGGTTGTCGGTGTACTCCTTGGCGTCAGCCCCCGTGGGAAACGCTTGCTGCGCGGTATAGTAATTCTGAGCCGCGACGCCCAATTGCCGAAGGTTGTTGGCGCAGGAAATGCGCCGAGCGGCTTCACGAGCCGACTGCACCGCCGGTAGCAACAGCGCGATGAGAACGCCCACGATTCCAATAATGGTCAGCAATTCAACCAGCGTGAAACCGCGAGAAGAGCACGGCCGAGTAGAGATCTTCATGACCCTATCCTCCGCCTGCGGAGCATCCTGTCCCTTACTACCTATCCGAGAACCGGCGAGGAGAGGGGGACAGGCACATTTTGCTCCCAGGGCGGCCGCAAAATGAGCCAGTCCCCGCCGGTTCTCGGATAGGCTCTTAGCATTCTCTCGCGACCACAGGGGACCGAATACCGCTTCGAGCCGACTTCCGACTCCGGATGAAGCAGAGCAATCCCATGCCACAAAGTCCAACTAACGCGGCGGAATTCGTCGGCTCCGGAACGCTTGCCACGTCGGGAATGATCGCAAAAGCCGAGGGACTATCGAGGAAAGAAAGTAAAGAAAGAAATGGCTCGGACGATGACGCCACCACCGGTGTGCCGTCTGGCGCAAATTCCGAAATGGAGCCCGTCGGGGAAGTATATTCGGGCCCCAGCGCATCGATTAAGATGTTCCCAGTCGCTGGGTCGACTTGCAGGTCTTCCGGAAACAGCTCTGTGGTGGCGAAGACTGTCGGCGTGGTAGGGTTGCTCAGATCATATTTCAATACTTGGTTGCCCGGAATCGGCTGAAAAGTCACGGGATTGTATCCCGAATACAGGTTCGAGACGAGCAGGCTGCCGGCGGTTCCTCCGGGCAGATACAACAATCCCGAAGGGGCTACCGCTTGCAGAACCGGCGTACTGTTTCCCGCCTTATAGACGGTGCCGAATGCGAAGCTGCCTCCATAGACGGCGCCGCCGGGGCCAACGCAATGCCGCCCCCATAGCCAAGACCGGTTATTGGGGCTCCCTGAAACGTTGCAGTCGTCACTCCGGTCATCGTGTTGGTGCTAAGGCTGAACTTCTGTAGCTGGGTTCCGCCGTTATCGACGACATACAAATCACCATCGGATCCAAAACGGAGTGTAGCCGGCGCCGCGAGCGGAGCGAAGGCGCCTGGACTCGCCGTGGGAAACTGCGCGGTGTTCGCATTGAACACTACGGTGCCCGTGCCGAGCAACGTGCCCGTACTGCTGAAATGCTCGATTGTGCCAGGTCCGTTGGGATTGCTGCCGTTGCTGACGTAGATGCTGCCGTCGGTCGGTGAAATCGCAACTCCGTCAGGTTGGTCAAGCAAGCCGGAGCTTGCCGAAACCAGAACCGTGGAAGCGCCGGTCGATAGGTTGTATTCCGTGAGCGTGTTGTCACCATAGCTTGTCACTAGAATCGATTCGGCCCGGACCGTGCCGCTGGCGAGGATCGCGAACCCTGTGGCGATCGCGGCCACGAGAATGCCGCGGCGAAATGGCTGACGACGTCCAAACTTTAAAGCGCTCATGATGATTGCCTCAGTTGTGTTCCACGGCTGTTGGGCCCCAAGCGTCGCAGTCACTCATCAAACCGAAAACTGATTGCCCCAGCATCCTGCCAGAATCTAAAACAACAATCGCTAAGCCACATGGCCAGATCAACCAAGCGATTCGCGCGAAGCAAAACTATCGGAATCCAAAAGCATTCAGCGGCCGATCCTCACTCCGCGCTGCCGCGGCGAATCAATCCAGTCAATCCTCTCGAAACAACGGCGAGAAAAAAACCAGCGGCGGGAAGTTCAGGCGGGAAAACTAGATGGCCTGGGCGGGCCATCTAGCGGAGTTTGTCTTATAGCAGGGTCGATCTTATGCTCGCAGTCTGCCGATGTCAACTAGCGGCCGGAGCTAAACAGTGGGGGTTTTGAAAGCAAAGAGAGAATTCCGTGTGACGGCTCTCCCGAGCCGTCGCTTGACACGCATACTAAATTTGACTGCGATTATGCGACGAGTGCCGAACGCGCATCCTTGCTGCCGCCTCTCGTAGACAGTACAATCCGGGGACGTGGGATTTGCGGCCGCTTGCAGCCAGACTGAACTGCTAAAGTGCCATTGCCCCATCGGTGCGGCCCTGGAAATTCTCGGGGCCACGGGGTGATCTTACTTGAACCAAGGGAGCCGCGCCTGGGCCGATTTGTCGGCCACGTCGCGGCTTTTTTTGCGCTCGGCAGCTTGGGACTCGGCAGGCTCGAAATTGCGGCGGCGAAATCCGCCAGTGCGAAGAGCGCGTGTGCGCTCTGTGTCCGAAGCTCCCTTCGAGAATTCAAGATGACCCCCAAACCCTCCGCCGCCTTGGAGCCTGATCCAACGCCCGGTCCGGCCGACTCCGAGCCGGTCGTATTGCTCTCCACGCTGGCGGTCCACGCCGGCGAAGACCGGCAGAAATTCGGCGCACGCGATCACCGATCCGATTTTCTGCGCGTCGACCTACACGTTTCGCCGACACGCAGTCGGTGATCGACTTCATCGAGCAGAAGCAGCCGCGCGAAGAATATGGCCGCTACGGCAACCCCAGCGAGAAGGTGGTCGAGCGCAAGCTGGCCGCGCTTGGAAGGGGGCGAATCGGCGCTGCTGTTTTCCACCGGCATGGCGGCCATCGTCGGCCTGCTGATGGCCAAGCTGAACGCCGGCGACGAAGTGATCTTCTTCGACGAGTGTTACCATCGCAGCCGCGAGTTTTGCACCAAGCACCTGTCGCGGTTCGGCGTGGTCACGCACCAGGTGCCGGCCTGCGACTACGACGGCCATGGAAGCGGCCATCACGCCGCGCACCCGGCTGCTGGTCAGCGAATCGCCGACGAATCCGCATCTGAGCGTTGTCGATCTCGAGCGGTTC
Source organism: Pirellulales bacterium (assembly GCA_963725485.1). Lineage (GTDB taxonomy): Bacteria > Planctomycetota > Planctomycetia > Pirellulales > DATAWG01 > CAVRYO01. Next base: position 1,001,573 of record CAVRYO010000007.1, on the reverse strand, counting down.
GCCGCCTTGGGCCGCAAGCACGGCGTCGAAACGCTGATCGACGCCACGCTGGGCACGCCCTACAACATCCGCCCGCTTGGCGGCCGGCGTCGACTACGTGCTGCACTCGGCCACCAAATATCTGGGCGGGCACAACGATCTGTTGGCCGGCGTGATCGTCGGCACGGCCGAAAAGTTGGAAGCGGTTCGCAAGCTGCGCGGCATCATGGGCAGCGATCAACTCGCCGCACAACATCTATCTGCTCGAGCGCGGGCTGAAAACGTTCGAGCTGCGGATGCAGCGGCACAACGAAAACGGCCTGGCCGTGGCCCGATTTCTTGGCCGAGCCATCCGCGGATCGAGAAGGTCTATTATCCCGGCCTGCGCAAGCCATCCCTATTACGAAGTCGCCCGGCGGACGATGCGCGGCTTCGGCGGACTGGTGACGTTTCTGGTGCGCGACGCCGATTGGCGGGCAGACGGCGGCGCGTGGTCGACGCCGTGCGAATTCCGCGGATCGGCCCGAGCCTGGGCGGCGTCGAATCGCTGATCGAGCAGCCGCTGGTGATGAGCTATTACGAGTGCACGCCCGAGCGAACGCCGGCGCTACGGCATTCCCGACAACATGATCCGGCTGGCCTGCGGCATCGAGAATCCCGAAGACCTGGTGGCCGATCTGGCGCAGGCGCTGGACGCGGCTGAGTCTAGACACAGAGCCGCGCACGTCAGTAAGCGACTGTGATTGCGGCACAAAGAGCCGCTTATGACGTGCGCGGCTCTGAATTGGATTTCAATCCGACAGGTCTTGTTATGCAATTTCGCACCCGAGCCATTCATGTCGGCAACGAGCCCGATCCGGCACACCGGCGCGATCGTGCCGCCGATTCATCTGGCCGCCACGTTCGTGCAGCCCGGCGCCGGGCGACTGGGGCGAGTTCGACTATTCGCGCAGCGGCAATCCGACGCGCAAGGCGTTCGAAATCGACGCTGGCTCGATCTCGAGTCGGGCTGCGGCGCGCTGGCGTTCGCCTCCGGCATGGCCGCGATCCATTGCGTCACCATGCTGCTTGAAGCCAGGCGATCACATCCTGGCCGGCAGCCGACATCTATGGCGGCACCTATCGCCTGCTGCACAAGATCGTTGAACCGCGCCGGCATCGGCGTCGACGCTGGTCGACTCGACCGATCTGGCCGCGCTCGAGCGGCGATCACGCCGCAAACCAAGCTGCTGTGGATCGAAAGCCCCGGCAATCCGCTGCTGTCGATCACCGACATCGCCGCCTGTGCCGCGGTGGCCCACAGGCACGGCCTGCTGCTGGCGGTCGACAGCACGTTTGCCACGCCGGTGCTCACGCGGCCGCTGGAGCTGGGGGCCGACATCGTCATGCACTCGGCCACGAAATATATCGGCGGCCATAGCGACGTGTTGGGCGGCGCGCTGGTCGTTCGCGATCCGCGAATTGTTCGAGCGGCTTTATTTCATCCAAAACGCCACCGGCGCGGTGATGGGGCCGCTGGAAGCGTTTCTTTGCTCGCGTGGCATGAAGACGCTGGAGCTGCGCGTGCGCGAGCAATGCCGCACGGCGCAGCCAGCTCGGCCGAGTATCTGCCAAGCAGCAGCCGCGCGTGAGCCGCGTTTATTATCCGGGCCTCGCCGAGTCATCCGGGCCACGCATGGCCGCGGCCGGCAGATGGATGGCGGATTCGGGGCCATGCTGTCAGCTTCGAAATCGCGGGCGATCTGGCACGCGGCCAAGCGCGTGGTCGAATCGACGCGGCTGTTTCAACTGGCCGTCAGCCTGGGGGCGGTCGAATCGCTGATCGAGCAGCCGGCCGCGATGTCGCACGCCAGCTACGACGCCGCCGCCCGCGCTGCGCACGGCATTAGCGATAGTCTGATCCGGCTATCCGTCGGCCTGGAAGCCTTCGAAGACCTGCGCGACGATCTATCGCAAGCGCTCGCCGGCGCCAGCGAATCATTCCCCTCGTAAGCATGGTTTATGCAGAATCATCTGTGCTGCGTAGAATAGCAGACTGTCGTAGCGCTGGCCCGTCGCGAGCGGCGCTGCGATCCACCTTCCGAACCAGAATCCGGTCGTCACGCTCTCATGTGGATCGTTCGACTCGCCCTCCGCCGGCCCTACACGTTCGTCGTGATGGCGATGTTGATCGCGATCCTCGGCGTGGTGACGATCGTGCGGATGCCGACCGACATCTTTCCGGAAATCGAAATCCCCGTGATCTCGGTGATCTGGAACTACCAAGGCATCTCGCCCGATGAGATGGAAACCCGCGTCATCTGGCAACTTCGAACGGATGCTGGTGTCGACGGTCAACGACATCGAGCATCTCGAAAGCCAATCGCTCAACGGCATGGCGATCGTCAAGATGTTCCTGCAGCCGGGGGCCAATGTCGACGGGGCCATTTCGCAAACCGTCGCCAGCGCCGAAGCGGTGTTGCGAAGCCATGCCGCCCGGCATTTTTCCGCCGCTGGTGCTGCGGTATAGCGCGTCGAACGTGCCGATTCTGCAGGTTTCGCTCGGTAGCGACACGCTTTCCGAACAGCAACTGTTCGATCTGGCCACCAATACATCTGCGGCCCGGCATGGCTAGCGTTCCCGGCGCCCAGATTCCGTATCCCTACGGCGGCAAGGTGCGGCAGATCATGATCGATATCGATCCCGAGAAGCTGTATGCCTGGAATCTCTCGGCCGCCGATGTTTCGAACGCGATCAACGCCCAAAATCTGATTCTGCCCGCCGGCACCGCCAAGATCGGGCAGCAGGAATACAACGTCCGCCTCAACAGCAGCCCGGAGGCGGTGACGGCCATCGGCGATCTGCCGATCAAGACGATCGGCAAGCGAACGATTTATATCCAGGACGTGGCCCATGTCCGCGACGGCTATCGCTGCCGCAGACCAACGTCGTGCACGTCGACGGCAAGCGGGGCGTGTTGCAGCCGATTCTGAAATCGGGTGCTTCGACGCTGGATATTGTCAATGGCGTGAAGGCCCGCCTGCCGGCGGTCGCGGCGACCATGCCGAAATCGCTGAAGTTGACGCTGCTTTCCGATCAATCGATCTTCGTCCGGGCGGCGGTGCAGCGGCGTGATCAAAGAGGCGGCCATCGCCGCCGGGCTGACCGGTTTGATGATCCTGCTGTTCCTCGGCTCGTGGCGCAGCACGCTGATCGTGGTGATTTCGATTCCGCTGTCGATTCTCGTCTCGATCATCGTGCTCAGATTGCTGGGTAACACGCTGAACGTGATGACGCTGGGCGGGATGGCGCTGGCCGTGGGGATTTTGGTCGACGACGCCACGGTGGAGATCGAAAACATCCATCGCAACATGCATCAGGGCAAACACCTGGTCGAGGCGATTCTCGACGGCGCCGCGCAAATCGCCGTGCCGGCGTTCGTGTCCACGCTTGTGCATCTGCATCGTGTTCGTGCCGGTCGTGTTCATCACCGGGGCGGCGAAATCGCTATTCACGCCGCTGGCGATGGCCGTGGTGTTCGCCATGCTCACCAGCTACCTGCTCAGCCGCACGCTGGTGCCGACGATGGTGCATTACTTGCTGGCGCGCGAAGTGGAGCTGTATGGCGGCGAGCCCGAGGAAGGCGAAGAACACGTGCCGGTGAAGAAAAACTTGCATCTGGCGATTTCACGAAGGCATTCGATCGCCAGTTCGAAAAGCTGCGCGATTTCTATGGGAATTGCCTGGCTTGGTCGCTCGCCAACCGGGCGGCGGTGTTGGTGACGTTCGGGATTTTCATCGCGGCCTCGGCGTCGCTGCTGCCGCTGATCGGCCGCGATTTTTTCCCGGCGGTCGATTCCGGGCAAATCCGCATGCACGTTCGCGCTCCGGCCGGCACCCGGATTGAAGAGACCGAGCGGTACTTCGCCAAAGTCGAAGACGCGATCCGTAAGTTGATTCCGGCGGATGAAATCAAGACGCTGATCGACAACATCGGCATCCCCAATAGCGGCATCAATCTTTCGCTGAGCGACGGCTCGATGATGTCACCCGCCGATGGCGAAATCCTGGTCACGCTCAACGACAGACCATCGGCCCACGGCACAGCACATCGGCTACGTTACGGCGGGAATTGGGCGACAATTTCCCGATCTTACGTTCTTCTTTCTGCCGCCCGACATCGTGACGCAGGTGTTGAATTTCGGCTTGTCCGCGGCGATCGACGTGCAAATTGTCGGCCCGCGACAGAACCAAGAAGAGAATTACAAGATTGCCGAGCAAATCCGGCAAGCGGATTGCGGAGATTCCCGGCGCGGTCGACGCGCATTTGCAGCAGGTTCCGCTACACTCCCGAATTGCAAATCACGACCGACCGCACGCTGCTCAGCCAACTCGGCCTATCGCAATCGACCGTGGCCAACGACGTGCTGATTTCGCTCAGCTCCAGCGGGCAGACGGCGCCGAATTTTTGGCTCGATCCGAAAACCGGCGTGCAATATCCCCTGGCGGTGCAAACGCCGCAATTGAAAATCGATTCGGTCGATGCGCTCGACAGCACGCCGGTTGCCTCGCCGGGGGGCAAGAACCCACAACTGTTGGCCAACGTGGCCACGCGTCCGCCACCGGCTGGGGCCGACCAATGTGACCCATTACAACATCGCGCTGAGCTACGACGTGCTGGCCAGCGTGCAAGGCACCGACTTGGGCCGGGTGTCGAGCGGGGTGAACAAAGTGCTCGATGAAATTCGACCCACGCTGCCGCGCGGTTCAACGGTGGTCGTGCGCGGACAGGTGCAGACGATGAACACGTCGTTCGAAGGGCTGAGTTACGGCCTGGTTTTTGCAGTCGCACTGGTCTACCTGTTGATGGTGGTCAATTTTCAATCGTGGATCGATCCGCTGATTATTCTGATGGCATTGCCCGGCGCGTTGTGCGGCATTTTGTGGATGTTGTTCATTACCGGCACGACGATCAACGTTCCTTCGCTGATGGGCGCAATCATGTGCATCGGCGTGGCCACGGCCAATTCGATCCTGCTGATTACCTTCGCCAACGACCAGCGCAAAGAAGGCAAAGACGCCCACGACGCCGCCTGGGCCGCCGGTGTCACCCGGCTGCGCCCCGTGATTATGACCGCGTTGGCGATGATTATCGGCATGTTGCCGATGTCGCTGGGGCTCGGCGAAGGGGGCGAGCAGAATGCGCCGCTGGCCCGGGCCGTGATCGGCGGGCTGAGCGTGGCCACGTTCGCCACGCTGTTTTTCGTCCCGCTGGTGTATAGCACGCTGCGACGCAAAGCGCCTCACGCGCCGCTGGAGTTGGAAGGCAACAAACAGGTGATACATACCGATGGACAGTGAACCGAAATTCGCCTTGCAACCGGCCGGGCCTGCCTCCGAGCCGCCGCGCCGTGATCCCGAGCCGGGCCGCCTCGACGCGGACTCGCCGCGCCAGGCCACCGAGGGCAACGGTCACGCCGCCGCGGCGAAGTACGATGCGCGTCATCGCGATCGGGCGGCCCCCGAAACGCTGGACGCCGGAAAATCGGCTCACCAAAAATCTGACCAGCCGCCGGGCCATGTCGATGAAATCGGCGAACCGCCCCCCACGCCCCATCCCAAGCGGCTCGGGCTGCTGATCCTGGCAATGGCCGCCGCGTTCGCCTTGGTTGCGCTGTTTTTCGTCGGCTGGTTGCCGCTGCATCATCAACAGGCCGGCTTGGTGGTGGATGCCGAGCGGATCAAGAACGCGGCGCCTCGCGTGCACGTCGCGCACCCTCGGCAATCACCGGCGGTGACGGTAGCGCTACTGCCCGGCGACGTTCAGGCTTTGGAAGAGACCAGCATTTACCCGCGGACCAGTGGTTATCTCAAGCGCTGGCTGGTGGACATCGGCGATCAGGTGAAGGAAGGTCAACTGTTGGCCGAGATCGATACGCCCGATGTCGATCAGCAATTGTTGCAAGCCAAGGCCTCGCTCGGCCAATTGAAAGCGAAGCAACTCACGGCCGAAGCCACGTTTCGCCTGGCCGACACCACACGCCGGCGCTACGACGAGTTGGACAAGCAAAACGCGGCGAGTAAGCTGGAAGTCGATCAACATCGGGCCGACGCCGAAACCGCCCAGGCGGCCCTCGAAGCCGCGAAGGCCGATGTCAAAGGGGGCGAAGCCGATGTCAAGCGCCTCACCACGCTGCAAGAATTCTCGAAGGTCTACGCCCCTTTCGACGGCACGATCACGGCCCGTAACGTCGAAATCGGACAACTGTTGACCAACGGAAACAGTTCCGGCCAGACGCTGTTTCACATCGCGAAGACGAACCCCGTCCGCGTGTTCGTCAATGTGCCGCAGATGTATTCCCCCGGCGTGAAGGCGGGGCTGCAAGCCGAATTGGTCGTTCGCGAAATGCCTGGCCGCCGGTTCATCGGCAAGGTCGCTCGCACGGCAGGCGCGATCGATCCCGCGACGCGCACGCTGCTAACCGAGGTCGATGTGCCCAACGAAAATCATCTGCTGCTGGTCGGCTCCTACGTACAAGTGAAGATGGATGTCGCGCGCGATAATCCGCCTCTGCTGATTCCTGCCGCCGCGCTGATTTTCAATGCTCAGGGAACCCGGGTCGCCGTGATCGACGAGAAGAATCGAATCCATTTTCAACAGGTCGAGGTCGACGCCGATTTCGGTTCCGACGTCGGAATTTCCTCGGGACTTGGCGTCCACGATTCAGTGGTCGCCAATCCCGGCGAACGCTTGAGCGAAGGGGTCGAAGTGCAGGTCGATTCCACGGAAAAGACACCGCCGGCGGTTACGCCCGGCTCGAGAAGTTCTTGAATTTCAGGACACCGCGCCAAACCTTGCCGAGCGCGGCTTGCGGCCCGCTTTCCATCGCACTGTCGTCCGGCAAGGAGACCGCATGGCCGAACACTCGTCAATATCGGCCCGAACGATTGAAACTCAATGCTGCATCACCGGGGGCGGTCCGGCCGGAATGATGCTCGGCTTTCTGCTAGCCCGTGCCGGGGTGGACGTCGTGGTGTTGGAAAAGCATTCCGATTTTCTCCGCGATTTTCGCGGCGATACGATCCATCCGTCAACGTTGGAATTGATGCACGAATTGAACCTGCTCGAGGAGTTCTTGACTCGTCCGCATCAAGAAGCCCGGCAGCTAACAGCGCAGATCGGTGACACCACGGTCATGGTCGGCGACTTTTCCCATCTGCCGACGCATTGCAAGTTCGTCGCGCTCATGCCGCAGTGGGATTTCTTGAATTTCGTCGCCGAGCATGCCAAGACCTATCCCGCGTTCCACCTGCGCATGCAGGCCGATGTTACGGAGTTGATCGCCGAGGGAGAGCGAACCGTCGGTGTTCGGCGCAGACGCCGGATGGTCCGCTGGAAGTTCGCGCGCCGCTGACCGTGGGAGCGGACGGCCGACATTCGACCGTCAGGGCGGGCGCGAATCTGGAATCGAACAAATTCGGTTCGCCGATCGACGTCCTCTGGATGCGCTTGTCGCGGCGGCCCGACGACCCGAAGTACTTATTGGGCAACTTCACGCGCGGCAAAGTGCTCGTGATGCTCGACCGCGGCGAGTATTGGCAGTGCGCCTACGTCATTCACAAAGGTGGTTTCGACGAAATCAAGTTGCGCGGCTTGGATAAGTTTTGCGAAGATCTGGCCGAAATCGTTCCCTTCCTGCGCGGCCGGTTGGACGAGCTGCGGGATTGGGATCAGATCAAGCTGCTGACGGTCGTGGTCGATCGCCTGCGGCGGTGGCACAGGCCGGGGTTGTTGTGCATTGGCGACGCGGCCCACGCGATGTCGCCCATTGGCGGAGTCGGCATCAATCTGGCGATTCAGGACGCGGTTGCCACGGCCAACTTGCTCGCCGGGCCGCTAAGGCGTGGCTCGCTCACCGAGGCCGATCTAAAAAAAGTGCAACGCCGGCGGATGCTGCCGACCCGGCTCACGCAACGCATGCAAGTGGTCGTGCAAAACCGCGTGATCAGCCGCGTGCTCGCGGGCGGCAAGCCATTGAAATCGCCCTGGCCGGCGCGCTTCGTGAAGCGATTTCCGATCTTGGCCCGCATTCCGGCCCGGCTGATCGGCGTCGGCATCCGCCCGGAGCATGTTCGAACGCCCGACGTGCGGCAGCATCTTAATTAGCCGCCTGTTGAAAAAGGGGACTGGCTCTGAGCGAACGGACAGACTTCCCGAAGTTTTGACATTTCCGCGAAGTGCCTGTCCCCTTTTTCAACAGTCGGTTAGCCGCGACGCGCTAGCGGAGCGCGTCGGCTTGCTAACCAAGTCAGCGCGCGTCTCAAAAATGCGCTTCTAGCCCCAGCGATGGTCCGTCCAAATCCATCCCGCCACTGCGGCTGGGGCCGCCGAGTTGCCGCGGGCCGAGAGCCAGCCCGCCAAGATAGTAGTTCTGATACCCGCCGCGGATCCAAAGATAGTCGGTCACCCGGTATCGCAGGATGAACGAGAATTCGAAGAGCCCGGCCACGTCCGTGTTGCTCGCCGACGTGCTGATCGGCACAAAGCCCGCCGGGTTGCCGGTCGTGACTCCGCTGGAGTTCAGGTTCGAATAGCTTTCGCGGTTGAAATTGGCGAAGACCGCCGCCTTGATCCCGGTGCTGAATTCCCAGCGGCCCCAGCTTCGTATCAAGTCGATGCCGACTTGCGGGCCGAGCAGATTGTTCGACGTCTTGATGTCGATATTCTCATAGTCGCCGGTGAAATCGTCCGACCCGTTCAAATTGAACTTATCGGAAACTTGCACATAGCGGACGCCCACGATCCCGTTGAACGACCAGTAAGGGCCGCCGTTGCCGAAGATGCGGTCGTTCACTTCCACGCTGTTCGTCGAACTCTTATAGGTGTAGCCGAGGTGGTTGTCGAAGCCGCCGATCAGCGCATCGGTCTGGGTCCAGGGCGAAAACGCCAGCACGGTGTCGCCAACCGGATCGCCCTGGATCGCTCGGCTCACCGACCATTGCTGCAAACCGAAATAGGCGACCTCGATCGCGTTGGCGTCGCTGAAGCGATAGCCGAGTTGCAGCTTGACGCCCGGCGCAAACGGGAAGTTTTCGTCGCCGCTTGTCAACGTGTCGACAACGTAGTTCGGACCGCCGAAGTTCGTCACCGTGTTTCCCAGGTACGTGTCGCGATTGTCGACGCGTTCCAGCCACAACGCTTCGGCGCTGAACATCCACCGGGGTCCGTCGAACGACGTTGGCACGGCCAATTCGGGGGCTGGTTGCGGAGCATAAATCGTGCTCGGCGGTGGAACATAAACGGGGCCCGGTGCCGGCACATAAGTCGGCGGCGGCACGTACGTCGGACCCTGCACGTAGCTTTGTGGGAACGAGTTGGCCGGCGGCGACGAAAACAGCGGGCCGGAATTCGCCGGCGGCGGGCCGTTATACACGGGCATCGGCTGGCCCGGCGGCAATGCTTCGGCTGGGTAGCCTGGCGGCGCGGCATAACCTTGCGGGCTGCCATAACCTGTTTGCGCGGCGTAGCCTGGTGGCGCGGCGTAGCTTGGTTGCGCGCCATAGTTTGGCGGCGCGGCATAATCTGGCGGCGCGCCGTAGCCCGGCGAGGCGGGAGCGACAGCCGGCGTCGGCAAGGGTGGCGGCGTGGAACTGCCATAGCTTTGCCCCCAAGCCGTGGCCGGAAGCAAAATGCAGGCAGACAATGCGGAGAGAAGAGATGAAGTGCTCATCGGAGTGGGGCGGATTTAAGCAGAATCCGGCCATCCGGTGTAGAGCAATCGGTGGCAATTTTCCGGCTTGCTAGCTGCCAGAATGTTGCTCCGCTTGTTTCAGTTCTTTCTTGATCTCCGCGAGCACATCCTGGAATTTAGCGTCTGCCAACAACGACTGGGCCAATTGTTGTCCCAGCACTCGGCCGGCGGAAATATCGCTCGGATGATGCAGCCCAGCGATCACGCGATCCCAGCCGATCTCTTCGCCCCGCTCGATCAGCTCTTTGCGATGTTCCGGTGCGATTGCCGCCAGAAGCTCGGCGAACAACATTCCGCGCGTCGCATGACCGCTGGGATAAGCGAAAGTTATCTCGTCGGTAATCGGCACATGAATCCGGGCATCTTCATGTTCCGGACGCGGGCGGTGGAAATGATTCTTGGCCGTGTCGCCGAATTGCCGCGAATCCTTCTGCAGGTCGTGGAACAGCTTCGCCAATTGCGGCAGATTCTTCGTGGTAAACCAGGGCCCCATCACGTTCCGAAAAGCATCGACACCGACGACCACTTCCGACGCGCAGCGGTCAATGTCCTTTTGCGTCCGAGTCTGTTGCAACTGCAGAATCAAGTCCAGTTCGCCGCGGTCCTCGGCCGAACCGATCGCGGGGGGCTCGGGCAGCAGCTTCACCGGATCGACGGCATCGGAATGAAAATAAGCCGGCGTTTCCGCCCGGACGATAGTCGCGAACATCAACAGAATTGCGATCGCGAGAAGTCGGCGGCGGCGATTCATAGTTTCGAGTCCTCGGGTTTCAGAAGTCCTAGTTGGGCGATCACAGGCGCCGCGGCGAGTATAGTCCCATCGTGGCGGGCCTTCCAGTTTAGTGACGCGCTGTTGAATGTTTTCTTCTCGGGAGGGCGAGGCTCCTGCCGAGCCGGGGCTTGTTCTCGGGAGGGCGAGGCTCCTGCCGAGCCGGGACGCTCACGGCTCAGCAGGAGCTTCGCCCTCCCGAGCCGGGGCGTTCACGGCTCAGCAGGAGCTTCGCCCTCTCGAGCTCATGGAAATTTGCTCGGATCGACCGAAAACCGAGCCATCCTCGGCAAAGCCTTGAAATGCGACGGGTTTATAACGAAGATGGCACTTCCCGCCGATCGCATTCCGTCCCACCGAAACCATAGCACAGCCTGGTCCGCGACCAAGGAGCCCAATCGATGTCCAGCCGACAATCTTCCACAAAATCAGCTTCTGGCAGCCAAGTTTCCCGCCGCACCGCGATCAAGCAGGCAGCCGGCGCTGCGGGCGCCATCGGCCTGCCAATGATTCTCCCTTCCGGCGTCCTCGCCGTCGAAGGCCGCCCGGGCGCCAACGACCGGATCATCATCGGCTTCATCGGCACCGGAAACCGTGCGCGGCAACTCATGGATCAGGTTCCCGCGCCGGGCCACATCGTCAGCGTCGCCGATTGCTTCCTCAAGCGAGCCCAGGACGCCGTGCATGAAAAGAAAACCGATTGGAAAATCTATCAAGACTATCGCGAGATGCTCGACAAGGAAAAGCTCGACGCCGTGATGATTCCCACGCCGGAGCACGTCCGACCGTTGATCGCGATCCATGCTTGCCAGGCTGGCAAGGATGTGTATGCCGAAAAACCGCTGACGGCCTACATCGGCGAAGGCCGCGTGCTGGTCAATGCGGCCCGCAAATACAAGCGCGTGTTCCAAGTCGGCAGCCAGCAACGCACGATGGAAATGAATCGCTTCGCTTGCCAATTCATTCGCGACGGGGGTCTCGGCAAGCTGAAGTACGTGCAAGGGGTGAACTACACCGGTCCCCAGAAATACACCGGCCTGCCCGCCGAGCCGGTTCCCGCAGGCGACGACTGGAACGCCTGGCTCGGCCCGACCCCGATGCGGGCGTTCAACTCGCAGTTGCAGTTCAGTTGGATGAGATGGTGGGATTACTCCGGCGGCGAGATGACGAACTGGGGCGCTCACGGCGTCGATCAGATCCAGTGGGCGCTGGCGCAAGCCTGACTGGTCCGGTGGAAATCTGGCCGGTCTCGCCTGGCCCAAATGGAAAGGTTTCGATGCGCTACGCCAACGGCGTCGAAGTTCGCTTCGAGCTGGATCACGGCCCGATGGGGGGCGCGATCTTCGTCGGCGAACATGGCAAGATGGAAATCAATCGCAACAAGTTCACGACAAACCCGGCCGACCTGGTCAAGAATGGGCCGACGCCGGCCAAGGCCGAAGCATGGGAAGGCCCCGGCTGGATTGCCCGGCCACACATCAAGAATTGGCTCGACTGCATCAAGACCCGCGAAAAGCCCAACGCTGACGTCGAAATCGGGTTTCGCTCGATCACGGTTTGCCATCTGGTGAACATCGCCCGTGAAACCGGCCGCAAGCTGCGCTGGGATCCGGACAAAGAGCAATTCATCGACGATCCCGACGCCAACACGTATTTGAATCGCCCGCGGCGCAAGGGATTTGAATTGCCCGACCCAGTGTGAAGCGTTGTATTCGCGCACGGGGCGTTCCGTCTGCCGGACGGGATCTTTCAGATAGTAGCTTCGCTTCAAAGACGACTCGCGCCGATCGCAACGATTGTCTAAATGCAGGTCCTGTCCGGCAGCCAGGACCTAGCCAGCGGGTCTTTCTCCGGGCCGACAGACTCTGAAAGAGGTTTCCGAAATGCGACGATGCCGTTTTGCGATTTCCGCTCTCATCATTCTTACTTCCGCCGCCGCAGCATTCGCCGACGGCACGTTGGTCAATGAATCGAACATGAAAGTGCTCCGGGTGAAGCTGCCCGACGCGGCCAATCGTTTTGTCTCGAGCAGCGCGCCCGGCCAGGTGTTTCTGCCGGGCGAACCGGCCAATGTCACGCTGCTCGTGTCCAAGGGATCGGATCAGGGAGCCAAGCAACTCGCCATCGAAATCCAGGAAATCACCACGCGCGATCCCGAACGGAAGGTCGAAGGGGATAAGGGCTTCAGCGACACCGCCGGCAAGGCCCCGCTCATCGCGCTCGAAGGCCAGCCGCGGCGTCATCCCTTCCAAGTCACGTTCACCGATAAGCCGCAAACGAAGGTGGAGCTGAAGAATCTTCCCTTGCCCGATCGGTTTGGCACCTACGCGCTGCTGCTACTGCGCAGGAGAGAACCGCCAGTTTCTCACCACGCTCTGCCGAGTTCCCACGCCTGCGCGGGAGGAACAATCATGAACACGCCCATTTTTGGCGAAGGAGTGTTCATCGATCGGCAAGAACGATATGCAGAGCGCGCGAAGACGTTTGCCCGAATGGGCGTTCGCGGCTGGCGTTCGGAGCTCGGCTGGTCGGCCAACGAAAAAGGCGAAATGGATTGGTCGCGATACGATGCGATCTTTTCCGCTGCCGAGAAGGCCGGCTGTCAGGTCATGGCCACATTCGGTGCCAGCCCCGATTGGACCCGGCCTTTCAAAGTTCCCACGCCTGCCGTCGGTTGGACGCCGCAGACCGGGGGCTATTCGGGCACCGGCGACTGGGTCTGCGATCCGAAATATTACGATCGCTACGGCCAATGGATCACGGCGTTTTGCCAGCGCTATTGGAAGGGAGGCAAAGGAGGCTTGTGGGGCATCGAGAACTACAACGAGCCGTGGGAAGGAGGCGGCATCAGCGGCTGGGCTCGCGACATGGTGCAGTACCGAGCGTTGCAAAAGCTGATCGCCACTTCGGTCCGCAAGGTTTCGCCCGACATCAAGCTGCTGGCCGCCTGCTCGATCATGAACACCGAGGACAAATTCTATTCCGACGGCAGCAACGAGTTCGACAAGTACGTCGATATCTTCACCGACCATTATGTCGCCCCTTCGATGTGCTACGGCCCTTTGGTCGCCTCGGCCCACGGGAAGCAATCGATGGAAACAGAAACCTGGTTCGTGAACGCCGAATATCTCCTCCCGCAAGCCGCCTGCCAGTTCATGGCCTCGGGACAGAAGCGGCTGGCCCCTTGGCATCCGAACTCGCTCTACGACACGTTGCCCGGGTTCGTCGATCAATATGTTTGCCCCACGCCCGTCGTGGCGGCCACGGCTGCCTTCAACGCAATGGTCACGGGCAAAGAGTTCGAGAAAATCGTATTCCGGGAACATTTGCCCTGGGTGTTTCAATTCGGCAAGGACGACGACAAGGACGCTCTGCTGGTGATGTTCGGGCAGTTGTACACCCTGGCGGGCGAAAGCCCACGCGACCGGCTCTGGGCTCAGGTCGATTCGGTGGCCGGAGGGACGATTACGATCGACAACGCCGACGGCCTGCTGAAATTCTTCGACCTGGCCGGCAATCCGGCCTATGTCGGCCAGAAATCGGTGACGCTGCCGATGAACATTTTCCCGAGCTACATCACTTGCGACAAAGGCCCCGTCGCCGCCGCCGAGCGGATTCGCCAGGCGCGGATCGAAGGCAAATACCCGGTCGAGATTCTGCCGCACGATTTTTCGCGCGAGCTCCGATGCGCGCGTACGTTGGTGGTCGAAGTGCACAATTGCTTGAACCGCACTATTGACGGCAGACTCTCAGTTCAAGGCGCGCCGCTTCTCGATTTTGGAAAGGCCGGTGAAAATGTCACCCTCAAGGCGGGCGAGACCTTGCCGGTGAAATTCCCGGTCTTCAGTGTTCGTCCGTCGGCCAACGCCTATCCTTGCAAGTTCGATTTCCGCAGCGACGCTGGATCAGCGGTCTACTCGCAAACGATGAACGTGCTCGTCGTGAAGAAAGGGACGCGCACGATCGACGGCAATTTGGACGATTGGAAAGACGTGCCCGGCGTGACCGTCGTAGCCAGCAAGCAAGAGGCCGAAGCGGCCGAGATGATGCGCCGGCCCTGGCTCGATCTAAAAGCTCAAAAACCCAACGGCAATTACGCGGAATTCAAGCTCGCCTGGGATGAGAACTACCTTTACATCGCCGCTCGGGTGAACGATCCTACGCCGCAACTCACCGGGCTGGCCCCGATGGCGTCGCGCGACGAAAACCGCTACTTCCACAGTTCGGCCTCCGAACAGCGCTCGCCGTACAAAGAATTTCTCAAGGCCTACCCTGGAAAGAGCTTTGCCGAGGCGCCATATGTGTATTGCAACAACCCCGAGAATCCCGCCGATCCGACGCTGCCGGCCATTCCGTTCCGTCGCGACCGGCTGCAGATTGGGTTGGATGTCACGCCGGGCTGGCACGATTTAAAGTCCGATGCCGACCGCGTGACGCTCGGTTTCCATGCCGTGCCCGACACGGATTATGAATACGCGCTCTACCCGACCACGGGCGGCCAAAGCGAACTGTGGCGAATGTTGGCCCCCGGCGTGCCGCGGATTCACGATTGGCCTCGCCAGCCGCGCGGAGCGAAGACCACGGGCGTGGTGCCGGGCGCGAAGCACGTCGTCCGCCGCGAGGGGAACGTCTACATCTACGAAGCAGCCATCCCGAAAGCAGAGTTGGGCGATCTGAAGCTCCAAGCCGGCACGACCATCGGCATCGTGCTCCGCGCCGGCAACAACGAAGGCCCCAACGTCGACTTCGGCCTCGACAAAGCCCTCACAAAAACCAACGGCTTGTCGCTGCATCCGTACTGGGAACGCAAGCCCAGCGCCGCCGTCCGCTGGACACTGACGGAGTAACACTCGCAGACGTGGCTGCGTTTTATCGCCGCATCGCGAAGCGATCCATGCTCCCCTCGCCCCTTGCGGGAGAGGGGCCGGGGGTGAGGGGTAGCAGCGCCAACCGCGAATTGATCACCCTCACCTCAGCGGAGAGGGAGCGGTCGGCCCTACGGCCGCCACTTGAGTTCCGTAATGCCCGGCTGGTGGGCGAGCTGATAGAGCACGGGCGGCAAGTCGGCTACGGTCGGCGGGCCGCGCCATTGAACCTCGCACCGCAGGCGGCGGAGCTTTTTTGCAGCGGAGTATCGCAGTCCCCAAGACAGAACCCGCAGGCCAGCGGCGGCCAGGCGATCGCGGATTTCCGCCTCGGTAGGGCCGTCGGCCGAGGCGCTCAGCAGCAGCACGGCGCGATGGTCTTGCTCCATCTGCTGCTCGAACCATTTCAGGATCCAGAGCACGAACACACCCAGGGCGAACATCGCCAGCCCCAGCCCCAATTGACCGCCGCCAAAGCAAATTCCCATCACGGTGACGAACCACATGGTCGCCGCAGTGGTCACGCCCATCACCAGATCACCGCGCCGCAAGATGGCACCCGCGCCGATGAAGCCCATCCCTTCCAAGATGCCCATCGGCATCCGCATCAAATCCAAGACGGCGAACGAGCCGGGCTGCTTGCCAGTCGTGTTGATCAGCAGGTTTCCGAAAAGCATCGCTCCGCAGGCAGCCAGCGCAACCAATATGGTTGTCCGCAACCCCGCCGAGCGGCCATGCTCGCCGCGATTGATTCCGATGACGCCCGACGCCAGCAGCGTCAGCCCGAGCCGAACAGCCACGTCGCCCCAGCCAATGTTCGTAGGCATCCAGCGCTCCGGAATATGTGGCGCACAGCGAGAATGCGATTCCCAGCCGGCAAATTCGGCAAAAGGAAAAACCGACGCGCTCGCGAAACTTATGTTCCGTAATCGCGCCGGTTGAATCTTAGCCTCGGCTCACGACCAGACTCAAGAAATGCCCGCCGGGCTGCGCCGGGCATGGCGGTAATTGCTGGTGCGGCCATTCGGCCGTTTCCCGGGGCGTCCACTGCCGCCGCTCCCGCCGCGTGGTGGACCATTCCGTCGGCCCGTGGACGAATAGGGCCGTTTCGCGGCGCACCGGCGCTCTCGCCGACCGATCGCTCGGCGCCGGTCTTGTGAAATGGGTGCTCGGCATCGACCCGCAATTGCAAGCGAATCAACCGTTCGATCCCCCGCAGTGCGCCCCGCTCGCTCGAATCGCAAAACGAAATCGCGATTCCTCCTGCGCCGGCTCGACCGGTGCGCCCGATCCGATGCACATAGGCTTCGGCCTCCAGCGGCAAGTCGAAATTGATGACGTGGCTCACGCGCTCGACGTCGATTCCTCGGGCCGCCAGATCCGTGGCCACCAGCACCCGCAGCCGGCCCGTGCTGAACTGCTCCAGCGTCCGCTGCCGGGCCGATTGCGACTTGTCGCCGTGGATCGCGTCGGCGGAAATGCCATCGCGATGAAGCTGCCGGGCCACTTTGTCGGCCCCGTGCTTCGTGCGCGTGAAAACCAGCACCCGGTTGTAGGCCTTCTGCTCCAACAAGTTTTGCAGCAACGATTTCTTGTCCTCGCGCTTCACGAACATCACCCGCTGCTCGATGATCTCGACCGTCGTGGCCGGCGGCGTAACGCTCACCGTCACCGGGTCGCTCAACAGGCCGTGCGCCAATTCGGCAATGGGTTTCGGCATCGTCGCCGAGAAGAACAGCGATTGCCGCTTCGCCGGCAACTTCGAAATGATGCGCTTCAAGTCGGGCATGAAGCCCATGTCCAGCATCCGATCGGCTTCGTCGAGGACGAAAATCTCCAGCGAATCCAACCGCACGTGGCCCTGGTTCATCAAGTCCAGCAGCCGGCCGGGCGTGGCCACGAGAATATGGACGCCGCGCTTCATATCGCGGACTTGCGGATTTTGGTTCACGCCGCCGTAAATCACCGTCTGGCGAAGCTTCAGGTTCCGGCCATACGTCTGAAAGCTGCGGCCGATCTGGGCCGCCAACTCGCGAGTGGGAGAAAGCACCAACACGCGGGGAGCGCCCGGCGTGGCGGCGCGGCGATTCGCGTCGAGCCGCTGCAGGATCGGCAGGGCGAAAGCTGCGGTCTTACCGGTTCCGGTCCGGCGCAACCCAACAGGTCGCGGCCCGCGAGAATGTGCGGGATCGACTGCGATTGAATGGGGGTGGGAGTCTTGTAACCTTCGGCAGCTACCGCGCGCCGATCGACTCAATGAGCGCAAGATCTTCGAATGACATCACAGGTCCTTACGGGTGAAACCCAGGACCGAATGCGCTGCACGCCACATGCGTGCCAAGACAACCATTGGACCTGGCGATAATCCAATGGCCGAAATCGCCTAGAGGATCGAACAAACCTATTTATAGCACACGCGGGCGAAAAAGCTAGGCCGAAATTGATAAACGATCGCGGATATGCAAGACAGCGAGCAGGTCTGCGCATCGAGCGCTCGCCAGGCCTACAAGGAAATAACCCAACGCACGCTCTGCCACCCACTTTTCACCTAAGGGTCCCCGCGAGACAACACGTCCCTTGCGGTATGCCGTATCCGCAAGATATCTACCACAGGGCCTGAAATCTGAAACAAGATTCGGTGGGTGTTCCGACGTGTGCCCAGGAGGAGTTCTCGAACTTCCACTCCGATGTTTTTCGCTTCCGCTGCCAACGCGCAGCGTTCGGGATGTGTTTCCAGGGCGGCAATCCGGGCCATCAATTGAGCAAGCCAACGTTCGCCAGAAGCGACGGCATTCCGCTCGTAATGCCAACTCAACACCGCCGCTACGTCCTGCTCGGCTTTGATGGAGAAGCGGACTTGGAATCTCACATTATTTACCCGGAAGCCGCATCCCGTATTTCTTGGCTAACGCCTTCAGTGCGGCTCGCGCCGGCTTCGTGCGACCAGCCGCTACATCCTCTAGCCCGGCACGAATGGCGGCGACCGTCTCCTCCAATTCCGCGCGTCCTGCAGCTTCGACGAGTTTTTGATACGCGTCGGCGTCTTGAACGACGACTTCCGCCTTGCCATTGACGGTCAATACCATTGGCTCGCCGGTCTCTCGAAGTCGTTCGATATACTCGGAGGTCTGGCGCTTGAAATTGGTCAGCGAATCGATGCCGTTGGATAGGTTGAGCATATGACTTCTTGACACTGAATTAGATGCTAATTCAATGCTACCACATATTTCGGCTGGTTTGCAACACCACCGGAAAAAAGAAGATGGTTTCCTATCGTGTCGCCTGGGCGCCACCGGTCCCGCGAATGTCGTAGCACCACACGCAATCCAGTTCGCGGATGTACAACTTGCCGTTGGCGATGACCGGGTAGGCCCAGGCTTTGGCGTGGCCGCTTTCGGGCGCTTCGGCGGCGTGAAGCGGCCCAATTCGTGGTAGGCGTCCGGCGTGGCCTCGACCAGGGCCACGTCTCCTTTTTCGCCGTGCAGGTAGAGCCGGCCCTCGGCATAGACAATGGAGATGGCGCCGATGCTCCGGTTCGTCCACTTGATGTCGCCGGTGGCGAAGTTCACGCACATCAGAGCGGCGCTGTTGGTGCCGTACATGAACTCGCCGACCTTCACCACGCCGCCGATGCTGGTGGGCAGCTTCGGCGAAAAATAAGCCTGGTCGGTGTCGATCTTCCCTTCGTCGCTTTTCAACTTCACCAGCCCTCCGCCGCTTTTTCCCGCTGCGCTGTACACCGAGTTATCCACGGCCAGCGGCGTGGGAATGTTGGCCATGCTGCCGGAGGCGGTCTTTTCATAGCGCCAGAGAAACTTGCCGGTGGCGGCGTCGATTCCCACGACTCCTTTTTGCAGGAACTGCACGTATTGTTTGACGCCCGTCGCATGGCTGATGATGATCGAACTATACGCCGCCTCGTCGCCGCCGGGTACGGCGCATTTCCAGATCACGTCGCCGGATTTCTTGTTCAAAGCGACGACCGTGGCGGTGGCGCCGCCGGGGGTGCAGACCAGGGCATCGCCATCCACCAGCGGCGATTCGGCATAAGCCCATTGGCCGGGCTGGCCGTCGAAATCCTTGCGCAAACTTTTCTGCCAGACGATTTTTCCGTTCGCGAGGGAGAGGCAAGCCAAGTCGCCGTCGGAACTAAGTGCGTAAATCGAATCGCCATCCACCGTAGGCGTCGAGCGAGCGCCGGGATACGACGGATGTTGATGCGGATTGCCGACCTTGCCCAGGCTGGTGGACCAGACCGGATCGCCATTCTTCGTCTCTCGGGCCGCGACATATTCGTCTTCGGTTCCCTTGTTGCCGAGCAGATAAAAGCGGTCACCCACTACGGCCGGTGTCGAATATCCGCCACCGGCGTCGGTGATTTGCCACGCCAATTTCGGCCCCTGGCTTGGCCATTCTTTCAGCAGACCGGTCTCTTGCGAAATGCCATCGCGCTCGGGACCACGCCACTGGGGCCAATCGGCGGCGCGGAGCGGGTTGGAAGCGAGCATGGACGCCAGCAATGCCGGAGCAAGGAAGCGCCGCGAGCCGCGAGGTATGCGGAAAAGTTTCATTTTGCGTCTCCGTGAGAACCAGTTTTCGATGATCGCGATCGTTGTAGCGCGAACCCGTTCAAGCGTCGCACTTCGGGCAATGCAGATGCGCGCCGATCAGTTGTTGTCCGCAGATCGGGCATTCGCCGCGTCGGATTCGCGCGCGGGCAAATCGCTCGGCGGAACTGAACGGAAATTCGACCGCGACGGCAAGGATAAACACGATCGCGACGCACAACAGCGCCAACAGCGGGGACGTTCGCCAAACGATCGCTGCGAGAACCAAGAGACCGACATCGACGAGCAAGAACAAGCCGAAACCGGCATAAAAGCTTTTCGACGAAGCCAGTCGCGGCGCGAATCCCGGCTTCACTCCACACGCCCGGTGCAGCCAGGTGATATTAGGCGATGAACTCTTGACCTCTGTATCCATCGTTCTAGGCTCCCATGCTGGCCCGATGAGTGCGCGAAACTTGGCTACAAGACCAACGGCAACCTCTGCGGTGTTCGAACGGCGAAGTTTGAAAAGGGACAAGCGCTTCGCTGGCAGGGCTGGAGCCGCAGGGCTAGAAACCGACGGGAAATCGGTTCTGCCGCCCGGCGCCCAGTCCGCCTTTGCAATAGACTGCCGTTTTATCGCGACCGATGCAAGCCTTATGCGATTAAATCGTGAATCACAGTGCCGTGCACGTCGGTCAATCTACGGTCGATGCCGTTGTTGCGGAAGGTGAGTTTTGTGTGGTCGATGCCCAGCAGATGCAGGATCGTGGCGTGCAGGTCGTAGCAGTAAGTCGGATTTTC
Organism: Pirellulales bacterium; assembly: GCA_963725485.1. Taxonomy (GTDB): domain Bacteria; phylum Planctomycetota; class Planctomycetia; order Pirellulales; family DATAWG01; genus CAVRYO01. The sequence goes on along the minus strand of CAVRYO010000007.1, from coordinate 980,877 downwards.
GACGGCTTTGTACGACCATTCGTCGCTTTCGCCGTAGGTCGTGCCCCCCTTGAATCCGCCGCCCGCCATCCAGGAGGTGAAGGTGAACGGATTATGATCGCGGCCGCGGCCCTGGGCGCAGGGCATCCGGCCGAACTCGGTGGTCCAAATGACGATCGTGTCGTCCAGCATCCCGCGTTGCTTGAGATCCTTCAGCAGTGCCGCGGCGGGCCGGTCCATGCTGGCGCCCATGTCGCCGTGATCCTTGGCGATGTCTTCGTGGCTGTCCCAATTGCGGCGTGGAAAACCATTGTCGGCCCCGCTCCAAACCTGCACAAATCGCACGCCCCGCTCCAGCAGCCGCCGGGCGACCAGGCAATTGCGGCCGAAATCCTCGGTGATCGGCTGCATCCAGCCCATACAGCCGCCGCGTGTCTGCCGTCTCCTTCGAGATGTCCAGCACCTCGGGGCGCTCAGTTGCAACTTGGCGGCCAATTCATACGAAGCAATGCGGGCTTCCAGCCGCGAATCTCCCTCGCGAGTCGCCAGATGCTCGCGGTTCAATTCGCGCAGCAACTCGCGGCCTGCCAGCTTCGGCTTGCGGCGTGATCAAGTCGCTGATCTTCGGGCGGAAACAGATCGGCGATCGGGTTTTTCGCGCTCGGCTTGATCATGCGTCCCTTGCTGCGTGGCGGGCAGAAACCCGGCTCGACCAATTGCCAGGCCCATTGGGGGCGAATCCGCGCCTGATCGGGCAGCACGACGAACGTCGGCAGATCGTGGTTCATGCTTCCCAGGCCGTAGGAAATCCACGAGCCCATGCTGGGAAAGCCGGGCAGCACGAAGCCGGTGTTTTGCATGAACGTTGCCGGGCCATGCACGTTCGACTTCGAGACCATCGAATGGATGAACGCCATGTCGTCGACGCACGTGGCCAGATGCGGCACCAGATCGCTCATCCATATTGCCCGCACTGGCCGTATTGCTTCCATTCCCAAGGGCTTTGCAGGCAAGCGCCGGGACTGCTCTGAAACAGCTCGACCTTTTCGCCCGGATCGAATGGCTGGCCATTGCGTTTGATCAACTCGGGCTTGTAGTCGAACGTGTCGCACTGGCTGGCGGCGCCGGACATGAAGAGTTGCACGACGCGTTTGGCTTTGGCCCGATGATGCAGCCCGCCGTTGAACTCGGTCCGCGGCTGCGGCGCACGCCGCCGAGCGCCGCGGTGCTGGCCAGCAAGCCTTGCTCGCCGAGCATCTGGGCCAGCGCGATGCCGCCCAGGCCGCCGCCGAGATTCCACAGAAACCGCCGGCGGTCCAAAGGCGCGGTCACGGAATGACAAGGAGTGATCGCGTGTTCGCGCGACGTGCAGGTGTGGGCATAAGACAAATCCCTTGCTAAATCGCGGTCATGAATCCGCCACACTCGCCCGAAACGTTAGTGAGGACGCGCAGCGGTCCGTCCTCACTAACGTGTCGGGCTAGTGTTGTCCGTCGAGCAAAAAACTCTTCAATCGATAAACAAAAACTCGTTGCTGTTGAAGATCACGCGGCAGGCGTTGGCCAAGCCGAATCGCGTCGCATAGTCTACCAACAGTTTCGACTCCTGCGCCGTCGGCTTGCGGCCGAATGTCAAGCAGGTAGGCTTCTTCGATCTGGCCGCCAACATCGGGCCGCATCGCGCTCGACGCGCTCGGCCAGATGCTGCGCCTGCCGCAGCACGAACCGATCGTTGAACATCGCCAGGGCTTGGATCGCGGTGAGCGTCGTATTGCGCTTCGGCGTGAGGATCGACGGATCGGCACAGTCCAGCGAATCCATGAACGGATCGGGAACGCTGCGGACGATGAACCGATAGACGCTGCGACGGAAATTCTCGCGGGTCGTCGACGTTGAACCGCTCGTAATCGTAGACCGGCGAATGATCGTCCTTGAAAAAGAACTGCTGCACCGACGGGCCCGCCCATCGTCAGATCCAGTTTGCCATCGGCCGCCAGCATGCGCGTCGTGAACGCATTCGGCGTCGAGCCGGCGGCGATTCATGCGCCACAGCAGCCGGTTGTCGCCGTCGATCTTGGCGAATTCGGCGTTCTCCTGCGACGACTGCCGATAGACCGCGCTGGTGACGATCAGCCGGTGCAGCGCTTTGATCGACTCGCCATGCTCCATGAACCAGCCGGCCAGCCAATCGAGCAGTTCCGGATGGCTGGGCTGCGAACCCATGCGGCCGAAATCGTTCGGCGAGTCGACGATCCCCTGGCCGAAATGATATTGCCACACGCGATTCACGATCGACCGCCGCAACAGCACGTTCCGTGGATCGGTCAGCCATTGCGCCAGCGCCGCCCGGCGCTCGCCTTCGTTATCCGGATTTTTGAGCTTGAACACCGGATCCAAGCCGCGGATGCAACTCAACGCGCCGGGCGACATCAACTCCTTTGGGCTGGTGACGCTGCCGCGCGCCAACAAATAAATCGGCCGCGGCTTCGCCAGCGGCACACACGAGCCGATCGGCGAAACTCGTGCGCGGCGGCGTAGACCATTTGCTGCGGGGGGAGCGCCGCGATTTGCCGGTTCGTCTCATTCAACTGGTTCGTGACTTCGAGAATGCGCCGCTGCGTTTGCGGATCGGTGAGCGAGGCGATCAATTCGGCCCGGTGTTGCTGCAACTCCGCCGCTTGCCGGATCAATCGTGCGCGGCCCGACGGTTCGCCGGCCGGCTCGAATTCCAAACGTTCCAGGCTGCTATAGCCATCGACCAGGTTTTTCATTCCCCACGAAGGATGCGCTTCGATCGAATCGAGCGAAGTCACGGTCGCGGTCCGGGCGACATCGCGGCCCCCGGACATCACGGCCAACTCGGCCATGGCGAAAATCCAATCGTGCGTCCGCTCCCAGAGCTTCGTCGCCGTGATCCGCACGTACCGGGCCGATTTGCCTCCGGCCGGAATTCGCACCCAGGCATCGCCCGGGTTCGGAAAATCGGCTTCCGTGTGATCGGCCACGATCCGGCTGGTTTTGAAATCGGGGGCGTCGGAAATCTCGACGCGAAATCGCGGCGGGAACCCGAAGCCAGGCCCCGGATGCCCGCCGTAGGCAACGTGCGACGGCACGAGGATCAATTCGTCAATCGGCCCGCGATTGGCCCAAATCGACTTGCACCCATTTCGTGTCGCTCTGCACCGCCGAGATTTGACTGTGATAGCCGAGCGTCGAGCTGCGCCGTTTTGGCGTCGACCGGCAACGCGGCCAACTCGGCGGCAAGCTGCTTCGCTTGCGCGTCGATGGCAGCGACGGCCGGCGACTTCAAACCGGCGACTTTCGCCTCGAATCGCTGCTGCTCGGCGAGCAAATCGTTGCGGTGGGTGGTCAACACAAACCGCTCTTCGGCCACTTTCGGTTCGGCGTCGTAAGGCCGATCGGCGCGATCGATTCCGGCGAACACCGCTTGCAAGCGATAATAGTCGGCCTGCAAAATCGGATCGAACTTATGGTTGTGGCAGCGGGCGCAATGGGCGGTCAGGCTCAGGAACGTCGACATCGTGGTCATCACCATGTCGTCGCGGTCGTGCGATTCGGCAATCTTCTTGTCGACTGTCCCTTCGCGCAGCTCGGCGTGCCCGACAAAATCCCACGGTCCGGCTGCAATGAAGCCGGTCGCCACCGTCGCTTGCGGATCCTCGGGAAACGATCACGTCGCCGGCTAGTTGCTCGGCCACGAACCGGCTATAGGGTTTGTCGCGATTGAATGCGCCGATCACATAATCGCGATACGGCCAGGCGTTGGGCCGCACTTTGTCTTTGTCGTAGCCGTGCGTTTCGCCGTAGTGAACGATATCCAGCCAATGCCGTCCCCAACGCTCGCCATAACGCGGCGAAGCCAGCAGGCGATCGACCAGTTTTTCATAAGCGTCCGGCGCCGGTCGGCTTCGAACGCGGCGATTTCCTCGGGCGTCGGCGGCAGTCCGTGCAGATCGTACGTCAAGCGGCGGATGAGCGTTCGGCGGTCGGCTTCCGGCGCTGGCGCGAGCTTGTTCTGCTCGAGTTTCGCCAGGATGAACTGATCGATCGGCGTCCGGACCCAGGGCGACTTGCTCGCAGGCACGGGAGATTTCAACAGCGGCTTGAGCGACCACCAATCGAGATCCAGCGGCTTCTTATCGACGAGCGTGATGCCTGCCGGCCAATGGGCTCCGGCGGCGATCCACTGACGGATGGCAGTTACCTGCTCCGCCTTCAGTCGCAGGCCGCTTTTGGGCATCGCCGGCTTGTCGCCGGAGATGAAATCGAGCAATTGGCTCTCATCCGGCTTGCCCGGCACCACGTCGCCGCCACTCTCGCCGCCGGCCAAAGCTGCTTTCGCCGTGGTCAGCGAAAACCCCCCCTTCGGCTTCGCCCCCGAGTGGCAACTGACGCAATGCTGCTCGAAGACCGGCGCGACCTGTTGTTGGAAAAACGTATCGTCCGAAGCCGCGCCCAGCGTCGGCCGCGCAGCGCACGCCCAGAGCAACAATCCGCTAACGGCGCTCCATGCGGCCAATCGAATGTACTTCATGGCGGACGGGGGTTGAAATCGGGCGGGTTGAATCAATTCGGTTCGCGTCGCGATGCGAATCGGCTAGGCTCCCCTCGCCCTTGCGGGAGAGGGGTTTCAAGGAGCGGCCGTCGTTTCGACGTCGAAGTCCAATGGTTTCGCGCCGCCTTCCACGTCGCACGTCAGTTCGGTGCGATTCGGATCGCTGACTTTTGGCGGGAGCATCTGCTCCATCTTATCAGTCATTGGTCCTCCGGGTCCACCGATCGGCACTTGCCCGACTTTTTTGAAGCCCTGGATCGAGACCTTTTTATGCCCCGCCGTCGTGGGCATTTTGTACTGTCCGGCGGTCACGACCGCTTCGGCGGCCGGCCCTTTGCCGTCGGCCGGCTGAAAGCGGATGATCCCATGTTCGAGAGGCTGATGCTGGACCATCACGTGGCCGGTCACTTCCAATAGCTTGGGCCCTTTCGAACAACCGGCGGTTGCAACGACGCATGCCAACAAGGCGAAGAAGACCCACGAAGCGGAACAACAACTCCTGACACGGCGACCATCGCGATCGGCATTGGCATACGGCGCTCGATTCTGGTCCGCCATTGATCGTGTCTCGCTGGTTCTTCGGTCGCAGCTGGTGGGATCAATATGTATCCGAGACGGTTTCATTCCCAGCCATCGTGCCAAGCGCCTGCCAGAGCGTGAGATTCACCGCATTGCTGATAAAATGCGTCGAGCCGTCGCCGAACGCCACATTCACGCCGCCCGGATGATAGCCGCGGGCCGAAACGTAGTTAGCCGTGCTGTAGCTATACAGGCACGGCGCGGGATCGGTCAGATTGACACACACGTCTTGATCCACGCCCGAGTTGGGCGTGTTCACCGTCATATACTCCGCGCAGCCCACGTCGTCGTTGATGAAGTCGCCGCGGAAGTCGAAATCCGTATCGGTCTGGCATTGCATCACTTCCGACATGAACATCGTATTCGACAATCCGTCGGTGACGTTCGCGGCTTTCGTCCAGCGGTTGGGACCGAAGATCGAAGGAAGATAGCCTGAATTGCTCTGGGCCCAATTTCCGTTCCCCCAACAGGCGACGTAATTTCCGCGGGAGCGCGTGTACTGGTCTCCTTTCCAGTAGCCCATCCGATCGTCGGGACAGAAATAGAACGGCAATTGCGTCATGACGACGGTCTGGTTGATCGGCGCATAAAACGAGTAGTTGTAATTGTAAAGCGTCGCCATGTTCTGCGCGTTGAGGTACGGCCACAGGGCCACGACATACGTCGAACGGCGATAGATTCCATTCGGCCCCGCGACACCCGTCGAGTTGGTGTTCGCCTGCACGCCGTGCAGAATTCCGGCGGGAAACATGCCGTAAGACGATTCGTAACTGTACATCGCCAGAGCCCATTGCTTGATGTTGTTGTTGCATTGCAGCCCCCGGGCCGATTCCCGGGCGGCCTGCACCGCCGGCAACAACAGCGAGATCAAAATGCCGATGATCGTGATCACCACCAGCAACTCGACAAGCGTGAAGCCGCGGCGCATTCGCTGGGTGCGAAACCGGCCGATACACTGAACGCAAAAACGGGGCGCGCTGCCGTTGGTCTTCATTTTTCGTCCGAGTCGCCTTTCACGAATGCACGATCGTGCTGAACGGGTTCAGCGCCCCCCGCGGATGAGCTCACCCAGCAATCTTATCAGCATCCCAGAGATCGTACCAAACTTTTGGGCGCGACCTCGCGCCGTCGCTAGGCAACATTGGCCGAAATGATTGGTCGTGAGCGATTCGGTGGGACTTAACGAGTCGTCCGATGCGCCCAGTGTTGCACGTCCGGTCATCGACTCTTCGCTTGTCCGCCGCCGATTCGCGCCGTGGGCCCCGACGCTGTTCGTGGAAGCGGAATTTCAGCCGCGCTAACAACGAATCGGCGCAAAAATTGAGGAACGATCGAGATTGATTCGATCGTTGGACGTTTGAGATTGCCATTGGTAACATCGGTGCATTGCGAGCCTTGATTGTTTTCAGGCTCCGTCCGGTCGCAGAATCTTTTCGAAAGGGAATCCTCATGTTGCGAAACACAACGCTCGTCGCCGTCGTTTCGGTGCTGCTTGCCTCCGCCTCGTCTTCCCGAGCGGATTCGATCTCGATCGCGGACAAGGTACTCAATGATGGGCTTACCACCCAAGGCTACGTACCGGCCGGCACAACATCCCCAACGGCGCAGATCAACTACGTCGGGTTTATTGATACCACTTCCGATTACCCATTCACAGCCGTGCAATACGACAATGCGGGCAATACGATCAATGTGTCAAACAGGGTTGTTCACAATGCCCCCGAACGCGGGGCAGTACAAGAAATTAATGTAGACGGCTACGGCGCTGGCCAAGGCGGTCCGATAGGCGGGACCCAGATCCCCGGCAACTATAATGTGTACCTCGCCGGTCAGCCCAGTACAACCAACGACTCCGGCTTCGGCGCGCACGCCAATTGGGTCGTCACCTTGAATCTCGACGCGATCCGAAACGCCGACTTCGGCGGCTACAGCGGAGCATTCTACCTGTCGGGATTGTTCGGCGCATGGGGCAACATCGGAGATACCTCCGGTGGCGTCATTCAAGGAGAGGTGTTGCTGAACGGAAACCGGATCGACAACATGGGACTGACTTCGTACTCATCCTCTGGCAATCAGGCGTTTGATCTCTACATCCCGGCAGGCAACGATCAGGAACTGTCGTTCTTGATTCTAAATAACGGTTCAAATTCACTTTGGAACGACGGAATTTTCGAAAACGTGGAATTGAGCACCGCTCCGGAGCCCAGCGAGTTGATTTCGCTGTCGCTCGGCCTGGCCGCCGCGTGTTGCTTGCTTTTCATCCGCCGCCGCCGGAAGAAGTAAATCGGGCAAAATACTTGACGCAGCCCCGCCTCTAGCTCATTGTGCTGGCTCACGTTCGAAACTCCATAAGCATTCTAATCTCACAATTGCCGGTTACGCACCGGTCCTGGAGAACAAATCGATGACTCGACTGACCGTCCGCTCGCGAATCGTTCCGTTTGCCCTGGCCGCGGTTTCGTTGGCGTGGCTGGCGCCAGCCAGCATGGTTCGGGCTGAAGACGCCGATAAGCCGATCCACGCGTTGTTTGTCTGCGGCGGCTGTTGCCACGATTATGCAAAACAAAAAGATATTCTCACCAAGGGCGTTTCGGCGCGGGCGAACGTCGAGTGGACGATCGCTTACGAGCCCGATGGCTCGACGGCAAAGTTGAATCCGGTCTACGAGAGCGCCGATTGGGCCAAGAAATTCGACGTCGTCGTGCACGACGAATGCTCGGCCGACGTGAAGGACCTCGAAGTCATCGACCGGATTCTCAAGCCCCATCGCGACGGCTTGCCGGCCGTCGTGCTTCACTGCGGAATGCACTGCTACCGCAGTAAGGGCTGGCCTCAGGCGATCACGCCCTGGTTCGAGTTCACCGGGCTGCAAACGACCGGGCACGGCCCGCAACTACCGATCGCGATCACCTTCACCGACAAAGAAAGCCCGATCACGCACGGCATGTCCGATTGGACGACCGTGAATGAAGAGCTGTACAACAACATCGCCGGCAAGGTGCTGCCCACGGCCCACGTGCTGGCCAAGGGAACGCAAGGTCGCACGAAGGATGAAGTGCCCGGCGGCAACGCCGTCGTCTGGACGAATCTGTATAATGGCAAGACGCGCGTGTTCGCCACCACCTTGGGCCACAACAACACCACGGTCGGCGACGCCCGCTACCTCGATCTCGTCACCCGCGGCCTCCTCTGGTCGCTCGACAAACTCGACGACGCCCACTTGAAGCCGGCGAAGAAGGTGTCCAGCGAGTGAGTGAACGAATGACGAATGTCGAATGACGAATGTCTAATCAATGACGAATGACTGAATGACTAATGGTCGGATGCGCGGCTGAGACATGCCGGTTCGCCGAAGCTTCCCTTGCTCTTTCGTCATTTGGGCATTAGTCATTCTTTCGACATTCGTCATTTAGGCATTAGTCATTCTCTTTCCGCGGGAGATTCTCATGAATCGTCGTGATGCACTGAAAACCTCCGCCGCCGGGTTGGCCATGTCGCTGCTCGGAGCCCATGTCGCCGAGGCGGCCGAGGCGAAATCGTATCGGGTTGGGCTGATCGGCACGGGCTGGTATGGCAAGAGCGATCTTTGCAGGATGATCCAAGTTTCGCCGGTCGAGGTGGTCGCACTCTGCGATGTCGACAAGCACATGCTCGCCGGCGCGGCCGAGCTGATTTCGCAGCGGCAGAAATCGAAAAAAACGCCCAAGCTCTTTTCCGATTACCGCGAGATGCTCAAGGAAAAGAATCTCGACCTGGTGCTGATCGGCACGCCCGACCATTGGCATTCGCTGCCGATGATCGCCGCGGTCGAGGCGGGCCTGGATGTGTACGTGCAAAAGCCGATCAGCCGCGACGTGCTCGAAGGCGAGGCGATGGTCGCCGCCGCCCGGAAGCACAAGCGCGTGGTGCAAGTCGGCACGCAGCGCCGCAGCACGCCCCATCTGGTCGACGCCAAGAAAGAACGTGATCGAGGCCGGGCTGCTGGGCAAAATCAAGTCGGTCGAAATCTGCTGCTACTACCACATGCGGGCCAACGGCAATCCGCCGGTCGAACCGGTGCCCGCGTTTTTCGATTACGAAATGTGGACCGGGCCCGCGCCGCTGCGGCCTTACGACGGCCTGCCCCATCGCCGCTGGTGGCGGACGTTCATGGAGTATGGCAACGGGATCGTCGGCGACATGTGCGTCCACATGTTCGACGCCACGCGCTGGATGTTGGGCCTCGGCTGGCCCGAGCGCGTGTTCTCGCAAGGGGGGATTTTCGTTGATAAGGAAGGCAAGTCGAACATCAGCGACACGCAAACCGCGACGTTCGAATATCCCGATTTGAACATCACCTGGCAGCATCGCACCTGGGGCGCGGCCCCCGACCCGAAATATCCCTGGGCCATGTTCTTCTACGGCGACAAGGGGACGTTGAAGGCCAGCGTGAACAGTTACGATTTCATTCCCGAGGGCTCCGGCCAACCGATCCACAAAGAGGCCGTGTTCGAGCGCGAGCAGTATCCCGAGGACCTGACCGAAAAAGACATCGAGCTGCACGTGGCCTCGGCCACGCGGGCTCACATGAAGAATTTTCTGGAGAACGTCGAATCTCGCGGCCGCCCCGTGGCCGACATCGAGCAGGGGCACATCTCGACCGCCTCCTGCATCCTGGCGAACCTCTCGATGCAACTCGGCCGCCCGTTGGTTTACGATCCGAAGAAGCGCGTAATCGACGGCGACCGCGACGCGACCGCGCTACTGCGCCGCCAATTCCGCACGCCGTGGAAACACCCGGCGGACGATTTGGCGTGAGTACAGCAATGCACAGACCATAGCTAACCGATCGGGGCAACAACCGAATGGATGTCACGGTTTTCTTCGCATGGCAAGCAGATCGCCCCGCACGAGTCACGCGCAACTTGATCCGCGCTGCGGCGAAAATTGCTTGCGAGCGGTTGGCAAGTGATTACGCCGGCGAGAATTCCTTCGCGATCGAGGAGGCGACAGAAGGCGTTCCGGGAATGTGCGACATTCCTAACGTTATCCTTGAGAAAATTTCAAATTCGCACGTTTTTCTAGCCGACCTCACGTTCGTCGCGCAAACAGACCAAAGGGCTGGGGAGGCAAAGCTATCTGCGAATCCAAATGTTTTGTTTGAGTTGGGATATGCCGCGAGCAAGATCGGGTTTGAGCGCATCCTTGCGGTTATGAATACGGCGTACGGAGAGCCGGACAGTCAGATGTTCGACGTAAAGCGTCGATGGGCGTTGCGTTTCAGGTTGCAAGAAGATTCGGATGGTGCCGACGGCACGGCGGCAAAGGTATCTCTGGCGAACGCAATTGGCGACGCAATAAAGATCATTGTGGATAAGGCATTACCAAAGACGCGACCGAATGATCCGGGAGTGCGGATCTCGGAAGTTCGGAGTCAGTTCGAGGGAGAATTACGACAAGGGTCATTCGCGAACATTGAATCCAGCCCTTCAATGCTTGGCGTTTGTCTCGTGTCAGACGTTCCGATCCGCATTGAGTATTCGCGATTGCAAAACGCGGTTTTACAGCCTCTTTGCCTCGCGAACGGCTGGGATCACACATACACAGGCAATTCCGTTATCTGGTTTCGCGACCAAATAGATGATGCTGGTCGCAGGCAGAATTACTGCGTTACCGAGGCAACCACTGACGGGTGCGTGTTTGCGGCAAACGCAAACATTCTCGAGAGGCGGTCAGAAAAGCTACGATCAGCGACTTCCAAATTTATTTCTTCGAGTAGTCTTGAGGAAACGATAGTCGCTTGGCTCTTCCACGCTGCACCAGTGCTCACGTCGCTAAACCTGAGACTTCCGTGGCGAGTCTGTATATCGCTCCTAGGGGTTAAGGGACATCATTTCCTCGCTGGCACAGATCAGATGAGCCGCATTACGTATGGAAAAAACGATCTGATTCTCAGCCCAGTTTGCATCGAGTCCGGCGAGCAAATTTCAACTGTCCAGTCGGTAGCGAACGTGCTTCGACCAACGTTCGATTTCCTTTGGAGAGAATTTGGTTACCCGCGAGCACTCAGTTACGCGCCGAACGGTGATTGGCAATCGAGGTGGTGAGGCCCGAGATGCCAGTGCAACGAAACGCGAAGAAGCGCGAAATTGACGGCGACTGCGCTGGTGCGCCGTCTTTTCGCACGCCGTGGACGCATCTGGCCGATGCGTCAGCTTAGCCAACTGCAGAAGATCGTTGATTCGGAGGCGCAGAAACCGCTGATCGGATGGCGGGCCGGAATGCCCGCGCCGCACGCGTCCCGGTTCTTGACAGGCTCACTCGTCAGGGGGAAAATCCCTGGCCCGATTGCGCCAAAAAATTGCCTGCCCGCGGGGCGTGTCCTTTTTACAGGGAGTTTAGCGATGGCCAAGCTACCGACCAGGGAACAGTGGAGCACGAAGAAGACGACCGCTGGCACGGATGATCTTGTGCGCGACAAATGGCACATCGGCAAACACCTCGAAGAATACCACAAGCTCAAGTTCGAAAACTTCGACGCGCGAATCGAATCCCTTGCCGATCTCAAGCGGAAGTTCGGCGAATATAAGAAAGCGATCACCAAGGAAGACAAGGCGAAGAAGTTCACGGAATTCACGACCGATATCGACAGCATCGTCAAGCGGATCGGCAAGGACCTCGACGAGGCCGAGACCAAGAAGGGCATTGCCGCCGGCGACACCTCGGCAATGAAAAAGCTGTGCGACGAACACCTCGAACTGCGCAAGAACGTGGTCTCGATCGTCACCGAAGTGGCGAAGGAAGTGAACGGGTATCTGGACGGTGTGAAGCGGTATGAAGGAATTGCCCAAAAAGGCTGCTTACAAGCGAAGAAGGCGAAGCAAGAGAAGGACCAGGCCAACAACATGCAGGGCATTTCTTTGGCAACCAACGGTTACGAAGAGGCCCAGAAGATCCTCGAGAAGGCTGTGACATTGCAAAAGGAAAAGATCACCAAGGAAGGTGGCAAAGTCATGCACTCGCGCCTGGATGGACCCATAGGCCAGAACGAAAAGAATCTCGACTCCGAATATGTCAAGTCGTACAAGCTGGCGTCAGGCAAGCATTTTGCCGACGCGACCAAGCTCACCAACCACATCAACTCGGCGATCGGGGAGATGAAACGCGCCGTGAGCGAGGCCCAACTGGCGTTCGAAGATGCCGAGATCAACACGATGAGCACCCTCGACACCAAGAAGATCGAAGTCATTCTCAAACAAATTCAGGAAAGCTCGACCAAGGCGACGCAAATCCTGCAGTTGGCGACGACGAAGCTGGACGGCGACGTCAACCAAATCAACACCACGCTGACCAAGACAGGGATGAGCGCCCAGGACAAGCTCAAGGATTTGCAATTGAAATATGAAAAACAATTCCAACCCCGCTGGGAAATCATCAAGGCCCGGCGCGAGGACGTCATCACGGCGCTGAAGCGCATCAAGGCGGTGCCCGAGTCGACCGAGGACAAGAACGTGGACATCCAACGCCAGAAGGTCGCGCAGGAGACGGCCAGTCTGGCGCAGACGTACAAGTCGACGTCGGAAAAGGCCACGCAGGTTGACAACTTGTATAAAGACGCGATCCAACAAGTGAGCATCTAGGCGGCCGCGTTGTGCGGGCTGCCCAGGTCACGCGCCGAACGATGGGAAGACCTTCGGCGAGTCTCTCTTGGCAATCGGCGCAATGCGTCGGCAGCGGTGTTTTGGACAAGATCATCCTTGGGAGTCCCGCTATGAAATCCATTATCGCCGCTGTCGCGATTTCTTGCCTGTCCGTCCTGGCGCTCGCGGCGAATGCTGCTGCCGCGAAGGACCAGGAGAGCCTGCAAGGGACCTGGCAAGTCGTCTCGTTCAAGGTCGAAGGATGCAGGGCCCGCCGGAGGAAGTGATCAAGACCATGAAACTGACGTTCAAAGGCGATAAGATGAGCCACGGTGGAGCGGGGGGAAGGACCGAGGAAGCGACCTTCACGCTCGATGCCACGCAGCAGCCGAAGACGCTGGATATGACGCCGACGACCGGGCCGGACAAGGGCAAGTCCATCTTGGGAATCTACGAGCTCGACGGCGACACGCTGAAAATCTGCGCGGCGAAGCCCGAGACCGCGCGACCGAAGGCATTCAAGGACGGCAAAGAAGCCGTGCTGCTGAGACTGAAGCGAGAAGCCGTAATCGCGTTACTTTTCTCGCGGTTTACGCTCGCCCGGTTTCGCACCGTGCTTGCGCGGGCTCGACCATGCGCGCGCCAGATTCCAGCGTGCCGGCCCGGGGCGAGGCGTTTCGCGATTCTCTTCGCGATTTCAGTGTGGCCGACGGAAATCGAACATCGTTCGGCCCGTCTTTGTCGCGGATGTTGACGTTGGCGCCGGCGGCTATCAAAGATTCGGCGTTCCGCTGTCGGAATTCCTCATTGATGCCCGTATATAGCGGCGCTATCGACGGTCGACATCAAGGGCGTCCGCCGTTTGACGTTCAAGGCATCGATTTCGCCCCGGCATCCAGCAGCACTTTGATCGTGGCTGGATTGCCCCGGCCGCGGCGAAATGCAACGGAGTGTTTTGCGACGGAGTATGTTCCTCGCCCGACCCACAGGGAAGTTCGAATCTGATTGCTTAGCGTTCACGTCGGCCCCGGCGGCGAGCAGGGAGCTTCGCGATTTCCGCGTTGCCGGAGGCCGCGGCCGCGTGCAGCGGCGTCATGGAATAGGTGTCGCGGCGCGACAAGTCGGCTTTGTGGGCGATGAGAATCTTCACGATTGCGACATCGCCGTCCGCGATTGCCATTTGCAACGGCGGCTCGGCTGTTGGCGATTCGCCGCGATAGCCGAAAGCGGTGTTGGGCGAGCTGCCCGCTTCAAGCAAGAGTTCGACCATCAAGGCGTCCTTGCTTTGAATTGCATAATGCAACGGGACGTAAATGCGGGAAAGATCGTCGTCGACGACGGGCGCCCCGTTGGCCAGCAGCAAGCGGGCGATTTCCAATTGGCCGTTAACGGCCGCGTAGTCCATTGGCATCCGCTCCGCGCCGTCGAGCGCAAGGCTCGGGTGGGATCGGCGGACAGAGACTTGCGAACCGCTTCGATCTTGCCGAAACCGATGTCTGAAAAGAAATCCTCTTTCGCGCCGGCGGCGATCAGCAACCGCGCGACGTCGGGATGGCGGGCGATCAGAGCTTCGTGCAGCGGGGTCAGGCCCGTGGCCGGAAGACTCACGTCGGCATGATGCCGCAGCAGCAGCTTGACCGTTTCGGGCTGCCCGACTTTCGCAGCAAGTTGCAGCGCGGAATTGTAGCTGGCGGTCCGGGCCTTCACATCGGCGCCGTACTCGAGGAGCAGTTCAGCCGCCGCAACCTTGCGGGCCTTCACGGCTTCCATGAGGAGGGTCGTCTCCTCGTTATGACCCTGCCTGATTTCGAAAATGAAATTGGCGATCTCGGGCCGCTTTTGTCAAGGCCGCAACTAAGTTCTCCGTGTTCGCGTCGCCGGCCATACGACGCAAATCGAAATACCGCAAGCCAGCCTTGTCGAGCGCCGATTGCATCGCGAGTTGCTCATCCCGGTCGATTCGCGCATGACGATGTTCGTTTGCCGCACCGCATCTTGCTCAACAGGGCATCGATCGACTTCTGCATTGCTTCGCCGTCGAACCAACCCTGCCGGGCGACGACAACGCCGCTGGAGTCGACAAGAAACGCGATGTTCGGGGCCGCTCCGAAGGCTTTCCACGCCTGGTTCGCCAGCGTGTCGACGTAAATTGGCGCACTCGACTCGCAGATAGCGTTTGAATTCCTTCGCGAGCTCGAGCCGGTCTTCGAGTGTCTTCGGCTGATGGCGGAGAATGTTGTCGCGCTCGTTCTCCGATGTGATTTCCTCGACGCCTTTGTACGGACAGACGCTCCCCACCGGATGCGCTTCGATCACATAGACCACGACCACGTTGAGCTTTTCGCCATATTGCTCGCGATCGCGTTGGCGCTCCGGCCAGCGGCTCCGCGATTTGGGACAAGTGAAGGAACTGGTCACAAGCAGCACCGGCCACCGCGCCAGGCATCCGCCAGCCGCTGCGGCTCGCCCTTGATCGTCCGCAGCTTGAGATCCGGAAGCTGGTCGCCCACTTGCGGGCCGACTTTATCGAAATTCGGCTTGACCCCACGATTCGCTGCCGAAGGCAGATTGCCCGTGGCATTCGGCAGTTAGAACTGATTACCGTCCGCGGCGTGCAGGTCCGCCATCGGAGCGATTGCGAAAACAACGGCCAGTGAACTTATCAAGGCCGCACTGCGGCGGCAGAGCGAGGACGCCTGCCGACAAGATGTTCTCAGTTTCATACGGAAGGTTTCTTTCGATGAGCGAACAGTAAAATCGTGTCCCGCAAGTCTGGCTGCTCGCGCGAACGACGCGATATCCCGTTCGCATTGTATCGAGTGCACCTGACGCCGAGCCAATCGATTGACAGAATCCGTGCAATGCACCGATTTAGCGATCCGAAAGTTCGTGGTCGCCTGAACGCCGTGCAAGAGTTTCAGCAGAAGGAACCTTTGCCGGGGAAGGGCAGGCGTTGGAGATGCAATTGTTGCCCCGAGCAGAATCACAGCACCGCTTATTGGAGGATTTCGACCGGAATGCCGGGAAATCCTGCTAATCGGACATCGTTGGTTAAGAAGAGATCGCAATTCCCGACGATTGCCGTCGGCAAATGGAGCGAGTCGACTACCTCGTAGTTGTAATCGGCTCGGATTTGAGCCGGCTCTTTCGAACGCCGATACCGCCAGAGGCAAAACATGGGTTCGCGCTCAGCCACTGGGAATAGTCGGCTTGCAAGAGAGCATTCTTGGTTCGAATCGGGTGAATTGCGCAGCTCGAAACGAGTCAAGTCGCTCGTTGCCACCTGGTCATTGACGGCGTTTGCGGCAGCGGAACGCGCAAGCGCTCACAATTAGGGCGCTTCCTTCGATCGCGTAGATCACGATCACCGTATCGAGGTAGATCAGCATTACCCGTCTGTATCGCCGCCAATGCAGTTCTTGCGGATCTGGCTCATGCGCCCCTTCGTAGCCGTTATCGGTGCGATCCACCTCGGTAACGGTTCCGGCGAAACCCCGCTTCTTTTGATCCGCTAAGATATCTTGCAGGGTCTGCCACCAGTCCTGATTTCGATCGATCGCTCGATCGACGACGCGTGCATCCCGCACGACAATCCTGACCCGTTGATGTTCTGCCAATGGCAATTGGCGGTCGGGTTTGAGCATGCCGCCTTCGTAAATTGCGTCCACTTCGATTGACATAATGCTAGCGTTTCAGCCACGCCCGATGCTTCAATCTTACGCGCCGCCGCCGACTCAATCCATCGCGCGCGAGCCGGCTGATCAGCTTGATGAACTCCCGGTTCGACTTGAACTTGGCCAGCTGCTTGGTCAACTGCTCCATCGCGTCGACGTGGTGCATCGTCGACAAGCGTGCGGCGGAGCATGGTCACGGCGTGCAGCGTGTCGGGATCGAGCAGCTTCTCTTCGCGGCGGGTGCCCGATTGCGAGATGTCGATCGCCGGCCAAACGCGGCGGTCGGCCAGCTTGCGGTCCAGCACCAGCTCCATGTTGCCGGTCCCCTTGAACTCCTGAAAAATCAGCTCGTCCATGCGGCTGCCGGTGTCGATCAGGGCCGTGGCGACGATCGTCAGCGAGCCCCCTTCTTCGAACAACGCGGGCCGTGGCGAACAGCTTCTTCGGAATGTCGAGGGCCTTGATGTCGACGCCGCCCGACATCGTGCGGCCGGTGTTGCCGACCCACTTGTTGAAGGCCCGGGCCATGCGGGTGATCGAGTCCATCAGCAGGAACACGTCTTTGCCCATCTCGGCCAGCCGCTTGCAGCGTTCGACGACCAGTTGCGACAGCCGGACGTGGCTTTCGACGTCGCGGTCGAGGCTGCTGGCGATCACGTCGCCCTTGACGCTGCGCCGCATGTCGGTCACTTCTTCCGGCCGCTCGTCGACCAGCAGCATGATCAGCTTGACGTCGGGATAGTTGGTCGAGATCGCCTGGCTGATGTGCTGCAGCAGAATCGTCTTGCCGGTCCGCGGCGGAGCGACGATCAGGGCCCGCTGGCCCTTGCCCAGCGGCGTCAGCAGATCCATCACGCGGGTGGTGAGCGGCTGCTGGCCCGGTTTCCAGCTGGAGCCAGCTTTCCGGATTGATCGGCGTGAGCTCGTCGAAGCGTTTTGACGTTGCGGATAGTCTTCGGGCTTCATGCCGTCGACGTCGATGATTTCCTTCAGCCGCGGGCCTTGCTGCTTGCGGCTCTGCTGGACCATGCCGTTGATCAGCACGCCTTCGCGGAGCCGAAACTTTTCGATCATCGTGCCGGGGACGAACGGATCGGTCCGCTCGCGGAGGAGATTGTTGTCGGGGTTGCGGAGAAAGCCGTAGCCGTTGGGGTGCAATTCCAGCACGCCGCCGCCCGGCTCGAGCGGGCCCGGCTCGCCGTTTTCGGTGGGTTCCTGATCGGGGTAGGGGCCTGGACCGTTGTCGGAATCGTATCGGCGATGCACGGGCCGAGGTCGTCCGCCATGCGTCCGGCCGCCGACATTGCCCCCACCCGCCGCCTCCGCCGCCGGGACCTGGTCCGCGACCATCGTACCGGCCGCGTCCGCGACCCTTCTTCCGCTTGCCCATGCCGTTTCCTTGAGCATCCGAACCAAAACGGCGCGACCCGTCGCGCATAACAAACTCCTGATCCTGTTTAACTAAGAAACTGCCGAACCCACCGAACGGCCGAAGCCGCATGATCGGCGGTCGCAAACCAAAACTCTTTACGACACTCTTCACGATGCGAAATCGAGATCGGCCGGGCGGCATGGCGCGTCAATGCCGACGTCGCGACAACTGCCTTGGCGAGCTCGTCTTGAACAGAGTCGCGGGGCGAGCCGCATTCTGCCTTGCAGCCCGAGTCGCGCAGCGCCAGACCAAACTCCTGGCAATTGCGGCCCAATTCGGCGCGCTTTGTTCATGCCTCGTGGTCCTCGAACGGGCGCAATTTTGCGGCGCCGAATTGGACCGGTCCCAACTGTTCGTCTGTGGTGAGCAGGGTGCTAATACCCAGAGTATTAAACAACTGTCCGAAAGCGCGGTTCTGAATCTTTGTCAGAAGGGCGTCTTGGATGGCGACCGCGACTCCGCGGCGACGCGATAGGAAAGAGTTGATCGTCCGTCGGCAGACGGCTCCAAATCATGAATTCCGTGGCCCGAGTATCTCGTTAGGAGGTACGCAAGATCGTGGGACGGAAGAAATTGTATTGCTCCTGAGGTTCGACCGCGTCGAAAACCTGTCGTAAGAGCCTCTCAACAAAAGCGCCAAGCCAAACGGCGCACGTGGTCGACAAAAAACCTCGCTCGGCGAGCGTAAATGCGGCCGGCACGAGAATCTCAAAAAGATGATCTCAAGATTCGTTGCCTTGAGAGCTCTTGTCTCAATCCTTCGGAATGTGAAATCCAGGGGGCTTGAATCCCAGAAGATCACTTATTCGATTCCAGCCAATCTTGGGCCGTCGTGAAAACGTCGACCGGCGAGCAAGAATCGGAACCAGAAGCGTCCCAAATCCCTTCGACCAACAACCGAGCGAAGGAAACAACCGCAGGACACTGCCCCGGTTGATGACGCTCTAACTGCCAAGCAACTTCGTTTGCCAAGCAGCCGACCGAACTAGCGAAATCATAATCATCCTGCCGGCTGTGTCAAGCGGTTCATCCCCTATAGGGGCCAAAAATCGCGGAGTATTTTGCGACCGTGGCGATTATGAGAGTCCGGACTGGGGTGGCTCGGCGTGCTCGCTCGCTCGTCGCGGCTTTCGTACGCACTGGGTCGGGGCGCCGCAGGCACTTTTCCAAATACCCCAAGTCGCCGGAAATGGTGGCTCGCGCCGCCTAACCGGAACAGACCCTAAAAATTGCCTGAATGGATCGCCTTGCCTAACCGATAAGAAGGGGGAAGCGATGTCGCGCGCGTTCGCAGCTTCGCAATTTTGGCGATTGTATATCGGTCCCAGCCGTGGGAATGAGGGTCTAACCGATGCAGGCACGACGCTGGCTCTTACCGACAGTTCTGCTCTTACTGCCGCTGTTGACTACGGCCCGGGCTGAAGACGGACCCCATTGGGAAGCTTCCGTGGACGCCGCCAGGCGGATCGCCGCCCAATCGAATCGGTTGGTGCTCATTCACTTCTGGGCGCGGTGGTGCGGGCCGTGCCGGAACTTGGAAGCCAATGTTTTCAAGCAGCCCGGTGTCGGAGCGGCGATGGGAGCTCGCTTCGTCCTGGCCAAGGTCAACGTGGATATCGATGACGGGCATGCCATTGCGCACGCCTACGGCATCGAAAGATTGCCGACCGACGTAATTATCACGCCCACAAACCGCGTGTTGGCGAAACTTGCGTGTCCCGACAATCCAACGCAATACCTAGCGCAACTCGACCAAGCAGCCGCGGCCGCCAGTCGAGCTCGGCGCCGGTCCTCCGAACATGGTCGCCCAGAGCGCTGGGAATTCGGCGCCGCTGATCGAAAATCCGTATCGGAGTCCAGTGGCCGCAGGACCGAATGCGATCGGAGCGCCCCTGGCGCAATGCCACCCGGTTCAGCACCGCCGCCGGCCTATGGACCGATGGCTGCGGCGCCTGCCAATAGCGGACCAGGCATGCCCGGTCCTGGGGTCGGCGGTCCGAACATGAATGGCCCCGGTCCGATGGCCGGCCCGCCTCCGTTGCCGACGGCGGACAATGCGATGGCTTCTCCCGGCATGCCCGGCGGCGCGCCGGCCGCCGTTCTGACTGATAGCTGGTCGGGCCTGCGCAGACCCGAACGCTGCGCCGAAAAACAATCCACCGCAAGTCGCCGGCGTGGGTCCGTCACCAGGCCCACCGCCCGGCGCGTCACAGTCGATGATGATGGCCGGCTATCGTCCAGCGGTGGCCGCTGCCCCGCCCGCCAAGTTGACCGGCTTGGATGGTTTCTGTCCGGTGACACTCGTCGAGCGCTCGCGCACCGCGCCGCAAGACCCTCGCTGCTGGATTCCGGGCGATGCGCGCTGGGGCGCGGTGCATCGGGGGATGACGTATTTGTTCGCTGGTCCGGAGGAACAGAAAAAATTCCTGGCCGATCCAGACCACTACAGCCCGGTTCTGTCGGGAAACGATCCGGTGTTGGCCTTCGACCGGGGCCAATTGCAGATGGGTCGGCGCGAGTTCGGCACGTTCTACGACAATCGGATCTACTTGTTTACGAGCAACGAATCGCTCGAAAAATTCCGCCAAAACGCCCACCGCTACGCGGAAGAAGTCCGCCAGGCCGAAGCCAGCCACCACGGCGACATCCGCTAGAAATTTAGCCCCCGAGCCTCGCTCGGCGCGTTCAGCCATCCTCCTCGCGAGCCCAATCCTTGGCCCGCTCAACCGCCCGCTTCCAGCGGTCGTAGCGCCGTTGGCGCTCCGCGGCATTCATCGTCGGCGTGAAGCGGCGATGCTCGTGCCAATTCCGGGCCACGTCGGCCATGTCCCGCCAGAAGCCAACCGCCAGGCCAGCTAAATAAGCCGCTCCAAGTGCCGTGGTTTCCGCGACTTCCGGCCGCACGACCGGCACATCGGCCAGATCGGCTTGAAATTGAAGCAGCGCATCGTTGACGCTCGCGCCGCCATCGGCCTTCAATTCGGTCAAGGTCACCCCGGCGTCTTGCTGCATCGCGCCGGCGTCTTGCCGCATCGCATCGAGCAAATCGCGCGTTTGAAAAGCCATCGATTCGATCGTCGCGCGGGCAAGATGCGCGGCGGTGGCGCTCGTGTGAGCCCCAGAATCGTGCCACGGGCGTAAGGGTCCCAGTAGGCGCGCACCAAACCGGTTAGCGCGGGGACAAACATGACTCCGCCGGCATCGGGAACCGAAGCGGCCAGCGCTTCGATTTCTTCCGATTTGCGAATCAAGCCCAATCCATCACGCAGCCATTGCACGGCCGCTCCGGCGACGAACACTGACCCCTCCAGGCAATACGTCACCTCGTTGCCGACGCGCCAGCCGACCGTCGTCAGCAACCCGTGCCGCGACGCCACCGGCTTCGAGCCAGTATTCCACAACAGAAAACAGCCTGTGCCGTAGGTATTCTTTGCCGCGCCGGGCGTGAAGCAAGCCTGGCCGAATGTGGCCGCCTGTTGATCCCCGGCGCAGCCGCCGATAGTGATCGGCCCGCCGAACCATTCCTCCGAAGTCGGACCAATCTGCTCGCTCGATGAGCAAACTTCTGGCAGCATTGCGCGGGGAACATCCATTGCCCGCAACAACTCGTCGTCCCACTGGAGCGTGTGGATATTGAACAACAGCGTGCGGCTGGCGTTGCTCACGTCGGTCACGTGGCGACGTCCGCCGGTCAGTCGCCAAATTAGAAAACTGTCGACGGTGCCGAACAGTACATCGCCCGCTTCGGCGCGGCGGCGAAGTTCGCTATCGCCGTCGAGAAGATGCTTGATCTTCGTGCCGGAGAAATAAGGATCGAGGATCAGGCCGGTTTTTTCGCGGAACAGCTGTTCGAGCCCCTGCGCCTTGAGCCGTTGGCACTCCGGCGCTGTCACGCGGCTTTGCCACACGATGGCGTTGGCCACGGGGCGGCCCGTGGCTCGATCCCAGAGAATGGTCGTTTCGCGCTGGTTCGTCACACCGAGCGCCGCGATGTCGCTTGCAGTAACGCCCGCGCGGCTCATTGCCTCGCGGGCGACGGCCAATTGCGACGTCCAGATCGCTTCCGGGTCGTGCTCCACGACGCCGGGTGCCGGCAATATCTGGGGAAATTCCTGCTGGGCGACAGCCACCGGCCGCCCGCCGTGGTCAAACAGAATCGCCCGGCTGGAACTCGTCCCTTGATCGAGAGCCAAGATGTATCGCGCCATGTCCGCAGCATACCAGCGAGCTGCGAGGAAATACACGATCTGTCGTCGAACGACATTAGAAGATCAAAAGTGCGCGCTCTCGGGAGGGCAAGGCTCCTGCCGAACCGCGCCCCCGGCTCGGCAGGAGCCTCGCCCTCCCGTATTAAGAGCCCGGCTCGGCGGGAGCCTCGCCCTCCCGTATTAAGAATCCGTCAAACGTCGCCGGCGGATGAAGCACTCGGCTCTAGCCGTCGCGCGATGATCGCAATCACGCTGGCGTGGAGTTTCATCAATATCAACGTCGCCGCATTGTCCCCCTGCACGTGCAATTGGCGGTGCAATTCTCGCGGATCGATTTCCACGCCGCGCTTCTTGATTTCCAATCGGCCGACGCGTTGCTCTGTGAGCCACCGACGGACCGGGCCGATGCGAAATGGCAAAACGTCGAGCACTTCGAAGCCTGCCAATGCCGGATCGTCGACAGGCGATGGACCGGTCAAATAAACGCAACGCGATGAGATTGTTTGCAACCCATGCTCTGCGGCCAGCGCGCCGTTCAAACCGGCGGCCAGCACCGCGGAATCAGGATCGTAAATGAACTGCCCAACCTCTTCGGCACTCGAAATGGCCAGCCCCGCTTGACCGCAAACAGAGCGTGCCGGCGTCGGCTGGTCTTCGCGTGCATCTTCCGGCAAAGTGCCGCGGAGCACCGTTGCACGCCGAGTTCCCGGCTGCCCGGCCAAGCTGCCGAACCACGCCACGAGCTGCCGGCATTCGCGGCGATGGCTGAACCATTCCAACTCGGCCCGTTCGCTCCAAGCCTCTGGCAACTCGGCAGCGGGCGCGAGTTTGACGGCCCCATTCGGACAGAGCGCCAGCAACCGTTCGATCGTGCCAGGAGGTGGGTCGTGATCAATGGCGCGGATCGTGCGCTGCCCCGCAGGACGCCGATCAGGATCGATATGCCAGGCGGCCATGCCGGCGAGATCAGCTTGCGCCGCATCCGTGGTTTGCAACGTCAGCCCTGTTGGCGCAACCGGGTGGATCGCCGCGGCATTCGCTTCCGCCAACAGCGTCGCGACGGGATCGCGATCGATTCCCACGGTCGGCCCCCGGCGGCCCAGCGCTAGCAAGTCGCCGCCGATGCCGCAGCAAATATCGGTCACGGCCTCGCCCGCCGGAAATCGCCGCGCTTTGTGGGCCGCTAGTTCCTCGCCGGTCGCCTGCTCAAGCCCCAAGCGGGTGAAGAACATCCGCTCGGCAGCGGAAAATTTCTGGCGGGCTTTCGCCCGGAGTTCGACTTGCTCCAGCAGCAAATGGGTTCGCTCGGCAGAAAGATGTCGGCGAAGCCGGGCAGCCCGCTGAACTGCGGTGCTGCCAGGCTGGCTCGCCTCAGCCAGCCAGGGGGCCGCCGCGGCACTGACGAGCCAACGATAATCGGCGGGAATATCGTGCGTCATGACAGACGAATACTGTTTGTCGCGATTGCTCCGACAAAAGTGAGGTTTCACCTGCATCGCGTGAACGGTCCGGCTCGGCGAGCCGGACCCACTCCGGCGTTTCGTTGACAGCTTATCTGAAGGCGTCTAATATGAATTCAGGTTCGTTTGTCCAGTAGTCTTTTCTGGTTGGGACTTTAGATCGAGCCCGTCGTGTGCAGCGGATTTGTAGTTGGTCCGGCCGCAAGCATAGTCAACCCGTCGCCGCAATTCATCGGCATGTCGAGATCGCACTGATTGAATCGCGACTCTAGATCGCGCCCCCGAGGAGAGTAAATCGCCATGGCCGCCCGAGAAAATCAAGGTCTGACGATCGCCCTGATCGTGTTCGTCATGCTGACGATCCTGCTGACGGTCAGCACCTACATGCTTTTCGACCGCTATCAGGACCAATTGAAGACTGCGAAAACGGCTCAAAAGAGCGCGGAGACCGCCACCCAGGAAAAATCCAAAGCCGACAAAGACCGTGAGGAGTTGCTGGCGGTCATTGGGGCTGCGCCGACCGACACGGCCGACGTGGTTTCCGCCGACATCAAGGCCGACCTGGCCAAATATCTCGCCGTAGCGAACGTGCAGCTCGACGACAAAGATCGGACGCTGAAGCGGGTCATCGCCAGCCTGAACGACGTGGTGAAAAAAAGCTACGAGGACGTCGACAGCCGGAAGCGCGACCTCGAACAGGTGAAAGCCCAGCTTGCCGCCGCCCAGGACAAGGCCGCCGCCAAGCAGAAGGAGCTCGAAGCGGCCCGCGATGCAGCGAATGCCGCGTTGGACGACCAAACGAAGAAGTACAACGCGGCCATCGACGGCCAAAAAACCACGGCGGACCAGTTGGCGAAAGACAAGAACGACACGAACGCCTCGAAGGACAAACTCAAGGCCGATTATGAACGAAAGCTCACGGCGTTGAACGCGCAGCTCGTCGCCTCCCAGCGCGAGGTGGTCCAATTGAAGGAGCACTTGAACATCTATTCGAAGCTCACCCCCGCCACGTCCGGCGGCAAGATTCTGTGGGTGAATCAGCGCGAGAACACGGTTTACATCAATCTCGGATCGGACGATCATCTGCAACGCCGGATTTCGTTTAGCGTCTATCCGCCGGGTACCAACGACGTGACGAAAACTCCCGCCAAGGGGAAAGTCGAAGTCATCAACATCACCGGCCCTCACGCGGCCGAAGCCCGGATCATCGAAAATCCTCTGGCCGACCCGATTTTGCCCGGCGACTGGATTCATACCGAAGGTTGGCAGCCGGGCCAGCGGCAACACTTTGCCATCGGCGGCTTCATCAACTTGGATGGCGGCGGGCTCGATCAAACCACGAAGCTGCGCGACCTGATTACCGCCAACGGCGGGATCGTGGATGCCGAATTGAACGACAAAGGCAAAGTCACCGGGGCGATCACGGTCAACACCCGCTACTTGATTCTGGGCGAAATGAAAGCCGACACCCCGGCGGCGGCCCTGCGAATCGGCGGCACGACCAACTTGCTCACCGATGCCAAGCGGCTCAACGTCGAGCAAATCGGATTGGACAAGTTCCTCGACATGATGGGTTACACGTCGAACACCGCCGGCTCGACGGGAGCGAAGGCCCCGGACAAAGGCGATTTCCGCCCGCGGACGCCGAGTGGCGCCGCGCCGAGCACAGCGCCCGGCGGCAACTATTACAAGTTCGGCAGCTAAGCGGGTCCGCAGGCGGATAAGCTTCGCGTCTGGCAATCGTCCTACTCTCGATTGGGCTGCTGCCGGTGGGCATGGTTTTGGAACTCGTGGCCCATCGCGGCGCTTCGGCCGACGCGCCGGAGAACACGCTGGCCGCGATCGAGCTTGCCTGGCGGCAAGGCGCCGATGCCGTCGAAGCCGATTTCCGCCTTACCCGCGACGGGCATGTCGTTGCTCTGCACGATCATTCGCTGCTGCGGATGGCCGGCGTTGATGTGCGCGTGGCGAGTTCGACGCTCGCCGAACTGCGGCAATTCAAGATCGGTGCTGCTCCAGCGCCATTCGCCCCTCAAAAGATTCCCACGCTCGACGAACTCTTGGCGACGACGCCGCGCGGCAAGCGCTTTTACGTCGAAATCAAATGCGGCGCGGAAATCGCCGACGCGTTGGCCCGAGCCGTTCGCGACAGCTCCGTCGCGGAGGAGCAAGTCGTGCTGATCTGCTTCTCGGCCGAACTGTTGGTCGAGGTGCGACGAAGCTTGCCGCGCTCGCCGACGTATCTGGTCGTCGAATTCCTCCGTGATCCGGAGAGTGGCCAGTGGCATCCCGACGTGCTGGACTCGCTGGCCGAAGCCCAGCGGTACAGCCTCAGCGGTTTGGATCTGATGGCGGCCCGCGCGGCGGATGCCGATCTGCTGCGTCGTGTGCGCGACGCCGGGCTGGACGTGTGCGTTTGGACGGTCGACTCGCCCGAAGAAGCTCACGGGCTGATCGATCTGGGTATCCGGCGGATCACGACCAATCGCCCTGGTTGGCTAAGGCAGCAACTTGGGCTGTAGCGTTTCGGAGAAATCCCAGCTCATGTCGTCGCCTCCGCCAACCGTGTTGATTCTCGGCGCCGGCATCAACGGCTCGGCGCTGGCACGCGAGTTGGCGCTCAATGGACTGAAGGTCGTGGTGGTCGATGAGCGCGATGCGGCCGCGGGCACGACGGCCTATTCTTCGCGGCTAATTCACGGAGGGCTGCGCTATTTGGAATACGCCGAGTTCGATCTGGTGCGCGAGTCGCTCGCGGAGCGGACGCGCTGGCTGCGGCTGGCGCCTCACCTGGTTCGACCGCTGCGGCTGTTCGTGCCGATTCGTAGTCGCGGTGGCGGCTTGCTTTCGGCGGCGCGGCATTTCTTTCATGTCGGCCGGCAAAGCGGCGACACGCCGGAGCATCGCGGCCTCTGGGCCGTCGGCACGGGCCTCTGGCTCTACGATCGCTATGCCCGCGATCCGGCGTTGCCGCGCCGCAAAATCTATGCAGTCGATTCGCCGGAAGTGATTGGCGTCGACCGCGAGAAATTTCGTTGGCTCTATGCGTTCTCCGACGCTCAGTTGCGTTATCCGGAGCGGTTCACGTTGGCGCTCTTGGAAGACGCCGCCGCGCGGCGGAGGAAAGCGGCGGCTCGTTCGAGCTGCACACGTATCATCATGCGGTTCGCAACGGGAAGGAAATTCAAATCGCCCCCGTCGATCGGCCGGACGAATCCACCACGACCATCGTGCCGGCGGCGATCATCAATGCCACGGGGCCATGGGTCGACCGGACGTTGAATTCATTCAATCTTGACTCGCCGAAGTTGATCGGCGGCGTGAAGGGAAGCCATTTTCTTACAAGTCACGCGGGGCTGCATGCGAAGCTGGCCGGACGGGCGATCTATGGCGAGGCGGCCGACGGCCGGCCCGTGTTTGTATTGCCGTTTGGTTCGATGACCTTAGTTGGAACCACCGAAGTGCCGATGGACACCGATCCGGCCGAGGCCGTGGCCTCGCCTGAGGAGTTGGATTATCTGGTCGGCGCGGTCAATGGCTTGTTCGCGGACTTGCATCTGACCTCCGGCGACATCGGCATGCACTACAGCGGCGTGCGGCCGTTGCCCCGTTCCGATTCGAAAAAGCTGGGAGCAGTGACACGTCGGCATTGGCTCGAACCCTGCGCAGCGCCCCAGAGCCGTTTTATTCGCTTATCGGAGGAAAACTGACAACCTGCCGTTCTCTGGCGGAAGAAGGGGTAGCCCTGATTTTATCGCGACTCGGCCGGCAGCCGACGGCGAATTCGCGGGAACGACCCCTGCCTGGCGGCGAGAATTATCCGCCGGACGCGACAGCCGTTGAAACGGATTGGAAGCGACTAGCCGCTGGGCTTGGATTTTCCGTGAGCGCGATCGAGGCTGTTTGGTCGTTGGTTGGAACGCGCACGGGGGCCGTTCTCGAGCGCGTCGGTTGCAAACGCGTCGACACCCAGCGATGGATCAAACTTGCTCGCGGGCACAAATTTCCCGGTGCGTTTTGCCGGATGGTCGATTCGCAATGAATCGCCTACGACGCTCGACGATTTGATCGAAAGGCGTTTGATGTTGCTGTACGAGCCGCGGCTTTCGCGCACAACGTTGAAGCAGTTAGCGCGGCTGTTGGTCGCGGCGGGCAAGTTGCCACCGGAAAAAGTCGACGCTGCCGTGACCGCAACGGAAAAACGCTTGGCCCGGCATTTCGGCAAGCGGATCGACCCGTGAACACCAACGAATTACAAGTCCACGATCTCAGGAAGGCGGGGTTCCCGCCGAGCCGTGAGCCGTCATGATGGGAGGGCGAGGCTCCTGCCGAGCCGTGAGCGAGGATCAAACGCCCGGCTCGGCAGGAGCCTCGCCCTCCCATAATAACGGCGCCCATCATGAAGAATCACAACTCAGTCGACTTACGCCAACGGAGCGCCGGATTGGTCGAGCAGTTGGTCGTATCGCCGCTGATCTCCTTCCACCACGAGCACGTAAACCAACCCGTCGGCCTGCCACACGCCGATCGCCAACCCGCCGGTGTTCAAACCGGGGATGCGCGGCGGCGACGATCCGGCCGCCGTGCCAGGGTCGTTGATGACAAACAGCGTGGCCCGTCGTCCCGGTCCGACATCCAGATCATAAGCCACTGCCGGACGGCCGACCCAAGCGGAAACATCGGCCCAGCCGCGGGGCATCGCTCGCACGGCCAAGGCGAGAGGAAAATGCTGCAAGGTATCGCCCCGCACGAGCGCTTGCCACTGCGGTTTGGCGTCCAATTGAGCATGCCAGCGGCCACTGTCGGCCAATAGCGATGTAACCGACAGCGGATCGTCATGCGAATAGAACCGCCACAGGCCCAGCCCGGCCAATAGCGCCGCTGCGACGCCGGAGACGCCGACGAGCCACTGCCTACGGAATACGGGTCGGCGAACTAACGGCGAAGGTTGTAAGTGCCGCGAAGGTTCGCGCTGCGATGGCGGTTGATCCGCGGCTTGTAGTTCGACCGCCGCCGTTTGCGTCGCAATCTCGCCGCCGCAATCCAAAACAGCCTGGCTGGCTTCCAGCCGCGCGAGAATTCGCTCGCACATTCCCTCCGGCGCCGCTACGTCGTGCATGGCCCGCGCGATCCGGCCATCCAATCGCTGAGCACGCTCGAAGACCTCCCGCACGTCAGGCTCCGATTCGATCTGCTCGCGGAGCGCCAGCAACTCGGGGAGTTTCAAGTCACTGCTCGCAGCACGGCAGGCATCGATTGATGCGCGGAGTTGGGGGCGATCCATCACGATTCTCCTTCAGCCCGACCGGGTGCAGGCCACTCCGTGGCGCCGCGATCATTTCGGTGATCGGTAATACTGCGATCGGTAATACTTTGAGCAACGAGATTGCGGTTGACGGTTTGAAACTCGCGTTCGAACAATCGGCTGCGCAACTGGGCCTTCGCGCGCGACAAACGACTCATCACGGTCCCCACGGGCAAATCGAGCTGTTTGGCGATTTCGCGATACGATCGATCCTCGAAATAAAAACTGAGCACGACCAACTTGTACGCGTCGGGCAAGTGGTCGATCGCATTCTGCAGCGCCTCTCCGTCGATCTCCCAACGCTCGGTCAATTCGGCCGGCAGGCTCTCGACATCCAGCGGCACGACCAATCGCCGCTCGACGGAGTGCTTGATCGCCGTGCGCAAATATTCGCGCCGCAAGATCGCCATCAGCCAGGATCGCGCCTCCGGCGGCGTCGCGTAGTTGAGCCAATTTTCGATATCCGAGCAAGAACGTTTGTTGGGTCAAATCCTCGGCGTCGGCCGCCGACCCAGTCAGGCGGTAGGCATACCGGTAAAGGACCGGCGCGTGTTCGTTCACCCAATCCGATAGATCAACAGGTCCCGCGGGGCCAGTAGCCTGCAAGTGTTCCGCAGACCCGTTCGCCGCCGGCAAGCATTCGGCCAAATTTGGAGGTGAGATCGTCAATCCGTTTCCCACGCTTGCGTTTCCTACGCTTGGGCCGTGTCCGGCCCCTTGCTCCGTGGCATTTTCAGCCTTGGGAATCCCGTCCAGGGGAAACTCGGCCTCGCGCGCCTGAGTATCCGTCATGTGCAGCGCTGCCCTTCAGGTAAGAGATTCGCCAGGCCGCGATTATTCCCGAGCGGGACGGCCTGGCAGAATTTTTTGCGACCGGTTCTCATTTATCTTACGAGCTTGCGGATGCTATCGCCAGCGGGCGTCGCAGCCACCGCTCGATCTGGCAATTGTCAGACCGGGATTGGATAGAACCCGTGTTCCAGCCTCCCGAATATTTTCGCCAAAGCTGGGAATAAATTGGCAGCATGACCACTCTTGATGGATAGGCGGACGAGGCGACCAGAAATGTTTCTGGGCCGCGCCTGTATCTTAAGTTCCTTCTGGAAAAGGTGTTGCAATGAAGAAGATTGGCATGTTGTTGGTGTTGTGCAGCTTGGGCTTCCTGAATGTCGGCTGCGACAATGCGAAGGCTCCGACCCCGACTCCGGAAACCCCGCACACAAGTGACACCAAGATGAGCGAAAACGGCAAGAAGACATCGACGGATAGCAAGACGCTTAACCCGAACGGCACCACGACGGAAACCAAGAGCACGACGAAGACCAGTGGAACCCCGTCGAATACAGACACCCCGTCGACCCCGGCCAACAAGTAAGCTCCGGGGGGAACGACTCAGCCGACGAGTGCGATTTGTGCGAGTCGGCCTGCCGATGCAGCCGGCTTTTAGGTCAGTTCCCTTTTTCTAAGAGGTATGCGATGAAGAAGATCGGGATGTTGCTGGTGTTGTGCAGCCTGGGCTTCGTTAATGTCGGCTGCAACAAGGACGAGACCAAGCCCCCGGCTCCGGTGGTTCCATCGAAGACCCCAGACAAGATGACCGGCGACAAGATGGCCCCCGGCACGCCGCCGGCCGCTCCGACGCCGGACACAGGCACGAAGTAAATCTCGCTGTTGCGTTGTGCTTGCGGGTTTCACGACCGTGCGAGCTCGCATCAGCCAATAGCGCGATCGCGATTACGAGGGAAGGCCATGCTAGGCGGCATGGCTTTCCCCGTTTTTTATTTGCGGCGTGCGAGATTTATTCCAATGTAACGCATCAGGCACGTTTCGGCCGCGGAACCCGGCCTCCGCCGCGCCTGCGGCCTGCGCCGCGCTCGCTACCGTCCTTGCGCCGGGCAT
This sequence comes from Pirellulales bacterium, assembly GCA_963725485.1. GTDB lineage: Bacteria > Planctomycetota > Planctomycetia > Pirellulales > DATAWG01 > CAVRYO01. The sequence goes on along the minus strand of CAVRYO010000007.1, from coordinate 950,147 downwards.
CGACGTCGTCGACCGGTTTGCCGATCGCGTCGCGCATTTTCTCGATCCGGTCGCGAATCTTGGCGGCGCGCTCGAACTGCAACTGCTCGGCCTCCTCGAACATTTCTTTTTCGAGCTCGGCCAGATATTCTTCGGTGATGTATTGCGTCTCGTCGGTCCGGCCGACTGCCGCGTTGGCCCGGGCATGGGCCTCGGCCTGGGCTTCGATCCCCGCGCGAATCGCCTTCTTGATGCTCGTCGGCGTGATGCCGTGCCGCGTGTTGTAATCTTCTTGCATGCGGCGGCGGCGGGCCGTTTCTTCGATCGCCCGCTGCATCGAGTCGGTCACCCTGTCGGCGTACAGGATCACCTTGGCGTTCACGTGCCGGGCCGCCCGGCCAATGGTTTGCATCAACGATGTTTCGCTGCGGAGGAAGCCTTCTTTGTCGGCGTCGAGGATCGTCACCATTGAAACTTCCGGTAGATCGAGCCCTTCGCGGAGCAGGTTCACCCCCACCAACGCGTCGAACCGTCCGCCGCGCAAATCGCGCAGCAGGTCGACGCGTTCGAAGGCGTCCAATTCGCTGTGCAGCCATTTGCAGCGAACTCCTTGCTCTCCGAGATAGAACGACAGATCCTCGGCCAGCCGTTTCGTCAGCGTCGTGACCAGCACGCGCTCGCCGACGGCGGTTCGCTCCTTGATCTGGGCCAGCAGATGCTGCACTTGCCCGCGTGCCGGCTGGACCTCGATCACCGGGTCCAACAGTCCAGTAGGCCGAATCACCTGTTCGACGAACTCGCCGCCGGTTTGCTCCATTTCGTAAGGGCCCGGCGTCGCGGAAACGTAGACCACCTGTTTGATCTTGGCTTCCCATTCGGGAAACTTCAGCGGACGATTGTCCAGTGCGCTGGGCAAGCGAAATCCATGTTCGACCAAGGTCGACTTGCGGCTGAAGTCTCCGTTGAACATGCCCCGAACCTGCGGGACCGTGACATGCGACTCGTCGACGAACAACAGGTAGTCGTCGGGGAAGAAGCTGTAGAGCGTGTCGGGCGTCGAGCCCGCCGGACGGCCGCTCAAGGGCCGGCTGTAGTTTTCGATTCCCGGGCAATAGCCCACTTCGGCCATCATCTCCAGATCGAACCGGGTGCGGGCATTGAGCCGCTGGGCCTCGAGCAGTTTGCCCTGGCCGCGGAACAGTTCGAGCCGCTCTTCGAGCTCGTCCTTGATCGCGCTGATCGCGCCGGCGATCCGTTCCTCCGGCAACACGAAGTGCTTCGACGGATAGATGTAGAATTCTTCTTGCTTCTCAATCGTTTCGCCGCTGGTGGGATGGATCAGCGTCAGTTGCTCGACTTCGTCACCCCAAAACTCGATCCGCACCGCGTATTCTTCGTAGGAAGGCCAGAGCTCGACGCAATCGCCCCGCACGCGAAACTTGCCGCGGGCGAATTCCACGTCGTTGCGCTCGTATTGCACGTCGATCAGCTTCCGCAACACCTCGTCGCGGTCGACTTGCATCCCGCGCCGCAGGCCGACCATCATCGCCTTGTAATCCACCGGCGAGCCCAAGCCGTAAATGCACGACACGCTGGCGACGACGATCACGTCGCGGCGACTGACCAGCGCGCTCGTGGCTGCTAGCCGTAGCCGGTCGATTTCCTGATTAATCGAGGCATCTTTTTCGATGTATATGTCGCGCTGAGGGATGTAAGCCTCGGGCTGATAATAGTCGTAGTAGCTGACGAAGTAGTGGACCGCGTTGTGGGGGAAGAATTCCTTGAATTCGCTGTAGAGTTGTGCCGCCAGCGTTTTGTTGTGCGACAGGACCAGCGTCGGACGCCGCTGGGCTGCGATGAGATTGGCCATCGTAAACGTCTTGCCCGAGCCGGTGACGCCCATCAGCACCTGGCTTTTGCGGCCACTATTCAAACCTTCGTTCAGGGCCCGGATGGCCTGGGGCTGATCGCCGGCCGGCTGGAACGGACTGACAAGCTGAAATTCCACGTCGTCTCCTCGTCGCTACCGCCGCTTGGAAAATGCCGCCCGCCTATCGGCCCACTCTAAGGATACCGAGAGAGTCAATCACTCGACTAGCCCATCTGGCGCGGCGAAGTCGACTCGGCAGCATAAGGACTTCGCTGCCCCTATGGAGTCGGCGTTCAAGCTGCGTGGTTTGTTGCCCTGTAAGAACGCGCTGCCTATAGTAGCGTTGCAACGCCTAGTGGCATCGCGATCCGACCGGCACCTTGTAACGAATGGGACCTGCTATGTCGACAATACGCCTCTCGGTTAGCCTCATCATGGCACTCGCGTGTTTTTCTACGGCCGGATTCGGCCGGGCCGAAATCTCGCCCTCAGACGCGACCCCCGCCGAGTGCAAAGGCTCGCCACAAGAAACCTCGGCCAAGAAGTGCGAGGCCTTGCCGCCGTCAGCTCCCGTGATGCGATCAGGAAGTTCGGTGGGTCGATAGGAACATATACCGACCCAGATGACGAAAAGCAGTATTGCAATAAGTCCGTGACGTTCACTAACAGCAATCTCGCCGACGAGAATCTATTGGAGTTGAAGGACGCCCTGAAAACGATCAATCCGAAGAAACTCGATCTGAATTTTACAAAGGTGAAGGGGGTAGATCTCTGGCAGAATCTGAATCTTGGGTCGGAACTTGTCGACCTGGATCTTTCGCACACACCGACCGACGGCTTCGGACTGCAAGATCTTGCAGGCTACCAGAAGCTGAAATACTTGCGACTGAATTTCGATCGGCTGAATCTCGACAAAGTTTCCAAGTTCCTTTGCAACGCGTCAGCGGTCGACCATGCGCCACGGATCCACCTCTATCTGTCCGGCGTCACCTCAAAACCAACGGGCCCGCCAAGTTCCAGCACTGCTGCGGTGGTGCCAGATCAGAAGATCGGCGCTTGGCTGAGCAAACTGGCGGATTCACCGAGCCAGTTTAGCGTAATTATCGGTCTGGACCTTTCAAACGATGGCCTGCGCGACAACGTGCTAAAGGGATTGGGTAGCAAACTACCGCAACTGATCGAGCTAAATGTTTCCGGCAACAAAGACGTATCGTCTGACGGCCTGGCGTTCTTGCAGCACTGCCGCAATTTGAAGATTCTGGATCTTTCAAGCTGCATCGCTGTGAAAAATGACACGCTAGAGTATGTCACGAGCAACGAACTCCGGACGTTGCGATTGTCTAGCACTACAATCAACGACGAGGGATTGGCAGATCTTCTAAAGGCAAATACTAAGTTGCGGACATTAGATCTTTCCAGCACACTGACGTTGTTTGATCCGGAAGTCATGATCGCGATCGGCAATTTGGGTAACCTGAAGATCTTGGAGGTCGGGTATACCAATCTTGACGACGCTGGGCTTGCGCTTATCGGTCGGCAATTGTTGGTGCATGACCCATTGCGGAAGGAGGGGCCCTTCGACTTTCAATATCATGGGGTTTTAGAGAAGCTCGACATCTCAAGCACCCGCGTGACGGACAACGGGATTGTCGGCCGCAAGGAGTTTTTGCCATACGCATACGAGATGCCACTCCTGCCGAAGGTCGTCCCCGAGAAACTGGTGTACACGGGAAGCAAAGTGACCCCAGCCGGGCTAACGCACCGTGAGGCACTTTTGAGTAATACGCAATTAGTCAACGTGTTCAAAAGTGGGATACAAGAAAAACTCGATGCTTTTCTGAAGAAAAATCCTAATAAAAAACTATTCCCCGAAAGGCTAATGAAAGCGCCTAGGTAAACCACGACGGTGAACGGCATCGCCGAATAATCCGGGGTGCAGATGAGCACGTAAATCGGCCGCTTCTTGACAAAGGCGTCCTCCACCATCTGCCCGGATCGCCGAGCACCCGTCCGTGGGGGCGTCGACTGTAGGCGATCGCTGCACAGCAATGTGCGGTGCCATATGACGCTGGGCCTCAGGCGCTCAACCGCACGCTTGAGCATGACGAAGCGACTGTCGTGGCGCGTGCCTCATTGAAAGGGCATGGTATTGGGCGCCACCACATTGCGGTTCGGATTCAACGGGTTTCTATCGGCCGTTGGGATCTGTAACGATGTTGTCGCTTGGTTGGACGCGTTGGCCGACGGGGCTGCCGTGGGAGGAGTGCGCGTGCCAAACCAAGGGTCGGTGTACGCTAGCCACTGTGCGCGCGTGAGGTCGACCGGTTTCTTGTTTGCGTTAGCCTTCTGAATCTCGTTTTCGATGGTCGTTTTATACTCTTTTTTGACAACTCTCCATTCGGTCGAACTAATCGCAGCGGCATTTCCCGCGACCCCTGGTGTTGGTATTTTCGTGGTGACGGTGGTCGTGAGCACGACGAGAATTGGATTGCTGTAAACGGAAAGGGCCAAATCGAGCGAGTCGATATCCAACAGCGCGAGGCTAAATTCGGCGAAGGATTCCGAGTCGGGCGGCATCACCCAGACCCATGTTTTTCCGGCATGCCCGGTGTAGCGAGCACATTTTGGAACGTCGCACGACTTGCCGATCTTGAACCAGCCCGGTGGAATCCGCGACAGCCGCCTGGCGACGTCGAAATGTGGCATTGTGTCCAGGTAGTCGACCTGAGATCCAAGAATCCCCGGGTATGCCTTGTAAGAGACTTCGGGGCCGAAGAGCATCCACAGACAAGCCGCGTGGATCGCCGACAGTCGCTCATAATCGGCTGCCGGGTCAACGGTCCATTGGCCCTTCGGCTGCCGGATCGCATTCGCCGAAATTGCGTCGATCGTCGGTTTCAAGGTGGTCGCTGTAATTGCGTCACCGAGCGTGACCGAATCGGTGACGGTGGTCGTACCGGTTGTCAACATCGAATACGACGGGAGAACATTTGGATTGTCCGCGACGGTCGCAAGACAATCGAGCACTATGGTGTCGCAGCAATCGCCGCCCGATTGATTTTGGCTCTCCGTGTATTGTTGGAGCGAAACCGTCGTGCATCCACTGCAACAGATGGGAACTGCCAAGATCAGATGCCAAAGTTTATTCATGCGATCACGCTTTAGTTTGTAGTTGCAGCTCAGAATTCCGGTAAAAACGAAGCGATTAACAATCAATGGGTTGCGATGCCAGCCGCGCTAACCACGGATTGAAGCACCGAATCTTTGCCCTCGTTGTCGATTCGCGTCGGCGCATAGGGAGTGTCAGTGACCAAATGCTCGCTCTGGTCAACCACAATCTGCGCCGTAATGCTAACGCGATGTGTTGGATCCTGATCTGCCGTGGCAACGACGATCGAATTGAAAACCGGGGGCAGATTGAAGAGCGTGCGTGAGTTTATCGAGACGCGGGCAATATTCTGAATGATCAAAGTAAACTCCGCGAAGCTTTTCATACCCTCTGGTGTAACCCAAACCCACACGTCATGGCAGTGGGCCTTGTAACACGCACACTTCGGCACCTCGTTCTTGCACCCTTTTCCCAGCCAGTCGGGCGGAAGTTGGGCCAGCTTGTCGGCGACGCCAAAATGGCGGTATGGACCGGGCGGTGCCTGTTCGGGCCGAATCAGCAGCGGCATCGTGCTCGGATAAACGCCGTCGGGGCCGGCGATCGCCCATTGACAGGCTCCGCGTACCGCCTCCAACTTTTCCGGGGACGTCAGCGGATCGAGCACCCAGTTTTGCGAAATCTGGCGGTTTACCGAGGGATTGATCGCCTCGGTGGCTGTATTCAGCGAAAAAGTGGTCGTCGAGAGCAGTCCGCCCTGATCTTGCACGAAGATCGTCCCGCAATAGATCGACGCATAGGATGGCAAAGCCGCGCGGTCGTACGCAATCATCGCAAGATTATCCATAATCTCGCGATACCGAAGATCGACCGCGGACTCGGCCTGCGCCACCGTGTGGCGTTCCAGAGACGCCATCGTGCAGCCGGTCGCGACCGCGAGCCATGAAGCGACGGCGATCGTAAGAATCGTCAGCGTGGGCTTGAGGGGATCGCTGTCCATTACCCGCGCCGCAATTCGGCCTGCGCCGGTCCTTCCTTGGATCCGCATATTTCAGCCTTTCGGACGATCGGCTTTCGTCTTCCATGTACGCCGCTTGATAACCCCCTTGTCGCCCCACCGTTGGAGTTTCCGTTGTAATCCAATCGGCCGGTTGTTCTCGAAACGCGCAGACATTTGCTCACAAATAGGCTCATTCTTGGCTTTGGAGCCGCGTAAGACCCGCACGCTCGCGATAACTGTTATCGCCCGCCCGTAAAACTCTGCCGTTCGTAGGGCCGGTTCTCAGAACAACGGATTTCCAGGACACCTGTGGCGATACAGGCATTACGGTTTGGTGCCGGTGATAGGCACATTCGGCGGCAGGTTTGTGGCAGCCTTTGGTGGCTTTGGCGAGCGTTCAGTCGAGATGCTCCGCTCGATTGGTTTCAAATAGGCTCGAATCGATTCCAATCGCTTGACGCCGATGCCGGAGACGTGGCGGAGTTGTTCCGTCGTTTGGAAGGGGCCATGTTGGGTTCGATACGCCACGATGCGCTTGGCCAACGTTTCGCCGACGCCGGGGAGTGCTGCAAATTCCGGCCATTCGGCGGCGTTGATGTCGACTTGATATGTGGCGGTGCGCGGTTCGGCGTGTTCCAAATCGATCAATCGATGGCGAATGCTTGCCTGCGACCACCAATAGCCGCCCAGCGTCAGCAGAGCCGCCAGCGCGATGGCGGCGATGGCCGCCTGATCGGCTCGACGCAGCAAGGCTCGCCGCGGTGGCTCGGTCGGGTTGGGTAGCAACATCGCTGAGGCGCCCCCGTGCTTGCTCTCCCAGCGTAAAAAAGGGGACGGCCGCCTCTCGAAAGCCAAATCGCCGCGAGATCGCCTCCTCGCCCGAAGCCGATCCCCTTTCTTCGCTGGGTCGTTAGTATAAGTTGTTGGCTGGGCCGATTGCGACAGCGGAACGAAATCGTTAGCTCAGCTTGTAATCCACGGCGGACGGACCACGGCACCCATGTCGAGAGATTTTTCGCAGATCGAGTGGGACGCGGCGCTGGCGGCCGAATGCCTGCGTCTCGTTCGCACCGCGATTCAGGAAGACCTCGGCCGTGGACACGATTGGACCACGCTGGCTCTCATCCCACAGGGGGCGACGGGGCGAGCCGCGGTGGTGGCGCGGCAAGCGGGAGTCGTCGCCGGATTGCCTGCGGGTCTGCTGCTCATGACGGAAATCGATCCGGCGGCGGTCTGGGAACAGAACGCCACCGAAGGCGCAAGGATCGCAGCCGGCACGACCGTGGCGACGATCCACGGCCCGGCGCGGAGCTTGCTGGTCGCCGAGCGGATTCTGCTGAATCTGATCGGCCGACTTGCGGGCGTGGCCACGCTCACGCGGCGGTTCGTCGATGCCGTGGCCGCCGTGCCCGGCGCGCGAGCGCATGTGTACGACACGCGGAAGACAACGCCTGGCTGGCGACGGTTGGAAAAATATGCCGTGCGGCAAGGGGGCGGTCGAAACCATCGCACGGGCTTGTACGATGGCGTGCTGATCAAGGACAACCATCTAGCAGTTCTTGCCGCGGCAAGTCCGACGCAACGGCTCACGCCCGCGGAAGCGGTGCGCCGCGCACGCAGTTTTTTGGATGCGGCCGCGGCCGAGCAAGCAACATCGAATAACCCGTTCTTCGCCGAGCGAAGCAACCTCGCCGATGCTGATCGAAGTAGAGGTCGACACGCTCGAACAGTTGCGGCAGGTTCTGCCGGCGGGGCCTGACATCGTCTTGCTGGACAACATGTCGCCGGCGGATCTGCACCGCGCGGTTCAGACTCGCGACGCGACCGCGCCCGGAATTGAATTGGAGGCTTCGGGCGGAATTCGCTTGGAGACCATCGGCGAAGTGGCACGGACCGGCGTCGACCGGATCAGCGTGGGGGCGCTGACGCATGCGGCGATTGGGCTGGATTTTGGTCTCGATTGGATTGCTTAGCAGCCTGTTGAAAAAGGGGACTGGCTCTTAGCGATCGCGAGGATTTCTCCCAGTACTGACGTACCCGCGTAGTGCCTGTCCCCTTTTTCAACAGGGTGTTAGCGCGCCCGATTCACTCGGCAGGGCGACGCGTTCCGCAAGCGGAGCGGCTAACTGGGCGGGGCGCCGCGGATTTGACAGATCTCGCACGTGACCTAGCTTTCAATGGTGCCTGCGCCTCGGGGAGAGGTGTCTGGCCCCGGGCGCGGCGGGGATAGCTGGATGCTAGAGGGGACCCCGCCGCGCTGTTTTCTTGCGCCCCTCGTCCATCCGCCCGCCAAAACTCTCCGGCCATGCGACCTGCCTTGCGTCTCCGCGATCGACGTCGAAGCGGGTTCACCTTCGTCGAGGCGATGATTGCCGTAACGATTACCGCGGTGGCCGGCGCGGCGCTGCTGTTGGGCATCAGTTCTTCGCTGCAGGGAACGACGGACTCGTTGGAACAGACGGTCGCGCTCGGCATGGCCCAACAGTTGATGGACGAGATCGCCGGGATGCAATACGCCGAGAATCCCGCGAGTCCGTACGATACGCCACTCGGTCCGACAACCGCCGAGTCCGCCGGCCCGGGCCGATCGCATTACACCAATTTGGCCGACTACAACGGCCTGAGCAACGCTCCGCCGACGGACCCGTGGGGCATCGAATTGGGAATGGACGATGGCCAGGGGGCGACGCGCGATCCGGCGATGCAGGACAGCGCGTATTTCACCAATTGGCAGCGCTCGGCGACCGTGTATTACGTCAGTCCGACGAATCTGGCGAGCGCTTTGCCAGCAGGGCAGACAAGTAACTATCGCGCGGTCGAGGTGCATATTTCGGTGCAAGATCAGACCGGCATGAAACCGGTGCTCAAGCTACGGCGAGTATTTGGCTATGTGCCGAGCTCATAACAAAACCGCTACGATTCACGGGTGGGCAGTGCCCACCCTACGCCTACGGACTCCCTCGAGCCTGGCGTGCCGCGGCTTCACGTTGATCGAGCTGCTGCTGGCAATGTTAGTCATGGCGATGGTGATTGTCGCGCTCGCGGCGTTGACCAAAGGCGTTCAATTGGCGAACGATTATGGCGAGGGCTACGGAACTGCGACCCAGCATGCGCGGATGACGACCGAACGCATCAACCGAGCCGTCGCCGGGGCCTATGCCAAGTCGCTCTATCCGGGCGTATGGGTCACGCAAGATACCGTCGGCCAATGGGCCTATCCCGACACGCTGGTGATCTGGAGTCCCAGCGGCGCCACCGCCAATCCGTCCGGTCCGCCGCTCGTGCAAGAACTGCTGATTTTTTGTCCCGACCCCGCCGTCGCGGGGAGCTTTGTGCAATTGAATGTGCCGGGCGATACCCGCACGGTGCCGACGACGACCCCGGCGAGTTTAAACACGTTTATCGAAAGTCTGAAGACCAGCAGCACCGCGAACAAAGTGCAGCTGACCAATCTGCTCCGAATGGCGGTCCCCAGCGGCACGACTTCCAGTCCGGCGCACGGCGTAGCGCGATTTGTCGTTAACTACACGCCCTCGGTCAGCGCCTGGAATTCCTACTTGGCGGGCACGCTTCCCTGGAGCAGCCTTGACTGGTCGCAAGGCATGCACAGCCAAATCACCGGCACCCGGCAAGTTTGGGTTCGCTACGAGCTGCAATTGAATCCGGGGGCAATCTGGGTGGCAGGCAATCCGGCCGGCGCGATCACGGTCCCGTTTCTCGGCTCAGCGTGCCTTTATTACGGGATGCCATGATGAATGCCCGATCGTTCACCGACGGTGAAAGACTGCGGCGCTGCGCGCTGAGCCGCGCCGTGGCGTGGCCGTGGTGCTGGTGTTGGGGTTGATTTCAGTCGCCCTCGCGTTGGCGTACTCGTTGTTGCGCGCCGAGAGCACGGTCGTGCAAATCCAAGCCAACAGCAATCTCCGATCCGCAGCCCAGCTAGACGCCGAAACCGGCATCGCCGCCGGCCTGCAAAGCATGAGCCTGTCGAGTTGGACGGGCGTAAACACGACGCTCTCCGGCACCCTTAGCGCGCAGGATAGCTACAGTGTCACCTTCACCTCGGGCGATGCCTCGCTGGCGACGAGTGATCCGAACCAGCCGTATCGCGTGACGCTCCTTTCGACCGGTCTATCGATCAATCCGCTGCTAACGACCCAACAGGCCACGTACCGCGTGCGGGCCGTCGTGCAGCTTTCGCCCCAGCAGCTTGGCCCGCAACCGGCCTCGTGGTCGGCAATGCAGAACTATACGGTTTATCAAACCGGCAACGGGCAAAATTCACTCGACGTGCCGGCTCAGTTGGCCGGAGCGGTATTCATGCCGGGGAATCTCTTGCTGGGCAATGGCTATAGCTGGAGCACGGCGGCCATGCAGCGGTATATGTCGGACGCAAACCTGCTGCGACTCGCCGGCCAGCCCGATTGGCGACCGATGACGGGCCCGGTAACGTTATCCAATTCGAACAGTTCAGCCGCTTCGCAACTGCTGACAAATCAGACTCGGCGTCACCGTTTCGAAAATCAGCAGTTCGACATCGGTGAGTCTGCCGCTTCCGAGCAATCTCGCGACATACCAAATTTATCCGGGCGGGCTGGTATACAAAGTCGGCGTGGTTTCGACGACGCCTCAAAACGTCACGCTGGCGCCCGACCCGATCAACAATCCTCTGGGAATTTTTTTCAACGCCGGCAACATTACGGTCGGCAACAACGTCAGCATTACGGGCACGCTGATCTGCGGTGGCAGCGTGAATTTGAATGGCACGAGCATCTCATTTCAGCCCTACAGCTTGCCTCCGCTTTCCGGCAGCACCACGCCGATCCGCTTGCCGGTCGTCGTGGCCGCGCAAAACGTCGCGGGCGGCTCGACGCTCGGCGTGACGATCCAGGGAATCGTGTTGGCCGGCAGCAGCTTCTCGATCGCCACCGGATCGCAGCAATGCAGCCTGGCGGTCACCGGGCACGTGTTCGCCGGGTCGGTGTCGATCGCGCCGCGGACCGAATGGGCCTTGAACTCGTTTATCTGGAACTTTTGCTACAACGCGTTCATTTCGCAGCTCAGCAATCCGCCGCAAACGCGGATCAACTATTTCCCGACCTGGCTTTCCGGCATCGGATTGACTCCCAATCCGATCTTGACGGTAACTTCCGATCCGACTGTACTTGTCGACCAATGGCAGGACCTGACCGCCGGGCCGGTATTTATCGTCAATCCGGCGGACACGGGGTTGCGGTGGGTCCTGTGGTCGTGGGCGGAGAATGTATAGGGAGGCTTAAGCTGAGTGCCGAATGGGCATGACCGCTCCGTTTCCACGTCCCGAAGCCTTCGGCCCTAAGCCTTCAGCCTTTTTCACCTGAACCAAACGCTCGTCTGGAGACCATGTCATGAAAATTCGCGTGAAAACTCGGGTTTTACTGTTCGTCGTGGCCAACGCGGTGGCGTTGGGCGTGCTAGGGTTGTATCAGCCGAGTTTGGCGATTCCGCAGGAAGCGCCTCCGCCGTTCAACAATGCGGTGGAGCAGCGGAACGAAATGATCGCCCAATTGAAGGAAATGAATGCCCAACTGAAGGAGCAAAACGCTTTGCTCCGCTCCGGCAATCTCAAGGTGCTGGTGTCGTTGGACAAGAAGGAATAGCCTGGCGATGGGCCTTCGATCACTTCAACGCGCCGCGTTCACGCTGGTCGAATTGCTCATCGTCGTTATGCTGGTCGGCATTCTCTCCGCGCTGGTTCTGCCCAATGCGATGCCAAGCATTCACGACGATCTGGTTGCCGCGGCTCAGATCGTGGCCGCCGATTTGTCGTATGGCCGCAGCCTGGCCGTGCTGAACAACGACATTTACCAATTCACGTTCGACCTGCCGGACAATCTCTACACGCTCCAATACGCCGGCGGTAATTCGGCATTGGCGGCCCTCCCGCCTTCGCCGTTCCACTCGCCAACCGATCCGGCGACCCAATACACGGTGCGCTTGTCGCAACTGCCGCGGCTGGGGTTGCTGGTCAGCCTGTATGACGTGCAGCAACTGACGCCTGCGCCGGTCGAAGCTTCGACCGTAACCTTCAACGCCTTGGGGGGCACGACCCAGGCTCAGCCGACGTTGATCTGGTTAGCGGCCGGAGTCGGCACGGCACGACGTTATATTTCCGTTTCGCTGAATCCCACGACCGGCCTCGCCACGCCAGGCGCGTTCCAGGGCACGACGCCGACAGCATCGCAGCCATCCAGCGGGTCGGGTTCCTGAAACACAGATTCTTGCCACGTTGCGCAGGGCCTTGGATCTCACTTCGACTTCGAATCGACATCAATTCTCCAACGGCGTCCGCACCTCCGATGATTCGACCATTCCAAGCTCGCCGCGCTGGCCCGATCGGTGTCGATCTGGGCACCCGTTGTGTCAAGCTGATCCAATTCAATGCCGAGCGGACGCGCGTCATCGAGGCCGTGCGCTGGGATCTCTCGGGCGAATCCCCGCCGGAGCCGGAGGCCCATTGGCAGGAATTGGGCGTGGCGTTACGGCAGGCGCGCGAAGGGCGCAACTTTCGCGGTCGCGAGACGGTGGTGTGTCTCGGCACGCCCGAATTATTCGTGCAGAACGTTCGCGTGGCGAAAAGCCCCGGCGGCGAGCTGGATAATCTGGTTCGCCAAGAAGCGAGTGGCCGCGTTCCGTTTCCAGCCGCCGAAGCCGAGATTCGCTACGTCGAGGCGGGCGATGTCCGGCATGGCGAAGCGAGCAAGCGCGAGGTCATCGTCATGGCATGCCATCGTCCGACGCTGGATCGGTTGCTGGACATCGTCAGCGCCGCGGGCCTGCGACCCGTGGCCGTCGATGCCGAACCCGCCGCGCTCCTGCGCTGCTACGTGCAGCAATTCCGCCGCGACGAAGATCAACAACAACGGGGAATGTTCGTGCATGTCGGCGCGTCGAGCACGGTGGTCGTCATTGCCCGTGGACCCGACGCGTTATTCATCAAATATATCGACGTCGGCGGCCGGCAAATGGATGAGGCCGTCGCCCGTCATTTGGACATGAGCCTACCGGAAGCAACGACTCTCCGCCGGCACCATGGCGACCGCCGCGTCGATCAACAAGATCCCGACGTGGCCCGGAGCGTGGCCGAAGCTATCCGGCCGGTTGTCGAGCGCTTGGCCAGCGAGCTGGCGATGTGTTCGCGATATCACAGCGTTACCTTCCGGGGGCAGCCGCTGGCCCGAATTGTTGTCAGCGGCGGCGAAGCGACTCCGGCGCTGGTCGACGCGATCGGACCACGTTTGGACGCGAAGTGCGAATTGGGCGATCCGCTCCGCTCGTACGAAATCACGGCCCAAGCCGGTCGCAAAGGACAATGGGACGTCGCCGCGGGTCTCGCGCTACGCGAACCAGGAACCGATTAGCCGCAGGGCTCGCCCTGCGTGTACGACTCTATTAAAACTATGAATCAGATCGATTTCTTACCCGCGAAGTACCGCGAGCAAACCGTTCACCGCAAGGCGAACGTGTGGCGCGTGCTCGTTGCTTTACTGTTCGTGGCTGTGCTGGCCTGCAGCGCATGTTATCAGCAAGTAATTCGCCATAAGACGGCGTTGGAGCTCGGGCGGATAGGTACGCAATACGATCAGGCCCAGTTGCTTTCCACGAAACTGGCGACACTCAAGCAGCGACTGCAAGACGCCGATGCCGAAGCGGAGTTGTTGACCTACCTGCGGCATCCGTGGCCGAGCACGCAGGTGCTCGCTGCCGCGCTCAATCCGTTGCCCGATTGCATCACGCTCGGCGAGATTCGCTTGTCGCATGAACAGCCGGAGAAGAGCAGTTCAACGGGCGTCGTTCCTCCGGCCGTGAAGAAATCGACGGATGGCGAACCGCCCGCAGCCAAGAAACCCTCGGCGGCCGCGCACGATTTAGCATCGCTGCGCGAGGAGCATGACAGCCGACCCACGGTTCTCCTCTTGAGCGGCGTAACTTCCAACACGGCGGAACTCCAGCGCTATTTGGTAATGCTGGCGGACGTCCACCTTTTTAGCAAAGCGGAATTAACGTCGCTTGAAAGCGACGGAGCCGAGCGGCCCGGCGCTCTGCATTTCACAGCGCACTTAGTGGTGCGGCCAGGTTACAACCAACCCGGTGGCCCGGCGGTTGGCAACCCTGAGAAGTTTGCCATCGCACCCAGCGATGCGCCAGAGCAACTCGCCGTTCCCACCCCAACGAGAGACCAGCACTCCACCGCGAAATCCGTGGCGGCCAACCACTAATATTGACACCGGACCAGGATATGCAAGCAAATTCGAACAAATCACGCGGGGGGCGCAGAAGCTGGGTCGTCACGATTGCCCTCGCCGGAGCGGCCGCGGCCTATCTGTTCTATTCCTTTTTCCCAACGGCCGCGGTCATCCACCAGCAACGTGAAGACATTCGCAAAAAGCAAGAATTCATCACCCAATCCAGCACCTTGCCGCGGATGCTGGCGGAAACGCAAACGCAGATCGACCGCGCCCACGAATATAGTGCACGCTGGCATTCGCGGCTCGCTAATCCCATCCGGCTTCCTTCGTTGCTGGCACAGATCACGAAGCAAGCCGATCTGGCGGGAACTAGCACGACGCGATTCGAACCGAAGCCTGCGCACAAGATGCTGGCCTTGGACGAGGTGCCAGTTTCGTTCGGAACCCGGGGCACTTTCGGGCAGGTGGCAAGCATGCTGGCACAACTAGAACGGTTGCCTGACTTGATTTGGGTGGATGAATTGAGGCTCACGTCCCAACGTGAAAATAGCAAAGCTGTGGACTGTCAGCTAAAGCTGATCGTCTTTGCCGGTAATTCTGAGAATTCCGATTAGGTAAATCTGTCCTTCAGCCGATATTAGGGAACTGGCGCGGATCGCAAATTCCGCCGCCTATTGGAAAGAGTGCTCAGATGGGCTCGCCTGTCATCCGCAAGCTGCGACGAGAGATCAAGGCCAATCCGGCGAAGGCCTCGATGTTGGGTATTTTGTTCGTGGTGGCCGTTTGGTTCTGGATTCCCCTGGTTCAAAAATGGTGTTCCTCAACGCCGGCATTGGCAGCAGCGCCAGCAGGCAGCGAACAAACAGCAGTACAAAGCAACACCGGCGGAGCCGAGCCAGCACCGGTTGCCTCAGAAACAAATCGAGCCATGCCAAGTGGAATAACGTCGGCAACGCCCCCCCCGAATGCAACGAACAGCGCGAGTTCCCCTGTCGTCACAATCAATGAGCCCACAACTTATCACTGGCGCGTCGTATCGCAACGAATCGAAAAGGATCCGCGGATGAAGCCGGTCGCCGAACTCGGAATTCGCCGCGATCCGTTTGGGCCATCGGCCCAGGAATTAGCCGCTGAGGCGGAAAGAGAGGCGGCCGAAAAGCGTCTGGCCGCCCAGAAAAAAACCAAGGCGCCCCGGCGCGAGGAATTAACTCCGGCCGCTGCCGGATTAACGCTATCCAGCACGATTGTCCGTAGTCAGCATAGCGTCGCCCTGATCAATGGTCAGACGTACCACGAAGGGAGTTTCGTGCCAGCAAGCGACGGCAATGGCGGCTTTGTCGTGGCCAACATTTTGCCGCGCGAGATTTTGCTCGAGCGGCATGGCAAGCGATTTCAACTCGCGCTGAAATCGATTGAAGTCACGCGCAAGAGTGCCAGCAGCGAATCGGAAATCAGGAGTGATTCCGAAAAAAAAGCTGCCGATCGTGAATGAGTGAAATTACGCGATTGAAATTCAGCGATCTGCATTTGACCTGATCGAAAGCTAAGCGCTGATTCGTTCGACTTTCGATCGACACGCCCCCATCGTCACGGAAGACGTTATGAGCAGTGGACTGAGAATCGGCATGCTGGGGCTGTTCGCAGCCGCTGGCGTCGGACTGGCAATCTGCCTGGCCACGTCGGAAACGCTAAGCGTTCGGCCTTCCTCGGTTGTCGAACGCCCCGTCGCCGCAGCGCCGAGCCGAATCGTTGAGCCGACACGATCCTCGGGCGATTCGAACGCCGTTCGATCCAAGCTGGTCTCGAGAAGCAACGCCGCGGCCGGAATTGTGCCTGCTGCGCGCGTCGAATTACGGCAGCCGCTCGGCATCCGTTTCTCGAATGGAGTGCCGGGACGAAAAGACACCGAATCAAATATGGCATTCGACCTGGGCGCTCCCGAGCCGCCGCGGTTGCCAGGCCTCGGACCGGCGCTCGAAATCGTCGCGCCGCCAAAGCGGCTGCCATCCAACGGTCCGCCGGACAATCGCCGGACCCATAGCGGGCCGGCCCTTATCGGCCCCGTCGTGAAACTTTCGACACCGTTCGTCGCACAGCCCGCAGCGAAGACCGTCGCACGCTCGGATTCCAATATTGTTCAATGTGCGGCGACCGAGCCCGCGGAGGACGAGCCTGCTCCAGCCGTCACTCAGCAAATTCCCGCGGCCGGCAGCCCGCAAGTTCGCCGGCAAGTCCAGGACGAATTACGTCAATTGCTCGAAGCGGCTCAGAACAAAACGGGGCCGGAATCCGTCGAGAAACCGAGCCTCTGGGCCCGGCTCATCGGCCAAGCCGTCAGCCACCGCCGCACCGGCCGTTCCGCCCGTCCGGGCGAAACCAAAAATCACGCGCGTCGGCGAAGGGGACGACCACATCACGCTCGATTTTCAAGAGGCCGACATTCGCGACGTGCTTGAGATGATCAGCACGGAGGGGCAACTGAATATCCTGCCGAGCAACAGCGTTAAAGGAAAGATCTCGGCCTCGCTGCACGACGTCAATTTGGAAACCGCGCTGTCCGCGATTCTGAAATCCACCGGCTACGTGACTCGCCGGCATGGAAAATTCATCTACGTCGGCACGGCGCAAGATTTCGAATCGCTCGAACAATCGTTGGACCGCGTGGGAACGCGAATTTACAAGACCAACTACGTGCGGGCCACCGATTTGCAAGCGCTCATCACGCCGTTGCTGACGCACGGTGTCGGCGCGATCAGCGTCACCGCCGCATCCGAGCAAGGAATCGCGGCCGATAGCTCGAAGGCTGGCGGCGACACGTTCGCGGGCGGCGAAGCGGTGCTGGTGCGCGACTACGAAGCGGTGCTGGCCCAGATTGATCAGGTGGTGGAAGAAATCGATCGCCGTCCGTTGCAAGTGGCGATCGAGGCGATGATTCTCAGCGTCAAGCTCGATGACACCGACCAGTTCGGGGTCAATTTCGAATTGCTGCGGAACAAATCCCATGTCCTGCTGGCCAGCGGCTCGCCGCCGACGAGCCTGGGCGACGTGAATTTCAGCAACGGCGGACTGACATTCGGCTTTCTCGACAGCTCGCTAGGCGCCTTTCTAACCGCCGTCGAAACGATCGGCGACACGCATGTCATCGCCACCCCCCGCGTGGTTTGCATCAACAAGCACCGAGCCGAGATCTTGATCGGCTCGCAACTGGGCTATGTCAGCTCGACCGTGACCGAGACCAGCACGGCCCAAAACGTCAACTTTCTGGAAGTCGGCACACAATTGCGATTGCGGCCCTTCATCTCGTCCGATGGACTGATCCGCATGGAAGTCCACCCGGAACTGTCGACTGGCCAGGTCACGATCCAACAAGGCTTCACGCTGCCGCAAAAGGATGTCACGCAGGTGACCACGAACGTGATGGTCCGCGACGGAGCCACGGTGGTGATCGGCGGGCTGATCCGCGAAGACCTGGGCACCAACACGACACAAATTCCGTGGCTAGGTAATCTGCCCGGCGTTGGTTTTCTATTTCGACAAAAAAGCGAGACGACCCAACGCTCGGAAATTCTGGTACTGCTCACGCCGCACATTGTGTACGACAACGAAGCTTGCGCCGAAGGCTCGCACGGGGCCGAGGAATTCCACCGCCGCGAAGCGGTCTACGCCGATCAGATGAGTCCTCTAGGCAAACGGCACGTGGGCCGGCAATATCTGCGGTTCGCGCAGGAGGCCTGGGCTCGCGGCGATCAACCGTTGGCGATCCGCTTTGTCGATCTCGCGATTCATTTCGATCCGCTCAATCGGGCGGCAATCGATCTACGCAGCGACATCATGACCGGCGACCATTTCGGCCGGCACACGGCGGTGAATTTCCCCGTGCCCGCCGCCCCTGGCGCACCGGAGCCAGAGGGACTGCCGTTTTCGGGACCGTCACAGGCGACCCCGTCCCAATCCGGACAGCCGTTAGCCCCCTGGATGCTCAACGCTTTGGAGCAGCCCACGGACAGCTTGCCGGAACCTGTTCCACCGCCGCCGCTGCATCCGCTGGACCCCGGCGTGAGCGGTGGTCGCACCAACATCGATCGGCCGCGTCAATTCCAACCGCAATGAATCATCGCCGCATCAGCCTTTGGATTTCGCGAGCCGCGAGCTGGCTTTCGTTGAGCCTAGCGCTCTGCGCCGGCTGCTCGAGTGTCCAGCCGTCGGACAAGACGGTGATCACCGGCGGGCCGAATCCGTTGACGCCCAGCCAGACAGCCACGGCACAGCCTAATCCCAGCCCCGCGGCAAAGCCAAAAGACACGAGCGTTGCGGCTTCCATCAATGTGAGCGATACGCGGCAAGACCGGCTGCGCAACGTGGCCGGCGACTTCGAACGGAGTCGCGACGAAGCTCAATATCAAGCGGCGCTAAATCGCTGGCGCGAAGACGACGCCAGCGGTTGCCGCCAGCAACTCGACTCGCTGCTCGCCCGCAATCCAGAACATCGCCCCGCCAAGCTCCTCCTGGCGGAGGTGGCGCTATCACAATCGGCGCCGGCATTGGCGCTCGAGCAAACACGGCAAGTGCTGGCGGCCGAGCAGAATAATCCCGAGGCCCATCACTTGATGGCCCTGGCCTTGGATCAACTCGGCGAGCCGGCCGCCGCGTTAAAGCATTACGAGCGGGCAGCGACGCTGGCGCCGGGCATAGAACGCTACGTCGTGGCTTACCAGTCGGCGCTGAATGCAACCGTGGTTCCCGCAGGGGTGCGCGGCGTGCCGCCCACTGCGACCGAAAAAGCTGCGGCCCTGGGCCGCGCCGGTCCGAATCGCTCGGTAATCGATTCCTCCGCATCTGCAAACGCGCCCAGCGATTTCCAGCGAGCACCCACTGTAGCAGCCGACGGCGTCCGACAGGCCGTGTATGCCGCACAAGACGGCAGTGCGGAAAGATCGATTTCCGCGACGTTTACCGATTCTGCCAACACTAGCGAGCCTGCCGTCGAGCGCGATCTTGCCGAATTCCGCGCAAGATCGCACGCGAGCCTGGAAACGAGCCGCTCGCGCTCGCCGCGGCGGTTTGTGCCTTGCGTCATGATTGTCCGACCGCTGCAATCGAGCTTGCTTTGGCGGCGCTTACGCGCCATCCCGAGTCGGCTTCGCTCTACCGGATTCTCGGCGCCGCCCAATGTCGGCAGGGGAATCTCCGGGCCGCTCAAGTCTCACTCGCCAAAGCACTTTCGTTGGACAACCGCGACCCTCTGGCCTACTTTCTAATGGGCACGACGCTGGCCCGACTGGGCGATTCGGACGCCGCCGCGCGAAACTTCGCGGAGGCGGCTCGATTCGATCCACGGTATGGACAGAATCGCGATTAGCAGAGCTTGATTCCCACCGCTGACCGAATCGTCCGCCCCACGCGGCGCATTCCGGCCAGTCCCGCCACGCCGCGTTCCCCAAATTAACGACGATCGCCCGCTATCCAGTCTCGTCGCGCCACGGTTGTTGCCGCGGGCCGCGAGCGGGACTTGCTTGGGCTGACGTCGGCTAAGGCGGAACATCAATGCGCGATACAAGAACCATCCTGCTGCTGACCGCGGCTGGCTTGCTGGGGACCGCTTCGATGGCGGCCTGGTTGGCCGGCTGCTTCGTCGCCGCTTCGACTTTGGAGTGGGTCGTTTTACATCGGGTCACCGGCGCTGGATTTCTATTGAGCGCGTGGGCCATCGGGCTCTGGGTCGTTTATCGGCTTCGCTCGGATCGGCAGGCTCGGCAATGGTTCGAGCAGTTGTCGCGACTGTCGCCACCGCAATTGGCGCGTCGGGCATCGGGGGCAGACCCGTCGCAAGTTCCCACCGATCATTCGTGGTTCGAAGTGGCCCAGCACATCACCGAGCGTTTGGCCGCGAGTTGCGAACAAGTGTCAGCCGCGGACCAGTCCCGCTCCGCTTTGGAAATCCGGATGCGCCGAGCAGCGGCGCGACAAGAGCAACTAGAAACCATTCTCCATGGCCTTGCTGAGCCGATCCTGGCCGTGAGCCCGTTCGAAGAATTGACGTTGATCAACTCGGCCGCCGCCAGGTTGTTCGAGCTCGATGAGAAATCGTCGTTGGGCCAGCCTGTGGCTCAATCGATCAAATGCCCCGCCTTGACCGACCTGATTGCCGACACCCTGCGACGCAAATCGCCGATGCAACGCCACGGCGAAATCGAACTGACCGACAGCCAGAACAGCCCGCGGCCGTTCGCAGTTCACTGCCGAAGCCTTGTCGCGGAAGAACGGTCCGGTAGCGTTAATGCCCCAACGGGCCGATCACCGGGCGTGTTTGCCGTCCTGCACGATATGGCCGAAATCAAAGCCGGCCAACGCCGCTACGCCGATTTCATCTCCTCGGTCAGCCACGAGATGAAGTCGCCCTTGGCTGGAATCAAGGCTTACGTGGAATTGTTGGCCGACGGCGAAGCGGAAGAACCGCAAGTGCGCGAAGAGTTCCTGAATGTGATCAACAGCCAGGCCAACCGCCTGCAACGGCTGATCGACAATCTGTTGAATTTGGCCCGGATCGAAGCCGGCGTCATGAATGTCTCCAAGAGCAGCGTGTCGCTCAACGAGCTGCTCGGCGAGACACTGGACATCGTGCGGCCCGCGGCCACGGCACGCCGGATCACGCTGAATTCGGATTTCAGCCCGTTGTATCTCGGCGTGTTGGCCGACCGCGACATGCTGGTTCAGGTGGCAATCAATCTGCTATCCAACGCAATCAAGTACACACCCGAGGGAGGCCGCGTGACATTGCGCTCGCGCACAGCCGACAGGCAGGTCGTGTTCGAGGTCGAGGACACCGGCGTCGGTCTGGCGCCGGAGGATCAGGTCAAAGTCTTCGAAAAATTCTACCGGGTTAAGAAAGACCGCAACATGGCCAGTGGCACCGGGCTCGGTCTGCCGTTGGCGAAGCATATTGTCGAAGACGTGCATGGCGGGCGACTCACCGTCCGCAGCACGCCCGGCGCAGGAAGCGTATTTGTCGTCTCGATGCCAACCAAGACGGCACACGACGAGCCGTTTGGAATCAGCGCTCCACGAAACACTCCCCCCAATCTGGCGATCGATGAGGCGGCATACACGGCCGCTCCGACTCACGCCGGAATCTGAAATCAACGCACGATCGTTCTTTAATCCAGCCAATTTCCATGCCACGTATCCTAATCTGCGACGATGACATCGCAATCCTGCGCAGATTGAATTCAAGCTGCTGCGGAGCGGTTTCGAAGTTCGCGCGCTAAACGACGGTCAAGAAGCCTGGGAGCAAATCGAGCGAGAACTACCCGATCTACTCGTGACCGACTGCCAGATGCCTCGGCTCGACGGGCTCGGGCTTACCGCTCGCGTGCGCGGCAATCCGCGATCCGCGCGGCTGCCGGTCTTGATGCTGACGGCGAAGGGATTCGAGTTGGACGTGGCCGACGTGACCAGCCGCCTGGGAATCGCGGCCGTGATCGCCAAGCCGTTCAGTCCGCGCGAACTGGTGGAGATTATTCGGCAAACGCTCTGCCTCACGGAAAATTCGGCCCCGAACAATCCGCCGTCCGCTC
Source organism: Pirellulales bacterium (assembly GCA_963725485.1). Taxonomy (GTDB): domain Bacteria; phylum Planctomycetota; class Planctomycetia; order Pirellulales; family DATAWG01; genus CAVRYO01. Next base: position 928,390 of record CAVRYO010000007.1, on the reverse strand, counting down.
CCCGCGAAACCACCCTCACCGCGTAACGCGAACCGCTTGCCATGAATCTCCCCGTCGAAATTTTCGGCAACGTTGCGGTGGTCCATGCCCCGGAAGAGATGGGCGCCGACCAGGCGGGCCAACTGCCAGCGTTTCTCGGCGGCATCGGGCAAGGAAGCGTCGTGTTGGACCTCGACCGTTGTGAGCTGCTCGATAGCGCTGGGCTGACCGCTTTGCTCGACGCGCAAGATCAACTCCGCGGCAACCTCGGCGATCTGAAAATTGCGACCGCGAATTCGGCGAATCGGAAAATCCTCGAGATCACCCGACTCGACGAGCAACTGGAAGTATTCGGAAGCGTGATCGATGCCGTGAAAAGCTTCCGCCCATGACAATGCTTGCAGCAGAGGACCGGTTCTGAGCGATTGAGCTGAGCCGCGAAAGGTCTCCACGCGGCCGCGAAGCGCCTATCACCCAATTTTTTCGTCCGATTTAGAACGTCACCGCACCCACCTCTCCCTCATGTCCAACTTCAACGAAGGACCGCGACGGCTCGGCACGTTGCTGCTGGACCGCGGTTACTTGACGGTCGAAGGGCTGACTAGGGCGCTTACCCAACAACAGGGCGGGGGCGAGAACAAGCTGCTCGGTGAGATTCTCGTCGACCTGAACATCTGCAGCGAAGATCAGGTCGTCGAATGCCTGGCTAGCGAATATGGCGTCCCCTATGCCAAGCTCGACGCCCGGCTGTGCGACCCGAAAATCATCGATGTCCTGCCGCGCGAATATATCGAAGCGAATCAAGTGCTGCCGCTGTTTCTGGTGCGCGACACGCTGACTGTCGCGGTGGCCGAGCCCTCGAACGTGTTCCTGGTCGAGGAGCTGCGCAATCTTTCGCAACGGCAGGTGCAGATCGTCGCCGCCACGCACCGCGATATCCGCCGGCTCCTCACCGGGCTCCCGAATTCGAAGGTGTTCGTCATCGACGACATCATCGAGAATTCGGAATCGGCCGATGTCACGCTGATCGAAGAAGCGATCGAGGACATCGGCGATGTCGCCGAAATCGCCGGCCAATCGCCGGTGATTCGCCTCGTGAATTTCATTATCTATACCGCCGTGCGCGAAGGGGCCAGCGATATCCACATCGAGCCCGCCGACCGCTGCCTGCGCGTGCGCAACCGGATCGACGGCCGGCTGTACAAAGCTCTCGAAGTGCCACAGCATCTGCTCGGCGCCGTGACGAGCCGGATCAAAATCATGGCGGCTCTCGACATCAGCGAGCGCCGGCTGCCGCAAGACGGCCGTGTGCATGTGCTCCTGGAAGGCCGCAAGATCGACCTGCGGGTCAGCACCTTTCCCACGACCCGCGGCGAGAAAACCGTCATCCGGGTGCTCGATACCCGCACCGTCTCGCTGAATCTCGAGGACCTCGGTTTTGCCGAGGATGTGCTTACCCGGCTGCAAGAGAACATCCGGGCGCCCAACGGCGTCGTGCTGGTCACGGGTCCGACAGGCAGCGGCAAATCGACGACCTTATATGCCGCGCTCAACGCGATCAGCTCGATGGACAACAATGTCTGCACGGTCGAAGACCCGATCGAGTATCACTTGCCGCTAATCAACCAGTTCCAAGTGCAAGAGAAAGTCGGGCTGACGTTTTCCAAAGCCCTGCGCACGCTGTTGCGGCAGGATCCCGACATCATCATGGTCGGCGAGGTGCGCGACGAGGAAACCGCCCGCACCGCCATCCAAGCCGCGCTCACGGGGCATCTGGTGTTCAGCACGTTGCACACCAACGACGCCTGCTCGGCGATCACGCGGCTGGTAAACATGGGCGTCGAGCCCTACCTGATCGCGGCCGCGCTGAACATGGTTCTCGCGCAGCGGCTGGTGCGGCGGATCTGCTTCAAGTGCCGGCAAAACTACGAACCGTCGCGCGTGATTCGCAAGGCGCTCGAACGGATGGGCTACGATCTGGCCGAGTTCTATCGGGGCGTGGGTTGCAAGGGTTGCCGCAACACCGGCTACAGCGGACGTATCGGCATTCATGAGCTATTGACGCTTAGCGACGAGCTCCGCGACATGATCTCCTCGGGGGCCCCGCTGCAAGCCATGCGCGAGTTGGCGGCTCGACAGGGAATGATCACACTCCGCCACGACGGCTTTCGCAAGGTGCGCGAAGGCGTCACCACGATCGAAGAGATAATCCAAGTTGCCGGCGAGTTCCGCGACGTGCCAGTCGAAGTGAATGCCGCAGGTTAGTAATTTAGCCAATAGCTCGATATGCCGGTCTTCCAATATCAATGTCGCGATTCGCTCGGGGCCGTCGTCGCGGGGACTCTCGAAGCCCTTGACCCGGACGCCGCGACGCTGCAACTGCGCCGCGACGGGCTGGCGGTGATCGAACTCGATGAGGAGGACGAAGGCTTCTGGCCCCGGCCGATCCGCCGCAGTGAAATCATTTATGTCACCACGCAATTGGCCGTGATGGTCGATACGGGCATCACGCTTTCGACCGCGCTGGGGAACATCCAGGCACAAGAGAAGAATCCCTCGCTTCGCCGGCTGCTCCGCGAGTTGCAATCGGCGGTCGAAGGGGGCGAGGATTTTTCGGCCGCCCTGGCCCGGCATCCAAAATTATTCGACAAGACCTATTTGGCCCTGGTTCGGGCCAGCGAAGCGACCGGCACCTTGGGGGCCACGCTCGACCGTATCTCGCTGTATCTCCGCAAGGAGTTGGAAACCCGGTCGAAAATTCGCGGCGCCCTGGCTTACCCAGCTGTGATGCTGTGCGTGGCGGTCAACGTCACGATTTTCATGCTCACATACATTCTGCCGAAATTCGCGCCGCTGTTTGACCGTCGCGGGATGAAATTGCCACTTTCGACGCGGTGCATGATGACCGTCTCGAAGTTGCTGCTTCAATATTGGCCGTTTTGGATCGCCGCGGCTGTCGTGGCGATTGCCGGCCTGATCTATTCGCGGCGCACGCCGCGCGGCTTGCAAGCCTGGGATTGGGTAAAGATTCGCGCCCATTGTTCGGCGCCATGGCCCGCAAGGTGGCGATCAGCCGCAGCATCCGCACGCTGGGCGGAATGATCGGCGCGGGGGTGCCGGTGTTGGAGGCGATCCGGTTGTGCGCCGATGTTTCGAGCAACTATTACTACGAGCGACTGTGGCTGGGCGTGCTCGATCAGGTGGCCACCGGCAAACGCATCTGCGAAGCCCTCGCCGGCACTCCCCTGATCCCGCCCATGCTGATCCAAATGATCGCCACCGGCGAGGAAACCGGCAAGCTCGACAAAGTGCTGCAGCGCGTCAGCGGTTTCTACGACCAAGAAGTCGAGGGCGCGTTGAAAACTTTGACCGGCATGCTCGAACCGATCATGATCACCGTGATGGGCATCGTCGTCGGCGGCATCGCCATGTCGCTACTGCTGCCGATCTTCTCGCTGAGCCGACCCGCAGGCTAATAACGCATTCGGAAACGCTTCTTCGCGTCCGGTGCCTATCTCGTTAACCCCCCGCGACCTTGATTGTTAGTCTCGGCGATCCTGCGAAACTTTGCCGGTCCCGCTCTTGCTGCCGCATGTGCGGATTTTGCCGATTTTGCCGAAAAATCGGCAAGAGACATCCTTATGGGTGCCGATAGGTTGGTAAGCCGGGATGACTCTTCGGCCGCGGCGCGGGTCGTTTGATCCGCGGCAGGTTCGCCAGTCGGCCCATTACCCGGCGCTTCAATTCAGCATGGGCCGGTCAGGCGGCAAGATTTAAGTAACATGGGGGGGAATCCATGACCAAAGCTATTCATCGATTCGTGTTTGCCTTAATTTGCATCGGCGCTAGCATGCAGGCGATAAGCGCACGCGCCGCCGATTCGATGCCGCTGGGCAGCCCTCCGCGGACCATTTGGGACCCCCGCGTCATGCCGGCGTCCGCCACCGACGAGAACCCGGCGGTCGATCTTTATTCGAGCGCGCAGCCGGAAAGTCCCCGAACCTTACCACCAGCTACAGGCGACTCGCTGTCGTCGGTTTACCCCAAGCCGCCGGCCCAGCCAGCGCCGCGAACGACCGCGGCCACAACCATCAGCCCATCTCCTTCGCAACCGTCCACGCCGGCTTACAACCGCCCGGCCGCCGCCAACTCACTGGCGGCGCGACCGATGCCGCCGACGGCTCGCGTTCGCCAAACCGCGGCCGTAGGCCAGACAGCCACCGAATCGCAATCTGTGGCATCGCCTCAAACGATGCCCGCCCAGCCGATGCCGCCGGGCCGGGCCATGCCGGGCCAGGTCATGTCGGAACAACCGGCCGTGCCGGCCCAAGCAGGCGAACCGCCGCTGGGCACGCTCGACTTCGATTGGGGATTGCACAAACCGAGCGATTCCTGCCCCGATGGCAACTGCGAGGGCGAATCGCAACCCTGGTACCGCTCGGTCAGTTGGTTTGCCGGCGGCGATTATCTGTTGGTCAATGCCCACTTGGCTAACCCCGTGGCATTCCGCGAGCAGTCCGCCGTGACGAGCCCCACGCTTTCGACCGACACCTCGACCGGCATCAAATACGATTTCGATAACATCAGCGACTTCCACGTCTTCGCCGGGTTCAACACTTCTTGTGGCGACACCTATCGGTTCGGCTATTGGCACATCGAAGACTCCAACACCCAAGTCGGCACCGCCTCGGGCAATTTCGCCGACGGTGTCGGCACCGGCACGGAATTCACTGGGCCCGGCATCTCGGTCGCGACGGCGGGCGACACGCTGACTGCCACGAGCCATGTGTTGCTGAACATGATCGACGGCGAACATCTGCATCGGCTCGAAGTGCCCGGCTGCGATCCCTGCAACTGCCCGACGACGGATGTCGAGTGGATGTATGGCTTCCGGATCGCTCAGTTCCATCGGGCGGTCGATGCCTTTGCGCCGGCGGAAAACGGCGCGCCCGCGGATTCGATTCAATCCGCCACCGGCGACACGCAGTTTTACGGCGCCGGCCCGCGCGTCGGATTCGAGGCCAGCCAGGCGCTATGCCACACCGCCTTTTCCGCCTACATCACCGCCAGTGCGGCGTTGTTGTTTGGCGACTTCCGCGAGCGAACCAGCACGACCGTTCCGGGTATCTTCCAAACGGCGGTCTCCGACACCGAAGACGACGCGCTGCGCATCATTCCGAACTTCGAAATGACCGCCGGTCTGCGCTGGCAGCCTACGTGCCGCACGACGTTCGAGGCCGGATATCTGTTCGAACTGTTCGGCAATATGGCCTCGACCAACAGCACGTCATGCACGAACTGCTCGGGCATGACCGCCTCCGGCGTCGGCAGCGATGTGTCATTCGACGGCCTGACCGTGCGAATGGAGCATTGCTTCTGAGTGAGAAGGCGAAGACGCGGCGAAAAATTCCGCCAAGCAACTAAGCCCAGGGATAGCAATCCCTGGGCTTCTCTTTTTTATTTCGGCGGCTCGAACGGAGACGCAAGAAAACGCGACTCAACATCGCGCGACGGCAAGTGGGATCGCTGCAAGAAGCGCATCCAGATGCGGCGAGGTCGGGGAGAAATTTCTAAGCGCCAAACAGCCGGGTGCGGCGAGCGCGACGCTCAGCTCGCAGGCGGGCGCGACGGCGTGTCTCGCTCGGTTTTTCGTAATATTCGCGGCGACGCATCTCCTTTTTGATACCGCTCCGCTCGACCAGCTTGCGGAATCGGCGGACTGCCTCTTGGATCGACTCGCGATCCCGTACGTTCAACTTAACCACGGATCCTCCTCTCGACCGGATTGATAAAACATTGGCGGTAAATATTCATGGTCCCCTCCACGAAAGGACTGCGAAATGTTGCGCCCGGCAATACGCCTAGCGCGAGAACCCAGAAGTGTACCCGTTTCACGGGTGTGCTGTCTATCGGGAATCTCTGCCGAAACGGCCTCAAAATCCTCGCTGAAAGGCGTTCCGGCCGAGAATATGAAGTTTCGACCAAGACGGCGTCATGCCTCGATGTCGGCAAGAAGTGGGCCAATCCGTTGTCCTTGGGAGAGTTGCCCTTTTAGTTTGCCCGTCCGGCACGCTTTGACGCTTTTTAGCCTCCCGGCTGAACCAAGCAGCAACGGCATGCCGATGCGAGTTTCAGCGACCGCGATCGCTGTCGGCTACTCGGTATTTTGCCGCTTTGGATCTCTCTGCGCGGAGTTTCGCCGACGAATCACGAAATGAGCGAACCGGACCCCGCCAATCTGATCGCCACCGTGCGAGCGCTCGAAGCACGCCAGGACGACGTCCTTGAACGGCTCGACGCACTCAACCGCCAGATCGAACAAGTGCTGACCGAAACTCGCCCAGGTCCTGCCTCGTCTCCCCTCGCCCCTTGAGGGAGCCTTGATGAGCCTTGTAGGAGAGGGGCCGGGGGTGGGCTGCGCAAAATCTTGGTTCTTGCATGGTGATTGCTCTGGCCCATTTGGCGGCGGTTTCATTCCAGACGGGGCCCGCGGTCATAATTAGTTCACGCGGGAACGACGAACGCATCCCGGCAGGGATGCCAGCTTGTAGCCGGGGGTCGAGGCCGTTCGGCCGATACCCCCGGAAGCAAAAGCGCAATTGATCGTTGTCCGACACCAGCGGGTGTCGTAGCGCCTCGGGCATCTGCGACCCCGCCGGGGTCGGACAACCATTTCTCGCTCCATCGTGACCGGGGGTATCGGCCCTGCGGCCTCAACCCCCGGCTACAAGCTGCGACCCCTCCGGGGGCGGTCCCAATACTCGCGCATTGAAAATTCCTGGCCGACCAACGTGTCGGATCCCCGTCGCGCACTCGAAAACTCATTCTCGTGATTGTGGGAATCAAAAGCGGATGAGCGTCATTGGGCGCGCACGTCGGATTTTGCGCAGGGGTGGCAGTGCGACCTTGTTTCCCGTCCTCCATCGTGGCCATCGCCTCTTCGCGCCGCAGCGCCGCGCCGCATACTTAAAGCGTCGCTGGGACAATGCATGCTGATCCCAAGCCGGGTTCGTTCCTCTCGTTGCGGCGGTCATGGGCTTCTTTCGATTCACACTTGCAAGTCTTGCCTATCGCTGGCGGATCCATGCCGCGGTAGCGCTCGGCGTCCTCACGGCCACGGCCGTGCTGACCGGCGCTGGTCGTCGGCGATTCGGTGCATGGCAGCCTCCGCCATCTCGCGCTCGATCGCCTCGGCCGCATTGATGCCGCGCTCGTCGTGCCGAGATTCTTTCGCACAGCGCTGGCGGAGGAAGTTTCTGCTTATCGCGATCCGGCGCAATCCAATGTTCGAATTGTCGCCCGCCCGGCAATCATGCTCCAAGCCACCTTGTCGCATGGCGAGAATCAATATCGCCGGATCGCCGGGCAAGTCACCGTGCTTGGTTGCAGCGACGATTTTTGGACCACGTTTGGCGATCCTTCGGCCAGTTGGCAGCCGGCGCATCGCCCCGGTGCTGGCGAGATCGTTCTCAATGTTTCGCTGGCCGAGAAGCTCGGCGCCAAGGTGGGCGATAATATCATCCTCCGTCTGCCCGGCGTCGGCGATATTCCGGCCGAAAGCGGGCTGGGCCGCAAGATCGATACGCTCCGCACGTTGCCCGCCTTGCACGTCGTGTCGGTGATTCCGGCCGAAGGCTTGGGCCGATTCGGAATTCGCCCGACGCAGCAGATTCCTTACGACGCGTTCGTCGCCATCGAAACGTTACAACATGGGCTCGATCAAGAGGGTCTTGCCAATGCAATCCTGGCTTCCATCGAGCGCGGCAACAAGCGTCCTGCCGACGCCGACGATGCCGCGCTCCTTAACACCGAGCTGACACCAACACTCGCCGATTACGGCCTGTCGATCACGAAAACCGACGCGGGCTATTTCAACTTTTCGACCGAGCGAATGTTGCTCGAGGAGCCTGTCGAAAAAGCGGCTGAAACGGCCTTTGGACCGCTCGACGGCCAGCCCACGCTCACGTATCTAGCGAATCTGATCATCGCCAGTTCCGGCAAGAAAACGGCCAAGATTCCCTATTCGACAGTGACCGCGCTCGATCTGCGCACCGGGCCGCCGCTCGGGCCGTTCAAAACGCCGGACGGAAAGACCATCCAGCTCTTGCCGGACAACGAGATCCTGCTTAACAGTTGGGTGGCGGACGACATGGCCAAGCAGGGCGTGAAGCTCCAGCCCGGCGACACGATCCGCCTGCAATATTTCAATCCCGAGAGTTTGCACGGCCAGGAGCACGAAGAAACCACGAGCCTCAAGCTGGCCGGGATCGTCAAGCTTGCCGGGGCTGCGGCCGATCGGCATCTCGTTCCCGAACTTAAGGGCGTGACCGATCAGAAATCGATCGCCAATTGGAAGCCGCCATTTAAGTTCGATGCCTCGATAGTCCGCACCCGCCCGCCGAACAATCAGGATGAGCTTTACTGGCAGAAGTACCGCGCCACGCCTAAGGCGTTTGTGTCGCTGGCAACCGGCCGCCGCCTGTGGCGCAACCGTTTTGGACAGACGACAAGTTGGCGCATTCCGGCGCGCGATGGCATGACGGTCGAAAGTCTGACCAAGGCCCTGGATTTGAATCCCGCGGACCTGGGTTTCAAATTTCTGACCGTTCGGCAGATGGCCCTGCTGGCCGCCAACGGCACGACGGAATTCAATCAGCTATTCCTGGCGTTCAGCTTTTTCATCATCGCCGCGGCCGTGATGCTCGTGGCGCTGTTGTTCAAGCTGGGCATCGAGGGCCGGGCCGATGAGATTGGCCTGTTGCTGGCTGTCGGTTTTCGCCGCCGCCGCGTGGCCCGGTTGTTGCTCGGCGAAGGGCTGGTGGTTTCGCTCATCGGCGGAGCGCTCGGCGTGGCCGGCGGATTGGGCTATGCCTGGCTGATGCTCGTCGGCCTGCCCACCTGGTGGCTGGCGGCCGTGGTTACGCCGTTTTTGCGGCTTGATGCAACGCCCGAAAGTCTTCTCACGGGCTTTTTGATTGGCGTGTTGGTTTCGTTGGCCACCATCGCCTGGTCGCTGCGGCAGCTGAGGCGGGCCACTGTGCGCCGGCTGATGTCGGGCGAAGCGACCGCGCCGGCCGATTTTGCCCGCGCAAAAAACGTCGATGGCGGCGCATTCGCTGGGCCTGCTGGATCGGTTGGACATGTCTGATCGGCGCCGTGGCGATGGTCATCTTGCTCGGCCATCAAACCGATAGCGAAACCCAAGCCGGCGTGTTTTTCTCCAGCGGTGCGCTGGTCTTGATCGGCGCGTACTGCTCGTCTGGAGCCGGTTTCATGCAGATCATCGCAGGGCGCTCGTCACCGTGGGACGCGGAGCGCTGGCCCGGTTGGCGATTCGCAACGGTGCGCGGAATCCGCTTCGCAGCACGTTGACCATCGGCCTGATGGCCGCGGCCAGCTTCGTGATCGTTTCGGTCAGCGCTTTTCGACTCGCGCCGCCGGCGCAAGGCCCGACGCGCGACAGTGGCGACGGCGGCTTCGCATTTGTCGCGGAGAGCGATTCACCCATTTATCAGAACTTGAACACGCCCGAGGGGCGCGATGAGTTGGGGTTCGACGAGGCGGCCGAAAAGCTCCTGGCCGGCGCCGACATTGTTTCATTTCGCGTGAAATCGGGCGACGACGCCAGTTGCTTGAACCTCTATCAACCGTTGCAACCGCGGATTCTCGGCGTTCCGCCGGCGTCGTCGAACGCGGCGGTTTTGTTTGGTCGGCCACCGCGGCTTCAACGGATGCGGAAAAAAAGGATCCGTGGAAACTACTGAACGAAAACGCCGGCGAGACGCGATCTGGCGAGGCGAAAACCGATGCGCGAGACTTCTACCGGGCCAGCGTCCCCATTGTCCTCGACGAAGCCACGGCCCTCTACAGCCTGCATCTCGCCGGCATCGGCAGCAGGCTGAAACTAACAGCCGGCGACAATCGGGAATTCGACGGCCACGTTGTCGGGCTATTGCAAAACAGCATTTTTCAGGGCGACGTGCTGATGTCCGAGGCCAATCTGTTGCACTATTTCCCCGATGTCAGCGGCTACCGCTATTTTCTGGTGGACACGAAGCAACAGCCGCCGGCCGAAGTGCGCGCGGCTTTGGAACCGGTGCTTGGCGACTACGGTTTCGATGCCGAATCGACGGCCGCCAAGCTGGCCTCGTTCATGGCAGTGCAAAACACTTATCTCTCGACATTCCAAAGCCTCGGCGGCCTGGGTCTTTTGCTCGGCACGATCGGGTTGGCCGTCGTTCAATTGCGCAGCGTCCTGGAGCGCCGCGCCGAGTCTGGCTCTGATGCGCGTCGCGGGCTTCCGCCGCCGCCGCCTGGCCGCGATGGTCCTCTGGGAAAACGCCTCGCTTTTGATCGGCGGCCTGGGCATCGGCCTCGTTGCTGCTTTGGTCTCGATCATCCCCCAACTCGCCGCCGGCGGAGCCACGATCCCCTGGCCCTGGCTCGCCGGAACCCTCGCCCTCGTCCTCCTCATCGGCCTCCTCGCCGGCCTCGCCGCCGTCCGCGTCACCCTCCGCACCCGCTGATCCCGGCGTTACGCGGAAGTTAAATTGTGATATATACGGACCTCCCAAAGAGTTGGAACTTTCGTTTTTGGCGGCATGTCGTGGAAAGAGTTCTGGCGAAGCGCCGCTAGTAAGCAGCATCTTCCTGTGACCGGATTTCCGCCGACGGCACGGCCAACGCACGCCCAATCCCCTTTCCCTTCACAAGCTCTCAGTCGCAGCCTTGCAAAGACAGCCATGAGCGGAGCGGTCGGCCAAAACGGTGCGCTTGACAAGCAGCGGCTGAAGGCGACGGCGTTTGTGTTCCGCGGCTACAACATCACCAATCTTGGCCGGAGCTCCGAGCTGCTGGCCCATCCGGCGTATGGTCCCGTGGTCGAGCCGTTCCTACGCGAGGCCGGCGCGGTCTGCGGCGACGTCATCGGACGAAAGGTCGACCTGGTCCAGCGCGTGCGGCAGCGGCAGGAGACCAGCCTCGATACCTACTGCGAAGCGGTGGCCCTGATCGTGGCCATGGAGCTAGGCGCAGATTCGGCTCCTGTTGCAGTTTTTTGGCATCGATTACGCCCAAGGCCGAATGGCCTTCGGATATAGCCTCGGCGAAATTGCGGCGCTGATTGCCGGAGGCGTATTCGAAATGCGCAACGCCCTGCGCGTCCCGTTGGCCGTTGCGCAAGATTGCGCGGAACTGGCGGCGAACACGACGCTCGGCGTATTGTTTTGCGCGGACCCGCGGTCGACGTGGGCGCGATTGAGCGGCTTTGCCAGCGGATCAACGTCACCGGGCACGGCGTGATTGGGCTGGGCGCGATCCTGTCGCCAAACTCGGTATTGCTGTTCGGCCAAGAGGACACGGTCGATCGGTTCGCCGATTTGATGCGCGAATGGCTGCCGCAGCGATTGCATTTGCGGAAGAATGACTATCGCTGGCCGCCGCTGCACACGGCCATCATGTGGCAGCGCAATATTCCGAACCGCTCGGCGGTGCTGATGCAGACGATCCCGATGGAGATGCGGGCGCCCTGCCGCCTGTGTTGTCGCTCGTCACCGGTCAATGCAGTTATCACGATGGCAATGCGCGCGAGTTGCTGGCCCAATGGGTCGACCATCCGCAGCGGCTGTGGGATGCGGTGGACGAGACTTTGGCCACGGGTGTCGAGCTGGTGGTGCACGTCGGCCCGGAGCCGAATCTCGTGCCGGCGACTTTCCAACGCGTCGCGGAAAACGTGCGGCAGATGCTTTCCGAACGGACGCTTTCGGGCATCAGCCTACGGGCGGTCTCGCGCCTGCGCGGCGTCCCTGGCTGTCGAAGCTGTTGCCGCACCGCAGCGCGCTGCTGCGAGCGCCGTTTGTGCAGCAAGTGATACTGGAAGACTGGCTATTGGAACAGAAGTTGGGTTGATTTCGCTTGCGCGATTCCTGCATTCCTTCTCCCTCTCCCTCGACGGGAGAGGGGTGGGGTGAGGGTGTTGAGCCACGTTGGATGGTGCGACTGCCCGCGATGCAGACCCCTCATCCCCGGCCCCTCTCCCGCACGGGGCGAGGGGAGATGCGAGGCACGCCGTGCGTGCTGCGCTGACTGGGTGGTATCGATCTACCGCGCCAGCGGGAGACTCGTAGCAGGCGACCTGTTGCGAGTTGCGCACGAGCAGGTAGCGGCCCCAGAGGCAGAGTGAATTCCAGGTTTTTCCCTCGATCGCTTCGAACCGGCCCAGCTCGTGAAATTCCTTCGGTGCCGCGTCGACCAAGGCAATCTCGCCGGCTTCCGACTCGACCAGCAGAAAATCGCCGACGCGGAGAATCTGTCCGTAATCGAAGCGGCCCGCCTTCCATTGGCGCTTCCCGGTGGCGAGATCGGTGCACTCCAGAATCGTTTCGGATAGGCCATAAACATAGCCATCATGAATGGCGACGTTGCTGAATTTGGTTCGCAGCTCGTGCGGCTGGGCCCAAATCGTTTTCGCGTTCCAACGCGTGCGATCGTCGCGCGCCACGGCGAATAGCGCGCAGCCGCCGCCGTAGCCTTTGGAGACGAATAGCCGATCGTCGCCGGTGGGGGACTTGCCAGCGGGAAGTACTTGCGAGTTGTTGGCGTTTGCGTGGCTGCTGCCCGGCCAGGCGTAACTCCACAAAACGGCGCCATTGGTCGGATCGTGTCCGGTAATGTTGTCTTCATTGACGATCAGGATTTGCTTCATCCCGGCGATCTGGGCCAGCGCGGGTGAGCAATAGCTGATTTGCCGATCGCCTCCTTGCCACACGGGCCGGCCCGATTGCTTGTCGAAAGCCAGCAGCGAAACGAACGGCCCGCCTTGGGGGCCGCCGCCGGGCACGACGACGAGCTTGCCGACGATAAGCGGCGAGGCGGTGCGCCCCCACATGACATTTTTCGCGTCGTCCTCTTCGGTCGTGTTGCATTCCTCGAGCAGATTGCGTGTCCAGACGAGCGTGCCGTCGCCGCCATTCAGGCACCGGAGAATGCCCGTGGCGCCGAATGCGTAAACTTTCCCTTCGTCGATCGTCGGCGTGCTGCGGGGCCCGATTCCGCCCAGGAATTCGGCATGCCGCGCCAAGACCGCATGCGACCATTTCGCTTCGCCCGTCAGGACGTCATAGCAGGTTACCAGTTCCTCCGGACCGCGCTGCTCCAGCGTCACCGCGTAACCATTGACGGCCGCGAACCCCGAATGCCCCGCGCCGATCACCTGGCGCCAGAGACGCCGCGGCGGATGTTGTTGCCAGTCGGCGTCGAGCCGAATTCCATCGAGGCCCGAGTCGCGATTCGGCCCGAGGAACTGCGGGAAATCGTCGGCCGTGGTGACGTCCAATGGCACCATCGCGTTATGCTCGGCGATATTCGGCGGCTTGAGAAGCTGATCGGGCCGCGGCGACCATCGCCAGGACCAGGAGGTCGGAATCAGCCCGCCCTGCACCGCGTCGATCCGGTGGGTACCGAACCAGGCAATGAGACCGGTCAGAAAAACGCCGATCGGCGTCCATCGCACCGCCGGCGCGTGACCGCTAAACCCGGCCAGCCAAATTAGCAAAGTAAAAATTCCGAGGAACGTGGTCGCCACCAGGACGACGTTCGCAATCGCCGGATCGGACAAATCGGACGCTTGCGCCCAAACGTTGACAGCGACCAGCAAAAACAGGAACAGCCAGTACGCGATGGGCGGCCAACGGCGGCGCGGACGAACGCGAATAGGCGTCGCGGCGGCAGAGTCAGCGGTTTCGCTCGTCATGTGCGATGCTGCGGTGAAATGAGAGTGCACGACAGCCTGATAACCGGCGTTCGAGCCTCATCTTAACGGAGGCCACATCCAAGAAAAAAGCCCAGGGATGGCAATCCCTGGGCTTGGAAAGTCAGGCGCGAAATTCAGAATCGCGACGATTAGCGCACCACGACGCCGAAGCCAACTGCCGGCGGCGGCCGGTAGTAGTACGGATCGCCATAATAAGGGTGATAATAGCGCGGCCCATAATAACCGCCGACTACGACCGGCGGCGGCGGCGCTTCCTGCACGACTACGGTTTGCGGCGGGGCCGAACGGGCCGGATTTTGCATCGTGGCGATCACCCGCGAGCTGACGCCGTTCTGTTGTAGATAAATCAGATCGGCAGTTTGCAAGGGCCGGACCACGCCGTTGTTGTTCACGTGGCTGACGATAATATCCTCGGCGACGCCCGCTTTCGTCATCGCGATGACATCTTCGTTGGTTACGGCGCCGGGACCGATCGGCCGGCCAAGCCGAGCGGCGATTTCAGCCCGGTTGCGGGCTTCGTCCTGGTCGACCTTATTGCCGACCACGGCGCCCGTGACGGCGCCGGCGCCGGCGCCGATCACGGCACCGGCGGCGGTGTTGTGGAATTGATGCCCGATGATGGCTCCCAAGACGCCGCCCGTGGCACCGCCGACGAGGGCTCCATCCTGGGTATTGGTCTGGCAACCGGTCGCCATGAGAGCGACCGCCAAAGCCAATCCCAGGGCGCATTGATTACGATTCATGGCAATTCGTCTCCAGGAGCTATGTGCCTATTGAAAAAAGAGACGGATCCCTCGCGACCACGGAGGAACTACCGAAAGTCCGCTTGGTTGCCGAGAGACAATCCCTACTCCAACAGACAGCTATCCCCCCCGCGTCATTTTCCGGACGAGGGCGATTCGAAAACCGCCTTCGCTTGTCTCATTATCGGAATTTTGGGTCAAGAGACATTCGCCTTCCCGTTAAGATGAGGAAGAAGGCGTTGATTGCAAAAGTTGGGCGAAGGCTAGCGGCCGATTTTCAGCACGCCGCAAGAAATTGTTCCCGCGCAAATGGTCACTAAGGGGGGGCGTCGATCCACGAAGCTGGCGGTCAGGATCGAGCATTCTTGACCGCGGTCAATTGTCGAGAATCAAGACTTTTTCGGCGTCGGCGCGCCGTTGCGATGCGCGGCGACGTGCGCGTCCCATTTCTTGTGGGCGGCCTCTCGCTCATCGGTCGAGCGGAAACCCAGGGTATGCGGGGCATAGAGCCACTGGTCGTTCGCTTCCAGATGGTCGAAGCCAAAATCCTTCGGGTTCAATCCTTCCAAGCGGATGCAAACGGCCAGCGCGACATCGCGGCATTGGGTTTCGATTTGCACATTGTTCAAGTTGAAACGAGTGCACACGTCGGCGTCCTTCAGACAGGTTTGCACTGCCGGCAAGTATTCTTTGCCGCCGAGCTTGCCGATCAGCAAGAGCGCCGCTTGCTTGACTTGCGCCGGCTGATTCCCTTGCTGCAACGCATTCGCCGCCGGCGCAAGACCCTCCTTGAGGTTGTAGCGCATCGCGAGCCATAAGTTTTGCTGCAACACATTGGCGCTTGCGTCGCGGGCGATCCAGGCCCCGATGATCTTGCGGCTGACCGTCGAATCGCCGTTGCCGGCGTTGGTTTGGATGGTCAGCGGTTGCACGCAAAAATTGCAAAGCTGGAAAGCCGCCTCCTCGTTGAGCGTCACCTGCTTGTCCGTGGCGACGAACAGCAAAGCCATGACCGAGCTCATCCCCACGCTGGCGTTGTTGCCGAAGCGAAACCGCATTTGCATGGCGTCTTGAATTTCGTGGAGTCGAGACTCAAGGGCTTGCGAGGCGGCGGTCGGGCCCGCTTCGAAGGCTTGCATCAGTTGCGGTTCGGCCCGCTGCATTTCGACGAACATTTTCCGCCCGGCGGAATCGCTGGCAAACGCAGTGCGGAAGCGCGACCAGCCGGGCAGCGACAGATGCTTGGTGTCGTTCACATCTTCCGCGAATGCCGTCAGGCGCCTTTGGAAATCGCCCTCGATCACCATCGTGAGAATGCGACGGACGCGGAAGCGGACCTCCGGATCAGGGTCGTCGAGGGCTGCCAGCAACCGGGGTTGAATTTCGATTCCCTGATGGCTGAGGTGTTCGGTCGCTGTCTCGCGGATTGCAAATCGATCGTCGCCGAGTTGCGAAATCCAAGTGCCAACCTCGTCCGACGGGATCGCGACTGCCGGTGTCGATGCCGGGGCGCTTTGGTCGTGGGCGCCGAGGGCGAGGGCTGCGCCGCAACAGATGAATCCGTCGCGCACACTAGCCATACAGTTGCCGTAACTACGGCCAGCACCATGCAGCTGCCAAGACCCCTGAGCATGATCCCCTCCGCAAAAGCCGTCCACGATGGATATCCGCTCGGAGTATTCTAAACCG
Source organism: Pirellulales bacterium (assembly GCA_963725485.1). Taxonomy (GTDB): domain Bacteria; phylum Planctomycetota; class Planctomycetia; order Pirellulales; family DATAWG01; genus CAVRYO01. The sequence continues at coordinate 912,208 of CAVRYO010000007.1, read as the reverse complement.
CAGCAGCGTAAACCGTCCACCAAATCGTCGGAATTTTGCTGGCGAAGTTCCGATTTCGCTCCGGGCATCGTGGCTGGGGGCGCCGCATGGCCCTGGCAAGTGATTTGGCCTGCGCGGTTTGTCGGACGATTACGCGATTACGGTCATCCCGAATCATTGATTGACGCGGAAGGATGAGATTGCTATCGTTTCGTTCAATAATTTCTAGAAGATTCAAGGGTCTGCCATGTCGACCAGCGCGGCCACACCTCACCCCGCGTCGGTTGTCGGCAAGCGCTGGAACTTCCTGGTCCGTTCGCGGGCCTGGATGGGAATCCTGATTATGATTCCCTTCGGCTTCTTGGCCATTTTTTCCGTCCCCCGTGCTTTCGAAGGGACTTGGCTCGATATCTTGTTCGACACGGCCGGTTTTGCGCTGTTCGTCCTCGGCGGCGGTTTCCGCTGGTGGGCGACGCTCTATATTGGCGGCAAGAAATACAATACCGTGGTCGACGAAGGGCCGTACTCGATTTGCCGGAATCCGCTGTACTTGGGGACGTTTCTCACGCTGCTGGCTTTTTCCTGTTATCTAGAATCGCTGACATTCGGGGTGGGAGCGGTTCTCGCGGCGGTTTTTTATTTGTCGGTTACCGTCGCGGCGGAGGAAGCGATGTTGCGGGAAAAATTTGGCCAGCCATTCATCGACTATTGCAACACGGTGCCACGCTTCGTGCCGAAGTTTCGCTTGTTTCATTCGCCAGCGGAAATCACGGTTAGCGTGCGCGGAGTATGGTCGGAAACCATTCGCACGGCGCGTTGGATCTGGCTGCCGGTGTTGGGCGAAATCATCGCCCAATGCCGCGCCCAAGCGTGGTTCCCGCACCCATTTTGGCTCCCCTAGCTGGCGTCGAACAAGGTGATGGGCTCTTCGCGGCAACGTTAGCGACTTAGTGCCTATCCGAGAACCGGCGGGGACTGGCTCATCTTGCGGCGCCCTGGGAGCAAAATGTGCCTGTCCCCCTCTCCTCGGCCGGTTCTCGGATAGGCAGATATGTAAATCCGTCCGGTCTCGCGGAGCCATTCATCTCTTTGGTCGGGTGACGGCACCCAGCTTCTCCGAGCATCAGAAGCCTGTGGCAGACAGGGCTGTTTCTGGATTTTTTGGTCCCCGGCCGTGACAGCTTATTGAAAAAGGGGACTGGCTCTGAGCGTCCAAATGGATTTCCTGCCGTTTTGACGTTGCCGCGAAGTGCCTGTCCCCTTTTCCAACGACGAGCTAAGATTCCGTTGGTTGACAACAGCGCTTGCGAATCGTTTCTGAGTCGCCGCAACACTCCATTCAGGTTGAGCATGAGCCCCGGCGATGCGAACCAACCGATTGATCCGCGCACTTACTTTGCCGCGGAACGGACGCTGCTCGCCTGGATCCGAACGGGGCTGGCCATGATGGGCTTCGGGTTCGTCGTCGCCAGGTTCGGCCTGTTCCTGCGCGAGCTGGCCGACATCAAAAGCCTGCCCGTGCACCAGCGGCCCGGAGTGTCGCTCTGGATGGGCACGACGCTGGTGCTCTTGGGTGTGCTCGTGAATGTCGGGGCTGTCCTCAAGCATCGGCAGACGGTGCGCAGATTCGAGCGCGAACGAGCCGATTTTGGTCCGCTCGCTTTCGCTGGCCTCGATCGTTTCGCTGCTGTTAGCGCTGTTGGGCCTGGCGGTCGCGATTTATTTGATTCTCGGTTTGGGTCAGGCGACCTAGTGCAATGCCACGGCTTGAATTTAGGGTGCCACTGGCTTTGCCAGTGCTCTTCGTTGTACACCGATCAAGGCAAAGAATTCCGAAGAGCACTGGCAGAGCCAGTGGCACACGATTCCGAACACAAGCCTTGACAAATCGCTAGTGCTTGGCGATTCGCTCGGAACGCTCCATGACCATCCGGCGTCTGCCATCGCGCGGGCCTCGGAGCTCGCTTCGAGTCACCTTCCTTGACAATCCAATCGACGCGGCGTAGTCTCATCGCCGGGCTGCCCTTGCTCGGTTCCGCAAGGATGAAAGGTTGGGAAAATGGTTCGCGGTGGAACGTCTTCGACCCACAGGAATCATGCAGTTTGAGCTCATTCGCGGCGGCATGAGGTTTGCACGCCCCGGCAGCCATCAAAGTTCTTCGAGAGGTTGCCAGGGCCGATCAGCGTCTTGAGGGCAGCACGTGGTGCAGGTCTTTCCTCAGCCGATGAATTTTCTGGCGCGGCTGACGATGATCGGCGCTGCGTTCACCGGCCCGTTGGTGGCTTGGTTCTGCTTGATGTACTCGCACTCCTCCTATGGCACGAATCAGGGAGTGATGCGTGAACAGCCGATTCCGTTTAGCCATCAACATCACGTCGGCGTTCTGGGCATCGATTGCCGGTATTGCCATACCACGGTCGAGCGCTCTTCGTTCGCCGGCCTGCCCGCCACGGAAGTCTGCATGAATTGCCACTCGCAGATCTGGGTCGGCAGCCAGATGCTCGAACCTGTGCGAGCGAGCTATCGCCAGGACGAACCGGTGCATTGGCAACGGGTCTACAATCTGCCGGGCTTCGTTTATTTCGACCACAGTGTGCACGTTCAAAAAGGGATCGGCTGCTCGTCTTGCCATGGGCGGATCGATGAGATGCCGCTCACTTATCAAGAACCCACGCTGCTCATGGATTGGTGTTTGAAATGTCATCGAAATCCCGAGCAGCAGATCCGGCCGCGAGGGCAAGTGTTCAACATGCAATATGAGATCCCCAACGATCAAGCAACGCTCGGCCCGCGACTTTGTAAGGAATACGGGATCAAGGACTCGGAAACTCTCACCAGTTGCACGGTCTGTCACCGATGAGTTGCCGAAAGAATCTCACTCTTGAATCGGCGGCGCTTCCGCAGGGAGAGTCCGTCGTAACGGGTCGTCGCTATTGGCGCAGTTTGGAAGACTGGAGCCATACGGAAGAATTTCGCCGGGTTCTGGAGCGCGAATTTCCGAGCCAAACCGAGGTCGCCTTCGATCCTCTCAGCCGCCGAGCATTTCTCACGCTCATGGGAGCGTCGTTGGCATTGGGTGGAATTGGCGGATGCTCCGTGAAGCCGGCGCCGACCAAGGAAATTGTTCCTTACGTGCGTGCGCCGGAGGAGCTGATCCCCGGAAGGCCTTTGTATTACGCCTCGGCGATGACGTTGGACGGCGGCGCGGTCGGCCTGCTCATCGAGACGCATCTCGGCCGTCCGACAAAAGTCGAGGGCAATCCTAACCATCCCGCCAGCTTGGGCGCCACCGGTGCTCAACATCAAGCCTCGGTCTTGGAGCTATACGACCCCGATCGTTCGCAGACGGTGCGACAATTGGGAGGTTCGCGCACTTGGGCCGATGCCGCCGCCGTCATCCGCGCGCTTGTCGAACAACAGCGCCCGAGGCAGGGGGCGGGATTGCGTTTGCTCACGGACACGGTCGTGTCGCCGACATTGCGCGAGCAATTGGAAATGTTGTTACGGCAATTGCCTGAAGCGAAATGGCATGTCTGGGAACCGCTGAATCGCGACGCGGCCTACCAAGGCGCTCGGCTGGCGTTCGGACAAACCGTCGTCCCCCGGTACGACTTTTCCCAGGCCGACGTGATTCTCTCACTAGATGACGACTTTCTCGGTGCGGGGCCGGAATTCTTGAGGCTGGCGTCGGACTACATGGAGCGCCGGCGGGCTGGCAACGGCAGCGCGGAAGGAAGCCGCGCAACGATGAACCGGTTGTATGTCGTCGAGACGACGCCAAGTTGCACAGGGGCCAAAGCCGATCATCGCCTGGCGGTGCGTGGAGCCGACATCGCGTCACTAGCACGTGCCATGGCCACGGCGCTCGGATTAAACGTGCAGGCCGGGTCGGTAGGCCAACACTCGTCGTGGGTCGCGGCCGTCGCCCGCGACTTGCAAAGCCGGCGCGGCCGAAGTCTCGTTCTCGCCGGTAATCGGCAGCCGGCCGCCGTTCATTTGTTGGCCCATGCGATGAACGACCACTTGGGCAACGTCGGACAGACGGTCGACTACTTTGAGCCCGTTGAAGCGCGGCCCGTCGATCGCCTTGCATCGCTGAGCGACTTGACCGATTCGCTGGGTCGTGGCGAGGTTGAATGCCTGGTCGTACTCGGCGGAAATCCCGTCCTCACGGCACCCGCGGACATACCGTTCGTCGAGCACCTGGAGAAAGTTCCGCTTCGCATTCATTTAGGACTGTATGAAGATGAAACCGCGCGATTCTGCCACTGGCATTTGCCCGAAGCGCATTTCATGGAAGCCTGGTCGGACACCCGGGCCTACGACGGCACCGCTTCGATCGTGCAACCGGTGATCGAACCCTTGCACGGGGGCCGGTCTGCCCACGAGGTGCTGGCCCTGTTTACCGAGCTGCGCGAAAGGCTTGGGCGCGAGATCGTGAGCGAAACGTGGCGCAAGCGGTGGAACCAGGAGACGGCTCCGGGCGAATTCGAAACTCGATGGCAAACCGCCTTGCACGACGGCGTGATCCTGAACACGAGCAATCCGCCGCAAAAAGTGTCGCTTAGCGGCGATTGGCAAACGCGTCTGGAGCCGGAGCGAGGCGGCGGTGGTATGACAACTCCAGTTTCCGGCAGCGGTAGGACCGAATTGGAACTCGTCCTGATGCCCGATCCGTCGATCCACGACGGCCGCTTCGCGAACAATGGTTGGTTGCAAGAGTTGCCCAAGCCGCTAACGAAATTGACGTGGGGCAACGCGGCGATGATGAGTCCCGGAACCGCCAAGCGGCTGGGGCTCGATCTCGGCAGCTATGCTCACGGCGGCGAGCATGGCGGCTATCACATGCCGGTCGTCGAATTGGAAATCGATGGTCGGAAAGCGGCCGCCCCGCTTTGGATCTTGCCGGGACAAGCGGACGACACCGTGGGACTTTATCTCGGAAACGGTCGCGAATACTCCGGCCACGTCGGCGGCCTGCCGCAACAGACCATCGGCTGCAATGCGTACCCGTTGCGCAGCAGCAAGCAGCCCTGGTTCGCCGGGGGACTACGCGTTTCGAGCGTCGATCGGACCGAGATCGTGGCCTGCACGCAAGAGCATCACAGCATGCAAGGGCGCGAGCCGGTCCGGAGCGTTTCCCTGGCGGAATTCCATAAGAATCCCGACACCGTGCAACAGGCCGTCAGCGCGTCCAGTCCGGCTGAAGTGAGCCGCACAGCGCGGCTGAAGCTCGAGCACGAGTCGGAGCACGCATCGGCCGTGAACGAGACGCATTCCGCCGAGCAACCCCTCAATCTTTACGAACCTTACGATTATTCCCCGCCGAAGCATAAATGGGGCATGTCGATCGACCTGACTTCATGCATCGGTTGCAACGCCTGCGTCGTGGCTTGTCAATCGGAAAACAACATTCCCGTCGTGGGCAAGGACCAGGTTTCTCGCGGCCGGGAAATGCATTGGATTCGGGTCGATCGCTATCTGGAAGGTGAACCCGATCGGCCGGCGGCATTTCATTTTCAACCGTTGCCCTGCATGCACTGCGAAAACGCGCCTTGCGAGTATGTGTGTCCGGTGGCCGCAACCGTGCATAGCTCTGAAGGCTTGAACGAGATGATTTACAACCGTTGCGTGGGAACGCGGTTCTGCTCGAACAACTGCCCTTACAAGGTTCGGCGATTCAACTTTCTTTTTTTCGCGGACTTCCAAAGTCCCGAGCGGCGAATGCAATACAACCCGGACGTCACGGTCCGCTCGCGGGGAGTGATGGAGAAGTGCACCTATTGCGTGCAACGCATTCGCGAGGCGGAAATCGGCGAGGACTCCACCGGGCGGGCTCTCGTGGATGGCGACGTGCTAACGGCTTGCCAGGCGGCCTGTCCCACCCGCGCGATCGTTTTCGGCGACATGAACGATCCGCATAGCAAAGTGAAGCAAGCGAAAGATTCGAAACTGCACTACTCGCTGCTCGAAGAGTTGAACACCGTGCCGCGGACGACGTATCTGGCCGAGTTGCGCAATCCGAATCCTGAACTAGCGGAAGGGGCGTAGGCGGTCGGCGCCGGACGGTGACCAGTTGGGCTCGCGCTACAGCAAAAACGTGGCAACGGATTGACTTGCAATGGACGATCGACCGTCATCGCCGCCGGCGACCTCCCAGGCAAGATCCGATTGTCGGACCGCCCGATTACATTCCGCGCGGGCATACGTGCCGCTCGATCAGCGAAAAAATCAGCGACGTGGTCCTGGTTCGGCCAACCGGCCTTGGATTTCTCAGCTTCGTTCGGCGTCGCCTCGCTGCTGCTGCTGATGTTCCTGGCGGTGATCGTTTACCTCTTGCTTGAGGGAGTCGGCATCTGGGGTATCGACATTCCCGTCGCGTGGGGATTTTCGATCACGGATTTTGTGTGGTGGGTCGGCATTGGGCATGCGGGCACGTTGATCTCCGCAATCTTACTGCTGCTGCATCAAAAGTGGCGCACTTCGATCAACCGCATCGCCGAGGCCATGACGATTTTCGCGCTGATGTGCGCGGGATTATTTCCGTTGCTGCATCTCGGGCGGCCCTGGTTTTTCTATTGGTTGTTGCCCTATCCCAACACGATGCGCCTGTGGCCCCAATTTCGCAGCGCCTTGGTGTGGGACGTCTTCGCGGTTAGCACCTATTTTCTCGTGTCGCTTATGTTTTGGTACATGGGAATGATTCCCGACCTGGCGACCCTGCGCGACCGGTGCACGACGCGCCGCGGCCGACTTGCTTATGGCATGCTGGCCATGGGCTGGCGGAACTCGGCCAAGCACTGGCACCGCTACGAGTCGGCCTATCTGCTGCTCGGCGGATTGGCAACGCCGTTGGTCGTATCCGTCCATTCCGTCGTCAGTTCCGATTTCGCGATTTCCAACGTGCCGGGCTGGCACGAGACCGTGTTTCCGCCGTACTTCGTGGCGGGGGCTATTTTCTCGGGTTTCGCGATGGTGCTACTGCTCTGCATTCCGATCCGTCACATCTATGGCCTCAAGGATTTCATCAAGATCGCGCATCTCGACGTGATGGCGCGCATCGTTCTGGCAACGAGCCTGTTGACCTCGTTCGGCTATCTGAGCGAGCAGACGTTGTCGTGGTACGGTCATGAAACGGTCGAGCATTATACCTACTTGAATCGGATGATCGGCTTTGGACAGTATGCGGGCGTGACCTGGACGCTGGTGTTTTGCAACGTGCTGGCCCCGCAAATTTTCTGGTTCCCCAAGATGCGGCGCAACCAGGCCGTATTGGTGATCGTTTCGATTTTGGTGCTGCTGGGAATGTGGCTGGAGCGGTACATGATCATCACCACCAGCTTGCACCGCGATTATTTGCCGTCGTCGTGGGGCATGTTCCGTCCGACGGTCTTCGATTTTCTCACCTATTTCGGGTCTCTCGGACTGTTCGGCGCCGCGTTCCTCCTGTTTGCGCGGACATTGCCAATGCTTTCCATGTCGGAGTTGCGGGGGCTGCTGCCCGGCTCGCGCGCGCCTGAGGAGGGACGATGAAAACCGAACCCGCGCTCCACGGGCTGATCGTGGAATTTGCCGAGCCGACGCAAATCCTCGAAGGAGCTCGCCGGGTCTGGAATGCCGGCTACCGGGAGATCGACGCCTACACGCCCTATCCGGTGGAAGGGCTTGCGGTTTGCTTGGGCATGAAGCGGACCTGGATCCCGCCCGTCGTGTTCTTCGGGGGCCTGGTCGGCGGCGCGGTCGGATTCTTCATGCAGTATTACTCGATGGCGGTCGATTACCCCTGGAACGTCGGCGGACGGCCTCTGAACAGTTGGCCGGTGTTCATCCCGATCACTTTCGAAGTGCTGGTCTTGGTGGCGGCCTTTGCCGCGCTGTTTGGAATGTTATTTCTTAACGGGCTGCCCCGGCCCCACCATCCGGTTTTCAACGTGCCTGGCTTCGAGCGCGCCAGTCAAGATCGGTTCTTCCTGTGCATCGAAGCAATCGATCCGAAGTTCGATCGGGTCGAGACGGCCGCCTTACTGATATCGCTCGGACCGCTCGGCGATGTCGTCGAGGTTCCGCGGGATGAAGTCGGGCCTCCGGCGCCCGTCGACGAACCGGGACTCAAGGGCACTGTCCCGGAGTCGCACACGGTGCTTCAGGTCGGGGAGCAGCAAACATGAAACGGCCGCGCATCTCGGCAATCGCTCGCCAACTGAAAAGTAAAGGCCGTGTGCTTGTTGGCGCTGCGGCTCTGTGTCGCCGTATTCGCCGGCTGTCAACAGAAGATGGCGGACCAGCCGAGTTTCAAGCCGTTGGATCCATCACCGTCTTCCGCTCATGGAGCTTCCGCGCGATTGCCTGTCGCGGGGACGGTTGCCCGGGGCCATTTGCACACCGACTGGGCGTTGTTCACGGGCCGCCGGACGCCGAGCCCCGTGGCGAATCCGACCGATCGCGAGAAACCCGCCGGCGGGCCCGCGACTCCCAGCACCAACGATAAGTCGAGCCCGGCTGTTCCCTCCCATGGTGGCGAAACTTCGCCCTCCGCGAACGCCAATGTGCCGAATTCGCAAGCCACGATGCACGACTTGCTCTCTGCCGAACTTGCGAACTACGAAAGTGTGGTCGACGAATTCCCCGAGCCGATTACCGAGCAGACGATCCAGCATGGGCTGCAGCGCTACATGATCTACTGCGTCGGTGCCACGACCCGGGCGGGACCGGTCACGGCAAAATTGTCGAACGTGGCTACACCCAGCCCCCTTCGTACCACATCGCTCGGCTGCGCAATGCGCCGGTGGGACATCTCTTCCGCGTGATCACGTTAGGTTACGGCTCGATGCCGTCCTACGCCGCGCAAATCCCTCCGCGCGATCGTTGGGCCATCGTGGCCTATATCCGGGCTCTCGCAACTGAGCCAGCATTTTCCCGAAGCTCAGTTGCCGGCCGAATATCGCGCACAGCAGTCTTCCGGCGTGCCGGTTCCATTCGCGGCCAAGGAGCAGCCATGAGCGTCACCAGGCCACAGACTACAGGCTACAGGCTTGAGGACGTTTCGTTCGCAGGCAAGGAGCAGCCATGAGCATCGCCGCCGAATTGCCGGGCTCCGGTGAAACGATCTTGAACATCGCGCCGGTCGAGTCGGCTCGCTGGATGCGCGTGGCCCTGGTGATCGGCGTCGTTGGCTCGGCGGCGATCGTCGCAGGGGGGCTGTTCGATCCGCCGCAATTTTTTCGGGCCTATCTGGCCGCCTGGTTGTTCTGTCTCGATTTCGCCTTGGGGTCTTTGGCCATCCTCTGCATCTATCATCTGACCGGTGGAGCTTGGGGTTTTCTCATCCGGCGAATCCTCGAAGGAGCCGTCCGAACTCTGCCGCTGCTGGCTCTGGGATTCCTGCCCATCGCGCTGGGTCTGAGATTTCTCTATCCTTTCGCCAGTCCTGACGCGGTCGCGGGGAGCGAATTGCTTCAACAACAGCGAATCTATATGAACGTGCCGTTCTTCTGGATTCGAGCGGCAATTTATTTCACGGGCTGGCTCGCCACGGGCTATCTGATGCAGCGCTGGTCGCTGCTGGAAGACCGTACTGGCGACCACCGATTCACCCATCGGCTGAACAGCTTGAGTGCGGCGGCCGCCGTGTTCTACGGGATTTCCCTGCATTTCGCCGCGACCGATTGGGTGCTTGCACTCCAGCCGGCGTATCACTCGACGATCGCGGGCCCGCTATTGGCCAGCCAGCAACTGCTGAGTAGCCTTGCTCTGGCGGTGATCTTGTTCGTGACACTCGCCCGGCGACCGCCGCTGGCAAGCATCCCCGGTCCGAAAACCTGCAACGACTTGGGAAACCTGTTGCTCACCTTCGTCGTGCTGTGGAGTTACATGTTGTGGTTTGAATTCATGCTGATCTGGATCGCCAACATGCAAGTCGACGTGGTCTGGTACGGGCCGCGGACCGAAGGCGCTTGGCGCTGGATTGCCGTCGGCCTGGCGTTGTTTCAATTCGCGATTCCCTGCGTGCTGTTGCTGCAGCGGGCCGTGAAGCGCCGGCCGGCGCTGTTGCGATGGGTCGCCGCGCTGTGCCTGCTGATGCAATTGATCTTTGTGCATTTCCAGGTGCTGCCGGCGTTTCGGCCTGCCACGATTGGCGACTGGTGGATGTCGCTTGTGGCCCCCTTGGGATTGGGCGGCTTGTGGTTCGCTTACTTCCTGTTTCAAATGCGACCGTTGCCGCTCGTGGCCCGGCACGACCGCAACGGCTGGGAAGCCCTGCGGTTGCGAGAGACCGACGAACACGAAGCCCAGTGGGAGGAGTCGCTCATCCATGGCTGACCCCGAAGAAGCTGGAAAAGAACAGGAGCCGCCGCCGCTCGAGCACCCCGACGTTCGCCGGGAGGAACGGGATGTGTGGCCGCGCCCGCTGATCGCGGTCGCGCTGGCCGTGCCGGTCTTGGCGGCGATCGGCTTCTGCCTGATTTGGGCACTCTTTCAGTTTGGCCTGCGGTACGAACGAAGCGTGAAATTTTCCAACTATCCATTGGCGCCGGCGCCATCGTCGAGCTTGCCAGCCGAGCCGCGGCTCGAACCATTGAACCGGATTGCCGGCAATGCGCCCGCGAACGACTTCGACCGACAACTGGCTCAGGAAACGCGGCTCACCACGTTCGGATCGACGTCCGACAAGGGGTTCATCCACATTCCAATTCAGGATGCGATCAAGCTGGTGGTCCCCCAATTGCCGGTGCGTAAGCAGCCCGCGGAAAAGCCATCCCAGGACAAGCCCGCCAAAGACCAGGGGTTGCGCTTTGATGGTGGTCCGAATTCAGGACGCGTATTCCGGGAGAATTCACCGTGAACCGGTTTCAACTTTGGGTGGCCGCCGCGACGGTCACCGTGCTTGCGGCAACCGACGGCAGAGCCCGCGGCGACGCCGTCGTGCCCCCGCAACTTCAAAATGTCGGCTTCGACCAACGCCTTGGCGAGCAGACGCCGTTCGATACCGCGTTCGTCGATGAAAGCGGCCGGCCGGTACGACTCGGCCAATATTTTCACGGCAAACCCGTGATTCTCGTGATGGCCTACTACCGCTGCCCGATGCTCTGCACGCTGGTGCTCAACGGGTTGGTGCAGGGCATGCTCGATATGAATTTCAATGTAGGCCAGGAGTTCGAGGTGGTGACGGTAAGTTTCGATCCGCGCGAAACGCCCGATCTCGCCGCGGCGAAAAAGGAAACGTATGTGGGCCGCTACGGCCGAGCCGGGCGCCGCGGCGGGCTGGCACTTTTTCACCGGCAAGGAAGATTCGATCCGGCGATTGGCGAAGCGCCGTCGGTTTTCGCTACCAATACGACCCAGCCACCGATCAATACGCCCATGCCGCGGGAATCATGATTCTCACGCCCGCGGGAAAAATTGCCCGCTACTTTTTCGACCTGCGGTATCCCGGGCGCGATTTGCGGCTTGGACTGGTCGAGGCCTCGGCAAACAAGATCGGCTCGCCAATTGATCAGGTGCTGTTGTTTTGCTTTCATTACGACCCGAGCGCCGGCAAATACGGCGTGGCCGTGATGAATTTCGTTCGCTTGGGCGGCGTGCTGACGATGGTGGTGCTGGGCGGCATTCATCGGAGTCCAATTCCGGCGCGAGCGGCGGCGGCGAAGCACACAGGCTGCAAGCCCCGTTGGCCAGGGGCCATGACTTCCGGCGAGTGTTCGACAGGCTGAATGAATCAGGCGCCGGTGTAAATTATGCACAGCATCGCGTTGTTTCCCGAGCAAGCTTCGACTACCGCGCATTCGGTCGACCAACTGCTTGTGTTTTTGGCCATCGCCACGGGCAGCGTCGGGTTGCTGGTCGCCTTCCTGTTGGTCTTCTTCTCGGTGAAATACCGCCGCCGCCCTGGGCAAGTGGCCCCGCCAGTGAAGACCGTTCCTTCGCACTCGCTGGAATGGTTTTGGACGCTCGCGCCGGTGCCGGTGTTTGTGATCATGTTCGCCTGGGGAGCGGCCGTGTACGTCGGCGCCTACCGGGCTCCGGACGATGCCACGGTGGTCTACGGCATCGGCAAGCAGTGGATGTGGAAGTTCCAACATCCGGAAGGGCAGCGCGAGATCGACGCGCTGCATGTGCCGGTGGGACATGCGGTGCGCTTGCTGCTGACCTCCGAAGACGTGATCCATAGCTTTTTTGTCCCCGCGTTTCGCATCCACATGGATGTGCTCCCGCAGCGGTTTACCTCGGTTTGGTTTCAGGCCACGAGGCCGGGAACCTATCACTTGTTTTGCTCGCAGTATTGCGGCACGGAACATGCCCAAATGGCGGGCTCGGTCACCGTGATGGAGCCGGCAGACGTATCGAGCAGTGGCTGCAATCGACGGCCGAAGGCTCGTTGGCCTTGCAGGGCAGGAAAATTTTCTTGAAGTACCGTTGCATCAGTTGCCATAGCGCCGACGCCAACGCTCGGCGCCGGTGCTGGAAGGGCTTGTTCGGCCAACAAGTGGCGCTGCGCGACGGACAGACAGTTATCGCCGACGAGAACTACCTCCGCGAGTCGATCATGCATCCGGCGGCGAAATCGTGGCCGGTTACGAGCCGATCATGCCGACCTTCGAGGGCGTGATCAGCGCCGAAGAACTGATTCAACTTATCGGCTATCTCCGCACGTTGGCGCCGAACGAAACGCCACCCCGCGTCGAACGTTTTCCGCCTCCGGTGCAGGCCGGCGATCTGCCCGGCCAGAAGATTCCCACCGGCGCCGTCCCCACGTCGAACGAGCCCGAAAAGCCATGAGTATCGAGCAACTGGAATCGCGAATTGCCGAGGTGCACGTGCCGGCGCCGCCGGAAACGTATCTCAACGTTTCGCGCGGCATCTTGTCGTGGCTATTGACGAAAGATCACAAGCGGATCGGCATCATGTATCTGGTGTCGGTCACGATCATGTTCTTCATTGGCGGCTTCGCAATTTCGGTCGCCCGGTTGAATTTGCTGACGCCGGAAGGCTCGCTCGTTCCGGCCGACACCTACAATCGGCTGTTCACGCTGCATGGCGTGATCATGGTCTTCTTCTTCCTGGTGCCGGTCGTGCCGGCGGCACTGGGAAACTTCGTGCTGCCGCTGATGATCGGCGCCAAGGATTTGGCGCTGCCGCGGATCAATCTGCTCAGTTGGTATCTGTACGTGATCGGCGGCGGTGTGGACGCTGTATGCCATGATCGCCGGCGGCGTCGACACCGGGCTGGACATTTTACACGCCCTACAGCTCGCAGGCCTCGCACTACGACGTGGTGCCGACGATGATCGGCGTGGTGATCGCCGGATTTTCTTCGCTGCTGACGGGCCTCAATTTCGTCGTGACGACGCACTGGATGCGGGCCCCCGGCCTGACCTGGTTCCGGCTGCCGATTTTCGTCTGGACGCTGTACGCGACCAGCATCATCTTCCTGTTGGCGGTTCCGGTCCTGGCGATGGCGCTTCTGCTGGTGGTCGTCGAAAGGATCGCGCACATCGGAATTTTCGATCCGCGGCTGGGGGGCGATCCGCTGTTGTTCCAGCATCTCTTTTGGTTTTATTCCCATCCGGCGGTTTATGTCATGATCCTGCCGGGCATGGGCATCGTCAGCGAGATCATTCCGTGCTTTGCGCGCAAGAGTTTGTACGGCTACAACTTCGTGGCGTATTCCAGCATGGGAATCGCTTGCTTTGGGCTTTCTGGTGTGGGCCCATCATATGTTCGTGGCGGGCATCTCGGTCTACTCGGCGCTGGTCTTTTCGAGTCTGAGTTTTCTGGTGGCCGTACCTTCGGCAATCAAGGTATTCAACTGGACGGCGACGCTTTACAAGGGCTCGATCTCTTTCGCCACCCCGATGTTGTTCGCGCTGGGTTTTGTCGCATTGTTCACAATCGGCGGCCTGACCGGATTGTTTCTGGCGACGCTCGGCATGGATATTCACGTGCATGACACGTATTTCGTCATCGCCCACTTTCATTTCATCATGGTTGGCGGGATGGTCATGGCGTACATGGGCGGATTGCATTATTGGTGGCCGAAGATGACCGGGCGGATGTATTCGCAATGGTGGTCGCGGCTCGAGCGCGTTGATTATCTTTCTCCGGTTTCTTTCTGACGTTCTTGCCGCAGTTCGTCCTGGGTTACAACGGCATGCCGCGGCGGTATCACAGCTATCCGGCCGAATTCCAAGTCTGGAATGTCTTTCGACCGCGGGAGCGTCGATCTTGGCGGTCGGATATCTCCTGCCGCTTGATTTACCTGTTGCTTTCGCTGCGCTTCGGCAAGCGAGCGGGCCAAACCCCTGGCGAGCGACGGGCTCGAATGGCAAACGTCGTCGCCGCCACGCCGACGACAATTTCGAAGAAACGCCGGTCGTCGTTCGTCCGCCCTACCAGTACCATCTGGAGAAGGCACAAAATGAACTCTGATCTGCCGTTGCTGACAGCCGACGAACGCCACGTCTTCGAGCATTCGATCCTCGCGCGCCATCGGCTGGAGGAGCAGTACAACAACCTGGAGCAGCAACGCCAGGCCGCCACGACCGCGATGTGGATCTTCTTGGCAACCGAAGTGATGTTTTTCGGTGCCCTATTTCTCGGACTGGGAATTTATCACTACCTGTACGCCATGCCGTTCGAACGAGCGAGCGAACAATTGGTGTGGCAAATCGGCGGCACGAATACGATCGTGCTGCTGGTGAGCAGCTTCACGATCGTCCTGGCAGTTTACTTTGCCCGACTCGGGCGGCGCAAGGCGCTGCATGACTTGTTTGGCGATCACCGCGGCGCTCGGGGTGGCATTCCTGGCGTTCAAGGGATTCGAATACTATATCGATTATCGCGACAACCTGATTCCCGGCTGGCGATTCGATCCGCAGGAGTGGATCAACAAGCACGGGCTAACCGCCGACCAGGTGCCGCACGTCGAGCTGTTTCTGTTGTTCTATTGGACGATGACGTTAATCCATGCCTTGCATGTGATCATCGGGATCGCCGCCGTGTTGATTATCTGCGCGCTGGCCGGTCGCCGGCATTTTTCAGCCTCCTATTACACTCCGGTCGAAGTGTTGGCGTTGTATTGGCATTTTGTGGATATCGTGTGGATCTTCCTGCTTCCGATGCTGTATCTTCTCGGTTCGCACACCCCTGCGGGCCATTGAGCGGGAGAATTGCGATGCCGGCTGAACCTGAATTTTCCGTGCGAACTTATGCCGCCGTGCTGCTGGCGCTAATCGTGTTGACCATCACTACGGTCGGCGCGTCGTTCGTGCCCTGGTTGTCCCAATGGCACATGGAGTGCGGGCTGGGGATCGCGGTCATCAAAGCATCGCTGGTCGTGCTGGTGTTCATGCACGCGATGCATACGGTACGGCTCAACTGGGTGGTGATCGCGTTTGCGCTGCTCTGGTTGTTCATCCTGGTTTCGCTGACGGTTGCAGATTACGCGACGCGCGGCCTCATTCCGCAGATGCCGGGGCATTAGCATGTCGAGTCTCGAAGCCAAGCCGTTCAAAGCTCCACCCGCTGATCTTCCGCCGATTGTGTTCGGCGTGTCCGCGGTATGCGTGGGGAGCATCGCTTTGATGCTATTTTTCATGCCGATCCTGAGCATTCCGCTCTCCGGCTTTGGTTTATTGGCCGGGCTGTGGGGTGTGGTCCAGAGTCGCTCCGGCGAGAGGGTGGCCCTGCGCTGGTCGCTGATTGGTTGCGTTTTATGCGCGGCAGTATTGGGGATTGGCGTCGTACTGGTCAACGCTCCGGTCGGCGAGTTGCCCAGCCGCGCCGTGCCCCCGCAATATCCAAAGCCGCCCGACCGACCGTACGTTTCGCCTCCCGCGGATGCCGGGAGGAATGAAGGGCGTGCGCGTTCGGTTGGCCTGTTCGTGGGCCGGCCAAATCCCGTGCCGGCGAGCCCGTGGGACTCAGCCCGGCAGGGTTTCGCCCACGCCGCGGAGTTCCGTGGAGGTCTGCGTTTTTGTCAGTCATCAGGATTGGTTGGGCGAGGAGTTCTTGGCAATCGGAATTCCATAGCGTCGCTCTTTTTGTGCGCGTAAGCTCGTTGTTCGGTTTCCCCGACGCGGTTCGCCGCTGCTAAATTATTTGTGCACAAATCGAGAGGACACAGTGCGACTTGGGTTTTGCCGGGCATCGGTAATCTTTTCAGCCTCGACGAGGAGATCACCGCCGGCGACTCGCAACGGTTCTCCGTTCGGATCACGGCGCCCGGATTGGAGCCATGCTTTGCTATGAAGACATGGTGCCGAGCGCGGCGCGAACGCTGACGAACGAGCGAGCCAACGTCTTAGTCTCGTTAATCAACGGCGCAGCCTTCGCGGATAGCCTGACGTTGGCGCAGCACCGGATGTTGTCCCAGCCTCCGCGCCGTCGAATGTCGCCGGAGCCTCTTGCGTTGCTCGTCGACCGGCGAGACATGTGTGATTTCGGCCCTTGGGCAAATCGAGGATTCACTGGATCCGCAATCCCAGGGCGTCTTGGTCGCCACGGTGCCGATGGTCGACGCTCGCTCCCTGTATTGTAGCCTGGGAGACTTTTTCCCCATCTTGGCTTGCATCGCGCTCCTTGCCATGGGCTTTTCCGGGCTGCGATCGATGCAAGGCAAACCAACAGCCGCCGCGCAGCCGCGACATTCGGCCTCGTAAGGGATCGAAACGCGCAGCCGAGTCGACCCTTTTGCCACGGGTACTTGTTTGCTAACCCTAGGCCGCTCCGGTTCGCATTGCGGCTTCGATGGCGTCGGGCTCGATTGGAATCTCGGTTGCCAAATCGATCGGGCCGTTGTCGGTCAGGAGAATATCGGTTTCCAAACGCACTGCGAATCCTTCGGCCGGGATATAGATGCCCGGCTCGACAGTCAAAATCCAGCCGGCGGCGAACGGCTGGGTGGTAACGCCATAATCGTGCACCCCCAGGCCCAGCGAATGGCCCAGCCCGTGCATGAAATACTTTCGGCACGCCGGTTCTTGCAGGGTATGTTTCTCGATGTCTTCGCGGCCGATCAGGCCCAAATCCAGCAACTCTTCGTTCATTTGTTGTTGTGCTTCCCGCGTCCAATCGCGCGCGAGCTTGCCAACGGTTGCCCGCGCGACGCTGGCTCGCATGACCCGCAACACGGCGTTGTACACCTGCCGCTGCCGGTCGGTGAATCTGCCGTTGACGGGAATCGTGCGCGTGATGTCGGCGTTGTAATTGGCGTAGGCGGCCGCGACGTCGAGCAGCAGCAACTCGCCGTCCTTGCACTCCTGGTCGTTATCGATGTAGTGCAGGACGCAGGCATTCGCGCCGAGGCGACGATCGGGGAGTACGAGAATTTTGCCTTGCGGCGGATGAATTCATGCGCGAATTCAGCTTCCACCTCGGCTTCGTTCACTCCCGGTCGCACGAATTGCAGGACGCGGCGAAAACCCGCGGCGGTGATCGAAATCGCCGCCCGGAGCCGCTCGAGTTCCAAATCGCTCTTCACGCCGCGCAGCAGCGCCAGAATCCGCCCGAGCCGATGATATTGGTGCAGTGGGTAGCGCCACTGGCATTCCTGCACAAATCGTGTGTCGCGCGTGGCCACCTCGATCGAGGCCCGGTTATGTTCGTTGCCGTTGAGATAGACATGCTCCACCTCGCACATCAGCTGATGCCAAATGGTTCTGAATTGGGCGAGCCATTTGACGGTCTTGATCCCGGAAATTCGTTGGGTTTCCTCTTTCGAGAGCTTGTGCCCTTCCCAAAGTCGTGTCTGCTCGGTCGGCTCGCGGAGAAACAGCACTTCGCGAAGCGACTCGTCTTGCGCGTCGGGCGCGATCAACAGCACCGTCTGCTCCTGTTCGATTCCGCTCAGATAAAACAGGTCGGAATTGGGATAGAACGGCATGCTGCCATCGGTCGTCGTGGGAAGCACGTCGTTGGCATTGACGATCGCCAGCGAGCCCGGCAAAAGCTGCTTGCGCAGCCGCCCGCGATTCGTTTCGAACAGCCGCACGTCAAAGGGCTCGTATCGCATAAGTTCAACCGGGGAGTGAATTGGGCAGAGGGACGCCGGCGCGGGCCGCGAGCCTGCTCGCCCCGACAGCCGTTCCGACGAATCGACGACCATTATGTAGCACAGCCCAGGCGGCCGGAAGCGGCGATCACACAATGGAGCGGCCCATCTCAGCTTTGCCGCGGCATGTATGATTAGGGCATGCCTGAATCGGACGCGGATGTGATCATTGTTGGCGCGGGCGTGGCGGGTCTTGCGGCCGCGCGACGGTTGACCGAGCGCGGGCTGCGCATCCTCGTCCTCGAAGCTCGCCAGCGGATCGGCGGACGGGTGGATACTGTGCGCGATCCGGCGTGGCCGGCGCCGATCGAGCGCGGAGCGGAATTCATTCACGGCCGGCCGGCTGAAATCTTCGAGATCGTTCGTTCCGCCGGTTTGTCGATCGATGAGGTCGAAGGCCAACCGTGGCGGCGCGAAGGGGAACGGCTGATCCGGGGCAGCGGCGATTGGCAACAGACCGAGCGCGTGCTGGCTCGGCTCAGCGAGCTCGGTTCGGACGACATGACTTTCGCGGAATTTCTGAAGTCGCGCTGTGCTGATCTGCCGGCCGAAGCCCGATTGTTGGCCAGTCGGTACGTCGAAGGCTTCGAGGCGGCGGACGAGCGGCTTATTAGCGCCCAATCGTTGCGGTTGGCGGAAAAAGCGGCGGGCGAAATTGGCGCGGACGAGAATTTCCGATTGCCCGATGGCTACAGCCAACTTGCAAATTGGCTTCGCATGGCGGCGGATCACCAGCGGCTTGAAATTCGCCTCGGGGCGATTGTCTCGGCAATCATCTGGCAACGCGGACAGGTTCGAATCGAATGCCGTTCAATCGCAGGAGACTCGCCGGCCGTTTATAGCGCACCTCGCGCGATGATCACGCTGCCGTTGGGCGTTCTTAAGGCTGCTCCGGAATCAGTAGGCGCAGTGCGCTGTTCGCCGAACTCGCCGACAAGCAGCGGGCAATTGCACGACTGGCAATGGGACCGGTCGTCAAACTAATCCTGCATTTCGACGAGCCGTTTTGGGAATCAGGACCGCTCGCGCAAGCGTCGTTCCTGTACTTGCCAGACGAGCCGTTTCCAACCTGGTGGACGAGCCTGCCGCGGCATTTGCCGATCCTTACCGGCTGGGCCGGGGGGCCGGCCGCCGACCGACTATCGAACCGCGATGCGGAAGCCGTTCGAAGATGAGGGGCTCCGTGCCGTGTCCCGCGCTCTTTCGCTGCCGCTGGAGCAGCTTCGCCACTGGCTGCAAGGCTCGCACGTGTGCGATTGGCAAACCGATCCGTTTGCCCGTGGCGCTTACAGCTATGTGCGCGCCGGCGGCGTGGACGCCGTCGCGGAGTTGGCCCGACCGTGCGAAGAGACGCTTTTTTTCGCCGGCGAAGCGACGCAGTCAGGCTTCGGCGGCACCGTTGCCAGCGCAATCGCCAGCGGCTATCGTGCGGCCGATGAAATCATCCGTTCCTTGGCGGTTATCGCGAACGAATGACGCCTCCCAGCAAAGGCATGTCCACCGGCTGGTGATCGCACAGTCGGATTCATTCACGCTATACTTGAGCATCGTTCGACGGGCACGCTCCGAGGATGTGAAAGAATGGGGACAGGCACCTCGCGACACGCCGGTAATTGTTGTTTTTACGCGGCTGACTCGGAGCCAGTCCCCATTCTTTCACACGCTCTCCGCAGCAAAGCGGGTAGGAAAATGAAAAGTTGGCTTGCTTTCTGGTTAGTTATGTGCGGCGGGCTGGGCGCCCATTCGATCGCGCTTGCGGCTGGGCCGGTTGAATCGGCGAAAGCAGCCTCGGCCTGGGTTGGCAAGACGGTCGATGCCCGGGGCATCGGCGTGACAATCGAATTCGATACGTCTGACGCGCCGGACCTAAAGGAGTGGGGCGAAAAGGCCGGCAAGATCGCCGCCGAGTGGTATCCGAAAATCGACAAACTCTTGGCCAGCGAAGGTTTTTCTCCGCCGAAATCGGTCGAGATTCGCTTCCGCAAGGATTTTCGCGGCTTGGCCGCCACCACGGGTCACACGATCACGATCCAGCCCGATTGGGTTCGCAAACATCCCGACGATTTCGGGATGGTCGTACATGAGTTGACGCACGTCGTGCAACAATACCCGCGCCCGCCGCGGCCAGAAGCCGGGCTGGCTGGTGGAGGGCATCGCCGATTACATCCGGATCGTGAAATTCGAGCCGAAAGCCCCACGCCCGCGTCTGAATCCCGACAAGGCCAAGTACACCGATGCCTATAAGACGACGGCGATGTTTCTGGAGTTTGCCGAGAACAAGCACGACGCGAAATTGGTCAAGAAGCTGAATGCGGCCCTGCGTGACGGAACCTATAGCGACGCAATCTGGAAACAAGCGACCGGCAAATCGCTCGATGACCTCTGGTCGGAATTCGCCGATACACTGCATAGGCCGGCCAAAAAAATATCGCTCCGAAAATCGAACTCGTATTGAATTCGATTCAAGTAAAACCACCATCCGACCATGATGCCCGTTCCCTCGCATCTGATTGACTGCGTAGTCCCCAGGGACGCGGTCATCGATGAATCGCCGCTCGACGCCTTCGTTCGCTGCCCGTGCGGGTCATCACGCTTCGATCTATTGTTTCCCGGCACAACGCACGAATGGCGGGGTGAGACCATTCCGTGCACAGCCGAAATCGGCGGCAAATTCTTTTTTCTGGTGACGGCTCGCTGCACAAGCTGCAATCGCCGGCATCTCCTTCTGGACGCCGATTTCCACGGATGGAATGGTTTCGTTTGCCATGACCCGAAACAGGCTTCGATCGAACGGCCACCTCTTCGGCCGTGGCAATGCCTTTCTTGTGGGTTCACCGAGCATGAAGCGTCGATCTGGATTCAAACGGAGGGGAAGGAACACTTCGTCGCCGAAACTGACGGTAAGATTGACGGCGATCGATGGCCGGACGGATTTGGTTGGTTTAGCATGGCGATCAAATGTTGTGGCTGCGGTAAACAGACACCCGAATGGGTCTCGTACGAAACGATGTGAGCGATTGAAATGGCTGTGTTTGGAAGAGCCATTTTTCGGCTAAGATTCGTTGCCGATGGACAACCCCAGCGGGATTGAAGCATCCAGCCCAGGGTTGCTCGCCTTGGGCGAGCTACCGTGAGTGGAAAATATACGATCACTTGTTGTTCAACGCCGACGGGGTTGCATCGCTGGCGCCACGACTTGGTACACCCATTTGGGCAGAAAACTTTTATGTATTACGCTAAGCCCTTCTCCGTTCCGGAATTCTCGATCCCGTCGGTGCCTTCGCCAAATTGAATTCAATCCGCGGCGGCGTAAGCCGCTTTGCGCCGCGCCGCCGCGGGCTGTCATCAAACGAGACGCCGCGCTACTTCGATTCCGACGTGCTGTCGGGTTTCGCGTTGGCGTCGCGGTTGCGTCGGCCGAAGCCGCCGAACGAGCCAAACGCTGCCGAGCCGAGTTCGAGCTTCTTGCCCTGCATCTTCTCGAAGGCTTCCTTCTGCTCGGTCGTCAGGACATCCAACATCTTGGTGGACGATTCCTTGCTGGCCTCCGCAATTTTCTTGCGGGCTTCGGTGCGGTCGCCACCGGCGGCGCTTTGGAATGCCTCGCGGACTGTCTTGCGTCGCGCTTCGGCTAGATCAGTCAACTTGCTTTTCTGCTCGTCGCTTAGCTTCAGCTTGTCTTGCAGTTCCTTATCGGCCAACGCCGCCGGACCGCGGGCTTGCAGTTTGATCTCTTCCAGTCGGCCACGCTGCTTGTCGTTCAGCACGGCGTCGACTTTTTTCGTGATTTCCTTCTGAGCATCGGCCATCTTCTTTTGCCGATCTTCGCGGCTGGCGTCTTTCAGCGACTCGCGCATGTCGGTCATCGTCTTGCCGCGCCTCTTCGCCGATCTTTTTCAGCGCCGCGTTCTGGTCGTCGGTCAACTCCAAGTCTTTAGTGACGACCTCCGCGCGGAGCAGCCCCAGGCCCCCGCCCATCATGCCGCCGCGTGGACGGGCGGTCGGGGGAGCGGGCGTGGCCGGTTCATCGGCCGCCCGAAGAAGACTCGACGCCGAGATCATCGCCACCGCGGCCGCAAACCCGACCGTCCACCTGCCAATACTGCGCCATGTCACTTCTCCTCGAAACGTGTTTTCGAACGGGATAAAAGAAGACTTTCCCTGTACATTACACCGCCGATCCGCCATCGGTCTCAGTTGGGCACTATAACAATCGGGAAATGGCGATGCAAAAACCGCTCGCCATTTTGCCGTACAAGTCGCAAGCACCAATATTTCTTGCTATCTTTTTTCGTCCTGGATACAATCGAGCCAGCGAGGAGCGGACTGGCGGCCGACGGCGCCGCACGGGCGAATTCAGTCCCTCTTCGCTACCTTTCTAATCTTATTGAGGAACCGCGGCGCTACGGAACACGCCCTGATTCCACTTGTCGGTCGCTTGCTTTGTAATTGTCAGCCGATGAACGGACGATTCATGAGGCCGTTCGTGTGCATTTCAAGGCTCGGGATGCCAGGCCTTTTCTCGGTTCACTCTTAAGAGTCCAGAGTTGGGCTTCTTGGAACAGGTACTCGTCACCATGTGCAAATTGCATTCTCTCCGCGGGAAGTTTGCCTTAGCTTTCAGCGCCTCCTCCTTGCTGTTGCTTGCGTTCGCGCAGCCGGCCTCCGCGCAGCAGGCCAACCCACAAGCTGCAATTGCCCCACAGGCGGTCGCGCAGCCGGCAGCGGCCCAGGCGGCAGCGACTCCTGCGGCAGCGAATCAGCCGGTGGGCAAGGCTGCCAAGATCGAGATTCCCAAGGCCAACGTGGATCTCGAAACGGCCTGGAATGAGTATTTCGCCAAGCTGCCGGTGCCGGCCAATCTGGCCCTGGTGCGGCAGCAAATGGCCTCGGTTCGCGAGACCGTGCGGCAGTTGATGAACGCCCAGAAGTTCGGCGAAGTGGCCTCGCTGATTCGCGGCGCGCTGCGCAACGGTTGGGGCCAGCCCTGGATGTACGAGGCGCTCGAGCCTGGCCATGCAGGCCGACAACCAGCCCAAGCCGGAAATCGAACGGGCCCTGATGTCGGCCGTCGCGTTCGCCCACACCAACAACGACCTGATGTACATCGCCGCCTACATGAGCCGCGCGGGCTTCGACGCCCGAGCCCTGAAGCTCTATCGACAAGCGGCCCTGCTGGATCCCAGCCGTTACGAGCCGTATATGCACGGCCTGCAAGTGGCGCTGCGGCTGCGCGACACGGCCGGAATCCAATGGGCCTGCGTCGGCGTCCTCAGCCAAACCTGGCCAAGCGATAAGGCCGTGTGGCCGAACTGGCGCGCCGGGCTGCCAAGGCCACGCTCGAGCAACTCCGCGCAGCGCATCAAGCTCCAGAAGCCGAGCGATTCAAGACGGCGCTCGACAACGCAATGGTCCGCGATTGCATCGTCCGGGTCCGCTGGGACGGCGACGCCGAAGTGGATGTGGCCGTGCAGGAGCCCTCGGGCTCGGTCTGCTCGCTGCGCGATCCGCGGACCACCTCCGGCGGCACGCTGCTCACCGGCGCCGCCGCGCGGTCGTCCAACGACGAAGGCATTGCCCAGCAATACGTCGTTTCCGAAGGTTTTACCGGCACCTACAAGATGCTGTTGCCGGCGCGTGTGGGGCAAGCCGACGGCCGGCAAAGTCACGGTCGATATTTATTCTCACTGGGGGACGAAGAAAGCCACGCACCAGCGGCGGCAGATTCCCGTCGGCGAGCAGGATGCGCTGGTGACGTTCGAATTGAAAGACGGCCGCCGGCAAGAACCGCTGGCTCAGGCTCAGGCGGCCAATGCGGCCCAGGCGATGATCGGCGTGAACCAGGCGATTCTGGCCCAGATGGTCGCGGCCCCGGCGGCCAACGCCGCGGCAGTGGCAAATCCGGCGGCAGTGAACCCCGCAGCGGCAGCCAACGCCAATGCCAACAACATCGCCCAGTTGCTTGCGCAGATCAACGATCCGAACGTGGCCCAGGCTTTCGCCTTGTCTGCGCGATCCGAGCACTGCGAACAACGGCGCGGGTGGCGGCGATCTGATCGTCGGCAACGGGCTGAACCCGTTCGTATTGCAGGGGGCTGTCGGCTACCAGCCGGTCATCACCACGCTGCCGGAAGGAACCAATCTGGTGGCCACGGCCGTGATCTCGGCCGACCGCCGCTATGTGCGGATCAGCGCCGTGCCGCTGTTCTCGTCGATCGGCAACATCACGACCTTCAACTTCGCCACCGGGCGCAAAGCGTCCAAAGCGGCTCCGGCGGACAACTCGGACAAGGCGCCTGTAAACCGCGCGTTGCTTGCAGCCGTAGGCTGTAGGGTGGGCATTGCCCACCGATGGTAATCCGCGCTTCATGCACGTCGGACTCAGCCCGCGGTGGGCAGTGCCCACCCTACGACGAAGTGCCGCGGTCTGGGCTTTGATAAATCGGATGTGCGGCTTATGGTAATGCTGTTTTCCCGGAGGCAAAGAACCCCGCGCTTTTCAGAACCGCGAGATGTCGCAACCGCATATCTTGATGTGTCCGCCGGACTTCTATGGGATTGAATACGAAATCAATCCTTGGATGAGCCGTCAGCGTCAGTCCGACCAGCCGACGGCCAATCGGCAGTGGCAGGCGCTCAAGAAATTGCTCGAAGACGCCGGAACGCGGATTTCGCTGTTGGCGCCGGTGCAAGGTTTGCCGGACTTGGTCTTCACGGCCAACGCCGCCCTGATCTTTCGCGACCAGGCAATAATGGCCCAGTTCCGGCATCCCGAGCGACAAGGCGAAGTGACGTACGACGAAGCCTGGCTAAAGGAAGCAGGATATCGGATCGCGCACGTGCCGGCGGATATCCACTTCGAAGGGGCCGGCGACGCCTTGTTTTGCGGCGAGACGCTGGTGGCCGGCTATCGACTGCGGAGCCATGCCCGCGGACATCAGCAGATCGGCGAGATGTTGAATTGCCGCGTGATTCCGGTCGAACTGGTCGATCCGTATTATTATCACCTCGACACCTGCTTTTGCCCGTTGGCGACTGGCAAGGCGCTCTATTTTCCGCCGGCGTTCGATCAGTATGGCCGCGATGCATTGGCCGGCGCCGTCGGGGAACTGATCGAAGTCGCCGCCGAAGAGGCGCAGCGTTTCGCCTGTAATGCCGTTGTCGTCGGACGCACAGTTGTGACAAACACCGGCTGTCCGCTGCTGCATGCCGCACTGGCGCAGCGCGGCTTTGAGCCACGCGAGACGCCGCTGGACGAGTTCGTCAAAGCCGGTGGCAGCGCCAAGTGCCTGACACTGCGACTGGATGGCGAGGACGCCGCCGGGTGGAAGGATGCCACAGAGCAAAGGACGAATGTCTAATGAGTCATTTCGTCATTAGAATTGCTAACTTAACCAGCCGGGGTCTGTCCCCATTTTGCAATGCCCCGTGAGCAAAATGGGGACTGACCCCTCGGCGCCGCGAGTTGAGTTAGGACTTCTTAGAGACTTCTGACGCTACTCGTGCCCCAGCACCGGATGCGGCTTGTACGGCTCTTCCAAGCGGCGGATTTCATCGGGCGTCAAGCGCAGCGATAGCGCCGCCTGCGCATCGTCCAGATGTTCCAGCCGGCTCGCCCCGATGATCGGCGCCGTCACTTCGCTCTTGGCCAGAACCCAGGCCAGCGCGATCTGCGTATTCGGCACGCCCCGGGCCGCGGCCACTTCGCCCAAGCGTTCGACCACCGCGAAATCGTCCTCGCGGTAATAGAGCTTCTTGGCGAATTCGTCGGTCTTGGCGCGCGAGGTGTCGCCCCCGTCGCGCTGGCGGCGATTGCCGGCTAGAAAGCCCCGGGCCAGCGGCGACCAAGGAATCACGCCGATGCCCTGATCGCGGCACAGTGGCAGCATTTCGCGCTCTTCCTCACGATACACCAGGTTCAATTGATTCTGCATCGAGACAAATCGCGCGAGGCCGTGCAAATCGGACGTGAACAGCGCTTTGGCGAATTGCCAGGAGTGCATCGACGATGCGCCGATATAGCGTGCCTTGCCCGAACGGACCACGTCGTCGAGCGATTGGAGCGTCTCCTCGATCGGCGTCGCATAATCCCACCGGTGCGTTTGGTACAAATCGACATAATCGGTGCCGAGCCGGCGGAGGCTGGCGTCGATTTCGTGGAAGATATGTTTCCGCGACAGGCCGTGCGCGTTCGGTCCCGGTCCCATCGGGTTGTAGACCTTCGTGGCGATGACCACTTCGTCGCGCGGAACCAGATCGCGGATCGCCCGGCCGAGGACCTCTTCGCTGGCGCCGTCGGAATACATGTTCGCGGTGTCGAAGAAATTGATGCCAAGCTCTAAGGCCCGCATGATAAAAGGCCGGCTCTCGTGTTCGTTCAACACCCACGGTCGCCAGGCGCTCGAGCCATAGGTCATGCACCCCAGGCAAAGCCGCGACACTTTCAGGCCGGTGCGGCCAAGATTGACGCAATCCATCGAAGACCCCCGTTCAACAGGTTTCCAACGACCGTCAGAAATCGTAACCGATATAGCCAGCTTGAAAAGGTTTTGCGCGATTGGATGCGAAGAAAAGCGCATAGTGGTACATTTTGATGCTATTTGGCGCGGCGACGGCACGTGGAGCGTGCCTGCTACGTAGTAGGCACACTCCGTGTGCCGCGGGGGCTCAAACTGTACCACTACCGAAAAACGCATTTTGTCGACAGCCGCGTATGTGGCACAATAAAATGCTCGTTGATGCGAATACTGTATAGGACCGGCTGTTCGTTCCCCATGTCGAGGCTCTCATGCGGCTGCTGATCGCCTGTCCCAAATGCAAACGCCAGTACGATGCCACGGGCCGGCCGAGCGGCGCTCACTTCCACTGCCTCTGCGGCGAGGCGCTTACGGTCGCGCGTCCGGCGGGGCACGATTCCGACGTGGTGCGCTGCTCCTCGTGCGGAGCGCCGCGGCAAGGCGACCAGCAGCGATGCGGTTTCTGCGGCGCCGACTTCACGCTGCACGAGCAGGATCTCGATACGATTTGCCCCAACTGTTTCGCCCGGCAAAGCGACCGCGCGAAGTTCTGCGACCATTGCGGCCACGCGCTGGCGGCCCATGCGTTGCCGGTCGACGACACGCCACTTGTCTGTCCGAGCTGCCAGGGAGACCATCGGCTGTCGAATCGGCAAGTCGTAGGGTACGCGGTGCTGGAGTGCAAAGTTTGCGGCGGCTTTTGGGTCGACAACAACGTGCTCGACCACCTGATCGACCGCGCCGCAAAATCGACGGAATCAGGCGAATTGCGAGGTCGCGAGAATTTCGGCGGCAGGCAAGCGATCTCGCCCGCTGGATTGCCGGTCGGATCGAAACCGCACGGCTATCTCCCCTGTCCTCTCTGCCACGATCGGATGCTGCACGAAAATTTCGGGCATTCGAGCGGCGTGGTAATCGACATCTGCAAACGCGACGGAGTCTGGTTCGATTCGAACAAGCTGCCCCGATTGCTCGACTGGGCTCGAGCCGGCGGACGGACGGACGGCCCGGAAATGCCGACTCCTTACGATCGGCGCGAGCCGCCGAAATAGAATTGCGAATGTCGAACGGCCGCGGACCGGACAATGGCGACGTCCAACCCATTCTTCGCACGGTGACGAAATGGAATTGGATCGATCGGCTGCTGCTTGATCTGTTTTCTTGATCGTCTACGCGGCCGTCGGCCTGGCGGCGGTGCGCGTCGTCATCAGCGATACGACGATCAGCACGATGAAGCTGAGCGGCACCGTGACCAATGCCGGCTGCGAGAAGGGAATGAACGAGACTGCTTTGATGTGATACACATCCTTGTAGCACTGTGGCGACAAGAGAATCCACGCCAGCGAGGAGACCAGTCCGACGGTCACGCCCGCGGCGATACCCTTGGCCGTGGTCCGCTTCCAGAACAATAGCATCACCAGCGCCGGCAGATTCGCCGAAGCGGCGATGTTGAACGCCCAGCCGACAAGGAATGCCACGTTGAAATTCTGGAACACGATGCCCAGGGCCATCGCCAACACGCCCAGGCCGGCCGCGGCGAATTTGCCGTAGATCACTTGCTTGTGATCGTCCATTTTGACCCGGAACAAGTTCTTCAAGAGATCGTGCGCCATGGCGCCGGAGCCGGCCATGATCAAGCCGGACACGGTTCCCAAGACGGTGGTGAACGCCAGTGCCGAAATGATCGCAAATAGCGTGTTCGAAAACGATTTGGCCAGCAGCGGGGCGGCCATGTTCGTGTTCGTGGGGTCCATCGCGCCGGAGGTCATGGCGCCGAGGCCGAGGATCAGGGTCAACAAGTAGAAGAAACCGATGGCCCCGATCCCGACGATTGTCGACTTTCGGGCGCTGGCCTGATCTTTGACCGTGTAGTAGCGAATTAGGATGTGGGGCAGCGCGGCAGTGCCGCAAAATAGCGCGAGCATGAGGGACAGGAAGTCGAGCTTTTTCAGGCCTTCTGTCGAGCGAACGCCCGCAAACGTCGGCGAAGCACCCGGAATTAGCAGATCGGCGCCCTTTTTCGGCGCTTGATAGGAAACGGTGGTTTTCGTGCCGTCGGCGCTGGTGATCACTTCTGTCGGCCAAGTCAGAATCGTGGAATCTTGCAGGGTCGAGAGGAATTGCAGCGGCCCCAGCGGTCCGGTTTCCTTGCGCCCGCCAGGCAATTCACTGACGGTGCCAATCGGGCGCAGATCATTCGGCTTGATGTCTTTCGATGCGTCGCCCATCGTTTGCGGTAAGCCATCGACACGGGCTTCGCCGCCCTTCACCGAACGAGTTTGAGCGAGCGTTAGTTGGTTGCGCTCCTCGAGAGTCCATTGGGCCGCATCGTTGGAAAGCTTCGCCAGGAAACCGGCTGATTCTTTCGCCACGGCCCGATAGGTGATTATCTGCCCGCCGGGGAAACGGACCCGAACGTAGGGTTTGGTTTTCCATTCTCCTTCAGGAGCGATCACCTGTCCGCCCTCCAGGCTGCCGGCTTCCACCGATGGGGCCGGAGTCACGCTCAACCCGCGGTTCAAAATCAGTGTCACCAACACGAAGCAAACGACCACTAGCAATGAACCTTTGATGAATTGCACCCAGGTAGTTGACACCATTCCGGCAGTGACGACGATCACGGTAACCGTGACGCCGACGATGACCACGCCTGCCCAGTACGGCAATCCGAGCAGTGGAGTAATGAGCGATCCGGCGCCGACCATCTGCGGTATCAGATAGAAAATCGATACGACGAGCGTCGAAATCGCGGCCGTGAATTTGATGCCCGGTGAATCGAACGCCGAATCCAAGGCATCGGCAAAGGTGAACTTGCCCAGGCGTTTGATCGGCTCGGCAATGACGAACAATGCCACGACCCAGCCGGCAAGAAAGCCGATCGAATACAAAAATCCATCGTATCCATAGAATGCGATCATGCCGCAGATGCCCAAGAACGACGCGGCCGAAAGATAATCGCCCGCGAACGCTATGCCATTGACGAACCAATGGATCTGTCCGTGCGCGGCATAATAGCCCTTGCTCGATCGGGCCTTGCGGCCCAAATACAGGGACAGCCCGAGCACGACCGCGACGAAGAATAAGAAAATTCCAATCGCCTCGGAAGACGTCTGGTAGAGCATGCAAGGGTTCCAGTCGATTGACAGATGAGGTCAGAGTTCGAACGAATGCCAGCGGCACTCACGTTGCGTCGGACGACCGCGAGATGAACGTGTAGATGATCGCCAGGACGAACGCGGCAAGGATCAGACCGATGCCATAGACGATCGCCACGTTCACCGAGCCGATCGGCGTGGTTCGCGCCATCTGCTCCGGAAAGTAGGCGGCCAAAATCATAAAGCCGAGATACAGCACGACGTAAATGGCGAACAGAATCAGCCCCCAGCGGGCGTTGTGGCTGATGATCGAAGCATGGTCATCGGCAGAGGGACGATTTGTGCCCGCCATGATTTGGCTCGCCTGGGGAATTGTGAATTTGGAAGAGATAAGTCAGCCGCCTTGAACAGCTAGCGGCCAGTATAATCGCAAACATGGCTGACAAAAGTCGCCGAGAAGGATTGTTCGTCGACGATCTCGGCCCCCAGCCAAACCAACCCCGACAATCGGTCAAAGTTGTTTAATCGGAGCGATTGCCGGGGGAGTGATACCGAGTGAAGTCAACCGACGAGTCATCCAACCGCAGTCCGTCGGGTGCACCGGCGTGACATTGAATTCTGTGACGCAAGATAATTCGTACCAAGAGTTTGAATCAACCCGACGAGCAAGTTTCAGAGATTGAGATTGATTTAGATTAGTAAGATGATAAAGTAAATGAACTATTGTAACGATAAAGGGGTTAGTTGATTTGTGCGACCGGAATCTGTCGGCGGCTCCTATGAACCGGATGTTGGAACAAGCCATGCTCTCAAGTCTCGCCGGATGCGAACTTCGCCCGATCGCATGTGTCGCTGCTCTTACTCTAGACGGCGACAATCGCGCTCGGCTAACAGCGGTTCTCTCCGCGCCTCGCTGCTGTTGTTGTTGATTCTTGCTGTTTGCCCGTCGTTTCGAACCACACGGCGCGTAACTGCTTCTTTGCGCCAGATCGCTCTAGGGCCTCTCGCAGAATCATCGTGGCAAGGAGTCATTCCCTTGCCGACGCACAACAAAATTCAACTTGGAAAAGGTGTCCTGCCATGTCAGCGATTCAACTACACGGCGATTTATTGTCCGATGCCGCATTGCAGCGGCGGCTGCGCGGATTTCTTGTCAGCCAAGGCTTGTGCAAATCGATAACGTTCGAGATTTCGATCATTGGAGGATTCGTGTATCTGTCGGGCCATTTGGATTCCGTGGTGGAACTGGACCGGTTGGAACATGCCTGCCGACGCGTGGCGGGCGTAATCGAGGTGGATTCCACCGCGGTGCGAATCGAGGCGCCGATTGCCAATCGCCGCCTCCGACGGCGCAAGGCGATCCCGCAATATTTTCTTTCGCGGCCTCCGAATCGGCCCGGCGAAGCCCACCGCGTCGTCCGTCGCGCTTTCAGTTCGTTCGAGTCCATTGCCAGGCGATGACGCTTAACTGACTGTTGAAAAAGGGGACAGGCACCTCGCGGGAACTTCAAAACTTCGGGAAATCTGTCCGGTCGCTCCGAGCCAGTCCCCTTTTTCGACAGGCTGTTAGGCCAGCGTGCGGAGAAGGAACCTCGGGCGCAGCGATTTATTGGGGGCTACGATGGCCGAAAGCGCGTTGGTTGTATTGAGTGGCGTCGTGGCAGCGGTTCATGAGCGAATCCTGCACGAATTGTCGAACGTCGGGCTCGCTGTGCGCAGCGAACCGACGCTCGAGGAACCAAACCGCGAGGGAAGCGTCGTCTCTCTGGCGGCGAAAGTGGCCGAGATCGTCCGGCAATGTCTCACGACAACCACGCCGACGACGCTGCTGGTTATTGAAACCGTGCGCCGGCCGAGACCAAGGTGCTGCTGTTCCCGCTGTTGACGATCCATGTCGATCGGCGCGAAACGCTGGTGGAGAAACTGCCGGTCGCGCTCTCCAAAGGTGAATTCAATCTGCTGCACATCCTGGCATCGTTTCCCGGCCGGGTCTTTTGCGCGAAGAACTGGTCACGCATAGCCGGGGCATCGGCTATCCCGTCACGGCCCGGTCGATCGACGTGCAGATTACCGGGTTGCGAAAAAAACTCGCCAAGGCCAGCCAGTATGTACAAACCGTGCGCGGCGTCGGTTATCGGTTCGAAGCGAGTTCGTCGTAACCGATTTTCGCAACAAAAGTTCAATCGGGAGGGCGAGGCTTCCGCCGAGCCGTGCACCCAGAGTTGAAGCAAGGATTCGTTTTACGGGGAAGGAGCAAGTATTAATCGTCCGCATCTGTGTTATCGGTGTCATCCGTGGTTGAACGCCTTGTCACGGCTCGGCAGGAGCCTCGCCCTCCCGTGCGTGCCACAGTGAGAAGAGCCCGCTTATCGGCGGGCGACGAAATCGAGGAAATTATCGCGCAGCCACAGCCGCACGTCGCGCTCGATCGCCGTGCGGCGGATCGGCCAGCCTGCCGCGCTTAGCTGTTCATACTTGTCCGCCAGCACCGTGCCGATCACTCGCCGGCTGTGTTCCCATTTGTAGAGCAGTTGGTCGAGAATCCGGGCGTCGGAGTGCTGCGGGATGAAGCTCGTGCCCAGCAATTCCAACCGCATCCGCGTGATCTCTTCCATCAGCGACGGATTGTTGAGGAACCACCAGCAGCCGAAGATCATCAGATTGCTGAATTTCCGGGCCGCGACGATCAACTCATGTTGGTTCTCGCGGGCCAGCATCGTGACCAGAAAGCGATTGCCCGAAAAATCCCGGCACAGGCGGACGATTGATTGCACGTCGGCCTGGCCCCCCATATCGCCCGCGTCGCGCAGGCCGGGATTCGCGCCGCGGATGGCGCCGATCATCATCGCAAACGGCAAGCCTGCTTCGGCACAGACCGGCAAAATGGCATGCCGCAGCACGCACTCGCCGGAGAGCGCCGGCTCTTCGCCCGTAGCCGGATAACGGAACGCCGGCGGCAAACTCACGGCCAGATAGACGGGATCCATCCGTTCGATCCAGTCGCGCAGAAAGCGCCGGGTCTCGGCTTCCGTCCGCTCGTTCCACTCGTGACTTACCGCGTAACCCCAGGAGCCCAATTTCGCGGCGCTCGCAGGCCAATCCAGCACGAGCGGATCGATCCGCAGCACTGGAGCAAACCGCGGATCGTGTGTCCACTGTCCGGCTAGCCAGCGCTCGCGCTCGTTGTCGTCGAACACCGAGTTGGTCATCAGAATCCGCTCGACGCCCGACAGTTCCATCACGCGATCGACAAACTTGTCCGGATCTTGCTGGGCGAAATGCCTGCGCAGTGAAGCGAGGTTGGTCACATCGGGATCAAGCCCGAGCCGCACCAGCGCCGTGATCACGCCGCGGCAAGCCTCCGAAATCGGCGAACGCTCGACGAACAAGTGCTTCCAAATGTGGTCCGCCTGCTCGGCCCGGGTCATTCGCCAGAATTGTTCGTAAGGCATCCGGCTGGGCGGGACGACGCGATACACTTCGGCGATTAGATAGTGATACGTGAGCAGCTCGTCGAGTCCCCACAGCATCAGGCCATGCGGATCGGTCGGATGCGTGGCGTTGGCTACCGGCGTGCCGAAGCACGGCGGGAACGTGTGGGTGTGCATGTCCAACACCGGCTGCGAACCCATGATAGACTCGACCGCACCGCCGATCTGTTCGCGCTGAAGAATTGCTTCGGCCATGTTCGTTTCCGTAGGTGGGCACGGCCCACCGATCGTAAACCGCGGAAAGGGGCGAGACGCGCTCAGTTCAGAGGTGGGCAATGCCCACCCTACGGTCCGCGGCGACGATTTTCCAGCGTGCTCTACTTCTTCGGATGCACCGTGACCACGCGGCCTTGGCGATCGAAGGTCATTCCGGCGGGCGCGAGCACGGCGGCAAGCAATTGGTCGGCCGAGGCGTCTTTCACGTCGACTTTCACCTCCGTCTTCAACGAAAGCCCAGCGGCGTCGATCGCGGCTTCGTCGATCCGCACGTCGAGGTCCAAGCGTGGTCCGAGCGTTTTCACGAGCTTGCCCACTGGCATGACGATCGAAAGCTGGTAGACCTTCGTGCCCGGCACGACGGTCACCTTCCGGGCCGTTCGCCCGGACAAGTATGTCTCGACGAATTCCTGGTCCTCCGACCGGCCCCGGACCACGAGCTTACGATCGGCCACTTCGAATTTGGCGTCCGGCAACACTTCGCGCAATTTTTGCAGGATCACGGCCACTTGCGCGGGGTCGCTGGGAATCGCATAGGCATGCACGGTTGCGACCAACTCGGGCACGTCGACCAGCTTCACCGTCTCGCCGTCGTCGGAGAAATGAAACGTCAGATCGAATTGCGACGCGACAAGCGTCAGCCGGTCGGTGAAGATTAGCGGCGGTAAATCGGCCGCGGCCCAGAGGTCGTGCGGAATGCGGTCCAGCCCCTCGATCTTCACGTCGCATTGCAGGGCCAGGCCGTCGAGCAAATCGCGTGGCGCGGTGGCGTCGTCCCACCCCCAAGGGCGCAACCGCAGCAGCCGCAATCGAACCGCCGCCGGCAACTTCCGCAACTCCTCGTGGGCCAATACCGACAGCGTGCGAATCCGCTTGGCCGACACCTCCGGCCCGAAATAGAAGACGGAGCCAACCTGTCCGACGCCGATCTTGGCGCGCTCGGCGATCCGCTTCAGCGCAATATCCAGCGGCACGTCGTCGAGGGTGAGCTCGATTTTCTGGTCCGGATCGACGCGGCGATCCAGGATGATCGCGACCTGCCGAGATTTCGACAAGCTGGTGAGCGCCCGGCGAAGCGAAATGTTGGACCAGGTGACGCCGATTTTCTGGCCGAGCGCCACACGCAGGTTCTCGCCGGTCCACCAAGTAACCGGCGGATCGGCGGCGCACAGCGCCGGCCTGAGCAGCAGCCACACCGCCAAGCCCAGCAGCACGAGTCGCGCGGAACGTGTCATTTCCAGCCTCCCTGCATTTTCCAGAGAATGCCTTCGTCCTAGTTTAATTCTTTTGCGTTCGGATTACACTAAGAAGTTGATCACTAATTCCACAACGACAGACGTTCGATCCGGACGGTCGTAAGGAAGAATCCGGTCCGGGACGGTCCACCCATGAACAACGATGTCTCGCGAACGCCCGTTCTCGATGAGCTCTATCAGCAGTTTCTGGTGGACGACGACGTTCCTGCATACGTGCATCGCACGATGCAGCGGTACACCGCCGCCACGCTTGCTCGGCTGGTGGAAACGGGGTCTCGGTCCGTCCGCCGCGCGGCAGTTTTGGTTCTGGGGCATGTCGGCGACTACGAAGCGAATCCTGTGCTGGGCCGGGCTTTGACCGACGCCGACCGCGGCGTGCGGCTGGCGGCCGAGACGGCCATCCGATTCGTCTGGTGCCGGGCCGGCTCGCCGGCTCAACGCCAGAAGTTGGCCCGGTTGATTTCCCTAAACCGCACGAACGATTTTCTGGCCGTGCTGCGCGAAGCGACGGCCTTGATCCGCGAAGCACCGTGGCTAGCCGAAGTTTGGAATCAGCGGGCGATTGCCCATTTCGGCCTGACGCACTACGGGCCGTCGATCCAGGATTGCCGCCAGGCGCTGGAGATCAACGCGTATCACTTTGGCGCGGCGGCCGGCATGGGGCAATGCTATCTGCGGCAGGGCGACCAGTTGCAAGCACTGGAATCGTTCCGCCGCGCGCTGGCTCTCAACCCGGAGTTGGAAGGGATCCGCGCCAATATCCAATATCTGGAAAGGACGTTGAAGCGCAAGCTTTGATTAAGCCCAGGGATGGCTATCCCTGGGCTTAGCGCGAGCGTCGCAAACGATCGCATGCAAATCGACCGATCTTGCTGATTTTTGGCTCGCATGCTAGAGACTTGTGTGCATGGAAGCGCCGCCCCCCGCCAATTTGCCCGAGAATCTGCCTGCTGCCAAATCGTCGCGCCAACCGCGCCCCCGGCGATTGCGGCTGTCGCGCAACCGCCAATTGATCGGCGATCTGCTCTATTTCAGCTGCGCGTGCCGCGATTCCCGGTCGAAAAGGTTGTCCAACTGGCGGAATTGGCCGAGTTGCGCGAGCAGGCCCTGGTCGCCGCACCTGGTAATTCCAGTGGGCGAATTTCCTGGGCCGTGTTGTTTCTCAAGGCCTATGCCTTGGTCGCTGTCGATTGTCCCGCATTGCGGCGAGCGTATCTGCGCTGGCCTTGGCCCCACTTGGGCGAGATGCCCAACTCGGTTGGCATGCTGACGATTAATCGCGCGGATCCGGCGAGTGGCGAAGACCGGCTTTGCTGGGGCCGCTTTCTGCAGCCCGAACGGCAATCGCTGGTGGCGATGCAAGGCGCGCTTCATGAGTATCTGACCGGCGATATCGCGAAGACCTTCCGGCGGCAGACCGAGCTCGGTTGGCTCCCGATGCCGCTGCGACGCTTGATCTGGTGGATGAACCTCAACACTTTGGGGCCGAAGCGCTCCCGGCGGATCGGCACGTTCAGCATTTCGACGCTGGCCGGCCAAGGAGCTTGGAACCGATTTCATCCCTCGATTCATGCCACCAGTTTGACCTATGGCCCCTTGAACGAGCGTGGCGAGGCGCTCATCACGCTGATTTGCGATCATCGTGTGTTGGACGGCATGCTGGCGGCCAAGGTGATTTCGCATCTCGAAGCCGCGCTCCGTGGCCCAATCGCCCGCGAACTGGCCACACTTGTACCGTCGCGCGCAGCGGCGTAACGCGCGCGAGAAGGCAACGAAGCACCCGTTAGCCGCGACGCGGCAGCGGAGCGCGCCGGGCGACGCGCTCCGCTGCCGCGTCGCGGCTAACGGGGCAGTTGTTCGCACCAACCCTTCGCAATGCCACACGGGGTTGGTAGACTTTGACGTTGGTTTCCTGACTCAGCCTCGTCCCGCTGCTTGTTTCCCCCATGCCGCCGAAGATTCGCTCGACTACGATTCTCACCGTGCGGCACCAAGGGCGGGTGGCGATGGGGGGCGATGGCCAGGTGACGATGGGCAGCGCCATCATGAAGGCCGACGCGATGAAAATTCGCCGCGTGGGCGATAATCGCGTGCTCACCGGCTTCGCCGGCTCCGCGGCCGATGCCTTTGCCCTGCTGGAACGGTTCGAGGCCAAGTTGAAAGATTTTCCGGCCAATGTGCCCCGCGCCGCCACCGAGCTGGCCAAAGAATGGCGCACCGATCGGGCTTTGCGGCGGTTGGAAGCGCTGTTAGCCGTGGTCGACGCGCAGCACACGCTGCTGGTCAGCGGCACCGGCGATGTGATCCAGCCGACCGACGGCATCCTCGGCATTGGTTCCGGTGGCAGCTATGCCGTGGCCGCGGCCCGAGCGCTCGTTGCTCATTCCGAAATGTCGGCGGCCGAAATCGTTCGCAAGGCGCTCGAAATCGCGGCCGGGATCGACATCTACACGAACACCAACATCGTCGTCGAGGAGTTGCCATGCGCGAGCTGACTCCCCGCGAGATCGTCGCCGAACTAGACCGGCACATCGTGGGCCAATCCGCCGCCAAGCGGGCCGTGGCCATCGCCATCCGCAATCGCTGGCGGCGGCAACGGTTGGGCGATGATCTGAAGCATGAAGTGGCCCCGAAAAACATCCTGATGATCGGGCCCACCGGCGTCGGCAAAACGGAAATCGCCAGGCGGCTTGCCAAATTGACCGGCGCCCCGTTCATCAAAGTCGAGGCCACCAAGTACACCGAGGTCGGCTACTACGGCCGCGACGTGGAAAGCATGGTCCGGGAGCTAGTCGAGAATGCGATCGCGCTGGTGCGCGAACAGGAACGGAAGAACGTCGAGGCCGAAGCCCGCCGCAAAGTGGAAGAGCGGCTACTGGACCTGCTGGCCCCACCGCCGGTCAGCTACGATGCCGCGGCCGATAGTCCCGCCACGCCCGACCGGCATGAGCGGACCCGGGAAAAAATGCGGGCCATGCTGGCCGCCGGCGAACTGGACCATCGCAAAGTCGAGTTGACGCTAGAACACAAAGCCACCCCCATGATGTTCACCGGCATGGGCATGGAACAGGTCGATTTCGATTTACAGGGAATGTTCGAGAAGATACTACCCAAGAGCAGCGTCCGCCGCGAAGTGACCGTCGTCGACGCCCGGCGAATCCTGTTCGACCAGGAAAGCGAAGCCCTGCTGAATCAGGAAAAGCTCCACGGCGACGCGATCGAACTGGCCGAAAATTTAGGCATTATCTTTTTGGACGAAATCGACAAGATCGTGGCCGGCGAAACCAAGGGGGTCGACGTCTCGCGGCAAGGCGTGCAGCGCGATCTGCTCCCGATCGTCGAAGGAACGACGGTGCAAACGAAGTATGGCTCGGTGAAGACCGATCATGTGTTGTTCGTCGCCGCCGGGGCATTTCATCGGGCCAAGCCGAGCGAGTTGATGCCCGAGTTGCAAGGACGATTTCCGATCCGCGTGGAATTGTCGGACCTGACGAAGGACGATTTCATCCGCATCCTGACCGAACCGCGCAACGCGCTGACGCGGCAATATACCGCCTTGATGGACACCGAAGGCGTCAAGCTGACTTTTACGCCCGAGGGGATCGAGGCCCTGGCCGTTTGCGCATTTCGCGTGAATCAAACGACGCAGAACATCGGCGCCCGACGGCTGTATACCATCATGGAGCGATTGCTCGAGGAGTTGAGCTTCGAGGCGCCCGACATGCGCGGCGGCGAAGTGACGATCACGGCCCAGTACGTGGCCGACAAGCTCGAAGCGCTGAGCAAGGACGAGGACTTGAGCAAGTTTATTCTTTAGGATTCGGGCTGCGGGTTGGGCCGGTTTTCTGTGGATCGGACGCCAAGCCGTGCGGTTAAATCGCCGATTACAGGCTCATAGCGCCGTCCGACGGCCTCGATCTCGAACCGGCGCGATGTTTCGCCGGTGGCTTCGATGCGGATGACGAGATGCTCCGCGGGCAGCGCGGGCCTGACCCGATCGGCCCATTCGA
Source organism: Pirellulales bacterium (assembly GCA_963725485.1). Classification (GTDB taxonomy): domain Bacteria; phylum Planctomycetota; class Planctomycetia; order Pirellulales; family DATAWG01; genus CAVRYO01. Next base: position 873,595 of record CAVRYO010000007.1, on the reverse strand, counting down.
TGAAGGTCCAGCCTCCAGCGTCGAAGTATTCGTCCGGACCGAGGCGTTGAAATTCCGCTTCGCCGCTGAGTCGATAGGCGTCGAAGTGGAAAATCGGCAAGCGGCCGCGGTATTCGTGGATCAGTACGAACGTCGGGCTGAGGACTGCCCGCCGATCGACGCCCGCCGCCGCGGCGATCGCTTGCACCAATCGCGTCTTGCCCGCTGCGACGCCCCGCACAAGGCTACGACCGCCCCACGCGGCAGGATTTCGGCCAGTGTACAACCGAGGTTCTCGGTCGCAACTTCGTCGGCGGCGCCAAAGGTGAATCGCGTGGGCATCGGCGGTGTTTTGATATCGGTTTCTGTCCCATGCCACGTTGGATAAAATTCAATCGAACGCGTGCTCAAACCCCTTTGGCGGCAATGGAATTCTCCGTCCATCGGCCCCGATTTGCCAGAGGCCCAATTCGAGCGTGAAGTAGCCAATGTCGGTCAGCGGGACTCCGTCGAGCGGTTGCTCCGCAACGAGTCGCGCGGCGACATCCGGGGCCGCGGCGAGGATCAGCTCAAAGTCTTCGCCATCGGCCAGGGCGTGATCGAGCGCCGTGCGGCCGTCAGCCGAGCGGCGGTCCATCTCCTTGGCGGCGTCCGACACCGGCACGCGATCGAGTTCAATCACAGCCCCGCAGCCGCTTTCCGCTGCCATCCGCGCGAGATCCAAAGACAGGCCGTCGCTCACGTCGATGGCGACCCGCACTTGATAGCGATCGGCCAAGATCAGGGCTTCATCGACGCGCGGCTCGAAATCGAAATGTTTTCCCAAAATGCTGCCGCCGAAAGAGCCGGTGACGAGAATCCGGTCGTCCGGTTTCGCTCCGCTTCGCAACAGCGAGCCTCCGAAGGTAGTCTCGCCAATCGCGGTCACGCTGACGACGAGCGGTCCGTCCCAGCTATTCGTATCGCCCCCGGCGATCGCCACGTTGTAGCGCTCCGCCAGCGGCAAGAGCCCTTGCAAGAGCTCGACGCCAAGCTGCCGGCCCCCAAGCCGCGGCAGCGCCACCGCCACGACGGCGCCGACGGGCCTGGCGGCCATCGCCGCTAAATCGCTCAGGCTGACGGCCAGTGCTTTGCGGCCGATGCGCTGCGGCTCGGCCGAGCGGAGATCGAAGTCGACGCCGTCGGTCAATAAATCGACCGTCACGACGCAATCGGCCCCCGTAGCTAAGCGCAAGATCGCGGCGTCATCGCCGGGTCCTAACCGCAACTGCGGATGAGGGGGAATCTGCCTACGAAGCCAGGCGACATACTCGCTTTCCATGCCCGTTGAAGATAGGTCGCTGCCGGCGCGGGAGCAAGATATGCCGTGCCTGTGCACGCCCTAGGGCCATCGCCCATCGCGGCACATTGCCCGGCCGTCCCGCCACGAAAAGAAAAAGGGCTCGTCCGGCTGAGTGCGAAGCCGAACGAGCCCTTGAACCGTGAAAAACGTGCTGTCCCGAAGCGGGCTGTAATGTCGCCAAACTTTAGGCGACTGTCGCAACTAAGGTCCACGGTGCTGACATGCGATTTGCTCACGCTTGGCCTTCGAGACGCGCGGGACGCCAGAAAGGCCAACTGGGTCGCACCTGAGCGATCGAGCATTTAGCATTTGTCGTGCCGTTGTCAGCACAGCGGTCATGCCCCTCGTGAAAAAATTGTGTGCGCACATCGCCCGCAACGCGTTTCGCAGGAAAAATTGGGGCTGCTGGTGCTCGAACGAGCTTACTAGCGCTGCGAGCGTCGGCTCCTCGAAAATCGCGTATTACAATTCCGACGAATGTAAATTTTTCAATCGGACCTCGCCGACATTTCAAGCGCCGCGGACCGATAAAATCTCATCACGTTGGCTTGCTAACAAACGCATTGTGAATTGCGCTAAGGACTTGGGCAACGATGCCGACTTGTCCAGGCATCGCGACCTATCTTCGCCTAGGGGCCCGTTGAAAAAGGGGACTGGCTCCGAGCGACTGAATGAGTTTGCCGACGGATTTAGTTGATCGCGAGGTGCCTGTCCCCTTTTTCAAAACGCTGCTAGGGGCCGGGCGCTTGAGCATGCCGCCGCAACCGGTATAATCATACGATGCTCGCAGCCCTGTGTGGCGCATGCTTGGGATTGCTGCGCCCGGCTGATCTCCGTCACGGCCCCGCGGAAGAGCGGAATACGTTGCACAGAACAGGATTAGGAGGGTTTCTTCAATGGCGACTGAGACCATGTGCGCAGTATCTCAAATTGGCGAAACGGCCGGGCAGATTTGGACACTGCTGAGCAACAAGGGGACGCTGACGATTGCCAAGCTGGTGAAGGAGATCGGCGGGCCGCGTGACACCATCATGCAGGGCCTCGGCTGGCTTGCCCGCGAAGACAAGATTCACATCGACGATGACGGCCGCAATCGGACTGTCTCGCTGAGGTAGTTGACAGCGTGATTTTTGTAGGCGTAGGGTGGGCAATGCCCACCAACTCCAAGGGAGAGAACGCCGCGCGATTCGGTTGGCAGTGCCCACCCTACACGGCGCTGCGCAGAAACGCCTCGATCCGGTCGAAGCCTGCGGTGAGCGTTTCAAGGCTTGCCGCGAAAGAAATCCGGATATAGCCTTCGGCGCCAAAGGCCGAGCCCATCACCGTCGCTACCTGTTGCTGGTTCAGCAGGGCCAGGCACCACTGCGCCGACGTGTCAATCCGCGTGCCGCCATAGATGCGGCCAAGATATGCGCGGATGTCAACGAACGCATAGAACGCGCCGCCTATTTCGCAATGTTTGAGTTGCGGAATCGCCGCCAGGCGCTTTTCCACATATTGCCGCCGCCGGGCGAATTCGTCGCGCATCGCTTCGACACATTCCTGCGGCCCTTCGACGGCTGCCAAGGCTGCATACTGGCTGATGCTGGCCGGGTTGGATGTTTCTTGGCTTTGCAGATCGGCCATCGCGGCGGCGACTTTCGGCGGCGATAGCGTCCAGCCGATTCGCCAACCGGTCATCGCGTACGCCTTGCTCACGCCGTTGACGACCACGGTCCGCTCTTGCAATCCCGGCCGCACCGTGGGAAAGCTGGCGAATGGGCGGCCGTAAATCAGCCGTTCGTAAATCTCGTCGCTAACGACCGACAGGTTCTTCTCCAGCACGATGTCGGCCAGCGCGCCAGTTCCTCTGGCGAATAGAGGCTGCCGGTAGGATTCGACGGCGAACAGATCAGCAAAATCGTCGTGCGCGGGGTGACCGCCGAACGGAATTGGGCTGGCAAAAGCTTGAATTGATCGGCGGCCCGCGTTTCGACGATTACCGGCTTCGCCCCGGTCAGTTTCACCAGTTCCGCATAGCTGACCCAATACGGTGCCGGGATAATCACCTCGTCGCCCGGGTTGCAGATCGCGGTGAACACATTGTGCAGCGCAGTGCTTCGCCCCGTTGGAGATGACCACCTGCTGCGGGCCATATTCCAGCCCATGCCGGCTGCGATACGCCTTGGCCACGGCCTGCTTTAACTCGAGAATGCCGCTTGCCGCCGTGTAATGGGTGTGCCCGGAGCGCATGGCAGCCACGGCCGCGTCGCAAATGTGCGGCGGGGTGGGAAAGTCGGGCTCGCCCACGCTGAAGTCGTACACCGTCTTGCCCGAGCGAGCCAATTCCTTGGCCTTCGCCGCCATGGCCAGAGTGGCGGACGCTTCGAGATTTTCGACAACACGTGAGATCGCCAGCGGCATGAAAAACATCCTTTGGGAAGAGCACAAGATTCGGATGAGTTTACAACCGCGCACCGTCGAAACCAAGTCGGCCACGCGGGATCATAGCAAGGCTCTGCTTCCGTGAGGTAGAATCCAGCGATGTTCATTCACGACTTCTATTTTAGGGTGGAACATCCTGGCTTCTGGATCGCCGCGGGTATCGTGACGATGGTCGTGGCCGTATTCGCGATTCGCCGCCACCACCGTAGGCGTCATCCGCCAACCGCTTGACGTGGTGCTATCTCGTTCGGACAATAGCACCTTTCCGTAGGTTCGCCTTTGGCGCATGGCGCGACCTGTGGTTTGCCGGCTATTCGTTGCTCGTGATGTCCCACCTGAGCGCCTGCCCGCTCGTGGCCGTTCGCGCCGGCCGCCGCACCGTTTTCGTTCGTCCGCGTACAATTTTCGTTCCCCGACGTTTTGCCCTGCAACCCCTGGCTCCCCACGATCATGCCGCGTGCTCGAATTGGACTTTGGCTAATTGGCGCGAAGGGTGGCGTCGCCACGACCGCGCTCACCGGTTTGATCGCTCTGAAAAAAGGACTGATGCAGCCGATCGGGCTGGTCAGCGCCCTACCGCAATTCGCCGGACTGGAGCTCTTGGATTGGAAAGATCTCGTCGTCGGCGGGCACGACATCCGCGACGGTCGGCTCTACGACGAAGCGATGCGGATGCATACCGAAAGCCGCGCGATCAGCCTTGAAATCCTCGAGCAGTGCAAAGGCGAGTTGGACAAGATCGAGAAGAATCTCCGGCCCGGCACCCTCCTGAACGTCGGTCCGACGATCGCCAGTTTCGCTCCTGGCGAATTGCGCAATCGCAAGGAAACGCCCCGCCAGGCGATCGATCGCATTCAGCGCGATCTGAAGGAATTCCGCGATTCGAACAAGCTCGCGCACGTGATCGTGGTCTATGTCGCCTCGACCGAGCCGTCGCTGTCGCCCGACGCGCTACCGGCGAAATGGTCGGCGCTCGAAAAATTGCTCGATAAGCCGCAAAAGTGCCCGTTGCCGGCCAGTTCTGCGTATGCCATTGCGGCGGTCGACCTCGGATTTTCGTTCGTCAACTTCACGCCCTCCAGCGGCGCCACGCCCCCGGCGATCGGCGAACTGGCCGTCGAACGCCACACGCGGCACATGGGCTACGACGGCAAGACGGGCGAAACGCTGATGAAAAGCGTCCTGGCCCCGATGTTCGCCAAACGCAATCTGGATGTGATGAGTTGGGTCGGGCACAACATCTTCGGCAACATGGACGGCAAGGTGCTCGACGATCCGGCGAACAAGAAAAGCAAGGTCACGAGCAAGGACCGGCTGCTCTCCGAAATCCTCGGCTACCCGCCGCAGACGCTGGTCACGATCGAGTACATCCGCAGCATGGGCGATTGGAAAACCGCCTGGGACCACATCCATTTCCGTGGTTTTCTCGGCACGCCAATGACGCTGCAGTTCACCTGGCAAGGCTGCGATTCGCTGCTGGCCGCCCCGCTGGTGCTCGACTTGGTGCGGTTCACCGAGCGGGCCTGGCGGCGAGGCGACATCGGCGTGCTCACGTTCCTGGCTTCGTTCTTCAAGAGCCCGTTGGGCACCACGCAGCACGATTTCGCGGCCCAATTCCGGATGCTCGAAGCCTGGACCGCCGAAACACTGGGCGAACCGGCCGCGACCTCGTAAAGAGCCGCGCACGCAGTAAGCGATTCAGCGGCCCGCCACTGGCAACGCCATCGCTTTCATTGCACGCGGCCATTCCATCGGCACCCGGTAAGTGATCGCTCGGGGCAAGTGGCACGCTCCAATTCGCTTACTTCGTGCGCGGCTCTTTCACGGCGGGCTCGAGCGCTGCTAAAATTCGTCGATCGCTCGCATTCTAATTCTTAGCGGGAAATTGATCCGTGGCGCGTGTCGTGTTGGCGATGTCGGGCGGCGTCGATAGCAGCGTGGCCGCGCATCTTTTGCAAGAGGCGGGTCATGACGTGATCGGCGTCTTCATGCGCCACGGTCAAACCGTCGAAGCCTGCGCCGCGCCTGCAACATCAGCCGCCGCTTCGGCCTCCGGCGCTGTCCTGCCGATCCTTTCGCCGCGAGCCGACCACAAGCAGGGATGCTGCACTGCGTCCGATGCCGCCGACGCCCGCCGCGTGGCCGGTCGGCTCGACATTCCCTTTTATGCGCTCGATTTCACCGATTCGTTCGGCCAGATCATCGACTACTTCGTCGCCGAGTATCAGGCGGCCCGGACGCCGAACCCCTGTGTGATGTGCAACAACTGGCTGAAGTTCGGCCGGCTGTTCGACTACGCCGACAGCGTAGGGGCCGGGTTCGTCGCCACGGGCCATTACGCCCGGTTGACCCACGAAAGCGGCGGCGCAATGGACGCCACGGAGAGTCTGGAAAAATCGCTACCGGTGCTGCGGCGCGGCGTTGACGCCGGAAAGGATCAGTCCTACGTCCTGTTCGGCGTGAAGCGGGAACGGTTGCCACGGATGCTGTTGCCGGTCGGCGGATTGGCGAAGTCGGACGTTCGCCGGTTGGCGCCGAGGTTGGCCTGCGCGTCGCGGACAAGAAAGACAGCCAGGATATCTGCTTTGTCTCCAGCGGCAATCATGCCGAATTCGTCCGCCGCCGCTCGGGCGGTGAAGATCGCGGGGGTGAGATCGTGACGACCGACGGCGCCGTGGTTGGGCTGCATCACGGTATCGAGGGGTTCACGATTGGGCAAAGAAAAGGTCTCGGCGTCGCGTTCGGCGAACCGCGGTACGTTGTCCGATTGGATCTCGAAAAGCGGCAAGTCATCATCGGCGCGCACGCCGACCTCGGCCGTCGCGAATTCACAGCCCACGGGTGCAACTGGCTGGTCGATGAACCGGATGGGCCGCGGCGCTGCCTGGCCCAAATCCGTTACAACAGCCGTCCTGCCCCAGCGACGATCGAACCCTTGCCCGATGCCCGTTTGCGGATCATCCTGGAACAACCCGGCTACGGCGTCGCCCCCGGCCAGGCCGTCGTTTGCTACGAAGACGACCGCGTCCTCGGCGGCGGGTGGATCGAATCATGACCTGATTCGACCACGCGCCAAACGCGAATCGAATTGAACTGCCGATGGATGAATCCCTGCAAACGCTGCTCGGCCAATTAGAACGGGTTGCCGACCAGTTTCGCGAGCTGCGCGACGGCGTGCAGCAGGTGATCAAAATCGCCGAGGCCTCGCCCGAGATGGCGATGACTCGGGCCTGCACCTGGCCGATCCCCCTGCTTTAGCCGAGCGACTTCGGCCTGTTCGACACCCCAAGACAATGCCTACGGCTGGTGTCAGAACACGTATGAGCAATAGCCGGCCGCCAAACCGGACGAGGCGATCGAGGACAACGAAGGCGAGCTGGCCATCGACCCCGTGACTACCCGCGTCCTGCGCGGCGGCTCGTTCAACGACCAAGTCCTAATCATCCGCTCCGCCTACCGCCACATCAACGTGCCCACCTACCGCAGCAGTTATCTTGGATTTCCTTGGCACGGACGATTGTGGAGTAAACATCAAGGGCAGCCAGTGGCCAGGTGGATCATCCTGCATCAACCAGGCATCGGCGTCGCGCCGGGCAAATCGTCGTCCGGATATGAAAACGACCACGCTACCCCGGCGTTGGTCGGACAGATTGAATATCTGGGGCTGAAGTTATACGGTGGTTTGGTCCGGCGGTTGGCCCTCGTTCAGATAAGGCCAACCATTGCGCGTAGTTATCGTGATAAGAAAGCTGTCAAATATTGGGCCGGACTCACCAAAAACGGGCGTGAGACTGCGACATGCACGAAGCAATTCCCTCAACGCGAGCTTCCATTGAGGTTGGCGCCGGACCTCCTCCACGATGATTATTACAATGAGGACCCAAACGCTAACCACCGAGGACATTACGCTCGCGGTATCTATGGAATTCCGTACACGCGATCCGTGTTCATAATCTTGGCTATGGACAATTTGGTGACGCCGTTTGATGAGTTGGCTCGCGGGCCGCATTAGTTCATTGGCGTCCGCCCCGAAGAGGTCGGAATTTTCGGCCAACACCTTCTTTACGTCGACGCCAATCCCTTTTAAGAACTTCAGAATTCCAGCGATCGAAGTAAAACTCGTAGCATTTAGCCAATCGTTAACCGCACCATAGACTGTTTCGCCAACTGATTTTTTCGAGAACGCAAGAAGATCGTGGAAGTGAAATTTGGTGTTCGCTCTCTTGCCCGGCACGAGGGGCACTTCGTCGAGAAGTTCGGATGGCCAGAGGTCTATTCTGCGCCTCGCGATATCGCGAATTGCCTCTTCAAGCGACGCGTGAACGTAGACGATGCTCGCCCGCAGGATTTCGTCGGCTACTACTGGCTCAAGAACCTTCGAATGCACAGTGTTTATGAGTCGCAGCACATTCGCGAACTGCTCCAAATGTCGAATCATCACGATTGCAAGCGGGTCACCAGACAGTGTTTTCATCGACTCGGTGATTCCGGGAGTGGCTTGCTCGAGCAGCGAGCTCAGCGCTTCACTATTCAGCGGCCCATCTGTCATTGACCCCAGCCTCGATACAGCGACAATGTACCCATTAAAAACAGTTTGTCATTCCGTTCGAAAGGCGCGATCCAAGCGCTCGACGGCGCAACGATCGCAAGGCGCGGTGCGTGCTCTTGTAGAATCAATCTCTGCCGCGGAGTTTCGACAGCAGGCGGAGCATTTCCAGATACATCCACACCAGCGTCACCATCAAGCTGAAACCGCCGTACCATTCCATGTAGCGCGGGGCTTGTTGTTGGACCCCTTTGTCGATGAAGTCGAAATCCAAAATCAGATTCAAGGCGGCGATGACCACGACCACCAGCGAGAAGCCGATGCCGAAGGCCGTGCTTTGGTGAATAAACGACAGCGGCGAATGGAAAAATGACAGAATGAAGTCGGCGACGTACACGAGAAATATCGCGCCGGTGGCGGCGATCACGCCGATCTTGAATTTCTCGGTCGCCCGCACCAGGCCCGTGCCGTAGAGGAACAGCATGATGGCCAACACGCCAACGCACAGGCCGACGGCTTGAATGGCGATGCCGGGATACTGGGCTTCGGTGACGGCGGAAATCGCGCCCAGCACGAGGCCCTCCAAAATGGCGTAAACCGGCGCGGTGAACGGCGAAGCCTGCGGACGGAATACGGTGATGAAAGCCACAATGAGCCCGCCGATCGCGCCGGCCATCAGCAGCCCATACGATAAATTTTGGCCCCCGTGCATCGCCTGACTCCAAGTGAACGTCGCCGCCATCAGCAGCAGCACCAGCAGGATGCCCGTTTTTGCCACAGTGCCGCCGAGCGTCATTCCTTGCGTGGTGGCGTCCGCGCGACCCACTTGCCGGTAGATCGCCTCGTTCATCGTGGGATTGGAAGTGGCCATGACGTGTTTTCCTTGGATCGTATTTGATTAGTTTGTGGTCAGCGCTATTCTATCACAGAAACGCCAATGACGTACGGCCACATCGGGCGCGGGGTAATATCGGCCTAAGTGCAATGTCACACGCGCCTGGGACAGGCTCAATCGGGCCGGACTCGCCCGCACGCTGAGCGAGCCGCTGGCGGCGTCCAACTCGCCGGCCGAATTGTTGATTCGCAAGTAGAGCGTGCCCGAGACGCTGGGCCGAATCGTGGACCCCGTGCCGACGATGATCGGCATCGCCAGGGGGCTGCTGCCGCTGCGAGGGCCGTCGGGATGCACGGCCGCCAACAAAATGCCCAGCGGCCTGCCATGCAAATAGCGGATCGAAATCCCACCCGGTTCGCACCACCACGCATGCGGGCTCTTGGCAACCTGATATTTTCCAGCGGCTTGGAGTCGGTAGGTCTTGTTGGCTTCCAATCTCACTTGCGCATTTTGCCAGCAGCGATCGGCGGCAACATTCACCGTGCCGCCGCGCGACGGCATCTTCTTGCCGGGCGTATAGTCGACCAGCGTCCGCTGGAAATCATAGCCATAGGCGATGTCGGCGACGAACACCTGCCAATCCTCCGACAATTGTCCTCCGTCGGCGGCAAAGGTCTCCGTGAAATGGCGATTGAAATCGGCGTCATTCACAAACTTGTAGAGCTTGCGGAACCGGGCCTGATAGCGCGGGTGACCGTCGAGAAACGCCACCGCGGCCCAACTCCAGCCGTAGGGCTCTTCCTTGAGATGGGCGTGCAGGTCGTAGGCCAGCACTTCGCCCAGTTTCAAAGCCCGATGGTTGGCAAAATCGTTCTGCACGATTTCGATCCGACCGAGTTTGGGCACCTCCGCCGCCCGGGCCGGAAAATAGCGCATCGTCAGATGCCCCTTCTCCCATTTGTGCGTGGCCATCAGCTCGGCCATCCCTTCGGCGTACCAAGGGGGCCCGCAATCGCCGAGCAGGGTGTACATGAACCCGTGCGTTCCTTCGTGCAGCAGCAAGTGCCGGCGATAGTATTCGGTTGTGGGATTGAACAGCCAGAATTGATTGTGGCGAGTATAGCCATACAGAAATTTCGGCAGATCGGCCGGCAACAGACCGCAGGCTTCGAATCGCAGCTTGTTCTTCATTAGGCAGCCGGTCAGCCGCCATTCGGCATGCTGATCGGGATCAACGCCGAAGTACGCGCACCATTGAGGAAATGCCTGATCGAAGATGCCGGGCAACTCTTCAACCGATGCCTCGGGCGGCAAGTCGGTGTAAAGCGTGAGCCGCTTGCTGGAGAGCTTGCGAATGCCTGCCGCGCGAACCCGCCCCTCGTCGACGCGGACGGGGGGAAGCGGCTGGGCAATAGTGGCGGCGATCGCAGCCGGATCATCCGCCGCATGGGCGATGCTGGTCAGTCCGGCGCAAAGGATCAGCGCCAGGCAACAGGCCACCTTTCGCGTCAACGCGTTGGCCGAGTGCAGCAGAATAAGGGGAAGCCACATCGCGGAGATCCCACGTGCGCCGGCGATCGAAAGGATACTCGATTGTAATCTGCCCGCAGGATTCTTGCATGACGTCGGCGGCCTAAACGTCGAACACGTGCGGCTAACCCAGGCGGGTCGGCGGGCGGGGACTCAACGTTCATTGAGCAGTTTGTCCGCTCCAAATCGCCCGCCAAGAAGAAGATCGTACTGCATGAGTTTGTAGTCTAATAGCTCTCGTGACGGCGTTGCCGTGACGGGTTCAAGCTGTCCGTCGGGGCCGACGCGGCCCTCCATATTCGGAGAAAGCACATTGAGCTGCGCGGACCGAGTCGTTCAAAAGGAAGAATCCGGTTGGTGGAATACCCATTCTCGAAAGCACGTAGGAATCGAGAAAATTGAGGCTGTACAGCAGGTCTGTTTTGCTATCTTTCCAGTTCGTCCATACAACAAGCGGCACTTCCTGCCGAACCCAACCTGATGTTTGTGGGCTTCTCCGATCATAGCCAGGCAGAGTGGGAAGCGAACCCCGGTGGGTAAGAGGCGGCTGATGATCACCCACCACCAGAATGATCGTTTTCCGATCGGACTTCGCAAAATGAGAAAATAGCTTTCCAATCGCCTTGTCCGCAGTCGCAAGAGCATTGATGTACGTCTTTAACTCACGGTGGGCAGCCGCGGGTAGGGGGGTCGTTACGTCCAAACTTGACTGCAGATAGCGGGTATAGTCATACGGGCAATGAGTCGAGCTAGGGAATGCAAACGCAAAAAACGGTCTCTCGCCCTCAGATTCCTCGATCAATGCGTCAACCACGGCGTCGTCCGAAACACTAAGTCCTTGGACGTCCTTTGACTGACGGTTTTCCTCGGAAAGCCAGCGGATTTTATCGAACCCTAGGTGGGGGTACACTTCGCGGCGGTTGTACAAACTTGGGACGTCAACATGAACGGCAACGGTCCGGTAGCCTTGCTGTTTGAGTAGTCGAGGCAACGTCGGCAAGTCTCGTTTAATATATTGATTGAATGGACAACTTCGCTCTGGTAAGAAGCTCATCGACATCGCTGTCAAGAGTTCGAATTCCGAATTAGCCGAGCCCCCGAACAAACCAGGCACTACAGCGTGACCACTCGCATGGCCAGCCATTGCTGCACGAAGCGAGGGAATTGGCTCGGACGTGAATTTCAGACCTAGATCGCGAGGATCGACGAGGGATTCAACAAGGTAAATGATCAGGTTCACCCTTGCAGCATGGGTTTCCGGAATAGCGCGCCCGCTGCCCGAAGGAAATCTCGCATCGATTCTTTTCGCGATTTCGCCTTGAGAATAATCGCTCGGTTTTTCGGCCCCAAGAAATGCAAACTGCGAAACAAACTCAAAAGCCAGTCCGTTGTTGCGAGCCGCGATGACGGAGTCGAACGGGGCGTACGTGATCTGAAATTTAGCGAGGAAGCTCGCGGTGGGCCGCCAAACCAAACTGCGCGCGCTGACTGCAACAATCACCACCGCAAGCGACCCGACCGCCATCCTCATGATTCCTGACATGGGGAACAACCGAATTCGCCAAGACCATGCCAAGCACACGATCACAAAGACACCTGCTACCGCCAATAGAGCAGTAAATGCCGGCCCAAAGATCGAATTCCAAATGATTACCAACTCATGAATGTAGACGAAGTCCAACGGTTGAATTGTTGCCTGCATGTACCGCACTTTGACGACGCTGGCTACCAGCAGCAGAGAGTAAACCAACGCGACCAACAGCATCGAGAACACAAACCGGTTGGATATCGAATACACAAGCGCGATGATGCTGCAGAGGAGACATACGTTGATTATTAGCGTAATTGGCCGAACCTCCTGCGGTCCGGACGAAATACCCCTGGCAGCGAACGAGAATGCGGACTGGACGGCTAACACCGCCACGATCATCGACGCTACGACAATCAACCATTGCCGCCATCCTCTTATAGCACGATGACTCCAAATTTCTTGGCGTACAAGCCGAGTTTCGCGCGGCAGCACTGCCGTCAAAGCACCAAGCATGCAAACAATTATGTATATTTTTGACCAGTACCTACTGTGCGAAAAGGCGGCCAGCGACGGCCAGATGCCTGCGCGCCCGGCGCAAGCTACGATCAGCGCAAGGCCTAGGCAGATCCTAAAGACGATACGATTACTCACTACAACGAGTGAGGAGGAATAGAGCAGGACAGTGGCTACGTTTGTCATCCCCCATCCGATGACAACAAGCGGCGCCCAAATCCATGGCGTGACATGTTCCGTCAGGCCGGAGCCCGGTAAGAGTCGACAGCTAAGGCCCGCAACGAGTAAGATCGTCGAGGCTGCGAAAGACGCGATTGCTGGCGGGGACCTGAAAAAAAGGCCGATAGAATTTCGCGCTCGAGTTTGCCATTGCTCGGACGACCTCAGACGCTCACTCACTCGGCTGTTGATTTCCACACCGTCACTTACTGCCTATCCGAGAACCGGCCGAGGAGAGGGGGACAGGCACATTTTGCTCCCAGGGCACCGCAAAATGAGCCAGTCCCCGCCGGTTCTCGGATAGGCTCTTAATCATAAAAACATCGTTGTACGTGCTGGAATGACGCACCGGCAAAATGTTTGACCTGAAGCGGAGTGCGCCGGATCTCCTGGATTATAGCACCGTGGGCCGTACCGGACGACGTGCGCAACGCATGTTTTGACCCAAGAAACTGCGGTGTGAAAGAGCCGTCTCGCTGCCGTCGCACTGGAAGTTTGTGCCGGACGCCGTCTTTAGATCGCATCCAAGATGCGGGTCGCATTACAGCGCCCGGCGGTTGCGGCGCGGGCTTCGGCCGCCACGGCCGAGCAATGGCGGCGAGGGACGCGGTTTCGCAGGTTCCGCCGGCGGGGACAATTCGTCCGGGCCATAATCGACTTGAGGGCCGTCGGGCGATGCCGCCAGCGCCGCGGCCGACGCCACCGGCCGGCTGAATGCCTGGAAGCCGGGCATTTCGTCGCGCGTCAGCAGCCGGTCGATTCGCATCTCGATTCGGGTCAGCTCGGTTCCTTCCTCGGGCGAGACGAACGTGTAAGCGATGCCTTCGCGTCCCATGCGCGCCGGTGCGCCCGACTCGATGCACATAGTCGTCGCAGAATTGCGGAATGTCGTAGTTGATGATGTGCGAGATGCCCGTCACGTCGATTCCGCGCCCCACCACGTCGGTGGCGATCAGAATTTTTACCAGGCCCTCGCGGAAGTCGCTCATCACGCGATCGCGGGCATTCTGCTGCAAGTCGCCGTGAATGCAGGCCACGCCCTCGATCCGTTTCTTCGCCAGCCGTTGGTACACTTTGTCGGTGCCGCGCTTTGTGCGGCAAAAGACGATCGCCTGCTTGGGCTGCTCGCGGGCCAGCAAGCGTTCCAGCAGATCGAATTTTCGTTCCGGGTCGACGGTGAAATACAACTGCTCGATGGTCTCGACCGAGATTTCCTGCGACGAAAAGTTGAGCGACTCCGGCTCGCGCATATAACGCCGCGCAAGTCGTTCGACCGGCGGCGGCACGGTGGCACTGAGCAGCAGCGATTGCCGGCTTTGCGGACAGCGCCGCAAGATCCGTTCGATGTCGGGACGAAAGCCGATATCCAACATCCGGTCGGCCTCGTCGAGCACCACGAATTTCAAATCGTCGAGCGCGAGCGTGCCGCGTCCCAAGTGATCCAACACGCGGCCGGGCGTGCCGACGACGATGTCGGCGCCGCGGCGCAGCTTTTCGATTTGTCCACGGATCGGCTTGCCGCCGTACAGCGCCGCGATATGAATCTTGCGGCCGTGGGCCAGCTTTTCGCCTTCTTCGCGAACTTGAACGGCCAATTCGCGCGTCGGGACGAGAATCAGGGCCTGCACCGAATTGTGCCGGCGCGGCTCGCCGGAGCCTTCCAAGATCGGAATCAAAAAAGCGGCCGTCTTGCCGGTGCCGGTGCGGGCCTGGGCCATGACGTCGACGCCGGCCAAGGCACGGGGAATTAAGCCTGCTTGCACCGGCGTGGGCCGCAAGTATTCGGCCTTGGCCAGCGCTTCGAGCGTTACCGGCGAGAGACCTAGATCCGCAAAGTCCTGCTTAGGACCATCGCCAGGGGCGCCGTCGGAGTTGGGAGTTGGCGAATCGGCCACGAAACCTGCCAAATGAGAATCCATGTTTTTCCTAAGTCTATCGCTATGCTGGCTTTGGTCAACCTCTCAAGCAAGAAATCGGCGAATGCCACGAGCGATCGCAAGAAAATCGCCTGGCCCCGAGAACACGGGCAGACCACGCTCGCCCGTCACGCCTCAAGCAAGCAGCCTGGCAGCTTGTCTCACTCGCGAGTGATTTTGCGTTGCAGCGAGACGTTGAAGTGGCCGTAGAGGGTTTCGCTGCCGCGGAGGATGTAGAACTTGACCGGCTCGAGATCGGCGAAATCGGAGCGGTTAAGAATGTAATTCACATTGTCCAGCGTCACGGTTTCCCAGATGTGCATGCCCACCAGCACATCGCCGCGATGCAGGCCCTGCTTGGCCGCCGGGCTGTCGGGCCGCACCTCGGTGATCGTCAGGCCGCCGCGGTACCGGCTTTGAAACTGCTTGAATTGCGCGGCGGAAAGCGGCGACAGTTTCAAACCCAACAGGTCCCACGGCAAATCGGCTTCGGCGGTCGTATGCTGCGGCAGTGCCGCCAAGACGAGCTTGAGTTGCACTGAGCCCTCGGCCCGGCGCACGGTGACCGGCAGTTGGTCGCCCGGCTTGTGACCCAAAAGGGCCCGTTCGAAATCCAATGGCCGGGCCACATCTTGCTTGCCGACGGCGGTGATGACGTCGCCCGCTTTGAAACCCACTTGGGCGGCTGGGCTGTCCTTGTCGACCGAGGCCACCGTTTCGCCTGGTTCGGTGGCCGGACCTTCCTTGGCTACGATTCCGTGCCAGTTACTATCCAACCGTTCGACCGACATCAATTTCGCGGCGGTGCCGATGGCTCGATCGACGGGAATCGCGAAGCCGATGTCTTGCGCCCCGGCTCGCACGGCGACGTTGAGGCCGATCATCTGGCCGTTGATGTTGATCAAAGGCCCTCCCGAGTTGCCCGGGTTGATCGGGCAATCGGTTTGGATCAGGTCGTCGTACCCCTGGGCATCGCTGACTTGCACCGAGCGATGCAACGCACTGATCACGCCATGGCTGATCGTATTTTCGTATCCGTAGGCGTTGCCGATCGCGATCACGGTCTCGCCCAACATCAAGTCGCTGGACGTGCCGATCGAAATCACCGGCAACTTGTCGGGCGTGTTGATTTTGATCAGTGCCAGGTCGCCGGCCGGATCGGTCGAAACGCGCTGGGCGACAAAGAGTTGACCGTCGTCGAGTGTGACTTCGATTTTCTGCACGCCTTCGACGACGTGAAAGTTCGTGAGAATGTAGCCCCGCTCGTCGATGATGACGCCGGTGCCCATGCCGTTGACGCGGTGCGGGCTGTCATGCGCCCCGGGATCTTCGCTGCCGCCGATCGTCTTCTGGCCGTGGATATTGACGACCGTATCGCGAGAGCTCTCGATCGCCCGGACGATCGGGGTGCGGCGGTCTTCGGCGCATGCCCCGCAGGGGTTGCCCAGCACCGCCGAAACGACGGCGACAAGGCAGACGCAACACGTCCGACGGCCAGAACGCGTTGCGAGGCGTGCGGAATGATGCATGGGGCGTTGCGCTGAAGGGATTCAGTCGATGGCGGAACAAAGCTGATTGGTAAACGAGTTAGCAGCCTGTTGAAAAAGGGGACTGGCTCTTAGCGATCGAGAGGATTTCCCCCAGTATTGACGTACCCGCGTAGTGCCTGTCCCCTTTTTCAACAGGCTGTAAGCAGCGACCCAAAGGGCGATTGTTTGGGCGACCGAAAAGTAGATCGTCGCCCCACCGACCGTTGCTCCAGATACAACAGGAGTCATCGGAATAAACCACCCAGCTTCGCGCTGTGCTAGCAAAATGAGCGCAAGATTAGGGCAAGAATCGAACCTTTTTTGCCGGTTCGATGAAGTCTGCCGGAAAGGCAAGATATGCAGCGTCGTGCGTTGTCGCCGTCACGATCTGGACGGAATGAGCCGGCCCAGTTCACGCGGTCGCTGATTTCGCAGCACCCGTCGATGCATCGGCGGTCGCCGCCGCCGGCGAAATTCCGTCGAACAGCCGGGCGCGCAGTTTCCGCAGTAGCGACATTTGCTGCGCGAACTCCGGATGTCGCGCGGCGATGTCGAAGGCCTCGGGTTGCAGGAAAAGGCTGGCTGGTTGCTCGATATTCTGGAAACGGGCGATTTGCTTTAGCAGCCGGCATTCGGTCCGACTAAGTTCGTGCTGGCCGCACAGGTTGCGAAATAATTGGCGCGGGCTGTTAAAGAGACGGCGACCGTCCTCGCGCTTTAAAAGTCGCGAGAGGAACCATATTCCACAGACGATTGCCAACAAGATACCAGAGCAGGCGATGAGAATGGTCGGATCGAGCTTCGGCCGATCGGCTCGAAAATCGCGTCCCATCTGCTGCCATTTTTCGATTTGTCCCAGCAGGATGCCGGACAGTGCAAACGAGCTCATAGGTGGTACTCCTGCGGCGCCGCGCGTTCTGTCGAGGCTTGTTTCAGCAGTCGCAGGCTTTCTTCGGCGGCCTCCTGAACGATAACGCTGCGGTCCCCGCAGGCCGCGACCAGCGCTTCGCCGCACGGCCGGGCTGGGGCATTGCGCCAGCCGCGAGCAGCTTCGGCCCGGACCAGATGGTCCTCGTCGGCCAGTCGATCCAGCAGCGGTTGCTCCAAGCTAGGGACGGCTCCCATCGCCACGGCCGCGGCGATGGCTCGGAGCCGGCGGGTGCGAGATTTTGTCAGCAGTTCTTCCTCGAGCTGGGCTGTCGCGTCGGGGTCGATCTTGCGCACCATTCCGCCGGTGCTGACCCGGACATCGGGTTCGAGCATATCGAAGGCCGCCAGGAAGCGTTTGAAGTTGAATTCGGCGAGCCCCTCGCGCACGGCGCTGCGGACGACTTCGTGCGGGCTTTCGAGCATTTCGACGAGCCGCGTGAGGGCCCCGGGAATGCCCCGTTGCCGCAGTTGCCGCAGCGCATTGGCTTGCACGACAGGATCGGCGTCGCCGATGGCTTGCAAACAGAGCGCGTTGGCCTCGGATCCATTGAACTGAGCCAACGCGGCCGCGGCGGCTTGCCGGCCTTCAGGACGGCCCTGCTGCAACAAATGATCGACCATTCGCAACACGACGCGGCGGCTGGTGCCCGAGCGGAGCGCCAGCTGCAGGGCGCCCACCTGTGCCGCGTCGTCGAGCGTGTCGAGGATCGTCGGTTCGGATTGCAGCCAGGCGATGTTTTCGATTTTCTTCAAATTGGCCGCAGCGGCCGCCGACGGTTCGGCCCCAACTTTATGGGCCAGGCACTCGATGAACCGCGAGTCGCTGCGATGAGCGATCAGCGTAATTGCCGACGACGGCGCCGTGGGATCATCCAGAAAGCTGAGCACGAGACGAATCACGCCGCCGCGCTGGCTGTGCGTGAGCATGTGGATGACCGGCAAATAACTGGGGTTCAACGGATCCGCCAGGATTTGCTTCAACACCACATTGTCGCGGTGCGCCAGCAGCAGGTAGGCCTCGACAACCGCGCCCAACTTATGTTTCGGATAGCGCTTGACCGATTCTTCCAAGCTGCCCACGACATGCCGACGGACAAGTTGCGGGTCGCGGCGGTTGCGGTAATCACGGGGCGCGGCCAGTTCGTCGTAAAGGGTTTCGGCGAGGCTCAAGAGCGTCGCGGCGACAAGATCGCGGTTGGGATTCGCTTCATCCTCGGCGGCATTGATCAAGGCCGGGATCAGGTCGAATTCGCGGAACCATAGCGCCGCATCGCAGCCGTTGGCGCACAATTGCGGCTGGGTGGCCAGCACCGCGTCGCGTAGGGCCTGGGACATCAGACCATGATGGCTCTCGATGATCGATTTCCATCGCGCGTTGACCGTATGCAGCCGGCGGATGATCTCTTTCTGGCCGGCTTCGCTCCGCCTCGCGAGCAAGGCTTCGAGCGCCCCATCGCGAATCGCCTGGTGCGCACTGTCTAACGCCGGAATGAGCAGGCCGACGGCCGCTTCATTCTTCGTGCTCTTCAGCAGTTCGAGCGTGGTGGCTAGTCCGTGGCTCAATTGGCACCGATTCGGCGTGAGTTCTTTCGGGCGGGAACGGATCCGGTTGCCCCCTCCGACGGCGATCGGAAGTCGCGAGGAGAGGCCGCTCGTTGCGCCTTTCGCATCGCTCGGGCAATGCCGGCCGCTGGTCACCGCCGGGGCGGAGCCGGTCCCTGTGGCGGTTGTCCCTCCGTCGCGTCCGGTAAGGGCGCGAGGAGCCAAACTTCTAAAATGTGGCACAGTTTACGGCAAACGCAAATTTTCTAGCGCGAGTCGACGAATTTTGCTTTACTCGGCTAAGGGTTCCTACCGAAGCCAGGTTCTTGATTTTCGGGTCCTAACGATGGAAACTAGCGATAGAGGTTCGCGCGGCCCAACGATATTAGTCGGACGCGAGCGGTGCATACCGTAACTCCCCTCCCACCGCGATCGATTAGCCGCCAACTCCGCCACGGTGCGCTAAGCCCTGTCCACCGCCGAGAAGTCCGATGATGCCGATTCCACTGGATGCGCCGGAAGTGTTGAACCGCGAGTTCCTCGAGATCCGAGCACGGATTCTCCAAGTTGCCGCGGCGCTGGACCGCATGGATCGGGCCGCCGGATCGCTGGCTGGCGATCCGCGGCGCCGCAAAATCGGCGAGGCCTTGCAAACCCTGCTCGCCGTCGAGGGCAATCGGGCAGAGCGCGTTCAGCAGCTATTTTCCTTGCCGTTCGATCCCAAGTGGAAAGAGCAGTTCGCCTTGAACCGAACAACATAATCCGGATTTCCACCAGCACACCGTCCGTGGGTTACGAGCTCTCGCCCAGAAAACCGACAGCCCCTTATGCAATATTTCGATCCCCATATTCACATGGTCTCGCGCACGACCGACGACTATGAAACTCTGGCCAAAATGGGTTGCGTGGGGATGAGCGAGCCCGCGTTCTGGGCTGGCTTCGACCGCTCGAGCGCCGACAGCTTCCGCGACTACTTCCGCCAACTGACCGACTTCGAGCCGCGGCGGGCCGGCGCTTACGGCATCCAGCATTTCACTTGGATCTGCATCAACGCCAAGGAAGCGGAGAATGTGCGGTTGGCCCGCGACGTGATCGGCTTGATCCCCGAGTTTCTCCGCTTGCCCGGCGTGCTGGGGGTCGGCGAAATCGGCTTGAACAAGAACACCCGCAACGAAGCAACCATCTTTTTTGAGCAGGTGCAATTGGCCGAGCGGCTCGGCGAGCAGGTTCTGATCCACACGCCCCACTTGGAAGACAAGTACAAGGGGACGAGAATGATTCTCGACATGCTCGCCGACTTTCCGAAGCTCGAACGAAGCCGGGTGTTGGTCGACCACGTCGAAGAGCACACGATCCGTGGGCGCTCGAGGCGGGTTACTGGGTCGGCATGACACTTTATCCGGTGAGCAAATGCACGCCGGAGCGGGCGGTCGACATGGTCGAGATGTATGGTCCCGAGCGGATGTTGGTGAACTCCGCCGGCGACTGGGGCCCCTCGAAGCCGACGGCCGTGCCCGACTTTATCTTCGCCATGCGGAAACGAGGCCACACCGAGGCCGCCATTCGCCGAATTGTGTATGAGAACCCGGTGAAGTTTTTCAGCGGCAGCCGGAATTTTCAGGTTCCGGGAAAAGAAACGACAGCGGAGACGGGCGCGACGACTTCCGCCCCCGCGGTCGTCACCCCGCCAGCGACGACCGCGCATTCCTCGCCCACCGTGCTAAGGCGCTAGAACGGTTCTGAACGATCGTTTGGCTGCCTGTCCGAAATAAATCGTGCCGAGCTTTCTGACGTTTTTTCACCTTCTCAAGACGCAGCCCACTTTCAAATCCCACCTCCCTCCCCCGGTGAATCATGTATCCGAGATTTTCAATGATATTCAAAGCCACTTTCTTGATGGCCTCGTGCTCGGCTTGGCTGGTGTTGCTTTCGTCGACGATCGTTCGGGCGGCCGAGGGCGCTGGCGACGACGCCGGTTTCAAGCCGATTTTCAACGGCAAGTCGCTCGATGGCTGGCAGGCCGATCCGAAATATTGGTCGGTTCACGAGGGCGCAATCGTCGGTGAGCGGACCCAGGGTAACTCGTCCGAAAGCGCACCAACTTGCGTTTGGCGGCAAGGATCGCTCGACGATTTCGCGCTCCGGTTCTCGTGCCGCGTCACCGGCGGAGATGAAGCCGACAGCTTTCACTCGCCCGTGTTGTTCAAGCCGGACCCGGCGCACGGCGTGGTGGATCCGCGCGCTGGGGCAAATCCGCGCGGCACAGACCCAAAGATCGGTTCGGCGCCGCTGCCTCCTGAGTTGAGGAAGGCCGTCCGAGAGCACGAATGGAATGATTTTGAATTCGTTGTTCAAGGACAGAAGCGCGTTCTCCGCATCAACGGCCAAGAGCTTGCCTCAGACTGGAAACGACCGGCGACCGAATTCTTATTCGCTTTCGAGCCGCTTGGCGACGCTGCCGGCAAGGTCGAATTCAAGAACGTGCGGCTCAAGCGGTTGAAGTTAGCCGATGGTCGCAAGAAAGTCGTGATGGTGGCCGGCACGCCCAGCCACGGGCCGGGCGAGCACGAATTCAACGCCGGCACACAATTGCTGAAAATGTGCCTCGATGAGAACGCGCCGCAAGTACTGGCCGTTGCCTATCTCAACGGCTGGCCCGACGACCCGACAGCCTACGACAACGCCGACGCCATCATGTTCTACATGGACGGCGGCGGCGGCCATCCCGTGATTCAAAAGGATCGGCTGAAGGAACTCGATCGGCTGACGAAACAGGGCGTGGGAATCATCTGTGCCCACTACGCCGTGGAGGTGCCGAAGGAGAAGGGAGGCGTCGAGTTCGAACGCTGGATCGGGGGTTATTTCGAAACATTCTGGTCGATCAATCCGACCTGGCACATGTCGAAGCCGACTTTAGCCAAGGGCCACCCGATCACGCGGGGCGTCAAGCCGTTCGACATCGACGACGAATGGTACTATCACATGCGATTTCCCGAGAATATGGAAGGCATCACGCCGATTCTTTCCGCCGTCCCGCCAGACGACACGCACAATGGCGGCGACGGCCCGTACAGCGGCAACAAATACGTGCGCGCCCGCAAGGGAATGACCGAGGCGTTGAGCTGGGCCATCGAGCGTCCGGATGGCGGCCGGGGCTACGGGTTCACGGGCGGGCATTACCACCACAATTGGGCCAACGACGATTACCGCAAGCTGATGCTCAACGCCATTGTCTGGGTGGCCAAGGCTGAGATTCCTCCGGATGGCGTGAATTCGAAAGTCACGCACGAAGAGTTGCAAGCGCATCTGGATCACAAGCGGTAACACCGTGGTGCGGCGTTCCAAGTGCCTTGTCGACGCTTCTTTCTTGGATTGCGTGCCACTGGCTCTGCCAGTGCTCGGTCGAGTTCTTGCCGTGATCGGTCAGCAACGAAGAACACTGGCAATAATAACGCGGGACGGCTCTGTCCCCTCTGCCCAGGCGGTTCTCGGTTATGCTCTTAAGAATTGCTAACTTAACCAGCAGGGGACTGACCCCCTCGGCGTCGCGAGTTGAGTTAGCAATTCTTAGTCAATTCGGCAACCACGAAAGGTGAGGAGATTTTAATGCCTCGGCCGGGGCGATATCGTCGCCATGGCAACCTCTTGCCGTGGCTTGTACGCAGGAGCAGAACCGATTGAGCAAACAGTACGACGAACCGCCGCAGGGACCTTTCTTTAGCGACGATCGATCCGGGCTTCCGGAATCGCCGCCGCTGAGCCCGTTGGCACAAGGATGCCTCATTTGGGGCGGCCTCAAGCTTAGTTGTCTGCTTATGTTTGTCGGAATGTTTTTGTTGGTCTTCCTGATTGCAATTCTGGATCGTTTGGCAGGTCGCTAGGGTCGTTTTTCTCACGGCGACGAACCCACTTTTCAGCCATTGCCAGCGTTTTTAGCATCTTGCACTCGCGGGTCGATCGTTCCACAATGGCGACTCGCCGCGCGTCGGACTAATTTGTTCTTGTTCGCGTTCGTGCCCGGCGGGCGATTCCTTTTCGAATTCCACGAGCGAGTGGTTGTTCCCATGCCCGATGTGCCTCAGGTGATTTTGAGCGGCTTTGGCGACGAGGCGGCCTATCACAAGACGGCGGTCGAGCAATTCTCTCCGCTGGCCGCGTTGGGGCTGCAATATTACAGCTTGCGATCGATCGACGCCGGCCGTGGTATCAAGAACGTGTTGGATCTGACTACCGCCGAGGTGCAGAAGATCCGCCACTTGGAAGACGAGTACGATCTAAGCGTTTCGTCGATCGGCTCTCCGATCGGCAAGGTGAAGCTAGTCGACGTCGACGATGGCACGACCAACAAGTTTGTGCCGTTTGCCCGCTACTTGGACCGCGAAGTGCGCCGGGCATGCGAGCTGGCCCATGCGTTCGAGACCAAACTCATTCGGGGCTTCTCGTTCTATCCGCCCCGCGGCGAGGATCCGCGAAAGCATTTGCCCCAAGCCGTCCACCAATTGGGCGAGATCGCCGAAGCGTGCCACCGCTCGGATTTGACCTTTGGCTTGGAAGTGGAAGCCAACCTGGTCGGCCGCGACGGCCATTTGATGGCGGAAATTCACCGCCAGGTGAATCATCCGGCGCTGGTGCTGGTGTTCGACGCGGCCAATTTGCTCACGCAGGGTCTCACGCCCGGCGAGGTGTTCGCCCATTACCAGGCGATGAAGCCGGCGATTGGCTGGATGCACATCAAGGACTATCGCTACCCGCGCTCGGCTCGTCGGACTACGCCCGAAGCCAAGCGCCGCGCAGCCGCCAAGGCCGCGGGAGGTGTCGCCGTCAAGCGCGTCGTGAAAAAGAAGCCAGCCGCAAAGCCGTTGCCGCGACATGTCGACGAAGCGGCATTGACGGACTTCGTGCCGGCCGACATTGGGCAATGCGCGCACGACGTGATTCTGCGCGATTTTCGCAGCGAATTGCCGGCGCTGGAAAAGAAGCTTCGCCGGCGCGGAATCCCCGGCGTGTTCATGGAACTCGAGCCGCATCTGAAAGCCGGCGGCCAGTTCGGCGGCGTCAGCGGGCCGGATGGCATGGGCGTGGCCTTGCGCGGGCTGTTACGCGTCCTCGATTTTGTCGAAATCGGCTATCATCAGCGCGATTTCGACGACGTGCGGGCCGACTGCGCTTCGTGAGGTACGTTGCCGCAGTTTGCTTGCGTTGGCGCGCTTTGAGCACGGCAATTTATTGCAGCGCTCAATCGACCAGCTTCGCCGCGCCTTCGACCTCCGCCTGAGCGATCGGTGAACGCGAGCGACCGCTCCGCTCTGGATGCCGATCGAGATTGCGAATCTTTCGCGAGCGCGCCGCCCCTTGCCAAAAGCAGACCGTGGCGGCCACCATGCAGGCCATGCCAGCCAATTGGAGCGGAGGATACGCAGTGTGACCCACATAAAGCAGCGCCGCTCCGCTGCACGTTGCTATTCCGGCGCCGACAAACCGTTTCAGCATCGCAATGCTGCCTTTGCCGTGCGAATGTTTCGCGATGGCGACTCGCGCCGTGATGTTCGCCAATTCGCGCATCGCGGCCATATTGGCAGAAGACTCGGGAGCAGCCGACCGGGCGACGAGTTGTACCGGCTGTCGCGGGCATTTGGCAGTTTCCCCGTCGGCGTTGTCGCCAGCTTCCGAGGACTCGTGCCGGTCGCCGATTTGCGGGGACGATATGGTTTGCGTAACCTTGCGCGAGGCGGCAACTGTCGCCGCCTGCGATGCATCGGTGCCCGGTTTTGCCGGCCCATCGTCCGCGTTCGCGCCACCCGATTCATCAGCCGGGCCATGTAGTCGTCGATCGATTCCTCTTCTTCAGAATGCTCCTGTGGCGCCGAGACCGCGGGGCGTTCGGGAACAATTTCATGCGGCAGCGCGGCTGAGCCTGCTGTGTTTTCTCCAGGACCGGAATGCTCGCTCTCCGCGGAGTCGCGCGAAGCGGAATCACTCGAATTCGATGCACCCAAATCGCCGCGTAACGAATGGGCGTCAGTATTCTCAGCCGGATTCACATTAGACTGCGCATCTTCCGGGCCCGCCGGCCCATCGTCCTTGAGCAGCGACAGAGCCCGAAGCCGCGCGAAAATATCGGGTTGCGGCTGGGCGTTGCGGTTCGCTTCGGCTGGCGCCATCGATTCGCCGATCCCCGATGCGGCGTAATCCGGACCGTAATCTTGGGACTGATCGTTCGCCGGCGCCGACGTGTCCCGCGCATGCGAACTTGCGCGGATCTTGCTCGCACGACGCCGTGTCGGGCGCCAGCGGGCTTTGGACGATATCGCGCCGCGCTTGCATCAAGCCATGCTGCCCCGCGACGGGATTGGCGATGGCTTGCAAGCGTTCGGCGAACTGGGCCGCACGGTACGCATCGGGGTCCTCGTTCTCCGGGGCGGTGTGATCCACGAGCGTGCCGCGGCGAGTCACCAACTCGGCTTCCGCCTGCGCACGTTCGGCTTGCCAGGCGGCTCGCTCCGTTTCCAGCTCTTGCCGCAGGCGCTCGAGTTCGAGGGCTTGCTCCTCCTGCCGGCTCTCGGCGGCGGTTTCGAATCGCTGACGATCCGCTCCGAGCTGCGCAGTGCGCCGTTTCGATCCGTTCGCGTTCGCTTTGCCAATGCTCTTGTTCAAGCGCGAGTTGTTTTCGCTACTCGGCCAAGCCGGGTAACTCGCTTTGCAGCGATTGGTGCTCGACTGCGAGAACTCGGCGGCCGTTTTCCAACTCTCGGCGCAAGGATTCAACCGACTCCCGGTCCTTGGCCAGCGAGTCGCGGGCCATGTCGCAGGCGCGGCGTTGCGAGTCGACCGTGGCTCGGTCCGACGCAATCGCTTGCTGCGCAGTGGCGATTTGTTGCTGTTTGGACGCCAGTGACTGCTGTCGAGCTTCCAGCGCTTGGAATTGAGCTGCCAAAGAGTCACGCTGGACATCTAAGGCCTGGCGCTGGGCGTCCAGCCCGGCGCGCTCGGCAGCCACCGCTTCGCGGTGCTCTTCCAGCATTCGACGCTCGGGATCGAGCGCACCGCGCTCGCCTTCGAATGTCCGTCGTTCTTCGGCGACTGCCGCGCGGTCTGCTTCCAAAGCAACACGACTGGCCTCGATTGCCTGCCGCTCGGTTCCAAAGTTTTCTCGTTCCTCGGTGAACGCCAGACGTTCAGCCGCCAGACTGTGTCGCTCGCCTTCGATGGCCACCCGTTGTGCTTCAATGGCCGCGGCCTCTTCGGCGAGACGCTGCTGCTTGAGTTGACGAGCCGAACTTTCGTTCTCGTTGGACAGGCGTTGGGCGCTGACATTTTCGATTTCAAACCGGAGCGAATCTTGCCGTTCGGCCAATTCCTGTCGTTCAGTGGCCAGAGTTTTCCGTGTCGCTTCGAGCTCGAATAATTCCCGCTCGATCGCCTGGCGCTCGGCTTCGGCGGCCGCCGCGGCCGAATCGCGCGCGGCGGACCACGTGGCTTGGGCCTCGGCGAACTCGCGCCGGCGCTCTTCCAACTCCAGGCCAAGTTGGTTTAGTTCGACCTGGCATTGTTCATGTTGCGCCTGGCTCTGCTCTCTTCGGAACTCAAGCTGTCGGTTGCCGCGATCCAGATCCCCTAGTCGGGCTTCCAGGTCGGTCTGCCGGCGTTCAGTCGTTTCGGATTGAGCGATTACTTGCTCGCGCTGGCGAGCGAGCGCGTCAGCTTGTTCCCGCAGCCGAGCCGATTGGTCCTCGAGAGCCACTCGTTCGCGATGGTGTTCGGTTTTCCAATGCTGCTGCTGGCTTTCGAACGACTGGCGCTGAACCTCCAACTCCCGGCGTTCGGTTTCAATTGTTTGTCGCTGGGAGGCAAGCTCCGCCTGAATCTGGAAGAATTCGCGCTGCCGCGCCTCCATCTCGGCGGCCCGGTCGTTCAATTCACAGCGCGTCTCGTCGAGGCGCCGCAGCGACGACTGTTCGTGGAGGTGGAAATCCTGCAAGCGGCGAGCGAGGTCCGCCTCTCGCACAGCCAGTTCGGTCCGCCGTTGCTCGATTTCTCGCCCAAGTAGCTCGATTTGTTCCTGTTGCCGCTTGGGCAACCCGGCTTCTGGTTGCAATCGGGCGGAAAATTCTTGCGTGACGGCCTCGTGAAGTTGTCGATTGGTTTCCCATTGTTCGCGCTCGGCGAACAACTCGGCTGTCAAGCGGGCAATTTCGTTCGCCTGGCTAACCTGATGCAATTCGATTTCCGCGGCCCGAAGATCGGCGACGGTTTGCTCGGCGGCCTGCCGGTCGCGCTGGGCTGCGAGTTCTCGCAATTCGGCTTCGATGCTCTGCCGTTTCACTGCCAGATCCGCTTCGATCGCGGCGACATCGTCCCGTTGTTTTTGCAGCGATTGCCTATCGGTCTCGGCTGCTCGCAACTGAGCCTGGAGTCGCTGTAGCTCGACTTCGAGAGACTTCCGTTCGGAATTTCGCGCAGCTAACTCGGCGGCCCGTGCGGTTTCCTGCTCCGCGTCGAGCATGGCTTGCTGCCGAGCCAGTGCCGCGCGCTCGTCGGCGAGCGCAGCTCGTTCGGCGGCGAGGCCTAGTTGCCACTGTTGCTGGCGCTCGGAAAGTTCCAGGCGAGCACGGCGGACTTGCTCCTTCATCCGACGGACTCGCGAACGGCCGGCGCCGCGGGTTAGCTTCAACCGTGCCGCGAGCCTCGACGACCCGCTGGCTCAGACTTTCCAATCTGTCTTGGGAAACCGGCTCCGCAACGGTTTCCGGCGACGGGCATGGTGGAAGAATTGCCGGCAGACATGCCGCAGTCGTCGGCAGATAAGCTACCGGCGGAGATGTGGCATTCACGCTGACGTCGGAGGTCAATCGATCGACGCCCTCGACGACCTCCAAATCCAAGGGACCGACGCTTAGTCGATCGCCAAGCGACAAGGGAGCATCGGAGAACTGGCCATCGTTAAGAAGTGTCTTGCGCGACCAGCGACGAACGATCGTTTGCCGTGGTCCACGAAGAATCACGCAGTGCAACGGCTCGATTCCCGCGGCGCACAGCCGAAGCGTGCAGCCGGGTTCCGAGCCAATCGTGCATTTTGCCGAAGCGATCCGAATTATTTCGCCTTCGCGCTCAGAATTGCGCAAACGAAGAACTAATTCGCGCCTCGGCTTTCCCAACAAGGGTGACTGCGTGGTCGACAGCGTTGGAGACATGGCTTGCACTCGTCAGGCCCAGTTGGGCGGCGTGGCTGTAAAGGGGATGCTACACAGCAGATGTAGCTTATTCTCACGTCAAGTCAAAAGGCGCGAACCTGATGCAAGTCGCATCGCCGCTGAGAGATAAAGCGGCTTGAAAGCACAGATCGAGTAGCGTGAAGTCTCGGGGATATTCCCACGCGGCCCGAACTGCGCGGTTTTCCAAAAACTCCCGGTCAAATTCCGCGAACCGGCAAAAGCTGCCGGATTCCCCAGAAATGCGCTGCACATCTGGGCCGAATTTGCCGATTATCCCAAAGCTGCAAACGGTGGCTGAGGATTGCGAACAACAATCGCGGTTGCTTCGGCCTCGAATTCGCCTTGGAAACTAGTGGCGTGATAAGTGTCCGGCCTTTCGCGGACAGATTTCAACGGCCGCTTTGCGAGGCGTAAAACCCCAATCGGAAGAGACTCAAACCTCTTTCCGGAAACAACTTAACTGTCGTTATCAAAACCTCGTCGTCGGATCCACATGGGGGCCGATTTCGGCAACCGCCGACTGACAGGTTGCGTAATATATTTGGGATGCGAATGCAGCCGGCGGACCTTGGGTTCGGTGAGTTGCGGGCGCAAAGCGATTCGGAAAGTTACTCAGGCAATGGCACTTCCGGTTGCATGTAGCGGGGGCTGAGACTTGGCTCGTCCGGCATGGCGATCGGTCAACTCTTAGGTGGAGCGGACATGGCACGCAAAGATGCGTTCTTCAACATGCGTCAGATTCTCATCAAACGCCGCGATGCTCTGCGCAATGCGCTGGCCGGCGACTTGAGTTTGTTAAAGGAATTGCGAGCGCAGAGCGCCGGCGACGTGGTAGATGCCGCTCTCGACTGTGCCCAGGACGAGATTAGTTCGCAACTGGCGGAAGTCGAAAGCCGAGAGCTGGCCCGGATCGAGAACGCATTGGAGCGGATGCGGATCGGTCAATTCGGCGTGTGCGAAGCTTGCGGAATCAAGATTCCCGTGGCGCGGCTGAACGCGCTGCCCTATGCGACCTCCTGCATCGAATGCCAGCGGGAAGCAGAACGCAGCGGCGCCAATGGTTCAAGCGATGCCGATTGGGGTCGGTTGGTTGATTCCAGCGGCGAAGGGGACGTCTCGATCAACGACATCGAGTTGGACGTGTCCTGAGTGATCTCGACTAATTGCGGAGCGTGCCTGGCAAAGGGTAGCGTTCCGCCAAGTGAAACAGCCCGCGGGGCTGGCCGAAAAGATCCGGCCGGCTCCGCGGGCTTCTATTTTATACGCGCCGTACATCGGAGCTTTCCCTTCGGCATTTACTAGCCGACTGGGTTTGAATCTAGACTCCCACGCCCCTGTCCGCAGCGCAGGGAATTGAGTTAGAATGTAGGGGTTGCGGCGGTCGCACCGTGCGCCGCGAGATGGCCGGCGTCGGGAATGTCTTTGGCCTATGTTTGCTCATGGCCTAACTCGGTCTGTCGGCAAAACTTGAGCTATCCGCCGGCGGCCTTGGACCGGGGTTACTTGCATGTCAAAGGAGATTCCGTGGTTATGATTGCGCACCCTGGTTTGGACATTCGGAGTCGACGTCATTTCTTGTCTGCTGCCTTGGATCGTCGGCGTTTTCATGCCGTCTGGGTCTGGGCTTGTTGCGCTGCATTCCTAACTCTTGGCGTCGCGCGGCCAGGCTTCGCCCAGCTTGTGCCGAAGGTAGCGACCAATCTCGCCGAACGGGCCAAGCAATACGACGCGCTTGCCAAGGAAGTCACGCAACTGGACCAGTTCGCGGGCGTTCTAAAGCGGGTAGTAAAGCTGGTCCGCCCGACGATCGTCCATATCGAGGCCGAAAAGGCCGATCCCGATTCCAAACGTTACTCGCACCATTCGATTGAAGAGGCCGGCTCGGGAACCATCGTGGAAATGGATAACAAGTTTTACGTGCTCACCAACCGGCACGTGATTCGTGCGGCCACGGTCGACAATATTCATATCCGATTGTTCGACGGCCGGTCGATCAGCCCATCGATGGTCTGGTCCGATCCGGGAACTGACGTGGCGATTATGGCCGTCGCGGCGCCGGACATCGTGCCGGCGCGGATCGGGGATAGCGACAAAATTGAAATTGGCGACTTCGTGTTGGCCGTCGGCAGTCCCTTTGGGCTAAGTCATTCCGTGACGTTTGGCATCATCAGCGCCACCGGCCGCCGCGACTTGGAATTGGGCGACGAGCGGGTCGAATTCCAGGATTTCCTCCAGACCGACGCCGCGATCAATCCCGGCAACAGCGGCGGCCCGCTGTTGAACCTGAAGGGGGAAGTCGTCGGCATGAACACGGCGATCGCCAGCAATTCCGGCGGCAGCGAAGGGATCGGTTTCACGATCCCGATCGATATGGCAATGAACATCGCCCGACAGCTCGTCGAGCATGGCACGGTCGTGCGGGCTTTCTTGGGCGTGACGCTGGACCCGAAGTTCAACGACGCGGCGGCCCTGAAACTCGGCCTGACACAACTGGAGGGCTCGCACATCACCGCGATCACGCCGAACTCGCCCGCTGAGGAAGCGAAACTGCAAGTCGACGACGTGATTCTGCAATTCAACGGCGTGCGGATCGAAAATGATGCCCATCTGGTCGACCTGGTGAGCTTGACGCCGGTCGGCCGTCAGGTGCCGCTCTTAGTTCTCCGCGACCACAAGACGATGACGCTCCTGGTCAAAGTCGGCGACCGCAGCAAATTCGGTCCGTAATGCGCGGCGAATGCACTTTCGCGAAGGTGGCGGCTCAGGAGATCGATTGGACGTCACGCCGGGCGGACGCCACCTCGCGAACATGTTCTTGGCGACATGAACGCCGCTACCTTCGGCTTCGCCGCAGATCGACCAACTCGCCGAATTAGCGAACAGTGGCTCATCAATGAAAAAGGAGGCAGCCTATCGTGAGACGATCGCTTTGACAATCGTAGCGCTTCTGCTGCTCTGTTCGGCCGCCTTGCAATTGCTTTTTGATCCGCTGCACATTGCCATTCGGCACGACATGTGGGCGAAGCGCACCGGTGTCCTATGCTCGGTGATTGCATGTTATGGCGCTGTCGCACTGTCGCCGCCGTATTCAGCCATCGGCAGATGGGGGCGACGGGCACGACTCTCCTGCGCGAGGGGTTTGCCGCATGCGGGCTGTCGCTGCCGAGGCAAGGGCGACGTGGGACTGGACGTGGGACAGGGCGAAGCTTCACGGATTTGCCGGATGGATAGGCACATTCACTGCATCTGGCGCATCGTGCGGAGCTACTTCTTGGCGCAACCCATGCGCTATGACGAAGCGTTCACCTTTAATTCGTTCGTCAATATGGGTGTGCAATATCTGTTTTTTTATCCAGTTCCGAACAATCATGTTCTGCATACGTTGTTGGTGCGTCTGTCCGTCGCATTGTTTGGAGGAAGTCCCGTCGCAATCCGTTTACCGGCATTCGTCGCGGGGGTGCTGGTTGTTCCTTTGACATTTACCGTATCGCGGCTGCTTGTTCGCAATGCCTGCAGCGGTTTTATCGCGGCTGGAATCTGCGCAACATATCCTTACCTCGTTTTGTACGACACGATGGCCAGAGGCTACAGCCTATTGGTCCTGCTCAGTCTGTGCCTGGTGATCCAAGGATATCGGCTTATGGAGCACCCGTCGTCGAGCGTCTGTGCGTTGTTCTCGCTAATTGTCGCGCTCGGTCTATTCGACATGCCGTCGTTCCTTTTCCCCGCCGCGGGTGTGTGTCTCTGGTGTTTCGCGATGCTCTTGTCGCGGGGGTTCAAGGCACGGTGGATTCTGATTCGCGTGGGACTACCGTTTGCGTTGGTAACGGCCGGATTGACAGGCGTTTTTTATACTCCCGTCGTTATCGTCAGCAATGGAATCCAAACCATCATTGCCAACAAATTCGTGGAAAACCTCGCTTGGAGCGAATTTGTTCGGGCAGTTCCCATGCATCTGGCGCATACGATCAGTCAATTCTCTCGTGATGTTCCTGTCATCCTTTTGTTCACAGCTTGGAGCTGTGCGGGCCTTGGCTGCTTCGTCTTGGCGACGCAAAAGCTGTGGGTGTCGATAGCATTATTGCCAAGCCTAGTAATCGGCGCGGCCATCGTATTCTTATTGAAACATGCGGTGCCATTCGACAGAACATGGATTTATTTGCTGCCATTCATATTTGTCGTCGTCGAAGCCGGCATAGGATCGCTTGCCACATCGATTCGCTTCAATATCAGGAGCCCGTCGGTGATTCTTGCAGGATGTGCGGGCCTGCTCGTGATGTGCCATAACACGATTTGCTCCTACGACGATACGGGCGCCTTTCCAGAGGCGCCGGTGGTTGTCGATGTACTTTCCCGACAAATGAATGCTGACGACGCGGTTGTCGTCATCGCTCCGGCGGACGCGCCGGTGGAATACTACATGTGGCTGCGCAACATCCCTCGCTCACGGGGCTTATTGAAGCCGAAGGCCGCACGTACATTTTTTATCGTGAAGAAGAGCCGATTTTCGATCAAGGACTTGAAAGTGCACAACCCTCGAAAACTGCTCGATTTCGACGATGCTGAATTGTATGTCTCGGAAGATGAACGAGATCTGCCAGCACCCCGAAAGACTTCTGAACCACCGAGCGGCGGACCGGCGTAATCCGCCACCGGGATGCACGAGCACTGGTATAGGCCGTCGGCCCGTTCCGCCAATCGCCAGTCAAATTCGCTCCGCTGAAAACAGAGGAATGGACATTCTAATTTTCATCAAAATGGGCTCTTATGAAACTCATCGTGCAGATCCCCTGCCTCAACGAAGAAAGTACGCTGCCGGCCACGTTGCGCGACATTCCGCGGAGCATACCTGGCATTGACGCCGTTGAAACCTTGGTCATCGACGACGGCTGCAGCGACCGCACCGTCGAAGTTGCCCGCCGACAGGGCGTCGATCATGTCGTTCGCTTCACGGGCAATCGCGGGCTGGGGAATGCATTTGCCGCCGGGATCGACGCTTGCCTGCGGCTGGGGGCCGACATCATCGTCAACACCGACGGCGATAACCAATACGATGGGCGCGACATCCCCAAGCTCGTGCAGCCGATTTTGGACGGCGCCGCCGATATCGTGATCGGCAATCGACAGCCCGACAAAATCCCACACTTCACATTTCTGAAGCGAAAGCTGCAGGTTCTCGGCAGCCGGGTTGTAAGCCGGCTGGCTGGCATCGATGTGCCGGACGTCGCCAGTGGATTTAGGGCTTATAGCCGCGAGGGGGCCATGCGGCTGGTGGTCTCGACCGCTTTCGATCACACGGTCGACCACGTGATCCAAGCCGGCCGACGCCGGATCATCACGAAAAGCGTGCCGATTCACACGAACGCAAAATTGCGCGAGTCGCGGCTGTTTTCCAGCATCCGCACGTTCATCTTCCGATCGCTGGGAGTCATGGTCCGAGTCTACGCCTCGTACAAAGCGCTGGCGATATTTACGATCGCGGGCGTGATCACGGGTTCGCTGGGGGCTTTGCTTGGGCTGCGGTTTCTTTACATCTACATCTTCGATCCGGCCACGCGCGACCTGCACGTCCAATCGCTGATCCTGGCCGCGGTCTTGCTATTGGCGGGATTTCAAATGATCCTGACCGGAATCGTGGCCGACCTGTTGAACTCGACCCGTTCGATTATCGAAGACGTGGCCTACCGCGTCCGGCGCATTGAGCTCGATTTGGCCGAATCCGAATCCCGCAAGCAGCCAAAATCGTGATCCACATCTGCCAATACAAACAGGCCGCCGCGGAGCAAGTGTGCCCCGCGGCGGCCTGGCGTTTTCAGCCTCGCAACGGAGCGCTTATTTCGCCCCTTCGCTGAGGTCTTTGATCTCCAGATCTTTGAACTGGATGTCCATCACGAAGCCGGCGTGCAATTGCAGCGCGATGACGCCCGACTTCACTGCCTTGGGGCTGTTGTCGGTCAGGTCGGTCATCAGGTGGCCGTTGATCGTGTAGGTGGTGTGATTACCTTTCACGACCAGCACGACGTCATTCCAGTCGCCACGTTTCAAGAAGCCCTTTAGCTGGTCGCCGGTTTCGGACAGCTTCGTGTTGTGGCGCTGATTCTGTTCGTCCCAAACGGTTTTTTCACCGCGGTTGCTCATCGTGCCGCGGCCGCCGGCCACGCCCGCTTCGTCGTAAATCGTGCCGTCGTAGCCCAGCCCGGCGTCGCAATCGGCCTGATAGCCGCCAACGCGGTGTTGCTTGGGATCTAGCACTTTCGAGCGGAACTGCAAACCGGAGTTGCCGTCCCGCGTGGCGAATTTGTACTTGTAGTGCATCTCGAAATCGCTGAACGGCTTTTCATAGATGAGGAATGTCTGCGGGGCAGGATGTTCCTTCGTTTCGGCGCCGCTGATCGCACCGTCCTTCACAGTCCAGAATCCGGCCAGGCCGTCCCATCCGGCCAGGTCCTTGCCGTTGAACATCGACTTGAAACCTTCAGCGTGACCGGCGGTGTCATCGGCCCGGGACACATTGACACTGCAAGCCAGAACCGCGACAGCGAAAAGAACCATCGAACGCGACTTCATGGATGTTGCTCCTGCAAACAGAACTGAGGTGAGATGAAGGCCCGGCGAACCGGTTCCGACACGGAGGGCAGCCAAGCCTTGGTGGGTGGTAATCCAGCCACGATTCTCGTTGCCGGGCTCGCGGATTGCAAGCGCGAGGGATTTGCCGCCGAAAGGCGAGCGATATGGCAATGCTTTGCGTTCAAGCCATCGTGAGGAGCCGCGCAAGGCCCCCGGTTCGCATGACGAAAGACGCTCGGGAGAGCCGTCCTACGACTGTGGGACGGCCTATTTCGCAAGCACTTCGCGCGTGTGGCGGACGATCGTCGCGTCTTCGTCGGTTGCAATCACGCGGACAGTAACGGGCGCCTGCTCCGCGGAAATCACCGCGGCATTGGCGGCGTTCCGCTGGGGATTCAAGCGAATGCCAAGGAAGTCCAAGCCCTCGCTGATTCGCGAACGGATCGGAGCGGCATGCTCGCCGATGCCGGCGGTGAAAACCAGCGTGTCCAGGCCGCCGAGCACAGCCGTCAGCGCGCCGATGTATTTCTTCGCCTGGTAACAAAACAGGCCGAGCGCGTCGGCGGCACGCGGGTCGCCGGCTTCTTTCGCTAACAAGTCGCGCACGTCCAAGCTAGTGCCGGAGACACCCAAAAGGCCAGATTGGCTGTTGACCAGTTCGCTCAATGTCGCGGGCGGGAGCTTCTTCTCAGTCAACAAATACACAAGCACGCCCGGGTCGAGATCGCCCGAGCGGGTGCCCATCATCAGGCCGCCGGTGGGCGTGAAGCCCATCGTGGTGTCGATGCCGATGCCGCCGCGCACCGCCGCCATGCTTGCGCCGTTGCCGAGATGGGCGACGATCACCCGGCCCGCAGCCTCTTGCGGCGCGATCTTCCGCAGCGCGTGCAGGATGTATTCGTAGGACAGCCCATGAAAGCCATACCGGATCACGCCCTCCTGCTCGAGCGAAAAAGGGAGCGGATAGATTTGCGCCAGCCGTGGCATGTCGCGGTGGAACGCCGTGTCGAAGCAGGCGACTTGCGGCATTCCAGGATACAGCCGGCCGGCGAGTTGAATGCAGGCAATGGCTTGCGGCAGATGCTGCGGCACAAGGGGCACGAGTCCCTCAAGCGCGGCAATCATTTCGGCGGTGATTCTTCCCGGCTCGCGATAATTCCGGCCCCCATGCACGATGCGATGGCCGATCGCCTGTGGCGCCTGGTTGGGCAGCAGCTCCGTGAGTACGGCGACTAACTTTTGCAACGCCGCGCCATGATCCGGCAGATCGCTGGTCTCGTCACGGACAATCTTCTGTTGGCTGTCGAAAAGCCGCAGCCGTGCTCCGGGGCGGCCGATGCGTTCCGCCTCGCCCGAAAGCAATCGCGCGCCGTTCTCTTCCGTGTCATAGAGGCCGAGCTTAAGACTCGAAGAGCCGGTATTTACCGTTAAAATGCGCGGCGGAGCCGCTGGTTCCGCGGACTGGTCCATAATCGCTCGATTGCCATTCAACGGAAAAAAATTTAGTGCGCCGGCATGCACGCTTGCTGTCCAGCATTCTCACGTTCGCGTTCTTCTTCGCCAATAGCGTAGAATGGCCAATCGGCAAGTTGAATTCGCCAAAGACAGCTTGCGTGCGCCCTTGAGGATCCCGATGGAAGCCGATGCTGCCCACGATGCCGCCGCCGCTACCGCGCCGCTGGTATCAATTCCGCGCCCAAACCGGCTGGCTGGTGGCGCTACTCGCCGGTTGCTGCCTGGTCGCGATCGGCGGCAAAGTGTTCGAAGCCAGGCGGCAACAAATAGCCGTGGCCGCGCTCCAGCGATCCGGCGGCGAAGTTTACTACGACTACGAATTCGATCGGCAGGGCCTTTACATCGCGAACACACCGGCGCCGGGCCCCGCCTGGTTGCATTCCCTTTTAGGCGACGATTATTTCCGCAACGTCCATTGGATTTCGCTCGAAGGGCCGGGCGTTACCGACGCAGCCTTAGCTAATCTCGAAGGACTGTCGCGATTGCAGTGGCTGTCGATCAAGAGTGCCCCGGCCGTGACCGATGCCGGATTGGAACACCTCCGGGAATTGCACGAACTCGACGAATTGTATCTTTATGGCACCGGTGCGACCCCGACTGGCATGGCAAAGCTCCAAATGGCCTTGCCCCGCCTGCACATCAACCGGTAACGCTTCGATCGACACGAACGCAGCGCGAAGCGCTTGCCGCTAAAGCAACCTGGCCAGCGCGTCGGCTAGGTACTCGTATTGCTCCAAGCTGTTATAGGCCTGAGCCGAGATTCGCAGCAGCTTCTTCGGGGCCGCTGGAAAGTGGAACACCGGCACTTCGATATGATATTGCTCCCAGAGCGCTCGGCCCAAACGATGGCTGGGGCCGGGAGTCGTCGTGTGGTCCAGAGCCGCGGCCGGATCGGCGTCGTCGGGCAGGTGAATTGCCGCCATCGCGCCGAGCATTTCTTCGTTGCCAATTGGCGTCAGGCCCAATCGACCACAGATCAACCGCCGCGCCGCGACAGCCAATTCATGGTTACGGCGCATCAGTCCTTCGAATCCTCCTTCAACGAGGGTGCTGATGAAGCGGATCGCTTCGCCCACCGAGAGCCAAGGGGAATAGTCCATCGTCCCGATCCAATCAAAATGATCATGGAAGCGGCTTCGCCCTGGCCGGCTGGTGTTGAAGCCGTGGCTGATGATGGTGGGTTGCAAGCCGGCCTGGCGGTCGGGACGGGCGTACAGAAAACCGGCCCCTTTCGGCGAGCAGAGCCATTTGTGGCAGTTGCCGGTGTAATAAGCGGCCCCGATCCGCGCGATGTCGACCGGAACCATGCCGGGCGCATGGGCGCCGTCAACCAGGGTATCGATGCCGCGACCGTTTAGCTCGCGGACGATCTCTTCGATCGGCAGCACCAGCGCCGTTGGGCTGGTGACATGGTCCACGAGCGCGATCCTCGTCCGCTCCGTAACCCGCGCGAGTACCGCGTCCACGATCTGCCGCGGATCGTCGACCACCAGCGGCAGCGGCGCCACGACAACTTCGGCGCCGTTGCGCTCGGCGACGTGCACAGCTACGTTGCGGCAGGCGTTATAGCCATGATCGGTGACGACAATCTGATCGCCCCGCCGAAATCGCAAGGACCGCAGCACGCTGTTTACGCCAGCCGTGGCGTTGCTGACAAACACCAGATTGGCCGCTTCACAGCCGATCACGCGCGACAGGCATTCTCGCGACTCGTCCAGCAGCGGCTGCATCTCGCGCACGAAAAACTGGACTGGCTCGCGCTCCAATTGAGCCCGCAACTCGTCTTGCCATCGCAGGACCGCCACGGGACAACTTCCGAACGAGCCGTGATTGAGCATCGTCACCGCCGGATCAAGCGGCCAAACGTTGCGCAATGCGGAACCATCCTGCTGCCTGGTTGACTCCGCATGTGGTGGGCGATCCATCGATGATCCCGGATGCAAAGGATTCAATCCTTCTCGTTGCACCAATTTACTGTTGTCGCGCTGCCGATTTCAACCGACAGCACGGGCCAGTAGGATTGAGTCCGCGGGAATTGGCGATCGTGATTCGATGATCCAGCGACCGACAAGAATGACCTCTTCACCTCGCCAATCCACCGACGAAGCAATTGCAATCCTGCGGCATGCGGTTGGACTGCGACCAGACGACATGGAGTTGCGCTGCGAGTTGGCCGGTTTGTTGCACCGCGCGGGCGAGATGGATGAAGCGATCGAGTTGTATCGTGCCGCCGTGGCCGCGGATCCGGCACTACGCCGGGGCTGGTACAATCTGGGTTGTTTGGCCAACGAACAAGGCCGCGAAGCCGACGCGGTCGATTATTTCCGGCGGTCGATCGAATTGGATCCGGCGCATGCGCCGAGTTGGCACAATTTAGGGCAGGCGCTGTTCAACTTGGGAGAGACCGACGGCGCGATCGAGCGATATCGCCAGGCGATCGCGCTCGGCGCCGGCGCTTTTTCGGAAAGCATGCTGGCGATGACGATCGGCGTCAGTCCCACGGCCGATCCGCAGACCGTGTTGCAAACTGCGCCGCCACTGGGCGGAGCGAAATCTTCCGCCGCCCATCGCGAAATCGCGGCAGAGGATGTCGAGCAGATCGCCGCTGGAAAAGCGCCGATTCCGTGTCGGTTATGTCTCGGCCTACTTCGAATACCCGAATTGGATGAAGCCGGTTTGGGCGCTCGCGAACCGTCATGACCGAGACCGGTTTGAGTTGTTCTTTTATAGCGATGTCCAACCGGAACGTGTTCCCCAAGGGTATCGGCCGGCGGAAAGCGACCATTGGCATTGGACAGGTTCGCTCGGCGCCATCGAAATGGCACAACTTATTTCCGAGCATGACCTGGATTTGCTGGTCGACCTGAACGGCTTTAGCCGATTGCCGCGGCTGGCGGTATTCGCCTCGCGGCCAGCGCCGCGGCAAATCGGCTGGTTCAATATGTTCGCCACGACTGGGATGGACGGATTCGATTATCTGATCGGCGATGAAACGGTCGTGCTCCCCGGCGAACAGGCGAATTACGGCGAACGGATCGTGCGCATCGCGGGCTGCTACTTAACATTCGAAATGACCTATCCCGTGCCGGACGTTCGCCGCCGCCTGGTCAATCCACGGCGGCGATTCACGTTCGGCAGCCTCGCCTCGCTCTACAAGATCACGCCGCAGGTCATCGAATTATGGGCGGGAATCCTGCGTCGCTGTCCGGATAGCCGATTGCTGCTGCGCAACAGCGGACTGCGCACGACGGCGAACCAGGATTGGCTGCGTGAGCGGTTTTTGCGGCACGGCATTGCAGCCGATCGGTTCCAACTCGGCGGGCCCGGCCGATCATTTCGAGTTTCTGCGAACTTACGACCAGATCGACCTCGCGCTCGACACGTTCCCCTACAACGGCGGCACGACCACGAGCGAAGCATTGTGGCAAGGCGTGCCGGTCCTGGCGATGCGCGGCGACCGGTGGACATCACGCGTCAGCGCGTCGTTGCTGAAGAATGCGGGCCTCGGTGAGTTCATAGCGCAGGACGCAGCGAGTTACCTCGATCTTGCAGTGTCATGGGCCCACGATCCTGCGGCCCTCGATCGCTTGGCCCGACTTCGGCGCTCGTTGCGCGAACAACTTCTGCGATCGAGCGTTTGCGATGCCGACGGCTTCGCCCGTCGGATGGAAGAAGCGTATTTAGCGATCATCCGAGAAGGGGCGGCTTAGCGGATCGCGGCGCCGGGCGGCATGGTTTTCAGCCAGCAACGCAGCACCTCGGCCACGCTCCACGCCTGGGCGATGCAGCCGCGCGGGGAATATGGCGCTTCGGCATCGCAAATTTCGCTGATCGTGCCGACGCAAGCTTCGCTCATGTGGACGGCGAAGCCGGACAGAAAATCGCGGGCAACTTGCGGCTGGTCGGGATGGACTTTCAGCCAGGCATCCACCAGACGGCCCAACCAGCCACGGCCAGGCGGTCCCCTGATGATAGGCGGCATCGCGAGCGCGCAAGTCGCCGTCGTACTTCGGTTGATAGCCCGGCTCGCCCGGTGCAAGCGTGCGGAGTCCCATGGGCGTGAGCAGCCGCTCGACCACGGTTCGCATCACCGCCGGCCAACGAGCCTTGTCGAGCACGGGATTCGGCAACGAAATGGCGAACAATTGATTGGGCCGTAGCGAAGGATCGTCGGGCCCGTCGCCATCGACGACATCGTACAACCAACCTTTCTCGGCGCACCAGAACCGGGAGTTGAACGAGGCATAGGCCTGAGCGGCATGTTCGCGCATTTCGGCGGCTTCGGCAGTCTGACCTTCTTCGGCCAACCAGCCGGCCAGCAGATGCACGGCGTTATACCAGAGGGCATTGATCTCCACTGCTTTGCCGCGGCGCGGCGTGACAACCCAGTCGCCAACCTTCGCATCCATCCAAGTGAGCTGATAGCCGGCCTCGCCCTGGCTCAGCAAGCCGTCGCGGGGATCGACGTGGATGCCGAATCGCGTGCCGCGCAAATGATGCGCGATGATATCGCGCAGCGTGGGAATCAGTTGCCGCAGCGTGCTCCGGTCGCCGGTGACGTGCAGATAGCGATCCAACGCATGAAAGTACCAGAGCGTGGCGTCGGCCGTGTGGTAAACCCCGGTCAACTCGCCCTCGGGAAACAAGTTGGGAATCAGGCCGTCGCGCACATAGTAGGCGAACATCCGCAGCAGAAAGCCGGCTTCGACATGGCGGCCGGTGCAGAGCGTCAACCCCTCGAGGCTGATCATCGTGTCGCGGCCCCAATCGGTGAACCAGTGGTAGCCGGCGATGACGGCCCGGATTTCTTCGCCGGCGGCGTGGGCCCGCGCGGCGTCGGCGATGCGCGTGGTCGGGGTGATGATGAACTCGTCGGCCGCGAGCACGAGTTCGGCGCCGAGTCCGGCCTGCGCCGGGATCGGCCTGGGCGACGAGCCGCTCGCGGCGGTTCAATTCCGATTCGAACGCAGCGGCAGGCTCGACCGCCAGGATCGTCTCCCAGGATTCGGTCGAGCGCACAGCGCCGTTTCCGCTTCAGGAGCCAGCTCCACGCGAAAATAGCCGGGCGACCAGAGAATGCCTTCGTGGTCGTAGCCGCGCGCCCGTTCGAGCGAATAGTCGGCGTGCCGCAGCGTGCCGCCGTCCAGCACCAGAGCTCCCGGCGACCCGCGCAACACCATCCGCAGCGCCGGCAACTCAGGGCGCCGACCTCGAACTGATTGCCCCGGCTCGTGACCGTATAAGGCCAGCTGCCCGGCGTGGCGACGGACGCGTCGTGCAGCCGAAAAT
This sequence comes from Pirellulales bacterium, assembly GCA_963725485.1. Taxonomy (GTDB): domain Bacteria; phylum Planctomycetota; class Planctomycetia; order Pirellulales; family DATAWG01; genus CAVRYO01. The sequence continues at coordinate 832,176 of CAVRYO010000007.1, read as the reverse complement.
GCAGAAACGGCCGTAAACGCAGATGGACCTGGCCCGGCCCGGACACCAGACGATAGGTCAGATAAACCGTGTTGCTTCGATGCGGCATAAGGATCCGGCGCTCGATCGTGTATGGCCCGGCTTCATAGCGCCACGTCGGCAGCCCATGATCGACCTTGAAGTTCGTGAGCGTCGCTTCAACACCGCCGGGACCGCTATCGCCCGGATGTTGCGCGACCAGCGGGATCACGCTGTTGTCGGACAGACGAAGTTCCTCAACCACGTGGTTGAACATCATCACGCGGCCCAGCGGTGCGGGCAACGCCGCGATCAGCAGGCCGTGGTAACGGCGAGTGGCTTGCCATGCCACCGTGCCCGAGGCATAACCTCCCAAGCCGTTGGTGAGCAACCATTCCCAGCCCACCAGCCGCTCGGGGTTGTGAGCGACGGCGCTGGACCAGGGCATCCGCTTGACGCCCTCGGAAGTTGCCTCGTGTGCAGCTTGAGCCCGCGGAAAGCCTCGCAGAAACGTCGGCTCTCCGGAGGAAGCATGTTGGGCCATGGCACGCTGCGAAGCGGAGTCCACGTCGGACGCCCTGGCGCCGGATTCGTCTCTTTGGCCATCTGCTTGCATGGCGCCTCGCTCGGCGGTGGACATGAGACCTCTCAACTTCGTGGTGCAGGAGAAAGAAGCACTGCCGATTCGCCCGGAATGCGCCAGCCCTCGGGAGTGTCGAGCTCGGGGGTTCCGCTGCCGCCGTAGCGCGGGTCTTCGCTCGACCATTTGATCTTCCAGCGATTTTCGGCCGGCGGGGCGACGAGCGGCTGGGCGATCGATGGCGGCCGTCGGTCAATTCCAAAATTGACGACCAACAATGTCGTCTCGCCGCTATCCGGCCGAAAACGCAGGAACAACACGTCAGGCCCCAACGTGGCGCCTTCCAAACGAGCGTCGTGCGGCCGCAACTCCCGGCGGAGCCGCAACAGATCGCGATGCAAGGCGTAAGCCGCAGCGTGCGTCGCGCGCTCGGAAAAATCGAGCTTCGAACGTAGAAAGCTCTCCTCCGCAGTCGGATCAGGCAGTCGGCGGCGCACTTCGTCCAACGCGTAGGATGGGAACTGCTTGAGAAAGTCGGCCCGGCCGTCGACGAGCGCCTGGGCCTCGCCAGGCGGTGCATCGTTGAAGTACAGCCATCGGGCCGAAGCCGCGAATTCTTGGCCTTGAAACAATAGCGGTGTTTGCGGCATGAGCAGCAGCAAGGCGGTCATCGCTCGATAGCGGCCGCCGCTGGTCAGTTTGTGGATCCGAATTCCTTGGGCCGAGTTCGCGATCTGATCGTGGTTCTGCAGGAAATTCACGAACCGGGCCGGCGAGAGATCGAGCGCTGGCGAGCCGCGCGGATTTTTCTGCCAGTCGTAACGTTGACCCTGAAACAAATAGCCCCATTTTGCGGCCGCAAGAAATTCTTCGGCCGTGCCGTGGTGGTCCGAATAATAAGCCTCGGCACGGCCCGTGAGGCGGACCATCGCGGAATGATGGAAATCGTCGTTCAGCACCGCATCGAGTTCGCAGCCTCCCGCCTCGGCGGGCCGGCAAAGGCTGGCGACTTGCGGCTCGCTTTCGCCGATGAGGATGATGTTGCGGCCCATCGCAGCCTGCCGGGCGGCTTGAGCGAGCTCCAGCAGGATCGATCGCGGCGAGGCGTCGTGAAACGCCTGGGTGGCATCGATTCGCAGCCCATCGAAGTGGTATTCACGGATCCAATGCCGCACATTGGCGAGGAAGAATTCTCGCACGGGGCCTGAGGATTCGCCGTCGAAATTGATGGCCGAACCCCACTCATTTTCGTAGCGCCTCGAAAAAAAAGGGGGAGCGATCAGCCGCGTCGAGCTCTTCGCCGACGCTGCCAAAGTGGTTGTACACCGCGTCTAGGATCACACCCAAGCCGTGCTGATGCGCGGTGTCGACGAACCGCCGCAAATCATCCGGCTCGCCATAAAGACTCTTCGGAGCGAATAGATTCGCGCCGTCGTAACTCCAGCCGAAGCGGCCTGGAAACTCGGCGACCGGCATGAGTTCCACGACAGTGACGCCCAAATCGGCCAATTCTTTCAACTGCGCGGCCGCCGCGGTCCAAGTCCCGTCGGCAGTAAAAGTGCCGACATGCAACTCGTACAGTACTTGGCCCGCGAGCGAAACGCCGTGCCAATCGGAATCGCGCCAGTGGTAAGCGTCAGGATCGACGATCCGCGACGGGCCTCGGCAGCCCTGCGGTTGGAACCGCGAAGCTGGATCGGGCAACAATTCGCCCGTGCCATCTAAAAGCAGCCGATAAGCCGCTCCTGCCCGAATATTCGAGCCGAAACCTGAAAAATAGCCGTTTCCTTCCGGCTCCAATTCCAGCGGCGTCGCGGCCGCGTCGCTCTCAATCACGATGCTGACCCGACGGCAGGCGGGCGCCCATAGTCGAAAGTGCGTGCCCTCGGAGTCGGGTTCGGCCCCAATCGGCAAGCGGCGGCGGGCGGATCGCGAACTCGGCATAAGCTTGATTTATTTTCGGGATGATGTCGGTCCGTCTTGGCAGCCCGAACTCGCCCCTCTTTGTAAGTCGCCATTGTGACAACATGCCCTCGGAGGGCAAGTCGTATACCAGCGGTCTTAGACGCCAAGAGGGGAAGAACAAGTCGTTTTTTGGTTTGAAGCCTGTGAGCGTCTCGAAAGTGGTGGGAAAGCCGCTGCGGACAAACGCGTCTTCCCTCGCCCCTTGCGGGAGAGGGGTCGGGGGTGAGGGGTGAGAACATCGGTGACTTCGAAATTCAGTCTGCAAATGAAAGATCGAACTTGATTCCCACCCTCACCCCAGCCCTCTCCCGTCGAGGGAGAGGGAGAATGCGGATGTTCCCTCCACGAGTCTTGCAGTCCTCGCGACGTTGATCGTGGCTTACTTCGTACGCAGCTCTTTCGCCAGCCAATTTGCGATTCAGCGCGACCGGCATACAAGCTGCAATAGCTGCCAATCCCCTCTTCACGAAGGGCGAAGCGTCGTAGCGGAGACGACGCGGCGCGCTTTGGATCTTACTGGCGTCAGGAATATTTCATGCAATTGGCGGACATCGGCTCGCGCCGCACAGACCGGGAATTGAAAACGAGGATTGTAAACTTTCTGTTCGGGCAGAACGTGCCAGATTTGCGAATGCTCAATGTCACGGCCAAAACGGGCGTCGTGACGATTCGCGGCGTGGTTCGTTCGTTTTATCATAAGCAACTCTGCCTCGGCTGTTGCCAGCGAGTTGCGGGAGTGGTTCGGCTGCACGACGAAATCGACGTGATACGGCAGGGTTAGAAGCAAGCTCAGCGTTCCCCGGTTAAGAAAGCTGTGTGCGCTGGTTTGATCCAAGCCAAGCCGGTTCGCTGCCAACCAGGCGATTTGTTCCTGGAATATTTTTTCTTCGAGGTTCTAGGTTTTTGCGTTGGATGCGGAATAATGGCACGATGCGCCGATGCAAGCTTGTTCCGCTCTTCCAGGAATCGCCTTTGTGAAGTCTGCCCCCGCATCGATTCCGACGGCCACATATCGGCTGCAGCTCTTCGGACATCTACGTTTTACGGATGCGCTGGGGCTGGTCGAATATCTGCGCGAGTTGGGGATCGGCTCGCTGTATCTTTCCCCCTTCTTTCGGGCCAGCCGCGGCAGCACGCATGGGTACGACATGGTCGATCCCAGCCAGGTCGAACCATTGCTCGGGACCGAAGAGGAGTTCGGTGCACTTGCGCAGCGAGGCTCGTGCTGAGCAACTTGGGGTTCTGATCGATTTGGTGCCCAACCATATGGGCATCGACGATCCGGGCAACCTCTGGTGGCAAGATGTGTTGGAGAACGGCGCCAGTTCGCCGCAAGCGAGTTATTTCGACATCGATTGGACGCCTCCCAAGGCGGCGCTGCAAGGCAAGGTTTTACTGGCGGTATTGGGCGATACGTTCGGCAAGGTTCTGGAACAGCAGCAACTGCAGTCTGATCTATCAAGACCATGCGTTTCTCATCCGCTGCCACGAGCGGCGGTTGCCTACGGACCATCGCACCTGGGTTCCTTTGCTCAAGCGAGTGGTAGAACATCTGTCGCCCGTGCTCGCCGCCGAAGAGCCACGGCGGATGGAATTGGAAAGCGTCGTGACGGCGCTTGAGCACTTGCCGCCACGTACCGACACCAGCATCGAGGCGGTGCAGATTCGCTATCGTGAAAAGGAAATCGCCCAGCGACGGTTGGCGGCGCTCGTCGATGCCAGTCCCGAGATCCGTGCCGCGCTAATCGAGATGCTGGAAGAATACAATGGCAAACTTGGCGACCGGCGAAGTTTCGATCTGCTGGAGGCGTTTCTCGACGAACAACCCTATCGGCTTTGCTTCTGGCGCGTGGCGACCGACGAGATCAATTACCGCCGGTTCTTCGACGTCGATTCGATGGCGGCCATCCGCGTGGAAGACCCGGCGGTGTTTCAAGCGGTCCATGCCGCCGTGTTCCGCTTCATCGAGCGGGGCTGGGTGACCGGTTTGCGCGTCGACCATTGCGACGGGCTGCTGGATCCGCAGGGCTATTTGGAACAACTCAGCCAGTGCGCGGCCGAAGCGCTTCACGCCTATACCGGCGCGACAGCGACGGGCAAAGCCGCCCCGGGCGAAAAGTCGCCCTACCTGGTCGTCGAAAAAATTCTGAGCCGCGATGAGACGCTCCCCGTCGATTGGCCGGTCGAAGGGACCACGGGCTACGGCTTTCTTAATCTGCTCAACGGCCTCTTCGTCGACCGCGCGGGAGCGATGAAGATTCGCGAGTTTTACGGCCGCTTCACCGAGCAGCAGGACAATTTTCCCACGATCCTGCACGACAGCAAGCGGACGATCCTCGGCACGTCGCTGTCCAGCGAGCTGTATGTGCTATCGAATCACTTGGTGCGGATCGCGGAGCAACACCGCTCCTCGCGCGATTTCACGCGGCCGTCCTTGTTCCGCGCGCTGCGCGATGTGATGGCCTGTTTTCCGGTCTATCGCACCTACATCCGGCCGGGCTGCGACGAGGTGTGCGACGACGATCGGCGGCGGATTCGCGAGGCGGTGCGGGCCGCGAAACGGCGCAATCCGGCGATGAGCCCCTCGTTTTTCGATTTCATCGCCTCGGTGCTGCTGCTGCGATGACCCCGACGGCTTGTCCGACGCCCAGCGTGAAGAGCGCCGCCGTTTCGTGCTGAAATTCCAGCAAGTCACCGGACCGGTCACGGCCAAGGGAATGGAAGACACGGCGTTTTATCGCTATTACCCGCTGGCATCGCTCAATGAAGTCGGTGGCGACCCGGCGCAAGCGGCCGTGCTACCCGAGCAATTCCACAAGCGGATCCGCGACCGAATGGCCCACTGGCCGCATGAAATGTTGGCCACCGGGACGCACGATACCAAGCGCGGCGAAGACCTGCGCGCCCGGCTGAATGTGCTGAGCGAATTGCCCGAAGCCTGGGCGGCCGCGGTCGCGCGCTGGCAACAGTTGAACGCGGGCCGCGCGGGTCGAGTTGGAAGAAGCTCAAGTCCCCGACGCGAATGAAGAATATCTGATTTATCAGACCCTGGTCGGCACATGGCCGGTGAAGCAAGCCAAGAGTGCGAAAGGACCGATTGAGCCAGAATATGTCGATCGGATTGTCCACTACATCGAAAAGGCGTTGCACGAGGCCAAGCTGCATACCAGTTGGCTGAACCCCGATCAGGAGTATGACGAAGCCGTGGCGAACTTTCGTGCGCACGATTCTTGCCGGCGGCGATTCGCCGTTCATCAACGAGCTCGACGCTTTCGTGCGCTCGATCGCCGACGCCGGATTCGTGAACTCGCTGGCGCAGACCTTGGTGAAGATTTGCGCCCCGGGAGTCCCCGATTTTTATCAAGGAGTTGAGTTTTGGGATTTCAACCTGGTCGATCCCGACAATCGCCGGCCGGTCGATTTTCAGCGGCGGCGCGAGGCTTTGGCTGCGCCTCGCGGCGCGTGGCAAGGAAGATCTTGCCGGGCTGTCGCGGGACTTGCTCGCGCGCTGGCCCGACGAGCGAGTTGAAATTGTTTGTCATTTGGCGCGCTTTGCACTGCCGCCGGGAAAACATCGAGTTGTTTCGCGGCGATTACCAGCCGCTCGCGGTCCATGGTCTCCGCGAAGAGAGCGTGTGCGCCTTCGCCAGAAGCAGCGGCGAGCGGTGGGCATTGTGCATCGTGCCACGAATGACATTGCAAGCCTGGGGCGAATCTCTGCCGGGCGCTGACCATACTGCGTCTGCGGCTTCGCTGGCCGCTGGGTTCGTGGTGGCGCGATACCTCGATTCAACTTCCCGCGGCAGCGCCTCGCCACTGGCGTAACGCCTTTACGGGTTCGGCGCTCGCGGAGCCCGCCATCGACGAACAACGGAAACCAGTTAAGTTTGGATGCGCTGTTTGGGGATTTTCCGGTAGCTCTTCTCGCTTAGTGAAAGCCGTTAAGCATTGTATGGGCAAGGAACCGTCGATGAACTTGCGAATTTGGCCGGGAAGACCCTATCCGCTGGGAGCAACTTGGGACGGCAGCGGCACGAACTTCGCCATCTACTCCGAGCATGCCACGAAAGTCGAGCTCTGTCTGTTCGACAGCGAAGAGCGCAGCACGAAGTCGCAGGCGCATCACCTTGCCGGAGCAGACCGACATGGTCTGGCATGTGTATTTGCCCGACGTGTTGCCGGGGCAAGTTTATGGCTATCGCGTTGATGGCCCTTACGAACCGGCCAAGGGCCATCGCTTCAATCCCCACAAGCTTCTGCTGGATCCTTATGCGAAAGCGATCGCCCGCGAGACCCGCTGGGCCGACGAGATGTGGGGCTACAAACTGGGCGACCCGGATGCCGATCTTTCGTTCGACGAGCGCGACAACGCCGCCACCGCCCCGTTGGCGTCGTGCTCGACGAGGCCTTCACCTGGGGCGACGACCGCCCGCCGCAAATCCCTGGAACAAAACGATCATCTACGAGATGCACGTCAAAGGCTTCACGAAGCTGCATCCCGACGTGCCGGAAAAGCTTCGCGGCACCTACGCCGGGCTCGGCTCCGACGCGGCGATCAAGTATCTGAAGAACCTGGGCATCACGGCAGTCGAATTGTTGCCGGTGCACGACCACGTCGACGATCGGCATCTGGTCGACAAGGGGCTGGTGAACTATTGGGGCTACAACACGCTCGGCTTTTTCGCCCCGCAGCCACGCTATGCCTCGATCGCCGGCGCCGCGCGACGTCGTCCGCGAGTTCAAGACGATGGTCCGCAACCTGCATGCGGCCGGCATCGAGGTGATTCTCGACGTGGTTTACAACCACACGGCCGAAGGAAACCAGATGGGCCCGACGCTGTCGTTCCGCGGCATCGACAACGCCTCCTACTACCGGCTGTCGCCCGAAGATCCGCGCTATTACATGGATTTCACCGGCTGCGGCAACACGTTCAACATGCGCAATCCGCGCGTGCTGCAACTGATCATGGACAGCCTGCGGTATTGGATCACGCACATGCACGTCGACGGCTTCCGCTTCGATCTGGCCAGCACGCTGGCCCGCGAACTGCACGAAGTCGACAAGCTGGGGGCGTTTTTCGACATCATCCATCAGGACCCGATCATCTCGCAGGTGAAGCTGATCGCCGAGCCCTGGGATCTGGGCGAGGGCGGCTATCAGGTCGGCAACTTTCCCGCGTTGTGGTCGGAATGGAACGGCAAGTATCGCGACTGCATCCGCCGGTTTTGGAAAGGAGACGGCGGCGTGGTCTCGGAATTCGCCACGCGGTTCTGCGGCTCGAGCGATCTGTACGAATGGAGCATCGCCGGCCCGCACGCCAGCATCAACTTCGTCACCTGCCACGACGGCTTCACGCTGCACGACCTGGTCTCCTACGACCACAAGCACAACGAGGCCAACGGCGAAGACAATCGCGACGGCACGGACGACAACCTCAGTTGGAATTGCGGCGTCGAAGGCCCGACCGACGATCCGAAAATCAATGCCTTGCGCGAACGGAAGAAGCGCAATTTTCTGGCCACGCTGCTGCTTTCGCAAGGCGTGCCGATGCTGCTGGCCGGCGACGAAATCGGCCACACGCAGAAGGGCAACAACAACGCCTATTGCCAGGACAACGAGATCACCTGGCTGAACTGGGATTTGACACCCGAACAGGAATCGCTGCTCAAATTCGCGCGCACGCGTGATCGCAATCTATCACGACGCAGCCGGTGTTCCATCGCCGCCGGTTCTTCCACGGCAAGGCGATCCAGGGATCGGCGGCCCCGGAGATCGCCTGGCTCGACCCCACCGGGAAGGAAATGGCGGGCGAAGCCTGGAAGACCGGCTTTGTGCGCTGCCTGGGCGTGCAGCTATTTGGCGGCGAAATCGACGTCGACGAGCATGGCGAAGACATCATCGGCGACACGATGCTGCTGCTGTTCAACGCCGACCATGGCACGAAGATCAAATTCACCATTCCCCCGCCGAAAGAGGAGAATCCTTGGGAATTGCTGTTCGATACGGCCAAGGAATTAGGCGACAACCCGGAGGTCGGCAAGGAATATGAATTGGAACCTTGCTCGATGGCGGTGTTTCGCGCTCGCTCGCCAAAACGGGAGGAAACGATCTAGATCGCCACCAGCATCGCCGCGGGAGGGCGAGGCTCCCGTCGAGCCGGGCGATTGAACTTTGCAGCATTTCCGGAAATGAATCGCCGGGAGGGCGAGGCCACTGCTGTAAACAAGCTAGCAGTGAGAAATTCACGTCATAACATTCTGGGTTTTGCGGAAATCACGATGAATACCGGTCCCGTGGGAGTCAACGGACCGTGGAACTGCAGGACTGTTTTAATCGTTGCATTGTATGGCATGTTGTAAGCCAATGTGCGGCTAGGCATTACAAAAATGCTAGCTTGTTTACAGCAGTGGGGCGAGGCTCCCGCCGAGCCGGGCGATTGAACCTGCCTCACGGCTCGGCAGGAGCCTCGCCCTCCCTCGGCCGCAGCGTGCCGAGAAGTTCACTTCGTTTCGGTCGGCACCGATAACAGTTGCAAGATGCCGCGCAACGGCGTCTCCGCGTGCTCCGGACGTTTGTTCAATTCATAGCCGAGCTCGTAGATGGCCCGTTCGAACAGGTGAAATTGAAACAGGGCCTCGATTTGGTTCCTTTCGGCGGGCAGCAGACCGGCCGGCTCCGCCAGCGCGGCATACGACTTGATGAACGCCGAGCTGCTCCAGAGATACCAAAATTCGACCGCGTCGCGCCAGGCCGCCACGGATTCCGCACTGGCCGTCCCGGCTTGCGGCAACCGCAAAAGCGCCTGCGAGGCTGCGTAATGAAACGATCGAATCATCGCCGTCACATCCTGCAAGCCGGAGCGCTTGAGTCGCCGCGCTGCCAAAGGCCGGTCCGGCTCACCCTCGAAATCCGTGATAATGAAATCTTTGCCCGTGTAGAGCACTTGCGCCAGGTGGTAGTCGCCGTGGCAGCGAAATCGCTGGGTGACGATCTTGTGGCTGAGCAGGACACGAAGGCGATCCAGAATTTCTCGCTCGCCGCCAAGCACCTCCTGGGCCGCCGCCGCTGCGTCGCCTGTCAAGACGTCAAGTTGGCCACGCAGCGTCCTGATCGCGTACAGAGTCGTCTTGCGGGCCGATTGATACAGCGAGCGCTGGTAAAGCTGAGTGAACGGCTCCGGAGCGAAGGCGGGATCATCGGCCGAAACCAGAGCCATGTGCAAGTCTGCGGTAGCGCAGGCCTAACAGTGCGGCCGACTCGAGATAACCGCCGAACAGGTCTTTTGCAGCCTGGGGCGCATCGCCTTTGGCTAATTCCCACAGCGTGCCGTGCGCGGCCGCATTGGGCTTTGGCTGGACTTCGGCTGGTAGTGCCATCACATTCTCGAGATATCGCCCGAGAAAGTCGAGCGTGAATCGCCAAGCGGTAATCGAATTGGGCACATAGGTCTGCAGCACGCCGACGCTATAGGGGGCGTCCTTCTCGAAAACGTATTCCAATGCGCCGATCAGCCGCGGCGTGCCGAGGTGGATATCGGCGGACAGAACCCGGCCCATTTCCAATTCGGGATTGACGCCAGTTTCCATCCGCCGGAACAGCTTAAGAACCAGCTTATCGCCGAAAACAATCGTGTTATTGCTCTGTTCCGTCGTGGCCTGCGGCTTCGCCGGCTCCAATTCGGTCAGCGGGCCGCCAGCGAATTGCAATGCGGAGGCGCCCAACGATCCTACAAGCTCGCCCCGTTTGCCTTTGGCGTGCCGCCGTCCGGCGATGAACTCCATCAACAGCTTGGCTCCGATGGGCTCGGCAAGCGCGTCGTACAGGACTCCCGCCTCTTTGGTTGTTCGGTTCGAGACGATGGCTATGACCGCCTGCGGACTGGCGAGCACGATACGGTCTGCTTGATCAGCCCAGGCGCACGCCACGGGCACCAGATAGACTTCTGGTTCTCCTTCGCCATATTCGACTCGCACGAAGAGCAGAACCGTGCCATCGCCGCGTCCCGCTTTTCCCAACGGCACAATTTCGGCGATCTGAGCCGACTGAATCGAACGGGACTTGCCGCGGAACCAGCTTTGCCGCGGCAGCTCGGCGAGCAGCGTTGCGTCCAAGCTCCGCTTAAGTCGGCCTTGAAAGACCTCATGCCAGTCTTCCGAGATATTCAGGCGAGTGCGCTGCTCGAGACCCGGTGTGTCGCTGGCGCCCTTGGCCGCGTCGTCCTTCAATGCGAACCAATAAAAGGCATGCGGTCCCAGGGTCAACAGATAGGGCATTTTGCCGATCGCCGGGAATCGCGTTTGCCCGAACAGCTCCAACGGACGTTGTGGCGCGAATGCCGACAGGTCCAACTCCACGTATTGGTTGAACCGCGAAAGATTCGCGACCACCAGGATGCATTCTTCGCCGAACCGCCGCAGGAAGGCCAATACTTTGGAATTCTTCGGCGTCAGCGGCTCGAACGCGCCCCGGCCGAGCGCAGGATGCAACTGACGCAGCGAGATCAACCGCTTCATCCACCACAGCAGCGAATAAGGGTTCTGCTGCTGCGTTTCGACGTTCACCGTTTCGAACAGATATTCCGAATCGATGATGACCGGCGAATAAAGCCGCTGCGGATTCGCCCCGGAAAAACCGGCGTTGCGGTCCGGGCTCCACTGCATCGGGGTGCGCACGCCGTGGCGGTCGCCCAGATAAATGTTGTCCCCCATCCCGATTTCGTCGCCGTAATAAATCACCGGCGTGCCAGGCAGCGAGAAGAGCAAGCCGTTCATCAATTCGATCTTCCGCCGATTGTTGCGCAGCAACGGGGCCAGCCGGCGGCGAATTCCCAGATTGATCCTGGCATGCGGGTCGTGGGCATAGGCGCCGATACATGTAATCGCGCTCTTCGTCGGTGACCATTTCCAGTGTCAATTCGTCGTGATTCCGCAGGAACACCAGCCACTGGCACGACTCGGGAATCGGCGGCGTCTGCTGGAGGATATCCAGGATCGGAAAGCGGTCCTCCATGTGGATGCCCATGAACAACCGCGGCATGACCGGAAAATGGAACGCCGTGTGGCACTCGTCGCCGTCGCCGAAATACGCGATGGCGTCCTCCGGCCACTGGTTGGCTTCGGCCAGCAGCATCCGTCCGGGAAATCGCTCGTCGATGTGCTTCCGGAGCTTTTTCAGAAACGCGTGCGTCTCCGGCAGATTTTCGCAGTTGGTGCCTTCGCGCTCGTAGAGATAGGGAACCGCGTCCAGCCGCATACCATCGACGCCCGTCTTCAACCAATAATCGACGAAGCCGAACAGCGCCTCGTGCACCTTCGGATTGTCGAAATTCAAGTCAGGCTGGTGCGAATAGAACCGGTGCCAGTAATACGCTTTCGCCAGCGGATCCCACGACCAATTCGAGACTTCGAAATCCTTGAAGATGATCCGCGCGTCGGTGTATTTCTCCGGCGTGTCGCTCCAGACGTAGAACTCCCGAGCCGGGCTGCCCGGCTTGGCCCGCCGTGCGCGCTGAAACCAAGGATGCTGGTCGGAAGTGTGATTCATCACTAACTCGGTGATCACGCGCAAGCCGCGCTGATGGGCTTCGCGGACGAATTGCCGAAAATCGGCCAGCGTGCCATACGACGGATTGATCTCTGTATAGTCCGCGATGTCGTAGCCGTCGTCTTTCAACGGCGACGGATAGAATGGCAGCAGCCAAAGCGCCGTGACGCCTAGGTCTTGCAGGTAATCGAGCTTTTGCGTCAGCCCGGCGAAGTCCCCGATCCCGTCATTATCGCTATCAAAAAATGAGCGGACGTGCAGTTGGTAAATGACCGCGTCTTTGTACCAATCGGGGTCGACGGCCGCACTGTCCGGTTCGGAGGGCTGGACGCGCGCTGGTTTCGCCATACACCGTCAAGGGGTTGCTTCCACAGGTTCGGGTCGCAGCACCATCGCCGCATGACCTTGCAAGTACCAATTTCGCGTGTCCAGCAAGCCGCTCCCGGTGCCGCCATAACGCGGATCCTCGGTCGACCACAGCAGCGTCCATTGCATTCCGTCCGGCGGCACCATCAAGGGTTCGGTCAAAGGCGACAGTTGCAGATCGCGCCCCAAATTTACCAAGAGCAGCCGATCGTCGCCGTCGACGCCCAGGTATCGCAATGCGAATGCCTCGGCGCCGAGAACCGCGCCGTGCATCCGGTCGGCCCGTTGGGCGGCGAAAGTCGGATCCTCGCGCCGCAACCGCAGTAAATCGCAATGCAGCGCGTAGGCTTGCGGATGGCTGTTCCGTTCGCCGTGGTCGAGTTTGGAATTGGCGAATGTCTCGGGATCACAGGGGTCAATCATGAAGTTTTCCGCATCGGGACCCGTCAAGCTGCGAAAATGCCGCATGCCTTCCTGGCGCCCCTCGCGCACCAACTTGGCCAGATCGACCGAGTGATCGGCGAAATAGACGAATCGGGCTGACGCCGAGAACTCTTGTCCCTGAAACAACAGCGGCGTGGCCGGGCCCAAGAGCAGCAATGCCGTCAGTGCGCGATGCCGGCCCGGCGAGGTCAATTCATGAGCCCGTCGGCCTTGTGCCGAGTTGCCAACCTGATCGTGGTTTTGCAAGAAATTGACGAATTGGCAGGCGTCCAAGTCCAGGGCCGGCGTGCCGCGCCGATGCTGCTGCCGCGCGTTCCACTGCCCTTGATAGAGATAGCCCCACTTCGCGGCGGAAATCAATTCTTGCGGCGACCCATGGTAATCGCCGTAGTAGTATTCACTGTGCCCGGTCATTGCCACGCGAGGCTGAATGATGGAAGTCATCGTTCCAGGCCATGTCAAGGTCGGAGCCGCCGTCCTCGACGCTTCGCAAGAACTGCGCATTGCTGGAATTCGTTCTCGAGAATGACAAGCGTCTTGCGCCGCCGGCTGCCTCGCGGATCCGGCGACCGATGGCGGCGAGGACATGATCCTTCGAGTCATCGACGATGGCATGAACCGCGTCGAGCCGCAGGCCGTCGACATGGAATTCATCGATCCAATATCCGGCGTTGCCAACAATGAATTCGCGCACCTGCCGCGAGTTCTCGCCGTCGAAGTTGATCGCTTCACCCCAATCGGTGTGATGCCGCCTTGAGACAAAGGCGTCCCCGGCAAACTGGCTAAGATAATTTCCCGACGGGCCGAAATGGTTGTAAACCACGTCCAGAATGACGCCCATGCCAAGGCGATGGGCATCGTCGACGAACCGGCGGAAATCGTCGGGCGTGCCATACAATCGGGTGGGAGCGAACAGATCCACGCCGTCGTAACCCCAACCGAAGCGGCCATCGAACTCGGCAACCGGCATGACCTCCAACAACGTGACGCCCAATTCGCTTAATCGCGGCAGTTCGTGCTGGGCTGCGGCCCACGTTCCCTCCTTGGTGAACGTGCCGATATGCATTTCATACAGGATTTGACCCTTTCGCTCCGGCCCTTGCCAGGCCGAATCGCGCCACGGGTACGCCGACGGGTCGACAATCATTGAGGCCGCGTGCGGGCCGTCCGGCTGAAAGCGCGATGCCGGATCCGGATAGATGGCCGCTTCGCCATCCAAGCGGAATCCGTACCGCGCGCCAACGCCGACGTCGGGCGAATGTCCAAAATGATAGCCTTCGGCTTCGGGTGTTAAAACGACCGATGGCAACCGCTCGGTCGATTGCGATCCAGCGGCGGAAGGAAAAACCACCTCGACTCGCTGCCGCCGCGGAGCCCAGACGCGAAAGTCGACCCCTCCGCTTGGATCCATTTCCGCGCCGACGGGAAGGCGGCGTCGTTTGACGCCATCGTCCATGACTGCCACCTCTGCCGAAACCTGCATCATGCCAGCTCCCTCGTGGAGTGTCCAAAGATTGGCAAGCCTGTTGGAATGTCTTGCTTTGGTCCGCAACAAATCCGTCAGAGGCAGCGAATTATAACGGGCCGCCAGGAGATGCACACCCCGGCGGCCCACCAGAAAGACGGTAAATCGATCGCTTCATTCGGTTTCGGTCTGACCAACGGCTTGTGCCGCGGCATTGACCTCCGACTCCGCGAGTTCCGTGAGCTTTTCGTCCGTTTGTTTTTCCTCCTCGAGCGTCTTTTGCAGCAATCCTTCGGCATCCTTTTGTCCCAACATGTTCGCAAAGGCGCAGACAGTGCCGTAGGCGGCAATTTCGTAGTGTTCCACCCGTTGGGCGGCCGCAATGATCCCGGCGTCCATCACTTCTGGACTTCCGTCTTCCTGCAGCATTTCTTGGCCTTCTTTAATCAGCCCCTCCATGGCTTTGCACTTGTGGCCGCGCGGTGTCTTTCCGAGCTTCTCAAAAATTTTCTCGATCCGCTGAACGTGTTCCTTCGTTTCCTCGAGATGTGTGGTAATCCCCTCGCGCAGCTTCTCGCTCGAAGCCGCCTTTGCCATTTTCGGGAGCGCTTTGACGAGTTGCGTTTCGGCACTATACAGATCTTTGAGTTCTTCGACGAACAAGTCATCCAAAGTTTTCAGCGACATGACAGACGACTCCGTTGTGAGAGAGTGAAACGGCCAATTGGCGGAACTTGTACGATCATCAATTACGTGGACTATTGGGCGCCGGCGCGGGAAGCGGAGCAGGCTGCAGTGCATCGATGTGCGGGCCCGTCACGCTAGTGCCGCTGCCGTTCTGGCCCGGCGAGTTGCCATGCCTATCATGTTCGTCTACTCCAGGCTTGACCACGTTCGGCACGCTGGCGGGAACCGCCGGTTCGGCCGAACCCGTTGTTGGACCCCGGTAGCCACTCACATGCGGCTGTCCATTGACATCGACATTAGCGGATGCGGCATTTGGAACTGCCGCGTTGACTGTCGCGGCTCCGCCGGTCGCTGGCGAAACTCCACCTGGGACAGTGGCGTTCGTCGTCGCACCGACCGTCGCGGAGCCGTAAGCCGGAGCCACACCCGTTGTCGCGATCGGATAGGCTGCCCACGCGCCGTTGTCATAGTACATCCAGCTATTTGTCGGAGTGTAGTACCACCACGCTCCGTTATAGAACTGCATACGCCACGCGTTTTGAGCAGCCGATTGATTTCCGGCGTTCAGTTGCGTGTTCGTTCCACCATTCACCGGGCCGCCCGCTGTGTCCTGCGTTGCATTCGAGCTGTTGGGAACCGGGCTATTCTGGTTAATAGTGTTCGGACTGGCGTAATTCGGGCTGTTCGGATTGAATGGCCCACTGAAGTTGTTCGGGTTGTTGATATTCGCGGGATTCGTAGGACTCAGGACCGAGCCTCCTTGTCCCGTGATCGCCGGCGTTGTTGCCGTCGTCGAGCCAGGAACCGTAGTATTCGGGATGGTGTTCGGAGCTACCGATCCCGAGATCGTATTGCCCGAAGTCCCTAACGGCGTGGATCCGGCCGTTCCGTTGGGCGCAATACCAGGCGTGCTGCCAGGCGGGACAGTTCCGGGGGCGCCGTTGCGTCCATTATCCGAAGTTCCCAGCGATGGCGTTGCAACCGCGGGACTGTTCGTTGCAGTCCCCGCGGACCCGGCTGGGGCGACGTTCGATGTTTGCGTACCGCCAGGATTCGATGCGGCGTGCGGAGTAGCTGTCGCACCGGTGCCGGTCCCTGCTGTACCGGTACCAGAAAGCCCACTCGTGCCGCTTGCGTTGCCACCGTTCGCGGCGCCCGAGTTCGTGCCAGCGGCCGAATTGGAGCCCCGAGCATTGTTCGCAGCCGCATTATTACCTGCCGTTGTCCCGGTCCCACTACCAGCCGGGCTCGCGTTCGAGGTGCCACCCGCGGTGCCCGTGTTCGCAGAACCGGCGGTCCCAGTTCCGGAGGCCGCGCCGCCCGTTGCCCCCGCGGAAGCCCCTGCACTCGCGCCCCCCGCGCCGCCAGCGGCACCTGCGCCTCCGCCGGCTCCGCCAGCGCCTCCACCTCCTCCGCCGCCACCGCCGCCTTTGGCCATAATAGGACCAGCGCTCATGGCAATGATTGCGGCCGCGGTCATCCAGCTAATAATTCTTCGCATGACTTTACTCCTTAGATTCGTGAACTATAGGTCTGGCTAGAACCGACTCTGATTCGTTTTTTCGTCCGAGCTATCGCCCCGATATCGCCCGCCTCACATATAACCGAGCATGATCAGCAGCAGCACCACGATGAGTGCCAGACCAAGACCTCCGCCGGGATAGTAGCCCCAATCGTGGCTGTAAGGCCAAACAGGAATTGATCCAAGCAGCAAGACGATGAGAAAAACGATAAGCAGCAAGCGAACCATTGCAGCACCTCAGGGATGGTTTCTTCGAAGGGTCAACTCGGATCAGCACGATTAAAGGCGTCCGTGTCTCGTAAGGCTCCACGTTGGTTATACTTCATCCTTGAGATTGCAAGCTCGCCTGTCGCAGCGCGTTCCATTCGACCGTCGCAGGTATTTACCAGGGCTTCAACCGCCAGCCCAGGACAAATCCAATGCCCAAGCACCACAGCGCTACAACCTCTGGGTGCTGTTGGGCATATTGCTGACAATAATCCCTTAGGTCTTGGTAGGGCCGCATCGGTTCGGCGTTCTGAGACGAGTCACGTCCGGCAGCTTTCGGGCGTTGCGTTGCATTCGACATGATTGGATCTCCTTTATGCGCCTGAGTGAGCAAACATTGGACCAATCGCGGCGATGTCGCCGATTTGACACCTACACACAACTTTCTAGACCAAGTGAAAGCTCCATCATTTTCGGCGGCGCCTGATGAGAAATAGGAAAATTCCGCACGATCCGGTGACTTGTTCCGGGCGCGTCGTTCCGGTTTGACGCAACGACCTCGTCCCGGAGCGCCGAACTGCGCTAGAATTGCAACGGCGTCACCCGCCGTCCGACTTGGGCATTCGGGGTCTATAGCGGGCGGCACTTCACCGGCTGACATGCGCGTGAGTTGCGGAGTTAGTGCTTTCCGTTGTGTTGCATCGGCGCGGGCTGTCGCGGCCCCTGATGTGCGCCATTGTTGCTCCAAGAAGAACCCAATGAGCGAAGATTCGTAAAGAATTCTTCCTTCGACCGATCAAACACCAGGCAGCTTTTCTTTGCCCGGGGGATCGCGACGGCTACCAAAACTCCGCTGATCACGAGCGCCACGACAGCAACCAAGAGATATGCAAAGCCACGCTCCATGTGGCCAAAGCGCACAATCAACTCGGCGATCGCCACGCCGAGAATGGGACAAGCCGTGAAAGCAATGCAGAGCGCCGTGAGGCACATTCCCAACGGCGGGACCATGCGGCGAACTGCCGTCCGCAAATCGTCGGCGGCGAGTTGGATTTGCAGTTCGATGAGCGTAGTGAAATTCTGCCCGATTCCGCTAACCAGGTCCGTCAGCGGTTCGGCCGGAGCATCGCCCGCCCGGCGTTTCAGGTACGGCGTTTGATAATCCATCCGGTCACTACTCCAAAACAGAGGGCGACGCCCAAACAGAGTTCCGGCTTCGTGGCAATGAACCGTTCGATCGTCTGGAGCGCCTCCGACGTCCGGCCTCGGACCTTCTCATACGCCCCCCGCGCGCCGCTGGTGGAACTCTCCTGTTCACCTGACTGCCGGATGCCGTCTTTATCTTTCACTCGATGGATCATGCCTCGAATCTCGCTATACATTGCGGACATTGTGCTTTCTTTGCGCGACGGAATGTTCATTTCGGCTTGGGATAGCGGCTGAATCCACTGGGCTGCGCTGGATCCGTCCGCGGCTCGGGCGGCGGCTCTGTCTCAAGAAAATGCGACATCAGTTTCGTCACGGCCATTCGCGTCAAGAGCGGGACGACCGTGCCGGTGACTAGACCGAGAACGGATTTTCCGACTTTTGGAGCCGACGGGATTTGGCCCGATTTGAGTCGGGCCAGCAGTTCAGGGTCGAATGCCATTTGTCGGGCCGCCTTCGGCACGAGCCAAAATCCGACCAAAGCCGCCGCGCTGAGCGTAAGCCAGGGGTACTGCTCGAGGTAGTGTCGCCAATCGGTTTTCACGCGCGCACTGCGCACGAGCGATTGCACGTCGGCGCGAAGCTGATTTCGCGTCGCCGCCATTTGTCTGCGAATGTCGTCGCCAGGTTCGGCAGTCATGTTGGGGCGCCTCGTCATCAAACCTTGCAGCGGTTCTCGAAGGAAGTGCCGCGGAAAAGCCCAGCTCCGCCTTTAGTCTCTCGTCCGCATCAACAATGCCAACACCACGCCGGTGATCAATCCCGCGCCGAAGGCCGCGGCGACCGAAGTGGCAGGCCGGTCAGTCACCATTTTCTCCGCGGTCGCGTAGCTGTCGCGCGCCCGGCGAGCCACAGTCTCGGCGCTTTCGCGAGCCGACTGCACGGCTTGGGTCGCGTAATCGCGCGCTGTTTCGGCAAACTGGCTGATCGTTGCGCCGCTATTGGAGGTTACATCATTGAGAAACTTTTCGATCTTATCGCGGCTTTCGCCGGTCTTTCGTTGAATGAATCCGGCGAGTTGTGAGGTGTTGCCTTCGAATTGGCTCAGATCGTCATCGGTAAGCTGTCCCCATTTTGAGCGGATCTTGCCGGCGATTTCGTTCCAGGCTCCTTGGAGGGTTTGTTGATTGACCATAGAGGTCGTCCTTTCAAATGAGGGTGACGGATGCATTCCGGTCGAGACGGTCTCGTGGACGGAAGGGGAACCAACAAAACTACTGCAAAAGGAATGCCAAAAAACCGCCCAAGGGGACCAACTAGCCTTTGCCGTCAAATTGAGCACTTTACCGCTGTTCAGCTGGCTGGAAAATGAGACGGTGGTGGCATTTTCGTCATATTGGCGGCATGTCAGCCATCCACCAGAATCTTTCTCGACAATCGGGCTAGCACTGCGAACGACGAGCGGCAATTCGAGGCGCGTAAGAACTTCAAGCAGAATCGGAACTGTCCACCGAATTGTGACGAGTCTGACCGCCGTAGCACTGGCACACTTTGTGCATTATGACTCGCCACTGGTCGGAGACCAACTCTCACGATCGCACCAGGAGAATCGATCATGCCACGCGGAGATAAGTCCCGTTATACCGGCAAGCAGCAACGCCAAGCCGAGCACATCGAGGAGGGATATGAAGATCGGGGTACTCCTACAAAGGAAGCGGAACGCCGGGCCTGGGCAACTGTGAATAAAATGACCGGGGGCGCCAAGAAGCCCGGCGGTTCCGGCCGGGGAAAGAAAATGAACCCCGCGCCCGCCCACAAAGGCGGAAAACTGGGTGGAGCGGCCGCCGCCAAGCGCCCGGCTGCCGTGCGCTCGGCTTCGGCTAAGAAAGCGGCCGCCACGCGAGCCCGAAAAAAAAGCGCCAGCCGATAACGTTCTTAGTGCCTATCCGAGAACCGGCGGGGACTGGCTCATTTTGCGGTGCCCTGGGAGCAAAATGTGCCTGTCCCCCTCTCCTCGGCCGGTTCTCGGATAGGCAGTTAAAGATTTCGGCGCCCTTTCTTCAAAACACATGAGCCTGAAGCGCTAGCGAAGGACAAGAGGTCCATTTTGGCCTGTTATCCTTCGCAAACGCTCCAGGCTCCACTCTCAGGCACGTTGCGATTTCGTCGTGACGTCCGGTACATCTTTACCCAACGCGTCGGCCAGATCCGATTGGTGTTCCTGCTCATCGACCAGAATTTTGCGGATATGTTCCGCCAATGCGTATTCGCCCAGCACCTCGCATTGCCGGACGCGCTCGCGGTAATTCCGGATCGTCTCGTTTTCATTTTCCAAATCGAACTGAAGCATTTCCTTGGTGTCTTTGGATAACCGGACGGGCATCGGATCGCTCGCTGGCTCGCCACCCAAGTAATCGATTTGCTTGGCAATGGTCAAGGCATGGGTCAGCTCCTCGACGGCATGCTTTTCAAGTTCTGTCGCGATGGACATGTATGCTGCGCCCTTGATCGTCTGGGAATAAACGACGTAAGAAATTACCGCTTGATATTCGCGGCGCAAATCGTCGTTCAACAAATCGATCAACTTCGAGCGCGAAATCCCCTCGGAGGCAGGGGAATTTTTCTCGGTCGCGGTTGCACCACGCCCGTTCTTTCGAGATTCGGGATGAATGGCCATCAGGGTTCTCCGAAATGGTTGATTGGATGAGGCGGCGATGCCCAGGACACGCTCGTCAGTCCCCGGCGGTTCGCAAGTCGATGCGCTTTCAATGCCGCACGAAAGCGCGTCCTCCGGACGCGGAGGTCGAAAACAGTGTTCACCGCGGTGGTCGGTTTGACATTCTATCAGAGCGGCAGTAATTTGAAACAAGGCAGCAATTGGTCTTTTAAGGCGCAGCCGACCGATACTGGCATTGATTCGGTCCCCGCCAAGGCTCAATCCGCTGAAGAAGCTTTGTCTCAACGGGTGCAGCGCAATCGACGTTCACCAAATCCCGAGAGATTTGGTTATTTCAGCGGTGAGAGAATCGTTTCCAGGTTCGGATGCTGATTTAGTTTTATGGCGATCTTGCTGATTATCGACGATGATCCCGCGGTTCTGCAAGTCTTTCGTCGCCTCTTTCAAGAACCCGATCTGAACGTCCTCACCGCGAGCTCGGCCGAAGAGGGTCTGGCGTTGGCGGTTTCGGCGAGTCCCGACACGATCGTATTGGACGCCATGCTGCCCGATGAATCGGGGCTGGAAATCTTTGAGCGCATCCACCGCGGCGATCCGCAGGTGCCGATCTTAATGATCTCGGCCAGCGCCGATAGCGACACGGTGATCGAGGCGATGAAGCTGGGGGCTCTCGATTATCTCGTCAAGCCGCTGGACTTTCCTAGCGTGCGCGAATTGGTGAATCGCGCGTTGGAAATTCGTCGGCTTATGCATGTCCCGGTGATGCTTTCCGATTCCGGCGAAAGCGCGACCTCGACCAGCGACACGCTCGTCGGCCGATGCCCCGAAATGCAGGAAGTTTACAAAGCCATCGGCCGTGTCGCCGCCCAAAACGACACGGTGCTCATTCGGGGCGAGAGCGGCACGGGCAAAGAGTTGATCGCTCGGGCCATTTATCAGCACAGTCCGCGCAAAGCGGGCAAATTCTTGGCAGTTAATTGCGCGGCGATTCCGGAGACCTTGTTGGAAAGCGAGCCTCTTCGGCCACGAGCGCGGGGCTTTCACCGGGGCCGAATCGCGGCGCGTTGGCAAGTTCGAGCAGTGTTCGGGCGGGACTTTGTTCCTCGACGAAATCGGCGACATGACCGCCCTCTCGCAAAGCAAGGTTTTGCGCGTTTTGCAGGAACAGAAATTCGAGCGCGTCGGCGGCAAAGAAACGATTCAGACCGACGTGCGGATCATCACCGCCACGAATCGCGATCTCGAACAAATGGTGGCCAACGGTCAGTTCCGGCCCGATCTGTATTACCGGCTCAATGGTTTCACGATTCACTTGCCCCCGCTGCGCGATCGGGGCGTTGATATTTCGATTTTGGCTCGCCACTATCTTTCCCGCTACAGCCGCGAACTTGGTAAATCGGTGGTCGACATCACACCCGAGGCCGATGAAATCTTGCGGCAATATCCTTGGCCCGGTAATGTGCGGCAGCTGCAAAGCGTCCTGCGGCAGGCGATCCTGCATACTCCCGGACAAGTGCTGCTGGCCGATTTTCTGCCTTCCGAACTGCGAAACGACGCGCTGCGGCGATCCGAAGTTGGGCAGTCGTCTGGGGAATCCAGCGCGACATTCGAACGCTTCATCGACGAGCAATTGCGCGAGGGCGCCACGTCACTTTACGCCGACGCGGTCACGCTATTGGAGCGTTTGCTGTTGACCCGAGTTCTGAAGCACACGGCAGGCAACCAATCGCAAGCGGCAAAAATTCTGGGGATCACGCGGGGCAGTTTGCGCAACAAGATTCGTCAACTGCGGATCACGATCGGGCCGGTCGTAAGCATTGACGAGGATCAGGACGAAGACCCCGAACCGTCGCTGGAAACCATCGAGCATTGACTCCGCGCCAGGCGCCGGCGCTTGGCGGGTCGGACCAAAGAACTAAGCTTGGTGACAGTTTTCCTGCCCCGAACGGTGCCGGCAAGCCCGTTTTTGCCGTACGACAAGAACCGGGTTTTGGTTTCCAAGGGCACTGCTGACATCGGCAATTGTTCACATCTCCCGATGAGAATTGGCAAGGGGGCGAATTCCGCAGGCGGGCTCGAATTCCAACTAGTCTAACGGGGGGTCGGCTCGGCCGACTTGCGCATGGTTTGCAACGTGGTTGGGGAACATAACCATAACAGCGGTTCAGCGCCACGGACTCCAATGCGTTCGCTGTCAATGAGTTCTGACGAAAGAAATCAGGCAAAATAGAGGCGGTGCAGTTATGCATCAAGAACAACTGAAGGGAGCGCCTGCTGTTAGCGCTTCCATTCGAAGTGGAGAATGTCGGCCCCAGGAGGCCATTGATCGATTAGGCGGAATGGTCGAACTGTATGGCGAAGTTGTCGACCGCTTCCTCAATGATGAGGCCGGAACGATTCTTAAGTTGCATTCTGCAACAGATTTAGGCGATCTGATCAAGGTTCGGGACGCGGCCCACAGTCTAAAGGGCCTGGCGGCCATGTGTGGCGCGGTAAGCGTGGCCGGAGTTGCCGCCGCGATCGAGCAGGTGGCTCAAACCGGTCATTTCTCGCTATTGGCATCGCTCAGCGGGCGCCTGGATATCGAGATGGCCAACGCGAAGAACATGCTCAACGCTTACCGGCAGAGGGCATTGCCCCGGGCAAAATAGGGCCGATGGAACATGAATTCCGTCGATGCCGTCGGCCATCTGGCCGGATAGGTTCGTTCTGCGTCAGGTTGGCAGTTGGGCAGCCGTCGAATAGGATGGATTGCTCGAACGAGCCGGCCCTCAGCGCGAACGGTCCCGAACCAAGCCTCCCCCGCGAGTCGACGAATGTCTGTCGATACACAAACCCTGCACAGTGAAACATTTCACGAAATCAGTCAGATTATCCAGCGCGACGCAGACCTCGTGGTCGAGATTTGGTCCGAACAGGCTCTCGAAATACAACCCACGGCCAGTGACGTCTACCGCGAAGAGCTGCGCGATCGGCTTCCCGCCTTCTTACGATCGCTGGCCCTCAGCTTGCGTCATGACGACAGCGCTGAGCTGGGCACGCACCGTCTTTCGGCTCTTGAACATGGCGAGCAGCGCTGGACGATCGGATGGAAACTCCCGGATCTGGTGCGCGATTATCAGATCCTCCGCATCGTCCTCGTCGATCATTTGCACGCCACGTTGGATCGCGCTTTGAGCGTGCGCGAAGTCATGGCGATAGGTCTGCTGTTGGACGAGGCGATTGCAGCCGCCGTCGTCATGTTCGTAGCGCACGACGAACGAACAATCAGCGATGCCGAACTGCGTAACCGCGAAATCATGAACGCCGTGGCTGATGGCATCATTGTCGTCGATGCGCGGGATTGTCGTGATGCTGAATCCCGCCGCGGAGCGGATCTTCGGCAGCCCCGCCGACACACTATTGGGAAGTCCTTTTCAGGAACTGATTGGGCTCTCGGAAGCATATGCCGGGGGCACGTTCTGGGCCACGCCCGTGGAACCCCCGGGCGTGGAACTTCCGCTGCGTAGCCAGATCCGCGGGCGCCGCGGCGACGGCGCTGCGATCGATTTGGAGATCGCCGTCAGCCGCTTCAATCGTGGAAATGAACCCCTCTCGATCGCGCTGGTGCGCGATGTAACTGAGCAAAAACGGCTTGACGAAGAACTCAAGGAGAATGCGCGCAAGCTCGAAGCGCTAAACCACTCGCTCGCGACTTTGACGGCCGCGGCAGGCGAATCGAATCGGGCGAAAAGCGATTTTCTGGCGAAGATGAGCCATGAGATCCGCTCGCCCATGACGGCCATCCTCGGTTACGTCGAGCTGCTGGGCCTGCAACTGCGAGCGCCCGATCAATTGCAAGCGATCGGCACGATCAAGCGCAACGCGAATTTTCTCCTCGATATCATCAACGACGTGCTCGACCTGTCGAAAATCGAGGCCCGCAAATTCAATGTCGAGTTCACCTCCGTGGCCCCCTCGGCGATCGTCGATGAGCTCGTGGCGTTGATGCATTTGCGCGCTGCCGAAAAAGGTATCCGCCTCGTCACGACCTGCGGGAGCGAAGTTCCGTCGAGGATTGAAACTGATCCGAAGCGGCTGAAGCAGATTCTATTGAACCTGGTTGGCAATGCCATTAAGTTCACCGACGAGGGCCAGGTGGAGATTTCGATTGCGATCCAAGGCAGCCGCGAAAATCGCGAGATCGCATTCGCCGTCCGCGACACGGGCATTGGGATGTCGACTGAGGACCTGGCCAACGCCTTCGAGCCTTTTTCCCAGGGCATAAGTCCCGCAGCGCAGCGTCCGGGGGGCACGGGCCTCGGACTGGCAATCAGCAAGCACCTCGCCGAATTGCTGGGAGGCCGGGTCGAAGCCGAAAGTGGCTTGGCCACCGGCAGCACTTTTCGGCTGATGCTTCCCTTGGGCGACAAAGTATTTGACCAAGACCCGGTGAGGAATGCCGCGAAGTTACCAGTGGGTTCGAGCCAAGTGGGACCTTCCTTTTTGCCCGTGAGCCTCTCCGACAGTCCAGAGTTAGTAATTGACGGAAGTGCCGAGAAGACGCTGGAACATGCCGGGGCGTCGCCAGCGCGTGGAGTCAAGTCGTCGCTCTCCGGTCGCCGCGTGCTGATCGCGGACGACAGTTCCGATCATCGCACCGTGATCGCAGAATTCCTCGGCGCATCGGGAGTGTCGGTCAACGTGGCCGACAATGGCCGATCCGCGGTCGAAATGGTTTTGCAGGCGGAGCAAGACGGAATTCAGTTCGATGCGATTCTGATGGACATGCGTATGCCCGAACTCGACGGCTACGAGGCGACAGCCCGGATTCGGGCCGCGGGTCTCAACGTGCCCATCATTGCCCTGACGGCCAGCGCGATGAAAGGCGACCATCAACGTTGCATCGCGGTCGGCTGCAATGATTATCTGCCCAAGCCGATCGACTTCACCGTCTTGATCGAGCGGGTTGCCCGTTATGCGAAGCGGCAATATCCTGTTTGATCGGCGTATTTGTGATCGTCGATCGTATTCACCGCCTTCACCGTGTCGTCTTGTGTGACGGTCACGCGAATCCGCATGCCCGACTTCAAGGCGCTGAGCTTCGCCATGTGCCCGTCGATCGTGACTGGCACTGTCTCGGCCACCTTGAATGTCACTTGTTTGCCGGCCATATCGGTGAACACCAATGATCCGCCGGATGCGGAAATGACGGTGCCTTCGCGCATCAATTCATCGGCAGCACGCGCCCTCGTGGCTAAAGTCATCGTCATCGCGTAGGAAACTAATGCCAGACACAGCATGCGCAGTTTCATGGTGGATTTCTCCCGGAGCCAAGGGAACATTGATTCCGCAGCCACCGCAGATGCAAAGCCCATGCCGGGTGACGATGTCCTCACGGGATTCGATCTACCCGACGACCCACACAGTTTTAATGCGGATTCGCGTAGGGGTCGTAACCGGGTGTTGGCGTGGCAATCGGGCTTGGTGCCTGACTGTAAATCGGACCCGGAGGCGCCAGGACCGCCGGAGCCGGAGCCGGTGCAGCATAAGGAGCGACATAGGGCGCCGGACTCGCGTACGGTGCCGCCGCTGGCGCGGCCCCGGGGGCGTACGCCTGAGGCGGGCCAGAAAGGACCATCGGGGGTGCCGCATACACTGGTGCAACCGGCAGGGCCTGATTGCGAGCCAACGGCGGTGCCGGTCGCGGGATATCGAAGTCGCGCGGTCGGGAACCCGCAAAATCCGGTCCCGTTTTCGGATCGGGATACGGATCGAACTGCAATGCTTCTTGCCGCTCGTACGCGGTATTGCCTGGAGCGCGCAGCGTCGGCGTGTTGAATTGCGGCGAATTGCAGCCCGCATAGGCCAGCACCAACCAACCGCACAGAATCAGGCCAACGCCGTCGCGCATGAATCGATTCCCGAAATGGGGACGAGAGGGGCCGCGAATTATAGAAGACGGCAGCGATTGCCAGAAGCCCAATCTCGCGAAATCAAGGCAGGTAAACGTCGAGCAAAACGACGGGAGTTTTGCTCGGGTCGAGCCGCACTGGCCCTATTACAGCGGGCAACAGCAGCGTCTCGCCGGCTCGCAGCGGCCGCTCCGCCGGATCGCGTTCAACGCTAATTTCACCCGCTAGCACAATCAAAATGTGACACCGGGAATCTTCGCCGGCAGACATCGGTTCGTCGAATTCCCAGCGATCGAGAATAAACTGGTCGCAGGCCACCAAGCGGCTAACTCCCGGCCGGTCCGTGAGCGCCGGATGAATCGGATCGACCGGGCCGCGAGCGAAATCGATCACCTCGAGCGCCTGCTCGACGTGCAATTCGCGCGGCCGGCCATCGGAACCGGGCCGGTTCCAATCGAACAGCCGGTAGGTCGTGTCGCTCGATTGCTGGATTTCGGCGACGAGCAATCCGGCCCCCAGCGCATGCACGGTTCCCGCGGGCAGAAACACGCAGTCCCCCGCGCCCGGCTCAAAGTGGTGCAAACACAATTCGCACGTTCCGCGGGTCAATTCGCGCTCGAAAGCTGCGCGGTCGAAGCCCCGTTTCAATCCCGCGAATATCCGGCTCCCCGGCTCGGCGGCCAGCACAACCCAAGCCTCGGTCTTGCCGAAATCGGTTAGTCCCAGGCGCGCGGCTTGCGCGTCGTCGGGATGCACCTGCACCGAAAGATCCTTCTGGGCATCGAGAAACTTGATGAGCAACGGAAACCGATCGGGCGGATTTCTTTCGCCGGCGGGCGCGGTCCTTCCCATCAGCTCCGCGCCGCGCTTGCGCATTAATTGGCCGAGCGTTGTGCGCGCAAGGCGCCGCCGATGACCCGGCTTTGATCGGCGCCCCGATCGACCAATTCCCAACTCTCGGCGTAATTGCTTCCCTCGCCGATCGGCTTTCCGAGCTCCGTCCCCAGCCGCCGTCCGCCCCAAAGGTAACGCCGCACGAGCGGCTCGAAACGGAGTGGATAAAGCGGGGTAGGCATTTTACTTAGAAACCCTAACTCAACTCGCGGGGCCGAGGGGGTCAGTCCCCATTTTGCTCACAGGGCATCGCAAAATGGGGACAGACCCCTGCGGTTAAGTTAGCGGTTCTTAGGCAAGAAAGGGACACGCGTGAAATGAACACGAAATAAGTGAGATCAACATCCGATCGCAATAAGAATCAGCTAGCCTCCAATGGTCGGCCGCAGTCGCGGTAGATGCTCCTGATAAGCCCCGCGGTCACGCCACTCGATATGTCGTCAAGATCCATCCAATGCCAAAGGCGCAGACCCCGGCGGCCAACATTTGCATCATCTTGCCCACCGTGATCGATCCGTCCAATTGCATCAGGCTGGCCACCGGAAGAATGATCAACCCAGCCAGTTGCAGGAGCTTTCCAACGGTGCGCATGAGTTTCGGGTTCGCACGGAAGCAATTTTTTGCCGGCGGGTACGCCCGGCGAATGCGACGCTTAGCACACGCCTCGATAAAGATTCCGCTTGGTCAGGATCAATCGTTACGATCGGACCGATTTCGCGAGATTACCTCGGCTTTTTAACAGTTATCCTTTTCGCACTCGGCAGCGCTTGCCGATTCCTTTTATCGGTTGCCCGTCCGATTGTCAAAGGAGTGCCGATGTCGCCGCTCGACTATCAACTTCGCTCCGCGATCGATCAGAACCCTCACTTGCTGGGACGCAAAGTACGGATCGAGACCCACGACGGCCGGGTAACACTCAAAGGCGTCGTCCGCAGCTACTATCAAAAGCAGATGGCCCAAGAGACGTTACGCAACGTGGCCGGCGTCGACGGCATTGAGAACCAGCTCGAAGTCAGCTGGGCGTGAAAAGGGCTTGAGGCTACAGGGTGCAGGGTGGGCATTGCCCACCGGCTGAGAGTCCGGCTTGCTCGCCGGTGGGCAATGCCCACCCTACACAAGCCTCAAGCCTCTCTCAACGCGGCTGCGACGGCCGCGAGCACATCACGGCATCGCCCCGGTCGCGATAGTTGTGCAGCATGTCGGTCAATCCACAAGTTCGCAATACTTGTTGATTCGTGTCCGACAGGCCGCAAATTCTCAGCACGCCGCCATGCGCGTGGATTCGCCGGGCAAGCAAGATGAACTGCCCGATCAAGTAGCTGCGTAAGAGTGGCACGCGATCCAATTCGACCACGACCCGATAAGTGAAATTCTGGTCGAGAATCGCCCAGACCGATTCCGCCACCGGCTGTGCATCGGCCCAACCCGCGTCATCGGTGTTCAGCCGGACGAACATCCAGTCCGGACCACGGTCGACATCAAACACCATGCTCGAGCCGCCTGACACTAGCATGCTTCGCTCCCTTCCTTGTTGGAGCCGCGTTTCAGAAAAGACGATCCATCAACCCACCATGATACGCACGAAATTGGTCGTTGCAACAAGATTTGCAACAACAGCGCAAAAACTCACGAAATGTTGGCGATCCGCTAGCAATCGAAACGTCGATCGATGACAACAACTGCACAAAATCGGGCAATTCCCCACCCTCTTGCGTTACGCCGCGCAACGGCCATATTTAGCTTAATGGCTTTGAAGGTCGGTCTTTCGTTCGTCAAGATCGTCCTCTCCAGGTCCGCCGCGATCAGGGCCATCCGAACCGCGGGCAATCGGTCGACGGCTTTCAATTTCATCCCACGCTTCAATAGGAGGTGGCAAAATGTCACGTTCCGGTGCCGTTACGTTTAAGGGAACACCGATGACGCTCGTCGGCGAGCCGGTCCAGCCTGGTCAGCAGGCTCCGGATTTCACGGCCCACTATTTCGACTCGACTGGACTGCACGCCTTTCGGCCGGCGGATCTGATGGGCAAGCCATCGCTGATCAGCGTTGTGCCGTCGCTCGATACCGGCGTCTGCCAGACGCAGACGAAGAAATTCAACGAAAAGGTGGCGAGTCTGGCGGGCAAGATCAACGCCGTGACGGTGAGTTTGGATTTGCCGTTCGCTCAGAATCGATTCTGCGGCGCGGAGAACATCAAATCGCTGCGCACCGTGAGCGATTATCAAGACCGAAGCTTCGGCCGCAACTGGGGCATGTTGATCGACGAGTTGAAAGTTCTTGCTCGCGGCACGTTCGTCCTCGACAAAACCGGCAAAGTGGTTTACTCCGAGTTGGTGAAGGAAGTCACTCAGGAGCCGAACTACGACGCGGCCCTGGAAGCAGTGCAGCAACAATTGTAAAGGCACGCGCAGCTCGAATTTGCGCGGCTCGAATTCGCGCCAGAGCCGCGCACGTTAGTAAGCGTTCGATATCGATATTCGCCGCTGCGCCCAAACTCATCTTGACGGATTTCGGCAAAAACTGGTTCAATCCGCGCACGTCTGGTATTGAACCAGGTTGATTTCGTGCAGCTTCCCTTGTGAGAGTGCCTTGGGGGAGGCGGCTGGCACACGCATCAGGCGCTCGTCAAGAGGAGCCAAGGACATGGCCAAAGCCAAAAAGCCCGCTCGTTCGCACAAGAAGACCGCGAAGAAAGTCGCCAAGCGGTCGCCGAAGAAAGCCGCTCATAAGAAGCCGGCCAGGAAGGCGAAGCGCTCGCCGAAAAAGAAGTAAGCCGCGCGCGGGCCTGTGGCCTCCACTCGTTGCGATTCGAAGAGCAACGGGCGGGTACCCTCAGTCGCGAGACGGCCGGGACGGTCCCAATTTTGTGCGACCGCCGCACAACTTGGGACCTCCCCTTTTCCCAGACGCCTTTTTGCACAGACGGTTCTCGGCTCTGGCTCTAAGAACGCATGGTCGCGACAACTATGATTCCCTGTCGCGATGCCGTCAGCGCCTGCGAATCACGGGATTATGGCTTTGCCCAGGTGGCGAAGTGCTGCACGAACAGTTGACTCAAATTCGGTAACTGTTCGATCAGGCGGTCGTCCAATTCTCCCGTGGCTCGATTGTCGCGGAGTTCGGCCAGGTAGCGGATCAACTCTGCGTGGGCTTCGGGCGGGCCGTTCAGCATAAAATGGACCCACGCCCAGGCCGAGCAATATTCGCGCGGACCCATGTCGCCCACGTCGCGTACCCGTTCGAGCATATCGAGCCGGGGAAACGCGCCGTGTTGCGCGCCAGCCTCGACAATCGGCAGATAGGGGTTTCCGTTGGCCCGCTGCGCGGGCGGCACTTCGAAGTATTTTGCCAATCCCTCGTCCAACCACAGCGGCACACGCGCGAGACTGGCGTGCAGCAAGGCATGCGTTCCTTCGTGATGCAAGTCGATTCGAAAATCGGGCCCCCATTGCGCGAACACTTGCTCCACGCCCCGGTCTTGCACAAACATCGCGCGGCGATACGGCACTTGCGGATACCGCTCGTGCAGGAACCGCGTGTAGCCCGCACTGTCGGCGAAAAGATAGATTTCGATCGGCCCGGCGCGCGCGGGATGCGCAGGCTTTGCGACAAGTCGGATTGCAGAGTTTCCAGATCAGCAACGAGTGCGGCCGTTTCCGCAAATTGGAAATCGGCATGCACGTGAATGGTGCTCGCAACCGCGACAGGTGGCGAATCCGCCGCATCGCCGTCGGCGGCAAATGTTAAACGGCCGACGCCATAGGCCCACCACGCGACTGCGGCAATTGCCAAAGAGAGCCAGAGCGCGATGCCGCGGAAGCTGTGGCGGCGACGGAGGCGAATCGTCGCGTTCTCGGCGGGGGATCTAACCACAATATTCTCCCCACGTGCCGATAGTCGGATAGCGCCGAACGCAGCCGGCGATCTGATCAGGGCAGCACGCGAATCGACTACGTTGGCGAACGCCAAACGACCCCGGCGCGGATGAGCTAGCACAGGGGTCACGGAGGGCCGCGAATCATAGTGGCCTTGGCCGTCGAGAGTCAAGGCGGTTGTTGCTCATAATTCCAGCGGAAAATCGCTGAGCAATTGCAAACCCGTTTCCGTGACAAGATAGTTATTTTCCAAGCGAACTCCGGCCCGCAAATCGGGCGCATAGAGGGCCGGTTCC
This sequence comes from Pirellulales bacterium, assembly GCA_963725485.1. Classification (GTDB taxonomy): domain Bacteria; phylum Planctomycetota; class Planctomycetia; order Pirellulales; family DATAWG01; genus CAVRYO01. Next base: position 800,617 of record CAVRYO010000007.1, on the reverse strand, counting down.
ACCGCGATCACGTCGCCGGTTTCCAGCATGTCGTCCCAATTCGGATTCAAATCGGGCGCTTCGTGCGGAAACAGCCCGATGCCGTGGCCCAAATGGGCATGCCACGTGCCGCCGGGAAAACTTTGCAAATGTCGTCGCACTTCCTCGAATATGTCGCGGCAACGAACTTCAGGCCGGGCCATTCGTTCGACAATTTGCATCGCGGACTGCACGTGCGCAGGCGGCAAGCTGCCGATCTGTCGGGCGGCGATCGACGGACAGCGTGCGGCAGTTATCGGCGAAATAGCCGCGATAGGCGGGCCCCAGATCGAGGATGTAAAGCTCGCCTGCCAATGCCTCTCGATCGCGGGGCGGCCCGCCCATTTCGGCACACGCGTAATCATTGCCCGTGCCAGTGATCATTTCGCCACAGGCTCGCACCGCGACGGATTGCAGTTCGTTGAACACATCCAATTCGTTGACGCCGGGGCGAACTATTTCGCGGGCATGGCGATACATTTCGCCGGTCGCCGCAATTGCCCGCCGGAGCTTGGCGAGCTCGTCGGGTTCCTTACGCCGCCGGAGCCGATAAAGTTCCGCTTCGATGTCGATCCACCGCACTTCCAGCGGCTTGGCCAGATGCGGCGGAAAAGAAGAGAATTCCACCCCGATCGTGTGAGCTTTGGGTCTATCGGCCAGGCCCTGTAGCAGGACGGCCGACGAAGCGTGGCGTTGGTCGTTGCGAAGCGTCGACAACATCTTGGCCTCGTAGGTCAAAACATCGTACCCCGGCGATTCAAACGCGGCGGTAATCGCTGGGGATAGATCGGGAATGACGAGGGTCACACGCCCGTCGGCGGCCAGCGCCGCAGCGGGCGAAAACGTCCAAGCGAAGCGCGGGCCGGCCAGCCATTGCACATGCTCGATCTGGGTGACAATGACCAGGTCGATCTCGAGGGCCCGCATTCGCTCCAGCAACCGGGCCTGGCGAACGCGACAGGCGACCGGATCGATGTCCGCAAATGTCATAGGAACTTTTCTCGTCAGGATGGTTCAGTGCGTTCGCAACGGCTTGAAGAATCGCCATGACATTGTAATCATCGAACCGACCCTCTTCGACGAGCGCAGGTCCCACCGGGAAACGGCTATGAACCGGGACTGTTGAGCCGTCGCTGGGCAACTGTCGCGATCAAGCGCATCGGCTTCCGCCGCAACCGAGCCCGAGCCTCCTCGGGAAGAAACCATTGACAACGCCGAGCGCCGGCCGCAACGGAAACTGGATGATCCGCCATGCACTGAAGCAGGAAGGCAGTAATATCCCGCCGCGAACCGCCGCTCACGAATTCGAAGCTGCCGATTGGCTCGGCGCCACACAGGGCGCACTCGAGACCCATGAGTTCTTGACTCAGACGCAACGCGGCGTCGGCGAGATGCTCGCCGTCCGCGATGGGTCCGTGCGGAAACTCCCAACGGCTGTCGCCGGGAATCAGCAATAGACAGAACTCAAAATGTCCTTCAACTATCCGATAAGCTATCGCGCAAGCTTCTCGAACAATGCGCAACTCGCCGTCCAGGCCCATCCGCTTGCCAGTGTCAGAAGAGATTGAAGAATAGCCGATCCGCTAATATAGCGCTGACCAGGGTGGGCAAGCAATATTTCCACTACAATTCCTATGAAATCTTTATACAGGCGATTCCCCTTGGGCTTGGAATGCCACAGTTCAGATGGGTTCTTCGATGTGGCATACCACACAAAGATTTTCGCCACAGAGAACAGTGGCAAAGCTCACTTATCGACCGTCCGGTTTGTCCACGGCAACACCCCGCCGGTTCCTCGGACAGCCGCTCAGGCGGCGCGGTACAGTCGGATCTGAGGCCGCGATATACCTCGCGGCTGAGGCATCGCCAAGATCGGCAAAGGCTGCTGGGCGGCCGGCTCCCGCCGCAGCGGCACTTCCTCGACTTTTCGCTCGCCGGATTCCGCCCACGCTTCGGCTTCCAAAGTCAACCGATTGAGCAGCGATTCGACACGGCGCCTGTACTGCTCGATTCCATCGCGATCGAGTTGCCTGGGGATAGCGAGTGGTGGACTGGGGATCATGCGCGCCGAGAACCCGGCCGCGGAATCGCGAACCGGTCCCAGTTGTCTGTTCGCCAAGGGCGGTCGTAGCCAAAACCGATCACGACCAACGGCAGTCCCAGCCGCGAAGCCAGATAAATCGGGCCCTGGGCCATCGTGCGCCGCGGACCGCGCGGGCCATCCGGCGTGGCGCACAAATTCGTCCGCCGGCTAATGCGCATCAGCTCGCGCATCGCTTTGACGCCGCCCCGGGTGGAAGAACCGCGGATGGTTGCGAAGCCCATGTGCCGAGCGACGTGGACCAGAATCTCGGCATCGCGATGCATGCTCAGGAGCATCGTCAAATTGCAATGTCCACGGAGATATAGAGGGCACAGCAAATACTCGTGCCAGAAAACGTACAGTTTCTGGCCCTCGAAACCGGGCGTCACCGGATCGACCAAGGAATCGTAGTAGGCAGTTTTATAGTCCAGCGAGGACATCCAGCGGCGGACCAATGTGGCGCCGGCCAGCCCGGCGAATTGCCTGAGAAGTTGTTTCATGAAACGAAGGTTCGTCCAGGACGAGATGAAAGGCAGATCGCGGACGATAGCTTGGTTCGATTCGTTCCGCAGACCGCGGAACCGGGGAGACCGTCGATCCGGTCAGATACCGATGATTATCGGTTTTTCGCGATCGAATCCCAAATCTCGGCCCGGACGATGAGCCAAAATTCCGCTTTTCATTCGTCTTGATAGCAGCCGGACGTTACACAGCACCCGCTCGCGTGCCATGGGTCGAAGGGCGCAGGGACTCGGCCATGAGTGAAATCTTCGGCGGTTGCCGGGCGGCCGGCTCGCGGCGCAGTCGGCAGCTCCTCGATCTTGCGCGAGCCCGATTCGGCCCACGCCTCGGCCTCCAGCGTGAGCCGGTTAAGCAGCGTCTCGGCGCGGATCCGATACTCCTCAATGCCTTCGCGATCGAGCTTGGGCGGGATGTTCAACGGGGGGCTGGGGATGGCGCGAGCCCGCGAACCAGGCCGAGGAATTGCAAATCGATCCCAGGTGTTCATCCGCCAGGGACGATCGTATCCAAAACCCATCACGACCAGCGGCAATCCAAGCCGCGAGGCAAGGTAGATCGGTCCTTGAGCCAGCGTGCGCCGCGGGCCGCGCGGGCCGTCTGGGGCGGTGCACAAGTTGGTCCGCCGGCTGATGCGCATCAATTCGCGCATGGCCTTGGCTCCGCCTCGGTTTGTGGAACCACGGATGCTGTCGAAGCCCATATGTCGAGCGATATGGGCAAGGACGTCGGCGTCGCGATGCATGCTCAAGAGCATCGTCAGGTTGCAATGTCCCCGAAGATAGAGTGGACAGAGCAAGTACTCGTGCCAGAAAATGTACATCTTTTGTCCCTCGCAGGCCGGATTCACCGGATCGATCGAGGGATCGTAATAGGCAACCTTATAGTCGAGCGTCGACATCCAGCGGCGGACCATCACGGCGCCGGCTAGCCCGGCAAATTGCTTCAGAAGTTCCTGCATGGAACGATTTTGCTCGCTGGAGGGACTGCGCCGCGGCGGGTTCGATCAGGCGCAGTTCGATTCGTTCCATTCGCCGTGGAACACCTCGACGGCCGGACCTGTCATATACACATGATTATCGGTCGCTCGCCACTCCAATTCCAAATCGCCCCCTGGCAAATGGGCCAGAATGCGGCGATCGGTTCGCTCTGACAGGACTCCCGCCACGCAGACGGCGCTCGCACCGGTGCCGCAGGCCAGCGTAATTCCACTGCCGCGTTCCCAAGTGCGTATCGTGACTTCACCCGGTGCATGCACCTCGACGAAATGGACGTTAATCCGATTCGGAAAAATCGCGGCATGCTCCCATCGCGGGCCGATCGCTTCCAGCGGCACCGCGGCCACGTTTTGGCAATAGACCACGACATGGGGATTTCCCATCGAGATGCAGGTCATCCGCGGATCGAGACCACAGGCTTCCGTCCAACCAGCGGGACCCTGCAACAGATTCGGGCCTACGGGCGCATTGACGATCCGCGCGGCACTGCGCTGCGCACTGCTGTTCCGCGGCGCGATCCGCGGTTAAATCAACCGGAATGCGCGCGGCTCGAGAACTGGTTCGCCCATGTCGACACGAACGTGCCGCGCCTTGCCCTCTGCCACCTCCAGATCCAATGCCAAGACGCCGTTGCCGGTTTCGATCGTCAATTGCGGCCGCCGGGCGATGCCGTGATCATAAACATATTTCGCCACGCAGCGCACGCCGTTGCCGCACATCTCCGATTCCGAACCGTCGGCGTTGAACATCCGCATTTGGGCGTCGGCCAACGTCGAAGGGCAGATTAGAATCAAACCATCGCCACCGACGCCGTAATGCCGATCGGCGATGCGCCGCGCTAGCTTCGCCGGATCAGCCGGAATCGGCTGGTTGAAGCAATCGACGTAAACATAGTCGTTGCCGGCGCCTTGCATTTTCGTGAATCGCATGGACGCCTGCTGGTCGAAACGACTGCCGCTGAAAGTAATTTGCGCAAAATCGGAGTCGAGGGATTCTACGGGAACTGCGGACCGCCGGCAAACCCGATTCGAGAAAGACGCCAGCAACAAAATTGGTTGAGAGGCCCGCAGCCATGAAGAACGAACGCAACGCTTTGGAAGCCGCTCTGGCCAAAGCCTGGCCGCCGGCCAATTGGCTGGATTTTACCCTGCTAGTGGCGGTCTCCGGAGGGGCCGACAGCGTGGCGCTTTTGCGAGCTTTGGCGGCGTTGAAAACCGCCGGATCGGGCCGGCTGATTGTGGCCCATTTCCAGCATGGATTGCGCGCGGCGGCCGCTGAGGAAGCCCAGTTCGTCACGGCATTGGCCAAGCAACTGGGCCTGGGCTTCATTCTGGGCGCTGGCGATCCGGCCGCCATCCGTGCCCATCCCGACGGCGTGGAGGCCGGCACTCGGGTGCAACGTTATTCGTTTTTGCGCGAAGCAGCCGAACGGATCGCGGCGCGGTACGTCGTCACAGCTCACACCGCCGACGATCAGGCGGAAACCATCATCCACCGGATTGTGCGCGGCACGGGAATCGCCGGATTGGCGGGAATTCATCGCACGCGGCGGTTGAGCGACGCCGTGACATTGGTGCGTCCCATGCTGGCCATTCGCCGCGCTGAAATTTTGGAATACCTGGCTGCGCTCGGGCAATCGTTTTGCAACGATGCAAGCAATTTCGATCCCGCCTACATCCGGAATAAAATCCGGCACGAGTTGCTGCCATACCTGGCTGCCTACAACTCCGACGTTGTCGGCGCGTTAGTCCGGCTGGGCACTACGGCGAAGGATATCAACCGGATCATTGAATCGTTGGTCGATGGGCTGATCGAGCGGAGCGTAAAGTGCCCGACGCCACGGCGGGCGATCATCGATTGCGAGAGGCTCGTGGGCCAGCACCGGCATTTGATCCGCGAGCTATTCGTGACGCTGTGGCGAACGCAGGGCTGGCCGCAACAAGCGATGGCGTTCGGCCATTGGGACCGTCTGGCGGAGCTTGTGCTTGGCCCCCAAGCGGAAGGCGCAAAACAATCGCTGCCGGGCTCGATCAACGCCGCGCGGAACGGCGCGACGATCGAACTCAAACGCGACGATGATTCCTGATTTTGCGCACGCCGCGAGCGCAGTGCGCATCGCTATGGCGCGGCTCAGGCCTCCATTGCCCCCGGCACGCCCCCGGTAAATTTTTCGTCATCGGCGCTGTGGCCACTAATGACCTGGGCCTCATACCCGCCCTTCGAACGGAAGTAACCCAACAGGATCAAGTAGCAGATGCACATGATTCCCGGCAGGATGGCAACGATGCCGAGCATCCCTTGCTTGGACCGCAAAATGACCGGGTCGACGATCTTTTTTTGCGCACTGTCGAGTTTGGCATACTTTGCCGGATCGAGCGCCACTTCCTTTCCAAATAGACCTTCGTCGTTGGTCTTAACGATGGCGTCGTGGAGAGCCGGGTCCGTTTGCCGCATTTCCACATTGAACCGATAATCTTGAATCGTACCGATTGCCGGGCCGCCGATCACGCCGACGGCGAGCATGCCGACGCCCCCCATCGCATTGAGCATTAGCGCTCCGCCGCGCGGATATTGTTCGGCCACGATGCCGAGTGTCGTCGGCCAGAAGAAACTCTTGCCGCAGCCGTAAAACGTGGCGGCCAGCAACAGCATGCCGACCGCCGCTCCGGCTTGCGACAGCCAGAACAAACCGCCGCAAGCGATCGCCGCGCAAATCGTCAATAAACCCAAGGGAGATAACTTGTGGACAATTGGCCCGGCGAAAAATCGGAGGATGAACATGATCGCCGAGGTGTAGATCAAGAACAGCAAGCCTTTTTCCTGGCTCCCTAGGACGGTTTGCATGATGTTTGAAATCCAACTGTCGGTCCCTAATTCCGTGGTGGCCAGCAGGAACATGATCAGTAACATGAAAATGAAGATCGGCCGGCCAGGCGCACGAACGAAAATCGCGTAAATCACCGTGGGCACGACGGCGATCGCGGCCTGCCATGCAATGCTGATTTGCTGAACATGCGCCACGTTCAAGATCTGATTGATCCCGGCCACAAGCAAAAAGAACACGATATAGCTGCTGACCCAGCCAAATTCGCGGAGCATGGTCATGTAAGAAACTCCGGCCGCAACGCGTTCCTGCACGGGAAACCGCTGTCCAAGTAGGACCAAGCCGTAGAGGATCGTCGGCACGAGCATCAGCCCCACCTGCCACTGCCAGATGAGGGTGTGCCACGGCAGAGGCAAATTCTTTCCGCCGGTCAGCACGCCGATGCTCAGCAAGCCACCAAGCACCAAGCCGCCGGGCCAGCCCGCGTGGAGCACATTCAACCAGTGGGTCTTATTTTTGCCCGACATTGTGGCCACGACCGGATTCACGACGGCTTCCACGACGCCGTTGGCCAACGCGTAGATGAACGTGCCAATGTAAAGCATCTCGAAGCTGGTCGCGGTGACCGTGATGATCGTCGCCGCCACGTGGCCGACGAAGGCGAAGATCATCGACGTGCCGTAGCCAATTTTGTCCACGATCAGGCTGAACAAAATGATCGAAATGGCAAACGGATAAAGGCCCGCCCCTTGGATCATTCCCTGCTGCTCACCGCTCAGGTTGTAGATTTCTTGCCACTTGTCCAACAGCCCGCCGCGAATAATGAATCCGAACGCGGTGGCGATCATTGCGAAGAAGCAGCCAAGAAACAGTCGCCGTTGATTCATACGATTTCCCTGCAAGGAACAGACTGGATGGGTGGGCTCGAACGAAAGCGGATCATCGCGCCTTTGTCGCGTCGGATCCGGGGGCAAAACCGGATCCGCGCAACGCTCGCAAGCCGGTTGAGTTGCTTGCTAGAACACTCGGAACTTCTGGGTCGGGTTTGAGTATACATGCCGAGCTAGCGAAGTAAATCGAGGGAGGATGGACATTTCGGGTAAAATTGTGACGGACTGCCCTCCGCATTCCGCAGCTTGGGAGGAAATTCTCCAGTCGTCGCAGCTTGCCATCCTGCCTAATTGCCAAGAGCGTGGAAGCGGCGAGCGATAATGGACTGCTTTCACCTTGCCGGTCTACGCCGCTCGACGTACCATACCCCCCTATTTTCTTCCTTTTTCGTCGACTCGGACCGTTATGCGCCGAAGCTGGCACACGCCCGCGCTGGTGTCGATTTTGGCCCTTGCGCTGGTGCTGCGCGTCGCCGGCGGGCTGTGGTGGCAAAGCCGTTTGCCGCCGGGCGATAAATTCGGCATGCCCGATAGTGAAACCTATTGGGCGCTGGGCCGGACAATCGCCGAGGGAAAGCCGTATCAACTGAATCCCGAACGTCAGGTCTTTCGCACGCCAGGTTACCCGGCGCTGCTGGCTCCGTTGTTTCGCGTGTTCGGTCAAGAACCGCCGGTCGGTTGGGCTTACCTCGAGAGCGCGATCTTGAGCACACTGGCAGTTGGTGCAGTTTATTGGCTGGCGCGCTGTTTGTTCGATCGGCGGATCGGATTGGTGGCAGCAGGAATCGCGGCAGTCTACCCAGGCGCGATCTCCGAAGGCTCGCTGGTGCTCAGCGAAGCGCCATTTGTGCCGCTGATGCTCGTCAGTCTGACACTCTGGGGCTTGGCATGGCAAAGTCCCACGCGGCGCAGGCGAATCTATCTGGGTCTCGCGGCCGGTTTTGTTTCGGGTGCGGCAACCCTGATGCGGCCCAGTTGGTTGTTGTTTGTTCCCCTCGCAATGTTGTTGGGCTTGCTGACCGGTCCCGAGCGCCTGAAGCACTTGATCACGGGCCTGGCGATCAGCGCTGGCCTCGTCGTCGCGATGGCGCCGTGGTGGATTCGCAATTGGGGCGTCAAGATGCGATTCATTCCCACGACGCTTGAGGTGGGGCCGAGTCTATACGACGGCCTGAATCCGGACGCCGACGGCAGCAGCAATATGGATTTCATGCGGAATGATCTCATTGGCATCCCTCGATCGCTGCCGCCCTCTTTCAACGTGGAGGATGCCGCGGATCAAGTTTATCGCCGTGAAGCAATTGTCTGGGCGCGCACCCATCCGTGGCGGGTTGTTCAACTGGCAGCGATAAAATTCCGCCGGCTGTGGAGTCCCTGGCCGAATGAGCCGAGACTGCGCAGTGTGCCAATTCGAATCCTGGTCGCGGCGACGTATTTGCCACTGTTGGTTCTGAGCCTTTGGGGCGTGTGGCGATATCGACTGCGCGGTTGGCCATACGCCCTGTGCTGGTTGCCGGCGATTTACTTTACCGCGTTGCACTTGGTCTTCGTCGCCTCGATCCGCTATCGCGAGCCGGCGATGATCGCGATGATTCCGCTGGCCGCAGCCACCCTTGTTGAACGGGTCTTGCCGATTTGTCGAAGTTGGTTTGCCCGAGGCTCGCCGATGGGAACAGGTGTCGTGGAACCACATTGAACGTCCAAGATCAATCTCGATCGTATGCAAGGAAGCGTGGCTATCTTCAAGCAACTCGTGGATCACTGCTGGTTTATCTTCAAGTGGGGGATTCTGGCCGTTCTCGTGGCCGGAGTCGGCTTGGCGCTGTTTTTTTATAGCCGCGTCAACAACGAAATCCGGCAGCGCGTGCAGGCGATCTGGCAAAACCACTACAAGAATTATGTGGTCACAGTTGGTTCGGCGCAGCTTGTCGATGGGGAAGGGATCGAGATTCGCGGCCTGTCGGTCTTGGATCCCAATGCTGCCGGTCCACGGGCGGAGCTGGCTTATTTCGACGAGGTGATTCTCTTCTGCCAGACCAGCTTGCCCGAACTGCTCAAGGGCCAACCGGAAATAACTCGAGCCCTGGTCCGCCGCGCGACCATTCATGCCACGCGCCGTCCCGACGGCACGTGGAGCGCCATGCCGCTGCTGCCGATTCCCAAGTGCTCGAAATATCCGCTGGAGATTTCGATCGAGAACGGCACGCTGGAAGTCTTCGACCCACTGAAAAACCCGCCGGCGGCAATCACGCTGCGCGACATCAATCTGGTGCTCAAGCCGCAGCGCACCGATACGCCGCCCGAAGAATGGTCGACGGAATTTCGCGGCTATCTGACGGCCGATCGTTTGCAACGCGTCGAGTTCGCGGGAAAGTACGGACCGAAGTTCGCAGGTTGGGAAGTCCACGGCCTCGTGGCGGGACTTGAACTTGCTCCCGAATTGCTCGACTCGCTTCCAGGAGAAATCAGTGATCGACTGGCGCCGATGGCGCCGCTGCGCGGACAGGTTCGCGTCGATTTCAGCGCGGCTGAAGATTTAACGTCGCCATCGGGCTTCGCATTCAACGTCTCGGGGCATCTCAACAACGGGCGCTTTGAGGATCCCAGGCTGCCGTATCCGTTGACCGATTTGAAAATCGACTTTCGAGCCGACCGCAGCGGCATCGCCATCGACAATCTCGCGGCCCGCAATGGTCCCGGCACCGTTCGCTTGTCGGGGGCGATGCAAGGCTGGCAATTCCCCGCCCCGATGTGGCTCAAAGGCAAGCTGGAGCACCTCGTGCTCAGCCGGGTTTGGGAATCGCTCATGCCGCCCGCGCTCTTGGCCGAATGGCAAAAATTTCAGCCGTCGGGTGAAATCGACGCCGACGTCAATGTGCAATACGACGGCCATCAATGGCTGCCGGAGGCGACGATTCGATGCTTGAACGTTGGTGTGACCTATATCAAGTTCCCTTATCCATTGGAACACGGCGCCGGCACGATCGTCTGGCAAGGAAACCAACTCTCGGCCGATCTAACCGCCGCGGCCGGTGGGCAGCCGCTGCGCATCGCTATGCAGATCGACCATCCGGGAGCGCAGTTCACCGGCGAGGTCAATGTCTCCGGCGAGAACATTCCGTTCGATCAGAATTTGCTCGTCGCATTGCCGGAAAAATCGCGGGCCGGCGTCGCGGCGCTCAATCCGACCGGCACGTTCAACATGCTGATGCGCGTCCACCGCGAAGATCCATCCCAAGCTCCCTCGACGTCGCTCACGGTGACGCCCAACCTGGCATCGGTGCGGTACGAAAAATTCCCTTACCCGATTCACAATATTCGGGGCACCGTCGTGATGACCGACAACCGCTGGACCTTCCGCGACATGGAAGGAACCAACGGCTCCGGCAGGATTCAGCTTCGCGGCTATCTGAATCCCGCGACCCAAGGTATTGAACTGGGATTGCAGATCGCAGCCAGCAACGTCGCCTTGCAAGACGAGCTGCGTGAGGCCTTGCAGCCGCAAGCGCAGCGACTCTGGAGCCTGCTTCGCCCGCAGGGGGCGATCAACCTCTCGACCGACATCCATTACCTGTCGGCAACCCACAAACCGGAAATCTTCGTTCGGGCCGAACCGGTCGGCGAAACGGCTTCGCTGGAACCGGCCCAATTTCCTTATCGGCTCGACCATCTGCGCGGCGCCGTCGTGTACCGCGACGGACATCTCGATCTGCAAAACATCCGGGCCGTGCACGACCGCACACCCTTGGAAACGAGCGGTTCTTGCGACTTCGACGGGCAAGGCAATTGGCATCTGCGATTCGAACGCGTGGCCATCGACCGGCTGCATCCCGATCGCGATCTCGTGTCTGCGTTGTCCGGCCAGATGAAACGCTCTCTGTTGCAATTGAATCCCAGCGGGGCGATCAACGTGGCCGGCACGGTCGAGTTCTTCGGCTCGGCGATGCCAGAAACTCCGGTGCGTGTGGGCTGGAATTTGTCCGTCGACGTGCACCAAGGGGCTGTCGATTCCGGAATCCGGGTCGAAAACATCAATGGCGGAGCGCGATTGATCGGTGAGATGAGTCGCGGGCAAATTCGCTGCCGCGGAAATCTGGCGGTCGATTCTCTCACAGTTCGAGATCTGCAATTCACGCAAATACAAGGCCCGTTTTATTTCGACGACAAGCAACTACTAATCGGTTCGCCGGCCGATCCACCGAACCCCGGCGAAATTCCTCACCGTCTTTCGGCGCGCGTCTATGGCGGCTATGCGCAGGCCGATGGCCGAGTGTTGTTGGGCGACGAGCCGCGGTTCTCGGTTCAAGCTCTTTTGACCGACGGCGACTTGAAGCGATTTGCCCACGAGAATCTTCCCGGCAAGCAACAGCTCGACGGCAAAGTGCTGGCGAGCATCGACGTTTCGGGCGCGGGCCGCGGCGTCCATTCGCTGTTGGGCCGCGGGCAAATCCGCCTGACCCAGGCCGACATCTATGAATTGCCGCTGATGGTTTCCTTGCTCAAGCTGCTCAGCATCAAGACACCCGACTCGACGGCGTTTACGAACAGTGCGATCGATTACCGGATCGAGGGAGACCATGTGTACCTCGACAAGATCACCTTCGATGGCGATGCGATCAGCTTGGAAGGCAGCGGCGAGATGGGCTTCGACACCGCCGTAAAGCTGACATTTCATGCCCTGGTCGGGCGCAGCGAATGGCAGGTGCCGGGCCTGAAGACCGTCATGGGGGCAGCGAGCCGGCAATTGATGCAAATCCACGTCAGCGGCACCTTGGCCGACGCCAAGATGACGCGCGAGGTTCTGCCGGCAGTGAACCAAGCTCTGCAACAGGTGTCGGCGGGCGTGCAATCAATGGAACGGCCCCCGACATTCCCGCAGACAGGCGCCGCTGCGCCGTCCGGCAATCCGCTGCCGGCTCGCTAGCCATGACGTACACTTGATGGTGCGAAAAAGTTCGCGCGCGAACGATTTCGGGAGGGCGAGGCTTCTGCCGAGTCGGGCATTTGATCTTGGTTGACGACTCGGCAGGAGCCTCGCCCTCCCAAGACCCGGATAGGCGTTCTTCAAAGGGGTTTCTCATGAGCATCGGACCGATGGGCTTCTTCAGCAGCATCGCCGCCACGCCGATGGCCGAGTCGCAGGGTTCCGACGTCGATCTCGCAGTGCAGGAGGCTTCGGTCCAGGCCCACGAAATTTCGCAGAACATCAAGGCCGAAAACGCGGCTGGCGTCGGTCAGACCGACGGCGAAGAACACGAAACGGCGGATCGCGACGCCGACGGCCGTCGCTTGATGGAAAAGCCGTTGGCCAAGAAAAAGCGAATCGCTCGGCAGCCAGAATCAGCCAGCGACGCTACCGCCGCCGAGGAACCGCATCTCAGCCGCGACGCCAGCGGAGCCAGCGGCAACGAACTCGATCTCAGCGGCTGAATTGCCTTTGCGGCTCCAGCGCCTCAAGCCCAGGGATGGCCATCCCTGGGCTTAACGCGGCCCAAAGCGTGCATGGCGCTAAACCGTGTCGCCGGCACTTTTCCGCGCCAAACCGCCGCGCTCGACATTTCCGTTTGCAGTTCGTCCAGAGTTTGTTAATATTTTAGGATTGTGTCGGCGCTCGTGCATTGTTCTTCGGCGATTGCGTCTCCAAGCAATGGTTCTGCGAGAAGCAGTCTCTTTTGAATCAGTGCATCTGGGCCGGCCGGTAAGGAACCAGTGAGTCTCGGGGTCTGCGGCAACTCGGGCGAAAAGCCTTGGGTCCGTAGGCGTACCGGCTTTCAACCGATTCCGGATTTGGTAGTACAACCCCAAACCACAGCAATGTTTTTTGCGGCGGACTGACACTCAGATGAATCTAATCTTCTTCATCTGGCGAACCTTGCTCGGGCTGCTGCCCGGCTGGGTGACGGCGGTCCCCGCCCAGGCTGCGGCTGAAGCTCAACCGGAGATCGATCGTTCGGTCGTCCGGCTGCGCTGGCGCCACGCTGAAGTTTGCTGTGGCTGGATGCAAGTCGCTCCTGTTTATGTGTTCGGCGCACGGCCTCCTTCGGGCCAGCGCGGCGATTTTACGGTTCGTGCCTGCGCCAACAGAGAATCACTCTGGAATGCGCGGGCGTTGTACCGGAGCACTCAGCGTCATGGCCGACGGTGGCCGTGGGCAGTTATCTTTTCCTGACGGTGATCGCCGGACAGCCTACTTTCTCCCGGTTGTCTGAGTAGAACGGGCCAGTGCCTGGCCGGTTCGATTGCTCTCTCGGGGCACGCTTGCGCGGGTGTCGCCCCGCATGCGCGCCCCGTCCGCTCCCCGGACTTTTCGCAATATAGAAGGGACCGCGCCGTGACAGGGGGAGAAATCGTTAGCGTGATCGTAACGGCCGTCGTGGCCGCCGCGCTCGGAGCCATTTTAGTCAAATTGCTCGATCGCCTGCGCCGCCGCGACGCCGAAACCGAAGCCCGAGAGATCCTCGACAACGCCAAGCGCGACGCCACCAATTTTCAGCGCGAAGCCGAGCTGGAAATCAAAGAAGCGGCCATCCAGCAAAAGGCCGACGGCGAACGCGAGCTGGCCAAGCTGCGCCAGGAACTGCACGAACGCGAACGCCTCGCTCGACAAACGGCAGGACGCCCTCGAGCAGCAGTCCGAGCAGCTTCGCAAGCAGGAGCGGATGGTCGAAGGCAACCAGCGCAAGCTGGCCGAGAAAATCGAAGACACCAACCGCCGCAACGAAGAGCTGACCAAGCTGCTCGACTTGCAGCGGCAAACGCTGCACCAACTCAGCGGCCTGAGCCGCGAGGACGCCACCCGCCGGCTGCTGGACATGCTCGATCAGGACTTGCAGCACGAGCAGGGGGCGCTGATCATCAAGCACGAACAGCAACTGGCCGAAATCTGCGAAGCCAAGAGCCGCGAGATCCTGCTCACCGTCGCTCCAGCGCTACGCCGCCGCCCACACCGCCGAAACCACCACCAGCACCGTCGACATCCCCAACGACGAAATGAAGGGCCGCATCATCGGCCGCGAAGGGCGCAACATCCGGGCCTTCGAAAAGGCCACCGGCGTCGACGTGATCATCGACGACACGCCGGGCGTGGTGATCGTCAGCGGTTTCGATCCGGTCCGCCGCGAAGTCGCCCGCATGGCGCTCAACAAGCTGATCGCCGACGGCCGCATCCATCCGACGCGGATCGAAGAGCTGGTCACCGAAACGCAAAGCGAGATGGAGCAGCACATCCAGAAGTACGGCGAAGAAGCGGCGCAAGAGTCGGACGTGCCGCGGCTGCATCCGAAGATCGTCCACCTGCTGGGCCGGCTGCGGTTCCGCACCAGCTACAGCCAGAACGTGCTGCGGCATTCGATCGAAGTGGCGTTCCTGGCCGGCATGATGGCCGAGGAAATCGGGCTCGACGGCACGCTGGCCCGCCGCTGCGGCCTGCTGCACGACATCGGCAAGGCCGCCGACCACGAAGCCGAAGGGGGCCATCCCAAGATCGGCGCCGAGTTGCTCAAGCGCTACGGCGAAGGGCCGGAAGTGGTCCATGCCGCGCTGGGGCATCACGACGACATTCGCATCGATCATCCTTACACGGTGCTGGTGGCCGCGGCCGACGCCTGCAGCGCCTCGCGGCCCGGCGCTCGCCGCGAAACGCTCGAACGCTACATCAAGCGGATGGAAGAGCTGGAATCGATCGCCAGCAGCTTCCCGGGCGTCGAGCAGGCTTTTGCGATTCAGGCCGGCCGCGAGCTGCGGGTGATCGCCAACGCCCGCGACACGACCGACGCCTCGGCCGCCAAAATTTGCCACGACATCGCCCAGGCCTTCGAGCAGCAGTTGACCTATCCCGGCGAAATCAAAGTGACGGTCCTGCGCGAAACGCGAGTCACGGAGATGGCGCGTTAACTTCTTCTTTCGCCCAACTGTGGTATGGCTCTCCCGAGCCGTCGTAGAGAGACAACTTGGCACCGTCGACTAGTCGGCGCGAGACGGCTCAGGAGAGCTGTCCCGCGTATCGAATTCGCCGTCGCGCGATTACTCCAGCGAGCGCAGCAGTCCCTCGGCTTTGTGCCATGTTTCGGCGTATTCGCGCTGCGGATCGCTTTGAGCGACGATGCCGCCGCCGACCGGCATTTGCCACCAGCCGCGGCCGGCGGTGATGGTGCGGATCAGCATGTTCGCGTCCATCGCGCCGTCGAAGCCCAGATAACCGAGCGCCCCGCAGTAGGCGCCCCGGGCGGTCGGTTCCAACTCGGCGATGATCTGGATCGCGCGAATTTTCGGCGCGCCGGTAATCGAACCGCCGGGAAACGCCGCCCGCAAGAGGTCTAGCGGCCCCACGCCGTCGCGCAATTGCCCGCGCACCACCGAGACGAGATGCTGCACGAACTCCTAGACCTCCAGCCGGCATAATTCGCTGACCACGACGCTTTCGGGCCGGCAAACGCGCGACAGATCGTTCCGCAGTAGATCGACGATCATCACGTTCTCGGCGTTGTCCTTTTCGCTTTGCCGGAGTTCATCGCCGGCGAACAGGTCGGCCTCGGGACGGGCGGTCCGTGCGGCGCGTGCCTTTGATCGGCCGAGCTTCGACTTGCCGCCCGACGACTTGCAAGAACCGTTCCGGCGAAGCGCTCAGAATCTGAAACTCGCCGAGGTCGAAATAGCCGGCGAACGTGGCCGGATTCTGCCGCCGGAGCCGCCGATAGAGAGCGATCGAATCGTCGGCCGCCGGATACAACAGCCGCTGGGCGAGATTGACTTGAAAAATATCGCCTGCGCGAATGTATTCGATGCCGCGCCGAATCATCGTCGAGATATTCCGCTCGGGAAAAGTTGCTGAGCAGTTCTTCGCTCGGGCTGTTTCCAAAACTGGGCATTGCGCACTGCGGCGACAAGTCCTCGCGCGATCAGTCGGCGCTTCGGACTTCGTCTGCATGGGATGGCGATCGGCCGGGACAGGAGAGACCCGTAACCGGCGGCGAAATTGTTCCAACCGATCCGTACGCGCGGCGATGGCGGAGCCGCGGTTCAAGCTCGGGAAATCCTTGCGAAATGATCCAAGCTCGATTCAGCTTGCAATCGAACGCCACCACGATGTCGTACAGTCCGATGGCCAGCGCCGGCACGCCGAACTCATCGAATCTCGGCCGTGGTAGCGACTCCAATTGCCGGGCTAAGTCATAACTCAGCAGCCCGGCGGCACCCCCTTGAAACGGCGGCAGGTCGGCGATTGTCTCTGCCCGAAACGGCGCCAGCCCCCTGTGCAATGCCGCCAGGCCGTCGTCCGCGCTTTCGCCGCCGACAAGAATTCTTCGATCGGTCGCGGGCAATTCGAAATAATCAAACGGATCGGCCGCGATGAACGAATACCGCCCGAGCAGCGGATCACGGCGGGCGCTATCAAAGAAGATACAATGCGGCAGACCCGCCAGCCGCAAGAACACGTCTTCCGGATCGGGCGCGGGGAGTAGCTCCTCGACCGCGGCGGCCGATTCCGCCAATTCTGCGCCATGGTCGATTTCGCCGGGCCGCTTATTGGGCATGGGGGGGAAGCTCATGTCCGACCGGGTCTGGCGTGCCGCTGCTTGGCGGCGCTGCTGGGACGATATCTTGCGATGCCTGCGCGTCTGCCGGCGGTCCGATCCGCGTCTGACGATGGCTTGTTTCGGGCCGTGTCAAAAACCCCCAATCGAGCGCCTCGTCCTGGCGATATTCTTTGTTGAGCGTCAGTGCCGTCACGGCCTTCGCCGCTTCGTAGCCCAAATAAAAAGCGTGGGCCGGATCGAGATTCCGCGGGCCGCGCTCGATCAACTGTTCGAAGACCGTGAACGGATCGGCATCGGCCAGATGCAAGCCGGCGCTGAGCAAGTGAACCTTTGCCACCCTCGGCGAACAGCCGATAGTTGTGGTCCTTGATTTGCGACACCAGCCGATTTAATTCTTCGTCGCCAAAGGGAACCGGCGCTGGCCCGCGGAGCATGACCAGCCGCGGCTCGACGTGTTTCGGCAATGTGTGATGATGCACGGCATGATAGACCAGCCGCCGCGCCAGATCGCATTCGCGAACCGAGCTGCGCGCCCAGTTGATCACTTGCGTCGTAAGGACGCTGTGAATGCCAAGCTCTTCGCACAAGCGCCAGCAGCAATACGTTGACCCCCGCCGAGTCGACGTCGGTCAGTTCGGTCAGATTGCCGATGCCCATCAGCATTTCGGCATCGGGAAAACTCTTTCGCACGGCATAATACCGGGCCAGGCTTTCGGCAAATCCGTGACCGATCGGCTCCAGCACGGGATCGATCCGCAGCCGCACGTCCGGCGACGGCCAGGAATTCGACCGTCGCGTTAAGGCCCTGCATATTGGCGGGAACATCCGGCACGACGACCACTTCGCATCCCCAATCGAGCGCGGCGCGGCGATTCGTCGCATTGACCGAGAGCACCAACTCCGCGCCGGCGCGGACCGCCGGTTCGATCTCGCGCGGATCGAGGCTGTCGATCGACACCCGATGGCCCGCTTCGCGCAAGGCGCGCACCGTCGCGCCAACGTCGGGCCAAGGTCCGCCGGGATCGCAGCCGACGTCGATCAAATCGGCGCCGTCGGCGGCCAGGCGTCGCGGCTTCCGCCAGAATGTCGGCGAGCTTCAGTCGCGGGCAATGATTGATCTCGGCCACGATTTGGATATCGTGCCGGCCATAATCCGCCGGCAGGGGCGATTGGCCGAAAAACTCCGGCAGACGGCGCAAATCGCGCGGGCCGCGCTCGACTGGCAAGCCGGTGGCCTGGACATCGGCGCCAAATCGCCTTCGCAATAGCCGGGCAGCAGCACGCGGGTCGTTCCCGGCGGCACATGAATCCGCCGGGCGATCCACTCGGGCGTCATCAACGCCGCACGGTGATCCCCAGCACGTCGAGCGTGTACTCGAAACCGGCCTGCGGCGCGAGTTTGGCCAGCATTTCGCCGAGCGCATGTTCCGCCAGCCGCCCGGTGACGAAGTGGATTTTTTGCTCGGGCTGTCGTTCGCGGCCATGTCGGCTCACTTCCGCCCGCCATTGACGGCGATCACCTGGCCAGTGATGAAACTGCCGGCCGGCGAAACGAGAAACCGGACCATGCGTGCCACGTCTTCCGGGCGTCCCCCACCGCGCGAGCAGCGATTCGTCCGACGGCGCGCTGTTGCCAATAGTCGCTGGCTTGCTGGCCCCATTCGGTTTGGATCCAGCCGGGCGCGACGCAATTCGCACGCACCGCCGGTGCGAGCGATTTTGCCAGGCTCCGGGTAAACGCCGCCACCGCGCCCTTGGTTGCGGAGAACAACTCGCCACTATCGCCGGCCATGCCGGTTTCGCTCTGATCCCACCCGATGTTCACGATCGTTCCGCGGCCGCGCTGCTTCATCCGCGTTCCAATCGCCCGCGAGAGCCGCATCGTGGCACGCACGTCAACTTGCCACAGAGCTTCCAGTTTCTGTTCGAAGCTCCAAGCGGCCGCCGCTCCGGTAAGCGTATCAACGCCGGCATTGTTGACCCATACATCAATGTGCCCGCGCCATTTCCAGGCGCGCTCGGCGAACGAATCTTGCGGCCGCCGTGTCAGCCAGATCGGCCAACATCACTTCGGCCGTGCGACCAAGGCGGCGGATTTCGGCGGCCACGGACTCCGCCCCGGTTCGGTTTTCCTTGGCGTGAACCAGACAATCCGCCCCGGCGGCAGCCAGTTCGAGACCGATGGCGCGACCAATGCCGCTCGCTGAGCCCGTGACCACGGCGATTTGACCAGCGAGCTCACGCCCGGCGAGCGGTGGCGCAGCGGAGGCCGGCTCGCGCTGCGGCTCGTCGGAAAGATGTTGTTTCGGTGCTGGCACCATTGGATTGTAAACCCCCCGCGAATTCTCCGCCAACGCGGGAAAGTTTAAGATCGGGCAGCAATCGGCAGAGTCGGCGCCGACTTGTTACAATCTCAACGGCGTCGAGTTTCGCGTCTTTCCCCGAACGATGGATCGTTATGTCCGAACCACGACACGACGGCTCGCATCCAGCAGCGCAGGGCGTTGCCGACAACGCCCCGGCGGAAGCGTATTCCACGGGGCCTGTCGACGATATCGAAATTCGCGGGCATATTATCGACAGCCTGATCCTGCCCAAGATTCTCGACTTGATCACGGCCGGCGGCGGCACGTTTCACATCAAGCGGATCACGATCGGGCAGGGCCGCACGGATCCGAGCTATGCCTTGGTCGAAGTCCGGGCGCCGATCCGCTGAAATGCTTGTCGAACCTGCTGGCCCAGGTGGCCGATCACGGGGCCGTGCCCACCGCCATGCACGATTGCCGGCTGATGGCGGCCGACATCGCCGGGGCGTTTCCCGAAGGGTTTTACAGCACCACCAACCAACGGACCGAAGTGCGACTGAGCGGACACTGGATCGCAGTGGACGACCAGGAAATGGATTGTGGCATCGTGGTCGATCTTGCGCGGCGCTCGGCCCGTTGCATTGCAATGACCGAAGTGACCATTGGCATGCCGATCGTCGTCGGGCACGCCGGCGTGCGCGTGTTTCCGGAACAGCGGCCCGTGGAGCGGCAGGCGCTTCGAATTCATGAACAGTCCGGTCTCGACCGAAAAGCCCAAGGGAGTCGCGATCCGCCAGAGTTGCCCAGGAGCTGTTCCGCATGCAGCAACAGGGGGGCAAATCGCTGCTGGTCGGCGGGCCGGCCATCATCCACACCGGCAGCGGGCCGTACGTTTGCCGGTTGATTCGCGAGGGATATATCGACACGCTCTTCGCCGGCAACGCGCTGGCCACGCACGATATCGAACAAGCGCTGTTCGGCACCAGCCTGGGCGTGCATCTGGAACGGGGCGATCTCGCCGAGGCGGGACACGAACATCATCTGCGGGCCATCAACCGCATTCGCCGCGTCGGCGGGATTCGGCAGGCGGTTGAAGAAGGGCGTGCTCACCAGTGGCATCATGTATGAATGCGTGCAGGCCGACGTCGATTTCTTGCTGGCCGGCAGCATTCGCGACGACGGTCCGCTGCCCGAAGTGATTACCGACATGCTGGAAGCCCAGCGGCAGATGCGGGCCAAGATTCGCGACGTGACGTTCTGCCTGATGATCGCCACGACGCTGCATTCGATCGCCGTGGGCAATCTGCTGCCGGCCTGGGTGAAGGTGGTGTGCGTCGACATCAACCCGTCGACGGTAATCAAGCTGGACGATCGGGGCTCGTTTCAAACCGTCGGACTGGTGACCGACGTCGAGCCGTTCCTGCGGGCATTGGTCGAAGAATTGGACATTCTCGCGGCCGGATCGGTCGTCGCAAAAATTAGCGGATCGGCAACATGATTCATTTCTGGGGGATCGAACAATGACCTCGCGCTTACGATCACTGTTTATTGGTTCGCTTGCGATACTTGTAATTCTCACGGTTCGCGAGGCGATGGCCCGGCAGGAACCGCTGCTGGATTTTGCCAAAGGGCAGATGCCCAACGACACCGGCAGCGACGGCGCGACGACTTATTCAATCGAAGATAGCAAAGAACTCGGCGGCAAAGTTCTCAAGGTCGTTTTTGCCGCGGGCGACAGCGTCGGTGTGCGCTCGTCGCGGGTCAAGAATTGGAAGCCGTACGTGAGTTTGGAATTCGAGGCGTTCAATCCGGCCAGCGAAACGGTCAATCTGATCTTCACGGTCAAGCACAAGCGCTCGACCAATCTGGCAACTCGCATCGACGTGCCGATCGCGCTCAAGCCGGGAAAGAACTCGATCAAGATCGGCATCGACGAGATGCTCAACACCAACGGTTCGGCGCCCGATCTGGCCAATGTGGTACGGTGGTATTTTGCTTGCGAGGCGGGCAAGACGCCGACCGTCGATTTCGGCAGCATCTGGCTCGTCGGCGACGATACTCCAGCGGCCGCCGCGACTGCCGCCGCAGGCCCTGCATCGGCGCCAGCCGGCGAATATCGAATCACCGGCAAAATCGGCGATATGAACGTCGATTTGAAACTGACGCCGCAAGCGAACTCGAACGCGACGCCGGCCGCCGAGCCGCCGGCGGCCGACGTGAGCATGACGGGCGACCCGGCTCGGCTGGCCCGCATCCGAGCCGCCAAAATGCCCACGTTCGCTAAACCGGTCGATTTCTTCACGCCCGAAGCCGATGCGATCTGCTCGGCATTGGAAATTTTCCCGCCCGATAATCCGTGGAACGCAGTGGTTTCCAACCGGCCCGTCCATCCGAATTCGCGCAACATGATCGCCTCGATCGGCCTGGACAAGCCGCTGCGTTACAACGCTGACATGGGCTTCGTTCTCGTTCCCCCGGGGCAAAAACGGATTCCCGTAAAATTGGGCGAATACTCGGGCGAGTCGGACAAGGGCCCCTATCCGGTGCCCGACAACATGCCGATTGAAGGTTGGCCTGGTTTCTTTCAACGCGATGCCGCTAGTGCAGCGCTTAGCTTGGACGACGTGCAGCGCGATCGGCAAAAACAAGGGGGTGATCGGCATGCGATCGTCGTCGATCCGGTGAACCGAATCCTGTACGAGTTCTATGCCGCGCGCAAAACAGATCACGGTTGGGAGGCGGCGGGGGCGGCGATCTTCGATCTGAAGAGCAACCAACTGCGGCCCGATGGCTGGACGTCGACCGACGCGGCCGGCCTGCCGATTTTTCCCTCGGTGGTGCGGTACGACGAAATTCAGCGCGGCGCAATTGAACATGCGTTGCGAGTGACAATCCGAAAATCGCGCCGCGCGTATGTCGCGCCGGCCACTCACTACGCCAGCCCCCACGAAGACGAGAACTTGCCGCGCATGGGCGAACGGCTACGGCTGCGGCAGGACTTCGACGTATCGGGCTTTTCAGCGCCAGCGCAAACGATTCTGAAGGCCCTGAAGAAGTACGGCATGTTCGTGGCCGACAATGGAATCGAGTGGGCCATTTCCGTGGCGCCCGATCCCCGCATCCCGCCGCTGGCGGAAGAGCTGCGAAAAGTGAAGGGCTCAGACTTCGAGGTTGTTACGCCCGTACGATGATATGTTGCATTTCTTCGTGCGCGGCCGGAGGAAACACTAGCCCGATGCGTTAGCGAGGGCGTTACGCGAGACGAACGCCCTTCGTCCTCGCTAACGCTTCGGGCTAGTGTCATTTGTCGCGCCAAGGGCTCACAATCGCATGACCACAAGGTAAATCGAGCTCAATGGGAGGTGTACCATGCCAGCTTCGCAGAAATCGATGCAGCGCTCAACGCATTCGCCGGTCGACCGCCAGCCGGCGATTGCCAGCGGCGAATTCTTGATCGGCGGCGACCTGCCTATCTACCGGCTTGGTTTTGGCGCGATGCAGATCACCGGCAAGGGCGTGTGGGGCGAGCCGCGCGATCCTGCGGCGGCGATCGCGGTCTTGCGGCGGGCCGTGGAGCTTGGCATTAACCTAATCGACACAGCCGATTCCTATGGGCCCGCGGTCTCCGAGCGCCTGATCGCCGAAGCGCTTCATCCGTATCCTGCCGCCCTGGTAATCGCCACAAAGGCCGGCTTCCAGCGTCCTGGGCCAGACAAATGGGCCGAAGATGGCCGGCCCGAGCATCTTCGCTCCGCCTGTGAGGGGAGTCTGAAACGGCTCAAGCTGGATCGAATCGATCTGTATCAACTCCACCGGATCGATCCCAAGGTGCCGATGGAAGATCAGATCGGGACGCTGCTGGATTTGCAGCGCGCGGGAAAAATCCGGCACATCGGGCTGTCGGAAGTGAAAGTCGCGCAGATCGAAGCGGTCCGCAAGCTGGCGACGGTTGTTTCGGTGCAGAACCGCTACAACCTGGCGGATCGAGGCTCGGAGGACGTGCTCGATTATTGCACGCGCGAGAAGATCGGATTCATCCCTTGGTTTCCCTTGGCGACCGGCGATTTGGCGAAAGCCGATGGGCCGCTGACGCGCGCCGCGGAACGGCTGCGTGCATTGCCCGCGCAAGTGGCATTGGCATGGCTACTGAAAAAGTCTCCGGTGATGTTGCCGATCCCCGGCACGTCGCAAGTGGCGCACCTGGAGGAAAACACCGCGGCGGCATTGCTCGATCTCGATGACTCGACCATGACGGAGCTGGATCAAATCCGCGCCTGAACGGCGTTCGACGATGCGCCGAGGAGTGTTCAATGAGCCAACTTTTCTCGCCGCTACGGCTTCGCGAACTGACGTTCAAGAATCGAGTGTTCGTCTCGCCGATGTGCCAATATTCCAGCGACGACGGTCTGCCGACGGATTGGCATCTGGTGCATCTTGGCAGCCGGGCCGTCGGCGGTGCGGCGCTGGTCATGGTTGAAGCGACGTCGGTCACGCCTGAAGGCCGGATCACGCCTTGGGACAGCGGAATCTGGTCGGACGCGCATGCCGAAGCATTTCGGCGAATCACGGCGTTTGTAAAGCAACAGGGCGCCGTGCCGGGCATGCAGTTGGCCCATGCCGGACGGAAAGCTTCGTGCGATGTTCCGTGGCGCGGCGGCAAACCGTTGGCGATCGGCGCCGGCGGATGGCAAACGATCGGGCCCAGTCCGATCCCCTTCGATGTCGACGATCCGGCTCCGCGAGCGATGACCGTCGGCGAAATTGACCAACTGGTTGTCGATTTTTCGGATGCCGCGCACAGAGCCCTGCAGGCTGGATTCGAAGTCGTCGAAGTCCACGGAGGCTCACGGCTATTTGCTGCACGAATTTCTCTCGCCGTTGTCGAACCAACGTACCGACGACTACGGCGGCTCGTTGCGAAACCGCGCCCGACTATTGCTTCGGGTTGCGGAAGCAGTTCGCAAGACATGGCCGGCAAAGTGGCCGATGTTCGTGCGCATTTCCGCGACGGATTGGGTCCCTGAAGGCTGGGATCTTCCCCAGTCGATCGAACTCGCGAAATGGCTAAACGACCTTGGCGTCGATCTGATCGATTGCTCCAGCGGCGGAACGGCGCCGAAAGCAAATATTCCTGTCGCCCCCGGCTATCAAGTGCCGTTCGCCGAAGCTATCCGGCGCGAGGCGAAGATCGCCACTGGCGCCGTCGGCCTGATCACCGATCCGCACCAGGCGGAAGCGATCATCGCCAGAGGACAAGCCGACGCGGTCCTGTTGGCCCGAGAGATGCTCCGTGATCCGTACTGGCCATTGCATGCCGCACATGCACTAGGAGCAGATGCGCCGTGGCCCGACCAATATCATCGGGCCAAGCCCCGGCGATGAATTCCACGAGGCCACGGCGGCTTATCGACAAATCTAAGTCGCAATTTGCCGCTACCGGCTTTGCCGGTCCATCCTTTCAATTAAGTCCTTCATCTGCCGCTGCATGGCATTGGGCGAAAGGTGGACACGTTGGCCGTGGCCGGGCAGGACCCAGTCGAAACGCAGTTCGGCAAGCCGCCGCATCGATTCGATCTGCCGCGGCCAGGAGTACCAACAATAGTCTTCGGACGCCGCGAGCCGCTGCTCATCGCGATCCCAGGCGAGATGATCGCCGGTGAAGAGAAAATACTGGTCGAACAGCAGCACGCAGTGGCCCAACGTGTGTCCGGGCGTCGGAATGGCGACGAATCCCGGCGATAATTCCATCGGCTCGTTGCCCTCAAGCACGACTTCGGCGCCGGGCTGCGACGCCAACTCGGAGCGATGGATGAACCGCCGGCTGCCGAACCGGGCCGCATAACGCTCCGCGTCGGCGACATCGTCGCGATGGGTGAGAAAGATATTCGCGATTCCACCAAGCGCCTCGAATCGCCGCACCAATTGCGGCAGGAATTTCGGCGAATCGACGAGCCAATTTCCCGCCTCGTGTTGCACGAAGTAGCTATTACCGCCAAACGACTTCGGCGAGTTGAACCCGCAATAGAAAACCGGCCCCTCGACCGGCAAAGGAAAATCGGCCATTACGCGCTTCGGCGAGTCATCACGCAAGCAACCGATCGAGCCCGTGGGACAAGAGACCAAAGCCTGCAAAGCGCCGCGTCGATCCGCCGGCGATTCCGGCTGCTGACGGACAAAGGCATAGTCGGCCCCTTCGCCGAACACCCTTGGCGCGATCTGCCGGCAGGTGTCGCAATCGATACAAGTCGTGTCGACAAAAAAATCGCCGGGTACGCTTTGGGCAACGCGTTTTTTTGGATTCGCCATGGGAGCGAACCTCCGACGAATGACATGCTCCCCGAACTCAGCAATTCTACCCCGAGCGTCAACTTCGGCTCAGTGAATGGCTGCCCGCGTTTTTGCTCCAGTGCCATAGAACACATAATCGGCGGTGTAGGGGACGCGGACTTCATCGCCGATCTTGGCATCGCCGATTGTTGGTGGTTTGCCGCCGCCGGTATGGATGCGCTGAATGAAGGTCACATCGGCGAGCTTTCCGCTTCCCTCATGACTCTTCGCTGCCAACAATAACCATGCTACGGCATCGGCATCCGGGCTGGCGTGATCTTTCAGCTTGCGGCCGACGACCTTGCTGCCGTCGGCGGCCTCCCACGTTGGTCCGGCATAGTGCTTGCCTTTCAGCCCAGCGGCATTGTCGAATGTCGCGTCGGGCGCCTTGAGTGTCCAGACGCGTTTGCCCTGAACGTCGGCGGCGCATGTGTAAACTTGAAAACCGCTGGCGTGAACCGTGGCAAGCCGTGGGCCTTCAACTTGCAAATCCGGGGGTATTTCGCTGTTGGAATTTGGCCCGGCGGCCCGCAGGTCCACGCCGTGGCCTAATATCCAAACAAGAGCCGCGACCGAAGCCGCGATAGCGCCAGAAACTCGGCGCGATGTCGCAGTATTATTCGAAGCGGATTTATTCATCGCGGGCTCCTACTGCTATGAAGCGATTACTTGGTTTTCGTGCGCCTTTCCTTATCGCCGGAATGGCCTTCAATTCAGGAAATCGGTGGTTTTCCGTCAGCCGCAGTGATTCGATCGTTCGCGCCGTTGTTGAGAGGCAATGGGATTAGTTCACTTGCCGAGCCGGGCGCGATCATGGTTGCCGACGTCGAGGGCAACGGTGTCGTGGGAAAGAGCGCCGCAGCGCGCTTGCGCCGCTGCCATGCCCGCACGATGTAGCTTCGCGCTGGCTCCTCGACGAAGCGCCACAACATTAACGAGCATCCGATCGTCATCGCCAGGCACGCCAGCAAAGTCGCTGGGTTGCCGAGCAAGTCGAATTTCATGCGCTTGCCAATCGCGACGTAATACTGGATCAACGGCAAATGGATGATGTAGAGCGAATAACTAGCGCAGCCGAGAATTTTCAGCCATTTATTGGACAAGAGCCTCGAAAACACAGAGTCATCTTGGGCCAGCCCAAGCACGATCGCCGCGAAAGGCACGAGCAGCAATCCGTTGTGCATAAAGGGATATCCAATTCGATCGGAGGCAACCATGCACACGCCCAGCACGGAGGCGATACCGACGAGCGTGACGGCAAATGCCGATTTCCGCAGCAGCGCGCTATTCGCGTGCCGGCAATAGAGAACCCCGACGACGATTCCGAAAACGAATTCTGGCAGGCGGAATAAGGGAAAGAATTTGAAAAAATTCGGCCATGCCGAAGGAGGAACCAACGCTGCGGCGCTCGTGTGCGAAAAGCCGTCGATCCCAACTGCCCAAGCACATAACGGCGGGACCAAGGCTGCAACCTGCAGCAGCAAGAGTGCCGCGATCAGCCGCGCTGTGGAGCCCCGGCGAATTCGTGACAAGCAAAATGGAAACAGCGCGTAAAAAAATGCTTCGACCGAAAGCGACCAGCCCGGGCCATTCCAACTGAGTGCTGCCGGCGGGAACCACGCCTGAATCAAGAGTAGGCATAAAAGCAAACTCACCACCGCCGACCCCATGCCGGCTACCGTCAGACCCGTGGCCAGAACGGAACTAGCCGCGAG
Source organism: Pirellulales bacterium (assembly GCA_963725485.1). Taxonomy (GTDB): domain Bacteria; phylum Planctomycetota; class Planctomycetia; order Pirellulales; family DATAWG01; genus CAVRYO01. The sequence goes on along the minus strand of CAVRYO010000007.1, from coordinate 773,401 downwards.
CGGCAGCGCGAGCGTCAATCCAACACAATAGATCGGCATAACCCGGGCGAATCGAGCGATCCCAAATTTTGCCACAGATTCTCGCCGCAGATCCATATCGAAATAATTGTAAGCCAGGATGAAACCCGAAAGCAGAAAAAACAAGCCGACGCCGCAATAGCCGGTCATCACCAGATTCTGCAGCCAAGCGTTCGCGAACAGATGTACGCCGCCGCCTTCGCGAGTCGCCGCGATGTGCAACGCGACAACCCACAGCGCGGCAAAGAAACGAATGGAAGTCAACGCGGGCAAAAGTGTCCGGCGCGGCGCTGGCAGTTGATGCGATCGATCCATGCTTCACGCGTGCCCCATCGTTGCAGTCGTCGTGCAACGTCGTAGCCGTCAGGTCGACAAACCGACCGAAAGCATTCTTCGAAACGCCAATTCTTGAAGCGGAATTAGCGGTTTACACTTTCGAGCGGCACGTTCCTATGCTAACCAGTCTGGCCCTTCGAGTGCAAAAAAGTCGCAATTACCAAAAAAGCGAACTGATTGATGAGATAACGGGGTTCGCTCGGTGCATTCGTTTCAAATCTTGTGCGAGGCCTTCGAAGACAGGCGGACTCGCAGCAACCCACGGCGTAGAATCTGAACGCTCAGCTTGCGCGCGAAAATCAAATTGGTCACCAGATAGCGCTTCCACAAACGTTGGGGTTCTTGGTAAAGCCGGAATAGCCATTCCAAACCGCGGCGCTGCATCCACTCGGGCGCAACGGCCTTCATTCCGGCATGAAAGTCGAACGCCGCTCCGACGCAAAGCTGAACGGCTCGAATCCGATCGGCATGCTCGGCGGCGAAATAATCCTGTTTCGGGCAGCCAAGGCCGAGAAACATCAGTCCCGCCCCGCTGTCGTTCACGCGCGCCACCATGGCGGCATCTTCTTCGGCGGTGAGCGGGCGAAACGGTGGCGACTCGGCTCCAGCAACGCGGAGCGCGGGAAAGGCCGTCGACAAATTGGCCCGCAGCGCGGCGAGCGTCGCCGGAGAACTGCCGTACAGATAGATCGAAACTCCCTCCGCGGCGGCCCGCTCGCACAGCTGCCACATCAATTCCGATCCGCGCACGTTGCGTTGTAATCCTGCCCCGTGCAGCCAATTGAGCGCCCAACGCACAGGCTGGCCGTCCGGCGTGATGATCGCGAAGCGGTTCGCATGCATCGCCAGTTTCGGCCGAGTCGCGGCTTCGATCAACGCATGCACGGAAAAGGCCGAAACCACCGCCGCCGCGTTTGACCGAGCCGCCTCCATGATCGCAACGCAAGCTTGCTCGCATGTGACGGAGCTGACTGCTACGCCGAACAGATCTCTCTTGGCGGGCCAGTTGATCGCGGGCTCGGCCGGATCGCGCCGAATCATACGGCCACCTCGGCGCCTGCCGATAATTCGGATGACTCGGCCGGCGCACCAGCGACGGCCGGCTTTTCAATGATGTACGTGAGGTTGACGTGATCGTCGGCCAACTTTCCGAACGAAAGGAAATGCAATGCCTTCATCAACGTGCGAACACCCACCGAAACCAGGCCGGGGCGGCCGATCTGATAATTCCAACCGATCTCTTCTTGGAGCGCCAACCCATTCGCCGTGCACCAGCGGCGGATTCCCTCGCGCAAACGATCGCGTCGTAAACCGTGGGAAATGGGTCATAGCCCGGCTTACCGGCCGTTTTTACGCCGGCGATCCAACGTTTGTAGAACACGTGAAACCGGAAAGGCGTCATCCGCGAAAGCATGCCGTATACCGATCGCGGATCGGGAATTCGCAAGATCAGAAGGCCATCCGGGCGAAGCCAGCGCCGGAAGTTTTCGAGGACTTGTTCCGCGCCGGCGATATGTTCGAGCACGAACGAGTTGTAGATGACGTCGAATTGATTCGCGGCGAGCGACACCGTGCGAAGATCGCCGAGCACGGCCTCCTGAAGATCGCGTTTCTCGAACTTGCGGATGTTGAGCGCATCCTGGTTCATGTCTACGCCCGTCAGCACGTACCGCACGCCGGGAAGCTGCAATTGCCAGGAGTTGCCACAACCGGCCTCGAGAATCGAAAGTTCACCCTGCGATCGGTGTTTTGCCTCGATATGTTGTACGAGGGCCGCGGTTTCTTGCTGTTGCGTAGGATAAACGCGAAGCGGCGGCAGCTCGAGTTGCAACTTCATTCATGGGTTTCGCCCTATTCGGCAAGACGGCGGCACGATGCGCCCGCGGACATGGTTGAATTTTCAGAGTGAACTGACTTTCTCCGCGGTTTCGAATGGCTCGACGAGCGCGTCGATTCGAGTGGGCGTCCCGCGCCGGGTGTTCCGCACGATCGCTTTTTCGTAAATCGCAATCAGATTTTGGTAATACGCCTCTTCGTTGTATTCCCGTTCGGCTTTCCGGCGGCCCGCCCGGCCCAGGCGCGCACAAAGCGGGATCTTCCCACAAAGTGCGAATCTTGTCGGCCAATTCAACCGCGTTGCCGGGCTCGAACAGCAACCCCGTGACTCCGTCCTCGACGAACTCCGGCAAACCGCCGATACGCGAGGCAATCACTGGCAGACCGTGGCTCATGGCTTCCGAAACGACCAGCGGACATCCCTCGAACCACTTGCTCGGCACGATGAGAAATCGCGAGTCTTGATAGAAGGTCGCCATTTCAGCGGGGCCAAGCCGATTCATGAACGTCGCGTTGCTCGGCGCGGCGGCCCGCAATGTGTCCAAAACCGGACCGTTGCCCGCCAAGCGGAACGGAATCTGGGGGAGCCGAGCGGCGGCTTCGAGCAACACGTCGACGCCCTTTTCCTGCCTCATGCGCCCGGAAAAGGCCGCATATTGGCCCCCCGCACCGGACTCGCGGCGCAACGAATTCGACCATGTTCGGCAAGACGACCACGCGGTCCTCGGCAAACCCCTCGTGCAACAGGCATCGCTTCGCAAAGTCGCTCAACACGATTTGGATCGCCACGTCGTCGTGGAAGAATCGCATTTTGCGCGCTGCCGCACTGCGCGTGGCGTACGCCACGCTTTCGGCCAGATTCTCGCGGCAATTTCGCAGCACGCACCAGTATTCGCGGCCCCCGGAGCACTTCTCGCAAACACGCCCTTTGTGCAGATGGCTGACGATCGGGCAAGAGAGCATGTAATTGTGATTGGTCATTACGACCGGCACGCCCGCCTGGCGGCAAGCCACGAGCACCGAGGGGGAAAGGAGCGGATAGAGATTGTGCACGTGAACCACGTCGGGCCGATCGTCTTCGAGAAGCCGCGCCATTTCGCGCCGGGCCGCGCGGTTGTAGATCCCGGAAATAAAACCGCGAACCTTGCCGATCAAGTTCCGATCAAGCCCTTTGCTGGTGCGCATCAGCAGCCGGGCGTGGCCGCCGTGCTTTTCGACGACGCGCGCGATCATCTGCACGACCCCGGCTTCGCCGCCGAAGCGCTCCGATAATCGTTATAGACTTGGAGGACCTTCACGAAGCCATCTCCATTTGCGCCGCGTCTTGTCCAATCGTCCGGCCCTTGCGGAATTTCAGATTGTCGAAATAGGTTTCCTGCGAAAACAGCTTCGGAGACAAGAGGGCCAAAGTTCTGCGACAATATCCGACCGTTCGCCAGAGGCGCACGCGATAATCTAGCGCGTCGCCGACATCGCGTCGCAGTTTTGACCAGACCAGTCTTGGCGATAGGACGAGCAGCGCTTGGAGCACTCTTGCCAGACAACGTCCCGCCAGACCCGCTGCTCCATAGCGTTTGAAATCGTGGCAGGCCAGCGCATCGCATCCTTGCTGCGCGTCCCAGCGGAAGTATTCCGGCGTCAGCCGGTTCAGCGGAATGCGGTGTCGGATGATGGCCTGAGGCGAATAATACGCGGGAATGCCGGCCGCGTTCGCCCGCATGAAGAAGTCGCTATCCGAACCGCCCCAGGCCATCTTTTCGTCGAACGCGCCGATCGTTTCGAACACCTCCCGAGCGACCAGCACGTTGGCGCAGCCAGGAAGTCGCTTGCCGGTGAAACGTTGAACCTTGGCCGGGTATTGAGTTTCGCGAAACGACGTGCGGCGTACATAGGGCCCAAGCCGGTCGAGGATATCCGTAGGGAGATGCAATTGAACGGCGCCGCCAATCACGGGGGCCGCGGTTTCTTTCGCGGTTTGGTGCAGTTGGAGCAGCCAATCGGGCGCCGCGAGTTGATCGTCGTCGAAGAATGCCAGCCAATTCCCTTGGCTGACGGCAATGCCACGGTTCCTCGTGGGTGCATCGCCAGGAATGTCACTATAAACGTAACGGACCGGAATCGGCGCTTCCGTGGCGGCCTGCTCGACAATCAATCGCGTGTTGTCGGTCGAGGCATTGTCGACGATGACGACTTCGTACGAGAAAGCTCCGCCGGTTTCCTGACAGAGCAGGCTGCGGATCGCGTCGCCGAGCATGTCGCCACGGTTGTACGTCGGGACCACAATGCTAATCATGGTGTCCATCAACACATCTCCTGCGCGAAGTGAAAACATGGGCGCCTAGTTGGCCAGTGATAGGCGCAGCCGCGATGGTCGTATACGCTCGACTCAAATGTGAAGGGAGTCCGACGAACGAATTGCTGACAATGGTTTTCACGTGGGCACTTCGTCCGTTACGAGGACGTGATTTGGCACTTCGCCCAGCGCCAAATGGGAAAGCCCACACGCGACGATGAACGCGACAAAGGTTGTCGGGACGGCAAACGCCGACTCCAGGAAGCCGTTCAAGACCCGGCACGCCAGCGCGATAAAGAAAAATGCGTAACCGAAGTCCCCGCCCGCGAAAATCCGACGCCGCAACTCGGCAAAGCTTACAACTAGTGTCAGCGCACAAATCGAAATTCCGACCACGCCGAGCTCGAGCAGCATATCCAAGTAGGCGCAGTGGCCGTCGGGCACGGTCCATTCCAAGTTATGGGTGAATGTGCTGACGCGCTGCGGAGTCCAAAATGTCATGTACCCATGTCCGACGATCGGGTGCTCCGAGATGTACGGCAGCAGCTCGGTCCACAGCGGGATGCGCCAGAGAGCGATTCGGCTTCGTCTTGCCGCCCGATCAACGCGACATTGACGGCTTGGTCTTCGAAATTCCAATCGACGAGCGTCGCGGCCAGGGCAGCCGTTGAGGCCACCCACAGCAAGACCACGGTCACCAACGCCTTCTTCCCCAAGGGTTGCCCGAGCGACTTGTAGATCAACACGCTGACGAGCGACGCACCGCAGACGGTTCTCGACTTCGTCAGCAACAACGTGACAATGCCAATCAGGCACAATGACCAAAGCAAGAGACGCCCCCGTTTGGCATGGCGGGCGAGAAACGCGGCCGACAAAGCCATGATGGCGCAATTGGGTGCTTGGGCATTTGGATGCAGCGTACCGGCAAAGCGATAATCCGGGGAGAACGGGTGAAACGTGCCTTGCGAGATCTCGAGGCCAATACTGTAAAAAACAAACGAACTCAACCCGCACAGCGCAATCAGACAGAGATCCCGCAACGTCATCTGGCGCGAGATCCCCAAGATCCCGACGCCGCAAAAAAAGAGTACGGTGAAATGCCGAAATGTCAGCGCCGGATCGTCGGACCAGAAGATGCTCAGCCCGCACCAGACAAAGAAGCTGACCATCAGAATGCCCAGCCGGGAAGTCAGTTTCAGCGGGATCCCGTCGCGCAGCAGCAACAGGATCGCCCCAAAAACGCCGAGCGCCGGAATGGCCACGCGACGCCCGAAGTCGCCCTCGGCGATTCGCTCCACGAATGCATTTTCCGAATAGGAATATTCTTCATGAGTCAGGACCGGCGGATTTCGATGCTCGATGAAATAAAACGCGGTGATCAACACCGCGATCGTCAACCACACGATGGCGGTGTGGCTTGTTGATTTTTCAGCGGGCCTAATAAGAAGTTGATCCGTGAGCATGGTCTATAGCACCGCCGGGCGATAGAGGTTGGTTTTCAACAGGCGGCGAAGCGTCTCATAACGGACCGCGGCCCCGACAACCTTGCCGCCCAGATCGGCCAGCGCCGCGCCGAACAGGCCCAGCGGTTGCAAAATGCAAACCAAGATCGCGAGCGTGACGACCAGGCTGCACACGTCGGCAACGAGATTGGCTTCCGGTCGATCAATTGCCCACAGCCCGATTCCAGCGGTTAAGCCCATGCTCAGCGCTGCCATGCCGAGAGCGAGTACACCGATTGCGGTCCCGTAGCCCGCATATTTGGAACCAAAGGCGAGCACGAGGAGATAATCGCCCGAGGCAAAAACCAAGAGCGTGAAAGCACCCAGAACGACGGCAAAGATGATCGCGGCAGTGCGCAATACGGGACGCAGTTCGTCCACCCCGCCCTGAGCAAAGGCCTTTGCCGCTTTAGGAATCAAATAGGTTGCCAGGCCGGTCATGAACATGCTAGCCGCGCCCACGATGCCGACACAGGCCGCGAACGCGCCGGCCTCGCCATTTCCGTGGACCGCGGTCACGATCCAAGGCATCAGCGTCGGAGCGGCAAAGTTAACCAGATGGCTTGCCAGCGCCCAGCGAGCAAAGCTCCAATTGTGACGCCAGTCGACAAGTGCCGTCGGCCATGAGAATTTCAACGGCGTCCGTTTCGCGAGAAACCATCCGCAGCAAGCCAGGGCACAGGCCGCAGCCATCACGCCATAGGCCAAATTCACCGTGAGCAACCCGTAATGGGCCAGCAGCAACAAGCCGCCCAACTGGAACACCGCTACCACGGAATCGATGATCGCGGCCGTTGCCATCTCCAAATGAGCGCATGCCAGGCGTCGAATAAACTCGCGCAGCAACAGCAGCGGCAATGCGCCCAGCAGCACCCACACCGTGGGCATGACGGCAACAGGACCAATGCCGAACGACAGAACTCCGAGAAATCCTGCCAGCGCGACGAGAATGGCGCCGGAGAGCATCAGGTAATGGAGCAAGGAGTTGCCGGCGTACAATGCAGCGGCCTGACCTTCGCGTCGGTGGCAGTAAATTGCGTAGGGAGACGAGACGATTTGTTCCTGAATCCCGCGTGCTAGATAGACGATGGTCAAAGCAAGATAAAAGATGCCCAAGTCTGCCTTGGAGCACATCCGGCCGATAATCACGCTCGTCAGGAAGCTGGCTCCGCTGACTGCGGCCTGGTCAACGAGGGACAGGAAGCCGCAGCGCACTTCCGGGCGCATAATCGCGATGCGGAACCGCCGCGCCGCGGTTGGGAGTGCTGGCCGCATCAAGCCGCGGCCCGGCGGCGCAACCAGCGGCTCTGCCGTGGCTGTCGCCATGACGGGTAGATAGGCGTCGTTCTCAGCGTCGATGCGAATCATACGTCCGTCCAACTCGCGACCATTTGCGGCTCAAGCCGGTTGGTTTGATCCGGCGGCGATCGACGCCGCAATCGCTTCCACGCGCACCGCATCCGGCTGTACGTGCCGTTCAGCTTGGCCGCCAACGAGGCCGCGGAATCGAAATTTGACGCGGAGAACCGGCCCCAGTTGAAGCAATCGTCTCTTGGGCGCACCAAGTTTTCGTCGGTCGTTAGTGCGCACAGCGTGCCGGCATCCTGTGCCGCCTCGGCCAGCTCTGGGCCGTCGTTGCCCCGACAGCCGTAGCCGTAAGGAAACGCTAGCGTCGCTTCTGCCAGGCCAAATCGCGTCTGGAGAGTCTCGAGCGACAATGCCAAATCGCGCCGCAGATCACCCGGACGATTACGAAAGTCATCATGCGTGTGCGTGTGCCCACCGAGCTCGATCAACCCGCTGGCCAGCAAATCCGCGCACTGCGCCGACGTGAGCGGCTTCCAGGTGTCGGCAGGAACCCCAGGCGAGCCAGCGCCCTGCCACGCATCGAATGGGAAAGGCGCTGGACTATCGAGGTAGGCAGTGGCCAGAAAGATCGTGGCGGGGACTTGTAGGTCCCTCAAGATTGGGAGCGCGTGTCGGTAGACATTTTCATAACCATCGTCGAACGTGACGACAAAGGTCTTCGCCGGAATTGCCTCGCCGGCGAGGTGCGAAGCGAGCGCCTTGCGAAGCGGCCAAGGTCGGTAACCCCGTCGCAACAGGCCAGCCAACTGGCAGCGAAATCGCGCGGGCGTGACGTTCCACGTTGGAGCGGAGACGTCCCGTGGAGGCACCACGATTCGATGGTACATCAGAATGCCGAAAGCTCCCGCCGGGCGGGCGCCCAGCCAGCCGGGAAGGAGACCCAACGCGCGCCGCAAGCCCGTTGCGAAACTCAGCGATGTGGCCCCAGCGCGACCGGCCCGGTAACATCCGTGCCTGCCGTTGAGCGGCCGTATCGACGAAACCGTCGTGCTGCGAGCGAGCAGGCTGAAGCTCCGAGTTTTTTTCCAACGTAGGCATGGCTGACCCAGCTTTACACATTCAGGTTCAGCACGCCCGTCGATCGCGATGCTGTTGGCCACCGATTTCAAATGCATTTCCACCGCGCGCTTTCGCCCGATACATCGCCTGGTCGGCGCAATGCAGCAGATCGTCGGGCGTGCAGGATGCGGCGCAGCTCAACGCGACTCCGACGCTCGCGGTGACAACCAAATCCGTGCCATTCAACGCCAGCGGCGAGCGCAGATGCTGTAGAACGCGTTCGGCGATTGCCTCGGCAGCGGCTTGTTGCTCCACGTTCTTCGCGAGAATCGTGAACTCGTCGCCATCCCGCCGGGCCAGTACATCTTCGGGTCGCAGACAGTGTGCAAGCCGCCGCGCTACGGCCACGAGCGTTTCATCTCCCACCAAATGGCCGTGACGGTCGTTGATTTTCTTGAACTCGTCGAGATCGACAAACAGGATCGCGATCCGCGACGCGACATCGCGCCGTGCGCATTCCAATGCATCGGACAAACAGCGATGGAACAGCGATCGGTTGGGCAAGCCGGTCAGAGGATCGTGAAACGGACTGGGCAACGCCGACTGCTTGCCGTCTCTCGCGCCCGCGATCATTCGCTGTTGCGCTACAATCCGGATGAGTTTTGCTTGCTCGTCGCGAACAGCGACGCCGCACAGATCGGCCCATTGCAGGCGACCGGCGGGCGAAATCATCCGAAACTGAGCCTCGAAGCTCCGCGTGGCATTTGCCGCTAATGAGAATAATTTCGCTCGCACTCGCTGACGGTCCGGACCCACAACGCACTCCAGCCACTCATCGAACGAACACACGAAGGCGGGTGCCGTTGCGTCAGAGCCTGCGCGAGTCCGCGCGAAAACCGCGATCTCTTGTCGATCGAGGTTCCATTCCCATTGCACCTGGCCGGCGCTCATTTGCAGGCGCGCGAGCTCATGCCGCGCAGGCGCTTCGCGGGTCAAGGGCTCCGGCTCGACGCCGGAATGACGAGCTTTCGAAGCCACTTGCGTGTCGTTCGCGCTGGAGCGCGACGGCAGCGCGCCAGCTAGTTCGTCCGGATGCAACATGATTGGCTCTTCAACACAAATAATGCAGCGGTTCGATCGCAATCAGGCGCCGGCAAGTCATTGAGCATTCGCTCTGAATCGTGTCGGGCCGGTCCGCTTTTAATCAATAGACACCGTCGCGACGAATCACGGCCGGGACGGTCAAGAACATTAGCCGCAAATCGCTCCAGAACGATCTTGAACGGATGTAACGAAGATCCATCCTCATCCATTCGGTAAAGGTCACTTTCGTGCCTCCGTAGACCTGCCAGATGCACGTCAATCCCGGCGTGACATCCAGCCGGCGACGTTCCCATTGATCGCAGTGGCGGGCTTCCTTACTGCACATCGGTCGGGGTCCGACCAGTGACATGTCGCCCTTGAGCACGTTCCACAACTGTGGCAACTCGTCAATGCACGTGCGCCGCAGCAGCCGCCCGACGGCCGTGACCCGTGGGTCGTTCCTGATTTTGAACGCGGGGCCGTCCTGCTCGCTCAGTGAACGGAGTTGAGCCTTGATTGCGTCGGCGTTGACCACCATCGTCCGGAATTTATAAATCCAAAACCTGCGACCGCCCAAACCGTCGCGCTGCTGCGCGTAAAAAATCGGACCGCGCGACGTGAGCTTGACGGCTAATGCGGCTGCGAACATCACGGGCGAGGCCATTAACAATCCCAAGGTCGCGTGGACAACATCGACCAACCGCTTGGCGGTGGGTAGTTTCTCGATCAACAGCGATTCAAGCGGCTGATCCGTGAGCGAATCGGCCGGCTTGTTTTCGTCTGGACCCTCAGCAACGTCCGGCGATCGGCCATTTCCGGCATTCAGCGTTGGGTACACGTACACATCACACTGGGCTCGTAATCCACGATCGGCTAGTGCGGAGTCCAAATCCCCGGCCAGTTTCCAGGCCCCGGCGGGAGACGTTTCCGGCAGGATAACGCCTGCCTTGCGTTCGTCTAGCCAGCCCGCGGTATCGCTCTCCCGAACGCGGCGCTGCAGAACCGCGTTGACCACATTCGCCAATTGATCGCTCAATCGGCGTTTGCCAAAATCCAGGGTTAGCATGGCGAATTGCGACAACGTCCTGTCGGACCTCAATCGCTCGCGCCGCAAGGCGGCGTCAAAATGTTGCGCGGGCAACAAGAAATCGTCGCGGATCCGCCGTCGAGCTCCGGTTCGATTCTTTTGGCCGAATCTTTGGATCATGCCCATGGAGACAACCTTCCCTGCATCGCCTAAGAACGAATGGAAAAACTCGATTCGATCGGGGGTCAACGCGACCATGCCCGTCGAGAATCGCACCTATCGCACTTGCCCGTTTTGCTGCGCAGCCATGGCGTACACCACCACCACGATTACGCGATATTCAAGCCCCCGCGGTTGCGCGCGCCGTCCTGGCAAGCGGATCGTCAAGCGCGTCAGCGATTCAACAACATATGGTGGGTTTCGACCCGCGGCGCAGTGTCCGCGGTCTTTCCGTTCAGGTGGGTTTCAACGTCGCTCGCGGTTCGTCGCGGGTTCTGCAACGCCTCGGATCCAAACGCCAATCCGATCGAACCGCATACCGCGGCCAGAACGCTCAGTCCCAGAATCATCGCCGGTTTCGGGCTGATGGGGGCTTCAACGAGCGACGGTGGCTGAATGACGTTGACGTTCGAAATCCGTTGGGCGGCGAGCGCTGCGCCGATTCGGGCTTGCTCCAGATGCTCGGCGTTGCTGCGGAAATTGGCCTGAGCGATTTGCGCCTGGGTTTCCAACTCGGTGATCAGTGCTTCGTGCTCGTTGAGCAAATGGTTTCGCTGTTGCAAATCGGCGTATTGTTGCTTGAGCGCCATGGTTTTCGCGCGCCAGGCCGCTGCCGCGGCTTCCTCGCGATGCAACTCCAGTTCCAAGGCCTGCCGCGAGGTATTTGCCCCGGTGGTTGTTTCAGTGCGCTCGGTTGGCTGCGCGTCGAGCATCTTTTCCAGTTCCTTCGTTTTCTGGCGGGCGGCTTGCAGCAGCGGATGATCGGGCTGCATCTTCGCCTCCATGTCGCGCATCGAGGCCTGCAGCTTGAAGAACTCCTGCCGCATGTTGTCGGCCGCGAGGTTCGGAAAGCCCCCGGTTTGCTGTGTCGTGACTCTCTCGGGGAGGGACGCCAGCGTCTTGCGCTGATTCGTGATTGTCGCTTCACTTGAGGCCAACCCTGCTTCGGCCGCGAGCATCGCCGTTTGGACCTGGGTTAGTTGGCTCTCTTGCGCCTGTTGGTCGGCCAACACGGTCAGCACTCCCGACGCGTCCTTCGCCTCGCGCAATTTTGTTGCCGCCGCATCGAGTTTCTCTTTGAGCTGCGCCGCTTGCACCGTGAAAAATTCGAGCGAGCCGATAATCGAATTGGCTTTGACATTCTGCTCCTGATACGCATCCAGGAAAGCTTCCAGGATCTGTTGCGCAAGCCGGGCCGATTTCGCGGTGCAGCCGATGCTGATAACGCTGGAATTGTGTGCCACGTTGACGTCGATCGAGCCGGCCAGCGTTCCAACGGCCGCCTCGTTCGAACTGACTTTCGGAAAGGGGCTCCATGAAGTCACGGCACGAAACCAGCGTGAAGCCGTCGCGCCGAAGTTGGTTGTAGCCGTTGTTGCCGAGGACGTAGCGGACCGACCTTTCAGAATCGTTTCGGCGCCCAGTTTATCGACGACCCGGTCCAGCAAGGCGCGGCTTTTGAGCATGTCGCGCGCCGAGTCGATTTCATCGTCGCGCGTCTCCTGAATTTGCATCGTGGCGCCGGTCGTGGCAGTCGGATCAAGCGCCACGCTCTCTCGCCCCAGGCGCAGAAACAACTTGGCCTCCGATTCATACTTCCGGGGCAAGAACGTGAGCGCACAAAACGCGATAGCGCCAGCGAACAGCACCACAACAGGACTTTCCCTTTGTGGCGAAACATCACGCGAACGAATTCGCGCGGCGCAAACGGGCTAGGGGCAGGCGTCGGCATGACCGATTGGCTGATCATTGGATTGCTACCTCACGCGTTCGAGGACAACTCACCCACCACGATAGAATGACAATCGACCACGTCAACGGTAGCAATGGGGAAGCTCTGGGGGGCACAGGCAGCCGCGACGTATCGGTCGCGATCATCTCAGCGCACGCTGCGAAAATTGCGCGACAACCGCGACAAACCCATCGCCGCGAACTTTCAAGATCTGGCCGCCGTGGGCCGCGTGAATTCGCCGGATGCCAACCAGTCGGGTCGCAGCATCGTCCAGAAATCGGCCGCCAGGCGCTCTTCGACAAACGCGTACGGAACCCAGCCGTAGCCTTGGTCGCCCCAAGCGGCGCCCCAGGAATTGCGGACCAGCAGCGCGCCACGCGAGCTGCTCAGCCACCGGTCGTCGTAACCGACGGCCAACAGCGCCTGTCCCGATAAGACCGAGTCGAATGCCGGTCGATACGAAATCTCGGCGGACCTCGAAATCGAAGTCGGCACCGGCAAGCCGAAGGCGACGGGAAAGCCAGCGGCCAGAAAGGAGCGCACCACATCAAGAATCTCGCCGCTGCGCGCGTTCCGCGCGCCAAGGCGTACATAGCTGACTTCTCGGAAGCGGGCAGCAAACGAGTAGAGGAACGGCTCCGGTTGAACGTCAGCCATGGAGGGTTCGTAAGGCCAGAGCCGTTCCGGCGGCAATCCACAGGCAGCAATCGCTTTCAGGGTGGACCGCAAGTTCACGGCACTGTCGCGCGGTCCCATCGCCATCCGGAGCGCATTCGCGTGTAGAAATAGCCTCGATGGCCGGATCGCATGGCCGTTCGACCGGCGCTCGAAATATTCGACAAGTGCCGCGCAAGCATGGGCGCATGACGACGCTAGCAAGCCTTGATCGAGAGGCTCGGAAAAGTATTCCCGCAGGTCGACGCGCGGCTTGCGCGCGCGGCCGCTACGTCCGGTGCGTGGCATCCCCGAGCTGCGCAGCATTTCGCCGACCGAAGGATTGTCTGGCGTGAAATCGCGGAAATCGGGCATGTCCGGCCGCCAGCCGAAGCTGGGCGGAACGAAGCGATCCATGGCCGGCCCTAAATTCCCTTGAAGGACTGCGATGCCCGGCGAGGGAAAGCGCGCGCCGCCCGTGATCCTCATGCACTGGAACGGCATGGAATCTCGCGCTGCCCGACGTCGGCCCATCGACCCGATTAAGATTTGTCCCACTCTAATGCCGCGCCGCGATGCGTCTAGGCGTCGGAAGGGGTGGCTCTGGGGAAGCGGCGCGGCGCGATCAGAACTCGCGGCGAATGAAGAATCCGAGGACGATTCGAGTGGATTGAAGAACGATCTTCAATCCTCGCCGCGGACCACAACTTTGGGCGCCGCGGGCGCCGATTGGAAAATGAATTCCCACCGGATGCCTTGTCCGGTGCCGTCTCCCATGAACCGCAGCAAGCGGGTTTTTTGTTTTCGGTTCAGACTTTTGATCGTATCGTGCAAGCGCTGCTTGGCATGCACTTCCTTCGATGCCGGCAGGGGATCGTCGATCCGCGGCGGCCAGCCTTCCTCTTCGAGGGCCATCAAAATCATTTCTTGGTTCGGCGAAGGAAGCTTGAATTGCTTCACTAAGACCGAGCCAAATCGCAACTCGTGGCGGTCACGATCCCAATGCGGACCGCTACGGCCATTTCGTTGCGGAGCCTGTTCGTGGCTGTGATTTCGCATCCATTGCCGAGCACACTGCACGCCTGCCGGCGTGAGAACCAGACACGCGTGCTCGCAAATCATCAACCCAACGTCGCGATCGAATCGGCGCGCCTCACCCGGCTCGCGCTGGACCTCGCGGACCAACTGCGCCCACCCTTTGCACACGACCCAGCGGCAGTCGGCATTTGTCATTCCGCACCGCCGGAGCTCCGTCAACTCGACCGCAAAATCGTCGTGGTTGCGGCGGGTCTCCTCCGCATATTCGTAAGCTTGCACAAGAAGTTGCAAGCCGCTCAACATGTGCAACGGCACATCGGACCGCTTCTTTTGCACCACCGGCGAACGTTTCGGTCGTCGGCGCGGCGCGTGTGCTGGCGGCGGAAGAGAGGGCGACGGCATGTCGGGTAGACGAGAAATCACGGTCGTGCCATGCGTCGTAAGGTAGCGAGGAAGGAATCGATTCAGGCGGGTGCCGCAAGTCCGTCAATTGGCCTAGCCTTGCGTTTGGGTCAATTTAAGGGCGACATTCGACCAGCACAATCGGGGGCATCCTTACCCTCACCCCCACAATTTTTCGATTTGGATAACGCCTGTGGTAAATCAATCTCAAGCCGGTTCGGAACCAATCGACTGGATCAGCATTATTGGACAAAAACGGGTGATTCCGCAAGTATTGATTTCTGATTTTAGAACGCGTCTAAAACATCGATTGAATCGAACTATGCAACGCACGTGCCGCGATCGGATCCCTGCAGAATGCCAAGTGACTGTAACCTCACTCTAAAGAACAAGATAGAGTTCTAGACCGATCAATGTTCTTTGTTTTGGGTAGGTGCGACCCCGATGTGTGGTGCCTTAGATTCGCGCGGTGCTTGCTTTCGATAGCAGCAACACCCTCCGGGGCTACGGGACGTACCGGGTAGCGATCGTCGCCTCGACCATTTTCCCCACAAAATCCTGTGTCGCATCGTCCAAATCCGATCCGCAAGGCTCAATGCACACGATTTTCAAACGGAGGTCTAACCTCTCGGTCACACCGATAGCCTCAACCCTTTCGGCCCTGGACTTTCCAATCTGCTTGGATGAGTTCCCAATGGCCTCTCAGCATCGCTGAGGACGCGATGCTTCGCTCGAGACAAGAGAGCCGTCCCGCCGGGAAGCCCCTTATTGATCGGATCTATAACTGCCTATCCGAGAACCGGCCGAGGAGAGGGGGACAGGCACATTTTGCTCCCAGGGCACCGCAAAATGAGCCAGTCCGCGCCGGTTCTCGGATAGGCACTAAGACGTACGGGCCGGCGTGTCGCTAACTTGCGACACAACGCCAAAGGCGATAGCGGTGAGGAGAGGATCCTTCGCTGAAAGGCCGATTCAGCCTCCGATCGTTTCTAGAGTCTCCTGCCACAGCTGGCGAATTCTGGACAATCTGCCGACGTTGGCCGCCCGCATCCGGGCGCTCGTCCGATCCAAATCGGTCAACTCGAGTTGCTCGCGCAGTTGTGCAAACGACTCGAAATAAATCAGGTCCGGCATCCAGTCTCCGTCGTAGAAATCGGAGAATCCCAACCACCGGCGGAAAATTTCGTCGTCGCAGTAACGGTTGGGGTCATTTTCGTAGGGCACTCCAAGCTCTGGCGGCGTCCGATCGCCGAGTCGCCAAGTCTGCATCCAGGTTGTCTCGCACATCACCCGCTCGGTATGAGCGCGGTGCAGTTGGCACATGAATTCTTGGGTGGGAAAGAACATCGGCATATTCTGTGCATAGTTCTCGAAGATGCTCATGGTCGAAACGTTGTACGGAATTTGAATAATGCCGGCATACGAGGTCAGATCGTGCCACGCGTAGCGACCCCGGAGCGCAACGTGCTTCGGCCGGACGCCCGATAATCTTGACGGGCCGAAAAGCCTTGACCACCAACTGGATGCTGATGGTGGGAGGTACTGCGAGTAATCCTCGAGACGGGACGAATACAAGAAGGTGGAGCGCGTTCGGTGATACGTCGTGTTTGTGTAACCGCAATAGCTGGGAATGTGCCGCCAAGGTCGGCCCGTGCAAAGTTCGCCGTAGCGTTGATCGAACCGGTTGTTGGCTGCCAGGATCACGTGGCCGGAGTCGTGGCCGCGGCGCAAAAAGTCGTTAAAAGCGTTCCATTTCGCGGCGTCGTTGGAAAACGGCACTTCGTAGCGGATCGGTGCGACAATGATAATCGGCTTGTCGAACCGCTCGAACAGCAATGCGAGCGAAGGAGAATACGTGACTAAGAAGGCGTCGAACTCAGCCAATTCCGTCCTGTAGCGCTCGTAAAACCTGTTTGCCATCTCGGGACCGATGTTCCGCCAGTCCTCAAGCCGCCCGCGTTCATTGCAAATGCAATCGACTTGCTCCTTTTTCCGGCCCATGATGGCCGTCGAGTCGGAAATGCTCCAGTCGACGACAGAATGCCCGAGCCCTTCGAGAATGTTCTTGATGTCGGCGATGACCGAGATATGCAGATCGAGATTGAAAATGCGCATTTGCCGCCCCAAACCCAACGACACCACGGACGTCGTGCCTCCACACGTCTCCGATCGAACCGGCCGCTCTAGCTGGGCAAATCAACGTTGTGATAGATGTCTTGCACATCTTCGCATTCGTGCAGCAAATTGATGAACTTTTCGAACATCGGCAGATCTTCCGGACTAATCGTCTTGCTGGTCTGAGGGAGGAAGGTGATCTCTTGGACTTCCAACTCGACTTCAGGAAACGCTTGCAACAATGCAGTTTTGGCTTTGTAAAACTCGGCCGGTGGCGCAAATATCGTAATGCGGCCAGCTTTGCTTTCGACCTCGCCGATATTGACGTCGGCATCCAACATCGCCTCGAGCACTTGCTCGTCGTTATCGCCTTGGAACGATAGAATCGCCAACTGGTCGAACGAAAGGGCGACAGAACCAGCCGCGGCCAGCTTGGAGCCGGTCTTCGTGAAACAACTGCGCACTTCGGAAATCGTCCGTTGATTGTTGTTCGTCAAACAATCGACGATGACCATCGATCCGCCAGGACCAAAACCTTCGTAACGGGCCGACGAGAATTCCTCGCCGCCGACCCCCTTTGCTTTCTGAATCGCCTTTTCAATCACGTGCGCGGGAACTTGATCCTTTTTCGCTTTTTCGATCAAGCTACGCAACGCCGGATTGGAATCGGGATCGGGAACTCCATTCTTGGCCGCGACGTACAATAGCGTGCCATACTTGGAATACAACTTCGACTTCTGAGCAGCCGTCTTGAAGATCGAGTTCTTGCGATTTTCGAAATTTCGTCCCATGCAATTCTCTGATTCGTTCTCGTGGAAATGACCGAAGTCGTCGGAGGCAACGGTGGAAAAAACACCATTGTCGCACATCTAACTGCGAGATCAACAGAGTGCTTTTCGCTGGCCGAACCATCGGGTGCCCTCCGTTTCCCTGGGCCTTGCGAGATTCTTGGCAGGATCCTCCGGCCATCAAACATTTTCCACGGCGAAAGACGATTCTCGATTTGTGTCGACGCGGCCGATCGTGCACATCGATGGTTTGCGTTCCACGATGTTTGCATGCCGCGTGCCGGGGGTGTAGAATCCGCGCGGTCGCTAATAGCCCCTCGAGCGCGGTGAAATGGCGATCCGACTTCTCCTCTCCTGCGTTCCGCGGATACCCAAAACAAGGCAACCCTGCGCGAATTCTTATGAGCACCGCGGAAACTAGCGTCGTCGAGTTTGCCCAACAGCGTGTGGAATTGTTTACCGACCGGGTGCGGAGCATCCGCCAGCGGCTCCATGAAGTCGTCGTGGGGCAGGACGACACGATCGATCTGCTGCTGACTTGCGGACTGACCGGTTCGCACGCCTTGCTCGTCGGCGTGCCAGGACTGGCGAAGACGTTGATGGTCAAAGCACTGGCTGCGGCGTTTGATTGGAAATTTACCCGCATCCAGTTTACGCCCGACCTGATGCCCTCCGACATCACCGGCTACGAGTTGTTGGGCGCGACGCTCAGGCTGGCGCCCCGAGCATGGTGTTTCGGCCCGGTCCGATTTTTGCCAACCTGGTGCTGGCCGATGAAATCAATCGCGCGGCGCCGAAAACGCAATCGGCCTTGCTGGAAGCGATGGCCGAACAGCATGTGACCGTCGGCGGGCGCACCTATCCGTTGGAGGAACCGTTCCTGGTCGTGGCCACGCAAAACCCGATCGAGCAGGAAGGGACCTATCCGTTGCCGGAAGCGCAGTTGGATCGGTTCATGATGGAAATTCGGCTCACGTATCCGACCGACGAGCAGGAGGAGGAAATCGTGATGAAAACCACCGGCCGATCGGTGCCGTTGCCGGCGGCCGCCTTCGATAAGCAGACATTTCTTGAATTGCGCGAGATTGTTCGCGCGGTCCCCGTGCCGCAACATCTGGCAGCTCATGCAGTACAACTGTGCCGATCGAGCCGGCCAGAGGATGCGCGATCGAGCCGGTTCGTCAAAGACTATGTGAGTTGGGGAGCTGGGCCGCGCGGCTCGCAGAATCTGGTGCTGGCGGCCAAAGCCCGGGCGCTCTTGCTGGGTCGCACGGCGCCGACGGTTGAAGACATCGCAGCCATCGCGCTGCCGGTGTTGCGGCACCGGATCATTCCGAACCACCGCGCTGTCGGCGACCGGATCACGACCGATCAAATCATCGAACGGCTGCTGAAAGATGCTCAGTAAGAATCAGAGAGTCGCACGTGAGCACCGCAACACCTTCCGCGAGCCGATTTCTCGATCTGCGGGCTTTGGCCGCGCTCGAAAACATGCGGTTCAGCACGCGGCAGCGGATCGAGGGCGCCTACAGCGGCCGGCATGCCTCGCGGCAACAAGGCGGCGCTGGGGAATTCGTCGATTACCGCGAATACTCCGAGGGCGAGGATCTTCGCCGCCTGGATTGGAAAGTGCTGGCCCGTAGCGGCCGGGCTTATGTCCGGCTGTATCAGGACGAAACGAATCTGCTGGCCACTTTGGCCATCGACGCCAGCAACTCAATGCTCTTCGGCAGCCGATCGGGACGCGGCGGCAAGGGGAGCAAGCTGGAATATGTCCAATATCTGGCCACGGCCCTGTCGCACGTGATCGCCCGCGGACAAGATCAGGTCGGGCTGGCCGTGCTCGGCGCTCGACTGCGCGCGGTGATTCCGCCCGGCGGTACGGCGACGCACGTCGCCGGGGTGCAGCAGCACATTGCCCAAATCAAGATGGAAGCCACCACGACCATGGCCAGCTCGGTGCAGGAGTTGTTCGAGCGTTCCAGCCGTCGCGGAGTGCTGGTGGTGTTCAGCGATTTCCTGGCCGACGATTTGGAAGATGTGTTTTCGGCTTTGCGATTGTTCCGCCAGCGGCAATGGGAAGTGTTGACGCTGCACATCGTGCATCCGGACGAAGAGCGCTTGCCCGAGGGAGCGGCCTATCGCTTCGAGGGATTGGAGAACGATGGTTCGCTGTCTTGTTCGCCGGCCGAGATCCGCGCGGCGTATCAAGAGCGATTCGAGGCCCATGCCGCCTCGGTGCGGACTTTGGCGCTGGCGGCCGGATGCGACTACCGACGGTTGTCGACGGGTATCGATTATCAACAGGCGCTTCGCGGTTTTCTGGTCGAACGGAGCGGATAAGTTTTTCGACGTGGGACGGCTCTCTGAGCCGTCGAGACAAGCACTGCTTGAAATGTTATACGGTAGGTCTGGGAAAGACGGCTCGGGAGAGCCGCCCTACAGGGAACAAGGCTCGGCAGGAGCCTCGCCCTCCCAAGGTGATGAAAACCATGTCATTTCTCCATTTCTGGCCGATCTATGCGGGGTTGGCGGCTGTGGGGCTGCCAATCGCGGTCCATTTGCTCACGCGGCCGCGGCCGGTGCGGTATCCGCTTTCGACGCTCCGCTTCGTACGCGAGGCGCTGCGGCAGAATCGCGCCCGGCAACGGCTGCGCGACTGGCTGATTCTGGCCCTGCGCATGGCGGCCGTGTTGTTGCTGGCCTGGGCCGTCGCGCGGCCTTTGCTCGGGCGGCAGTCGCTGTTGGCCGACGAAAACCAAGGCGAGGTGCTGCGAATCGTCGTGCTCGACACCAGCGCCAGCATGGCTGCCGAGGAGCACGGCATCGGGCGCTTCGAACGAGCCCGGGCCAAGGCCGCCACCTTCCTGCAATACCGCACTGGGTTGCGGGCGAATTTGATTCAAGCGGCCGCGAGTCCGCACGCCGTGTTCGACGTGCCCTCGACGAATTTGCAAGATTTGCACGACGAGTTGAAGCGGAGCCGCGTGCGGCCCGAACGGTTGAATGTGCCGGCCGCGCTAGCGATGGCCGCCGAGATGCTCGGCCAGGCGCCCGCGGGCCGCGACGTGTCGCGGGAGCTAATCTTCGTGAGCGATTTTCAGCGCACGAATTGGACAGGGGTCGATTTTTCGATCCTGCCCGCCGACACGCGCGTGCAATTGGAATCGGTCGACGCGAAATCCAATTCAACGCTCAATAATCTGGCGATTCTGCGCGCCGGTTGCCGGGGTCGGCCCGCTCAAGGAGCCGACGTGCAACTCGACGTGGAAGTCGGCAATTTCTCGCCGGCGATCCATCCGATCGACGTCGACGTGACGGTCGGCAATTCCGCCTATCGACTGCATGGCACATGCGGCGCGTGGGAACGAACAACGCTGAGTCAAACGATCGCGGTGAACGCTGACGGCTGGCTCACGGGCGAAGCTCGGCTGGTCGACCCGCACGATGCCCTGGCGGCCGATAACAGCCGGGCATTTGTGGTTCACGTTCGTCCTGCGCCGGTGTACGCTCTGTTGAGCCGCCAGCCCAAGGGATCAAGCTTCTATCTGGAACGCGCGCTGGCCCCCTTTGCCGGCCGCGCCCGCGCGACGAGTGCCCAAATCGTCCGTCTCGATCCGGGTCAAACCGACGCCGAGTCGCTCGTCGCCGCCGAGCTAATCGTGCTGGATCATCCCGGCAAGCTTTCGGCCGAAACGATTCGCACCCTGGCGAGCCTGTTGCGCCGCGGCCGAGGATTGCTCTATGTAACCGCCGACACCGTCGACGCGATCAACTTGCGGCAATTGACCGTCGCGCTCGGCTCGGGATTGCAAATGCCTGTCGAGTTCATGCCACCGCCGGCCGGCAATCCGCGGCGCGATTTGTTTCTCACGGACGTGCGCCGCGATCAGCCGCCGTTCAGTGTTTATGGTGACAGCGTCGATCGAGTCCTGGCCATGCTTCGCTTCTCCGGCGGTCTGGCGTCGCGGCGCTTGGACAATGGTCTGGCCGAGGACATCCTGGCCGGCTATAGCGATCGCTCGGCGGCGCTGGTCCTGACCTCCAGCGGCGCCGGAATGCTGGCCGTGCTCAACGCCGATCTGGGAAACTCCAGCCTTGGCTCGCCGAATTCCGAAGCGGCCAAGGTGCTGCCAGTATTGGTCTACGAATTGGTCGAGCGGATGCTGGGCCAGTTGCAGCACAACCCAGCCACCTATTGTGGCGAGGGGGTCGTCGTGCCGCTGCCGCCGGAAGCCGGCGCCGGCGCCGGTTTGCGAATCGTTGGGCCCGCGGCGGCGGAAGAAAACCAGCTTGGCCAACTTGTCGACGACGCGGGAGGCATCAGTTTGCGATTGTCGGCCGCTGCTCCGCCGGGCGTCTATCAGGTCCAGCGCGACGGCAAAACGGTGTTTGGCTTGGCATTGGAGCTGCCGCCCGAGGAAAGCGACTTGCGGGCCATCGAACCCGAGCTGTTTGCCGGCCGTCTGGCCGGCGGCCGGCAGGTTCAATTTCACGAAGGCGCGCAAGGCCAGGATCGCCGCGACGATGTTTGGAGTTGGCTGGCCATCGGCTGCGTGGCCTGCATATTGGGCGAATTGGCTGCGCTGCGTTTGTTCAAGACCTGATGACACCGACTGACGAAGTTCAAATGCCGATTGTCCAGAGCATTGTCAACGCTTGCTTCTTGGATTGTGTGCCACTGGCTCCGCCAGTGCTCTTCGAAATTCTTGCCTTGGTCGGTCAGCAACGAAGAACACTGGCAAAGCCAGTGGCACCATAAATTCAAGCTGTGATAGAGCAATAGAGCAGCCATTCCAACACACGAACCATGCGCACGCTTGTCTTCGAACCGCTGATTCCCACCGCGCTGTGGGCCGCGTTAGCGCTCGGGGGCGTCGTTTTGCTCGCCTGGTATGGGCGCGGCAGTTTCCGGCGATTAAGCCGTGGACGCTGGGTCGCGATGATGTTGCTGATGGGCGCCGCCTTGGCGCTGCCCATGGCGATCCTGCTGAATCCGTTGTGGATGGAGCGGATTCCGCCGCCGGCCGGCAAGCCGGTCCTCACCATTTTGATCGACGCCACGCAAAGCATGGCGCACGGCGACGGCACGCAGGGCGGCAGTAGCCGGTTCCGCGAAGCGGGCCGCATCGCGACCGTTGTCGCGGACCGCTTGGGAGACCGATATGAAATCCATCTCCGCACTTTCGCCGACAAGACCACTCCGGTCGAGCCGGCCGAGTTGGCGTCGATCCAACCGACGGGCGAAGTCACCGATCTGGCCGCAGCGGTTAGCGAAAGCCTGCAAGGCGATCTCCCCCATGGCCAGGCGCTCGTGCTGCTGAGCGATGGGATCCACAACGCCTCGGGGGGCACGGCCCGGGTGTTGGAAACCGCCGCCCGCGCCGCGCGATGGACGTGCCGATTTACACGAAAACATTGGGTGGCGCCGCCACGGTGTGCGACTTGGCTGTGGAACTCCGCTCTCCCCAGGAGCTGACATTCGTCGCCCAGAAAGTGCCGATCCGGGCGGTGCTGCATTCCAGCGGCCTGGCCGGCCAGCAAGCGTCGGTCAGCCTGGTCGATGAGCAGGAGCACGTGCTAGGAAAGAAGACCGCGACGCTCAACATCGGCAAACCGGTCGAAGTGCAGTTCGAGGTCGAGCGCGATCGTAGCGGCGTGTTTCGCTACGAAGTCCGGGCCGACCCGTTGCCCGGCGAAGTCACCACGGCCGACAACCAGGCGACGTTTATGCTGCGCGTGATCGACGAACCGATCCGCGTGCTCTTGCTCGAAGGAAAGCCCTATTGGGATACGAAATTTTTGCTGCGCACGCTGGCTGCCGACCGTTCGATCGAATTGGTGAGCGTCGTGAAGCTGGCCGAATCGCGATTCATGGAGCGAACGTTGAAGCGCCCGGTGGCGGAAAAATCTGGCACAGCGAAGAACGCGGCTGCCGAAGATTCCGTGAAGCCGAATCCGCAAGCAGCAGCGAAGTCCGCGATCGTGCGCAACGGCGGCGACAAAGCCGAGGTGGTGCTGGAAACTCCGACGGCGAGCGCTGCCGCCGATGCACCCGCCTTTCGTCCGCAGGATTGGAAAATCCTCACCGATGGCTCGCAGTTGCTGGCCGACGCCAAGTCGCTAGACACGTACCAGGTCGTGATCTTGGGACGCGACGCCGAAGCCTACCTGAACGACGAAGCCCTGGCGCAATTGCGACGCTGGCTCCGCGAGTCGGGCGGGTCGCTGGTTTGTTTTCGCGGTTCGCCGACGGCGCAAATCAATCAGCATCTGGCAACGCTTCTGCCGGTTCGCTGGGAAGGAACACGCGAGTCGCGGTTTCACATGCGGCTCACCGAGCAAGGGCGCGATCTACGCTGGCTTCCCACCGACGACGGCGCGGCAGATGCCGACCCGCTCCTGCTGATGCCGACGTTGGCCACCCGCGCTCAACCGCTCGAAGGCCATTCGGTGGGCGAAACCTGGGCCGTCGGCGAGTCGGACACCGGCAAGTTTCCCGTGGTGAGTTCCCGTCCCTTTGGCGTCGCGGGGCGGGTGGTAGTCGTCGAGGGAGCCGGGATGTGGCGCTGGGCCTTGCTGCCTCCCAAATATGCAGCGCATGAATCGATTTACGGTGCGCTCTGGCAGAGCCTGATCCGCTGGCTCGTCTCGAACCCCGGCTTGCTGCCCACGCAAAAGTGGAAACTCAGCAGCGACCAAGTCCGCTTTCACACGGCCGAAGCGGCCACGGCCACGCTGCAAATCCGCGAAGCCGCGCTGTCGGGAACATTGCCAGGCGCGTTGCCGGCTATCGAACTCCGCAAGCGGGGCGAAGAAAAAATTGTCAGTTCGGTTCGGCCGGCGCCCTTGGGCGATGAGCCGGGCGCCTATCGGGCTGCCTTCGGCCGCTTGCCCGAAGGGCGCTACGAAGCCCGCATCGCCGGCAGCGCGGCCAGCGATTCCGCGGCCCGCACGTTGTTCGACGTGAATCGGAATCTGGACGAAATGTTGAAACTCGACGCCAATCCGGCTCTGATGAAGCGGATCAGCGCGGCCAGCGGCGGCGTGGCGCTCGAATCGGCCTCGGCCGAGGAGTTGGCCGCCCAGTTGTCCGAGCATTTGGCCCATTCACGGCAGGAACAAATTCGCACCGCGACGGCTTGGGATCGCTGGTGGGTCTTGGCGGGCGTGTTTGGCTTGTGGGGTTGCTCGTGGGGTTTGCGCCGCTGGTCGGGTTTGATTTGAAAGACATGGGAAGCATCCATGATCGACCAACGGCGCCAGGCGAGGAATAACGCCATGTTAAAAGCTGGGCCGCTCGAGGAACGATTTCGCGCTTTGCGGCGGCGTGTCGCTGCGTTGGCGAGCTTGAGCGGGCTGGGCTGGGCGCTGTTGGCCGCGGCGGCGGTCTGGCTGGCGTTCGCCTGGTTCGATCTGCTCTGGGAACTATCGCCCGCGGCGCGAATCGCCGCCAACACGCTGGCCGTGATTGCCGCAATCGTCGGTTTGGCCAGCGCTCTGTGGCGAGCCCGACAAGATGGCCGTCCGCTTGTCCTGGCCGGCCGGCTCGACGAAGCCGCGGCCACCGGCGGACAAATTCGCAGCGGTTACGATCTGGCCGTCGAGTCCGCCGACTTGCAAGCCCTTGAATCCGGCGACTCGCAAGCCCTCTTGATCGCGCAACACGACACCGCGAAGGTCCTGGCCAGGCTCCACGCAGAGTTGCGCCGCGGGCTGGCGCATTTGACAATCGCTCGCGCGGCAACATTGGCGGCAACCGTCTCGTCATCGCGGGTCGTGTCCACCCGAACGCTGCGAATCACCGTTGCCAGCATTTGCGGCGTGGCGCTCTGCTTCGCCGCGGCGGCGCTGTTCATGCCGCGGCTGGTCGCGACGCAATGGCTGCGCTTCAGCGACCCGGCGGGCGACCACCCGCCCTATTCGCAAATTCAATTCGCCATCGAGCCGGGTGGTACTCAGGTGCTCTATGGCCATGGTTTGGAAGTGAAAGCCACGACCAAAGGCCCGCCGGTCGAGCAGCTCGAGTTGGTGCTGCAAGGTTCCGCCACGGAACCGGAGGAAGTGCTGCCGATGTTCCCCGAATCTGACGGCCACTGGCGCGGCGTGCTGAGCCGAGTCACGACGCCAACCCAATATTTCGTGCGAGCCGGCCGCGCCGCAGCCAGCGCTACGGCCTGGAAGTGATCATGATACCGCGATTGGAAAGCGTGCGTTTTCGAATCACTCCGCCCGCCTATACGCGCCGACCCCCTTACGATGGACCCGTGCCGCAAGCGGGCATCGCAGGATTGAAGGGAACCAAGGTCGAAGTCTGGGCCAAGAGCAATCGTCCGCTCGCGGGCGGAAGCGTGGAAGTCGCGTTCGACAAAGGCCGGACTCCGGTCGGCTTGCGGCCCTTGCCGGACGACGATCAGCAAGTGACCGGAGCGTTCGAAATTCGCTCGGCCGGTAAGCTCGAGCTCAGCGTCACCGACACCGCGGGCCACGACAATCAGGACAAATTCGCCGCGGCCGTGACGCTCCTCAAAGATGAATCGCCGCTGATCCGGATCCTCCAGCCGCAACATCTGTCGCTGGCCACGCCGCAGGCGACGTTGCCGGTCGTGCTGGCGGGAGAAGACGACTATGGGATCTCGCATGTCCAATTGTTCCGCAGCTTGAACGACTCGCGCCCGCTGCCGATGGATTTCCCACTGGGCAAGACGCCCGGTTTGCGATTCGACGGCAACGAAGCCCTCCCGCTGTCGGCTTACGGCTTGGCGCCGGGCGACAACATCAAGCTATTCGCTCGGATCGAAGATAACGATCCCGAGGGGCCGAAAGGTTCCGAGACCCCCGTCGTCGAAGTCCGGATCATCTCGCAAGAACAGTTTGAGAGCATGCTCCGGGAGCGTGAGGGACTAGAAGTGCTGATGTCGAAATATCGTGCGGCCCAGCGGCGGCTCGAAGCGTTGCAGCAGGCCGAGGATGGCTTGCGGAAGAAGCTGAAAGAAAGCCACGACGAAAAGGTGTCCGAATCGGCCCGCCAAGATCTCCAACGGCTGAGCAAGCAATTGCACGATGAAGCGGAAGAGATTCGCAAATCGGCCGAACACTTGTTGCCTTACGATGCCGATCACAAATTGTCGAAACAACTTGAGCAATTGGCCGACTCGCTGGAAAAGATGTCGAAGAAGGCATCGGACTTAGAGAATGAATCCAATCTGTCGCGCAAAGACCTCGAAAAAATGCTCGATCAGTTGGCTCAAGAACTTGGCCAGGACGCGCGGTGACTTGGAATCGAAGGCGCTCGATCCGCTGGAAGGACTGGAGCGCGTCTATCCGCTGATCGAAGACGAGGCCCGCTTCGCGAGCCTTTACGAGCAACAGCGCGACCTGGTGAATCGTCTGGCCGCGCTCAAGGGGCACGACCACCAGGACAATCCGCGGGAAAAAGCTCGCATGCGCGACTTGGAGGCCGAGCAGCGACGAATCCATAAGGCGCTCGACGAACTGGTCGACGACATCGACGATCACCTGCAGCAACTGCCCGAGAACGAGGCGCTCGATCCGCTACGCAAATCGGCGCGCGAATTCGTCGAAAAGGTCCGCGGCAGCGGCGCGCTGGAAGCCATGGCCGACGCGGAGTCCGGCCTGGCAGAGTTCTCCGGAACCCTAGGCCACGCCGGCGCCGAGAAAGCTGCCGACGCACTGAAAAAACTGCTCGGCAAGTCGCAGCAGATCCGGGGACAAGGCAAGAGTGCTTGCCTCGTGTTCAAGCCGGGCCTGGGCGACATGCTGGGTGATACCATCGAGCAATTGCTCGCCGAAAGTGGCTTGAAACCGGGCAAGCAAGGCTATGGCAGCGGCTCCAAGGGCCTCAGCAATTCAGGAAAAAACGCCGGCCTATATGGCCAGATGCCTGGAGGCGGCCAGGCTCGTGGTCAGCGCCAACGGCAAGCGGGCAAGCGCGGCAACGTGGGCAGCGGCCGCGACGGTGGGCAAGAATTAGTTGCCACGCATCCCGACGGGTCGGCCGTCGACAAAGATACTTTGCAGGCGTCCGGCGCGGGGGGCATGCCGGTGCCGGTGCGGCATCGCTCGCGCGTCGCCGCCTATTTGGAACGCATTTTGGAGGAGCAAACCGATGACACGAATCAGCCCTAAAAAGAAATCGCCCGTCGTCATTGCGATGGCGAGTTGTTTGGCCGCGGCGATTGCCGGCCTCACGGCGCTCGCGGCCAATGCGCCTACGACTTCGGCGACCACAAAAGCGACCGCAGTGCAATCCGCCGCGAACGTTCCCGAACCGAAACAAGTTGGCGGTGAGTCCGACGGCATCGTGCAGGTGGCCAACCTGGTGTATGCCACGAACAAGAGCAGCCACTGCTTCTCCGATTATTTTCTGATCAAGGCCGCCGACGAAACCGCGATCTCGACCAGCCGCCGGTTTCACGCCGTCAAGCTGGCTTCAGACGAACTGTTCGGCTTTCCAATGGTCATCATGACGGGCGAAGGGGCCTTCGAATTGACCGACGAAGAACGGGAAAATTTTGTGCACTACATCCGGCGCGGCGGGTTCCTGCTCGCCTCGGCCAGTTGTTCGTCGCAAGATTGGGAGCGCTCGTTTCGCAAGGAAATGGCCATCATGTTCCCCGATATTCCGCTCGCCGCGATCGGTATGGACCATCCCATCTTCCACACCGTCTACGATATCCACGAACTCGAAGCCGGCCACCAAGAACCGCGGCCACTCGAAGGCATTTCGATTGGCGGGCGCTTGGGGGTGATTTACTCGCAAGACGGATTGAATGACACGCACCACACCGAGGGCTGCTGTTGCTGCGGCGGCAATGAAATCGGAAATTCGATCCAAATCAACGTGAATATCCTGGCCTACGCGCTGACTTATTAACGCGTTGGGGCCGACCAATTTGCCGTGACCGAGTTGTCGACCCAACGCCTGTGTGGGAAATGCTTGTGCAAACCACGGACAGTCCGCCGTCAGGCATTTGGCTGCGCTCCGTTGCGGCCGGCGCGCTTGCGGCGGTGCTTGCCGGCGGGTGCTGGGCCTGGTCGAGGTCCAGCCAGCAGCGCGACGATTCGCGGCCGCTAGTGATCGTCGCTAGCGGCGATACGGCGGGATGGATCGAACCTTGCGGTTGTACGGCCAATCAATCGGGGGGCCTGGCCCGGCGGGGAACTTTCGTGAACGGACTGCGACAAACCGCCGAAGTGGTGTTGCTCGACGCGGGCGGCGCACCGGGCGGCGTGTCGGACTACGATCGGCTCAAGTTCCGCGCGATCTTGCGCGGAGAGGTCGCGATGGGTATCGCCGCGCATAACATCGGACGAGCCGAAGCCGCTCTGGGAGCCGACGAGCTGCGCCGCCTGAGCGCAGAAACCGCGGCGCCGTTCGTCTCAACCAACGTTCGCAGCGCCGACGATCAGCTTGTCGCCCCGCCTCTGCAACTTCTCAAAGCCGGCGGCCGGCGAATTGCGGTGCTCGGCGTACTCTCGCAGAAACTGCCCCCCAAGGAAATGAAGGTTGCCGATCCGCGGTCCGCGATCCTGGAAGCGTTGCGGCAATCGAAAGGCGCCTACGATCTGGTCGTCGTACTGGCCTATTTGCCCCCCGCGGAGCTGGAGGCTCTGGCCGCGGACATGCCCGAGGTCGATCTGGTCATTGGCGGGCCGACAGGCCAGACCATTGCACCACGGCAAATCGGCCCGACATGGCTGGTGTCGGTGACGAACAAGGCCAAATTCGTGGCCCGATTTGAGATCGCGCCTCAAGCCGGAAGCCGCGATTGGCGCACGACGATCGTCGAGTTGGACGGCAAATTCGCCGACGACCCGGCTCAAAAGGCGAACCTCGACGACTACGTTCGCGAGCTCGCCGATCGCGATTTCAGCGCCGCCCAAACTTCGTTCGGGCCCGAGTTGTCCACGGCACCGGCCGATTACCGAGTCGTCGGCGTCGAGACATGCCGGAAATGCCACACCGCCGAATGCACCGCCTGGAACGCCACCCCGCACGCTCGTGCCGGGCAAACGTTGGCCGAGCACAACCGCCGGTTCGATTCCCTCTGCCAAAAATGCCACACGACCGCTTACGGGATGCCCGGTGGTTTCGTTTCCGTCGGCCGCACGCCGGAGCGAATCGGCGTCGGCTGCGAAAGTTGTCACGGCCCGAGCACTGCGCACGCGGCGAATCCGGAATGGAAAACGACATTTGCGGCCCGCGATCAATGCCTGAATTGTCACGACCACGAAAACAGCCCGACGTTCGACTTTGCAAGCTACTGGCAACGGATCAAGCACGGCGGCTGAGCCCCACAGGATCACAACGTGAAATTCATATCCGCTAGCGCACCGCGAGGCATGCTAGCCTCGGCCTCGAAAATTTGTTCGAAACTGCCGCCGGCCAAAACATCGTCCGTCGCCTTGTTGTTTGCGACTATGCTCGGTTCGGTTGCCGGTTTACGAGCGGCAGAGCCAAGGGCGCAACCCGCCGCGAAGAGCGCTGCCGAGAAATCCGCAGCGGCGCCACTGACGCCGACGAGCACATCGCCGGCGAACACAACTGCTCCCGAAGAACAGGGCCTCAAGCACAAACCAGCACCTACCGCGCCCGCCGACACCCCGAAGGCTGATTCCGCCGCCGGTTCGAAATCGGCATCCACGCCCGAAGCGAAACCTGATTCCGCCGCCGCGTCAAACGCCGAATCGTCCGAATCCGCCTGGCCAACCGGGTTGGAATCCGCCAAACGCCGGGCTCGCGGCGAGAATCGACCGCTGTTGGTTCGAGCGGGGGCGAGTTGGTGCGGCCCTTGCCGCAAGCTCGACGAGGAGCTCGCGAAGCCGCAAGTCCAGCAAGAGCTTCGTCGCTGGTCGCTCGTCTATATCGACACCGACGCCGCGCCAGAGGAAGCCCTGTCGCTCGATATCAGTCCGATTCCTGCGCTGCGCATCGTGAACGCGCGCGGCAAAGTGGTCGCCTCCAGCGATGGCTACATGCCGGCCGACGAGTTGCTCGCGTGGCTGCGTGAGAATTTCAGTCGTGGCGGCGGCACGCCGAATCCGCTCCTGACCGCCAAAGGTTCGCCCGACAAAGGGTCGGTGGAAAAGTTGGTCGTGCTGTTTCAACTTGCCGACCCGCTGGACCGCGAAGCGGCCATTCGCCGGCTCGCTCCCTACCCCCACGCAGCGGCAGCCGCCACGATCGACGCGTTTTCGAAAGGAAAATTGGCGACGCGCTTGGCGATCTTGGAACTCCTTCAGGAGTGGAAAGCGCCGATCGCTAATCTCGACCCTTGGCGACCGGAGACCGTCACGCCCGAGCGCCAAGCGGCGCTGCGAAAATGGGCCGAAAGTCTGCCGTCCGATTCGGTCGCCGCCGCGGCCGCATTGAAGCCGGAAGAAGCCGCGGATGCTCGCCGTCAACTCGCCCGGCTCGCGCAGCTTCCTGACGCGGAGGCAGACGCATTGGCCGAGCGTCTCGTCCGGTTGGGGCCAGGATTGGCGCCGCTGGTCGCGGCCCAGTTGAAGGAGTCGACGACCGACGTCGCCCGACAGCGGTTGCTTACGCTGCGCTATCGGCTCGTCGCGTCGGATGCCTTGGCGCTCGCCTGGCCGGGCGGATTGGGCCGGCTCGCCGCCACGGATGTCAACGTCCGCCATCGGGCCGCCGAAGAATTGATCGCCCAGGCGGGCCCCGACGACGAAGCACTGCTGCTCGAGCTGTTCAGTGATCTCGACCCGCTGATTCGCGAGATCAGCCTCCGCGGTCTGATCACGATCGGCGGAAACGGCGCGACCAACGCGCTCGTCAAGCTGCTCGACGATCCGGAGCCGAACGTGCGGGCGGCGGTTCTCAAGGAGCTGGCCGCGCATCCTTCGGCGGCGCTGATGCCCCAGATGGCCAACTACGTGAAGCGCGAACAGGATCCCGACTTGCTGGTCCACGCGATACGCTTCTTGAAAACCGTGCCCGGTCAGGCTTCGATTAAATGCCTGCTTGGTTTGCTCGACCATCCGGTGTGGCAAGTGCGCGCCGAAGCGACGCAAACGCTCGGTGAATTGGCCCGCGGTGCGGGAGAATTACAAAAGGCGGACGTGTTCGCCGCCCTCATCAAACAGACTCGACGACCACGATCCCTTTGTTATCAGCCGCGCCATGGAAGGGCTGAAGCATGCCGACTTGGAGGCCGACGTCGAGCCGCTGGTCCGTGTCGCGGCCACCCACCCGAACCTGGCGAAAGACGCAGTGGACGTGCTCGTCTCCGGCACGCACACCCGCACGAAGGCCATTCCGGCCTTGCGCAAATTCACCACGGACAGGAATCCAAACGTGCGAGCCGCGGCGATCCGGGGCCTTGTCGAGGCTGCCACCGCCGATTGCGCCAGCGAATTGCTCGCAGCCGTGCAAGACAAAGACAGCCTGGTGCGTCGGGCGGCCGCCGATTCGCTCGAACAAATCTACGACGCCGCGCAAACGGTACACCGAAATGCGGACCGCGCGGGCAGCGGCGGCATCCCGACGGAAGACGCTCCGCCGGCGAGCTCGTTCAGTTTCGCGGATCTCATGCACCCGGCCGATCTTTTGCAACGACTAAGAATAAAGAAGCCGGACGAGTCGCTCGATCCGGAAGAAGCATGGCGGCAGGCCTATCGCGCGGGCAAAGAGCGGCCGGCATGGATGCAACCTCTCATCGAACCGTTGGTCAAGATGCTGAATGCCGAATCGGCGGACGAGCGGCTGGCTGCCGCGCTGGCGCTGGTTCCGCTGGGCCGCGACGACGTGGCTTTGCCCGTGCTCAAGCAATTGGCCAGCGCACAGCCGACGCTAGCTGGCGCCATTTCCGCCGCATTGCCCTGGCTGCCTTGGACCCAACGCAGCGAATTGTTCTCGCATCTGGTTGCCCTGAAGCTCGACGACAATCAACTTGGGCGCGTCGCTGCCGAGATGGGAATTCTCAAAACAACGGCGGGGACGGCCGCGATCTGGAATCTGGCGACACGCGCCGACGGTAAACCGCCTAGCGCGGAACTGATGAGCACGCTGTATTGGATTTTTTCCTCGCATTATGAATTGAACTCGCGCGGCGAGGATCCATTTTCCGCACAGCCCGGCGGCGCGGCGATTTCCCGGTCGACTGCGGATCGATTGATCGAACTCAAACATCGTGCTGCGAAAGGCTCCACGGCCCAGCGGATGTTGGCAATGGCAGTTTTGCTGGGCATCGCGCCGGATGAAGTCCCGCCGCTAGCGAAGCCGATCATTGACGACTCGCATGCCGACGCTCAATTGCGAAGGTCGGCGCTGCGCGAATGGCTGATGGCGCAGAAACCGGCCGCCGGCGAAAAGGAGGCCGTCGCGCGGCTCATGGGTGGCGATCCGGCGTTGCGTCGGATCGCACTGGTTTACTTGTCGCAAGGCCCGCAAGGATTGCAGTATCTCAAAGGCGAACTGCTGGCGCTCGAACGCGTCAGGTCACCCGACGATTTCATTTCACGCACCTCGGGCGTACCGATCGAGGTCGCGGCGCCCGAGGGCCTCAGGCCCGAGCAAGTGCGCCCGTTGCTGCGCGACGCGGACCCGGAAACTGCCGCCACGGCCGGCTATCTGCTGGCTACGCTGGGCGAAGCCGACGGCCTGGAACCGCTCGTCAGATATTCGCGCCGAATCAAGCGAAGGACCAGGTCTGGAACCGCTTGGTCTACCGCGCGATCGCGGCGCTGAACGATCCGCATTCCGTGCCAGTTCTCGCCGAGATTTTCAAGCATCGCGAAGAGATCGACGTACGCGACTTTTATTGGACGATCCGCACGATGAAGGGGCCCGAAATTCTCGCGCTGCGCAAGCAGATTCGCGACGAGGTGGGCATGGACCATCTGCAGTGAGATCGTGCGACGCTCCGCCGCAATCAAGAAATTACCGCCGATTGCACAAATTCTCATCACCTTTTCTTGAGGAACCAGCCATGATGCTCAAATCGCTGCTAGTGGGACTCCTGCTCGGACTTTCTTTGACGATTGCCAACGAGGCCGTCGCCGCGGCGCCGGACGATTCGGGAACCGTGACCGGCAGCGGCGTGGTCTTGATCAAGCGGCAGCCGGAAGTGGTGCGAATCATGGTCGACCTATCGGTCGCGGGCAAGACGGCGCAAGAGGCGATGGCCGCTTTGAAAACCCGCCGCCAAGCGAGCGAAGCGAAGCTGATCGACTTGGGCGCGACGAAGGAATCGATCGTGCGCGGCGAGCCGCACGTCCCCGCGGTGTCCGACCGGCAACGGCAAATGGAGATGATGGTCCGGCAACGAATACGCGCCGGTGGCAAGAAGCCCGCTAAGAAAACCGAGGAACAGCCAGTCACGTTGACGGCCTCGCTGACGGCCGAATTCCCGCTCGCGGCGGCCACGCCCGACGATCTGCTGATCGCCGCGCAGGCGCTCGCCGCGAAAATTCGGGCGGCCGACATCGCCGGCGTCAAGCAAGCCTCGGCCGCCTCGGCCGAAGACGAGGAAGCCGCGGAAGAGAGTGCAGCCATGGCGAACGAATATGGCCAGCCCGTGGCCGCGCCCGGCGAGCCGCGCTTCGTTTACGTGTGCAAAATCTCCGACGCCGACGAGAAAAAGGCGCTGGCCGAGGCGTTTGCCAAGGCCAAGGCCCACGCGACCGAGCTCAGCCGCGCCGCGGGCGCCGAGCTCGGAGCGCTGCGCAGCCTGAGTGGCAATCGGTCGGGCAATTCCCTGGGCGAAGAATATCTCTACAACGGCAACGGTATGGATCAGGAGATGTCGTATCGGTATCAGATCATGCAGCAACGCGCAATGTTGATGTCGGGCGACGGTTCGCGCGAAGCAATCGGCCCCGAGCCTGGCACCTTGGTGCATGCCGTGGGCGTCATGGCTACATTCAGTCTAAAATGACCGATCGGCGCAACACGGAACGAGCGCCTGGCGCTATACGCTTTAGGTCGACAAGCACCGCAGCCAATTCTCGACGAACCAGAATCTTCGTCGCATCGACGTTTCTGGGGCAATAGGTTTGCATAGCAGGAATCCTCGGAGCGAAAGTACGTTTGCCCTTAGCACGGCGATTTGCCGCGCCATCGGGATAGTCAGTACCTCGCGTCTCGCAGGAATTCAAGCAGGTTCGGACCCAGTTCGCGCAGGATGGATCCGAACTCGTAAGCCGATCGATGCCTTTGCAAATGCGGCGAGACGGCACGTTGGTTCGGCTTGATCGCATTCGCCACGATACATCACCCTCGGTCCTCTGCACCACCGACCCGGCCAAAGTGATCGCCGATCCTCTGGCGGAAGCGGTGGTTATCGCCACGCCCACAAATACGCACTTTGCGATCGCAAAAGAGGCCCTTGAGGCGGGCAAGCCCTGGTGTCCGAAATTATCGGTGGATTCGCACTTCAACTATTGGTGGCAATTTTTTTCGCGAGGAAACGTCGGACCAGAAGAATTCATTCGTGAGCGCGGCATCACCCACTTGGCTGCCTTTGACGAATACGACTTGAGCCTCTGCTACGTGGAGTCGGTAAAGTGATGAACGCGCTGACTGCTGCGCTTTGCCTTACGCTCGTTTGGTTTCTGGGGAGCCTATTATCCACCGTGCTGCGTGCGGGCTCGCTATCGCCGAGCCGCAGCAGCTTCGGATGGCCTTTTCTGCTTGGCGCCGCATCGGTCGGCTTGGCACTGCACCTGCCATTGGTGGTCGATGGCCGAATTACACACTTGAGCTTCGCCTTGGTAGCAATCGCCGGCGCGCTGGCTTGCGGCTGGCGGCTACGTGTGTGGTGGCGCAATAGCCGCGTGGCTTCGTCACCTCGGCTTTCCTTCCGTAGCAGCTTCGGTTGGCTCTCGAACCTTCCACTGTCGGACAAGATACTAGCCGCGGTATTGCTTTTATTCGCACTGCACCACGCGTTCACAGCGAATATCACGGTCGGTTTCAAGCTCAGCGGCAAGCTGCACGACGACGACTACCTGACGAATTCCGAGTCAACGACGGCGCATTCATAAATCGAAGATTTAGCTGAGGTGTCTTGAGCGCGCGTCGGTCAATTAACGCAATCGGCGCGTTGCACCATCGGCTGCCGCACGGGTAGACTGGAATCGCGCCGGAGGAAGCCTGTGGAATGGCTATCACGTGTCTCCTTCGCCGTTTGATGCGGTCGCACCGCGTGACGCCGCGAAGAAGAGGGCCGTGCTTCCGAATTCCGCGTAGCCGGTCTTGCCATGAAAGTTTTTAGCCGTTGAGTCGAGTGGTCCGTCGTCCCGCCAGGTTTACTCCCGCCAATTTCGCCAGTGCTTGGTCGTGTGGGCCTTCGCCCGCTGCTTGAAAATGCAGTTCGTGGCCAGTGCAAGTCGGGAAGGAGCCGGCGCTGTCGATCCCGCCTGGATTATAGGAGAGAAAAATGAGATCCGCTATTTTTCTGTTGGGGCTTGCCGGCTGCGCTGCGCGGCCGACTGCCAGGGCGCGGCACCGACGGTCGACGCCGGCAAGGACGCGACTGCGCCGCCCAAGACGCCGAGCGCTCGCGGCTCTGTCGTCTCAACCGGCGAGAATTCCGCCGCGCTAATCGCGGCGCTCAACGCCGCTTCCAATGAAGAGGCAAAACTGGCCGTCGTCCGAAAACTGGTTGCTCGCGACGAAAACGGGGTACGCGAAGCCTTGCAGGCGGCGGTCGATCGTGAACGGGACGAGGAAGTCAAGTCACATATCGTCGTCGAGATCGCCAAGGGTTCCAGCCCGCAGATCATGGAGCTCCTGATCGCCATTTACCGAAAAGGAGACCACAGCCTCTTCTGCGGGCCGGCGGCCTTGGCCTTGGCCAAGGTGCCAGGCGATAAGATGGCCGGCGTCTTGGCTGAGGGCCTCAAGCGACAATACACCGAATGCGCCGCCGCCTCGGTGGCCGATGCCCTGCGAACGCGTAAGGAGAAAGTCGTCAGCGACGCGCTGCTGGCCTCGCTAGATGACTTCGAGCCCACCTGGCTGACCGCCCGAGCCCATGTATGCTCTGCCCTCGGCGGCAGGAGCGACCCGCGGATCACGGCAGTGCTTTTGGATAACCTCCAAAACGCCGACGACGAAGGCGTGAAAGAGGCCTGCGCCGCACCCTGTCGCTGGAGGGCGACGACGCGGTCACTGAGGCCCTCGTCAAGACGCTCCAGACTGCCGACGAATTTCTGCTGCGCGATGGGGCGGCGCTGAGTCTCGGTATTCGCGGCGAGGCACGACAGAGTCAACAGCGGAACTCCATCGCCTCGGCGCTGAAGAAGGCGTTGTCGAAGGAAACGAACGATCGCGTCAAGAAAGACATCGCCAAGGTGCTGGCTCGAATCGAAAAGGCTAAGTAGCATCGGAGTGACATGATGTTGAAGAGGCCAATTGCGGAAGTGCTGCTTGGTTTCCTCGTGCTGTCGGCCGGCCAGAACGCCGCGCGCTGCGGCGAGATCGAGGCATGGGATGCCCCCGTTCCCGCGCAGGGCAAAGAATTTCAAACCGACCAACGCGCGGATTGGAAGCCGCTTGAAAAGGGAGACGTCAAGAATTGCGCGGTCCTGGACAACGGCAACCTGCTCCTGGCCGCTGTCCCCGGCAGCGACGGCGCGATCGTCTATTCGAAGGCCAAGGCGGCCCAAAAGGCGACGGCCGTCCGGCTGTCGTTCCTCGATCACGAGGGCAATGCCGCGCCTCCCGTGCGGAGCATCCGGCTCGCCAGCCGATCGTCGGCCGAAGCCGTCGTGCAACTCACGCTTGGCGGCGAGGCGAAAGTCGGCGAGGCGTCGAACTTGTCCCAGGTGTCGTTGAAGCTGCGGACCGGCCGGAGCTTTGTCGAAATCGCCGACGCGCAGCGGATCGCCGCTGTGCGGGTCGGCGCTGCGATGCGATTCGCCTTCAGGCCCGACCTCTTCGGCACCGACGTTTTCTATGCGCCCACGATGGCGATCTTCGCGCGGAAGGACAGAGTTCCGCTGGCGATCGAGAATTACCTTCTCGGCGTCCTGAGCCCTGATGCCGCGATCCTATGCACCTGGGGCGCCGGCGGGCAGAAAGCAAGTCTCAATCTCTCTGGGGCCGGCCCTCTCTCGGGGCCAAGCTCAGTGCGTCAATTCACCGCCCTCGACATTCGTTTCTCCGACCAGCGCGCGGAGCGCGAGAGTGTCTGCGTCGGGTTCATGGATGCCACGGACATCTGCCGCTGGGAAAGCCTGGCGGGCATGGCCGCGAAGTTTAGCGGGAGCAAAATCGTCTCGCTTCAGCCGAAATGGACGGCCCCTTTCCCTGCCCGCTGGTACACGCTCATTTACCATGACAAGCCAGCCGACCGCGATTCCAGTCTCCATTTGCCGATCGACACTTGGCCGCTGGCCGGCCGAATTCGCTCGGGAAAGTTGGAGGTCTGGGCCAAGAGCGGCGAAATGTGGTCGGAAGACGACCGCCAACACAAACCCCGCCGCGCCGCTTGGTACGATGGAAAGCGATGGGGCTTGGACCTAGAAGAGCCTAACGGGCCGTTCGCCGTGGCGTTGAACTACCCGATGGGGCGCGTGACGCAGACGCCCGAGTCGTCGCTGACGGTGATCGACTTGTTGCGCGAGACGTTGCCCGAAAGCTGGGAAAAGGTCTTGGACATCAAGGGTCTGGAGCAGCGTGGAAAGTATCAAGGCGAGGGGAAGATGGTGATGGCCCCTTGCGCCGCGGTATATGACCTGGCCAAGATGGCTGAAGACAAATCAGCGCAGGCCGATACACGGACTCAAGCGGCCGCACTGGAAGCCTACTTGCGGGCCTACGAGGATCGATCGCAAGAGTATCTTACATTTTCCAAACAGCTCAGAGAATTTTGCGCGGACGCAGCCCGGCGCTCGCCCGCGGCCGCGGCTCTTTCGGCCAGGCTCGTCGCGGCTTCTCACGAAATCGACAACGAGTGGGACAGACTGAAGAAAGAGCAGGGTCTGGATCCCGGCAAATGGGGCCCGGGCGTGCAACAGATTTACGCGGTCGTCGATGCCTGGCCGGCGGATGCTCCGAAGAAGCTGGAATCGCTGCGCGGGGTCATTGTCGATCCGGGGACCGGTTACGCCTCGTTCGTGGCCATCGCCCGCAAAGTCGTTCGCAATCTGGACTATATGGCGGTTTACGGCGGGAGCGAGAACGAGGAGACGCTGAAACTTTCCGCGACAATGCAAGAGCTTTGCCATCGGGAACTGCGTAACCGGTACTTCAAAGAAGACCAGTGCGGTGAATCCACGCGCGGGGCTCTGCCGAATCCCGAACGGCCGATGGAGCAGCCGATGCAATGACCACGTCGATGCAAGAACGGGGACCGTCGGACAGTCCTGCGAGGCGCTCCCAGCCACTTGTCGAACCTCCTTTCGAATACGGCTCCAATCCACTCCGGCTTTCGGGCAAGGATTGGCTGGCGGTGGGAGTCTTGTTTGCGGGAACGTGCTTGCTTGTCATCCGCGGTTGGCCAAGTCTTGAGAAGATAAGCTGGTACGAGAAACAAGTTTCACCGTCAATAGATTCACCGTCAGAGATTTCACCGTTAGGAAT
This sequence comes from Pirellulales bacterium, assembly GCA_963725485.1. Lineage (GTDB taxonomy): Bacteria > Planctomycetota > Planctomycetia > Pirellulales > DATAWG01 > CAVRYO01. The sequence continues at coordinate 734,423 of CAVRYO010000007.1, read as the reverse complement.
CTCCAAGGCACGAAGTGAAGGCTCGCCGGCGGCGCCACACGGGGTGGTGCCCCTTGTTCATCGAGTCGAGCGAGTTGGCCCCGTCGATTATCGCGTTCCTTATCGCCTGAGCGGCGATTTCTGGACGTACTCCCGCTGGTGCGAGGCGGCGGCGGCGAAGTACCCCGTGCTGGTCGTCGGCGATTCGACCATCTGGGGTCACTACGTCGAGAGCCGCGATACGCTGTCCCAGTGCTTGAACCATATCGCACGTGAGGACCGCTTTGCCAACCTGGGGCTGAGCGGGCTGCACGACATGGCCCTGTTCGGCCTCCTCAAAGAGTACGGCAACGCCATTGCCGGCAAAAAGGTGTTGTTGCACTTCGACCCTCTCTGGATGCACTCCGACGAAAGCGACCTGCAGGGCGAGAAGGAGTTTCATTTCCAGTACGAAGAGCTTGCTCCCCAATTCTGGCCGTCCCTGAAATGCTACCGGGCGGACGTGGAAACGAGACTGACCCGCTATGTCGGTCAGCACTCACCCTTGACCAGCTTTACTACGCATCTCCTGGCTTGTTACTTCGACAACACGAACATCCCGGACTGGATGATGTCGCATCCCTACGAGGGCCCGTGGCGCGCGGTCACCTTCGACGTGCCTTGGTCCGGCGAGGCGGAGGATGCAGCCGTCGTCTGGTCGACAAAGATCAAGAAACCCAAGGACTATCCGTGGGTCATGCCAGCGGGGTCGCTGCAATGGAGGTTTTTCCGCGAGACGGTGGCACTGCTCCGATCCAGGAACAATGAGGTCTTCGTGTTGGTCGGGCCTTTCAACCCCTATGCGTTGACGCCCGAGAGCCTGCATCGCTACCGCTTACTGATGGGGCAAGTCGAGGAGCGGCTGAGCGCAAGCGGCGTGCCGCACTTCCTGGTTCCGGATCTTCCCAGCGACGAATATGGCGACGTGAGCCACCCATTGAAGCAAGGGTATGTGCGAATCGCCGAGAGTTTGGACAAAGATCCGTCATTCAAAGCGTGGAGCAACTGAGTCATGCGTCAATGTATTTGTCGAATCGTCGGGATCGCGTCGATTGCGCTGATGGCCGCCAGCGTCGGCTGCCGGCCGGCTGCGGATTCCGGAAGCGGGCGGCATCCGGAAGTAGAGCAGGCCGCTCGGACTTCCGAGCCCGCGATGGTCCGCATCGGGGCGGGTTCGTTCACGATGGGCGGGGACCGCGGCGGCGCCGACGAGCAGCCGGCGCACCGGGTGTCGTTGGATGCCTTTTACTTGGATAAGTATCCGGTCACCCAGGAGTCTTATGCGAGCCTCATGGGTAAGAACCCCAGTAAGAACCAGGAGAGCGAGAAGAATCCCGTCGAGCGCGTGCGCTGGACCGACGCGATCGCGTACTGCAACGCCCGCTCAAAACGCGATGGACTCCAAGCGTGCTACCGTGAGGTCAAGCCCGGCGTCTGGCAATGCGATTTTCAAGCCAACGGATACCGCTTGCCGACCGAAGCGGAATGGGAATACGCCTGCCGCGCGGGAGCGGATTCCGACTATTGCTTCGGAAACGACGCGCAAGAATTGGGAAAATATTCCTGGTATGCAAGCAACGCGGGCAACAAAACGCACCCGGTAGGACAGAAACAGTCAAATGCCTGGGGCCTATTCGACATGCAGGGGAACGTCTGGGAGTGGGTCAACGACTTCTACTCCGCGGACTATTACAAGGAGAGCCCGGAGCGAAATCCGCGGGGCCCCAAGAGCGGCATGGGGTTGATGCGCGGCGGGTCGTTCCGCGACAGCCCCGACAGTTGCCGGTGTTCCTACCGCAAATACAACGACGACGAAGACCAGGCGCTGGTCTGCGCCGCGTACGAACATTTGGGCTTCCGTTGCGCCAAAGCAAGCATGGACAAGTAACGCGCCATGCTTTTTCACACCTACACTTTCGCCATCTTCTTCACGATCGTCTACACCGGCTTCCTGCTGCTGCGGAAGACCCGGTTCTGGATCCACTGGCTGCTGGCGGCCTCGTACTTTTTCTATGGATGGTGGAACCCTTTCTATCTGCTCCTCATTCTGTATTCGACGACCATCGACTATGTGTCGGTGCGGCTGATGGAGAGCGACCCGAGGCGAAAAAAGTTGTGGTTCGCGCTCGGCGTGACCAGCGTTCTGTTCCTCTTGCTGTTTTACAAATACAGTGGCTTCATGATCGAGAATCTGAACGTCCTGTTCGCCGCCGCCGGCATCCGAAGTTCCATTTCCAAGCCCGGATTTGCGCTGCCGGTGGGCATCTCGTTCTTCACCTTCCAGTCGTTGAGTTACATTATCGATTGCTACCGGGGAGAGTTGCGCCGGAGAAGAACTTCATCCGCTACGCCGCGTTTGTCTCGCTCTTCCCACAATTGGTCGCCGGTCCGATTCAACGGGCATCCCATCTACTACCGCAAATGCAGACTCAGCGGACCGTATCGCTGGTCAACGTCACGGACGGACTCTCCCTGTTCGCGATCGGATTGGTCAAGAAGGTGGCCTTCGCCGACTTTCTGGCCATATACGTGAACAAGGTTTATGCCACCCCCGGTGATTTCGACAGCCTGGCCTTGCTCCTGGCAACCTACGCCTTCGCCTGGCAGGTCTACTTCGATTTCAGCGGCTACACGGACATGGCCCGCGGCGTGGTGCGCATGATGGGCATCGACTTGAGTGTGAATTTCAATCACCCGTACCTGGCCACCAGCTTGCGCGACTTCTGGAGAAGGTGGCATATCAGCCTCTCGACTTGGTTCCGAGACTACGTGTATATCCCCTTGGGAGGAAGTCGCGGGGTAACGGCCGATACCTACAGAAACATGTTTCTGACCTTTCTTATCTCCGGGGTGTGGCACGGCGCGGCCTGGACTTTTTTCATCTGGGGCGCGCTCCACGGCCTGGGCCGGCTCGTCACCACGGAGTTGGAGAAGAGCGGTTTCTACAAACGTATCCCAGACCTCATGAAGCAGTTCTGGGTTTTCAACTTCGTGGCGCTGTGCTGGATTTTCTTCCGAGCTGCGACTCTGTCCGACGCTTGGACGGTCCTCACGGGAATCGCTCGCTGCCGCCTGGTGGACCCGCGTTTCCCACTGGCGGCCCTGGTGTTCATCGTGGCGGTTTGGGGCTATCAGTTACTCTCCGAATCCAGGCTGAAGACCGTGCTTCACTTCAACCCAGTCCGCATCGGCTTGGTGACGAGCATGTTAATCTACGTGGCCTTCTGTGTCCGCTCGTCGGGCACGGCGTTCATCTACTTCCAGTTCTAAACATAGTGGTACATTTTGAAGCTTTTTGGCGCGGCGACGGCACGCGGAGCGTGCCTGCTACGTAGTAGGCACACTCCGTGTGCCGCGGGGGCTCAAACTGTACCACTACCGTTCTAAACGACCGTCCGAGAATTTATCCACGGAGACTAGAATGAAGCGTTTCTTAGTAACGGCGATCGCCGGTGCGCTGGCGATCCTTTCCTGCGGCGTGTCGCGGCTTACGGCCGCCGAGAACGAGTTCGTAAAGATCGGCTCCGGCGGCAGAGGGCTCGTCATTTCGTCGAAGGCGACGGGCGTTCAGGCAGAGCTGTTTGTGACGGGCGCCGACGCAGCATCGAGCACGGTCTTGGATGCCGCGAAAGTCAAGCTGGCGCCCAAGGGCGCCTTCGTTGAGGTGGCGCCGGCCGGCGGTGCGCTCGAGCTGCGCGTCAAGGCGCGATTTGCGATAGTGCCGGGCTTCCATCACGACGACGCGCTCTTCGACCCGACCGTTTGCAAGTTCAAGAAAATCTACGTGCCGTCGGAGAACTGGCTGTTGATCATCCCCGAAGGCGGGAAGACGGCCTTCGTTCTCGCTTGGCCGATCGCCGCAACGCAGGGCTCGTCGAAGCAGGTTCCGGTGCTCACCGTGGAGGGCGTCGGCAAGGACGCCCGCTTTGCCACGGCGCGGATCAACTTCGCCGGCAACCCGGTTTTTGTCGGCGTGCTCGACCATGTTGCTTATGTCGACGGCCTCGACAGCAAGAACATTAACTTCAACATACCCGTCAATGATGGCGATCGAGGTCGCGGCTATAAGTACGCGGAGATCAAGACCGACGCGAAGCTTCCCTACGGCACCCAGTGGTGGACGACTCTTGCTCGGCCGGTCGGGCGCCTGATCCGGCGCAGCCGGCCTGGATGCGATCCTCGGAAACCGCCGTCGCCGGCGTTCCCGTCTGGACCTGGCTTGTCGCCGCGCCGGGCTCGAGCTGGGACGACATTCTCGACTGGTATGAGCATCCTAGCGTCTCGGTTAACGGGCAGTGGGCGCTGCACCTCGATAAGCGCCGGGCGCCCTACTATGCGGCCGTGGTCTATCCGAGGGCCAGCGGCAAGAAGAAAAACGTAATGACGTTCAGCGAAATCCTCCAGGGTGCGCTGGGTAAGAAGGCGGTCATGGAAGAGATCGACGCCGCCGGGATCGATTCCGCGGGGGTCAGAATACCCAAGGGCCAGCCAAGCGTCGCCGCCACTTGCGCGGGCTATGGCGCCGTTCCTTCCAATCTTCAAGCCAAAGATCGCGACCGTTACAGGAACTCGACCCAAGCCCTCTACGACTTCTGCTTCTACAACAAGCAGCGTAGCGAAGAACTGATCAGCGCCGCGGACAAGATCTCGTCGGTCTGCAAAGCCAAGGCGAGCGACCCGAAACTGAAAACGCTGCTCGAGCGCGTTACGCCGTTCGCCGAGGAGCCCGGTAAGTTCCTGGCGGACGAGAATGCCCGGTACCGTACCAGCCTTGTCGATTTCGTTCGGACCTACCCGGAACTCATGCGCGGCATCGACCCCGCGAAAGTCTCGCTCGACGGCGAGTGGTTCGCGCATATCAGGGACTATTATTTCAAGGTCTATGACGATTGGGCCGAGAAAGACAACGCCAAGGCGATGAAGATGATTCTTCGCGAGCAGTGGACCAACCCCGGGGGAACGCTGGACGGGATGGTCTACGCCGAGCGCAGGCTCGTGCAACGCCTTTGCCAGGAAGTGACCCTCGCCGGCGTCGAGAATCTCGAATCCCGCGCGCTCGCCACCGAGTTCCGCAGGCAGCTCCAGCAGGCGCTACGGGCGGGCCACTACAAGGAATCGTGGGTGAGCTCGGCGCAGGCCATTGAAGGCGGGCGTTGAGCGCGGGTCGCCCAGCCGATGCGCAGCGAGACAGGGCGGCCTTCACCGTCCTTAGTTTGATGGCAGAGACGATTTTTTGATTTGGAGCTGCTTTTGAGCAACTTGCGGAGGTTGCCAGTAAAACAATGATCTATAACCGATAAGGTCAACGACCAAAACTTTCCGGCCCATTGATCGCGACATAGGCGCCAATTTTGGAAAGCCAGCTACAACAACGATGGCGGGAAAGAATTGATTTTGGGTCACGAACCGGAGAAAGTCTTTACCTAAATGCTGTTTGTTCTCGTGGACACAATAGGGGCAGAAAATATTGCAAGCCAGGTCCACTCAATGGTGTTCCGGCTTTAAACACCTCGACAGCTTGGCAAGTTGCCCTTCTGGCGCTTATCAGGGACCGGGTGTGGGTGGCTTGCCGTGACCGCTTCTGGTGGTGGTCTTCAGTTCGGCGATTGCCGCATCCTTTTTCGGCACTGGCCAATCTTCATCGAATTTCAAGGAATGGCTGCCGTTCGTGATCGCTTTGGCCGCCCGGTCACAAACCCGGATCGGAGAATTGAATCCATCCAGGAATCGCTTATCGTCGAGCAAGGGCTTCAGAACCTCATTAGTCATTGTGCCACCGTTCCACAGGACCCGGCACATCGTCTCGGCTCTCCGAGCACTTCCCACCGCCAGAAAGGACTTGAAAATCTCTTTGGCTTGCTTCGGGTAGCGCTCCTCGATCATCGTCAAAATGCCTTCGCCATGGTTTGTGTCGACGGGTAAGCGGCCGAGAATTTTTTTCGCGGCCTCGAGCACCAGGTCATCATCGGCTTTCTTGACGCCCGCTAGCGCCGCCATGAAGTAGTCATCGTTTATGGTCCCGCGGATGATCTTGAGCAACTCCGCTTGAACGGGCTCTGCTTGAGACGTTGCGATCGCCTCGAGACAACTGAGCTTCAGCGGATCGGTCGTCGTGGTCGCGAAATCGACCCGGCGAAGTTCACCGAGCAGGAAGTCGCCGTAACCTCGACTTGCCAAGGAGACGAGACAGGCGGAGGCCATATAGTCGTCTTGCCGGTTCTTGAGATAAACCGCCTTTACGGCGTCGCCGATCTTTTGGCTCGGATCATGAGCAAGCGCTCGAATGAATCGCGCACGTTCCGCCGCCTCAGAACTCTCGTCGACAAATGGTCGGTCCGCGCTTTTGACGGTGCTGGGTTTCCCGAATAGCTGAATGAGCAATTCACGAGGTTGCGTACTGTAAGCGGTCAGAGCGGGTGAAAGCCGGTGCTCCTCACTTGCCTCGAGCATTTCGAGGTCGTCGAACAACTGCGCCTGGACTCCGGCGGCCGACGCTGGCCCCTCGCTCTTGATGAACGCCTCAAATATTTGCCGACGTTGGGCAGGCTGTTTCGCTTTGTAGAGTTGCTCGCGACAAAGCGCCTCGATTTTCAACGCGTCGAACGTCGGTTTCGCCAACTCCGTGAGGACCAACGGCTCAACCGCGTCCGGGTAATAGAATGCCAGCCGCAGATAGGCTCCGATTCGCCGACCCTCGTAGTCGGGCGTCTTGAAGTCGTCAATCAGCAATTGACGATGTTGTTGCCGGGTCAACTTCGACCAGTCGTCGCGGGTCACCTTGCACAGCGTCTTCGAGTAGGTCGGTGAATTAATCACTAATCCGCCGGTCGGCTGATAGCGACTCGCGACAAACGCCCGGTTCACGACTTGACCAAGCGCCACGAAGCATAGGTCGCCGACGGTGATTGCGTGGTTGTCGGGCGCACCCTTATCCAACGGGGCGTAACCGCGATTTACCCCTGCAGGAGGTCTGTCTTTGGTACGGCGGTTAAAGTCATATTCATCAGGGAACGACAACCACATCATTCCGCTGAGCGGTTTCAGCTGGATCTTCCGCGGATCATCCAAGTGCTTGAGCAAGACCGGTACAGAGTCCGTCCCTTTCTCGACAATCCGCCGTAAGGTTTCCGAACGTGCATGCTGCGCGGCACCGAGCACGAGCGTCGAAATCTCGCCCGTATCGCGATAGGGCAAGAACTCGGTCCCTGAGAAATATGCCGAATAGCCAAAGCCTGGTTCATCGATTTTCGCTAACTGGTCAACGAGCGACTCCAAATTGTCTTCGGCTTTGGCTAATGGCGCGGCCAGCGCGATCACAGCGAGCACTGCAACAATCCTGCGCATGGTGGATCTCCCGTCATTCCGTTTGGCGTCGAAGAAATCGGCATGTTCCGAAGCAACATCGTTGTTCCCAAGACTCAAGAATCTTGAGTGAGGCGTCATTCAGGTTAACTCTCGGGGGTGAGGCAAGAAATGGGCTGTCCCTAGACAGCGAAGGACCTTCCGACAAACAGCGCTATATTTTAGACGATGTTGCGATCGAAAGGTTCCGAGCGAACGTCAATGGGTTTACCGATTAACGGGGATTGTGGCGAGTCGACGATTTGCTATCCCCCGCGAGATTTACCGCGAGTTCGACATCGAGCCGAAATTTGCGCCCGCCAGCTTAACAGCCCGTTTAAGTAATGCTCTTTTTCGCCGCGGCGATTTTCAAACGGCGGCCGTGGTCGGACGCGGCGCCCAGCGGTTTGCCGTTGCTTTCGCTTTCCCATCGCCATCGGTAACCGCCTGTCGAACCGGCCGTTCCTAACACCCATCCGTCGGGCGAGAACGCGACGCTGGCCGCACATTCCCCTTGCCGCTCGAATAAGATTTTGCCGGTTGCTATGTCCCAGACGTGAATCTCGTTGCCGACCGAGCCAGTTGCCAGATGCCGACTATCGGGAGAAAAGGCAAGTCGCGCGATCATGCAGCGCGGACCAATCGGTTTGAATAGCTCTTGCTTCGTCTTCCAATCCCAAACGCAAATCGCCCGCGCTTGCCGCGTTTCACCGCCGCAGACGAGGCGCTTACGGCCTGGGCTCGTACAGCAGCAGCATGTCGAAATTTTCTTCCAGCGAATTGGAAGTCTCGAACTCGTCGAGCTTCTCGGGGTGGTTGGCGAACATCTCCAATGTCAGGTTGGCGCTGTCGCCTACCTTCGCTTCGACCAGCTTCGTTTTCATCCCGTCGATGAGGCCCCACTGCGCGACCCGGAGCTTGCCGCCCGGTTCGAGCTTATCGCCAGGCCGCCAATCCTTACCGGCCTTGAGGATCTTTTCAATTTTGTACTCGTTCACCACCAGTGCGTCGCGGTACGGCGCAATCTGGATCGGCTCCGGGACCCGCGACACGGCCACCAGCCTGGCCTGGATTTCAATCTGCGGGACGACGATGCGCGAGTCGATTTTCTTGCGATAGACGGCGTAATTCCGCGCCGCCTCGTCGGCGTCGATGAACCGCTTGTAGATCGCTACGCCTTCCAGCCGGCCGAGCCAGTCGTGACGCCCGCCGTTGTGATTCGAGCCGAAGCACAGCTCGCCATAACCCCATGCCCTGAGCGAGCCGGTGACCGCCTTGGTCGCGAAGACGGGTTTGCCGTCGAGGTAGGCGACGAGGCGGCCGGGGATGTAGCTCACGACAACATGATGCGGCAACGTGTCGGGGAGCCGGGCGATTTCGTAGATTGGCGCCCGGCCGTGAAGATCGCCTTTGATGCGCTTACCGCTTTCCGAAAGCATGTTGTCTGCGGTGCGGATGCTAAACATCAGACGGTCATCTTGCTGGCCGAGAAAAAACTCCCAATCCCAATCGTGCCAGGCGCTGCAGTTGACGATTCTCGCCGGGTAGAGCAACCCGTTCTGCTTCAGGCTGGCGGTTTGAATCGTGATTTCCAGACTGAAGGCGTTGGCCAGGACCAAATCGTGGAACTGTTCCTGGGCGTTGGATTGAGAGAAGAATCCGGTGCTCAATCGGCCGCCGTCCAGCCGCATCCGACCGTACCGGTCGATGCCGGCGACGCCCGCGTCGCGGCTGACGCGCAGTTCATTGACTTTGCCTGTCGCTTCGTCGAATACCGCGTTGGCGGCCTTGGCATTCTCCCAGAGAAAAACAAGATCGGCACGATTCGTCGGCCAGGTGGGCAACATCACCGGCAGAGGCTTGTCCGGCAGCGCGTTGGGCGATTGAGCCAAGTCTTTAATCCCTGTGAGAAGCAACTGATCGCTCCGTGTGAGCGGCTCTTTCAAGCGAACGATGAGCCGCCGACCCGTTTCGCTCAGCCGCGCTCGCCGCCGCATTCCCGCTTTGCATTTGGGCCTGGATATTACTGCCGCAGACCGGCTCGTCGAAATCGACCTCCAGGCAAGTGCCACCTACATAGCGGCACACGGCGGACGGGGGCCGTTGCTTGAGCACCTGAACTTGCGATTGATAAATCGCGCCCCCTTGTTTCCCTCGGATCGCGTAGCTCCCTGCTTTCGCGAACGTGTGTGACGTCGGCGGCGCGGCGGTGGCGCGGTGGCCGTCGCCGAAGTCCCACTCGACTTCGCCTTTCAGTCGCGGGTTGCTGAGCTCCACGGTCAATGGGGCCTTGCCTGAGAACGAGCCGAGAAAAAATTCCTTGCCGCCGATCTCCCAGAAACCCGCGGGCCGATCGAACGAGCCCGTTTTGTTGCCCGTGACGTTGATCTGCTTCTGGTTCACCCAGTCGTAAAGCATGGCGTCTTGAAAAAAGGTTTCATACGTGCTGTCGAGTTTGAGCTTGCCCTGGGTGACCGAAATCCAGTTCATCGAGTTGACGGACCAGCGAAAGCTTTGCCACGCCCATTCCATTTTTTCGCGCGGCAGACCCTTCGTCGGATCGCCGTCCCATTGGCTCACGCGGAACCCGTGCCGCTTGCGGGCCGTCATGTCGACGAGCGAGACCTCGGCGTGTGTCCCGGCGTTGGCGGTGACCAGCGATCCGTCCGGCGAGATGCTCTCCCCGCAGCCATACGTGCGCTCGCAGTTGAAAAGGTCGCCGTCGCCACGCGAAATGTCGTACAGCGCAATGACATAGTTGTCGGTGCGCTTCGCGAGAAAGCCGGTCGTCGGGGTGGCGTTCATGCTCAGCGCGAATCCGCCGGCCGCGCTGCGATTGAAATGAACGACCACCTCGTCGCGCTTCGTGGCGATGTTGACGCGCCGCAGTGTGTTGTTGGCGCCGTGATTGCGGGCGTCCAGGTAGTAAATCCACTTGCCGCCCTCGCTAGCCGGCCATTGAATGCCGGTGCCTGCGGGTGAGGGCGATGGCGAATCCTTGCTCGGCGGGCCGTTGTCGGTGAAGCGGCCGAGTTCAATCTCGGGTCCGCCTTCGCTACTCATCACGGCGATCGCTCCATTGGTTTTGGTGAGGGCGATCTGATCGCCGAAGGGGCTGAGGCATGCGCCGGTGACATCACCTTTGTCGTCCAGCACGCGGGTGCCGGCCGGCTTGTCGGCCTTGATGTCGTAGCGCAGCAGCTTGCCGGGATGAACGCTGTCGTGGATGTTGCCCAACCCGTCGGCTTGATAGTGGATCGAGACGACGAAGCCGTCGACCGCCCGCGCCGGAGTAGCAGCGGAAAGCATCGCTAACAGCGCCGGCCAAGGACAACAACTTGAGATGGACCGAGAATGTTTTCATTTGACGATCGGTACTTTCTGCCAGCCGGCGCTTTCGGTGAATTCGCGTGCGGTAAAACACCAGATGACGAGTTTCTTTCGGGCGAGATATTTTTCGTCGGCCCGAGCCAGACGCAACATGTTTACCCGCGACGGCGTGGCTCCGGAGCCGCGTACACCGATCAGGTCGACGGCGAAACCCAACTCCAGGGCTAATTGATCCGCCAGACCAGCCCCGACCGCATGCATGTCGGCGCCGGAGTGGAACACAAGGGTGTGGCTATCGCCCAGCAGGATCACCGGACTCTGCCGGTCGGGTTCGACGGACGTCAGCTCACTAGACCCGGACGTGCCGACGAAACGAAGCCAGAGCGTTTCCTCCGCCGGTTTATCGCCAGCGAGGCCTTGGAGCAAATCGCCGCCGATCGGTGTTTGCTTGACCTCCGAGCCGAGCTTGATCCGCGGCACCGCGGCAAGCCACGGACGATCCTTGATCTCCGCCGCGATCCGTTTGGCGGCCAGCGCGCAGGCCCAGCCGGACCAGTGAGAATCCTGCTTGCAGTAGGTCGCGCCTTCGCTGTCGTTGCGATGCGCGATCAGCTCGCCGGTGAGATCGAGGACGCGAACACCTTTGCCGCGCAACAACTCGTAGAATTCCTGATCCGAGGCATCGAATCGCTTCCCAGCGGTGGCTTTATCGTCGATCAACTCGGGATAGACGCTCGCCTTGCATGGCACGGGCGCCAGCAATAACTCGATGCCGGCCTGATCAAGCTGAGCCTTGAAATCCAGGATCGCCGGTAGCGGGTCGGCCTGCTCGGGCTTGGCCGCCCGGCTCACCGCAGTTGCTTCCGGCCCCCAGAATTTGCCGGCGCCCAAATGGTGTAGTTCCTTCGCCAAAAACAGCCAGCCGTTGCTACCCGCGACCGTCATGCTGTCCGACTTATCGGCCGTGGCGGCCAGCTCGGCGCACCTCGCGCGGAATGTCTCGATCTGTGCCGTGGGGGCGATGTCGGCGGCGTGGATGACGGTTGAACCGCTCAGAAGAGCGACAGACACTGCAATCGCGGCGCCTCGAAAGTTGGTCATCGATGGACTTCCTCGCCCCAGCATGGTTCTTGGAGATTGAGTTCCTCGTCGTCCAGTTCCTGCCGATTGACCGCGTCGAGCTTGTTGGAAACGTCAGACCAGGGACGCAGTTTCAGTTCTACTTTTTGATCCGGGCGGTAGCCGGCGGCATGCGTGAGGACGTTGTTCCGCATGCTCCACATGTAAACCAACGCTTCGCCGCCGGGCGTTGGTCCGCGTTCATCTTCCAGATCGGTCAGATGAACAGCGATGATGTGGTCACGGTAGGGAACTTTGCCTGGATGGGGAGCAGGTGCCGCGGCGGCGACGATCCCAGTGACGACGCGTTCGCTACCGGCGACGAGCGCGACGAACTGACGCGGCGGCGGCGTCCCTTTCTTGAAATCCAGTATTTTCCAATCGCCGCTGGTCAGCTCGCGTACGGCGAATTCCCAAACCACGACCTTTTTTCCCGCGAGCCGATCCTTCCCTCGCGCTAAATCGGTGCTGAGCATTTGCCGGGTGGCGAACGCCCCGGCGTCGTTGCGGGTGATGCGGTCGACGTCCCGCCGCAAGGCATAACTCAGATGCTCGACGAAACCGGCCGAATCGCCCCAGCCCATCGACTCTAGCGAATAGATGTTGGAGAAGCTATCGCCCAGGAACAGAATGTCGGCGCTCGGTTTCGGCTGCCAGGCATTGCCACTTTTATCGACGACTCGATGGACGGTGACGCGCTGAGGCGGGAAGAGGCGTTGACGTTCCGAAAGCCGGAGCATGTCGGCAAGATCGCCGAGGCGCTCGACTTGGCAGTCTTCCAGCACCAGCGGCGACGAGCGGGCCGCGACCGAACCGACTTTTTCACGGATGTGCTTCGCCAATTCGCCAGCGACCGACTCCATCCACTCGGGTGTCCAATGGGTATCCTGGATCAGGAAGCGCCGGTCGGTCGGCTTGATTACTGCGGGGGTGCAGTCGAAGACGTCGACACCCTCGCGCCGAAGAGTTGAAATCCAACTGGAAAAGTCAGGATTATTGAGCGGCGCGGTTTCGGCGGTCCCCTCGAAGCGTCGGCTCACCTTGGCCGGTTGCAGCATCGCTTTATCGGGAAGGGGCATCACGATCAGATGAATTCCCAGCGCCTGGCACTGTTGGTGGAAACACAAAATGGCCGGTCGAGAATCGGGGTTCGGGTGTTGTTCACCTGCCGCGATCATCTGCCGCTGGCGCTGATCGAGCCGCGTCGGATCGAGAATGCCAGGGCCGCCCAGGTATTCAAGACCCGGCCGATAGAACATCCAACCCTCGCGGCCAACCACTGCGTTGGTGTTGCCAAAACCGCCGACGCTGCAGATCAAACCTTGCAGCCAGGGCTGAAACATCCCTTTGGCAACGGAAGCTTTTTCCAGGTTCTCTTCCCAGCCATGCAAGCTCGACTTGCGCAGTGAGATGTCGACGAGATCGAGCACCTGCGGCCTCTTGTCCGCCGCAAGCTCGTAACAAATTTGCAGTAGCGGCACGCCGGTGACCATCAGAAAGAACACGCCGATCATGGACCAGGCGACGGCGGGCTTGATCGTGGTGGGGATCAACCCCCGGCGCAGCATCTCGTCGTCCGAGGGCGAGTCCGGATCCGTCTCCGCGGTTGCGTCGAGTTGGGCAGTGTTGACGACGTTCATGGCATTCGTGTGGCGTTGCGCTGCTTAGAACTGAAAATAGAGAAACGGGTTCTCGGTCTGCGTCCACATGAACAGCAGCGAAACGAGCAGCATCGTCAGGCAGGCGGTCGCGCGCACGGGGGTCAACTGGCGAGTGTAAGTCCAGGCCTGCGGCGCGCCCCATACGAGCGCCGCGGCGATCAGAAAGATCGTCATATGATAGGGCGTGTACATCGTGCTTGCCAACACGCGGCTGCCGGGCGTGGACGGGGCCAACCCAAACATAGCGGCCAGATAAGAAGCTGCTTGCGTCAAGGTCTTGGCGCGGAAGAAGACCCAGCTAACGCACACGATCGCGAACGTGATCGCGACCCGCAGCGGATAGGGGAGCCGCCGGTACGGGCTGTCTTTTCCCTGGAAGCGCTCGAACGCGAGCATCGCCCCGTGAATCCCGCCCCAGATCATGAAATTCCACGATGCCCCGTGCCACAGCCCGCCCAACAGCATAACGACCATCAGATTCAGATACGTGCGGGCATTTCCTTTCCGGTTGCCGCCCAGTGGGATGTAAAGATAGTCGCGCAGCCACGTCGAAAGGCTGATATGCCAGCGCCGCCAGAAATCGGTGATGCTGTCGGCCTGGTACGGCGAATCGAAATTCCACGGGAGCAGGAACCCAAACATGAGCCCAAGCCCCATGGCCATGTCGGAGTATCCGGAGAAATCGAAGTAGATCTGAAATGCATAGGATACGGCGCCGACCCACGCGTCGTGACATGTTGGCGCGCCGGTGGCAAACGCGATGTCCGCGACGAGACCGATGGGATTGGCGATTAGAATCTTCTTCGCCATGCCGCAGGAGAAAAACGCGATGCCCCGGGCGAACTTTTCCGAAGTATGGGCGCGATACCGCATCTGGTCGGCGAGTTGGGCATAGCGAATGATCGGCCCGGCGACCAGATCTGGGAATAGCGCCTCGAAGCAGCAGAAGTCCAACAGGTTTGACATTGGGCGAGCGTCGCCCCGGTAGACGTCGATCGCGTAACTCATCGACTTGAACGTGTAGAACGAGATGCCGACCGGCAGCACTACGCGGAGCACACCGATCCAGTCGGGCCCCAGCCCGAGTCCGTTGGCGACGCGATTGAGATTCTCGACCGTGAAGTCGTAATACTTGAAAAAGCCGAGCAGCGCCAGGTTGCTCACGATAGAGCAAACGAGCACGGCGGTCATTTTCGTCGTGCGAGGCTGGCTCTTGGGGATGATCTGCCAGTCGCCGCTGGGGAGCCTCTGCATTCCTGAAAGCCGGATCAGGCCGAGGCCGCAGAGATAGTCGACCACCGTGCTGAAGAACATGATCAGGGCCCACGGCGGATTGGCCCAGCCGTAGAACAGATAACTGACCGAAGCGAGCAGGCCCGTGCGGAAGCGCGGCAGCGGCACCGCGTAATAGAAAAGCAAAACGAGCGGGAGGAAATAGAAGATGAACAGGTGCGAGCTGAAAACCATGCTGGCGGCTCACCCGAAGCAATGCTTGTCATTCATTTTCGATTCGCCGCTCAACTCTTTGATCACGATTCGCAGCTCGAACGACCGCAACGTAATACTCGGCGCGGCGACAAATCCTCCCCTCGCCCCTTACGGGAGAGGAGTTGGGAATGAACGGGTAGCAGCGTCAACCGTCGTTCCATCACCGTCACCCCAATCCTCTCTCATCGAGAAAGAGGGTGTGAGTGAGTCGGTTCGTCACTTGGGTTTCACGGCGGAGTAGGAGAGGTCGGTGCTCAGCTCACCCTTGGGCGTCAAAATGTCGCACGTGAAGCCCCAAAAGGCATAAAGCGGTGTCGATTTGATCAGAATCTCGTTCCAGCCTGCCTCGAGTTCGATTGGTGCTTGTTGATGACCAACGAACGGGTATCGGCCGAAGTGTCCAGCCACGACCTGTTTGCCATTCAGCCACGCCTTGAACCCACCGATCGTGCCCGCGTTCAGGATCGCCTTGCGGGCCGCGGGGCTTTTCACGTAGGCTACCGCGTAGCCGCAGCCATTGCCGCTGGCCGCTTGGACGTCGAACAGGTTGACGTAATTCTTACCATCCGGTGCGATCTCTTTCCACCGCGCCTTCGCCGACCGATAGCTGTCCGGCAGCCCCTGCTTGCTCTCTGGGCTGAAGACCTCGGTGAACGCGGGGTCGAGGTCCGCCTTGCCATGCTCGACGTTCGGGTCTTGCGGTTTGGGCAAGAATCCGGCGACCGCGCTCCACCGCGGGATCACATGCAGGTCCCAATGGGCCGACACGGCGTAGTACAGCGGCGTTTCGAAATCCTCCGGCAGCGTGTCGGTCACATGTTCGCCGTCCAATTGCGGGCAATCGGCAAACGGGGCCACGACCAGATGGACAGGCTCGCCCACGGGAAGCTGGGCCACGTCGAGCATTTGTTCATTCAAGATGACCCACTGGGCCACGCGGATCTTTTTGGCGTCGAGATGGCCGGAGACGACTTTGTTGATCCTGTATTCGTTGACGAGCATTCCCTGTTTATAAGGGGCGATCTGCGCCAAACTCGGCGCGCGCGAGGCAACAGTGAGTGTCGCTTCTAACTCCGCCTTCGCCAGCGGTTTTCGACGCTCACGCAGGCGGCGGTAGGCTTCTGATTCGGCGCCGGCCTCGGCCGGCGAGAGAACACTGTCGAAGATCGCCACGCCTTCGACCGTCCCAAGCCAGGGTTGGTTGTCGAGATTATTGCCGACGACCAGCGAGTCGCCGCGGCCGCCCCGTAGGTCGCCAGTGATCTTGACAGTGCTAAACACGGGCTTGCCATTGAGGTAGCAAACGAAGCGGCCGGGCGTGTAGGTGTAGAGGATGTGCGAGGTTTGGTCGACCGGCAATTCGCAAAGCTCGATGAGCGAGGGCTCGGCGCGGTAATAAAGCTTGTTGCCGCGTTGAACAAGATAGTAGGAGCAGAGCGTCCGCGGGCGAGCATTCGTGGCCGTCTCCGGGGTCACGGTGATTTCGAACGAAAAGGCGTTCGACTTGCGCACCGCGTCGCCGAACTGCGAGGAGAAGCCCGCGGCGATGAACGACCCGCCATCGGGTCGGAGCGCGCGGTTCTCGTCGAGCCTGGC
Organism: Pirellulales bacterium; assembly: GCA_963725485.1. Classification (GTDB taxonomy): domain Bacteria; phylum Planctomycetota; class Planctomycetia; order Pirellulales; family DATAWG01; genus CAVRYO01. Next base: position 717,870 of record CAVRYO010000007.1, on the reverse strand, counting down.
GTTGTCGTTGGGCATGAAGCGGTAGGCTGTCGGCTTGCCGGACGTCGGGTCGATGACCTGGTTGCGCTTGTCTGCCGTCTGCCAGGCGAAGATCAGGCCATCGAGTTTGGCCGGCCAAAGGCGCGGCTCGAAGGAGAGCTTCGCCGGATCAATCTTGTTGGGGCGCTGAGCCAGATCGGTGACATTGTCGATCAACACGGCGTCGGCGGCACGGGGCTTTGTGGCAAGCGTGATGCGGACACTTCGCCCGTCTGCGGCCGGCGTCAGTTTCTCGATCGCCGAGCTGGAGGCGAGATGCAACGAGGCGTTCTTAATGTTCACCGCTTCATCGAAAGTGATAAGGACGGTGCGATCGTTTTCCATCGCCGCCCCCAGGGCCTTGGGTGGCTTGGCCGGAAGCACCCGCACCTCGCCTCGCTGCGACTTGTCCGCCAGCGTTGCCGATACGGCATAGAGCCCAGGCTCCGCATATCGGTGCGTCGCGGCGGCGCCCTTGCCCGTTGAACCGTCGCCGAAATCCCATGACCATTCGCCGGGGCCCGGGGAGGAGAAATCGACCTTGAACGGAGCCTTGTTCGACACGAAGCCCAGAGCCAGAGGCGACTGATACACATCCGGGAAACGATTGCACACCGGGTCGAACGAATAGCGCACCGGCTGGCCAATGACGTCGAGCGTGTTGGGGTCGATCTGCACGATGAACACGTTGTAATCCGACAAGTCATATCCGCCATATCCGCCGCGAATTTTCTCATGGTCGACGGCGGCGAAGCTCAGCAGGCATTGGCTCGACGAGATGTTCGGAAAATAGACGTAGTTGCGATGCGTAGGCATGATCGCCGGGTCCAGCAGCGGCGACCATTCGCGCGTCGAGAGCCGCATTCGGCCGATCGGCCCGCCCATGTTCGCCATCCAGAAGCCCCACTGCCCGTCGCGAGTGAAGTAGGGCTGGCAACCGCCGAGGTGCGGCATCGGCGTTACGGAGCCGGTCTTCGCATCGAGCAGTGAAAACGTGTTGAATGCCTGGACGACGTGCGTCATCGTCACGTTGGGTAACCACCCACCTTCGGCGATCAACCGCGTCGACTTCCCGGTCGTCAGATCGAGTTCGTAGGTGCTATTGTCTGCGCCGACGTAGGCGAGCCGCGTGGGCGTGAACCATGTAACCGCGCGGTCCCAGCCGCCGCCGTACTTGCGGGCATCGGGAACAAGGATACGGTCATTTGTTCCATCGGCATTGATCAAGTGGAGCGGGCATTTCCGATTGACCTCGGGCGGGGCATTCTCGATCGGCATGCTCAGATAGGCGATGGTTTTCCCGTCGGGTGAGATATGAGGGCAGAATTGGTCGCGGCGCAGTTCAACCGGCGTGAGTTGCTTTTGGCCGGCGCCGTCGAGCCCGACGGTCCAAAGCGACCAATGACCGCCGCGGCGCGCCTCCCAGACGATGAATCCATCTCCGAGCCGGGCGAGTCGTTCTTGTCCTGCTTTCCAGTATTGCGGGGAATCGATGTCGACCGACTGTGGGGAGGCGACCGGGCCCGCAGCTTCGGCCAAGCTTGGCGCGGCGCCGTTAGCAGGGCAGAAACAGCCACAACCAAGCGGACGACCCGAATCTCACCGCTAGACAAGCGCCGAACCATGCCGAATGTTGTTACACGGTTCGTGATAATTGCCACAATTGCCGCCTCCAGTGCTAAAGCCGCGAAACGAGTGTCATTCACCGCCGACGCACCGCAACCGATCAGGGCCAAACTTTCCAAAAGGCTACATTGTATCCCCTCGTGGCGCGGGTCCTGCAGCGGCGAGGCGCGGGTGGGAGTAACATATCTGCGGCTGGCATATTAACTTGACAACGATGTCAAATCCAAATGCTGGCCACCGCCGCGGCAAGGCCATGGCCAGGAATCATTTTAAGCGAGCTCAGCGGAAGTGTGAAAGCTGCAAGCCCGGCAAACGATGCGGTTGCGGCGGACGATGCGCGAAGTAATCGAGCCGCTGAAGAGGCGGTTTCCCACACCAGCCGGCGAGATTAGCTTCGAGCACCAACGCGCGAGTTGGAAGCTCTGGCAGCGGCCGTGGAGGTCCGGTCGGAACTGGCCCGAGCGTTGCCGCATGTCATCGCCCGGCTTCGACCGGGGAAAAAAACGGCGCATCCTGCGTAGCCCCCGAAGGATCATCATGCCGCGTGCCTGGAGGCTCTGCGGACGAGTCGGCTGCCGCTGGCCAAACTTCAATCGCGGCATTCAGAAAATCTCGGGGATCATCTTGAACGCGTACTTCGTTTCGCGGTAATCGCCTAGCTTTTGCCGTTTCGGCAATCTGACTTTCTTGCGCGGAGCTTCCTCGTAGTGAATCTGGCTGAGCAAATGCTGGATAATGTTCAGCCTCGCCCGGCGTTTGTCGTCCGAGCGGACCACGAACCACGGCGCCCATGCGGTATCGGTAGCCGCGATCATTTCGTCCCGGGCACGCGAGTAGTCGTACCAACGGCTATACGATTCGAGGTCCATCGGCGAAAGCTTCCAGATCTTGCGGCCGTCCTCGATGCGGGCTTCGAGCCGTCGGGTTTGTTCCTGCTCGCTGACTTCAAGCCAATACTTGAGCAAGATGATATCCGATTCGACCATCGCCTTTTCCACCAAGGGGACTGCCTTCAAGAAGTGGCTAACTTGTTCAGGGCTGCAAAATCCCATGACCCGCTCGACGCCGGCGCGGTTGTACCAACTGCGGTCGAACAGGATGACCTCGCCGGCGGCTGGAAAGTGTGGGATGTAACGTTGCACGTACATCTGCGACTTTTCGCGCTCGGTCGGTGTGGGCAGCGCGACGGCGTGGAAGACACGAGGGCTGACCCGTTCGGTGATGGCCTTGATCACGCCACCTTTTCCCGCTCCGTCGCGGCCCTCGAACACGATGCAGACTTTTAGCCCTTCATGCTTGACCCACTCTTGGAGCTTTACCAATTCGACGTGAAGGATTTTCAGAGCAGCGTCGTAAGCCTTGCGTTTAAGCTTCCCGCCATCCTGTTTTGGCGATTTGTCGTCTCTTGGTTTGGTTCTGGCCATGAGAAGTTTCTTGTCCAATGGGAGTGTGGCCGAAGCTTAACGATATTCCAAACGGGGGCGAGATACTCGCCGCCAATCCATCATTCCAAAGCGTCGCTCAGAGTGCCACGCTTCGCGCGCCTTCGATTTGCTTTGGTCGGCAAGTATCGATCGAGCCTAAACATGGCGGCGCTGCACGGGCTGCCGAGGAATTATCAGGCAAAACTGCGAAACTCAAGAGCTGCTGCGGCATTTGAGAAAGCACCTTTTGGTCCACGACTTTGAGAAAGATAATCGCCAGCGATCTCGAGTCTCCGCCGCTTTGTCGTGACTGGGTCGGCGATTGTGCTCATGGATTATCTCTTGGATTTGAGCCCGACTTCGCATCACGCGGTTGGCTCTCGGGCGGACTTTTCTTGGACAAAACTGCCTGCAGCTGCGCCTGCCGGGCATAATCGATCGATTCGCCGAGCAGTCGCGCGGTTTCCTGGGCGCATGGAAACCCATTGAATTCTCCGCGTTGCAGAAGTCGAGCCGCCATTGCGCCTTGCGGTGCAGTGCCCGAGCCTTTGCCAAATCCTCGTCGCTAGCGCCATCGGCCTGAGCGGCCTTGATCGAATCCATCATTTCGATCAACGCATCCTCAGCGCGATCCATCAGGTTCTTCGTCCGATTTTGAATCACATCGACGCGCGCTTGAATCTCGGCCTCGGGGTAGTGGTGGCAGGTCTGGCAGGCGTGGTTGATATTGGTCATCGGACTGCGCACGTCGTGGTCGCTGATCTTGATTGCTCCCTCGCGTTGATAGGGCATGTGGCAATCGGCGCACGACACGCCGCTCCGGGCGTGAATCCCTTGGCTCCAAGTTTCGAATTCCGGATGCTGCGCCTTGAGAGTCTCGGCTTTCGTCTCCGCGTGAGTCCAATCCGTAAAGTCTTGCTCGTCGTAATAGGCTTCGATCTCGTCGGCTTTCAGTCCATTATGCCAGGGATACGTCACCAATTTTCCCTTTCCCTTGAAGTAGTATTCCACATGGCATTGTCCGCACACGAAGCTCCGCATTTCTTGCCGCGAGGCCAATGCATTGGGATCGTAGCCGTGTTCGCGCTTGCCGGTCCGCCAGCGTTCGATGCTCGGCAAGTGGGGCACCGGCTCGCTGCTCTTTGCCAGGTCGGCGATGCCGTTTAAGAAGCCGGGCGCAGAACTCGCAAACCCATCGTCTTCGGCTCGTGGCAATCGATGCAGGCGACCGGATGCGTGATCAGTTGCCGCGCATCCTTCAGAGGCATTGCGCAAATTTTCTCGAAGCCTTTCATCACGTCGCCACCGCCGGCTTCGCGATAGGCAGGAATGATCGACGCATGGCATTGCAAGCAGGCGCCCGGTTGATTGAACTTCAGGGTTCGTTCCGAGATATCCTGATCGGCTAGCATATAGGCGTGCCCTCGATGCTCGCGAAAATCCACGCTAAAAGCATAGCCGGCGAAAATTCGCTTCAGCCGCGGATCGGCTTCCAATCGCGACGGCGAGATGCCGTCACTACCGCCGTGCCCGCGGCGCGGGTTATCAGCCGTGAGCAGGTAGGTGTCATATTCGCGCGGGAAATTCTTGCCCCAAATCGCGGGATCGATCGTCGTTTCGTCGAGATCAACCAACCGTACAAAATGCTCCCTAGCCTCCCGTTTCCGCTCCGAAATGTTCATCAGCAGCGCGAGAATCGCGAACGTCATCGCAGCGATGGCCACAATAATGGTCCCGTAGGCAAAATACCGGCGACGACGCGGCAACTCGGGTCGGGTGACATCTGGCACGGGAGCACCTCTCGCACGGGGTTACTTACGGGGACCGTGACCGACCGAGGCATGACAGCGGACACAGGATGCCGCTCCGGCGTCCTCGCGATCGCTTTCCGGCAATATGTGTCCGACCAAACTTTGATGGCACGCGACACAGTTGGCTTCTAGAATCTGGCTATTCTTTTCCCGGATCATGATGGGCTCGTGAAACTCCTGGTAGGTAAAGGCCTTTGAGTGGTGAAATCCGTTTTCGGCCTTGGTCCAATACTTAGGGATGAGATCGTGCGGCGTGTGGCAATCATTGCAAGTCGCCACGGCATGATGGCTTGAATGCTGCCAACCGTCGTACTCATCGCGCATGATATGACAGTTGACGCACGCCCGCGGATCGTCGCTGAAATAAGACAGGCCTTCCGCGTAGTGGTAGGTGTATGTTCCTACGCCTAAACCGGCGCCGAGAAATGCGCATAAAATGAGCGTCAGCACGCTGAATCCGCAAAAACTCCGTAGTTTGATGCCCACGATCCACCCCTGCCGCTGAGGACACTCGAAAAGTTCGCAGGCAACCTGATGGTCGAGAGGAATACCCCGTTAGCGAACGTGCTGGGCGCGATCGAACTGCCGCAGTGTTTGCGTCCCGCCCCGATGCAGCAACTTCGGTCGAATTTCACGACCTTGGGTCGGCAGGCAGGTAGGGAAAATACCGCTGCACGTGCATCTGCGACTTCGCGTGCCCGATCGGAGCGGGCAATGCGACTACACGCAAAACTCGCGGACTCAACCGCACGGTGATGGCCTTGATTGTGCCTGCTTTGTGGATCAGCCATTAACTGGATTTCGGCTCTTCCAATCGCACGAGCAGCCATTGTTGTGTTTCGCCATCGGCAAAGTGGACGAGCACCGGCACGCTGTCCTGTGTCAGATTCGACAATCCGGTTTCGACGATCGGCCACGACTTGCCTTGCGAGCACCAGGCGACGCGCTGGCTCTTCTTGTCGACCATCCCTTCGAGCGATTGCGTTTCGCCGGTCGTTTCGTTTTTGAACGTGCCGGCGATCACGCCTTCTTTGTTCACGGCGAGCTGCATGAACAGCGTCGGCACGGGACCGGTGGCTTCGCGGTCTTGGGTGACGGCGAACACGCCCAAGGGGAGCCACTCCGAGTTCTGCGGATTCAGATCCTGCGGCGCCTCGGCGGCGATTGCGGCGGCTTGGTTAGCATAATCTTCCGCTGTCGCGACCGGTTGCTCGCCATAATAGACCTGGTCTTCGTGATAGTAGACATTGTCGCCATAGGCGTAGGCGGTTTCGGAGGAACCGCTGCCCCAGCCGAACCAGCCGGTCAACGCCGCCCACGTCGCCCAGCGATACGGTCGGTTGATTCGCCACGCTGCCCAGTTCGGATACTGCGACCAGAAGTCGAGCCGCGGATGATTGTCCTTGATCTGATCGCGGATTTCATTGCGACGCTGCTGGCGACCGTCCTGCAACTGCTGCCGGTCCTGGATGCGGCTCGGCCGATTGTTGGCTAAATTCTGGCGTGCCGCGCCGGCGCCGATTCCGGATCCGACGCCCGCGGCGACTCCCGCGCCATGCGCCGGAAGCTGCGACGGCCGGGCACCGCCGCCAAGAAAGTCCGCGGCCGCGCCGCCGCGCCCGGCATCGACGCCGATGGCGCCCGTGGATGGCCTGCCGACGTCGATGAACTGGTTCAATTGCGAGGCAGACGGCCGGTTGCCCGCGCCCGTTGCAGGTCGCGTGGCAACGCCGCCGCCCGGACTAGGTCGCGCCGCGCCCGTGCCGACATTGGGCCGCGCAGCCCCTGCGCCGGTCGACGGCCTGGCCGCAGGGGCGCTGATTGCCGGCGAACGCGCCGCGCCCGCGGATGGCCGCGCGGCGCCGCCCCCGCCAGCCGCTCGCGCTCCCCCACCACCCCCACCGCCGCCTCGTCCGCCACCACCGCCAGGACCGCGCGCTGCGAGCTGTTCGCCGGCAATGAACAATAACGTCGCAATGATGATCCAACTTACGCTCAAGCGTTTCATAGGTCACCTAGGCACCAATTCGCTTTGCAAAATCTACGACGTCTTCTTTGGCTCCTCCAAACGCACGAACAGCCACTGCTGCGTCTGCCCGTCGGAAAAGTGCAACAGCGCCGGGAATGTCTCCTGCGTCAAATTCGAGAGTCCAGTTTCGACAATCGGCCACGACTTGCCCTGGACGCACCAGGCGACGCGCTGGCTCTTCTTGTCGACCATCCCTTCGAGCGATTGCGTTTCGCCGGTCGTTTCGTTCTTGAACGTGCCGGCGATCACGCCTTCTTTGTTCACGGCGAGCTGCATGAACAGCGTCGGCACGGGGCCGGTCGCTTGGCGATCTTGCGTGACCGCGAACACGCCCAGCGGCAGCCATTCCGATGCAGCCGGATTGAGATTCTCGGGCGCGCTGTCGGCGATCGTAGCGGCCTGGTTCGCGTAATCCTCTGCGGTCGCGATCGCCTGTTCGCCGTAGTAGACCTGATCGTCGCTGTAATAGACATTTTCGCCGTACGCGTAGGTCGTTTCCGTAGAGCCGGTTCCCCAGCCAAACCAGCCGCTCAGGGCGCCCCAGGTCGCCCAGCGATAGGGCGCGGTGATGCGCCAGGCCACCCAGCCTGGATGATCGTGCCAAAAATCCATCCGGGGATAATTGTTCCAAACCTGGTCGCGTAGCTCACTCCGCCGTTCCAAGCGGTTGTTGAGAAGATCTTGGCGATTTTGGACCCGGTCTGCCCGATTATTTGCCAAGTCGCCACGACGATCGCCTAGATTCGAGCCGATGCCGGCGCCAATTCCCGCACCAATACCGGCCCCGATGCCGCCAGGGCCACCCGGCTTTCCGATGCCGCCGACGCCGCCAGGTCCACCCGGCTTGCCGATGCCTCCGACGCCGCCGACGCCACCAGGTCCTGCAATATTTGGCCCGCCGGGACCCCCAATGCCTCCGGGGCCGCCAACATTCGGCCCACCGATGCTCCCGACGCCGCCCGGGCCGCCGATGTTTCCGGGACCGCCAATGCCACCGGGGCCGCCGATCCCTGGGCGTCCAGCGATTGCGCCGCTGCCGGGGCCTGCGGGAAGTTGCGATGGCCGTCCACCCCCGTTGAGAAAATCGGCTGCCGCGCCGCCGCGCCCCGCGTTGCCGCGGCCGGCGCCGATGGCGCCGGTCGACGGCGAACCCGCATCGAGGAACCTATTCAAGTCGGCGCCCGACGGTCGTCCGCCCGCGCCGATGTTGGGACGACCCGTGGCGATGTTGCCGGGACCCGGGCGATTGCCGGTGCCGACATTGGGCCGATTGGCGATGCCTGTCGAAGGCCGTGCGCCAGTTGCGGGCCGCGAGGCGACTGACGGCCGTGCGCCGGCTGAAGGCCGCGCCCGGAAATGGCCGGGGACCGCCCGCCGCCGACCGACGGCCGCGCCCCGCCACCGCCGCCACCAACTCGTCCACCGCCGCCTCCGCGAGCGCCCCCGCCGCCGCCACGCCCGCCGGGACCGCGGGCCACAACATCACCGTGGATGGACAGCAGAAACATGGCTGCAAACATCAAGACGCAAGAGATCGGTTTCATGGAATTGTCCGTATTCGCGAGGTGTGTCGGATGATTCGTTTTCGAACGAGTAGCACTGGCCGGCGAAGTCGGCCAGTGCCGGCGCGCGACCCACTGGCAGACTGCGTTTGCCAGTGGCACACGTTGACTAGCACACCGCCTATTGCTCGCGCACGATCAACACTTCGGGAATGTTCGGCAGCAGTTCGCCGCCTGCCGTGCGCTCGATCGTTTGCCACGTGAATGAGTTGGCGTCGATCGGCTTGATGACGTTGGTCATCGAGGCCTTTCGCCCGTCGGCCAATACGCCTTTGTTGGCGACGTACCAGCGGTCCTTCTTGAACGTCCAAGTCGCTTCCGCATAGCCGCCGTCGGAATCGAAAGTCCACGAGCGAATGGTCTTGGCGGCCGCATCCCAACCAATGATTTGCATTCCGGACAGCTCGATCTCGGTTGCAGTCGAAACGGTGAAAGAGCGGGTGATGAATGCGCGGTTCTTAGTCCAATTGCAATCGGTTTCGATGTCGACGCCGTCTTCCTTGTCTTTGTCCACCCAGTGGCCGATCATCCATTCGAGCTGCTTCAGTTGCTCGAAGTGGGAGTCGCCAGCTTCTTTCGCTTCGTCGGTCACGCGATCGAGCAGCCACTTTCCGTCGCGTCGGACATAAACGGCCAGGTACGGAACTTCCTCCGGCTCCTGCTTCGGCGCGGTGATCGTGGACTTGCCGTGCTCTTCGGCCACGTTTGGCGAAATAAATCCGACGGAGTCCGTCACGGCCGTCATTTTTAGATCAGGCTCGTTCTTGAACATCTCGACAAACTGCTTAGCGATTTCGTCGCGACCGACGACCTCCTCGCCAGTGGTCTGATTCAAATAAACGGCGTCAGGCGACCAAAAGTCGGCCAGTGCCTTTGCGTCGTGCTTGTTGAACGCCTCGAGATAGGCAGCCGATGTTTTCCGGATCGCTGCCTCGTCGTCGTCATGCTTTGTTTCCGCGGCCCACGACGAACATGGCGACAAAATCCCCAAGCAAAGCAGCCAAAGGCAGATGCGTTTCATTGATGTCTTCTCCAGCGAAAGGTTAGGAAGCGTGCAACGCCCGCCCCCATGCAGCGGCGGAGGAATTGATTCGCGTCAAGGCGTCGGGCACGAGATAACCGGCGAATCAGGCACTCGAAGCGTTGGCCGCCCATTTCGAATCAGAACGGCCGCCGTTTGCTCGAGACGAACTAGCTTTTACGCCGATATTCCGGCGCTCGCGACTGGTAAAAGTTACAGTGCCCAGAAAAAAACCTGACAGTGCCAGCGGGGCCGGGCCGTTCGGGTATATTTAGAGCCTATCCGAGAACCGGCGGGGGCTGGCTCATTTTGCGACGCCCTGGGAGCAAAATGTGCCTGTCCCCTCTCCTCGGCCAGTTCTCGGATAGGCTCTTAGCCCCAGCTTTTCCGCTAACGGCAAGCGGATGCCGTCGATTGGATCCGCGGCCCAAGTTGGCGAAAAGATAGACGTGAGTCGGCTTATGATTTCGCGATCGACATCAATCGGGCTGGCGCTTGGGTTGTCGCTGACTTTTCTGACTGCGACATCAGTTGCGTCAAACGGCGGGCCACCGGAAACCAAATTTGTCGTCGTCTTATACCCTGAGGCCAGCAACGGCAGTCCCGGCAACGCTCAAGCCGATCGCGGCATCCGTGCGACTTTCGGCGAATCGGGGATTCGAGCCGAGATTCACGACGAGTACTTGGATGTCACCCGCTTTCCAGATGCCGATTACCAGAGAGAACTGGCCGGCTACTTGAGCCGCAAGTACGCAAATCGAAGGATCGACGTAGTCATCGTCGGTCTGGCGTCGGCATTGGATTTTGCGCTCAGCCATCGTGACGTTTTGTTTCACGACGTTCCTCTGCTGTTTTTCAGCGTCGATGAGAGCGAGGTGAAAGCCCGAAAAATCGGATCCGACGTGATCGGCATTCCGATCACCATGGATCTAAAAGACTCACTGGATCTCGCGCTGCGATTGCAACCTCGCACCGAGCAGGTTTTCGTCGTCGTGGGCCGGTCGAAATTCGACGCTTATTGGGAAAGTGCCGCCCGAAAACTGTTCGGCGAGACCCTGAACACACGCAAGATCACGTATCTCGCGGGGCTGCCGATGCCGGATCTCCTCCGGCGGGTTTCCGAACTCCCCGAACATAGCGTCATTTACTATTTGCATGTGTTCGAAGACGGCGCCGGCCAGGTGCATATTCCGGCCGATGTGTTGAGCCAGATTTCTGAGGTCGCGAAGGTCCCCATTTATAGCCACGTCGACTCCTACCTGGGCCGCGGGATCGTGGGCGGGCGATTATTCAGTTTTGAGGAGGAGGGAAAGCGCATCGCCAAGCTGGCCTTGCGCGTGCTGAACGGCGAAAGTCCGCAATCGATCGGTGTACGAGAAGCCAGTCGAAATCCATTCGTGTTCGACGCCCGACAGTTGCGCCAGTGGGGGATCGAAGAAGCGAGCCTGCCGCCGGACAGCGTCGTCCGCTTTCGGGAACCTACGACTTGGGAGCTGTACAAATGGCAAATTGTCGGCCTGCTCGTCTTGTTCGCGTTTCAAGCCTTGCTAATCGTCGGGCTGATCATTCAAAGCACGCGACGCAGCCGTGCTGACCGACGATTTCGCCTGGCGATCGACGCCTCGCCGACGGGCATGTTGATGATCGGGCACGACGGGCTCATCGCGCTGGCCAACGCCAAGACCGAGATACTGTTTGGCTACCCGAACGGAGAGTTGGTCGGCAGGCCCGTCGAAACCCTGATTGCGGACTCATGTCGCGCGCGTAGCATGGAATGTTTGCAGAGGTTTTTTGAGCGACCCATCGGCTTGCCGGCGGGCATCGCGTGCGAGCTCGTCGGACACCGCAAAAACGGCAGCGATTTTCCCCTTGAGATCGGCCTGAATCCAATCAACACCGAGGCCGGCATTTTCGGGTTGGCCTCGGTGGTCGACTTGACTTCCAGTCGGCAAGCAGAATCCGAGCTGGTGGGAAACCAGCGAGAACTGCAGCAACTCACCGGCAAATTGCTCGTGGCTCAAGAACTCGAACGCAGGCGAATCGCCTGCGAATTGCACGACGATTTCGGCCAAGAGCTCGCGCTGCTCTCTGTCGAACTCGATGTCCTCGGCGGCCGCTCATCTCGGACAAGCCACGACGCAGAGCCGCTGATCGATGCCTTGGCGGCCCGGGTCAAGCATCTCTCGTCGTCGATCCACGATCTTTCCCATCGACTGCACCCGATGAAGTTGGAACAACTGGGCCTGGCGGCCGCCGTCGGTAGTTTGTGCAAGGAGCTGACCGCGCACCAAGGAGTGAAAATCGAATTCATTCACCATGATTTACCGGAATCGATTCGGCCCGACGTCGCCCTGTGCCTTTATCGGATCGCGCAGGAAGCTTTGCATAATGTCGTAAAACACAGCGGTGCTCGGAATTGCGAGGTCGAACTATCGGGCGCCATCGACGCCATCCGGTTGCGCGTGTTCGACAACGGCGTCGGCTTCGACCCGGCGATCGCGGACGCTCAGGGGGGCTTGGGACTAATTAGCATGCGCGAACGGCTGCGCGCCGTTCGTGGAGAAATCGCCATCACCGCCAAGCCACAAACCGGCACGGAGATCGTCGTTCAGATTAGCTTGGCCAATTAAAACATGATTCTAACTTGCACCGTGGCGGACGCGTAGTAGACTATGCTTCTCATCGCATGGTCGCTGAAGGAGAGAATTATCTATGCGACCCCGTGTATTATTGGCGGACGACCATCGGTTGCTTCGCGAAGCCTTCGCCCGGCTTTTGGAACCGGGATGCGATGTTGTGGGGTCGGTGGGGGACGGTCGCGCCTTGCTCGCGGCGGCCAAAGAGCTCTCTCCCGACGTAGTTGTGCTGGACATCGCGATGCCCCAGCTCAACGGCCTCGAGGCCACTCGGCTGCTCAAACGAACGATGCCTGGCGTGAAGGTGGTCGTTCTCACGATTAGTGAAGACGCCGAACTGGCAGCCGCGGCGGTGCGCGCCGGCGCCACTAGCTACCTGCTCAAGAATTCGGCGGCGTCCGAGTTGCTGCAAGCCATCAGCGAAGCAATGCACGGACGATCTTATTTCACGCCTTTGGTCGCCAAGGAAATGGTCGAAGCTCTCGCTCATCCTCTCGCGACAGTGCAGCCGACGGATGTCACCAGCTCCCGCCAGCGAGAGGTTTTGCAATTGCTGGCCGAAGGAAACTCGATGAAGAAAATCGCCACTATTCTCAAGATCAAGCCGCGCACCGTCGCCTTCCATAAGTACGGCATGATGAAGCGATTGGGCGCTCGATCAAGCGCCGAACTCGTCAAGATGGCGGTCGATATGCACGTGGTCTCGAATTAAACAACCCGCCTGTCAGAATTCTCTGCCACGACCTGTCACTTTTGTCAGGTCCTTCTCGACTGCCAAGCGAATAGTCTGACCTGGACGAATGCTCGGCAACCCGTTTGATTTGGGCGACGACGTTTGGCCAAGCTGCCGACGAATCCTGCGCCGGCTGCCGGTCGCCTGGGCAAGTGCAACCCCAAAGTCGCGATTGTTATTTTGCCTACGACCAATCAAGGGACGGACCTTTGAATTGCCGTCGCGTATTGTTGGCTGACGATCACGCGGAATTGTTGGCTCTCGCTGCCCAAATCATAGGAAGGGAGTCGGACGTCGAGGTGGTCAGGATATTCGATAACGGTCGGGACGTCGTCGATGAGGCAATGTCGCTGAATCCGGATTTGATCGTCCTGGATATTTCGATGCCAACGGTGAACGGTATCGCGGCGGCCAACCAACTGAAAGCGGCTGGTAGCCTGGCTAAAGTGCTGTTTCTCACCGTCCATGAAGACCAAGACTATTTGCGGTCGGCACTCGCCACCGGAGCGTTAGGTTATGTCGTCAAGGCGCGGATGGCAACCGATTTGGGCCCGGCCGTGCAGCAAGTGTTGGCAGGAGGCACGTTCATTTCCCAGACATAAAGTGATGGTCGACGTGCGACGACGTTGATGAATTCCTAGACGCCACTCCATCCAACGCCGAAACGATCGTTCGCCGCGAGATGCGACGTAACGATCGAAAACCGCGTTAGATACGCCAGAAATGTACGAGACGCTGCTCGATGCAGTTCCGTTGTGGGCCGTTTTCGCAGCCGAATTGGCAGCCGGCTGGGCTGTGCTGGAGATCGGCTATCGGACGGGACGCTGGCGACATGCGTTCACCGCGGACGAAAAAGAAGCGCCAGTCGGAGCCATGGTCGCCGCGATCTTGGGATTGGTGGCCTTCATGCTCGCGTTCACTTTCGGCCTGGCGGCGACGCGCTTCGACGAAAAACGGCAAACGGTCCTTGAAGAGGCTAATGCCATCGGCACGACTTATCTCCGCGCACGGTTACTGCCCGAGCCCTGGAAGAGCGAGGTCGCCACATTGTTGCGCGACTACGTCAATACTCGGATCAAAGGCGAGAAAGATGAGGGCGGCCAGGCGGATTCCATTGCCAGGTCGGAGCGACTCCAAGAATTGATCTGGCAGCGAGCCATCAAGGCGGCTGAGAGCGATCGTGGCTCAATCATGACCGGACTATTCATCCAATCACTCAACGAAATGATCGATATTCATTCCAAACGACTCCTCGTCGGACTTCGCAGCCGAATCCCGCTCACGATTTGGATCGGCCTGCTTTCGCTGGCGCTCATCGGCATTGGCGCAATGGGATATCAGGCGGGCCTGTCGGCCACGCGCCGCTCTCCTGTGATGTTTGCTCTCGTGATCGCATTCGCGGGCGTCATGTTTTTGATTGTGGATCTAGATCGTTCGAACGAGGGATTTCTGCGAGTCGACCAAACCGCGATGCGCGATTTGCAACGCAGCGTCAACGCTGACCAGAGTCCTTAACGTCAACGTCGTAACCGAATTCCATGGAACGGAAAGAAACGTGTTTGTAAATTGTCCGAATTCCGAATCGGCTTGGCCAACGTCGCTGCTTCCGCTGCAATGGCTTCGACATTACGAAGCGCGGTGGTTGATCCCTGATTTGGTTGCGGGCGTCACTCTGGCCGCTTACGCCGTGCCTGTGTCGATGGCCTATGCCTCGCTGGCCGGCGTGCCGCCCCACTACGGCATTTACTGCTATCTGATGGGCGGATCGTTTTATTCGCTATTCGGCACATCTCGACAGTTAGCCATTGGGCCCACCTCCGCAATCGCCATGCTGGTTGGAGCCACGGTTGCCGGCATGGCCGAGGGGGATCCCGTTCGCTGGGCGGCAATCGCCGAACTTGCGGCGCTGACGGTTGCCGGCTTTGCCCTGGTGGCTTGGCTGTTGCGACTGAGCGGGCTCGTGAGTTTCATCAGTGAGACAATCCTGGTCGGGTTCAAAGCGGGCGCAGCGCTCTCGATCGCCATGACGCAACTCCCGAAACTGTTTGGGGTAAAAGGCGGGGGCAGCCATTTTTTTGATTGCGCGGGGACGCTCGCCAGGCAGCTCGGCGATACGAACTTCACCGTGCTCGCCATCGGATTAGCGGCGCTGGCCCTGTTGTTTTTCGGCGAGAGATTTTTGCCAAATCGGCCCATCGCGCTGGTGGTCGTAGTGCTGGCAGTCGTCGTAATGTCGACCTCTTCACTTGCGGGGCGAGGAGTGGCTGTCGTCGGCGCGCTGCCCGCGGGATTGCCGACGCTGTCGCTGCCTTCGCTGCGCTGGAGAGACGTTGACGGAATTCTTCCGCTGGCCGGCGCTTGTTTCCTGCTTTCGTACATCGAGAGCATCTCGGCGGCACGAACGCTGGCGGTACAACACGAATACGAGATTAACCCACGCCAAGAGCTGCTCGCCCTGGCGGCGGCGAACGCGGCAGTGGCATTCGGCCAAGGTTTTCCCGTGGCGGGCGGACTATCGCAATCGGCCGTGAACGACAAAGCAGGCGCCCGCACACCGCTGAGTTTGCTTTTCGCCTCCGCAACGCTGGCCGTCTGTCTGTTGTTGCTGAGCGGCGCGCTGCAGAACTTGCCGACCGTTGTGTTGGCCTCGATCGTGCTGGTGGCGGTTCGCGGCTTGATAGACATCAAGGCGCTGAAGCATTTGTGGCGGATCAGTCGCTCGGAATTCAATACGGCCATGATCGCGCTTGTAGGCGTGCTGCTGCTTGGAATTCTGAGGGGAGTGCTGGTGGCGACGGTCGTGTCGCTATTAATGCTCATCGCCGGGACCGCACGTCCGCATGTCGCTTTTCTGGGCCGCATCCGTGGCACGCGGCGCTACTCCGATCTGGAGCGCCATCCGGACAACGAAACGCTTCCCGGCTTGGTGATCTTTCGCATTGAGGCGGCTTTGCTCTACTTCAACGTCGATCACGTTCGCCGCGTCGTCGACGAGCGGCTTGAGGCCACCGCCGATCTTGGACTCGTCGTTTGTGATCTCTCGAATTCGCCGCTTGTCGACGTGGCCGTGCGCGGATGCTCTGCGACTTGTGTCGCGATGTCGAAAATCGCAATGCCCGCTTGCGAGTTGTCGAGACCCACGGCAGAAGTCGCGATCTGCTGCGGGCCGCCGGGCTGGAGCAACAAGTTGGTGTTTTTGACAGGCGGCTTTCCATCGATCAGGCCATTTCCGAATATCAAAACAACGCTTGCTAACCAACGAAAGGAATATTCAATGGCTACGACAGCAACCGACACGAAAACGAAGCCTGAGACATACGCCGAGAACTTGGACGCCAGTCCGCTCGCCGCCGACGAACTAAGCAAATTGGACGCCTACTGGCGCACATCCAACTATTTGTCGGTCGGGCAAATCTATCTGCTCGATAATCCGCTGTTGCGAGAACCGTTGAAGCGCGAGCACATCAAACCACGACTCTTAGGCCATTGGGGGACGTCACCCGGCTTGAACATGCTCTACGTCCACTTGAACCGAGTGATCAAGCGCGACGACCTCGAGATGATCTACATTATCGGGCCCGGCCATGGTGGACCGTCGCTCGTGGCCCATGCCTACCTCGAAGGAACGTACAGCGAAGTTTATCCAAACATCGGCCAAGACGCCGAGGGCATGCAGCAACTGTTCAAGCAGTTCAGCTTTCCCGGCGGAATTCCCAGCCATGTGGCGCCTGAAACGCCCGGCAGCATTCACGAAGGAGGCGAACTGGGATACGCGCTCAGCCATGCCTACGGAGCCGCATTCGACAACCCCGATCTGATCATCGCCTGCGTCGTCGGCGACGGCGAGGCCGAGACGGGACCTCTGGCAACGGGTTGGCACGGAAACAAATTCATCAACCCGGCCCGTGATGGGTGTGTGCTGCCGATCCTCCATCTCAACGGCTACAAGATCGCGAATCCCTGTTTTCTGGCGCACATCCCGAAGAACGAGTTGCAGAAGTTTTTCGAGGGAATGGGCTATCGGCCGTACTTCGTCGAAGGTCACGAGCCCGAGGCCGTTCATCAGCAATTAGCGGCCGTCATGGACACTGTAGTCGCGGAAATCAAAGACATTTGGAGCAACGCTCGCGAGCGCGGAGATCTTTCGCGTCCGGCATGGCCAATGATCGTCTTCCGAACGCCGAAGGGTTGGACCTGCCCGGCCGAGATCGACGGCAAGAAGTGCGAAGACTATTGGAGGAGCCATCAGGTTCCGATGGGCGACATGGATTCGCCCGAGCATATTCGCATCCTCGAAGAGTGGATGAAGAGCTATCGGCCGGAAGAGTTGTTCGACGTCAGTGGTCGATTCAAAGCGGGTTTGGCTGACTTGGCCCCGCGCGGCCATCGGCGGATGAGCGACAATCCCCATGCCAACGGCGGTCTCTTGCTCCAAGATCTCAAAATGCCGGATTTTCGCGACTACGCGGTCGATGTCCTTTCGCCGGGCGCAACGACGGCGGAATCGACGCGCGAGATGGGCAAATTCCTCCGCGACATCATGAAGCGGAATCTCGAGAACAAGAATTTCCGCCTCTTCAGCCCCGACGAAAACAATTCGAACCGCTGGCAGGATGTGCTCGACGTGACCGACCGCTGCTACATGGCGGAAATCTATCCCGAGGACGACCATCTCAGCCCCGACGGCCGCGTGATGGAGGTGCTGAGCGAGCATCAATGCCAAGGTTGGCTGGAGGGCTATCTACTCACCGGGCGGCACGGTTTCTTTTCCTGTTACGAAGCATTCATTCATATCATCGACTCGATGTTCAATCAGCACGCCAAGTGGTTGAAGGTCTGCAACCACATCCGCTGGCGGCGGCCGGTCGCGTCGCTCAATTATCTACTTAGCTCGCATGTCTGGCGACAGGACCACAATGGTCTGAGTCACCAGGATCCGGGCTTTATCGACCACGTGGTCAATAAGAAGGCCGAGGTCGTCCGCGTCTATTTACCGCCAGACGCCAACTGCCTCTTGTCGGTGACCGATCATTGCTTGCGCAGTCGCAACTATGTCAATGTGGTGATCGCCGGCAAGCAGGCCGCCCCGCAATGGCTGACCATGGAGCAGGCGATCAAGCACTGCACCGCAGGCCTTGGCATTTGGTCGTTTGCGTCAAACGATCAGGGGAGCGAGCCCGACGTGGTCATGGCCTGCTGCGGCGACGTGCCAACTCTGGAAACGCTTGCCGCAGTCGAACTGATTCGCAAGCACCTGCCGGAGTTGAAGTTGCGAGTGGTAAACATCGTGAACCTCATGAAGCTGCAACCGCAGTCCGAGCATCCGCATGGGCTTTCGGACCACGACTTCGATGCGCTGTTCACGAAGGACAAACCGATTATCTTCGCTTTCCACGGCTACCCGTGGCTGATTCATCGCCTGACCTATCGGCGAACAAACCATAAGAACCTGCACGTGCGGGGGTTCAAGGAAGAGGGCACAACGACGACTCCTTTTGACATGGTGGTGATGAATGACCTGGATCGGTTTCATTTGTGCGAAGATGTGATCGACCGATTGCCGCAGCTCGGCGCCAAAGCCGCTTACTTCAAGCAGGCGATCCACGAGAAGCTGATCGAGCACAAGGAATACATCGAAAAGCATGGTGACGATATGCCGTCAATTGCCGGTTGGAAGTGGGGCGCGAAGGAGCCGGTCAAGACGCGGGGCACCTCCACCGAAGGAGACAATGTGTAGTCGAGAAAATTCGTCGCACGACTCGGCATCGATGGCCGACGCTTGCACGATTGGCGAATTTGTGCCGGGCATTTGGAACGTGGGGTTCTGTCCCATTGAGTGAGTCGGCGACTGGCGCGGGGCGAACGACAGTGCGGTGTCGTCTGAAACGATGGACGGGAACATCTCATGAAGGTCGGGATTGTCGGCAGCGGGTTTGTTGGCGCTACGGCCGCATATGCCTTGGTCATGCGAGGAGTGGGCCGTGAGATCGTGCTCGTCGACAAGCAAATGAAACGCGCTCAGGCGGAAGCCGACGACATTCGGCATGCGGTGCCATTCGCATATCCGCTCGAAATCCGCGCCGGAGGCTATGACGACCTGGCCGGTTGTCGCGTCGTCGTGCTGTCCGCCGGCGTCGGGCAAAAACCGGGCGAAACTCGCCTGCAACTGCTCGAGCGTAACGCCACGGTCTTTCGCGAAATCGTGCCGGCCATCGTGGAGCGCGCCCCGGACGCGGTGCTCGTCATTGCCACGAATCCCGTCGACGTCATGACCCACCTGGCCGCCCGGTTCGCCATGCAGTGCGGGCTGCCCGCTGGCCGCGTGCTTGGTTCGGGCACGATGCTCGATACGGCCCGGTTTCGCAGCCTGCTCGGCGAATTCTGCGGGATCGATTCGCAGCACGTTCACGCCTACGTAATCGGCGAGCACGGAGATTCGGAAGTTCTGACCTGGTCGTTGGCAACCGTGGGCGGGATGCCTCTGGCAACGTTCGCTGGGCTTCGCGGGATCGAGGTCACCGAATCGGCCCGCGAGCGAATCGACCATAAGGTGCGTCGAGCCGCCTACTCGATCATCGACGGCAAAGCGGCCACGTACTACGGAATCGGCAGCGCCTTAAGCCGGATCGTGGATGCGATTCTTCACGACCAGCGCTCGATCCTTACGGTCTGTGCGCCGGAGGCTGAGGTTGCCGGTGTTCTGGATGTCACTGTGGCCTTGCCGCGGCTTGTCGGTGGCGAGGGTGTCTTGGAAACGTACCCCCTTCCGCTCAGCGGCCGGGAATCGGAGATGCTGTGCCATAGCGCCAGGTGATTCGCGGCGCGCTCGCCGAACTGGAATAGTCTCGCTGAATTCGACCGGACCGATCACTTGCAAATTCATTGCACTGGGTAACGCCCGAGAATAGACAGTCTAAGAAAACAGATCATGAAATTGAGCGCTCCCTTGATTGGCCACTGTGCGCCGCTTGGCTCGACGGTGGATTCCGAAGGTGTGAACTTCAGCATCTACTCCCGGGACGCAACCGGCGTCGAGTTGTTGTTCTTCGACTCCGTCGACGATCTCGCGCCCGCACGTGTGATCCAACTCGACCCTGCCGCGAACCGCAGTTACCACTATTGGCACGTCTTCTTGCCCGGCGTAAGGCAAGGACAACTTTATGGATATCGAGTCGCTGGTCCCCAGAATCCTGCGTCCGGGCTACGATTTGACCCACGCCAGACCTTGCTCGACCCCTATGCCCGCAGCCTCGTCGTTCCGCGCGGATACGATCGCCAGGCCGGCATCCGAGAGGGCGATAACAACGTGCCCGCTTGGAAAGGGGTTGTCGTTGACTCAAGCGACTACGACTGGGAGGGCGATGCGCCGCTTTGCCGGCCGTCGGCGCAAACGATCATCTACGAAATGCACGTTCGCGGATTTACACGGCATCCTAGCTCCGGAATCGATACAGTGAAGCGAGGGACCTACGCCGGTTTGGTCGAGAAGATCCCCTATCTGCAGGGTCTCGGCGTCACGGCCGTCGAGTTGCTCCCTGTGTTTCAGTTCGACGCCCTGGATTGTCCTCTCGGGAAAACGAACTATTGGGGTTATGCGCCGGTCGCTATGTTTGCGCCTCATCAAGCTTACAGCTCCAAGCAGGACCCACTCGAAACGATCAAGGAATTTCGCGATATGGTGAAGGCTCTGCACGGAGCCGGCATCGAGGTGATCCTCGACGTGGTCTTCAATCACACCGCCGAGGGCAATGAGTTCGGACCCACGTTGAGCTTTCGGGGGATCGACAATCGAACGTATTACATTCTTGAGGACGGTGGATCGCGCTATGCCAATTACACCGGATGCGGCAACACGCTCAACGCCAATCATCCGGCCGTCCGGCGGTTGATCATCGACAGCCTCCGCTACTGGGTTGAAGAGATGCACGTCGATGGCTTTCGCTTCGATTTGGCTTCGATCCTCACCCGCGATGGATCCGGGCATCCGCTTCCTAATCCGCCCGTGCTTTGGGATATCGAATCCGATCCGGCCTTGGCCGGCACAAAGCTGCTGGCCGAAGCCTGGGACGCCGCAGGACTCTACCAGGTAGGCAGCTTTGTCGGCGATGCTTGGAAAGAGTGGAACGGCTGTTTTCGCGACGACGTTCGCGATTTTCTTCGCGGCGCGCCAGGCTCACTTCGCCGAGTTGCGGATCGCATCGTCGGCAGCGCCCAAATCTATGGCCACAAGCTGCGCGAGGCCGAACAAAGCCTTAACTTTGTCACTTGCCACGATGGATTCACGCTCAACGACCTCGTCTCCTATAACACCAAGCACAATGAGGCGAACGGCGAGGACAACCGTGATGGCTGCAACGACAACCGCAGTTGGAATTGCGGCGCCGAGGGTCCGACGGACGATCCAGCGGTTGAGCGGCTTCGCAACCGCCAGGTTAAAAACTTCTTTACGCTAACGCTGCTTTCGCTAGGGATGCCCATGATCCAAATGGGCGACGAACTTCGCCGAACGCAATCTGGCAACAACAACGCCTATTGCCTCGATGATGAATCCAATTGGCTCGATTGGCGGTTGCTGGAGAAGCACGCCGATATCCAGCGGTTTGTGAGCATTCTCGCTGCCCGCCGGGGCATGCGCGACGACCATCATGAGCGGCGCCGAACGAACCTCACTGCGTTGCTCGCGGAAGCCGTCAAGGCGTGGCACGGTGTCAAGCTGGATCAACCGGATTGGAACGACGATTCGCACTGCGTGGCTTTGGCGGGAGACCTGCCTCGAGAAGGGCTACGTTTTTACTTGATTCTGAATCAGTTTTGGCAGCCGCTGGATTTTGAATTGCCCGCTGCCGATGCCGCGCAGAGCGTTTGGCGCCGCTGGATCGATACGGGCTTCGATTCTCCGTGCGACATATGTCCCTGGCAGTCAGCGCCGCCTGTCTCCGGGAGCGTGTATCGCGCCCAAGATCGGTCGATCGTCATGTTGCTAGCCGACTGCAAAGGATGAAGCAGCTCCTGTCACACGGACCGACACATACCCTGCTATGACTGCTCAATCGAACGAATGGTGGCCCAATTAGTGCCTATCCGAGAACCGGCGGGGGCTGGCTCATTTTGCGGTGCCCTGGGAGCAAAATGTGCCTGTCCCCTTCTCCTCGGCCGGTTCTCGGATAGGCACTTAGTCAATATTCACAGATCCAAACCGAGGTGTCCGATGCCCAATGTGAATGAGTTACTCAAGCGAATCGACGCTGAATTTGCCGGCAGCCAACAGAAAATGAAGGATTTCCAGACACAGCAGGTTGAGCAGCACGAGCAGCGCGAGCAGCGGCTCGCCAGTTTCGGCGCGCTGCTCGACGAGTTGTCCGACGTGTGGCGGCCGCGACTGGAAGCGCTTCGCGAGCGATTCGGCGACCAGGTTAAGACGGCGCCGACAATCACTCCGACTCAGCGCAGCGTGACGTTCTCATTCGCCACGGAGTTGGCGCGTGTGAACATGCGATTGTCCGCCTCGCCCGACGCCGACGCTCGTCACGCGATCTTCAGCTACGACCTCGATATCATGCCGATTCTCATGAAATTCGATTCGCATTCCGAAATCGAATTTCCTCTGGAGGCCGTCGATCGGAACGCGTTGGCAGCTTGGTTTGATGATCAAATCGTGGGATTCGTGCGCACCTATCTTTCCTTGCACGAAAACCAGTATTATCTAAAGGGCCACATGGTCGAAGACCCGATCGCGAAAATTCAGTTTCCGAAGTTTGCGGCGGGCGCGACCTTCGAGCACAACGGAAAGACAATCTATTTTGTCGACGAAACGACCCGCGCTGCATTTGTGCAGCAAGCGGCGGAAAAGAAGAAGTGAGCGATGTTTCAGCAAGTGATATGAATGTCCCCCGGAGAGCACGACCATGGCCCGCGCGTATCGAACCCTGTTGCTGATCTTTGCTGCTGCGGCTTGCGCGGTGAGCGGAGGTTGTCGCGGCGCGACCGCGTCGGTCGGCGAAGCCAAGCCGCCAAAAGTCACCGTGAGCCATCCGACCTACGAGCGGATCACGGATGAAGAGTCCTATACCGGATGGCTTCGTGCATCGGCAAAAGTGGAGGTAAGGGCGCGGGTTCGCGGACACATCGAAAAGGTGGATTTCCGCGACGGAGATCTCGTCGAGCGGGGGCAGTTGCTGTTCGAGCTTGATCCCCGGCCATTCCAGACCCAGATCGACCAGGCGCGTGCCCAAGCCAACGCGGTCGCGGCACAAAAGGTGTCGCTCCAAAAAGACGTTGACCGCTATCGCGAGCTGATCAAATCAAAAGCGGTCAGCCAGCAACAGTTGGACCAAGCCGTCGCCGACTTGGGCTATGCCGAAGCGCAGTTGGCCGCGAAGAACGAAGAGATTAAATCGCGCATGCTCGATCTTGAGTATTCGAAAATCACCTCGCCCATCGCCGGAAGGACTGGCCGGGCGATGCTCACGGAAGGAAATCTCGTAAACGCCGGCGGCAGCGATCCGATTTTGACGACGGTAATCGCCGTCAATCCGCTCTCGCTTTACTTCTCCGTCGACGAACCGGCGCTGCAGAAGTATCTCAAGGCGGCCGCGGATCAGGACAAATCTAAACCGGCGGGTAACGCCAATAAACCCCTTCGCGAGCGAAAAATAAGTATCCGCTTCAAACTGGACACCGACGACGGCTATCCCCATACGGCAATCCTCGATTTCGCGAACAACGAGCTCGATTCATCCACCGGCACGATCGAATTGCGAGCTGAAGTCGACAACGCCAAAGGCCTGTTTTCTCCCGGCTACGCGGTCGGTGTCCGCGTGCCGACAAGCGCACCTTACGATGCGATGATGGTCCCCGAGGAAGCCGTCAACACCGATCAAGACCGAAAGTTCTTGCTCGTCGTCGACAGCAAGGGAATCGTGAAACGCTGCGATGTGAAACTCGGTCGCTTGCTCGATAACGGAATGCAAGTCGTCCTCTCTTCTGCGCCGGCGCTCGCCAAGGATTCCCAAATCATCACCGAGGGCATGCAGCGCGCGAGAATCAACTATCCCGTCCAGCCGATCTTGCAGTCTTCGACAGCGGAATCGGCCGCTGCAACGGAGCCCTCCAGGCCGCGATTGGCGACCTTGCTCGCGGGTTCATGACGCGAAGCGGGTGAGTGTTTCCATGTCGGTGCCAAACGTTCAACAATGATGGGTCGATATGCTCTCGCATTTTTTTATTGATCGGCCGATTTTCGCGGCGGTACTATCGATCGTCTTTGTGATCGTCGGTGGGGTCGCACTTATCGGTTTGCCGATTGCTCAATATCCCGACGTCGCGCCGCCGGTCGTGCAGGTATCGGCGACGTATCCCGGAGCCAACGCCAAAACCGTCGCCGACATCGTCGCCATTCCGATCGAGCAGGAAGTCAATGGCGTCGAGCGGATGCTCTATATGTCGTCGCGGGCGACAAACGATGGGCAATATCTGCTCGACGTGACGTTCGAAGTCGGCGCCGATCTCGACATGGCACAAGTGCTCGTTCAAAACCGGGTCTCGATCGCCGAGGCCAAGTTGCCGGACGAAGTCAAACGGCTGGGCGTGACGACGAAAAAGAAATCTCCCGCGATTCTGATGTGCGTGAACCTGGTTTCGCCCGACCAGCGCTACGACCAGTTGTACTTGAGTAACTTCGCGCTCCGCGAAATCAAAGACGACTTGGCTCGCGTGAAGGGAGTCGGCGATGTGTCGTTTCTCGGACCGCGCGATTACAGCCTGCGGATTTGGCTCGACCCGGCTAAGCTTGCCGCCAGGAAGCTTACCGCCGCCGACGTGCTCAATGCCGTGCGTGAACAGAACACGCAAGTCGCCGCTGGACGGCTGGGCCAGCCCCCCGTGCCCACCGGCGCCGATATCGCGTTCCAGTTGACGATTAACACCCAGGGGCGGTTGCTCGATGAAGAGGAATTCGGCAATATCGTCATCAAGAGCGGCGACCGGGGGCAAAATGTCTTTCTTCGCAACCTGGTCCGCGATTCGAAATACGGCAAGGACGGTTCTCTCGACGAAAAGGGAATTGAGCTCGGCGCCAAGAACTACGATGTGAACAGCTACCTTGACGGCAAACCGGCGGTCACTCTGGCCGTCTTCCAGCTCCCCGGCTCGAATGCAATCAAGACGGCTCAAAACATTCGCGCCAAAATGAAACAGCTCAGCGAGCGATTTCCGCAAGGAGTCGAGTATCGCATTCACTACGACACGACCGTATTTGTCGATGAGTCGATCCACGAAGTTTTCAAGACGCTGATCGAGGCGTTTGTGCTCGTGTTTCTGGTGGTGCTCGTCTTCCTTCAGGATTGGCGGGCCACGATCGTGCCGATGATCGCCGTGCCTGTCTCTCTGATCGGCACCTTCGCCGTGATGGGAATGTTGGGGTTCTCGCTGAACAACCTGTCGCTCTTCGGATTGGTGCTGGCTATCGGCATTGTCGTGGACGATGCCATTGTGGTTGTCGAAAACGTCGAACGATTTTTGGGAATGGGATACAACGCCCGCGACGCCGCCCGGAAGGCGATGGACGAGGTCGCCGGGCCAGTGATCGCGATCGCGCTGGTGTTGACGGCCGTGTTTGTTCCCACGGCTTTCATGGCCGGGATCAGCGGCGAGTTTTTCAAGCAATTTGCTTTGACGATCGCCGCGTCGACGGTCATTTCCGCGTTCAATTCGTTGACGCTGAGTCCAGCCCTGTGCGCGATCTTGTTCCACGGCCATGGCGCAGACCACAACGCCGAGCAGGGGTCCATCGAGGCCCCAAAGCACGTGGCCGACGGCGCTGCGGCGGCACACAGCCACGATCAAAAACAGGCCCTCCCGCGCTGGGGAACCATCGCCATCTTCGCCATCGTCGGCTATGTGTTCCTCGCGCCCCTGCTCGTGCATTGGTTTACTGGGGAAACGGTTTCCACCGGGCACGGTGGTGAGGAGGCGGCCGTAGCCACCGGCGCGGCAGCTATTGTGGCGCAAGTGGCGGCCGTCTTGATCGGCGGACTCGTGGGGTGGGCTCTGGCTACCCCGCTCAACCGCGCGCTCGCTGTGCTGTTCGCGGGCTTCAACCGGGTGTTCGACGTCGTCATTGCCGGATACGGCCGGCTCGTCGCTGGCGCGCTGCGAATTAGCGCCCTGGTGTTCCTCGTTTATTGCGGACTCATGGGACTCACCTATGTCGGCTTCAAGGCCGTGCCGATCGGCTTCATCCCCGACCAAGACAAAGGTTATCTCGTCGTCAACGTGCAATTGCCCGACGGCGCCAGTCTTGATCGCTGCGACAAAATCATCCGGCAGCTAAGCGAAACAGCCCGCGATGCGAAGAAGCTGCCTGGCGTCGCCCATACGATCGACCTGACTGGTTATTCGATCTTGCTCAGCACGAACATGAGCAACGTGGGTGGAATGTTCGTGATTCTCGAGCCGTTCGAACATCGCAAAGGAGATTCCGAGCGAAGCGCGCCGGTGGTCGCGGAAAAACTAAGGAAACTGTTCGCCGATGTCCGCGGCGCCCGGATCGCCGTCTTCGGCGCGCCGGCGATCGACGGCCTCGGTACGACGGGCGGCTTCAAAATGCAAGTCCAAGATTTGCGCGGCGCGGGTTTGCGGTCGTTGCAAGGGGCCGTGCAAAACCTGGCCGATCGTGGCAACGCCGACCCGCGCCTGGTCGGCCTGTTCAGCAGTTTTTCCGTCAACCAGCCGCAATTGTTCGTGAAAATCGATCGCGAAAAACTCAAATCGCAAAAAGTCTCGCTCGACGACGTGAATCTTACCTTGCAAACGTATCTCGGCAGCATGTATGTCAACGACTTCACTAAATTTAATCGCAATTGGCAGGTCAATGTCCAAGCCGAACCGCGCAGCCGCATGCGCCGCGAAGACATCGGCCGGCTTGAGGTGCGCAATGCCGACGGAAATTCGGTCCCGCTCGGCACACTCATCCATATCCGCGACGATAGCGGGCCTGCCATCGTCAATCGCTATAACAGTTACCCCTCTGCCGAAATCAACGGCAACCCTGCCCAAGGCGTCAGCTCCGGCGAAGCGATCGGCGCGATGAACAGCTTGGCGGCCGAATCGCTGCCCGCATCGATGGGAACCGAATGGACCGAGATCACCTTGCAACAAATTCTCGCCGAGCAGGACGTGCTCACGAAACTGGCATTCCCACTAGCGGTGGTCTTCGTCTTTCTCGTGCTCTCCGCCCAATATGAAAGCTGGTCGTTGCCGCTATCGATCATCCTGATTGTGCCGATGTGCTTGCTCGCCTCGATTACCGGAATCTGGCTCGTTGGGCTGGATAACAACATCTTCACGCAGATTGGGCTGGTAGTCTTGGTCGGGCTGGCGGCCAAAAACGCAATTCTCATCGTCGAATTCGCCAAGCAGCGGCAAGACCAGGGGTTGTCGCGTTTCGATGCAACCGTCGAAGCCTGCCGACTCAGACTACGTCCGATTCTGATGACGTCGTTTGCGTTTATCCTCGGCGTCGTGCCGTTGGTGTTGGCGAAGGGGGCCGGCGCCGAAATGCGGACGGCCTTGGGAGTCGCCGTCTTTAGCGGGATGCTCGGCGTGACGCTGTTCGGGCTCGTGTTCACTCCCGTGTTCTACTCCCTCGTGATGAAGTTTGCGTCGAAGCAAAAATCGCCAAGCCAACCACCTCATGCCGTTGCGAAGTGAAGAACATTCCTAGCGGTCTGCACGAACTCCGACCCACGGCATAACAAGAAGCAGTGCGAAGAGTTGACTTGGTTACGGCATATTGCTTGTTCGCAACCGTGAGGCTGGGATCAGAAATTCTCCTTGTACTTGAGCGACAACCGCTGCCGGGTCGAGGCGGTATCTTGCTGGATTTTCTGCATGATTTGAGTGGAGGACAATCCGGCGTTGGCCGTTTCCTCCGCGCGGATCGAGGATTTCTCGGAGTTTTCAGCCGCGTAATCGCGAGTCGTGTAGGTGCCGGAGGCGCCGACGGGGCCCCCGACCCCGTCCCACCCGTAAGAATAGCCGTAGGTCACGCCCCAGGTGTTGGTCACGTATTGGGGCTGGACATTGGCCTGACGCACACCTTTCTGATAGTTGGCCCCCCGGATCTGAGCGCTAGCATCGCGCATCGAGTTTGCCGTCCGTTGGGCGTATGCGATCACTTCCGGATCGACGCCGACGACCGGCATTTGATCGATCTTGCGGGCGTAGGAATCGTACCAGAGGGCGATCTGCCCGAAGGTTTTGGCATCGTAACTATCCGAGCGCAAGTCGCCAACGTAGTCTGACACTTTGGTGAAGTAGTCTTTCGCCGCATAGAGCTTGGCCCGATCATCGGACGGGGCGCGTGTCGCCGACGTTGACGGGATCGTCGACAGGGGCGGCGGCAAAGGGACCTCCGCCGCTGGCTTCTTGAAGGACGGAGGGCGGTCGAACAAGCTGAAGAGCCGCCTTAGGCCACTGGATGTCAGATTCCCCTCGATCGTCACCTGCTTGCCATCGACCTTCGGGGTCCAATCTTTCAGTTCCGTCAGCATAGCGCCCCGCTTGGCCAGGGCATGTAACAACATGGCCTTGGCCAAGTCGGGCGAGAGGCCCACCGCGTCGGAGAAATCGACTTTCACTTTGCCGAACGGCTTGTCGGCGAGCGTGACACCCAGTGTCAGGCCGCGGATTCCGGCAAGCAGTTTGGCCACTCGCTGGAGCTCAGCGTCCGGCTGATTGGCGAACTTGTCCGACGCTTTCAGTAATTTCAACATGGCTTCCGGAGTGGTGACATCCTGTAAATCAATGGCCAGGATGATCGGTGTGCCCAACTGGTTCGCGTATCCGAATGCCTCGGCAAGATACGGGGACAGGTCGGGCGCCGTTCGCGTTTCGGTTTCGCGGATCCAACGCCCCACCGCTTGCCGGTTGACCGGAGTCATTGCGCCAACGACATTGGTCGCGAACTGCACGGCGTAAGCGTTGGTGGGCAAAGCCACGGCCTTGAGGTTGTCGATAAATTGCAGCGACCCGCCGGTTTGGCGGGCCAAATCTGGCAAATCCGGCTCGACGTGCAGCCGCATCACAACCGATTCCCACAGCGGCGTCATGGCCTCGAGATCCATTTGATTCGCGAAGATGGCCTGCTTGGTATCCGGTGGCAGCAGCGAAAGCCCGTCGGCATAGGCCTGCTCATGCTTGTCCTTCCAGTTCTCTTTGATGGCCATGGGACTCGCAAGAATCTTGTCGACATTGAGCAACATGAGCGAGTTCGACCCAGCGGGAACACGTCTTGCCAGCTCCTCAAACTGTTGCCCGCGCGACACTGTAGCCGGCGCAAGCACGACGATCGACGTGAGCAACAGCCAACCGCAATTTCCGACCCGCATACTAGACTCCGATTGTCAGAGTGATTCGATCCAGGCTAATTCTTACCGAGACTGCCCGCGCGCTACCGCAACGCTGTTTGAGAGATTGTAGTCCGACATGAGGGCGATGTCGCCAAAATAACGACCGGGCGCCCGCGTTTGGTCCATCGCTTCGCCGTGCGGTGTTGCGGAGCGCGGCTCTGCAATCCAGCGCTGCGAATAGACCGGAACTGAAATCCGCGCGCCATTGAAACGTGTCAACCACGCGGCCGGTTCAACAAGCATGTCCGACGTGCAAATTTAGCGACAGTGTTTCGCACCGACGCGCACACAGCCGACGCTTGGACGGCGATCGAGCTATGGCATCACGGCGCGGGAGGGAGCTCTTGGTAGATGCGGATCTACATCAGTCGTCGTCGAAATGTCATAACCGGCAGTTCATGTCGCCAGGCACGGCCGGGATTGAAAGCACCGCTTTAACCGATCGCTCAGGAAGGTCATACAGGCCCGTGATCCGCCGTGCCCTTAGTTGCCGACCAATTCGTGCAGCGGTATACTACCGTGGGCACTCGTCGTTTCTCTCACAGTGCGTACTTCGTGGAACCGATTCGGACGGAAAACGGAACGCATTATGCTGCGTGCGTTTATACCACTCCTGCTGATGGTTGCCTGGCTTCAGCCGCGTCTGATTCGCGGTGACACGCCTGTCGAATCGCTCGCCCAAGCCCGAGATCTTGTTAACAGCGGCAAACAGCGCGACGCTTTGCCGATTCTCGATGAGCTAATCAAGCAAGATTCGCAGAATGCAGTGGCCTATTACTGGCGGGGTTCGGCGCACAACCAATTGGGCGAACTGCAACCCGCACTAGACGATCTGAATCACGCCATCGGACTGATGCCAAAGTCGGCGATTGGCTATTACACGCGAGCCTCGATCAACGACAATCTGCGAGATTTCGACCACGCCTTGGCGGATATCAATAAGTCGATCGATCTCAACCCGAAGGTTGCGATGGCGTATTCCAACCGCGGGACGATCTTGGCGAGAATGAAGCGATTCGACGACGCGTTGAAATCGCACAACAAGGCGATTGCCCTCGATCCGAAATCAGCCTTTTGCCATCTGCAGCGCGCTCGCGTAAAGCTAGGGTTGCACGACTTAACCGGAATGATGGCTGACGCGGATAAGGCGGTCGAACTCGAACCAACGAACCCCGAAGTGTTCGAAGTTCGAGCAGGATTGGAATGGGAAGGATCGCAAGATTGGCATGCCGCGCTTTTGGATTACAGCCAGGCGATCCGACTCGCACCGAAGAACGCTTCGCTCTATTCAGAAAGGGCAAAGATTCGCATCGCCGCGGGCGATGCGCTTGCCGCGCTGCCGGACCTAAATTTCGCAGTCTATCTCGCTCCACAATCGTCAATCTTTATCCGCGATCGAGCGATCCTAAAGTTCAATATTCAAGATTTACACGGTGCGATCGACGACGCCACTGAGGGTATCCAGCTGAATCCGAAAGATATTTCGAATTATGTGACACGTGGCCAGGCGAGTACCACGATCAGTCGCACCTCGATCGACGACCTCAATAAAGCGATCGAGATGAATCCGAATAGAGCCGTCTTATACAGTCTGCGCGGAATCGCTTACTACTGGTGGAGTGAGGAAGCCAAAGCACAGCAGGATTTCGATCTGGCGCTCAAGATGGATCCCAGCCTGCAGGGCAACATCGACTTTACCTCGGAATTCGCCAGGCAAAATCGGCCACGGATACGCCCTAAGCCGGCAAATCCTTGAGAACTAAACATCATGGGAATGCAACGACGGTGAATTGGCGAATTGACTTATAGCCTCTCCGAGAACCGGCGGGGACTGGCTCATTTTGCGGTGCCTTGGGAGCAAAATGTGCCTGTCCCCCTCTCCTCGGCCGATTCTCGGATAGGCAGTTAACATCGCGCGGATTTCCCGCGCCCTCGGAATCATGACGATGAAATTCTTCGTATTCGGCTCGTTGGCATTGCTGGCTATTGTGTTGGGCCAATCGCTGCGCGGCAGCATCACGACTGTTCCGGAAGACAACCCCGGCCGCGCTAAGTTGATCGACTGGCTCAAGACGAATTATCGAGCTGGCGCCGAAACCAAATATGGAAAGCAACTAGTCAAAGCGGTCGACGACGCGTTGATGCAGGATAAAAACGTCGAAATCGCTTTGGGTCCCACATTGGCAAAGTCGGGCAAGCCCACTGGATTACTGTTGTTCGATGCGAATTTTTTTTCGTTTGAGTATTCAGATGCCGCCGCTGAAAAGCGCGGAGCACAGGGTGCGAAAACCGCGATCACCTATTTTCCCGCGCCCGAAGAAATGAATGGCGTGCAGTTGTTCGAGCTTTCCGACTTGCAATTCGACGATCCCGACCAGGTCGATCGGAACGGTCCGCTGTCGGGGTCGTTGAAATTCAAAATTCTTGTTCCCAGCAAGGGAAAATTTGGCCTGCGGCTTTGGTATCGCGGCACAGCAAACCGTGATTCCGAGATGAGTTATTATCGAACCGAGGGCACATTGCCTGAAGTTGGCAGGATGCATTTCGACTTCAGACCGTTTGCCAAGAGCGACACAGCCAAGGAAATCCAAGGGCCGGTGCGTCTGTACGTCACCTTATGTAACGAAGCGTATCGAAATCGGCGGACGGCGCAGATTGTCTGCAGCAATGTCGTAGAGCAGGTTGTGAACGTCCCCAGCGAATAGAGTTTGGCGAGCAATAGCAGTCGAAACGCCGCACCACCCAGAAATGCCCCAGGTCCGCTGTGCGCACGCGAGGAGCGAAGACAAGGTTCGAAACTACTTGTCGTTCGAATTCTCGACTCCTGAATTCGTGAATTCCACGCCATAGGGGTTCGGATCTTCGCCGCGGATTTCCGCTGCCCTCGGATTTGGCAAGAACACCAAGCCGTAATGCTCACTCCGACAAAAGATCGGCATCGGCCGCTGATAAAATGACCTTGGCGGTTGAATCCTCAACGTTTGCCTTTCTTTGTCGTCGGAGGAGAACACCATCCATTGTACCCCGACCTGTTGCAGCGCCCCGTTGTAGAAGAAAAATGAACCGTCGCGAACACGGCCGATAGCGCGTTGGGTGACTCCAGAAATGGCAAATCGCCGAATCATCGTGGCCGAATTACCGGTCGGGAAGATCAATGCGTCGCAAACCCCCTCGTGCGCAGCGATCTCTTGGAACGACTCGGGTGTAAATTGCTCGGCAACTTTTGCCGCTCCCCCGTCGACGTCAATGATTAGCGGGCGAGGTGCAAGTCGCCACTCCCCAATTCGCCGAAACACCAATACCGCTTGTTTTTGCTTGCCTCCCGTGCCCGCCTCGCTGAGCGTGTAGATCAAGCCGGGTTGAAAAGCCACTTCGGGGTCGCTGGTCTGCGACTCATCGTTCGTTCTGGCAACCTGACGAAATTCGTGAATGACGTTGACTTTCGGCTTTCCCTGCGGCTGCAATTCCACAGTCGCCGCGAATGTTTGGCCGAAATGGCCGACAACTCACGCCTTGCCGGGCGAGAGCGCCGCGACCTGCAGGTCGAAGCACGGTGGTAAACCGAGCGGCACCCAGTTGACCACTTCTTTTTCGGGGTCGATCACCAGCACCCGCGTCGTTGAATTGTTCGCCGACTGATACGTGGTCCAGATAAATTTCCCATCGAATGCCGGTTGAATTCCATCTCTGACGCGATCGCAGGGGATTCGATCGTCGATCCATCGCATTACTCCCGGCTTCTTCATCACATAGATTCCGTTTCTGTTCCATGCCACATCGATTCCGTGCCCGGCTGGAGTCCAGTTGTAGATCGGCAACAGGTCTTTGTCTTGAACCTGCTCGCCATGCAGCGAGAGCTTCGTGAAGACAACGTTGCCGCCCGGATCAGCGACGGTCTGTGCCCGCACGCGTTTCATCGGCGCCGCCGGAATAAGCGAAGCGGGTACTGTTGCCCTGCTCGGGCTGGCCGACTCGGCAGACGCTTGAATTAAGCGGATGAGGTCGTCGGCCTTCTGCTTCAAACTGGCATTTTCGGTCTCGCGCACTTGCTGCAGAAACGCGAGGTCGCCCACCGGAAACTTCTTCCGAGGACCGTTCGAGAAGCTTTCGATTCGCCCGGGATAGTCGATTAGCGACTCGAGATAATCGCCTTCGTTCGTTAAGTAGGCAAATTCCCGCAGCAACCATAGCCGTTTGCTGCGTCGCGCCTCGGGATCTAGCCCATCAAACCAGCGAAATCCCTCGGGCAAGAACAGCCCTGCGCCCATTCATCGAAATTCGTCGTCAGGCTGAGCGTATCGTCGACGACTTTGTTTTGCCGTTTCGCCTCCAGAACGCGATAGTACATCTCGCTCGAGGCTCGCCGCGCGGCCATGAACTCAGGCCAGCGGGGGTTGAATTCACCGCCGAGGTACGCAGATTGAAGGCGGTCCAAAGTCGTGGGTCCCATTTTGCCGGCACCTTTTGAAACCGTGCCGGAGAGGAATTTGTTTCGCAGCATTTCTCGACTCCACCAATCAAGTGAAGTCGCGAAACGAATCATCACTGCGCATTCGCGCTTGCGCTTCCGATCGACGCGGACGCTCCGGAGATATTTCTCCAGATGCTCCAAGCCGCGCTCGTAATAGGCGCCACGACCGGTTTCGGGCACGCGAGCCGACGTCGGCACACCTAACGCGTGGCGATCCTCCTCGCCGATCATTCGAGTCAGAACTTCGAGAGCATCGAGCCGCAGTTCTAATTGTGTCGGGTCTAGCAGTAGACTGGCTTCGATCAGATTGTTTGCGTCGCGCCAACTTCCCAAATCGGCCTGGGATCGTGCCAAGGCCGCGAGTTGCTTGGCTTCTACGCGAGGGTCGGCCGTCTTTGTTGAGCCCGGGCTGATCTTAGTTAAGAAAGCGACGGCGGCCCCACGTAAGAATTCCATCGCGGCGTCTAACGGCACATTCGACTTGTCGAGCGTTGTGATGGCTTTATCGCCGCGCTCTAGTTCCAGGGAAATCCGGATCGTTTTGTCGTCAGAAGTTCTGAAATGCCCGGTGATATAGAGAGGCATCTGACGTTTTAGATCCGCGGCATTGGCGACTTCGATTTCCTTGGCGATTGCGCGCCTCCTCCAACTCGACGACGACAACGCCGGCTCGCTCGGTTAGGGCCTCCTCGAGAATTTTCGGATAAGCCCCCTTGAGATAATCGAATTTGTAGCCGAGATCATCGTTCTCAAACGGCGGCGTCGCAAAAATCATTCGCGCCGGTTGTTTGTTTTTCTCATCTGCCAATTGAACGAGTTTCAGGATTCGCTCGGCCGCCGCCGGAGCGTCACCGCGCGGAATCAACTCGCGCACCAGACGCAAGCCTTCTCGCGGTTCGGCGATGATGATGCTCAACATGGGTCGCGGGATGTTCTTCGGATGAATGAACACCAGCAAGTCGGCTTGCAGGATCTTGCCCAACGAGACACGCCCGGCAACGGCGTCGGCTCCCAGTACGTTTTTGAGATGCTGCTCTTGCAGCACTTTGTCAATTTGCTGTCGTTCCACGAGAGCGAAAGACTGGGTATTCGAAAGATTCACTTCCGCCAGCGCAACAATATCCTGCGATTGATTCGGCTCGGTCTGGAGCAAAGCCACGCGTGTTGCAGCGAACGACGGCGTAGTCGTAGTGAGAATCAATAACGCAATCGAATATTTGAAGCAAGTCATTCGGACGGCACTCCTAACCTTCGAGGGAAAGGCCATCGAAACTTCAAAGGCTTATTTCTAGCCTCCTCAGCAGAATCTGTGGGCAGATTCCGGCTGAGGAGGCAAAAGACAAGGCGGCTCGCAAATGCCGCCGTGGAAGGCACTTGCGAGCCGCTTGTCTTTTGCAACGGAGAGGACAGGATTCGAACCTGCGGACCAGCGTAAGCCGGTCACCGATTTAGCAAACCGGCGCTTTCGACCACTCAGCCACCTCTCCGATTTCTCGCAAATCGACTACCGAAGGCTCGCGGGCTGCAACGAGAACGCCAGGAAAATGGATCGTCTCCGGCGCCGAGCGGGCAGCTAAATTCTAGGGATTCCGTCCGCTGCCGCAAGCCAATTTCGCCGAACTGTCCGCCGGTCGATTCGCAGCAGGAAAGAACGAGTTGACCGTGGTGGGAATTGGGACAGAACTCGCGGTGCGGCTGTCATTCCGCGGCGGGAGGCTCGTACTCGAAATCTTTCCATTTCATCGGCCGTCGGAACGGCTCGATCCGGAGGATCACTTCGCCATTTTGGAAGATTCGCACCGTGCCGTTCGATTCGCTCACCGCCACCGCGACGCTCCGCGTGGCGCGGGTGATGGCGGCGGCGGCCCAATGCCGAGCACCAGGCCTTTGGACAGCGTGATATTCGTGGCCGGGGCGTCGATATACCGGTTGGCGGCCTCGACGGTGCCGTCGGCGGTGATGATGAACGCCCCGTCCATTTGGGCCACTTCTTTCAATCCCTCGCGAACGCGCGGGTCGCTCAGATTCCGCTCCTTGCGGCCATAGCCGCGCACTGGATCGAAGCCTGTGGGATGGCTCATGGCAAGCACCTTGCGGCTGTCGCCGATGACGAACAATGTTCCGACCGGCTTGCCTTCGCGCCCTTCGCGGCCCACTTCAACCGCCAGATCGACGACGGTTTTCAGCGTGTCAAGCGGGACGTGGGTTTCCAATTGGCGAAGGTCGCGGGCGGTGAGCCGCTCCAAGCGTTCGTTGAGATTGATAACGCTGATCGAATCGATGATGCCCGACTCGAATCCGCTGTACATCGCCACAACCCGAGCTCCCGGGGCGAGGATCTCATCGGCGACGCTCTCCAGCAGCGCCTGGGTGAGCTTTTCGTAGACGGGGCTGTCGGCCATGTTCAGGACGACCGTCGCGAGGCCCGCTTCCGCGGCGCCATCCAACTGTTCCGCGACATCGGCGGCGACAAGCACCTTGCCATCGCCGACCAAGAGCTTAAATTGCTCCCAATCGGTCGGGCCTTCGAGCAAGACCAGCAGGGCATCGGCAGCCACCAATCCGGCCAGCCGCCCGGCCAGATCGATGATCTTCTGGAATTGATCGGTGAGTCGTTGGGCTTTCATCCGAATCGTCGGCCGGCATTGAAAAGGGTCCGCGATAGCCGAGTGGCATGGTACGGACTTTCGCGCGCGCGGCAAGCGATTCTTCGATCGACCAACCGAGGGAAAATGTCGCGCCGAGTTTAACGCGCCGAGTTCAACGCGTTGTGGAGATTGCCGGGGGACTCGCCGACCGCAATGGCGCGGAGATTCGATCGTGCTCCGATGTGCCGCTGGCAGGACGCACGGCGGGCTGCCCCCGGCTTGAATCGGCACTTGGCGACGCGGGCCAATGCGGCGTCGAACGGCCGGCGAGTCGAGAGTCTTCCGCTGTTGACTTCGCGCTCCATAATCGTTCGTCATAGAGCGACAGGGCGTGCAGGGCGTGGCCCAGCGGGCCGACGCTCCAGTCGCGGTCCGGTTCATTCAGGATCATCGTTGCGAGAAAGTCGACCGTCCGGACAACGCGCGGATCACGGAGTTGTTGCTGATCCAGACTGAACACGAGCCATTCCAGAATGTGGCCGGTCGTCTGGAGCTTTCGGGCCTTGTCGCCCGAATCCGCCGGCCGGGTAAACCAATCGGTGCTGAAGCTCCCGTCGTAATTGCGGAGCGTGCCGAGCGCGTACCGCTGATAATCGCGAATGTAGGTTTGCGCTCGCTTGAACTGGCCGTCCACCGCCAAGCCGTCGCGGATGCGCATCTTGTAGGCCGAGCTCAAGCCGAACAAGCGATGCGTGCCGCCGCAGGCCGCTCCGCGTATCGGTGCGCGAATCTCCTCTTGAACGAGCCGGGCAATCGACCAGCTCTGCCCGTCTCGCGACGTCCACTCGTCGTCGCTCTTGAGGTAGTACGACAACGCAATCAGTTTGAACGTCAATTCCGTTTGCGATTCGCAGCCAAGCTTCTCTTCTTCGATCAGGTCGCGGACGGTCAGCGTCTTGCCGTTCAGTTTGAACGGCGTGTTTGGGCTGACGTGGGATTGGGCCAACATCGCGACAAACTGGCCGGTATGTCCTTGCACGC
Source organism: Pirellulales bacterium (assembly GCA_963725485.1). Taxonomy (GTDB): domain Bacteria; phylum Planctomycetota; class Planctomycetia; order Pirellulales; family DATAWG01; genus CAVRYO01. Next base: position 680,501 of record CAVRYO010000007.1, on the reverse strand, counting down.
CGGGACCCACGACTACGACTGGCCGATCGCCACTCAATGCCAACAGGGGTTGCCCGGAGCACCGGCCGCCGTAAAGGAGCCAGCCGATCGCGTTCACCCGGTCGCCCGTCGGGCCATCGCGGCGAATTTCCGTCGGAATGCCATACGCCACGATGCGATGCATGACTTCCCAAGGGGACTGGTTGGCGGTGTTCAAGAGCCGGTCGTTCCGGTAGAGGGCCAATACCTGGTTAATTTTTGCCCGCAGTTGTTCCAATTCCGGCGACAAAGGCTCGACGATAACAGGCCGAGTTCGAGCCGACGCCAGGCCGACGGTGGGTTCCGACTCGGCCGCGGCTTTGCGGAAGGCTTCGAAACGGTCGGCGAGAACCTTCTCGTCCAACCGTGCTTCCAGCGCGAGCATCTCGCGGTCGGCTTGGACCAGCTCCGCCGCGGCACGCGCGGTGGCTGTCAGATCGGCACGCATCCGCGACGCAGTGACCCTTAGCCAGCGGAAGCCGGCTTGACATTGCTCTGGCGTCCAGTCTCGGCCAATCATTTCTCCCGATTTCGCGGACGCCGGAAATCGCGAAAGGTCGTCTTGCACCGACGCATCATTCGCTGCGGTTTTACCCAGCGCAGGGCCGGTTGTCGTCGTGTCATCGCCATCTGGCGATTCGTTTGCGGCCAGATGTTCGACGGCCGAGCGACTATTGACGGCCTTCTTTTCGACGTCGGTGTCAGGCGAGCCGCGAAACAATGCCGGCAACACGTCAGGCTCGAAAGCACGTGCGAATGAGACCAACAGATGCAGCGTTAAATTCACGTGCTCTGGCGCGTTTGCGGATTGCGCCGCTGCTTGAGAGTCGACCGCGGATGAATTCTCGATCTGGGCGACCACGACTGCTGTTCGTTCGACCCCCGGCGTCGCGATGGGGTGATAGAGCGTCATGGCGGGTCGCTGCAAACATCTATCTGGGTCAGTGGCGGCTTCCGTTTGCTCCAACGGCGCACGTTGCGTGGACAGCACTTTGGTCGCCGACGCGTTGCTGGAACTGGCGGCCGGGGCGCCCAAATCGTGAACGATCCAGACAGCCGCGGCGAGGGCCACCATCAAATGGGCAATTCGCTTCATGGGAGAAAAAACTCACTGACCGGGGGCTTGGGCGGTTTTACAGGGCAAACGAGGCTCGGAAACCGGTGCCGGAACTCGCGCCGGGCTCAATCGACAGCGGAGCATCGACGCTACACACATTCCATTCTGATACGACTCTGGCGTTACTTGTCACAACCCCGAATTGCGACTCGCCTACCGCCTAGGAATGCGAGCCGAGCGAAGCTCCGAGTAGTCATATCGGAATTATCCCGCACGCAGTGCATAAACGGATTATTCGGAATCGCAGCTTCGGCCATTCGGAGCGGAAGACGAGCGGACTATGCCGGTTATAACGGTCAGACCGCGGATCCAAAATTTCCGATAGCCGGCCGGCATCCGCCGCGAAGCTGCGGCCGAAACGAGCCCTCAGACGAGTGCTCAAGGCCGCAATGGACAAGCGCGGGCGTGGAGATTCAGTGGCGAACCGAGCGGTGACAGTCGTGAAACTGCCGTGTCAGGCTGCAACTACTTCTTCGTCGTGATGGTCGATTTCTCGACCGTCGCGGGAACCGCAGCTTGCGCCGGAGCGGCTGTGGCCGGGTTGACGGGCGCAACCGCTGGCTCGACGGCGGTCGGTGCGCTGTTGCTGTCGGTGGCTTTTGGCGTTGAAGACCTCACCGAAGCCGGTTGGGCCGGAGTTTTCTCTGGAGCAAATCCTTCGTGCGCAAGGCGCCCGACTGCTTCAGCAGATTCTTGTCCAGCGTAAAGCCGACGATGAACCAGCCAGCCGGTTCGGAAGTGACGACCGAGCTGGCGGGGCCAAAATAATGGCTGACGGTATCGAACGGGGGCAAGAGCCGGCCGTCGATTTTTTGCTTGCGTGGTTGTCCGTCCTTGCCGTCGCCGAGAATGGCATTCAGGCCTTGGCCCAGGATCGTTTCCGATTTCGGCATCTGGCCGGTGCGGATCAGTTCGTACGTCGGGCGATATTCTTCGTCCGTCCGAGAGAAAAGGCGGAAGCTGAACTGGCCGGTGCCACAGCGATTGGCTCGCTCGGCCACCAGCCGGTAATCGGCGCAAGTGGCCAAACCGTTTTGCTCGTGGTTCTGGCGCAGCACTTGTTCGAGGAACTCGATGTGCGAGGCGACGAACAGATGGCCGAACGCCACGGTCATCGCCGAATTGGGCATCAGGCGATCATCTTTCGATCGTTTCGGATCGGCGGAGCCATCGTCTTGGTCGGCGTGTTGCACCGCGCTCCCATCGGGGCTTTCGATTTTCAACTCGGGAACGTCGCATTGTTCATCGGTGACTTCCCAAATCACGTGGCCTTCGAATTCCCGGCGGCGCGCATCCCCTTTCATCGTTTTGGCGATGGCTTCGGCGACCGCGGCTTCGTTGCCGGTTTCGACGGCGAATAGAATCCGTTCGCTCTTGGGACCAATCGGAAGCTGATAATCCGTGATAATGGTCACGCGCGACTTCAGGTTTCCGACCAGATCCTTCGCGATGTCGACCTTCGGCCCCTGGGGATCGTTCTTGAGGCTATCGAGCACATCGTGCATCACTCCCTTTTCGGCCATCAATTCGTCGACCAACGTTTCGCAGGAGTTAAAGGCTGTTTGAATGTCCCAGTTGAACGTGTTGTAGGTGGCGACGTGGGCCGGAACCCAAGCTTGCGGTTCCAAATTTCCACCCGCCGGGAAATTCAGCATCCTGGCGGCAAGCTCGTACTTATCCTTGCTTTGCTCATGGCCAGCGACTGGCGGGGCATAGATCATCGTGCGGTGGATCAGTTCGCAGCCCTCGGCGGAGAAATTCACATAGCCCCCCACACCTTGGATGGCCGTGAAGCCCTGGTTCTTGAGGGCCTTGAATATGTCCATCCCGTGCCGCTTCTCATGCGGGCCCACGGAGCGGAGCATGTCGATATATCCAAATAGATCGACAAACCAGCGCAGGTGCGGAACCGTCGTTCCGGCGGATTGCTGGCAACGGTCCATCACGGCTCGGTACGACTTCAGCTTCGCCAGGCTATCCTTACGCTCCGTCTTCCGAGCGGCTTGGATCGATTCGAGCACGTCGAGATTATCCGTGGCCACGAGCAGGTCGTCCTGCAAAGCATAGGCCACTTGTAAATTGTCCCGCCGTCCTTCAACTTGCGGAAGCTGAAACACCACATCCGTGCCGCCGTTGACGCGTACCGCTCCGCGAGCTTTCAAGCGAGCGCTGACTTTTTCGAGCAGGGCCGTGGCTTGTTCTTTGTGACCGGTGACGTCGACCACGAGCGCAATGGCCATCTTCCCCGGCGCCGGTTGGATCATGGCCAGGCTGGCTTCGCCTCCCGGCACGCCGGACAACTCCTCCCAGCTGAAACCTAGATGGTCGAGGCGCTGGATGCCTTTTTCCCGCATTTGGTTGCGAAAATCTTCGACGAACGGCTGCAGCACTGGGTCGTTCACCAATTGCCCCCATTGCGAACGATTGAACGAATCGCGTAGCGCGCGAACATCGCCGATGGATAGATAAAACTTGGTCGTGTCCGGCAACAAATCTTCGCTATGCGGAGCTGCCTGCACACGCGCGGCGGTCGCGAGGAAAAACAAGCTACAACACAACGCGCCCAAGCACATCCGCAACGGAAAACGGCTCACAATAGGCTCCTTGACGCGGTGGCGTTCGATGCCCAGAACGATACATTCGGGAGATTGGACGATGCACTTTCCAGGGCGCGCGACCTGGGACTCAGCAAAGGTCGGTGCTGAGCGCTGCACTTGCCTGGCAGCCTGTTGAAAAAGGGGACTGGCTCCGAGCGACCGCCTGATTTCGCCTAGGATTTTAGTTGGCCGCGAGGTGCCTGTACCCTTTTTCAACACCTTGCTAGGAGTTGCAACGTATTGTTTGTATCGGAATCCGCTCGCGCGACACTTAGGCCGCAGTTGACAAATGGTGAAGTTGCATCAAGAGGGGTGGTCTGGATTTGACGAAAGCATAACGGCAAACGGCAGAAGTCGACGCCTTTTGGTAAACTGCGAAGTCTGTCTGGCTCCCTCGGGGCCGCGACGTTTTTGAGAGCGGTAGACATATAGACAATCGGCCGGAGGTCCGCCCTTTCCATTTTCAAGGAATCGAGAATCCCTCCATGGCGCCCTTTCGCGGCGAAAGCCTGAGCTATGACCCGATCCATGGCTATATACCGTTTACCTCCGGGGGCGGATTGCCGGCGGGAGAGATTGCCGAACGCCAGATCATCGATCATCCGTGGGTCCAGCGGATGCGGCAGATTCACCAACTGCAAACCGCCTGGTGGGTCTTTCCCGCGGCGGAGCATACGCGGTTCCAGCACGTGCTGGGGGTTATGCACTTGGCCAGCCGGGCCGCGGCGGCGCTCGATGCCAGCTTGCGCGAAACTTGCCCCGATACGCCAAGTCCTGGCTATGTCGAGTCCCTGTTACGGATGGCCGGGTTGCTGCATGACGTGGGGCATGGCCCGTTTGGACATTTTTTCGACGAGCACTATTTGTCTCGGTTTGGACTGACTCACGAGACCCTTGGTTGCGCGATCATTCGAAACGAACTAGGTGACATGATTCGCCGCGTGCGGGGCAATCCTAACAGCCGACTGGCCGACGGCGAGACACTCGACCCGGAGCAAATTGCCCTGCTCATCACCCGGCCAAAGAACGACGACTCGACGGCAATGCCGAAGTGGCTGAAGTTTCTGCGCAGCCTGTTCAGCGGGATTTACACCGTCGACAACATGGACTTCGTCCTGCGCGATGCTTACATGTCCGGATACAGGCGCGGGCATTCGACCTCGACCGGCTATTGCGTTATAGCCGTTTCAGTCCGGCGGGGCTGACGATCCAGCGGCGGGGAATCGAAGCTCTCGTTCGATTCATGAGCGTACGGGCCGAGTTGTTTCGGACGATCTATTTCCATCGCACCGTTCGGGCGATCGACTTATCGCTGGCGGAATTGTTCGACGACAGCCGAGACTTGCTATTTCCAGGTAATCCGCTGGAGCATCTGAGCGAATACCAACGCTTCACCGAATGGTCGCTATTGGTCGATGTCGCACGCTGGGCGGATAGCGATGATCCACGCCGCCGCGCATTGGGACTGCGGTGGCGCGAGCTGCTGCGCGCAGGGTTCGATGGAAAATGGTTTGTCAGCGCAATTTAGTGTTTGGGCCGAGTGAAGCGGAGTCGTCCAGCATTTTTAGCCAGCCGCAGTTTGTGGAACAAGCGTTGCGCGAACAGTTGCCGCCAGACCTGGCGAGCCTTCCGCTAAAGATCGATTTGGCTCGGCATCTTCATCGACCCCACACGCGCGGGCCGGCAGAGGGGCAGAATTTTCTCTACGACGAAGCCCAGCAACGGACTCGTCCGCTCACCGACGATCAGCTGTTCCGGCAACTTCCGCTCAGTCATCGGATCTGTCGGATTTATGCGGAGTCTGAAGAACACGCCGCGACCTTGGCCGCAGCGCTCGACCGCCTGCTCGGTCCCGGCGGCATCGACGATTTGACGAACGTTTAGGGTTGCAGTCGCCCAAATCGCCTGATGTCGTAGTTCATAGCGGCCCGTTGAAAAAGGGGACTGGCTCCGAGCGACCGCGCGATTTCGTTGAGAATTTTGGCTTGCCGCGAGGTGCCTGTCCCCTTTTTCAACACCACGCTAGGATGCGATTTCTGCCGCGTCCGTCACGTCGCGGATCGCTTGCTCGATGGTTTCGCCGAGCAGTTCGAGTTCCGCCGCGTTGATCGCCAGCGGCGGCATTAATACGACGACGTTGCCCAGCGGGCGGATCAGTACGCCACGGTCGCGCGCTCGCAAGCAAACGCGAGCCCCCACTTGCTCGCTCCAATCGTAAGGTTGTTGGGCGTTCCGATCGCGAACCAATTCGACCCCCGCCATCATTCCGCGGTGCCGCACGTCGCCCACATGCTCTAGCGCCGCGAACCGCCGCATCCAGCCGGCAAGCTGCTCGATCCGCGGCTGAATCGCGGCCAGCGTCGCCTCGCGCTCGAAGATTTCGAGCGTGGCCAAGGCTGCGGCCGCCCCGAGCGGATTGCCGCCGTAGGTGTGCCCATGGAAAAAGGTGCGCAGCTCGGCTTGCGTTCCGGCAAAGGCGGCGAAGATTTCTTCGTTGGCCAAGGTCGCCGCCAGCGGCAGATAACCGCCCGTCAACCCTTTGGCCAGGCAGAGCAAGTCGGGCACGACCTGCTCTTGCTCGCAAGCGAACATCGTGCCTGTCCGGCCAATTCCCACGGCCACTTCATCGGCGATCAACAGCACATCATAACGCCGAGTCAGATCGCGCACGCCCCGCAAGTAGCCCTCGGGAGCGACAATCATCCCGGCCGCCCCTTGCACCAGCGGTTCTAGCACCACGGCGGCAATTTCCTGATGGTGTTCGGCGAGAATCCGCTCCATCTGGGCAAGGCAATCGTCGCGGCATTGCTCGGCGGTTGTTCCTCGCGGGTAGCGATAGAGAAACGGCTCCGGCGCGCGCCAAGTGGGAAACAACAATGGCCGAAACACATCGTGGAACAATTCCATGCCACCGACGCTCACGCTGCCGACCGTGTCGCCATGATAGGCTTGCGACAGTGCGACGAACCGCGTTTTGTCACGCCGCGGACCGCCCCGTTCGGGCCGCCGCTGCCGCCAATATTGGAACGCGATTTTCAGTGCGACCTCAACGGCCGTCGAGCCGCTATCGGAATAGAACACGCGTGTCAGCGGTGGCCCGTCGCACGCCAGCGGCGCCGCGAGTTCGACCAGCCGCCGCGCCAGCAGGATTGCCGGTTCGTGCGAGATCCCCAATAGCGTGCTATGAGCGACCCGATCGAGCTGCAATCGCACGGCATCGTCGATCTCCGCCCGGCGATGCCCATGAACGTTGCACCATAGCGAGGCGACTCCGTCCAAATAGCGCCGCCCGGCAACGTCGATCAACCAGCAGCCTTCGGCCCGATCGATGACCAGCGGTTCCGCGTTGGCGTATTCCGCCATTTGCGTGAACCCATGCCAGACATGGTCGACATCCCACCGGCGCAATTGAGCGGCGCGCTCCGGCGTGGGCTGATCGGAATTGAATGCGGCCGTCGCGGCCTCCGATGCGGAATCCATGCGTGACTCTCAATATTTCCGCGGCGTGACGCGTCCCTGAACCCGCGACGGCAGGCCTTGAATTCGCAAAAAGCCCTCCGCGTCGGTCTGGTTGTACGAGCCGCCCCCTTCCATGCTGGCGATTCCCGCGTCGTACAGGCTCATGGGACTCGAGCGCGAGTCGACCATGATGTTTCCCTTGTACAGATTCAATCGCACCTCGCCGGTGGCCGGCTTTTGCGCCTCGCGGATGAATGCCAACAGGGCGTCCATTTTGGCCGAATACCAGAAGCCGTAATAAACCATTTCCGCGACTTGCGGCGCGAGTTGATCGCGCAGATGAACCAGATCGCGATCCAACGTCAGTTGCTCGACAAGCCCGTGCGCTGCGTACAACAGCGTCATGCCCGGCGCCTCGTACACGCCCCGGCTCTTCATCCCGACGAAGCGGTTTTCGACCATGTCGATCCGCCCGATGCCGTTGCGGCCGCCGATGCGATTCAATTCGCGAACCATTTCGACCGCGCTGTACTGCCGGCCGTTGAGCGTGGTCGGCATTCCGGACTCGAAACCGAGCGTGATTTGCTCGATCTTGTCCGGAGCCTTTTGCGGCGAGACGGTCATACCGAAATCGACCAGCTCGACACCGTTGACGGTCAGTTCCTCGAGCTTGCCCGCTTCGTAGCTGATGTGCAAACAGTTCTCGTCGGAGCTATAGGGCTTGGCGGCCGAGGCCTTCACGGGAATCTGCTTCGAGGCGCAATACTCGATCATCTCGCGGCGGCCAGGAAACCGAGCCCGGAAAATCTCAATCCGCCACGGGGCGATGACCCGCATGCCGGGCTCCAGGGCGTCGGCTGCTAACTGGAATCGGCATTGGTCGTTCCCTTTGCCAGTAGCGCCGTGAGCGTAGGCGTCGGCGCCGACTTCGCGTGCCACTTGCAAACAGACCTTCGTAATCAACGGCCGGGCAATGGAAGTCCCGAGCAAGTAGAGCCCTTCGTAACTGCGCCTGCCACTGCAACACAGGGAAGGCGAAATCGCGGCAAAGCTCCTGCTGAGCATCGACGATCCGGGCCGAAGCGGCACCGCACTGCTGGGCCTTGGCGAGAATCGCCTCGCGGTCCTCGCAAGGCTGGCCCAAATCGACGTACACAGCGTGGACGTCGTAGCCTTCTTCACGAAGCCAACCGAGAATCACCGAGGTGTCCAACCCGCCCGAGTACGCTAACACACAACTGGGCATTCGAGAGCTCCCTTGCGGCGCCTTCGCAGAGAATGAGAAGAAGAAAAACGACGAATTTTGGTTCGTCCTATTGTGGTTCATTCCCCATCGGCGTCAACGCTTGGCAGACCCAGGCGATGCAGGCGGCGAGGGGAGTTCGCGGCTCGGCAGGAGCCTCGCCCTCCCTGTATTCGAAGTGCTTCTACGGAACTTCCTGGACGGCCACGATGTTGTGCCCCGCGCCGGAGAGGGCCACGGCCACCAGCACTACGCGATCGCCGCTCTTGAGGCGGCCGGTTTTTTGCCCCCATTCGGTCGTTTGCGTCATTAGCCCGCTGGAATCAACGGCCGGGTTGCCGGCCACGGGCGTGACGCCCCAGTAGAGGCACATTCGCCGGAGCGTCGTCTCGACGTCGCTGATTCCAACGGTTGGCACCAAGTTTCGCAACTTCGAGAACGCCAGCGCCGCCGCTCCGCTGCGCGTGGCCACAACCACTTGCCGCACGTCCAACTGCACGGCGATTCGGCCGGCGCCGTGCACCACGGCCCAAGTGATCGGCTTCAATCCTTGGGGAACCGCCTGCGACGACAAGACCCGCGGGGCAAGTTGCTGGGCCGGCGGCCGCTCGTTGAACAACGACTCGGTCACGGCCGCGATGCGGTGCATCATTTTCACCGCCGCCACGGGATATTCGCCCATTGCGGTTTCGCCCGAGAGCATGCAGGCGTCGCAGCCGTCGAGAATGGCATTGCCGACGTCGGTGGCTTCGGCCCGCGTCGGCTGGCTGGAATGTTGCATGCTGTCGAGCATTTGCGTGGCGATGATCACCGGCCGCTGCGAACTTATTGCAGGCGGCAACGATCTGCTTTTGCACGACCGCCATCCGGGCAATGTCGATCTCGACGCCCAAATCGCCGCGGGCGACCATCACGCCATCGGCCGCCTCGACAATTTCCTCCAGATGGTCGAGCGCCTCCTGCTTCTCGATCTTGGCAATCACCAGCGCTTGCGAATCGTGGCTGCGCAGGTATTCTTTGAGCGCAGCGAACTTCCACCGGCGAGCGAACGAAGCTCAGCCCGACGAAATCGATTCCCATCTTCGCGGCCCAAGCGGCATGGGCCCAATCGGTGGAGCTCATCGCCGGCACGCTGAGCTTCACGCCGGGCAAGTTGAGCCCCTGCCGGCTGCGGAGCCGGCCCGGTTGCACGACGCGGCATAGGATTGAACTGGTCTGCTTTTCTTCCACCACGAGCGAAATCGTGCCGTCGGCGAGCATCACGCGATCGCCGCCGGAAAGCTCGTCGACCAAGGGGGCATAAGTGCAGGTCAGCTCGTTGGCGGCTTGGGTCGAAGACCCACGCACGAAACGGATGCCGGCACCGGCGTGACAATCCATTTGGCCGCCGGGAATTTCGCCCACGCGAATTTTCGGCCCCGCCAAATCGACCAGCAGCCCGATCGGGACGCCCAATTTCGTGCTGACGGCCCGCACTCGGCGCACGGTTTCGGCATGGTGGTCGAGATCGGCATGGGCCATGTTGAGGCGGAATACATTGACCCCGGCCTCGACCAACTCGGCAAGTTGTGGCTCCTCGCGGCAAGCCGGCCCAATCGTAGCAACGATTTTCGTCCGCGCATGTTGGCCATTGGCGGCTGCGTTCGACATGAATTTCCTCCAAAAATCGGACGAAGATGCGGTGGTAATTCCGGCATCGCTTGGTGGAACCGGCGGCGGCCTATGGCGCCAACCGATCTGGGAAAAGCGTTGCCAAAATATCCAAGGTTCCTGGGCCGACGCGCCGCCCGCGCTTGACCGACAGGGTACATTGTTGCCAGCCGTTCGCCTATGGCCCTCTCGGCGGACGCGACATCAACTTTCGCCCCGCACGGCTGAAAAAGCATTTCGCATGTCCGACGATTCAGACGATCTTCGGCCCGAAAGTTTGTCTCCGGGTAGGCCGGCCGCGTCAACTCGAATTTTTCCATTGTGGTTGTTCGCCTGGATTATGGTCTTGAGCTGTGTCCTGGGTGTTGCCGTGGCGATCGGCGTCATCGCGTGGTTCAACCACGGTCAGCCGCCGATCATGAAACCGGAAGAGCTCGACGCCGCCGAAGCCCGCTGGCGGCAGCACCCCGCGACAAATTACGATCTCGATCTCGATGCCAGTCTCGGCTTGGCCGGAAAAATGCACGTCGAAGTGCGCAATGGGGAAGTGGTTCTGGTAGCACTGAACGGCCAGCCAACCCGCCGGCACCTATGGGAATATTGGTCCGTGCCGGGCTTATTCGAGGTGATCCGGCTCGATCGCGATCGCAACCTGGCCGCCGCTCACGATCCGGCGGTCGCCGAATCCGGCACGATCTTGCAACAAGCAATTTTCGATCCGGAAAACGGCATACCGATCGTGTATCGCCGGTCGGACGCGAACACTGGCCAGTCGGGCGGATGGAAGGTCACGCACTTTCAACGCCTGCGTTAATTGATTCGTCACAAAACGCAAACGCATGCAGAGGCCGGACTGATGCAGGGGCTAATGCGCTCGTGGATCACCCTTCCATTCCGCGATGTTTTGGGTACCCTAAAGTGCCAGATGCGTACGCCTGTGGCCCACTAGTGCTTTGTCAACGCTTGATTCTTGGATTGTGTGCCACTGGCTCTGCCAGTGATCTTTGGAATTCTTGCCTTGATCGTTCAGCAACGAAGAACACTGGCAGAGCCAGTGGCACCCTAAATTCAATCTGTGACAATGCACTAGCTTATTCGGGACTGCGCAGCTTCGAAACAAAGTTTTCTGCCCGCGACCTACCGGATCGAGCGCGGTCATTGGTTCCCGAGAGTTCAACCCACGTCGATTCTTCGCGGTGACTTCGCCGATGTCGTACTGGGCTGACAAGGTCGCGGTGATCACGGGCGGTTCCGGCGGCCTGGGCAAGGCGCTCGCCGCGGCGCTTGCCGGCGCGGATTGCGGATTGTTTTGGCCGCGCGGAATCTCGAGTTGCTGGAGTCCGCCGCCGCTCCGCTTAGGTCTTCCGGCCGGACGGTCCTCACGATTGCCGCCGACATTACTTCCCAGGACGACGTGGACCGCCTGTTTCAGCGAACGGTCGAGGAATTCGGCCGCCTGGACGTGCTGGTCAACAGCGCCGGGCGTTCGGCGCGTGGTCAGGTCATCGAGACCACCCCGGAAGAATTCCTGGCGCTCATGGATCTGAACTTCATCGCGGCGGTCCGTTGCGTTCGCGCCGCGGTGCCGCATCTGATGCAAACGCACGGGCACCTGGTCAACGTCGGTTCGCTATCGGGAAAATCAGCCAGCCGCTATGTCGGCGCCTATCCGGCATCGAAATTCGCGCTGGCCGCGTATACGCAGCAATTGCGCCTGGAGCTTTCACCGCAGGGGCTGCATGTGCTGCTGGTTTCGCCGGGACCGATTGCCCGCGAAAACGCCGAACAGCGTTATTCGGATCAGGTGGCCGGATTGCCGGAGCGCGGCGAAGCGACCGGGCGCCGGCGTCAAACTCCGGGCGGTGAGCCCAGAAAAGCTCTCCGAAGCGATCGTGCGGGCTTGCGAGCGCCGGCGTCCCGAATTGGTTTATCCGCCGTATATGCGGATTCTCGTCGCGCTGGGCCAGCTTTCGCCGAGATTGGGAGACTGGATCGTCCGCCGCTTGACCTGATGTTCGCGGGAAACTCGTGGCCGCAGCACCAACGGGCAGAGGGAATGGAATTGGGCATCGATATCGTGCCGATTACCGAAGAACACGTGGCGGGCTTCCACGCCGTGCTGGATCGGGTTGCGCGCGAACGGAAGTACTTGGCGATGGTCGAGGCGCCCCCCTTGGAAAAGGTTCGCCAGTTCATTCGCCGAAACATCGAGTCTGGGGCCGCGGCAATGGGTCGCCATCGACGATATTCGACCGGTCGAACAAGGGGTTGTCGGTTGGTGCGACATCCTGCCCGACGAACGCGAGGGATTCCGGCATGTCGGGCGGCTCGGCATCGGAGTGCATCCCGAGTATCGCGGACGTGGAATCGGATCGCGGCTGGTATCGGCCGCGATCCATGGCGCGCCGGATCTCGGGCTGGAGCGGGTCGAGTTGGAAGTGTTCACGAGCAATCTGCCCGCGATTCGGATGTACGAGCGTTTGGGTTTCCAGCGCGAAGGAGTCCGCCGCCGCATCCGCAAGCTCGATGGCTGCTACGACGACAACTTGCTAATGAGCCGGCTATTCGATGCGCGGCCAAATGCAGCGATTTGACCTGTGCCGGCACGGGTCAAGTCCGTCCGCTTCAACTTCCGTGAAGCTTTCTTGCCGGATCCTCGTGCGATCAGATCTGATAGTCGGATTCCGCCGCGGAAATAGGCTCCTGCGCTGACGGCATCGGTGGTGGCGGGGTGCGCACGACACGCAAGAACCGGCCGCCGCTTTCGTACCAGCCGAAACGCGTGAAGCGGCACCACGTCAGATCGATCGCCAGACTGATCGAACGACCATCGGCGGCGTCGAGAGAGACGAGCATCCGGCGGTAGGGCAGGGGGGTGGAATGAAAAAAGCCGAGACCTGTTTCCGAAAGTTGCTTGCCGACCGCGACGAGCGGAACGCCCGCCAAATTCTGCCCGTCATCAGCCAGCGGCGTCAGACGTATCAGATGCGGATAGGGAAACCTCCGGTCGCGGCGGCGTTCTACCGCTAAGACACCTGCAAAATGCGAAGCCAAAACGCTGCGCACGGTTTCGATGACTTCGGATTCAACGGTCGACCGGCAGACGGCCGGCAAGGATAGGATGGCAGCACGAGTTTGCATAGGCGACTGGTAATCCTGGCTGTCGGATGTGGGAGCGCAGCGCAATCGAGGCGCTCGGACCGCCGATCGAGTGCAAAGCTGATTCATGCGAAGAGCGGCCTTTGCAGCCGGGAGGATTCCGGCACCGCGCAACTCCGCAAGACGAGCGTCGAAAGTGGCCCCGACGAGCGCCTGGTCACGGACCGAGCGATGTGCTCGACGCATGACCAGACGAAGGCCATTGAATATCTAGCTCGGTTTTCTCCCGTCGTCAAACCGGAAGAAAAAAGAATGCCGGATTCCAGGCAAGCAGAACTCAGCACGGCTGAGAGAAACCACCACGCACGTTCGCTCGGCCTTATTTGAACTCAGCGACGGCCTGGATAGTAATGAGAGTAGTTCATGTACTCTCCACCTTGGCCGGTTGCCCCGAGGCGGCCACCTCCGGAAGTTCCTAGTCCGCTCGAGGAGCGCAACTGATTCAACTGGCCCTGAAGCTGATTGATGGCCGAGTTCTGTTGGTAGTTCAATTGGTTCTGTTGCAGAAACGGTTGCACTTGCAACTGGTACTGCGCATAGCCGTTCGGGTTCGTGAACAAGTTTAGATAAGGACTCAACGTCGGGCGTGGCGTGTATTGCAACGTGGAAGGTCCGCCGAAACTGCCGCCAAGCCCGCCAATCGCTTGCGCCGATGCGGTCTGCGACATCGATCCGACGCACAACATGATCACCGCAACGGCAAGCGTTCGAGTAAGCCACGCCCCGATCGACCGTTTTATGATGGACATGATCGCGCTCCTTCTCTCTTCAACCAAGCACCGTCGCACCCTTCCCTCGAAACACTGAGTTCATTCTAGCAATTCCCGCACCGAAATCCATGAGTTTGCTTTTGGATGATGGGTGGGATCGCTTACTCACTTTGGGTGGGCATCGCCATTGTGTTTTGATTCCAAGGAATCGGTTATCCCGCTGGTCGACCAAGTGGGGCAGTGTCCGCCCACGGCGACCTGACGATTACAGGCCGTTGCCTAGCTGTTGATTGGGGTGCTTGATTTGCTCGATCGACTCGACGCCCAAGGTGGTAAACCCGAACAGACGCTCTGCCGGCGAGAACAGCTTGTTCATAAACGTGTTGAACGCGATGAGCTTGTCCTCGGCGATGTAAACCCGGTCGCCGGGCAGGATTTGATAGTTCGTGGCCGTCGTGGCTCCGCGCGTGATTGCATCCCAGGACACCGGCAGAATCTGGTCGCAACCATTCGGCGTCGGCCGGGCGATCCAGATTTTCTTGCTCGAGACTTGCGATAAGCCATTGGTTTGGGCTATCGCGTCTAGCACCGTCTCATTGCCGGTAATCGGCAGCCGCAGCAACCGATCGCCCAGGCCGGCCCCCTGACTGATGATGTAGTAGACCTTGCTGTTATAGGCGTAGATGTCCACCGAGACCTGGGGCGATTCGAGGTACTTCGACAGATGCGTTTCGATCGCCTGCCGCGCTTCTTCCACGGTCATGCCGGTCACGAAGACCGAGCCATAGATGCCTAGATTGATCGTGCCATCGGGCCCCACCCGGTGCTGGCCGCCGACTTGCTGCAAGCCGGCCGAGGCTGCCAGGACCACGGAAACCTGCGGCTGCTTGAGGGTTCGGCTCAGTTGCTTGTAGATCGCTTCGGCCGCTTCATCCAGCGTCATGCCGGAAACTTGCACGCGGCCATACGCTGCGCCAAGGTTGATCGTCCCGCCGGGCTCGACAGCATAAGTGCCGAAGATCGGTTGGTCTTGTAAAGTGCCGATCACGCGAATTTGTAAATAATCTAGGGATCCGATGCGGTAGGGCGCCTTCGGAACCACCTTGATCGCGTTGACCTCCAAGATATCGGGAGGCTCGATCGTATACAAAGGCAATGAGACCTTGTTTTTCTCGGAACCGACGGGCTGCGCTGGCGGCAGCAGCGGACATTGCGCCGGCCGGGATTCAAAATGACAGCCCGGCAGTCCGCCAACAGCGATTAGCGCCGCCAGCAAGAGCTTATGCAACTTTCGAATTCCGCGGCGCTTAGGCATGGATTTCAGCGTGTTGGTCATGCAGCCGACCGAGCAATTTCCAGCCGTTGCCGCCACATTTCAGTCCCGGCGACTGATGCGCAAGCAAGGCGTCAAAGTCTGCCTGATCGGAACACTCGGAATCATCGGCAATCCGGCCGTCAAACTTTGCCAAGTCTTCGCGGATTCAAATTACCGAACAATGGAGGATTACGATCCCGGCAAAAAGCCGCTTCGATCCGCGAATTTGCGCAATTTGCGAGGATTGGCAGATTGCATGCCCTCAATGGCAGAATTTCATTGCGTGCATTGCGAGCCGGGCTTGGCCGGATTCGGAACATTCTGCTATAGTCCGCCCGCTCTCATCTGGCCGATAGTCTCTTCTCCGGTAAACCCATTCCGCCTTTGGCGATTTCGATGCGCGCATTGCCCGGCATCCGCTGGCCCTTTTACACGCTCTGCCTGTTAGGGCTGTGCTGCGGTTTGCTTGCCACCGCGGGCTGCACTTGGGGTTCGCAGAATGGCGTGCCTTGGTGGGGCAGCAAGAAAGACAAGCAAGACGCTGCTGCCGACGTCGTGCATTATGGTCCCTTCTCGCGCGACCGGATCGCCGTGGTGAAGCAACTGGCGGACTTCGCCGCCAAAGGCACCGCGGAAGACAAACAGCGTGTAGCCGACCGCCTCGCCACCGACATTGTTCGCGAGGCCGATCCGTTGGTTCGGATCCAAATGATTCGCGCCTTGGCAACGATCCCCAACGAAACCGCCGCCGGAGTTCTGCTGGCCGGCAGCAAAGATCCAGACACCGAAGTGCGGATCGCCGTCTGCGAAGCCTGGGGAAAACGTGTGCAGGCTTTCGGCAACAACGCCGGACCCAATCCGACCCGCGATGTCGCCGTTCGCGTGCTAGCCGGCGCTGTCGGGCGATACGAACATCGATGTTCGGTTAATGGCCGCGCTACAACTCGGCCACATCAAAGGCGACCCGCGAGCCGTGAGCGCCTTGGGCGTCGCGCTGAAGGATACTGACCCGGCCATGCAATTCCGCACGGTCGCTTCGTTGCGCGAGTCGTCGGGGCACGATTTCGGCAACGACGTCGGCAAATGGCAGCAATATGTCGACAGCGTCGCCCCCGCGGGTCCTGCTCTCAGCGTCGGACAGCCGCAGCTCGCCGCGCCGCAGCAGTCGGTTCTGGATCGGCGTGAGGCGCCCGGCTTTTGCAGCTTGGCCCAAAACGGATGTTGCCGATCGCCACGCTGGCGCACGTCGTCCAGCATCACCTCCAGGCTGGGCTTGATCGGCTGGCGCGGACTGATCCGCTCGCCGTTGACGATCACCGTGATCGGCCGGTCGAACGTGAGCGTGTCCGACGGAGCCAGCCAAACGATCACCTTCGCGGCCCGCATTTCAACGTTCAAACCGTTGACCGCGTTCGTTTTCACCTCGAGCTTCAGCGCATGCGTGCCGCGCGGCGCGGGCCAAGAGTTCGGATCGACCATCGCCGAGGAGAGCATGTCCTTAAGTTCGACGCACCAGAAATCTTTATCCCATTCACGCAGCGTCACCGTGGAGAATTCCTTGGGAAAGAAATCGCGTTTTTTGCGCGACATCCAATCGAATAGGCGGATCACCTCGTCGGAAAAGTTTTCGTGTCCCCGGCCTTGATACTCGACGAGCGTCGTGTCCCAACCGCGCGCCTGCGTGAGATACCGGTCCCACTGGGGGGCATTGGTCGCGGTGCGGCCGTCGTCCAGTTCGCCGCTGATAAAGTAAAACGACAGCCGGGCGGCATTGGGCCAGTAGTGCCCCACATACTTATCCGCCGTGGCGACAATCGGGATCACGCCGGCCCACAGATCGGGATGGGCCAGGCCCATGTCCCAGGCGGCATCGCCGCCCATCGAGTGACCGGAGAGATAGACCCGGTCGGTGTCGATCGAAAACCGGCGGCAAGCGTCGCGCAGCGAACCGAGCACGGCGGCCACTTCGCGCGCCGAGTATTCGTATTTCACCTGATGCGGCTTCGTCCACTCGGGAGCGATGACGATATAGCCTTGCCGCGCCGCCTGCCCCAGCCGCATGCCGGCGAGCATCGAACCGCCCGTCGCCGCCGGCGCGTCGGTTGCTGGTATTGCATTTTTGTCGTTGCCTGCATTCGCCGCACCGACAGCTTTTGCAGGCACAGGTGCTTTCGCCGGCGTGCTGGGCCGCGCGACGCCCGCCCACCAATCGATCTGCTGCTCGGCGGTGGTCCCAGCGCCATGCAGCGTCACCACGGTGGGATATTTCACGTACGGATCGTACTCCGGAGGAAGTTGCACGTGATAAATCACGTCGGGTTCATCCTCGATTCCGCGAATCTCTAGATTGAAATGCCCGGGCGTTTCTTGCGGCGGTGTCGCCACCGGCGGCTTCATGTGGGCCAGCAACTTCGCGACGTACTTCGGCGAAGCACCCGTTTGCGAACCCATCGACTCGAGCCATTGCCTGCGTCGCACGGCCAGCGGTTCGTTCAAGTATTCCAACACCAGGTGCCGCGTTTCGGCCAGCGACAGGGCGACTTGCAAATTGTCGACCGCGTCGTCGGCTCCCATCAGCCAGCCGCTGACGGCCAGGGCCATTTTCTGCTCGGGCAGCAAATCGTTGTCGTCCGCCAGACGGCGAAACGGGCCCAGGCGATCGAGCGTTCCGAAGGACAACTCCAGAGCAATTTCGTCCCGCAGCGGTTGCAATTGCTTCTTGAGCTGCACGTCTTTGACCTTGGCCATTAGCGAGTCGATTTGGTGGATCGTCCCTTCGCCGCGCTGCTGAATTTTGCGATAGTCTTCCAGCTTGTCGCGGACTTCCTGGAGTACCGGCCCGTTAATGTTATCGGTCGGAAACGATTCGAGCATCGAATAAGCCAAGTGGTTTTGGCCTGCTTTGCGGCGCAGCTTCGACTTCGCTCAGGATGCGTTCCGCTCCGAGTTGCCCGAGCGCTTTGACTTGCTGATCCAAGCCTTCGAGATTGGGAAAATCGGCAAGCACTTGCTTCAACTCCGCCTCGGCGTCGTTGAACCGCTCGGCTTGCATGTAGAACCGCACCAGCTTCAATCGCTGATCGGGATCCTTGGGATTGATCTGCCGCCGCAGTACCGCGCTCAGCAAACCGCGTGGCAAGGAGCTAGTCGCAATGCGCATGTCCCATAGGAACACGGGAGCGCCTCCGCCCATTTGCAGAGATTTTAGCTGCGACCAGACGGGCGTGATCGTCGTCAGACCTTGGATCACGTCGGTGCGGCCACGGTTCGTGAGCATTGAAAAAGTGCGCCGGCCAAACGCGTCGAACTGCGTGACGTCCAAGATCGTGCCGATCGAGGCGACTTGCGAGCCCAACTCGGCCACCGGCTGCTTGATTGCGAACTGCTCGAGCCGCTGCATCGGCGCGGGATCGATCTTTTGCACCAGCCGCTTCGAGACCATCGTACGTGTCAGGTCGTCGTCGCACAGCAGAATGGGTTTCGACGTGCCGACACCTTGGCCCGCCGCCAGCGGACTGACGTCGATACTCGAAATCATCGTAAATCGGCCGTTCAGGACCCGGCCATCGGTTAGATAGACCTTCTCCGCCGAGCCTGGCGTAGCCGAGAGCAGCAGGCCGATAGTTGCCCAAATAAAGACAATACCGCGGCGAAAGCCCCCGCTTTGCGAGCTCATCCGTTGCCTCACGTTTCTGTTCTCGCCCCGCCGCTCCGACAGACAATTCGCTGCGATCCCAGATTCGAATGAATGGGGTTACGAAAGGAAGCATCTCTGGGCGGCTCAGTTCATTGTGGCGCTCGCCGCGAAACATTGCAAATCGCCGGCAGTTTGCAAACCTCCCCGGCGAGCACGCCTCGCACAGTTCCGTCCGATTCCGTTTGTATCAATCGTGCCGAATTCGATATGCAAAAGCAGCGGTAAATCCTCACGTTTTTGGGCAACCACAAGCCTCTTTCCGCAAGAATCGAACTAGGTTTCATTTGGCCAAAATTCTCATCTTCGGCCGGCGGCGCGAGGAACCCACTCGCCGCGAATGCCTTTCGCACGACATCAATTCTCTTCTTTCTTTCGGGAGCAACTTCGATGACAAAAATCTCCGTGGCTCTGGCGATCATGGGCATGCTGTGCCTGACAAGCGTGTCGCAGGGCGAAGAAGGACGGCCCGCGGATTCCTTATCTCATGAAGCTCGCAAGCTGAAGCACAACGAACACAACGTCCATAAGGACAAGCAGGAGCTGCGTAAAGATCGGCAGCGCGACCACCAAGACCGCGAAAATATTCATGCCGAGCGGAAATCGCTCGAAAGCGATCTCGCCTCCGGCAACACCGCCCAGGCGAAAAAAGATCTTCAACAGCTGCAGCAAGATCGTTCGCAATATCATCAGGATGAAGCCAACACTCACCATGAAGAACACCAACTGAGCGATGCTCGTCACGATCGGAACCAGGACGCACGGCAATTGGCAAAGGACCTCGATCACTCAAGCTGGCAATCCCATGCCTATCGAGCGCCAGCGGATCAACGGCCCGGCGCCGGACCCGCGAACTCCACGCAAACGGCGTTGCAGCAAGTCGAAAAGGACCAAGGTCAACTGAACCAGGCCCGAACGGCCTTGAACAGCGACCTCGAGCAACAACATCAAGCGCACGAGAAAGTCACGGCTGATTTCCGGCAATTGATCGCCGACGTGATGTCAGGCAACACGGCCGGCGCCGACAAGGAGCTCCAGCAATTGCGGCAGGATCAGCAGGCTTATCACGCCGACCGAGCTGCGACCCATTCCGAACGACAAACGGCTGAAGGCGATCGTCAGCAACTGAGGCAAGCCGACCGGCAACTGGACAAAGATTTGGCGTCCAGCAGAACTTCGGATGGCGCACGAGCAATTCCTCCGGCGTCGTTTCCACCAGCAATTGAATGCCGCGGCGGAACGAATGCTGATGGAATAGCGGTCGATCCGAATACAATCGAGACCCGAGACAAAGCCCACGGCGCCATGCGGCGCTCCGTGGGCTTTTTGATGCGCCAGCCGCACGAGACGAGCTGTTGGGACCGTGGGCAATCGGCGGAGAAGCGTCTGTTGCAATCCGTTTCGCCGTGACGCCCATTTCCGCCACCTCCGCCGCCGCGGTGGTCTTGTACGGGCCATTGACACTAAGCAATACTCTCCACAGAATGCAAAACCTGGGAAAGCTAAGCGAGATATTCCGTGCCTTATCAGCGTACCCTAATGGCATTATTGGTCGGCGCCCTTGGGCTGCCGATCTTGCTTTGCGTGTTGGGAGGCGTGAGCAAACTGCTGGCGGCGATGCAAGATACGGTCGGAGTCGACGTGATCGGCCGAGTCAGCCTGGTGCTCTATATCCTATGGGCGGCCGATCTGATCGGCTTGATAATCTTGCAAACGGTTCAGTCGCTCAGTGGGCCCAATCGCCGGCCGGATGACGTAGAATAGAAGGCTGGTGAAAAAAGGGGACTGGCTCCGAGCGCAATCTTGATCTCGCTCGGTGTCAATGCCGGCGCTCGGTGCCTGACCCTTTTTCGACCGAGCGGCCGAAAAAGTCGCGATCCTCCAACCCCGCTCCGCTCTTGCGATTCATCTGTCCGACCTGCCAGCAGCTTCTGGGAATTTCGTCGCGCAAGATCGCGCACAGGTGAAATGCCCGAAATGCCGGACCTCACTGATCGTGCCGCATCCCGACGAAGGATCGGCCGAGGCCCAGAGCCTTGACTCCCCGGCAGCCGATGAAGTGTGGGCCGACGTCACCGCGTTCGACCAGCCGCCGCCCGCCCCGCTGGCAAAATCCGCGACGAGTTCTAGCGGCATGACGACTGCGGCAAACGACGACCCGTCGATGGTCGTACTGCCGCGGCGGATGTTCTATTTCCAGGGAATCCTGATCGCGCTGGTCGGCATCGTTGCGCTCGTGGCGGGCTATCTAATCGGCGCAGCGGTACGACTGACAGGGCCGTGACAGATTCGAACACATCCATAAGGAGCCGCGCACGAAGTAAGCGAGTGAGTGCGCACCACTTGCCCGGATCGCCACCCGCTTATCCAATGGAAGGCTCCTTACGCGCTTACTATCGTGCGCGGCTCTTTCGTAAGGAGCCGCGCACGAAGTAAGCGGTTGGCGCGGACGGCCGACACCGCTCGACGCTGGGCGACCAGAATCGGCGTCTAAAACTCGACGCCGCCTTGGACCCACGATTCGAAGTATTGCAGTTGGTCTGTCCCTGAGTTACCGACCTGTATAATGCCCTGCACGCTGCGATAGCCGCTACGGATGAATTCGCCTTGGGGGCGGGTGAAATTCGGGCCGGCGAAATGATACCGCTCGGGCCCGATCTTCACATCCACCACTGGGTCGTGGCTGTAATAAGAGGGCTGAAATATCCAGCTAGCCGCCCGGGCCGATTGCCCGGCGACGACGGCAGTCGTCAAGCAGACGACTGCCAACGAAAATTTCACAAGGGTGTGCATCATGGGGAGAAGTCCGAACGAGAGGTGGAGAAGAGGGAAGTCCCAGAATTCACGAAGTTTCGGTCCGACAAACATGACGATCGCAAGCGCCTATTGCTTTTGAAAAATGTCGGTAATCAGACCGTCACCTGCGGTCGTGCCAAAACTTTTCGGACGATCAGACTGCAAGTTGTATTGAAGACAGACAGTGAATTGCCTGTCTTTGAGCTGATAGATCCCTTTTACCGTCTTGTCGCCATGCGATAGATCGATTTCCTTTTGCGGCTTGCTCTGGTCCAGCTTGAACGTCACATCCACAGTCCCGCCCGTGGGGCCGCTCATGACAAATCTGTTGCCGTTGATTGTCAGTTTGCTTTCGAAGCCGTTCAAAACTATTGACATTGGGCCACCTTCGCGAGCTTCGTGCGTCTGAATCCAAGTCCCTTGCAATGCGGCGAGGTCGTCGGCGCCCGAATTCGTGCCGCTGCTTTCTCCATTTTTCGACGGATGCACGACGCCGAGTTCGCCGGTGGCCGGATCGTAGTTGTAATACTCGCCGGCGGGGAGCTCCGGCAGCGTGATGTTCGCGGGATCGAGAATCTCCTTCTGAAATTCCTCGGCCGATTTCGGAAACCGGTTGTTGTACGCCTTGAAGGTGTTCATGCCCGAGGGGATTTGAATCTTGAACACGATCGATTGTTGGGCGGCGAAGTAGCTCGCCACGGGCGTGGTGACCATGCCCAAGCCATATCCGCGGCCTTGAGCGCCGACGCCAGTCGTGGCTTTTTCCAGATCCTTGCCCGAGCCGGTCACGATCTTTGCCTTGCCGCCATTAGCGGCCGCGGCGGCGGGAGTGGCCGGGCTCCCGGGGATGTCGGAACTGCCCGGTAGCGGACGGCCGTTGGCGTCGACCGTCACCCGCCGGCCGTTGATGGCGATCGTCCTTCCTCCGGGCGGCACTCCCGCCCCTGGAACAAATCCCGGCGGGGCTGCGCCCGGTGGGAAATTCCCACGCGGCAGATTTACCGGGGGCGTGTTGCCGGACGGAAGCTGAACCGGCGTGCCGCCAGCCGGTACGATGTTGTTCGGATTTCCGGGCGGTGTCGCAGGGGGCGAAGCTGTGCCGCTGCCGCCGGTCACTTTGTTAAGGAAACCCGACAGAAAATTGGGCGTCCCGCCGCTCGGCTGTGCCGCAGGATTGGGCTGGCCTGTCACGCCGGGCTGCGCTGCGGTTGCGGCGGCGCCAGGCGCCGTGGGATTCGCCTCTTCGGCTCCGCCCAGCGACGTTGACGTGGCGCTCGTGGAGGGCGTTAGCGGCAGCGGCTCGAGCGGCGCCGCGCTGCGCCCGACGGCGGGGGAGCCGGCTTCAACGCCGGTTCGGCAGCAGACACTTCCGTCGCATCGTTCTTCACCGTCGGGCTGCAACCATTGCCCGCCAACAACATCACCGCCGCCACAAAACTCAACCAAACTGCAACCGAATCGCGTTTCATAAATTGGTTCCGTGTTCGGGTCCGACCGACAGAATCGCGAGACTGCGAAATATGTGAAAGAGAAGTCATCGCACGCCAGGCAGGGACAGCATTCAGCCGCTAGGATCGCCGATCGCTCGGTCTTTGTCCAACGATTTCTTCGCCAATTAATCCTTGTCCAACGCGCCCCAGTTCCAACTTTCCATTGCCGCCATGACCGGCCGCTTGGTCAAATCGAAATGCAACGGGGTCAGCGTGATCGCGCCCTTGGCGATCGCCGACACGTCGGTTTCGGTTTCGCCCGGGGGGGGCATCGGCTCATTGGTGGCCCAAAAATAGTTCCGCCCGCGCGGATCGGTTCGCTTCTCGAATTTTTCGCCGTATCGATAAACACCCATCGGCACGACCCGCAGCGTCGCAGGTTCGTGAATGGCGCTTGTCGGGATATTCAAGTTGAAAAGTTGCGGCTCGGTCCCTTTTTGCTTCAGGATTCGGGCAATGATTCGCGCGGCAAGCGCCGCCGCTTTGTCGTAGTCGGAATGTTCGTCGAATTCGAGCGATACCGCGACGCTGGTGATTCCGAAAAACGCCCCCTCGATCGCGGCCGCCACCGTGCCTGAATACAGCACGTTGATTCCGACGTTCAAACCGCCGTTCATCCCGCTCACGACCAAATCCGGCCGGCGCGGGCAAAACTCCGAAATGCCCAACTTCACGCAATCGGCCGGGCTGCCTTGAACGGCCCAACCCCGGCGGCGCGAACCGTCGAAAATCTCTTTGGCGGTTAGCGGAGTGAGATAAGTAATCGAATGCCCGACGCCGCTTTGTTCTGTCGCCGGCGCAACCACAGCCACGTCGCCCAGCCGCTGCAAGGCCCGTTCGATCGCGGCCAGCCCCGGGGCATGAATTCCATCGTCGTTGGTCAGCAGAACTTGCACGATATCCGTCCGATTTGCCGGTGGTTTCCTCCGTGATTACCCGTGAAAGAATGGGGACTGGCTCCGAGCAACTCACGTACAGAGGAAAAAGCAGGCAGTCCGCGAGGTGCCCGTCCCCATTCTTTCACACTCGCTCGGCGCCAAGTTCCACTATAGTCGCCCTCAGAAAGGCCGGCAACGCGGTGGTCACTAGCCGCAGCCTTCCGGGAACCTTATAATCCGGCTTTTCAGCCCAAAACGGCGCCCGGCCGTCTCCCCTCGCCCCTTGTGGAAGAGCGGTCGGGGGTGAGGGGTGCGGCTGCTCACAGTTCATCACCCTCACCCCAGCCCTCTCCCGTCGAGGGAGAGGGAGCAGCACTGGCCGCTAAATGAGCGCGGACCGCCGAGCCCGCTGCGAGTCATGACCGCCACTGCCGCGAAACTAACAACCGACGCGAATCCCGTTGCGGTTTCATGCCCCAACGCAGCGGCAACAAGGCTGGCCGACGAGAAGGTCCTGATTCTCGATTTCGGTTCGCAATACGCGCAGCTCATCGCCCGCCGCGTGCGCGAGCAGAACGTCTATTGCGAGATCGTGCGGCACGATCATCTCGGCCGAGCGCGTTCGGCGAGCTGGCCCCGCAGGGGCTGATCCTCTCCGGCGGCCCGGCGAGCGTCTACGAAGCACGGCGCGCCGCAGTGCGACCCGGCGATCTTTCGACCTGGGCATTCCCGTGCTGGGCATCTGCTACGGCATGCAGTTGGCCTGCGAGGCGCTGGGCGGCCAAGTCGAAAGCGCTCCGGCCCGCGAATATGGCCGGGCCCATGCTCGGATCACTTCGCACGCCGATCTGTTCGCCGGCGTGCCGACGAGACCGAAGTCTGGATGAGCCACGGCGACCAGGTGTCGCAGGTGTCGCGACGATTTCGTCGCCGCTGGCCGAGACGGCCACCTGCCCGATCGCGGCGGTCAAGCATCGCACGCTGCCGATCTACGGCCTGCAATTCCATCCGGAGGTGACGCACACGCCGCTGGGCGCGAAGATCCTGGCCAATTTTCTCACCGACGATCTGCGGCTGCACCGGCACCTGGCGGCTGGGCGATTTTGCCGAGCAAGCCGATCGAGCGCATTCGCGCAGCGGGTCGGCGACCGGCCGCGTGATTTGCGGCCTGTCGGGCGGCGTCGATTCGTCGGTCGTGGCGGCGCTGCTCTATCGGGCCATCGGCTCGCAGCTCTCCTGCATCCTGGTCGACAACGGGCTGCTGCGCAAGGACGAAGAAGAGTCGGTCATCCGCGAGTTCACGCACGCACTTCCACACCGATCTGCACGTCGTCAAGGCCGAGGACAAGTTCCTGGCCGCTCTGGCCGGCGTCACCGATCCGCAGGAAAAGCGGCGGCGGATCGGCCATGCGTTCATCGAGTGCTTCACCGACGAGGCGGCCAAGATCACGGGCGCCCACTTCCTGGCCCAGGGCACGCTTTATCCCGACGTGATCGAAAGCGGCGCCGCCGCCGACGGGCCGGCCGCCACGATCAAGCTGCATCACAACGTCGGCGGGCTGCCCGAGGATCTGGGCTTCGAGCTGATCGAGCCGCTGCGCGATCTGTTCAAAGACGAAGTCCGCCAGCTGGGGCTGCAACTGGGCCTGCCCGAGGAAATCGTCTGGCGGCATCCGTTCCCCGGCCCGGGCCTGGCGGTGCGCTGCTTGGGCGAAGTGACCCGGCCGCGGCTCGACACGCTGCGCGAGGCCGACGCGATCGTGGTCCACGAAATCAAGGCGGCCGGGCTGTATCGCGCAGACGGCGCAGGCCTTCGCCGTGCTGCTGCCGGTGCAAAGCGTCGGCGTGATGGGCGACGCCCGCACGTATGAAGACGTGATGGCCGTGCGGGCGGTCGAACACCGAAGATTTCATGACGGCCGATTGGAGCCATCTGCCCTACGATTTGCTGGCCCGGATTTCGACGCGGATCATCAACGAAGTGAAGGGCGTCAACCGCGTGGTGTACGACATCAGCTCGAAGCCGCCCGCGACGATCGAGTGGGAATGAACCGGCGTCCTCCCTCTCCCTCGACGGGAGAGGGCCGGGGTGAGGGGAGAATGAAATTTCGTAGGGTGGGCACTGCCCACCGAAACGGCGCATGTTTGCCCGCATCGGCGACGAGCGTGGTGGGCCGTGCCCACCCTACAGGTCAAGGAGTGGTAAGAACTCACAATTCTCTTGACACCGCCTGCGGCGTGGGGTGCAATAAGGGTGTCGCCGCCGGGCGCGGGCCAAATTCCGGCGCGACGAAAGTTCGGGGCTAGCCTTCTCTTCGAGATTTTTCTCATGCACTCGCCCGCGCTCATAGTTTTTTGCCCCAAGGTTCGTGGCATGTCCGCTCGCCGCGGATTGTCGCTGGTTGAAATGCTGGCCTCGCTCGTCATCACGCTGATCGTGATGGCCGCGACGGTGCAACTCTTCGGCACCGTGACCAACGCGATCAACTTCGGCCGCGCCGGCCTGGAAACCAACGATCGGGTCCGCAGCGTGGTGCAAAAACTGCGAACTGATGTCCGCAACGTGACCTGCGACACGATCCCCTGGCAAAAGCCCGAAGCAGCTAGTGGATATTTGGAAATCGTCAAAGGTCCGAGCCGCGACACCCTTCCGACGAACTCAAATTTGACCACGCCGGGCGCGACGCTACTAGGCTACACGCAGGATGTGCTGTTCCTGACGTCGCGCAGCAAGGACCTTCCGTTCGTGGGCCGCGCTCCAACCACAATCACGGTTAACGGCACCCAAGTTGCAACCAACGGAACGATTGAATCGCAGGTGGCCGAAGTCGTCTGGTTCATGCAGCCATCAGTGAATTCGCAGAACCAAGCGACGGTGCCTCCGACGTACACGCTCTATCGCAGGTTTTTCCTGGTGCGGCCCGATATCGGCCCGATCAACTCCACCGGCAGCTCATTCTATGATTCATACGACCTTTCGGCTCACCTCAACGGCAGCGGACAGATGGTGGCCAACTCGTTGGCCGACTTGTGCTATCGGGAAAATCGATACGGTCACTTGACATCACCGGCGCCCTTCTTGATTCAGTCGGCGGCATTGGCTCCGTTTTCGAGCCTCCGATCCACGCTTTGGAGAAGACGTGGTGCTGACAAACGTCCTGAGCTTTGACATCAAGGTCTGGGATCCCCTGGTACCGCTACGATACGACTCGCATGCGACGACCGCAGTTCCTGGCACACCACTTGTGCCAAGCGATTATGGCTATTCAGGCGGAGCCGGATTTAGCCCGGCAATCTATGGAGCCTTTGTCGATTTGAATTACTCGGGCACGGTTAATAGCACGTATTTCTCTGGGCCATACTATGGCAACGGCCAACTCTCGCTGCTATCGGCTACCGCAAATAGCGGGTACGCCACCTACGACCTCTGGCCGGCCGGCTACGAGTATTACGCCCTGGGCGCAACCGGCAACGGCCAAGGAGTCAACGGCTTCGACGACGATGGCAAGAACGGCGTCGACGATCCAAATGAACGAATCAGTTGCCCACCGTATCCGGTGCCGCTGCGCGGAATGCAAATCAAGATCCGCGTTTGGGAGCCGACGACTCAGCAGGTGCGGGAAGTTACCGTCGCGGAGACGTTCCTGCCCGATTGATTCGTCGATCAGTTTTCTTACGGTAGCACCCAGCCATTGGCCGACGCGCTCCGCCGGCGCGTCGCGGCTAACCGCCGCGCCCCTTGGTATTCAAATCTCGCCGGCGCCCTCTTGCCTGCGTTGACCAGATTGGGCGTCCTGCCTAGTATAGCGCACGGGCGTGTGAATTTTCTCGGTTAAACCGCCGACCGATTCAGGCGAAGTCGAAGTCGGTGGCTTTGGCGGTCCGATACCATAGGAAGAACTGGCATTCTCGAACGGCCGGAGGAACTACGAACAACGACCGAGCGACTTTCATGTATTTGAGAACCGGCGGGGACTGGCTCATTTTGCGGTGCCCTGGGAGCAAAATGTGCCTGTCCCCCTCTCCTCGGCCGGTTCTCGGATAGGCAGTTAGTCATTCGTCATTGATTCGACATTCGTCATTCGGCATTCGTCATTTCCCCCCGAGGGGACCGATGTATTCCTACGACCGAAATTCGCCCGACGCTTTACGGCGGTATTTTTCTGGACTGGCCGAGTACGCCTTCAATACGCGATTGGGCTTGGCCGATCCGCCGCTGGTCGAATACCTGAGCCAGCTTTTGAGCCGATTCCTGCGGACCGACACGATTTACTCGGTTCGCAATCTTTCGGGCAAACGGCTCGACGCCGTGGCCGACATGCTGGCCGAGGCCAATGCCCGGATCGGCGAAGCGAAGCGGCAGGTACATCGGCACATCGGCGACTTCACGCTGTTTTGGACCGGCGTTTATCCTGAGGTGCTGGCCCACATGAAGCGCGGGCCGCGCAAGGACTCGTTTCTCGACTATTGCGAGCAAGGCAAGCGCGCCTATTACATCGCCAGCACGATCGCCGCGCCCGACGCCGACGAGGAGAACGCCTTGCTCGAGCGGCTGAGCCACGATTTCGAACTATGCGCCTACGGCCTCGGCGAAGTCCGCCGCGAATGGGAACGCCGCGACCCGGAAGGGGACCCGCCCCGCGGTCCGATCGTGATCCAATAGCGTGCCGCGAACCTGTAAAGAGCCGCGCACGGACTCAAGCCTGACGCGCTAGCGAAGGACCGGGATGCGGCGGTGGCGCGGTCCTTCGCTTGCGCTTCAGGCTTAAGCGGGAAAGCCGTACTGAGCCGCGCACGAAGTAAGCGTCGCCGAGCGCCCCACTCGCCTGAAACGTCAATTTCACCGTTGGCATTTGTCTTCGCTTACTTCGTGCGCGGCTCTTTACGCGGACCTACCGGGTCGGTTGCAGGCGCCATTCTCTTTCGATCGCGTCTTCCAGCGGCTGCGAATCTTCCAGGCGGCCGGAGATGAGCGTCGAGCCGAGCAAGAGCTTGGGAAGTGCGCCCGCTTTGGCCCGGGCGTAGAGTTGCGTATCCAATCGCAGCACGGCGTCGATCCGGCGATCCGTCTCGGCTTTTCGAAGCGGAGTCGCGCCGACTAACAACGTGGCATAATTCCGCGCCTCGTCTTCCAGCCGGCTTCGGTCGGCGGCAAATAGCCACGCATCCATTTGCTCGTAAGCAGCAGAATCGGCACACCAAACGGCCAGTGCCAGCCGGTTCAAAGCACAATCCTGCGGCTCGGGCGTCCCTTCGGTTTCAAGCAACTGGGGATTGCAGCGGCGATCCAATGGTATCGGCAATACCAGCAAGGAAATCTGCCCATCGTAACGCCGTAGCGTTTGGCTCACGACATGATGCGTCGCCCGGCAGTGGGGACAGGCGTAGTCGCTGATCATCAAAATAAAATGCTGGGCCGCCTGCGATCCGACGCAAGGCACTTTCGACGGCTGCAAGTCGAACCATGCCCCCGGCAGATGGAACGAGGCCACGGCGGGCGCTGCCGGCAGAGCGGCGGGGGCCGGTCCGACGTAGCTCGCCTGCGTGGCATAAGACAGCGGCCGCTCGCCAGTGCCATAAGGAATAGTGCCGTGAGGAGCAGTGCCATAGCCAATGGCAGCCGGCAGCTGACGCTCGACAACTTCGGCGTTCGAGACAGCGCCTCGCTCGGCAGACACGCGGGTTCCGCTGCCGATCCTGCCACGTCGACTTGATACGTTTGCGGCTTCACAATGAACTGACCCGCGACCAAAATCGAGACGCCGACCGCGCCGGCCAGTGCAGGCGTCGTCCATGTGAACCGCGGCGCCGCGACTCGCAGATTCAAGAGCAGCAACACGGCGATGAGAATTCCACAAGCGTGCGCCGCGAGACAATAGGGGCAAACCTGCTCGACCACCGCGGCTTGCAAATAGACGAACCAAATTGCCGCTCCCCCGGCAACAAGTGCAGCCGCCGCGACGATCGCCGTTGCGCGGCGACGTGCTGTTGCCGACCGGCCTCGACCGATCCAGAAACTGGCAATCAAAATCGACAAGTAAACCGTGGCCGCCGGGGCGCTGACCGGCACTCCCAACCATTTCGACCAACGGGAACCAAGCACTTCCGCGCACCCAGCCGCCGCGCCGCAACCGACCGGCCCGCTAAGCTGCAACGCGGTCCACGAGAGATAAAGGCACACCCCGAACGCCGACGCCGCCAGCAGCCGAATCGCCCAGAGCGGGGCGGGCTGAATGCCGTCGTCCCCGACAATCGACGCCCCTTCGGTAAACGCAAGATCCATAAGTCACCCGCCTCTTATGACATCCGTGCCTGCATGATTCCACGAAACGGCCAAACGGTCGATTCGCGGGGCGGATTCTAGGTATTTCGGCGTTGGCGTGTAAATAGGAAGCGGCGCGGAAATGCATGCAAATACATCAGGCATTCGGCGAGCGATGCGATTTGAGCTGCAGTTTATCGCGAAGCCAAACGACGAACTTTTCAGCCGCACCTCGATTCGACCATGCCGCAAGATGCAGGACCGCGCCGACCCGGCCCGGTTCGTCGAATATCAGGGTGGGCATTGAATATTCGACTGCCGAAGTGCTCGAATCGTCTTTAGGCAACCGTTGGACGGCAACCGCCCGAATCTGGTCAAGCGAAATGACCAGGTCTGTGCGCCTGCCAAGGTGAGAAGAGAAGATGACGCGTCGCTGCTGGAGATCGATGATAAATTCGGAGTTGTCTCCACGCAGCTTTTTCAAGCGCCAGCCAAAATAAATGCTTGCTCCTGCCGGCAACACGGCCCATGCCAACATCGATACGTTCAGCGGAGGATTGGGTCCAAACAAAACCACGACACCGATCGCAACAACGATTACTTCTACGAAGAAGAAAGCAAACATGCCTCGGACTTGCGTTGCTCGGCTGGTCCGAATCCGGATGCGGAATCCGTCATCGTTTACTACAAACCCGCAAACGGGCAGCTTATCGTTCGATCCGCTCAACTCGCGCATCGCCATGACCCACAAGATGCACATGCCCATGTTGAACGGGACGGCAAACATTGCACACGACAGGTCGAAACCGTCGATTCCCGGAGCGAGGATCGCATCGGCTGGATCGCCTGGCGAATAATGGACGCTGACTTGCTTGCCGACTGGGAAGGCGGCGACTATTTGCCTGGCATACCGTTCGTTGGCCACGGAAAGCCCGTAACGAAAGCGTTTGCCAGTCAATGCGCGCCCAGCGACTTTGTAATTAAAATGAACAATGGCCTCTTTTGCCGACCAATCATTGCCCGCCACGGTGTCGAGGCGGCTCAACGTGATCAGGCCGGTCGTGATTGGATAATTCAATGCTCGAATCTGATTATACGCAGGCACAATGATCGCGCCGTCGAGCGCCAGTGTCATGCACGTCCAGACGAGCGCGGCCAGTACGATGGCCACCGTCCCTGTTCGTCTCCGCGCCGGATGCAAGATTGCCGATCGCGATCTCACGGCTATCTCCTCAGTCGCCGTCCTTCTCGCTCGGCTCGAATGGCATTTTCTCGGAGAACCAGACGACCATGATTTCCGCGTTGTCGGGGCAGCGTCATTCTCCAGGAGAAAAACTCTCCTAGTGTTTCGTTTCGGCACGCTGCAAATGAACGTGGTGAATCTGGCCTTGTTGCTCGACCGCCAAATCGAGCGGATTGGGCGCGGTCAGCAGCAATGATTGGAATTCGGCGCTTGAGGAAAAATCTTTGCCGTCAACTTGATAGATCCGTTCTGCCGGCTTGAGCCCCGCGTGTTCCGCCGCCGAGTCGGGCATCACGCCGATGACAATTACCGCCTGCGGCTCGGCGTCGTCCACTTGCCACGTGAGGCCGACACGCACCGGTTCCCCGTTAAGTTGCACGGTCAGTTCCAACGGTTTTTCATCCTGGTCGCGCTCGGGCGACGTAGCTCCCACTTTTTTCTGCTCCGGTTCAGGCCGTTCGACTTCAATTGAAACTGGGTTTTCGGCCGCTAAGACCGCGGCTCGTAAATCCGCCGCGGCGTGGATCGCTTGGCCGGCGAGCTCATGATCCGATCGCCGACGCGCAGCCCGGCGCGCTCGGCTGGCGAATTCGGCTCGACCGTCGTCAATCGCAGGCCGTCTAAGCCGCTCCGCGTATTATCGGCTTCGTCCCAGCCGACGCCCAAGCGTCCCGGCGTCGGGGGCGGCGTTTGCTCGAGCGTCGTTTTCGCCGCAGGGCCGTCGTCGTGCCAATTCTTTCGGAACGGAACTCCTTTGTCGACGTCGGCCAGGTCCAACACCAACCGGAGTGCTAGTTGCACGACTTCGCGCATCCCCGCCGAGTTGATCTTGTCGGCCGTGTCGCTGGGGCGATGGTAATCGGCGTGCAAGCCAGTGTGCAGCAGCAGCGCCGGAATGCCGTGCTCGATGAACGAATAGTGATCGCTGTCGGCTTTCAAATCCCAATGAAAATTCACCAGCAAATCCGAGCCCGTGTTGTCTTCGCTCACAACATGTCGCAGATTCAGCGCGGTGCGCGTGCCGTACACATCCAGCCGCTGGTTTCGCAAGCGGCCGATCATGTCCATGTTCACTTCGATCTCGGCCTGTTCCAACGGCAACGTCGGATGCTTGACCCAATAGCGCGAGCCGAGCAAGCCTTCCTCTTCGCCATCCCATAGTGCGAACAGCAACGTGCGGCGCGGATGCTGCGGCAGCCGTTCAAAGCCTCCACCAGCGACAACAGCCCGGCCACGCCGCTGGCGTTGTCGTCGGCGCCATGATGGATGTAGCCGATCGGCCCGAAGCTGTTGCGCGGTGAGCCGTAACCGACATGATCGTAGTGGGCCGAGACGACCACATATTGCTTCTTCAATTCCGGGTCGCTCCCTTCGAGCGTCCCCAGGATATTGCGGCTGCCGGCGTCAAATTCTTGGAAGTAGATGGCTTTTTCGCCGGCAGGCCGCAGGTGCAGCTTTTCGAATTGCAGTTCCAGATACGAGCCGGCCGCCCTGCCGCCGCGGCTGCCGGTGCCGCGCCCTTCTAGGGCATCGTCGGCGAGAAAATTGACGGTCTGCTGCATCTGGTCGGACGAGATCGATTTCAACACCGCCGCGAGCGTGTTGACTTCGGCCGCGGAAGCAATTGCGGCGGAGAACAGCACGACCGAGCCGAGCAAAAATTTCGTCGCCGCACTCACAGTCGCTAGCATCCGATGTTTCATCGTTTGAGGTCCAATCTTCACGTCCTGGATATTGTGCCGTGCAGAAAAAACGGTCGTGGTCCCGTAGAATTTAATCATTGAGCCCGACGAGTGGCAGGCCATTCTGTGCGACTTTTCTTGGGAGCCGCCCGAATGCGGACAGCGTGGGGGGGAGACTGGCATTTTTGCCAGAAAGCAATCGCAGAATCTCTTTGCAATCTTTGGCTATTCGTCCTAAAATCAAGCACGTTCGGGTTGTTGGGGTGCGACTTGGCGATATTGCCTTTCAGAGATATGTGACCGACTCCGGTTTGTTCGCCACCGACGCGGCATCTCTGCTGCTTGCAAGCCGATTTCTTCGATTCAGGCGATGCTCGCGCAGGTTTTTCAAGAGGTTTAACATGCTGGCTCCCGTCTATTTGCTTCGCATGCCGCCTCGGCGGCGGGCGTTTACGTTGGTCGAACTGCTGGTCGTCATCACGATCATTGGCATTCTCATTTCGCTGTTGATGCCCGCGGTGCAGTCGGCTCGGGAAGCCGCCCGGTCGGTGCAATGCCAGAACAATCTGAAGCAGATGGGCCTGGCAGCGCTCAACCACGAATCGCAAAATCGCTTCCTGCCGACCGGGGGTTGGGGCTGGGATTGGATCGGCGATCCGAATCAGGGTTACGGACTCAACCAGCCCGGTGGATGGCTCTACAACATTCTGCCGTTTTGCGACCAGGAGAATTTGTACAACCAGGGCGTGGGCATGCCGAGTGGTTCGTCGCAACAGCAGGCCGCCTTGGTTGTGCAGGTCACGACGCCCGTCGCATTCTTCAACTGCCCTACCAGACGGCAGGCGATTCTATATACCAACGTGATCGGTGGATTCATCAATTGCCCCAACAATGTCTCGAACGTCACGCGCAGCGATTACGCCGCGAATTGTGGCGATGCAAATAACGACCAATATTTCGGCGGCCCAGGCAGCATATCAGCCGGCGACTCGGGCACGATTGCCAACGGCGCCTGGCATAACACCGTCACGGACGGCCTGACTGGAATTTCCTACGAGCGGAGCCAGGTGAAAATGGCGAATATCACCGACGGAACCAGCAATACCTACATGTTCGGCGAAAAGTATCTCATTCCAGACGACTATTTCAACGGCGAAGACGGCAGCGACAACGAATGCTCGATGGTCGGCTACGACAACGATTTATATCGTTGTGGTCCCTCTGGAACCGTCCCGGCGGTTCTACAAGACACACCCGGGCTTTCCGATCAAATGCGCTTTGGCAGTGCTCATCCTAACGGCGTGAAGTTCGTGTTTTGCGATGGATCGGTTCACAATATCAGCTTCTATATCGACAGCCTCACCCACAGTCGGCTCTGCAATCGCCAAGACGGACAGCCGGTCGATTACAGCAAAGTGGCCCCGTAATAGGGCTCTATTAAGAAGCGGCCCGGCGGTTCCCGGTTAGCCGCGACTCGAAGAGGAGCGCGTGGGCGCTGCTCAATCCCGCGGTGCGGCGATCGCCTTGTCACTGCCCTGTTCCGCAATCATTTCGCTGAGCAACTCCATCGGCAGACCAACGACGTTCGACTCGCTTCCCGCGACGATATGGACCCACCCCAGCCGATCCTGATAGCCAAACCCGCCGGCCTTTCCTTCCCACTGGCAGCTTTCCACGTATTCGTCAAGTTGTTGCTCGCTGAGCCGATCCATCGTCAGCTTGCTCACCGCCACTCGCGTCAATAGTCGGTTGTCGGGAACGCGCCACAAGCAAACCCCGCTGAGCACCCGGTGACCTCGCCCGCTGAGCTTGCCGAGCATTCGCCGGGCCTCGGCTTCGTTCAGCGGCTTACCCAGCACTTCGCCGTCGCATTCGGCGACGGTGTCGCAAGCTAACACCAGTAATGGGGCTTGAGGCTTGAGGCTTAAAACTTGAGGGTCGCCCTCGGCCAGCGTATCGCGGGCCAATACCAACCCTCGTTCGAATTGTTGCACAACGTCGGCCGCTTTCTCGAAGGCCAGCCGCGCCACCAATTCGGCGGGACTTTCGCGGCTGCAAACTCCGCATTCGTCGGCCGAGCGCGGGGGACGAACTTCGAATTCGTATCCCGCCTCGGTCAGCAACGCCCGCCGCCGCGGCGAACGGCTTGCCAAAATCAACTTAGGTAGCCCCATAACGGAACCGGCGTGGCAGTGGTAGCTGGAAGCGATCGAAAGGTCTATCTTATCTGGGCTCGCGAAAATTCTCGCCCGTCAGCGTGTCCACGAAGCGGTACGATGTGAGATTTTTGGCGCGGCGACGGCACGCGGAGCGTGCCTGCTACGTAGCAGGCACACTCCGTGTGCCGCCGGCGATCAAACTGTACCACTACCCGTGTCGACATGGTCTTGAAAATGATTTAAAGCCTATCCGAGAACCGGCGGGGACTGTCTCGATTTTGTGAGTGCCGCCGAACAAAATGGGACTGTCCCCTTTGCCCAGACGGTCTCGGATAGGCACTCAACCGAAAGTCCATTCGTGCAAGCTGGACCGCTGGAAATTCTTTACGAGGACAATCATCTGTTGGCCGTGCTGAAGCCCGCGGGCATTTCCACCATGGGCGTCGCGGCCGGCGAGGCCAGCGCATTGACTCTGGCCAAGCAATATATCAAGCAGCGCTATGCCAAGCCGGGCAACGTGTACCTGGGAGTCGTCAGCCGCTTGGACGCGCCGGTTTCAGGCTTGCTGCTGCTGGCCCGAACGTCGAAAGCGGCCGCCCGATTGAGCGAGCAATTCCGCAGCCGCGCAGTCGAAAAGATTTATTGGGCGATCGTCGCTGGCCCCACGGAAATGGCCGACTTGGGCGTGCTCCGCGGATTGCTGCCGCCCAGAGGCCAGTGGACCGATCTCGTTTTTAAGGACGAAAGCAGCAGGCGGATGCGCCGCGTTAGAATCGACCCACAATGGTCGGTCAAAAACGAGGTGCAAGTACCGCGAGCGCAAGAAGCTCGGCTGACCTACCGGCTACTCGGCCGCCTGCCGGCGGGTTGGTATGTCGAAATCGTGCTCGAGACAGGCAGAAAGCATCAAATCCGCGTGCAGTTCGGCGACCGCGGATGGCCAATCCTGGGCGACCGAAGGTATGGCTCGCAACGTTCGTTCCCCAGCGGCATTGCCTTGCATGCTCGGCAGTTGGCGTTCGATCATCCGATTTCACGGCAGCGAATCGTGCTTTCCGCCCCCATCCCCAGGGCCTGGCGACAATTCGGTGTGCGAGAGGGAACCTGAGACCCCGCCGGAGCGTCTTATACAACGTGCGGAGCGGACTTTCGTAGGGTGGGCACTGCCCACCTGCAAGTCGCCCATCTTTGGCGATCGGTGGGAAGTGCCCACCCTAGGGACCATGGACAACTTCATGGACTTGGCTTCCGCGAGTTTTGAGTTCGAAAACCAGTTGAAAAACGCCCGGCGGAACCTTGGCGCATCCTTTGGGGTTGAAATGCTTTAGGATTGGGGGAAAATTTATTTGCCCCGCATGCGAATATAGATTGTACGTCAACGGTTGATGGGTCGGAGTTTCCCCCCGCGTCGTGGGCTCATTCCCGGCCAAGCCAAGCGAGGGCGGAGTGCGAGTCAAAATAATCTTTACGCCGACTTAATTACCGTGCCTGCTCCTGTTCGATCCCAGTTCCGCGATTGCGCTTTGGCCAGCGGCCTCGTGAAACAGGCCGATCTCGAAGCCGCCCAGGCCGAGCTGCGCACCGCGCCCGCAACCGTGCCGACTGCCGGGCGTCCCGCCGCGACGAACACCGTTTCGAATCCGAGCTCCAGCGCCGTGGTCGCCGAGCCGAGCGAGGCGGACAAAGCCTTAGCCGAGGCGCTCATCCGCATGGGTCGCCTGAATTCCTATCAGGCAGAGCAATTGCTAGCCGGGAAGCGGAAACTTAACCTCGGGCCTTATCGAATTCTCGATTCCATCGGCAAGGGTGGAATGGGCGAAGTCTACAAGGCCGAGCATGTGATCATGGGCCGGATCGTCGCCGTCAAGGTGCTGCCCAAGAGCAAATCGACGCCCGAGGCGATCGCCAACTTCACACGTGAAATTCGCTCGCAGGCCAAGCTCGATCATGGCAATCTGGTCCGAGCATTCGACGCCGGGGCCGAGGGCAGCGTCTACTTCCTCGTGACCGAGTACATTCCCGGCACCGATCTGCGGCGCTACGTGCGCAGCCCGCGGACCGCTGAGCATGAACGAGGCCGCCACGATCATTTCGCAAGCCGCCGCGGCGCTGATGCACGCTCATCAGTTAGGCTTGATCCACCGCGACGTCAAGCCGGGCAATATCCTGGTCACACCCGAGGGACTGAGCAAGCTGTCCGATCTGGGCCTGGCCGGCTGGCTGAACGAAGGCGAGGACAGCCTGCATCCGGGCAAGATCGTGGGCACGGCCGACTACTTGCCGCCCGAGCAGATTCTTAATCCTGGAACGATCACTCCGGCCGGCGATATTTATTCGCTGGGATGCACGTTGTACTACGCCGTGACCGGCAAAGTTCCTTATCCTGGCGGCGTGCCGCGAGAAAAAGCTCACCGGCACTGCAATGACACGCCCTTGCATCCGCGGCATTTCAATCCTTCGCTGAGCGACG
The DNA here is from genome assembly GCA_963725485.1 of Pirellulales bacterium. GTDB lineage: Bacteria > Planctomycetota > Planctomycetia > Pirellulales > DATAWG01 > CAVRYO01. The sequence continues at coordinate 642,559 of CAVRYO010000007.1, read as the reverse complement.
ACTTCCTGGCTGTGCTGGCCGGCATGATGCAGAAGGATCCCAACAAGCGAATCGCGTCGGCCGAGCAGGTTGTCCGGCGGTTGGCTCCTTGGGCCGGCAACTCGGTTCCCGCTCCGACCGAGCCCGACCAGACCGCGGGCATTCCCCCGCGCGCGATTCCCGTCGAGCCTGGCATGGGAGCGGAAGGCGCGGACACGCCGTCGAGCTTCGCCGATTTGGCGCAGGTGCTCTCCGACGAAAAAGAAAGCCCGAGCCAATATTCGCAGGGCACCGAGCCGATGACCGCGGCCGATCAGGAGACCTTGCCCATTGGCGTGCCGCGCCGCCTGGCGACTTGGAGCCGCCTGCTAAGCCGGCAGGCGCGGGCCACATCACCTCTCGGGGTACTGTTGGCATTGCTCATTCCCCTCGCCTTGATCGCCGCCGTGGTGATGCTGGTGCTGATGCTGAGATCTCTCAGCGGCTGATTTCCCGCGACCTGCCACCACGTGCGCGAAACTGGCGCCAACCGAACGGCACGTAGTGGTACATTTTGAAATTGTTCTCCGCGCCACGGCACGCGGAGCGTGCCTGCTACGTAGTAGGCACACTCCGTGTGCCGTTGGAGCCCAAACTGTACCACCACCGAACGGCAGCTTGAATTGACAATCGCCGCGTCAGCTTTTACGATGCGAGGCTTGCATCCGCGCCCCTGTGGGGCATAGGCGGCGGACAGGTAGCTCAGTTGGTAGAGCAATGGACTGAAAATCCATGTGTCGCCGGTTCGATCCCGGCCCTGTCCATTTTTCGAATCGCACTTACTTCATTTTGTGCGGAACAGGTCGCTTTGCACCACTCTGTGGACGAGTGATTTCAGGCCGTAGTCGTCCTGTTTGGCCTGTGCGACAATCTGTTCGATCGCTTGCCGGTCGAGAGCGGTCGTGGGCGTGCCGGTGGCATAGGTGAGCAAATGGCGAGTGACGCCGAATGCCAGCCGCTCCGGCGATTTGGCCAACTGGCTGCGCAACTCCTGCACGCCTTTGAAAGCGACGCCGTCGGGCGAAGTGCCGCTGCAATCGACGGGAAGTCCGTTGCCCCGGTACTTGGTGCGAAACGCCCCGGTGACGTCGAAGCTTTCCAGCGCAAAGCCATACGGATCGAACTTCGCATGGCAGGCGTTGCAGGAGCCCATGCTCCTGTGCAGCGCTAGTTGCTCGCGCAGCGTCTTGGCGCCGCGGGTGTCGGGAGTCACCGGTTTGATGTTCGGCGGCGGCGAGGGAATCGCGATACCCAGCAATCGCTCCGATACCCACACGCCGCGCTTGACCGGCGAGGTCGACGTGCCGTTGGCGGTGACCTTCATGATGGCGGATTGCGTCCACAGGCCGCCAAAGGGAGTATCCGGCGGCAAATTCACCTGCCGCAGATCGAAGCCCGCAACGGCCGGCAACGCGTAATGTTTCGCCAACCGCAGGTTGACGAGCGCCCAATTCGGCGCGACGAATTCACGCACGCTCCGATTTTCGTCGAGGATGCGGCGGAATGTGGCCTGGGTTTCCATGGTGCTCGAGATCTTCAGCACGTCGTCGTACTCGGGATAAAGATCTTTGTCGGGCGTCGTGTTGTCGATTGCCCACAGGCCGAGCCATTGGTCGGTGAAATCCTTGACGAAGCGTTGCGACTTTGGATCCCGCAGCAGGCGATCCGTTTGTTCGCGGAGCGTTTTCGAATCAGTCAATTTGCCTTGCCGGGCTAGTGACAAAAGTTCGTCGTCGGGCGACGAATCCCAGAGGAAATACGACAACCGCGAAGCGAGAGCGAAGTTGCTCAGCGGACCAGGCTCTGAAATCAGGCAGAGAAAATCCGGCGCGGTCATCAAATCGGTCAGCTCACCGACTAGCGCGGCTCGCAGCGATGAACCAGAGTCCAGCCGGCGGTTGAAACTGGCCATCGAGTAAGCCAATTCAGCGTCCGTCAAATCGCGGCGAAATAGTTGCGGCCCGACACGCGCAAAAATCTTGCGAGCTGCCGCGGCGATCTCCGTACGCGACAGTTTCGTGTTCTTCGCCGTAATGTAAGCACTGGCGAAAGCCTCGCGGCAATCCGGGGTCATATCGCCGTACAGCAATCGATCGCCGCTCGAAGGCAACTCTGGCTCCGTGACATCGACCCATTGCACGGCCAGTCCCGGACCTTTGCACTGGCTGGCCTGCGAGTTCTTCGGGACCTGCACGCCGAGTCCGAACGGTATCAGTCGGATGCCATCATCGGTCGGGCCATCGCTGTCGCGGCCGGTCCGTAGATAGACGTCGGTTTCCAGAATGGTAGGGGTTCGCGGCGGGGCCTCCAGCACCTTGGTCAATTCAAGGATTTGCGGATACGCCGCCACATGCCCGACGTAGATTCCAAACGGGATCGGCTTGTCGGTCTGGTAGGAGTAGACATTCATCCGCAGATGGTGCATGCCCGGCCTGTTCGGGCCTGGAAAACCTGTGCGTTGCTTGTCGGCTCCCTCCTTGCGCAAGGGAACGGAAGTGGTGTCGGTGTTGAACGACACTTTCCAGCCGTCGTTCAATTCCAGGATGTGGCCCTTCGATTGTTCGCTTTCGACGGCCCAGAGGCGAAACGTTTCCCGCCCTTTGTTTTGCGGTGAACTCAAAGGGAAACGATCGAGAATATCCTCGGCGATCTTCAAGTAGCCGCCCGCATGGGCCGACGATAGGGGCAACGCGGCGCTCACTTTGTCGTATCCATCCACGCGGCCATCGACGGGTAAATCGCGGATCACGGGAGGTCGAATGCCGAAAATGTCCAGAATCGTGTTGGCATATTCGGTGCGACTCAGACGCCGGATTTTGCTGCGCCCTTCGCGAAGTTGCACGCTCCGCAACCAAGTGGAAAGTTCGCCTTGCACCCAAGCAGCCACGGTTTGGCGCTCGGCGGCCTTTAGCCGCGGTTCGTCCTTCGGCGGCATCGAGCCTTCGTCGATCCGTTCCAACACTCGGAACCAATGCAGTCCATCAGCCTGGAGTTGGGCGAGCGTTCGCCTGCCCGACAGGTTGAGCTTCGCCTCGGGTTTGTCGCCGCCGTGGCATGCCGTGCAATGCGTTTCCAAGACTGGCAGGACTCGCTCGGCAAACGCCGTGGCGGCATCGTCGGATCGCGCGACGTGCTGGAACGTCAGCAGGAGGGATAGGAACGTCGCCAGTGAGACCGCAGGCTCGGAACATAGTGCTCTCGCCGAGAATTGAAAACAGCCGCGACAAATCGGCGTACAAAATTCGGGAAGTTCGCCCGCTGGATCAAGACAACCCGGTGATGGTTCCCTCGCCCGAGCCGAATTTGTCGGTTTCGCACGCCGAAGCGTTGCAACATGTTGACGAACAATTTGCCCAACGGCGTGTTGTTCTCCTTGTCGCCCGCGATGTGCTGGCCATGTTGGTATCCGCCGCCGGCGAGCAGAATCGGCAAGTTGGTGGTGCCGTGGCCGCTGGCGTCGCCCAGGTTGCTGCCGATCAGCACTTGCGTGTTATCCAGCAGGCTTTGGCCGGCTTCGTGCGTGTCGCGCAAGCGATATCAGAAAGTCGCGGAAGACGGTCATCTCCAGCCGCTCGACGATTTGCAGCTGCTCGATCTTGGCCGGGTTCTGGCCATGATGCGTCAGTCCATGATGACCTTCGGTAACGCCCTTGATCGGCGGCTTGTCATCCATGCCGCGGATGAACAGCGTTGCCACGCGGGTCGAGTCGGTCTTCAGCGCCAGTCGAATCAGATTGAACATCACGCGCGCCCGGCCGATGCTGTCGCTGCGGTCCGCGAATGGGCTGGGATAGCTTTCGCTGGGCTGTGGTTCGTCGACCTTCGGCTTCGGACGATTGACCCAGGCTTCGTCGGCCACGAGTTGCCGCTCCATGTCGCGGACCGCCTCGGCATAGTCGGCCAATTGTTGGCGATCGAGCTGCGCTGGCCGTCTTGTGCAATTCGGCAAATCGAGCCGCCATGCGATCCATCACGCTCTGGCCACGCTTGAGCCGGTCGATCTCCTGCTCGACTTCGCCCTGATTGCCGGCGAGGAACATGCGGGCGAAAATCTGCGACGGCGTCGCCAGCGCCGGAACGCCGGCGCCGCTGGGCGTGTACGTCAAGGGGCTGCTGTCGAGCGTCGACAGCGTGAGCAGCGGAAATCGCGTAGCGCCGGCTACCTGCTTCGCGGCCACATAGTCGAGCGACACGGTGTTGCGGAACCCGCCCTTGGTCGGATGCTTGGCGCTGGTGAGGAAGCAAGCCTCGGAGGCATGATCGCCGCCGATCTCGGGATGCGAGATGCCGGAGAAGACCGTGAACTGATCGCGCAGGTCCTTGGATGATCGACAGATACTCGCTTGGTTCGTAATCGCGCCCGGCTTTCGTCGGAAAAAACGACGGCCCATAGAGCCCGAAGCTGGTGCAGATTTGCACCATCCGCTTGGGCGGCGAAGTTTCCGCGCCCCAGGAAAGCGATTCGAGCCATGGCAAAGCCATCAGCACGCCACCAGAGCGAAGGAAATGGCGGCGCGGCACGGCGTGACGGTTCATCGTCGGATCTCGCTTCTGCCGGGAGGGAGGAACGGTGGGAATTCGGACGGCGGGCTAAATCTTCAACGCTCGAAGGAGCCTGTATCTTAACCGACCGCGCGCGGATTGTCTGCCTGGTGCTTGGTCACGCACTGCTACATATTATCATCCTTAGCGCGGCGACGGCACGCGGAGCGTGCCTGCTACGTAGTAGGCACACTCCGTGTGCCGTCGGAACTCATTGGGATGGCGGCAGGAATTTCGGCGGCGCAGCGATCGTGCCATTCAAGTCGGCCGCGACAAAGCGAGCCTCGCTCGCCGAGTTGCCGGGAAATCCGCAGCACCTCGTTCCATTTCGCCATGCGTTCGGAGCGGCTGAACGAACCGACCTTCAGTTGCCCGGCGTTTGTCGCCACGGCCAGATGGGCGATCAACGTGTCCTCGGTTTCTCCGGAGCGCGCCGAAATAATCGGTCGCCAGCCGGCCTGCTGTGCGACCCGGATCGCCGCCAGCGTTTCGCTCACGGTGCCGATCTGGTTGAGCTTGATAAGCACAGCGTTTGCCAATCCGGCGGCGATCCCCTGGCGGATGCGGTCCGGATTGGTTGTAAACAGGTCGTCGCCCACGAGCTGCACCCGCTCGCCCAACGCCGCGTGCAATTGCGCCAGCCTTCGACGTCGGTGTCCGCCAGTGGATCTTCGAACGAGACGATTGGATAGCGCCGGCGCCAATCGGAAACGAGCGCCACCATTTCGTCGGTCGTGAGCGCGCGGTTTTCCAGCCGCAGGCGGTAGCGGCCACTGGCGGGGTCGTACAGATCGCTGGCGGCGATGTCGAGCGCCAACGCCGCCTGTTGGCCCGGTGTATAGCCGGCGGCTTCGATCGACTGCACGAGGAATTCGAAGACCGCTTCATGCGAGGCGAAGTCGGGCCAATAGCCTCCTTCGTCGGCCACTCCAAAATACGTGCCCCGCCGCTTGAGCAGATCACCCGCGGCATGATAAACGTTGTGGCTGATCTCCAGTGCTTCGTCGTAGCTGCGGGCTCCGATGGGAACGAGCAGAAAATCTTGCACGTCGGTGCGCAAGTTTGCATGCGCTCCGCCGCCGATCATCTGAATCTCGGGAAGGGGCAACAGCACGCCGCTGCCCTCGCCCAAATAATCGAAGAGCGCTACTCCGCTGGCTTTGGCCGCGGCGTCGGCGACCGCCATCGACACGCCCAGAATCGCGTTCGCCCCCAGGCGGCCCTTGTTCGGCGTGCCGTCGAGCTCGACGAGCCGCCGATCGAGGCCGGCCTGGTCGCGCGCGTTGTGACCGATGATGGCGGGCGCAATTTCGCGATGGACGTTTTCGATCGCTCGCCGCACCGATTTACCGCGCCAGTGTGAGGCGACGCCGTCGCGAAGCTCAATCGCTTCGAATTGCCCGGTCGAGGCGCCGGAAGGCACGAGACCGTGGCCGCGCGTGCCGTCGTCCAGCGCACTTCGGCTTCCAACGTCGGCACGCCGCGCGAGTCGAAAATCTGATAGGCGGACACGTCGACGATTTTCATGCGGCAGCCTCGGGTAGAACCAGCGATGCGAACCAGGCTGCGATTGTTTCCGCCAATCCGACTTGAGGCGCGAGGATCGCCCGCTCGGTGTATTGCCGGACACGCTGTCGCTGCTTGTCTGAAAGGTACTCGACGGGCGATTTGCCATCCACTCGGGCCAGCAACAGCATTGGGAGCAACCGGCTCGCGCGACTCGCGATCTCTTCAACCATCGGCGAATTGTGCCAGGCGTCTCGATACGCTTCGAGAACCGCGCTGGCCGCGTCGTGCAACTCCGCGCGATGTGCTGGAGCATGATAGAGCGCCTTCAAACAAAGATGATTCAGCAAGAACGACAGATCAAACGCCGGATCGCCGTACCAGGCCACTTCGCAATCGATCACGACTAGTCGATCGTCGTTCACAAGCAGGTTCTTCGGGCTGTAGTCGCCATGCACGAGCGCCACGTGGCAGGCAGCCAAGCGCGCTGCCTCGTTCTCCAGCGCAGCGGCCAAGCGCGGGTGCGCTGCGGCCGTAGCGAGCAGATAAGGCTCGATCCGCAACTGCCAGAATTGATCGGTGGTGGCAAACTGCTCGATCGCGGCCGGATCGTCGGCCGAACGCCGGTGGATCGTTCCCAGAATCCGGCCCGCGGTTGCGGCGTGCCTCCGTTCGATTTGGCCGCTTAGCAGGTCGGCCTTCCAGGGGGTCAGATCGCCGCCAAGCAGCTCCATCGCAAAATAGCAATGCTCGCGGCTGGCAAATAGCAGTCGCGGCGCCGATCCGGGCAGCAATGCATCGACATAACGAAGGTAGTCTTGCTCGTGCAGATTCGCGCGCTGGATCGGCGAACCAATCGGCCGCAACTTTCAATTTCGGCAGCGCGCTTCACGACGAACGAATCCGAGCCATCATCAACGCGATAAATCTCGCTGGAGACGCCGCCGGCCAGTGGCGTGAGCCGGGCCGTCGCGCAGCGCACCACGCCATCGGCACGCAGCAAATCCAACAGGTTGGGCAATGAATCAGTCACTGAATCTTGGCGTCGGCAATCAACCGACTGTCGGCAATGTAGCAAAGCGAGCCGAGAACCGAACCGTTGGTCCAATTGCTCAAAGCGGACGCACCCAGCCATCGCAACACACCCAGTTCGAATTTCCGAAATGGGCACTGCCAAAGCGCGTGTAGTTTTCGATGCCCGGCACATCTTGAATCGGCAAGGAATCGCGATGCCGAACGCTAGTTTAGCGAGCCGGCAGGGAGAGTCCCAGAAAAAAGCCCTGCGATCGAGCAGTCGCGATTCGAAAAAACGCGGATGTCTAACTTGTCGTGACCGGGGCAGTCTCCAGTCGTCGCACAAATTCATGATCCGCGTCTGCAGACATGTGCTTCGAGTCCCTCGGCAGGGTTCAAGACCCACCCACCAGAGAGCAAAAAAAAAGCACAGGAACTAAAATTTACGTGTACGAAACATTCGTGCTCGGATCGCTAAAGAAAATTTCAGAGATCCTTCGCGAACCTGTTTTCCTTTAGAGCCGTAGATGAATTCTGATGTGCGACAACAAGCCGCGTGGCGAGTTCGTATGCGGTGTGACGGCGCCCATTAACCGTCTGGCTGCGGTGTGCAGTTGACGATCACCTGGAACCTGGCGGGTTTGGATTGAATCCGCCGAGCCGTCATGCGCTGAAATGGTCCTATGGTTCACAAACTAATCGCCTGGGCAACCACAAGCCGCGCTGTCGTAATTCTGTTAGTCCTGGCACTTCTGGGCGGCGGTCTCTATTCCTTCTTTCACGTCAACGTCGAGGCCTATCCCGATCCGGCGCCGGCGATCGTCGAGGTTGTTGCGCAGTATCCCAGTGCTTCGTCGGAAGAGGTCGAACGACTGGTCACGATTCCGTTAGAGGCTGCGCTTGCCGGCATTCCCGGCTTGACCTACACCCGCAGCCGGTCGCTCTTTCAATTGGGGCACCTGCGGTGCCAGTTCGACTATGGCGTGGACTTCAACCAGGCGAAGCAAGAGGTGCTGAATCGCCTGGCAACGGCCCAATTGCCGGCGGGCGTAACGCCCGTGCTGTCGCCTGAAACACCCACAGGCGAAATCTACCGTTACACGCTCTCCAATCCCAAGGATTCCAGCGGCCGGCCGATCTACACGCTCAACGACCTCAAGGCCTTGGAGGATTGGTCGCTGGAACGTGTTTTCCGCCGGGTGCCGCGAATCGGAGACGTGTCCAGCTATGGCGGCATGGTCAAACGCTACGAGATTCATCCCGATCCCGACCTGCTCAAGCGGTTTGGAATCACACTCGCGCAGTTGCAGAATGCCATCGCGGGCAGCAACGCCAATGTCGGTGGCGATTACATTCACCAAGGGGCCGCCGTTCAAGTGGTCCGGGGCATCGGCTTGATCGGCGGCGGACAGGATCCGGCGCAAGAAGTGCTCGGCGTGCAGGATCCGGTTGCCGCCGCGCACTATCCTGCGCCGAAGAAGATCGCCGACTCCAGGAAATACGCGCCATCGGCCTGACCGCGACGAACAATGTCGCCGTCCGCGTCAACAACGTGGTGGAAGGAGGCGGCGTGCTCGACGGCTATGACGTCGGCACACAGGGAGTGGTCGTTGGCCATCAAACCCGGCTCGGCCAGGTCTCGATCGACCGGCCCATGAAAAACGAGCAGGGTCAGGAGCTTCGCCGCGCGACGTCGGACGGAAAGGGAGAACGCGTCTGGCACCGAGAGGACGACGTCGTTCAGGGCATCGTCCTGCTCCGCAAGAACGAACATTCGTTGCCAGCCCTGCGCGACGTGGAGGCCAAGGTCGAAGAGCTCAACCGTCCGGATTCGGGCCGGATGCTGCCGGGCGTGAAGTTGGAGCCCTACTACGACCGCATGGACCTCATGAACCTGACCCGGGAAACCGTGAATGAGAACCTGATCACCGGAATGGTTTTGGTCAGCACAATTCTGCTCCTGTTTCTGAATAATGTTCGCACGGCCCTGATCGTGGCGATCAACATACCGCTGGCATTGCTGTTCGCCTTCAGCGTGTTGTATTTGCGCGGCAAGTCGGCCAATCTGCTGTCGATCGGGGCGGTTGACTTTGGGATTATTGTCGATTCCTCGGTCATCATGGTCGAGAACATTTATCGCACGCTGAGCACGGGCGAGTTCTCCGAGCTACCACTTCGGCAACGCGTCGTGCGAGCGGCCAGCGAAGTCGAGCGGAGCTTATTTTTTTCCACCCTGATTCTGATCTGCGCCTTGCTGCCGCTCTTCACGATGCAGGGACCTGAGGGGCAATTGTTCGGCCCAATGGCTGATACCTATGCCTTCGCTTTGGCCGGCGCCTTGTTGCTGGCTGTGACTCTGTCGCCCGTGCTGTGCATGACGTTTCTTCATAACATCCGTCAAACGGGGGACAACATCCTGGTGCGGGGCTTGAAGCGCGCGGCCGTCGGATTCGTCGACGTTTGCCTGCGCTGGCGGTTGACGTTCCTGGGCCTCGTCGGACTGATGATGTTGGCAACCGTCGGCGCCTTGTTTTTCCTCGGCCAGGAGTTCATGCCCGAGTTGGAAGAGGGCAACCTGTGGATCACCGCCGAACTCCCGTTTAGCGTCTCGTTGGACGAAACGGTGCAAAAAGCGAAAATTGCCCGTTCGATCATGCAAAAATACGAAGAGGTCGAGTTGGTCTTGACCCAAGTCGGCCGACCCGACGATGGCACGGATCCGACCGGCTTCTATCACGTCGAGTTCTTCGTCCCGCTCAAACAGCCGAAAGATTGGCCGGCGGTGAGGAAACAGGAGGGTTTGTTTTCTTGGCTCAGCAGCCATCGCGCCCGGACGAAGGCCGAGTTGACCGAGGAGATGAGCGGCGAATTGCAACGGGCCCTGATCGGCGTGGACTGGACGTTCTCGCAAAACATTCGCGACAACGTGATGGAAGCCTTGGCCGGAGTCAAAGGTGAGAACTCGGTCAAGATTTTCGGGCCCGATCTGACACAGTTGGAACGATTGGCGGAAGAGACCAAAAAAACCCTGTCGTCCATCGAGGGACTTCGGGACGTCGGCATCTATCACATTAAAGGACAGACAAACTTGGAATTCCCCATCGATCGCGAAAAGTGCGCTCGCTGGAATGTGAATGTCACCGATGTGCAGAACGTGCTGCAGACCGCCGCCGGTGGCAAAGCGTTCAGCCAAATGATCGAAGGCGAAAAGACGTTCGACATCGCCCTACGCTGGCCCGAGCGACTCCGGGAAACGCAACGCGATGTCCTTGACATTCCGGTCGACGTGGCCGGCAACAACGTTAGTGCCAACAGCGTGTCGAGTCTGCCGTCAACGCCATTGTCCGGATCCGCCACGGGACTTACCCCGCTGGGGACGAGTGGAGCAATGCCTTCGTTAACCGGCAGCATGTTCAACGGCGCGTTGAACAACCTGAGCAGCACCCCCCGCCGAAGAATCGAAGATCTAGTCACGCCGCAAGCCGACAACGGACATCCCAATCCCAACGGAAGCTTTGTCCACTCTGGAGCAACGACGATTTTCCGCGAGCAGGGCAGTCGGCTGATTGCCGTGAAGTTCGACGTAGTCGGGCGCGACCTGGCGAGCGCAGTCCGCGAGGCGCGAGAAAACGGCCTCCTTGTACAAGGCGCCTTATCACGTCGAGTGGAGCGGCGAATTCCAAGAAATGCAAGAGGCCGAGGCTCGGCTGGCTGTAGCGGTTGTGCTGTCGTTGGCGCTCATCCTCACATTGCTCTACACGGCATTCCACTCGATGTTGGACGCGCTGGTCGTCTTGTCGAGCACCATCGTCGTCTCGATGGGCGGCATTTGGGCCCTGTTGCTGACCGGCACGAATTTCAATATCGCCGCCGGCGTTGGTTTCATTTCGATTATTGGCGTCGGCGTGATGAACGGCCTGTTGTTGGTGTCGGCCTTCAATCAACTACGCGCTCAAGGCTTCGCGGTCCATGACGCCATCGTGCGCGGGATCGAGCGGCGCCAGGCCCCTCACGATGACCGCGCTCGCCGCGATCTTCGGCCTGCTTCCCGCCGCGCTGTCCACCCGGATTGGTTCGCAGACCCAGCGGCCATTGGCCATCGCCGTGATTGGCGGGATGTCGCTGACCCTGTTGCTCACGAACATCATCCCAGTGCTATACAGCTTCTACGGTCATCGCGATCCGCCCCCCGGCAGCGATCGAATGGCTCACGGGGATGAGTAGTAATGCCGCGCGCGATTCAACCGTGCGCCGGCGGAACGCCAAATGAGCTGATCCGGAGGCGGCGCCCCCGAACGAAATCGAGCCCGCCGCCAGTTGCCGATTCGAGTTCGCTTCGACGCGAGTCGCCTAGCATGCCAGCAATCTGGAATGTGCCCGATTGGTCTAGTACCGGCCGGTCGAAAACAGTAGTGAATGGCTAGAGTTCAAGGCCGGGCGGGTGCGACTTATTTCCCGACCCTTTTCTTGAGCGACGACCGCAGCCGCAGGCATTCGAACCTCTAGTGCTTTGTCACGCCGGAATTTGGGTGCCACTGGCTTTGCCCGGCTTTGCCAGTGTTCTTCGTTACTGACCGATCAAGGCAAGAATCACCACGAGCACTGGCGGAGCCAGTGGCCGCAATCCACAAGCTAGCGTTGACAAGGCGCTAGCGTGTGTGCATGAGCAACTTGCCTGAGCGACGCAACTTGCGTGTCCGCCAACCGATTCACCAATGGAGTCTGTTCATGGCTACCGGGGTGCTTACCGCTTCGAACCGGCCGCTGGTATGGCGTTATGCGAAAAAGACCGTCAAGCGCGTCGTGCCGCTGGCGCTGGCGATTTACTTCATTCCCAAAGTGCTGGCCATCTATTTCTGCTTCGGACTGCTGGACGTATTGCGGAACAAGCACCTGAAGCTTTCGACGATCGATCGCTATTTTTTCGGCAATGGTGTCTTCACTTGGCTGTTGTCGCCATTCAATCTGCTGATGGACGTGCTGACGCTCCCCTATCTTAACAAGGGGATTTACCGGCTCGGCGATCTGCCGCTAAGCCATCAGGCTGAAATCAAGACCGTCATCGAGGCGGCCCAGCGGCGAAACATCGTCGGCCTGCTGGAACAAAAGATGGATGGTAAGCCGCGCGGGATGATCTTCTTCAAATGGTACGGCAACAATCTGGCGACTTCGGTCGAAATGCCGGAGTATCACCAGCGGTATCGCTACATTCGCACGATCGGCGTCTCGATCTTCAACAAGAAACAATCGACCGGCCGGCACTTCGGCCCGCTGCGAATCACCTTGCGCGTGCTCTACAATGTGAATACGATCGAGGACCGCGAAGTCTATATCCAGGTGGGCGAGCAGATCCAGCACTGGCGCGACGAGAAGTTGTTCATCTTCGATGACACGCTACAGCACCAATCGTGCAACGAGTCCGAAAAAATCCGCTACTGCCTGTTCGTCGACATCCTTCGCCCGAGCCTCTTCCCCCGGCTGATGAGCGGCATCCTCGCCGCCGTGCGCACGCTGATGACCCCCTACCGCGCCGCCTTCTACCGCCATTGGACGTTTTTGAAATAACTGCTGGCGCCGCGAACCGGTGGCCCAATCGTCATTGACTCGCTGCTACTATGAAGTCCCGGCCTAAATCTTGCGGCGGCGAGCCAATAAAAGCAGGCCCATGCCGCAAAGTCCACATAGCGCAATAAGCGAAGAGGGCTCGGGGACCGAGACCACTTCAAAACCGTCTAATGGAGCGCGGAAGTTACTCAGGTTGGACTGGGTAATCGTGAGCGTCGTGCCGGTGATACCAGTGAATTCGTAGTAGTTTCCTTCTTGAGTTTGGCTCGCCTGGGTATAGGTGTTGCTGGGAGCGCCCTGTGCGAGCACGGCGGAAACTCCGTTCACCGTGTAGGTTCCATAGCGGCCATCCACGGCGCCGCCGGCGACGTAAACGATCACATCGTACGGCGTAGTGCCCGTGCCCGCGATGCTGGCGGAAATCCCTGACAGTGTCACACTCACGGTGCCGCCAGATCCGCCATCGAGATAGCCGTACTGCAATTCGGTGTTGGGCGTGTTGTTGGGTCCGCCTGAGTTATACGTATTGCTGGGGCCTCCCCAGGAAAGCGTTCCGCCGGGCGTGACGCCGTTTGCCTCAAACACGGTCGTTGGGCCGCCGCTAGCGCCGTACTCGTTATTCCAATTCATTTGCGGGACGAACCCGGCGCTGGCCGTCGCCGCCAGCGACGATTGGTCAGCGCCGAAGTTGACGCCAATCGAATCCGCACGCGAGACGTTCGCCGCGGCGAATAGGTAAGCCAAGACGGTGAGGCTCATGGCCGTGCGCTTCATGACTGCTCCTTTTAAATGGTTTCAACACGAGTGCCCGAAGATTACCCGAAATTGGGACAATCCAGGCCCCCGGGGAAAAACATCGTAACCTCGCTAGAACGCTCGGTCCACCGCCAAGGAATTGACTCGCTTTCTATTTACAACGACTATCCGCTACGCAGATTCGCCTATTTCCGGCCTGCCGTTGGCGGCGCGTCATGCATTGCGTTTATGGCGCAGAAGCGGCCGTTCAACCGGGGGTTGGCTCGCGCGACATGGGGGCATGCCGGGGTGCGAGTTTCCACAGGTTGAACGGCCGAAAGATTGAACGCTTTATCCGTCGGCGATCGCCACAGTGACTGCCGCGATTTCGCCGCCGCGATGCGAAACCGCGATGCTAGACTGTCGCAGTTCGATCGGGCGCTTTAGACGTAGGTCTTCAGGTTCTTCAATGCTCGGACCTTGACCTTCGTCGAGGCCGGTTTGGCCGGGACGTCCATCAGCTCGCCCGGCTTGAACGGGTTGGGAACGCCTTTCTTGGCCGGCCGGGCCGGCACCTTCTTACGTTCGATCTTCACCAGCCCCGGAATGGCGAACACTCCGGCGCCGCGTGGGCCAAGGGCTTTCTTGATTTCGGCGCCTAACGCGTCCAACACCGCCGCGACCACTTTCTTGTTCGTGTCGGTCGCCTGGGCGATGGCCGTCATGATCTCGGTCTTGGTGGGAGCCTTCTTCGACGCCGACGTCGCCGCTGCTGCTGCTTTCGACATACAGAGCCCTCCTGGTGGGGTTATCAGATAGAAAAATCGGGGGGAAAACCAGCAAAGCTGATTCGTGTGGACGATCGGATGATTAAAGACGACGAACGCAAAATTGCAACCCTCAAAAGTCGAAAATCAGAAGAAAACTCGGAAAAACTTGCGTTCTTTGGCGACGCCGACCAGGATGGAGATGCCTGTCGATGCGCCGTGGGCATCTCAGGTTTATCCCGGCAGACGACGAGAGCCCAACGTGAAACAGACAGAACAGCGGTAGATCGGCACGTCGGCAGCCGGATCCGATGGCTCGTGTTGAGCGCGATGCGATCGGCCGGAGTTTGCGATTTTCGAGACCGCGTGGATGAGAACCGCTCGTTCAAGGCGAGGACCGGCGGGCCACGGCCCGCGAGCAATTCGAAGTAGGTCGCCTCGGCAGGCGCGACCGCGCAGGGACCGGCGACCGGGTCCCATCCGACATCAGTCCCGACTCGACCAGCCCCGACGCTACGAGCGACTTGCCATTTCCCGCAGCAAATTGTAACATTTGTCAGATTAACGATTTATGATGATCCACTTCCGTGACGAAACGGCATCGCGAATCTTCTTGATCGGAGCCTGTTCGATCGCGGATCGATCATTGCGAGTCCTATCGAGGGTGAAAAATTCGGACTAATCATTGAACTTTAACAGGCCGCCGAACCACTAAACCTTGAAGTCGGGGTTGTCGTTGCCAGGTGTCGTCGGCCAGGGAGAAGTCATGACGGAGCGAATTGGGGGGTCAGTTCGCCGCAGCTTACGAATTGTCGCCGCCTCGTTTCTGGCCCTGGTCTGCACTGCTCGAATTGGCGGACAGCCAGGCGCCGGGCAAGCAGACGCCGCTGATCCAGCGGTTCAGCCCACCACACCCGCTCCAGCAGCCAGTGCCCCTGCTGCTCCGGCAGCTCCCGCCGTCGGTGCTCCGGCTCAAGCGGCACCGGCCCACGCCGTGCCCGCGCAGCCTGCGCCGGCTCAAATCCGGCCAGGCAAAATCAAGGCGGTTCCTCTTCGCGGCGGATTTGTCCAGTTCAACCGCACTGCCCGCCAACCCGGCGCAGACAATTCCGACGATACGCTCGAAGGGGTGTTTGGTCCCCCCGACCGCGAGACGCTCAAGCATCTGGACAAGGCGAAGCAACTTTCGCAGGACGGCCGCTACAGCGAATCGCTCCAACTGCTCGACGACATTCTTGAGTCGTCGCAGGATTATTTCTTCCGCCCGGAAGATGGCAACTCTTCGCACCGTGGGCTGAAGGCCGAAGCCAGACGGCTGATCAGCGGGCAGCCTCCGGAAGGGCTGAAAGCCTATGAATTGCTCTTTGGGGCGAAAGCCCAGCGGATGCTGGACGACGCGCTGAAACTCGGCGACATGAATGCCGTGGCCGAAGTGGCCCGGCGCTATTTCAACACGCAAGCCGGTTATCAGGCCACCCTGCTCTTGGGCCGGTACAACTTGGACCACAATCAGCCGCTGGCAGCCGCACTCTGTTTCCAACGATTGCAGGAAACGCAAACGGCTGCCGAGCGATTTGAGCCCTCGTTGTCGATCCTCTTAGCAGTGGCCTGGGCTCGCGGCGGAATGAACGAGCGGGCCGAGGAAGTGCTACTCGAATTGAAGAAGCGCGATCCGCATGCGATGGTCCACTTCGGCGGTCAGCCGGTGCCGCTGTTCGGCGAGTCGGTTCAATCGCTCGCTTGGCTGACGACAAATGTTGGCCATCAGCAAGCCTCATCCGACGCGGCGGCCACGAACTGGGCGTTGTTCCGTGGCAACCCGGCCCGGAACGCGTCCAGCGCCGGCGGAACGCCGCTTGTTGAACCCGCGCTGGCGCGTTCCCACGACGGAGCAACAAACAGCCGAGCGCGCGGTCATTACCGCCCGGCAGCAAAATTTGGACCGGAACATTCCGATTCTCCCGGTGATGCAACCGCTGGCCGTCGGCGACGTGGTGCTGATGCGGACGGCCAGGAGCCTGCTGGCCGTCGACTTCACTACGGGCAAGCGGATTTGGGAAGTTCGCAGTCAATCCGATTTGCAATCCGATCGCGTGGCCGCTGCGGCGCGCGGATTGCCGCGATGCAAGGCGTGGTCGGCGATCCGTCGCTGAGCGAGAAATTGTGGGAGAACGCCACGACCGGCACGCTGGCCAGCGACGGACTGTTCATCTTCGCCGTTGAAGACCCGGGCAACGGAATGGCGTCGCCGAACGAGCCGGCGCGGTTTGTCGTGCGGCCCAACGGTCAGGTGCGGGTCACCGGCGACCGGCCCACCAACGAATTGGCGGCGTACGAACTGCGGACGCAGGGGAAATTGCAATGGAAAGTTGGCGGCGATAAGCGCGATTCTGACATCGTGGTAGAGCCGAAGCTGTCGGGGGCTTATTTCCTCGGCCCGCCGCTGCCGCTGATGGGCAGCTTGTACGTGATGGCCGAGATCAAAGGGGAAATCCGGCTGGTGGTGCTCGACAGCAAGACGGGCAAGCTCCAGTGGCAACAGCAGTTGGCCTATGTCGAACAGAATGCGATGCAGGACACCTATCGACGTTTGGCGGGCGCCAGTCCTTCGTACGCCGACGGCGTATTGATCTGCCCAACCGCCGCCGGTGCCGTGGTGGCGGTCGATCTGGCGAATCGCTCGCTGCTGTGGGGATTCGAATATCCGCACAATCAGCAGATGCCGCAGCAGCAGATGATGGCGATCCGGATGGGAATGGCGGTGGCGAACTACGGAATGCAGAGTTATCTCGGTGATCGCTGGGCTGATGCCACCGCGACGATCGCCGACGGCATGGTGGTGCTGACGCCGATCGAGTCGGATCAACTTTTTTGCCTGAACCTCATCGACGGCAAGCTGCTCTGGAAGCAGGATCGGGGCGAGAATGTTTACGTGGGCTGCGTACAGGATGGCAAGGCGCGTATTGGTCGGGCGGAAACAGGTTCAAGCGATAAAGCTCTCCGACGGAAAGCTCGCCTGGTCGCGTCCTTTGGAATTGCCGGCGGGCGGCATGCCCAGCGGGCGCGGCTTCCTCAGCGAAGGCGCGTATTATCTGCCGCTCTCGTCGGCCGAGGTGCTCAAGATCGATCTGGCCGGCGGCGCCATTGCCGGGCGAGCCAAGTCGACCAAGGGATACATCCCCGGCAATTTGATTTGCTACAAGGGAGACGTGGTTTCGCAAGGCGTCGATTCGCTCGACACGTTTTATCAGATCGAACCGTTGCGGCAGCGGATTGCGGCGCGACTTGCCGAACATGCCGACGATCCTTGGGCCTTGGCCCGCCGCGGAGAAATTGCCCTGGATGAGGGGCGGCTGAGCGATGCCATTGCCGATGAACGACGTTCGTTCGACAAAGACCCGAATCCCTCGACACGCGAATTGCTGGTCGAAGGCATGCTTGCGGCGCTGGGAAAGGACTTCAAAGGCTCGCACGATCTGATCGGCGAATTGGAGAAACTGCTGGCCTTGGATAGCGAGCGGTGCGCAGTTCCTGCGGCTGATGGCCGAGGGGTTGCAAAAGCAAGACGATCGAACCGCCGCGCTCGAGGCCTACTTGCAGCTCGTCGATCTGCAATGGGGTCAGGGAGAGCCGGAAACGGTCGAAACGAATCTCTCGGTCCGGCGCGATCGCTGGGTCCAAGCCCGCTTCGACGAACTGTATGCCGCGGCGACGAGCGACGAACGAACGAAGATCGACGCGGCCGTCGCCGCTCGGCTGAAAGTCGCGTTGGACACCAAGACGCGCAAGCCCTTGCGGCGCTTCTTGAGCTATTTCGGCAACCATCCGGCGGCGGATGAGGCCCGCGAACGTCTCTTGCAGCTCGCACAACTCAGCAATCTGCCCGACACGTTGTTGGAGCGCGAAGCTCTGCTGCGACGGCTGGAGGCGGCGAAGGATCCCGCGCGCGGGCGAGCCGCGGTGGCTCAAATGGCGGCCTTGTTGATGTCGGCATCGCGGCCCGAAGAGGCAGCGGTGTACTATCGGCGATTGGCCACCGAATGGGCCGACGTCCCATGTCTAGGCGGCAAGACCGGCAAACAAATCATCGCCGATTTGCCGGCCGACTCGCCCGAGTCCCGCGCCTTGGCCGAATCGTCCGCCTGGCCGGTCGGGCAAGTGAAGCGAGAAGGCTCGGGACCGCGGAATCTGCGCGGCATGAATTTCCAGCGGCCCTTCGTGCTCGAATGGCACGGCGACCGCGGCGAGTTCGAGAACACGACCGTTCTGTTCGATCAACAGCAGCAACAAGTCGTCGGCCGCGATGGCACGGGCCGCGAACTGTTCCGCGTTCCTCTGGCCGAATCGGGCCAGCAAAATCGGATGGGCTTCATTCAGCCGTCCGCGCCGAACCTGAGTTTCGCCACCGGCCGCGAGCATCTGTTGCTGGTGAATTTGGGAAATCAGGTCCTCGCGATGGATACGCTGCGCCCTGCCGGCAGTGGCAGCCGGGTGATCTGGCAGCAGGAACTGCTCGAGATGCCGCCGAATATGTTCAATGTCACGCCCGTGCAATCGCGGGCGATCAGCGTGCCGTTCGCGGCGCCCGCTTCTTGCCGACGGTCGGTCCGGGAGGACCGGTCATCGGCGTCACGGGGCCAGTTCACCGTCGCATGGTTTGTGCATTGCCAGGGCCCGCGATTTGACAATGTACGAGCCGTTGTCCGGCTCCGTGGTTTGGGTCCGCCATGGGCTGACTGCCGGCTGCGAAATCTTTGGGGACGACGAAGTGATTATCGTCGCGCCCTCCGACGGCCGCGAGGCTCAGGTTCTGCGCAGCAGCGACGGCCATCTGCTCGGCACGCGCACGCTGCCGGCCGCCGACGCACGCTGGGCCTATTGCGGTCGACGCGTCTTGGGCTGGGTTCAAACGCCGCAAGCGAAATTCAAATTGAGTCTGCTCGATCCGTGGAAGGAAAAGGAGCTAACGCTCGGCGAATTCTCGGCCGGCTCGAAGGGGACGATCGTCGGCACCGACAAGGCAGCCATGCTGGAGCCGAGCGGGCGGTTCGTGACATTCTCGCTCCGCGACGGCCAGAAGCTGATCGACGAACAGCTCGAGCCGGAACCGATGCTGCACGACATCGCGGTGCAAGCGGGCTCGCAACAGGTGGTGCTGATCGCCAATCGGCCATCGCGCCATCCCAACGCGGCCAACCGCGTCGTGGCGCCGGTGCTGATGGCCGATCCCACGAGTCCCTTGGTCAGTGGGCATGTCTACGCGTTCGACGCAGCGACCGGCAAACCGCAATGGCCCGCGCCGGCGATCGTCGAGACGCACTATGCCTTGTTGAGCTACGGCCAGGACCTGCCGGTGATCCTGTTTCTGCGGCCAACGCAAGTGCATTCGATTCAAGGTGCCGGCGAAATAAAGTCCTCGGTGCTGTTTCTCGACCGGCGGAGCGGTCGGGCGGTGCATCAAGAGGAGTTGGCCCAACCGTTGAACAACATGAATTTCGAACTGGTCGGTGACCATCGGGCGAAGACCGTGTCGTTGATGTTGCCGAACCAGACCGTAACGCTGCACTACACCGACGATCCGCTCCCGCCCGAGCCGCCCTATCAGGCGGGCCTGGCGGTGCACCAGTCGCGGCTCGGATCGACGGCGGCCGGCGCCGTGTTGCGAGCCCTGGGCGGAGCGGCGCGTGAAATGGGTGACGACGATTCGTTCGATGATGACCCCAATCAATGAGTATCAATTTGCAACGGCGCGGCGTCAAGCGGCGGATGATGGCTTGGGAATTCGATGAAGGCCGTGGTTTTATTGCGATCCTTTCGCGATCCACGGCTCGTTTCTGAATCGTTACGACGGAACTTACGATGTTCAAGACAGATTGGCATGGCAAATTGACGCAGCCCGATTTGGCTAACTCTGGATCGACACACCGTTCGGCCAGCGGGCCTCGGCGGCTGCCGCTCCTTTGCACCGCGATGCTCGTCGCGATTTGTTTGGCAATCTGCTCTTCTCCGACGGCCAGCGCCGCCGGCCCGAACGATGCGCGGACACAAAAAGTCATCTCACGTGGACTGGATTGGCTGGCGAATACGCAATCGTCCCGCGGCAGTTGGACGGCCAACGAAGGCCGCTATCCGACGTCGATGACCGCGCTGGCCGCCACCGCGCTGTTGGCCGAAGGCTCGACCACCACGCAAGGCAAATATCAGAAGAACATCAAGCGCGCGGTCGACTACCTGATCGAGCATAGCCGCACGCAACGGCCTGATCGGCGATCCGACGCGCGACGACCGCTACACCTACGGCCACGGTTTCTCGATGCTGTTCCTCTCGCAGGTGTTGGGCGAAGAGGAAGACGAAGCCCGCCGCAAGGAATCTGGTTCGCGTGTTGACCAAAGCGGTCGAATTTTCCGGCCGTGCCCAGACCGACGAAGGGGGCTGGGGCTACGTCAGCGCCAAGGATGGCAACGGCTTCGACGAAGGCTCGACCACGATCACCCAAGTGCAGGGCCTGCGCGGCTGCCGCAACGCCGGCATTCCCGTGCCCAAGGAAATCATCGACAAGGCGATCAAATACATCCACAAGTGCACGATGGACGACGGGGCCGTGCAGTATAGTTCCAAGGGAGGCGGCGGCCGGCCGGCGATCAGCGCCGCGGCCATCGCCTGCCTGTTCAACGCCGGCGACTACGACGACAAGTTCGTCCCCAAGATGATCTCGCTACGCCGAGAAGAATCTCAGCAACATTTCGAACCAAGGCTTCGGCCATTGGCACTACGCCCACTACTACTATCTCCCAGGTGATGTACCGCGAAGGGGGCAAGAAGTGGGAATCGTACCGCGACAAGATCTATCCGCGGATCGTCTCGGAAGTGACCGACGATGGCCGCAACGGCATCTATTGGACCCAAGGCTACGTCGGCCCGGTGTTCACCACGGCCATGAACCTCACGATCCTGCAACTTGAGAACAACACCCTGCCGATTTATCAGCGCTGACATGCCCAGCTGAGCTATCAGACCGCCGAAGACGCATTGCTCGCAGGGCATCGCTATGAGCCAGTCCCGCGGTCTCGATAGCTCAATGCCGATGCTGACTTGTATCCGCTGATCTCAACCGCTAGCTCGATCCCGCTTAGGACCCTCCACCGATGATCCTGAGCGACAATCCTCAAGCCGAATTGGCCGCCGACGATTCCGCCGCCGTCCGCAAGCTGCACGAAGCCCGTGAAAAAATCCTGCAACAACTCTCCCAAGTCATCGTCGGCCAGAACCAGGTGATCGAGGAGTTGCTGATCTCGCTGTTCAGCCGCGGGCATCTGCCTGCTGGAAGGCGTGCCGGGGTTGGCCAAGACGTTGATGGTCAGCACGCTGGCCCGCTGCTTGAGCCTGTCGTTCAGCCGCGTGCAGTTCACGCCCGACCTGATGCCGGCCGACATCACCGGCACGGAAATCATCGAAGAGAACAAATCGACCGGCAGCCGCGAATTCCGCTTCCTCGAAGGGCCGCTGTTTCGCACATCGTGATCCTGGCCGACGAAATCAAC
Source organism: Pirellulales bacterium (assembly GCA_963725485.1). Classification (GTDB taxonomy): domain Bacteria; phylum Planctomycetota; class Planctomycetia; order Pirellulales; family DATAWG01; genus CAVRYO01. The sequence goes on along the minus strand of CAVRYO010000007.1, from coordinate 620,870 downwards.
CGCACGCCGCCGAAGACCCAGGCCGCGCTGCTCGAAGCGATGCAAGAGCGGCAAGTGACGGTCGGCCGCGTGCGGCATCCGCTGTTCGATCCGTTCTTCGTGCTGGCCACGCAAAATCCCATCGAGCAGGAAGGAACCTATCCGCTGCCCGAAGCCCAGCAAGACCGGTTCATGTTCAAGGTGTTCGTGAAGTATCCAAACTTCGGCGAGGAGTTCGAGATCGCCCGGCGAACCACCTCCACGCTGGTCGATCAGATCAGCGCCGGTGCTGTCGGCGGCGGAGATCTTCGCGCTTGCAGCGGCTGGTGCGCACCGTGCCGGTCACCGACCACATCATCCGCTACACGCTTGTCGCTGGTGCGGCAGACGCGCGTCGGCGAGCCGGGCGTGCCCGAGTTCGTCTCCGATCAAGTGAGCTGGGGCGCCGGGCCGCGGGCCGTGCAGTTCCTGATCCTGGGGGCGAAAACTCGGGCCCTGTTGCACGGCCGGACGCATGTCTCCACCGAAGACATCCAAGCCCTGGCCAAGCCGGTGCTGCGGCATCGGCTGGTGCTGAACTTCGCCGCCGAAAGCGAAGGGGTCACGCCCGACGACGTCGTCGAACAGCTGATCGAAACCACGCCCACCAAGGAAGACGAGCTGACGCACGACGCGCGCTTCCAGAAGATCTTCGCCTCCTGATGAAGCGACGCTGCGATAATTTCCGGCCTGCGTTGCGCCTGTGAAAAAGGGGACAGGCACCTGGCGGCGGAGCTAAACCTACTCGAATCCAATTTTGTTGCTCGGAGCCAGTCCCCTTTTTCAACTGGCTGTTAGTTCACGGTGGATGATGCGCGATCCCAAGACGTTTTTGCATCCTGATGCGATCAAGCGGCATCTCGCGGCTTGATCTGCGGGCGCGGCATATCGTCGAAGGCTTTTTGTCCGGATTGCACCGCAGCCCGTATTTCGGCCAATCGGTCGAATTTCGCCAGCACCGCGAATACGCCGTCGGCGACGACCTGCGGCACGTCGATTGGAAAGTCTGGGCCAAGCAGGATCGCTATTACGTCAAGCAGTTCGAGGAAGACACGAACCTGCGGGCCACGCTGCTGGTCGACGTGTCGAACAGCATGCGCTACGGCTCCGGCCCGCTGAACAAGTTCGAATACGCCGCGACGATCGCCGTCAGCCTGGCCTATCTGCTGCTGCGGCAGCAGGACTCGGTCGGCTGCGTGGCGTTCGACGAGCGGATCCGCACGACGGTGCCGCTGCGCACCAAGCGGAGCCATTTGAATTCGATCATCCAGGCTCTGGCGGTCAACGAGCCGCAGCGACAAGACCGACCTGTTCGCGATTTTTCGCGAGGTGGCGGAAAGCTTTCCCCGCCGCGGCATGATGATCTTGATTTCCGATCTGCTGGCCGATCGGGCCGGGCTGGTGCGCGGGCTGAAGCTGCTGCGGCAGCGCGGGCACGACGTGCTGGTGTTCCACGTGATGGACGACGACGAGCTCGATTTCCCCTTCACCGGCCCGACGCGGTTCGAGGGCCTGGAGTCGGCCGACCATTTGACTTGCAATCCGCGGCGCGTTGCGGGCCGGCTACTTGGAAGCGCTTGCAGCGTTCCTGGACGAAGTGCGGCGCAACTGCGTTTCGAACACCTGCGACTACGCCCTGATCCGCACCAGCGAGCCGCTGGACGCGGCGCTGGCCCATTACTTGAGCAACCGCCTGGGCATGGCAAGGCAGGTGGGATGTAAGCGAGTCGGTTGTCGAGTTGTCAACGTTGTCAAGTGACTGGCAACCGACGAATCTAGAGCAACCTTCCGACCTCAACTTTCAGAGCCTAGTTTCCACGCATGTCCTGTCCTTCGCTTTTCCTTCGCTGCTCTGGTTCCTGCCGCTCGTCGGCGCTGCCGGTGTTGATCCATTTGATCAACCTGCTGCGGCATCGGCGCGTGCGTGGGCGGCGATGGAGTTTTTGCTGCAAAGCCAGAAGCGCAACCGCACCTGGGTCATGCTCAAGCAGCTTTCTGCTGCTGCTGCTGCGGATGCTGGCCGTGGCCGGCGTGTGTTGCTGATGGCCGCGCAGCCGCAGGCTCGCAACTCGCTGGGGGCGCTGCTGGGCGGCAGCAAAACGCACCACATCGTGCTCCTCGACGACAGCTATTCGATGTCCGACCATTGGGCCGACACTTCGGCGTTCAAGCAGGCGATCGATGTCGTCGGCCGCTTGGGCAAGCAGCTATCGCGGCAAGGGGGCCAGCAGGAATTCACGCTGCTCGCTGTTTTCGCAAGCCGGCCGCATCGCGGCCAGGGACTGCAAAGCCACGCTCAGCCGCGAGCCGATCAGCTCGCAATTCGCAGATCTGCTCGATGAAAAGCTCTCGCCATTGACCTGTTCCGAAATCGGCCGTCGGGCCGGCGGAAGGTTTGGCGGCGATCGGGCAGTTGATCCGCGCGGCCGGCGACTCGGCCACGATCGTTTATCTCGTCTCCGATTTTCGCGCCAAGGAATGGGACAACGCCGCCGGAGCTGCGCAAGGCGCTGCTTGAATTGAACGAGGCCGGCGCCCAGATCGCAGTTGATCGATTGCGTCGACGCCGAGCAGCCGAATCTGGCGATCGCCGCGCTCAAGCCGGAACTTGGGATCCGGGCCGCCGGCGTGCCGTTGAAGATGGAAGTCGCGGTGACGAATTACGGCCCGCAGACGGCCCACGAGGTGTCGGTGCAACTGGCCGAGGATCGGCGGGCCCGCCCGGCCGTGACGATCCCCTCGATCCCGCCCGGTCAGACGGTCGCCGCCAATTTCGAAGTGCGCTATCAGAATCTCGGCCAGCATTCGATCACGGCCAAGCTGCCGGCCGACGCGGTGGCGGCCGACAATGCGCGCTATACCGTGCTCGATTTCCCGCAATTCGTGCCGGTGCTGGTGATCGACGGCGATCCGCAAGGCGATGACCAAGCAAGGGCGACGCTTATTTCGTCTCGCTGCCGTTCTCGGCCACCAGCGTCACGCCGACCGGGATCAAGCCGCAAATCGAGCCGCCGCAGCTATCTGCGCGACAAGCCGCTCGACGCGTTCCATGTGATCTATTTGCTGAACATCGACCGGCTGGATCAACCGGAAATCGACGCCCTGGAGGATTATGTCCGCGGCGGCGGCGGCTTGGTCTTTTTCGTCGGCGACCACACGCGGGCCGATTTCATGAACAGCCGGCTCTATCGCGACGGCAAGGGCCTGTTTCCCGTCCCGTTGGTCGGGCCGACCGAGTTGCTGGTCGATCGGGCCGAGACCGGCCAGCGACTTGCTGGCCGAAGCCGAATCATCCGGTGTTCTCGCTCTTGGCCCGGCAGCGCGAGCGTCGACATCGATCGGGCGATCATCGAGAAGTATTTCGCGGTCGAAAAGCATTGGACGCCGCCGCCGAGCTCGGACGACGAAAGTGGTCGTTCGCCTGCGCAACGGCGCGCCGCTGGTCGTCGAGAGGAAATTTGGCGACGGCCGCGTGATGGCCTTCTTGACCACCGCCGCTCCGACTTGGAACAACCTGGCCCGCACGCCGCGGCACATCGCGGCGATGCTGCAATTGGCGGCCTACATGTCGGCCGCGCGGCAAACGGATCCCAGCCGGCAAGTCGGCACGCCGCTGGAGACCGAGTTCGATCGCGGCAAATACTTGCCGCTAGTGAAATTCTACACGCCGATCGAAGGCGCAGCCGGCGTGTTTCCGGTCGAAGCCGCTCCGCCGAAGACTGCGACCCCGGCTGGCGCTGCGTCGACGGGAGCGAGTCAAAGGGCGCTGCCTTAAAAGACGGTGCTGCCAAAGACGCCGCAGCCAAAGATTCCGCGACGCTGAATCCGAGCGGGTCGCCGCCGAAAACCGACACGCCCTCTCCGGCGGGACAACTTGTCGCGGCGCTGCCGGTCGATACAGGGCTCAGCGGATTTTATGCCGTCGAGCTGACCGCGCCGGATGGCCACACCGACACTCGCCGCTTCGCCTACAACGTCCAGTCCGAGGAAGGCAACTTGAAAATGGTCGACGGTCCGCAGTTGGAATCGCGCTTGGGGGGCGTTAAGTATCATTTCCATCGAGCGGCCGACGCGTTTTTTGGCTCCGACGACGTCGAGCGGGCCGATCTTAGCCGCTTCGTCCTCTATCTGCTGTTGGCGCTGTTGATCGGCGAGCAAATGCTGGCCTACTCGGCCAGTTATCATCCCAAATCGAGAGAGGTCGCCCGTTGATGGACGGTTTTGGATCCATACTGTTGGCCGACGCGGCAACGCCCGCGGTCTCGACGACGACGCGTTATCAGTGGACGCAGTGGCAAGCGTTCACCGAGTGGTGGCAGGCGCCGCTGCTGATGCTTGATCGTGGCGGCGGTCGTGGCGCTGGTCGTGTATCTCTACCGCCGCGATAGCGTCGAACTACGACCGGGCATCGGCGTGTTGCTCGCCGTGTTGCGGCTGGCGGCATTGGCGGGATTGCTGCTGGCCTATCTCGATTTGCAGAAGTGGTCGGAGCAGAAAGAAGTTCAAAATTCGCGCGTGATCCTGCTGGGCGATACCAGCATCAGCATGGGGCTTAGCGATGCCGGTGGCGCAACGCAATCGAGCGCCGCGTCGGCAAGAGGCACACCCGCCGATCACTCGAAATCAACCGATCCGAAAACCAATCCCGCGGTCACCAGCGCCGCCGATACGCGGCTGGGTCAGGTCGTTAGCGAGTTCTCCACCGGCACGCTCCTTAACACGCTCCGCAAGACGCATGACGTGAGCGTCTGGCGCTTCGATCAGGATCTCAGCCGATTGGCGATGCTGCCGAAATTGTCGGCTAGCACGGTGGCCGACACCGATGCCGCGGCGCAGCTCGCCCGGCAGACCCGAATTGGTTATTTGCGAAAAGCACTCGACGGCGGATTGATCTTGCTGGCCGCGGCCATGGTCGGTCTATTGATCTGGCGAGTCATCGGTCCCGGCCGCGGTTTTGGCTGGGTAGTCGGCATCTCGGCCGTCGTCGCCTCGATCTTGGTCTTCGGTTCGCTCGCCGTGCTGAACCTGAGCAATCCGCACGACAATTTGTTGGAACTGGCCGGTTGGCACGAATCATCACCCGGCTCGGCCGAAAATCACGCGACCTACGCAACGCCCGCCAAGGCAAATACCACGGCCCCCGCGCCGGAAAACATCGACTGGGCCGCGTTGCTGAAGCCGCGCGGCACGGAAACACGCTTGGGCGAATCGCTCCGGCAATTGGTCAACGATCAGCGGGCTCAGCCGATCTCAGGAATCGTGCTGTTCACCGACGGCGGGCAGAACGCCGGCCTCGATCCGCAGGCCGCCATCGAAGCGGCGCAAGAGGCCCATATCCCCATCTACCCGATCGGCTTGGGTTCCGATCGCCGGCCGACCAGTGTCCGGATCGACGAATTCGCCGTCCCGCTGCGAGCCTATCCCGGCGACAGTTTCCCGGTCACGGCCGATATCGAAGCCCAGGGGATGGCCGGCCGGCAAGTGGTCGTCGAGTTGGCCTCGCGCCCGGCCGGCAAAGGCTGCCGCCAACAACTGGAACATCGAAGGCCAGCAGAGCCTCACGCTTCCGACCGACGGCCATAAGGAACGTGTGACGTTCCAATTGCCGGGCATCAAAGAGCCCGGCCGCCGCACGTTGCAATTGCGGGTCAAGCTTCCCAACCAGCGCGAAATCGCCGCGGACAACTCCGATCAATTGCGCGAAGCCGATGTCGAAATCGTCGATCGCAAGAATCGCGTGCTGCTCATCGCCGGCGGTCCGACCCGCGAATATCAATTCCTCCGCAATCAGTTGCGGCGCGATAAGGACACGATCGTCGACGTGCTGCTGCAAACGGCCGAGCACGGCGCCTCGCAAGACGCGAACCAGATTCTCGACCACTTCCCCTCCACGATGCAGGAGCTGTCGCAATACGACACGATCGTGGCTTTCGATCCCGCCTGGCAATCGCTGGAGTCCGATCCGACCGCCAACGCCGAGCGGATCGATCTGCTGGAACGTTGGGTTGCCGAAGAAGCCGGCGGCCTGGTGCTGATCGCAGGCCCCGTGAACATGGACGATTGGGTGCAGATACGAAAATGGCCAAGCTCCGGGCGTTGTTTCCCGTCGAGTTCAACCGGCTGCTGGTGCAAGTGAAAGACGCGAAGTTCGGCGGCGAAAAGCCCGGCGCCGATCGAGTTCACCCGCGAAGGGCGCGAAGCCGAGTTCCTCTGGCTCGACTCGACCGCGGCGGCGAGCCAGCGCTCTGGGTCGGATTCAAGGGCGTGTATGGCTACTATCGCGTGAATGGCAAAAAGCCCGGCGCGACGGTCTACGCCCGCTTCGCCGATCCCGATCTGGCAGGCTCGGGCGACGAACTGCCGATCTACATGGCCGGCCAGCTTTACGGCGCCGGCCGCGTGTTCTATCTGGGCAGCGGCGAAATGTGGCGGCTGCGGGCACTGGAAGAATCGTACTTCGACACCGTTCTACACCAAGCTGCTGCGTTACGTTTCGCAAGGCCGGCTGCTGCGCGGTTCGCGCCGCGGGAATCTTTCCGTCGAGCGCGACACGTATTTGCTGGGAAGCACCGTCGAAGTCGAAGCCCGGCTGACCGACGTGCAGCACACGCCGTTGAACGTGCCGAAAGTGACGGCGGCGGTCACGCCGCAAGGGGGCGCCCCGCAAATGGTGCCGCTCTTGGCCGATCCGAACCGCAAGGGGATGTTTCACGGCCAGTTCACGCCGTTGATTCCCGGTCCAGTACGAATCGAACTGCCGATTCCCGATTCGCAGGAAGAACCGCTCACGCGGCAAATCATCGTGAAAATTCCCGATCTGGAAAAAGACAACCCGCAACGCAACGACGCGCTGCTGAACGAAATCGCCAAGCGCACCCACGGACAGTACTACGTCGGCATGGGCGCCGCGATGGGCTCGGCGGGCGTCCCCGCGCTGGCCGGCCAGCTCAAGGATCAAAGCCGGATGACGTCGAAATCGGGCGATCGCGACGCCGCCTGGCAGCAACTCTGGATGACCTGGCTGCTGTGCGGCATTTGCGGGCTCTTGTGTCTGGAGTGGCTCGTGCGGCGTTTGAGCCGGCTGGCGTGAAGCGGCGGCGGATACGATTTTCCAAGCTCGGAATTCAATCGAAGCACTGCATGGCAACCGAAGTAAACACGTCCGAATCCGCTCCCGTCCGTTCGCCGCGGCTAGCGCCCCAGATCGTGCGCGTGTTGGCCAGTCTGCGGCGCCGTCTGTTCGCCTACGTTTGGACCGAAGGCCTGGCTGCTTCGTTGGCATTCTTGGGCGCGGCATTCTGGCTTTCGCTGCTCTTGGATTGGTGGCTCGAGCCGCCGGCCCTTGTCAGGCAGATCGCCTTGGCCCTGGTCGCGATCGGTTTAGTCGTTGTCCTTTATCGGCTGATTATCCGGCGGTTGATGGTCCGGATCGCAGATCGCAGCCTGGCCCTGTTGCTGGAGCGCCGGTTCAGGAGTTTCGACGACAGCCTGCTCACGGCCGTCGAGATGGGCGAGGAGCCAGGCCATGCCGCCTCGTTCGACCGCAATCTGTTGGCGCAAACTCAGACCGAGGCCATCGACCGTCTGAAGGGCTTGCAAGTCGGCGACGTGTTTCGCCGCGGACCGCTGTGCGCAGCCTGTTAGGCGCCACGGCGGCGATTGTTTCCATCGCGGCCTTGGTCTGGCTGGCGCCCAACGTCTATCGCACCTGGGCCCAGCGCGAGTCTGATGTTTTCCGATGTCCGCTGGCCGCGCCGGACGCATTTGGCCATCGAAGGCTTTCCCGACGGGCGGCTCAAGGTCGCTAAAGGTTCCGACGTCACGATCGTCGTCAAGGCCGATGCCCAGCATGGCGCGGAAGTGCCGGAAACGGTGCAAATCCGCTATCGCACCGAAGAGGGCCGCAGCCGCGAAAACATGAGCCGCATCGGCGAGGCCAGCCCGAGCGACGCGTTCCAGACATTTTCCTTTGTGTTTCGCGGCATCCTTTCCTCGCGCACCTTCGACGTGGTCGGCGGCGACGACCGGCTCAGCGATTTTCGGATCGACGTGGTCGACGTGCCGACGATCGAAATGGTGCTGCACTGCGAATTTCCGGCCTACATGCACCGCGATCCGCGCGACCAGCCGGGCAAAGGCCTGGTGCAATTGCCGCAGGGAACGAAGGTGACGGTCGAGGCCACGGCCAATAAGGATCTGGTCGAAGTGCCAATCCAAATGCTCGAGGCGGAAAAGGCGGTTTCGCTGGAGACGGTCCGTTTCGAAAAAGGGACCGAACGCCGCCGTTTCGAGTTCACCGTGCCCCATTTGGATCAGGACGAGACGCTGCTCTTCACGCTCGTCGACACCGATGGAATCCGCAGCCGTGAACCGGTGCGGCTCCTGCTGGGCGCTCAGCCCGACGAGCCGCCGCGCGTGGCGCTGCGGCTGCGCGGCATCAGCACAGCGGTCACGCCCCAGGCTCGTTTGCCGGTGGAAGGCGACGTGACCGATGACTACGGCGTCGCCAAGCTCTGGTTCGAATACAAAGTCGATCAGGCCGATCCGGTGCAGGTGCCGTTCCAAGCTCCCCCGCGAACGGACAAATCTGCATTTCAGCCACACTCCGGAAGAAGTCGCTCGATCTCAAAGAACTGAAGAACCTCAAGCTCGCGGTCGGCCAACAACTGGTCGTCACCGTCTTCGCTCAGGATAACTGCACGCTCAAGGGAGGCCCCAACATCGCGCCGGGCGAGCGCTACCAGTTGTCGGTCGTCAGTCCCGAGCAATTGCTCACGTTGTTGGAAGCCCGCGAGTTGTCCTACCGGGTCCGCTTGGACGCCATCGTGCAGGACGTTGCCGACACGCGCGACCGGTTGGCCCGGCTCGACCTGACGCCGGCCAAGGCTTCGCCGCCGCGCGGCGGCAAGGCGCAGCCGAAGACGGCCCATACAAGTCGCCTACAAGCCGGACAGGCTTTCGTATTCGCCGATGCGCCGGTGTCCAAGCCCCCCACGGCGAATACCCCGGCCGCGAATTCCCCGGCAGCGAATTCCGCAGCCGCGCCGGCCGCGCAAAAGCGGGCGATAAGCCGGCCGCCAAGCCACCGCTGAAACTGGTCCCCGGCGCCGAACCGGGCGACGTCGACGTGCCGGCCAATCGATCCGGCGCGGAGCCCGGCGAGGACAACGGCTCGCCCGCTTGGGCCGCCCGCGGCCTGGCGTCGCCCCCCGTCGTGGTCGAGCAAACCGAAGCCAATAGCCTACAAAGCGCCAGCGAAACCGAAAGCCTGGCCACGTCGTTCGACGACATTCGCGAGGAGATGCTCAATAATCGGGTCAACACTCCGGAATTGGAGTATCGCCTGAAGGATCAAATCGGCGATCCCTTGCGGCGAATCGCGCAGACGATGTTCCCCGAATTGGATCTGCGGCTGAAAAAGCTGCAGGCCTCTTTGGCGGATCCTGCAACCAGCAAGCTGCGGCGCGACGAAGCGGTCCGCCAGCTCGACGCGATCCTGGTCCAAATGCGGTTGGTCCTGAATAAGATGCTCGAACTGGAATCCTTCAACGAGATCGTCGAGCAATTGCGCGGGATCATCGAAGCCCAAAAAATCGTGGATAAAGAGACCCAAAGGCAACACAAGGAAAAGGCGTTGAAGTTGAACGATTGATGTCTCGGCTGTCCCAGACGGCGCCAATTTCGGCGCTAGCCAGGGAACTTTTCAGCCGCTTCGAGTGACTAAGTAGCGTGTCGGACGCGAGGAGACTGTCAGGCCGGTAATTAGCCAGCCGGGGTCTGTCCCCATTTTGCGCTTACCCTGTGAACAAAATGGGGACTGACCCCCTCGGCCCCGCGAGTTGTGTTGGAGCTTCTGAGTAACGTGTCGGAAGCGAGCAGGTGCAGGCAGGTGAATGGTTAGCGCCAGCCGATTGTGCGGGAAGAAACGGCATCGCGAATACTACGCCCAGGCAAGAAATGCCATCAGGAGACTTGGTTATGAATGGACCTCGTTCGTTTGCCGTTGGCCGAAATGCTCTTGTCCGGTGGCTCATTACCGGCGTCGTTCCCTTGGCATTTCTGACGGCGACCGCTCTTGCTGAGCCCCCGAAAACTGCTCCGGTACCATCCGCGACAACGCCCAAGGCAAAAGCGGCCGCGCCAGCAAATGCCCCCGCACCGGCGAGCGGCGCTCCTGCCGCCGCGGCAAAATCGGATCAGCCGGGAAAGCCCGCCGAAGTCAAGCTGAATGTCCAAGAACAGAAGCTGGCCGAGAAATTCAACAATCTCGAACGGGCAATGAATCGAATGGCCGAAGTGGTCGCCGCCACCGATCCCAAACAGGCCGCCCTCCTGCGGCAAGCTTTCGCCGAGAGCCGGCAGCGGCTGTTGGACGACCAATTCCATCAAGCCGTTGAGCTATTGGCGAAGGACCAGCTTTTCGCAGCCACCCGCAGCCAAAGCCAGATCCAGGCCGATCTGCAAAAGCTGCTCGACTTGCTGCAAAGCGGCGATCAAGACAAGCAAAACCAATCGGAGCGCGAGCAGCTTCGCAAGATTCTGGCCCGGCTGGACAAGATGATCAAGAACGTCGAAGGCATCCGGGGCCTGACCGAAGGTGAAGGGGACACCCACGAACTGGCCGATCGCCAGGGTCGCGAAGCCGAGCGGGCGAAGGAACTGGCCAAGGACATCAAATCGCTGGAGCCCAAGACCGAATCCGCCGGCGACAAGAACAACCCCAGCGATCAGAAAGGCGCCGATTCCCAAGGCAAAGGCAGCGGACAAGGCAAGGGCGAAGGGAAAGGCCAAGGCGAGGGCAACGGCAAGAGCGGCGACAAGGCCGGTGATAAGTCGGGAGACAAATCCGGAGACAAGGCGGGTGGGAATTCCGGGGACAAGACCGGAGACAAGAACGGTGACAAGAGTGGTGACAAGGCCGGAGACAAGGCGGGAGATAAAGCTGGCGACAAGAGCGGCAACAAAGCCGGCGATAAGGCTGGCGACAAATCAGGAAACAAATCAGGCAATCTGGCGACAAAGCGGGTGATAAAGCCGGCGACAAGCAAGGCGATAAATCCAGCGGCCAAGGAAAGGGCGAGGGCCAAGGCAAGGGAGAAGGTAAAGGTCAAGGCAAGGGCGAGGGCAAAGGCAAGGGTGAAGGTAAAGGCGAAGGCAAAGGTGAAGGTCAAGGCAAAGGCGAGGGCAAAGGCGAAGGCAAGGGTGAGGGCGAAGGAAAGGGCCAAGGCAAAGGTCAAGGCAAGGGACAAGGCCAAGGTAAAGGCGATGGCCAGGACCAGCCAAGCCCGCCCGATGCCGACGACAACGCCGCCCCGCAAGACACCCCCGCTCGCAAACGGGTCGAAGCCGCCGAGCAGCGGATGCGCGACGCCCAACATCGGCTGGAAGAAGCCAAGCGTCACGATGCGGCCGCCGAGCAACAGAAAGCGCTCGACGAACTGAAAATCGCCAAGGCCGAACTCGAAAAAATCCTCCGCCAATTGCGCGAGGAGCAAATCGAGCACGTTCTGGCCATGCTCGAAGGCCGCTTCCGCAAAATGCTGCAAATGCAGATCGAGGTCTACGAAGGGACCGTCCGGGTCGACAAAGTGCCTGAGCCCGACCGTGGCCACGACGAGGAAATCGAGGCCGGCCGGCTCAGCCGCCGCGAGGCGCTGATTGTCGTCGAAGCCGATCGGGCCCTGAATCTGCTCCACGAGGAAGGCAGCGCCGTGGCGTTTCCCGAATCCGTCGAGCAGATCCGCGAAGACATGCAGCAGGTCGTCGATCGTTTGGCTCGCAGCAAGGTCGAGATCATCACCCAGGGCATCGAGCAAGACATCATCGCCGCGCTCGAGGAAACGATCAAAGCCCTGCAAAAAGCCCAGCAAGACCAGAAGGCGGGCAAGCCGCAAAAAGGCCAGCCCATGCCGCCGGGCGAAGAGCCGCTAGTCGACAAGATCGCCGAATTGAAGATGATTCGCGCTCTGCAGATGCGGATCAACACCCGCACGAAGCGCTATTCCAAATTGCTGGAAAGCGATACCGAGCAAACCAACCGCCCCGATATCCTCGACGCTCTGCAGCGGCTAGGCGAGCGCGAGGACCGGGTGCATCAGGTGACGCATGACATCGTCGTCGGGAAGAATCACTAACAGTTTCGCGTCTTAACAGTCGGCTGTGTGAGCGTCAGATTTGTGGGTGGAGCGGCCCTTTCCTCATTCTCCCTCTCCCTTGACGGGAGAGGGCTGGGGTGAGGGTGGGAATCAAGTTCGATTTTTCACTTGCAGCTGGATTTCGACGTCACCGATGTTCCACCCCTCACCCCCGACCCCTCTCCCGCAAGGGGCGAGGGGAGACGCGTTTGTCCGCAGAATTTCGCGGTCGATTCGCGTTGTAACGATCCGGGGCACCGCCGAAGCGGCTCCTGCCCCGGTCACCCTAGCGGTAGACGTGGTTTCGTTCGTGAAATTCGGCCACTTGCAAGATGAAGATGGCAAATATCGGTTGTAAGTTTTAGAATAAGATGTAATAGTAATCAGACAGCCCGACCCGCGATGGCCGAGTTCCCCTTCTTGGGCGCTCTCTCAATGCTGGCGGCCTGCACCCGGTGCATGCACCGGGTTAAGGAGGAATCGATGCAACTCTTCCGACGCGGTGAAATTCTTCGCGGCGCAATCCGCTCGCGCTTGCGGCTACCAACTGCTCGTTCGCAATTCAGGCGGCTGAGCGGTAGCCTCCTGGGCGTTGGAATCTTCCTCGGCAGTTTCGCATTCAGCGCGAGCCTCGTCCGCGCGGCCGATGATGCCGAACTCGCGGGCCAGCCGACGTGGTCGGCCCCTTCGCCGGCGGCTGTGCGGGCCGATGTCTTTCGCTGGCTGGCTGATCGCAAGATCGATCAGGCCAGACAGGACGAGATCGCCAGGACTATCTGGCCGGTTGAAGCTGCAGCCGCGCAGCCTGCCGAAACGAAGGCGACTGGCTCGAAAGCTCCGATCACGGAACCCGCGGATCATAAAACGCTCGCTACGAAATCCACGGATGCGAAGCCCGCGGACGCCAAAGTGGCTGACGCAAAAACTGCGGCAACGAAACCTGCCGACATCAAGACCCTGGATCCCAAATCGGCCGAGTCCGTCGTCAGCGGGCCCAAGCTTGCGGAGCTCAAGCCGCCCGAACTTTTGGATCGGGTCGTGCGGCACGATCGCCGCGGTCGATCCCCCGGCCAAGCAGTTGGTCGAGTTGTGCTCGAAGCCGCGCGTCCCAGGTCCGGTCGCTCCGGTGGCTTGGCTGGCCGATCAGAAGCTGCCCACGTTGGTCCGCGCCAACATGCGGCTTTGGTATGGCCAGTGGCTGGTCCATCAGCAGCTGTACGACGAATCGCTCGATCAGTTGTCCGGTTTGGAACCGGCCGACGTGGTCGATCCCGCCGCGCTGCTGTTTTATCAGGGCGTGGACTACCATTGGTTGTTGAAGAAGCAGCCGGGCTTGAAGACTTTGGCCCGGCTATTGGAACGGCGCGATCATCTTCCGCGCCGCTACGCCCAAATGGCCGACCTGATGCAAACCGATCTGGCCGCGCTGAAGGACGACTCGCTGGACCACATCGACCGCCGGATGCGCGACACCGAGCGCCGCTTGGATCTCGGCGGCGCGGGCAAGAAGACGCGCGGCGTCGAGGACGGGATCATTGCCTCGCTGGACAAAATGATCGACCAGATGGAAAAACAGCAGAGCGCGGCTTCTACGCGCCGCTGGCGGTCAACTGGGTCCCGGCGGCAAGCAATCCAGTTCGCCGGCTCCGGATAGCGCACCGTTGCAAGGAAAAGGCCCAGGCGAGATTACGGCCAAAAACATCGGCCATCAGAGCGGCTGGGGCGACTTGCCACCCAAGCAGCGTGAGGAAGCCTTGCAGGCGATCGGCAAGGAATTTCCCTCGCATTTCCGCGACGCGATCGAGGCTTATTTCAAGCGCTTGGCCACTGATGAATGATCACGAGCGAATAATCACGAGCGAATAAACTTCGGGCATCCGCGCGAATGGAATTGATCCGATATCCGTTGGCTTTTGCTCTCCCACTCGACCATCTGGCGCACCGAGTTGCCGCGAAGGCATCTTACGTAACAAGTCCTTGGAGACGCGGTTGAGATGGGTATTCTGATTCCGTTGATCGCGATCTTCATCGGCTCGCTGGCCGGAGCGCCGTCGACCGACGCGCCACAATTTCGCATTGATACGCTGGACGGACGATCGATCGTCGGCTCGGTCAACGAGTCTGACTGCAGGGCAATTGGTCGTCAGAACCGCCAAAGGCCCGCTGGCGCTGAAGTTGTCCGAGGTTCGCATGCTCAGTCCCGCGGAGAAACCCGCCGGGGCCACGGCGCTCACGCCCTCTGACCGTTCGACTTCGTCTGCCGCGCAGCATGCCGCCAAGCCGGCTGTCTGGGTCGAGTTGATCGACGGAAGCCGCTTGTCGGGCACAAATTGCGAAGTGAAAAAGTCAACGGCCACCTTCACGCTCATCGACGGGCAGAAGTTCGAAATCCTGACGAAATGGATCGCCCAAATCGAATTTCCGCCCAGCGAAGGCCAGCCGTTAGAGTGGCCCGCGCTTCCCGCCGATCCAGCCGCCGATCTGATCGTCGTGCGGAAGAAGGACGATGTGGATCTGGTCGAGGGTTCGGCGGGCGACATCTCGGCCGAAACGGTCAACTTCGTCGTCGATGGCGAGAACATCCCGGTCAAGCGCGCCAAGGTTTTGGGCGTGGTCTATGTTCATCCACCGGGAACCTCGGCCCCCAGCGAAGCGACATGCCTTGTCACCGACGCCGCCGGCTGGCGAGTGAAGGCCAAGAGCGTGACGATGCTCGTTGGCCAATTGCAAATTGCGACCACTTTCGGGCCAACCCTGACGCGGCCATGGGACGTGGTCCGCGGAGTCGATTTTTCGGCCGGTCGAATCGAGTATCTGAGCGACCTGCCCGCTGAGTCAATGCAATGGACCTCGTATCTCGATTTTGGCGACCGTCTCGCGGCTCTGGCCAGTTATTACCAGCCGCGCCGCGATCGGACGCTCGACAACCGTCCGCTACGCCTGGGCAAGAAAACTTACGCCAAGGGTCTGGCACTCAGCAGCCGCACCGAAATCGTGTTCAAGATCGCCGGCAAGGGGAAGCAATTCCGCGCCACCGCCGGCATCGACGACTCGGTGCGCGACCTGGGGCACGTTCAATTGAACATCAGCGGCGACGGGCGTACTCTATATAGTGGAAAGCTGACCGGCCATACCGCGCCGGTCGACTTGGATCTCGACGTGGCCGGTGTCAAACGACTAAAGATCGTGGTCGATTTTGACGGCGGCATCGACGTGGGCGATTATCTGGATCTGTGCGACGCAAGGATCGTGAAATGACGCGACAAGATCAAAGCCGTTCAGCGGTAATTGCCCGGCCAGCCAATGCGCGCGCAGGATTGCCCAGCGCCGTGCCGGCGCCGCAATTCTCTTGCTAAGCGCTGCGGTGTTTTGTGCGCCTCTGGCCACGCTGGCTTCGGCTGCCGACGTGCCCGACAGTGTTCTGAAAGACGAATCCGCCCGCGTGGCGGCAATCGCCAAGGCCATGCCGACGGTGCTGGCGATTTTCGTCAAGCAGGGCCAGGGGGGCGGATCCGGCGTGGTCATCTCGCCCGATGGCTACGCGCTGACGAATTTTCACGTCAGCCGCGAGGCCGGCATCAGCATGAAATGCGGCATGGCCGACGGCAAGATGTACGACGCCGTGATCGTTGGCGTCGATCCGACCGGCGATTTGGCCCTGATTAAGCTGCTGGGCCGCGACGATTTCCCTGCCGCCGAATTGGCCGATAGCGACCAGGTGAAGGCCGGCGACTGGTGCTTCACCGCCGGCAATCCGTTCCTGCTGGCCACCGACTTTACGCCCTCGATCGCCTACGGCGTTGTGTCGGGCGTGCATCGCTATCAATATCCCGCCGGCACGCTGCTGGAATATGCCGACTGCTTGCAGGTCGATGCGGCCATCAACCCTGGAAATTCGGGCGGACCGTTGTTCAACGCCGCCGGCCAACTGATCGGCATCAATGGCCGCGGATCGTTCGAAAAACGAGGCCGCGTGAACGTGGGCGTCGGCTATGCGATTTCGGTCAATCAAATCAAGAACTTTCTTGGCTGGCTCAAGAGCGGGCGGATCGTCGATCATGCGACGCTGGGGGCTACGGTCAGCACGAGTGACGATAACCGTGTGACCGTCACCGACATCCTGGAAAATTCCGACGCCTATCGCCGTGGGCTGCGCTACGACGACGAAATCGTCCGCTTCGCCGGCCGCGAGATTCGCACGACCAACGCGCTGAAGAACATCCTTGGCATCTTCCCCAAAGGCTGGCGGGTTGCTGCTAAGCTATCGTCGCGAAGGCCGCACCACCGACATCCTGGTCCGACTGCAGGGCGTGCACCATGAAGAAGAGTTGATCGCCGCCGCTGAAGAGTCGGAAGAAGGTCCGCCATCGCGCCCCAAGGAGATCCCCGCGCCGAAAAAGATCAAACCCGAAAAACAGGGCGATAAACCCGGCGATGCGCCAAAGGACGAAAAACCAGCTCCCGATCATCCGCTCATCCCGCTGGCCAAGCTGTTGCCGAAGCCCGCGATGCCCGAGGAAGTGAAGAAGCATTACGAAGCCCGCACCGGTTTCGCCAACTACTATTTCAATCGCTTGAATCGCGACCGGATTTGGAAATCGATGGTGGGGCGGGGAGATTTCTCCAGCTTCACGGGTCTCTGGAAATTCTCCGGCGCGCTGGTCGGTGGCGGCACATTCGACGTGAAGTTGACCGACAAAGACGCCTCGATCGCATTGCCGCTGGGCGACACGCGATTGGATGTCAGCGACGACTTGGGCGCGGTTCTCAATCCGCCCGGCAGCGGCGGGCTGCTCGCGGCGCTGCACTTGTGGCGGAAATTGCAGGTCGGCGGGCCGGGCCATTTTGGCGAAGTCATCTACGAAGGGACGGCGCCGCTCGTGGGACGCGATGGGTTGGTCGACGTCGTTCGCGGAACCACCGGCGGGGTGGATTGCCATTTCATGTTCGACCCGACCGACGGCACGCTGCTCGCATTGGAAATGTATCCCAAAGTTGATACCGATCCGTGCGAAGTCTACTTCAGCGATTATCGCGAAATGGATGGCCGTTTCCTCCCCTACCGCATGGAAGTGCGTAACGGCGACAACTTGTTCGGCGTGTTCACGATCGCCAAGTACGATCTGCAGAAAGGCGGCCCGAAATGAGTCGGCCCAGAGCTTTCCCGAGCGGAATTTCCACGAGCGTTGCCGCGGCTGGGGTGCATGCCGCTAGCTGCGCACGGCGGAATCGGTTCGGCGGGGCTCCGTTCACCCGCCTGGCGCTCGTTGCGGCGGTGTTTCTGGCCGCGGTGTTGCTGGCCGCACGGCCCGCCGCAGCCGGACCCTCGCTGAGCCACGTGATCGGGCAAGTGCAGCCGAAAATCGTTAAGATTTTCGGCGCCGGCGGGCTGCGTGGATTGGAGTCGTATCAAAGCGGATTTCTGGTTTCGGCCGACGGCTACATCCTCACCGTTTGGAGCCATGTCCTCGACAGCGACGAAACCACCGTGATTCTCAACGACGGGCGGAAATTCACCTCCAAGCTCGTCGGAGCCGACCCACGCTTGGAATTGGCCGTGCTGAAGATCGACTCACAGGACCTTTCGTATTTTGATCTTTCCGCGGCGGTTCCGGCTGCCGAAGGAACGCGCGTCCTGGCATTCAGCAATTTGTTCGGCGTGGCGACCGGCGACGAGGCGGCCAGCGTGTTGCACGGCAATGTCTCGGCTGTCACCACGCTCGACGCCCGGCGTGGCTCGTACGAAACGCCGTATCAAGGTCCGATTTACGCCCTCGACGCGATGACCAACAACCCCGGCGCGGCCGGCGGAGCGCTGACCGACTTGCACGGCCGCCTGCTCGGCGTGCTGGGAAAGCAGCTCCGCAATGCCCGGAACAACATCTGGTTGAACTTCGCGATTCCGACGGCCGAATTCGCCACCTCGGTCGAGGCGATTCGTCAGGGCAAGGCGGCGCCGAGCACCGATAAGAACAAGCCGAAAAAGCCCGACAACCCGCTCACGCTGGCCCGCTTGGGCATCGTGCTGGTGCCCAACGTGCTGGACCGCACCCCGCCGTTTGTCGACGCGGTGCGGCCCGGTTCGGCTGCAGCCAGAGTCGGCGTGCGGCCCGACGACCTCATTTTGCTGGTCGACAATCGAGTCGTTCAATCGTGCGCAGCGCTGCAAACGGAATTGGAAGAACGCGAAGCCGACGCCGAAGTCCGCCTGACGCTGATGCGCGGCAACGAGTTGGTGGAAGTTCAATTGAAAGCCGTCGAGCCCAACTCGCAGTAGCCCCGAGGCCGTCCCATGACCTTTTCTTCCGCGACGTCGCCGCCAGCGAATCTTTCGGCGTCGTCGGCACGCCCCGTGGCACGAATCACATCGCTCGCCGTCGCCGCACTCGTTGGTATCGTCACCCTGAGCTTCGCTTCTCGCGCTCGGCCGCCGACGAGGATGTTTCGATCCACGAGGAAGACGCCGTCAAAGCCGCGGTCGACCGCGTGGCTCCTTCAGTCGTCAAGATCGAAACGTTCGGCGGGCTGGAGCGAGTCGGCGGGTTGCTGGTCGGCACAGGTCCGACGACGGGTCTGGCCGTTTCGGCCGATGGCTACATCGTTTCCAGCGCCTTTAACTTCGTCCAAAAACCGGCCCAGATTCTGGTTCATCTCGACGACGGTTCGCGGTTGCCGGCGAAACTCGTGGCCACCGATCACAGCCGGATGATCGTGCTGTTGAAAGTCGCGCTGCCCTCGGGAAAGCCGCCTCTGACTGTGCCCGTCGCCGTGCCGCGCGGCGAAATGGCCGTCGGCCAGTGGGCCGTGGCCGTGGGGCGCACCTTCGAAGGGACTAAGCCCAGCTTGTCGGTCGGCATCATCAGCGCGCTGAATCGGATTTGGAACAAAGCCATTCAGACCGACGCGAAGATTTCGCCGAATAACTATGGCGGGCCGCTGGTCGATATTCGCGGCCGGGTGTTGGGTCTGCTGGTGCCCATGTCGCCGATGGCGAACAACGAGTTGGCCGGCGTCGAATGGTATGACTCGGGCATTGGTTTCGCGGTCCCGTTGGCCGACATCAACCAGGTGCTTCCGCGGCTGGAAAAAGGAGAAGACCTGCGACCCGGTCTGCTCGGCATCAGCATGAAGGGGGCGGACATCTATTCCGGTCCGGTCGATATCGCCGCCGTGCAACCGAGTTCGCCGGCCTACCGCGCGGGCATCAAGCCCGGGGACCGGGTGGTCGAAATCGACGGGCATAAGGTTTCCCGTCAGGCCGAACTAAAGCACTTGCTCGGCCCCCATTACTCGGGCGACAAAGTGCACCTCGCCGTAATGCGCGGCAACCAGCGGATCGAAGCCACAGTCGAGCTGACCGATAAGCTGGCGGCGTACGCACATCCGTTTTTGGGAATGTTGCCGATCCGTCCGGCAGTTGAAGCCGCCGGCAACCCTGGCGTAGCCGTGCGTTATGTTTACCCCGACAGCCCCGCTGCGAAGGCCGGCCTGAAACCGGCCGATCGGATCACCGAATGGCAGGACAAGCCCGTCAAGAATTATGGCGAGCTCGCGGATCAACTTGCCGCGCTCGCCCCGCGCGACAAAGCCAAGTTCACCGTGCAGCGTGGCGACGAAACGCTGCACTTGGACGTGCGGCTCGCGACGTTGCCCGAAGCGATTCCTGCCGATCTGCCGCCGGCGCATGGCGCGCCGTCGGGGCCAGTTGATCCGAAGCTGGCCGTGCGCGTGGTGCCGATCAAACTGCCCGACGCGAAGAACAAGGCTCTCGCCTATGTGCCGGAGAATTACAATCCGGCGGTCGCCTGCGGAGTGGTTATCTGGCTTTATCCGCCTGGGCCTCACAAAGAGACGGAACTTTTGAGCCAATGGAAAGAGATCTGTGACAAGCACGATTTGATCCTGCTGGCCCCCGAAAGCACCGAGCCGACCCGCTGGCAGCGCGAAGAACTGGGCGTCGTTCGCAAAATGCTCGATCAGGTCACCGACAAATACCATGTCGACCGCACCCGCGTGGTCGTCGGCGGCCAGGAGGCGGGCGGCGCCATGGCATACCTCTTGGCTTGGGAGAATCGGCAATCGGTCCACGCCGTCGCCGCGGTCGACGCGGCCGCCTCCGCCGGCTCTCCGGTGCCGCCGAACGATCCCGTGCTCCGAATGGCCTTCTACATCGCAGAGGCCGAAAAATCGCCCGCCAAGGGGGCGATCGACGAAACGGTGACCCGGCTCCGCGCCGAAAAATATCCTGTCACCGTTCACGATCTGGCGCAACCGAGCGCAGCCTGAACGCGGCGGAGTTGAGCGAGTTGGCCCGCTGGATCGACTCGCTGGATCGGCTATAGAGCATGCCGATCCGCAGCATGCCGAGCCGCAATGCGATTGGGATCACGGCAATCGTCGTCGCGGCGCTTGGCGCGCTGATGCAGTGGTTTGTCTCCGGCCCTTTGGGGGCTGACGCGGGCGGCAATGGCTTGAGAATGGGCTTGGTTTTGGGCCTGTTCTGGCTCGCCTACGACGATCTGAGGCGGTTGCCCAAGTGGTTGTTGCCGGCTCTGGCGGTTTTGGTGCTGGCGATGTGGAAGTTCAAATGGTTGCTGCTGGCCGTGCCCGTTGTGGCCGCGGCGGGTTGGCTCCTATATCCTCGCGAGCGGCCTGGTCGCAATCGGTCCAGCGATCGGTCGAAGCGCGACGATACGGCGGATACTTCCGCAAGGACAAGCCACCGTTAGCCGCGATGCGGAGCGGAGGGCGCGGCGGCGAAGTTCCACGCGGGTGCGAACTTCACTTCTGATCACGGCCGACACAGGCCAGGCACATGTCGTCGCTCTGGGGCCGGCCGCCGACGAATTTTTTCACGTCGGCCAGAATCTGGTTGCCCAGCGCCCCCACATTGGCCACCCGGCCGCCAACCTGTTCGGTCAATCGCTCCAATCCATACAGTTGATTGTCCGCGTTCATCGCCTCGCTGATTCCGTCGGTGAACATTGTGACGAAATGGCCCGGCTCGAGCCGCACCGTGCTGTCGCGATATTGATAGTTGGAATCCACCCCCAGCGGCACGCCGGACTCGTCTCCGCCCACGGGCAACACGTCGCCTTGCCCGCGCCGCAGCAGCGGCGGCATGTGGCCGGCATTGACGATCGTCGCCGTCTCGCGCCGGGTCTAGAACGGTCATCACCAGCGTCACGAAGCGGTCGTCCCAGCCGCTGCTGCAAAAGCCGTGGTTGATACGGTTGATCGCCGCTGCCACCGACGTCTCGCTCGCCAGGCAATACCGCACCTCCGCCGAAAGCTTCGCCATCACGAGCGCCGCGGATACGCCTTTGCCCGAGACATCGGCCAAAACGACAGCCAACCGATTGCCCGGCAGCAGAATGTAGTCGTAAAAATCTCCGCCGACCTGATTGGCCGCTTCGTAGAAATCGAAAAAGTGGTAGCCGTCGAGCTTCGGGGGCGTCGAGGGAAGCAGCGCCTGCTGCACCTTGTGGGCCAGCTCCAAGTCGCGCTGAATCTGGTGCTGCTTGAGCGCTTGCTCATGAAGCTGGGCGTTTTCGAGCGCGAAGGCGGCCTGGCCGGCCACGCCCGCCAGCATGTCCAAATCGTCCTGCTGGAACTGGCTGCGTTGGTCGAGCGTGTCGATTTGGATGGCCCCCAGCACTTCGCCGTCGCTATCGATCAGCGGGGCGCACATCATCGAGCGAATGCGAAAATCGGCGATGCTTTGGCTCATTTCGAACCGGGCGTCGCTGGCGGCATCGGCCGAAAGAATCGCCTGTTTGTCGGCCAGCACTTGCTTCATGATCGTGCGGCTGATGCGGATCGTGTCTTCCGAGTCTTCGCGCCGCTGCTTGACCGCTTGCAGCTTCAACTGCCCTTCGACAGGCCCACGCAGCACGACGAACCCGCGATCGGCCTGGACGAAAATCTTGAACAAGCTATCCAACAGCTTCGGCAGCACTTTGTCGACAGCCAGCGACTTGCGCAAATTTTGCGTGATCTCGATCAACGCCCGCAGCTTCGCCTCGGGATTCACGCTCAGCCGCACCCCGGCCGAGCCCGACGTAATATCGAGCTTCGACATGATGCTCGAGCGGGTCGTATTTTCGGTGTCATCGACCAACACGCCGCCCCCCATCAGTGTCGCCAGATTGGCGGCGGTCACGGTCTTTCCGCTCGGCGGAGCGAGATAAAACGTGAAGCTGAGATCGCAGATCTTCAGCCGGTCGCCGTCTTTGAGGACGCGCGGGGCCTGCACCGCCTCGCCGTTGACGAACGTGCCGTTGCGGCTTTGCAGGTCCTCGACGACATACTCGCCGTTGCTCTTAAGAATCTGCGCATGCTGTCGGCTGATCGCCCCCACGTCGAGCACGATGTCGCAATCCGGGTGGCGGCCAAGAATGGCCCGTTCGCCATCGAGCATGTACCGCTCGCCGGAATTCTCGCCCGATTGCAATTCGAGGTAGGCCATCGGCTTGAAAACTCAGAGGAGCCAAAGCAGGTGCGCGAGGGGAAAACGGGACGCCACGTTCGGCGCAGGGAGCTGCCCCGAACCATGGTCGCAGGGCCGATTTTACGGCCCGCCTGCCGACCCCGTCAACCAGCAGCCCGACGCGGTAGAAGTACAGCTTTGAGCTCCGACGGCACACGGGAGTGTGCCTACTACGTAACAGGCACGCTCCGCGTGCCGTCGCCGCGCCAAGAATCTCAAAATATTCCACTACGCCCAGTGCACGAATTGCGCCTATCGATGCCTGATTCAACCGTAGTTCAACCTGCCGGGGACTTCGCGGGAAATCGGCGCTTCGAATAGGTGCGGACGATCGCCGCGGAGCGATTCGGCTACGCGGGCGGCTAGTTCATCCGGTTCCGTGATTCGCGCAGCGCCGACGCCCAGAGATGCGGCCAGGCCGACAAAATCGATTTCCGGCTCGACCAAATCCATGCCGGCGAATCGTCCGGCCGCGGCTTGCGGAAGTCCCATATTCGCGGCGCCGATCTTGAGGATCTGATACTGGGCATTGTTGCAGATCACGAACGTCACCGGGATTCGATACCGCGCTGCAGTCCAGAGGCCCTGAATGCCGTACATCGCCGCGCCGTCGCCAACGAGCGCCAGCACCGGCCGATCGGGCCAGGCCAGCTTCACTCCCAGCGCACACCCTAGTCCCCATCCCAAGGCCCAGCCGCGATGGCCAAAGTAGCCCGTCGTATTGCGCAGGGCCCCCAACCGCTCGAACATCGTGTTCGTCGTCGTGACTGCCTCTTCGACCACGGCCACATCGGCCGGCAGAATTCCGGCCAGGCACTCCATGAAGGCTGCGGGCGTCAGAGGCCGTTGCGAGCGCTCGGCAGCCGCCTCGCGCCGCAATTGTTCGCGGGCCGTTTGGTGGCGACGGCCAAACTGCTCGGTTCTTATGCGGGCCGCCGCGATTCGCTCAGCCGTCATTCGCTCGGCCAGCGCTTTATCGATCGCCGTGAGACCGCCGCGCGTGCTCCCCCAAACGGCCGCGGCCAGCGGAAAATTCTTCCCGAGTTGATAAGGATCTTCATCGAGATGCACGAGCCGGATACCCTCTGGAATCGGGCATGCCGGCTCGTGATACACATACTGCCGAAACAAATCCATTCCCACGACCAGCAACACATCGAATTCCGCCAGCGTGTTGCGGACCTCCGGCGACCAAAGTGGCAGCCCTTGGGCATAGAGTGGATGATCGGTCGGAAACGCGAGCCGGCCATGCGTGGTGCCGGGCTCCGAAAACACGGGAGCGCCGAGCCGCTCGGCCACTCGAACCAGTTCCGCCACGGCCCCACGTTCGGCCACCCGGCTGCCGACCAAGATCGCGGGACGATCCGCCGCCAGGAGGACCTCGGCAGCGCGATCCACGGCGGCCACAGCAGGTAGAAACTCAGGATCGGGAGGATCGGACAGCGCGAGGTTCAACTCCGCCGCGGCCATTTGCACATCCAGCGGCAGCGACATGAACACAGGCCCCGTCGGCGGCGTTAACGCAGCCTGCATTGCCCGTCGCAGAGCCGCGGGCAAATCTTCGACGCGCTCGACTTCCACGGCCCATTTCGTCCAAGGGCGTACGACGCTCAGCATGTCGCCCCAGAGGATCGGCTCCTCGAATCGCAGCCGGCGGTCTTGTTGCCCGGCCGTGAGCAGCAACGGCGTCCCTTCGCGAAAGGCGTTGTAGAGCATGCCCATCGCATTGCCCAAGCCCGCGCAAATATGAACGTTCACCACGCCCAATTTTCCGGAGGCCATCGCATAGCCGTCGGCCATGGCCATCAGGGGCACTTCTTGCAAGCCCAGGATCAGTTGCAACCGCGAATCGGCGGCCAACTTGTCGTACAGCGGCAACTCGGTCGTGCCCGGGTTGCCGAACAGATACCGCACTCCGGCAGCCGCCAACATTTCGACAAACGCATCGATTCCGCGCATGATCGGTTGGGCGATTCGTAGCCCCGTCTGGAAGGCGGTTCGACCGGTGCTTGAGCCGGCTTGCAAAGCGTCCAGTGTACGATGCGATCACGGCTGAAGACAGTCGCGGTCGGCAGCATCGCAGATGCGCCGACGAAAAGCTCTCCGGCGGCGCGAAGAAGTGACAGCCGTGCAAGAGAGCGGCTGGCACAGAACGATTCTAGCGCTGAGTCGATGAACCCACGGGGTTCGGCCCTTTACTCCGCTGCGCCGAGGACATGTCTTGCGACATTGGGCCATCGATTATCGCCCCCTCCGGCACGCCTCCGGTTGGCATGATGCTGCCGGCCCGCGGCGGCAAGCTGCACATCGGCGGCGGGACTCCAGGGCCGGTCCAGCAGGCAGTGCATTGGTCGCAGGGTTCGCAACGGGGCGGATTGCTGTGCCAGTCGTCGATATAAAGCTCGCCGCATCCACAGTCGGGAAAGTAGCTGCCGCCGCCCCGATAATCGTCGGCCACGCAGCGCGGCCGCAAGCTGTCGGCTATTTGAGCGAATGGTCCGCAGCAGCAGCAGCATCCGCCGGCATTGAACAAACAGGCCGACAGCAGCGCCATCCAAAAGGTGCGTCGAAGCATGGCCATCCCTGCCTGAATTCAAGATCGAGAAGGTTTGAAACGCCCGGGTGCAACCGACCCGTATGGGCTTATCGTCCCCAACAACCGCCAGAATCGAGAAAATCGTTACGATTGCTACCTTTGCCGTTCAGTTGTCGAGATTGCCGCGGACCGGCAAGTTCCGCAGCTTGCGCGGTTGCCGCGGCTTCACATGGCCATCCGGCGGGGCTATATTCGACTGCAAGCAGTCGGGTAGTGGTACAGTTTCGCCCCCGCGGCACACGGAGAGGCTGTGATTTTTTCGATTCGCCTATAGGCAAGCCGGCGGCTTGGCGCTAATTTGTGTTGCATGTCCGGTTTACACGTTCGCGGTCGTGCCAGGAGGCTCGTTGTGACGTCGGTGTTGTTCGATAAAGGTCCGTCCGAGATCCCTTCGCCCGCGGAGGTCGCCGAACCGCTGTCTGGTCAACCGCGGCTGCGCGTTCCGGAACGTCAGCAGATCGAGATGCAGTGGCGCTCGCTCGATGAATTGCTCGAAACCGATCATCAGGCGCGTCTGGTGTGGATCGCCGTGTGCGGGTTGAATCTCGGTCGCTGGCTGACTCAAGTCAAGGCGGTGGAACGGAACGTGGGCCGCAATAGCACCGATCCGCGGCTGCTGGGGGGGGGGGGGGAGGGGGGGGGGGGGGGGGGGTGGGGGCTTACTCTGTCGGCATTTCACACGGAGTGTGCCGACTACGTAGCAGGCACGCTCCGCGTGCCGTCGGCGCGCCAAATAGCATCAAAATGTACCACTATGAGCAGTCGCTATTTCGAATCTATTCATGAGTCGTCCGATGCTCCAAGCTGAATCCACCATGCCCAAGAGCGCCATTCCCGCCGCACCATTGCCGTTGCAGTCGCTGAACCATGTCGCGGTTACTTCCACCCGACTCGAAGTCAGCCGAGCTTTTTACAAGAACGTATTGGGGTTTCGCGAGGTATCGCGGCCGGCATTCAGCTTTCGCGGTGCGTGGCTATACAACTACGGGCTGATGATTCACATCATCGAGTCCGAAAATGTGACCGCAAGTTCGGCCGACGCCGCAATCAGCACGCGCGATAATCATCTAGCCCTGCACACCGACGATCTCGACGCGGCGGAACAGGCGCTGCTGGCCCACGGGGTGCCGTACCGGAAGAATGAGATTCCGGACCGCAAGATCCGCCAGATTTTCTTCCGCGATCCGGACGGCAACCACATCGAAATCGGGACCTATCCCGCCACGCCGCCGGCGTTCATCTAGCGCCCATGAGTTCGCCGCGCATGGCAATTTAGCCGCTGGGCTTGCCCAGCGCGCGTACACGCATCGCCGCGCACTCGGCCGCTTCAACTCGAACAGCCCCTCGAGCAAAATCTCATAGCCGCGAACCATCTGTTCCAAGGACCAGCGGTCGACGACAAGCTGCCGTCCCGCCGCTCCGAAAGCCGTGGCCCGAGTTGGATTCTGGAACAATTCGACAACCCGCCCGACGAGCGCGCTTTCATCACCCGGTTCGACAAGGTAGCCGGTTTCATCGTCGCGCACCGATTCGCTCACCGAGCCCACGCGAGTTGCCAAGACCGGTTTGCCGCAGGCCATCGCTTCGAGAATCGACACGGGATTCGCTTCGATGTGCGAGGTAAGCAGCAACACGTCGACGAGTCCCAGCAATTGCGGCACGTCGGCACGGATACCGAGAAAATGAACGCAATCGGTCACGTCGAGCTCAGCAGCCAGGTGTTCCAGCTCCGATCGCCGCGGACCGTCGCCAATCA
The DNA here is from genome assembly GCA_963725485.1 of Pirellulales bacterium. GTDB lineage: Bacteria > Planctomycetota > Planctomycetia > Pirellulales > DATAWG01 > CAVRYO01. The sequence continues at coordinate 593,877 of CAVRYO010000007.1, read as the reverse complement.
TCAGGAATTGGGCGTTGCCGATTTGCCGCCGTACACGGGCCGCGGCTTGTAGAAATAACTCGTGATTCTTCTCCGGCCGCAGGGCCGCGACGATTGCGGCGACGGGCGCGCCGGCCGGCAAGCCGACCTGCCGCCGCAGCGATTCGTCGGGCCGACGCGGGCGGAAACGGTCTGTATCGACTCCATTGGGAATCACGCAAACTCGCGCGGCCGGAAATCGTTCGTTCTCGATTAAGTGCCGCCCATGCGGCTCGGCGACGGCGATGAATTGATCGGTACAGCAGGTTAGCATCCGGTTCAATCGGCCCACGCCGTCGGGCCAGCCGGTCGAATGGAGCGCCGAGGCGACGACCGGCACGCCCGCCAGTCGGCCCGCCAAACGACCCCAAAACATCTTGTCTCCCGCGCCGACGGTGACGATGGCGTCGATCTTGCGTCGCCGCAGCAGCCGCATCAGGCGTGGAAGAATTCGCAGGTCGTATTTGCTGCCGACGAGATGGTCGAATACCGGCACCTCGTCGGCCATGATTTGGCCCAGTTGTCCCCGATCTTTAAGACAGCAGATTTCCGGCGCGAAGCGGGTTCGATCCAGCCGGCGAACCAGATCGACTTGCAGTGTTTCCGCTCCGCCAACTTCCAGCGACGTGTTGATGAACATCACGCGCAGCGGCCGGCGGATCGAACGCCCAGCAACTGCCGGAGCAAGAATCGGCGGTTCTCGATCCGCCGATTCCGCCGCGGCAGAAACAGCGACGGTCTGGCCGCTATTAGGTAGCATGGAATCCAATGCGGTGCTCATCGGGGGGGACTCGTGGAATTTGGTTTAGTGCCTATCCGAGAACCGGCGGGGACTGGCTCATTTTGCGGTGCCCTGGGAGCAAAATGTGCCTGTCCCCCTCTCCTCGGCCGGTTCTCGGATAGTCAGTTAACCGATCTGCGATGCTTGAGACGCAAACAACGTCAACGCACGATCGATCAGGTTGCTTTTGGAAACTTACCCGGCAGGAATTTGCGGAAGTACTGTGAAAAGATCGTGACCAACTGCGATTTCTCGTCCGCATTGAGCAATCGTTGTCCGCTTACAAGTTGGAGCCCGACAATGACCAGAACAACCATTGCGATGACAGGACCCGCGCCCAGAGCCATTGGCAGCAACAGCGTGACGAGCAGCGTGCCGCGGTCGAGCCGCATACCGAGCCAGTGATTGAACAAAAGAATCAGCGCCAAACCGACCAGATTGGCCGCCGACGTCGCCCAAGCGACGCCATGCAAGCCAAACCGCGGCAGCAACAGACCGCAGAGCACAATATTGACTGCCAGCCCGGCGAGCAGGGCCAGGCTGGGCATCCGCGCCCGCTCGGCGCACCACATGTACATCTGAGCCACCGGCACCAGTGACATCCAAACGCAATACGTGAGCGTCCAAGGGAGAATCTCTTGCCCGCCTGTGTATTTGCCTTCTAGCAACACGCCGAATAACAGCGGCGCCGCCAACAGCACCAGCGTCGAAATCGTGAACATCGACAGACCAAGCAGCTTGAGCGCCAAATTCAACTTGGCTGACACGGCAGCCCGATCGCCAGCTTCCCAGTCGTGGCTCAGGTGCGGCAGAAGAATGCCGCTCATCAACCCCGCCATCGAAATCATCAAGGCCGGCACGACCAGCGAACTGTGGTAATGACCCACCAGCGCCAACGGATCGGACGTGCGTGCGTAGTGAATAATCATGTAACGGTCGACTACGCCGACCAGGTTATAAAGCAGATTCATGACCCAGACCGACACTGCAAACGGAACCAATTTCGCGGCTAATTCACGATAGGGAAGCAAGATCGCTGGCTCAGGCATTTGCCGCCAGGTGCGACGAAACCAGAAGATCGTCGGCACGACGAGCAGCGCCGACGAACCCGCATAGGCTGCGACAATGGCCGACGCGTCGCACCGCCAGCCGAACACGAAGCCCACGCTCAGCAGGGCAAACGCCACGGCATTGAAAAACTGAACGATGCTTACCACGCGCACCATCCGCAGCGCCGTGAGCATTTCGGTGATGAAGTTGTAGGCCACGACCGAGACCAGCCCCACGCCCAGTAGCAGGACCATGTCGGTCTGATCGGGGACGCCGAAGATCAATTCGGAAAACATCGTTCGCAGGCCGCTTATGAGCACCAGTGCCGCGCCAGACAACAGGGTGCAAGCGGCGGCAGTCCGCCGCAGCAATGTTTTTAGCTGGCCGCGACGACGGTAATACTCGGTATAGCGGCCGAACGAACCCGGCAATCCAAACACGGTGACCGGAGCAGCCAACAGCAAGAATTTGAACGCAATGTCCCACTGACCCAACTGGCTTGGCTCCAGCCAGCGGCAGACCAGGACCTGGCGGACGAAACCAACCAGACGCTGAGCAAGCGATAGCACCAATAAAATCGCCAAACTGGCCGCCAAAGAGTCGGTCCGCCAAGCAGGCTCGGCGCTCGCGGCGTTGGCATCGGCATCGGCGATCGTCGTGAAAACTCGCGCGCCACTCGGCATCGCTTCCGTCGCGGGAACTCCATTCGCTGCCGGCGCCGGCGCGGACGCAGCGTCGTCCGTTTTCGCGGTCAACGCGAAAACCGATTCATCCGGGCTCGCCGAATCCAGCAATGCTGTCGAATTCACCGGGCATCGCTCCGACTGCCTCGGGCCACGTGCTCGGCTGGTAATCGTAGCGATACGGGCGGAGCAGCTTACGCGGATCGAGCGTCAGCCAGTTCTTGACGCGAATGAGGTTTTCCGCGTGAATCCGCTGAATGTGGAACGGATCGTCGCCGGGAAAATTGTAGCCGCCATAAGCCGTGCACACCGCTTCGTAGCCGTATTCGTGGGCCAGATGAAATGCTTCACGGCTGAGATTGTTCGGATGCCCGAATGGAAAAGCGAAGTAGCGAACGGCATGGCCCAACGCTTGCTGCAGTTCCTGGCCCGCGACCACGACTTCTTCGTAGATTTTTTGCGGCTTATGCAGCCGGCCGAGATCGGCATGCGAGCGCGTGTGCGCGCCGATTTCGATTCCGGCGACGGCCATTGCTCGAATTTGTTCCAGCGTGTTCGGCCAGGCCGCACAACTCTTGACGACGTCGTGCGGAAATGGCTGCTGCTCGAGCACGCAGCGGCTGGTGACAAAATACGTGCAGGGTATTTTTTCGGCGATCAGCAGCGGCAGCGCTTCATCGCAATTCGAAGCGTAACCGTCGTCAAAAGTAATGCTGACCGTTGGACGCGTGTTGCGGCGGTTGGCGATGCGGCGCTGTGCTTCGGCCAACGAGACCATCTCGAAGTGGTCTTTCAACCAGCGAATCTGCTCGGCGAACCCGGCATTCGAGAGCGTCCAGGGACTGCCTTGGTCATCGGCAATGCGGTGGTAAAACAGCACCATCACCGGCGCCTTGCCCGCGGCGGTGGCCCGCGCGTTCAGCCGCGCACGATAGGGCAGGGTGCCGTGATAGTAGAGGCTCAAGGAGCCAGCGTTTCCAGATTGGCATTTTCGGCACGGGTTCGAGGGCGTCCGGTGGTGGAATTGGGCGGCTTCGACGCCCCAGGGCTACGGCGTAACGCTAGGTCCGCGGCGGTGTGAGCGCCAGATTTGCGGGTGATGTATCCGTTTCCGCACTCTCCCTCTCCCTTGACGGGAGAGGGCTGGGGTGAGGGTGGGAATCAAGTTCGTTCTTCCACTTGCAGTTGGAGTTCGACGTCATCGTTTTCCGCACCCCTCACCCCCGACCCCTCTCCCGCAAGGAGCGAGGGGAGACGCGTTTGTCGCAACGGCATTCCCACTTTCGAGACGCCCACACCCCGGGGCGAAGCGTCAATCATGGGGCTCGACTCGAATCGTGACGCAAACGAACCAGATTCCGCCGCGCCCATTGGCGAACGCTTTCCTGGGTCAGCCACGCTGCGTGCCGCAGCCGAGCCGCGGCATGCCGAGCCACGATGCGGGTCTCAACGGTCATTTGCGGCTGGGCTCCCCACGAGCTCTTGTAGGGCTCATCGCCGCGCAAAAAGTCGAACCAACGGTAGCCGTCTTGGATTGCCCGCTGCACAGAGCCGATCATGCCCAACCAACCAGGGTCGTCCGCGTACGCCTCGGGCTCCAGCCCCGTCTGATAGTAGTAAATCGTTTGGCCGCCAACCAAAGCGTACTCCGCGGCGATCGGGCGATTGTCGAGCTCGGTCCACAGCAACCTTAGCATGCCCAGGGCATGAAAGCGGCGGCAGACCTCCTCGTGAAATCGAAGAAAAGCCGACGAAACAAAGCAGCCTGCCTGACCCAGGCTCTGCCGGCGGCGCTGATGCAGCTCGACCATGAGATGGAATCCGCGATCCAGGTCGGACTCGCTTTCGGGACTCTGCACAACGGCCCGGCCCGAGTCGAAATATTTGCGCATCAGTTGACGCACCCTCGCTCGGCGCGAACTGCTGAGGCGTTTGAGAAAACTATCCCATTCGAGAGCCAGCTCCGTGCGCCAACAACTCATCGCGGGGCGGACATGAATCGCATGGCCGCGGCGCGCAAATTCTTCGCTGAGCGCGGCGACCGCCGGATCGTCGGCCCCGGCCGAGGGCAAGTGCAAGAGATCCCAATGGTGCAGACCTGTCGTGTCCAGCCAATCGGCCAGCGCAAACGCGACCTCCGCTTCGCGTCCGGGATTCGTCAAGATCGTCTGGTATTCCGAGCAGACTTCGCCAGAACCAAGCGACCGCAGCACACGCCCCTCTTTGCCCGAGCGCGCGATGTACCAGGGGGCGATGCCCACCGGCCGGCCCGCCTCTTCCGCGACCAGTACCGCCAGTCGCCAACCATCGCGGCCATAGTGGCGCCACCAGGGCTCCAGCCATTCGAACCGCCGGAATGGGATCTCGCCGGCCATGCGGTTCCAGTCGCCCGCCAGCGCGGCCAACGCCGCCGGCGAATCGCCACCGCTAAGTCGGCCGTCGGCCGAAATCAAGCGAACTTGAAGCCCAGCGCGCGCCGGCGCCAAGCCGTTCGATGACACCGATACGTTCGACGGCGTTGTGGCATCCGGCAGCGGCGCATCGTCGAGCGACGGAGGCGCCACGATTGGCCCTTGCATGACTGAGTCCGGAGCCAAATTTAATGACAGCTCGATCGACGCCATCGCACAATCACTCCCAGGCAAAATCATTCCGAACCAAGATCACTTCCAAGCGAAATTCCGCTCGGACGATTTCAGTCGGTAACCAAATGTTCCGCCAATTCCCAGCCCGATTTGAGCCATTCGACCATGCTACCCCCCGCCGATAACAAGCTTTGCCGCATTCGTGCCGCTCGGCGGGCAGGAACCACCCGGAAATCGCACATCCGGCGCGGGACAGCCCCCCAATGGGCTTTGTACGGCTCGTCGCCGCGGAGGAAATCCATGGCCCGATCGCCGCGCTCGATCGCGCGGCGGATCGTGGCTAAATTCGAGAGACGGCCCGGCTGCTGCCGGAGCGCCGCCGGTTCGACGCCCGATTGATACGCGTAAACCATGCCGGGTCCGGCCAAATGGTACTCGGCAGCCACCGGTCGACTGTCCAACTCGAGCCAACTCATCAGCAACGAGCCGGCGGCCAACAGGCGCGGGGCAAGTTCGCGGTGAAAGCTCGAAAATCGCGGAGAGCTAAAACAGCCGCGCTCGCCCCGACTTCGCCAGCGACGCTGATGCAAATCGACGAGCGCCGCGAAGGCCGTGTCCAGCTGGTGCTGGTCGTGCACCCAATGCATCGTGGCCCGGCCGCTACGAAAATAATCGCGGTCCATCCGGCGGAGCTGCTTGCGATGCGATTTCGATCGCTGGGCCAGATACTCGTCCCAATCGCCAGGCAACGCCAGCCGCCAACAGCTCATGCTGGGCTGAGCGTAGACTGCATTTCCGCGTTGTTCGAGATGATGCAGCAAACGCCCGGCCGGCAGATCGTCGGTTTCGATCGGACCCAACTTCAGCACGTCCCAGCGGTCCGGGTTGCGCACATCAATGGCATGCGCCGTGAGCCAATCGGCCAGGGCGATGGCGACCGACTCTTCGGTCCCCTTCCGGCACATGATGCTGAGATATTCAGCGCAAGTTTCTCCGCTGCCCAGAAAACGGACCAACCGACCTTGCGAGGTGGTTCGCTCGAGGTACCAAGGCGCGATGCCGAGCAGACTCTGATCCTGTCCGATCGCGGCCAGCACGAACAATTCGAAATGCCGTCGCAGTCGACCGGAATCGTGGCCGTAATTTCGCCACCAACTTTCGAGCCATTCCCAGCGACGGAACGGCACACCTTGAGACAGCGCGTCCCAGCGCCAATCCATGGTAGGAGCTCGCCGAATGAAGTGAGGCGGACGATTTGCATAAAGGCTCGACGGATTTTCGACCGGCGCCACGCCAACGAAACAAAGGCCCGGGGCGAGAGCAAGGCGCAGCCCGCCCCGGTCCGATCTATCGCAATGTCTAAGCACAGCAAATCTCGGTCACAATTGCCGTACAGGCAAAAGATTTAGCGTAGCGGGGCGTGTCCCGTGCCCAAGTTGAGTTCGGTTCGTATGGCGATTCGAGCGCTCATTAGCCAAACCATGTTGCTTTTTCGCTACGCGACGTTGCATTCCGTCATCGAGCACGCGGTAGTGCCGCGCGGCATCTCGCGACTGTCGCGCGGCGGCGTAAAAACGACCTACTGTTGTCATGAATTCCAGCGACCTTCGATTCCGGCCCGGCGGCGTCCATGAGACAGCACACGCGGTCGCTTAACAGCCTGTTGAAAAAGGGGACTGGCTCTAAGCGATCGAGAGGATTGCCCCTAGTATTGACTAACCCGCGTAGTGGCTGTCCCCTTTTTCAACAGGCCGTTAAGCCGATTTCGTCGCGCCGCATTGGAAAAACATGCGGCGTTGCCGCGCTTTCCCAAAACCGTGAGGGATAGTTCACCCATGAACCAGCCCATTCCGCCGACTGCCCCGATGCGTGACGTCCTCCATCTGCTGAGGACCTACCCTTTGCGTTGGTTGTTGCCCACGATCGCAATCGCAGTGGCGGTGGCGCTCTACGCCGTGGCGCGCCCACGATGTGGGAGGCATCGCAAGCATTGATGGTCCGCGATGAGGCCGCCGGAACCGACCACCTGGGAAAATTTCACTTCGTCGACGATATGAAAACGGTCCAGGAAACAATCCTGGAATTAGCCAAGGGCCGGTCCGTCATCGCCGCGGCACTTCAGGCCGTGGGCCCTCCCGCGGGACGCACCGCCGCGGCCAATTGGCCGACCGATCGGGATGTGGCGGCGCTGCAGAGCGCCATGAAGCTCAGCCCTCCCAAGGGAGCCGAATTCGGCAAGACCGAGGTATTTTATCTACAAGTGCAAAGCTCCGACCGGCAACGCGCAATCGACTTGGCCGCAGCCTTAAGCGACCAACTCAAAAAGCGATTCGAAGACCTCCGCGACGCGCGGGCTGTGAGCGTGATCGAAGAGCTTTCGCGAACCGTGACGCTTAGCGAATCGGACCTGAACGCGGCCACTGAAAAGCTAACGCTGATGGATGCCGCCGCGGGGCCCGATCTGGGCGAACTGCGCACGATGCTCGACACGCCAGCCGGCGACAGCCCGTTGCGACGCTCGATCATCGAAATGCAAACCGAATTGCGCGCCGCCCAGACGTCGCTGGACGCAAATCAAGAATTATTGAACTTGCTCGTGTCCTCGAAAGCCGATTCGCGCACGCTGCTGGCCGCCCCGAGCCGGCTGTTGGAATCGCAGCCGGTATTGAAGCGATTGAAGGACGGCCTGGTCGATGCCCAAATCCATTCCGCCCAACTCATGAGCACCATGTCCGCCTCGCACCCCAGTGTGCAGGCGGCTAAAGATGCCGAGGCCGAAATCGCGAATCATCTGAACGCCGAACTCGACGCCGCGATCCTTGGCGTCGAGGGAGAAGTCCATCTGTCGAGCGCGCGAACCGCGGCCATCGAAAAACAATTATCCGGAGCCCGGCAACGGTTGGATCGGCTGGCGACAATTCGGGCCGATTATGCCAACCTTGCCGCCGAAGTTCGCCGCCGAAGCGATACGCTGCGTTCGGTCGAAAACCAATTGGCCGAAGCTCGGGCGAGTCAGGCGGCCTCCCACACGGCTAGCCTATTAAGCCGGGTTGATTCGCCCGACACGGGCGCGGCGCCCATTGGGCTGGGTCGAAGCACGATCGTGGCCACCGGCTGCGTCGGCGGATTTCTAGCAGGCTTGGGGCTGTTGTTCCTGACAGTCCCGCCGCCAGCGCGACGAGGCGACGCGGTAGGAATTGCGGCCGCGGCGCCGCGCTTGGCTAGTCCCTCCACCGCGATCGCGCCGGCCGTGAACAAGTCAGCCGTGGCACCGCCGCTACCCGCCGGCGTGCATCCCACGTCGACAACGGCCGCCGGCGCATCAACGCATGCTATGCCGTCGGTCGCCATGCCGTATGTATCGATGCCACCGCCGATGGCCGCGTCGCCGATGGCTGCTCTACCGGCCATCCCGGCGGCAACGGTTCATGCGGCTCTCATTGAAAAATCTGTGGCACAGACACAGCCCCAGGCCGAAACCGGTTCAAGCTCACACGTTGGCAGCCTGACTTTCAAGCAAGCATTGTCCAAGCTCGGACAGGCACAACGTCAAACATCCTGAATCGAGCTGGACCGCAACGGCGGAAACTGCCGAACCTCGGTTGTTGGAAACAAAATAGTTCGGCGCCGCGCGTGTCGGGCTGTGCCTTCACGATTCATCCGCCGGCTTTGGGCCGGGACATCGCTCATGGGCATTCTGGAATTTGTCGCCGCGGCCGTCGTCGGCATCTGGCTTGTCTATTTCACATTGCGCGGATCGCTGATCGCAGCTTGCCTGGCCTTTCTCTTGGCGACCTGTTGCTTTGGCTATCCGTTCCTGCATTTCGACGGCGGCCCGCTGCCGCTGACGATCGATCGGCTGGTGATTGCCGGTCTGGCAGGAATCTATTTCGTGCAGCGTGCCCTCGGTCGGACCGAGCCAAAACCGCTGCGTGTTGTCGATAAGCTGCTGCTGGCCTTTCTCGCGGTATTGGCCATCAGCACGTTCACGCATCAATGGCACAACCTTCCGCCTGCCGTAGTGCCCCCGGTTTGGCGACTGTTCACAGGCTATGCGATTCCTGTAATCATTTACTGGATCGCTCGACAATCGCGCCTGAGGCGACGACAGATTGGACTGGCCCAAGCGTCACTGGCGGTCTTTGGCTTGTATCTGGCGGTCACGGGCTTGCTGGAAATATCCGGACAATGGTCGTTCGTGTTTCCGCATTATATTGCCGATCCGACCGTGGGACTTCATTTCGGCCGCGCTCGAGGGCCGATGGTGCAAGCGGTCAGCTATGGCCTGTTTCTTACGGTCACAACGCTGGCCGTGTTTGTCTGGCAAATCCGCTTGAACCGATTTGGCCGGGCCTTCTGGTTGGCGGTGATTCCCGTGCAACTCGCGGCCCTGGTCTGCACCTATACGCGCAGCATCTGGATCGGCGTGGGCTTGTCGACGGTCGTCGTGCTGGCATTGATACTCAAGGGACGGTGGCGCAACTTCGTGGTCGGCGGGATTATGCTGGTCGCATCGCTGACGGCGATCATGAATCTGAATGCGCTGACCGATTTGCACCGCGAGGGCTCGGTCATCGAAGCCCGCGAATCGGTCGGAATGCGGGCTTCGTTCAATTACGTTTCCTGGAAAATGTTCTTGGATCGCCCGCTGTTCGGTTTCGGGTTCGGCCAGTTTTATACGGAAAAGTTGGCCTATCTCAGCGATCGATCGACGCCGTTGCAACTCGAATTGATCCGCGAGTATATCAATCACAACACGTATCTGGATTTGCTGGCCGAAACGGGCATCCTTGGTTTTGCCTTGTTCGGCGCGGTCTTGGCCTGCTGGATTCGCACCGGCTTGCGATTGGCGCGCCGGGATAACTCGCGGTGGATTCGCTCGCAAGGGATCTTGCTGCTCGCGGCGCTGGCCACCTACTGCGTGCAGATGATGTTCCACGAGGTCAGCTACACTTCGATCGACAATTCTCTCATATTCCTATTAGCTGGATTGTCCGTGGGATTAGAATCGCAGCGGTTGAAATCCCAAACGTCGACCCAAGAGTCTGCGGTGTCCAGCGAACCCGAGGCCGTGGCCGCTCGCGCCATCGGCAGCAATCTAGCAGTCTGCGAAACGGATCAAAGTGAAATGCAACCGGCGATGGCTAGTTCTGGATCAGTTGCGAAGTTTCCGGTCTCGCCGTTCCGCGCCTCCGTTCGAAAAGACACGGACCATTTGCCGCAGGCTGCTTAGACGCTGGCCGCGAATGTACCTGATTGCCCGGCGGACTTATGGCGTGATGATTTTTTGGCTCGGTGTGCCGCACGAGCCGGAATTTCAGCTGTTCACCGCCTTGCGCGGCGCCACGGGGTTGTTCGTCGACATTGGCGCGAATGCGGGCCAGTCGGCCCGGTCGTTTCGCGTATTCAATAAGTCGCTCGATATTATTTCGTTCGAGCCGAATCGGCTGATGGAATCGGATCTCCGATTCATGCGCCGCTTGCTAGGCCCGACATTTCGTTATCGGATGCAAGGTCTCGGCAGCGCTCCGAGCCGAACGACGCTTTATGTTCCGCAGCGGGGACTGACTTCGCATACGGCTTGGGCCACGCTCGAACGGGAGCTGCTCGTGCGCGATCGAGCCATGATCGAACGCGAACTCGGCGGACCGTTCAAGATCGTCGAGACCCCGGTCGAAGTGCAGCGATTCGACGATCTTGGCTTGCATCCCTTGGTGATCAAGATCGACGTCGAGGGGCTGGAGCTCGACGTGTTGCAGGGCATGGAAGGGACACTCGCGGAGGACGAGCCGCTGCTGTTGATCGAGCAGAATTCCAGTTCGGCAAGCGTGGCCGCGTGGCTCGAAGCGCGCGGTTACGTTCTGTGGGCATACGACGCCAGGCGCCATCGGCTCCGCTCGTGGGGCCGTAATGAGCGGTTCAGCAATTTTGTCGCCTTCACTCGCGCCTGGTTGGTGCGGCATCCTTCGGTCGCGCTGTTGATCGACGAAGACGAGCCGGCCGTCGTCGGGGCGTCGTAATCGACAGAACTGGCGCGACATCTCGGAGACAGCGCCTGTCATTCGACCATCTCCGCCATACTGTGGCAGGACATCTGGCGTGTGACAGCCGGCATTTTCCGTTACGGCTCGGCAGGAGCCTCGCCCTCCCGAGATCGTGTGCCGGGATCTGGGTAGCGCGAAAGTTGTTCCGTCAACGTGATAATCTCGAAGGTCGCGGGGGTGGTTCATGGGAGGGCGAGGCTCCTGCCGAGCCGAGCGTCTGGAGTTGAACCACGGACGACACGGATTTTACGGAGAATGAAAGTAACGTTCGTCCGCATCGGTGTTATCAGGTCATCCGTGGTCGAATGTTCGATTTGGCCGCGACATTCTCGTCCGCGGTGATATTTAGCCGCGTGTTGCGATTCGGCGACTTCTTGTTGCCAATTCTCGACTTCTTCACGTCGCGCAGATCGCATTCTCTTGCATTGCGGATTCCGCGCCGCGGCACCTAATTCCTTCGCCGGTTTGGATTTGGACGAGCACGGCCAAGACTGCGCACTTTCGCCGGCACACACGTTGCGTAGGAGGAGATTCGGCCTTAACTCCTCCTCACGACTGTGAGCAACGCGCCGATGATCAGTCATGCGACTCCGCAACATCCCAGCTCCAGAGGATCGCCGAATGACCGGTCGCGGTTGAACAGGGCGCCGCCGGTCGAGACGCCGCGTTACACGTCCACCTATTCTTTGGCTCAGGCCCGGTTGCAACGCGGCGAGCCGATCGTCGAGGCCGAGGGAAATCTTGGCTGGCGCTATCAAATCGCCAAGCGGTCGTTGGATATCGTCGGCGCTGTGACTCTGCTGGCCATTCTTTCGCCGGTGCTGATCGCGGTGTATCTCATTCTGTTCGTCACCACGCGCGGCAAGCCGTTGATCCGGCAGGAACGCGTGGGACATTTGGGACGGCGTTTCGGAATGTACAAATTCCGCAGCATGCGCCTGGATGCTGAAAAGATGCAGCATCTGGTGCAAAACCAGCAGCAGGGGCCGATCTTCAAAAATCGCCACGACCCGCGGATCACCCGGATCGGCCGATTCTTGCGGCGCACCAGCATCGACGAAATGCCCCAATTATTCAACGTGCTGCGGGGGCAGATGTCGTTGGTGGGTCCGCGGCCGCCGTTGGCGAAGGAAGTCGCCCTCTACAAAGCCTGGCAGCGGCGGCGGCTTGCCGTCCGTCCGGGGCTGACTTGCCTGTGGCAGGTCAGCGGCCGCTCGGACATCGGCTTCGAGCATTGGGTCCGGCTCGACCTGTGGTATTTGCGTCATCAAAGTCTGTCAACCGATTTGAAACTGCTCGTCCGCACGCCGCTGTGCGTTCTGAGTTGCCGCGGAGCTTACTGAGTCAATGGCTAAACCCGCGGCGGCGTTGCCAGAACGCAACATCGGCGCACTGCGCCACGGAAAACAATCGATCCAGCGTCGTCGTCGCAACTAGCGCAGTAGAGTTCCATTGCGAGGTCGCGACGAAGAACCGGCAACCGCAGGTCTAGTCGCGGCGTCGCAGGCTCACGTGCGACCTTTTCTTCCGACGTTTCGATCGCCGCCCGTTCCAGTGCTGAACTCCAGCAGAGTGGACCTTGATGTCAACCGTTCTCGATACGAACGTGACGGCCGATGTCGCCGCGGACCAATCGCCGGGCCGGACCCCTGCACGGAAACACGACGTCGCCACGGTGCGCGTCCTGCACCTGATCAATGGCGAGCATTATGCCGGAGCCGAGCGTGTGCAGGACTTGCTCGCGCTCGGCTTACCCGATTTCGGCATCGAACCGGCATTCGCCTGCCTCAAACCGGGCCGATTCGCCGCAACACGCCGGTCGCAAGCGACTCCGCTGTATCAACTGCCGATGCGGTCGCGATGGGACTTCCGGCCGGCCTGGCGCTTGGCTGCGCCGTTGCGCCACGAACGGTTCGACATTTTGCACACCCACACGCCGCGCGCAGCGCTGATTGGCCGGATGGCCGCGACATTTGCCGGCGTGCCAATGGTGCACCATGTGCACGGCCAAACCGCGACAGAAGTCCGCGGCGGCTGGTGGACGCGATGGATGGCCAGAATCGAAAGCACGTGCTTATCCCAAGCGGCGGCGACCGTTGCCGTGTCGCCCACCGCGGCCGAGTACATGGTGCGACAAGGGCTCGCGCGATCTCGATTGCACGTAATACCGAACGGCGTTCCAGCCCGCGCGACCTTGCCATTGCGGCCGGTTCCGGAAACCGAGTGGACGCTAGGCATGGTCGGCTTGCTGCGGCCGCGAAAGGGCCTGGAGACGGTGCTTGATGCGCTGGCTCTGCTGCGGCAGCAGAGTTTTTCCGTGCGGCTACGCGTCATTGGCTCGTTCGAAACTCCGGGATACCAGCGTGAGGTTGAGCAACATGTCGCATGTTTGGGGATCGGGTCGGCGGTCGATTGGGCCGGATTCTGCAGCGATATCGACACCCAATTGGCCCGCCTCGACTTAATGGCATTCCCCAGCCTGCTCGCCGAGGGGATGCCGATGGTTGTGCTTGAAGCAATGGCGGCGGGCGTGCCGCTGGTGGCCAGCCGTGTCGCCGGCGTGACCGACGTGCTGCGCGACGGCGTCGACGGCCTCCTATGTGCGCCGGGGGACCCCACCGAATTGGCCGACGTGATCAGCCGCGTATTGCGCGGGGTCGTTTCCTGGGAAACGCTCCGCTCGGCGCTCATCGTCGCCAATGCGAGCAATTCTCCGACTCGGCCATGGCCCGATCGGTCGCCGAGTTGTACCGCGAAATTCTTGCTCAGGCCCCCTGATCGCTGACTCATCTGCTGAAAAACTCGTTACCCGAACCTAAAACCCCCGTCGTGTTTATGGCCCGCGTCCGATTGTTTGGAATCGAAATTGATCCGTTGCGAATCTCCGGGGCCGTCGGCCAGCTGTTGGATTGGATCGGCGTGCGCGACGGGGTGTGCCGCTATGTCGTCACGCCCAACGCCGACCATGCCGTCATGCTGCAAGAGAACGCCGGCTTGCGTCGAGCTTACGCCGAGGCCAGCCTGGTGCTCGTGGACGGGATGCCGGTGCTCTGGGCTTCCAAAATGTTGCGGCGCGGTGTGCCCGAGCGCGTGACCGGCAGCGATCTGGTGCCGGCGTTGTTCTCGGCGGCATCGGAGCAATTCGGCGTGGCGCAATCGCGGGCCGAAACTTGCGAACCGCTGCGAGTGTACCTGCTGGGGGCCGCGCCTGGCGCAGCGCAATGCGCGGCCGCGCGAATCGAAACCCAATGGCCCGGCGTCAAGGTGGTCGGTTGCGACAGCCCAGCGCCGGGGTTCGAGAAACGCCCGGCGGACAATGAGGCGATTTTAGACCGCATTGCAGCATCCAAGTGTCAGGTGTTGGTCGTCGGGTTCGGCGCCGAAGCAAGAACTGTGGGTCCACAATCATCGCCAGCGAATCGCCGCCCCCGTGGCGCTGTGCGTTGGCGCGACGATCGACTTTCTGGCCGGCGAAAAGCAACGGGCCCCCGTGTGGATGCGCCGCGTGGGGCTGGAGTGGATGCACCGCCTGGCCAGTGAGCCACGGCGATTGGCAAAGCGCTACTTGCGTGACGCGATCCGCTTTCCGCGTCTCGTGCTCGGCGAACTGCTGCGCCCCGAGTTGGAACTTCAGTAGCGTGGGCACTACCCACCACTAGCCAAAGACCGTAGGGTGGGCACTGCCCACCTGCAGCCCAAGCGAGCTTAGCGCATTGGCGGTGGGCAGTGCCCACCCTACGACTTCTGTTCTTGAGGCGCTGCTCACGGCTACAATCTCACTGCGAAGGGAGCAACGGGTTCGTCGACAGACCCGAGTCTGGCCATCGACATCGGGATCTGGAAGTGATACGCGCCGGTCGTCCCCAAAACTTTGCCTGGCAGCGTCAGCCGCAAGTACTGCACGCCTACTCCCGGCGGTTTGAAAATCAAGGCGTCTTGCATCGCGTCGCCGGCGGCGATCGTCCCCGAGGGATGGCCGTTGAGAATGACCATTCCCTTTTCCATCGGCATCTGGGCCAGCGCCGTGCCCTGATCATCGACGAGTTTCGGAGCATCGGGACCATCCGCGGGCTGGCTGATCCAGCCATGATATTCCGTGCTGCCAGCCAACTGGGCATTCTTGATCTTGATCCAAATCGTGAGGAACGGTTGGGCCGTCTCGACCGTCTTCGCCAATAACTCGTTCGTGGCTCCGGCCTGAGCGAGGACCGCAGGGCCCAGCGTAACCTTCGCGATCGAGACTTCGAGGTCGTCGTTATTTTCGCTTCGCCTTTCGCGGCATCGGCCCAGACAATTGGCTTCGCCGACGCAGCGCCATCCGGCGTCATGGCAGCGTCGCCGGTGGATCCTGTCGAATCGCCGCCATCCGCCGTCTTCGGACCGGAATCCTGAACAAAGATCGGGATCGAGCCAGTCTTGGCGACCTCGTTGTGCGGCGGTCCTTTTGGCGCGGCTGGCGTCTGACCATCGTTTCCCGAACCACTCTTGGGATCTTTCGAATTCGAGGTATCGCTGGCCGCAGTCGCTCCTGCCGCGCCGGCCGGCCCCGCTACCGCGGCATCGCCTGTTTTTCCCAAAGCATGCGGCGCTTTTGCGCTGCCGACCGGCTCTCCACGAGATGGCTTGGATCGCGCCGCCGGATCGTGTTTCGCCAGATCAGCGATCTTTTGAGCACTAGGCGCGGGAGTCCTAAGCTTTTTATCGGTCTTCGTCGAGTCGCCTTTATTGTCCGCCGCGACCGCCGGCGCAGTCGTTGCCGGCACAGTATTGATGGCGACGTCCGACTTATCGACGTTGCGAGTGAAGCTCCAATAACCTCCCAGGCCGATCCCGAGCAAGCTCAACCCCACGCCAACGCTGTAGAGCTGCACCGCTAACTTTTGACGCCTCGACGCTGCCGCAAAGCCGATTGCGCTAATCACCAGACCGAGGAATCCGAGGCCAAGCCCGACGAAAGAAATCCAGAACAGCCCAACTGCCAACCCGCCCACGAGCAACGCGGCGAAAGCGAAATTCAAGATCATCG
Source organism: Pirellulales bacterium (assembly GCA_963725485.1). Lineage (GTDB taxonomy): Bacteria > Planctomycetota > Planctomycetia > Pirellulales > DATAWG01 > CAVRYO01. The sequence continues at coordinate 577,690 of CAVRYO010000007.1, read as the reverse complement.
CTGCCCGAGAAGAATCGGCAGCCGCTGATGCCTTCCCGTGACCTTTCCCCTTGTTTCCTCGAAAAGAAGCCGAGCCAGTCGCGCGTGAAGACTGCGGCGCCGGACCACCACCAGCGTCTCCCAGCAGCTCGTCGAGAGACAGCGACACCGGAGGGGGTGCAGGCGGTGCCACGTCTTGCACGGGCGGTGCATCTAGCAAACCGTCCGTTGTATCATCCAGCGGAGAGCCGGGCGGTGTCGCCGAAAGAGGAACCGCCTTGGGCGGAGCCGCCCCCGTGCGCGACGAATTCGGCGAAACCGGCGGAGGCGGAGGCGGAGAGCCGCCGGTTGCAATAGTCGGCCAGGCAGTCGGCAATTGAGGCGCGGGGCGCCCGTTAGCAACCGGCGCGGCGCCGGGAAACAACTGCCCCCCCGGCGCCCCTGCGCTACCGGCCCCGCTGCGTTTCCGCGAACTCTTACTCGGCAAAGCCCGCGCTGTGGGCAAGTCAGGCTCGGCCGACGCTCGTGTCGCCTGCGCCGCCGGATCGTGGGCGGATGTTGCCTCGACTTGCGGAATTTGCACCGCGGCGCCGCAGCGTGGACATTTCGAGTTGCGGCCCGCGCCAGAATCGCGGGCCTTAATCGTTCGCTGGCAACCGGGACATAGAAACTGAATCATGTGCCGCCTTGCCTCATCCAGCATCGCTGCCCGGAACAGGCTGCTTTAGAAAAATTAACGTCCCTGTCTAGATTCTCATTGATCCGCCGGAGAATGGCAAGAGTTTGTACGAAAAGTCCTCGGTCGAATCTGCCTCGGAAGGAGAGCATCCACCGCGCTGGTGGGGCTATCCCCAATCTTTCCATGCTGCCGTATACTCATTGCCGTTGTCGGCGCATTGGGGCCCGCTTCATTCTTTCTCGTAGTTCAACAGGATTGTCCGCATGAGTACGTCTGCCCTTTCCCGGCCCGCCAAAGTGGAACATCCCTTCCGCCGGGTCGCGATCCTATTTGCCGGCGGTCCGGCTCCTGCCGCCAACGCCGTGATTTCGGCCGCGGCCGTTTCGTTCATCCGCAACGAAATACAAGTCGTGGGAATCATGCACGGTTATTCCCATCTTGAGGAATATGATCGCGACAAACCGCTAGTCGCGGGCCGCGATTACGTGCTCATCGACCACAAGCTCCTGCGCCGAACCCGCAATTCGCAGGGAATTCTCCTGGGACGGCCCGCACCAACCCCGGCCGCAACATCTCGGAACCCGCTCACTTGGACGACTCGGTGCGCTCGGCGCCTCTGCGGGCCGTGTACGACAACCTCCGCTCGCTGGAAGTCGACGCTCTGATCTCCATCGGTGGCGACGATACGCTCAAGACCGCCAATAAATTCAAGAAATTCCAGGATCGGCTGCCCGCGGGGGGCAAGCGAATTCCAGTCGTTCACTTGCCCAAGACGATCGACAACGACTATTGCGGCATCGATTTCACGTTCGGGTATTTCACGGCCGTGGGGACGATTGCCGGCGAGATTCGCAATCTGTTGGCCGACGCCGAGGCGAATCGAGCTTATTACCTGACCGAAGCGATGGGACGCAGCGCCGGCTGGCTAGCTTACGGAGCGGCCATTGCCGGCGAAGCCAGCCTGGTGATGAGCGTCGAAGACGTGTTCGGACGCTACCGCGACATCGAAGAAAGCGTTGATCCGGTGACTGGCGCAAAGACATCGCGGCCGATCATGAAAGTCGATGAAGTCGTGCAACGCGTCGTCCGGACGATGTTGGCCCGTGAAAAGGAAGGCAAGGAATTCGGCGTGATCGTGATGGCCGAAGGGCTGGCGGAATTTCTGCCCAGCGAACTCTTGCAAGGCGTGCCGCGCGACGAGCATGGGCATCTGGCGATCAGCCAGGTCAGCTTTGGCAGGAAATTCGCCAAGCTGCATTCCGACGAATACAAGCGCCAGACCGGCAAGAGCCGCAAGGTGACCGGGCCTGCAATTAGGCTACGAAGCCCGCTGCGCCGCGCCGCACGCCTTCGACGTCATGCTCGGCAGCCAATTGGGCGTCGGCGCCTATCGGGCCCTGGTCGAGAAGCGTTTAGACGGCGTGATGGTGTCCGTCGAAGGCCAGCTTGAATTGCGCTACGTGCCGTTCGAGACGCTCGTCGATCCCGAGACACTGGTCACCGTGGTCCGCTACGTCGACCGCGAATCCGACTTCCACAAACTGGCGCGATTCTTGGAAACTTATGTCGAGTGAAAATCAATCGCGGTAAGTCGAGTTTGCATACTCCCGTCGCCCCTTGCGGGAGAGGGGCCGGGGGTGAGGGGTAGCAGCGCCAAACGATTCTCCTTCACCCTCACCCCAATCCTCTCCCGTCGAGGGAGAGGGAGATTGGCGGAACCGACGCTCATTCACTCAGCGTCCCTTTGGTGCTCGGCACGCCCGGCATGCGCGGATCGATCTCGACTGCCATCCGCAGCGCGCGGGCCGTGGCTTTGAACACCGCCTCGCTGATGTGGTGGCTGTTGCGGCCATGATGCAATAGCACGTGCAAGTTCATCAGCGCATTAGCGGCTGTGGCTTGCCAGAAATCCTCGACCAGCTCGCTGTCGAATTCGCCAATCTTGGCAGTTGGAAACGGGCATTGGAACACGAAGGCAAATCGGCCGCCGCAATCGAGCGCCGTCGTGACTAGCGTTTCGTCCATCGGCAAGGTGAAATGGCCGTAGCGGCGGATGCCCGCCTTGTCGCCGAGCGCTTGACGGATGGCTTGCCCCAGCGCGATGCCCACATCCTCGACCGTGTGATGCTGATCGACGTGGAGATCGCCCTGGGCGTCGATCGTCAAATCCACCGCGGCATGCCGGGCCAGCAACGTGAGCATGTGATCGAAGAATCCGACTCCCGTGGCAATGCGGCTCTGCCCGGCGCCATCGAGATTCAATTCGACGCGGATCTCGGTTTCCGCCGTCTTGCGGTGAATGGTCGCGCTGCGCGGCATAGTGAGAACGTGTTGTGTGGCACGGGCAAGCAACGTCTGCCCGTGTTGGGCGAATTAATGTGTGGCATGGGCAAGCGAAAGTCTGCCCGTGCAAGCCGGACGATTTGCGTTTCGCACTGGCAGACGTTGCTTGCCAGTGCCACCCGAATAATTCGCTGCCAGTGAAACTATCCAATCATGCGCTGTAGTTCGGCCAGGCAGGCGTCGATCTGGTCGTGGGTGCCGACCGAAATTCGCAAACCGTCCCCCCAACCCGGATAATCCATGTAACGGATCAAAATCCGCTGCGCTTTGAGGCCCTCGTAAAATGGCTTCACCGGCAAGGTCGGGTGGGTGCACCAAACGAAATTCGCCTGCGATTCGACCGTCCTAAAGCCCAAGGCTCGCATGCCATCGGCCAGCCGCCGCCGCGTGGCGAGCATTTTGTCTCGCGTTTCGACCAGCCACGCCTGGTCGTCGATCGCGGCCGTTGCGCCGGCGATCGAAAGCGCGTCGCAATTATACGAGTCCTTCAGCTTCACCAGCTCGCGGATAATCTGCGGCTGCGCCACGAGGAAGCCGAACCGCAGCCCCGCCAAACCATACGACTTGCTCAGCGAGCGCGAGACCATGATCTTTTCATTCTGGGCCACCAGCCGCAAGCAATTCGTCTCGGCGAAATCGACGTACGCTTCGTCGACCAGCAAAGGGCAGGGGAGCCGCTCGGCCAGTTCGAGCATCGCGCTCCGGCGCGATGAACGTGCCTGTGGGGTTGTTGGGATTCGGCAGAAACGCGAGCTTCAACCGCGAGCGGGGCGCGGCGAAATCATCGCCCAAGGTTAAGTCGGGCTGAAACCTGATTTCTTCGGCCGCGGCCCCTTGAATCTGCGCGAGCGTCGTGAACAGCTTGTAGCTCGGATAGGGCAGCCGCAGGCAATCGCCGGTGGCGACGAAGGCCCGGGTGACGATCGTCAAGATATCGTCGCTCCCGTTGCCGCACAGGATGCAATCGGGCGCGACGCCCAGCAACTCGCCGGCCCGCTGGCGAAACGCCTCGGCCATCGGGTCGGGATAGCGCTGCAATCCAGCTTCCATCGTGGCCACGATCGCGCGCTTCACCGCGGGCGAACAGGAATAAGGACTTTCGTTCGTGTTGAGCTTGATGAACTTCCCGCCCCGCGGCTGCTCGCCGGGCGTGTAGCCCTGCATGCTCAGAATTTCAGGCCGAAGATACGTCATGCGGACCGATTTTTTTTGGTGTTCCCGTAGGGTGGGCATCGCCCACCGAATCAGCCGTTCGCATCCCAATTCGAAAAAATCCGAAAACGGTGGGCAGTGCCCACCCTACACATCATCTTTCACGCGCATCGCCACACTGGCCCAATGGGCGGTGAGACCTTCTTTTTCCGCAAGGCGACGAATGTCCGGAGCCACCGCCGCCAGTCCCGCCGCGGTGTAGGAAATCACGCTGCCGCTGCGTAAAAAGTCGCAAGACGAAAGGCCGCTTGCCCACCGCGCCGTGCCGCCGGTCGGCAACACATGCGAGGGGCCGGCCGCATAATCGCCCAGCGCCACTGGGCTAAAATGTCCCAGAAACGCCGCGCCGGCATGTGGCACCAGTTCGACCAGCCGCTCGGCTTCGGCCGCGGCGATGTGCAAATGCTCGGGCGCAATTTCGTCGGCCAACTTCGCAGCCTCTTCCGCCGATTGAGCGAGGATCAAAGCCCCAAACTGTTCCAGACTTTGCCGGGCCAGATCGCCGCGTTCCAACTGCGCCGTTTGCCGGCTAAGCTCCGTGGCAACGTCGTCCAAGAGCGCGGGATTCCAAGTGATCAAAATACTGGCGCCCGGCGCATGCTCGGCTTGCGCGATCAGATCGGCCGCGGTGAATTCCGGCCGCGCGGTGTCGTCGGCCAGCACTACCACTTCACTCGGCCCGGCGATCGAGTCGATATCAACCTCGCCATAAACGAATTTTTTCGCCAGGGCCACGAACAAATTGCCGGGCCCGACAATCTTGTCGACGCGCGCGAGCCCTTCGACGCCATAAGCCATCGCCGCCACGGCCTGCGCCCCGCCAAGGCGGTAAACCTCGCTCACGCCCAGCTCGTGACACGTCGCCAACAAATCGGGATTATAGGCACCCAGCGGCGTCGGCGGAGCCACGACCACGAGCTCCGGCACGCCAGCCGCCTGCGCCGGGACGACCGTCATGAGCACGGTCGAAGGATAGGCAGCCGCGCCGCCCGGAACGCAAATGCCAACTCGATCGAGCGGCATGTAACGCTGCCGCAAGTAGCCGCCGTCCGGAGCATCGACCCGCACGTCGTGCGGCAAGAGCGCCGTTTGAAAGCCCAGAATCGTTTCGCGAATGCGCCGGATCGTCGCCAGGAACTCGGGCGCGGCGGCGGCGTGCGCGGCGGCCAATTCGACCTCTTTAACGCGGATCGTCGCCGGCGTCAGTTGCGCCCGATCGATCCTGGCTGAATAATCGAGCACCGCTTTCAGACCTTGCACGCGAACGTCGTCGCAAATCCGCTGGACAACCTCCGCGGGCGTCAGCGGCTCGCCGAACACTTCGATCGTCCGCCGGCGCCCCGCTTCGCTCACGACGTGCCCGCGCGGGCTGAGCCGCTCGCGCAGCTCGGCCAAGGCGCCAGCCACGTCGTGCTGCCGGGTGTCGATCCGCCGGATATTAAGCTCGGAAGAACTCATTGCTCTATGTGGCTGTTGAAAAAGGGGACAAGCACTTCGCGGCAAGTTCAAAACTACGGGAAACCCGCTCGGTTGCTCAGAGCCAGTCCCCTTTTTCAACAGGCTGCAATACAATAGACACACCGCCGCAGGCCGGGTTCAATGGAGCGCTGTCCGGCCCACAGCCTAGAACGGTCCCATTGTGACCTCAGGCCACGCCTAGGAAAAGCCCCAACTAAGCCGTCCAGCCAAGCCATGCCGACCGCACATCGCCCCTTGGATTTTCGCAGCGACACGCTCTCCAAGCCGACCGCCGGCATGCGGGCCGCAATGGCCGCCGCGGAAGTCGGCGACGACGTTTTCAACGAAGACCCCACCGTCCTGAGGCTCCAAGCCCGCTTGGCCGAGCTCCTCGGCAAGGAGGCTTCGCTGCTGGTCCCTTCGGGCACGATGTCGAATCAGATTTGCGTCCGGCTGCATTGCGGGCCGGGCGATGAATTTCTGTGCGAGGCGGGCTGCCACATTTTCAACTACGAGCAAGCCGCTTATGCCCAGTTGAGCGGAGTCGCGGTCCAGCCGGTCAAAGGCGACTTTGGCCTGCTGCGGCTCGATCAGTTGACCGGCCTGGTTCGCACCGATAGCGAACATCAAACCCACACCCGCATGCTGGCCCTCGAGATCACGCACAATCGCGGCGCCGGGCGAATCCAGCCGCTGGCCAGCGTCGCCGAAATGTGCGCTTGGGCCCACGCTCATGGGCTGACGACCCACTTGGACGGCGCTCGGCTGTTCAACGCCGTCGTGGCCACGGGCACGGCGGCCGCCGAGTGGGCCCGGCATTTCGACACCGTAAGCGTCTGTTTCAGCAAGGGTCTCGGCGCCCCGATCGGTTCGGCCCTCGCCGGAACGCGGGAGATGATCGCCCGAGCGCGCCGGCATCGAAAACTATTCGGCGGGGGAATGCGTCAAGCCGGAGTGCTCGCCGCCGCGGCGCTGTATGCCTTGGACCACCATGTTGAGCGCATTGGCCGAAGACCACGCCAACGCCCGCCGCCTAGCCGCCACGATCCGCGAGATCGATGGCCTGAAGCTTTCGCCCGAGCAGATCGACTCGAACATCATCATATTCCAAATCGCCCCAAACCTGGGAACGGCGGCCGAGCTGAACGCCCGGTTGAAAGAGCATGGCGTGTTGATGCTAACAGTCGCGGCCGACGCGATCCGCGCCGTAACGCATCTCGACGTCGGCGCCGAAGAAGTCGAAGCCGCCGCCGCCGTCCTCCGCAACGTCTGCCGGCCGAAGCAATAAAGCCGGACGAAGAAAAGGGGACATTCTACTTTATTGGCTCCTGGAAATTGTTGATCAAACCTGCCGGAATGCCGGAAGCCACGAGCGTCGGCCCTATGCCCGTAAAAGTAGAATGTCCTTTCTTCCCCCCGTTCCCTTGTGGAAATTACAGACTCAGGTCCCACTCAATTCTTCGATGTGGTCCGAGAAAATCCTTGGGTTAGGATGATAGACGTCTCGGGTTACACGGCCTTGAATCGACGCAGGAGAAACGGCAATGACCATCAAGCGACATGCACTACACCTGATGGTCGCTTTGTTGCTGACCGGCGTCTGCCTTGCGCGCGGCGAGGATCACTATCCCGGCGATTCGTGGGAAGCGGTTTCCGATCCCGCGAAACTCGGCTGGTCGCGCGACAAGCTGCGCGCGGCTCGCGACTATTCGAAGACGCTTGCCACGGAAGCGGTGTTCATCGTCGTCGATGGCCAGGTCTTGGCCCAGTGGGGTAAGACGCGGACACGCTACAACGTCCATTCGATCCGCAAAAGTTTTATGAGCGCGCTCTATGGCATTCACATCCGCGACGGCGACATCAATCTCTCGTGGACGCTTGCCCAGCTGGGGATCGACGACAACCAGCCTTCGCTCACTGCGGTGGAAAAGAAGGCCACGCTCCACGATCTGATCGAAGCCCGCAGCGGCGTTTATCATCCGGCGGCGTACGAGACCGAAGGGATGAAGGACAAGCGGCCGGAGCGCGGCAGCCACCCGCCGGGCACGTTCTGGTATTACAACAATTGGGATTTCAACGTCCTCGGCGCAGTCTTCGAGCGGCAGACCAAAACCAAAATATTTGCCGAGTTGAAAGCCCGCATCGCCGACCCGATCGGCATGGAGGATTTTCGCGTCTCCGACGGTCATTACGCGACTGCCCGCGATTCGATCTACCGAGCGTACCCGTTCGACATGACCGCGCGCGACATGGCCCGTTTCGGCCTGCTGTATTTGCGCGGCGGGCGATGGCGCGGCAAGCAAGTGGTGCCGGCCAAATGGGTCAAAGAGAGCACGACGTCGTATTCCGACGCCGGCGAGCGGGGTGGCTACGGATACTTGTGGTGGGTGGCCGCCGGCGGCAAGCACTTGCCCGGCGTGAAGTTGCCCGACGGCTCCTTCTCAGCCCGCGGCTCGGGCGGCCACTACATCCTCGTCGTGCCGGCTTACGACTTGGTGATCGTTCACCGACCGGGCGAGGAGGATGACGTCACGTCGAAGGAATTCGGAAAGCTGGTCCGATTGATTTTGGAAGCGCGGCGCGAGTAATTTGATGATTGCGGGAGGAAAGGGGTCGCAGGGGCGCAGCTCATTCGATGACCCGTGTGCAAAAAGAGTGCGTCCCCTTTTGCCTCCCGCCGTCGTAGGTGGTGACGGTCGTCGGGTGGACATAGCTGGCGGTCGCCGTGTCGTAAATCTCCGGCTGGACGATCTCGGTCAGGCGACCCAGGGCGATCGCTCCGTAATGACTGTCGTAACTCAATCCCGCTGGATGCGCAGCCAAAGCGAACAACCGCCGCTCATGGCTCAAACGTCACATGAGCTTCGTCAAGCGGCAACTTTGGGCGGAAAAGGGGGACGCAGACTCTTTTCATAAGTCTTCTCTGCGGCTAGGTCGTTCGCTGTTGGTCGGCTTGCTGGCGGCGGGTGTCGGCCGCGGCGATCACGGCTTCGGGATTCTTACGCCAGGTTTTTCCTAGCTCGATGTTGTAACCAACGAGCGACCAGGGTACGCGGGCGGCGACGGCGGCCAGGAGCTTGGGCACGAGTTGCTTTCGCAAGACAACGCCCGTGATTTTCTTCGTGCGCAAATGAAAAATGGCCGAATGCACGCCGTGGCTGGCCAAATTGTGGTGGTACATCCAGACCACATCCTGCAGACCGCAGGATCGTGACGGTGAACTTCCGCGGCCATAACAGCAGCGACGGGGTGACGAACACCGGGCCGATCGAATCCGCCGTGCCGTGGGCGATTTCACGATCGACCGCCGCGGCCACGGCCGAGAGATCGCCGAACGCGCCGAAGCTGTTTCATGAGCGGATGCCGCTCGGGTCGGGCAATTCGCCGCAACCCGTTAAAAATGTTCCAAATGCACAACAGGGCAATGGGGCCGAACAGCCCGAAGAAAACATAGCCAAACGTGCGAAACGCCGCGGCCGCGTCGACCATCACTGGCAGGAACTGGCCGCGCCATTGCGGATGCTGCGCTTCCAGGCCGCCGATCACGTCGCGCTCGACGTCAGGGGGAATCTTGTAAAGATTGCCGACCAAATGGCGCGGTCCAACGGAGCCTTCGCCTTTGACCAGCAGAAGCCTGTTGCCGACGGACGTGTAAAAGTACGGGTAGGACGAGCGCGGCCGATTGTCGATCGTCATGACCTCCTTCCAGCCGGTCGCCCGCAATTGCCGCTCGCCGAGGTCGACACGATCGATCAATTCGAGCGGAGCGTTCGGATCGGCGGCGGCGGCCAGAACTTTTTGATTGTCATAGGGAATCGGTCCCTGAAAGAAGCCGCGAAAATAATTGTGCAGCGCCGCCATGACGCCGAGCAGCAAGAAAAACACTGCTGCATTCCAAAGAATCAGATTCCTGCTTGTGCGCCGCACTTGCCGGGCGAGGTAGCCGTCGGGATCGATGACGATTGCCGGGTCCGAGCTCATGAGCATTCATTCCGGGGCCGCATCCATTATTTCGCGGCGGCGGCTGCCCGATCAATCTCGAGGCGGGCCCGCAGTCCTTCGTCCTCGAACGTGAGTCCGAAATTCGCGTGCAATATACTCAGCCAGAACCGGCGGCAGCGCGGGACCGGTTTTCGGTTGGCCCGGATGTCCATAGACGGTCGATTCCATTGTCTGCCACTGGTCGTTCCAGACGTATTTCCCGCCGCCCGGCGAAACCAACCGCGCCTGCCAGAACTGCTCGTGCAGCGCGACGGGATCGCGGTCCGTATAGCGCCGCTTCCATTCGTTCAAAATCGGCAAGTTGCTCCAGGCGAGCCTTTGCATTTGCGCCTGGTACGTTTCGCGGCCGACTAGCGCCAGCGCCATGATTGCTTTCTGGTTCAGTTGCAAACACTGGCTCTCGCCGAGCCAGGGATGCTTGGCAGCCGGCAATGGCTTGCCGTCGGCCAGAGCTTTTTGCCTGGCTGCCTGACGATCGATCGCTTGTTCCAGCAACCGCTGGCTGAGCGTGACGAGCAAACCATCGGGCAAAACCGCATAAAACAAGGCAGGCTCTTTCATGCCGGGGGCTATATCCTTTTTAGCTTGTTCGGTGGGCGTCACTTTCACGTAGCTTTGATCGTGATAACTGAGCGACTCCCAGTTTGCCATGCCTGGGGCCGTCTGCTCGATTATTCCGCGCATGGCGACCAGGAACGCGGCCAACTTGATGCGGCTCGAGACGCCGATCTGTACGGCGATCGGCAGCCGGGCGAAATTCTCCTCGAAAAATTTCTCGCGTTCGTGTTCGTTCTTCATTTTCGCCAACTCGTCCCAGAACGGATCGTCTTCGACCCACACCGCGAGCGAATCGCCGATCCAAGACAACGGATCGGTTTGGCCCGGAATCATGCTCTGCACAAGATTGCCGGCGGATTTCATCGGGCGGGATTCGCGGTTGAAGGCCATGACCCATGCGAGCGGGGCGTCGTGAGGATCGCCGGCGGTGGCCCGCAGCTTCACGCCGCGGCTGAGCTCGATTTGCTCGCGATACTCCGTGGCGAAGATCAGCGGCATGACCGTCAGATCGGCCGCAAGCTGTTTTTCGCCGCAGTGGATCCTTCGCGCGATCGGATCGAATGCCCACCGCCAATTGTTCTGGTAGTTATCGCGCCACCGTGAGTAGAAATCGGCCTCCTGCTGCGTGACTTTGTCGCAACGGAGCTCGACGATGGGCGTTTGGAATTCCAAAGTGCCGAGTTCGGTCGAAACGACGCCGGAGCCGGTCAGCCGCACGTCGCCGAGCGATGGCGCTTCGAGATCGGAATGGATGGGCCCCGACTCGACATGCCCGGCGACCAATTTGTCGAAAAAATCGGCTTGCAACTCGTCCAACACCGCCAGATCGCGCGTCCGGCGGCTGTTGGCGATCCGCCACTTCGGCCCGCACCAGCGGCGGATCGTCGGATCGCTGAGAAACACGAGCGCCGATTCCTCGGCCGCTCCGAGCGGATACCGCGAGCGAAAGAATTGATATTCCGGCAGCCCGGCCAAAGCGGGCGTCTTGTGATGGTGCACGTCGACCAGCCGCTGCAATTGGGCCGGCGAGTTCGTCACCACGACAACATCGCCCATCCGAGCAAGGTACGAGCAAACCGCACGATCTTCGGAACGATAGCCGCTATAGGCGATCGCGCTGCCGTCATCGCCCTTTAACGTGCCTTGGACGGCCTTGGCTTCGACGCCCGAAGTTTTCGCTCCCTGCCAAATTCGCGCGGCCAGCAGCGTGTGCAAGGCGTCTGCTTGAGCGGCTTCGAACAAAATCGCCACGTCGGTGCCCGTCGGAAAATAGGGATCCGAGCCGGTCACGGCGACGCTGCGAACCAACGCCGGTCCGAGCAGCCGCGACAAGGCCGAAGTGGACAGGCAGAGCTGCCGTTCGTATCGAGCTTGCACGCGCATGTCTTCGGAGCGCGGGCTGGCCATTTGCAATATGCTGGTCCCTTGCAAATCGGCCTGGTCGGCCACCTCCAACAGCTTGGCAAACGAAGGAAAGAAGACCGCATGCTGGTCCTCGGGAATCGCCGCGGCCAGCGGATCGAGCTGCGGATGGGCGTCGGGCTTGAGATATTTCTTCCAATCGATCGCCGCGATCTTGATGCCTTCCAGCGAACCAACTTCGACGGTCGCGAGATCTTGCTTCGCCGAAGGCAAGGTCCGGTTCAACTGCAAATTTTCGCTGAGCGCGCGGCCGCCGCTGAACAGATCGTACGTGTCTTCCAACGTTTCTCGGTTGGCGATTTGAGGAAAGCCGGGTTGAGTATTGCGGGGTTGAACCGACTTCCGGCCGAGCGCCACCAGGGCTTTGGCTTCTTCGTGACGAAACCACGCTCCGCCGGGAAAACCCGCGTCGATCAACTCGGCGTAATGCAAGGCTTTGGCTTCGAGAAAGTCTTTCTGGAACTTGCTATTGGCATCCGCGGCGGGAATTCTGAATTTCGCTTCCACCATGCCGTCGAAATCCGGCTTTGGCCAATAAAGCCGTCCGGAAATTTCCGCTCCCGCGGGAGCGCGGACCAACAATCCGCCGAGCGCGATATCTCCGGGAGGCGCCGTCGCGGCAAGCACGAGGCCGTTCGATCGGGTCGACGCTTGCGCGTCCGGGCCGATCACGTACACCTCGCCCTGTCCGTCCAACTTCGCATAAGGGCTGAACAACTTCGAATTGTTGATGTTCAACCAGTACTCGACCGAATGATTTTCAGCGCCCGGCAGTTTGCGATCGACAAGCTTTTCGAGCTCGCTCTGGCTGACATGGAAATATGCATCATCGGCTCGCGCCGGGGTCGTCCATGTCCATGCGCAACAGGCGACCATCCATGCCAGTGCAATCCCCCAGCGGCGACGGTCCATCACGGGCCTCTCATGTTATGGGTGAAAAACTCAACGATCGAGCGAACGCGAAGCTTGTCGCGCAGCGGACGCCGGCGTCGGCGAATCGCCACCTGGCGGCAATCGCGGAGCGATGGCAGACGCCACGACTCATTCCTACATACCCTGGCAGCATCCGAGATGTTTCGCGCGAAGCGGTCCGATGCGGATAAGTTGCTTCGGGCAGTTGTCGGCGCAGTTTATAACCGCGCTGTTTGGAATGAGCAACGAAAATGCCGGCGGGTGGTGGTTCACTTTGAATCCTGAAAATCACCCACGACGGCCGACGGCGCGGTAGAATAGAAGGATGCCATTCGCGAAATGCCCGAAGTGCGGAGCGGTTTTCCATTTGGGCGTTGGCGACGTGGCCTCTTGGTATGCAGAGCGCCACCCAAGCATACCGCTAGGCGAAATGGTACCTGAACCATGCGTTCATTGCTGGAAGGCTGAACAATCGGACATGACCCGCGGCCACGACCATAACCCGGACCCAACGCCAACGCCGCGCGGATCGGGCGCTGACCGTACTCGACTTGGTGAAAATGGTTGACGCGGAAGAGGCGAAGTGGGGCGAACGGTTGACGGGCTACTTGCCGGCCACAAATTCAAAGTGAACCACTAACTGCCGGCGGCGTCGTTCTCGATTGGCGAATTCACGCCGCTTGGCCATGATCTGGCCGCGCTCACCGGGCAGAGCTGATCGTATCTGATCGATCCAGTCCCTATTTACGACGCCAAGCCGGGCGACAGTTGCCCGCCGACGATTCGCGGGCGCGGCTCCGCCGAACTTACGGTTTCGATTGCGGTCGTGCCGGCCCGCGACGGTTTGAATCGGTGCGACAGTCGAATGGCCGGCAACTCAATCGCCTTGTGCATCAATTGAGCAACGCCGACGCTCGCCGCCAGCCCCAGCAGCAACCAGATGACGGCCGCCACGGGCGACGTGCCTGTCAGGCTGTAACCGAGCCGCGAGATCAGCCAACTCGTCGGGTAGTGGATCAGATACAGCGAATACGAAATCAGGCCGAGCCGTTGCAGCCAGGCAAAGTTAAGCCATTTTCCCAAGTTGCCGGTCCGCCCGCACAGATAAATCGCCGAGGCCGCCAGCGCCCCCACGCACACGTCCAGCTTCCAATGGATCGCTTCTCGCACCACGACCGCTGCGAGCAAACCCCATAGCAGCGTCTTCGGCATCCGACCGTCGAGAGTCCAAAACACCAAGGCGCCGAGGACGAAGTAGATGAAGAAATGCACGGCGTAGCAATCCGTGACTCCGCCATCGATGCTCAACCAGAACAGCGACACCAGCGCCAGCGGAAGAAACATGGCGGTGAGCGCCAGGCTGCTCGCCTTGCCTTGCCGCCCGCCGAATCGGATCGTCAACCGCTGAGCCGCGCCCAGCAGCAACGCAAAGAGCAAATAGAATTGCATTTCGATGCACAAGGTCCAGAAGCCGACCGAGATATTGTCGTAGCCGAACACATTTTGTAAGTAGACCGCGTGCAACGCCAATTGCGGCCAGCTTGGCAAATGTTCAACGAGCGGCTCGCCGGCCGACAAGAGCGACATGGCCACGATTTGCAGCCCGATCACCAGCACGATCGTAAACCAAACGGGCGGGCCGAGCCGGAGAAAGCGCTGCAGGGCAAACGAGCGAAAATAGCCGGGCGTCATCCAGGCGTCGCGCAGGGCATAGGCGATTACGAATCCGCTGATCACAAAGAATATCTGCACCCCGATCCAGCCGTGATGCAGCGCCCCGTTGACAGCGCCAGGCAACACCGGTTCGGCTGCGGCCGCCAAAGGTCCGTAGCGGAAGATGTGGTAAGCAGCCACGCCGAGCGCAGCCATGCCACGCAGAGCATCGACAAACGCGAAGCGCTGTCCGGTGGCGAGCGAGCTTCGCGGCAACGCGACGGTGGACTTCTCGAGCGGAGCGATAGCGGCGAATGAATTCGCGCCGCGATGGTTTGATCGCGGGTAGCGAAGGCCAACAGGCAAAACCGCGCTCAGAGAAAAATTCAAACCAAACATTAATACCTCCATGCCGCCTAAGTTCGCCGCATTTCAACCTCTGCTGAAATCATGCTTCAAATTATCGACTGGCGGAATTGCGATATCGCGCGATCGTGCCACTTTGCGGAAGACCGCAGGGCGCGAATTGCGGGATGCCGCAATCTTGCCGAAATGCTGAAACCACCGGCGACTGAAAAACGGCGGAAAACGCCGCGATCCAGGTGGTTTTCGCTAAATAGGAGACTTGGCCTGCGCATCGGGCCTGGCTTTGCCACAACACGCATAAGCCTGAGGCGCTAGCGAAGAGGCAAGACGTCATTTTGGCTTGTTGTCCTTCGCTTGCGCGTCAGGCTTGCCTTCGAAAAACACTGTTTTGAGGCGACGGCACGCGGGAGCGTGCCTGCCACGTAGTAGGCACACTCCGTGTGTCGTTTGGGCTTCAACCGTACCACTACCTAACGACGTGGTTTGGAGTGAAGAGAGGAACTGCGCCGAATCGAGGAATGGGCGCAACTCCAAAAAATGCGGGCGGCGAAGTGGCACGCGTACGAGCGAGGCGCTCGGCAAGTTGCACTTATGCCAAGACGTCTTTGATCACCCGACCATGGACGAATGTCAGGCGCTGATCCGCGCCGTTGAAGCGGAAGCTCAGGCGCTCGTAGTCGAGCCCCAACAAGTGCAACACCGTTGCGTAGAGTTCCCAGACGCTCGTTGGATTGCCGACCGCCTGGTAGCCGAATTCATCGGTCGCGCCATACGAGAACGGCGCCTTTACGCCGGCGCCGGCCAACCAAACGGTGAAACCTTTCGGATTGTGATCGCGCCCGTACGCGCCTTGTTGAAACGCCGGCGTGCGGCCGAATTCCGTGACCCACATCACCAACGTTTCATTCAGCAGCCCGCGCGCTTTCAAGTCCTTGAGCAGCGCCGCGGCCGGGCCGTCGAGAATTGGGCCGTGAACGTTGTACTGATCGCGGAGCGTGCGATGGCCGTCCCAGTTGCCGACGCCTTCGCCCATGGCGTAAGCGCCATTGAACAATTGCACGAATCGCACGCCGCGCTCCAGCAGCCGCCGGGCCAGCAGGCAGTTCTTCGCAAAGCTGGCTTTGATGGTATTCTTGGCGTCGTCGGTGCCGTACATCTGGTGCGTGGCGGCGGTTTCTTGCGACAAGTCGGCGACTTCCGGAGCGCTGAGCTGCAGCTTCGCCGCCAGCTCGTAACTGGCGATCCGTGCGCTGAGTTCCGTGTCGCCCGGATTGCGTTCGAGATACTTGTCGTTCAGGATCTTCAGGAAATCGCGCGTGGCCCGATCGCCGTTGGGAGTGATCGACGACGGCCGGGCCAAATTCATGATCGGCTTCGACGAATTGAACGCCGTCCCCTGAAACACGGCTGGCAGAAAACCGTTGCCCCAGTTTTGCGGCCCGGCTTGTGGCACGCCGCGCGGATCGGGAATCGCCACGAACGCCGGCAAGTTCTCCGCCTCGGTCCCCAAGGCATATGTCACCCAGGCGCCGGCGCTGGGATATCCCTCCAAGGTGAAGCCGGTGCTCATGAAGGTTTCGCCCGGTCCGTGTGTGTTGGTCTTCGACGTCATGGAGTGGATGAAGCACATGTCGTCAACCAACTCGCCAAGCTGTGGCAGCAAGTCGGACGTGAATTTCCCGCACTGGCCACGCTGGCGGAATTTCCAGGGACTCTTGGCGATGTTGCCGAGTTTGCCCTGAAACGTCACGATGTTCTCGTTGCCCGGCATCGGCTTGCCGTCGTATTTGATCAGTGCCGGTTTGTAGTCCCAGGTGTCGAGTCTGGCTGCAAGCTCCCGTGCAATAAATCATCAACACGCGCTTCGCCTTGGCGGGAAAGTGCGTCGACCGAGCTCGTAACGGAGCGGCAGGATCGATCTCGGGCCGCCACGGAGCGTTCAGACTCCGAGGCGAGCAATCCGTCCTGGGCTAGCAAGCTGGCGAGCGCTACGCCGGACAAACCTCCGGCGGCATGCGCCAGAAAATTGCGCCGGTCCAAGAGCTGCCGGCCGGCATGCGAGATTGTGTGCTGGTCCATGACGTCAAACCTTTCGTAGTGCACCGGCTACTATCTCCCCTCGCCCCTTGCGGGAGAGGGGCGGGGGGTGAGGGTCGCGGCGCCGGTAAACGCCCCACCATGCGGGGCGTTATCACCCTCACCCCGGCCCTCTCCCGTCGAGGGAGAGGGAGGCTGCTCGGTTCAGCAGCGGCCTCGCACTCCCATTCAATTCACTGTGATTGAGTCGATTCACTACGGCAAATACACAAGTTCATTGGCGTTCAATATTGCCCGACAAAAGGTCGGCAGGCCTTCGGCTGCAACCAGCGCCGCCGCCGCTCGTTGTTCTATCGCGTCCGGCGCACGGCCGAAGGCTAGCCAGAACGCCCGTTCGATTTGGTCCTTCACGCCCGCGGGCGCTTCGCGGACCAAGCGCTTCGCAAAAAAGTCGGCTTGCTGGATCACAAACGGACCGTTCAGCAAATTGAGCGCCTGCAGCGCCGTGGTCGAGGTGTTCCGCTTACCGATGGGTTGGGCCGAGTCGGGGCAATCGAACGCCCCAAAGGTCGAATCGAACTGCATCCGGGGCTTGCTCTGATAAACCATCCGCCGCCAGTCGGCCGGCCCGAATGCTTGCTTGGGAATGTAAACCTTGGCATAGTTGTTGTTCGGCTCGAACAGATCGAAGCCCGGCCCGCCCATCGTCAGGTCGAGTTCCCCGCTGACGGCGAGAATGCTGTCGCGAATGGTTTCCGCTGGAAGTCGCCTTGTCCTGAATCGCCAGAGCAGCGTGTCGGCGCCATCGATGGCCGCGGCCTCGGGCCGGATCCTGCTCGCCTGCCGATAAGTGCTGGAGAGCAGGATCAGTCGGTGGATCGACTTCATCCGCCAGCCGCCGGCCACAAACTCCGTGGCCAGCCAATCGAGCAACGCTGGGTGCGAAGGGTGTCCGCCGTTGAAGCCGAAATCGCTCGGCTGCGGCATCAGTCCGCGTCCAAAATGGTAATGCCAGATGCGGTTGACCATCACGCGAGCGGTGAGTGGGTTGCTTTCGTCGGCAATCCAGTGGGCCAGGGCCAAACGGCGCTCGGCGTCGGGCGCGAACGGGGCAAATGCCAATGCCCTGCCGACCGCGGCGATTGCCCCAGGGTTGATCTCCTCGCGGCGCTGCATCGGTTCGCCACGGTACAGCCGATAGGTCGTTTCCGGTTTTTCGAACACCCCGGCATAGACCATTTTCGGACGTAGTTTGCTGAGCTGCTTCTCCAACGAGGCGATCTTGGCGTCGAGCTCTTTTCGCTCAGCCGCCTTGGCCGGCGGCAATTGATCTGCCGACGGTTCCTCGGGCTTGGCGCCGGCCTGGTAGGGATGACGATCGTCGCTCGTGGCCACGACTTGCCATTTGCCCGGTTCCATCGCCACTTCAATCGAATAGTCGATCGGCAGACGGTCGTTAAACGAGCCTTCCCGATCGCGAGCCCAAGCCACGCGATCGATCGACGTCGGCTGATGCAGTTCGATCTGCACCCAGCCGCGTCCGGTTTCGTTGGAAATCCAACTCCACGAGTTGCCGAATTTGCCGTCGTTGATGTGCGAAAGTTGATGGATCGACACTGAGCCGTTGGCATAGACACCCGAGGCCGTGGCGATCCCGCCGGCGCTCGCGCAGCGCCACATTGTGCGGCTGAGGCCCGGCGGAAAAAATTTCCAGCTCGTCGATGCAGGGCTCCAAGTTATTCGTCTTCCGCACCGTGAACCGCACGAACCGTGCTTCGACCGGCGCGAACCGATCGACGTTGCCGAGCGCATGCACGCGCGGCCGCACTTTCGCTACCGGCGCGCTCCGCGTTCCGACTTGTGCCAGCGGTTCCGACTGCAAGCCGATCGAGCGCCGGGCTTGCTCGGCGGCGGCAATTTGCGTTTGGATCTGCTCGCGCTGCCTGCGGATTTCTGCTGATCCCGGTCCCTGGATTTCCCGTTCGCCATGCTGCACGCCGGCGAAGATGGCTTGCAGGGCGTAATAATCGTGCTGCGAGATCGGATCGAATTTATGGTCGTGGCACTTCGCGCAGCCGACCGTCAAACCCAGGAACGCGGCGGCCGTCGTCGTTTCCATATCGTCCAAGTCGCCGAGGCGCTGCATCCGCGTCAGCTCGACATCCGGACTCTTGACGACGTCGGTCGCTCCGGCAACCAGAAAGCCGGTCGCCACGCCTGCTCCCACCTGATCGCCGGCGAGCTGCTCGATGATGAACTGCGTGTACGGCTTGTCGGCGTTGAGCGACTGAATCACATAATCGCGATAGGGCCAGGCGTTGTCGCGGTGCTGGTTGGTTTCCTTGCCGTCGCTTTCGGCGAACCGCATGACATCCAGCCAATGCCGGCCCCAACACTCGCCATAGTGGGGCGACGCGAGCAGGCGATCGATCAGCCGCTCGTAAGCATCCGGCGAGCGATCGGCGACGAATTGCCGAACCTCTTCCGGCGTCGGGGGCAGGCCGAGAACGTCCAGCGTGGCTCGGCGAACGAGCGTCGCGCGGTCGGCTTCGGGCGAAGGCTCCAGCCCGGCGGCCTCGAGTTTCGCTAGCACGAAAGCGTCGATCGGAGTTCGCACCCAGGCTGCGTTCTTGACCGCCGGCACAACGGGGCGCGCCGGCCGCTTGAGCGCCCACCAATCGCGGCCGGCGCGACTATCGGTCGTCAACTCGAACTGGCTGAGCACACGATTCTTCGGCCAGGCTGCGCCGGTTTCGATCCAGCGTTTCAGCGTGGCGACTTCCTCGGGCGTGGGCGGGTTGCCCTTGCCAGCCGGAGGCATCTCGCCGGCCTCGAGCCGAGTGATAACATAACTGTCGTCGATATCGCTCGGCTTGATCGCCGGCTCGCCACTCTTGCCACCGGCCAAGGCGGTCTCCAGGCTGAGCAGATTCAACCCGCCCGCGTTGTCGCTGGGATTATGGCAACCGGAGCAGCGCCGCAGAATAATCGGCGCGATTTGTGTTTCGAAATCGACCGGCGCTTTATGCGGTTTAAGTGCAACAGCCCTTTCCGAGTTCGTCTTGGCCGACGATCCCGTTGCCGCCGGCGTATCGGCGAGTGCCCACTCCCGGATTTCCAGCGAAGCCAAAATGACCGACAGCGCAACGAGCCCGATCCAAAAACGGCGTCGCATCAAACTCGACCTCCGATGGATGGGTTGCGGCGGGCGGCTCGTTGACACGGAATGCGAAAGCATTCGAACCATGGCGGGCAAGGGCGACGTTGGATCCAGCGACGAATGCCCCTCGCCGCATATCGAACGCGATCCGTCGCATACTTCGGCGGCTTGGCCTGTGCGCCTCCGCCGCTACAATCCAACGCATCCTTAATTTTAGCTCATCGAGTCCGCTTCGCCAACCAAATGCCCGCCATTCATTCGCACGCCACTCCGAAACATGGCATGACCCGCACGCTCGCGCCACTCGGCTTGCTAGCCGGCACCCTCTCACCTAGACTGAGATTCCTTCAATTGGCTGGCTGAAAAAGGGGACTGGCTCTGAGCAATCGAGCGGATTTCCCTGAGTATTCCCGTGCCGCGAAGTGCCTGTCCCCTTTTTCAGTCAGCCGGCTAAGCGCCTGTTGAAAAAGGGGACTGGCTCTTAGCGAACGAGAGGATTTCCCCCAGTATTGACGTACCCGCGTAGTGCCTGTCCCCTTTTTCAACAGGCTGCTAAGCGGCCCATTTTTCGCGAGGAAACCAGCCATTAGCGTCGCCGCCACGACGAACGTCGCCTTCCAGCGGTGCATCGCGCCGAACTGCGGCGCCACGTACGGCCTGGACGAAGTCCGCGTGGCTTGCGAGTGCGGCAACTTGCTCGACGTGCGCTACGATTGGGATCGGGCCCGGCCGCCGCGGAGTTGGTCGCATTTCGAGGCCAAGTGGTCGCGCCGGCTCGATCCGCTGGCCTTTTCCGGCGTCTGGCGATTCCACGAACTCTTGCCTTTCGCTCCGCCAGAACAGGTGGTCACGATCGGCGAAGGCCAAACGCTGTTGCAAAATTCGGCGGGCGTGGCCCGGTATGTCGGTCTGGGCGAAAAGAACCTCTGGCTGCAATACGAAGGGATGAATCCCTCGGGCAGCTTCAAGGACAACGGCATGTCGGCCGCCTTCACGCATGCCCGTTCGATCGGGGCGAAGCGCGCCGCCTGCGCCTCGACCGGCAACACCAGCGCGTCGCTGGCCTTGTACTGTGCCGTAACCCGGTTGATGAAAGCCCTGATCTTTATCGGTTCAGGCAAAATCTCTTACGGCAAATTGTCGCAAGCGCTCGATTACGGCGCGCTGACGGTCCAAATCGCCGGCGACTTCGACGACGCCATGCTCCGCGTCCAGCAGGTCTCCCAGCAACTGGGCATCTATCTGGTCAACAGCGTCAATCCCTTCCGGCTCGAAGGGCAGAAGACGATCATGTTTCGCGTGCTGGAGGCGCTGCACTGGGAAGTGCCTGACTGGATCGTGGTGCCGGGGGGCAATCTCGGCAATTCGAGCGCCTTCGGAAAAGCCTTCGCGGAGCTACACGAAATCGGGCTGATCGATCGCTTGCCGCGATTAGCCGTGATCAACGCCGCCGGAGCCAATACTCTTTACGAGCTATACGAACGGCGCGGCCTGCGCTGGAACGGCGGCGCGCCCGACATGGCGATATTCGACAAGTATAGCGCCGAGCTCGACGCACAACACCGCCGCGCTTCGACCATCGCCAGCGCCATCGAAATCAATCGCCCGGTGAATCTGACCAAGTGCTTGCGAGCCCTGGAAACCTGCAACGGCGTGGTCCGCGAAGTGACCGACCAGGAAATCCTCGACGCGAAAGCCCAGGTTGGGGCAGGGGGGCTGGGCTGCGAACCAGCCAGCGCCGCCAGCGTCGCGGGCGCGAAGCAGCTTGTCGCCGAACGCGTTATCGGCCGCGACGAGCGCGTGGTCTGCATCCTCACCGGCCATCAACTCAAGGACCCCACCGCCACGGTCGCCTATCACACGACCGATCAAGACCAGTTCAACAAAGTCCTCGGCAGCCGCGGCGTGAAACGGGCCAGCTTCGCCAACCGTGCCGTGGCCGTGAACAACGACCTCGACGAAATCATCAAAGCCATTCAGTTATATAGTTGACAATCGACCCCGCAGCGCCCCTTTAGTCGCCGGGCTCGCCCGGCGCGTCCCCCCTGTACCAACCAGTTGAAAAAGGGGACTGGCTCAGAGCGACCGAGTGGATTTCCGGTTCGTTTGGCGTTGCCGCGAAGTGCCTGTCCCCTTTTTCAACACCCTGTTATCGCCATGCCCCAAATCCGCATCGCCATCCACGGAGCCGCCGGACGCATGGGCCAGCGCCTGATCGCCCTGGGCCATTGCGATCCCGATCTGGCGATCGTCGCCGCGCTCGAAGCGCCGCACCATCCGCGCCTCGGCGAAGACGCCGGAGCGATCGCGGGCGTCGGTCCGCTGGGCTTGCCACTGAGCGCATCGCTCAAGGTGCCTGCCGACGTGGTGATCGATTTTTCCGTCCCCCTCGGCGCTCAAGCGATCATCAGTGCGTGCGCCGAGCAGAAGATTCCGCTGGTCGTGGCCACGACCGGATTGAGCGATTCGCAGCAGCAGCAAATTCACGACGCCAGCCAGAAGATTCCGCTTCTCTGGGCCCCGAGCATGAGCTTGTCGGTCAACCTGGCGATGAAGCTCACCGAAATCGCCGCCAAGGCCCTGGCCAATAATCCGCAAGGCGTGGACGTCGAAATCATCGAACGGCATCATCGCTTTAAGGAAGATGCCCCCAGCGGCACAGCCTTGAAATTCGGCGAGATCGTGGCCCACGCCATGGGTCAAACCGCCGCCCGCCACGGCCGCGAAGGCCGCCCCGGCAAGCGCCCGCACGGCGAGATCGGCTATCACGCCGTCCGCACCGGCGACAACCCGGGCGAGCACACGATCCTCTTCGGCCTGCTGGGCGAAACGCTGGAACTCACTGTTCGCGCCAGCAACCGCGATTGCTACGCCCACGGAGCCCTAACCGCCGCGAAATACCTCGTCGGCAAACCCGTGGGACTGTATTCCATGCAGGACGTGTTGCAACTGTAATTTTCTCCCCTCGCCCCGTGCACGCGAGGGGCCGCGGAGTGCGCTTCATCACCCTCACCCCAACCGTCTCCCGTCGAGGGAGAGGGAGTAGTGGCTCCCCTCGCCCCTTGCGGGAGAGGGGCCGGGGGTGAGGGGTCCGCAAAACAAAAGCGTCAACCATTCATCTATGGCCAAATGCGAAGAAGGCTATCTCTGCGACGTGTGCGGCAAGGATGTCGAAGCGATCACCGATAGCGATCTCTACTTGCGGTTCGTGATCGGCCTCGTCGATCCGGAAACGCTGCACACGACCCGCGAGCGTCACATCCGCTGCAATCCAGCGCTCGCGCAGTTCATCGTCGCCGACGATTTCAAAACGGTCGCGGTCGAAGGCCCCTTCGACAAGCGCACGCTCGACCCGCAGCACGTCAAAGCAGCGCGAAATGCTCGTCACCCGCGGCTGGCGCCGCCTGCACGAAATCGCCAGCCTGGACTTGCCGATCCTCGACTACCCTCTCCCCGAAGTCCGCGCTGATTTCGAGAGGTAAAACCAAAGAGCCGCGCACGCAGTAAGCGACTTGGAACGCACCACTTGCCCAAGCGCCCGGCTACGCCCTAAGAACTGCTAACTTAACCGCCGGGGTCTGTCCCCATTTTGCGATGCCCTGTGAGCAAAATGGGGACTGACCCCTCGGCGCGCGAGTTGAGTTAGGGCTTCTAAAGAGCCGCGCACTAAGTAAGCGTCTTGGAGGCTCGCCACCGGCAACGCCATCGCTTATTCTGCCGCCGCCATTCCGAAGCCCAAGTAAGTGATTGGCTCGTGTCAGGTGGCACGCTCTAACTCACTTACTCCGTGCGCGGCTCTTCATTCGTCATTCGTGCTTCGTCATTCTTTCGACATTCGACATTCGACATTCGTCATTCGTCATTTCCGTCATTTCCCCGCGGTGGCCCAATTCCGCTCTGGCATCACCTGTACATTTGTGTACAATGGCCGATCAGACGTTGTGGCACGGGGCGCTTGAGTCGGATGCCCTTGCTCGGTGCAAGAAAACGTGCTGCCGGCGGGATGAAAAATTCCCTGCAAGAAGGCTCTTGGTCTGCCGGCCGCGCCAGTTCGACTTGCTGCCAGGTCCGTTGAAAAGGGGACATTCTACTTTTTAGCAGCAATCGGCCAAGAACCGCCGAGCGGACAATAAAAAGTAGAATGTCCCCTTTTCATGGGCCTGAGCCAGCCCAACCGTTGCGACCTAAATCGATTGTCGGTCGCAGCACAGATCGCAGGCAGCGTTTAGCCACATCGTGAAGCTCGTTCGCATGGTGGATTCGTGTCTGAGTTTTTGGGGGCGTCACGAACTCAGGCGATGGGAATCGCGCATGTAGTGAAATCAACACGAGCAGCGTCCCAGGCGCGGTGTATGACTTGACGAGCGCATTGGTGTCCGATACCAAAACCCTGCTGGTCACCGGGTGGACATCGAGCGCGGAGCCGGCCGACCGGCCAGCCGAACCTTGATTGCAAGATGCATCCCGTTCGGCGGCCAACCAACCACTACCTTAAATCCAAGAACAGCCGGCTCCTCAGAGCGCACCAGACCGAAGGGAACCTTCGTTCGGCGTGAGCGATTCACCGTCGCGCATCCGAAAGCGTTTCCAGCGTTTCGTTAGCGCGTGGGCCTCAGGCCGCGCGCGCTAACTTCGCGCGCCGTGTCTTCGTTCTCCCCTCTCCCCTCTGCGGGAGAGGGGCCGGGGGTGAGGGGGCGCTTCACCGAGAGACGCACCATCAAGCGTGCCGCCATCACCCTCACCCCAACCCTCTCCCGTCGAGGAAGAGGGAGAAGCGTAAAGAGCCGCGCACGAAGTAAGCGTCTTAGAGGCCCGCCACTGGCAACGCCCACCGCTTACTTTGCACGCGGCTTTTTTTGGGCACGGCCTTAGGCGGCGGGCACTCGTGGCAAGTGGCACGCTCCAACTCGCTTACTCCGTGCGCGGCTCGTTCACGAGAACGCGAGAGCGTAAAGAGCCGCGCACGAAGTAAGCGTCTCGGAGGCCCGCCACTGGGAACGCCATCGCTTACTTTGCCCGCAGCTTTTTTTGGGCACGGACTTAGGTGGTGGTCGCTCGAAGCAAGTGGCACGTTCGAACTCGCTTACTCCGTGCGCGGCTCTTTCACGGGCGAGGAAAAAAACACTTACGTCGCGTTGGCCGCCAAGGCCAGGGCGCCATGGACAACGACTTCTTCGCCCAGCGCCGCGGGCAGAATTTGATAACTTCCTAAGAGCGGCGGAAAGACGAAGCGTTCCACCTGCGCCCGCAGCGGGCCCAGGTAAAGCACCTCGCCGATTTGCGGGACGCCGCCGCCGACCACGACCACCTCGGGCGCTGAAAAGCGTGACCGCCTGCGCAATGCCCCAGCCGAGTGCCTCGATCGCATGGTGCAAGATGTCGAGCGCCGCCTGGTTGCCGTCGGTCGCCGCCTGGCCGACCAATCGGGCGGTGACATTTTCCAACTTTCCCTCGGCCCGGCCGAGCAAATCGGCGGCGAACTCCTCGGCTACTTCTTCGACCTCCAGCAGCCGTTGTCGCATGTCTTCCGGCCGCCGGCCAACACCTGCCCGCAGGGTTTGCAGCGGGTGCGAAATCGGTTCGGAAAGCAGCGCCTGGGCCGCGGCGGCGATGCCCCAACCGCTGGCCAACGCCTCGATCGTTTCATCCGGCCGATCGGCGTGCAGCCCGGGCCGCAGATGACCAATTTCGGCGGCGGCCACTCCGTTGCCGCGATAAATCTGACCATCCACGATCAGCCCGCCGCCGATGCCGCTGCCGACGGTGACATAGAACAACACGCGGCGCCCGCGGCCGGCGCCGAACTTCGCCTCGGCCAGGCCGGCCAGGTCGCAATCGTTCCCCACGGCGGTCGGCATGCCGAACGTGCGGCGCGACCAATCGGCCAAGGGAAAATCGTGCCAGCCCTCGATCTGATGGCTGCGAAAAATCCGCCCGCTGGAAACATCGATCGGGCCGCCGAAGCCGATGCCGATCGCAGTCACGCGATGATGTTCCAGCAACCGCGCCGCCGCGGTGCCGATCCGATCGAGAATCGTCACCGCGCCGCCGGCCGGATCGACCGTCAGCCGTTCCAACGCGACAAACGGCGAGCCGTCTCCCGCGCCCACCGCCAACTGAAGTTTCGTTCCGCCGATTTCAATCCCCAGGTGCATATATGTCAAATATCCCGTGCCAATTTGTTCAATCCACGGCGCATTTAGCCGCCGGGCTTGCCCGGCACGTGCCGCCCCTCGCCATTGATCCTGGCATACACATCATTCAACACCCAATGAAACAATGCCAAATGAATGCTTTCGACCATGCCCATATCGGTCAGCGGCACATGCAGCGCCGTACTTCGCCATGCGGCGGAGCTTGCCCCCTTCGAAACCGGTGAGGCCGAGCGTCACCAGGCCGTGGCGATTCGCCCAATCGACCGCCGCGAGGACGTTCGGGCTATTGCCCGAGCCGCTGATCGCAATGGCCAGATCGCCCGGGCCGCCGTAGTTCATCAATTGCTGGACGAAAATCTGGTCGTAGCCGCAATCGTTGCCGACCGCCAGAATCCAACCGAGGTTGTCGGTCAGGCTCATGACCTTCAGCCGCGTGCGATTCTCGTCATTAAGATGCTCCGGTTTGAGCGTGCTCTTGCCCAGGTCTTCGCTCATGTGCGTGGCGGTGGTGCCGGACCCGCCGTTGCCGAAGATGAACACGAACCGCTCGCGCTGCCAGGCATCGTAGATCAGATCGGCCCAGCGGCGCAACTCGGCCAGATCGATGCGGTTCAATTCCTCGGCAATCCGATCCAGATAAGCCTGAGCATCGAGCGTGGCCCCCAACATTGAGCGATTCTCCAGTGTTTACAGATAACGGTGGATTTTAGCACCCGCCAACGCGCACCAACAGCCCGCAGGTCAAAACCATTGACAGTCCTTTACGGCTTTGGTCGAGTAACGCCGTATGAGTTCGACCAACTTGCGGTGGCTTGCGGGGCTGGGGTCACGATGCATCGCCAATACTGCCCTTTGCTCGTGGTTCTGGCGGCGGTTTGTGCGGGGATCGTGATCGACCGCGAGGCTGGCATCACGATGGGCATTTGGTTGGCCGTAGCGGCGGGCGGGCTGATCGGGTGGTGGCTCCTTTGGCGGCGGTCATTCGATCGCGCGGCGGCAGTGACTCTGGCTGTTTCTCTCGCGGCGATTGGCGGAGCGTGGCATCACCAGCGGTGGCATTATTTCTCGGCCGATGAGATCGGCCTGTTTGCCCGCGAAAAGGCGGAACCGGTTTGTCTCGAAGCCGTGGCGGTCACGGGTCCGCGGCTGGTGCCAGCGCCGGCCTACGACCCGCTCCGCTCGCTGCGGCCCGCCGATCAAACGCGCATGGCGATTCGGCTGCTCGGCATTCGCGACGGCGGCCGTTGGTTGAGTGCCTCGGGCGGGGCCCAACTGTCGATGATTGGCAAGCCGACGAACATTCATGCGGGCGATCGGCTGCGAATCTTGGGCCATCTGTCGGCGCTTGGCCGGCCAGCAATCCCGGCGAAACCGACTACGCCGAGTTGGCCCGCGGTCGAGGTCAAATGGCGGCGGTGTATGTGAATCATCCCGAGGGCATTGAAGTCTTGCAGCCGGCCGCGGGCTGGAGTCTTGGCGAGTTCGTGGAGTCGGTTCGCAGCCGCGGCGACAAGTTGCTGTGGCAAAACCTGTCGCACGAACGGGCCGGTTTGGCGGCCGCCGTGCTGCTGGGCGCTCGCGAAGAGCTCGATCCGCATCGCGTCGAGCCGTTCATGTTGACTGGAACAATTCATGTGATGGTCGTCGCCGGTTTGCACGTCGGCGTGCTTGCGTTTCTGTTGTTCCAGGCGCTGCGCATCGGTTGGGTGCCGCGGCGAACGGCGCTGGTGGCCGTGGCCGGCGTGACCGGCCTCTATGCTTTGGTGACCGACGCTGAACCGCCCGTGTTGCGGGCCACGATTTTGGTCTGGATTGTCTGCGTTTCGCTTTGGCTGGGGCGCGGACGATTGGCGATGAATTCGCTGGCGCTGGCCGGCCTCGTGATCGTCGCCTTGAATCCGACCGAGTTGTTCCGGGCCGGCACGCAATTGTCATTCCTCGCGGTGGCCGGGCTGATCGCGCTGGGCCCATTAGCGAGACGGCACGAACCGCCAGATCCGCTCGCGCGATTGATCGCCCAGAGCCGGCCGTGGCTAACGCGAATGATGCACCGCGCGAGGCACGAGCTGTTTCAAGCGGGATTTGTCGGGCTGATCATCTGGCTGGTCACCGCGCCGCTGGTCATGGCCCATTTTCATTTGGTTTCGCCGGCCGCGATTCTGCTCATGCCGGTGCTCGTGTTGCCGATGACGCTGGCGATGATCTCGGGGTTCGGCGTGTTGCTGTTCGGCGCCTGGCTGCCGCTGGCGACGAAGCTGTGTGCGATTTTGTGCGATCAAAATCTGGCGCTCTTGGAATGGGTCGTGGCGAAGACGGCCTCTTGGAAATGGAGCCATCTGTGGGTCGCGGGGCCGCGCGATTGGTGGCTATGCGGGATTTATTTGATCTTGGGCGCGATCATCTTCATCCCCGGCATCTCGCCGTCGGAAGCCGCGCAAGCGCCATCGCCGCTGATGCCTGCTTCACTGTTCACACGTTTCTCCGACGGGTTTGCACGGTGGCGTCGGCCATTGGCTTTGGTATCTGCCTGGTGCGCCCTCGGTCTCGGAGTCGCCTGGCTGCGGCCGATTCGCAGCGACGGGCTGGACTGCACGTTCGTGTCGGTCGGCCACGGCTGCGCGGTCGTCGTCGAATTGCCGGATGGGCAGGTGCTGCTTTCCGACGCGGGCCGGCTCGGCTCGCCGTATGTCGGAGCACGCGAGATTTCGAGCTGCCTGTGGTCGCGCGGCCTGACACACATCGATGCCATCGTCCTGTCGCACAACGATATCGATCACCTCAACGCCGTGCCGGAGTTGCTCGAGCGATTTTCGGTGGGCGTGGTGTACGTTTCGCCCGTGATGTTCAACCGCGAAACGAATGCCTTGAAGGCGCTAAAGCAGGCGATCAGCCAGGCGCGAGTTCCCCTGCGCGAAATCTCGGTGGGCCAGCATCTGGCGAGTGGCGACGACACGCGCATCGACGTCTTGCATCCGCCGCCGGACGGGATGGGCGAAACCGAAAACGCCGACAGCATTTGCCTGGCCATCGTTTGGCGCGGACGGCGGATCCTGCTGACCGGCGATCTTGCCCCGCCGGGTCTCGAGACCGTCGTGGCCGAGCGCACCGAACCGTTCGATGTGATCATGGTTCCGCATCACGGCAGCGCCGCCAGCTTGCCGCCGGTTTTTGCCGCCTGGTGCCGGGCGCATTGGGCCGTCATCAGTGGCGACTTGACGCACGATTCCCACGTCGCGGTCAAAGCCTATCGGGACGCCGGCTCGATCGTGCTCAACACCGCCACTTCCGGAGCGGTGCATTTCTATCTACCCCCCGACGGCGGCCCGATCCGCATCGACTGCTACCGCCGCGGCCAGCGGTGGTGAAAGTGGCCATTTGCGGGCGGCATCCGATGCCCTTGTTGCCTAGGTGCCACTGGCTTCGCGAGTGTTCTTCGTTGCCGACCGTGCAAGGCAAGAATTCCGACGAGCACTGGCAGAGCCAGTGGCACGCGGCAGTAGGCGAAAAATGCCGGCAAATCCGTCGCGGACCTTCGTGCCGGCAGAACCGCACGCTGGCACGGCAGGTTTTACCCAGTTTTTACACGAGTCGTGCGCGGGCGTGACACTAAAACCTGGCCGAATTCCTACAATCTCGACGAGGCAAGACATAGCTGCAAGCTACATCACGGAGCAAACTCCATGTCGACCAACTTAGGCCCTTCGCTAAGCACACCCGGTGAATTGCCGAACGAGACTGGCGCCGCTGCTGTCGTCGTCGCAAATCCCATTTCATTGCATCCCCGCGTCACCGCCATCCGGGAAGCCGATGCTGCCGCATTGCTGTTCGACATGCCGCCGGCAGTGCATTCTACGGCAGTGCGTTCTACGGCCGGGAATAAGACGGCGCTGGAAACCATCGACGAAGCCGTCCTCGAAAATCCTTGGAAGCTGGGCCTCGATTGGCCGGTGGTGATTTGGATGGTGACCGTGCACTTGCTCGCGCTGGGCGCCCCTTGGTTTTTCACTTGGAAGGCGCTCGGGCTGGCGGCCGGCTTGTGCTGGGTCACGGGCGGGCTGGGCATCACGCTCTGCTTCCATCGCCTGCTGACGCACGGCAGCTTTCAAACCTATCGCCCGGTCCGCTGGCTGTTGACGTTGTTCGGGACGTTTTCCGGCGAAGGCTCGGCGATCACTTGGGTCGCCAACCATCGCAAGCATCATGCCCATAGCGACAAGCCGGGCGACCCTCATTCGCCGCATGATGGCCCTTGGTGGAGCCACATGTTCTGGTTCACGCCCTGCTTCGGCAAGACGTGGCATGAGGAACTGACCAGCAAATACGCTCCCGACCTGCGCAAGGATCCGGTCATGCGGTTTCTGCACTTCGCCTTTTTGCCGTTGCAGATCGGCCTGGGCGGGGTGCTCTTCGCGATCGGCTATTTTGGCTGGGACGCATACACCGCCTGGTCGTTCGTTTTCTGGGGCGTGTTCGTGCGGATGGTTTACGTGTGGCATGTCACCTGGTTCGTGAACTCGGCCACGCACATGTGGGGCTATCGCAACTACGAAACGTCCGACGACAGCACTAATCTCTGGTGGGTCGGCCTGCTGGCGTTCGGCGAAGGCTGGCACAACAACCATCATGCCTTCCAGCGGATGGCGCGGCACGGCCACAAATGGTGGGAATTCGACGCCACCTACATCACGATCTGCCTGATGGAAAAGCTGCATCTGGCCTGGAACGTAATCCACAAAGTGCCCGCCCACCAGAAGCCAGCGTGAGGGGAAATGACTAATGTCGAATGACGGATGTTCTAATGAATGACGAAGCACGAATGCCGAATTGGCGCCGGCTAGCTGGCCCACAACGGATTGCACATGCAAGTCATTAGTCATTTGAGCATTGGTCATTCTTTAGACATTCGTCATTAGGCATTAGACATTCTGACGAGTGGTCCTAATGACCGACGACGATCTCAGCCGTCGCTTGGAACTGGGTCTGGCGGCCGCGCGCGAGGCGGGCCGGCTGACGCTGCACTATTTTCGGCGCGGCGATCTGGCGGTCGAGCGAAAGCAAGATGCCTCTCCCGTGACGATCGCCGACCGCGAGGCGGAACTGCTGCTGCGCGAGCGGTTCTCCGCGGCTTTTCCCGACGACGCGATCCTGGGCGAAGAATTTTCGGAGCACGCCGGTTCCAGCGGCTATCGCTGGATTGTCGATCCGATCGATGGCACGAAATCGTTCATTCACGGCGTGCCGCTGTATGGAACGCTGATCGGGCTGGAGCATCAGACGCGCAGCGTCCTGGGAATCATCGTCCTGCCGGCACTCGACGAATGTTTGTATGCCGCCGTGGGGCAGGGGGCCTGGCACGTCGTCGGCACCCAACCGCCGGTGCGGGCCCGCGTTTCCGATTGCGGCTCGTTGGCCGAATCGCTGTTCTGCACGAGCGAGAC
This sequence comes from Pirellulales bacterium, assembly GCA_963725485.1. Taxonomy (GTDB): domain Bacteria; phylum Planctomycetota; class Planctomycetia; order Pirellulales; family DATAWG01; genus CAVRYO01. The sequence continues at coordinate 546,316 of CAVRYO010000007.1, read as the reverse complement.
CGGCAGCTTCGGCAAGCGCGGGGCGGCGGCTGTTTACGATCGGCTTCAAGCGGCCGCCCGATTGGCCCGGACTTGGGGCGATTGCTACGGCTACTATCTGGTGGCCACAGGCCGGGCCGAGTTGATGGTCGATCCGATCATGAGCGTGTGGGACGCCGCGGCGTTGCAGCCGATCATGGAAGAAGCCGGCGGCACCTTCACCGATTGGCAAGGCCGCCCGACAATCCATTCCGGCGAAGGTCTGGCCACCAACGGCCGCGTCCTCGAAGAAGCGCTAGCCATTTTGCGAATGGCGAATCAGCACCGTTCGGCTTGAGATGCCTCTTCTCGCCGGTCCGGATCAGCGAGCCGAGCCCGTCTTGCTTGGCAACCGAGACCCGCACCGATGTTGAGAATGAACCGGCTCACTGCCGGCCTTGCCGCGATGCGCACGACATGCCATAATTCGCGCTCTTCGTTGCCTTCAGGGCCGAAGACCCATCGGGGCGTAGCTCAGCCTGGCTAGAGCGCTACGTTCGGGACGTAGAGGTCGCATGTTCGAATCATGTCGCCCCGACACGGGGACGTTCTGCTGAAGAGTAGAACGTCCCCTTTTCTTTCCCTCGACAATCAAGGCAGGCAATAGCGTCTGCAAGTCCGCGTCATTTATTTGGTGATGGCACCGCAATACGAAGTCCGCCAATCACCTCGTCGAATTTTGGCTGTGCAGCATTCCAGTTATCGGGCGTTGTCCAGCACATCACCTTACAAAACCATTCGCCCATCGGCAGCATTATCACGCGAGACAGTCCCCGATAGGCGCCTACGTTTCCCGTGAGCTGGTATTCGATAACGGAATGATCGCCAATACGGCCTTGCTTCAACGCGGTTTCGGTTCGATTTGTGAGCTTGGTTTGTTCGGCCGTTGCCTTCTTGCTCGCTTCTGCCCAAGCCATGAATTGGTTCTTGAACTCTGCTCGCGGTTGAATGGCAAGTGTGAAATGTGCCTTGAGTTCCGGGTAGTCAGCCGTCTGTCGGACGGTGGCAACCGTTGGCTTCCTCGCGTGCCAGCCCGAGGGAAGTTCGACGTAGATCGGTGACGTAACGGCAGGCGTTGGCGGCGTGACCACAGGTAAAGTTGAAGCGGTCTGCGACGTTGCCGGTGCGTCGCCGCAACCACATAGTGCGACTGAAAACAGCAGCGCAAGTAGGAACATCCTCGTGTTCATCTGGCCAGATCCGGTCAGGCGCTAATTCGAGCAAGGGCGCCGCTTTGCCGCGCCGTAGAGAAATGTCGCGACGACTTCTTCGACCATTCCCGTGGCTAGCGGCCGCTGGCCGAATTTGTGCACTTGCCGGAGCGCTCCCAAGAGCATCAGCGCGGCCGAGGCGGGATCGGCCGCGGCGATGCTCTCATCGGCCAGGATGGTTTCGATGCGTTTGGCGAACTCCTTGCGGACCGGCGTCCAGGCGAAGGTTTCGTCGCTGGGGTTCAGGGCCTCGACGCGTTGCAACAGGTCGGACAGATAGGGGTGCGCTTCGAAAAAATCGAAGGCGGCCTGCAAAATCGCCAACAGCCTGGCATACGGCAGCCCGGACCTCGGCCGCGCGGCGGTCGACCTCTTCTAAAATCTGCTCGGCCGCAGTCGCGATCAGGCAGCGATAGAGATCCTCCTTGTCGTGGAAATAGCGGTAGATCGTCCCCTTGGCGACCTCCGCCACGGCGGCCAGATCCTCCATCCGGACTTCGTGAAATCGCTGGACGGCAAATAGCTGGGCTGCGGCGTCGACGATCCGCTGTCGGGTGTCGGCGGTAAGGGTTCGCATGATTGCGCTGAGCTGAGGGTAGAAAGGGCTGCCGATTACAGGGCCTGCTTAGTCTGGACGGGCTCTATAACAAGCTATAATGTGACTGACCGGTCAGTTCATTTAAGCATAGCACCTTACTCGCTCTCCGGCGAGGGGGATTTCTTGGAAGCCGCGTTGCCGCCCCCCGCGGCGCAGCCTCTCTTGGATTACGAAGCCATGATTTGTCTTGCCTGGCGTGCGGATTCTGCGGCGTTATGGGCAGCGATTTCGGTCGTTCTCTTGCCATTCGCCGCCCTGGCTGGCTGCAATCGGGCGCAGTCGCAAGATGTGGCGGCGAAGCCCAAGCCGCCTGAGGTCTTTTTCTCGCTTCCAGAAGTGCGGCGAGTGACGGATCACGAAGATTTCACCGGCTACACCCAGGCCATCAAGACCGTGCAGATACGGGCTCGGGTATCTGGATATCTGGACAAAGTGAACTTCATCGAAGGGGCGATGGTCAATGAGGGCGACGTGCTGTGCGAAGTCGATCCGCGGCCCTATCAGGCGGCCTACGACAGCGCGGTCGGGCAATACCATCGTCAACGAGGCGATCCTCAAGGAAGCCAAAGCCGACAATGCCCGGGCGAAAAGCCTGGCTGAACACGCCTGGTTCGATCAGCGAGCAGGACCGCGACAAGTACCAGGCCACGGAAGAGCAAGCGAAAGCGACGCTCGAAACTTCGTTGGCCAACATGGCCACGGCGAAGTTGAATTTCACGTTCACCAAGGTGGTCGCCCCGTTCACCGGGCGGATCAGCCAGCGGATTGGTCGACCCGGGCAATTTGGTCGTCGCCGATACGACGCCGCTTGACGACGATCGTCACCGAAGACCCGATCTACGCCTACTTTTTCGTCGACGAGCACACGCTGTTGCGGGTCCGCCGCTTGAACGAGAAGAACAAGGTCAAGTCGATGCAAGACGCCCGACCCGAAGTGCAGTTGGGTCTGACCGACGAAGGCGACGAGTTTCCTCACAAGGGCACGATCAATTTCGAAGATAACCAGGTCGATCAACAGACCGGCACCTTGCGGCTGCGAGGCATATTTCCCAATGCCGATCGGTTATTGTCGCCGGGTTTGTTCGTTCGCATCCGTCTGCCCATCGGCCAACCGCACGACGCGCTGAGTGATTCCCGAGGAAGCGCTGGGCACCGATCAGGGTCGCAAGTTCCTGTACGTCGTCGACGACAAGAACATCGCCCAATACCGGCCGGTAACGGTCGGCTCGGCTTACGGCGACGGCCTGCGGGTGGTGACCGAGGGTCTAACGGCTGGCGAGCGGGTTGTGGTCAACGGATTGCAGCGGGTCAAGCCGGGCGCGCCGGTGACGCCCACGCCGCAGCCGGCGAAAGGGGCGAGACGGCAAAGCCCGAAGGCAGCGAAGTCGTGACGCAGCAAAGCCCGAGGCAGCGAAGCCCGCGCCGTGCGAAAACCGATCTCCGCGATATGTCGCGCCCGCAAAAGCTTAATCGCTGAAGGCCGCCGCCCGTGATCTCGCGATTTTTTATCTCCCGCCCGATCTTCGCCGCCGTGCTGTCGATCGTCATCACGCTGGCCGGCGGGGTGGCGCTGTTCACGTTGCCGATCGCGCAGTATCCGCCGATCGTGCCGCCGACGATTCAGGTGAAATGCAACTATCCCGGCGCCAGCGCCCAGGCGGTGGCCGAATCGGTGGCCGCGCCGATCGAGCAGTTCGTCAACGGCGTGCAAGACATGCTCTACATGTCGAGCAATTGCAGCAACGACGGCTCGTACAAGCTGCAAGTGACGTTCAAGCCGGGCGTGGAATTGAATTTTGCCCAGGTGCTGGTGCAGAACCGCGTGAATCTGGCGTTGCCGTTGCTGCCGGATGTCGTGAAGCAAGTCGGCGTGACGACGCGCAAGCGCTCGCCCGACATTCTGATGATCGTCACGCTAACGTCTCCCGCACAATCGCTACGACCGCCTGTACATCTCGAACTACGGCGTTGATCCATTTGAAGGACGAGTTGGCGCGCATCGACGGCGTCGGCGACGTGATCCCCTTCGGCACCGCAAAACTACAGCATGCGCATTTGGGTCGATCCCGACCGGCTGGCCGGGATGAACCTGAATGCCAGCGACGTGGCCAACGCCGTGCGCGAGCAGAATTCGCAAGTGGCCTGCGGGCAGATCGGCCAGGAGCCGATCCGCAAGGGCCAGCTGACGCAGATCACGCTCAGCACGCTGGGCCGGCTGGTCGATCCGGAGCAATTCGAAAATATCGTCGTCAAGCGGACGGCCGAGGGCCGGATCGTCCGGATCAAGGACATTGGCCGCGTCGAGCTCGGCGCGCAGAACAGGACGTCGAGAACGAGCTCGACGGTCATCCCTGCGCGAACATCGGCGTGTTCCAATTGCCGTATGCCAATGCCCTGGACACGGCCGAGCGCGTGCGCGACAAGATGGCCGAACTGGCCAAGAGCTTTCCCGAAGATTTGCACTACGACATTGTGCTTCGACACGACGCCGTTCATCCGCGAATCGATCAACGAAGTCGTGCGGACGCTGTTCGCGGCCGTCATCCTGGTGGCGATCGTCGTGCTGGTGTTCCTGCAAAGCTGGCGGTCGGCGCTGATTCCGCTTGGTGGCCGTGCCCGTGGCGATCATCGGCACTTTCGCCGTGATGGCCGCGATCGGATTCAGCCTGAACAATCTGACGCTATTCGGGCTGGTGCTGGCGATTGGGATCGTGGTGGACGACGCGATCGTGGTGGTCGAGGCCGTCGAGCATCATATCGAGGAGGGAATGTCGCCGCACGATGCGACGATCCAGGCCATGCGCGAAGTGTCGGGCCCGGTGATCGCCGTGGCGCTGGTGCTGACGGCGGTGTTCATGCCCTGCACGTTCATTTCCGGGCATCACCGGCTCGTTTTTCAAGCAATTCGCGGTGACCGTTTCGGTGTCGACCGTGATCTCGGCCTTCAATTCGCTGACGCTCAGCCCAGCGTTGGCCGCGATCTTGCTGAAGCCGACGCAGGGTCGAAGAAAGACATTCCCGACGCGGGTGCTGGATTTTACGCTCGGCTGGTTCTTCCGGCTGTTCAATTGCGGCTTTCGCCTGGGCCACCAACGGATATCTTTGCGTCGTGGGAATCATGCTGCGCGGCAGCGTGATCGTGTTGGTGCTATACGGCGGGCTGCTGTTGCTGACCCATTGTGGCTTTACGCACTTGCCGACCGGCTATCTTCCCAGCATCAGGACAAGGGCTATTTGCTGATCTCAGTGCAATTGCCCGACGCGGCGTCCGTCGAGCGCACCGAAGGCCGTGGTGAAGCACATCCGCGAAATCGTCGAAACCACCGAAAAAGCCGCGGTCGATCATATCATCACGCTTTCCGGCCAATCGTTTACGCTTGGTGTCGTCGCACCGAACGCGGGCCAGTTCTTCATCATCCTCAAGCCGTTCGACGAGCGCCGCGATCCGAAGTTGTACTATCTGGCGATTCTCGATCGGCTCACCAAGAAAATCGCGGCCGAGGTGCCCGAGGCAATGGCGCTGCTGTTCGGTCCGCCGCCGTTGCAAGGGCTAGGAAACGCCAGCGGATTCCGCGTGATGGTCGAGGACCGTGGCGACTTGGGCGAACAGGCGCTCGAACGGGAGACGACGCACCTCGTGGCCGTAGCCGCCCCGCCGCCGCCACGGTGCGGCCAATGCCCCAACTGCGAAAGACTCACCGGCCAAAACCGAGGAGCCATCAACGCCGGAGGACGTCCAGAAACTGCTGGATATTGCCCACCGAAAGCTGAAAGGCGTGTTCACGATCGCCAATGTGAACTACCCGCAGCTATTTGCCGACGTCAACCGCGATCAATGCCAAACGATGGGCTTGCAGTTGCAAGACGTGTACGACACGCTGCAAACGTATCTCGGCTCGCTGTATGTCAACGATTTCAATCGCTTCGGCCACACCTGGGAAGTCGTGGTGCAAGCCGACGCGAAATTTCGCAATCGCGTGGAGGACGTGCGGCGTCTCCAAGTGCGCAACGCGGCGGGCAAGATGGCGCCGCTGGGCTCGGCCGGCAGACGTGCGGCTGATCAGCGGACCCTTGGTCGTCACGCGCTACAACCTCTACCCTGCACAGACGGTGCAAGGAGATTGGCCGCCGGGCGTCAGCTCCGGCGAGGCGATCGACGCGCTCGAGAACCTGGCCGACGTCGTGCTGCCGCCGAAAATGAAATGCGAGTGGACCGAAATCACGTACCTGCAGTTGATTGCCGAAAACACCGGCATGGTCATCTTTGGCCTGGCCGTCCTGTTGGTGTTTCTCGTGCTGGCCGCTCAATACGAAAGCTGGTCGCTGCCGCTGGCAATCATCATGGTCGTGCCGATGTGCCTGTTGAGCGCGATCATCGGCGTGTTCCTGACGCATTCCGATATCAACATCTTCACACAAATCGGGTTTGTCGTGCTGGTGGGTCTGGCCAGCAAAAACGCCGTGTTGATCGTCGAGTTCGCCAAGCACAAGCGGGAACACGGCATGTCGCGCCGCGAGGCGACGTTGGAAGCTTGCCGGCTCCGGTTGCGGCCGATCTTGATGACGTCCTTCGCGTTCATCCTCGGGGTCGTGCCGTTGGTGTGGTCGACGGGCGCGGGATTCGAAATGCGGCAAGCGCTCGGCGTGGCGGTGTTCAGCGGGATGCTCGGCGTCACGTTCTTCGGCATTTTGCTCACGCCGGTGTTCTTTTCCGTCATCGATTGGGTCGATTCGACACCCGCGCTGCACTCGCATTTAGCTCATCGGATCAATCGCGTGATGCTCGGCGTGTTCGCTTTTGGCTATGTCCGGCAGTTGGGCCGCTGGTCGCGGCGGACGGTGGAATTGCGATTGGCAGCCAAGCCCACAAGCCCCGCGAAGGCGGAAATTACCGAGCCTCATCCCGCCAATGCGCATACCCATGGAGAACGAACTAACGAAGCGACGATCGGTCATCTTCCCGCGCCGGTTCACCGACACTTACATTCGGCCGGCCATGCCGCAGGCTCGAATGGGGACGAGCCGGCTAGTAAAGCGTTGAATGGCGATTCAACGAACGGCGCGGCCGCGCATGACCATCCGACGAATGGTGTCGCGACGAATGGCACGACAAAGGGCGGCAATGCGACCCATGACGATTTCTACGAGACCAGTGGCCACCATGAACCCACGCCCGACCCGACTCTGCCCGACTGACGTTCAACCGTTTTGGATTTCGACCGAATCGACACGGCCAACCGCAACCTATTCGAATTGCCAGTGAGATAGACGAAGCAACCGCAAGGCCCACGTCTTCGTCCCCAACGCCCCGGCCCCACGCTCATGTTCTCTCGCTTTTTTATCGATCGTCCGATCTTCGCCTCGGTTTGCTCGATCGTGATCACGCTGGGTGGCTCGATCGCGCTGTTCACGTTGCCGATCGCGCAGTATCCGGAGATCACGCCGCCGACGGTCGAGGTTTCGGCCATTTATCCTGGCGCCAACGCCCAGGTGGTGGCCGACACGGTCGCCGCGCCGTTGGAGCAGCAAGTCAACGGCGTTGAGAACATGATGTACATGTCGTCGCAATGCACGAACGACGGCGTGTACACGCTGACGATCACGTTCAAGGTCGGCACCGATCTGAATATCGCGCAGGTGCTCGTGCAAAATCGCGTGGCGCTGGCGACTCCGGTTTTGCCGCCGTCTGGTGCAGCGGCGCGGCGTGCTGGTCAAGAAAAAGTCGCCCGCGGTGCTGATGATCATCAATTTGTATTCGCCCGACGGCAGCCGCAGCAATCTCGATCTGAGCAATTACGCCACGATCCAGATCCGCGACGAGTTGGCCCGCTTGCCCGGCGTGGGCGACATCACCTATCTCGGCCAGCGCGATTACAGCATGCGACTCTGGCTCGATCGCGACAAGCTGGCCTCGCGCAACATCACGGCTTCCGACGTGATCAACGCCGTCCAGCAGCAAAACGTGCAGGTGGCGGCCGGCGAAATCGGCCAACCCCCGGTGCCCAATGGGCAGATGTTTCAATACACGATGACCACCGCTCGGCCGGCTCACCGACGTCGACCAATTCGGCGCGATGGTCCTGAAAACGGGCGCCGACGGGCGGATCGTCCGAATGCGCGACGTCGCCAAAATCGAACTTGGCGCGCAAGGTTACGATCAGACTTGCACGCTCAACGGTCAGCCATCGGTGGCTTTGTCGCTGTATCAACTGCCCGGTTCCAACGCGCTGAAAACGGCGGGCCTGGTCCGCAATAAAATGGACGAGCTCGAGCGGCGATTTCCCGCACGGCATCAAGTACAGCATCGTTTACGACACCACCCCGTTCATCAACGAATCGATCAACGAAGTCAAGAACACGTTGATCGACGCGGTGATCTTGGTCGCGTTGGTCGTGCTCGTGTTTCTGCAGAACTGGCGCTCGGCCATCATTCCGCTGGTAGCCGTCCCCGTGGCGATCGTTGGCACGTTCGCCGTGATGGCTGCGATCGGGTTCAGTCTCAACAACCTCACGCTGTTCGGACTCGTGCTGGCCATCGGGATCGTCGTCGACGACGCGATCGTGGTGGTCGAGGCCGTCGAGCACCATATCGAACATGGTCTGGCTCCGCGCGACGCGACCATTCGCGCCATGGAGCAAGTCTCCGGCCCGGTGATCGCGGTCGGATTGGTGCTCAGCGCGGTGTTCATTCCCTGTGCGTTCATCTCCGGCATCACGGGTCAATTTTTCCGGCAGTTCGCCTTGACGATCGCCGTGTCGACGGTGATCTCGGCGTTCAACTCGTTGACGCTCAGCCCGGCGCTAGCGGCACTGTTGCTCAAGCCGCGCGAAAAGGGCGTGTACCAGGCTTTGCCCCGAGTCGCATTCCTGGCGGTTGGCGGCTGGCTCGGCTGGGCGTACCTGGCGCCGTGGTTGGTCTCGCTGTCGGGTTCGGGCGAATCAACGGCAATTTACGCGGCCGCCACGCTCGCGGGAGTCGCCGCCGGCTGGCTGCTCACCGCGCCGTTAAACCGCGTGCTCGGCTGGTCCTTCGCTCTGTTCAACAAGGGCTTTGATTTTTCGACTGGCGTTTATACCCGGCTGGTGGGCATGTCGCTACGCGTCAGCCTGATCGTGCTCGTGCTCTACGGCGGGCTGCTCTGGCTCACCTATGTCGGGTTCGTGAACACGCCCACCGGCTTCATCCCCAGTCAGGACAAAGGATACCTGCTGGTCAACGTGCAATTGCCCGACTCCGCGAGCGTCGAACGCACCGAGCAAGTGATGACGCAAGTCGAGGAGATTGCCAAGAAAGAGCCCGGGGTTCGCGATCGCGTGGCGATCGCCGGCCAGTCGATCTTGCTCAATGCGAATTCGCCGAATTTCGGCGCGCTCTATTTGATGCTCGACGATTTCCACGACCGCAACAAGCCGGGGCTTTCCGGCGATGCGATTGCCGCGCGGCTTGAGAAGGCGGTTCGGGACGAGATTCCCGGCGCCGTGGTTAATGTGTTCGGCGCTCCGCCCGTCGATGGCCTCGGCACCGCCGGAGGCTTCAAGATCGTCGTCGAGGATCGAGGCGACAGCGGGCTGCCGGCTTTGCAACGCGTCGTGGATAAGGTCGTCGAAACCGGCAACAAGACCGCCGGCTTGGAAGGCTTCTTCACCAGCTTCCGTGCCAATACGCCGTGGCTGTTTCTCGACATCAATCGAGCGGAAGCGGAGACGATGGGCGTCTCGATGGGCGAAGTGTTCAACACGCTCGAAGTCTATCTCGCCTCGCTGTATGTCAACGACTTCAACCGCTTCGGCCGCACCTGGCAAGTCAACCTGCAAGGCGATGCCAGGTTTCGCAAGCAACTCGACGACATCAAGCAACTCAAGATCCGCAACGAACGCGGCGGCATGGTCCCGCTCAACACGCTGCTGACGACGAAAGAGGTCGACGGGCCCGTGATGATCGTGCGCTACAACATGTATCCGGCCGCCGCGGTGAACGGCGCTCCTGGCCTGGGCACGAGTTCCGGCCAGGCGATCGCGCGCACCGAAAACATCGTCCACGAGGGACTCGATCAAGACCCCGGGATGCGCAGCGAATGGACCGAGCTGGCCCTCTTGCAGCTTCGAAACCGGCAACACCGCGATGCTGGTCTTCGTCCTCGCCGTCGTGCTCGTGTTTCTGGTGCTCGCGGCGCAGTATGAAAGCTGGACGCTGCCGCTGGCGGTAATTCTCGTCGTGCCGATGTGCTTGTTGTGTTCCGTGGCGGGAGTGATTATCGCCCACATGGATATCAACATCTTCACGCAGATCGGGTTCGTCGTGCTGGTCGGTCTGGCCTGCAAGAATGCGATTTTGATCGTCGAATTCGCCAAGTCGCAGCGCGAAAGCGGTGTGCCGTCGTACGATGCGACACTGGCCGCCTGCAAGCTCCGGCTGCGGCCGATCATGATGACGTCGTTCGCTTTCATCCTCGGCGTCGTGCCGCTGGTGCTGGCGACGGGCGCCGGAGCCGAAATGCGCCGCACTCTGGGCACCGCCGTGTTCGCCGGAATGTTGGGCGTCACGCTATTCGGCATCTTCCTGACGCCCGTCTTCTTCTACGTCTTGCAGTGGCTGAAAGACATCCGCGAATCGCGCCGCGAGCGTGACGGCGACACCGAACCGCCGGTGGCCCAACTCGTCGAGCCGCAACATCATTAGGCCGATGTCCACGGTTTTGCGGGTGTGCCACTGATAAGCAACGTCTGCCAGGGGAGAGTCCCACTGGCAAGCAATGTCTGCCACTGGCAGCGCCAATCGACCCGGCCAGCATGGGCAAACTTCGCCTGCCCGCGAAGGTGTCGGCGTCTCGGAAGTGGATGGGAATGCCGGTGCGGAAAAGCGATTCTCCCCTCGCCCTTTGCGGGAGAGGGGTTGGGGGTGAGGGGTGGGAAAACGGTGACTTTGAATTCCAGTTGCAAGTGGAAGATGGAACTTGCTCCCCACCCTCACCCCAGCCCTCTCCCGTCAAGGGAAAGGGAGAGTGCGGAAGTGGACGCTTCACCCACAAATCTGAAGGTCACACGACGTGCCACATGCTGTCATGCGGCCGTGGTTGTTGCTAGACTTCGAGCAATATGGCTCTGGTCAAGCTCGAAAAGATCACCAAGGTCTATCACGGTGGCGTCGTTGCCGTCGACGGAATGGATTTGCAGATTGCAGATCAGGAATTCGTCGTGCTCGTAGGGCCGTCGGGATGCGGCAAAACCACGACGCTCCGCATGATCGCGGGCCTCGAAGAAATCACCTCAGGCGAGCTGCGCATCGGCAATCGCGTCGTGAATCACGTACCGCCGAAGGATCGCGATATCGCGATGGTCTTCCAAAATTATGCCCTCTATCCGCACATGACGGTCGAACGGAACATGTCGTTCAGCTTGCGAATGCGGATGTTGCCGGGCCCGCTGTGGCAACTATTGAATCTGGCAAAGGCGCGCGACATCAAGCGGAAGATTCGCGAGCGCGTCAGGGACGCGGCTCGGATTCTCGAGATCGAACACTTACTTCATCGCAAACCACGCGCGCTATCCGGCGGCCAGCGCCAGCGCGTCGCCGTCGGCCGGGCGATTGTCCGCGAGCCGGCGGCGTTTTTGTTCGACGAGCCGCTTAGTAATCTGGATGCCAAACTCCGCGTGACTACCCGCGCCGAGTCGAAGCGCCTGCATCGCCGCCTGAAAACCACAACCATCTACGTCACCCACGATCAAGAAGAAGCGATGACGCTGGGCGATCGAATCGTCGTCATGAAGGACGGCGTCGTCCAACAGGCCGATACGCCGCTCGAAACGTATAATTCGCCGGCGAACCGGTTCGTGGCCGGGTTTATCGGCATGCCGCCGATGAACTTTTTCGACGGATTTGTAAAGCAAAGAGACGGGCGGGAGATCTTTGTGGAAGGAGCTCGGAGCGGCAACGACGTGCCGAGTGCCGAAGCCGGTTTCGAAATTCCTCTGCCTCCTTCGCTGATGGATAATATCGACAAGCTGAACGGGCAACCCGATCGGCAAGTGGTACTCGGCATTCGGCCCGAACATTTTCTTGCATGTCCGAGTGAATTCTCCGCCCCCATCAAACTAAGATTGAACGTCATCGAACCGTTGGGTGGCGATATGGATCTTTACGCCAACACCAGGTTTCATGAGCACGTCGTCGCGAGGATCCCGGCGCAATCGGACCTGCGTGCAGATACATCGATCACGCTCTATGCCGATTTGCGGAAAATTCATCTCTTCGCATCCGGCGAAACCGGCGTCAACCTATGTCGGCCGAGCGAACTGGCCCATGCCACGTGATTCCGCTAACACGCCGCGGCTCGACGCGTTCATTCAGCAGGCGTTACCGTCCATTCTTAACGCGGTCAATCCGGCCAGGGCGATCGAAATGGCCGCGGCGATTGTGGAAAACGATCGCTGGAATTCGTTCGATCGCTGGCACGAAACCAGTCGCCGGCTCAAGGCGGCCTACGACGCCTGCGGCGCAACGGGCGAGATCACCAGCATCCCCACGGGCGGAGTGCGCGGCACCGGAAAGTGGATCATCCCCGAGGCCGCCGACATCGTGGAGGGAACGCTCGACCTGATCGAGCCGGTTGCCAAACGGTTGGCCGACTATCGGCAATGCCCCTGGCACGTCGTGCAATGGTCGGCCGCGACGCCGCGCGAAGGGATTCGCTGCGAGCTGGTTGCCATCGACAACCCGGAGCAGCTTGACGCCGCAACGCGCGCGTCGTTAGCTGGCAAGCTCATCCTGACCCGGCTCGACCCCTGGCTGCATCGCGCGAAATTCTGCGCGGCCGGCGCGGCGGGATTGCTGTGCGACCGCGCGGTGGTCGATTGCCCCGAGGCGGTCGCCTGGACGAAATTTGGCTGGGGTGGGCTCGATTTGTCGGATGGTGCGGCTCCGCTCGTGGGGTTCGCAATTTCCGCGGCCGCAGGCAACGCGCTGCGGGCGATGATCGAGCAAGGAGCGCGGCCCATCGTGCATGCGACGCTGGACATTCGCCGATATGCTGGCAGTCACGACGTGGTGAGCGGCCTAATCCAGGGCGCGAGGACCCCGATGCGGAAATCTGGGCTGTTGCTCATAGTTCAGAGCCTGGGGCGCTCGACAATGCCTCGGGCGGCGCCGCTTGCGTGGAAATAGCCCGCGCGCTGAATGGCTTGATCGAAAGCGGCCGCTTGCCCCGGCCGCGGCGGAGCATCCGGCTCTTGCACGGTTTCGAATGCTACGGCTTTTTCCACTATTTGGAGCACACTTTTCGGCTTCAGCCGCCGTTGGCCGGAGTTTGCATCGACACGATCGGAGCCCGGCCGGATGTTTGCAACCGCGAACTCAGTTGGCATGCGACGGCGCCGGCCTCCGGGTCGTTCGTCGATCATCTGGGCTATGAATTGCTGCGCGCGACGCTGACGCTTCGCCCGGTGTATCCATTGCGGCGCAGACCGTTTGTGTCCACGGAGGACACATTGCTTGGCGATCCGAAGTACGGATTTCCCTGTCCCTGGATTACGAATCATCCCTGCCGCGGCTATCACAGTTCGGCCGATACGATCGAGATGCTCGACGCGGAGGGATTGGCGGTCTGCACGGCCGCGATGGCAGCTTATCTCTACTTTCTCGCCGACGCCTCGACGGCCGAAGCGATAGAGCTCGCCCAATGGCAAACGCGCCAGGCGGCTGAGGAAGTCGGACAAAGCGAGGATCCAGGAACTCATGCTCGCCGCGAAACCATTCGCGCCCAGCATGAAGCGACGATCGATCGCTTGATGCGATTCACGCTCGCCGGCGAGCATGCCACACTGGCGCACGATTTTGGTAGGCTCGTCGAAACGGGCGCCGCTGTGTGCGCCGCCGAAGCACCGCCAGGCTCGTCATCGCAACCATCCGAAGGAGCCGGCGATTTGATTCCTTTGCGGCGCCTTCCTTTGGCGCCGACGCCCGAAAATGTTTGGCCGGACATCAGGCGCCAGCTCGGCGCATCGTTTCCCAAGTGGATCGTTTACTGGGCCGACGGCGAGCGCTCGCTCGCGGAAATCGCTGAGTTGGCAGCGCTGGATGCGGACGCCGACTTGACGTTCGACCGCGTGGTCGAGCATTTCGCGGCCCTCGCCGAGCTAGGATTTGTCGACCTGCACCCCCGCGCGGCGTTTCTCACGGCCGAGCAACTGGCCACCGATTTCTCGGCCATCGGCATTCGGCCGGGGATGAACTTGATGGTACACAGCTCGATGAAATCGATCGGGCCGGTCCGCGGCGGACCGGCGACCGTCGTCGCCGCGCTAGTTTCCGCGCTTGGTCCCGACGGCACGTTGCTCGCCCCGAGCTTCAACCATTTTCATGCCCGCGTGTTCAATCCGCTGACCACGCCGACGTCCAACGGCGCCATTGCCGAGGCGATCTGGCGCCGTGCCGACGCCTGCCGAAGCTTGCATCCAAGCCATTCGGTGGCAGCGATCGGACCGCGCCGACGAATACTTGCGCGACCATCTTGCTCATGGAATTTGGGATGCCGACAGCCCCATCGGCCGGCTGATTCGCAACGATGGCTATATCCTTTCGATCGGTGTCGGCCATGATCGGAGCACGGCGTATCACGTGGCCGAGATCGCGATGAACGTGCCGTGTCTCGATTCGTTCGGCAGCATCGATGCGATTGCCCAACCCACGGGCGCGATTGAAACGGTGCATGGCCTGGCCTGGCGGAACGGCGAATGCCCCGTCGATCCCGCCGGCTTGGACGCGATGCTTGAAGACAAGCAATCGCACGGCAAAGTCGGCCAGGCTCGATCTGCATTGGTTCGCGCGGTAGAAGTGTTCGCAGCGCGACAGCAGCAACTCGGCGATCGGTGCAGTCGCTGTTCGATTCGGCCGACGCGCCGCAATCGCGGCGAGACCCCACAGAGCTAACGCGCTCACCGGGCTTCAATCGGGCTGCATCCGAAAATCGAATTCGCTGGGCAGCGGGTGCTCGCGGCGCACTTGCTGGCGACTCGCGGCGTCGAGCGGGACGCCCTCCCGATTCGCCAATCGGGCTTCCTGCCATTCGAACCAGAGATCGGACAGACTTAATTCCCCCTCGCGTATGTTGGGAATCTCGCAGCGGGCCGCGAAGAACTCCGCCGGCGCCGCGAGATCGCCCGACCGCAAGGCCGCGATGGCGCCGAGCAGCCGCACGCGGCGGGCGTTTGCTACCTCGGACGGAAGCTGCCCGATCAGTTCCTGCACCGCGGCAAACGCTCCCGCGGCGAGCAGCGCGTCGCAGGCCTCCACGGCGAGCGGCTGTAGATCCGGCTTCATTCGCGCGGCGATTGCCCAGAACCGCGCCGCCTTTTCGATTTCACCAGCGTCTTGCGCAAGCGCTGCAAGGTTGCGATATGCCCACGCTGACGGCTCGCGCTGCAGCGATTCCAGCCAGGCCTGCCGAGCGCCGTGCGAATCACCGCCGCGGTACCGCATGATGCCCACGTGCAACCACGATAGCCAATGGGCGCCGCGGTTGGCGGCCAATGCGCTTTCGAGCAGGTCGCGCCAAGCGGAATCGGTCATGTAAGCGCCGGGCAATTGTTGAGGTTCTCGATAAGGAAGCGCCCCCTCGTCCAACAATCGCAACCACGGCTCTTGTTCGTCGCAGAGCGTCGAGTCCGGCAGCGGCGTTGCCGACGAAGCGATGGGCGAGCCGCTCGCGCTTGTTCGCCGCCGATTCTCCAATGCGCCCCAACCGGAGCCAGTTTGCAGGATTTCCGCCGGCGCACGATCGGCGTCGCTTTGCCAGCGATTGAGCCGTTCTTCGAGTCCTGATCGCGATAGCTCATGTTCCAGCGTCTTTTCCACATGCTCGATCGCCGCCGGCCAGTCGCCGTGAACCAATTGCGCGTCGCCGCTGAACGGACCATAGGCTTCGAGCCATTCCCAGCAGGCCCCGGCGGGCATCCTTACATATTCGGTTTGCGTGGTCGCCAGGCCGCCTTGAATTTCCAAGTAATGTTCACCGGCGCCGCGAGAAATCCCTGCCACCGCCGACCGCCAACATTCATGCCCCACAGGAACATTTTTCGCCCAAGCAAGCGCCCGGTCGATGTATGAATCAAGCCGCGGCCGGAACGGTCGAGCGCGGCGATCCACGGCCGGTGATCGGACGGGATGCGAAAATACATGTCAGCCGCCGATGCGCCGTCCCGGATAGGTCACGTCTTCGCCGTTGCGCAGCGGCACGTCGTGCGATTTGAGCCGGCGGTCGTAATCGTGGAAATAGGCGCTCGTGGCCGGGGCCAACACGCGGATGTCCGGCAATTCATCCACCGCGATGTTCGACCACCAATACATCGGTACGGCATGCGGGTTTGGATTGCTGATCCGCGGCCGAACAAACAGGTAGGACGAGCCATCTGGAAGGAACAAATCAATCTGAAACGTCACGCGGCGGATTCGCTCGTATTCATAGAAGCGCAGGATCGGCATGCCGTCGTCCGCCAATACTTTGGCGGCGAATAGCGGCGCGCAGGTGAAAGGACAATGTCCGATGATCGACAGATTCCATTCCACGCCGCCGCTGAACCAGGCGTCGCGAACCGCGAAGTTCGCCGGCTGAAAGACGGGATTCACGTGCAACAACTCGCGGCCAGTGGGTTTGTGGAACAACGACCAGAGCCGGCCGCCGAGTTCGAGCAAAAACGTGGCCCGCAATAGGTCGTTTTCCAGCACCGCCGTCTTGAAACATCGCGGACGTTTTTCGCGGTTGTAATTGTCCTGCAAGCGATAAGGCAGAATGCTGTCCTCGCTGCCGCGGCCGGGATAGCTTGCGGTTTCGCGAGCTGGCTCGCCGGATCCGCGATGCTCACCGTGCGATAGGCATGCAGCGGCGGCAAAGGATTCTCAGGGCCGAGCTCGGCCGCGGGCATCTCATACGTTTCGAGTCGCAGCTCCGTCATCGTTTTCATTACCGCGTTTCGTCGTGAGGCGAAACTTCGCACCGCCGGTTCGCAAACACATTTTCAGCCTTTCATTCCCGTGGTGGCGATTCCTTGGATGAACGTTTTTTGCGTCATGAAGAACAGCACGATGACGGGGGCGATCACCAACATCGAAGCGGCCATCAGGTAATGGAAATCGGTCCCGCCGTGGGCCGATTGAAAACTTTGCAACCCCAGCGTGAGTGTGTACTGATCTTCGTCCTGCAGATAAACCAACGGTCCGAGAAAATCGTTCCAAACATACATGAACGTAAACAGCGACACGACCGCCAGTGCCGGCCGGGCCAGGGGCAGGATAATGCGCCAGAAGATTCCGAATTCGCTACAGCCGTCGATCCGGGCCGCTTCGGACAACTCGTCGGGCACGGTGAGAAAAAATTGCCGGAGCAAAAAAATGCTGAACGCCGTGCCGAACCAATAGGGAACCCACAGCGGTTTGTAAGTGCCTAGCCATTGCCCGAGATGGTGACTGTCGAGCCAATGAAAGATCGAAAACAGCGGCACCATCACCACCGCAAACGGGATCATCATCGTCGCGAGCATCAGCGCGAAGAGCAAGCCTCGGCCTTTGAACGGAATCTTCGCGAAGGCATAGGCCGCCAGCGCGCTCGAAACCAGGTTTCCGGCGACCGACAGGATGGCGACGATCAACGTGTTGCGTGTATAGAGCAAGAAGTGCATGTTCGGATGCGTCAGGACCGCCGTGTAGTTTTCCCAAGCAATCGGCTGGGGAATCAACGTCGGATGATCGGACATCACCTTGTCGATGGTCTTGAGACTGGTCGAAAGCATCCACAAGAATGGCAACAGAAAGCCGATGCAAGCGACGATGAGCAGGCCGTGGCCAACATGGCGCGCCAGCCAACGACGCCCGCGCGGCAGGGTCATTCGCCCGCGGCGATTTGAGGAGCAGGGCAGTGGGGTGTCCGCGAAGCTTTCCCTCATCGAACTCATGCTCCGAGTCGCGCACGTCAGCAAGCGGACTGCGCCGATCGAAAAATCACCGTCCCTGATAATGAACCCATTTGCGGCTCGACCAAAACGCGATTGCCGTCAAACCCAGGATCAGGATCAATTGCATCCAGGCCATCGCGCTGGCGTAGCCCATTTTCAGAAACACGAAGGCATTGTCGCGAAGATACATCGTGAAGAACCGGGTCGCTTCGGCCGGATTGCCTTGCGTCATCAGTTGCGGGATCGAGAAAAATTGTGATGTGGCGATAATCCCCATAATCAAGTTGAAAAAGATGACCGGCGAGAGCATCGGCAGCGTGACGTGCCGCATCCGGCCCCAGATTCCCGCGCCGTCGATCTCCGCGGCTTCGTAAAGTTCCTTCGGCACATCCTGCAACCCGGCGAGGAAAATCACGACCGTGTTGCCGACGCCCCAAAAGCTCATCAAGATCATGGCCGGCATGGCCCAAGCGGGATCGGTCAACCAGCCCGGCCCGCTCTCGAACAAACGACCGACCAGGGGCCACCGGTGGGTGAGCGCCACGTTGACCAGGCCCAACTTCGCGTTGAACATCCAAAGCCAAATGAACGCCGACGCGACTTCCGGCACCAGCGACGGAAGAAAAATGATCGTGCGGTACAGCGCCTGGCCGGGCACCTTCAGATTGAGCAACAGCGCCAGGCCGAGCGAAATCAGAATGCCGCCGGGCAGGGCAAAGCTGGCGTAGTACAGCGTGTTGCGCGTGACGGTCCAGAAGTGCGGATCACCAGGCCCAGCCATGCCTGCGTGCGGCGCGACTAGCAATTCGTGGTAATTATCCAGGCCGACGAACGCCGGCTTTTGCAGCAGCGAATAATCGGTCAGGCTGAAATAGGCCGACATGGCCACCGGAATCGCGGTCAGCACGATGAACCCGAATAGCCACGGCGCGAGGAAGGCCAGGCCTTTGCCCGCTTGCTTCAGCTCGTGGCGGAGTTGGCTCATAATGAATTCCGTCGAGCGCCGGCGTCGTTTTGTATCCCGCCGCGGCGCTTCGCCTGCCGGGCGTTGAACTGGTCGAGCCGGGCTTGCAACCGCTGTTGGGCCTCGGCCAACGCCTTGGCCGGCTCTTCTTCAAGCAGAAAGATCTTCTGGGTCGTGTCGTTCATCTCGGCGACGACTTCCGGCCAGATCGGGCAGCGCGGCACCCCGTGCGAATTGGGACTCGCCGCAAGTTCTTCGAACACGGCGATGTACGGATTGGGATGGTAGTTCATGAAATGGTCGCTCACCTTGCGCAGCGGCGAAATCTTGCAGTGCATCATGTTCAGCTTTTCCGTGACATCCGGTCGATTCACATAGGCGATGAACTCGAATGCCTCCCGCTTGTGCCGGGCGCCGCGCGGAATGGTCAGCGCGTCGAACCCAGTGTAGGTGGCGTTGGCGAGCCCAGGGATGGCGGAGGGAAACGCGACGGCTCCCCACTCGTAATTTGCTCGCCGCCCGTCGATCGTTAGCTTCGATTCGTCGGCGATCTTGTTCGCCAGCGCCGCGTGGCGTTGCCGGGCATCCAGCGGGCGAAGCTCCGCGCCGATTTCGTCTTCGAAGCGCCGCCAGCGCTCGTCGCGATCCGCCGCCCCCGCGGCAATCATGGCCGGCTCTTCCCGCTCGAATCGCTGCCAACGGTTCAACGCCGGCGCCAGGTCCTCGATAAAATTCGCGGTCCAGCAACCTTGTTGCTCCATGGCAATTGCGCCGGTGAGAAACGGATTCTGCGTTGAATTGGAGCCGCTTCCCCCGCTTTGGAATTGCGTGATCGCATCCGGCGTGTAGCGAACCGAATAATCGCGAATCCACTGGAACGTCTGCACGACCCCGGGATCGGTCAGCGTGAATTTTCCGGTGGCGTCGTCGAAATAGCTGGCCCCGAACCAGTAGGGCGTAAAGTTGATGAACCAACCGGGCTCCATCGCCAGATAGCCGGCCCGAAGAATTTTTCCATTCCCCTCACGCCGATCGAGCACTCGGGCGAATCGATCGAAATCGGCAAGCAACGTCGGGATCTGCTCGGGATCGAACCCCGCGGCCCGCAGCGCCGCGGCGTTCTCCTGAAGAATTCGTTTGTTGTAGTGCAACGCCACCGGCGCCGGCGTGCTGGGCAAGGCCCACAGATGCCCCTCGAAAACACAGCCATCCCAACAGACCGGTTTGTAGGCTTCTCGCGTGATGCCATGGCCGGCGAGATCGAGTTCGTCCAGCGGTTCGAGTGCATCCAGTGCCGCGAATTGCGCGATTTGCTCATCGGTCAAGCCGGCGACGTCCGGCGGAACTCCCGCGGTCGTCGCGGCCAAGGTGCGCTCCTCAATATTGCTGATCGTCAGGCATTTAACGTAAATGTGCTTCTTGAGCCCGACGGAATTGTTGAAATCGTCGACGATCACCTGCATCTGGGCCCCTTCGTTGCCCGTCCACTTTTCCCAATAGGTGACCTCGGTGAACCCCGGAGGCGCAGTCGAGCGGCCGGAGTTCCGCGGCCCAAAGGCCAGCACCGCAGCCACGCCGGCCAAGAACAGCCCGGCGAGCGACGTCTTGAGATATCGCAGGACGTTCATCAATAAATCTTGCCCGGCTGCATAGCGTGACCCCAGCTTAGCGTGTCGCCGTCGGGCAGGTCGAGCTTCGCGGTCGGCAGGCGCCCGGCCTGGATCAGGGTGCCGAACTGGAAATAGACCGCGTCCATGTCGGAATGTCGGCCCGGATAATGGCCGAAGCCGCCGTCGGCGTTGCGGCAACCGAGAGCCCAGTCCGCGGCTTTCTGGATTGCGCGGCGCACCGCGGCCGATTGGCCGCCCAATTGCCGCAGGATAAACACGGCGTCGAAACAAGCATGCACGTCCCAGTCGGGATCTTTGATGTTCCATCCTCCGCTGGGTTTCTGATCGCGCAGGACCCGCGCGACCATGGGCTCGGCCTTGGGAGTTTGCTGGCCGACGAGCCGGAAATAATGGGCCATGTGGAACGTCGCCGCCACGTGGTCGCCCAAATAGCCGTCGTCCTTCTGATTGCTCGTTTGCAGGCTGCGCAGGGCCTCATCGTATTGTCGCGGAAACGGCTTCTCGAGAGCTTTGTAAAACAACGGGAAGAAACTGGTGGTGT
The DNA here is from genome assembly GCA_963725485.1 of Pirellulales bacterium. Classification (GTDB taxonomy): domain Bacteria; phylum Planctomycetota; class Planctomycetia; order Pirellulales; family DATAWG01; genus CAVRYO01. The sequence continues at coordinate 525,411 of CAVRYO010000007.1, read as the reverse complement.
ACCAAGGCAGTGTCTGAAACAACTTGCCCTCGAAATAAGGAACCATCGTCTTGCGAGGATCGATCTTGGGCCGCGCGCCCAGAGCCCGCAGCGCAACGGCGGCCTGAACCGTGTTGTAAAGCACCGACAACGGCGACTTCGGATCCATACTGCCGGCGTGACTGATAAAAGCACCGTCGGGCCGCTGGTGCCGCTGGATGAATTCCTGCGACCGATCCGGGTGCGGCAGTTGCCAGCCCATCGTCTTGGCCAGCGTGGCCGCACACGTCACGGCAGCCAGATCGCTCAGGCCCGTGTCCGAATTTCCTTTGTATTCCCGATCGGGCGAAGGGTTATAGCCGCCATCGTCTCGCGCAAAGCTGGATGAACGCGAGCGTCTCCTCCGCGAGATTCGTCGCAGCGGCGACAGCGGTCCGGCTGGCCACTCCAAACGTCATTCCCGCCATTCCGCCGGCGGTTCGCCGCAGAAGCGCTCGGCGCGAAAGATGTAGATTTGAAACGGACATGTTGGCGCCGATTCGGGCGAAGCGAAGCACTGCCGGAGCCTATTGTAAGGTCCCCGCTTGGCTGAGCACCAGATTCACCGCCTCGATCTTCGATCTCCCCGTGGCAGCAAGACAGACTCGGCTTGGAGCATTCCGGTCGCGCGGCTAATCGTGGGTCACAATCAACCCCATGTAAGCGCGAAACCTCTCGCGCAGCGCGTGCTCGAAATCCGCCGAGAGCGGGTCAAGCAGCGTGACCGCGTTGCCGTCGATATTTCGCGGCACGTCGTCGCTCGTCGTTTCAGGAAACACGACGGTCAACAGCGAGGAACGGGCAGCGTCGGCCGAGGGAAGCTGGCACGCGCCGGCTTCGAATCGTTCCACCTCGGCGACCGGGATCGGCGTATCGGACACCGCCATCAAGGCCAATTCCGCTGCCGGCGGTCCACCAATCACATGCCACGTTTGCCATTTACCGCCCGACTTCGGCGGATCCCAGATTTCGCTGACCGGCTCGACATGGGCCGGGTTGGTGGGCCAAAGTCGCTTCGGCTTACCTTGGCCGTCGCACCAGTACAGATAGGCGTAAGCGGGCTTTGCCAGCGTCGCGTGCAATTGCACCTTATCTCCGGTGCGCAAGGGAAGATCGACTTCTTCCAACCGATGATGCCCGACTTTTTCCGCAGCGCGCTGGAAGCGAATATCCAGGCGGGGGACCAGATCGGTCTGGATGGCGGTCGCTGTCGAATCGTTTCGATTCTCAAGCTTTGGCGAGTTTGTCACGTCGACGCGGGACCGATGCAATGCGGAAAACACCAGCCATCCGACAACGGCGGCAAGCAAGCAGGCTGCCGCAACGGCCAACGGCCAGCGATTTCTACCAGGCCGCGTCTGTGCGCAAGGCCCGCGCCATGTCCGCTGCCGAAGTGAATCGGTCGCCAGGTTCTTTCGCCAGGGCCTTCAGGCAAATCGCCTCCAGCGCGGGCGAGATCGTGTCGTCCACGGCACGCAGCGGTGGCGGAGGCCGGCGGCGAATTTGATCCAAGAGATCTTGCTGGCTCGCCGAATTGAAGGGGAGCTTGCCGCACAGTAATTCGTATAACATCACGCCCAGCGAATAAATATCCGCCGCGGGACTCGCCCAGTGCGATTGGCCCGAGGCTTGCTCGGGGCTCATGTATCCCAGCGTGCCGAGGATTTGGCCCTTTTCGTCGAGTTCGTAGTGACCATCAAGCTTGGCGAGGCCAAAATCGGTCAGATGCGGCCGGCGCTGGGCGTCGATCAGGATGTTGTCCGGCTTCACGTCGCGATGGACGACCTGCTGCTTGTGCGCATAAGCCAAGGCGTCGGCAACGTCGGCGACCCAGCCGATGGCCTCCGGCCGCGTGTAGTCCTTTTGCCGGACATGCTGGCGAAGTGATTGCCCGGCAACGAATTCACTGACGATGGCGACGCGCCCGTCGTCGCAGCGGATGGTATCCAGCGCCATGACGATCGCCGGATGTCGCAATCGGGCGGCGCTGCGGGCCTCGTGGATGATCTCCTCGGCTCGGACCGAAGAGGTCGCGTTCTTGCCATGCGGCAGCTTGACGGCCACCGTGCGCTTCAGTTCCTCATCGTGGCAGCGGTAGACACGTCCGAAACCGCCGGAGCCAAGCTCCTGTTCGACCCGATAGCGGCCAATGGTCGCGGGCACTTCGCTGGGCGCCGCCGCGACGCGCTGGAATTGGGCCGCGCCGCGCAGGGCTTCGACGATCATCGGTGACACGCGACGTGAGAGATCATCGGCCGGGCCAGTTTCGAGGCTCGGCGGCGGCTGAAAGCTGGTGGTTTCTTGCGGCGTAATGACCGAAGTCTCGGCAGCCGCCGCGGGGTCTTTTACGTCCTCGTCGTCAGCCTTGTACTGTTTCGTCGACACCGAGAGACGCAACGACTGGTCGATCTCGGCTAGCAGCTTTTCGAGTTCCGACCGCTCAACGTGAAACCGGCTGTAATAGGATTCGCGCGGCGGAGCATCGCCCCAACGACAACGGACCTTGTATTCTTCTTGAATCAGGTCCGGCGATGGCATCGCGGGATCGCCAAGCTCCGGATACTCGCGAAAGTAGTCTTCCAGCATCCGCGGGCGGCCGCTTCGCCAGCGGCGCTCCAAATCCACTTTGACCAATTCGACGAGCACGAGCGATTTCTGAGCATCGTCCAACGACTCCACGAAAGCCCGCAAATCCGGAAAGCTATCGCCGGACATCTGTCGCTCGTAAGCGCCAATCCGCTCGGAAACGAGCGCGGCGCATTGGCTCGATGCTGAAATCGCAGCGGGCGTCATCGGTCCAGTTCCTTTTTCGAAGCGTCAGCTGCACGCCTTATCGCTTGTCGAAATTGCAGAATCGATCTTATTCCAACTCGTGGGGGGGTACAAGATTTGGTGACGGTCGCCAGTTCGGACAGTATTTCGCGCCTCGCGGAATCTCCTCACGCGACAGATGCGGAACCGCGGATGAAACCCGACATGGATTTCGCGAAAATTGCGTGGAGCCATCGACGCCGTGGGTTCGTGCGACCACCTTTGCGCCAGCCTCGTCGGCAAAATTTATTGCTGGGCCGGCGTCGGGTCGGACCGAATTTTCCGCATCTCTATGATTGCGGAGATTGTCTTGGCGACAGATTCTGGCGGCGAACCAAGCGCGAGTTGCGATAAGCGGTCTGTGTCCATCACACGGCACCGACTGGGAGTTGTCATCCCACCCAAGGGTGCTATACTGATCCGAATCGGTGGAGGCTTCTACGGGTTCTGATCGGCAGCTGTTTCCTGGGAGAGAACCTCCGTGTTAAGCAGGCGGCACCCCGATCACCGCACAAATTTCGCGACTCTGACGGCGCGCGTTTTCGTGATTCTTTTGTCTTGCGCGTGGACGTGCGCCGGTGTCATTCGCGCCGAGCAACCCCCGGTCGCCCCGCCGCCGCCCAACGCTTCCCCACCGTCGGGCAGCCACGCCCCGCCGGCTGTTCCGAATCCCCTTGCAGCAGCCCCGTTCACGCCAAATCAACGGGCGCGACTGGCGCAGCGCGACCGGCTAGCGCTCCAGGCGAAAACGCTTGAAGACGCCGGCAAGCTTGCCGAGGCGATCGCCGCCGCGGATCAGGTGCTGACCATCGACCGCGAGATCTTCGACCCCAATCATCCCGAAGTGATCGGTTGGCTGAGCCGACTTGCCGCGCTGCATCAAGCGCGGGGAGACTTCGCCGCTGCCCGGCAACTCGACGAGCAAGAGCTTGCCGCATCGATCGAGCGCGTTGGGAAGGATCATTGGTCGTCGGTCCTGGCGCAGCGCGAATTAGACCTGGCGCAATTACTCGAAAAACTCGATGCAACCCCACGGCAACAGTTTTTGAAAAGTATTGCTTTGGCGCGTACCGCGGAAAGATTGCGCGGAGAACGCAAGTATCCTGAAGCGATCGACGCGGCCCTCCAATCCGCCGAAATGACTTGCAAGGTCCTCGGTGAAAAGAATTTCAAGTACTCGCTCAGCCTGAATAGTCTGGCAAATCTCTATTATTACTCAGGCGATTTCGCCAAAGCCGAGCCGCTCTATCGCCAGGCGGCCCAAGTCTATAAAGACGCGGTCGGCGAAAAGCAACCTGCCTATGCCACCGTGTTGGCCAATTTGGCCAATTGCCAGAGCGCCTTGCATAAGCCGGACAAGGCCGAGCCGCTGCTCCGGCAGTCGCTGGCGATTCGCAAGGAAGTACTTGGGGAGAGCCATGCCGACTACGGGCAGAACTTGACTCTCTTGTTCAATCTCTACCGAGCCAAGGTTGATTACACGGCCGCGCGACAAATTGCGGAAGAAATCTTGGCCCGCGAGACAAAGCTGTTAGGACCAAACAACCAGCAAACAAAGAACGTGCGCTCGTCGCTGGAACAGACGGCGGTGCTCGAAAAACTGGCTCCGCCGGAGCGCGAATTGTTTCTTCAAGCCATTTTGTTGGACCGCGACGCGAACAACCTGCGCGCTCAGCGTCAATATTCCGAGGCGATCAAGCCCGCGCTTCAGGCCGCGGAAAATTATCGAAAGAGCGTCGGCGATCGGCATCCGGCCTATGCCACGAGCTTGAATGCTCTGGGGGTTATCTACTACTCCCTGCCCGATTACGACAAGGCCGCAACGGCCTTTCGGCAGGCGCTGGAAATCCGCAAGCAGACCGTGGGGGAAGGGCATCTCGACTACGTGACGACTTTGAACAACCTCGCGAACTCGCTGTACGCGACGCACGACTATGCGAAGGCCGAGCCGTTGTACCAACAAGTCCTGCGGATTCGCAAAGAGATTCTCGGCGAAAAGCACGCCGACTATGCGGCCGCCCTGGACCAACTGGCCCAGTTGTACGAGGCCCAGGCAGATTTCGCGGCCGCTCGTCAAAAGCGAGAAGAAGAATTGGCCGCGGACACCGCGATCTGGGGCGCGAGCCATGCATCGACCACGCGTGTCCGGACAGCCCTCACGCGCGTGACACTTCTCGAAAAGGTTAAACCCGAGCAACGGCAAGACGCACTTGGGCTTCTCGATGCCGATAGCAACGCTCTGAAACAGCGCCTCGCAGGCAAGTTCGCTCTGGCCGTCGAACCGGCGCAGCGAGCCGCGGAAATCGCCAGAACGATCTTCGGCGAAAAAGACGCCGAATATGCCAATCGGCTTAACATTCTGGCGGGGCTTTACTATTCCATGGAAGATCGCGCGAAGGCGGGACCCCTCTACGAAGAAGTGCTCGAGATTCGCAAAGAAACGTGCGGCGAAAAGCACCCGGACTACACCGCGTGTTTGAATAGCCTGGCCAACGTGTACTATCTTACTCGCGACTACGCCAAAGCCGAACCGCTGTATCAGGAAGCCCTGCGGATCCGCAAGGAAACCATCGGGGAGCAAAATGCCGACTACGCCGTCAGCCTGGAAAACCTCGGAGGGCTTTACCGCCTGACGGGCGACTATGCGCAAGCCGAACCGCTCCTCAGGCAGGCTCTAGTTATCGATAAATCAGCGCTCGGCGAGAAACATGCGAACTATGCCGGAACTTTGAATCTTCTCGCCGGACTTTATTTCGACGAGGGAGATTATGCGGCCGCTCGGAAACTGCGCGAGGAAGACTTGGAGCGGCAAACGCGGCTCTCGGGCAAAGACCGCTGGCAGACGATCAACGCCCGCGTGGCCCGCGATACCGCGGCATGGTTGGAAAAGCTCGATCCCGCCAAGCGCCAGCAATATGCGAAGCATGCTGAGTTAGAGCGAACCATCAGCAAATTGCGTGAAGAAGAGAAATACGCTCAGGCCATCGCCCCGGCGGTCGAATCCGTTGAGTTGCATCGCTCGGTCTTCGGCGATCGTGATCCGAACCTGGCCGCCTACCTGATGGTCCTGGCCGACATCTACTATCGCACAGCCGACTACGCCAAGGTCGAACCGCTGCTCACGAAAGCGATTGCAATCCACAAGGAATCGCTGGGGTCGAAACACCCCACCTACGCGGCCGATCTCAATGACCTTGGCAGGCTCTATTTCACGCTGGGAGATTACGCCAAGGCCGAACAGTGCGATCGGCAGGCTTTGGAAATTCGCAAGACGATCTTGGGCGAAAGAAACAGCGCTTACATGTCCAGCTTGAATAATCTGGCTTTGGTCTATAAAGCGCTCGGCCAATACGCCAAAGCCAAACCCCTGTTCGAACAGGCAATTCAACTCGATAAAGAGGAATACGGTGAACAACATCCCTACCTTGCCGTGAAGCTAGATAATCTCGCCGAGCTCCTGGAGGCCACCGGCGATTACCGCAAGGCGGAAGAGCTCTCTTGCAAGCATTCCAGATCCGCAAGGACGCCCTCGGAGAGAAGCACGTCGATTACGCCGGCAGTTTGGAAAATCTCGCCGGGCTGTACGGCACGATGGGGGAATACGCCAAGGCGGAAAGCCTTTGCCGGCAAGGGCTGGAGATTCAAAAAGAAATCCTCGGAGAAAAGCATCCGAGTTATGCTTCGACTTTGAACCGATTGGCCGGCATTTATCGCTCGATGGGCGATTATGCGCGGGCCGAACCGCTCGCGCTGTGGGCGCTCCAAATTCGCAAAGACGTGTTCGGCGAAAGGCACGCCTCCTATGCGAACAGCTTGGAAAGCCTCGCCAATCTGTACAAAGCGATGGGCGAATATTCCAAGGCCGAGCCGCTGTACCAACAGACGGTGCAACTCTACGGCGAAAAGCTCGGCAAGAAACATCCGAGCTACGCCACCGCAGTAAACAACCTTGGCGTGCTCTATTGGGACATGGGAGATTACGCCACAGCCGCAAGGCTTTATCAAGAGGCACTCCTGATCCGCAAGGACGTGCTAGGAGAAAAGCATATTGATTACGCCAGCATTTTGAACAATCTGGCCCGCCTTTCGACGTCGATGGGCGACTACTCGAAGGCCGCACCGCTCTTTGATCAATCGCTGGAAATCTATCGCAATGCGCTGGGCGAGAAGCATCTCATTTACGCCAGCGTCCTCGACCACCGTGCGCAACTCTATTTCACCTTGGGCGATTACGCCAAGGCAGAGCCGATCTATCGCCGTGCGCTCGAAATCCGCAAGACTGCATTGGGTGAAAAATCGCTCGAGTATGGCTCGAGCCTCGAAAGCATCGCCAAGTTCCGCCGGGCGAAGGGAGACTATGCCGAGGCCGAGCCGCTGTTCACTCAAGCACTCGAGATTCGTAAAACCAAGCTGGGCGAAAAGCACCCCGACTATGCCAGCACGCTGGAGAATCTCGCCTCACTGCATATGGACCTTGGCGATTACAGAAAGGCGGAATCCCTGTATCTCCAAGCCCTTCAGATTCGCAAAGCCGTGTTGGGCGACAAGCATCCCGAATATGCGGCCAGCCTGATCAACCTGGGAGCCCTCTGCAAAGCGAAAGGCGCGTATGCCCGGGCCGAACCGTTCTATCGGCAGGCGGTGGAAGTCAACAGGCAGGCCTTGGGCGAACAACACCCCGAGTATGCGACGAGCCTGAGCAGCTTAGCCGGACTCTATACCACGATGGGCGACTACGCCAAGGCCGAGCCGCTCTATCGCCAGGCGCTCGAGATCGATAAGCACGCCCTGGGCGAAAAACACCCCGACTACGCCAGCGTCCTCACGAGCCTCGCCGGCTTATACACGTCGCTGGAGGAATACGCGCAGGCCGAACCGCTTTATCGCCAAGCGCTTGAAATCCGCAAGGCTACGCTGGGGATCCAGCATCCTGATTACGCCACCAGCGTGAACGGCCTGGCCCGGCTCTATTTCTCGATGGGCGATTACGACAAGGCAGCCCCCCTTTACCAGCAATCGCTCGACATTCGCAAAGTGGTCTTCGGTGTAAAGCATCCCAATTATGCGAAGAGCCTGCACAGCTTGGGCCGCTTGTATAGCTCGATGGGCGAATACGCCAAAGCCGAGCCGTTCTATCTGCAAGCGCTCGAGATTCGCAAGGATACGTTAGGCGAAAACCACCCGTCCTATGCCTCGAGCTTGGATTACTTGTCGGCGCTCTACTACTACATGGATAACAACGCCAAGGCCGCGCCGCTTAGCCAACAAGCGCTGCGAGATTGCGCGGCAGGAACTGGACCTGACTGCGGCGATTCAATCCGAGCGGCAGCAATTGAGAATGGCCGAGAACCTACGTCATTACCTGGACGACTATCTTTCGATCGCCGAGGCCGCCGGTGTGCCCGCCGGCACCGTGTACGCCGACGTTCTGGCTTGGAAGGGAGCCGTTTCGGCACGGCAGCAGGCGATGCGTCGGATGCGCGCGGCGATCGACAATGGCAAGCTGGCCGGTGGCGCCGCGCTATTCAATCAGTTGACACAGCGCAGCCGAGAGCTATCGAACCGAATGGCGATCGTGCCCGAGCAGGGGCACGAAGCCGAGCACCGCCAGCGTCTGGCCGAACTCAATTCCCAGATCGAGCGACTGGAGCAAAGCCTGGCCGCGCTGAGCGGCGATTTTCAGCGAGAATTAGCCGAGCGCAACCGCACACCGGCGGATATCCAACACTGCTTGCCCGCCGAGACCGTGCTGGTCGACCTGTTGGAATACTCGCATCTCACCCCGCCCGCCTCGAAAGGAAGAAAAGTAGCGCCCGAGCAACGGCTGGCGGCGTTCGTCGTGCGGCCGGATAAGTCAATCGAACGGATCGAGCTGGGGCCGGTCGAGCCGATTGCCACGGCGATCGAGGCCTGGCGCAAGCAGCTTGGACCGGGGCTGCGGCCGCGCGAAGCAGTCGAGGCTGCCGAGTTACGTCGTTTGGTGTGGGACAAACTGCAACCGCAACTGGTCGGCGCGAAGACCGTGCTCTTGTCGCCCGACGGTGCCACGGCTCGGTTTCCCTGGCCGGCACTGCCTGGACAGCAGCCCGGAACGTACCTGATCGAAGACATCGCAGTCGCCGTCGTGCCGATCCCGCGGCTGTTGCCCGAGCTATTGGCCTCGAACGACTCGTCCACGGCCGTTGCGAAATCCGGCGCCGATCCCTCACTACTGCTGCTGGGCGATGTCGATTTCGACAGCGACCCTGGCAAACCGTCGCCGCAAATGTTGTGAAGCTGACCCCCACGCCGTACGCTCCGGCGATCTGCGGCGTTGGCCGCCGTTGCCTGCCACGCGGACCGAGATGGCGGCCATCGCCGATTCGTTCGAGGAGCAATATCCCGACGCCAAGCTCGCCAAGCTTCGCGGCGACAAAGCCACCAAAGGCTCGGTCGCGGCGCGGCTCGGCAACTATCGCTACGTGCATTTGGCGACCCACGGATTTTTTGCTCCTCCGGAATTGAAATCGGCGTTGAGTTCCAAATTGCGCTCAAGCGATACGGGCGACAATGACCTGGTCTCGCGGCAGGACATCGCCGGCTACCAGCCGGGTTTGTTATCCGGACTGGTATTGGCCGGCGCAAATCAACCGGCCAAGGATGGCAACGACGACGGAATTCTCACCGCCCTCGAGGTATCGCAGCTTGATCTGAGCCATGTGGAACTCGCCACGCTCTCGGCCTGCGAAACGGGACTGGGCCAATCGGCCGGCGGCGAGGGGTTGCTGGGGCTCCAGCGCGATTCCAGATTTCCGGCGCCAAGAGCGTCGTCGGCACACTCTGGACCGTCAGCGACGATGCTAGCCGGGCGTTGATGGTCGATTTCTACGAGAATCTTTGGAAACGCAAGCTATCGAGGCTCGAATCGCTGCGCCAAGCGCAGCTCAAAATGTTGCGTGAAGGCATCCAGCGCGGCGTGGTGCGCGACGATCAGCCCGCGACCGAGAAGCCCCGGCGTCTGCCCCCTTATTATTGGGCCCCCTTCGCCCTCAGCGGCGATTGGCGCGAGACGCGAGGCGGTTGCTACAAGCGCGCTGCTCGCGCAGGCTTTTCGTTCGCTCCGCGCATTGCACTACACCGGGCGACAACTATACTTGCTCCTAACTCTGTCAGGGCAGGTTTCTCTGCAATAAAAACGGGCAATAAATCCGAGCCGACGCGTCCGGTTTCGACTTCGGATGACGTTTAGAATGTTGAACGTCTCGGTGTCGGCCGCGAGCGGCGCATGCGACGATTCTGAATTCATCCTGATTAATCCTATTTCATCGGGGAGGACGAAAATGCATTCCAGCCTTTGGTACCGAATCGGATTGCTCGGGGTGGTGGTGGGGGGCCTGACGTTGTCGCATGCCCGCTCGGCGACGGTCGGTAATACGGCCGCCGCGTCTGGCGCCACAACAGCGAGCCAAGCTGACAACAGCTCCGCGACGCTCCACGTGGCCGAGGCCTGCGCCGGCGATGGGCGCCGCGATGAACTCGATCGCCGCGAACAACCCTGCCGCTTATTTGCCGGCGCAAACGATTCCGCCGGAACTCGATGACCCGGCATTCGATCGCTATGTCGACCTGGGCTTGTTGGTGCGTGCCTGGCAACGGCAAGATGCGTCGCTGATGGCCGACGTGGCGATTCAAGTGGCCGAGGGCGAACGCATTCTCCAGCGGCCGCGTCGCGCGCTCCCCGCCGCCACGTTGCTCGAGTTGTCGGCCCGCCTTGCCACCGACAGCCACGACAAGGAATTGCTCGAACGTCTTGGCCGGATCGCCGACAGTCTGGGCCAAACCGCGTTAAAGGCCCAGCTTGCCGCGGCCTTGAAGTTGGCCGGCGAGACCCGCGCGATCGACCCGGGCGCGACGGTCTCCGTCGATGAAATGTCGCCCCGCATTTACACTGAATTGCACCGCTTGAAGCGCCAAATCGAAGCAGCACGAATCCGCCAGAACAGAGACGCCCTCGATCGCTTGCAGCGCAGATTGGCCGGTGAAAAAGCGATCCCGGAAAAGCATCGCAGATATCTCCACAAGCTCATCGGCGAAAGCCGGGCTGCTTTGGCCGCGCATCCGCAGCGCCAGCCGTCGGTCGTGCTCTTGGACAAGCTCGTGGACGCGAGCAACGGCGGCGCGCGGTCGTCGGACTCCGACATCGTGCCGCTACTAGGCAGCGTTGCGATTCCCAGGGAACTCGCCGATCCGGCGTTCGATCGCTACGTCGATCTGCGCCTGCTTGGCAGAGCCTGGAACACGGGCAACGCCATGCTGATGACCGACGCGGTGCTTGAACTGCTCGAAGGCCAGCGAATTCTGCTCCGCCCGCATCGAGCCATTTCGCCACGGCAGGTGTTGGAAGCCGCGGTGCGCGTGGCGATCGAAAAGCGCGACCAGCCAAGCCTCGAGCGGCTCGCCAAACTGACCGAACAGCCGGGCGACGCCGCCTGGAAGAGCAAGGTGGCCGCGGCGCTCAAGCTTGGCGGCGCAGCCCGCGCTGTCAACCCGGCCCTAACGTTCTCGGTCGACGAGATGTCTCCCGCGGCTTATTCCGCGATCCATGCGTTCGTGGACCAAATCGAGATGGCCCGCGCCGCGCAACTTCAAATCGCTGGAATCCTTGAAGCACAGCCTGGCCGACAATCGCGATATTCCCCAGAAGCAGCGGAGCTATCTAGAGCAATCGCTCGCCGACAGCGCCAGCTCGCTCGAAAGGCGTGACCGATCCGCAGGAAGACGCCCTGGCGGAAGCGATGAACAAATTGGGCGATGCCAGTCGGGCCGGACATGGTCATGGTGGAGGGCATCCGTCGCGCCCAGTCCAGCCAGTATTTCGCCCCCATCCGAATCCGCCCCATCCGCATCCGAATCCGCCTCATCCCCACCCGGTCTACATTCCTCCGCCCGTGTATGTGCCGATCATCGTGAACAACGGCAATTCAGGCGGAGATGCAGGCAACTCCGGAAATTCGGGCTATTCGAACGACGCTTCCAACGACGCGGAGATTCTTCCTCGGACGCCGGCGATTCCTCGGCAGACTCGGGCGACGCCCCCAGCGGCGATCTGTACGCCGCGATCGCCTATTCGCCTTCGACCGGCAACTACGCTTCCACGACGAAGGCCGGCTCACAGGAAGAAGCACAAACCGCGTGTCTGAACGCCTGCAACGCGGACGACGCCGTCGTCGTCACCTGGTGCAAGAACGCGTTTTGCGCGCTGGCAGTCGGCAACGATGGTTCGTATGGCGCGGCTTGGGCCAATACGCAAGCCGACGCCGAAAGCCAGGCTCTCGCGGCTTGCAATCAGGATGCCAGCCCAAACATCGTTGCGTCGGTCGGCGCGGGCGACGGCTGATTCGCTGATATGTTTGAATCTGGGAATACTCGGCCAAGACACGAACGAGCTCGATCATGTCAACATCTGTTCGGAATCTAGATCGCAAGTTCGCTCGAGGGGCGAGGAATGCTTGTGGTGCTTTGATTCCGTGGGCCGCGCGTATCTGCGTTAAGCCTGTCGCCGCTGGCGGCACAGACGGTTCCCCTTCCGGGCGTCGATCCGAAACACCCCAATCAAACAGGCTACCTCGGAGAATTAACGGACCAAATGGTCCCTCCTCCTGCGCCGGACTGGGAAGCAATCATAACTATTACCTCTACAACGGCGGCAAGCCGATCCATGGCTTGGTCGTTACGGTCGAGATCACCAAGGACATCGTTTGCGATGAAATAGGCTTTCATATCCAGTTGAACGCGAATTCTCCCAAAGACGACAACATCCACACCAACTACCAACAATATGTAATGGGCTTCCAAACGAAAACGCCCAAGACACCCGACCCGCATGTCGGCTGTTCGATCGAGTATTTCGCCAAGCCCTATGATTTCGGCACTCACAATCACAGAGCCGACCTGGTCGACATGCCACCCCGGATCGTGCCTGCCGGCGCGAAGTTCGTCATCAAGCTACAGTACGATGGCGACAACATCCGCGGCGCGAAGTTCGCCTATATAGGCCGAAACACCAAGAACCAGCATGAATGGACGATCGCAGTGCCACCCCCTGGACTGACGCCGACGGGTGCGACCGCCCCCCCTCCACCCGGCGCGGCGGAGGCCTGGGTGCGAACGCCAATTGTTGCCTTCCAGGTCGATCTTGTCGGCAGGAGTGCCGGGGATAACGCGGTCACGAAAAGCGGCGCCGGCACCATCACGTATTCCTCGTCCGATGCGATGACGGTAACGAGCAAGAGACCCGAGTCGAAAGGTTCGCACACGGCGGAAACCGCAAACAGTGTCTACGGTCTGCTGCCCAACGGACCGAGCAAAACTTTCACCCAGGCGTTCGCTTTCGGTGCGACAGCCCACGCGAATCACTAGCGCGGCGACCGCCCCGGTCGAACGAGAATGAACAGCGACAACGGCAACAAAATGGCTGCCGTGCTGTTCGCCGAACGGATACGATCGGCGCCAACTCGCCGCTTGATGAACGACTCGCTCAGACCAGCGTGTCGGCGTTCTTGAGCGTCCCCGTCATGCGGCGCAGATAACAATGCGCGTTGGCGTTGATGACTCCGCCGGACGCTTCGGCCCGCATGAATTTTTCGGCCAGCTGCGGCGATTCGCGCCATTGCAATAGCGCCGCGAGGTTCTCACCCTCGTTCTCCTGACAATACAAGGCGTGGTCGAAGTGGGCCGTGTCGTGAACTTTGCCATCGTGAATGTGAACGGTCGGAAAGAACAACTGCTTGGGATTCGCGCGGGGAAATTCGAACGCCATCGGATGGATTCGCTTCTCGCCCGGCTTCAGCCTGAAGACCGCGAAGCCGTACATCTTGTATTGCGGCAAATCGTCCCAGACTTCTTTGGGGAGCCGGAACCGCTCGTCCAGCCGTTCGAAATCGGCGATCGAGGGTACGAACGAGGCCTGAAAGCTGCCAACTTCGACGACCTCGAGCTTGGGCAACGGATCTGCGCTGCCACCGCCACTGCGAATGCTTCGCGAATGGACTCGCGGAACGGTGCGCGTGGGAAAGCCCTTTTTCAAATCGACGAAGAAGTCCGCATACTCTTTCAGGTCGATAAATTTCACCGCGTGCTCGTCGGTCTTCTCTGGCACCGGAATCGGCAAGATCATCGCCAACTCATCCTCCGCCTTGAGCGTCATGCTGTAGACGAGATATTGCCGGCCAGCCCTCGAACCGCGGGCAAAAATGTTGGTGTTGGACACGCTTGTCAACGGATTATGACCGGCCGCAAGCTTCGATCGCGCGAATGAGAAACAACACATGAGCTGCACCCCTTTTACAAAAACTGGTGACGAAATCCTAACCGTTGTTCGAATCGTCCTGATGATTACCCTGCATTCCCAATCGCCGCTCAGGAGACTGTTGAAAAAGGGGACTGGCTCGGAGCGATCGCTGGGTTTTCCCCGGAACATTTGGATTCCCGCGACGTGCCTGTCCCCTTTTTCAACACCCGCTCAGGCCGGCGCTTCACGCGACCACTTGGCCCGGACTCGCTGCAGTCGCCGTTCCACGCTGCGCGTGGTGCAACCGAGTTGCTCGGCAATCTCGTCGCAGGTGTGGCCTTCGAGCTTCAACAGCACAACTTGCTTCAGTCCGTCGTCGTCCAAAAGGTCCAGCAATCGCTGGCATTCCTCGGCCATCATATTGGCCAATTCCGGCGTCGGTTCGCGTCCCAACACCTGCGCGATGCCCGCGCTCATCTCGTCTTGATCGCCGCGCAAAAACACCGACTCGCCACGCGTGCGTCCGCCCCCGCGCTTCTTGGCCCGCTGTTGGCAGACATGGGCTGAGATTTTGCGGGCCGTGATCGTAACCAGCAATGGCCATAACTCATGGCGGCCGGTCAATTGAGGAAACCGCTTGGCTTGCACCCCGCGACAAAAACTGTGCATCGCGCTGAGCGCGATGTCCTCTTCATCGGCGATACGCCGCGGAATATTGCCGAGCCGCTGACGCGCAAAAACGCCAGCCGCTCGAAATACTCATTCCAAATCGCTTGAGCGCCGCGGCTGTCGCCGCTGCTCAGTTGTTCAATCCATCCGGCAATGGAATCGTCGGCCGACATTCGAGCGTCTTCAGTCTTGGAACGGTTCACGGTCTCGCCGGGCTTGCGGTTCATGATTCCAGCCGTTCGCGGTTATTCCGGACGAAATGCAGATCAAGATTTTTCTGTCGGCGTCGCAGGCACGGGGGCCGGTCCCCCGGGTATGGGCGCCGGTGCAGGAACGATCGCCGGTTTCTTCGGCGCCGTCATCGCTTGCTGGATCTTCGCCAGCCGGTCACCAAGTTTCGCGTCCGCGAACAATGCCGGATCGAGCATTTTCTGTCCCTTGGGCTGCGACACATGCCACGCGCCGTCTTCCAACCGCAACATCATGTCGGCCACGCCCCGGCCGTTGAAATCGCTCAGAACGAGATCGATCTGGCCGCTGTCGTGCGTGTCGTAAAATGTTCGCCGCACCGGAGTCCGGACGAATGCGAATTGAAAATGCCACAGCTTCCGCATCTCCGGATCATTAAGCTTGTGCGCGTCGAATGTCCGGCTGGTCGATTCGCTCAGGTCGCACTGGTATCCCGTCAGAGGTTGGTCCTTGCCCGCGACAAACACCAGCGTTTCAGGCACGCCGTCGCCGTCGAGGTCCAACAGGGTGCTTGCGACTGCCGCGGGCCAGGGGTTTGGAATAAATAGTTCCGGATGAGCGGGGCGGGCTTCCAAGAATTTTTTCACCTCGTCCAGATGCACATGATAAGCAAACTTATCGAGGCTCACGCCCGGATCGCTCATGTTCTTGGGAATTCCGAACGTAACGGCGATCAACCGGCCTTCCTCATCCAACAGCGGACCGCCCGAGTCGCCGGGATTGATGCCGCACGATGTCACCAAAATCTTCCGCTGCGGAGCCTCAACGAACGCATTCTTGTGCGGGCCGAGTTTGAGTCCGGAAGAGGAAAGCGCGGTGGTCAGCGCATACCAAGAATCTCTCGGCCATTGCCCCACGCCGGAGATTTGCCCCGAGCGCACGGTCCACAACAATCCGGCCTTGGGATGTCCGATGGCCACGCAATCGCTCCCCGGCGGCGGGGTTTGGCTGGCAAGCGAAATGACCGGCAATGGCGCGGCGGCCGGTTTATCGAGTTTCAGCAAAGCCAGGTCGGCACGCGCGTTGGTCTTATAAACCCAGGCGGCTCGCGCCGTCGGCTCAGGCGACATGATCCCGTCTTGCAAATGCCCCAGGATCACCTTGACGACGCGCGCCCCCGTTTGAACGTGGATCGGCGCCTCGGATACGACGTGCTCATTCGTGATCATCCAGCCTGCTGCGTCGACAAGGAAGCCGCTGCCGAAAGAATTACCGGCTTGGATAAACACAATGGCCGGAGCGGTTCTTGCATAGACGGCCGCCGCCGCGCCGCGGCTGACTTCGTCATTCGCCTTCGGGACAGCGGCATTCAACGGCATCGGCCGCACGAGTGCGCGATTCAACTGCGATTCAATGACGCCTCCCGCAGGAGACGTGGCTAACGATTGCCGGGCCAGCGCATCGAGTTGCGTCGATAAACCATCGGCGCCTTCGTGCTGGTCGGCCAGCGCTGCCGCGCATAGGGCCACGCATAAAACGCCAGTTAAAATCCCTGCTGGAATAGCAGGTCGATCCCACGGGATGAATGTCGAACGGTTCAACTCGAACGCGTTCGCTCGGCGCCCGTTGCTGCCCATCGTGTTGCCCCTTAAGAATGCGTTAACCGCCAATTAAGAGCCTATCCGAGAACCGGCGGGGCCTGGCTCATTTTGCGATGCCCTGTGAGCAAAATGTGCCTGTCCCCCTCTCCTCGGCCGGTTCTCGGATAGGCTCTTAAGCCTAAGTGTGGAACGCCGAATCGTCAACGATCCGAAGAAATCAAACCAGGCAATCATGCGAAAACACCATGCGGCGCTGGTCGCGGCCACCGAGCGCCCAGCGCCGGCTCGCGAAACTCAGACAAATCGGATCCGAGAATGGCTACCGCCCGG
Source organism: Pirellulales bacterium (assembly GCA_963725485.1). Lineage (GTDB taxonomy): Bacteria > Planctomycetota > Planctomycetia > Pirellulales > DATAWG01 > CAVRYO01. The sequence goes on along the minus strand of CAVRYO010000007.1, from coordinate 508,524 downwards.
CTGTTGACGGCGGAGCATCCGATCGCGGTTTTGGCACGACTTTCCACGATCGCAGATCGAGCCGGTACTCGTTCAACTCGTCCGACGTCGCGCCGCGCACCGCTCCGCCGGTAAACAATGCCTGATGAAGCATCCGCTTCAGCGGGCTGTCGGGCACCTCGGCGCCCCGCGTTCGCTCCGCGGCGCGGGCCTCTTCTAGCGTCGGCAGCGCCAGAGAACTGAAATCGACCGGCTGGCCGCCCGTGCCTTTGACCGCCACGACCACTAAGTGCTCCAGCCCCGAAGTTTTCGTGGTGATTCGAATTCGAACCGGTTTGGTTTCGCCCGGATCGAGTCGATTGATTTCGCCTTCCGCGGGGAACAGCGAATCGATTCCCAGCCCGCCGTTGATGTAGAGCAACGTGATATCGACGGGAAAGCGATTGAGATTCTTGACCTGGATCAAGATCCGGTCGCCGTCGGTCAGTGCCGTCTGATCGGCGGAGGAAAGCGGTTCGCCGCTGCGATCATTCTTGTTTTTCAACAATCGCAGGCCAACCTCTAACCGCAGGGCGGCGTCTCCCCGCACTGCGTCGTCGGTCGAAGAGGCAATTTGCTGCAAGTTGCGGACGCGAGCAATTTGCGTCAATCGCTGCCGGAGCCATTGCGCCTCGCCATCGCCTTCAGGAGCGGGGCCATACAGCCGTGGCAGTTCTCCAGCCTTTGCCGCAAGCCCCTCGGCCGGGATCAAGTAGACTTTGCCGGAATCGCCGCGAACGAGCCAATGCGCGCGCGCGGGTCGTCGACCACCGCGAGCAGCGAATCGGCGTCGCTCGACAGTTCATGAAGCCGATGCTCGAGTCGAGCCCTTTCGGACTTCGGCACGTCGCCGCCGCGATTATCCCGCGGATCGACGGCCACGCGCAGCCGCATGTCCCCCACGTCAACGACCACTGGCACGCAAACGCCGCCAATCGGCAACCGTGCGCGATCGCTGTGGACCTTTTCATAATCGCAAGGTTCAACTTGCGACGTAAGCGTTTGCCGATCGACGATCTTCACATAACCCAACGGCTGTTTGACGGGCGGCTGCCCGATCGGCGGATAGACGGCCAGGATCGTGTTTAGTCCCAGGGCTTGGATCGCGCCGGCATTGATACTCAGCCCGTCTTCATCGGACGAAAGCGTGATTTGCGATCGGCCGGGCCAATCGCGAGTTCCGAGCACCTCGCGGTCGCGCTGTTTTCCCTGCACCAGCGGTGTGGGAAATGTTCGCCCCCAACCGACATATTGGGCCTGCACCCGATGAATCAATTCGGCATAGGTCAGTGGCGTCGCGGCTTGCGTCAATGTTTGGCACAAGGTGTAAGTGAACAGCCCGTACCGCCGGCCATGTTCGCTGTCGGCGGGCATCGATCGTTCGACCGTCACTTCGCTCGCTTGGGCGGCGAACACGGCAACCATTCCGGGCTCTTCGGTGGCCAGCTTGAGTCCCGCGTCTTCCTCGGCCTTGCCGCGGCTCTGCTCGCCGCGCGTGCGAGCTTGCTGTTCGACGCGCTCGATTACGTCGGCGGGAACGAGCGCTTCCGGGGGAATCTGGCGTACCACTTCCTCGCCGGCGCCCCGGATCATGCCGCCCGAATGGCAGGCGTCGACAATCACCCACAGGTTCGCGCCCCGATCGCGAATCGCCCCGATCCAGCGGTGGAATTCATCGTCGCTGATGGCGTTGCGCACTTCGCTCTTGCTGCCGTCCCACTTTCCCACGTCGGCCGGAAGATAAATCTGATGCATCCGCAATCCCGAGCCCTCTTGCGGATCGGCCGGACCGGGTGCTTTGCTGCCATGACCTGCCAGAAAGATCACAATCTGCGAACCCGGCGTGGCCAAATCGGCTAACCGCTGGAATTCGCGTTCGATGTGCGCCCGGGTTGGGCGATTCGCTCCGCCCGCCGCTTCCGACAGCATGGTGGTCCCGCCCTTGGGAAATCCGAACCGCCCGACCAAGGTGTCGCGCATCAACAGGACGTCGTTCGCCGGCCCGCGAACTGAAACGACTCGCCCAAATTATCGTAGTGCGTGCAGCCGACCAAGAGAGCAAACTTTTTCGGTCCAGGCGCGGCGTCGGCGGCAGCGGCTTGCCCCGCTGCCGAAATCCCGACGGTGAGCAAGACCGTGCACAACAGGGCTGGCAAAGTTCGGTGCACGTTCGTCCTCCGTCGCGAGTTTGTGGGGCAATCAAGGCTTTCAAGAGTCTCCGTCAACTAAAACGATAAACGCCGGCAACCCGGACAACAATCCGTGGCTTTTCCGATTTTTGAACTTAGGGCCTATCCGAGAACCGGCGGGGACTGGCTCATTTTGCGATGCCCTGTGAGCAAAATGTGCCTGTCCCCCTCTCCTCGGCCGGTTCTCGGATAGGCTCTTAGTCGGCGATGCTTGCGATGCGTTACAAAAACTGACAGCCGCGGGAACCATCGATTAGAATACTTGCCTGTCTCTCATCCCGGGCAAATACCATGGACCTTGGGCAAAATTCCGCCGAAAACCCGTCCGCCGGTGGCGATCGTGGCGCCACGCCGTTCGCCGAGCTGGTCGCCCGGCTGCGCCGCGGCGATGCCACGGCCGCGGCGCAATTTGCCGCCGATTATGGGGCCGCGATCCGCCGTGAGGTGCGGTTCATGCTGCTCGATTCCCGGCTGCGAAGAATCGTCAGCGAAAGCGACGTTTGTCAGTCCGTTCTGACTCGATTCTTCGTTGAGTTATGGGCTGGCAAGTACGACTTCGAGGATTCCAATCATTTGCTCGCGCTGCTGAAAAAAATGGTGCGCTCGCGGATCATCGACCTGACCCGCTATTGGACGGCCCAGCGCCGCGATGTCCGCAAGAACACGGGCATTGCCTCGGTCGAGGAGCCGGCGATTCGCACCGCGTCGAGCAGCCCGAGCCATGCCCTGGCCGACGCTGAGCTGCTGGCCGAGGTGCAGCGCCGCCTGTCGGAAAGGGAACAGACGATTCTTAGCCACCGGCACGCGGGACTTCCTTGGGCGGCGGTTGCCGAGCGTCTCGGCGGCGCGGCAGGACCGGAAGCGGTGCGAAAGCAATACGAGCGAGCGCTGGCCCGAGTGACCAAAGAACTGGGCCTCGAAGGCGATCTGCCATGACCGATCGAATCGCCGCCGAGGCCAGGCTGCCGCCCACCGATCGGATCGCCGAGATGTGGGACACGGCCGGTTCGATCCCGCCCGACCTGCACGCTTTTCTGGCGAGTTGCGGCAGCCTGGCGGCGCGCGACGTGGCCGACATTTTGCTCGTCGACCAACGCTACCGCTGGCAAACCGGGAACGGCATTCCGGCCGAAATCTATTTGAGCCGATGGCCGGACGTCGCCGCCGACTCCGATTTGCGATCCGACCTGGTTTACGGCGAATTTCGGGTCCGTGCCGCGCAAGGCAAGCCGCCCGACTGGGAAACGTTCGTGGAGCGATTCCCCGATTTGCGCGAAACGCTGGCTCGTCAGGCGGAAGTCAGCCGCTGGCTCGTCGAAGCTGTCCCGACCGCAAGTAGTGACCTTGCCGCGCCCACTTCTGCCGACGATTTGGCGACAACGACGAGATTTGCATCACCGCGAACCCAGATTGTCTCGGCCGCATTCGACCCCCGGGCGCCGCTACGATTCAGCGATTTTCAGTTGCGAAAGCGGCTCGGCTCGGGCGGCATGGGCGAGGTGTTCGAAGCCCTGCAGCTAAGCCTGAACAAACCGGTCGCCTTGAAGATTTTGAAAAGTTTCCTTGCCGATGCGCAGCGTTGAACGATTCTTGCACGAAGCGCGTTCGGTGGCTGGGCTGCGGCATTCGCATATTGTCGATGTGCATGGTATCGGCCGCTGCGACGACGGCCGCTATTTTCTAGTGATGGATCTGCTGCCCGGCGGAAATCTTTCCGACCGGATCAAAGTTTCGCCGCCGAGTGTCGCCGAAGCCGTCGAAATCACGCGGCAAATTGCCGGTGCCATCGCTCATGCCAATTCGCGCGGCGTGATCCATCGCGATTTGAAGCCGAGCAACGTGCTGCTTGACGCCGACGCACAGGCGCTGGTCGCCGACTTTGGCTTGGCGCGCTCGAGGAACTCTGGGCTTTCCACGAGCGGCGATATTTTGGGGACGCCGCAGTACATGGCGCCCGAACAAGCCGACGACCGATACGGCGCGATCACGGCGGCCACCGACGTTTACGGCGTCGGGGCCGTGTTCTACTCGCTGCTGACAGGACAATCGCCGTTTTCCGGCGCGAGCGCGGCCCAGATCATCACGAAAGTGATTTCACAAGAGGCGGTCGCGGACCCTCGTGACTTCCGCGCCGAAATTCCCGATGCGATCAGCGCGATTTGTCTGAAATGCTTGCGGAAGAAGCCGGCCGAGCGATATGGCTCGGCACAAGAAATCGTCACCGCGCTAGAGGCTTGGAAACGCTTGATTTCTGGATTGTGTGCCACTGGCTCTGCCAGTGATCTTCGGAATTCTTGCCTTGATCGGTCAGCAACGAAGAACACTGGCAAAGCCAGTGGCACCCTAAATTCAAGCTCTGACAATGCACTAGAGGCTTGGAAGCCGACGGACGAGTCACGCGACAAGTCGCCGAGCGAAAATCGCTTCAACGACAGGCGCTCTCAGTCGCAACGCTGGCGACGCTGCTCGGCTGGCATTGCCTTGGGTGCGCTGCTCCTGGCGATGGCCATGCTGCTGGTGCTGAATCGCGTGAAGAACGACCGTGGCAATCCGGGCGGGAATAATTCGTCGGACGCGCTCGTCCTCGAAGACACCAGCGCGAGCCGAATCATCGGTCAGCACGTGGACTGGACAGTCGATGTCTATCGACAGGGCAAACACGACGACCGCATTCGAATCACAAGCTATCCGGCGCCCGTCTTCAACGGCGATCAGATCCGGTTGCAATTGCGCTTATCAAAGCCGGCCCACGTCTATTGCTATTGGCTCGGCGCCGACGGAGCCCCCGTGCAGTGCTTTCCGCCAGATCAAGCGGCAGATAAGCTGACTAAGCAGATTATGATCCCGACGAATGACAACGACGGCCTTCCGATCGAAGGCGGGCCCGGCGCGGAAATCTGTCTCGTGCTGCTCCGCGCGGCAGCCCTGCCAAGCCCCGCTGACTTCCTCGAACACTTAAGAAATGCCCCACCGCCGGCGCCATTGAAATTGGACACAGTTCTGTTCGATGGGTTGCCCATTCTTGAAACCCTCTCGGCCGAGGAGTTGCGGTCGCGGAGACCGGACCTGGCAGGCCCGCTCGCGCGAATTCCCGCGGATGCCGGTTCTCGCAACGTGGGAGCGGCAAAACCGCTGGCCCCGTCGGCACTCGCCGACAAGTTTGACGGTTGGCTTCGCCGCTTGCCAACGGGCAGCGGCGAGGTGCATTATCTCGTCATCCCGCATCCCACCGTCACCAGCTCGCGAGAGCGAGGCTCGTTGAATAAATGAAATTCGCGGGGATTGCCATCTTTTTCGCCTAAATTATACTGGCCCTAACTCTATTGGGGGTGACAGGGGCCGCGCTTGGCAAGGGGGGCAAGTTTTTCTGCTGCCGTTGTCCGGACCCCTCGCAAGATACGTTTAAGCCTGTTGAACCGACATCAATGTCGCTAACGAACCGGGGTCGACAGGCGTCCCGTCAACAATCGCGCTCGATCGCCGCCGATTCAAGTGGCTTTATGGCTAGCAACAATCTCACTAAGAGCCGATCCGAGAACCGGCCGAGGAGTGGGGGAAAGGCACATTTTGCTCCCAGGGCATCGCAAAATGAGCCAGTCCCCGCCGGTTCTCGGATAGGCTGTAAACGCCCGCAGCCGTTTGGCGCGCCGTTTCGACATCCCCTGTCAGAACTGAAGGGCCCGGTCGAATTCCGTCGCAAGGCGATCGCCGCTTGTCTGATCGGCGCGGCCGCGCTCGTCTTGTTGGCCTGCTGGAGTTCTCCTGCGTCGTCGACAGGTTCTTGCCGCGCGACCGAGGTTGCAGCCACATCTTCGGGAAGCACCGGGTCGTCGAGCGACGACGCCAGCGGCGCCGAATCCGCGTCCGCAGACGATGCGCCTTCCCATGAAACCGCGCCGTTGCCGGCTGTCGTCATCGAGCTCGACAAGTCGCACACGCCGGTCGTCGTTCCGCTGGCCGCGAGTGAAAAGCCCCTGCACGCCGCATCGCGCGGGTTAGTGGTCTGGGCCGAAAAGGGGCGAGACCATTGGGGAAATCCGGCCGCGCAAAGCGCAACGAAATCCACTCGCCCGGGAACCGCAACGACGGCGGCGCTCGCCAGCCTTAACGACGCCGAACGGGGCGGACCGCTGCCTGGCGCGGAAGGCTCGCTGTTTACGACGCAGTTGGAGCCGCTCGTCGAACCCGACATCATCCGGGCCGTGGCGTTGGTCACGCCCGGGCAAGGACGATTGCTGAATCCGCGGATCACGATTCGCCGCCGCGACACAAAGGAAGGAGGCGAGCTGCCCAAGGCGATCCTGGTTCTGTCGGACGGAACCACCGAGGCGCGCATTCCGATCGGTCAAGGAGTGTCGAAGCTCGCGTTCACCGAGATCGCGAAATCGCTTCCCGCGCCGTGGCAAGCGGGACTCCCGCCGGGGCAATACACGCTGCGGGTCGACGCCGGATTGGAAACCGTCACCTTCACCGTGGAAGGCGAAGCCGCCCGCCGCCGCGTGATGAAGCCGCTCGATGAGTTGCTCGACCTTCTCGGCCGGCCGTCGGACCCTCTATATATCCAAGTTGCAGTCGAGCATCTTCTCGCCCAGCGGGATGAGCATGGTCGCGAGCAGCCCTATTTGGCCGATGCGTTGGACCTGTTGGAGTCGGTCGCGGAAGAGCAACTCTCGCCCCCGCTGCGCGAGGAAAGAAAAACGGTCCTCTGGCGGCTTGGCGTAGGTAAAAAGCCCATTCCGACCACGGTCGGCGGAGCGAGCACCGGCAACGCCGACCTCGACCGAGCGCGCGGCGAAATCGTCCAAGGCTGGTGGACCGCAGCCCAAGAAAAGCTTAAGCCGCTCGCCCGATCTTCCGATCGACGCACGAGGGCGCTGGCGGCCATGTACCAGGGCGTCATCTACACCGAGTCCGGGCTGAGCAAGAAAACTGCCGGTTCGCCCGGCGATGTCGCCCCGGCCAGCGACACGGATGCCGAGTCCTGCTTTCGCGCTGCCCTCGCCGAGTTCGACGCCGCGGACACGGCGGATCTATACCGCGCCCATAGCAACTTCGCGAATTTGCTGTTACGGCAAGCGCAGGATCAACTTTCCAACCACGCCTTTCAGATGGCAGCCGGCGTCGAGCATCCTCTGCTCTCGGTATTGAGCGATTGGCGCGAAGCTCGGCTGCAATTTGAGCAAGCGCTCGAATTGGCAAAGACTACGGACGAACACGCATCAATCGAGATCGGCATCTCGCGGCTGTATGCACTGCTGGCCGATATACTTGGCGCATTGCAGCCCGAGCACGCTGAAAATCCGTACGCCATGCTCCGTGCCGCGGCGACAAAAGCGGCGGGCGAATATGCCCACCAGGCCGCCGCGGCACTCGTGGCGCCGGGGTCCGATCCGCGCAGCGCCGGCGTCGCGGCCGAGATGCTCGGGCATTTGGCTTTTCGCGCAAGACGACTCCGGCTTTTCGAAATACGCCGAACAAGCCCGAGCGGCATATCTAACCGCGGGCTCGCTGGTCGGGCTGGAAAGCGTCTATCGCTTGCTGGGGACGCACGATCTGCGGATTTTGGACTCCGCGTCCGGAGAGGAGTCGATTCGCGCAGCGCACGGCGCGGCGCTCAAAAATCTGCTCATCTCGCACGTGTTGTCGGAAACGCTGCGCGAACGATTTCCGGCCGATCGACTAGGCCTCAGCCGCGCTGGCTTCTTTGCCCGGCGCACTTACGTCTATGAAAAAATCATGGAACTGCTGGTGGCCGACGGCAAAGATGCGGAAGCCCTGCGCTTCGCGGAACTTGCCAAGGCCCGCTCGCTGCAGGATCTGCTGAGCGCGCGGGGAGTTCAAACGCCGAATCAAGGCGACGCTGTCGCGGACTGGAATAGTCTTGCGGCGAGTTGGCCGAAGGATGTTGCGGGGCTGGAGTATTTCCTGGGACGCCAGCGGGCCTGGGTGTTTGTCGTCGGCGCCGGCTTCCGCGTCAAAGCTCACCCCTTGACCGCGCCCGACGGCCAGCCGTTGGATTCGCGTAGCCTGGTGGCCGACGTGCACGGCTTTCTGGACGACGTCGGCTTCCAATCGCGAAGATGCGCGACCGGCTAACGTCGGATCAAGGCTTCGACCATGCCTGGCAAGATATGTTGCACAAGTTTTATCGCGAACTGATGCCGAAAGGTGTACTCGAGGAGTTGCGCGGCGCTCGCACCGTGATCGTCGTGCCGCACCATATCCTGCACTATTTTCCGTTTGCCGCTTTGGTCACCCAACCCGACCGCAAGCCGCGCGGCAAAGCCGAAATGGTTCAACCGCGGTTCCTGGTCGATGAACCATTCTCGCTTTGTCATAGCCCCTCGTTGGTCAGTTGGCTGGCGCTTGAACAGCGCCGCAATCGGCCGATCGCGCAGGCGGCGGCAATGGGCATCGTCGATTATCCCGGTGCCCCGGAATTGGCCGGCGTGAGTCGCGATCTGGAAAATGTCCGCGCGGTATTTGGCGAGAAGACGGTCGTGTATGCCAATGACGACGCCAAAATCTCCAACGCCCGGACTATGTTTCGCCGCGGCGGATTGCTGCTGTTCGCCACGCACGGCATTAACTATGGCGATCGACCGCTGGAAAGTTGCTTGTTGCTCTATTCCGACCGAGGCGAGCCCTCGCAACTCACGGCCGAGGATTTGTATCGGACCCGGATCAATGCCGACCTGGTCGTGATGAATGCTTGCTACTCCGGCCTGGCCGATCGGTCGCCATTGCCCGGCGACGATTTGTTCGGCTTGCAGCGGGCCTTTCTGCACGGCGGAGCGCGGACCATCGTTTCCGGCCTGTGGGACGTGTACGACGGCACCGCGCCGGAATTGATCGACGGTTTTCTCACGCGGGTCGCCGCCGGCATCGGCGCGTCGGATGCCTGGGCCCAATCGCAGCGGGCGTTTCTGGCTAAGTTGCGCTTGTCGAAGGACGCCGAACCCTGGTTGCACCCATATTTTTGGGCCGTATTCACCGTCATGGGCGACAATCGGACGTCTGCGGCGAAACCTTCATTCTCGGCACATTGACCAATGCTTCCAATCGAGTCCTCGATCTATTCTTTTCCACTTCGCGAAAGCCTCAAGTTTTCATCAAGGAGCGTCACAATGAGTACCAAGAGTTGGTGTCGCGTCGGCTTGTTCGGGCTGTTGATTGGCGGACTCGTAATGCCGCTTGCCTGGTTGGCCAAGGAGAGCGCCGGTGGGACCGCGACCGGTTCCACGGCGGAAGCACAAATCACCTCGAGCGGCGCGGGCGAGGCCAACATCCAAGAGACCGCCGCCGAGCCTGAAACGTCGGCGTCCGCCATGCCTTCGAATGCCGTGGCAAATCCGGCTGCATACTTGCCCGTGCAATCGATACCGCCGGAACTCGACGACCCGGCGTTCAATCGGTACGTCGATATGACGTTGTTGGCGCAAGCATGGGAGCGACGCGACGCCGCGCTCATGACCGACGTCGCGATCCAACTGGCCGACGGTGAACGCATTCTCAGGCGTCCGCATCGCGCACTGTCGACAGCCAAATTGCTTGAACTATCCGCGCGGATCGCAACCGACGGCCACGACAAGGCCTTGCTCGAACGGCTCACGCACGTCGCCGAGAGCTTGAACCAAACCGCTCTGAAAACGCAGTTGGCGGCCGCCGCGAAGCTGTCCGGCGAGGCCCGGGCCATTGAGCCGGGAGCCACCGTCTCGATCGACGAGATGTCGCCGGCCGCGTATGCCGAGTTCCACGGTCTCAAGTCCCAGATCGAAGCGGCCCGGACCGCCGAAAATGTCGAGGCCCTCGATCATTTGCAGCACAATCTCGACGGGATGAAAAAGCTGCCCGAAAAGCAACGGCAATATCTCGGCAAGCTGCTTGCCGAAAGCCGCACGGCCTCGACCGAGCACAGCCCATCCCACGCGTCGATTGCGCTGTTGGACCAACTCATCGCTGCCGGAAATGGCGCGGCACGGTCGTGGGACACCGACGACGATCAAATCCTTACTGACGACACCGAGATCCCCAGCGACCTTGCCGATCCGGCGTTCGATCGCTACGTCGATCTGAGCCTGCTGGGCACGGCCTGGGATCTCGGCGATGCCTCGCTGATGACCGACGTGGCCCTGCAACTTTTGGAAGGCCAGCGGGTCTTGATGCGTCCGCATCGGGCGATCGTGCCGGAAAAACTCCTGGAAGTGGCAGCCCGGCTGGCCATCGAAAAGCACGATCAGCCGACGTTGCAGCGGCTGGCGAAGTTGAGCGACTTGCCCGGCGACGCGGCGTGGAAAACGCAAGTGGCTGCGGCGCTGAAGCTGGGCGGCGAGGCCCGCGCGGTCAATCCGGCACTGACCTTCTCGGTCGACGATATGTCGCCGGAGGCCTACGCCACGATCCATGATTTTTTGGAGCAAATCCAAATTGCCCGCGCCGCGCGCGATCGCCTAGGCCTGGAATCGTTGAAGCAGGATTTGGCCAACGTCGAGGACATGCCTGCAAAACAACGCGGCTACCTCGAGCAATTGCTCGGCGACAGCCTCGCCTCGCTCAAAGGAGTGACCGATCCGCAGCAGGACGAGTTGGCGGCCACGCTCGACAAGCTAGCCGATTCAAGCCGCCATGGCGGCGGTCACGGCGGTGGGCACGGTGGCGGACATGGGGGCGGACATGCCTCGCATGCGTCTCATCCAAGTCATCATGCGGCCCCGAAACACACGGCGGCGCCGCACCATACGAAAACCACCACGCACCCCAAGGTCACGCATCCGAAGAACAACACGCATCCCTTGCACAACCCGCATCCGAAAGTGGTAAACCATCCGAAGACGAAAACCCCAAAGAAGGGCAACCAATCGAAGAATCGACATCATCGACGCTCGGACGCGGTCGCTGCATTCCGTCATCGGCACCACCATTGGCATTGGTACCACGGTGACAATGGCGACTCGAGTTGGGTTGAGGATGATGGCCCAGACGATGCCGGTGCAGCCGATCCCGACGTGTTCGCGGCGATCGCCTATTCGCCGTCAACGGGAACGTATGGCCAGGCCAGCAACTTCGGCTCGGCGGAAGACGCGCAAGCCGCGGCGCTTACCAGTTGCAACCAGGATGACGGGACCGTCGTCGTCTGGTGCAAGAACGCGTATTGCGCGTTCGCCAAAGCCGACGATGGCACGTATGGCGCCGCCTGGGCCGACGCACAGGACGACGCCGAAGGCCAGTCGCTTGCCGCCTGTACGCAGGACCAGAATCCGCAGGTGTACGTATCGATCAGCGCCGGCGACCCTCCGGCGGAGTCGGAATAAGGGCTGCGACCAGCCAGCCGCCGCGCCGACGTCAGCCGGCGCGGCGGCAATCGCGACGAAATTGCGATTTTGCATCCCGGACGGTCGCGCACGGCATTGAGGCAGGCCGGTATTTATTTACTGCCTATCCGAGAACCGGCCGAGGAGAGGGGGACAGGCACATTTTGCTCCCAGGGCACCGCAAAATGAGCCAGTCCCCGCCGGTTTTCGGATAGGCTCTTAACCTTGCGCAGGGAATTGCTAACCCACCCGGCAGTGGTACACTGGTTGGTGCAGGGGGTCGCCGTTCCGCTGGTTCGATTTGGCCGAACTACTTGGGGAACTAGCCGTGTCCAGGGCACGATTTCATGGTCGCTACGCAAACATGGCGATTGTGTTGCAGCGGATCTTGATCATCATTTGGGCGCTGGGAGTTTTGAGATTCGGTTCCCTGCGCCGACCAACTATCGCCCGCTTCGAATCCTCCGGCGTCTGCTGCACGCCAATCGTCGGAAACAGGGCAACTCTCCCGACAGCAGCGGATGCTGGAAAGAAACAAGTTCTCCGTGCAAGCGCGGCTCCTTGAATCCGCCGGCAAGTTGGACGAGGCGATCGCCGCTGCGGAACAGATGCTGGCCATCGAGCGGGAGGTCTTGGGAAGCGACCATCCTGACGCGATTGCGTCACTGCGTCGTTTGGCTCTGATGCACCAGGAAAAGGGAGATTTCGCCGCGGGCCGTCAGTTCGACGAACAGGTCCTGGCCGCGACCACAAAGCGCCTCGGCAAGGATCACTGGCAGTCGATCAACGCGCAGCGTGCGTTGGAAACAGTCGCCTTGCTGGAAAAGCTTCCCGTTGCCGACCGCGACCAGTACCTGCGAGCCGTCGCATTGGATCGCAACGCGCAGGCGCTGCACGCCATGCACGATGTGAGCGCTGCGATTGCACCCGCACTCGAGGCCACCGAAGTCTATCGCCGCGTTTTCGGCGACATGCATCTTGAGTATGGCAACAGCTTGAACGCGCTGGCCAATCTGTACGCCGAACGCGGAGAATATTCCAAGGCCGAACCTCTTTATCGGCAAGCGGTGCAGATTAGCAAGAGCGCTCTAGGCGAAAGGCATCCTTACTACGCCACACGACTGGACAATCTCGGCAGCATCGATCGCCTGGCCGGCGACGACGCGAAAGCGGAGCCGTTGCTGCGCGAGGCGCTCAAGATTCGCAAGGAGGCTCTAGGCGAAAAGCACCCCGACTACATCGCGACACTGGACCGCCTCGCAGATGTTTGCGGCGCCAACGGAGATTTTGCCGAAGCCCGTAAACTAGACGTTGAGTTACTGGCAGAGATGACACGCCGGCTGGGGAAGGACCATTGGCAGACCGTGAATGTGCGGAAGGCGATGGAGAGGATGGCGTTCTTGGAACAACAGTCGCCGGAGGGCCAACAATCCTATCTCCGTGCAGGCGGATTGGCGCGCGATGCAAGAAAACTGGTTAAGGAAGGAAACCTTTCGCAAGCGGTCGCCCCCACGCTCGAGGCAATGGAGATCGCGCGAAAAATCTTTGGCGATGACCATCCGGCGTACGCCGAGCGCCTCGGCAACATGGCGAGATTATATTTGGATCTGGGCGAATATGCGAAGGCCGAGCCGTTGTTCTTGCATGCGATCCAGATTCGTAAGGACTCGCTGGGTGAAAAGCATCCGTTCTATGCTAACGATCTAGATAGCTTGGGCGTACTTTGCCGTGAACTGGGCGATTACGCGCGGGCTGAACCGCTCCATCTCCAGGCACTTAAAATCCGCAAAGACGTATTGGGCGAAAAGCACCTGGACTATGCCGTTAGCCTGCATAATTTGGCCTTTCTCTATTCCTGGAAGTGCGAGTTTGCCAAGGCGGATCCGCTCTACAGACAAGCCATTCAAATTCGCAAAGGGTTGCTGGGAAGCAAGCATCCTGACTACGCCACGGCGGTTCATAACCTCGGTTTCATGTACCAGATGATGGGCGACAACACGCGAGCCGAGCCGCTGTACCGCGAGGCGCTGGAGATTCGCAAAGAGTCGCTCGGAGAATGGTCGTTGCCTTACGCGACGAGCCTGCAACAAATGGGCCTGATGGAGCTTGCCAAACGCAACTATCCCAAAGCAAAAAAGTATCTGACTCGGGCACTCGAAATCCGCAAACGAATTCTGGGCGAGAAGAATACCAATTATGGCAAAGGGCTGTATACCCTCGGATTGCTCAACGTCAGAATCGGCGACTATGCGAGGGCCGAACTCCAGTTCCAGCAGGCACGCGAGATCGTCAAAGATTCCGTCAGCGAGAATTGCCCCGACTACGCGCAATACACAAGCGAATTGGCCAATCTATATTGCAGGACAGCCGAATACACGAAGGCCGAAGCGCTTTACAAAGAGGCGGCCAGTATCGAAAAAAACACGCTCGGCGAACTGCATCCTAGCTACGCCGTGAACCAAAGCAACCTGGCTTTCGTCTCCAGTTGCACAAACGACTATGTCAAAGCGACCGCGTTTGCAAGAACAGCCCACCAAATAATACGGCAGCATTTGGACCGATCCTCTGCCGCCCAGTCGGAACGGCAGCAGTTGCAGATGGCCGAGCACCTGCGTGGGTACTTGGACAATTACCTTTCATTCTCCCTCGCCGCCGATTCGCCGGCCGAGCTGGTTTATTCCGAGGTGCTCGCTTCGAAGGGAGCCGTGTCGGCCAGGCGACAAGCCATCGCCCGGTTGCAAGCGAGGATCAGCGGCGCGAAGTCGACTCAAGCGTCGGCACTCTGCGATGAACTGGCCCGAATGACGCGCCTGTTATCGAACCGTATCGCGGTTGTTCCGCAGCCCGGTCATGAGGTGGAGTATTGCCTGCAACTCACAAAGATTAGCGCAAATATTGAAAAGTTGGAAAGGGAATTAGCGGCTGCGAGCGAAGATTTCCGCCGCGATTTGGCGCAGCGCAATCGGACAGTGCAAGACATCCAAAACTGTTTGCCCGCCAGAACTATGCTCGTCGACTTGCTGGAATATACTCATTGCACCCCGCCAGGAAAAACGGGCACGGTGGCCGTTTTTGAGCGCCGGTTGGTGGCATTCGTCGTTCGGCGGGATAAACCGGTCGAAAGAATCGAACTCGGGCCGGTCGAGCCGGTCGCCGTCGCGATCGCCGCCTGGCGGCTACAGCTTGGACCTGGGCTGCGGCCCGACGAAACAGCGGCCGGAGAACTGCGCCGTTTGGTCTGGGATAAGCTCCAGCCGCAATTGTCCGGCGCAAAACGGTGCTGATCTCGCCCGACGGCGCTACCGCGCGGTTCCCTTGGCCGGCACTGCCAGGTCAGAAGCCGGGAAACTATTTGATTGAAGATGTTGGCATCGCCGTCGTGCCGATACCGCGCCTCCTGCCCGAGTTGCTGGCGGCTGATGAACCGGCAGTCTGAAACAGGCACAGGCATTGATGTCGAACCATCGCTTTTCTTGCTGGGTGATGTCGACTTCGATTCCGATCCGGGCAAGCCTTCGCTGCAATCGCTGGCCCAAGGCTCTCCGCAACAAGCGGCGCGGTCCGGCGCAATGCACCATTGGTCTCAACTGCCGGCCACTAGGACCGAAATGGCAGCGATCGCCGATTCGTTCGAAGAGCAATTTCCGGACGCAAAGTTGGCCAAGTTGCGCGGCGCCAAGGCCACCAAGGAATCGGTCGCGGCGCGGATGGGCAAATTTCGCTACGTCCATCTGGCGACGCATGGCTTTTTCGCCGCGCCGACGGTGAAATCGGTGTTTGCGACTTCGGCGAGTCCCGCGCCGGACGGTGACAACGAATCGTCGTCACTCCGGTTCATCAGCGGCTACCAGCCGGAACTATTGTCGGGTCTAGTCCTCGCCGGCGCGAATCAGCCGGCCACAGACGGCAAGGACGACGGGATCCTGACGGCCTTGGAAGTATCCCGACTCGACCTGAGCCACGTGGAACTCGCTGCGCTCTCGGCCTGCGAAACGGGCCTTGGTCAATCGGCCGGCGGCGAAGGGTTGCTCGGTTTGCAACGGGCTTTCCAAATCTCTGGTGCGAAGACGGTGGTCGCGACCCTCTGGACGGTTAACGATGATGCCAGTCGCGCGCTGATGGTCGATTTCTACGATAACCTCTGGAAAAAGAAGCTCTCGAAGCTCGAAGCCTTGCGGCAGGCGCAGCTGAAAATGCTGCGCGAAGGAATCCAACGCGGCGTGGTGCGCGACGATCTGCCCGCGACGGAGAAGAACCGCCGTCTGCCTCCGTATTATTGGGCTCCCTTCGCCCTCAGCGGCGATTGGCGCTGAATGGCCCCAGTGCTTCGCTCGCCGGTCGCAAGTCGGCCCGTCTGCCTACTTCCGAGAACCGGCGGGGACTGGCTCATTTTGCGGTGCCCTGGGAGCAAAATGTGCCTGTCCCCCTCTCCTCGGCCGGTTCTCGGATAGGCAGTTAGCAATTCCTCGGCCAACACGCTACCGGCTCTCGCGTCGGCAGACTCTTGCCTCTCGCTGTGGCCGCCCCCCGTGGCGATCGATCGGTTCCGGGCGATCTGACGAAAACTTCTTGATTTGGCGTCGGGCTGCGGGCGCCGTTCCGCATTCCCCGTGCATCAGGGGCGTGCGCTTCGTTAGCCCTAGCCAAATCACATAGGGGGACGGGATCATGCAACGGATCAATCGCAAACTGTTGGTCGCGGTCGTGGCTTTGGGAATCACATTGATGGGCAGCCTGTTGTTCGCCAAGGGAGGCGGGCACGGCGGTGGTCACGGCGGCGGACATCACGGCGGGCATGCCGGACATGGCGGGCACGCGGCCCACCACGGGGGTCAGAAACACCACGCCCCTCACAACGGAAAACATGGTCATAAGGCAGGACAAAAAAACGGCAACAAGCAGGGACACAAGAATGGACACAAAGGCCATCGAGGCCACAACCGTCATCACCACAAGCACTGGGTGCGTCTGCAAGGCGGCGCCGGGTCGTGGATCGAGGACGATGGGGCCGACGACGTTAACTCGCCGGACCCGGATGTCTACGCGGCGATCGCGTACTCTCCTTCCACCGGCATCGTCAGCCACGCGACCGACTACGGCACGGCGGAAGACGCCCAAGCCGCGGCGATCGAGGCCTGCAACAGTGCCGACGCGGTCGTCACAGTCTGGTGCAAGAACGCTTACTGTGCGTTCGCCAAGGCCGCCGACGGCACTTACGGCGCCGCTTGGGCCGACATCCAAGCCGATGCCGAAAACCAGGCGATGGCCGGGTGCACACAGGATCAAAACGCGCAAGTATACGTGTCGGTCAACGCGGCCGACGCCCCGGACGCCTGAGCGTTCGCAATCCTTCCGCCGCCGCGCCGAATTCAAGGGGCGCGGCGGCGGATAAAAATCAAAGTCACACTCGCATCCTCCTCGCTCCTTTCTTGGGGCGAGGAGGATCGCTTTGTTTACGCCGGCATCCCGCAGCGGATATAATGACCGCGGCG
Source organism: Pirellulales bacterium (assembly GCA_963725485.1). Lineage (GTDB taxonomy): Bacteria > Planctomycetota > Planctomycetia > Pirellulales > DATAWG01 > CAVRYO01. The sequence continues at coordinate 491,514 of CAVRYO010000007.1, read as the reverse complement.
CATGCGGTCCTCTTACGGATCGCGCCACGGGTCATTTTAGCGGGCAGATCATGGCGACGAAGCCTTCTGTCGTGACAGATAGACATCGAGCCTTGGCGCTGTTTGCAACCGTGCTCGCGTTGCTGCTCCTGGCTTGCACCGAGATCAACGCGGCCGGTGAGCCGTTCGACGTGGTCGTGACGGCCGGTTCAACCCAGGTGATGTCCGGCCCAACGTCCATCGGCGACGTGAAACGGGGTACTCGGCTGAGGGTGACGCAAACCAATGCCGATTGGTGTCTCGTCGATCTGCCCGGGGCAAATCCACCGCAACAGGGTTGGGTCCGCAAGGGCGACGTCCAAACGGCGTCGGCGGTGGCTGCCGCTGCTCCTCTCAGGCCGGGCTTACGAAAGGCGAAGCTCAAGGAACGAAGCCGCAATCTCGCCGAGGCCAACAAGCTCCAGGCTGAAGGAAAACTGAAGCAGGCGATCGACGCCGCCACCGCCGCGCTCGACATCGAGCGGGACGTCTTGGGAGCCGATCATCCGGACACGATTGCCACGCTCCGCCGCCTGGCTCTCCTGCATCAAGAGTTGGGAGAATTCGCCGCTGCCCGCCAACTCGATGAGCAAGTCCTGACGGCCACTACCAAGCGACTGGGCAAGGAGCACTGGCAATCGATCAACGCCCAGCAGGCGCTGCAAACGACCATCTTGCTCGAAAAACTTGAGCCCGCGCTCGAGCAGCAATATCTGCAAAGCGTCGAGTTGGATCGTCGCGTAAGGGAATTACTCAAGAAGGAGGAATATACCAAGGCCGTCGCGCCGGCGACTCAATCGCTGGAGATCACTCGAAAAATTTTCGGCGAACATGATTCCAACTACGCGAACCGACTGACCGTAATGGCCGAGCTCGATTACGATGCGGCCGACTTCGCCAAGGCCGCGGCGCTCGATCGGCAAGCGCTGCGGATCTGCCAAGAGACGCTGGGCGAGAAGCATCCGAACTGCGCCTTGAACCTGAACGAATTGGCCCGGGCGTATCTCGCCGTGGGCGATTTCGCTAATGCCGAACCGCTCTTCCAGCAAGCACTCCAAATTTACCGCGACACGGTCGGCGAGCGGCACCACGATTATGCCAGGGAATTGAACAACCTCGCCGGGCTTTATGTGTCGCTGGGCGATTACCCCCAAGCCGAAAAGTTGTGCCAGCAGGCGTTCGAGATTCGAAAGCATCTTTCAGGCGAGATACGGCTTGCCGATGCCAACAGCCTGGAGAGCCTCGCCGCGATCTATAGTGCCATGGGCGAATACGCAAAGGCCGAACCGCTCTGCCGCCAGGCGCTGGAAATCCAGCGGACAATCTCCGGCGAAACCAATCCTTCCTACGCCGGGACGCTCCTGCGCTTAGGCGCGATCAACACGGTCATGGGCGATTTCGCCAAAGCCGAACCGCTGCTCCTGCAAGCGATCCAGATTCGCAAGCAGGCCTTGGGCGACAAGCATCCCCGATACGCGCGAGCTTTGGTTAGCCTAGGATTACTCTACTACTCGATGGGCGAATATGCCAAGGCCGAGCCACTTTACCAACAGGCCCTGCAAATCGATGCGGACACCATCGGCACCAAGCATCCTGCCTTTGCCGCAAGTTTAAGCGATCTGGGCGCTCTCTATTTGGCGACAGGTGAATATTCGAAAGCGAAGCCGTTGTTTCAGCAGGCTCTCGAGATTCGAAAAGCGTCGTTGGGAAAAAAGCATCCCGATTACGCCAAAGCGCTTGTCAACCTGGCCAGCTTGGATTGCGCGCTCCACGAATACGCCAAGGCCGAGCCGCTGTATCTCGAAGCACTTCAAATCCGCAAGCAGACACTTGGCGAAAAGCATCCTCGATACGCTAAAAATCTCAGCCATCTGGCCGCGCTCTATTATTTCCAGGGCGAGTTTGCCAAGGCCGAGCCCCTCAGCCGGCAGGCACTACAACTTTCGCGCGAAGAATTGGACCTCACTGCCGCGGTCCAGTCCGAACGGCAGCAGTTGCGAATGGCTGATGAGTTGCACGGGTTCTTGGACGAATATCTTACGATCTCTCAAGCCGCGGCGGTGCCGGCGGAGACAGTTTATGCTGAGGTGCTGGCTTGGAAAGGCGCCGTTTCGGCCCGGCAGCAGGCTGTGCGCCGGATGCGCGCGGCCATCGCCGACGGCAAACTTCCCAAGGCCCAAGCCCTGTTTGGCGAATTGACTCGCAAGAGCCGCGAGCTCTCGAATCGCATGGCCCTTGTTCCGGAGTCGGGACACGAAGCCGACCATCTAAAAAGCCTCGCCGATGCAAACGCGCAGATTGAGCGATTGCAACAACAGCTCGCCGCGCTCAGCGAGGACTTCAACCGCGAGTTGAACCAGCGCAAGCGCACGCCCAGCGATGTCGAGCACTGCCTGCCGGCCGACGTGGCGCTGGTCGATTTACTGGAGTATTCCCAGCTCTTGCCGCCAACTGAGAAGGGAACGAAGGCCGTGCCTCTGCGGAAGTTGGCGGCCTTCGTGGTCCGAACGGACAAGCCGATCGAATGGATCGATTTGGGGCCAGGCGAACCGATCGCCACCGCGATCGAATCATGGCGGCGCGGCCTTGTCGCTGGTATGCGGACGGACGGGCAAGCCAATGCCGCCGAGTTAAAGCGACTGGTTTGGGAAAAGCTCCAACCAAAACTTGCCGGGGCCAAGACCGTGCTCCTTTCGCCCGACGGCGTAACGGCCCAGTTCCCTTGGCCGGCGCTTCCGGGGCGGCAGCCTGGCACGTATCTGATCGAGGACATGGGAATCGCCATCGTCCCAATTCCTCGGCTGCTCCCCGAGATTCTCGCCGGCGAAAAAACACCAGCCGCGACCGACAACAAGGAAACCAACAACCCGTCGCTGCTCCTGCTGGGCGACGTCGATTTCGATTCCCGTCCAGGCAAGGCGACAGCGCAATTGTTGGCGGATGCCGCTCCGCAACACGAGCGGTCCGGCGCGGCGCGGCATTGGCCGCCCCTGCCCGCGACGCGCACCGAGATGGCCGCCATCGCCGACTCGTTCGAGGAGCAGTATCCCGGAGCCCGGCTGATCAAGCTGCGCGGCAACAAGGCCACCAAGGACTCGGTCGCCGCGCGATTGGGCGCTTACCGCTATGTGCACCTGGCGACCCACGGCTTTTTTGCCCCAGAATCGAAGATGGTGTCGGCCGCCGAGCCCCGCGCTGCGGACGCGGACGACACCGAGTTGGTTTCGCGGCAAGATATCGCCGGTTACCAGCCTGGCTTACTGTCGGGCCTGGTGTTGACCGGCGCCAATCTGCCGGTCGCTGAGGGGAACGACGATGGCATTCTGACCGCCCTGGAAGTCTCGCAACTCGACTTGAGTCACGTCGAGCTGGCTACTCTTTCCGCCTGCGAAACAGGACTCGGCCAATCGGCCGGTGGCGAAGGGCTTTTGGGCCTGCAACGAGCCTTCCAAATTTCAGGCGCGAAAAGCGTCGTCGCCACGCTGTGGACCGTCAGCGACGACGCCAGTCGCGCACTGATGGTCGACTTCTACGACAATCTTTGGAAGCGAAAAATGTCGAAGCTCGAAGCCCTGAGGCAGGCGCAATTGAAAATGCTCCGCGAAGGAATTCAACGCGGCGTGGTGCGTGAGGACCTGCCCACGCGGGACAAGAACCGCCGGCTGCCCCCCTTCTACTGGGCTCCCTTCGTTCTCAGCGGCGACTGGCGCTGAGTGCCCCTTGAGGCGGCGGACTGGATCCTGTGCATGCGTTGCTGTGCACAGCAGGAGAACCACACATCTTCTGGCGGGATTTCCACCGCAATGGATGATTCTGCATCATCTTGAGGAGCGAGGCCGCAAAATCGGCCGGGATCGAACCCTGCTTCTTTGTTTCGTGCCGTCAGCTTTCCGGTGCCACTGGGGAGTGCCTGCGATCGATCCCTTGCCGGTCACACATTCTACAACGACCGGTGGCATGAATTGTGCGGCGTTGAAGGGCAGCCAACGCTTGCAATCTGCCCGGAGGCGAGAGCGACGGTCTTAAAGGTGGGATCTTTCGAAGCTCCTGTCGGATCGGGGGCTCCCCTGTTTTATACCATGATTCGTAAGCTGCCGATCCTCGCTGAGACACACGCGGGCCGCGAACGCCGGCTGGCACACGACGACGCTCGTACCGCGGTCGATGCCGAACAACTCGCGTCATTGCAATCATGTTTGCGGCGGTCGATCGATGGCGAAGTCCGCTTTGACAAGGCGGCGCGAGCCCTTTACGCGACCGACGGCTCGAATTACCGCCAGGCGCCGATCGGCGTTGTTATCCCGCGTCACGTCGGCGACGTCGAGACGGCGGTGCGGTTGGCGCGAGAGCATCGGCGCGCCGATTCTATCTCGCGGGGCGGGTACCAGCCTGGCTGGGCAGTGCTGCAATGTGGCCGTGGTGCTCGACTTCTCCAAGTACATGCATCATGTCGTCGATATCGACGCCGCAGCGACGGCTCGGCCGCGTTCAGCCGGGCTGCGTGCTCGACCATTTCCGCGAAACGGCCAAGGCACAAGCCGGATTGTTCTTCGGGCCCGATCCGGCGACGCATAGCCGCTGCACGATCGGCGGCATGCTGGGCAACAATTCCTGCGGCAGCCATTCGCTCCTGAGCAAGAAGCACGGACTCGGCGTGCGCATGAGCGACAACACGCATTCGCTCGACGTGCTGCTGTACGACGGCACGCGAATGCACGTCGGACCAACGCCGCCCGACGAACTCGAAGCGATCATCCGCGGCGGCGGCCGACGGGGCGAAATCTACGCCGCGCTCAAAGCGCTGGTCGACCGCTATGGCGACGCCATCCGCCAGCAATTTCCCAAGCTCGAGCGCCGCGTCTCGGGCTACAATCTCAACGATCTGCTGCCGGAAAACGGCTTCCAATGTCGCCCGAGCCCTGGTGGGTTCGGAATCGACGTTGGTGACGATTCTGGAAGCCGACGCTGCATCTCGTCCCCGCTCCGAAGGCCCGCACTGTCGCGATGCTCGGCTTCAAGGACATCTACACCGCCGCCGAATGCGCGAGGAATGTGCTGAAGTTCGAACCCGACCGCCTGCGAAGGCATCGACGAACTGCTCGTTCGATTATGTGAAGAAAAAGGGGGATGAGAACGCCAGCCTGGCGATCCTGCCCGAAGGACCGGCGTTTTTGCTGGTCGAATTCGGCGGCGAATCGAAAGACGACAGCGACGATCAGGCCCGGCGAATGATGGATCACGTGCACGGGCTGGGTGCGACGAGCGCCTGTCGACATGAAACTGTACGACGATCCGAAACAGGAGGAGATGATCTGGAAGGTGCGCGAAGGCGGTTTAGGCAGCACGGCTTGGATTCCACGGCCAGCCGGACACCTGGCCCGGCTGGGAAGATTCCGCCGTGCCCGTGGCCGCCGTGCCGCAATACCTGCGCGAGCTGCGCGCTCTGTTCCAGAAGTTCGATTACAACCCCTCCGTCTACGGCCACATGGGCCAAGGCTGCATCCATTGCCGCGTTCAGTTCGATCTCTACACCGCTCCGGGCATCGAAAAATACAAGCGGTTCATGGACGAAGCGGTCGACCTGGTCGTGCAGTTTCGGCGGCGTGGCTTCCGGCGAGCATGGCGACGGGCAAGCGCGCGGTCAATTTCTGCCGCGGATGTTCGGCGAGGAGATCATGCAGGCGTTCAACGAATTCAAGCGCATTTGGGATCCGGCGAACCGCATGAACACCGGCAAAGTGATCAACCTCGAAGGCCCGGCCTACGGCATCACCGAAAACATGCGCATCGGGCCCGACTACCATCCGCCGCAAGCCGAAGACGCATTTCTCCTACACCGGCGATCGAGCACAGCTTTGCCCGGGCTGCACTGCGATGCGTCGGCGTGGGAGCCTGCCGGCGCGAAGGGGGCGGAACGATGTGCCCCTCGTATATGGTGACGCGCGAGGAGAAGGACTCGACGCGCGGCCGGGCTCGCATGCTATTCGAGATGATGAACGGCGAGATCATCAAGGACGGATGGAAAAGCGAAGAAGTGAAAGACGCTTTGGATCTGTGCTTTTCCTGCAAAGGCTGCAAAGGCGATTGTCCGGTCAATGTCGACATGGCCACGTACAAGTCGGAATTTCTCAGTCATTACTACGAAGGCCGCATTCGCCCTCGGCATGCTTATGCGTTCGGCTGGATTCACATTTGGGCGACGCTCGCTTCGCTGGCCCCTTCGTTCGCCAATTTGTTCACGCAATTGCCGGGCCTCAGCGCAATCGCGAAGTTCGCGGCCGGCGTGCATCCGAAACGGAAGATTCCAGCGTTCGCCCCGCAAACATTCAAGGAATGGTTCCACACGCACGAACCGAAAAATCCGGCGGGAACAGCGGTTGTCCTGTTCGCCGACACGTTCAATAACCACTTCCATCCCGACGTGGCGATTGCCGCTACCGAAGTGCTGGAGGACGCCGGATTCCGCGTCGAAGTGCCGATGGCCGATGTGTGCTGCGGTCGGCCCGCTGTACGACTATGGCTTCCTCGGGCATGGCCAGGCGCTGGTGGATCGACCTGCTCGCGAAACTGCGGCCGTACTATCGGGCCGGCATTCCGATGGTGGTGCTCGAACCAAGTTGCTGGGCGGCGTTCCAGGATGAACTGCCGAACCTGATGCCCAACGACGAAGACGCCAAGCGGCTAAAGACCCTGACATTCACCCTCAGCGATTTTCTCCGCACCCAAGCGCCGGACTACAAAATCCCGCGGCTTGACGAAACACGCTCTCGTCCACGGCCATTGCCATCAGAAAGCGCTCGACACGCTCAACGACAAGGAGATCGGCAACCTGTTCGCCGAAAAAGAAATCCTCGACAAGATGGGGCTCGAGTACAAACATCCCGAATCGGGCTGCTGCGGCATGGCGGGTGCTTTTGGATACGAAAAGGAAAACGACCATTACGAGGTCGGCGTCGCGGCCGGCGAACGAGTGCTGCTGCCCGAAGTCCGGCAGGCGGCCGAGGACGAATTGATCGTCGCCGACGGTTTCAGTTGTCAGGAGCAAATCGAGCAGGAGACGAATCGAACGGCTTTGCACACGGCGCAGGTGCTGCAAATGGCCCTGCGAGGAGATGACGGGGGTTGCGACGGCGTTCCGGAGAAGCGCAATCCTGGCCGCAGCGGAATCGCGCTCGGCGGCTCGGTATGGCGCGGCGCCGCACTATGGATCGGCGGCATTTTCGTGGCCGGCGCCAGCCTTCGCGAGCTGACGCGACGTCGCGGGAACAAGAATTTTCCTAAGGGGAAATGATGCAAGTCGATCAAGAAACCGTCGTCGTCATCACCGGCGCATCGGGCGGCGTGGGTCGCGCGACGGCTCGACTCTTTGCCGACGCGCGGCGCGAAAATCGTTCTTGCTGGCGCGCGGGCCGGAAGGCCTGGAAGGCGCAAAGCGCGACGTCGAAGAACGCGGCGGACAGGCGCTGGCCGTCCCAACCGACGTCAGCCACTTCGACCAGGTGAAGCCGCGGCGGAAGCCGCCGAGCGCGAATTCGGGCCGATCGATCTGTGGATCAACAACGCCATGGTGTCGATGTACAGCCCGTTCATCGAAATGACGCCCGACGAATTCCGGCATATTGTCGAAGTGACCTTCCTCGGCAACGTCTACGGCACGCAGTGCGCCTGAAGCGAATGATGCCGCGCAACCGGGGCGTCATCATTCAAGTTGGATCGGCGTTGGCCTTCCGTTCGATTCCGCTGCAAAGCGCCTATTGCGCAAGCAAGCATGCGATTCAGGGATTCACCGAATCGATTCGCAGCGAGCTGATCCACCAGAAGAGCGACGTGCGCGTGTCGGTCGTGAACATGCCCGCGCTGAACACGACGCAGTTTACGTGGACGAAGAACAAAATGCCTCACAAGGCCCGGCCCACGGGCACGATCTTTCAGCCAGAAGTTGCCGCCGACGCGATCCTGTTTGCCGCCGAGCATGATCGCCGCGAAATCATGGTTGGCTACACGACGGTCGAAGCGACGCTGGGCGAAAAGGTCATCCCCGGACTGCTCGATCACTATCTCGCCAAGGCGGCCTGGGATGGCGCCATGCTGCCCGAGCCGGCCGATCCCAACCAGCCCGATAATTTCTGGAAGCCGATTCCCCGAGACCTCGGCGCGCATGGGCAATTCGACAACGTGGCGCGAAAGTTCAGCATCGAATTGTGGGCGTCGAAACATCGTGCCGGCCTGATCGGTGGGCTGCTGGCCGCGGGAGCGGGGCTGGCGGGTCTGCTGATTGCAAAATCATCGCACAATGGTAACGGAGATTGACGATGAGCGGCGACAAACTGACGTCCGCGTTGCTGGCCGGCGGCCTGGCAGGACTGGCGGGCACCGCGGCAATGATGGCATTTAGGTCGTTCGACAAGAAATATGCGCCAAGACGCTGCCGAAAGCCAAGGAAGATCCCGGCAAATTCATGGTCGAGCAAGCCGAGCGCGCCACGCATTTGAATGGCGTGATTCCGAAATCGATCGAGAAGGCCGGGGCGATATCGATGCACGTCGGCTATGGCGTGCTGCCGGGAATCTTGTTCGCATTGTTCCGCGGCGACCGGCGGCATTCGTCGCTAATGGAAGGCGCTGCAATCGGCACGGTCGTTTATCTGGCAGGGTATCTTGGCTGGCTTCCGCTTGCAGGTTTGACGCGTCCGACCTGGAAGCAATCGCTGCCGGAAATCGTCGGCGAAACGATGCGGCACATGGCGTATGGCGTAACGACGGCGGCGACCTACGAGGCAATCCATGGCCCAGCCTGAGGGTTCCGCGCTGCTGGCTCTAGCAGCCTGTTGAAAAAGGGGACTGGCTCTGAGCGACCGGACAGATTTCCCGAAGTTTTGACGTTCCCGCGAGGTGCCTGTCCCTTGTTTCAACAGTCAGCAAGCGCCAAAGATCGGAAGCAACGAGACTATGCAATGAAAGCGAAATTGCTCGATGACGTTGGAGGAGAGCGTGAGTGGTGCTTGATCTTCGATCCTGGGGATGAAGCAATGGCCGAACTCAAGCGCTTCGCAATGGAACACCACCTGACCGCGGCGCACTTCACTGGCATCGGCGCCTTTCAACGAGTCACGGTCGCCTGGTTCGATTTGCAATCGCGGACGTACCAGCCGATAGAAATCAACGAGCAAGTCGAAGTGCTCAGCTTGATCGGCGATGTCGCCGAATCCGAAGGCAAGCCCGCGGTGCATGCCCATATTTGCGTCGCCAAGCGCGACGGCAGCGCGCCATGGCGGCCACTTACAACAGGGCGTTGTGCGGCCGACGCTGGAACTGATCGTCGTCGAATCGCCGGCCCATTTGCGCAAATCGTTCCGGCCGGAATTCGGTATTGCCTTGATCGACATCGAACGGTCCGACGCCGGCCGCGCAAAACTCTCCTCCATTTCGTAAGGAACTCGATTATGTCCGTCACCGTGGGCCAATTTTTAATGCAGCGGATGCGCGAGTGGGGAGTCGAGCGGATTTATGCCTATCCCGGCGATGGCATCAACGGGCTGCTCGCGGGCCTGCGGAAAAACGAGGACAAGCCCCGTTTCATCCAGGCCCGGCACGAAGAACTTGCGGCCTTCATGGCGTCGGCGCACGCCAAGTTCACCGGCACCGTGGGAGTGTGCATGGCCACCAGCGGGCCGGGCGCAATCCATCTGCTCAACGGCTTGTACGACGCGAAGATGGACCACCAGAGCGTCGTGGCGATCGTCGGTCAATCGGCCACCACGGCGATCGGCAGCCAATATCAACAAGAGGTGGATCTTCAATCGCTGTTCAAGGACGTCGCCAGCGAATATTGCGTGACGGTGATGAATCCCGGCGCGGTGCGACATTGTATTGACCGCGCATTTCGGATCGCGACGGATCAACATTCGGTTACGTGCGTCATCATTCCCAAGGACATTCAAGAAGAGAAAGCGGTGCCCGATCCGCCACAACACCACGATTATGCGGTCAGCGGCGTCGGCTGCCCGGTTCCCTACATGATTCCGCAAGATACGGATCTGGCGGCTGCCGCGAAAATCCTCAATGACGGCCAGAAAGTGGCCATGCTCGTCGGGGCCGGCGCCTTGAACGCGCAAGACGAGGTGCTGCGGATCGCCGAGATCCTCGGGGCCGGGGTTGCCAAAAGCTGGCTCGGCAAGGCCGTCATGCCCGAAGAAGTGCCGTTTTGCACCGGGCATATCGGTCTGCTTGGCAGCAAGCCCACTTGGGACATGATGCGGGAGTGCGACACCTTGCTGGTCGTCGGGAGCAGTTTTCCCTATGCGGAATTCTATCCCACAGTCGGCAAGGCCAAAGGGGTGCAGATCGACGTCGATGGCCGGATGTTGAGCCTGCGTTTTCCGATGGAAGTGAATCTCAAAGGAGATTCCAAGCAAACGCTCGACGCGCTGATGCCGCTGTTGAATCGCAAGACCGATCGTGGCTGGCAAGAGAAGTTGAGCGAGGGGGTGAAGGATTGGTGGAAAGTCGTTGAGGGTCGCGCACACCTGGACGGCAATAACGGATTGTTGAACCCCGAACGCGTGTTTTGGGAGCTGGGCAAACGGTTGCCCGACCGCTGCATCATTTCGGCCGACAGCGGCACGACGGCGAATTGGTATGCCCGCGATCTAAAAATCCGCCGCGGGATGATGGCCAGCGGCAGCGGGAATCTGGCTTCGATGGGCGCTGCGGTTCCGTATGCGGTCGGGGCGAAGTTTTGCTTTCCCGACCGTGTGTGCATCGCAGTCACCGGCGACGGGGCCATGCAGATGAATGGCTTGAACGCCTGCATCACCGTGGCCAAATATTGGAAGGAATGGTCCGACCCGCGCTGGATCACGCTAGTGCTCAACAACCGGGATTTGAATATGGTGACCTGGGAGCAGCGGATCATGATGGGCGACATCCGCTTTCTCGCCAGCCAAGAATTACCCGACTTTCCGTATGCCGCCTTCGCCGACTCGATCGGCCTGCGCGGCATTCGTGTTGAGCGGCCCGAGCAACTCGCCGACGTCTGGGAGCAGGCCATTTCCAGCGATCGACCGGTCGTGGTGGAAGCTTTGTCCGATCCCGACGTGCCACCGCTTCCACCGCATATCACGCTGGAACAGGCTAAGAACTTTACCGAAACGCTGCTGCGCGGAGATCCCAACGAGCCGGGCATCATTAAACAGGCCATTAAGGGAATGGTGGAAACATTCATTCCCCATTCCAGCACATAGAGTCGCGCTCTAAAGTCGATATAGCTCAGCGTCGCGAGTTTTGAAAACCAGACCGTGGCCTGGCCGGCCACGGTCGGGATGAAGCGCGCCGTCACAGGGTTCGAGCACGCCATCGAACAGCAGTCGGGCAATCCGAGCGTGATCGTGGAAATATTCGACGTGCCGCAATGAGCCGACCGCACAGCCGATGTGCGCATGGACCTGCGGGGCGCAGTGGGCCGATAGCGGCATCTGAAATCCGTCGCAAAGAGCAGCTACCTTGAGAAAACCGGTGTAACCGCCACATCGCGTCGCGTCGGCTTGCAGACAGTCGATGGCCCCCGCCTCGAGCATACGTAGGAAATAGCCGGGCGTGTCGCCGTACTCGCCGGCCGCGATGTCCATTCCCGCGGGTCCGCGATCACGCAGCAGCCGCAGTCCTGACAGGTCGTCGGAAGGGCGCGGTTCCTCGAACCAGGTCACTTGAAAATCCTCCGCGAACCGCTCGGCCATCGACAGGGCTTGCTTGCGGGTATAGCCCCCGTTGGCGTCGACGAATAATTCCGTATCGTTGCCGATCGCTTTTCGTGCAACTCCCACCCGGTGCAAGTCGACGCTTGCGTCGCGGCCGACTTTCATCTTCACGCGGCCGATGCCTTGGGCCGCCCAGCCCCCGAGCTGCTCCGTCAGGCGTGCTTCGCTGTAACTGGTGAATCCGCCGCTGCCATAGATCGCCACCGACGAGCGGACCGCCCCGAACAGGTCGACCAGCGAAATATCCAGCAATTTCGCCTTCAGATCCCACAGCGCGATATCGACCGCGGCCACCGCCATCGAGCCCGCGCTTGGCACGCCAACGTTGCGCAAGTCGTGCAGCATCGCGGCCCAGCAGCCTTCGATGTCGAACGCCGACTTTCGCGCGACGGCGTGCCGCAAGATGCCGTCGATCAAACTGGCCGCCGCCGGCGCCGCATAAGCCCACCCAAGCCCGGTCGCATTACCCGCCGTGACATGCACGACAATAACATCGGTATGATCCCACTGGAGTGTCCCATCGGACTCGGGCGCGTCGGTCGGCACGCGATACGTGGCAACATTCAGCCGCTGAACCACCGGATCGGTTTTCATGACTACGTTCGCCAGTCAACGCGGATCCTTCGTGACCTTCACCGCGAATTGATTCCGTTCCAGTTTTTGGCCGTCGCTGAATTCCAGCGTAAACTCGACGAGCGTGCCGGGCGCCAGCGATTTCGTCGGCAGATCGGCCACGAACAGGCCGATGCCCGTGTCCACGGCGGCGCGATTTTCCATCGATTTCCAACTGTCGGCACTCCAGCGCACAGTTGCCGGCGCGGACATCTCGACGCGCAGCGTTTTGCCGGCGGCAACCTGGCGGATCTGCCCGTCCAGCCGCCACGGCGCGTGCCGCGATTGGGTTTTGTCGAGCAGATAGCGCTTGACGGTTTGCGGCGGCGTGTCGAACACCTTCCCATCGGTGAGGGACCGTAACAATTTCACATATTCAGCGTGCGCCCAGACCAACGGACGAGCCGAGCCGCTGGGACGCCCGGGAAATAGCTCCTTTGCGGGAATCGGAGCCGAGTCCCACACTTGCTCGGAAATCAGTCCGGTGTCGCCCGCCAGCGCTTCCATCACCCCCAGCAGCCGCTGCGCTTCGCCAGGTTTTTTCGCGGCCAGTTCATAGTGTGCCCGCTCCCCGACGAACAACGGCCACGCGCGCCCAACGCCCGTGCCGTCGAACGGGCTGCCGTCTTCGTGCTCGCCGTATCCGTCGTGGTTGTAGCGATGCCAACATGGACCATGGGGCGTCTCGACTTTCAACACCGCGTCGATCACCCGGACGGTATTCTTGATTCGCGGATCGTCCGCGGCGCGCAGGCCGAAGCGGACCAATGCCAGCGTGTCGACGCTGACGATGTCGGCCGCGAAAAAATGGGAATCTTCAGCGGGCAAGTTGGGAATCCGGATTTTCGCTTCGCTCAAGGGAGTTTCACCGGTAAGCTGCCTGGGCGGCGCGATGCGCACGTAATAGCCGCCGACGCCGACCATTCGGGCCAGCGGCGTTTGCTCGACGTAGGTCCACGATTCGATCGAACCGTTCCAGGTATCGGCCGTTTCGCGGAGATACGCGGCGAGCTTCGGCTCGTTGTTGCCATCCGCCATTTCCGCGGCGACGAGCAAGGCCGCGATCATGCACGCGAGGGAGTAGGCCGTGAGTCCCGCGTCCTCTTCCCAGCGATCTTCCGGTGTCGAGGGCCCGCGCCTCGCGATATAGCCCGCCGCCTTGCGGACCATCGGCCACAAGCGTTTCAATTCATTCGGACTGACCTTTTCGTCACGCCGGGCAAGATCGAGCAGCAGGATCGGGGCGGCGGTTTCGTCGAGTTGGATATTTTTCCAGAATTCGCTGCCGTCGAGCCACATGTTTTGGGGCCAATGCCCGTCGGCTTCCTGCGTCGTCTCGTAGAAGTTCAAGGCGCGAATCACTTCCGCGGTAGCGCCGGCCGCCAGCAGCGCGCTCGCGGTTTCGTAAGCGTCCCGCGGCCAGACGAGATGATAGCCGGCTTTGTCTTTATCGCCATGAATTTCCCCCCACGGAATCGATAGGCTGGCGATCGTGCCGCCTTGAAAACTCTTGGATTCATGCGTGGCCAGCACGGCGGTGCTCACGCGATACGCCGAGCTATTGTCTTTTGGACCGGATTTCAATTCGCCCAGCCCGTGCTGCCAATCGGTCCATTGCTTTTCATAGCTTTCACGCGCCGCGTCGAACCCCTGATTGAGACTCGCGCGCGCCCGGTGTCCCGCCTCGTTGGTGTTGCGGCCAAAGCCAAGAACGAGAATGAATTCGCAGCCGGACGACAAGTCGATTTCGCCGATTAGGGCGACATTGCCCTTTCCGGCACGTTCATATTCCCAGGTCATACGCTTGTGGGCATGGAGATCTTGCCAACCGTCGGAGACGCCCACATAGCCGGCCGAACGGTGCACCCAAGCCGCCGAGGAGGCCAGCGCCAACCCGAAGCCCTCGCGCTCGGCCATGAGCATCGGGATTCCCTTGAACTCTCCAACGCGGCCAATATTACCTTCGCCGCGATCCTCAAGATGCGGCGCGAGCAGCACATGCAGGTGATAGTCGGACGGCCGTCCCTCGGTGGCTTCAAACCGGGTTTTTTGAAACAAGACGTGGCGCTCCGGGTCGGTAAGAATCCATTTCTTGATGACGTAGCGGCCCTGCTTGCAGGTGTTGGTGATTTCGAATGCGGGGACGCCACTTTTCATCCAGGCAACTTTGCAATCCGTGTCGGTTTTCTCCTCGGAAAAGAAATCTCGGCCATCGGTGACGAGCATTTCCATGTCGCGGACGGCCGCACAATCGATGCGCGGATAGTAGACTTCGCCGACGATACCATGATGCGTGGCAAACCACACGTGGCTGGCCATGCCGCGAGCGGCACCCACGCCATTTTTCTGGCTCGTCGTCCAATGGGGCGCTTTGCCCGGCCCGCCGGTGCTCTTTTGCGCGGATCATGCCGGGTTTGGTGATGATTGTTTGAATCATGGCGCGGGGGGTCTCCCCTGGATTTGCTTCAATTTACTCGCCGGCATAGGCGATGGTCGTGATCAACGCGTTTTCCGCTTGCCGCGAATCGAGCCGCGTATGCTGCACGACAATCGGGACGTCCGATTCGATCAGGCTGGCGTAATTCGTGTCATGCGGAATGGGTTCTGGATCCTTGAAGTCGTTGAACCGGAGATGCAACGTCCGTCGAGCTGGCAAGACTAGCTTGTAAGGCCCAGCCGGTTCACGGTCGGAGAAGAAAATCGTGATCGTCACCTGGGCATCTTGGTCGCTCGCATTGAGCAAACAGGCAGTCTCGTGGCTGGTCATCTGAGGTTCCGGCCCGTGACTCCAGGCAGGGATGTACCCTTCCGCAATGGCCCAGCGTCTTGTACCAATTGCTTTTGCCACGTGGATGACCCTTTACGCAGAGATAGCGGATAACTACTCGCTTGGATGCAAATATTGCGCCGCTTGATGATGCGACCTTTGGCGAGCATCTAATTGAGCACTGTCCTAGCATCCCTCGGACAAACCCCGCAGGAGCTGTTGAATTCGGATGAGGACTCGCCCTTAGCACTTTGCAGCGCTCAGTCTCTGGCATAAACTCGCCTTCGAGGGATGCAGGATGAAATTTTCGGACGGCAATCGCTGCTGATCCGAGAACCGGCGGGGACTGGCTCATTTTGCGGTGCCCTGAGAGCAAAATGTGCCTGTCCCCTGTCCTCGGCCGGTTCTCGGATAGGCAGTAAGACTTTTTTCAATGGAGGAAATCGCAATGGCCACTTCCATCGCCGCCGGCAAGCCAGAGAAGCAACGATCCGACGTCGCCGGCCACGGCAGGCCGCTCGCCGCCGACGAGCTGCACAAGATGGATGCATACTGGCGGGCCGCGAATTACCTTTCGGTCGGGCAGATCTATTTGCTCGACAATCCGCTCCTCAAAGTGCCGCTCCAACGCGAGCATATCAAGCCGCGTCTGCTCGGGCATTGGGGCACAACGCCCGGACTGAATATGCTGTACCTGCATCTGAACCGGATCATCAAGCGCGACGACCTCGACATGATCTATATCATCGGGCCGGGCCACGGCGGCCCGGCACTGGTCGCGCAGGCGTATCTCGAAGGCACATACAGCGAGGTCTATCCCAATATCAGCCAAGACACTAGCGGCATGCAGAAGCTGTTCAAGCAGTTCAGCTTTCCGGGCGGAATCCCCAGCCATGTCGCGCCGGAAACGCCGGGCAGCATCCACGAAGGGGGCGAGCTCGGTTACGCGCTCAGCCATGCCTACGGGGCGGCGTTCGACAATCCCGATCTAATCGTCGCTTGTATCATCGGCGACGGCGAAGCGGAAACCGGCGCGCTCGCCACCGGCTGGCATGGCAACAAGTTCCTCAATCCCGCGCGACGGCGCCGTGTTGCCGATTCTGCATCTCAATGGTTACAAGATCGCCAATCCCACCATTCTGGCCCGAATTCCCCACGAGGAGTTGCAAAAATTCTTCGAAGGGATGGGTTACAAGCCCTATTTCGTCGAGGGACACGATCCGCAACTCGTGCATCAGCAATTGGCCGAGGTGCTGGACACAGTCGTCGCCGAGATCAAGAACATTCAGGCTGACGCTCGCAACCACGGGAATCTCAAGCGCCCGATCTGGCCGATGATCGTCTTCCGCACGCCAAAAGGTTGGACCTGCCCCGCCGAAATCGATGGCCTGAAGTGCGAGGACTACTGGCGCTGGCATCAGGTGCCGATGGCCGACATGGACAAGCCCGAGCACATTCGCATTCTCGAAGGCTGGATGAAGAAATACCGCCCCGAAGAGCTGTTCGACGCCGAAGGCCGATTGGATTCCGAACTCGCCGAGCTGCCTCCGGCGGGCCACCGCCGCATGAGCGATAATCCACATGCCAACGGCGGCTTGCTGCTGCGCGATTTGGCGCTGCCCGACTTTCGCGACTACGCCGTCGATGTCCCCAGCCCAGGGGCCACAATCGCCGAATCGACGCGCGTCATGGGCCAGTTCATCCGCGACGTGATGAAGCTGAACTTAGCCAGCAAGAACTTTCGCACGTTCAGTCCGGACGAAAACAATTCCAATCGCTGGCAAGACATATTGGACGTGACCGACCGCTGCTTCATGGCCGAGATTTATCCGGACGACGATCACTTGTCGCCCGACGGCCGGGTCATGGAAGTGCTCAGCGAGCATCAATGCCAGGGCTGGCTGGAAGGTTATCTGCTGACCGGCCGGCATGGGTTTTTCTCGTGCTACGAAGCGTTCATCCACATCATCGATTCGATGTTCAACCAGCATGCCAAGTGGCTCAAGGTGTGCAACCAGATTCGTTGGCGGCGGCCGATCGCTTCGTTCAACTATTTGCTTAGCTCGCACGTGTGGCGGCAGGATCACAATGGCTTCAGCCATCAAGACCCTGGCTTTATCGACCACGTGGTCAATAAGAAGGCCGAGGTGATTCGCGTTTTCTTGCCCCCGGACGCCAACACGCTGCTGTCCGTGACCGACCATTGCCTCCGCAGCCGGAACTACGTCAATGTGATTGTCGCGGGAAAGCAGCCGGAGCACCAATGGCTGACGATGGACGCGGCCGTCAAGCATTGCACCGAGGGGCTTGGCATCTGGTCCTGGGCCAGTAACGACCGGGGCTGCGATCCGGACGTGGTGATGGCTTGCTGCGGCGACGTGCCCACCTTGGAAACGTTGGCCGCCGTCGAGTTGCTCCATCGACACCTGCCCGAACTGAAGGTGCGGGTCGTCAACGTGGTGAACCTGATGAAGCTGCAACCGGCCAGCGAGCATCCCAACGGGCTTTCGGATCGGGATTTCGACGCTTTGTTCACCAAGGACAAGCCGATCATCTTCGCCTTTCACGGCTATCCCACGTTGATTCATCGGCTGACCTATCGCCGCACGAACCACCGCAATTTGCACGTCCGCGGCTACAAGGAGGAAGGAACGACGACCACGCCGTTCGACATGGTCGTGCTGAACGATCTCGATCGGTTCCACCTGGTCGAAGACGTGATTGACCGCTTGCCGCAACTGGGCGCCCGGGCCGCGTATTTCAAGCAAACGATTCACGATCGCCTGATCGAGCATAAAGAGTATATCGCTAAGTACGGCGACGACATGCCGGCCATCCGCGATTGGAAATGGGGCGCAAACGGCTCGACCCCGCCGCGCGAGACAACGACCGGCGGCGACAATGTATAACGAAGCGCGCGGGCCGCGGCAATTCGTCCGGCATCGCCTGATGGCGAATCGGTCATCCTATTTGACCGTTGCGTTGGTACGCGTCCACTGAGCGATGGGTCGGCCGTCACGCCGCCACCACGCCCCAGCCTTGTCCTGCGGCCAGCCGGCGGGTGAGTCTTCCCACGTCTCTTGGCGGCCGTATGGAGTGAGGTCCAGCAAGTGCAGAGTGGGCAACATGGCCTCGATCCCGCGCCACTTCGTCTCATATGTTTCGAACAGTTCATCGCCGGCCCGCAGATAGCAGCGAAGGTCGCCACCGTTGCGGGTCGCCAGCAAGTCTCCTGAGTCGGCGGTCGAGTACCACGGCGCCGTCCAGCCCATGAAGTCTCGATAGGCAACGATCTCATTCCACGGGCCGCTGCTGAAGACGGCATAGCTTACATCGCGTGCGGCCAGATAAGCGCGGACAGCGGAGTTCATCGCCGTCTGACTGTGCGTGCAGCCCTCACACTGCTTGTGGTGAGGCGCACCCTTGTTCCACATGAAGTGATATACGAGCAACATGCGGCGGCCTTCGAACACATCGTCGAGAGGGATGGGGCCATTTGGCCCTACGACCATGACCGGCTCCACTGGCGTCATCGGCAGGCGCCGTCGCGCGGCGGCGAGCTCGTCGCCGCGCGCGTGTGGGCCTTCTCGCGAACCAGTAATTCACCACGGGCCTGCTCCCATTCACCACGAGAAACGATTTGCGGGGTTGCCGGTTGTGTCATGCCGCTCTCCTATGCATTCACGAGGCCCTTCAAAAGTTCGTTTTTGCAACCTGTCACAGTCAACTTTCTGCGCGGCCGCGCCGCGTCCTCGGCGTCGCCATTGTACCAAAGGCGAATCGTGTTCTTTGCTTGCTTCGCCATTTCATTTCTCCCTTGTCGTGAGCAGCCTGATGCCGGCCACATCGGCTCGTACGACATTTTTGCATCGCGTCGCAATGCACGCATTTCTTGTACCTTTGCGAGCCTTTCTCTGATACATTCATCGCTTGCGAGTGAGTGCCAAATTCAGGATCGACGATCGACGCGAGCTCGACGCCCCGCCGCTAAAATGACGACCATTGCCAGCCGGAGATCGGCTCCAGGCTCAATCCATCTCGAAAACGTCAGGTCAGAACTCTTGTCACGATTTTTTCGCATCATCGTTGTTGCCGCTGCCGTAATACTTCCACAAGAAGCTTTCTGCCAGCAAGTTGACGATCGGATCGTCGTCGATGCCACCGACTGGCCGTGGTGGCGCGGGCCGCAGCGCAACGGAATCGCCAGCCCCAATCAAGATCCGCCGACCGAGTGGAGCGCGTCGCAGAATGTCGCCTGGAAAAGTGCCGTTCCAGGGCGCGGGCACAGCTCTCCGACCGTCGTCGGCCGCCGCGTGTTTCTCGCCACGGCAGACGAGGAGCAGGCAACCCAATCGGTGCTGTGTTACGACCGCGAGACCGGGAACCAGCTTTGGCAGACGATCGTGCATCGCGGCGGCCTCATGCAGAAGAACCAGAAATCCACGGCAGCCTCCGGCACGGTCGCCTGCGATGGTGAGAGCGTCTTCATCAATTTCGCCAACAATGGGGCAGTGGATGTCACGGCACTCAGCCTCGACGGCGTGCGGCGATGGCAAACGAAGATCGGCGACTATCGGATTCATCAAGGCTATGGCGCGTCGCCGGCAATCTATCAATCATTTGTGATCGCCGCGGCCGATAGCCACGCCGGCGGCGTTGTCGCGGCGCTTGACCGAAAGACGGGAGCCATCGCCTGGAAACGTGATCGGCCAAAAGAGCCAAATTACACCTCGCCGATCATCTTAAATGTGAAAGGGCGCGACCAGTTACTCCTGAGCGGGTGCAATCTGGTTTCCAGCTTCGATCCGCTTACTGGCAAAACGCTGTGGGAGATCAAAGGCGCTACGACGGAGTGCGTCACCTCGGCCGTCACCGACGGCGAGCGCGTGTTCTCGAGCGGCGGCTACCCTAAAAACCACGTGGCGGCCGTGCTTGCCGACGGATCGGGCAAGATCGTTTGGGAAAATAAAGATCGCGTGTATGTTCCCTCGCTCTTGGCGCGCGATGGGTATCTTTTTGGCGTTCTCGATGCGGGTGTCGCTGCCTGTTGGAAAAGCGACACGGGAAAGGAACAGTGGAAGAAACGGCTCGGCGGCGATTTTAGCGCTTCGCCCGTCCTGGTGGGCAACCGGATCTATGCGACGAACGAAATCGGTGAAACGTTCGTCTATCGGGCTGACCCCAGCAAATTCGAGCAGATCGCGATGAACAAACTGGGCGACCAGGCTATGGCGAGTGCAACGATTTGCGGCAGCCGCATCTACATGCGCGTGGTGGAGCAAGTCGACGGACGGCGGCAGGAAATGCTGTACTGCCTCGCCAAGCAAAAATAGTCCAGGTCAGGGCCCTGTTTGACCACGACGATTCAACGTTGTGCTCCCGATCGGCCAAGTTTTGATTTCCGATAGGGTCGTTGCCATGCTTATCGAAGTCCATTGTCGCCAACAAGCCTTGTCGCTTTGGTTAGCGTCTTTCATTCTTAAGGGAGCAACGCATGAGTCCGCTCGGACTGATCCTGATCATTGTCTTGATTGTTGTCCTCTTTGGCGGCGGCTACGGCTATCGTAGCGGCAACAACTTTCTCGCTGGCGGCGGCGGAGCACTCGGGCTGATTCTACTCATTCTCATCATTTTAATTCTGATGGGCCGCATCTAACTGTGGCCCGGCCTTGAATCTGGCCCAGGATGGGGACGATGTCGTGGACGACCTGTGGCGTGAATACCGCCAGTCGCCCTCCAGGAATGCGACTTCCGGGTTGCGACCGAGTCGCAAAAAGTATCACTTTTGGTAACACTCCCTGATTTTGGGGGACCAGAAACAAAAAACGGGGTCCGCCCACAATCGGCGGAACCCATTTTTTGCTCAGAACTTGCGTTAGCGGAGGGCATGGGATTCGAACCCACAACCCCTTTCGGGGCACCTGATTTCGAGTCAGGCCGCTGGCCAATTCGCTTACCCTCCGGCGTGCCGCGACGCGGAATTATGGGAATTTACGTCAGCCAGGTCAAGACTTTGCCGTTGTCACCAGCGTGCCGATCGGGTTAGAAGCCCGGGGGCCGGCCTGGAGTCCGTCAAGCTCCGGCCGGGCAAACCGTGCAGTCGGGCAGCCAGATTTTTTGGCGGAAAATCACAAAATCGGAACGGTCCCCGCCAGTTCTCGGATTTATCTCCCGCTGGACACGGTATTCCGATTAGGCAACCGCGTTCAGCATTTGCCGTTTGAAGAATATGACCTAATTTTGCAGAGTGTGCTGGAAGGTTTTCCAGCCTGCGGTTTGCTCCAGCGGTCCAGTGAGACGTCATTATGCAGCGTTTGGACGTGAAACGGATTCAGGTGGCCGATGCTTTGCGGTGGTGCGGCGGTTGCACCGGGCAAGGCCGATTGCGGGTCCGCGACGTGATGACGCCCGCCCCCACGTGCATCGCTTCAAGCACCAGCGCGCTGGACGTCGTGCGAATGTTCCACGCGCGGGAATTTCGGCATCTGCTCGTGACCGATGCTCGCGGCCGGCTGCTGGGCCTGGTGAGTGATCGCGACGTGATCCGTTGCTTTGGGCCGGGACGCTATCCCAACAAAGAGGTTTTGGCCGGGATTTCCGCGGCCGAAATTATGAGCTCCCGACTTGATTTCGGTACGGCCCGACATGCCGCTCGTTCAGGCCCTGACTGAAATGCTGGTCCACGGGATCAATTGTCTGCCGGTGCTGGCCGAGGAAAAACTGGTCGGCATTTTGACCAGCACCGATATGAGCACGGTGCTGGAGGTCTTGTTGCAAACGGCCCGGGCCGCGGCGCGGAGCCAGCAGAGGGTCTTTCCGCAGCCCAGCGCATGGACGAGCTGGTTGCCGAGCAGCACGGACGCCGAGTGACGAATGCCGATTGATGAAGCAAGGCATGCCTGAAGGATGACGAACGGGACCGGGCGAAAATTGCTCGCGTCGTCATCCGTCACTGATTGGTCATCCCGTCCGCCATTCGCGCCATCCAACCGTCACAGCCGTTCGCGACGATCGCTGGTCCTATCGGCTGCACGGGCGGGGTCACTCGCTGCCGATTCTGTGCGTTTCACGCCTGGTAACGTGCCCAGGAAAATACCTAGCCACTAGCCTCTTCACCGCCGATTGGGAAACAGGGAAGGCGACGCCGGCGAACGAATCGCCCGGCAGGCCATCCCAACTCCAACCAAGGAGGGTTACGGTCGCGGAAGGATCCCCGCCACACGACACGCTTCGCAAGCATGATCGAGCGGACGACGAGCAGCCGGTTAGGCACCGGTATTCGCCGCCCACGAAAATCGTGCGAGCCACGGCCTGTCGGCGCCGGATTGAATCCGGCTTCCCTCTATTGGGCGGAGAAACTGACATGGAAAAAGATACCTACCGCGTGGTAACTCGTGGGGCTGATGGGAAACTCCGAATTCGCGATTACAACCAATCGGAGCCTCTGCTGCGGCTGCACACCCAGATCGGCGTCGACGATTGCAGCACCGATTTGGCGCTGCGTGGCCAGCCGGTATTTCGCGGCCTGATCGGGCCCATGCCGGAAGGGAAGAACATCGTCCGCTACGAATCGCCCGACGTGTTCGAGTCGCTGACGAAGGAATGGAGCACGACCAAGCCTTCGCGCCGTGCGCGGAATCGAACCGAGAACAGCGTGGCTTGAGCGATTGAGGGGCGTGAGGAAGTGAGGTACGAAGGCAATCCGGGCCGAAGGCCCGGGCTTTCCTCGTACCTCACGCTCCTCAACTCCTCACGCCCCTCAAGTGCTCACGCCCCTCAAGCTTCAACGCTGGAGCGAGCCGTCGGCGGCGTGCCAAGCGGTGCTCTGCCGCGGCGGATCGCTTTCCAACGGCGTGCCTCCGGCTGGCGCCGCCAAAGTTGCCGGCGCTTGCGCCACGGTCGCGCCGCTCTGGGCAAACGGATCGGGGCTGGTTCCCGGCCGCAAGGCGACCGGCACCCGGCTGATATGCTCTTCGGCCACGACGCGCTGCGTCGTCACCGGGGTCTTGATGGTCTGCTGCTGGGGGACCACTTCGCGCACAAGCGTCGGCACTTGCACCGTTTGGACGCGCGTTTCCCAATGCGTGTGCGGCACGTAACGATAGGCCAGATACGGCTCGCTGAAAGGATTCCAGCGATTCACCCAGTACGTCTCCATCGTGTAGACGGTGACCGGCGTCTGGAAGGTCTGCTGCAAGGGCTGATTTTGGGTCTTGTATTGCTCGACGTAGACCGTCCGCTGCTGGTCCTGGTAATGCGTTTCCGAGATTGGCCGCTGCACGACTTGGTGTGTTTCTTGGTAGGTTACGCCGTTTTGTTCGTAGAACTTCACGTCGTCGGCTCGGCCGACGACGGCGACGGCCAGGATTGCCAAGGTCGAAAACAGCACGGCGAGACAGCAACGCATGATGACCACTCCGCCGAAGCAAAGCTTCGATAGCGCACAATAGCCCCTAGCGTCGTTATCGGCACGATCGCTACACGTGCTTGAGGCGTCGCCAGCATTGCGATGCCGCTAGCAAGACAGCGCTAGGAAGAAACCGAGCACCAACAAGAGCTTATCGAGCCAAAGTCGAATCATCGTCGCCAATCGATGCTTCGGTGTCGAGCAGAAGCACGTTGAAATCGAGGCCCATAGCCGCGGCGAAACTGATGTCCAACAAAATCATTTCACCGGCTCGAAGGCTAGCGGTTCTTCGGAGCGAGGATCGATGATGCGAATCGACGTGCGGCCGTGCAAAAGGTCGTCGATGCGCTGGCCGACCACCTCGGCACGCCAGCCTTGCGCCAGCAGCGGCGGTTCGTTCGTCGGGTAGCCAAGTCGAAAGGCAATCAGGTCGCGCAGGTCGCCAGCCGTGCCAACGATGCTGGGGGCCAGCCGAGCCTGTCGGCAAATGCTCGTCAGGGCGGTCGACAGGAACTGGCCCAGCACGGTCAACTGCTGCGGCAACTCGCGGCGCTCGGAGCGCGGGATCTGATCCTCCGGCAACGCCAGCGCGGCTTCGATCCGTTCGGCAAGCTGCGGCAATAGTTTCTGCAAGTCGCCGCGCTCCAGCCCCCGCACCGCGCGAATCCGTTTCAAATCGGCCGTTTGTCGCCGGGCTAGTTCCACAATCAAATCGTCGCGCAGCACGCGGCGGACCGGGGAATCGCGGCGCTCGGCCTCTCCCTCGCGCCAACGCCAGAGCTCGCGGACGATGGCCAGGCTCCGGGCCGACAATCCGCCAGTGCCCGACACGCGCCGCCAGCGTTCGCGCATGCGCGAGTTTTCGACGTCGGCCTGCCAGGCGGCCATTTCGGTTTCCATCCATGGTAATCGTCCGAGCGATTCCAATTGCTCGCGCAACCGGTCGCGCAACGCGGGCAAATAGCGCACGTCGTCCAGCGCATAGTCGATTTGATGAGCGCTCAACGGCCGGCGGCGCCAGTCGGTCCGCGTTTCTCCCTTCCGCGGCGAGAGGCCCAGCAACTTGTTGAGGAGCGAACCGTAGCCGGCAGGATATTCGTAGCCGACCAATCCGGCGGCGATTTGCACGTCGAACAAGCGATTCGGCCGGTGCCCCGTCGCGGCCAGCGAAAAGCAAAATTCCTCGCGCCCGGCGTGCACGACAGTTTCGTGCCCCTCGGCGGCGACGGCTTCCCAGAACGGCGTGACATCGCCCACTGCCAGCGGATCGACGACGGCCAACCGCTCGCCGGCGGCGACTTGAATCAGGCACAAATCGGAACGAAACGTGTCCTCGGATACGAATTCCGTGTCGAAGCAAATCGTGTCAATGGTCCGGAGCGCAGCGGCCAATGCGGCCAACTGGGCGGCAGTGGTGATATACTCGTGCGACAAGCGATTCGATCCAATCAATCAGCGTAAAAGGGTGTTGAAAAAGGGGACAGGCACGTCGCGGCTATCCAAATTTCTGGGCGAAATCCAGCGGTCGCTCCGAGCCAGTCCCCTTTTTCAACAAGTGCATAAGAAGTCCTAACTCAACTCGAGGCGCCGAGGGGGTCAGTCCCCATTTTGCTCACGGGGCATCGCAAAATGGGGACAGACCCCGGCTGCTTAAGTTAGCACTTCTAATGGCAAGCGACCGAAATTCAGCCCTTCCTCGGTCATCATCGTACTGTATGGCAGCAATTCGTAAAGCGGGCGGTCCACGCAGTGGCCGCTGGCCTTGCCGACAAGATTCAAAGCATTGCCCGCTGCTCGCCGAGCCAGTAGAACGGCGGAATTGTGCGGAATGCTTATGGAAGCATTGCGACAGTTATTTCGCCTGCACGGCGATAGTTTTACAGCGAACAAATTTTAATGCGTGAAGTTTGGCTCCGCCCGAATCGTCGAGCAATTTACGCCGGCATGGCCTTGGCGACGGCGCAGCCATCGATCGGCATCGTGCTGATCCTCGCGACCGACGAAGTTTGGTTGCATGTCGCTGGCTGGATTTTGGTGGCTCTCGGCGCCCTGATTATCGGACTGTTGGCCTGGCAAAGCGGGCAGCCACGCGTCGGTTATGTGCCGGGCTACCTACTGTTGTATTTGCGGCCGGGCGCGCCGATCCGCTTGCCGATCGAGGCGGTCGAAGCCTGCTTTCTCGGTTCCGGTCCATTGAAGTTGAGCGACACGGGTGAGTCTGGCCTCCGCACCGCCAATCTGGTTTTTCGAATCGCCGACAAGGCGAGCGACTGGGCCAGCGTGCCAATCAAGCCGGCGCTCGGCCAATGGGTCGATGGCTACGTGACCATCCATGGCGCCTGGTGCGAACGGCTGACACTCGATGTCGTGCGGCGCATCAATGTCCGTCTGCACGAGGCCCAACGAGATTTGCACGTTGCTCGGCATCCTATTTCCGAATCGACTAACGCACCCGCTTCCGAGAATTGATTGAATCGCGACGGATATGCATCGAACCGGCTTACTGGTGAGTGTGCGGAGCGCCGACGAAGCCGCTCAGGCAGTGGACGCAGGGGCCGATCTCATTGATGTAAAGGAACCGCATCGCGGGTCGCTGGGCGCCGCCTCCGCACAAGTCGTCGCGGAGGTCGTCGCAGTGGTGAATGGTCGCCGGCCCATCAGCGTGGCTTTGGGCGAATTGTTGGATCAACCTGCGATCGATCCGAGCCGCGATGTTGGCACGTTGCCGCCGCGGCATCTCGATCCGGCGATCCGATTCGCAAAACTCGGGTTGGCTGGTTGCGCTGGCTTCGACGCGTGGGAAGAAACATGGGCCAGCCGGCTACAACAATTGCCCGCGACAACCGCGGCAGTCGCCGTCGTCTATGCCGATTGGCCGGCGGCCGCCGCGCCCGATCAGCGACAGGTGCTCGCCGCCGCGCGGCGGCTCAGTTGCCGAGCGGTGCTCGTCGACACGTTCGATAAAGTGGGCCCTGGCTTGACGCAGTTGTGGTCGCGCGCGGAATTACAATCGTTTGCCGACGCCGTGCGCGATCACCAACTGATGCTCGTGCTGGCGGGCAAGATCACTGCGACCGACTTCGACATGCTGCTGCCGCTAGAGCCTGATTATCTGGCGGTGCGCGGCGCGGCGTGCAGCGCCGATCGCACTGGCCAATTGGATCCCGCGCGCGTGCGTTTGCTGCGCGATCGGCTCCGCTCGGCGCGACTTTTTTGACCTGCTTTTCCGCCGTCAAGAAAGCGCAAAAATCGCGTCGTCCGGCCGACGCGACAACCTGCGCATATTTCTTGACAGCGCCGGCAGCAGGCTCGATACTAGGTCGCGAAGGATTCGGACGCCGTGATTGGCCTGGACGCCGCATTGTTACTGTGGGCAGCGGGCAGATGGCAGCGGGCAGCGTGAACAGCAGTTTGAACTTCTGTTGCGCTACCTCTTCTCGCACCGTTCGGGACAACTGCAATTCAGGAAAACCTGGGGAGCCGTGTCGTGCCGAGTTCCGTTCTAGACGCGATCAAATTGGGGCTGTGGGATTTCGAACCGGAAAAAGTGCCCGAGGAAGACTTCGACGCCACCGTGGCGCTTCCCGGCACGGACGAAAAGTTGGCCGTCTTATCGGAGCGATTGCGAATGGGGTTGCCCCTCTGGCACCCCCGCGACGTGCAAAGCTTCGAAGACCGACTGGATCGTTCGCTCGAGCGCCACGACTAATTGAGCGCCGGCGTCTAAGACGCGGAGCTCGAGGATAGCTTTCTGGCAGCGCGATTGGCGGCTGCGCTAGGAAAACCACTTCTGAAAGCTGTGCCACAGCATCCGGCCGCGCAGCGCGACGAAATAGGCTTCGAGCTGGCCGCGGTCCGCGGGATCGGACTCGCGAATCCAGCGCTCGACGCGGGCCACCGTATGCGCAGGTACCGCGGTTGCTGTCGCCGTGCTTGCCGGCGCCGCGCCACTGGGCGCCGCTTTCAACGCTTGGGTGGCGGCGGGCATGGCTGGCGTTGCCGCGGACTTGCCGGCCGCGGCGATGCCCGCCTCGATGACTTCGAGCTGGTTGAAAATCCGCAATTCCTCGATCCGTTTCAATTGCCGGTCCAGCACCGTGGGACGCTCGGCGGCTGGAACGGCGTAATACGCGGCCGCCTCGCGATGGAACCAGACATTCGCCAGCCAATCGACATTGCTGGCCAATAATTCGCGGCGGGCCGGGTCGAGTTGGATGATCGCGTCGCGCAGGTCGATGCCCGCTAGCAGTTCTTGCTCTACTCGCGCGAGCAGCCGCAGTTGCAGGTCCTGGGGTTGCTCGCGCAGCCGGGTCTCGATCAGCCAGCGGACGATTCCGCGGCGGTCGGCTGTCTCCGGGTCGGGAAGTTGGGCGTAATGCACCGCGACCGCGGCGGCGACGGAGATACCCCCCAAGAACAAAACCAACAGCCCGGCCAACAACCCCCGGTTGCGGTGGAAGAAACGCTTCGGTCGTAACGCGGCAAGCTCAGGCATCGGCGGTAGAAAAAAGTTGGGGATGGCTTGGTGTGAGAAGATACCTTGCCCAGCGGCCAGAAGTTTCGGGAAAAATCCGACTGGGCTATTTGGGCAAACGGCAATTCAATTCCAGTGTGTAAGATAATACCCTTGCGGATCGCGAAAGTATACGATGCTGTTACCCGACAGACGCCGCGGTTCATTCGAGTCCGGAGGATTGAATGCCGAGCCTGAAATTCGCTGTGCCACACGCGTTAGGACAAGAGGAAGCTACCGCTCGGATCCGAGGCTTTGCCGAGAAAGTCAAGGAGCACTACCAGAATCAGGTCAGCAACCTAGTCGAGACCTGGACCGAAAATGTTTTGGACTTCGGGTTCCGGACATTTGGGTTCGACATCAAGGGCCGGATGACGGTCGAGCCGACCGACGTGCAGTTCGAGGGACAGATTCCGCTGGCGGCGATCATGTTCAAAGGCAAAATCGAACAGACAATCCGCGAAGAAATGAACCGTGTGCTGGCTTGAATTACGTGCCGGGCGCGGACTGAAATTTCGTAGCGGCAGCATTCGCCACTGGCCGGGGCCCGGTCATTCCGGTGCGTCGGAAAATTCGGATCATACGGGGGTCCAATTCTTGCCACGTCCCGCGCCGATGCGATAATGAACTCTAGCCGCCAATTATACTTGGGTAGCTTCGAGCGCCATTTCGTGTGGCAGTCGGTGCGACGCTGGCGGCGGCCATGGATTCTAGAAACACAACTTCAGGTGGACTATGCCCACAGGTCTGCATTCTCGTTCGATCGCCTTGGCAGTCAGCGCAGTAGTTGTCACAGCCGTAGGAGCGTTGTGGGGCCCATCGAGCCAAGCGGCCGAACCTGTGAAGCCAGCGCCTGCGGCGAAACCAGCGGCCGACCCGTTCGCCGATGAACCGACGGCGAAGCCCGCCGCTACGCCGGTGGCGCCCGTTAGCCCCCCAGTGAGCGCGGCCCCCGCCAGCAGCAGCGCCCCGGCAAACAATCCCGCTCCGGCCACAAACAATGCTCCAGTGATCGAGCCGGGCCTGGTGCCGATCGTGCCGATCCCTGGCGCTGGCCTGTCTGCCACGCCGCCACCGAGCAATCCCAAAACGCCCGATCCGTTTTCGGAGGTTCCGCCGCCCGCTCAAACAACTCCCGGAACCACGACCCCTAACACGCTCGCCACCCCGCTTCCCACTGGCTTGATTGCGAACCCGGTTCCGGGCACTCAGCCCGCAGCTACCGCTCCGGCGACGAGCCAACCCGCTGCGACGCAGCCGGCAACTCCCGCGACAACTCCGAGCACTCCCCCGACTACGACTCCTCCCTCGACAGCCAATCCGCCGGTGGATGTGAAGCTGCCCGAAGGGGAGCCGACGCCCGGTCTGATTGAATTCAAGATGGGCGAGGATCTGCTGAAGGCTGGCAAGTATGCCGCGGCGGTCGAACAGTTCAAAAGGGCATCGAAGTTAAATCCCGATGATCCGCCCACGCATTTCAATCTCGGCGTTTGCTACCGGATGCTGAATCGGCTGGACGACGCGGTGACGGAATTCACCACGGCGATTCATCTCGACCCCGACTTGGGCGAAGCCTATCTCCGCCGCGGAATATGCTGGTTCTACAAGGGTGAATATGAACTTTCGACGCTTGACTGCGACGATGCGGCGTCCAGCAACCTGAGCGATCCGCGGCCAGCCACCTGGAAGGCGATGGCGCTGGTGCAGGAAGGCAAGCTGATCGACGCGATCAATACCTATTCGATTGCCCTGCGCTTCGACAATCATTTCGTTCTGGCGCATGTCAATCGAGGGCTGGCGTACTACGCGATCAAGGATTATGCCCGAGCGGTGGCCGATTTCGACGACGCAATCTCGGTTACTCCTAACGATGCCGCGCTCTATCTGAAACGAGGCGTCGCCCAAGCGGCGGGCGGCAACAATCAGGCCGCCATGGCGAGCTATAGCGCCGCCATTCGGTTGAATCCGCGGTACGTGGCGGCTTACGAGAACCGCAGCCTGGTGGCCAGCCAATTGGGCGACCAAGCTCGTTCCGAGTCCGATCAGCGAAAGGCCATGAAGCTGAAGCTCGCGGCGGACCATGGCCTGGAGCTTCCGGCGCCCTGATTCTTTGCAGTCGACAACGGCTCTTTTGTCTTCGCTGCCGCATTGGGATGGCCCCCAATCGTCCTGTCTGCGGCGGCCTGCACCCTTCGCGGCTGGTTGCTGTTGGCGTACACTGGTTCACTTTGCCGCCAGTGCTGCATTCTAACAGCCTTCTTATGCCAGTCGTGTCTTGTTGCGCATGAGTTCCGTCCAACCACCTCGAAACATTCTGTGCGTGGTGGTTGACCGGTTGCAGGCCGGCATGGTGGGCGCATACGGCAACACGTGGATCCAAACGCCGGGCTTCGATCGACTCGCCGCCGAGGGATTTTTGTGTGAGCGCAGTGATCGATTCGCCGCGGCTTGAGTTGCTCTATCGGTCGTACTGGCAGGGTTTGCACGCCATGGCGCCGGCAGGCGTCTCTGCCAACGAGACAAGCAGTTGGTCCGTGGCGCTGCCGCAGCGATTGAATCGAGCGGGCGTGGCTACATCGCTCGTGACCGATGAGCGTTGGTTAGCGGAACATCCTGCCGCAGCCGGATTCGTCCAAAGAGAACTGGTCGAAACGGAATCGGTGACAAATCCTGCCGAGAACATTGAGACAACGCAATTGGCGCGGCTATTCGCCGTCGCCAGCGCGGGGCTGGCCCAACTCCCGCAGCCGTTTTGCCTCTGGGTGCACGCGGGTTCAATGGGCCGCCTGTGGGATGCGCCGCTGGAGCTTCGGAATCGCTACGCCGACGAGGGCGATCCGCCCCCTTCCGAATCCGTCGAGGTTCCCTGCCGCCCGCTGCCGGAGAATTTCGATCCCGACGAACTGCTGACGATCGTTCAGGCGTACGCCGCTCAGGCGTCACTGCTGGATGCTTGCCTGGCGGGCTTGCTCGATGCGTTGGCTGAAAGTTCGGCGGCGCCGAATACCCTTGTAGCCGTGCTGTCGGCGCGGGGATTTCCACTGGGCGAGCACGGCCGGCTTGGCCCAGCTGATGAGGCCCTCTATAGCGAGACGACGCAGCTTCCCTGGCTGCTTCGGCTGCCCGATGGCAGAGGCGCGTGCGAACGAACTCAAGCCCTGGCTCAGCCCGCCGATTTGCAGGCAACGCTGGCGGAGTGGTGCGGGCTGGAAACCGGAATCGGTTGGCCACTGCATCCAGCCCAGGGTCGATCGCTGTTGGGGCTATTGACGTGCGCCATCGACGACGCTGCATATCCGCGCGACCGTGCTTGCATCAGCGCAGGGCCGAACGAGCGGGCGATCATCACGCCTGCCTGGTTCTTGCGAGCCCACCGCCCTGGCGGCACGACCGATGCCACCGGGCAAGATTGCTCCGGACCGGATCAATCCGGGACCCAAATTGAACTCTATGCAAAGCCCGAAGACCGATTCGAGGTCAACGAAGTATCGAACCGGGCCGTCGACGTGGTGAGCGACCTCGTCGCGGCGCTTGCCCAGTTTGAACAGGCCTGCCAAAGTGCCGAAGCAATCGAACTCGCTCCACTGTCGCCGGCATTGGCCGTCGGGATCGATTGAGCACAGTAGGGTGGGCACTGCCCACCGCTGCCCTGTTGATTCTCGATCCAGAAGGGCGCGTGGGCAGCTCGTAGGGTGGGCACCGCCCACCGCTGCAACCGATCTTGGCGTGGAGGTCGCATCATCTCAGCGCATGGTGGGCAGTGCCCACCCTACCATTCCGTCAGGTTCGGTCTAGGTGCTTGCGGGGCCGCTCATTATAATCCCGCACCCAATTTCTGGGACTTTTCCCGCGTCAATCCAACGCTGGGCCAACGATGGTCGGACAGGGAAGTCCGAACACGCGGCGCAAACTGTTTGCGCTGTGGATCGGTCGTTCGTTGCAAGTGCTCGTCGCAGCGCTCGTGTTTCTCGCTGCGCAGGGCGATTGCAGTCGAGCCGGCGCTGACTTTGCGCGTGGCCTGGGGCGGCGGCGCCGAACGCCAGTGGCATGGCAGCATCGCGATCGACCAGGGCTCGTTGCGGATGGTTCGCCCGTTGGGGATCGTGGCCGACGCCCCCGGCTCGATTTGGTCCGACTCGGACCGGCTCATGGAAATCCGGCAGCGGAGTGCGCGGGCTTACGATGGCGTCGATGTCGAGGTGTTCGGGGCGCCCGATGCGAAGCTGACAGTGACGCTCACGCCCGACGGCAACGGCCGCGCCGTGGCTTCGGAGATGAAGCTGGCCGAAGTCGCGGCGAAGATCCACCGGCAAGCGTTGGACGATCATGAAAATCAACTGCTCGTGCGGCGCAGCCCCGGCGACGTGCTGCGAATTTCGACGCTCCGCGATCCGCTGATCTTTCTGCCGGGAGAAACGTGGCGGCTCGATGTGCAGCCCTGGACGTTACCGGTGGCGCCCGGCACGACGGTCAACTTGAAGTGCCATCTCTCACCAGCACGCGCCACCGGCGATGTCTGGACGCAAGTCACCCTGTTCAAGACGCCAGCGGTGGAGACGCCGGCGGCTGCTCCTGCTGCAGCGGCGCCTGGCGGTGGCCCGCTGGGGACCGAGGCCCAGCCCGCGCCGATTCCACTGGAAATCAAATTGCCCGAACGAGAAGGGATATACGATCTCGTGCTTGAAGCCAGCGAGCGCACGGCGTTGCGTTGGTCGAAGTCGATCTCCGAGCGGCGCGTGCAGATCGTCGTGCTCGCCGAACATGCCCCTCAGCAACCGAGTGATACCGCCGACTGGAACGTCGTGATGGAAATTGACCCGGCGAATCCCCGTTGGTACGAACGGTTCAAGACGTTAACCAAGATATCCGGCATTGTGCCGACGCCTTTGGACAGCGGCGGAACGCAGATCGTCCAAGACCCGTTGGGGCGGATGGCCCAGTTGGCCGCTCAGCCTCGCGGCGCGGAGCCCCATTGGCAAGCGTATCCGTTGTCGGTGGCGAAGCCGGGGACGCCGCATCGGCTGGAAATCGACTACCCGGCCGATCTGCCGCAGACGCTGGGCATCAGCATTGTCGAGCCGAACGCGGCGGGGACGATCGGCCCCATCGGTTTGGATTCCGGTTGTTACGTTCCCGACGACGCTAGCCCCGCCGAATCGCGCTGGGCCAAGCACAGCCTGACGTTTTGGCCCCGAACCACGGCGCCCGTGCTGCTGCTCACCAATCGGCGGGAGTCGACCCGCGCGATGTTTGGCAAGATTCGACTGTTCGCAGGCCCGGCGCAGTTGCCGCGCGCCTTTGGCGCCGCGGCAGCGCCGCCGGAACGCTTGATTGCCGGGTATCTCGACCGGCCTTTGTTCGCGGCGAATTTTTCCGCTTCCGAATCGCTCGATCCGTTTACCGGACGGAGTCTGACCGACTGGCAGACCTTTTTGGAAGGGGCGACGCGGCTCGCCGAGTATCTGAATTCCGTCGGCTACAACGGCCTGATGCTCTCGGTCTACAGCGAAGGGAGCACGATTTACCCCAGCCCACTCTTGCAGCCCACGCCGCGATTCGACACGGGCGCATTTTTCGACGGGGGGCAGGATCCGCTGCGCAAGGACGTGCTCGAATTGGTCCTGCGGCTCTTCGACCGGCAAGGATTGAAACTGATTCCCGCGCTTCAATTCTCCACGCCGCTTCCCGCGCTGGAAGCAATCGTCCGGACGGGCAGCCCGGACAGTGTCGGCATCCAATTAATCGGCGCCGATGGCCAGCCTTGGACTGAAACGAACCCCGCCCGGCATGGGCTAGCGCCCTACTACAACCCGCTCGACGAGCGCGTGCAGCAAGCGATCCTCGCCGTGGTGCACGAATTGGTGGCGCGCTACGGCCATCATCCTGCGCTTGCCGGCCTGGCGATCGAGCTTTCGGCCGATGGCTTTTCGCAACTTCCCGGCGAGGCTTGGGGACTGGACGATCGCACGATCAAACGGTTCCAGCACGATACGGGACTTACGGTGCCCGGCGAAGGCGCGAGTCGTTTTGCCGATCGTGCCGCGTTCGTTACCGGCCGCGCGGGCGATGGACCTGGTCGGGGGCAGTGGCTCGAATGGCGCATCGGCCGTGCTGGCCGATTTCCACCGGCGGATTCGGCGCGAGCTGGCCGCGATTCGGCCCGACGCGCGGTTGTATCTCGCGCCGACAAACATGCTCGACGTGCCGCAGCTGCAACACGATCTGCGCCCCGGTCTGCCCTCGCAGGTGCGGATCGAGGAATCGCTGGCGACCGTCGGCATCCGGCCCGAGTTGTGCCGCGACGATCCTGCGATCGTGATGCTGCGTCCGCAGCGAATCCTGCCGCCGGGGCCGCTGGCTCCGCAGGGAGTCGATATCGAAACGAACCGTTCCAGCGAATGGGATCATTTAGCGAGCCAGGCGGCGGCGCCCGGCAGTCTGTTTTTTCATGAGCCGCAGCGCACGCGGTTAACCTCATTCGACGCCAAGGGCCCGTTTGGCAAAGATCGCTCGTTCGCCTGGCTGATCTCGGAGTTTGCGCCGTCGCAGGCCTGGAACCGACAGCGGTTCGTGCATAGCCTGGCGACGCTCGACAGCCAGGAGCTGTTCGACGGCGGCTGGCTGCTGCCGATGGGACAAGAAGCGGCGATGACCGACTTAGTGGCCGTCTATCGGCAATTGCCGGCCGCGCCGTTCGTGACGCTGCCCGATTGTCCGCAGCCGACGACGATCCGCACGTTGCATGCGGGGGACCAAACGTTCGCGTACGTGGTGAACGATTCGGCGTGGAGCGTACGAGTGCAAATGCGGGTCGCGGCTCCGCCAGGTTGCAGTCCTGAAGAGTTGGGGGCCAAGCACCCGAATGGCTTGAACGATGGCGTGTGGAGCATCGAGCTCGCGCCATTCGACATCGCGGCGGTCCGCTTCGCCGCGGGCGACGTGCGGCTGTCGGCGCCCGAGGTGGCGCTCGAATCGCAGGCTCGCCCGGCGCTGCAAGCGGCGATCCTCGATCTGCAAAACCGCCGCAATGCTTTGGATAATCCGCCTCCGCTGTCCGGCCTCAATAATCCGAGCTTCGAAGCTCCGCTCCGCGGGGCGTTGATTCCGGGCTGGACTGTGAATGGCGCTGGGCAGGCGGCCATCGTCACCAACGATGCATACTCCGGACGGCAAGCCCTGCGATTTACGGGCAATGGCCCGGCGGTTTCGCTGCGGAGCGATCCGTTGCCGGCGATCGAGACGGGCCGCTTGGCGGTCTCGCTGTGGATGAAGGTTCCTGCCGGAGGCGTCCAGCCGCGGCTGCGACTGATCTTGGAAGGTCTCTACGATGGGCGGCCGTTTTATCGCACGGCGCCGTTGGGGGATTGGCCGGGCGCGGTGCTGATTCCGGAAGTTTGGAAGCAGTTCATTTTCTCGGTCGACGACTTGCCGCCGGATCGAGTGACGCAGCTGCGCTTTCGGCTCGAGCTGCAAGGGACCAGCGAAGTCCTTGTCGACGATGTGCAGTTATTCGACCTCGTGTTCAACGACGCCGAGAAAATCCATCTGAACAAGATGATCGCCCTGGCCGAATTCCAATTGAACCAAGGTCAATTGGGCGACTGCCTTGACGAGCTGGGGGGTTACTGGCCGAAGCTGCTCCGCTCGCACGTGCCGCTGGCGCCGCAGATCGTAAACGTTCCGCCCACGGCCCAGCCGGCGAACAAACCTCCGGCAAATCCGCCCGCCAAGCCCGGCATGGTCGACCGGATCAAGGATATTTGGAAGCTCTGATCGCCCGAGATCTTTGCAGTTCTTCGTCTCACGCAAGAGAGCCACGCACGCAGTAAGCGAGTGGCGGGCTCCAATTCGCTTACTGCGTGCGCGGCTCTTTACGCTCGGCACGCCCCTTCGTACCTCACGCCCCTCACCTCCTCACGCCCCTCATGCCTCAGCGCCGAAGTTCACGCGCGAGCTTTGAACCCGCGCGTAACGAACGCTCGCGAAACTTTTTCGAGTGCGCGAGGAATCGCACACGCCGAAAAGTTCCTTCGGTTTGATGCGCTCTGAGGAGCCGGCTGTTTCTTGGATTTAATGGTAGTGGGGGTTGGCCGCCGAACGGAAGTTTCCTGCCATCGGTATCGGCTGGCCGGTCGGCCGGCTCCGCGCTCATGTCCACCCGGTGACCAGCAGGGTTTTGGTATTGGACACCAATGCGCTTTTCAAGTCGTCACCGCGCCTGGGACGCTGCTCGTGTTTATTTCACCACATGCTCGATTCCCGTCGCCTGAACTCGTGACGCCCCCACGAATCCCGACATGAATCCGCCATGCCAACGAGCTTCACGTTACGGCACACGCTACCAGCGATACACGGGCGGCGACCGTTCGGCCGAAGGGTCGCCGCCAAGGGCTGGCTCAAGTCGCAGTCGGCTGGAAGGCAACCGTCGCTAGCAAACGGTGGCTTAACAGCCAACTGCAACCTGGCAGCAAGTCGGACTGGCAAGGCCGGCAGCCAAGCAAACTCTTGCGGGGAAGTATTTCATCCCGCCGACCTCACGTTAATAATCGCCCAACTCAAGCGCCTCGAGCCGCACGTCTCCAAAGCCACATTTTACCGCAACAGACGGCCAAACCAAAATCAGAATTGGGCCACGGCGGATGGAAATGACGAATGTCGAATGACGAACCAATGACGAAGCACGAATGACGAAAAGAGCCGCGCACGGAGTAAGCGATAGTGGAGTTCGCCCTTGCTGCAACGCCCGCTTACTATCGTGCGCGGCTCTTTACGGGGAGAGGCGGTGCCGCATGGGGTAAAGAGCCGCGCACGGAGTAAGCGATAGTGGAGTTCGCCCTTGCTGCAACGCCCGCTTACTATCGTGCGCGGCTCTTTACGGGGAGAGGCGGTGCCGCATGGGGTAAAGAGCCGCGCACGCAGTAAGCGATAGTGGAGTTCGCCCTTGCTGCAACGCCCACTTACTATCGTGCGCGGCTCTTTACGGGGAGAGGCGGTGCCGCATGGGGTAAAGAGCCGCGCACGGAGTAAGCGAGTGGCGGGCTCCAATTCGCTTACTGCGTGCGCGGCTCTTTACGGGGAGACGTGGTGCCGCACAATAGAATTGGGCGGTCAAGGGCTAGCCTGGTGGCCAGGTCATTTGGCGGCCGGCGAGGAGGTGGAAATGGAGATGGTCGACAGTCTGGCCTCCCTCGCCGCCGCAGTTGACGACCACGCGGTAGCCGCGGTCGAGCTTCATCTGCCGCGCCAGATTGCGGATCACGAGCCACA
Organism: Pirellulales bacterium; assembly: GCA_963725485.1. Lineage (GTDB taxonomy): Bacteria > Planctomycetota > Planctomycetia > Pirellulales > DATAWG01 > CAVRYO01. The sequence continues at coordinate 454,175 of CAVRYO010000007.1, read as the reverse complement.
GATGACCGAGGAGCGCCGCGTCGTCGTTGGCCAAGGCGTCGAGCGACGCGATTTCGCGTTTCGGGATCAGCAGCAGATGGACTGGCGCTTGCGGAGCAATGTCGCGCATGGCCAGGCACTCGTCGTCCTCGTAGACGATGTCGGCCGGAATTTCGCGGTCGATGATTCGTTTGAAAATCGTCTTCGCGGCCATGGCGTTGTCTCCGAGGGCGGCCGCCAGATAGCGGCCGCCGATTACAGTTGATTCAGGAGAATGCCTTCGTCGAGCAACAAGATGGGAATCTCATCGCGATTGATGGGATAGAGCACCGCGTGATCCTGGCGAATCAGCCCGCCGGCCAACCGGTCGGCCAGGACCATGCCCGCCCGGTTTTTCAATCGCCCGGCCGAAATCGCAGTGTTCACTTCCGCCACGAGACCGGCGTCGGCCAGCGCCAAGCTGGAACGATTCTCCGGGCAGCGCATTAGGGCGATGAATTCTTTGTTCAACACGAAGCTCTCTCCGAGGCGTGTTTTCTGTTTTGCGTGGCAAGCAGCCTGTCGAAAAAGGGGACAGGCACTTTGCGGCCTCCTCAACACTTCGGAAATTCTGCCCGGTGGCTCAGAGCCAGTCCCCTTTTTGCAATAGGCCGCTAGAACTCGCGGCGGTCGATTGGACTAGCCCAATATAAGGACCTGTCGCTGCGCCGGAAAGTGTCGCCGATGGGAGGGGTATGGGCGTGTGGCCTTGCCGCGGAGGTCGCTAGACCCACGAGCGGGTAATTACAACGAATTGCTTGACATCGTCGGCGCGCGGCGATTACGGTTCGATGCATGAGCACTTCCCAACGCACCGGCCGGTTGATCCTCCCCGCTGCCGTCAGCTTGCTGGCGGCCAGTTTCCTGTTCGTTGCGAACATGGGCGCCAGGCTGCGGGCCGCCGAGCCCGCGGCGCAGGCTCACACCGAACGACCGCTCTACCGCGTTGTCGTGTGGGATGAAGAGCAGCCGCAGCAAAAGCAGGCGTATGAAAATTTTCTCGGTGGCGCGATCGCCGAGCATCTCAAGCAGCAGCCCGGAATCACGGTCCGCTCGGTCCGGCTGGACGACGCCGGACAGGGATTGCCCGACTCGCTGTTGGACAATTGCGACGTGCTTGTGTGGTGGGGCCATATTCGCAATCGCGAGGTAAAGCCGGAGAATGGCAAGCGGGTGGTCGACCGGATCAAGGCCGGCAAGCTGTCGCTGGTGGCCCTGCACTCGGCCCATTGGTCGGAGCCGTTTGTCCAGGCGATGCGCGAACGGGCGATCGAAGATGCGCTCGCGGCGTTGCCGCCGGACGAGCGCGGCAAGGTTCAGATGAAGCTCATCTACCCGCCGTTCGCCATACCCAAGCGAACCGACCCGCCGACGCCGTCGGTCAAGAAACAGGTCGCCGCCGATGGCGCGGTGACGCTCGAAATCACGCTGCCGGGTTGCATCTTTCCGGCGTACCGGGCCGACGGCGCGCCAAGCCATGTGAAAACGCTGCTCCCCGAGCACCCGATTGCCGCGGGCATTCCCAAGGAGTTCGACATCCCGCAAACCGAAATGTACGACGATCCGTTTTTCGTTCCCGCGCCCGACGCGACGGTGTTCGAAGAGCACTGGGACAAGGGAGAGCATTTTCATAGTGGTTCGGTGTGGAAGGTCGGGCTGGGCCAGGTCTTTTATTTTCGGCCGGGGCACGAGATTTACCCGGTGTATAAGCAGCCGATTCCGCTACGGATCGTCACGAATGCGGTGCGCTATCTGGCATCGCAATTGCCGCGGTACAAGGAAACTTCCGCGACAGGCAGCCCGAGCCGCTGAACTCCGGGACTGCCACAGCCGAGCGGCTTCGGCAGCCTGACTTTCTCGGTTGCATCCGAGCCGCGCACTTCGATCGCCCGCTTGCAGGCCGGATTTTCTGCGCCATCGCATACAGCTTGCCACGTACGCGAATCTCGACCCACACATTCTGGTGTTTCGAGTTTACCTGTTGGCTGGACTTTTCCGATAAGTCCTAAGGATTGGCCGGTCGGTCGGCTTTGAGGCATTTCAGGCAGATCGAATGGACGTGGCCAGGGCCCGACGGCGCATCGTGGTCCGATCTCTGTCGCACTGTGGAAAAGACCATGAAAACCGCCTGCCTCATCAACAATTACAACTACGCCGATTTTGTGCATGAGGCGGTCGACAGCGCGCTCGGGCAAAGCGTCGCGTTCGATGAAATCGTCGTTGTCGATGACGGTTCGACCGATGGGTCCCGAGAATTGCTGGCCCGCCGATACGGTCGCAACCCACGGGTCAAGATTGTGACCAAGCGCAATGAAGGACAATTGTCCTGCTTCAACGAAGGACTTGCGCGGTCGGCCGCCGAGGTGCTGTTTTTCCTCGACGCCGACGACGTTTTCGAGCCGAACTATCTCGAGCAAGCGCTCGACGTTTACCAACGCGACGCGGGCATTGATTTCGTGTTTTGCGGGCACCGCCTGTTTGGCCAACGCGAGGGCGTGGAGCTCTGTTTCAACGAAGACCGCGACCTGGGCTATTCGGTCGTCCTCACGGCGTTCTTGCGCCCTGGATCGGCGCACCGACTTCGTGTCTTTCGATGCGACGAACGACGTTGGAAAAGTTCCTGCCGCTCCCGTTCCTCCAAGAATGGCGCACGCGCGCCGACGATTGCCTCGTCTTCGGGGCTTCGCTAGCGGGCGCACGAAAGTATTTTCTCGCGCAACCTTTGGTGCGCTACCGCGTCCACGATCGGAATCATTTTTTCGGCCGCGAGAAGGACATTCGCAAAAACTTTCGGTATCGGCTGGCGATCAACCAGTTATTCCAGCATCTCGAACACAAGCTCGACTATAACGTGCAGCGCTTGGGTGATTTGTACCGATTCGAGTTCTTGACGATTGAAAATCCGACATTCCACCAACTCAAGCAGTACTTGCGGATCGGCCGAAAAGCTTCGATCCCAACGGCCCGTCGGTTGAAAACCGCCGGACGCTTGACGGCGCATTTCGTTCGCGCACGGTGGCGGCCCTTCAGCAAGGAAACGGCCGACGAAAAACCATCGGATCGTCCCGACACGATCCCCTTTACGCCGAGTCTGTCGTCAAGACCAATCGCTGGCGATTCCACGTCCCCCCAGCGAGCTTCCGGCGGCAGCCAGCGCCAGGCTGCCTGACACGCAGCGCGACGGGACGCTGGAAAGCGACTACCCCTAGGCGATCTGGGCCAGCGCTTCGTCGGGGATGTTAAAGTTCGAGGAGACGCTTTGCACGTCGTCGTGGTTGTCGAGACGCTCCACGAGATTCAGCACTTTGCGGGCAGCTTCGGGGTCGTTCAGGTCGACAGTCGAGGTAGGGATCCGGTCAGTTCCTGCGATTCCAGTTCGACGCCGGCGGCCATCATGGCGTCGGCCACCGTGCCAACGACGGCGGGATTGCAAGCGACTTCGAATTTCGCGCCGTCGCGGCGGACGTCATCGGCGCCGGCTTCGAGCGCGATTTCCAACAGCCGTTCTTCTTCCACCTTGTCTACGCCGACAAGGAGCAGGTTCTTACGTTCGAACATCCAACCGACGCAACCTTCAACAGACGCTGAAGGCGACGGCCTTAAGGCTTAGTGGTGTTGGTTGGAGTTCAGCTTTTCGATCTTCGCTTGAAGGAGCTTGATTCGCTCGGCGTCCTGCTCTTTGCGATAGGCATCCAAGGCATGCCGCCATTGTTCCAATGCGTCGTGCGATTGGTTCAGATCGGCATAGACGTCGCCGAGGTGCTCGTAAATGGTCCCCTCGGGATCCTTATCGGCGGCGATCGCCTTTTTCAGCTCGGCCACGGCATCGGCGCGCTGCCCCACGCGATACAGCGCCCAGCCCAGGCTGTCGCGATAGGCGGCATTGTTCGGCTCGGCGGCGACGGCTTTGCGGACCATGTCCAGAGCGCGCTCGAGATGCTTGCCTTCGTCGGCCCAAAGATAGCCCAGATCGTTCATCGCGCCGACATCGTCGGGCGTTTCGTCGAGGACTTGCTCGAGCCATTCCTCCGCTTCGGCGTTCTTGTGGCGAATAACGCAAATGTTCGACAGGATGCTGCGGGCCTCGCGCATCACGTCGCGGTTGTCCGACGAGGCATAGTCGTCGTCGTATTTCGCCAGCAGTTGTTGATAGGCCAGGTACGCGGCGTCGTAGCGCTTGGCGTGATACAAGATCCAAGCCCGGCGCGAGGCGAACCGCGAATCGGGAGTTTTCTTGCCAGCGACAATCTTATCCGCGGCGGCGAGCGCGGCATCGGTCTGACCGGCGAGTTCCAGGGCGCCGGCCAAATAGAATTCGAACACGGGCTTGTTGTCGAACAATTCGCCCTGCTCACTGCCGCGGCGGAACACGGTCGCCGCGTCCTTATATTTCTCGGCCGTGAGCAAATCCAAGCCCCACATCAGCAGCACCTCGGCCCGTTGTTTCGGTTTGGCTTTGATTGCCAACTCGAAGAATCCGCCGGCGCGCTCGAAGTCCTTGCGCGCTGCGGCCAGCACGGCGGCAGCCAGCAATGGGGGATAATTGGCCTCCTCGGCGGACGCATGATGCGCTTGGACGTCATGCAGCAATGCCGTATAGAGCTTGTCGTCGGCTAAGATTTTTTTCTGCTCGCCCTCGATCACGTCGAGCGAGCTGCTGCGGACGACCACGTCCCCCAGCAGTTTCAACAGCGGTTCGATCTGGTTGGTCCGGCGATAAATTTCCGCCAGTGCCTCGTAGACTTCACCGGCCTGCTTTTTCTTGAGCACGGCTTCGTACAACGAAGCCGCTTCGGCCAGCTTGTCGGCTCTGCGGAGCTGCTCGGCCTGAAAGAAATCAAGCGCCACCGAACCACCCAAGGTCTTGCGAAGCGATTCGAGGTGCGACATCAGTTGGTCCGACTGCTTGAGCTCGGCCAACGTCGAGGAAAGCAGCGCCAGCGACGCCAGACTCAGCTCGGTCGGATGGGTATTGAAGTAGCTCTCGAGATGCGCCATCGCGTCGGTCGGCCGATGTGCGGCCAAGTCGACCCGGGCCAGATTCAGCGCCAGCTCGCCCGGGTTCTTGGCAATGTCGTTGAGCTTTGCAAACGCCGCGGCGGCATCCGCCGGGCGCTTGACCTCCAGGTACGTCGCTCCCCATCAGCTCGTAGATCAGGCCTTTTTCGCCGATCAGCGACTGAAGTCCCTCTTTGTCGAGGCCGAAATCCTTGGGCTTTTCCAATGCCGGGCGCACCGCGTCGAAGAGCATGGCGGCGTCGGCGTAGCGCTCTGTCAGTACATAGAGTCGGGCGAGCTCCACTTCGAGTTGCAATTGATCGACCGTCGGTTTGCCGGCGCCGCTGCGCCCCATCTGGTAGGCTTTGTCCAGGAACTCGATCGCCTGTTTCCAATCGCCCTCCTCGGCCTCGTACATTCCAAGCCGCCGCAGCAGCGTGGCATCGGAGCTATCGAGCTGGGCCAGTTTCACGGCATAGCGCAAAGCCATATCGCGACGATTAAGACTGTAGGCCAGCGGCACCGCTTCGCGCAGGGCGGCGGTCGATTGTGGATCGAGCCGGGCGGCCCGGACCAGATCGCCGAGCGCCGCGGCGAACTCCTGCCGCGATTCGAGCGTGCGGCCCGTGGCGAACAACGCCGCGGCGTCGAGATGGTCTTGCTCGGCCTCGGTTCGCGGGTGCAATTGAACCAGCGGCTCCGGGCGATCCTCGAAAACTTGCGGCGGCGTTTTCGTGCCGCCTGTCCCAGCCGCGGCGACGGGCGCCGGCAGAGCCCGAGCGCCGGCGACGAGAAACCAAGCGCACGCCGCAAACCAGCGGGCGAAAATCCAGCCCTTTTCGGCCGAAATCGAATGCAGTCGATTGAACATGGGAGTCTCCCGCGGACAGAGGCGCAAGCGCATCGAGCCGATCGGCGAGTCGCCAAGCTCGGGTGCTGGGACGGCCGCCAACGCGTTAGCGTGGCTTGCGTTTGGAAAGCTGCTTGGTCGTCGACTTCCGTTTCGTAGTCACGGCATGCGGCCGCGCGGCGGGCAGCGGCTTATGGCTGGTCGCCGCCGGTTTCCGCTTTTCGGGCGCCGGATGCTTCTGGTGCTTGTCGTGCTTGTCGGTCTTTTCGAGTTTTTCGTGCTTTTCAGCCGTGTCGTGCTTGGACGCTGCTTCGGCTTTATGCTTCGCCAGACTCGCCTTTGCCAATCGCTCCTTCGCGCTAGGCTGTTTGTCAGCGGGTTGCTTATCGCCTTGTGCCTTCTCGGCGTGAGGTTTCTCGGCGTGAGGTTTCTCGGTATGAGTCTTCTCAGCGGGTTGCTTTTCGGCGTGAACGGGTCGTCCGGACTTGCCGGACGGAGCCGGGGGTGTAATCTCCGGCCTATCGGCCTGTGGCTTTTCGCCCTTGGATTTATCGGCCTTGTGATCCGGCTCGCCTTTCTTCTTGCCATGTTCGCCCGCCTGGGGCGGCGGCGCGGGTTCCGGCTCCTTCTTTGTCGATCTCTTCGGGAATCGGTCCTTGCTTGCTGGATTGATCGACAGCAACACCTTGCGAACGTTCGGCGAGAACGGGTTGGCCAGGTAATCGGCACCTATTTGATGCAGCAGCGAGCCGAACTCCGGGCCCTTGTTCTTGGGGATCGCCCGTTCCAACCCGGTGACTTTTCCTGAAGCCGCCTCGGCAGGACTGATGATCCCGAGGATCGCCAGCACTTCGAGCGCTCCGCGATCCAGCGGAATGACATGGCCCCCCAGCGCGGCCTGGGTTACGTAGCCGACGTTGAAAGCCGAAGCGCCTCCGAGCTTTTCCAGCAGCTTGGCCCCTTGACCGATACTCTGCTTGCGCAGCGATTCCAACTCGAATGAGTAAGACGATTCGAATACGCCTTGCAACACGCGCTTGATGTTCGAACCGGCGACCTGCGGGTCGGGCAACGCGCGCATCGCTTCGGCCAACTCGGTGACCGTGCTGACACGCACTTCGTTCCAATCAAAAAAATGCTTCGAAAGCTGCTCGAATACTTTCTCGGCCAATTCGTACGGCGCGTTTTCCAAGCAGCAACCGAACAACAAATGCTCCAGCACCGGGCGGTCCGGCGGCGCAACCGGTTTGTAGTGCTGCTTGAGCACGCGATGCGCTTTGCCTATCAACGCGGTACGATTCGGATTGCCCATGCAAACGCCTCGGCTCGGGTCGTCTCGGAAGGAAAGGTCACGCAAGATGTTCGGGATCGCCGGGCGATTGCCGGCCCGGAGGCGTCGGGGACGCATTCGGCGGGGCAGGGGAGACATCGCCACCTCGAGAGGAATCGGCGTCCGCGGAATCCGGCGCCGACGATTCTACTTCGCTCAGGTCGTCCGCCGTCGACTCCTCCTCCGCTAATTCGGCCTCGTCAGCGCCGACCTCGCGCAACATCGCGTTGTCGGCCTCGGTGCGGTTTTCCGGCAGCACGTCGCGCAGGATGCGGGCGACTTCCAACGAGCGCTTCACGCCCAGGTCCAAAATGAAATGCAACCGCGGAATGTAGCGGGTTTCGATCCGCTCGGCGAGCTTCGACTGCAGGAAGCCCCGCGCGCTTTGCAACCCGTGCAGCGCCAGGTTTTGTTGGGCCGCGTCTCCCATGATCGACACGTAAACCTTCGCCTCGCGCATGTCCGGCGCCATTTCCACCCGTGTGACGGTGACGTTCTGCACGCGCGGATCGCGCAGGTCCGTGAGGATTGCCATGCCGATGACTTGACGGACGGCTTGGGCAGCTTTGAGGAGTCGGCGGGAGCTCGATGACGGCGGCAAAGGGTCCGGCGAGCCAGCGAGATTCCGTGGGCCGGCAAGCGGCCGGGCCACGGCAACGCAACTCACAATGTGCGGGCCACCTCCTCGATGCGATAAACTTCCAAAATGTCCGCTTCCTTCACGTCGTTGAAATTGGCCAGCTTGATGCCGCACTCCAATCCTTCGCGTACTTCGCGAACGTCGTCCTTTTCGCGGCGCAGCGATTCGATCGCGTAGTCGCCCACCACGCGGCTGTCGCGAATCACGCGGATCCGGGCATTGCGAGCCACGATGCCGGCAATCACGCGGCAGCCGGCAATCGTGCCGACGCGGCTAACCGTAAAGGTGCGCTGCACAATCACGCGGCCCAATTCGGCCTCGCGGCGCTCGGGCCGTAGCATGCCTTCCAACGCCGCGCGCAATTCCTCGGTGAGCTTGTAGATGATTTCGTACCGGCGAACCTGAACCTTCTTCTGATCGGCCAGCGCCGGGCTTTTTCATCGGGCACGACATTGAACCCGAGAATGATCGCGTCCGAGGCATCGGCCAGGTGCACGTCGGCTTCGGAGACACCCCCGACCGTGGCCTGCAGGATTTTGATTTTCACCTCGGGATGCTCGAGCTTGGTAAGTTCCTTTTGGATTGCCTCGATCGAGCCGCGCGTGTCGGCGCGGAGAATGATGTTCAGCGTTTGTGCTTTCTCCTGACCGAGATGCTCGAACAGATTTTCCAAGGTCACGTGGGTAGTAGCACTGCCCAGATTCGAAGAGCGGCCTTGTTCCTGCCGTTTCTGGGCGATCTGCCTGGCCTGCGCGATGTCCTCGAGCACGTAGAACCGCTGGCCAGCCCGCGGAGCTTCGTCCAAACCGGTGACGTTCACCGGCATGGAAGGTCCGGCTGACTGGACGCGTTGATTGGTTTTCAGCGTGTCGTACATCGCCTTGACATGCCCGGTGGCGGTCCCGCAGACGATGACGTCGCCAACATGGAGCGTCCCTTTTTGCACGATCAACTTGGCGAGCACGCCGCGGCCTTCGTGGACCGAAGCTTCCAAGCAGGTGCCGACGGCCGGACGGTCCGAATCGGCTTTCAAATCGTGCAATTCGGCGATCGTGAACAATGTTTCCAGCAACTCGTCGAGACCGACGCCGGTTAGCGCGCTGGTCTTCACCACTTCGACGTCGCCACCCCATTCGGTCGGCAGCAGGCCGGCGGTGGCGAGCTGCTGATAGATCCGCGGTATATCGGTGCCCGGCAGGTCGATCTTGTTGAGTGCGACGACGATCGGGACCCCGGCAGCCCGGGCGTGGCTGATCGCCTCTTCGGTTTGGGGCATGACGCCGTCGTTGGCGGCGACGACCAGGACGGCAATGTCGGTGACATTGGCGCCGCGGGCCCGCATTTCGGTGAAGGCCTCATGACCCGGCGTGTCGACGAACGAAATCTTGCGGCCATCCTTCTCAATTTGGTAAGCGCGAATATGCTGCGTGATGCCGCCGCTTTCGCCGCTGACGACGTCGATTCCGATCAGCTTGTCCAACAGCGATGTCTTGCCGTGATCGACGTGCCCCAGCACGGTGATCACCGGCGGGCGGGGCTTGAGCTTCGCCGGATCGTCGGTGTCCCGATCCAATTCCGAGAGCAACTGGTCTTCGAGATTCACCGGCTGCTTGAGTTCCAACTCGAGGCCCAGCTCGACGGCCAACAATTCGACAGTCTCTTGATCCAGCGCCGCATTGATATTCAGCGCCGAGGTCACGCCCAGGGCCATGAGCTTTTGCAGGACCTGATTCGCGCCGATGCCGCCGGCTTCGGAAAAAGTGCGCACCGTGGCCGGCAATTGCAAAGCGACCTTCCCCTTGCGAGGCATCGTGGCGCTGGAAGCCGAGCGTTTCACGCGAGTCAAAGCTCGACGACGCGGCAGGCCGCCGGTGTCGTCGTCCTCGCCTGCCCGGCGGGTCGCCGAACCGGTCCGCTTGCGGTTCAGTTGCCGTGCCTCGCGCCCCCCAGCGCTGAAGCGAATTCATCCTTGCCCTTCGCGGCGGCGGGTCGAGCGCCCCGGCGGCGCTGTTCGCGCGCGGCCTCATCGTCGGGCAACATGGGGCGTGGCGCCGGCGCTCGCGGAGCTAGACCGCTACCGGGGGCGGCCGGCGGCTTGCCACTTTCGGCTTTGCGCTTTTGCTCGTGTTTGCGAAGGTGTTCCGAGAGAGGCTTCGAGCCAGCCTTGCCCGCGCGAATCGCATCGACTGGCAGGCGCAAATCCGGTTTCTGCGGAGCCAGCTCGGCCGGCGCACTCCGAGCGGCCGACGGCTGCAACGACTGCGGCAACGGAGCGAGCTTGATCGCGGGCGATTTCACCACGGGCGATCGCGGCGAATCGGAAGGGGCTTTTTTCTTTTCGTCGCCCGCGGGGCGCTCGGCCTTCGCCTCAATCGGCTGCGGCCGCGTGCCGACTCCGCCCGGAGCGATGTAATCCTCGCGCCGCAATACATCGGGCGCCGGCGGCGGAGTGGCGCAGGGGCAACGCGCGGAGCGGACAGCGGCGCGGGAACCGGGCTAAGCGTCTTGATTGGCGCCGCTGGCGCCGGCCGTTCGGGCGGGCGATTACGATTATTCAGATATTCCTTGAGCCGAACGACTTCGTCGTCCGCCAGGCTGGCCAACGCCGAGCCCTTGCCGGTAACGCCGGCTTTGGCGCAGAGTTCGACTAGCTCTTTGCTGTCGATCTTCAGTTCTTTGGCTAACGCGTAAATGCGGACGGCCAACGAGACTCCTCCCTTCGGGCTTGCTGCCGGCGACTCGCGACGTGGCGATTTGCAGTCCGGCGGCAGCCGGTCGGTATCCTTAAATCATAATCCAGTTCTCCCGGCTTTGCCTCGGCACCGCCCGTGAAAACAAGGGAACACGCACCATTCTAGCCGAACTGCACAGCAAGAATCTCGCGCCCTGCGGCGAGAATCTCATGAAATGTTGGAGCGGGTGTCCTGATTTTCACGCTCGGCGTGTTAGGTTCCATGAAGGAACCGTCCGAGGCGTTTTGTGGCGCGGCCAGCCGATCAGCCTTGAGCGCCCTCCTGCGACGTGGTTCCCGCTCCCGATGCTCCACCCTGCGATTCAGCGCCCGACCCTTGAGCACCGCTGCCATGACCTCCATTGCCGTGGGCTTCCGACATACTATGCGTTTGGCCCGATTTCTCATCCGCGTGGCTGCCATTGTCGCCGGACGCAGCATTGTCGCCGGAGGCAACATGGTCGTCGGCTGCAACACTGCCGGCAGACGCAGCTTGGGCATCGCTCTCCGAGCCGGCCGGCACAAGGGGCGGCAAACCGGCGGCAGCTCGCGCCGCGGCCTCGATCGCATCGGCCTCGGCAGTGGCCTTTTCGATCCGTTCGGTTTCGCGCTGGCGGCGGCGCTCGTCGGCCGCGGCGACCTCGGCTTCCTTGGCCTTCACTTCGGCTTGCAGCACGATGGCATCGACCTGCTCGGCGGAGAGGTTGCCCATTTCCATCAGCGCGTCGGGCTCGATCACCGACAAGTCGTCGTAGGACAAGAAACCTTCGCCGACGAGCTTCTCGGCCAAGGCGTCGTCCATACCTTCCAAAGCACTGTATCCGCCGACCGCCCGTTCGATTTGCTCGTCGAGCTCTTCGCGGGTCATGATCTCGATGTCCCAGCCGCAGAGCTTGCTCGCCAGCCGGACATTTTGCCCGCGCCGGCCAATGGCCAACGACAACTGGTCTTCGCGCACCAGCACGATCGCGCGGCCCAGCATCTGGCACAGGATGACTTCCTCGACCTCGGCCGGCTGTAGCGCATTGGGAATGAGGACTTGCAGCTCGTCGCTCCAGCGGACGATGTCGATCCGCTCGCCGCCCAACTCGTCGACAATGTTCTTGATGCGGTTCCCGCGCACACCGACACAAGCGCCGACACAATCGACCCGCTGGTCGGAACTGCTCACCGCGACTTTGCTGCGGTAACCCGGCTCGCGGGCAATGGCGCGGATTTCGATCACTCCGTCGGCGATTTCGGGAATTTCCTGTTCGAACAAGCGCTGGACCAGGTGCGAGCGCGTGCGGCTAAGGATGATTTTCACCCGGCTGCCCGCCTTGCGCACCTCGCACACCGTGGCCCGGACGCGTTCGTTAGGATGATGGGTTTCGCCTGGAATCTGTTCGCTGCGCGGCAGGAGGGCTTCGGTGTTCCCCATGCTTACCGTGGCGGCGCTGCCTTCGTAGCGTTGCACGATTCCGGAGACCATCTGGCCGATGAGCTCGAAATACTCATCGTACAAGGCATCGCGTTCGGCTTCGCGGATTTTTTGGATGATCACTTGCTTAGCCGTCTGGGCGACGATCCGGCCCATGGTTTCTTCGGGATCCAGGGGCACGCCATTGTGCGAGCCGCTGATCGCGCCATTGAGGCGGTCGATGTTCAGGACCACCTCTTGATCCTCGCCATATTGCTTTTTCGCGGCCGAAATCAGGGCCGCCTCGATCGCCTGAAAGACGATCTCTTTGTCGATATTCTTATCGCGGTGGATCGCATCCACGATCCGGAGGACTTCGTTTGCGTTCATGTTGTGCTTCACCTTCCCGCGAGTGCGGCCCGCGCCGTGTTTCAGGGGGGCCGACTTCGACAACCGACTTCAACCGGCGACCCTGCCAGCTAGCGACGAACCTGATCCGACGAGCAATTCCGATCCACGAGACCCCAACAGTTTCCACCGCATAGCCACCGACCAACCACGCGTTTTCCCGGCCAATTCGCTGCGTACCAACAAAAAGAAGGGACAAGTCCCTCCCCGCAACGCAGCCGGTCGGCCCGGCCAAAGAAAATCGAAAAACGTGCTTAGCACACAACTTAAGCGTGCCTCGCGTAATCAGTTAAAGATACCGGTGCCAGCGTGGAGTGTCAAGGCTCCGGAACGAGGCGCTGCCCATGGATCGGGGGGACAGCGACTTGAGTCCTGCGGCTTGAGGCTTGGGGACGACGCAAGCCCGCGCGGCCGCGGTTCGTCAAGTGTGGATTCGCGGCTCGCTCTTCCGCGCTCCGCGATGGGTTATGATGGGAGGAACCCCAATTATCCAAGCTCGATCAAGCCGCCAAACATGCCGACGCCGGCCGAAAATTCCCTGGGCACAGTGTTCCTGGTCGGAGCAGGGCCTGGCGATCCTGGGTTGATCACCTGGCGCGGCGTCGAGTGCCTCCGCCGGGCCGACGTCGTGCTATATGACTATCTGGTGAATCCGCGGACGCTCGTTCATGCGCCGCCGGGCGCCGAACTTTGCTGCTTGGGACGGCATGGCCGTGACCGGATCGTGCCGCAGGAAGAGATCAATCGGCGGATGATCGAGTTGGCCCGCGCGGGCGCATCGTCGTCCGACTTAAGGGTGGCGACCCCGCGATTTTCGGCCGCTTGGCGCAAGAAGTCGGCGCGCTGGCCGAGGCGGGCGTCCCCTTCGAAGTCGTGCCCGGCATTACCGCGGCGCTGGCGGCCGGCAGCTATGCGGGCATCATGCTCACGCATCGCGACGAAGCCTCGGCGGTGACGCTGGTCACCGGCCGCGAGCAGGCGGACAAGCCGGCGTCGGGATTGGACTATGCAGCGCTGGCCGCCGTGCCGGGCACCTTGGTGTTCTACATGGGCGTAACCACTGCTCGCCAATGGAGCGCGGCACTCATGGCGGCGGGAAAGCCCGCAAACACTCCGGCGGCGATCGTCCGCCGCTGCTCGTGGCCCGACCAGCGCGTCGTGTTGACGACGCTCTCGCGCGTCGCCGACGAGATGGATGCGGTCGCGATGCGTCCGCCGGTGATCGTGATCGTGGGGCAGGTTGCCGTGGCCGATCAAGCGCACGACTGGTTCGCGGCGCGGCCGCTGTTCGGCCGGCGGATCATGGTCACGCGGCCGATCGATCAGGCGGAAACGCTGTGCATGCGATTGAGTGAGCTCGGCGCCGAGTGTCTCGTGCAGCCGGCGATTCAAGTCGGTCCGCCCGACGATTGGGTGCCGGTGGATGCGGAGCTTGCGCAACTAGATCGCTACGATTGGCTGGTATTCTCGAGCTCGAACGGCGTGCGATTTCTGCTCGATCGGTTGGCGGCAATCGGCGGCGATTTGCGGCGGTTGGGTGGCGTGCGCCTGGCCGCGATGGGACCGGGCACGAGCGAGGAGTTGGCTCGGTATCATCTCCGGGCCGATCGCGAACCGGAGCAATACCGGGCCGAAGCACTGGCCGAACTGCTGGTGCCCGAGGCCCGGGGAAAAAAATTTCTACTGGCCCGGGCGAGCCGCGGCCGGGAAATACTGGGCGAGCAAGCTCGCGGCAGCCGGCGCGAGCGTGGAACAGGTCGTCGTCTACACAAGCAAGGATGTGCCAGAGCCGGATGCGGAAATTGCCGCTGAATTGGCCGCCGGACGAATCGATTGGGTCACGGTGACCAGCTCGGCCATCGCCCGATCTTTGGCGCGGATGTTTGGTGGTGAATTGCCAGCGCACGACTGGCGAGCATCAGTCCGATCACTTCCGCAACATTGCGGCAACTCGGGCATGAGCCCGCCGCCGAAGCGGCGATCTACACCATGGACGGCGTCGTGCAAGCGATCGTCGAGGCCGAGAAGAACTCGGGGGGTTAACCTGTCGCGCGGTTAGGCGACGAAGGGCCGCAGCTTGGCGGCGACGGACTCGGGGATGGCCATGCTCACGGGCGGACCATGCGGCGACATCCGGCAGCAAACCGCGGTGGAGCGCCCCTTCGCCACCGGCCGGCCATCGAGCGTGAAGTCGAATTCGTACGTCACGCTTTTCGTTCCCAGCCGCGCAATGCCCAACGCCACTTCAACTACATCTTCGAAGCGCAGTGTGCTTGTGAAATCGCACCTGACAGAAACCCGCGGCCAACTCATCAATCCCGCTTCGTCCGGCGACAACACACTCAGCCCCACGTGTCGCAGGAATTCGTGCTCCACCGATTCCATGAAAAAGAAGAACGTCGAGAAGTGGATGATCCCGGCCGCGTCGGTGTCGCGAAACTCAACCAGGCGCTTCGTTCTGAACGGCTCTGGCATGTCGATCACATGGCGTCCAGAATCAAAGCGCGGCCAATATGAACGCCCGCTGTCTGGTCGGAAAACAACCGTCGGGCGAGCCCGACGGCTAAATAGCCAATGGCCCCGAGGCGCCACCGAAGCGACTTATTCGCCGACGAAGGGCAAGAGCGCCATGAAGCGGGCTCGCTTGATCGCCAGCGTCACGGCATGCTGGCTGGCGGCCGTGCAACCGCTCTTGCGGCGGCCGACGATTTTTCCCTGCCGATTGATCAATTTGCTCAAGAGTTCCAGATCTTTGTAATCGACGAACATCGGCCGGGGCCGCTGGCCATCGATGAAAATCGGGTCTTTCTTCTTGCCGCGCAATTTGACTTTGGTTCGCTTACGCGGCGGCCGGGGGGGAGCTTTCATCGGACTCGATCTGAATTGAGAGTAGGAACATCAAGAACGTGCCGCCAGCACCATTCAGCAACTGAGCGGCTGCCAGCGGACAAGATAATATACCGAGCGGAAACAGTCTAGAGACCGTCACCGCCCGGTCCGTGTTCGATCGCCGGCGAAGATTCGACTGAGCGATTGGAATTCGAGGCGCTTTTCCGGCAGACCGCGGATCAACGTCCGCCGCGGTATCCACCGCCACCGCCGCCGCCATGACCACCCCCGCCGCCGCCACGGTAGCCGCCACCACCGCCGCCGCCCGGACGAGGGCTTCGTTCACGCGCTTCATTGACCGTCAACGGTCGGCCGCCCATGTCATGTCCGTTGAGGGCTTGAATCGCCTGATTCATGCCTTCTTCGGTTTCCATTTCCACGAAACCGAAACCACGCGATCGGCCTGTCTCGCGGTCGGAAATCACTTCGGCAGAGCGCACCGCGCCATGCTCGGCAAACATCTGCTCCAAATCGACCGAAGTGGTCGACCAGGGCAGGTTGCCCACGTAAATCTTCTTCGCCATCGCACACCCATCACCTTCCCAATGGGAGCAACCCCAAAAACCAACGCACGAGCCGCGAGCGGGCGGCAAATCGGGCTCCCATCCGTTGGCAACCGCTCAACCAGCTAACCCCATAATGTATCGCGGCGACGAAGGCCGATGCAACAGCCTTTCGAAAAATGGGCTGGAGGATTCGGCCCAAAATCAACCGGGCGGCTCGATCCCGAAGTCGCGGATCGTCAGCAAGCTGGACAGCGGATAGCCGCGGGACTCGAACGCCTTTTGGCCTCCTTCGAGGCGGTCGATGATCGTCACCACCCGGGACACTTTCAAACCGAATTCCTCGACCCGCGCAATCGCCTCCAGCGAAGAACCGCCGGTCGTCACCACATCCTCGACGATCACCACGCGCTGGCCGGCCGTCACGGGCCCCTCGACATAGCGATTTGTGCCGTGCCCCTTCGGCTCCTTGCGGACGAGGAACCCAGTCATCGCCTGGCCGCGGACGCCGGCCATCGTGATCACGGCCGCCGTGATCGGATCGGCGCCGATCGACATGCCGCCGACCGCGTCGGGCAGCGGCAGATTGTCGGCCAGCAGATCCAAAATTCCCTCGGCCACGAGCTTCGCGCCGAACGAGTCGAGCGTGACTTGCTTGCCGTCGAGGTAATACTTCGCCTGCTTGCCGGAAGCGAGCGTGAAATCGCCGAACTTCAGCGCCCGCTGGCGAACCAATTCGATGAGTGTTTGTTTGTCGTACACCGCCGCGTACCTCGGCCGACGTCGATGAATTCGTGCGCCGAGTATACGCGCGCGGCGTCGGTTTACCAGTGGGTCGTGGCACTGGCAAGCGAAGACGTTCGACCGCGGATGACACCGATAACACCGATAGGGACGAACGTTGCTTCTTCTTTTTCTGTGTCATCCGTGTCATCGGGTCATCGGGTCATCCGTGGTTCAACTCCAGACACGCGGCTCGGCAGGGGCCTCGCCCTCCCATGATCATGGAATGCCGGTTAGCTGCTCGCGCTGCGGTAGCTGGCCAGAGCGCGTTGAAACACCCAGCGGGCCGCGCCGAACATCAACGCCGTGGCCACCAGCGCGAACCCGGCCAGCCGCCAATCGCCGGTAGTCAACGGCCGGGCCAGCATCCGCGCCGGCACGTTCACCACCACCAACACCGGGACAAAAAATGTGAAGAACACTTGCAGCGGCGTGCCGAACGGGCCGGCGTAAATTTCCAGCGGGTAGCGCGAAAAATTCGTGATGTAAAACCAGTAGTCGGTAATCGTCTGATTGCGTCCCAGCCAAACGGAGGTCGAGGCCAGGATGATCGTCAGGCTATAGAGGATCGCCACGCCCGAGAGAATGTAAAATGGATACAGAATCACCTGCTCGATGCCGGGCGTGTAATCCATCTTCACCAGTGCGTACGTCAACAAACAGCCGGCGAACACGAAATTCGACAGGCCCGACCAATCGGTTTTCGCGAGCGACACGAGCATCTGGGTGTCGATCGGCTTGAGCAGCGCGAAATCCAAGTCGCCGGTGCGCACCAGACTCGCTGAACTCCTCGGCATTGGGCATGAAGAACGTTTCGGCCAGGCTGTAAATGAATTGCACCGTGGCCAAGAACACGAAATACGGGTATTGCGTCCAGCCGGCGATCGACTTGGTGTACTTGTACACGAGGATGTAAAAGCCCAAGTTCATCAACACCCAGGCCAGGCTCGACAGGCACTCGATCAAGAAATTGACGCGAAAGCTCATCGCCCGCACCAAACTATTGCGCAAAGACTCGCAGCACGCGAAGATAGCGGATCAGTGAGTTCATGAGCCCGACGAGGATGTCCGGTGGTGGAATCGCCGCTAATCGAGGACAGGCCCTTGTAGGCCCCAGCGAGAATCCAGCAAGACGTGCTTGACACGTGGATTCAGGTATTGGAATTTGCTCATGCCCTCGACGGTGATTCTTGTCTTGCCAAGGACCCAAACTTTCGAGAGGTGCGGGAGCTTGCCTAATTCCAACAAGGTGCCGTCGGTCGCCTCGCTGCAATCGATCAGCGATAGCTGCTCAAGGCTTACGATCGCGCCGAATTGGCGAATTGTCGCGTCCTTGGTTTGCGGGGAACCGAGCCAAAGGCGCCACAGGTGCGGTAAGCGCTTGATTTGTTCCAAGGCCGCGGCAGTTAGTTCGCCAGTGATACTCAGCGATTCAAGCGAGGTCATTTTTCCGAGGGGTTTCCAGCCTGCATCGTCGGTCGAGAACTCGAAGAGCCCGAGCGAGCGAAGGCCTTTCAATCCGCTGATCGCCGCGAGCACATGGTTCGTTTGTTGTTTGTCGCACGACAACCGCAACGCACGAAGCCTCGGCAGATCGGCAAGCGCCGAGACGGACTGATCGTTGATGACGACCCAGCTCACCGTGTCCACGGACGCCAGGAAATCGACTCCCACAAGGTTGCGCAACCAGGCAGGCCCCGGCGGACGCTGTTGAGCGCGCAGGTTGCCGCTGCTGAACTGGAAATCATAGCCGATTATGCCCTTGTTCTTTTGAATCAGTTCGACGGCCCGCCGCTGGCGAACCGCCTGATCGACGCGTTGGGCGCAAAGCGATGCACCGACCCACGGCAGCGACAACGCGATCCACAGCGCGTGCGTCACGAAACCACGCCGCATGCGTCGTGAATCGCACGAGCGAAGGAGAGAATTCTTGGCTTGTTTCATGGGATAAATCCGCCGAGGAGTTCGCAAAACGTTGGCTGGAACCTCCAAGCTGCCCAACCGTTGCAGCCGCCTGCCTGCCGCATTGATTTGAATGCGTTCAATCCGCACCGAGCCGGGCGTCGCGTAAATAGGGGAGGGCGCGAACCAGTCCGTTCAATCCTTCCACCGAAATCCGCGTCGGGCCGTAGACGTAGATTCTCTCCAGATTCTTTAAATTGCGCAGCGGTTGTAGGTCGTTGTTCTTCAGTTGTCTGGCACAACCATACAATTCTAACGATTCGAGTGAAGTGAGGGCGCCGATGTCGCACATCTGTTCGTCATTCAACTGCGTCTCGCCAATATACAGGTGCTTCAACCAAGACAATTTTCTCAACGAGGCGAATTGACCGTCCGTCAAATTCTGCCCGAAGAGACGCCCAAAAAGAATCAAATCATCGAGCTTTCGCAGTTGTCCGAGGGATTCCCAGCCTCCGTCCTCATCGCCGATGTCCATCAGCACGAGCCGCTGCAATTGGTCGAGCCGCCTCAGCACCGAAACGCCGCGCCGCTAAGGTGTTCGCAAGAGAGTTGCAACAATTTCAGGCCGCGAAGATCGGCGAGCAGTAATGCTGAACCATCGTCGGGCGGACTACACCAAACGCTGTCTACTGTGGAAATAAAATCGATCCCAATCGATTCTCGAAGCCATTCCAGTCCTGGCGATTCCGGATTTAACGGTGACTTTTGGGCGCTGGTCTTATAATGATAGGAGAGGAACCCATGATTGTTGTAAATCATCTCGACCGCCTGCCGCTGGCGAATCGAGTTATCCATCCAATTGGCCGCCCACGCGAATGCGACGCTGGACGAGACCATCGCGATCAATAAGGTGCGAAAACGGGGCATCCTCCAATGGCGAGGAGGACCGGGCGATTCAAAGTTCGGTTGCGGGGTCATTGTCGCGACGTTCTGCATTTGATTGCCGCCTAAATTAATTCATTGCGGACGGATTCAATTGCCAGATTCAGGCTAGCCTCCAAAGGCGCTGTAGCGCCGCACGCCGCGGCGGTAGGCGATGCGGCAGATGACGATCAGGGCCACGAGCCAGGCGAGTTCGATCAGCAATCCGCGGGCGAGGGCGGCGCCTTGGATCTTTCCTAGAAAAATCGCGGCCGGAAAATAGGCCATGTATTGCAGCGGAACAAACCGCACGAGATCGCCCAAACTGATCGAGCCGAAGAGATGAAACCGATCGAGCATGTCCAGCGGGAACATTTGGCCCGAGAGGAAAAAACTCAGCAGCATGTAGATGAACAGCAGCGAGCTGACTTCCAAGAACCAAAAGCCAATCAGGCCGATCGCCGTTTCCAAAAAATAGCCCAGCAGAAACGCCATCGCCAGCGAGCAGAAAAAAGCGAGCAGTTGCGGTGGCGGCGGCCAGCCCGCGACGAAAAAGTCGCGGCACAAGTAAAACACCAACGCGAACGGCAACGCCGCGACGAGATAATAGACCAGTTTGTGCGCCACGCGCGTGAGCAGCAGAAAGCCGATCATGTCGACCGGTTGAATCAAGAACTTCTTGATCGTGCCGTCACGTATGCTGCGGGCAATGGTCGAGGCGTGGCCCGGCATGCTGGAAAAGGCCCTGCCGACCATCGTCAACAAATAATAGGCGATGATATCCTGGTAACTGTAACCGGCGATCTGAGGCGAGCCCTGCCCGTTGCCGGCGGCGGTGAACACGGCGCGCCACAGAAACACCTGCGTGATGACCGGCAGGAACCGCATCAGCGTGCCGAGCATAAACTCGCCGCGATACACCAGCCGCTCATCGAGGCTGATGCGCGTGATGATCCACCACGTGCGGACGCGCGCGAGCAGCCCGGGGCTGGAGTAAGCCGTGGTCATTTGCATCATGGCTCGCTTGAAGTCTGTTCAAAAAAAGGGAGGGCGAGGCTCCCGCCGAGCCGCAAACCAGCGCTCATATCGCAATTCCGGCTCGGCAGGAGCCTCGCCCTCCCATGTCGCGGTCGTTGTCCAAAACGGGGTTAGCTCTCGGCCTCGGCCGCCACTTCTTCCCGCTCGTCGCCGACCGAGGCGAACAGCTCGGCGATGACTTGTTCCAGCGGCGGGTCTTCCACGCTCAGATCTTCGACAGGATGACCGGCCAGGATCGCCGCCAAAACTTCCGGCACCGCTTCGCGCGGCACTCGCACCCGCGATTTCGGCGGTTCGGCCTCAAGCACTTCGCCGTATCGCGACAGATCGCCCGGCTCGTGATCGGTGGCCCACTGCAGCGTGAGGATCTTGTGCGTTCCGAAGCGATCGATGATCGCGGACAGCGAACCATCGTGCACGATCCGCCCGCCGGCGATGACAACGACTCGCCGGCAGAGCGCCGCGATGTCTTTCATGTAGTGGCTGGTCAACAGGACCGTGATCCGCCGCTCTTGCTGATAGAACCGCAAGAACGTTTGGATGTTGTGCTGAGCGATCACGTCCAAGCCAATCGTTGGCTCGTCAAGAAACAGCACCTCGGGCGAGTGCAGCAGCGCGGCGATCAGCTCCATCTTCATCCGCTCGCCCAGCGACAATTCGCGCACCGGCTGCCGGAGCAGCGTGCCGACTTTGAGCAAATCGACCAATTCGTCGCGCGTCCGGTCGAAGGCGGCCGGCTCGATCCGATAGATTTCCTGATGCAGCCGGAACGATTCCTGGGCCGGCAGGTCCCACCACAATTGGTTTTTCTGCCCCATCACCAGGGCGAACCGCCGACGATAGGCGTCTTCGCGCTTCCAAGGAATATGGCCCAACACGGTGGCCGTGCCGCTGCTGGGAAAGATGACGCCGGAGAGCAGCTTGAGCGTCGTCGTCTTGCCTGCGCCGTTGGGACCGAGGAAGGCGACGAATTCGCCCTGCTCGACTGAGAGATCGATCCCGCGGACCGCTTCGACTTGCCGGTATTTGCGACGGAACAAGCCGCGGACGGCGGCCCCGAGCCCTTCCTGCTTTTGATAAACTCGATAGCTCTTCGTGAGCCCGGCGATCTCGATGGTGGACATGGCCGGATTATACGGCCGGGGAAAATCAGGGAAAGGTGGCTCGTTGATTGTTGAAAAAGGGGACAGGCACTTCGCGGCCATCTTAAAACTCCGGGAATTTCGTCCGATCACTCAGAGCCAGTCCCCTTTTTCAACAGGCTGCTCGGCGAGGATCGGCCGTTGGATGGGCAGCCGATTCCAAGCCGAAGCCCAGGGATGGCGATCCCTTGAGCTTGCTTGGGCCTGAGCGCGCTTGGCGATGATGCATTTATCCGTGACGCCACCGCGGAGAACTCGTCTGGGCAAAACGGGGCGGAGCGCGTAATTTTAATTTCATATGTCCGCCCCAATTCCTCCCAGCGCCGTTCCCGCCGCCGCCGGTACCGCACCGCGAGCCCCAGCGGCAACCGATGCCGCTGCCGGACTCCCGGCCAATAGTTCGCGCGACGGGCGCTGGCGAACCGCCAAATTGGCTTTTCTGGGCAGCCTGTTGATGTGGGCTGCGCTGCCGCCGGTCGGTTGGTGGCCGTTGGGCTGGATTGCTCCCGTGCCTTGGCTCCTGTTGGCCCGCGACCGGAAGCTGGCCGGCCGCCGGCCCTATCTGGTGTTGTGGCTGGCCGGATTCGCATTCTGGTTGGGGATTTTGCACTGGCTGCGATTGCCGCATCCGGAGACAAGCATCGGCTGGGTCGCGCTGTCGTTCTATCTGGCTTTTTATATCCCCGTGTTCATTGGTTTGGTGCGCGTCGGCGTCCACCGGCTTGGGCTCTCGATCGTCCTGGTAGCGCCTCTGGTTTGGACTGGGCTGGAATTGGCCAAGGGGCATCTGCTCAGCGGCTTCACGATGGGCAGCCTGGCGCACTCGCAATATCGCTGGCTGGCGGTGATTCAAATTGCCGATGTGGTCGGCTGCTACGGCGTCAGCGGCCTGTTGATGTTCGTCGCCGCTTGCGTCGCGCGGATGATTCCTTGGCAACGCCGTCGCGCGGCCATTTGGCCACTGCTGCCGCTGGTCGTAGTGATGGCCGGCGTGTTGCTGTATGGGTTCAAGCAACTGCGGCTCGAACCGGCATTGGATGCGTCGAATCGCCGGAACGCGGCCCGGTCGGCCCGCGTCGCGTTGATCCAAGGCGCGATCGATACGGAAATGAAATCCGATCCAGGTCAGGGCCAGCGGATCTACGACGACTACATGCGGCTTTCGCGGCGAGCGGTGCTCGAGGCAGCGGCGATCGAGCCCAAGCGACCCGTGGATCTGATCGTTTGGCCGGAGACGATGTTCCGCGCGAGCTTGCTGTCGTTCGATCCGGGTTTTCAACCGCCGCCGGGTGTTTCGCCCGCACAAGTCCGGGCCGCGCACGAAAGCACGATCGCCGCGACGGCCCGCAGCTTGGATACGCCGCTTTTGCTGGGGATCGATCGCGCTCACATCTACAGCCCCGATCGCGAAGACCATTACAACACGGCCCTATTCGTCTCGGCCGTTGGCAAACTGCTGGCTCAGTACGACAAGATGCACCCGGTGATGTTCGGCGAGTATGTCCCGCTGGCCGACAAGTTTCCTTTCCTCTACCATCTGACGCCGCTGCCCGGCGGTTTGACGCCGGGCGCCGGCCCGGTCAGCCAGGAAATCCACGGCGTGCGATACGCGCCGAATATTTGCTTCGAGACATGCGTGCCGCACTTGATTCGCCATCAGGTGTTGGAGCTGCGCGAGCGGGGCGAAGAGCCCGATGTGTTGGTGAACCTGACGAACGACGGCTGGTTCTGGGGTTCCAGCGAGTTGGACTTGCACTTGATGTGTGGCGTGTTCCGGGCCGTCGAATGCCGCAAGCCGCTGTTGATCGCGGCGAACACCGGTTTTTCGGCCTGGATCGACGCCGACGGGCGGGTAAGAAAGCAAGGCCCACGCCGCTCGGGGGACCCGGCGGCGACGGAGGCCGTGATCCTGGCCGACGTTGAGGCCCGGCATCGCGACAGCTTCTATCTCAACCACGGCGATTGGCTGGCGGGCGGGTCACTCGTGATCTGCCTGTTGCTCGGAGGAATCGGCGTCTGGGACCGATTCGGGCGGAAGGCTTGAGGCTGAGGCCTGAAACGGCCCGGTTGGAATAACTTGCCGACGATGCAGCGATGCTATAATGGTTTGTCGAGACAGCGGCATTCGCCGCCAGCCGTTTGGGATTCGTGGTCGATTCTTCGACCGGATTCGAGATAAACCCAGATTGCCCATTCTTCCGATTTTAGCAGTTCAGGATTGACATTCGCCTATCCGTTTCTCTATACTATCAAAATGGTTCTCGGCAGTATCTTCTGCCGGGATAGGGACTTTTCAACGGGCAGAGTGGTCTAGCGATCAAGAAGTATCCCGTGCTGGTGTGGGGCGTGCGCCTGAGAGGCGGGCCAGATCGTTGCTGCCAGCAATAGATGTCGTCCAATTCCTCATCGAGATAGCGAAAATCAGCGGGCGCCGTCGATCGATTGTCCTTCAAGAATGGCGTAGATAAATTTGTAAGCGGTAGATTGCCGCACTTTATTCTTAGTGCGGTGGCCCCTTCAAGTCGTGGGCTTTGGGAGTGGTGCAATGAACCTCGTCGGTAAGATCTTCGTCGTCCTGATCCTCTTGGCAAGCACTGTCTTCATGACGATGGGGCTGATGGTCTTCGCCACTCACCGCAATTGGCAAGAAGAAGTAATGGCGATGAGCGCCAGCGGAGGGACCGCGGGTTGGAAGGAGCGGCTCGACACGGCCCAGAAAGAGCAAGCCCGGCTCAAAGCCGACAACGACAAACTGCAAACCGTGCTCGACACGGAGAACAAGGCCCACCTCGCGGCGCTGGCCAAGGCTGAAACCGAACGGCAGCGCCTGGTCGAACGTAATCAAACGCTGGAAGCAGACAAGGAAAAAGAAGAGAAGCGCTGGACTTGGCCTCCGCCGATCTGAAAACATCTCAGGATGTCTTGACCGGGCTGCGGGCGGATAACGAAAAACTACGCGAGGACATCCGCACGGCGAACAAAAACACCGACGAACAATTCAAGAAGGCCGTAGCATTCGAGGACAAGCTCCATATCGCGCTGGGGCAGAGGGACGATCTCGACATTCGCAACAAGCAACTTGCGGAGCAAGTCGCCAAAGCGCGGCAGGTGCTGCAGACTGCCGGCTTGACGATGGAAGACAAGCCGACGCCCCCGACCGTCCGCGGCCAGGTGTTGGAAGTCGACCAGGACAATCGCGCGGAAATTTCCTTAGGCACCGACGATGGGCTGCGCGAAGGCCACATGCTGGAAGCCTTCCGCGGCGACAAATACCTCGGTCGGATGCAAGTGCTGGAAGTTCATCCGCACCGCGCGGTGGTCAAGATTCTGAAAGAATACCAGCAGGACGCGATCCGCAAGGGAGACGAAGTGGCGACTCGGCTGAAAGCCTAGTCGCGGGGCGAAAACAGGGAACTGCCTCAGAGCGACCGATCAAATACCCCTCTCCCTCGACGGGAGAGGGCAGGGTGAGGGTGAGGCAGCGCCGCTTGGCGATGCGACCCCCTCTCCCGCCAGGGGCGAGACGTTACGAACGAATATCAAAATCCACTCGGCTTAAGCAATCTAGCGTTGAGGTGACACGTGTCGTTGGCTGAATTACAACCGAGCAAGTCGCGGGGCGTGTTTCTTCAGAAGCAACGGGCCAATATCTACACGATGCTCTTGATCCTCGCGTTCTTGAACATCATTGTCGGTTGCCTGTTCCTGTATCTGGAGATGAACTCATACGGCTTCAAGGTGAAAGTGCCGCCCGAGTACAAGCCACCTGCGTTTGTAGCTCCTGTGCCGATGACGCCCATTGCCCCAGCGCCCGGCATGACGCCGCCGGGACCAGTGCCGCCGGGAACTCCCGCAGCGCCGTAAACATTTTCGAAATACTCCGGCAGGACGCCGGAGCTAAGGGACGATACACTGCTCGGCGAATTCGCCGGTAGTCACACGAAAATCAACCCCGCGAGCAAGGATGCTCCCCTTCGTTTCCGGACTGTTCGGTCCCGATTTAGCCATCGATCTCGGCACCGCCAATACGCTCATTGGCGTGCCCGGTGCTGGCGTGGTGCTCGACGAGCCCTCGGTCGTCGCCACCAGTCCGCGCGTCCGCGGCATGTTGCCCGGCGGTTGCGCGGTGGGGCATTTGGCCCGGCAGATGTTCGGCCGCTCGCCCGAATCGGTCACGGTCGTTCGACCGCTCCGCGACGGCGTGATTACCGATTCGAATCTGTGTGAGCTGATGTTGGCCTACTTCCTGCGCAAGGTGCGGCCACAGCGTTTCGGGGCTCGTCCGCGGGTGGTCATCGCGGTTCCCGGCTCGCTGACGGCAGTGGAAAAGCGGGCCGTTTATAGCAGTGCCCAGCGGGCCGGCACTCGACAGGTGTTTCTCGTTGCCCAAGCGAAGGCCGCGGCCCTGGGCGCTGGCTTGCCGATCACTGAGCCCTTGGGAAACTTGATCGTCGACATCGGCGGCGGCACGACCGAAGTCGCCGTGCTCAGCGTCAGCGGCGTTGTCGCTCATCGCTCGCTGCGCGTCGGCGGCGATCAGATGGATCAGGCCCTGGTCGATCATTTGCGCCGCCGCTACGGCCTGCGGATCGGACCGGCGGCCGCCGAACGATTGCGAATCGACGGCGGCAGCGCCGCGCCCTTGGAAGAAGAACAGGCCGAGGAAGTCGCGGGCGTCGACATTGCCAGCGGGCTGCCCCGCCGCGTGACGGTCACCAGCCCCGAACTGCGCGAAGCGCTGGCCGAGTCGCTGGATCGCATCGTCGATGCCATCCGCGAAACGGTCGACAACTGCGGAGCGGATCTGGCGGCCGATCTTGTAACTCATGGCATGGTGCTCACGGGGGGCGCGCAGTTGCGATCGCTCGACCAATTCCTCGCCGAACGCACCGGCATTCCGGCCCGGGTGGCGTCTGATCCTGCGACCGCCGTGGCCCGGGGAACTCTCATTTGTTTGGAGAATTTCGGCACATGGCGCAGCACCTTGGAGTCGACCGATGACGACACCTGATTCCGATTCGATCGGCGCCGGTATCTCCGGCTGTAGCGCGAGCCGGACGGACTTCGCGACTTGGCGCCAGCGATTCACGTCGCCGCGAACCATGCTTGGGCTGTTGCTCGTCGTCGCGCTGGGGTTGGCAATGACGCCGCAGAACTTGACCGATCCTGTGCGTCATGGCTGGCAGTATTTGCTACGACCCGCGCAAGCCGCCGTCGATCATGCGCTCGATATTGGCGGGCGCGCGGTAGTTTGGGTCCGCGGTGCTTCGGCTTCCGCTGAACGACTCGCCACCGCGGAAAGCGAGGCGGCCCGGCTCGCCAAACAAAACCGACAACTGGAAGCCGAATTGGAACTCATTCGCGGCGATGCCACCACGCTCACCACGGCCGTCGGCACCGGCGACTCGCTGTTGCTGAGCGATACCGTCACGGCGCGCGTCTTGGGATCGCAAGCTCAAGCGTATTTGAAAAGCCGCGATTTGCTCGACGCCGGCAGCCGTGCCGGAATCGCCACCGGCTCACTCGTGACCGATGCCGGACCAACCGCATCGTCGCCGGGCATCGACCGCCTTTCTCCATCCCGCGAAACCACGCGTGCCGTCGGCGCTTACAAGGTAAGCGCATCGCGCCCGGCGGCCCGCATAAGACCGGTTCTCGACGCGGGGGGCGATCTGGGATTGGACAGCGGCGGGTTGGTGTTAGCCGGCCGGCACGTCTGGGGACGGATCGCCAGCGTCGGGCCTTACACCAGCGTTGTCGAACGCGTTTGCGAGCCGGGCTATCGCGACACCGTGCAGATCGGCCACGTTGACGATCGCCGCTTGCGGCTCGGTCCACGCGGCTTGCTGGTCGGTGCAGGCGGATCGCAAGCTCGCATCGAATTGGTCGAAGCAAGCCAGCCCGTGGCCGTCGACGACGAAGTTTACACCGCCGACGACGGCGTGTTACGGACGCCACTGCTCTACGGACGGATTGTCCGGTTGGAGCGCACTTCCGGAAATCCCTACTGGCAAATTTGGATGGAGCCGGCGGTCGGGGCCGAGGAGCCACGGACCGTGGCGGTGTTGCGGATGGAGTTGAATCCTAGCCGCGTCGCCAACCGGCCCGCGAGACCTGATGATTCGACGGCAGTCAAGACCCGCTGAAATCGCCTTTAGCAAAACCAATCCACCGAGGTTTTTCGAATGTCGCTCGTCTTGCTCATTCCGGCGGTCTACCTGGTCGCGGTTCTGGAAACGACGTTCAGCGCCGTGGATCGAAGTGCGGCACGTCGTGCCCGACCTGTTTGCGCTGCTGGCGGTGGTGTGGCTGTTGCGACCCGGGCGTCAGCGCGGCCTGCTGGTGGCCGCGGCGGTTGGCCTGGCGTGCGATCTGTCCTCGGCAGGTCCATTGGGCGTCGGCATGGCGGCCTTCGCTTTGGCCGGCTATGTCATCAACCAATTTCGATCGCGGCTGGATCCGAATTTCCTGTTCGCGCAGCTGGCAGTCGTTTGGTTGGCCGTGACGGCGATCGCGCTCGTGGAAGGAGCGGTTTGGCGTCTGATGTCCGAGACAACACTTTCCTGGCCCACATTGGCCGTGCGCGGCGCAACGGTCGGCGTTTATACCGCGGCAGTTGGGTTGCCGCTGTTGATGCTGTTCAACCGCGTCCGCGGCGCACGCGACGGTATGCTGCTGGCGGTCTAGTGCATTGTCAACGCTTGGGTTTGGGAATGTGCGCCACTGGCTCTGCCAGTGATTCTTGGAATTCTTGCCTTGATCGGTCAGCAACGAAGAACACTGGCAGAGCCTGGCAGAGCCAGTGGCACCCTAAATTCGAGCTGTGACAATGCACTAGCTGGGGATGTCCAACCAGAGATCGCGCGAATCTTGTGAACCCGACTCCGCCCAACAATCCTGCGCGTCGGCTTCGCTGGCTGCTGGTCGGCTTCATTGTGTTGTGCGCTGGGATTTGTGGCCGCCTGGCGGCACTTGAGTGGCGTTACGGCGCGATGTACCGTGCCGAGGCAGCGCGGCCCGTCGAACGAACGCGGACGATCCTGGCCGAACGAGGCCGAATTCTCGCTCGCGACGGTACGGTTCTCGCCTGCGACCGGCCCGTGCTGTCGCTGGCGATGCAATATCGCTGGCTCGAAGAGCCGCCTGATCCAGTCTGGCTTCGGCACACCGCCCGCGCACATCTGACGGCCGCCGAGCGCCGCAATTCCGAGCGCGGCAGCAGAAGAATCGCGGATTTTAGCGCTTCGCGAGGCCTTGCACCGCCGTTTGGCCGGACTGTGCGGTGTTCCCTTGAGCGAATGGCAAGACCGCTGCCGGACGATTCAATCCCGCGTGCAAGCGCTCTCCGATCATGTGAATCGTCGCGCGATTGCCGAAGCCCGCGAAGCGCGGCAAAGCTCGCTGGAAACTTCGTCCGCCGGGTCGTGGCTCGCATCCGCGGGGCGCAAATTGTGGAATGGCCTGATCCGCAATTCCACGCCGCCAGCCCAGACGATTTTCGTGGCCGAGCAATTGCAGGACCATCGACTGTACGACGGCTTGTCGCTGGATGCCGTCGCGGAGATCGAGGCCAAGCCCGAGCAATTTCCCGGCGTGCGCATCGTGCGCGATCGTCGCCGATCCTATCCCGACGGCGCGCTGGCGGCGCATCTGTTGGGTTTCGTTTCGGCAACAGCGGACGCCGAGCACGAAGAGGAACAGCTTGCCGACGGCACGGGGCGGGCGGGCGTCGAACGCCAATACGATGCAATCTTGCGGGGGGCGGCCGGCCGCGAGGTCGATACGCTCGATCATCACGGGCAAATGATCACTAGCCGGATCGTCCGTGGTGCGACTGCCGGGCGGGACCTGCGATTAACCCTCGACTCAGAGCTCCAGCGGACGGCGGAGACATTGCTCGACGCCGCGCTAGCCCGACGATTGCCGGAACTCGACACGGAATCGGATCGCGAGAAATCTGGCGACGCCGACGGCTCCGCGGCGATGTCGTCAAACGGCGGCGGAGCTATTCTCGCGATGGATGTCCACACCGGCGCAATTCTCGCGGCCGCCAGCGCTCCGCGATTCGATCCTGCGCTCTTGTCCGATCGGCATTCGGTCGGCGAAGCATGGAGCCGCTATCGCGACGCGCCCGACCATCCGCTGTTCGACCGCTGCGTGCAAATGGCGTTGCCTCCGGGCTCGGTTTTCAAAACGGTCACGGCGATTGCCTTGTTAGAAACGCCAGGCTTCGATTCCGAAAAGCCGCTTACATGTCAGGGTTATCTCCACACGCCCGACCGGCAGCGGTGCGCCGTATATCGCCGTTGGGGCGTCGGGCATGGGCCAGTCACGCTCGGCGAGGCACTGGCGCGAAGCTGCAACGTCTATTTTTTTCACTACGGCGAAGAACTCGGCACAGGGCCGTTGCTCGAATGGAGCCGGCGCTGCGGATTGGGCCGCACCGCAGGTATCGATCTGCCGGGTGAATCGCCGGGCCATTTGCCGGCGCCGGACATCGCTTCCGATAAGCAGCATGCGGCACAGGACGCCGCCGCGGCAGCGCTGGCGATCGGCCAAAGCTCGCTCACGGTGACCCCGTTGCAGATTGTGCGGCTGATGGCCGCGGTGGCCAACGGCGGAAACCTGGTGACGCCCCACGTGGCCGAGTCGACAACAACCAGCCCAGCGCCGTTAAACGACGCGAATTTGCCGCTGGATTTTCCTCCGCCGCAGCCGATTCCTGGGCTCGATCCCCAGCGGCTGGCGATTCTCCGCCGCGGACTGCGCCAAGTTGTTACCGACTCGGAGGGAACTGCACACGGAGCATTTCATTTGGCGAGCGTCGAAGTCGCTGGTAAGACCGGCACCGCCGAAACGGGCGGCTGCCAGTTGGAGCATGCCTGGTTCGCCGGCTACGCTCCGGCCGACGCGCCAAAGGTCGCCTTTGTCGTCGTTCTGGAACACGCCGGCGAGGCGTCCATAACCGCGGCTCCGGCTGCCGCGAAGCTGGTTGAGAAACTCCGATCGCTCGGCTACTTTTCGCCGCCCACAGGCACTTCCTCACACTAGGTCGTCGGGCTCGCCAGGCGTCCTCTCGATCGGCCCAAAACCGACGTCGGCGTAGGGTCTTGTCGGTGCTCCAAATCCGGCTCGAAATAGACGATTCTGGACCGTTTGCAACTCGAAATCTGACAAGAACTTGCAAACCGACATGAATGGTCATCGGGCGGTTGTGGGCGAGGGCAAAAATGGGTATATTTTGGGCTCCGAATGAGCCCTGCCAAAACACCGAATTCAAGCACTCGAATTGCAGCGAACGGCTGTCAATAAGAATCCAAAACAAAGGACTTGTTTTTGTCTACCGACTCGAATGAACCGCAAGATCCCGATGACCCGGAAGGCGACGTTCCCGAGGGCGCGTCCGGCTCCGCCGACTCAGCCCCCGCGGACTCAGGCAGCGGCGATCACGACGATGACTTGCCTGCCAATGGCGATGCGCCGACTGGCGCTCCGATCGACCCGGCCCTGATCGCCAGCGGCCGCATCCTGCCGATGTCGATTGAGCAGGAGCTGACCGACAGCTACCTGACCTACGCGATGAGCGTCATCGTCAGCCGCGCACTGCCCGACGTGCGCGACGGACTGAAGCCTTCGCAGCGGCGGATCCTCGTCGCCATGCACGACCTGCGGCTTACGCCGGGGGCGTCGCGCGTCAAGTGCGCCAAGATCTCCGGCGACACCAGCGGCAACTACCATCCGCACGGCGAGGCGGTCATCTATCCGACGCTCGTGCGCATGGCCCAAGAGTGGAACATGCGGCACGTGCTGATCGACAAGCAGGGGAACTTCGGCTCCATCGCCGGGCTGCCCGCCGCCGCGATGCGATACACCGAAGCCCGGATGTCGGCGCTCTCGGCCATGATGCTCGAGGATCTGGACCTCGACACAGTCGACTTTATCCCGACCTACGACGAGAAGCGGACCGAACCCACCGTCGTGCCCTCGCGGTTCCCGAATCTGCTCGTTAACGGCGCCAACGGCATCGCCGTCGGCATGGCCACGTCGATTCCGCCGCACAATCTGGGCGAAGTTTGCGATGGGCTCGTGCGCATCATTGACGAACCGGATGTCTCGATCGACGAATTGTTGGAGATCATTCCCGGGCCCGACTTTCCCACCGGCGGCATTGTGATGGGCCGGGCCGGAATTCGCCGCGGCTACATGACCGGCCGCAGCACGATTACGGTCCGCGCCCGCACGCGGATCGAAGAGCATGGCAAGAACCGGTTCCGAATCGTCGTCAACGAAATTCCGTTCCAGCAAGCGCGCGACCGGATCGAAGAGCGCATCGCGGAGCTGGTCAACGACGGCCGAATCAAAGGCATCGCGAACATTCGCAACGAGAGCGATCTGAAAGAGCCGGTGAGATTGATTCTGGAACTGAAGCGCGACGCCGATCCCGAGATCGTGCTGAATCAGCTCTATCAGTTCTCGCCGCTGCAGGATTCATTCTCGCTCATTTTCCTGGCGCTGGTCGACGGCAAGCCGCGGACGCTGTCGATCAAGGAAATGCTGCTGGAATTCATTCGGCACCGCGTGACGGTGATCCGCCGGCGGACGCAATTCCTCCTGAATCGGGCTCGGCAGCGAAAGCACACGGTCGAAGGTTTGCTGCTGGCGCACGCCAACATCGACGAAGTGATTCGCGTGATCCGCGACTCCGCGACAACCGCCGAGGCCAAACAGCGATTGATGCAAATCCGCTGCCCGGCGCCGCTCATTGCCCGGGCCTTGGGCGAAGCCGGTTATGCCGCGTTCAAAGCCGATCGGGTCGAGGCCGAGGACTACACGCTCACGGTCGTCCAAGCCGACGCCATCTTGCGGATGACGCTCGGCCAGTTGGTGAATCTGGAGCAAGAAAAGCTCGCCGAC
Organism: Pirellulales bacterium; assembly: GCA_963725485.1. Classification (GTDB taxonomy): domain Bacteria; phylum Planctomycetota; class Planctomycetia; order Pirellulales; family DATAWG01; genus CAVRYO01. The sequence goes on along the minus strand of CAVRYO010000007.1, from coordinate 421,709 downwards.
GAACATCGCGAATTGCTCGACGAGATTTCCGAATATCTGCGGCTCTTGTCCGATGAAAAGAATATTCGCGACCTGATCCGCGCGGAACTTATCGAGCTGAAAAAGAAGCATGCCGACGTGCGCCGCACCGAGATCAGTGGGCAGGAGCTGGGCACGGTCGATCTCGAAGACCTGATTCCCGAAGAGACGATGGTCGTCACGATCAGCCACAATGGCTACATCAAGCGGACCGCGGCCAGCACCTATCGGGCCCAGCGCCGCGGCGGCAAGGGCCTCACCGGCGCGAAGACCGAAGACGAAGATCCGATCGCCCATCTGTTCGCCGCCAGCACGCACGACTATCTGCTGTTCTTCACGAACCGGGGCAAAGTCTACTGGCAGAAAGTTTACGATCTGCCGCAGCTCAGCCGGGAAAGCCGGGGCCGGGCGGTGGTGAACCTGCTGAACTTCGCGCCGAACGAGCGTGTGGCCGATTGCCGGCCAGTGCGCGATTTTCTGCCCGGCTCGTTCCTGATGATGGCCACCCGCAAGGGTCTCGTGAAGAAAACGCCGCTGGAAGCTTACGGCCGGCCGCTCAAAGGCGGCATGATCGCGATCAAGCTCAAGGAAGATGATGAATTGATCGACGTGGTGGTGACGCGCCCCGGCGATGAGGTCGTGCTGGCCACGGCCCATGGGATGGCGATTCGATTCAACCAGGCCGATGCCCGCCCGATGGGCCGCAACACAAGCGGCGTGAAAGGTATTTCGATCTCGGGCGACGATCGCCTGGTAGGCATGGTCGTGGCCGATCCCAACACCACGCTGCTGACGGCCTGCGCGGGGCTACGGCAAGCGCACGCTATTCGGAGCGAACAGCAGCTCGACGGAAGCGGGGCCAGCAGATTCGGAAGCGGCAGCCACCCGGGCAGCCGAATCGGAAGAATCGCCGGAAAACGAGCATCTCCCCGAAGCCGCCGACGCCGCGGAAGAAGACGAATCGCCGGATGATGTGCCGGACGATGCTTCGTCGCAACAGCGCTACCGCACCCAGCGCCGCGGCGGCAAGGGCTTGCGCGACATCAAGACCACACAGCGCAACGGCCAAGTGATCGGCGTCGTGGCGGTGGATGACAGCGACGAATTGTTGATGATGACCGCCCGCGGGAAGATCCAGCGCATCGCCGCGCGAGAAATCAGCACGATCGGCCGCAACACGCAAGGTGTGCGGATCATGAGTCTCGACGGCGACGACACCTTGGCCGCCGTCGTGCGCGTGCCGCCCGAGGAGCCGGAGACAACCGAATCCGCCGCCACCGCAGGCCCCGCCGAGCCCGATGCGCCCGAAGGAACGTGACGGCGTAGGGTGGGCACCGCCCGCCGATAGCGCGGCGTTCCACGCGCAAATGTTGGTCAGTGCCCACCATACCGCTGTAGAGACCAGTCTGCCGGATTTCAAAGAAAGTGCGATGCCCACCAAACGAGATATGCGAACACCGCTAGCACCATCAACACTCCTCCGCCGATTGCATAACGAAAAGGTCTTCTCAAAATGAGCCCGGCTGCGCCGCCGAGCGCCGCTCCTGACGCAAAAAGCAAAGGCCAGAACACAGCGCCTGGCGAATGACGTCCATACAACCAGGCGAATAGGGATAGGCCAAAGCCGAACAGGGCGACCGCGCCAAACACCCTTCGCAATGAGAATTCGAATTTGTTTAGCATTGCAACATATTGCAGGTGTTTCGATGCATGAATCAACCCAAACATGGTTAACGACGCCCGCGCGGCGGGAATTCGAAGCGTGGCTACGATCTCTCCTGGAATTCGGCTCGTACTCGGTCGTCGGTCTCGATCGCTGCTCGATTGGTTAGCGCGGCGACCGCGGACGGATCTTGGTATTGACGCAGTGCCCAGGCAGATGCTCCGCGCACCAACGACTCGGCGTCGTTCAGCCCACGAATGAGCGCAGCGATAGCCGGCGGATGCGGGCGGTTGCCCAACACGATCGCCGCATTGCGCAATAGTCCGCGGCGCTTCGCGCGCACAAGGGCGTGTCGCGGAACCGCCTGCGAAATTCCTCGTCGCTTAACTCGAAAAGCTCGGCAAGCTGCGCGGGGTTGCGGGCCGCATCGGGCGCAAACGCGGGCTCCTCGGTCCGCGGCGCTTTGTTGTTCCACGGGCAAACGTCCTGGCACACGTCGCAACCATACAGCCAATCGCCCATGCCGCTGCGCAAGTCGGGCGGAATTGGCTCGCGCAATTCGATCGTCAAATAGCTGATGCACCGCCGGGCATCGAGCACATAGGGCGCCGTGAACGCATCCGTTGGGCAAGCATCGAGACAAGCTCGGCAAGTGCCGCAATGATCGGTCGCCTGGGGCGGGTCGTAATCGAGCTCCAAGTCGGTGGCCAGCGCGGCCAGAAAGAACCAGCTGCCCAGCCGGGAATTCAATAGCAGCGTGTTCTTGCCGATCCAGCCGAGGCCGGCCAGCATGGCGAAGTCCCGCTCCAACAATGGCGCGGTGTCGACCACCCCGCGCACCCGGGCCTCGGGCGACTGCGCGCAGCCAATCGGCCAGTGCCGCGAGCCGGTCGCGGATAAGATCGTGATAGTCGGCCCCCCAAGCGTAGCGCGACACGCGGCCTTCGCCCGGTCTGGGCTCAGTCGGCTCGGCGGTGCGATAAGGCATCGCCAGCATGACCAGACTTCGCGCTCCTTCCAGAATCGAATCGGGATGGCGATAAGCCTCGGCCCGATCGGGCAAATAGTGCATTTCGCCGGCGTATCCCGCGGCCAGCCATTGCTGAAATCGCTCAAATCCAACCGGCGTCGCCGCCGGGCAAGCCCCGGCCAACTCGAAGCCAAGCCGCCGAGCCTCCTGCTTCAACTCGGACGTCAGGGTCTCTCGATCGACGGCTGCGGACATGCGAATCCGAACGTTAAAAGTCGTTGCGTCAGGCAGCGAGCGGTCGAAATTTGACCGGCCGCGGGCGGCTGTTTAGTGTAGAAGCATCCGCTTTAACGAACGTCAATGTCGAACTGCTCGCTATGAGGTACACACCATGAACACGATTGTACGCTTTGCACTCCGCGGTTTCTTGGTCATCGGATTGGGTCTAGCCGTCGGAATGGTTGCTCAGGCAGGCCAGGGCTTCGGCCACGGCAACGGGCACAACGGCGGCCACGATCACTTCTTTAGCCAAAATCATTTCTTGGGCCATGATCATTTCGACCGCCGGTTTGACAATGGCGGCTTCGGCGCCCTCTACGGTTTCGACGACGGCTATTGCGGCTACGGCTATGGTGCTTGCGGCAATGATGGCTACAACGACCATATCCCGTATTTCGCGTTGCATCCGCCAGTGTATTACAGCGTTCCGGTGGCCCGGACCTACGGCTATAGCCCGTTCGCTTATCCGCCGGGCGTCATGACTCCGCCGGTGGAAAACAGCGGCCCGCAGGACATCATCAATCCGTACGTGCCAAAGGCAGCGCCGCACGCCGAGCCGCTGACCACGCCGCCAACCAAATCGGCCAAACCGACCGGCGCTCGGACTGCCGACGTGCAAGAACCGGCGCCGTCCGCAAATGAATTTAGCAGCGACAAAGTGCTGGTAATCATCAACCCCTATGTGCATCCGCAAGTGGCGGAACGCTAGATCAGCGCCCCGGATGGCGGAATGGATCGGCGCGTCCGGCGTTCCGTGGATGTGAAAGAATGGGGACAGGCACCACGCGGCCCGGCTGGTGTTTGCTGTTTCGTGGTTTGCTCGGAGCCAGTCCCCATTCTTTCACAAGCTCTCAGGCCTGCACGATCGGGTTGCTGAGCGTGCCGATGCCGTCGATCGTGATCTCGACCACGTCGTCGCGTTCCAGCGTGAAATCGCTGTCGGGCACGACGCCGGTGCCGGTCAGCAGGATCACGCCGTTGGGAAATGAGTTGTCGCGTTTCAGCCAGCCGATCAGCTCATCGAACGACCGCGCCATTTGCGAGACGCTGGTCTTGCCCGCGAACGCATCCGTACCGCGACGGACGACCGCCATGCGAATGCCGGTCTCTTCCAGGCGCGGCATCGCGCTGGCCAGCGTGATCCAGGGCCCTAGCCCGCAGCAGGCGTCGTAGGTCTTCGCTTGTGGCAGATAAAGCGGATTCTCTCCTTCGATGTCGCGGCTGCTCATGTCGTTGCCCACCGTGCAGCCGACCAATTGCAACTGCGAATTCAGCACCAAGGCCAACTCCGGCTCGGGCACGTTCCACAGCGAGTCGTGCCGGATCCGCAGCGCCTCGCCGGGCCCGGACACGCGATGCGGCGTCGCTTTGAAAAACAGTTCCGGCCGAGCCGAATCGTAAACTCGATCGTAGAGCGTAGCGGCCGATTCCGATTCTTCCATCCGGGCCGTCCTGCTCCGCTTGTAAGTGACCCCCGCGGCCCAGACTTCCTGCTGCTCCAGCGGTGCCAACAACGCCGCGCTGGCCACGGGAATCGGCCGAGCCTGCGGATCGCGCAGGGCATTGGCCCGAGCTTCCGGCGCATCGGCTTCAAGAATTTCCGTCAGCGTCACCGCCGCCCCGCCGGGCCCGATCAATGGCACGAGCGCATGCGCTTCGACAATTGCGACGTTCGCCGTGCCCGAACCCGTCCTATATCGCGGTAATTGCATGCTGTTGATCCCAATGAAAAGGCGGCGGTATAACGATGCGTTTTTTTACAAGAGCGGCGGCCATTTGGCGACCGCAAATTTCAAGCGGCGCCTCATACATCCCAAACTCGTTGGATTTGCGGGACGCCGTATTGCGCTCCGCCGGTGAAGATTTCGAGATTCGGCAACGGTTTTGCCACGCCAGGGCTGTGCGTGTGGCCGCAGAAGACGGTCATCTGGCGGTCGGGGTGGGCCGGCATGGTCGCGAGCAGCAGATCGCCGACGGCTTTGCAGGTGAAATGGGGGGCCCATTCGTCGTCGGACAGTCGACCCTCGTGCCAACAGGCTTCCAACAGCGGCGGAACGTGCGTGGCCACGTAGATTTCGCGATGGTGCGCGAGCGCCGCCGGCAACACTCGAGCCAACTCCGCTGCCGCTTCGTCCCCCAGATTCTTTAGCACCGGCCACCGGTCTTGCTTGCTCAGGTGGGCCAACTCGTGAATCAGGCGATAGTCGTTCATCATCACCATCGAGCGCTCGTAATCGCCCAGCCGGGCATCGGCCCAACCGTCATGGCCGACAAGGGCAACGTCGGGCGTCAGCTCGATCGCATCGGCGCCGGTCAAATAATGCAAATTGGGGCGCTCGCGGCAAAGATCGCGGACCGCCTGGCGCACGCGACGGATCGAGCCGTGGTAAAAATCGTGATTGCCGAGAACAAAATAGATGGGCCGCGCGAGCGCTGCGTCCAAATCGGTCAAGGCGGCGACGACGGTCCGGGCCTCCGCCACGTCGCCGGTGAGCAAGACGGCATCGGCGTACGAGTCGCGAAGCTGTGCGTAGAGCTGGGCAGTTTCCTCCGGCTTGAGAAAATTCAGATGAATGTCGGTGATCCAAGCGAGCCGCATGATTTTTCCCTAACGGCTCTCGCTGTGTGGCACTGGCAAGCTCAGTCTGCCAGTGCGGCACTACCACGATGGCGACCATTCACCCGCTTTTCCTCGTCTTCTTTCCTAGATGATCGTTTCGCCACTGTCCTTCGCTTGCGCGTCAGGCTTCTGTTCAAAGTTGATCGGCCTTCTCATGCACGGGCAGACGTCGCATGCACGTGGCCTAGAACATCGCACTCTAAAAATCGCGGCCGAGGCAATACAAGGCTTTGCGGCCACGGATGAAAATGTGGCCGTCGGAGATGGCCGGCGAGGCGACCGTTTCGTCGTCGAGTTGATTCTCGGCGAGCTTTTCGAAATGGTCGCTGGCGGCCACGACAGTGCACTGGCCGTGAACATTCAGAAAATAGATCTTCCCCTCGGCGGCCACCGGCGAGGCTTTGTAATCTCCCTTCAGCCGCTCCGTCCAAATGCTGCGGCCCGAGTGCAAATCGAAACAGCGGGCGATGCCGCCGTCGGAGATCACGTACAGGCGATTTTCCCACGCAACCGGCGAACAACTGTCGGGCGTCCCCTGATCGTATCGCCAGGCAATGTCGCGCCGCGGCAGTTCGCCTTTGCCTCCCAATTTCACGGCTAACAGTGGTCCACCCTTTCCTTGCGTGACGAATGCAAACCCGCCCGCGACGATCGGGCCGGTCACAGTCCGCCCGCCCACGATGTGCGGCAAGAACCACAACTGTTTGCCGGTGTCGGGATCGTAGCCGTCGACCTGGTTGCCGCCCATGACGATCATCTGCGTTTTGCCGTCCACCTGATTGAAGACGGGCGTGGTGTAGGCATCGCACTCTTCGGCCTTGGCGGCAGTCATGCGCGGTGTTTTCCAAAGTTCGCGGCCGGTCGTCAGGCTATGGGCCACGACATAGCTTTCGACCGGCGGCTTGGCAATGTCGGCCAGCGAGTCTTGCATGCAAACCGAAATCACGCTTTTGCCGTAAATCACCGGGCTATTAGCGTGGCCCCACCAGACCGTGTAGTTGCCGTAATCGGCCTGCAGATTGCGATGCCAAAGCTGCTTGCCGTCGAAATCGTACGCTGCCAAATCACCATTGCCGAAGTGAACCACGACGACTTTGCCGTCGGTCACGGGAGACGGCGAAGCGAGATTTTGCAGATTGTGGAACTTCTGCGAGCGGCGCTCTTCGGCCGACTTGGCTTTGATCGGCGCCGCTCCACGCTGCCGGCACCGACTGTTTTGGTCCAAAGAATATGGCCGGTCGATTTGTCGAGCTTGAGGACGAGCAGATTGTCGTCGTGCTGCGCGGTGAGAAAGATCGAGTTGCCGAAAATCGCCGGCGTGCTGTCGCCCCACTCGGGAATGTTGGACTTCCAGATAATGCCGCGTTGGTCATTCCAGTTCAGCGGCAAATTGGTCTCGTGGCTAACGCCGGTTCCCTCCGGCCCACGCCATTGCGGCCAATCTTCGGCCGAGGCCGGTGCCGCGAAGATGACGATGCCCGCAAGCGCGATCGCCAGGAACGTGCTGAGGCTGAGACTTTCTTTGGAGCGATGAAACTTTGTCGGAGAATGCATAAGCCGTTGAATCGAGTGAGAACGCGAAATCGCTGATGGGAACTAGCCTCGAACAACGCGGAAGTTGACAACCATCCTTGTTCGATCTTCGTGTGCCACTGGCTCTGCCAGTGCTCTTTGGAATTCTTGCCTTGATCGGTCAGCAACGAGGAACACTGGCAGAGCCAGTGGCACCGGGGGCCCGAGCCCCGTCAGTCGAGTTTCTCCAATGTAACCTTGTACGGATGCCCTGTCACTTCTTGCACGTAGCGGGGCACGGCATAGCCGGGGAGCCGGCGGCGCAGCTCGGCGATCAGCTCCAGCCCGTGGGCGACCGGCACTTCGAAATGGGCCGCCCCGACCACCCGATCCAGTTGGTGCAGGTAATAGGGCATCGCGCAAATCGACCAACCGTTCGGACAGTGCCGCCAACGTCTCGATGTCGTCGTTCACGCCGGCCAGCAGCACCGACTGATTCAACACCGGCACGCCGGCGTCGACCAGCCGCTCGACGGCAGCCGCGGCCGAGCCTTGCAACTCGGCCGGATGATTCGCATGGATGACCATCACCGGCGCAAGTCGTGTGCCGCGCAGCCAGCCGAGCAGCGGGGCATTAACGCGCTGCGGGATCATCAATGGCAATCGGGTGTGGATTCGCAATCGTCGGAGATGCGGGATGGCCGCCAGTCGCTCGGCGAGATCGGCCAACACCGAGTCGACTAGCACCAGCGGATCGCCGCCGCTGAGGATCACTTCGTGCAGCGAGTCGTCGGCCGCGATCGCGTCAACGGCCGCTTGCCAGGGGGCGAGCGAGGTGGAATCCGCCCCCAAGCCTTCCACTGGCAGACTTCGCTTGCCAGTGGCACCCACCGTATTCTGCGCAGCGGAACTGTAGGGAAAATGGCGGCGGAAGCAGTAGCGGCAATGGACCGCGCAGGCCCCGGTGGTGACGAGCAATACCCGGCCCCGATATTTCTGCAGCATGCCCGGCGTTTGCTGGGCCGCCAGATCGCCGACCGGATCGCGCGTGAACTCCGGCGGCGAGAACAGTTCGTCGGCCAACGGCAGGACTTGGCGCAGCAGGGGGTCGCGCGGGTTGCCGCGCTCCATGCGGTTCAAATACGGCCGAGGCACGAACAATGGAAACTGTTCGGCAGCACGAATCGCGGCCGGAACCAACTCGGCCGGCAAATCTAAAAGCTCGCAAAGCTGCCGCGGATCGCGCACCGCCTCTTTGAGTTCGCGTTGCCAAGACTGCTCCCCTCGCCCCTTGCGGGAGAGGGGCAGGGGGTGAGGGGTGGCAGCGCCGATCGTCGCACCATCATGCGGTGCGTCATCACCCTCACCCCGGCCCTCTCCCGTCGAGGGAGAGGGAGACGACGTCTCCCCTCGCCCCTTGCGGGAGAGGGGCAGGGGGTGAGGGGTGGCAGCGCCGATCGTCGCACCATCATGCGGTGCGTCATCACCCTCACCCCGGCCCTCTCCCGTCGAGGGAGAGGGAGACGACGTCTCCCCCTCGCCCCTTGCGGGAGAGGGGCAGGGGGCGAGGGGTGGCAGCGCCGATCGTCGCACCATCATGCGGTGCGTCATCACCCTCACCCCGGCCCTCTCCCGTCGAGGGAGAGGGAGACGACGTCTCCCCTCGCCACTTGCGGGAGAGGGGCAGGGGGTAAGAGGTGGCAGCGCCGATCGTCGCACCATCATGCGGTGCGTCATCACCCTCACCCCGGCCCTCTCCCGTCGAGGGAGAGGGAGAAGCGCGACCGCGGAGGCCGACGGAAAACGATCGAGCGCTGTCAAAACCGGCTCCCGAATTCGGCGAAAAACGGCTTCCCGCGCCTCGGGAAATCCGCCACAATTAGCGCCCCGCGCCCGCCATGTTCGACGCCTGGCGAGTGGTGTTGCCCAGCGGACGGTTACTCCGTAGCATAACGCTTTGCCTTGCCCGCACAACCGAAAATCAAGGCCATCACCCCAGAGAATTTGCCGTGCCCAGCTACAATACCAGCCAATTCAAAAAAGGCTTGAAGATCCAAATCGATGGCGATCCCTACCTGATGGTCGAGTGCAACTTCGTGAAGCCCGGCAAGGGGCAGGCGCTCTACAAGTGCCGCCTGAAGAACCTCGTGCGCCAGACGATGCTCGACCGGACCTACAAGAGCGGCGATTCGCTCGACGCGGCCGACGTCGAAGAAATCGACGCGCAATATCTCTATCGCCAGGGCGATCAGTTCGTGTTCATGGACAACGTGTCGTACGAGCAATACGAGCTGACCAAGGAGCAGGTCGACGAAACTTGGAAATGGATCAAGGAAGGCACAGTCTGCCGGATGATGTTGTTCAACAACAATCCGATCAGCGTCGAGCCGCCGAACCACATGATCCTGAAAGTCGAGTATTGCGAACCGGCGGTCCGCGGCAACACGGCCACGAATCTCACGAAACCGGTGAAGCTGGAAACCGGCGCGGAAATCACCGCTCCGGCGTTTGTCGACATCGGCGAGATGATCAAAGTCGACACCCGCACCGGCGAATACATCGAACGCGCCGGGCGTAATTCCGGCCGTTAGCCGCGACGCCGTAGCGGAGCGCATTTCGCGCCGCCACGCGCTCCGCTACCGCGTCGCGGCTAACGGCGCGAGAATTCTCAACGCGCACTACTTCGCCGGAGCCGCGGGCGCATCGGTGCTTTGCGCCGGCTTATTGAAATCGACATACACATGCTCGCCGCCGCTGTGCTGGGCAAGCTTGACGAGCAAATTGTCGTGCTCGGTGTCAGGGGGCGAAATCTGGATGACGTTGATCACCGTCACTCCGCCGTCGAGCCGGTCGAGCTGCTTTAACTCGTCGGCCGTGATGTCGTCGGGCGGATCGCCGTCGGTCAGCATGAAGATCACATCCGGGTGCAGCCGCAGCGCCAGCTTCAGCGCGTCGGCATGCCGCGTGGCGCCGCCGGCTGCGATGTTGTCGACCCACTGATGGGCCAGCTTCTTGTTCGTGTCGTTGGCCCAGATGATCCGCCGGCCGGTCGGATCGATCTGGAATATCTTCTGATCCTGGTTGTAGTAGATGATGTAGAACTGCTGCAGATCGGTCAGAGCGTCGATGCTGCGGAGCAACTCGGCCTTGGCCCGATTGAGCGGCTTGTTCTGCGGCACCCCCATGCTGCCCGAGCGATCGAAGACATAAACAAACTTCGACCCTTTGCCCTCGACCCCCAACAGCGTCGCCTTCCCAGCACTGCCCAGCCCTAGGCTAAGCCCCACATCGACCTGCACGGATCGGCGGCCCGCGCGGCGGGAAGCGAGGCGAGAAGAGCGGCAGCAAACGCCACGGCACAAAGCGCACCCGAAGCGGCGCGAATACGCGCCAACCCGAGCGAGGACTGCGTCGCCATGACTCCGGGTCCGTGTTCCATTATCAACTCCTCAATTGCCTTCCGGACTGCCTGCTCCGATCTTAGGCCGCGTCGCCTAAGCCGTCAAACTTCTAGACGCCCAGTGATTCGGCGATCTCTTGAACGCTCGCGGTGCCGGTGGTGCCGAGTTGGTGGATGACTAGCGATGCGGCGGCCATGGCCAGTTGCATGGATTCGCGCAGGGTTGCGCCGGCGGCCAGCGCGGCGGTCAGATTCGCCGTCACCGAATCCCCTGCGCCGACGATATCGATCTCGCCGCGCACCGGATGCGACGGAACATGCTCGGCCGGCGCCCCGGCAGCGCGCCGACGATTCCGTTTTCCGAAAGTGTGACGAATACCGGCTGGCCCGTCGTTGCCGCGAGCTCCGTCGCTCGCGCTTTCACTTCCGCCACATCGCCGGCCGCAGCGTTGTTGGAAGTAGTGCCGGAGATCATCGCCAGTTCCGCCGCGTTCATCTTGAAGCCCAGATGCGGAAAATGACGCACGCCGCGCCGGCTATCCGCCAACACCACCAGTCGCGGATGATCTTGCGAGCGCCTGATGCACTGTATTGGCGACCGCCGTCGTCGCCACGCCCGTCTCCGCCACGTCGACCTGATCGAGCAAAATGATCGCTTCGAGCTCGGCGCTGAATCGAATAACCCGCGTCGCCAGATCGCTCTGCAATTCGCGCGGCGTCGGCGTCCAGTTCTTCGAATCGAGCCGATTTAGCTCGCAGGGCGATTCGCCCGGCTTCAACACCAGCGGCTTGCAATAAGTAAACGTCCGCCGCTCGGTCGACGTCAAAAAATGATCCAGCTTCACGCCCGGCATTTCGTTCCAGTGCTCGCCGCAATTCGAACCCTTCGCCATCGGCCCCGCAAAACCCGACCGGTACGATCTCGCCGACGCCGAGCGCCGCGAGATTATTGAGGATCGTGCCGGCTCCGCCCGGCTGGCTGCGGACGCGCACCACGTTGTATACGTCGAGCCCGGTTTCCAACGAGCGCTCGGTCCGTGCCGGATCGATTTCCAAGTAGCGATCCAAGCAGAAATCGCCCACGATCGCGATTCGCAGCCGCGAATATTGCCCGGTGATGGCCGAGAAGCGCGCGGCGTTCATGCCTTCGCCAGTTCGTGGTGCAGGTGGCGCAGGAACAGGGCGTTGTCGCATTGCACGTATTGCATCGCGGCCCCCATCCGGGAAAAGCTCTTGCAGAACCGCAGATAATAGGCGGGATTCGTTTTCGGCGGTTCGCCTTGCGACCAATCCCAGCCGCCGCCGTCTTGCAGATCGACGACGACGATCGAGTGATTCCGCACCACGTCGCGGCCGGCTTGCAGCCGCAGATTGTTCACGCAGCTCAAGCTTTTCTCGAACACTTGCGGGCCCATGATGGCCGAGCCGATCGACAGCACCACGCCGCCGTCGAGCCCTTCGACCGAGCCGCCGAACAGCTTGAAGTCCCATTCGGCGGCCCGCCCGATGGCCGAACCGCTAAATACCGGATGGTTCGAGATGATGTCGTAGCCGATCCCCGGATGCACGGTCATCGGCACACCGTGACGCCAGGCGGCGGCCAGAATCGAAGCCTGCGGCCAACGATGTTCCACCGCGATGCGCCCGGCTGGCCATTTTTGGCTGAGCATCGCGCGCAGCAAATCGGCCCGGGCCGCGGTCAGCGCGTTTTGCGGATCGGCGGCGATCGCAGCGGCGAGCTCCGCGGGCGTGGGCAGGGTCGTGCCATTATCGGCGATGAATCGGCCCAAGGCGCGACCGTAGCCGAGACCATCCAGCGCGCCGCTCATCAGGGCCAAGTGGATATTCGTGGCGGTTTCGTGCCACGTGCCGAACGTGCCGCTGGCGGTGTTCATCTCGACGCTTTCGCACGAAGCGCCCCACCAGGCGAATTCCCAGTCGTGGATCGTTCCCGCGCCGTTGGTGGCCAAATGCGTCAGCCAGCCCTCGGCCATCAAGCGGTCGAGAATCCGGGCAGCGCCGTTGCGCAGCAGATGAGCGCCGTAGATGAGCATCACGGTCGAGCCCAACCGCCGCGCTGCGCGAATTCGTTCGGCACAATCGGCGACCCGCGCGGCGACGGCATCGGTGCAAGGCGGAACCGGAGCGTCGGGATCGAGCAGAATATCTTCGACCCGCGATAAGCTGCGGCGCTCGGCCAATGAAAACACCTTCAGCCGGCTGAGGTCCAGTGGCTGCACACCGGACGAAGACAACGATGTGCGATCGCGGGATGGAGTCATAAGTCCAGCAGAAAATCGACCAGCGGGATCGCATCGCGATAGTCGGGCACGACGACGTCGGCCCCCGCGTCCAACAGCCGGCGCCGCTTTAAGGGATCGACCCGGCCGGAGCCATTGCGCGACTCGTCGCTGGCCACGGCCACGGCCAGGCCCCCGACTTGCTTCAGCGCACTGGATCTCGGCGAAGCCGTCGCCAAAAGCGAGCAATTGCCGGCCCGTGATCCCATCGTCGTGCAATAGCCGGGCGAGGATTTGCTGCTTCGACGATTCGTGGGCATCGGCCCGGGCGCCGTAAATGTGGGGCTCGAAATAATCGGAGAGTTGCAATAGTTTCACTTCGCGATGAACCGCTTCCTCATCGGTGCCGCTGGCCAAGACCAACCGCAAACCGCGAGCCCGCAGATGGTCCAGCAGCGGCCGGGCGGCGTGAATCAGCATGTCGTCGGGCGGGATCGAGCCGTCGGCCAATCCGGCAAGCCGCGGCGCAGTCCGCACGTCCAAGCGCGAGAGGAATTCTGCTTTGTACGCCTCGGGATCCAACGGCTGGCCGCCGCGCTGGCGGACGGTCGCCGCGGTTTGCGACATTTGGGCGATGGTCGGCAAACCCGTGAGCCGGGCAATGTCCTCCATCAACAGCTGGCGAAGCTCCTTCTCGCTCTCGCCCGGCAGGCGTGGGACGATTTCCAGGAAAAACGCGCACATTACCTCCGGCCAGCCTTCGCGAATGACCGACAGCGTGCCGTCGAAATCGAACAGCACGTGGCTGATTTCCGGCCGCGGCAAGACGCGCTTGGGAAATTCGACCCCGAGCCAGCGCCCGGTGGTAGTATGGCCGATCGTTCGGTCGGGTCGATTATCCATCAACGGCTCGAAGGACTTGGAACTCGCACGGCACGATATGCACTGAAGATAACTGCTTGAGGGATTGTTTTCTATTGCAACGGAGGAAGGGGGATTCGCAGCGGAATGGCACGCGGCAGCAATCCGCACCTTCGGCGCGATTAAACGCCCGGAACCAACCTTGGGGTTATTGTATGGAGCGCTGAATTTGCAGTGCACATTTCATGGAACAGCCGTCCAAAATCGCGTGCGAGGTTAAAAACTGCGGAATGCACCCGCAAGGACCGTGGTTCGCTGGTTTGTCTTGTCGCATGTCGAGGCGGCTGCTACGATTCAGCCACGGGCCGGATTTCGCGGCGGTCGCACGCGGCGATGTTTCGACTCGAAAGCGACGGATTTTTCTGCCATGTTCGTGCTGCCGATGACATAATGCGGTGAGCTCTTAATTCAGCTCGTTTGGGGGCCTATTTTTGTGGTCTGGCTGCGTGTACAGCCGACGGCGGCGACTGCGAGTCCTTGAGATCCGCACCGGTCGTCGCTCCGCTCGGATCACACAAAACCGGATCCAAGGCACCCCCTTTTATGGGTAAACGAGCTCTCCACTTTTAAATCGCCACGGCATTGCGGCGGAGAATCTGTCGCTTTTTTTGTGCGCAGCGTTTCGGCGGAAACATACAAGCCTGACGCGCAAGCGAAGGACGGCGCGGGTTCGTTCGCCGCCCTTCGCTTGCGCGTCAGGCTTGTGCTTCCAACGCTTCGCGTTTGCCGGCCGGACAAAGGAAAGCCGGATTCGCACGCTCGCCGGTTAAGGTAAAATAACGGTGGCGACAATCACCAAACGAAACGGGCGCGATCCGCATGCAATCTCTGGCCAACAAGCTTGTCGACACGCTCCGCGGCTATGGCAGTTGCGCTGTCGCCTTCTCCGCGGGCGTCGATAGCACCGTGGTCGCGAAGGCGGCCCAACTTGCACTCGGCGAGCGGGCGGTGGCGATCACGGCTGCGAGCGCGAGTTTGCCGGACGGCGAACTGGACGAGGCCCAGCGACTCGCGCGGTTGATCGGCATTCGGCATGAAATCGTCCGGACCGATGAAATGTCCAATCCCGATTATGTGAAAAACGGATCGGACCGCTGTTATTTCTGCAAGACCGAACTGTACGAGCAATTGGCGCCGATCGTCGCCCGGCTGAATCTGGCGACGATCGCCAACGGGGCGAATCTCGACGACTTGGGCGATCATCGGCCCGGAATGACTGCCGCCAAAGAGCATCGCGTGCGCAGCCCGTTGGTTGAATGCAATTTGCGTAAAGACGACGTGCGGGCGATAGCCGCCGAGTGGGAATTGCCGGTGTGGGACAAGCCGGCCGCGCCGTGCTTATCGAGCCGCCTGGCGTACGGCGAGCAAGTGACTCCCGAGCGGCTGGCGATGATCGACAGCGCGGAGCGATACCTCCGCAACCTCGGCTTGCGCACCGTCCGCGTCCGCTACCACCGCGGCGACATGGCCCGGCTGGAGCTGCCGGTCGAGGAAATCTCGCGGATGTGCGACCCGGCGATTCGCCCGGCGCTATTGGCCGAATTGAAGCGATTGGGCTTCAAATACGTGACGCTCGACTTGGAGGGCTTTCGCTCGGGCAGCCAGAATCTGGTGCTCGCGGAAGGCTTAAGGCTTAAGGCTTAAGGCTTAAGGCTTCCACCCATACCCTCACGCCCCTCGATTCCTCACGCCCCTCAAGCCTATTTCCGGCGCGACCAGGCGGAGGCGGCTTCGGCGGGGCTCATGCGGTAGGCGGCCTCGAAGACCATGTCGAACTGCTGGCCCTGGCGGATGCCGTTCATCAATTGATTGAATTTCGACGGGGCACCCATCAGGGCTTTCGCGAACCCGAACGCCAGGACGTTGTTCTGCTCCGAAGTGCCGCCAGTCAGGAAACTGTCGGGCCTCGCCATCGAACCGACGGCGTCGGGAATCGATGCTTCCCATTGCTTCAAGCGCGGATCGCGGCTGTCTTGACGCAGGCCAATCGCCGAGCCGACGCCGGAGGCGAACCAATGCGGGGCTCGGCCGAGGCTGGCGATATAAAGGCTAGCGACCTGCTGGGCGACCAGAGCATTGAGCGAATATTCGCCGTTCTGCGGCGGCACGATCGTGGCGTAGGCATTCACTACGTCGTAGTTGAAATAGCCCGCCGCGCTGGTGGGAATCTCGTGCCCTTCGAGCATCCGGCCGAATTCGCCGTAGTCGTACTTCTTCTGGCAGAGGAACAAGGTGATCCGCCCCTTGACCAGCGGCTTGCCTTCGGGAACCCGGAAAAACCGCGCCACGGCTGCCGCCTGCGTTTCGGCCACGGTCGCCACGTCGCTCAGGGTCGCTTCGCTGACGTTGCCGACCAGAACGAAATTCTTGGTTTCTTTGACGATGCCTTCATCGTCGGGAATCGCCGTGTGCCACAACTTTCGCGAGCGCATCGCCCGCGCGGCGGAAAGTTCTTCGTGCGTCGCAACCTGGGCCTTATAGATTTCGACGACCAAATCCAGGGGCGATTGAGAGTCCATCGCGTCGTAGCGGGCCCCTTCGGCGATCCATTTTTCGAACTTCGCGATCACATCGGCCGAGAGCGCCGGTTTGCGCAGCGGCATCCGCTCGCCGGCGGTGCCTTTGAGCTTCTTCAGCAACAAACTGTCGGCGGGGCGGCCCGGCTCGATTTCGTTGCCGCTATCTCCGCCCTTTAGCAAGCTGGCGAAGGTCGACATGGTGAGCTTGCCGCCAGGATTGTTCCCTGCGCCATGGCAACCCAGGCAATTCTCGACCAACACCGGAGCAATATCGCGGGCAAAGCGGACTGTTTCCTTGCCGGTCGCCGCCATGACTTCCAGCTTTGGCTCCATCGACGCGTTCTTCCCTTTCTGAAGGACGCCCGGCACGAGCGCGGTGAGCAAAGCGTTCGGATCGGGGCCGTCGAATTTCGCCCCTTCGTCGATCCACTTCGTGAGCATCTTCAACTCTTCGGCGCGACTTTGCGCCGCCGCCGCGGGGCATGTCGCCCGACTCGATGACGTCGATAATCCGGCTTCCCTCGCCCTTGCCGGGGCTGAGCACCACGCCGTCTTTCGCGCCGCGCATCAGGGCGGGATAGTTTTGCATGCTGAACCGGCCCGCGTTCTTCGTCACATGGCAGCCGCCGCATTTTCCGACCAACAGCGGGGCCACCTGGCGGACAAAGCTGATTTGGCCCCCTTTGGCCGCCGGCAAGGGAATTCCAAGACCGACGGGCGCTCCGGCGCCGGCTTGCCCAGCGGAGTCTTGGCGACCACGGGTTTGACGGGCGCCGGTTTGGCAGGCGCTGTTTTGGCAGGGGCAGTCATGTCGCCGATGGCAAGCGACTCCGGAATCGCGGCGACTTTGGCTCCGTCGAGCTCCATGTTGTCGTGCAGATTGGCCAGCCGCTTCTTGAGCGGCTCGATCTGGCGCGCCAATTCCGGCACGTCCGCCAATTCGACGAGGGCCACTTGGGCCTGGGCGAGGGCTTCGGTGGCCGGGCGCATGCTGTTGCTCTTATACAGAGATTCTGCCTTGGAAAGCTTGGACTCCGCGGCACGCAGCTTTTCGTTCTGCTTAGGTGTGGCCCCGACCACGGTCGAAGCTGACCAGGGAAGCCCGCCCAGGACGACTCCCAAACCCAAAGCGGCGACAGCAACTCCGATGCGCCCGCACTTCATGGCAGATCCCTTATCAGATTCCGAATGGTTTCTTGGATTAGGTGAAAAGATCAAGCAATCCGCCGGCGTTTTTCGCGGTTGAATATGCCGTCTTCAGCGCATAACCCAAGCCGGCGAATCATTATAGATATATCGTCGCGGGGCCGCCAACATATTCCCCGCCGGTTGCGGTTCACTTTGAGCCCATACGGCACATGGAATGTGCCTACTACGTAGCAGGCAACTCCGCGTTCCGCCGCAGCGCCAAAAACCTCAAAATTAACCATTTCCTCCCCGCCGGAGGGTGAAAATCCGCTCATTTTGCCGCCGAATTGCCTGGTTTATCGGCGGGGGCCTTCTTTTCGGTCGGCGGCGGTTCCGAGGAATGTTTGCGCAGAGAATAGAGCCGCCGCAATTCGCGGCGCATTTCTTCTTGCGGCAAAGCCATCAGACGGTCGCGCTCCGCCTTGCTCAAATCACGCTCCATGAACTGGGCCAAATCGGCCGCGTTGACCGATGGACTCGACTTGAAGGCGTTCGCATATCGTGTCCGGGCGATCGCTTGGACCCAATCGTGAATCATGCGAACCCGTTCCGTTCCCGGCGACTGGGCTTCGAGTGCCCGGCGCGGCGCCGGAGAAAGCTGTTCTGCCAATCGCTCGACCTCGGCCGCGGATACGGTGGGGAGCTTGTTGCCGGTTCGCCAATGTTGCCACGCTACCAACGCGACCGCCCTGCGGTGGGCCGCGCCTTCGGTGGCCTTGATTTCCTGCCGCCGGGCAGGCTTCACCTTCGCGAGCAGTTCCGTTTCGTGGTCGGCGCCAAACTGCTCGATCCAGCGCGACAAGGCCTGGATATCGCGCGGCAATAGCTCGGGGCCGCCGGCCAACGACGCGGCGCGGGCCTCTTGCTCGCGCTTCAGCGTTTTGATCCGGGCGACTCGTTCCGCCTGAGGCAGCGCCAATAGATCGGCTCGCTCGCCGGGCGTCAGCGTCTTCAGCCATTCATGATAACGCAACAGCAGACGGCGGAGCTTGTCTCCCTGCGGGTCGCTTTCCAACTGCTCGTGCAGGCGGCGAAGTTGGTCTTGCTCGTCGGGGCTAAGGGCTTCGAACTTGTCGTATTTCTCGCGCAGCTCGTCGCGCTCGTCGGCCGACATCTGGGCCACTTGTTCGCGGCGCTCGGCGAGCCAATCGAGCGCCCAAACCGGCCCGGCGGCGAGCAGCAGCAATACAAGCGCGCGAAAGACGGTGGGGACTGTCCCAATTTTGCGAGTGCCGCCGAGCAAAATGGGACTTTCCCCTTTGCCCGGTCGATGCTCAGCGAGGAGCTTACGAACCATCGCTGGGCTCCTCGACAAACAGCCCTTCGTCTTGCAGCTTGTGCAGAAAGTCGAGATCGCCCGCCTGGCGGTAGAGTTCGACATTCTCGATCACCGGCAAGTCTCGCAACAGGCGTTCGTTCGGCCGGCCGTAAACCCCGGCGATGAGCAGGAAGCCCGCCACACCGCAGCCGATCACCAGTGCCGCGCTCGTAATCCACCGCCAGCGTCGCCGCACGGGCTCGGTCGATTCATCGTCCTGCACTTGCTGGGCGATCGCTAGCGTGACGGTTTGCACCGTGGTGCGGGCGAACCGCTCGTCGACATTCGTGCGGGGAAGCTGATCAAGCAGATCCCAGCTTTGGGCCAACTGCTTTAATCGCTGGCGAACCGGTTCTTCGGCCGCCAGCCGCGCTTCGAGCTTCCGGGCGGATCCCTCGTCGAGCTCGCCATCCAAATACGCAACGAGCTCCTCGTCAAGCGATTCCGCCGGTGTTTTGGGTTCGTCGGGCATATCAGCGAATAAGACAGACGCCTCACGAGCCAGGGGAATGCTGGCCGGGCGGCTGTCGTTTCCCGGTTTCCAAGTATGGCTCCAACACCGCGCGGAAATTGCCCCGGGCTCGGCTGAGGAGCGACTTGATCGCTTGCGGGGTCATATCCATCGTCTCGGCGATTTCCTCGTAGCTCATGCTTTCGAATTTGCTCAGCAGGACCGCCATCCGCTGCCGCTCGTTGAGCGTGGCCATCGCGTCCTGGATCACGTCCCGCATTTCGGCTTTGTCGGCCTGCCGGGCCGGCATCGCGCTGCTGCGGGCTTGGGCCAATTGCTCCAGGCTCATCACGCCGGTGGAATTGTTCCCCTGCTGAGCGATTGAAATCTCGTGCCGCCGGGCTCGGCTGCGCAGCGCGTTGAACGCCGCGTTGTTGGCGATCGTGAACAGCCAGGTGGAGAACTTCGCCCCGGGCACATACCGCTTTCGCGCCCGATAAACCCGCAAGAAAACATCCTGGGCCAGATCCTCGGCCAGATCGCGCCGGCCGACGACGTGCTCCAACACGGCGATGAGCCGATTCTGATAGCGCAGCATGAGCTCTTCGAACGCGGCCGCATCGTCGGCGTCGCGCACCCGGAGCATCAACTGCACGTCGGGATCGTACAGAATCGGGTTGTGGGTCGAGGACGGACTGACGGCCAAGCGAGAGTCTCCCCCGCGAGTGAGCAGCGGCGTCGCACTGTCTTGTTATGCGGCAAACGATTCCGCGTTGC
Organism: Pirellulales bacterium; assembly: GCA_963725485.1. Lineage (GTDB taxonomy): Bacteria > Planctomycetota > Planctomycetia > Pirellulales > DATAWG01 > CAVRYO01. Next base: position 401,833 of record CAVRYO010000007.1, on the reverse strand, counting down.
AAGCGGCCGTGGGTAGAGACTGGGCGACCGGCGCGAAACTTCCCTCGCCCCTTGCGGGAGAGGGGAGAAAGGCGATGCGCGGCAAGCGAAACCGCTTCGTGCGCGGCTCTTTACCGGTCTACGGCGCGGTGTGCGAGTGCTCCGGCGCGGGGCTCTGCTCCGGCGCTTTCGGAGCATCGGCGGGCGTGGGGTGGTCGGTCGGCTTTGCGGCTTCGGCCGGCTTGCCGTGTTTCTCACCTGGGCCGCGTTCGATCGGCAAGCCGACCGCGTTGCCCCATTCGGTCCACGAGCCGTCGTAGTTCTTTACCTGCGGAAAGCCCAGCAAATAATGCAGCACGAACCAGGTGTGGCTCGACCGCTCGCCGATCCGGCAATAGGCGACCACGCGGCTGCGGCGAGTCAGTCCGTTTTCCTTGAGATATAGCTGTTCCAGTTCCTTGGCGATCTTGAACGTGCCGTCTTCATTCGCCGCCTTGGCCCAGGGAATGTTCACCGCACCGGGAATATGGCCGCCGCGGAGCGCCCCCTCTTGCGGATAGTCGGGCATGTGCAACAGTTCGCCGGTGTATTCGCCCGGCGAACGCACATCGACCAGCGGCTTGCCGGCCCGTTGATGTTTGAGCACTTCGTCGCGGAAGGCCCGGATCGAGAGGTCGGGATCCTTGGCCTGATATTCGGTGGCGGATAGCTCGGCTCGGGATCGCGCACCCAGGCTTTGCCGTCCAGTTCCCAGCGCTTGCGGCCGCCATTCATGAGCAGGCATTTTTCGTGGCCGAACAGCTTGAACACCCAAAAGGCGTAGCAAGCCCACCAGTTGTTCTTGTCGCCATAGAACACGACCGCCGTATCGTTGGCGATGCCCTTGAGCGCGCATCAGTTGCTCGAAATGGGGCTTGTCGAGAAAGTCGCGCACGAGAGGATTTTGCAACTCGGTGTGCCAATCGAGCTTCACGGCGCCGGGGATGTGCCCCTGCTGATAGAGCAACACGATCTTCGTCGCACTCGACGATCCGCACTTTGGGATCTTGCTCGTGCTCGGCGACCCACTCGGTGGTGACGAGAACATCGGGCGAAGCATACTGGGCCATGAGCCGACTCGCTGGGTGGTTAGGTGGCGTTCGGCACTCAGCCTAATAAATGCAGCGCCCAGCCGCAATCGGGTGGCACGATCGGTGTCACGTGGTGCCTGGCTTCGTGTCGATAACGCGTCGATACCCAAGCCTATACGAGTTGGCCCTCAGCCGGATAGAATTGCCTGGCTGTACGACGATCTGGCTGAGTTAACCACAAATTATCGCCCCGAATCGGCAAAGAATAATCGCATGGGCCCCACAATACATCTATCAAATCGCCGACCTTGTCAAGAAGCTCGGCCAGCGCGAGGTGCTCAAGGATATCTGGCTTTCGTTCTATCCCGGCGCCAAGATCGGCGTGTTGGGCCGCAACGGCTCGGGCAAGAGCACGCTGCTGCGGATCATGGCCGGGCAGGACAAAGAATTCGACGGCGAAGCCAAGCTCACCGACGGTTTCACGGCCGGCTATCTGTCGCAAGAGCCGCAGCTGAATCCCGACAAGAAGGTGCTGGAAAATGTCGAAGAGGCGGTCAGCCACACCCGCGGCCATCTTGCGCCGGTTCGACGAAATCAACGCCCGGCTTGGCGAGCCGCTCGAGCGCCGACGAGATGGAAAAGCTGCTGGCCGAGCAGGCCCGCGTGCAAGACCAGATCGAAATGCACAATGCCTGGGAACTCGACCGGCAGATCGAAATCGCGATGGATGCGATGAACCTGCCGCCCGGCGATGCCGATGTGACGAAGCTCTCCGGCGGCGAGCGGCGGCGCGTGGCGCTGTGCAAGATTCTGCTGGAGCGGCCCGATCTGCTGCTGCTCGACGAGCCGACGAACCATCTCGACGCCGAGGCGGTCAACTGGCTCGAGCGGCATCTGGCGGAATATCCCGGCACGGTGGTCGCGGTGACGCACGATCGCTATTTTCTCGACAACGTGGCCGGCTGGATTCTGGAACTCGACCGCGGCCGGGGCATTCCGTGGGAAGGGAACTACACCTCGTGGCTCCAGCAGAAGCGGGACCGGCTGGCGAAAGAAGAAAGCGCGGCGTCGGCCCGGCAGAAAACGCTCGACCGCGAGTTGGAATGGATCCGCATGGCTCCCAAGGCCCGGCAGGCGAAGAGCAAAGCCCGGCTCAAGGCTTACGAACAAATGTCGGCCGAGAAATATCGTCGACCAGGAAGAGGAGTTCGAAATTCAGATTCCGCCGGGCAAGCCGCTCGGCGAATTGGTCGTCGAGGCCGACAAAATCTCCAAGGCCTATGGCGATCAGGTGCTGTTCGAAAATTTCAGCTTCCGCCTGCCGGCCGGCGGCATCGTCGGGCATCATCGGGCCCAACGGCGCCGGCAAGACGACGCTGTTTCGCATGATCATCGGCACAGAGAAGCCCGACTCCGGCACGATCCGCATCGGGTCCGACCGTCGAACATGGGCTACGTCGACCAGAACCGCGACGCTTTGGCCGCCGACAACACGGTGTTCGAAGAAATCTCCGGCGGGCACGACACGATCGAAATGGGCGGCCGCAAGATCAACGCCCGGGCCTACGTGGCCCGGTTCAATTTCACCGGCACCGACCAGCAGAAGCAGGTCGGCGATCTGTCGGGCGGCGAGCGGAACCGCGTGCACCTGGCCAAGCTGCTTGCGGCGCGGCTGCAATCTGCTGCTGCTCGACGAACCGACGAACGACCTGGACGTCGACACGCTCCGGGCCTTGGAAGAAGCGATCTTCAACTTCGCCGGCTGCGCCGTGGTCATCAGCCACGACCGCTGGTTCCTGGACCGCGTGGCCACCCACGTCATCGCCTTCGAAGGAGACGGCTACGTGCATGTATGCGAAGGCAATTTCCAGACCTACGAAGCAGCAACGCAACGAGCGGCTAGGCACTGGAAGCCGATCAGCCCCACCGGTTTCGCTACAAGAAGCTGCAGCATTAGCGGTATGCTCGCCGGATTGAGGTTTCCGCTCACATGAAGCCGGTCGAGCCAAGGTCGTATGATATCCCTGCCGCGTCTCGCAGCCAGGCAGATCTTGCCGCGACTGGCGTTTGAAAAGCGGAATGAGCCGAAAACGAACCAGGACGGCGTCGACCACAAAGCGCACTCGCGGGCCAGATGCAGGTGCGGGAGCCGTTCCGGTAGCCGGTGGAAACTCGGCTTCCGGTGGTTGGTCGCTTGAGACAGCAGATTTGCTGTTTGTTGCGTGTTTGGTGGCCGCTGTGTTTTTGGTCTACCTGCCGGCTTGGAACGGCGGGTTTTTGTTCGACGACGATCTGCACTTGCTGAACAATCCGGTTCTGCGGCCGGGCGGGTTGGCCAAGATTTGGGTGCCGGGGGGTTATCTTAATTATTGGCCGCTGACGTATACCGCCTATTGGGTCGAATACCAACTCTGGGGCCTCACGCCGCTGGGCTTTCATTGGGTGAATCTCGCGGGACACGCGATTTCGGCGCTCTTGCTCTGGCGTATCCTTCTGCAGTTGCGGGCCTCGCGCGCGGTTCGCCGCGGCGCTGTTCGCGCTGCATCCAGTGAATGTCGAAAGCGTGGCTTGGATCGCGCAGTTGAAAGGCATCCTGTCGCTGCTGTTCGCGCTGGTGTCGGTGTACTTCTTTCTTTCATCGGAAAAACGTGAGGGGCGGTGGCGCTACGCCCTGGCGGTCGGCGCGTTCTTGCTTTCGACGCTGGCCAAGGGGATGGTCATCACGCTGCCCGTGGTGTTGCTGGCCATTGCCTGGTGGCAGCGCGGGCGAATCGTGTGGCGCGACATCGTGCGCGTGGTTCCGTATCTGCTGATCGGCGCGGTAATGGCCGGGATCGAGATTTGGACGCAACACTTGGCCGGGGCGGAAGCCGCGGTCGGCAACGAAAGTTTTTTCAGCCGCCTGGCGATCGCCGGCCGCGCCGTCTGGTTCTATCTCGGCAAGCTGCTCTGGCCGGTGGACCTGTGCATGATCTATCCGCGTTGGCAAATTGATCCGCGGAACGTGCTGGCCTATTTACCCGGTGCGTTATTGCTGGTACTGCTCGCCCTGGCGTGGTGGAAAACGCGCAGACTGGGGCCGGCCGATCGTGATGCTGCTCATCTGCTATGTGGGCTTGCTGCTCCCCGTTCTGGGGTTTGTGAACATCTATTTCATGCTTTATTCATTCGTAGCGGATCACTATCAATACGCAGCCATGATTGTGCCCTGCGCACTGTTTGCCGGCCTGGCGACGATGTTTTTTCAGCGGTTGGGCCGCCGCTGGATTGGTTACGTGCTCGGCGGGGCATTGCTGGCCGCGTTGGCATTTCTTACCTGGCAGCAAAGTGCGATCTATGCCGACCAGGAGACGTTGTACCGCGCGACGATCAAGGAAAATCCCGACTGCTGGCTGGCCTACGACAACCTGGGCTTCGCTCTCGTCTTACGCGGAAAAGGGGAAGAAGCCATGCCGCTGTTCCAAAAGGCGCTCGAATTGCGGCCGGACTATCCGGAAGCCCATTACCATCTTGGAATTGAGCTGGCCCAGCGCGGCGAGTTCGACAAGGCGATCGCTGAATATCGAAAGGCGATCGAGCTCAACCCGAAGTACATCGAGGCCCATCAAAATCTCGGCGTGGCGTTGGCCAGCAGCGGCCACGCCGATGAGGCGACAGCCGAGTTCAAGAAGGCCTTGGCGATTGAACCGGCCTATGCCGAGGCCCATTACAATCTGGGCCGCGTGCTGGCCGGCCGCGGCGAGGTCGACGCAGCCATCGCCGAATATCAAAAGGCGATCGAATTGCGGCCCGATTACGTCGACGCCCTGAACAACCTCGGCGTCGCGCTGGCCGGCCGCGGCCAATTCGCCGAGGCCATCGTTCAATTTCAGCAGGCGCTCACAATCAATCCCGACGACACCGCCGGCGCAAGAATCTAGCAGCCGCCGAGGCCAGGCTCCGTTGAGCGTATGCTGCTTCGTAAGGAGCCGCGCACGCAGTAAGCGATGGTGCGAGAAAGCCATCCCTTGCCCTCCGCTCACTCTGTGCGCGGCTCTTTAGGACGGGCGCCGCCCGCCGCACCCGCCGGTGCCGACAGAATTTTTTTCGCAAGATAGTTAGAACTGATCTGCGCCGGTCAATTTCTCTTCGACTTTGTCGGCTTGCCAGGCGATCGCGGTGATGACTTGCGAGACGGCGGGGCCGGTCAGGGCGTCGGCCATCAGCGTGGCTTGCAGGACCACCATTTCGCGGTCGCCGATTTTGTCGAAAGCGAAAGCCCCTTGGACCAGCTTCGTGTTGTATCGCAACAGGGCCTGGGCATTCTGCTCGGTGGCCGGGCCGCAGGTGGAGCGGAAGCTGACGATCGCATGGTTGCCCTCGTCATGTTGGCCGAAGGTAATCGTAACGGTTTGTTTCCGCATCGTGCCGACCGGTACGGTGACTTGCCACGTGTCGCCATCTTCTTGCAGCTTGTAACTGCCGGTTTGCACGACGTTGCGAACCAATTGTGCGGATCGACTGCGGATCCTAGATCATCAAAATCGGATCCGCCAACGGCACCTCCTCGTTGCGGCAACACGGGCGACGTCATGCCCAGCGGCGTCATCTGCGGCCCCGCCGGCGATTGCGGCGCCGGCTGAGTGGGCTGCGTCGCCATCTGGGCCGCTTGCGGCGCGCCGGCCATCATCGCTTCGCGGATCATGGCGGGCATCATCATCCCGAAGCCGGCGCCCATGCCCATGCCCATCGCGCTGCTGGCGTCGCCCGCGCCGCCTCCTTGCTGGGCCATCTTGGCCATGCTTTGAGCCGCCTGAAATTTCATGAAGGCGTTCAAATCGCCGACCGCGCCCATCGAACTGCGGGCGTCGATCGCTTGCTGCACCTCATCCGGCGGCGTGATGGCGTTGATGAAGAAGTCGACCAACTCCAAGCCATACTTGGCAAAGTCGGCCGCCACTTTGGCCCGAGCGCCGGAGGCGATCTGCTCGTAATGCATCGGCATGTCCAACAGTCCCATGCCGGCCGAGCCCAGCACGTCGGCCAGCCGCGAGACGATCAGATCGCGGAGAAAATCGCAGGCCGCCTCGGTCGTGTATTTGCCTTGCGTGCCGACCAGCGTATTGATCAGCACGGAGCTATCGGCCACGCGCAGCGAGTATTTGCCGAACGAGCGGAGGCGAACCATGCCGAAATCTTTGTCGCGAAAAACGATCGGCTGCGGCGTGCCCCATTTCTGATCGACAAACGTTTGCTTGCCGATGAAATAGACGCAAGCCTGAAACGGCGACTTTTCCCAGGGGATCGTCAGCAGCCGGGTGAGAATCGGCACGTTGGCGGTGGTGAGCGTGTGGCGGCCGGGCTGAAACACATCGAGCGCTTTGCCGTCGCGGAAAAAGACGGCCTCTTGGTTTTGCTGCACGATAAGTTGCGCGCCGTATTTGATGTCGGCGGTGCCTTCGGCCGGCATCCGCTGGACCAACGCCTGGTTCGACTCGTCGAGAAACTGGATTACTTCCAAACGCAAACCCATACGATCATCTCCCCGTTATGTGTTGCACGATGTTGAGTCTTGGCATTCTCAGGAGGGCGAGGCTCCTGCCGAGCCGCAGCGCATGGCTCGGCAGGAGCCTCGCCCTCCCGAAGTCATAGAACACGATTGTAAGACCGGAACAATTTCGATTCCGAGCAGCGCTAACCCAAGCCCTTCAACAATTCCGAACGCTGGTCGCAGGCTTGAGCGAGGCCGGTCAGTTGATTTTCCAGCAGCGGCAATGCGGCTTCAGCGTCGAGCGCCGCTGGCGGAGTCAATGCGGAGGGAATGGCCGTTGTCGAGGTCACGGCCGGCGTCGCGGAAGCACCGGTCGCCGCCACATCCTGCGCTCCGCCGGCGCTTGCCGCCGCTGACGGCACCGCCGCCATGGCTGGCTCGGGCGTACTTCCCGCGCTTCCGATCGGCCGCGGAATGTTGGTGCTCGGTTGGCCGAGGACGCGCTCCAGGGTTGTCGAAAACTCTTCAACGGCGTGCATCGCAGCCAGATCGTGCTCGTAGATTTGATCCAAAACCGCCGTGTTCACTTTCACCAAATCGAACACGCCGCTATAGCCTTGCCATGCCCCGCGAATGCGCGCGATGACCAAATCGAGTTGGGCCCGCAAGCGATCGAATCGCGTCAGCAGCGGCAATCGACCAGCGTCGACCAATTGCAAGCTAATTGCGCCGAGCGAGCGCTTGGCTTGCTGCAATCGATCGGCCAACCATTGCCGCTGGAGCGCGTCGCTATCGCGGCGAAATTCTTTTTCGAGATAGCCGTGGAAACCGGGAATGTGCCGGAGGATCGATTCGACCAGCCCGGGATGATCCATGTGTTGACGAGGCTCGGGCATGGCGAAATCTCCGGGGTCGGATCCAGACGTTGACGACTCGAATTGCGGCGTTGATTGTGTGGTGCAACGCGCTCGGCGAGCCGAGCGGCTAAATTGGCGGAAGTTGGCTTGTTGGTAATTCGTCCGCCGGGCAAGATTCTTGGCTTGGTCGCCATCATAGCAGTTGCAATTGTCCGGGGACAAACTTTGGGCGACCCCTTGGCCCCCCCTTTGCAAAGCCCGCGGCGTGCGGTAATTTTTTGACTTACGCGCTGGGGCATGGGACGAGATCTGCGAGGATTTCATGCGTCGAGCTAAAATCACGATCATCGGCGCCGGCAACGTCGGCGCAACCACGGCTCATTGGTGCGCCGCGGCGGAGTTGGGCGATATCGTTCTGCTGGACATCCCGCAAACCGAAGGCATGCCCGCGGGCAAAGCCTTGGACCTGATGCAAGCGTCGCCCATCATGGGCTTCGATGCGAAGATCACCGGCACGACGAATTACGCCGACACTGAGGCGAGCGACGTTGTGGTCATCACCGCCGGCATCCCGCGCAAGCCGGGGATGAGCCGCGACGATCTCTTGGCGACCAATGCCCGGATTGTCGGCGCCGTGGCGACCGAAATCAAACGGACCAGTCCCGATGCGGTGCTGATCGTGGTCAGCAATCCTCTGGATGCGATGGTCCAACGGGCCTGGCAAGTCAGCGGCTTTCCGCCGGCCCGCGTGCTTGGCCAGGCCGGCGTGTTGGATACCGCCCGGTACCGCGCGTTTCTGGCGATGGAACTGGGCGTGAGCGTCGAAGACATTTCGGCGCTTTTGATGGGGGGCCATGGCGACACGATGGTGCCGATGCCAAGCTGCACATCGGTCGGCGGAATTCCCGTGACGCAACTGCTCGACCGGAAACGGCTGGACGAAATTGTCGCCCGGACTCGCAATGGCGGCGCGGAAATCGTCGGGCTCCTGAAAACCGGCAGCGCCTATTACGCCCCGGCCGCCGCGACGACACAGATGGTCGAAGCAATCGTGCGTGACAAGCGGCGGCTTATCCCTTGCGCAGCCTATTGCGACAAGGAATATGGCGTTGGCGGTTTTTTCGTTGGCGTCCCGGTAATTTTGGGATCCGGTGGCGTCGCAGCGCGTGATCGAGTTGCCGCTTGAGCCGGAGGAGCGAGCGGGATTCGAGAAAAGCGTTGCCGCCGTGCGCGAATTGGTCAAAGCCATGGCAGCGCTAACGGGCTGAACGCCGCGGACAAGGCTGTGGGACGGCTCTCCCCAGCCGTCACTGCTGCATGCCAGATCGCGACGGCTCAAGAGAGCTGCTTCTTCTAGCCCAGCGAGCGCCGACTATGGCCCGCAAGCTGACGTTGACATTGACGAAACGCTTAAACTAAAGTCCAAACCCCCAACAGTGCCGGAATGCTCGCATCGAGCGAACGAATGCTAGCACTTGACGTTGGCGAGAAGTAGTTAGTACATCGTTTTTTCAGTTGAAATTGCCACCGCTCGATTCGTACCGTTGGCATCCGCAATTGGTACTGGAGCAGGACCTTATGAATCGAATTCAACCGCCGTTGCCGCCCGTCGAATTGCTGTCAGGCGGCGCAGAATTCGGGTGTTGTAGAAATGGGCCGCCTCCAAACCGCGGTTGGCCGGAGCCCCCTATGCGGTGTTCGGTCCGTTGCACTACGAGGCGAATTACGCCTATCCGCTGATCGTCTGGCTGCATGGTCCCGGGGATAGCGAACAGCAGTTGAAACGGATCATGCCGATGATCAGCCTGCGGAATTATGTGGCGGTCGCGGCTAGGGGAACGGCCGAATCGTCCGGAGGCGGCTTTCATTGGCGGCAAAGCGACGAGCACATTCAAGCGGCCGATGAGCGTGTCGCGGAGTGTATCGAAGCCGCGAGCCAGCGGTTTAATGTTGCCAGTCATCGCGTGTTTTTGGCCGGCTACGGCTGCGGCGGCACGATGGCGTTTCGAATGGCGCTGAACAATCCGCGGGATGTGGCTGGTGTGCTCTCGTTCGGCGGCCCGTTGCCGACGGGCCGCGCTCCGCTGGCTCAACTGCAAGCAGCCCGGCGGTTGGCCGTGTTTGTAACTTGCACGCGCGAGTCGAAACTATCCCACGCCGATCGTATGCGACGATTTGCGGTTGCTACACACTGCCGGCATGTCGATCGTGCTGCGCGAGTATCCTGGCGACGACGCCCTGACGGCCCACATGCTAGCGGACATGGACCGCTGGGTGATGGAACAAATCACCTCGATCGAATCGCCGCGGAGCGAAGAAGCCCGCAGCGAGGGATAACGGCCTCTTCGGGCACTGGTTACATCCCAGCCCAGGAATGGGCCTATCCCTGGGCTTAGCAGCCCGTTGAAAAAGGGGACTGGCTCTGAGCGACCGAGCAAATTTGCCGAAGTTTTGACGTCGCCGCGAAGTGCCTGTCCCCTTTTTCAACAGGCAGTTAGAGCCCATCCGAGAACCGGGCGGGGACTGGCTCATTTTGCGGTGCCCTGGGAGCAAAATGTGCCTGTCCCCTCTCCTCGGCCGGTTCTCGGATAGGCAGTTAATCTGGTTTGCGATGCTCCACCGTTTAAGCGGCATTCTCGCGCACTCAACGCGCATTGACCGATCGCTATCTTTGCGGTACAAACCCCGCCCGATTATTCTCGTCTTGTAAATTGCCCGTTCGTGGCCGTCGACATTCGGCCGAAGGGAAAATCCGCAAACGGCCGGCGCCGGCGACTCAAAATCGCGGTGCTCAAGCCGCTGGCGGAAAACGTCGCACTTTGCCCGGCAAGGATGCCGAGCGCACGGAATCACGATGGAACGGAAGTCATCGCAGCCTGAACCTGAGCGCGCACCGTTGCCGCGGCGCAGTCTTAGCTCCTTTTTTTGCCGCGCTCGGCGCGCTGAAGAAAAAGCCGTCTCGCAAGCAGGTGGCGATATTCGTCGGCGCCGCGATGATTCTGTTGAATGTCGGCGTTGCATTTATCTGGCTGAAGCTGAAGCCGCCCGCGCCCGTCTCCGCCAAAGCGACCCCGCGCCCGCGGCATCTTCCCGCGGCGCTGATGGCACTCGATCGGGGCGACTATACCGAGGCCAAGCGTTTGGCGCTGCTGGCTCGCGATCAGGACGCGCTCTCGGCCGATGAGACCGGCGGCCCCAGTTTTGTCTTGGGAGCCGCGGCGGCCAACGAGGCCGACACGCTCTGGGACGAAGATCAACGACGCTACTACCTGCTGGCGGCCCGGTATCTCGACGAGGCCCAGCACCGCGGTGTGCCCCCGGCCGCAAAGGCGAAGCGTTGTTTTTGCGAGGCAAGAGCCTGTGCCTCAGCCGGCAATACGAGGCCAGCCGAACGGTGCTTGAACAATCGCTGGCGGTCGAACCCCAAAAGGCCACGGAAATCCATTGGCTGGCGGCAAAAGCGTATCTTTCCGGGTCGCCCGTCGCGGTCAAGCAGGCGATGGCTCATGTGGAACAGTTTCTCGCCGATGGCCAACTCTCGCGGCGACAGCGGTTCGAAGGCTTGTTGCTGAAGGGCCAGATTCTATTCAAGAGCGGCAACAAAGCGGAGTGCCTGAAACTGCTGGCGGAAATTCCGCCGGATTCCAATTCGTTCGCCGACGCGATCGTGTTGCGCGGTCAATTGCTGATGCAAGCCGCGGCGAAGTTGAAAGCCGATTCGCCCGCCGAGCCCACGGCCGAGCAACGCCGGGCCATCGAGCAAAAGTATCAGGAGGCGATCAACACGCTCCGCCAGGCGCAAAATCGCGGCAGCTCGGCCGAACGCATCGTGCCACAGTCGATGTACCTGATCGGCGAATGCTTTTTGGCCCTCGACGACGTGCGAGCCGCGCTCGATCAATTCCATCGTGTGCATCAGGGGTATCCCGAGAGCTTCGAAGGCGAGGCCGCGGCGTTTCAGGAAGCCGAACTCCTGCGGCGTCTTGGTCAGGATGAAGCATCGATTGCCGCGTATCGCCAGGCCGTGGCGGCGGTGGGCGATCCGGCCGAATTCCACAATCCGCTGCTGGCGCTGAGCGACATCGTTCAACGCTTGGAGACCGCATACGAAAACTATACGAAGGCCGGCCGGTTTGCCCAGGCAATCGAACTGTCCGGCGTGCTCCATCCGGTCTTTCCTCGCGCACGGCAATCCGAGTTGACGGCCCAAGCCGAACAGTCTTGGGCGGTGACGTTGGCCGAACAGGCCGACCGAGCCCCGGGCTCCGAAGGGCGCGAGTTGGCGCGGCAATCACGCCGGCAACTTCGCGCGGCCGGGGCCGCCTATGCGGAGCTGGCGGCTTTGCAAATGGCCACGCGGGCCTATCCCGACGATGTCTGGAATAGCGCCGAATGCCTGTTGAAAGGGCACGATTTTCGTGGAGCCATGCGCATGCTCGACGAATATCTACGCTACGAGCTGCGCCGCCGCCGGCCGCGGCGCTGCTGGATTTGGGCGCAGCCGAATTGGCGCTGAAAAGTTCGATCAGGCGCTGGACAGCCTGAATGAATGCATCACCACATTCTCGACCGACTCGGCGAGCTACGAAGCCCGTTTGCTCGCGGCCAAGTGTTATCTGGCCAAAGGCAACCCGAAGGAGGCCGAGCGTCTGTTACGCGCGAATCTGGAAGATGGCTATCTGACGCCTGAGAGTTCCGAATGGCGCGATTCGCTGTTCGCATACGGCGCGCTGTTGCACAACGCCGACCGCGACGACGAGGCGATCCCGCGGTTGGAAGAGTTCGTCGAGCGCTATCCCGACTCGCCCGATTTAATCCAGGCCCGATATTTCGCCGCCGAATCGTATCGCCGCAGCGCCCGTGTCCCGCGCGAGCGGCTCGACAACGACACGATCGAAACCTCGCGGATCGCTCACTATAAGCAAATGCAGCAATTGTTGAGCTCCGCCATCGCGCAGTACGACAAGGTGCAGGACATCCTGACGCGGCGGCAGGAACAAGCCGATCTCGAGCCTTCGGACCGAGCGATCCTGCGGAATTGCTACTTTGCCCGTAGCGAGGCGCTGTTCCAACTCAACCGCTTCGAAGACGCTATCCGCGCGTATTCCGCAGCCATGAATCATTACCAACATGAGCCAGAAGTGCTCGAAGCGCTGGTGCAAATTGCCGCCTGCTACCGACGGCTGGGCAAGCCGGAAGAAGCCCGCGGCACGCTGGCTCAGGCCAAAGTCATCCTGACCCGAATTCCCGCCGACGCGAATTTCAAAGCGACGACAAATATGACGCGCGAAGAGTGGCTTCACATGCTGGATTGGTATGCAGAGCTATAGCTGGCTGGTGAAGGAATCCGCACGCGCAAGGCTTGCAATGGATTTTTCGGCTACCGACAACCTGTCGCGATTGGTCGTCCGCAAGCACGGCTTGTTGATGCAAATGCGCGATGTCGGGCGACAGCAACTTGCCTTGATCGCGGGCGGCGACATGACATTGCTCCTGAAACTTTTGGCGAGCAAGCAGCGGTTGCTGGGCGCATTACACGCACTCGAGCGAGAGTTGAGTCCCTTCCGCCGCGAGGATCCCGAGCGGCGACTGTGGCGAACCGCGGCCGATCGGCAACGCTGCGCCGATCTGGCCGAGCAATGCAACTCGCTCCTGGCGGAAGTCGTGCAAATGGAACAACGCAGCGAAACGCAAATGCGCATCGCGCCGCGATGAAGCGGCAACCCGCTTGGAAGGAATTCACCATGCTGCACAGATTCGCCAGCGCCTATATCCCGCACGTCGGCGGCGCCGAACCGCGGCAACTCGATCTTTCCTCCGGCGTCTAATCGATAGTTTTAGCCAACTCACGATCCCGACTCAGATACAACAACGCGGACTAGGAACGAGTCCATGACCTTATCTCTCTTTGATCCCGGCGAGATCTCCCCAACGCCGGATAATGCCGATCTGCACACCGTGCTGGCCGCGTGGCATGGGGCGACGGTGCGATTGGAACAGACGCACGAAACGCTGCGCGCCGAAGTGCAGCGGCTTAACACACGAATTGGAGATCAAGAACCGCGAGCTGGCCCGTAAGAACCGACTGGCCGATCTGGGTCAAATGGCGTCGCACATCGCCCACGAAGTCCGGAATAGTCTGGTCCCGGTAACGCTTTACTTGAGTCTGCTGCGGCGGCGACTGGCCGACGACACCGGCTCGCGCGATCTGGTGGAGAAAATTGCCGCCGGCTTCACAGCCTTGGACGCCACGGTCAACGACCTGCTGCAATTCACCGCCGACCGCGATCCACGCTGGCAATTGCTCGACGTCCGCGAATTAGTCGAGGATGTGCTTGGCGCGCTGGCGCCGCAATTTGCCGCCCAGGCGATTACCTCCTTCGTGGACGTTCCTGTGGGTCAACGAGTTTCAGCCGACCGGGACATGATCCGCCGCGCGATCTTGAATCTGTTCTTGAATGCCTTGGATGTCATGCCCGACGGCGGCGAGGTCGTGGTCACGTCGCACGCTGGTCCGCGCGGCTTGGAGATTGAAGTGGCCGACAGCGGTCCGGGTCTTTCGGAGCAAGTTCGCCGCCGCGCGTTCGAGCCATTCTTCACCACCAAGAGCCACGGCACAGGACTGGGCCTCGCCATCGTCGAACGGATCGCCGAGGTTCATGGCGGCCGGATCCACGCAGCCAATTGCCCCGAGGGAGGCGCCGCCTTCACCCTGCATATTCCATCACGTCGCCTGGAGGCCGCCGCATGACCAGCAAACCTTGCACGCTGCCGCAAAGTGCCGCACAGACCGCGGGCCGGGTGCTGGTCGTCGACGACCATGCTCAGGCCCGCGAATCAATCGCCGACGTGCTGCGGCAAACGGGCCATCAGGTCGAATGCCTGGCCAGCGCCGTCGAAGCGCTCAAGATGCTCGAGCGCGAAAGCTTCGACGTGATCATCACCGATCTGCAAATGCCGGGCATGACCGGCCTGGAATTGTTGCACCATCTCGAGCGGCGTCCGCACGGGGCCCAAGTGGTGATGATCACCGCCCACGCCTCGGTTTCGTCGGCTGTCGACGCCATGCGGCATGGGGCGTTCGACTACATCGAAAAGCCATTGGATGTGGACCGGCTCGAACAACTCGTGGCCCGCGCGATTCAGCATGGCCGCATGCTGGACCGCCGCCAGGGTTTGGAAGCGACCGGCAGCGCTGGCCCGCCGGTGATGATCGGCTCCAGCCAATTGATGCAAGCCCTGCGGACGCGCATCGCCCAGGTGGGCGCCACGGCGGAAACCGTGCTGATCAGCGGCGAGAGCGGCACCGGCAAGGAACTCGTCGCCCGGGCCGTGCATGCCGCCAGTCCGCGCAGCGGCGCTCCGCTGGTGAGCCTGAATTGTCCCGTGCTCTCGGCCCATTTGATGGAAAGCGAGTTATTCGGCCACGAACGCGGCGCATTCACCGGGGCCGACAGCCCACGCACGGGCCGCTTCGAACTGTCCGATGGCGGCACGATCCTGCTGGACGAAATCACCGAGATTGATCTGCCACTGCAAGCGAAGCTGTTGCGCGTGTTGCAAGAGCGGACTTTCGAACGCGTCGGCTCGAGCACGACGCGCGACGTCGACGTCCGCGTGCTGGCCACGACCAACCGCAATTTGCGCGACGAGGTTTCCGCCGGACGGTTCCGCGAAGACCTGTTCTATCGCCTGGCGGTCCTGCCGCTGAAAGTTCCGCCGCTGCGCCAGCGGCCCGAGGATATCCCGGAGCTGATCGAGCACTTCCTCAGCCGCGCCGCGATTCGCTTGAATCGCGCGCCGTGCCAGATCGACGCCGCGGCAGTCGACCTGTTGTCGCACTATCATTGGCCGGGGAATATCCGTGAACTCGAAAATATCATAACCCGGGCGAGCGTATTGAACTTGGGGCTGTCGATCTCGGCCGACGAGCTGCGCGATTGGCTGACGATTCCGCAGCAGATGAACCACGCGACGGGCCCAACCCTGTCCGCGAGCCTGAATCTGGACGACATGGAACGCAAGCTGATCGAAGCAACGCTGGAACGCTTCAACGGCCATCGGGCAAAGACCGCGCATGCGCTGGGGATCGGCATCCGCACCTTGTCAGGGAAGTTGCGGGCATACGGCTACGCCCCGCGGGCAAAAATCTGGTCGCGGAAGGACGAGAGGCGGCATAACTACATACTCCAAACGGCAGAAATTGCCGATCGGCAAGCGCAGAAATTGCCGGTTGATCGGCGCCTTGTCGCGGGACGACGAAACAGCGGACGATTGGCGACCACTCGGCCTGGATCGGCAAGCACCATAAACCACGAGGCTTACGCATGATTGCCGTTCGAGTGCCCAGCGATCACTAGGACATGACGTTATCCTGGCATGCGACTTGCCTTACCAAGCGGCAGAATCAGCGGCTGAGTTGGCGGTGAATTTGGCGGTGGAGCAGGGGGGAGCCCAACGAACAACACGAAAGCCATGCTTCCGACCATGTTCGACGCTCCGGTTTTGGAGCAGGTGGTGAATTTCACGCAGGCCCGGCACGCCGTGCTGGCCGGCAACATTGCGAATTTGGACACGCCTGGCTACCGCGCTCGTGATTTGTCGCCGGCGCAGTTCCAGCAGCGATTGAAGGAGGCGATTGCCGTCAGTCACAGCGGCGTTGCCGAAGCCACGGCTTTGGGGGGCGCGGGCGGAGCGGCTGGGGCAGCCGGAGTGCCCTCGGCCACCGACGATGCTTTCAAAGCAGTGGCCGACGAAACTCATACGCTCGTGTACCACGATGGCACCAACATCGATCTGGAACATCAGGCATTGGAGTTGACCAAGAACCAAATGCAGTTCAATCTCGCCTTGACGCTGTTGACCTCCCAGTTTCATTCGCTGGAAGCCGCGATCAGCGAACGGCCTTAACGAAGGGCAGATGAGAAACGCCGCCCACGCGGCCAACATCATCGGCAGCCCTGGAACCGGAACGCGAGAAAAAATTGTAGTAATCAAGACTCGCCGACAACCCCTCACGACAAGGAAGTCGTATGTTCGCTTCGATGGACATCAGCACCAGCGCTCTGGTCGCTCAGCGAATTCGCTTGGACGCGATCTCCAGCAACATCGCGCATATTTCCACCACGCGCGATGAAACCGGCGCCTCGGTTCCCTACCAAGCCCGGTTCGTGGTGTTCAAACCGGATGAAGAAGTGGGCTCGCCCGAAGGCGCGATGGGCGTGAAGGTCGATTCGGTCGAGATCTCGCAGAAGCCGCCCCGCTGGCGCTTCCAGCCGGGCCATCCCGACGCGCAGACCGAAGGCCCGCACAAGGGCTATGTGGCCTATCCCGACATCGATATGACGACCGAATTCGTCGACTCGCTGACCGCCACCCGGGCTTACGAAGCCAACGTCGGCGTGATCGAGGCCAGTAAAAGCATGTTCGCACAAACGTTGAAAATCCTTGGATAACGTTGGATGAAAAAGGGGACTGGCTCCGAGCACCCTACGAGTTCGCCACTGGTTTTCGCTCCGCCGCTCGGTGCCTGTCCCCCTTTTTCAGGCGCGACGACACAACAACACGAATTCGTGCCGTGCATCGCGGAGAAACTAGTGCATTGTCACAGCTTGAGTTTGGGGTGCCACTGGCTTTGCCAGTGTTCTTTGTTGCTGAATGATCAAGGCAAGAATTCCAAAATCACTGGCAAAGCCAGTGGCTCACAATCCCAGAATCAAGCGTTGACAAAGCACTAGCTTGCGGGTGATTCATGACTTCGATCAGCAATCTGACGAACATGCCGTTGCAGCCGGCGGTTGACCCCGGCCTGGGCGCTGCGGCCGCAAAGGGGGCCGATGCGGCTGGCGCGCCGTCGTTCAAGGACTTCCTGCTCAACTCGATCCAACAAGTAAACACGATGCAGGCCGACGCGGATCACGCCGTCGAAGGCTTGTTCACTGGCGGCGACGTGAACCCGGCCGAAGTGCTGACCGCGGTGCAGAAAGCAGACTTGGCCTTTCGGATGATGATGCAGATCCGCAACAAGCTGTCGGCGGCCTACGACGAATTCAAGAACATCCGCATTTAAGGACCGTAGGGTGGGCAATGCCCACCGAGTAAACATGTCGCGGTGACTTCATGGTGGGCAGGGTCCACCTTACACAAGATTCCTGAAACCAAACGTCGGCACCGGCTCCCATGGAATTCCTCAATAAAGCCTTCGCGCAGCTCAGCGACCTGTTCCGCTCGATGACGCCGGGCGCGCGGATTGCCTCGGGATTGCTGTTGGCGGTCGCGGTCATCAGCCTGGCATTCCTGTTCGGCCACACGTCGTCGAGCCCGGATACGGAGCTGATGAGCGGCGCGCTCTTCGCCCGAGCGAGCTGCCAGCGATGGAAGCCGCGTTCGCGAAGGCCGGGTTGAGCAATTATCAGGTTCAGGGAGGTCGAATCCGAGTTCCCAGCGGACAGCAAACCGCATATGTGGCCGCCTTGGCCGACGCCAATGCGTTGCCAAAAAACTTCGGCGATGATCTTGCAATTGGGGCGAAAGACAGCAATCCATTTTTGCCCGAGTCGAGACAGCAAGAAATCCGCAAGATCTCGATGCAAAAGGAATTGTCCCGGCTGATCGGCTCGATGCGCGGCATCGAAAGCGCTGCCGTGTTGTACGACGTGCAAACCGATGGTGGTTTTAATCGTCGCCAGACGAGCACCGCCTCGGTCAGCGTCGTGCCGCAAGGGAATCAGCCGCTCGACGAGGAACGAGTCGAAACGATCCGGCAGGTGGTCGCCGGCGCGATTGCGGGCTTGCAGCCCAATAGCGTGGCCGTGGCCGATTTGAAAAGCGGCAGGGTTTTTCCGGCGGGCGCCGCGGGAGCGACGCCCAGCGGCGAGCGCGACCCCTACAACGTAGCCAAGCGGACTTATGAAAAGCAGTGGGAAGAGAAAATTCGCGGCGCGTTGGCCAACATTCCCGGCGCGACAGTGGAAGTGAACGTCGAACTGAATCCCGAATTGCAAGTCGACCAGGTCGACAACAAAGTCGATCCGAAGCCGACGCCGATTTATGTCAGCGACACGTCGAAGACGTCGAGCACCTCGTCCTCCTCCACGGGGCGAAGTCCTGGTTTGGCCCAGCAAGGTGGCGTGGCGGCGAATTCACCCGCGGCGGTTAGCGGCGGCGGACCGAAAACCGAAACGGATGACAATATACACCAAGAGCGAAATCTGGTTTCGGATACGCACATGGTGACGAAGAAAGCCGGGCTAACACCCCGCCGTGTGACCGTCACGGTTGGGGTGCTGAGCAGCTACTACGAAAAAATCTGGCAAGAGCGCAACCCCACCCCGGCCGGAGCCGAAGCCAAAAAACCCGACCCCGCCGCCTTGGGCCAAATCGAAACAGAGGAAAAGAAAAAGATCCAGAGCTTCGTGTCGCAACTGATTCCAATGCCCCCCGACGTCGTGCCGGAAGTGACGCCGTTGGTGACGATCATGACGTTCCAACATTTGCCAACCGCCCCGATCGTGCCGCCAACGATCGCCGAACAAGGCTTGAACTGGCTGTCGCAGTCGTGGAGCACGCTGGGAATGCTCGGATTGGGGCTGGTCAGCCTCGTCATGCTGCGGTCGGTTGTCCGCTCGGTGCCCGCTGCGCCGCGCGCCGCGCCGAGCCGACAGAGAATGCCTCCGCTGCGGAAGTCGAGGAAGCGCCGGCCGAGGAAGCCGAAGTGGTTGCCGCGCAGCGATTGAAACGCCGCACCTTGAAAGCCGGACCGTCGCTGCGCGATGAGTTGGCCGAAATCGTCCGCGAGGACCCCGATTCGGCCGCGAACATCTTGAGGAATTGGATCGGGAGCGCCACGTAACCAGTAATTCACGATCGCGGGAGGACGAGGCTCCTGCCGAACCGTAAAACTTAACCTCGGGAGGGCGAGGCTCCTGCCGAGCCGTAAACGTTGCGGTTCGGCAGGAGCCTCGCCCTCCCCATAGAAAGGCGCTCGACTGTCACCCGCGTGTTCCCTGAAAGTCAAAGACAAGACGCACCGCCCGAAACGGCTTCCGCCATGAAACACCGCTCCTCCATGCTACGCAAGGCTGCGATCCTGATCGCGAGCCTCGACCAACCGACGGCCGAGAGCGTGCTGGATCAGATGGATCTGGCGCAAGCCGACCGCGTGCGCCGCGCGATCCTGCACCTGGGCGATGTCGATGCCGAAGAACAAGACCAGGTGATCGAAGAGTTCTTCCGCATCGGGCCGCTGATGCCCAGCCAGGATCCGATGGGAATTGAGCTGGATGGCGACGTCGCGTTGCACTTATCCGGTTCGGTGTCGAGCAAAGAATCAGAACCGCGACGCTGGACTGCGGATTCTTCTAGATCCTGGATGTCGCGCGAGGCGAAAACACGGATCAAACAGACGGCTTCGGACACCAGTGACGATGCGGCCCCGTTTCAATTCCTCCACGAAGCGGAATTCGAAACGCTGGCACCGTTCCTCAAACGCGAGAACCCCCAGACCATCGCGGTAGTCGTCTCGCACCTTCCGCCGCAACGGGCGGCGGAATTGTTGGCGGAATTGCCGGCCAGTTTGCAAGTCGAAGTGATCCGCCGTTTGGTCGATCTCGACAAGGCCGACCCGCGCGTGGTACGCGAAGTGGAACGTGGTTTGGAGAACTGGCTGTCCGAGCAAGCTCGCAACCAGAGCCGGCGAGCAGCAGGCATCGAAGCGGTGTCGGCAATTCTCACCGCGGCTTCGGGGAGCACGCGGCGCAAGATTCTGGGCAACGTCACGCGACACGACCGACCCCTGGCCGGCAAGCTCCGGACCGATCACTTCCGGTTTGCGGATTTTGTGCAATTAGAAGACTCGACCATCACCGAAGTGTTGCGCGCCGCGGATCCCGAGTTGTTGGTTTTGGCTTTGGCCGGGGCCAGCGCCGATTGGGTGCAGCGATTCACGCGCCGGTTGCCGGCGGCCGACGCTAGGCGATTGAATCGAGCTCTGATTCACTTGGGTCCGACGCGCCTGGCCGACGTCGAAGAAGCGCAACAAGCGCTAGCCGATCTGGCGCTGGACCTGGAAGGCGAAGGCCGGATCACGCTTGGCTCCGGACCGCGACTTTCGGCAACCGCATAACAAGTACGCGTAACAAGAACACATCATCCGTCCCCCTCGTTTAGAGTTGCATGTCCACGATCATCAAATCCGGCGGCTCGCTCCGCGATGCCCAACGGATCGCTTTCAATCTCGAAGACTTGTCACAGCAGGCGGGCAAGTATCTCGAGCAGGTGCGCGCAAGGAGCGCAGATTCTTGCCGAGGCGCAAAAGCAGGCAGAGATCGTGCGCCGTCGGGCGGAAGACGAAGGTCGGCAAGCGGCCATGCGGGCCGCGGAAAAAGTCCTTGATGAAAAAGTTGGCGCGAGGCTGCAAACCTTGTTGCCCGCGTTGCAAAAGGCAGTCGCCGACGTGGCCGACGCCAAGCAGGCCTGGCTTGGCCATTGGGAGCGAAGCACGATCCGCCTGGCAACGGCCATCGCCGCGAAGATCGTCCGCCGCCATGTGCCGGATCTGCCGGAGGTGACCGCCGCGTTGGTGCGCGAAGCCTTGCAAATGGCCGCCGGCAGTTCGCATGTGCGCGTTTACTTGAATCCCGCGGACCATGCAGCGCTCGGTCCGCAGGTCGAACGGCTGGCGCAGGAATTTCGGGGCGTCGGCTCCGCGGAATTTCTGGCCGATGCCGCCACGAACCCCGGCGGCTGCCGCATCGAGACGCTGCATGGCTCGATCGACCAGCAATTCGAAACACAATTGGCCCGGATCGAAGAGGAATTGATTCGCGGCAATGATCACTAACATGCGCCGGCCGAGGCGGGCGATAAATGAGTCTTATGGAACTTCTGACGCAACTCGATCGAATCATGCCCACCGGCCTGTCGGGCAGCGTCGTGCGCACGGTTGGCATGACCGCTGCCGTCGCCGACTTTCCCGCGCCGGTCGGAGCGCTGGTCGAGATCGAGCGGCCCAGCGGCGGGGCGTTGCGGGCCGAAGTGATCGGCTTTCGCGACTCGCTGACCATTGTCTATCCCTACAGCCAATTGCAAGGCGTGCGGCACGGCACGCGGGTTCGCTTGCTGGGCACGGCCCGCTGGCTGCGCGTGGGGCCGGAAATGCTCGGCCGCGTTGTCGATGCGCACGGCCGGGCTGTCGACGGCCGGCCGCAGCCGGCGCTCGCCGACCGCGTGGCCCTCGATCGTTCGCCCCCGCCGGCGACCGAACGGCCCCGGATCGATTCGCCGCTGGGGACCGGAATCCGCGCGATCGATGGCATGCTCACCTGCGGCAAAGGGCAGCGGATGGGAATCTTCGCCGGCTCGGGCGTCGGCAAGAGCGTGCTGCTGGGAATGATGGCCCGCTACACCGCGGCCGATGTGATCGTGATTGGTCTGGTCGGCGAACGAGGCCGCGAAGTGAATGATTTTCTCGAACGCGATTTGGGCCCGGAGGGTTTGGCCCGCAGCGTCGTGGTCGTGGCCACGAGCGACGAGCCGGCATTGCTCCGCGTGCAAGCCGCCCAGACGGCTACGGCCATGGCCGAATACTTTCGCGATTCCGGCCGCGACGTGCTGCTGTTGGTCGATTCGGTCACGCGGTTCGCGATGGCGCAGCGCGAAATCGGGCTCGCCGCCGGCGAACCTCCCACGACGCGCGGCTATCCGCCCAGCGTGTTCGCGCTGCTGCCCAAGCTGGTCGAGCGTGCGGGCCGTTCGGCCCGCGGCAGCATCACCGGCTTCTATTCGGTGCTGGTCGAAGGGGACGATCCACAGGAACCGATCAGCGACGCGGTGCGCGGACTGTTGGATGGTCACACTTGGCTGTCGCGCAAGCTGGCGGCCCGAGGTCATTATCCGGCGATCGACATGCTCGGCAGTCTGAGCCGCTTGATGCCTGACATCACACCGCGGATTCAACAGGATGCGGCCTCGGCGGTTCGTGAGATGTTGGGAGTCCATCGCGATCATGAGGACGTGATTTCGATCGGCGCCTACCGCCGCGGAGCCAATCGCCTTGTCGACCAGTCCATCGACATGCAAGACGAGATCAACCGCTTCTTGCGGCAGCGCGTCGAGGAGCCAATCACGCTGGCCGAGGCGGCCGCCGGACTGACTCGACTGCATCGACCGCCTCAAGCCGGGGTCGCCCACGCCGCACCATCACCGGCCGCGGCTCAACCGCCGGCAAACCATTCCACAACCAGCTAGGAGACCGTCTACTTTTCTTGTGAGCACATCCAACAGCAAGCGCTTACCTGACGGCACGACACGATGGCGAGTTTTCAATTCCGACTAGCCACGCTGCTGCGGCTGCGCGCGACGGTGCGCGACGAACGCCGCGCGCAGTTGGCTGAGGCGCAGGCGCCGAACAATTGGTCGTCGAGCGGATCTCCGCGATCGACGCCGAACTGATCGCGCGTTCGCGCTCAGCGGGTCGATGCTGCGCGAAGAAAAGGGGCCCTGAACGTCGACGGACTCTCCGAGATTGCGCGCTATGAAATGATTCTCAAGGTCGAGCGCCAATCGGCCGATCAACAGCGGCAGACGGTCGCGGCGGAAGTGCAAAAACGCCGCGACACGCTGCTGGCCGCCGACCGCGATGTGCGTGTCTTGGAAAAACTGCGCGACGTACAATCCGGCCGGCATCAGGAGGAGGAAGCCCGACGTGAAATGCAACGGCTCGACGAACTGGCAGTGCTCCGCTACGAGCGGCGGGAGGCGCCTTGATGCGACGCCTCATCACAGTGCTCTTCGGCGCCCTGGCGCTGCTGTGCATCGCCACGATGCTCACGGCCTTGCTCGGTCTGGCCTATGGTTGGACGCACGGCTACTTGAACAAGGAGAAACTGAATCGGATGGTCGAGATGGCACGCGGCGAGGAACCGACGTCGATTACGGCAACTGCCGACAAACCGAAACCGCCCCCGCGGGCCGAGGAGCAACCTTCCTACGACGACCTTGAACGGAGCCGCGGCGTAAAGGCCCGCGATCTGGAGTTGCGCGAGCAATCGGTCGACAGCGGGTTGGAGCGGATCCGCTTCGAGCAACGCAAACTGACCGATGAGCGAGACCGCTATGCGCTGCTCAAGACCTCATTCGAAAAGGTGCTCAAGGATCGGCGGAACGACGCGATCATCGCCGGCCGCGAAAATATGCGGCTAATCTGGGAAAACATCAAACCGAAACAAGCGAAAGAGCAAATCCTGCAGATGGTCGACGAAGGCCAGCAAAACGAAGTCGTGGCCATCATGGCCACGATCTCGATCACTAAGCGGGCCAAGATCATCGGCGAGTTCAAGACCGAGGACGAGGCCAAGAAGCTGGAAGAGATCCTAAAGCTGGTGCGCGAAGGAGTGCCCGACGTGTTGCCGATCGATCAAACGCGTGAGGAGCTGAAGAAGTTCAATCCGAAACAACCCCCGCCCACGCAAGCCAACTAAATCGCCAAGAGCCAGGAAACTCACCGAAGTAAAAACCCCGCACCATCCTGTTCACTCCATGCCCTCGCTTGCGCTAGACAACCTGATTTCTTGGAATTCGCTGGGCGCCGCGCCGAATGGGGCCCCGCCCGCAAGCGCGGATTCGCCTGCATCGGGCTTCAACGCCATGTTGCAGCAAGCCAGCCAATCTGGGCCAAGTCTGGGCGATGCAAACAACTCCAGCGGCACGGCGGACACAGGGGAGGCGGCGGACACGGTAAATTCGCCGACGCTGTTTTCGAATCCCGATTCCTCATTCGGCTATTACCCATCGGCCGACAGGGGTTCGGGTTCGACGCTCGACGCCAATGCCGATCTGTCTTCGACGTCGCTTGAGTCTTCGACGTCGTTCGAGTCTTCGTTCGAATCACCGCCGTCATTCGACACCTTGACGACAACCAGATCGACCAGCGGATCGTCAGTAGATTCGCTCGGCAGCGGAGCGCCTCAGACCGACACGACATCCACCGCCTCGACGACGGACCAGCCCGCCGCGACGCCCGACGCCACGTTCGCTGCCTCCTCGACCGACGAATCGTCTTCGGAATCCGCCACCACCGTGACTCATTCCGACCCTGAACCGGCCGACGATCCTTCGCCCGACTATTCCGCGGCGCCCAGAATACGTCCCGCTTCGAGCCAGCCACGTGGAGCGCAAGCCAGCGGCGCGACCGAATCAAATGACTCGACCGAGGCGACAACGAGCAAGCCGTCGACGGCGACGTCAGCCAACACCAACGCCATCTCCAAAGCGGGCTCCGGCGGCGCGGTCAATTCCGGACCGACGACGAACAGTCAGAGTGGCTCGACTTCTTCGGCATTGTCGGCCCAGGCGACTGCTTTGGCAGCACAACCGATTGTGCCTGCCAGCAGTGTACTCCCAGGTCGTCCGGGTGGACGCGGCAACGCGAATTCGGATGCTGCAGTCGGCGACAAGTCCACGACCGCGGCGACGAGCGAACCAAACAAGGCGGCCTCGTCGGCGACCGATTCGGTCCAATCAGGCAGTGCTTTTCAGTCGCTGACTCCCGACATTTTCAGCGCCGCGACCACAGGGCAAGCGGCGCAACTTGGCGCAGTTTCCACGCCCGTCGTAACCAAAGGGAAGGGCTCTTCCGCTTCGTCTCCAAGACAAAAAGCTGAGACTGCTCCGCTTTCACAGGCTGCGACCACTGCCGCAACCACGGCGCCCGCGACGAGCGATTCCGATTCGTCGGCGACAGGCTCTGGGCCGCTCGGTGGCGGTTCGATGGCTGGCACGCGTTCCAACGGTCCCGGGCATCGCGCGGCAACACAAGGGGGCGACCCGAACATCGCGGCCGGCGTGGTGGCTGCGGCGTCCGGCGCGGCGACTCCTGCGGGCCAGTCCGCGGTTTCGCTCAATGTCGATTCCGGAATCACGACCAAAGGCGTGGGACCAGCGACCGCCGACAATGCTGCCGGCAACGCGCAGACGCAAATTCCTAATGCTCCTAACGCCGCCGCGGCAACCGCCCCGACAGCGCCGGCCGCGAACAACAACGCCGCGGCGGCCGGTCAAACGGCCACTCAGCCCGGATCCTCGGGTATGAGCGAAGTCGACCGGGTGCGGTTTGTGCAACGCGTGGCCCGGGCGTTTCAGGCGGCAGACCAGGATGGCGGGCAAATCCGTTTGCGACTCAGTCCTCCGGAGTTGGGCGCATTGAAACTCGATATCACGCTGAACAAGGGAAGCCTCACGGCACATGTCGAGACGGAAACATCGACCGCCCGAACCATGTTATTGGACAACCTTCCTCAATTGCGCGATCGGCTGGCGGAGCACAACATCAAGATCGACCAGTTCAATATTAATTTGATGAACCGCTCGCCCGATGGCACGCCGGACAATCCGAGCAGCGGCTATGCCGACGCGCAACAAGCGAACGCCCGGAATGCCGCACGAAATACGTCAACCGCCCCCACTCTGACCGGGACGACGCCGAGCGCGGGGTCGACAGTTTCCGCGGGTAGCAGCGGAGCGTTGAACTTCCTGATTTAGGCCGCCCGTACAACCGACACGGAACGATTATCAAGGAGCGCGAAGATGTCCACGGGAAGCGTGCCCGCCACGAGCAGTTCGAGCAGCAGCTCGACGTCGGATGCCGCGACGAACGCTGCTTTGACCAGCCTCGAGAACGTCAATACGACTCAATTCCTGCAAATGATGATCGCCGAGTTGCAGAATCAGGATCCCATGGATCCCACGAGCACCAGCGACATCATGACGCAGTTGAGCCAGATGCAGCAGATTGCCTCGACCAATCAACTTTCGACGACGCTCAACGGGCTGGCATTGGGCCAATCGGTCTCGAGCGGCTCGGCGCTCATCGGCGCGACAATCTCCGGGACGGACAGCAACGGCAACGCCGCCAACGGCACCGTGTCGCAAGTCAGTTTTTCGAACGGCGCCGCGACGTTGCAAGTCGGCACGCAATCGGTGCCGCTGGCCAACGTAACTTCGATCACCTCGACGCCGAGTTCGCTGTCCTCGCTGCTCAGCAGCTTAGGCGGCTCATCGGGCACCACGGGCTCCTAATCCAACCTCAATAATCAATTCAAAAAGATATTAGGCAAAGGAACAAGTCATGGGTTTAGCATCCGCACTCAGCACCGCATTGACGGGACTGAACGCCGCCGAATCGTCGATTGACGTGTCGGGCAATAACCTGGCGAACGCCAGTACGATCGGGTTCAAAGCCTCGACGCCGATCTTCGCCACGCAATTCTCGCAGACCTTAAGCCAAGGATCCGGCCCGCAGGGAGACTCCGGCGGTACGAATCCGACGCAAGAGGGTTTGGGGGTCCAGGTGGCCGCGATCACGCCCGACTTTTCGCAAGGAACGCTTCAAACCGGCGGCAGCCCGTCCGATCTGGCGATCCAGGGCGATGGGTTCTTCATTCTGCAAGGCGACACCGGCGGCCAGGTCTACACGCGCGACGGTCAGTTCACCACGAACTCGAATAACCAATTGGTGTCGGCCACGGGGCAGCTTTTGCTAGGCTACGGAGTCGATAACAATTTCCAGTTGAATACGACGGAATTACAGCCCCTGGCGATTCCATTAGGAACAACATCGGTCGCGCAGGCCACGCAGAACGTCGATTTTGAAGGCGCGTTGCCCCCCACCGGCGCCGTGGCAACGACTGCCCAGATCGTTCAAAGCTCACCGTTGGGTGACGACAGTTTCGCCTCACCACCGGCCGGCACGACCGCCGCCATTGCCGTCGCTCCGCCGGCGACCACCACGGGCACGGTCGATACGACGACCGCCGGCGGACTGCAAACCGGCACGTACGACTACGAGGTCGTCTACACCGACGCCGAAGGCAATGAAACCGACGCGGCCTCATTCAGCGTCAATGTTCCCGCAGGCGATAGCAATGTCAGTATCGATCTGAGCTCAATTCCGACCGACAGCACCGGCAAATACACCGGCGTGAATATTTATCGCACGCAAAATCAAAGCGGCAGTGATCCCTCATCCACTTATTATCTCGATACCAGCCTGACCAATGCCCAGGCCCAGGCCGGCTTCACCGACACGACCAGTGACACGACGCTCGCCACGAACACGCCGATGAACACGGCGACCCTGTCGGGCAATTACAGCTATTACGTGACATACGTCAAGGCGGGCTTGCCCGAAAGTGCCCCGTCGCCTTTGATTGGCCCCCAGAACGTCGTCGATGACCGGATCGACCTGACGGATCTACCCACGCCAACCGGGCAATACGCCGGTGGGCAAGTTCGCATCTATCGCAACACGGCCGCCGATCCGACACAATTTTACGCCGTCGCCACGGTGAACCCCGGAAGTTCGTACGTCGATTACAAATCCGACGCGGCGATTTCCGATCCGACCGCCGCCGGTTATGAAACATTGGATTTTACCGGCCCCAAGATTACGCCGAGCACGCTGCTGGTGAATGTTCAGCAATACAACGACGGGACCTACGTGAATCCGTTCCAAGTGGGTACGCTTTCGTTCACCGGCGACAAGGGGGGCAGCGAGCAGACAGCGCAGCATCTCACCATCACCAGCACGACAACCGTACAGGACCTGATCAACTTCATCGCTCAGGCTTCCGGTATCCAGCCTTCCACGGCCGACCCGACGACCCCGGTGCCGGGCGACGACTCCGGGCTGGCCCAGGGCGGATCGGTCCTTGCCAACGGAGAAATTCAGATCGTCAGCAACAATGGCGTCGACAATGCGGTGACGATTCCCTTGTCGTCGTTCACCATGACTCCTGCCTCGGGCGGCACGAACACCACCGAACCGAATTTGGGATTCACGTCGACGCAAACCGCTGTCGGGCAATCTGCCACGACCAACTTCGTCGTCTACGACTCGTTGGGCGTGCCGATCAACGTGAACGTGACGGTCGACCTCGAAAGCACCAGCAGCAGCAGCACGGTCTATCGCTGGTTCGCCACTTCGCCCGATAATCAACCCACAAGTGGCAATAGCACCGCCGTTGGCACCGGAACATTGACATTCGACGGCAACGGCAATTTGGTCGGGGTCGACAACGACACGGTGTCGATTCAACGCTCCGGCTCGGCTTCCTCTTCGTTGCAATTCGCGCTCAATTTCGGCCAGGTCTCCGGCTTGGACACCTCGACTCCGACGTTGTCTGTGTCGAATCAAGATGGCTCGGCGCCCGGCACGTTGACCAGTTACACCATCAACGGCGATGGCACGATCGACGGCGTGTTCACCAACGGCGTGACGCGAACGTTAGGTGAAGTGCAGTTGGCGCGATTCACGAATGACGACGGTCTGCAAGCCGTGGGAAACAACGACTACGCGTCGGGGGTCAACTCCGGCCTGCCGATTCAAGGCAGCCCAGGCACGCAGGGCATCGGGACCATCTCGGCAGGCTCCTTGGAAGAGTCGAATACGGACGTCGGTGGCGACTTGATCAATCTGATCCTCGCCTCGACGCAATATCGAGCCAACAGCCGGATCGTCACCGTGACCGACCAACTCTACGACAACCTGTTGTCATTGGGTCGCTAACAGACACTCTCGCGCATCCGATGCCTTGGTGCGACGACCGGAGACCCGTCGAGCTCATCGTCCGAGCAAATCCGGTAATCCAGCCGGCGCTTGCTGGCAAATTCGGCTGGGTTGCGGTTAAGGCGCGGAAAGCGTCGTCTATCCATTCCGCGCATCGGCTGTAAGCCGATTATCTGGGTGGAGTTTCGCCACCAAGTGCTGCTGTTCGCGAGCATGGCAGCCATCTAGCCACCGTGGCTTGGCTGAGTTCAGCCAGCCGGCAGGATCCGCGTGGCCTTCGACTCTCCCGTCATGGCCCGGATTTCTCTTGCGCCGGTTTTCGACAAACGGCCAGCATCTCCACGGTTCGCGCCAGCCAAATCGGCCATGACTGGAGATCGGGGCCCATCCCGGCATATGATTTGCAACCCGTCGTAAGCGGAAAGTTGACTCTGCGCGGGCTGCACTGGGCGCCGGCGTGGAGATCAAGAATTTTGCGGTTCCCCATTCAGCCGACTTGTTGCCGGCGCACCCAAGCAAGAAGGAGAGTCCCCATGAAAAAGGTAGGTATTTCATCGCTTTGCGTAGCGTGTCTGCTAGGCGCATTACAAATCGGGTATGCGGCCGATGAGGCCGCACCGACCGCAGTCACAACTCGGGCGGCAAATGACACGAATATGGTCCGACCCTGGCGCACGAGCGAAACGATCGGCATGGCCGTCTATAACTCGGCGGGCGACAAGCTGGGAAAGATCGAAGATTTGGTCTTCAATCCGAGCAACGGTCACATCCGTTATGCCGTGCTGAGCTTCGGTGGTTTCTTGGGTGTCGGCGATAAATATTTCGCGATTCCCATGAATCATCTGCAAGTCGAGGCAAAGAAGGGAAGCGTCACGGGAGCCGAGAAATATGAATTCGTGCTCAACGTCGACAAGGATCGGCTGAAGAATGCCCCGGGTTTTGACTCGAAGAATTGGCCCGACTTTGGCGATGCGGCTTACGGCACGTCCGTCGACAATTTCTACGGCCAGCCGGCGACGAACAGTCCTCGGAATCCGTAATTGCTGATATTTCCGCAGTTCATTGGACCGGTGTCCCGCACATTCTTTCCTTCGAGCCGATCGCTGGGGAGCCGTCGATCGGCCGGGGCGAAAGGATGATCGAGGCCTCTCGATGGGACACCGGCCCAGTTTTCTAAAGAGGCAAGGGGCGACTTGGAATAACGGAGGAATTTTATGAATACGGAGCAAGTTAAGGGAAAGTGGAAAGAGATGATGGGCAGCGTCAAGAAGCGTTGGGGAAAACTGACCGACGACGACCTGACCCAAATTGCCGGCGAACGCGAACGACTGGCGGGCGTCCTGCAACAACGGTACGGCATCGCCAAAGAACAAGCCGAGAAGCAAATCGCTGAATTCGACAAAGAGTGCAAATGCTGAGGCGAGTACGTCACTGAGTTCGATCACTGAGTCCGATCACTGAGTCGATGTCACTGGTCGATTCGGTTACCTTCCTGAGTTCTTAAACCGAAGGAGTAGCAACATGACGATTCGTAATCCTTTATTCCACACTGTCGGCGCCGTGGCTTTGACGCTGGCCAGCGCGGCATTCGCTTTCGCGCAAGGACCAAGTCAGCCGGGTCGCCCCGGCGCGGAGGGCGGTGCGCCTGCAACCGGAGGCAGCAGTGGTCCGCAGGCCACCCAAGGTCCCGGTGGTCTCCATAGCGAAGGTCAAGGCAATCCGACAACGGGCTTGCCAGGAGCCGGCGGAGCTCATCAACTGTCGCCCAACGGCGCCCCGACCGTCGCCACCCCCACCACGCCCAATACGACGGGTCCCGGCATCGCGAGCCCGAACGCAACCAATCCCAAGTCAGTAGCTCCGAAGGCCGATGGCTCGAAATCGCCCACAAATGCCAAAGATCCCATGGCAAAGGAAAGCACGAAGCAAACCAATCAGAAGCCAATCGACAAGAATTATCGTTGGGCGAACAGTCATTGGTATTACATGATGCCGGGAAATCATTGGATGGTGTATGAGAAGGATCATTGGGTTAAGACCAATGAGGTTCCGCAAGAATCGGCCTACCCGCCCGCCGAAAACAAGTCGGGCACGGGCGCGACCTCCGGGACCAGCGGCGCCGCGAATGGCGGCGGCGATTGCGCCGCGGCGGCTTGCGGCTCCGCGCCAGCCTGCGGTTGCGCGACGACATGCGGTTGTCGCCATCACCATCATCGTTGCCACCGTTGCTGCTAAGCTGATTGATTTCGAAACTTTCCGAGCAGCAGCGCCTGGGATCATGGCGCTGCTGCTTTTTCGTTTGCAGCCGGCATTCTCGCCACAATCAGTATGACTATCCCGGCGGGATGGTTAAGCGCTCATTCATCAAGCGATTCTGGCTGGTTCCTCTGACAAAACAGTCGCACCTCGGCGGCAATCCGCCGCTCGTCCGCCGCCGATAAGTTCTCCATCGCGGGGCGATTTCTTATCCTAAACTTGCCGAGTACGGGCGCAGCCATGCAGCGCCCCGAGAGCTTCATGTTTTCGCGTCCTAATGAGGTCGGGCATGATCAAGTTGACACGGCTTGGCGGGGAGGAGTTTCTCCTGAACGCGGAGCTCATCCGCTATGTCGAGGCCCGACCCGACACGTTCATCACGTTGACCATCGGCGACCGCGTGGTGGTTGAGGAATCGATGGACGAAGTGCTCCACAAGACTCTGGAATATCAACGCTCGAAATACGTGGTTCCTTGCGGCTAAGAGCCTACCCGAGAACCGGCCGAGGAGAGGGGGGACAGGTACATTTTGCTCACAGGGTAAGCGCAAAATGAGCCAGTCCCCGCCGGTTCTCGGATAGGCTGTAAGAACAAGCGCCGCCGGAGCCCACAGCAGGCATCGTGCATTCGTTCGGATCAATCTTCCCGACCTTCCAATAGCGGACCGTCATGGATATCGCGACCATCGCCGGATTGTTTATGGCCTTCGCTATGATGGCCGGATCATTGCTGATTATGGGTATGGAAGGCAAGGGGGCCGTCAACTACGGCGCCTTCATCGACCCGCCGGCCATCATGATGGTGATCGGCGGCGGTTTGGGAGTTGGCATGGTCGGATTCCCCTTGCGCAACGTGCTGGGATTGCCGAAGGTGATTCTGAAGGTGTTCTTCACGAAGCCGGAAAATCTCGGCCACTTGATCGAGACCTTGGTCGGACTGGCCGAAACGGCCCGTCGCGACGGTCTGTTGGCCCTGGAAAGCAAGGCCGCCGACATCGACGACCCGTTCATTGCGCTCGGGATTCAAATGGCCGTCGACGGCACGCGGCCCGAGGTAATCGAAGAAGTCATGCGCACGGAGATTGCCGCGATGAGTGCCCGGCATAAAGAAGGCAAGAAGATTCTGGAGTTGATCGGCCGTTGCGGTCCGGCGTTCGGGATGATCGCCACGCTGCTGGGTCTGGTGCTCATGCTGGGCAATTTGTCCGATCCCGATTCGATCGGTCCGTCGATGGCTGTCGCGCTGATCGGCACGCTGTACGGCGCGCTAATGGCCAACCTGGTTTGCATTCCGTTCACCGAGAAACTATCGGTGCGCAGCCATGAGGAAGCGATGTCGAAAGAGATCATCCTCCGCGGCATCATGGGCATCCAATCCGGCGATAATCCCCGCACCGTGCAACAAAAGCTGAACACCTATTTGCCGCCGAAGCATCGCCCCGGCGCCCACGAGGCAGCCTAACCGATGGCAGAAGCACCACACGCCGAGGAACAAGCCAGCGAAGGCGCACCGGAATGGATGGTGTCGTACGCCGACATGATCACCATTCTGATGTCGTTCTTCGTCGTGATGTTTTCCATGGCCGGCACCAAGGATCCCAAAAAAGAGGATCCGGTGATGAACTCGCTCCGCAAGCAATTCGGACGCTACGTCGGCATGACGTCGGTCCATTCGGCCTCCGGTTCGCCGCTGGGCAAAACCGGGGGGCATCACCCCGTGTCGCAACACGAAACTCACACCCGCGGCCTGGTCGGGGATCATCTCCGAGTCAGCACGGTGCGCGTCGGCGACCAGCCGACGATCGGCGGGTCGATTTATTTCGAAAACGCGAAGACCGATCTGACCGACGAGCAGAAGCGTCAGCTAGATTTGCTAGCTAAAGACCTGAACGGTAAGCCCCAGAAATTGGAAGTTCGCGGCCATACGGTCTGCCGGCCGCAGGGCGCCGACGCCAAGTATCGCGACAATTGGGATCTGGCTTACGAGCGCTGCCACAAGACGATGGAATACCTCATCTCGGTAGGACTCGATCCTCGGCGAATTCGAATCGGTGTCTCCGCTCAATATGAGCCGCTATACACGGGCCGCGATCCGTTATTGCTCGAACGGAACAATCGGGTAGAGGTATTCATGATCGGCGAATTCGCCGATCAAGTGCGGTCCAACACCGGAGAGACGGCAAACGACTAGTCCGTTGTCACAGCTTGAACTTAGGACGCAACTAGCTTTGCAAGCACCTGCTACGACAACGGCTTTCCGTGAAATCCACTGGCAGAGCCTGATAGAGTCCAGCGTCACGCAGTCCAAAAACACAAACGTTGACAACGCGCACTGGCCTCCCGTGCTAGCATCGCATCGATCCGCAGTTTAACCGGATAGGGAAATGATCTTATGGCCGAATCCGCCACGACGCCGGCTTCCAACGCCACGGACGCCGCCGGCAAGAAATCGTTTTCCAAAATGAAGATCGGGATCATTCTCGGCGTGATCGTAGCGCTGCAATGTGTGCTGGCATACCTGTATCTGCCTGGCGCTTCTGACGCGGCCAAGAACGAAGCCAAGAAAGAGACAACCGCGGCCAGTCGCGTTGCGGACAAGGAAAAAGAAAAGGATAAAGACCCCGCGGCCGCCGATTCCCGACTGGAAACGCGGGAGGTCGACTTGGGCAAATTCAGTCTGACCGCGTTCGACCCGAATTCGAATTCGACGTTGCTCATCGACTTCCATTTATGCGGTGTCGTCAGCGCCGATCATGACAAAAAAGAGGAAAAAGGGGGCGAGCACGAGGGGCACGGCAAAAAAGGGGAAGCAGAGGAAGACAACTCGCCTTTCGGCAAGTTGTTCAAGAAGAGCAAAAACCGCTTCCGCGATCAGGTGATTGTGATTATCCGGAATGCCCAGATGTCCGACTTGTCCGATCCTAGTTTGGGATTGATTAAAAGGCAGATTTTGGCGAAAACTAACTCGCTTTTGGGCGAGCCTCTGCTGAAAGAGGTCTTGTTCAGTGAATTTGCGGTTGTGCAGCAGTAGCCACGGCAGATTTTCGCAGCGGAAGCTTGTTGATCCGATGGCCCTCGCGCGACGCTCGGCTTGGAAGCCGCTTCGCGCGACGCCGATTGCCGGTCGCAATGGAAGCCAACCGGCGCAAGAAATTCTCAGCCCGAGAAGGGCTTGTTCGTGTCCCGCAAGGGATCAACCCGCCCCAGGGCGGTCGAGGAAGGGATTCCGATGGCGGACGCACCAGGCCCAAGCGGGCAAGAAACCGTCGATGCGCTGTTGCGCCAAGCCCAGGCTTCCTCTGCGGGCGCCACAGGAGGCAATCCGGCTGGAGAAGTCGGCGGGCTGCCCGAGGGCGCTGCGGCTTCGTTGGGCCCCGGCGAGATCGAAGCATTGCTGAAACAGTCGGCCGGCGCTCCGTCTGGAATGGCAGGGGCTAATTCGGGCTTTCAGCTGGGCAATTCTCCTACCACGGCCGGTCGAACAGAGCAGGGGGGCCAGGTAGCACAAGCTGATATCGACTTCCTGCTCAATCAGGCCGAGCAAGCGCTGGCCTCGATTCAAAGTTCCGGTTCCGGCGATCCGCCTCCCGGGGCGGTGCCGTTCCGGCTTGCGGAATTCAGCGGCGCGGCCGCTTCCACCGATAATGCCACGCTTGATTTGCTGCGCGACGTCGATCTCGACCTGCGCATCGAGCTGGGCCGGACGCAAATGTACTTGGAAGACGTGCTCAAGCTGAGCAAAGGGGCTGTCGTGCCGCTGGATAAGCTGGCCGGCGACCCGGTCGATATTTACGCCAATGGCCGGCTGATCGCTCGTGGCGAAGTGCTGATTTTGAACGACAATTTTTGTGTCCGCGTCGCCGAATTGGTGGCCGGCGAAACGCCGACGGCCTGAGGTGGATCGTACGGCGTGTAAATGGAGCGATGCGATGGGCCGACGGAGCGGCAGAACGATGCCTGGTTGCGATGATCGGCGAATCCGCTGCGCGGTCGCTTGTTTGATCGCGTTTGGGCTCGGTTCCACGGCACGTGCAGCTCCGCCAACGAGCGGTGCAGGCGGAAATCTTTATCAGCCTTCTTACAGCCCAGAACCCGGGCCGGCAACGCCGCGGCGAACGGCGAACGATGGAGCGAGCGAGACTCCAGCAATCGGAGCGCGCCAGGCGACCTACATTTCCGCCACGGAAAGTGGTTCGCCACAGCTTCGTGCCGCCGCGGAATCTAAGCAGCCGTTGCCGGGGGACAAAGTTCAAGGCATTCAGGCCGAACCGATGCCGCTTTCCGGCGCAACACGTGATTCGTCTGACACCGCGCTCTTGCATGGCCGCCGCGCACCGGGCACCCCCAGCGCTGTCCCCGCCGTGTTGAGCATGTTCGCCAGCCTGGCCGTCGTGTTGGGCTTGTTTCTCGGCGTGATGTGGTTCCTGCGCCGCGGCTTGCCGAAAGGCGCTCGAATCCTCTCGAGCGACGTCGTCGAAGTTCTGGGGCGAGCGCCACTGGCGGGGCGGCAGCAAATGCATTTGCTTCGCTTCGGCAATCGCTTGCTGCTGATTTCCGTCTCGCCCAGCGGAGCGGAAACTCTGGCCGAAATCAGCGATCCGGCGGAAGTCGACCGGCTGGCCGGCATTTGTCAGCAATCGCATAAGGCTTCGGCCACGGCCGCATTTTCGCAGATCTTTCGGCAGTTGTCTGAAGCGCGCGGCCGGAAGGCTACAGAGCCAGTCCGGGGCACGGACGAAGTTGTTGCCCATTCGCCGATCACGGGCCGCCGATCCGTCCTCAAACATCACGCGGAAGACGATGATGCCTGAACCGACGATATTCGAGCCAGCGAAGAAATCCGCGGCATCCGCGCCCGCTACGCCCGCGTTTCGCAAGGCGGGCCGTCGGGCCTTGGGCTGGCTCGCGCTGTTGGTCACCGCAATTTCGCTCGCCAGGCCCGTGGCGGCCCAGGAGCGCCCCAACGCGCCGAACCAAACTCGAATTACCGGCCGGATTGGCCGGCGGCCCCGAGCAGTGGACGAGCCCCGAGGGGCTAAGCTCGACGATCCAGGTCATGTTGCTGCTGACGGTCATCAGCCTCGCGCCGTCGGTGTTGCTGATGACCACGTGCTTCGTGCGAATCCTGGTTGTGCTGGGCCTGCTGCGACAAGCGCTCGGCACGCAGCAGTTGCCCCCCAGCCAGGTCTTGTCCTCGATCGCGCTGTTTCTCTCGTTACTGATCATGATGCCGGTCTGGAAACGCGTGTACGACGACTCGGTCGTTCCTTACACGCAGCGGCGCATCAATCTCGAGCAAGCTTGGAACGCCGGCGTCCAGCCGATTCGCCGCTTCATGTGTCAGCAGATTCAACGTACCGGCAACGAGGCCGACATCCGGCTGTTCTACAAATACATGCCCGAAGGCACGCCGGAGTGGAACGACTACAACGACGTTCCGCTGCAAGCGCTGTTGCCGGCGTACATGCTCAGTGAATTGAAAACTGCTTTCTTGATCGGCTTTCAGATTTACTTGCCGTTCTTGATTCTCGACATGGTCGTGGCGAGCGTCACGATTTCGGCTGGCATGATGATGTTGCCGCCGGTGTTGATTTCTCTGCCCTTCAAGTTGCTGTTGTTCGTGTTGGTCGATGGCTGGCACCTGGTAGTCGAGATGCTCTTGCAGAGCTTCCAGCCATTCTCCTAGCGGCCTGAGTGGTGCTGCGCGCTACTTGTGTGGCGATCGATCGCCGAATAATACCGCCAACGAACAACCGGATAGGGAATCTCCTTGTCGTCCGTCGACTTCATTATCGATCTGATGCGGCAGGCGATCCTGACCACGCTCTGGCTTTGCGCCGGTGTTGTTGGCCGGAATGATCGCGGGCCTGTTGATCGGTTTGCTGCAAGCAGTCACGCAAATTCACGAACAGGCCGTCGCGTTCGTGCCGAAACTGCTGATTATGGTGCTGGTCCTGAGCCTGACGATGCCCTGGTTGCTGAACCAGTTAGTGCAATACTCGCACGATTTGATCATAAACATCCCGAAGAATTTGTGAGTCTGCATGCTCCCTCCCCCTTGCGGGAGATGGGCCGGGGGTGAGGGGTCGCAGCGTCAATCAACTCTCCAACACCATCACCCTCTACTGTCGAAAGAGAGGGAGTACGCGTGTTCCTGCATTCGACCCCTTGGTGACCCACCTGTGCCTCCTTGGCTGGAAACCTTGTCTGTCGGTCCGGTGGTCTTGTTCACGCTCGTGTTGGCGCGCGTTAGCGGATTGGTCACCTCGCTGCCGATCTTCACGGGCCAGCAGATTCCGATGCAGGTGCGGGCGTTTCTGACGGTCGCGCTGGCGTTGGTCCTCACGCCGACCCAATGGCATGCCCAGCCTCCTCCGCCCACAAATCTGGCCGAATACGTATTGCTCACCGCCAGCGAATTGCTCATCGGTTTAGTTCTAGGGTTGGGGATTTTGATTCTGATGACCGGCGTGCAAGTGGCCGGGCAAGTCATATCGCAGATGAGCGGCATGTCGCTGGCCGATGTGTTTGCCCCGGGCGTCGATACGAGCATGCCCTTGTTTTCCAATTTGCTCTGGATGGTCGCGATGGCCACGTTCGTCGTCATCGGCGGACACCGGGCGATGATCGATGCGCTGTTGCAAACCTATGCCGTTCTGCCCGCGGGCCATGCCTGTAGCGTCGATTCTTTGGCCCACATGGCGGTGATGCTGATGTCCGAAAGCTTCGCGCTGGGAATCCGTGTCGCCGCCCCCTGTCTGATTGCGCTGCTGCTGGCGACGTTGGTGCTGGGATTGATCGGGCGGACGATGCCGCAGTTGAACATTCTCGTCCTGGGCTTCGGCATCAACGCGATGGTCACGTTCGCGGTGTTGTCCGCTTCGATCGGCGGAGCCGCCTATTTGTTTCAGGATTATTTCGACCCCGTGTTGAAAGAACTCTTGACCGCGCTGCATCCGGGATAGACGCTGCCTGGAATTTGGGAGGGCGAGGCTCCTGCCGAGCCGAAAGTGCGCGGCTCGGCAGGAGCCTCGCCTTCCCGTTGTCGTGAATCTAGACGTAGAAGTCGTCGTTCGAAGTCATGGAACAAACCGGCGAAAAGTCACAGGATGCAACGCCTCATCGCCGGCAGCAGGCCCGCGAGGAAGGTCAGGTTGCGCAAAGCCAGGATCTCGCTGCAGCGCTGATTCTCGTTATCGGCCTGCTGGTGCTGATCGCGGTCGGTGGCGGGATCGCGGATTTTTTCGCCCATGTTGCCCAGCGGCAACTCGGCGGCGATGCCTGGCTCTCTACCGACATCGACAAAATGGCGAGCGAAAGTCACGGCCTCGCGCTCGAAACCGGCAAGGCCCTATTTCCATTGTTGGGCGCCGTGTGGCTGGCGGCCATCGTGGCCCATATTGTGCAATTCGGCTTCATCTTCGCGCCGGGGCAGGTGGCATTCGACCTGATGCGGCTCGATCCGCTGGCCGGTTTTCGCCGGATGTTTTCGATTTCGAACGTCGTCAAGCTCGGCTTCGGGCTCGTCAAAATCTTGATCGTCGGCGCGGTGGCGTTTTGGCGCTCTACTCGCATCGCACTGAAGTCATCGCGGCGGCGGCGTTGCAATTGCCGCAATTGGCAGCTTTCTTGGTGAGCCTTGTGCTTTGGACCAGTCTGAAAATTGCCGGGGCACTGTTGATCTTGGCGATTTTGGATTACGGCTACCAGCGGTACAAATTCGAACAAGATTTGCGGATGACGCCTCAGGAAATGCGCGAAGAAATGCGCAATATGCAAGGCGATCCGCAGGTGGCTGCACGGCGCCGCGCGGTGCAGCGGCAATTGGTGTTGAATCGTCTCGGTCAGACCGTGCCGAAGGCCGACGTGATCGTCACCAACCCCACCGAATTGGCCGTGGCGATCCAGTACGATGCCAGCACGATGAAAGCGCCGGTCGTGGTGGCCAAAGGGGCCGGCCTGTTGGCTCAGCGGATTCGCCGCTTGGGCTTGGAAAGCGCCATCCCAATCGTCGAACGGAAGCCCTTGGCGCAGGCGCTATATCGCGACGTGGATATCAACCATCCCGTGCCCGATTCGATGTACGCCGCGGTAGCCGAGGTGCTGGCGTATGTCTATCACTTGAAGGGCAAATCAATCGCGCCTCCAGACGCGCGGGGCGAGCCCCGCGGCTAAGTTAGTATGCTAGCGCGGCCCAAACCGACCTGGACAGTCGGGGGTCTTTCGTTTACCTTCCGCCCCTCTTCACACCGTCCTTTTCTGGCCGTTTCGGCCCACCGTTTCGGTTCGTCAGCGCTCGATATTCCGGAGTTTCGGATGGCAGCAGGCGTAGCACCTCGCGCCGGCGCGATCGCGTCGTTAGGACGCTGGCAGGATTTAATCCTGCCGGTGGGGATCATTTCCAGCGTGCTGGTGATCCTCGTCCCGTTGCCGTCGATGCTGCTGGACGTGATGCTGGCGGCCAATGTCACGTTGGCCGTGATCATCCTACTGACCACGATCTATGTGCGTACGCCGCTGGAATTCAGCATTTTCCCGTCTTTGCTGCTGGCCACGACGCTCGCGCGATTGGTGCTGAACGTAGCCGTTACACGGCTGGTGCTGACGCGCGCGGCGAGCGAAGGGATGCTGGCGGCAGGGCATGTCGTCAAAGCATTCGGCGAATTCGTGGCCGGCAACGAGCTGGTGGTCGGCATCATCATCTTTGTAATCATCGTCTTGATTCAATTCATCGTGATCACCAAAGGCGCCACGCGGATCAGCGAAGTGGCGGCCCGATTCGCCTTGGACGGAATGCCGGGCCGGCAGATGGCCATCGACGCCGATCTGAACGCCGGCGTCATCGATGAACACGAAGCCCAGCGCCGCCGGCAAGACATTACCCGGCAAGCCGACTTCTTCGGGGCGATGGATGGTGCCAGCAAGTTCGTGCGCGGCGACGCCATCGCCGGCATTCTCATCACGCTCATCAACATCATTGGCGGCTTGGTGATTGGTATGGCCGAGGGGGGCATGTCGCTGGGGCAGGCCACCTCGGTCTTCACGAAGCTGACGATCGGCGACGGACTGGTGAGCCAGGTTCCCGCCTTTTTGATCTCGCTTTCCGCCGGTTTGCTGGTTACGCGCAGCAGCTACGAAGTGAACTTGCCGAGCGAGTTCCTTCGGCAACTTTTTTCGCGCCCCCAAGCGCTCGTGGTAGCCGGCGGATTCCTGGCGGTGCTAATCTTCACGAACTTGCCCGCCATTCCGCTCTTGGTTATCGGCGGTAGTTGCGTGGGCATGGCGGTATTGATGAATCGCAAGAATCAGCGCGAAGCGACTGCGGTGCAGACAAAAGCCCAAGCGGCGAAGACAAAACCTCCCGACGAGCGGATCGAAGATTATCTCACGACCGACCCGATGGAAATCGAGCTCGGCGTGGGCCTGATCAAGCTGGCCGATCCGAAGCGCGGGGGCGATCTGTTGCAGCGCATCCAGCGCGTGCGGCAAAACGTCGCCGCCGAGATGGGCATCATCATGCCCAAGGTCCGCATCCGCGACAACATGCGGCTCGAGGCAAATCAGTATCGCATCAAAATCTCCGATATGGCGGTGGTCGCCGGATCGGTTGAAGCGAACATGCTGCTGGCGATGGATTCCGGCCTCACGACCGGCAAGCTTCGCGGCATCGCCACCCGCGAACCGGCATTCAACACCGCCGCGCTGTGGATCGACGCCACGCAACGCGATCAGGCCGAAATGCTCGGCTACACCGTCGTCGAACCGGCCAGCGTGTTGGCCACGCACCTGACCGAAACTGTCCGGCGTCATGCCGACGAGCTTCTGACCCGCGACGCGATGAAGCACTTGATCGACGAGTTGAAACACACGCAGCCCGTGACCGTCGACGACCTGATCCCCAGCCAACTCAAGCTGGGCGACGTGCAACGCGTGCTGCAAGTCTTGCTGCGCGAGCAGGTGCCGATCCGACAGCTTGGTCCGATCCTGGAAACATTGGGCGATTACGCCTCGCGCACGAAGGATCCGATCCTGCTGGCTGAATACGTGCGCCATCGCCTGGCGCGGGCGATTTGCACCCGCTATCGCGACAAGGAAAACCGGCTGTTCGTCGTGACGCTCGACCCGGCGCTCGAGGATCGTATCCGGGCCGGCATCGAGCACAGTGAGCGCGGCCTGTTCATCCGCATGTCGCCCCAGGCCGTCGAAACAACTTGCCGGCTGATCGGCGCCGAACTCGACAAGCTTGTCCGCGGCAATCATACGCCGATCGTATTGGTCAGCCCGCAAATCCGGGCCGGCTTGAAACAACTCACGAGCTCGAATCTGCCGCGACTGGTGGTGCTGAGCTTCAATGAAATTACCCGCGACACGCAGATCGAATCCGTGGGCTTGGTGTCCGACGCCCGACCGTAACGCGACTCCATGAACGAATCATCGTATTACCGTAGGGTGGGCAGTGCCCACCAATCGCCAATGTTGAGAGGCGAGCCGCATGGTGGGCAATGCCCACCCTACTTCCGACATTGAGTAGCTTTCCATTTTAGAGCACACCGTGAGTGATTCTGAATCTTATGGATGTCCGAACTTATCGTGCGAAGACGATGCAAGACGCGCTCGAATTGGTGCGTCGCGATTTAGGCCCCGAAGCGGCGGTGCTGCAGGCGCGCGATGTCCGGGGCGGCGGCCTGTTGCGTTTGATTCCTGGAGTGCGGCGAGTCGAGGTGACTGCCTCGGCCCATGTCGTCGTGCCGAGCCGAATGCCTAAAAAGGCTACGGCTATCGATTTATCGCAGGCCGTGGGATTGGATCTCAGCACGGCGCCGGATCTGACGGCGATCAAATCGGCGGAAGACCGGCAGATGCAGTTTCGCTTTGCGCGGATGTCAAAGGACGCTTGGACGATTTACAGTCGATGGTCGAAGATTTGTGCCGGCAATCGCAACGCGGCACTCCCCGCGATCTGCCGCCGGCGCTGTTCCATGTATTCACCGACCTGATCCAGGCCGAAGTCGGAGAAGAATTAGCCCGGGAAATGGTGGAGCGCGTCCGCGCCGGATTGGTGGACGACGAACTCGCCGACCCGAATGCGGTTCGTGAGCAATTGACACGGCTGATCGAAGACGACATCCCCGTGGCCGGTGCGATCAACATCCAGCCGGGCCAGCGGCGATTGGTGGCGCTGGTTGGACCAACGGGCGTCGGCAAGACCACGACGATCGCCAAGCTGGCCGCAAATTTTCGGCTGAAGGAAAAGCGCAAGGTCGGATTGATCACGGTCGACACCTATCGAATCGCGGCCGTCGAACAATTGCGCACTTATGCCGACATCATCGACTTGCCGATGGCCGTCGTGGCTAACGCCCGTGAAATGCGCGAGGCGGTGGCGCGAATGAGCGATTTGGAATTGGTGCTGATGGACACCGCGGGCCGCAGTCCGCGAGACGAAGTGAAGATTGAGGAGCTGCGCACGCTGTTGGCCGAGGCCGAGGCTGACGAGGTCCACCTGGTCCTGAGCAGCGCCGGCTCGGCTGGGAGTTTGGTCCGTACGGCCGAGCAGTTCGCCGCAGTGGGGGCGACGTCGCTGGTCCTTACGAAGTTGGACGAGGTCTCTAACCTGGGACATTTGCTGCCGCTGGTTCGCGCCGCCCGGTTGCCGTTGAGCTATTTGACCGATGGACAGAACGTGCCTGACGACATTGCGCCGGCCAGCGCTCGGCGATTGGCGCGGATGGTTTTGGATTCGGCCAAGCGGTAAAGCGATCTCGCCTTGTGGCGTGTAATCGGGGCGAGCATTCGATACGACAAGATTCGCGGTGAGGATATTTCAATGCACGATCAAGCGACTGAACTGAGGATGTTGGTTCGCCGCGGCGTTACGGATTCGCCGGCGGAGCGCGCGCTCTGCGCAAGCTGGTGGTTTCCGCCGGAAAAGGGGGCGTGGGAACCACGACGATCGCCGTGAATTTGGCGGTGGCGCTGGCCCGCAATGGCTGGCGAACGATTCTGTGCGATGCCGACCTCAGCGGCGGCGACGCGACCTGGCTATGCGGTGTCGAAGCCATGCATTCCATCGGCGATGTTCTGTCAGGCCGACGGACGGTCCATGAAGTGTTGCAACCCGGCCCGGACGGCATCCAACTGGTGCCC
Source organism: Pirellulales bacterium (assembly GCA_963725485.1). Classification (GTDB taxonomy): domain Bacteria; phylum Planctomycetota; class Planctomycetia; order Pirellulales; family DATAWG01; genus CAVRYO01. Next base: position 358,493 of record CAVRYO010000007.1, on the reverse strand, counting down.
GGCTTGTGGTCTCCCAGCGCGATGCCCGACTGCTCGCCTTCGGCGCAGCAGCGGTTGCTCCGCGAGCTCGACGAACTAGGGCGGCATGCCGAATGGATCGTGATCGACGCCGGCAGTGGATTGAACCAAGTCGTGCGGCGCTTTTGGGAGGCCGCCGATGAATTGCTCCTGGTGACGACGACCGATGCCGTATCGATCATGGACGCTTATGCCGCCGCGAAACTGTTCGTGCCAGATCATCTCACGCCAACAATCCGGACCGTCGTCAACCAGTCGCCGCAGTCCGTCGTGGCCAGCGGCGTGCATTCACGGCTGGCAGTAGCGGCTCAAAGATTTCTGCGGTTGGAATTGCTGGCGGGTGGCAGCATACCTTGGGATCCGGCTTTGCCACTTGCGGCGTCCGAGGCCCGGCCACTCCGTCGCGAAGAGCTGAATACGCCAGCCAGCCAGGCGATTCGGCTGATGGCTCAGGAACTCTCCGCCCCTACACGAAATGCGGGACGAAGACCCGTCGATTGGGTAGCGAACCAATATGCCACTGCGCTGGGCGCGAGCCTTTAATACGGCCGGATTCGATTTCCAAAAAAACCCGTGGAGCTTTCCAGAACGGATTCAACTATGCGGCCTTATCCGCCGATACTAACCACCGAACGTCGGCACGCAATGTGACGTTAAATTGCAACGATTGCTAAAAGTTTAACGACGATTGTGAGACCGGCCCATGGGGCGGACTTATGCCGGAATCCTCGGGCCATTGGCATTTCTGATCACCTTGGTCCGGGGCGCGATTCACGCGGCTTCGGCCAGCACGACGGTCTTTGAAGCAACGGTTTTTCTGGTCGTGTTCGCCGCGATCGGAGGCCTCGTAGGTCAGATCGCCGCTTGGATTGTCGACGATTCGGTCCGTGCTCGCCTGGCCGCCGAAATGGCCGCGGCGGCTGCGGCAGCTAATGCGAAAGCGGCAGCGAAGATCGCCACGGCGGCGGCTAACAAAACCAGCATACCGACGATTGCCAAGACTAACACAGCGGCTGTCGTCAAACCCAAGCCACCCACTCCCGTCGAGAAAAAGTAACCCTTAGCAAGGCAAGTCTAGCAACGAGTTCGTTCGAGTTTTCGTGCCGATCGAAGCCCGTCGATATCCGAAGGGTACGCGACCAGCGGCACGGTTCAGCCCAGCGAGAAGGATCTCCTGGAAGGCCAGGACGCGAAGTTCATCATGGAGGATTGAATGGCCACGACGCTCGCACCAGAAGACATTCAGACACTCTGGTTACAATTCAAAGCCGATCCCGAAAGTCAGCCGCTGCGCAACCGGCTGGTTGAACAATATCTGCCGCTGGTGAAATATAACGGCGAACGCATTTGGGCCCGACTGCCCGAAGGCGTCGAGCTCGACGATCTCGTGTCGGCCGGCGTGTTCGGCCTGATGGATGCGATTGATGCTTTCGATCTCTCGCGCGGCGTGAAGTTCGAAACCTACTGTGTCCCGCGGATCCGCGGCGCCATGCTCGACGAGCTGCGCACCATGGACTGGGTGCCGCGACTGGTGCGTTCCAAGGCCAGCAAGCTGAACGAAGCGGTGAAGACGCTCGAAGCCAAGCTGGGCCGTGCGGCCAGTGCCGCCGAACTGGCCGAGCAGATGCAAATCTCGGTGCCCGAGCTGGAGAAGATGGTGTTGGACGCCAACGCCGTGAATCTCATCAGCCTGAATAAGAAATGGTACGAGACCGATAGCTATAAGGATGTCCGCGAAATCGATATCCTCGAGGACAAGAAAGGCGAAGACCCGACGCGGCGAATTCAGAAGAACGACCTGATGCGCCTGGTCACCAAGGGCCTGAACCGCAACGAGCGGCTGATCATCATCCTCTATTACTACGAAGAGTTGACGATGAAGGAGATCGGCGCGACATTGGATCTCTCGGAAAGCCGAGTCAGCCAGATGCACAGCTCGATCGTACAGCGGCTACAATCGCAACTCGAGCGCCGCCGGCCGGAGTTCGCGACGTGAAGCAGATTGCCGGAGGATGCCGGATAGGACGAATGGCGTGAAACGCCGTGCGATCCAGTAAATGATGGGTGGAATCGTCCTTTACCAGCGGAAAAACCGGTAGGGGTCGTCCCATTCCTCTGGTTGGTCGAGATACAAACCGGTCAGCCAGCGCTGCTCTGCCTTGTTCGCCACCACGGGTGACGAGAATCGGGCCAGGATCGGCGCCGAGCTTTCCGCACCCATGTTGCTCAGCAGCCGTGTGACCAAAAACGCCGAGCGGCGGAAGGTCTTCTTCAGATGGTATTCGTTCTTGTCGAATTGCCACGGAGCGAGGCCGCAGAAAACGAAGTTCTGGTTTCGCGCTAATATGCCGTCGCCGAATTGTCTGGGACCGGCGGTCAACAGCGGCAGTTGGCGGGGATCGCGATTGAGAACGTCTGCCGGACCGACGCCAGCGAGCAACGACGTGGCTCTGAACGGCTCTAAGAATGATGCGCCGATGTGTTCCTTGCGCTCGATCCGCGCTGAAAATGGCAGGCACGCCTGGGCGTCGTCGTTGTCGATGCCGATGGCCAACAGATGTCCGCCCGCGTCGAGCCACTTCGCGACTTTCTCACGCTGCGGCTTCAGCTTCTGGCCACCGCCTGGCCCGACGACAAGCACTCCATCGCCCGGCAGTTCTCCGCCGTCATAATTCGCAGGTTTGAAACCAGCCGACGCCAGAAAATCTTTGCCCGCTGCATCCCCGGCATAGAAAACTTTTCGCCTGGGGCTCGGTTGCCATTGCGACACATAACGAAGCATGTTGGCAACCAGCGTCTCCGCTGCCGGCTCCGTTTCCGAACGGCCTGTGACGTCCATCTGGCAGAACAGGATCATCCCGCGGCCTTCGCGATATTCCATCAGCGGTGCATATTGCAGGCTGAATCCGCCATCGACGATCGGCAAGAAATCGCCGCAAGCCGGCTTCTCGATCAGGGCCGAAGCGACATTTCCCTGATTGCCGCAGCGCCAAGCCTGCGTGACCGGAATGTCGCACCAGGTGATTTTCGGCCCATGCGTGGGCCACATTTCGTATTTCAATTGGGGAGGCAACAACGTCGATTCGCCGCGCCAATCGCGGAGCGTTTCTTGGGAAAGGCCGGCCAGGGCCAGATGATCGGGCACGCGCGGAAAAACCTGCCGCAATCCATATTGCTGCACGCGAAAACCGAGCCGCTTCTCCAACACCTCCGGCTGCTGTTCGAACACGATCACCTTCAATCCGTCGCGCACCCGATCAATCGGCGGCGCCGGCCCATCGATCGTTAGAGCATTCTTGCCGATGATCAGAGTGTCGGATTTAGAAAGCTCGCTGGTCGGAGCGAAGGGGATTTTGGTTATATCGAGCTTGTTCAAAAGCCGAGTGGTTTGACCTTGCGGATCGAATAGATAAAGCGGTTTCTCGCTTCGCGGCACCGTTGGCTTCGGCAAGATAGTGAACTGAAAGCTGTCTTCTTGCGTTACACGCGAGCCGAGTTGAAACTTGGCCTGCAATTTCACTTCAACCGGCCTGGCCGGCAGGTTCACTTCGCCTGGCGCTTTTACAATTCTCGTGGAGAATCCGATCCCGGCTGATCGTTCGGTGCCGGTTGGTAATACGATGCCGCCGCTGCCAGTGTTAGATTTCAGTATTTGCACATTCTCCGATCCCGTGATCTCCCACTGATACTGGCAATCGACGTCCGCGCGCGAATTGTTGATGATGATGAGCTGTTTCAGAATCGCTTCGCCGGAATAAAAGATGTGATCCTTGCTGGTGAACCTCTGCGGCTTGCCGCCGATGTAGGCCAACAGCGGCATGTTGTTGCGATACATTGCGTCGGCGCCAGGCGTCGGGATCCAATCATCGCGTTTGAACGCCAGGTCCATCCGCTCGTATTGATCCCCGAGATAATCGGGGCTGTAACCGGGCCGCTGAAGATTTTCCCAATCGACCGGCAGCCCCTTTCGCCGCTTGTCGACGTCGTTGCGCAACTTCCAATAGTGCTCATGCTGCCAGGAAGAGATGGCCGACACGCCCCAGGTGCGGAAGGCTCGCCAGTTGTCGGTTAGGTATTGCGTCATCACTTCGTAGCGCTGGTCGAACACTTTCGAGTCGAGGCTCTGGGGATAATCCCAGCGGAACCAGCCGTCGCTGGTGCGGAAATGCTCGGCTTCCCAGCGGAGATTCGTCTTCTCGGCTTCGCTGAGCTGGAAGGCTCGATCACCGAGGAATTGCGAATCCCATTCGGCGAGGCAGAATTCCCAAGGGACCTTGGCGCTTCCCCATTCGCGCTTTCCTTTGTACCAACCGCGATACATGGCCCAATCCCAGGTGAACGGAGCGCCATATTCGCATGTGAACACCGGCTTCACTCCCTTGTTTGCCCAATGCTCGAACCAATCGGAAAGCTCCTGCACCGGCACGAAGTTGGGATAGAAATTGCTGTCGTGCATCGATCCCAAGATTGCCGGAGGCATGGTGATAGACGATCCGCGTCGGGTCGAGATGGTGGACGATCGCCTCGGCGCCGCAGGCGCAGTTTCACGTTGTTCACCGACCATTGGTCGCGGGCGTCGTGAATGCCGTCGATCATCGCCGGGTTCATATCTTCGTCGTAGCCGGTGGCGTTGTGGCTCATCGCGTAGGTGACGACCGAGGGATGATTCTCGGCGAGCCGCACGTAATAGGCCGCATGCCGGGCGTAGCCGTTGGTTTCGTCGGCGTCGGGCTTGCTCCAGTCATAGTGGGAGAAATGAGGCTGCGTGAGCGACACGAGCATGCCCGTGTCGTCGGCAGCGCGGAGGATTTCTTCGAAGCTCATGTGCGAGCCGGGTTCGCAATCGTAGTTATGCGTGTAGACGAAATTCACGCCGAAGCTTTTGAGCCGCTCGAAACTCTCTTTCGCGGCGGCATAGGTCGAGGCCGCGGCGCCGATGTCGGCATTATCGAGCGGCACGGCGGAGAGAAAGATCCGCGAGCCGTTGAGAACGAAATCACGGCCATCGATCGAGAATTCGCGAAAGCCGAAGCGCACGGGCAAACTGACGTCGACCGGCGGCTGTTCTTCTTCAGAATCTAATCGGAGCGCCTTGATCTTCTGCGGCGAATGGCTCCGCAACGCCACTTTGACGTCGAGCATGTTTTGCGGCGTGTTCGTGTCCCAGAGCGCGTTCGGCTTCCAGGAATCGCTAAAGGTGTAGTGCCCTTCGTGCAGTTCGCTGGGCTTGAATGGCTCGCTCGCGAAGTCTTCAAGGGCTTTGCCGTTTTTCGAAATGTAGGCGTGCAGCGTATACAACCGGTCGGCGGCCAAATCGCTGAGCGCCGTCTGAATCTTGATCTTTCCCGCGATGACCGACGTTTCGATCTTTATGTCGTCGATCCGCGCTTCGCCCGGCGTGCTTTCGAGAAACACGTCGCCGCATAGCCCACGGCGCGGCACGGTGGCGCGAAGCTTGGTGGCGTTGTTCGTGTCTTGGTAGGTGAGCAGCGATTCTTTGAGGGGCAGGGCGACGACCAGGATGCTGAGCGTTTGCTTCTCGCCCGGTTTACAAGCTTTTGTCACACCAGCTTCGCCGCCGGGAAACTGAATCTCGGCCGCCCGCTTGCCGTCGAGATAAATCGCGGCGAAAGAATTCACATAGTTGCTCGCGACGACAATCCGCCGGCCGGCCCAATTCTTCGGCACGACGATTTCGCGCTCGTACCAGGCCATCGTGATGCCGGCGATGTTTTCTTTCGCCCAACTTGGATGGACAAACACGGACTGGCTGTCTTTCTGCATATAATCGGTGATTCCCGGCCAGCAACCGGGCACTTTGAAGTAGCCCCAGTTCCTGACCGGCACTTCAGCAGTATCTGCTCTCGCCGGCTGCCAGCGCCACAGGCCGTTGATGCAGATTCGCTCGCGCGTCGGCATCGTCGCATGCTCGGCCTTTGCTATGTCCCAAACCGCCTTCACGCCGGCGGGAAGCGCGACGGCAATATCTTGCGCGGTGCCGTTAGCCGGCGCGAGCGCTCCCGCGAGGATGAAAAAGGCACCAATGAAAATTCGCCAAAGGCTTTTCATGCTCTGGTTCCGAAACGTGAATTTGTTTGTCATCGGCGCTTGGTTTACCATACAGCCAGTCGCGAACGGGCAATTCGGACTGCGCGATCCACCCGCCGCGCAAGCCATCAGGGTACGTCGGCGGCGCAAGATTTGCCACCTGCTTGAGATCACGTTGTTTGACATCGCACTATTTTGACATCACACCGGGAGCAGGCCCATGACCGGAATGCTGAAAGCGGCGGCATGCGGAGTGTTATTCTTGGCGTGCGCTGCGTTGCAGGCGGCCGAGGTTTCGCGCGAGTCGAGCAATCCGTCGGCCGCGAACGATCCTTACGAGCACTACGTTAACACCTCGCGCGATTTTCAACCGGTCAAGCAAGACAAACTCTGGGCGCTCAAGGCGTTTCCAAGCTGGACCGTCATGCCTTGGTATTACCAATGGACGATCGGCTTCAACGATGCCTCGGGGAAGTTTCAGGTGAATAACGGCATGAACGGCTCGTTCTGCGATCACGGCGCCTCGGGCCGGCTCGCGTGGATCGACCAGTTCCACCTGCGGTTCTACACCGACCATTCCGCGGGCAAAGGCGATCTGCACGAAGGGGCAGGCGAGTTCATCAGCCGATATCGCGATCGGATTCATGGCACGGGAGTGCGCGTACGGCCCGTCAACGCCGAGATGCAAGCCCGGCTCGAGCGCATCATGCAACACAACATCGGCGAGGTTAAAAGCTCGCCGAATCGCGGGGCTTATGCCCTGGACGACGAAATCTCCTGGGGCCATTTCATCCATCCTTGCATGTGGCAAGTGACCGACGATCGGGCGGCCTATCTCAAGTGGCAAATGGAAATCTACGGCACGCCGCAGCCGAAATGGAACACCTGGATCAGCTACAACGACATCCTGCCCAAGCTGCGCACCTGGGACATCGCCCATTTCGACGCCAGCCAATTGATGGACCAATGGACGTTCAACGATTCGTATTGGAACAACTTCATCGGCGACTTGGTGGAATATGCAAACCGGCTCGATCCTGCCACGCCCTGCGGTTTCGTCGGCGGACAATCGCCCGACGCTTTTGGCGGCTACGACTATGCGAAGATCATGCGCAAAGTGCAGTACATCGAAGCCTACAACATCGGCGATTCGCAATCCGTCATCCGCGGGCTGAATCCGCACAATGCCCTGCCGGCCGTCACGTCGTTCTTCTATAAATCCGAGGCCGACTCGGTTTGGCAAACGTGGAAATACCTGGCCAATGGCAACAAGGGCTTTATCTGTTGGGTCGAAGCCTGGTTCGAGGGCAAAGAGCCGAAGCCCTGGATCGAGACGGTCGGCCAGACCTGGAAAGAAGCCGAGCGGATCGCACCAAAGCTGACCGGCGCCGAATGGATCGACGACGGCGTGGCGCTTTACTACAGCCAGGCTTCCATCCAATTGGCGTGGATCTTCGACGCCGAAGCGCATGGCAAAACATGGATCAATCGCAATGTCGACGGCGACCATGGCTCCTCGCAGTTAGTTCGCCATGCCTGGATCAACATGCTGCGCGACGAGGGAATCCAGTTCGGCTGGCTGAGCTATGTCGACCTGATCCAGCACGGCGTGCCGGCCAAATACCGTGTGCTCGTGCTCCCAGCCACGTTGTGTCTTTCTGACGCCGAAGCTCGACGAATCAAGGAATTTTGCAATCGCGGCGGTACCGTGATTGCGGACTATTTGCCCGGCCTCTGGGATCAGCACGGCAAGGGTCGAGCGAATGGCGGGGCGCTCGACGAAATGTTCGGCGTGAAACATGACACCTCGATGCAGGCCGGCGACATCTTCGGCAATCATCTGTGGTGCGAGACGGATCAGGAAGCGAACTATGGTTACAAGAGTTACAGCCAATTGATGACAAACAAGAATACGTCGATTAAGGATGTCTCCGGATTCGATAAGGCCGTGCGAAACATGTCCGCTGGCAATGTGAACCACTTCGGTCGTGGAACCGCCGTGCTATTGAACTTGTCGCCGCAATGGTACAACGCCTACCGTGTCGAGGGATTTGCCGCCGCCGCTCGGCGCAAGGTGTTCATGCAGCCGATTCACCAGGCCGGCATTCGCCGCTGGGTCGAGATCCGAAACGCGGGCGACAAAGAGTTCGGCTACGAGATTACGTATTGGAAAAACGGAGACCGGACCTTTCTGTTCGTCGTCATGGAGCCAGAAACTCATGTGACCAACGAGGGGGGTGGCAACGCGCTGGCGCTGAGGACCGACAAACTGCCGATCACGCTCGCGCTGGCCGGCGCAGTCAAAGACGTGAAAGACGAACGGTCCGGCAAAGATCTCGGCGCTGGCAAAGCGTTCACGCTCGCTTGGAAGCTGAACGAAGCCGCAGCCCTGTCCTTCGCCGGCGACCCGCCAAAGTCGCGCCTGAGCGGATCTGGATTTCCGCCGGGCGCAAAGAACCGCGACAACAGCCGCGCTCGAAAGCTCACGCTGCAAGACATGGCCTATCAAGGGCCCATCCCTAAATCGGAACGTCCTGCGCGTCGCTATTCTGCAGCCGTTCCTGCCGAGATAATGGAACTATACCGACAGATAATCGCGAGCAAGAGCACGGCTTCGACGCTCGGCATCGCCGCGATTGAATTGCGCGGTCGACACGAAGTAAATCCAGCTCAAATGTAGTGCCTTCGCGTTCCTTCAGTCGTTCGCTTTCGCCGGTCTTCGGCAAATCGTTCGGGTCGTCCAACCGGACCCGTTAACGCCGAGTCTGTTTTCCTTTCACCGCCGGGCTCTCTCGATCCGTCGCTTTCCCTGCCCCCGCAGGACGGCTCTCCCGAACCGTCATTCTTCGTCGCGCAGTCGCCAGTGTGGCTGCTTAGCGTATTCGCGCTTTGCTGAAGCTGCAAGGAAATCTTGCAAATCGCGTCGGGCCGCGGTCCCCGTTCCGCATTCTTGGTTCACCGGGGGTCGGCATTTCGCCGGCCCCGAATTAACTCTTAGATGGGGGAACGGATCATGCAACGGTTCAGTCGACGATTGACGGTGGCGTTGGTGCTGGTCGGAGTCATGTTGTTCGGGAGCGTCGTGTTTGCCAGGGGTGGTGGCGGTCACGGTGGCGGACATGGCGGTGGTCATGGCGGTGGTCATTCCGCCGGCCGCATGGGACATTCTGGTCACGGTGGCCACTCGCACGGTCACAAAGGCCAGGGGACCAGCCACAGCAAGGGCAAGGGTCATTCGCACGGGCAGAAATCTCATTCGAAAGACCACAAGTCGCACAAGACTTCGAACAAGTCGAAGTCCAAGCACCCAAAACACAAGAAACACCACAAGCACCGTAAGCACCACAAGGGCGGCTTGGGCGACGGCGGTGATGACGATGGCAGCGACGGAGACGACGGCGCTGATGCGTCGGCCGACGAATCGGATGCGCCGGTTGCCGCAATTGATCTCCAATTCGCCAGCATCCGCCAACTCGACGCGGGCGATCCGGCCCAGAACCTGGCCCCGGCCTACCGCGTTTGGTTCACCAACAACAGCACGGTGGATGTCGATCAACCGTTCGACGTGGCGATCCTCGCCTCCAACGACGGCCAATCGACCGACGACCTGCCGTCGGCCAGCGTGCGGGTGGACAGCATCGCGGCCGGCGAAAGCAAATCGGTCGACATCCGCTTGCCGATCGACGCGATGAGCATCGCAACCGACGAGGGCGAAACCGCGGCCTACCAATTCCTCCATACGAGCATCGATAACCAGGACGAAATTGTGGAAGCCGACAAGTCGAACAACGTGGCGGTGTACAACCGCGATAACATTCCAATGGTCGACAATATCTAACTGCTCCCCGCAACCAGGCGAAAGCAGCTCCGGCAGCCGGCGGCTCCCCACGGAGCCGACCGGCTGTCGGTCGTTGCATCATCAGCCACAATCTATTGGCTGGCGATGCGTCGCAAGCAAAAACTCGCTGGAGTCTGCTGGAATCTGATGCGTCAGCCAACCGGAGACCATACAATAGGCTCCGTCAATGCTTCGCTTGGCCCGAATCGGCGCCCCCATGCCGGTTTCAATTGGCCGTGGCGGGCCGAGGCTCGTTTCCACCCTTGATGAAATTCGGCGTCGTCGCCGGAGAGTCATCGCCAGTCGCCGCTCGATACAAAGGCAGCCCAGTAGAACGGCGGCAGGCGGCTGGATTTCTCGGCGGTCCCCGTGTTGGCTGGCGAGGCTCTCAGCACAAAGATGGCGGCGATTCCGGCCGCTCTACGAGGGGCGTTGCGTCTTGGTCCACCTGGCTCATCTTTCTCCACGACTCCATGGCCTCAACCCGTAATATGCGGTATTGATCTACCGCTCACCTCGCGGCTTCCGGGCTAGGTAGACGAATCTCGATTGACGCGCCCGCTCTGATGTCGGTCTTGACGGTCTGGAGTTGCTGGGACGCAGCAGCGACTTGCGCGACCAGCAGTTCCAATTGTGTGTCCGCGTCAACGAAGGCCAGCCGCTTCGATAAGTAGTCAGGGTACGCCATGATTTTCCTCCCTCTTCCCGACTGGTTCGGTTATTGGGGGCGGCTCGTGGCCGACCGCTTCGCCGGTGCTGTCGCACAATCGGCGAGAGGATGCCAACGAAACTGCTATGAACCTATCCGAGAACCGGCGGGGACTGGCTCATTTTGCGGTGCCCTGGGAGCAAAATGTGCCTGTCCCCGTCTCCTTGGCCGGTTCTCGGATAGGCAATAAATGTAAAACGTCTGCTACTAGGCACCTAACCTAACCGAATCGCAGGTGACCGAATCGCACGTGACCGGATCGCATGCAACCGCGCCGCTCGCTTGCTGCTACGATATTCTCGCGATTGACGCACTCGCGTCGAGATATCATCTCTCGTTTATTCTGCTCAGTTGGTACGCGGCGACAATTCCGTTTTGCGCAGCCGGAGCTTTCCGCGGCGCCAATTGGTAGATTGTCAAAGCGAACGATGAGCCTTCCCAAGCATTAAGAACGCTTTCGTCGTGGACCGAGGTTACGATGGCGGGGCACCTGAAGGTGCATCGCTCGCCGCTGGGCCGACGGCTTGATTTCGGCTCATTTCTCAGGACGCACCTTCGGGTGTGAGAGGAGCTGTTTATGCGTATGTTTAGATTTGCTTTGTGCGTGATGACCGCCGTCGTTGCCGCCCCGGCTTTGGGGAATAACATTGTGACGAACGGATCGTTCGCGAATCCCCCCACCGGCAGCTTTATTGCGCGTCCAGCGCGTCGGCTAGCCAGAACGGCGACTCAGCCATTTCGGACTGGGGCATCGATGGCAGCACCGGCGGCTGGAGTTTCCACCGGTGGGCCGCCAGCCCTTGGCAGCACCCAGTTCGGATTCGTCGACGGTGGGACCACGATCTATCAAGATCTCGGCGCACTTTCGCCAAACACGATCTATCAGCTCAACCTCTATTCACAACAGACGGGCGTCACGAACAGGCAAGGTGGGACATTGACCGAGAGTCTCGCAATCGGTCCCGCAGGACAGCAGAACTCTGATGTTGTTACCAGTGGCCTCACGATCGCGAACTCCGATACGGTCACCCCCGTTTTGACGTTCGCGCCTTTGAGTCCCGTGACATTCACGACGGGCTCGTCCGTCTCCGGAGATTTGTATGTTCTCTTGACGGGAGGCGGTACTGCCCCAGGTGGAAGCACGCAGCTTTACGTCGATGACGTCATGGTATCGGCGAATCAAGTTCCGGAGCCCTCGACGACGGCGTTTGTTGGAATTTCGGCGCTCTCGATGTTGGGGTATCGGCTGGTCCGCCGGCGCCGGAAGTCATAACAAAGTTACGCCACGAACGTAGCAATCCAGCGGCTCAGTTCAGACCTTGAGAGAATCGTGTAAACTCGTCGAGATTTCCATCGGCGGAGCGCACAGCTTGCCCGCGACCAGGCATGGAGTTTATCGATGAGTAGCGATGCCGAGCCTTTCTCTTCGCTGTTGGCCGCTTGGGTTCCGACGGCTGGCTTCATTGAATCGACGAACATCGCTTGGTTGATGCGGCGGGTTGGGGCGGCTACCTATGAAGAACTTCACGCTTGGTCGGTGCAGCATCGCGCGGCGTATTGGGCGCTGACCATCGAGCGGTTGGGGATCCGCCTTCAATCGCCATTCAGCCAGGTCGCCGATTTTTCGGGCGGATTGGAATCGCCGCGCTGGCTGGTGAACGCGCGACTCAACATTGCCGAAAGCTGCCTTTCCGCCCCCGGCGACAGCCCAGCCATCATCTATCAGTCCGAGCAGGGAGAAATTGGCACGGTCAACATCGGCGAGCTGCGGCGGCTTATTGGCCGGGTTGCGTCGAGTCTGATGCAGAGTGGATTCCAGCCCGGCGATCGGCTGGCGATCATCATGCCGATGACTGTCGAGGCCGTGGCGATCTATCTTGGTGTTGCGCTGGCTGGCTGTGTGGTGGTCGGGATCGCAGACAGCTTCCGGCCGAAAGAAATTGCCGCCCGATTGCGGTTGGCGAGCGCAGTGGCAGTCTTCACCCAGGATACGATGACTCGCGGCGGCAAATCGCTGCCGCTGTATGCGAATGTCGTCGAAGCCGACTCGCCGCCAGCGATCGTAGTCGCCGAAAAAGGGGGTCTGTCCGCGCCGTTGCGCGCCGGCGATCGCGACTGGCAAGATTTTTTGGAGAACACCGAACGCTTAGCGGCAATGCCACGCGGCCCGGACGACTATCTCAACATCCTCTTCTCATCGGGCACGACCGGCGAGCCGAAGGCGATTCCCTGGACTCACACGACGCCGATCAAGTGCGCCGCCGACGCTCATTTTCACCAGAACGTCGAGCCTGGCGATGTGTTAGTGTGGCCGACGAATCTCGGTTGGATGATGGGCCCCTGGTTGATTTTCGGCAGCCTGATCAACCGGGCCACGATCGGGTTGTATTACGGCACGCCGACCAGCCGCGAATTTGGTCGCTTCGTGCGGGATTCCAAAGCCACAATGCTCGGCGTGATTCCGAGCCTGGTGAAGAGCTGGCGAAGCAGCGGCTGTATGCAGGATCTCGATTGGAGCGCCGTCAAAGTCTTCAGCTCGACGGGTGAGTGCTCGTGCCCCGACGACATGCGGTGGCTCATGACTCGCGGCGAGCCGAGGCCGGTGATCGAGTATTGCGGCGGCACGGAAATTGGAGGCGCCTACATCGCTGGAACGGTCACGCGGCCCTGCGTCCCCGGCACGTTCAATACACCGACGCTCGGGTTGGATGTTGTGATCGTCGATGACGACGGAGTGCCGGCCGACAAGGGCGAGTTGTTCATCGTGCCCCCTTCGATCGGCCTGTCGGCGACGTTGCTCAACAAGAATCATCATGCAAATTACTATGCGGAGGTCCCCGCAGGTCCGCGCGGAGAATTGCTCCGACGGCATGGCGATCAAATGGAACGGTTGCCGGGCGGATACTGGCGCGCCTTGGGCCGCGCAGACGATACGATGAACTTGGGCGGGATCAAAATCAGCTCCGCGGAAATCGAACAAGTGCTGCAAACCGTGCCGCATGTAACCGAGGTCGCCGCTATTGCCGTTTCGCCGGCCGATGGTGGGCCGAGCCAACTCGTGATCTATGCGGTATGCAACAAGGCTCGGTCAGTGAACAAACACGATTTGCAAACTGCCATGCAGACCGCGATCAAGCGCGACCTGAATCCGCTGTTCAAGATTCACGACGTCGTGCCGGTGGAAGCGCTGCCTCGGACTGCGTCCAATAAAGTGATGCGCCGCACGCTGCGCGAGCAATTCGGGGTTGGATCATGAACACTGCGAGTCGCAGCATCTTGATAACTGGCGCCGGCAGCGGCTTGGGTCGCGGACTCGCGCTATGCCTGGCGCAGCAAGGGCACACAATCATCGCGACAGATTGCAATACCCCCACCGCAGTGCAGACGGCCGTGCAAATCGATCACGCCGCGGGCAAGTGCGAGTCGTTTGGCCTGGATGTTACGTCGGAAGAATCGATCGCTGCGTTCCAATACGCCATCGGGGATCGCCGGGTTGACGTGTTGATCAACAATGCCGGGTTGCAGCACGTCGCGCCGGTCGAAGAGTTCCCGACCGCCAGGTGGGATTTGCTAATGGATGTGATGGTGCGCGGGACGTTTCTGATGACCCGCGCCGTGTTGCCCGGAATGCGCGCGGCTGGCTTCGGCCGGATCATCAACATCGGGTCGATCCACGCTCTGATCGCTTCCCCCTTCAAGTCGGCTTACACGTCCGCCAAGCATGCCCTGGTTGGCTTCGCCAAAGCAGTCGCGCTGGAGACCGCCGGCACGGAAATTACCGTCAACACGATTTGCCCGGCCTATATCCGTACATCGCTGGTCGAATCGCAAATCAAAGATCTGGCCCTGCGCACGGCAGATTTCCGAAGACGAGGTGATCCAACGGGTGATGCTGGAGCCGATGCCGAAAAAGACGTTCATCACCTATGAGGAAATCGCGGCGGCGGTGTCCTATCTGATCAGTCCTCTGGCTCGCAACGTCACAGGGCAAACGCTCACCATCGACGGTGGTTGGACGGCACAGTGATTTGGAGCCAGCCTCTCGGCGGCCTTTTCTGCGGACTCCCAGATGATGCTGATTCAAGCGGCCAGCAAATGCCCCATCGAACTACTCGCGCATCGCCGAGCTTCTGGCAGAGCCACGCGATCTTACAAATGGCCTGTTGAATTCATTAAGAGCCTATCCGAGAACCGGCGGCGACTGGCTCATTTTGCGGTGCCCTGGGAGCAAAATGTGATGAGGCTCTGCTGCAGAAGGCCGTGGAGCAGGCGCGGGAACGGTTCCAGCAAGCGACCGGCGAACAGAAGGACATGTACGAGGCGCGGCTTCAAGAAATGGAAGTGAAGCTCGAGGAAGCCAGGGAAAAGAAAGATCGAGCCCGTTCAATGGCCGAGCAGACGAAGAAAGGGACTTCGAACGCCTCCCATTCGCTTGGGGTAACGGCAGGACGCGAGCCTCTCACTTCTCTTCCCAGTTTTTTGGCCAAAATTTAGATCGAGCTACGCCCAGACAGGCGGCGGAGCGGCGACTCGACGGTCAGGCTACCGTTAGCTAAGAGCCTATCCGAGAACCGACTGGGCAAAGGGGACAGTCCCATTTTGTTCGGCGGCACTCACAAAATCGGGACAGTCCCCGCCGGTTCTCAGATAGGCTTTAAACAAGAATTTTCAAGACTTCCTGTGAACCAGCGGAACCATCCGGCGTCTAAGCTGTATAGAAGGGTTGACGCCGCTGAGATCCGCGGCTGATGGCGTTGGCACGTTTTGCAGGTTGTGCTTTCCATGATGACCTTACGGCCCAGTTCGATCCAAGAACGCATAGGGACGGGTTATTTCGCGCAGGCCGCGGATAATCTGCGACTCCCCCTGCGCTTGTGACGCTCGGCCTAACCCAAGTCAGCCAAGAACTTGAAGGCCCGGTGTCCAAGTGATACCGGGCCTTTTTTCGTCGGGATCGTTGGTCGACGGCAGCGGGTTGGTAGCTGAGAGAGTCTAGCGCCTGGCCGAAGTCCAGGAGACGAGGATTCGAGCACCTCCCGACCCACTGGTGGAAATACGCGCACATGGCTCGTTCGTCTATCGGTGGAGGATACTGGCCTTTCAAGTCGGAGAGATGGGTTCGACTCCCATACGAGCTACTGGAACAGGGAATCAAAGAACAAACGGAAGGAAGGGTAACGGTGACCCACTGGGCACCGGCCGCAGGCTGGTCGTTGGGAGCATGAGCCAGTGGTTTCGACTCTTACCTGCCCGACTGCGGTCCGGTGTTGTAACGGAAGCATGGCGATCTGATATGTCGCTGGCGGTTGGTTCGACTCCACCCCGGACTACTTGGGATCGACCACGCGAAACAAGGAGCACAGCAATGCAAACCACGTCCCGGTTGAAACGGATACGCCCACTCCACTCGGGGTCGTGGCGTAACGGCAGCGCATCCGCCTTTTAAGCGGACAGGTAAGGGTTCGACTCCCTTCGGCCCCACTGGGCCAGTTCGTTCTGGCCTTTTGCTGGCGCGTAGCCCAGTGGTGAGAGCAGGTCTCTTATAAGGACCAGGTCGAGGGTTCGATTCCCTCCGCGCCAACTCCACGGGTCAGAAACAAATTATGAAAACGGGATCAAGGTGTTAACGGCAGCATGCCTGGCTCTTAACCAGGTCGGTGAGGGTTCAAGTCCCTCGGGTCCCATTGGAAGAAAAGTCGGCGATTGAAACGCACCGGTCGTTCAGCGGCGAGGACTCCGCACCCCGGGCACCGCCGCAAATAGCGGTAGTCGGCGGTGACGTGGGTTCTAGTCCGGGCACCGCGGCGAATAGCCGTGGTCCTGTGCTCTATCGTTCTTTGACAATTCGATCAGGATCTGGCGCACCCATGATGTAGCGGCAGCCTACTGCCTTGCCATGGCGGACGTGCGGGTTCAACTCCCGCTGGGTGCTTTACAAATCAGGGCGTGGGAAAGCCTGGAATTCCGCCTGCCTCGGGCGCAGGAAAGCGCTGGTTCAAATCCGGCCGCCCTGACTGAATGAATTGCGGCGTGGCCTAACGGTAAGGCAGCTCCCTGTTAAGGAGACGACTGCAGGTTCAACTCCTGCCGCCGCAGCTTGGAGGGACAAGCCGATTGGCGACGGCAGCTGTCTTGAAAACAGTCGAGCGCAAGCCTTGGGGGTTCAACTCCCTCTCCCTCCGCTCACGTGCCCTTGGCCGAGCGGCAAAGGTGCCAGCCTTCCAAGCTGGCGCGACCACCGCTGATCGCGGCGGTGCCCGGTTCGATTCCCATAGGGCACTCTGCCTCGGACGGGGATGATCGGGGATCGGCTAACGGTAGGCTGCCTGGCTTTGAACCAGGCGGTGGAGGTTCAAATCCTTCTCCCCGAATTTCGGGCACGCCCGCGCGTGTCTGTCGTGGCAATGCGATCCGGGGTAGTTGCTGTTGGTAGTGACGCCTGGCTCCGGGCACCGACGCCTAGCGTTGGTCGTGGAGGCTGTTGGTTCGATTCCAACCCCCGGAACTTTTTTTGGCTATCCAGCAACGGAAGTGCTCCGGCCGCGACCAACCTTCGGTCGGTGCCCGGGAGCCTGTCTCGAAAACAGGTGGCGGCACTTGGCCGCTTGTGAGTTCGAGTCCGGGGACTGCGGCGAATAGCCGCGGTCGGCTTCCGCTTGAAATTCAATGGGCTCATCGTCCAACAGGAGGACGCCGGCTCCGCAAGCCGGCAGCGTTACAGAGACGCGGCCGGGTGCGAATCCCGGTGAGTCCACTTTCGCCATGCAATTGGTCCCGTCGCCTAGCGGCAAAGGCAGCGCTCCTACAAAGCGCCGAGCGGTGGTTCGAGTCCACCCGGGATCACTGTCGGTTCCCGCGAGGCTCTGGAGCTACTCGTCGTACGAAAAGACCAGACGTTGGGCTTTCAGGAACCGGTTACCCGAGCGTCTCCACTGGGGAGACATGGAGTTTTGCAAAGCTGGATCGGCACGGGCCGGCACGGCTCAACGGCCGTAATGACCGAGTGGCAGCAGTTTGTCGAAAACCAGGCTCGTTTGGCCGCGCATCGGGCTCGGCCAAAGCTGGTTCGCGTCGAACTGCAAGCCTACACGACGACCCAGGCTCCGGATCGCGACGACATCTTGAACATCGGCGGCTTCAGTGACGCCGCGTTCGAGGTGGTCGCGGCGTTCCTTAGCGGCAACGCAGGCCGGTTCGTGGCCGAAGTCGAAGCAGTTACGTTGTGAGCGTTGACGCCCACGGTGCAGTTATAAGTGCCGTGGGTGTCTTCATGTGCGGTTGCGAAGTTTCGGCTTGGCAGGAACACTTCGCCGATCGTCAGGCTGTAGCAGGATCCGCAAAAGTTTGCCATTTCGGCGTCGGCTGTGTTAGGCTGAACCGCAGTCAGCCGCCTCCCGCTAGGAATGGAGAATGGTTGGCTGCCCGGCATGTCCTATTTTTCGGCCGATTCCGGCCGGTCGGTTCTGATCGTCGCATCACGGCGAGTGACGCTCGTCGCAAGTGTGCGCTGGTTCTTGATTGCGAGTTGCGATTTGCGGCTGCCACGCTTGCAGCGGAGCATTGTGTCGGCAGCCGCGCGATCGTCCATGGTTTCCAGCAGCCGTCCGCTGCGCGCTGCGCAGAACAGGGGAGGTGCGGCATGTGGCGGAACGTTTTGTGCGCGAGTGTTCTGGTGGGGATTGCGGCGTCAATGAACTCTGCTGTTGGGAGAGATCCGGCCAAGACGGCTCCGGCTAAAGTGGCCACTACCATGGATGGCGACTTGGTCATCGGCGAGCCGATCCGTCATGGCAACTTAACAATCTTTCCGATTTCATCGCGAGCGCCGAGAACCGAAAGCCGGTTTATCACGTTGGACGAGGGACTCAAGGCCGGCACGGTGAAGATCATGGAGGCTCGGTGGGCAGGCTACGGCTCTTTCAGGCATCTACCAAACAAACCCGTCAACCCAATCAGCGGTCAATTCGTCATCGCAAGAAAACCGAGCGGCTCAACCGCCGGCCGTTGAACAGTCAGCCGACGTGAATCGCTTACGCGCTCATCAACCGCTCGGACAAGCCGTTGTATCTGATGCCTGGCGAGATCATCATTGGCGGCCGCCAGGATCGCACCATCGCCCAGGAGACAGTAATTCCTCCCGGAGCCAAGCCGGTCCCGATCAATGTGTTCTGCGTCGAGCACGGTCGCTGGTCTGGTCGAGACGCGAGTGAAAACGCCAGGATTGTGGATGGGGCGAATGCAAGTCTGGCGCCGGTCGGGAGCACCGCGATCGATCCGTCACGGTCGACAGCCACTGCCAGAAGTCATAGCGGCCAAGCTGCGGACTCCTCGACGGCGAAATCCCAACCCGAAGAATTCATCGGATCCGTTGGCAGCGTGGACAAGGCTGCGCGGATCGCCGTGCAGGGCAACAAAGGACAGGGTGCCGTTTGGAACGAGGTCGCTCAGGCCAATGCCAAGTCGGGAGTCAAAGGCACGACGGGTGATTTCGCCGGCAATTACGCCGACAAGCAATCCGCGAAGCGGTTGGAGCCTTACGTCAAGGAATTGAAGCAGGTCGTGGCCGATCAACCGCGGATTGTCGGTGTTGCCGTGGCAATCGATGGGAAGATGGACACGCTCGATGTGTTCGAATCAACGCCTTTGTTCCAAAAGCTTTGGCCAAAGCTACTGCAGAGCTATGCTCTCGACGCGGCGAATTCGTCCCAGCCGTCGGCGAAACGAAAAGCCAATGGCAAATTGGCGAAGCAGTCCGCGGGAGAGTGCACCGCCTACGATGCCCGAAAATTTCTCGCCGAGGCCATGTCGGCCCAAGCGCAGAAGTCCACTTCCAACGGCGACGTCGCGGTGACGACTCTCTCGACGGAGCACATCCTGACGTTTTCAGCGCACGATTCGCGCCAGAGCGCCGGGAGTGCAGGTGGTTTTGGTGGCGGCGGATTTGGCGGCGCGATCCACACGTTCGGTGGCTCCAAATAAGCGCCTGTCCGAGTTCAACTGAGTTACCGCTGGTGGCGCTGACGGTTGCGTAAGCGCGCCGTGAGCGCTTTCCTTCAACAATGCCTCCTCGTACCCGGTCGTTGGAGGGAGGGCGTTCCGGATGTCTTCCGTTGCCATGATATGTCCACAGAATAAAGAAAAGAATACCGGAGGTGGGACTTGAACCCACACTGCCTTGCGGCAACTGGATTTTGAGTCTTACGGCATCCCTGAACGATACGAAGCGATACGAATAATCGTCGGGAAAAACGCGGTTTCTGTCCGCGCGACGATGGGTCCAATTCGGGCAAAGTTGCCAAGCGTTGGAAGGTTATTGGAAGGTTGCAAATAGCGTTTGTACAGTTCGGCTGATTTGATAGATTGAAAACTCAGGCGCCGCGACGGCGGCATAAACGACCCGGCGACCGGCGGCGCTTCTCTCAGTGCGACCGTCGGCGCCGTGTCGGCCTGACTACTGAGAGGATTCTGGAATGGGCACGGCAAAGGCGCGCAAGCGCGACGATGACGGATTTGCTGAATACCGCCAAAGGCTGGTCGCTGCCGGCTACGCTTTCGATCCGACACGCGAGAATCCACCGACGGCCGCGGCGGAGGAAAACAAGCCGATCCCGCCCGCTGGCGAACAGATCGCGAGTTTCATTCAGACCGTGGAATCCTATTTGATGTGGGACCGGCTGAAAAATCGCCCGCATCCAATTGACGATCCCGAGACGCTCATTGTCGGCGACTTCGGCGATTGGAAGATGGAGGCCGCGCGGCTGATTATCAGCCAATCGAAACCGTTGGCGATGGCCCTACACAATCTCGGCGGCGACCCTGCAACTGTTACAGCGGTTTTGGAAATCGCCAATCGAGTCAGAGACCCCGACGACGGGCCGTCCGCGATTCGTGCCTCGTGGCCCAAAGTTAAAGCGACATTAGAGCGAATGGCGATATCGAGCGGTATGGATGACGAGCGGCGCGGAAGCAATGTAACATCCCAGAACATCGGCCAACCCAAAACGACAAACGACACGGAAAACGACACGGAAAAAAAATCTGGGAAAATTTACAGGCCGCTCAACGTTGAAGCGCATGACTTGTATTCGCGAGTTCAGAAAACAACTCAAAGAAGACGCGACAACCACGATGAAATCGGTAGTCGAGGAATATGTGCTCAAAAATAAAGGCACCTCACTCACTGGGATTATGCGGCGGCTAAATTGCAATTCGGAAGCCTGGAAAAGACCCGCGCAAGCGACAAATAGGCGACACGCTTAGCAGTTGTCGTTTCAGAAATTCGGTTTAATCAAACTCAGTGATTGCAAGTCAATTCGCTGAGAGGTTAAGCCGTGTCTGCCCTCAAAACCCACCTGACAATCGGCGACATTGCCGGCATCTTCGCGGTCCCCGCGTGGAAGATTCGCCGCGTGGTCGATTCTCTTGGTGCCGACATTCCCCGCATCGGATCGTATCGAACCGTGCCGCGTGAACTGCTCGGCGCCATCGCGGCTAAGTTGCAAGAGCAAGGCTGGCTTCCCTCTGTTGCGGGGGCCATCAAGTGAAGCTCGACGCCGCGGACCTTGCGGACCTACGCCCGCTCATCGACTCGATCATCGCATCGACCGTCGAACGACTCCGCGCCGACGATGCCAAGTTGCCGGCTGGCCGGATCGGCTTCACAGAGCGCGAAGCGGCGGCACTGCTCGGCATTCAAACCTACGTGCTCGGTGATGCTCGGCGCCGCGGCGAAATCGCGGCCCGCAAGGTCGGCAAGCAGTACATCTACCATCGCGACGCGCTTTCCCGGTTCATCAGCGACGGAGGCACCGAATGAAGCCCCGCACGACGAAACCCGCCGCCGCGATGACCGTCGGCGAGGCCGAACACTGGCGCGGCCAACTCGAGCACATCGCGGCCGTAGCACGGCGCCGTCGATTGTTTGGCCGACCGGATCATTTTCTGGAACGCGGTTTGGCGATTCTTGAGCGGCGATTGGCGGAGGCGCAAAGATGAGTAAAGCCGCCGAGCCAATCTATCAACTCACACTGCGGCCATTGCCCAACCCGGCCGACCCCACGGGTATCCGGCGACTGCGGGATGCGCTCAAGCGGTTGCTGCGCCAAGGTCAACTTCGGTGCATCGCGGTCAAAGAGATTGCCGCCGACGACGCGCTGGAAATGGGGGCCGGGATATGAGTAACGAAAGGCTCGACGCAATCAACCTGTTGCTGAGCGAAACAGCGAACGCTGAGCCGGACTTCGATTTTCGCGCTCACACGGAAAATCCAGAGCCATCGTCGGACGGCAATTTAGCCGATATCGGTCAAATTACCCCGCCGGCTGGCCAACCGGGCGACGATGCCCAGCCAACGGCGTGCGAAGGCGAAATACTGCCGGCAATCAGCTTTAAGCATGGCGCGCTGCTCGCGCATCATCGCGAACACCTGCGCAAGTCCGGCTTGAGCGATGCGACGATTGAGGCGAACGGTATCTATTCCGAGGCCGACCCGCTAAAGCTCGCGAACCTGTTGGCATGGCGGAAACCCGGCAAGACGTTGGCCCCAGCGATCGTGTTTCCGTTCACGGATGCCGATGGAAAAAACGGCTATTGCCGCATTCGGCCAGACACGCCACGCATCCTCAAGGCGAAGCCGGTCAAGTACGAAAGCCCCAAAGGGCAACCGAACCGCGTCTATCTTCCGCATGGCGTGGCATCGGTGCTGCCACGAGCGGAAGTCGAGCTAGTGCTGACTGAGGGCGAGAAAAAGGCAGCCGCGGCGACGCAAGCCGGCATGAACTGCCTCGGCCTGGTCGGCGTGTTCGGATGGAAGGAAAAAGGCCGCGAGCAACTCTTGGCCGAACTGGAGCGCGTTGCCTGGAATGGCCGCAAAGTTTTCATCGCCTACGATTCCGACATTTCCCGCAAGCCAGAAGTTCAGGGCGCTGAATCTCGACTTGCCAAATTGCTCGCGGATCGTGGCGCCGATGTCCGGTGCGTGCGGATCCCCGATGGCCCGGCCGGCAACGATGGCCAGCCGTCGAAGATGGGGCTCGACGATTTTGTTGTGGCGCATGGTGCGGCCAAGTTCCGTGAACTGCTCGACACCGCAATCGAGCCCGAGCCGTTGCAAGGCGCGGAAGGCAAAACCGACGCCAGTTCGGCGGACCCAGCGACGGAAGCGGCGAAGTTTCTTGAAGCGGACATGCTCGATGGCATGTTCCGGCTGCGCTTCCATCGCGGCGCGTTCATGGGATATCTCAACGGCCGCTATAGCGAGTTGCCGCCGGGCGACGTGCGGGCGATGTTGTCCGGTATCTTAATCGGACATACCACCATGTTAGCGGAAGTGTCGTCAGCAACTTGCTTGACCAAATCAAAGCCCAATCGCTCTTGCCGTTCACCTTCGAGGCACCAGCCTGGATCGACGATTCGAGCGGCTGGCCGGCTGATGAAATTCTCGTCGCTAAGAATGGGCTGGTTCACCTGCCGAGCCTTGCGAGCGGTGCGCCGCATTCCCGGCCTCTCACGCCGCGGCTGTTCGCTACTTCGGCGCTCGATTATCCGTTCGACGCCAATGCGGCAGACCCGGCGCCGTTTGGTTTCTCGATGCGCTGTTCGGCGACGATGCCGAGTCGATTGCATTGTTGCGCGAATGGTTTGGATACGCGTTGCTGCCGGATACTTCGCAGCAAAAAATTCTATTGCTAGTCGGTCCGAAAAGATCAGGAAAAGGCACGGTTTGCCGCGTGTTGACGCGCCTTGTCGGTGCCGCGAACGTCGTCAATCCAACGCTGGCCGGTCTCGCTGAGCGGTTTGGATTGTGGCCGTTAATCGGGAAGCTACTTGCCATCGTGTCCGATGCTCGGCTGTCCGGCCGTGCCGACCAGCAAGCGGTTGTCGAGCGGCTGCTGTCAATCAGCGGCGAAGATTCACAAACAATCGACCGCAAGAATTTGCCGGTCTGGAATGGCAAGCTGTCCGCGCGGTTTCTGGTTTGCTCAAACGAAATCCCGCGACTAAGCGATACGTCGGGCGCCCTGGCAAGCCGGTTCCTTGTAATTCAACTCCGCAAGTCGTTCTTCGGCGAAGAGATTTTGGATTTGACCAACAAGCTGCTGGCCGAGTTGCCGGGCATCCTGTTGTGGGCGATTGGCGGTTACATGAAGCTCCGCGAGCAAGGGCGATTCACCCAACCGCAAAGCGCTGCCAACCTGGCCGGCGAACTGGCCGACCTGGGCTCGCCAGTCAGCGTATTCGTGCGCGAACGGTGCCGAGTCGACGCGGAATACTCCGTGCCACGAAAGCTGCTCTACGAGGCGTATACGCAATGGTGCGAGGGCGCGGGAAAGAACCACATTGAGGATGAAGCCGGTTTTGGTCGGCTGTTGCGGGCAACAGTGCCCGGCTTAGACGACAAGCAACACCGCGTCGAAGGCAAGCCGGTGCGGTTCTACATCGGCTTGGAATTGGCCGACTGAAACACGTGAAACATGTTACGACCCAAAGCACGCATCGCGAGAGAGCAATTTAATACATACGTGTGATACACGCGCAATAAAAAGTCGCTCTGGATTGTCACATGTTTCACCTGTTTCACTTGGCCGAGCAACGAACCGCACGCCAGAGGAACAACGCTCACGAACTGCTGGACGGCGGCCTAAACCCTACCCGGAGGGCGGGTTATTTTTTTGTGAACTAAATATTTCGGGACCGTCTGCCCCCGCCGCACATTTTTTTGACCATTTTTCGTTCAATCAGGATTTTCAATGGCACCCAAGAAGCCAATTAAAGCCCCGGCACACCTCACAGAAGCCACACAGAAGTGGTTCGAAGCCGTTGTCGATGGTTACGACCTCGAACAGCACCACGTGCGCCTGCTCACGCTGGCAGGAGAGGCGTGGGACCGGAGCCAGCAAGCCCGCGAGGCCCTGGCGGAACACGGACTCACGTTCGTTGATCGGTTCGGGCGCCGCACGCTCGGCCCGAAGTGGCAATCGAACGCGACAGTCGCATCGCCTTCGCGCGGCTGGTTCGCGAGTCTCGACTTGGACGTTGATCCGCCGGACCCGCCGCAACAGCAAGTCGCTGGACGGAAACGCTAAACCCGAAACGAGAGCAACCCATCATGGCACGACGACGACACGCAAACGGCAAGTGGACCGATCTGCACCGCGACCAGCTCCGCAACGGCTCCGACCACGATGGCCAAACTTTCGGGGCCTCCAACGTCGGCGCCCGCCGTCGGAACATAGCGGCCGGCCCCTTCGCTGACGACGCGGACTTCTGGCGAGCCCACCGCCTGGCCGCGGACGATTTCAGCCCCGAGTCAATGCCATTGGCAGAGGCCGTCTGGCATGACCTGCGCGACGAACTGATCGAAGAACGCGACCATCGCACCTATTGGGCATTCCGGCGATTCGAGGAAAAGACCACGAACCCAAACTAATTCCCGCCGGCAACGGCGCCGACCGCGCGGTCCGCGGAACAATTTCACGGGAGTATTTTCGATGACAATTTTGCAAAAGCTCGCGGCTCCAATTACCAGCGCATTCGCGGCAGTCACCGGCGGAGACATGCTCGACACGGCCGAATATCGGCGCGCTGCCGATGCGAAATTCCGGCCGCCAGCTTTCGCGCCGAAATCGCGCACTTGGACCGACGAACCGCCGGATGGCCAAAAGAGGCTGCCCGCACCGTTGCCGGTGCCGCGACTGACGCCCGATGCGCCGCCCGACCTGGCCGAAGCAGAAGGCCAATTGGTTTTCTTGGTCGAACAGCGGAACACGATTCAGGCGGAACTGAATCGCTTCCCGAGGTCTAGTACGACGCCGATTCCCGACGCACTGGCCCGACAAAGGCAATATGCCGACCGATTCGGCTCGCGCGTGGATTTAGCCAACGAACCGGCGGCTGACTTGTCTCTGGCGCTTTTAGTTCTCCGAAACCCCGAAGGTTTGATCTCAGCGGCGCGGGCCCGGGTTTACCAAATCCAAACGGAGATTGCCGAGAGAGCCCGCCATGTCCGCGTTTCCGCAGCGCTGCCGAAAGCTCGACGCGACTTGGCGGAAGCATTGATGAAATTCAAAGCAGCCTACGAAGCCGCGCTGCCCGCGTTTCAATTGCCGCAGCGACCGCACCTCTCGCCAACCGTTTCCGACGACGTGTTGCTCTCGCTCTATAAAAAAATCAAACACGCCAAGAAACCCGACGACCTGCTCAATGGTCACTCGATTTTTTCCATCGGCAAATAACGACTCCCTCCCCGGCGTTCACTTCGGCCGCTGGGTTTCACAATTTATCACGCAAAGGAAAACAAATGCGACTCTCTAATCTTCGCGCTTTCATTCCGACCAGAAACGCGACCGCGTTCGATCCGAGTGGCGGAAAATTCCGCCTCAGCGGCCACGACCCGATTTACGACGTTCACGGCTGCGGTGGCACGCTCTCTGTCGATTTGCCCGACATTGTCACCCGTTTGGCCTCCACCCCAATAACTGCTCGCGGCGAGCGGCTGACCTTCTCCGTCACAAGTGTCGAAGCCGGGCAAACGGTCATCTTGCGTCGGCCTGGTCGTCCGGACTTGAAAGAGACGTTTGCTGAGCAAGGCATCTTGCTCGACGGCGCCGGTCAAGGCGAACTCGATGAGTGTAGCCAGCCTCAAAAATGGCAATCGCACCATCGAACTCGATGTAGACTTCGTCCCTCGCGAATTCTGCGATGACGGCGTTTCGGTCGCGTCGATTGCCGGCGTCCGACTGTGCAAGCCCGGCGAAAAGGGCGATTGCAGATTGCGATTAATCGACTGAGGGACAAGGAAAATGCTCGCAACACGACAACATGAGCGCTACCCCGTCATCGGCAAGCCCGGACATTTTCTCACCCCCTGGGGCGATGAGATTTTCGAGCCGCCGGACGACCTGGCAGAAGCGCCGGCGCGTGGTCGCACTTACTGGCGAACCGGAGCGGCCGTTTGTCTCCCGCGTTCGGACCATCGATGGGCGATTGCCGACCGCGGAGCAAATTGCCGCAGTCGAATGCGAGTTGCAAAAAGCGCCGGCACGCCCGCTGCGCAACTTCCAAGATCGCGGCGGAAAAATCGAAGTCATCGCCGGTCGCAACGCAAGGCTGCATCCGCTCGATTACCACGAACGTAATTCGTATGCCTGTTTGGGCTGGTTCACCGCTGACCGCAACCTGATTTGTGTGGCCGGCGAAGCCGACGCGAAAACGGTCCTGCATGAATTGATTCACGCATGGGACCGCATACCACGCTGTCGGTTTTCCGACACAGCGGAGTGGAAGAACCTTTGCGCATATGGCCCGTGGGAAGCGCGATGCGACACGCCAGCGGAGCGATTTGCGGAAGCCGGCGCCTTGCATTTTCACAGTGCCGCGACGCGCGACCTGCTGAGCGAACCGCTCCAAGACTTCATCGAAAGGGTATGCCGATGACTGGCAAAGGTGAAATCGCCCGCACCGCCCCGCAGTACGTCGTCATCCCTCTGGACCGCCGAATGATTCGCGTGCCGTGGGAATACTGCCGGTTCGGATTGAATGACGTGGGCCACGGCTCGCGCGTTGCTTTCGATGTGATTCAAAACGTAAACGGCCAACAAATTCGAAACGTGAGATTGGCGCCATGAGAACTAACCCAACAAGCCAACGCCCGCCCATGCCGACTGGCCGCCGGCGCGGCGTTGTGGTTTATCTCGGCAACCGCACCGGCCTGGTTCGCGATTACGAAAGCGGAAAACAAGTGCTGTACCGCCGTGACGAAAGCGATACGGCCAGCGACGGGCAGGAAGTCGTCTACGACGTTGTCACCGACGATCGCAACGGCCAAAAAGTTGCGATCAATGTAACCCCAATTCTCTAACCATCGAAGGAACGATTTTATGGCCACCGCCGACGTAGCACGCTTGCGATTCATCCTGTCCGCCGATGCGGGCGGATTGAAAGCCGGGACAAAAGAGGCCGCCGGCAGCCTGAAGGATTTTAACGACGCCGCAGCCTCGCGCGGCGGCAAGGGTGGCGAAGCATTCGGCGAGAAGTGGTTTCACGGCATGTCGCACAAGCTCCGCGGCCTGCGGCACGTGGCCGGCGACTTCGGCATCGGCGGACCGCTGGGGCAGGCAATGGGCGTCTCCATGCCGGAGCGGCGTTTGGCGCGGCTGGCGTTGGCGTGGCCGGCGTCGGTATCGGCTACGAAATGATGCAACAGAGCGAAGAGAAAAGGGAAAGGGATCGCCAGAAGGCTGAGGAATCGTTTCGCGGGGCGCTGCGCATGGTCTCGACTTCGAGACCTATCACAACTTGGAATCCGTCGCCGGCGATGACAAGCAATTCCTCGATAGCCTGGCGGACGGGATGAAGCATCTCAAGGACGCCGGTCCGGCGCTTCCGAGTCTCTCAAGCAATTCGGCCGCGACCTGGACAAGTACAAGGAAACGCTGGGATTGACCGGCGCCGCAGGCAAGGACATTACCGCAGAGCAAAAGATGCTGGCCGCCGAAAAGATGATGTCCGACGCTGGCGCAGTCTCCGAACACAAGCTTGCAGGACGTAATGGGCGAGCGTGACGATCCATCACTCAAGCTATTGCAAAATAAGCTCCACTTGAGCGAAGCGGAAATGGATAAGTTTTCTGCCAAGGGTACGCCTTTCGATCGTCCTTTTTTTGGGAAGCCGATTCGACAGCGAGTAGCTAGCTTGACCGGCGGATATTTTGGTGATGACGAATACCGCAAGCGGATGGGCGAGTATTTCGACATTGCACAAAAAGAGCAAAACACGCTCAGAGACGAAAACGAACTCAGGGCAGACCCCAATCTGAAATCGAACAAAGAAAAACTGACCGACCGCCTCGGGCACCTGCGCGACCTGAAGAAAGGCGGCGCGGATGACGAGTTAATCGGCCGAGCCACCAAAGATGCGCTCGACGAATACCGCAAGGCGCAAGGTGGACCGATCGGTATGGCCGGCGCCGCAGTCGCCGGGAGCGAGGAAGCCTATTCGATCGTCGCCAAGGCCCAAATGGGCGCGGCCGCCGCAGGCAACGACACGGCGACCACCAACGCGATTCTGGAAAAGTCATTCCCAGAACTGATTAAGGCCGTGGAAAAACTCAATCCCAACTGGCGCAAAGCGGACGCCGCAATCTAATCATGGCTGCCGCGAACATCTTTTTACCGGAGTAAGAACATGGACGAGTTAATAAAAGCGTGGCAAGAGTACAAGCAGGCTGGCGAGAAGTTCACAGCCAAGATGAACGAATTCAATCGGACGATGCGCGACATGACGGCCGCCTGCGAAGCCTTCGGCAAGTCTCACAGTGAAACCATGCGGCTGATGCTGGCCGAAGTCAAAAAGATGGTGGAGCGAAACTAAGGCATCCGGATCGCTTTCTATTCAACCTGAACCACCAGGAATTCTTCTAATGCCAATTCCCAGCGATCGACTCATCGGCGACATCCACCGCACGATCCAGCAGCAGCGGCAGCAAGTCGAGCAGCAGCGCCCAGCAATGCTGGCCGGGCCCGGACCCGGTGCGGCCGCTCGGCGCTTTGCTGCGCTGGATGTGCCTGACGGCCGACCTGGCCGCGGCGACCGGCACTCCGCCGCTAACGCCAAACACGGTCAACGCCAATCCAGTGAATTGGAGTTCGGCCGCCAATGCAGGCGCCGGCGGATACTCGGTTGACACGGGCACGACGTACACCGTCATGGAAGCCACCGGCAAAAGTTCGTACAGCAGCGGCCAGTGGGTTTTGTGCCGCCCTGTAATGGGTACGAACGGGGCACAGTGGGAGCCGGTCGCGTCGAACCAATTCCACATCGGCAAGCTCAGCGGCACCCTCAGCGCTGGCAGCAGTGCCACGGCCGAAATCTGGGGCGTCACGAGCGGCAGTTACGCGGACCAAGGCTCAGCGGTTACGGTTTACGATTGGCTGTTGCCTAGTGGTGGAAGTTTGCCGAGTGGAACGCCGATCGAGTTTTTCCAGGACGCGCAAAGCGGGCGGTGGTTTGTCATCGACTGGCAGGTGACTTACGGCTATGGCACGGCGCTCACGACGGGGACGACGGGCGGCTGGGACGCCTATTCCAACTATGCGTTGCCGATCGGGTTCCCCGCCACGTCCACGCCAGCCAACGTAACGGTTAACGGCAGCAATGCTCTTGTGGTGGCCATCGCCGGAGAGTATTCGGTCACTGGTCAAGCATCGCTCGGCCCTGACTGGACGCCGAATTGCTCAGGCACCGGATTCATTCCCGGCACGAATCAATACGACATGCTGGGCGTTACGCTCTCGGCATATCTCAACGGCTCACCGACGAACACGATCCTCTCGGCATCCAGCGATGCGGGCGGCACGGGCGCGGTCGGCTACATACAAATCACCTACGAAGATTCCGGCACGCCGACCACCACAATCGTTCCGTTGCCGCCGATTTCACTGTCTTTCAACACGCAAATGACGCTTGCGGCCGGCGATGCGTTGACCCTGGTTTTGAGTTCCAGCAACGTCAGTAGTGGCCTGGTCAGCAATCCGCAGGTGACTGTTGGCCGGTGCCAGATGAGCGTTCAACTGCTTAATCCGTAGCGCATCCGGCTAGCCGAGCGGAGCGGCGGATAAACGCATCGCGAGTGACGGGCCGGCCCGCATCAGAAGGCGCGATGTTTAGATTATTAACATCGCCATCGGAAAAATTTTCCGATTTGAATGCGTCCCGAACTCGCACGAGCGGATCGGCGGATAAATTGGCGACAGCTTTGATCGGCATTCTAGCTCCATCAGTCTGCACGAGCTAGGAATCGAACAGCCTGTAACGCGGCCGGGCAAATGGCCAAAATTTGGCTATTCGATACGAAGCCGAACGAAGTGCCCGGATACGTGGCAAACGTGACAATTTGTCAGTTTTGAAACCGCAATTGACAGCCGGCCCCGCGGCAAGGCATACTCCGTGCTCCTAAACCCTCTATGAGTCCTAAATTCGTTCTATGAGAATTCAAATCCCCCGCCCGTGCGCTCGGCGCACCCAAGGCACGATTCGTCGCGCCAAGGGCCGCAAGGTGGTCTCATAGCCACCTAGGACCGAGTGTACGGGCCGGGGATTCTTGTCGCTGGCGCTCTGCCGGCGCGGAAAGGTGCGACTTATGTCCACCGACCCCGTTGATGCTGCTGCTGTCGATCCGTCCGAAGCCCCGTTGCCCGCGACCCCGCCGACCGAAACCGAAGCCAAGCACGCTTTGGCCGCCTGGCTCACCGAGCTCTCCGGTGGGCAGCTCGAAATCGAATACCAACCGGGCGCAATCTGGAGCAATGAAGACGGCTACTTGCCCGATGCCGCCCCGTCGCGCGGCCATCTCTGGCGCATCGATCGGACCGACGCCGACGATGAGGATGACACCGAAAGCGTGATTATGAACTTTGACGACCGCTGGGGGCCAGTGCCGACGTTGGCCGCGGCCCAGCTACGGCGTGTCGGCAATCTCTACTTCCGAGCCGCCAAACAGCTTGAAGAGGCGGTCGAAACCGGCAAGCCGATGCCGCCCCCGTCGAGCCAGCAGTCGCACGTCATTGTGCGCGTCGCGGCCGAGTGGAAACCGGCGTCCAAAGAGAACTACCGCCACTGCCCGAATTGGAAGGATGCGCCGTCGGAATTCGAGCCCGTGGCGATGTTCAATCCGAACGCGACGTTCTCGCGGATGGCCTACTACCGGCTCGAGGACTTTAACCGGATGTCGATGTACCATACGCCCGAAGGCGAGCCGCGGCTCTGGATGGTGGCCATTCCATCGACAAAGGCCCTGCCGCTGAACCTGCCATCGTGGGAGAGCATCAAGGACGCCCAGCCGATCGACTACGACGACGGCGACCTGATTGGATGGCATTTCGACTATCGTGAGGAATGGATTCAGGCGCAAATCGAAGCGGCCCGGAGCCTGGACCCGGCCTTGCTCATCGTCGGCGTTCGGGCTTCGCAATAGTTTGAATGCAAGGCCCGGCTCGAGGATGGCCACCATTTCGATGAAGCCGTGGTTCGTAAGTTGCGCCCATCATCGCTCGACTTGGACGCGGGCGAATTGATAGTCGCGTCCGACGAGCGGCGCACCTATAGCCATGAAGCGGCAAAGCCGACGAAGCGTTATCGTTTCGCGGATTCCAACGCCGAGCTAGCGCCGAGCACCGTGGCGGCGCTGCGGAAGTTCCTGGCGGTCGGCAGAGCACGGGAGAAGCTGTTCCCGAAACACACGGTTGCCGAGTATCGAGCGGCGGCGGACATTTTCGAGCAGCTATGCGACAAGCGGTTCGCCGAACTCTGTGGAGTGGATGAAGCCGAAGAGACTGTCGCGGCGGAAGGGGGTGTCTCTTGAATCGCAAACCACGACCCCTGCCCTACGTCGTGCTGCTGCTTTCTCCGAGCGCACCGGCACGGCTGGCATTCTCGCACAAGTCGATCCATCGCGCAATGCTATACGCCGATGAGTTCAACAAGATCGAGTTGGCGCGACCGACCGGCAGCCGCGCGGCGGTAATGTCGCGGAAGCTCGCCCGCGCCCGGCAAACGTTCCCCGGCACACTGCGCAAGAAACCATTGAAAGCCGATCAGGTCGCGGCCTAAACCACTGTGGGGCCGGTCCGTGTCCGCATGATGCAGCGCGGGCCGGCATTTCAACTCAAACCAAAGGTGAAGCACCCCGCCGCGCCAGAATCGCATTAGCCGCACGCGGCGGCCCGGCGAGTAGAACATCATTGAAGCCCCTTGCATCGCGTCCTGGGGCATCCTGGGCGACCGATTTTCACGAACTGACACCGAAACGGAGGAAACGCAATGAAAGCCTGGATTTTCCAAGACCGGAAGCAACTCGCCAAGCTCGGCGACGATTGCCCGTGGTCGGTCGGTTGGTACGATCCGAGCGGCAAGAGGAAGGGGAAGTCGATCGGCAGCAAGAGCGCCGCCGACAAGCACCGCCGCAAGATCGAGGGGCA
Source organism: Pirellulales bacterium (assembly GCA_963725485.1). GTDB lineage: Bacteria > Planctomycetota > Planctomycetia > Pirellulales > DATAWG01 > CAVRYO01. Next base: position 325,906 of record CAVRYO010000007.1, on the reverse strand, counting down.
GCTTGCCGCGGGCGTCTACGAGGACGCTGGCCGCAAGCGGTGGGACAACTTCGAGGCGGAATTCGAGTCAAAGGTCATGGCCGGCATGGAGCCCGGCACGCGCGAGTCAGCACAATACGCGCTCAACCATTTCAAGCGGATCATCAAGCCGGCCCGGATGGCTGCCATCAACTCGAAAACGATTGTCGATTACGTCGCGGCTCGCCGGCTCGAAAAGAAGTTCAAGCGGGAAGAATCACCCCGCGTGTCCCCGGCCACGATCAACAAGGAACTGCGCACGCTCCGCGCGATTCTCCGCAAGGCGCAAGGCTGGGGGTATCTTGCCAATGTTCCCGAGTTTGAATTTCTGCGCGAGCCAGGCAAGCTGCCGACCTACGTTACGCCCGAGGACTTCGCCAAGCTGTACGCGGCGTGCGATTCGGCCCGTCGGCCGCACCTCCATGGCTGCGAACCGGCCGACTGGTGGCGGGCGATTCTGATCACCGGCTACATGACCGGCTGGCGAGTCGGCTCGCTCATGGCGCTACGCTGGGAAGACATCGACGCAAAGGCCGGCACCGCCATTAGCCGGCACGGCGACAACAAGGGCAAGCGCGACCAGAAGATTCCCCTCCATCCGCTGGTGTTGGAACATATCGCGAAGCTAAAGGGATTCGCGCCGAACGTGTTTGCCTGGCCGCATAGCTCGCGGGAGATATTCAGGGAGTTCAACGCGCTGCAATTGGCCGCGGGCGTCAAGCCAGAGGGCGGCAAGCCCCGCTACGGCTTCCACGACTTGCGCCGGGCGTTCGCCACGATGAACGCCGAGAATATGACGGCCGACGCGCTGCAGGCCCTAATGCAGCACAAGGACTATCAGACGACCCAGCGCTACATCAACATGGCCCGGCAACTCAAGCCGGCCGTGCAAACGCTCTACGTGCCGACGCTGGCCGTGGCGGAAGTCGGCTGAAATCAACTTGGAAGGTTATTGGAGGGTTAGCCGTTTTTCGAGCGAATACGATGAGCAAAGAGAATCGCGTAAACCGTTTGATAGTATTAAGTACCGGAGGTGGGACTTGAACCCACACTGCCTTGCGGCAACTGGATTTTGAGTCCAGCGCGTCTGCCATTCCGCCACTCCGGCGAGTGCTTTATGCCACAACAGTTTGCGGCCGATCCGCACCGCTGTCAACAGCCCCATTTTCGGGTCGCGCGTAACTGGCGGGAGTCGAACCCGCAGTCGCCAAGATTTGAGCTTGGCCGCTTTGCCGGTTTGCGTACCGTGCCGTATCAACCGATTGTCCAAGAGCGTCCCCGACGGGATTTGAACGCGTGATCTCCGCCGTGACAGGGCGGCAAGCACTCCTGGCTCCTCCACGAGGACTTATATATTGAGTAGCTCAGGTGGGACTCGAACCCAATCGCCCAACGCTTCCCGCAGCGCCTGGCGATTCTGCGCAACGGCGGCCAGCGCGTCGAGCAACCGCGACTGGGTGGGTTGGCTGGCCAGCCGCTCGTCGAGCACCCTCTGCCCGCGCCGATCCTAGACGGCCATCTTCGCGGCCGGACAACCGATCCAGATCGTCTTGGGTGCGATAGCGCCACAGACAAATGGTCGTGGTCGGACCGATGCACTGCTCCTGCCACCGCCTTGTCGCGGCCACGGCTTGCGTCGCACAGGGTCGCATGCTGACGGTGGCTCAACACCGCGAGGTGTACAGAGCGCACGGTCGCGACGTTCCGTACTGATCGATTGGACCGGCCATCTGGTCGCGAGCGGCAACATGCAAAGCTTTCGTTTTTCAAAGCGTGGATTTGCAGCAGAAGAAAGAGCCAAGGCGTACAACCGTTCGCCGAGCAACTCGAGCAGCGTGTAGCGGAACTTGCTGGGATCGCGTCGATCAATCATCCGCTAGCCCAGGGACTCCACGAGCCTCGAGCGGTGATCCACTTCCCGCAACAACAGCACGCCCGCATCGGAAGTCAGCCGCTCGTCCGCCCGGTGAACCTAGATGGCACGTGGAAGGTCAACCGCGCTGCTCGGGGGGAGAATTCCATGACCGTCATCCACGGCCTGGCTACCAACGACTGACACTCCAGATCGCACATTCAATACTGGCTTTGGTCGATCGGCGTCCCGTCGTTCGAGAGATTCAGCTTGTCCCAGACGCCGAGGCTGCCGGGGCCCGTTCCCAATTGAATGAAATCACTGATCCAGTGGACACTGCCGTCGGCGAAGCAGGTGTTGACGCCGGCAGTGTGCAGGCTACGGGCGGTCTGCTGCCAATTGGGCGAATTGCTAAAAGAACAAGACATACCCATCGCTTGCAGATTTGTCGCGCCCCTACGGCATTCTGCACGTCGGTGCAGGTTAGAATATCGTCGGAGTTCGCCATGTTGCAATTTGGGCCATTGGCATCGGTGAGATAGCCGTGGCACCACAGGGAACTCGGGCAGGCTCCCGCCATGGCCCAGATTCCACGGGGATCGTAGGACGTGACCCCGGCCCGAATCTCTCCAACGAGGATTGTGTTGCTCGCGCCGTCCTTGATGTCGTCGATTCGTAACGAGACATTGACCCCCATCACGCCCTGACAGTAGGAACGGCTGTTCCAGGCGGCCGCGGCGCCGTGGGCGATATCGACGCCGTTATAGGTTTGGGAGAAGATGGGGCTATTAAACGACATGTAGGCCAGGCTGCCGTTGGCCCCGTAGTTGCCCCGCGCCCAGGGGAAGCTGCCGAAATTGCTCGTCCCGCCACTCGGAGCGGTCGAGCCGATAAAGGGAGATCTGTTAAAAGTATCCGAGGGACAAAGCATGATCGCCAGGTTTGTGCCCGCCGCAGTCTGGCTGGCTGTCGAGCTTTGAATCGCCGCGAATCCGTTGTAGGGGCTGGTCACCGTCCCAAACGCCTGGCGCAGCGGCATCTGATCCATCTGCGGGAGGATCAGGATCACCCAGTTTTCATAGAGGCGCGCCGTTGTTCTTGGTTTCCACTTGCGAAGGATCAAACGCACCAGAGCCATTTCGCCAGACGCCGCTGGGAGGAAACTTGCCAAAGGCCGTGTGATACGTGCTCAACGCCAGGCCGAGCTGCTTGATGTTGTTGGAGCATTGGATCCGCCGGGCCGCTTCCCGCGCCGATTGCACCGCTGGCAATAGCAGCGAAACCAAGATGCCGATGATCGTGATGACCACCAGCAGTTCCACGAGCGTAAAAGCACGGCGGCGATTGAGCCCCGCCAACAAGGAGAATGAAGCGGGCACAATCGATCTCAACTTGGGCAAGGCGAAAACGCGCGAGCCTGCACCCGGGGCGAAGGCCAAACGCTTCACGGATTAATATCGATCGCGACGATTCACGGTAGAGATTCATGAGGAACACTCAGCAGCAGTGAAGGACCTTTCACTACTGCACTTCCAATTCGCCCCATTGATCGGGCTGCAGCCGGGCTTCGCCAGGAACGTCGGCCACCAGACCGGTAGCATGGTTCGACCAGTAGACGCGCTCCGTCGTGAAGAGCCCTTCTTTGTCCGCGAAGAGGACCCCCAGGTCGCCCCGCAACTTCAACCCTGTGGCCGGCTTCACGCCCAGGACTTTCCACGGAATCGCGGCTTCCAGCGAGTAGCCGTCCTTGCGCTGGACGACGGCGATCGGCGCATCGATTTTCTCGATCGATTCGAAGGCAATCCGGCCCACGGGCGAAGCGAAGACGATCGGCTTATCCGCCGAGTGCGTGCCGGCGGCGACGGGCCGGTACACCACGGCCACTGGTTGGCCCTCCTGCATGCTGATCAAGAGCCGCAGATCGCCGGCGATCACTTGTCCGTTCAGCGGATTGTTTCCGGGCAAGGTACGAAGTTGAAGATCGACACAGTCGCCCGTGTGGAACAACATCTTCCAATCTTTTTCGTGGTTCACCATGCCGCGCGTTCCTTGCACGTCGAACGCGATCAACAGGGCTTCGGCGTCATACGCCAGCCATACTTTGGCCCGATGCCCGCCGGTGCCGGCCAGTGCGACAGGCGTGATTTTGGACCAATCGGACAGCTCGCCGTCGATCTGAAATCCACCCGTTGACCGAGGGATCAGCAGATGCTTCGGCTCGGCCTTGGCAATCGCCAACTCCTTGGCCGCCTTGTCCGCCGCGCGCGCTTGCTCCTCGCTGACGCCGACCTTGCCGCCCGTGCGCCGCACGCGCTCCAAGCCATCGAGGCGGATCACGCTGTTGTGATTATGCCCTGCGACCAGATAAATGCGCCCGTCGGCAAGCTGGTTGAAGCTACCGCCAAAATGTTCGGTATTCAGCGAAATATCGTTGAGGCTCATCCCGCGTTCCGCTTTCGGAAGATTGAATCCCTTGCCATAGCGATTGTCGCGAAACAGCCGGGCGATCCAGAGTCCGTCGGTGGTGAACAGGTAAACCTCGCCCTTGTTATTCGAGACCGCGAAAAATTCGCCGACGTTGGGCAGCGTCCCACGGCCAATCACGTGTAGCGTGCCGACCAACATGCCAGGCTCCGGCGGCGGCGCCTTGATCGAGCCATGCACGCCGTTGAACCGATCTGGGTATGACCACTGCATTCCCTGTTGCAGATCATGCACCGCGATGCGATCGCTCACTTCGATCATCTTGCCCGTCGACGTCATGGCGGTGTTATAGAGGCCGAAGCCGCCGGGATGCAGCACCGGCAGCGGCGTCATGTGCTTAAAATCGAAGATCGGCGCTCCGCCGGGCGTGAAAGTAGTCGGAGTGAACCGCTCGTTGGAGAATTGAATCGTCAGGTCCGCCCCACCACGCGCGCCGAAATAGGCCGACTCCAGCCGCAGATCCTTGGGCCCCAGCTGCACTTCGCCGGGATCGACCTTGCCGTTGTCGTTTAGGTCCGACCAGACGAACGAATAGTGCCCGAGGTCCGGATTGCCAAGGCTTTCTAACAGCGCCGGATCGCGCAGCGGCGGCCACTCGTCGGCCTTGCCGGCGGCGGCAACGGGAACCGCATGATCCTGCTCATACTTCGCGATCGCGAAGTAGCGATTGCCGTAGAACCAAAACGGCTCGCCCAACAGATACAGCTTGTCTTGGACGTAAACCGGGCGATCGCAGGTGACGCCTTCCCAAGCACCGGCCCGACCCTCGCGCCACAGAATATTCTTGATCCCCGAAACGCCGGTTTTCCAATCGACGTGGAATTCCATCCCCTCGAAGAAGAACCGGCTCGGTTCGCGCGGGTCGATGTACATGAAGCCCGAGCCGTACCTCGGTCCGCCGATGAAATAGCGCACCAGCGCGGGCTTGGCGGCCGTCAGGTTCCAGACGGAAACTTTTTTCGGTCGCATTTCATATTCGGCGACCCAGAGCTGCCCGTTCGCGTCGAAACAAATGCCCTTCGGTTGGGACATGTGCTCGGGATCGTAGGGTCCCGCGTCGATCCCGCCCGGTTTGCCAACGATTCCCGCGGGCCGGCCCTCGGGCGTGAACCGCTTGACCACGTTTTCGGCGGTATCGGAGATGTAAAGAAAGCCCTGCGCGTCGCAGGTGATGCCGCCAGGCTCCCGCAAGCCGGCGGAGATGACGGGCGTGATTTTTCCGCCCTCCAGCGGAACGCCGACAATGCGCCCCTCGCTGACCGCCAGGAGCCGGCCGGTGCCGTCGAAGGCCAAAACGCCGGGCTGATTGATCGGAATATCGCGAAGCAATCGGCCGCTTTGGGCGTTGTAAACGCTGATGCGCTGGCCCGGCTCGGGCGCGCCGCCAGTCCCCAAGAGCACGACCCCGCCCAGCCCGCAGAAATGGCGTGTGAGACCGGTCCGTTTTTTCACGTCGGCGTTCTGATCGACGGCCGGCTCGGTGACGACGAGGCGAATCGCCGCCACGGTTCGATTGCCTCCCAGATCGAGCGACAAGTCGTTGTACGCTCGGCGCCACGGAAAGGCTGCGACGAGATCTCCCGCCGGTGTCCACGCAGCGTCGGGTGCTGCCCGCGTTTCCACCCGAGCCTTGGCGAAAAACGGATCACGCACGACGAGCGCCGAAACGCCCGCCGGCTCGCGAAAGGAAATCGCATAACTGGCTGGGTTCCGCGGCGTGATGTCCTGCTCCTGCTCGTTGTTCCAAGCCCCGCCCGCCAGAACTTCTCCGGCAGAGACTTTGATATCGACGGGCCCGGTCAACCCGCGCAACCCCGGTCCCAGAGCGCGGAGTCCGACGAACGACGACGCTGGGCCGGCAACATCGGCCAGCGGCTGTTGCGGTTCGCTCAGACGCAACGGCCGCGCCGCGCTCAGCACCCGGATTCGCAAGGCGCGAGTTTGCGTGTTGGCGGGGGCGGAATAAATCTTCATCGCCGCGGAACTGACGTCCGCCGCGAACGGGGTCCAGTCAGCGTCTCTCGCCAGATCGCCGGGATAAGCGGCGTCGGCTTTGAGTGCCGCAACTTCTAGCCGCTGCGGCGCAGGATGGTTCCGATGCTCTGCGGCGTTTTCCAGGCGATTCGCACTGGTGCCGGTTTGGCTTTGTCGAGTGGCAAGTTCACCCACGGCTGATCGGTGTCGCCGGCCCGCAACAGCGCGTTGAGTTGCAGCGCCGACAAGCCGTGGCTGGTGGTATTTTCGATGTCGAGCGCGGCCGGATCGAGCGCACTGGGTCCGAACTCCTTGTGCGGCGGATTGAAAGCTTCGTACACCTTGCCGTCGCGCGCCGCCATCCCGCTCAGCCCACCCAGGCCGGCCAACGGCCCGACGCCAAAGTCGAGTTCGTTGATCTTGCGCACCGCGAAGGTGTCGGAGTCGATCGCGAACAGCTTGAGATGCGTGCCGATCCATGATCCCTCACCCGCGGAATAGACGGTCTTGCCGTCGCTACAAACGCACCGCGAGCCGGCAAGCTCCAGCCATTTGGCCCCCCATAACTTGCGGCCGCTGGTGTCGACGGCAATCAGGCTGTGGCCATGCTCGGCGGTTTCGGCGGCGAGGAAAATCTTGTCTCCCGCGGCCGCGGCGCCCTGCGGCGGGGCATGGTCGGACATCCACCCCCCTGGCTGCGACCGAGGCTCCCAGACATCCTGCTTCCACCAGGGCGGATCGCCCGAATTGTTGACGGTGAACTCGTAGCTCAGATTGAGCGGCGGCGTGACCGCGACCTTGAAACGGTACGCGGCCGGCTTCACCGTCTTGCCGTCATCGTCGCGCCCGTCCCACAACTCGATGTGCTCGCCCGCGGATCGGGGCGCTTCGGCCAACAGATTGCGAACGCGATGCCCCGCCGCGTCATCGATGGCGATGGCGACGTTTCCCGGTTCAGAAACAACATATTGGATTGGGATCGGAAACGTCGCGGCGGCAGGATTCGTAACGGGGGCCTGCGGCGATTGCTTCACAGGCGCCGCGGGCTGATCTGCCGCAGCCGGCGGAGAACTCTGCGCTACAGCCCACTGGCCGATGACGCCGAGGCCCAGCAAAAGTGTCGACACGACTGCCGCCACGAGCCATTTTTTCATGGCGACTTACTCCTAGCAGCCTGTTGAAAAAGGGGACTGGCTCTTAGCGACCGAGAGGATTTCCCCCAGTATTGACGTATCCGCGTAGTGCCTGTCCCCTTTTTCAACAGGCTGCTAGGCGCGGGTGCGCGAATCCGAGCCGCGCACGTCAGTAAGCGATTAGCCAAAAACCGCTTACTTCGCCGGCTTAGCGGCGGGCTTCAGCACCGTCAGTAGGTTGCGGCCGTTGGCGTGCCGCTCGCTCTTGGGATCAAGATCCGAGAACACGTGGATCCCCAACGAACCCGGGTCACGGTCGTAGAGGATCACTTTCAAAGGGTAGATCCCCTTTTCGGTGAATTCCATGTGGCCCACATTCTCGGGTGCGTCGGCGTCGGTGATTCCGCCGAAGCTCGGCCGGGCATGCACGACCACGCCCCCAATGCTGGTTTCATCCCCGTCGTCGCAAGGCACTTTCACGACATACGTGCCGGCCTTGTCGACTTTGACAAATCCGGTGAACACATAAATCGTTCGCGAGCCGATGGCCTGGTCGAACCGGGCCGGAAGCGCCTTGGCAACCTTCGCCGGGCCTTCCTTGCGCTTGGCATATTCCTCTTTCCCCAGCAGGAAATCGCCCATCGTCGTGTTCAGCGGCGACACGATCAGTTCCGGGCCGGGAGGAAAATTGATCGCGGTGACATTCAGACGATAGGTGAGCGTCGGCTGATGATTGGCGATCCAATTCTTGGCGATCTGAATCGAATCGATGCCCGCCGCGTCCTTCGGATAGAAATCGTAAAAAGCGACATCCAACCCATGCACCGCGGTGGCTTTGACGGCGCTATCCGGCGGCACGGGCGCTGCCTGCGGCTCGTCATCCGCGAAAGCGGGGCGCAAAACGCCGCCAGCAGCACGGCCAACACAACGCCAGCGAATCTTAGCGGTTTCATCATGTTCATCATTGAACGAATTCCCTTAATGCGCGGGCCTGTAGTGAAGGACGCCGCAAGACAATCAACTTACCGAGCGATGCGAGCGCGACGACGACGGGCGGCGAAGAACAGGCCCATCGCAGCGATGCCGCCGAGGGCAACGATCGAAGACGGCTCCGGCGTCGCCAACTGGCGCTGCGGCCTCCGTCAGGAAATTTTGAGCGAACTCAGAGGCTTCGCCAGGGAACCAGTATTGGACATGCCATTCTGGTACGTGCCGTACGGCGACACTTGTTCATCCACCAAAAACAAGTCGTTCAAGTTGGTCACCACATTGCCGTTGGAGTCCTTGATTGTGCTGGTATCGGTTCCGTCGAAAATATCGGCGATTGGGCCCGGCCGCCATTCCAATTTTGCCAGACCTCTCCTAACGTGTTCGAGGCGTAGCCGAGTTGAATCGTTGAATTCGTGAACGTGAATCCGCCGCCCGTTAGCGGCCCCCCAATCCCGGGTCCAGGAATTTGGTTATTCTCGTAGTAGAAATACGAAGGAGAAGCAGCGGTGCCCAGTTTGATGGTGTCATTGATCAATGACACTTTAAATCCCTGAGAAGTCATTGATCCAAAGAGTTCCGGCGAGCCCGTGGTGTTGATGTTCACATCCTTGATGGTCAGCCCCGTTTGATACGAGTTTTGGGCACGAAACATCCCATCGGCTAACGCACCGGGGGACGGAGAATAGCCGTTTCCCAAAATGGAGGCCGCATTCGAGCCTTCAATCGTAATGCTGGGAGTTGCGTCACCCGGCGCCCCTCCATTTGCATTGTAGTAATTGTCACCGCCTAGGTTGACGACGCCCACTTGCCCGTTAAAAGTGCCGAGGTGCGTCGCCACTATAGGTGCCAGGGTCGAGCTGGATGGTAACAGGGTTTCCGCTAGAATCAACATACGCCGCACGGTAGGCTTCCTCGATGGAACCAAATGGATTACCCGCCGATCCGTCGCCACCGCCGGTGAAACTACCTCCGCTATAGGTGCCAGGAGTAGCAGAGGCGCTGACGTAAAAAGTGTCCGCCATCGCGGACGAGCTCAGCATTGCCGTCGCAAGGAGTGCGGCGGTTGAACTGAGTAGAAATTTACCTAGGGACTTACGAGAGAACTTCATGAGCGCCTCTTCTGTTCTGTTCCGGGTGGGGTTCGTGGCGGGTGCGGAGAAGGCGGGTGGGAACCGGCCTTTTCGCAATGGAAGTGAACTGGGTGCCTCCTCCCAGCTCATACCATCCCACTCTTTTATCCTCCGCGCATGGAGTTGTCCAGCATTTCGGCGGATCTTTTTGTCCCAATTTTTCGGCGCCATTTGGCGACCGGAACCGATCGCCGTGGAGAGATTGCTACGGGACAATGCCGCCGCGACCCGGCCGCCGCCGCGGATTGAATAGCGGCGTCACCGCGTGGTCCGTCAGCGTCTGCCTGGTCGAGTGGGCCTTCCGCGGCGATCGTGGCGGAGAAGCGACGATGAGATTCGTCACTCGCCGAAAGCGGCGCCGATTTCAAAGCATCGAGTCTGGATCCGGCGGCAACGCCGCACTCGCAGATTGTATTTCTTGCCATCAGGAAACATCAGCGCGATTCGTTCGCCTGGGAACAGTTGCTCGCTATGCAAGAAACCCACACCGGTACGACAGATATCTTTGACGAAGACGCGGCACGGCCCAGCATTTCGCTCGGCGGGGGCCAATGTGTCCCCGCATTCGAGCGCTGCGACGCTGCGGCAGTTGTGCCTCCGAAAACGGCGCAATTCGTGCCAAGATGAAGCCGCGGAGTCGGGAGCCTCGATCCAGTCTGCCGGCAGCTCGACGCTGCACGGCAAACCAGCGATCATGACCTGCGCATCAGCGTGGCCAGACATGCCACGACCTCCTTATCAAAGAGCGTACCCGCGCGTGATTGCAAGTGTGTCAGCGCGGCATCCGCGGAAAATGCGGTGCGATAAGGTCGCGATCCGGTCAGGGCATCGAACACATCGGCCACTGCGCAAATCTTGGCCCAAGGATGGATTTCATCGCCGACCAATCCGACGGGATAGCCGCTGGCATCCAACCGTTCGTGATGCTGATAGGCCATCATCAATTGGCCCCAATGGCGATCGGAGCCTGCATTTAGTTCTTCAAATCCCTGCTGTGCATGGCTTCCGATGGTCCGTCGCTCTTCTCTCGTTAGCGCACCAGTTTTGTTGAGCAACTGCCCAGGCAGATTGCGCATGCCGATGTTGCGCAGGAGTCCACCCGTGGCAATTCCTGGTCGGTCCGTCTCGGTCACAATTCCAAGATGGTCAGCCAGAACCACACAATAGACGGACGTGTTGGTGGCCCTGGCGAACGCGCTACAGTCGTGGCCCATGTTGTCGAATAGATCGAGCAATCCAAAGTCGCGGTTCTTGAGGGTCTCCGCGAGTTGCCGACCGAGTTGCCGGGCGCAGCTAACGATCGCACTGATATTATTGGACCGATGGGCGGTTTCGAACTCACGCCGCATCACAGCTTTCACCACGCGTTGCCGTTCGACCGCAGGCAACCGTGAGTCGGGCAGGATTTCGGTTCGCAAAGCTTCTTCATAAGCCGCACGTTCCTCGAGACGAATGAAGAGAGCTGTGACCCCGCTATCCCTAAGCCGCTTGAGGTTTTCCGGGTCGAGAGGCGTGTCGTGCTGCCGGTAGAGAACGAATGTCCCGTTGGTTAGGCGCAGGAAGATGTCGAACTTGCACGAACGCATTAGCGCGAGCAAGGCCGCGTCGACTGGCCAATAATCCGGCGCGACCGGCGCGCGAGGCTGGTTAGCGGCGATCATGCAATTGCCCCGCTGGCTCTACTAACAGCCTGTCCGAAAACCGGCGGGGACTGGCTCATTTTGCGATGCCCTGTGAGCAAAATGTGCCTGTCCCCCTCTCCTCGGCAGGTTCTCGAATAGGCTCCAAAACGCGGCTTTCGCTTTCCCATACCGGTCCAATTGGCGATTTCGCAGGAACTTCGAAGCGCGTCTCAGCGCGGCGATGCCCATGTCGCCGGCTCTCCTGGAACGCTGGCATTAGAATATTAGCTCGGCCTAATTCCGCGAGATGCCGGCTTTGAAAATGCAGCCTGGTAGTTCGGCCATTAGTTCGAACACACCCCCCCGGCTCAACGATAAAGTCGATACCCGCGGACTTTTGTCGATGATCTGTCGCAACAAGATCGCCGGTTTGCCTGCGGATATTGACATGAATGTCGGTCCGGACAACTCCTTCGACAAGCGCCGCTGCATGTGTCGGTCTTGATGACCGGTCACGAAGAAATTCTGGATGCTTCATGTGAACCAGCGGAACCGTCCGGCGTCTAAGGTGTATAGAAAGGTTGGCGCCGTTGAGTTGGCGGGCCTCTCGTTGGACACGTTTTGCAGGTTGTGCTTGCCATGATGATTTTACGGCCCAGTTCGACTCAAGAACGCATAGGGACGCATTACTCCGCGCAGACCGCGGGTAATCTGCGATTCCCCTTGCGCTTGTGACGCTCGGCCAAACCCAAGTACGCCAAAAACTTGAAGGCCCGGTGTCCAAGAGATACGGGGCTTTTTTCGTTGGATTGTTCGTCGATGTTCACGGGTTGGTAGCTGAGACGGTGTAGCGCCTGGCCGAAGCCCAGGAGACGAGGATTCGAGCGCCTCCCGACCCACTGCCAATGCGCGCACACGGCTCGTTCGTCTATCGGTGGAGGATACTGGCCTTTCAAGTCGGAGAGATGGGTTCGACTCCCATACGAGCTACTAACTGCCTATCCGAGAACCGGCCGAGGAGAGGGGGACAGGCACATTTTGCTCCCAGGGCACCGCAAAATGAGCCAGTCCCCGCCGGTTCTCGGATAGGCACTTAAAGACAAACGACCAAGTGGTGGAATTGGTAGACACGCGACGCTCAGAACGTCGTGCCCAGAACAGATGGCGTGGGAGTTCGAGTCTCCCCTTGGTCACTGAGATGGAATTGACGCAGGTGGGCCAGTGCCCAGCCGAGTCCCATAAGCTCAGCACGTCGGGTGCGACCCCCGGACCTGCAACTTGCCGCGCCACCATGCGGCGCATGGCCGGGTACGCAAACCGGAAAAGCGGCCGGGTCGAGAGCCCGGTGACGTTGTGGGTTCGACTCCCATCTCGGCTACTTGAAGAGAGCTACCGATCCCGTGGTCCAGCGGCAACGACCCCTGGTCGACGTCCAGATGACGATGGTTCGATTCCATCCGGGATCACTGACTGCAAAGGTCTGTAGTTGTTCCGGCAGCACGCCTCCTCGGTAAGGAGGAAGGCCGGGTTCGATTCCCGGACGGACCTCTGGCATGGTGAACCAACGACGTGGGGTGCTGGTCTAACGGTACGACGCCTGGCTTGCAAGTGAGGTAATGGCGGCTCGCGGGCACCGACCGAAGGTGGGTCGGCGGCGGTCCACTGCACAACAACGGGCTCATGGTCCAACGGGACGACATCAGACCGGCAGTCTGAAAATCCGAGTTCGATTCTCGGTGAGTCCACTGATCGAAGTAACGCTGGTAGGGAAGGTAGCCGGATACGGTTGGCCGGGCCGCTTTGCTAAAGCGGTTCCGCCTTGGTGCGGATGAGGGTTCGACTCCCTTGCCTTCCGCTTGCGGAGTCGGCCGATGGATGGCCCCGATGGTGAAATGGAAATCATGCCTTGCTTCTAACTGGGTGTTCCGGGTTCGAGTCCTGGTCGGGGTATTAGCGGGCGGAGAGATAACTAGATGGTGTCTGTGGTGTAGCGGTTTTCTGCACGGCTGGCTGTGAACCAGAAGGTGGCGGTTCGACTCCGCTCAGACACCCTGGTTCGGAAAAGAAGAGGCACATGGTTATCAAGGTTACTCGAACGCCCGACGCTGGTGCTCAACCGCAACTGGCAGCCGGTGCATGTGGCCACCCCTGGCCCGGCCGCTGATACTGCTCTGGAACGAGTCGGCCATACTGGCGCAAATCCAGTCTTCGGCTCTACTTGGTGATTAGCAGCCCGTTGAAAAAGGGGACTGGCTCTAAGCGACCGAGCAAATTTGCCGAAGTTTTGACGTCGCCGCGAAGTGCCTGTCCCCTTTTTCAACAGTCAGTTAGTCCGTGAGTGTGCCGGAATAAGCACGGCAGCCTCCGAAGCTGCAAGACCAGGTGCAATTCCTGAATGGGCTACTGATCAATGGAAATCGCCTTGCGAGTGTGCCGGATGAGCACGGCAGTCTTCGAAACTGCTAGACGAGGTTCGATTCCTCGGCGAGGCATTTGGGCGATGTGCGTCCTTGGAGTGTGACGGATCCGCACGCGACCCTGCGAAGGTCGAAGACCAGGTTCGACTCCTGGCGTGGACACTGAACGTAACCTGACGCTGGCGCCAGACGGCACGGCGACCGCCTGCAAAGCGGTTTAAAGTGGGTTCGACTCCCACCGGCGTCTTTCGAACATCCAACTGCTGGTTCGGACTACATCTTAAATTGATGACCCATCTGAACCTTCTCCTCGTTGGATGGTCAGCAGCGTCGACCCCGATTACGGCACTCCAATCAACCTGGCTTGGCTGTGATCGCCGTCGGGCTGGAACTGGCGACGGCGCCAGGGCTGCGCCTGAAATCAAGGGCCGCCGGATGGAATGGGACGGCCGTCCGTAACCAGCAGATGTGTAGCGTCCCGATCGTCGCCTACGTCAAACCTGCAATCCAAATTGCTGCACGACGACCGAAATACGTCGATAGGAAGCCACAGGTCGTACCATGGGCCCGGACTTGTTCGCCATCAGCCCAAGTTTCCGAGAGAGCTGGCGTGAATCGACAACCGATGTGTTTCCAGCAATGTCGTGGCCCAGTTGATCATCATCGAAAGAAGCCGGCCGAGTGCCGGGAAAGACAGCAAGCCAGGAACATTGCTAGGCGGTGCAGGGCGTGTTAGCATCATCACCGGTCTGCCAAAGCATAATCAGGGATACGTAAGACGCGTGAGTCACTCTTGTCTTTGAACCGTTGGCTTCTCCAAGTCGGGCAACTCGGGGCGACCTATGAATCACGCGGCGATCGTGATCATCACGCTGTTGAATCAGGGTTTTTGGTTCGGCGGCCAGCAGGGCGAAATCGGCGTCGAATGGACTGCCGAGCGCGGCAGAGCCGATGCGGTTGTCCAGTGGGAGTTGAATTGCGGTTTGGCCCCACTTGCCGCCGGGCGAGTCGCGCTGCCCGGCAGACCCCAAGCTGGTCAAGATACGCTTAAGTCCGCCCGCGGTCCGTGTTGTCACCGACGCTGAATTGGTCTATCGCGTGAAGCGGGCCGACAATGGCAAACTGCTTGCCGAGGGACACGCCGCAATCCATATCTATCCGAATGATCTGCTCGCTTCGCTCGCGGCACGTCTCGGCGGCAAATCGCTCGCCGTATGGGATGAGCCCGATGGCCTGCCGGCGTTGCTGAAAGAGGCCAAGATTCCATTCACGCGTATCGCCGATGAATCAGGTTTGCAATTGCGCAGATACGACATCCTCGTTGTGGGTGTGGATCAACTGACCGATCGCCCTTTTGCGCAAGCCAAGCTGCTGGGCCAAGTTGAAAGCGGCATGTCGGCATTGGTTCTCCGGCAGAGCCGTGTCAAATCGCTGGCCGGGTATCCTCTGCATCAACGTCCAGCGCCGGACAAACTTGTCTGGCGCGACCGGCAGACAGTATTGCAGCATGTGGCGCACGGGCGTTAACCGTGGGGCAGGAGTCTTTGGCAATTCGGCTGCCGGCGGACGAGCCGGCGCTCGAGTTGGTCTATTGGCCGCGAGAAAATCCGGGGATTCAACCAGTTCCGATCGACGCGCTGCTGGTTGCAAAGACGCTCGGCCGTGGCCGGATCGTGTTGTGTCAGGTTCCGCTCGGGCCTTGGAAGGAGGATCCGCTCGCGCAGGGTTTGTTGGTCGACTCAGTCGATTATTTCGCCGCTGCGCCCGAGCCGACGTTGCCACCGAGCCGACGGCCACGCACGTTGCAGGTGCAAATTCGACCGCCGCAACAAAATCAGATTCTCGATCCCGTCGAGCCGCGTTGACGTCCGTTAAAGCAGTTCACAGCGCCCTATTTTCCTTATCGCCCTGAACCGGAAACCGAACATGGTCAAATTCAATCGAACATTATTACTGGCATCGATCAGTTGGGCATTTCTGGCGAGTGCGATCTCACGTGCCGAATCGCCGAAGGCCGCAAAGCCTGAAGACTCGAAGGCCGCAAAGTCTGAGGACTCGAAGGCAACCGCGGTGAAACTGACCGTCGCTGTGCTGGACTTTTCGGCCACCGATCCGGCCAATCCCGAACTCGGCAGGCAAATCGGTGAAGCAGTCGCAGCCGGTCTGTCAGAAAAACAGGGATTCACGTTGGTCGATCGGCAGACACTACGCCGAACGATCAAGGAACAGTCGCTGAATCTCACCGGACTGGTCGATTCCGACAAAGCGGTGAAGATCGGCAAGTTGGTTGGCGCGAGATTGCTGGTCACGGGGAGCGCTTTCACGCTCGGCAAACAGTTGACAATCACTGCGAAACTTATCAGCACCGAAACGACGCGGGTCGACAGCATGGCCGTTAAGGGCGCTGCCGATGCCGACCTCGGCGATCTGGTCGGCAAGCTAACCGAAAAGCTCGCGGCCCGAATTGTCGAACGGGGGCCCAAGCTCGTCGGCTCGGATACCGTGGCCGATCCGCTCGTCAAATTTCGGCAGCGGTTTGCGGGACGGAAACTGCCGAGCGTGGCCGTGATCATCACCGAGGAGCACCACGGCGCCCCGGCGGTAACGGTCGTCATCGACCGACCCGTTGTGGTGGTCCGCGCCGTCGATCCGCCGGTCGAGACCGAGTTGAAGCAAGCGCTGATCGCGGCGGGCTTCGCCGTGCAAGACGTGCCGCAAAACGATCTAGCCAAGTTTGCCAGCCAGTGGCAAGCCAACGATGTGAATAGCTGGCCGCGAAGTCTGGCCCGCGTCGATCTGTTGATCACCGGCGAATCGTTCAGCGAGTTCGGGGCTCGCATCGGCGATTTGACGAGTTGCTCGGCCCGGGCCGAGATTAATATCATTCGCCGCAGCGACGGCCGAATCATTCAGGCGGACAAGGCCACGACCCGCGCCGCCGATCTCTCGGAAAATATCGCCGCCAAAGGGGCCTTGGAAAAAGCCGGCAAGGAATTAGCGGTCCGCACGCTGGAGTTCTTCGATCGCACACTGCCGGGAGCTCGGCCGAAGAATGCGGACCGCGGTAAACTATGAGAAAACTTGCGTTCCGTAAGTGAGAAAGAAATGTTGTCTGCAAGCGTTGTCAGTATTCATTTGCGTTAAGGGACTACCGATGCGCCGCGTTCATCACCGCCGCTCCTCCTACACCCTTCGTCTGGTCACGGCGGCAACTATTTTCGTGGCATCGATATTTGGCGTGGTGCGGTTGACGGCAGCGGATGACGGCCCCAGGACGGTCGAAAACTCCATCGGCATGAAGCTGACGCTGATTGCCCCCGGCAAATTTATGATGGGGACCAAAGAAGAGCGAGCGGAACGTACCGGTATTGATTACAACTTTCCGGTGGATATCAGGGACGAACATTCGCAACACGAGGTACGGATAACGCGCCCCTTTTATCTTGGGACCTACACCGTCACCCGTGGTCAGTTCCGCAAATTCGTCGCTGCTACGAAATATAAGACCGACGCTGAAAAAGACCCCGACGGCGGCTGGGGTTATACAGGGAAAGCGAATATCGAGCATTTTTTCGAGCAGCGACCAGAATTCAATTGGCGGAACCCGGGCTTTGATCAGACCGATGAGCATCCCGTGGTCCTCGTAAGCTGGAACGACGCGGAGGCGTTTTGCGCCTGGCTCGGTAAAAAGGAGCACCGAGCCTATCGCCTGCCGACCGAGGCGGAGTGGGAGTACGCCTGCCGGGCTGGGACGACGACCCAGTATTTTTTCGGCGACAGAGCTGAGGATTTGGCCAAATACGCAAACCTGATAGACACCACGACCAAGGCTAAATTCCCACAGTTAAGAACTCAAGTCTTCGCGTCGGACGGATTTGTGTTTACAGCACCTGTTGGCAGTTATCGCCCGAATCCATTCGGACTTTATGACATGCATGGCAACGTCCAACAGTTTTGTTCTGACTGGTACGACCCAAACTATTATGAGGTCTCGCCTACGGATGACCCCCAAGGGCCCGCCGACGGTTTGCAACGGGTCGTTCGGGGCGGAAGTTGGTACAGCGGCACCGATCCTCTGCAGGTCGGCGTCGCGTGCGAAGGAATTGCCGACCATCAGCAGGGTCGGCTTTGTCAATGGCTTCCGTGTCGCGGTCTCGTTTCCCAATAACGAAGCCGTTGGCAAAGCAGCTTTGAACGGCACGGCATCGAAATCGCCACGGACAACTGTTCCCAAAGTTAAGGGTACGGGGTCGCCGCGCACCGTTGACCCCAGTTCCGCCGATATTCCTGGTCTTGCCGACGCCCATCAATGGCTCAAAGCACAGACCAAATCTCCACCGAAGGTCGCGAAGCTGCTGGAAACCGTGGACAAAGCCGCCGAGCAAAGGCAGGCAATGAGGATGCTCTTCGACTCCAATTGGATGAAGTCCGGGCATCCTGAAATGATTTACCTCGTTCACGGAGAGTTCTTCCCGTTCGAACTATCGAAAGAGCAGTTCGTTGGTTTGGGAGGCAAGGCGACGTCCATGACGACTGGGCTGTGGCCAAATGGCGGTGGCGCTGTCTCCTCACCCCTGGTGAAGCTGTCAGATCTTGTCATCGATCGGATCGGCGGGGAAGAAGGAGAACCGAACCGGACTATCTATGCAAGCGTCCATTGCACGCAACTGCGGAAATCGGCTCGACCCGCCATGTTCAATATGTTCATTCCCTTGACGAACGGCTGGACCGAGCCAACCTTCGTATCGAAAAAGGCTCTGCCGCAAGACGGCATCGTGCATCTTGAATACACTCTGCCGCGTTTGAACAACGCGGAGGTCATTCACGGCTTGCAGCCGGTGTTCGTTGGGTATTGCACGCAATGGGTTTTGCCTGACCTCGGCGACGGATACAAATTGAACAGCAACACGGTTGCCGCCATCCTCGATGTCCCGAAAGACGATAAATCCAGCTCGGGTTCGGATGCGAAGGCCCCCCAACGACCGCCCGCTAAACGCTATTACTCTGGCGCCAGACTCATCGCGACGGTGCTGCGCATGGTCGGGCCCGCGCCCGTCGATGTGCCGAAGCAATTGCAGTTGAAGGCCGGCGATCGCATCATCGCGATCAGCGATTCCGTGACGTCGGACGTCGGCAATCTGGGCGACGTCGATCACATTCTGAGCGGCACTTATCCGGACCTGAAGATTCCCGAGCTCATCGACGCAGGCGTAAATGGCCAAATGGCCGAAGACCTGGTGTTGCGATTCAAGCAGGACGTGGTCGAGCAGAAACCCCAATGGGTGACAATTTCCGTCGGCATCAACGATGTGTTGCAGCGCCTCGACAAGCCCCACGATCCCAAAGTGCTTGCGAAATTCAGTGCGAACGTGGCCAAAATGGTCGACATGGCTCAAGCAGCCAAAATCAAGGTGATTCTGCTGACGCCCACCATCATTCAAGAAGACCTGGCGAATGAAGGCAACCGGCGGCTGCTGCTGTACGCCGCGGCGGAGAAGAAAATCGCGAAGGCCAAAAAGTGCCCGTTGGTCGATTTGCACCAGATGTTTATCCAAGCGCTCGACACGAAACCTGATTACCTCAAAAGGACTTATCTGACGGAAGACGGCATCCACATGAACTTGCCCGGCGGCGCTATCGTAGCGATCGGAATCTTGCGGGCACTCGGCGTTCCGGATGCAGAGATGGTCAAAGCGGAAAGTGCCGGGAGCAAGTAGGCGGTTCGCTTCGCGCTAAAACAAGATCGGGATCGGGCGCATGCTCAGATCTTCCTCCCGCACAGCATTTTCGTGTGAGTTCGTGTTGCCATACCTCGTTGGGCTGCTAGCCCTCTCGGCCGCAGTACCGCTGGACGCGGCGGTGCGTGTCGCGCTGCTCCAAACGAACCCCGCCCAAACCAGCGATGTCGTGGCCCTGGTGGAGGCGGATCTGACGACCGTCGGCAAGGTGACGCTCGTCGAGCGGCAGCAAGTCGAGAAGGTCCTGCACGAACAGCAAGTGCAGGCGGTGCTCGGGGCCGATGCGATCGCCGGCCGGACTCTGTTCGGCAAGCTGCTCCAAGCGGATCTGCTGGTGTTCATCCGGCCGCAGGACAAACCCCGGCCGCATTGGGAGTTGATCGTTGCCGAAACGCATCAAGGGCTGCGGCTCGTCCGCCAGCCGATCGCGATCCAGGATCCCCAAGCCACTGCCGGCGCCATCGAGAAGATGATTGCCGAGGCGCTCGACAAGCAGTCGCAAAAAACTGAAGTGATTTTTGCCGTTCCCCCCTTCGTCAGCAATGATCTGGGCTTCTCGTTCGATTACCTGAGAGGCGCCTATGCCCAGGTGGTCGAAGGCGCGCTCACGCGGCAGAAGGGAGTGGTGGTCGTAGAACTCGCCGAGGCCCGAGCGCTGGCCAAGGAGATCCTGCTGACCAGCGCGGCCGACGTGACTCGGCCGCTGCCGTTGTATGTGATGGGCGAATATCGCACGACCGGCCGCGCTGCCAGTCGCAAGGTGGAACTCGATCTCAAATTGATGCGGGGGGAGAAGGAAATCGCCGGCGGGACGAAAGAGAACCTGACGCTTGAGCAAGCACCCATTTTCTTGCAGCAGGTTGCCGCGTGGTTTATGTCCAAAAGCGACGCCGGCCCGCAAGGCGCAACCGATCCCAAGGTCGAAACAGCCCAGCTTGCCGAGCGGGCTCATCTGCTTTTGAGCGTCGGCGGTTGGCAGGAATCGCTCGACGTGGCAGAGGCCAGCTTGCTGTTGGATCCGAACCAAGCGGCAGTGCATCGCGACGCCTTGTCCGCTTTGAGTGGGTTGCTCGGTCCCGATCCGTGGGGCCGAGGCGCAGACCTCCCGCCGGGCCTCCCGTCCAGGGGAAACTCAACCAATAAATTAGTCCGCCGTGCTTTGGAACATCTGGAACCCTATCTCCGACAGGCGACTGTCCATCGCGCCCAGGATGAGCGATTGCTGGAAGCCTTCTTAATTCGGATGAGCGGCGCTCGCGGCATAACGCCCGGGTGGCGCTCTCGATTGACCGACGAGGAGCGCGATGGAGTTGAAGTAGGTGGCCTGGCGGAAGAGATGTTTGTGCGCGTGCTGGAGGACAAATGTCGCCGCCAGGTTGTCGACGACACGGCGCTGTTTCTGCGCGAATTCGAAGCCAAGGGCGACTTGAGCGACGATCAAATGCGCGAGTTGAATTTCAAACTATTGAGTGAGCTCACGTTCATGCCGCGGGAAGGCGCGATCTTTGAGACGCTCATCGATCAGCAACATCCTCTCGACCCCGCCAATCTCGAATTCGACCGTAAAGTCCGCCGGCTCGCGAACACCGATCTGCAGCGGAGCGTCGATCAGTGGATGAAGACCGTCGAAGCGATTCGCCTCGCAAATTCCAAGAAGCCCTCGCCACCGCAGGAGTCGCCTCAGCCGCAGGTGACAGCTTCGATCAAATCCGAGGCGAAACCTGCCAACGGCGACGACGCGCGATTGATCCGGCTCACGCTGAAATCCGACGGCACCGCCGGCGACGATGCCTGGCTGCCCGTCGAAGGTTGGCTTCCCGCGGGTAAGGGAGTCGACGTGGTGTGGAGCGCCAACGGCATTTTTGTGATGAAGCACGAGGGAGTGATTCGGCAGATCGACGACCGAGCGCCTAAGTCCTCCCAGAAATGGCAATTCGCTCAGCCGGCGTTCGACGGAAAATATGTCTGGTTTACGCGCGAGACGTTGTTGGGCCGCCGAGGCTACCATTTGCTGGCTGTCGATCCGCAAACGGAGAAGGTTCTGGAGATCGATTCCGACGCGGGCTTGCCCCACAGCGACTCGCTGCTCGTCGCCCCAATTAGTCCTGGCCGGGCAGTGGTCGTCGGTAGTTTCGGCCAAACCTACGCGGCGACCGTGAGGTTGATCCCCGAGTCGAAGCCGACGCATGGCAAGGTCGAGATGCTCCACGAATTCCGCCGCGTGCCGGTCTCGGGGGACAACCAGCAATGGCGAAATGCCGATCTCATCTTCACGCCGTGGAGCATGCAGGTTGTCAGTGAAAAGGGGGCCGACGGATCGTTGCATCAGGCGGCACTGGTGTGGCGGCAATCCGCGGAGAGCGCGGTGGGAGCTCACCTGATCTCGATCGATCTAACCACCGGTGCGGCCCACGCGCTCGAGCAGGAAACCTATACGCAGTCGCCGTGCTTGATCGCCGCTTCTGGCGGCGACTGCTGGGAGATCGGCTCTGATCCTCACATCGGCTGGGAAATGTCGCGGATCGGCTATTCCAGCGTGACCACGCGCTCCATTGGGCTGGAACCGGATTCCCGAGCGAGAACGCAGCTAATCGAGTACGACGGTGCTCTGCACCTGATGAACGACCGCGGCGGATGGTCGATCGGCGCGCTCGACAAAGGGCCGTTTCGCAAAATCAAAATCGCGGTGCCCGAGAATATGGTTGGATTGACATTGCAGCGTAGCCAGTTCTACGGATTGGTCGGCTGGATCTACCGGCCCGAAAGTCTTGTCTTCAACCCAACGCATCTCGATCCGACATTGTACCGCATCGAGTTTGCCAGACCCGTTCGAAGAATTGATCGACGGAGGGAAAGCTCCGTGAAGAAGTTTGGACCCCGCCTGCCGAGATGCGGCTCGTGAGCCGATTCCTTTACATCACCGTGATCTTTCCGGCACGCAGAATTGGGCCTCTTTCGTGCAGCGGCGCTAGGAGTAGCCCATGAACCACCAGAAATTGGCAGATCAAGCTTATCTTGCTGGGAGGTTCCGGTCCGCTATGCACAGGAGCCCGGCACTTATCTTGCCAGCTTTTCGCTCCGAATGAAGCTCGGGCCGCTGTTCGATCGTGCAGTCTTGCGAGTCGTACACCAGAATCGGCCCTGTTAAATGGGTCACGCCGCCACATGGCGACACCGGCGAGGTATCGGCGCCGGCGGGCTTCACCGAGCGGCAAACTGCTGGTGATGCGTTTGGCGACATTCGCTAGAATCTGCCGCCCGCCCTCTGGCTGCATCGTGCTTCCCACGCAGCGGGGTAAAAGAGCCGCCAATGGATTTATCACTCCAAAACTTCTTGAGTCGGCTGGAACACCTGTCCGACAAGTTTCATGAACTCCGCAGCGGCGTCCAAAAGGCCATTCAGATCGCCGACGCCGACCCGGAGATGGCGCTAACACGAGCCCGCAAGGTGCTCGAATACGTCATCCGCGACGTTTACGAGCGGCGGATCAACGAACCCCCCGGCACGCGACCGCTGGAGAATTTGCTGCAGCGGTTGGTGAAAGATGGATTTATTCCCGACCGGTTGGACGCCTACGCCACCACGATTCGGAAGCTGGGCAATGTCGGCACTCACGGCTTCGGCGAAACGATCGCGGTGACCGACGTCTACCAGTCGCTCGCGCAACTGATGCCGATTCTCGAATGGTACTTCGAGAACGAACGACCGGAGGCGTTGGGCGAACGCGCGGCCCTCGCGCCAGGTGGAGCCGCCCAACGGCCGTCGCGTCGAGCTGGTGGCGGTCGCGGACTGCGTCGCGGTAGTTCCGAAAGGGCTGCGGTCTTTCGATGCTCATGACGCCGACTTCTTTCTCGACTTGCTCCCCGGCCCACGCGACAAGGACGGTCTGCCCGAGAGCATCCGCTTTTGGAAGCACCGGATTGAATCCGCCGGCGAGGCAGCTTTCACGGTGGGCGTCATCTACGGGCCGAGCGGCTGCGGCAAATCGTCGCTGGTGAAAGCCGGTTTATTACCGCGGCTGGGGCGCGACGTGCTGCCGATCTACATCGAGGCAACCGCCCTCGAGACTGAAGTCCGGCTGGTCAAAGCGCTGCGGAGTCGTTTCACGAGCCTGCCGGCCGATGCGAGCCTGACCGAAGCCGTCGCCACGCTGCGGCAAGGAGGCGGCGTGAAGCGCGGACAGAAGGTCTTGATCGTGATCGATCAGTTCGAGCAATGGCTCCATGCCCGTCGTAGCGAGCAGAACACCGAGTTGGCGCAGGCCCTTCGTCAATGCGACGGCCAGCAGGTCCAGTGCTTGCTCCTGGTGCGCGACGATTTCTGGCTGGCGCTTAGCCGTTTCATGGCGGACTTGCACGTCGAACTTGTGCAAGGTCAGAACATTGCCCTGGTTGATCTGTTCGATCCGCTCCATGCCCGCTACGTCCTGGAGGCCTTTGGGCGGGCCCTGGGACGGCTTCCGGCCAGACCGAGCAAGGAGGAACAGACGTTTGTCGAACAGGCGATTCGAGGTTTGACGCAGGATGGTCGCGTGATCTCCGTGCGGTTGGCTCTCTTCGCTGAAATGGTCAAAGGCCGACCCTGGACGCCCGCCACCCTGAAGGCCGTCGGCGGCACGGAAGGCGTCGGCGTGTCGTTCCTGGAAGAGACGTTCAGCTCGGCCAACGCTCCGCCCGATCGGCGCCATCACCAGAAAGCCACCCGGTTGGTTCTCAAAGCCTTGCTCCCCGAATCGGGCACCGACATCAAGGGTCACATGCGGTCGCATGCCGAGTTGTTGGCCCGCTCAGGATATGCCGACCAGCCCAAGGAGTTCGACAACCTGATTCGCATTCTCGACGGCGAAGTTCGGCTGATCACGCCCACGGACCCCGACGGACGCGAGGACGCCGACCGGATGTCGTCCGCGGTGGGCGCGGGCGAGAAGTACTTTCAACTCACGCACGACTATCTGGTTCATTCGCTGCGCGACTGGCTCACGCGCAAGCAGCGGGAAACCCGGCGCGGCCGCGCCGAATTGCGCCTGGCCGGACGCGCTTCGCTGTGGACGGCCAAACCGGAGAATCGCTATCTTCCTTCGCTCTGGGAATTGCTTGGTTTCCAGTTGCTAACCGCCAGCAGCCACTGGACCGAGTCGCAGGCACTCATGTTGGCCAAGGCAGGGCGGGTCCATACCATCCGCGCCGGCGTCATCACCGTCCTCCTCTTCGCCGCCTGTTTTATCGGCATGAGGATTCGCGGCGCCGTCGTCGAGCGGCAAAACGCCACGCGGGCCGAAGACCTGGTCGATGAACTAATGCGGGCCGACATCGGGCAAGTTCCCGCCATTGTCAGCGCCCTGGGCGCCTATCGAGCGTGGGCCGAGCCATTACTCAAAGTGGAATGGCAACAAGCGAAGGAGCCTTCCGCCGGGCGGCTCAACCTTTCGCTGGCCCTGCTCCCGGTCGATCCGACACAGATAACCTATCTCAGCGACCAACTGCTGGTCGTCACGCCTCAGCAATTTCCGATCGTCCGCGACGCGTTGGCGCCGCGCAAGCTCGAACTGCTCGAAAAGCTGTGGGGCGTTGCGGAGCAAAACAGTCAGGGGCGAGAGCAGCAACAACTTCGGGCGACTGCGGCCTTGGCGGCGTATGATCCCGAAGGCCGGCGGTGGGCCGACGTTCAAGAACAGATTGCCGACGACCTGGTGAAGGTGCCGGCGGTCTATCTCGCCGTCTGGATGGATGCCCTGCGGCCCGTGCGGGGAAAATTACTCGCTTCTTTGGCCGCTGACTTTCGCGACCCCAAACGCCCGCAGACCGAGCGCTCGCTGGCCACTGACATTCTCGCCGATTATGCGGCCGACCGACCCGACGTGCTGTTCGAGCTGTTGGCCGGTTCCGAGCCATTTCAGTTTCCCGCGATCTATGCCCGCTTGAGCGCTCACAAAGAAAGAGCGATCGGTTCGGCGCAAGCGGAATTAGCGAAATCGGAGCCGGCCAGTGAGGCGGACAAGGAAACTTTTGCCCAGCGGCAGGCCAATGCGGCCGTGGCCCTGGTGAATCTCGGCGCTCCCGAGCGGGTTTGGGCCCTGCTGAAAGGCCCGAGCCTCGCAGAACGGAACTTATCGCGTTCCGAGGAGTCCGCCAGGCAAACCGGGACTGGTCTGCGCTCTATCCAGCCGATTTCATTCAGTTCGACGGAGACTGCTGCGCAAACGAAGGCTCCTCGATCTGCTCAGACACGGAATGAATTCCGTTCTTCGGACGGAGGGTGGGACCTGCGCGTCCGCAGCCGAATCATCCACCTCCTCAGTCCGCTGGGGGGCGATCCGCGGACGATCATCAACCGCCTGGACGAAGAGCCAGATGTGACGGTTCGCCGCGCGTTGGTGCTGACGTTAGGCGAATTCTCCGACGTGCAGTTGCCGGCGGCCGAGCGGCAACCGCTCGTCGAGAAGTTGCTGACCGTCTTCGAGAAGGAGCCCGACCCGGGCTTGCACGCCGCCGCGGAGTGGCTGTTGCGACGCTGGAAGCAAGGCGATCGCGTCCGAGGCGTGCTCGACAAGTTCACCCCGAAACGCGCCCCGTGGCAAGGGCCGGCCGACACTTCGACGGGCTCAGGGCGCCCTTCGACAGGCTCAGGGCAGAGCGGCCGGACCTGGTTTATCAATTCCCTTGGGCAAACATTCGTAGTTCTCGACGCCGACGAGTTCCCCATGGGGTCGCCGGCAGCGGAACCATTTCGCGGCACGGATGAATCCCTGCATCGCGTTCATATCGGCCGGCGCATCGCGATCGCCACGACGCATGTCACGCAGGCCCAATATTGCACGTTTCAGCAGAACTTCAACGGGTCCGAACTCGCCGACAACGGGAAGCGAAAGAATCTCGACCGCGGCTCCGACGATTCGCCTCAAACGAGAGTCACGTGGTACGAAGCGGCTCATTATTGCAATTGGCTGAGCCAGCGGGAGGGACTGCCGGAATGCTATGCGCCGAACGACAAGGGAGAATACGGCCCAGGAATGCACGCCAAGGATCACTACTTGGAACTTGCCGGCTATCGCTTGCCAACCGAGGCGGAATGGGAATTCGCCTGCCGCTCAGGCACGGTGACGAGCCGCTACTTTGGCCCGAGCGAATCGTTGCTGCCCGACTACGCTTGTTACCTGGCGGACAGCCAAAACCACATCTGGCCCGTGGCAAGTGTCAAACCCAATGACTTCGGCTTGTTCGATATGCACGGAGACGCGTGGCAGTGGTGCGACACGACGTACCAGAACTATCCGAACCAGGCCGAAGCGATTTCCGAGGACTTGGGGTCGACCGAACCAGTCACGGATACCGAACTTCGGGTGTTGCGCGGCGGCTCATTCAACTATCCACCCTCGTTCGTGCGTGCTGCCGGCCGCATCAACCTCGTGCCGACGTACAGCAACGTCAATATCGGTTTTCGTCCGGTCAGGACCTATCTCGAATCGGCGGTCGCCTCCACCAAGTCGCCGGCGCGTTAACTAAATCCGCCCTTTCAAGGCGGAGCAACCGTCGCGCGTTGTCTGGGGAGGCGAGTTCGGCCGCGCTCCCTTCGGCCAAGGCGACCCCCGCGAAGACCAACGGTCGAGACCATTTCGGCCGTGCGTACTCGATGTCGATGCCGACGGGATTCTGCGTGATGTCCGGGCGAAATCATCCGTGGCGAGCTGGCGGCGCCGCGCCGATTGCAGTCGTTGGACGTGCAGGTCGCAACCGCGGCACAAGTCCGCGGAGGTGCCGATTTAACCGCGTAACAACGACTGCGCGCCGTCGATCCAAACCGGCGTGCCCGTAATATGGCTCGCTGCATCGGAAACGAGAAACAGAGCCAATTCGGCCACTTCTTCGCTAGTCGCCGGTTTGTCGCCCAATGGAACCTTGACCTCGAACTCGGTTTTGATCGTGATCTTTTCCAGATCGCGCTTGTCGGTATTGTCTTTGATTTCAGTATCGACGGAACCGGGGCAGATGACGTTCACGCGGATATTCCACCGGGCCAACTCCAGCGCCGCCATCTGCGCCAGTGCGATCTGGCCGGCTTTGCTCGTCGCATACGCGGCGGCTCCGAAATTGCTGAACACGCGCGAACCATTAATCGACGAGGTGATTAAGATTGCGCCCTTGCCGCGTCGTTTCAGTATCGGCACCGCGTATTTGAGTGTGAGAAAAGTTCCCCCGAGATTCGTGCGGAGCGTACGGTCCCACTCGTCGGGCGACAATTCTTCGAGCGGCGCGTAAACGCCGTTGATGCCGGCGTTGGCGAAGACAACATCCAGTCCGCCAAAAGTCATTGCTAGTTGCTCGATCGCTTGCTGAATCTGGTTTGGCTCGGCAACGTCGGCGACCAGCGCGATCGCCTTCCCGCCTGTCTGGCGGATTTCCTCGGCAACTGCATCCACTTCGTCGGCGGAATGGCTCAGGACGCCAACCGCTGCGCCCTCGGCGGCGAACCGTTTCGCGGCAGCTTTGCCGATTCCCGAGCCAGCGCCGGTGACTAGCGCGACTTTCTCCGTTAGCAACATGATCTTTCTCCGACGTGATTGCTCCTTCAATCGCGACGACGATGGGTCGAGTGCGATTTTCCCGCGCCATGTCGCGATTTCGTTCCCGAGGAATGGCGTGACCTGCCATTCGTAGCGTGCCGCGAGTTGCCATCTTTCGCTCCCGCATTGGCCACACTACGCCGCAAAGCGTCCATCAGATTGATGACCTCGGGTTCCTCTTCCTCCGGCGTCGATAAATCAACGCCGTTCTTCTTGGCTTCGATAGCAGCTTTCACTTTCTGGCGATAATGATCTTTGTATGCGCTAAAGTCGAACTTGCCTTCATGCCATTTGCTGATGAGCTCCTCCGTCAACCGCATCTTACGAGGCGTCGTTTGAGCGCGAGTGAATTCGCTTTTTATTTCGGCCGGCTTTCGAATCTCCGCGTCGTAGCTCAACATGGCCATCGTCAGCACACCCTCGAACGAACGAATGAGGGCCAACTGCTCGCGGCCGGAAAAGACCACTTGGCCAATGCCGCACCGACTTTTCTTGTCCATAGCCGCTTGCAGCAAGGCGTACGGCTCGGCCGAATTGGCGCCGGAGGGAATGAGATAGTACATGCGACCGTCAAAATAGATCGGGTCGATCGCCCCGGCATTGGCGAAGGCGTCGATGGTCAGGGCCTTCTCCTGCTCGGTGCGCAGGCTGTCGAGCTCCTCCTTGCTGAACTCGAGATACCGTCCTTTTGCGTACTCGTAACCCTCCACGATTTCGTCGTTTGGCACCTCGCCGTGTTGCGGGCACATTTTGGCGAAATGAATCCGCTCGTTGTCTGGCGAATGGAGCAAATGAAAATGCACCTCCGCATTTTCCTTGATCTCGCCGTTCACCGCCTGGACCTCGAAAGAAACCAGTCCGAATCGCAATTGCCCGCGCCAGCTAGCACGAAACTTGGCACGGGATTTTGTTCTGGCCTTCTTCGTTGAAGCCATCAATGTTGCTCTCCTGTAAACTGCCCGGACGGCATTTATAGGTGTTTGAGCAAACGCCGGGCCAACTGCGAAAAACTGCGGAGTGCTGCCAAACAACGGCTCGATGGGCAATTTCTTTTAGAGCCTATCCGAGAACCAGCGGGGACTGGCTCATTTTGCGATGCCCTGTGAGCAAAATGTGCCTGTCCCCCTCTCCTCGGCCGGTTCTCGGATAGGCTCTTAGTTCATCGTTAGAATTGCTAACTTAGCCAGCCGGGACCCCCCTCAGCGCCGCGAGTTGAGTTAGGACTTCTTAGAAGCATCAGCGGGTGAAATAGCGATCAGATCACATACACCGCGATGACGACGGTATTGACCGAGCCATCGTCGCTCATTGCGACCGGCGCCTGGCCGCAATGGTGCTGATCTGCTGATCCGGTTGTCAGCCGCAGCAGCAGGCGTTAGATTTACTGCCTATCCGAGAACCGGCCGGGGAGAGGGGGACAGGCACATTTTGCTCCCAGGGCGCCGCAAATTGAGCCAGTCCCCGCCGGTTCTCGGATAGGCTCTTAATTCGACTTTTGCACTTTATGCGGCGATCGCGACCGCTTTTTCCAGTAGTTGGCGGATTTTTCGCGACCCTGGCCCTCGCACCGCCAACGTTAAAACCTGTTGCCGGACGCCGAGGCGGCGGAGCAGGCCGAGCATGTCGGCGAACGATGGTTCGGTTTTCGATGGGTACCAAGAACAGATGAACGGACGCCAATTGCGATGACCTTCGCGGGCAAACCACAACACGATCAAGCTGTACAGCAACATGGCCATCGGCGCCGTGCGCTCAACGGCTCGACGTGTCCAGCCTTGCGGTTGTTCGAATCCCAAGTGTTGCTTGCTGTCGTGGTTCGTGACTTCGATGCTCCAGCGCATCGCGTACCAGGCGATTACTTGTTCGGCGGTTGCGTCGGAGCACGTGGAATAAAATGCTTCTTGCCCGCGCCCGCCGCGGAGGGCCTCCGTCGCCACCACGCGCAGCGGCCGTCGTGGGGCGGCATGCACATGGGCCACTTGGTCGGCCAGGCGTGCGGCTTCGCTGCGCCCGTAGATCTTCAGGGTCACGCGGCGACAGCGGCCCTTGAGCATCGCCTCGGGTGTGGGAAGTCGCTCGCCAAACTTCCGCGGACGGCCGTTGGTCCCCGGCTTCCGCTCCGGCGGCGGCCCATACAACCGAGCGTCTTTCACCAGCCGACTCGTCAGATCACAATTCGTCGGCAGGAAACACAGCAGACTTTTGCCGCCGTAGGCGCTGTCAGCGACCACGTGAAAACGCCGCTTTTTTCGGTGATTGCACAATACTTCGAGCATCTCGACGGCCAACTCCGGACGCGTGCGATACGCGCGGCGGTGTTTGGCGGCGCTCTTCTTGTTCAAATACAAGCGAAACAAGATCGGCAGGCAGTAGTAGTGTCCTGGGCGGAACGGCAACTCGACGATCACGCCGAGCACAACCCAACTGTGTCCCCAGTTGGTAATCACCTTGCTGCGACTGGAGAGCAGTGGATCATGATGCATGCCCGTGCCAAACATCGTCAGGCCGCGCTTGCGAGCCAGCGTGTCGTCGAGTCCCAGCAAGACGACCTCGCCCAAAAAAGGCTGGATCAACTCGAACAGGGCCAACCCGAGCGCAGTCAAGCGACCAGCGGGCCGCGCTGAACAAGCGGTGATACGACGAAAAGTGTTTGTCGGCCACGTCGCCAGCGGCCAGGATCATTCGCGTGACCGTACGCCGGCTGGCGAACACCCAGCCTGTGAGCACGGTCGTCAAACTGGCGAAGGTCGGCGCGGTCATCGTGGTCGAAAGTCCTTGCAAAAGCGCGCTGAAACCGGGTACAAGTTCCACTGTGAGCCTCCTTGCTCGATGCCTGAGAGTGATGTCCCAAGCATTGTCGCGGAGGCTCACACTATTTACGTAGACCAGTTTTTAGCACCGTAAAAAGTGCAAAAGTCGAACTTAATGCATTGGTTTTCAATTGGTCTCAAAATTGATTTGCCTCCACAACGAAAAGGTAGAACCATGAACACGAGTCGCGCATTGTGGGCAGCCATGTTGACAGTTTGCATGTGGGGACTTCTGCAGGCATCGGCAAATGCCAGAACGTTGTTCACGTTCGGAAGCAGCGAACCCGACTCGATCGCTGAGGGCCAGACAATCAACATTGGCAACGACTTCACGGTCGGCGCTACACCAATGTATGTCACCAACATCGGCGCATATGTCGGCCCGGACGATCAACTAGGGGGTAAAACGACAGTGACCTTCGAGGCCAATCTTTACTCGTTCAACGATACGCCCATCAGTTCGACTCTGATCCCAATTGGCACCCCGGTGGATTCGCAGGGTTTCGCCTACGTCGCCTACCGCGGCACGCTCCTTCCCGGAAACGCTTATGTTTTGACTGATGTCGCTACTGACCCAACGGGCACCACGGCAGTGGCGGCAACCCCGTTTGCCTATAACGGCACTAATGGTCCTGCGGGAACTTTTGACGACGCCAGTTTCAATTTCAACATTTTTCAATTCAATCCCTCGCCGCCGAACATCCCTCCAGGACAAACGAACGGCGCCATCCAGGAGTTCTTAGGTGGTAATCTACAGTTTTCCACGCCGGAGCCGAGCAGTCTTGTCGGGCTCATCGGACTCGGCGCAGTCGGCATGCTGCTGGTAATTCGCCGCCGTCGCACCCACTAAGCGACGGGAAGCCGACTCCCTCTTTCCGAAGAGCGACGCACGAAGCAAGCGGTTGATGCGGTCGCCGGGTGTGACGCATCCCGCTTATCGCGCGCGACTCTTTACGAGACGCTGACGCTTTGGCAAGGAATTGGAAACTGCGAATGCTGAATCGATTTCTACTTCGGATACTCATCGTCTTCGGCTGCGTCGGCCTCGCGCTGAGCCTGGCTCAGACAAGCGCTGATGCGGCGACAATTCCCGTGTTCGTTTTCGCCGGTCAATCGAACGCCGTCGGGTATGCCACGAACACCGCGTTGCTCACTGGCGCTGGGGTCGTGGGACGCCACGCAGCCGAATGTGTTGTACGCCGGCCCACAGGAGTCCCCGATCAATTGGCAGCAGCTCACACCGCCGACTCAGGTGCAGCAAACGGCCTCGGGTTCCGGTTTTGGCCCGGAGTTGTCCGCCGGCGAAACGATTTCCAATGCCTTGGGGGGCGAGCAAGTCGGCGAGGTCAAATTCGCCGTCAACGGCACGAACCTTTATTCGCAGTGGAACCCCAGCACCCCCGGCGGGTTGTATTCCCAAATGGTCACGCAGGTACAAACCGCGCTGGCCGACTTGCCGATCCAGCAGCCGGGCGTGACGGGTAAAGTCGCGGGCTTCTTCTGGATGCAGGGCGAGTCGGACGTCGGTCGGACCACGGCAGAATACCAGGCCGATTTGACCAACTTCATCGCTTCGGTGCGAGCCACCTTTGGCGACCCGAACCTGCCGTTCATCTTCGGCCTGATTAATGACGCGGGGGCAGGCACGGACTTGATTCGACAAGCCCAGGAAAATGTCGCGATGACGGTGCCCAATACCTTCTTGGTCGATACCGACAGCTACCCGCGCGACACTCCGAACGACGACATTCACTTCAATACGGAAGGCACCATCGACTTGGGAATCGGCTTCGCCGACGCGTTCTTGACAACGGTTCCCGAGCCATCGTCCGTGGTGGCTCTGTTCAGCCTCGCTGCGATGGGGCTGATCGTGGTGGGCCGCCGGTGTCGTCGCGCCGGCTGAACGCAATGATGCCCACTCCCTCGACGGGAGAAGGCCGGGGTGTGGGGGTGATTGGAAGATGGTTGGCGATGCTAGCCCTCACCCCCAACCCCTCTCCCGCAAGGGGCGAGGGGAGAAGGCGTTCAGAGCACGTGCCTCATCGTATCCCAAATTTCCTGCCTTTACAGCTTCCGCTTTGGCCGCGGCGAATCGGCGCGCAGGGCCTGCTCCAGATCGGCGATCAGATCCTTGACGTCTTCGATGCCGACCGAAAGCCGCACCAGGCCGTCGTCGATGCCGATCGCGGCCCGTTGTGCCGCCGGGATCGAGGCGTGCGTCATCAGGCCCGGATGCTCGATCAGGCTTTCCACGCCGCCCAGGCTTTCGGCCAATGCGAACAGTTGGCAGCGTTCCAAGAATCGCCGGGCTCGGGCGACGCCGCCTTCGAGCACGACCGAAACCATGCCGCCGAAGGCCTGCATCTGCCGCTTGGCCAACGCATGCTGCGGATGGGACGCCAGGCCCGGATAGTGGACCTTGCGCAACGTCGCTGCGGCGCTCCAGCCACTCGGCGATTTGCAGGGCGTTGGCGCAATGCCGCTCCATTCGCAGCGCCAGCGTCTTCAGACCGCGCAGCGCCAAGAAGCAATCGAACGGCCCGCTGATCCCGCCGACGGCGTTTTGCAGAAAGCGAAGCTGATCGGCCAGGTCCTTCCGCTCGCCGACGATCGCCACGCCGCCGATCATGTCGCTATGGCCGTTGAGATATTTGGTCACCGAATGCACCACGACGTCGAACCCGAGCGTCAACGGCCGCTGCACGATAGGGCGTCGCGAACGTGTTGTCGGCCACGCTGATCAAACCGCCGCCGCCGCGCCAGCGCGGCCACCTGCTCCAAATCGGCCAGCTTCAGCAGCGGATTCGACGGCGACTCGATCCAGATCATCCGCGTGTTCGGGCGGATCGCCGCTTCCAGCGCCGGCAGATTCGGTCGGATCGACGTAGGTGAAATCGAGATTCGCCGTGCGCCGGCGCACACGCTCGAACAGCCGATACGAGCCGCCATACAAATCGTCGCACACGACCACGTGCGAGCCATGATCGAACAGCTCCAGCACCGTCGCGGCGGCCGCCAGGCCGGAGGCGAAGGCGAACGCCGCCTGCCCGTCTTCCAAATCGGCGACGCAGCGCTCGAAGGCGAACCGCGTCGGATTTTGCGAGCGGCCGTAATCGAAGCCCTTGTGCACGCCGGGCGATTGCTGCACGTAGGTGCTGGTGGCGTAGATCGGCTGCATCACGGCGCCGGTCGTCGGATCGGGCGATTGGCCGGCGTGGATCGTCGCGCGTGGCAAAGCCCATCCGCGGCGGCGGCTGCGCAGGGGCAGTCCGGCCGTGGCAGCCGATGGGAACAGCGGGGACTGCCCTGGAACGTCAGCTGAGGAGTCGATCGTAGCCATGCGTGATTCCTTTCGCCGATCAGCGAATGTCGAATGTCGAATGGCGACAGACATCTCGCGGACGGCAGCACATGCCGCCGTCACGCGGCAACTCGGGCTAGTCGCCATTCTTTCATCGGGCCTCAGGCCGCCTGACTCTGACTCTGCCGCTTGAAATGATTCAACAAATCGACGCGGGTGATCAATCCGTAAAATCCCTGCTCGTCGGCCACGATCACCACTCGACCCGCCGCCAAGATCGGCCGCAACTGCTGCCAAGCTGGCATCGGGCGACACCGTTTCCAGCCGCGAGGTCATGTAGCTGCTGCACCGGCTGCTGAAACGCCGCCCGCATTGTCCGTGACCGCCAAGAGCAAGTCCGACTCGTCGATGATGCCCGACGATGTGGTCTCCTTGCAGCACCGGCAATTGCGAAACGTCGTACGAGCCGCATCCGCGTGTAGGCGACGTTCAGCGGCTCGTCGGGCCCGACGGCCACCACGGCCCGTCGGCAAACCGCCGGCGTGATCAGGTCGCGCAGATCGCCGTAGGCGCGGCCGCTGTTGCAAGTCCTTGATCGGCCATCCAGAAATCGTTGTACATCTTCGAGAGATACTTGTTGCCCGAGTCGCAGGCAAACGTCACCACGCGCTTCGGCTTCGGTCTGCTGCCGGCAATAGGCCAAGGCGGCGGCGACCAACGTGCCCGACGACGAGCCGACCAGCAGCCCTTCGCGTCGCAGCAGTTCGCGGGCAGTGCGAAAGCTCTCGGCGTCGGAAATCTGAAACGCTTCGCGGCACGCGCGACAGATCGGCGATCGCCGGGAATGAAATCTTCGCCGATTCCTTCGACCAGCCACGAGCCGGCCTCGCCGACTTTGCCGGTCCGGACATAATCGGCCAGCACCGAACCGACCGGATCGGCCAGCACCATCTCGACGTGCGGGGCCATGCGGGCGAAAAAGCGGCTCAAGCCGGTGATCGTGCCGCCGGATCCGACGCCGCAGACCACGGCATCCAATCGTGCGTCGCATTGCCGCCAGATTTCCGGCGCGGTCGTGGTCTCGTGGGCCAGCGGATTGGCCGGATTGTTGAACTGGTTGACGTAGAAACTGCGCGGCGTGCGACGGGCGATCGCCTCGGCCAGGTCCTGGTAATAGGCCGGATGGCCGCGGCCAACGTCGCTACGGGTCATCACCACTTCGGCCCCGAGCGCCTTGAGATGATTGACCTTTTCCTGGCTCATCTTGTCGGGAATGACCAGGATCAGCGGATATTGCTTTTGGGCCGCGACCAGCGCCAGGCCCAAGCCCGGTGTTGCCGGCCGTGGCTTCGACGAGCGTCGAGCCGGGACCGATTTTTCCCTCGCGCTCGGCGGCTTCGATCATCGAGCGGCCGATGCGATCCTTGATCGATCCGCCCGGGTTGCAGTTCTCAAGTTTGATGAAACAACTCGCAGGGGCCGGCGTCGAACGTGCGCAGTTGCACCAGCGGCGTGTTGCCGATCAGTTCTTGAAGATTCGCGATGTCGGACACGGGAATGACCTCATTGGGCAGCAAGTTTGTGCTCGCGGCGCTGCCAGGTTGGACGCTAGCAACTTCCGAAATGAACGGGCCGCAATGGTATCGCGAGCCCCCGCGCGAGTCCATCGCAAACGATTGAATTGCACACCGAGAATAGGGGCGGCGAGGCTCGTGCCGAGGTGTGACGGAAGGCGTTCAACCACGGATGACACCGATAACACGGAGGTGGACGAACATTACTTACTGCCTATCCGAGAACCGGCCGAGGAGAGGGGGACAGGCACATTTTGCTCCCAGGGCACCGCAAAATGAGCCAGTCCCCGCCGGTTCTCGGATAGGCACTTATTCTATCTCCGTGTCAACGGTGTCATCCGTGGTTCAACTCCGAAGGCGCGGCTCGGCAATGGCCTCTCCCTGCCAAAAGCGAGAACACGATCTAGGTTTGCACAAATCCCGCAGGCTTCGCGGTTTCGCAAGTTGGCGGAGGCGAATGCTATACTTAATGAATGGGCTCCCACAAATCGCAATTGGCATTCGCCGCTCTGATTTCTTGTCTTCTCGTCGGCCTTCGATCATCTGATCTGAATGTCGCGGCTGAGCCAGTCAGTGCCGCGGCGCCCGTCGCCACTCGTGCTGAACTCGTCGGCGCCCACGATGCGCTGGAATCAAAATACGGCGAACAGTTGGCCGAATTGGCGAGTTGGTGCGAATCGCAACATCTTTCGGCGGAGGCGAAACAGACTCGCGCTTGGCCGCCACGGCGGGATGCCGACAAGTTGTACATCTTCTTACTGCCTGACGCCTTAGCGGCTCCCGCCAACGCAGCCAATGAGTCGGCCCTCAGCAAATGGCGGGAGCGGTTTGTCAAATTTCGCCGCGCTCAAGCCGATGCGCTATTCCAGCTAGCAGAACGAGCGCTGGCCGCTCATCAAACGGCGCTCGCGTACGAGTTGGTTCGCGGGACCGTGCGTGAGAATCCGGACCATCCACGCGCACGGGCCATTCTCGGTTACGAAAAAATCGCGGGCCGTTGGGTCACGGCTTACGAAGCTCGCCGACTCGCCGCCGGGCAAGAATTCCACGAGAAATATGGCTGGATCGCCGCGGCCGACGTCGCACGCTACGATGCCGGCCAGCGCAACAATCACGGCGTCTGGATCAGCTCGGAGGAAGACGCCCGGCTGCACGCCAACATCAAGAACGGTTGGCGCGTTGAGACCGAACATTATCTCGTCACCACGAATCACAGCCTCGAGGCGGGAGTTAAGTTGGCCCAGCGCTTGGAGCGGTTGAACGAAGTCTGGCGACAAGTGTTCGCCGGTTACTGGTTGACCGAAGCGGAGTTAAAGAAATCGTTCGATGGCACTCCGGTGCATCGACCCGTTCACCAACATCAGGTCGTATACTTTCGCGATCGGGATGAATACAACACGGCCCTGTTGCCCCGGCAGGCGCTGATCAAGATGACGCTGGGCATCTACATGTTCGACACGCACACCTGCTATTTTTTCGCCGGCGAAGAGCAGAACGACGGGACACTCAACCATGAGGCGACGCACCAACTGTTTCAAGAAACGCGCCCTTCGACCCGCGATTTGGGCCGGCGAAACAATTTTTGGATCGTCGAAGCCGTGGCCTGTTACATGGAATCGCTCGAAACGCATGGCGATTATGTGACCGTTGGCGGGTTCGATGAAGGCCGAATTCCCGCGGCCCGCAAACGATTGCTGGACGACCATTTCTACGTGCCGCTCGGCGAACTGGTCGTCTATGGCCGCGATACGTTGCAACACGACTCGCGATTGCCGATGATCTACAGCGAGTCGTCGGGCCTGGCGATGTTTCTGATGCAATCGGGCGGAGGCCGCTATCGGCAGCCGCTGGTCGAGTATTTGCAAGCGGTATATACGGACAAATCGGAGCGCGGCACGCTAGCCAAACTGACTGGCGAGAGTTACGAAAAGCTCGACCGGCAATATTTCGACTTCCTGAAACAAGCGCCCGCCGGTAACTAATCTTCCCCGATCGCTTCTTTCTTGCCGGATATCAACTCACCCATGCCAGCGCCTTGGAATCTTGCGGAAACCAATTACGGCCAAATCAAGGGCCAAAAATATGAAGTCGCCGTGCTGCCGCTGGGGGCGACCGAGCCGCACAATCTGCACCTGCCCTACAGCACCGACACCGAGGAGTGCAACGCGATCGGCGGTCAGATTCTGCGCCGCGGCAACCGAGCGCGGCGCCAAGGTGATTCTGCTGCCCACGGTTCCCTACGGCACCGAAACGAACCAGATGGCGTTTCCGCTGGCGATGAATTTGAATCCGGAAACGCTGACCGCGGTGATTACCGACCTGGTCGATTCGCTGGTGACGCATGGCATTTACAAGATCATGCTGCTCAACGGGCACGGCGGCAACGACTTGAAGCCGGTCCTGCGACAGTTGTATGGCAAATCGCCGGCCCGGTTGTTTCTCTGCAACTGGTTCCAAGTCG
Organism: Pirellulales bacterium; assembly: GCA_963725485.1. Taxonomy (GTDB): domain Bacteria; phylum Planctomycetota; class Planctomycetia; order Pirellulales; family DATAWG01; genus CAVRYO01. Next base: position 287,841 of record CAVRYO010000007.1, on the reverse strand, counting down.
CGGCCGACATGAATGACAAGATTTTCTCTTGCCGGGACGATCACGCCGGCGAAGTCGAAACCTCGCTGGCCCTGGCTTATTTTCCGCATCTGGTGGCGAAGCAGGCCGACGGCTCGCTAGCCGCCGATGAAGGCGCGGTGAAGCCGACACAATTCACCGCGGTGAACAAAGGCTGGGTCTCGATCACGCGGCCCTGGCATCTGCTCACCACCAACAGCGGCGCCGGCAACCCGCACGCCGCCACGGCCGAAAAAGGCCGGCAGTTCATGGGCCATCTCGTCGACCGCTTGTCGACCTTTCTCGTCGAACTATCCGAAGCGAAGGTCGACGACAGATTTCCCTTTTGTTAAATCCGTGAACTTTGATTTTCGCCGCTGCCATCTTGAAAGCCCCGACCATGCGATCGTTGCGCCGTTTGTGCGTTTTTCTCGCGGCGTTGGCAATGGCTGGTTGCCTGGGGTGCGGTCATCGGGACAGCGTGACCCCGGATAATCGGAACAGCGTGACCCCGGATAAGCTGTCCGGTTCCGGCGTCGCGATTCTCAGGGGAGCGACGAGAGTCGAGGTTTTCCGAGTGGGGCCGGACAAGGTTCAGGAACCCGCGGATCGAACGCTCGGAGGGTATCCCATCCTGTCGGCCGGCTCGGAGCAGAATCAGGCGTTCGGCCAGCGCTTGGCGAAAATATTGCTCAGCGGCAACGTTACGCAGAATGCAAAGAAGTGTGGTTTCGCACCGGGCGTCGGATTTCGACTCTGGGACCGCGACCGGTCGGTTGTCGTGTTGATCTGTTTCAAATGCAACGTGCTTTGGGCGTTCGTGCCGGGCGAACCGACAAGGATTATTGAGCGTGGAACTGCTCACGAGGAATGGGAATGGCAGGATTTCGACAGCGTCCGCGGGCCGTTGCTCAAACTTGCAAAGGAGGCGTTTCCTGAAGATAAGGACATTCATGTCCTACACAACTAGACCGACCGGCGCGGATCCGTTTGCAAGTCTTCCAGGAAATTGAATAGCGCAAATCAGGCGTCCTGTAACGTGCTGAGGCGATTGCGCGACGAAGCGCAACGAGGCCTCGCGTCAATTTACCGGTTCGTCGCCCATTGCGATTCTTTCGACCAGGTAAATGAGCGCGCTCGCTCCTTCGACGCCGCCGAGATGCTCCAAAGCGACGGCGTCTGCTTGGGCGATTTTTGCACGGACGAGGGCAAGATCGTCCAGCTGCCGCAGACGATCGACGAATTCGTCGAGCATGCGCTCCAAGGTCGCGTCGTCAAATTTTTCCAGGGCCCCGGCAACGTGATCCAGCAGCCGTTGAGCCTGGGCCACGTTCAATGTTTGGTGGGCCGTTGTCGTCATGCGGCTTTCGCTTCGCTTTTCGCGACGCCGTGGGAGTTCGCTTTGCGACGACACGATAGGGACACATGCCGTGAATGCCAAGAGCGATCTGCTTTTTCGACGATTTTCACGCATGTACGATTCGTTTTTCGAGTTTGGGATAGGCCCGCCGAATGTAGAATGGCAATTGAACGATCCGAGCGGCCAATCTTCTACTTTTATATATCGACGCACCATGACCGAAGAGACGCTCAAGGCGACGACCTTGTCCGATCTTGAAAATCAGAGCGTCCAGGAAGCGCTAGCCATTTTGGATCGGCTGGCGCAGACACGGCAGCCTTCCGATTCTGAGTTTGGTTCACCGCCAAAGCTTCTACCAGACGAGGCGCGCTGCCGATCCGTCCAGCCGGCGCCGTTTGACCGCCGAAGTGAAATATCAGGCGCTGGTCGAGCAGATTCCCGCGGTCACTTTCATGGCTCCGCTGGATGGGAGCACGAGCGAACTGTATGTCAGCCCGCAGATCAGAGATCTGCTCGGATTCTCGCCGCAGGAGTGGTTGGAAGACCCGGTCCTTTGGTATCGGCAACTCCATCCCGAAGACAAGCAGCGATGGCAGGAACAGTTTGCCCGGACCGTGAACTCGGGCGAGCCGTTTCGGGCCGATTATCGCTTCATCGGCGCGATGGCCGCGTGGTCTGGGTGCATGGCGAAGCCAAATTATTGAAGGACGACGCCGGCGGGCCGCTCTGCCTGCAAGGCGTGGCCTTCGACATTACGGAAATCAAGCAAGCCGAAGCTGAATTCCGGCAATTTCATCTGCTCGTCAGCAGCGTGCAGGATTACGCGATTTATTCGATCGATCCCGCGGGCTGCGTGCTCACCTGGAATCAAGGGGCCGAGCGAATCAAAGGCTATCGGGCCGACGAAGTGGTCGGCCGGCACGTTTCGATGTTCTTCCTGCCCGCGGACATCGAGCGCGGCGATCTGGCGCACGCCATGCGCCAAGCCGCTGCTTCCGGCCGATACGAGTCGGAGGGCTGGCGCGTGCGAAAAGATGGCACCCAGTTTTGGGCCAACGTGGTCATGACCGCCTTGCGTGACGCGTCCGGAACGCTGCACGGTTTTTCCAAAATCACGCGCGACTTGACCGAGCGGCGGCAGATCGAAGAACGGCTGCGGTGCGCGCACGACGAATTGGAACATCGGGTGCAAGAGCGCACGGCCCAAATGCACTTTCTTGCCGACGCGAGTTTGGAGCTGGCGTCGATCGTCGATTACGAGCGCACGATGCAGCGAATCGCGCGGCTGGCAGTGCCGTTTCTCGCCGACGGATGCATTGTCGACATGGTCGACGCCAAGGGAAATATCCAACGGGTTGCTTACGCCCATGCAAATCCGCACAAGGAGCCGATCGTCAAGGAGCTGGTCACACGCTATCCGCTCGATTGGGATAGCAGTTCCTTGTCGGTCAAAGTCCTGCGGAGCGGCACAGCCGAACTGATCGCCGAATTGCCCACAACCTACTTCGACAGACTAGCGCGCGACGAGCGTCATCGCGAGTTGCTGACCGAATTGAATCCGCGTTCGGCGCTCTCGGCTCCGATCGTAATTCGCGACTCGGCGGTGGGAACGCTGAACTTCATCATTTCCGAATCGCAGCGGCAGTTTTCATCGGCCGACGTCAATCTCGCGAGCGAATTGGCCAATCGTTCCGCCGTGGCGATTGAGAACGCGGGTCTGTACCGCGATCTCAAGGAGGCGCAGCGGCAAAAAGATGACTTTTTGGCCATGTTGGCCCACGAGCTGCGTAATCCGATTTCGGCGATCCAGTATGCCAACGAGCTTTCACGCATGGCCCCGGCGCAGGAATATCACGCCAGCGAGGTCATTGGCCGCCAGGTCGCGAATCTGGTTCATCTGATTAACGACCTGCTCGATGTCTCGCGGATCACCCGCGACAAGATTCAGTTGAACTGCGAACTGATCGATGGAGCAGTCATCTTGCAGCGGGCCGCGGTCACCTCCGAGCCGCTGATCAAATCGCGGCGGCATACGCTGAATGTGGAATTGCCGCGTGAGCCGTTGCCGCTCCATGTCGACCCGACGCGGGCCGAACAGATTTTCGTGAATCTGCTGACCAACGCCGCCAAATACACGCCCGATGGGGGCCGGATCACGGTCCGGGCTTATGCCGCCGACGGAGCCGCGGTGTTTCAGGTGAGCGATACCGGACTGGGAATTCCCGAAGGTATGTTGCATCGGGTCTTTGACCTTTTTACGCAGGTGAATCCCACGCTCGATCGATCACAAGGTGGCTTAGGCATCGGGCTGACACTGGTCCGTAAGCTGACGGAGTTGCACGGCGGCAGCGTCACCGCGACGAGCGAAGGCCCCGGCCGCGGCAGCCAGTTCACCGTGCGGCTGCCTCTTGCCGCGGTTGCCGGAAAAACGCCGACCGAGGGTCAAGGCGCCTCCGGCTCCAAGCAACGGCGGAAGATTCTCGTCGTCGATGACAATCTGGACACGGCCCGCAGTGCGGCCTTATTGCTGGAAACGGCCGGTCACACGGTCGAAATGGCCCACGATGGTTTTGCGGCGCTCAAGGCGGCAAAATCGTTTAAGCCCGAGGTAATTGTCTTGGACCTCGGCCTGCCGGGCTTGGATGGCTACCAGGTCGCGGAGACGCTACGGGGCGACAGCAATTTCGTCCGGACGCGGCTAATCGCTCTGTCAGGTTACGGGCAGCCCCAGGACCTGATTCGCTCGAAAGAAGCCGGCTTCGATCTGCATTTGGTCAAACCAGTCAATTTCGAGACACTCGCCAGCGCGGTCGAGGCAAATTGATGATGTTTGCGAGGGCTGGACCTTCTGATCTAGTTTGGTAAAGAAGAACGTCGGCTTTTCCCGTCCATCATTGAAAACCGACTATTGGTGCATTGTGTCCCCGACTAACGATCGGTTACAGACTTGGCTCACGGCGATTGCCGTCGGGATCGTAACGTCCTTAGTTCTTGGAACCGTTTTAGGAATCGCGGTCACCTACGTAGCTCCTGAAGTGGGAGATGACCTGGTTCGATCGAAACTGGTAGGAATTTACATTTGGCTAGTCGCGGTGGGAGCCGGTGTTTGGGAGACGCTTAAATATAGGCCGAAGCGGCGTCATTCATGAGTCTACAGCTTTTCCGCTGCTCGGGAGTGACGGCCGGGTTGGAGGATCTAGCTGCGCTGAAGAGCTTGAAAGACCTACAGATTTGGGGCACCAAGGTATCGGCAGCAGGCGCCGCGGCGCTGAAAAAGAACTTCCCAGCATGCAACATTCATTAGCAGTCGGCCACAAACGTTAGCAATGCTCTGTTTCCCGGCGCTGAAAGCGATTCGCTTCTCGTTCATCCGTGCCGTCCGCGCCATCCGTGGTTGAATTTCCGAGCGAGAACGCCGGAAGAAACCGACCACGGATCACACCGATCACGCGGATGACGAGCGATCAGATAGCGTGGGCGTAAAGGAGCTGTACGGGCTGCAGAACCTGAGATATTCGGAACTTCTCGGCACGAACGTGACGGACGCCGGCCTTGCCGAGCTGCAAAAGAAGCTGCCAAAGGCAGGAGCGTGGAAATAATCAACTGGTAACCCGGGTTCTGTAGTCGAGCAACACCGGCCGTCGGAAATAAGTTGAACACGTTCTAATACTTACGCCAGGCGATGGCGGAACATCCAGGAGGCGCCGCCTAGCGTGACGACGGCCATGATCGCCAGCGGCCAAAGGTCGGGCCACAACACTTCCAGGCCCACGCCTTCCATGTAAACACGCTGGGCGATGTCGATCGCATAGCGCAGCGGATTGATGCAGGTCATGTATTGCAGCACTGGCGGCATGCTGCTGATCGGCGTCGTGAGACCGGACAGCAGCGTGAATGGCAGGATGAGCACGAAACCAAACAGCATGGCCTGCTGCATCGTGCCCACGACCGAAGAGACCATCAGGCCGATGCCCACCGCCGCCAGCAGGAACACGCCCAGCCCGAAATACAGCGTGAAAAACGAGCCGACGAATGGGATTCGGAACCAAAGTTGCGCGACCAGCAAGATGGCGGTCGCTTGCGTCGTCCCAATCAGGACCGACGGCAGCGCCTTGCCCGCCATGATTTCCACCGGGCGAAACGGCGTCACCAGCAACTGGTCGAACGTGCCTTGCTCACGCTCGCGGGCCACCGACATCGCGGTGAGCAGCAGCGTTTGCAGCATCGTCAGCGTGCCGATCAGGCTGGGAATCATGTGCCAGCGGGTTTCGAGATTCTCGTTGAACCAGGCCCGGTTGGTGACGCGAATCGGCGGCTCGCCTTGGCCATGCTCGGCTCGCCAATTGGCGTTGAACGTTTCGATGATCGCGGTGGCATAGCCCAGGGCTGTCCCGGCGGTGTTCGAGTTGCGGCCGTCAGCGATGATCTGTACATCGCCCGACCGTCCGGTGAGCAGCCGGCGCTGGAAATCCTGGCTGATTTGAATCACCAGCAGGGCCCGACGGTCGTTGATGAATCGCGTGATGTCAGCGGCTCGTTCGAGATCGGCGACGCGGTGGAACACGCCCGAGCCATCCAGCCCGGCCAGCAAATCGGATGAAGCCACGCTCCGATCCTGGTCGAGCACCGCGTAGGGAATGTCGTTGAGATCGTACGTCGCCGCATAACCGAAAATGAAACATTGAATCACCGGCGGCCCCAGCAAGCTGAACCGACTTTGCGGATCCTTGAGCACAGCCAACAGTTCTTTGCGCGTCAGAGCGAAAATGCGCAGCAGGGCAATGAACATGGGATCCTCGGTGGAATGGCTTAAGGCTTATGGCTTAGGGCTTAAGGCCTAAGGACGAGGACAAAATAGCTTGTTCGTACCTTAAGCCCTAGGCCTTCAGCCTTCAGCCTGTCTCCGTTGTTCTGTGATCTCAGGCAAGTTTCTTGCGGGTCGCGCGGCGCGTGAGCACGATCAGCACCAACGCCATCGCGGCCAGCACCGCGGTGTTTGGGACGATGACGGACCAGATGTCGCCGGCCAGAAACACGGTTTGCAATAACGCCACGAAATACCGGGCTGGCACGGCATAGGTAAACATGCGGATGGCGTAAGGAATGCTGCGCAGGTCGAACAAGAAACCCGAGAGCATCATCGCGGGAAGGAACGTGATGATGATCGTCATCTGGCTGGCGACGAACTGGCTCTTGGTCGCCGAAGAAATCAACAGCCCGATCGACAGCGCCACGAGCAAATAGAGCATCGACGCCGCGGCCAGCACCGTGAGCGAACCCTCGATCGGCACATGGAACAAGAACTTCGCGGCGAGAATGCAGAGCCCGAGCCCGATCATGCCCAGGCCAAAGTAGGGGATCGTTTTGCCCAGTAAAATTTCATCCGGCCGCACGGGCGTGACGAACAAGGCTTCCAGCGTGCCGCGCTCCCATTCCCGGGCCATCACCAGCGCGGTAAGCAGCGCGCCGATGAGCGTCATCACTAGCACGACCAGTCCCGGCACGAGAAAGTAGTGACTATCGTTGGCGTCGTTGAACCAGAGCCGGCTTTGCACGACGACCGGTCCGCCGGGCGGCGGCATGCCCTGGGCTGCCTGGCGGGCCGACCATTGGGCCAAGGCGGCCTGGGCGTACACCTGAATGATTCGGGCCAGGTTCGCGTCGGTGCCATGCACGAGGACCTGCACCTCGGCGTCGCCCAGTTGCAGATGGCGGGAAAAATCGGGACGGAAGCGGATGATCGCCTCGACCTTGCGCTGCTCCATCAGCCGCTCGGCGGCGGCCATCGACGTCATCATGCACGGATGGAAATACCTGGACAACTCGAACGTGGCCGAAGCCGACGTGGCGTCCGGCGTCGGGCCTTCCAGCACGACGGCCACGGGAATGTTCGTCACGTCGAGCGACAGTCCATAGCCGAATAACAAAATAAGAATCACGGGCAACACCACGCCGATCGCCACGCTGCTGGGATCGCGAAAGATCTGCCGGCTTTCTTTGCGCACGAGCGCTACGACACGGCGGAATTTCGCGGAAAAGCGGCCGTGCTTGGTATGCGATGCAGGATTCATCGATCGCTGAATTGACTAGATCGTCGATGCCGAATATACCACTTCGTGGACGGAATAAGTGATTCGGCGCCCTAACAGCGTGTTGAAAAAGGGGACAGGCACCTCCCGGTGAACCAAATCCCTCGGCAAACTCATGCGTCGCTCGGAGCCAGTCCCCTTTTTCAACGGCCTCCTAAGAGCCGCGCACGAAGTAAGCGCCCACTGAGTGCCACTGGCTTGCCAGTGTCCTTTGGAATTCTGGCCGTGTTCTGTCGGCAACGAAGAACACTGGCGGAGCCAGTGGCATACAATCCGAAGCACAAGCGTTGCCAACGCGCTCGCTACCCGGTCGTTGCTTCCTTTCGTCCTTCTTCCACGATCGCGATGAACGCGTCTTCCATGGTCGGAGTGTGGCCGTGTTCAGCACGAGCATGGCTGCGAACCTCGGCCGGCGCGCCTTGGGCCAGGATGCGCCCGGCGGCCATGATTGCGATTCGGTCGCAATACTCGGCTTCTTCCATGAAGTGCGTCGTCACGATCACGGTGACGCCTTGCTCGGCCAACGCGGTGATGCGCCGCCAGAATTCGCGCCGGGCCAACGGATCGGCGCCGCTGGTCGGTTCGTCGAGAAACAAGATCTCCGGCTGGTGCAGCAGCGCCGCGGCCATGGCCAACCGCTGTTTGAAGCCGCCGGGCAACTCGCCCGCCGGCAGCCGGGCATAGGGTTCCAATTCGAATTCGCGTTTTGCCCATTCGATGCGCTCGCGCTTCCGGCCGCGGCTGAGACCGTATGCACTGGCAAAAAAATCTAGATTCTCGACTACCGATAGCTGCCCATACAGCGAAAACTTCTGGGCCACGTAGCCGATCCGTTCGCGGGCTTCGGCCCGAGCGGTTCGCAAATCGATACCGGCCACGCGCAAGGTTCCCTCAGTGACTTGCAACAGGCCGCACAGCATTCGGAAAGTGGTCGTCTTGCCGGCGCCATTAGGACCTAGCAAGCCGAAGATTTCACCGCGCCGGACTTCGAAGTTGATGTGATTGACCGCCGTGAAATCAGCGAATCGCCGCACGAGATTGTCAACCTTTACCACCGCATGGTGGTCGTCGCGCGGCAACGGGCGGTCGAGCTTCATCTCGCCGATCGCATGTTGTTCGGCTTCCCGGCGCAGGAGCACCATGAACCCGTCCTCGAAACGCGGCGGCGTAGGAACGATTCTTAAGCCCGCGAGGACGTTGTTGGCGGTCCGCTGTTCATCTTGTTTGTCGGCGTGTTCCGTCTCGGCGCCCCGCACCAGCCGCACTTGGCCGGCTTCTGGCACGGCATCCACGACGTCCGGCTCGTCGAGCAACCGCGATTGCAGTTCGCGTGGCGGCTGGCCATCGGGAGGCTCGACGAGAAAGGTCATCCCAGCGGCCAGCTCGCTGACTTCCCGCGGCGGACCCTGGGCGAGAATGCGGCCGCTGTCAAGCACGATCGCCCGGTGACACCGCTCGGCTTCATCCAAATAAGACGTGCTCACGAGCACGGTCAGCCCCTGGTCGTGAACGAGATTCAAAATGATCCGCCACAAGTCGCGCCGCGAGACAGGATCGACACCCACGGTCGGCTCGTCCAGCAGCAACAGCTCCGGCGAGCGGACCAACGCGCAAGCGAGGCCCAGCTTCTGCTTCATGCCGCCAGAAAGCTTGCCCGCCAGCCGATCGGTGAACGGACCGAGCGCTGTCATGTCCATCAACTGTGGGAATTTTTCCTGTCGCTCGTTCGCAGTCACACCGTGCAGATCGGCATACAAATTCATGTTTTCTTGGACCGTCAGATCTTCGTACAACCCAAAGCGCTGCGGCATGTAGCCGATTCGTTCTTGCACCTGTTGCGAATCGGCCGCGACGTCGATTCCCAACACGCGCAGTTCGCCGGAATCGGCGGTGAGCAGGCCGGTGGCCAGTCGGATCAGCGTCGTTTTGCCGGCGCCGTCCGGGCCGACGAGCGCCGTCAGCGTGCCGTGTTCGGCAGCGAACGAAACGCCGTCGAGAGCTTGCACCGTTTGGCCGCGGCCCCGCGTGAATGCTTTGCGGATGTTTTGCCCATGCAGGACCGGCCCGTTAACAGCCGCGGAATTCATCGCGCGGGCTCCGACGGCGCGGGCAAAGGACCCTCCGTCTTAGAAGCGTCTTCTGAATCTTTTTGTCCGAGGTCCAGAAACACCGTCGCCGGCATTCCTAAACGCAATTGGTCGTTCGGATCCTTTACGAACACGCGCACTTCATAGACCAAACTCGTGCGCAATTCGGTGGTTTCCACCGGCTTTGGCGTGAATTCGGCCACGGGCGAAATGAATCCCACCCAACCATCGAACCGGTGGTTCGGAAAGCTATCGACCGCCACCGCGGCGGCCATGCCTGGATGCACACGCCCCAAATTCTTCTCGGTCACATACGCCCGGACCCATTTCGGGTCGACAATAGCGAGCGAGAAGGCCGGCTTTTGCGGCGACGACAGATCGCCCGGCTCAAGAATCCGCGTGCGAATCACGGCGTCCATTGGCGCTCGGAGCTCGGCGTCCCGCAACATTTGGCGGAGATATGCCGCCTGGGCTTGACTGGCTTGCAGCCGGGCCTCGTTCTCGGCGACCTCTTCTTTTCGCGGGCCGGCGAGTTGCAAATCCAACGCTTTCTGGGCCACGGCCAACTTGGCTTGGGCGACGTCGAGCGCCGCCCTGGCATTTTCGAAATCTTGCTGGCTCGCGGCGCCTTTGGGGGCCAACGATTTGAAACGCTCGTATTGCCGTCGGGCATTTGCCGCGTCCGCCTGGGCGGATTCGACATTGGCCTTAGCTTGCGCGATCTCCTCGGGCCGATTGCCGTTATGCAACCGCTCGACGATGTTGCGCTGGGCGGCGACTTGGGCGTCGGCTTGAGCCACTTGCGGCTCGAGCCGGCCGGTATCGAGGCGGGCCAGCAACTGGCCCTTCTTCACCCGGTCGCCTTCTTGAACCAGCACGGCGGCGATCCGCTCGTTGTTATTGAACGCCAACTCCACCTGCCGCAGGTCGACGTTGCCATAGAGAGTTAGTTGTGTGGCCGACGGCTTGGGGCGATTCAGCCACCATGCGACGCCCACTGCGGTGGCGGCCGCCAAGAGCACGAGGATCAGAAGCGTCCGTTTCATAGCTCACCTGGCTTCCAGCCGATAGACCGACGCCGCAAATGAACGAATCGTCGCTACTTCCGGCACAATCGGCAAATTTTGACAAGTCTTGTTGATCGGGTGGGGCTGGAAAGACGTCGGCTCATGCGGGCTTTAACGGTGAACCGAGTAGTAGGGTAAGTGCGGGTTTCGTTGATTGTTTCAGATTTGCGGATCGCAGGGGAGGTCACTCGTGCGTGGGCCGAGCGGAATTTCCGCGTGGCCCCCATGCCGTGGCCATACGGGCGACTCTCCCGGCGGCGGGAAAGGAACATGATGATAAGACAGTCATGTCCTGCCGCCGACAATGCCCGGCCCAATCGATCGCGGCATCCGGTCGTCGCTGTCCTATTAGCGATCATCCTGTTCGCCAGCGGATGTAGCGGTATCGAGCAGTGGTGGCACAACGGATTCAAGGTTGGGCCGAATTATACGCCTCCGCCTGCGCCGGTCGCCGCGGCTTGGGTCGAATCGGCCGATCGCCATTTGGTCAGCTCTCCCGCGCTCGATTGCGGCTGGTGGACCGTCTTCGGCGATCCAACGCTCGACAATCTGGTCGATTCGGCGTACCGCGAAAATCTGAACCTGAAAATTGCCGGGACACGAATTCTCGAATCGGCGCGGAGCGGAATATCGCCGCCGGCAATTTGTTCCCGCAATCGCAAAGTGCGCTGATGGATTACGCTCATGGTCAATTGAGCAAGAACATGGGTTTGCCGCTGGGCAACACGTTGGATATTTGGGCCTCAGGCTTCAACGCCTCCTGGGAGCTCGATTTTTGGGGAAGATTTCGCCGGACGGTCGAAGCCAACGACGCCCAGGTCGATGCCTCGGTCGAAGGCTATCGCGACGCGCTCGTGCTGATGCTGTCGGAGGTGGCCACGAACTATGTGCAGGTGAGGACGTACGAGCAACGGTTGGATTACGGCCGTCGGAATATCGAAATCCAGCGCGGCTCGCTGCAACTGGCGGAAGAGCGGTTCCGCAAAGCGCGAGCTCGGAACTCGACATGCGCCAAGCCCGGGCGAACGTGGCGCAAACCGAGTCGCTCCTGCCGCCCCTGGAAGCTGGCCGACGGCAGGCGAGTCATCGACTGGCGGTGCTGCTGGGGATGCCGGCGAGCGACGTTGCCCAGGGATTTCCCGCGGCGACGATTCCCCGGCCGCCGTTGGAGGTTTCCGTGGGTGTGCCAGCGGATCTGTTGCGCCGCCGGCCCGACATCGGCACTGCCGAACGGCAACTAGCCGCCGAAAGTGCCCGGATCGGCGTGGCCCAGGCCGATTTTTATCCGCGGATCGCGGTGAATGGGTTTCTCGGTTACACGGCCAAAGATCTCAACGAGTTATACGAACCGAAAAGTTTCACCGCGTTGGTGCTGCCGACGGTGAGTTGGCCGATTTTGAATTACGGCCGAATCGTGAACGGCGTGCGAGCGCAAGATGCTCGATTCCAACGCGCGGCGTTCCAGTACCAGCAAACCGTGTTGACCGCCAGCCAGGAAGTCGAAGACGCTCTTAGCGGCTTCTTGCAAGCTCAACTGCAAGCTCAGCGATTGGAAGCCGAAGTGGTGGATCTCGAGCGAGCCGTGGTCCTGGCGACCGAACAGTTCGAAGGAGGCCTGGCCGACTTCAATCGCGTGTTCGACACACAAGCGGCGCTGGTGAATGCAAAAGATCAATTGGCGATTGCCCGCGGCAACATCGATCTGAATTTGATTCAGGCCTATCGAGCGCTAGGGGGTGGCTGGGAATGCTTCCTGCAGCCTTGTACGCCGGCGCCTGCGAGAAATCCGGAAACTGGCCTGCCTGTTATTCCGCAGGAAGAAGTTCCTGCGCCCTCCGCATCGGTGCCGGTCGCCGCGCCCGATCACGACGACCAATCTAACGTCGGCCGTCCGCCGGACACGCGTCTGCCCGGGCATTGAAACTGTCCGAGCCAGGCGTTATAAGCGACCGGAAGACAGTCCCGCCTTGCGGTTTCGCTGTCGTCTCGTCAGTTCGCTTCATGAGCAGTGTGTGCATGTGCGCTCTCAGCAAGATTGCCCCGCAGTGGTGGGACTACACGACGCTCGACCCCCAGTTGTTGCGCGATGCCGCGCGGCTCTCGGCCGAAGATTTGCCCCATCTGGCGCGCGACGGTTTTGCGGTGCGGATTTTTGACACGCGCGAGGAATTCTTTCTCGCCGAAGCGCTCGAATACATCGTGGCGTGGCGTCAGGCGACGGCAGAGCGTCCGGCGGGCATTTGTGGCCCGATCGGCCCGACCGAGCAGTTGCCGCTGGTGGCGCGGCTGGTCAATGAATTGGAGCTCGATCTGCGGCACGCCCATTTCTGGGGCATGGACGAATGGGCCGTTGACGGCCGGGCCGCGGGACGCGATTTTCCGTTGGGATTTGCCAAAGCCGATTTGGATTTCTGCTTTCATCGCATCCGGCCTGAGCTGCGCATGCCGGAAGAGAATCTGCACTTTCCCACGGAACAGCCGGGTGACTATAGCGCCAGCTACGACCGCGTGCGCTGCGTGACGATGCAGGGAGGACAGGGCGAAGTGAAGCACTGGGCATTCAACGATCCGCCGCGGCGTGAAGCGCCGTGGCTCGATGAACCGCCGCCGCCGGCCGAGTATCGCCGGCTGAGGACGCGCCTCGTCGATTTGCATCCGATGACGATCATTCAAAACGCGCGGACCTCCGGCGGCGGCGTGGTGTCGGCCGTCCCTTCGCAGGCAGTGAGCGTTGGCCCGCTTGAAACGTGGAAGGCGGAGCGCGTCTCGATCTGGCATCCCGGCTGGCACGATAATCCGTTCGGCATGCGGCTGACGACGTTGATGATTTCCCAGCGCCTGGCCGACAGCTCGGTGCCAATGTCGCTGCTGGCCGATCATCCGCAGGTGCAGTTCAGTTTTCTGCGCAGTGGAATTGGCAGTTGCGACGTCGAGATGCATTGAGGAGGCGTGAGGCTATAGGCTACAGGCTTGAGGTACGAGAAACGAGGCAGTCGCCAGAGGCGACCGCATCCAGCCTGTGGGCCGTAGCCCCAAGCCTGTAACGGAGCAATTTGTCCGAAGGGCCGCGATTTTGAAAAGCGCGATTGCCATTGCCGCGCATCCCGACGACATCGAATTCTTGATGGCCGGCACTTTGATCCTGCTGCGCGACGCCGGTTACGCGACCCACTATTTCAATATTGCCAACGGCTGTTGCGGATCGAGCCAGTGGACTGCCGCGCACACGGCTGAGGTGCGGGCCCGTGAAGCGCGCGAGGCCGCTGCGCTGATCGGCGCTGAATTTCACCCCAGCCTGGCGAACGATCTGGAAATCTTTTACGAAGATCGAATGCTTCGACGGGTGGCGGCGGTCGTGCGCGAAGTGCAGCCCGAAATAGTGCTAACCCACGCTCCGGTCGACTATATGGAGGACCATATCAATGCCGGCCGGCTGGCGGTCAGCGCCGCTTTCGTCCGGTCGATGCCAAATTATGAGACCGATCCTTCTCGGCCCGCGGGCGATTTTCCGGTCACCGTCTATCATGCCCAGCCGCATGGCAACCGCGATCCGCTGGGCAGCATCGTTCGACCCAATCTGTTCGTGGACGTCGCCGCGGTTTTCGACTTGAAAGAGCGGATGCTGGCATGTCACGCGAGTCAAGGAGCCTGGCTCGGTGAAACCCAGCAAATGGACTCCTTCCTGCGGACGATGCACGACATGACACGGGAAGTCGGCACGATGTCCGGAAAATTCGCGTTGGCCGAAGGCTGGCGGAAACATCTGCATTTGGGCTTCTGCCCAGCCGAAGCCGATCCCTTATTCGACGCGCTTCGACCATGGTGTTGGCAAGCGTGAACCAATCCCGCGGCGTTGCATTTCGACTTTGAATTGCCAGCGAAGATAAATGCAAATGTCTCGAGTTCTTGTTGGGTGCATTCGCCCTCTAAATCTTCATACTTTCGACCGCCGCTTCGGTTTGAGATCATCCAGCAGCTTGAGCACCGCCAGCTCCTTGGCCTTGGCCTCCACTTCAACGGTGATGCACAGACGCCGCCAACAAGCGGGAAAGTCCTCTGGCACGATGAAATCATGATGCCGCGCCGGCCGTGGCCCGTCCCATCCGGCCAGCGGACTGGAGATGTGAAACAGCGGCTCACGATCCCATGTCGCGATAGCCATGGCGGTGGCTTGCTCGACTGTCAGACCATCCGGGTTGCAGCGGTGATGATGGACGTCGTATACCAGCGGCACGCCTTTTGTTTTACACAATGGCAACAGATCAGCCGGTGTGTAACTCTTGTCATCGTTCTCCAGCGTCAGACGCTGCCTTGCGCTCGGCGATAGTCGGGCAAGGCATTCTGCGAATCGTTCCAATGCCGCCTTTTTGTCGCCGTAGACGCCGCCAGCATGTATGTTGATCACATCGGCGCCGATCCATTCAGCGACTTCGGCCTGGTATTCCAACTCGGCCAAAGAACTCGCTACCACGTCCTCTCGCGGCGAGTTCAAGACGACAAACTGGTCGGGATGAAAACAAGTCCGCAAAGCATGACGCCGAACAAATTCGCCGCAACGACGGAAAGCCTGCTCAATTTCGTCGGCTCTCGGCAGTTCATCGAGTCGGTAGCCGACCAGCGAATGGGTTTTTATCGGAAGAATTTGGCTGTTGATGCGGAAGCAGCCTATTCCGTGGCCCGCACAATATTCGAGTGCCGCCAGCAGCGATGTGGCATTGGCCAAGCAAAGCTCGGCCAACTTTTCCAGGCGAGCTTCGCGTGCGAGGCGTTGCAGAGCTGTCGCCGTCGTAGTGCGAAACTTGATCGGCTCGTCTCGGAAAATGCAGCAGAGACCCAGGCGGAGCTTCGGTTTCATGCCTTCATAATACCGGAGCGGTCGATGCCCGTCGTTTTGACCCGTTCTCGGCGGTAGAACAGTGGCCAAAGCCGCAGGTTTGGATCATGATCGATCGAGCGGTGTTGGGGCGACGCTGGGGTTTTCTCTTGATGCATCGCTCTTCTGGCGGAACTTCTACGGAGCTTCATGCGTCCAACGGAGTGGCCGGGCAGTTCGGTTTGGGATGAGGCTGCGCGGGTGTGGATTGTCATCATCTTATCGTTGCGAGATCTAACATGATCCGGTGGAAGCTCAGGGTGTGGGCGGCGGTGTGTTTGGCGGTGTGCTTGGCGGTGGCGCTTTTGGGGAATCGAGCCTCGGCGCGCGAGATTGGCTGGATCGAAGATTATTCGCTGGCCACCGATCGCACCGTGCCGCTGAAGCAATTGATTCCCGGCACCGAGGACTATTACTACTATTACTGCCTGCACTATCAGGCCACCGAGCAGTGGGACAAGGTCGACGAGACGCTCAAGGCCTGGATCGATCGCTATCAATACACGCCGCGCATCCTGCGAGATCCAAAACCGCCAGGCGCTGCTGACCTATAACAAGAATCCGCAGCGGGCGCTGAGTCTGATCCGCGAGCGGCTCAACTTGCAGTTCAACCACCAGCGCGAGCAGCTCAACCAAAAGCCCAATCTGCCGACGAAGCTCGATCCGGCGTTGCTTTCCCCGCGAGCGGCTCAACAACCAGGCGTTCGGCCAGTTTCCCAACACGGTGCAAGGCTTCGAGAACTCGGCCCTCGATTGGCTGGTGGCCGCGAAGCTGACGCCCGAGCAGCGGCGGCATTTGCTCTCGCGCTTGCAGCGGCCCGACTATCCGAATCTGGTCAAGCTGATCGTCGATGATTTGAATTTCACCAACAGCGGCGGCTTCGGCCAGTTCGAGATCCATCGCCGGCTGCTGCTCGTCGCAACTCGACGAATGCCTGAAGCTCATGCCCGACCTGCGGAACCAGCAGAACTTCGTGAATGCCTATCTGGCGCGGCTGCAGCCCTCGGACGACGTGAATTGGCGGCAAGACCCCGCGGCGCTGCGGGCCTATCTCGAGCGGCTGTGGGATTTCGTCAAGACGCTCGACCCGCGGCCCACAACTCGCTGAAGGCCCACGTGCTGTACCACCGGCTGGTGCTCGACCGCTCGCAAGGCAAATACGATCTCGAGCGGTTCCTGGAATATCTCAAGCTGCCGAAGAACGTGGTCTACATTCCGCCGAAGTTCATGGAGCCGATCGAGCGGCAGCAGCAGGCGGCCAACTTGCAGCAGGATTTCAGCGGCGTGACGCTGCTGCCGCTGGTCGGCGACGACGAGCCGCTGGTGCGCAGCTATCTTGCACATTTTCTGCTCGATGCCGACGACTACAAGGTCTTCGCGCCGTACATCAACGACCAGTATCTGAACAGCGTTTGCCGAAGCCAAGATCGTCAACGGCCTGGGAGACGCCGAAAAGCTGTTATTCGCATGCTGCCGCCCGGAGCAAGTACCAGCAACTCAAAGAGCGGATCGATCTCGATTTTGCCTACACGAACAAGACCGAACTGGCGGCCGACGACCCGGTGGCGCTCGATCTGTATGTCAAGAATGTCGACACGCTGATCGTCAAAGTGTTCGAGATCAACACGCAGAACTTCTATCGCGAGCATCTCAGGAGATCGGCACCGACATCAATCTCGACGGCCTGGTGGCCAACGAGGAGAAGACCTACACCTATAAAGAACCGCCGCTGCGCCGCGTGCGGCGGCATTTCGAGTTTCCGCGCTCGAATCAGCGCGGCGTGTACGTCATCGACTTCATCGGCAACGGCAAGGCCAGCCGGGCCTTGATCCGCAAAGGAAAGCTGCAGTTCCTGGTGCGCACCAGCGTGGCCGGGCAGATGTTCACGGTGCTCGACGAGCAGAACAAGCCGCAGCCCGAGGCCGTGCTATGGCTGGCCGGCACGCTGTATACGCCGGATAAGGACGGCACGATCGCCGTGCCGTTTTCGAATGAGCCGGGCCGGCAGCCGCTGGTCATGTCGCTCGGCGGCGTTTTCGTCGCTGGACTACTTCGAGCAGGAAGCCGAGAATTATCATCTCGACGCGGCCATGTACGTCGATCGCGAAGAACTGATCGCCCGGCGGAAGGCGCAGTTGATCGTGCGGCCGCAATTGTCGCTCAACGGCACGCCCATTTCGCGCAAGTCGCTGGAAGACGTGCGGCTGGTGATCACGTCGACCGATCTGGACAACGTCACGAGCACCAAAGAAGTGCCCGATTTCAAACTGTTCGCCGATCGCGAGACGACCTACGAATTCCAGGTGCCGCAGCGGCTGGCCAAGATCCAGTTCACGCTCAAGGCCAAGGTTCAGAACCAAAGCCAGAACCAGAAAATCGATCTGGCGGCCGAGCAGATCGTTTTCGATCAACGAAATCGATCGGACCGACAAGACCGAGGATCTGCATTTTGCCCAGGTCGGGGCGACGATTATGTCGTCGATCTGCTGGGCAAGACGGGCGAGGCCGAAGCCGGATCGGCCGGTGCAATTCGTCGCTGAAGATGCGCGATTACACGCAGCCGGTGTACGTCTCGCTGGCAACCGACGCGCAAGGGCGCAGTGATGCTGGGGCCGCTGCCGGGCGTGGTGAACGTCACGGCCACCAGTCCGCAGGGGATGTCGCACACCTGGACCGTCCGCCACGACGAACACACCTATCCGCAAACACATTCAAGGCGAAGCGGACGAACGGTCGAAGTTCCCTACATGGGCGACAAGGCAAAGCCCGATCGCTCGGAGCTGTCGCTGCTGGAACTGCGCGGCGAGCAGTTCGTCGCCGACCGGTTCGAGAACATTTCGCTCAAGGACGGCCTGCTGTCGCTCGATAAGCTGCCGGCCGGCGATTATTCGCTGCTGCTCAAGCAAGATCCGGCCGGCAGATTCACATTGCGGCTTACCGAAGGCGAGCGGCGCGACGGCTATGTGCTGGGCGACTATCGCAAGCTCGAGGTGCGCAACGACCGCGCCGCTGCAGATGCAGCAGGTCGAAGTGACGGACGACGATGGTCCGCGTGCATTTGCAGAACGTCTCGCCGCTGGCGCGCGTCCACGTGCTGGCCACGCGCTTCGAGCCGGCCTTTCCCGCGTATGGCGATCCTGGCCAGCATCCTGCCTGCCGGAGCCGTACTGGCTGCACGACGCCGCGGGCCGAGTCGCAATACGTCGCCGGGCGCAATATCGGCGACGAATATCGCTACATCATCGATCGCAAGTTCGCCCGAAAATATCCGGGCAACATGCTCGAGCGGCCGAGCTTATTGCTAAATCCCTGGGCGATCCGCAGCACGGAGACCGGCCAGCAAGAAGCGCAAGCGGGCGAAGAATTTCAGGCGGCTGGCGGCAGTCAGAACGCATGCTGCGGAAGGCAGGGCGGAGCATGGCCGCGCCGGTCGTCGGCAGCAGAGCCGATTTCGCCGATCTCGATTTTCTGGCCGCCAGTTCGATCGTGGTGGCCAATATCGCGCCGGACAAAGAATGGCATGGTCGAATTCAAGCGGGCCGATTTGGGGCCGCATCAAGAATTGCTGTTCGTGGCCGTCGATCCGCAGAACACGGTCAGCCGGATCGTGGCGCTTGCCGGACGCCAAGTCGGAGTATCTCGATCTGCGATTGGCCAAAGGGCTCGATCCGAAGCTGCACTTCACGCAGCAGAAGCTGATCAGCATTCGTGCCGGCGAAGGGATCGCTGGTGGTGCCCGACATCACCAGCACGCGGTTCGAGGCTTACGACAGCTCTGGCCGGGTGTTCGCGCTGTATCGCGGCCTTGAACAACGATCCGAAGTTGGCGGAGTTCAACTTCATCCGCAACTGGCCGTCGCTCAAGCCGGAGGAGAAGCGAGCGCTTGTATCTCAAATACGCCAGCCACGAATTGCATTTCTTTCTCTACAAGAAGGATCCCGAGTTCTTCAAGACGGCGATCCGGCCATACCTGGCGAACAAGAAGGAAAAGCAGTTCCTGGATCATTGGCTCTTGGAAGACGACCTGAGCGAATATCTCAAGCCGTGGAATTTCGAGCAGCTCAACACGTTGGAGCGGATCTTGCTCGGCCAGCGAATCCAAGGCGAGCAGGCCATCACGGCTCGATTGGTGAAAGATCAGTTCGATCTGCTGCCGCCCGATCCGGATCGGATTCAGCCATCTGTTCGAAACGGCGATCAAAGGAGTTCGCTGGAGACGAGCGATCGGCTCGGGCTACGGCAGTACAGGAAAAGGCGAAGGACATTCGCAAGCTCAGCGAGCTTGAGGCCACCCGCGGCTGATGCTGCCGGGGTGGCCCAGTCGGAAGGAGTGCCGATGAACGCCCCCGCGGCCACGCCTGCGCCGGCAACACCTCCGATGGCGGGCAAGCCGGCCGGTGGCCCTGCATTCACGAAAAAGGCCG
This sequence comes from Pirellulales bacterium, assembly GCA_963725485.1. Taxonomy (GTDB): domain Bacteria; phylum Planctomycetota; class Planctomycetia; order Pirellulales; family DATAWG01; genus CAVRYO01. Next base: position 267,942 of record CAVRYO010000007.1, on the reverse strand, counting down.
ACGAATTGCGAATGACCAAGAGAGCAGGGGAAGGGCGCCGGAGGCATTGGGCGACAAGGAAGAACGAGATTTTCTGTCCGACGATCGAGCGAAAAGCTCGCGCCGTGCAGCAATACTACCGCAAGCTCGACAAGACGATGGAATGGGTCGAAAGCAACTACTACCATCTGCCGCTGGAGCAGCAGACGACCGCCTTGATCACGGCCAACGCCTTCTGGCTCGATTACGCGGCGGCCAGATCCCGACCAGCCGTTCTTCTCGACCCAACTGGCCGAGCCGACGCACAACTTTCCCGAAATGCTCGTGGCGCTGTCGGTCCTCGATCTGCCGTTCAAAGCGGCCGAGCACAAGACCGTGTTCAAGGGGACGCAAATGACGCTCACCGCCGGCAGCCCGATGATCGTCTATCACGAGGAAATCCAGCCGGCCGCCAAAGTGGCCGAGCATGCGCCGATCCTGGTGAGCGAGAACTTCTTTCGCAGCGGCGATCGATTCCGCGAAGTCAACGGCGAGCAGGTCGACAAGTTCGTCACCGAGCAATTCCTGGTCGACACCGTCTACGGCTGCCACATCGTGGTCACGAATCCCGACGTCGTCGAAGAAGAAGGTCGAAGTGCTGCTGCAAATTCCGAGCGGCGCGCTGCCGGTGGCCAACGGCCAATACACGCACAGCATCCACCTGGACCTCGACCCGTATCACACGCAAACGCTCGACTACGATTCTACTTCCCGCTGGCCGGCAAGTTCGCCCATTACCCGGTGCAGGTGGCCAGCAACGACGAAGTGCTGGCGTTCGCCGCGCCGTTCATGTTCAACGTCGTCAAGGAACTGACCAACATCGACAAGCAATCGTGGGACTATATCTCGCAATACGGCTCCGAGGACGATGTCCTGACGTTCCTCAAGACCGAGAACATCCTGCGAGTGAATCTCGACCGGATCGCCTGGCGGATGCACGACAAGGCATTCTTCGAGAAAGTGATCGAACTGCTTAGCAACGCGGCACGTGTACAACACCATGCTCTGGTCGTACGGCGTGAAGCACGACGACGTGCCGGCCATCCGCCAGTTCTTGCAGTTCTCCGACGGCTTCGTGAACCAGTGCGGCGATTGGCTGGACAGTCCGCTGCTGACGATCGATCCGGTCGCGCGGCATGCCTACGAGCAGATGGACTATCGCCCGCTGGTGAACGCCCGCGTGGGCCAACTGGGCCGCAAGCGCGAGATCCTCAACGACCGCTTCTTTGACCAATACCAGCGGCTGCTGAAGATCCTCAGCTACCGCCGGCAGTTGGACAGCGGTGAAAACATGATGGTCGATCTATTACCTGCTGCTGCAAGACCGCGTGGAAGAGGCGCTGGAATTCTTCGGCCGGGTGAATGCCGACGAGCTGGCGACGCAGCTGCAATACGACTATTTCACCGCCTATCTGGACTTCTACAAAGCCGAGCCGCAAGCGGCCGGCAAGATCGCCGCGAAATACGCCGACTATCCGGTCGAGCGCTGGCGGGAGGCGTTCGCCAACATCGTCAACCAGGCCGACGAGATCAACCGCCAGGCCGCCAAGGTGGCCGACAAAGAAGATCGCACCCAGATCCAAGCGAGCCAGGCCGCCGCCACGCCGTCGTTCGAGTTCACGGTCGAAGCCAGGCAGGTGAAGATCCACTACCAGAATCTCAAGCAAGTGCAGGTGAATTATTACCAGATGGACATCGAACTGCTCTTCAGCCGCAATCCGTTCGTGCAGGGCGAGTCGAAGCAGTTCTCGAACATCCTGCCGAACCAGACCCAGACGGTCGAGCTGCCGGCGAAAGCCACGCAGTTCGAGTTCCCGTTGCCCCCCAAGCTCCTCAACAGCAACGTGCTGGTCGAGATCGTCGGGGCGGGCCAGACCCAGTCGCAGGCCTATTACTCGAACGCCTTGCAAGTCAAGGTGATCGAGAACTACGGGCAACTGCACGTGACGCACGAGCAAGACGCCAAGCCGCTGGCGAAGGTGTATGTCAAGGTCTACGCCCGGATGAACGACGGCAGCGTGCGGTTCTACAAGGACGGCTACACCGACCTGCGCGGCTATTTTGATTACACGTCGCTGAACACCAACGAGCTCGACGCGGTGCAGCGATTCTCGATCCTAATCCTCAGCGAAACCCACGGCGCTGGTCCGCGAAGCCGCGCCTCCCAAACGCTAGAAAAACATCGCGGCCCGCCCTCCAAATTCGCAGTGCGCCATTGCACTCGCCGACAGACGAGCACGAACCTTATTCAGAGCGTTCGGCATCCATCCCAAAGATTCGGATTGGGCGGAACGATCTTCATGTGCCGGCTCTATCGCTTCGCGCTTGCGAAGTCGGCGACTTCCTGGCCATTGCGACTGTGTCGGAAAAGTTGCATGGCTCGCGGTGGCGAAAACCACGACGTATTGGTCGTTTCTGAGCGCCGTCACCGTTGTGTGAACAGACAGGCTGGCAAACTCTATCTGCGGCATGTCGAATTGCTTTCTGCCAGCGGGCGAAATATTCGCTTGGCGTTCATCCGCCACGCCGCTTGCGCTGCGTCGTCGTAACGTAGGATTTTGTCGGGCAAAGGGCTCGTTGTTGCGCCGGCAACAACGAAAAACGTCGCCCCCTTGAAAACCACTCTCGATCGTGATTGTCGATGACGACAATTCTTGTGGTCGAAGCCAACAAAATGAATCGTAACATGCACTGCCGCCGGTTGATTCGCCGTGGGTCCCGGATGTTCGTGGCCTATGACGGCCAAGAAGGGGTGATCGCCGCATGACTGGAAACAGCGGGTCAATTCTCGTTGTCGATGACGACGAAATGAATCGCGATATGCTGAGTCGCCGCTTGAGCCGGGTCGGCTACAGCGTGCAAGTCGCCAATGGCGGTCGGCAAGCCCTGGATCTGGTTGGCAAGCACCCTTTCGACCTGATCTTGTTGGACATCATGATGCCGGACCTCAACGGCATCGACGTGCTCAAGATTCTTCGCCAAAGCTATTCGGCCACGCGGCTGCCGACGATCATGGTATCGGCCAAGGACCAAAGCGAGGATGTCGTTGAGGCCTTGAAATTCGGGGCGAATGACTATGTTACGAAACCCGTCGACTTTCCGGTATCGTGCGCGCGGATTCAGACACAACTGACGCGCAAGCAGGCCGGCGACGCAATGCGGAAGCATCTTTCGGCGATGGAAGCCTCGATCGACGGCATGGCGATTCTCAATGAGCAGGAAGAATTCGCCTACGTCAACGATGCCCTGGTGAGAGTCTTCGGCTACGAGAAGCCGGAAGAATTGCTCGGTCAATCCTGGAAGCTTGTCTATGGCGACGAAAGCGTGCGACTCGACCGTGAAGTGCTGCCGGTGCTATACGACAAAGGCCGTTGGCGAGGCGAAGCTTTGGGTCAACACCGCGACGGCTCGGTCGTCCACCAGGAAGTATCGCTGACCGTTATCGATGGTGGTGGATTTGTCTGTGTGGTGCGCGATATCACCGAGCGCAAGTGGACGGAAAAGGAATTGAATGCCGCGCGCGAAGCCGCTGAAGCCGCCAGCCGGGCGAAGAGCCAATTTCTGGCCAACATGAGCCATGAGCTGCGCACCCCCCTCAACGGCGTAATCGGCATGATCGACCTGCTGGCCGGCACGCCGCTGGACCAGCGGCAGCGGCGGTTCACGGACGCCTGTGCGATCAGCGCGAAATCCCTACTGGGCCTGATCAACGACATCTTGGATTTTTCCAAAATCGAAGCGGGCAAGCTCGTGTTGGCCGAAGACGAGTTCGAGCTGGATCTGGTCATCGAAGACACGTTGCGTATGTTGGGCCTTCGCGCTCAGGAGAAAAACCTGGAACTCGTGTGTTCAATCGAGCCCGCGGCATGTGGCTTGTTTCGTGGCGACGGAACGCGATTGCGGCAAATATTGGTGAACCTGGTTGGCAATGCGATCAAGTTTACCACCCGAGGTGAAATCGTCGTCCGGGCGATGTTGGGATCGCGTAGCGCCAACGGAGCCGTGCTGCGTTTCGAAGTGAGCGACACTGGAATTGGCATTCCTGCCGACCGGTTGGACCAATTGTTCACACCGTTCGTTCAGGCCTGCAACTCGACGGATCTGCATTATGGAGGCACGGGGTTGGGGCTAGCCATTTCGCGGCGTTTGGCGGAGAGCATGGGGGGCCAGATTCAGGTCGAAAGCCGTGTGGGGGTCGGTTCCAAATTCTCCTTCACCGTCAAATTGGAATGGCTTCGCGGTTCGGACCGACAATCGATCATTTCTCGCAACCTGCGAATCCTAGTGGCAAGCGGCGTCCGTTCGCTGGCCGACTCGCTTGAGCAACTCATCTCGGCGTGGGGCATGAAGGCGTTCGTGGCCGGCGGGGCGACGAAGCGCTCGCACGGCTCAGTCAATTTGCCACGGGAGCCGAGCGGTTCGATCTGGCGATCATCGATCAGCATTTGGCCGATGTCGGCGGCGACGAGTTGATCCGCGCGATCGCGGCAAATCCCGATTTGCAGACGCTGCACATCCTGCAGCTGAATGCGTTCGGCGCGGATTCGCAGCCGCGGGAAGCGCAGGCGGACCATTTCTTGAACAAGCCGGTATGCCAGTCGGAATTGCTTAACCGCATCGTCAGTTGCTGTTGCAGCCGCGAATCCGCAACAACCACACCGGGGCCAAGCCGGGCTGAGACGCCCACAGCCGCCAGGCCCGTCGGACTGCTTCGATCCAAATACGCCGAGCGGGCGAAAATCCTGATGGCCGAAGACAACGAAATCAACCAGATGTTCGCGCAAGAAGTCCTGCGCCGCGGGGCTCGACTGCCAATGCGTCGGAAACGGCGAAGAAGCCTTCGAGGCGGCACGGACCGGGGAATTCGATCTGATTCTCATGGATTGTCAGATGCCAGTGCTCGATGGATTCGCGGCGAGCCGCAAAATTCGTCAATTCCAGCGCGAGCAAGCCGTCGCGCGGCCAACGCCAATCGTGGCTCTCACTGCGAATGCCATTCGAGGCGACCGCCAGCTTTGCCTCGACGCCGGCATGGACGAATATCTCAGCAAGCCGTTCGAAGCCCAAGGCCTGGTGCAATTGATCGACCGCGTGCTCGACGAAGCCCATGCTAGCCGCACTACAAGCATAGGCGACAAGCAGAGGCACGCAACGGAGCCGAATCGGCCTGGTACGATGAATCGAGACTTCACTCTTGAAGCAATCGCCGCGACAGCTACCCCGGTCGAGTCCGATAAGGACGGTCTGGACGTGGCCGCCCTCGCGCAGCGCCCATTGATTTCGCCACGTTGACAAGCAGATGCATGGGAAACATTGCGTTTGCGATTTCATTGCTCGATGAACTCGCTAAGACCGGAGAGCAACGCGTGGAAGAAATTGCCCGGCATGCGACCGCCAACAATTCCGCGGCGGCCGCGGCGGTCGCTCATTCTTTGAAAGGTGCTGCGGGCATCGTGACTGCCGGAGCGCTTCAATCGCTGGCGGCGGAAATCGAACTGGCCGCAAAGGCGGGCGATCTCGACAAGATCATGAGTCAAATCGAGGAACTGCGCCGGGAAATGCGACAGTGCCTCGACTACATTCCGGCGCTGCGGCCCAAATCGCCGCCGGAATCGTCTCACACGTAGTGGTCAGGCTGAATATTGGGGCAAGCATGATCGACGTCTTGATTGTCGACGACGAATCGATTTCGCGGCGCATGATCGCGTACACGCTGAGCCAGGCCGGCTACAACGTGACCTCGGCCAGCGATGGAGAGTCAGCATTCAGGATGCTCGAAGAGCACGGGCATCAACTGGTGGTCTCAGATTGGGACATGCCCGGGATGAATGGCATCGAATTGTGCCGTGCCATCCGCGCCGCGGACTTCCCAAGATACGTCTATTTTATCATGCTCACCAGTCATAATCGCTCCCAAGACACGATTGACGGGCTGAGTGCCGGGGCCGACGACTTTATCGGCAAGCCCTTCAATCCGGGCGAGCTCATCATGCGGGCTAACACCGGCAAGCGGATCATCGGGCTCGAAACGCGCGGCATGACCATCTTTGCACTGGCGAAACTCGCCGAATCGCGCGATCCCGAGACGGGCGCGCACCTGGAACGCGTGCGCAGCTATTGCCGCGTACTTGCCCGCCGGCTGCAATTAAAGCCCAAGTTTCGTGCCACCTTGGACAACGAATACGTGCAACTCATTTATGACACGAGTCCGCTGCATGACATTGGCAAAGTCGCGATCCCCGATGCGATCCTGCTCAAGCCGGGGAAGCTGACGGAGGACGAATTCGACGTCATGAAAACGCACACGCTGCGCGGCGCCGAAACATTGGCCGCGGCGTTGGCCGAGTTCCCCCACACGGCGTTTTTATCGATGGCGCTGGACATTGCCATCTCGCATCATGAAAAGTACGACGGCAGCGGCTATCCGCACGGCTTGGCCGGCGAGCAGATTCCGCTGTGCGGCCGGATCGTCGCCCTAGCCGACGTGTACGATGCGCTAACATCGAAACGCGTCTACAAGGACGCATTCGACCATGAGCGCGAAAGAAATCATAGTTGCCCAGTCCGGAAAGCATTTCGATCCGCACGTCGTCGAGGCTTTCTTGGCGGAGGAAGCTCAGTTGATTCAAATTCGTACCCGCCATGGCGAGGACCTACGTCGCGCAGCACGTGCGTCGGCCACGCCGGCAATCACCGAGGCGGTGAGCGGAAAGGCGCCGACCACGCCTTCCCGATCAGCCGATCCCGTCCGCGGTCCACTCGCCTCGGCCGGTCACGTCGGCGCTGTAGCTCAGCACGATAATCTGGCGGCGGTGTGACAGCGGTCGTCATTTGTCGCCGCTTGGTCTTGATTCATCGGCCCCAAACGAATTAGGTTAATCCAGCTTCGCATCGGCTTATGTTGTCGACATGTTAAGGTCCGATGCCCGAGCGGCGCCGGGCCTTTTTTGTTGATTGCCGGCGATTTGTCGCGCCGCTCCGGGAAATGCGCTTACGAGGAATTGAAAGCAAAGTCATGGACGTTCACGAAAATTCGTTTCAGCCCGCCGACGTAAAGCCGATCCTCGAAATTGATCTTCTGTGGATGACAGCCGGCTTGGGCTGCGACGGCGATACGATTTCGATCACCGCGGCGACGCTGCCTAGCATTGAAGAGATCGTACTCGGCGCCTTGCCGGGGATTCCGAAGGTGAACTTTCATAACCAGGTGCTCGCCTACGAAAATGGCGATGAGTTCGTGCAAATCTTCCACCGGGCAGCGGAAGGTCGGTCGAACCCCTACATCCTCGTTCTGGAGGGCTCGGTGCCCGACGAGAACAATAAAGCCGAAGGCTATTGGGCATGTTTCGGCACCGATCAAGCCACGGGTCAGCCGATCACGACCAACTCCTGGTTGGATCGCCTCGTGCCGCATGCCTGGGCCGTGGTGGCGGCGGGGACTTGCGCGACGTATGGCGGAATTCATGCGATGGCCGGAAACCCAACCGGCGCGATGGGCCTGCCCGATTATCTCGGCTGGCAATGGAAATCGGAGGCGGGAATTCCGATCGTCTGTGTCCCGGGTTGTCCAGTTCAGCCAGACAACTTTATGGAGGTGTTGTATTACTTGCTTCGGCAGGCGGCGGGCAACGCGCCCATGATTCCTTTGGACGAGAACCTGCGACCGACCTGGTTGTTTGGCCAGACGGTGCATGAAGGTTGCGATCGCGCCGGCTACTACGAGCAGGCCGATTTCACGGGGCAATATGGCTCGCCGCAGTGCATCGTCAAACTCGGATGCTGGGGACCGGTCGTGCAGTGCAATGTCGGCAAGCGCGGCTGGATGGATGGCGTCGGCGGCTGCGCGGGAGTCGGCGGCATTTGCATCGGCTGCACGATGCCCGGTTTCCCGGATAAATTCATGCCGTTTATGGAAGAGCCGCCGGGAGCGAAGTTGTCGACGCAAGCCGTCGCCACCTATGGCCGCGCGGTGCGGGCGTTGCGCGCTTTCACGAAGGCCTCGCTCAATCGGGAACCATCGTGGCGCCGCTTGACGACGGAACCACCGCCGCCGGACGATACCTTCGAGCGACGCGAATCGACGGCCCTATTTTCTTCCTAAGAGGCAATGCGCCGTGAATGACGCCTCAAACGCGGCTGAGTGGCAAGCCCATGCGGTCGAAGAGGCCGTAACGGTCCTGCTTCGCTTGGTGCGCGCCCATGCTCCGGCGCAGGCCGGAACCGAAGATCCCACTACGTTGTTCTGGCGCCCCGACGAGAATTCGGCCGATGCGCGCCTCCGCAAGGCAGAAGCAAAGTATCGCGCGCTGGTTGAGCAAATTCCGGCCGTCACGTTCATGGCTCCCTTGGATGGGTCCGTTAGCGAACTTTATGTGAGCCCGCAGATCAGCGAGTTGCTCGGCTACTCGGCACGAGAATGGATCGAAGACCCGGTGCTCTGGTATCGGCAATTGCATCCCGACGATAAAGAACGGTGGCAGACGCGCTTCGCAAACACCGTCAATGCCGGTGAACCCTTTCGTGACAACTACCGTTTTCTCGCGCGCGACGGGCGCGTGGTTTGGGTCCATGGCGAAGCCAAGGTCGTCACGGACGACGAAGGCCATCCACTGCTCTTGCAAGGCGTGGCCTTCGACATTACCGAGCTAAAAGAAGCCGAAGAAGATTTGCGCCGCACGAACGCCGATCTGGCGTCGGCCCGCGATAAAGCGCTGGAAGCCAGCCGGGCCAAGAGCGCCTTTCTGGCCAACATGAGCCACGAGCTGCGCACGCCGTTGAATGCCATCATCGGATACAGCGCGTTGCTGCGCGATGAAGCGGCCGACACGGGCCGCGAAGACCAGATTCCCGACTTGGACAAAATTCACAAAGCAGCCAACCATTTGCTGGCTTTGATCAAAGACGTGCTCGATCTGTCGAAGATCGAAGCCGGCAAGATGGAATTATTCCTGGAGAAGTTCGACTTGGACGCCGTGATCCAGAATGTCGCGGCCACAGTGGCCACATTGGTTGCCCAGAACGGCAATCAATTGGAGATCTGCAAGTCCGGCGAGCTGGGCTGGATGTGGACCGATCTGACCAAGCTGCGACAAGTCTTGTTCAACGTCCTGGGAAACGCTTGCAAGTTCACGCACGAAGGCAGGATCGAACTTCAAGTGGCGCGAACGACGGTCGATGGTTCGGACTGGATTTCCTTCGCGATCAAGGACAACGGGATCGGCATGATGCCGGCGCTCGTGGAAAAACTGTTTCAGGACTTCACCCAAGGCGACGAATCGGCAACGCGCAAATATGGCGGCACGGGGTTGGGACTGGCGATCAGCCGCCGCATCTGCCGTATCATGGGCGGCGAGATTTTCGCCACCAGCGAGCTGAACAAGGGCTCCACGTTCTTCGTGCGGTTGCCGGCCGTCGTAAAAGAAGTGAAGGCCGACGTGGCCGAAAGCTCGTCACCGGCCGGGGTGGGGCTATAATGAAGCCGACCGACTCTGATGGTCGGTCGCCTTCGGGTGCGCAGAATGATCGCCCCGCTGAGCGAAACAATGCGCGAACTGCATGACAAGCCCACAAGGCTGTGTTAGCTTTTTTTGCGTCCTCGGCGCCGCTGACGGAAAGTTCTGCACATGTCCAGCGCGAATGACATGACCCTGTGGGTCAAGAAACTGAGCGACGGCAATCCCAATGCAGCCCAGGCGATATGGGACAAGTATTTCCAGCGAATGGCCGATTTTGCTCGGCACAAACTGGATCGACTTCCCCAGCGCGTGGCCGATGAGGAGGATGTCGCCCTGAGCGCCATGCACAGCTTTTGTCGTGGGGCGGCGGCCGGCCGATTTCCCCAACTCGCCGATCGACACGATTTATGGCTACTGCTCGTCACGATCACGGCGCGGAAAGTTTATGCGCAGATGCGCCGCCAACGGGCCGTCAAACGTGGACAGGGCAAAGTGCGTGGTGAATCGGTGTTTCTCAAGATCGGAGACGCCGACCAGGAACAGGCCGGCATCGAGCAGATTCTGGGCCACGAGCCGACCCCCGAGTTGGCCAATATGATGGCGGAAAATTGCGAAGCGCTCCTGAGCTCTCTGGACGATGACTCGTTGCGCGACATCGCTCTGCTGAAGCTCGAAGGCTACACGAACGAAGAAATCGCCGCGAAACTCGAGTGCGTCAGCCGGACCGTCGAACGCAAGCTGGAGCGGATTCGCGACAAATGGTCCAGGGAGCGGTTGCCATGATGGAGGAAGGGAAGCGAACGATCGCGACCCGCGACGCCTCAATGGCAGGCCGGCTGGACGAGCTCTGCGACCGCTTCGAAGCCGCCTGGAAGAATGGTTCGGCGCCAGCGTTAGAAGACTACGTGCCCGAATTGCCGGGTGTTTCGACCGAGCAAGGATTTCGCGAATTGCTGGCCCTCGACATCGCCTACCGCAAGAAGCTGGGCCAAGCAGTGAAGGCGGAAGATTATCGGGTGCGATTCCCGCGATATGCGTCCGTGATCGAAACGGAATGCGCCGCGGGCAACGCGCCGACGCAACAGGCGCTCGACACGCATGCCGACGTCACGCGGATCTACTCGCCTCAAGCGGAAGTCGACAAGCCGTTAGCCGCCGGCCAACCTACCGCTGCCGGAACGCCCACCTCGGCCGGTTTGCGGTTTCGGGTCCTCCGGCCGCACGCCAAGGGTGGCTTGGGCGAAGTGCTACTGGCCGAGGACAACGAACTGCATCGGGAGGTGGCGCTCAAGCAAATTCAGTCGCGCTACGCCGACGACGCTGACAGCCGCGCGGTTCGTGCTCGAAGCGGAAGTGACCGGCGGCCTCGAACATCCCGGCATCGTGCCCGTCTATGGCTTGGGAACCTATGCGGATGGGCGACCGTTCTATGCCATGCGGTTCATTCATGGCGATAGTCTCAAGGACGCAATCAACGAGTTCTACGATCCCGCGGCGGCGCCGCGCGATCCGGGCGAACGAACGCTCGCGTGGCGACAACTGCTGGGCCACTTTATCGCGGTCTGCAACGCAATCGAATATGCCCATAGCCGCGGAATTCTGCACCGCGACTTGAAGCCCGCCAATATCATGCTGGGCAAGTTTGGTGAAACGCTGGTCGTCGATTGGGGGTTGGCGAAGGCGCTGGGAAGTTCCAATGCGGCTCCCGACGCGGTCGAGCAAACGCTCGAGCCGAGTTCGATGGGAGGCTCGATGCCGACTCAAATGGGCACGGCGATCGGCACGCCGCAGTTCATGAGCCCCGAGCAGGCTAGCGGGCAATGGGATATCGTGGGGCCGGCGAGCGACATTTATAGCCTCGGAGCGACGCTTTACTGTCTAGTGGTTGGCAAGCCCCCGCTGGCGGATTGCGTAGGGAATTTGCGTCAAATCCTGTATCGCGTGCAGCGTGGCGAAGTGCCGCCGCCGCGCGAGATCAGACCCGACGTGCCAAAAGCGCTCGAGGCCATCTGCCTGAAGGCAATGGCCCTCGATCCCGCGGCCCGTTACGGCTCGGCACGGCTGTTGTCCGCCGACATCGAACACTGGCTTGCCGACGAACCTGTCTCGGTGCTGCCAGACACGCCGTTGGAGCGCGTCGTGCGCTGGACGCGACGCCACCGGGCATTGGCTCTCGCGGCAGCCGTCGCGCTCGCATTGGTCACGCTGGTTTCGGTTGTTGCCATGGTGCTCGTCAATCAGCAGCGGAAAATTGCCGACCATTTGGCTGACGTCAATAAGAATCTGGCCGACGAGCAGCAAGGATTGAGAATCCAGGCGGAAGAAGGGTTTCGCGAGGCCCGCGCTGCCGTCGACGACCTGTTCACGAAGGTCAGCGAGGATACGCTGCTCAACCAGCCAGGAATGCAAGGCCTGCGCAAGGAATTGCTGCAGAAAACGCTCGACTATTATGAACGGTTTATCAAGCAGCATGCCCAGGATCCCGCATTGCAAAACGAAATGGGAGTAACGCTGTTCCGCGCCGGTCGGATTACCGATGACCTCAAATCGCCGGAGTTAGGGCTCCCATATCTATTGAAGGCGCGCGACATTCAGCAAAAATTGCTGGCCGATGCGCCTGAAGATCCCGCGCGGCTGAAAGCCCTCGGCGACACGCAAAACGCCATCGGGCGGGCTTTCGATCGCGGCCAACGATACGACGAGGCGCTGCCGCCGTATCAGCAGGCCCGTGAGATTCGCCAGCGCCTGGCCAACGCGGCGCCCCAAGATATCGAGTATCGACGCATGCTGGCCAACACGATCATGAACATCGGCCTGGTGGAAAAGGATCTCGGGCATTGGGACGAAGCCGCCAAGCAATTGCAGGCTGCGCAAGATATTCGACAGGCCCTCGTTGTTTCTGGCGGTGATTCCCCGAAGCTCCAGCGCGACTTCGCAATGGGCTATTACAACGAGGCCAATTTGGACCTGCAACGGCGGCATGTTGCCGCGGCCCAAAAGAATTTCGAAGAGTCGATCGCACTGTTCGAACGACTTGTCCGGCGCGATCCACACGACCTGAACTTGCAATATCAACTGGCGATTTGCTACCGCCTTTTGGGCGACGTGCTGGGCGCGGACAAAGCGAGCAAAGAGTCGGCTCGACTGTATGGCTTGGCCCGGGATTCGCTTAGCCGACTCGTCGATCGAAACCCCGATGTATCCGATTACAAAGCCACCCTGGCCGGCGTCTACATGAATTTGGGCAGCAAGCAAGACGCCGCGGCGGCGCTCCGATCTTTGGGGCAAGCGCGTGACTTATTGAAAGAACTGGTCGAACAGAATCCGAAGCATCCCCAGTTCCAGCGCGACCTGGCGGTCACGCTTCGTTCGCTCGCCGCGGGCGAACGCGATGCGGGCACGCTCGACTTGGCCCAGCGCGATCTAAAGTCGTCGTTCGAATATCTTACGGAGTTGTCGGCAAAGTTTCCCGACAATGCCGATTTTGCCGACCAACTGGCGAAGACTCGCGCCGCCATGCGCAAGACGGGGCAGACAAAGCCTTTCACCGAGCCGGTAACTACCGAGCCGAAATAGGCTTAGCGCCTATCCGAGAACCGGCGGGGACTGGCTCATTTTGCGGTGCCCCTGGGAGCAAAATGTGCCTGTCCCCCTCTCCTCGGCCGGTTCTCGGATAGGCCGTTAGCGATTCTCGAATTCACGGATTTGCCGCTATTCTCTTGCGCTCAGCGCCGATACGAAGAACAGGGCGCAAGCCATAAACTCGGCGCAGATAATACGAACCGTATTGCTGAAATCCTTCCGAGGCGTTCCCGGATTGCTCGGGAAACGCACGATGGGACGCCGTCGATCGAAAGCGCCGACGAGAACCTACCTTTGGAGGCGGCCATGAATTCGAGCGCATGGAAGCGCTGCGCGGCGGTTGCGGCGGCAATCCTGGTTCTGACAATTTTCGATTCCGCCTTCGGCCAATCAACGGCGCCTTGGCAATCGGCTCGAGCGTCGCACGCTCGTTTGGGCGGACGCCGCCGACGCGCTGAATCGTCCCCCCCGGGCCAACCTCTGCTCAATGCCGCGCCTGCGCCGCCACCCTCAGCGCCAGGACCCAATTCGATAACTCCGGGCGCTGCAACACCGAAGACGGCGCCAAAAGCACCACCGCCCACGCCGCCGACACCTCCCGCGCCGCCCACCGCCACGCCCGATATCAACACCTTGGCGTTGGCCGACACGACACCCACCGCCGAGACGCCTGATACTGGTTATAGTTTGGCGAGCACGCCGAACATGATCGGCGATACGCTTGGCGTCGGGTTCCGATATCAAGCCAATCATGACATCACGGGACAAACGACATACTCATCACTTAACCTCGCTGGGGGCGATCAGCAATCCAAAATTGCCGAGGACACAAGCCCGATTCCAACAGATCGCGTGTTCTTGGATTTCAATCATTTCAACAATGCCGTCACAACTGCCAATGGCCAAATCATTGGTTTGAATTGTTATACGCTGGGTTTTGAAAAGACCTTTCACGATGGGCTGTGGTCGATCGAAGTCGAAACTCCGATCGATCAGGGTTTGAATCAGAACGAAGACACCTCGAACACCACGGGCCAGAATCAAGGGACGGTCCTCGGCGATCTCTCGATCACGGCAAAGTGCTTGCTATACCGCACGGATACGTGTGCCGCCTCGATCGGCCTGATGGTCGAGCTGCCGACCGCGCCGCGCACGACCTTCACGATCCCGGACGAAGACCTGGTCGCCGGCGAGCCGTTTTCATACGTCGGTCCGACAACTCTGACGATTCAGAATCGTTCGGTGCATTTCGAACCATTCGTCGGCATGGTCTACGCGCCCAACGATCGGTTGTTCGCGATCGGGTTTGCGCAATTCGACGTCGACGCGAACGGCAATCAGGTGAATATCGATTACACAGTGCCAATCTCGGATCCAACGCTGCGCGACCCGACGCTGCTCTATCTCGACGCCTCGGTCGGATATTGGTTGTTTCGCGACGAAGATTTTGGAGCGTGCATGCACCGGTACTTGACGGGAATCGCCCCGATGGTCGAGTTGCACTATACGACCGCGTTGCAGGACTTTCATGATATCGATGGCTTCGTGGTCTCGGCCGGCGAGCGGCTGGACGTGTTGAATCTGACCGGTGGCCTCCACTTCCAGCTGGGGCCATGCTCCGCCCTGACGGTCGCGGCCGTCGTGCCGCTGCGAACCGATGCGACGGACAAGGAATTCGACTCGGAAATCGTGGCCCAGTTCGATCGCCGATTTTGACGCTTGGGCAAGCAACCGGAAAGCGTCGGCAAATTACCACAAGCAAATAGTTTGACTTTGCGACCGAACGCTACTGGTCGGCCGTGGAGTCCTTTGGTAGCTTAGTAGCACTTGTATGCGGCGAGGCTGGAAAGGAGTCGCGGATCGTCGGGATACGGGGGCAGGACGGCCAACTCGAGCACGGGGCCGTTGACTGAGATTTTCGTTTGTGCGTTTACCGGGCCGGCTCCCCCGTATGCACCCATCGAATACTCCGCCAACTCCGGCTCAGATCCGGGCCACGATGCCGGATGCAACACGGTGTCGCAGCTTGCCGAGAGCGCTGGCGGTGTTAATACCGAGCGTGGCCTTTTATCTTGCGGCTTGGGTCGCGATTCTAGTCGCCCCTTGGTGGCTCTGGCCGGTCCTGGTGCCGATCGCCGGATTGGCGATCACACTCATGTTCATCGTGGCGCACGACGCTGCGCACGATTCTCTGACTCCATATCGCGCGTTGAACGCAAGCCTCGCACGGTGGCTGTTTATCCCTTCGTGGCATTGTTACGGCGGTTGGGTTCATGGCCACAATCATGTTCACCATGGCTGGACGAATTTGCAATCGCGCGATTATGTCTGGGCGCCGTTGTCCCTCGCCGAATACGAGGCCTTGCCGCGCTGGCGGCGAGCGCTGGTTCGCATGTATCGTTGGTGGCCGGGTTTCGCCTTTTATTATCTGTTCGAAATCCTGATCTGGAAGATCTTGATCATCCAACCGGAAACGCGGCGATCAAAGATTCGTTGGAAGTGGCTGCTCGACGATCTATTCCTTCTGATTGGAGTTGTCACGCAGTCCTTAGCGGGGCTCCTCATCGCCCGGCATTTTGGTGGAACAACGCATCCGATCTTGCTGGTTCTCGCCGCCCAGGTTGGTCCGTTGCTCGTGGCGCTCTGGCTGCTTGGGTTCGTAACCTATTTGCAGCATACGCATCCGAGCATTCCTTGGTTTCGAGATCTTGAGCAATGGAATTTTTTCACGGGCCAGGTGCTGGGAACCACGCATACCGAATTCCGGCACGGCATCGATCGGCTGATCTACAACATCATGGAACATACGGCCCATCATGTGGACCCGCGGATTCCGCTTTACCATCTAGCGGAGGCCCAAAAAAAGATCGATGCGAAGCATAGCCCGGTGCGACATCACTTCACCTTCCGCACGTTTCGGTATATCCAATCAGTTTGCCAGTTGTACGACTTTCAGCAGCATTGCTGGCTAAGCTTCGCCGGAGCCTCCACCAGCTCGCGGACGTTCGACAAAGACGAGATTTGCTCAGATAGCCAGGTGGCAGTCGACACGCGTTCTGAACTGTCCGGAACGCCGTTCACGGCCAACGACGCAGAACATCAACTGGCGACCCAGTAGTTTAGCCTCGCGCGGACATCGGCCATCTTTCGGCCAACACTGCGTTGGAACGCAGTGCCTCATCGCGCCGAAGTCCGTGAACCCGCTCCCTTCTTCCTCGACTGCGCCGGCACGGGTTTCAGCAGTTTCAAGATCGAACCCGCGCGGCGGTCGACTTGGTCCAGCGTGCATTGCCGGGGCGCCTTATCGGCACGCCAGCGGAGCAATCTCGTGCCGTGGCGGAATCGGCCCCCCGTGAAGTGGTCGTATTCCACTTCGACCACGAGCCGTGATTTCAACGGTTTCCATTGAGCGGAGCGGCGCGTGCTCCAGCGGCTGGGCCCGCCCGGAGCGCGGCCGGTGAAGCCGGGTGGCCCGATCAAGGGCTCGACGATCGCGGTGATCTTCCTTTGCTCGGCAGCGGAAAAGGCGGCGGCAAACCCGACATGATCGAGCAAGCCCTGCTCGTCGAATAGTCCCAACAGCAACGATCCGACCACTTTTTTCCCTTCGGCATATCGGAATCCCGCCACGACACAATCCGCGGTGTGCTGATGCTTGATTTTTTGCATTCCGTCGCGGCGCACGTTGCGGTATGGCAGATCGAGCCGTTTCGCAACGATGCCGTCCAGATTTCCGCCGACGGCCTTAAACCATTTCTTGGCCGTCGCGATGTCGGTGGTCGCCGGCGACAAGCGTAGGCCATCGCGCCCGGCAAGAAAACGGGCCGTGAATTTCTCCAGCCGCTCACGTCGGTCTGCCAAAGGATCATTCAGTAACGACGTGCCGCGTTCGTTTAGCAGCAGGTCGAACACCACGTAGAGGGCAGGATGTTCCGCCGCTAGTTTGCGCACGCGGCTCTCGGCCGGGTGAACTCGAAGCAACAGATCATCAAAAGATAAGCGCCCGGCAATCGGGATGACGATTTCGCCATCGAGCACGAATCGCTTCGCCTCCACAGATTGCAACCTGGCGACGAGATCGGGAAAGTATCGCGCTAGGGGCTGTCCGGACTTCGATTGCAGAAAGACATCTTTTCCGTCGCGAAACGCCAGACAACGAAACCCATCCCACTTGGGTTCGTATTGCCATGCTTGTCCCAAAGGCGGCTCGTCAACGAGGAGTGCCTCCATCGGCGCCAGCGGCGGTTGGACCTTGAGTTTCATTCGCCGGGCTTTCCCGTTACTAGTGCGCTCCGGTCAGTTTTTTTAAGCTATTGAAAACAGAGCGTACGGACGGTTTTTCAACCCGTACGCTCTGGCGAAACTTAAGCCCGGTGAAATCCGCCGAACCGCTGACAGGCGTTAGGCCCGGGCCGCTTCGGTATTGACCGACGTTTCAGCGATATGTGTCAATATTTTGTCCGCGTTCGCTTCTTCTTCGAGCGTTTCTTGCAATAAACTTGCGACGTCTTGCCGTCCAATCCGCCGGGCAAAAGCCCGAACGCAGCCGTAGCCCGCGATTTCGTAATGTTCGACCCGCTGCGCTGCCGCGATGAGAATTGCGTCTTTGACATCGGGCTCGCCTTCGAGCGCTATGGCTTCGTCGCCTTCGGCGATCAGACCCTTCATCGCTTCGCATGTTTCCATTTTCGGTTCCTGGCGAAGCATGCGAAAGGCCTGTTCGATCCGCTGCTTCTGATGTCTTGTTTCTTCCAAGTGGGTCTCGAATGCGCTCTTCAGCTCTGAACTCGACGCCGCTTCGGCCATCTTCGGCAGAGCCGAGATCAATTGATGCTCGGCACTGTAGAGATCTTGCAACTGCAAGATCAGCACGGTTTCCAAGTTGTCTAGTCTAGGCGAGTTGCCTGTGATCTTCGAAAACCAAGATGACGCGCTCATGGTAGTGGTCCTTATTTTGAGACGGTGTGATTGCCGATCGCGTGAACGCCTACACTTCGCGTCACTTCAACTTTCGTGCCAAATGTTGCGATAGTTACGACTGTCGCTAAATCGCCAGAGTGCCAGCATATTGACGCCGAACAAGAGCCAGAACGGATTTACTGCCTATCCGGGAACCGGCCGCGGAGAGGGGGGGCAGGCACATTTTGCTCCCCAGGGCACCGCAAAATGAGCCAGTCCCCGCCGGTTTTCGGATAGGCTCTTAAAACGCGACCCAGCCAGAACGATTGTCAAGCTCGGGGCACCGAATTCGATATGGCCATGCATCTTCCAACGTGATTGCCCACGAGCCACGCTCCGTAGCCCAGGAAGGTGTTGCCGGTGTGGCGACCGCATGCGGCGCAGTGTTTGCATCGCGCTCTCGACCACAATTCCTGATCAAACAAGCGTTCAAACGGAGGAAAGCCGGGGGCGGACCGATGGGCAGCGGATTTCTGAAAAAGAAGGTGGCGGACGCTGGCGCGGGCAAGGGGACTTTGCAGAGGCAATTCAATTTGCCGCGGGGCTTGCTCGGGCGAGTTGTCGGCTGGTGGATGGGCCATGACAACGCTCGACTCAACCGTATCGCGATCGAGCTACTCGAGGTCGCCCACGGCGATCGTGTCTTGGAAATCGGCTTTGGGGCCGGCGATGCGATCGCGAATCTGATCGAGCGCACGGCCGCGCAGTTTATCGCGGGAGTCGACCCTTCCGAAACGATGGTCGCACAGGCACGGCAAAGTAACCAACAGGCAATCACCACCAAACGCGTTTGCCTGCTGCAAGCAGCGGTCGAAGCCCTTCCGTTTCCGGAGGCGCACTTTTCCAAAGCCTACGCGGTCAGCAATTTTCACACCTGGCAAGATTGTCGCCAGGGCTTGAAAGAGATTTATCGCGTACTGGCGACGAACGGAACGTTGTTGATTTGTCTGCGGAGAGCGCCGCCGCGGCCGGGCTGGTTTACGAAGCCGGGCATCAGCTCGGATGAATTGGCTGCGGATTTGAAATTGCTGGAAGAAGTAGGCTTCCGCGACGTGCGAACGATCGAGCGCAAAGTGGGCCAGGGCGTGGTTTGTCTCGTCGCCCGGCGATGAGCTGCAAATATGCGCGCGGTTGGATTCTTTAGTTCTTCGGCGCTCCAGCCGCCGCGGAAGCATCGGCACTCACGCCGGAAGCTGCCTCGGGACCTGACTCAAGGATCGTTTGTCGCCCGGCAATCGATTCCGCGGAGATGGCGCTGATTAATGTTTGTCCCGGTTGTGGCGCCGGAGGATCGAGGATCGTAAAGGGAATGACGACTCGCGATTCGGTGATCAGCAACAGCGGCAACGAGTCGCCACGGTGCAGCTGTTGAAAATCGCCGTAGCTGAATTCCTTTGTCAATCGCGTGGCCTTCAAGATCGGATCTTCGCCGAAACGCTCGACGAGTTGGGTGTAGGTCGCATCCGCCTCGAAGAGGAACCGGCCGCGCTGGTCGAGCGAAACGGCTTCACGCCGGCCCTGGGCCTGCGGGGCAAACGAAAGTTGATATACGCCGCGACGGCCAAAGACTTCGATGAACCGCAGGCAGGCCAACGAGTTCACCTCGTCATTGGGCGTTACGGCCAGCAGATGGCCCAACTCGGTCACGTCCAGCTCGTTCAGCGTGTGTTCCGCCAGGATGCTCGCAAAAAACGTCGATAGCCCAGCCTGTCGAGCCACGGAGATATTCGACCAATCGGAATCGACAAGCAGCGCCGGCAGTCCCTCGCCTTTCAATGCCATCGCGATCGCACGTGCCCACGGATGCGCTCCAACCAGGACCACACCCTGGGGATTCGGCTGCGCGAGGCCGAGCTTTCGAGCCAAGGGCGGAGCAGCCAAACCATAGAGCAAGACGGTGCCGATGATGACCAAGAAAGTGATCGGGGTAAGTCGATCGGCCTGCTCCACTCCCGCGGCGGACAATTCCAATGCCACGACCGAGGTAACCGCGGCGGCAACGATTCCGCGAGGCGCCATCGCCGCCAGAAACAATCGCTCCCGCCAGTTCAATTTCGATCCGAGCGCCGACACCCATACCGCTGCCGGGCGTGCCACGAACACCAACACCATGAGAAAGGCAAAACAACCAAGGTCGAGCCTGCGCAAATCGGCCGGCCGCAATCGCGCCGCCAGGATGAGAAACAATCCCGAGACCAGCAGCTGCCGCAGATTTTCTTTGAATTCGACCACGTGCCGGATCGTCACATGCCGTTGATTCGCGACGCCGATGCCCATTACGGTGACGGCGAGCAACCCCGCTTCCGCTTGCAGCCAATTCGCGAGCGTAAAAACTCCGAACACGGCGGCCAACGACGCCGCGTTCTGCAATGAGTCGGGAATCCAATAGCGTCGCAAAGGAATTACGAAAGCCAGCGCCGCGAGAGCGCCCAAGCCAGTGCCGATCAGGGCCGTCAAAGCGAATCCCGAGGCGAGTCGACTTGCCGCCTGGCTCACTCCTTCAACCCGAACCGCGGCGAATACCAACACGGCCAGCATCGCCCCCAGAGGATCGATCACGATGCCTTCCCATTTCAAGATCGAGCCGACCTGCCCACCAAGCCGCAGATGGCGCAGCATGGGGCCGATGACCGTCGGACCGGTCACCACGAGGATAGAGCCCAGCACCGCGGCCAACGGCCAGGGCAAACCGATCAGCCAATGCGCCGCCAGCGCACTTATCACCCAGGTTACAGCCACGCCGAGTGAAATGAGGCGGATAAACACGCCGCCGACCTGCTTCAATTCGCTTAATCGCAGCGAGAGGCCGCCCTCGAAGAGAATCACCGCGACGGACAGCGACACAACCGGAAGCAGAAGCCCGCCGAGCAACGCGTCAGGGTCGATGAAGCCGGTAACCGGCCCCGCCAACACTCCGAAGACCAACAACAGCAGAATCGAGGGGATCCGCAGCCGCCAAGCCAGCCACTGCGCGCCCACGCCAAGGACGACGATGCCGGCCAAACCCACGAGATACTGTTGTTCCATAGGCTTTGTGCAATTCAGGACTTGGAAATTGTTGCTGCCACCTTGCGCTTCTAATTCAAGAAATTGCAGCGAAGGCGATTCGCCTGGGTTCTCGAACTATAATCGCAGATGAAAATCGCTGATCGTCGAAATTCGCTAATCCGCCCCATGACAGGGTCGACGCGAGGCGACTTCCCATTTAGCTCTTCGGCGGAAACGGCATCTACATGAGCTTGCGATCCGGCACTTCTTACTGGATCGCGCTCGAACCGGAGCCGCTCTCGGCTGAACCGCTTGCCGCGGACATCCGGTGCGATGTGGCCATCGTGGGCGGTGGAATTACCGGAGCACTCATCGCTGATCGACTCGTGCAGGAAGGAGTCGACACCGTACTGATCGACAAACGTCTTCTCGCCACGGGCAGCACGGCGGCCAGCACCGGGTTGTTGCAATACGAAATCGATACACCTCTGGTCGACTTGATCCGAAAAGTCGGCCAGCGGCACGCCAGCCATGCTTATCGGCGCGGTCTCGCGGCCATCGACCAGATCGAGCAACTCACGCAAGAACTGGGCGAGGCCTGCGGTTTTGAGCGTCGTGAGAGTTTGTATTTCGCCAGTCATTGGTGGCACGTACGCCGTCTGAAGCGGGAATATGAATGCCGCAAGCTGCTCGGCTTCCAAGTTGATTTCTTACAACGTGACGAATTGGCCGCGATTTCATCCATCAAGGCCCCGGCTGCCATTCGCTCGCATGGCGATGCGCAAATCGACCCTTACCGATTCACCAAACGATTGATCGAACGAGCGCGGACCCGCGGTTTGCGCGCTTTTGCCCAAACCGAGTTGCTCGATGTGCGGGAAATGGCTCAAAGCGTCGTTTTGCGCACGCCGGCGGGAACCATCACCGCCCAGCGCATTGTCTTTGCCACGGGCTATGATTCATACCGGTTCCTATCTGATCGCGCGGGTACATTGCACACCACCTACGCATTGTGCAGCGAAATCCTAACGGAGTTTCCGGGCTGGCCCAACGGCGCCTTGATTTGGGAAACCGCTCGACCGTATTTCTATGCCCGGCAAACGCCCGACGGACGAGCTTTGATCGGTGGCGAAGATACGTCGTTCTCCGGAGACCATCAGCGAGACGGATTACTGAAGCGTCAATCGGCCCGGTTGCAGGAGCGCTTCGCGAAGCTGTTTCCCGTCATCCCATTCACACCCGCATTTACTTGGGCGGGGGTTTTTGGCGAAAGCAAGGACGGATTGGCTTACATTGGCCAGCCGGCAGATCGACCCTATGCTTATTTCGCGATCGGGTATGGCGGCAACGGAATCACGTTCAGTATGATCGCCAGCCGAGTGATCACCGATCTTTACTTCGGACGGCCGAACGAGGACGCCGCGGTTTTCCGTTTCGGACGCTAACGGCCGACTTCGCTCGTTTCGAATTCGCTGGTTTCTGGAGGGTTTCCAGCGGCGTCTCGGCCGGGCCCGCCAGAACTTTGCCATCGGGATGGAACCGCGAACCATGACAAGGGCAATCCCAAATCCGTTCCGCCGAATTCCAGTGGACGATGCATCCCATGTGGGTGCAAATCGCGGAGACGACTTGGAGTTTGCCGTCCTCGTCGCGTGAACAGGCAGCGCGCTGTCCGTCGAGCTTGATAATCTTCCCTTCGCCTCGCTTCACGTCGCGAGTCGTCGAGGCCTCCGTCGGGGCCAAGCGATCCCTCAGATAGTAATAAGGAAAATCGATGTTCTCTTTCAGGTAGTCCAGCGTGCCGCCCCGCAGCTTCTTGCGATCCACGGCGAATAATGCTTGCCAGGGGTTGTTCCAGTTCATGACCCAATCGCGGGCCATGATCCCTGCCAGGGTGCCGAACGTCATGCCATTGCCGGCGAACCCCGTGGCGACGAATTGCCGCTCGGCGCTTTCGCCGATGAAAGGCAAGCCGTCGTTGGTTTCAATCACCTGGCCCGACCAGCGTGAATCGGGCCGAGCCTTGGGAATCACCCGCGTTAATGTGCTTTCCAACCGCTGGAAGCAAGCCTCGGGATCGGCGGTTTGACCAGTCTTGTGATCCTCGCCGCCGAAGATTACGAAATCGACCTTTGCGCCGGCATCGACGCGCAAATAAAAATAAGGATCGCTCGTGTCCCACAGGCTAACTTCGGGCAGCGAGTTGCGCGGTATTTTCGCGCCAACGACGTACGACGTGTAAGGATATAATTTCGTCTGCAGCAACGCGGCGCTCGCCAGTCCGGTCTTGCCCATCAGCGGGATGTGCGTCGCGACTACCAGATGATCGAATCGGATCCGTAACTTGTCACACAAGACGGCCAATGGTTCGACGTCGGTGACTTCGGTCTGCTCACAGACCGCGCTGCCATCGCCTTGAACGTACCGCGCCAAGCCGGCTAGATATTCAAGCGGATGGAATTTAGCTTGATTGGGAAAGCGAATGCCCGGCCTTCCCGCGATCGGCGGCTCCGGGATGAACTGGGCGTCGAAGCCGAGCTGCTGCGCCAACGCGGCCTCGGCCTGCAGGTCCTTCGTTTCGTCCTTCTTGCCGCGAAGCGCGGCATGCAGATATCCGGGGACGCGGCGAAACCGGCATTCGATCGATTGATCCCGGACAATGGATTCGATCGCGTCGATGGCCATTGCCCCGCCGCGCCAAACCGCTCGCGCCGCTTGCTCGCCGAAAGTTTTTACAAGCTGCTTCAAGCGTAGGTCGGTGACCTCCGTCAGATGAGCCGTGGTGTGACCTGTATCGCCGTCGCCGAGGCGGTCGCGCTCGATCACGCAGACCGTTTTGCCGGCTTGCTTCAGAAAATAAGCCGCCGATAAGCCCGTGATTCCTCCGCCGACGACGACCACGTCGTACTTCGCGGATTTTTTTGGCCGCGGATACCGTGGCATTCGCGTCTGTTGCCAAACCGACCTAAACATGGGCTGCTAACTCTTGCGGGACTTTCGGATGGATTTCTTGATTAAGGCCACGGCATGCTTCGGACCGCGCAGCGCGCAACAGCCGGAACTTCTTGCCCCGCACCTGATTGTAGGAAACGAAAAAGTGCTCGATCTCTTTCACCAAGTGCTTGTTGAGATCGGCCGGCGATCGGACATCTCGATAGTCGTGGGCCTCGTGCGGCACCGCCAGAATTCGATCGTTGCGAATCGTCTTTCCATCTTCGGTTTGTTCGGCTTCGATTACGCCTATCACGCGCGAAACCACCACGCAGCCGGGAAATGCCGACTCATCCATGAGCAGCAGAACATCGGTCGGATCGCCGTCTTCTCCCTTCGTTCCCGGAATAAACCCAAAATCGTAGGGAAACGACGACCCGGCGGGCAAAACGCTATGGAGCACGAACCGGCCGAGTTTCTCGTCGTAATCAAATTTGTTGCGGCGGCCCTTGGGCGTCTCGATGATCACATGAATCATCGCTTTCCCGGCAAAAGGGGTCAGCGAACCATTCGATCTGCCATTTACCTTGTGCTTGCCGGATCCCGCCATCGAACTTGTCCCCGCTCGTCTTATTGATCGTTTTTAATGGTCGTTCGATCACCCTGCTGGCTGATCTACGACCTCGGTGCCGTCCGAGCGCTCTACGAAAAACACGCCAAACCGCCGCCAGAAGCTCAGTTTTTCGCGAATACCGCCTCAAGAATGCGGTCTGTCGCTGCGGCTGAAGCAAAGATCATGCCGCAGAGGTTCTGCGAGACCCTTTTAAGGCACATTAGGGCGAAGTCGGCATCCCATTTGCAAGCGAGGGGGCGGCTCTGTGTTTTGTAAATTGCGCCCGCTCGACTGGCGTCATCATGAATCAACCGCCGACGGCAACCGACTCGATCCCTCGCCGCAAACTCGGCCGTGCCGAAGTGGAAGTCTCTGCCTTGGGCCTGGGCGGACACCATCTGGGCGATCCGAAGACGATTGAGGAGGCGATCGAGATTGTCCATGAGGCAATCGATGCCGGCGCCAACTTTTTCGATAATTGCTGGGAATACTACAACGGCAAGACCGAGAACTGGCTCGGCCGGGCGTTGCAGGGTAAGCGCGACAAGATTTTCTTGATGACGAAAGTCTGTACTCATGGCCGCAGCGCGAAACTTGCGATGGAAATGCTGGAGCAGTCGCTCACCCGGCTCGGCACCGATCATCTCGATCTGTGGCAAATTCACGGGGTGGTCTACGACAACGATCCCGACCTGGCCTATGCCGCGGGAGGCGTGCTCGCGGCGCTCGACAAAGCCAAGCAACAAGGCAAAACAAGGTTCGTCGGTTTCACAGGACACAAAGATCCAGCGATCCATCTGAAGATGATCAAGATGGGCTACCCGTTTGACACCGTGCAGATGCCCCTGAATCCCTTCGATGCGACCTACCGCAGCTTTGAACAGCAAGTGCTGCCGGAAGCCAACCGCCGCGGAATCGCCGTGCTGGGAATGAAAAGCTTCGGCGGTACGGGTGAAGCGATCAAACGCGGTATCGCCACCGCCGAAGAACTACTGCGCTATGCGATGAGTCTGCCGGTGGCGGTCACGATAAGTGGCATCGATTCGCCCGACGTGTTACGGCAGAACCTCCGCGTCGCGCGCGGTTTCAAGGCGATGACCCCGGAAGAAATGGACGCCCTCCGCAAGCGCTGTGCGCCGACCGCCGCCGATGGACGCTTTGAGCCGTATAAAGTCTCACTGAAATTCGACAACCCGATGACACGCCTGCCGCACGGATTTCCGATCGACGCGATGCAAAAAGAGGTCAAAGAAATGTTTCATGGCGATCCGGGAACATTCATGACCCCCTGAAATAAACAGGTGGCCGACAACGCGATTCGAAATCAGAGAATTGTCCATGGCCCAGGCAGAAAATCCACTTGGCCCCGATCGTCGCAGTTTTCTTCAGGCCGGAATCCTTAGCGGAGCAGCCCTCGCGGCGAATGGAGTGAGCATGGTTCATGCAGCGCCCCCCGGCCCGCAAGAAATTCCACGCCGGCGCTTCGGCCGACATGCCGATGAGGTCTCGATCCTCGGCATTGGCGGATATCATCTCGGCCAGGCCAAAACGCACGACGAAGCGCTGCGCATTGCCCACGAGGCGATCGACGCGGGAATCAACTTCTTCGACAACGCCTGGGAATATAACGAACATCGCAGCGAACAGTGGATGGGCGACGCGCTGAAAGGCCGCCGCGATAAAGTATTCTTGATGACAAAGGTCTGCACACATGGCCGCGATAGCCACGTGGCCATGCAACAACTGGAGGAGTCGCTCCAGCGTTTGCAAACCGACCATCTCGATCTTTGGCAAGTGCATGAAGTGATCTACGACAACGATCCCGATTTGCACTTTGCCAACGGCGGAGTCGTTGAGGCGCTGGACCTCGCCAAGAAGCAGGGCAAAGTCCGTTACGTCGGCTTCACGGGCCACAAGCGTCCGGAAACTCACTTGAAAATGCTGTCCCACGATTATCCGTTCGACTCCGTGCAAATGCCGCTGAATTGCTTCGATGCGAGTTTCCATAGCTTCGAGCGACAGGTTTTGCCCGAGGTGAATAAACGGGGTATGGCCGCTTTGGGTATGAAAAGCCTTAGCGGCAATGGCGACCCCGTGGTCCAAGGGGCTGTGTCAATTACCGAGGCGTTGCGATACGCGATGAGCTTGCCTGTCGTCACGACGATTAGTGGGATCGACTCGGTGGAGGTGCTCCGGCAAAACCTGGCTATCGCCCGGGGCTTCGTTCCTTTCACGGCCCAAGAATTGGAAGCCCTCCGTCGGCGGTGCGCCGCCAATGCGGGCGACGGGCATTTGGAACTCTACAAGTCGAGCACCAAATACGACGCCGCCGTGGGTCGCCGGGAGCATGGCTATCCAACGATGGAACAACTGCCGCTCTGATTGATGCGCAAGTCGCGACAGTGGCGAAATTGGTGACTACCGGCACTCTCGGCCTTTGCAGAAAGAATGCTGTTCGCGGAGATATTGCGAGGACGGTCGTTCCGTTCTCGCGCGGTGTTCAACCGATCCTAATTTGACGGGATCCAACTATGCGACATCTATTGGCGTGTGTCACGGCGTGCGTGTTATTGAGTTGTCCAGTTTTGGTGGGCTGCGATCGGACTGAGAAGTCCACGACAACGGAGAAAGTCTCTACGCCAGGTGGAACCACCACGACGACGATCGAGAAAACCGTGAAGTCGTCGGGCGACAACCCGCCGCCGAATCGGCAGGGGGAGTCGGTTCCACCGAAATAGATCTACGGTCACGACGACTGATGATCCGTCAGTCAGCCGAATCGAACGCGGTGCCGAGGAGCAAATCGCGATAATCGCTGGCTCTTCCGCCGCGTTTTATTTTTGTGTTCCTACGTTTTTGCGAATCGATTAAGAGCCTATCCGAGAACCGGCGGGGACTGGCTCATTTTGCGGTGCCCTGGGAGCAAAATGTGCCTGTCCCCCTCTCCACGGCCGGTTCTCGGATAGGCAGTAAGACAATGCTTTTGCTGCGTGCATTTCCTGCAACTCATTCGTGCATAGCGCCGTATCAATGAAAGCGGAGCGGGAAACGACCAATGCGGGGCGTTGGTCGCAAGCCCTGATCTCAATAGTCGTTGGGACGCCAGGATCGACAATCTTGAATTTCTTTCGCTTGCTCGGCATGAAATCTGCTAACTCCGCAACAACAACCGGGGACACGATGGTCACGGATATGACACCTTCAACTGTGGGGCCTTAATTATGGTGGTGCGAGTTGCCTCGGTGACGCAGGAGTCGATTGTCAAGGAACCCGTGGCGGAATTGGGGCATGCCCGCTTGGCGGCCTGCCCTTATCATGCATTACGAGCGGTGTATTGCGAATTTCGCCAGGGGATTCTGACCTTGCGAGGGCGGTTGCCTAGCTTCTATTACAAACAGATGGCTCAAGAGGCGGTCAACGGCTTGCTTGGCGTCAGCCAGATTGTCAACCAGATCGAAGTCGCGGCTCGAGCCTAAGCTTTGTCGACCGATCGAACTCCTGGTTCGCCGGCGCCTTGCGCAACAAAATTGTCTGTAATTTCTACAATTACGGATTCGGCTGGCTTCTTTGGAAGCTCCTGAACGCCTTCGGCGGCTTCGCTATCCATTTGGGTTGACCGCGCGGGCCGGCCATCAAAGCCCCTAACCAACCGTCTTTTGACTTGGTCTAGCCAAGCTATCACCCCCCAGCTATGATACCGCTACCGCCTATATGCGGATGGGAGCGTGTGTTCCTGTCGGGGTGTGTGATTGTGTTAACCTAGGAGTTCGTGTTTATGGCGTCGGGAACGATCAAGAAACTAGTGTCTGACAAGGGATTCGGCTTCATTCAAACCAGCGGTGGGGAAGACATCTTCTTCCATCACTCGACGGTTCAGAACGGCGGATTCGACAACTTGTCTGAAGGCCAGCAAGTTGAGTACACCGTCGAGCAGGGCCAGGGCCCGAAGGGCAAGGGCCCGCGCGCCGCGTCGGTCACCCCGATGTAATCGTCGGAAGCACCGATGTAAGCTTGCGCTCGCACGCATAGCCCCCGGCCGAAGTTTCGGCCGGGGGTTTTTTATGCGCCTGTCGAGTGCCCCTGGCTCTGCCAGTGTTCTTCGTTGCTGACCGATCAAGGGAAGTTCCCAAGAACGCTGGCAGAGCCAGTGGCACGCAATCCAAGAATCAAGCGTCGACGAGGCGCTAGTAGGCGTTCTGCTTCGCGAGCACCGTGAACACGGTGCGAACCAAAATCTTCATATCCAACCAGGGCGACCAATCGCGAATGTACTGGTGATCGCACTCGACACGCTTGAGCATCTTGTCGAGCGTGTCGGTCTCGCCCCGCCAGCCGCTGACTTGCGCCAAACCGGTGATGCCCGGCTTCACTTTGTGTCGCAGCATGTACCCTTTGATCTGCTTGCGATATTCCTCGTTGTGGGCGTTGGCATGCGGGCGCGGCCCGACCAGCGACATCGTCCCCTCCAGCACGTTGAACAACTGCGGTAACTCGTCGAGCGAACTGCGGCGCAGAAACGCGCCGAGGCGTGTGACCCGCGGGTCGTCACGGACCGCTTGAGTTACCGTGGCGCCGTTTTCGCAGACTTTCATGCTGCGGAATTTCCAGACGTTGATCGGCCGGCCATCCAAGCCATAGCGTTTTTGCTTGAAGAGAACCGGCCCGCGTGAGGTGAGCTTCACCGCCACCGAAATCGCCAGCAGCAACCAGCTAGTGAGGACCAGAAATACCGAGGCTAAGACCACGTCGATCACGCGTTTGATCGCGCCGCCAACACCATACAGCGGCGTTTCGAAAATGCTCACTGCCGGCAGCCCGCCGATATTCGTCCAGCGAGAATGGAGCAATTCGAATACGAAAAAATCGGGCACGACGTACACCGACGCCGTCGTGTCCGACAGCCGGGCCAGCACGTTCTTCACCCGCTGTTCGGCCCGCAAGGGCAGGGTGATGTAGATCATGTGCACCCGGCCATCGCGGGTTTGCTCAAGTAGATCGTCGAGATTTCCCAGGCATGCGCCGATGTCGCTGGGGACCGCGCCGCGGCGTTCCGGCGGGCGATCGTCGAAGAACCCGATTAGCTTGAGGCCCATTTGCGGTGAGCCTTCGATGTTCCTTGCCAATTGATACCCAAGCTCGTTGGCTCCGACAATTGCAAACCCGCGCGTGTTCCAACCATGCCTATGAAAGCTGCGCAGCATTAGGCGGCAGATAATTCTTTCGGCCGCAAGGATCGCCGGAACAAGGACAAACCAACGTATCAATCCGCCCCGCGAAAGCGCGGATTGCACCGCTTCCAGCTTTCCGCTGAGCAAACCCAGCGTCAGCAACACCGGCACGGTGAGGCACCAGGTCACCGCGGCGCAAGTCACTTCGCGCTCGGCGGAAACACCTTGCCAACTGCGAAACAGGCCGGTCACCTCGGCCGCTAGAAAATAGACCGCCACGGCCATCACCCCGGCCAGCCAGACCTCTTCGCCAGCCCGCCGTGACGCGGTTGTGCCGATGAGCGCCAGGCTGCCGACGATACCGATTGTGTCGGTTAGTCGCACGGCGATGTCGAACAGCGAGCGGGATTGATGGATGCGGGCGGTTTCGAGTGACATGGGTTTACCGTTCTGCTAGTAAAATCGCCGGAGTTGCAGCGGAGAGGAGAAGCGAAAACGAAGCAACGACTCCGATGTAACTCTAGTTCATGCGGAGTGGCATACGGGCCAGGCCATTTGCCGCGACGACATGATTCCCGAGATTCCCAGTCGGGCTGCTTCAGTCGCCGGCGCGGAAGTATGAGGCGCGGCGCGTCCCAGAAAGATTGAGCGGAAAACTCACCCGGCGCCGCGCAAAATGCGTGCTGCTTTGAAAGCCATTAACTAGCGGGGAATGCTAACGCAGCGCCTCAGCGATTACGTTTTGCAACGACGTCATCCTGCGTCCTCACTAACGCGTCGGGCAAGTGTCGCTTCCACCCTGCGATCAATGTCCGCGTCGCGGGCCTCCGGGAGGATTCGGCAGCCTACGCTGCTCGTCGGCTGTGGGCGGCGCGAAGAGGGCGGGGCCAAGCCTTTGGAAGGCTCGCTTCAGCTCCTCAAGACTGACCGACTGCTCGCCATTCTTGGCGGCCCGGCGGATGATGTGCATCGGAAATTCGGTCGGATCGAGCCGGCCATCGTGGTTGTGGTCCGCCTGTTTGAAGAGATTCTCCAACGCTTCAACGGAATCGATTTGTGCAAACGCGCCACCACCCGGGCCGCCATTTTGTGGTCCTGGTCCTTGGTACCCGGGCGGGCCCGCAGGGAAAGTCGGCGGCATGGGTGGCGGGGCTCCATTGCTGCCATTCGTGTTGGGCGGCGGTGCAGCGGACGATGTGTCGCCCAGGCCACCTGTCGCCGATTTCGGTTCCGGTTTGGGTTCGACGGCCGTTTGGCCGCCAGCGGGCTTCAGTACCGGCACTTGAAATACGCTGATCGGCGACGGGCTGACATGGGACGGCTCGGCGCCGCTGGTCGTCGACGGCGGCGTGGGCGACGCTACGGTAGCCGCTGGCGTGTCATTCGCGGTCGCGGGCGTTGCGGCTTTCGTTTCGTCGACAACCGGTGTGGCGGGCTGTTCGTCGTGCGGGGACAATCTTGGCGCTTGTTGAGCCGCCGAGTTCAATCGAGTTTTGTCTCGCAGCTGGGCAGCGGCGACCGTCGAATTGTTATCGTCCGCCTCATCGGATTTTGAGTTTCCGATCAAGATCGCAGCAACAATCGCGACGAAGACACAGGCCGCGCCCAGGCCCATCGCCCACAGCGCCGCCGGAGGCCAGGCGCGAAGCCCCTTTCTACGCAAAGCTGGGTTTGGAAGATTCAC
Source organism: Pirellulales bacterium (assembly GCA_963725485.1). Lineage (GTDB taxonomy): Bacteria > Planctomycetota > Planctomycetia > Pirellulales > DATAWG01 > CAVRYO01. The sequence continues at coordinate 236,544 of CAVRYO010000007.1, read as the reverse complement.
CGAGCCAAGCGTGGGGCCGCACATCAGCGAGTCGACTTGATTCAGATCGGGCAATGGCGCAAGTGCCGTTTCTTTAGCAACAACCGGCTTGCTGACGAATGTAGTGCCTTGCAAAAACTCCGTCAGCGCGGCGGCAAACTCCTGCATCGACTCAAACCGATTTGATCGATCCTTGGCCATCGCTCGCTGGCAGATTTCCGCCAGGTCCGGCGGGACGTCGGGCCGCAACTCAGCCACAGGCTTCGGCTCGACGTGCAAAACCTGACCGACGACGCTCACCAGGCTGCCATGGAATGGGCACTCGCCGACCAACAATTCGTACATCACCACGCCCAAGCTATACACGTCCGAGGCCGGTCCCACCTCGCAACGGCCATCGATCTGCTCCGGCGACATGTACGTCGGCGTGCCGACGACCTTGCCATCTTGCGTGAGCCGTGTTTCCCAATCGTCGTTGAGCCGGCACGCCAGCCCGAAGTCCATTACGATCGGCTCGCCTCGGTCGTCGATCATGATATTGGCCGGCTTCAAATCACGATGCAAAATGCCCTTCTGATGCGCCGCCGCCAGCGCTAACGCGATCTTGCGAACTACCAAAGCAACCTGCCTGCTCGGCTGTCGATTTTCCGAAGTAACATAACTCGTCAACGGCCGACCGGTGACAAAGCCCATGGCGATGAAGCGCGTGCCGCCGTCTCGACCGACATCGTAAATCGGACAGATATTCGGATGGCTAAGGATCGCAGCGGCTCGGGCCTCGCGGAGAAATCTCGAAACCGATTTCTCCGCCGACTCGGGGTCGTCGGGCAGGCGGGGAATCTTCAGCGCAACTGGCCGATCCAACTGTTCGTCATGGGCCAGATACACGCTCCCCATGCCGCCGCGGCCCAACAACTTCTGAATCCGAAAACGCCCGGCGACGGTGCGCTTGCCGCCGAGGATTTGTTCCGCAGGCGGGGCAGGAACCGCGTGGCTGGCTGGATTCTTCGATGTCGACGATTCAAAGACTTTGCTGGTAAGTTCCCCCGCGGCAAAAGCCGTCGTTTCGGCGGATGAGTTGGGTGGTTCGGCTTTTCTCTGCGGCGACGTCTGCCCGGCGACGTCGAAGTTTTGATCCGAGCTGGCAGGCTGCGACTGCATCGCGAATCTCCGTCGGCACGAAATCGTTATTTGCGTAGAGGGTCGCGGCGATCCAAGACAACAACGAACACCGTGAAACCCAATAACCGCTTTCCATTTTCGACTGCCAAACCGCTATTTGCAACGTCCAGTTCCATTTGGTGTGCGGCCAGCCAGAACCAGCCATTCCGGGATTGAAATCAAAATCGAGTGGGTTCGAGGACGGCAACCAGCGAATGTTAAATCTTGATCCCGCTTAGTTCGAGTCTCGCGAGATCTTCCTTCCCCGAGACCTGACCAGGTTGGCTTACGATTCCGCGACGTGTCACCAGCCGCTGCTTCCCGCCAGCCGCAGCGCGGCTTACAATGCTCGCCATGACTGCGGAAAAACGACCGTCGGAAAAGTTGCTTGGTTCCGGCGACGCTGGCAGTTCGCGGACCATTACGCTGATCATTCTGGTCGTCCTGGTGCTGGGCTTGGCGATCGCTTTCTACCAGGTGATGATCGGATTTTTATTGCCGCTGTTTCTGGCCACGCTGCTGACGATCCTGTTCCAGCCATTGCACGAGCGGATCCAACGGGCTTGCCGCCATCATGACCGCCTGGCGGCGGCGCTGACGACGTTGGCCATTCTGTTGATCGTGTTGGCGCCGATTGGCTATGTTTTGTTTCGAGCCGCGACCGAGGCCTTCGCTTTGTTGTTGCAGCCCGGTGGACCCCAGTTCGATCGGGCCACGCTCGATCGGCTTGTGACGGAAGTCAATCAGCACTTCGGGCTCGATCTGTCAGCGTCGGAGTCTGATCAAAACCGTGGTCTCGAATGTGCAGGACGTATTCGGCCCCCTGGCGGCAAAGACGCCCGGCGTTATCGGCAGTTGGCTGGTCAGCGGCTTGGTGACGGTCTTCGCGCTTTACTATTTCTTGGCCGATGGGCATGAACTCACCGGTTCGGCCATCCAACTCATTCCGTTGGATCCAAAGTATCAGCGCACCCTAATTTCGAAATTTGTCGAACTCAGCCGGGCCGTGACCAGCGCCTCGCTGCTCGTGGCCGCAACTCAAGGGGTATTGATCGGGGCGGGATATTATTTTGCCGGCGTGCATGGGTTGTTTCTGCTGATCATGCTCACGATGCTGGCATCGTTCATTCCGCTGGTCGGATCGGCGCTGGTCTGGGGCAGTTGCTGCATCTGGCTTTATTTCGCCCATGAATACACGCCGGCGGTAATGCTTTTGGCTTGGTCGCTCGTCGTCGTCCTGTTTACGGACAACTTACTTAAACCGCTTGTGCTGCATGGCCAGGCGAAGCTCCACCCGCTGCTGGCGTTGTTGAGCGTGCTGGGGGGCGTGCAGATGCTTGGGCCGCTGGGAATCTTCGTCGGACCGATGGTGGTGGCTTTCCTACAAACGGGTTTGAAAATGCTCAATTCCGAGCTGCAACTACTGCGGCGCAAGCCGGCGAAAAGCTGAGGTTCGCCGCGACGGGGGGGATGGGTTATGATGGTTCTGGCAAGCGTGCCGCTGACAGCGACCGCTTCGAGCGCATTCGCTCGATCCAGAAACCTCGTGAGTTTGAGGCCCGTTTATGGGTAGCATTTGCTTTCTGCTGATCGGCGCCGCGACGGCGGTGCAATTTGGTTGGCAACCGATTCCCGGGGGCGGCCGCGAATACATCGTCCAGGTCGAGCCTCAACTGGTTGACACCTTCCGCAAGGAAGGTTGCTCCAGCGACGTTCCGCCGCAACTGCGCGACATTCGCAAAATCCGCGTTGTCGTGGGCGATGGCCGACTACCTCATCAGGGAGAAATGGCGCCGCAAAGCAAAGCCGCGTCCGGCGCTACCGTTGCGAAGGTGACGAAAACTGCCAAGCCTGTTGTGCCGGACAACAATGCTGCGAAGCCCGCTGAGAAGGCTGAATCGCGTTTAGCGGGAATCGGCGATGTGGAAGACCCGATCTCCGAGGCCTCGATTCCAAAACTGGCGCCCGCCAAGAGCACCGGCGGCAAGATCGCCGGTGGCTCAAGCGACAAATCACGGGCGGCTGTTACGGCGAAGTTTCTCGCGCCCGACGACGTGTTGCCGCTGCCGGGGCCGGCAGTGGACCGCCCCGATTCGCTGTCGGCAGAAGGTGGTGCGTCCGAGCCGCCGTTGGTGCCGGTTCAGTCGGCGCCTTCGGTGATGAAGTCCGAGAATCCGGATCGGCGGACCGCGAACGACGAGCAGCCAACGCAGCCTGTCGCGCCCCAGCCTTCAATAATCCGATCGCCGCATGGCTCTTCGACGATAGCCGCGAACGAAATCCATCCCCCGCCGTTGATTTCTGCGGCGGCTGGCGCGGGAGCAACTCCAGTCACCGAGACGGTGCGTCCGACTTTCGCCTCCAGCCCGTTGCCCGCGGCGAACACGACAGCCTGGGCAACGGACAAGCCCTCGTTGGCCGCGTCGGACCCGCCGGCTGACCCAACGCCCGATAATCGTGCGCCCCGCTGGGGCAACGGTGGCCGTGCAGGAAACGAGGCCACGGCCGCCTCGGGCGGAGCGTCGCCAAGCGATCCATTCGCTGCCAAAACACCGCACGCATCACCCTCCGAGGAGCCGCTGGATGTGGCCATTGGCAAAGAGACACTGCGCCCTGGTTTGCGTTGCTTTCGGCCGGCGCGTTGTTGGCCGTGTCCGTCGCGGCCAATGTGTACCTCGCTTGGATCTACTGGACGATGCGCGTTCGGTACTTGGAACTGGTCGATGAACTGCACGGCCAGCCGCACGCAATCGATGAGCCGGCCCCGGCCCACACTTGATCGCCGGTTTGCCATAGTTGCGGTTGGCACACCGGCAAGCGGAGAGTGTGTGAAAGAATGGGGACTGGCTCCGAGTCAGCCGCGTAAAAACAGCAATTACCGCCGTGTCGCGAGGTGCCTGTCCCCATTCTTTCACATCCTCGGAGTCTGCGATTGCTGGCCAAGTCGACCGGTGCTCCGCACTGGCAGCCGTTGCTTGCCAGTGGCATGCAGATCGGTTTAGCCGCGGGCCGCTTCCAGGCCGCAAGCGATCTCGTAGACTTCTTCCGCGTCGAGAATCTGGTCGTTCGCCGTGAAGAGCCGCTCGATAGCGGCCCGGTGGATTTTCATCTTCGAACCACCGACGCCCAACGCGCCGTAGACCAGAACGCCGTCCAACTCCGCCGCCTTCGCGGCAGGTTCAATTCCCTCGATTCCCATGGGCGGCACGGCGTTGAGATCGATCGCCACGCGCAGCGCCGCGGCGTGCTTTCTGATTTCGGTGGGCAAGAGAGTGACCCCGGCAGCGCCGGCGGCGATCACCAGTTCGACTCCGTGTAAGGCCGCTTGCAATGACTCTTCGGTGTCCGTTGTCCAGGCCGACAACTTGCCGTGGTCAACCAGGGAGGCAATTCGCTGGGCCACCGCTTCGGCCCGGTCGCGTATTCGCGAGCCAATGCGAACCGTCGCACCCGCCCGAGCCAAAAGCTGCGCGACCCGCAGACCTACCGGCCCGGTGCCGCCGAGAACCAGCGCTGTCGTCTTCGCGAGATTCAAGTGTCTGCCCGCGGATACGACTGCCGCCGCCGCAGTGGTGTTACACCCGCCGGCGTCCATTAGCACCGACATCCGCAGCGGTCCGAAAAAAGTCTTCCGGACCTTCGCCAAGATCGCCTCGGCGGCCACGATGTCCGTGCCGCCGATGAATACGGCGGTGGAGTGCAACTCGGCCGGCCCGCGGGTGAACATCCCGCCGTAAAGGAGCTCGCGCACATTGTCGGCCGAGACGTCGCCGTGGCGCAGCAGATGCTGGGCGCCGGAGTCGATCGCCACCACAGCGTCGAACACGCTCGGCTGCGCATCGGTATCAAGCTGCAACAGGACTTTCGGCTTGCTCATCGCGAGATTCGTAAGCGGGAGATACCGTTTAGCGGAACTCCCCGGAGCCGCGCCTTTTTCTCTCCCTCGACGGGAGAGGGCCGGGGTGAGGGTGATGGAGCGGCGGTTGGTTTGCATGCCGCTCACCCTCGTCTCCAAAAAGGGTCGATGGAAGCCGGCTCAAGCCTAGAACCCGCGGAACGGGTGGTGGGCGGTTTCTTTACCAGCCAATACCTCGTCGATCGAGGGCTTGTTCTGCATGGCCGCCGAAATCGCTTCTTTGGTCGCTTGGTAGTTGTAATCGTAAATCTTCTTGTCATCGCTGGCGGCCGGATGGATGAACACCCCGCAGACGATCACCAAATTTTCCGCCTCTTTCTTTGGAATCACGCCGGCGGCAACCGAATCGGCAACCGCTTTCGCGACAGCCGACTGCGCGGGCCGAACATTTGCACGGCTTGTTTCATCCCCTTGATCGTCACTTTGGTGATCAGCACGGTCGACGGTTTGACGGCCAGATTCGGCGTCAGCACGGCCAGCAGATTCGTGTGTCCCTCGCTTTGCCGGGCCAAGGCATTGGCGAATGCCGTGCCCACGGGGCCATCCTTGCTCCCGATCAACAAATCGATGTGAGCAATTTCGTTTCCTTCACCGGCCAGGGCCTCACCGACGAACATCGACATGGTTGATTCTCCGTTAGCAAAAGAGCGTTTGACAATGAAAGCCGTTTCCGCGCCGAATGGCGTGGATTTGAGTCGCTGGGGGCCACGGTTGGCCGGCCGCGTTGCCTGCGCGGCGAAGACATCAAGGCCGCTCGGGAACGTGCCAAGCTAACAGACCGGCAGCCGATTACAAGCCAGCAACCGGCCGCCCGATCGTTTTTTCGCACCCCCCAGATCGAGCCCTTGCAGTACAAATTTCATCGGCTAAGGTGGTCCTACTAGCCGGCAAACCTTATCCAGTTTGCCAAGGTTGAACTCCGAGCGTCGTTGCCAAGAGGATCCCTTCCGGAGGACCCTCCAAGGAACGACGGCCGGAAGCAGGCGGAATTCGAGCCGGGCCATACAGCCTGGCGGATGCAACCCTACCCAGCCCCGATCGGTCAGCCGGCCTTGTCCGGTCCTGCCAACGATCGCGGCCAAATTCCATCGCTGCCAGCAGCAAGACGTTCGAACGGTCATCACCCTGGTATCCCAGAGATAAATGACCGTCAGCGAACTCCGCGCTCAGGCTCCGTGTTCGTCTGTCCGTTTGGGGGGCTTCCTGGGGCGTTAATTCCTGTCGTAAGGAGATTTTATGTCGTTGACTTTCAAGGCCCTTTCGTTCGGTTTGCTCGTTGCCTTGGCCACCTCTGGCCGGGCTGCGTCGATCGATCCGGCCCAGCCGAAGATGGACCTCAACGAGGTTGAACAAGGCATTATCGATGCCACCAACGTCCAACGGGCCGCCTACGGCCTGCCGGCGCTAGTCGCCGAACCGCAGCTCGAAACGAATGCTCGACACCATGCCGCCTGGATGACCAACAGCCGCAGCTTGCAGCATAGCGGCCAAGCGGTGGGTGAAAACATCGCGTGGGGACAGCATTCGGTGGCTGAAGTCGTCACCTGCTGGATGAACTCGCCGGGGCATCGAGCGAACATCCTGAACGGCGGCTACCGGCACATGGCCGCGGCGGCGTATACTGCCGCCGACGGCTCGATCTACTGGTGCCAGCAGTTCACGCCGTAATTCGCCGAAATTCTTTTGGCTTTCATGATCGGTCGGCTGCTCATTCTCGGAGCCAGTGCCCGCGCCGCGGCGATGTCGGCCCGGCGAGTCGGATTCGAGTGTTGGGCAGCCGACCTTTTTTGCGACGTAGATCTGGCCGCGCAATGTTGTGCCGTGCGAGCTAAGAATTATCCGGCAGGCTTCGAAAGCCTGCTGCTTGGCGCCCCAGCCGGGCCATGGATGTATACCGGCGCGCTTGAAAATCATCTGGATCTGATCGATCGGCTGGCGGCCATTCGGCCATTGTACGGCATTGGGGGGGCAGCATTGCGGGCCGTTCGCGATCCGTTTCGCCTAGCCGGCGTGCTGCGGAAGGCCGGATTTCCCACGCCGGATTGCGCCTTGCAAGCGACAAACTGCCGCTTGACGGAACTTGGCTGATTAAGCCGCTCGCCGGAGCGAATGGGCTGTGGATTCAGCCCTGGATCGAGACCGTCTCAACTTCCCGCACCGCCGCTTCGCCGGTGCCCAGCTATTTCCAGCGCCGGGTGTACGGCATTCCCGTCGGCGCGGTGTTTATTGCTGCCGGTGGACGAGCCACATTGCTAGGTGTAACGCGGCAAATGCTGGGCGCTGCGTGGTGCGGCGTGCCCGCTCGGTGGGGACACGAATTTCGCTATTGCGGCTCGATCGGCCCGTTGGTTTTGTCGCTCCCGGACAGAACGAGATTCGACGCATTAGGCAATGTGTTGGCCGCCGAGTTTTCCTTGGTCGGACTGTTCGGCGTCGATGCAATCCTTGGACAGTCGGCCGGCGGAACGGCCGAAATCTGGCCGATCGAGGTGAACCCGCGGTACACCGCCTCTGTCGAAGTGTTGGAACGTGGCGGGGACATCGACCCGATAGGCTGGCACGTGGCAGCTTGCTGCGGCGGCAAATTGCCGGCTTTGCAAGTGTCTGCTGCCGTAGGCGACAACGAGCAGGATCGACGATCCGTGAAGGGATCCGCCGGATTCAACGGCAAAGCAATCCTGTATGCCGAACAAGATATGGAAATTAAGGCGGAATTCGTTGGCTGGATTGAGCTTTGCAACCGTGGGCGCCAGTGGCCAACCGTTGCGGATATCCCGGCGGTCGCAACGGCCATTCGCCGCGGACATCCGGTCGTAAGTCTGTTTGCCACATCGTCCGACGAAGGCTGCGTATTGGCCGATCTCAAGCGGTTGGCGACCGAAATTAAAGCACGCTTGACGTGAATCCTCAACAATTTGAGCCGGCGCGTTGGAACACGATTTGCTGATCGCGGTACACAAGACCCGGACGAGTTGTGCCACACGCGGTATACTTGGTTGGGGGTCGAACCGGCCGTTCGTCGAATTAGTATAAGAATTGCTAACTTAACCAGCCGAGGTCTGTCCCTATTTTGCGCTTACCCCGAGAGCAAAATGGGGACTGACTCCCTCGGCGCCGCGAGTTGAGTTAGGGCTTCCAAGCGTCGTAACGCACCCATGCAGGAGGACCTTCTTCATCGTGGCTGAAATGTACCGGACCGATAGTGTCGCCTCGGAAGGGGCGGTTTTGGTAGGCGTCCTGCTGTCCGACCATTCGTCGCGCGAAGAACCCTTGGAAGAGCTTGAGGGGCTGGCTGAGACGGCCGGCGCGCATGTCGTGGGTCGGCTGACCCAACGCCGCGATGCTCCCAATGTGACCACCTATCTCGGCAAGGGAAAGCTCGAAGAACTAGGCCAACTTGCCGCCGCCACGGATGCCGACGTCGCGATTTTCGATAACGATCTCTCGCCGGCCCAGATCCGCAATCTGGAAGAGGCACTCAAGATCAAGGTGCTCGATCGCACCGAGTTGATTCTCGATATCTTCGCCGGCCGGGCTCAGACCTACGAATCGCGGCTGGCCGTCGAGCTCGCCCAGCTCCAGTATTCGCTCCCTCGGCTGAAGCGGATGTGGACCCATCTGTCGCGCCTGAAGATGGGCATCGGCATGCGCGGCCCTGGTGAAAAGCAGTTGGAGGTTGACCGCCGGTTGGTCGAAAAGCGGATTCACGACCTCAGCGAGGAATTGAAAATCATCGAGCGGCGCAAGGAGCGGCAAGTCGCTGCCCGGCACGATCGAATGACGGTATCGTTGGTTGGTTACACCAACGCCGGCAAGAGCACGTTGCTCAATGTGCTCACCGGTTCCGACGTGCTGACCGAGAATAAGCTGTTCGCGACGCTCGACACCCGCACGCGCCGCTGGCAGCTTCCCGGCTGGGGGCCGGTGTTGCTCAGCGACACAGTCGGATTCATTCGCAATCTGCCGCATCATCTCATCGCCAGTTTTAAAGCCACGTTGGAAGAAGCGCATCAAGCGAATCTATTGCTGCACGTGGCCGATGCCGCGAACCCCGCGGTGTACGAACAGATTTCCGCCGTGTTTGGCGTGCTCGAGGAACTCGGCATCGAGGCCAAGGACATGCTGTTGGTGCTGAACAAGATCGACGCCGTGGCCGATCGTGGCCGCGTCGAAGGCTTACTAGGCCGCTACCCGCACGCGCTGCCGATCAGCGCTCGTGGCGGCGCAGGCTTGCCGCAGCTTGCCGGCGCGGTGAGCGCGGCCCTGAGCCACAACTTCCAGGACGTGGACATTGAGACCGGCGTGGAAAACGGCCGCTTGCAAGCCTACCTGGCCGCGCACGGCGAAGTGCTTTCCAAGCGATTTCAAGATGGCCGCGTGGTGATTCATTGCCGGATCTCGCAGGTTCATCTCGGCCGCATTCACGAAAATTCGACGGTCGTCCGCCCGCATTTGAACGGTCATCTGGAAAACGGGCGTCTTGAAAATGGTCAAGCCATCAGCGCTCAGCCGAAAGCGGAGAAATAGTGCCGTCGCGGCGGTGACTCTGGCCTCGCAGGTCCGGTCTTACAGCGGAGAACTCGTCCCTCATGGCCAGCCGCACGATCGCGGGCTCGCGTTCGCTCGTCACCGGCGCTTCCGGCGGTATTGGCCGGGCGATCGCGCTGGAGCTTGCCCGCCGCGGTTCACGCGTGGTGTTGCTGGCCCGCCGCGAAGAACCGTTGCGGGCCGCCGTCGCGGAAATCGTGGCGGCCGGAGGCGCGGCGGAAGCCGTGGTCGGAGACGTGACGGATGCGACGGTGCGTCAAGCAGCGCTGAACCGGGCTCGCGCGGCGTTCGGCGGGCTGGACATCCTCGTGAATAACGCCGGCTTTGGCGCACTGGGACATTTCGAAGACGCTCCGCCCGATCAATTGCGAAAAATCTTCGAAGTGAATTTCTTCGCTGCCGCCGAATTCATCCGCGTAGCACTGCCGCTGCTGAAACAGGGCGAGCGGCCGATCGTGGTCAACGTGGCTTCGATACTCGGGCATCGCGCCACGCCGCGCAACAGCGAATATTGCGCTTCGAAGTTTGCACTCATTGGGCTTAGCGAATCGATTCGGGCCGAGCTGTCGAAAATCGGCGTGGATGTGCTGGTCGTCAGCCCCGGTAGCACGGAGAGTGATTTTTTCGAGCACTCGATCGGCCACGGCCGCAGCACACCCTGGCCCACGCAGCCGCGCGTGCCGGCCGCCGACGTGGCCCGCGCGACGGTGCGCCCATCGAGCGTGGGAAGCACGAGATCATCCCCAACTTTCGCGGCCGGCTGCTCTGCTGGCTGGATCGCTTGGCGCCACGCCTCGTCGATCGGCTCATGGAGCGGTATGGGTAGGGGTGCTTGTTCGGCGATTTCGCAGTTGTTGCGCGCTCCGCAAGCGGAGCGGCCAATGTCCCCCCATTTAGATGCTCCGCTTGCAGAGCGCGTCCTGCCGCCGCAATTGGCGCTGTCAAAAAAATCCGCGCGTGGGAACCCTAGCATCTTGGCAAACTTTGCCCGCCTCGATGGTCTTGCCACCTTCTGGCCCGACACTAATTTCTTCAGCGGCAAACGTCCGACGTTAGCTCCAGGTGGGGCCTTGGGCAAAACGTCAGACCTTTGTTCTCTATTCGCCGATGAAACAATACCCAAGACGCGACGATGGCCCCAAAGTTCGGGCCACGCTGTACCTGTCGGCCGACGTATTGGATCAGGCCCGCAATGCCGCGGTGCACCTGGCGGGCTTTCCGGCCCGGATGACGCTGGCCAAGCTGGCCGACAATGCCCTGCGGGCCGAGCTCGAGCGATTGAAAGCGCAATACAACAGCGGTCAGGACTTTCCGCCGCGCGACGCCGATTTGCAAGGCGGCCGGCCGATCGCCGCCTGATTTATTGACGAGGAATCTTGATCCATGGACACACGTCAGGCTGCCCCGCGCGGCGCTAGTTTGTCCGTCACGAACCGCCTAGAAGCAACGTCGATATCGAGATGCAAGACGCGAACAAAACTGCGAACGAGGCGGCCGAGCGCGAACAACTGCGGCAGCGATTGCTGCGGCTGATCGTGAAGAACGAATCGCGCCGAGTTGCGCCGCTATCCAGGCCGCCACAAGGCAGAGACTGATTCTCTCAATGCGCCGCGCGCATAACTCTCTGAGTAGCGAACCTTGGAAAATCGCGCAACATTCGCAGCGACTTCGCTCTTTCGATTTCTGTGCACCGGGGTGTTGGCCGTTGCCACGACTGCGGCGGTTTCGCGTTATGCTGCCGCGCAAGCCTGGCCGATCCCCGCGAATTCCAGTCCTCAACCGGCGTGGACACTGACTTCGGCGGCTCGAAGTGGGTCCGCACAAACTCCGATGCCAGCGGTTGTGCGCGTCATCTCGCCGGAGCGCGATGGCGCTTCGTTGGGCTCGGGCACTTTGGTCGACGTGAGTGCCAAGCATGGGCTGATCCTCACCAACTGGCACGTGGTGAGGGACGCGGCGGGCAATGTGATCGTGTCGTTCCCCGATGGCTTTCAATCGCCCGGCTACGTGCTGAAGATGGATCGCGATTGGGACCTGGCGGCCGTGGCAATCTGGCGACCGAATGTCGCGCCCGTGCCGATTGCCACCATGCCAGCGCGGCCCGGCGACATGTTGACGATTGCCGGCTATGGCTCGGGCAATTTTCGCGCGCAGAGCGGACCATGCACGCAATATCTTTCGCCCGGCCCCGGCTTGCCGTTTGAGATGGTCGAGGTCCACGCGGCGGCCCGGCATGGTGATTCCGGTGGACCGATCTTGAACACGCGCGGCGAGTTGGCCGGCGTGCTGTTTGGCGAAGGAGGCGGCGAAACGTCGGGCAGCTACTGCGGACGCGTGCAAGTCTTCTTGCAATCGCTTGGCGGGATCGGCTCGCCAACGTTGCCGCAAAATTCGTTGGCGTCGGTTCCCGCACGCCAACCATCGGCGATCGCCACGGCGCCACTGAACATCGCGCCGCCGCCGCTGATGAATCCGTTGGCGCCCATCGCGCGGGTTGATTCCGCGCGGCCGGGGGAGGAGATCGCGCTCGATTCGAGTTCCTCGCCGATGACTGCGACCGCGCCAAGCCGGCTCCCGCCGATCGCCTCGATCAGCGAGTATCCGTCCACCGGCGCAGCGGAGATTCGGCCGCGTCTGCCGCAACCGTCGAATGAGTCTTCCACCGGCGCCGCTGGTTCAGCGCCGGCGGGCGACTCTGTCGGCGCCGCAGCGCCAGGGACTGCGACGGAAAATCTCGTTGCGCCCGGCGCCGCGCCATCCGATCATCTCACCTGGGAAGACATCGCCGGCCACACCTGGGGCGACCAGATCAAGACGATCTTGGCGGGCGCTGGTGTTCTGCTGCTCGTGCTGCAAGTGATCCGCTGGGTTGCTTGAGCCCGGCTGTTCGATCGAAAGAGCCGCGCACGCAGTAAGCTGAGGTGCGACAACGTGCTTCGCGCGCTGCGCGGTGCGGTACGCAGCCGCGACAGGGCGATGGGTGTACTTTCTTTGCCGAGCGCCTATGCTGGTGCTTCTGCTGGCGAGTCTGTCTGGGCCACGACGATTTGATTCCCTCACTTCGAGGCCGCTCCTGTGATTCGTTCTTCGGTTACCGTGAGTCTGGTGCCCGAGGCTCGCGGTGGACCGTTCGTGTTTTGGGACGGCTTACCGGCCGCTTGCGCCGGGCGGCGGAGTTGGGCTTCGACGCGATCGAAATTTTTCCGCCCGATCCGGCGGTGTTGGCCACCGAGAACGTCGCTGCACTGTTAAACGAGCATGGGTTGAAGTTGGCGGCCGTCGGGACTGGCGCGGGCTGGGTGCGGCACCAACTGCATCTTTGCCTGCCCGACGCTGAGCAACGAGCCGCGGCGCGCGATTTCATTCGCCGCACAATCGAGGCCGCGGGCAAGCTCGGAGCGCCGGCGATCATCGGCTCGATGCAAGGGCGCTCGTCGGACGCGATGCCTCGCGCCGTGCGCTCGAATGCCTTGCGGCGGCGCTTGAGGAACTTTCGCGGCATGCGGCGACGTTCGGCGTGCCGCTGCTATACGAACCGCTGAATCGGTACGAGACGAACCTGGTCAACACGCTGGCCGAGGGCGTGGCGCTTGTCGGCGTTGTGCCCAGCGGCAATGTCCGGCTGCTGGCCGATCTGTTCCACATGAACATCGAAGAGACCGACATTCCGGCGGCGATTCACGCGGCGGGACGCTGGATCGGCCATTTGCATTTTGTCGATTCCAATCGTCGGGCGGCGGGTTCGGGCCATTTGGAATTCAGCGGCGTGGCTAAGGCGCTCGGCGAAGTTGGATTTGCCGGTTACGCGTCGGCCGAAGCGCTGCCGCTGCCCGATTCCGACACCGCGGCCCGCTTGACGATCGAAGCCTTTCGCCGGTACTTTCGAGGTGAGAAATCAATGAACGTAAGCCGGGAGATATAAACGTGCTGAAACAGCAACTGTTGCACGGCAAGATTCTGGAAGTGCTAGCCCGCGCGGGCCATCATGGCAAGGTATTGATCGCCGATGGGAATTATCCCGCCTCGTCGACACTGGGGCCGAACGCCGAGTTGGTGTCGCTGAATCTTTCGCCCGGCGTTGTGACCTGCACGCAAGTGCTGGCGGCCTTGGCCTCGGTACTGCCAATCGAAGAAGCCAACACGATGATGTACGAAACCACCGGGCCGTATGCCTTGAGCGAAGATCCGCCGGTGTGGGCCGAATATCGCCGGACGCTGACCGACGCAGGATTGAAGCTGGAATTGAAACCGATCGAAAAGTGGGCGTTCTACGAAGCCGTTCGCACGCCGGACCATGTGCTGACGATCCAAACCGCCGATCAGCAGCGGTTTGCAAATCTCTTGTTGAGCATCGGCGTCCGGATGTAAGGAACCGTCGAAAAGGAGGAGGCTTACCGTGTGGAAACCGAGCGAACCAACAAGCTCCCTCTCCCTCGACGGGAGAGGGTAGGGTGAGGGTGATGAAGCACCGCTTGGCCATGCTACCCCTCACTCCCGGCCCCTCTCCCGCAAGGGGCGAGGGGAGAGAGCAATTGAAAACCAATCTTCGAACCAATCCGCGTTTGAGCAACAGCATTCATGGAAACACGCCCCTTAGGTCAGACCGGATTAAGGCTGCCGTTGGTTAGCTTTGGCGCTTCGTCGCTGGGACAGGAATTTCGTCAAATCGACCTGCAAGAGGCGCTCCGGTCGGTTCATGTCGCGCTCGAATGCGGCATGAATTTCATCGACACTTCGCCCTATTATGGCCGCGGAATGTCGGAGGTGCTGTTGGGCGTGGCACTGCGGGGCGTGCCGCGCGACCGCTATTTGCTGGGTACCAAGCTGGGCCGCTACACGTCGAACCGGTTCGATTTCTCCGCGCGGCGAGTGGCCGAAAGCATCGAAACAAGCCTGCTGCGAATGGGAGTCGAGCACCTCGACATCTGCTTGTGCCACGACATCGAGTATGTCGATCTGAGCCAGGTGATCGAAGAGACGATTCCCGCCTTGCGCCATGCGCAGCAGCAGGGCAAGGTGCGTTGGATTGGCGTGTCGGGCTACCCGATGAAAATGTTCCGCGAGGCGTTGGACCGTACGTCCCTGGACGTCGTGCTGTCGTACAACCACTACACGCTGCAGAATACGATGCTGGCCGATCTTGTGCCGTATCTGAAATCGAAGCACGTGGGAATTCTCAACGCAGCCCCGTTTTCCGCGCGGTTGTTGACGAGCGATCCGTTGCCCGCGTGGCACAAAGCCCCGTCCAACGTACGGGCGGTTTGTCGCCAGGCCGCCGAGCATTGCCGATCGCGCGGCGTCGATCTCGCGCAGTTGGCGCTGCAATTTTCGATCCGCAATCCGGATCTCGTGACGTGCGTAACCGGCTCGGCCAATCCGCAACGCATCCGGCAATGGGCCGACTGGGCCGCAGCGCCGCTGGACGAGACACTATTGGAAGAAGTGCTGACGATTTTGCGTCCGGTGCACAATTGGCACTACACCGAAGGACGGGTTGAGAATAACGATCCGTAAACTACCCCGCCTCGCTTCATGCAAATCGACGCTCATCATCACTTCTGGAAATACGATCCGGTCGAGTATCCGTGGATTGATCGCTCCAAGCGCGACTTGCGGCGCGATTTTTTGCCGGCCGATTTGCAAGCCGAGATTTCGAAGGTCGGGGTCCAAGGCGTGGTGAGCGTGCAGGCTCGACAATCGCTGGAGGAGACGCGCTGGCTCTTGGAATTGGCTGATCAGCACGATTTCATCCGCGGCATCGTCGGTTGGGCGCCGCTTATCTCGCCGACCGTGGCCGACGTTCTGGCGCCGCTGGCCGAGCATCCCAAATTGGTGGCCGTGCGGCATGTCCTGCAAGACGAGCCGGACGACAATTACATGCTCCGCGACGATTTCAACGCGGGCATCGCGGCGCTGGCCGAGTTCAATCTGGTCTACGACATCTTGATCTTCGAACGCCACTTGCCGCAGGCGATCGAGTTGGTCGATCGGCATCCCGACCAGGTTTTTGTGCTCGACCACCTGGCGAAACCGCGCGTCCGCGAGGGAATCCTTTCGCCCTGGCGGGAAAATATTCGGGAGCTTGCCCGGCGGCCGAATGTCTATTGCAAACTGTCGGGCTTAGCGACCGAGGCTGACCACAACGTCTGGACCCGCGAGCAATTGTTGCCGTATATGGAGGTGACGCTCGCCGCGTTTGGTCCGCAGCGGTTGATGTTCGGTTCCGATTGGCCGGTTTGCCTGTTGGCGTGCGACTACGATCGGTGGCAGCAGATCGTGAGCGACTTCTGTGCCTTCTTGTCGAGCGACGAACATCGCCGCGTCCTGGGCGACACCGCAATCGAGGCTTACGGTCTATAATCGGAGCACGGTTTGGCGACCCCGGGAGGGCGAGGCTCCCGCCGAGCCGGACGCGCCGTCGGTTAACCAACGGCTCGGCAGGAGCCTCGCCCTCCCGGCGGAACATCGAGCAGTGCAAGTTAACTAAAAATGACTTTTACTTGAGCGGCGTCATGCAGCTTCCGCGATTTAGTTTCGGCGTCGGCGATCGATTTGCCCATCAGGGCCGGGCACAGCTTGCGGCGCTCGTCGAAGGGCGTCGGCTGGGCGTTGAGGTCGCGCCGGTTTGGAACAAATCGAACCGCGAACACCTGATCGTGCATAGCGCGCCCGCCAGCGTCCGAGCCGAAGCCGACGATGCCGTGCGGGCCCTGGCTTGGACCGGGCCGTACTTCGTCGATGCCGACCACATCGGCCTGAAGACCGTTGATGGCTTTCTCGATTCGAGCGATTTCTTCACCCTGGATGTCGCCGATTTCATCAATCGTCCGGCCGACGAAAGTGCGATCCAGAAATTTGTCGATGCTCACGTAAAATACGCGGGACGGCTGAGTGTGCCGGGCATTGAAGATCCACTGGAAATCACCATCGAGCGAATCACTGAGATCGCCCGAAAATATCTCGCGGCGGCGCAGGAGGCGGGGCAAATCTATCGGCATATCGCAGCCGCGAAAGGAATCGACGGGTTCGTGACCGAGGTCTCGATGGATGAAACCGAACGGCCGCAAACGCCGGTCGATCTGCTGTTCATCCTGGCGGCGCTCGCGGCCGAGGGCGTGCCGCTGCAAACGATCGCTCCTAAATTCACCGGCCGGTTCAACAAAGGGGTCGATTACGTGGGCGACGTGGTCCAGTTCGAACGAGAATTCAGCGACGATCTGGCGGTGATCGCTTGGGCCGTCGGCGAGTTCGGCTTGCCCAAGAATCTGAAGCTGAGCGTCCACTCGGGGAGCGATAAGTTTTCCATTTACGGAGCCATCTATCGAGCCGTGCATGAGTCCGGCGCGGGGCTGCATTTGAAAACCGCCGGCACCACCTGGCTGGAAGAATTGATCGGCCTGGCCTCGGCCGGCGGCGACGGGCTGGCGATTGCCCGCGACGTGTATCGCACGGCGCTCGCGCGGTTCGACGAATTGTGCGCGCCCTATGCCTCCGTGATCGACATCGATCGCGCCCAGCTTCCTTCGCCGGACGAGGTCGACCGCTGGCCGGGCGAGCAACTGGCGGCGGTGTTGCGACACAACCCACGCTCGCCAGCCTACAATCCGCACGTGCGGCAACTGCTGCACGTCGGCTACAAGGTGGCGGCCCAAATGGAGCGTCGTTATCTCGATGCCCTCGAGCGAAACGAGGAAATCGTGGCCCGAAACGTCACGGAGAATTTGCTGGAACGGCACCTCAAGCCGATCTTCCTCGGGGTGTGAAGCTTCGTTCTCCCTCTCCCTCGACGGGAGAGGGTCGGGGTGAGGGTGAAGGAACCACCAACAGCGCTGCCACCCCCTCACCCCCGGCCCCTCTCCCGCAAGGGGCGAGGGGAGCCAGCTACGGTGCGACTTATTCCTTCGGCTCAGCCAGCGTCGGCTTGTCGTCGGCGACGGGGCCCAACAGTTCGGCCAGCTTCTTGCCCAATTCCGGTCCGCGGGCGTTGAGCGACACGACTTCGCCCTTCTGGTTCGTCAGCAGCACGGTGGGAATTCCGGTGATGCCGTAGTAGGTGGCCAGCGGCAGCTCGAAACCCTGGCCAGTCGCGGGGTCGCCGAACAGGATCGGCCAAGCGATCTTTTGATCGGCGATGAATTTCTCGAGCGCATCCTTGTCTTCGTCCAAGCTGACGCCGACGACTTCGAAACCCTTGTCGTGATACTTCCGATAATTCCGCTTGACGTTCGGCAATTCGGCCCGGCAGGGACCGCACCAGGTGGCCCAGAAATCCACGAGCACGACTTTGCCCTTGAGCGTCGAGGTATCGAAGTGGTGACCGTCGACCAGGTCGCCCTTGATGTCGATTTTCTTGCCCATCAGGCCGAGCCGGCGGATTACGCCGTCGAAGCGCGCGACGAACTCGGTCACTTGCGGATCCTTGCTATTAGCGAGAATCGTTTGCAGATCGCGATAGGCCTGCGCGGCCAGATCGTTGGTCTTGCCGCTGAATTCCAATTCCTGTGCGACGGCCAGAGCCATGCGCACGTTCTGCTTGTCGTTCGGATCGGCCAGCAAGACGGCCTTCACGTCCTGCCAGACCTGGGGAGCCTCGTCGACCTTGCCCTCGGAAATTTGGCTGAGGCGAAACTGGAGCAGGATTTTTTTGCCCAACGACGCGATGTCGGAGTCTTTGTCCTTGCCGAGAGAGTCGGTAAATTCGCGGATTTGCTTCGCGTATTTGTCGGACTTGGCTTTGTCGCTCGTGGCGGCGGCGCCGGTTTCCCCGGCTTCTTCGCTTTCGCTGGCCTGATCGAGCAGCAGCAGCGCTTCGGCCTTGGCCTGGATGGCGCTCATCCGCGTTTTGCCTTCCGGCTTGGTCGCCAGGATCTTGTCGGCGGCCGCGAGCATGGCCTCGCGCGACTCGAAGATGAAAGCCCGCATCGCCTTGATCGAGCGCTCCTTTGGCTGGGCCTTGCGAACTTTGCCAATGAACTCGAGCAACTCCTTTGGCGAGGCGTCAGCGGGAACCACGAACGACATCTGCTCCGCCTTCTCGATGTCGGGCGCTTTAAAGCCCTTGTGCGGATCAGTGTCGGTGTCGTCGTCGGACTTCGCTTCGTCCGGCTTGGCATTGAAGGCGAGTTGGCCAAGCGGTTTTATGCTGGCCGTTTTGCCAGTGGCTGCGCGGTCTGCGCCGGCGTTATCAATGTTGGGTTTTTCGGCGGCCCGCATGATCCCGTAGGTGCAAAAGCCGACGGCGGCGCACAACACGAGTGCGATCCAGGCTGGTCTGACGAGTCGACGCTTGTTGTTGCTTTCAGCCATGACGGTTACCTCTTGTGCAGTGGGTGCGATGATTGCGATGAAACGCGAGCATACTGGCCTGGAGTGCAGTCGGCGCGCAGACGGCAAGGTCTTTCGGTGCGATGCCGCTAACGGTCCGGATGCTCCCAAATCATACTCCGTCGGTCGCAAAAGGGAACGGCAGCTTGGCTGTGCGTCCGCCCTGTCAGCAGGCGAATTCGAGCCAAATTGTGCCAAGAAATCAGGCCGGCAAGGGTTTCGCAGTTAGCGGCTGAACGGTTAGCAGGGGGTCAACCGGCGGGGCCAGACGACGCAATTGGCCGCAGGCGGCATTGATGGCGTCTCCCTTTCGCTGGCGAACCTGAACATTGATTCCCGCTTGCGAGAGGATTTCCAAAAACCGCGCTTGAGCCGCCGCTGTGGGGGCGACATACGGCAGGCCGGCGACGGGATTGTACGGGATCACGTTCAGCAGCGCCGCGCGGCCGCCCAGCAGGCTGGCCAATTTGAATGCGTGCCGCGGCTGATCGTTCAACTCGCCCAGCAGGACGTACTCGAACGTTAGCCGGCGGCCAGAGACTTCAAAATAATGGTCCGCCGCGCGGAGGATTTCCTCCAGCCCAATGTTCTTGTTCACCGGCACCAGGCGATTACGCAGCTCGTCGCTGGGGGCGTGCAACGAGACGGCCAATTGAAAGCGGGAATCGAGCTCGGCCAAGCGGTCGATCGCCGCGGGCAGGCCGACGGTCGAGATCGTGATCCGGCGGTGGCTGATGCCAAGACCTTTCGGGTCAGCCGCTTCGGCCAGCGCGGGCAGGAGTTGATCCAAATTCGCCAGCGGCTCGCCCATGCCCATGACGACGATATGGCTGAGCCGCTCCTCGCGGGGCAAGAGCCGCGCGAGCCGCAGCATTTGCTCGACGATTTCGCCCGCCGTGAGGTTGCGGACCACGCCGTCCAATCCGCTCGCGCAAAACACGCAGCCCATCGCGCAGCCGACTTGCGAACTGATGCAAATCGTCCGCCGCGCTCCGTCGCGCAGCAGAACGCACTCGATCCGCTGGTTGTCGTGCAGGGTCAGCAGCAGCTTTTCCGTGCCATCGGCGGCGCGATGATGCTCGGCGATCGACGTGGTCCAAATCGTGAAGTCGGCGGCCAGTTGCTCGCGCAGCGCCTTCGGCAGATCGGTGATTTCGCTGATCTCGGCGACACGCCCTTCGAACAGCCGGCGGCGGATTTGCGCAGCCCGGTAGCTCGGCTGATCGCGCTTGGCAAGCCAAGCGGCTAAAGGTTCGGCGCCGGGTTCGAGGAGATGCTGCACGGATTACGATTTCGGAAAATTTGTTGAAGCCCAATTAGCATTGTGTCGCACGGGCTCGGCAAGTCAATCCGGCGGCGACACAGCGCGGCGCTGTGGGTTCACGTTGCGCAACTGTTCGGCCAGGCGCCCGCTGACGATCGCCGCGCGCAGTTCTTCGAGATCCGCGTAGAGCACATGGCTGAGAAACTTCACGGCCCAGTTGTGCACGAGCGGGCTGACGGTGACCACGGTGCGGCCGTGCTCATGGGCTTCCCACATTTCGATCGCCGTGCCCATCGACGCCTCGGGCACGACAGCCAGCACAACATCCACCTCGCGGCAGAGCCGGTTGTGATGCCAGAACACCTCGCGACCGCGGCGTTCGTCGTAGCCGAGCGAACCGGAATGGTCGGCGAGCGGATCATAAACGTCGGCCCCGGGGAAATGATCGACGAGCAGCCGCTTGATCTGGCCGCGATAGTCCTGATTATGCAGTTCCGCACCGCGATGCGAGCCTTGCATGATCCCGGCGAGAAAAAATCGCATGCGAGGTCTAGCGCCCTGTTTGTTGAAAATGGGGACAGGCACCGAGCGGCGGCGCGAGAATTGAATGCGAGTCCGCCAGGTCGCTCGGAGCCAGTCCCCGTTTTCAACGTCCGCTATTTGGCCGGCTGCGGCACTTCGTAGATCGGCAGATGGCGGTATTTCACTTCCAGCGACAGGAGGTTCATCGTGGTGACATAAATCCGGCCGCCATGCGCGCCCCAACAATCGGGCACGCGGCCGCCGGGGTCCCAACTGCCGGCCCAGTGGCCGCCTTGAATCTGGCTGTTCACCAGAATCGGATGGAGGCGTTCGCTCCAGGCTTTCCAATAATCGCCCTTGAGTTGGAACATGACCTGCGTGGCGTAATACCAATAATAGGTATCGCGCGTGTCGGTGTCGGTGAGCCGCGGCAGATTGGCCTTGATATAGTCGGCCCCGCGCAGCAAATCGGCATTGTCGCGCTTCCAGCCGAGATACATCCGCACCAGGAGCGCAACCGACGTCATCGTCGGCCGGTTGGCGAACCGGGGCTCTTGCGGTTTGGGGTTTTGCGAATTGTAGATATAGCGCGAAGCATCGTGCGGGGCGACCTGGGCCGAATCAAGCCATTTTGCGACGCGTTCATACGCTTCTTTCGGAACTTTGAGCTCCGCCATTTCGCCACTTTTCAAGGCCGTTGTTTGCCAGCCCGTGACCGACGTATCACTTTCCGCGCGCGGAATGTAACGCCAACCACCGAGTTTCGGGTTTTGCGAGGCGACGATGAAGTCCAACGCCTTCTGGGCTGGATCGTGCAGCTTTTTGTCTCCGGTGATGCCGTAGGCTTCGCACAACGCAATCGACGAAATAGCATGGCTGTAGAGCCAAGCGCTTTCGTTGGTGACTTCATCGGCGGGAATATACAAATCGCCGTCGGGCTTCTGATGCTTGAGCAAATATTCCAATCCGCGGCGCACCACATCCTGATATTTGCCGTCGTAGTGGTCATAGTTGGCGCCGAGGTATGCCAACAACGCCAGGCCCGTGGCCGCGCTATCGGAGTGGATGATGCCGACGTCGGCTTCCGTGGCTCCTGGGAACTGATGCAAGCTCCAGTGCCCATCGGCGGCTTGCATCCGCGCCAGAAATTCCAAGCCTTGTTCTACGCTCGATTCGGTGCTGCCATCCGAATCGTCGCTGCCGGGGCCGTTGCCGGGACCACTGCCCGGACGATTGCCGCGGCCGCTAAAGGCGGGGCTAGGCGAGCGGACAGGGACTTCGGCCAATGTCGGGCCACCGCCGCCTGCGCTGCGGTGCAGGAACCGGCCCGCCAGCATTGCCACTTGATCCCCCTCGGGCAAAGCCCGCCGATCGGGCAGACCGAACTGTGCGCCGGCCACCGAAGGACTTGCGGCCGGGCCATCGCCAACCGGACCACTTCCA
This sequence comes from Pirellulales bacterium, assembly GCA_963725485.1. GTDB lineage: Bacteria > Planctomycetota > Planctomycetia > Pirellulales > DATAWG01 > CAVRYO01. Next base: position 214,387 of record CAVRYO010000007.1, on the reverse strand, counting down.
CCAGCGCCGTTGCCGCCGGGGCCACTGCCGTTCAAAGCAAGGCCGGGCAAGCCGGCCGTGCCATAGCGATGTCCGCTGCCATCGCCGCCCGGACCGGCCGCGTCGGGACCACCTGGGCCGCCGGGTCCAATTCCGCCGGAACCCCCCGCCGCGCCGTTAGGGCTATTGCCGGGTCCCGCGCCTGTCAGCGAGCCGGCGAATTGCGGCACCGCGCCCGGACCTCCGCCTTGACCAAATGGCAGCCCCACAGCCGAACTCTTTGGCAGCAGCGCACCCAAACCGGTGCCGGTCGGCGAAGGACCGCCAGCCCCATTGCCCGAAACGCCACTCGCCGGTGCGCCAGTTCCGGCCAACAAAACTCCGGGCACTCCGGGCACATCCCCTTCGCCGCTGCCGCTGGCCTGACCGCCATTGCCCGCGCCGGTTCCTGGAATTCCAGGTCCGCCGGGTCCACCCGATTGACGGCCGACGCCCGCCACGCTGCTATCCAACGCGCCGGTGCCGTCGCCGCTGCCGGTCCCTGTGCCATTGCCCAGCCCATTGCCGCCAGGACCATTGCCACCGGTGCCGTTGCCGCCGACAGCGCCGGGGGCTCCGCCAGGGATTTGTGGCAGATCGGATTTCACCTCGGCCGCCAGTCCGCCTGGTGTTGGGCGGCCCGGCAGGCCGATTCCAGTGCCAATGCCGCCGGGTGTTCCGCCGACCATGCCGCTTGGGCCTTCCGGGGCCGAGCCATCGCCCGTGCCGGGCCGGCCGACTTGGACAGCCGCGAATTGGATCGCTCCCCCGCCACCGCCGTTGCCGCCGGGCCCGTCGCCGGGCGATGTGCCGCCGGCCATCGGAGCGCCGCCGGGAATGCCTCCGCCGGCCACCGTGCGAGCAGCGCCGGTCGCGCGGCTATTGGGTGTTGGACCGCCTGGGCCAAAGTCGTCGCCGCCAGGGCCGCCCGATCCGCCTGCCGTTCCCGTGCCGGAGGGTAAGGCGACCGACGCCGCGACGCCGGCGCCCGCAATGGTTGAGACGCCCGTGCCGCCACCGCCGCCTCCCACCGTCCGTGGAAGTTGCTGACCGGGAAGGCCCAAACCGAGCGTCGGTTGTTGATTTCCGTCGGAACGTCCCGGCAAGCCGCCAGTTCCTGCGCCGATGCCGACGCTGATCGCCCCGCCCGGAGCGACATCCGTCATGCCCGTGCCCCCCAAGCCATCGCCACGGCCGATGGGACCACCGATGGTTGAACGACCGGTGGTCACCGTCGACGCCACTTCGAGCGCGGTACCCTGGCCCGCGGCCGCGGCGTTCGGACGACCGAGTTGGGCACCACCGATTGGACCGATCGCGGTCGCACCGACTGGGACTTCGCCTGCAACGACGGTTCGAGCAAGTCCGCCAGGCTGTCCCGGACCTGCCGCGGGTCCGCCCGCTCGGCCCGTGCCTTCGCCCGAATGCGTCGCCGCTGCGCCGCCCGAGCCGACGAGCGCCGCGACAGTCGTTGGCGAAGCGCTGCCTGGCAAGCCTGCGTCGAAACCTTCGCCGCGACCCGGCCCGATCGGGCCGCCCGTGGAACGGGCAATTCCGACCCGCGCCGGACCATTGGCCGGCGCGTCGAGCGGCGCATCCTTGTCCGGCCAATCCCGCGACGCCGCCAGGTCCGCCGGGGGCCGGCAATCCTGCGGCGGGAACTTCCGCCGCCACGCTACCCAATCCTACATTGCCGATCGGGGCTTTGCTCAACGAGCCTGGGCCAACATTGCTCGGGTTGAGTCTAGGGCCAACCGCGGGCTGATTCCGATTCGGCCGCGGACCGGCCATGGCGACCGTGACACCGAAACCGCCAGCGCCGGGAGGACCGCTAAGATCGGGGCCCGCGGGACGCGTGGCCGTGGGGCCTGAAGCGATGGCTCGCGTGATCGCGGTGGCACGGGGATTTGCCGGGCCAATTCCCGTGGCCGACGGATCGGCGGACGGCGCGAGGCCAGCGATGCGCGAAGGATCGAGCGCGGCCGCAGCCGGCGAACCGGATGCCGAAGTCGAGCGCGGAGTGGCTATTGGAGCGCCGAGCGGCAAATTCGGTTTAGCCGAGTTGCTCGGGCCCGCGGGGCCGGAAGGCAGGGCACGGGGCGTCGCCAGCGCGACAGCCAAGGGCGCGGGGCCGGCCGGCGTGGGATCGATCGGGCTGCGGGCGAGCAACTGACCGGTGCATGCCTGGCGGCCTAAGCCGGTGGCCGGCCGTGGCGGCCCAGGTTCGGCGTTTACGGTTTTGGCGGGAGCGGCCGGAGCGGGACCATCGCCGCGCGGCACGGGACCGGGATCGGTCATCGTCTTCACCAGCGCGGGCCCGAGCGCGGCGGTAGCTTGCGGCGCGGCGTCGCTGGTTCGCGGCGCTGCGGCGGCGCGCGGACCCCCGAGTTGCACATTGCGCGGCAAGAGCGAGGCGATTTCCAGATCGGGGCGGCGAGGAGTATTAGGGGCCGCGCTGAGCGGTTGGCGCGTTTGGGTCGTCGCCCGCGGCGCGACTGTGGCGGCCGGAGAAGAATCGAGAGGGCGCGGCGCAGGCTGGGGCGCGGTCATCGCGACTGAAGCCGGCGCCCGGCGGCGGGAGCGGTTCTTCGCGCGATTTCGCCCTGCAATTCGCCGCGGCGCGGGGCGGGCAGGTCCGCGGGGCGATCACGCGGTTTGACGTCCGCGACCGCCGGGGCCACGCTGATCTTCGGCGCGGCTGGCTTGATCCCCTCAAGCGCCGGCGGCGGCACATTCGAGCGCAATCCTCCAGGGGGCGGCTCGCGGCGGGCGATTTCCAGCGGCGGAAGCGCTTCGACGACCCGCGTTTCCAGCGGCTTCTCCAGCTCGTTATGGGGCGATTTCGGCGTCGGAGCGCTCAGATGATAGTCGGGAATCGTGTCGATTTCGCGAAGCGGACGGTTGGCCAGCGCCACGCGCGGGCCGATGCCCCACTCCGTGTTTTTCGGCTGGTTGAGAAAGGCGGCCAAGAGAATGCCGAGATGGATTGTCAAACTCAACATCGCGGCGAATTGCAGCCGCCGGCCGCGACGACCGCCCAAATACTTGGCCGCTCCGGCGAGCAGGCCGACGCTGAGTAGCAGCGTCACGAGGCGGACGTAGCCGTTGAGGTACCAAACGGGCGATTGGAAATCGCTGATGGCCCAATTTGCCCCCACCGCGCAGCCGCACAGCAGCGCCAGTGCCAGATTGACTGGCCAAAGCTGCTCGTCGAAATCGGTCGAGCCCGGCGGCGGGAGTTTTTTTACGACGTGCGGCATGAAAGGCTGGCTTGAGGGCTGAGGCGTAATCCGTTGGACGCAGGCGGACTCGAATTCGTTTCGCTAATTCATCGCCGAGTCGCTCGATTCGTTCGTGGTCACACGGTAATCAGAGATGCCCACCTTGTTGCAGGCGTTCATCACGTTCACAACGTACTTCCAAGCGCAGCGTTCGTCAGCGCGGATGACGACCGATTGCCGCTCGGGGTTGTTCACCGCCGCCTGGTTCAATTGGTCCTCGAGCACCGGCACCGTAAGCGTGACGCCATTGACGAAATATTTTCCATTCCGATCGATGTTGACGTAGAACTCCTTCGGCTTGCTCGTCAATGGCTTGGCCGCGCTGGCTTGGGGTAGGACGATCGGCAGCGACTTTTCCTGCGTCGTGATCGTGGCGGCGACAAGAAAGAAAATCACGATTTGGAACAGGATGTCGATCATCGGCATCATGTTCACGTTGCCGGCCAAAGGGCCCTTTGTATCACCTGCCATTGCGACACTCTCCGAATGTTCTCAACTACAACCGAATGACCGCTTGTGTTTCGTGTCCCCTCGCCCTTTGCGGGAAAGGGGCCGGCGGTGAGGGGATGGAGTCGCCGATAAGCGCCCACCCTAATCCTCTCCCGTCGAGGGAGAGGGAAATTGATCGGCTATGCTAACTCCACTTGGGGCATGACTTCCTGTGCCATGGGTTCGGCTGCGTGCCGGGCGACCGGCGGCGGTTCGACGGCGCCGCTGAGTTGCGTGCGGCTGACGCGCAGACGGCCTTCGTACTTTTCAACCTGCGGCAGCAAACCTTGCACCAGTTCGTCGACCTCGTGCATCAGGCTCTGAATCTTGCCTTCGAAAAAATGGGCCGAGAACAAGGCCGGAATGGCCACGATCAAACCGGCGTAGGTTGTGATCAGCTTCAAATAGATGCCGTCGGCCAACACCAGCGCCGATCGGCGCCGACCGGCGCGTGGGCCGTCATGTAGAACGCGATGATCATCCCTTGCACGGTTCCGAGCAAACCCATCAGCGGCGTGACGGTGACGGACAATGACAAGGGGCGGACGTTGTAATTCAGCCGCCAGGTTTCGCGCTGGATCGATTCTTGAGCGGTCAATTCGACCTCGTCGTGGGGCCGACCGACTTTGAGCAGCACAGCCCGGATGACGGCCGACGCCGAGCAAGGAAATTGTTGGCAAATGCGATATGCTTTGCGCGGATCGAATCCACCGGCAGAGGCCGACATCTTGCCGAAGCTTTCGACCAATCCATGTGGAATAATTTTGCTGCGCCGCGTACCGATCGCTCGTTCGATCGTGAATGCCACGACGACAAACGACATGAAGGTGATCGGATACATCAGCCAGCCACCCTTGAAATACATCTCGACCAGGTTCATCTTGGGAATGACGCCCGCGGGACTAGCGGTGGTCGTGGGCTCGGCATTGCCGCGGGCGGCGTTTTCTTTGTCGGCGGCTTGCAGGGCGGCGTTGGCCATCGCGTCGGCAGTGCCGGTCTTGGCGGCGGCGCTACCAGCCGCCGCGGCTCCTTTGGCCGGCTCAGGCCCTTGAGCCCAAGCGACGCTGCCGGCTGCGATCACCGTTGCCGCCAGAAAGACAAACATCGGCATGGCCCACGACCGGATGCCGCTCGGCAAAGTACGGCGGCGCAGGCGCATGCGGAAGAGCGAAGACAACATAAAGAGACCTCCGAGGAAATTTCGCTGCGGCCAAACTCGCTTGGCCGACGATCGCTGGGGGAATGAAGATGGCGGGTTAGGTGAATCCGAGAAGTAAAGGGTGTGGACTGTTCCGGGTCCAACGTGCTTTGCCAGGGAAAGATGGCCGGCTGTTCGCGAGCGGCGAGAATTCAAGTATTTTCGTGTCGCCGCGCGGTATTTATTCCCTCTTCCAACGAATTAAGGGTGATTTTGATTGCCAATACCTGGGGACTGTCGGCTATCCACCTAGAGCCTGAAGTCGCTTTTTGGCCTCTGCCACCTTATCGCTATTAGGATACCTGGATAACAGGTCGTTGTACATCTTCTTCGCTTGTTCGACGCTTTTGAGCACCTCGAAGCAACGGCCGGCCTCGAACAAGGCGCTGGCCTGCCAAAGGTGATACGGCTCGGGCGATTGCGTGTCGCCGTAGCCGTAGGCCACTTTGAAGTAGTTACGGATCGCTTCTTTGTGGTTGCCTTGCTCGAAGTAAACCTCGCCGATCATGAAGCGGGCTCGCGCGCCGATGACGCTCTCGGTCTTGTCGGCCACGGCCGAATAGAGCTTCAAGGCATCGTCGGCTTTGCCCGATTGCTGGAGAGCCCAAGCCTGTTCGAACGTGGCGTCGAGCGCGTGGGGGGAGTCGGGCATTTCCTTTTCGAGGCGAGCCAATAGCGGCAAGGCGACTTCGTATTTCTTCAACTGATCGGCTGCCTGGGCCGCGTGCAGCAGCGTGAGTGCCAGGAACTCAGGCGAGGAGGGTTTGTGGTCGGCGTCGGTGGCCAAGGCCTGTTGGAATTCGGCCAGGGCGTCGGCATATTTCTCTTGCTTGAACGTGCACTCGGCTGCCAGGAACGAAGCGTCGGCCGCCAACGGGCCTTGCGGATAGGCCTTGAGTTGCTTGGCCAATGCATCGTGGGCCTTGGCATAGTCGTGCAATTGGAATTCGGCCCAGCCGAGCTTGTGGAGCGTCTTCTCGCCGAGATCGCCCGCGGCGCCTTTGGCGACGGCGTTGGAATACGCTTCGGCGGCGGCCTTGTAATCTTTTTTCTGGTATGCCGCCTCGCCGACGTTGAACCAGCTTTCGGCCGCCAGAGGACTGTCGCCATGATCCTTGGCAAGGCGGCTGAAAGCGTCCATGGCGCCGGCTTCGTCTCCCGCTGATTTGCGGCTCCAGGCGAGCTCGTAGAGGACCTTGTCCGCCGCGCCGTAGCTGGGATCCGCGGTGAGCAGCTTGCCGAAAGTTTCCGCGGCGTCGGCGTTTTTCTTCAAACCTTCCTGAGCCAGACCGAGGACGTACAAGGCATCGCTTTTCTGGGCCGACTTCGGCTCGCTTTTGAGATAGGCCTCGATATCCTCCGCCGCGCCCGCATAATTCTTCAACTGCTGCCGGGCCGCGGCACGGCCATAGCGAGCTCGGACCGCCAGCGGACTGTCGGCATGGTCTTTGATTACGCTCGTAAAACTTTTGTCGGCGGCGGCGTAATCCGAGCGGTTCAACTGGGTCCAAGCCAGTCCGGCCAGCGCTGGGGCGGCCAACGTGCCCCCCGCACCGTGATCGAGAACCCACTGATACTCGGTCGCTGCGCCGGCGTAATCGCCGCCGGCAAACATCATTTCGCCAAGCCGGAAATGGGCTCGATCCAACAGTTTACTCTGCGGAAATTCGGCGATTAGTTTCTTCAGCGTCGCTGTCGCTCCGGCGATGTCATGCGTGGCTTGTTGCGCGGAAGCCAAGGCCGACAGGCCCTCGTCGGCCGCCGCGGCGTGCGGTGCGGCGGCGAGCGATTTTTGCAGCGCCTCGGTCGCGTCGGGATACTGCTTCAATTCCAAATAGCTGCTCCCGAGCAGGAACTGCGCTTCGGCTTGCCGCTCGGGCGATTTGAGATTCGCCAGTTCCGGCTTCAGGCCCGCGACGACGTCGGCGTATTTCTTTTGCAGATACTGGGCCAACGCCCGGCGCACCAGCCACTGGCCGGCGTCGGCATGCTTTGGAAACGATTTCAGCAAGTCGGTGTAAAGCTGTTCGGCGACGGAATGCTGGCCGGACAGCAATTGCGATTCGGCGGCGATGAACCGGACGTCGGGCTCCAAGGCATGGCCGGGATGCGCCTTCAAGAACGCTTCGGTGTCGGCCCAAGCGATGGGATAATCGCCGGCGGCAAGCGCCGCCGAGGCAGCCATATACTGCGCCTGCGCGGCTTGCGGATCGTTCGGGAAATTCTTCGCCAGCTTGGCATAAATCGCCGCCGACTCGCCGCGCCGGTTCGGCAAATCGTACAACGCGTCGGCCTGGTCCATCAGCAGATCGGCCCGGCGCGGGCTCCCCTCCGCCGCCGGCAGCACTTTTTCAACCACCGCCAACGCTTCGGCGGGGTTCTTGTCCTTCAACCAACTGCGGGCAATCCAATGGGCCGATTCCAAGGCTTGCGCGCCGCCGCTGGCGAGCACTTTGCCCAACCAGGCGCGGGCCTCAGCCTGATTGCCGGCCAGATAGTAGCAGTTGCCGGCGGCCAATGTTGCCGCGGGAATGAACGACGACTTGGGAAACTTCGTTGGCAGCGAGGCATAGACCGCGGCCGCCTCGGCGTATTTCTTTTGGCCGGCCATGGCGGCCGCTTCACGGAGCGTGGCGTAGTCGGCCAGCGGATAGTCGGGCTTGGCGGCGGCCGCGGCGAATTCCTTTTCGGCGTCGGCCAGTTTGCCCGTCACAAGCTGCGTGTCGGCTTTGCGCATCGCGACTTCGGCGGCCAGATCGGTTTGTGGATAGGCCTTGAGAAATTCGGCGAACGTCGCGCCGGCTTGCTCCTGCTGGCCGAGTTCAGACTGAGCGATGCCGAGATTGTACAAGGCCCGAGCGCGGAGCGGACTGTCGGCATGATTTGTGGCGAGATCGCTCCAGGCTTTGACGGCGTCTTCCTTCTTTCCCATCGCGTACAGCGATTCGCCGCGATAGAGCAATGCTTCGGCGGCTTGCGGCGACTTCGGGAATTTTTCGATCAACTGGCCGAATGCGTCGGCCGCCTGGGCGTGCATCTCGGCCTTGCCTGCCTGGGCGAGGTTGTAGGCCGACAAACCGAGGTTGAAATAGGCTTTGTCGAGCTGCTCGAATTTGGGGTATTTCGTGACAACTTTCTGGAACGCGTCGCGGGCTTTCTCGTACTGCTTGTCTTTCATGCTCAGATAGCAAACGCCGGCGAAGAACTGGGCCTGCGAAGCCAACGGATCGTCGGGGAAGTTTTTCAAGAACTTTTCCCATTCGTCGACGGCCAACTCGTAAGCGCCCCCCTTATGAAGCGCGACCGCATCGTCGAACTGCCGGCGCGGCGTCGGATGAGACGCCCGGGGCCGATTCTTTGGGCGCGGCGTTGTCGGCGGGCGCGGCGGGGCCGGCTTTAACCGGCGCCGCGGGCGCGGCCGGGGCCGGATCGGCGGCGAAGGCGTTTGCACGGGCCAGCAGCAACGCGGCGGTGCAGACCGCGAGAAAAAATCGATTCCAAGTCGAAAAGGTAGCGCGGGGCCTTAGCGCAATTCGCTTCTTCAGCGCCAACAGACTGGCACTCATCGACTCACCTCGTGTTTTGTTCCTGGACATTTTAGCCGTCTCGGCCGCACAACGGTTCGAATAATTGCGGCGCGGGGCATGCCACATGGTCGCAATCGCGGACTCGAAGCTGCGCGTGTCACCGGTCGTGAACGGTGCTTTCGATTGTAACTGTGACGCCAGCGGGATGTAAGCATTTCTCGTGGCGAATATGGCCGCGTGCGTTGGTTGGGGCGAATCTAGCCGATCGCAGCGGTCCGCCCAAAAAAAAATGGCCCTCCGCGGACTCACAGCCCAATTGCTCGGCCTGGAAGTCGATTGCCCGCCATGCAGGGCCGTTTTAAGATGCTGCGGCCCCATTCAGGTAACTTCCCCTTAGAATTGCCAACTTAACCAGCCGGGGACTGACCCCCTCGGCGCCGCGAGTTGAGTTAGGACGTCATTAGGCGCTGCAACCAAAATTTCTAGGCAGCTTAAGTCGGCCCGCACGAATGATTCAACCCGCCCCTTGGCACTGGATTGCGTTCATCGGCGGGGTCATCGCTCTGGCGGTGGTCGATTTGCGGGTTTTCCATGCCGGCGCCGAGACGCCCACTTGGCGGAAGAGTCTCGCCTGGACGCTGGTTTGGTTCGTGCTGGCCATTTCTTTCGGCGCGGTTATTTGGCGGCTTGGCGGGGCTGAGGCGGCGGCCAGATACACGGCCGGGTATCTGATCGAATGGTCGTTGTCGCTGGACAACCTGCTCGTGTTCGCGATGGTCTTCGCCCAGTTCCACGTTCCGCAAGCGGCCCAATATCGGGTGCTGTTTTGGGGAATTTTGGCGCGATAGTCATGCGGCTGGGCATGGTGCTGCTGGGGGCGGAGCTGATTGCCACCTGGGATTGGGTGTTGCCGCTCTTGGGGCTGCTGATTTTGTATCTCGGCGCTCAATTCGTGCGCGGCGGGCGCACGCGGCGCGAGGTGACGCGCCATCCACTGTGTCGCCTGGTCCGGCTCTTCTCGCCGCTGCTCCATCCCGATTACGGCGCCCGGCTCATGGTCCGCGTGAACGGCCGCTGGCGGCCGACGCGATTGATGGCGGTGCTGGTCCTGATCGAATGCCTGGACGTGGTGTTTGCCATCGACAGCGTTCCGGCCGTGTTCGGCGTGGCACGCGATCCGTTCATCGTGTTCAGCAGCAACATCATGGCGCTGCTGGGCCTACGGGCCATGTATTTCCTCCTGGCGGGGTTGTTGGACCGGTTCCGCCGGCTGCACGCCGTGTTGGGCTGCGTGCTGGTGTTCGTCGGCGGGACAATGGTCGCGGAGTATGCGGCCAAGCGGCTGGGCCGCGTTGAAGAAGGGCATGAGCTTATCCCTTATTGGGCGACACTCCTGGTGATCGTGGGGTTGTTGGCCGGCGGTGTCGTGTATTCGATGTGGCGCGAGCGAAGACCGCCTGACAAAGCGCCGCCGGTGGAATCCTTGCCTGACACGATCGAGGAAATTCCGCCGATCGATCAAACGCCGAGATTACAATAGTCGGCGCTATGCATGCATCCGTTCGCAATTCGTTGGTCACCGGTGGCGCGGGTTTTATCGGCAGCCATTTGGTCGAGGCGCTCATCGCCCGAGGTGATCGGGTCGTCGTGATCGACGATGAATCGACCGGCGATGCGGCGAATCTCGCGGCGCTCCGCGGGCATCCGCGCTTGCGATACATCACCGGGAACGCCGCCGACGTGAATCTGTTAGAGGCGGTTATCAGTGGCTCCAAGGCCGACGCCGAGGACGGTATCGACGAAGTTTACCATCTGGCGGCCGCGGTGGGCGTGGCGCTGGTCGCCGCCGATCCGATGCGGACGATCGAAACGAATATCGCGCCAACCGAGCGATTGTTGGCCGCGATCCGCCGAAGGCATGCCCAGGGAAAATCGATCCGCCTGTTCTTGAGCAGCACGAGCGAAGTTTACGGAAAGAACCCGAAGCCGCAGTGGACCGAGGAGGACGACTTGGTCTTCGGTCCGACGGTGCTGCGCCCGCTGGTCGTACGGCGTCTCGAAAGCGATCGATGAGTTTCTGGTGCTGGCTGCCTGGCGGCAGGAGCGGTTGCCGGTCGTGGTCGGCCGGTTGTTCAACGTGGTTGGCACTCGGCAGACGGGCCGATATGGAATGGTCTTGCCCCGGCTCGTGGCGGCGGCGCTGGCGGGGCAACGTCCGGTGGTGCACGACGATGGACGGCAAGTCCGCTGCTTCGCGCACGTGGCCGACGTGGTTCGGACAATCATGGCATTGGTTCAAACGCACGCTGCGGTCGGAGGCGTATTCAATATCGGCAGCGACGTGCCGGTGAGCATCGTGGAATTGGCAAAACGAGTGATCGCGGCAATCGATCCGCGGTTGGAAATCGAATATCAATCGTATGCCGATGCCTATAGCAACGACTTCGAGGATGTGCGGCACCGGGTGCCTGACTTGAGCAAGTTGCGGCGGACGATCGATTTTCAATTGCAATTCGACCTGGATCAGATCATTGCCGAAGTGATCGCCTGGCAGCGGCGCGTCGGATTCGGACAAGCGCCTGGCGAGGGCTGATTCGACACACACCGCGAGCGCCGTTTACTTTTCGGCAGTATGCGCAGCCAGGGCTTCGATCGCCTGGCGGATCTGATCCAGGCTCGCGCCGAACATCAGCGGCTGGCCGATCACGACTGCCGGACGGCGTCGTGCCGGGGGGGGCGACTCTGCGAACTCAGTTTCGGCAGGCTGGCGATGTTTCGCAGTCGTCCAGCCGCAATAGACAGGCAAGATCGGGCTGGCGGCGCTCTTGCAGCTCGCGCAGCAACTTTTCTTGCAAGCCGCCCGGCGCGGCTCTGATCCAGCGCCAAGCCGATCACATTGCCTTCTTCCAAAGTCTTCACGCCCAGATCTAGCATGCGGTTCCAATCGGCGGTGTTAGTAATCATTGCCGACGCGTTGGCCGAAGGACCGACGAGCACGCCGAGCCGGCGGCCGAGCCATTCCAGCAAACCGTCGTCGACCTGCGTGGCCCCCGGCTCTCCGTCCGGACGGAGAAATCGCGTGCTCCGGTCGATCGCCGAGCTGACGTTGATCCACTGCGTGGTGGCGTGGCAATTCGTGGCCAGAATCAAACGTCCGTCGCTGGGCAGATGCTTCATGCCGGCGGTGTGCAGATGCCGCCGGCCAGGGGTTCGGAACCAAGACAGCGCCCGCACCAGAAAGTCGGGCCGTTGCCGGCAGAGCAGGTACAGCATGACTAACGTAATGAGACTGCCGGAGAGAAACAGCAATCGCGGAATCTGCATCTGCCTTTGCAATTGCAACACATAGTCGTGCAGCTTGTCCGGGTTCAATTCGATGTCGCGACTGGAGAGACTCAGCCCGAACAGCGATTGCAAAGCGAACGTGATAAAGAAGAACACGGCTACCGCAATCAATCCGCCGGTGACGTTCAAGAAGTTGCTCAAGGCGACCAGGCTGCCTTTGCTATTTTTCGGTGCGCGATGCTGCAGCAACGTGTAGAGCGGCACGATGTACAACCCGGCCCCGCTGCCGACGGCCACTAGCCCGATTCGCGTTCCCCAGGGATGCGGCACGACCCAAGCCAGCGCGGCGGTGAGCAGCACGATCAAGATCGCGCCGAAGGGGACCAGGCCCAATTCAATCCGATCGCCGGAGATGAACCCGGCGGCGGCACAGCCCATGCCGACACCCAGCCCGACAAAGGCAATCAGCATCGCGACACGGAATTCCGCCCGCCGGTCAGGATCGCCCAAATGGTGCGCCGGCCGTGCGGTAGCCTGTCCCGTGGCCGACTCCGCAGATAAAGAGTTGCGTATCCCTTTTGGAGTCGTTGCGGTGGCATTCGTCGCGCCGCTCGCCGCCGTGTCCGACAGGTTGTTGTCGGCGGATTCCTCGGGAAAGTCACTCAGAGGAATGCCACCAGGCAACAACTCTTCGAGAGGCGGCCCATCATCTGCCGCGTTTTGGCCGCTGGGCAGCTGCGCCGTCGGCATGCCGGGCTCCGAGTGCGACGCTAGATCCGCGGCGGAGCGGCCTTCGGCATCTTGAGCGACAAGCTTTTGTTGGTAATTGTGAAATTCCTTTGCCGTTTCGCCTTCGAAGATCAGCGTCTGGCGAATGAACAAGGTCATGAAAGTGAAAAACGAAATGCCCACCGTGGCCAGAATCAGCGATCGCGAGCGTTTCAGCAGCGCCAGGTCGGCCCGCAACGTGCCCCAGGGTTGCCAACTCAAGGGCCGGTCGGGGTCGGCGGCCGGCACGCGGGCCATCAATTGCGATGCCGCCGCTCCGATGACGGCCAGGCCCAGTAGGATCAGCCCGAACACCCATTCGTGGCCGAGCTCGAGGGTGCGCGTGGGATGATCGTATTTCGATTGCCACTGGCCATACATTAATCCGCCGAACACGGTGCCAAGAATCTGTCCCGTGAAGCTTAAGCCTTCCAGCAGGCCGTTACCGCGCGACAGGACCGAGGGATGCAGAATCTCAGGCATGATGCCGTACTTGGCCGGCGTGAAAAACGTGCTGTGCATGCCCATCATGAACACGGTCGAAACGACCAGCACCGAGCTCCAGACGGCCAATGCCCGCGGCTCACCCCAGCCGAAGCGAGTCAAATGGGGCAAGAGGAAGCCGACGAAGGCCACGCCCATGATGCCCAGTTCGGCGCGCTTCCAGAACACGATCGTGTTGCGCTTGCTGAATTTGTCGGCCAGCACGCCGGCCAACGGCGAGAAGACGAAAAAGGGAAGGATAAAGCAGGCCGTGACGATCGAGACGATGCCCTTGAAGTCGAGCCGGCGCAGCCCGACATAGCCGATCAGCATGTCGGCCGCGTAGAAGATCGCGAAGAAGTGGATCGCCTGGTCGTTGAATCCGGCCAGGAATTGGGCCACGACCAGCCCGACATAACTCCGCGACTTCAGCGGCGTGGAGACTTCAGGGAGCATGGCAAATGTCTAATGACTTAATGACGAATGACTAAGAGCCTATCCGAGAACCGGCGGGGACTGGCTCATTTTGCGGTGCCCTGGGAGCAAAATGTGCCTGTCCCCCTCTCTTCGGCCGGTTCTCGGATAGGCATTAAGAATCACGAAGCACTAATGACCAATGCGGTGCCGGGATTATAGCGTTACGCGAAGCTCGTGGCGCGACTGCCGCCGACGGCCCACACCATGTTTAGTCATTCGTCATTCGTCATTCATTCGTCATTCGACATTCGACATTCGTCATTTTCCTTACACCGTGTCATTCATCTCGATCGTGTCACGCTTCGACTGCCAGACGGCCCAGGCAAGGCCGACGACACAGACCACGATCGCTACCCAAAACAGCGTGTCGATCGGCTTCTCGGTCGCGGCGACGCCGACGGCTTGCAACTTTTTCACCACGCGGTCGTCATAGGGCAGAATCAAGGCGATGATCAGCAAGCTGACCATGTTCATCACTTTGATTAGCGGATTGATGGCCGGACCGGCGGTGTCCTTCAGCGGATCGCCAACTGTGTCACCGGTCACGGAGGCCTTGTGCTTCTCGCTTCCCTTGCCGGTGTTCCGCTCCAGATCGCGGGGTTCGTCCTCGACCGTTTTCTTGGCGTTGTCCCACGCGCCGCCCGCGTTGCACATAAACACGGCCAGCAATTGCCCGGACACAATCATCCCGCCGAGGAACCCGGCCAAAGCCACGACGCCCAAGCCGAAGCCGACCAAGATCGGCACCAGAATCGCCAGCAGGGCCGGTCCGATGAGTTCTTTTTGCGCGGACCGGGTGCAAATATCGACCACGCGGCCATAGTCAGGTTTCTTGGTTCCCGCCCAGATGGCCTTGTCGCGGAATTGGATCCGGCATTCTTTCACGATCAAGAACGCCGCGCGGCCGACGGCCCGGATCGTCATCGAGCTGAACAAGAACGGCACGGCGCCGCCGATCAGCAAGCCGATAAATAGCCGCGGGTCGGACAGCGTCAACTGACTGGCCACATTTTGATACACGTTATCGCTAATCATTTCGTTCTCCCCCTTGCCGCCGGAGCCGACCGAAACGATGAAGCTATTGAACAGCGACACGGCCGCGATGACGGCCGAGCCGATGGCGATCCCCTTGGTGATGGCCTTGGTGGTGTTGCCCACGGCGTCGAGATCGGCCAGGATTTGGCGAGATTCCTTATACTGCGCGGGGCCCATCTCTTCCTTGTCGTAGCCCATTTCGCCGATGCCGTTGGCGTTGTCGGCCACGGGGCCAAAGACGTCCATCGAGATCGTATTGCCGGTGAGCGTGAGCATGCCAATGCCCGCCATGGCGACGCCGAAGGCGACGAATGTCGCGTTAGTACCCGAGAACACCAAGACGCTGGCGAGAATGGCAGCCGCGATAATCAGCAGCGCAGACACGCTACTTTCCAACCCCACGGCAAAGCCTTGAATGATATTCGTAGCGTGTCCCGTCTCGCAGCTTTTGGCGAGGCTCTTGACCGGCTGATACTCCGTGCCGGTGTAGTACTCCGTACATTTATTTAACGCCACGGCCAAGATGATGCCGATCATGCAAGCCCAAGCGGCCCGCATGTCGAGCCCGCCTCCCAGGCCAAGATTGGCGATCGTCGGCTGCGTGTCGGACATGATCTTGTTTGGATAGTTGGTCACAAATTGATGAAATGCATGCGGATCATTCTTCTCCGCGGGTGGCAAGTTCATCCGATCGGCTTCGAACTGGACCCGGGCGTCGTGGAACTCTTGCGTGACATTGAACCCTTCCAGGGCCTGCGGATACTTCCGAAGATAAGTATCGTCGTACCGCAGATAGACGAGCCCCAACAACACGAAGCCGGCGACACTGATCAGCGAACCGATGACGAAGCCGCGGTTCACGCTCTTCATCGCCTCGCCCGCGGTTCCCTTGTCTTCCGCCCGCACGCTATAAGTGCTGATGATGCTGGCGATGACGCCGATCGCCCGGACCAACAACGGGAAGATCACCCCCTTATGGCCGAAGCTGGCGATGCCCAGGATCATGGCGGCCACGATCGTGACTTCGTAGCTTTCGAAGATGTCGGCCGCCATGCCGGCACAGTCGCCGACGTTGTCGCCCACGTTGTCGGCAATCGTGGCGGCGTTACGCGGGTCGTCCTCGGGGATGTCTTTTTCAACCTTGCCGACCAGGTCGGCGCCGACGTCGGCCGCCTTGGTGTAGATTCCACCGCCGACCCGCATGAACAGGGCCAGCAGCGTGCCGCCGAAACCGAAACCGAGCAAGGCCTCGTAAGCCTTTTCGCCGTAGATCAAGAAGATGATCGATCCGCCCAACAGCCCCAGGCCGTCGGTCAACATGCCGGTGATCGTGCCGGTGCGGTACCCAAGCTGCAACGCTCGGCCAAAGCTATGCTTGGCTGCCGCGGCCACGCGCAAGTTGCCGACCGTGGCCAGCCGCATGCCGATGAAGCCAACCGTGGCCGAGAAACTTGCGCCGACAAGGAATGCGAGCGCCCGTCCCAAGGAAATTCCATCGGGCGATCCGGCCGTCTTGGCGGCCCACCACAGCAGCACGGTGATGAGCACGATCAATATGCCGACGACGCGGAATTGACGGAACAGGTAGGCGTCGGCCCCTTCGCGGATCGCTCGGGCGATCTCTTGCATGCGGGCGGTGCCTTGGTCGGCGCCCCGCACCTGGCCCACCAGCAACAGCGCATAGCCCAAGCCGGCGGCGGCCACAAAAATGTTCGCAATCAGGGCGATCTTTTCGCCCAGGCTATAATCGGGGCCCATGGGCGAAAACCACTGGACCGTCTCTTGCGTGGTCGAGCCCCCGGTCACTCCGGCGGCTGCGGGGCCTTTGGCCACATCGACCCACCCGGCCGCGGCCAGGAAACCGATCATCACGATCACCAATACGGGCAGCGGCAACTTTTTCATTGTCTCGATATCTCCCGTGAATCGCCTAATAGTGAATTTGATCTTTCCGAAGGTCTGAAGAGAGTGGGTAAGCTACCTATTGGAAGGAACTTACGCAATAGGTATAGGACTCGCAGAAAGGGGTTCCGCATCGATCGAATTTCCACGGGGGAAAATGGGCAGGAAAACGGCTGTGCTCGAAGAAGTTGCAGAAAGCTGGCCCACTATCGGGCAAATCGCCAGTCCGTCCATTCATGCATTCGCCCAACAAGGTCGCCGACACTGCAAGCACGATCGCGAATGGCGAAAATCGCAATCAACCGAGTCGCCGGGTTGCCGATAAGTAACTTCGTCATCGTTGTCAATCGGTTTGCAATGCCCGTGCTCTAAGCGAGGTTCGTCGAATGTTCTGCCCGGAATGTGGCAAGCCTGCCCAGGGAAAATTTTGTTCCAATTGCGGGTTCGCGCTGGCAGCCTTAGGTGCGACGGCCAATTCGGCCGCAATGCCTGCGGCCTCAGACCTGGATCACGAAATTCGTTACGAAGCCATCCTGCAATTTCCCGGCGTACGGACCAAGATCGAGCAACATGCCCGCATGCGCGAAAGCGCCTTAGCGGCGAACAATTCTCGCGCTTGCCGAAAAGTTGATTCCGACCGGCGTGCCCATCGAGGCATTGACTGGCGTTGCCCAGCCGCTGCTGACTCAATTAGGTATCGAGACCGGCAAGCAGCGAACGGAAGGAGTCGCAGCGCCCCCGGGCAGGGTTTTGGTCCGCGCTTTGTGCTCGCTTGCGCGGCACGGCCAGTCGTTACGCAGCGTGGTTCAAGCCGAAGACGGCTGCCTGCTCGAAGCAGTGCTTCCTTCGGATTTATTTTCGCTGGAAGGAGAGCTGCTCGTCGGAGTTCGCCGAGTGGGAGAACAGGCTGAAGTGGCAGCCACGGTGCATATTGGCGGCCAGATTTATGACTGGGGTAAGAGCAAGCGCTGTCTCGAACAGCTATTTAGCGATCTGGCGCACGACGCGGCTTGATTGACGCTGCCAATGCCAAATCGCATTCAAGCAGCGTCTTCGTTGCGTCGCGCGGGTCGGGCATCCGTAAGCCGGCCGACGGCAACCGCCGTCGGAGAACCCGCTGGTTGCTCGACCGTTGGAGCGCGCTGCTCGCCCAGGTCGCGTAATAACATGTGGCGGCCGTAGAGCTTCAGCACGCACCACAGCATATTGAGCGAATCCCAAACCAGATTCACCTTCGAGCCGGGAATGGCCTCCCAGCGGACCGGCATTTCGAACACCACATAGCCCCGCCGCAAAGCTAACGATAGCACTTCGATATCGAAGGCAAAGCGGTCGATCTGTTGCCGCGAGAAAAGGTCCTGGGCAGCAGTGCGGGTGAACAACTTCGCACCGCATGCCGCGTCGGCCACGCCGGGGATCAGCGCGGAACAAAGTTTGCGATACACCGTGCCGATGATCCGCCGGTGCCATTGCATCCGCACCATGTTTTCCTGCCGTCCCAGCACGCGCGAGCCAATCACGATATCGGCCCCGCGCTCGCGCAGCACCGCCGCGAGCTTCGCGATCTCCATGACCGGCGTCGCAGCGTCGGCGTCGTAAAGCAGGCAGCAGTCGCCACGGGCGGCAAGCATGCCAGCTCGGGCGGCCGCTCCTTTGCCCCGGTTGCGCTCCAGGCGAATCGCGCAGCGGCAAATTGCCGGTCCAGGAATGGACCAGGGCCGTGGTGTTATCGAGGCTGCCATCGTCGACGACGATCACCTCCACCACGCGCAACACTTCCGTGCCCGCCAGTTGGTTATGGAACTCTTCCAACTGGGCCAACGTGCCCGGAAGCCGCTCTTGTTCGTTGTAAGCAGGGATGATGATCGAAAGGTCCATGAGCGGGTGGTTCCGGAGTAGCAGGGTCGAGGGTTTGCGACGGGCGAGCTCGCGAAAGCTGCGGATTGGCCGATTGCGGTGAACACTCCAACGCAAACTGGCCGTCGGGAATTTTCCGCGACAACGGTGTGATGTTTTGAAAACTTACTACATGCTCGCAAGCGGATCTTTCAGTTTCAGCAAACTCACGCGCGAGCCGCCTCGGGGCGCGGAGTCGTCGTGTCGGTCGAATCGTTTATTCGTGCGCAGAGCGCCGATCTGGAGGCATGATCCGGCTGGCGGAGGAGTGAGTTTCCTCTGCCGGCCGCGTTTGCACGGCGGCTCGTTGCGATGCGTCGAACGCGTACAAACTGAATCGTTTGGAATGCTGCAGCCAGCCGAAGTAGTTGTAATTCTCGATCCATGGCGGATAGGTGCGGTAAAGCAGTTCGGGCCTGGGCGTCACTGCGTCTTTTTCAGCCCAGGGCGTCACCCGGTCGCGGACGACCAGCAACTCGTGCGACGACGAGCGGAGCAGCGCCTCCAATGCATCGGTGTCGGCGACTCGTTGGACCGAGAACCCGGGCGGCCGATAAAAAAACATGCCCAGCCCGACATTTTCGTAGGGGCTCTTTGTGTCGTTGCCCAACAGGCACAACGTGCAGCCTTGCGGATAATGGTCGTACACATACTTCTGGAAATTGATGCTCGGTTGCTTAGCCGACACGCACGCGTACACGAGTCCCACGATATTGAGTCCATACAGGACCATCGCGAGCCACGATTTTCGCCGCTGCCAAATCGCCCGCGGCCATGCCGGCTGAGTTACTTCGTCGGACCGCGGCACATACGCCAGAACGAAAAAGAACACTGACAACAGCACGATCGGAAACAGGTATCGAACTTCCTTGTGCGGAAAAATGCTGTGGCCAAGGAAGAAGGGGAGCGTGAACCAGGTGATGATATTTCGCGGAAAGCGGACCCAGGCGATTAGCATCGCCAAGGTCCAGAGGAGCGTGATCGGCGCCAACGGATTCGCGTTCGCGTCGAAGAAATACCACCAAAACGGCGAGACGCTATCCTGATTCGGTATGCCCAACACGACGTCTGCATGAAAGTAATTCCACGGCGCAAAGGTCCACTGGCCGTAACCCCAGCAATCGATGAGTGTCCCCGCGGCAATCGGCACAAGCGACGCGAAACAGACGAGCGCCAATTTGCTCCATGTTCGCAGCCAGGCGTCGGCCGACGTGAGCCAAATCCAACCCAGCGCGCCGACGATGCTGAACGCGATTTGCAACCGGAACTCGAACGCCAGCCCAAAGCAAACGCCCGCTAGTAGTAAAGCGAGCGGCGGAAAACGTCGCTTCGGCTCGCCGGCGGCGGCCGACTCGACCGCCGAGCCCAGCAAGAGCACCGCGGCCCCCAACGATAGAAAGCTGCACGACATCGATTCGCTGGACGTCCGCACCGCCAGATAGGGGATCAACCAGAGCGTTGCCAACAGCACGACCGCGATTCGCCGTCGTCGGTCGTCGCCGAACAGCGTGTTCGATGCGAGCATCAACGCCGTGATGGCGGCCCAGCCAAAAACGCCGCTGATCGCCCGAAATGCCATCGTCAGCGTGAATGGATTTGCAACACCCAGACCAATCAGCCCCTTGGCGGCCGCGTAATAGATAGCCGGCTGGAGCCAAGGTCGAATCCGAGCGTGGAATTCCCAGGGCAAATCGGCCGCCGGTGTCTTGCCCAGCTTATAACCGACGAATTCGACGACCTGATAGTATTCGTCGAGCTTGAACATCCCATAGCTGAAATAACAAGCCACCGAGATGAGCAGCAGGCTGACGACGCTCCAGCGAACGACGAACTTTCGCCACGCGGGATCGCCCGCTAGCCCGCTGTTAAATCGTACATTGTCCCAAAAAGCCATGCGGAGCCACCTGAAACGACCAGCACAATTCGGAAGCGAACGTGCGCCATCGCTGTCCCAGCGCAGGGAGCCTGCGCGGGCGGTTGTAAATACTGAACATTGCACACTGGTGCAATAGCGGTGGCACGCCTGCACAACCCACGCTCGGGGCCCTGCGCAAAGCCCGGGGATGACCATCCCCGGACTTTTGCCGGACTACGTCGCAGCGCCTATCCCGACGCGGAAATCCCGGCAATCTGGGAAAATATTCGGCCGGGGGCTGCATCTCGCAATTCCGTAGGATAAAATCGGAAATCGTTCGGATGGCGTTCCCACCTTATGGTCCCCGCCCAAGCCATTAGCCGACGGCGATCGATTTCTTTTTTCTCGGACCGACACACTTCTTGTCCCACCTTTCGAGGAGATCCCACAATGCAGCGTAAGGATTTTTCACGTCGCGATTTCGTCAAGACCACGACGGCCGCCGGCGTCGGTTTTTGGGTCGCAGGCGCCAGTGCCGCGGAAACCAAGCCGAAATCGCCCAACGACCGCATTCAATTCGCCTGCATCGGCGTGGGAGGCAAGGGCGATAGCGATAGCGGCGCCGTCGCCGGCCATGGCGACGTCGTCGCAATGACCGACGTCGACGACAACACGCTCGACAAGCGCGCGAGATCCCAATTTCAAGCATGCCGCGAAATATTACGACTTCCGCAAGATGCTCGACGAACTGGGCTCGAAAATCGATGCCGTCACCGTCAGCATCCCCGACCATAACCATGCGGCCGCGTCGCTCATGGCCATGCGGGCCGGCAAGCATTGCTTCTGCCAGAAGCCGCTAACGCACACGATCTACGAAGCCTACCTCGTCGGCAAGACGGCCCGCGAGATGAAGGTTGCCACGCAAATGGGCAATCAAGGCACGGCCGACGATAGCCTGCGCAAGGTGGCCGCCATCATTCGCGCCGGCGCCGTCGGCACGGTGAAGGATGTCCACGTTTGGACCAACCGGCCGATCTGGGCACAAGGCCGCGAACGTCCGAAGTCGAAGCCGGTCCCCAAGACGTTGCACTGGGATGAATGGATCGGCCCCGCTCCGATGCGGCCCTACGCCGACGGATACCATCCGTTCTCGTGGCGCGGTTTCTGGGATTTCGGCACCGGCGCCTTGGGCGACATGGCTTGCCACACCGTGAACATGCCGTTCATGGCATTGGACCTGTTCGATCCCACGTCGGTCGAAGCCGACAGCTCCGGCAACAACAAGGAAATGTATCCGAACTGGTCGATCATCAAGTTCGAATTTCCCGCCAACTCGACGCGCCCCGCTTTGAACCTGCATTGGTACGACGGCGGCAAGCGCCCGAGCAAGGAAGTGACCGGCGAGATCAAAGGTCTCTCCGGCAGCGGCTGTCTCGTCGTCGGCGAAAAGGGGAAGCTGTATGCTCCGGGCGATTACTGCGAGCAGGGTTTCCACTTGTTCGGCGACGCGACCGAGCCGAAAGCCGACTTCGTCCACTCGCCGGGTCATGTCGAGGAATGGATTCGCGCCATTCACGGCGGAGAGCAAGCCCGGTCGAACTTCCCCGAGTACTCCAGCAAGCTCACGCAAACGATCTTGTTGGGCAACCTAGCCGTCTGGGCCGGCAAGAAGGTCGAGTGGGACGCGAAGGAAATGAAGTCGCCGAACATGCCCGAGCTCGAAGCGATCGTGAAGCCACACTATCGCGAAGGGTATGTGCTGTAATCAGTTGATGTAAGCGAAGATACTCGGGCGAGCGTCGGCCTAATTTTGCAGCCGGCGCTCGCTCGCTTTTTCGTTCGAAGCGATCTTCCAGCTCTCGAGATTTTGCCGCCGGAGTTTTGCCAACCATGAAAACGTCTTTGCGCTTCGCCCTGAACATTGCCGCGCTCGCTTGCCTCACGTTCGCTTCGACGACGGTCGCGGTTGCCGCGGCGGACAATCCGGCCGATGTCGCGGCTCTAAAAGAACTGGGAGGCAAATTCGAATTCGGTCCGGACGGCAACGCGGTCGGGCTCGATTTCAACAGTATCGCCATCACCGATGCCGATTTGGTTCATCTGGCAGGTTTGCCTGATCTCCGACGGCTGGCCTTGTGGGGCGCCGACATCACCGATGCCGCGTTTGCCCAAATGAAGCCGCTCGCGAAGCTCACGGAATTGAGCATGGAAAACACCGTGATCACGGATAAGGGTCTGGCTAATCTGAAAGATTTTCCCGGCATCCGCATCTTGAATTTGCGGCGCTGCGCTGCGATCACCGACGCCGGCTTCGTGCATCTCAACGATCTGCCGCACTTGGAGCAGGCGTTGTTGCTCTATACCGACATCTCCAGCGACGGGATGAAGTATCTAGCCACGCTGAAACATCTGCGCATGCTCGATCTGCGGGGCTGTCCCCGCGTCGGCGATGAGGGGATCGCCTATCTCAAGGATTTAAAAAATCTCGAACGGCTGAAACTCCGCAATCCTTCCGTGACCGACGAAGGCATCGCCTATCTCGCCGGCCTGACGAAACTCAAGGGCTTGTACTTGGAAGATACGCAGGCGAACGATGCGGCAATGAAGTACCTCAAGAATCTTACGTTGCTGGATGAACTCGACCTGATGCGCACCAACGTCACCGACACCGGCCTGGCCGATCTGGCGGGGCTGACCAAACTCAAACGGCTGGAACTTCGAAACTGCGGCTTGAATGGCGAAGGATTGGGCAATCTCAAGCACATGAAGGCCCTGAAGCTGTTGGACCTTTCCGAAACGCCGCTGGAAGACGTCGGTCTCGAAAGCATTAAGTCCCTCACCGGCTTGGACACGCTGAACCTATGGAACACGCATGTCACCGATGCCGGCATCCGGTTCCTGGCCGGGATGTCCGACTTAACCCGACTGAATTTGGAAAGCACGCCGATCACGAGCGCTAGCCTGAAAACAATCGCCGGGCTCAAGAAGTTGGAAATGCTAAGTCTCAAGTCGACGAAAGTCAACGATGATGGAATCGCCGAGCTGGCCGAACTCCGTTCGCTCAAGGATCTCGACTTGAGCTTCACCGGAGTTTCCGCCGCCGCCATGGCCAAGCTG
This sequence comes from Pirellulales bacterium, assembly GCA_963725485.1. Classification (GTDB taxonomy): domain Bacteria; phylum Planctomycetota; class Planctomycetia; order Pirellulales; family DATAWG01; genus CAVRYO01. The sequence goes on along the minus strand of CAVRYO010000007.1, from coordinate 191,056 downwards.
CAAAAAGCGCTGCCCAAAGCGAAGATCCACCACTAACAGCCTATCCGAGAACCGGAATTCTCCCCTCGCCCCTTGTGGGAGAGGGGCCGGGGGTGAGGGGTACGCGCCCTCACCGGTGCGCCGCAAAGCCGAAGAGCGGTCCTACGTTGCCCCGTCGACTTCCTTGCGAAACACGGTGGCCGAGTCGACCTGCTCGAAACCGAGTTTTGCGTATAAGGCTAGCGCCGCGGTGTTCCGCTCCACCGCTTGCACTTCGATCAGCACAAACGCCTGATCTTGCAATTGCCGCAGCGACTCGCCGATCAGGTACAGCGCCATCCCCTTGCGACGACTCGCGGCATCGACTTCCAAATCAATCAGCCCGCTGGCCCGCACACCCCACGGAGCGGCGAACGGTTCGACGTTCCAAAACGTGACGCGCGCCAATGGCTCGCCGCCGCCGCGGGGCCGCAAGCGAAACAACGTCCGTTCGCTCGGCTCCAGGGTGCAGGCGTCCCACCAGGTTCGCGGCGGAGGGTCGGGCACCATTTCGACCTCGGTCGAACGGCGAATCTGCATCTGCTGCCGATCGACCAACGGGCGAAAGCTGCCGAGCTTGCGATGGAAGATCAGCGTCCGGTCGATTGGCCGATAACTGGCTGCACGAAAAATGGCTTGAGTGTCAGCACTGGAATCAAGGATACCCGGTGGCTCGCTGCCGCCGTAAAGGCCCCAATAAAATGGCGTCACCGGGCGCACGCCGCCGCCGTAAATCGTCTTGGCCCCGCGCCGCCGCAGATAGTCTTCCGCCAGCGCGAGCAACTGTTTGGCAACGCTGGCTTGCTCGGGATGCGAGATGACTAGCAGCATCACAACCACGCCCACGGCAGTCGACGGTTTGCTCCCCGTTTCATCGGGCCCGAAACCGGCATGCACGAATCCGATGGACCGCGCGCCGTCCAAAGCCAGGATCAAGCCTTCGCGGTCGAAGTAGGGCTTGGCGAGCACGAACTGCTCGAGCATCTGCGCCGTCATCGGCTGCGCCAGACCGCGGCGGCCGGCACACCCTTGCCAAATGGCCGCCAGCAGCGGCGGATCGCTATTCAGAAACGGTCGATAGCAGATCACGGCGTGCGATCGGTCGGCGGCCTACGGGGCGTGATATGGGGTATCAAGCGGAAACGGAACCACGCCGGCGCGGCGGCCGACCCAATCCCGCGATACTTCCCCGCAGCCACCCACAATAACACAAACCGGCCGTGGCGAACAACCGCGTTGAATTCTTGGCGAAAAATGCTCGCGGTCGGAGAGTGCAGCGCCGCGCGATCAGCCGCGCCACAACCATCGGGCACCCGAAATCAATCCGGCGCCAAGAGCGATATCCAAAGCGCAATAGACGAACACCCAAGCCGTAATTTGGCCTTTGAAAACGACGAATTGCATCGGAGCCCCAGCCAGGAACAGCCCGCCGATGAAGAACAATAAGATCGCAGTCGCTTTCCAGATGAGCGGAGACTCGCGCTGGCGACCAACCGCGGCGTCGTCGAGATTGTCGTGGCGCGGCCTAGAAGAATCGTCGTCCATGGGACGTTGTTCCTAATTTAGGCGATTCGCGCTGCCGCCTATTTAATGCCCTGTCCAGACCGTGCCGCCGACGTAGACGCTGAACATCAGGATCGCCAAGATCACGAGACAAATCCAACGCTCTGCGCCGACGCCGTTGAAGCCGACGACCAGCAGGCCGAAGGCCAGCAGGATCGTGCCGATGAGGAAGGCCCATTGGTGCCAGTATTCGGCCGACTGCGCGTCGCCCTCCGCGTCGCGGGCGTTGATTTGCATCGTGTGCCAGGTGGTGCGCATGTTTTCCTTGCGCTGCTTTGCCATATCCTCGGTTAGCTTCTTTTGCTTCTGGCGGATGTTTTCCATTTCGGTGCGGTCGCCGGCCGTCAGATTGTCTTTGGCCATCAGATCCTGCAACTGATCGTCGAGCGTTTGCTTCTTCGCTTCCCAAGTGTCATCGAAGCGGCTTTCCGCCAATTTCAGTTCGCTTTGTTGGGCCACCACGCTCCGGGCCGTCAATGCATCGCAGCCTCGGGCCGAGAGCACCAGCAGCAAACCGAGACCCAGCACAGCCTGCGCGCCGAAAAGAATCCGATTCCGTCCGGCCAGCATGCTTGCCCAGGCCTCGGCGCCCGGCGAGCTCACAGGCCTGCCCGTCACGGCGCTGTCCGCTGCGGGTCTCGGAATTTCGTCGCGAAAATCGCTTGCCGGCTTGGCACTGGCCGTATCAGCTGGCGAAGTTTCAGCCCGCTTCGGCGAAGCGGCAAACACCGTCTGGCACGTGGGACATCGGACCTTCGCTCCGATCTGTTCGGGCAAGACTTGTAAACGATGCCCATTCGGGCACACAGTTTCGATCGGCACGGAAGCCCCCTTTGGGGAAATGACGAATGCCTAATGACGAACGTCTAATCAATGACGAAGCACGAATGACAAATGCGAATCCATGATGAATTGTCGAATCGCAAATTGCAAGCAGCCGCTTCGTCTGCCTCATTCGTCATCTGCGTGATCGGTGTCATCCGTGGTTTGTCTCTGCCATCGTTTTCGCTTGCGAAATTCAACCACGGATGGCACCGATGGCCCGGATGAACGAAAGGCGAATCCGTTTTGAGCGCCGCGAAACAGGTCGTGTCAATCGGGCATTCGACATTCACGCCCCATTCCCCACGTCGACCAGCACCTCTCCCGCGTCGACGCGCACTGCAAACCCCGGCTGCTTGATCCGCGGGCTGAGTTGATGCTGGCCCGTGCGGACGTCGAATTGCCAGCCATGCCAGGGGCAGGTAACGATCGCGCCGCACAGCGCTCCATCGCCCAACGGACCGCCTTGATGCGGACAGACGCCGTCCAGCGCATAGAACGCCCCCGCAACATTGAATAGCGCGATCACACGGTCGCCGGCGACGCGCTCCACGGCCGACCCTGGCGGACAATCGTCGACCGCCGCGACGCGAATCCAAGTTGCCATCCGGCCTCGCTCCTTCAAAGTCGCACGATTGGCGCTCATGTCGCCTTCGCGCGTGGTCCGTTGAAAAAGGGGACAGGCACCGAGCGACTGCTCCGTGTCGCTGCAGAAGCGAAATTTGCTCGGAGCCAGTCCCCCTTTTCAACTGCCGGCGCTGTGACCCACGCCTCGCAACACGCGGACCGCGGCGGGCGATTTGTTGAGGACGTAAAAATGGACCCCGGGCACGCCCGCTTCGATCAGCTCGCTGACTTGCCGCGTCGCGAATTCGACCCCTGCCTCGAATTGTCCCGCTTCGTCTTCGCCGGCTTGCGATAGCGAATCGACTAATTCATCCGGCAGCCGCGCTTTGCACAGCGACGTGATCCGCTGGATCTGCGCCAGGTTCGTCACCGGCAAGATCCCGGGCACGATCGGCGCCATGACCCCCACCGCCCGCGCGCGATCGCGAAAGCGAAAGAAATCGGCGTTGTCGTAGAACAACTGCGTAATGACCACGCTGGCGCCGGCGTCGACTTTGCGCTTGAGGTTCGCCAGGTCATGCTCCGGGCTGCGGGCCTCTTGATGCGTCTCGGGATAACCGGCCACGGCGATGCCGAATTGCGGAAACTCGCCGCGGATCATCGCCACCAACTCGTTCGCATAGCAGAAACCGCCCGCCGTTTGGCAAAACTTCGTTTCGCCTCGCGGCGGATCGCCCCGCAGCGCGACAATGTTTTCGATGCCTTGCAGCCAGGCCTCGGCGAGATAGGGCGCAAATCGTCGGCAGTCGCGCCAACGCACGTCAGATGCGAGGCCACCGGGCAGCCGTAGCGCCGCCGCACGTCGGCCACGATCCGCAAAGTCTTGTCGCGGGTCGAACCGCCGGCCCCGTAAGTGCAAGTGACGAAGCTGGGCTCGAACGCCATCAGCTCGGCCAGATGGGCGTGCATGGCCTGCTCGCCCGTCTCGGTCTTCGGAGGAAAAAGCTCGAACGACAGACCGAACCTGCCCGGCCCATAAACTTCGTTGACTAGCATGCAGAAATATGCCGTATTGGGAGGCTTTTTTCCGAATCTCCCCTCGCCCCGTTAGGGAGAAGGGCCGGGGGTGAGGGGTCTGCCGCCAACCCATCTCGCCATTGCCACTGCAACAGGGTGCCCTATTTGATCTTAATCAATGGGCTTTCCAAGCGACACTGGCTCGGCATAGTGGTACATTTTGATGCTATTTGGCGCGGCGACGGCACGCGGAGCGTGCCTGCTACGTAGTAGGCACACTCCGTGTGCCGCGGGGGCTCAAACTGTACCACTACCTGGCTCGGTTCGCTTTATAGCGACAAGGGCTCGGACGAAAGGTCACCCGATTGGGCTCGCTCGGCCCGGGTCATCTCGAACATATCACGTAGCAGTCGCGTGTCGCACGGCCGCTGCGTGATGCCGCGGTGCGCGAACATCCGGGCCTGCACCGCCACGGCCACGTCCGCGGGCGACTCGGTCAACTGGCCGAATGAGCGGGCATAATTCGTGAAGCTCGGGACGTTCGTGGTCACGAAGCCATAGACCATGCTGCAGACGCCAATCGTCTTGCCGGTGAAAATGCCGGTGTTCACCGCGGTCTTGGAATAATCGCCCACGCAGCAGCCGACGAACTGCATGCCGGTGGCAACGCGGCGGCCGCCGTATTCGACATTCACTGTGCCGTAGGTGTTCTTCAGATCGCTGTTCGACGTGCCGGCGCCGAGATTGACCCACGCGCCGATATAACTGTGGCCCAGAAAGCCATGATGCTGCTTGTTGGCCAGCGACTCGATGATCGAAGCCTCGATCTCGCCGCCGACTTTGGCCCGTGCGCCGAGCGTCACGCCGTCTTTCAGCACCGCATGTTCGATCAACCGCCCGCCGGGACCGACGTAAGCCGGGCCGCTCAAGTAACAGAACGGGCCGAGCGAAACCTCGGCGTCCAACAGAATCGGGCCGTTGCGGGCGTCGGCAACCAGATGCGGGCCAATCGTCACCCCGTCGGCTACGAACAGGCCGTCGGACAATTGGCGATAGCCGTTGGTTAGCCGCGATTCTAAATTCTCGCGCAAGAATTGCGTGTGATAACGGACCAGGTCGTGCGGATATTCGAACAGCGGCAGCTCGGCGGGGACGGCAGGCAGATTCAGGCTGCGGATCTGCGATTCGAGATCGCTTCCGCCCGCCGCGTTCTTAGCGATGTTCAACGATTGTTTCACCAGTGCCGCCGCGATGCGGTTGCCGCTGACGACGATTGCCTCACGTTCGGCTTGCAACAGTTCGCGCAGCACGCGGATCGTGGCCACGGCGGGCACGAGTCGGGCATTGACCAGCAGCGTCGGCCCGGCCGCGGTCGGTCCGGGCGAGAGAATCTGCCGGCCGTAAGCCTGTTCGATTTCCCACAGGTATTCGCGCACCAGGCAGCGGACCGTTCCCAGCGGCTTGAGCAATTCGGCCAGCCGGAAACTGCCGCAAGAAATCGTGTACGCCGGGCGACTGAGCGTCACCGGCGCGAGTTGAGCGACCAACTCGTCTTCGTAGACAACAACTTGCATGGCGGCATGCGTGCGAGGGACAAACTGCTGATCGTAAAGCAGTTAAACTCTAGCACCCGAAGCGCGCCCCGGCCATGCGAGTTATCGACGGAAAAGAGGCGCCTTACTCCGCCGGCTTGCTCTTTGCGGCGGAATCGATTTGCACCTCAGCGGTGGAGACCGGGCCTTCCACTCCGAACAGATTCACCGTCTTCGCCTCCAGTCGGTTCGCCCCGGGATGGACTTGCCAGCCGATCGTTTCGCCGCTGGGCTTCCACTCGCCGTTGTCGGTGCGAACCAGGTACGTTTTGAAGTTCGGCGTCATGGTCTTTAGCCTCGCGCTCAGATAATTTCCTTCTTGCACCAGCGACATGGCTGCCTGGTCGATCGGAAAGTAGGGATCGACGGCCGGATTCTTCGGGTTGACGCGGATGTGCCAGTTCGTTCCGTCGCACAGTTTGTCCTTGACGATGAACATCCCGCCGTAGTCAGGCCCAGCGTCCATCAGATTCGTGTTCGGGACGTAGCCGATGAAGGCGTATGGATTCACCGCCCCGCCGTCGAGCGACAGGTCGCCGAAGCCGGCGAATCGCTTGCGGAACACCGGCATGTCGGACTTGTGATAATGCTTGCGCTCTTTGTCGACCACGAAGTCGATCTCCTTGGCGTCGTGGTAGAACCACTCCTGCCGCAATTCGTAGGCACTCAGCGGCACGCCGGCTTTTTCTACGTACATGGCGAACGTCGGGTCGAACATCACCCATTTGCGATATTGGTTCGACCAGATTTCGGTCGAGGAGTGTTCCGTCGAACCGGAGCCGACATTGTTGGGTCGGCGCAAGGCCAGCGTCCTATCGACCCAGCCCATACTGGCGGCGGCGGAGGCCAGCGTGTCGGCATACTGCGCAGAAGAACGTATGTCCCTTGTTCGATGTCGTCCAGGATTTCGGCCGCGCCGCGCGGATTGGCCGTCGGAGCGCCGAATTTCTTGAACTGCTTGTTGACCCAATCGAGCAGCAACACCTGGCGGTCGAACTCGGTCTTGCCCGGGGCGACGACTTCGTCGAGCTTGTATCGTTCGCGGAGTGCTTTCAGCTTGGGATTTGCAAACTTGTCGAACTTGAAGCGTTTCGTGTATTCGCTTTCGACCAGCGGCAAAGTATCCAGCTTGGTGACGGTCCCTCGGCGGCCGTCGACTTTGATCTGCGCGCCGACTTTGAGCGGCGGCGCGGCATCGTCCGCGTTCACCTTGGTAGCGAGAAGCCCGAAAAATATCGCGAGCAGAACCAGCCGAAATGCCGCCTTCATGTTCATCGCCGCGTCTCCTTGCTCGAGGCTTTCGTGAACCGTTTTACCAATGGGGACAGTCCAGTCCCATTTTGTTCAGCGGAAAATCGCAGAATTGGGACCGTCCCCCGTTCTTGGACAGCTTTCAGTGTAACGCTTCTGGCGAGCGTCGGTCAGTTGGCCCGTCGAGCAAAGCCGGTCGATTTAATTATCTATATAAAGCCAAAATCCCCAGGGCGGTCCGCGTTGCACGGATCGCCCCGGGGTTTGACTCCGCCTGCATTGCGTCGGCCACAGCTTCCGCCAGGGGCTGTATCCGCCACAATGCCGCCTACTCGGTTGCGAACGCAACACCGCCTAACATGGGCCTTGGTGTCTAGTGTCCTGAGTTGTTAATTCGTTTACAAACCTTTTTGACCCGCGAGAGGATTAAATCGGCGTCTGCGGTCCAGGTGAATGGGCGAGCGTTTCGGTTGTGGTGGCCGAGGTAATCTTCAATTGCCGTGCGGAGGGCTTGGACGCTGCGGAAGGCGCCGCGTCGAATTCGTTTCTCGGTGATTTCGGCGAAGAATCGTTCCACCTGGTTGAGCCATGACGAACTGGTCGGAGTGAAATGAACCTGATATCGCGGACGTCGAGCGAGCCAGCGTTTGACCTGCGGTGTTTTGTGGGTCGCGTAGTTGTCCATGACCAAGTGAATTGAGGTTTCCGGGGTCTCTGGAATTTGCTCGTCGATCAGTTCTAGGAACTTGATGAACTCCTGATGCCGGTGTTGCTGATGGCATTTACCGATCACTTTTCCGGTGGCGACATCCAAGGCCGCGAACAGCGAAGTCGTTCCATGCCGAGCATAATCAGGCGTATGTCGTTCGACCTGCCCGCAACTCATCGGCAACAGCGGTTGGGTGCGGTCCAAAGCTTGAACTTGGCTTTTTTCGTCGACGCACAACACGATCGCTCGATCTGGCGGGTTCAAGTACAGCCCGACCACATCACGGACTTTGTCGATAAACAGCGGGTCGGTCGAGAGCTTGAAGGTTTTCGTTCGGTGCGGTTGCAGATTGAACGCGCGCCAAATTCGCGAGACGGCGGTCTGACTGAGGCCCGTGGCTTTGGCCATCCCGCGCGTGCTCCAGTGCGTCGCCTGCTCGGGCTTGGTTTCCAGGGTCTTGGTGATCACTCGTTCCACCTGCTCGTCGCTAATCGTGCGCAGCGCGCCGGGCCGCGGCTCGTCCAGCAACCCGTCCAAACGGCGCGCGATAAAACGAGCCCGCCATTTGCCCACGGTCTGCATCGTCACGCGCAATTCGGCCGCGACTTGCTGATTCGTGCTGCCGCTGCCACAAGTCAGGACGATCTCGCGAACGCAGCGCCAGTTGCTGGCTGCTCTTCGGCCGCCGTGCCCAGCGCTCGCAACGTTTGCCGCTCCTCGTCACTCAAGATCAACTCGGCTTTCGGTCGTCCCATGGCCATCGGCTTTCTCCTTTCGAGAAAACCTACACGGCCCGCGGCCAGGGCGCAAGACTATTTCAGCTTATTTTTAACTCAGGACACTAGCAGCCCGTTGAAAAAGGGGACTGGCTCGGAGCGACATTCGATCCCGCCTGGAGATTTCGAATAGCCCCGACGTGCCTGTCCCCTTTTTCAACATCCCGCCAGTCCGCACGCGAACTCAGATCGCTGCCTGGGCGGTTTCGCCGGTGCGAATCCGAATCACGTCGAGCAACTGGCTGACGAAAATCTTGCCATCACCAACCTGGCCAGTCCGGGCCGCCTTGATGACCGTGTCGATCACTTCGGCCGCGTCCTTTTCGTCGACCACGACTTCTACTTTGACTTTGGGGAGGAAGTCGACCGCGTATTCAGCGCCGCGGTAAACTTCAGTGTGCCCTTTTTGACGGCCGAAACCGCGTACTTCCGTAACGGTCATGCCTTGCACGCCCTTGGCATGCAAAGCGTCTTTGACTTCTTCCAACTTGAAATGGCGGATCACTGCTTCGACCTTACGCATAGCCGAACCCTTTCGTGCTTTGATGAGTTTTGTTGGTGACTGAGGGGTGGTGAAAGCAAAGGTCGAGCCAAATGCAGTTTCTGGTCCTGGCGAAAATGAATTCGCATTGCAATCGCGAGCGCAACGAACGTTCGCGGCGCAGGTTGCGCCGAAAATAATTTTGTCGTGCTGGAGCGCCCCGCACGGGGCTGGTCGCCGGCGAACTTCTCAACGGCGTGACAGGAACGCTGAATCGCACGCGGGCCCGGCCGCGGAGCGAAGTCGGATTGCTCCTGTTTTCCCGCTCTCTTATTGCGAATTAAACATTTGTCGCACATCGCGACACGCCCGAGTCACGCCGCGGCGAATCGATTCACAATCTTGTGACAACGATTTGCCGCGAACTGGTCGGCCATCACACGTGAAGATGGCGGCGTCCATGGCTCCGGGGGGGTGGTGTCGCTGCTGGACAATCGCCCTGTGAGGCTTGTATATTCGCCGAGCATGGCGGTATTGGCCCCGGACCGCTGCTTTTGAATCTTTTTTTGCCCGACTGCGCCTCGATCCATGCTCGATCTACAGCCTCAGCATGAGTTTCTCGTCGGCATCGACTCCGACGGTTGCGCCTTCGACACGATGGAAGTGAAGCACAAGGAGTGCTTCATCCCGAACATTATCAACAGCTACGAATTGCAGGGAATCAGCAAGTACGCCCGCGAGGCGGCGGAATTCGTCAATTTGTACTCGAAGAGCCGCGGAATCAATCGCTTTCCGGCCCTGATCGAAACGCTCCAGTGGCTAGCGCGGCGGCCCGAAGTGCGGGCCCGGGGTGTCTCGATTCGCGTTCCCGAAGGCTTGGTACGTTGGATTGCTCGCGAAACGAAGCTGGCCAACCCCGCATTGGCGGCCGCCGTCAAGGAATCGGGCGATCCGGATTTGGCGCAAGCCTTGGCTTGGTCAACGGCGGTGAACGACGCGGTCGCCCGAGTTGTCCGCGGAGTGCCGCCGTTTCCGTACTTGCGCGAAAGTTTGGAAAGGCTCGCTCCCCAGGCAGATCTGCTGGTCGTTTCCGCCACGCCCAACGAGGCGCTCGCTCGCGAGTGGCAGGAGCATCGTCTCGATAGCCATGTCCGAGCGATCTGCGGCCAGGAAATCGGCACGAAGAAAGAGTCGCTCGGCGTGGCGAAAAAATATCTGCCGCAGCACACGCTGATGATCGGCGACGCCCCGGGCGATCAGGCCGCGGCGGAGGCCAACCAGGCCCTATTCTTCCCGATCAATCCTGGCGCGGAAGAAGCTAGTTGGCGGCGATTCTACGAAGAGGGGATCGAGCGGTTCCTCGGCGGCACATTCGCCGGCGACTTTCAACGGCAACTGCTCGACGAATTCCACCGCTATTTGCCCGACGCCCCCCGTGGCCGGTGTTGGAGAAATAACACAAGATCAACGTGAGGCATCGGTTTCGATCTCCCCTCTCCCCTTGCGGGCGAGGGGTCGGGGGGTGAGGGGGAGCGATCCGGCTGGCTCATCACCCTCACCCCGGCCCTCTCCCGTCGAGGGAGAGGGAGGTAAACAGATGCGACCTCCAAAGGAGCGGAGAATTCATGCCTGCAAAGTGCGACATCGGTCTGATCGGCCTGGCCGTGATGGGCGAGAATTTGGCGCTGAACATCGAAAGCCGCGGCTTTCGCATCGCCGTGTTCAATCGGACCGCCAGCGTCGTCGACGCGTTCATGAAGGACCGCGCCGCGGGCAAAAATGTCGTCGGCTGCCATAGCGTCGAAGACCTCGTGGCCAATCTCGCCACGCCGCGCAAAGTGATGTTGATGATCAAGGCCGGGCCGGCGGTCGACACGGTCATCGAGCAATTGCTGCCGCTGCTCTCGAAGGGGGACGTGATCATCGACGGCGGCAACACGCACTACATGGATACGGAGCGCCGCACGCAGTATGTCGAATCGAAAGGATTGCTCTACGTCGGCAGCGGTGTTTCCGGCGGCGAAGAAGGGGCGTTGCTCGGGCCGAGCTTGATGCCCGGCGGGAGCGAGGCGGCCTGGCCCTTGATCCGGCCGATTTTTCAGGCGATTGCCGCCAAGGTGGGGCCCAAGCAGGACATTCCTTGCTGTGAGTGGATCGGCCCGCGCGGTTCAGGCCATTACGTGAAGATGGTCCACAACGGCATCGAGTACGGCGACATGCAGTTGATTTGCGAAGCGTATTTCCTAATGAAGGAAGCGCTCGGCCTGTCGAACGCCGATTTGTACGAAGTCTTTTCCGAGTGGAACCGGGGCGAGCTGGATAGCTACCTGATCGAAATCACGCGCGACATCTTCAGCGTCAAGGATCCCGAGACCGGGGCCGATCTGGTCGACATGATTCTCGACACCGCGGGCGCCAAGGGGACCGGCAAGTGGATGAGCCAGTTGGCGCTTCGACTTGGGCGTGCCGAGCACGCTGGTTACGGAAGCGGTTTATGCCCGGTGCCTGTCGGCGTTGAAGGAGGAACGTGTGCGCGCCAGTCGTGTGCTGCCCGGGCCGCGTTTGCCAGACAGCGGCGCTGTCGGCGAGCGGAAGTCGTTCATCACGGCGGTGCGACAAGCGTTGTACGCCTCGAAGATTTGCAGCTATGCCCAAGGGTTCGTGCAGCTTGCGGCCGCGGCGAGAGAGCACAAGTGGCCGCTAAATTATGGCAGCATTGCCATGCTGTGGCGCGGCGGGTGCATCATTCGCGCTCGGTTTCTCGACCGGATCAAGGAGGCATTCGACGCGGATTCAAAGTTGGAGAATCTGCTGCTCGCGCCGTATTTCACCAAAGCGATCGAAGAAGCGCAAGCCGGCTGGCGCCGGGCCGTGACCGTCGCGGTCGAGCGCGGGATTCCGATGCCGGCGTTTAGCGCGGCACTGGCATATTTCGACGCCATCCGCCGCCAGCGATTGCCGGCGAACCTGTTGCAAGCCCAGCGCGATTATTTCGGAGCGCATACGTATCAGCGCATCGATCGGCCGGGAACATTTCATTCCGATTGGATCCGCCTGCGCCGCACGCCGCACTAATTGTAAAGAGCCGCGCACGAAGTAAGCGAGAGTAAACCGGGCCTGCGCACGAAGCGAGCTAAAACCGATGGGCGTTGTGAACGCAAACATGACGAGGATAGTTCCACTCCAACAAAAATCATGAAAAGCGATTACCTCCAAACATTGTTCGGCTTGGACGGGCAGACCGCCGTCGTCATCGGCGGCACCGGCGTGTTAGGGGGCGCGCTGAGTTTGGGCCTCGCCCAGGCGGGGGCGTTTGTCGTCGTGGCCGGCGGCGACGCCGAGCGCGGCAACGCTTGCGTCGCCGCGATTGAACGCGCCGGTCCGCTGCAGCCTTCGCGCCGGCGAATGTCGCTAGCCGCCAGTCGATCGAAGAGTTGTTAGCCGCCTCGCTCCAACTACGCGGACAGGTTGATATTCTGATCAATTGCGCGGGGGTGAACTCCGCCTCGCCTTACATAGAACTCGCCGACGACGCCTGGCAGCGCGTGCTTTCGGTGAACCTGACCGGAACGCATCTCGGCTGCCAGATTTTTGGCCGGCATTGGATCGAAGCGGGCCGCGGTGGCTCGATTCTGAATATCGGCAGCGTCACGGCCGATCTACCACTGTCGAAGGTGTTCGCCTATTCGGCCTCGAAGGCTGCGGTCGTAAATCTCACACAGAATGTGGCCCGCGAATTCGCTCCACATGGAATTCGGGTGAACGCGCTCTGTCCCGGATTCTTTCCCGCAGAGCAGAATCGCAAGATTCTCGATCCCCAGCGTTCGGCGACGATCAAACAGCAGACGCCGATGGCCCGCTTCGGCGAGCCAGACGAGTTGATCGGCGCCACTTTGCTGTTGGTTTCGCGCACCGCCGGCAGTTTCATTACCGGCGCGAGCTACTACGTTGACGGCGGCTTTACCGCGATGCGGTTTTGAAAGGACTCGGTTCTAATTCGACCGTATATGGTTCGCTACAGCGTGTTATCGAACAGCCGCTGCTTGGACAAACGGTGGTCGTGCTCTGCTTCCCGGCGTTGAAAGCGATTCGCTTTTGTGCAATCCGTGCCATGCAATCGTGCCATCCGTGGTTGAATTTCCCGCGCGAGAACACCGGAAAACCTAACCACGGATGGCACCGATGACACGGATGACGGAATGATTATTTCGGCTGCATCGGATCCGCCACCGCTTTGGGTCGTACCACTGCTGTTAGCACGATCTGTGGTGGCCGTAAAAGGAATTGGAAACAGTCGAACCTAAGAAGGAAGTGCCGCGATGCAACACACAATCGTGATCTTTGGCGCTTCGGGCGATTTGACGAGCCGCAAATTGATTCCCGGTTTGTACGGCTTGTTTCGCAAGAAGCGGCTACCGGAATCGACGCGGATCGTCGGCTTCTCGCGCACGCCGTTTTCGGACGAGCAATGGCGGGACAAGCTGGCCGAGTCGACGGCCAAGTTCGCCGGCAAGGAGTTCGACACGTCCAGTTGGAACGAGTTCGCCAAATCGATTTCCTATCACCCGGGCGACATCGGCGAGGAACAGAACTTCGGCGAACTGGCCAAACGGCTGGACTCGCTGGAATCAGGCCAGGACTCCGCGCGGCTCTATTATTTGGCCACGGCTCCCCAATTCTATGAGCCGGCGGTTGAACATCTCGGCGCGAATGGCCTGGCTGAGGAATCGCATGGCCCGCGGCGGATCATCATCGAGAAACCGTTCGGCACCGATCTCAAATCCGCACAACAGTTGAACGCCGCGCTGCATAGGGTGTTTTCGGAGCAGCAGGTCTACCGGATCGACCATTACCTCGGCAAAGAGACCGTTCAGAATGTGATGGTGTTGCGCTTCGCCAACACGATTTTCGAACCGGTTTGGAACCGCAACTATATCGATCACGTGCAGATCACGGTGGCCGAGGAAGTGAGCGTCGGCCGCCGCGGCGACTACTACGATTCGTCGGGCGTGCTGCGCGACATGTTCCAGAACCATCTGCTGCAACTGCTGATGATCACGGCCATGGAAGCGCCGGTCCGCTACCGGGCCGACGCCATTCGGGAAGAGAAAGTGAAGGTCTTGCAGGCGGTGTGCCCGATGGCGCCGGCCGACGTTTGCCGGGACACGCTTCGCGGGCAATATAAAGGCTATCGCAGCGAGTCGGGCGTGCCGCGTGATAGCGAGACCGCGACCTACGGCGCGGTAAAGCTGGCGATCGAAAATTGGCGCTGGCAGGGCGTGCCGTTTTATCTGCGGAGCGGCAAATTCATGTCGTGCCGGACCACGCAAATCGTGATCCAGTTCCGCGAGCCGCCGTACATGCTGTTTCCCTCCGACTCGCGGTTTGCGCACGAAGCCAATCAGCTCGTGATCCAAGTTCAACCGGCCGAAGGAATCCAATTGCACTTTCTGACCAAGGTGCCCGACGCGGGTATGAAGCTGCGGATGACCGATCTCGATTTTAGCTTTCAGAAAGAATTCGCCGGGCAGATGCCCGAGGCGTATCAGCGGCTGCTGTTGGACGCTTGGGCCGGCGACGCCAGCTTATTTGCCCGGGCCGACGAAGTGGAATTGTCTTGGAGCATTATCGACCCGATCGAAGCTGCCTGGCATTCGGCCGCATGTCCCGAGTTGTTGGAATACGAGCCCGGGCTGTGGGGCCCGGAGCAAGCGATGAGTTGGATGGAGAAGCAGGGGCGGAGTTGGTTCGATGCCTGTCCGGTGTTAGGCTGAAGAGCAGTCGTCGCAGGAGATCCTCGGCCGGCGAGGGGCTTCGATTCCCTCAGGCGGCGTTTCGTTCTCTTATTTCGTCGCGCTCGATGCCCTCTTCGCTGCAAGTATTGCCGATTCTCGAACGCTGGGATTGCAACCAGTGTGGCATCTGCTGCCGGCAGACCGTGATCACGCTCGATGCGGTCGATCGAGCCAAGATCGAAGCTCAACGCTGGAATCGGCGCCGCGAGTACGAAAACGTGCGGGTCATCGAGTCGCACGGCTTTTTTCGCAAGTTGTATACGCTCGCCAAGCAAGCCGATGGCAGTTGCATTTTTCTCTCCAGCGAAGGGCGCTGCCGGATTCATGAGCTGCATGGGGCCGAGCAAAAGCCCAGTGTCTGCCAGATGTTTCCGTTGCAGCCGGTCGTGGTCGAGAGAGATAAATTGGTGACGTTGCGGCGCAGTTGTCCGTCGGCCGCGGCCGATAAGGGTCGTCTCGTAGCCGAGCATCTGCCGGAATTCGAAGCGCTCCTCGACCAGTCGCCTGCGGCGGTCGCGTGGGCGGCGGGGAATGTCGGCACCGCGCCGCCGAAAATCTTGCGCGGCTTGTCGCGCGATTGGCCCGACACGCGGCGGATTGCGCAGATTTTCGCGCGCCTGCTCTCGGCGGGGCGATTTCCGTTGGTGCGGCGCTGGGTCCACGCGCTGCAATTTTGTCGCCTGCTTGAAGAGTGCCGGCTGAAGAAGCTGCGCGAATGGACAGCCGGGCCTTTGGCGAGCTCGTCGAGGTGCTCGAACGGGCGGCAATCGAACAGGCGGGTCAGTTTTTCTCCGAGCGCAAAGCGCCCACCGCCGCCACGATGATGCTCTTTCGCCAGAGCGCGGCCGATTTCGCTCGTTTGCATCCGCGCGACGCGATTCGCCGGGGAGTTCGTCGCCGCCTGCGATTGGCGGGTTCTGCTTGGAACATTGCCCGCGGCAAGGGAGAACTGCCGCCGCTAGTCGAGGGATTTCCGCCGGCGACGTTCGCGGATTTGGAGCGGCCCATCGGCCGGCTCGACCCCGCGCTCTTGACGCCACTGGATCAGTATTTCGCAACGCTTGTCGAGTCGTGGCGCTACGCGACTATTGGGCTATCGCGTCTGGCCGATGGTCGAGGGGATTCGGGCCGCGGCGCTTTCGTTTGCCATTGCCATGTGGATGCTGCGCTGGGCGTCGGGGCCCGGCGAAATTCGCGGCGCAGAGCTGATCCCGATCATCGCGGCCTTGGATCGCTCGCTGGGCTTCGACCCGCTGCGCGGCTACAAGCACCGCAGCCGCGTGGCCTCGATCGCCAAAACCGGCCAATTGGAGCGGATGGTCGTCTGGTATGCTCGCTGAGCGCGGCCATGCGCTACTGCATCGCGATCTCGAAGTTGCGGCCTTCCCAGTGTTCGGCTTCGGACCAGAAAAACGTGAACCGCAGCGGCGATTTTTGATCGGCCGGGATTTGCACGTCGGCGTATTCAATGTTCGCCAGGCCGGGCGATGTGGACAATGTGTCCTCGACATTGTGCCACTCGTCGAGTGACCAGCGCAGTTGGAACTTCGCATTCGCCTGGATTCGCAAGATGCCGCCGGCTCGCATCGAATGCGGCTGACGGTTGAATCTCCAGATTTCCAAATTGCGCGCGGGGCGGACCTTGCGGAAATGTTCGGCCACTTCGGGAATCACGTCGAACACCCGGCCATCGGTCGCGGAGCGCAGCAACTTGATGTACTCGGCATGAGCCCACAGCAGCGGCATCGCGCCGCCGGTGGGCTGCCCGAGAAACATGTATGCCTCGGGCAGGTCGGCATTCGCCCAAACTTGCTCGGGCAGCAACTTAACCGAGGTGGCGAACGCCTCCATCGCACGCAGATAAGGCTTTGCGTCGCGCCCCGCGGCGAGCTCGTAGTGACCGCGCTCGCCGGTCAGCAGCGGCCAGCCTTGGCCTTGTCCCCAGCCCACGAACGGGCCGCCATCGGCGTTCTGGCCGAATCCATCGTGGCTGTAGCGTTTCCAGCAGGGCCCAAAGGGCGTGTCGACCTTGAGGACCGCATCCACCACGCGGAGCGAATCTTCAACGAGCGGATCGTTTGCCGGGCGGATGCCGTGACGGACGAGTTCCAAGAATCCGGCGTCGACGATTTCTTTCGCTGGGTACACCGTCCGGGCCCCCGGGGGCTGGTTCTTCAGTTCGATTTGTCCGTAGTTCGGGTTTTCGTCCGCATGCGGATCATCGACATTCACCGGGTGAATGCGGATGTAATGGCGGCGAATGCCGGGCACCAAAGTTCCTTCGGTGGTGACGGTCCACGCCTCGAGATGCGAGTCGAGGAAGTCGGCATACTCTTCCAGATGTTGCGCGATATCCAACTCTCCGCGCTCGCGGGCAAAGCAAGCGGCGCAGATCAGCCCCGCCATGTGGGCGGCCAGCGTGGAAGGGGAATAGCCGCTATTTTCTTCCCAGCGTTCCTGCGGCGTCGCGGGACCGTGGATCAGCAGATAGGCCGCAGCTTGGCGGACCAGCGGCCATGGATTGAAATCCTGCAACGCACCGGCCCGATGCAATCGCCAGGCCAACATGACGGGAAACGCGGTCTCATCCAACTGGATACCCCGCCAGTACGGCTCGCCGTCGATCCAGAAGTTCTGATAGAACCCGCCATCTTCCAGTTGCGCAGGCCAGATAAATCATCGCCCGCAACGGCACCGCGACATTGCCGGCGGCCAGCAGACCGGTGGCGCTTTGGCACATGTCGCGGGTCCACACGAGGTGGTATCCGCCCAGGTTGTCGTCGGTGGCATATTCGCCCCAGGGAATGCTGAGCGAGGCGATCATCGCGCCGTCGTTGAATTTGTCCTCGTGCGCCAGGATCAAGCTATGGCTGATGTGATGCAACCGGCCACTGTCGCCGGCCAGGGCTTCGTTATGCGGGATCAAGTGGGTGCAAGCCCGACTCCATTGTTCGATGAACCGCGCTCGATGCTCCGCGAACGGGACGGCCAGGGTTTGCGAGAGCATGACCAGGGCATGATGCAGCGAATTGCCGAAGGCCAGGGCGAGCACGAAATCTTGCGTGCGGCGGATATCCATCTCGCCGGTGAGCGCCACGTTGCCATCGATTGCGCAGTTGAAGTTCCAATCCATCTGATAATTGTGCGCCAGATCTTGCCAGCCATCGTTCACGCCGACAAAGCCGCACGAGCAGCGCCGGAAGGGGACCGACGCAGCCATCACGACCCAAGTGCCGCCGCGATGCGCCGTGAGGATTTCGCCCCATCCGGTGCGCACGACATTGGCGGTGTTGTGCGCGCCGCCTCCTTCCAAATGCGGGGCGAGCAAGGCATAAAGCCGCAACTTGGGCAACAGCGCCGCGTCGGCCTCAAGCTTGGTGTGGATCAACAGGCAATCCTGGTGCGGCGCCGAAATCACTTCCTTCACGAGGCGATAGCGATTCTCGGGACAAGTGTTGGTAATCCGATAGCCGAGCGCCGACGAGTTCAGGCATTCATGGACACTCTCTAGATGCCGTTCGTCGTGGAAGAATGTTTCGCCGTCGGTGATTAGGAATTGCAGGTCGCGAATTTGCGGGCGGTCGACTGTGGGATAATAGATCTCGTTCATCATCCCACGGGAGACGGTGAACCAGACGCGGCTCAAGGCCGAATAGGCGGTTCCCACGCCATCCTTGTTGCTCCGCGTCCAGCGCGGCTCGATGCCCGGTCCACCGACGGCCGGATTGTCGATCAGAACGATGGTCACGGTGAGCTCCTCAAAGTCATCGGATCAGGAGATTCGGAGAATCACCGATCCTCGAAGTCCTAACTCAACTCGCGGCGCCGGGGGAGTCAGTCCCCATTTTGCTCACGGGGCATCGCAAAATGGGGACAGACCCCGGCTGGTTAAATTAGCGATTCTTAGGAATATATAGCTTACGATCGCTCGTCGTTCATCGGAATCTCACGCGGCGATGGCATGCAGTTTGCCCGACGGGCGGCGAGCTTTAGACGATTGTTGCCCGGCAAATAGCGCCGTATGATGTGGCGCGGTCGAAATGCCATGGCAGCGACCGGGCGAGCGTGCTCCGGGTTTCGCATCCAAAACTTGACTGCGGTATCTGAGCCGAGGGGGCTGCCATGTGTGCTGATCGGCCTGCATCAGGGCGTCGTGCGCAGCAGGCGATTTCTTCCGCCGGGCAATCTGGAAAAAGGTTCAGAACTTCTGACCCTTTTAGTTTCCTGTTAACCCGCGCCTGGAGGGCTTATGGATCATTATGACGCCATCATAATCGGGTCGGGACAGGCAGGAACGCCGCTTTCCCTTGCACTCGCCGAGGCAGGACGAAAGATAGCCCTCGTCGAGAGTCAGCATGTCGGCGGCACCTGTGTCAATGTCGGCTGCACGCCGACCAAGACCATGGTCGCCAGTGCGCGCATCGCTTATTTGGCCCGGCGCGCCGCGGACTACGGCATTCGCTGCGGCACGGTTAGCGTCGACATGGCCCAAATCTTGCGACGCAAGCAGAAAATTGTGGAGGACTTTCGCTCGGGAGATCAGCGTCGCCTGGAAAACGCCAAAAACCTCGAACTCATTTTCGGCGAAGGGCGCTTCACCGCGCCCAAGATCGTTGAGATCAAGCTCAAGGCCGGCGGAACGCGGACGCTGACTGCCGACACGATTTTCATCAATACCGGCGCTCGACCGGCGCGACCTCGGATCAATGGACTCGTTGGCGTGAATGCTCTCGACTCCACTTCGATCATGGAATTGCCAGAGCTGCCGCAACATTTGCTGGTCTTGGGGGGCGGCTACGTCGGTTTGGAATTCGGCCAGATGTTTCGCCGCTTTGGCAGTGCCGTCACCGTCGTGCAGCAGGCAAAGCAACTCCTGGGTCGGGAGGACCCGGATGTTGCCGCTGAAGTTTACAAGCTGCTCGAGGCGGATGGCATCGAGATCCTGCTCGAAACCGAAGCGGTAGGCGCGCATTCCAGCGCTTCCGGCGTTGGATTGGATCTACGCGGACCGACGGGAGAGCGGACTATCACCGGCTCCCATCTCCTGCTCGCCGTTGGCCGAGTGCCGAATAGCGGGCAGCTTGACCTCGCCGCCGCCGGCGTGAATGTCGACGCCCGCGGCTTCATCGCCGTGAACGACCGGCTGGAGACGAACGTCGCCGGTATCTACGCCTTGGGAGACGTCAAAGGCGGCCCGGCGTTTACGCACATCTCCTACGACGACTATCGCATTATCCGCAACAACCTGCTTCGTGGCGGGCGGTCATCGACGAAGGACCGGCTGGTACCGTACACCGTCTATATTGACCCTGAGCTTGGCCGAGTCGGTCTGACGGAGCAAGAGGCCCGAGCGCAGGGCCGCGCGATCCGCGTTGCCAAAATTCCGATGGCTTGGGTCGCGCCGCGCCGTGGAAACGGCCGAAACGCGCGGTTTCATCAAAGCCATCGTCGACGCTGACAGCCGGCAGATTCTTGGGGCTGCCGTCTTGGGCGTCGAAGGCGGCGAAATCATGTCGATGCTCGAAATCGCCATGATGGGCAAGCTTCCCTACACTGCACTCGAAGACGGCATTTTCTCGCACCCGGCCTTCGCCGAGGGATTGAACACACTGTTCATGTCCATGGAGAAATAAGGTTCGCTTCCTGTTGCCTGCGCCATACAAGGAGTTGAAGTTGAATATGAAAGCAATTGTTGTCCACGAATATGGCGGTCCTGAAGTGCTCAAGTTCGAGGAATACCCCGATCCGGTGGCGGGGCCCGGCGAAGTACTGGTGCGGGTCGCCGCCGCGAGCGTGAATCCGATCGACTACAAGCGGCGTGCCGGATTAACGAAAGACTTCTATCCCCTCACTTTTCCGGGACTGATCGGAGTCGACATGGCGGGAACCGTGGCGAAGATGGGGCCGGGAGCGGAAGGCTTTTCTGTCGGCGACCAGGTGTTCGCTATGGCGGACAATACTTACGCCGAACTTTGTGTCGTGAACTCGGCGGTCTTGGCGAAGATCCCCAAGGGGCTCGATTTGATCGAGGCGGCGGCGCTGCCGCTGGTGACAGTGACCGGCAACCAGCTCCTGTCAACCACGGGAATCAAATCGGGCCAGACGGTTCTGGTTGTGGGTGCGGTGGGGAATGTCGGGCGCTCGGCGGTATTCACTGCGAAAGAGCGCGGGGCGACGGTGATTGCCGGGGTTTTAAAACGACAGATGGATGACGCGAAGGCTGTCGGCGCGGATCAGATTGTCGCGACCGACGACGAAACCGCGATTGCGAATCTCCCGCCGCTCGACGCAGTGGCGGATGCGGTCGGCGGAAAAACCGCCGAGAAGCTGATCGCCAAGGTCAAGCCGGGAGGCGTGTTTGCCACGGTTCTCGGGGCGCCGCAGAACGCGGCGGAGTATCCATCGGTAAAGGCGGTCTTCGTATTCTCGAAATTCGACAGGCAAACTCTCGAGTTCATGGCCAAAGCGGTGCGAGATGGCAAGCTAGTGATCCCGATTAGCCGGAAACTGCCACTCAGTGAAGCGGCCGAGGCTCAAGCACTGGCGGAGAAGGGTGGCGCCGGGAAGATCTTGCTGGTGGCTTGACAGACTGTTGAAAAAGGGGACTGGCTTTGAGCGATCAAGCGACTTCCCGCGGCATTGGCGTTGCTGTGAAGTGCCTGTCCCCTTTTTAAACGGCCTGTTAGCGGTATTTTGCGAACAGACGACACCTATTCACAGTGAGCACTGTATCGAAAAGGAGTAATCCATGAACGCCGTCCAAGTCGAGCAGAAGAGCTATGAGATGCCGCCGCGGGAAGGGATCAGCATCTCGTATTTTCTCACCGTCGCCGATATCGACCGATCGCTTCGCTATTACGAAAAGGTCTTCGGCGCTCGCATTCTGAGTCGAGGCGACGGCAACGCGCCTGGCTATCTTCAGACTCGCGAATACGTGGATGATCCTCAACGTCGGAGGCGGCCCAACCCCGGACAAGCCGACGGTAACGCTCAGCGTCCCCGACCCGAATCACATTAACAGCTTTATGAATATCCGCGTTGCGGATATTCACGCCTGCTATGAATTATGGAAAAGCCGCGGAGCCGAGTTCATCACGGAGCCGTTGGTGAAGTACGGCGAGATCCGCTGCTACATCCGCGATCCCGACGGCTATATTATCGAAGTCGGACAGAGCACGGACGTTAAGTACGGTTAACGCGTGTTAGAGTTTCGTGTACGGGACGCAGTCGATCATAGTGGTACATTTGGCAGGGCGACGGCACGCGGAGCGTGCCTGCTACGTAGTAGGCACACTCCGTGTGCCGCGGGGGCTCAAACTGTACCACTACCCAGTCGATTGCTTGGTTGCATCCTGCTACCGGAGCGGACTAAAATTGTGCTGACGGATGGCTGCGGTTCGCCTACGGACACGGCGGCAATTCTTTTCAACCTTGAGATTCGTCGTTCTTCGATTCGCCACTCGGAATTTCTTGCGACGCGTCGTCTATTGGATTTCACGCAGCTTGAGTCTTGCTTGCCCATGCGCTGATTCGCAACGGCCTGCCGCTCGCTGGCGCCCTTTGCCTGGACCGTGTCCCGACCACCCATGCCGGAGTCGTTCTAAATGTCTCTCTTGTCGATTTTGGATCGGCAGCACACGATTGCTTCGCCCGGTTTTAATCGGTGGCTCGTGCCCCCCGCGGCACTGTCGATCCACTTGGCGATCGGGCAGGCGTATGCCTTTAGCGTGTTCAAGAAACCCTTGTCCCAGGTGATCGGAATCACGACATCGTCGCCGGAAGATTGGGATTTTAGGGCGCTCGGTTGGATCTTCAGCATCGCGATCGTGGTCCTTGGTCTGTCGGCCGCGGTGTTCGGCAAATGGCTGGAGCGGGTCGGTCCGCGCAAGGCGATGTTCGCGGCGGCCTGCTGCTTTGGCGGCGGGTTTTGGGTGTCAGCCCTCGGCGTGCATCTGCACCAAATAGCTCTGGTTTATTTGGGCTACGGCGTGTTGGGCGGAATCGGCTTAGGCCTGGGTTATATATCGCCCGTGTCGACGCTCATCAAATGGTTTCCGGATCGCCCCGGCATGGCCACCGGCATGGCGATCATGGGATTTGGCGGTGGTGCGATGATCGGCGCGCCGTTGGCGGTCCGGCTTATGGATCATTTCAAAACCGCGAACTCGACCGGCGTCGTTCCCACGTTCCTTGTGATGGGCACTTGCTATTTCCTGTTCATGTTGTTCGGGGCGATCATTGTCCGGCTTCCTGCGCCGGGATGGAAACCGGCCGGATTCGTTCCCTCCGCGAAGCCGCACAAGCTAATCACGTCCGCGGAAGTGACTGCCGACGAGGCGACAAAAACCCCGCAATTCTATCTGCTGTGGGCCGTTCTGTTCTTGAATGTCACCGCCGGCATCGGAATACTCGAGCACGCGTCGGTCATGATTCAGGAAATATTCAAGGCCGAGGGGGTGACCGCCGCCATGGCCAGCGGATTCGTCGGCGTGCTGAGCATCTTCAACATGGCGGGGCGATTCTTTTGGTCGTCGTTGTCAGATTACATCGGCCGCAAAGCGACTTACATGATCTTCTTTCTTTTGGGCGCGTGCCTGTACGCATTCATTCCTACGACGGGACATTTGGGTAGCGTGATCCTGTTCGTAGGCACCTGTGCCGTGGTTCTGAGCATGTACGGCGGCGGATTTGCCACGGTCCCTGCCTATCTCCGCGACCTGTTCGGCACAGTGCAAGTCGGCGCAATTCATGGACGGTTGCTGACCGCCTGGTCGGCGGCCGGCATCGCCGGTCCAGTGTTGGTGAATTACATTCGCGACTACCAGCTGAAACATGGCGTGCCGAACGCCAGCGTCTACGATCTGACCATGTATATCATGGCTGGATTGCTGATCGTGGGCGCGATTTGCAATTTCCTGGTCACGCCCGTCGATGCCCGGCATCACGACATTGAAAGTGCCGTCCCCAAACAGCTTGGCGTCAATGGATAGAAATCTACGAGCACTGATTGGAGAGCCTATCCGAGAACCGGCGGGGACTGGCTCATTTTGCGATGCCCTGTGAGCAAAATGTGCCTGTCCCCCTCTCCTCGGCCGGTTCTCGGATAGGCTCTGAAAGGAAATTGAGATGACGCCAGTTCCGAGCAATTACCCGACGCCAAAACAGAAACCATCCGGCGCGACGTGCGTTATGCTCGTCATCGCCTGGTTGTGGGTCGGCGTTCCGTTGGGGTGGGGAGTTTCGCGGACCGTCGTGCAGGCGAAACCGCTGTTTGACACTACGCCCGCTGCCGCCAATCTAAAAGGGGCGCCTGCGACAACTGCTAGCCCGGCGCCGGCGAAACCCGCGGCCGAGGCGCCATCCCACGAACGCTAATTCCCGAAGGGGGACGGCTCATCCGTGGCGGGTTTGGGAGCCGGCGCTTTAGGCATTGGCATGGCCGGCTCGGCCGCGTTCGGTTCAGCGCCGTTGGGTTCGGCGGCGTTCGCTCCGGCGGCCTCTGGCATTGCCGCTTCCGGCGAGGTGATCGATGCCGCGGAATTCGGATCGATCGCGGCCGGCTCCGGATCCGACGCGCTGCGGCCGGCGCCGTAGATCGGCAGATAGCGGTAATAGATTTCCAGCGTCAACGTCGAGAAGGCCGTCGTGACGATCCTTCCGCCTTGTTCGCTCCAGGCGTCGAGCGTGGGATTTTCCGGGTCCCAACTCCCCGCCGCACAGCCCACGTGGCATTGAGTTTCGATCAACGCGCGGCGCATCGGCCGGTTCCACGCGTCCCAGTCCTTGCCCAGCAGGTTGTGCATGACCTGCGTGCCATAGTACCAGTAATACGTGTTGCGCATCCCGTTCTCGGGCAGGTTCTGCAAGAGATAATGTTTCCCTTCGACCATCGCCGGGTCGTCGGCCCGCATGCCCAGATATTGCCAAGAAAGCATGCCGATTGCGGTCATTGTCGGCGTCGGGTTCTTGTACGGTTGATAGGCAAACATGCCATGCATGCTTCCCTTGGACACCGCGGCGAGCCACTTCTTGGCGTTTTCCAGAGTCTGCGTATTCACGGTCAGTCCCGCCAATTGAGCGCTGTGCAGCGCCATGATCTGCCAACCGAGCACCGAAGTGTCGCCGCCCGTCGGATCGTTGGGGATATAGCGCCAGCCACCGGTTCGCAGCACCTGGGCCCGTTCGATGAAAACTACGGCCCGCTGTGCAACGTCGCCAACCTTGAGATCTTTGGTCATCCCATAGGCTTCGCACAGCGTGATCGTGGCCAAGGCATGGGTGTACATCTGATGTTGCGATTTCGCCGAAAGATCGCCATCGGCCGTTTGCCGCTTCATCAACCAATACAGTCCCTGATTGACCAGCTCGTGGTAGGGGCCCTTGGTCTTGTGCGTTTCGCCGGCGGCCAGAAACGGCAACAAGGCGAGCGACGTGGCGGCCACGTCCGATTCGACCGTGCCGGGGCCCGAACATTGCGGGCCGGGTCCGACACAATGGCTGTTGAAGCGGCTGAGGCTCCAGCTTCCGCTGGCGCCGCGGTGCCGGGCCAACCAATCGAGCGCGGCGATCACTGCCAGTTCCGTATTCCGGTTGCCGCCGTACATGGCGGCCAGGGCCCGGCGAGAGCCACTGCCCCGGCCGCCATAGCCGCTGCCCGTTCCGCCGGCTCCCGGCTCCGTGCCGAAACCCTTTCCAGCGCCGATGCCGCCGCGATCGATCTGCTTCGGTCCGACCGCGTCGACGCTGGCCGCAAATCCGCCTCCTGCGCCGTCGGGTCCGGATCCGCCGATCGTGCCGCCCCCGCCGTGATGGAATTCTTTCGATGCGTCGTTATATTCCGCAGGCACCGCCATTCGCTCCGGGTGCAGCATCGCTTGGATGTCGAGCGAGCTTTCGTCCAACGGCGCCGCGTCGTTCATATCCAGATGCGTCAGTTGCCGGCTAAGGCTCAGATCGTCGTCGACCGGAACGAAGCCAGGAGCGCCGGCCGCGCTGTCCAAATACCAGTGGCCGAGCACGAGCATCGCCACGGTCAGCACGACCATGTGGACTGTCATGCTCACGGCATACCAGGGCAAATTGGCGCGAACCAACTGGCCGGCGTCGTCGAACACTCCTTGGCGCCGCAGGAGCCGGAGACGTTTCGGGATGCCGCTCGCGCGCCAGATTCGCGCCGTTGCGCGGCGGACATGCGATGTGCCGAGTTTGTCGGCCGCATTGCACAAGAATACCCGCCCTCGCGACCAACTTGGCGCCGCGAAACGGAGCCACTCGCGTGGCGCGCAGGTCGCATGGCTAACCAGCCTGCGAATGGGTGACATGTGCAGTGTCCCAGCGGCGAAAGAGCCTGCGACCAAATGCTGCGGCAACAGGGTGCAGTCAGACGGCCTTGAAAAGAGGAGTCACCGCGAGCGATCGATTGATTCGGCAACCGGTCTCTTCCATTGACGCAGCGCACCCAATCCCTCTCCAAGATGCCGCCGTCAACCGCCGATCGATCGTGTCGAGGCGGTCGACAAATCTGTCCCTGGCCTGATGCAAGTGTATTATGGTTTACAATTTAAGGCGGTTCAAGCAGCACGGGGCTTTATACCCCGGCGTCTTGATCGGAACTGCCGCCCACGATAGACTTTGGTAACGTAGCCCGTGCTGGCTGCGCCGCCTCCTTAGCTCAATTGGCAGAGCATCTGACTCTTAATCAGAGGGTTGAAGGTTCAAGTCCTTCAGGGGGCACTTGCGATCTCTTTTTTGGCGGCAAGCGTTGCGCTTGCCGCCATTTTCACGCGCCGGTCGTTTTCGGGCTGCCGTTACCTTCCAGCTTTTGCCCCAAAGATTGATGTGATCGCGAGGTCAAAATGACCCGCTGGAAGCGCACCGGCTGGTTCATGAAATCAGAAACAACCGTTTGCATCCAGCCGGCCCAGCGGACTTGGCCGATCGGCCTGCCATCAGCTAGCACCCGCGATGGATTGGTCTTGTCCTGCGGCGGGCGGGCGCAGTTATCTATCGCGCCGTCCGGCAGGGGACTTGGCGTGCTAGCAGAATCGCATGAGTGTCGACCGTTGCGGTTCTGCAGCGAAGTCCGCACGCAGGATGCATAGCGGTTGTGGTGTCTGAAGGGAGAAACGCACATGAATTTGCCTCGTTTTCGCCGAGTGTTGCCTTGGCTCTTGTTGGCAGCAGGCTTGTTGGCCCCGGGTTGGCTTATTGCTAGCAGTCGATTCGGCTTACACGATTGGCGACGGGCAGCGCCGGAAAATTCCACGGCGGTTCTCGCATTCGCCGCAAACCGGGGTTTGATGGCCCCTGTAGCCTACCGCCAAATTGCCCCAAAGATCGACGCGGCCGGAACGCTCTTTGGCTATGAAGAGGTTTCGGTCTGCGCGACCGCGGAGGGCCGCGTCGTGAAGCTCCAGCACGACGTGGCGGATCGCATCCGGCCGGGCGAAATACTCCTTTGTATCGATCCGACCGACTACGCCTTAGCGGTGCAACAAGCGGAAAAGGCCCTGCTTGTGGAACTGGCAAAACTGGGACTGCAATTGCCTCCCGACGGCGACTTCGACGTGACCAATCTCCCAACGGTCCGCGAAGCCAAGATTAAAAGCGACAATTGCCAATCCCATCTAACGCGTGCCGAAGTCCTGTCCATTCACAAGGCAATTTGCGACGAGCAGCTAACCGACAAGCGCGATGATTTTCGCGTGGCCACGGCCGAATACGATAACCAGATACTGCTGGCCAAGGCCGAATTGGCCACGATCCAGGTCAAGCAAGAGGCGTTGGCGATTGCCCGGCAGCGCTTGGCCGAGACGGTTGTCAAAGCGCCGGCGCCCGCTGATGCGTCCGCCTTGTCCGGAGGAGCAGCCTATGCGGTCTCGCGCCGGTCCGTGACTGCCGGCAGTTATCTTCATGCGGGCGATGAAGTCTTTCGTCTGGTGATCGATAAGACATTGAAGCTGCGCCTGCCGATCCCCGACATCCACGCCAACGACGTTCACGACGGCCAAAGCGTGGAAATTACTTCGGCGGGCTTGTCGGAACCGATCTTGGGCACGGTGGCAAGGATCAATCCGCGCGTCGATCCGGCCACACGAACCTTCGAGGTCGAGGTGCAGGTTCCGAACCGCAAATTTCTTTTGAAGGCCGGCAGCATTGCACATGCTTCCATTCGACTCGGTCATGCACGCGAGGCGAACACGGCGCCGCCCGAAGCAAGGCTCACTGCCGACGGTCAGACGCAAGCGCGGGCTGCTTCGGCGAACGCCGTGCCATCGTTCGTTATCGGCGAATGATCGGCAGAGGCGGCGAGTTGGGCAAACATGCCGCCGGCGGCGAGCAGTTCGTCGTAGGCCCCGACCTCCGCAATCTGACCGTGGTCGAACACGAAAATTCGGTCGGCGTCGCGCAACGTCGTCAGCCGGTGCGCGACCAGCAGGGTCGTGCGATCGGAACTCGACAGACCCAAGGAACTTTGCACGTGTTGCTCGCTGATGTTGTCGAGCGCCGAGGTGGCTTCGTCCAGCACTAAGATCGGCGGCTGCTTCAACAAGATTCTCGCCAGCGCCAGGCGCTGCCGCTGGCCGCCGGAAAGATTTTGACCCCGTTCATTGATGATCGTATCGTAGCCGTTCGGCATGTGGATAATGTCTTCGTGTAAATTTGCCATTTCCGCCGCGCGGCGAATTTGATCGCGAGAAGTATCGTCGGTGCCGTACGCGATGTTCTCCGCGATTGTGCCGGTGAACACGAATGGAGACTGGCCGACGTAACCGAACAGCCGGCCTATCTCGGAACGCGAAAGCGACTCCAGTGGCACGCTGCCGACTTGCACGGTCCCGGCAGTCGGATGAACCAGCCGCAGCAGCATTTTCAGGAAGGTTGATTTTCCTCCGCCGGAGCGGCCGGCGATGCCGATGGTTTCGCCTGGAAGTATCGTCAGCGAGACATCTTTCAGAACGCCGGTCTTCTTGACTTGGGCCGCGCCGTAATCCAGATCGAGATGCTTGACCACGATCGCTGGCTTGTCGGGCAGAATCGCGCGCCGCGATATTTTTCGGCGTCTCAAAAGATCGATCGACGGGCGAATTCAGCATTTCGAGCAGCTCGCCCACGCGCAGGCTGTTTTCATGGCCTTCGTCCAGCAACCGGTGCAACTCGCTCAGCGGCGCCATCACGTTCAAGAACAGCAGCGAGAACGTGAGCACGTCGCCGCAGGTGATTCGCCCTTGAACCGCCATGTAAACCGCGACCGCCAGGACCAGGATATGAAACAGGCCTTCGTTGATGGCCTTGGCGCTGCCAAAGAACGACATCTGGACCTGATGCCGCAGTTCCATATTGCGCCGGCGTTCCGTCGACTGCGCCAAACGATCTATTTCTCGGCGGCCGGTGTTGGCAGCCCGAACGTATTCAATGCCACTCAGTTGTTCGACCACGGCTCCGTCGATTTCCTCGTAAGCCCGCAGCAAGCGGAGACGCACTCCTTTTTGCGACATGATCTGTCGCGCCGTCAGATAAAACGACAACGGGACGACGCCGAGCATTGCCAAACTGAGCACGGGCTGCTTGCCAGCGGTGGCGGCAAGAGCAAAGACACCAGTAAATAGCGCGGGCAAGAAAATCGAGAAAGTTCAGTTGCAGAAAGTGAACAAACCCGTCGACACTGCGAAAAATCCGACCATGCAGGGCTCCGACTTGCTCCTGGGCCAGAGTCGCCAGCGGCACTTTCATCAAATGCGAGACGAGCCGGACGCTCGTATCTCGATGGATCGAGGCGCAGGCGAACGCGACCATCGAGCGGCGCACCACATTGAAGACTTCGCGGACTAGATACGCCGCGGCCATCAGTCCGAGGAACCATACCGCGGCATGCAGCATCGCGGCGCTGGTCTCGTGTCGCTGCGTGCCGGTCTGAATTTGATCGACGAGCTTACCAAGCAACACCGGCAAGAGGGTGTTGCAGGCACTCGTGACAAGCATCACGCCGACGGCCGCGCAAAGCGCCACTTTATAGCGGCGTTCGACTAATCCCCAAGATTGACGCGCGAGGCCGAAAACACGGCTGGCTTCGGCCACGACACTCTGTTTTTTCGAATCGCTTTCTTCTCGCTTGGCTAAAAGCCCCATAGGACTAAATCCTTTTCATCCGCCTGGTGATAACTGTTGATTCGATCCCGTCCCGATCGCTCGGCGAATGGAATGTTTCGATCACTGGCAATTGTTGCGCCGAACGGCTCGCGGCAGACGCCGAGCGTTATGTCCGATTCGACTCGCATTTCGGCATGATTTCAACCTGAAAATCGTCGCTCATGATTTGATTTCGGCATGGGGTGGCTAGCCGGGTTTTTCTGGTCGGGGACACTCCAGTTCGGCCGTGAACAGACCAAAGTTACTGTGGTTTGCGTTTGAGCAACTGGGCAATTTGGATGCCAATTCCACTGGATTCCGGAAAGAGAATGTGAAAAATACACCCTGCGTTGCCTTGGGCGACCTGCGGCATCGATTCTGCATTGATGGCACGCTCCATCTGCCCAGTCGTTGTTTCCCCCCTTTGCTCCCCGAGCGGGAAATCAAGCATGGCCTCTGGCGTCGATTCCTCGACGGACCCATTGCCCGGATCCGACGCTCCCTTGCAGCAAGCTTCATTCAGCATCGAGCGCCTCGAGGAATTTGCCCGAGAACTGGCACTCAGTCAGCCGGTGGTGGAATCTCATCCTGCCGAGTCTCAGCTATGGCAGCGGTTCGAGTCGAACGCCGTAGCTTTGGAGACCGCTTACAAAGCAATTGCCGCAGCGGTTGCTCAAAGTGAAGAAATCACTCCGGGCGCCGATTGGCTGCTGGACAATTTCTATATCGTCCGCGAGCAATTGTCCAAGATCCGCGAAGATCTACCACAACGCTATTATCGCGAATTGCCGAAGCTGAGCACTGGCGAGGCTCGCGGGCCATCCGCGCATTTATTCTCTCGCGGTCCAAATCATTGCACATACGGATAGCACGCTCGACGACGCGATCCTCACGCGTTTCCTCAAAGCGTATCAAGAGCTCGTTCCGCTCACGATGGGCGAGGTCTGGGCGGCGCCAATCATGCTGCGTCTCGGGCTGGTGGAAAATCTTCGCCGGCTAGCCGATCGAATCGTCGACACGCAGGAGCATCGTCGGTGCGCCAATGCCTGGGCCGACGAGATCATCGATAATCGTCCGGCGGATTCCATCGGCTTTCTCGCCGAGCGCACGAAGTCGCCGCAGAAGATCGCTTCTCCCTTGGTGGCGCACTTGGATCAGCGTTTTCGCGACCAGGGCCATGACCTCGCCGTCTGCTGGCATTGGCTGGACCAACATCTCGCGGACCAAGGCGAATCGATCGAGGAGGTGATTCATCATGAACATCATCGCCAGGCCAGCGATCAGGTGTCGACGGGCAATGCAATCACCAGCATGCGGCTGATTTCCGCTTGGGACTGGCACTTATTCTTCGAGGAAATCAATCTCACGGAGCGTGAGCTGCGCCGCGATCCCGCTGGCGTTTACAGTCAGATGGACTTCGCCACTCGCGACCGTTACCGGCACCAGGTTGAGACGTTGGCTCGGCGATCAAAGCGCACCGAGCTTGACGTCGCGAGTCACATTGTCGCTAAGGCACAGCAAGCGCCCCCGGACGACGTGCGGAGGCACATCGGCTACTACCTGGTTGACGAGGGCCATGTTGACGCCGATGCCGAGCTAAGAGTGCGGCTCTCGATCGCAACGCGACTGCGGCGGGCTCTGTCGCGCCGGCCGGAGCGGTTGTATCTGGGCGGAGTGCTGCTGTTGACGCTGCTGGCGATCGCCGCGATTGAAGCGTGTGCCTGGCGGTCCGGTAGTTCCGCGGGCATGCTGCTGCTGATCGGCCTGGTTGTGCTGCTGCCCGCCAGCGAAATCGGTGTCGCGGTGGTCAACTACCTGGCGACACGGCTGCTCGAGCCCCACGTGTTGCCGCGCATGGATTTTAGAGCGGGGATCCCGGCGTCTTGCCTGACGGCCGTGGTCGTCCCCACGCTGTTGTCGTCCGAGAAGCAATTGCAATCGCTCTTGCAGCGTTTGGAGATTCATTATCTCGGGAATTCCGATCCTGAATTCACATTCGTGCTGCTCACGGATTTCGTCGATGCTCCACGGGCGGAGATGCCGGAGGATGCCGCCCTGCTCGCCGCGGCGGTTGCCGGCGTCGAGCATTTGAACGCGCGGTATGCCGGGGGGAAAGAGCCGAAGTTTTGGCTGTTCCATCGGGCTCGTCGCTGGAATGCCGCGGAGGCGAAATGGATGGGTTGGGAGCGGAAGCGGGGAAAGCTATCCGAGTTCAATTGGATGCTGCGCAGGCGCTGGATACCAGTTACGTCTTGCCGCAGCGCGCTCCCGCGGAACTTCGCGACGTGCGTTATGTGATCACGCTCGATGGCGACACCCAATTGCCGCTGGGCGCCGCGCGTCAATTGGTGAGCACCCTGGCGCATCCGCTGAACAAGGCACGGATCGCGCATAATCAGAATTGCGTCGAGCGCGGTTATTCGATCCTTCAGCCGCGGATTCAGATCAATCCGCTCAGCGCGAACCGGACACTGTTTGCCCGAATTTTCTCGGGCAATCCGCATCTGGATCCCTACGTCACCGCGGTGTCGGACGTGTATCAGGATTGCTTTGGGGAAGGGAGCTTCACCGGCAAGGGCATTTACGACCTGGACGCGTTCGAGACGACATTGGCAACGACTTTTCCCGAAAACCACATCCTCAGTCACGATTTGATCGAGGGCTGCCACGCCCGGGCGGCACTGGTCACCGATGTTCTGTTGATCGATGACATTCCCGCGCAATATTTTTCTTATGCGCGCCGGCAACATCGTTGGGTGCGGGGCGATTGGCAGTTATTGCCGTGGCTTTTTTTTCGCGTGCCGACCACGAAGGGACCCCGCCCGAACCCGCTGGCGATCGTCTCGCGCTGGAAAATCGTCGACAATCTGCGGCGCAGTCTCGTGCCCCCGGCGCTCGTGTTGATGTTCGTGCTTGGCTGGCTGGTCTTGCCTGGAGCTGCTTGGGCCTGGACGGCGGGAGCAATCCTTGTCCTGGCGCTTCCGCTGGTCATGCACCTGGCATCGGTGGCGCTCGGCCGACCGCGGGGTCTTGCCTGGCGGCTTTACCTTCGCGATGTGGGCGGACAAGTGAGCCTGTCGCTGATGCAAACGGTGTGCAGCCTCGCATTCCTGCCGCATCAGGCGTATCTGATGCTGGACGCCATTCTCCGCACCCTGATCCGGGTGGGGATGACGCGACGTAACTTGCTGGAATGGGAAACGGCATACGCCACCGAGGGGCGCGCGAGGAACATTGCGATCGATGCTGCGCGAAATGTGGATCGCGCCGGTGTGTGCGGTGGTCTCGGCGGTGATGCTTGCGGTCCACGGACCGGCTTCGTTATTTCTCGGCAGTTCGCCAATTTGGCTGCTCTGGCTAATCTCTCCCGCAATTGCCCACTTTATAAGCAGGCCGCGACGCCAGGATTCGCACGCCTTGAGCCCTGCGGAACGCCGCGGTTTACGGCTGATCGCGCGGCGGACTTGGTTGTTCTTCGAAACATTTGTGACGGCCGAAGATCATTGGCTGCCTCCGGACAATTTTCAGGAGGAACCGCGCGGGGTCATCGCGCATCGCACGTCGCCCACGAACGAAGGCATGTATCTTGTCTCGGCGCTGGCGGCCCACGATTTCGGATTCATTGGCATCTCGACGTTCGTTGAATGCCTGGAGCGCAATCTTGCCAGTTGGGACAGCTTGGAACACTTTCGGGGCCATCCTTACAACTGGTACGACACCGAGCGGCACACGACGCTGATGCCGGCCTACATTTCGACCGTGGATAGCGGCAATCTGGCCGCCTCGGCACTGACGGTTCGGCAAGGCCTTGTCGAGCTTGAACGACAGGCGCTCCTGGATTGTGAGACAATTCCCGGCCTCGGCGACACCGCGGAATTGTTACAGGAATCGCTCGAAGCGGCAGGCTGGTCGGACGATTCCGCGTCGGATGAATTGCTGGGAGTCATCCGCACCGGAGCCGAAGATGGGGCCACGAATACCAATATTGTGGCGCGCCATCAGACGCTCGCGGCAATTGCAACCGCCGCGGACCGTTTGCATGACGCTTGGGCTTCACAACGCGCCAGCTCCAAAGGTCTTGCCGGTATACCACAACCGGTATCGAACCGCCTGGAAATTCTTCGAAAGCAAATCGCAGCAGCACGCGACGACTTGCTGGCGTGGTTTCCTTGGCTCAAGCAACTCGGACCGCAGGGTTTTGAATCTCCGCCTCAATGGCCCAGCGCCGGCGTTCAGGCAAACGGTTGGAAACAAACATGGCAAGCCATCTCCAATGCACTGGATGCCCAACTCACTCTAGCCGTGCTCGCGGATCTGCCGGCCACGACAAATTCTTTATTCGACCAGTTGCGACAATCGCTGGCGGCGGCAATCAGCGAAGCCGAACGCCGCACGGATGCCCTCCACTGGATTAACGAATTCCAAGCCGCGATCGCCGCGGGCGCCGCCGCCGCCGCCGGCATGATCGCCAGGATTCGCGCCTTGGCGACGCGACTGAAGCTGTTGGCCGACGCGATGGACTTCACCTTTCTCTACGACTCCAAGCGGCGGCTCTTCGCGATCGGTTACAACCATACCGCGTCGCAACTGGATCGCGGTCGGTACGATCTGTTGGCGTCCGAAGCGCGACTGGCTGGATACCTCGCAATCGGCAAGGGCGACGTCGACTTTCGCCATTGGTTTCACCTGGGCCGGCCATTGACCTTCACCGCGGGAAAAACTGGATTGCTTTCCTGGGGTGGCACGATGTTCGAATACCTGATGCCGAATTTGTTTCTGCGCAGCTATCCCGAAACATTGCTCGACGAGGCTTGTCAGGCAGCGGTGGATCGGCAAATCGAATTCGGCGAGCAGCGGCGTGTGCCGTGGGGTATTTCTGAATCGGCATTCTCCACGCTGGATGGGGGCCAAAATTATCAATACCAATCGTTCGGAGTTCCCGGCCTTGGGCTCAAGCGCGGACTGGCCGATGACCTGGTCGTGGCGCCTTACGCGACTGGCTTGGCTCTGGCCGTCCGTCCGCATGCAGCCATTGTCAACTTCCAGGCTTTGGCCGCCGCGGGCGCCGCGGGGCCCTGGGGCTTTTACGAATCGTTGGATTACACGCCGAAGCGCCTGGCGTCTGGGCAAACCAGGAATGTCGTGCGCTGTTATTTTGCCCACCACCAAGGAATGCTGCTGACCGCGGTCGCCAACTGCCTCCTGAATAATCGCATGCGGGATCGATTCCATCGCGAGCCAGCAACCCGGACCACTGAGTTGCTACTGGAAGAGCGAATCCCACTGACGGGGTCGTTCGTCGAACCGCATGGCGACGAGGCGGGGGAAACGCCCGTCGTGCGCGAGGCCGACCGGCCGTTCAGCCGTTGGTTGACGACGCCACAGACATACAGCCCGCGCACGCATTTGATTTCCAACGGGCAATACACGGCGATGGTGACGAATGCCGGTACGGGCTTCAGCATGTGCCAGGCAACGCAGATCACCCGTTGGCGGAGCGACACGATTTGCGATCCCTGGGGCCAATTCATCTATCTGCGCGACACGAGCAGCGGCAAGCTGTGGTCGGCCGGTTTTCAACCGGTGCGGCAACCGGCGGACGACTACGATGTTTTGTTCTCGGTGGATAAGGCGGAAATCACTCGCCGCGACGGCGGGATCGAATCGCACCTCGAAATCGCTATCTCTCCGGACCACAATGTCGAAGTACGGATGCTGACGCTAACCAATCGCGGCCAGCGCGCCAAAGTCTGGACGTGACGAGCTACGGCGAATTGGTTCTCGCCACCGCCGAAGCGGATGCGGCGCATCCGGCCTTCCAAAAGCTGTTCATCGAAACCGAATTCGTGGCGGGCCGAAATGCGCTGTTGGCCTCGCGCCGGCTCCGTTCCGCCGGCGATTCG
The DNA here is from genome assembly GCA_963725485.1 of Pirellulales bacterium. Classification (GTDB taxonomy): domain Bacteria; phylum Planctomycetota; class Planctomycetia; order Pirellulales; family DATAWG01; genus CAVRYO01. Next base: position 155,433 of record CAVRYO010000007.1, on the reverse strand, counting down.
CCGCAGTGGGCCGTACATGTGTTGGCGCTGGAGAGCGATGCCGCGCAGCGCGGCGCCGAGACGACTCAATTTGAATCCGATCGGGCTCGCTTTCTCGGCCGCGGACGCTCCACGGCCAATCCCGCCGCAATGGCGCCGGGCGTGCGGCTCTCGGGAACCGCCGGTCCGGTGCTCGATCCGATCTTCAGCTTGCGCACGCCCGTCCTCGTCGCCCCCGGAAAATCCGTGCGGCTGGCATTCAGCACGGGTCTTGCCAACAGCCGCGAGGGGGCGCTCGCTCTGGCGGACCAATATCACGATTTACGCGTCGTGCAACGGGCCTTCGAATTGGCTTGGGCCCAAGCCCAGGTCGAGCTGCGCCATGCGCATCTTTCCACGAGCAAGGTCCATCTCTTCCAGCGGCTGGGGGCCATGTTGCTCTATCCCGACTTCACGAAACGATCGGCGGCGGCACTCGTGGCCAATCGATCCGGTCAGCCCGCCCTATGGCGATACGGAATCTCCGGCGACTATCCGATCTTGTTGGCGCGGATCAGCGAGGCCAATCAAGATGGGCTGGTCCGAGAATTATTGCTGGCGCACGACAGTTGGCGGGCCAAGAACTTCATCGTCGAGCTAGTGATTTTGAACGAGCATCCCACGGCCTATAGTGACGCAGTGCAAGATCGACTCCAGCGCCTGTTGGGCGAAAGCACGGCCTGGAGCATGGTGAACAAGCGCGGCGGGATCTTCATCCTGCCCGGGGGGCGCGTGCCGGAAGAAGATCGAAACTTGCTGCAAGCCGCCGCGCATGTGGTGTTGGTTGGAAAAGAAGGATCGTTGGAAAAACAACTGGATCAGCCCCTGGCAGTCGACGAGTTGCCGCCGTTGCTCGATGTTCGCCACGTCTCTGAACCCAGCCGAGTGCGTCAAACGAGCGAATCCACGGAAACGGCGTCCCAACCAGCCCGGCAATTTGACAATGGCTTGGGCGGATTCACGCCCGATGGCCGCGAGTATGTAATCCAACTGGTCGGCGAACGTTGGACTCCCGCGCCTTGGAGCAATGTGATCGCCAACGCGGGCTTTGGCTGCGTGGTGACGGAAGCGGGCTGTGGCAGCACCTGGGCGGAAAATAGCCGGGAGAATCGTCTCACAAGCTGGTCCAACGATCCTGTCTCCGATCCGCCGTCAGAAGCCGTTTATCTTCGCGACGAGGAAACCGGCGAACTCTGGTCTCCCACGCCGCTGCCAATTCGCGAAACCACGCCCTATACCTGTCGCCATGGCCAGGGTTACACAAGCTTCCAACATTCCTCTCATGGAATCGACCAGCAGTTGTTGATTACGATCGCCGCTGACGACCCGCTCAAAATTCTCCAATTAAAGTTGCGGAACAATTCAGGGCGACTGCGCGAACTGTCAGTCACCTATTGCGTTGAATGGGTGCTCGGCGTCCAGCGCGAGCAGACGCAATTGCACGTCGTGACCGAGATCGATCAGGCCAGCGGCGCACTGCTGGCTAGCAATCATTTCAATCAGGAATTCGGGTCGCGCGTCGCCTTCCTGCAACTCGTCGGTCGTCCCATCAGCTATACTGCGAGCTACACTGCCGATCGTCGTGAATTCTTTGGCCGCAACGGCACTTGGACACAGCCCGCGGCGCTCGATCGTATCGAGCTTTCCGGCCGCGTTGGGCCGGGTTGCGATCCATGCGGCGCGATGCAGACGAAGTTGCGCCTCGGTCCCGGCGAACAGACAACGGTTGTCTTCCTGCTCGGACAAGCGGCCAATCGCGAAGAGCTTGAGCGGCTGCTGGCTGACTATAAGGAACTTCCGGCGATCGAAGATTCGATCCTCGCCTCGGAACGGCAATGGGATGAGACACTGGGCCAGATCCAAGTTGGCTCGCCAAACCCGGCCCTGAATCTGTTGCTCAACCGTTGGCTGTTGTACCAAACGCTCAGTTGCCGATTCTGGGGCCGCACGGCTTTTTATCAATCGGGTGGCGCTTATGGCTTTCGCGACCAGCTTCAGGACTCGATGGCGCTCGTCTATAGCCGGCCCGATTTGGCCCGCCAACATATTCTCCGGGCGGCATCTCGGCAGTTCGAGGAAGGTGACGTGCAGCATTGGTGGCATCCGCCGAGCGGGCGCGGAGTCCGCACGCGGATTTCCGACGATTTACTCTGGCTCCCATTCGTCACGGCGCACTACATCGAAAAGACGGGGGACCGTGCTATTCTCGACGCGCCGGTGAATTATTTGCGATCGCCGCCGTTGCTGCCCCAGGAGCATGAGCGCTATGAGCACCCGGAGATCTCGACCAAGAGCGAATCGCTATATGCCCACTGCGTTCGAGCGCTTCGCCATGCCGAGGCGGTTCGGCGCGCATGCTCTGCCATTGATGGGCGCCGGCGACTGGAACGACGGCATGAACGAGGTCGGCGCCGGCGGCCGGGGCGAGAGCGTTTGGTTGGCCTGGTTCTTATCCGCGGTCCAGGTGCGATTTGCGCCACTGGCGGAGATTCAAAAAGACCCGGATTTCGCCGCCGAATTACGCCGACGTGCCAAACAACTGCGCACGGCTGCGGAAGCGGCCTGGGACGGCGCCTGGTATCGCCGTGCCTATTTTGACGATGGAACCCCGCTAGGATCGGCACAGAACGACGCCTGCCAAATTGATTCCATTGCGCAGTCATGGGCCGTTCTTGCTGGCGGCAATCGAGAGCATGCCGCCGCGGCCATGGGGGCCGTGGAAAAGCAACTCGTCGAGCCGGATCAAAAGCTGGTTCGCTTGCTCTGGCCACCATTCGACAAAACGAAGCTCGAGCCTGGCTACATCAAAGGCTATTTGCCGGGTGTTCGCGAAAACGGGGGGCAGTATACCCACGCCGCGTTGTGGGTGGTCCAAGCGCTCGCACAAATGGGCTCGGGAGACCGCGCGATGGAAGTCTTCGACATCCTGAACCCGATCCACCATGGCCAAACGGATGCCGAGGCGGCGCAATATCGCACGGAGCCCTATGCGGTCGCGGCCGATATCTACAGCTTGCCACCGCATACGGGTCGCGGAGGTTGGACCTGGTATACGGGCTCCGCCGCTTGGATGTACCGAGTGGCCCTTGAAGATCTGCTGGGATTCAAACTACGCGCTGAAATCATCAAGATCGAACCCTGCATTCCGAGCTATTGGCCGGAATTCTCGATCATGTATCGACACCGAACGACCAACTATCAGATTGTGGTCAAGAATCCGGAGCGCGTATCCCACGGCGTTCGATCTGTGATGGTCGATGACGTCGAGCGGCCCACATGTGATATCCCGATTCTCGCGGACGGCCGCAATCACCGAGTGCAAGTGACCCTAGGTCGGATTTAGCCGAGCTACAACCTATGGAGCGTGGTGCGCCGCTAGCCCTGAACATCTCGATCCGCGATCAACGGCGTTGGACAGGATCGTTGCGACTGGCAGATGGAATGCGCGAATTGGCATTCGTCGCTAGAAGTGCTCGCAACTTGTCTTCGATGCAATCCTTAGGTCGCAGCGACGTTCGGCAATCGGGAACAACAGTCTCTCCCTCGACCGTGGAATTGCTTCCGTGTGGAAACGCCGCCGAGAATTGTTTTTGCAGTTCGAAGAATTGCATGTGCCACTCCGTTGATGTTGCGAGAGTTCGCCTGCTTGTGAGCAAATTCCATGCCATGCTCGGACTCGGTACTGTAACTTGTTTCCGCGCAGGACTTACGCGCATCTGAAACTCTTCAATGTACGCCGCTGATTAAAGTGCGTTCAATTTGGTCGATGTTCATACGGCGAGGCTCCAACCTCTTCGCTCGCTAAACGCGCGCGGCAAAGCACACCATATTAGCCGTTACGCGTATCCGCAGCAATGAACCCATGTTGGTGTCTGCGGCCCTGCGCGAAATTAAACGTCTTCTCGCCGGCCCTTTCCCACGAAGATGATTGAGTCGGTTAACGCCGGAGCCCGATCGCGGTTGACACGTCGTCAGCAGCGAACGTGCGAGCCGTTCGATCGATCCGCACTCGCGGCTGGCGACATTGGCCGGTTTTCATGAGTGCCCAGTGGTGTGAAGGCGAGGAGGTGCGTATGTGGCGAGCAATGCTGCGCGAGAATTTGTCGCATGTCGGATCGGCGCTTCGCGAGCCGGAAGCTTTTGCCTGGCGCTGGCATCGCGAGCGACAGCCGTATCCCTTGCCCGTGTGGGTGGCGCTGGCCGGCACGGCAATCTTCGGTACGCTCGCCTATGGCATGACGCTGGGTCTCCACGGCGGTCTGGCGATCATCGTCAGCAAGGGCGTGGAGTTGACGATCGCCGCCGGATTGGCTTGGGCGATTGCGCTGCCGGCGCTGTATATCTTGAACAGCCTGGGCGGATCTCGATTGCGAGCCAGCACGACCCTGTTGGCAGCGCTGGTGACGACGAGTTGGGGCGGGCTGGCGCTCGTCGCCTCGATACCGATTCTATGGTTTTTCAGTGTCGCCGCGCCGAGCTTGCCTGCCGACTTATTCGGCGCGAGCGCGCGCGTTGGCTGGTGCTCATCGTCAATCTGTCGATCTTTGTTGGCGTCGGCGTTTCGATGGTCGACGTCTTCGGACGAGTCATGGAACGCCTCGAGCCGGCGAACGGACGAACTCCAGTCTGGTTCCTGATATTGGTCGGAGCGATCGGCGCAACTCGCCTATCTGTTCAATCTTTTCCCGTCGGCCTGACGGCGACATAAACCGGAGTCGAAACACCATGCACGATGAACTCTTTGCCGATTCGATCAAGCTGGCCCCAATGTTGCCGGTGGCCGATTTTGCGGATGCCCGACCGAATCCGCCTGACCGCGTTAGCGAACCGGGCACCGTGGCGGACAGCGCCGCCGGCCGGCGTCGTGGAAATGCTGCTCAAAGACCGCGCTCGGTTGGACCGCTTGCTCCGCGACGAAAACGAGCAACGCACCCTGATCCCGCGGCTCCTGGCCGTGGCGCTGGCGGGCTTTGCCATCTATGGCGTCGTGGCGACGATCGTCTTGAACGCGTTTTGGTCGACCTATCATGTGTGGTGGAATTGGGTCCCGGCGGCCCGCTGGCGGGAATTCAACGCCGGCAATCTGGTGCTGGCCTACACGATCGGATTGATCGCCGCGAATGGCATTTGCCTTCCCAGCTTTTATTTCTACGGTCTGTTGGCCGGCGTTCGGACCACGATGCTCTCGGTCGCTGCCCAGGCCTTGAAAGGGATGGCGGCCGGCGCGATTGCGCTCGTCGGAATTTTGCCGATCTACATGGCGCTGGCTTTGAGCGCGATCGTGTTTCCGACGCCGCCGGCGCTGATCGAGTCGTGGGTGCTGTTGGGTTTGGCGCTGCCGTTCCTGGCCGGTTTGTGGGGAGCCGCTTGCCTTTACGAAGGCTTCGTCGGTTTTGCCGATACGATCGCAATTTCTTGCCGGCAAAGCCGCGAATGCTTCCTGCGGCGGCTGATTTTGGCGTGGAGCGGTTGCTATACCCTGGTCACGCCGCTGATGATTTACACTCTATGGAACCATTTCTCCGGCGGGATCGGAGGATAGGGACTGCGACCATGCGAATTCAAGAAACGATCGTGTTCTATTTGCTGTTCGGAGCAGGTGTCGCCGGCGCGATGTTGCTGAGCTCCGAGCGGCGCCCGTTCGCCGAGCGGTTTTTCACGACGATCTCCGCCGCGCTCTTCTGGCCGTTGTATTTGCCGTTGTTGCTGTCCGGGCCGGCGACCGCCGCAAAATTACCGGCTGACCAACACGAACCGCTCGACGAAATGGCCGCCGCCATTGCCCGAGTCAACACCGAGTTGGACGCGGCGCTGTCGAGCCTCGATGGCTGGGCTGAAGACGTGTTGGTCAGCGAACGGGGTCGAATGACCGAGTTGCGGACTGCCTTGATTGCGCACGCCGCGAGGATTCGTTCGATGGATGCGCTCTTGGCTGGCCCATCCTTGCCCGCGGCGAATCCGGCTGTTACGGCCGACGGAACGCCGGCGATCGCCGCGGGTCCGGCCGACGAAACGGGCGATCGTCGCCGGCAAAGCGAGGCGGCCCGATTGCAGAATGTGGCCCGTCTGGCGGCGGTCCGCCGGCAATCGCACGACGATCTGATGGCCACGCTGGCCTGGATTCGAGAACTGGTCTCGATGATTCATCTGGCGAAGTTCACCGGAGCTCCCGCTTCGCGGGCCGAGGAACTTGTGGCCCAGATCGCGGCCTCCGTCGAGGGCATTTCCGCAATCGCCGGGCAAACCGCCGATCAGCTGGCGCTTGACAACCCGCAACAGTCTGCCGAATCGACGCATCCCGAACCGACGAGCATTTCAACCAACCCCGATTGCAACAGGAGCAACGAAACATGGGCATCTTCCAACGCACCGGCGACGTGATTTCCGCCAGCGTCAGCGATTTGCTGGAGCGATTCGAACATCCCGAGAAAATGTTGCGTCACGCGCTGCGCGATATGGAGCAATCGGTCGCGACGGTGTCGATCGCCGTGGCCCGGTCGATCGCGGCCGAACGGCTGCTGGCTCGCGAGCAGCAGCGGCATCTCGATCAGGCAAGCGATTGGGATGATAAGGCCGCGAAGGATGTCGCGGCGGGCAATGACGAGCTTGCTCGGCGAGCGCTAGCCCGAAAGCTGGAGCACCAGCGACGGGCACAAGCCCTCGATCGGCAACTGGCCGAGGCGCGGGCGTCCAACGCGGCCTTGCGCCGTCAGGTCGACACATTACGCGAGAAGCATGCCGCGGCGCGGCGGCAGCTTTCGTCGCTGCTGGCCCGGCAAGCCGCCGCCGACGCCCGTCATCGCTTTCTCACGGCCGCGCCGCCCGCCCAATCGGCATTGGCCGCGCTCTCGCGATTCGATCAATTTCAAGAAAAGATCGAGCTAGCCGAAGCCGAGGCGGTCGCGTTGGCCGAACTGGAACAAGGCATCGAAATCGCCGAGCCGCCGGACTTCGAAATCGAGGAAAGAAATCAGTCGATCGAGGCCGAACTCGCCGCATTGCGCCAGCGGCACAAGGCTTAGCGGTTCGCGCACCGAACAAGCGAGTCGCGCGTGAGACGATTCAATTGCTACTCGCGCGGTTTGGGATAGACTGATTCTTGCTGCCTGCCGTGTTGATAAATGGCGGGGCTTCAGGCAAACCCACCAAGTCGGGCGGCGTCGAAGGATGTTTGATGAAGCGGCCGCAAATTCGTCATTTCGCTATGCTTGAACCACGCTTGCGTCCCTTTCCCGGCCCGCTATACTTATCTGTTTGCCAATTCTGAAAATATCCCTAAGACGTTGACACGATTGAGGGTGCGATGGCTCGATTCTGTGCGGTTTGCGGCAAGGGACATGCCATGGGCAATCAGGTCACGATCCGTGGCAAGGCCAAATACTTGGGCGGCGTCGGCACCAAGGTGACCGGCATCTCCCGCCGCAAGTTCAAACCCAATTTGCAGCGTCTGCGGGTCACGGTGGGCCACGGCACCAACACCACGATGCTGGTTTGCACGCAGTGCATCCGTAGCGGCGGCGTGAACAAGCTGGTTCGCCGGGCTCCGTTCAAGCTGACGCCGTCGGAAGCGAAAAAAGTCGCTAGTTGACCAAGCTCTCGTATGGGCGGCCTGTCGAAGCGGCGCCTGTCGGACGGGCGGCCATTTTTTGAATTCGGCAATTAGGCGTCGCCAGAGGACGCTTTCAACGCCATGAGCCTGTCGCGCAGCGAAGTTGAAAAAGTGGCTCTCTTGGCCCGGCTGCGGCTCAGCCCGCGCGAGCTCGATACGATGACTACCCAGATGGGGGCGATCGTCGACTATATCCAGCAGCTTTCCGAATTGAAGACCGACGACGTCGAGCCGATGGCCCACGCCGTCGAGCTCACCGGCGTGTTTCGGGCAGACGAACCGCGGCCGAGCCTCAGTCAGGCCGAAGCGCTAGCCAACGCGCCCCACCACGACGGCGAGCACTATTTAGTTCCCGCGGTGCTGGGCGATTGAGGGCCAAACATCGATTCGCATGAGCTGGGGAGGGCGAGGCTCCTGCCGAGTCGTGTGGTACTAACAAGCGCCCCGGATCGGCAGGAGCCTCGCCCTCCCGGAATTTCAAGCCGCCAGTTCACCGAGCCGAACGCATGTCTATTCTCGAATCGACCGCGACCGAACTGCTGGCCGAAATGGTCGCGGGCCGCGTTTGCTCGGTTGAAATAACGCAGGCATACCTCAACCAAATCGAGCGGCATGATAAATCGGTGGGGGCTTTTCTGCGCGTTGACGTTGAGGGCGCGCTCGGGCAAGCCGCCGACATCGACGAGCGACGTAAGGCGGGCAAGCCGGTCGGAAAACTGGGTGGCCTGCCCGTTGCGGTGAAGGACTTGCTCTGTGCCCGGGGCGACTTGACGACCTGCGGCTCGCGGATGCTGGAAAATTTCCGTCCACCCTACGATGCGACGGTCGTGGCCCGACTGCGGGCGGCCGACGGCGTGCTTATCGGCCGCACGAATCTCGACGAATTTGCGATGGGTGGGTCGGGTGAAAACTCGGCCTTCTATCCGACGCGCAATCCCTGGGACCTGGACCGCATTCCCGGCGGTTCCAGCAGCGGTGCGGCGGCTTGCGTGGCGGCCGGCATGGCGCCATTGTCGATCGGCACCGACACGGGAGGATCGATTCGCCAGCCGGCCGGCTTGTGCGGCGTCACTGGTTTGAAGCCGACGTATGGCCGCGTGAGCCGCTACGGTTTGGTGGCCTTCGCGAGCAGTTTGGATCAGATCGGTCCGCTGGCTCGCACCGCCGAGGATGCGGCGCTGCTATTGGAAGCAATTGCGGGGCACGACCCGCACGATTCGACGTCGGTGCCGGCCACGCCGCCCGCCTATTCGCAATCGGTCGGCAAACCGCTGGAAAATTTGCAACTCGGTTTAGTGCGCGAGCATTTTGGGCCAGGCTTGGACGATGAGGTGGCAAGCGCGGTGCGCGAAGCGATGCGCGTTTACGAATCGCTGGGTGCTACGGTCCGCGAATTGTCGATGCCGCATGGCAAATATGGCGTGGCGACCTACTACATCATCGCGCCGTGCGAAGCGTCCAGCAATCTGGCCCGATACGACGGCGTCCATTACGGCTACCGCGCGAACGAAGCGCAGATGCACGATGAGCTTGCGGCCGAGCGCAACGCGTTGGTGGCCGCCGGCCGCAGCGCCGACGATGTTGATAATGCGCTGGTGCGGCTCTACCGCCAAAGCCGGGCCGAGGGGTTCGGCCCCGAGGTAAAGCGCCGGATTATGCTCGGCACGTATGCCCTCAGCGCGGGCTACTACGACGCCTATTATCTCAAAGCGCTGAAAGTCCGGCGGCTGATCCGCCGCGATTACGACGAGGCGTTCCGCGAGGTCGATCTGATCGCCGGACCGGTGACGGCCACGCCGGCGTTCAAGATCGGCGAAAAATCGGACGATCCATTGGCGATGTACCTTGTTGACTTATACACGGTGAGCGCGAATCTGGCCGGCGTTGGTGGTATCGTGTTTCCCTGCGGCGCTAGTGCCAGCGGACTGCCGATCGGTTTGCAATTGCAGGGCCCGCCGCTGCAAGAAGACTTGCTGTTGCGCCGCCCACATGTTCCAGAGCGCGACCGACTGGCATCGCCGCCGCCCCAAGGCATTCGGCGTTCCGTCGCAGAGCGAAAGCGGGGGCCCAGCGTGAACGCGCCGTACACGATCATTATCGGGCTGGAAGTCCACGTCCAACTCCTCACGCAGACCAAACTGTTCTGTGGTTGCAGCACCAAGTTTGGCTCGCCGCCGAACACGCAAACTTGCCCGGTGTGCATCGGCATGCCGGGCGTGTTGCCCGTGATGAATCGGCGAGCCTTCGAACTGGCGCTGCGGGCCGCGGTCGCGCTGATGTGCGACATCGCCCCGTTCACCAAGTGGGACCGGAAGCATTATTACTATCCCGACTTGCCCAAGGGCTTTCAGATCAGCCAATACGATCTGCCGTTTTCCGACGACGGTTGCCTCGACATCCGCGATCCGAAAGAACGGTTCGAGCCGAAACGGGTCGGCATTATTCGCGTTCACCTGGAGGAAGATGCCGGCAAGAGCATGCACGACGAAGCGGCCGGCAAGGCCGATAGCCGCATCGATCTGAACCGGGCCGGCACGCCGCTGTTGGAAATCGTCAGCCAGCCCGACATGCGTTCGCCAGCCGAGGCGAAGGCCTATCTCGAGGAGTTGAAGCTGCTGCTCAGTTATTTGAATGTTTCCGACTGCAACATGCAGGAGGGGAGCTTGCGGGTCGATGCGAATGTGAATTTGCACATTCCGGTGGCCGACGGGCACCTGGCGAAAACGCCGATCGTCGAAATCAAGAACATGAACAGCTTCCGCGCGGTCGAGCGGGCGCTGGCTTACGAAGCCGATCGGCAATACGCCGTCTGGCAGGAGACAGGCCAGACGCTGGGGTCGGTGCCGAAGCAAACTCGCGGCTGGGACGACGCGGCGAATGAAACTCGCGCCCAGCGCCACAAGGAAGAGTCGTCCGACTATCGCTATTTTCCCGAGCCCGACCTGGTGCCGGTGCTGGTCAACGAGGCGGAAGTGGAGAAAATCCGCGCGGCCTTGGGAGAGCTGCCGGCCGAATTGCGCGACCGGTTGGAGCTTACCTTTGGCATCACGGCCTACGATAGCGATGTCCTGGTGAATCAAGGCGCCGACGTCGTGGAATACTATATCGAACTGGCTCGGCTCACTGGGGATGGCAAGCTGGCGAGCAATTGGCTGCAGCAGGATGTGCTGCGAACGCTGAACGAGCAACACACGCCGATCGACCGGTTTCCGATTCGCCCGCCGGCGTTGGCGGAATTGATCGCCCGCGTGCAGGCTGGCGATCTCGACACGGGGCGGGGCCGCGAAGTTTTCATCGACATGCTCGGCAGCGGCAAGTCGGCCGCCGAAGTGATCGCGGCTCGCGGGTTCACGCGGGTCGACGAGTCGGAGTTAATTGCGATCTGCGGCGAAGTCGTCGCGGCGAATCCAAAAATCGTCGGCGACGTGAAGGGGGGCAAGCAGCAGGCGGTCGGGAACCTGGTCGGCCAGGTGAAGAAGCGCAACGCGAATGTGAATCCCGGCCGCGTGCGCGAGATTTGCCTCGATCTGATCGCGAAGCTGTAGGTTTCGCACACTTGCGCTATCACGCTGAGCCCTAGTAGCGGCCGTTTGCCATGACCGCCATCATCACGCTCACGACCGATTTTGGCGTCGATAGCCCCTATGTGGCGGTGATGAAGGGAGTGATTCTTTCGCTCCAGCCCGATGTCCGGTTGGTGGATATTTCTCATTCGATTCCGCCACAAGATGTGCGGCGAGGGGCCATTGTTCTGGCCGAAACGACGCCTTGGTTTCCGGCCGGCGCGATTCATCTGGCCGTGATCGATCCGGGCGTCGGCACCGAGCGGCGGATTGTTTATGCCGAGCTCGGCGACCAACGTTATGTTTGCCCCGACAACGGGCTGCTGAGCCGACTGACGATGCGCGAGCGTCCGGACAGGGTGGTGGCGGTCGAAAACTCTGAGCATTGGCTCCCCGCGGTATCGCGGACATTTCATGGCCGCGACATCATGGCGCCCGTGGCGGCGGCGATCAGCTTGGGCGTGGCGCCGGAGCGGCTTGGCCCGCCGGTGTCGAGGCTCGTAGAGCTTGATTGGCCCGCGGCAAAGCTCGGCGAGGGCGAAATCGCGGGTGCGGTCGAATGGATCGACCCGTTTGGCAATCTGATCACCAACATCGCTGCCGGGATGCTGCCGCGCGAATCGCTGTCACACGAGAATGGAACCAAGGCCTCGACGATCGAAATTGCAGGCCGCGAAATCCGTGGGATTTCAACGACCTATGGCGACCATCAGGACAAGGTGCTCATCGCGCTGATCGGCTCTAGCGGTTTTCTGGAGATCGCCATCGTGGGCGGCAACGCCGCGAAAGAGTCGGCGGATATGCAAGCCAGCCTGTCATCGTGCGCTGGTGAAACGGTAGCAGTCGGGAGGGCGAAGCTCCTGCTGAGCCGTGCGGCGGCTCGGCGGGAGCCTCACCCTCCCGACGATTCTTGAACTCCGAATCCGCTGTTGCCGATTGAATTCCAATCCAGCGGCTATTCGGCGGCCGAGCGGCTGCCGTGTTCCGAGCCGGCGATGGGGCGGCCATCGGGCAATGGCCGGGCGGCTACGCCATAGCCGAGCCGCACCAATTCCTCGTTGATCTTTCGATAGTCGGCGAAGCCTTCCGCGTAGAGCCAGACCGTGGCCGTCGTTTGCGTCGGATCGAGCGGAGCCAGGCGGCGGTGGAAATCGGACGTCGGCGTCAGGGCTTCGGGAATCGTCTCGCCGACATCGGCGCCGACCGGCGTGATGCGCCATTCTTTCGAACGGATCTGAAGCTCTCCGCGATGTTCGCCCGATTTGGCCTCGACAGTCAATTCCATTTGAAAGCCCCCATACGGCCCGACGACATGGGCCGTATCGGTTAGTTCCGCCATCGAGCCGCTGTTATGCAGTTCCGATTTGACCCGTTCGAAGAGTTCTTCGATAGGAACATAGGCGATCCGACCTTGGGCTAAGCGAAAATGGATTTCCTTGCCGAACACCGTGCGGCTTAGCGGCGTCGTGACATGCTTCAACTCCAGCGGCGGCCGCCCGTCGAACGCCGGACGCGCCAAGGCAAGCTGGCTTTGCTCCAATTCGTTTTGCAAGCCCGAAACCTGCTGCCGCAAATCGAAATCCTCGCGGGCGGTCGCGGCCAGATCTTTGCGATGATCGTCGATTGTGCGTTTGCCGGCGGCGACCAGCGTCGCCAGATGGTCGCGTTCGAGGGAGCGGCGCCATGACCCGATTGATCGACTCGATTTGATCGGTGATTTCATGGATGCCATGCTCGATGCCCGCGGACGTCTGCTGCAGGTCGCCGACCGCGGCGGCCACGCGCGCCGCGTCGCTCTTTGGATCGGAGTCCGAGCTTGCTTTGGCTTGGGTAGCGCTGGCCGCGCCGGCTGCCTGAACCATTGCCGCTTGGGCCGACGCGTTGTGCTTCCGTTCCGCCGGCCGGACGCGCACGCCGACGATCAAGACCAGCACGATCAGAATGCCGACCAGATTCGTCACTACGTCGACGAACGAATCTTGTCCGCCGGCTTCGATCGGTTCGGGAGTTGGTCTGCGCATGGCTTATTTCTTCCGTTGGACTTCGAGGCCGCTGTCGGCCATCAGGGCTTGCAGCTCGGCGAAGCGGCCTTCGCCGCTGGATCCAAGCTGCAACACGAGGACGGGCCGCCAATACATTTGCCGCCCGGCAATGCCCCAACCCTTGGTGTAATCCCAGACGGCAGCCACAAGCTTGTCGACGGAATCCGCGGTGCGTGGCCCGAAATGAATTACGTGCGGCTGCGGATTGCCGACGTCGGGCAGCAGAATCAGCTCGTCGCCGCGACACTCGATATGGATCGGCCGCGACACCGGGGTCGATTTCTTGGCCGAGTTAGGGATCGTCCAGTTGCGGCCGCGCGTTGCGGCCAGGCTGCGGCGGTCTTTCGGCGCGTTGTCGTCAGTGGGTTGCGATGCCGGCGGCTTGCTAAAGTCGCTGTCGACGAACTCGCCCGGCTTCGGGCCCGACGGTGCGGTCGGCGCCGGCACCGCGGTGGGAGTATCGCCGAATTCCGATGCGTCGCGGCTGGGCTGCGACTTCGTGGCATTCTGTTTATTCATCATGAAGGCCGGCATGCCGACCTCGGCGCCGCCGCCCGATGGCGCATCTCCAGAGTCGCTCGAAGGACCGCCGGAACCGCCGGCGCCGCCACTTGAAGCGCCGCCGGGACTGCCGCCTGCTGCTGGACCACCGGCAGACTGGCCACCGGCAGACGCCAGCGCCGGATCGTCGGTCGTGTTGCCGCCCCCGGCCGTCCCGCCGCTGTTGCCGCTGCCGGGATAGTTATTCAAAGGGCTCGAGGCCGTGGGGCCGGTTCGGTAGGAATTCCCTTGCGCGATGCCGACGCCGTAACTCTGCGGATCGCCGGGGGTGCCCGTTAGATTGGTCGTCGAGCCGGAGACGTTCGAACCGGGGCCGTAACCGTTGCCGCCGCCGCGGTATGGATTGCCTTGCCCCGTTGTGCCGGCGGTCGGATAGGGCCCGGTCCCGGCGCTGTTCGGGTTTCCAACGCCGCCGGGTAAGCCATTGCCGCCTGGATATCCATTCGGAGCGTCTGCGAATAAGGCTGGTCCGTTTCCGTTTTCTCCTGAGACTCCGCTGCCAGCGCCAAACATTCCGCTGCCTGGAATGCCATTGCCCGGTAACCCACTGCCCGGTAACCGACTGCCCGGTAATCCACTGCCTGGTAATCCATTGCCTGATAATCCACCGCCTGGTAATCCACTGCCTGGAACTCCATTACCGGGAACGCCGTAGCCAGCAGCGTCACCGCCATGCCCATCGCTGCTGGCCAGTCCATTTCCTGGACGGCCATTCCCTGGCAACCCATTTCCCGGATTGCCGTAGCCCGGAAATCCGTTTGCAGTTCCGTCGTTGCCGACGAGGCCGGTGCCAGTGCCGGCGCTCGCCGGACCGTAGCCGCTTCCTGAGCCGACGCCCGGAGGGCCGAATGTTGGTCCAATGCCGCCAGGACCATTTCCTATGCCGGGCGATCCCGCAAGAAGGCCGTTCGATCCGCCCGCGTTCGTCCCGAAGTTGCCCGTCGCGCCGTAACTTGTTCCTACGCCACCCGAGCCGCCGCCGGTTCCGAGTAATGCAGTGCCAGAACTGGCGCCGCTGCCGGGATAACCACCGCCTGGGTAACCACTGCCTGACCCAGCCCCGATTCCGCCGCTTGGGACGCCGCTGTTTCCGATGCCGTTCCCTGAACCAAAGTCGGCTCCACTGGCCGCTCCAGCGCCAACGCCCGCGCCGGAGCCGATGCCGACGCCGGCTCCGTTGCCGTTTCCAAGACCAATGCCGCCACCTGGTACGCCAGCCAGACCATTGGGAGTTCCTGTCGCTATGCCAGGCACTCCGCCGCCGCCGGTGTATCCGCCCGGACCACTACTGGGCACGCCGCCAGGAATTCCACCAGCCATCGCGCCGGTCGCCGCGCCCGCTCCAAAACCATTTCCGGAACCATGTCCCGACCCATTGCCTGGCGACCCGCCTCCGGAATTGGAAGAATCGTCCGCGTCGCCGCCCAGCGATGGCCCGCCTTCGCGGACGACGCCGCCGGCAATGGCTCGATACGTTGGCCGCGGCCGATTATTTTCTTCGTGGGCCGTGCCGCTGGTTGCAAACCAGGCGTACCGTGCTCGCGCGTCTTCCAACGCGGCTTGTTCGACCCGAGTCAATTGTGGATCGGCGGGCGGATAAGCAATTTTGCGATCCGGCTCAAGCAGTTCATAGCCAAACTCGGCCGCCCACGACGACATAGCCGCCCGGGCTTCATAGAACGCGATGATTCCATCGGGCCGCACCAACAAGAGCGGATAGGGCTCCGTCACGGCGCCGGCGGGTTGCCCCTGAACCAGATAATCGCGGGCCGCCCGCAAGGTCGAGGCCAGCGGATTTCCCGGTCCCAACGGGCCCGTAAAATCGCGCATGTGGAAATCGATTCCCTCCGGCTGCAAGACGATCGCGTCCGCGCGGCATTCGATGTAGATCGGCCGGCGGCGCGTGCCGCTATGCCCGTCGTAAGGGACGATCGCAAACGAAGGAGGCTCGCCTTGCGCATCCTGAACTTTCTTGTCGAACTTGCGGTGGGCCGATTCCACTTCGGCTTTCAGCCGCTCGATTTCGGCCTCGGTCGATTTTTTATCGTGCGTCTTGGCCTCGGCCGCTTGCTGCATGTCGCGGGCGGCTTGTTGGAGTCGCTTCCACTCGTCTTCCATGGAGCGCGTGGTTTCTTCCACCGAGCTCAGCCGGAGCCGCTGGTCGGACAAGTCGCCGGCAGTCTTCTGCCGCGAGATTTCCAACTGCGAGATTTTCCAATTGAGCATTTCGCGGGCGGATTGGACTTCGCTGTCGAGTTTCTGTTTCGCGGCAATTGTCGCCGCGGCTGCCGCAGCCGCTCCGGCCGCAGTTGCTCCGCCCGCAGTTGCATCGTCGCCACCGCCGGCTTCATTGGCTCCATCTTCGGCGTCGGCTTCGGCGGCGGCGGTGTCGATTTTTTCGGCGGCTCCGCCCGGGCGATTGAAGATCACCAGCAACAGCATCATCACGCCCATCGTGCAGATCAGCACGGCGAGAAATGGGAACAGCGAGATGCTGGGGCTTTGCGGCGGAGGGCGTCTCATGCCGCCTTATCCGTCCGGCGCGGTTTGCCAAGACTGATGGGCTGGGGATCGCCGGTTGCTTGGCCCAGCCTGGCACTGAGAAGTTGAACGGCGGCGCTGAGGGCCACCAGGGTCTCGTCAAAATTGCGCGAGGCGGCCAAAGCCGACAGATTGCGATTGAGCGTGTGCTCCAGCTGCGCGATCTGGCTGCCGGCTTCGACAATTTTCAGCAGGACTTCCGATTGTTTGGCAAGTTCCGCCTGCTGATCGGCGGCGGCGGCCGCGGTTTGCGTGAGCGCTTGTTGCACGCCGCTCCACTGGCGGGCGTTTTGCTCGACGAAACCTTTTTCGTGGGCCGCTAGCGCCGCGGCGTGGGTTTTCAAGCTGTTTTCCAACGCCGCGGTAAGCCCGATTTCCAGTTGCTTGGCGCCCGCCACCGATAGTTGGCGATGACGGTCTTCGGCGGCGTCGATCGTGCCCCGCCAAAGCTCCGTCTGACGCGATACCAATCGATCGCTCGATTGGACGACCGCTTCCATCATCCGGCGAATGCCGGCCAGTTGCGGATCGCCGCCGCCGCTGGATGCGAACCGGCCCATAAGCTCGGAATTCATCCGCGCGTCGACTTCGGACAACAGCCCCGACTCCGAGCGGTCGACAAAGTATTGCCCGAACATCAACAGCATCGACAAGCCCAACGCGAGGCCGGTGGTGTCGAACGCCACTTTCATGCCGTCCAGCACCATCGGCAGCGAGGCGTCGAAATGCTTGATGTCCAGATTGGCGAACACCGACGTGATGCCGACCACGGTGCCCAACAAACCCAAAATCGGAATCGACCAGATAATGACTCGCACGAAGGCGTAACCATGCTGGGCGCGCAAGGCGTCGAGGTCGGACAGGTATTTGATTTCGTTGTCCAACGACTCGGCTTCACCTTTGCGATGAATATGCTCGAGCGCTTTGCGCAAGCGGCGCAACAAGTATCCGCCGCGGAGGTTTGCCGGGGCCTCGTCCAATCGCGCGAGCATTCCGGCGGCGTCGCTCACCGGCTGGCCACCCAGCGGCGCCGGGCCCAGCAAATGTTGCCGGGGCACCTTGCGCTGTTTGGAGACTTCGAGCCCTTTGATGGCCAGCGCCGCGACGCCGATGCAAAACGCCACAGTGACGATGAACTCGACCGAGTGCCCCGCGGTGAAGCGGAGCAAGATCGGCACGTCGAGGATGCCGCCGAGCAGCGCTCCGTAGTAAGCGGCCGAGAGGAGCCCGCCCCACAGCAACGGGGAATGAGCCAGGCTACGCGACAAATGCTTGAACTGGTTCACGCTAGCATTCCTTACGATGACGCCCTGTGCGAAAAGAAACGCCGCCATACCAATGGCAGCCGCGTCGCTGGTGTGTAGATTTGCTTGGAGTTGTGCGATCTTGGCCTAGGCTGCTCGCATGTACGAAGCCGGCGCAATCATGGATCGATCCCTCATCCATCCTCTGATCGGACCGAATCGGAACGAGGGATGAGTCGAAGGCCGGAGTTCCTTGCCCAATTGATAGAATCCTTGCGCCCGGCAAATATTGCCAAAGCTATTCGGCGAATGCCGCCGATACGTACCTGCGGGCAGTAAACGCCGCAAGATCAATCGAGTTGTCGATGTCCGATTGCTAGCAATCGGCGGAGGCGGCGATCTCGTCGCAAAAAAATTTCCCAGGGGGGAACTTCAGTCCGGCGCTGGCCGCTTCGGCCGCCCGGACTGCTTTTTTTTGCGCCGAGCGCTTGTGAAAGATGTGGACTGGCTCCGAGCCAGCCGCCGGAAGGTAGCAAAACATGCCGGCCGCGAGGCGCCTGTCCCCATTCTTTCACACTCTCTGAGTGCGCCGCAGACTTCGAAACCGAGGTTCGCAACGAGCACGACGCTTTGGCCGCAGCTTGGACCCTCGTGCCCGGCTCTATATATTGGGAACTGTGAATGGCATTTTGAATACCGCCCCATTTAGATGCGAATTGTGACGCAGGCGAAGCGATGAAAAGCGAAATTGGGCAGGAGAGCGGCCAGGGCCGCCCTGAAGACCTAAAAGTTTTCATCTCGCACCGCGACTCCCAGTGCGACGAGTGCAGGGAAGCGCTGGGATGCAAGGCCTGGATTTGCCTGGCAGGCGATCGCGGCGCTCTGTGCCTCGAGTGCGCCGATCTCGATCACCTGGTGTTCTTGCCATCCGGCGATGCCGCGCTGACCCGCCGGGCGAAGAGCCATTCGGTGCTGTGGGCGGTCGTGTTGAAGTCGAGCACTTCCCAAAGGCGCTATCAGCGGCAAGGACTGCTCGTCGAGGCGCAAGGACTCGAACAGGCGGAGCAAGAATGCTTGTCGGACGAGGAGGTTCGTCGCGTGCGCCGCGAGCGAAATGCCGAACGGCAAGCGGGCCTCGACGCCGAATATGTTCGCCAATTTTCAGCGCGCGTATGCCAGCTATTCCCCGGCTGCCCGCCAGATCGCGCCGAGCTCCTTGCCGAGCATGCCTGCCGCAAGCATAGCGGCCGCGTTGGCCGGTCGGCGGCGGCAAAGCAATTCGACGAAAGGGCGATCGAACTGGCGGTAGCCGCGCATTTGCGACATGCAGCCACCGATTACGACCGGATGCTCGCCCAAGGTCGCGACCGCCACGAAGCCCGACAACTCATCCAGCGAGATGTCGCCAAAGCGCTGGATGCTTGGCGACAACCGTCGCCGTAAGCCTATTCGACCGGGACCTCGACGACACTACTTAACCGCGGCGTGCCGCCTCGATTGCGGCGATGTCGATCTTTTTCATCCGCATCATCGCCTCGAAGGCGCGCTTGGCGGCCGCGCGATCGGGATCCGTGATCGCCTCCATCAGGGCACGCGGCGTGATCTGCCAAGAGATGCCCCATTTGTCCTTGCACCAGCCGCACGCGCTCTCTTGCCCGCAGTTGCCGACGATCGCGTTCCAGTAGCGATCCGTTTCGCTCTGGTCAGCGGTTGAGACCTGAAACGAGAATGCTTCGTTGTGCTTGAACGCAGGTCCACCGTTCAGGCCGAGGCAGGGAATGCCCATCACGATGAATTCGACCGTGATCACATCCCCCTGCTTGCCGGATGGAGAATCTCCCGGTGCGCGATGCGAAGCGACAACCGATGAATCGGGAAAGGTTTTGGCATAAAACTGCGCCGCCTCTTCGGCATCGCCATTGTACCACAGGCAAATCGTGTTCTTTGCTTTGTTCGCCATATCATTTCTCCCTTACGGTGAGCGGCCCGATACCAGCATTTTGGCGCATCGGGGATTACCGCGTTTCCGCCATAATGTTCGCATTTCCATACCGTTGCAGTTCAAATCCCCCGTCAACGGAACTTTTTGTCGCTGGCATTCGGAACTGGGACAACAGATTTCGCGGAACGTGGATTACGGAAGTCGAAATCCGCGCTAAGGTTCAATCGATCCGAAGGCTCGCTTCAGGTTTAGCCGGCGTCCAACTCGGCCAGCAGTTTGGTCAAGGCGGCGAGGTCCACCGGCTTTACCAGATGGCCGTTGAACCCGGCCTCCCTGGACTGTTGGCGGTCTTCCTCCTGACCCCAGCCGGTCAAGGCCACCAGGATCATGCCTCGGCCCCACGGCTGTTCACGGATACGGCGGCACGCCTCGTAGCCGTTTAACTTCGGCAGCCCGATGTCGAGCAATATCAGGTCGGGCCCCCACGTTGCCGCCGCTTCCACCGCCTGAAGGCCATCGTAGGCGGTGCGCGTCTCGTTTTTCGTCAGCTTCAACAACATCGCAAGTGACTCCGCCGAATCCCTGTTGTCATCGACAATAAGGATGCGGCGGGCCGTCGTGCGGCTCGATTCGCTGCTCGGCGGCTCTGGAAGCGACGGTTTGGGTGCTTCGGCCATGATCGGCAGACGCACTACGAACTCAGAACCGTTGCCGATACCATCACTGTAAACTTCCACCGTGCCGTTGTGCATCTCCACCAAATTCTTGACCAGCGTCAGTCCCAGGCCCAGCCCGCTGACCGAACGCTCCAGCGACGTATCGACCTGCATGAACATGTCGAAGAGGCGGGGAAGCTGGTCGGCGGCGATGCCAATGCCCGAATCCCGCACTCGGACGACTGCCTGCCCGTCCACCTGCTCGACGGTCAACGAAATCTGACCGCCTCTTCCAGTGAACTTGCAGGCGTTGTTGAGCAGATTTCCTACCACCTGCGCCAGCCGCGTCGGGTCCGCGTGGAGGTAGATCGGCGTAGACGGCAATATAATAGTAAGATCATGCGCCATGGACTGCACGAGCGGCTTGGCAGCTTCGACCGCATGGTGTATGGCAGACGCCAACTCGAGCCGCCCCCGACGAAGTTCAATCCTGCCACGGCTGATGCGGCTCACGTCGAGCAGGTCGTCCACGAGCCGCACCATCTGGCCGACCTGACGCTCCATCATCGCGGACGCGGAGGCGATGGCCTCGTCATGGACGCCGGTCAGCCGCAGCACTTGTACGGCATTGCGGATGGGGGCCAGCGGGTTGCGAAGTTCGTGCGCCAGCATTGCCAGAAATTCGTTCTTGCGGCGATCGGCCTCTTCGAGCGCAACTTCGGCTTGTCGCTGCTCGGTGATGTCGGTGTTGGTGCCGAACCAGCGAATGATGTTGCCAGTTGCGTCACGGATCGGGACGGCCCGCGACAAGAACCAGCGATATTCGCCATCCTTGCCGCGCAGCGGAAAGGTGTCTTCCCAAGGTTCGCCGGTCTCGGCCGAACGCTTGACCCGCGCGACGACGCGATCGAGATGATCGGGATGATGCACCTTCGACCATCCCCAGCCTTTCATCGCTTCGAAGTTCAGCCCCGTGTAATCGAGCCAGCGCTGGTTGTACCAGGTGACGTTCCCGAGCATGTCGCACGTCCAGGCCAGTTGCGCGATGCCATCGGCCACCATGCGGAAGCGGAGCTCGCTTTCGCGCAGGCGCTCCTCGCTGGCCCGCAGTTCCGCCAACAGCGCTTCGGCGTTGCGGCGCGCCAGATCGGCCTCCTCGATGAGCTCGTGCTGGCGAACCGACATCGCGATCAGCGCTTCGTTGACTTCGCGCACGTCGCGCTGGTCGTCGGCGCCTGCTCATCGGCTTGATCGGGCCGGTTGCCGGGCCTGAATGGCATGTACGAACCTCACGCCCGGACCGCTTGTCCGTGCTGGGTCGGCGCGCTTCCGGAGGCGTCCCGTTCGAAGGCCGATCCAGACGGTATAAGCACAAGAGGCGAACTTGCCCAGGCTTTCGAGCACCCGCAAGTCCTCGCGGTCAAACTTGCCACCGCTCGCACGCCGCTGCGAATTCTCATTGCCGGGGGGCTCGTGCGTGAGCGCCCAAATCGTGCCCACGGCCTTGCCATCGACATAAAATGGAACCAGCAGGCACTCATCCACCGTCGGCGTGACCGGCATGAAGTACGTATAGCGCGTTTCGACATGTCGGAACAGCAGCGGGCAGTCGTAATGGAGCACATCGCCGCAGGGCCCGAAGTGACGGGGAGTGCCGCCGCCGATGTGCGGCTTCCACACGCCCGCGATCGCCGGCCAAACGAAGCGAGTTTCCTCGCGGTTGACTAGGCTGACCCCGGCCGAATCGCATTGGAAGACCTTGACGATGGTGTCTGCCAGCGATTGCAGGACGGCTTGCGGCGAACTCGAAAGGCCGCGTGCCAACGTCGTCAGCGCATCGCGCTCAAGGTCCCGGTTAGGGGGCCGCGAAGGGCGGCCCTTCGACTCATCGGTGCAGAGGATCGTTTCCAGCGGCGCCGCCCGGTACCGACTCGGAGTATTCGGCGGTTGGCGTCTCCCGCTCGCTCATAGGAGCCTCGTCAAGGAACTTGACACGATTGCCGACACAACCGCAATTCGATCGATTGTGTCGCGGCCGGCCCGGATTCTACCTAACCCGCCTCCGAGCATCAAGAAAACCAGCGAAAATGGTAGTGTCCTAGGATTTTGTTGCTGACCCGATCCGACGTGTCCATGCATGTCCACTTGTGGCCAAAAATGCAGGACACTAATTAGGGACGTTAGTCGCCTGCCGCAAATCTGCATGCTCAAATGCCGATTCCATGCGGTCGATTTCAGTTCCGCGTATACCGAGGCGCCGAGCCTCGCTCCGCCACGAAGCGACAGCTTGGCCTACTTCGTTGGCGATTCGGCAAGCCGCCTTGTTGGCGATGCCGAAATACTCGGCGACCTGAAAAGCAAGTTCGAGCGATGCTGTTTGATCCTGATCATCCACCGCCAAGCTCAAGACGCGTGGCCGAATATCGGTAGGCGTTGGGTTGAGGTCGTAAGCCGGCGCCAATCGCCAACCTGCCGGGCCCTCCCAGAGGAGACCGTGATTGCGTAAATGATCATCGACGTTGGAAATCAAAATCGAAAACACGATTCTGCGCCATAGTTCGACCAAATCGTCGCTCGGTACCGCGCTGCATTGGCGGAGCGCGTCGGCAATCTCCAAATAACTGTGTGGCTCGTTTTCGTTTGCTCCAAGCAAGCTCATCGTCGACAAGAAGGGAATACGGCGAGAGTCCATCCGATCGAAGCGGTTCAGCAGCAAGACCGACCGGTCCGCCACGGTCTCCAACCGCCCGATCGAGGCATTGATGCCGGCGGATGATGCCAGGCGGAGCGCTAGTGTTTCCCACGCGGGTTGATTGATTTCATCGCCCGGGTGCGGAAACTTGGCAATCAGCAAGCGATTATCCTGATCGCGAACCGACGCTTTCGGACGCGCTCCGCCCAACGATGAGCCAGGGGCCAGCAGCAGTCGCAGATCGTCATCGTCACCTTCATCGGCGGCGATCCGATTGGAAGCAGCGAGCAAGGCCGGCAGTTCTACGAGCGGTGGCACCCGCGGACCATCCCCAGTCACCGCCAGGAATGGTCCGCCGAGTTGTTCGGCAAATCGCAACGCACCTTGGCGCGTTTCGTCGTTGACACCGAGCAGGCAATCGATTTCGTTTAAGGGCGCGGAGGCCGGTTCTCAGCTTTCGCACGTTGCCGCTCGGCAAGGCGCATCAGCGTACGGCCCCAACGATCCGGAGCGGAGTCGCCGAATGCGCCGAACATCGCCTGGCCGGAATGGGTATGGTGCGAAAGGCCGTGTAAGACCAGAGCTGGCTCCAAGGCAAAGCGCGACGGATGGCTGAGCCAGGAAGCGTCGTAAGTGAATGTGCCGCTTTCGCGGTTCTTACGAAAGCGCGCATATAACATTCCAACCAGCACCGGCTCGCCATCGAGATCGACATAAACATGAACGGCACGATCGCTCATGATTGCGTTTCTCGCTTGCGCCGCGGTAGGTAGATTTTTTTCGGCAGGCGGTCTTCTTCCAGAGCCAAGCCGATGTCGTCGGCGCGGAAGTCTGCGATGTCGGCAAGGCGTTTGTCTAGTCCCAAGATGAACAGGACCGTCGCGTAGATACCGAGTGACACCTGGGGCGCACCTTTTTCGACGCGGGCCAGCGTTGCCCGGCTGATCATGGCGCGCTTGGCCATCAGCGTGGTCGGAATCCGGCGACGCCGTCGCGCGTCGGCGATATCCTCCCCCAGTTTTTTTAAAGCGCGTTTGACCGGAAGCGGCAAAGATGGAAAGGCTTTTGATTGCATTTATTGTCTCATACATGATTCAGTACAACAACATAATGTACTATACATTGCACATTTCTGCAAGCATGGTCGTCGAAGAATCGCCACGGCCAATTCGCTTCCGTCTTAGGCGTTGCCGGACGTTGACTGCTGCGCTCTGCGAAGTAAGCAAGCACGAACTCCCAGCGCACCCAGAACGCCGAGAGCCAAGCCCGCTGACAATACCAGCCCGGCGAGCCCAAAGTGTCAAGCACGGAAAGGAGAATAATCGATCGGCTGCGATTTCCAGACCCACGTCCATGGCAACCATTGGGTTGCCTCGATTACGATCGTGGCGGTCACGATCGTCAACCCGACGAGAATGACGACAATAGCCCGCCACAGCGGCGCAGGCATCAGCGGTTGCGTGGCCACAAGCAACTGCAGCAGCACCAAAAAGGCCGGCGCGGCGATGAACTGCCAATCGAAGAAGAGAATGCCTTCGAGCTTTCGAGCCTCGCCCTTATAGTGCAGTCGGACGTCTTTTCCATCTCGTTTCACGTCAATCGTAATCGCTTCTCCCGGCTCGATTCTGCCGAGAAGCTCCTGAAAACTTCTGAATTCGACCGGCTTTCCGTTGAACTTGATAACCCGGTCATGGGGTTGCATCCCGGCCGACTCTAACGGGGATCGTGGGTCGACCTGCACGACGATCACCCCGGAAGCATCGTTCGAAGAAAGGTTCCTTATCGACATACGACTTACGCCCCAGAACGGGTCCGTGTCAACGACCGAAGGAATCAGGCTCGCTCCGAGGCCGAGGAAACTGAAGATAATTTCAGCGGACGCAAGCCCGCAAGAAAGTCGCCGTAATATCATCGGTGTTCCTCACGGTTTCTTCCTTTTCGCAAGCGTGCCTACCTCCGACTTCGAGCATGGCCACCCTGCGCCAGTCCAAGGCGCTCAGTTTTCCCGCCAAGCAGAGAGTTGCAGATTAGCCCTGTAGGCACTCCATCATAATTGCCGGAGACGATTGATAGCGCCATAAACTAGCAGTGGAACTTCTGCAGCGCAAGCATTTTACTTTTCAGCAAAATGTCCCCATTGATTCGGGGCGACTGGATTTGAATCTGCTGACGGCTGGGGATGATTTGCCGCAACGATCTGTCCGGCCTTAACTCGGCATTCGCTCAGCGCTCGGCGTAGGTGGCGAAGCAGTGCGGCGTTTCCCAGAGTCGTGTTTCGACGATCGGAAAACCTTGACTGCGGGTGAAGGCGAAGATCACCCGGGCGATGTTCTCCGCCGTGGGATTCACGTCCATCAGAAATAGCGGCTCGCGCAGTTTCGTCAGCGCCGGAACCGCCGGGTCGTCGCGGTGCAGGATCATGTGATGATCCAGGTTCTCGTCGATCCAGCGACTGACGACTTGCTTGATGTCGGTGAAATCGAGCACCATGCCCCGCTCGTCGAGCTCGGCCGACTCCAACGCGATCACGGCCCGACCGTTGTGACCGTGCAGATATTTGCACTTGCCGTCGTAGTTCAACAGCCGGTGGCCGTAACAGAAGTCGATCTCGCGGGTGACACGGAACATGCGAAGAGGCTCGTCAGTTAACGTTCTACTGGAGGATTCAATTCGTCGATCGCGCATTCGTTGACACGTCAGACTTTCCCCGCGGTCCTCGGGCGATGGTTGTTCGAGGAGGGCAGGGGGGCGTAGTCCGTCGGATCGGGCAAATCGGCGGCGGCGAAGGCGGCCTGGCGTTCGCCGCACTTGTTGCACGTGCCGCAGTGCATGCCCTGGACTGGAGCAACGCAGGAAAACGTCTCGGCCAAGGGATAATTGCGCCCCAGCCGTAGCACCGCCGCTTTTTCCATTTTCGCCAGCGGCCGGACAATTTCGATCGACCGGGCCAACGCCTGACTCAAAGCCGCTTCCGCGGCCGAAAAAAAATCGGCTGTCGCATCAGGAAATGGATTCGACCGCAACGTTGCGAGCGCGAGTTGGCTAATGCCGTGCATCTGGCACCAGAGCGCTGGCTTGATCGTCAGCAGCAAATTTCGGCCGGGCAGAAAGACTGCCTCATCGGCAGTCGTCGCATCCGGCACGTCGCTGCCGGTGAGACTCCAATGGCCCGTGTAAAGGTCCTCCAACGGCATTTCGAGCAAGACCAGATCCGCCAATCGCGCGGCGACAGCGCCGAGCTGCTTTCGCAGACTGGCGACGAACCGCCGCAGCGCGGCCAGTTCCGCGACCTGCCACGCCAGTCCGGAGCGGACATAGAACGGCTGCACCTCGCAATCTTCTGCGAGCAAGCGGCCCAGCAGAATGCAGCTATCCAAGCCGCCACTCGCCAGGAGCCCGATGCGCTGGGACGAGGAAATCGCCATCATGAGGACAAATGCTCGCGCGGGATCTATGCCGATGGATTACGGCGCAATTGTAGGTGGCCCGCGGTATGCCGGCCAGTCGGGACTTTCGAGGGGGTGCAAGGCCCGACGCTTCGGATGCTGAGCCGCCCGTCGACGCGGCTCACGGGGCGAGCATCTTTTCGAAGGACTGCCTGGCTGCGTCCAAGGCCGCGGCGAGTTTTTCAGGATGCTTGCCGCCCGCCTGTGCCAGATCGGGCCGACCGCCACCACGGCCGCCCACCACGTCGGCCGCCGAGCGGATCCAGGTGCCGGCGCTCAGGCCGCGCTGTTCGAGCTCATGGCTGATGCCGGCCACGAGCGTCACTTTGTCGGTCTCGCGGCTGCCGAGCAACACCGCCACCGGGCCGGCTTGTTTCCGCAGTTGGTCGATGATTTGCCGCATCGCCTGCGCATCGGCGCCGGGGGCTTCGGCCACGACGATGGTGACGTCGCCCGTGTGGCTCGCTTCCGACAGCAGCTTCTCCGGCGAAAGCTCCGCCGATCGTCCGGCATGCGCATGCTGCTTCTTTAGATCGCGCAGTTCTTTGACCAATGCGGCCACGCGCGTGGGAATTTCGGCCACGGGCACGCGCAGCGCGGAAGCCGTTTCTGCCAGCGTTTGTTCGGCGCTCCGCAATCTGGCCAATGCTTCACGGCCCGTGACAGCCGTGACGCGCCGCGTTCCCGCCGACACGCTTTCCTCGGCGACGATGTGGAACAGGCCCACTTGGCCGGTATTGCTCACATGCGTGCCGCCGCAAAGCTCCTTGCTGAAATCGCCGATCGAAACCATCCGCACGATGTCGGGATATTTTTCGCCGAACAGCATCATCGCTCCAGCCTTGCGGGCCTCGGCAATCGGCAGATTGGTCCAACCCACCGGATCGGCCGCGGTCACGCGCTGGTTCACTTCCGTCTCGATCTGCTCAAGCTGCTGGGGCGTGACCGAAACAGGATTCGCGAAATCGAACCGCAACACGTCGTTATCCACCTTCGACCCCTGCTGCAGGGCATGCGAGCCGACATATTTCTGGAGCGCGAAATGCAGGATATGCGTGGCCGAGTGAGCGCGGCGGATTCCGGCGCGGCGCGCGGTATCGACCCGGGCCGTCAGCCGCATGCCCAATTGGAGCCGGCCGGAGCACAGGCGCCCGACATGAAGCGTGAAGCCATCTTCTTTGCGCGTGTCGGTCACTTCGAATTTGACGCCCGGTGCGAACAATTCACCCATGTCGCCGACCTGACCGC
Organism: Pirellulales bacterium; assembly: GCA_963725485.1. Lineage (GTDB taxonomy): Bacteria > Planctomycetota > Planctomycetia > Pirellulales > DATAWG01 > CAVRYO01. Next base: position 127,871 of record CAVRYO010000007.1, on the reverse strand, counting down.
CGCTTTCGCCGTAGAACGGCGTCCGATCCAGAACAACTTTGATCGGCTCCGCATGGCCGATCTCGTCGACCATCTCGACCAAATGATCGCCAACCACGAGTCCCACGATCTTCGCCTCGGCCTCGACCTGCTCGTAGCCCAGAAACTCGGTGCCGTGAAGCACCTTTTTCAAGGGGTCCAAGGGCCCGGTCTTAAATAGTTCCTTGCGATTGCCGGCGCCAGAGGCGATCCCGTGTTCCTCCATCGCCTGGCGATAGCCGTCCCAATCGAAGGTGAGATTGTGCTCGGCGCCGAGCGTTTCCAGCAATTCCGGCGGAAAGCCATGCGTGCTGTACAACTCGGCGGCGTCGCGGCCGGCGATCATCGACCGGCTCTCGTTCTTCAGGCTCTCGAACATCCGCTGGATCCGCTCCAAGCCGGCGTCGATCTTACCGAGGAAGCCCGCTTCTTCCGCCTGAATAACGCCGGCCACGCGCTCGGTGGTTTGGCCTAGCTCCGGATACGGCACGCGCATCATCCGGGCGACGACCGGGACCAGCTGATAAAGAAACGGCTCGCGGACACCCATCTGATGGCCGTCCAACACGGCGCGCCGTAGCAGCCGGCGGACGACATACTTTTGCTTGTCAGGGCCCGGATACACCTCTTCGTGAATTGCAAAGGTGCAAGCCCGGACATGATCGGTGATGCGCCGCAGCCGCCGGCCGGTTTCGCTGTTGGGATCGTATTTCATGTGGCAGACTTCAGCCGCCGCCTCGACGATCGGCCGCAAAATATCGATGTGAAAATTCGTGTCGACCCCCTGCAACATCGAGGCCGTCCGCTCCAGGCCCATGCCGGTGTCGATATTCTTGCTCGGCAGCGGGCGCAAATTATTCGGCGGGTCGCCCACGCGATTGAATTGCGTGAACACCAGGTTCCAGATCTCCACTTCGCCGCCGGTCGCCGGATGATAAAAGATTTCGCTGCACGGGCCACAGACTCCGTCGGGACCTTGGCTCGGCGCGCTGGCGGGCCAGAAGTTGTCCGACTCGCCAAAGCGGCGGATTCGCTCCGGCGGAATCTTGATTTCGTTGTGCCAAATGTTATAGGCCTCGTCGTCCTCGAGATACACGGAAACGGAAAGCTGATTGCCGGGGATGCCAAGCCATTTCGCGGTGGTCAGGAACTCCCAGGCCCAGTGGATCGCGTCGCGCTTAAAGTAGTCGCCGAAGCTGAAATTACCCAGCATCTCGAAGAACGTGTGGTGATATGCCGTGCGGCCGACGTTATCGATGTCGCCGGTGCGGAGGCATTTCTGGCAAGTGGTAGCCCGGGTGAATTCGAGCTTGCAGCGGCCGAGAAAGTGGTCCTTGAACTGGTTCATTCCGGCCGGGGTAAACAGCACCGAGGGATCCCACCGAGGCACCAGCACATCGCTCGCGCGGCGCTTGCATCCCTTGGATTCGAAAAAGGCCAGATACTTTTCCCGCAGCTCATCGGTCTTCATGCAAAACGTTCCCAAGCGAAGCGAAGGCGCCCCGGCCCGGCCTAATCCGTAAAGCCGTAAAGCGAAGGGCCCGCGCATGATAGCGGTTTCAGCGAAACGCGACTAGGCAAACGCCCACTGCCGCGCACGGCCTGACGACAATGGTTTCAGTCGGCCGCGAGCCCCACGGAGAACGCCGAGAGGTCCAGAAGTCCCAGTGGAAAGCAATTGCACTGGCGAACCGATCAACGATTGCGCCAGCGGCGCCACGCGAAAGCGACTAATCCCATTCCGCAAAGACCTACGATCGCAACCGAGGATGGCGGTTCAGGAATCGCCATTGTCAGGCTGACGTTATCAAAGTCGGTCTGATTGCCGCTGGAACCTGCGCCGAACTCGATGACCAGCGGATCTCCAACGAACGGAGCAAGATCCGTCGCCGAGTAGGTCTTTGAAAACGTTTGGAAGCTGCTGCTCACCGTCGGGAATACACTGGAACTTGAGGGCAGTGCGTTCGAGGAAGGATCGAGTAAGTCTAAATAGACCGGCAGCGCCGCAGATCCGCTTCCGTTAACGTCCGACGCACTGATCGAAAGCGTGTAAGTTGCCCCTGCCTGGATCGTGCCAAGATTGCTTGTCGATGCAACTTTCCCACCCGAGCCACCGTAACCGCTGCCGTTAACGTAAACTCCGACGCTGCTCCCGGCTCCAACACCGCTTTGGATGCCAGTGTTGCCTGAGACGGTGACCCAGTTCGGTATTTCGATAGAGTCGCCCGTCGCGCCTTGGGTCGAATCCGACCAATTCACGGCGTCTGAGCCACAACAGGCAATTTACACGTTGGACCCGAGGCCGTTAGTCCAGCCGCTGACAAAAGTGCCGGTGACAGTCTCGCTGGTCCCTGGCTTATAAAACGTCTCGAAGTCGCTGTCGGGAATCGGGATGGTTGTCGCAGCCAACGCCGGAGAAACGACTCCAGCTGTTAGTAAAAGGCTTCCGAACAGAGCGGATCGCATCATTGTTATGACTCCGAGGGGGGAAAATCGCGCCTGAGACTAACTTCCCAATCTATCTTAGCTAGGCTAACAAGCGGGATGCTGCCTGTACAGTTCTTGAGGCAGGGATTGTAGTGGCAAGGATAAACCACGTAGTCCGACACCCCATGAGTCTGGGCTGAGCAAAATCTCGGGTTTCGCACGGTGATTGTTCTGGCCAATGTCGTGTTTTTTGTTCCCAAGCTGGCCCGTGGGTAGAATCTGCTCACGCGAGACTGACGCACGCATCCTGGAAGGATGCCAGCCATTAGCCAGGGGTCGAGGCCGTTCGGCCGACACCCCTGGAATCAAAAGTAAAGCGAATGTTGTCCGACCCCAGCGGGGTCGTAGCGCCTCGGGCATCTGCGACCCCGCTGGGGTCGGACAACCATTTCTCGCTCCATCGTGACCGGGGGTATCGGCCCTGCAGGCCTCAACCCCCGGCTACAAGCTGCGACCCCTCCGGGGCCGGTCCCACGACTCGCGCATCGAAAATGGCTGGCCCGCCAACGTGTCGGATCCCCGTCGCGCACTCGAAAACTCATTCTCGTGATTGTCGGAATGAAAACCGGAAAAGCTTCATTGGGCGCGCATCTCGGATTTTGCTCAGCCCACCATGAGTCCCATATGCCGCACAAATGGGTTGTCCCGCAGCTCGCAGTAAAAATACTGCCGTTGACCGGTCTGGACGGCGTTCTATAATCCCGCCCGATTGCGGATTGCGGGCAGAGTTCTTTTCAAGTGGTTTCTTCGCGGGCAGGCAAGTCTCGGCAATGGATTGCCGGCAAACTCGCAGCAAACTGCCCGCTTGAACCTGGCAGTCGCCCGGATTGCGCAAACTTTTCACTTTAGGTGCGGAATTCGTCCGCAAAAGTCCGAAGAATCCTCAGACTCGATTGGTTCGCGCCTCGTTTCGGGGCGTGAACATAGCGGACTGATGAAATCAACTCGACCCATCGGCTTCAAGGACGAAGCTCAACGACCTAAACAGGCGCGGCACGGACGTCGCCCGGTTGTCAGCTGATTCCTTGGCAGTAAAAGGATTTCTGCCATGCGTAATTCTTCGGCCTATGTCACCGCGGCGGCTTTGGCATTGCTGGCGCTGGCCGGCTGTCAATCGTCCGGTTCATCGACCAACGCTCAAGCCAGCAGCGACCCCTGGTGGAAGTTCGGCTATGGCTCTTCGAAGAGCGCACCGTCGAACAATGTGGCAAGCAATGCTCCGTTAGCGCCCGCCAATCCGACGTTGCCCTCGGCGGTGACTTCGCCCGGCACGCCCATGAATGGCGCGGGCACTTCCGGCAGTTTTGCCGGCAGCCCTTATTTGCCGCCGGCCTCCTCGCAGAATAGCGCCTATCCCGGCACGAATTCGACCGGCTCGATTTATGGCGCTGGCGGCGCTGTGGCGCCGGGTGGCGGCTATGGGCAGAATGCATTTGCCGCTTCGCCCGCTCGCACCGCAACTCCGACCGCGTATGAATCGCCCGCCTATCCGAGTTCTGGATATCCGGCGACGAGCTATCCGCAAACGGCTTACCCCGGCACTGCGAGTTCCTACGGCGCGCCCGGCAACTCGTACGGCGCGCCGGCGACCGGCTATCCGGGCGCCGGAAACTACGCGACAGCGGCTCGTCCGGCGGCGATGCCTGGCGCTGCGGCAGCCCCGCAAGTCGGATATTACGGATCGAACTACGGACAGCCCGCCGCGACTCCAGCAGCCAACACCTATGGCGCCGCTCCTTCCGGTTACGGCAGCGCAGCGCCTTCTGGCTACGGCAGCGCGGCACAGCCCAACATGGCCCAGCCCGGCATGGCCCAGCCCGGCAATGCTTACGGCAGCACGGGCTATGGCGCCGCGGCCACGGCAAGCGCTGGCTATGGTGCTCCCGCGCCAGCGGCTACGGAGCTACCGGCTATGGCGCCACGCCAGGCGCCGATCGTCTAGCGAGCCGTCCTTCGCCCGCGGCCGCAAGCGCGGCTTATGGCAGCAGTGCGACCTCGGCTCCTTCGGGCAGCAACAATTGGCAAGCCAATGCGGGGGCCGGCGCTTGGCCTCCGGCGGGAAGCAGCGCTCCGGCGAGCAGCCCGAACTCGATGTCGCAGCCGGCAGCGGCTCCGAGCAGCAATGGCTATGGCTCGGGCGGATACGGTTCCGGCGGCTACGGTTCCGGCTCGACCAACAGCAGCCCTGCTCCGACGTCCTATGGAGCGCCGGCTTCCAGCAGCAACGTGAGCCCGGCTGATCGGCCGGATACGAACTATCGTCCTGGCGGCACAAGCAACTACGCGCCGGCTGGCTCCAGCGCAACGCGAATTGCTAGCACAATGCCTGTCAACACGAATCCCGCGACGGGACTGCCAAGTGGAAACGTGCAGCCGACAAGCTACGATATGTCGCTTAGCAATACCAGCACGACGCCCGCCTCCGCGTCGACGCCGGCTTATGGTGCGCAAAGCAATACGAGCACGGCCGCCGCGCCACCTGCCTTCGCTAGCGGCTATCAGCGCTAAGTCCGAGTCGATAACTATCGTCAGACGATTCCCAAGAAACCCGAACCTAACCGCTCGGGTTTTTTGTTTGGTGCGATTACACTCTCCACACAACTCGCCGGGCGCGTGCTAAAGAGTCGGGCCGATCATCCAGGGGACATATTCTTCGTCCCCGAGCCCAAGCTTTTCGCTCTTGGTTTTTTTGCCGCTGGCGACACTTAGAATCTCGGCGAATATCTCCTGGCCAATCTCAGCCACCGCGCGGCCGGCAAGAATCGGTCCGGCGTCGAGATCCATGTCGTCCGGCAGCCGCTCGAACAGCGGCGTGTTCGTCGCAATCTTCAGCGAAGGAGACGGCTTGCAGCCGAAGCAACTGCCGCGGCCGGTCGTGAAGGCGATCACATTGGCCCCGCCGGCGACGATGCCGGTGACGCTCACAGGGTCCAAGCCCGGAGTGTCCATGACGACGAGCCCCTTGGCCGTGATTTGCTCGGCGTACTGATACACGTCCACCAGCGCGGTCGAGCCACCTTTGGCCACGGCCCCCAGCGATTTTTCGTAGATTGTCGTCAGGCCGCCGGCTTTGTTGCCCGGCGAAGGATTGTTGTCCAGCGTCGCGCCGTACACGCCTGCGTACCACTCCCACCAGCGGATCCGCTCCAGCAGTTTGTCGGCCACGGCCGGAGACACGGCGCGGCGCGTGAGAAGTTGTTCGGCGCCGTAGAGTTCCGTGGTTTCGGCCAATACGACCGTGCCTCCGGCGGCCACTAGCAAATCGGCGGCAGCGCCCAAAGCCGGATTCGCGGTGATACCTGAATTGCCGTCCGAGCCGCCGCAGTTGGTGCCCAAGATCAGTTTGGCCGCGGAAATCGGCGCGCGCCGCACGTCGTTCACCCGCGGAAGCAGTTCGGCCACCAGCCGGCTGCCTTCGTCAATCGTCCGCTGGGTGCCCCCCAGATCCTGGATGGCCAAGACCGGCGGACGGCCAGGTGTCGCTCCGCGAGGAACACCGGAAATTTGTACCAGACGCTGGTCGGCCAACAGATGGCCAATTGTCGCCGTCTCGCAGCCCAGACCGACGAGCAAATAGCCACCGATATTGGGATGCCTGGCGATGCCGCCCAGCACGCGGTTGAGAATCTGATGCTGCAAGCCGTCGAACTGCATGCCGCAACCGCCGCCATGCGTGAACGCCACGACGCCATCGACGTTCGGGAAGGGCGCCAACGCCGCCGCATCGAACCGCCGCGCGATCAGCTTGCTGACCGAGGCCGAACAGTTCACCGACGAGATGATGGCCAAATAATTTCGCGTGCCCGCCCCGCCATCCGCTCGCTGATAACCAAGAAACGTTTGATCCTCGAGCGGCGCCGGCGGTTCGGGAATGGCGTCGGCTCGAGAGTATTGCCGGGCAAACGCGTCGGCCGAGAGATTGTGCGAATGAACCCAATCGCCCGGCTCGATCGACGCCGACGCAAAGCCGATGACTTCGCCGTATTTCACGACCGCGTCGCCGACGGCCAGCCGCGCCAGCGCCACCTTGTGCCCCTGCGGGATCGGCTCCGCGGCGCACCGAGCCTGAAGTGACCGCAATCTCGACGCCAACGCCCAGCGCCCGAACCGCAACCGCCACGTTATCGCGCGGATGAAGCCGGATGGCGGCAATGTCGGAGGCGACCGTCGATGACATGCAGGAATTAGAGCGGTGTGGGATCTGAGTTGACATCACAAGCCATCATCAACGCCGAATTGATTTCATCGAGCGTACCACGGCCCCCGCGGAGAGCAAAGCATGCGGGCGAAGTTTGCCGGTGCACTGTTGTCGATGCGCGATTGCTGTTGCGCTGTTCCTGACCCCCATAGTGGTACATTTTTGAAGTTTTTTGGCGCGGCGACGGCACGCGGAGCGTGCCTGCTACGTAGTAGGCACACTCCGAGGCTGTGATTAATTGCCGACGGAGCGTTTAAGGGCGGGGATCCTGGATCGCTTGGCTACGGATTTTTTTACGACGGTTTTAAGCCGGATGACGCTTCATGGGCGCCCCGACCTTGCCGAAGCAACCTTTGCCTTTGCCAAACTTGACTTGCTTTTGCAGTTTCCGGTTTATCCACCTCCGACCGTCGCCTCCGCGCAGTTGCATCCCCATCAGTAAGTTATGGCTGATCGCATACAACAATCCCACGAGCCGACATTTGACCGTGCCACGCAAGGGCATCTGATACAAGCCCCGGTTACGTGCCTGGGCGTTGACCCACTCGGCCGTCTGGCAGCGCAGCTTATAGATTTGCTTGGCCATCGCCGTTCCCATCCGCGCTCGCCAACTCGCGACCGCGGCGCTATCGCCGGCCTTCTTCGCGTACGGGTCTTTGCCCGCTGCCAACTGTTTGTGCTCTTCTTTCAACGGAGCGTACACCGTGTTTCCCATTTCCGACGCCGCGTCAATCGTCTCCAGGCTGGCAAAGCCCCCGTCCACCAAGCTTTCCTCGGGAACTCGACCGTAGCGTTCTTTCAATTGTTCCAACATCGGTGGCAGTTGATCTTGGTCGGTTCCAGCATTGGTGACGTCGACTCCCACGATAATCCCCGTGTCGGTCGCCGTCGAAAACTGCACGTTGTAACCCGGGCGGAATCCGCCGTCCGAAAACTGCATCACGCGTGCTTCCGGATCGGTCGTCGAGGCCCGCGCCTCGGTGGCCTTGCGGCCGCTCTTGCGGGCTGTCGCGTCGCGTTGCTGTTGCAGTTCCTCGCAGTTGCGAAGGGCCTCCGCGATACGTTCGGCTCGTTCGTTGGCCGCTCGCTCGCGGGCTGCACGTTGTCGCTTCGTCAATTCGTCGGGCGATTCGTCGGCCAGTCGTTGAAGTATTTCTACTTGCTGCCGCGCCTCTTCCAAGCACGATTCCAGGGTTGCGCGGCGGCGGAACGACGACTTGCCGGCATTGGCTCGGACCCGCATTCCATCCTGAGCGACACGGTCCATCGTCACCAAACCCTCCGCCAGCAACGGGGCGATAATCTGGGTCAGCAGTTCGCTCCATCCACCTTCCCCCGAACGAAAGTCGGACAACAGGTGATGGTTTACCGTCACGCCACCGCACAACCATCGGTAGGCCACATGCTTCTCGCACAAACGAGCAATCTCGCGAGCGCTGCCGACCCCCTGGAGCGTGGCATAAATCCACAGGGCGACCAGCAGCCGCGGATCGGTGCTATTGCGGCCCACGTTCCGTTCCACCGCCTTGACTTGAGTCAGCCAGCGACCGAGATTCAACCCGCACACGGCGATCCACACCAGACGCGCCTGATGATCGGTTTCGAGCAATTCATCGAGCGAGCGCCACTGCATCTCGATCTGCTGACGTTCCGGAACGCGCAGCCGCGGTTGACCAGACAGCGGTTCGGCGACCTCCGCGGGCGAAGGGATCTTGGACGGACCTTTATCGAACAACACCGACGTCACAACGAGCCTCCTGGCACGACCGCGAACGTGTAAACCGGACATGCAACACAAATTAGCGCCAAGCCGCCGGCTTGCCTATAGGCGAATCGAAAAAATCACAGCCTCTCCGTGTGCCGCGGGGGCTCAAACTGTACCACTACCCTGACCCCTGCCGGCTGGACAAATTGGCGCGGCTAGTGCTACAATCGTCTTGCAACTGATTTGCAAATACGTTCCTTGCCGCTGGATTTCGCAGATGCCGCTTTCTCGCTCGCGCCGGTCGAGTTGGCTCGCGCTGGCTGGCATGGCGATCGTGGGCGCGACGCCGATCGGATTGATCCTCGCGGGTTGCGGGGGTGGTGACACGTCCGGCGGGCCGCAGAAGCCGATCATTGCCGTCAGTATTTTCCCGGTGGCCAGTCTGGTTGAACAGTTGACGTCCCCCTGGGCCAACGTCGTGACGCTGTTGCCGCCAGGTGTCTCCGAACACGATGCTGAATTGCACCCGGACCAGCTTCGCGAGCTCAGTCGGGCCGATATGCTCGTGACGGTCGGCATGGGGATCGACGATTGGGCCGAGAAAGCGGCCGCCAGCGCTGCTCCGCAGTTGAAACCCTTGCGGTTCGCCGAGCTAATCGGCCGCCAAGAAGGTCCGGCGCCGAAGCCCCCGCGGAATTCGGCGGGGCGCGATTCCGAGGACCTTTCCGGCCCGAACAATCACCTGTGGCTCGATCCGGAGCTGGCCCAAAAGTTCGTCGCGGCGCTAGTCGAACCGTTGGTCCAACGGTTTCCGTCGCGTCAAAACAGAATCCGCGCCGCTGCGGCCAAACTTTCGGCCGATCTACAAGAATTGGACAAGGAATATCGCGACCGGCTGACGAAGGTCTCGACCCGCGAACTGATCACGTTCCATAATGCCTTCGACTTGATCGCTGAGCGTTATCACTTGAAGATTGTCGCGCGGATGACGGACATCGAAGTCAGCCCCGGCGGCGAGGTGACGCCCCATAATTTCGTCGCGGCGATCGAGGCCATCCACAAGTATCATCTGGCGGTCATCTATGGCGAACCGGAATTCTCCGCCGACACGCTGTCCGTGATTCGCCGCGAGACGGGCGTTGACGTGCTGCAGTTGGACCCGCTCGGCGGCCCGCGGCAGCCTGGCTACACGACGTATCAGGCAATGATGCGCTCGAATCTCGATGTGCTGGTCAAAGGCCAAAGCGGCGCTGCAAGAGGGCGGGAGGGCGAGGCTCCCGCCGAGCCGAACGCTGGCGGCTCGGCAGGAGCCTCGCCCTCCCGAGAATTAGTCGGCGCTTCGTCCGATCCAAAATAACTCGACACGCCGATGCATCTCACGCCCGCCGATTCCACGCACGAGCCACACGCGCATGGCAGCCTTGCCGAGCATCGCGCTGTTGACGACGCGATCTGCCTGGACCAAGTGAGCTTTGCCTATTCGCAAGCCGGCGGGCGAACCGATCGCGGGTTGGCGCTGCGCGATGTTACGCTGCACGTGCCGCAAGGATCGAGCCTGGGAATTATCGGTCCCAATGGCGCGGGTAAGACTACGCTGCTGAAAATCATGCTCGGCTTGCTAAGTGGTTATCGCGGCCACGTGCGGCTCATGGGTCTCGCGCCGCAAGCTGCTTGTCGGCGCGGCGATATCGTCGGCTACGTTCCCCAGCGGCACGACGCCGAATGGCGGTTCCCGCTCACGGTGCGGCAAGTCGCCCGGATGGGGCTGGTGGGCAAAACCGGGCCGGTGCGCTGGTATAGCCGGGCTGATCGGCAGTATGTCGAGCAACTGCTTGGAGAACTAGGCATTGTCGAGCTTGCCGATCAGCCGATCGGCGAACTGTCCGGCGGACAGCAACAACGGTGTTTCATGGCACGAGCTTTGGCGGCCCGACCGAAAATCTTGATCCTCGACGAGCCCTTGGTCGGAATCGACGACGTCGGTCAGCGGCAATTCGCCGAATTGATTCGCCGGCTGCACCGGCAATTGGAATTGACGTTGGTCATCGTCAGCCACGACTTGCGGGCCATTGCCACGAGTTGCACGCAGGTCGCTTGCTTGAACCAGTCGATTCATTACCACGATTCGCCGGAGGGGCTGACGGAGGAAGTTCTGAGCGAAGTTTTTCGCCACGAAGTTTCGTGGGCCTTACGTCCGCCGCGGCCCACGAAGTGATCCAGCCGTATGCACCGCTTGTGGGAATTCTGGCAGATCGCATTGTTTCGCGAGGCGCTCGTGGCCGGCATCGCGGTCGGAACGATCTGTTCGTTGTTGTCGGTCATCGTGGTGCTGAAACGGATGGCGTTCATCGGCGAAGGGATTGCCCATGCGGGCTTCGGCGGAATCGGCACCGCGCTCGTTTTGGGATTTACCGCGGGGCGTGGGGGCGGCACGTGGCAGACTGATCTGATCGTGTTGGCATTCTGTCTGGTGACAGCGCTGTTGATCGGCATGCTCTCGCGCCGCCGGCACGTCGAACCGGATAGCGCCATCGGAATCCTGCTCGTGGCCGCGATGGCCTGGGGCGTGCTGATGAATGATCTGCACGCGCAGTTTCGTTATTCCGATTGGTATATCCACCTGTTCGGACCGCCGCGGGCCGCGCCGAATTTGGAAGCGCTGTTGTTCGGCTCGCTCCTGAATGTCGGTCCGTATGACATGTGGCTGGCGATTGGCTCGGCGGCGGTGATCCTGGCGGTCCTGGCCGCGTTGTTCAAAGAAATCGTGTTCTACGCGTTCGACGAAACCGTGAGCCGGGTGTTCGGCGTCCGAACGACCGCGATTCATTATGTGCTGTTGGCGCTGTTGGCCGTGGCGATCGTGCTCACCGTGCGGCTGGCGGGAATCGTGCTGGTGACGGCACTGCTTGTCATTCCCGGAGCGACGGCGAATTTGCTAAGCCGGCGGTTGGGCCGCGTGATCGGGATCGCCTGGCTGGTCGGCATCGTGGGCGTCGCGGGCGGACTGGCGCTGAGCTTGGAGCTTGGCAATCTTTCAACGGGCCCCTGTATCGTGGCCGTCTTGTGTGCGCAATTCACAGTTGCGTACGTAGCTTCGTTGAGACGAAGCAGAATGGCGGCGCCAAGCATCGAGTGATGGTCTACCGCAATCCGGCCATGCCGCCGTTCCATCGCAAGGGCAAGCCCTGTGCGGCTGCCTGCTGCTGCACCATCTGGTTGTAAAGGTGTGCTTGGGCGCGGAATTCCGGGGTGGTATTGTCGAGCCTCTGCTTCTGCGCATTGATCCTTTGCTCTTCGGTCATCGATCGCCAAGCCCCCCGGCCTCCTGGCCCTTGATTATTGCCCGAGCCATTTTGCGCCGAGGAAGAACCCCCATTGGATTGATCTGGATTGGCGGCGGCCTGCGCCATTCGTTCTTCCATTTCCTTCTGTCGTCGGAGCCGACGTTCGATTTCTTTCTGGATCTCGGCCTTCTGTTCGTCGGCCGACATCTTGAAAAAGGCCGCCAAACGTTCTTTCTCTTTCTCCATGCGCATCTGCGCATCCTTTCCCACACCGCCTTCTTTTCGGCGTCAGACAGTCCTTCCATATCCTTGCGCATCTTTTCGAACGATTCCCGCCGGTCTTTGCGGTTGCCATCTTGCATTTGACCGACAAGCTGGTTGATCTCCGCGATCCGTGGGTTGGGATCGAAATAGCCCGTGGCCCAAGCGATGCCAAGGCCCGACAGCAATAAAATGCTCAAAGATCCCAGAACCCAAATGACATAGCGGCGCTTCGACTTGCGTTCCGGCGCGGCAGTTCGCTTTCTAGGCCATTGGCGGTTGACGGTGGGGGCTTGGCTCATGGTTTACCTCATTTCGCGTTACCTGAACTACTGGTCGCCATTACTGATCGGCCGTGTGCCCGTCGGCATACAGAAAATTGCGAGAAACGCCGCTGTTCGGGTCGCCATGGAAAGTACCGAAATCGTAGAGCACGGGAACTAGGGTGCTACTCACCGGCTGAAGGCTACCAGCCACCATCATCATGCAAGCCTGCACGCGCGTTTTGCCTTGAAAACTATTTGTGGGATAATCGTAACTCAAACCTTGCGCCGTAAAGTAGCTCGGTTCCTGATCGCTGGGACAATGAAAAACTTCCTGCATATTCAGCGCGTTGGTCGGGTCCGTCTGAGCCGGCCCGGTGTTTCCCGGGTTGGTGAGGGCCGTATTTTTCGTTTCGCAATAGGGGCCTAAGATCGCGGCGATACTGGGCACCGTGGGTTGCAACGTCGGCATCTCGGCACATGTGGGGTAGTAGCCTTGCGTTCCCTGGGCATCGAGATATTGCTCGAATGCGAAGCCAATCTGGTGCAAATTCGACAAGCATTTGGTGCGCGCCGCTGAATTACGCACAGCCTGCATCGCCGGCAATAGCATGGCCACGAGAATGCCGATGATCGCAATCACGACCAGCAGTTCGACCAAAGTAAAGCCAAAGCCGCGCGGACGGCTGGGGGCGTTTCGGTACGAGCTGGCAAGCCGCTGCTGCCGGTTCGCCCGCAAGTCGGTCAATCTTGACATACTTGATTCCCCCTGTCCGCCATCACGACCGAGTTGGACTCCGGTGCATCAATGGCCAGCCAACCTTCTTCCCTTAAACCCGCGAGTCGCGGCAACGGTTTCGGTGCGGTTTCCAATCGCCGCTTGGCTAACATCAAACCGTTAATACCACACAACTTAGGCTCAGTGTCCGAACAGATTCCCGAGCATGCCGTCGGCCGATTCGACGCGTTTCAACGCGGTGCCGCCGATTTGCTTATAGTAGCTGCAGGTAAGGGTGTATTTGCGAAATACCCCCGGATAGTCGTAGGTCTCGGTAATTTCTTCGTTCGCGCCCATCTTGGCCGGCTTGGTGACGGTTTGCGACGGGTCGCGCCCAATAATCTTGTGGACCTCATCGGCCGTCAAGGGCGAGAGATCGCCACTGATCATCTTGCCCCGGGCCGGCTTCTCGTCTTCGTCCGTCGGCGAACGGGCCGCCATGGCGTCGAGCAGCTTCGACTTCGCTCGCTTGAGGGGCCATTGGCCGCGCACCAAATCGACCCCCAACATCGTGACGCACAACGCCAGCACCACAAGCAAGATGATCCGCGACAGCGTCCATGACGATCGGCGGACAGGCTTGGCCGCGACGGGAGCTTCCCGAGGCGTTTGACCCGCCTGAGCAGGGGTGCGATACGGATCGTTTTCCGCCACGAGAACTCTCCTTGGCTGAAGGGACTGATGCGTGTGCGAAACGCGGATAAAACCGCACTCCTGACCACCATCCGACATTTCCCAATTTAGCTTCGCCAATTGCATTCCACAATCGCAAGCGATGGACAAGCCTTAGGGCTTAAGGCTTAGGGCTTAGGGACTGCGCAGCGTCCGCCTTCGTCTCTTCGCCCCTAAGCCCTCAGCCTTAAAGCCCTCAGCCTTAAAGCCCTCGGCCTTCCCCGCACACGTTAGCAATTTCGCGCGGGGCTAACTTGCACCTGCTCGCGGGGCCAGCTAACTTGTGGGTTCAAGGGAAGTTTGCTGGCCGCTTTCGGCGCCGCGCCTTTGCGCTCATCGATTCTTCGTCCGTCCAAATAGGAATCATCATGCTGCGTCTTGCGAAACATTGCGCCCTAGAATCCCACACATTGCGCGTTCACGGTTTGCCGGCGTTGGCCGGGCTGCTGGGATTGCTCCTGATCACCGGTTGCGGAGGCACGAAGGATCCGTTTTCCTACGTCAAAGTCAAAGGCAAAGTCACCTACGCCGATGGTTCGCTGATTCCAGCCCAACGGATCACATTGACTTTCAACTCCGAATCTCCCCCACTTGACGCGAAGACGTATCCAAAGCCCGGCGTTGCCGAAGTCAATGTTGCCGATGGCACGTTCGATTCCGAGACGAGTCACTACGCGGGCGATGGTTTGGTTCCCGGCAAACATAAGGTGCAGGTCCAAACGTTCGATAAGAACGATCACCCGGTTCCACTCGTGCCGGCACGATACCGCGATCCGAAACTGACGCCAATCGAGATCGACACAGCCAAGGGTGATATCGACATCAAAGTCGACAAGCCGAAGCCCGGCGAAGCGATGGCTCCCGCGGGTTTTCCGCCGGGGCAGCGCCCCCGATGCGAACGCGGTGAACTGGTCCCTAGGTTTGCGGCACGAGCGTCCATTCACTAGCGCATTGTCACAGCTTGATTTTAGGGTGCCACTGGCTCTGCCAGTGTTCTTCGTTGCTGACCGATCAAGGCAAGAATTCCAAAGATCACTGGCAAAGCCAGTGGCACACAATCCACGAATCAAGCGTTGACAAAGCACTAGTCCTTCTCTCGATCGAACTGCGACAATTTCTTACGCAGCGTCATCCGGTGCAGGCCGAGGGTTTGGGCGGCCGCGGCGCGGCCTCCTTGATGTTTGGCGAGCACCGCCGCCAAGAGCGGCGGCTCGACGAGCCGCAGTAGCTGCTCGTATAGATTGTCGACCGAGGCATTCTCGCGCAGCCGGGTGTCGGCCCAGCGGCGAATCAACTCAGCGATCGCGGCATCCTCAGCGGAAACGTCGCCGGAATTCGCCTTCTGGCCGCCGTTCGCCGCTGATGTCGCGCCATGGTTGCGCGCGGCGGCGCGGCGACCGGAGCCGGCAGATGCTCGACGGCAATCACTCCGCCGCGGGCCAAGACGAGCGCATGTTCGATCGCGTTGCGCAACTCGCGCACGTTGCCGTGCCAGGGACGTCGCATCAGTTCCGCCAGTGCTTCGGGCGAAAGCCGTGCCGCCGGCGCGGTGTTCTTCTCGGACAGCATGTGAATGAAGTGTTCGGCCAACGCCGGAATGTCGTCGGACCGATTGCGCAGCGGCGGGACGTCGATCTGGAACGTGCTCAAGCGGAAATAAAGATCGTGGCGGAATGAACCGTCGGCCACTAAATCCGGCAAATGCTGATGCGTGGCCGAGATTACCCGCAGATCAACCTGGATCGGCTGGCCTGCGCCGACCGGCAAGACTTCGCCATGTTCCACGGTGCGCAGCAGCTTGACTTGCAGCGCCGGCGGGGTGTCGGCCACCTCGTCGAGAAAAATGGTGCCGCCGTGCGATTGCTCCAGCAGTCCTCGATGAACCTGGTCAGCGCCGGTGAAGGCTCCCCGGGCATGGCCGAACATTTCGCTTTCGACCAAGGCTGGGTTGAGCGACGCGACGTTCACCGCGACAAATGGCCCGGCCTGACGGCGGCTGAATTGATGGATAGCCCGCGCGATCAGCTCTTTGCCGCTGCCGCTTTCGCCCGCCAAATGGACGCAAGCCTCGGATGCCGCCACGAGCGCAATGCGCTTGAAGACTTCCTGCATTGGCGCGGACCGGCCGACAAGCCCCGCCAGTTGCGGCTCGGCCGCGCGAGAGGACGAATCGCCCGACTGCTCGGACTCGAGCATTTCGCGCCGCCACCGCAGTGCGCGTTGGATCACGGTTTGCGCCAACGACAGATCGAACGGCTTGACCAGATATTCGAACGCGCCGCGGCGGACCGTTTCCACGGCCGTGGCCAGATCGCCATAGGCCGTGATGATCACGATCGGCGCGGTGCCCATCTGCTGCCGGAACCGCTCGATCGCCGTGAGTCCATCCATGCCGGGCAAGCGCACGTCGAGAATCAGCAGATCCGGCGGCCGTTTCTGTGCCAGTTGCAGTCCCTGCTCGGCCGACGAAGCGGTCGCGACCTCCAAGCCCAGCTCTTTGCCGAGCCGCGAGAGACCCCAACAAATCGTCGGTTCGTCGTCAACAATGAGCAGATGCACTGGCGGCTTCCTGCGAATTTCCTGAGCCCATGGCTGGAAAAACCACGCTGAATTGCGTCATCCCGGCATCGCGACACCATCGTACTTCGGCGCCATGCTGGGCAGCGATCTGCTGGACCACGGCCAAGCCCAAACCTGTGCCATCCGGTTTGTCCGTTACGAACGGCTCGAACAACCGCGAGCCGATTTCGGGCTTGGGTCCGGGGCCGCTATCGCTAACCTGGCAGATGACGTGTCGATCCGCGTCTTGTTGCACCTCAACCCTCACGGCCGGTGGAATCATTTTTTCGGAGCGATCCGCATCGTCCTGCGACGAACTATCTCCCGCGACACGCTGACCCGCGGCGGCTTCGAACGCGTTGAGCAACAGGTTCACGAGCAATTGGGTCAGCGCATGCGAATCGCCGGCGATCCGCATCGCCCCCGGAGGCCGCCGCCATTGCAACTCGACCCCGCCGTGTTCGCATGCCGGGCGCACCAAAGGTAAAGTTTGTTCGACGAGTGCCGCCAAATCGAGCGGCAGCAATTCTCCTGGCTCGCTCCGGCCGAGCGTCAGGAATCGTTGCAGATAGGTTTCCATCAGCACAAGTTGCTTGGCGGCGATGTCGAGCGATTCCGCCTCGGCGGCGGTGGTGCAATGCCGGCGATGCAAATCGATCGCCAGCCGAGCCCCCGTCGCCGCGTTCCGCAATTGATGGGCGATCCCGGCGCCAAGCTGCCCGAGAGTCCGGAGCCGCTCGTTGTGCCGGACGTCGGCCTCGTAGCGGGCCAGCCGATCGACCATGTGGTTGATCGAGCGGGCCAGGTCCTGGATTTCGTCGTTGCGGCGGCCGAGCGGGACCCGCTGAAAATCCCCTTTCTCCACCGCGGCGGCTTGATGTCGCAACGCCTGCAGTGGCCGCACCAATCGCCGGGCCAAAAGCGTGGTGACGACGCCCGCCACGAGCATCGCCAGAGCACCGACCACCAGTGGCGGATAAACGGCTTGCCGGCGAGCCGCCGACCACCGTTCCTCAGGATAAAGCACGGCCAAGGAGGAAGATCGATCGTCGTCGGCCGCGCGATTCAGCAACGGCAAACGCGCGGCCAGATATCGCGAGCCACCCAGGCTCAGCGTATCGCCGGCGGCAAAATTTTCGAGCCGCCGCTGGCTCGGCAGACGCGCCAACGCCGCGAGATCGGCAGGATTGAACTGCCGCGACGCCGATTCGACCGCGCCGTCGGTCGCGAAAACGATGAACTCGGCCCCCGACAGTCCGCTCATCTTCTTTAAGACCGATTCGTTCAGCGGGAAGGCCGATTCGGTGAGCGTCGTGACCAACCGGGTCAGATCTTCCTCTTGCCGGTGCTGAACCCAGCCGGCCATCAACCAGGCCGACAGCACGCTGGAGCCGACAATCGCCACGATCACCACCAGCAACACGGGCAGCAAGAGTTGCAGATTCAACGGCCAACGCAACGACGGCTTCGAGGCTGGCCCAGAGTCGCCGGGGACTGGCTCATTTTGCGATGCCCCGTGAGCAAAATGTGCCTGTCCCCCTCTCCTCGGGCGGTTCTGGGATGGGCTGTTGTTCATTTCATCGCTTCAATCACGAGTTTGTGCCGGACGGGAACTACCGAAGCGGCGGCGACCTCGGCCAACTTCTTGTCGTCGCGCACCACCGCCCCGCCGATCCGTTCGAAGGACTCGGCCTCTTCCGGCATCAAACGTTTGTAGTCGGGCAAATTGTGCAGCAGATTCTTGATTAGCGGTGTTTCGTTGTTCTGTTGGTTGCGCACTTCGGCGTCGACTTTTTCGAACGGCGCGGAGAAGGGATTGTCGAGAAACTCCGCCGCCAGATTCACGCCGTCCTTCAATTGGGCCGCCGAGAATTCTTTGCTCGTCTTGCCCCAGGTCACTTTGTAATGCTCGGCCGGGCCGGTGACGACAAGCAGGTAGCGATTTAGCTCCTTGTTGAACGGCAGAAATTCGAGCACTCCGCGAGTTGAATTCGGCTGCGTCGGATCGCCGTAGAAACAGAACGGGTACTTCGTGCTTTCCAACTCGATCGTGCCACCTTTGCAAGACAGCACTTTGTGGCCGGCGGTCGCCTCGGCTTTGTCGGCTGCGAGGTCGACCGTGATCGTGCCGACGTCGCCGCTCGCGCCGAGCGCTTTGAGGAACGCGTAGGCCATCACCAGGTGTCCATTGGCGTCGGGATGCACGCCGTCGCCGCCGGCGAGATGATAGTTGTGGCCGTACTTGGCTTTCGTCTTGCCCATCACGTCGATCATCGGCTCGTAGACATTCGCGAAGCCCACACCTTCGGAATGGGCCACCTCGCGGGCAATGTCTTTCAGCTCGCCCAACGTTTTGTTGTACATCTGGGCTGCGGCCACGTCGTGGCGGAACATGTCGGTATCGACGCAGCCCGGCGAGCCGACGACGATCAGCCGTACACCGGCCTTTTTAGCCCGTTGGACGATGTCGCGCTGCGCGTCGCGATAGCGCTGGGCCTTATCGGGTGTCATGGGGGAATAGCCGCCGTCGTTCATGCCGTAACAGGTGGTCATCGCATTGGGATGAAATGGCAGCAGGTCATTGTCCATGCGCGCCAGGAAGCCAGGCGCCGTTTCGCCACCCCAGCCGAACTGGGCGGTGCGCAAATCCGCCGCCGGCTGGCACATCAGCAGATAGTCTTCGATGAACACGGAATATTGTTTCTGTTCGGTGATCGAGTCGCCGACGACTGCCACGAAGTCTCCGCCCTGAAGGCCGTTGGCTGCCGCATTTGCGCAGGCAGCGGTCAACAGCAGGATCATTCCGACGAACAGCCGGCGACGGGTCGACATGCGCATGCTCCAAACGTGGGGATGGTTACTTCGAGGTTCGCTTGACCGCCAAGACGCCGCGAAGAGAGACAAGGACGACATCGGCGTCGGCGCGGCATTCCGCGATCAGGCTCGACGCAGTTTCGACTTTAAACCAGTTTTCAGCCGGTCGCAACCTATGGCCTGGACTAGCTATGTATAATCAGAATGTGGGAGGTAGCTGTATTGCAGGTTATGATGCGTGTGCCATTTCGCTCATTTCGGCATGAATTCTGCTTAAGTTGGGGATGGTGGGAAATTACTGCCGCGTTGGCGGCTCGACCGATATGACTCCGGTTTCCCTCGGGTCTGGCATCTTGGTGTGGAGGAGAATCATGTTAAGGCACTGGTCATGGCTTAGTGTGCCGCTGATGATCGTGGCCGCTATGGCGTTTAGTTCGGCTGACGCATTTGCACGCGGCGGAGGCGGTGGTGGTGGCGGGCGTGGAGGCATGGGAGGTGGTGGATTCAGTGGCGGCGGATTCAGCGGCGGCGGGCGGAGCTTCGCCAGTCCGTCGATCTCATCCGGTGCGCGAAGCTTTAATTCGGGTGGGAATTCGTTTGCCAACGGCGCCCGCTCCTTCAATGCCAACAATGCAAATTCTGCCCGTTGGAATGGCGGCGAGAATTTCGCCCATGGCAACTGGAATGGTAACGGCAACTGGAATGGCAACGGCAACTGGAACGGCCATGGAAATTGGTACGGATACAACAACGGTTGGAACCGTGGCGGATTCTGGTGGGGAGTCGGGCCATATTGGTGGCCAGCCTGGGGCCTCGGCTGGGGATATCCCTACGGTGATTCCTACTACGGTGGCGACTACCCGTACTATCAAACGGGCTATGCTCCTGCCACGACGTCCGAGCAGCCGACAACGGCGACTCCGACCGAGTCGAATAATTCCGCCTCCGGCGGTGAGTATTACGGTCAGGCGGAGCAGGCGTTCACCTCGGGCGACTACCACAATGCTTTGCGACTGGCCAACCATGCAGCGGTCGACTCGCCGCAGAATCCACGGGCTCATGAGCTGATGTCTTTGAGCTTGTTCGCCCTGGCTGACTATCGTGGAGCAGCCTTGGAGGCCCATGCGGCCTTGTCTCTTGGACCGCCGGCTGATTGGAACGAGTTGTACAGCTATTACGGCAATCTGGACACTTACACCAATCAGTTGCGAGCCTTGGAGAAATACTCTCAAGACCACGCCGATTCGGCCGACGCGCACTTTCTGCGGGCCTATCAATACCTGATGATGGGCAACATGGATTCGTTCAAGACGCAGATGGGTCAGGTGGTAAAACTTGCGCCGAAGGACAAGCTCGCGGCTGAATTGCTGAAGAAGATTGGTGAAAATCCTACGCCCACAACGGCGCCCACAGCACCGAATGGCGCCCAGGAAAATTCGAACCAAGCTCCCACGGGGAGTGAGACCGGCGTGGATTCGTAATCTTCCGGTTCGCTTCGCAGTTGAGCAATTTGAGGATACGAAATGGCGTGGCGTTGGGCAAGATGGCCCGCGCCACGCCTTTTTTGTCGCGCCGTCCAGTTTGCTCCCGACGAGAGCTTGCACTGCTGCCAGTCGAATCATGTATAATGCCAACAGCATTTCCGGGCGTTTTGCGGCATTTTTTGCAGTGGGCAAACGGGATGAACTCGCTCTCGATGGCGATACTTTGATCCGTCTCGGAGTCTCTCTTAGGCGGACGGTAGCCAACTTTTTTTCGCGGCCCGCAAACTTTTTCGAAAAAGGGTGTCGAATGTCCAAGCGTATCGCGCGGATCGGGCTCCCCGTGGTGCTGTTGAGCGTAGCGTATTTTGGTTTCAACACGGCGCACGGCGCTGGCGGCCGTTCGGGCAGCGGAGGCGGCGGTCCAAGCGGCGGAGGGCTTGGCAGTGGGGGCCTTGGGAGCGGGGGATTCAACGCTCACAGCGGAGGGACCAGCGGCGTTCAGAATTCAAACACGCCCCATTTCTCGCCTTCTCAAGGGACGCTTGGACCGCAAGACACCACGCATCACTTTTCGAATTCGGGAGCGATGCACGACTTCAAATCCTTCAATTCGCTGCACAACATCAGCCCGAGTTGGCAATCCGGTGGGCCGAATTTCATGCAGAGCCAAAAGAACTGGCAGAGCAATCAATTCGCGATGAAGAACTGGAAGGGAAACCCTTGGAATTGGAACAAGGGCGGATTCTGGTGGGGCTACTACCCGTTCTGGTGGCCGGCCTGGGGCTGGGGAGGCGGATACGGCTATGTGTACGACTACGGCGAACCCGTTTATGAAACCGCGGGCTACCAAACCGTGAGCGCGCCGACGGCGGACGAAGCTCCCACCGCCGCCCAGACCAGCGCCGAAGAAGGGGCCGACGAATCGGCCGGTGCCGAATATTTTGCGCAGTCGCAGGCAGCATTTGGCGAGGGGCATTACAAGGACTCGCTGCGAATGGCCAACCATGCGGCCGTCGAATCGCCGCAGAATCCCAAGGCCCACGAGCTGATGTCGCTCAGCCTGTTCGCCTTAGGCGATTATCGCGGCGCCGCGATGGAAGCACACGCCGCATTGGCGCTCGGCCCCGCCGCCGATTGGCCAACACTGTTCGGCTATTATGGCGATGAGGCGAAATACACCGGCCAGTTGCGGGCCTTGGAAAAATATTCCAAGGACAATCCCACCGCGGCCGACGCCCATTTTCTCCGGGCCTATCACTACCTGATGATGGGGCACAAATCGCAATTCAAAGACCAAATGGCCGAAGCGGCGAAACTCGCGCCGAAGGACAAGCTGGCCGGCGAACTGCTGAAAAAATACGGCGACGATTCGTCCTCGTCCGGAGCGCCTCCACCGCCGCCGAGCGTGCTGAAGGACGGCTCGAATAAGACCGCGCCGAAGAGCACAGATAACGATGAGTTCGAGCAGTAAATGGAGCGCGCTCTGTCAATTCGCAGTCCTAGCGCTTCCGGCAGCGGCTCGCCGCCATGATGAGTCCGATGATTCCTAAGCTAAGGAGACTGATGGTCGTCGGCTCAGGGGCTTGCACGAACGCAAAGGTTCCCGCGTCATAGCGGTTGGATGGGCCGCCGTCGCATGTTCGTCGGAAGCGCTAACGACGTGGCAACGCTGTCCCGCTGAACCAGCCGCCCGCCGCCGAACGAAATCAGTCCGCCGCCGGAGTTTTCGGTGCTGCTTGGGTTCGGGTTCCCGTTTGAATTGTAGTTGCCGTCATTGAAGGCCACGATCCTGTAGCTGCCATCCAGTAGCGTGATGTTGGTTGGCAGGAAAGCGTCTCCATTGATTTGCGTGCCGGCATTGGTCGGCGAAAACATGACCGACGGGCCTACCTGTAGCCCAGTCGTGGTGTTGAAGATCCCGACCGTAATGCCAGGGGTTGCACTTTCACACCGCTGAGAAGACTAGGGTTGCCGTTGTCGAAAGCACCCAATTCCGTCACCCGAATCGGCGCATTGACGGTGAAATCGAGGCCGAGATTGTTGCCGATAGTTTTGCATTCCGGGGTTGGTGCCGCCGTAGACCTGCTGCTGGCGGCTTGTCGATACGCGATCGTGTCCGCTTCGGCGCGGGCCAGCGGCAACGATCCCACAGCAACAATTGCTAAACGAAAAATGCCTGCACCACCCCTCCCCAGTACGGACGGCAGTCGAAACTTGTCCGATCGACTATTGCGAACATCTGTCTCCCTGATGCCCTAGCTCAACTCGCACCAATTTGCCACGTGTGTCCAAACCGATTCCCCGTAAGATTATTCCGGCTGTGTCGCGGACGCAGAGTAAGTCAAGAACAATGCCTCGCCCGAGCCAGCGGCAACAATCCCACGGCAAGAATTGCGAACGAAATAATCGCGCATGTCCCCTCCCCAGTAATGAACGGCTGTCGAAACTTGTCCGAATGGACGATTGCTAACAGCTACCCCCCCAAATGCCGTAGCTCAGTTTAACAACGAATTCAACGGTGTCAAAATGATTTCCGTTCGTTTTCTTGTGTTTCTCGTTTTCATCGTGATAGTCGACACGTTTGACAATTGCCGAAGGGCAATCCTAGAATCCGTGGCTCTTTGTACGATGCGTCCCTGATCCTTCGCTCCCTTCCCGATCCGCTCGATGGCGAAAGCGACTTACAAAGACGCCGGCGTTGATCTGGAACTTTACGAGCAGGCGATGGCGCGGCTGCCGAAGCTGCTGCATCGCACCTATTCGCCCCGCGTGATCCCGCTGGATGGCGGCTTTGCGGGCCTGTTCCAGCTCGATTTCACCAGCCGGTTGTTCGCCCGCAACTATGAAAATCCCGTGCTGGTTTCCTGCACCGACGGGGTGGGAACGAAGCTCAAAGTGGCGATCGCCGCGGCGCCCATCGCACCGTCGGCATTGATCTGGTGGCGATGAGCGTCAACGACGCGATTTGCTGCGGAGCCGAGCCGTTGTTCTTTCTCGATTACGTGGCTTTGTCGCACGACGATCCCGCATTGTTGGAAGCGATTGTCGACGGCGTTACTCGCGGCTGCATCGAGAGCGATTGTGCCTTGCTCGGAGGCGAAACGGCGATCCTGCCCGATCTGTATCAACGCGGCGATTACGATCTGGCGGGCTTTTGCGTCGGCGTGGTCGAGCGCCGCCGCGTGATCGATGGCCGATCGATTGCCGCCGGCGATATCGTGCTCGGACTGGCTTCGAGCGGACTGCATTCCAACGGCTACAGCCTCGTTCGCAAGATCGTCGATGACGCGCAGCTCAAGGTCGACGATTTCGTCGAGGCGCTTGGCCGCAAGCTAAGCGACGTGCTGTTGGAGCCGACGCGAATTTACGTTCGGCCCCTACGCAGCATCTTGAGCCACTATCCCGTGAAGAACGTCGTGCATGGGATCGCGCATATCACGGGCGGCGGGCTGCACGAGAACTTGGAACGCGTGATTCCCGAGGGCTTGCAGGCAGTGATTGCCCGCGACTCCTGGCCGGTGCCGGCGGTGTTCAATTGGCTTCAGCAACTCGGAGAAGTCGATCCGGCCGAAATGCAGCGCGTGTTCAACATGGGCATCGGGCTAGCGCTGGTCGTCAGCCCCTTCTATGCCGACAGCATCCGCAGCCAACTGGCCGATCTTGGCCAGAGCAGTTGGCAAATCGGCCAAATCCGCCCCGGTCCTCGCGGCGTCGTTTGGGGCTGATGTCCTCGTCCGCGTAAAGAGCCGCGCACGAAGTAAGCGATGCGGAGCGCTCCACTTGCCCGAATCGTCAACCGGCCGATTGGCATTCCACTCGCCGCTTAATTCGTGCTCGCCGCATTACGCGCTTACTTCGTTCGCGGCTCCTTACGAAAATTCCGGCGCGGTGCGCAAGACGAAGAGCTGCTTGAACAGATAGGGCTCGGCGGGGCAGGGCCACTCGAGGGCGCTGAGCAATCCGGCCAGCGGTGCGTCGACCAGGCCGTCGATCGCCGCCTGCACATCGGCCGATCCTTCGGCGGTCGAAACCATCACGAAAATCGAGCGCAGCTCAAAGCCCGTAGGCTTCGGCCACTGCGCGACCATTCTGCGGAGCGTGTCCAACAGCCGGCGATAAAATGGCCCATCGGCCGCCAAGCCGGCGGGCAGCGTTCCGCGCAACCCAGCCCGGCCAGGGAACAGATCCCAACCGCCAAGTTTTCGCTGGGGCTCGCCGCGGCGGAGGCCGACTGCCGCTCCTAGCGCCGCCAGAACAGGCGAAGCCGCCAACAGATGCCATTCCTCGATCGCCGAGCGGATCGCCGTCGGGCGATCGTCGCCAACACCCAGCGTGCCAACACGAAATCGATCGCCGCTATCGCCGTCCAAATGGATTTGCACATCCAGCGGCGCGATCGTGTGCTCTCCCTGCCGCGTGAAGCACTCAAAGCCGATCGACAAAGCGAGGCGGTGACCCGAGACGAGCAGATCGCCGTCGTCTTCGGAAAAAGACACGCCGGCAGCTTCAAGATGCTTCTTCAGCGTGTCGAGCGCCAAGCGATAAAGTTCGTCGGTCATGTTACTACTTACGACGGCGCGTCGAGATATGGATCTTGCCCCATCTGCTTTTGCAGCTTTTTCCGTTCCTTCTCGTGATACATCAGCGCCTTGCGATCGCGGAAGTGGCGATGCTCGATTTTTCGCTGGGCTCTGTGAAATTGCGCGCGCCAGATGACCTAGCGAGTTTTCCGCGCCGGCCTCCACGGCCCGGCGGCCAATCGCGGCTAGCTTTTCCGCTTTGTCGGGACCGAGTCCCGCTAACAAGATATCGTCGTCGAGGCTAAGAAACTGGCACACGCTCCCCGGGTCGCCTTGCCGCCCGCAACGGCCAATCAACTGCCGATCGATCCGGGAGGAGTCGTGCATCTCGGTGAGAATCACATGCAGGCCGCCGATTTCCGCCACGCCTTCACCCAGCCGAATGTCGGTGCCGCGGCCGGCCATGTTCGTCGCCACGGTGACTCGGCCGCGCTGGCCGGCGGCGGCGATAATCTCGGCCTCGGCCGCTACCTGCCGGGCGTTGAGCACCTGATGCGGCACGCCGGCCGCTTGCAATAATCGCGAAAGAACTTCCGACTTATCGATTGACCGGGTGCCGATCAAGATCGGCCGGCCCGCGGCATGGATCCGCGCGACCTCGGCGACAATGGCCTCATTCTTTGCAGCCTCGATGCCGTGTGTCTGGTCGGGCTGGCGCGTGCGAATCGGCGGACGATTCGTCGGAATCGGCACGACGCGGAGCTTGTAGATCTTGTGCAGCTCGCGAGCCGAGTTGACCGCCGTGCCCGTCATCCCGGCTAAGTACGGATAACGCGAAAAATAATCCTGGATCGTCACGCGGGCCGCGTGGCCAGTGTCGATCGTAACTTCGACATTTTCCTTCGCTTCGATCGCCTGATGCAGGCCGTCGCGCCATTTGCGGCCTTCCGACAAGCGGCCCGTGAACTCGTCGACGATCACGATCTCGCCCCGCCGAATCACATATTCTCGATCGAGTGTGAAAGCCCGCTGGGCGCGCAAGGCCCGCTCGATGAACTCGTACAGCCGCAACATGCCGACGGTTTGCAACCCAGGCGTGCGGGGCAGATTGCGGACCAGGCGACGCCCGGCGGCATTCAGCTCGGCCGATTTCTTCTCGTGGTCGTATTCGTAATGCTCGTCGTCGACGAAATGGTTCACGGCCTTCGCCGCCCAACAGTACAACTCCACTTCGGCTCGTTCGCTTTCGGTCGGCAGCGCACTGATAATCAACGGCGTGCGGGCTTCGTCAATCAGCACGCTGTCGGCCTCGTCGACCAGCGCGAAATGGGCCGGGCGTTGCACCGGAGTGTCGCCCGTGCCGTCGGCCGAGTGGCCCAACATCTGGGCCATCAGATCGCTTTGACCTTCGGAGGTGCGGCGCAGCAGCAACCGGTCGCGAAGAAAGTCGAACCCAAACTCCTTGGCCGTGCCGTAGGTGATGTCGCAGGCGTAGGCGGCCCGGCGCTCGGGTGTCGACATCGGCGTGAGGATCGTGCCCACGGTCATGCCCAGCAGACGATAGATCGGGCGCCATCCAACCGGCATCGCGCTCGGCGAGGTAATCATTCACGGTCGCGAGATGGACGCCTTGGCCGGAGAGCGCCATCAGGTACAACGGCAGCGTGGCGGTGAGCGTTTTACCTTCGCCGGTTTGCATCTCGGCGACGGTGCGGTGGTAAAGTGCCGCGCCGCCAAGGATCTGCACGTCGAAGTGTCGCATCTGCAAGGTCCGGCGGCCCGCCTCGCGGACGAGGGCATAAGCCTCGGGCAGAATTCTATCCAGCGGTTCGCGGCTTTTGGCTCGATAGCGCAGCGCTAAACTTCGTTTGCGCAATTCTTCGTCCGCGAGCGGCTCGAGTTGAGACTCGAAGGCGGATACCGCCGAGCACAAGCCCCGACCACTCGGCCAGCCGCCCGCGCACAGGCCCTCGAGCCCAAATTCGAACCGTCGACGCCACATTGCTCCAGAGCGCAATCTTCGCGCCGCCGAGCGACGTTTCACCGGATTCGTGGGCCGAAGGATGAGGGGCGATGGCCATGCGACCGTGTGCTTCAAAAAACTAAGAACGGCTGACTGATCGAGAGGCAATTATCGTGGGCGACGGCGCCGCGCAATCGGCGGCCAACAGAACTAGCCGACTTCATCTCAATGATACGCCGTGCCGGGCGACGGGGCAGGGGGGCTGGCTGACAGCCTGTTGAAAAAGGGGACTGGCTCTGAGCGACCGGACAGATTTCCCAAAGTTTTGACAGTTGCCGCGAAGTGCCTGTCCCCTTTTTCAACAGTCAGCTCGCCGTCTGGGACGAAGAAAAAAGGCGGCAGCGCTGCATGCTACTGCCGGCGAATCCGGTCGACGGCCAGCGTGGCGGGCAACCCGGCAGCCGACACCGGCGATATCGTCCCCTGAACTGCGATAAAATCGCCCGCCTCGAAGCCACTCAATTGTCCGGCGTCGGCGATCGTGACGATCCCGCCGTGGGTGTCGCCGGTCATGCCGGGCGGAAGATAGCGCAACCGCCAGACGGCGTCATTGACTGAGTATTCCAACTTCCCCCGAATGTTCTTATAGCCGGCATCATAGCCGTAGGCTGCCCCCGGCTGATCGCCGGGCAGACTGATCGCAGCATCGGGAGCCGCAGCAGGGCCGCCCGACAAGGGTGGATAATTCGTCGACCGCGGCACAGGTCCCGCCGCAGCCACGTGCAAAGTGGCTGGGCTCGTTGAATTTCCTGGCACAGGCAAGTCGGTAATCTCGGGTTCTGCGGCCGACTTCGCGGGAACCGTTCCAGCAGCCGCTGGTGTCTTCGAAGCGACTTCCGCCGGATGCGCCGGCGCGCTGAGCGGCGTCCCCAGTGAAACGATCGCAACATCCGCATTTGCAGCGCTGGCTGTTACCGGTTTTGCTGGGGGCTCGATAATTCGAATCACGCTTGGTTCCGGCCGCGACGCACTTCCAGGCGGTGGATTTGCCGCCACTTTGTCGGGCAACTGCTGCCAGGCCGACGCGGAGATCACACCGGTGTCGGTCGCGGGCTGCGGGCTGCTTCCTGAAGCCGGGCGGCGGCCGGTTGGTTGGCCGGCGGCGTTGGTAGCGGACTCGAACTTTGCGGGAAACTAAATCCACCTGGCGGAGAATAATTATTCGGCGGGGCCGCGGGCCCAACCGGACCCGTCGGCACAGGCGACACTGGAATCGGCGCTGGCTGCGGCGGCGGCGCCACCACGCCCGGCGAGACCAGCGGCGGCGCAGGGCCGGGAATCGCCGCCGGCGTGCCGGTGGAGGGATAGTACGGCTGCGGCACTCCCGCCGCGCCTGGCGCGGTCAGCGTTCCCGGCGGCGGAATTGTCGACCGATACAGAAACGGATCATTCGGCTGTGCGGGCGTGCGACACCCGGCCAAGACGAATACCGCAAGCATCGGCCCCCATGGCCGTTTCATCGGCAGACTCCTTTCCGCCTCTTTTATATTTGCCGCGACCGCGGCGATTGGCGCAAGAGGATCGCTTAGAATGGGCCGCTAGAATAGTGATTTCCGGCAACGTGTCCAGAGCGGTTTTTCGCACTCAAGCCACGTTTGCGAGCGCATTCAACCGCTTACGACGCGGCTCTCGGTAGTGGCACATTTTTAGATTCTTAGCGCGGCGACGGCACGCGGAGCGTGCCTGCTACGTAGTAGGCACACTCCGTGTGCCGTCGAAGTTCAAACTGTACCACTGCCCGGCTCTCTGCGTCGGGATTATTCTCGATCGAGCGCCCGGCGGCCGGCGGCCAACAGCTCGATAATCTTCGGCACATCGTAAACGCAGCCATTCCAAGCTCCGCCGCTGGCAGCTTGCAGCGCCGCCCAGAGCCGCGTGTCGTCGCTCAAACGTTCATCGGCATGCAAATCTTTATTGTCTGGCCGAGCCGCCAGCACGCGCTCGGCTTCGCCCGGCTCGAACATCCGGTCCCGATCGCCGGCCAGATTGATGCTGCCGGTGAGCCGCCGGCAATCGACGACGATCTCAATCCGGTCGCCGTCTTGCAGCTTGCCGATCGGGCCGCCGGCCAATGCCTCGGGCGACACGTGACCGAGGCATGCGCCGGTGCTCACGCCGGAGAAGCGGGCGTCGGTAATCACCGCCACATCGCGCCCCCAACTCAAGTACCGCAAGGCGGAGGTGATTTGATACGTCTCTTCCATGCCCGAGCCTAGCGGGCCGCGCCCTGCCAGCACGATGACGTCCCGCGGCTGGATCGGCGCGCCCCGCCCCTTGATCGCTTCCACGGCGTCGCGCTCTCGCGTGTAGACGCGCGCTCGACCGAGCAATCGGTACACGCCGTCGGGGCCGACCACCGCCGGGTCGATGGCCGTGCTCTTGATCACCGAACCTTCGGGCGCAGATTTCCGCGCGGAAAACAGACGGTGCTTGTCAACCCGCGCTCGCGCGCGACGGCGGGGCTCATGATCACGTCGCGGGGCTCAACGCCATCGGCATCGCGCAGCCGGTCGTGCATCCGCCTGCGTCGCGGCGACGATTGCCACCAATCGAGCACCGATTCCCAACTGTCGCCGACAACGGTCTTGGCCGACAAATCCAGCAGATTCGAGCTCGCGCAGTTGAAGCATCATCTCCGGCACTCCGCCGGCGAGAAACACGCGCACAGTGGGATGCCCAACCGGCCCGTTCGGCAGGGCGTCGACAATCCGCGGCGTTTGCAGATTGATCGCGTGCCAGTCGTCGACCGTGGGCACGCGCAGGCCGGCGGCCTGCGCGATCGCCGGGATGTGCAGCAGCAAATTCGTCGATCCGCCGCACGCCGCATGGACGATCATCGCGTTGCGGATCGAAGCGTCGGTGAGAATGTCGGCCAGCCGAGCGCCACCCTCCGCCAGTGACATCAATGCCAATGCGCTCCGCCGGGCCATGTCGAGCCAGACCGCCTGGCCGCTGGGGGCCAACGCCGCGTGAGGCACGGTCAGCCCCAGCGCTTCGCCGATCACTTGCGAAGTGGCGGCCGTGCCGAGAAATTGGCAACCCCCGCCCGGCGATGCGCAGGCCCGGCAACTCAGTTCCGCGGCGTCTTCCAGCGTCACTTCGCCGTTCGCGAACCGAGCCCCAAGCGATTGCACTTTGCCGGCGTCTTCGCCTTCGGCGGCGGGCAGCGTTACGCCACCCGGCACTAGCACGCAAGGAAGTTGCTTGACGCCACCCAAGGCCATCATCATCGCCGGCAGGCCCTTGTCGCAGGTGGCGATGCCGAGCACGCCCCGCCTCGTCGGCAGCGAACGGATGAGCCGCCGGAAAATCATGGCGGCATCGTTGCGATAAGGGAGACTGTCGAACATGCCGACCGTGCCCTGTGTGCGGCCATCGCACGGGTCGCTGCAATAGGCGGCAAACGGCATCGCCCCGGCTTGCTCCAGCGTGCGGGCCGCTTGTTGCACCAACAGCCCAACTTCCCAATGGCCCGTGTGATAACCGAGCGCAATGGGCGTTCCGTCGTCGGCCCGCACGCCTCCCTGAGTGCTGAGGATCAGGATTTGCGGCCGGCGCATGTCCTGCGGCTTCCAGCCCATGCCAGCGTTTTGCGTCCAGCCGAACAAATCGCCGCTGGGCCAATCGGCCAGCATCTTGGCATCCAACGGCAACGATCCGGCGGGACCGGCGGCTCGAGTTTGGACCGGCGCGGGCTGCGGATCATCCGTATCGAGTAACTCAGGTCGAAGCGGCGCGGGATCGACAGTCATGTGGATCGACGAGCGGGTTATTTGCGGAAGTAGCGTGAACGAGGCCGAATGCCCATCTTAGCCCGGCTTCACCGCCGCGCCCAACGATGGCCGTGATCGTTTGATTCTCCGTCTAGCCGCTCCGCTGGCGGAGCGATCTTGACCCATTTCGACAAGCCTGCGAATAATCTTCCCCCTCATCCAAAGCCGCCGCCGGAATTCTCGAAACGCGGACATCATTGCATGCTCGTTTGCAACACGACATCACGTTCGCCGATCGCCGTCACCGGCTGGTGTTTGACGATCGCGCTGCTTCTGCTTCGATTGTTGCCAATGCTCTTTCAGCCGGGCATGTTTCTGGATGGCGTGATTTACACGTCCGTGGCTCGGAACATGGCCGCCGGCGAGGGGGACTTTTGGCATCCGCATGCCAACGCGGGCGATACCGCAGTGTGGTACGAAGAACCACCGGTGGGTATCTGGCTCGAATCGCTGGCGCTGTGCGCCATGGGTGACCACTATTGGGTCGAAAAGATCTACTCCGCAATCACCGGGCTGCTAACGGCGGTCGTTCTGGGCGGTATCTGGCGGCAATTATTCCGCGAGCGACCG
Source organism: Pirellulales bacterium (assembly GCA_963725485.1). Lineage (GTDB taxonomy): Bacteria > Planctomycetota > Planctomycetia > Pirellulales > DATAWG01 > CAVRYO01. The sequence goes on along the minus strand of CAVRYO010000007.1, from coordinate 96,462 downwards.
ACGCTCGGCGATTTCTCGTGGTTGCCCGCCGCGGTTTGGATCGCCCTGCCGAGTTGGTCGTGGATGTACCAGAACAATATGCTCGAGAATACGCTCGGGCTGTTCGCGACGGCCAGCGTTTATTGTTCGCTGCGAGCGACAGCCGCCGCTAGGACTTGGCTGCCGTGGCTTGCCGCTGCGGCTCTGTGCACGTTGGCAGCCGTGCTGACGAAGGGACCGGTGGGAATGTTTCCGCTGGTGACGCCGCTGGTGATTGCGCTAACGCTTGGCTGGCAGCGCGCGGTGAAGGGATTGATGACGACCGCCACGCTTGGGACTTTGTTCGCGCTCGCGCTGGCAGTGGCGTTGATGAACCCCGATGCGCGGCAATTCCTTTCGCATTACTTGCATTCGCAAGTGTTGGCCAGCATGGCGGGCCATCGGGATCTGGTCGCGTCGCGGCTGGGACGGTTCGATATCCTTTGGAAAATCGTCGGCCAATTGGCGTTGCCGGTGGCTGCCGCCGGATGGCTGATCGTCTGGACACGGCGCCGCGAAGCCAACTCAGGCAACTCGCAGGATCACTCCTCGGCGAATGTCGCATCTGGGCGATCGACGATCGCCTTTGCCTTGCTGACGGCCCTCAGCGCCTCGCTGCCGATTATGCTCAGCGCCAAGCAAGCTGGGCACTACGCGTTTCCATCGTTCGCATTTTATTCGCTGGCTTTGGCGCTTTGGTGTACTCCGACTGTGATCTCGTTGCTGGCATCTCAGCAGTCGGAATCGCAATTGGACTTGTCAGCGAGCGCGGGGCAATCGCCGACGCATCGGAATTTACGCTGGCTCGCCGTGGGAACGGCCGGCGCGCTTGTCGTGGCGACAATTTTGCTGGCGGGCGAGCCGCATCGCGATGGGGAAATTTATCACGATACGCTCGTGCTTCGAACTCACGTCCCGCGATTCTCGGCCGTTGGAATCGGACCGGAACTGGCCGGCGACTATTCCCTCATGGCCTACTTGTCGCGCTGGGACGATATTCGCGCCGACAGCGGACCAGGCGAACATCAGTATTGGTTAAGCAACAGCGGCGGCGCGGCTCCCGACGGATACACGCTCGTCGAAGCCGGATTGCAGCGCTACCGGCTGTTCGTCCGCACTGCCGGCTCAGACGTCACACAAGCCGAGGCGGAGGTTTCAGTCCGACACGGGACGGACATCCGCCAACGTTGACGCCCGCGGACCGTTTTCCGCCTGATGCATTGTCACGGCTTGAATTTAGGGCGCCACTGGCTTCGCCGGTGTTCTTCGTGGCTGACCGATCAAGGCAAGAATTCCAAAGATCACTCGCGGAGCCGGGCAGAGCTAGTGGCACACAACCGAAGAATCAAGCGCTGACAAGGCACTACCGCGCGGCCAGGTTCCTCAGCACGTCGCGGTTCGCTTCCGGGAATTGCAATTGCGTCAATTCCGCGGCCGGAACCCAGCGGAACGGAGCGCGTGGCTCCGCAGGCGGTTTCGAAGAATCTAGCGTGCAGTGGAAAAAGTGGATTTCCAGCCGGCCTTGTGGATATTCGTGACCTACGACCGGATACGGCTTGCCGACTTGCACCGCGAGGCCCGATTCTTCCAAGCATTCCCGCTTGGCAGCAGTCGCGGGCGATTCGCCCGCATGAATCTTCCCACCCGGAAACTCAGCTAGCCCGGCTAAGGTCGCGCCGGGCGCTCGCCGGCCTACCAAGAAGCGTCCGGAATCTTCAACCACCGCGACCGCGATTCGCGTGGCCCGATAGTGAGGCAAGTCGTCCATGGCATGAGGATCGATTCTTTCGCGAACGGCCGGCTTATGGATAGGATCAAAGCCGCGCGGTCGCGGAGATTCTATTCGGCCAGCTTCACCGACTGCAACAGCCGGCCCGGCGAGCCCATGATGTTATAACCGCTGTCGACGTGGAGGATCTCGCCTGTGATTCCATCGGACATGTCCGACAGCAAAAACGCTCCGGACCGCCCGACTTCTTCGTGCGTGATATTGCGGCCCAACGGGGCCATCTTTTCATACAAGGGCAGCATATCCTCGACGCCCGCGCCTCGGCCAGCCAAAGTCCGCACCGGGCCGGCGTAATGGCGTTCACTCGGCAACCAACGGGACCCAGGTCATACGCCAAATATCGCATTGAGGCATCGAGCGCCGCCTTGCAAATGCCCATGATATTGTAGCCCGGCACGGTGCGCTCGCCGCCGAAATAGGTCATCGTCAGGATTGAAGCTCGCGGCGAGAGAATCGCTTGGGCTGCCTGGGCCACGGCGATCAGGCTGTAGACGCTGATCTCCATCGCCATTTTAAAGTTGTCGCGGCTGGTTCCGATCGTGTCGCGCTTCAGGTCGTCCAGGGAGGCGAAGGCGATCGAGTGCAGCATGAAATCGATCTTTCCGAACTCCTCGCCAGCTTTCTTCATCACGGCGCGGATGTCGTCGTCTTTGGCCGCGTCCATCGGGATCAGAAACTTCGCGCTTGGCTGCGGGTCGGTCAAGAGCGCCACGCGGCGGCGGTTGCGCTGGCGCTCATCGTCAGGCCGATCGGGCAAATGCGTGAAGCCGCAGAGGCCTCCTTCGGCCATGATCTGCTGCGCAATCGCCCAGGCAATCGAGTGATCGTTGGCCACGCCGAGGATCAATCCCTTTTTGCCTTCGAACAGGCCCATGCAGTTCTCCTTATGAATCGAGCATTTTCGAGCGCCCACGATTCCGCTACTCCGTCAGCAGGATACCGGCTGGGGCCGAATTTTCAATCGAAGTTTCACAGGCAGCCGCGCAAGCACGGGTCTTTCTCAGATTGCGGGATAGCGGCGATCGCCGGATTCGTAGGAATTACTCCGGCGAAGCTCCGTGGATATGGTATGCTCAGGGATTCAACCGACCCAGGCTGGAAACAGGGAAATTGGAATTCTCAACTCGGAGGATAGGCGGATGGTCAAGAAAACACGCTACAACAGCCGGCCGGTGCGCCCACGACATCCGCAGTCCGCCGCCCGAATGGAAAAGCCGGCCCCGGAGATTCGCGAGAAAAAAATCCCGGTTGTATACGGACAGCCGTTCATTCTGCTGGAAGACGAGCAGAAGAACACCTTCGAATACAAGGGCGGAGCCTGGGTGCCGCATACAATGACCATCGCCCAGTGCCGGGTCGATTGCCAGGTCAAAGAGTCTCGCAAAAAATCAACCGCATGACCCGTTACGAAATCCGCTCGCCGGTATCGGGCGGCATCTAACAGCCTGTTGAAAAAGGGGACTGGCTCTTAGCGATCGAGAGGATTTCGCCAGTATTCACGTACCCGCGTAGTGCCTGTCCCCTTTTTCAACAGGCTGCTAACGAGCGCTGGCTTCTCCGCAGATTTCAGCGGCCGAGGCTGCCCGATTGCCGGGCAAACTGGGCGGCCGATTCGGGCAAATTAGAGGCGTCGGCCGAACCGTTCCATAGACCGACCTCTGCCTCTATCTCTTTCTCTAGCCGTCGCTTAACAACATCTCGGCGGCGATGAATTCTCTGGGGCACATGGTTTGCTCGTTGGCCGGGCCTGAGATTAGGGGGGGCCGGGGCACTGCGCGCTCAGCCGGAAAGGCGACCAACTCGCGACCGAGAGGATTGGCTATGTATTCCGACGCAATTCACATCCTGAGCGATCAGGCGGTCGCTAAGCTCGACGCCCAGCGGCGCTCGCTGGTCAGCCATTTTGTCCGCTCGATGCTGGCCGGCATGTATGTCGGCGCAGCCATCGTGCTGATCTTCATCGTCGGGGCCTACATGAGCGTCGGGGCTCCCTCGGCGGTCAAACTCACGATGGGCGTTTGTTTCGGCGGCGCTTTGACGATCGTCATCTTCGCCGGCTCCGAATTGTTCACCGGCAGCAACCTCGTGCTCACGCTCGGTGTATTTAAGCGCCGAGCTCGCGTGATCGATTTGGCCAACAATTGGATTTGGACTTGGATCGGAAATCTTGCCGGCAGCATCCTGCTGGCATTCATGGTCGTCCAATCGGGCGTGTTGAGCGCCGATCCGGTGAAAAATTTTATTCTGAAGCTGGTCGATACGAAGATGCACATTTCGCCGGATCAATTGTTCTGGCGCGCCATTTTGGCGAATTGGTTGGTTTGCCTCGGCGTCTGGATGGCGGCCCGCACGAAGGAGGACATCGCCAAGATTCTGTTGATCTGGTGGTGCATGTTCACGTTCATCAGTTGTGGCTACGAACACAGTATCGCCAACATGTGCGGATTGATGCTGGGCATCATGCTGCCGCATGGCGATACGATCACCTGGGGCGGCTACTGGTACAATCTGAGCCTGGCGACGCTGGGCAACATCATCGGCGGCGCGGTGTTTGTCGGCACCATGTATTGGATCGGCAGCCCGAAAGCGCGGGATGCCCGGCAGCCGATAGACCTCGCGCCGGCGTTCGATGCGACGAACGGCGCGCCGCTGACGCCAACGCAAGAGCCGGCCTTCGCCGGTTCTAAATAATCCGCGACCCTGCGAGACGAGATTTGTTCACGCCGTCGCGAAGCGCAACGCGTAAATCGGGGGCAAATGGTGCGGAAGCTGATGCCAGCTTTCCCCGGCGTCGAACGACGTCCAGAGATGTCCGGTGGTTGATCCCATCGCCAGCGCGCGGCCTGTGCCGTCAACCTCCAGCGCATGGCGATAGACGAGATCGAAGCAATGCTCGTCGGGCAGACCGCGATCGAAAATTTCGCACGTCCGACCGCCATCGCGAGTGCGCGTGACGACCAACTTCCCATCGACTGGCACGCGGCGTTCGTCTTTCACCGCCGGAACGAACCAGGCCGTGTCGCCGTCCGCCGGATGGACCGCCACCGCAAAGCCGAATGCCGAGGGCGCATCGTGCCCAGCCGCTGCCAATTCGCTCCGCCGTCCGTGCTGACAAAAATTCCGTTGTGATGCTGCACCCATAACTTGTCGGGCTCGGCCGGGCATTGCACCATGCGATGCGGGTCCTGAATGTTCGGATCCTGTTGGCGCTCCGGCGGCATGTAGTCGGCGATCATTCCCGTGGCCGTTTGCGACCAGCTTGCTCCGCCGTCGCGCGTGCGCCACACTCCGGCGCAGGACACGCCCACAAGCACATGCCGCCGATCGCGCGGATCGACGCAGATCGAATGAATGCCCGGCACGTCGTATCCGCCGCCGAACCAGCCACTCCGTTCCGGCCGTTCCCAAAGCGGAACGTTGAGCGACCAACTCGCGCCGCAATCGGCCGAAAAAAACAATCCGCCGGGCAACGTACCCGCCCACAATCCATCGGCCGCGTCGGGGCCGGCCGCCTCCAGCGACCAGATTTGCACCAGAGACGGGCCATCGCCCGTATCGGTTTTCGGATAGGCCGGCGTCGCGACTTCGGTCCAAGTGTCGCCGCCGTCGGTCGAGCGGTGCGTCTTCACGCCGAAGTGCCCCAGGTTCAGCGCGGCATAGATACTGCCGTCGCGCGCGTCGGGCAGGAGCATCGTCACCGGCGAGCCAAGGAACGCAGTTTGTGCGATTCGTCCCGGCTGTTGCGATCCGCTGCATTCCAAGCGAAACAAACCTTTGCGCGTGGCGACCCACAGCGTGTCGGCCATTCGTTCAACCTCCCGAGAGCGCCTGCATGACAAAAACTTCTTGCCGCGGACCCACCGGATCGCTCAGCGCCGTACGATCGCGAATCATTTCGCCGTCGACCAGAATCATGACATGCTTTCGAACTCGGCCTTGATCGTCGAGCACGTAGCCGCGCAGCGCCGGACAATCGACAAACGCCGCAGCCAACACCGCCGCCGCGGTCGAGCCTGGCACATCGCGCGGCGTCCAGGCGACGAATCGATCGAGATGCTCAGTGAGCGTCAGGCGTGGCATACGCAATCAGAATAACTCAAGCCGCCGGTCAAGCCAATCCGATCCATCCATTCGAGCGTGCGCAGATTCCAGTAGGTCCAGGTTGCCGAGCCGGAGTGTCGCGCGGCGGACCGGCGCAACGGTCGGTTCAATCCTGATTGCGCGTCTCGCGCCAACAGTGTGAAGGTTAGAACGCGCAATTTGGTGGTGGTCTAGTTTGGATCCCCTGACGGCACGCGGAGCGTGCCTGCTACGTAGTAGGCACGCTCCGCGTGCCGTCGCAGTGCCAAAATACTCAAAATGTACCACTACGCGCAATTTCGTCCGTTTGACGCCCCAAGACCAACTGATATAATCAAGCGCTTCGAGTGGCCCAACCGCCGCCGAATCATGCCGCGGGGTGGAGCAGTCTGGTAGCTCGCGAGGCTCATAACCTCGAGGTCGCAGGTTCGAATCCTGTCCCCGCCATTTCGACGACCCAGCGGAACTCGGAGCGTTGAAGCAGAAGATGGGGCCCAAGCGGTTCTTTGATCCGACAGACGCGTTGAACTCGGTCACGGCACTCCGCGATCAGCTAAGAGAGACCCCGCTGAAACTGGAAAAGCCGCCGCACCGGGGAGCCGAGCGTGTCGCGCGTGAGCTAATTGACGAACTCACGGAAGTGGAACGCTCACTGAACCTCGCAAAGTCACAAGGCGTGAGATTTTATTTTGTGCTCACGCCGGACTAGCGCCGCGCCGGCCACGGGCTGACCACGCGTTGCAGCGGACAGCGAAGGCACTGTAGGCGCGCAAGGCACTCGAGCCTCGGCCAGCCCCGGGGGGATAGTGTACAATCAACGGCTTGACCGAGTGCTGTGTTGCGGCTTGAATTGTGTTATCGGCGCGAGACGTTCGGGTAATTCGCGGACGCCATGACCTACGGGCAAGAGACCGTTTGACGGGAGTTCGTAGCTCACCATTCACAACCCCGGGTCGCCTAGCGCGGCCGCGGGGGGTTCTTCGTAAAGGCATCGGTTCCAGCCCTTTAAGCCCATTCCAACGGGCCTTGAACACCCGACCCAGGCATTTCGCGGTCGAATACCTGTTGGGCTTGCCATGACGCGCACGGTTTTGGTTGTCTTGCTTGTTGTGGTTGGCGTTCCGGCTCTGATTTATTTGCTTTGGGTCGTTCACTGCACATTCGACCGCGTTTGCATGAGACACGCCCGGAGGTTTTGCGGCCAGAGTGGTTTGGATATACGTCGAATCAGGCTCCAGCCGGCTTTCGAGAGGTCGGGCCTGGGCTGCGCAAATTCGTGGTGTTTTGGTCCAAATTGCTGTTTGTGAAGGGGTCTGTTTTTGTTCCATTGTCGTTTTTATTGGTGCGTCCAATCCAGAACTAAGCAATGGAGCGTACGAATGTTCAAGACTCCCGTTGTCAAGTTGTCGAAGTTCTTTGAACGCAGTCGAAATGGTTGGAAGGCAAAGTGCCTGGCAGCCAAGAGACGAAACAAGTTGCTGGCCAATCAGGCGCGGGCTGTCGAGAAGAGCCGAGAGCGGTGGAAGCAGGCCGCGGCAGAGGCCCAGCAGCGGGTGCGCGAGTTGGAACGTGAATTGGAAGAACTAAAATGTTCCGCCGCCCGCGTCGAGCAACCCCGCGATGGCGGATCCCTCGTTGTCTCGACGGATTTTCCAGCATACCTTTTGCGAAGGAGCGATGCGGCTGTTCCTGGAATTGGTGTTGGACGCGGCATGCAGCCTGCGCGGCGCCAGCGCCGTGATGCGGTTGCTGGGCCGTCTGCGGCCTGAGTTGCAGCGGGCGCCGGTGGCCAATACGGGACAAATGTGGCTGCTGCGGTTGGGGTTGTTCGAATTGTCGCGGCCCAAAGAAGCGGCGGAAGATTGGGTGTGGATCGTGGATCATACCGTCCAAATCGGCGTCCAGAAATGCTTGCTGATCGCCGGAGTGCGCCTCTTCGGCCTGGCGCGCCCAGCAGCGTCCGTTGGAACATCGGGATTTGCACCTGCTGACGTTGGAGCCGGTCGAGAAATCCGACGGACCGCTGGTCTTCCGTCAGTTGGAGGAAACCAGGCGGCGGACGGGCCTTGTCCCGCGCGCCATTCTGAGCGACGAAGGAACCGACCTGAAAGGCGGGGTCGAGGCCTTCCGCGCTGCCCACCCGACGACCATCCGCACGCTCGACATCGCGCATCAAGCGGCCAAGCATCTCAAGCGCGAACTGGAAAGCGACGATCGCTGGAAAGCCTTTTGCGCCGCGGCGGGCGGAGCCAAACAGCGGCTGGCGCAAACGCCGTTGGCCTGTTTGCTCCCGCCGACGCCGCGCACCAAGGCCCGCTATATGAACCTCGACGAATTGGTGGCCTGGGGTCAACACACGCTCGGTTACCTGGACGAACCTCATCCGCTCGCGGGGCTCCCGGTGGACTCGGCCGCCTTGCAGTCGAAACTGGGTTGGCTGGCGGACTACCGTGCCGCGCTGGAAGAATGGCGGCAGACGATGGCGACGATCTCGGCGACGCTGAGCTACATCCGGCACGAAGGCTATCACCGCGGCGCAGCGCGCGCTCTGCGACCGTTGCTGGTTACTTGTGCTCGCTCGGCCATGAGCCGGCGAATCGCGGCGCGGCTGATCCACTTCGTGCGTCAGCAGTCGGCCGCAGCGTGCCAGGCAGAGCAGCTGATCGGCAGCAGCGAATGTCTTGAGTCGTTGATCGGGAAAGGAAAACGACTGGAGGGTCAACAAAGCAAAAGTGGTTTCACGAAAATGGTCCTGGCGATGGCCGCGGCCGTGGCCAAGCCGACGAAAGACTACATCCCCCGAGCGCTGGCCGCGGTCACGACCGCCGACGTGCTCGCCTGGTGTCGCGCCCGCTTGGGTGTTTCGGTGCAATCCCAACGCCGCCAAGCCTTCGCCGGAATCGGAACAGAAATGGGATAAACAAACCAAGATCATTACCTTTGATTTTGCGCAGCCCACCCCAGCCCTCTCCCATCAAGGGAGAGGGAGCGATGGCTGCCGCCGAAGGCGGCAGCATCTCAAGCCTCTCTTCGTACCTCAAGCCTTTCTTCAGAACTTGCTGGCGTCGATCGGCATTCCATCGGCCCGGTTGCATAGCCGGCGGTGCGTTTCGGGATCGATGGCGATGCTGATTCCATGCACCGAGCCGTCGCAAAGCGCCATGTAGAATGTGCCTGGGTGAGCGCTGCCGAAGGGCCAAGGCGTGGTGTTTCCCGGCGTGTCGTTCAGCGGCGGGGTATAGCTGTAATTGCCGATGCTGCCCCCTGTGGCCGCCGTCCGAATCATGTCCCAGTTCAAGCCGGTATAAGCGTCCTCGTTGTCGCCCAGGTCCTCACCGTTGAAGTAATTGTCGGGCGCGAGGTACTTTTCCCCGATGAGATAGGTGTTCGAGGCCCCATCGGTAATACTGGCCATCGGCAATTGCGCATGCGCGACGCAGACGCCGGTTTGAGCCGGAAAGCCGGCCCAGTAGCTCGCGCTATCGCCTTGGGCGTAACTGCTTGGCTGTTCGCACTGGGTCGAGTCGACGATGTTGTTGTCGCCGCCGTTGCCGGCGTAGTCCGTGCGGACCACGTTCGAGGCGAAGCCGCAATTGTATTCGCCGTTGTAGCATGTGTAGAGCTGCACCTGGCGACGGCTAGGGCAGTGCAATATCGCGATCGGCGTGGTCACAAGTGTCACGAGCGCCGTGGCCATCGGCGAACTGCTGCTCGGTGAGCCGGGACTTAGCCCGGCGCCGATATTCGCCAGGTTCTGCTGCTCGATGTACGGCAGGACGCAATAGAGCCAGCCGCCGGGCTGATGGATGCCCGAGCCGCGATCGGGCTCACCGGTCCAAGCGAAGCCCCAGCCGGCGGTCGGCAGATATTTCATCGCCGCCTCGTGCGACAACATGCCCAGCGCCAATTGCTTGATGTTGTTGCTGCACTGGGTGCGCCGCGCCGCCTCCCGCGCCGACTGCACCGCCGGCATCAGCAGGCTAATCAAAATGCCGATAATCGTAATGACGACCAACAGCTCGACCAGAGTAAAACCGTGACGATGATTGCTGCAGACAACTCGTCCATCGGAACATTGCAATGAAAGCATCGTCCTCCTCGCTTTCCGGCCGTCCGCCGAACGGTAGCGCCGGTTGCCAAGACCACGCCCATGATTATAGGGCGACGAACGATAAACTTGCAGAACGAGTTAGACTGTCGTGCCACGTCGCCAAATTTTTGATCTACTCGGACAGAATATTAACTGGAGCTTGGCGACACAACTACTGAAGCCCGTGGTTCGATTTCGCCGTGACCTTGCCGCCGACGAAGTCGATGTCGATTTCGTGGTCGCCGCGCTTCCACTCTTATTTTTCGGGCGAGCTGCCGCCGGGCGGAGCCACGGTCCAGGGGCCGATGATCAGCTCCACCTGTTCCATGGTCATCCCGTTTTGAATCTTATCGAACTTTTCCAGGGTGTAATATTGCGGCGGCGGCTTGGGGGGCGGCTGCTTGCTGCAGCCGAGACAGGCGATGACAAACGCAATGACAAGCGACGTGAAGAGGTTCATGCGAGTTCTCATTTATGGAAAGCGACGGACACGCGACGCGTTGGATTCTGAGCGACGGCCCGGCGACAAGCGAGTTAGGTTAGATTGTGTGGCACTGGCTTTGCCAGTGATTTTGGAATTCTTGCCTTGCTCGTTCAGCAACGAAGAACACTGGCAAAGCCCGGCAAAGCCAGTGACACCTGAAATCAATGCTTCGGTTTTTCGAGGACCAGCCGGAAGCTGAGGTTGAAGTAGCGGCTTTGTGGAGTGTTGATGTTGCGGAACGACGCCCGCACATATAGCGGCCAGCTAAGCCAAGCGCCGCCGCGGCGGACGTGGCGCTTTCCGGTGGCGGGCCCCCGCGGGTCATCGACCGGCGAATGGCCGTAATAGTCGGCGGCGTACCAGTCGGACACCCACTGCCAGGCGTTGCCATGCATGTCGTACAGGCCGAACGGGTTCGGTTTGAAGCTGCCGACCGGAGCAGTAAAGACGAAACCGTCGCTGCCCGCTAAGGCGAATTTGCTCCACTCCGGAAATTTCTTGGCCGTCGTGGCGTCGTAAAGATTGGCGATCTTGGGCAACGCTTGCGGATCGTCGCCGTTCCAGTAGCGGGTCGTGGTTCCGGCACGGCAGCAGTATTCCCATTCCGCTTCGGTCGGCAGCCGATATGTTCTGTGTTCCTTGCGGCTCAGCCACTCGGCGAAGGCGACCGCATCGTTGAAAGAGACGTTGACGACCGGGTGATTGTCGGTTTGCGGAAAGCCGGGGTCGCGCCAGTTGTGCTTTGGATTGCGATCGGTGTCGAATGTGTCGGTGTCGGCATTGTAGCCGTAGCCGCCGCCTCCCTTGCGAATCGGGCGGTTGGAGCCCGGTTCGGGAATCGTCGCTGGGCCGTCGCGCTCGGCGTCGGTCAGGTAGTTCGTCGCGGCCACGAATTGTTTGAACTGTCCGACGGTGACGGTCTCGGCGCCCATGTAAAAACCGTGCGTGATTCGCACGCGATGCAGCGGCAATTCGTCGGCAAGCTTGAAACGCCAGGCTTCGTACTGCGGGAACGACTGGGCCAGATGCTCGGGCGACTCATGATTGCCCATCATGAATTCGCCGGCGGGAATTTTCGCGAACTTCATCCCGATCGAGTTGGTTTTGGTTTCGATCGGCGCGGAGGCATCGCCCCTTTGAGCGCGAACGAGTGAAGCAGAGCTGCCAAGTAGCAGCACGGCCATTGAAAGCACCGCACAGGCTTGTTTCATGACGCCCTTTTTCGCAATGGCCTTGGCGAAATGCCACAGCTTACGGCATCCTTTCGGACGTGGCCGCAATTTTGGCATCGTCCGGCAACTCGTGATTCTACCCCTCACCCCCGGCCCCTCTCCCGCAAGGGGCGAGGGGAGCAAATTCCTCGTACCCCAAGCCTTAAGCCCTCAGCCTTAAATTTCAAGCGTCAGAAATTAAACTTGTCGATATTATCCTTCGTGAACGTGAAGGGAGTGCCGAGGATAATGTCGGTCCCTTTGATTTCCATCGTTCCCAGGCGGCCGCCGTCGAACGTTTTGTCGCCGGGCTTCAATGTCCCTTTCTTCACCGCGTAAGCCGCTCGCACCGTCAGATAACCGAGATCGACGGTCTTCCACAGAATCACCGCTGGCGTGATCCCTTCGTGGACATAGGTTTTGTTCTCGTTCGGTAGGCCCAGGCCGATCACTTTCACGTCATCGCGATGGGCTTGCTTCACGGCTTCCGCGGCCCCGGGCACCGCGGGCGTGCAAATAGCCATGATGAGCTTCACATTCGGATACGCGCCCATGATGGTCTTCGCTTCGTCGAAAGCTTTTTGCCGAATGTCGTCGCACGGTTGGATCGTGGCCATCTTGATTTCGGGATATTTCAAGGCCCGGCGGGCCTCGATCGTCTTTTGCCATTCGATCATGTTGCCGGCGGTGAGCGAGGCGGTGATGATCGCGAATTCTCCCTTGCCGCCGAGGATTTTGGCCGCGGTGTCCATCAGCGTGTTGCCGATTCCCTCGGGAGTGGCCTGATTCACAAAGAACTCGCGGGCGTCGGGCTCGGTATCCGCGTCCCAGGTGATGACCTTGATGCCATGCTTCTCCGCTTTGCGCAACACGCTCGACATCCCGTCGCGATTCTCGACCGCTACGCCGATCACGTCCACGCCGCGGGTGATCCAGGTATCGACGATCTCGTTCTGCTTGGCCGGGTCAGGATCGGTCGGGCCATCCCACAGCAGCTTGACACCGACTCTTTGGCTTCTTCATCGGCGCCTTGCTTGCAGGCGACGAAATAGCCGTTGCCCTTGCTCTTGGGCATCAGGGCAATCGTCATTTCGGTGGCGCTCGAATGGCTACAACCGGCGAAAAGAGAAGCGAAGCAGGGCGGTAATATCAAGACAACGAACAAACGTGCGGAGCGACGAATCATCGACTGTCTCCTGAGATTGTTAAACCGTAGGGTGGGCAATGCCCACCAACGACTCGGCATATGCCGAAATTCCGAAAAAAATGAATGGTGGGCAATGCCCACCCTACGGAAGCTACTGCACGTTGATTTTGGCGATGCGCCGGCGAGCGGCAATCTTCAAGATGATTTGATTCAAACTGATCGAGCCCAGCAACAACACACCGACAAGGATGCCGCCTAGCTCGGCCGGCTGATCGGCCAGCTGCAGCCCGTTCTTCAAGACGGCGATGACAAACAATCCTAACAAGGTTCCATGCACGTTGCCCGTGCCGCCGAAAATTGACGTGCCCCCCAACACCACGGCGGTGATCGCCAGCAGTTCATATCCGGTGCCGGCGTCGGCTTTGGCCTGGCCCAAATGGGCAACGTAAATGATCGCGGCCAGGCTGGCAACGAAGCCCGACAGGATATAGGCGCTCGTCAGCCGGCGCTTGACGGGAATGCCGGCGTAGCGGGCGCCCTCTGGCGAAAAGCCGATCGCTTGCAGGCTGCGGCCCCACGTGGTGCGGTGCAATAGAATCCAAATCGCGATCGCGACGGCGACGAACACAGGCAATTGCATCGGGATGCCGCCCCAGAAATACCCCTGGCCCAGATCGAGAAAGCGGTCGGGAAAATCGGTGAAATTATCGACGCCGCGGGTAATTCTTTCGGCCAGCCCGCGAAATAGCGAATACGTCCCAAGCGTCACAATCAGCGCGGGAATTCGCAGCCGGGTAATCAGCGCGCCGTTTAGCCAACCGGCCAAGATGCCTACGCCCAGCGTTCCCAGGATCGCCGCTGGAATCGGCAGCCCGGCATCGCGCCACAGCTTGCCGAACAGCACGGCCGATAAACCCATCAGCGAGCCGACCGACAGATCGATGCCGCCGCTGACGATTACCGGTGTCATCGCCAGTGCCAATAGACCAATCTCGACGCTGATCCGCAGCACTCCGAACGCATTGCTAAGCGACCAGAAGTTGTTGCCCGCCGCGGCGAAATACGCGATCTCCACCGCCAGCAGCACGGCCAGGCCCGCTTCGTGCGCCAAGAGCCAGCCGAGCGGATGGCGGCGCGCCAGTGGCTGGGCGAGTTCTTTGGCTGCGGAATCAGGAGGCAATTGCGACAAGCTACCTTCGCCTCCGCTGACCTTCGAATGCCGTCAAGGCGACGGCCAGCAGGATAATGAACCCCTCGATCGCCTTTTCCCACGACGCTTCGCGACCCAAGTAGGTGAGTGCGGGCCGGATCATGGCCAGCAAGATCACGCCGAGCAAGGCGCCGACGAGGTAGCCTCGGCCACCGGTGATTGCCACGCCGCCGACAACCACGGCCGCGATCACTTGCAGTTCCAGCCCGTTGCCGGCGTTGGGGTCGATGGCCGGCATTCGCATCGCGCCCAACATCGCCGCCAAACCCGTCAGCACACCCATCATGGCAAACACGCCGAACACCACGCGCCGCGGACGGATGCCCGCCAGCCGGGCTGCTTCTAAATCGGACCCGGTGGCATAGACGGCGCGTCCGGCGGCCAGATACTTTAGACCCCAAGCGAAGATCGCGAAGACGGCCAAGGCCATCGCGACAATCGCCCATTGGCCCACGTCCTGGCCGAGCCCCAGCCATTGAAAATCTGCCGGCAAGTCTTGCACCGCTCGCCCCTGGCGCTCCCAGCGCAGGCCTTCTTGCCAAATGACCATCGTCGCCAGTGTCACCACGATCGACGGCAGATTCAGCGCGACAACCAATAGGCCATTGATCGTGCCGAGCAAGCCGCCAACAACCAGGGCGGCCAGGGCGACGCAAGGCATCGGCCAGCCCGCTTTGGCTAGCATTCCCGCCGCGACACAGCAAATCGTGTATTGCGAGCCGATCGAAATGTCGATTTGCCGCGCGAGGATCACCAGCGTCATGCCGATGGCGGCCAGCAATATCGGCGCGCTGCTGACGCACAGATCCTGCAACTGCGTTCCTCGGAAGAACGCGGGCGAAAAAACCGCGAGCACCAGCAGTAGCGCCACAATAGCCAGCGCCACGCAGATTTCGCGCAGGTATTGCCGCACGAAGTGGTTCACGGAGCCACCGCGCTTTCCAATGCGTGCCCCAGCGCCAACGTGAGAATCTTTTCTTGCGTCGCTTCGGCACGGTTGAGCGTGCCGGCGATGGCGCCGTTGTGCATCACGGCGATCCGGTCGCTCATGCCGAGAATTTCCGGCAGCTCGGAGGAGATCATGATGATCGCCAAACCTTGCGCGGCGAGCTGGCCCATTAGGCGGTGGATTTCGGCTTTCGCGCCGACGTCGATCCCTTGAGTCGGCTCGTCGAGAATCAGCACTTTCGGCTCCGCGGCCAACCACCGAGCGAGCGCCACCTTCTGCTGGTTGCCGCCGGAGAGGTTGCCGACCGGCGTTTCGATTCCGGCAGTTTTGATTCCCAACTGTTGGACCGCTTTTCGCGCCAAAATCCCTTCGCGACGAAAGCGGATCCAGCCGGCCGTCGCGATGCGCCGCAAAATCGCCAGCGTGACATTCGCCGCGACCGGCATTTCCAACACCACGCCATGCCGCCGCCGGTCTTCCGGCACATAGGCGATGCCCAAGCTCACGGCCTGCGCCGGCGAGACCATGGCGACCTCGCGGCCGGCGAGCAGAATTTGTCCCGTGTCGGCGGGCGTTATCCCGAACAGCACGCGGGCCAATTCGGTGCGGCCCGCGCCGACCAGTCCGGCGAGCCCCAGAATTTCGCCGGCGCGCACTTCCAGGCTGACATTCCGCACGCCGGCGGCCCGACAACTGAGGCCGCGCGTTTCTAAGGCCGTGCCGCCGCGTTCGACTTCGATCTTAGGGAACACGGTGGAAATCTCGCGGCCGACCATCAAGCGAATCAAGCGGGCCTTGTCCACGTCGGCCATCGGACACGTCTCGACGAGCGCACCATCGCGGAGCACCGTGACTCGGTC
This sequence comes from Pirellulales bacterium, assembly GCA_963725485.1. Lineage (GTDB taxonomy): Bacteria > Planctomycetota > Planctomycetia > Pirellulales > DATAWG01 > CAVRYO01. The sequence goes on along the minus strand of CAVRYO010000007.1, from coordinate 80,624 downwards.
GGCCATTTGCAGCAGCTCTTCGAGCCGGTGAGAAATATAGATGATCCCCACGCCGTGCGAACGCAATTGGCCGATGACGCGAAACAAATGGTCGACCTCGTGCTCGCTAAGCGAGGCCGTCGGCTCATCCATGATCAGAATCTTCGCTTCGGCGCCCAAGGCCCGCGCGATTTCGACTAATTGCTGCTCGGGCATCGAGAGATTGCGAACTTCGGTTTCGGGACGGATCGTCGAACCGATGCGGTGCAGCAGATCGTGCGCCCGTTGCTTCCGTCGGCTCCAGCGAATTCGCCGCCAGGCCCCGCCAGGCTCCAAACCCAGTGCGATGTTCTCGGCCACGGTGAGATCGGGAAACAGCGCCGGCTGCTGGTAAATAGCCGCGATGCCGAGTGAGCGGGAGATGACCGGATCGTTCGCCGTGACGAGTCGACCATCGACTTCGAGTTGCCCGGAGTCGGGCTGCAATGCACCGGTGATGATCTTGATGAGCGTCGATTTGCCGGCGCCATTTTCGCCGATCAGGCCGTGAATTTCTCCTGCGCGCAGCTCGATCGCCACGCCCTTGAGCGCTTGAACGCCACCGAACGCCTTGCGAATTCCCGTGGCTTTGAGGACGACGTCCACCAGTTCACCTCGTTGTTCGCTCGGCGAGCACGGTCCGCTCGTAATGCTTGACGTCGTCCAACCAGCCGAGTCCCGGCGGCACGTTTTGCTCGAGGCAATATGCGTCCCAAACTGCGCCGCAGGGGAGCGCCTTCAATTCTTCGAGCATCGCCAGGCGGGCTGTGAAGTCGCCGGCCACCTCGAATTCGCGCAGTTTCGCGCTGGGCTCGAGCAGAGCGATGAGCAAGGCCCGAATCATGGCTCGGGCGCCGATCACCCAGGCGGCGATACGATTGATGCTGGCGTCGAAATAATCCAGTCCGATGTGCACGCGGCGAAGAAACTCACCGCGGACAATTTCCTCGGCGATGGCCCGCAGGTCGTCGGACATCACGACCACGTGATCGCTATCCCAGCGCACGCCGCGGCTGACGTGCAGCAAGATTTGATCGAGATACGTGAGCACCGAGACTGATTTTATCGGCGATGCCTTCGGTCGGATGGTAATGGCCCGAGTCGAGGCAATAGAGCTTTTTGTTTTCGATCGCGTAGCCGAGGTAGAACTCGTGCGAACCGACGACGTAGCTTTCCGATCCCAAGCCGAACAACTTGCTCTCGACGGCGTCGAGATGGAATTGCGGATCGAGCGGTTCGCGGAAAATTTCGTCCAGGGATTGCCGCAGCAGTTCGCGCGGCGCCCGGCGATCGACCGGCGTGTCTTTGTAACCGTCAGGAATCCAAACGTTCGTGATGCATGGCGTGCCCAGCGCGCGACCGAATGCTGCGCCGATTTTCCGGCAAGCGATGCCGTGGCGAACCCAGAACTGGCGAATCCCGGCGTCGCGATGGGCCAGGGTGAAGCCGTCGGCGGCCAAGGGATGCGAGAAGAAAGTCGGATTGAAATCGAGCCCCAGTCCGTGCGACCTGGCCCAATCGATCCAACGAGAGAAATGTTCCGGGCCGAGTTCGTCGCGCTCGATGGGTTTGCTGGCCGATGAGCCGCGCGTTCTCCCTCTCCCTTGAGGGGAGAGGGCTGGGGTGTGAGTGCCGGCACCACGTTTTGCGCCGCTACCCCTCACCCCCGGCCCCTCTCCCGCAAGGGGCGAAGGGAGAGATGCTCCCTCTCCCTTGATGGGAGAGGGTTGGGGTGAGGGTGATGCGCTATCAGCCAAGCCATCCCTCACCCCGGGACCCTCTCCCGCAAGAGGCGCGGGGAGCGGTTTTTCCGCATAACTCGCGTGCAAATTCACCCGGTGTCGGCCGGGGATCAACCGTAGGGCAAGCTCCAAATCGGCTGCAGCTCATCGGCTGTGCGAGCCCTGCCCGGGTAATTGCCGGTGGCCTGGATTCCGCCGCCGGCCAGCCCCGCGTCGTTTTCGAACCCGCCGACGTCGTCTCCCTGCCAACAGTGGAGCGAAATCGGGATGCCCCGGAGAATTTCCAGAGCCCGATCCGTGTCGACGCCCCACTGGCCGTACCGCGCTGGCCGATTCGTATGCCCGCGCGATCGGTGCGTCTGAGGACATGACCTTTGCAGCCTGGAAACCGGGCGGGGCAGGGGATCGGCGTGACCGTCGCGGGGGTTCGAGCTCGCACAGAGGCGGCTCGGCTGTCGCAAGTTGATGATTATTGCCATGCCGCAGTCGGTCTACAATAGCTTCGATAGACCATGCGAGGCTGTTGGGATAGACTCTTCTAACAACTCCGCCCAACCATCACTCGGCCGCCGGAATTTTTCCAACTCATGTCGTCCGACAATCCCTACAAGTCCCCTGCGGAATCGATCTTGCCAGCTCCCGCCCTCACGTCGCGCAAGGGCTCGCTGCTGGTGATTTTTCTGGCCGTGTTCATCGACTTGCTGGGCTTTGCGATGGTGTTGCCGCTGTTGCCAGTGTATGCCAGCGACTTCGGAGCCAAAGAGAACGGCCTTGAGATCGGTCTGCTCATGGCCAGTTTTTCGGCCATGCAGTTTCTGTTCTCGCCCGCTTGGGGCCGACTGTCCGACCGAATTGGTCGCCGGCCGATGTTGATGATCGGGCTGGCGGGCTCCGTCGTGTTCTATACGTTGTTTGGACTAGCCACGGTTTGGAAGAGCATTTTTTGGCTGTTCGTGTCGCGAATCGGGGCGGGCATCGCCGGTGCGACGATCACCACGGCCCAGGCCTATATTGCCGACACGACAACGCTGGAAAATCGAGGCAAGGGAATGGCCCTGATCGGCGCCGCCTTTGGATTGGGTTTTACCTTCGGGCCACTGTTCGGCGGCTTCACGTTGTTTTGGAGCAAAGGTGCAGCGGGCCCCGAACCCGGTTACGCGGCCGCTGCGCTGTCGGCTTTTGCTCTCGGATTGGCCTATTTCAAATTGCCCGAGTCGCTCACCGCTCGGAGCAAATCGGCAGGCCGAAAGGTCTTCGACTTCGGCGCCCTTGGGGATGCGCCTGCGCACGCCGTCGGTCGGACCGATTCTGCTCACGCTGTTCGTCTGCATCCTGGCCTTCGCGAATTTCGAAACCACGCTGGCGTTGCTGCTCAAGCGAGGGAAGTCGGAGCAAGCGCCTTTCAACTTCAGCTATCGAGAATTGATGTATACGTTCTCGTACATCGGTTTGACGCTGACGCTCGCGCAAGGCTTGGTGGTCCGGCGGTTGTTGGGAAAGATCAACGAAGCGACGATGGGCGCGGCCGGCGCAGTCTTCGATGTGGTTGGCTTCGGTGTGCTGATTCTTGCGGTTGACTCCGCCAGCGTGCCGATTTTGTTTGTCGCCTTCACGTTGCTGGTGTTCGGGTTCTCGATGATGATGCCCTCGCTCAACTCGCTCCTCTCGCGGCGCAGCGACCCGGCGAAACAAGGGGGCATCTTGGGAATCGGCCAAAGCATCACGGCCTTGGCGCGAATTCTCGGCCCGATGTTGGGAATCCCGTTGCTGGAGCAGCACGCTTTCTTGCCACTGGTGTTGCCCTACTGGGTTGGCGGCGGATTGATGGTCGTGGGCCTTGTGCTGATCATCTTTTCCGCTCGCGGCGGCCATGATTACGCCGCGCCGGGCGTTCTACCCGCTGTTGTTATTGAATAAGGACCATCAATGCCTTCGCGTCATAATCACGGCCAATGGATACTAGCCCGAAGCGTTAGCGAGGACGCAGGACGATGATCTTGCACGGCTTCCTCGCTACCAATTATGCAATTGCTTGCATGCGTGACGTTCGGATCAGAAGTTAAGTCTGCTAGCTACGCCAAAACGGAGTCGACTTCGTGCTTGCTAGCACGCTTAAGTCGTTGTCCGAACATTAAACTGCTTCCACTTGCATAATGTTGTAACGCTTCGGGCTAGTGTTCTCCGCCTGCCGGCGAAAAAAGCAACTTCAAAACCGCGCCGGGCTAGCGCATGTTGACGCAAAGCCCCGAATGAGGCGCGGGAGACTCGTCTCACGCCACTTCCGCGGCGGGGGGCGGTTTCGTGATTAGTATTCGGTCGATGCGCTGACCGTCCATATCGAGGACTTCGAGTCGCAGGCCTTCCCACTCCGTGGTGTCGCCCACGCTGGGGATGCGGCCCAAGCGGTCGAGGATCAGGCCGGACACGGTGCTGAATCCGCGCGGCTCGCTCTCCTCGGGCGGATGCAGATTCAATCGCTCGATCAGATCGGCCAGACTGAACATCCCATCGACATACCAACTGTGCGAATCGCGCTCGACGAACATGTCGGTTTTCTCGCGGCGGTGCTCATCTCGAATTTCGCCAACCAGCTCTTCCAGCACGTCTTCCAGCGTGACCATCCCCTCGGTCCCGCCATATTCGTCCAGCACGATCGCCAATTGGTTGTGCTTTTCCTGAAACATTTGCAGCAGCCGATCCAACGGCAGCGTTTCCGGCACCGACAGCGCCGGATGCAGCAGTCGCCGCAGCTCGATCGGCCGGCCAAGATACTGCTGCAAGAAAAGATCCTTGATATGGACGAAGCCGATGATGTGATCCAAGTCGCCTTCGTAGACTGGCAGACGTGAGAAGCCGGCCATCGCCATCGCCCCCATGACTTCTTCCGATGGCGTGTCGGCGTCGAGAGCGTCCAGATCGATCCGGGGCCGCATCACCTCATGGACCGTCCGCTCGCCGAGCCGGAGGGCTTCGACCGCGACGCGCTTTTCGACCGAGTCCAATACACCTTCGGTGGCGCCGGTATCGATCAGATGCTCGATGTCGGCCACAGACACTGTGGGTTCGGATGGAGCGTCGGCGGCCAGCATCAGTACGGCATTGGTCGCGCTGCTCATCAGCCAGACGGCCGGCCGCGTCCAGCGGGCAAATCGCTCCAAGGACGGCGCGACCCAGCGCGCCAGTTGCTCGGAATGTCGCAAGGCATAACGTTTCGGCACCAGTTCGCCGAGCACCAGCGTGGCGATGGTGATTGATAGCCAAACGATGCCCAAGGCGAGCAGATGCGCCTCGGCGGCAACGGGCGCGAGGGGAAATTTGGCTAGCACTGTGGCCAGCGGATCGACCAGGTTCGCGCCGCCGAAAGTGGCGGTGAACGTGGCGATCAGCGTGATCGCCACCTGGACCGTGGCCAGAAATCGACCGGGATCGGAGGCCAAATTGAGCGCGGCTTTGGCCCGTGCGTCCCCCTCGGCGGCGCGCTGCCGGAGCCGTCCCCGGCGGGCCACGACGATCGCGATCTCCGAGGCACTGAAGAATCCGTTGGCCGCGATGAGCGCGACGATAATCAGAACTTCCCAAACGTAGCCGGGAATCACGCCGGGTTACCTCGCTTCGGGTCCGATGTCGTAAGAGCCACGCACGAAGTAAGCGATTTTCGGGCTTCGCGACCCGCTTGTCACGCGACGAGCAAGAGAAACCTGTCCCGCTACGGCCGCAGGACGATTTTTCCGGCCAATACGCCGCTCTTGCCGGTCGTGTTCTCTTCTTGCAGGCGATGGGCCTCGGCGGCTTGCGACAGCGGCAGAATGCGGTCGATGTTGGCCTTCAACGCTCCTGATGCATGCCAGCGATTGATGAATTCGGCCGCCTGACGCTGCTCATCGGCGGTGGCGTTGAACATGGCAAAGCCATGTAGCGCGCATCCTTTTACGTAAAACGGTCCCACCGGGAACGCCGGCCGCGCTTTGCGGCCGGCGATCACGATCATTCGCCCGCGCGGGGCGAGCATGGCGATCGCTGCGTCGAAATTCGGTTCGTGCAGCGATTCCCAGAACAAGTTCACGCCGTCGGGGGCGAACTCTTTCACGCGGGCGGCCACATCCTCGGTGCGATAATTGACGACCAACTCCGCCCCCAACTCGCGGCAGTGCGCGACCTTTTCGGCGCTGCCGGCAGTGGTCGCCACGCGGGCCCCGATCGCCCGCGACATTTGCACCACCATCGAGCCAATTCCGCCGGAGCCGCCGTGCAAGAAGACCGTTTCGCCCGCTCTCAACTTTGCGTCGCGCGTGAGCCCCAGGCAGGCGGTAATGCCGACCAGCGCTGTCGCGGCGGCCTGCTCGTCGGTCACCGACGGGGGCGTTGCATAGAGCCAACATTCATCGACGGCCGCATATTCGGCAAACGTTCCTTGTCGGCCCAACAGGCCCTGGTTCGAACCCCAGACCCGATCGCCGGGCTTGAAACGCCGCGCGGCGGGACCGACCCCTTCCACGACACCGGCCAGATCGCAGCCAATCACAAACGGCAGCGGCAAGGGCATAGCCACGGCGCCGGAGCGGATATAGGTGTCGATCGGATTGACGGAAACGGCACGGACTTTGACCAGCACTTCGGCGCCCTGCGGCTTGGGAGTCGGCAATTCGCCGTACTGGATGTTTTCCGGCGGTCCCGGCTGATCGATGTAAGCGGCTTGCATGTCTGGACCTGATCTTTGAGGATCGAACGTCGATATTCGGACACTCGTGAAACTGACGGTGCGTAGGCGATTGGAATTCCATACTGTTGGCCCAAATCGAATGCAGCGGCGAATGCGTTCTTGCTCAATGCCTGAGCTGCTGGCTCATTCGCTGCCATCAGTGCCGCGTGGCGGTTGCGGGTTTCTGCGCGGCACGGACCGAACGTCGCCGCGGAATCAAGAAACTCGCGAAGATCAATGCGATACCCAGTCCACCCGCAGCGTAGGCGATTGTCCGCCAGATGCGCCAGTTGTCACTCAGGGTTCGGGCGTACTTCAGAGTTTCAACTTCGGGAACCGTCAATCGCATTAACCCTTGTTCGATTTCGTTCCACCGCAGCCAGGCTTCGGCCGGAGGCAACTTGTCAACGTCGACGTGTTCGGCTCGTTTCACTCGCATCAGAAGCTGCTCGGCCGTTGGCGGCTGCGCGCACAGCAACGCGATCAATCCGACTCCCGCCACGACGATTAGCGAGGCCCCGAGAAAGGCGACGCCTTGCCGACCGCTCCAAGCCCGCTGCGCGGTGGAGGATGGAGACGAAGCGGCGGGTTCAAGCGCCTCGAGGCCGCGGAGGGTCGGCACGTCGACCTTCCGACCGCACGGGCATGTCATCTGCTCGCCAGCGTCGGCTGTCGAGACATCGAGCTTCCGTCCGCATTCGCAGGGCAAGAGATAGTGCGCCATGCTTCAATCGTCGTGCCTACCTCGGCACTCCCATGCCCCCGGATGCCCACCAGGGCAAAGTGTTGCCGCCGTCGATCAGCAAATCGCCACCGGTAATGTAATCGCTCGCCGGATCGCAGAGGAAAACGACGCCGCGGGCGATTTCGTCCGCCCGGCCGAGCCGTTTCCAAGGCAGCTTCATTCCGGCTTTGGCGATTTGCTCTTCGCTGGCGAACTTTCGTTCGCCGGGCGTGTCGATCCAGCCCGGATGAATGGTGTTCACCCGAATCCGATAGTCCACCAGTTCGATAGCAGCAGTGCGTCCCATCTGATCGACGGCCGCCTTCGATAAATTGTAGGCCATCGAGCGGGGGATAGGAAGAAACGCATGCGGCGAGTCTGACCAGGATGATCGAACCTCCGTCTCCTTGGGCAATCATTTTCCGTGTGGCCGAGCGCAGCAGATTGAAGGCTCCCCACAGCGTGACGTCGACGGTCCGGCGAAAGCCGTCCAAATCGGCGGCGTAAAACGGCTCGCGATCGCTATAAGCGGCGTTGCTCACGGCGATGTCGAGCCGGCCGAATTCCGAGGCGGCTTTCTCCACGATTCGCTCGACGGCCGCCGAATCGGCGACGTCGCACTCGACCAGCAGCGCCTTCCGTCCCGCGCGGCGGACTTCTTCGGCCACCGCTTCGGCCTCTTCGGGGTGCGATCGGTAGTTGATGGCGACGTCGGCCCCCGCTTGGGCTAGTCCGATAGCGATTCCCCGGCCGATACCTCGGCTGGCGCCTGTCACCAGTGCTTTCATGTCCGTCAGCGGCACCGAAATTCTCCGCGGGCTTTTCTAACAGCGAATCAGGGCTCGAACGTGGCGCCCGTTCGCGCGATGCTCAGGCTTGAACAACGGTAACAGAATCACTTTCGCCGGGCGATCGCCCGGTGTTGCCGCCGGTCGCCATGCTATCTTGTCGAACAAGCGCCGACAAGGCAGCGAAAACGAAGCACCGTCGCCTGGCGGCCTGTTGAAAAAGGGGAGGGCGAGGCTCCTGCCGAGCCGCAATCAGCGCCTGTCTTGCAATTCCGGCTCGGCAGTGGCCTCGCGCTCCCGCATCGTGGTCGTTTTTCGACGCGCTGGTAAAGTCTAGGCACGTCCGGCTTGCCGAGCCGGACCGCTGATGCGACGGCGGCGAAACGTTACTTCAAGAGGGTGCCGCGATCGTTTTCCTGCGCCTTGAGACTGGTGTGCCGCCCTCATTAAAATTGCTCGCTTGCGCGAATTGTGGCGGCGAGATGGCGGAGGCCGAACACGACCGAATGGATTGCTGGCGAAGAAAGTTATACAGGATACAAAGTGTCCAACTTCAGCAGTGACGCGGCAACGACTAATGCGATGGCTTCAACCGTTGACTCTTCCGGAGGTTCAGACGCGGGGCTTCGGGCGTTTTGTGTGGACACTGGTTGTTAAACTGAGTAGGCTGCGTTAAATGGGATGACGTTGTCGCAGCTTTGCTCACCGGTATTTCCTTCCAAATGCTTCGCAATCCCGCCGCCGGCGAAAATCGTGAGTAGAATTTGTTGGATTTTGTTTCAGGTCATGGAGATAATTGAGCGGTTGCCACGACTGCGATTGAATCGCCTGAGGCTCTGCCCAGCCCACCCAAGAATGTCGTCGGCCCGCGTGTTCGTCTCCGCCGAGTTTTGCGTTTAGTTCCTTCCGGTGCATGAACGGTTTGATCCGAGTTGATCTCCTGACCATAGTGGCTCTCGAGCCCATGGTGTTCCAGGGCCGTGCAAGCGTGGAGACGATGCCGACGTCGCTGCAACCGGTCGTGAGGTATCGGGTGTTGAAGAATGGTTCGCGGGCGCCGCTTTCTGTTGTTCCGCGGCTTTGATTATTTCGAGTTCCCCAGTGTTTCGGAGCCGCACGGCGGTGACTTGTGGCGTTATCGCCTTAGTTAGCTGACGGGCCAGTTTATTATTTTGGATTTTGCCGGTGGCCGGAATCGAACGGTGCTGACGTTCGCTTCTCTTCCCCCTCGCCTTAGTTTCAGGAGCGCTCTTGTACGACTCATTGCTCGACGATTTGGAAGACGACGTAACGCCACACGCTGACGAAGCGGTGGAGCTGGTCGATAAGGCGGTGGATGTGGACGATGCCGATGACGACGATTTGTTGACGACCGACCAGCCGACGATGGCCGAGCTCGACGTCGACGGCAAAGCCGACGAGTTGATGGCCGAAGAATCGGACCTGGAAAGCTGGTCGGACGACCCGGTGCCGCATGTACCTGACGCAAATGGGCGAAATCCCCTTGCTCACCCGGCAGCAGGAAATCTCGCTGGCCAAGAAGATCGAAATCACGCGGGCCAAGTTCCGCCGCAAGCTGCTGGAATGCGACTACGTGATCCAGATCGCGGTGAAGATTCTCAACCGCGTCCATCGGGGCGAATTGCCGTTCGATCGGACCGTGCAAGTCTCCGTGACCGATCGGCTGGAAAAGGACCAGATCCTCGGCCGCCTGCCGCACAACCTGAAGACCGTCGAAATCGCTGCTGCGGCGCAACAAGGCCGACTATCGCACGGCACCAGCAAGTCGACCAAGATGGCGCTGCGCCACGAAGCCTGGCGGCGGCTCGGCCGGCGGCGGCTGCGGGCCGTGAAGCTGGTCGAAGAGCTCGGCCTGCGCACCCAGCGGATCGAGCCGCTGATTCGCACGCTGGAAGAGTTCAGCCGCCGGGTGGACGAGTTGCAGGCCGCGCATCGATGGCCATTCGCATCACCAGCTCCGACCGCCGGAGCGGCAAGCCGTGGCAGAAGGATTTCCGCATCGATCGTTCGCACCACGCAGGAAACGCCCACCAGCCTGCGGAACCGCGTTCGCTATTCTGCGCTGCATTTATGCCGAGTACCAGCACGCCAAACGCGGCTTGTCGGAAGGCAACTTGCGGCTGGTCGTGTCGATCGCCAAGAAGTATCGCAACCGCGGCTTGAGCTTCTTGGATCTGATCCAGGAAGGCAACGCCGGCTTGATGCGGGCGGTCGACAAGTTCGAATATCGCCGCGGCTTCAAGTTCTGCACCTACGCCACCTGGTGGATTCGCCAGGCGATCACCCGGGCCGTGGCCGATCAGAGCCGGACGATCCGCATCCCGGTTCACATGGTCGAAACGATGTCGCGCGTGCGCAACGTTTCGCGGCAATTGCTGCAGAAGCTGGGCCGCGAGCCGACGATCGAAGAGACGGCCCACGCCTCGGGCACGGCGATCGACGAAACGCGCCGCGTGCTGGCGATGAGCCGCTATCCGATCAGTCTCGATCGGCCGGTGGGCAACAGCGAAGACAGCCATTTCGGCGACCTGCTGCCCGACTCCGGCGCGGAAAACCCGGCCGTCGGCGCTGCCCAGGAAATGCTCCGCGGGCGGATTGCCAAGGTGCTGAAGACGCTCAGCTACCGCGAGCGCGAGATCATCAAGCTCCGCTACGGCCTGGGCGACGGCTACAGCTACACGCTGGAAGAAGTGGGCCACATTTTCAAAGTGACCCGCGAGCGCATCCGCCAGATCGAAGCCAAGGCCGTCCGCAAGCTGCAACAGCCCAGCCGCAGCCAAGAGCTGATCGGGTTCTTGGACTAGGCGCGTTGCGTCGTTCGTGGCAAACGAATCATAGCCGAGGGTGAACAACCCTCGGCTATTTTTGTTGACAGCGAGCGTCTTCGCGGCATTAGAATAACCGCAAATCGGTTCGGCGAGCGCCCGCTTAATGTAGCAGGCTCTCTCCGAGAGCCGTCTGCGCGCCGACAGGCCGTCGACTCCCACTCGCACGATCCCAAGAGGAATCCCATGCCTCAAATCCGCTTGCTTGCTCCGTTGTTGTTGTCTGCGGTCGCTCTGTTCCCCGCGCCGGCGCGTAGCGACGAGCCGCAGCCTGCAGCAGCGATCCCCACGCCGAAATTCGTGCGGCAGGTGATCGACGCGCACGTGCAGATCGGCTATGGCGTGGCGATCGGCGACGTGGATGGCGACGGCAAGCCCGATATTCTGCTGGCCGACAAGAAGCAGATCGTTTGGTATCGCAACGGCGATTGGAAGCGGTTCGTGATGGCCGAAGACTTGACGCCGCAGGACAATGTCTGCATCGCCGCCCGCGATATCGACGGCAGCGGCAAGGTATCGGTCGCCGTCGGCGCCGGGTGGAATCCCGGCGAGACGACCGACTCATCGAAAAGCGGCGGCGTCTTCTATCTGGTTCGCCCCAAAGATCCCACGCAGCGTTGGGAACCGATCCGCCTGCATCACGAGGTAACGACGCACCGGATGCAGTGGGTGAAATCGGGCAAGGGGAAAACCGATTTTCAACTTGTCGTCGTCCCGCTGCACGGACTTGGCAACAAGGACGGCAAGGGCAACGGCGTCCGCATTTTTGCCTATAAGAAGCCGGCAGATCCCCACGACGCATGGACGACGCACGAGATCGACAGCAAGATGCACATGACACATAATTTCGATCTTTGGTGGAACCAACACGTCGAAACGGAGCAAGTGTTTGTCGCTGGCAAAGAAGGAATTGGCAGTTTTGCCGACGTGCTCGGAAAGTGGAGCGATGATGGAGTATGGGTGGTAGACGGAATGAAGAACGGCGCAGGCGAAGTCCGGTTCTGTGGCATCGACGATACCTTCAACCTCGCGACGATCGAGCCAATGCACGGCAACCAAGTAGCGTTCTATCGTCTCGGGGGGCTTCACGATAAAGAGCAGCCGACGCGCGTACTGCTCGACGATACGCTGGCCGAGGGGCACGCATTGGCCTGCGCCGATTTGCTGGGCCTGTACCCCATGCTCCTGCCCCGTGCGCAAGTTGTTGCCGGTTGGCGGGCGCCGAACAAGGACAAGAAAGTCGGGATCAAGCTCTATGTGCCGTTGGACGACAAGGGCCAGAAATGGGAAACGCACCTGATCGACGACAACGGCATGGCTTGCGAAGACTTAAAGATCGCCGATCTCGATGGCGACGGCCGGCCCGACATCATCGCCTCCGGCCGCGCGACGCATAATCTCGTCGTCTATTGGAACAAGACCAAGTTCCCGGTGGACGCGAATACGGCGGCGAAGAAGTAGCGCACTATTTCCGACCCTGGCAAGGGTCGCAGCTTATAGCCGGTGGTTGAGCGAAGCTGCTCGGCAGCGGAGCGACACCACCGGGTCTGCGCTATTGCTGATTTGTTGTCCGATCCCGGAGGGATCGCAGCGACGTGATGCGCGGCTTTCGAACCAACGACGCTGCGACCCTTCCAGGGTCGATAAATTCTTTCGCGCCACGAACCGGTGATGTCGCTTCGCTCAATCACCGGCTATAAGCTTTGATCCCGCCGGGAACAGGGCAAACGAGAAGCGCGCTACGCAGCCCGCGATTTGGATTCGCTCGCGCCGGCCCATCGATAGAGCACCGCGTTTCGCTGTTTGCCGACCACTTCCGCCGCGCCCGTTCGCCGTAAGCAATAAGCGATTCGCTGGGCTGCGAACCGCGCGACACCCAGCCCCGCCGCCAGATGTCCTGTGTGGAATGGGTTCGGCAATGGACAATCTGCTAGTGCCGCGAGATCGGCGGCTGTCTGTAAGCGATGCTCACTTTCAATCGCCAGCAGCTTCTGATCTTCGACCAGAAAATCGTTCGCCCGCCTCCAGCGCCGCCGGCCATGGCCCGGATAGCGGTGCTCTTCGATCTCGACCAGCACAACGTCAAGCGTCAGCCGCGGATGAGGAAAAACGCTCGTGAAATGAATCAACTCATCGAACAGATCGAGCAAACCGCCATGCTTGGAGCTGTTGCGACGGCGGACGATGCGGCCGCCGCGCCGGCGACAATAAACCAGCCGCTTCTTTGCGATGATCGGCTTGACGATCCGCACCCGGTGCGACGCGAGCAAGTGCCGCACCTTATCACGGATGGCCGACAGCGGCCCGTGTTGCACCTCGATCAGTTCGTCATCGACCACCGCATCGATCCGATATTTCCCCAGGCGAACCTCGAGCTGCGCATCGTCGCCGGCGCAAAGCCGCTTGAGCTCGCGATGCAAAGAGGTCTCCATGGGGCGAATGTCTAATGTCTAATGACGAATGTCGAAGGAGTGACGAATGTTCGAGCGTCTTATAGTCCTTGAGGCGAGGCAATTACAGGCCAAAGGTGGCGAAATTTCTGCCTGAGCCCACGGAAGCAGCGGAAGCAGACGCGATGCAAGCTCCGCGATCCCTTCGTCATTCGTGCTTCGTCATTCTTTCGAGATTCGTCATTTGAAGCCCTGACTCAACTCGCGGCGCCGAGGGGGTCAGTCCCCATTTTGCTCACAGGGCGTCGCAAAATGGGGACAGACCCCGGCCGTTTAAGTTAGCGGTCCTTGGACATTCGTCATTTGCCAGTGCTGCGCTTGGCGCTGCCGCCCTTAAACGATCGGACGCGTACCTCGTAGGGCCCCGCACCCTCGACGATCCAGCAAACGTACATCGCGCCCATGCCCGGAATTGCTTTCACGCGCAGCGCCGCCGGATGATCTTGCTGCTCGATCGCGTTCTGGAAGAATTGGTCGCGCGACACCAGGCCGGTGATGACTTGCAGCTTCGGGGCTTCGAGCGTCACCAGGTCGGGCGGCGTGAGGTCGTGGGCCACGTCGATGTCGGCCCGAGTGGGCAACATCCGCTCGTTGGCGATCACGGCCGTCACCTCGGTCAGGCCCCCTTCCAAGGCTTTCTCTCCAATCGACTGCACCTCGACCAGCGGCATCTGGTCGGCCTGATAGAGACTGAAGGCCATGTTGCGGTGGCATTCCTCTTCGAGCATGAACGACGGCGGCTGGCGAACCCAATTCTTCTTGAACCCGCCGACTTCGATCTTGCCGTACAGCGGATGGTTCACTTCGTGCCACGGGACAAAGCCACCCCCCAGCAGCAGATCGCGGTTGAATTCGTGCAGTTGCGCTTCCGCGGCGAAATAGCCCCCTTCGACTTTTTGATGGTAGAAATCCGAGGGCGGCAGCAAGCTCGTTCGTGAAAGCCAAAACGCCGCGCATCATATAGAGCCAATCGAGCTCGCAGCCGTAGCACTCATACAAGTCCTCGGCCACGTTCATGTAGCGATAGCCGGGCAAGATGCGCTCGCCGCGCTTGCCCATGACATCGAACCGAGCCTGATCGCCCGGCTCGTAACGATCGCCCTTCACGCCCGGCCCGTGCAGGATCATGCCGCCGGCATTGTGATACGACTGACCGGTGGCGATATTGCGATGGTCGGTGATGAAGTCGGCGACGAGCCGATTTTCGGGGATCGAAAGCGGATAGCGATACGCGCCCGGCTGCACGTAGTTGGGCTCCCAGTGCCAGGGCCAGTCGCGGTTGGGATCGTAATAGGAATTTCGCACGCGATAGATTTTGCCCGCGCCGGGCCGGTCGAATTCCTCTTCACCCAACAGGGTATAACTGCCGCGTTCGTCGGGCGCGGCGCGGACCAATCGCTCGGGAAAATTCGGATCGGGCTTGAAGCGGCCGTTGGGATCGCGGATGCGCATCTGGGTCAGGCTGCCGTCATTGTCCAGGTCGTCGCGCGGCTCGTCGCGGACCGCGCCATCGCGGGCATCGCCGATGGGGCGCTGTCCGCTGCGCGGGCTGTGCGTGCGTGTTCGGTTCGTAGAGATGGGCGTCGCGCGAGTCGGGGCTCATCATCGGCATCAGATAGAACGTGCGGTTGTCGACCAAATCGCGGACGCGCGGCACGGTCTCGTACATTTCCAGCAAATACCAGGCGGTGTAGAGCACGACTTCCGAAGCTTGAATCTCGTTGGCATGAATCCCGCCATCGATCCACATCGCCGGCCGGTCTATATCACTGCCGGTCTTGAAATTGGTGATCGCCAGCACCCACATCTGGCGGTTGCCGTACGAAGGGCCGAGACTGACGAGCCGAGTCCGATCGGGAAACGCTTTGGCCAGCGCTTGCAATAATCGCGTGGCAGCGGTGTAGTCGTGGTATCGATTCCAGCGCACTTCGACGCGCGGCGTGGCGGTGGCTCCTTCAGGCTGATAAGGAAGCTTGTCGTTGAACATTGGATGCGACAAGACTTCCGCCGTCGGGCGCTGCGGAGCGGAAACATCCATCAGCGGTGTTTCGCCAACAGGCGATTCGGCAGTTCGACTCGGCTTGGCCGAAGGCTCATCGGCCGAGGCCTGGCCCGCGAGCGAGAAGAATAGAACGCAGCCGGCGATCAGTCCGGCGAGCCATGGGCGATTGAGGCGAGGGGCGATCATGGTTGGCAATCTCTGCTGGAGTCGGATGGCTGGCGCAAGGTTTACTTCTCGGCTCGGCAGGAGCCTCGCCCTCCCGGTTGCCTGTTGAAAAAGGGGACTGGCTCTGAGCGACCGAGCGAGTGTCCCGTGGTTTTGACGCTGCCGCGAAGTGCCTGTCCCCTTTTTCAACACGCTGCTATAGCAAGCAAAACTCGCGGCGGGAGCAAAGTCAATCAAATGGATCGATCGGCGAAAAACTTGCCGGCTAACCCGACAACAGTTCGATCATCTGCCGATGCAGCGGCTCGGTTGCGGCAGTGATGAATTGGGGGCGATCCAAACTGAAAGGGCTCCCCGTGGGGTCGGTCATCAAGCCGCCGCCTTCCTGGACCAGCAGCCAGCCGGCGGCGACGTCCCAGCTTTTTGTTTCCCGGCGCAGTAGCCGTCAAACCGGCCGGCGGCCAGATAACAGAGACTCAGCGCGGCCGAGCCAATCCGCCGAATCGATTGCGAAGTTCCGACGAGCTTGATGAAATCGCTGACCGAGGGAGATTTCGGATCGACATTTGGCGGGAAGCCGATTGTGACCAGCGCTTGCCGTAAATCGGTGACTGAGCTCACGTGCAGTTTTCGGCCGTTCAAGTATGCGCCGCCGCCAGCGGTGCACGTATAGCATTCGCCGTTGCAGGGGTTGAACACCGTGCCGGCCAACACCTGGCCGTCGTGCTCCAGGCCAATCGAGACGGCATATTCCTGCACACGATGGACGTAATTTGTGGTGCCGTCGAGTGGATCGACGATCCAGCGGTAGCGGCCCATCTTGGGCTGGGTGGCCGGACCCCCTTCGGCAGCACCACCGTGGGCATCCTCTTCGCTCAGGAACTCATGATCGGGAAAGGCGCCCAGGATGATCTTGCGGATGGTTTCCTGCGAGGCGAAATCGGCCTCGGTGACCAGATCGGAAGGACCCTTTTCGCGGACGCTGAATCGATCGGCCCAATCTTGAAGAACCGCTCCGCCGGCCCGAGCCGCTTGTTCGCAAACTGTGATAAAGTCGGGCATTACACCATCTCGGGAGTCGGCTGGCCCTAGCTGTCTGTTGAAAAAGGGGACAGGCACTTCGCGGCGACGTCAAAACTTCGGCAAATTCGCTCGGTCGCTCAGAGCCAGTCCCCTTTTTCAACGGGCTGCTACGCTACAGGCTGACGGCAATCTGTCGGACGGCCCAATTATAATGTGAAATCGATTGACAGATAGAGTGGCGGGTTGCATCAACAGAGCAATGATCGCCGGGCGAGCCCGGCGGCTAAATCAACGATTTTTCCCGGCGAGCAAATTTTTTTTCGAAAAGCTGGACATTCGCAACGAAGCTGGTACTATCAACATTCGAGAGAGAGAGAAAAGACCGGCGGTTGAGTTCTGGATTTTTAGTTTCATCATCCTGGATCATAGCGTCGCGTTCGGCCTCTTCTCTGTTCCGGCCCCGCCGCTCCGCGCAAGTGGACGGCGGGGTTTTTTTATTGATGCCTCATTGACAGCCGAGCTGCGCAAAGGTCACTCGGGCGATGCCCTCTTCTGTCTGGCAAATTGCCGACCATCTGGCGACGCTGAAAGATGCCGCGCTCGGCGGATCGCTGACGCCCGACGAGCCGGCGGCTGGCTTGTGGATCGATGAAGTTTTCGGCGCTCCTGTGCCCCGCGCGGAGTTGTTTCAAGTTGGCACAGCAGCGACCGCCGCGGCCGAATACTTCGATCGCGGCGCCGACCTCGTGGCGACCTACGAGGAAGTCGGCCTGCGTGATTTGCGGATTCAAGTCTACTGGCGGATCGTCGACCGCTCGTTGATCGAACCGACCACCGCCGCGGTGGATCTGATTCTGTCGGTGCAGACCAGCCGGCCCGAGATCGATCCGAAGTTCTCCGTCAGCCTCGCTGATAGGTTCGAGCGAGTACCAGCGATTGCTCGCTCCGGAATCGGGGCAATTCATGGCCTGCGGCGAGAGCCTGGATGGAATCTTGTTTTCAGCGGCCGAGGGCTCCGGCTGCTTCTTGTTTCGCGGCGCGAGCCAGTTCAGCTACGCCGAGATGGTTCACCCGGCCGATTTCCAGAAATCCGGTTTGACGTATTTCGGCAAGCGGACTGGCCAATCGCAGTTGATGCATTGGTTCTTCGATCGGCCTTTGGAGAAAGGCGTTATCTTGCGCTCGCGACTGCGCGGATTGTTCGTCCCGCGCGATCGTGACATGGAACTTGCGGCCGCCGAATATCGCCGTTTCGCCGCTTCCGAACCACCGCTGACGGCCTAGAGCCTGTCCGAGAACCGGCTGGAACTGGCTCATTTTGCGCTTACCCTGTGAGCAAAATGTGCCTGTCCCCCTGCGGCGCACCGAGTAGGTTTCTCACGATTCGGGTAGCGAGAAGCCTATCACGAGGCTGCCGAGAGGGCCGGGATGCCATTGACCGAATGGATACGGGAACGGCTATCTAAAGCCGTTGTACGCGAGTCCAAGCGGGACTAGCGGAAAATCCAATGCGACAGAAATTTGCGGCTGCTAAGTGGTAATGGAGAACAATTGCGCCAAAATAGTTCGCACATTTACCAGCAATTCCGGCGCAAGATTGCCAAGCCTGCGCGAGAGCAATCGCTTGGCAATAGTCAGCGGCTTAGTGCATTTGACGCTTGATGCGTACCGAAGGCCAGATTGATTGAAGTAGGGCGATTCCTGCTGAATGGCTATTGAAAACTTGTCTGCTGAATCAACCGAAGAGCTGATCGGCAGTACGACGACATCTTCGCCAGCGTTAAACCCGTCCGATGAGATTACCAAGACGGGACGCAACTTGGCTGCCGTCCCGTCGGTAAAAGGGTATTGAATCAGGCAGATGTCCGCACATTTCATATAGCTTCGCCGTCGTCTCCCGTGTATCCGTCCTCGGCATCGTTTGACCAGAAATCGAGCACTCCCGACTGCTCGATCAGTTGAAGCGTCTGCGACTCCGTTGGGTCGGCTGGAGATGCGAATCGCGTGAATTGCGCATCACACACCGTTATGTTTTCCACTTCTGCGATCAAATGCATTGATACGACAGGCAGTTTATCAAGTGTTTTCGTTGTCATCCCGTTGTTCTCCCGTGTCAGGTTTTCCCTTGTTGGGCATTAGCGTCACCACTTCAATGGCTCGCTGCATCAAAATCTGTTCGTTGCCCCAAAATCGAATGTAATACGTTCCCGGTTCCGGAAACACGATATTGCGCAGTTCAAATACCAAATCGCATACTGTAAGCGGATTGTCGTCCGGCACTGGCCCCTGCATCGAGACAATAGCCGCGTCAGTTTCGCCATTCACGATGTCGAGCTTGCAAAGCGTGCGAGGACGCAGCGACGTGATCGATACAAATACGCAAATCTTGAAATGCGGTGCAGGAAAAGTCGCCGCAAACACCTTGTTAAACAGCCCGACTAAGGCGCAGCTTTCCTCCGCTTTCTTGGTAGACATTGTCGCAAACTACCAACGCGATCGCTGTTGGTGGTGGAATTGTCAAAGGGGCCTTGCTCATTGGATTGGCGCAAAAAATAAGCCGCTACCGAACGGCGCGGCCGCAGTCAGATCCATCTTCGGCAATTCGAAGTATCGCTCCATCTGGCATCCATGCCTGCCGCTACGGCAACGAAACCTTCACGCGCGTTGAGAAAAGGGCCTTGGTTATATCGACATTTTGGCACTGGAAAAGATCGCTTTCTATCCAACTATACGCCCATCATGCTAACCAGAAGGCCGAACGCATGCAACTACCGCGTTCTGCGTACCTGGACACGCCGGGATTTGCGCAATTGACTGGCACGGATAGCCCCCAACGTACCAAGATTTTGAGCTATTCCCCCCAATCTGGCGGATCGACTCATTGGGTGTGAATACAGGCTAAAATGCGCCCATGCCCCTTTCCGGCTTCTCCCTGCGAACCCGGCTGATCGTGGCCACGCTGGCCAATTGGTCTGCACCCATATAGCTTGGATGCGCCACGGGGCTGACGCCGCGCTCAGGGAGGGTGTGTTCGCAGTTGCGTTGGCGTCCGGCTGCTCATTGCAGCACGGCTTAGAGAATCGCGCGAGCAGTGCCGGGATCGATAGCCACCAAGCCGACCACCCGAACTTTCAGCCACTAGCGGGCCGCCCGCTAAGCTAGTGCCATTCAGGGGAGATTGTACACAAATGTACAGGTGATTCCAAATCGGAATTGGGCCACCGGCAGGATGCGCTGGCCCAGCCTTTTCGCTTGCCCGGCCGAAGCATAGGAAGCACGATTCAGACGGATCTGAGGCCTGGGCAAGTCCCGGCAGTGGGATGCACCAGGGCCTCCGCGAGGGTGCCCCATTTTTTGCGCATTCTCAAAGTAGCGCGAGCGGAACGCTGGCGGAGAGAGCGAATGCGGGAGAGGTGGCCGGTCGCCGCTATTTCTTTGGCGGCGGCGCTGACAGCGGTGGCGCGGCGGGGGGGCATTTTTCGAAGTCTTGCTGCGTCCGGCCCAAGTAGACGTGGTCCAACAGGGCGTAGTCGCCATCGGGGCAGGTGAATGTGATCCCGGTGAGTTGCCCGGCGCCGAAATCCAGGAACAGATCGCGGGTGATGATCGTCCATTGGTCGGGCGACTTTTTCGGCCAGTAGCGTCCCGCGCTCGTCTCCCTGCGGCGCCGCCTGCCGGCCGGCATAGTATCGGTATTGGGACTGGATTGCTGGTTGGGCGATGTCCACCAGCGGCTCGAAATTCTGATCTTCCACGACCGCCTGGTTTCCCAGCGCAATGCGATGCCGGTCCGCCGGTGGTCTAGACAATATTTTTGGATCGGGCTTCGAACGAATCGGCCTGAACTTTCGCGGCAAGGGGCGCGCATCCAACAACACGCCGTCGGCGGGAAGCTCGAAGTTCAGATCCATCGCGACCTCCGCGCCGCCATGTTTCTTGTAAGCAAAATGGAGATAACGATATTCGCCGAACCGAGGTTGTTCGCGGATCGCGAAATTCATAGTCGTCAGTGTGGCCATCGCTGCTTGCACCGCGGGCTTCAGATCGCCAGTTTTCGGCTCGGTCGGTTTGGCAACGATGGCAGGGCCAGGGCCTGCGACTTGAATGCAGGCATTGCCCGCGTAGCGGTCGGTTGTGACAATCTCGGCGGCGCCCTTCGGCTTGAAGCGAATCGGCGGCTGCGGCGCGTCTTCGAACAATTCGGCCAGCGTCGGCACCCGGTCGATCAGTGCCAGCGACCGCCAATCGACGAACGATTTGTCCCCCTTCGCTTCCAGCCGCACCTCGAGGTGGACTTGCCGATCATGCAATTTCTCGACGGGGATAGCATGCGCCGGCGTGGCCCAATTGGCGCGAACCGGCACGTCGAACTCGGTCACTGGTTTGCCATCGATTAGGACGATCGCCTGGGTAGGAGTCGTGGTGCCGGCGTCGGGATTGCGCGTGACGTACAGCAGCAGCCAATTCTGCTCGGGCTCGATATGGAGCGAACGGCTGAGCGTGACTTTGCCCGCGCGGGCGAAATTCGAAATAGAACCGCCGGTTCCGCGGGTCGTTCTGATCGAACCGGCTGGCGAACACCAATGGGTCGTTGCCGCCGTCGATCGTCCAACCCTCAAGGCCCGGCACTTGTCGGATCACCCGGCTGCGCACTACCGTGCGCAGTTGTTCGAGATTCAAGAAAAGTTGCGGCTCGAGCCAATCGACCACGTCGCGAATGTCCAACGGGTCGGCTCCCGGCGGACGATCGGCATGGGCCGGGTGCGCCACGAGGACCAATTGCGAATGGCCGTCGGCGGCCGGAGAAAGTTTCAAGCGGCCCGTATCTTCGTCCTTCAAGAAACCGATCAGATGATTGCTGCGGAACAGCGGCGTGCCGGACGCCGAGTCGGCATACACAATCGCCCGCGCAACCGCCTGTGCCGACCACGCGATCGAGCCCCACCAGGCTTTGAAACGCTTCGGCGCAAGCCGGCAGAGGAAAGCTCATTTCCGTGTAGGCCTGCATTCCCAAGCCCCAGCCATATTGCTTGCCGCCGCTGTCCAGCGGTCCCCCTTGCACGTTGCGATCGCGCTGCGGCCGCCAACCGACCGCCAACGCCGAACGCAAATTCACTTGCGAGGCCTCGACCAGCGACAGCGGCAGTTCGTGCGGCCCGTAGAACCACCGCATGTTGACCGTGCGATGCCGCACGAACAGCGGGTCCAACGACCAGGCAGGCTGCAAGGCGTGATACCAATGATCGGGATTTGCGGCGTCGCCGAAAAATGTGGGCCGGAACCGCTCGGACGAGGTCGTGGCCCGCAAGCCGTCGAGGGTCTCGACCCGCATCAGCCGCAAGCCGCAGTCGGGCGTGAGCAGGGCAAGCTGCTCGAAATAGGCTTCCCAGCCATCGATCCGCGGCAGGTCGAGTTCGGCCAGTTCGTTGTAAGGGACCACCCGGCGGTCGGTGTCGGTCAGCACCGAAACGCCGCGATTCTCGAAGCGGACCGCTTTGAAGGCCAGTTGCCGGCCATCGCGGAGGAACAACGTGCCGGGCTGATAGGGATCGATCGAACGCCGCTGCCAAACCACGCGGCGCAGCCAGCGCGTGAGAACGCGGACGACGCTGCGCGGCGAGGCGTCGGGGGCGTTGAGCGGAATGGCGGGCTCGACGAGCAAATTCGCCCCGATTTCGCCCTCCGGCAACGTCGCCGTGGGGCCCAAGCCCATAACGCGCCCCGGCAACACGTCGCCGCCGACCATTTCGATGAATGCTTGCGGGATGGTGGACTGCTCGGTTGTGTCGCGCCGCAGCCAGCGAATTGGGCTGGCCTGATCGAACAGCGCCTGCCCGTTCAGCCGGGGAAAATTGTCGTTCCCCCAATCGGTGAGTTGCGCGTTTTCGATCCGCTTGCCGTTGCTGAATTCGCCCGTGTATCGGCCGTCGTCGCCACGCGAGCGACCGGGCGAAGCAACCAAGAGCACGGCAGATACCGCGGCACACGCGAACGGCTTCAACATGGGGGACAACCTTGGTCGCAGTTGCAGGAAGCAGGCGGGAACGCGGTTGCAGGGGCAGGGAAACCATCGGGTTGGCGATGCCCACACCCCAATGCACTGGGAGCGCTGTCGAGCCAATGTCGGTTTGCCAGTGCACGGCGCATTGCGATCGGTGGGCGATGCCCACCGTACCGCGACTTGCTCATTCTAGTCGCGGGAAGAGTTGGGTTTCAAGCAACGGGCACCTTGGTAGCGGTTCACTTTGAGCCCCTACGGCACATGGAATGTGCCTACCACGTGGCAGGCACGCTCCGCGTGCCGTCGCAGCGCCAAAAACCCCAAAATGAGCCATTACTGGCGCCTTCCGCGATAGCGCGAACCATCCACCAACCGGCGTAGCACAATTTTCCATGCTCCGCTAAACTACCCAGTCGAAACGGCGCCTTCCCTCGGACGAGTGGTCAGCCTGCAATGCCAGTGCCGCTTGCGTTCCGAGCCGCGCGCCGCTGGCTTGGGAGGCACGCATGCCGAGCCGAACGTTTCGCTTCGTTCAGGCTTCTGACTTTCGCTTGGACCAAACTCCGCGCGGATTGGCGGAGATTCCCGATCATCTAACGGAACCGCTGATCGAAGCGGCGTATCGCGCCGCGGCGGCGGTGTTCGATCTGGCGTTGGCTGAAGAAGTCGATTTCGTGGTCCTGGCCGGCCACCTGGTCGAACCGGAATTGGCTGGCCCGCGCGGACCGACATTCTTGACCGAGCAATTTTCGCGGCTGGCGGCTCGGGGGATTCGCGTTTATTGGGCTGCTGCACCCGCCGACGGTCGGCGCGATTGGCCGATCACGCTGGTCTGGCCTGAGAATGTGCATGTATTCGATTCTCGGCACATCGAACGGGTTGTCCATGTTCGAGACGGCGAGCCGTTGTGCGTACTGATTGGCCGCAGCATCGACGAAAGCGGCGAGCATATTTCCGAGACAAGCGATGGCAATCTGACAGCCACGCTCGCGCCGGTCCGGCTGGCGCACTTGCGGGCGCTCAGTGAATCGTTGGCGATCGACGCCTCGGCGGTTGCCGAATCGACACTGGCCGAATCGACACTGGCCGAATCGACACTGGCCGAATCGACACTGGCCGCTGGAACGACTTCTCCCAGCGCGACGGCCGCGGGCAGCGGATTATTTCGCATCGCGGTCGCGCCGCTTAGTTATTCCGCGGCTGAGCTCGAAGCGGCTTTGAGCACGATTCCGGCTTCCGCGCCGCCATGTTTCCTTGCCGTGGGCGGAGCGGGCGGCAGTTCGTCGCCGGTGCTGCGAAAGCAACCGCTTCGCGTAGCGCACTCGAGTGGCAGCCCGCAGGGGCGCTCGATCGCCGAAATCGGGCCGCACGGCGCGACATTGGTCGAAGTCGATCCGCTCACGGGCGTGCGAATGATTGCGGAAGCGACCGACACGCTGCGCTGGCACGACGAGCGAATCACGCTGCCTGCCAGCGCCCAGCGCGCGGAACTCGACCGCCAATTGCACGAGCGGATGCAAGCGATTATCGCCGCGGAGCCCGAGAAGACGCTGCTGCTGCGGTGGACGATCGACGGTCCGAGCATGCTCGTGGCCCGCGACCGGCAAACCGGCTTGACGACCGATCTGCTGGTGATGTTGCGGACGGAATATGGTCGGCGAACACCCGCTGCCTGGACGATTTCGGTCGCGGCCGAACCCCCCGTCACGCTGCCGGAATCATGGTACGCACAACAAACGCTGTTGGGCGAGTATCTCCGCTCGGTGCGGGCTTTGGCCGAATCCGGTTCGACCGGTCCGGATTTGCATCGTTACATTCCGGAACATTTGAAATCCGGACATTTCGCCGCCGGTCTGTCACTCGAAGATCCGACGCTCCGAGCCGCCACCATGCAAGAGGCTGCGCGGCTTGGCGCCGAGTTGCTCCGCCCCGGCGAAGTCTGCGCATTATTCATGACGCTCGGGTGTCTCAAACTCATGGCAAAAAATACTAGCCCGACGCGTGAGCGAGGACGCAGGGCGCTGGTCTTGCACAGCGTCCTCGCTCACGCTTCGGGCTTGTGTATCGAGGGTAAGCCCACGGGCTCGGCAAGCAATCGACCAAGAATCAAGCACGTCGCATGATGAACTTCACCGATTTACGAGTCGCGGGCTTCGGCGTCTGGAGCGGGTTGGAATTGCGCGACCTGTCGCCCACGCTCAACGTATTTTACGGACCGAATGAAGCGGGCAAGACGACGCTGTTGAATTTCGTCCGCTCGATGTTGTACGGCTTTTCCACGGAGCGCCGCAGCCGGTATCTTCCTCCGGCGCGCGGCGGTCGAGGGGGAGGCTTTCTCGGCCTGGCGACCGACGATGGCATGTTTCGTGTCAGCCGGCATCCCGGCGAGAATTCGCCGCTGGGCGAAGTGAGCGTCGCCGCTGCCGATGGCACGGTGCAAGGCGAGTCGCAGTTGCAAGCGTTGCTCGGCGACGTTGACGAAACGATCTTCCAGAATATCTTCGCCGTGGGATTGGACGAGTTACAGGAGCTTAACACGCTCGACGGCACGGCGGCCGCGCGGCTGCTGTACGATCTTTCGGCCGGCATCGACCGCGTGTCGTTGGTCGAAGTGCTGCGCGAGTTAGAAAGCTCGCGCGTGCGGCTGCTGGCTCCAGACGACCGGCCATCGCAAATTTCCGAGTTGCTGGGCCACCGCGACCGGTTGGCGGCGGAGCTCGACGAGCTCGGCACGCTGACGCGGCGCTTCTGGCGAATGGGGGGCGAGCACGACGCTCTGGCCGACTCGATCGAAGCAGCGGAAGCCACCGTTGCCCGTGCGGAGCCGCGAAGCGCGGCGGGCCGAAGCGGCCGTGGCGCTGGCTCCGCGGTGGGATGCCCGGCAGGAGCTCGACTCGCGGCTGGCAGCCTTGGGCCCGCTCGAAAAATTTCCGCCCGACGCGCTGCGCCGGATGAACGAGATCAGCGCGGCGCTCGCTCGCCGGCAGCAGCGATTGGCCCGCGTTGCCAGCCGCCGTCGTCCGCTGCGAAAAGAGTTGGCGGGGCTGAAGATCCGGATGCCGCTGTGGCAACAATCGGCCCGAATCGAAGCTCTGGCCGAGCACGAATCATGGATCGCGTCGGTTGAAGACGAACTGCGCAAGGCCCACGCGGAAGTGGCCACATGGGAAAGCCGCCATCAAGCCGGCTTGAGCCGCCTCGGTTTGAAAGCTCAAGCCGCTCCGCAACAGCCGGGCAATCCGCCCCAGGGGAAAGCTTGCCGCACTGCGCGGTCCGGCGAAAGAGTTTCAGCGGGCGGTCCGCACGGCGCGCGAGGCCCGCAAGGCTGTCGCCGATTTGCAACAACAGGCCGAAACGCAGCAACGCACGGTGTCGGACGCGGCGGCTGCCCGTGGTCAAAAGGATTTGAATCCGACGCTGGAGCAAGCCGGGGCGCTCGTTTCGCAGCTTCGCCGCCGGATGCAATTGGACGACCGGTTGGATCGGATGGTGCGTCATCGGGCTGATCTCGATGAGCAGATTCACGAACTGATGGAGCGGCAGATTCTGCCGGGCAAAATTCTCGTCGGCTTGGGAAGCTGCTTTTGTTGTGGGCGTCCTGCTGGTGGTCATTGGGCTGACATGGGGTTCGGTTGTGGGCGCTTGGGGTTGGCCTCTTGCTCTGTTGGGTCTGGTCGCATTCGCCACCGCGGCCGGCACGAAGTGGATGCTCGAAACCAACGCAGCGCGGCAACTGGAAGGTTGTCATAAGCAAGTCTCGCTCTTGGAAACGCAGACCAAGCAAGCTCAAGACGAGCGGGCCGAGTTGGACAAGCAGCTTCCCAGTGGGGGCGGCCCGTTGGCGACTCGGCTGCAGGCGGCCGAAGCCGCGGTGGCGAAGCTCGAAGCCATGCTGCCGCTTGAGGCCCGGCATCAATCCGCGCAGCAAGACCTGGCAACCGCCCAGAAACAGGCGGCCGACGCGAAAGAGGCGCTGCAGAAAACGCACGGGCGCTGTCGCGCCGCATTAGCCGCGGCGGGAATGCCCAAGAATCTTTCGCCGAAGCAGCTTCGCGAAATGGCCGGCCAGCGAACCGAGCTCGATGCCGTCGAACGGGGTTGGAGCGCCGCGGTGGACGAGCGCGATCGCCGTGCCCGCGAGTTGGCAGTGCTCTCCAACCGGATCGAGTCGTTACTGCACGACGCCGATTTAAAGCCGGAAAGCGAGACGGCTAGCGGTCGCCTGCGGCAATTGCGACGCGAGTTGGCCGAGGAAGAAGCGACGATGGGCCGGCGCGACGCGATCCGAAAACGGCTTGTCGCGCTGCGCGGCCGACGGTTCAAGGACCGTCGCGCGGTGCGTCGGCTACAGCGGGCGCGACTGGCCCTGATGCGCAGCGCGGCGGCCGGCGACGAAGCCGAATTCGTCCGCCGGGCCAATGAACGCACCTCCGCGGATGGGCTGCTCCAACAGCGCGAGACGCTGCATCGTGAATTTCTCGTTGCTTGCACGCCGGTCGCCAGCGAAGCGGAAATGGTCGCGTTGCTGAGCGGCACGAAACGCGAAGACTTGGAATCGCACCATCGCGAGGCGGCCGCGCAGCTCGCCGCGGCCCGCGCCACGCTGCGGAATTTGTGCGAACAGCGCGGCCACCTGGGCCATCAACTGAAAATGTCGGCCGACGATCGCCGGCCCGCGATCAAGCAACTCGAGTTGAATGCCGTCGAGCAACGATTGAGCCAAGCGCTCCAGCGGTGGCGCGTGCTGGCCGTAACCGGCTCGGTGCTCGAATCGCTCAAAGAAGATTACGAGCGAAACCGGCAGCCGGAAGCCCTGCTGGAAGCCTCGGACTATCTGCGCCGTCTGACGGGCGGCCGATACACGCGGGTCTGGACTCCTTGGGGCGAAGACGTGCTCCGCATTGACGACGAATCGGGCGGCTCGCTGGGGGTCGAACGGCTCAGCCGCGGCACGCGCGAGCAGTTATTCTTGAGCCTGCGGCTGGCGATCGCGAGTCTATACTCCCGGCGCGGGGCCGCCATGCCGCTGGTGCTGGACGACGTGCTGGTGAATTTCGACGCAGACCGTTCGAGCCGGGCCGCGACCGTGCTGCGCGACTTCGCCGCCGAAGGGCATCAACTACTGGTATTCACATGCCATGAACATATCGCTCAGCTATTCAAATCGCTCGATGTGCGCGTCCGCCGCTTGCCGAGCCATGTCGATCTTTCCAGTTCCGCCGAATTGCCGGAAGCAACGCAGTCGAGCGACGAATCGCCCGCGTCCGAGCCGGTCTCACCCAAGAAGCGGCGCAGTCGGACTCCGAAACCAGCCGAGCCCGAGCCCGAGACTGCCGAGATACCGCCGGCGGTTGAACCGCCTGCTCCGCCGGCGCCGCTCGAGGAGCCTGTGCTGCCCGCGATGATCATCGAGCCGCCCGATCCGATCGAAGCAAAATCGCTCCCGAAGGCTGTCGAATTGGAAGCCGAACCCGTCGAATTTCCCGAACCGGCCATCTTGGAAGCGATCACGAACGGGGATTCGTTCCAACATCGTGCCGATCTTCCGCACGCTCGCCAAATTCCCCGCAGCATCCGGCATCATTGGAACGCCGAGGAATTCGAAGGCGGGCTCGACGACCACGTCGCCGATCCGGAAGCCCACTGACGGCGCTCGATCGAATGACTGCCTCGGTTAGCCTTCATTCGTCATTCGTGCTTCGTCATTGATTCGACATTCTTCATTCGGCATTCGTCATTGGCAGCCTACCGGTCGCTTGGAGGTATCAACGAAGTGATGGCAATTCCCGCGGCATTCAGTTGCCGGTAAAGCTCGGCGATGTGTTCGCGGTCGGCGGTTTCGACCGTGCAGCGGACGTTCACGGCCGTGACATCCGGACCGCAGAACGTCCGCTCGTGCGAGATTTCCTTGATGCTCGCTCCCGCGGCGGCGATCACTTGCGCCAGCCGGGCCAAGCCGCCAGGGCGATCGCTGACGGTCGCGGTGAACCGGCAGAGCCGGCCGTCGGTCACAAGGCCATGCTCGATCACGCGGCCTAGCACCGCCATGTCGATATTGCCGCCCGAGAGCACCAACACGACCCGGCGGCCTTTCAGTTCCGGCAGCCCGTCGTCGAACCAGGCTGCCAGCGCAGCCGCGGCAGCGCCTTCGACGACGCTTTTTTCCAGTTCTGCCAGCCGCAAGATCGCTAGCGATAATTGCTCTTCACTCACGGTGACCACCCGTTCCAATCGCGGGGCGGCCAGCGACAGCGGCAACTCGCCGACGCAGCCGACCGCCAGACCATCGGCCAGCGTCGGGCGGATCGGCACTTGCACGGGATGGCCGGCCGCAAGCGCGCCAGTGAACGACGGCATCTGCGCCGCCTCGACGCCGAAAATTCGCACGGCCGGCGCAAGTGTTTTCACTGCCACGGCCAAGCCGGCCACCATCCCACCGCCGCCGATCGGCACGACGATCGCCTCAACGTCCGGCACTTGCTCCAGAATTTCCAGCCCCAGCGTGCCTTGACCGGCGATAATCGCGGGATCGTTGAAACCGTGGATATAGGTCAGATTCTGTTGCTCGGCCATTTGATGCGCCCGCTCGATCGCCTCGTGATAAGTTTCGCCGTGCAGAATCACGTGGGCCCCCAACCGCCGACAGGTTGAAACTTTGATCAGCGGCGCGAACCGGGGCATGACGACCGTCACGCCGATCGATAGCAACTGCCCATGATAGGCCAGCCCGAGCGCATGGTTGCCGGCCGAGGCGGCGACGACCCCTTGCCGCCGCTGCGATTCGTTCAGCAGCAACAGGGCATTGCGCGCCCGCGCTCCTTGAAGCTGCCGGTCCGCTGCAGGTAGTCGAGCTTGCAGAATATCCGCGCGCCGCAAAGCTCCGAAAGCTGGATCGACTCGGGACAAGGCGAGATGGCAACGCCGCCGGCGATGCGTTGGCGCGCGTCTTGGATGTCGATTAGTGTGACAGTCATGTTGGCGTAGCATCAGGTCGGCGCGCTTTCAGAGCCGCGCACGTCAGTAAGCGGATTGCCATGTGTCTTCGGACTTCCATTCGATCCGCACTACTCGGTTGATTCGGACGAAGACGCTTGCTGACACGCGCGGCTCGGATTCGCAATCATACACTGTCGCGGGTTGTTTGGACCGACAGGGCGTCTGGCTTCGAACACGCGCCTCCGCTTTCGCGTCGCGGCTAACGTGGCTTTGGCGAACCGGCTCGTCAAGCCGGTGGTTTCAGCCGCCCCGCGGGCGTGGCGGCGCGCAATTGGTCGATCATGTCGCGCGTGGCGGCGGCCACGGCTTCTTGCCAATGGTCGGACTTGAAGCGGCCGGCGTATTCGCGGCGGGCATGGGCGAAGATGATCCCGCGCGAGTTGTTCACCAACGCGCCCAGGCCCTGCGAATCGAATCCGGCGGCCACGTCGCTAGCCGTCGCTCCCTGACTGCCATAGCCGGGGATCAACAGCCAGACGTGCGGCATCGCGGCCCGCAACTCGGCCAGTTGCCGCGGGTAGGTCGCGCCTACGACGGCGCCGATCGATCCATATCCGGCAGGCCCAATAACAGCGCCGGACAGTCGCTCGACATAATCGGCCACATGGCGGTATAGCGGGAGGTTATCCGCCGCGACCAAGAGATCCTGAAACTGCCCGCTGCCTGGATTCGAGGTTTTGACTAGCACGAAGAACCCCGTGCCATGTTCGGCGGCATTGGCCACGAAGGGGTCGAGCGTGTCGCCGCCGAGATAGGGATTGACCGTTAGCGCGTCGGCCGCCCAGCGTCCGAGCTCGTCGCCGCCGAGGTACGCATGCGCATACGCTTCGGCCGTGGAACCAATGTCGCCCCGTTTGGCGTCCAGAATCACGATTAACCCACGCTCGCGCGCATGGCGAATGACGTTCCACAGCGCCAGCAGGCCAGGGGGGCCGAGCTCCTCAAAGAACGCCGCCTGCGGTTTCACCGCGGGCACCAGGGGCGCAACGACGTCGATCACGCCACGGCAGAATTTCTCATACGCAGCCGCACGCTCCTGCGCACTATTTGCATCGACGCCGTGCCGCAGTGGCTCGGGCAACTGTTGCCAACGGGGATCGAGCCCTACGATCACGGGATTAGCCCGACGTCGTACCGCCGCCGCCAAACGCTCCGCAAATCGTTCCAAGATGGGCTCCTTAGAGGCTTAAGGCTTGAGGCTACAGGCTTGAGGTACGAAGAGACGAAGACACAAAGACACGGAGCTATTGCCTCAAGCCTCATGCCTAAGCAAACTGCGGGTCATCGCTTCGAACACCGGCACCGCGCGGTCCAGATCGCGATCCTCGGCCTGCCACAACAGCAGATAAGTTCGCTCGCCGCGGCGAAAAACGCGAATCTTCCCGGTGTTCGTCAGATCAAGACAATAAAAGTTCACGTCGTAGCCGATCAGGTCCTGACCGTCGAGCGTTTCTTCGATCGGCTCGGCATCCAGATCCTCGTATTCAGCGCGGAGAGCCTGCAGCGCCAAATCGGCCATCTTCAGCGGGTCGGGACGACCTTCACGAACCACAAGCGACCAGAATCCACCATCGGGGCTATAGACCGTCACCCCTTCTTCCTCAAGATCCGGGCCCGTCTCCAAGGTCCAATTCTCGGGATACATGAAGCGGATACCGAGCTTGTCGAACGTCGCCGGCATTGCCGGTTCTCCGATTCCTCGAATTCCTTGCGGAACAGCTATCGTAACACGGTTTGGCAGGCGTGGCAGGGGGACGCGAATTCGAAGCCGGTCTCGTCTGCCGGACGGGATGGTCCTGCCCGGCAATTTGGACCACCATGAAATGAATCCTTCGGACCGCGCGATCTTGCTCGCTTGGAGGGTTCTTGATACGATCCGCCCGATTTTGCGCAGCCAACGTGGATTGCCGCGTTGTGGTCGAGATTCCTCGACCGGTTCTGCGCTGCGCAAGGATGCGCCGCGATGCCTTGTCGACTGGCTAAATGCACTCCAAGAAGGGCCAATTCAGGCTCCGGTTCGCGGCTGCGCACGGGCAATCAATCGGCCATGCGGCTGTCTTGGGGCGCCTGCGTTGGGTTGCTCGTTTGCTGCGGTTGTGCACTGGTCGGCCACGAGCGGCCGGTGCCGAAGCAGTTGGCCCAAAGCCGGCAAGCTTCGCAGCGCGGGATCAGCGCCTTGGATCGTGGCGATTGGGATAAAGGCGAGGCGCTGCTGGCCGAAGCGATTCAACTTTGCCCGCTCGATCCGGAGCCGCACCGGCATTATGCCGAAGCGCTGTGGCATCGTGGGGCGAAAGAACAAGCGCTGGCCGAGATGCAGGAAGCGGCCCGGCTCTCCGGCGACAATCCGGCCCTGGCGGTCCGGACCGGCGAGATGTGCCTCGACATGGGCCGGATCGCCGATTGCGATCGGCTGGCCGACCAGGCGGTCGTGCTCGATCCGCGAATGGGAGCCGCTTGGGCGCTGCGCGGCGAAGTGGCCCTCAACGAAGGACGGCTCGATGACGCGCTGGCCGATCTGCACCGGCGCTCGGCTTTCAGCGCGACGACAAACGCACATTGTTACTAATCGCCGAAGTCTACCGCCGCCAGAATCGGCCCGAACGGGCTTTGAACACGCTCGAAGCTTTGCGCGACGGCTATACCCCGGGCGAAGAACCGCAACGCGTGCTGTATCTGGAAGGACTCGCCTTCGCGGCGCTCCAACGATACGACGACGCAATCGATGCGTATTCGTCGGCGTTGGGACGCGAACAACCCTCGGCCGAACTCTATTACCAGCTTGCCGATGCCCAGGCGAAAGCCGGCCGGCCGCGGGAAGCAAGCCAGGCCGTTTCCGCGGCGCTTGCGCTAGAGCCGAATCACCAGCCGACTCTGCAACTGGCCGCGCAATTGGAGTTGACCGAGCGCGCGGCAGCGGCCCCAACCCAATTGACGAACCGCTAGCGCGAGTTCTTAGAAGTCCTAATGCTTTGTCAACCCTTGATTCTTCGATTGTGTGCCACTGGCTCTGCCAGTGATCTTTGGAATTCTTGCCTTGATCGGTCAGCAACGAAGAACACTGGCGGAGCCAGTGGCACCCTAAATTCAAGCTGTGACAATGCACTAACTCCACTCGCGGCGCCGAGGGGGTCAGTTCCCATTCTTTCACACGGGCATTCCCACCACTTTCGAGAACCCCACACTACTTAGCCAGCAGTTTTCGCAGCACGGTTTGCAGGATGCCGCCGTGCCGGTAGTAGTCGATCTCCACGGGTGTGTCGATTCGCACTTTGGCGTCGAATTCTTTCACGCTGCCATCTGGCGACGTGGCCCGGACGGCGATCGTCGAGCGCGGTTTCAGGGTTTCGTTCAGCTCGATGTCGAACGTCTCTTCCCCCGTCAGGCCGAGGCTTTGCCACGACTCGGGCAACACCAGCGGCAACACGCCCATGCCGACGAGGTTGCTGCGGTGAATGCGCTCGAAGCTGGCGGCCAATACGGCTCGGACGCCGAGCAGCATCGTCCCCTTGGCGGCCCAGTCGCGGCTGGAGCCGGTGCCGTATTCTTCGCCAGCCAAGATCACCAGCGGCACGCCTTCGCTCTTGTATTGCATCGCGGCGTCGTAGATCGGCAGCAGCTTGCCGTCGGGCAGATGGGGCGTGACGCCTCCTTCAGTCCCCGGCGCCAGCAGATTGTGGATGCGGATATTGGCGAACGTGCCGCGGGTCATCACCCGGTCGTTGCCGCGGCGCGAACCGTAACTGTTGAAGTCGACCGGCTTCACGCCATGCTCTTGCAAGAAGATTCCGGCGGGACTTGCGGCCGCGATCGAACCGGCCGGCGAGATGTGGTCGGTGGTGACCGAATCGCCGAAGGCCGCCAACACGCGGGCGCCGTGAATCGGCTCGATCGGTCCCGGCTCGGGGGACAGATCCAACAGAAACGGCGGCTCCTGGATATACGTGCTGTCGGCATTCCAGTCGTACAGCTCTCCTTCGCTGGTGGGAATCTTGTTCCACTGCGGATTGCTCTCCCACACGTTCTGATATTGCTTGCGGAACATGGCGGGCTCGACCGCCGAGGCCACGGTCTGGGCCACCTGTTCGATCGTGGGCCAGATGTCGCGCAAATAAACATCCTGGCCGTCGGTCCCCTGGCCCAACGGTTCATGGACCAGGTCGATGTCGGTCGTGCCGGCCAAAGCGTAGGCCACGACCAGCGGCGGGCTGGCCAGATAGTTGGCTTTCACCAGCGGATTGATCCGGCCTTCAAAATTCCGATTCCCGCTGAGCACCGCCGAAGCCACGAGATTTCCTTCTTTCACCGCTTTGGCGACCGGCTCGGGCAATGGTCCGCTGTTGCCGATGCAGGTTGTGCAGCCGTAGCCGACCAGATTGAAGCCAAGCTGTTCGAGCGGACCCGTAAGGCCGGCCCGATCGAGATAGTCGGTCACCACGCGTGAGCCGGGCGCAAGGCTGGTTTTCACGTAGCTCTTGACCTTCAGCCCGCGTTCGACGGCGGCCTTGGCCACCAGTCCCGCGGCGAGCATCACCGAAGGATTGCTGGTGTTCGTACAACTGGTAATGGCGGCGATTACCACCGCGCCATGGCCGATTTCGGCCGAGTGGCCGTTGTCCTGGACCGTGGCATGGCGCGCGAGGGCTTGCTCGTCGAGGGCGAAGCCACGATCGGCAATCGGGGCCCGTAACGCTTTCTTGAACGAGTCTTTCATCTCGGACAGCGCCACGCGATCTTGGGGGCGCTTTGGCCCGGCCATGCTCGGCTCGACCGAGCCCAAATCGAGCTTAAGCCGCTTGCTGTAAGTTGGGACGGTCATGTCGTCGGTGCGGAACATGCCTTGCTCTTTGTAGTAACGCTCGACCAGGGCCACCTCATCGGCGGTGCGGCCGGTCAGACGCAGATAGCGCAATGTCTCCTCGTCGGTTGGAAAGAAACCGATCGTCGCGCCGTATTCCGGGGCCATGTTGCCGATCGTGGCTCGGTCGGCGAGCTTCATCTGCGACAAGCCGGGGCCAAGGAACTCGACAAACTTGCCGACGACTTTTTCCTTCCTCAGGATTTGCGTCACGGTCAGCACGAGATCGGTGGCCGTCGTCCCCGCGGGCAGCTTGCCGACGATCTCAAAACCGACCACCTCGGGAAGCAGCAGATAAAGTGGCTGGCCGAGCATCACGGCCTCGGCTTCAATCCCACCGACGCCCCAGCCGACCACGCCCAAGCCGTTGATCATGGTCGTATGGCTATCGGTGCCGACGAGCGTGTCGGGCACGGCCACCTTGGCGCCGCTAGCCGAGCCCTGGGCATCGGGCCGGAGGAACACGCCTTTTGCCAGAAACTCCAGATTCACCTGGTGCACGATGCCGATGTTCGGCGGCACGACGCGAAAATTATCAAACGCCTTTTGACCCCAGCGAAGGAACTCGTAGCGCTCGCGATTGCGCTGAAATTCCAGATCGACGTTGATCGCCAGCGCATCGTCGGTGCCGAAGCGGTCGACTTGCACCGAATGGTCGATCACCAGGTCGACCGGAATCAGCGGATTGATCCGCGCCGCCTGGCCCCCCAAGCGTCCCATCGCCGAACGCATCGCCGCCAGATCGACCACGCACGGCACGCCGGTGAAATCTTGCAAAACGACCCGGGCCGGCTTGAACGGGATTTCGATTTCGGCCGGAGCCGCGGCGCTATAGGCGGCAAGGTTCTTGACATCCTGTTCGGTCACTTGATAGCCGTCGCAGTTTCGCAGCAGCGATTCCAACAGCAAGCGAATCGAGAACGGCAGCGCCGAGACGCGCCCCAGCCCTAAATCTTCCAATTTCGACAGGCGGTACAGCGCCGCCTTCCCGCTGCCGGTATCGAATGTGTCACGGGCTCCGAATGGATCTGTCGCACGCGAAGTCGTCATAGTCATAAAGTCCTGGTCTTGAGGGGGCAGCCCCGCTACCCAAGCGATTTCTCCGGTCGAGTGCCGCCGGCATTGTATCGCAAGCGAGCGGGCAGGGGCGAGGGGCAATGATTGCCTGGCCGGGTCTGAAGAGCCGCGTACGAAGGAAGCGCTTCGAGCGGACACTTACCAGGTCAGCCGATGGGCCTCAGCGGGACCCACAGCCGGGCGCTGCAAGAATCGTTACGACCGGCCGAATCGGCGGCATGCTGTGGGTCGGGCGCGATTGGCGGCGGGCGGGGCAGCCGACCCGTTTGACGACCTTCGCGCAAGACCTAGATTTTGCATGGCACGGGACTTCGGGCTCCCCCGGGCCGAACCAGCAGGGGACGGTGCGTACTCGCTTGGACACTGCATCCTTGAGGCTCTAGACCGCGGCCGCATTCGTCCCCTGCCGGTTCGTCCCGGACATCGAGAAGATTCGCATGCTTCTGAACCCACCCCGATTGTTCCTCGCAGATTGGCGAATATGGCTGAAAGCGTAGCAGAAAACCTCCTGGCCCGACTCGCCGGCGTCGGCGGCGAGCCGAGCGTCGATCCCTATCGTGCTGTCGCGGCGACACCGCCCGATCATCGCCCGGCCCAAAAGGCCGTTGCCGTGCAAAAAGCGGCGGCCGAACCTGCTGTGCTTGACGCCGCGGAAAAGCAGCGGCAAGACAAGCTCGACCAGCTATTGGGCAAAATCGCCCAACTTTCGGGCGGCGTGGTGACGGGAAAATCCGCGAGCGAACCGGAATCTCTGCCGGCCGACGAGTATTACCCGCCGGAGCCGGCGACGCTGCACGCCACCAAGCTCAGCGCCAGGCGCGATCGAGGAGCTCGTGCTCAAGTGTTTATTCGCGCGCGGCGAAGGAAGCGGCCGCGGCATCGCCGACCAGCTTAAATTGCCGTTCGGGCTGCTCGAAGAGATGCTGCGGCAAATGAAGCTCGATCAATGGCTGGTGCATCGCGGCGCGGCGGCGATGAACGACTATGTCTATCAGTTGACCGACAAAGGGCGCGAGCGAGCCCGCCGGCACACCGAACATTGCACGTATTTCGGCTCCGCGCCGGTCGCGCTGGAAGACTATCTGGCCAGTGTCGCGGCTCAATCGCTGACGAATCAGCATCCGACGATCGCCGATTTGCAGCGCGCGTTTTCCGATTTGCTCATCAATCCAAGGATGCTCACGCGGCTTGGTCCGGCCATCAACTCCGGCCGCGGGCTGTTCTTGTACGGCGCGGCGGGCAACGGCAAGACGAGCATCGCCGAGCGGATCACGCGGGCCTTTGGCCGGCATATTTGGATTCCGCGGGCCATCGGCGTCGATGGCGAAATCATTCGGCTGTACGACCCCAGCAATCACGAGGCGGTCCATTTGGAGAGCACGGGCGGGCTGCTGGACAATCGCAAGATCGACAAGCGCTGGATCCGCATCGTCCGGCCGACGATCATCGTCGGCGGCGAGTTGACGATGGACAATCTCGAGGTGACGCGCAACACTTCGACCAATATCAGCGAAGCGCCGATGCAATTGAAAAGCAATTGCGGCACGTTGGTCATCGACGATTTCGGCCGGCAGAGAATGAGCACCGACGAGTTGTTGAATCGCTGGATCGTGCCGCTCGAAAAGCGGTTCGATTATTTGAATCTGCCCAATGGAAAAAAAATCCAGGTGCCGTTCGACCAGTTGATTATCTTTTCGACGAACTTGCAGCCGAAAGATCTGGTCGACGAGGCGTTTCTGCGGCGGATTCCCTACAAGATCGACGTCGTCGATCCGTCGGAGACCGAGTTCCGCTTGTTGTTCAAGATCATGTCGTCGAAAGTCGGCTTCGAGTATCGCGACGAGCCGATCAACTATCTGATCGAAAAGCACTACCGGCAAGCGAAGCGGCCCTTCCGCAATTGCCATCCGCGCGATTTGCTGTTGCAGATCCGCAATCACTGCCTATACCAGGGCCGTCCGCTGGAATTGTCGCCCGAGTATTTCGACCTGGCCGTCGAAAACTACTTCGCCGTGTTGTAGGTTGCTCGTGAGAAGCGGGTTGGTGATCTCACGAAAGCGCAGATGTCTCGGGACGGCGAAAATATCTCCCGCCGGCGAAAATATCGCGTGAGGGCGAAAATATCTCGGGAGGGCGAGGCGCCTGCCGAGCCGCATCTGACTCCCCTCGCCCCTTGCGGGAGAGGGGCCGGGGGTGAGGGGTAGCGGCGTCGATCGACATCCCGTCACCCTCACCCCGACCCTCTCCCGTCAAGGGAGAGGGAGAACTGCGCGGCTCGGCAGGAGCCTCGCCCTCCCAATGATGCGCTCGGCCGGGGCGGTTCAGAACTTTTCCCACCCCAGGTACAGGAACAGGTTCGTGAGCCAAGGCTGCGTCCAGGGATTCCAAGTCGGATAGCTGGCCGATAGGACCGACAGGCCGAGCAGCACATAGCCCAGCGCACGGCGCCAGCGCGCCCGGGCGAGCCAATCGGCCGCCGGCAGGGCCGCCAACAGCCAAAGCGGCGCCATCCAAAACACCCAACGGAAGCCGCTTGTCATCCCGCCGTAGTTCCGGTCCAGCGGCTTCACGCCCAAGATATAAAACGCCACGCACACGGTGCCGACGCTCGAGATCAACAGCGCCAGATCGCGCAGTCGGTAGCGCCGCCCCCAGCCGAGCAGAATCACGCCCGGCACCGCCAGCAGCCAGACCGGCGTGAGCGAGAAAATGCCATGATGGCCGACGAGCACATTCAGCGCGTACCAGCCCACGGACGGCGTGCCGCGATCGATCCCCTCGGGCTTGCTCCAGTAGCTGGGAATCACGCGGCCATCGCTCTTGCGCGTGTACGTGAATTCATACCAATTGTAGCCCGCCGCCGGATCGCCGCGATGCATGTACGGCGGCCGCAGGCTATCGTGGGCCAGATAATTCGTTCCAAAAAATCCGGCCGCCACGAGCAACACCGCGGGCAGATAAGCCACGAGCGTTTGCCGCGGCGCCTTCCATAGCAGCCCGACCGACAGCGCCACGAGAAACGACAGTGCCGGCAACTCGTCGGCGGCAGTGAGCGCGGCGAACAATCCGGCAATCACGAAATAGCGCAGCTCGCGGCGGCCGTTGTAATAGATTTGGATCGCGGCATACAGAGCCACGATCGTTGTCACCGCGGCGGTCACATGGTTGTTGAGCGTGACGGCAAAGGTGGTCAGGAAGGTCCCGAGCGCCGCGGCGGCCACGATGTAAATCCGTCCCCAATCGCTGCGCGCCCCACGATTCAACCAGTCGCGCCAATAGAAACAAAAGAATTGCCAGCGGCACGATGTTGATCGTGACCAGCATGAACCGGCCGATTTCGTAGGGATGTTCGCCCAAAGTTGCGCCGGTGAGATGACGAATGAGCCAATACTCGCCGGCAAGCAAGGTGGTTAGCAGCGTCGGCTTGCTCGAGTAGAGGTGCAATTTGCCGTCGCGGCCCTTGTGCTGCACCATGTCGATCGTGTCCCAGTTCGGCTCCGCCACGATGTCGTCGATTTCGTAGGTGCCGTGCTCGACCAGCGCCCGGATCGTGTCCCAGCGGCTGCGATCGTTGGCGCTGAGAAACGGCCGCTGCTTGGCCAGCCGGGCGCGGGCCTCGCGCTGCAAAGCCGCAGTGTCGACCGGCTTGCCATCCGCCTTAAGCTGCGCTGTCTTCTGCGCGACGTCGCGCGTCACGGCCTCGTTTTCGGCGCTGATCCGGTCGACCGAGTTCACGGCCAGCAAGCGGCCCAACATCGAACCGACGGACAGCGTGATCAACAGCGCATAAACCCCCCGGCGAAGCGCCGAGCGAGAGTCGTCGGCCGCGGACGGCAACGGCGGCGCGGCCAGTGGTTGCGGTTGTTCAGACGGACTCTTGGGGGCGGGATACGGACTCGGCATCGGGAGCCTGAACTGGGGGTTGGGCTGGAGGTTGGCCGGGGAGCTGATTATCCGCTGCGGCGGTTGGCCGGCTGGTGGGCTCACCGGTGGGAGTGACGATTGCCGGGGACGAGGCGTTCGATTCGCCGATGCGTTCCGAGACGGAATAAGAATCGGAGTCGCGCCCTTGATAGGCAATGATCAGCTCGGCCAAAAATCCGATCGACATCAACTGCCCGCCAAAGATCAACAGCCCGAGCGAATAGATCATCGCCGGCCGCGTGTGCAACATGGGATCGAGACCGCGCAGTTCCATCACGAGCCAATAGCCGGCCAAATAGATCATCCCCGCGCCGCCCAGCACCAGGCAACCCAAGCCAATCGCGCCGAGCAAATGCTGCGGTCGCTGGCTGAAGCCGGTCAGAAATTTCACCGTCAGCAAATCAAGGAACCCTTTGACGAACCGCCGCACGCCGTATTTCGAATGGCCGAATTTCCGCGGCCTGTGCCGCACCACGGCTTCGCCCACGCGAAATCCCCGGGCATGCGCCAACACCGGCACGAAGCGGTGCAACTCGCCGTAGAGCCGCACTTCGGAAAACACCTCGCGGCGATAACATTTCAGCCCGCAATTGTGGTCGTGCAGCCGCACGCCCGTCAGCCAACCCACCAGCCAGTTGAAGGCCCGCGAGGGAAGCACTTTGTGCCAAGGATCGTGCCGCACTTTTTTCCAGCCGCTGACGACGTCGTATCCCGAGGCCAGCACGGCAAGCAGTTTCGGAATCTCGGCCGGATCGTCCTGCAAATCGGCGTCGAGCGTGACGACTTCCGCCCCGCGGGCCGCCTGAAATCCGGCGCTTAAAGCGGCCGCTTTGCCAAAATTGCGGCGAAAACGAATTCCGCGGACGCGCGGATCTTGGCTGGCGAGCTGGCGGACCGCGGCCCAGGAGCCATCGGTCGAGCCGTCGTCGATGAACAGAATCTCCACTTCGTACGAGTTCCGCCGGGCGACGTCGCTCAACTCGGCATACAGCGCCGCGATGCTCTCGGCCTCGTTGAACAGCGGCACGACGATCGAAAGCATGGCGGAGGGCATGAACGATCGAAATCGTACTGGATGACGGGCGGGTTCGCGTCGGTTCTATCTTAGATCAATCACCGAGGGATTTCGACTCCGCGGTGGAGTCTGCATTTGCAAGCCGCTGGGCTGAAAGATTGCCACCCCGCCAAAAATAGAGGACCGCCGAAATCGCCACTTCGGCCCCGAGCCAAACTAACCGCAGCACCAGGGCCGAGGCCACGGCTGTTTCAGCGCCTAATTGTGGCTTGATCAGTTCGGCCATCACGATGTCGCGGACAACCAGCCCGCCGGGAATGAACGACATGAATCCCGCCACGACTGACACGGCCACGACCATGGTCACTAGCGGCAATCCGCCGATCCAAGCGGGCGACTCCTGGCCCATGCCCCGCAACGTGGCCGTGAGGCTCAGTCCCATCACAAACCAGCCGAGCCCGGTCGCCAACCAACCGACGAGCAACGTGCGATAGTCGATTTGCTCTAACTGGGCTAGCGCCGCGGGATTGGCCCGGCCGACGTTGGTCAGCCGAATGATTCGCTTGAAAACCGGCGGCAACGTCGGCAACCCCGCCGCGAACATGAAGCCAATCGCCAGCGCCGCGTATTGCCAGTGCTGGCCGAAGAGCAAGGCGATCAGGGCCGCGGCCACAAACGAGCCGGAGGCCATCATCGTCAAGGTTTCGATGAACACGGTAACCGCGGCCACGGCGGTGTTCACCTCCGTCCCGCGTACCATGCCGGCCCGCAGCACGACAACCAGGGCCTTGCC
Organism: Pirellulales bacterium; assembly: GCA_963725485.1. Lineage (GTDB taxonomy): Bacteria > Planctomycetota > Planctomycetia > Pirellulales > DATAWG01 > CAVRYO01. Next base: position 39,503 of record CAVRYO010000007.1, on the reverse strand, counting down.
CGGCACATATTTGCCCAAGTGGCCGATGTAATAGGCCCGAATCGCCTGTTGAAGTCGAACCTTTTGCCCCAGCACGCGCAGCAGCCGATGCCAGAACAGCGCCGACGGGAGCATGCCTAGTAGATAGAGTGCGCCGGATGCAACAAGCCAGGCGGGCCGCAGCCGCAGCGGATGCCGTTCGAGTTGTTGGTAAGCATCGACCAGCGTCCGCCGCACGCCCCAAATTAGCAAAACCACGATCGCCAGCTTCAGCGCCACGACGAGCCAAGGGCGCGCATTGCGGAGTAGCGGCATGGAGGCGAAGCCTCGGGCGACAAGGGGACCGGGAGCCAATCGTCAACGGCAACGCCCCAGTGTAATCTCCCGCTCTTCGACAGCCCAACTCGAGGGTTCGCTCAATTGGCCCCGGGTGCATTCCCCGCACTGCGGCTTTGGTAACGCACATAGTGGCGCAGTGTGCAATCCGCACCCACGTCCGCCCGCAAGAAAACGTGACATGAAACGCATTCATAGTGGCGCGGTGTGCAATCCGCACCGAAGGTGCATGGCAGGATAGCCCAGGGCAACGCCCTCGTTGTTCCACACAAGTTAGGGTTCGGCTGGCGCGGCTGGTCCGAAGAGGAGCCAGCAGTTGGCGATGTCGTGCATGCGTTGCAGTCCAAGCCAGACTGTTTGTGGTCCCGGGGGTCCCGCTCGCTTTCGATTGACGTAGCCGCCCAGTTGGGCCACCAGCCGAATGAACACGTCGAGTGGGGGTGGTTCTGGCGGCGGATCTTTGCGCAGCACGACTTTCCAAACCGACTTCCATTCGGCCGGTTCGAAGATCGCTTCGCAATTCAACTCTGGGCAACTGCGTCCCAAACGGCAGACGTACAGCGTTCGCCAGGCAACGATCAAGTAGACCGCCAGGCAATTCAACAAGCGGTCCAAGTGTTCGAAGAGACGTTCTTCGACCCGACAGCCCGACTTCAAGACACGAAACAGCACCTCGATCATCCAGCGCACCGTGTAATACTGAATGATCAGGGGGACTTGCGCAACATCATCAATCGGCAGGCTGGTGACCAGCAGCCATTCGACTGGCTCGTCGCCGCTCGGCGGATTGATCTCGCTGACCAGTACGACGTTCACCGCCACCGGCGGCAGTTGGCGATCTGGACGCCGAGGAGGACGAAGCGTCACTCGAGTCGCACGGACTGCGACTTCGGCCTGGCGCGAGTGGCGCAGCTGGCGCCGGCCGCGCGTCTCGCAGGCCACTTTCGCTGTTCGCCCACGGACTGCGATCGTGTTTTGAAACAGCACGGGAGTCTCAAGAACCCGGGCCCGCAGCAGCGTTTCTCCACTCTGTGGAGAGTCATCGCGCGACAACGCACGGTCCTGACACGCGCCACGATCCAGTCCGAGTTGGGTGGTCCGCCATTGGCCTCCACCAGGAATTCGTAAATATCGGCTTCGCTATCCGAGACCGTGATGAACTGCGTGGCGGGGCAATGTCGCGCTTCCTCTTCGGCACGCCGGAGCGTGGTCACCCAACGGTAACTCTCTTTTTGTTCAATCGGAATGGCCGCCCGCTCAGCGCGTGTGAGCGATGCGCAGCACGTTCCTTCCTCACGCGTCCAGGCGGTCGCATGCACGGTTCCCAACGGCGTACCGTCCGGCGTGAAGGCATGCAGAGGATGGAGAAACGCGCCCCGCCGGGATTCTCCATCGAGCGGACCCGCGCCGAACACCTGTTGTGCCGGCCGCGTCAAATCGATCTCCGTGGTGTCTTGGGCGAGCACGACAACCCGTTGTGCAGCGATGCGTTGCCGCGTGGCATCGCTATGCGGCTGCAAGATGTCGGCGAAAGTCGCCTTCTCGTTCTCGAAGAAGCGATAGGCCGCCACCATTTCAGTTCGCCCGCCACAAGCGGCAGGAATGCTCGCGGTCGGATGCTGCGCCAGGCCGACAGCACAGCCTTGAGGCGGACATCCAACCGCTTGTCATCCAGATCGGCGGTCTGCATCTCATCCATGACCCACGGTGCCAGCACGATAATCCATCCTTGACTCGTTTCGCCCCCCCGCGATTCCTCCTACCTGCCCATGATCCCCGAACATCTCCAGAACGCCAATAGCACCCCAAAAGATGTGTGGAACAACGAGGGCAACGCCCTGGGACGAATTTGGAATCAAAATAATGTTGCACCCTGAAGGGGGCGGCAGGCATTCGGCCGCACCCCTTCAGGGTGCAAAATTGGCGATCGGGACTAACCCAGGCTGCCCTGGGCTGCCCTGCATTGCACCTTCGGTGCGATTAAAGCCGAGACCAACCTTGGCGTTAGTGCGTGGGGCGCTGGATTTGCATTCCACATTTCACGGAACAGCAAAAATCGGGCGCCAAATACAAACCCCGGAATGCGCTCAATTGGCCCCGAACCCCAGGGATTGGTCACAGCTTTGGAAAGCAAATCGAGCCGAGAATTCAAACGCGAAGAAGCCCAGCGGCGGCATCTCCCCCGAATATTTGAATTGCGGCGGCCACTTGATATGATCGACTGTTGAGCCGGTCCCGCTCCGCGCCGTCAAAATCCAAGAATTGGCGGTTTGCTGCCTACCCCATGTTTTTCCCGCCGATTCGGGTCGATGAAATCGAAAATGCGTAACCGCTGCCGCATATTTTTCTCGACGCTTGCTATTCTCATCGTCTTTGGGCTGATCTGTCGAGTCGGCCAAACCAGTGCGTCCGACGGCGCGGCTCCCAGCGCTGCCAAAGTCGATTTTGCTCGTGACATCCGGCCGCTACTGGCCGATCGCTGTTTCCGCTGTCACGGGCCCGACGAAAAGGACCGCAAAGGAGGATTTCACCTCGATCAGGAGAAGAGCGCCAAGGGGCAAGCGGAGTCGGGCGAGCACCCGATCGTCGCGGGCAAGCCGGAATCGAGCGAACTGATTCGCCGGATCACGGCCGCCGATGCCGATGAGCGGATGCCGCCCAAGGACTCGGGCAAAACGCTCTCCAAGCAAGAAATCGAATTGCTCCGCCGCTGGATCCAAGAAGGAGCCGAGTGGCAGCAACATTGGGCTTTTGTCCAACCCGTGCGGCCCGCGGAGCCGCGAGTGAAAGACTCGCACTGGGCGCGCGGCGCGCTCGACCGGTTTGTCCTCGCGCGGCTGGAAGCCGAGGGGCTCAAGCCGTCGCCAGAGGCAAATCGCGAGACGCTCGTCCGCCGCCTGTCGTTCGACCTGACCGGCCTGCCGCCGACGCTCGAGGAAATCGACGCGTTTGCAGCCGACAAGTCGGACGGCGCCTATGAGAAAGTCGTCGATCGATTGCTGGCCTCGCCGCATTATGGCGAGCGGATGGCGGCTCAATGGCTCGACGGCGCCCGGTTCGCGGACACCAACGGCTACCAGAACGATTTCGCCCGCGACATGTCGCCCTGGCGCGATTGGGTGATCCAGGCCTACAACAGCAACATGCACTACGACGAGTTTGTGGTCGAGCAAATTGCCGGCGATCTGCTCCCGCACGCCACGACATCGCAGAAAATCGCCACCGGATTCTTGCGCAACAACCGCTCGGTCACCGAAGCAGGCTCGATCGAAGAGGAATGGCATGTCGAAAACATCATCGACCGCGTCGAGACCTCGTCCGACGTGCTGCTGGGGCTGACGATGGGCTGTGCCCGGTGCCACGACCACAAATACGATCCGATCAGCCAGCGTGACCTCTACCGCTATTTCGCGTTCTTCAACAGCACGAAGGATCAGGGCTTTTACAACGAAACCCGCGGCAATACTGGACCGGTGGTCCAGATCATGCCGCCAGACCGGCAGCGGCGCATCGACGAATTCGACGCGGAGATTACCCAAGCGGAAAAACTTGCCGCGGCAGGCAAGACGGCGGATGACGCCGAGTTCGCCAGGTGGAAACAATCGCTTCGCGACAAGCCGCCAGCGAAAGCGCTGCCGATTCCGGCCGTTGGTCTAGCGCTGCGAGGCGATTTGCAGATTGGCTATGCCGAGCACGCTCCGGCGGCAGCCCAAGTTTCGTCGGGGCGCTACGAGGCAGGCAAGCCGCGCTGGGGCGAAGGTCTGACCGGGCAAGGTGTTGGAACTCTCCGGCGGCCCGAATTCGTTCGTGGACCTCGGCCAGGCCGTGCAGTTGAAACGGGAAGCCGCCTTCTCGCTCGCCTGCTGGGTCCGCCCCGATGGCGCCGGAGCGCTCTGGAGCAAGATGGACGACGCGGCGGCCTTTCGCGGATTCGACACCGGCATGTCCATCGACGGGCGCGTGGAACTGCACATCATCCATCACTGGCCGGACAACGCCATCAAGGTAACGACACGGCAACCGCTCGGCATCGGGCAATGGAACCATGTGTGCGTCACTTATGATGGTTCGAGGAAGGCGCAGGGCGTCAAGATTTATTTCGATGGCCAGCCGGCGCCGCTGGAGGTGAATTCGAATTCGCTGACCGGCGATATCGCCACGCCGCAACCGTTTCGCTTGGGCCGCCGATCGACGTCGCTCTTTTTCCGAGGCGCTCTGGGCGAATTCGGATTCTATAATCGCGTTCTCAAGCCGGATGAAATCCAGGCGTTCGTTCCCGTGGCGCTTGCCGCGGCGGTGAAGTCCGGAAGCCACCTCAACGCGGCCCAAGAGAAAGTCATCAGAGAATACTTCGCCGCGCATGATGCCGGCGCGGCGAAAGCGCGCAACTCGCTGGCAAAGCTTCGCGCTGAAAAAGCGGCGTATCTGGCGAAGGCCCAGATTCCGACGGTCATGGTGCTGGAGGAAATGGACAAACCGCGGCCAACCTACTTGTTGAAGCGCGGACAATATGACGCCCCGGATAAAAGCCGCGTGCTGGAGCCCGGCGTGCCGGAATTTCTACCCCGCCTTCCCAGCGGCGCTCCGGCGAATCGGTTGGGTTTGGCCCGCTGGCTGGTCGATCCCGCCAATCCGCTCGTCGCGCGAGTGGAAGTAAATCGGATCTGGCAGCGGTTCTTCGGCCAGGGAATCGTGTCCTCGCCGGACAATTTTGGATTTCAGGGCGAGCCGCCGACGAATCCGGCGTTGCTCGATTATTTGGCCACCGAACTCGTCCGCTTGCACTGGGATCTCAAGGCGCTCGAAAAAGAAATCGTCCTGAGCGCGACGTACCGCCAGTCGTCGGTCGTCACCGCCGAGCTGGCCAAGCGCGACCCGGAGAACCGGCTGTTGGCTCGCGGCCCGCGCTATCGACTGCCGGCCGAAGCGATTCGCGACAACGCTCTGGCGATCAGCGGCCTGCTGTCGCTCAAGATCGGCGGGCCATCGGTGAAGCCCTATCAACCGGCCGGCTTGTGGCAGGAGCTCGCGGGGGGCGCCGGCGAGGGCCCCTATCAACAGGACACCGGCGAGAATCTCCATCGGCGCAGCCTGTACACCTATCGCAAACGAACCGTGCCGCATCCCACGACCAGCACGTTCGATGCGCCGACCTGGGAATACTGCACCGCCAGGCGTTCACGCACGGACACGCCTCTTCAGGCACTTGCGCTCTTGAACGACGAGACCTACGTCGAAGCGGCCCGGGGACTGGCGCAGCGGATGATGCGCGAAGGTGGCAGCGATGCTCAGAGTCGGCTGCGCTACGGTTTCCGGCTGGCGACGGGCCGCCAGCCGGAGGCAAAGGAAATCCAGCGGCTCACCGCGGCGTATGAGCGCTATCTCGCCGAATATCGCCGCCAGCCGGCGTCGGCCCAAACGCTGTTGAATGTCGGCGAGCTTCGCGCCGATGCAAAGTTGGACAAAGCCGCATTGGCGTCGTTTGCGACCGTGGCCGGCATCCTCTTGAACCTCGACGAAACGATCACGAGACAATAGTTGAATGGAAAGCAGGCTGAGCACCGCCCAACAATCTCATGTAGGGTGGGCATCGCCCACCAAGCTCACGTAGGGCGCCGCCCACCAAGGAAATGCTTCAGCCAGTGGTGGGCAATGCCCACCCTACAATATCGGGAGAATCGACATGAATCCGTTTGAAGTCGCCTTACGAACCAACCGGCGAATTTTTTTGCAACGCTCGGGATTGAGCCTCGGCACTGCCGCGCTCGGGATGCTCGCCGGAGGAACAACGGCTCGGAGTATCTTCGGCGGCGAGCAAGCCGCGGCAAACGCGGCCGAAATCCCGTTCATGCTCCCCGGCCAGCGGCCCAAGGCAAAGCGGGTCGTTTATCTGTTTCAAGCGGGAGCCCCTTCGCAGACTCGATTTGCTCGATTACAAGCCGAAGCTCAAGGAGCGGCAGAAGCAGGAATTGCCCAACGAAGTGCGGATGGGCCAGCGGCTCACCGGCATGACCTCGGGGCAGAAAAGTTTTCCGATCGCCCCGTCGATCTTCAAATTCACCCAGCATGGCCAGCATGGCAATTGGATCAGCGAGTTGCTGCCGCACATTGCCGGCTCGGCAGACAACCTGCGGATCATCCGCTCGATGCACACCGAGGCGATCAACCACGACCCGGCCATCACGTTCATCCAAACCGGCTCGCAATTGGCGGGTCATCCCAGCATGGGCGCCTGGGTCGCCTACGGACTCGGCACGCTGAATCAAGATTTGCCGACATTCATCGTCATGGTTTCGCGAGGACTGTCCGATCAACCGCTTTATGATCGCCTCTGGGGCAGCGGCTGCCTGGCCTCGCGCTATCAAGGCGTCAAGCTGCGCAGCGGTAACGAACCCGTTTTGTATTTGACGAACCCGGCGGGCTGCGATCGGACCACGCGGCGAGCGATGCTCGACGACATCAAGTCGCTCAACATGGATCAATACGCCGCGACCGGCGATCCGGAAGTCCTCACGCGCATCGAGCAATACGAGCTTGCCTTCCGCATGCAATCGACCGTGCCGGACCTGACGGACATTTCCAAAGAGCCTCAATACATCCTGGATATGTATGGGCCCGACGTGAAACGCCCCGGTAGCTATGCTCGAAACTGTCTGCTGGCCCGGCGGCTCATCGAACGCGATGTCCGATTCGTGCAGCTTTACCACATGGGCTGGGATCAGCATGGCGACCTGCCTGTCAACATAGCCAAGCAATGCCGCGACACCGACCAGCCCTCCGCGGCCCTGGTGAAAGACCTGAAGCAGCGCGGGCTGTTGGACGACACGCTGGTCGTGTGGGGAGGCGAGTTCGGCCGCACCGTCTACTCGCAGGGGACGCTGACGGCGACGAATTACGGCCGCGATCATCATCCCCGTTGCTTTTCGATCTGGTTGGCCGGCGGAGGAATCCAGCCGGGCCCGGCCTACGGCACGACGGATGATTACAGCTACAACGTGGCCGACAATCCGGTCCATGTTCGGGATTTGAACGCCACGATTTTGCACTGTCTGGGCATCGACAATCGCCTGCTGACGGTGAAGCATCAGGGTCTCGACGTGCGGTTGACCGGAGTCGAAGAAGCCCATGTCCTCGAAAAGATTCTGAGCTGAAACCAGCCCTGGGGTCCGTGGTTCGATTTGCTTCGCGGCGTGAGGCAAGCTGAGTTGGCCCTGCAAAAGCTGGATCCGATCCTGAAGCCCACGCCACCGGCCGTGCCCACGCCACCGGCCGCGCCGACGTTACCGATCAATCCGATCACCATGCTGCGGCCACGGCGACGGATTGTCGGGATGTCGGCGGTCTTACTTCCGTTTGCCGGCGATGCGATCGATTGGCCCGGCTTCGCCGCCCATCTCTGCCGCACGGCCGAAGCCGGGCTGACGCCAGCCGTGAATATGGACACCGGCTATGTCAGTCTGCTTGACGATTGCGCGAAACGAAGTGCTGAGGCAAACGCGGCTCGCGCTGGGCGGAGGGCCGTTCGTGGCAGGAGCGTTTGTCGCCGACGCTCCGGGCAGCCGCTTCGATTGCGATGCCTACTTGCGCCAAATCGAGCCGATCGTCGCCAACGGCGGGACACCGGTCGTCTTTCCATCGTATGGACTGACCGAGCAATCGGACGACGACATCGTGACGGCGTATATTGAACTGGGGAAACGGGTCGATCGGTTCATCGGCTTCGAGTTGGGCCCGATGTTCGCCCCGTTCGGCAAGATTTATTCGCTCGACGTGTACCGCGGATTGTTGGGCATTCCGCAGTGCGTTGGAGCGAAGCACTCTTCGCTCCGCCGCGACCTCGAATGGCAACGGCTGGCGCTGCGCGATGCCGTCCGCCCGGGCTTTCAGATTCTCTCCGGCAACGATCTGGCCATCGACATGGTCATGTACGGCAGCGATTATTTGCTCGGCTTAAGCACGTTTGCTCCGGATCATTTTGCCCGGCGCAACGCGCAGTGGGCCGCAGGTGATCCTGCGTTTTTCGAATTGAACGACCTCTTGCAGTATTTGGGTTGCTTCGCCTTTCGGCCGCCCGTGCCGGCGTACAAGCATTCGGCGGCGATGTTCCTGAAATTGCGCGGCTGGATCGGCGACGACGCGCCGCATCCGCGCAGTCCGACTCGGCCCCAGAGCGATCGCGCGATCCTCGCCGATATCGCTCGGCGATTGGACGCCACAGCACGTGGATCATCGTAGCGCAATGTCATTTCCTCGGCTCGCCACACTGAAGACCGCCGATGCATTTCGCGCGCAGGCTCGCCACGCTCGGAATCGAATTGCCATTCGACGAGACGTTGTCGCCAGCCGGCGATTCGCCGCTTGGGCGGCCGCTGCCGCGGAAAACCGGCATGATCGGAAATCGGTTTGCGATCCTGCCGATGGAAGGCTGGGACGGCGAGCGCGACGGCCGCCCCTCGGACTGACGCGGCGCCGCTGGCGCCGTTTGGCGCGAGCGGCGCCAAGCTGATTTGGGGCGGCGAAGCCGTGGCCGTGCGTCACGACGGCCGGGCCAACCCGAATCAATTGCTGCTCAATGAGAACACGCTCGCCGATTTCGTAAGCCTGCGCGAAGAACTAATCGCGGCGCATCACGAACGATTCGGCTCGACGGACGATCTGCTCGTTGGACTGCAATTGACCCATTCCGGACGATTCTCGCGGCCGAACGAAAAACGCCGCCTTGAACCGCGGATCGTGTATCGCCATCCTGCGCTCGACCTTCGCTGCGGGATCAGCGACGATCGGACGTTATTGTGCGACGACGAAATTGCCGCGCTTGCCGCCGATTTCGTCCGCGTGGCCCGGCTGGCCCAGCGAGCGGGCTTCGCCTTTGTCGACGTGAAACATTGTCACAGCTATTTGGGGCATGAATTTCTTTCGGCCGTCGATCGGCCGGGCCGATACGGGGGAACGCTGGAAAATCGGACGCGATTCTTGCGCGAGATCGTGGCCGGCATCCGCGCCGAAGCGCCGGGGCTTGAAATCGGCGTGCGGGTGAGCGTGTTCGACGTTCGTCCCTTCGAATCGGGCCTCGACGGCATAGGGACGCCGATCGCCGCTGCCGAGCCTTATCGCTACGCTTTCGGCGCCGACGCCGCGACTGGCCTGAGCGTTGATCTCAGCGAACCGTCGGCATGGTTCACGATCCTGGAGGAGTTGGGAATCGAGCTCGTCTCGACCACCGCGGGAAGCCCCTATTGCAGCCCGCACATTCTCCGCCCCGCGGCGTTCCCGCCATCCGACGGATACCAACCGCCCGAGGACCCGCTGGTCGGCGTGGCCCGGCAGATCGCCGCGACGGCGTGGCTCAAAGCGCCACATCCCCGGCTCACGCTGATCGGGTCGGGCTACAGTTACTTGCAAGAATGGTTGCCGCACGTCGCCCAGCGCGTGATTCGCGATGGCGGGGCCGACTTCATCGGACTCGGCCGCATGGTGCTGGCCTATCCCGAGTTTCCCGCCGATGTGCTCGCCGGGCGGAAGCTGGTCCGCAAACGGCTTTGCCGCACGTTCAGCGATTGCACGACCGCCCCGCGAAACGGGATTATCAGCGGCTGCTTTCCGCTTGATCCCTTCTATAAGGACTTGCCCGAGCGACAGCAGTTAGATGACATCAAGCAAGGTCGAGCGCCATAACAAACGCCGGCCAGATGGTTGCTCCCTGAGTGGCCGACGCGTCAACATCACGACCCACCGGGCGAATCTGCCAGTCCAAAGCGCACGGTGCGCGTGTCTTGTTCCTGGCCTGTCGGCGTCGCCAGCGGGCCGTACAACTCCGGACGGCGAGCGCGGAGCCAGCGCCGGCCGGTGCTGTGTGGAATCAGTGCAAGATCCAAATCCGCCACCACGATCGCGTCGGCCGGCTCGTTCGTTTCGACCACGGTCCGGCCATAAGGATCGAGAATCATCGCATTGCCGGTGCGAATCTCGCCGTCGTCGAAGCCAACACCGTTGGCAAACACGACGAAAAGGCCGTTGTCGTGGGCCCTGGACGGTAGCCAGCGCGATAGCCAGGCTTTGCCGTTGGGTCCAAGCAGCTCGGCGCGGATCGGGTCCGGGTTCGCATGCCGGGCGTGCCAGAGCGCGGGATCGATCGGCTTCATCCCCTGCGGGCTGGCCGAATCGCAACCGCCAGTCTGATGCGGGGCCAGTAGCACTTGCGCGCCGGAGAGCGCCGTGATCCGCACGTTCTCAATAATATTGTTGTCGTAACAAATCAGCACGCCGACGCGCACACCTTGCGGCGTATCGAACACCGTGAATTCGTTGCCGGCCGAAATGTGCGGGCTCTCGAAGGCTTGAATCTTACGGTGCCGGCGCACCGTGCCGTCCGGCATGGCAACGACATAGGTGTTGTACAGCCGCGCGTCGTCCGATTCGATAAGCCCCGCACCGATGGTCATCTGGTGCTCCCGCGCAGCGCCAGCAAACGCTGCGTCGAAGGACCGCTGGGCACGGGCTCGGCCAGTGCGACCAGTTCCGCACGGGGTAGATTGCGCAGGAACCAATAGCCCGTGATGCAGCATTCGGGAAAAGCAAGGAGTTGCACCCGATCGCGGGCCGCGACTGCGGCGAACGACTCGATCTTCGCGAAGTTCGCAGCCTTGTCGCCGGCGGCGTGCTCGAACTGGACGGCGGCGGCACGAAGCGTGTCCGTCAAGCGCAGACCTCGGCTATGTTCATGTCCAAGTCCGCAGGCAAAATGGAGTGGGCGGCGCGGTTAGAGAGGCTTGAAATGCAGGTGTTCCCAGCGCTCTTCGCCCGCGCGGCGAAACATCAGCGTCACGTAGTCCGAACGGCTCGCGGCGTCGAAAAGGACGGGGTGGTCGCCGGCTTTAAGTTCCAGCGACGCCAGCGTTGCCTCCCAGTCGATGTCGGTGCGATTGAGGACCCGTTTGCCGTCGATGCTTAGCCGGCACACGCCTTCGAACGAATGGGCCGCGAATTCGTATTTGCCGCGTTTGTCGATCACGAGCATGCCGCGCCACTGGGCGGCATAGTATTTTGGCACGCGCAAGTGGGGCATGCCCCGCATGTTGATCCAGGCCTCGGCGCCCTCGTAGATCGGGCTTAGCGAAGCAAAGTCGGGCAGTTTCGTGACCGGCTCGCCGCTCGCCGGAAGCTGGTATAGCTTCAGCGATACAACGCGTGGCAGTTCCGCGAGATAGTCGTAGTCGTAGCGAGCCTCGCGAACGAACCCGCGCGGCATCTTGCCGTCGAAGATCCGGGCTTTGAGCGTCACTTCCGCAATCGGCTCGTTGTTCACGTCGGGTTGGTAGTGCCGCGCGTTGGCTTTCGTAATCGTCAGCGGAGTCGCATACGCGGTCGAGTTCGGCGTCGGATCGGTTCCATCGAGGGTGTAGCGAATCATCTCGCCATCGCGCGGGGCAAGGCTGCGCAGCGTTACGGTCAATTTGTTCTGAAACAAGTTGTTGCCCCCTTGTTGCAGCCAGCGCTCGTCGGGTTCTTTCGGCTCCGTCAGACCGACGAGCGGACGAAAGCCGGTCGCTTCGATGGTCACAGGCAGGATCAGCTTGTCGAGCAACGCGTCGGTGTGCGAAAGGCGCTGCTGGAAGTCGGCAAACGAGCGGCCGTGATCCGGGTGATAGGTCGCCTCGGCCCGGGCCGCCAGGTTGTGACGCAAGAGTCGAATCGCCTCGACGCCGCCACGCTCCCACAGGACCATCATCGACCCCCGCACCTTGTCTGTCCGCCCAAGCTGCTCGGGCGGCCGGAACTCGGCGCAGACCTGCCAGATGTTCCAGGCGTAATTGCTTTGCAAGCTGGAATAGACGCTCACCGTCCAAGGGACATTGACGATCTCAAGGCCGCTCGCGAGCAGCGCGCGATGTCCCGCCCCCCACGCGTAGACCAAAATGTCCTTGTCGATGAGTCCTGGGTCCATGCCGTCCCACACGATGGTTTTGCGGCCATGTCTCTTCACGATCGCATTGACGCGGTTGAGGAAATTCGCATGCAGATGAGCGACGTCGAGATTCCGCCGCTTCATGAATTGCTTGACCGCGTCCGTCGCGATCAAGTCGGAATACCAGGTTTCGTCGCCGCCGATATGAATGTACGGCGACGAGGCAAACATCTGGGCCACTTCGCCCAGCAATTCGTCGATCGCGGCGTAAGCCGTCTCGCTGGTGACATCGATCACCCCTTTGCCTTCGAATTTACCGGTCGCCGGGTTCTTCACGCCGAATGTCTCGGGCATATCGCGCTGGAAGCCGCCGCTGTGGCCTGGCATTTCGATCTCGGGAATGATCGTCACGCCGCGCTCGTCGGCAAAACGAATCGGCTCGCGCAGCTGCTTTGCATCGTACGGGCTTTTGCCTGGATCGCTCGCCGAAAGCCAGACTCGGGTGCGAGCCGAGTTGGGGAAATTTGGCCGAGGGAAACATGAACGCCTGATCGTCGGTCAGGTGGAGTTGCAGATAGCGAATCTTGTAAAGCCGGCAGAGCACGACGCATTGGCGAAGAACGTCGATGTCGTTGTAGCGGCGGGCGCAATCGACCAACAAACCGCGAAACGGAGCCCCGGTTCGTCGCGAAGCGACATTGCCGGCGCCGCCGCGCCGCGGATCGCTTGCAAGAGCGAGACGGTCCCCATCGCGACGGCTTGATAATTTCCCCCGCGCACCACGGCGGATCGCGGCGTCACGTCGACGGCGTGGGCCTCACCGTGGAGCGTCGGATCGAGCCGAAGACCGATGTCGCCGTCGGCCGCGTTGCCGCTCGCGGGGAGCAAACGGATCGCTGTCGCGAGACTCGATTTCCTCCGCCAGAACCTTGGCCAACGGCACAAGCGATTTGTCTGCGGCCAGAATGTGCCCCGCGGGTTTGATTTCGAACTGGCCCGCCGAGAGATGCAACTGCTGCGGCCAAGGGATCAAACTCAAACGATCGCCCGACTGTGCATCCGCGTGGCTGACCGCAAGGCGCAGCGCAAGTAGCGAGCCGAACGCTAAATTGAATGGGCGAATTGACATGTTGTGCCTCGCAAAGTGATAGGGCGGCTCTCGCGGCGTTCCGGGTCGGCTTGACGATCCATGACACTACCCGAGAACGTTGCGAAGTGCCAGAAATATCTCGTCGTGCGGCGATGTGCATGCATGAATTGCCGGAACGCGACACTCAAACGAGCTTGGGGTGCTGGAATCCGCTTGCTTTTGCGGATACTAGTAATGGTTGAGGCTTTTAACGCTGCGACGGCACGCGGGAGCGTGCCTGCCACGTGGTAGGCACATTCCATGTGCCGTAGCGGCTCAGAGTGAAACCACTACCCGGATACTCTCGATTCAGTCGTCGACGTTCGTCTCGACTATAATGCAAAATTCCAAATGCGCATGCAGATGCCTCGGCTTCCGGACGCTTCGCGTTTCGAGTGCTGGCGAAATCGGACTTGCGGTTCTTGAGCGTGTCATCCTGAGTAAGCCATGAAACAATGCGTGCTGCGTTCGGCTCTTGTTCTTGCCGTTTGTTTTGCCGTGTGGCAATTCGCCTCGCCGCCTGGCGCACGATCGTCGATCCCACGGGCTGAGGCGGCCGCGGTCGATCAGCCGGCCGCTGCGCCGCGCACGCCGCTTACCACGTCGAAGGTCAGCGGCGACGCCGGAGCCGCCGCCGCCGTATCTCACGCAGCAGGTGTTTCCCAAGCTGCACTTCAAAAATCCGCTGGAGATGGTGGTCGCGCCGGGGAGCGACCGCTGGTTCGTGGTCGAGCAAGCCGGCCGGATATTCTCGTTCCCCAATCGTCAAGATTGCGATCGCGCGGATTTGTTCCTCGACATCCGCAAGCAAGTTTCGCTCCCAGCCAACGGAGTGTTGGGTGACACGTACGGCCTGGCGTTCGATCCTCTGTTCGCCAAGAACCGCTACTGCTATATCTGCTATGTCGTGATGGGAAAACCGGGCAATGTGCAATTGCCCGACGGCGCGCGGGTCTCGCGGTTCCGCGTAACCGACACCGATCCGCCGCGCTGCGACCCGGCCAGCGAAAAGATGATGATCACCTGGCTCGGCGGCGGGCATGACGGTGGATCATTGAAATTCGGCCCCGACGGCTATCTCTATATTTCAACCGGCGACAGCGGCAATCCGAACCCGCCCGATCCGCGCGACACGGGTCAGGATATCAGCGATTTGCCGTCGTCGATTTTGCGGATCGATGTCGATCATCCCAGTGTCGACAAGGCGGGCGGCGAAAAACCCTACACGATTCCGGCCGACAATCCGTTCGTGAAAACGCCCGGCGCTCGGGGAGAAGTCTGGGCCTATGGCCTGCGGAATCCCTGGCGGATGAGCTTCGATCGGCAGACCGGCGACTTGTGGGTCGGCGATGTCGGCTGGGAATTGTGGGAGATGATCTACCGCATCCAGAAAGGCGGCAACTACGGCTGGAGCATCATGGAAGGCCCCCAGCCGGTGCATCCTGAGGGCAAGCGCGGCCCGACGCCGATCATTCCGCCGAATTTCCAATACCGCCATCCCGAGGCTTGCTCGATCACTGGCGGCTACGTCTATCGCGGCAAACGGCTAAAAGAACTTTTCGGGACGTACATCTGCGGCGATTGGGAAACGCGCCGCGTCTGGGGCACGCGCTTCGACGGCGACAAGCCGGTCGCGCATCGCGAATTGGCCAACAACGGCCCGCGGATCGTCGCCTTCGGCGAAAGTCACGAAGGCGAGTTGTACATTCTCGATTACGATTTAGGGGGCATCTACGAATTGCAGCCGAATCCCGACAGCGGTTCGAACTCCAGGTTTCCGACGAAACTCAGCGACACGGGTCTGTTCGCTTCGGTCAAGGATCATCAGCCGGCGCCGGGCGTCGTGCCGTTTTCGATCGTGGCCGAGCAATGGGCCGACTATGCCACGGCGGAGCGCTTCGTGGCGCTGCCCGGGCTGTCGTCGGTCGAGGTGCATGACAATCCGCCGGAAATTCCCGGCACGATGTTCCGGCAGGAGTTCGTGTTCCCCAAGGACGGCTTGTTGCTTAAAACATTTTCGATGGAAATGGAGCGCGGTAATCCGGCGTCGCGGAAACGGCTGGAAACGCAAATGCTCCATTACGATGGCCGCGCATGGCATGGCTACAGCTATCGCTGGAACGAGGAGCAAACCGACGCCGAGTTGGTCGGTCCCGCCGGGCAGGATCGCACTTTGACAGTCAGCGATGCGCAAGCGCCTGGCGGCAAGCGCGAGCAAACGTGGCACTACGCCGGGCGGAACGAATGCTTGCTCTGCCACAACCCCTGGGCCGGATATCGCCTGGCATTTACCTTGCCGCAACTGGCTGGCCATCACCAAATCGACCGCCTGGAAAAAATGGCGATCATCAAACGGATCGCCGATCCGCCGGAAGAGTTTCCCGATCTCGACAAGAAGCCTCCCGCGACGCTCGTCGATCCTTACGACAAATCGGCCGAGTTGAACTCCCGCGCGCGTTCCTACCTGCATGTGAATTGCTCGCATTGCCACCAGTTCGGCGCCGGCGGCACGGCCGTTATCGAGCTGCGCGCCGATTTTGCGATCCAGGACACCAAGGCGCTCGATGCGCAGCCGACGCAAGGCATGTTCGGCATCCAAGACGCGAAGATTCTTGCGCCGGGCGATCCGTATCGCTCGGTGTTGTTCTACCGCGTGAGCAAAATGGGACATGGGCGAATGCCCCACATCGAGTCGGAGTTGGTCGATCAGCCGGGCATCGAACTCTTGCATGATTGGATTCGACAGCTACCTATTCACAAGGAAGAAACAGCGGCGGTCGAACATTTGCGCTCGTTGGACGAGGCCGCGGTATTGGCCCGCGAGCGGCGTGATTATCGGCGCGATCTGACCTGGCGCGCGCGCGATTTGGCGCGCCAGGATGAACGCCAGGATCCCACCGACGCCGATCGAAAGCGTGCCGCGGAGCAACTCCGGCGCGAAGCCCAAGAACGCGTCGCCCAGCGAGCGAAGGATCGAGTCGAAACGATCGAGCGATTGCTCTCCTCACCTACGAGTGCGTTGCTGCTGCTGCATGAGATGGACTCACGACCGTTGCCCCCGGCTTTGCACGAGCAGATCGTCAGTGCGGCGTATGGCCACGGCGACGTGCAGATTCGCGACTTGTTCGAGCGGTTCGTGCCGCCGGAAAAACGCGTCAAGCGATTGGGCAATATCATCGACACGGCGCGGTTGCTGGCCGTTCCCGGGGATGCGGAGCGCGGCCGAGCGCTGTTCTTCGGCAATTCCGCGGCCCAGTGCAAGAACTGCCACGGCATCGGCAATCAAGGGGGCCAGGTCGGACCGGAGCTCACGCAAATCGGCAAAAAATACGATCGCTCGGCGTTATTGGCCAAAATTGCCGACCCGTCGAAGAAGATCGATCCCAAGTACGCAGCCTATATCGTGCAAACCAGCGCCGGAAAATCGTACTTGGGCATCTTGGTGGACAAGACCGCCAGCGAAGTGGTCTTGCGCGATGCACAAAACAAGCCAATCCGCATCCCGTTGGCCGACGTCGAGCAACTGCTCAAGCAAAGCCGCTCGTTAATGCCCGATCAGCTCCTGCGCGATATGACTGCGCAACAAGCCGCCGATTTGCTGGCCTATCTGTATTCGTTGAAGTAACGCCTCCAAGGGAGAAACGGCCGTGGCTACTCGCGCTAAATTAGCAGTCCTTGTAGCGGCTCTGCTCCCGTTGTCCGGTCGGGCCAGTCGCGCAGAATCCCGCGACGACGCCAGCCAAGCAAATCCGGATTCTGTTCATCGGCAACAGCCTCACCTATGTCAACGACTTGCCGGCCGAGTTGAAGGCTCTCGCGGCGGTCGCTTATCCTGCGCCCGGCGCTGCGTTACGAGTCGGTCACGCCGGGGGGATGCACGCTGAAAAAACATTGGAACGACGGTAAGGCAGTTGCAAAAATCGCCGAAGGGCATTGGGACTATGTCGTCCTGCAGGAGCAAAGCCAGATCCCGTTTTCCGACCGAGAGCAAATGTACCAATACGCTCGTCTGCTCGATCAGGAAATCAAGAAGGCTGGCGCCAAGACCGTGCTATACATGACGTTTCCGTTGAAGAAAAAGTTCGCGGACGGCGACTTGCTACCGGAGATCTACACGACGCTCGGCAAAGAGTTGGGGGCGATCGTCGTCCCGGTGGACGTGGCCTGGCACGAAGCGGCGAAACGCGACCCGAACATCGTGCTGTACAAGGCCGACGGTGTCCATCCAGCCGCGGCAGGCACGTACCTGGCCGCGTGCTGTTTTGCCGACACGCTGTGGGGTAAACCCGCAAGTCCATTTCCCGCGAAGCTGCTGCGCGGAAATCAGGCCGACAAACCACTGGTTGAACTCGACGAAACGCAGGCCGGCCTGTTGCAGAAGGCCGCGGCGGCAGTCGTCTTCTCCGATTCTAATTCGATAAAGACCGCCGTGGGCAATGGGGGCAAGCCAGTCGTTCCAAAATCGGTGCATGCCCCGCCGACGAATACGCGGTGGGTCGATCTGTTCAACGGTCAGGACACCTCCGGTTGGCTCGATGCCCACAATCTCTGGAAGGTCGAAAACGGAGTCCTGATCGGCGCCGGCGGCCACGGTTTTCTCGACACCAAACGGAACGATTTCGCGAACGTCGACATTCGCGTAGAGGCCATGATCAACGACCGGGGCAACAGCGGCGTGCTGTTTCGCGCAACCCCGGCAGCGCCTACGAGGCCCAGATCGAAGCCAATGGCGGCGACCGGGCTAAGACCGGCAGCCTCTATGTCTACGACGGAAAACGGATCACGGCCAAGGTCCGCCTGAAAGAATCCCCCGTGCCCGCCAACCAATGGTTCGCGATGGAAATCGTCGCCGAGGGATTTCACATCACGATCCTGGTCGACGGCAAGCAGGTTGCCGACTATCAGGACGACGACCGCGTCGCTTCCCGGGGTCCGATCCGGCTGCAAGTGAACGACGCCGGGACGGTCGTGAAATTCCGCAAGGTCCAGATTCGCGAATTGCCGCCAACGGAAAAATAAGGGGGAAACCAAGTGTATCGACCTGTCTCCGAAGACAGCCTGTCGATGCGCCGGCCTCCCGCGGGGTTGCCGCGATTCTTGCTATTTCATCATGTCCTGCACCGACGGCAGGATGGCTTCGGCCCAGATTTCGTAGCCCTTGGCGTTGGGATGCAATGAGTCGGGCATGATATTCTTCGGCAACGTGCCGTCGGCTTCGAGAAACTTGTCGCCGATGTCCAGGTACTTCACCGTCTTGCCGCCGTCGTCCAGTTGCGAAATGATCTCGTTGATGTGCTTGATGCGCTTGCGGGCCGGATCGGTGGCTTTCATCCGCGCGGAAAAACGCCCAGCAGCAACAGCTTCGTGTCGGGAGTTTGCTTGTGCAGCTCTTCGACGATCGCCTTCACACCGTCGGCGATTTGCTCGTCCTTGTTGCCCCCCAAGTTGTTCGTGCCGATCATCAGGACGGCCAGCTTTGGCTTGATGCCTTCCAGTTCGCCATGCTGCAAGCGCCACAGCACGTGCTGCGTCTGATCGCCGCCGATGCCGAAATTCGCGGCCTTGAGCGGGGCGAAATTCTTGTCCCAAACCGCCTTGCCGCCGCTGCGCCAACCGTCAGTGATCGAGTCGCCGAGGAACAGCAGTTCGACACCCCCTTTCTTGGCAATGTCGTTGAAGCCTTCGTGCCGCTTGACCCAGCCTGGATCGCGCGGCACGGGAGTGACAGCGGTGTTCGGCTTCGTATCTTTCGCCTGGGCGACAAGTGCGAATGTCAAAGCCAAGGCGGTGGTGAGCAAGGTGGTCTTCATGGGCTTCTCTCGATAGTGTTGTCGGGCGGGCATTGTGGGGCTGAACCGATTCAACCCCGAGGGAGCCACAATTGTAACCACGGGCCGATGCGCGCCGCATCTACCCCGGGGAATTTTTTGATCTTGCCATGGACTCGGAAATTTTCGCTCAGTGCGACGAAATACCGCGAATTCCCGCCCATCAGTTAGAATGGCGAAGTGGACGAGAACCCCTATAAAGCGCCGTTGCACCTGGATGAAGCCAAGCCACTGTTGTCACTTTGGCGCAGGGTTGTATCGTTGCCACTTCTCATTTTCGGCGGATGCTATGTCTTCGCGTTGCCGGAGGCACTTATCGAATATTACGTCAATCATGGGTTTACATTCAAAGCCCTTTTCATGTCGATCATTTTCGCCGTCGGGGTCGGCATGCTTTGGTCCGGTCTGAAAATTCGTCGAATCGTTTAACACTTCAAGCGAGAACTAAAATGCCGAGCAAGAACAACAATCGTCGGGACGTTCTCAAGAGTTCGCTCGCCTGGGCTGGCGCTGCGGTTTGGGTGGGGCACGGTGGCCGGGCTTTCGGTTTCAAAAGTCCGAACAGTCGGCCGCGCATTTGCGCCGTCGGCACGGGAAGCCGCTGGTGCCAGAAGGCTACCGGCCTCGACGGTCCTTACGGCTCGGCACCCGAGATGAAAGCCTATGGCGACTACGTGGCGGTCTGCGACGCCGACTCGAATCGCCGCGAGTTGGCGAGCAAGCTCGTGAAAGAATGGACCGGCTCGGCGCCGCAGATCACCGCCGACTACCGTGCGATCCTCGCTCGCCCGGACATCGACATCGTGCATATTTCGACGCCCGAACATTGGCACGCCAAGATCGCCATCGAAGCGATGCTGGCCGGCAAGGATGTTTATTGCGAAAAGCCGATGACGCTGACCATCGCCGAAGGCCAGCAGATGTGCCAGGCGGTGCGCAAGACCGGACGGATCGTGCAGATCGGCACCCAGCAGCGCAGCGATCCGGCGTTCATCCGGGCGATCGCCTTGATTCGCGCCGGCCGCATCGGCGAGTTGAAAAAAGCGACATGCGGTGTCAACGGCGCGCCGACGAGTCCGAAGATTCCGGAAGTCACGCCGCCGAAAAATCTCGATTGGAATCTGTGGCTCGGCCCCACGCCGGCGGTGGCGTTTCGCTACCTGGCCGGTAACAACGGCGAGACCCATAGCTGGTCGCGCTGCCATTACGAATTCCGCTGGTGGTACGAATACTCGGGCGGCAAGCTGACCGACTGGGGTGGCGCACCACATCGACATCGCCACCTGGGCAATGGGCAAAACCGACACCGGGCCGATCTCGGTCGACCCTGTTCTGGCCAAGCACCCGGTCCCGTTCAAAGACGGCTATCCGACCGACGATGCGCACTACAACACCGCCACCGATTTTCTGATCAAAGCGAAATACGCCGACGGCCAGGAGCTCGAAATCCGGAGCGACGGCGACAACGGAATCCTGTTCGAGGGGACCGCGGGACGCATTTTCGTGAACCGGGGACGGCTCTCAGGCAAGGCCGTCGATGAATTGAAATCGAAGCCGCTACCCGCCGGCGCTAGAGGCGGTGTATAAGAATCGCTCGCTGGTCGATCATTTCCGAAATTTTTTCGAGGCGGTCGTGGCCCGGAAGGAGCCGATCTCCGATGTCTTCAGCCATCACCGCGCGCTGAGCACCTGCCATTTGGCGGGCATCGCCGCCCGGTTGGGCCGACCGATCCGCTGGGATCCGCAGCAGGAGCGGATCGTTGACGATCCTCAAGCCCAGAGCTTCATCGCGCGAGAACGTCGCAAGGGGTTTGAGATCGTGGTGTAGGCTACAGGCTACAGGACGAAGGCGGCCGAGACTAAGGTTAGCCGCGACGCGGTAGCGGAGCGCGTCGGCGGTTTGCGGTAAGCGCTTACTAACGTGCGCGGCTCCGACCGGCGCGTCTTCAGCTCTTCAACTCCAAGCCGCTGAGCGTGCCGGTGCTTGAACCGAACCGGTCGGCTTCAACGCCCATTCGCTCGAGCATCGAGACGTAAAGATTCGAGAGCGGTGGCGGGTTCTTCTCGCCGAACGCCAGATGCTGGCCGTGGCGGAAGCCGCCGCCGGCCAGCAGCACGGGCAGATTCCGCGTCGAGTGGTTCGCGGCATTGCCCAGGTTGCTGCTGAAGAAGACCGCGGTGCGGTCGAGCAGCGTCGCTCCTTGCTCGTCGTTCTTTTTCAGCTTCTCGAGCAGGTCGCGCACCGTTTTCATCTTTTCGATTTCGATCAACTTGAGCTGCTCGATCTTCTTCGGATCCTGGCCATGGTGCGACAGATCGTGGTGGCCCATCGATACGCCCGGCACCGGCGGCACGAGGCTGGTGCCAAGCAACAGCATCGTGATAATCCGCGTGGAATCGGTTTGCAGGGCGAGGTGAATCAGGTCGAACATCAGCCGGGTTTTGCCGATCAGGTCGGCCGGATTGTTATTGTCTTGCGGCGGCTTGGCGTCGACCTTCGGCTTGGGCCGCTTGGCCCATTGTTCGCTGGTCGACATCCGCTGCTCGAGCTCGCGGACGCTCGTGAAATACTCGTCGAGCTTTTCGCGATCGCGCGAGCCCAACGCCGAATGGATCGAGCTGGCCTGGCCGCGCACCGCGTCGAGAATGCTTTGCCCATCGCGCAGCCGCTGGGCCTGCGCCTGAACTTCCTCGGGCCGCCCTTCGATGAACAACCGGCCGAAGACGGCCGCAGGCGACGTGTCGGTCGGAATCAGCGCGCCGCTGCGTGTCCAAGACAGCCCGAAGCCTTCTTCCGAAAGCGCGAGACTGCGGAACCGGGTCTGATCGCCGACATGCTCGGCCGCCACCTGATCGAGCGAAATCGCATTGCGGAACCCGCCGCGAATTTCCGGATGCGGAGCCGCGGTGAGAAAGCTGTAGATCGAATCGTGGCTGGCGCCGACTTCCGGATGCGCTAGCCCCGAGATCACGCTGAAGTCGCCGCGGAAATCCTTGACCACGTCGAGATAGGGGGTGGAGTCGTAATCCTTACCGGCTTTGGTCGGAAAGAAAAACTCAGGGTGCAAGCCCAGCGGCGTGCAGATAAATAGCATCCGGCGGATCGGCGCTGCGCCGGAAGCGCCGAACGCGCGGGGTTGAAAATAATCCAGCATCGGCAAGGCAAGCGTGACGCCGGCCGCTTTGAGAATCTGCCGCCGGCTGATCTGCCGATGGGTTATCAACGCGTTCGATTGCATTTCGATACCCAGTGGTTCTTGTCTATCTCCCTCTCCCTCGACAGGAGAGGGGAGTGCTTCGTAGGGTGGGCACTGCCCACCATTGGCGGCATATTGTGTTTACTGATGCTTCGACCGCAGGTGGGCCATGCCCACCCTACGATTACTTCA
The DNA here is from genome assembly GCA_963725485.1 of Pirellulales bacterium. Classification (GTDB taxonomy): domain Bacteria; phylum Planctomycetota; class Planctomycetia; order Pirellulales; family DATAWG01; genus CAVRYO01. Next base: position 16,937 of record CAVRYO010000007.1, on the reverse strand, counting down.
TCCGGAACAACTCGCTTTCGACAATCCCATGCACCAGCGTGCGGAAACCATAATTCTTGTGGCGGATTTTTTCGACGATCGCGTCGATCTTCTTCCGATCGGCGGCCTCGGGCGGAGCCCCGGTAGCATAGGTTACCAGTTTTTCGGTCAAGGCGCGGGCAATTTGAACCTTGTCGGCCAACAACAGCTTCTTGAATTCGTCGATATTCGCAAACTTTCGGCCGTCGGGCAGTGTGCCCGTTGAGTCGACCTGCGGGCCCTTGAGATACGGCATCCTGCGGCCATCCACGATCACATCCCGCCCGTTGCCATTGCTGCGATAGTATGTCCGCCAACCGCCGATCACATCGAAACTTTCCATGGCGAATCCGGGCGGGTCGATGCGGCTGTGGCAGGCGGCGCACGACGCGAGTTGCCGGTGCTTCGCCAGTTGCTCGCGGATGGTCGTCGAGCCGCGCGTGTCGGGCTGGATGGCCGGCACGTCGGCCGGCGGATGCGGCGGCGGCGTGCCAAGAATTCGATCCAGCACCCACGCCCCGCGCAGTCACCGGCGAAGTGGTCGTGCCGTTGGCCGTCACCTTCAGCACGCTGGCCATGGTCAACAGCCCGCCGCGGTGCGAATCCGCGGGCAACTTCACCTTGTGGAATTCCCAACCTTCGACGCCCGGAATCCCGTAATGCTTTGCCAGCCGCCCGTTGAGCATCGCGAAGTCGCTATCGATGAAATTCGTCAGGCTTAAATCGTGCCTCAGCACTTCGTCGACGAACAACTCGGTTTCGCGGAGCATCGAGGCTTTGAGCATGTCGTCGAATTCGGGATACAGAATCTGGCTCGGCTCGGTGGCTTCGAGATCGCGCAGGTTCAGCCATTGGCCGACGAAATTTTTGGCCAGTGCGGCGGATTTCGGATCGTCGAGCATTCGATCGACTTGCCGCCGCAACACGTCCGGCTGGCTGAGCTGGTGTTTCTCGGCCAGGCCGAGCAGTTCTTCATCGGGCATCGTGCTCCAAAAGAAATAAGAAAGCCGATTGGCCAGCGCGAAATCATCGAGCATCCGCCCCGTCAGGCGCCCAGAGCCGTCGCTCTCGGGCGGACTTGAGTTCTTGGCGCTCGGCGCGGCATGGACGGCAGCGCCACCCTCTTGAAAGAACAGAAAATCCGGCGAAACCATGATCGCCAACAATCCGCAGCGCACGGCCTGCTCGAACGAGCGCCCGGCTTTCAGCTTCGCCTCAAATAGCTCGACGAATGGCTGCACTTCCTCATCGCGCACCGAGCGGCGAAATGCCCGCCGGGCAAAGTTGCGCAAGACTTCGCTCGGCATCAGCCCGCGGATTGGTGGAAGTGACTTCATAGCGATCGCCGTAATTCGTCGATGATTTCACTTGCTTCAAACCGCCGAACAATCGTCGATGACTTTCCGGCGGCCACTGGTCATTGAGCGGCCCTTCGATTTCCACCCACTGCACGGCGAGGCCCGGCCCGGTCCAATGCTCGGCGCCGATCTTGTCGACTTCGCTCGCCCCAGCCAGACCGTAGGGGAGAATCGAAAATCCAGTGTGCGGCTCGACATGCTCGACGAACTCGAAAACCTTCGGCGTGGCCAACGGGGCATCGAAGTAGCCGACCAGATGGCCCGGCGCGCCTCCCATGCCCCCCGATCCGGCCCAGACTCGAAACGTCACCGGCCTGTTGTCCTTGCTTTGAATCGTCGAGGCCGAAATCCGAAAGCGATATCGCCCGCGGGTCTCAGGCCAGAAGTCCGAGATGCTGAGCGCTTCCCACGGCGAGGAAGTGAAGAGCACGACTTCCTTGTCCGACGCCCGAAACACCTTTTCCTGGGCGTTGCGGATCGAATGCTGGTCTTTCAACACATAGCGCTTGAAAATCGTCTTCGGTTGCGCCCGGTTGGCGATCGCTTCGTCCAATGCCAGATTGGCGGCCTCCAGATATTTTTCCATCAAGAACGACGAGGTGTGCAGCGCACCGCCGACGTTGTCGAAACCGGCCGCCGAGGAATCCAACGGCAACATATCCTTCAACTCGATGTCGACGCCCAGCAGATCGCGCACCGTGTTTTCGTATTCCGTGCGATTGAGGCGGCGCAGCACCACGCGGCCTTGCGTGGCCCGGCGGGCGGCCAAGGCGACTTGAGACTGGCTGTTGATCCAGGCGGTCAGCGTTTGCACATCTTTGGTCGACGGGCGCGGCTTAGCCTTTGGCGGCATCTCACCGGCCGCGACCCGCTCGGCCACCGCGAGCCAACGCTGGCACGTCGCACTGTCGGCAAAGTCAGGCGTCAGTTGATCGAGCCGGAAGTCGCCCTTGGGCTTCGCGCCGCTGTGGCAGCCGAAGCAGTGTGTCGCCAGAATCGGCCGTATTTCGCCGTCAAATCGCCGCGAATTCGCGATCCGTTCAAGATGCTCGGCTCCGCGCGATCGCGGCCCGGCGAAAAGAGAAATTGCCAAAATCAATAGCGCGCTCAAAAGCCTGATCGCGAAACAGGTTGAATTCGACTCGATCGACATCACGTGCGTCGGGTTGAAGTTGCGACTCTTGACCGGTGCCTCGCCGAGGACCACCGTCCGGGCAAACTGCCATTTTACTCGATCGCACGCATAAAATTCGGGCATTCCCGGGCTTCTTGGATGAATTCTTGAGCATCGCTGCCGACGGTGGTAGATTCAAGCGCACGCGGTGGGCGTGTGAAAGAACGGGGACTGGCTCCGAGCAAGTCGCGTAAAAATGGCAATTACCGCTGGTCGCGAGGTGCCTGTCCCCATTCTTTCACATCCTCGGCGGGTGGCAGGCAGCTCGACCGGCGGTTGAATCTCTTCGGCGCAAAATTCTACACTTGTCGACCCCAGGACCTCAAATCTCGGGGGATCAGACCATGTCCAGGCGCATTGGTTCGCGGCAGCGGTCGCGGTTTCGCAAAGTATCGGGGCAGAGCCGCGGCGGCTTTACGCTTGTCGAACTGCTGGTCGTGATCACGATCATCGGCATCCTGATTTCGCTGCTGATGCCGGCGGTGCAATCGGCGCGCGAGGCGGCCCGGCGCGTGCAATGCCAGAACAATGTCAAACAGATGGCCCTGGCTTGCCTGAGCCACGAGCAAGCGATGACGTTCTTGCCGACCGATGGCTGGGGCTGGAGTTGGCTCGGCGAACCCGATCGCGGCTATGGCATCCACCAGCCCGGCGGCTGGAGTTACAACATCCTGCCGTTCCTCGAGCAGGGAGCGTTGCACGACCTGGGTTCTGGCACCACGGGCGCCGCGTCCAAGCCACCCGAGTTCAATTGTTCACCACGCCGTTGGCTGTGCTCAATTGTCCAACGCGCCGCCCGATGGGTTTGTATACCTACATTTTCCCCCAAGGCGAAATCGTCAATTGCGGCACGCTGACCGTGAGCATTCGGATGGACTATGGAATCAATGTCGGCGACCCGGCCGGCACGCAAGACCTCGGACCGCTGAGTTACACCGACGGCGACAATCCCAACTGGTCGGGCTGGTGGAATCCGGTTTCGACAGGAATGACAGGCGTTTCGTACCAGCGGAGCCAGATCAAATTAGCCAACATCACCGACGGGGCGAGCAATACCTATCTCGTCGGCGAGGAGAACCACAACCCCGACCAATATTTCAGCGGCACCGCCGGCGACGACAATCACGGCCCCTATACCGGCTGGGAAAACGACAGCACGCGGTCGTCGAATCTCGGCTATCCGCCGCTCCAAGATACGCCGGGAGTCGAATCGGATGGTTCCTGGGGCAGCGCTCATTCGGCAGGCTTCAACATTTCGTTTTGCGACGGTTCGGTCCACCTAATCAGCTATGCGATTGATCCGGAAACCCACCGGCGATTGGGCAATCGAAGCGACGGATTGCCGATCGACGCGTCGAAGTTCTAAGAAATCGCTTTCGAGAGGGCGTGTGCCACTGGCTCCGCCAGTGTTTTTCTTGATCGACAGAACAAGGCAAGAAGTCCGAACCGCACTGGCAAAGCCAGTGGCACCCTGTTTTCGACGCGAAGGATGGCGATGATTATTTGGCGGCATGGTCTGGCAGCATGTCTTTCGTTGGGCCTGTTCGTACTTTGCCAGGGATGCTCGCATCAGCCTGCGCGCGAATTGGCTCCCGCGTTGAATCCGGAAGCGGCCGGCGCCGCGGCGATCGCGGAATTTGACACGAACCGTGATGGCGTGATCTCGGGCAGCGAGCTCGATCGATGCCCGGCTCTCAAACGGGCGGCTGCGCGCATCGATCCGACCGGCGGCGGGAAAATCACGGCCGCGGCCATCGCGGAGCGAATCAGGCAGTGGCAAGCCTCGAAGTTGGCGAACATCAATGTGCTGATCGTCGTGCGCATCGACGGTCAACCGCTGGCCGGCGCCACGGTCACCGCGGAGCCGGAGAAATTCCTTGGCCCGACGCTGGTTGCGGCCAAAGCCGTCACCGACTCAACCGGCAGCGCGCCGCTGCGCATGACCGACAAACCGGGCCTGCATTGCGGCTTTTACAAGCTCCGCGTCTCGAAGATCGCCGGCGGCAAGGAATCCGTGCCGGCCAGATACAACAAGGAAAGCGAACTCGGAATTGAAGTCGCCCTCGACGCCGATGAGTTGCAAGGCGGCGTGCGGCTCGAGCTCAATAGCCGATGAGCATCGTCCGATTCAGCGACCCGGCGTACGAAATCCATCGCGGCGAATTGCGTATGTTTGACTCGCCGAATTCGCACAAGTCACGGGCGAGCCTAGCGGTGCCCGACGGGCGATACTATCGTAGATCGGAAGTTAGTTGTGGTTCAGTCCGAGAAATACGTCGGCCAGCGTGGCCGGACCAAATTGTTTTTTTCAGGAAAAGGATGTATCGATGAAGACGACTTTGTGCTGCCTATTCGCGTTCGCCGGTTTTGCCGCGGCTGCCATGCCGATTCACGCGGCGACAGTTCTTTCGGCGGATGGCTCGTCGCTGAACGTGGCCGCGGTTCCGCCTCCCGGGGCTATCGGCTACGACTTTTTCGCGCCCAGTGGAGGCGCCGATGTAAGTTCGCTACCCTCGTTTGCAAGTGTCAATACTACTGGAGACGTTAGGTACAGCGATAATTCTTACAGCGCGCTGACGATCGCCGGCACGGCGTACCACAGCGGCGTGGTGTATAAGGGAAATATGCCCACCGGAACTTTGGCGACCATCACATTGGGCCCAGGCGTGCCGGGAAATTTCGTTTTGGGGCTGCTCGCCAACAGCACGAGCGACGGGCCTGACAATAACACCACCTATACCGTCACAGATAACTTGGACTCGGCGACGGCCACCGTGAACAGCCCGAAACCGTCGGCCGAAGTCGATCAAAACGACTTCTTCTACATCGACGTCCAAGGCGCCGTGGCCGGCGAGGTCCTGACAATATCCGGCTCTTCCAGCTACCAGGTTACCCTGGGCGGCATCACATTCGACACGCCTGAGCCCAGTTCTTGGGTTGCGCTGTGCGGACTCGGCGCCACTGGGCTGATCGTGGCGGTCCGACGACGACGACGCAAAGATTCAGTAATGCACTAGCTCCGTCGTCCCGGGAAGCTTTAGCATTGCAACTCACTTCAGCTTTGCAATTCACGTCAGCTTTGCAATTCACTTCAGCCGCTGCCAGAAAGCGGCTTGCAGGCTTTAGCTCAACTGGCGGCGCCGAGAGGGTCAGTCCCCATTTTGCTCACAAGGCATCGCAAAATAGGGACAGACCCCGACCAGTCCGTCAGCGTTTGCCCGAAAGTGACTTGAGGAGCCTGCACCATCGGAATCATCAATGCGAGGTTTGCGAGCGTCAAAAATGCATAGGGGGTAAACCAGGTCAGCGTGTACCAGAAGATTTTGCCAACGGCAAAGCGACGATGCTCCAGCTGCCAGACGACGAAACCGTACAACACCGTCCAGGCCAGCAGCGGCAGGGTTAATAAGTACCAATAGTCAAACAAGAAATGGGCAAGTTCGATCATGTGGACTGAGATGATCGGGAGCGGCTGCTTAAAATCGCGAAGCACACGTTCGAACAAAGGCTCCAAGAGCATGACGAACGCGATCAGCCCAGTCCACGTCGCCCCCTGTGCAACCGCGACAATCGCAGGCCAAACAATCGACCGCCCGCGTGCAGAATCTTCCATCGGCCCGCCCTCGCGACTAGTATCCGGTAATCCAAGATTCGCTCGGCAATTGTATCTCGCTCGCGAGCAAGAAGCGACCAATTCGGCGCTAACCGATCATGCGTAAATGCCAGGCTTCGCCAAAACCAAGGGAATCGCTCTATGAGCACTTCCATCCAAAAAACCATAATACCGTTCGGCCGATTCTTGGCCGTTGCATTGTGGATCGCTGCGAGTCCCGTGATGGGCGATGAGCACGCGGGCGGGAATCGCGCCGATGCCAAGGCCCACTGGATTGCGATCTCGGAGCCGGTCACGGCCAAGGTGAAAACCGAATGGCCGGGGCTGACGGCGGGCGTGACGGTTGATCGGACGACCGGCGATGTGTTTATGGTCGTCAGTGGCGGCGGGATTTGGAAAAGCTCGGATCGCGGGACGACGTTCAGGCGCGTCGACGGCGGCGCGGTGGGCGGACGATGCGAGACAGGCTATGGCCTGGCGATGGATCCCGGCGGCAAGCGGCTCGTTTGCTTCATGCTCGATGGCTCGAGCGCCAGCACGCTCGACGGCGGCAAGACTTGGGAAAAGCTCGCCCCGCGCGGGCGCGGTTGGGATTACGCGGCGGTCGATTGGAGCGTGGCCAAGCCGCAAGTGATTTTCGGATTGGAGCACGAAGCCGGCGGCAAGATGTGGTCGAGCGCCGACGGCGGCCAGAGTTGGAAGTCGCAAGGCATTGACCCCAAGATCGGCGTCGGCGCAATTTCGGCGTCGGCGTGGCCGATGCGCACACGTTCCTGCGCTGGAAGGAAAAGCAGGGGATCGAGCGGAGCGTTGACGCCGGCGCGACCTGGACCCAAGTCAGCGATCTCGTGCCGGTGAGCCACGTGATGGCCGTGTTCGAAGGGACCTGTTATTGGCTCGGCGAAAAGGGGCTCTTACACAGCAGCGACAAGGGAGCCACTTGGAGCGTTGAGGGCGATCCGATTCAAATCCCTTCGCTGAATGGGCCGAATTTGCCGGGCAGAACCGGGCTGTTCGCAGCGCCTCCGGCGGCCTGGGGACCCTATTTCGGCAAGGACGCGCGGCAGATTGTTGCCGTGGGCAAAGGCGGAATTTTCGAAACGACCGACGCCGGCAAACATTGGCAGGCCGTGGGGACGCTGCCCGCGGAACTCAAGGATCTGGATCGGCCCGGTTGGTTCTTGAATTTTGCGTTCGACCCGGTGCACAACATCTTCTATGCATCGCGGATGGGCAAGCCGACGTATAAGTTTCAGCGCTGAAAGGCGGGGGAAGGATGCGTCCTCAGCGGGTGTGAAAGAATGGGGACAGGCACCTCGCGGCCCGCATATTTTGCTACTTTGCAGCGTTCGGCTCGGAGCCAGTCCCCATTCTTTCACAAGCTCTCAACAAGCCAATTTGATCCAGCGGTCGGGGACAATGTCGCGGGCGTCGAACTCGCTGTTTGGCCCGAACCAAGGGCGGGGCGTGATCACGGCTTTTGCCGGGTGGGTCGAGAGCCAGGCGCCCCACCAACTGAACGTACTGGGCGAAATAATGAACTGCTCGCAGCGGCTCATCACCGCCAGATCGTGCCAGTGCGATTCGCTTTCACAGAATTCGAAATTCCAGTCGCGGAACCGGAGATTTCGCCGGCACCAGCGCGGGTCGTTCGAGAAGATTAGATAAAACCGACGGCCGGGCGGAAGCAACTCGGCAGCCAGGTGAAAATAGTCGGGAGTCAGAACGCGAAAGCGCCCCTTCGCCCAAATTTCCAGATAATCGCCGCGGCGCACGTGGACCGCCACCAACGTGCAGTGCGGGTGCTGCTCGCGCAACCGTCGCACATAGCGATCCGCGAACGCCTCGAGCTCGGGCTGGAAGCGCAGCTCTCCGCGGATTTGTGCGGCGCAGTCGGCGAAATATCGTTCGGATTGAAAATATCCCGAGTACAACGTCCAGTCGGGCTGGTCGAACACGCCTGGGTCGAATGCGCTCGAACGTTCGGCGTACCGGTGACGAATCTGAATCCGGTCTCGTGGCCGGAGAGGTTCGCATTGCAATTGGAAACAGGTTAACTCGTTCAGGCCTTCGCACTTGGCCTTGCCGCGGTTCAAGGGGAGGCGAACTTCCAGGCCCCGGCGCAGGGAAACCGTGGCGCAGCATCGCCCATTGAAACAACTGATTGCCCAGTTGCGACCAGCCGAACCGATCGACCGTGATCAAATGCCCCTCCAGGCTGACTGTTGGCGGCGCGCTTTGCGGAATTCTCCCGGCGGGGTAGGGTACCGGGATTTTCGAAACGCGACAAGGCGGGGGGGGTGCTAGCACGGCGACAGCGCAGTGCGTCAGGCGTTGCGGCGCCACGAATGCGGCAGGGAAATGCGCAAAACTTCAGCGTGTGAGCGTCTCGAAAGTGGTGGGAATGCCGCTGCGGACAAACGCGTCTCCCCTCGCCCCCTTGCGGGAGAAGTGTCGGACTTCGGTGAGCTCAGTCGAACCGGGGTGAGGGGTGGACAAAACTGTGACGTCAAATCCAGCAGCAAGTGGAAGATCGAACTTGATTCCCACCCTCACCTCAGCCCTCTCCCGTCAAGGGAGAGGGAGAATTCGGAAAGGGGCGCTCCACCCACAAATCTGACGCTCACACGCCTTCGGCCGTCCTCTGCATTTCTCCGGAAAAAGAGCTTCCGCGAAGTTGGAACACCGCTTCACTTCAGATGCGGCCGCACGGCGTCGGCGCGGAGTTCGTAACCGGCGGCGTTATTGTGCAAGCGGTCGCGGTTGAAAAGATCCTCGCGTGGCTTGCCGTTGGGACCGAGCAGCACGTTCCAGAAATCGATGTAATCGAGGCTCTTGTCGGCCGCCGTGTAGGCTTTGATGAGCGCGTTGCCCCGCTGTTCGTTTTCGCGCTGGCTCCAGCGAGCCGGGCTGGGGTTCATGCCCAGGTAGGCGATCCGGGTGTCGGGAAGTTTCGCGTGGACTTTTGTCACGAAGGCTTTGAAATCGGCCAGCAATTGCTCGGGCGATTTGCCGTTGTTGACATCGTTGCCACCGGCCTGCATCACGATCAGCCGCGGCTTGTACGGAATGACGATCCGGTCGGCGAAGTAGACCGAGTCGGCGATCTCCGAGCCACCGAAGCCGCGGTTGATCACCTTCTGGTCGGGAAAATCGCGCGGCAGCGATTGCCAGACCCGGATATTCGACGAGCCGATGAACAAGATGGCGGCTTGCGGCGGCGGATGCTTCTTATCGGCGGCTTCGTAGGCCTGGATTTCCCGTTCCCACCGTGCGCTGGGCGACTTCGCCGGCGGCGAATTGTCAGGTTGCGCAGCGGAGCGTGTGCCGCTGGACGAAGCATCGGCAGCGATCAGGAGCGACACGCTCGATAACACAGCAACGCCGACGATCGCCGCAGCGAGCCGCATCAGCCGGTAAAGATTTCTGTTCATCCAAACACGCGCAAAATTGGGCTAGTCCCAGCAGGTTCTCGACTGCTTCTTTGTCACAGCTTGATTTAGCGTGCCACTGGCTTTGCCAGTGTTCTTCGTTGCAAACCGATCAAGGCAAGAATTCCAACAAGCACTGGCGGAGCCAGTGGCACACAATCTACGAAACAAGCGTTGACAAAGCGCTCGGCTCTCAGCGGCCGGGCTTGTGCGCTTCGTCCATCAGTTTGTCGAGATCGGCTTTGCCGAGCGAGGTCGATGCCACGCCGTCGGCTGGAATTTCCAACCCTGCGACCCACGCCACGCCGTTGAGCAGCGTCGTGCGGAAGTTGTCGTTGGCCAGATTCGCGAACACATGGAAGCCCGTGAAGCCGAACCCGCGACCGCCGGCGGGGCGCTCGTAGGCCCACGCCAAGACTTGCGGCTTGTGAGCCACGACGTCGGCCAGCACATCGGCGTTGCCGCCCCGGTCGGACGCCTTGCCGTCGAAATGGACCGTGTTCACCGGCGGAACAGCGGTGAGCAGGGGGGTGACGCCTTTCATGCCGTCGCGAAACCGCATGTGGTAATACCATTCGTCTTCGATCGCGAACGGCTTCACGCCGCGGGTCACCGGGTGATCGGCATTCGGCTTGATATCGGCCTTCCAAAACGGGTTGACCGACCAGAACGTCTCGAAGTAGCCTCCCATCCAATCGAGATAGTTCTTGCCTTGTTCGCCGGCGTTCACCTCGACGCCGAAATGGATGGCTGCGAATCCGGCGCCGCGCTCGACGGCCGCTTTGATGTTCTTATCCATTGCTGCCGGGCCGCCGTGGTTCAGCAGCACGATGATCGCGTCGGCGTCTTGCAAATCCTTCGGCCAATGGTCCTGCGAATAGACCACGGCGTAGGCGTTGGGAAAATCGGCGTTGAGCTGCCGGGCCATGTAAATGCTGCCGGCCATGAACTCATGATTGCCCCGCGAGCCGTGGCTGCCGGTGGTGGCGATGAACACGATGTGCTTCATGCTCTTCGGCGCCGCATGGTAGGCCTTGTAATCGAAAATATCCTTTTCCGCCGCACAGAGCGGACCGGCGGCAAAAGCAAAGAACAGCAACAATCCGACCAGAGCCTGCGTGAATTTCATCGTGTGCCTTTCGCAATAGTTAAAAGCATTCTTGGTTAGCCGCGACGCGCAAGCGGAGCGCGTTGACCGCGGCAACGCATGGAACGGAGCCCGAATTGTAACTAGCGGCGCCGCCGTTTTCCTCCCATCCGCACTTTTTTTGCCATGTCGCGCGGCAGCGCAGGATATTCCCGCCGGCTGGCGGCGATTCTATGATGGATCGCCACGTGACTGGATCGGGAATGTCGCTGATTGAAGTTTGCGGCTTAGGGCTGAAGGCTTAGGGCTGAAGGCCGGGGAGCGATGGTGCGTTATGAGAGATCATCGAAAACTGCGCGCGTTTGAATTAGCCGATAATCTCGTCGTTTCGATTTACAGCCTATCCGAGAACCGGCCGCGGAGAGGGGGACAGGCACATTTTGCTCCCAGGGCACCGCAAAATGAGCCAGTCCCCGCCGGTTCTCGGATAGGCTCTTACGTGGCCACGAAGGCTTTTCCACGCGACGAGCAATTTGGTCTGACTTCGCAAATTCGTCGAGCGGCAGTATCGATTGCCTCGAATATCGTCGAAGGATGCGCTCGTAGGTCTCAAGCTGACTATGTCAGGTTTCTCGACATGGCATTCGGCTCTGCGCGTGAAGTCGAATATCAGCTTTCGATCGCGGCGCGCCTCGGATATTTGCCCGTTGAATCGAAGCGAGATCTGTCGCGTCAAGCGAATGAGGCCGTAAAAGTCCTTGGCGCCCTGATCCGGTCGTTTCATATCAGAGCATGAACCAGCAAGCTCGCAGCACTTACCCATCACCTCGTCCTTAAGCCTTCAGCCTTAAGCCTGTAGCCTATCCAAAGCTCGCACCGCCATAGCGAATCAAGGGTGCCAACGCGACCCAGCCGCAATCCCGGGAATACTGCCGCGTGACGGAACTCAAGCAAATCGTCGATCAACATCGCGAGCCGATCCGTAAATTCGCCGCGCAAATCCAAGCGTTGGCTTCGGGCAACGCACTGGGCTGGACTATCTACGCCGCGCTGGGCCCGACGGAAGGCCATGCCGCGCCACGTGCGGTCCACAGCGCGCTCATGCTGCGCACGATGGATCTCGGGCTGCTGCGGCACTTGGGCGCTGTCGGACGGCATTTTGGCCCCCAGGGCCTGGCCGCACCGTTGGTCATGACGCCCGAGTTTTTGGAGTCCTCACGCGATACGTTTCCGTTGGAGTTGATCGAAATCGAGCAGGCCCACTCAATCGTTTTTGGCCCGGACTATTTTGCCGAGCTGAAATTCGCGGATCGCGACGTCCGGCTTCAATGCGAACGGGAACTTGAAGTCTTGCTCATCGGTTTGCAACAAGGGTTAGTGGCTTTCGGCGGAATCGAAGATCGGCTGCGATTGCTCCAGCACGATTGGCTGCGGGCCTTGCTCCGCGCCTTGTGCGGGTTGTTGTGGCTGAAAGGCCATAAAGAGCGGCTGCCGGCCGAGCAGATGGTGGCCGAGGCCGCGAAGCTGCTCGATCTGCCCCTGGCGGGAATTCGCCGGGCGCTCTCGGCCTCGACTTCGCCCGGGTGGCAAGCATTCGAGCAACTGCACGCCGACGTGAAGGCTTTGGGGACCGCGGTCGATGGCTGGTAACGCGCGGGGGAAAATTCGGGAAGGGCTGGCGGCGACGATCGCAGCCGTGCTGCTAACGGCTGCGATGCTTATGGTCGTGCTGTTCGCTGCCGCGCAGCGCGCGCCGCAGCGCCGCCCACGATCCAGGATCCCGGCACCTATGTGGTGGATACTGCCCATGTGCTGGATGGGCCGACGAGGGAGCGGCTCGAAAATCTGCTCGCCGAGCTAAATCGCGCCACGACCGATCAGGTCAAGCTGCTCACGGTGCCTTCGCTCGCGGGCGAGGACATCTTCACGTTTTCGCAGCGGCAGTATCAGCTTTGGAAGCTGGGTACCAAGGAGAAGAAGAACGGCGCGTTGATCGTCTTTGCGCTGGCCGACCGCAAAGTGCGGATCCATACCGGCTATGGCTTGGAAGGAGCGCTGCCCGACTCGTGGATCGGTTCGCTGTCGCGCGAAACTGCCGAGCAATATTTTCGACAGAAGAAATACTCCGAGGGGCTGTACCATCTGACGGCCGCCGTGGCAAACAAGGCGGCCGACGACGCGGGCGTGAAGCTGACCGGGGCGCCGAACGAACGGCATGTCGCCCCACAGAATAATGCATCGCCGGCGCAGAACACGGTGACGGTCATCTTCATCCTGCTCGTTATCGCGTTCGTAATGTATCGCGCCTATCGCCAATCCGGGTCGAGCTCTGGCTGGTTTGGCGGACCGGGTGGGTTTGGTGGCTTTGGCGGAGGTTTTGGCGGCGGCGGCTTTGGTGGTGGCTCGTTTGGAGGCGGCGGCGGCGGTTCGTTCGGCGGCGGCGGCTCATCGGGCGGCGGTGGCGGCGGAGCAAGCTGGTAGGGAGCGATTTGAACTGACGAACGCCCGGCTCGCGACATTCGAGTTCGCGGCGGCTAAACTACGCAGAGATATCTCGCTCGTTAATCTTCCAGAACACTTTCTCGATCAGAGGTTCTCGTGAAACCCCTTATGATTTTCGGTGTCGTGGTCCTGGTGGCGCTTGTGCTGTGCGGCGGGTGCGCGATGATGGGCTATCAGGGCTACAACAATGCCATCCGCTTGGACGAAGCGGTCAAGAACCGCTGGTCGGAAGTAGATAACCAACTCCAGCGCCGCTACGACCTGATCCCTAATCTCGAAGCCACGGTCAAAGGCACCGCCAAGCAAGAGAAAGACGTGTTCCTGGGAATCGCCAATGCTCGGAAAGCCTATTTTCAGGCCGACACGGTAAACGACAAAGCCCGCGCGGCGAGCCAAATGGAAACGGCGTTGTCTCGGTTGCTGTTCTTGAAGGAGACCTATCCGGAATTGAAATCGAATCAGGCGTTTCTCAAATTGCAGGATCGAGCTTGAAGGAACCGAAAACCGGCTGACGGTCGCCCGCGAGAATTACAACGAGGCCGTGCAGAACCTGAATGCCTAGATCCGGACCTTCCCCGGCAGCTTGTGGGCCCGGCTAGCCGCGGTTCACGAAGCCGAGTATTTCAAAATCGATCAGGCGGCCCGCACGGCGCCGAAAGTCGATTTCTCAGACAAGCCGGCCGTCGAACAGCCGAGCAAAGGAACCAGCGGTAACAACGAATGACCCTTAGCAGCCTGTTGAAAAAGGGGACAGGCACTACGCGGGTACGTCAATACTGGGGTAAATGCTCTCGATCGCTAAGAGCCAGTCCCCTTTTTCAACAGGCTGTTAGCCGCCGGGCTTGCCCGGCGGACCCATCTCGAAGAGGCAACCATGACGAACCCACGGCTCCTGAGGATGACATCGCTCGTGCTGATCTTTGGATTGGCGACGTTCAACATTGCCCTTGCCGCCGAAAGCGGCCATGCAGCCGCCGATAGTCCGCCCGACCCCATCCGCCATTCGCTATTCATCGCCGGGCCGACGTTTACCGGCATCATCGACGAGGCGGGCAAGGAAGTTTGGAACACCGGCCGGCCCGGCGCTCGCGACGGCTTTGTCCTCGACAACGGCAACGTGCTGATCGCCTGGGGAGACGAAGTTCAGGAACTCACCCGCGATAAGAAGATCGTGTTTCAATTTAAGAAGTCGCCCGGCTGCCAGGAGCTGGGCACGGTCGAGCGGCTGGAAAACGGCCGGACGCTGATCACGGAGTCGGCCCCAAGCCGCGCTTGCTGGAGGTCGATCGCCAGGGGAAGATTGCCGTGGCCGTGCCGCTCGAGCCGGAGACCGACAATTACCACATGCAAACTCGCATGGCCCGCAAGCTGCCGAACGGAAACTATCTGGTGCCGCACCTGCTGGCCTTCAAGGTCAAGGAATACACGCCCGAGGGAAAGGTCGTGCATGAGTTGCGGACCGATCTTGCCGAGCTCGGTGGCCGCAAGGGGGAGAACTGGCCCTTCACCGCGATCCGCCTGGTGAACGGCCACACGCTGGTCGATCTGACGCACGGCAACAAGACGGTCGAGTTCGACGAGCACGACGCTGTGGTCTGGAAAGTGAGCAACGACGACTTTCCGGAAAAACCCTTCGTCGACCCCTGCGGCTGCCAGCGCCTCCCCAACGGCAACACCGTGATCGCGAGCTACGGCAGCCACGGCCCGATCAAAGTCTTCGAAGTCACGCCGGACAAGCGCCTGGTCTGGAAATACACCGGCCCGGCAAACGCCCACGAGATCCAGGTGCTAACGACCAACGGCAAACCGATCGAAGGCCGCCCGTTGAAATAGTTGCGGCCGGAACGGCCTTTCACAAATCGGGAAGAGTGTAGGTGAGCAGCAGCCGGTCGGAAACGACTTCTCCTTCAAGCGTTTGTCCGGCCATTTGGAACCGGCGCAGCATCGATCTTCCGCAGTTCACCGTGGCTTCTGTCTCGAAGAGTCCGTCTGGGATGGGGACATCGCAAATCTTGCTGCCCGAGCGTTTCGTGCCGTCGATGGACAGTGCCACGAAAACACCCCGGGCCTTTTCCCGCGCAATGCACTCGAATAATGCCCCCAAACTGAAAGCCTGCGCGCATAGATGATTGCCTGAGAATCGACATACGGCGGATCGCAGTAAATGAGATCGCCGCGATTGGCTTGCTGCATAACCGAGGCATAGTCGCCATGCACAAATTCTGTGTGCCGACATCTGCGCCGCCATTCGTCTACCCGCCTGGCAAAGGACTCCGGGGAAACAGGATGATGAATTCCGCAAGGCGTCGACATGTAGCCGTCAGCCTTACGGAAACGGACAACGCCGCCATAGCATGATCGGCACAAGAACAGCAGGTCGGCTCCGTTAGGATTGGCGTTGTACGAAGCCTTGACTTGCTCGTACACCGTTTCCTTGGCCGCCGATTTCGTTCGTTCCCAACGTTCGGCATACCACTGCTTTAACTCGTCAGGGCGCTTCTTCAAAGCCTGCCAAATGTCGATCAGCGGCTTGAAACCGTCTGAACCAAATCCCGACTTCGGCGAGAGTCGCGAGAACCGCCCCACTGCCGAGGAACGGCTCGTAGTAAGTGCCGAACTGCCGCGGAAAATAGGAAACGATTTCATGGGCGAACCGCTGCTTATTACCAATCCACTTGAGCAGTTGCGTTTTGAACGGTGGAACAGTGCCCCACGGGACGATCTCCCGGCCTTCCGCGTCGACCATCGGCAAAGTTGGCTGCATGTTCACCCGGCAATTGTTGTGTTCATGCGTTCAGATGGTACCATCTGGAACGGCGCTCCACAATTCCGCGGCTGGATGAACCAAGCTTATCGGCCCGAATCCTATTCAATATCGTCCGAATATCGCAGGCTATGATGGTAAGCATGATCGGCGAACCACCCAAAGAGAAATTTCTTCGTTTGTACCCCGGTGGATTCAGTGATCCCACGTACCTTCGGCAAGAACGTAATTACAAGCTGAACGCACATGAGAAGTGGCTAGAGCTGCTTAACCGCGAAGAATTCGATCGTTTGTTGGATGAGGAGCAATACGACGAAATCTGCCGCCGCGCCCTTCAGGTCGAGGCCCAGACGAAGTTCATGCTGGCCGCCTTTGAAAAGGTGGCACTTCGTGATGCCGTCAAGGGGGTAAGAGCAGCAACATTGGCTTCCGCCGGTCTTTTCGAACTCGTATACGGAGAAGGCGACTTTCAAACCCGATTCGAGGAGTTTGTTCTGGATTTGGGTTCGTTGCCCGGAAACAAACGCCTCTGGTCAAATGGCCGATCGCAGCCATCTTTCCCTATGTTGCAATGCCCGAGCTGTATATTTTCTTAAAGCCAAACGTAACGCAAGCTGCCGCAAAGCGGCGCGCATTTACGCTCAATTACAAGAGCGAACCAAATTGGCTGACGTACTCGAGCCTCCTTCGTTTAGCGGAAGTCCTTGCTGAAGAGGTTGCCGATTTGGGTCCTCGGGACATGATTGACATTCAGTCCTATACTTGGGTAACTGAGTTCCGTGATCATGCTCCGTAAATTCGACTGGTCGCTTCGCCAGACTCGCCGCAGCGTAACAGCGTCGCGTATCGCCTTATAGCCCATGCCTGAATCAGAATCGCAATCTGAGCCCCGACTGCCTGGGTCCGGTACTTCCTCGCCTGAATTGCTGGAGAGCAGTGGCGAAAGTGCTGCCGTAGCAGATGCTGCAGCGCAACTGGAGCGGTTAGGGG
>CAVRYO010000006.1:0-660710 GCA_963725485.1 Pirellulales bacterium | reverse complement strand
GCTTCGAATTATTCCTACTTCTGGGCTTGGCCGTCAGCAACCTGACTTCATCCGCGTGCAGGCTCGGATTTTCTTTCCCCCCTGGGCAACCTAGTACCTCAGCACAGAGGTTTTGACAGGTTGTTCATATCCCGGCTCTAGGGCGGGCAATGTTGCGGGATCGACGATTACGGCGATGGCTCGCGCGGCGGCCGGTCGTCGAGAGATCAATCCGGCTTTTTCGAGCGTCAAGATCATTTGGTGCACCGTCGGCGGCGTGACGCGAAAGAAGCGCGCGATGTCGGATTGCGCCGGCGGGCGCCCGTTTACGAACGTATAGGCGTGGATGAAGGCAAGATACTGACCCTGTCTCGCGCTGAAAACCTGTGGCGAATCCCTTTCCGTTCGATTCATCAGGAGACCTCGATTTTTGAGGGCAAGCGATGAACATACGGTATCGGGTCGAGCTGAGCGAAGCGGAGCGGCTCGAACTCGAAGCGCTACTGAGCGGCGGCAAGCACTCGGCGCGCAAACTCAAACGGGCGCAAATCCTGCTCGCCGCCGACGCGGGGGCCAGCGACGAGACGATCACCAGCGCCGTGCGGGTCGGCGGATCGACAGTTTACCGAACCAAGCGGCGCTTCGTCGAAGGCAATCTGGAGCTGGCGCTGAGCGAGGAACCGCGCCCTGGGGCGGGCCGCAAACTATCGGGCAAGGAGACGGCGCTGCTGGTGGCGACCGCCTGCTCAAACCCGCCGCGGGGTCGAAAGCGTTGGACGTTGGAGCTACTGGCCGATGCGATGGTTAAGCTGACGGAACATGAAAGCCTGTCGCGCGAGACCGTGCGCCGTCGCTTGGCCGAGGATGATTTGAAGCCTTGGCGCAAAGACATGTGGTGTATCGCGCAAGTCGACGGCGCCTATGTCGCCCGGATGGAAGACGTGCTCGACCTCTACGCCGAGGACGACGATCCCAAGCGTCCGGTAATTTGCTTCGACGAAAGCCCGACCCAGTTGATCGGCGAGACCCGTTTGCCGATCCCGTCCGCGCCGGGCCAACCCGAGCGATACGATTGCGAATACAAGCGCAACGGCACGGCGAATCTGTTCGTCTTCCTCGATACGCACAAGTCCTGGCGTCATGTAAAGGTGACCGATCACAGGGCCGCCTGCGATTTCGCCCACTGCATGCGCGATCTCGCCGATACGCACTATCCTGATGCGGACCGCATCCGCGTCGTCATGGACAATCTTTCGACCCATACCCCGGGCGCTCTGTACGAGACCTTCCCCGCGCCCGAGGCGCATCGCATCCTTCAGCGTTTAGAATTCCATTACACGCCCAAGCACGCCAGTTGGTTGAACATGGTCGAGATCGAAATCGGCGTGTTGCGCGGGCAATGTCTGGATCGCCGAATCGGCGAACGCCACCTACTCGAATCCGAGGTCGCCGAATGGCGACAACAGCGAAACGCCTCCGGAGCCCAAATCAAATGGAGTTTCACCACCAACAAGGCCCGGGAAAAGCTCGCCCGCGTCTACCCCGACTTCGCCAAAGAATCATAATCACTGTGATGAGGTACTAGTCGTCGGCGACTAAGCGGCACGCCGAGCGCGCGGCCGTCGGAACCTGTCCAAAGATTTGCATCAAGCGTTTATCTCGGCGGAAGGATCAAATCAGCTTGCGAACGTCAGCGTTTTCGACGGCGCGGGGACTTGGCGACCCATCTCAACCGCCGCATCGATCCAACGAGCGATGGCGTCTTCGACATTGTGCGCGGCCTCCGCGCGCGTCTCGCCGTCCGACATGCAGCCAGGCAGGTCCGGGACGGTAGCGAAAAACCCGCCGCCGTCTTCGTCGGACAGAGCGTCGATGACGACGGTGTAGCGCATGGGATCAGTCAAACTTCTCTCCGATCTACGCCCGCCGGCTCGGCTTAGGCGGAGAGGCGGAAGATTTGTCGCTCGCGGTTCGGCGCGAGAACGTCGGCTTTGGCGGGGGCGTCGACGGTTTGACGCCATGCCCGGCAATGACGATACGCGATTTCGATTTCGTCACTCGGTCGCTTCGCTTTTGCGCCCTCGTCCTGCTCGGGCACAGCGACTTCGACATTGTCGGCGTAGCTCCGCGGCTCCGGGATCGGCAGTCCGTCTTCTCGCATGCCGTCGAGATGAAACGCGATCGCCTCCCGGATTTCCGATTTCACCTCGTCCAGGGTGTCGCCAACCGAGACGCAGCCCGGGAGGTCTGGGACGTAAGCCGAGTAGTTGTTTTCGCCTTGTTCAATCACGATGGCGTAGCGCATGCTTCAGTCCTTCAGCCCAGCCTGACGCAGGATGCTCTTCAGCGTGTCCGGATTTAAATCTTTGGACAACTTCCCCGGCACGGTCACGCGACCCGGTTTGGCCGAATGAACGAATTGGCGATGGCTGCCCCTTGTCGATTTCAGCATCCAGCCGTCAGCCTCGATGCGGCGGATGATGTCCTTGACCTTGGTTGGCATGACTTACAAGGTGCCAAGCAGCCCGGCCCCGTCAACCTTATTAGCATCCCCGTTGGGTCCTCGCCACGCGGGTTGTCTGACGGCGGCTAGATCAAATACAGGCACTGTGATTTCAACCATATTCCGGAACCATATTTATCTGGGTAACCGCCTCCACGGCGGCGTTTTCGCATACAACTGTCTAATAGTGTCTCTGTTAAACGAAAGTATTTTTTTCTTTTTTGCCACGAAATCAAATTCGGAGCTAACTTCCGTAGAGTTAGCTTTAAAATTAATCGCCCTACAATTTCCTGTATGATCTCCCATCGACATCACGACAATATCCCCTGTCTTCGTTGTCATTAATCGAATACCCTCTTCATACAGAAGGTCCCTAACTTCCTGGCGCGGATGATCATACTGATTTGCATAATCTGAAGAGCATATAGCCAAGGCCGGCTCAATATGACTAAGAAGTTTCTTCGTCGTAAAACCATTATCGGCACCGTGATGTGCTAAGATCATTACATCATTTTCGCGCCCTAAATCCTACAACGACTCAGGCGTGCGGGAAATATTACTCGACTCCACGTCTCCCAAGCTTAATACGTTGAAACTGCCCCCTCGAAAATGCTTTACGGTCGAATTGTCATTTGCGCAATACTGCGATATAACGAGAGGATTGTATAAGGTATCTTGAAACGTCAATGATTTTGCTTCCGCTAATCCATCAATATATTGAGGAGTTATATATTTAAGTTTTTTATCTCGATTATCTGATCTGCGCTCTTGTACATAGTCATCCAGAATTTCTAGAGATTTCTTGGCGTTTTCCGTGTAGGCCGGGTACCCAGGCAATTCCAGGGTCGAAGGCCTAGTCAGCTTTAGCAGGCCCGGCAACTCGTTTGCCGAACAATGGTCCCCGTCCCAACTGGTTATGTGGAGCGAATCGCAGACAAAACCCCGCAATGATCCATTTCGATCGCAAGTTTCTCAGCGCTCAACTCCGTCATTCGAGCCTCGATAACTGTAAAATGTCCATCTGCAAAATACGAGAAGGACGAGCCGGATGATCCGAGTTGGTAAGCGCGGAATCTGGTGACCTTTGACGTAATCATGCTGCCCACCGCATAGATTTCTGGAAATTTGCGGGGGAATGGGTCGTCAGAACGGTATCTGCGACCTCGTATCCATGCCGCGCGACAAGATCAAAGACCGACGCATCGACGGCCTTGAGGCCAGTAGGTAAGGAGAGCGCCCGGGCTACATCTTCTTCCGACAAGAAGCGGTCGTAGGTAGTCTGCTCGGCTACGACCCCAGATTTGATGTGAAGGTGTCGCACTGAATTTCCCATCCGCAGAAGCGCGCCTTGTATGCGACTTGCAGCGATATCGCCCATAAACATGCGGGATCGAAGTGCCCGAATCTGGTCGCTCCCAACGTCGAAAAGTCTCGGCGTCGCCAAATCGCCTCGCGCGATCGATGCTAGCTTGGCCCAAAGCGAAGTTTGGGTCCGCAGTGGGCCGGAGGCGTCGCTGCAAATCAAAAAGTCGCAACCGCGGAGAGATTTATAAGGTTTGTAAAGCGCCTCTAGTCCCAGGTTCTCGTAGGCGCCTCCGTCCCAAAGGTGAACGGTCGATAACGGCGGCGAGACCTTTTCGAGCGGACGGCGCGTAGCCGGATCTGTACGATACCATCCGTCTGCAGGCAGGTTCGCCTTCAGTGCGCCGATGGCGTATGGGACGGCAGCGGACGCGGCCGCGGCCTCGGCTAACAGAAATGGCGGGTTGTAGTGGCGCCCGAACTGCCAGTCCCCCATCTCCCGCTTGGAAAACCGCCAGTTCTTTCCGGTTTCCAGGCAAGTAGTATTGATCCACCAAGTCGGCGTGTCGGGTAGGTCTTTGATCCGGGCTTTGATGCCCCACCTTCGTATGAGCGTGTCTGCAAGGATCTTTGCTCGATCTGTGATTAAGTGCCGCCAATAGCGCGGAATGCCTCGCAGTCCCGTCCCGAGCGTAAGTAGATCAATGTTGGTCAATACATTGCGGATTTCGGGATATATTTTACTCAAATATTCATCAGAAGTGGGCCATTTCATATTGGATCGCGACATTACCAGTGAAACGCCCAAGCTTCCTCCCGAAACGGTCGAAATCCCGGTAACTCGCTCTAGAAGACCGTCGTCTGCCAGCCGGCGTAATACACCCATATGATACATCGCCGCTCGGAAGCCGCCTCCGGAGAGGGCGAATTCAATGCGAGGTTTGGCAATACCTGCTGCCTCATTTATTTGCTCGCGTCCGTCGGTCACGGAAGATCCCATTAATATTCATGTTCTGTTCGCCATGAACCCCAGCGGCGAAGAGAAATCGCCGCTTGTTTCATGCCATCGCGGGCGTAGGCCGCCATACAAACTGCGGCCGAGCTGGCGACTTCTGCGCAGGCGTCGGATTTGCTCTCTCAACTACACCCCGTCGTCCCCCCGCAAGTCTCGCACTTCAAGCACGTCCCATTGCGCACCATCGTGAAATTCCCGCACTCCGGGCACGCCTCGCCGACGTAGCCCTTCATCCGCGCCTCGGCGCGCTTCTCCGCGACCGTCTCCTCGGGCGCGGCGAACGCGACCCCCGCGAACACCTCCGGCGCCTCGGCGATTTCCCCCTTCAGCGCCGTCGCCCCTGCACGCCGTCGCGCGAGCGCGCACGCCGCCCCGCCGCGCACCACCATCAGCTTGTCGGTCTTCGAGCGCACCAGGCCGCGCGACACCACGCTGGTCGGCGGCGACGCCGACCCTCCGGGCGCCTTGTCCTGCGCGACGCCGCCGCCGAGCACCGTATTGCCGATCTCGTCAGGCGAGACATGCGCGAGGTCGTGGCGGCCCAGATAGGAGATCGCCAGTTCGCGGAACATGTAGTCGAGCATCGACGTCGCGTTCTTGATCGCGTCGTTGCCCTGCACGAAACCCGCCGGCTCGAAGCGGGTGAAGGTGAAGGCCTCGACGTATTCCTCGAGCGGCACGCCGTATTGCAGCCCCAGCGAAATCGCGATGGCGAAATTGTTCATCAGCGAGCGGAAGGCCGCGCCCTCCTTGTGCATGTCGATGAAGATTTCGCCGAGGCGGCCGTCCTCGTATTCGCCGGTGCGCAGATAGACCTTGTGGCCGCCGACCACCGCCTTCTGCGTGTAGCCCTTGCGGCGATCGGGCAGTTTTTCGCGCTCGCGCACGCGCTCGACGCGCTCCACCACGCGCTCGACGATGCGCTCGGCGACCGCCGCCGCCTTCGCCGGCTGGCTCAACGCGACAAACTGATCGACCGCCTCGTCGTCGTCCTCGTCGGCCTCAATCAACTGCGAGTTGAGCGGCTGCGACAGTTTGGAGCCGTCGCGATAGAGCGCGTTGGCCTTCAGGCCGAGGCGCCAGGACAGCATGTAGGCGTCCTTGCAATCCTCGACCGTCGCGTCGTTGGGCATGTTGATCGTCTTGGAGATCGCCCCGGTGATGAACGGCTGCGCGGCCGCCATCATGCGGATGTGGCTGTCGACCGACAGATAACGCTTGCCCGTGCGCCCGCAGGGGTTGGCGCAATCGAACACGGCGTAGTGTTCCTTCTTCAGATGCGGCGCGCCTTCGAGCGTCATCGCGCCGCAGATATGCGTGTTGGCGGCCTCGATCTCCTGTTTGGAGAAGCCGAGCGCGGTCGAGCAGATCGAAAGCTCGGCTCCTCGAGTTTTTCCGGCGCGATCTTCAGGGCGCCGGTGAGGAAATCGGCGCCGAGCGTCCATTTGTTGAACACGAACTTGATGTCGAAGGCGCTGGCGAGCGCGGCCTCGATCTTGGCGATCGCGGCGTCGGTGAAACCCTTGGTGCGCAGGCTCGCGATGTTGACGCCGGGCGCTTGGCCGAGCGAGGCGTGGCCGACGGCGTAGGCGACGATCTCGGCGATCTTGGCTTCGTCATAACCGAGCGCGCGAAGGGCCTCGGGGACGGCGCGGTTGATGATCTTGAAATAGCCGCCGCCGGCGAGCTTCTTGAATTTCACCAGCGCGAAATCCGGCTCGATGCCGGTGGTGTCGCAATCCATCACCAGGCCGATCGTGCCGGTCGGCGCGATCACCGAGACCTGCGCGTTGCGGTAGCCGTGGAACTGGCCGTGCGTCAGCGCGTCCGCCCAGGATTCCTTGGCGGCTTCGGAGAGGCCGGCCCAGGCGACGCCGGCGCGGATCAACGAAGCATGGTCGAGCGGGGTCGGCGCGACGGAGAGCTTCTCATAGCCGTCGGACAAGCCGTCGGCGGCGCGCTTGTGGTTGCGGATGACGCGCAGCATCGAATCGGCGTTCGGCTTGTAGCCGGCGAAGGCCCCGAGTTTTCGCGCGATTTCCGCTGAGGTGGCGTAGGCGCGGCCGGTCAGCAGCGCGCTCATCGCGCCGCAGATCGCGCGGCCCTCCTCGCTGTCGTAGGCGATGCCGCAGGACATCAGCAGGCCGCCGATATTGGCGAAGCCGAGGCCGAGCGTGCGGAAGTCGTAGGAGAGTTTGGCTATCTCCTTCGAGGGGAATTGCGCCATCATGACCGAGATTTCGAGCGTCAGCGTCCACAGTTTGATCGCGTGCTCATAAGCCTTGACCTCGAACGCCTTGGTCTCGGGATTGCGGAACTGCAGCAGGTTCAGCGACGCGAGATTGCAGGCGGTGTCGTCGAGGAACATGTATTCCGAGCAGGGATTGCTGGCGCGGATCGGGCCGGACGCCGGGCAGGTGTGCCAGTCGTTGATGGTCGTGTGATATTGCAGGCCGGGATCGGCCGAGGCCCAGGCGGCGTAGCCGATCCGGTCCCAGAGCTCGCGCGCCTTCAGCGTCTTCGAGACTTTGCCGTCGAGCCGGCGCGTCAGGCTCCAATCGCCGTCGGCTCTCCACCGCGTGCAGGAAGGCGTCGGTCACGCGCACCGAATTGTTGGAGTTCTGGCCGGCGACGGTGAGATAGGCCTCGGATTCCCAATCGGTGTCGTAGGTGTCGAACGCGATGTCGCGGAAACCCTGTTTGCCGAATTGGATGACGCGCTTGATGATGCCGTCAGGCACTTCGTCGCGCCGCGCGAGTTTGACTTCGCGCTTCAGCGCGGGGTTCTTCTCGGGGTTGAAGCAATCGTCGCCCGGGCCCTCGCAATTGACGCAGGCGCGCAGGATCGCCTTCAGATGTTTCTTGACGATCTTGGAGCCGGCGACCAGGGCGGCGACCTTCTGCTCCTCCTTCACCTTCCAATCGATGAAGGCCTCGATGTCGGGATGATCGATATCGACGACCACCATCTTGGCCGCGCGACGCGTCGTGCCGCCCGACTTGATCGCGCCGGCGGCGCGGTCGCCGATCTTCAGGAAGCTCATCAGGCCCGAGGAGCGGCCGCCGCCGGAGAGTTTTTCGTTCTCGCCGCGCAGCAGCGAAAAATTGGAGCCGGTGCCGGAGCCGTATTTGAACAGGCGCGCCTCGCGCACCCAGAGGTCCATGATGCCGCCGTCGTTGACGAGATCGTCGGCGACCGACTGGATGAAACAGGCGTGCGGCTGCGGATGCTCGTAGGCCGACTTCGACTTGGTCAGTTTGCCGGTCTCGTGATCGACGTAATAATGGCCTTGGGCCGGGCCATCGACGCCATAGGCCCAGTGCAGGCCGGTGTTGAACCATTGCGGCGAGTTCGGCGCGGCGATCTGGCGCGCCAGCATGAAGCGCATCTCGTCGTAGTAGGCGCGGGCGTCCTCCTCGTTGTCGAAATAGCCGCCCTTCCAGCCCCAATAGGTCCAGGCGCCGGCGAGCCGGTCGAACACCTGTTTCGCCGAAGTCTCGCCGATGGTGCGCTCGGCCTTGGGGAGCTGCTCCAGCGCGGCCTCGTCGGGGACCGAGCGCCAGAGGAACGAGGGGACGCCGTTCTCCTCGACGCGCTTCAGCCGCGCCGGCACGCCGGCCTTGCGGAAGTATTTCTGCGCCAGCACGTCGGCGGCGACCTGGCTCCAGGCGGCGGGGACCTCGACGCCCTCGGCGGAGAACACCACCGAGCCGTCGGGGTTGCGAATCTCCGACTTCGCGCTCGCGAAGGCGATGGCCTCGTAGGGGTTGCCGTCTGTGCTGGTGTAGTGACGTTCGATGCGCATGAAGTGCCTCTGTCCCCTTGGATTGACGCGACGCCGCGCCGCCTGTTCCCGCCTCAAACGCGCGCGCCCGCCGTCCCGCGGCTGCCACGCCGCGATCCGCCCCCAAGCCCGCCAAAACTGTCTACTACGCCCGCCCCTGGCGCGTCCGCGCGAGCCGAGATTTGCGCGGCCCGCGAGTTGCTCGGTCGTCGACCGGGCAGGCCCCCTTGTTACGGATTCGTGACGTCGCGGTCAATAGGTAGATAAGGTTCCCTACCGTTAGCACAACATGTTGTGGATGGATTTGGTTAACGGGGGATTAATGACCTTGGCCGCTGGACAGGATCGACCGAGTTGGGGCGGCCGCGCAAGGGGAAAAACGGCAGGGTGCGATGGGGTAGGGAAGGGGTGTTGCGGGCGGGCAACGGAGTGGTTCCGTCATGGCCGGACTTGTTCCGGCCATCCACGTCGAAGTGCGCATCGTAGGTTCAAATCAATGGCGCTGATGAATGCGTTGCAGTTCCGAAACCGCGGTGTGCCGTCACGACGTGGATGCCCGGAACAAGTCCGGGCATGACGCCGAAAGCGTCGATCAATCGCCCGATCCTCCGCTTTTGCGCCCCCTTCTCCGCGCTGACCGTAAGGAAGTCTCAACCAAACCCGCGGATCGAACTAGGCGGCGCCGGCGATCGATGCGATTCCCTGATTATGACGAAACGACATTTTCCAGTCGCGGTCATCGGCGCCGGGCCGTATGGCCTGAGCCTCAGCGCCCATCTCGCCGCGCGCGGCTGCATGCCCGCGATATTCGGACGGCCGATGGAATCGTGGCGTTTCGGCACGCCGCCGGGGATGCGCTTGAAATCCGAGGGTTTTGCGTCCTCCCTCTCCGATCCCGACGGCGCACTCACACTAAAATCGTTCTGCCAGTCCGCGGGACTGGCTTACGCCGATCTCAATCTGCCGACGCCGGTTGGCACGTTCATCGCCTATGGCGAAGCCTTTCAGAAGCGATTCGCGCCGCAGCTGGATACGCGGTTCGCGCGCCAGATCCGCAAAATCCCCCGGGGGTTCGAGATCGAACTCGAGGACGGAACGAGCGTGACGGCGGGCCAATGCGCGATCGCCACGGGTTTGCAGGGTTTTGAATATGTCCCCGAGGCGTTGCGGCCGTTGAGCCGGGAGCGGCTCGCCCATACCGCCAAGCTGCACGACTATTCGGTGTTCAAGGGCGCGCGAATGCTGGTGGTCGGCGCCGGCGCTTCCGCGACCAACGCCGCGGGCGAGTTGCTGCGCGAAGGCGCTGATGTAACGCTCGCCTGCCGCGACAGCCAATTGCGCTTCTATCCCGGCGGCAGGCGAGCGCGGCCTGAAGGACGCGCTCACGGCGCCGATGAGCCCGATCGGTCCCGGCTGGGGCAAGTGGGCGGCGAGCCACTTTCCCGGGGTTTTTCGCGCATTGCCCGAGCGCGTGCGCGTAAAGATCGTCGACGGCACGCTCGGCCCGGCGCCCGCCTGGTACGTACGCGAGGAGATCGAGGGCAAGATCGCCGTGCTCGCCGGCCGGAGCATCACCGCCGCGCGCGAGACCGCGGACGGCGTTGAAGTTGAAATGACCGATCGCGAGGGCGGGCGATCGAGGCACGTGTTCGATTACGTGATCGCCGGCACAGGCTACCGCGTCGACGTCGACCGATTGCGATTTCTCTCGCCGGCGCTGCGCACCGGACTGGCGCGGGTCGGCGGCGCGCCAAAACTGTCGCGGCGTTTCGAAACCTCGATTTCCGGCCTGTATTTCCTGGGCGTCACCGCCGCCTATCAGTTCGGGCCGGCTTTGCGCTTCGTGTGCGGCGCCGAATACGCCTCGCGACGCGCTTCGGCGGGAATTGTCGCGGCGATGCATCGCCGAGCGGTGGAAGCCGAGGAGGCCAGGCCCGACTTCAACGTCGCTGGCCTCAACGCGCCGACCCGGGGCTGACGGCCTTTGACCCACGCCGATAAGATCCTGTTCGTCAGCGTGCTGGACGATCCCGGGCCCGACCGCATCGTCGCCGAATTCGGCCGCCGCGGCGCGCGCTGCGAAATCGCCGGTCCCGCCTCGTCCTTCGCCGCGCGGACGCGTTACGCGCAAAAGCTGCATCGGCTGCCCGACCTCGGCGGCGCGGCGGCTCGAGCCTTTGTGCTGGCGCGTCGGCTGAACAGCTTTGTCGACGCATCGGCGCCCGACCTCATCGTGCCGCTCGACGAACTCGCCGCCGGCGTCTTGCGCGACCCGCGCGTGGTCGCCCGCGCGTCGGCGGAGACGCGGCGTCTGTTGTTCGCCTCGCTCGGCGCGCCGGAAGGATTTTGCGCGGCGCGCAGCCGGCGCCGGTTGTCGGCGCTGGCCGACAAGCTCGGCGTACGCATGCCGAGGACGCGTGCGCTCGAGAACCTGGCGGCGGCGCGCGGCGCGGCGGCGGAGTTCGGCTATCCGTTCGTGGTCAAGCGCGAACTCACCGCCGGCGGCGGCGGCATCCTGATCGCGCACGACGACCGGTCGCTATCGCGCGGCTGGAGGCGCAGCCAGCTCGTGGCCCGCGCGAAATCGGGTTTGGGCTTCATCGAGGGCTACCGCGGCGAGGCGGTCGCGCATGTCGCGCAGGAATTCATCACCGGCGAGCTCGCTTTCCGCAACTCGGCCTGCCGCGACGGGGTCGAGTTGGCGGGGGTCAATTTCGCGGCCGCGCATCGCGATCCCCAGGAGACCGGGCCGAGCCGGTATATCCGCCAAACCGAAAACGCGGAGATGGAGCAGACGGCGCGCGCGATCATCGGCGCTCTGGGAATGTCGGGGTTTGTTTCCTTCGACTTCATCGTCGACCGCGAGGGTCGGGCTCATCTGCTCGAACTCAATCCGCGCGTGACGGGGTCGACGCATCTCGGAAAACTGTTCGGCGCCGATCTGATCGCGGCGCTGCTCGGATCGCCGCCCTATTTGGCGCCGGAGTCCCCGATTTCGATTGCGCTGTTCCCGAAAGCCGTCGACGCCGATGTCTTCGATCCGGCTCTGCTCGGCTCGCCGGGGCTATTGCACGACGTGCCCTGGGAAGACCCGGAAATTGTCGACGGGTATCTGCGCTGGCTCGCGCGCCGTCGTCCGGAGGCGGCTCGGCGCTTGCGCGAGTTTAGCGCGAAGGAGCAGCCCGCGTTCGTCGCCAAGCCGGCGCGGTGGCCGCGACCGAGTTTTCGGTCGCGTCGGACCGCTTAGTTTTCAAATTTGATTGGTTGTTGTCATCCGCGCGTTCGCGGTAGGATAGGCTCAGCGATGCGAGGATTGGCCTTGAAAACGAGAGGGTTCCGTCATGGCCGGGCTCGTCCCGGCCATCCACGCGAGACGTGTAAAGTAGGTCCAAGTCTATGGCGCCGTCGGGCGCCGAGAGATCGGTTGAAGTTCTGATATCGACGAGCCGCTTCACGACGTGGATACCCGGCACAAGGCCGGGCATGACGCGGATGGCGACGGGCAAACGCCCTATTTTTATTTTAGCGGCGATGCTCGTTCGCGGGATGACACGAGCGGGCTCAGGCCGCCTTCGCCCGCTTCAGCAACTCCAGCAACTGCCGGTGGATGAACTCGTTGCCGCAGCAGATCGCGCCGGTTGACAGAAAATCCTCCTCGCCATCGCAGCCCGTGACATAGCCGCCGGCCTCGCGGATCAGCAGCGAGCCGGCGGCGATGTCCCAGGAGTTGAGCCCCCGCTCCCAGAACGCGTCGAACTGGCCCGCCGCGACATAGGCGAGATCGATCGCGACGCAGCCCATGCGGCGCACGTTGACCACCGCCGTCATCACTTCAGCGAGCTCCGCCTTGAAGCGCGGATGCTCGCGCGCCTTGCCGAGATGCGGCACGCCGCAGCCGATGATCGACTGCGACATTTCCCGCCGCGCCGCGACCCGCAGCCGCCGGTTGTTGCCCCAGGCGCCTTGGCCTTTCTCGGCGACATACATGGAATCGTCGGCGGGATTGTAGACCAGCCCGGCCACGATCTGGCCCTCGCGCTCCAGCCCGATCGAGATGGCGAACAGCGGGATGCCGTGCAGGAAGTTGGTGGTGCCGTCGAGCGGGTCGATGTGCCAGACGTGGGTCTTGTCGGTTCCCTCGACGCGGCCGCTCTCCTCCATCACGAAGCCGTAGCCGGGACGCGCTTTCGACAATTCCTCGTAGAGGATTTTTTCGGAGCGATTGTCGGCGAGGCTGACGAAATCGCCCGGACCTTTGGGCGAGACCTGCAAATTCTCGATCTCGCCGAGGTCGCGCTTCAAGCCGCGTCCGGCCTTCAAGGCGGCGGCGGTCATGACGTTCATCAGCGGCGTGCGGATCATCGGCGGCTCTGCGTAGGGGAGGGGCCGGCTTTAGGGGAACGCTTGCCGCGGTGCAACTTCGCGAAATGTCGCCGCCAAGCGGCGTGTCCAAATCGGAGCGTCGGCGTCCACGCCGACGTGTCGAAGCGGGTGGACGTCGGCCTGGAGGCCGACGCTCCGAATGCCGCTTGCTTCCGCTGGGACGGCGGCTGCATCATCGCGCGTGAGGCGAGGAGTTCCCATGTTCACGCGCCGTCAGACCGTCACTGCCCTGCTCGCCGCGGCGACAGCCGCCGTCGCGCCGGCGATCGCCGAGACCGACCCAATTCTGCGGTTGGGCGTCCTCACCGGCTTGGCGCCCATGAGCCCGGATTCGCCGCTGGGCAAAATCCTCATCGGCGCGCTCGCGGACCTCGGCTACACCGTTGGCAAAAATCTCAACTTTGAGGCGCGCGGCGCGATGACCCACATGGAGAAGCTGCCGGGCCTGATTGGGGAGCTAAAGGCGCAAGGGTCGCGGATCTTTGTCACCGCGGGTTATCCGACCACCGTCGCCGCTAAAGCGGCCGGCATAGCGACGGTCGTGTACACGGGCGCCGGCGACCCCGTCGCCACCGGCCTTGTCGACAGCTGGGCGCATCCCGGCGGTGTAGTGACCGGCATCTCGGATATCGCCGCGACCCTGACCGTCAAGCGGCTCGAGTTCTTGAAGGCGCTCTCGCCAAACCTGAAGCGCGTCGCGATGCTCTGGAACGCCGATGATCGCGCGATGACGCTGCGCTATGAAGCGTCCGCCGCGACGGCGCGGATGCAAGGGCTGACAATCCAGGGGCTCGGCGTCCGCGAGCCCGACGACTTCAATGGCGCCTTCGAGGCGATGGACCGCGACAAACCGGATGCGATCCTCATGGTCTCCGACGCCTTGATGATTCTCAACCGCAAGCGGATCATCGACTTCGCGGCCGCGCGCCGGCTGCCGGCGATCTACGAGGCCGACAATTACGCTCGCGATGGCGGACTGATGTCCTATGGCGCCGATTTCAAGGAATGCCTGACGCGTGCGGCCGCGATGGTTGATCGCATTTTCAAAGGGACGCGTCCGGGCGACATTCCCTTTGAACAACCGACGCGATATTTGTTTGTCATGAACCTCAAGGTCGCGCGCGCGATGGGTTTGGATCCTCCGGTAACTCTGCTGGGTCTAGCTGATGAAGTGATCGAGTGAGCCTACGGAGCCCGGCGGCGCGCGCCCTCCCCCTCCTCCTCCATGGGGGAGGGCCGGAGCGAGGGTAGCCGCAGCCAACCGGCCGCGCGCGGCTGCTACCCCCTCTCTAACCCTCCTCCACAAGGGGGGAGGGAATCCGCCTACCGGCTTTTCATCTCATATCAGGTGGCGGGTTTCATCGACGTGATGTCCATCTTGTCGCCGGCCTTGGCGTAGTTGATCGTCACCTTCTGACCAACCTTGAAGGTTGACAGGTTGACGCTCTTCGACGCCATGTAGCTCGATCCGTTGTCCAGCGTGACCATGTCCTTGGACATGTCGAGGCTCTTGATGGTCCCGGTCGCGTCGGCGGCGAGGGCCATCGAGCTTCCGGCAAGCAGCGCTAACACGAGGGTTGCGGGGGTGAGAACGCGCATCAATCAATCTCCTCTGTTTCGTGAGGCGCTGACGGGCTCGCGGCGCCGTCGCGCGGCATGGCGGCTATCAAGCACAGCCGCCGTTACCCGGTGCTGGCCGCTACATTAAAGCTCGGCCATGATGAAAAGGGCGGCATCTTGTTTCGTTTGGCGCCGCTCCTGGGACCGCGCGCGTCTCGCGCGCTCTTGCCGACGAGACGCCGGTAAGAGCGCGCGAGACGCGCGCGGTCCCAGGGGGGCGCCTGTTAGCGCGCGTCGATGTCCGCCGCCGCTACGACAGTGACGCCGGCTTTCTCCCATGCCGCCAGCGCCGCCGCGCGAGAACCCTCGAGATCGATGGCGCGGCAGGCGTCGAGCACGACAAACGCTTCAAACCCGAGGCTATGCGCGTCGAGCGCGGAGAACGACACGCAGAAATCGGTCGCCAGTCCCGCGAGGAATACCCGCGTGACGCCGCGCTCGCGCAACAGACCGCCTAGGCCGGTCGGCGTCGTGCGATCGTTCTCGAAGAAGGCGGAATAGGAATCCACTTCGCGGCGCCAACCCTTACGGATGATCGCCGTCGCGCGGTCGAGCGCGAAATTCGGGTGAAACGCGGCGCCCGCCGTTCCCTGGACGCAATGCGACGGCCATAGGGTCTGCTCGCCATAGGGCAAGTCGATTTTCGAGAACGGCGCGCGCGCCGGAGTGGCTGGCGGCGAAGGAGGCATGATCGGCGGGATGCCAATCCTGTGTCGCGACGACATGGGTGAACCGCGTCATCAGTTCATTGATCGGCTCGACCACCGCCTCGCCATCGGGCACGGCGAGCGCGCCGCCCTGGCAAAAATCGTTCTGCACGTCGATGGCGAGAAAGGCGTCGCGATCGCGGTCGATGCGCGGCATGGGCGGCTCCGTTGCTAGAGGTCGGCCGGTGTGACGAAATGTTCGAGACGGCCGGTTCGCGGCGTCAGGCCGGACCAATCGAGATCGTCGAAGGCGAGGATCGCCAAGGCGCCGGTCGGAAACTTTGACGCCAACTTCAATCGCCCGACCTCGTCGCCGGCGCCCGTCAACAGGTTTGCGACGTCGCCCATGCCGGGATTGTGCCCGACCACCAGGCATCGCCTCGGCCTTCGCGGGAAGCTCGCGCAACAGCCCGAGGATCAGCGCGCGCGTCGCGTCATAGAGCGCGTTCTGCTCGAACGCAGCGGGCGGACCGTCGAGCGCGCCGGACACGATCTCGAAAGTCTGCCGCGTCCGCTCGGACCCGGAATAGATCGCATAGTCCGGCCGCACGCCGGCGCTTGCGATCCACGCCCCGATTTTGCGCGCGTCGTCGCGCCCGCGCTCCTGTCAGCTCGCGGTCAAAATCGTCGCCGTCCGACAACGGCGCGGCCTTGGCGTGGCGCAGCAGGAGGAGACGGCGCATGCCGCCGATCCTAGCCTCGCGCTTCGCCGGGCCGCAAGTGAGGCGTTCCCTGGGACCGCGCGTCTCGCGCGCGGAGAGCGGGCGGGGCGCCCTCGGTCCCAGGAGAGAGCGACTTGCCTATTTCGCGTGCCGCCTATACGCGTTACTTACGTAAGTTAACGGCAATTCATAGTTCATTGGGCGTCATTCCAGCGCCTAATTCACCAAAAGAGGGAGACTTGCGTATGTGCGACTTGCGGCCGCTGTCGATCATCGCCCTCGCGGCGCTCACGTCTGACCTCGGCCCACGCTGGCGCGCCGGACAAGGACAAGGCTTGGGACGCGCTGATCGACGAGGCCAAGAAGCACGGCGGGGTCGAGACCGAGCTGAAGAGCAGCTCGAGCTACGTATTCCAGCGGCCGGACGGCTCCTACCTGACGTTCACGCGGCTTGCTGGCGGTCGCCAAGCGCTCGGTCTGTCTGATCGCGAAGGATCAACACGCCACGGTGTGCATCGACTGGGACAGCGGCAAGACTAGCTATGGCGAGCGAGCGGATGCCGCGAGCCCCTGGCGTGTGCACGACGGGCCGTCGCCGGAGGAGATCGCCGCCAATCAACCCGGCCCGCTCGACATGCTGCTTTCGTTGCTGACCGCCTTCGGGAGCGGCGTCAAACCAAAAGTCGGGCATTGGGTTTATCATGACGGCGGGCCGACCTGGACTTACGGGGATTGAGGTATCGCGCGGTCCGCGAAAATGCGCCTCGCTCTGAGAAGTGCGCTCCGCAACGAAAAACGCCCTCTCCTTTTGCGGAGAGGGCGCTCATTCAGGCTCCTGGTTCAGCGTCTTGCGCTCCTTTTGAGCGCGCGACGCTTACTTGAGGGCGGAGCTGATTTCCGAGAACTCGGCCGAGAGGCGGGTGCCGAGGGCGGTCAGGATCGTGACCAGGGCGATCGCGATCAAAGAGGCGATCAGGGCGTACTCGATAGCGGTCGCGCCGGACTCGTTGGCGACGAAGGACTTGAACTTAGCCAGCATGTTATTCGCTCCAAAGTTGGTTACCAAGGACTTACTGCTCTGTCGAGCCTTCGCTCAGTCTTGCTCGACATTGCGTCCCGACCACCAAACAATGACGTAGAGACGAACCAAAGACAAGTACAAGCTTGCGATCGAGCCGAGCTACCGAGAACTATGATTTACGATTCGTGATCCTGCTGGAAACTTAAAGGACCGTAAATCTTTGAGCCGATATCAGCACGATTGCAAAATTTAACACGAAAAGCATCGCGCCGCTCTCGGGGGCGAGGCGGCGCGACAGAAAGGCGGAAAATCGCGGGGATTAGCGGGCCTTAGCCCGAAGCGCGCGGCGGCGCGCTCACTTCATCGCGGAGCTGACCTCGGAGAAATAGGTGCTGAGCTTGGTGCCGATGCCAGTCACCGCGGTGATGACCGCCAAGGCGATGAAGCCGGCGATCAAGGCGTATTCGATGGCGGTGGCGCGCGTCCTCGGTGCGAAGGAACGACCGAATTGCGTATCTCATACCGGTCTCTCCGTCCGCGACTTCATGCAATCGCCTGCGTTTGGTCCACATTATTGTCGATCCCGCTCCTCATACAGAATACGGGCGGCTTATTTAGGAATTGTTGCTTGCTTCATCGGAGAATGCGCTACTTTACGCAATTCACGGCCATCTGCGGTGAAGCGAACCTTACTCGCGTTGCGTGAAGTCAGTCACCGCGCCGCTTCGACAGCCGCGATCGCCGTCATATTGACGATGCCGCGCGCGGTCACCGAGGGCGTCAGGACGTGCGCGGGCTTGGCCGGGCCGATCAGGATCGGTCCGACCGGCAGCGCGTTGGCGATCACGCGAGTCAATTGCAGCGCGGTGTTGCCGGCGTCGAGATTGGGGAAGATCAGCACGTTGGCCTCGCCGTCGAGCCGGCAATCGGCGATGACCCGCTGGCGCGCCATCGTGGAAAGCGCGGTGTCGGCCTGCATCTCGCCGTCGACCTCGAGCGTCCGGCGCGCCGTTCGCGCAGCAAGCGCGAGCGCGGCGCGCATCTTTAGCGCCGAGGGGGTGTTGGCGGAGCCGAAATCGGAATGCGAGATCAGCGCGATCTTCGGCGTCACGCCGAAGCGGCGCACGTGATGCGCGCAGGCGATCGCCATGTCGGCGATCTCCTCGGCGCTGGGATCGTAGCGCACATGCGTGTCGGCGAGAAAATAGGCGCCGGTCGCGGCGATCACCAGCGACAGCGCGGCGAAATCCTTGGCGCCCGGCGCCAGGCCGACGATGTCCTTGATGTGCTTGAGCCGCGACTTCGAAGCGTCCCTCCAGGCCGCAGAGCAGCGCGTCGACGTCGCCGCGATAGCAGCGCCAGCGCGCCGATCACCGAGGGCGAGGTGCGCACCACCGTCTTGGCGACGTCGGGCGTCACGCCCTTGCGGCCCGGCGACCTTGAGATAATCGGCGACGTAATCGCGATAGCGCGGATCGCTGCGCGGATCGATCACCTCGAAATCGGTTCCCGCCTTCAGCGCCAGGCCGTAGCGCTTGATGCGCTCCTCGATCACCTCGGGCCGGCCGATCAGCACCGGGATTGCGATGCTTCTCCTCCAGCACGACCTGGGTCGCCCGCAGCACCCGCTCGTCCTCGCCCTCGGAATAGATGCACGCGCTTCAACGCCTCGCGCGCCTTGGCGAACAGCGGCTTCATCATGAAGCCCGAGCGGAACACGAAGCGGCCGAGCTGGTCCTCGTAAGCCTCGAAATCCTCGATCGGCCGCCGCGCGACGCCGCTCGCCATCGCCGCGCGCGCGACCGCCGGGGCGATGCGCAGCATCAGCCGCGGATCGAACGGGCTCGGGATCAGCGAGGCGCGGCCGAACAGCGAGGCCTCGCCGCCATAGGCGCGCGCCACGACCTCCGAGGGCGCCTCGCGCGCGAGCGCGGCGATCGCGCGTGACGGCGGCCTTCTTCATCTCCTCGTTGATCGTCGCTCGCGGCGACGTCGAGCGCGCCGCGGAAGATATAGGGAAAGCAGAGGACGTTGTTGACCTGGTTCGGATAGTCCGAGCGCCCGGTGCAGATCATCGCGTCGGGCCGCGCGGCGACCGCGAGCTCCGGCATGATCTCCGGCGTCGGATTGGCGAGCGCCAGGATGAGCGGATCGCGCGCCATCTTGGCGAGCAGCTCCGGCTTCAAAACGCCGCCGGCGGAGAGGCCGAGGAAAATGTCGGCGCCGTCGATCACGTCGGCCAGCGTTCGCGCGGGCGTCTCCTGCGCGAACGCCGACTTCCAGCGGTCCATCAGCTTTTCGCGACCGCGGTAGACGACGCCCTCGATGTCGCAGACGAAGATGTTCTCGCGCCGCGCGCCGAGCGAGACCAGCAGATTGAGCGAGGCCAGCGCCGCCGCGCCCGCGCCCGAACAGACGATCTTGACGTCCTCGATGCGCTTGCCGGCGATCTCCAGCGCGTTGGTGACGGCGGCGCTGACGATGATCGCCGTGCCGTGCTGATCGTCGTGGAACACCGGAATGCCCATGCGGGCTTTCGCCTTCTCCTCGACCTCGAAGCACTCCGGGCCCTTGATGTCCTCGAGATTGATGCCGCCGAAAGTCGGCTCCAGCGCGACGATGACGTCGACCAGCCGATCGACGTCGTTCTCGGCGACCTCGATGTCGAACACGTCGATGCCGGCGAATTTCTTGAACAGCACCGCCTTGCCCTCCATCACCGGCTTGCTGGCGAGCGGGCCGATGGCGCCGAGCCCCAGCACCGCCGTGCCGTTGGTCAGCACCGCGACGAGGTTTTGTCGCGATGGTGAGATTGGCGGCCTGTTCCGGATCGGCGGCGATCGCCTCGCAGGCGAAGGCGACGCCGGGGGAATAGGCGAGCGCGAGGTCGCGCTGATTGGCGAGCGGCTTGGTCGCGGCGATTTCGAGTTTGCCGGGACGCGGCTCGCGATGAAAGTGCAGGGCGTCGGCTTTGAGGTCGGCGACGGTCTGGCTCGGCATGGGTGGCTCTCCCGCTCTTCCCGCCTGATGCGACGGATGGGGCGCGCGGGCAAGGGCAAAGCGCGTCTTTCCTCCGAGGCGCGGCTCGGCCTTAATGGTCAATACGCGACATCGCCGGCGCTATTCAATGACCTCGTCGGCGCGGCCAAGCAGTGTGATTGGGAAGCTGAGGCCCAATGCTTTGGCAGTCTTGAGGTTGATGATTAATTCGATTTTGCTCTGTTGTACTACCGGCAAATCGCCAACGTTTTCGCCTCTAAGGACGCGGCCTGCGTAAACGCCCGCTTGCCGGTACACAGAATTGATATCGTTCCCATAGCTCATTAGACCGCCTTCGTCGACGAAGGTGCGCCATTCGTAGAGCATTGGCACAGTTGCGCGTGCAGCGGCGGCAACGACTCGCGCGCGATTTTCGTAAACGATGGGGCCAGATCGTCATGACGGCGCCGGAGCCGTCACGAACGAGCGATGCGACGGCCAATTCGAGGTCGCTATGCCCGTCAACTCTCGCGATGGTAAGCTTGAGGCCGAATGCCGCTGCCGCGCTATGTAATTCGTGTAGCTCGTCATCGTAATCGAGGATGTTTGTATCGACCAACCATCCAATGGTGGTGACCTTTGGCGCCACCTCGTGCAAAAGCTCCACACGTTTCGCCATTAGAACATTGCTGCGATGTGAAGAGGCTCACTACAGTCAGATTCCCACCGGGATGATTTATGCTGGCGACAAGACCACGCTTGACAGGGTCGCCCGCAACGATGGCGACGATCGGGATCGTTGTGGTTGCGTCTTTGGCTACGCGCGTCACCTTCTCGCTGCCGGCGGTAACGATCACCTGATACCTTTCGACGAACGAGATCGCCGGCGAGCGAGGGCAGAAGTTCATAGTTTCTGTGAGCCCAGCGAGGCTCGATTGCAACATTCTGACCATCGGTGAATCCAGTTTCGTAAAGCCCGCGCTTGACGGCGGCGAGCCTGGGTGCAAACCCCTCGGGCGTGCCGTCCGCCAGAAATCCGACCGCTAGCGTGGCGGGCTGCTGTTGCGCGCGAGCGTTCACCGGCCATCCAGCGGCGGCGCCACCAAGCAATGTGATGAAATCGCGGCGTCTCACCGGCTCTCACTCCCAATTGGGATCATCCTACCTACCACGTTGCTGATGCAAGTATGTAAGCGGCACAGCAAATTTGGGCAGCACGACTTCCGGGTCAAACGCGTCATTTTGGCGCCCTCCCTTCAACTTCCAGTCTGCTCCCAGGAACGGACATGGCATCGATTCCGAGGATTATTCGGCACCCTGTCCATGGAGGCGCATCGAGACGACCGCGACATCGGAAGCTGCCCCCTATGGGCGCGGTTCAAATCGTCGGCGGTTTTGGGGATACGCGATGCTTCGCCCGACCGGACCAGGAAAAGTTCGCGATATCCAGGTGAAGGGAGTTGATAATCCCGAGACGACGATCAAGGCGAGCCTGTTCAATTTCGACATCGACGGCGACGCACTGAAACCCCAGCACATCGCTTGGTTGCAAGAGCACATCGTCCCGCAACTCGGCGACGCCTCAATAACGATCAACCTCACCAGCGAAGCCAGCCGCAGCGGCAGCGACGCCCACAACGACGTGCCGGCGCACGGTTACGGCGACACTTTACCAAATCCCCGGCCCAAGCTCCTTAAGAGTTCATATGCATGGGGATTTCGTAAATGGCCGCCGTACTCCCCATAACTACGGGGCGACGTCTATCCGGGTGGCCTTGTGGTTCGATCTTGTCCACGCATTTTGGTCGACATCAGCCGGTCAATGCGCGAGCGGGCCCGAGGCTTTCTTCCAGGCATCGATGCCGCCCTGGATGTGACGCGCGGCGGAAATGCCCGATCCTGGGCGGCCTGGACCGCCATTGCGGAGCGTTCGCCGAAGGCGCAGTAAAACAAAAGCTGCTTGCTCGTCGATTTCGCGAGCTCGTTCAGAAATCCCACCCGAGCCCAGATTTTCCTGCAGCGCGCCGTAGGGCACGTGGAGAGAGCCCGGGGATGGTCCCGTGCCGCTCACGCTCTGCTGCTCGCGCAGATCAACCAGCGCGATGTCCAACCTGCCCACCACGGACATCGCTTCGAGCGCCGAAAGCGACCAGCCGCGGCGCGCGATCTCCTCTTGATGCAGGCCCACATGGCATATTGGCGGGCACCGCGACGTCCATCATCTTGGGGTTCGGCAGTTTCAGGTTGTTCATCAGACGCGACATATTCGTCCGCCGATTTGACCTGCAAAGCGCGGGTTGAAAGCCTTTTCCTCGCCGATCGTCGAAACCGTGTCGCCCTTATAGTCGTGAGCGGGAAAGACGAGCGTCAATTCCGGAAGCTTCAGCAGCCGGCCGAAGATCGACTCGTATGATTCCGCTCGCGGGTCGCCGTTTTGAAAATCCGTGCGGCCGGTGCCGCGAATCAGCAATGTGTCGCCGGTGAACACGCGATCCGGCATGACGAAGCTGTAGGAATCGTCGGTATGGCCAGGCGTATAGATCGCCTCGAGGGCCAGCCCCTCAATCATGAGCTTATCGCCGTCGCTGAGCCGCATCGACACGACGTCGGCCTTTGTCTGCTCGCCCATCACGGTGACGCAATGGGTTTTGTCGCGCAGCGCTCCGAGGCCGGTGATGTGGTCGGCGTGTAAGTGCGTGTCGACGGCCTTCACGAGCCTCAGGTCGAGTTCCTGGATGAGTTGCAGATAACGCTCGACCTTTTCCAGCACGGGATCGATGATCAGCGCCTCGCCGCCGCGCGCGGCTGGCCAGCAAATAGGAATACGTGCCGGAGGCCTGATCGAACAGCTGACGAAATATCATCGCGGACTCCCACGATGGGAATGCCAGAGACGCTTTACCGAGACAGCGCGAGATAGCCGCTTCAGCTGCGGCTGCGGCACGATCCGGATGTAGGGCCTGGGCGCCTTCCAGCCCTGCGGGTAGGTCTTGCTGCGCATCGTCGTCGGAGACCGAGCCGGCGATGATGACGTCCTCGCCATTCTGCCAGTTCACCGGAGTCGCGACTTTGTGCTTGGCGGTGAGTTGCAGGGAGTTGATGACGCGCAGCACCTCGTCGAAGTTGCGGCCAGTGGTCATCGGGATAGACCAGGATCAGTTTGATCTTCTTGTCGGGGCCGATCACGAAGACGTTGCGCACCGTCTGATTGTCGGCCGCGGTGCGCTTGGTCGGATCGCCGGAAACGGCGCCGGCAGCATGCCATAGAGTTTCGACACGTTGTAGTCGACGTCAGCGATGATCGGGAAGTTCGGGGCGATGCCCTGTGTCTCCTTGATGTCCGTTCGCCCAGTCGGCGTGCCGGTCTAACGGGATCGACGGATAGGCCGATGATTTTGACGTCGCGCTTGTCGAACTCCGGTTTGATCCTCGCCATGTAGCCGAGTTCGGTCGTGCAGACCGGCGTGAAGTCCTTCGGGTGGGAGAAGAGCACCGCCCAGGAGCCGCCGATCCAATCGTAAAACTTGATTTGGCCTTCGGTCGTCTGAGCCTCGAAGTCCGGCGCGATGTCATTGAGTGCAAGAGCCATGGTCATCCTCCCACAGATCAGAACGATCTCGGTATACGGACTTTCCGAAGGAATTGCGAGGTTGACCTCGACGGTCGGCGCACAATCCACTCAGCCCCTTGTGCTCAGAACATGCGCGGGCACGGGATGCTCTATGCCTTTGAGCGCCAACGTACGCACCGCGGCGCCGGCCATCAGCTCCGGCGCCTGCGCCGCAACCTCAGCCGAGACCAAAATCTCGCCGGCCGCCGCCTGGGACTCAAGTCTCGCCGTCAAATTCACCGCGCCGCCAATCGCGGTAAAATCGCTGCGGAAGGTTGAGAACTCGCCGATTTCGACCCGACCCGTGTGAACGCCAACGCCGACGCCCAGCGCGACCGCGG
This sequence comes from Pirellulales bacterium, assembly GCA_963725485.1. Classification (GTDB taxonomy): domain Bacteria; phylum Planctomycetota; class Planctomycetia; order Pirellulales; family DATAWG01; genus CAVRYO01. The sequence goes on along the minus strand of CAVRYO010000006.1, from coordinate 636,803 downwards.
CGTCTCCACTGCGATGCGAGAGTAAATTGGCAAGCGCCGCGCGGCAGCGCCGCTGGATGTCTAGCGCCGCCATCACGGCGGCGCTGGCGTGACGCTCATTTGTGATCGGAAAGTTGAAGATCGCCATAAGGCCGTCGCCCATCTGCTTGTTGACTATTCCGTCGTGAGCCCAAACAGCTTGAGCGCACTGGTCCTGGAAAGTGCTGATGGTTTCACTTAGATCGACAGCGTTTGTTCGCTCGGACAGAGGAGTATAGCCCCTGATGTCAGCGAACAGGATAGTGGCGTTGGCGGAAACGTGCCGTTGCTTCTTGACGTAGCGAAAGGACCGTTCGCAGATCGTGCAGATGTTCGGGTTCATCTTGCTCCGCGTGATACCGCAGACGCGGAACGGCAGAGCTAGCGGACCCCGGATTGGGATCGGCATGCGCATCTGATCCCAGCGGCCCCGGCAGATGCGAGCTTGGTCACGAACGGTCGATCGCATTGGAAACGACTTTCCAGGCTTGGGCGGCGATAACACTTGCCCAGCATCCGCCGGCTCACCGGCCCACCGAGGCTTAAATTGTCGCTTTCAACGGCTTTGGCAACCGGCGAGCCTTTGATGCGAACCAGGGCCCCGCGCGCCATTGGCGGACCGGCCGGCATGCGGTCATCCGTCTTTTAGCGCGCGAATGGTCGGTAGCCCTGTGGGTCCAAAACGCTGTAAACATCTGTCGGACGCCAGTATACATTGCGCTTCGGCCCGTCCCGTAACGTTAAGGACGGGCGGCTGAGGCGCGCCGCATGGGGATACGCGATGCTTCGCCCGACCGGACCAGGAAAAGTTCGCGATATCCCGGTGAAGGGCGGCGAGGATCCCGAGACGACGATCAAGGCGAGCCTGTTCAATTTCGACATCGACGGCGACGCACTAAAGCCCGCAGCACATCGCCTGGTTGCAAGAGCACATCGTCCCGCAGCTCGGCGACGCCTCGGTGACGATCAACCTCACCGGCGAAGCCAGCTTCACCGGCAGCGACACCTACAATGACCAGCTCGCGTAAAAGCGGGTGAACAAGGTCGAGGCCTTTCTGCGCAAGTCGCCGCCGGTGCTGGCGACCATCAATGCCCACAATGCCGGCGACACGGACGCGGTGGGCGGCGGGCGAGAACCCCAATACCGAAGACGAAAGGTTTCGCGCCGTCACCGTCACGGTGCGGCAATCGGCGCATCGCCTGGTGCCGGCGACTTTTGACTTCGAAGGCAATTTCCTGGGCTTCGACGACGAAACCGCCGCTCCGCCCTGGCTGATGCTGCCGGCCGGGGCGAGTTCCCGGCTCATGCGGATCAACAATGGCGAGGGGCTGCGCCTCATTTCGAGCAATTCCGGGGTGGTCCAAGTCCGCTCGCCGTTTGGGTTCCTGGACAAGCCGGTCGAGGTCACGCAGCAGAGCCAAATCTTCCGCGTGCTTCCCGGCATCACCGCGGATGCTTCGATTCTCGCGGTCGACCGGGCCGGCCGCACACACGCCAAACTCGACGTCTCCGTGCTCCGCGAACGCACCGTCACATGCGCCTTCTTTTTTGTCCGCAATGCGCGTTATGGCAGCTACGCGTCAGGCCAGCGACGTTCCCGATTTTCTCGAGGCGCTCAACAACATCTGGGTTTCGCAGGCCAATATCCGCTTCGTCAACACCGGCGGCGTTCGCGAACTGCCGATGACCGACGATCTCGGCGACACGATCGATACCCGGGCCAAGTTCGACGCCGTCGCGCGGCGCCGCGTTGGCGGCGTGCAGTTCAACGTGTTTTTCGTCCGCGACGTCCAGGACGAGGATGGAAGCAACCCGACCGCGCTGACGCAAATCGGGCCGCCGGGCGATTGCCTGTTCGACGATCCGCCGGCGTCCGGCGACGACCCCCGCAAGGCCGTGCTGGCGCACGAGGCCGGGCATTGCCTGACGCTCGACCACAACAGTCCGACGGTCACGACCGCGGAAATGCTGATGCACGACTCGACCGAGGATGGCATCGCGGCGAGCCCGTTCCTCTCGAAGGCGCAGGTCCTGCAGGCGCGGCGGGCGGTGATCGGCTAGCCGCTTGTGTCCTAGCGGCACTTCGACGATGATCCTCCGATCACGCAGGGGAGGCTACGTCATGAGCGGTGAAGACAAGAAACACCGGTCGCATCTGCCCATCGCGACGCCGGAGCGAACTGGCTATGTCGCCTATGACGCGAAGGACCCGGACAGCAAATTCCCGCCGATCGAGCAGCTGCGACCGCCCAAGGGCGCGCCGAACGTGCTGATCATCCTGATCGACGACGCCGGATTCGGCTCGTCGAGCGCCTTCGGCGGCCCGTGCCAAACGCCGAGCGCGGAAAAGCTGGCGGCGGGTGGCCTGAAGTTCAACCGCTTTCACACCACCGCTCTCTGCTCGCCGACGCGCCAGGCGTTGCTGACCGGGCGCAATCATCATTCGACGGGCATGGGCGGCATCACGGAAATCGCGACCGGCGCTCCGGGATACAGTTCCGTGCTGCCCAACACGATTTCGCCGTTGGCGCGCACTCTGAAGCTCAACGGCTATTCGACGGCCCAGTTCGGCAAGTGCCACGAAGTGCCGGTGTGGGAGACAAGCCCAGTCGGGCCGTTCGACGCGTGGCCGACCGGCGGCGGCGGCTTCGAGTATTTCTACGGCTTCCTCGGCGGCGAGGCGAACCAGTGGTACCCGACGCTTTACGACGGCACGACGCCGGTCGAGCCAAAAAAGACGCCCGAAGAGGGCTATCATTTCATGGAGGACATGACCGACAAGGCGATGGCTTGGGTTTCGCAACAAAAGGCTCTGGCCCCCGACAAGCCCTTCTTCGTCTATTTCGCGCCGGGCGCCACCCATGCGCCCCACCATGTGCCCAAGGACTGGGCCGACAAGTACAAGGGCAAGTTCGACCAGGGTTGGGACAAGCTACGCGAAGAGACTATCGTCAGGCAAAAGAAGTTCGGCGTCATCCCGGAGGACACTCAGCTCACCGCGCGCCACGCCGAAATCCCCGCCTGGGACGCGATGCCCGAGGCGCTTAAGCCGGTATTGCGCCGTCAGATGGAAGTCTACGCGGGCTTCATGGAATATACCGACCACCATGTCGGACGATTGCTCGATGGCCTGAAGAAGCTCGGCATTTCCGACGATACGCTCGTGTACTACATCATCGGCGACAATGGCGCGTCGGCCGAGGGGACGCTGAACGGCGCTTATAATGAGATGGCCAACTTCAATGGCCTGGCCGCACTCGAGACGCCGGAGTTTCTCACGGCGCGGCTCGACAAGCTCGGCGGCCCGGAATCCTACAATCATTACGCCGTGGGTTGGGCGCACGCGATGAACGCGCCCTACCAGTGGACCAAACAGGTGGCTTCGCACTGGGGCGGGACCCGCAACGGAACCATCGTGTCCTGGCCGAACGGCATCAAGGCGAAGGGCGAAGTTCGCTCACAGTTCCATCACGTCATCGACGTAGCGCCCACGATTCTCGAAGCCGCCGGGCTGCCCGAGCCGGTCTCGGTCAACGGCATCCATCAGCGCCCCATCGAGGGCGTCAGCATGCTGTACGCGTTCAACGACGCCAAGGCGGCGGAGCGGCATGAGACGCAGTACTTCGAAATGTTCGGCAACCGCGGAATTTACCACAAGGGCTGGACGGCGGTTACGAAGCACGGGACGCCCTGGGTGCTCGTGGGCAGGAAGACCGTGCCGCTCGACGACGACGTTTGGGAACTCTACGATACGACCAAGGATTGGAGCCAGGCGAACGATCTGTCCAAACAGATGCCGGAGAAGCTGCACGAATTGCAGCGTCTGTGGTTGATCGAGGCGACCCGCTACAACGTGCTGCCGATCGACGACCGAGTGGTCGAGAAAATGAACCCGGACACCGCGGGTCGGCCGGTTTTGATCAAGGGAAATACCCAGTTGCTGTTCGGCGGCATGGGGCGGCTATCCGAGAATTGCGTCCTGAGCATCAAGAACAAGTCACACTCCGTCACCGCCGAGATCGAGGTTCCCGCCTCGGGCGCGGAAGGCGTGATCATCGCCCAGGGCGCGAATATCGGCGGGTGGAGTCTGTATGCGAAGGGCGGTAAGCTCAAATATTGTTACAACGTGGCGGGAGTGAACCATTACTTTGTGGAATCCGGCGAGTTCGCTACCCGCCGGCGACCACCAGGTGCGCATGGAGTTCGCCTACGCCGGCGGCGGTCTCGGCAAGGGCGGTCAGGCGACGCTCTATGTTGACGGGAAGAAGGTCGGCGAAGGCGCCATCCCGATGACGCAGGCGATGGTGTTTTCCGCCGATGACGGCTGCGACGTTGGCGAGGACACCGGCGCGCCCGTCTCCCCGGATTACGGCTCGCGCGGCAACGCCTTCAACGGCCGGGTCAAAGGCGTGCAACTCGCTATCGCCGAGGCCGCCGAAAGTTCGGACCATCTCGTCTCACCGGAGGAGGCGATCCGCATCGCGATGGCGAGGCAGTAGCCCGCCTCGAGGCCTGATAGAAGCGGCGATCGCTCGGGATCGATCCTGCGCCGCGGCGGATGCGGAGGAAGCGAAGATCGGCTAAAGCCCAGGCATGCGTGCGTCCGACCTCGACCTCATTTTCGTGCCTGAGACGGGACCGGTTTCGCCCGAGCATTGGATTTCGCGCTGGAGCGCGAAACTCTCGACGGCGCGGCTCGTCGACGCCGGCGAGCCGCAGGAGACGCGGCGACGGCTGGTCGCCGCCGCTGGCGGGTCGCGGCCGTCGCTGCTGATCGGCTATTCCACCGGCGCGATCGCCGTGGCGTTCGCCGCGCCGAATTTGGCGGGCGCCGACGTGCGCGGCGCCTTTCTCGTCGCGCCGCCGTCCGAGGATGCGCTCTCGAAGTTGGACGGCGGCGTCTGGCCCGCGCCGCCGCGCGCGCCGTTGCCATGGCCGTCGATGTTGCTGGCGAGCCGCACCGACCCTTACGCGTCGCTGCGGCAATCGCGAGCGCTCGCGGAGGATTGGGGCGCTGAGTTCATCGACGCGGGCGAGGCTGGGCGCATCGACGCGGACAGCGGCCACGGGCCGTGGCCGGACGGGTTGTTGAAGCTCGGGGCGTTTTTGAAGAGGTTGGGGTGAGGCCGAACCGTTGCGCTCTTGACCGGTGGAGCGTCGGCCTCCAGGCCGACGGGGCGCAGCTCAACGTCGGCCTGGAGGCCGACGCTCCAATTTGACGCTATTTGATCTCCACCACGCCCCCCGGCGGCGGCGCGACGAAACGCTCCGCCGCGATCCCCGCCCGCGCCAGCGCCGCAACCAACCGTCGCGGCGGCTCGTCGTAAGGTTCGTCCGTCAGCCGGAACGTCCCCCAATGGCAGCCGATCGCCCGTTCCGCGCCGAGCGCCTGAAATATCGCCACCGCCTCGTCGGGATCGCAATGCTGGTCGCTCATGAACCAGCGCGGCGCATAGGCGCCGATCGGCAGCAGCGCGAGCCGCGGATGGCCGTATCGCCGCGCGATCTCCGGAAACATCGAGCCGTCGCCGTAGCCGGTGTCGCCGGCATAAAAGATCGGCCCGGCCTTCGCGCCGATCATGAACGAGCCCCACAACGCCATTCGCCGGTCGCCGCGGCCTCGCGCCGACCAGTGCAGCGCCGGCGCCAGCGTTACTCGCAAGCCCCCCGACTTGCGCACTCTCGCCCCAATCAAGCGCGCGCGCGTCGATGCGGGGATCGTGCTTGCGCAAGATCGTGTCGTTGCCGAGCGGCGTCAGCACCGGGCAGGGCCGCGCCCGCGCCAGCTTTGACAGCGTCGGCGAGATCCATGTGGTCGTAGTGGTTGTGGCTGAGCAGGATCGCGTCGAGCGGCGGCAGGTCCTCGATGCGCAAGCGCCGGCGGCGTGGCGCGCTTCGGTCCGAGCAAGCCCAACGGCCCGGCGCGCTCCGACCAAACGGGTCGGTCAGCAGGTTGACGCCCTCGCGTCTGCACGAGGAACGTCGAATGGCCGACGAGGGCGACCCGGATCGCTGAGCCCTCGACGCGCGACGGCGGGGCGGGGCAGGGCAGGGTCGGCGGGTCTTCGGCCAGGGAGCGCGCTTGGTCCGCGCCTCGCGCAGCATCTTGAAGAGGTCGCCGAGCGACTTGTCGCGCGCGCCGCCCGGCGGGAAGAACCGCAAGCCGTCGAAATGATCGGAGACCGGGCCGGCGTAATAGGGATTGCGCGGCATGTTTCTTTTGCTGATCCGAAGCGTTTCGGCGTTGTCATTTGGTTCGCGCCAACGCCAGCCAAAGGCCGCCGCCGATCAACATGCCGCCGCTGGCCCGGCTCAGCAGCCGCGTGCGGCGGCGGGATAGCGCCATTCGCGCGCTGGACGCCGCGAACGCGTAAACGGTGTCGGAAATCGCCGCCACCGTCATCGCGGTCGCGCCCATGATGAGCACCTGCTCAGTGAAGCTGCGGCTCGGGTCCATGAACTGCGGGAAGAAGGCGCCGAAGAACAACAGCGTCTTCGGATTGCTGAGCGCGACCGCGAGCCCTTGCAACAGAAAACCGCCGCGCGGTTCGCGAGGCGCAACGCCCGGCGCAAGCTCGCCCGACGCCATCAGCAATTTGCAGCCGAGCCAGATCAGATAGGCGGCGCCGGCCAGGCGAAACCAGAAGAACCAGGCGCCCATCGCTTCAATCAACGAAGCCAGGCCCAGCAGCACCACGCCAACCGTCAACGCCAAGCCGATCTGCGTGCCTGCGACATTCAGTAGGCCGGCGCGGCGGCCATGGCGCAGGCTGTTGGCGATGATCAGCGTCACGGTCGGGCCGGGAACGATCACCAGCACGATGGTCGCGATCAGGAAAGGCAAGATATCGGCTCCCTGGACAATCGAGCATGTCTGGCTTCCCCTGCTTACGAGCGTCGCCGCCGAATCCTCGGATCTTCGTCTTTTCCTCGCGCCGCCGAAACCGTGCATGCGGTTGGCCCATTGCAGGCCGACCAGCGCGCCTTTGATGCGCGGCAGCAACCAAAGGCTGGCGAGCCAGCGCCAGCACGCACCAGAACAGCGTCGGGAATCCAGAACGGCGCGTCCGGCGCGACGAACTCGGTCGCCAGCACGCCGGCAATGATGAAATGGCCGACGATGACGATGGTGAAATAAGCCGGCGCGTCGTCGGCGCGCTGATGGTGCAGGTCCTCGCCGCAGATCGTCGCAGCGGTCGACGACTTTCAGATAGGCGCGAAAAAGCCTGCCCTTGCCGCAGTTGGGACAGCGGCCGGCGAAGCCGCGCCGCATGGCGAGACCGAGCGGCCGGCGCTTTTCGATCGTCATCGTGGAGACGGGCGTTTCGCTCATTTGCGGCCTTTCCGCGGCCGCGGCGCGCGCGCGCCGCTCGACAGCATCTCGAAGCGCAGCGCCCCCGCGAACGGCGCCGCCTCCAACAATCGAACCTCGACGCTGTCGCCGAGCCTGAACGTCTCGCCGGTTCGCGTCCCACCAGCGCCCGCGCGGCTTCGTCGTAGCGAAAATATTCGTCGCCGAGCGAGCCCGCGGGAATGAACCCGTCGGCGCCGGTGTCGGCGAGCCGGACGAACAGCCCGACCTTGGTGACGCCCGCTGATGCGGGCGCGGAACCGCGCGCCGATATGCTGCGCCAGATGCGCCGCGATGAGCCGATCCGCGGTCTCGCGCTCGGCCGCCATCGCGCGCCGCTCCGCCGCGGAAATGCGCTCGGCGACTTCGGAAAGCCCGGCGGCTTCCTTCTCGGTGAGGCCGTCCGGCCCGAGCTTCTAGCGCGCGGATCAGCGCGCGATGGACGATGAGATCGGCGTAGCGGCGGATCGGCGAGGTGAAATGCGCGTAGCGGCGCAGGTTGAGGCCGAAATGGCCGTAGTTCTCATGCGTGTATTCGGCCTGGCGATCTGCGCGCGAAGCACCACTTCGTTGACCAGCGGCTCGTGCGGCTGACCCTTCACCTTCGCCAGCACCTTGTTGAAATGCGTCGGCCGCAGCCGCTCGGACTTGGCGAGTTTGACGCCCGAGCGTGCCGAGGAACTCGCCGAGGTCGCCGAGCTTTTCCACGCTCGGCGCGTCATGGGCGCGGTAGATCAGCGGCGATTGCGCGGCTTCCAGCGTCTCGGCGGCGGCGACATTGGCGAGGATCATGAACTCCTCGATCAGCCGATGCGCGTCGAGCCGCTCCGGCCAGCGCACGTCCTTGAGCCGCCCGTCCTTGTCGAGCACGAGCTTGCGCTCGGGCAGATCGAGATCGAGCGGGTCGCGGATGTCGCGCTCCAGCTTGACCGCGCGATGCGCCCCCCACAGCGGGCGCAGCACGTTTTCCAGCAGCGGACCCGTCGTCTCGTCGGGCCGGCCGTCGATGGCGGCCTGCGCCTGTTCGTAGGAAAGCTTCGCCGCCGAGCGCATCATGATGCGATGGAAGGAATGCCGGGTCTTTCGGCCGCTCGCGTCGATATGCAGCCGGACCGCCAGCGCCGGCCGGTCCTCGTTCGGCGCGCAGCGAACAGAGATCGTTGGAGATGCGCTCCGGCAGCATCGGCACGACGCGGTCGGGGAAATAGACGGAATTGCCGCGCTCCAGCGCCTCGCGGTCGAGCGCCGAGCCCGCCGTTCACGTAATAGGCGACGTCGGCGATGGCGACGGTGACGACGAAGCCGCCGGCCCCGTCGGCGTTCGGCGTGGACGGCGTCGTCGTGGTCCTTGGCGTCGGGCGGGTCGATGGTGACGAGCGGCAGCGCGCGCCAGTCCTCGCGATGCGCCATCGTCGCGGGCCGCGCCGCGTCCGCCTCCGCGAGCGCGGCGGCGGAGAATGCGTCGGGCAGGCCGTGCGCGGCGATGGCGATGCGGCTGATCGCGCGCTCGGTGTCGACCGGCCCGAGCCGCTCGACGACGCGGGCGGCGGGAGCGCCGAAGCCGCGCTCGCGTAAGCGGGCGATGCGCGACGAGTTCGCCGTCGCGCGCGCCGCCGTCGAGGCCGACGGGCACGAAGAAGTCTTTGCCCGCCGCGCGCTTCTCGATCGGATTGGACGCGGCCGCCGCCGGTCTCCAGCGCCCGGTAGACGCCGAGCGGCCGGCCGGCCGCCTTGTCGAGGATTTTGACGATCCGGCCGGAATAGGCGCCGCTGCCGTCGTCGAACGCCACGCGCAGCAGCACGCGGGCGCCGACGCGGGCGTTCGGCGCGCGGTCGCGGGCTTTGGCCTTGGCGATGCCGGATGCGGATCGCGCGCGTTCTCTTCCTCGGCGGGCGTCGCGACGAAGCCGCCGTCGGCGCCGCGCTCGACGATGTCGGCGACGAGCATCGGCGGCAGCCGCCCTTGCCGCGAGAGGATTTTGCGCCCGCGCCGGACGGCGCCTTCCGATTTCAAGCTCGCGGATCAGCGATTTCAGCTCGCCCTTGGCGTCGCCCTTGACGCGGAACGCGCGGGCGATCTCGCGCTTGGTGATGCGGGCCGAGGGCTTTGCGCCGGTCGGCGAGGCCTCGCCGGAGATGAAGGCGAGCACTTGCTCGCGCGAGGGGGCGCCGTCGGGGGACGCGCGAGACTGGGATTTTGGGGGCTTACGGGGCATGTCGCTGAAAATCGCGACAAAGCGCCGCGTCGGGCTCATCTAGGGTGCGCGGGGGGCCGGGGCAAGGCCGTCACGCGGGGCGCGGGACCGCGCGTGTCTGGCGCGCATTTGCGAGCAGGCGGCGCAAACGGTCTCAGCGCCACCGCGGGTTGACGCGGAACACGGATATTGCGCAATTCACGCAAAGCGCGTAGATCTCCCACGGAAAGATAGGACTTAGGGATATGGCTCCACCCGTCCCGGCCGCCGAGTTCGCGCGCAACTTCGGACGCTACAAATTGCAGGCGCAACGCGAGGCGGTTCCCGTCTCAAGCAACGGCACGCTCGCGGGCTATTTCGTCGCGCCGCACGAGTACGAGGAGCTGGTCAAGCTGAAAGCAATGCGCCGACGCTTTCTCACATCCGAGCTTTCGGATGCGGAGGTTGAGCAGATCGCTTCGGCGCGTATGGACCCGCGCCACGATCATCTCAACGCTCTCCTGGACAAATAGCGCGAACGGATGGCGATCCCGACGCCGGAGCCGGGTTTGGTGATTTCCTATGCGTATCTATGGGACCACGAAGCGCAAAGCGGCCTGGAGGAAGGTCGCAAGGACCGTCCCTGCGTCATAGCGCTCGCCGTCGAACGTCAGCCGGACGGCGAAACGCTTGTGACTGTCTTGCCGGTGACGCATCGCCCCCCGGAGAAAGCTGGGGCCGCGGTGGAAATCCCGACCGCCGTCAAACGCCATCTTCGTTTGGACGAAGTCCGTTCGTGGGTCATCGTCGCCGAAGGGGATCAATTTGTTTGGCCCGGCTACGATCTACGCAAGAGATCCGGCGCCGATCGCTACGACTACGGTTTCTTGCCTCCGCGGCTGTTCCATCAAATCCTGGACGCGTTCCGCGCTTGGAGCCGTAGCAGCAAAGTGCGGCTGACGCCTCGGGATTGACGGTGTGAGGCAAGACCCCGAAATAGATTTTCGATCGCTACGAATTGGTCATTCTTGCAAGGGAATCGCCTGGAGCCGCCGAGGAACGCTTCAATAAACGGCGAGGAAAGCGCGCGCCCTTCACAATTGCAACCTTTCTTCGAGTTTCGTTGACTTTCAATAATCAGGCGTCGCAACGTCGCATCGTTCTCAAACAAGAGCGCGCCTCTCGAGTTCGACTTTCGGCGCGGCCGCAAACGGCGCGACGCAAGGTCCGGCATCGGAGGAGCGCATGGCCAAGTCCAAAGCCAAAAAGTCGAAGCAGACCGTGCTCGCGGCGGCGGCGCCTGCCGCGCCCGCCGGGGCGCTCATCCAGGTCTGGGAGGACGACCCGGAGCCCGCGGTGCTGGTGCAGCGTCCGGCCCCGGATATTTCGACCGGACCGCTCGCCTTCGCCATCGACACGCCCGCGCCCGCGCCCCAGATCTACGCGCCGGGAACCCCCGAATTCCGCTATTGGAGCGGCCGCCGAGGCGCTGCGGCGGGGCGCCGATTTCTGGACGAAAATTACCGGACTGACGCAGTGGCAAGTCGGCCCGACGCTCAACGTGATCCTCGACGAGGGCGAGGATCTGAATGCCTATTACGATCGCAATGCGCTCAATTTCTTCCACGGGCCGGGCGTCGGCGGCGTGGTCTATTCCGGCGAGAGCCCCGACATTGTCTGCCACGAGATGGGCCACGCGGTTCTGGACTCGCTCAAGCCGGAGCTGTTTGACGCCGCGACCTCGGAGGCGCCGGCGTTCCATGAATCCTTTGCTGACATCAGCGCCATCCTTTCTGCTCTGCAACTGCCGTCGTTGTGCGACGCCATCTTGCGTGACGTCAGAGGCCATCTCTACGTCAATTCCCGACTTTCGCGCCTGGCCGAGCAGGTCGGCTCGGCGATCCGGCTGCAGCGGCCGGAGGCGGTCGATGCCGATTGCCTGCGCAATGCGGTCAATGCTTTTGTTTATCAAGACCCGGTCGCGTTGCCGCAAAGCGGGCCGGCCACGCAGCTGTCGTCGGAACCGCACAATTTCTCGCGTGTGTTCACAGGCGCCTCGTTCGAAATTCTCGCCGGCATCCTCGACGTAAAGACGCAGCAGCAGCCGAAGCCGCAGGACCTCGCTCGCCGCAGCGGTGAGCGATTTCGCACAAATCCTGGTGACCGGGGTCCGCCAGGCCCCGTTGGTTGCCAACTGGTACGCGCAGGTGGCCGCCGCGATGGTCGAGGCCAGCGGCGCGATCTCCGACGCCTATCCCCCGATCCTTCGCGCCATCTTCGTGCGCCGATCCATCCTCTCACTCGACTCGGCCGCCAATGTCGCAAGTCTGTCGAAGGTTGCCGCAACGACGGCGCCGGAGACGCAGGGCCCGCTCGCCGATTTTGCGCTGCCTGCCGGCGACTATGGCCTCGACCGGCCGCTCGTGGTCAGCGCGGCGCAGCATCCCCGTCGCTTCGTCGCGCGCGCGGCGGCCACGGTCGGCAATGGCGCGCTGGAGCCCGCGAGCTCCTCGACCTCAGCGCGCGCCTTCGTCGACGATCTGTTCACCCAGGGGCGTGTCGACTACGGCGAGTTCAAGCCGGAGCGACCGCATTTCAACCACGGTCGTCGACTATGCACGCACAAGCTCGTTCGACATCCCGACGGCATACGTCTCGTGCGGCTCTCTTTCGATTGCGGACTGGCTAATTGAACGCAAGGAGGCGAAGTGCCGGCATCCGACCCGAAACCCGACATCCCGTCGCCCGAGCGAGAGGCGCTCGAACGCAAGACGTTCCTGGAAGGGCTGATCGCGCGCGGCGAGGCGGTCGCGGTTCCCGAGGGCGCGCCGATGCCGCCCGGCGCAACGCACGAGATCGTCGGGCGCACCGACGACGGCCAGCCGGTCGTGCGCCGGCGCCGGTTTTCGCTGAGCTGACCGCGCGCTGCTGACCAGACCTTTGGCGAAATGGCGAATGCTGTGACTTGGTCCTCGAAGTGGAGAACCGCAGCGGCCGTGTCAGGGAGTAAACGTCACCAATGGATATCCAAATAAATAAGGTAAGAAGCCTATCGCTGCATTATCGTCTCTAAATTGCCGGCTATTGACAACATACTCATCGCTGCAAGTCGAGAGATATTGTACCGCCCAATTAAAGCAGTTTTCGTGATTGGCAGCGGGAGTAAAAAATAACTTATTTGCGCAATATGCGAATGGCGCGAGTTGTCCGCTACCCTGAGCGCTCATGAACGCAAAAAGGCCTTCTGGGACGCCAGGGGTATTGGGGTTGAACGCGTCGTCCGCCGCGATGACGCCTTTCGGACCCAGCACGGACAGCGCCAGCGCCATGTCATTGACGACATTCACCGCCTCATGCCCCGCATCCACGCTTATAAATCCGACCTGGTCCTCAAACTCTTTGCGGATCTCGCCCGTGGTAAGCGCCATCGTATCCGCATGTCGGATTCGCAGTCGCGAGGATTCCCCAGAAATCAATTCGACGTTGGCGCGGATTTTACTGATCGCACTTTCAACATGCGGCGGCGCCAGCACTTTCTTCGGACCGTCGAACATTCCCTCGTAGCCGACGACAAGGGAATTGGACTCGCGCGTCGCCCAGTAAAGCAAAGCCAGGTATTTTCCTCTGAATACGCCCAGTTCGACCACGTTTATCAGGCTGGCAGACAGCATGAGATGCCGCCTTATCAAGCCTGTTGTCAGTTTTGCCGCGCTTGGGTAGAGCCATCCTTCGATGGCCTCAAGCTCGGCGGGAATTTGCTTCCAGCATCTTCTATGACTTCCTAGGGCTATCCGGGTTTCCGCAAAACGATAACGCCCTCCGGGGAGAACTTCCGTTTCAGGCTCGCGGACATTCCGAGATCGAAACTTTCGACGACGCGCCATAGGCGCGGCGGCGTCGGGACGTCGCCAAGGCCGGCGGCGTTCAATGTGAAGCGGATGGCGGCCTCGAACATCTTATCAAACTGAATGGGAACCGGCTCGATAGTGACCAATTCGGCGCCGATTTCGCGCGCGAGCGTACGCAGATACGACGCATGAAATAACCATTTGTCGTCGAGAAGCGCAGTCCATGGTTTCAGCCTGGGAATCCCGAAGCGCGCCTCGTAATCATGGCGCATCGCCTTGAAAAACGAAATCAACCGAGCGTCGCAATCACCGTCGTCCTCGAGTTCGTCCAGCAGATTGAGATAGATGGCTGTCATCGCATGCGCGCCGATTTCCAGCGGCTCGAATATGACTATCATGCCTCCGGGCCGCAACCATTTGACAACGTTGGCGAGCGCCGCGATCGGATCAATCATATGATGCAGGAACGAACCGCCGATGGCGAGATCGAAGCTCTCGTTCTCGAAGAAATCGACGTGCAAATCAAAACAATACGCGCTTACCCTCGATTTCAGCGCGGGATCGGTCTGGCTAGTCTCAATCAAGATGTCCAGCAACTGCGGCGAGATGTCGGTGGCCGCCAATGTGGCGTTCGGCATCAATCGCAATGCTGGAAATACGGTGTTTCCGCTACCAGAACCGATGTCCAGAATGGAAGCTGGCGACATTCGATCGACGTTCGCCAATTTCAACCCTCGGGCGACCAAGGCATTCCAATGATCGTTGTTGAAATATCGCTGATGATATACCGCCGCGTTCTCTAAGAACTGCGCAGTGACGCCTTGCGGCAGCCAATTCGAATCGAGAAATATTCTCCCATTGTAAGTCATTTCCTGGTTAGGCTTCGTCCTAACGCGAGATGTTTCCATGCTTGCTTTGTCCTGCGATTTGGCGTGCATGCTAGCTAAGGGAAGTCAAGTTCACTAGCATGCTTGGCGCTCGCAGATACGACTCCCCTGCTCGAATGAGAAAGCCTCGCCGACTTGGCGTCGGAATACGGCCGTTTTGCACGGCTAAACGCTGTGATTGTTGACAAACCAGGATTGGAATGTATCCGGACCGCTCGCAAACGGATCAGCGAAAGCCGTACGCAGGTCGGAGCGGCCGCGATACACCCTGCGGTGGGCTTGGGAAATGGGCGCGCCATCAGCGAAAGCGGCGAAACCCCAGTCCTTCGGCGCATCCAGCAGACCGCTAAACTCCTTCAAGCGTGACGCATACCACTTCGCGATTTCCAGCGCCTCGGTCCCGCCCGCATAGCGGCGGATCATTGTGGCGCCGACCGTTTTGATCTTGCTGAAATGGAAAAATCTGAGCGGCGCGCCCGCCACCGTGATTGATCCGTCCTGGTGGATTTGAATCGGGCGCTGGTTCAAATTCCAGCTCGCCACATTGTAACCGGGATCGCGCAGGACGTGGACGCGGTCAAACAATCCGGGGATCAGATCGCACCAACGCTGGTCGGTGAACAACCCGCGCGAGGGGTCGTCGACGCAGTAGCGCATCAAGCGATCGCGCCACCATCCCGCGCAGGCTCGACCATCGGGATCACCGCGCACCGCAAGGAACCCCAAGTTATAAGTTCCGTGAACGAGGGTTCCGATTTCATTGTCGACGATCGCCCCATCGTCGGTTTCGGCGGCCAGCAAGTGTGGAGTGAGGACGACGGAATTGTCCTCGAGTAGTTCGATCACAGGATTCAGAGCGTCAAACAGCGCGATGTCCGGATCCAGATAGACTACGTTCTGAAAGCCTTGATCCAACAGATTACATAATACTTGACCTTTTACCGCCGTACACAACTCCACAACGTCGTGGCCGAATATCCAGGGGATGCGGTCGGGAACTTCGAGTTCTTCAATCCATTGAATGCGGTCGAAGCAGTGGGCAAGCGGACCGACGTCGAATTCACGCGACTTCCGATCGGAAATGCAGAGCCACAACAACCAGTCGGGATGCCACGCTTTTACAGTCGAGGCAAGCAGCATGGCTCTATCAGCGTAGTTGAGAGAAATACTCGTGAAACAACAATTTGAGGACACCGATTTCAATCCCCTGAAAGCCTCGCAACCGGATTCGCGGGTTGCATCTATCCCCTCGCGTGGATAATCACAATATCGTAAGTTTTTTGACGGAAAGGCAAGGGAGCCTTCTGCTGCAATGACTTGGAACTCTTCGGCAATGGCATCTCCCATGCAGGCGCCCTCACTTGCGGTGAGCCCAGAAGACGATTCCGACCAACCAAGCACCGAGCCTGAGGCGCAGTGGCTGCCATTCGAGGCGGATTTCTTCGCGCCGACGGACGCCTTGGAGCCGGCGTGGAAACGCACTCGCGCGCTTTTCGACGAGGATTTTTACCTCGCGGTCTATCCTGACGTCGCCGGCGCCGACGAGACCCCGTTCAGCCATTACATTTCGAAGGGATGGCGCGAGGGCCGCAATCCCAGCGCCACGTTCGACACGCGCGACTATCTGCGCCGTCACCCAGACGTTCGCGCGACGGGAATCTGTCCTCTGAAGCATTTCGCCGAGCATGGTCAGGCCGAGGGGCGGAAAATATCGCCGGCCGCCATCGCGGAACCCGGACTACAGCGGGCCCTCGATCTTTTCGACGAAGATTTCTACCTGAAGGTCTATCCCGACGTCGCCGAGGCCGACGAAAATCCGTTCGCTCATTACATTTCGAAGGGGTGGCGCGAGGGCCGCAACCCCAGCGCTCGGTTCGATACGCGGGACTATCTGCGCCGGAACCCGGATGTTCGCGCGGCGGGAATTTGCCCGCTGAAGCACTACGCCGAGCATGGTCAGGCGGAGGGGCGGAAGATATCGCCTGCCGCTATTACGGAGCCCCAGCTCCATCGGCTCCTGGATCATTTCGACGAATCCTTTTACCTCGCGTCCAATCCCGATGTCGCCCAAGCCGGCATTGATCCGTTCCTGCATTATGTCCGCACCGGCTGGCGCGAGGGGCGGAACCCAAGCCCTCACTTCGACACGCGCTTCTACTTGCAGTCCAATCCATCGGTGGCTGCGGGAGGGGAATGCCCGCTCAAGCATTACGCATTGATCGGCGCGCGCGCGGGGCGACTGGCCCGAGGTCCGATCGACGTCAAGCTGCTCACTCTGGACAACGCGAAGTCCAACCGGGAGCGTGATGCTACCAGGTCTCAACTGACGGAGCGCTCGTCGGTGGAGGTGGAAGAGCTGTTTGCCCGGCTGGTCCGCGGCCGATCGACCGTGGTGGTCGCAATCAGTCACGACGACTACGCGGAAAACGTCGGCGGGGTGCAGAACGTCGTCAGCGATGAACAACGCGCGCTCAACGCAGCGGATATCGGCTATCTACACCTGTCGCCGGCAAAACCGCTCAGCGGCGTTTCCTGGGCCAGCGACGCCGACAGCTTCGAGACCTCGGTTCGCCTTGACGGGACGAAGCTGGGCGGATTTCCGATCTCCGAAATCATCCGCGAATTTCGCCGCGGTACGGCCTTATGCGTGGAGCGGTATCTGATCGTGCATCACCTGGCGGGATTTCGCCCCGAAGACGTTGCGGATCTCGCATTGGCTATTGCGCCGCGGGAGACGATTTTCTGGGCGCACGATTTTTTCCATCTTTGCGCCAATCCGACGTTGATGCGCAACGACGTCGCATTTTGCAGCGCTCCGCCAGGCGATTCGAAGGCTTGCGAAATTTGTGTCTACGGCCGGGAGCGTCGTCAAATGCAGCCCCGGATCGCCAAGCTGTTTGACGCCGTTCGGCCCACGATGTTGTTCCCGTCCGAGGGAATGCAGTCTTTCTGGCGGGATAACGCACGGCTGACGTTCGCTGGAGAGTACGTCGCGCCTTTAGGACGTTTCGAACCTGTTGCCGGTCCCGCCCGGTTGAGAACAGGGATCTGCTGCGGGTCGGATTCCTGGGCACGCCGGCCTATTACAAGGGATGGGGCCTATTCAGCGAACTTGCCGCGGTCCGCGCGGGCGACGCCCGGTACAGCTTCTTTTATCTCGGAGGGGGCATTCCCCCCGCTTGTACGAACATAACGCCGATTTTGGTTCGGGTCAGCGCGGACAATCGCGCGGCCATGATCGACGCCGTCGCCGAGAACCGCATCGACGTCGTCGTGCTGTGCTCGCTTCGGCCGGAAACTTTCGGATATACCGGATACGAAGCGGTCGCAGGCGGCGCGTTTCTATTGACCCTTCGTGAATCTGGCAACATTTGCAGCATGATAGAGACGTCGGATGATTTGATCGGCCGAATTCTGAAAACAGAAGCGGATGTGTTGGAGATATTCGAAAACGGGAGCCTCTTCGATATGATCGAGGCGCCGGCGAACCGGCGGTTTCAACTGTCGGCGGGAACGGCGCCATACATAACTCAGGCGTTGAAACTACCGGACCGCCAGTCGCGCTTAGAAGCGGATAGGAGTGATCCGGCCGCGCGCGAATGGGAGGATGTCGGCGGCGTCATCGACAACGCCGCAAATTTGGGCCTGTCGATAAAGCCGCTGGCGTGACTCAAGCCTTCGTGCCGGGAACCGGCGCGTCTGCGCGAATGAGCTTCTCGTGTTTGAGTTCGGCCCAGAAATCGCCGGGGATCGGGTGACGGAACGCGGCGATGTTCTGCTCGACCTCGCGGCGCGCGATCGCGCCCGGGAATGACCGAGGCGACGATCGGATGGCCCAGCGGGAATTGCAGCGCGGCGGCGGCGAGCGGCACGCCATGGCGCTTGCAAACCGCCTCCATCTTCGCGACGCGCGCAAGAATCTCCGGGCCGGCCGGCGAATAATTGTACCGGGCGTGCGGGACCGCGCCTGTGGCGAGAATGCCGGAATTGTATGTGCCGCCGAT
The DNA here is from genome assembly GCA_963725485.1 of Pirellulales bacterium. Taxonomy (GTDB): domain Bacteria; phylum Planctomycetota; class Planctomycetia; order Pirellulales; family DATAWG01; genus CAVRYO01. The sequence continues at coordinate 618,520 of CAVRYO010000006.1, read as the reverse complement.
CACGATGCCGACGCCGCGCTCGGCGCAGCGCGGGAACTCCTCGTCGAGCACGTCCTGCTCGAGCAGCGTGTAGCGCATCGCGATCAGGAAAAAATCCATGTCGAAGAAATCGAGATAGCGCGGGATCGTCCCCATCGTATTGAAGCCGGCGCCGATGCCCTTGATGACGCCCTGATCGCGTAAGGCTTCGAGCGCGCGCCAGCCGCTCGTGGCGAGCTGGTTCCAATAGGGCGCGACCTTGGCCTCGCTCTTGAAATGCCAGGTGTCGAGGTCGTGGATCAGCAAAACGTCGATCCGGTTGATGCCGAGCCGCTGCAGGCTGTCCTCGAACGAGCGCATCACGCCGTCGTAGCTGTAGTCCATGTCATGCGCGAATTCGAGGCCGCCGATCCAATCGGAATCGCGCTGGAACGGGCCCGGCTTCAGCGGCCGGCGCAGCACGCGGCCGATCTTGCTGGAGATGACGTAATCTTCGCGCGGCTTGCGATAGAGCGCGCGCCCCAGCCGATGCTCGGCCTGGCCCTTGCCGTACCACGGGCGAGGTGTCGAAATAGCGCACGCCGCCGTCCCAGGCGGCGGCGAGCAGCGCGCGCGCCTCATCCTCTTCGATGACGTCGAAAGTCTCGCCGAGCGGCGCGGTGCCGAGGCCGAGTTCGGTGACCTTGACGCCGGTGCGGGCGCCGAGCGGGCGCTTGGCCAAATGTTTTATGCTTCGCCGCTCACTCGCGCATCTCCTCGCTTTCTACGAGGCATTTATAGCGCGAGGCACGCGGCTTGGCGCGGGCAAAGAGCGCGGACCGGGCCCAGACGGCCGCCGAATACCGAACCCATCGCGCTCCGCCCGGCGCCATGCGGCTTCGGCGCATCGGCGGATGGGTTCAGTCCCGCCAATCAAGAATTGGCGGGGGTCGCGTTACATTTCAACGCCGCGCGTGCCGACGTCCATTGCGTAGACCGAAGTGCTGGCGCAGATGAACAGCCGGTTGTGGTGGTGGCCGCCGAAGCAGAGATTGGCGGCGACTTCCGGCACGACGATCGCTCCGAGCGGCGTGCCGTCGGGGGCATACACGCGCACGCCGTTCAATGCGCGGTTCGGCGACCAGCCGCCAGCCGCCCACAGATTGCCGTCCTCATCGACGCGGATGTCATCGGCGATATAGGGTTGCGGCACGTCCTTGAAGTCGTGGAACACCCGTCCGTTGGAGAGTTTGCCATCGGCGCTGACGTCATAGACGCGAATCAGTGTTTGTTTGAAGGCGCCGCCGAGTTCGCCGGTATCGGTGACATAGAACTTCTTCTCGTCGGGCGAGAAACAAAGGCCGTTCGGCATGCTGAAGTCGCCGACGACGACATCCATTTTCCCGGTTTTCGGATCGAGGCGGTAGACGTTGCGCGGCAGCTCCGCCTCGCCGCGGTTGCCTTCGTGGTCGCCGCCGATACCGTAGCTCGGGTCGGTGAACCATATCGTGTCGTCAGACTTGACGATCACGCCGTTCGGCGAATTGAGCGGCTTGCCGTCGAACTTGTCGGCGAGCACCGTGATCGTCCCGTCATATTCGGTGCGGGTGACGCGGCGCGTGCCCTGCTCGCAGCTAATAAGGCGGCCTTGTCGGTCGCGGGTGTTGCCGTTGGTGAAGTTGGAGGGCTGACGGAACACTTGCGTGCGGCCGGTGGTGACGTCGTAGGCCATCAGCCGGTCGTTTGGAATGTCGCTGAAGATCAACCGCTGCTGGTCGCCGAACCATACCGGCCCTTCGGTCCAGACGCCGCCGGTCCAGACCCGCACCAGACCGGCGGTTCCGCCGCTGTACTTGGCGAAGCGCGGATCGAACACCTCAAAGGCGGGATCTGGATAGATCGCGGTCGAAGGATCGTTCCAGTCGCGCGGCGGCGGCATCGTACCCGGCGGGTCGGACATGCCACCTTGTGCGAGCGCCGCGCCTGCGGCGACCGATGAGGCAGCGGCTACGGCTGCCGAGCGCAAAAAGTTACGGCGATCCATTTGCGTTTCCTCCCATATTTATTATTTGGCGTGACGGAGAGTAATCGCGACGCAGCGGATGGGCAAGGGCAAGCAGGCGTGCAGCGATTTTGCGATTGTGCGATGCTCGCGATGTCAAAACCTTGCGGCAACTCTGAATGAGCTGTGGCGTCGGCGAAAAACCTACGCGCTGCGGGCGCGCATGGCGCGGCCGAGCGCCATCAGCGGAAAGTAGTGGCGGTACATGCCGTAGCGCAGCATGAACGCGCGGGAGAGCTCCGGCCCCTGCATCAGCTTCTTTGGCAGGTTCGGATCGGTCAGCTTGATTGTCTGTCCGACGCCATAGCCGGGAAAGCCCGTGCCCGTGTAGTAGGGCTCGTCCCAGGTTCCCTCGTTCTGCGTCTCGATCAGATAGAGGCAGCCGCGCTCGATCGCGTCGCGATCCTGATCGCGATTGACGGCGAGCAGCGCCATCAGCGCCCAGGCGGTCTGTGAGGCGGTCGTCGCGCCGCGGCCGGCGGCGGCGAGGTTCATATAGGAGGCGCAGCTCTCGCCCCAGCCGCCGTTGGATTGCTGGCGCGCGATCAACCAATCGCAAGCGCGACCGATATAGGGCGCGCTGCATGTCCTCGCCGATCGCGGCGAGCGCCGGCAGCGCGGCCGACGTGCCGTAGACATAGTTGACGCCCCAGCGGCCGAACCACGGCCCGTCCGCCTCCTGCTCGCGCTTCAAATAATCGAGCGCGCGGACCATGGAAGGATGCTCGCGCGAAATCCCGAGTTTGGCGAACGCCTCCACGACATGCGCGGTGACGTCGACGGAGGGCGGATCGAGCGCTTCGCCGAAGTCGCAGAACGGGATTTTGGTGAGGATTGTCTTGTCGTTGTCCTTGTCGAAGGCGCCCCAACCGCCGCCGCGGCTCTGCATGGCGATCAACCAATCGACCGCGCGCGCGAACGCTTTGTCGATGCCCTTGGCCTTGAATTTGGGATCGTTGCGGAACGGCGCGAGGGCGATCAGCGCTACCGCCGTATCGTCGATGTCGGGATAATAATTGTTGGCGTATTCGAACGCCCAGCCGCCGGGCTCGACGTCCGGCAGCTTCATCGACCAATCGCCCTTGACCCTGACTTGGCGCGTCAGCAGCCAATCCGCCGCCTTCTCGATCTCCTCGGGATATTCGCCGGCGAGACCTGCGTCATCGAAGGCGAGCAGGACGAGCATCGTGTCCCACACGGCGAGTTGGTGGCGCCGATGAAAGTGGCCTCGCCCTCATCCCAGCGCCAGGCGGGATCATTGAGACCATCAAGCGACTTGGCTAGCACGGGATGGTCGAGCGCGTACCCTTCCACGTGCAGCGCCATCAGGCTGTAGATCCAGGGCGGCTGAATGCCGCCCCAGGCGCCGTCGAAATCCTGATGACGGACGATCCATTCGGTGGCGCGCGCGACCGCCGCCGGACGCCAAAGCGCGAGATGAAAGCGTTGGCCGATGTTTTGCAGCGCGTGGAAAACCTTATCGGCGCCGCGAAAGAAACGGTCCCAGCCGCCGGCGCCGGCCTTCTTTGGCAACCGGTAATCAAACTTGTCGCGGCCTCCAGGGAATAATGCGTCGAGGCGGTTTTGCGAGGGCAGGGGGCGGCTCGGGCGCCGCGCCGAAAGCAGCGCGATCGGCATCAGCGTGGCTCGCGCCCATTGCGCGAAATTATAGATAGAGAACGGGAACCAGAGGGGAAACCAGATGACTTCCGGCGGCAGGTTTGGCGTCTTCTCCCACGGCCACTCGCCGATCAGCGCGAGCCAGTAGCGCGTGAAGACGCGGATATTTCTGAGGCCGCCCTTAGATTCGATCCAGCGCGGGCTCGCTGAAGCGCCGGCTCGTCGTCGCGATGTCCGAGCGAGCGCAGCGCGGCGTAGGCCTCAACGGTCGTGTTGATGTCGCCGTTGGGGGCGTCGTGATAGATCTGCCAGGCGCCGTCGGGGCGTTGTGTCTTCAGGATCGCGGCGCCGAGGCGGCGGCGCAGCGGGTGATCCTCGAGGCCGAGGAACCAAAGCGCGAGGCACCATTGCGCCTCCATGCAGGCGTTGCTGTCGTCGCGGCCGACCCAATGCCCGTCGGGTTTTTGGTTGGCGATCAGCCAATCCGCCGCCGCGCGGGCGCTCGCGCGCAACGCAGCGTCAAAATTGGCGGTGGGGGGCATGGCGTTCATGGCGCGGAGCTATGCCAGATTGGACGCGGAACGGGAAGGCGGGGGAGCCTTTGTGTCCTTTGTGCCTCCTTTGTGCCTTGGTGGTGAAAGGCTTCAACACCAAGGCACAAAGGAGGCACGAAGGACACGAAGGATCTCTCTTCGCCGCGCGCCCCGCCGTTCAGCGCAAGATGCCGAGCCCCAGCAGACCGGAAAGGATCAGGAAGATCGCGACGATATAGTTCAGAAGCCGCGGCATGATGAGGATGAGAACGCCCGCGACGAGCGCGGCGATCGGTTGAATGTGGGCGATGCCGATCGTGAAGGTTCCGAGATGCATGACAAGCCTCGATGTTTTCCGGGGCGATGGCGCTCATCCCCGCTCGCGCCGGTTCAAGAACGCCAGCCGCTCGAACAGATGCACGTCCTGCTCGTTCTTCAGCAGCGCGCCGTGCAGCGGCGGGATCAGCTTGCGCGGGTCGCGCTCGCGCAAGACCTCCGGCGAAATGTCCTCCGCCACCAGCAGCTTGATCCAATCGAGCAGCTCCGATGTCGTCGGCTTCTTCTTCAACCCCGGCGTCTCGCGCACGGCGAAGAACTGCCGCAGCGCCTCCTCGATCAGACGCGGCTTCAGGCTCGGGAAATGCGCGTCGACGATTCGCTGCATCGTCTCGGTGTCGGGAAAGCGGATGTAGTGGAAGAAGCAGCGGCGCAGGAACGCGTCGGGCAGCTCCTTCTCGTTGTTGGAGGTGATGACGACGATCGGCCGCCGCTCCGCCTTCACCGTCTCGCCGGTCTCGTAGACATGGAACTCCATGCGGTCGAGTTCGAGCAAGAGGTCGTTCGGGAATTCGATGTCGGCCTTGTCGATCTCGTCGATCAGCAGCACCGGCCGGCGCTCGTGGGTGAACGCGTCCCACAATTTGCCGCGCTTGATGTAGTTGCGGATGTCGGAGACGCGCGCGTCGCCGAGCTGGCTGTCGCGAAGCCGCGAGACGGCGTCGTATTCGTAGAGGCCCTGCTGGGCGCGGGTGGTCGACTTGATGTGCCAGGAGATCAGCGGCGCGTCGATCGCGGCGGCGATCTCCTGCGGCGAGCAGCGTCTTGCCGGTGCCCGGCTCGCCCTTGATGAGCAGCGGCCGCTCCAGCGCGATCGCCGCGTTGACGGCCGTCGTCAGTTCGTCGCTGGCGATATAGGTGGCGGTTCCGGCAAAGCGCATGCAGCCCTCGGGGTGGCGATGACGCCCAACCGACGCCCGCGCCCGCTACATCGCGCCTTTCGAGGGCGCGATCAACCGTGGAGCGGCGGCCTCCAGGCCGCCGTTGTTCGTGATGGAAGGTCGGCGGCGTGGACGCCGCCGCTCCGTAGGCGTGCGGCCGGCCGGCGGGCTCGTTGCGCTTCGGCTCGAACGGCCGCTCGCGGCGCTGGGCCATGAACTGGTCGAACTCGGCGCGGTCCTTGGCGAAGCGCAGCCGCGACAGGAAATCCTTGAACTCGCGCTGCTCGTCCTCGAGCCGGCGCAGCGTCTCGGTGCGATAGTCGTCGAACGCGCTGTTGCCGCTCGAACTCGCGCTGAGCCAGCCGCCGCGGCCGGTAGAAACGCTCCATCCGGCCGCGCACGCGCTCCACCCTCTCCTGCGCGCGGGCGACCTTGCGCTCCCAGCGATCCATTCCGCGATCTCCGTCGAACATGCGGTCCTTCTCCTGCATAACTCAGATGCCGCCGCCACTCCCAACGCCGTCGCAAGACTAGGAAGGCGAGGACCGCGAGGCCTAGCGGCCACCACCAAATGAAGCTCAGGATCATCAGCACTATCGCCATGACACGACCTCCGTGTGAATGTAATGAACATTTACATGGGGCGCGAACCTGTCAAGCGAGACGTGGCGAAGCGTGTCAATTAAAATCGGGACGCTTCAAGCGCCGCCGACGCCGAGGCCGCGCAGGTAGACCAGCGTCTGCGCCTCCAACAGTTCCGCGGGCGTCATCGGCAGCGCCCGGTGGCCGCCGTCGCCGCGCCCGAACAGCGAGGCGACGCCGTGCGCCATCGTCCAGATATGCAGCGCCACCATCAACGCCGGCGGCCGGCCCGCGGCGGGCATGGCGGCGCAGAGCTTTTCAGCCGCCGCGCGCAGTACGCGAAAACGCGCGGTCGCTCGCCTCGCGCAGCGGCGGGTGGGCGGTGACGGGAATGCCGGCTTCGAACATCGCCGCGTAAAGCGCGGGCTCGGCGCGGGCGAATTCCAGATAGGCCTTGCCGAGCCGATCGAGCGCCGCGAACGTGTTCGGCCGGCCGTCGTCCCAGGCTTTCGCCAGCGCCGCCTCGAACTGCTCGAAACCGCGCAGCGCCACGCTGGCCATCAGTTCGTCGCGGTCGCGGAAATGGCGATAGGGCGCGGCCGGGCTGACGCCGGCGAAGCGCGCGGCTTCCGCGAAGGTGAACCCCGCCGGGCCTTTCTTCGCGATCAGGTCCAGCGCGGCGCGGATCAACGCCTCGCGCAGATTGCCGTGGTGGTAGCCGCGCGGCTCGTCCGCGCCGGATCTCATGTGAGAACTCTTTACATCAAGGCGGAGGCGCCGTCACGCGGAAAGCGCAGCATCCGATCGGCATGTCGCAAATCCCACTTGCAACTTAGATGCCAAATAAGAAATCCGGGTTCCATCATGGACCGCAACGCGCTTCTCGGCGGCCACGTCGGCTCTGCGACTCGCAGCTCCAAGTCACATCGCAGTCGGAACGCCGGCGCATGGATTCTGAAACCGCCGTGTCGCGTTCACGGCGTGAGACTGCCCGGAACAAGTCCGGGCATGACGAGGATAGCGTCGATAAAACAATCTAAATCTTAGCGCCTATGCGCAGCGCGCCAGGCTGGCGGTTTGGCTTACCGCCGCTCTGCGACCATGTTAAGCTACTGCGCGGCCGTCGGTTTAGGCCGAGGGAAATCCATGAGCGTCGCCTTCGACACCCTCAAATTCGCGCGCGCACTGCGTGACAAAGCCAACATGTCCGCCGAGCAAGCCGAGGGCGTCGCGGAAGCGTTCAGCGGCGCGACCTCCGAGCAACTCGCCACCAAGGCCGACTTGGACATGTCCGTCGCCGAACTGCGGTCGGAAATCTCAGACGTGAAATCCGAGCTGCGGGCGGAGATCGCCGGCGTCCGATCGGAACTCGTGCTCGTCAAATGGATGATTGGGTTTATGCTCGCGCTCGTCGTCGCCGTTTTCGGCAAGCTGTTCCTGCACTAACTCATCGCGCCCTTCACCGTCTCGATCAGCTGCTTCAGCGTGAACGGCTTCTGCAGGAACTGGAATTCCTGGCCCTCGGGCAGGTTGCGCGCGAAAGCGTCGTCGGCGTAGCCGGAGACGAACATGATCTTGGCCGCGACGCCGCGCTTGCGCAACTCCATCAGCATGGTCGGCCCGTCCATCTCCGGCATGATGACGTCGGAGACGATGAGGTCGATCTTGCCGTCCGCCTCCTCGAACACGCGCAGCGCGTCGACGCCGGATTCGGCCTCCATCACCGTGTAGCCGCGCGAGGCCAGCGCGCGCGAGGCGAAGGCGCGCACCGCCTCCTCGTCCTCGACCAGCAGGATCGCGCCGCGGCCGGTGAGATCGGCCGCGGGCTTGACCTCGACCTTCTTCTGCGGTCTCGACCACCGGCTCGGGAATATGGCGCGGCAGCAGAATGCGGAAGCGTCGCGCCCTGGCCGGGCTCGCTGACGCAGAACACATAGCCGCCGGTCTGCTTGACGATGCCATAGACCATCGACAGGCCGAGCCCGGTGCCCTTGCCGACCTCCTTGGTGGTGAAGAACGGCTCGAAAATCTTGTCGCGCACGTCCGGCGGGAATGCCGTGGCCGGTGTCCTGCACCTCGACCAGCACGTATTCGCCCGGCGTCAGCGATTTCTCGCCGAAGGCCGCGCATTCCTCGGCGCGCGACGTTGCGCGTGCGCAGCATGATGCGGCCGCCCTCGCTCATCGCGTCGCGCGCGTTGACGACGAGATTGACCACGACCTGCTCGAACTGGTTGAGGTCGGCCTTGACCAGCCAGAGGTCGCGCCCGTGCGAGACTTCGAGCTCGATCTTCTCGCCGACCAGCCGGCGCAGCATCATCTGCAGTTCCGACAGCACGTCGGCGAGTTGCAGCACCTGCGGGCGCAGCGTCTGCCGGCGCGAGAACGCGAGCAACTGCCGCACCAGCCCCGCCGCGCGATTGGCGTTCTGGCGGATCTGCATGATGTCCTGGAACGACGGGTCGGTCGGCCGGTGGTTGACCAGCAGAAGGTCGGAATAGCCGATGATCGCGGTCAGCACGTTGTTGAAGTCGTGCGCGATGCCGCCGGCGAGCTGGCCGATCGCCTGCATCTTCTGGCTCTGCGCGAAATTCTCCTGCAACGTGCGCTGCTCGGTGGTGTCGAGCGCGATGACGTTGGCGCCCGCGCTGTCGCCGCCGCTGCGCCTCGGCCGCGGAGACGAAGAAGCGCACCGCGCGCTCGCCCTGGCCCTCGACCGTCGCGTCGACCGGCGCGATCTCCGCCTTGCCCTCGCGTCGCCGCGGCGATCGCCGCCTTCAGCGCGGCGTGGTCGCGCTCGGCGACCGCGCTGTAGAGCGTCGCGCGGTCCGCCCTTCATCGCCGCCGGCGCGAGCCGGGCGAAGGCGCCGTTGGCGCGCCGCACCGACGCCGTCGGGCGCCGAGCGTGGCGAGCGGCAGCGGCGTCGTGTTGAACATGCGCGAGAAGCCGCGCCTCCGCCGCTTCGCCGCCGTCGTCGCGCGGCGCGTCCGGCGTCGCCTCCAGCACCAGCGTGCGCGAGGGCGCCGGCGCGCCGTCGGCGCCGAAGGTCGACGCGATGGATGAGCCGCGCCGGCTTGGAGACGCCGTGCCGCCGCTTGAGATCGACGACCGTGTCGACCGTCTTCACCTCGCCGGGCGCGCCGGCGACGACGCCGAGCAGCGCCGCGCCGTCGGCGGCGACGATGTCGGAGAGCGTCATCTCGTCCCGGCGTGAACTCGGCGATGTCGTAGTCGAGCCAATTGGCGAGCGTCGCGTTCATGTAGGCGATGGCGCCGTCGGCCTCGGCCGAGAAGAACCCGGCCGGCGCGTGGTCGAGATAGTCGATCGCGTGCTGCAGGTCCTGGAAGAAGGTTTCGTGGCGGTCGCGTTCGCTGCGTGATGTCGGCTGACCGTCCACAGCGCCGCCTGGCCTTGCGCGGGGCCGTCGAGCGGGCGCACGCGGATGCGATACCACGCCGCCTCGCCCTGGCCCGTCGAGCGGCGGCGACAGCCGCAATTCCTCGACCGCCGGTCCCGCCCGTGCGCGCCGCCTGCGCGAGCCGGTAAATCGCCTCGCGACGTCTCCGGCGCGCCGGCGAACAGCCGCTCGACGTTGCGAAGCCTCGCCTGTTCGTGCGCCCGACAGAGCGCGATAGGCGTCGTTGGCGTAGAGCACGCGCGAGGCGCCGGAGGTGACGACGAGCGCCTCCTCGCTCGTCTCGGCGATGGCGCGCGCCAGATCGAATTCGCTGGCGCGGCCGATGAAACGCGCGAGGCCCGAACGCGTACATGAGAATGCTGAACGCGCCGAAGATCGCCAGCGCGGCGATGGTGAAGGAACCGGCCCGGCGGCCGAACTCGCCCGGCAGGAACACCAGCGCCGCCGCCGAGACGACGACGGCGAGCAGCATGAGCGCCATCAGGCCCGGGCGCGCGATCCGCTCGAAGCCTTTGGCCGGCGGCGTCGTGGACAAGGGACGTCATGGGCGCGGTTCGTCTCCCCTGGCGCCGCCCGGCGCGCGCGCGGACCGATTCTCGCGCGCGGCGAACATGCGTCCGGCGATCGCGCTTGGCAACGTTTCCCGGCGTCAACCCAGGCTCCGCCGCGCGCTCCTCAACGACTTTATGGCGCCGCTTGCGCGACGAGCGACAATATTGGCCAAACTTCATGTTTTCATGAGAGGTTCGATTTGCTACTCCAAGCGTCGGGCGAAGTTCGCTTGGCGCGCGGGGTCCTAGGTTAACCATGCGTGTTGGGGGCCGGCTCGAGCGCCTGATGCGCTCTCCTCGGTCGAGGCGTGTTTGATGTTGCAGTCTTTGAGTAGTCTCCTGAACGGCGACGGCCACGCGGCGCAGATCGTGCTGGCCGTGGTTGTCCTCGTCGTCCTGATCGGGCTTCTTTACGTGCTTTACCGCTTGCTTTTCGCGCACCGCTTGCGCGCGCCGAGCGGGACGCGCGCGCGTGGGTCGCGGCTCGGCGTGGTCGACGTGTTCGGGCTCGACGGACAGCGTCAACTCGTCATCGTCCGGCGCGACAACGTCGAGCACCTGTTGATGATCGGCGGTCCGAACGATGTCGTCGTCGAAGGCAACATCGTGCGCGCGGCAACCAATGGCGCCGTGCGCGAGGCCGCGAAGCCCGCGGCGGCCGCTCCGCCGCCGGAAGGGATTTCCAGCGCTCGTCTTGATCCTGGGCTCGCGTTGCCGGCGGCGAGCCAACCGCGCGGAACCAAGGGCCTGCAACAATCGGCCGCTCAAGGGTCTGGGCTAGGGCTCGATACGATGGCCCGCACGGCCAAGTCGCGCGCGGCCGACGCGACCGGCAACGTGCCGGCGGCGCCGACTGCCGCCGCACGGCAAAATGGATTGGGACTGTCCGCAAGGCTTAGGAAGAAACCCGCTGCGAACGCCACCTTGCCGAATGGCTTGGCGCCCGGTTTGGCCGCCGCGACGACGAACACCAAACCGAAGGCGTCGAATCCGAATGTGTCCAATGCCGCCGGGACCGCTGCTCCGGGCAGCCTCGACATGCCGCCGTCGGAGCCGAATCCCAGCACGAGCGATTTGGGTTATTATCTGTCGCCCTACGATGGCCGTTCTACGTATGCACAGCCGGCGCCGGGCGACGCGCAAGCCGGCGGGCAAGCCTTCGGCCCGCCGAGCACTGATCCAGTCCGTCCCCTGACGCTGATCCCGCAATGGACCGCGGTGGCGCAGGCACCGTATCCAGCGAACTATCCGGTCGATCCGGCGGGCATCGGCTATCAACCGACCGAACGGCCGAAGGACTCCATCCGGCCGCTCGTTCTGGCTCCGCAGTTGTCGCTGCCGGCGGGCTATGGGCCGCAAGCTTCGTCGCCGTGGCCGCAAGTCGCGCCGTACAGTGGGAGCCAAGCGTATAACGGCAGCCAAGCGGCAGGAACCTCGCCGGGTAGCGCGCCGAGTAGTGTGCCGAGCAGCTTGGCCCCTGGGCCATCATTGCGGGTGTACGGAGTGCCTTGAACCGTAGGGGACTGTCCCAATTTTGTGACTTCCGCCGAACGTAATGGGACTGTCCGCTTTCCAAGCGCGGTCCAGGCAGCGCGTCAGACCCTGGAAAACTGCGACTCGTTGGGTGCGCTGTCGGCGCAGGACTAATCAAGCCGCTGCGCCGCACCGTGCGGGAGTCAGCCGATTCGATTGAGGAACGATACATGACCGTCCACAGTCCGGTCGCCGTATTTCTGTCCGTGCTACTGATTTTATCCACAGTCGCGGCGATGCTCGGTCTTATGTTGGCGGCCTGTTCGTTTGTTGATGGCTGCGCTCCTTGGCAACTCGTTTCCCATCTAATCATCCCGCGGAGGGCGCTAAGTTCCGGTTCCAAGCCGCTAAGCTTATTGGACCGCTACCAAGTGGCTGTTTATTGAATTTCAACATCAGCCGCGATGGGATTGGCATCGCGATGCTTTGGCCGTTTTTGGTTGGACATCCTCCGGTCTTCATTCCTTGGCCAGAGATTCAACTCAGCGAGGAGAAATCCTTGATTTTCGTCAGGCAGATCCGCCTGTCATTTCCAGCGGCGCCAAGTGTCTCCATCGTGGTGCACGACATCCTAGCCGACAAGATTCAGCATGCGGCAGCGCAGCACGAGTTATCGTAAGCGGTATGGTCCGGACCGGCCGCCGAATGATTGCGTTCCGTTATCGTAGCGCGTCTGAGGACGAAGAAAGAGGGACACTCGGCTCGTCCCCCTCGCGCAGACGGTTCAGGGGTAGATTCTCATTTCACCGTCAGCATTCGCTCGAGCGCAACTTGCGCCCAGCGCGCCGTCTCTTCTTCGACGTGAATCACATTCACGGGCGCGCCGGCCGCGAGGTTTTCCAAGCTCCAGCAAAGATGCGCCAGGTCGATCCGATACATCGTCGCGCACATGCACACCACCGGCGAAAGGAAATGAATCTCCTGCTCGGTGTGGGCGTGCTTCAAGCGGTTCACCAGGTGCAATTCGGTGCCGATCGCCCATTTCGAACCGGCGGGGGAGGATTCGACTTCGCGGATGATCCGGCTCGTCGAGCCGCGCACGTCGGCCTTGTCGACGACTTCCATCGGGCATTCGGGATGCACGAGAATCTTGATTCCCGGAAAGCGGGCTCGGAACTGATCGACATGCTCCGGCCGAAACATCGCATGCACGCTGCAATGCCCCTGCCACAGCACGACGCGGCTGCCGACGAGTTGCTCGGCACGGTTGCCGCCCAAGCTGCCGGCATGCGGATTCCAAAGCGACATTTCTTCCAGCGGGATGCCCATCGCCCGGGCCGTGTTGCGGCCCAAGTGCTGATCGGGGAAAAACAGAATTCGCCTGGTGCGTTCGAACGCCCAGCGGAGCACGGCCGCGGCGTTGCTCGACGTGCAAACGATGCCCCCATGCCGGCCGCAAAACGCCTTCAGGCTCGCCGCCGAGTTGACGTACGTCACCGGCGTGACGTCGGCCGTGTCGAGCACTTCGCCCAGTTCGTCCCAGCAATTTTCCACCTGCTCGATCGCCGCCATGTCGGCCATCGAACAGCCGGCCGCCATGTCGGGCAGGACCACGGTCACGCGCTGGCCGCTGCGTCCAGCAAGCCGCTCGGGCCGATTCGCCAGAATATCGGCCGTCTCGGCCATGAAGTGGACACCGCAAAACGCGATCGCGCGGCAATCGGTGCTAGCAGCCGCCATCTGGCTCAGTTGATAGCTGTCGCCCTGGAGGTCCGATAGCGCGATCACTTCATCCTGCTGATAATGATGCCCCAGAATCAGCAGCCGCGGACCCCAATCTGCCCGAACCGCCGCAATCCGGGCCTGCAACTCGTCGTTCGCGAGCGACTTGTAGGGCTTGAATTCGAAGGCGGCGTTGGGCGAAGTCAGCGTGGACATGAGTTAAGAGAATTTTCCAACGTGCGGAACTTGCATCAGATCCGAAACTTGTGGTCCGTGGAATTATAGATGCCGAACTCGACCAAAGCCATTTCGCCCCTTTCTTCTCGCCGTAGGGTGGGCACTGCCCACCAGGAGCTAAACGCTTTGAGGCCCACGATGCCTCAACGACCGGTGGGCATTGCCCACCCTACCGGGTCGAGAATCAACCGGCAAACTCGACAAAGTTTCACCGGATTACCGCCCGATAACCATTGATGCGGATCGCCGGCTTAGAGCCTATCCGAGAACCGGCGGGGACTGGCTCATTTTGCGATGCCCTGGGAGCAAAATGTGCCTGTCCCCCTCTCCTCGGCCGGTTCTCGGATAGGCAGTTAACTCCTCCCTCGACGAGCGACGGTTTATGGCCAAATCAGACCCGGCGGAAAAGACACCGACGCCTGCGGCACAATCCACCGTCCGGACGTTGTCGCGGACCGCTCGTTCTGTCGAAGAACTGCCCCCTTACACGCGCAGCCTACTGCATATCATGGTGCCGGTCAGCGTGACCCTGGCCACGAAACGACAGGCGGTCGACAAGATCATGGAATTGGGGCCTGGTTCGATCATCGACTTCGATAAATCGTGCGAAGAGATGCTCGACCTGAACGTCGGGCAACACGCAGTGGCCAAAGGCGAAGCGATCAAGGTCGGCGACAAATTCGGCCTGCGCGTGACTTCGGTCATCCTGCCCGAGGAACGCTTCCGCAAGGTGTGATCCTCAATACCCCGGATGCGTATCGAGCGGCGCACAAAGTAAGCCGTATTCGCCTGGTCGTCCGCTCGGCTATCATGGTCGTATGGACGCCGATAAGCTGCCGTTCGATGGGGACGCCGTACCCAAAGCAGTCGAATATCTTGCGCGGCTTGCGATTCGCTGGGCGCTATACGCGGTCGGGGCGCTGCTCTTTGTTGCCTCCGCCCTCAGCCAAATGGCGGCGTGGCCATCTGGTATCGCCTTGTCATGCGCAATCGCTGGTTGCGCGGCGATTATCTTGGGATGGCTTTGTACTCCCAGGCGAAAGCACTCGCCCCCGGAGGATTCCTGATTTCCAGGCTGACCCACTTCCTCACTTGCTGGCCCACGATCCTCCCTGTCATTAAACTGCGAGGTAGCGCAAAGCCTGGCGTTGCCAAAAAAATTCCATGATCATCCTGATCGACAACTACGACTCGTTCACCTACAACCTCGTCCAGCGATTGGGCGAGATCGATCCGACTCTGGATTTACAGGTCGTCCGCAACGATGAAGTCACGATCGAGGAAATCGCCGACCGCGGCCCTTCGCACCTGATCATTTCGCCTGGTCCCTGCACGCCGAGCGAAGCCGGCATCTCGTGCGCCGCCGTGACTTATTTTGCCGGCAAGCTGCCGATCCTTGGCGTGTGCCTCGGCCATCAATCGATCGGGCAGGCTTGCGGCGCCGAAATTGTCCGGGCCGAGCGGCTGATGCACGGCAAGGTCGACCTGATCCATCACGACGGCCAGGGACTGTTTAGCGGACTGCCGAATCCATTCGAGGCCACTCGATATCACAGCCTCGTGATCCGCCCGGGCACGCTGCCCGCGGATTACGAAGTGACAGCCTGGTCGGAATTACCCGATGGCGGACGTGAGATCATGGGCGTTCGGCATCGGAGCCTGCCTGTGTTTGGCGTGCAATTTCATCCGGAAAGTTTTCTTAGTCCCGCGGGCGTGGAAATTTTGACTCGGTTTCTGGCGGTCGGATCAACCGCAACCGGATTGAGATCGATGCTTGGAAATGAAAGCGCGCCTGCCGAGCCGGTCAATTCCACCGGCATTCCGGGAATTCGGATCCAGAGTCTTGATCCGGCAATTGAAGTGACCGAGGACTGAACGGTAGCGTTCGTCCGCCGCGATATTCTAGGATGATAAACCATGCCGACGCGTTAGCGAGGACGCGAGGCGATGATCTTGCACGGCTTCCTCGCTAACGCTTCGGGCTAGTGTCGCCCATCGCCCTCCTTGCGTATCTCGACCATCGCCATGCACAGCGTCGAAGAAGCCCGGCAGCTTGTGGTTGAGCAGGCCGCCGCCAAGCCTTCTGTCCGCGTTCAGCTTTCCGACGCCTTGGGACTTGTCCTTGCGGAGGATGTGGCGAGCGATATCGATTCGCCCCCTTTCGACAAGGCGATGGTCGACGGCTATGCGGTGCGAGCGTCGGACTTGAGCGCCGGAAGTGCTGAACTCGTCGTGATCGAGGAAGTCATCGCGGGCCAAACAGCAACCCACTCTGGCGGCGCCGGCGAATGTTGGCGGATCATGACCGGCGCGCCCCTGCCATCCGCGGCCGACGCGGTCGTGATGCACGAGCTGACCACGCTTGTCGAGCCGGCGGCCGGCGGCGCCTCCAATGCGCTCGAACGCGTTCGAATCCAGGACGATCGGTTTCGCCTTGGCCAGAACATTCTCCGGCGGGCGGCCAACCTGCGCCGCGGGCAAACGGTGCTCGTTTCCGGTCGAGTGCTGCGGCCCTTGGAAATCGGTCTGCTTGCCGAGGTCGGCCGCGCCACGGTCCCGGTAATCGAACCGGCGCGCGTGGCGGTCCTTTCCACCGGCAGCGAGTTGGTCCCGCCCGATCAGGTTCCCACGGCGGGGCAAATACGCAACTCGAACGGCCCCATGCTGAATGCTTGGGTCAGCCGAATCGGCGCCCGCGCGGTGGACCTGGGAATCGCCAAGGACGAGCCCGAGTCGCTACGGGCCAAACTCGCAGAAGGCTTGCGCGATGATGTGCTGCTGATTTCCGGCGGCGTCTCCGCCGGCAAGCTCGATCTGGTGCCTGGATTGCTCCGCGAATTGGGCGTGGTCGAGGTGTTCCACAAAATTCGCCTGAAGCCGGGCAAGCCACTGTGGTTCGGCACTGCTCGTGGTCACCGGCCGGGCGCGACGCCAACGTTGGTGTTCGGCTTGCCCGGCAATCCGGTCAGCAGTCTGGTGCTGCGCCGCCCTGTTTGTGCGGCCGGCATTGGAGCGGATTGCCGGACGCGAGCCTGGGCCGTTGATCACGGGGCGCGCTGAATTGACGGCTGACTTTGTGCACCGCGGCGAGCGGCCGACATTCCTGCCCTCGGCACTCGATTCGCGCGACCGGGCTAGCCCGCGGATCCAGCCGATTGCTTGGACCGGCTCGGCCGATCTGCGGAGCCTCACCGACGCCAACGCCCTGGCCGTCTTTGCCGCCGGCGATCGAACCTATCGGGCCGGCGAGACTGGTCGATTTCGTCAGCCTCGATTGCTGAACGCTCTCGAGCCCGTTGAAAAAGGGGACTGGCACCGGCAACGCATGAGTTTGCCGCGGGATTTGGTTCACCGGGAGGCGCTTGGCCCTTCCTTGCAATACGCTGCTATGCCGGTGGCACACAACCACTTTTCGTGCGCCCGTGGATCGCCGATGGACCGGAGATATTCACCCAATCGCGAGTTGATGTCCAACAGCGATTGCCATTGCTCGAAGTCGATGACAATCGCATCGTGTGGGCTCTTGATCACGACCGGATCGACCAGGTCGCGAATTCGCAGGTGGATATAACCCAGCAACTCGCAAAGTTGTGCGGCCTGGGCGGGCGTCAGGTGCTCGGGCAACTCCGGCGGCTCCGCGGCGTGGAGTGTCGCGTGGATGTCGGACTCACCCATCGCACTGATGTCGAAATCGTCGCCAGTTCCATGCGCCGCGACATCCGAGGGGCTGCGGGTCGGATCCTCGTTGCGGTCGCCGCGCAGCCGGGCCAAGCGCTGGGCGATTTGCTCGCGCGTGCCAAAGACCAACACCGACCGGCCCACCGCGATCAGGTCGCCGTAGCGCAGAATCCGGAGTTGAATTTCCTCGCCGTTGACCTTCGTGCCGTTCGTGCTTTCCAGATCGGTCAGGACGATCTTGTCGTGATCTTCCTGAATTTTCAGATGGAACCGACTGATCCGCTCGTCGTTCAACTGAATCGAGTTCCCCTCTTCGCGCCCGATGGTAATCGGCGTCGGCAAATCGCCGTAGGTGCGTCCTCGATCGGCGCCGTCGACCACTCTCAAAGTCACAAACGCCATAAGAACGACCAACTCGATGATGCGAAGCGGCTGCGGAGGAGTCTGCCGGGAGCGAAGAATGTTGTCGAGCGATATATCCGGCACAACCGTCCGCACCGGACGACCAGCCGCTTATCACACTTTGCCTAGCTTAGCTTGAACTCATCCATCCTCGACACGGCAGCCGACGCCGCCGCAGAATTTCTTCAAAGATACGAATAGGCCGCGGCGCGAATTCCCTGCGCCGGGCGCCCTGTTCGCTAAGATCGCCGATCCGATCCCTTGCCGCCGATTCCGCTTATAACACGCCGCGGAAACCTGGGTCAAGCCGCCGCGGGCCATCGCATCTGCCACAGCTTTGATTCTAAGCTCGGATCGACGGCGGCTCAAATCGGACGCCTTGCGTTCCGAAGGAGGGCGGGCAACGCGTCACGCGGACTCCAAATTTGTTGCATTTCTGCGAGCGAGGAATTACGTTCGGGTCAATGGTTGAAAATGGAGATATAGCGCACCGCTGAAAAATTCAGAAAACTTTTCAAAAAACATTGATTTAGTTGCAAACCTCGGTTACGGTCAGAAAAAGGGAGATTGTTCCTTTTGCGAGCATCACAAACGGCCCTTTTTGGGCGATTCCGCTTTTCTCGGAGAATTCGCGTAGCCCCGTTCAAACCGGAGGAGTTCATGCGCATTTGAATCTCGGTGTCTGCCAGCGAGTCGTGCCGCGTCCAGACTTTCTTTTCGTTCATTCCGAATCCCAGTTTTTCTTAGAAGGGTGAATCCCATGTTTGAATCCAATCGTTTCGCCGACGTCGTGGCTTTGGCAACTGTTCACAAACAAAATCGGAGCTTCACCATGCAGACGCGCATCGCAGCACTATCCGCCGCCCTCATCATTACCGCCAGCGTTGCTCAAGCCAGCCAGATTCCCGTCGCCATCAGCGGATTCGATCAAGACTTTATCATAAGTTCCACGGAAACCTACGCGACCGGCAAAACTGGCACGATGGACAACGGCGCAGGAGCAACGACCGGAAATACCTGGTACGGAGTCGGATTCAACACGGGCGCCCGACAACCGGCCTGCCGACGGGCGTCGTCACAAGCCAGTCGGATCCGTCGACCACACTGCAGTTGGCCAACTTCAATTCAAATAACGCGGTGCTGATCAATAGCAGTAGCCCGACCGGAATTATCACGCTCAACACTCCTGAGTATCTGAGCACGCTTTCTCTCTTCGGTTCCACCGGCGGTGGCACCAACACGGTCAATTACACTCTGCACTTCGCTGGCGGATCAACGCAGACCGGATCGTTGACTTTCCCGGATTGGTTCAACAACAGTCCCGTTGCAATAGCTGCCAGTGGCCGGGTCAATGAAAACGGATTTGACAGCGTCGGCGGCGGAAACCCGAACGTGTACCAGGAAAACATCGCCTTCACGTATACGGGACTCGCCCTGGACAGCATTTCTTTTTCGGACGCCGCTGGCGGCGGCGGCAACACGGCAATTATGGCCCTTAGCGGAACCTTCCTGGGCGAGGTGCCTGAACCCTCTTCGGTTGTCGCCTTGTGCGGGCTCGGCGCGATGGGATTGTTCTTCGTCGCCCGACGTCGCCGCAAGTCCTAAATTGAAACGCTACATGAATTCGCGAATCGGCCCGACGATCGTCTGGGCGGCTGTTCGAGTCTGTGAAGCATTTGCCGAAGCTATGAGACGCTTTAACATGCCGACGCCGCACGAGTGAGCCTTATGCCGCGCCGGCAGATTTACCGACCGCCGTGCGGCATATAGAACCACGCCCAAGTCCATTAGGGAATCGTCCCTGAGTCCCGGACAATACGCGCTGTTTATCAAAATCGACCTGGGCCGCTGATCAATCCCCAAAGCCATATCCGAGATTTTCGCCATGGTCTCCGACAATCCCTATCAATCGCCGAGCCAGCCAAACCAGATGAAGCCGCCGGGGCCGCAGTTCGCCCCTTGCCCGCGTTGCAATGCCACTGACGCCAAACGGGTCGATTTTTCAATCTGGGGCGGTGTCATCGGACCAAGACTGTTGACGCATGTGAAATGCAATCACTGCGGCGCGAAATACAATGGCAAGACGGGTCGGTCGAACACGCTGCCGATCGTGATCTACTCCGTCGTCGTCTTCGGAATCGTGCTCGCGCTCTGGCTCGCGTTCCGGCCCACTTGAACGCATGTAGGACCGCTTTGCCGGCGACGCATTGGCGATTTACCACCGGCGGCGCATCGAGTAGAATCGGGCCACCGGCTGCTTGCGGCCGCTCTTGCGGGCTGCCCGTCGCGTAACTGTTGCAGTTCCTCGCAGTTGCGAAGGGCCTCCGCGATACGTTCGGCTCGTTCGTTGGCCGCTCCCTCGCGGGCTGCACGTTGCGCTTCGTCAATTCGTCGGCATTCGTCGGCCAGTCGTTGAAGTATTTCTACTTGCTGCCGCGCCTCTTCCAAGCACGATTCCAGGGTTGCGCAGCGGCGGAACGACGACTTGCCGGCATTGGCTCGGACCCGCATTCCATCCTGAGCGACACTGTCCATCGTCACCAAACCCTCCGCCAGCAACGGGGCGATAATCTGGGGCAGCAGTTCGCTCCATCCACCTTCCCCCGAACGAAAGTCGGACAACAGGTGATGGTTTACCGTCACCCCACCGCACAACCATCGGTAGGCCACATGCTTCTCGCACAAACGTGCAATCTCGCCAGCGCTGCCGACCCCCTGGAGCGTGGCATAAATCCACGGGCGACCAGCAGCCGCGGATCGGTGCTATTGCGGCCCACGTTCCGTTCCACCGCCATGAATTGAGTCAGCCAGCGACCGAGATTCAACCCGCACACGGCGATCCACACCAGACGCGCCTGATGATCGGTTTCGAGCAATTCATCGAGCGAGCACCACTGCATCTCGATCTGCTGACGTTCCGGAACACGCAGCCGCGTTACCAGTCAGCGGTTCGCCACTTCCTCGTGCGCGGGATCTCGGACGGACTTTATCGAACAACACCGACGTCGCATCGAGCCTCCTGGCACGTCGGCGAGCCGTTTTGATTGCGGCCGGCGGCTTCTTGGTGTTAAATGACGGCAGCGCCCGCTCCCTCCGCTAATCCCACCCCAGGAGGTTCTGTGATGTCCGACAAGCAAGCCAAACCCAACCAACCGGCCGCGCGCATCTGCCCCGATTGCGAAAGCGGCCTTCCCGATTTCACCCGCCGCGATTTTCTCCGCACCGCCAGCACCGTGGCCGCGGTTGGCATGGGCGCCGCGGCGGCATCGCTGCCGGTATGGGCCATTGCCGCCGAGAAGCCGAACATCACGTCGAAGCCCGAGTCGATCGTCAAGCTGCTCTATGGTTCCCTGGACGATAACCAAAAAAGCAAAATCTGCTTCGACTGGGACCACGTCGACAAGCAGCGGGGCTTGCTGCGGACCCGGGTCTCGAATAACTGGAACATCACCTCGCAGGCGATCGGCTCGGAGTTTTTCAACAAAGATCAGCAGCACCTGATCCGCGAAATTTACGAGAACATGTACCAGGCCGACTGGGTCAAGCGAATCGATCGACAGCTTGAGGACGACGCCGGCGGCTACGGCCAGCATCAGAGCATCGCCATCTTCGGCCATCCGGGCAGCGACAAATTCGAACTGGTCATGACCGGCCGGCACCTGACGATTCGTTGCGACGGCCATTCGACCGAGCATGTCGCGTTTGGCGGGCCAATCTTCTACGGCCATGCGGCCCAGGGCTTCAACGAAAAGGCCGATCATCCGGGCAACATTTTCTGGCCCCAGGCGCTGGAGGCGAACAAGGTCTACACGATGCTCGACGAACGCCACCGCAAGCTGGCCTTGGTCGAACATCTGCCGCGCGAAGAGGCCGTTGGTTTCCATGGCCCGAATGGCCCCTATCCCGGCGTGCCGGTTACGGAACTGGCCAGCGATCAGAAGGCGGAGTTGCAGCGCGTGCTGAAAATGATGCTCTCGCCCTATCGGCAAAGCGATCAGGACGAGGCGTTGCGATGCATCAAGTCGCAAGGCGGGCTCGATAAATGCTCGCTCGCGTTTTATCGCGAAGGTGACATCGGCAATGACCAGGTGTGGGATTGCTGGCGGCTGGAAGGGCCATCGCTGGTGTGGTACTTCCGCGGCGCGCCGCACGTTCATGTCTGGGTGAACGTGGCCGATGATCCGACGGTGGCAACAAATGCCTAAAAGGGCGTTGAAAAAGGGTACAGGCACCTCGCGGCCAATTAAAATCCTAGGCGAAATCGAGCGGTCGCTCGGAGCCAGTCCCCTTTTTCAACAGGCCGCTAACTCCGCGACTCCGCCATGGACGACTGCTTAATCATCGGCGGGGGCGTAATCGGGCTGTCGCTGGCCTTGCAACTTGCCGAAAGCGGCTGGCGCGTCCGCGTCGTCGATCGGGGCCGGCCGGGACACGAAGCCTCGTGGGCCGCGGCCGGACTCATCCCGCCGCCGCCTAATCCGCCGAACCCCACGCCGCTGGAGCAATTGACGTCGCTCAGTTGCAGTCTGTATCCCGCGCTCTCGGCGAAGCTGTGCGCAGAGACTGGCATTGATAACGGTTATCTCGATTGCGGCGGCATCAATCTGGCGGGCAGGCAGCATGCTGCCAGCCTGGCGACGGCGGCGGCCGAGTTGCGGCGCATTTGCGCGAAGGTTGAAGATCTTTCGCCCGCAGCCGTGGCCGAACTGGAGCCAGCGTTTCGGTCGGCTTTTGCCGCGGGCAAGATCGACAGTGCGATTCTGCTGCCCGAGGAAACGCAGTTCCGCAATCCGCGGCACATGCAGGCGCTCGAAGCGGCCTGCAAAAAACGCGGCGTCGAAATCTCGCCCGACATCGAAGTCGAGGACTTCGACATTTCCGGCGGCGAGATCCGTGCCGCCCGCACCAAGACCGGCCCGCTCACGGCGAAGCGTTACTGCATCACGTCCGGCACTTGGAGCGGACGATTGCTCCAGCGGCTCGGACACCGGGCGGCGATCAAGCCGATCCGCGGTCAGATCGTGCTCTTGAAAAGCAAGGAGCCGTTGCTGCGGCGGGTGGTCTACGTCGGGCCGCATTATTTTGTCCCGCGCGACGATGGCCGGACCTTGGTCGGCTCGACCGTTGAAGATGTCGGCTTCGATTGCCGGGCCACGCCCGAAGGAGTGCGCGAACTGCTGGATTTCGCCCTCGAATGGCTGCCGCAGTTGCGAGAAGCGGAAGTCGAGCGCTCGTGGGCCGGCTTGCGCCCGGCAGCGGCGACGGCTGCGCCATACCTTGGTTCGATTCCGGGGATGACCAACGCATTCATCGCCGCGGGGCATTTTCGCAGTGGACTGATTCTCGCCCCGGCCACCGCGCTCGTGATGGCCCAACTCATGCGCGGCGAGAAACCGGCCGTCGATCTCGAATTGTTCCGGGTTGATCGGGAGGCGCTCGGTGTCCGTTGAGCTACCAGCGCGAATCGGCATCCTCGGCGCGGGCCCGATCGGCCTCGAAACGGCGCTCTACGCCCGATGCCTCGGCTACGATGTCGATGTTTACGAGCGCGGCCGGGTGGCCGAGCATTTGCTGCGGTGGGGACACGCGCGGCTCTTCACCCCGTTTGGCGCTACGGCAACGACATTAGGTCAGGCTGCGCTGGCGGCGCAAGACGCCGGATGGAAGCCCCCCGCCGATGACGCCCTGCTCACCGGTCGCGAGATCGTCGAACAATATTATGGGCCGCTGGCGCAAACCGACCTGCTGGTTGACCACATCCATTTGGGAGTGGAAGGGCTGGCAATCTCGCGCGGCACATTGCTCAAAGGAGAGCTCGCCGGCGAGGAGCGCGCTGCAGCGGATTTCCGTTTGCTGATCGCCGGCGACCGACGCGCGGGTTCAAACGCAGCGCCCGAGGAAAAAATTGCCGCGGCCGACGTGGTGGTCGACGCCACCGGCAACTATGCCCAGCACAACTGGCTCGGCGCCGGCGGAATTCCGGCCATCGGCGAGCTCGGCGCTCAGGACCATATCGAATATGGCTTGCCCGACATCTTGGGTCGCGACCGTGCCGACTACGCGCATCGGCACACGCTGTTAGTCGGTTCGGGCCACGCGGCGGCGGCCTGCGCCGTGGCGCTGGCCCAACTTGGCCACGAGGCCCCCTTCACGCGCTTCACTTGGATCGTGCGATGCGATTTGGAAGGAAAGTTCGACCCGATTCGGCACATCGAAAACGATCCCTGGCCCGCGCAATCGGCTGGCGACAATGGCCAACCAATTGATTCAAGGCGAGCTGGGCCACCTGGCGTTTTATCCGGCGACTTCGGTCGAAGAAGTTGTCTGGCAAGGTGGATTAGAGCAATTTCATGTTCGCCTCGGTGGAAAGCACGCCGAAGAATTGGCGGTCGACCGGATCATTGCCGGCGTTGGCCATCGTGGCGACAGCAGTCTCTATGCCGAACTCCAAGTATCGGACGATCCGCGGCGGGGAGCGCCGCAAAGCTGTTCTCAGGCAATCGACTCGCAAGCTTCGTTTGAAGAGGCGCTTTCGCCAGAAGCCGGTCGGCTGATAATCGGCGAGCCAGACTTCTACGTCCTGGGGGCCAA
The DNA here is from genome assembly GCA_963725485.1 of Pirellulales bacterium. Classification (GTDB taxonomy): domain Bacteria; phylum Planctomycetota; class Planctomycetia; order Pirellulales; family DATAWG01; genus CAVRYO01. Next base: position 594,475 of record CAVRYO010000006.1, on the reverse strand, counting down.
AAGCTTCGGCCGCGACTCGCGATTCACCATTCCGGACGGCCTGGAGCAAATCCGCTTGCTGTTCACCATTCTCGGCGGTCGAGCCGACTTGGACCTCTATCGAACACCCGCGTGACGAATAGGCTACAGGCTTGAGGCTACAGGCTACAGGACGCGCAAGTGCCGTGTGCAATCAGGAGATGGGCGGCGCAGATGAAGCGGCGGGGTCTGTCCCCATTTTGCGATGCCCTGTGAGCAAAATGGGGACTGACCCCTTGGCCCCGCGAGTTGAGTTAGGGTTTCTTACTGCTAAGATTTGGGGCAACGCCGAAGCGGCTCCAGTCCAGGATTTGCAGCCCGATTTGCGGATTCGATTCTTCGAGAAACTCCGCTTGCGGCGAGTTCTCAGGTCGCCGATAATCACACCCAGATTCTCGCCTTTCGGCGACGCAGCACACCACAGTTCAATCGCCCGTCCCACGCAGGCAGGCTTCCCGCTTACCGACATTTCAAGTCGAGCTTTTTTCATCAAGGTGCCGTCATGACGCAAGTCTATCGCCGTGCGTTGTCTTGGATTCCCACCGCGATCGCATGCAGCGCAGCGCTAACTTTCGCCGCGCATGCGTCGCCGGCGGAGCAGGCTCCAGCCGCCGCTCCCACGGCGGAAGCCGGCAAGCAGGATGCCGCTCAAGCGCACCACCGTTCAAGCGAACATTGGTCAGTGGATCAAGGATCTCGACAGCGATTTGTTCGCCACTCGGCAAGCGGCGGCCCAGAAGTTGAAGGACGCCGGCTTGCCTGCGGTCGGACCCGTGGCCGAAGCGGCCAGCGGTTCAACTTTAGAAGTGACGGCCCAATCGATAGAAATCCTCCGCCATCTTTCCAAGTCGGATCAGACACCGACGCGCGAGGCAGCCAAGGCGGCGCTTGAGAAACTGGCCAAAGGCGACAACTCGGCCGCTTCGCAAGCTCGCGAAGCCTTGGCGCCACCGCCCGCGCCGGCCCCACAACCGCGCGTATCTGCCCCGGATGCAAGGCGGCTTCGGCGGCGGCGGAATTCAGATCGGCATCGGCGACAAATTCAAGCGGTCCCCGGCGGGGGAGGCCAGGTGTTCCGCATCCAACAGCGCGTTGCCAACGGCGCGTCGACCACCGAGGTCGACGCCAATGGGAAGAAAATCAAGATCGAAAAGGATGCCAACGGCGGGATCGAAATGCGCGTCACCGAAAAAGTAAATGGGCAAGACAAGACCGACACCTACAAAGCCAAGGATGCCGACGAACTGAAAAAGAAATCGCCCGAGGCCTACAAGCTGTACGAGAAGTACGGCCAGACCCGGGCCGTCATCGGCAATCTCCAAATCCAGGGCATTGCCATTCCGATGGGGCAAATCCAGTTGATACCGGCCCCCGGCGGGCAAATTCAAGGCATCGCCGTGCCGATCCCACAAGCGCCCGCGATTCCGCTGCCGGCCGTGCCGAAGCCGGATGTGCCTGCCGCGCCAGCGAAGCCGAACCCGGCCAGCAGCACACGCCAGAAAGCGATCGATGATGCGCAGCAAAAAGCAACCGACGATGCGCAGCAAAAGGCCGCCGGCGATGCCCGAAATAATGCGGCCAGCGAGTTGGCCCGAGCGCGGCGTTTAATCGCGGCCGCCAGTGACCAGTTGCAGCATACCGCCCAGCCGGCCGATGCCGAGGCAGCCAAAAAGGCGCTCGACGACCTGCAAGCCGCGCTCGGCAAGTTGGACGAAGCCCAGCAAAACTTGAAGCCGTAGTGATACCGCCGAGCGCTTCGTCGGGCGCCGCTGGCTCTGCCAGTGCGAATGGCCAAGTCGGCGGCCATCCCGCGCGGCAGACTCCATGACCGAACCGCATGTCATTCGCCTCGGCGGTCCTTGGGAGTACGAGGCGTTGGCTCGAACGCGCATCGCCGCCGACGGAAACCGGATCGCCTCGCGCGAGAATTTGCCACCCGTGGGCCGCGCCCATTTGCCGGCCGACTGGGGCGCCATGCTGGGGTCTGATTTTCGCGGCTTGGTTCGCTATACCCGCCGCTTCGGCTTGCCGACCAATCTTGAACCGAATGACCAGGTTTCGCTGGTAATCGACGGAGTCGATTTCTTGGGTTCTGTGCGGCTCAACGGCACAGCACTCGGCGCGGTGCAAGGTTACAACCAGCCGACGGCGTTCGAGGTGCGGAAACTGCTCGCGCCGCGAAACGTCCTGCTCGTCGAAGTGGAATTGCCCGCTTACGAATTGCCATCGACTGGGCCCGCGCGGCCGGGGCGTGAAAGTTTGCCGGGCGGGTTGATTGGCGAAGTGCGGCTGGAAATTCGTCCCCGCGGATCGAATTGAATCCGCTTGCGGCGGCGCATCGCGACGCTACTTTGTGACGCATTTCACAAACCGCGAAAAAAGTTGCCGCTTTTATTCGCGAATGTTTTGACTTTGCAAACAACGAACGGCTATCCTTGGAATCAGGCGGCTAGGTGAACGTTAGGCTGCTGACTCCGTCAGGCGGGGTGAGTCCCCATTTTGCGATGCCTTGTGTGCAAAAAATGGGGACTGACCCCTTGAGGGCCACGCGTTGAGCTAGGGCTTCTAGGACTTAAGCTGCTTCTTTTCTCAATCCGATTCACGGCGTGTAGAGGTGCGAATATGCTGCTGCAAGAAATCCTGAGCCAGAAGGGTTCGACCGTTCACACGATTCGTCCCGACGCCACGCTCGACGATCTGGTCCAATCGCTGGTCCGGCATCGGTGCGGCTCGCTGGTCGTCACCGAAAGCGATTCCTCATCTCCGATGCTGGGAATCATCACCGAGCGCGACGTGCTCCGGGCCTGTGCCGCCCGACGGACGACGCTCGATCAGATCCGCGTCGCGGAGTTCATGACGCGCGAAGTGGCGGTCCGCCGCCCGGCAGATTCGGTCGAAGACACGATGGGCGTGATGACCGAATTGCGAATTCGCCATCTGCCGATCGTCGACGAAGGCCGCCTGGTGGGCATCATCTCGATCGGCGACATCGTCAAGGCGCAGCACAATCTGCTCACGATGGAAAACCATTATCTAAAGAGCTACATCCACGGCGAAGAAGACAGCCTGCTGGCGGCCGTGAAGCCGCGCTGAGCGGGTTGCAAAGACAACGCGAGATGGTCACGAGCCGATTGGTTGAGTTCGCTCGGCTGCAGGTCCGCTCTGCCGGACCTACATTTTGCAGCGCGCGAATGTAACCTTCATTCGTCGTCAGGAAGCTCGACGCCGGCACACTTGGCGAGCACCTTCCAGGCCTCTGCGCTTGGGTGATATGCGGGTCGACTTGAATCGAGCGAATAAAGTCGTGTAAATGCAGCGACGTACGCCGATCGTTCTTGAAGAATATAATAGCGGTGGCGATCCTCGTTTGTTTCGAAGATCAACGAAGGAATGTTGTGAAGATGATCCGCTTCGATGAAGCACAACTCGGAACGGCCCGAGAAGGCGCGAATACTCAACAAGCCCACGGAAAGGATTTCCGCATATGCCTTTTGTCGTTCGTCCATCGTAGAGATTGGAGAATCGTTTCGCGGTGTGTTGCTTAGACGAAGAAAAGGGGGACGAAGAAAAGGGGACATTACTGATTATTGCGGTTCTTGCGCCGGCGACCGGGCCGCGGAGGGCGAAGTCAAGCCCCGGGCGCGGCCGTGGTCCGAATCCTCCCCGGCGCGTCTCCGCAAGTGCTGGGACGCGTCCCGATGGAAGCAACAAAGTAGAATGTCGAATGTCCATTTTCTTCTCCTTTCCTTCTCCCCCTCGTTCGAGCCGGCGGGTCGATGTGAAAGATAATGTTAGCGGTTGACCACGCGTAGCTCGCGGGGCAGCGGGAAGTAGACTTCCTCCTCGCGCAGTGTCCGCGCTTCGACCGTCGCATCGAACCGCTTTTGCAGCAGGGCCACGCATTCTTGCACGACCGATTCCGGCGCGCTGGCTCCGGCGGTGATCAGGACATTTTCATCGCCGCCGAACCAGTCGAGTTCGACGTCGGCCGCGTCGTCGATCAAATAGGCGGCGATGCCCGACTCGCGGGCGAGCTCGGCCAGCCGCTGGCTGTTCGAGCTGTTCTGGCTTCCCAGCACCAGGCAGACTTGCACCTCGGACGACAACAGCCGCACGGCTTCCTGCCGGTTCGAAGTGGCGTAGCAAATGTCTTCCTTTGGCGGTCCGACAATTTGCGGAAAGCGCTCGCGCAGCCGGCCGATGATCCGATTCGCGTCGTCCACCGAGAGTGTCGTTTGCGTGAGATACGCCAGCTTCGCGCCGGGCGCGAATTCCAGCCGATCGACATCCTCGGGCGATTGCACCAGCACGAACGCATCGGGCGCTTCGCCCATCGTCCCCACCACCTCGTCGTGCCCTTCGTGGCCGACCAGCAAAATCGTGTAACCCTGCCGGGCAAACCGCACCGCCTCCAAGTGGACCTTCGTCACCAGTGGGCAGGTGGCGTCGATCGTCTTCAGCCGCCGGGCCGTCGCCGTGGCGCAACCTCCGGCGACACGCCGTGAGCCGAGAACAGCAGTCGCGATTCTTCCGGCACATCGGCCAGATTCTCGACGAACACCGCGCCGCGGCCGCGAAACCGCTCGACCACGTGGCGGTTATGAACGATCTCGTGATACACATAGATCGGCGTGCCGTAGAGCTCGATCGACCGCTCGAGCGTGTCGATCGCCATGTTCACGCCGGCGCAAAATCCGCGCGGGCTGGCCAATATTATTTTCATGCAACTCAACCCCTCGTTCCCTCGATCATCATAGATTCGCCCCGCGATCGCGTCCACGTTGTCTCCCCTCGCCCCTTGCGGGAGAGGGGTCGGACTTCGGTGAGCTCAGTCGAACCGGGGTGAGGGGTAGCAGCGCCGATCGTTGTTCTATCACCTTCACCCCGGCCCTCTCCCGGCGAGGGCTTTGCCTCAAAACACACAAGCCTGACGCGCGAGCGAAGGACGTTCAACGTTGTTTTTGCGTTTTGGTCCTTCGCTTGCGCTTCAGGCTTGCTTCGAAAAACGATGTTTTGAGGCAAAGCCCCCGTCGAGGCAGAGGGAGAAAGGCAGATTCACTCTTTCGTCTGAATCAAACTCACGGCAAGACCCGAATCAATGCCGCAAGCGCCTTGGCCAGTGCTGCCGATGCCGCCAGCGACGACTCATAGTAGTTCCACATGTCCTTCGCGCTCGCGGGCCGATGCACCAGCGCGCGGCCAGCGCGCCTAGCCGCCGGACAAGCGTGGGCCGGCCGGCCCAATGCGCCACGTCGGCGGGCAGGCGATCCTCGACCGCGTCGGCTATCGCATGAACCGCAAAAAAAGGGACTCGTTCACGCTGGCAAACCGCGGCGATTTCGAATGCCGACGAATCGGCCGCCACCGCGGCGAAGCGCCGGCCAACTTCGCGTTTCTCCTCCGGGCGGCGGAGGGTCTCGTCGATGCTCAATAACCGGCCAGTTTGGAAATTCGCTTGCTGAGCGGCGCGCGGCGCCGGATGGTAAATTGACCGCCAACTCGTGGTTGGACACGTCGACAATTTGATCAGCCAGCAGCACGTCGCCGCGCCGCAGACGATCGTCGAGTCCATGCGCCAGCCCGGCGGCAATCATCCAGCCAGGGTGGTGACCGGAAACGAGCGCTTCGATAGCCCGGTCCAACTGCCGCGGCGCGGCGCCGGCCAGCAGCGCGACAATCGGACGCTGATCGAGCAATCCCTTTCTCAAAGTAAACCCCGCGCCATGCACCGTGCTCGCGAGGCTGAGCCGATCTTCGAAACAGCCGGATGCCCGCGACTCGGCAAACACGATGCCCACCGTGCGATCGCGGGGGGCAAGTTCTTGTGCCGCGGGAATTACGTTTGCGCCATCGCTGGACATAACATCACTCGACAGGTGTGCCTCTCCCTTCGCCCCTTTGCGGGAGAAGGAGAGTGCGGAAACGCATGCTTCACCCACAAATTTGACGCTCACACAAGTGCTCACGAGTGCATTCGCGGCAGATCGTCGCCGCGCGTGATGATTTCGGCTTCAGCGGTGGACAATTCTTCTAGCCGTTCGTGCACCTGGCTCTCTTCTCCAAACAGCTTCGCGAGCCGCACGTACGTGCTGTGATGCCGGGCCTCGCTTTCGAACAGGCTGTCGTAGAACGCGGTCAACTCGGCGTCGGGCAAATGCTTGCGCAGCAGGCCGAAGCGCTCGCACGAGCGGGCTTCGATCAGTCCGGCCACCAGCAGGCGGTCGATCGCCCGCTGCGGATCTTGCTTGGCAACGAGCTCGTTCAATTGCCGGCCGTAGTTGCTCGGCTTCAGACGCCGGAAGCGTATCCCGCGGCGGTCCAACAAATCCAGCACCATCCGAAAATGTTCCAGTTCCTCAGCCACGATCGTCGACATCTCGCGGCACAGCTCCACTCGCTCGATATACGCGAACATCAGGCTCATTGCCGTGGCGGCCGCTTTCGTTTCGCAATGGGCATGATCGACCAACAGCGTCGGCAGGTGCGGCGCGACCTGATCGAGCCAGCGCGGCGGAGATGGACATTTCAGACTGAGCATGGCCGCCGAAGATCGAAAGCTTGGGAAAGAATGGGGACTGGCGCCGAGCGCATCCGCCAGCACGGGAAAGAAATAGCGGCCCGCGAGGTGCCTGTCGCCATTCTTTCACGCCTTTTGAGCCGTGAGAAGCTCAGCCTGGCTTGGGTTTGACGGTGCGGATGTCGGGCTGTTCGGTGCCGGACGAAATGCGCAGCGAGACGTCGCCGCTCTTGCCCGCCACGGCCGCCTGAAATTCGCGCGGCGAACGGACCGGCGTCGAGCCGACGTGCGTGATGTACATGCCCACTTGGAGCTGGGCCGCCGCCGCCGGGCTGTCCTTTTCCACGTCGGTCACGACGACCGAACCGCCCGGATCCAATCGTGACAGCGGCAGCCGGAGCTGATCCTGAGGCACCGCCGTTGCGTAATCGACGCGCAGCCCGCGCCAACTTGCCGCCGGCGCCGTCACGACTTTCGTCCCGCGAACCGGAAACTTGGCCAATTCCACATGAATCTTTTGCTGCTGGTCGTCGCGTAGCACGGTCAGTTCGACGGGCGACTCGACCGGCAGGCGGCCGACCTCGAGCACGAGTCCGTCGTAATCGTAAATCGGCTTGCCCGCCACCGCGGTCACGACGTCTCCCGGCCGGAGGCCGAATCGATCCGCCGGCGAACCGGGCTCGACGCGCATCACACGCGCGCCGTGCATTCCCTGCAAGATTTCGAAATCCTTCAGGTTCGCCGACTCGACGCCGAGGAAACCATATTCCACTTCGCGCCCTTCCTTGAGCGTGTCGACCACGCGGCGGAATGTCTCATCGACCGGCAGGGCGTAACCGGCGGCCTGCTCGTAACCGGAAGTGGCCGCCAGCGAGGTCGTCAGCCCGACCATTTCGCCTCTTCAAATTCAACAGCGCCCCGCCGCTGGTGCCGAGGTTCAGCTTGGCGTCGGTCTGGATCAGCATCCCGAAATGGTAGAGCTTATCCTTCGTGGGGCCGTTTTCGTCATCCGGCGCGGGCCGGCTTTGCGACCCAAGTTGGCGACGATCCCCCAACTGGCGCTGGCCTGCCCGTCGCGGGCAATGGCGTAGGGATTGCCCAGGGCAATCACGATTTGCCCCTTCTTCAGCGCCGCGCCATTTCCGAGCGGCATGGGCGTCAGATTGGTGGCTTCGATTTCCAGCACCGCCAGATCGCTGCGCGGATCGGCCGCCTTGATCCGCGCCGGATAGACCTTGCGATCCGCGGTGGTCACATAGTGCTGGCTCTTCAGTCCCAGCACGTGATAGTACGTGAGAATCAGCCCGTGGCGATCGACCACCACGCCCGTGGCAAACTCGTCGGGAATGAAATCGGGATCGCCGGGCGACGGCGAAAGCCGCGACCGAGGAAGCCGGCCGAAGGGGCCGGGCACGATCTCGACGCCGCGCTGTTCGGCCGATCGCTCGGCATCGACCCGGGCAATGGCCACCACCGATTTCTCGCCGCGGGCGATCGCATCGACCAGCACGTTTTCGACCGCCAGCCGCGGCCTGCAATGCCGCTCGGCTCCTGCGGCGACGCAGCGCAGGCGGCCTGAGCCAGCAAGAGCCGACGCCGCGAACAAGAGCCGCCGCACCCAGCGGCAGCCGCGCGAACGAACCTCAGGACGTAGCCGCCCATAATGCTTTGCGGCTGCCGAGCAGTTGGTTCGCTTGGCCGACCGTCCGGGATCATTCGCCGCCGTCAGTCGGCGGCGTCGCCCGTCGGACTCGGCCGCGATGCCAACCGCTACGGCGCCGACTCCAGGATCTTGGTTTTCAGCTCTTCGACCACGGCTCGGGATGTTCTTTCAGATAAGCCCGCACCTTTTCCCGGCCCTGGCCCAGGTGCTGTTCGCCGTAGCGGAACCAGGCCCCGGACCGGACGATCAGCTGCTGCGGCCATGGCCAAATCGAGCACGTCGCCCTCGTAGCTGATGCCGTTGGTGTGCAGCATGTCGAACTCGGCCACGCGGAACGGCGGAGCGACCTTGTTCTTCACCACCTTGGCCCGCACCCGCTGGCCGACGACTTCTTCGCCTTCCTTCAGCTGGCCGATCCGGCGGACGTCGATCCGGCAGGAGCTGTAGAACTTCAAGGCCCGGCCGCCGGGAGTGGTTTCCGGACTGCCGAACATCACGCCGATCTTTTCGCGGATCTGGTTGATGAAGATCACGCAGGTCTTGCTCTTGGCGATCGCCCCGGTCAGCTTGCGCATCGCCTGGCTCATCAGCCGGGCCTGCAAGCCGACGTGCGAATCGCCCATCTCGCCTTCCAATTCCTTTTGCGGAACCAGGGCGGCCACCGAGTCGATGACGATCACGTCGACCGCGTTCGAGCGGATCAGCATTTCGGTGATTTGCATCGCCTCTTCGCCGCTGCTGGGCTGGCTGACCAGCAGCGTTTCCAACTCGACGCCCAGCTTCTTGGCCCAACTCGGGTCCAAGGCATGCTCGGCGTCGATGAACGCGGCGATGCCGCCGGCAGCCTGAGCCCGGGCGATGACGTGCAGGGCCAGCGTCGTTTTGCCGCTCGATTCGGGGCCGAAGATTTCGATGATCCGGCCCTTGGGCACGCCCTGTCCGCCCAAGGCGATATCCAGCGACAGGCTGCCGGTCGGAATGCCTTCGATCTGGCCGCGCCGATCGGCGCCCAGCGGCATGATCGAGCCTTCGCCGAATTGCTTCTCGATCTGGGCCAAGGCGGTCTTCAGCGCCGGACTGTCCTTGAAGACATCGCTTCGCCGCGTCGGAGGCGTCCCCTTTGGCGGCGAGACTTGGAGACGGCGGTTTCGTTCTTGGCCATGCGGTGATTCGACTTTGCGGTGGCGGTGACCATCGGCACACTCCTTGTTAACTTGCGATTGACCGGGAGATCTTCGACCGCAGCCGGAATTCACCGCTGGGGCCGCCCATTTCCGAATACTGAACCCATGAACAGTATATCGGCGCTGGGAAGGGCTCGCAAGAGAAGTGTGACGATATTTTTTGGGGGAATGCTAATCGGCAACGTTGGCTACGGTTACGACGGGTGCTTCTGTGCGGCGAAGCTGATCCATCTTACCAAATCCCAGCGCGGTTCCGAGAGGTTGCAGAGATTTTGCCGGCAGGTCGTCATGGCGGCCGTCGGGCGCTTTTTGCTGCTGTTGTCGGCTTTGCGAGTCTGCCAGCAGAAGTTGTACTCGCGGCGAACATGCTGAACGCGGCTTCCAAGTTTTCGAGCTTCTTGCTGAAGTATAGGGTCAGGCGGTGCAGCCGCTTGAGGAACAATCGCTGGGTGCCTCCTGGCTATCCAGCAACACTAAATGCCTGTCCGAGAACCGGCGGGGACTGGCTCATTTTGCGGTGCCCTGGGAACAAAATGTGCCTGTCCCCCTCTCCTCGGGCGGTTCTCGGATAGTTAGTAAGCTGGACCAGTACCGGGATGTTGGGGCTGTGCGCCGTAGGCCCTTCCGCAAACTCGCTAGAATTTCCGGCGCAACAAGGGGTGGTTCTCGTTGGCCCGCTGGGGGTCCGGGGTGATTAAGTTACCCGAGGGAGCCGTCGGCGGTAATCTGCGAACCGCGTCAGGCACTCATCGGCGACCGGACAGCCGGCGGAGAGGAAATGACAACCAGCCGCACGCGAATTGTTGCAACGTCAAATGCTGCCCAGAGCGACAGCGAGCGGAGGCGGCCACGCGAAACCTCTTTGAGGGGTCTCGCGGGCCGCTCCGCCAGGAGTCCAGGAACTACCGAAGACAAATGTGCGCACCGCAACGGACGCTACGGTGCCGGATAGACCAAATCGGAATCGCACCAGCCGTTGAATTGGGGGTCATCAAATTGGACCCAAACCTTCGTGCCGCCCCAGGCCGTACTTGTGACGTAGCCATAGACCTTCTCAGTTCGCCCCCCGCCCACATTTACATTTTCATACACCCAATCTCCAACGTGGTAATGGTTACCCCACCGGGTGCTGCCCTGGACCTGCTCTGTCATGCCCCTTTCCCCGGCAGCCTGAACAACGCCCGAAATCCCGGCCAAAGAACCTAAAAACGCTCCAGTCATCAGCACGAACTTGAACATGACAAAGCTCCTTTCTTGCGGGTAGTGGTGGCCCACTACCTTCTTGCGGATGAAACTCAATCGCAGCCACTCCGCTACATTGCGGAGTTGAAGACTGCGACCAACACGAAGGAGCAGAGCGCACGCGCGTCGCTTTTACTTCGTGCGGGAAAGACAGCAACCGCACAGCACGTGCGACTTATCTTGGGACCACTTGTCCCCGTCGTTCCCTTCCACCCTAAGATTGCGAAACAGGCGTTTTGCCGGCCAAGTATTTCGGACGTTTTTCTCATTTCGATAGATGGTCTTCTGGGTCATCGTTCACAAGTCATCCTTTTGATTGGACTTGCGCGATCGGCGGCGCGTCGAGACCGCGGGCTTCTCGAGTGTCAATGACTACATCGCCGAGTTGCTTTCGCACGACTTTCAATTGGATGACGAGAATCTCGACCATTTCTTTATGCCAGGGCGCATAGCGCTCATCGATCAGGCAGCCGCCGACATGGCACGCGGCAAGGCCCACACGATGGACGAGACGCGAGCTGCATTGGCTCGGACAAGGGACGCTTGGCTGCGCGATCACGCCAGCGGGAAGTGAGCTTCTCGACCGCGGCCCTGCAAACGCTTCGAGAAATCTGGCTTTGGATTGCCGAACATTGCAGTTCGGGCCACGCCGATGGCTACGTCCAATTTCTGGAATCTGCTAGCAGCGACCTCGCACGTCCGGAAATCCTTGGCCGGCCGATCCCGGGTCGCTCCGACCTTCGGTATCGACTGATTCGGCGTCGATCGGGCTCGCATGGTCACAGAGCCGTTTTTCGGATCAGAGGAAACCAAGTCGACGTGCTGCATCGATTTCATGCTGCGCAAAACCGGCGATCCGCGATCGAGATGGATCCGTCGTCGAAATGAAACGGCCTCGACGCCCAGCCCGCTACCTACGTCGCTAACGAATTTTTTCATTCGCTGATCGGCGTAGCGCCCGGCGGAGGGGTGCCACCACCGCGGCGGACATATTGCGTTCGCCCCTGCGAGTATTCGCCCGAGCTAGGGAGATCGGCCTCGGCGACGTTTTCCGCTTGATAGGCGGCAAACAATCGCTCCAAAAACGGCCGGCACCAGCCGCAGCCGGTGCCTGCGCCGAAGCATTCGCTCATCTGGCTGGCGCGAACGAGCTTGTTCACGCGCAAGAAATTTTCGCCTTCGCGCCGCGTGACATGGAAGCAGAGGCAAAGTTCGTCGTCGAGTTCCATGCGGCTTGCTCCTTGCGCCGGGTCGCCTCTAGCGAGTCGCGCCGCGGAGGGTTACGATTTCAGGGGGCTGGGGGCACGATTGCCTGCGCCACTTACATAGTAGCGTGTTGAAAAAAGGGACTGGCTCGGAGCGATCGTTCGGTTTCGTCCGGAGATCTGGGATGCCGCGACGTGCCTGTCCCTTTTTTCAACAGACTTACAGCCCAGAAATTCATTCTCCCTCGAAAGCAATCCGTATGGCAAGGCATTTGTCTCGACAACATGGGTTCTTTCGACTGGCGATCGTCGGCGGCTGCTGGCTGCTGGCTTGCGGCGGATTGGCTGCGCACGCTCAAGAGTGGACCCGGTTCCGGGGGCCGAACGGCTCGGGGAAAGCGAGACGAAAATTCCAGCCCAATGGACCGAGCGCGATATCAATTGGAAAGTCGAGTTGCCGGGGGCGGGACATTCCTCGCCGGTGGTGTGGGGGCATACGATTTTTCTGACCGGCGCGAAGCCGGATGCCAGCGTGTTCATGGTTCTGGCGATCCATGCCGACGATGGGCGTCTGCTGTGGAAAAAAGAATACCCGGCTTCGTCGTATCACATCCACACGCAAAACAGCTTTGCGACGGGTACCCCCGCCGTCGATGCCCAGCGGGTCTACGTCGCCTGGGCCACGCCGCAAGCGTATACGTTGGTTGCACTCACCCACACGGGCGAAGAAGTCTGGCGGCACAGCCTCGGTTCGTTCACGAGCCAACATGGGTTCGGCTCCTCGCCGATCGTGTGCGGCGATCTGGTGGTGATCGACGACGAACAGGATGGCGCAAACCCGAATGAAATGAGCAGCTCGAAAAAGAAGGGCGCGAAAACCGACGTCCCCACCGCCGACGGCGACGACGATGGCAAGAGCTTCTTGCTGGCCGTCGATGCGGCCACGGGGCAGGAGCGCTGGAAAGCGCCACGGAAATCGACCGTCGTCACGTATGCGACGCCTTGCTTGCGCGAGCCCAAGACCGGCCAGCCGGAGCTTATCTGCGACAGCCGGTCGCATGGCTTTAGCGGAATCGATCTGGCCACCGGCCACGTCAATTGGGAATTTCCGATCTTCGACCGCCGGGCTGTTGGTTCGCCAATTCTGGTGGATGGCTTGGTGCTGGGATCTTGCGGCGTGGGCAGCGGCAACAATACACTGTACGCCGTTCGGCCCGGCGACAGCCACGGCCGCCAGCCGCAGGTGGTCTATAAGATCGACAAGACCTCGGCCCCGTACGTGCCGACGCCCGTGGCGAAGGGAAATCTCGTTTTCATGTGGAGCGACCGGGGCTTTGCCACCTGCGTCAATGGACTGACGGGCAAGACCATTTGGCGGGAGCGCGTCGGCGGCGATTTCTCCGGTTCCCCGGTGCGCGCCGGCGACAAGCTGTTTTGCGTTTCGGTCGACGGCGACGTGATCGTGCTGGCCGCGTCCGAGAAGTTCGCGTTGCTCGGCCGCAATCCTTTGAACGAGACCTGCCGCTCGACGCCCGCGATCGCCGGCGGACACATGTTTGTCCGGACCGAATCGCACCTGCTCTCCGTCGGCGGACAGCCGAAGCTGTGATTTGACGTTGCGCATTTTCCGCCGCAATTTACACTAGCCCGAAGCGTTAGGGAGGACGCGGGGCAATGATCTTGCAACGCGTCCTCGCTAACGCTTCGGGCTAGTGTTCTCCGCCTTGCGGCGGAAAAAGTGCAACTTCAAAACTCACGCTTCGGGCTAGTGTGGTTCGCGGCGCGGCAGCCATCGCATGACGTCAGGCCGCTGGGAATTCTGGATCGACGTCGGCGGCACGTTCACCGATTGTTGCGCCTGCCGGCCGGATGGAACGCTGCTGCGGCATAAGTTGCTCAGTTCCGGGGCGACGAAGGGGGCCGCGGCGGCGGGATCCGGGGCGGACCGAATTTTCGATCCGCTGCGCGCAGGCGATCCGGCCGGTTTTTGGAACGGCTGCGAACTACGGCTGTTGGATCGGCAAGGAAGAACCGTCGCCAGTTCAACGGTGGCCCAGTTCGATCCGGCGGCGAGCACCTTGCATTTGAATACGCCGCTGGCCGAGTCGCCTCGAGTTGGACAAGCGTACGAGTTGGTTTCCGATCAAGAAGCGCCGGTCCTTGGCGTCCGCTACTTGCTGGGGCTAGCCGCCCACGAGCCGATTCCGCCGGTCTCGGTGCGCCTGGGCACCACGCGTGGCACGAATGCCCTGATTACGCGCCGCGGAGCGCCGATGGCGCTCGTCACCACGCGCGGCTTCGGCGACTTGCTCGAAATCGGCTATCAAAACCGGCCACGTCTGTTCGAATTGGCCATTCACAAAACCGCGCCGCTGGCCGCCGCGGTTGTCGAGATCGACGAGCGCGTCGCCGCCGATGGCAGCGTGCTGCGCCGGCCCGATCCGGAAATCGTGCGCCGCCAGTTGACGGCTTTACAAACGGCCGGGATCGAATCGCTGGCGATCTGTTTGTTGCACGGCTACGCGCATCCCGAGCACGAGCGGGTCATTGCCCAAGTGGCACGCGAAGCCGGGTTCACGGAACTGAGCCTGTCGTGCGAAGTCGCGCCCCTGGTGAAAATCGTGGCCCGCGGCGACACCACCGTATTGGACGCCTATTTGAATCCCGTTTTGCGAGCCTATGTCGCGGCGCTGGGCGAAGCCTTTGCCGGCGGCGATCTGCGAATTGTCACTTCTTCCGGTGGGCTGGTGCGCTCGGAACAATTTCGGGGCAAGGACAGCCTTTTGTCCGGGCCGGCCGGCGGCGCGATTGGCTTCGCCCGCGTGGGCCAGGCAGCCGGCTTCGCGCGAACCATCGGGCTCGACATGGGGGGCACCAGCACCGACGTCTCGCGCTACGATGGCCGGCACGAGCTCGATTACGAAACCGAGCGCCTCGGGCGTGCGCGTTGTCGCGCCGATGTTGGCGATCGAAACCGTGGCGGCCGGCGGCGGTTCGCTCTGCGCGTTCGACGGCGTGAAGCTGATCGTCGGGCCCGATAGCGCGGGGGCGGAGCCCGGGCCGGCATGCTATGGACGGGGCGGACCATTGACCGTCACCGATTTGAATTTCTTTCTCGGCAAAATCGTGCCCGAGTATTTCCCCTTTCCGCTGGATCGAGCGGCGGTGGAAACCCGGCTCGACGAGCTGGCAGCGCAAGTGCGGCAATCGACCGGCAAGTTGTACGAACGGATCGAATTGGCCGACGCTTTCTTGCGGGTCGCGAATGCGAACATGGTCCGCGCGATGCGGAAGGTGTCGATTGCCCGGGGCTGCGACCCGCGCGACGATGTGCTGGTCCCGTTCGGCGGCGCGGCCGGGCAGCATGCCTGCGCGCTGGCCCGGGAACTGGGCATCCGGGAACTGCTGTGTCATCCCGACGCGGGCTTGCTCAGTGCTCGGGGCATCGGCCTGGCCGAGCCTGCGCGGCATCGCGTGACGGGCGTCTATCGGCCCTATGCCAGTGCGGCGATGGCGGGGATGAAGTTGCTGTTGGACCGGATGGCGGACGAGGCAGTCGCCGAGTTGCTGGCCGATGCGGCGCCGCGGCAGGAACATGCGCGGCCGCACGTCGCTGTTCATCGCCGATTGGATCTGCGTTACCAGGGCGTGGATGCCGCGCTGACGATCGACGAACCCCTGGGCGATGACTCTGAAGACGGTTTTGCGGCCGCGTTTGCCGTCGAACATCAGCGAATGTATGGATACACGCAACCGGAGCGCGAATTGGAGATCGTGGCGGCTCGGGTCGAAGCGGTCGGCCGCTGGGCTGCTCCGCTGGAACCTTCGGTGCGGGTGCCGCAAATTCCCTTGATGGCCGAGCGCGATACGATCGCTTATTTTTCGGCCGAGCCCTGTCGGACGGCGGTATTCTTGCGCGAGCATTTGCGCCCGGGTCACGTTTTCGTCGGCCCGGCAATCGTGCACGAATTCGCGTCGACCATGGTGGTCGATCCCGCGTGGCAGGCGGAGGTGCTCAGCGGTGGGGAACTATTGTTGACGGATGTGGATGCGAGCGTTGAGCCGAAATCGGCAGCGGCGGCCGCTCCCACAGCGCCTGATCCGGCGCTCCTGGAAATCTTCAACAATCAGTTCGCCGGCATCGCCGAGCAGATGGGCGTCACCTTGCGCAACACCGCCGGCAGCGTGAACGTCAAAGAGCGGTTGGATTTCAGTTGCGCGATTTTCACCGCGGCGGGCGAATTGGTGGTCAATGCTCCGCACATCCCGGTCCACTTGGGCGCGATGGGCGAAACGGTCCGCCGCATCCTGGCCGACAATCCGCGGATCGAGCCCGGCGACGTGTTTGTCACGAACGACCCGTATCGCGGTGGATCGCACTTGCCCGACGTGACAGTCGTCACCCCCGTGCATGGGCCGAGCGAAATGAATTGTGGCGAAGCCGTGCGCGGCGATGTTGCTCCGCCCGCGCTGCGGTTCTTCACCGCCAGTCGGGCCCATCATGCGGAGATCGGCGGAATCGTGCCCGGCTCGATGCCGCCGAATTCGCGCAATCTCGGCGAGGAAGGGGTCTTGATTCGCAACTTCAAACTGGTCGCAACCGGGCGTTCGCAATTCGATCTGTTTCGAGAACTGCTTTCGACCGCACCCTATCCGAGCCGGGCGGTGGGCGACAATCTGGCCGATGTCGCGGCCCAGGTGGCGGCGAATCATTTGGGAGCCCGGCAACTGCTGGAGCTATGCGACCGCGAAGGCTGGAACGTTGTCGAATCGTACATGCGACACATTCAAGCGGCGGCGGAGCGAAAGGTGCGGCAGGCTTTGGTAAAACTGCCGCCCGGCCGCCGCGAATTCGTCGACCATCTGGACGATGGCACGCCGATCCGCGCCGCGGTGACGCTGTTTCCGGTGAACTCTCAATCGTCCGAGCCGGCCGTCGTGGTCGATTTCACCGGCACGGGCCCCGTATCGCCGGGCAACTTGAACGCCAATCGGGCCATCGTTACCGCCGCGCTCATGTACGTGCTGCGGCTGCTGATCGACGAAGAGATTCCGCTGAATGAAGGTGTGCTGGCCCCGGTGCGGCTGATGTTGCCGGAGTGCCTGTTGAATCCGCCGGAGCAGGATCGGCCGGAGCTTTGCGCCGCGGTAGCCGGCGGCAACGTCGAAACCTCGCAGCGGGTGGTCGATGTTCTGTTGGGCGCCTTTGGGCTGGCCGCGGCCAGCCAAGGCACGATGAACAATTTGCTCTTCGGCGACGCCACATTCGGTTATTACGAAACGATCTGCGGCGGCTCGGGTGCGACGGCCAACGAACCGGGCGCCGATGCGGTCCAAACCCATATGACCAACACCCGGCTGACCGATCCCGAGGTACTCGAGCGGCGTTATCCCGTGCGGCTGCATGAATTCGCCATTCGCCGCGGCTCCGGCGGCGGAGGCCGGCATCGCGGTGGCGACGGCGTAATTCGCCGGCTGGAATTCCTGCAGCCGCTGGCGGTGTCGGTGTTGTCGCAGCGCCGCGGAGCTTATCCGCCCTACGGCATGTCCGGCGGCGAGCCGGTGGCGCTAGGCCGCAACACGCTTCGCCGCGCCGATGGTTCGACGGTCGATCTGGGTTCGAGCGCACAACTTCAAGTCGCCGCCGGCGACATGCTGATTATCGAAACTCCCGGTGGCGGCGGCTGGGGTTAGCTGAGAAGCAAACGACGTGTGAGCGTCTCGAAAGTGGCGGGAATGCCGCTGCGGACAGACGCGTCTCCCCTCGCCCCTGGCGGGAGAGGGGCCAGGGGTGAGGGGCGGGAAAATCGGTGACGTCAAAATGCATCTGCAAGTGAAAAATCGAACTTGATTCCCACCCTCACCCCAGCCCTCTCCCGTCAAGGGAGAGGGAGAATACGGAAAGGGACGCTCCACCCACAAGTCTGACGCTCACACGCAAACGACTCCGCGATTCTTAACTGGAAACCGCGTCCGGCGAGAATATCGGCGGCGGCGGCGAAAATTTCGCCGCCCGCTCTGGGCATTGTCACATCCGAAGCGCGAAAACTCGCTGAAATCTCGGCAAAAATCGCATTTCCTGGCGATTGTCTCCTCTGGCATGCAAAATGCAAACAGACTCGGCCTCACGATGGTTGGCCGTCCACGGGTTAATGTTGCCGCCAACTTTGTCGCAACTGTTTCTTGCAATTCAGGAGTTCCACAGAATGCTCCGTCCCGCACGTCGTCGCGCGTTTACGTTGGTCGAGTTGTTAGTCGTCATGGCGATCATCGTGTCGCTAATCGCGCTTTTGTTGCCGGCCGTGCAATCCGCTCGCGAAGCGGCCCGGCGAACCGCTTGCGCCAACAATACGAAGCAGATTGCCCTGGCGACGTTGAACTTTCAGAGCGCTTTCGGTTACTTCCCGCCCAGCCGCACTTTGGGCTTTCAAGATGCCAACGGCAATCCGTTGCTCACCGCCACCGGAGCGGCGAAGGCCGGTTCTGGCGGAGCGTGGGGAACGCTGGCCCGGATCTTGCCTTTCATGGAAGAAGGGGCGATCTACAAGGCGATCGACTTCTCGCATTCCAACGGCTCGATGACGTTGCCCGGCAGCACGACGCTGTTGCAAGAAGTACGCATCGGCGCCTACATGTGCCCCTCGGAGCAAAACGACATCTTGTCCACAGGCAACGCGAGCTATCCGGCCAACTACGCGTTCAATGAGGGAACGTGGTTAATGTACGACCCGAGCACCAACACCGGCGGCAATGGCGCGTTTTATTGCAACGCGCAACTGACGCCCGGCTCCTTCACGGACGGACTCAGCAAAACGTTGATGACCGCCGAGGTCAAGGCTTACACCTCGGACGTGGTGAGCACAACGTATACCGATTCCAACTTGCCGGCCATGCCCGTGACCCCGGTGCCTTATGTCGACGGCACCTCCGTTACCGGCGCTGAACAAGTTGCCGGCCTGATTACTGCCGGCGGCGGCGGAAGTTTGACCAAGCTCGGCACAACGCTGCAAGCCAATGAAGGCCATGTCGAGTGGGGCAGCGGCCGCAGCCTCTCGATCGCCTTCACCACGACATTCACTCCGAACACGGTCGTCCCGTTCACCGATCCTAGCGGGAACAACTACGACATCGATTGGAGCAACGTGAACGAGGGGAGCCTGACGGAGCCCACGTTCGGCTGCCTCACTTCGCGCAGCTACCACGGCACCGGCGTGAACGCGTCGTACATGGATGGATCGGTCCACTTCGTGGCGAACCTGGTCGATTGGAGCACCTGGCAGTGCTTTTCGACCCGCGCCGGAGGCGAGATCATCCTGAACCAAAACTTGCTGCCAGCCCAGGGCGAAACCCAGGGCGATTGATCCGTCATGCCCTCGTCTAGCACACGCCGTTGCCTTCCACCGTCCCCGCTTGATCGGCTTGCTGCGGCGCTGACCGCGCCGATTGTGGCGTTCCTGGTGATGAGCTGGGCTCAGCGAGCCCGCTGGATCTTGCTCGTTGCTGGCGGCTATTTGTCGGTCCTCTACGGCTACCGCCTCCTAAGCGGGTCTTCGAAATGGAGTCATGCCGCCGCGTCCGGTTCGGCGACAGATCGGGCGCTCCGCTTCACCGAGGCCTGGGCCGGGCGCGATCACGATCAGATGTCGCGGTTTGTTCTTCCCGCCGATCGGAAGAAATTCGACGAGTGGCTGGCCGCTCGCCCGGTCGCCACGAAGGTTTCCGATCTTAGCGCCTCTCAGCGGACCGTCAAGGTTGTCAAGGTCGAGCGGAACGAGCCGGAGGGACTCGTGCTGACGGTGCAAACCACTTGCCGACCTTCCGACGGCGCGAGTTGGGAGTTCACGCAGTCGCAGCTGTGGATGCCCTCGGCGGGCACTTGGTATTTTGCCGCCGAATCGCCGTCAACATCCGCTGCGCTGCCTCATGCTCTGCCGCAACCAATTCCCGCTGCCCGTGACAATTTTGCAGGGCGTGACGACGACGACGAGCCGGCTCCGCCTCGTCAGCAGCCCGCTGCTCCGTGCAGTATGGTTCGCGGAACGTCGTGATCCCGTCCAATGTGCCGCCGTGGCAACGGGCGCGCTGAGACTATAAGGGCCTATCCGAGAACCGGCGGGGACTGGCTCATTTGCGGTGCCCTGGGAGCAAAATGTGCCTGTCCCCCTCTCCTCGGCCGGTTCTCGCGATAGGCAATAAGCCCCTGAGCTTCCCCCTCGCCCGGCTTGATTGCGCGAGTGGTTCTGGCAAAATAGGGAGCGACGCGGCAAGGCGTCTCTCACCTCCAATCCTTTCCCGCCGGCGGCCAGATTCATGCTTCAAGCTTCCCCCGCGATCCCTCGTGCGCACCGCGTTGGCGGCACGCAGATTCCCTGTTGCGTCTTCGACTCGAATCGCGATCTGGCCCGCTACGTGGCCCAGACTGTGGCGGGCATCATCCGCCGCAAGAACGCCGCCGGCTCGCCAGCCGTGCTTGGCCTGCCGACCGGCTCCACGCCCGTGGGCGTTTATCGCGAGCTGATTCGCTTGCACCGCGAGGAAGGGCTCGATTTCTCGCACGTGATCACGTTCAACCTGGACGAATACTACGGCCTGCAACCGACCCAATTGCAAAGCTACCATCGCTGGATGCACGAGCATTTCTTCAACGACGTGAACGTTCCGTCGGAGAACATTCATATTCCCGACGGCACCGTGCCGCCGGATGGGGTCGATGCGTACTGCCAGCAATATGAGGATGCGATTCGCGCCGCCGGCGGACTGGATCTGCTGCTCTTGGGCATCGGCCGCAACGGGCATATCGGCTTCAATGAACCGTTCAGCCAGCGGCAAAGCCGCACACGGCTGGTGATGCTGGATCCGGTCACCCGCAAGAGCGCCGCGTCAGCGACTTCTTCAGCGAAGAGCATGTCCCGACGCAGGCGGTCACGATGGGGCTGGCGACGATTCTGGAAGCCCGGCAGATCATCCTGATTGCGCACGGCGAGCAGAAGGCCGGCATCGTGCGCGAGGCGGTGGAAGGCCCGCTCACCGAACGCGTGCCGGCGGCGGTGCTCCGCGAGCATCCCGACGCGACATTTCTGCTGGACGACGCTTCGGCCGCGGCACTGACCGGCGTCGCCACGCCCTGGGTGCTCGGCAATGTGCAATGGACCGATGCCACGATCAAACGGGCCGTCACGTGGCTCAGCGAACAGTGCGACAAGGCGCTGCTGAAACTCGACGACGCCGATTTTCGCCGGCACAATCTCCATCAATTGCTGCGGCATCATGGTCCGGCGCAGAAGCTCGCCGAGCGCGTGTTCCGCTGGATGATGGACACGATCGATTACCATCCAGCCGGCACGACTTGCAAGCGGATCATCTGCTTCAGTCCCCATCCGGACGACGACGTGATCAGCATGGGAGGCACGCTGATTCGGCTCTGCCAAGATGGGCACGAAGTGCACGTGGCCTACATGACCAGCGGCAATATCGCCGTGTTCGATCACGATGCCCGCCGCGCCGCGGGACCTGGTGGCCGAATACAACCGGATGTTCGGCATCGATCAGGAAAAGTCGCTCGGCTTGGAAGAGGAAGTGAACCAGGCCCTGCTTTCGAAAGCACCTGGCCAAAGCGATAGCTCCTGCGTACTGAAGATCAAGGGCCTGATCCGCTGGGGCGAAGCCAGGGCCGGAGCGATCGAGGCGGGCTGCCGCGAGGAGTGGCTTCACTTCCTCGATCTGCCGTTCTATCAAACCGGCACGATCGCCAAACGGCCGATCAGCGAGGACGACGTGCGGATTGTCCGCGAGTTGGTCGAACGATTCGAGCCCGAGCAGATCTACATGGCAGGCGACTTGTCCGATCCACACGGCACGCATCGGCTGTGTGCCGAGGCGATCTTCCGCGCGATGCAGGAGATCGAAGCCGCGGGACGAAAGCGGCCGGAGGTGATGCTGTACCGTGGAGCATGGCAGGAATGGGCTGCCCATGAACTGGATATCGCCGTCCCGCTCAGTCCCGGCGACATCGAGCGCAAACGGGCCGCGGTGTTTCTGCCACGAATCGCAAAAAGACCGGGCCTTATTTCCCGGCCCCGACGACCCGCGCGAATTCTGGCAACGCGCCGAACAGCGCAACCGCCACACCGCCGACGTCTACAACCGTCTCGGCCTGCCCGAATATTTTGCCCTCGAAGGCTTCGTCCGCTGGAACGGCCTGCCGATTTGATCGCGGTGCGCCAATGGTGATATATTAGTTCCATGTCGACATTCTCCTACCTTGATCGGTTCCTAGAGCCGATGGCTGATGCTCTGTCGCCGGAGGTTGCGCGAAGAATCGTCGCGCTGCGGGCGTCTCCCGATATTCAAGCGCGAGCCGATGAGTTGGCCCGAAAGGCAAACGCTGGCGAGCTGACGCCAGATGAGGACGCGGAATATAGGGAGTTCGTCGAGG
This sequence comes from Pirellulales bacterium, assembly GCA_963725485.1. Taxonomy (GTDB): domain Bacteria; phylum Planctomycetota; class Planctomycetia; order Pirellulales; family DATAWG01; genus CAVRYO01. The sequence goes on along the minus strand of CAVRYO010000006.1, from coordinate 572,211 downwards.
CGGTCGATGTCGTCTCGATCATTCAAGCCAAGGCTCGGCGCTTTCTCGCTCAGCACGGTTCCGAGGATGGAACCAGCAATTCGTGACTTGGTTCGGCGCCGCGCCGGCAATCGGTGTGAGTACTGCCACCTTCCGCAGGAGGCGGCCCCGTTCGTGCCGTTTCACGTCGAGCACATCGTTGCGCAACAGCACGCCGAGAACGACAATCCGAGCAATCTGGCTTGGTCGTGCCATCGTTGCAACGCCTATAAGGGACCAAACCTATCGAGCATCGATTCGGAAACAGGAAACGTGGTGCTGTTGTTTCACCCGCGCCGCGACCAGTGGTCCGAGCACTTTCTGCAACGCGGTGCGGAGATTCTCGGGCTTACGCCAACCGGCTGGGCAACGGCCAGGTTACTGTGCTTCAACGATTCCTATCGTCTCGAGTTGCGAGAGCACTGGCTCGAACTAAGCCGAGGGCATGAAACTTGAATCTTGCGAGCTGAAAAACGGGACGCCGCTTTTGTCGGCAACGAGTCGGGCGCCTCATTGCGTCGCCCCAAGTCAAAAAGCATCAGGCTCTATTTCCGGCCCCCGACGACCCGCGCGAATTCTGGCAACGGGCCGAACAACGCAATCGCCACACCGCCGACGTCTACAACCGCCTCGGCCTGCCCGAATATTTTGCCCTCGAAGGCTTCGTCCGCTGGAATGGGTTGCCGATTTAAGAGCATATCCGAGAACCGGCGGGGACTGGCTCATTTTGCGGTGCCCTGGGAGCAAAATGTGCCTGTCCCCCTCTCCTCGGCCTGTTCTCGGATAGGCAGTTAGCCGATGTAGATCGATTGTCAACGTCTAGATTAGCGCCAAAAATGGTCGCTGCTCCAATGAGCGCACCGCCCTGGCTGGACGGCTGTGTTCTTGGCATCACCGCGCTAAGACGCGTTGATGGTATAATCTGGCAGGAGGATCATGCTATGGCAATCAAGGGGACGGTGCAAAACGGTGTCGTTGTTTTCGACCAACCAGGCAGCATGTTGGATGGAACTCGCGTCGAGGTGGTTGTGAAAGAACGGTCTGCGCCCGCATCGCCACTGGCGGCAAAGTTGTTGAAGCACGCCGGCAAGGCACTTGGTCTTCCGGACGATCTGGCCGAGCAACACGATCACTACTTACACGGAACGCCAAAGCGATGAGCGCCGTTTTCGGCGACACCTTCTACTTCTTGGCGCTGCTCAACTCTCGCGACCAATGGCACGCGCGAGTCGCGGGTTGGACCGCGACAATGCAATCCAGCATCTTGACGACGGCGCCCGTGCTGATCGAAGTCGCCGACGCCATGGCTCAACCGTCGGACCGCCTAGCGTGCGCTGCCCTGCTCGACGACCTATTCGCCGATCCAAACGTCGAGATCGTTGTTCCGGATCAAGAACTGATTGCCGCGGCCATCGCGCTATTCGCCGACCGGGCAGACAAGCGTTGGTCCTTGACCGACTGCATTTCCTTCACCGTCATGCAGCGCCCCGCGGTAACCGAAGCGCTCACGGGCGACCGCGATTTTGATCAGGCGGGATTCAATGCCATCTTTCGATGAGCAACTCCCTATTTCTTGCGAACGCTCGCTCGCCGTCGGGACTTGTTGGCTGTCGGACGCGGCGCGGTGCGCCGCGAAGAAGCCCCTCGGTGCTCAAGTCTTCATCGATGTCGGGCCAATGGATGCCATAACCACCGCCGGCCACGCGCCAATTTTTGCGCCTGCGCCGCCGTGGCGTTTAGGAGCCGCGGATACCAAGCCAATGGAACGATGATTGTCCGGCCGTCGCGCAGCGACACACTCAACATGTCACGCGTCACTTTCACATCCGCGACCCGCTCGTCAGCCGCGATTGCCATGATGCCCATTCCAGGCCTCCACCAGGTGGATGCGATTTTGATTGATGATTCGCTGGATCCGCCTTAATTCCTTCGGCAAAATCCAAGATTTCGCGCCAATCCGACAGGCTCCAGCCAACACTTGGCCGAGAGGTCATCGCGGTCGACATGAACGTGCCGCGGTTCATTCGGCTCGTGACTGTAAAAGTAAAGCAGAATCGGCTTACACTTCTTCGGAGCGGCTGATGGCTGTCGGGAGCGGGGCGTTGAGCAGGTCGGACAAGTTGTTCATTGGGCCGTGGATTCCGTCAGTAGCTCGCCGATCGCCGCACGGATGATCTTGAGCAACGTGGCTCCCGCCTTTTGATGCAAGAGGTCGAGACCGAAGTTGAAATTGGCCGGAACCTGAACTGTGCCATCCGAGGCTTTCCAGGGGTACTCGCAGTTCGATTGCACGCTGCCACCCGCGTCGACTCCCGGCGCCAGCAATTCAATCTGTCGAGCCAATTTGCGGATAGCGCTCAGAATCCAGGTATCTTTGGCAAGTCGGCCTGCCTCGCGACGAAGGATTTGGCGCGCAATTACGGGCAGGGGGCCCGCGATAAAAGCATGGCTAGTCGCCAGCACACCGGGTCCTGCTCCGGACTTCGCTAAATGCGCCTTACAGAGCTTTTCGCACGCCATTTGGAGGTAATGCAATTGATGGCAGTCGGGCAAGCTCGTATTGGCAAGCAAGCTGTCACGCGCGTCAAGATCCGACCGTGCCTGCGCGGCGTAGGCGGTTGTCCAATCCATGCGCGATCGGCTCAAGCAATGACGCGGGACGCGGGACGCGGAAACTCGTCGCCGAGCATCCAGCCATCCGGAAGCGCGAGCTGGCCGCGAACGATCTGCTCGTATTCTTCGGGCCGAACTTCGATGATCACGCTCGGATAAAAGATGCCCGACGAGGCATGCGGCCCGAAATGAATCGGCAAGATGCCGCTCATCGACGTGTCGCGGTTGACTTCGAGAAGCTTGATCGGCTCCGACTCGTTTGCCTCTCGCCCCGGCGCGACGACTCGAAAGATTTGGTCGATGGCCGGATCGACCTCGTAGTGAGACTGAGCCAGCCGAGCTGCGACGACCCCTTTAGAACGGTCAATAGGCATTGGGAAGGCTCCTTTCCAGCTAGCCAATTATATTCTGCTGTCCTTTACGCTGTCGCCGTCCAGCGCAGAATCGGTTGCCGCGCCGCTTGGACTTCATCCGGCCGGCTGATGGCCGTTGAATGCGGCGCGTCGTGCAGCAGCTCCGGCGATTCCTGGCTGATTCGCAATAGCGTTTCGGCGAAGGCGTCGAGCGTTTCCTTGCTCTCGGTCTCGGTCGGCTCGATCATCATCGACTCGCGGATCGTGAGCGGAAAATAAACCGTCGGGGCGTGGAAGCCGTAATCCAGCAACCGCTTGGCCAGATCCATCGCGCAAACTCCCCGCTCGCTCTTGAGCTTGCTCGCCGTCGCAACGAACTCATGCAGACAGCGGTCCCCTTCGGGCACGGGCAGAAATTGTTTCACGCGGCTCAATAAATAATTCGCGTTCAGCACCGCGTTTTCCGAGACGGCTCGCAACCCGCGCGGGCCATACGTGCGAATATAACAATAGGCCCGGACTAGCACGCCGACGTTGCCGAAAAAGCTGCGGACCCGGCCAATCGATTTCTCGCGATGATGCACGAGCCGGTAATTCGCTCCCTCGCGCCGGGCAGAATCGCGCTCTACCACCGGCAGCGGCAGATAGGGTTCCAAGAAATTCCGCACCGCGATCGGCCCCGCGCCGGGCCCGCCGCCGCCGTGCGGACCGCTGAATGTTTTGTGCGGATTGAAGTGCATCATGTCGGCGCCGAAATCGCCCGGCCGGGTGATGCCCAGGATCGCGTTCATGTTGGCGCCGTCGAGATAAATCAGCCCGCCCCGCGCATGAACCTCTTCGGCGATCGTGCGCACCTGCCGCTCGAACATCCCCAGCGTGTTGGGGTTGGTGATCATGAACACCGCCACGTCGTCGTCGAGCTTCGTGCGGAAATCGTCCAAGTCGACGAACCCCTGCGGATTGCTCTTGATCGTGACGGCATGAAAACCCGCCATCGCCGCGCTGGCCGGATTGGTGCCGTGCGCGCTGTCGGGCGTGAGGACCTTGGTGCGCCGCATTCCCTGGTCGCGAAACCAGGCGGCGGCCACCATCAGCGCGGCGAGCTCGCCTTGGGCCCCGGCGGCAGGCTGCAACGAAACGGCGTGCAGGCCCGAAATCTCAGCCAGGATTTGCTGCATCTCATACAGCAACTGGAGCATGCCTTGGAGCGAGCTCTCGGGCTGATAGGGATGCAGATCGACGATGCCCGCGAGCGAGGCGGCCCGTTCATTCCGCTTCGGGTTGTACTTCATCGTGCAGGAGCCGAGCGGATAGAAGTGCGTGTCGACCGACATGTTTTGCGTCGACAGGTTGAGAAAGTGCCGCACCACGTCGGGCTCGCCCAATTCAGGCAACGGCGGCGGCGCGGCGGACAGCGCCGACGGCGGCAGCAACTCGTCCAGCGGAACCGCGGGCACATCCGACTCCGGCAGGCGCACGCCCCGCCGCCCCGACTTGGAAAGCTCGAACAGAAGTTGCGTCGCTTGAGTGTTACGCATATAGATTCTCAAAACGGCAAAAGCGATGGCGGCCGGCGCGGCGGTGAATCGGGTCAATAGATCACATTGCGATTTTGATCGCGCTGACGATGCGGTTCATGTTCGGCTGCGAACGCGGCGAAGGCATCGATCTCTGCGCGTCCGCTGCTCGGTGACACAGACCAGCAGGCAATCGGCCAGCTCGGGATACCAGCGCCCCAGCGGCACGCCGGCGAAGAAGCCAGCCTCCAGGGCGTCGGCAATGAACTGATCGACAGCCCCCGCCGCATCGCGGATGACGAACTCCTTGAACGTCGGTTGGTCGAAGGCCAGCGAAAACCGCTTCCCCGAAGTCAACCGCTGCCGGGCATACCGCGATTTGCGCAAGCAAAGCTCAGCCGTCTCGCGCAAACCGTGGGGCCCCAACGCCGCCAGATAAGTCGTCGCGCGCAGGGCGAACAATCCTTGATTCGTGCAAATGTTGCTCGTGGCCTTCTCGCGGCGGATGTGCTGCTCGCGGGTTTGCAGCGTCAACACCCAGCAGCGCTTGCCGCGGCGGTCGACCGTTTGGCCGGCGATCCGCCCCGGCATGCGGCGGACAAATCGTTCACGGCAACCGAGGATCCCCAAGTATGGCCCGCCAAACTGCATCGGCGTTCCCAGCGATTGCCCTTCGGCCACGACGATGTCGGCCCCGCAATCGCCCGGCCGTTTTAGCAAGCCAAGGCTGATCGGATCGAACGCCACGACGACCAGCGCCCGCGCTCGATGCGCCGCCGCGATCAGCGCTTCCAGGTCTTCCACGCAACCGAAGAAATTCGGATACTCGAGCACGACGCAAGCCGTGTCATCGCCAATGGCGCCAGCCAACTCAGCCGGCGAGATCGTTCCGCGCGGCGTGTCGAGCAGCGTGACCGGCGCCTCGAGATTCGCCAGGTACGTCGCGATGGTCTCACGATATTCCGGATGCACGCTGCGCGGAATGACCACGCCGCGACGGCCACCGCGTCGACTTTCCGCGGCGGCCAGGCACATCAACACCCCTTCGGCCGCGGCACTGGCGCCGTCATATAAGCTGGCGTTCGAGACATCAGCGCCGGTGAGTTGCGTGATCAGGGTTTGATATTCGAAGAAGACCTGCAGATTGCCTTGGCTGGCTTCGGGCTGGTACGGCGTATAGCTCGTGTAGAATTCGCCGCGCCCCGCGACATAATCGACGACCGCGGGAATGAAATGGTCGTAGCTGCCGCCGCCGAGGAAGCAAACTTTTTGACCAGGAGCAGTGTTCCGGGCGGCCAGTGCCGTCATGTGCGCGGCCAGTTCCATTTCGCCGAGCGCCGGTGGAATATCCAACTCGCGGCGCAATCGCAATTCCGCCGGCACCAGCGCGAACAACTCTTCCAAAGAAGCAACGCCGATCGCGGCGAGCATCGCCCGCTGGTCCTCGGCCGTGTTGAGAATATAGCCCATCGGAAAACAAGAGGCTTAGGACTCAAGGCTTAGGGCTTAAGAAAGGTGATCAGAGCCGCGCACGTAAGTAAGCGGGTCAGCGCGAACTGGTTTTGCCACGGCTTACTTTCGTGCGCGGTTCTGACACGACCATTCGTCATTCGGAAATTCGTCATTCCTTCGTCATTAGACATTGGACATTTCACGCTAGTGCCCTTCTTCGGCGCACTGCTTTTGATAGGTGGCGTAATCGACCAGGTCGCCGAGTGGAGCGGGGCCGTCAAGTTCAAGCTTTGCAATCCAGCCGGCCCCATACGGATCGGCCGAAAGCGTTTCCAGCTTGTTCGGCAACGCGGAATTCACTTCCGTCACGCGACCGCTCACGGGGCTATAGACATCGCTCACGGCCTTGACCGATTCGATTTCACCGAGCGACTGGCCAGCCTTCACTTGCTTGCCAACGGTCGGCAGTTGCATGAACACCAGGTCCGTCAGTGCCTCGACGGCAAAGGCCGAGATGCCAATGGTGGCGGTCTTGGCCGCTGCGGCGCTTGGTTCGAAATACACCCATTCGTGCGTCTTGGCGAACCGCAGTTCTTCCGGCTTCATGGGATTTTCCTCATTGCGATTCATTTACCGCGACTGGCACGAGCAAGCGACGTCTGCCCGGGCTGCAACCTCGCTTGGTGATCCCCACTGGCAGACGTTGCTTGCCAGTGCCACCCCCGACCTACGACAACTTCCTTCACACTTTGCGGCGATAAAACGGTAGCTTGACCACGTGCGCCGGTTCGAGTTGCCCGCGGATATCGACGAGCAACTCCGTGCCTGCCTCGGCGAGGTCCGCCTGCACGTAGGCCATCGCGATCGGCCGCGCGAAGGTCGGCGAAAAAGTGCCGCTCGTGACCTCGCCCACCGCTTCGTCGCCGAGCTTTCCGCCGCCGCGCAAAATCGAATAATGTTCGCGCGGAACGCGGCGGCCGGCAAGTTCCAGGCCGATGCGGCGCATTGCGCGGGGCGATTGCTTGATCTTCGCCAATAAATCGCTGCCCGGGAACGTGCGGTTCTCCAGGTTCACGGCGAAGCCGAGTCCCGCAGTCAGCGGATCGATCTCTTCCGATAGTTCGTGGCCGTACAGCGGCATTGCCGCTTCCAACCGCAACGTGTCGCGGGCTCCCAGGCCCGCGGCAACGGCGCCGACCGGTTTTCCCGCGTCGAGAATCGCTTCCCAAACGGCTTCCGCGACCACCGCCGACACGGTGACTTCGAAGCCATCTTCGCCGGTATACCCGGTGCGGCTGACGATCGCCGGCCGGCCGCAAACTTGCGACTCGGTGGCATGATAGTATTTCATCGCCGCCAGATCGGTGGCCGCCAGCGGCTGCAATACCTCGAGCGCCGCCGGACCCTGCACGGCGATCATCGCCGTCTGTTCGGTCAGATCCGTAAACTGCACATCCGGCCCGGCCAGGTGCGCGGATCCAATCCACAATCTTGCCGCGGTTGCCGGCGTTGACCACGAGCAGGCAGTAATCGCTCTCGCCCGTAGCGCTCGAGGCCAGCCGGTAAACCAGCACGTCGTCGAGAATTCCGCCGGCGTCGTTGGTCATCAGGCTGTAGCGAACCTGGCCGACATCCAAATCGGAAACGCGGCGCGTCAGCAGGCTGTCCAAGAACGCTTGTGCCGCGGGCCCGGTGAATTTCAGCCGGCCCATGTGCGAGACGTCGAACAGCCCCAAGCCGCGGCGCACCGCCTGGTGCTCGGCGACGATCGATTCGTATTGCACCGGCATCAGCCAGCCGCTGAACTCGACCAGCCGGCCCCGATGCGCGGCATGCCACGGAGCGAGCGGAGTTTTGGCCGGCGGCGGGTTCACAAGCGCGACAGACATCGGCGTAGGCAGCGCGGGTCTTGCCCCTTGGAAAATGCCCCGGCAACCCACCGAAGGCGAACGACCGCTGGTATTGTACCGGTTTGGTGCGCCCTCGCCAGGGGCCGCGAATCGCCGCGAAACGGCCGCGAGCGACCGTGAATATCGATGTTCATCCCCGTTCATCGAGTCAACATCAGCACGGTCCAGAAAACGATCGGACTTGGCGCTGCACGCTGCTGTGATGCCGCGCTCCGCCATCTATAATGCTCTCCCATGCCGCCGATTTATCTCGATCACAATGCCACGACCCCGTTGCTGCCGGAAGTCGCCGACGCGATGGCTGAGTGCCAGCGGACAGCATTCGCGAACCCGGAAAGTCAGCACCAGCTTGGACGCCATGCCCGCCGGATGTTGGAGGATGCCCGCGACGGGATTGCGAGAATCCTAGGGGCGGATTTGGCCGGCCGGCAGCCCGACCGGCTGATTTTCACCAGCGGTGGGACTGAAGCGAACAATCTGGCGATCCTGGGAATGTCCGCGGCGGCGGAAGCGGCCGAATCCCGCCCCGGGCGAATCGTCATTTCAGCGATCGAGCATCCCAGCGTCTCGCGGCCCGCAGAAGTCTTGGCCCATCGCGGCTGGCGGCTTGATCGGCTGGGCGCCGCGGCAACCGGTGTCGTGCATTGTGAAGAATTTGCCGAACTGCTGAATGATTCCGCTGCGGAGCACCGCCAGATTGGTTTCGCCAGCATAATGCTCGCCAACAACGAAACGGGCGTGATTCAGCCCGTCGGCCGGTTGGCCGAAATCGCACGCGCCAGTGGCGTGCCGCTGCACACCGATGCGGCCCAGATCGTCGGCAAGCTGCCGGTGAATTTTCGCGCGCTGGGCGTGGCGGCGCTGAGTTGTGCTGCCCACAAAATTCATGGCCCGCGCGGCATCGGGGCTCTGTTGCTGACGCATGCTTCGAAAATCGAACCCGTTCTATGGGGCGGTTTCCATCAACAAGGCCTTCGGCCCGGCACGGAGTGCGTGGCCTTGGCGGTCGGCATGCACCGGTGCGTGGCGATCTTCGAGCGCGATCAAGAGCAGCGGCGAGCGGAGGCCGCGCGGCTGCGCGATCGTTTCGAAGCGCGGCTCCGTAGCGGCTGGCCCGAACTCGTCGTTCACGGCGCCGAGGTCGACCGTCTGCCCGGCACGACCAACATTTCCTTTCCGGGCCTCGATCGGCAAGCGCTGGTGATGGCGCTCGATCTGGCTGGCGTAGCCTGCTCGACCGGCTCGGCCTGCGCCAGCGGATCCAGCGAACCGTCCCCCTCGCTGCGGGCCATGGGACTGCCTGAAACGCTGGTCGAAAGCAGCTTGCGATTCAGCCTGGGCGCCACGACGACCGAGCCCGAAATCGACGCTGCGGCCGAGATCGTGGTAACAATCTGCCGGCAACTTCGGCCGCGGTTTGCGCCGTCGCCGCAAATATCGAAATGAGCAGGGTTTGCAACACGAAAAACAATCGCGATCAAAGGTTCGCATGGCTCGCGGCGGGGGCGAAAAAAAGCTATAATCCGGGCTTTGAATCTCTCGTGATTTTCGTGCGTTTCATGCACCGCGAGAGACCGCGTTCTTGCCGGCGGAGCCACCGTGGTCGACGGAGTGTTTACGATCCGATTGCTGGCCGATCCGCAGCCCGACGGCGATATGTCGTCGGCGCCAGAGGGGGTTGCACACGAGCGGCTTGCGCCGGGTCGTCCGCATCCGGGCCGTCTAAATTCGGAGCACCGCGAGCCGATCGAGTTCCTCGCGGGCCCGGAAAATCGGCTCGCAGCGGTGGCGGTGCAATCGCTGCTCGACGAGCGACCCTCGCGCTATAACCCTTTGGTGTTCTACGGTCCCAGCGGCACAGGCAAAACGCATCTGGCGCATGGCCTCGCGCAACGCTGGAACGGCGTCGTACAACACTTGGATGGTCACGCTGGCAGAAAAACAACGCACGACCGCCAGACAGGCGGCAATCCTGATCGCGGCAGGAGTGGCGACAGCAGCGCTGCTGGCGGCAGCGCCGCTGATGGCAGCGTCGTCTACGCCACGGCAGCCGAATTTTCACAAAGCTTGAACGCGGCCATCGATGCCAACACAACGGCTGAGTTCCGTCGCCGAATGCGCGGCGCGTCGCTGTTGGTCGTCGAAGATCTGACGCAGTTCGCCAGCCGCCGTGTCGCCCAGCAAGAACTGGTTCACACGCTGGACGCGATTCTCGACAATAATGGCCAGGCGATTTTCACGTCGCGCGCGGTGCCCGAAAAAATTCCGGGTCTCTCGCCGGCGTTGTGCAGCCGGCTGGCCAGTGGCCTGGCCGTTCCTTTGGTTCCGCCGGCGGCGGCGGCGCGCTTGGCGTGCATCCAGCGAATCGCCGAATTGCGCGGGGTTGCTTTGCCCACCGCGGCGGCGCGAATATTGGCCACCGGATTGATGTCACGGCGCCCGAACTATTCGGCGCCGTCACCGAGTCTGCATTTGCAATCGGAACTCGATGGGCAGCCGATCGACCCGGCCCGCGTGCGGCGCTGGCTGGCCGAGCGGCAGCTTCGCTTGCGCCCCAGTTTGCGGACGATCGCCCGGCTCTCGGCCAAGTACTTCGGCCTGCGGGTCGCGGAGTTCACCAGCCCTTCGCGGCGGCGCAGCGTGGTTCAGGCGCGGGCCGTCGCGATGTATCTCGCCCGGCAATTGACCGGCAAGAGCTTGGAACAAGTGGGCACGCACTTCGGCGGCCGCGACCATACGACCGTGCTGCACAACTGCCGTTCGATCGATCTCCGCGTGCGGGGCGACCCCACCACGCGCCGAGCCGTCGCCGATATTCGCAAGATGCTCGCCCATGCATAAACCGAGGGCCGCCTTGAGATCGTCGATTGTGGATAACCCGTTGAGATCGTGTTCGCCAGCGGCATCGAATCGACGGTCACCAACACGCGGCGCGACGGATCATTTTTTCAATACACAAGCCAACAAACTCCCGCCGCAAATCCAACGTCCTATCGACACGTTATCCAGGGGTGTACCCGCGAGATTTCCGCGCGAATCGGCCGACAATTTCCGCTTTCCGCGCCGTTGCGCCCGCGGCCATCGACAATCGCGGGGCTGTTCCTTCTAATACTCCTCTGAAAAGAAATTCATCTACGAATACAGGCAAGCAAAGGCTAACCGTTCACAGAAGGGGTCTGGCTCATTTTTCGGCCCGCTGCAACCCGCTACGCGTTAAATGCCACGCCGAAAAATGTGCCTGACCCCCCTTGAACTGCCGAACGGCGATCGACAACTTGGGAACGTTTACAAGCAAAGGCAATCGGAATCATGAAGCTGATCTGCGATCGCGAACAACTCTTGGCGGCGTTTCAAACCGCCGCGGCCGTCGCCCCGCGCGCAGCCCCAAGCCGATCCTGCAAAACGTCAAGCTCGAAGCGAGCAAAGACGGCGTGCTACTCCTGGCCACCGATCTGGAGGTCGGCGTGCGCATTCAACACGCCGGGGATCGAAGTCGAATCGCCGGGCACGGCCCTGCTGTCGATCGACCGCTTCGGCCCGATCCTGCGCGAGAGCAACGATACGCCGGTTGTATCTGGAGACGACGCCGCAGGGCACGGTGGTCCGCGGCGAGCGGAGCGAGTTCCGCCTGCCGGCGCCGAATCCCGAACGAGTTTCCGGCGTGGCCGCAGTTCACCGAAGCGAAATACCACGAGCTGCCGGCCCGGCTGCTCCGCGAACTGATCCGCCGCACGCTGTTCGCCACCGACAACGAAAGCAGCCGCTATGCCTTGGGGGGCGTGCTGCTGGAATTGACCGACGACAAGATCACCGCCGTGGGCACCGACGGCCGCCGGCTGGCCAAGATGGAAGGCCCGGCCAAAAGCGTCGGCGGCCATCAAACGGCCGACATGCATGACGATCGTCCCGACGCGGGCCATGCAACTGATCGAGCGGGCGCTTGATCGAGCCCGATGCCGCAAGTCCAAATCGCCGCCCGGGCGAACGACATCCTGGTGCGCACGCCGCGGGTGACGATCTACTCGCGGCTGGTCGAAGGGCGGTTTCCCCGCTGGCGCGACGTGTTTCCGCAGCGGCACGACGTCAGGAAGATCGAGCTGCCCGTCGGGCCGCTGCATTCGGCGGTGCGGCAGGCGGCGATCGTCACCAGCGACGAAAGCCGCGGCGTCGATTTCACGTTCGCCGAGGGCATGCTGGTGCTGGCCGGCCAGGCGGCCGAGGTCGGCCAGTCGCGCGTCGAATTGCCGATCGGCTACAACGGCCCGGAGATTGCCGATCACGCTCGATCCGCGCTACGTGAGCGATTTTCTCAAAGTGCTCGATCCGGAAAAGACATTCACGTTCGAGCTGAAAGATGCGGAAAGCGCCGCGGTCTGCACGACCGACGACGGCTACGGCTACGTGATCATGCCGCTGGCCCGCGATCGGTAAGTTTCGCGCGTTCAGATGCCGGCGTCACGTCGAGATCACGGCAGTTAATCGAGCGGTGACGCCGGTCGTTGATGCCGACGGATGTTGCGGCGACGTCGAACGATCTATGCCTGCAATCTGGCACTTGCAATGTCACGATCCGACTCATGGCCAAGGACCCGCAACCGATCGGCAACATGCTGGCCGAACTGCTGGCCCGCCGCGGCTATGCGCGGCAAGCGGCCGCGGCCGATTGCGGCGCGGCCTGGCGCGAAGCGGCCGGCGCGGCGTTGGCCCAGTTCACGCGGCCGGGCAATGTTCGCCGCGGCGTGCTGGAAGTGATCGTGGCCAACTCGACGCTTGTTGCAGGAATTGACGTTTCAAAAAGCGCGCTTGCTGGAGCGGCTGCAGCAGCTGCTGCCCGACGAAAAAATCCGCGACCTGCGATTCCGCGTCGGACCGATCGAATGACGTTGCACGCAATCAGTCGCGACTCGCAGATTGCCAACGGCGACTGGCTCCGAGCGATCGTCCGGATCGCATCACGCCGTGCCTGCTGTCGGACGTCCCGTGTTTCAACGACAGGCGACATACGAACTGACATAACGACCAGACCGATCACTCCGACCGACATGCCAGCAAGCCGACGATCACTAACCCCGACGAGTCCGCAACGCCCCCGGCCGATCGCAATCCCAGGCCGCTGGCCGACGCTCGCCGCCGAAGCACCGATCTCGACGGCCGATCCGCGGCCCGACAGGCCGGCCCGCGTCGAAGGCGAATACGGCGTCGATCAGATGAAGTATCTGACCGACCTGGAGCACGTCCGCGAACGGTCCGGCATGTACATCGGCGACACCGGCACTGCGCGGCCTGCACCACCTGGTCTACGAAGTCGTCGACAACTCGATCGACGAGGCCATGGCCGGCCACGCCCACGACATTCAGGTCACGATCAACGTCGACGGCTCGGTCACGGTCGCCGACGACGGCCGCGGCATCCCGGTCGAAATCCATCCCGACCTGGGCATCTCCACGCTCGAAGGCGTGATGACCGTGCTCAAGTTCGGCGGCAAGTTCGACAAGCAGGCCTATAAAACCTCCGGCGGCTTGCACGGCATCGGCGTCAAGGTCGTCAACTTCCTCTCCGAATGGTGCGAGGTCGAAGTCCGCCGCGACGGGCACGTCTATCAGCAGGAATACGAGCGCGGCGTGCCCACCGGCCGACGTCCGCCGCGTCGGCAAGACCGACAAGACCGGCACCAAGACCACGTTCAAGCCCGACCCGCAGATCTTCGGCAGCACCAAGTTCGACTACAACATCGCTCCACCGCCGCTTGCAGGAACTGGCGTTTCTGAACCGCGGCGTGAAGATCGTCTTCAGCGACGACCGCACCGGCGAGGGCGAGACGTTCCAGTACGAGCGCGGCCTCGTTGCAGTTCGTCGAGCACCTGAACCGGGCCAGCGAAGCCGCTCATGCCGACATCATCTACATCGCCCGCGAGCATGGAAGGCGTCGGCGTCGAAGTGGCCCTGCAATACACCGGCGAATACACCGAGAACGTGCACTCCTACGTCAACAACATCAACACGGTCGACGGCGGCACGCACCTGTCCGGCTTCCGCACCGCGCTGACCCGCACGCTGAACAACTACGGCAAGAAGAACAACCTGTTCAAAGACCTGGTCCCCACCGGCGACGATTTTCGCGAGGGGCTGACGGCCGTCGTCGCGGTGCGCGTGCCCGAGCCGCAAGTTCGAATCGCAAACCAAGGTCAAGCTCGAACAACGGCGAGGTCGAGGGCATCGTCAACTCGGCTGGTCGGCGACTTTCTTGACCAGCTATCTCGAAGAAAATCCCAAGACCGGCCAAGATCGATCGTCCAAAAGGCGCTGCTGGCGGCCGAGGCCCGCGAGGCGGCCCGCAAGGCCAAGGCCCTGCTCCGCGAACGCAAGGGCGCCCTCTCCGGCGGCGGCCTGCCCGGCAAGCTCCGCGATTGCACCAGCCGCGACGTGGACCGCTGCGAGCTGTACCTGGTCGAGGGTGATTCGGCCGGCGGCAGCGCCGAAGGGGGCCGGCTGCGCGAGTATCAGGCCATCCTGCCGCTGCGGGGCAAGATCATCAACGCCTACAAATCGCGCGAAGACAAAGTGCTGGCCAACGAAGAAGTCCGCAGCATGATCTCGGCCATCGGCTCCGGCATCGGCGAGGAGGCCGATCTGACGCAAGCGCCGCTACAACAAAATCGTGATCATGACCGACGCCGACGTCGACGGCTCGCACATCCGCACGCTGCTGCTCACGTTCTTCTATCGGCAGATGTATCCAGCTCGTCGCCGGCGGGCATGTCTACGTCGCCCAGCCGCCGCTGTTCCGCGTGAAGAGCAAGAAGAATACCTACTACGTGCAGACCGAAGAGGAGATGAAGAACCAACTGCTTGGAGCTGGGCCTGGGCGAAGGCGTCTTCGAGCCGGGCGACGGCCGCAAGATCGAAGGCGACCGAGATGGCCAGGCTCTGCCGCACGCTGGCCGCGCATGGAAGATTCGCTCATCGCCCTGGAGCGCCGCGGCATCAGCCTGCGGACGCACGCCCTGCGGCAGGATCCCGACGACGCGCAAGCTGCCGATCTATCACGTGTTCCTCGGCAACCAGGAGCATTGGTTCACCACGCCGCGACGAGCTCGACGCCTTCGTCGCCGCGAAGCGAAGACGGGCAAGGAGCTCGACGGTCGACGACTGGCCGTCGCCGACGCCGCGGCCGACGGCACCGCCGCCCGGCCGAACCGCCGGCCGCGCCGAAGACGGCAACGGCAACGGCGCCAACGCTGGCCAGCTCGAGCTGCACATCGTCGAGCTGCACGAAGTGCGTTCGATCAACACGCATGCTGGCCGATCTGGCGAAGATGGGCTTCGACATCCAATCGCTGATCCCGCAGGAGCGCACCGGCACCGAGGAGCCGCGCTACATCGCTCCGCCGCGGCGAGAACGCGATCGGCCTGGACGATCTGCGCGGCCTGCTGGCCGGCCGTCCGGGCCGCCGGCGAAAAGGGGCTGACGATCACGCGCTTCAAAGGCCTGGGCGAAATGAACGCCGAAGAGCTGCGCGACACGACGCTCGACCCGGCCAACCGCACGCTGCTGCAAGTCACGATGCAAGACGCCGGCGCCGCCGACGAGCTATTCCGCATCCTCATGGGCGACAAAGTCGAACCCCGCCGCGAATTCATCGAGAAGCACGCGCTGGAAGTGCGGAATTTGGATGTGTGAAGATCGAGTCGACGTGCATAAGTCCGCATGCGAAACTGTTCTGAATAAACCGGTAGTCCGGTCTTGCGCGAGCGGCATTGTGGGCGATTTCGACATTTCGCTTGCAACTAATCTGGGCGGTTACTAGAAATTTAGAGGTTCGCCGATTTGTCGCCGTCCCACAAATCTCGTTTGTAATTCCCGGGAGGCCGTCAATCTGGCCTAGTCCGGGTTTTGCATAGCCGCTATCGAGAGGGACAAATTGGCCACCGGTCTAGTAGTGAGCCCGAAATTGGGCGGTGGAATAAGCGTCCTCGTTGGTACCCGTTTTACGCGATGTTCTCCGAAGAGTTCGCGGAAAGCGTTATCGAAAAAGCGGCATTGCCGTGCTCTGCGGTCATCTTGGACCCATGGCTTGGCGTTGGAACCACAACGTCAGTCGCCTCCTGGTTGGGCTACCGCGCGATCGGAATCGACATTAATCCGGTAATGGTTTCGATCGCGAATGGCCGAGTTGCGTCGCCCGCGAATGCGAAAGCCGCAGTCGAGGCAGCCAGAGGATGTCTACAAGAGCATTCACGTGCAATTGAGTGCTGCGACCCTCTCCTGACATGGTTCTCTGAAGAAACATCGCGCGAGTTGCGTCGATGGGAGCGTGCGACTGCGAAATTGTCCGGGAGCGATCCAGTTGTGCGCGAGCTTTGTGATGACCTGTGTTTTTGAGGTTGCGCAACAATCGCTTCATGCTTTCGCTCAAAAAACCCGACTTGGTTCAAGCGACCAGCAACGGCAGACCGGGCGAGCCAACACTGGTCAAAGGTGCGCCGCATGATTGGCGAAGCCGCGTCGAACAAATTTGCGAATTGTCGCTCGTCAAATCGCGACGGCCCCATAGACGTTTACGTGGGCAGTTCAAAAGAACTTCGATGCTTGCCGCAGAGTATCGACTTTGTACTGACTTCGCCTCCCTATTGCACAAGAATTGACTATGCAATCACGACTCAAATCGAGATGGCTGTGTTGGGGGGGACGGAGGACGCCCTACGCGAATTGAGAGACAGGTCGATGGGTACGAGCACGATTAGAAAAACGGCGACCCTCGGCTTTGCGAAGAAATTCGGACCGTCCTGCACGAACTTCCTCGAATTGGTCGGTTCCCACCCGGCGAAAGCATCGGCGAATTATTATCTAAAGACATTTCTCCAGTATTTTGACGACCTTTTCGAATCTCTTGCGAGAATTGATCTTGCACTGAAGGCTGGCGGCCGCGCGGTATTCGTTGTCCAAGACTCTGCCTACAAAGGGATTCGAGTTGACTTAGCGTTAGTCGTCATCGAAATGGCAACGTTGCTTGGATGGAATATCATCGAGCGACTTGATTTTCCCACAACTCACAACATGAGAAACATCAACACGAAAAGCAGGTCCTATAACGCTGAGTGGCCGGCGTCGAAAGCGTGCTAACTTTTGAAAAGATCCGGCGCAACCGAAGAGGTGTTCAATGAGCGGGCGTGAACCTGCAAGTCAAGAACAATTGTCTAATGCGGTCGATCGCGAGCGAAAGAACGCAAGTGTGCGCTCGAGCGATTTTTCGTTTAATGAGCTCGCTGACATGTACAGGACCGGCGAACTAATTATCACCCCAGAATATCAACGCACTTTTCGGTGGACCGAGGAAAAGCAATCACAATTTATTGAGTCGATTGTGCTTGAAATGCCCTTGCCGCCAATATATGCAGTGGAAATTGGCGAAGGCAAATGGGAACTGATTGACGGATTGCAGAGGTTGTCAACGTACTTGCATTTTAGGGGAGAACTTGAGCTACCTGACCGCGATCCAGCGATCAAGAAAGGTGAGGTCCTTACGCTGTCGGGTTGTGACATTCTAAAAGAGCTAAATGGTTACGCATTCGAGCGATTAACTACGACGTTGCAGCATCGCGTGCGACGGGCCACTCTTCGTGTCGAGATAGTAAGGCGAAAGCAATCCGCGATTCGCCTATTACATGTTCAAGCGGCTTAACTCGGGTGGAGAGCCCCTGAGTGCGCAAGAGAGCCGAAACTGTTCCGTTAGGCTTCTTGGCGCTCGATTCAATGACTTTATTATTCACCTCGCGAACGACGAGAACTTCAGGGCGTGTACTGAGGATCTTACAGATGAGGTGCGCGGGCGAATGATGGGTGTAGAGCTGGTACTGCGGTTCTTCGCATTCAAGAACAACCTTTCGGAGTACGTTCACGACATCGAACCTTTCCTTACAAGGTATATGGAAAGAGTGTCGGACGAGACTGGTGCAGACCGATTAGGCTTTGACTACTCCGCTGAGGAAGCCGAATTTAAGTCCGTGTTTAGCATCCTTGCTACGACACTCGGTGCCGAGTCCAGCAGGCTGGGTTGAAAACAAAGGTAGCTTCGGGGAGGCTTTTCGGTTGGGCACTTCGAAGCGTTTTCAATCGGTCTCGCTCAGGGGCTGCGGAAAGATCCCCTCGCTCGATGGGCCGCTGACAGAAAAGCTGAAAACGGAATTGCTGAATGCGAAAAAAGAGCCGGAATTAAAGGAAGTCATTACCGGAGGCGGGAAGAACTTCCGACGCTTGTACGATAGGAAGTTCGATATTGTCGCAAAGCACGTCGAAGCAGCGCTTGTCCCATGAACAACGACGAATTCGAGGCTGAACTCTACAGAGCGTACGACTCACGGTTCGAGGAAGTCCGCCATTTAGATAATCTGATTCGCACTGAACGCTCTGTATCCAGGCAAGATGAATTTCGGAAGAGTCTTGTTTTAGTTCTGTATGCCCATTTCGAAGGTTTTTGTCTCTTTTGTTTGGAACACTACCAGAACGCAATCAACAGCGCGAAGATCCAGTGTCGTGAAGCATGCCCGCTGTCGTCGCCGGATCCTGGGAGCGGATTTTTAACGTGATGCAGCACGGCGATGAAAAATGCGAGGTATTTCGCAAAGCGTTGCCGGACGACCGCGGGCTACATCGGCATTGGCGACGAAGGCATTTCGTCGAAGAGACGGAGCGATTCCTGGGTTTGCCGGTTGAGATCCCCGACAACGCGATTGACACGGAGTCAAATTTAAAACCCTCCGTGTTGCAGCGGAATTTGTTCGTGCTTGGCCTCGACCACACTTTTGTTGAGCCTCATGCGTCCGAGTTAAACAAATTGCTCAAGCGGCGGAATGCGATCGCACATGGCGATAAGCAAAGAGGCGTAGCCGAGAACGAGTACAAAGAGTTCGATGCCGCGGTGTTCGAAGTCTGCGTCGCACTTATCAATTTTCTTGTAGACGCAAACTCTAGCAAAGAGTATCAATGTCGTAAACCTGAATATCAAGTTTAGAACGCATTCGAATGCGGTTGTGAGTCTCTATGCCACCCCTTCCCGCGCCGTCGCGGCTTCCATGATGCGCTGCTCGGTGGCTTCGGCGCGGGGGAATTCGCCGGTCAGGCGGCCTTCGCAGAGGACGAGGATTCGGTCGCAGAGGGTCAGCAACTCCGGCAGTTCGCTGCGAGGTGACGATGATGCCCAGGCCGTCGCGGCAGAGCCGGTCCATCAGGCGATAGAGCTCGGCCTTGGCGCCGACGTCGATGCCGCGCGTGGGATCGTCCAAGCAGCAACACTTGCGGTTTCGCCAGCAGCCAGCGGCCGATGATGCACTTCTGCTGATTGCCGCCGCTGAGGCTGGTGATGGCCGTGGCCGATGCTCGGCGGTTTTCACGTTCAGATCGCGCGACCATCTGCTCGGCCATCCGCTGGCGGCGGCCAGTGCTCAGCCAGCCGGCGGTCGCGGCTTCGCGGAGCGTGCAGATCGTGATGTTCTCGCCGACGTTCATGTGCGGAAACAGGCCGAGCCGCTTGCGGTCTTCGGTCACCAGGGCGATGCCGGCCCGCTTGGCCTCGGCCGGATGATGGAACATGGCCGGCTTGCCGTTCGAGCAAAATCTGGCCGCTGCGGCGTTTCGGCTGCCGAGCCGAACAGGCATTCCAGCAGCTCGGTCCGCCCGGCCCCCATCAAGCCGGCGATGCCCAGAATCTCGCCGCGGTGCAGGGTGAAATTGATGTCCTTCAGCCGCCAGCCCCGGGCATGGCCCGGCCAGGGGAGCGAAAGATTCCGGACTTCGAGCACCGCGGCGCCGGCCGAGCGCGGCTCGCCGAGATCGGTCTCTTCGATCTCGCGGCCGACCATCAGGTGCGTCATGTCGCGGGGCGTGGTTTCGCCGCGGGCCACGGTCTCGACCCAGCCGGCCGTCGCGCAGCACGGTGATTCGATCGGCCAGGCGGAACACCTCGTCCATCTTGTGCGAGATGTAGAGGATCGTCACGCCGCGCTCGCGCAGCCGGTCGATCACGCGGAACAGCCGCGCGACCTCCGACTCGGTCAGGGCGCTGGTCGGCTCGTCCATGATCAGGATTTCGGCCTCGAGCGACAGGGCCTTGGCGATTTCGATCAATTGCTGATCGCCGACCCGCAGCGTGCCGACCGACTGGCTGGGCGAGATCGTGGCATTCGAGCTGGGCCAGCAACTCGGCGGCGGCGCGTCCATGGCCCGGTCGTCGAGCAGGCCGAGCGCGGTGCGCGCGCTCGCGGCCCAGAAAGATATTGGCCGCGGCGGAAAGCTGCTCGACCAGGTTCAGCTCCTGGTGGATGATGCTGATGCCGGCCTGTTCGGCGTCGCGCGTGCCGCGAAAGCGGACCGGCTTGCCGCGCAGCAGCAAGTTCGCCTTCGAACTCGGTGATCACGCCGGAGAGGATCTTCATCAGCGTGCTTTTGCCGGCGCCGTTCTCGCCGACGATGGCGTGCAGCTCGCCGGCCGCGATGTCGAACGAAACGTCGGCCAGCGCCACCACGCCGGGAAACCGCTTGGTGACATGCTCGATCGAGATGAGCGGTGCGTCGGTCATCGAAGAATCTGTCGAAATCGACGTTTGGTTTAGCGTTCTAGGACAGCTTGTACGTTGTTCGTGTGCCACGGGCTCTGCCCGTGCGATGCATTGGAGAGCCCAGCGTTACTTTACACTGGCGGAGCCAGTGGCACCCGGCGTCCGGACGCGGAGCGATCGGACTTCTTGCACCTTGAGCGCCAGTAGCACGCAGAGCGTGACGACTCCGGCCGTGATTCCCGCCGGCCGGTTGACCAGCAGCCAAACGAGCGTGCCGGCCAACAGCGCCAGCGTGAAGATCGACGAGATGCCCAACGCCCCGGCGAACAGCTGCTTGTTCGGCCGGGCGGTTTCGCGGAATCGGCTGAAAGCCGACGGCGAAAACCAGCACGATGCCGACGACCAGTCCCTGGTACGTTTCGGAGTCGGTTTTGATCACTTTGCCGACGCCGTCGATAACCACCTGCAAGAACAGCACGCCCAGGACCACGCCGGGGATCGTGCCGACCCCGCCCAGCAAGCTGCAACCGCCGACGACGGCCGCGGCAATCGCGTTCAGTTCGTAGCCCACGGCCATGTTGTGCGGCTCGGCCGAGCTGTTGTCGCCGATATACAAAATGCCCGCGATCGCCGCCGTCACGGCGCCGATGCAATAGGCCAGCCATTTGACGCGCTCGGTCTGAATGCCGCTGAGCCGGGCGGCCTCCTCGTTCCCGCCCAGCGCATATAGATGCCGGCCAATCACCGTGCGGCTCAGCAACAGCCACACCACCAGGGCCAACACCAGAAAAATCAGCACCGGAATCTTCACCACGGTCGCGAGTTCGCGAAAATGCGAATCGAACACGGGGATCGAGCGTGTTCTTGGCATGCAGCATCGACTCGGTGACTTGAAAGCAAATCACCCGGGCCAGGCTGCGCAAGCCGACCAGCGTCCCCAGCGTGGCGATGAACGGCGGCAGCCGCACGACGGCGATCAGCCAGGCGTGCAGCGTGCCGACGAGCAACCCGACCACGAGCGTGCCGAGAATCGCCAGCACGATAACGCCGGTCCCCAGCGGCGTCGCCTTTTCGATCGCCTGCGGATTGAGCAGCACCATGAACGTGGCGCAGATCGTGCCGCTGAAGGCGATCATCGACCCGGCCGACAAGTCGATGCCGCCGGAAATGATCACGACCGCCGCCCCCAGCGAGAAAATCCCCAACATCGAGGTCAGCCGGGCGATGTTGGTGAAATTCGTGCCGGGCTCTTTCAGATACGAATGCTGCGTGTCGAGCAGCGTCGTCAGAGCGACGACGGCCACGATCGCAATCACCAGCGCCAGCTCGTGGAACCGGATCGGCAAGCGGCGGAGAAGGCCGGATTTCGTCGACGTCATGATCCGGTAAAGTCGTACTTCTTGAGCCACTGCTGGAAGGCGGAGAGCGTCATGAATTGGACGCGATCGCCGAACTTCGGCTTGAACAAGTCCGCGGTCACCGGCGATTTGTCGTCCGGCACGACGACCTTCAAGGAGGTGTCATGCAAATCGCCATTCTCGGCCCCTTCCTTGGGGAACATGTCCTTGACCGTCGCCTTGTCGTTTTCGTGCAAAGCCTTGAGCGCTCGCGTCGCTTGGAAGCCGATGTCGAACGGGTCTTGCACGACCATCACGTCGATCAACCCCTTGCCCATCGCCTGGATCGCGCCCGGTTCGGCGTCGAATGTGGCGATGGTGAGGTCTGTTTTCGCTTCGCGAGATCGCCGGACACGACATCGCAAATGGCCGGGGCGTTGTACGACCAGATGCCGATCAGGGCCACGAGATCGGGATGATTGATCAGCGCCGTACGCACGGCGTTGTGGGCTTTGGTCCGATCGCCGCCGTCTTCTTTTCGTTCGACTTCCGTATAGTCCGGGCCGATGGCTTCCTTGAAGCCATCCATGCGCTCCATGGCGTTTTGCGCGCCGACATAGCCGACGAATTGGACATAGCCGCCATGCTCGACTTTGCGCGATTCGAGCAGCTTTTTGGTCGCGGTGCCCAGCACGCGGCCCCCTTGCACATTGTCGGTGCCGATATAGAACTCGCGCGCATCGTGGAACTTAACGCGATCGACGTCGGCGTCCATCGTGACGATATGGATTCCTTTCGCACGCAGCTTCCGCATTTCTTCGACGACGGCCAGGTTGTCGGCCTTCACGGCGGAGACCGCGATGCCGACAATGTCGGACTGCGTGCCGAATTGCCGGAGCTTGTCGAGTTGACCTTGCGTCGTGCCGTCGTTGGCTTCGAACACGGCTTCGAGTCCCGCGCCGGAGAGCTTCAAATCCTTGGCGGCGGAATTCATTCCTGCCCGGGCGGTTTCCCAGTAGGGCGAAGGGTTGTTGATCAGCAGCACGATTCGCTTGACGCTCTTGTCACCGGCAGCCTTTTCCGTGGAAGTCTTGCCCGAGCGTTTCGCCGCCGGGCGAGGGAGCGTTGTCTGCCGAATTACATCCGGCGGCAATCCAAGCGAGCGAGCTAAAGAGTAATAGTCCGATGCCGAACGACGCGCGTTTCATGGGCCGAATTCCTCCGCCTAAGGAATCAGTGCGCCGCAACGGCGCGAGACATACCTTTGAATTGTGTGCCACTGGCACCGCCAGTGCTCGTTTTGTTCTTGCCTTGCTCGGTCAGCAACGAAGAACACTGGCAAAGCCAGTGGCACCCAATTGTCGATAGGGCGATTCTAAGACGGCCTACGGCGGGTCGCAAGGGACGGCTGAAATCGGGCGAGATTTGGCGGCGAACTGTGCTGTCGCGTTCGGGCCATTCTTGCGACGCCCGTAGCGGTAGATTTGGGAGTCGTGGCGCCGCGACGGCACGCGGAGCGTGCCTGTTACGTAGTAGGCACACTCCGTGTGCCGTCGGAGCGGAAACTGAATCACCGCCGCGAAGGCGCGATGATTGTCGGCAATTTGCCCGCCCGCTACGCTACATCGCATGCCGCCTGTCCCCCATCGCGCCGCGCTGGTGTTCGATCGCCGCCGCGCGTTGCGGTTGGGGATCGTCCGCGGCATTCTTTGGGCGATCGGCACGGGGCTGACCGCCGGCGACATCCTGCGCTATCTCGCGCAAGATCTGGCGCCGGCGGCTTGGGTCTGAGCTTGATTCTCGCGATCCCGTCGCTGGCCGGCTTGTTGCGGTTGGCGGCCCCGGCGTTGATGCGCTCGCTCGGCAGCGCGAAGCGAACGTGCCTGGCGGCGCAGGGGGCGAGCTACGCGGTGCTGGCGGCGCTGCCGATCGTGTGGCTGCGAGAATCGCCGACGGTCGTTCGAGTCTGGTGGCTGATCGGCATCGCGGGCACGGCTCATTTGCTGGATTATATCGGCTGGGTCGCCTATTGGACTTGGTGGGGCGACGTCGTGCCGCCCGCGATTCGCGGCCGATATTTCGGCCGGCTGCAAATCTGGCAAATTGCCGCCACGCTGCCGACGCTGTTTCTTAGCGGCCGATTTTTGGATTGGTGGAGCGCGGAGCACGCAGTTTCAGCCGCAACTTCCGCCGTACGCCGCACGGACGATTCGTGGGCTACGCGCTGGTGATCGTCGCCGGTGCGGTCTGCTTGCTTGCTTCGCTCATTCCGCTGGCATTCGTCCCCGGCACATCGACGTTGCCGCCGCGGCGGCTGGTCGGGTGGCGGGCATTGGTCGAGCCGCTGCGCAACGCGCGATTCCGCACGCTGTTGGCATTTCGCGGCTGGTTCGGTCTGGCCAACGGAATCACGCAAACCGCGCAGGCAATTTATCCGAAAGCCGATTCTGCATTTCGGCCTCGGCGATTTGGCGATCATGACCAGCACGATGCGCTGCGGCCAGGCGGCCTATAGCGGTTGGGTCGGCCGGTTCAGCGATCGCTATGGCAATCGCCCGGTGTTGGTGCTCAGCCAATTTTGTGTAGCGCTCTCGATGCTCTTCTTTCTGGCGGCCACCCCCACGCCCGCTTGGAGCCGGTGGTTGTTGCTGGGCGCCTACGTACTTTGGTCGGCCTATGCTGGGCACAACATCTGCTTGCCGAATTTGGCCTTGAAGCTGGCCGACGACGCCGAGCGCGCACCCTTCGTGGCCGCACATGAAGCGATCGGCAGCGTGGCGCACGCCGGAGCCACCGTGTTCGGCGGGTGGCTCTGGGATCGGCTGGCGGGATCGCAAGGTTCGGTGTTTGGTTCTTATGGCCTTTCTGCCGCGGGGATCATCTTCTTGATTGGTTTCGTGCTGCGGTTGGCGGCCGTCGCTTTGGCGGCAAGAATCCGCGAACCGGGAAGCTGGCGGTGGAGCAGCATCATGCGGGGTCGCAGAAGTCGTGGTGCATTTTAGGATTTTGGCGCGGGCGACGGCACGCGGAGCGTGCCTGCTACGTAGTAGGCACACTCCGTGTGCCGTCGCACCTCGAACGGCACCGCTGCGGTTTCCGAGCGATTCTTGCCGCCGCTCGGCACGACCGGTAAACTCGATCGTGCGGCCCGATCCCATTCGAGTGCCGCGCGTCTCCCCTCGCCCCTTGCGGGTGAGGGGTCGGACTTCGGTGAGCTCAGTCGAGCCGGGGTGACGGGCGGACAAAACTGTGACGTCGGAATCCGAGCTGCAAGTGAAAGATCGAACTTGGTTCCCACCCTCTCCCCAGCCCTCTCCCGTCAAGGGAGAGGGAGAATGCGGAAACGGATGCTTCTCCTGACCTTACCCACAAATCTAACGCTCACACGATTGCCGCTTCCCGCCATCATTCCTGCCGCTGCGTCGAAGGAGACCTCTGTATGTCGCGACTAAATTCCCGCCGAGCCGCGATCGGCGCCGGTATATTGGCTTGCGTTGCGGTGGGCTGGGCGATTGCCGCTCGCAGTTCCGTCGGTCTGGCGGCCGCTTCCAGCTCGGCGCTCGACTCGGTCGATTGGCACCAATGGCGGGGACCGAATCGCGACGGTCTTTCTTCCGACACGGGCTTGATGTCCCAGTGGCCCAAGGATGGTCCGCCGCTGGCCTGGACCGCGAAGAATTTGGGCGAAGGATTCTCCGGTCCTTCCATTCAGGATGGGCGGATCTTCACGATGGGAGACCGGGGGGACGATCAATTCGTGATCGCATTGAATCTCGCCGACGGCACGGAGCTGTGGTCCACGAAAATCGGCAAGCACACCGGCGGCGGCGGCTATCCCGGGCCGCGCTGCACGCCCGCCGCCGATGGAAAATACGTCTACGCCCTGGCGTCCGACGGCGACCTGGCTTGCTTCGAGGCCGCCACGGGCAAGCTCCACTGGAAGCTGAACTATAAGAAAGATTTCGACGGCAAGATGATGAGCATCTGGACTTTTAGCGAGTCGCCGTTGGTCGACGGCGACCGGCTGATTTGCACCCCCGGCGGCAAGGAGGCGACGATCGTCGCGCTCAATAAATTCACGGGCAAGACGATTTGGAAATGTGCCGTGCCCGACATCGGCCCCAACGGAAAGGACGGCGCGGCTTATTCCTCGATCGTCATCAGCAACGGCGCCGGCGTGAAACAGTACGTGCAACTCTTGGGGCGTGGATTGGTCGGCATCGAAGCCTCGAACGGAAAATTTTTGTGGGGTTACAACAAGATTGCCAACGGCACGGCCAACATCCCCTCGCCGATCGTCCGGGGCGACTATGTTTTCGATTCGACCGGCTATCAGACCGGGGCCGCACTGCTGAAACTCTCTCCCAAGGCTGGCGGCGGCGTGAAAGCCACCGAGGTCTATTTCCTTCCGGCGAAAGAATTGCAAATTCACCACGGCGGCATGGTGCTCGTGGGCGATTATCTCTATGGCGGGCATGGCCATCGGGCCGGGGCGCCGGTTTGCGTCGATTTCCTCACCGGCAAAATCGTATGGAAGGAAAACCACGGACCGGGCGAGGGCTCGGCCGGCGTGGGCTATGCCGACGGCAAACTGTACTTCCGCTATGAAAACGGCGTCATGGCGCTGTTGGATTGCTCGCCGAAAGGATACAAGCTGCTCAGCACGTTCAATATCCCGGATGTCACCAGGCCGAGCTGGCCCCATCCCGTCATCGCCGGCGGCCGCCTCTACCTTCGCGAGCAGGACAAGATGTACTGCTACAATTTGAAAGAATAGCGCGCCAGGTTAGCCGCGACGCGGCAGCGGAGCGCGGACCGACGGCGCGATCGTCCAACGCGATCCACTCCTCGCGTCGCGGCTAACCGCCCCCACGTTTGTGTTTCCTTGCCCCCAGCGCCCTGTCAACGCTTGATTCTTGGATTGTGTGCCACTGGCTCTGCCCATTGGTCTCTACACATCTCTGCTAGCAGCGAAAACGCCGGGGTTTTTTTCTGCGACGGAAAGAACGATCGCACGACGAACGTGCGGCGATCATGTGTCGTGGGCAGTGTCGGATCGACAAGCTGACTGCAGGCCGGTCATTGAATTCTCGGTTCTCTTTTAGCTGTCAGCGGATGCTAGCAAACTTGTGTAGAGACCAATGGGCT
Source organism: Pirellulales bacterium (assembly GCA_963725485.1). GTDB lineage: Bacteria > Planctomycetota > Planctomycetia > Pirellulales > DATAWG01 > CAVRYO01. Next base: position 545,307 of record CAVRYO010000006.1, on the reverse strand, counting down.
CTGCCAGTGCTCATTGGAATTCTTGCCTTGATCCCTCAGCAACGAAGAACACTGGCAAAGCCAGTGGCACCCTAAATTCAAGCTATGGCAGCGCTCTACCCGTAGGGCTCGAATTCGCCGTGGCGCGGGAGTGAACGTGGCACGAATCGCGTATACTTGCTCAGCCAAGTGAGTTTCACGTCGCCGATCGGACCATTGCGCTGCTTGGCGACGATGATGTCGGCCTCGCCGGCCAAGCGGGCGCGATCTTCCTCGTTCGATTCGTAATACTCGTCGCGGTGGACGAACATCACCACGTCGGCGTCTTGCTCGATGGCGCCCGACTCGCGCAAATGGCTTAACCGGGGCCGATTCTCCTTGGCCGCTTCCGCCTGCCGATTCAATTGGGCCAGGCACAGCAGCGGCACGCGCAACTCGCGAGCCATCCCTTTCAACCGCCGGGCGATCCGCGCGACTTGCTCTTGCCGAGGATCGCGCGCGTTGTCTGGCTCGATGAGTTGCAGATAGTCGATCACGATCAGGCCCAGCTTGTGCTGCCGTTTCAGTCGCCGAGCGATGGCGGCAATCTCGGTCATGTTGCGGCTGGGGCTGTCCTCGATGAACAACGGCGCTTGGCTCAACTCGCCCGCCTTTTCAACTAACTGGCGGCGCTCGTCGTTGTTAATCGTGCCGTTGCGCAGCCGATGCCCATCCACTTTCGCCGCCGAGCAAAGCAGCCGGTCGGCCAGTTCCAAAGAGGCCATTTCCAGGCTGACGAACAGCGTCGTGCTGCCTTGCATGGCGACGTGTTCGGCGATGTTCAAGGCCAGCGCGGTTTTGCCCATGCTCGGCCGGGCTGCCAGGATGATCAATTCCGAATCGTGCATGCCGCCGGTCAGCGTGTCCAGATCGGCGAAGCCGGTTTCGATGCCGCCCGTGGCATGGTCGTGCTGCATCCGGTGGTCGATCCGCTCCATCGCCTTCAGCATCACGTCGCGGATCGTCGTGGTCTGGTTGGTTCCTTCGTCGCCCAGGATCGAGAAGATTTTTTCCTCGGCTCGATTGAGCATTTCGCGCGGCTCGATCGACTCGTCGTACACTTCGCGAAGAATGTCGGTGCTGGTGTGGATCAGCGACCGGAGCGTCGACTTGTCGCGCACGATTTGGGCGTAGTGGACCGCGTTCGCCGCATGCGGCACCGAGCGCACCACCTCGGCCAGATAGGCCGCTCCGCCGACCAGTTCGAAATCGCCGGCGGAGCGTAGTCGCTCGACGAGCAGCGTGGCGTCGATCCGCCGGCCCAAGTCGCGCAGCGCCACCAGATGCGTGTAGAGTCGGCCGTTGGCGTCGTCGTAGAAATCGGCGGGACGCAGGATCAACGCGACTTCATCGCAGACATCGGGCAGCAGCAGAATGCTTCCCAATACGCCGCGCTCGGCTTCGAGATTATGCGGCGGCTGCCGATCGAGAATCTCGGCCGTGACGGGCGGCGATTTTCGAGCTGGCTTGCCCTGGTCGACTCGCTCGAGAGTGGCCATGCGGATTCCCTTCCCATCGCGTAGGGTGGGCACCGCCCACCATTGGCCATTTACGCCAAAACGTGCCGCGGGTTTGTTGTTCGGTGGGCAATGCCCACCCTACGGCAACCTACTTCGCGGCGCCTTTGTCGGCAGCTTTCTGCTCTGCGGCCGGTTCCTGATCGGAAACCGTGGGGACGACCCAGACCTTCAGGTCGGTCTCGATCTCCGCGCCGAAGTGGATCAGCACCGTGTAGAGCCCCAATTCCTTAAGGGGGCCCTTGAGGCGGACCTGGTCGGCAGTGATCGTGAAATCCTGCGCCTTGAGGGCTTTGACGATTTCAGGAGCGCCGACCGAGCCGTACAGATGCCCTTCGTCGTTCGCGTTGGCCTCGATCGTGATGCTTTGCTTGCCCACGCTGTCGGCGAATTGCCGCAGATTCGACAGCCGCTCGGTTTGGATCGCTTGCAAGCGGGCCCGATGCTTGTCGACCATTCGCTTGTGGTGGTCGGTGGCGATCGTGGCCAGGCCCTGGGGAATCAGATAGTTGAAGGCATAGCCGCGCTTCACCTCGACCACGTCTCCCTGAGTGCCCAGGTGGTCGACCGATTGAATGAGCAGCAACTCGACTCCGCCATGCGGGCCGCGGGCCAAGCGTTTCGCTTTGCCGACAAGATTGGTGATTGGGAAGGTGGGCATGGTTTTCTCGCAAGATATATGGTTGGTTCACGAGCAAAGAGCGAAAAGAGCTGTGTCCCCTTTTTTAGAACGGGATGTCGTCATTCGGCCCGGGACCGCCGCGGTTGGTATTACGGCCGCCGGGAGAGCTGGCCGGCGCGTCCTCATACGAATCGCCGCCGCCACCGCCGCCGAAGGAGGCTTCCGATTCATCGAATCCGCCGCTGCCTCCCGCGCCGCTGCCTCCCGCGCTGCTGTCGCCGCCATGCCCGCCGCTTTGGGAACCTCGCGCCGCGCCGCCCCGACCGCCGCCGGAGCCGCCACCTTTGCTGCCGAGCATTTGCATCCTTTCGCCGATTACCCGCAGCTTGTAATTCTTCTTGCCGTCCTTCTCCCAGGTATCGAGCTTCAGGCGGCCTTCGATCAACACGGACGAACCCTTGGTGAGATATTCGCAGGCCACCTCCGCAGTGCGAGCCCACAAGGTGACGTCGACGAAGGTCGTTTCCTCAATCCATTCGCCGTTGTTTCCCTTACGGCGATCGCTCATCGCCATGCCGACTTCCGTGACAGCCGTGCCGCTGGGGATGTAACGCAATTCGGGATCGCGAGTCAGATTGCCGACGAGCACGACGCGGTTGAAGCTGGCCATGAAACTTGTGTCTCCTGCTCTGGACCCGGCTGGTTGCCGGGATCTGAACATATGTATCGCAACGTCGCTTTCAACCTAGCACAGAGGAATCGACACCGCAATATTCCGCCGGCCCGCAAAAACCCTCGATTGGCGCCTCACCCCAAACACGGCCACCGGCGCTTCATTGTCGCCATCGGTTGACGACCTCACTCGCCCGCGTCCTCAAGCCTGATGCCTGTAGCCTCAAGCCTGTAGTCTCAAGCCTCTCACTCCAGGCTGTTCAATTCTTCCTCCGGCAATGCGATATCCGTCGGCAGCCGGTTCTTCGCCGCGGTGGCGGCTGCCTCGGTCTTCGCCGCGGCCCGGCGCGGATCGGCAACCGGGCCGGTGCCGGTCTGGGCGTGGGCGACCAGGACATCGACGATTCGCGGCTCGACTTTCAAGAACAGCGAACGGACAACATTCTCGTTCAAGTGAACTTGCCGCTGCACTTGCACAAGGTTCTTGCTTTCGAGCTTGAAATAGGTGAGCCAATAGGTTCCCTTGCGGTGCGAGCCGATCGGGTAGGCCAGGCGGCGCTCTTCCCACAGCCGGCTGGCCAGCACCTCGCCGCCGTGCTGTTGGATCATCTGCGGAATCTGGCCGCTGACTCCCGCCGGGTCGCGGCTGTAACGATTCGAATCGAGAATGAACATTGCTTCGTAGACGACGTCAGCCAAGACGAATCTCCTCGTGAACAGATTGTTAGTTGTACCGATTCATGCAGACTTGCAATCCACTGGCGACCCAATCGGCCACACCGTCGGCGGCTCGCTGCACTGCAATCTCCACTTCCGGCAGTTCCGCTTTGGTAAATCGTCCGAGAACGAAATCGGCCGGATCCCATCCGCTAGGCACCGGGCCTACTCCCACGCGCAACCGCGGCACTTTTTCATCGCCAAGCCGGCGAATGATGTCCGCCAAACCCTTCTGGCCGCCGGCCGATCCTTCGGACCGAAACCGAAGTTTGGCCAGCGGCAAGTTGAAATCGTCGCAAATTACAAGCAAGTTCTCGTTTTCCAGTTTGTAAAAATCCCGCGCGGCGCCGACGCTGTTGCCGCTCAAATTCATGAACGTGTGCGGACAGACCAGCAACGTCTTTTCGCCCTGCAACTCCGTCTCGATCACCTCGGCTTGAAACAGCGTTCTTGCTCCGCTGGCATTTTGGCGGCGAGCCACCTCCCGGACCACCGCGAACCCGACATTATGCCGGGTTCCCTCGTATTTCCGGCCAGGGTTGCCCAGGCCGACCACCATTTTCATGCTCGCTGGGTTCCTGCTTCTCCCTCCCCCCGCGCCGACAAGGGTCGGACTTCGGTGAGCTCAGTCGAATCGGGGTGGGGGGTTGCATCACCAACCGTTTTTCGAACACAAGCCTGACGCGCAAGCGAAGGACAACATGCCAAAATAACGTCTTGCCTCTTCGCTAGCGCTTCAGGCTACTACTCGGCGGCTTCCTCCTCGGCGTCCGGCTTGCGGCCAATCACTTCGGGCTCGGCCCCTTCGGCGCCGGCTTCGGCTTCGACTTCCTCGACCGGTTCGACGCATTGCACGACGATCGCTTCCGGATCGCCGAGCACCGCGACGCCCTGCGGCAGCTCCATCTGGGCGAGCGTGATCGTCCCCAGCAGCTCGAGGTGGTTGATGTTCACTTGCAGCTTTTCTGGAATCGCGGTGGCCAGGCACTCGATTTCCACCTGGTGCACGAGATGCTGCACCACTCCGCCGGTTCGAACTCCCGGCGACTGCCCGCGCAGCTCGACCGCGACCGTCACCGTGATGCGCTCGTCGGCCGACACGCGGGCAAAATCGATGTGCAGCACGTCGACGCCGAACGTGTCCCATTGCAGTTCGCGAATCAGAGCACTTTCGCTCACGGCGCCTTGCAAGTCGACGAGCCGGGTACCGCGCCGCAGCGCGGTGACGAAGGCCTCGCGCGGGACGGTCAGGCTGACCGATTGCTGTCCGTGGCCATAGAGCACCGCCGGGATGGCGCCGCCGCGGCGGAGTTGCCGCGCTTTGCGCTTGCCGCGGTTTTGCCGCAATTCAACTTGGAGAGCTTCCGCCATGGGCCGCGACCTTGCTTCACGAGAGCGATTGTGGATTGGAGCGAATCGCCTATTTTGCCGCAAACCAGCCGAATTTCAACCCCAGCCGAGCGAATTTTCGGCGGAAGATGGCCGCCTGGCAAAGCGATGTTGGCTCGGCGGGCAACGCGGCGACGCATACCTGGCTCAAATCGCCCAAAATACGCTATTTATCGAGCGTACGTGGGGAACGAACATATGTCCGCGGGAAGAGCCGCGCACGAAGTAAGCGATTTTGCCGGCGAAGCTCCGCTGCACTCTCGCTTACTACGTGCGCGGCTCTTTACACAGCGGCTCAGTCAGCGCACGGATCCCACGGCCAGTAGTCTTTGTGCGACCCGCCGAAGCGATATTCGAAGCCCGAGCTGAACGAAAAGTTGTTCATTGTATCCAGGCCGCTGGATCCCAGGGCGATGTTGTCCAGGAGGTCGAACCGGAGGACCCAGGAATCGTGCATCAGGTATTTCAATCCTCCGCCCATCGGCACGGCGATCAGCCCGCGCTCGCGCTTGACCATCGTCTCGTCGAAATAGTTAAACTCCGTCAGGCCGATGCCCAGGGTTAGGTAAGGCCGCCAGCGCGAGTCGCCCCAAGGATAATAGAGCAGGCTGGTGTCCCAGTAGGTCGCATGGTTCGCCGAGTCGAAGATCGGCGCGGTTTCGGTCTCGGTCTGAATCGAGGCGAAGGCGAGCCGGCCTTCGAGCCCCCAGTAGGTGTCGTAATCCCAGCCCAAGCGGAAACCGCCGAGGACGCCTGTGTTCTGGTCGACTCGGCCTGAAAGAAGTTCGGTCGCGCGCATGAAACCAAGAAATGCGCCGACCTGATAGGGCCGATTGCACCAGCTTGCGTCACTCATCGGATCGCCGAATTGCGTGCGCAAATCGTTGTGCGGCCAGTCGCCGCCGGGACCGTTTGGAAGGCCGCCTGGCGGTGGCGGTCCAACCGGCCCGCCACGCGGCGCCAGAAAACCTGGCGACACATCGAGTGGCGGCCCGTTTTCAGGCGGTGGCGATGGAGCTTCCACGATCGGCGACGAGAGTGCGTCGGTCGTTGGCACGTTCTCCTGATTTGCCGCCGTACGAACAAACGGATCGCGACCGCCGTTTAACAGGCTGTTGCCGAGCAATCGCGGCGGACCCAGATCGCCCCCTTGAATTGGGCTCGGATGCTGGCCCGACGCTTCGTCGAATCGCGCTGCCGCCGCGGCAGCCGCATCATCGGAGACCGCGCCGCCGCCAGCTTGCGCTGATGAGCCATCGCTGCGCGCGGTCAGGACCGAGCGGAACACCAACGGCTTTCCCGAGACGGCTTGAGCACTGTCGGCTTGAGCACTGTCGGCGGAAGCATCGTCGGCCCGCAACGTCGACCATCGTCCGGCCAGCGCCACCAGCGCCGCCGCGGCGCCAACCCAGGCGACGAGCGCAGCGCAAGCCTTCAGCCGCGATCGAAGGCGCACGGGCTGGACGCAAGACGCCATGGGATGGCCCGATCAACGTGGTAACGCGGTCGAACGAAGTGCGCCGAGAAGAGCCGCACCCCGACGTGAACCTGGAAAACGAGACGCGACAGAAAAGGCGAAATCTGCGAGCGAAGCCGCACACAACAGCCACGGCTGCGCAGATTAGCGCAGCGTGGCTTTATGGCGGCGGATTGTCCCGTTCACCCCGCGGTGTGTCAATGGCAGCATGGGGGCGAAAGACGCCGCGGGACAGCGTGCCAGCAAAATGTTCATCCAGTGTTTGCGTCGATGCAATCGCTTACTGACGTGCGCGGCTCGGATTGCCGCCGGAACCAGAGCCGCGCACGTCAGTAAGCGTTCTTCGTCTCAAGCCCGACTATCGCCCGAAAACAGCGGCCGTGTGCCAGTGGCTCTGCCCGGCTCTGCCAGTGCTTTTTGAATTCTCGCCTTGGTCGGTCAACAACGACGCACACCGGCAAAGCCAGTGCCGCCCTGAATTCGAGCTGCGAGAAGATGCTAGCGGCCGAAAACGGCGGCGATGCATTCGGTCGTAACCGGCTCGATCAAGCCCCGCTCGCAAACGATGGCCCGTATCAACCGGGCGGGCGTCACGTCGAACGCCGGGTTGTAAACGTCGATTCCCTCGGGCGCCGTCCGCCGGCCGAAGCCGTGCGTCACCTCTTCCGGCCGCCGCTGTTCGATCGGAATGCCGTCGCCCGAGCGGAGCGAAAGGTCGAATGTGCTCAGCGGCGCAGCCACATAAAACGGAATGTCGTGGGCCGCCGCTAGCAGCGCCACGCCATACGTGCCGATCTTGTTGGCCGTGTCGCCATTGGCGGCAATGCGGTCGGCGCCGGTCACGACCGCTTGCACCCGGCCTTCGCGCATCACCTGGGCCGCCATTGAATCGCAAATCAAAGTCACATCGATCCCGCGACGTTGCAATTCCCACGCGGTCAAGCGCGCCCCTTGCAGCAGTGGCCGCGTTTCGTCGGCGTAGACGTGCAATCGCTTGCCGGACTCTTGCGCCGAGAAAAACAGCGCCAGCGCCGTGCCATAATCGGCCGTGGCCAGCCCGCCGGCGTTGCAGTGGGTGAGCACGCCCTGGCCGTCGGACAACAGCCCGGCGCCGTGCCGCCCGATGGCCCGGCACACTTGCCGGTCTTCCTCGACGATCGCATCGGCTTCATGCAGCAGGATCTCCAACAGGGCGGCGGGACTGACTCGTCCGCGATGCGCTTGCGCCACTGCGCGCATCCGGTCGAGCGCCCAGAACAAATTCACGGCCGTCGGCCGGCTCGTGGCGAGATACTGACAAAGCTCGGCGAGCTTCGCGTGGAATGTGGCTTCGTCTGAATCCGCCACGCATTGCAACCCAACACACACGCCATAAGCCGCAGCCATGCCGATCGCCGGCACTCCGCGGATCCGCAAACTGCGAATGGCCTCCCACACGGTCTCGACGTCCCGGCAATCGAGATAGACCAATTCCTCGGGCAACCGGGTTTGATCGATCAATCGCAAGGAGCCGTCAACGCCCCCATGCCAACGGAGCGTCGCCGCGGCATTGTCGGCCGCAGCCGCCGTTGTCGTGTCGGCGGACGGCGCAGAGCGCTTGTTGTATTGTCGGTCATCGTGAAAACCGCGTACTGTAGGGCATATTAAAAGTTTCGGCCACGGCCCGATTGGTCACCTCCCGATCGATGATATTGACCGCCCGCGCAACCGGCGGCAACGCTCGAGCGGCAGCGTCCAAGCCGCGTTTGGCGATTTGCAGCGCCCAGGGCAGCGTGACATTGCACAATGCATAAGTGCTCGTCCGGCCGACCGCGCCGGGCATATTGGTCACGCAATAGTGCAGCACTTCATCGACCAAATAAACCGGCTCGCTATGGGTCGTCGGCCGGCTGGTTTCCACGCAGCCCCCTTGATCGATCGCCACGTCGATAATCACGCTGCCGGGCTTCATCAACTTGAGGTCTTCGCGGGCGATCAGCCGCGGCGCCTTGGCCCCGGGGATCAGCACGGCTCCGATCACCAGGTCGGCGCGGCGAAGCTGTTCGCGGATCGTGTGCCGGTCGCTGAACAGCACGTCGACGTTGGCCGGCATCACATCGTCGAGATAGCGGAGCCGATCCATGTTGATGTCCAGTAGGCAAATATCGGCGCCGAAGCCCGCGGCGACTTTTGCCGCATTCGCCCCCACGATGCCACCGCCGAGGATTGTGATATGGGCCGGAGCGACGCCCGGCACGCCGCCGAGCAATATGCCGCGGCCCATCTGCGGCCGTTCCAGGTATTTGGCCCCCTCCTGCACGCTCATCCGCCCGGCCACTTCGCTCATCGGCGTGAGCAGCGGCAAGCGGCCTTGGTCGTCGCTGAGCGTTTCATAGGCGACCGCGATCCCGCCGGTTGCCAGAAACGATTCGGTCAGCCGCCGATCGGCCGCGAAATGAAAATACGTGAACACGATCTGGCCGGGGCGGATCATGGCCAACTCCGCCGCCTGCGGTTCCTTGACCTTCAAGATCATGTCGGCCGCGGCAAACACCTCGGCGGCCGAATCGACTAGCCGGGCTCCTTGCTCGGCATACAAGCTGTCGACCAATCCTGAACCGACGCCAGCCCCGTGCTCGACCAGCACTTGATGCCCGGCTCGCACCAGCTCCTCGACGCCGACCGGCAGAATGCCGACGCGATATTCATCGCGTTTCACTTCCTTGGGCACGCCGACGATCATCGTGGGACCTTGAAGAGGCAACAGGCTACAGACTACAGGCTACAGGCTTGAGGTACGAAAACTAACTCTCCCTCTCCCTCGACGGGAGAGGGCTGGGGTGAGGGTGGCCAACCTCCGTAACGGTTTCCCACTCGAACCCTCAAGCCTTACCTATTCCTCGTCCTCGTCGGCTTCTTCCAGTTTCTCATCGTGCCCGGCGGGGGTTTTCGCCGGCTGGCTGCCGCCGTCGAGCGCGTCTTCGCGCTTCCGCAAATAGAGCTTGATCGGCACTTCGGAAAACGGCAGCCGATCGCGCAACACGCCGAGCAAATAGCGGCGATAGGTCGGGCCCAAGGCCTGCGGATCGTTGCAAAACAGCACGATCGTCGGCGGCTCCGTGCCAACCTGCGTCGCGTAGTAAATCTTCGGCGTCCGATTGTTATGGAGCGGCGGCGGATTGCGTCTCCAGCGCCGCATGCACGATCCTGTTCAAATCGCCGGTCGTCACCCGGTGGCAGGCTTGCTTGAACAACATCTGGGCATGGTTCAACAGCGCCTTGACGTTCTTGCCGGTCTGGCCGGTGATGAACGCGATCGGCACGTACAACATCGTGCGGAACGTGTCGCGCAGATAGCTGACCCAGCGCTCGGTCGGCATGTTGTCGGCACACAAATCCCACTTGTTCACCACGAACACGCAGGGCTTGTACTGGGCCGCGATGTAATCGCACAGTTGCTTGTCGACTTTGCTGATCCGCTGGCTGGGATCGAAGAACAGCAGCACCACGTCGGCCCGGCGAATGCTCCGCTGCGCCCGATGGGTGCTGTAGAAGTCGATGATCGGTCGAGATGCTTTTGCGTGCGCCGCAAGCCGGGCGTGTCGATCGCCACGAAGGACTTGCCGTCCAGTTCGAATTGCACGTCGACGCTGTCGCGCGTCGTGCCCGGCACTTCGCTGACGATCATCCGCTCGGCATGGGCCAGCGTATTGACGAAGGTGCTCTTGCCGGTGTTGCGGCGGCCGACGATCGCCACCTTCATCATCGGCTTCGGCCGTGTGGTCATCGTCGCCCGGCTCGAACCAGCGGCAGCCGCTCGACGATCATGTCCAACAGCAGTTCTCGATTGCGATTCTGCCGCGTGCTGGTGCGCACCAGCTTCCCGCGCCCAGGCGATAGAACTCGTCGGCCTGCGGATCGAGCACCACGTCGTCGGTCTTGTTGGCGACGCATATGATCGGCACGTCGACATACCGCAGCCGCTTGGCCACCTCGTGATCCAACGGCACCAGCCCATCGCGGCTGTCGACGACGAACAAGATCACCGCCGCCGACTCGATGGCGGTCGCGATCTGCTCCTCGACTTGCTGCGGTCAGGTTGTCGACGTCGTCGAAGCCGATGCCGCCGGTGTCGACAAGCTCGAAATACCGATCGCGGTGGCAAACCAGATAGTTCAGCCGGTCGCGGGTCACCCCGGCCATCGCGATCGACAATGGCCAAACGCTTGCCGGACCAGCCAATTGAACAGGCTGGATTTGCCGACGTTTGGCCGGCCGACGATCACAACTTGAGGAACACCCATCGACTGGTTCGACGCTCTCTCGCTTGCGCACGTTCAGAATGCCGGGAATAGATTCAGCGCCCGGCCTTACAGCCTATCCGAGAACCGGCGGGGACTGGCTCATTTTGCGGTGCCCTGGGAGCAAAATGTGCCTGTCCCCCTCTCCTCGGCCGGTTCTCGGATACGCTCTTAAAAAAAATGGTCCCTCCCATCATAGTTTACCGGGCCGTCTCGAAACAGCCGACGGATGCCGCTAGTGCTTTGTCACGGCGTGAATGTATGGTGCCACTGGCTTTGCCAGTGTTCTTTGTCGCCGACTGGGCAAGGCAAGAATTCCAAAGAGAACTGGCAGCCGTTGACAAAGGGGACTGGCTCCGAGCGACTGGATGAGTTAGCAGCCTGTTGAAAAAGGGGACTGGCTCTTAGCGATCGAGAGTATTTCCCCCCGTATTGACATGCCCGCGTAGTGCCTGTCCCCTTTTTCAACGGGCTGTTAGCCGAGGGATTTACAGCCGATCCGAGAACCGGCGGGGACTGGCTCATTTTGCGGTGCCCTGGGAGCAAAATGTGCCTGTCCCCCACTCTTCGGCCGGTTCTCGGATAGGCGCTTCGTCCCATCGCGAGGTGCCTGTACCCTTTTTCAACACGCCACCCGCGCGTGGGAATTGTTGGGGAATAGACCGATCCACGCCGGGGGATGGCGCGCGGAGCGGGGAGCCATATAATCTTACACCGCTGCCCCTTCCATGGTTTTCCGATGACTTGTCCTCCCGATGCCGGCGATTCTGGCCCGTTCGAGCGCCTTGTCGCGCGGCTGGAGAGTCTTGAACTGGCCGGAGTGACCGATTTGCCAAAATCTCGGCGAAAAGCGGCGAAGGCGGGCGCGGCGCCTGCCGCCTTGCTGCCGAGCGGCACTCAAGCGGTCCAGCGAATCGCCCCCATCGACGCCCCGCAACGGGCCTGCTTGCGGAAACGCCGGCCGTTCGACCGATGGTCCCCCTGCCCGAGCGACCCGCGTCTTGGAAATCATCCGCCGCGAAGTGGCTCCTTGCACGCGCTGCCAAGAACTCGCTGCCACCCGCACGCAAACCGTCTTCGGCGTCGGCAATCCCGCGGCCCGGCTGGTGTTCATCGGCGAGGCGCCTGGCGCCGACGAAGATCTAAAGGGCGAGCCGTTCGTCGGCCGGGCTGGCCAACTCCTCACGAAGATCATCGAAGCCTGCCAGCTCCGCCGTGAGGATGTCTACATCGCCAACGTGCTGAAATGCCGCCCGCCGAACAATCGCACGCCCCTGCCGCCGGAGGTGGCCAACTGCCGCGGCTATCTCGATCGCCAACTGGCGATCATCCGCCCCGAATACATCTGCTGCCTAGGCGGCATCGCCGCGCAATGCCTCCTCAGCGTCGACACCCCAATCGGCCGCCTGCGCGGAAAATTCCACACCTACGAAGGCATCCCCGTCCTCTGCACGTATCATCCCGCGTATCTACTAAGAAACCCCGCCGCCAAGCGCGACGTGTGGGAAGACATGAAAATCCTGATGAGCCGTTTGGGGATTGAGCTGGGGTGACTCGCCGAAGCTGCTTCGAGCACCCAACGGTCGGCCACAACAAAAAACCACTGCCGAAACCACAACTAAATGCGGGTCGAAAGCTATTCTCGTCATGTTCCCTTCGCCGAAGGGCACCGACCGCTCACACCGTCATCACAGTTAGCCTGAATCATGACCAGCGGATACCAGCAGTCGTTGTTTTCGACGGGCCAGGGCCGTGGTCAGCTCTTCGGTACCAGGACGCTGGACGCCTATCTCGCAGAAAATGCGAACAGTCCTATCGCAGATCATAACCGGCGGCTGGCGAGACTGAGGGACTGGGTTGCCTCGACATCATCCACCGACGCGACCGAGGCAAATCTGGAAAACGGATTTATAAATCAGATATTTTGCGACGTGCTTGGCTACTTGCCCTTTCCGGCTGCGGGATCGAGCCCCGCGACATTTTACCCAAAGCCGTCATCGCGGATAACGGGAATCGGAACCAAGCCTGACGCGGTCGTCGGCCACTTTTCGACGACCGAATCCAATGTAGAAGGCGTCGTCGAGCTAAAATCGCCGAAAATCGACCTCGATTTGCCCCAGGCAGGCTACGACTATGACACGCCCGTAGCGCAAGCTTTTCATTATGGAAAGACAATCCTGGGTGTTCAATGGGTCATCGTCAGCAACATGAGGCTGGTTCGACTCTACTCGGTTGAGTCTGAAGACGAATACGAAGAGGTAATATTGTCTGATTGTATTGTACCCGGGCCAGAAGGCACGAAAGCGTTTCGAAAAATGTGCTTCCTGTTTCAGCATGATAGCCTCATTAGAGGAGGTGCCGACTCACACGTTGCAAGGCTGTATGCAAAGCATGCATCGCGCCAGTATGAGATTCGCGATGCATTCTATGAAGCCTATTACGACATTCGCGCCGACGTATTCGACGCAATCAAGTCGGCTGCAAGTGGACTGGAGCCACAGCCGTCTCGTCCCGAGTCTTGGAAAGTACTCAACGACTACTTGATAGGCTCCTTTTTATCTGCTACTGCGAGGACCACCCGCAAGAGTTGATAAAGCAGAACACGTTAGAACGTGTCGTTCAGGCCGCGAGACAGTTACCCGGCACGAGCACTACTCGCGTTTACGAGGCGTTGAAGGCGCTTTTCCATGAAATCGACGTCGGAAGCCCTCGTTCAAGCGGCGTTAAGATTGACGCGTACAACGGAGAACTATTCAAGCCGCATAGGATCGTGGATCAAATCAACCTTCCTGACTCCCTATGCGAACGATCATATGAGGTAGCGATCCCCGGCGCCGTCACGCGCACTATTCGCGGTGTATGGGGATTTCACGTTTTTGATTTCTGGACTGAGCTGAACGCTCATTTAATTGGGCACATATTCGAGGAATCACTCTCTGATCTCGAAGACCTCGGAAGCGCAGTGCGTTCACCAATCGCGGACAAAATGCGCGAGCGCAGACGCAACGGAATCTATTTTACCGACAGCATTCTTTCTGACTTCCTTGCAGCAAGCGTGCTTTCGGCGAAGCTAGATGACAACGCGCCCTTAAAAGGAGATACCGACGAAGAGGTTGTGGAGTCAATCAAACGAAGGATTGATGCCGTCACACGCCTTCGTATCGTTGACTTTGCGTGCGGCTCCGGCGCATTCTTGGTTTCAGTATATCGCGAGTTGTAACAAGAGCTTTTTCGGCTCTACTCCGCGCTGGACGCTTTGGCGGCGAAGCGCGGTGAGCGCCTCACCGATCTGTTCACCGCGGCGGAGCCGATAGAGAAAACGCGGCAGCTTCCAAAGTCCATATTCGGCGTGGACCTGCTTCCACAGGCCGCCGAGATCGCCAAATTGGCGATATGGCTTCGATCGGCAAGAAGAGGTGAGAAAGTTCTCGATCTAAGTTCGCAGATTATCGCGGCCGATAGCCTCCTGATTCCCGCCATCTTTACCCGCCTCGCCCAAAGAGAAGGCAGTTTCGATGCGGTCATTGGCAATCCGCCGTGGGGAGGCGAGTTCTCTGCAGACAGTTCCGTCGCAGCATTAGAATATTTAGGGGCACCGTCGGACGAAAAATGGGATTCTTGGGAGCTATTCGTACTGCTCGGCTTGCGTGCCTTGAAACGGGGAGGCCGGCTGGCGTTCGTCCTACCAGACAGCGTGCTGTATCCTGAAAAGGACCGAATCCGGCGACTGATAATGGATCAAGCCGAAATAGAGAAAGTCTTTGTCCTTGGTCCGGACTGGTTCGGCAAGAAAGTGCGGATGGGAACGGTTGTGATTCAAGTGCGGCGCGGCGATCCGAGGGAGAATTCGCAAATAAAAGGCATGCTCTTGTCGGGCGTGCTGCGAGAGTCCGCGATTCTGGGTAAGACCCCGCTTACCCAAATTGAGTCCCAGAGAACGCGATTGATTCCTACCGCGAGAGTACTGAGCACACCGAGTCGCGAAATCGAGGTGTTTCGGGATGAACGGGATGATCGAATTATCGCGTCAATGGAATCTCGAAGCGTCCGATTGTCGGAACTGTGCACACGTGGCCGTGGAGAGGAGATTAACAAAGAGGGGCTTGTATGGGTCTGCCCAAGTTGCATGCATCCGAACACCCCAGGCAAGAAAGAGAAAGGTGGTGGATACAGAGCAAAGAAATGTACGAGGTGTGAACATCTACTGAATGCTGGCAACGTTGATCTCATGCATCTCGTCACCGCAACACGCCCGGCGGGTTCAGCCGTTACATTCATCGATGGAGACGACGTTTCACGTCGATATCGGCGCGTGCGCCCAAACAAGTGGCTTTCGCTGGTAGTCGCGGGATGGAACTATAAGGACGCCGAACTATACAAGGCACCAAAGATTCTCGTACGGCAAGCCGGCGTGGGAATTTCTGCCACTCTCGACGAGACCGATTCGCGATGCCCACAGTCAATGTATATGTACCGTGTCAATGATTCCGCAAACAGCTGCCGGATATCGGAACGAATACGTTCTTGCGGCGCTATTATCCCGGGCAATGGCGTTTGTAACGTTTAAGCGATGGGCGGAAGTGGATCCTGCAAAGGCCCACGCGAAGGTGACGCACGATCGGTTGTCTGATCTTCCCGTTCCCAAAATCGATTTTGACGACGACGAGCAGAGCGAAATGCACGCGACGATCGTCGCGAATGTACGAGCGCTACTTGATTCAAGTCGACCAAACGGGAGTCTGGATCTCAGCAATGAACTTCTGTTGCAGCGCCTTTGGGGCATCGTAAATGAAGGTGCTTACATAAACGGAGAGTTCTTCGATTTGCCGACTGGCCAGCTTGTTCAAGACCTTTTTCCGGATGGCCCACCGCGTCCGGTCAACGCAAATCCCGCATCGTCTGGACCAGAATACGCAATCTCCGCGAGCAGTGTTTCTCCGTCATCATCGCCAAAAAAAAGTACGCCAGCAGGTTTTATAAATTGCATGGCAGACAGCGGTGGATCGAGGCGCTGGGGTTGGGCGTTTAGAACGGGGCGAGAAGCTGCGGCTTGCGGCTTGTAGCCGAGTGGTCCAAGTATCGAGATCTGCATGCCGCCAGAATTGCCGTTTTCGGAGACAGAATTACCGTTCGCGGAGCAAGGGCCATGACCGAAGACGAAATTGTGCGCGAGGTGCGAGCCGCTCGAGAAGCGTTCGCCGCTTCGCACGGATACGACATCCGCGCGATGGTTGCGGCCTTGCACGAGCTGGGAGTTGCCAGTGGCCGAGAGCTGGTCCAGTTCCCACCGCGTCCGGCGATAGCAAGGACGAACAAGCCGTAGCAGCCGATCGTGGCTCCCACTGCAGCTTCTCAGGATTTCGACTCGTCGCCGCCGACCGACACGGACGGGACGAACTAATTCAACTGTCTATGGTTCGCCATAGCGTGTCGTCGAACAGCCGCTGCTTGCACAAACGGTGGTGGTGCTCTGTTTCCCGGCGCTGAAAGCGATTCACTTTTTGTGCAATCCGTCCCATTCGTGGCATCCGTGGTTGGATTTCCCGCGCGAAAACACCGGAACAGCAAACCACGGATGGCGCCAATCACGCGGATGACGGAATGATTGTTTCGGCTGCATCCGATCCGCCACAGCTGTGGGCCGTACCACCGCTGTTTGCACGACCTGCTGTGGCCGCAAAGGGAACTGGATACAGTCGAACTAAGCAAAATTAACGCGGACAGCGGTCGTCGCGACGCGTCTCTATCGCGCGTTGCCGCGATCTGGTTCTCTTACGCCAACGGCGCGTTGATATTGGGCCAGCGGGTTTTGTAAAATGGGCCGGAGACGAAGGCGGATCGAGGCGCTAGGGTTGGGCTTGAACACGGGGCGAGAGGTTGCGGCTTGTGGCTGGTAGCCCGGTGGTCCGACTTGCTGCCAGGAAGTTTTGCGAGCGAGATTCGCGCGCTGCCGCTTATGCATGAGCGTTCGGCTTCGAATGTTCGCTTCGAAAAATCCTGAGCCAGCCCAGCGTGCGACCGTTTGTGACAAAACGCGTTCGCACGCCGCCGGCCACGGAGTTAGTCGTTCGGTCTGGGGCCATGGTCCGCGAATCGAACTAACTTGTCAGTTGGCCGGCTTCGGGTAGCGTGTGCCGCCCCGTGAAGCTCGTTAGCGCGGCGGGGCCAATCCCGCCAGGGGCCAATCTCCCCGGGTGCCGATTCCCCAGCGGCCTGTGCTGTGAAGTGTCGGGGCGTGACATTTCGCGGCGAAGTGGGCCGAGCGCGGATTCGTCTCAGGGCTCCCGAAAGAGCCCTGCGAGAATCCAACACGAGCGACGTCCCGGATGCGATGGTTGCGGCGAAATCGGCGATTGCAGTCCGCAAAAACTCGCGGGTCGCGAGGCGGACGAGCCGAGAAGCCGAACGACCCATGGGCGGGCCGCAGTGCGAGCAGCTTCGGATAGCTGATCCCGGCCGCCACCCACTTTTTAACAAGCAATTTCGACTTCTAGCGCAACATCGCATCCAAATTCTTTTTTTGGCGCGTGTTTGTCTGAATCTGCGCGAGTATTTCGTTGAACCAGCACTGGCCGACTTCGCTGGCTTGTGCCGCCCGAGTATGGCGCCGACGGCAGACGGAGTCTGCCTGCTACGTGGCAGGCATGCTCCGCATGCCGTCGACATCCAAATGGTGCGACCACATGCGAACGCGCCTGGGCATTAAACGCACTGGCCGACTTCGCTGGCTTGTGCCGCCCGAGTATGGCGCCGACGGCAGACGGAGTCTGCCTGCTACGTGGCAGGCATGCTCCGCATGCCGTCGACCTCCGAATGGTGCGGCCACATGCGAACGCGCCTGGGCATTAAACGCACTGGCCGACTTCGCTGGCTTGTGCTGCCCGAGTATGGCGCCGACGGCAGACGGAGTCTGCCTGCCACGTGGCAGGCATGCTCCGCATGCCGTCGACCTCCGAATGGTGCGGCCACATGCGAACGCGGCCTGGGCATTAAACGCACTGGCCGACTTCGCTGGCTTGTGCCGCCCGAGTATGGCGCCGACGGCAGACGGAGTCTGCCTGCCACGTGGCAGGCATGCTCCGCATGCCGTCGACCTCCGAATGTTGCGGCCACATGCGAACGCGCCTGGGCATTAAACGCACTGGCCGACTTCGCTGGCCAGTGCCACCCGGCGCTGGCCCGTGGCACTCGGCGTAAAGAGCCGCGCACGTCGGCAGGCAGCTGCGAACGCTTACTTCGTGCGCGGCTCGTTATCGCTCGACGGGCGACGAGCCTTCGACCGGCGCTGCCGGGGTCTCCGGCGCATAATTCGTTCCATCAACTCCAACAGGGCCTGAGCCTTGAACGGGCTGGTGACGATCTGGCGGTGCGGAGCCAATCGCGCATCGGCGACCAGGTCCTGATGCTTGGCTCCCAAGAGCAGGATCGCGGGCACCCGGGCCGTGTCCGCGTTATCGCCGAAGCGGTTGAAGGCTTGCAAAGCCAGTTCGCCGAGATTTCCCGTGCTGAACAGGACGCAATCCGCCGGGCTCATGCCCGCGGAGAACCATTCCGAGGGGCGTTGCGGATCGCCGGTCAAGAGCACGCGGTAGCCGCTATGCTTGAGCTTCGTTCGCAACGTGTCCTGCAGCCGGGGGCTCGACTCGACGAGCATCACGATCGGTTGCGTGCCGCCGGCGTTCGACGAGGGGATCGACGAGAGATCGGCGTCCTCGCTCGACTGCAACCGCTGCTCGACTGCCGTCAAGTCGGCCAGCATTTCGCCCGGCGTCTGGTAGCGCAGCCGCGGGTCGAGCTCCATCGCTTTATCGCCGATCGCCGTCACCGCTTGCGGAGCATCTGCGCAGCGTTGCCGCAACGGAACGACGTCGAAAAATCGGCCCGGACTCAGCCGTTGCAGCCGGTCGCGAGTTTCGCTGAGCGGAGGCGCTCCGCTCAGCATGTGATAGAAGATGGCTCCGATGAAAAAAATGTCGCTACGGCTGTCGTCTTTCCGCACGTTGGTCGCCCGTTCGAGCGCCACGTAGTCGATGGTCCGCGGATTGTCGACGCCCGCCAGGGCCTCGTCGCTGAGCGTGGGATCGATGCCCGCCAGGCCAAAGTCGACGAGCTTCGCTTGTCCGGAGCTGGAGACCAGCACGTTCGAAGCTTTCATGTCGCGGTGGAACACGCCGCGGCGAAAGGCGTAATCCATCCCCCGGGCGATGTCGATCATCAACCGCACCGCGGCCAAGGGCTGCAATTGCTTGCGGATCCGGAGGAAATCGCGGAGCGTTTGGCCCTCGACGAATTCCATGATGATGTAATGGTTCGATTTATCGCTGCCGACTTCTTGGATGGCCACGATGTTCGGATGCCGCAGCGACCGGCCGACGTCGGCCTCCTTATCGAACCGGTTCCGCTTTTCCGGTTCGTTGGAGAACCGTTGCCGCAGGACTTTGGCGGCCATGACCTGGCCGGTGTCGCGATGCACCGTGCGGTAGACGCGGGCAAACGTGCCGGCGCCGACCTGGTACAGGACCTTGTATTGGCCGAAGAAGAAGCCGGACCGATCGCCGCGCAGCAGCCGCTCCATCTGGTAGGGTGTGAGCAATTCGCGCCGCAGCAGCAATTGCTGAAACTGCACGGCGTCGAGATGCCGGGCTTCGCCGCCGACTTCGCGATAGCTCCGATCGTCGAGCAAATCGAGATCAAATGCGCGCTGCGCAATTTGTTCGGCCGATAATTGATCCATAAGATGCACGCTCGAGCCGAGCTATGGGCACGCCGGAACTGGCAGGCGGGACCGTGAACCAGATCACGGCGTCGAGCCACCCGCTAGCGCCGGGGGTGGCTCGGGTTTCAGTTCCGATCGAGACACGTAGGGGCCATTATCCGTGAGTGAGATTCCTTTGTCGAGCGGTGGAAAATCGTTGTGGTGGTACAATTTGAAGATTACTCGTTGCGCCAACGGCACGCGGAGCGTGCCTACTACGTAGCAGGCACGCTCCGCGTGCCGTCAGGGGATCCAAATCAGGCCACCAAAATTGTTGCCAGGACGAATTCAGGCTTCTTCGACTTTGCGGCGGAAATCGTCGCGTTCGCGGCGCGTTGCTTCCAGGTCGAACATCAAATACTTCATGTCGAGCCGCAACTGGGCGAGCGCATCCTGCACGAGGCTCAGAATTCGGCGGCGGCGGCGAGTGCTCTCGACGACGCGGCCATACAGCGACTCAACGGTTTGACGGTATTCCGACGGCAGCCGATTCAGGGCGTTGCCCAACTCGACCAGGTCGGCCGGAAGCTCGTCGGGGTTGACTTTCACAATGCGGCTCACGTTCGTCATCGATGGCTCTCCAGGGTGTGAACTTCCTCTAGAGCAGAGCGCATGCCGCCATGCAAGTAGCGTTCCGGCTCCGCGTTGCAAGTCACTACGCCGCAATCAGTTGCAGTCTTTGCTGGCGGGCATCCCTGCGCCGGGCCTGGTTGCGGAATCGCCACACTTGCTCTGGATCGATTCCGCAACGCTTGGTACAAGCACGACTTACGGCAAGACGCCGTCGTCGGAGCCGAGGTGGCCGAAGTGCATCAATACTCCGCAGGCTGTACAAAAATCACCCGCGGATTAACACAGCATCTATCCGATTCGCGGCTGCCGATGCCCACTTCAAGCCGAGTTCAGATGCTGGTCCGCTCGGCGGTGCTTTGTGCCGCGGTCGGCTGCCTGTTCGGGGCTTGCTGTTCCTCCGCGCCGGCGCAAGAAGCCTGGCGCGAGACCTTCGAAGGGCCGAACGTTTCCTGGCAGCCCGCCGGCGCCGATCTCGAATATCGCCTGGACATTCATCGTCGCATCCAGGGCACAGCGCATTCCGGCAACGGTTGCGAGCAGATACAAGTCACGGGCTCGAACGGTTCGGCGATCTACTTCAGCCACGCCGCGCCCGCGGCCCGGATTTTTTCGGAGCTCGCCTGCGCCGTTTGGGTTCGCGCCGATCGACCGGGAATCCAACTTCTGGCCCGGGCCGTGCTGCCGCACACCACCGACCCGCGCAGCGGACATCCGGCGACGGTTTTGTTGACGGGAGCCACGTATTCTCAAGTCGGAATCTGGCAGCAATTGCGGCTGGAGGATTTTCCGGCGCTGTTGGAGCGACAGGTGCGCGTCTTGCGTTTGCAATTTGGATCCGGCGGCGTCGATTCGCGCGAGGCCTACGTCGATCAGATTTGGTTGAATGTTTACGGCGGTCCCGGCTCGACGACTGTGTGCATCGATGATTTGGAGCTGACATCGGTCGTGTCGCCGAATGCTCGCGCGCCCGTCGTTCAAGTGTCGGGTGTCGAAATCCTGCCGGAGTGCGCGCCGCAAGTGGCGGGGCCGCAGCGGCCGGCTCACGACGTGCGGTTGGACGGATCGGTGCTGTTGGTCGATGGGCGCCCGTTTTTCCGCGCAGCATCACCTATCGGGGCGAGCCGCTGTCGCTGTTGGCAAAAACCGGCTTCAATTCCGTGCGGCTTACGCAGCCCGCGACACCCGAGATCCTGGCTGAAGCGCAGCGCGAGGGTCTCTGGCTGCTGGCTCCGCCGCCGCGGCAGCCGGGCCGTACGCCGGGCGACAAACCCGTCGTGGCCCCGATCGGTCCCGAATACGATCCCGTGTTGGCTTGGCACTTGGGCGATTCGCTGACTAGCGCCGAACTTGCCGACACCACCGCGCTCGTTCGCCAGCTGCACCTGGCCGACATTCGCAACCAGCGACCGATTCTGTGCGCTCCGGACACCGACCTACGGGCTTATAGCCGACAGGTCGACCTGCTCAGTTTGTCGCGGCGTCCGCTGGGCACGAGCTTGGATCTGGCCGACTATGGAACCTGGCTGCGCGAGCGGGTGCGGCTGGCCCGGCCCGGCACGCCCTTTTGGACCT
Source organism: Pirellulales bacterium (assembly GCA_963725485.1). Taxonomy (GTDB): domain Bacteria; phylum Planctomycetota; class Planctomycetia; order Pirellulales; family DATAWG01; genus CAVRYO01. The sequence goes on along the minus strand of CAVRYO010000006.1, from coordinate 523,715 downwards.
GTGTGCAAACGCAGATTGCCGAGACCACGCGCGAGCAGCAACTTCTGTTTCCTGATTTTCGGGCGCCGGCCGCCGCCGACAATGAATCGATCCGCTTGTTGACCTATTTGGCGATCACGTCCGGGGCCCGGGGCATCGAATTTCAATCGGAATCGCCATTATCGGTGGCTCCGCCCTCGTTGCAGTTGGCGCTGGCGCTTTTGAATTTCGATTTGGATCTGGTCGAACCTTGGACGGCCGCTGGAAGCAATGTCACGATCGCCAGCACAGGCGATCCGCAACTGGTCGGCTTTATCTTGCAGACCGAAAAGGCCCGATTGTTGGTGCCGATGCGCCTCGCTCCAGCGTCGCAATATTTGCCTCGCCCGGCGACGAGCGGCCCGGTGTCGCTCGTCGTTCCGGGCGTGCCCGAGTCGCACGCGGTCTACGAGATCACTCCGGTTGGCTTGCGACCGTTGAATCACGAGCGAGTGACGGGCGGAATGCAGGTGACCATCGACGAATTTCAATTGGCGTCGCTGGTGCTGATCACGCCCGATCCGGTCGTGGTGAATACGTTGAACCGGCGATTGGCGGCCACCGCCCAGCGAGCCGCCGATCTCGAGCGCGAATTGGCGGCTCGAACGCTGGCCGAGCTGGAAGCCACCGACCGATTGTTGCCGCGCCGCGCGAATGAAGCTCCCCAGGCGCTGGAATGGATGACGAAAGCTCGGGCCGAGCTCGAAACGGCCAATAAGACTTTGGCGGCCGGCGACCGACCGAATGCGTTTCAAGCGTCCCGGCGTGCGTTGGGACCATTGGAGCAATTCAAACGGCTCCGCTGGGAGCAGGCAGTGACCGGGGAAAAATCGCTCACCGGCAGCCCCTTTCTCGCGGCCTTCGACACGCTGCCCGCGCAGTGGCATCTGGTGGACGCGCTGCACCTTGGGCTCGCCGGTCCTAACCGGCTGCCGGGGGGCGACTGCGAAAACTTGCAAGGAATGATGGCCGCCGGTTGGCGGCACGTCGAGCATCCGCTATCCGGCGTGCGCTCGATCGTCGAACTTTCCAGCGCAAATGCGCACACCGGCTACAACAGCCTCCATTTGAAAGTGCAGCTTTCCGATCCAGAGGAGACGCCCGGCCTGGTCGAAACCGCGCCGGTGTGGGTGGTCACGGCTCCGGTGCCCGTCCGGGCGGGCGAGCTGCTGGCGATCCGCGGTTTTGTGCGCGTGCCGGCGGCGATCACCGGCAGCACGGATGGCCTGGCGGTGATCGACTCGATCGGCGGCGAGGCGCTGGCCCAGCGGATTGGACAAACCAAGAATTGGACGCCGTTCGTGCTGTATCGCCTGGCCCCGCGCGACGGGCCATTGACCGTGACGTTTGCCTTGACCGGCTTTGGCGAGGCTTGGATTGATGATGTTACGATCCAGGCGATCAGCCGCGCTGTCCCAGGCCAAGCGGGGGCGGGGCAATTGGGCGCGGCACAAGCGGGTTCGATCCAAACCGCGCCCATGCAGGGAGCACCTTTGCAATTCAATCCTACGCAATTCGGTTCCGCGCCGCCGGGCGTCGATCCCTTCAACCGGCCGCGCAACCCCGGTCAGATTCCACAACTTCAAAATGCCGCCGACGGTTTTCCTCCTGCGCAATTCGGCGCTACTGCGGTTGCGTCTCCCTATTCCGGCTTCTCTGGTCCGCAACGTTAGCTCGATGGAATCGCCGGGCTATCATGGTTAGCGTGGAGCCGTGAAACTCGATTGACGGATCGAAGCAACCTAAGACGTCCTAACTCAACTCTTTTCCGGTTTTGCTCATGCTTCAATCCGCGGCTACGCTTCGTGCCGATGCGTTGCGAATCTGGCACGCGGGGCTGGAGGCGGTTCGCTCCGAGCGGCTCGTTCGCGAGAATCTCACGCTCGACGGCCACTGGCTCTCGATCGCCGAAGATGAGCCGCTGGACCTCGATCGGATTCGGCGAATCGTCGTCGTCGGGAGCGGGCAAAGCCGGCGCCGGGATGGCCACGGCGGTCGAGGAAGTGCTCGAAGCGAAATGGAGCGCGGCGAAGCATCTCGTCGGCTGGGTCAATGTGCCGGCCGATTGCGTGCCGCCAGAATCGGAACGCGCGGCAAGCTCGCGGCGGATTCGGTTGCATGCGGCGCGCGAAGCGGGCCGCAACGAGCCAACGCCCGAGGGGGTTTCTGGAACCGAAGAGATTTTGCGGCTGGCGGAATCGCTGGGTCCAAGCGACCTTTGCCTGGCGCTCATCTCCGGCGGCGGATCGGCTTTGCTGCCCGCGCCCGTCGGATGGAATCACGTTGGCCGAAAAGCTGACGGTCACACGTTTCCTGAGCGCCGCTGGCGCGGATATCCGCCAACTGAACACCGTGCGCAAGCAGCTAAGCCGGGTGAAGGGAGGCGGTCTGGCGCGGGCTTGTCCGGCCGGAATGCTTGTGTCGCTCGTGATTTCAGATGTACTCGGCGATCCCTTGGACTTGATTGCGTCGGGGCCGACGGTCGTCGACCATTCCGCGCCCACCGAGGCACTGGCGATCTTGCGCGAGTTCGATCCCAGCGGCGAGAATATTCCGGCTGCCGTCTACCAGTATCTGCGAGAAAAGCCCGCCGCCGCGACGCCCCGGCCGTTTCGCTGCAAGGTGCGGAACGTGATCTTGGGAAACAATGCCACGGCGGTCGACGCGGCCGGTGTAGAAGCGGAGCGGCTAGGGTATTCGCACGCCATGATCGCCGCTCGAGAACCGGAGGGATTCGTCGAGCCGATCGGCCGTCATCTGGCTGAAATGGCCGTGAGCATGCGCGATCTGGCGATCGACGCCGCGGGCCCCGATTGCTTGATCTCCGGCGGCGAGGGGGTGGTGCGTCTGGTGGAAGAGTCGGAGCGCGGCTTGGGAGGACGCAATCAGCAACTGGCGCTCGCGGCGCTCCTTCAGCTTGCGCAGTGCGGTCCGGAGGGAATCGCGCTGGTATCCGCGGGCACCGATGGCGAAGATGGCCCGACCGACGCCGCCGGGGCCGTAGTCGACGCGGAAATCATCGCCCGCGCCGCGCGGCTTGGTCTGAATCCAGGCGACTACCTGCGCCGCAACGACGCCTATCAATTGTTCGCCCAAGTCGACGGTCTGCTGAAAACCGGACCAACGCACACGAATGTTTGCGACCTGCGCGTAATCACGGTTTCGCGATAATTATGTAGCAGGCACACTCCGGTGTGATTATTGCCGTCGGCGCGTTTAAGGGCATGCATCCTGGATGCGCTTGCCCACGGATTTTTTTGCGACGGTTTTAAGCCGGATGACGCTTCATGCGGCACCCGACCTTGCCGAAGCAACCTTTGCCTTTGCCAAACTTGACTTGCTTTTGCAGTTTCCGGTTTATCCACCTCCGACCGTCGCCTCCGCGCAGTTGCATCCCCATCAGTAAGTTATGGCTGATCGCATACAACAATCCCACGAGCCGACATTTGACCGTGCCACGCAAGGGCATCTGATACAAGCCCCGGTTACGTGCCTGGGCGTTGACCCACTCGGCCGTCTGGCAGCGCAGCTTATAGATTTGCTTGGCCATCGCCGTTCCCATCCGCTCGCCCACTCGCGACCGCGGCGCTATCGCCGGCCTTCTTCGCGTACGGGTCTTTGCCCGCTGCCAACTGTTTGTGCTCTTCTTTCAACGGAGCGTACACCGTGTTTCCCATTTCCGACGCCGTGTCAATCGTTCCAGGCTGGCAAAGCCCCCGTCCACCAAGCTTTCCTCGAACTCGACCGTAGCGTTCTTTCAATTGTTCCAACATCGGTGGCAGTTGATCTTGTCGGTTCCAGCATTGGTGACGTCAACGCCCAAAATGTGGCGGCGAGTGGAACAACGGTTCACGAGGCGGACGGCATACGGAGTATGCCTGCTACGCAGCACGTGTGCCGTCGGGGCGGTGGCCTACGGCCTGCTCTTGGGATGGTTTACCGTCACGCCACCGCACAACCATCGGTAGGCCACATGCTTCTCGCACAAACGAGCAATCTCGCGAGCGCTGCCGACCCCCTGGAGCGTGGCATAAATCCACAGGGCGACCAGCAGCCGCGGATCGGTGCTATTGCGGCCCACGTTCCGTTCCACCGCCTTGACTTGAGTCAGCCAGCGACCGAGATTCAACCCGCACACGGCGATCCACACCAGACGCGCCTGATGATCGGTTTCGAGCAATTCATCGAGCGAGCGCCACTGCATCTCGATCTGCTGACGTTCCGGAACGCGCAGCCGCGGTTGACCAGACAGCGGTTCGGCGACCTCCGCGGGCGAAGGGATCTCGGACGGACCTTTATCGAACAACACCGACGTCACAACGAGCCTCCTGGCACGACCGCGAACGTGTAAACCGGACATGCAACACAAATTAGCGCCAAGCCGCCGGCTTGCCTATAGGCGAATCGAAAAAATCACAGCCTCTCCGTGTGCCGTCGGCGGCGGTGTACGGCATGCATTTGGGATGTGCGATTGCCCAAGAGAGCTTTTTGATTGGCGGCGGGAGAATAGGAACTGAACGGTTCACAAGAGGCGGACGGCATACGGAGTATGCCTGCTACGCAGCACGTGTGCCGTCGGCGCGAGGAGCAGTATGCCATTTGAACTCTTCGAACCTGGCGGCGGTTATTCCGTCCGTCGTGGCAATCTCCCGCATTGGTATCAGCCTGGCGTAACCTATTTCGTTACGTTTCGTACAAGCGATTCGATTCCGCAAAGCCTGGTCGGGAATTGGCAGCGAGCAAAGGTTCGGTGGCTGCTCGAGCATGGCATCGACCCGGAATCTGCCGATTGGAAGAGGGCATTTGCTCGGCTGCCGCGAAATCGCGAACGATTTCCATCGGAGGTTCACTTCCGAATTCGAATCCTATTTGGATCGTGGCTTTGGTGCTTGTTTATTGCGGCAACCGGATCTAGCCGCAATTGTGGCCGACAGCCTGCACAACTTCGACGAAGAACGTTATCAACTTGGCGACTTTATCGTGATGCCGAATCACGTGCATCTTCTTTGCTGTTTGACTGGCGACACAGACATCGAAGAACAATGCAAATCGTGGAAACGATTCACGGCCCGAATGATTAATAAAGCATCGGCCTCGGCCGGCAGATTCTGGCAAGAGGAGAGCTTCGACCATTTGGTGCGCAGCCCAGATCAGTTCGAGTATTTGCGGAGATATATCGCAGAGAATCCTGGAAAAGCGAGATTGCGCGAGGGTGAGTTTTTGTACTATCGTTGCGAACTGTGAGAATGATCCGCTCACAAGTGGCTGACGGCACACGGAGTGTGCCTACTACGTAGCAGGCACACTCCGTGTGCCGTCGACGCTGTAGAACACAAAACCCAGGGACCCGCCGCGACGGATTCCTGGGCTTGAGTGGGATCCTGAATTGATTCGTCGCGGTGGGCGAAGCTCAGTCCCACCACCACTGGCCCTTCGACAGATTCTTCGCGTCGATCTGCTGCCGGGCATGGTCGACTTTGCTGTCGTCGTCACGCTGCAAATAGGACGAAGTGAGCGCCTGGCGGGCTTCGATATGCACGCCGCCGCCGATCGGTGTCATCAGCGTGTGCCCGTGCCAAATCGCATTGACGGCCGATTCCACTTGCTCCGGAGCCGTGAACGTTTGCACGCTCAGCGTGGCTTCGCTGGCCAGTGCCGTCATGTGCCAGTCGATCTTGCCCGCATAGTCGTGCTGCTGAATGAACGCGGCCGCGACCGAGAGATCGATCAGGTTCCGCAACTGGGCATAGACCGGCGCGCTGGCGGCGATTTTCGCGTAGTTCTTCGTGAACTGCTCGACCCAGGCTTTGCTGGCCCCGTTCGAATTGCCCGATGCCTGACGGCTGCCGTCGGCGTTGACGACTTCGTCGGCGCCGACCAACTTCACGCCGTCGCCGACGAGCTCCATCGCCATTTCATCAGCGCTGACGGTCACGCACTTATAATCGGGCACGAAATACCAACGCTGCAGGGCGTTGCGGCTGACCATCGCGGGGTTCGCCCGATCGACGTAGCTCTTCATATTCACCGGGGGCCGCTCCAGGCCGATGCCGATGAGCTTCATCCGATAATCGGCTTCGACCAACACTTGCGCGAAGTGCGTGTTGGCCGGGACGCCCAGCACGTGCACCATTTGCGGGCCCAAGGCCGTGCGAAGATTGTCGACCAAGGCGTCGGTTTCATTCGGCGTGGCATGCGAGCCGTGCAGTCGCAGAAATTGACTAAGCCGCTCCAAGCCTTCCTTCGTGGGATCGATCGAGCAGCCAATGACCGAGGCTCCCTTACCACCGGTGGGAAATGCCCGCAAGGCGACAATCAGATCTTGCAACTCGATCAACGGGCGGCCGGTTTGAATGCCGCAAACGCGGCCCGACAAATCTTTCGCCCAGCCCTCTGCCGGTCCGGCGATCACCACGTCCTTGGAATCGGGATAGCAGAACACGTATTCCACGCGGGTCAGCCCGGCCAGATATTGCATTTCTTCGGTCGGGACGCGGCCATTGGCCAGGGCGTCGTTGATCGCGGCTTCCAAGCGGTTCAGCGAAATCTTACGCAGCTTGCTGCCGGCGGCGATCTTAGGATTGAGAGCCGCTTTCGCGTTCATCCGGGCCAAAAGCATCAGGCGTCCGCCGGGATCGAGAAACGTCTGGCGATGCAGCACTCCCTGCGCGTCGACCGACACACCGGCCACCAACGGCGGCGGAGCCACGATTTGGGCCTGTGCGCCGGCAGGAATGGCGGCGACGACCGCCACGACAAGCGAGGCCAGAAGATATCGATACCGCGGACTGAAGCGTCGCATGATGGACGAACTCCGGAGAAGGCCAATGAGCCGATAGCGTGTATTAGAAAAGCGGTTCAACTCAAGACGATTTGACAAAACGCCTGCCGGCGTCGCTTGCCTGGCGGATTGCGCCGCCAGGCGAAGCAAACGCACGGTTGTGAACGAGTGACGAGTGAGGGCCGCGCCCGCAGCCTCACCCTTTCGATAGTAATCCGGGGTTGCGGTCAAAGCAAGAAAACGCGGCAGAATCGCCCAGGATATCGCGGTGGAGCAATTCCCAACTCGGTGCTCGGGAGGGCGAGGCTCCTGCCGAGCCGTTTTCCGCGCGGCTCGGCAGGAGCCTCGCCCTCCCGGACGCTCAAACCGCGGCCAATCGCCGGCCGTTGCCGTTCGGGGCCGGTTTCGACGTGGCGGGGGGCGCGAGAATTCGCTTAAAGCTGCCGGCGCCCAGCAGGTCCTCAAGCCGTTGGCACAATTCATCTTCCACCGCAATTCGTAGCGTCTCGCTCTTCAGATCGACGACCATGCCCGAGGCGAGCGTCAGGACCAATTGCACGCCGCAGTTGCCCCGGATAGCCGCGGAGAATTTCGTAGACCGATTCCAAGTTGGCCATCGCCCGATCGTCTTCTTGCAAGCGGATTTCCACGCTCCGCGTCGCGCGGCTTTGATAGTCGGCGGGCGTCGCCAGCTCGTTGACGATCAGATTCGACCTCTTCGCTTCCCGGCCGGCGATCGACGGAGCCCCGCGGACGACGAGAATCGCGTCGGGCGTGACCAGATGGCCGAACTTGGCGAATTCCTCCGGCCAGACGATGCAGCGCAGGATGCCGTCCATGTCCTCCAGGTCGAACATGCGCATAGCGTGTTCGGCGCGCCGGGGCGCGGATTCTTGGTGTGCGAGAACTTGATCGACGACAGCATGCCGCCGAGCACCACTTCGGTGCGATGCGGCAGCGTCGGCAGTCGCCGACCGTGGTGTGCGAGCACGTAGGTTTGAACGTCGCCGCGTGCTCGGCCAGCGGATGGCTCGTGAGATAGAAGCCGAGCACTTCCTTTTCGTCGGCCAGCTTTTGCCGCTCGTCCCATTCGGGCATGTCGGGCAGATTGCGCTGTGCCGCTGGCGACTTCGGTCTCGTCTTCCGCGGCGTCGAACAAGCCCTTTTGGCCCGAGCGGCGATCGGCCAGCGCCGCGGCGCCGGTTTGCAAGGCCCGATCGAGCGCCGCCAGCAAGCTGCGAGCGCCGAGCCCCGAGCGAATCGAACGCCCCGGCCTTGATCAGGCTTTCGATCGCCCCGCGGTTGCACTGCGAGGCATCGACCCGGTCGCAGAAATCGAACAAGCTGCGAAACGGCCCGCCGGACTCGCGCGCCGCGGCGATGGCCAGCGGCCGCCTGGCCGCCGCAGCCTTTGATGGCCGCAGAGCCCGAACGCGATCTTGCCATCGTGCACCGTGAAGTCGGCGTCCGAGCGGTTCACGTCCGGCGGCAGCACCTCGATGTTCATCCGCCGGCAATCTTCCAGATGCTCGACCAGCGAATCCTTCTTCTTGAAATTGCGATCCGGCATGTCGCCCGACAGCAAGGCGGCCATGAATTCGACCGGATAATGGGCCTTGAGATAGGCCGTCATGTAGGCGATCAGGGCGTAGGCCGTCGAATGGCTCTTGTTGAAGCCGTAGCCGGCGAATTTTTCGATCATGCCGAACAGTTCCGTCGGCCTCGCGTCTCGATCAGTCCCTTGGCGACCGGCGCCGGCGACGAATTCCTCGCGGAATTTGGCGATCGTTTCGCAGCTTCTTCTTGCTGATCGCCTTGATGCAGGTGTAGGCGCTGGGCAGCGCGATGCCGCCCAGGCGGTTGAGAATCCGCATCACCTGCTCTTGATAGACCATCACGCCGTGCGTCTCTTCCAGCACCTCTTTCATCACCGGATGCTTGTATTCGGCTTGCTTGCGGCCATGCTTCACCTGCACATAGTCGTCGACCATGCCCCCTTCCAGCGGGCCGGGGCGATACAGGGCGTTGGTGGCGATGATGTCGCGGAAATGGTCGGGCTTCATCTTCTGCAACAGGTCGCGAATGCCGCCGCTTTCCAGCTGGAAGATGCCCTTGGTTTCGCCGCGGCAGAGCAGGGCGAACGTCTCCTGCGTCGTCCAGCGGAAATTGGTAGGGATCGATCCGCTGGCCGGTGGTTTGCTCGATCAGCTCGACCGCCTTGGAGAGAATCGTCAGGTTCCGCAGGCCGAGGAAGTCCATCTTCAACAGGCCGGCCCGCTTCGACGTCGCCCATCGCCCATTGGGTGATGACTTCGTCTTTGTTCTGCACGCGGCACAGCGGCACGTATTCGATCAGCGGCCGGTCGGCGATCACCACCGCCGCGGCGTGCGTGCCGACGTTGCGGGCCAGGCCCTTCGATCTTCATCGCCAGGTCGATCAGCTCGCGAATCTTCGCCGTCGCTGTCGTAGACCTTTTTCAGATCGGCGCTTTTCGCCAGCGCTTCGGCCAGCGTGATGTCCAGTTCTTCGGGCACCAGGGCCACGACCGCGTCGACGCGCGGAATCGGCATGCCCAAGGCCCGGCCGACGTCGCGAATCGCGGCCCGGGCCGCCAGCGTGCCGAACGTGCCGATCTGGGCGACGTTCGCCGTCGCCGTACTTCTCCTTCACGTACTGGATCACCTCGCCGCGGCGATCCTTGCAAAAGTCGATGTCGATATCGGGCGCTTCCAGCCGGCTTTCATCGAGAAACCGCTCGAACAGCAAATCGTATTTCAGCGGGCAAACGTGGCTCAGATAGAGCGCGTAGCACACCAGCGAGCCGACGCCCGATCCGCGGGCCGTGGCCGGAATGTCGCGTTCGCGGGCGTAGCGGACGAAATCCCAGACGATCAAAAAGTAGTTGGGAAAGCCGAGCTTGTCGATCACGCCCAACTCGCGCTCGAGCCGCTCCAGCACTTCGGCGGCCAGCTGGCCGTCGGCCAAGCGCTCGGGCTTGCCGGCGTAGCGCTCCTTCAGGCCCGCCAGGCACAGCTCGCGCAGATATTCGGTCGGCGTCTTTTCGTCGGGCGGCGTGAAGCGTGGGAAAATGCCGCTGGCCCAGTTCCAGCTCGATGTTCGACGCTGTCGGCGATCGCCTGGCTTTGCTTGCACCGCCTCCTCGAAGCCGGGAAACGCCGCGTACATTTCCTCGGGGCTGCGGAGGATAGAACTGGTTGCCCTCCATCCGCATCCGGTTTGTGTCGGTGCGGAATTTGCCGGTGTTGATGCAGAGCAGCACGTCCTGGGCTTCGGCATCTTCGCGGTTGACATAATGGGCGTCGCTGGTGGCGACCAGCGGCAATGCCCATCTGGCGGGCGATTTCGACCGCGCCCTCCATCGCCAGCCGCTGGATTTCCAGCGCCGTTGTTCTGGATTTCGATGAAGTAGCGGTCGCCGAAGAGCTGTGAAACCAGGCGGCGATCTCCTTGGCTTGTTGCCATGCGACCGGTCCGGCCCTGGCTCTTCGCAAGCAGCGTGCGGCTGAATTCGCCCGACACGCAGCCGCTCAGGCAGATGATCCCTTCGCTGTGGGCGGCGAGCAGTTCCTTGTCGATCCGCGGCTTGAAATAAAAGCCTTCCAGAAACGCGGCCGAGGCCAGCTTGATCAGGTTCTGGAAGCCCGTGCCGGTTTTGGGCCAGCAGCGTGAGGTGGTAGCTGGCCTCCTTCATGCCGCCGGCATCGCTTTTGAAAGCGGCTGTCGGGGGCGATGTAGGCCTCGTAGCCGATGATCGGATTGATGCCCGCTTTGCGGGCCTTTTGATAGAACTCGAGCGCGCCGTGCAGATTGCCGTGATCGGTCAGGGCCAGCGCCGTTCATCCCGAGTTCTTTGGCCCGCTCGACCAGCCGATCGATCGGGCTGGCTCCGTCCAGCAGGCTGAAATGGCTATGGCAATGCAGATGAACGAACGGCGGGCTGCTCATGGGCGCTCGCATCCTTGGGCGCGGGAGGGACGGGGGTGAGGGAGTATTTCAGCGACCACGCTGCTTCCGGCATTGTAACCCTTCGGATGAACCTTTGAAGCGGGGTCGATCGGCAGACTAATCCAGCTCTCTGTCTTAGCAGCCTGTTGAAAAAGGGGACTGGCTCTTAGCGATCGAGAGTATTTCCCCCAGTATTGACATACCCGCGTGGTGCCTGTCCCCTTCTTCAACAGGCTGTTAGGGAGCCAAAAACAACAGTTCGATCCTGATAATCCGAATTTCACGCCAATCTTGTATGCGCTGTCCGGTCGAGTAGACTCATACTGGCAACGCGGCAGGAATTGAGGAACAAAACTTGCACGGCGTGACGAGACAAGGCGAATTTGTTTACCATCTCATGGCTGATTGAAAGGGCATGAACATGTTGCGCTGGGCTCTGGTGTTCTTGGTTGTCGCCATTATCGCGGCCATTTTTGGCTTTGGTGGGATCGCGGCGGACGCCGCTTGGATCGCGAGAACCTTGTTCGTCATTTTCCTGATTCTGTTCATCGTGATGTTGATCATCGGTGCAGACCCCCGGTGGTTTAGCCCGGCAGCGTCATGCGGCTGCCCCTAACCGCCGCTCCGCTCGTGCGTCGCGGCTAACTTATCATGGAAATTGCCTCGCACTCGTTTCTCGTGACCGGCAGCGCTTCCGGATTGGGAGCGGCGTGTGCGCGGCGGTTGGCGGGGCTGGGCGGCCGGGTCGTGGCCGTCGATCTTGATGAAGCCGCTGGGTCGGCGCACTGCGCAAGATCGGAGATCGAGCCCGGTTCGTCAAAGCCGATATCACCGAACCACAGGAGGTGCAAGCGGCCATCGAGGTCGCGAAGAGTGAATTCGGCCGGCTCGACGGGGTGGTCCATTGCGCGGGCGTGATCGGCGCGGCCCGGCTCGTTGGCAAGCATGGGCCGCATGATCTGGCATTGTTCGAACGCGTGGTGCGGGTGAATCTGGTCGGCACCTTCAACGTGGCCCGGCTGGCGGCGGCGGCCATGGCGACCAGCGCGCTGGCCGACAGCGACGACGGCGAGCGTGGCGTGATCGTCACGACGGCGTCGGTGGCCGCGTTCGACGGCCAGATCGGCCAGGCGGCCTATGCGGCGAGCAAAGGGGGTGTGGCCTCGCTTACATTACCCTTGGCTCGCGAGCTGGCCCAGTTCGGCATTCGCGTCGTGGCGATTGCTCCCGGCGTGTTCGACACGGCGATGATGGCCGGCATTTCGGCCGACGTGCGCGAGTCGCTGGCACGGCAAATACCATTTCCGCCGCGGCTCGGCCGGCCCGATGAGTTCGCGCAGCTCGCCTGCCAGATCATCGAAAACCCGATGCTCAACGGCTGCGTCATCCGGCTGGACGGAGCGCTGCGGATGGGATCGCAATAGCCGCCCAAGCGCGGGTGGGATCCGATAAGCAATTCCAGGATGGTGGGCGGCGGCGAATGAATCCGGGTTATCCCTGGTGTGAGCGTCAGATTTGTGGGTGGAGCATCCGTTTCCGAATTCTCCCTCTCCCTTGACGGGAGAGGGATGGGGTGAGGGTGGGAAATCAAGTTCGATCTTCCACTTGCAACTGGATTTCGGCGTCACCCATGTTCCCACCCCTCACCCCGGCTCGACTGAGCTCACCGAAGTCCGACCCCTCTCCCGCAAGGGGCGAGGGAAGACGCGCTTTTCCGGAGCGGCATTCCCACCACTTTCGAGACGCTCACACTTATCCCTGCGCCAATGCCCAGACGTCGTTGGCGCCGACCAATTGGTCATATTGGCCCGGCTGCTTCGTATCCAATCTGGTCTTCACGGCTCGGAATCCCCCATTCTTGATAATGTCGGTCCCTTTCTCCATCGAAAAGAATTTTTGCCCCAGCGGAAGTTTCAGATTCTGGTCGAGCAGGCGCGGTTCGTCGGCAAATATCCGGCGCATGATCGGGTCGCCGCCGATTCTCTTGTACTCGTCGACCGAGTCCAAGAAATCGTAATCCTGCGGCGAATAGGGACGAGTCAGGCGGTCGCCGACGTCGAATGCGGCGCCATTTTCGAATTCCAAGTAGTTGGCCATATCGGCCAGATCGCGTTGCATTTGGGCATAGTGGAGCTGTTTCGCGTCATCAAGGTTTAAATCCTGCTCAAGGATTTGCTTTTGCAAGGCGATGTTATATCGCTTCTGATTGATGTTTTTGGCCTTCAAGGCTTGCTCGCCGCCGAGTTGCTCGATGCGCTTTAAGTCGCTGATGGCCTGGGTGATTGCCGCGGTGAATGCCTGGTCGGGAGCATCCATGAGGTTGGGAAGCTCGGTCACGTAGATTTTCGCGAGTTGCCGCGGAGTGAGATCTTGAGCCGCCGCCTGCTGCAGAATCGTGATCGATTTCTTCATCAAGTCGAAGCTGTCATCACCGACCTTGCCGGCCATCTCGGGCGCTTCGCTGACCAGGTTTTCATATTCGGCCTTCAGCGACTCGGCCATCGCCTCGGGGTCCATCTGGGCGATCGCATTTTTCGCTTTCTGCGAAAACGGCCGAGTTCCCTGTGGCAACTGCGTGACCATACTTCTAGTCGCATTGATCGATTCTGGTTGCGTGGGATCGTAGACGTTTTCGGCCAGTAGATTTCCGGCGCTGATGCGAAACGCGTCCTTGGTCGGGAGCATTTGTCCCGCGTCGATCGGCTTGACTCGAGTTTGGCCCGGGGTTTTGCCCACGTTTTGGATCAACACATTGTCGCTATGGCGATCGACATTCAACGTCGCGAAATCCAGGATCGCCATGCTTTCGATATCATCGTTATTCAGCGAGTCGTACAACTCGGCGAGGTTGGTGTTCTTCCCCGCTTTCAAATAATCGGTCGGCGTGTGAGGAGGTTTCGGATCGAGTTGAAACGCTTGTTGCAGTGCGCCCGAGCGTTTTGAGGACTTGGAAATCGAGCCCGATGTGAATTTGTCGTCGTCGGTCTTGAACAACGTGGTTTTCGCCACGCCGAAATCCAGATTGGTTTGCGTTCTCATCACGTCGGTCAATTTGCTGGCCAGGATTTCGCGCGGGCGCCGCCTCCTTCCGACCACGCCAGGTTGTTGCGGGCCTCGCCTTCGATCGGCTTGAACATAAAGGCCGGCGAGCCATCGATGTTCTTGATGAAGAACGAGTCGGATTGGCCCTTGCCACTCGGTGGATTGGCGCCGCCATATTGCAAGAGCAAGTCGGCCTTGTCCGACGTGGTGGCGTCGGGACGGGTGTGCAGCGCCTGATCCATCTTCGTTTGCAGCAAGCGGGTGATCTCTGCACGCACGCGCAGCGCAGCCGCCCGGTTTTCATCGGACAGATACGGCGACTTCAAGATGTCGTCGACGACGTCGCGCATCTGCGGGCAGACGCCGCCGCGCTGGATTTCGGCGAGCGTTTCGGGCAGCACCTTGTGAAACTCGATGTTTTTTTCAATGAACTGGCGTTCCAGGTCGTTGATGGCCTTCAATACCTCGTCGGCTTGCTTGACGCGCTTCTTGCCGGCGGGAGTGATCGCGCCCTTGTGGGAATCGCGATAACCCCGGGCCTCGTCCTGCACCTTCTTGACCATCGCGATGAAGCCGCCGTAGTCTCCTGTCCCCGATCGCACTGCGCTTTCCGCGTTGCGGAATACATTCATGGCCGTGACCACCGAGCCGAATTTCGAATCGCCCGAATCGGTTTTTTCCGCCAATTCGTTGAGCGCTTTTTCGCTGAACGGGGCCATTGCCTTTTTAAGATCGAGCGGTTTGGTTTTGTCGCCAATTCCAAGAACATATACCGCGGTGCGCTGATTGGGGCCCTTCCGCGCACCGCTGAGCGCTTCGGTGTTGCGATCTTGTTGGGCTCGCGAGCTGAGCGTGGTGTTGCGCAACAGGAGGAGGTCGTGCGCCGCCTTTTGAGCTGTTAGCAGCGTAGTTTTCGCCGTCGGATCGATCGTTTGATCCTGGGCGAGCCGATCGGATTCGATTTGCAAATCGCTCGCGAGTTTCGTATATGCCTGAAGCTTCTGGGTGGCCGGCACCGTGGCATGATCGACCTGCAGGATTTTCTGCCGCCAATCATGGAAAGCAGTGTAGGTCTGCTGCTTGGGTTGTGGCTGCTGCTGACCCGGTCGAGGGCCGGTCTGCGGACTGGTCCCGGGGCCTTGCGGCTGGCGAAGCGGCCGATTGTTCTGCTGCACGCCCTGCGGACCCGTCGTCGGCTGATTGAGTGGCGTCGTGGGTCGATTCGTTTGTGTCGGCGGTTGGTTGGTGTTGTTGCGGCTGGGGGTGTTCGGCACCGGCGGCAAGGGACGCATCGGCGGGACCGGTTGCGTTTGCGGCGAAGCGCCAGATTCGAACGGCATTCGACCTTGATAGTCTGAGTCGTTTGATTCTTGGCGAACAGTTTCACTGCGCCACTCAATTGTTGATCCGGCTCATCCGCCGTCTCGAAGACGTAACTTCCATTCTCGTAAAGGCACTCCCCTTCGACGGTTTGCGTGCCGCCGCAATCCCTCTTCGCGGCAGCGATCGCAGGGCCAGGAATCTTCGTCTTGGAAATCAGTAGAATCCCCTTCTTCGGACCCGCCATCACGCAAGCGAACTGGCAACGATGCGATCTTGCGTCCTTGAGTCCATTGACCAATCCTTCGTCGATTTTGCCTTTTTCGCCGGTGGACATAGGTTGGTTCCATTTTGAAGGTCAAAGAGTTTCACTGGATGTGCTGGCGCGCTGCCGACTCATTTGCCCGGCAAGGCAACGCGTAGCGACGCACTGTCGGCGGGCGTCAGTTTTCGCCCGGATTCCAAGCAAAGTCAAGCAATCGGCTGTTCTGGTACAGTTCGAACCACGACGGCACACGGGAGTGTGCCTACTACGTAGCACGCACGCTCCGCGTGCCGTCGCAGCGCCGGAAACCTCGAAGTGGACCTCTACGCAATCGGCGATGGAGTGCTAGCGTTCGATTCGGCGCCGTGCTGCTGCATGAGATCGTTGCCGCGTTTGCCTTCCAATGCCTCGTGCAGCGCCTCGGCCAATGCTTGCACCGTGTTCGGCTTGGCCATCACGCTGCACACGCCGAGTTGCTCGGCGGCGGCGACGTCCTCGGGGCGGATCGAGCCGGTTGTCAGGATCACCGGCATGTCGGGCCGGGCGTCGAGCACCTCGCGGGCGAATTCCATCCCCGAAATTCCCGGCATCGACAAGTCCGTAACGACAATGTCAAACGCATCGGGCCGACGATGGAAATCATCCAGTGCTTGCCGCGCGTCGGAGTGGCCCGTTACGTGGTATCCCAGTCGCTCGCCATAACGGGCGAGCAAGAAGACCAGCCCGCTTTCGTCGTCGAGATACAGAATATGCCGCCCGTCGCCGCCACGAACAACGGTCGTGGGTGGCGGCGATGCTGCAACTCGGCGCGGCAACCGGGAAATAGAGCGCGACGGTCGTTCCTTGCGCCGGGTGGCTGGCGACGCTCACGGCGCCATCGTGGCTGTGCAGGATGCCATGCACCACCGACAGGCCCAAGCCGGTGCCTTGCCCGAGCGGCTTGGTCGTGAAAAAGGGCTCGAAAATTCGCGCAAGCGTAGCTTCGTCCATCCCGCAGCCGTTGTCGGCCACCGTCAGCCGCACGTACTGCCCTGTGCGCAGATTGGCAACGGACGCCGCCAGCGCGTCGTCGACGGCGACCGCTTCGAGGCTGATTTCAATCGAGCCGCCCCGCTCACCGATCGCATGCGCCGCATTCGCACCCAGGTTCATCACGACCTGATGAACCAAGGTCGGCTCGGCTGAAATCGGCGGCAAATCGGGACTGGCTTGAACGTGGATTTGAATCCGGGCGGGCAAGGTGGTGCGCAACAGTTGCGCCGCTTCGCCGACGACGGGGGGCAAATCGAGAATCTGGCGGTGCAGCTCTTCGCGGCGGCCGAAGGTGAGAATGCGGCGGACCAAATCGGCGGCTCGGCGGCTGGCCTTGTCGATTTCAACCAGGCTGGTGTGTGCGGCGTGATCGGTCGGCAAGTCGGACAGCGCCAAGGCGGCATTGCCACGGATCAAGGCCAGGATGTTGTTGAAGTCGTGGGCGATGCCGCCGGCCAAGGTGCCCAGTGCTTGAATTTTCTGCGATTGGAAAAGTTGCGATTCCAATCGTGGCGCTCCTCGGCAGCTTGCTTCAACGAAGTGATGTCGTGCGCAATGGTCGCCGCGCCGATGATTCGTCCCGCCCCGTCGCGGAGCGGTGAAAGTGTCAGGCTGACTTGAATCCGGCGAGCGTCGTTCCGCTGTCGCACTGTTTCATAATGCTGCACGCGCTCGCCGCGGCGAATCCGGGCCAGCAACTCCAAATCTTCGCCGTTCGAATCCGGGGGTGTTAGCACCGCGACCGACTTGCCAGTCATTTCGGACGCAGTGTATCCGAACACCTGCTCAGCGCCGGGATTCCAACTGGTCACGATTCCCCCGAGCGTCATGCTGACAATCGCGTCGTCGGACGATTCCACGATGCCCGCCAGCAGCGCGTGCGCGGCCTCGAATCGCTTTCGTTCCAAATCGCGGCGTTCCAGCGTGGCCGCCATGTCGTTGAATGCCTGGCCGAGTTGCCCGAGCTCGCCGCCGCCGCGCGCGAGCTTGGTGCGGGCCGTGAAATCGCCGCCGGCCACGCGCTCGGTGGCATCGCTCAGCGATTTCACGGGCCGCAAGATGAACAGGCCGCCGACAATCCAGGCCGTGGCCGCGGCAAGGCAGGCAGCCACGCCCAGCCAGCCGAAACTGCGGCGCAGTTGCCGCTCGGCATCGGCGTACACCGTGGCGACGGGAATTCCGACCAGCACGTAGGCTGGCGCGACACCGTCGATCTTGCTGACCGGCGTGAAGCCGTAGAGCCGGGGCACGCCGTCGATGCCGGCCGCCACCGTGGTTCCTTCGCGCTGCTCGGCCAGGGCGGGGGCGAATTGCGGCGTTTCCGTCACCGATTTGCCGATCCATTCCTCCGGATTCGGAAAACGCGACAAAATCGTGCCGTGGCGATCCACCACGGTCAGGACCGATCCGGCGGGCAATTCAGCCGCGGCGACGAGTTGATTGAGCCATGCCAAATCGAGCGCGGCGAACACGATCGCTTTCACGCGGCCCATTGGGTCGCGGATCGGATAAGCCATGTGGACCGTGGCGTCGCCGGTGATGTGATCGAGAATCAGCCGTCCGACGGAGAACCCTCCGCTCCGCAACGAATCCTGGAAATAATCGCGATCGGCGATGTTGATCGGCCCGGTTTTGGGCACGGCGGTGGCCACCACATTGCCATCAACGCCGGCGACCCCCAGGTTCGTATAGCTCGTGTGCTGCGTGAGCAACTCGGCGAGAAAATCGCTCCGTTCCTGGCCGCCCCCATCGCGGACGACCGGCAGGCGCGCCAGCGTGATCAATAGTTGCCGTGTGGCGTCGATCAATTTCTGCTGATCGGCCGCCGCGACGCGGGCCAGTCCGAGCGTCTCTTTGTCGGCCGCCGCACGCGCCGATTGCCGATGTTGCAATCCCGATTCCAGCAGCAGCCCGACCATTGGCAACACGGGCAGGATCGCCACGCACAGCAAACGGGCGCAGGCCGAATCGGGGCAGCGGATTACGCATGAACGGTCCTCGGACGGGCTTTGAAGACGGCGCTGACAATTATAGCTGAAAAACTGCCTAAATCCTGGCCAACTCCGAGGTCGATGGAATTGCTGCCGCGGCTCTGCCGACTTGTAGGGTGGTGCCGCCCGCCATTGCTCTGGTTCTCGAACCTCCTTCGGTTAAGCGTTGACGAACCGGATCGTGAATCGCGACACGGCACGAAATCGTTGACCATCGGCCGATCCGCTGCCATTGTGAGGACATTCTTGTGGGAGCATGGCTGACAAATGACCGTGGCGGTTTCTAAGTTGCGCATTGTTCAGCCACGGGCGAGAGCACTCGGCCGAAGTGTTGGCGAGGACGCGTTGCAAGATCATCGCGCCGCGTCCTCGCTAACGCGTCGGGCTAGTATTCAGCGCGGCGACGATGGCTCGTCCAAAGCAAATTTTCCGCATCGAGAACGAACCATGAAAACTGCAACGGCCCGCACCGCGATGGTTGTCGCCATCTTCGCCGTGCTGGTTATCGGAGTTGTCCGCGGCGCCCAGCAAGAGCTGCAGATCGACCTGCCTGCCAACTTCCACGCTTCAGGCGACAAGGCTCAGGTCAAACCGATCGCCGGCAAATCCGGCCCGGCCATGCAGCTTAGCTTTGCCAAAGATTCAAAGAACGCGTTCGTCATTGGCAAACGACGCGGCCTGGCGTCATGGGATAAAGCAGCCGGATTTTCATTTTGGATCAAAGGCGATGGCTCCGACCACTTGGGTGCGATCGAACTGATTTGGAACGACGATTACGGGCTGCGGTACGGCTACGCATTCCCGCTTAATAGCACACAGTGGAAAAAGATTGTCGTGCCGTGGAGCGATTTGCTCCCGGAGGTTTCGAACCCGGCGGCGAAGCCGATCGACGCAGCCCATGGCAACGTGCCGTCCAAGCTAAGTGCCTTCTGGTTCGGCAAATGGTGGTACTGGCGCGACGCTGCGGCGTATTCCTACGCGATCGAGGATCTGCGGCTCGAGCCGACGATCGAGATGCAACCTGCGGCGGAACGTTCGGATCGCCCTCCACTGGCGCGAATCGCGGCTAAGCTGAAAGCGCATGAGCCGGTGACGATCGTCACGATGGGCGATTCGCTCACGGACTACGTCCACTGGTCGAACCACGAAACCAATTGGCCCACGTTCTTGAAGCAAGACTTGGAGAAAAAGTACGGCGGCAAAGTGACGATCGTCAATCCGGCGATCGGCGGGACCGAATTACGGCAGAACATGATCTTGCTGCCCGAGTGGTCGAGCAAGCATCCCGAGCCCGATCTGGTGACGATCAACTTCGGCGGCAACGACTGGAATGCTGGCATGCGCGGCGCGGGCTTCGAATGGTCGTTGCGCCAGGCGGTCGAGTTGATCCGCCGCGCGACGCATGGCAAAGCCGACGTGCTCGTGATGACGACTTGCCCGAACCCGGCAAACTGGGACACCATGGCCGAGTTGGCCGAAGCCGGCCGCAAAGCCAGCACGGAAACGCATGCAGGCTTGGCCGATATTTATGTCGCCTTTCACACCGCCGGGAAAAGCGATAAGGACCACCTATTCGCTTGGGACCATGTGCATTTAAGCAAGGCCGGCCAGCAGCTATTCGCGGCCGAAGTGATGGCGGCAATCGGGCGCGATGCGAAATGAATCGTTTCGTGGAGCGGCCAAATTGAAACATTGTCTGGAAAATTGTTCAATTCTGCTCTGGTGAATTGTTCAATTTAGCGCTGATTCTGCGACAGACAATTGCGGACAATCCACCGTCGCCGGATGTGCCCGATTTTTTTTCGCGGCCCGCAAGCGGCTTTCGCGGGCGCACAATCTCTGCGATTTTCCCGTAGTTTTATATTGCGTCGAGCTTCCGCTTTTGCCTGGTCTTGCCGCATTGGACTAGCGCTGCTTGAACTGGCTCTTGGATTTGGCAAGAAAGTTGCATTTCGGCGGCGGCGGAATGAGGCACATTGTCACGGCTCCCGGCGGTTTGCGGCGGTCGCACGCGAGCGACCGCTTGCAAATCGCTGAGTCGCTGAAATACAACAGGCCGCAAGTGCTTTGTCGCAGCTTGAATTAGGGTGCGACTGCTTTGCCAGTGTTCTTCGTTGCTGACCGATCAAGGCAAGAATCAAGAAGAGCACTGGCAAAGCCCGTGGCACACAATCCAAGAATCAAGCGTTGACTAGGCACCAGGAACAACGGATTTCGCTGGCGATTCATACCGCCGAGCTATTCTCACCCTGAGCCAAACGGATTGGCCAGCCGCGCGACGGCACGTTGCATCTCGGAACACGATGCTCGGTCGCCGCCGTGGCAAGCGCCAGGAGCGCCCTCGCGAAGCTTTTCATAACTCCGGTGTAGCACGAGCTCGTCGCTGGCCGGCGTTCGTCGGCTTGAGTTCCGCGCGCCGCTCGTAATCAACCATTTTCAAGCGGCAAGTATTGCCGTGGACTCCCCCGCGCGCGATCCGTCGAGCGCTCGACGGGGCGGATCGCGGTGCGCTCGTGGGTCGCGATAAGTCGCGGAACGAAAATGCAACAAAAAATTTCGTGACGGTTTCTATAACTTTATGTTACTTGCTGATTTGCAAACCAGGGGCGCCGCTCTTCGTTGGAGGTTCCTCCATGTCAGGCAACTGGTTGCGCTCGCTCGTCCAGAATTCGAACCACTCCGCTCTTCGCGCCGACAATCGCCGCCGCAAACTTACGGGCTTCCGGCCCCACGCCGAACTGTTGGAAGATCGCCGCATGCCTACCGCCACCGGCTATCGGCCGATCACCGAAGTCGGCAACAACGTGGCCAACCCGAATCAGGGCACGGCTGGCACCGATCTGATTCGGCTGACGCCGGCGGCCTACGCCGATGGTATCAGCACGCCTTCGCTCCCCCAGGATGCCAGTCCGCGGCTGATCTCCGACCTGGTGAACAATCAGGCCGATCCGGCGAATCCGACCGCGGACGCGAATACGGTCAATCAGCAGTCGTTGTCGGACTTCATCTACAGCTTCGGTCAGTTCATGGATCACGACATGGATCTGACGCCCGACAGCGGCGCCTCGGACCCGATTTCCGTGCCCGTCGGCGACCCGATCGGCGGCGCCAATGACACGCCGCTGGCATTCAACGAGTCGCTGACCGATCCCGCGACCGGAACCAGCACCAGCAATCCGGCGCAGGATGTGAATGTCGTCACATCCTATCTCGATCTGTCGCAAGTTTATGGATCCGACCTGGCGACCGACAACGCGCTGCGGACTTTCGTGGGCGGCCAGATGAAAACGAGTGCGGGTGGGCTGCCGCCATTGGATAATCTGACGTACTTCACCGCGGCCCAGTTGACCCAGATCAACGCTTTGGCCGGCGGCATGGCCGACGCGGGGCCACTGCCCGAGAGCGACATGTTCGTCACCGGTGATAGCCGCGGCAACGAGAACATCGAGCTGACCGTGCTGCAGACGTTGTTTCTCGACAATCACAACAAGATCGCCAGCGAGCTCCAGCAGGAAAATCCGACCTGGACCGACGAGCAACTTTTCCAGGAGGCCAGGAAGCTGAACATCGCCGAGTATCAGGAGATCATCTACACCGAATACCTGCCCGACTTGCTCGGCCCGAATGCGATTCCCGCCTATGCGGGCTACAACCCGAACGTGAACGCCTCGATCGCCAACGAATTCTCGACCGTGGCTTTCCGGTTTGGTCACAGCCTGCTCAGCGGCGACGTCGAGCGGCAGGGAAACAACGGCCAAACCGTGGCGGCCGATGTGCCGCTGGCCGAAGATTTCTTCGACCCCACGATCCTCAATGGTCAGGGACAGGCATCGACAACCGACCCGGTCACGGGCCTGGCCACAACCAGCATCTCCGCAGTGCTCAAGGGCGACGCCGACGGCGATGCTCAGGCCGAGGATGTGCAGGTGATCAACGAAGTGCGAGATTTGTTGTTCAACGAAGTGGTGCCCGGCGTGGGCGACGGACAGGACTTGATCGCGCTCGACATCGCGCGCGGCCGGGCGAACGGAATGGAATCGTACAACCAGATGCGCGTGTCGCTGGGCTTGCCCGCCGTGACCAGCTTCGCGCAAATCACGAGCAACGTCCAAGTGCAGCAAGAACTTCAAGCGGCCTATGGCAACGTCAACAACATCGACGCCTTCGAAGGGGGCCTGGCCGAAGACCCGGTGGCCGGATCCGACGTCGGGCCATTGTTCCAGGCAATCATGGTCAACCAGTTCACGCGGCTGCGCGACGGCGACCGGTTCTTTTATCTCAACGAGTCGTTCAATGCCCAAGAGCAACAGATTCTACAGCAGGGAAACACGCTGACGAAGGTGATCGAAGGCAATACGAACATCACCAACATGCAGGCCGACGCCTTTATTTTCCAGGCTTCGATCAGCGGGACCGTCTCAGCCGGCGGCAATAGCTATGGGCGCGGAATAACCGGCCTTCGGTCGTTGGCCGGCTTGATGGTCGAGTTGCTCGATTCCGATGGCGATGTCGTCGCCACGACCACCACGAATCGGCAGGGCCAGTACACGTTCAATCAATTGAGCGGGCCCGCGGCCGATGTCGAAGATGCCTCTGGCACGAGCGGCGCCGGCGATTACCGCGTGGCGCTTGTCCTGCCGTTGGGGCATGGCAAAATCACGCAACTGTCGAAGTCGATTTCGATCATGCGCGGCGGCACGAATGTGAGCGGCGTGGACTTCGCCTTGGATCTCTCGCGAATCGGCCAGAACGGGTTCGATTCCGGCAATGGCATTGGCGATGGCTTTGGTGGCGGTTTCGGCTTCCGCCCGTGAACCGCCGAGCAAGGGCGAATTTCCCCAAGCCGGAGGATACGAATGATCCTCGGCGCTCCGGATCGTGCGCGCGTCCGACGGCATAAGGAGTATGCCTACTACGTAGCAGGCACGCTCCGCGGATGTGAAAGAATGGGGACAGGCACCTCGCGACACGCCGGTAATTGCTGTTTTTACGCGGCTGACTCGGAGCCAGTCCCCATTCTTTCACACGCTCTCCGCGTGCCGTCAGTGCGCTGAGAACCTCAAAATGTACCACGACCAGTTTGTCATGGGGCACTATCCGGCAGGTTTCGGGTGCGAGATAATATCGGATGATTTCCGTAGCACTTAAGCCTGTCCGGATTCGTTCATGCAGTTGCTCAAGGTCGGCGCCGCCGTTTTGAATCAGACTCCGTTGGCGTGGGAGTCGAACAAAGCGCATATCGTGTCGGCGATCGACGAAGCGCGGCGGCAGCGTGTGAGCCTGCTTTGCTTGCCGGAACTTTGCCTTACCGGCTACGGTTGCGAGGATGCGTTTTTATCGCACGCGGTGCAGCGCACGGCCGAGGAGGTGCTGGGCGAGATTCTGCCGGCGTGCAACGATATCGTGGTCTCGGTCGGCTTGCCGCTGGTTCATAACAATGCCCTGTTCAATACCGCCTGTCTGATTGCCGACGGACAAATTCATGGCTTCGTCGCCAAGCGGTTTCTGGCCGGCGACGGGATCCATTACGAACCGCGATGGTTCAAGCCCTGGCCCATGGGGCACCGGGCAACGGTCCATCTCGCTGGGCGGGATTATCCCCTGGGTGATCTCTATTTCGACGTCGGCGGGGTCAAGCTGGGCTTCGAGATTTGCGAGGATGCCTGGGTCGCCAACCGCCCGGGGAGCGAACTGGCGCTGCGCGGCGTGGATCTGATCTTCAACCCCAGCGCCAGCCATTTCGCGTTTGCCAAAGCGGTCGTACGGCGGCAGTTCGTCCTCGAAGGCTCGCGAGCCTTCGGCGTCAGTTACGTCTATTCGAATTTGCTCGGCAACGAAGCGGGCCGCGCGATTTACGACGGCGGCGCGCTGATCGCCTCGGCCGGACGCTTGCTGGCCGCGGGCCCGCGGTTTTCCTTCGCCGATTTCAAGCTGACGACGGCCACCGTCGATCTCGATGCCACGCGGTTGGCCCGCACGCGCAGCGGTAGTTTCGCCGCGGGCTTGCGGGCTGAAGCGGACGCTTGCATTCGGGTGCCGTGGGAGTATCCCGCGTTGCGGCCGGAAGCGGCGGCTGTCGAACGCGCGAATTGGGAGAGCGGCCCCCACATCAAGGAAGAGGAATTCACCCGCGCGATCGCCTTGGGATTGTTCGACTACTTGCGGAAGAGCCATTCTCGTGGGTTCGTCGTGTCGATCAGCGGCGGGGCCGATTCGGCGGCTGTTTCCTGCCTGATCGCAGCGATGGTGCAGTTGGCGATCGGCGAACTTGGCCGCGATGAATTCCTGGCGAAGCTGAATTACATCCCGCAATTGGCCGCAATGGATGCCGAACCGAGCGAACCGCGGCAGTTTGTCCGCCGGCTGCTGGCTTGTGTGTACCAAGCGACTCGCAATAGCGGCCGGGTCACGCGCGACGCCGCCCGGCAAGTGGCCTCGGCGATTGGCGCCGAGTTCCTCGAATTCGACGTCGATCGCACGGTGCAGGACTATCTGGAAATGGTTTCGCGGGCGATCGGTCGGCCGCTCGATTGGGAGACCGACGATCTGGCGCTACAAAACATTCAGGCCCGGGTTCGCTCGCCCGGCGTGTGGCTACTGGCAAATTTGCGCGGGGCGTTGCTCGTGGCCACGAGCAATCGGAGCGAGGCGGCGGTGGGTTATGCCACGATGGACGGCGACACGTCCGGCGGCATCAGCCCGATCGCGGGCATCGACAAGGCCTTCTTGCGGCGCTGGTTGCGGTGGTTCGAGGAGCACGGCCCGGAAGGAGTCGGACCGCTGCCCGCGTTGGCCGCGGTAAACCGGCAAGAACCGACCGCGGAGCTGCGGCCCGCCACGGCCGGCCAGACCGACGAAGCCGACCTGATGCCGTACGAATTGCTCGACGCGATCGAGAGGGCCGCAATCCGCGACAAACGCAGCCCGTTGGAAGCGTTTCAGGTGATGCGGGCCGAATTCCCGCAATACACGGCCCAGCAACTGCTGACTTGGGTCGAGCGTTTCTTCCGACTCTGGTGCCGCAATCAGTGGAAGCGCGAACGTTACGCGCCGTCGTTCCACGTGGATGATGAAAATCTCGACCCAAAAACCTGGTGCCGCTTTCCAATCCTTTCGGGCGGCTTCGAGCGCGAACTGGCCGAGCTGCGGGCCTATGTTCAACAGAGCGAGTAAAGGCGACACTTGCGACAGGACACGTTTTGAACTTCAAGGAGCCGATGTGTTATGACCGAACGAGAGCGTTGGATCGTCTATCCGCTGTTATTCTTGACGATGGGGATTTCGCTGCGCGGAAAGGCGTATCCGACGAAGAAAGTCGAGGCCGACCGGGTCGATTCGAAAGACATCCATGCCGAGCGAATCGAGTGCGACGAGCTTGTCGTCACGGGCGCCGACGGCAAGACTGCGGCGGTGTTGAACGTGAAGGGCGGCGGACTGATCACCGCGCGGCGAATCGCCTGCGACGAGTTGATCGTGCCTGGCGCCGATGGCAAGCCCGCTGTGGTGTTGAACGCATCGAAATCCGGCGGCATGGTGACCGCGATCAGCGCCGATCGGCGCTGGAATTGACCCTGGGACATTTCGACCGCGACTCGAGCCTGTTTGTCGAAGCGCCGACATCGAAAGGGACCGCGATTTGGGCTCCGTTGGGCAATCTCCGCCGCTTCGCTCCGCAAGGGCTGATCCAACGCCTCATGCAGTTTCCGCTGGTTGATCCGCGTTTGGAACGCTCGCCGATCCGAATCGACAAACCGCGGACCGATGCGAAGGATCAGGGCGATTAAAGAGCCGCGCACGGAGTAAGCGACGCCGATCGTCCCACTTGCACCGAGGCTCCGTTGCCCAAAGCTCAACCGCCTGGCACGCGAATGGCCGGGTGAAATCTACATCCCGCCCCCGCTTACTTCGTGCGCGGCTCTTTACGCGCTTACTGCGTGCGCGGCTCTTTACGCGCTTACTGCGTGCGCGGCTCTTTAGTGATTCGCCGCCAGCACCGGCTTGCGCTCGCCGAAGCGAAGGTTGCGATAAAGTTGCAGCCCGTGCGAGGCATGATACAGGGACCCACAATCGGGATCCAATTGCCGCAGTTCATCGAGCTCTTGGCAGAGCCGCCAGACGGCCTTGGTGACCCATGCGTCCGAGAGCTGCTCGGGGGGCAATGCCACGGCAATGAATTCCAACGTGTGGCCGCCACTGTAAACCTGTCCTCCCAGGTCCGGCACATCGGCGGCACGCTCGAAGAAGGAAGTGGAAAATGAGCCGTCGGGAGTTTCGCCACAGAAACGGCGGACCGCTTGGACGGCGCTGTTCACGCGGTCATAAACCACCTTCCAGCCGCCGGTAAGTTGCTCGGGCTTCTTGTTGGTCTCGCGCGCCTCCCGATTCAAAGCCAGCGCCAATGCATACAGCCGATGCGTATCGTAACAACCGCCGGTGCCGGGCTTGGTCTTGGCTTCCATTTCCGCGACGCGCTCGATCGTCCAATGTTGGCCGTCTTTCGATGTCCACTGGGCATCCATCGGCAAGTAGGTCACGGCGGCCATCAACGTCCACGAAGCTTCCATGCCGTCGTACAGATCCCATTGAGCTTGCGCCAGCAGATCGCGGACATGATAGGTTTTGCCGCCGGGACTTATGACAAACGGGTCGCCCAATTTCACATCGCCGCATTGCGACAAATAACCAATCCACTGATCGGGATGACCTTGCCCAGTCTTGCTGCCGGGATCGGAGACGCTGATCACGCCCTTGTCGCCGGGCCGCAGGACCCAGCCTTTGCAGTAGCCGCCGGCCATGAGGTATTCAAGTGCCGAGCTCACTTGGCCGTCGTGGGCCAAAGGAAGCTGGCGGCCGTAGGCTTCCAAGCCATGCACGATCTGCCAGGCAGCCTGATCTTTGACGCCCATCAGCCGTTGGTTCAGCGTGTAATCGACGAGGTCGTCGATTTTCTTTTGCAACGCGGCCGGATCGGACGCCCGCGGCAGGCTCCGTCACTTCGTAGGCAGAGGTGGCGTTCTGGTCGAGACATCCGGTCGTGCCCGAAACGGCCAGCAGGACCAATCCGAGCAGCCAATAAAGTCGCGGTCGAACAGCCATTTTCGAGTATCCGGAAAGCGGTTTGTAAACAGTCATCTCGATGTCGCGCGAGTCAGCAAAGCTGCAAATAATTTCTTAGCTCTCTCATATTGAGAGTTTGGGAAATTTACGCGCTTTGCGAATTATGTGGTATCTTTTCATACGGCCAATTTCGATCCTACCCAAATCCGCGAAGCCTCACAACCGGCTTCGTTCTCGCCGAGACTTTGCCACGTGGCAACTGCTTGCCAGCCCAGCGTTTTTGGCCGACCGCGATATGACCACGATTCATAATCCCGACAAGGCTTTTGCCGCCAAGATTGGCGGTCCCCATTCTCATTTCGCGGCGCCCCCGACCGGGCGCGTTCACGCGGCAGGATTCGGCAGAGTCGTCGGCTCTGCGATTGCGGCGCAGAGCACGGCATTGGCTGTTCTATTGGTGGACCATGAACCGGCCGATTTGCAGCGGCAGTGGCGAATGTTGGCCGAACAGTTCCGCTCGGATGTGCGAATGACCGTGGCCCACACGGCAGCCGAGGGTCTGGCGATTTTGGCCCAAGAGGCGATCGACGTCGTTGTGTCCGAGTATTTGCTTCCCGATGCCGATGGACTGGGACTCTTGGCCTCGATTACCGCGCTCTATCCGCGGGTATCGACCATCCTGCTCACCGGCCGGGGCAGTGCGCAGGTCGCCGCGAAGGCGATCCAACTCGGGGCTCGCGACTATCTCGTCAAGGACCAGCTCGACGCCGCGACGTTCGCTCGGAGCATTCGCCGCGCAACCCGGCTGGCCGAATCGGACCGGCGGCAAGCGCGCCAGGTCGAGCAACTGCACCAATCGCGGATCGATTTGGATGAGGTGGTCCGGGCGCTGTCGCACGACATGACAGCCAATTTCATGTTGCTGGATCATTCGTTCCGCCGGCTGAAGGACTCGACGGTTGCCGATCAGGGTGCGGTGGCCGGCAGCGCGGCGTCGCCGGCGAATGACGCGCCGCCGCCGGGAGGCGCTCTCGGCGATTTATCGCAACGATTCGCTCACGTTGAAGCCTGCTTGAAGGAATCGAAGCGATTTCTCGACGATCTGGTGATGCTCGCCCGGACCGGCGGGATCGAGATGGATCCCAGCCGCGCGGACTTGAATTCGATCGTGCAAGAAGTCCTCTTCGAGCAGCGCGAACTGCTCGCCGAGCGCGGGATTCAGGCCACGATCGCGGCCGAGCTGCCGGCGGTTTGGTGCAATCCGGCGCGGGTGAAGCAAGTCTTCACGAATCTGATTCGCAACGCCGCCAAGCATGGCTGCGGCAAGCAAGAACCGCGGATCGACATTGGGCTATGGCCGCAATCCGAGGATTCCGCTGTTCTGACCGCCGGGAAGATGGATGAGCTTTCACGGGCGCTACCCCTCACCCCGGTTCGACTGAGCTCACCGAAGTCCAGCCCCTCTCCCGCAAGGGGCGAGGGGAGCCGAACTCCGATCGTGCAGTGGGGCGAGCGGAGTCTTTCTCCCTCTCCCTTGACGGGAGAGGGCCGGGGTGAGGGTGACGAATTACCAACTGGCGTTCAATTCAAGTCCGGCACCTCTTCCACGAGGAAGATTGCAAAGTCGGCGGACGGCATCTCGGCCATCTGGCTGACTGTCCGCGATAATGGTCCGGGAATTCCCGCTGAGTTTCGCGACGACATTTTCTTGCCGGGGCGCCGGCTGCGTGGCGCACATCCCGACGGCAGCGGCATGGGGCTGTCGATCGTCAAGCGAATCGTCGAATACTACGGCGGCCAGGTGCACGTCGACCCCACGTACGACGCCGGCGCTGCATTTGTCTTTTCGCTTCCGGCGCTGCCGGCTTCTTGAACGCCAACGCGGCAAGATTTCGGCGGCCCATCCGCGGGAATCGGCTGGAAATTCGTCGCCGGCGGTTCTTGGCGCAAGGTGCGACCAGGTGCCGCTTTCGGTTCGATTCTTTTGCTCCGCCGCCGAGTAGTGGTACAGTTTGAGCCCCGACGGCACGCGGAGCGTGCCTGCTACGTAGCAGGCACGCTCCGCGTGCCGTCGCAGCGCCAAGAATCTCAAAATGTACCACTATGCGCCGCCGGGTAGTGTCCTAATAGAAAGGTGGTCGGCGGAATCCGGGTAGTCGGTGGATAGCCTACTGGGTGGCTTTCGGCGGGACGGCGCCCGGCATTTGCGTTGCCGCAGGCGGCGGCTGAAGCAGGCTCGATCTTGATTGGACCTGGCGATTTGAGGGCTGAGAATACCGTCGAAGATGCGGCCACAAGCATACTCGCGACAGCGATCGCGAGCGTGCAATTATTGTGGAATCGAGTTTTGCGCCGAATGGATTCGCTATCAATCATGTCTTTATGGTCCTTCGGCGAGAAGCCTTGTTTCCATCGCACCCATGAATTGCAGTCTCTTTCTCGCGCTATAACTGCTAAAACACAGTTTCTTGCATAAGGATTGGTTGGGGTTTTTATTTCCTCCGCGAAGTCGGCCGCCCGAACAAGGCAGATTGGGACATCCTCGTAAATCCTGCCCTGATATCCGACTTGCCCCACGTAATGTGCGCTGTCACCGGAACCCCGATGCGCCTTATCGGCCTCTTCCAGTTGTCGCGTAATTCGATGTTGAACAGCAAGGAATCCGCATTCTTTACAGCATGGCATGCGCCGACCTCGGCTTGTGTAAAATAGCCGAGAGGCGTACCATGCGATTGTCTGATTCGCATTCGTTCTCGGCAGAGAACAAGAAAAGCCCACCCGGCAAGGTGGGCTTTTTCATTTTAGTGATTTGCCGGAAACTGCCTAGCTCGCGAGAACCGCGTCGAACAATTCATCGAACGACCAAACGTGGCCGGCGAGCCCAGCCATCATCGCGGCCGTGGGACGCTTCTTGCCGCTGTTGTCGGCCTTGCGAGTCTGCCAGCAGAAGTTGTAGCTAGGCCGCGAACATCGCAAAGGCGGCTTCCAAGTTTTCGAGCTTCTTGGAGAAGCACAGCGTTAGCCGGTTGAGCCGCTTGAGGAACAACCGCTGGGTGCCGTTCAACCGCTCGACGTGGCTGGTGCGTTATCGTGCGGCTCTCTCGGCCGTTTATCCCGCGTATGCCCGGTTCGCTTCGTCCCGACCATTTCGCGACGGCGTGTAGATCATGTTCGCGTTTTTGTATTCCTTTATTATCATGCCGTAGCGGGCGTAGGGGCCAAACGCCAAGTCAACCGCTTCGGGGTAGGCCGCGAAGCCGTCGGTCGAAGATCTGGATGACCGGAGTATAGACGCCCGGCTTGAATGCATGCGCGTCGCTGGCATGAGTCGCGGGATAAACCAGTCGCCCGGCAACGTCCATCATAAAACGGCGGGCGTTGTCGGCGCTGCGCTTGCCGATCAGGAACGACGGCATCAGCTTGGTTTTCTGGTCGATGCAGGTCCACAAGTAAACGTCGCCAATGTCGTGACGCTCGGCGCGTTCGTCGATCGTGAGCCGCGACTGTTTTTTCGCAACGTAAGTCCACTGCTCGTCAAACTGCAAATGGGTCAAGCGTGAGGCCGCGCATCTTCTTGTCCAAGAACTCGCCGGCAGGCATCGCCGAAGAGAACCAGCAGGCTGCAAATCGTGTCGCGGTGAACGCCGGTCAGCCGCTCGGCGCTGCGAATGCTCGACCCCTCGACCAACAACCGCAAGATCATCTTGGCGTTTTCCATCGGGCAGGCGCATGTCGCCCAGCGGCTTCGCTTGCGAATTCGGTAAACCGTCTTGCCGCAGATAAGGCACTTGTAGCGCTGGTTGCCCTTGGCGATCGCGGCCGTACTTCTGCGTTTCCGGCGTGGGCACAGGCTATCATCGCGGAGTCGCTTTCGATTGCGGCTCTCGCTAGAATCGTGCTTGTTCAGGAGCAGCCTAGCGAAAGCCTGGTTGTTCTCGCCCCGGTCCGAGATTGGCAAGTCCTGACCGGGGTTTTTTGTCGGGCTCATTGCTCCCAACCACTTCGATTATTGTACCAACGATATTATCGGCCACAAGAGGTAAATCGGCTTGCACGAAAAGATTTTGTTGGTACACTTTCGGCCATGAAGAAAACACGCGGACGGCCAAAGCTAGATGCCGGTGGCGCCGCCGAGCAAGTTCCTCACGATCCGGGCAGCCGATGCCGAACGGGAAGCCTATCGAGAGGCTGCCGAGCGGGCCGGGTTGCCATTGTCCGAATGGATGCGGGATAGGCTGTCTAAAGCAGCCAAGCGCGAGTCCAAGCGGGACTAGCGGAGAGAAGGGGAATCGAACCCAGCGGCGCATGCCGCACCCTAGCGGCGGTTTATAAGACGCCTGCGCCGCCAAGACGCGGGCCGCTCTCCAAGCAGCGAGTTGATCCGCGTGATCGTGAGTGGATGGTTCGGTTCATGCCGATTAGAGAAGAAAAACGGTCTCTTGGTTCGCGGGGTCGTGGACTCCCGATCGACAGATGCCAGACAAACGGTTAAGATTGTGGCCGTGACCGCCGATTTGTCGAAGCAACGTATAATGATCGAACCAAGTGAATCGCAAGCGAATCAGATCCGCGGCCGTCGCTCGCAGCAGCAAGTGGCGGCGGCCGTCAATCATTTCTGAACGGAGAAATCCATTCCTGGTACAAGTTCGTACTGCGGCTACTCCGACCATACCGTAAGTTTCCTCATCGACCTGCTTAAGGTGCGCAACGGCCATCGCGTCCTTGACCCTTTCTGCGGCGCGGGAACCACATTAGTCGAATGCCTTAAGCGGAACGTCTCTTGCGTCGGAATTGACGCAAATCCGTCAAGCTGCTTTGCCGCGCGTGTCAAAACGGATTGGAGCATTTCCGGCAGCACGCTCGTCAAGCATCTTGATACGCTCCAGGGCCTTAGCCAAAAATATTGTCGCCGTAAATCGTCGCTTCGCGATGATCCGACGTATCGATACCTGGCAGACTCCGGGATGATCGAGCGCGGCTGGATCAGCGTCACGCACCTTGAGTGCGCCATTGCGATCAAGCTGGCCATAAGCGAACTTTTGACCAACAATCGTTATCGGCAAGCATTTATGTTAGCTCTTCTCGCCGAAGTCAGTGGCGGGGGCCTCGAATGTGAAGTTCGGTCCAGAGCTATATTGCGGTCCGGAGAAACCGGACCGCGATGTATTTGGCGCGTTCGCCAATCGCAGTGAGAATAATGGTGGCAGACATAGGTCTTGCCCCGGACATATCTGCCACGGCGACAGTCATTCAAGGTGACGCGAGGGAGCTAAAGGCATCGCTTGCCTCTATTCGTTCACCGCGATTTCATGCGGTCATTTCGTCCCCGCCTTATCCCAATGAACACGACTATACTCGCACAATGCACGATTGGAACTTGCATTTCTGGAGCACGTCATTGACCTTGAGTCTCTACGCGCCATCAAGCGAGCCATGATACGCTGCCACACTAAGGGAATCTACATTGAAGATTCAGACGACTTAGGAAGTGTCGCGGTATCCTTCGATTCAATCGTTGGCTCGACGAATCCAAAAGCGGGCTGCCGGGAAGACTCATAGCTTCGCGACTCTTTATCCAGCGGTGATCCGCCAGTATTTTGGCGGCATGAAGCGGCACTTGGATAGCCTCTGGCCGTGCCTGTTCCCAGGCGCCCAGTGCGCGTACGTGGTGGAGATCAGGCTAGCTATCTACGGGTTCCAATTCGGACCGCCGAAATTCTTGCAGCAATCGCGAAACGAATCGGGTACAAGGTAGTTGACATTGTTCAATGGCGCGAATCCACTGGACCAGCGTCACGGCCTAGGCATGAAAACGTCTTAATCGTCCAAAAGCCCAAGGCGTCGAAGTAAGGACGGCCAATCATGGTGGCTCATAAGATCAAAGTTCACGAAAAGGCTTTATGCGCATTTAACTGCGCGGCCTTTACCGAAGTCCCGCCAGCGCACTCAAGGAACTGATTAGCAACGCTTGGGATGCAAACGCGACGCTTGTGCAGATCAACACGAACTACCCGAACTTTTTTCAGCTCACGATCGAAGATAATGGCGATGGATTTACGCGCGAAGATTTTCAGCGCGTCATGAGCGGTGGCATTGGTAACAGCGAGAAAGCGAAAACAGCACGAGGGACATCCGCTCAAGTACGGCCGCGCACTTATCGGGCGCCTTGGCATCGGGATGCTTGGCATTGCCCAGGTCGCGCCGGGATTTACAATTACGTCGCGCACTAGTGCTGGGAAGGGGTTCCGTGCCAATATGCGACTGTATGATTTTCTGAAGCCAAAACTAGATACTGACGACGCGGAAATAGTCTCAGGCGAAGAGGTGAATATCGGCACGTATGAGTTTGACGACTCATTCGATCCAAAGAAGTTGAGGCCGGGAACGACGATTCACACAAGTGATCTACACCCACAATTCACGCAGGCGTTCCAGGAGTCCATTAAACTCGAGGGATTCAAGGAGGTTCCGGCGGACTGGAAGTCAGCGATAAAGATGTCTCGCAGGTAGATTCACTGCAACTTCTCGGAGATTATTGGCGATTGCTCTGGGAACTTGCCGCCTCTTCGCCAGTTTGCTACATCGACGCATCGGCAATTCCAGCAGGGGCGATCAAAGATGAGCAAGTAAAATTAGAATCACATAAATTCCGCGTGATTGTAGATCGGTTAGAGTTGTTCAGGCCCGTTTATCTTGAAAGGCGATCCCGTTGGATTCACGCCGCATCTACTGGAGTGGTCAAAAAAGGTCTACGGTAAGCAGGTGGCGTTTCATGGCTATATAGCCGCGCGAGAGGGACGACAGATCAAGCCTGATCAATTGCGCGGCATTATGATCCGGATTAAAAATGTTGGCATTGGCTATTATGATCAAACGCTCTTGGATTACCGGGTTAATCAAGGCCCGCGAAATAGGTGGATTACTGGTGAAATATTCGTTGATGAAGGTCTTGAGGATGCGCTAAACGTAGATCGCGATAGCTTCAATCGTTTTCATCCAGAATTTCGAGCAATTCAAACTGAAGTCCACAAAACTCTCAAGGAGAAAATATTTCCTAAAGTTTACGTTACTATGGACGAGCGCTCGGCAGAGAAGGAGAAGGCCAGAGACGCGTCGCGAAAAGATCATGTACGCGCGGTATTCGAACGCTGGCCCGGAACAAGTCCGCCTGCGAGAGGCCAAGCCGGCTTCCGATGTTGAACGGCCGCACGCGACTTCGGTAGAAAGCAAAAGCGGACTTGAAATCACAGTTCCTCGCGAACAAGATATTCCGGTAAAGAAGTCGCAGAAAAAAATAGCCGCCGCCATCCTCGGAATTTTTGAGGTTGCGATGCGTGAAAAGAACCTGGAGTCGAGACGAGCCGGTTTTCGGAGTTGCTATTCGATCTATTATCGGGGTGGTAATTGGATGGCGATCGACTACGACTCGGATTTGGTAAAACACTTCGTGCGCACCGATGGCTGGCTGCCGCTATGTCGCCGTCGCCTTGAAGCAATTTCCCAAGAACAGCCGCGCCGATTGCGATATTTCACGTTTTGCGCGGTGGGTGCCGTTGATGTCTTGATGCTTGACGTTGCAAAAGTAGTCAAGCTATCTTCAACGTCCAAATTTGATACGGTCGCCTTTTTCGGGCGCGACGATGAATCAATTGTGGAAACCGTGAAGCGCATCCCGGGTGCTGTTGGATTCCCTGGCAATTTCGTTGACGTAGTGCTCTGCTCGATCCAGTGGAAGACTTGATCGCCGAAACCGCCGACCCACTAGACTCACCAGAAGACGAGAGCGACGAAGCACTCGTTCGCGATCGTCAGCGCAAGCTAGGCATAAAACGGGGATTCATCGGTCGATTTCCGTTCGACGTGATTAATCTCGACCTTGAAGAATTCATTTTTCAGCCCAAGGAGGACCTTCCGGGCAAGATGGTCAACGCCTTGCGTAAGGTGTTCGCATGGCAACGGAAGCCATTTCCGCCCAAAGGTCAAGATGCGCCGATCGACGAATTCAGTCTGATTTTCACAACTCAGATTGGCCCGCCTAATATCACGGCCGATTGCTTGACAATGTTGAAGAGTGTCTCGAAAGAAACCTCGCCCACGACACCCGGCTGACTCCGCTGCTGCAAGGCCGATCG
This sequence comes from Pirellulales bacterium, assembly GCA_963725485.1. Classification (GTDB taxonomy): domain Bacteria; phylum Planctomycetota; class Planctomycetia; order Pirellulales; family DATAWG01; genus CAVRYO01. The sequence continues at coordinate 488,110 of CAVRYO010000006.1, read as the reverse complement.
GGAGTCGAGAATCTGGCTGAACTGAAGAATCAGAATTTTGAGATGTTTTTTAAGCTGTCGATGCCCAAGGTGATTGCCGGAATACTTCTTGAAGAGGATTGGTATATCGATCCAGCGGGAGGCATAAAAACCTATCAATACAGCCGAGATTATAGCGGTGGGACATACCAGATGCTGAATGTCGTAATGGACGTTAAACGCCAGAATCCACCAAAAGAAAAACGCCCACCGGTAGTCGGAGACAATAGGGCGGCAGCAGCAGTCGATGCGTACAAAGAAGTGTCGTTCAGGCTTTTCAACGATTCTGAGATATTCGTCGTAGAATCTGAACTAGATGTCAAGAGCTTCGCAAGAGCCTTGAACGCATTCAGGGTCGCAGAAAAAAATACTGTCCCGATGAGGATGTTGAGCCTGCCGATTTGGCGCTGGCCAGCCGCTCGTGCATAAATGACCGTTCCTTATCTTAGTGCCATTCGCGCTTTGGATGGCGGCATCGATTCGCCGTGATGCTTGCCGAGGCTATCGCCCTGGCGATTCTCCGATGAAGGGAGAATAGCGAGTTGTGCTTGCTCGCCATCGCCCCCCCAGCAAGTCCACCGCTCCCCGTTCCGCCGAATCCGCGCATTGGCCGACCACCCGAACTCTCAGCCTCTACCGCCTTCCTGAACCGCGAATCCACCCGACCACCTTTCTATTAGGACACTACCCGCCGCCGCACCGCTATGCCGAGAACTTGGTCGAGGCGGTATAATCCAATACATTCAGCCAGCTTGCGAATTGCCTGTGGGGCAACTTTCTGAGCAGGTGATGATGACCTTGAACCGCACGTTGGCGGAATTGCCGGCGGGCTGGGTTCGAATCACGAGAAAGATTCAGAGAGAAAATTCAATGGGCCACTTCATGTTTTTGGATGGAATGTATTTCTTATATATCGCCCCGGCGCTGCTGCTGGGCATCTGGGCTCAGTTTCGGGTTAGCTCGACTTATCGAGTAGCGCAGCAGCAACCTGCGGCTTTGAGCGGCGCAGCCGCGGCGCGGCATATCCTGGATTCCGACGGCTTGCAAGACGTTGCCATCGAAGAGATCCCCGGCCGTTTGACCGACCATTACGATCCGACGCAAGAGTGCTGCGGCTCAGCACCGATATCTATCGCGGCCAGACGCTGGCCGCGGTGGGCATCGCCGCCCACGAGTCGGGCCATGCCTTGCAACATGCCCATCAATATGGCCTGATGACCATCCGCAACGCGGCGGTGCCCGCGGCAAGTTTCGGCAGCGGCGCGGGGGTATGGATGTTGATCCTTGGAGTGGTGCTGCATTTTCCCGGCCTGCTGCTGGCGGGCGTAATCACCTTTGGGGCCGTCGTGTTTTTTCAGGTCGTGAACCTGCCGGTCGAGTTCGACGCCAGCCATCGGGCCAAGCTGCAGTTGGTGCAACTGGGGATCGTGCCGCAGGAGCAGATGTACTACGTCAACAAAGTGCTCAACGCCGCGGCATTGACCTACGTCGCGGCGACGCTGCAATCGATCCTGACGCTGCTCTATTATCTCTCCCGGCTCTCGGACCGGCGCTGAACGAAGCCGCATTCGTAAGGAACCGCGCACGAAGTAAGCGGAAATTCGCTGCGACTTGTTTTGTCCCGCCAGTGCTAACTGCCTGTTGAAAAAGGGGACTGGCTCTTAGCGAACGAGAGGATTTCCCCCAGTATTGACGTACCCGCGTAGTGCCTGTCCCCTTTTTCAACAGGCTGCTAAGCGCTTACTTCGTGCGCGGCTCATTTCACTCTGGCCGCTTTACACGCGTCACACCGCCCGGTATTAACACGGCATGGCGCCTGACTCAGCTTCGAGCCCCACTTCGCCGGAAACGCGGCTGGACCGCGCTGCGGCGCACGGGACTGCGCATGGCCATTTGGGCGCTCGTGGCCAGCACTTTGCTGGGCGCGGTCAAAATTCTGGCCGGCGTCCTAGGGCAGGCTTACGCCCTGGTCGCCGACGGCGTGGAATCGATCACCGACGTGTTTTCCTCGTTGGTCGTTTTAGGCGGGCTGCGGATCGCGGCCATTCCGCCCGACGAAAAGCATCCCTACGGGCATGGCAAGGCCGAGACGCTCGCCGCGCTGGCCGTGGCGATCGCACTGTTGGGCACGGCCATGGGCATCGCCGTGCAAAGCCTGAAGGAAATCGCGGCACCCACGCAGCATTTGCCAAAGCCTTTCACGCTTGTCGTCCTGATCGCGGCGATCCTCACCAAGGAACTAATGTTTCGGTTCATGAACCGAGCCGGGCAGGAGATTGAGAGCCAGGCTGTGAAGAACGAAGCCTGGCATCATCGCAGCGACGCGCTCACCTCCGGGGCCGCGTTCGTCGGCATCTCGATCGCGCTGGTGGGTGGACCGCGTTACGCCGTGGCCGATGCCTGGGCGGCGTTGTTTGCCTGTGCCGTGGTGGCCGCCAACGGGATTCGGCTGCTCCGGACCGCGCTCGACGACATGATGGATTCCGCGGCCCCGGCGGAGGTGGAAACCAACGTGCGCGGCATCGCCGCGGCAACGCCCGGCGTCGTGGCCATCGAAAAATGCCGGGTCCGGCGGAGTGGTCTCAGCCTGATCGTCGACATTCATGTCGAGGTGGATGGTGATCTATCGGTCCGGCGCGGCCACGAAATCGCCCACGACGTGAAGCAAACCCTGTTGGATTCGAAACTCTCGATCCTCGACGTGACGGTCCACATCGAACCGGCCGACCACGCCCGCGTCTCGTAGGGTGGGCAATGCCCACCATGAATCACAACGCGGTTTGCTGGTGGGCAATGCCCACCCTACGGTCTCGAGCAGGCAGATACAAGCCTGACGCGCAAGCGAAAAACGCGCGCCAAAATTGACGTCTCGCCTCTTCGCTAGCGCTTCAGACTTGTGTTTTTCGAGGCAAAGCCCGAGCCGTTTAGGATGGGCGCCGCAGTCTCGTAGGGTGGGCAATGCCCACCATGAATCACAACGCGGTTTGTTGGTGGGCAATGCCCACCCTACGGTCTCGAGCAGGCAGATACAAGCCTGACGCGCAAGCGAAAAACGCGCGCCAAAATTGACGTCTCGCCTCTTCGCTAGCGCTTCAGACTTGTGTTTTTCGAGGCAAAGCCCGAGCCGTTTAGGATGGGCGCCGCAGTCTCGTAGGGTGGGCAATGCCCACCATGAATCACAACGCGGTTTGTTGGTGGGCAATGCCCACCCTACGGTCTTGAGCAAGCAGATACAAGCCAGACGCGCAAGCGAAAAACGCGCGCCAAAATTGACGTCTCGCCTCTTCGCTAGCGCTTCAGACTTGTGTTTTTCGAGGCAAAGCCCGAGCCGTTTAGGATGGGCGCCGCAGTCTCGTAGGGTGGGCAATGCCCACCATGAATCACAACGCGGTTTGTTGGTGGGCAATGCCCACCCTACGGTCTTGAGCAAGCAGATACAAGCCAGACGCGCAAGCGAAGGACGTGCGCCAAAATTGACGTCTCGCCTCTTCGCTAGCGATTCAGGCTTGTGTTTTTTGAGGCAGAGCCCGAGCCGTTTAGGATGGGCACCGCAGTCTCGTAGGGTGGGCAATGCCCACCATGAATCACAACGCGGTTTGCTGGTGGGCAATGCCCACCCTACGATCTCGCGTACGCGCCGTGCTCGCTTGTGCTTCAGGGGCAGCCAGGCGCCGTTCTCCGCGCTGCTGGCCACGCTTTGCTGGATGAAATACATCCCCTCGACCCCGTCGTTGACGTTCGGATAGATTGTGTCGACCGCCTCGAACTTCTGGTTCGCGGCTCGGGCTGTCATTGCGTCGTAAGCCGACCGATAAACATTGGCGAACGCTTCGAAAAAGCCTTCCGGATGCCCGCTCGGCAAACGGCAAGCGGCGCGGCCCGGGTCGCTCATGAAGGGCGCATTCGGATCGCGGGTGTAGATGGCATGCGGCTGGCCATTGCGGCGCAGCGTCATCTTGTTCGGCTCTTCTTGATGCCACTCGAGCGAGCCCTTGGTGCCGTCGATTTCGATCCGCACGTCGTTCTCGCGGCCGTGCGTGATTTGCGACGCGGTGACAATGCCCAGTGCCCCGTTTTCGAACCGGACCAGCGCCGTGCCGTAATCGTCCAGCTTCCGGCCGGCTTCGAATGTTTTCAAGTGGCAACTAATTTCTTGCGGCAGCAGCCCGGTCATGTAGCGCGAGAGGTTGTAGGCATGCGTGGCGATATCGCCGAAGCAACCGGCCGCGCCACTGCGGGCTGGATCCGTCCGCCAGGCCGCTTGCTTCTGATTGCTGTCTTCCAGCCGAGTCCGCAACCAACCTTGAATGTAGCTGGCGCGGATCGCGTTGATCTCGCCCAACTCGCCGCCGAGGACCATCTGCCGGGCCTGCCGGACCAGGGGATAGCCGGTGTAATTGTGAGTCAGCGCGAACACGACGCCGGAGCGATCGACCGCGTCGGCCAATTGCTCAGCCTGGGTCAGATCGAACGTCATCGGCTTGTCGCAAATGACATTGAAGCCGGCTTCCGCCGCGGCCTTGGCGATCTCGAAGTGGGTGTTGTTCGGCGTGGCGACGGAAACGAAATCGATCCGCTTGTCGGCGGGGAGACCCTTTTCCTTGTCGAGCAGTTCGCGATACGAGCCATAAGCCCGCTCGGGCGCGATCGCGTAATCCGAGGCCGAGGCTTTTGCGCGTTGCGGGTCGCTTGACAAAGCTCCGGCGACGAGTTCGGCCCGATTGTCCAGCACGGCGGCAGTTGCATGAACGCGGCCAATGAAAGCGCCTTGGCCGCCGCCGACCAAGGCCATACGCAATTTGCGGTTGAGGCTTCCGTTGGTTGGCATCGGCAAATCTCCTGGGATCGAGGGCGGAAGAGGGAATCGAGCGGCTTGATCCGAGCCGCGCACGCCGGACAGCGCAAACGGCCAAGGGCTTCTCTTTTTAGCAAATGAAAGCGTGGATGCCAGGGGCTTTTGACGGCGGTGCTGGGGCTTCCGCCCGCGCTGGCGATTGCCGGGGCGACGCGGTATGATCGGAACTGCCGGGCCAGGCGAAGTCATTGAGGGCCCGGGCTTGTCGGCCGATAGCCATTTCGTCTCGTTTCAGCGGGACCGGCCCGTCGACGAAGACCGGTCGGCGACGGTTTATAAGCAGCGTGTCTCCCAGAAAAATCGCCTGTGGCGGTTCTGGCCTTTCAAGGAGCAGATTCCATGACCAGCGTTTTCAAGCGTTTGTGCGGAGCGGGATTGGTGTTGGGTGTGATGGGGGGCGCCGTATTGGGCGGATTTATTGCTCAGCGACTGGGGCATGGGTTTAGCGCGGACAATTCGGCCTTCGAAAGCAGTGCCGCCGGCAGCGACGCAATTCGCGACGGATTTTTCAAAGCCAACAACTTGCATGCGACCGCCTCGTTTGGCCACGAGTCGTTGGTAATGGCCACGGGTGAAGTCGACAACGGAATCGAAGCGGTCTACATGCTCGACGGCCTGACCGGCGAATTGAACGGCGGCGTGATCAACAATAATTCCCGCAAGTTTACGATCCGCTATGTGTACAACAATGTCGTGAAAGACCTGGGCACGACACGGTCAAGAATCCGAAATTCCTGATGGTCACGGGCGAATTACCGCTCACGCAGGGCCGCGGCACCCGAATGGGCCGCTGCGCGTTGTACATCGCGGAGCTCAACAGCGGCTATGTGGTGGCCTATGGCGCCCCGTGGGATGCGACCCGCTACGCCAGCATGCAAACCACGACCGTGCCGCTGGTGCCGCTCGACCGCTTCAAGTACCGCGAAGCGATCATTCGGCCCCAATGAATTCTGATGCGCGGCGCTTTCTCCCTCTCCCTCGACGGGAGAGGGCTGGGGTGGGGGTGATGGAATGTCGATCGGCGCTGCAACCCCTCACCCCGGTTCGACTGAGCTCACCGAAGTCCGACCCCTCTCCCGCAAGGAGCGAGGGGAACAGAAGAAAAGCAGCCTCTTTCGCCAGGGCCGAGGGGAGTTCCGGCCCCATCTCGGCTCAGGTCCTCAATCAAGCGACACGTCTGTGAATTCTGACGCGCACGAAGTTACGATCGTCCTCAACGGGCAGTCGCGGCCCGTGTCTCTCGGCACGTCGGTAGCCGACTTGCTGAAGGAATTGCAGATCGCCGTGGCGCATGTGGCTGTGGAAGTGAATCTGGAACTGGTGCCTCGCGCACGTCATTCGCAACTGCAATTGGCCGACGGCGACCGCGTCGAGGTAGTGACGCTGGTCGGCGGCGGCTAGTGCATTGCCACCGCTTGAATTTGGGGCGCCACTGGCTTTGCCAGTGTTCTTCGTTGCTGAACGATCAAGGCCAGAATTCCAAAATCACTGGCAAAGCCAGTGGCACACAATCCCAGAATCAAGCGTCGACAAAGCGCTAGCTCGCACGCTTGCTCAAAAATCGCCTGTGCTGTCGCGCCGATCCAAACCGGCTGCGGCGAGATGCCCCGTCTCGTTGAGTGTCAGAAGTTTGACGGTGTTTTGATCCCATGCCAGCTTGCTGATTGCCGCGTTGAACAGTCCAAACGGATTCAGCTCCGCGGGCACACCGAGCAGGATCTTCAGCGCGCCGGTCAATACACCGCCATGCGCGACGACCACCGTGCGCCGATGACCGGCCGCGCAAATGGCTTGCAAGGCGGCGGCCCCACGCTCGGCCACGGCTCGTCGCGATTCGCCGCCGGGGATCACGAAATCGGGATCCTGCCGCCGCCACTGCCGCGCCTCATCGGGATAGCGACGATTGATTTCTTCCCAGAGGAGACCCTGAAAAATGCCGGCGTGGATTTCCTTCAATCGGTCATCGGTGCGAATTGCGATTCCCAGAGCAGCGGCCAGCGGCTCGGCTGTCCCGAGCGCCCGGCGGAGCGGACTGGCATAGACGGCCTCGATGGCCCGGTCCGTCAGAGCCTCGGCCAACGCGGCGCTTTGACACAGCCCGAGTGGCGACAACTCGACGTCGATTTGGCCCTGGATGCGATGTTCGGCGTTCGACAGGCTTTGACCATGCCGCACGAGATAGAGAATCATGCTTCAATCATCTCCATCTCGCCAGAGCGCGACGCGAGCATCGCCTGGTGCTATTCTGTGGCAAATCGGGCGTGCCGGTACCGCGGGTTTCTGCTATCGTGGCCGCGTGATTGCTAGTTTTGCACCGGGTCCACACAGCTCGCAACCCTAAATTCAGCCTGCAATCTTGGCATCCCTATGAATCCGCTGTCGTGGCTCTGGCAGGAAATCCAGTGGTTGATGGGCCTGGCCAGGCCGGAGAATCTCCGCCAGTTGGTCAATCTCGGCGGGCCGGAATGGATCAGCTATTTGATCCTATGGGCCGTTGTGTTCAGCGAGACGGGCTTGTTGGTGGGTTTCTTTCTGCCGGGCGACTCCTTGCTGTTCGCAGCCGGATTCTTGGCTTCGCAACATCCGCCGGTGTTTCGGATCGAATGGCTGTTCGTGCTGCTGTCGGTGGCGGCGATCGTTGGCGATGCGGTGAATTATTTCCTCGGCCTGCAAATGGAAGCGCATGTTTTCGAGCGCGGCCGGCTCCGGTTCGTGAAGCACGAGCACTTGTTGGCGGCCAAGGAGTTTTACGAACGCCACGGCGGGATGGCGATTGTCTTGGCGCGGTTCGCGCCGCTGGTGCGCACGTTCACGCCGTTCGTGGCCGGCGTGTCGCGGATGGGCTATCGGCGGTTCGCCTTGTACAACGTCGTCGGCGGCATCGCCTGGGTGACGCTGATGTTGTCGGCCGGATATTGGCTGGGCAACATTCCGTGGGTTGCGAAGCACTTTGAACAGGTGGTACTACTGATCGTGCTCGTGAGCATCCTGCCGCTCGTGTACGGAGCGCTGCGTGGTTATCTTGCGCGACGCAGCCGAATCAAAGCGCACGCGGAAATGGAAGCCAGCAAACCGGCCGAATAGCGCGCCGCCGCACGTCGCCGTGTGGCACGGGCAAGCGAAGTCTGCCCGTGCTGGCTAGACAGGTCGGCGCTTCGCACTGGCAGACGTTGCTTGCCAGTGCCACCCGGCGGAGTGCGCGAAAATCTTCTACGCGAACAGCTCCCCTTGCCGTTCGGGGGCAGCCAGACATTGCGGATCGTCGTTCGCGACTCTGTTCACCCGCGGACTGACTGAGGTGATCACCAGCTCGGCTGATGGCGCTGAAACAAACATTCCCTGCATCGATTCCGGATCGGAGTTGGCCGGATCGAGCCACGTGTCGTAATCCTCCGGCGCGATGATTACCGGCATCCGGTCGTGCAGCGGGCGAAGCAACTCATTGGCCCCGGTCGTCAGGATCGTGCAACTCGCCAACGGCTGGCCTCGCGGGTCGAGCCGCTCTTCCCATAATCCGGCCAGCGCCAGGAGTGCGTCGTCAGGGCGATGGATGTAAAACGGCTGTCGACCCCGGCCGGCGGCCTTCCATTCATAAAATCCGTCGGCCGGCACCAGGCAGCGTCGGGCCCGGATCGCTTCGCGAAAAGCTGGCTTCTCGGCGGCCGTTTCCGAGCGGGCATTGAACAGCGGCACGCCCACCGGCGGCCAAGGATCTGGCGGTCGAACCAGGCCCCATCGCATCTCGACTAATTCACGCTTACCGCCGGCAACTTCTCGCACCACGACGACTTGCTGCGTCGGCGCGATGTTATACCGCGGTTGCAAGGCAGCCAACGGCGACGGCCCACCACCAGCCTGGGCCGGAGCGTCCAAACGGAAATGCAACAGCATTTGCTGCGGCGAAGTACGTAGCGTGTAACGTCCGCACATGAAAAACACCTGAAAAATTGCCCTAACAGGGGGTTCGCACCGCCGAACTTCGACCGCAATGAATTATAATGGCTGAGTGAACAGAGTGTGGCCCACCGCTGAATGGGTCGCCAAAGCCGTTGGTCAGGCGGCGGTTCAACATCCATTGTCTAGCTGTGATGAGTCCGCGCACGGAGGTGCTCAAAACTTGCGGGAGTGCCGCCGTGTCCAACGAAGTCAACATTCGCCTCGTGTGCCACTGGCTCTGCCAGTGCTTCCCCCGCCGAATCCTTGCTGCCAGCAACTGCCAAGAAGCACTGGCAAAGCCAGTGGCACGCCGCGAACTGACAAAGCCAGTGGTACAGGGCTTTGCAATCGCCATCTGCGGAGCCATGATCCTTTGTGCCACGAGCTCGGCCCGGGCCCAATTCGACGATAACAAGTCGGCCCAAGCGCTTGGTCCGCAGATCGACAAGCCGATCGTCGAGCGGATCAAGATCGGGATGGTCATCTCGGCCTCGGGCGGTCCTTGTCGGGGCATCGTCGGCACCGCTCCGGTGCCCACTGAATGGCCCGAGCAACAGGTGAAGATCGACAAGGAAGAGGTCACGCACAACATTCCGAAGATCAATTATCGCACGCTGGGTGGCGGGACGGTCCGGCAGATGATCGTCACGGTGCCGCATCTCAATCCGGGCGAAGAGGCGTCGGCCATGATCACCTTCGAGGTGACGCGGCACGCGATCTTGCCTCCGACCGATCCGACCAAATACAAAATTCCCACGCATTCCGACAACGAGCGCGAATTCGCCCAGTACCTCGGTCCTAGCCCGTACATCGAAAGTCACAACGACAAAATTGCCCGGCTGGCGAAGGAAGCCGCCGCGGGCAAAGAAAACTGGGAGAAGGTCGAGTCGATTTACGACCTGTCACGCTCGAAGCTCACCTACAAGGAAGGCGTGCTGAAGGGCGCGCTCAAGGGGCTGAACGACGGGACCGGCGATTGCGAGGAATTCTCGTCGCTGTTCATCGCCATGTGCCGCTCGCAAGACATTCCAGCCCGGACCGTGTGGGTGCCGGGCCATTGCTATTCCGAGTTCTACATGGTCGACGACAAGGGAAAGGGATATTGGTTTCCCTGCCAGTCAGCCGGCGCCCGGGCCTTCGGCGGCATCCCCGAGACCCGCCCGATCCTGCAAAAAGGGGACAACTTCCACGACCCAGATCGGCCCCACGACCGCCTGCGCTACGTCTCCGAAATGCTCCGCGGGGCAACGCTCAAAGGCGGCGGCCAGCCGCATGTGAAGTTCGTGCGCGAAGAGGTGAAGTGAGGCAAATGACTAATGTCGAATGACGAATGTCTAATCAATGTCTAATGACGCAATGTCTAAACGTGGCCGAGCGATCGCGGCATCGCGGCTGAACCGTAACATTCGGGGGTTACGCCACTCATTCGTCATTCGTGCTTGTTCGATTGTATATGGTTCGCTACAGCGTGTTGTCGAACGGCCGCTGCTTGCACAAACGGTGGTGGTGCTCTGTTTCCCGGCGCTGAAAGCGATTCACTTTTTGTGCAATCCGTGCCGTTCAGGGCATCCGTGGTTGAATTTCCCGCGCAAAACACCGGAAAACCAAACCACGGATGGCACCGATCACGCGGATGACGGAATGATTATTTCGGCTGCATCCGATCCGCCACAGCTTTGGGTCGTACCACCGCTGTTTGCACGACCTGTGGTGGCCGTAAAGGGAACTGGATACAGTCGAATTAGTCATTCTTTGGGCATTCGTCATTCGTCATTCGACATTTTCGCATCGCCGCCCCTGCCAGGTGTCGCGCACGAGCAACTCGGCGTTCACCGCTTCGCGCACGGCCGGCTTATCCAGGCACCACGCGGGACCGATGAAGTAGTCGGGCGGGGCGTCGCCACTGATCCGCTCGACGACGCAGCCGGGCGGCAGCAGTTCAAGGACGTCGACCAACGTGCGAACGTACGTCGGGCGATCCATCAGCGTCACTTCGCCGCGGGCGACCTGTTCGGCCAACGGAGTATTGCGCACGGCATAGAGGTTGTGCAATTTCACGGCGTCCACCCGCAGCCGGGCCAGTTCGCGGGCGGTGGCCAGCATGTCGTCGTGCGATTCGCCGGGCAGACCGAGAATCACGTGGGCGCAGATTTCGAAACCGCGGCCGCGGCTGCGCACCATCGCATCTACGAAAGCATCGTGATGATGCCCGCGATTCATCCAATCCAACGAACGGTCGTGCATCGTCTGCATGCCATATTCGACGGAGAGATAGGTCCGACCGGCAAACTCCGTGAGCAGATCGAGCACGTCGGCGCCCACGCAATCGGGCCGTGTGCCGATCGCCAGGCCGACGACTTGCGGATGATCGAGCGCGGCTGCGTACATTTCGCGCAGCCGGTCGACCGGGGCATAGGTATTCGTGGCTGGCTGAAAGTAAGAGAGAAACCGCTCGACGTGGTAACGCAGCCTGACGCGGCGGATGCCGGCTTCGAGTTGGCCGAGAATGTCGCGGCGCGGCAGCCGCCGACTGGGGCTGAAGCTGCGGTTGTCGCAAAACGTACAGCCCCCCACGGCCACGGCGCCGTCGACGTTGGGGCAAGAGAGCCCGGCGTCGAGGCTGATCTTCTGGACCCGCACGCCAAACTTCTGCCGCAGAAAGAAGTTATAGGAATAGTACCGAAGCCCGGCGCCGCGCCAATCGGTGTTTAGAACCACGCCCGCCGGCATAAACGGTTTGACGGACATTTGCCGCCCGCCTAAAGTTGATTTAGCAGCCTGTTGAAAAAGGGGACTGGCTCTGATCGACCGGACAGATTTCCCGAAGTTTTGAAGTTCCCGCGAGGTGCCTGTGCCCTTTTTCAACAGTCAGTTAGAGCGATTTTGTCGATCCGCTGCCTTGCAGCACGACTAGCATACGGCAGCTCGAAAGCAGCCACAAGTTTACGGGTATTGTCATGTACGGCGAATTGCATCCAGTCGGCGGCGGCGATCCGATACCGCTGATGAAGAAGTCGCTATTGGTCGGCCGGCGCGAAAGCTGCGACATCGTGTTGCGATTCGCCAACGTGTCCGCCCACCACTGCGAACTGAGCCTCGACGGCGGCTATTGGTACGTGAAAGACCTCAACAGCCGCAACGGGGTGAAAGTCAACGGTGTGCGCGTCGTCGACAAGCGGATCAATCCGGGCGACGAATTGGTCATCGCCAAGCACAAGTACGAAATCAACTACTCGCCCATCGAATTGGGCGCCGTCGGCCCGCCTCCTCCGGAAGATTTGCCGAACGACATCATGTCCAAGTCGCTCTTGGAACGGGCCGGGCTGAAACACGATCCCCGCTCGATGCCAAAGTTCGACGACTCCGAGCCGAAGCGCTTCAACGTCCACGATAACAGCGCGGGACAGTTGCGCAGCCGAAATCGACCATCGTAAATGACGAATCAGATCGAGGCGTTCTTTCTCGGCGCTCAAACGGAGTCGCTTTTCGTTCATCCGCGCGATCGGTGCCATCGGTGGTTGAATTTTCCGATCAAGAACGCTAGACGAAACAACCACGGATGGCACCGATGGCGCGGATGATTCACTAGCTAGACATCCGTCATTAGACATGAGACATTTACGCCCGTGGGCAAGAAGCCGAAGAAAATCCGGACTGAGTTTCGCAAGAATCGCGGCGCGCGGGCCCGTCAGGGCGATTTGACGCGGCAATTCAAAGCCGACGACGAAGCCACGCTGGACTCGGCTTCGAACGAGCGTCTCAGCGGCAAAGGTGAGCTGACCCGCAAGCGGACCGTCGTGGGCCAAGAATCCGCGGCCGGACAGTCGGGCTTTAAAGTCACGCCCGACGTCGATCCAAACCTGTGCCGCCGCGGCCGGGTGCTTTCGGTGCACGGGCTTTCGAGCACGGTCCAGGCCGACGACGGATCGCTCAATCAGTGCGCCACGCGGCGAGTGCTAAAAACGCTGAGCACCGACCAACGCCATGTGGTCGTGGCCGGCGATTGGGTGATGTTTCGTTCGCACGCCTCGGGCGACGGCCTGATCGAGCGGGTCGAACCGCGCAGCGGCGTATTGGCCCGGGGAAGCCGAGGCCGGCGACATATCCTGGTGGCGAACGTCGACCAGATTCTGATTATCGGCAGCGCGGCCGAACCGCGGTTGAAGCCGCAACTGATCGATCGGTTTCTCGTGACCGCCGAACAAAATCACTTACGGCCGGTGATCTGCATCAACAAGTCGGACCTGGTCGAGCGGGCCGAATTTCAACCTCTGGCGGGCGTCTATGGTCGGATGGGCTACCGCGTGCTGTTCACATCCGCCACGACCGGCTTCGGCGTCGAACGTTTGCGGCGGTTGATGGCCGGACAGGCCAGCGTCGTGGTCGGGCAAAGCGGCGTCGGCAAATCGTCGCTATTGAACGCTCTGGAGCCGGGTTTGAATTTGCGCGTCGCCAAAGTCAGCGCGGAAACCGAAAAAGGAAGGCATACCACCACCACCGCGCGGCTGTTTCCCTTGGCCGGCGGCGGCTACGTGGTCGACACGCCGGGCATCAGGCAATTTCAGTTATGGGATGTCTCGCCGGAGGAGATCGGCGGTTGGTATCGCGATCTGCGGCCTTATGTCAGCCGCTGCCGATACCCCAATTGCAGCCACACGCACGAGGTGGATTGCGCGGTGAAGGATGCCGTGGCGGACGGGCGGTTCGATGCGCGGCGGTATGAGAGTTATTGCGCGCTATTTGCGGGAGACGAGCCGTGACGCACGCTTACGTGGTTCTCGCGTTTCGTTCCGCGTCGGAGCCATCTTCAGACGCTCGGCGCCGCTTCGTCGGCCAGGCCCGGTTTCCAATGGCGGCCGGCTAACTGCGCGACGTAATCGTCGTTGCCCGCCAGATGGGCGATCGCGACGAGAAATCGCTTCGTCAGCTCTTCCAGCACTCCGGGCTCTTGCTCGCGGCCATAGAACTCCGAGATATCCAGCGGGTCGCCAATCGTCACCCGCACTTTCGCGGGCCGCAAGAACGGCCCGAGCGGCGTGCCGCCGTAAGGCGCCCCCTCGATATAGCAGGGGATCACTGGCACCCGGGCCTTGAGCGCGACGAGCGCCGCGCCGGGGCGACCAGGCAGCAGCAGTTGCTCGGTTTCGTTGATCCTTCCCTCGGGCATCAGGCCGACGAGATGACCCGTGGAGGCCAGTCGGATCACCCGCTTCGTGGAGCCCGAGTCGACTCCCGAGCGGCTGGTGGAAATCGCGCGCATGCCGCGAAACAACCACCCGAAACGCCAGTCGCGAAAATACTCTCCGGCCACCATCCAGTGAACCAGCCGATGCGTGGCGATCGCGATGAACATCGGATCGAAACTGCTGCGATGATTCGCGATCACCACGGCGCCCTGGCCCCACGCGACGGGCAGCGGCCGGTTGATCTTTGTCCGCCACAGCACACGATTCAGAAACCGGTTGAGCAGCAACAGAAAAGCCTGTAGCGGCGTGAGCCGCCAACGCACCATATACCAAACCGCCGGCACGCCGAACGCCAGGCAAACCACGAGAGCGATCAGCAGCGGTTTGGGCATAAATTCGAGCGAGGCAGACGGGAACCGGCAGCCGATTTTGCGAACGAATTGGCGGGCAATTGCGGCGGCGCGAAGCCGGGCTTCGCAGGCTATAATCTTAGAGTTGCCCGATGATCCCGCAAGGCGGCCGGTTCCTCAATCAGCTTCAGCCGTCTCGCAACCCTTTCTGGCCCGACGGCTGTATGTTCCTTGGCGTTATCAGCGATACGCACGGCGATATCGAGCGGACGCGGGCCGCGGTGCGGATGCTGGAGAGCTTCGAACTCGAGACCGTGCTGCACTGCGGAGATATTGATACGCCAGAGGTTGTCGGCTTGTTCGCCCCTTGGCCGACGCATTTCGTGTTCGGCAACTGCGACCACGATCCGGGAGCGCTGCGGGCGGCGATCGAAGCGGCGGGGCAAACCTGCCACAATCGGTTCGGTTCGCTGGAGCTTGACGGTCTGCCGGTGGCATTCTTGCACGGCGACGATTCGCGGCTGCTACGCAGCACGATTGCCGACGGCCAATGGAAACTCGTATGCCACGGCCACACGCATCTGGTCCGTCAGCAATGGGAGCAGGACACGCTGGTCCTGAACCCAGGCGCAGTGCACCGGGCCAACCCGCATTCGATCGCGGTGGTGGAGTTGCCCGCGCGGACCGTGCACATCCTGACCATTTGAGCTCGACGACACGTGCGCATTCCAAGCCGCGCACGTAAGCAAGCGACTTCGTCTGCCGCGCGTTCCGCCGGCGCATCGCGTCTAACCGGCGGGTCAAAATCCGCTTCAGCCGGCCAACTTGCTTATCCGCTGGAACGGAATCAATTCCGGTTCGGCCATCTGATGGCGGTATTGCAGCAGATAAGCGTCTTCCGGCGTGTCTTCATAGAACGCGCGCAACACCGAGACCGCGCGGAAGCCATTTTCCCGGAAGAACAATTGGGCCCCGAGGTTCGTCTCGCGGACTTCCAGCAGAATTCGGTTGCGGCGTTGATCGGAGAGCTTGCCGATCAGTTTTTCGACCATTTGCGTGCCAATACCCAGGCGGCGGCAAGCGGCGGAGACGGCGAAATTCAGGATATGCAACCGGTTCTTGTGCAGCTCGTAGATCATGAACCCGACGACGCGCTCGTCGACTTCAGCGACCATGCCGATGCAATTGCGTTGCCGCAAGCAGCGGACGAAATCGTCGTCCGACCAAGGAAACTCGAAGGCGTCATTCTCGATCGCCAGGACTTCGAGCATGTCGCGGCGGATCATCCAGCGGATGTGAATCCGCACCGCTTGCTGCGTGGCTGCTTGCTGCGTGCGCACTTCGTGTTCGGACTGAGAACTCATTTCGGCCTCCTTCCATGTCGGCCCGTTGCTAGCCGGCAGAAACCGCGTCCCTGCGAAACCGGCAACGAAAACGGCGAATGCGTTTGGTCCCGTCCACTACGGACGGCAGATCGACGGATAAATTAGCAAAAGCCCGGGGCTCTGCCAATACGAAACCTGCTCGCGGAAAACCGCGCTGAAATGATGAATTCTCACGGCTTGCGCGACTCCGGTTGAAACAAAACCCAGGAATGGCGATCCCTGGGCTTTGAGGCAAGCAAACGCGCGATTAGCGCTGCAAAGCCAAAACCTGATTCGCGGCGCCAAGCCCGAGAGCCAAGCGCCATGCACCGTGCCCCGGTGGCGGCGCGAGGTGGCTTCGCCGGCGAAAAACAAGCGATCGGCCACCGGAGCGGCCAAGGCGTCGAGGTCGTCGAAAGTCGCTCCGACCGGCAGATTGACGTAAGCCCCTCGGCTGAATTCATCGGCGCCCCAAGCAGTGACGGCCACGTGCTCGGGTTCTGGCGTCGACGCACCGAATACCCGTTTGATCACATCCAGGGCCTCGCGGACCATTTCCGACTTGCCGAGGCGCTCCAAACGGCGGGCCGCCTGGCCATGGCTCCACAGCGAGAGGATCGGCGCACCCGTTGGGCGGCTGAGATTCGCCCAAATCCCGAGTTTCGAGCTTTCGTCCGACGCGTAGCCGAGAAAATCGGCGCTGTCGTTCCAGAAGGTTCGCGGAAATCGCAACACGACTTTATGCACCGCGCCCACGCCGAGCGCGGCGATCGCGCAATTTTCGACCGGGTAAGTCCGGAGAAAATTTCACAACGCTTGCTTTCAGGAGGGCCAACGGCAACGTGATGATCGCGTAATCCGCCTGCAATTCGTCATGCTCGAGCGACACGTGCACGCCCCCGCCATCATGCCGCACGCTACGCACCCGGCGGCCTAGCTGGATGTCCAGACCTCGGGCCAGCAGCGTGGGAATTTGGGCGTAACCGCCAGGCAAGATGTGATCGGCCCCGTCGAAAGATTCGGGCTCTCCCTCCGATTCATAACCGCGGAGCGACAGACGATCGAGATCGTCCCCTTCGTTGGCCCCGATCCTCTGGGCAAGGGCCCAGTTCAGATAGCGGCGCTGCCAGTCGGTCTGCAGGTTGGCTGCCTCGGTGTGCGGAAGTGCTTCGGCGATCGTGATGTCGCGCGCACCGCGGCGAAGCAGGCTGAGATTGTAGTCGTCCAGACCGTCGAGAACGCTCCGGCGGACCGCCCGCATTCGCGCGAGCTCTTCCGGTGTCCAATCGTGGCCGCCGGCATCGAAGATTTGCACCGAGTCGTCATTATGCTCAACGGTTTTGATCCGCTGTTCGCGGCAGAACTGGGCCAGCGGATTGCCGTTGATTCCCTCGATCCATTGGGCGCCTAGATCGACAGGCTGTCCACCCAGGTCGACGGTGTGGATGCGGCCGCCGATGCGCTCGCGGGCTTCCAGCACGGTGACGGCGAAGCCATGTTCCTTGAGCGTTTTGGCCGCCATCAAACCGGAGACGCCGGCGCCAACGACGAGGACCTTCGTCGCTCGATCCGCGCCATTCTTGGCGGGCGCATGATCCGCGCCGAGACCGGGGCGTGGGGCGAGCCCCGTGGCTAAGCCGGTTCCCAACAGCGCTTTCAGAAATCTGCGACGATCTCGATCCATGCGATTGCCCTTTGACCAAATCGCACTCAGCCGATTCGGCGGTCCCGCCCCGGCGGAGGAATGTACCGAGTTCGCTCAATCACGTCAGGATCACACCTACCGATGGTGTTGGTTGCCGCAACCGCTGTGCCGAAATCTCGGCTCCGGCCCGTAGAGCCGGCCATGATGGCACGGCGGAGAGCAGTCAGCCCGGGGGTGCGGGGACCGCCGCCGACTTGCCTTGTTCAGGATCGTGGGGCTCGGGCGGGCGCAACGCGGAACTGGGTATCGGTTCGTCGCGCACTGCGCCGGGCCGAATCCACCGCGCACTGCACACCGCCGACCTCTTGCCCTGCATGAATTCAATGCGAATGCGATAGGGCCGCTTCTCCAAAACGATCGGCGCTTCGACGCGCGTTACCGAATGATAGCCCCAATTGTCGACGACCAAGGCATCGTCCAGCCAAAGTCGGCTCCCGTCGTCGGAGAAAGTGAGCATCGTGTAGGCACCGGCGACGGGTGGCTGCAAGGCGCCTTCCCAGCGGATCGAAAAGTCCTCCTGAGGAAGTTCAGGGTCGGCCGGATCGAAGCCCCACATGAAATCGACCTGGCGATCGATGCGCGTCTTGACAAGATGGTGCAGTTCCACGTCATCGAACAGCTGCGCTCGCAGCCCACCGGCCGGATCAGGATCTGGCACGTCGCGCACCGCGGTGTTTTGCGCGACCTGTTTATCGTAGAACAGCGCTCCCGGCGGGACGGCTTGCTCCAGCGCGTGATCCGGCGGAATCCAGCGCAGGCTGATCATCGCTACTTCGACCGTCTGCACATATTCGATGACGATGGCTTGCGGTTCGCCCGTCAGATCCACGGTGGCCTCGCAGCGGCGGACGAGGTCGGTCTCTTCCAAGCAGACTGCGCCGTCGAGGCTGACTTTGATAGAATCATCCGCGATTCCGATGAGTTTGTACTTGCCCGGCTTGGGCGCCTTGATAAAGCCCTGCCAGCGAATCGAGAAGTTTTCGTGCGATAGTTCGGGGTCGGCGGGACCAAAGCCCCACAGAAAATCGATCTGCGGATCGACGCGAGATTTGAATTTATCTTCGAAGCGCGGGGTGCGAAAAATTTCAGCCCGCAATCCCCGGCCGTCTTCCGCCTGCCAAACCGGCCGGACAACCGGCTGCGTTTCGCCACCAACGGAGATTGTCTGGGCGAACTCGCTAAAGCCCGGCCGACTGAAATGGACCGTATGCATGCCGCGGTCCAGTGGCAATTCGAACTTCGGCGTCCTGCCCGGAAGCTGCATCCGGTCGTCGATTTTCAGCACGGCGCCCCCGCGTTCCTCCAGCGGCCAATCGATTACCAGCGGAGCGATGCTCGACGGCGATGCGAGGACGTTTGTCGGGGTGCTGCCGAAAGGCAACGGAGCTTTCGGATCGTCCGAAGGCCTCGTCTTCGGCGGGACCGACCCGGCGGTTGCGACCTTGCGCGCGCGGCGCCGACCGGCCCGGAGTCGGACGAGTTTCGGTCGCTGGACACGAGGGCGATAGCGACCGCTCCGATCAACGCCAGCGCCATCACCGGCACCGCTACGAACAATATTTTCCGCTGCTTCTCCGCGGCCCGTTTCGCTATGGAGGGCTTGCCGGTGGGCCAGTGATTAGCATCTGGCGAGTGCTTGGCTGTTGGCAGCAGCTTGCCCGTCGCGCGAGTCTTGCCGATTGCGGAGGTTCCGCCGATTTTCGTCGTGGGGGTGGTATCGCCGAGCAAGCTCTCCCAGACATCGGCTGCCGGTGCGGCAGTCACTGGCATCGCGGCGTCCGTTGCGGCGTCCGGCGGCCTCGCGAGCCCCGCCGAGCCTTGCGCATCGGCTGTGCGGCTCGCCCGCCGAAGCGGAACAACTTCGGCAGTATTCCGCCGCGCGGAGGGTTCTTTCGGCGGCAGGGGTTGCACGACGGTTGACGGCTGGGCAAGCAGTTCCGCTCGGAGCTTGGCGTCGTAGGCCGCTTTGGTCGCCGGCTTCAACAAACAGAGCCGCGCCGCCGCGACTTCGTTAAGCAAGTGCTGCGACAACTGCTGGTGCGCGCCGCTTTGGAAGCCACGCAGATGGGCCATCTGCCGATCGGCCGCATTGTCGATCACATCGGCGGCATCCTCGAACAGGCTGATTCCGAGCAACCGATAATGGTTTGCCGGCTGGTCAAGAGGCGAAATCCCCAGCCAAGTGTGATAAGGATCGAATCTCTCCGGCATGGATCGTCTTTCGAAGGAACGGCGAAGCTGCCCGGCGCTGGCCGGAGTCGAGGCGTCCATTATGCTGCCCTTGCGAGGGGGTGACAAGCTCTCCCTAATTGCGATTTACCGCCATTTCTCGCACCTCTTAGCAAGGACTTTTCTATTCAGGCCATTCTGCCCCTGATTTGCGAGTCGATTATTCGATTCCGGTTCGATTCTGGTTGACATCCGACGTGGGATTCACGAGAGTGGATTAGCTGCCAGCAGATTCTTGGCCCACCTATACGCCCCATCCGACGCTCCTGCAGATTCGGGGCTCAAGTTTTCTTATGCGGCATGACAAGCCCAACGCCTGGAATCGCCGGCTGCCACGGTTCTCGTGGCTGCTGCTTGCATTCGCTTGCAGCTTGCCGTCACGAGGCATGGCGGGCGAGCTTTCTGGCGAAGCGATTTTCAAGTCCAAATGTGCTGCCTGCCACGGCGCTCGTGGCGAAGGGACAAAGAAGCACAAGGCTCCGCTCGCGGGTAGCCGCTCGGCGGCGCAGATCTTGGACTTGATCGCCAAGACGATGCCGGAAGATGACCCCGGCACGCTTTCGACCGACGACGCGAAGCGAGTCGCCGAGTACGTTTACGACTCGATGTATTCCGCCGCCGCCCAGGCGCGGAATCGCCCGGCGCGGATCGAATTGGCCCGGCTCACCGTGCGCCAGTATCGGCAAACCGTGGCCGATCTCATCGGCAGCTTCCGCGAGCCGATCCACTGGGGCGACAAGCGCGGATTGAAAGCCGATTATTTTCGCGGACGGAATTTCGATTCCAATGCCCGTGTGCTCGATCGGGTCGATCCGCAAGTGAAATTCGATTTCGGCACCGACGCCCCGGTGCACGGGAAAATCGATCCGCGCGAGTTTTCGATCCAGTGGAACGGCTCGGTTCTCGCTCCCGACACGGGCGATTACGAGTTCATCATTCGCACGGAACATGCCGTGCGGCTGTGGGTCAACGAGCGGAACCGCCCATTGGTCGACGGCTGGGTGAAATCGAACGTCGAGAAGGAGCATCGCGCGACGATTTATCTGGTCGGCGGCCGGCCCTATACACTGCGAATGGAATTTTCCAAAGCCAAGCAAGGCGTCGACGACAAGAAAAAGAAGGACAAGGAAAAGCCTTCGGCGCCGGCGTCGATCGTGCTGTCGTGGAAGCGGCCGTTCGGCGTGGAAGAGGTCATCCCGGCGCGGCAATTGTCGCCGAACTCCAGCGCCGAAACGTTCGCTTGCGCAACGCCGTTCCCGCCGGACGATCGCAGCTATGGCTGGGAGCGTGGCACGACGGTGTCGAAAGAATGGGACGAGGCGACGACCGAGGCGGCGATCGAAACGGCCGAATATATTGCCGCACGCATCAACGATTTGGCCGGCACGCAGGAAGGGGCCAAGGATCGGGCCCAAAAGCTGCGCGACTTTTGCCGCAAGTTTGCCGAACGGGCCTTCCGCCGACCCCTGACGGCCGACGAAAACAAACTGTTCGTCGATAAGCAATTCGCTGTCGCCAAGGATTCGGACATAGCCCTGAAGCGCGTCGTGTTGTTGACGCTCGACTCGCCGCAGTTCTTGTATCGCGAAATCGGCGGCGGTAGCGCGAAGGACGCTGAGTATAGCGTCGCGAGCCGGTTATCGTTTGGCCTGTGGGATTCGATGCCCGATCAGGAGTTGTTCAGCGCCGCCGCCAATGGGCAGTTGTCCACGAAAGAGCAGGTGGCAAAGCAAGCCGAGCGGATGTTGGGCGACGTGCCGCGCGAGACAAGCTCCGGGGGTTCCTGCTCACGTGGCTGAAAGCCGATCAGGTGCGCGACATCGCCAAGGATTCCGCGAAGTTTCCCGGCTTCGATCCGGCGGTGATCGACGATTTGCGGACCTCGCTGGAATTGTTTCTCAGCGACGTCGTCTGGTCGGACAAATCGGACTTCCGGCAATTGTTTCTCGCCGACGATCTGTTCCTGAATGGCCGGCTGGCGAAGTTTTATGGCGCGAACCTGCCAGCCGACGCCGGCTTCACCAAGGTAAAGCTCGACGCCAGCCAACGAGCCGGTGTGTTGACGCATCCTTATCTAATGGCCAGCTTCGCGCACAATAAAGACAGCTCGCCGATTCTGCGCGGCGTGTTTCTGGCGCGTGGCATCCTGGCCGTTTCACTCCGACCGCCGCCGGCTGCCTTCGCGCCGTTGCGCGCCGAGTTGCAGCCGACGCTGACGACGCGCGAGCGGGTCTCGCTGCAAACCAAGGCCACGAATTGCATGACGTGCCACGGGATCATCAATCCGCTCGGATTTACGCTGGAGCATTTCGACGCCGTCGGCCGATATCGCGAGAAGGGACAACGGCAAGCCGATCGATTCCAGCGGCACGTATCACACCCGCTCGGGCCGCGACGTGACGGTCAACAACGCCCACGAGTTGGCGACGTTTCTGGTCGAAAGCGACGAAGCCCAATCGGCATTTGTCGACCAGTTGTTCCATCACCTGGTGCAGCAGCCGGTGCAAGCCTACGGGCCGAAAACTGCGGACTCGCTGCGGCGGTCGTTTGCCGACAATGGGTTCAACATCCGCAAGTTGGCGATCGAGATCATGGCGGAGTCAGCCCTGACGAACCATTTCAGTCCGCCGGCGAGTCTTGCTGCGCAGCACCATTGAGTTCGCTTTTATGGTACGATGAACCAGGCAAGAGTGGGCTTGCCCGCCTGACAACCCGCCTCATCTCCAAAGGTCCCGCCATGCCATTCTGCCGCAACTCGCCGCGAGTTTCTCCGCAATTTGGGAGCGGAGGCACGGGGCGTTGCCGTTCGTGCTGAATCTGCCGAGCCTGGCGTTCGCGAATCAGACCCAGCGGAAGCAGCGGCTGGTGATCATGTTCAGCCCCAACGGGGTCGTGCAGAAAAATTTCTGGCCGGAGAAAGAGGCGAAGACGGAAAGTTCCCGCTGAAAGAATGCCTCACGCCGCTGGCGCCATTTCAGGAGCGGATGCTGTTGCTGAGCGGCGTGTGCGACAAAGTGCGCGGCGACGGCGACAACCACATGCGCGGCATCGGCTGCCTGCTCACCGGCATCGAGCTCTATCCCGGCAATATCCAAGGGCGGCTCCGACACGCCGGCCGGCTGGGCCAGCGGCATTTCAGTATCGACCAGGAAATTCGCCAGCATCTGCAAGCCGACGCCGCCACCAAGACCCGTTTCGGTTCGCTCGAGTTCGGCGTCATGGTGCCCGAGCGGGCCGACACCTGGAGCCGGATGGTCTACGCCGGCCCGAACAAGCCGGTCACGCCGATCGACGATCCGTACCAGATGTTCGCCAAGCTCTATGGGCGGATGAAGGATCGCGAGCTATTGGGGAGCGTGCTCGACGACGTGCAAGACGATCTGAAAAAAGTGCGCACGATGGTGAGCGCCGAGGATCGTCATTTGCTCGACGAACATGCGACGTTTGTGCGCGAGATGGAGCAGGCAGCCTCCGACAAAGAATCGAAGCCAGCCGATGGCAAGAGCGCGATAAAACGGTCGGCCATCTCGTGCCCGAGGTCGATCCGGGCGTGAAGCGCGACAACGACAACATGCCGCACCTCACGCAAGATGCAAATCGACCTGATGGTCAACAGCTTTCAGAACGATTTCGCCCGCGTGGCGACGCTGCAAATGACCAACTCGGTCGGCCAGGCGAAAATGCGCTGGCTCGGCATCGACGAAGGCCATCACGAACTATCCCACGAGCCCGATTCGAATGAAAAGGCGCAGAACGAAGCTCACGAAAATCAATCACTGGTTCTGCCGAGCAACTGGCGTATCTCGCCAAGCGCCTGGCCGAGACGCCCGAGCCGGGCGGCGGCGGCAGCCTGCTCGACAACACGCTGATCGTCTGGACCAACGAGCTGGGCAAAGGCAACTCGCACACGCTCGACAACATCCCGTTCGTGCTGGTCGGCGGCGGGCTCGACTTCAAGATGGGCCGATTCTTGATGTTGCCACGCGTCGCCGCACAATCGCCTCCTGCTGTCGCTGGCGCAAGGCTTTGGCCATCCGATCCAGAAGTTCGGCAATCCCGACTTCTGCGGCGGCGGCCCGCTGAGTTTGAGCTGACGATGCGCGGCAATCCAGCAAAGCGAATCGAAGCGTGGTTCGCGGATCATGCCGACGATCGCGAGTTCATATACGAGGAAAAACCAGCCCCATACACGGTGATTGGGCCTTCGAAGGCGAAGGGGCGGATTATCTATGCGACGAAGCCCCACTATGCCGCGTCCGCGATTTGCAACTCCAAGGAATGCGGCAGACTGGGCTTAGTCGGCCGCTATGGTCTGCCATGCCGTTTCGATCTAGCCTTGATTCGCAATGTCGCCGCCAATCACGAGCTGTTTTTTCTCGGGGACTTGGACCCACCGGATTTGATGATCTTTGCCTGGCTCCGAGCGCGATTGCGTCCGAAGCGCATCGAACATCTCGGCATTAACGACGCTTACTTAGCTGCAACCCGAGTCCAATTGCCCGACAGATACATTTTGCAGTGTTCGCCGTCGGAACGGAAATCGCTACCCGTCCTGTTCAAAGCTTTTCCAGATTTGCGCAAGACATTGGGTCCCGGGTGCGCTCGGATTTTGGAAGAAGGCCGAAAGTTGGAGATCGACGCAGTAAGAAGTGCGTCGAGGCCGTCAAACCGCTGCTGCGTCCAGCAATCGCCTCGAAGCGTTGAATGGTCTTTGTGAAACGGCCATTTGAGGTTCAACGGGGAATCGCGCGACAGTTAACTCAGGCGAAAAAGAGAAGCTAATCATGTTGCACCATCTCGCGAAATCGACGGAGGGTTGTTTTGGAGGCGAGGGCAAAAATGCTCAACGAACGACGTTTCCATCAATCCTGCTGCTTGCAATAGTCCTCTTGGTCGGTGCCGGCAGCGGGGAACCGACTTCGACGCCTCCGGCGAATTCCTCGTCGCACGCCGCTCCGGAAAAGAGCGCGACGCCGCACAAAGCCCCGGCCCCCTTCGACGCCCGCGATCAATACGAACCCCAGCAGATCGAAGGTTGGCGGGTGTTGGTCAACAAGAAATTGCGGCAAGGCGAGCCGCAGCTTTATGCCTCGCTCGTGAAGCTGTTGGGCTACAAGCTATACGATATCACGCGGGTCGTGCCGGCGCCGGCGCTGGCGAAGCTCCGGCGGATCGCATTCTGGGTCGAACTGAACGAACCGCATCATCCCTGCATGTGCTACCATCCCGACGCCGCGTGGCTCCGCGATAACGGCATGAATCCCGAAAAGGCAGGCTGCGTGGAAATCGCCAACGCCCGCAATTTCTTGAGCTGGTCATTCGATCAACCCTGGATGGTGCTGCACGAGTTGTCGCACGGCTATCACGATCAGTTTTTGCCGGACGGCTACCAGAACAAGGAAATCCTGGCCGCCTACCAGCACGCGATGGATGCCAAGCTCTACGATTCGGTGCTCCGCTCGGGCGGCCGCGTCGAACGGGCCTATGCCGCCACCAACCCGATGGAATACTTCGCCGAAAGCTGCGAAGCCTTCTTCGGCACGAACGATTTCTATCCGTTCGTCAACACCGAGCTGCGCAAACACGACCCGCAATGCTACGACACGGTGAAGAAAGCCTGGGGCGTGACCGGCGCTGTGGGCGCCAATTGAAAAAAACTGGCGTGCTTCAACGATCGCTATTTTCGCCAGCAAGTGTGGCGGCATGCGCGGCGCGGGGGTCGGAGCCGAGGCGGGCGCCGTCGAACTGTCCCAACTCAGCGCGAGCCAGTCATGGTCGGGCGACCATTGCATCGACGGGCCGTGCGTGGGGCTCGCCGCGCTCATCGCAGCCAGATGGACAGTGAATGGCTGCAAGAGCTTGTGCAATTCGGGGTCGGTAAGCGCCCGACTGAAAACAGCCGAATTGATTTGCACCACGACATCGGCTTGGTTGCTCGACTCTGGAGGAGGTGGTACGCGCACGCCTCCCTTGTGGCTCAGGAAGACAATTTGCAAAGCGTCGGCGGTGGTGCTCGCCTGCCAGCCGTGAGGTCGAAGGGGATCGTCGTCGGGCAGCTTGACGATCTGATCGCAGAGGCGTTGCCACAGCTCGGCCATGTCTCGGCTGGTGGTTCGGTCGAAGCTCGCGTTGATCCGCTGGATTGTATGCTCGGTCGTGATTTCTCTCGCTTCCGGTTGACTTTCCGCGGCGCGCTCGCCGCCAATTCTTCGCGCGATGCGGCCGCGCAATCCGGGCAGCGAGCTTTCGATGCCCACGATGGATGACGAAGTCCGCCGCGTTAGTGGCCGCTTGGCCCAACTCGATCCCGCGGCCGTCGAGCCGAACCGCTTTCGCGGAGGCGAATTCAGTGCTGCCGCGGACATGGACTTGGATCACGCCCGCGTCGGCGACGGTCTGATAGCTCGTCGTCCCGCTGAAATGGATCTCCAATTCGCCAGACTCGGAATTCGGGGTCAGCGCCACTTCCGTCGTGCCCTTGGTTTCGCAGACGCCTGCTCACCGGCGAGCCGAGGATGTTATCGTTGACATTGCTGCCGCGTCCGACACTGCGCGGGCGACGATTCGCTGCAAGAAGGGCTTCGAAAGTCGCACATAGATCATGTTCTCGGGCACCTTCGGAACTAACTGCGTGAGCAGCGATCCAGTTCGCGCCGCCGCAATCGCTTCCGAAACGATTGGCTTATACGTGTCGTGTGTTTCTGACGGCTGAACGTTGGAATGACTCGCAGCGACGAACTGTCGATCTGCCAGGCAGAGCCGGTCCAGCGGGACCACGATCACCGATCCGGTCGTTTTCCGTAACCGCACGGTAGATTGGTTGGTATCAAGGAGTGTCGCTTCCGCGTGGAAGCGGCCGGACACGTCCGACCATTGCCGGCTCGCTGATTTCGGACTTGGTTCCACTCCGGAGTCCTCGGCAAATGCTAGCTGAGTGAAGCAGACCAATGCGGCAGCTCCGAGAGCGTAGAACTTTTTCGTCGAGATGCAACTCATGGGCTATTGCCTTATCTGGGCTTTCAAAAGCGTCGTGAGCGTCGACCTTGGGATGTGCAGTTCTTGTACCAATTTGCAAATGAAAAATTCGTGTAAATTGATGAAGTTCAAGCGAATTAATCCAAGTTGAACTGCAGCATTTCGCGCAACACTCTTTCGCAGGTGGGGGGCTTGTCCGCCAAGCCGGCTCTGTTTAACAATGAAAGGGTGCTGTAGCTTGCCATTCGTCGTCAACGCAGGCGAGGTTTGTTTTGTTTTTCTGATCCTACCTACGATTGCGGGGGATCGCGACTCACGCTGCTCAAGATTCGCGCAATTTTAAACCTGCCTTGCGTGTCCGCTTAGGCGTCTAACGAAGGTCCTTGCCCATGTGCCTCCGTTTGCTGGTCGTCGACGATAATCGGGACAGTGCCGATAGTTTGGCCGCGCTTTTGCGGCTCGAAGGTTTCGAGGTGCAAACAGCGTACGGCGGGCGGCAGGCCATCGAAACCGCTGAGCAATTCCGCCCCACGGTGCTGATCGTCGATCTGGTGATGCCCATCGTCAACGGGTTCGAGGTAGCTCGTCAATTGCGTGCGATGCCCGATTTCGAGCACGCGCATTTCATTGCCTTTAGTGGACTGGACGAGCAGTCGCACTTGGACGAAGCGTCAAAAGTGCAATTCGACGATTATGTGCTCAAGCCGCCCGACTTGAAAGTGCTCAAGGCGATCTTGTCTGAAATCGCCGAGCATGCCGGACGATAGCACGCCGTCCAGATGGCTGCGCGTCGGCCATTCGAATCATTCGTCATCCGAGTGATCCGTGGCATCCGTGGTAGGTTTGTATCTTCCAATGTTCTCGGGCCGGGAATTCAACCTCGGATGGCACGAAACGCACGGATGAAGTAGGAAGTATTGCATGCAAGTTAGCCTGGCGGGCAAGACGGCGATCGTGACCGGAGCCGCTTCCGGAATCGGCGCGGCCATCGTGCGGCAATATCTCGAATCGGAAATCGACGGCGTCGTCGCGGTCGACGTGGCGGCGCGACCCAGCGGCGGCGTTTTTCAACCGTGGCAGCGGCCGGCTCGCGTATGTCGAAGGCGACGTAGCGCTGGAAGCGACGGCGCAAGAGTTTGTCCGGACGGCGGTCGAGCGTTTCGGCCGGATCGACATCCTGGTGAACAACGCCGGCGTGGCGCTGGCCAAACCCCTGCACGAGCATACGCCCGAGCAATGGGACCGGGTGATGAACGTCAACGCCAAAGCCATCTACTGGGCTGCGCGGCACGTCATTCCCGTGATGATCCAGCAGCGATCCGGCGTGATCCTGAACACCGGTTCGATTTCCGGTCAAGTCGGCATTCCCGGGCAAGGCGCTTATGCACCCTCCAAGGGCGCCTGCACATGCTCACGCGGCAAATGGCCATCGAATATGCGCAGTCTGGAATCCGCGTGAACGCCATCGGCTGCGGCACGGTCGAAACGCCCTTGGTCCATCAGTCGGCAGAGGAAACCGGCGATCCGACCGCGTTTTGGAATATGCTCCGCAGCAATCATCCCATCGGGCGAATCGCATCGCCGGAAGAAATCGCCGGCTTCTTTACCTACATGGCCAGCGAGCGGGCCAGTTTCTTCACCGGTTCGATTTTGATGATGGACGGCGGATTTACCGCCAAATAGACCTCGTTGCAAATTTAGAAGTCCTAATTCAACTCGCGGCGCCGAGGGGGTCAGTCCCCATTTTGCTCACGGGGCATCGCAAAATGGGGACAGACCCCGGCTGGTTAAGTTAGCACTTCTTAGCGGGGTGTTGAAAAAGGGGACAGGCACCTCGCAGCAAACCAAAACCTTCGATGAAGTCGTGTGGTCGCTCGGAGCCAGTCCCCTTTTTCAACAGCCTGTTAGGCCCCAGGCGAATGCGATGGACTTGAACCTGAAGAATAGCACGGCGCTCGTGGTCGGCGGCGCCAGCGGCATCGGCCTGGCTACGGCCCGGGCGTTTGCGGCCGAAGGCGCGGATGTCGCGATCTGGGATCGCAGCCCGGGCGCATGCGGACGCCGCCCGCGAATTGGGCTGCCCGCGAGCCGCGGGAATTACCGTCGACGTGACCGATCAAACGGCGGTCGAAGCCGCCCTGGCTGCCACGCGCGACGCGCTCGGCGACATCGATCATCTCGTGCATGCCGCGGCGATTGGCTCGGGCCGGTTCGGCTTTCCGTTCACGAATCTCCAGCCGGCCGATTGGCCGCGGGTGCTGGAAGTGAACATCATGGGTATGACCCATGTCGCGCATGCGCTGGCGCCGCGGATGGTTGAGCGTGCCGGCGGCACGATGGTATTCGTGGCTTCGGTGGCCGGACAAATCGGCTCGCAAACCGATCCGCCGTACAGCGCCTCGAAGGCCGCGAATATCAACTTCGCCCAGTGCATCGCCAAGGATCTCGCCCCGCATGGCGTGCGGGTGAACACGGTCTGCCCCGGCATGGTGCAAACGCCGTTGAATCGCGCGGTCTGGCAAGCCTGGCACGATCAGACGCCGGCGATCGAGCAGTTGAGCTACGAAGAATGGTCCGCGCGCAAAATTCGGGCGATCGTGCCGCTGGGAAAATGGCAAACGCCCGAGGCGATTGCCGACATGATCGTGTTCCTCTCGTCCGACCGCGCCGCCCACGTCACGGGCCAAACCATCAACGTCGATGGCGGTTTCGTGATGCACTGGTGAGAGATCAAGATCTCATAAAGCTAGACCGCAATGTTGCGGGTGGTTAGAGTGGTCGATAACTCTTCGCTTGTTTCTCATCCGTGGACTTCGCAACTCGTATTGAGTCCGGGGCCGTCGCGCCTGGACTCGAATTCACTTTCTTCTTCCTCTTCTTCGGAGTGGTGTCCCATGAATACCGCAAAGTTTGTCGGAAATCTCGTTGTAGCCGCCGCGGTTCTAAGCTCGGCCTGCATTTGCAGCGCCTCCGAGATCTATCCTGTCAATGACGGCTTTGAAATTCCGAATCTCGGCAGCGGCAACAACGCATATGGCTATGGGGACGCTAACCCATACGGACTCGGCGTGGCGACATTCACCCCGAATGCCGGCCAGGGCTGGACTTTCACGGGCACGGCGGGAATCGCGGCCAATGGCAGCGGGTTCAATGTCACGG
The DNA here is from genome assembly GCA_963725485.1 of Pirellulales bacterium. Lineage (GTDB taxonomy): Bacteria > Planctomycetota > Planctomycetia > Pirellulales > DATAWG01 > CAVRYO01. The sequence continues at coordinate 458,333 of CAVRYO010000006.1, read as the reverse complement.
GCGCCACGAACGGCAATCAAAACGGCGGAGCCACCAGCACCGCCGGCCAGGCCGGCTTCATTCAAAACGGCTATGGGACTCCGAACACGATTTCCCAAACCCTCACCGGCTACGACGGCGGCCCGACGGACGTCACTTTCAGCCTTGAATTGCGCCGCACTGACGATCCCACGACTGCGGTCGACGTCAAGCTCAACGGCATCGATCTGGGGACGTATTCCGCGGCCAGCAGTTCCAGCTTCAACACCGTGACAACCCCCGTTGTCTATATCCCGGGCGGCAGTTATCAGTTGACATTCACCGGCGTCAACGGCGCGAACGGCCAGGACAACACCGACTTCATCGACAACGTGAGCGTCAACGTCGTGCCCGAACCATCGATGCTGATGGCATTGTTGGGCTTGGCGGCGATTGGCCTGATTTTCGTGGTCCAAAGGGCGCACGGTTCCGCGGGCCTTGCCCCTGTTTATCGGAACCCATGACGGCCTATATCGGCGGCAAAGAGCGCCGGCGGAGCCAGCGGCTCGCGGGCGAATCGTGTGGCAGAATTTGCTCGCGGGACGGGAAGCTGCGAGAATCGCTCTGGCGCAGCCGATCGTTTTCTGTTGGGTTCCATGCCCGGCGGATCGATCTGCGCGACGCCCACCCGCTTGCCCTCCTTGCCGAGAGGAAATCCCACCATGCCTTCGATCAATCGCCGCGAGTTTCTCGATCGTTCCCAGAAAACCGGCCTGGGCCTGGCTGCCGGGCTGACGATTCTCGGCAATGCCGCCTCCGCCCGCGGGACGCCGGCCAACGACAAGATCGTGATGGCCATCGTCGGCGTGCGTGGCCGAGGCAGTTCGCTGGCCCCGGCGTTCGCCGCGCGAAGGATTGCGAAATCGCCTACGTCTGTGATGTCGATAGCCGGCTGTTCGGACCGATCGGCAAGACGATCGCCGCCGCCCAGGGGGGCAAACAACCGAAGTGCGTGCAAGATTTCCGCCAGGCGCTCGACGACAAGTCGGTCGACGCCATGATCATCGCCACGCCCGACCACTGGCACGTGCTGGCCGCCATTTGGAGTTGTCAGGCAGGCAAGGATGTGTATGTCGAGAAGCCGCTGAGCCACAACTGCTGGGAGGGGCGCAAGCTGGTCGAGGCAGCCCGCAAATACGGCCGGATCGTGCAAGTCGGAATGCAAAACCGCAGTGCGCCTTACAACATGGCGGCGAAGCGGTACATCGAAGAAGGCAAGCTCGGCCGCGTTCATTTCTGCCGGATCTACAATCAAAAGGAGTGGGGCAATTTTCCCATGGCCCCGTCGACCGCCGCGCCCGCGGGCTTCGATTGGGACATGTGGAATGGTCCCGCGGCCGAGAATTCTTACAGCAGCACCTACGTCGATAGCTGGCATCACTTCTGGCGCTACTCGGGCGGCGACCTGGTCAACGACGGCGTCCATCAGATCGACCTGGCCCGCTGGGTGCTGGGGGTCGATTATCCGAAGACAGTCCATTCGGCCGGGGGTCGGTTCGATGGCCCCGGAGCGGCGGAAACGCCCGACACGCAAACCACGGTCTGGGAGTTTCCCAATCTGATCGTGAATTTCGAATTGACGCTCTACACGCCCTATATGTTAAAAATCTCGCCCGTCATTCGGATGTCCGACGATCAGTTTCCCTACTGGCCGCAGTGTGCGACGCGGATCGAGATTTATGGCAGCGAAGGCTTGATGTGCCTGGGTCGGCATGGCGGCGGCTGGCAAGTCTTCGGTCGGCCGAAGCTGCACGACGCCGTGGTCGTGGCCCAAATGAAAGGCAAATTCCCCGATCCGGAGCACAAGGAGAATTTCGTGCAGTGCATTCGCTCCCGCCAGCGGCCGAATGCCGATGTCGAAGAAGGGCATCGCAGCGCGCTCTTGGGACACTACGCCAATATCAGCCACCGCTTGGGCGGCCAGCGGCTGGTGATCGACGCCAAGACGGAACACATCGTCGACAATCCCGACGCCATGAAACTCTTCCGCCGCGAAACCTATCGCAAGCCGTGGGCGATCGGCGATGAAGTCTAGCGGACTGTTAAAAGGCGCCGGTCCGGAAACCACGGATGGCACCGATTAAACGGATAAGGACGAAGAATCGTGATTTTTTCTCCGTGTTATCCGTGCCATCGGTGGTTGAACTCGTCTCTCTTTGTCGGTCGGGGAATTCTGATTGACACAGGGTCAAACAAATCCATAGACTTTGATGCGTCGTACGTGTTGATGCGCGCTGGTTCTAGTTCCCACACTTCCAGATTCGGAAGGAACCCGCCATGTTGAAAATTCTTGGCCGGCCCGACAAGCAGGCAAGGTTTTGCGACGGGATTTCGCGGCGCGGTTTTCTCCAAATCGGCGGCGCGGCCATGGGGGGCCTGGCCCTGAATGAAATCCTGCACAGCGAAGCCCGGGCGGGCAGCAGCAGCAATTCGCACAAGGCGATCATCAATATCTATCTGCCCGGCGGGCCGCCGCATATCGACATGTGGGATTTGAAGCCCAATGCCCCCAAGGAAGTTCGGGGCGACTTCCGGCCGATCAGCACCAACGTTCCCGGCATCGAAATTTGCGAGCTGTTCCCGAAAATCGCCGCGATGATGGACAAATTCGTCGTCATCCGCACGCTCTGCGATTCCGACGGCGGCCACGACGGCTATCAGTGCATGACGGGCCATTCCCGCGGCGATCGCGGACCGAGCGAAGGCTTTCCCGCCGCGGGCTCTTGGGTCTCCCGATTGGCCGGCAAAGCGAATCCGGCGGTGCCGGCTCACATGGCGCTCATGTACGAGACGGGCCACCAGCCATGGGGCGAATCCGGCAAGGCTGGCTTTCTCGGGCCGAAGCACAATCCATTCAACGTGGTGGGACGCAAGGCCCGCGAAAAATCGGACGACATGGTGCTGCAAGGCATTTCGCTGGAGCGGCTGCACGATCGCCAGCGGCTGCGCGAATCGCTCGATCGATTCCGACGCAACACCGACAAGGTCGCGAGCATGGCCAGCTTCGACGCCACGATGCAACAGGCGCTGGGCATCCTCACCGATTCGAAGCTCGGCGATGCCTTGGATCTCTCGAAGGAAGACCCGCGCATCCTGGCTCGCTATGGCAAGAGCGAAGAGAACTTCCAGCGCGACGGCGCGCCGCGAATGATCGAGAACTTCTGCATCGCCCGGCGGCTGGTCGAAGCCGGGGCGCGCTATGTTTCGCTGAACTATAGCCGCTGGGATTGGCACGGCGGCGACGGAATGAATTTCGTCCAGGCCCGCGAGGATTTTCCCTTGCTCGACGCGGGACTCTCGGCCTTGGTCACCGATCTGCACGAACGGGGATTGGACAAGTCGGTGTCGGTCGTAGTCTGGGGCGAATTCGGCCGGACACCGAAGCTCAACGGCAACAACAGCCGCGACCATTGGCCGCGGGTCAACGCCGCGGTGCTGGCCGGCGGCGGCATGCGCACCGGCCAGGTGATCGGCGAAACGAACCGCTATGCCGAGGAGCCGATCAAGCGCCCGGTGAAATTCCAGGAAGTGTTCGCCACGCTCTATCACAAACTGGGGCTCGACGCGCATCGCGACCGCGTGTTCGATCAAACCGGCGTCCCACGCTACCCAACCGACACGAATATCGAACCGATGCGCGAATTGATCTGAGCCGCCCGCGACGCGTTGAACCGCGAACTTGCCGGGGTCTGTCCCCATTTTGCGATGCCTTGTGAGCAAAATAGGGACTGACCCCCTGGATGCCGCGAGTTGTGTTGGGGCCCTAGGTGCCACTGGCTCTGCCAGTGATTTTTGGAATTCTTGCCTTGATCGGTCAGCAACGAAGAACACTGACAGAGCCAGTGGCGTGAGCTTCAGATTTATGGGTGGAGCATCCGTTCCCGTATTCTCCCTCTCCCTTGACGGGAGAGGGCTGGGGTGAGGGTGGGGAATCAAGTGCGATGTTCCACTTGCGAGATTTCGACGTCACTGAAGTTCCCACCCCTCACCCCCGACCCCTCTCCCGCAAGGGGCGAGGGGAGACGCGTTGTTCCGCACCGGCATTCCTGCCACTGTCGAGACGCTCACACTGGCCAGTGGCACCCTAAATTCAAGCTGTGACAATGCCCTAGGACCGTCATCAGGTTATGAATCTCGTCGTCGTGTTGCTTGCCGCGCCTCTGTTATTTCTGTTCGCGGAAGAGCCGCGATATCACGGCGAGACCGTCGCGCAGCTGATTGAGCACACGCGAACCGATAATGCGCTTCGCGAGCGCGAAAAGGCGATCGGCTCGTTAGGGATTCTTGCCCGCGAGCAAATGGGCTGGTTCGCCCGGGGCAAAGATTCCGAGGCGAAAGAGCAAGCGCGTGCCTGGGTGACGCGCGAGATCGTGCCGACGGTGGCCGCGCTGCTCAACGACGAAAATCCCGTCATCCGCCGCACCGCCGCCAACACGTTTCGCAACCTCGGAACCGCCGGCAAGCAAGCAATCCCCGCCTTGACCAATCTGCTCACCGATAAAGACGAGCTGGTGCGCCGCCGCGCCGCCGAGGCCTTGGAAGCCATGGGGCAAGAGGCCGTCGGTTCGGTCCCGGCGCTGGTGAAGATGGCCCGGGAGGATTCCGCGCCGTGGGCCAGAAAAGAGGCCGCGACGGCACTGCTGCATATCAGCCCGGAGGGAAGCAAGGCCGTTTCTTCGATGTTGGACGACGCCAATCCGGACATTCGCTTGGCGGCAGTCGGCGCCCTGGAATTTCAAGCCAGGCAGGCGCACCAGCAGTGGGCTCAGTTATTGAAATTGCTCGACGACAAAGATCCGCGCATCCGCGCCATCGCCGTGGGCACTCTCGGTCGGGCCCGGCCGCCGGCCGACAAGGTCTTGCCGGCCATGACGCGGCTGCTCCACGACGACAATGTGCAGGTGCGCCGCAATGCGATCGGCGGGTTCATGTCGCTCGAGCAGCAAGGGCTCGACCTGCGGCCGGCGCTTCCCGAGATTCTGAAATTGGTGGATGACAAAGACGATAGCGTGCGACGTTCGCTGGCCTTCGTGCTGGGCGACATGGGCCGCGCCGCCGGCGTCGCTTTCCGCCAACTCGATGAAAAGTCGGACGAGCGGGCGATCGAATCCGGCCGGCAGTTTTTGATGGTCCAGGCGCTCGAAAAACTTCTTGGCGACGAGAAATCCTACGTTCGCCCTGGCTTGCGACGCGCTGCGGAAAATCGGACCCGACGCCAGGCACGCCGCGGCGGCCCTGAAACCGCTGCTCAAGGATATGGCTGTCGTGGAAGGCGAGGGGCGCGTCTGCAACTGCGCCGGCGAAGCGCTCGCTGCAATTCTCGGCGACAAGAAATACCTCGCAGGACTCCCGCCCGTCCCACCCGACGGGCTGTAGCGAAAATTGAACGTGCGTTAGCACCGTCAACATAATGAATAGTGTTGTCTTGCGCCCCGCTTTTTTGTCCGCGTTGAGCCCGTTCGGGCGCAATGCCGGGCTGAGTCGCACCGCACCGAATGGAGATTACCCGATGCGCGCGTGTCGTATGTGGGCGGTTGCTTCTCTATTCCTCGCCGTCAACACCTCCGTGTCGAAAGCGGACGACACGCAATCCGATGCCAACACCACGGAAATACGCCGGATCGTAGCGTTGCAGGGTGAATACAAAACAGACAAGCAACTCCCTGGAAACCCGGTTGTCGAATTGAGTTTCAATCACGTCATTTTTTTCGAGAAGCCCGACTTGTCGTTTATTTCACAATTGAAGCATCTCCGAAGACTGTCATTATGGGGAATACCCGAAGGCCGGCCTTTCGCGTTCCTGAAAGATTTACCCGAGTTGGAATTCTTGGATATTAGCAACACGGAGTCCGACGACGACGAGCTAGATCATGTAGTCGACTGCGCAAAACTTAGATCGTTACACCTCACAGGCAACAAGATTACGGACGCCGGCTTGCATAAACTTAACAAACTCAGGAATCTCGAGGAATTATGGCTTTGGAGCACGTCCATCACCGATGAAGGCGTTGCAGCGTTGCGAGTCCATAAGAACCTCACCTTTTTAGGCTTGCCGGTTGGGATTACGGACACTGGTCTGCTCTCACTCAGGTCATTTCCTAAACTTCGTGAATTAACCCTCAATAAAAGCAATGTTACCGACAAAGGTCTCGGGGAGCTAAAATACGTACCTCATTTAGAAGTGCTAGAGCTCTCACGTACGGGCCTTACGGATCAGGGCTTGCCCGCGATTGCAAAGTTGTCGGAGTCGACGCGGTTAATCTCGGACACACCGCGATTGGCGACACTGGAATCGAGTGCCTTGGAGGAATGCGACGGTTGCGAACACTCGACTTGAGCGAAACACATGTATCTGGGCGAGGGCTGAGATTTTTAGAACCCCTAACCAACCTTTCGGATATCTATCTTTCATTTGATTCCATTTCGGACCAGGGCCTGGAACACATCGCGCGTTTGCAAAACCTGCGCGTATTAAATCTCATTGAGACCGGCATAAGCGACGCGGATTAAATAACTTGGCAGAGTTGATTGCATCGCGAGATCAGTTGCGCATAGGCTCGGGCCGGGCGAAGTAATTCCATTTGGGAAGCACTTCGTCAAATTGGATCGGCATGTTGCTGAGAAAGTCTTTGGACGCCTTGACGCCGAGAGGGTATTCCCTCCCGCAAATGCCGGCATGCGTGACCAGTCCCGTCGTTGTCGTCGCGCGGGCAACCAACCGTTCGGCCAACTCCGCGCTATCCAGGAGCACGCCTTGCCAAGCTTTCGTCACGTAGGGAAACAGACGGTGCTCAATCGGATTGTACTTCGAGCAATGCGTCGGGTAATGCGCCACGCGGACCTCCAGCCGCGTCGCCTTGGCAAAGTCTTGCAGCAATTCCTTGAACCGCCAGCGCCGGCAACTGTGGCTACCACCGCTGTCGCACAACAACAGCAATCGTCCGGATCGATGGTAATGGCGGCAACCGTGCAGACACCACCAGGACCACAGAGCGTCAAAGGCGAAGTCGGTGGTGTCGCGGCTGGTGCCGAGTTCGATGTAGCCTTCGTTGCGGCCGACGTCATAAATTCCCTGCGGGATCAACACGCCCGTGGCATGACTGCGAAAATCGTGGTCCCAGGCCCGCAACGGGCGCGTGGCGCGAACGCGCCCTGGCCGGGCAAAATCTCCCAGGATTTCCCGTTTCTTCGTGTCGAGCGAAAGCACCGGGTCACCGGCATCCAGATATTCCTGCCGCAGCCGCGCGATGTGCTGGAATTGAGCGTCGCGGTCGGGTGTCGAGCCCATCGTTTTGGACTTCTCCGCCTTCCGTTGCCGCAGATCGTGCTGCTCCAGGAGTTCGTCGACCACGGTCACGCTCACGCCGTATCCTTCCTCCGCCAGGCCGCTGGCAATCTCCGTCCGGGTCAGGTTGGTCCACAACACACCTTCCTGCGTCGGGCTGCCCGCCGTGTAGTCCACGATGACTTGCGTGAATGCTTCCGACAGCCCCGGCATGCTATCAAGACAGCACTTGCGTCCCCCCTTTTTTACGCACTCTGCCCAGTGGCAAATCGGGCGGAGATTCCAGCTCGTCGTTGCCCCGTTGAATCGTCTGCTCGTCGCACCCCAGGAGGCGCGACACGTAAGCCGGTCCACCATAGCCCAGCTTGGCGGCTTCGATCGCCGCGTAGCGCCGCCGGTCCTTTTCGTTCAGCGAGTGGTACAACTCCTTCATTTTCCGCTCGATTTCGGCTGGGTACGGGTGCAAGGCTCTCATCGTTCCATCCTCCCCGTCAACACGTCACAACTTTCCTCCGCGAGCCCAAGTTAATTGTATCCAAGAATCCGAAGTTATTTAATCCGCGCCGCTAACTGACCGCGGATTGAAACATCTTAAGGGGCTTGTCAATTTGCGTACCCTTGATCTTTCTCACAACGATGTAGGGGACGCTGGGTTGGCGGAATGCGCGGATATGATCAAACTAGAGCTACTAGGCCTAGCGTATACAAGTGTGACCGATACCGGATTAGTGCATCTTCAGAATATGAGGCACCTAAGGCAGGCTCAGCCTTTCGGGCACGAAGGTGTCGGCTGAAGGAATTGAGCGCCTCAAGCAGGCGATAGCTCCAGGCGCCGTCGTAAACTATGAACCTCCGCGATGAGGTGTCGTGCCTCAGAATCAAACGGGGCAGAGGTGGGCAGCTGGCTGGGTTGGCTGCATAGAGCGGGTACGGCGACGACCACGAAGTCGCCACGGCGGGTGCATTTGGTGGCGCATGGCGTCGAGCAGAAACCGGGTCAGAAGGTCAGAACTGTTTTCTGCAACAAATCCTCGACGGATTATAGCAACGTCGCGGGACGGCGAATGCATCCTGGAAGGATGCCAGCTTATAGCCGGGGGTCGAGGGCGGCAGCCCGACACCCCCGGAATCGCAAACGCAATTTATCGTTGTCTCGACCCAGCGGGGTCGCAGATTCAGGCTGCGACCCCGCTGGGGTCGGACGACGAATTCGTGGGCGTCGTGACCGGGGGTGTCGGCCCTGTGGGCCTCGACCCCCGGCTACAGGCTGCGACCCTGCCAGGGTCGGTCCGCTGCTCGTGCACCGAGAGCTCTTCGCGACAAAAAGCGTCGGGATTCCATCGCGCGCTCGTAAGCTCATTCTCGCGATTGCGGGAATGGAAAGCGGATGAAGATCATTTGCCGAGCGTGTCGGATCTTGCGCAGCCCAGGAAAACTGCAGATTGTTCGGCCGCACATACAAAAATCGGCTGGTCTCCACCGGCTTTCCCATCGTTCCGAAAGAAATTTGCCCCATTAGACGCGGAAGGCAACGCGCGTTGCTACAATCTGGGGCATTGCTCGTCGGGTGTGTTCGCCGGTTCGGTTCTCTTGGGATGCGGCAGGCCCATGTTGTTCCAGCTCGACAGCGTCACGAAGACCTACGGCGCGATCCGGCGCTCGACAATCTGTCGGTCAGCGTGCCCGAGGGAGCCGTCGGATTGTTGGGGCCGAACGGATCGGGCAAGACGACGCTGATCCGCACGCTGCTGGGGCTGATTCCGATCGATCGCGGCGTGGGCGAAATCCTGGGGATGGACTTTCGACGGCAATCGCTCGACGTGCGCCGCGTGGTCGGCTTCGCTCCGGAAGATGAGTGCCTGTTCCCGCGTGTCGAGGGGGTGGGATTCGTGGCCTATGCCGGCGAATTGGTGGGCATGCCCCGGCGCGACGCCTTGCAGCGGGCCCATGAGGTGCTCGACTACATCGGCCTGCGCGAAGAGCGCTATCGGCCTGTGGAATCCTATTCGACCGGGATGAAGCAGCGGATCAAGCTGGCCGCGGCGATCGTCCATGACCCGAAATTGCTGATCCTGGATGAGCCGACCAACGGCATGGACCCGGCCGGCCGCGAAGAAACGCTGGCTCTGGCCCGCGATCTGGCCCACAACAAGGGTATCAATTTGCTGTTTTCGAGCCATCTGCTGCCCGACGTCGAGGCGGTCTGCGATTACATTGTCGTGCTAGGCAGCGGACGCGTACTGACGCAAGGAGCGATCGCCGAGTTGAAGCAGATTCATCGGCGCTGCTTCGAAGTCCGGCTGAAGGCCGATTCCGGCTCGTTCGCCGGGGAGCTTGCGGCGCAAGGATGCCTGACGCGAATGCGCGACGATCTGCTCGTGGTCGAACTGCCGGAGGGCGTCTCGCCACAAATCTTGTGGGAAACCGCAGCCCGCGGGCAGCAGCAGATCCGCTCGCTGCGGCCGCAGCGCAGCACGCTGGAAGAAGTGTTTCTCAAAGCCGTGGAGCCCGCCTGATGCCGATCATCGATCAAGGATATCAGCACTGGTCGGGCGAATTGTCGGGCCATGCCTGGCGCTGGCTAACGATTGCCCGGCATGGCGTGCGCGTCGGGATGAAGGAGTCGAAGGTCCGGCTGGTTATCCTCGTGGCCTGGGTTCCGGCCGTTGTCTTGGCAGGCGCCCTGTGCCTGTGGGGATTATTCGAGCGGAACTCACAATCGTTCCGGCCGTTCGCGGAGATTCTGAACAGCATCGGATTTGGGCCGCAGGTACTGGCCGACCCGAAGACGTTTCGCCTCGATTTCTGGACCATTTGCTACAGCAAGTTCATGGCGACGGAATTGTTCGTGGCGATGATTCTGATGCTCCTCGTGGGGCGGCAGTTGATTAGCCAGGATTTGCGATTCAATGCGCTGCCACTGTATTTCTCGCGGCCGTTGCGGCGCAGCGACTATTTCATCGGCAAGCTGGGAGTGATCGGCGGATTTCTGGGGATGGTGATTATTGTTCCGTCGCTAATCGCCTACGTTCTCGGCATGGCATGCAGTTTGGACGTGACGATCTTGCGCGACACGTTTCCGCTGTTGCTCTCGGTGATTGCGTACGGCGTGGTGATCGCGGTGTCGGCCGGAACGCTGATCCTCGCCCTGTCCGCGCTGTCGCGGAACTCGCGCATCGTCGGCCTGTTTTGGGTCGGCCTATGGTTCGTGAGCAGCGTCATCGCATCGATGCTCAACACCGCTTACATGTTCGAGCAAAGGAGGTCCGGCGAGGGGGCTTCTTCTTTCTTCGCAGCGCAACTCGATGCGAAAAACTGGCGTCCGCTGCTTTCTTACACCGCGAACCTGTCCCGGATTGGCGCAATTGTTGGGGACCGACGATTGCTGGCGAAAACTGGCGGAAGTGCAGCCGCCCGGCATGCGCGAGATGCTCCTGTGGCGCTCGCTGGGCCCACAATATCCGTGGTATTGGTCGGCCGAAGTGCTCGTCGTGTTGCTCTTGATTTCCGCCTGCATCATGCACTTCCGGGTTCGCTCCCTGGATCGCCTCAAATGAACCCGATCGTCAGCTTCCACGAAGTGTCGAAGTGGTACGGCAACGTGATCGGGCTGAACAAGCTCTCGATCCAGGTGCCGGCCGGCGTGACCGGGCTGCTGGGCCCCAACGGCGCCGGAAAATCGACGCTGCTGCAACTGGCCACCGGGCAGCTTTTTCCCACGCAGGGCGAGGTCCGCGTGCTGGGCCAGCGCGTCTGGAACAATCCGGCGCTGAATCGCTCGATCGGGCTCTGTCCCGAGCAGGATGCGTTCTACGAATGGATGACCGGCCAGGATTTCATCTATACGTCGGCCCGGCTGAGCGGCATGGGGCGGGCCGCGCGCGCGAGGCCACGGCCCGCACGTTGGCCGCGGTCGAGATGACGAAGAACAAGGATCGGGTCATTCGCGGTTACTCGAAGGGGATGCGGCAGCGAACGAAAATGGCGCAGGCTTTGGTGCACGAGCCGCAGGTGCTGTTCCTCGACGAGCCGCTAACCGGCACCGATCCCGTGGCCCGGCGCGATCTGATGGACATCATCCAGCGCTTGGCGAGCGAAGGCAAGAGCGTGCTTTTCTCAAGCCACGTGCTGCACGAGGTGCAGTCGATGACGCCGGCGATCATTCTGTTGAACCACGGCCGGCTGGTGGCCGAGGGGCAGATCCGGCAGATTCGCGATCTGATCGACAGCCATCCGCACCATATCGCCATCGTTTGCAACGAGTATCGGAAGCTGGCTGCCCGGCTGCTACAGGAAGAGGACGTGGTCGGGCTGAGAGTCAACGCGGCGGCCCGGCAGTTGATGGTCGAAACGCGCTCGCCCGACGCATTCTATAGCCGCTTGCCCGCGTTGTCGGGCGAAGACGGGATGATGATCGAGGAAGTGTATTCCGACGACGACAATCTGGAATCGGTCTTCAAATATCTGGTGAATAAATGACGGCAGCGGCGGCTAGCGGTTCGGCGGAGGGGACTTTTGGCGCAGGGACCGCCGCGCCACGCTCCCCAAACGCGGCTCGAGCATGACGCCGTTATGGTCGCTCTATCTGCTGACGCTGCGGCAGTTCTTGCACGGCAAGCGCCCGTTCGTCATGGTGCTGCTGCTCATCCTGCCCGCCGCTCTTGTTGCTCCTGGTGCGCAGCACGGCCACTGAAACGAACACCGGCATCTTGGAATTCAGCTTCATCTTCATGTTCATTCCGCAGGCGATGCTGCCGCTGGTGGCGCTGGTTTACGCGCTGGGCATCTTGCAAGACGAGCAAGAGGGCCAGACGTTGACCTATCTGCTGATCCGCCCGATTCCGAAATGGGCGCTCTACGGCGTCAAGCTGTTGGCGACCGTCACCATGGCCATCCTGTTGACCGCCGCTTTCACCGCGCTGGCTTACGTGGCGATTTACTTCGGCCGAGGCGACGCAGGACACGAAATCGTCCACCGTTGTCTCACGGCCATCGGCATTCATGCGCTGTCGGTCGTCGCCTATTGTTGCCTGTTCGGACTGATCAGCCTGCTGACGAAATGGACGCTGGTGAGTTGCGTGCTATACACGGCCGTGATCGAATTGTTGCTGGCGAATCTGCCGTTCAGCATTCGCCTGATTACCGTCATTTATTACGCCCGCGTGATCGCCTATCGCACGCTGAGCTTTGTCACCACGATCGGCTTTCAAACGACGGACCTCGCGGCCGACGCCTGGCAGCTTGGCACGAAGGAAGATCCAAGGCTGCTAGAGCATCCGCAGGTGGCGACTTGCCTGATCGTGTTGATCGGCGGCAGCCTGGTTTGCGCCTTGCTGGGGGCCGTGATTTGCTCGCGCCGCGAGTTCTACGTCAAAACGCCGGAACAGCTTTGAAATCGAAAGCGAATCGTCCGACTCCATTTCGCCGATCCACAACCGCCGAGGCAGCCGATCGCATATCGGCCGAAGCATCATGCGAAAGATTCATGGCCTGCTTCTCATGGCTGCAATGCTCTCCTCTTCCTCCGCTATCGCGCGGGCCGACGATTGGCCGCAATGGCGCGGGCCAACAGGCATGGGGCTTACCACCGAATCCAAGCTGCCCTTGAAATGGGATGCGAAAACCGGCAGCGGAATTCTCTGGAAGGCTTCGCTCGCCGGAACCACAGGGCATTCCAGCCCGATCGTGTGGCAGGACAAGGTATTCGTCACGTTGGCAGCCCGGCAGAGCCGCGAGCAGGAAGAGCGAAAAGAAATTCCGGATCATTATCTGGCATGCTTCGATGCGCACTCCGGCAAGCCGCTGTGGCGCACGCGAATCCAGCCGGGACCCGAAGTGGCAGGCTACTCGATTTATGCTTCGCCGACGCCGGCCACCGATGGCAAGGCGGTCTACTGCTGGTTCGGCTCGGCCGTCGTCGCGGCGGTCGATTTCGAAGGCAAGCTGTTGTGGCGGCACGAGCGGCACGGCCCATTTTTCTTGAATCCCGGCATCTGCACTAGCCTCGTGCTTTATGGTGACACGGTTTTGCTGCTCTTCGATCAGGCCCGCGACAAGGGATCGTTGCAAGGTCTTTCCAAGGCGACGGGCGACGTGAAATGGGAACAGAAACGCCCGGGGTTTGATTGCTGCAACACGACTCCGCTCGTCGTGGAGGTGCAGGGGCGGAAGGAACTGATCGTCGCTGGGTCGAAAGCGCTCGAAGGCCGCGAGCCTGCCAGCGGCGAACTGCTGTGGACTTGCCGAAGTTGGGGATTCGGCGCATCGCCCGTCTATGGCCGGGGCCTGATCTATGCCGATCGCGGCGGCAACGAGCCGGCGGTAGCGGTCGATCCAAGGGGCAAGGGAGACGTGAGCAAGACGCATCTGAAATGGAAGATCGACAAAATGCCCGGCGACTATGCCTCGCCGGTCGTCAGCGGCGATTATCTGTATCGGATCGTGGGCGAAGGAGTGCTCGAATGCCGCCGGATGGAAACCGGCGAGAAGCTGTTTACCGGGCGGCTCGAAGGGCTTTCGAAGCTAGCCAGCCCAATCGCCACCGCCGACGGCCGCGTTTACTTTGTCAGCACGGGCAAGAGCTACGTGATCAAAGCCGGGCCGGCGCTCGAGATTCTCGCGACGAACGATCTCGGCGGCGGCGGCAATGGTTCATCGCCCGCGGTGGCTAACGTCCACATCTTCACGCGCGATTTTGACGCCTTGTATTGTTTGGGCGCGAAATAATGATCGCGGTGGGGGTTCAGTCTGATTGCTGGCGCGAAACCCATGTTCCAACCGAGAGCGACAACGAAATCATGGCCGCCTTCTTCGAGTATTTTCTCAAATACGGCGGCCAGTGAGCGAATCGGCGCTCACGGTGCATGTCGGGCGGGCAATTGGCAAGCCATCGGGGCGAGTGTAGGCTAATCCCGGCGTAAGATCCCACGCTCCGAGGATGGGAAAGAATGGGGACAGGCACCTCGCGACACGCCGGTAATTGCTGTTTTTACGCGGCTGACTCGGAGCCAGTCCCCATTCTTTCACACGCGCTCCTCGTGCCGAACCAACCAACTGGAGAGAATCTGCCATGAGTCGCATCACGTTGCCGATTGGAGTTCTGCTGTTGCTGGTGTCCACAGCCGTCACGTCGTTGCAGGCCCAGGTTCCGGAAGATCTGGCTCAGCCGAAGGCGTTTCGGGCATTCCGGCTGTCGAGCACCGATCCCAAGTTTCACAATGCCGACTCCCGTCCGATCGCCCCCGGAGCGACGCTGGAGCTCGGGCGAATCGAGGGGCATGGGCGGATCACGCACATGTGGTTCACGATCGCCGCCAAGTCGGCGGACCATCTCCGCGAATTGGTGCTGCGGGCCTACTGGGATGGGGCGGATCGGCCCGCGATCGAAGCGCCGCTGGGAGATTTTTTCGGCCTCGGCTTCGGCCGGTATGTGGAATATCACAGCGCGCCGATCGCCATCGGCGGCGTGAAGGCCCTGAATTGCTATTGGCCGATGCCGTTCGCGAAGGGGGCTCGGCTCACGATGACGAACGAAGGGAGCGAGCCGGTGAATAGTTGCTACTTCAACATCGACTACCGGCTGGATGACGAGCCGGACGCCGAGGTGCGTTACTTTCACACGCAATACCGGCAGGCCTTTCCCGTGTCCAAGGGACATGACTATCCGATTTTAGAAACCGCCGGCCGCGGGCATTTCGTCGGCACGTTCCTGAGCGTCATGGCCAATAGCGACGGCTGGTGGGGCGAAGGCAACGACAAGTTTTACGTCGACGGCGCGACGAAGCCGACGATCGAGGGAACGGGGAGCGAAGACTATTTCTGCGGCGCCTGGGATTTCCAGCACGCGTTCTCGAATCCGTTCAACGGTGTGCCGCTCTATACCAATCCAGAAAAAGGGGGCGAAAAACGGGGCATTCTCAATACTTGCTATCGCTGGCACATTCAGGACCCGGTTCCTTTCACGAAGTCGTTGCGGCTGACGATCGAGCATGGCAGCGGCGGCCCCAACGATGATCGCAATCCGCTGCGCAACAATTACTCGAGCGTGGCGTATTACTATCTCGATCGCGCCGCGGGAGACGGTCCAGCGTTGCCCGTCTACAAGGATCGCGTCCCGCATCTCTTGCCTTTGCCGGGCGCGGCTGTGGCCAAGGGACGCTAAGGCGTTCTCTCCGGCGTCCCGCGGTCCGAGTGATTGAGCGCGACCAAAGAGCCCTAGCGCGGCCGCATGTCGGCTTGGCCGACTGTCGGGCACGCGCTGCTGTTTGGCCTTCGTCAAAGGAGATAATGGCGCCCCCTCGTGCGTCTTCGTCGCGCCCGTGCCACGTCGCGGAAAAAGGTAGGTTTCGGATGCCTATGCCGACTCTCACGGAAGTTCAATCTTGGGGTGGATCGATGAAGAAATCACGAGAACTGCGGGCCCTGATCGTCGATGACGAAAAAGCGGTCCAGACTCTGATGAAACGCGCCCTCAGTCAGCAGGGCTTCGCGTGTGACACCGCCGGCGACGGGAACGAGGCCGAACGGCTCGTGGCGCACTCCGACTACGACGCCGTCGTAACCGATCTTCGCATGCCGAACAAGCACGGCCACGCGCTGGCAACCCACCTGCTGACGCTGCCGCGCCGTCCAGTCATCGTGGTTCATACCTCGGTGATCGAGCCAAAGCTGGCCCGAGATCTGCTGGCCCGAGGCGTCGACGACATCGTATTCAAACCGTTCGATCTCAGCATCCTCGCGGCCAAAATGCGAGTGTTGGTCGATCGCCGTGCTGCCGATGGGAATCCGAGCCAAGCCAGATCGGGGCGCGGAACGCCTTCGGAAGGGGCCGATGGCAAAGCCGATGAGTTGCGAGATTTGCTCCATGAATCGTCGTCCATCGACGTGCCCGTGCCACTCTTGAACATCAAGAGCAAACTCGCGAGCTTGTCGCGGATTCTGCCGATCTCGAAAGCGGCACTCGACGTCTACAACATGACGAGCACCGATCAATGGGAAACGGAGCATATCGCCGCGGCGATTCAGCGCGATCCGACCCTTGCCGCCGAGGTCTTGCGACTGGCCAATAGCAGCTTCTACAACCCTTCGGGACAACGGGTGGCCCAACTCGAGCGAGCCGTGGTTCAAATCGGCCAGAAACGGGTCGGTGAGCTGTCCTTGGCAACCAACGCGCTCGCGGCGTTGACCAGCGCCATCGTCCCCTGGATGGACATCGGCCTGACTTGGAAGCAGAGCATGGCGGCGGGCCTGGCCTTGGAAAGAATCATCGATTGCGGGAAGCACCAGCACATCGAGGAAGGCTTGCTGCTGAGCGCCATCATGCATCCGTTGGGTCGGGTCGTGCTCGGCACGCTTTATCCAAAACAGTATGAGTCGATGGTCCACCAGGGCGCAATCACGGGCGAATCGCTGCTGGAGCAGGAGCGGCGCGTGTTCACGCTCGGCCACTGCGAGGTCGCCGCCGACCTGCTGTCGACCTGGAATATTCCCGCGGAAGTGCATCTACCGCTGAAATATGTGCTTGAGGATTTCCGGACGCTCTCGCGGCTGCCAGAGCCGACACGAACCAAGGTCGAGCTGGTCAAGCTGGCGATCCTCGTTGGACGCACCGCGATCGGATCTTGGGAGACATGGGAATGGTTGGATCTGCCGCCTGGCGAACTGTTGGAAAAGCTGAGACTGACGTCGCTCGCTGACATCATCGCGCAAACAAGAGAAGATGTCGACGTGCTCGCGACATTTCATGCCGAAGGACCCGCCGTCGCCGAACCGATTTCGGCGCCGGTCGCCACGCGCGTCATTTCCTATTGCGATTTATCTCAAGCTTCGTGCGGCTTTCTCGAACCCCTCTTGGTGTCGATGGGCATCCGGCTTGTGAAGCGTGTCGGCAGCGATTTGCATGCCGGGACCGACCATGTCCTGGTGAACTGCCTCGGAAATCCAACTCCGCCAGCGCTGCTTGATGTCGGGTATTCGACGCGGCAACGATTCTTGATCGTCAGCGATGCCGCCTCGGCGGAGGCGAACAAACTATACGGTCGCACGATCGCTTTGCCGGTGAGCTACAGTCGGCTGCGGACCGCCTGCTGGTCGGAAGCCCATGCCAATTCGTCGCTTGCCCCAGCCGCAGCGCAGGCGGTTGGCAGATAGATTTCGAAGGTGCTGCCCTGCTCAGGCACGCTCTTGACGTGGATTGCGCCTTGGTGCTGCTTCACGATCCCATAGACCATCGCCAGACCAAGGCCGGTTCCTTTGCCGGTATCCTTGGTCGTAAAGAACGGCTCGAACAGGTGATCCTTGATGTCCGCGGATATCCCGCAACCGGTATCGCGGACCGTCAGCAGCAGGTAATCCCCTGGCTTGAGGTCGAGCCGATCGGGAATCGCGTCGGGGGCAACATGCCGGCATTCGGTGCCGATCGTCAAAGTGCCACCATTGGGCATGGCATCCCGGGCATTCAGGCAAAGGTTCATCAAGACTTGCTGAAGTTGTCCGCGATCGGCATGCACCGTTCCGCTCGGCGCGCTCAAGTCGAACTCGAACGATATTTGCGGGTCGATCAATCGCCGCACCATCTTGACGAACTCTTCGACGAACCGATTCAAGTCGACCTCCGCAAATTGCAGCGACTCGCGACGTGCGAAACCGAGTAGCTGCCTTGTCAGCCCGGCGGCCTGGTCGATTGCCTTCAAAGCCTGCTCCAAGTCCTGATGGGGTTGTTCCTCCGGGCTTAGCGCGTTGCGGGCGAAGGTGGCATAACCGTGAATGGCTTGCAGCAGGTTGTTGAATTCGTGGGCGATTCCCCCCGCCAGCGTTCCGATGGCTTCCATCTTTTGTGCCTGACGAAGCTGCTCGTCGCGCTCGCGCAACGCCTCCTCAGCTCGCTTGCGGAGCGTGATATCTCGAATAACGAGGGTTGAGAAGGTTCTGCCACAAGCAGCGACGTGCGAGACCGTGACCTCCAACGGCACCGACGTGCCGTCGGCACGGACGCCCATCACCTCAACGTGCGGAACACGGGCTCCGACGGCGGTGAGCGAAGCGAGTTGAGACGCTTGCCAGGTCGGCGCCCAGGCTAGCTCCGCCGGGATCAAGCGTCGAATCGACGTTCCGAGGGCCTGTGTCACATGGCAGCCGAAGATGTCTTCGGCCGCGGGGTTAAAGAGCGTGATATTCTGCTCTTCGTCCACCGCGACGATGGCGTCTTGCGAGCAATTGATGATCGCGGCGAGCCGGGCTTCGGACTCGGCCAGCTTTCGTTCCACGCCCACTTGTTGGAGGACGCGATCGACGGATTCCGGCAGATATTCCAAATAATCGGCGGATTTATTGACGTAATCGCGCACGCCGGCGCGCAACGCCTCGATCGCGGTCGACTCTTGGCTGAAGCCCGTGACGATGACGATCGGCGCCGAACATCCCGTGCATTTCAACTGCTCGCAGAAATCCAACCCGGTGCTGGATTCTGAAAGCCGATAATCCAGGACGATCAGTTTCACGTCGCCTTCGCGGATGACTTCCATCGCCTCCGCGGCCGTAGCGGCCTTCACCGTGGCATATCCGCGCCGCTCCAGGCATCGCTGCTCGAGCAGGGCCGTGCCAAGATCGTCATCGACGATCAGAATCTTATCCTGCGTGGCGGTGAGCATGGGTCGCGCTTTCATGCCTGAATGATCATGGGTTCTTGCGGATTCAATCCGTGGGCGAGGACGAGCGGGTCGTGATTCGCATGGTCCGACATTGCCTGGCTCGCGGGCAAAGTAAAGTAAAACGTCGTGCCAACGCCGACGACCGACTCGAACCAGATTTCGCCGCCCAGCCGCTGCATGACGCGGCGCACGATCGCCAGCCCCATTCCTTCGCCTGGGGCGGCCGTCGGATGCAGCCGCTGGAAAATCTGGAAAACCTTTTTGGCATACGATTCGGGAATTCCTAGGCCATTGTCCCGCACGAAATATGTGTTCAACTCGCGGTTGGCCGGGCGTCCTGGCGGGTCGTTCGAGTTCGGCTTGCAAGTCGAGACGAGGGAACCGATCTCGATTACGCCCGGTCGTTGCGGATCGAGATAATTGAGCGCGTTGCCGATCAGGTTCGCGAAAATTTGCTCGACGGCAACCGGATCGCCCCACAGCGGCGAAAGCTCGGCGGCAATCAGCCGCGCGCCGCGATTGCTGATCGTGTCGTGCATCGATTCGATGATCTTGGCCACGATCGGATTGGCGTCGACCGCCTGATGTTGCAGCTCAATTCGGCCGACGCGGGATAGCCGCAACAACGAATCGATGTTCGTGCTTAACCGCGAAACCGCACTCTGAATGAAGCGGATCGACTCGCTGATTTCACCATCCAGCAGCGCCAGGCAGCGATCGTGAATCGGCGCTGGCAACGGCTGCTCATCCAGGATGGCGCGAATCTCAGCGCACGATCCGCTCAATTCCTTGCTGAAGCCTTGCAGATTCACCAGCGGCGAGCGCAGATCGTGCGACACGCTGTAGACGAACATCTCGTTTTCTTGGCTCTTGGCCGCCAGGTCACGATTGGCCGCAGCCAGTTCGGCCGTGCGCTGGTTGACTCGTTGCTCAAGCTCGTCATTGAGTCGAGCCTTGGCTTCGGCGACCTCGGTCTCGGCGCGGGCCCGCAAGGCTTCGACTTCCTTGCCCTTGAGCTCCTCCAAGATGCGGCGATTTTCGGCCTGCAACAGCTTGCGGCGCAATCGCGCGAATCCTGCTTTTGAGGACGGCCATGTCGGAGGATTTGCTGACGAAGTCGTCCGCGCCGGATTCGAGCGCGCGCGTCAAATCCTCTTTGTTCTCGCGGCCGGTCAGCATCAACACGGCAACCCAGGTGTTTGTCTCCCGCCGCAACTCGCTGATTTGCCGGCAGACCTCGATGCCGTTGATTTCCGGCATTACCAGATCGACGATCACGCAATCGAAGTTCCCGCGCTGCACTTGAACAAGGCCGTCGCGGGCACTTGTCGCCTGTTCGATCGAATAGCCCTCGGCTGCCAGTTCGCCGCGCAGATATGCCTGGTAGGTCGCACTGTCATCGATCGTCAGAAGTCGCGCTGGTCGGATCGGAGGCTCTTCGCCGCCGGGCATCGTCGCGCGTCTGGGCGACTTGGCCAGCAGCGCGCGAATTCGGGCGACCAGGATATCCTCGTCCGCCGATTTCGTCACAAAGTCGTCGGCGCCGCTTTCCAATAGATGGACTTCGGCCGTGCGTGGATCCTCGGCCGTGAGCATCAGAATCGGCAGATCGCGCTGCCGGTGCTCAAGCGAATCCGTTGGCACAAGGCATCGCCGCGCACGCCGGGAAGATAGAAATCGAGCACGATCAGATCGAGATCTGCGGCGTGTATTCGCTGCATTGCGGCTTCGGCGGTCGCGACCCACTCGACGGCCCAGCCCTGTCGGGCAAGTGTTTCCGTCAGATGGAGCGCCTGCGTGCGCGAATCCTCGACCAACAGGATGTGAGACGACTGGTTCATCGTGATTCGGCTGCTTGCGGGGAGAAAAAAGGGTTAATTTGCCGTCAACGTGGCGACAGACCGCGCGCGGCGATCCATCGGTCGTCGGGATCATTTGCAAGGAACAGAGCACTGTGTCAATTGCCGCAATCGCGCGCCGATCGCGTCCAGCGGCAAGCATTCGCACGCGGCGCCCAACGCGATCGCGGCTCGAGGCATGCCAAACACCACGGCGGTGCTTTCGTCCTCGGCAATCGTGTAACCACCGGCGAGGCACACGTCTTGCAGCCCCGCGGCGCCATCGTCTCCCATGCCGGTCAAGAGCACGGCGAGCGCGGCAGGGCCGAGATCCAGCGCCATGGATTCGAACAGCACGGTCGCGGACGGTCGCTGGCCACGAATCGGCTGGCCGTGGTCGAGCGTCAAGCGTCCCGCGTTGATTCGCACGTGCTGGTCGCCCGGTGCGACATAAACATGGCCCAGTTCCGGTGTTTCGCCCTCCCTTGCCGCGGTTACGGGAAGGGGCGCCACGCTAGCCAGCCAGGAGATAAAGCCCTCCATGAAGCCGTCGGCAATATGTTGCACAATGACGATCGGCAGCGGAAAATCGGGCCCTAGCGCGCTGAGCAGCGCTTGAAGCGCTCCCGGGCCGCCTGTCGACGCGGCCACGCCCAGGATGCGAAACGCCTGCGTCGGTGTCCGGGCGTTGAGCTCGCGGCGGAACTCGACAGGCGAAGCCTTCCTTTCAATCCTCTTGCCGGCGAACTGCAGGCCGCGGTCGATTCGCTGTCGGACGACTTTCACCTGGCTCATGATCGCCAGTTGAGTACAGAGTGCATGCGCTAATTGCTGATAGTCCGCATGGTTCAATCCGACCGGCTTCTCGACGACCGCGAGGGCCCCGGCTCTCAAAGCGTTCATCGAAATTTTCAGACCCTCCGCCTCGACGCTTGCCGAGACAACCACGATCGGCGTCGGTCTTTCCGACATGATGCGTTGGGTTACTTCCAGGCCGTTCATTCCGGGCAAGCGTATGTCGAGCGAGATCACATCCGGTGACACTCGCCGCAAGAGCCGCAAGGCTTCTTCGCCGCTTTCCAAACAGGCCGCCACCTCCAGCCGCGGATCCTGAGCAATCAAATGCCGAAGAAACTCCCGGACGACGCGGCAATCGTCGACGATCATGACGCGGGCCTTGCGCAGCGCGATTGAAGTTCGGCAAAGCCGCTGTCCGTCATCGGCGATCGAGGTCTGGATGCCCATGGACTACACGATTTGTTCGATGGTGTGCAACAATTCTTGGTGGTCGAATTTCTGTTTGACCAGATAGGCATCGGCTCCCAGGCTGAGCCCGCGCTCCTGGTCTTCGCGGCTATCGAGCGAGCTCGACGATAATCACGGGAATCTGAGCCAGCCGCGGATCCTTCTTCATTTCGGCCAGCAAGCCGAGGCCGTCGAGCCGCGGCATTTGCACGTCGCAAATCACCAGGTCGACCCGCTCGGCCCGCAGCTCATTCAGGGCCTCGATACCGTCAATGGCAATCCGGACCCGATAGCCGTGCGATTCCAGGATATTGGTTTCCAGGGTGCGCGTCGTGAACGAATCATCGACGACCAGGACCGTTGGCGGGGGAACATCTTCGCTCTTAGCTCGGTTGAAAGAAGCCGGCCCGGCGGATTGCTTCGACCGCTCGATCAAATCGGCGGAGTTCAGCACCAACGAAACCGAGCCATCTTCTTGGATGATTCCGCCGGTGAAGCGCGACATTTGCGCTGCGAGCCGACCCAGGGACTGAATGACGGCGGTGCGTTCCTGAAGCAGCGCATCGACAGCCACCGCGACTCGTCGAGTTCCGAATTTCAGCACGACCAATTGGAGCAGGTCCCCTTCGAGCAACGCCTCCGCGTCGGCCAGTTCCAGCAGGCGGGCCAGAGGAAACACGGTGACCAATTGCCCCGCGACCGAAATCATCGGTCGGCCTTCCAAGCTTTCGATCTCTTGCCGGCTGATCCGCAGCACGTTTTCGATTCCGGCTACGGGAATCCCGAACAATTGTCCTTGGCAAGAAACGAGCAGGATGCGATGCGTCGAGATGGTCAGCGGCACCGAGAGCAAGACGACGGTGCCAGTACCCTGGCCGGGCCGAATGGCAACTTCACCTTGCAGGCCAGTCACGATTTCATGGGCGACCGAAAGGCCCATGCCTCGACCCGCCAATTCCGAGACGTTGGCGCAAGTCGTAAAACCAGGCCGGACGAGTAAATTGAGCACTTCGTCCCGCGGCCAGGCTTGGGCTTCGGCTGACGAGACCAAGCCCTGACGAACTGCCAGCTCAATCACCCGCGGCACGTCGACACCGCGGCCATCGTCTTCGATGGCAATGTTCAAGCGGCTGCCGGTCGCCTCAATGTGCAATTTCACTTTGCCCTCAGGCGCCTTGCCCAGCCCGACTCGTTCGGCCGGCATTTCGATGCCGTGACAGATGGCATTGCGCAGGACGTGCATCAACGGATCCTTGAGGGCCTGAAGCACGGTGCGATCGGCCTCGGTCTCCATTCCGTCGATGCGAAAATCGACTTGCTTGGCCTGATCGTTGGCCAAATCGCGCATCATTTTGCGAAAACATTGAAAGATATCCTCGGCCGGCACCATCCGCGCGCGGCAGACATCGGCGCGCAACTGTTCGGTGAGCAACCGATGCGACCAGGCATTGCGGCGCTGCGCTTGGGCGATGGCGCGGATCCGTTTTCCCAGCGCCAGCAGTTGATGATCGACGAGCTCGCCGCGCCGGGCGATGCTTGCCCGGTTGGAAAATCGACCTGGCGAACTATCCGGCAAGCGGTTGGAAGGCCCGTCGATCTCTCGCTCCGCCGCCGCGCCGCGCCAACTGCCGCAAAGGTTCTTGAGCTCGGTGATGTCTCGCACCAGGCCTTGTAGATCGAGGGCCAGGCCATCTTGTTGCAGGCACGTGGTCAGCAGTTGACCGCTGCATTTCAATAGCCGGTCAAGACTCTCGGCGCTGAGCCGGACGCTGTCGACTCGGCGCGCCGGGTGAAGATTTGCGGGCGCTGGCGTCGCCGGCTCTGCGGCCACCGCGTGCGCCGCTTCCGCATCGCCCGCGGCGATTGTCTCGGTAATTCCAGACGCGGCGCCAGCGGTCGCCGATTTACTGCCTATCCGAGAACCGGCCGAGGAGAGGGGGACAGGCACATTTTGCTCCCAGGGCACCGCAAAATG
Organism: Pirellulales bacterium; assembly: GCA_963725485.1. Classification (GTDB taxonomy): domain Bacteria; phylum Planctomycetota; class Planctomycetia; order Pirellulales; family DATAWG01; genus CAVRYO01. The sequence continues at coordinate 434,324 of CAVRYO010000006.1, read as the reverse complement.
AGCCAGTCCCCGCCGGTTCTCGGATAGGCTCTCAGGCTCCAGCAGCCGGTCGAGCTCGGCGATCAGGCGTTGGGGATCGGCCGGCTCGTCGCCGCGCAAGACTGCCGCGGCCGCGTCCTCAATGCCATCGAGCGCCACGCGGACGACGTCAAGAATGTCTTTAAGATCTTTGTCGATACCGCAGTCATCGCCGCGCAAGCGCAAACAGACTCTCCAGGCGATGGGCAAGCATCTCGACACAGCTCAGTCCGGTGATCCGGGCGGCGCCCTTCAAGCTGTGAGCGCAGCGGAAGGCTTCCTCGAGTTCCGGGCCTGCGCAGGGCGCGGGTTGCCGTTCGAGCACGAGCAGCATCGAGCGGATTCGCTCCAAATGCTCTAAATGCTCGACTTGAAAGGCGTTCATCAATGTTTGATTCAAGTCCACGGCAGATCCTTGTAGTGCGCGTCATCCGATGAAAGTTTTGCACGGCGGCGACTTTACAACCTGTCCGAAAACCGACTGGGACTGGCTCATTTTTCGCTTACCCTGTGAGCAAAATGTGCCTGTCCCCCTCTGCTCGGCGGTTCTCGGCCGGGCTCTTAATTCAACTGATACTTGCCGACTGCGCCGCGAAGCGATTGGCTCTGAGCGGTCAGGCTAACCATGGCCTTTTCGAGTTGCACGGTGCTGGCGGCGGTTTGGCTTGCCGCCTGCCGGATGTCTTGCATGCCCTTGGTGACTTGTTCCATGCCGATCTGCTGTTGCCCCGTCGCGCCGATGATCTGTTGAAACGCCTGCACGCTTTCCTGCGTGGTGCTGGCCATTTGCCGGATCGTGCGCTCGGTCACGTCGGCTTGTTGCTTGCCGGTTTCGACCCGTTTGACGGCTTCTTCGGTCAGCATCACGGAGCTATTGATGCCGCGCTGGATTTCGCCGAGGATCGTCCGCACTTGGATCGTCGAATCCTTGGCCTGGTCGGCCAGGTTTTTGATTTCATTGGCGACCACCGAAAACCGATTTCCTTGCTCACCGGCGCGTAGCCGCCTCGATTGCCGCATTCAGAGCCAGCAGGTTCGATCGTTCGGCCAGGTCGTTCACCGTGGCGATGATCTCGCCGACCGCTTGGGTGCGCTCGCTAAGTGAGACGATGTTTTCGGCGACTTCTTCCACCTGCTGTCGAATGTCCTCCATGGTCCTGTTCGTGTCTTCCACCGCATTGAGTCCGGACGTGCTGGAGGCCGAAGTCGCTTCCGCGGCCGCCGCGACTTGTTTGGCCCGTTCGGCGATCTGGCTGCCCGATTGGCGCACCTCTTCCATCGTGGCGGTGATCTCTTGGATCGTGGCCGCCTGTTGCTTGGTGCCCGAGGCTTGTTGCTGCGTCGAGGCCAGGATTTCGGAGGCGGCGGCATTCAAGTTTTCGGTGACGGAAATGGTCTGCCTGGCGAACGTTTTGAGGCCCTCGAGCATTTGATCGAAGGCTTCGGACAATTGACGGACTTCGTAGTCCGACGTGGCGGGCAACTTCGTCGACCGGAGGTCGCCCAGGGCAATGTTGCGCGACAGGTCGACGACGCCGCGCAGCGGTTTGGAGATCGAGCGGGAGATGAATAGCCCGGCTCCTTGCACGAAGATGACCGCCAGCAGCGTGCCCACGCCGATGATATACAAGGTGCGCGTGGCGCCGGCTTCCGACTCGGTTGTCCGGCGGAGCAGCAAGTCGCTCTCCTCGGCGTGAATCGCGGCAACCTCATGGCGAATCTGATCCATGAAAATTTTGCCGACGTCGTCCTTGATGATCGCGGAGGCGGCCTCGAATCCTTGGGATTTCCTGACCGCTATGGTTTTCGCCAGCTCGGCGAACTTGTCGCCAATGAGGAGTTCGATCTTGTCCAGCCGGCGTTGCTGGTTGGGCTCATCCGCCGTCAGTTGCCGGAGGTTCTGGATCGTCTGCGCCGTTGTCGAAATGGCGGCATTGTAGGGCGCCAGATATTCCGGCTTGTCCGTGATGATAAAACCACGCTGTCCGGTCTCCGCATCTTTGGCTAGCGACAAGAGAGACCCTAGCTCATTGAGCACTTGTTCGGTGTGCATGACCGCGCGGCTGTTGGCAATGAGCGTCGTCATGCTGAAATACGATAGGGCGCCGATAGCAATCAAGACGCCCAACGCAATCCAAAATCCAACGGCAATCTTCTTCCCGATCGTCATGTTCAATCCCCTCGTGGTTCGATAGTTTCCGGAGTGAAAACAGGATGCGACAGCAGCCGTCGCGCGTGAAGGACAATCAACCGACCCGGCGCGATTCCTTCGATATATTGCAGAGCTTCGGCCGGACTGTTCTGTTCGGACGTCAGCAATGTTTCTGAACCGATGTCCTCGATGGCTTCGACGCGGTCGACGCGCAGGGCGATCGCGCACTGCGCGTGACGCAGCAATAGGACGTGGCCGACGCCGCAGTCCGTTGTCGCCGGAAGTCCCAGCAGGCGTGCGGCGTCGAAGACGCTTTGGATTTCGCCACCGACGTTGATCAGGCCCAACAGCTCTTGCCGCGCGGCCGGAACGGGAGTGACCTTCGGCGTCGAAAACACGGTCATCACCGTCGCCAGATCGAAGCCGTAGCGCTCCTGACCGATTCGCGCCACCAAGATCCGCCTTGCGCTCGATCGGCAAGGCGCCGAGTCCGCTCGATTTGCGTAGTCCAGCATCCGTTGCCGGTAGATGGCGTCCTGCCGTTCGTCGTCGGGAGTCCAAGCGCCATCGATCGCCATTTCGCCCGCGCGCAGGCGGAGCTTGATCGCGTCCCAATCGAAGTGATGCGCGGTGGTGGTCATGAATTATCCAACGGTTCAAGGTGGGTGCGGATCGCTTCGGCCAATGCCGCCGCGTCCGTTCCGTCGGCGCTGGGAAGCCGTGTTCGCGGGTCGAGCATCTCCAACAGCCGAAGCGCGTTGCGAAAACAGCGCCGGGCGCCCGCGAGATCTCCTTTTCGTCGCAACAATCGGCCGAGATCAAAGTGCGCGAGCACAAAGTCGCGATTCAGGTAGAGCGTGCGCCGCAGCGCCAGCTCGGCTTCGCGGTAGCGCCCCCGCTGGTGTAAGAGCGAGGCGTAATCGAATTGGAATTGCGGATTCAACGGCTCCGCGGCAAGCCGTACTTGGCATTGCTCAAACGCATCTTCCCGCGCGTCGCGCCGCCTCGGGCTGTCGACCTGGGCTGGCTTGCACGGCGCATCTTCGCGATAGGACTCATCCCGTTTGTCCGATCCGCTGCGTACGCGGTGCATTCGTTTTGGGGCGCGCTCGGCCCGGCCGTGGACGCGTCGATGCGCGTGGTTTGTGAAGCCGAGCAGAGAAGCGAGGGCGTCGTCGAGCCCGGCTTTTGGTAGAGGACCGTGTCCGAATTGTTGATGATCTTAAATTGTGGAAACCATTCGTTCTGGGATTCCGCGTGGCCGACCATCAGCCATCCGAGTTCCGATAAACAAGCATGAAACTGACCGACGAGTCGTCGGTTGGTTTCTTGATCGAAATAGATCATCACATTCCGACAAAGAATCAGATCGAACTCCGAAAGGCCTGCCGACGGCGAGGCAAACGGATGCTGAACCAGATTGTGGTGCCGAAACGACACGCCTTGGCGAAACTCGGGGCGAATCAGCCAGTGCTCGCCCGAACGCAGAAAGCAAGCCGTGCGCAGCGGTTCCGGCGTGGCGCGCAAGGACCAGTCGCCGAACACACCTTGGCGGGCCTGGGCGATAAACGACCGGTTGATGTCGGTTCCCACGATCGACACATCCCAGTCGGAAAGAACGTCGCCCCAGTGCTGCCTCAGCAGGATCGCGACGGAATACGGCTCGGCGCCGGTTGCGCAGCCGGCGCTCGAACTGCGCAGCCGCCGAGACGCACGGTTGCGTTCGATTAATTCGGGAAGCACGCCGTCGCGTAGACAATTAAATTGTTCTTCGTGACGGAAGAAAAATGTTTCACCGATGGTCAGGCTCGCAATGAGCAAATCGAATTCGGCCTGTCCCGCCTTGCCTTCGTGAAGAAGATTCCAATATTCGCAGCAATCCGTCAGGTCGTGCGCCTGGAGACGCTGCGAAAGCTGTCGGGCCAATTCCAGCGTTTGTGTCGCGTAACAGACCAGCCCCGTCGCATCGATCACGTGGGCCTTCAGGCGATCGAAGAACGGATCGTCGAGCAGTTCCGCGGGAGAGAGCATGGCTACCGTCATTGCGCGGTCTCCTCGAGTGCGGCGAGGCGGGCCTGCTCCGCGGCCAGCAATTCCGCCAGGCACAAGCGCTCCTGGTCCAGCATGATGCGGTCGGGCGACAGCATCACGATCGCGCGTTTTTCTTGGATGAACACGCCCTCGGCACAGTCGTTGAGAGAAGCGCCCTCGCCGAGCCGCACCAGCGAGTCGGCGGAAATCGTGGACAAACCGACGACGCGGTCGACAACGAGGGCGATCGGCAAATCTCGGTTGCGCAGGATGAGCAGGGGGGTATAGAGACGGCCAGGCAGCACGGCCTGGCCGAATAATCGGCCCAAATGGATCACAATCCTGGCCGATCCGCCGAGATTCAGAAAACCCTCGACGATCGGCGGGAGGCCGGGCGCGCGGACGAGCTCGCGCCAACGGCACGATTTCCTGAACCGCCGACAGCGGCAGCGCGTATTCCTGATCGCCAAGCGCGAAGGATAAAATCTTGCGCTGCGCGACGGACGGTGCGTGGGTATGCGTTGCGATCATCAATTTTGCTCGGACGTCGAATATCAAATTTGTTCGATCAGCCAAAAAAGCTCTGGGCGAAGGGTCTGGGGCTACCCGGCTGCTTTCGCGGGAACGGTCACAATCTGGAGAAACAGACCCAGCCGTTTGACGGCTTCGACAAACCGGTCGTATTCCACGGGCTTGGTGATATAGACGCTGCAGCCGAATTCATAACAACGCTGAATCTCGCGCGGGTCATCGGTCGTGGTAAGCATGATGACAGGCAATTTGGCCGTCGCTTCATCCCGTTTGAGTTGCCGGAGGACTTCAATCCCATCGACCAACGGCATGTTGATGTCCAACAACAGCAGCAGTGGAACGGGGCTGTCGCCGGAAGTCGACAGTCGAGCGCGAACGTAGTCGAGCGCCTCTTGACCGTCGTGCGCCGCGCCATCTCGTTGGCGATACCCGATCGTTTCAGATTCCGTTCGACCAGGCTGGCATGCCCGTCGTCGTCTTCGGCCAACAAGATTCGGAACGCTTGAGTCGTCATGGCGTGGTTCGCACGGTGCAAAGGGAGTCGGAGATGCAAGAAGCCGGACGCGATTTTAATTTGAGTTACGATTTGCCGGTCTCGGAACTTGCCTCGAGAAACGTGTGCAGCAGCGGCTCGATCCGATTCCAAACATCCGCGCACTTGGGAACGTAATATGCGCAGGCGTTATGACATCGCCGAATCGTTTCGCCGTCGGTCTTTCCGGTCAGAACGATGATCGGCACCTGGGCCAATCGACTTTCTCCGGCAAACAATTCGCAGGCGCTGAGGCCATTGCCTCCAGGCATCTCGACATCCAGGCAAATAATGTCCGGCGGGTCGTCGCAAGCGGCTTTCAAAGCCGCCAACCCACTGTCCGCGGCGCGCACTTGCAATCCAAGCGCGCGGCAGCGCATCGTCAGGACCTCGACCAGCGCCGGATCGTCGTCGGCCAGAAGAATGGTTGTCATGGCAAGGTGCATCTCAATCAATGTGCGTTCGGCCGCGAAGGATCCGCGGCGGACGAAAACAGGATGTAGCGCCGCAACTCGCCGAGCAAATCCTTGAGAACCAGCGGCTTCGTGAGGTAAGCCTGGACACCGAGATTCAAGACTTTGCGTTTAGTGCCATTGTCGGTCTGGCCGGTGAGCACGATGAACGGTATATCTCTCGTTAGACTGTTCGCTTGCATCCGCCCGAAGGTGTATTCGCCCTTGCCGTCGGGCATGACCAGGTCGGAGACGATCACGTCGGGGCGGATATCCAAAGCCGTCCAATAGCCTTGCATCCCGCTGAACGCCCGCCAGACGTCGATCCCGAATTGTTCCAGCCGCATCTTGATGATCCGCGTGATATCCGGGTCGTCGTCGATGCACAGGACCTTGGGTTGCTGGCGAGCAGGCTCGGCGGATCTCAAACCGATCGCCTGAGGGCCAGTTGTCGCGTCAGCCGGATTGGACTCTTGAGCGCTGTTCATTTTGAGCCGCATTCCTGCGGCGCACTCCTTCTAAGGACGGCCGCGATGGTGACTTTGAGGACGTTCGGGTCATATGGCTTTTCGATGAAATAGCGCGCCCCAAGCTCCAGGGCGCGCCCACGGTCGTCATGGCTGGCCGAAACGATGACCACCGGAATCTGCCGCCGCGACTCGTCCTCTTGCAATTTGGCTAGCATGGTCAGTCCATCCATGACGGGCATGCGAATATCCAGCAGAATCAAATCGACGTGTCGTTGGCCGACGACAGCGAGTCCTTGTTGGCCGTCGTGGGCGGTCTCCACCTCGTAGCCCGAGAGCTTCAACCGCAGACGGAGCGCCTCGACAATCGAACGGTCGTCGTCGACGAGTAGGATGCGTGGCGTGGCGATCGCTTCCTGCGCTATGAAGGGCGACCCGGCGGTGGTGGGCATCGGCGTTTTCCGATCCTGGAGTGTGAAGTGATAGAGCGCTTTGACCTCGACCAGGATTTCGGGAGGATGCTTGCTTCGCTTGCCGCGGTTGCTCTGGGCCCATGCGTCGTGGACTCGAGCGACCATGAGTTGCGGTTGCTGCCGCGAGGTGTCGACGATCAACGCCCAGACGAAGGGCTCCAGGCGAAGAACCAAATCGTCGCTGGCGATCGAGCCATGGAGCACTTCGTCCAAGGAGTCCGCCGCAGCGCCCCCCGATTCCACGTCCAGGGATACGAGCACTAGCGCCACGCTCGACGGCTCATTGCCAAGTCGCGTTCTTTCCCGCAGGTAAGCCGTCATCACGACATCCGGATCCACTTCCGGGAGCGAAAGGAAATACGTCGTGCCGCAGAGCGAATCGCGATGCACGCCCAATTCGCCGAAATTGGCATGAGCCAACTGCTGGGTCATGACCAGGTTGAAAGTGCCACGACCCAGCGCCGCGTCCGGTTCTTGCGCTGCCAGCGCAAACGTACGCAGAAACGTTGCCGGATTTTCGGGAGTGGCTCCCACGGCGTTATCCGCTACGGCGAGCACGATTTGCCGCTGATCCGGCGCATGCTCGGCCCAGATTCGGACGGCTCCTTCTTCATGCGTTGCCTTCAGCGCCTGCGCCACCAGATTGCAAATCGTGCGCGAAACGATTTGCGCATCGCAATACACGCCCGGCAGATCGGCCGAAACCCAGATTTCCAACCGCGCCCGCCGGATCGCCGCTTTGGCGAGCAAAATGGGTCGAAGATTTTCGACGATGTCGACCAGCCGGGCCGGTGTTCGCCGGATCGGAAGCGTGCCGGATTCCAACGCCGGGGAATCGACGAAATCCGTGAGCAGCCGGTTCAGATCGCCAACGCGGTCGGCGACGATATCGAGATACCGGGATTGATCGTCCGTTACCGGGCCGGCCAAACCGTCGCGCACCGAGGCGCAATATTCTTGGACGACCGTGAGCGGCGTGCGGATCTCGTGCGAGAAACTTCCCGTCAGGCGTTTCGTGGAGTCGGCCGCGTCGGTCAAGAGCCGCGACGTTCGTTTCAATTGTGCTTCGAAGTCGCCACACTGTCGCGTCAGCTCGGCATGGTCGGCACGCAGTTTCCGATGTTCGCTCGCGCGGCGGATGCTCCGCGCTAGCGCGTCGCCGCCGATTTCACCCTCGAACAAGTATTCATCGCATCCTTGACCGAGTGCTCGGGAGGCAAGGGACCCTTGCTCGGGAGCCGCAATCACGATCAACGGCGTTGCCGCGGCACGCCGCCGAAGCTCGGCCAATTCGTCCAAGAACTTTTCATTCTCTTCGGCGAGATATATCAAGATGACGTCGAACGACTCCAGCGGCAGATTCTCCGTTGCGTCCGGAATCCCCAGCCGGTGGCAAACATCGAAGTTCTGGCCGCAACGATCGGCCAGCGCCAGCTCGACGCATTGCGATTGCCATGGATCGCTCGCCACCAGCAGCACATGGATGGTCGATCGACTCGTTGGAATGATCGTTTCCAGTTTCATGCTCATGAAGCTCCCGGGCAGAGCGGTTGTGTCTTGGCTGCCAGAACAGGCTCCACCGCGGCGCTCAATGCCGCCAACAAGGTCTGGGCCTGGTATGGCTTTCGCAAATAACATTCGGCCCCGGCGTCCAGCGCGGAATTCTGCTCCGTAATACTGGCCGAAAGCATCAGGACGGGGATGTGGCGCGTTCGCGCCGCGTCTTCAGGTGATTGAGCGCCGTCAGTCCATCCATCCGCGGCATATGCACGTCGAGGATGATCGCATCGGGATGGTTGCGTGCCGCGGAAGCGACGCCTTGCTCGCCGTCGCACGCGGAAATCACGTCGTAGCCCGAAGTGCGCAGTCGCAGGCTGGCTCCAGCCACGATTTCCTGATCGTCTTCGATCAGCAATACTTGTTTCGTGTCCGACATACAGCGCCTCGCGAAAAGTGGCGTTAATCTGGTCTCGGCCCGACGGGCTGGGACTCGTTCAGGATCTGTGCGAGCAACTCATCCAGTCTGTCGTCGCCGCTCCAACTTCCCTCGGTATGCATCGTGACTAGCGGCAAAGGCCGCCCGAGCCGATTGCGATCGGCGTCGGTGATGGCCTGGCTCGCGCGCTCGAAAAACCGTTCGAGCTCGTCCTCGGACGAAGCTCGGATCAACAGCCAGGTGCAGGATTCGGTCCGGACGAGCAAGTCGTGGCGGCGCAGTATTCCGTTCAGAAATGCCGCGACATCCTCCGCCGCCGTCGGACTGGCCTCGGTGTGCGCCAAGACGCGGATGAGCGATAACCGGCTCCCCTCCGCCTGACTTCGCGGAAATCGATCGAAGAAGCGCCGCACGATCGCGGCCGGCTCATCCAGCGGCACGGTGAACGAGAATTCGCTTCCCTGGCCTAGTACGCTTTCGACCGACATTTCGCCCAGATTGAGCGCCACCAATTCATGGGCAATGCTGAGGCCGAGGCCGAATCCCTTCGTGCTCCCGCGCGGATTGGAGCCGAGTTGCTTGAATCGTCGAAAAATGACTTTCAGGTCTTTTTTATGGATACCCGGTCCGTTGTCCGTCACGCTGACCACCACCTCGCGCCGTTGGCAATCCAGTCGGGCGGCGAGCCGCACCTGCCCTGGATTGCCGCAGAATTTGATCGCATTGACGACCAGGTTCACGATCACGCGACCGACCTTTTCGCCATCGCAATAAATGGGTGGAAGCTGCTCGTCGATCTCGATCGTAAGCTCGACGTCTTTCAGGGCCGCCCGGCGCTGCAATCCGACGCTCACGTGGTTGACGACCTCGGCGAGATGCTGCGTCGAGCGATAAACGCTCAGAATGCCGGCTTCCATTTTGCTCACGTCCAGCATGTCGTCGACCATGTGGTTCAAATCATCGGCTCGGTCGTTGACGATGTCCAAGAATCGGCGCTGCTCCTCGTTGAGCGGGCCCAACAGTCCGTCGCGCATGATGGAAACGTATTCCTTCACGACGGTCAGCGGAGTGCGGAACTCGTGCGAGACGTTGTCGACGAAACGGTGAGCGGTGCGATACAGCTTGCTCAGGCGGCGATTCTTGCGTTCCAACAAATCGCGGGCCGTTTGCAGTTCCTGGAGCAGCCGCTGGATTTCCGAATACGACTGTTGCCGGTGAATCGCATACCGGATGGCGCGCTCGAGATCTTCCGGCGTCAGATTGTCCTTGATCAGATAGTCCTGAGCGCCTTGCTTCAATACGGCCAAGGCCATTTCGTCGTCGGCCAGGCTTGTCAGCACGACAATCGGCAAATCGCGGCAGCCGCCGCGCATGGCCGCGACGGTTTCGGCGCCGCGACTGTCGGGGAGCGTCAAGTCGACCAGCGCCACATCTTGATTGCCAGCGGTAAGCTGCTCGAGCGCGTCGGCCAGTCGCGTCGTGTGTTGCACCTCATAATTGCCTGCGGCGCGGTTCAAGGCGCGCTGGATGAGGCGCGCATGACCTTCGTTGTCCTCCAGCAACAGAACGCGCATGTCTCGCGTCATACGTGGAACCTCGATCGCGATTGCGCGATGCACCGGTTTGGATCTGAATGTCGATTGAAGAATTGCCAGCACAGGCAGCCTGGGCCGCTACGGCGCGGTTACCCATGCCAATCTTGGGTCAGAGGTCCGCCGCAGTCAGGTAGAAAACTTCGCACACGGATGCGAACTTCTCTCGGTGCGGCGGGGGTGAGCGCCTCGAAAGTGGTGGGAATGTCGCTGCGGACAAACGCGTCTCCCCTCGCCCCTTGCGGGAGAGGGGTCGGGGGTGAGGGGTGGGAACATCGGTGACGTCGAAATCCAGCTGCAAGGGAAAGATCAAACTTGATTCCCACCCTCACCCCAGCCCTCTCCCGTCAAGGGAGAGGGAGAATGCGGAATTCCAGGGAGTTTTTGACGTTGCCGCGAAGTGCCTGTCCCCTTTTTCAACAGGACCTTACTGCCTATCCGAGAACCGGCCGAGGAGAGGGGGACAGGCACATTTTGCTCCCAGGGCATCGCAAAATGAGCCAGTCCCCGCCGGTTCTCGGATAGGCTTTTAGCTTAGGCGACTTCGTCTTTCACGAGTTCGACGACGCTCTCGACTTGGAGCTTTTCCAGAATTCGCAGGCGATGCTTGGCGACAGTTTTGGGGCAGATTCCCAGGATCGAGGCGATTTCCTTGGTCCCCTTGGCCGCCTTGAGCAGTTCCATGACCTCGCGCTCGCGGGAGGAAAGAAGCTCCATGCGTTGCCGCAAAGCGCTCGTATGAGCGAGCTTCCAACGCCGCTCCGCGTCCCGATCGAGCGAATGCTGGATCGTGTCCAGCAAGACGCGGCGGTTGAACGGCTTCTCCAAGAAATCGACGGCCCCGGCCCGCATCGCTTGCACCGCGAGAGAGACCTCGCTGTAGCCGGTGACGATGATCACCGGGATGCCAATCTGCCGGATACTCAATTGTTCCTGAAGCCCCAGCCCACTCATGCCGTCCAAGCGGATGTCGAGCACCAGGCACTGGGGGCCCTCGACTTGTGGGTAATTATCAAGAAACTCTTCAGCCGACGAAAATGCGCGCACCGCGAAACCGGCGGAGGCCGCCAGCAGCGTAAGCGCCTCTCGCGACAGGCGGTCGTCATCGACCACGAAGACCGTAGCGGGTTGAGAATTCATCGGTAATGCCCCTGTTCGGATATCCAACGACCTCGCACTGTTTGCATTGCTTGGCGGCCGCGCTCGCCGCGGGACTGGTCGCCACCGGCAATTCGAGCGTAACCACGGTCCCCTTTCCGCGCTGACTCTGAAGGTCGATAGTGCCACCCTGGGCACTAACCATTCTCGAAACGACATACAGGCCCAGGCCCGTGCCCCCGTCACCGCGGCGCATGCTGAATAATGGCTCGAATGCATGTTGTCGCTCATGCTCCGTCATTCCCAGCCCGTCATCCTCAACCGACAGCCGGACATGATCGCCGTTTGGCCGGGACCGAACCAGGACGCGGGCTCCATGCCGTCCCGCTTGAATCGCGTTGAACAGCAAATTGACAATGGCGATCTCGATTTCCAAGGGAGTCGCGCAGATCGGTGGCAGCCCTTCCGCCAGGTCCAGCTCCACGCAAGCGGCCTGCCGCTCGGCGCCAACGCGAACCAAGTCCCGCGACCGAGTCGCGATGCGATTCAAATCGCAGGGACGCTTGTCATTCGGTTCGTCGCGAACGAACCGCAACAGCGTTTTGACGATTTGTCCGCAACGATCGAGCGATTGGACCACGGTCGCCAAGCTCGCGCTCAGAATGCTGCCTTGTTGCGGACAATCCGCCGTAGCGAGCGCGGTATCCGCGGCAATCGTGGCGGCGCCCAGCGGATTATTCACCTCATGGGCAATCGCGGCCGTCATGGCCCCGAGCGACGCGAGACGTTCCATTCGCAACAGCGATTCTTCACGTTGCCGTTGAATCGTGATGTCGCGATACACGCCGATTGCGTGGGTGATCGAACCCACCGCGTTTCGCAATTGCGTCGTGCGCCAATCGATGTGTCTCCGCTTGCCCTCAGCCGCGTCGCCCAGGACAATCTCGCCGGAAAGGAGGGAGCGATCCGTGAGCGCGTCCGCGAGGCAGCTCAGCAGCGGTGAATTCGCGTTTGACGCCGCGAGCAGCGTCAGGGGATTCTCCGGCATTGCGTCTGACGGAAAATCCACCATGAAGCTGAACGAGCGATTGAAATAGACAAGCGTTGGCAGGCTACCGCCGTCGCCGCACTTCGCGACAGCCACTCCATCGCCGACCTGCTGCATGGCAGATTCGAGAAGCGATCGTTGCGATACGGCGTCGGTGCCGCGCAGATCTCCGAATCGGCCGGTCGCGACGCTGTCGTCGGAACGCATCGAATCGAAGCCAAGTGTGCCGAGAAGCGGAGTCATAGTCTTTCGCGAATTCGCATAGGTGATATTTGCTTTTCGCCGGGGGTGTCATCCCTTCCGTCGAGAGAATGCGACCTGTTAGTTATCAAGTTATGCAGTGACAACTTGTGGCACTCCGCAGCAAGCGAATCAAAAAGGTGGTTCTTACGCCGAGCGGTGAAAGAATTCGAGCAACTGTCGAATACATTTGCTCGGCGAATAGCACGGCGAGCGCATCTCAAGCGCGCCGGCAGTTGATTGGTCGCGATGCCGTTGGCGGCATGCCTCGCCTGACATGCGCTTTCCTGAGGTGCGGCTCTGGAAAAAGGTCGCCTTGTAAAGAGCCGCGCACAGAGTAAGCGTCCGTCGAGCGTGCTGCTTACGGCAATTCAGCCGCTGACGGATGCATTTCATCGCGCCACGGAGCGCTGCGCGGCGACGACGCGATGGAAGTGCAGTTGCACCTCGCGCGTCACGATTCGGCGGACTCCTTCCACGAGGCACTGCGGCTCGTTGTCTTGTTGGCCGCGCTCAAGCACCTCATCGAGTTTCGTCCCCGGCGGAACCGTAAACGTCGATTGGTAAACGATCTGGTTGCCCGCGTCCAACTCCGGCACGATGAAATGGCAGGTGGCCCCGTATGTGAGCATCCGGGCCGCGAAGGCGTCGTGATATGGCCGCGCGCGGGAAAGCTGGGCAGCAGCCCATGATGCAGATTGACGATCCGCCCGCCGGCGAATTTCCAGCAAGTCGAGGGCGACAGGATCCGCATGTAGCGGGCGAGAATGATGTAATCGACCTCGTACTGGTCGCAAAGCTCGACCAGCCGCCGTTCGTCGACCGCACCGTCTTCGTCGCCGATCAAATGCCAATCGATGCCGAACTGCTCGGCCAGCGCCCGGCAATGATTACGGGTGCCGATCATGACCGCCGCTTCGGCCGGGACGGTTTTGTCGCGAATCGCCCGCAGTAGCGCCAGGGCCGGTTCTTGCCGAAGCGTGGTGCAGATGGCTAAACGTGGGCGGCTGGCACGTTCTTCGGGCGACCAGACGCGGATCGAGAGTTGCTTGAGCCGGCCGATTTCCGCCAGCGCCGACTTTAGCTCCGGCAGTTCCGCCGCATCCAATTCAATTCGCAAAAGCATCGCGAAGAGGCATTCCTCGTCGTGATCGTACATCTGGATCTCGGCGATATTCGCCCCGCGACCCGTGACATGATGAACGATCGGATCGGCCAGGCCGCGATTATCGGGCCCCACGGCGGAGAGAACGATTTGCATGGAAGATTTGTCCGGCGGCCACGTCGATCGATTGGTGAACTGCTGAAAAAGGGGACAGGCACTTCGCATGGACGGCGGATAATTGTGCGGAGACCGAATGGCTGCCCAGAGCCAGTCCCCTTTTTCAGCGACGAAATCGAACGCTATTTCTGGTCCAGGCACATCGCCGCGAAATGACTGAACACTCGGTTGCCGAGCTCCAGCAGCGGCCCGATCCGCCGGGGTGTCTGCTCACGAATTGCCGCCGGGTCGATATAGTCGAGCTTTGCCAATTCGGCGCACCCGTGGTCGTCGGTCAGCCACCAATCGATGAGCGACTCGGTCATTTCCAGGTGGCACTGCACTCCATAGGCCCGGCGGCCGTAGCGAAAAATTTGGTTCTTGCATTGCGCCGCTGGCCAGTTGCACGGCGCCCGGCGGCATGTCGAATGTGTCGCCATGCCATTGGAACACGTTTTCGACGCTGCGGCATTCGGCGAACAGCGGATCCTCGGCGGCAGCCGGCGTGAAATCGATGTCGTACCAGCCGATTTCCTTCACGCGGTTGGGGTAAACTTTGCTCCCCAGCGATTTGGCGAGCAGCTGCGAACCGAGGCAGACGCCCAGCACCGGCAACTCGGCGGCAATAGCTTGACGGAGATAGCCAAGCTCGTCGGCTAGAAACGGAAATCGCTCGGTTTCATCGACGTTCATCGGCCCGCCCATGCCGATCAGCCCGCCCCATCGGCTCGGATCGAAATTCTGGATTGGCTCGATAAACTGATCGACCGTGGTAAAAACCACGCCCGCATTATCCAGCGTATCTTCGAGCGAGCCGATGACTTCATGGGCTGCATGGCGGAGTACAAGGACGGGTTTCATGGTGTTAGCCGCCGGGCTTGCCCGGCGTGGTTCAGATGTGGCCAAGCAGCGACACGCCGGGCAAGCCCGGCGGCTAAATATGAACGCAAACCCGCCCTGCGGAAAGCATAGCGTTGAATCAATTGGCCGACAAACGCGCTCGTCAATCTTTGACTTCTATCGTTAAAACCCGATGCTGTAGCGCCAGCGAATCGTCTGCGGGAGCTTCAAAGTGTTAGTTGCGACCCGCAGCTCAAATCGTTCATTGGACCGCCATAGCTCGCATCGTTCCAAGACATCGGGCATTGGCAGGATTTCGATTTGCAGAATTTCCAATGACCGCTGGCCGCCACCTGCCGACGCCGCGGCGAGCAAGTAGTTGCTCCCCAAGAATCGCGGCGGTTTTGTAGTTCGGCAAGCAACATCGAAAACGAATTTCCGCCCAGTTGGGTCTGCCTCAACTGCGGCGGACCAATGGCTTGAGCCGGCCATGCCGACAAGCAGCACGAGATCGCCGCCGTCGGCCCCCTTGGTGCGTTGCAAATTTTGCCAAGGCGGGCTTAATGGCCAATCTGCGTCCTCGCCGAATTCTTGCGATTGCAATCGACACAAGGCTTCACTGGATCGGCGGAATTCGACTGTGTGCGCCCAACGATCAGCGAGCCGCGTGAAGCGAAGCAGCAAATTGTTGCCCGCGTGAAATGCGACTTCGTTGGGCGCGCTCATGATTCGCAGGCGTCGCTATTCATCATCGTCGTTATCCGCGCCGCTCTTCGCTCCGTCGGCCGAGCCCTTGCCGACACGCCATTGCAGATAGGCATCCAAAAAGCCCTGGATATTCCCGTCCAGCACGTTTTGAAAATTGCCCATGTAGTAACCGGTCCGCTGGTCTTTCACGCGCTGGTCGGGGTGCAAAAAATAATTGCGAATTTGCGAGCCGAAGCCGGTCTTGGCTTGCAGCTTGTACTTGGCCATCTGCTCGGCTTCGAGTTTCTCTTCTTCCCTGCGAGCCAGCCTTGCCCGCAGCATTTTCAAAGCCGTGGCCCGATTCTTGTGTTGGCTCCGCTCGTTCTGGCATTGCACGACGATGCCGCTGGGAAAATGCGTGAGCCGGATGGCGCTCGAGGTTTTGTTGACATGCTGGCCGCCGGCGCCGCTGGCTCGAAACACATCCTCGCGAATGTCCTCGTCGCGAATTTCCACCTCGGCGCTCTCGCCGATTTCCGGCGCTACGTCCACCGCGGCGAAGCTCGTTTGCCGTTTGCCTTCGGCATTGAACGGGCTGATCCGCACCAGCCGGTGCATGCCCGTCTCGCCCTTCAGATAGCCATAAGCCAGCGGCCCGCGCACGATGATCGCGGCGCTTTGAATACCGGCCACGCCGTCGTCCTGCCGATCCAGTAGCTCGATGGAATAACCCGCCTTCTGAGCCCATTGCGAGTACATTCGCAGCAGCATCTCGGCCCAATCGTTGGCGTCGGTGCCGCCGTCGCGGGCGTTGATCGAGAGGATCGCATTGTTGGCATCGTGCGGACCACTCAGCAGCGATTTCAACTCGAGGTCTTCCAGCTTCGGCTCGGCCCGGCCGATTTCGCCGCGCAGCTCGGCGATGAAGCCGTCGTCTTCGCGGGCCATTTCGACCAAAGTGGCCAATTCGGCGTCGATGCGCAACAGCTCTTCCAGCGGCTTCAGGACCGCATTGAGCGCCTTCAACTCGCCGACCGTGGCCTGAGCCCGTTCCTGATTGCCCCAGAAGTCCGGCTGTGCCATCCGGGCTTCGATTTCGGCCGCCTGCTTTTGCTTCGTAGCGCCGTCAAAGAGAGTCTCGGAGTTGAACGAGACGCTGATGAAAGTTCTGCACGCGATCGGTAAGTTCTTTTTCCATGACGGGCTCGTTCCTGATTGGCAAACTGGATGCGCAGATCTCTGACGTTCCGCATCATATCATATTCCCTCCGCCTCCCGGGCGCAGTTCATGAGCGGGTGGCGGTCGCCGGGTTGCCGATGCGGTCCTTCTCTTTCGCGGCTGGGAATCGATCCTGAATTGCTTGCACGGTCATCGCTTCATCGCGCAGGGCCTCCATCGCTTTGACGCAGGCTTCGGCGGCTTGGATGGTCGTGATGCAGGGGACTCCGTGAGCGACCGCGGCGGCGCGAATGCGGCCTTCGTCGGTCCGGGCTCCTTTGCCGCGCGGCGTGTTCATGACCAATTGCACGGTGCCGTCGATCAAGTGATCCAGCAGGTTGGGGTGGCCTTCTTGCAGCTTCTTGACATGCACGACCGGGATGCCCGCCTCTTCGATCCGCTGCGCCGTCCCTTCGGTGGCCAGGAGTCTGAAAACCCATCGCCACCAGCCGCCGGGCCAGATCGACCATGTGTTCCTTGGCAGAAAGCGACGCCACGCTGACGAAAATCCGCCCACGCTTCGGCAGCAGAATTCCGGCCGCCAATTGGCTCTTGGCGAAGGCAATCGAGAATCGTTCGCTCACGCCCATCACTTCGCCGGTCGAACGCATTTCGGGGCCGAGCACGATGTCGACCCCGGCGAACTTCACAAACGGAAAAACGCTCTCCTTGACCGCCACATGGCTGGGGATCGGGTCGGTTTGATAACCTTGTTCCGCCAGCGACACGCCCGCCATGACTTTCGCCGCCACGTGCGCCACGGGCATGCCGGTCGCTTTGGCCACAAACGGCACAGTGCGGCTGGCCCGGGGGTTCACTTCCAGCACATAGAGAACCTGGTGGCCGTCCTCTTTCTTGATCGCATACTGCACGTTCATGAGGCCGATGACTTTGAGATGGCGGGCCAGCGCGACCGTGGCTTCGCGGATTTCGCGCAGGATTGGACCGGCCAGGCTGTAGGGCGGAATCGCACAGGCCGAATCGCCCGAGTGGACGCCGGCTTCCTCGATATGCTCCATGATCCCGCACACGATCACATCCTGGCCGTCGCCGATGGCGTCGACGTCAACCTCAATGGCGTCTTCGAGGAACCGGTCGATCAACACCGGCTGTCCTTGCGCGAACACGAAAGCTTCGGCGACGAACCGCTCGAGTTGCGTTTGGTCGTAGCAAATTTCCATCCCGCGGCCGCCGAGGACGAAACTGGGCCGAACCAGATTCGGATAGCCGATTTTCGCCGCTTCGGCCCGGGCCTCGTGCATCGTGCGGGCGATGCCATTTGGCGGCTGCCGCAAGCCGAGATGATGCAACAGCCGCTGAAATTTCTCGCGGTCCTCGGATTCTTCGATCGTATCGACTCCGGTGCCGATGATCGGCACGCCGGCGTTGGCCAGCGCTCGCGATAGATTCAGCGGCGTTTGACCGCCGAACTGCACGATTACGCCATCGGGCTGGACTCGATCGACAATGTTCAGCACGTCTTCAGTCGTCAGCGGCTCAAAGAACAGCAGGTCGCTGGTGTCGTAATCGGTGCTGACCGTTTCGGGGTTGCTGTTGACCATGACCGACTCGATGCCCAAATTGCGCAGGGCGAAGCTGGCATGGCAGCAGCAGTAATCGAACTCGATGCCCTGGCCGATCCGATTCGGGCCGCCGCCGAGAATCATGATCCGCTTGCCGCCTGGCGGCTTCGGCGGCGTTTCGTCTTCCTGCTCGTAGGTCGAGTAGTAATAAGGCGTGTAGGCCTCGAACTCGGCGGCGCAGGTATCGACCGACTTGAACGTGGCGACGATGCCGCGGCCGATCCGATCGGCGCGGATGTCGGTTTCCGAGCGGTCCCAGATCGTGGCCAATTGCCGGTCGGAAAAACCGAATTGCTTCGCGCGTCGCACGAGCGGCGTAGACGACCGACTCGGGTCCGTCGTAGGTCCGCAGACTCGTTTTCAAGCTGCACGATTTGCTCCAGCTCATCCAAGAACCAAGGATCGATTTGCGTGATGGCATGGATCGCTTCGACCGACATGCCGCTTTTGAGCGCATAGCGGAGATACCAGGCGCGGTCGGCATTGGGGATCGCCAGCTTGGCCCGGATTTCTTCGGTGGTGGGCTGCTGCGGCGTGCCCCATAGATCTTTGCTGTCGCAGCCGAAGCCGAAGCTGCCGACTTCCAAGCCGCGGAGCGCCTTCTGGAACGACTCCTTGAACGTGCGCCCGATGGCCATGGTCTCGCCGACGCTTTTCATTTGCGTCGTCAGCCGGGCGTCGGCCTCGGGGAATTTTTCGAAAGCGAACCGCGGAATCTTCGTCACCACGTAGTCGATCGTCGGTTCGAAGCAGGCCATCGTCTCGCGGGTGATGTCGTTGGGAAGCTCGTGTAGCCGATAGCCCACGGCCAGCTTGGCCGCGATCTTGGCGATGGGAAAGCCAGTCGCCTTCGAGGCCAGGCGCTGGAGCGGCTAACGCGGGGATTCATTTCGATGACGATCATCCGGCCGTTCTTGGGATCGATCGCGAACTGGATGTTCGAGCCGCCGGTCTCGACGCCGATCTCGCGGATCACGGCCAACGAGGCGTCGCGCATCCGCTGGTATTCCTTGTCGGTCAAGGTCTGGGCCGGAGCCACGGTGATTGAGTCGCCGGTGTGGACTCCCATTGGGTCGAAATTCTCGATCGCGCAGATGATCACGACGTTGTCGTCGGCGTCGCGCATCACCTCCATCTCGTATTCCTTCCAACCGACGATCGACTCTTCGATGAGCACCTCGGTGATTGGCGAAAAATCCAGGCCGCGGCTGACGACCGAATCGAACTCCTCGCGGTTGTAGGCCAGATTCGACCCGCTGCCGCCGAGCGTGAAGCTCGGCCGGATGACGCAGGGCAGCCCGATTTCTTTCAGCACCTCGCGGGCATCGGCCAGATTGTGGACCGTCCTGCCCCGGCAAACTTCCAGGCCGATCCGCTCCATCGCTTCCTTGAACAACTCGCGCCCCTCGGCTTTGGCAATCACGTCGGCCCGGGCGCCGATCATTTCCACCCCAAATTTCTCGAGGACGCCATGCTTGTGCAGATCCATCGCCAGGTTCAGCCCTGTTTGGCCGCCGAGCGTGGGCAGGATGGCGTCGGGGCGCTCGACTTCGATCACCTTGGCGACGATTTCCCAAGTGAGGGGCTCGATGTACGTGCGATCGGCCAGATTGGGGTCGGTCATGATCGTGGCGGGATTGGAATTGACCAACACGACCTCATATCCCTCTTCGCGCAGGGCTTTGCAGGCCTGCGTGCCCGAATAATCGAACTCGCAAGCCTGGCCAATGACGATGGGTCCAGAGCCGATCAGCAGGATTTTGTGGAGATCAGTGCGCCGCGGCACGGGTGTTTCCTTCGTTCAGTCGCATGGACAGTGTGCAGTGTGGCCATTTCCGGCCGGGTGAAATCGGTCTCGCAGTGCCACGTCATCGTGCTTGCCGTCTCTAAAATTTCCCTAGGGTACCATGCCAGCTATCGCAGCTTCAAGGGTCTGTCCCATTCGAGCTATTCGAGTTTGACGCCGATAGGGAACGTAACCTTGCCGCCTTTGCGATGTTAAACTATGTGAGCGTCGACAACCGCCGCCGTTCTTTACGAACCGTTTCCGATTTGAATTCCCACCCGAGGATTGAAAAATGCTCCGCGGATCTTTCACGATGATCATCTTGTTCGCCTGCGTTTCGACGCTCGCCGCTCGCCAGTGGACCGACGCGACCGGCAAATACCACCATGAGGCCCAACTCGTCGAGTTCGACGGCAAGCTCGTCGTCTTGAAAAAAGCCGAGGGTCAGCTAATTGCGATGCCCCTCGAGCAACTTTCCAAACAGGACCAGGAGTTCTTGAAATCGAAACAGGCCATCCAGGAAATCGCCGCGGCGGCCAGCAAGGATCCTACCTGGACATTGGTCGACGGCAAGCAATTCGCCGGTCGCGTTGCGAAGTTTGGCGAAAAAGAGCTCGTGATTTCGCGCAAGGTCGGCGAGCTGTACGTCAACGGCAAACCGTTCGCCGGGCTGCCGGCGTTGAGACAATACATTTTGCCTAGAATTGTCGGCCATGAAGAAGGCAAAGACATAAAGACCGCGGGCGGGATTGAAGACCTGTTCGTCACGACCAAGGGAGCGAATCTCTTGTATCGCGTGAAAGGCGTCGTGTTCGAAATCGAGAGCGGTGAGAACGTCGCCGTGCCGATCTGGCTCCTGTCCGACAAAGATCGCAAGGTGATCGAGCCGCAATGGAACGCCTGGCTCGCGGCTGAACACGATGTCAAGACCAGGGACCTGCGCCAGGCAGAACAATCGACGCTGGCGCGGGCAATTTTCAACCAACACCAGCGGAATCGCTTGGTCGAGAACCGGCTTCAATACTTTCAGTCGGCCGCACAGTGGAACCAACCCACGCAACCGCAGTTGCAATTCGAAATCGGCTTGGCTCACCCGGATGGATTGCACACGACCGTGACAATTACGGCGAGCAATGAACTGGCTGCTCGAAACGCAGCGCAGCAACAAAACCCGCATTGCGAAATCTACTATTCGCGCCCCGCTTTGAGATAACTGCCGACTCGGCCACCTGGCATCCCGCCGTCGTGCCTCCGTGGCTGGCATCCCGCCGTCGAACCTCTGTGGGCTGATCCGGCGGAGCCCGGCAGCAATAGTGTCTCTGCCTGCCTTTTTCACGGCGGGTTCGGGTAATTGGCCCCTGTTTCCTCCGTCCAATCCGGCCAAAACCGTAACGAAGCGGGGACCGCGGTTTCGTGACTTAAGCGCGGTCGATAAAGCCAATTTCGAAATTCAATGCCGGTATGACCTGCGCTTTCGGAATTATCGCACGCTTGCGGGGTGCGCAATAGATGTGCAAGTCGTTGACCGTCCCACTTAAGCCATTTAGAGTGAATGTGTTGTAAAGCGGTCGGGAGCATCCTGATCGACTCGAAACCCATGTTCTTCGAGGCCGAGCGTGGCGGCAAAAGCCTGGTCGGGCGTATTCAGCGAGGCGACGGACCGCCGTGTCGAGCAGTTTACCGAAAGCATTAGCTTTGATCGGCGATTGTACGCGCATGACGTGACCGGCTCAATTGCTCATGCCCAAATGTTGGCCAAGGTCGGGCTGATTACAGCCGGTGAATGCCAACAAATTGAGCAGACGTTGGAAACTATTCGCCAGGAAATTGAGCAAGACCGATTTCCGTTTTCCATCGAGCAAGAAGACATCCATCTCCATATCGAGCAAGCCCTCAGGGCACGACTGGGGGATGTCGGCCGGAAACTGCACACGGTGCGCAGCCGCAACGACCAGGTGGCCACCGATCTGCGGCTTTGGCAGCGCGAAGCGATCGGACAAATCGACGCCCGGCTGGTGGAACTTCAACGAGCGTTTGTCGGTCGTTGCGAGCGCGATGCCGGCTGCATCCTCCCGGGCTATACCCACATGCAGCGTGCCCAGCCCGTGCTCGCGGCGCATTACTGGCTGGCCTACTGCGAGAAGCTGGAGCGCGATCGTGGTCGGCTGGCCGATTGTTTGCGGCGGACGAACGTCTTGCCGTTGGGTGCCGCGGCATTGGCCGGTACGTCGCTGCCGATTGATCGTGAATTTGTCGCCGAGCGGTTGGGTTTTACGAGCGTGGCGGCCAACAGCCTCGATGCGGCGAGTGATCGCGATTTCGCGCTGGAGTTCGCTTTTGCCTTGACGTTGATCGCGCTGCACTTAAGTGGCTGGGCGGAAGAATGGATCTTGTGGACGACGGCCGAGTTCAATTTCCTGAAGCTGCCGCAAGCGTTTTGCACCGGCTCGTCGATCATGCCCCAGAAGGTGAATCCCGATGTACTGGAACTGATCCGCGGCAAGACGGGCCGCGTGGTCGGCGATCTGCAAGCGCTGCTGGTGATCGTCAAAGGGCTGCCGCTGGCGTACAACCGCGATTTGCAGGAAGACAAACCCCGATTGTTCGACGCGGCCGATACGGTTTCGGCTTGCCTGGAATTGGCGGCGCCGTTGGCCGCCGGCGCAGAGTTGAATCGGACGGCGATCGTCGAAAAACTGGATCGCGGGCATCTCGACGCCACAACCTTGATGGAAGAGCTGATCCGCCGCGGCATCCCGCAACGAACGGCTCACGAATTGGTCGGAAAGCTGGTTCGCATGGCGCTCGATCGCCGCGTGCGGCTGAGTGATCTGTCGCCGGGCGAGTTGCAGGCGACTCATCCCGCCTTGGATGACAGCGTCCGCGAAGTGCTCGGGGTCGAGCAGGCGATCAAGCGGTTTGTCAGTTACGGTTCGACCGCCCCGGCGGAAGTCGAACGACAAGTCGCGGCATGGAAGGAACGGTTGAAATTTAAAGCACAGTTGACGTAATTCGGGAGGGCGAGGCTCCTGCCGACCCGACAGGGTTCCATCTCGGCAGGAGCCTCGCCCTCCCGAAGTAACTTACTTTCATTTGGGTTGTGCACATGAAGCGCATCACGTTCTTGTCCGCGGGCTTCGCTCTACTAATCGCCGTTCAGCCACTGCGCGCCGAAAACGCCGCGCCTGCGCCCGCGGCAAAAGCTCCGGCGAAAAAAGCGCCTGCAAAACCAGCCGCCGCTGCGCCCGATGCGGCCGATCCCACCGCCGCGGCAGCTCCAGCGAAAGCCGCCGATCCCGCGGCACCTGCCCCTGTCGCACCGGGCAAAGCGCCGCCAGCGCCCGAGCCGCCAGCCTATCGCCCGCCGGACGCCGCGACGCAAACCATCTTGGATTCCAATCCGAAGACACCGCAGGAACTAGTGCAGGTGGTCATTTCGCTCACGGCATTGGACCACCCGGAGTTGGCCAAGCCGTTCGTGCAACAATTGATCGCCGCCAAGTTCGATCCCGACACGGCGGCCGACATCGTCCACCGATTCGGCAGCGCGGCGCTGATTCAATTGGCCGGCGATCCGCGGCTGCGGCCCGAAGCGGCGACGTTTGCCGACCGCGTGCTCGCGCTGGCCGCGGCGCAAATTCACGATCCAGCACGATTGGCGGGACGGGTGCAGAAGCTCGGCGATCCGTCGGCCGAAGTCCAGCGCGATGCGCTGGCGGCGCTCCACGACGGCGGGGCGTTTTCGGTGTCGCCGCTGCTGGCGGCTCTGGTCGATCCGGCTCAGCAAAAAATTCACTCGCTGGCCCACGGCGCAATGCTCGATTTGGGGAGCGAGGCAATTCGCCCGTTGGCCGCCGCGCTCGAAGCTCCCGACGCGGCGATCAAGATCGAAGCGATCGACTTGCTGGCCGATTTGGGTGAATCGCGTGCGTCCGTCTACTTGCTTCGCCCGTATCTCGCATCCGATAGCCCTGGGAACGTTCGGCAAGCCGCCGGCGATGCGCTCGAAAAAATGGTGAACACGCGGCCCAGCGCCGGCGAGGCCGTCGCACTGCTAATTCGCGAGGTTCGCGGCTACCTCGACGGCGAGCGCATCCTGCGGCCCGACCTGGGCGACGACGTGACGATCTGGAATTGGAATCCCACAACGCACAGTTTGATAAGCTCCAACTATCCGTCGGCCCGGGCCGCCTCGTTTGTCGCCCACCGACTGGCTGGCGATTTGTACGACCTGGCGCCGAATTCACTCGAAGCCCGGCGGCTCTATTTGCTCAGCTTGCTTGAATCGTCCGTCTATCGCGTTGGGCTCGACAGGCCATTGCCGTCCGGACCGGGTTCGGCCGTCCAACGGGCAGTCGCGTTTCGGCATCGACGCGCTCAACGATGCCCTCGCCCAGGCGCTCGCGACCAACCATCCGCGCGGCCCAAGCGGCGGCCCAGATTCTCGGCGAGATCGGCAACGAGCGGCTGCTCACGCGCGATGGCGCCACGCCTTGCCCGTTGGTCGCGGCGCTGTTGGATTCCGACCGCCGGGTGCGGCTCGCGGCGGCCACGGCCATCATGCGGTTCAAGCCCAAGGCGCCTTTCGCGGGCTCGAGTTTGCTAACTGAAACGGCCGCGTATTTTGCCACTGGCACGGACCGTCCTCTGATGGCAATTGGTTTTCCAACAACGCATTTCCTCGGGCCAATCGCTAGCCTGGCCGGCTCCGCGGGCTGGGAAACCACCACCGCCCTGGAAGGTCACGACCTGATGCTCGCCGCCGCCCAATCGGCCGACACGGAATTTGTGCTGATCAGTGGGCGGATCCGCCAGCCGATCGCATTCGACCTGGTGCAGCAGATGCGGCAAGACCCGCGCACGGCAGCGCTGCCGATTGGGGTGATGGCCGAGGTCGGCGATCGGTATCGATTGGAGCAACTGTTCGCGGGCATGTCGCGGGTGTTCATACTCCCGCGGCCCGAGCAACCGGCCGAAATGCTGGCGGCGATCAAGGCTGCCGCGCAGTTGTCCGACGATTCGTTCATTCCCGCCAAATTGCGCGAAGGCCAGGCCGCCGCGGCGCTCGATTGGCTGGCCGAGATGGCTGCGGGGCCGCCGGAAATTTTCGACGTGCGAAGGTACGAGAACATTGTGGAAAAGGCACTTTACGCTCCGGCCACCGCGGCGCATGCCGCGGCGGTGTTGGCCCGGCTGGGAACGCACTCGTCGCAGCGGGCCTTGCTCAACTTGGCCAGTCGACAGCAACAACCGCTCGATGTGCGGCAGCTCGCCGCGGCCGGATTCGAGCAAAGCGTCCATCGCTATGGCGTGCGGATCGCGCCCACCGAAATCGTTGCGCAATACGACCGCTATAACGAGAGCGCCAAGCTCGACAAAGCGACCCAACAGTTGCTCGGTTCGATCCTGGACACCATCGAAGGCCCGAAGAAAGCGCGATGAGTGGGGAACCGGTATCCGGCGGGCGTCGAATTCGTTCATGGCCCATTTGTGTATCGAACAGCTAACTGCCTATCCAAGAACCGGCTGAGGAGAGGGCGACAGGCACATTTTGCTCCGAGGGCACCGCAAAATGAGCCAGTCCCCGCCGGTTCTCGGATAGGCTCTAAATCCTAACCTTCAGACTGACCCCGTTCGAATTCGTTCATGCCGTCTCCTTTGCGCCGACTTGATCCGCATGCCAACGGACCGCCGATTAAAGGGCTGATCGGTTCGGGGCCGGCTATGACCGAGGTCTACCGCCTCACGCGGCAGGTGGCCCTGTCGAATGCCAGCGTGCTGCTGCTCGGCGAGACCGGGACCGGCAAGGAGTTGATCGCCAAGGCCATTCATCAACTCAGCGGCCGGGCCGGCGGGCCTTTCGTGCGCGTCAACTGCGGGGCGCTGACCGAGAGCTTGCTGGAGAGCGAATTGTTCGGCCACGTCCGGGGGTCGTTCACCGGCGCGATCAGCAATCGCACCGGGCGGTTCGAAGCCGCGCACACCGGCACGATTTTCCTCGACGAGATCAACTCCACCACGCCGAAGCTCCAAGTCAAGCTGCTGCGCGTGCTGCAGGAACGGGAATTCGAACGCGTGGGCGATACGCAAACCATCCGCGTCGACACGCGGGTCATCGCCGCCAGCAACCGCGACTTGCTGGAAGAAATCGAGAAGTTGAATTTTCGCGAGGACCTTTATTATCGGCTCAACGTCGTGCCGATCCATCTGCCCCCGCTGCGGATGCGTCCAGAAGATATTCCCGAGTTGGTCAGCCACTTCTTGAATATCTACAACGAGGAAAACGACCGATACGTGGTCCACATCGAACGCCGGGCGATGGAGTCGCTGCAGGAGTACACCTGGCCCGGTAATGTCCGCGAGTTGCAAAACTACGTCGAGCGCTCGGTCGTGCTGGCGACCGGTGATGAGTTGACTTGCGATCTGCTTCCGCCTGCAGTGCTCGGCGAAAAACGGCCGCGAAATAGCCGCCTACGCGCCGCCGATCTAGAAACCTTGACTTGCGAGTTGGTGCAGCAAGGCCTGGCCACGGCCGGCCCCCAAGAAGACGCGCTGCACACGAAGATCGTCAACCGCGTCGAGCGGGAATTGATCGAGCAAGTGATGGCCGCCTGCGACAACGTGCAAACGAAAGCCGCCGGCCGGCTGGGCATCAACCGTAACACGCTGCATAAAAAACTGAAAGAATATGGATTAGAAGGGGGCGACCCGGCGGAGTCGCCGGGTTAAACAGCGCGGTCTGCGCGACCATCGGGTTCGATACTTCGTCAAGGGAGGGCGAGGCTCCTGCCGAGCCGCGGCGCTATTCGCAAGTTCCGGCTCGGTGGGAACCTCGCCCTCCCAAGCTCGCGAATTGCAACAGGCTTTACAACCGCTCGCGCGCGGCGTTAAATGGATTTTGGAGTTTCCCATGTCCTTGGAAGGTCAATTTTTGGTCGCGTCGCGCGAGCTGCTCGATCCGAATTTCGTTCGGACGGTGGTGCTCCTCGTTCGCCATACCGACGAAGGGGCGATGGGCCTGGTGATCAATCGGCCGACGAAGACCACCGTGGCCGAAGCCTGGCGGCAGGTGAGCGAAGCCCCCTGCCCGACCGAGGCGCTGATTCATCTCGGCGGCCCCTGCCGCGGACCGCTGATGGCCGTGCATGGTGACGCCGCGTTGGGCGAAGTCGAATTGGTGTCCGGAACCTATTTCTGCGCCGATCCGGAAAACATCGAGCAGTTGATCACCAAAGGCGAGGAGCCGACGAGGTACTTCGTCGGCTTTGCCGGTTGGGGACCCGGCCAGTTGGAGGCCGAGATGCGCGAGGATTCATGGCTGACGGTCGCGGCCGCAGCCGAGCAAATCTTTGCTCCGCCGCAGGACTTGTGGAACTTACTGATCCGCCAGATTGCCGGCCTGAAGGTTCTGTCGATGCTGAACATCAAGCACGTGCCTGCCAATCCGTCGCTGAATTGAGCCCGTTTGGCGGTTGTCGCGGCGTCTCGGGACATTGGGAGGGCGAGGCTCCTGCCGAGCCGACGCTCGCGGCTCGGCAGGAGCCGCGCCCTCCCAATGAACGAACGACTGCCAGTCGCCGATCACCCCGACCGGCAGAGCGGCGAGAATTTTAGAGTAGAATAGAAGTGCAATTGCTTTTCGATTCCCCCGCGAATTCAGATGATTTCCGGAATTTCCACCGTCTGTTTCGCCGCCAGTTATGCGGTGGCGCTGGTGTTGGAGCTGGCGCGGCTGTTTTCGCGCAGCGGCTGGCGCACGGCGCTGGCGGTCGCCTTCGTCGCGGTGGGCTGGATCGCGCAGACCTTGTTCCTCGGCTATCGGGCAGCCACGGCTACCGTCATCCCGCTGTCGAGTGCGCAGGATTGGTATCTTGTCGCCGCCTGGTTGCTGGTTGCCGGGCATCTGTACTTCACGTTCTTTCATCCCAATCTGGCGGAAGGCGCCTTCGTCCTGCCGCTGGTTCTGGCGCTGATCGCGGCGGCTCACTTTGCCGATCCGGCGCCGTTCGCGCAATCGCCGGCGATTCAGATTTGGGGAGCGATCCACGGCACATTCTGGCTGCTGGGCGCCGTGGCGGTGATCGTCGGATTTGTTTCCGGCGCGATGTATCTGTTGCAAGCCCGGCGGTTGAAAAGCAAGTTGCCGCCGCGCGGATTGCGGCTGCCGAGCTTGGAATGGTTGGAACGGGTCAACGGCCGGGCGATCGTGATCTCGGTGTTGATGGCCGGCATCGGCACCTTGTCGGGCTACGTGCTCAATCTGGTGAATCATCGCTACCGGCAAGATGAACTACCTTGGAACGACCCGATCATTTGGCAGTCGACCGGGATGTTCGCCTGGCTGCTGATCGCGGCACTGTTCAACGCGTTCTATAAGCCGGCACGCCAGGGGCGGAAGGTCGCCTATTTGACCGTGGCCAGCTTCGTATTCCTGGCGATCTTTCTTGTGAGTCAACTTTTCGGCACAGGCGAGCATGGCCGCAAGGGTCCTGCTCGACCAGTTGCCGTTTCGATGTCGGAATCGACCATCGCCAGGGGGCGGCCGGCATGAAACTGCAAATGGTCGGCTGCAGCCACCACAATTCGCCGATTGCCCTCCGCGAACGATTGGCGTTCGATCCCGCTCAGGCCGCCGAAGCGCTCGATCGCTGGCACGAGCGATTTCCGACCACCGAGGCCGTCCTGCTTTCGACGTGCAACCGGGTCGAAGTCTACACAGCCTCGGAAGTCGATGCCGCCGACTCGAGCTCCGCGGCGCCGAGCCATCAGCAAGTCGTCGAATTCCTGGCTGAATTCCACGGCCTCGACCTGCCGGCGATCTTCGACGAACTATTCGAGCAGTCGGGCGAAGCGGCCGTGCGGCATCTGTTCACCGTTTCGGCCAGTCTCGATAGCCTAGTGCTCGGCGAGCCGCAAATCCTGGCGCAGGTCAAGCAGGCCTATCAACTGGCCCAGCAACGCAATAGCGCCGGGCCGCTGACGCACGAAATGTTTCAAGCCGCGCTGCGGGTCGCCAAACGGGTCGCACGGGAAACGTCGATCTACGAAAAGCGGGTGAGCATTCCGAGCGTCGCCGTGGGGGATTTTGCCCGGCAGATCTTCGATCGCTTCGACGACAAGCAAGTGCTGGTGATCGGCGCGGGAGCGATGGGCGCCGAGACGCTGCGGTATCTGCTCGATGCCGGCGCCCGCGATGTGACAATCATCAACCGCCACGATGAGCGAGCCGTCGAGTTGGCCGCCAACTGCTCGGCCACGGCGGCGCCTTGGGAAGAACTGGATCGGCGGCTGGCCGCGGCCGATCTGGTCATCAGCACGACCGGAGCGACCGAGCCGGTGGTGACGCTGGAGCGGTTCTTGAAGCTGGAGCCCGAGCGTTATCAACGGCCGCTGCTCGTGCTCGATCTGGCGGTGCCGCGCGACTTCGAGCCCGCGATCGGCGAGCGGCTGGGGGTGTATCTCTACTCGGTCGACGATCTGGAAGAAGCGGCCAGGCGAAATCGTCAGCAGCGCGACCACGAATTGCCCGGTGCGCTTGCGATCGTGGATGAAGAAACCCGCCGGTTCATGGAGGAAATGCACCACCGGGCCACGGGGCCGATCATCCACCGGTTGCGCGAGAGCTGGCAGAAAATTCGCGAGCAGGAGCTCGCGCGGCTATTCAACAGGTTGCCCGAGTTGAAACAGCCCCAGCGCGACGAGATTCGCCAATCGTTCGAGCGCTACGTGAACAAGATGCTCCATCCTCCCTTGGAGCAGTTGCGCGACGAATCGCGCCGCGGCCATCCGCACGGCTTATTGGAAGCGCTGAAGCGGCTGTTCCATCTGAAAGAATAGCGGTCAAGCCACTACTCGTCGTCCTCCCAATCTTCTTCCTCTTCGTCGTCATCATCCTCGTCTTCATCGTCGTCTTCCCAGTCGTCGTCTCCTTCTTCCCACTCTTCATCGTCCTCGTCTTCATCGTCTTCGTCGTCGTCCTCCTCGGAGTCGTCGACTTCTTCCCATTCATCTTCGCCTAGATCGTCTTCCTCATCTTCGTCCTCCTCTTCATCGGCGACGTCGTCTTCTTCCTCTTCATCGTCGTCCCAATCTTCTTCTTCTTCGGCCTCGTCCGCGCAGAAAATCAAGGCGGCGAAGTCGTCGCGCCGGGCCTCCTCGGCGAGCGTCAAGAACGACTCCTCGGCCAGTTCGTCGCGGATGCTCACGGCGTGCTGTACAGTCGTCACAGCGAATCCTCCTGACATTGGGTCTGTTTCAAAACGAGGACATGCACCAGGGCCAGGACGCCGCACGAGAGCGGAAGGATCATGGCCGGGGAGCAGGTTCCCGATTTGAAACCGTTTTGGGATGCAAAGGAAAGGAGTCTATTGAAAATGGCCAACCGAAAGGGCGTATGCCGCTTCGATCCCCGCTTAGCCGCGTCGCCGGTCGCCGGCAAGTTCATCCGGTTCGCTTTCGGTTTGCCGGCGTTGGATCGGCAATCATACCGAGCCCGTCGTCCGGCGAAAAGCGGCCGGAGGCGCCCGTGGTTTCGTTTTCGCGCGCTCCTGGTGGATTAACCGACTTGACCAGCAACGGCTGCGGGCGCCGCAAACTCGCCGCCCGCGGGAGTTCGTCGAGATGCCGCAAACCGAAAACCTGCAAAAACCGCTTGGTTGTACCGTACAACAGGGGCCGTCCCAGCTCGTCGGTCCGGCCGACGATTCGGGTCAGATCGCGCTCCAAAAGTTGCCGCAGCAAGTCGCCGCATTGGACCCCACGAATGGCTTCGACCTCACTCCGTTCGACGGGCTGCCGGTAGGCAACGACGGCCAGCGTTTCCATGGCCGGTGGAGAAAGGCGAGTTTCGACCGGCGTTTGCAAGAGCCGCTTCAGCCATGGCCCGAAGGCCGGCCGGGTGAGCAATTGAAAACCACCGGCGACCTCTTCGACGCGAAATGCTCCCGCCCCCAGATCGTACAGTTGGTTCAATCGCCGGACCAACGTGCGGGCTTCGGTGCCATCCGATAAGCCGGCCAATTGGGCCAATTTTCGCGTCGACAGCGGCTCGCCCGCCAAAAACAACGCCGCCTCGAGCCGGGCTAGCCGCGCATCGCGAGCCAGCGGGCCATCGATCACGGGGCGGGCGCGTCCTGGATGAGGCAGGCCGAGCCATAGCCTGGCCAACCCACCGCTCCGCTTCGATCGCAGCCAGTCCGTGCCCAACCGAGGCCGATTCTTCCGCCCGACGTCGCGCCGCCTTCCACGGTCCATCGGATGCCTCGAAAAATATCGGCGCAGTTTCTACCTGCCGACAATGCCAGAATAACACAAGTCCTTCCGTGCTCGTTAATTAAACCGATGCGAGCGCTTGTGGCAAGGGCCGGGAAAGGAAAATGTCGAATGACAAACGACGGGATGTCGACATTCGTGCGATCGGTGCAATCCGTGGTTGCATTTCGCGCGAGAACACTGGATGAAACGAACCACCGCTGGCACGGATCACTCGGATGACGAATGACCCAATGACGATCGGCCGAGCGCCGAGCCGCGTTGCCGTCTGTCGTTAGCCTGCCGACTACTGCTGTCGGCCACTGCGCCACTGCTCGGCCTGCTCGAGCACGCTTTGCATGGCGCGGAGCGGGTCAGAATCCGTGGATTGGAAGATCCGGTTGCGGCCGTAATCCGAATTGCCGGCGATCGCCATGCGGCAAAAGAAGCGATAGCGGTCGCCGGAGGGCCCCCAAGTTTCGAGCAGATAATAGGTGGCCCCCAACTCGCGAAGCCGCTGCTCAATGCGGCGAAATTGGGCCGTCGAGGGCGTTATCGCAGTCGACGAATTCGGCGCTTCGCCAGCGAGAGTCGCGCCGCCACGGGATTTCGCGCTCGGCGGCGACTCGGAAAAACTGGCCTGCTGCACTCCGCCGGCCGCGTCCGCTGTTTGAGCATTGGGCAAGCGATTGCCGTCGAACGGATTTCGCGCCGCATCGGACACCGAAGCCACGGGGCGCAACGGGCCTGGCTCGCGGGCTGCCAGATTTTCCGACCAAGGCGAGGCCGACAGCATCGGGTCGGCCGCCGCCGGCGCGCCCGTTTGCAAAGTCGCGGTTCCAGTGGCGACCGCGGGCACGGCCTCGGATTTCGTCTGCACTCGGGCGCGGTACGTTTCCAGCACCGCCCGGCCGAATTCCTGGATCTGCTTGCCGTACATGGCCACGATCGGCACGACGGCTAAACAAGCCAGCATGACAAAGGCGCGAAAGATGTGACCCATGGCTGCGTCTGTTCCCCGGCATGACTCCGTCCCTGGAGGCCCTGCGCGGGCGGGGATAATAGCGGCGCCGCCGCAGCAAAACAATGGCAGTCGGCGAAATCCGCCACGGATCCACCAGGAAACGGCTTACAGCCTATCCGAGAACCGGCGGGGACTGGCTCATTTTGCGGTGCCCTGGGAGCAAAATGTGCCTATCCCCCTCTCCTCGGCGGGTTCTCGGATAGGCAGATACTGACGTGCGCGGCTCGGAAAAGACGAAAAGCCCAGAGATGGCTATCCCTGGGCGTGGTCGACGTTTCGGCGTCTGCGGCAACGCCCGCCTCAATTTAGGGCCTGCCCCCTTTTCAGGGCCTTCTTAGGTTAGCAGCCTGTTGGAAAAGGGGACTGGCTCTTAGCGATCGAGAGGATTTCCCTCAGTATTGACGTACTCGCGAGTGCCTGTCCCCTTTTTCAGCAGGCTGTTAGGGCGAGCCATTCGTATAATCGTTGGGTGCTCGAGCGTCTCGATGATTGGCCCGCAATGTGTCGCACCGACGCCCGCGAGGCCGCAATATTCTGCAAGTCGTCGTCTCGAGAGCGCAAGAAAACCGCATCAATGCACCTTCCCTCATACGACGCGCTGTTGCTGGTCTCCTTCGGCGGGCCGGAAGGACCGGACGAGGTGTTGCCGTTTCTTGAAAACGTGTTGCGTGGCAAACCGGTGCCCCGCGAGCGTCTGCTCGAAGTCGCAAAGCATTACCAGCATTTCGGCGGGATCAGCCCCATCAACTCGCAGAATCGGGCATTGATTGCGGCGCTCGAAATCGAGCTGGCCGAACACGGCCCCAACTTGCCGATCTACTGGGGTAATCGGAACTGGAATCCGCTGTTGCCCGACACGCTGCGGCAAATGGCAGCCGACGGCGTGCAACGGGCGTTGGCATTCTTTACCTCGGCCTACAGTTCCTATTCGGGCTGCCGGCAATACCGAGAAAACATCGCCGCGGCTCAAGCGACCGTTGGCCCGATGGCTCCCCGCGTGGAAAAATTGCGGGCGTTCTACAATCATCCCGGTTTCATCGAACCGATGATCGAATCGACCCGCGCCGCGTTCAAGCGAATTTCTCCCGACCGGCGCGCGGCCGCTGGGATCGCATTCACCGCCCACAGTATTCCGCAGGCAATGGCCGCCGGTTCGCAATATGAGGTGCAGCTTCGCGAAGCCAGCCGACTCGTGGCCCTCGGCGCGGCGCGATGCTGGGACCTGGTTTTTCAAAGCCGTAGCGGTGCGCCGTCGCAACCGTGGCTCGAGCCCGACATCCGCGATTGGCTCCGGCAACAGCATGCCGCGGGAGTCCGCGACGTGGTCGTCGTGCCGATCGGGTTTGTCTCGGATCACCTGGAAGTGATTTACGATCTGGACATGGAAGCTCAGCGCCTGTGCGGCGAGGCTCGGCATGCACATGGTCCGGGCCGCGACCGTCGGGACGCACGCGCGCTTTGTCCGGATGATTCGCGAACTGATCGTCGAGCGGATGACGCCCGGCGCTCTGCGCTGGCGCTCGGCACACTCGGCCCCTGCCACGACATCTGCCCCGCCGATTGCTGCTTGTCCGCGGCGCTTCCGCTTGAGGGCAGGCGCGGCTCCGGCTTG
Source organism: Pirellulales bacterium (assembly GCA_963725485.1). Classification (GTDB taxonomy): domain Bacteria; phylum Planctomycetota; class Planctomycetia; order Pirellulales; family DATAWG01; genus CAVRYO01. The sequence continues at coordinate 400,492 of CAVRYO010000006.1, read as the reverse complement.
TAATAACAAGCTGCGAAAGCCCCGCCTCTTTTGCCTAGCTTGCCAATCGCACGGCTCCTCACGCATTCCCGCGCTTCGGTTGCGGCGTTGCGCTAGTTTCGACCGATACAAACGGAAGAGCCGTCATTTCCGAGCCCTGAAGTGCCGATGCACCTCGACTGGGACGGACGATCGCGGCTCGCCGCGCACGCCGCCATTGCCTGTGGCGGCGGCGCGGGTCCAGGGATATCGCGAACAACGCGGGCAGACCATGCGAGGACCGTCCATGAACGTTCACCATCCGGCACGGCGCCGCCTGCCGCTCGAGATCGCTTCGACGCTGGCACTTTTTCTGGGCTGGGCAAACTTCTCCCCGGCACGCGCGGAACCGCCCGCGTTCGATAGCGGAGCCCGCGTCCTGACGCTTCCCGCGGATCCCGCGGGCAACCGCCCGCCGGTGTTCACGGCCGTGGCGATCAGCCCCGATGGGCACACGATCGCCGGCGGCGGCGACGATCACAAGATCCGGATGTGGAACGCGGCCGACGGAAAATTGGAACACGAGATGCCCGGCCACACCGACTGGGTGCGAACGCTGATGTTCAGCCCCGATGGCCGGACGCTGGCCTCGGCCGGCGATGGCCGCCGGGTCCACACGTGGGACACCGCGACGGGCGAGAAGCGGCTCGTGTTGAACCCCCATGAAACGGCGATTTACTCGCTGCGCTACAGCCCCGATGGCTCGACGCTGGCCACGGTCGGCTTCGACAACAAACTTTCGCTCTACAACGCCGCGGATGGGCAACTCGTTAAGACGTTGGATTGCCCATCGAGCGACATGCGGTCGGTGGTGTTTTCGCCCGACGGATCGTTGTTGGCCAGCGGCGGGCGCGGCGGCAAGATTTCGGTCTGGAGTTCGACCGACGGCAAAGTCGTCAAGCAATTCGTGGGACACGGCCTGCGAATCCGAGCCTTGGTCTTCTCAGCCGACGGGACGCAGTTGGCCTCGGCCGGCGACGACCGCACAATCCGCCTGTGGGACATCCGGGGCGGGCAGCAACTGCTGTCGCTCGACACGCACGGCGAGAAGATTCACGCACTCGTGTTCTGTGGACCGCGGCTGCTGGCTAGCGGCGGCAGCGACAATCTGATTCACCTGTGGGATCTGACCGAGAAGCGCGAAATTCAACGCTTCGCCGGACACACGGGCACCGTCGCGGCGCTGGCCGCGAGCCAGGCCAGCGGACTGCTCGTCTCGGGAAGCTTCGACACGACGATCCGGATTTGGCATTTGCCGCGCACGGTGGACGAGTCGGCGTCGCTGAGCGGCACGTCGGCCGTGCGGCAGTGATTGCAGGTGCGCTGTTGTTGATTTGCCACGGTCGAGAGCGGTCTTGAGTGCGGGCGGAAAGCGCGGCTTTGCGGCGGGCAACTTACGTCAAGGAGGACGTGACTGTGAGTCTCTTTACCAGTGTGGCGAAGTTAGGCCGCGTGTTCGCAGGCAACCGCCGTCGAAATTCGAGGAGCGCGAAAGGTTCTGAGCGGATCTGTCGGTTCGAGCCGATGGAACCGCGCCAGATGATGAGCGCGAATCCGCAGATCCATTTCGGCTCGGTCTTCTTCGATCCTGCCCCGGGCAAGGACACCTCGCCCAACACGATCCAGGTCACGTATCAAGGGGGCCAGCCAGGCACGACCTTGACGCAATTGGTGATCGACGGCAGCGCGAACGAGCAAGGGCTCGCCGTCGGTGACATCGTTTGGAACACCACGAATGCCCCGGTGACGGTCGTTTCGCACAATGGCTTTCAAGTCCTGAGCGAAACGACCAACGGCTCGCAAATCACGATCAATCTGAGCGGCTTCGTGGCCGGCGATTTGCTGGTCCTGAGCGCCGACGCCGACAAGGTCCAGTCCATCACCGGCGGCACACCGACGCTCGTTCCACTGACCGAAGGGAATGATTTCCAGGATTCGCACCTGATCGGCACGTTCGCGGCTCCGCACTACGAGAATGTAACGATCAACACCAGCTTCGTGGCCGGCTACGACGAGCAGTTCGCCGCCAACGACGCCACGGTCGGCAACACGCTCGGGCTGCCTCCGCAAGACTATATGCCGCCGAGCACCACCGACCAGTCGGATCAAACTGCCGGCGCTTCGGTGCTTGTGTCGCAAACGCCGCTGCCGATTTCGCTCGGCGGCACGGTGTTCGCCGATCAGAACATGGATAACGTGCAGGACAACGGCGAAGTCGGCGTCGCGGGCGTGACTGTCGCGCTGTACGAATTCAATGGCTCGCAATTCGTGTCGACCGGCAAGACCGCCACCACCGACTCCAATGGCGACTATCTGTTCCAATTCTTGCAGCCAGGCACGTATCAGGTCGTCGAGACGGTGCCGAGCAATTATTTCGCGGTCGGCGCCACGGCTGGCACCGACAACGGCACGACCGACGGCGTGGTCGTGAACAAGACCGAGCTCAGCCAGATTGCCGTGCTGGGCGGCGACAACAGCGTGCAAAATAATTTCGCGATTGCCCAAGCCGTCGGCCTGAGTGGTTATGTCTATCACGACGCGAACAACAATGGCATTCGCGAACCCGGCGAGCAAGGCATCGGCGGCGTGACGATCGTGGTCACTCCCGTCTCGACGCTCGACGGCAGCACGGCGCCGGTCCAAACCGTGACGGCCGCCGACGGCTCGTGGTCGGTCGTCGGCCTGGCCCCCGGAACTTACGCAGTCCAAGAGGTGACGCAGCCCCCAGGATATCTCGATGGCAAAACCACCGCCGGTTCGTTAGGCGGGACGGTGGTTCAGAACGTCGACGAGATCGAAAACGTAAGCCTCACGGGCGGCCAGTCGGGCGTCGAGTACGACTTCGGCAAGCTCTTGCCGGCGAGCATCAGCGGCTCGGTCGCCGACTGCCTGACCAGCCAGCCGTTGGCCGGCGTGGTGATGCAATTGCTCGACGCCAATGGCAATGTCTTGCAAACGACGACGACGGCCGCCGACGGAACCTATTCGTTCACCGGCCTCAGCCCGTTCGGCACGTATGGCGTGCACCAGATTCTGCCCGCGGGCTACATGAATAACGATGCCTGGGCCGGCAGCGCTGGCGGCAGCGTGGCCGCCGATGACGATTCGATCACGCAAGTGGCGCTCGGCGACGGGACGCAAGCCACGGCTTACAACTTCTGCGATGTGCGGCCGGCGAGCCTTTCCGGCGCGGTGGCCGATTGCCTCACCGATCAGCCGCTGGCCGGCGTGACCGTGCAATTGCTGGATTCCACCGGCAAGGTGTTGCAGACGACGACGACCAATGCCCAGGGCGATTATCAATTCAACAATCTCACGCCCGGCGAGGTGTACGGCGTGAGCCAGGTGTTGCCCGCCGGCTATATGAACAACGACGCATGGGCCGGCAGTGCCGGCGGCACGGTGGCGGCCAACGACAACTCGATCACGCAAGTTTCGCTGGGCGACGGCGTCAACGCCGTGAGCTACAACTTCTGCGATGTGAAGCCCACCAGCCTCTCCGGCAGTGTCGCCGATTGCTTGACCGACACACCGCTGGCCGGCGTGACGGTTCAATTGCTGGACGCCAACAACGACGTCCTGCAAACCACCACGACCAATGCCCAGGGCGCGTATCAGTTCACGAACCTCACGCCTGGCGAAGTCTATGGCGTCGCCGAAATCTTGCCGGCCGGTTACATGAACAACGACACCGAGGCAGGCTCTGCCGGCGGCACGGTGGCTGCCAACCTGCTCTCGATCACCCAGGTCGCGCTGGGCGACGGCGTGAACGCCACCGGTTACGATTTCTGCGATGTCCGGCCCGCGACGATCAGTGGCGACGTGGCCGATTGCCTTGCCAACACGCCCCTTCCGGGCGTGACTGTGCAACTGTTGGACGCAGGCGGCAACGTGCTGCAAACGACCACGACCAACGAGTCGGGCGATTATCAGTTCACGAATTTGAAGCCTGGCGTGACCTATGGCGTTCGCCAGCTTCTGCCTACCGGCTATCTGGATCACGATGCCGCGGCCGGCTCGGCGGGAGGAGTGGTGGCGACGGACTTCAATTCGATCACCAATGTGCCGCTAGGCGACAACACGCAGGCGGTCAATTATGACTTCTGCGACGTGTTGCCCGCTTCGATCAGCGGCAGCGTCGTCGATTGCGATCTGGGCACGACGCTCTCGGGCGTCACGGTCAAGCTGTTGGATTCCAGTGGCAACGTGCTGCAAACCACCGTGACAGACGGCAACGGCAACTACTCGTTCACGAACTTGATGCCGGGCCTGACCTATGGCGTCAGCGAAGTTCTACCGACCGGCTACGTGAATAACGACGCGTATGTCGGCTCTGCCGGTGGCGCCGCAGCCAGCGACGACAATTCGATTACGCAGGTGAACCTCGCCGACGGCGTCGCGGCCACCGACTACGTGTTCTGCGACGTGCAGCCGATCACGATCAGCGGTTTCGTCAAGGTCGACACGACCGGCAATCCCTCGACGGCCACGAATCTGACGCCGCTGGCTGGCGTGACGGTGAACCTGCTCGATTCGGACCAGAACGTTGTCGCCACGATGGTCACCGATTCCAATGGCGCATTCTCATTCACCGGCAACGTGCCCCCCGACACGTACACGCTGCAATCGATCACGCCGAACAACTACTTTGCCGAAGAGGCCGACCCCGGTTCCGCCGGCGGCGACGCGATTGGCCAGGACACGATCGGTTCGATCGTGCTCACGTCCGGCACCAACTCGGTGAACAACGATTTCTATGTGGATCCGCCGGGGACCATCTCCGGCATCGTGTTCCAAGACGGCGGACCGATCACTTTGCCCCAGGGGGTCACGCTCACCGCCGAGGATGTGCCCGCCTATCGCACCGGCGTTTACCAACCCGGCGACAAGCCGATTGCCGGCGTGACGATTTACCTGGGCAACGCCGATGGCCAGTTGATCTTGGACAACAACTTGAATCCGATTTCGACCGTGACCGACGCCAACGGGTTCTACCAGTTCACCGATTTGCCGGCCGGTACTTACACCGTGTTCCAGTTGCCGGCCGGTCAGTCGTCGAACCCGAATACGGTGCCCGGCCTCAGCACCGCGGGCGACACCGGCGGCATCGCGCTGAATGTGAACACAGTGCTCAGCCCGTCGATCATCGCCGAGTTGGCGATCCCGACCAGCACGACGGCGATCATCCAGATTCCGCTCGCGATCGGTGGGAATTCGGTGCAGAACAACTTCAGCGTGGTCGTGACGCAATCGTCTCCGCCGATCACGCCGCCCCCGCCGCCGTCGCTGCCGCCACCACCGCCGAGCATTCCGCTGGCCCCGCCGGCGCCGCAAGTCGAGTTCAACCCGCTGGTCTCCGCGCCGGCGCCGGTTGTGCCAGGAATCCCCGTGGCGCTGACGACATATTCGGTCGGCGCCGGCGGATACGAAACGCCGTACACCTGGCACCTGAGCATCATCGACGGCGGCCAGCCGCGCGAAGGCCAGGGAGCCGATGGCCAGGCTTCCGATGCCGACGACGCGGTCGGGCAAGTGGCTTACGCGAATTCCTGGATGGGCATGGACATGACCCGCGGTCAATGGACCGTGAACACCGGCAATGGCGATCCGAACTTGATGTACGTCTTCGGCGCGCCCGGCGCGATTCCCGTGCAAGGCGACTTCTTGGGCGACGGCAAGACGCGGATGGGCGTGTTCATCGACGGCGAATGGTTCATCGACATGAACGGCAATGGCGTCTGGGACGAAGGCGACTTGTATTGCAAGCTCGGCGGACCAGGAGACACGCCGGTGGTCGGCGATTGGGACGGCGACGGCAAGGACGACATCGGCGTGTTCGGCCCCGCCTGGCCGAACGACGCGAAGCCGTTGAATCGCGAGCCGGGCTTGCCCGTGGCCGCCAATGCTCCGACCGGCGCCAAGAAAAACATGCCTCCCAAGGCTGACGAGGCCGCCGAACGCAAACGCACGATGCAATTCACCGCCAAAGGCAAGCTGCGAACCGACGTGATCGATCACGTCTTCCAGTTCGGCCAACCGGGCGACGTCCCGGTGGTCGGCGACTGGACCGGCAACGGCGTGAAAACGATCGGCGTGTTCCGCAACGGCGTCTGGCACCTCGACGTCAAGGGCGACGGCAAATGGGGCGTCGGCGACATCGAGGCCCATTTCGGCCAGGAAGGCGATATCCCGGTCGTCGGCGATTGGGACGGCAGCGGCGGTCGACTCGATCGGCGTCTATCGCGACGGCAAGTGGTATCTCGACACGAACCACAACTTCCAGCTCGATGCCCAGGACGAAGTCCGCCAGTTGGGCGAAGCCGGCGACAAGCCGGTCGTGGGCCACTTCACCGGCAGCGCGAAAGCCGAGATCGGCGTCTATCACAACGGCGTGGTGCAGAAGATCGGTAAGGTCAAATGACGAATGCCGAATGACGAAGGCCGAGGAGAGATGGACAGGCACATTTTTGCTCACAGGGGAAGCGCAAAATGAGCCAGTCCCCGCGGTTCTCGGATAGTCTCTTTGATCCATCGCACTCAAGATACAGGCGCGTGCAATCGCGGTAGCGTGCGTCGCTGGGTTCGGCGGCTTACATGAGCGTCCGCGGGCCGCACCTTGGACGGCGAATGCTCACTTCTTGAAATCCGGATGATTCGGATCGCCCAGCGATTCCAGGTAGGCCAGCAGATCGAGAATCTCGTCCTTGTTGAAGGTGTTGAGCAATCCCTCGGGCATTGGCGAAATCTTCGACAGCGAGCGCGACTCGATCGCCGACTTCTTGATGGTGACCGTGACTGGCTCCAGCGGTTTTGGCCGCACGACGACTTTGTCGGCGGTTTCGTTCACGATCCGACCGACAACAACCTTGCCATCATCCAATTGGAACACGGTGTCCATATATTGTTCGGAGACGACTTTCGAGGGCTCGGTGATCGATTCCAAAATATCCTGCCGTTTGAACCGTGCCGCGACCGCGGTCAAATCAGGCCCGACGGCGCCTCCTTGATCTCCATAGCGATGGCAGGCGATGCATTGGGCCGCGGTGTAAACTTCTTTCCCGCGGGCAAAGTTGCGGCCCTTGCCGACTTGATTCAACAGGGGTTGTAAATCGGCGGTTGTCCAGGCTTTCACCACCTTGTGCGAGGCGCGGGAGATGATCGGCACTCGCTGCGACGCACTGTATGCCGACAGGACGTCGTTGAGGGCGGCGATCTCGTCGGGTGACATCGTGAATTTCGCATCTTCGTGGGCCCGCGCCATGAAATTAGCGAAGCTCGCGCCGTTGTTGTAGTGGATCCCTGCGTCCTCGAACCATTGGACGACTTGCGGAGGATGCTCCCTCGAACGCCCGTCGTTCCACCACGACAGATAGGTTCTGCGAAGATCGACATTCCAGCCGCGCTTGATGTTGCGCAAGCTCATCACGTAGCCGACCTGCTCTTCTTGCGTCGGCGCGGCCTTCAAGAGCGCAACCGTTCTGGCCACCGCCTTGGGCGCGTTCAGGGCCAGCAGAATCTGGGACAATTCGCGATTTGCGAATTCGGTCTTGGCGGGATAGAGCGGATCGAGATCGGCGATCAGCTGCCTGCCGATTTCCCCGCTCGGAAGGCCCTGCCGCGCGATCGAGACTTCGACGACCCGGAGCTTTTCGAGTTGCTGCTGCTCCGTGAGATTCGCGGAGGGGATGGAAATCAACGATTTCAGAATCGGCTCTTGCGTTTCGACGCTCCCCAGGCGAGCCAAAGCTAACAGGGCCGTAAGGGCGGCTTCCGGCTCCTTTTCCGCCAGGGCTTTCGCCTGCCATTCGGAAACCGGATTGCGCTCGATCGCCATGCGGGCTGCATAGCGGATAAAGCGATCGGGGTTGCTCAAGGAGGGCCAGGCGAAATCGACGGCCGCAGGATCGGGTTGGACGTTGAACGCCTCGAGTTTGTGCCGCAAGTCGCGTTCTTTCTGGCCGGCCGCATCGCGCAGCTGGCTCGCGGCGACGGGCGTGGCGTTGTCCTGGCCTGTGTAACTCACGCGGAACAAACACGCCTGCGTGCCACGGCCACCGATAGTGAAGTACAGCGATCCGTCGGCGCCGATCACGACGTCGGTCAAATTCAACGGCGCTTTGCCCCGATTGCTATGCAAGGCTTTGGGCGCCACGAAATTTTCCCAGGTGCCGGTGTAACTGGCGCCGCTGGGCGTGAGATGCATCGCAATCAGGCGGCCATAAGTCCAATCGCAAAGGAAGAACGCTTTCTGATACTTCAGCGGAAATTTCGCGCCCGTGCCGAAGATCACGCCGGTCGGGCTGCCGATGCCGACGATCGAAGTCGCGGGTAAGCTGTCGAAGTAGTATTCAGGCCACTTCGCGCTCCCCTCGCGAAACCCCTGTTCGCCGCCGCGAACGCTGTGGAAGGCGCGGATCGGGCGGTACCACGGGGTCCCCCAGTCCCACTCCATGTCGCTGTCGAAGCCGAGCAATTCGCCGTCGGTGTTGAAGGCAATGTCATACGTGTTGCGCAATCCGGCCGAGAACAGTTCCGGGTTCTTGCCGTCTAAGTCCATGCGCACGACGAACCCGCCCGGCGGCAGCTTGCCGGCGCCAAATCCGTTGCCGTCTTCGGCGCGCTTGAGGACCACGTCGTCCGCATAATTGCGGTGGGGCGAGCTCGCGCCAGATCGGCCGGGGGATCGGTGAAATTTCCGCAGACGGTGTAGAGCTTGTTGTCGGGCCCGAGCACGAGGCCGTGCGCGCCGTGTTCGCCGGAGCCGCCATGCCACTCGCGGAGGAGCTCGGCATGGTCGTAGCTGTCGTCGCCCTTCGGGTCCGTGCAGCGATACAAGCCGAATCTGCCGTCTTTTCCCGCTCCATTGAGGTACAGCACGTTCCCCACATACAGCATGCCCATCGTTTCAGTGACAGGAATCCGCAGGATCTCCTCTTTGGCGAGTTTTCCGTTCTCGAGCGTCACGCGCGTGATTGGCTGGCCGCGCTGAGCGCCCAGCAGCAGACGACCCTTCGGGTCGACCGTCATCGCGATCCAAGAACCGTTTTTGTTCCGGTCGGCTCGGAGCACATTTTCGATGCGGAAGCCGGGAAGCGTTTCCAAGACCGCGGCCGCGTCGGTCGTGGCGTCGAGTTGCTGCTGAGGGGCCGAGCCGTCGGCGGGACCATAGATGGCCTTCGTGATCACGAGCGTCTGGCCCGCAGGGGCCGCGATGACCAATTGCTCCCCTTCATTCACATTCCGCTTAAGCTTCTGGCTACCGATCCGGTATTCGACATGCAGCATTTTCGGCACGCCCTGGGCGGTATCGCCAAAGGTTTCGTTGCCGGCGCTGATGGAAAGCTTGTTGTCTTTCACCGCGGCCGCGACCTTCGACGTAACATTCGTCGGATCGGCTGCCGAGGCCGGCGTGGCAACGAGCGCGAAGCTAGTGAACAGCGCGGCGACGGCGGCCAGCGGAAGCCTGTTGAAACGAAACGACCTCGTCAATCGGGACGGCAAACTGGGCAAACGAAAATTCATGATTGTCCTTTGTCTGGACTTAAGGGATGAAGTGAAGCAAGCTCGCGGTCGAACATTGCCGCGAAGCTTTGCCGTCGAAGGTAGGTTAATTCACTGGCGGGGCGAATCGTAGTTTAAGTAGGCGAATCCGCGTTTAGAAGTCCTAACACAACTCGCGGCGCCGAGGGGTCAGTCCCCATTTTGCTCACGCGGCATCGCAAAATGCGAACAGACCCCGGCTGGCTAAGTTAGCAATTCTTAGTAATGGGTCGGCAGCAGCCAGACGTTTCGGAATTGCACGGTGTCGTGGTCTCCCTGGAGCACGAGCGGACCCTTCGGCACCTCGCCCTTGTATTGCTCGTAGTGAATGCCGGTCGGACCCTTGATCTCCGCGTCCTCCTGAATCAACGTGTCGTTTTGATAGACCGTGACGCGGGCTTTTTCGGTGAGCTTGCCGTCGGCATTGAACCGCGGCGCGCGGAAGAAAATGTCGTACGTTTGCCACGCGCCGGCGGGCTTCGAGGCGATCACGCGCGGCGGCGTCTGGCTGTAGATCGCGCCGCACTCGTGGGCTTCGGGCTTCTTGCCGTAAGAATTGAGGATTTGAATTTCGTAGCGCCCCTCGAAGCCGACGCCGCTGTTGCCAGAGCTTGTCAGTGGCTCGCGGAATTCGCAGTGGAAGTAGCAGTCGCCGAACTCTTGCTTGCTGCTGATGTCGCGATGGTTGGGCGTGGCCACGCCCTTGGCATCCACGGTCCAGCCGGCCGGGTCGGTGCTCCGCCGGGCATACCAGTTGTCGCGCATCTGCTCTGGCTTGCCGTCGAACAGGATGACGGCCCCTTCGGGCGGCGCGGTCAACAACTTGGGATTCACGGGAATTTTGTCTTTGGCCTGTGCAATAGCTTGCGAGAGTGTCGCTACCGCCAGGATCGCGCCGAGAGCCAACACGCCTCCACGAAGCCAAGATCTGGGTGTCATGGTCGCTCCTCAATTTGTCAACTTAGGGACGAACGAAAAACAACTTCGTTTCTCACCCTCGCCCCTTGCGGGAGAGGGCAGGGTGAGGGGAAAAGCAATCGGGAAGTTATTTTTCGTTCGCCCCTCCGGGCCATTGGCCCGGAGCTATTGCCGGGAGGAAAACCGATCCAAACTCGCGATAACTACGATTGTACGTTGCCGCCGATCCAAACGAAACCGGCGGTGAACCCATTGCAATTGGTACGGCGAGCGGAGTCAAGTTGTTTGCTCGATTTTGGTCGTTGCCCAAGGTTCAAGCAGGTCTCGCCTGCCGGGCGTGAGTGGTCCAACTCGGCAAGCAAGACCGACCGAGAATAGTTTCTCGGATATCATGGCCCGGCGGCGTCCAGCGTAGCGAGGCCTCGGGACTTATCCGAGCAATCCCGGGATCGGCGTCGCGGCGATGATGCGCGCCAGGTCCGAAGGCACGCCGGGCATGGTCCGCAGCTTGCCGACGTCGAGCAAAGTCTGCAAGATCGTGGCCACCAGGTTCGGAATCGCAACGGCATCGCTATTGGCGGCTCCGCCGTCGCGGGTCGATTGGCCGATCACGCGGCCCATGTTCAGGCCGCCGCCGTAGAGCATCAAGGGCGCGAGCGCGCCCCAATGATCGCGGCCCCCTTTGGCATTCAAGCGCGGCGTGCGTCCCATCTCGCCGCAAATCACGAGCAAGATGCGGTTGCTCAGGCCGCGCGCTTCGACATCTTCAATGAAGGCCGATACCGCGTGATCCAGCGGCCGCCCGCAATAGCCCATTCCTTCTTCGACCGGCGCGTTGTTTTGATCGGCGTGCATGTCCCAGACGAAATTGGTCGAGACGGTCACAAAGCCGCAGCCGGCTTCGCACAAGCGCCGCGCGAGCAGCATCAGTTTGCCGAGCGAGGCGCCGTGATCGGCATAGTTCTTGTGGTTGTTCCACTGTTTGCTGATCGACTCGGGTCTCACCAGCGGCCTGGTGTCGTAGCGCTCGATGGTGCGCGGGTCTTCCTTCGTCCAATCGAAGGCCGAGCCGACGCCACCCAGGATCGCGTCGAAGGCCTGCTGCCGCAGCTTGTCGAGACCTTGCCATTCGGCCTGACTGTCGACGCCGCGCTTCAGCGCGTCGAGTTGGCTGAGCAGGCGGCGGCGATCGTCGAGCCGATCGCGCGGCAGGGTCAGGCGCAGGTCCTCTTGAAACGTGCTGTTTCCGCCCGGGATGAAGGGCGCGTAGGCAGCGCCCAGCGAACCGGTCGCGTCGAACTTGCCGAACTGCATCGTGGCGGCCTGCGTGCCGGGATCGACAGCCCGCGGGAAGAGCGCCACATTCAACGGCATGCCGCTCTTCGGGTGGTTCGTGCCGGCGATGCGCGCGTAGAGCGAACCGAGATTGGCGTCGAGCGTGTCTTTGCACACCACGGGCTTGATGTCGTGATTGCCGTCGCCCGTGCGGAACGAACGAACGATGGTCGTCTTGTGCGCGAGTTTCGCGAGCCGCTCGAAAGTGCTCCCGTATGTGATGCCGGGCAGCGAAGTCGCGATCTCGCCGGTGGCGCTGCGCACGTTCGACGGAGCCGACATCTTCGGGTCGAACGTCTCGAATTGCGACGGCCCCCCCTGCAAAAACAAGAACACCACCGATTTATCGGTGACGGGCCGCCGGTCGGCATTCGCGCGGGCTTGCAAATCCCAGAGCCACGGCAGCGTCAGTCCGCCTAATGTCAGCCCGCCGACCCGCAAAAATTCGCGCCGTGTAGGCCCGCCGTCAAAGAAGGTCAACATCGCGCTTCCTGCTAAACGTAGGTACGCCGGACGCATCACTCGTCGCTGATGTTAGTTGTATCCCAGTGCCGGAGCGAAATGCAAATTCTGCACGCCGCGTTGCCCGGAATCCAACGAACTGCTCCGTCCGGATGTCAGACGAGCCGGAAGGCTGATAATGACACGATCGGAGCGATGAGGGCCAAAAGGCAACAGGTGGACGAGGCAATTGCAGCGCATTGTCAGCTTGCTGGATCGTCGAACCTGATTGAGGCGCCCAATTTGGCGGCCCAATGCGCCATGATCCGCGCTTTCTTGCGAGTCACGACATGGGTTGTTCCAACACCGAGAAAATGGCCGAAAAACTGGAGCAGAAATTGTCGTCCGCCTTCGTCGCCGGGGACGGACGAAAGATGAATGGCAACGGGCGCGAATTCTCCGCCGACACGCAAATCTTCGTAAAGTTCACAAAGGTAAGCCGGTTCTGCAAAGCGAACGACGTCGTCTCGCAGGAAAACGGAGATCGAATCGCTGCAAATCAGTTCGAATTGTCCAACCAACGCATCGGTAAGTGAGAGATTCCGCCGAAGAACGACAGGGCATTTTGAATCCGCGCCCACTCCGACATCGGCAATCGATCGAATCGCTCGGTCGACGCGACCACGATCCAATCCACGCGCGAGGAGAACCAAGCTGAAACCGTCGACGTCAGGTGGTGCAACCTTATCCGGCGGATCTTTCTGAAGCTGCGCCTTCGTCTGCGTGTCCAACCAGTCTGTTGAACCGGACATTTTGCAACCGGACGAAAAAGCTCAGTGGCCCGCTCACGGCAAGCAGGGTTAGACATCATTGTACTGTGACCGATGCGAACGAGCCAAACGCTTCACAAGCTCGCCGATCAACGTCAGCGACTCGATAGGCGGCTGACTCACTGCCGGGTCGGATACTTTTGAAGATTGATCAGCAACAGCTTCATGATCGCGTCGCGCTGTTTCATGAAGTCTGTGGGCGATACGATTTTCAGCGGCCACGAGTCGGACGTGTGCAAATCGACACTGAACCGACCGTTAAAATATTCGGGAACGAAGTGCTGCTCATAGACGTCCATTCCCGTGTATTTCTCGTGTTCGCGCCCTTTCCTAGCTTCGTCCACTGCTTGCTTGCGGCGATCGACGAGCGCGCTGATCGGCTTCGCTCAATCGCGAGACGAACTTCATCACGATGAGATACGGCCCCTGAAACCCGTATTCCTTGAAGTACTCGTCGTTGTGCTCGCCACTTGGAAGCCCGATCGTGTTCAGGTAGGTGACTTGTACGTCGTGTGAAATGACCAGCGTCGAAAAATCATAAGAGCAGTGCCAGCCCGGCGGCAACTGCGGGCGGACAATTGCGGCGTAGTCTTTCGGCTGATCCGGTAGGCGGGGCTCGTCACAGTGCGCAGTGCTTGCTGCGAAAGCTGCACAAATGCAAATTGCCAAAACGGCCCCGCGAATCGCGAATCGTTTGAATGCCATTTGAGATTTCGGTAAATATCGTGGCGAGAACCGTGACGATGCAAAACGCAACCCGCCCTTTCCAACTCGACGACGAATGCTCGGCGCTTCATTCCTCGACCGTCAGCTCGATGATCCTGGAGCCTGCGGGCGGCGATTCCTCGTCCTCGATCATCATCCGATACGCATCGCGGACGTTTTCCTCAAGCTCGGCGAGGGTTTTTCCCTGGCTGAAAACACCCGGTACTCCTTTGAGCCGTCCAACGAACCACTCGCCATCTTGCCAATACTCAAGTGAAAATTGTACTGGCATAATCTTCCGCGTCGGTAAATCAGTTGAATTGAGCAACCCAATCCGACGAAACGTCAACTTTGAAAATAAGAAAGGATCGAACCGTTGCCTGCCGACCGCGCACTTCCTTATCCGATGGTCTCAAGCTCCAAATACTCGACGACGCTCGTAGGCTCGGGCGCCTCGATTCCGTCTTCGCGCAATCCCTCAATGTGCAATGCTATGGCATCGCGAAGCAGAGACTCGGTTTCCTCGACCGTTGCGCCGGTTGCAACGCAGCCCGGTAGATCGGGAACGTAGGCAGCAAAGTTCGACTGCGCCTTCTCGATAACGATCGCATATCGTTTCATCGCAACCTCATTTCAGCCCGGCTTGCTTCAGTATACTCCCGAGCGCACCCCGCGGAAGAACGTGCTGAGATTGCCCGCAACCGTGACGCGGCCAGGCTTCGTCGGATGCTTGAACTGCCGGTGACTTCCGCGCGTAACCAGCCGCCGCCAACCGTCCGCTTCCAAGATCTTAATCGCATCGCGAACTTTCATCATGGCCCTCGATCGCGGATTCGACGCGAAATCGCGATGGAATCGTAAGTCACGGCCGTTTGTCGATTAGGCCGAGGTGCACACGGGCGACTTCCCACATATAGTGATCGATCCGATGGCTTTCCGCGATTCGCAAATGCGAACGCGCAAGATCGGGATGCCCGGTGATGTCGTAGAAGAGACCTACATAAAGATTGGCGTAGAACCGCTGCTGGTTGAGTTGCTCCGGAGAGGCATCGGTTTCGGCGGCTTTGAGAACGGCTGCCGGCTCGAGCTTGCCGGCAAACATTTGATAGGCCTCCATCATCGCCACGCGCCCGTCGTGTTTGACGACGAGCATGTCGGCCCGGGCCTTTTCGAGGCTGCTCGCGCGCGTCATGCACATCGAGCGCCAAATCGAATTCTCGACGTCGTTGTCGTCGACTTTCGAGTGATACGCGGCAAATTGCTTGGCGCCCGCGGCATATTCACCGGCGTAATAACAGGAAATCCCGCGTTGCCAGTGGCCCGGCGCGGAGTCGGGGGCCAAGCGGATCTGCTCGTCGAAATCCGCCAGCGACTGCTTGAATTCGCCGCGCATGAAATGCTCCCCGCCGCGCCGCGGAAGGCGTTCGCATCTTTCGGATCGAGCTTGATCGACGCGTCCAGATCGGCGATCGCCTCGGCATGAAGTCCGGCCCGGCTTTGAATCATGGCCCGCAGTTGGTAGCCGGCTGTTGTCGGTCGCGCGGCGAGCGACGCCGTGGCCGACGCGAGCGCCGTGGGCGTGTTGTTCTCGGCTAGTTGTCTGGCCGCCAAGCGCAGTTGCGCTTCGGCTTCATCAGCGGCTGCGGTAAAGGCTGCGCCCGCAAGCGCGATCCAAGCAATAATGACGCCAACCGCTCCGTTGAAGCAGGCGGACGAAACCGTGCGTGGCGTTCGGCGCAGAGCCGTTCATTCGCAACGCGATGGCCATCATGGGCAATTTCTCCAGGCCTTGTTCACAGTCCGAGGATGTGAAAGAATGGGGACAGGCACCTCGCGACCCGCCGGTAATTGCCATCGTTACGCGACTTGCTCGGAGCCAGTCCCCATTCCTTCACACGCTCTCCGTTCGCCGGCGTCGAGTTGCCGACCATCTGACCGCGGCACATGCCGTCGCCCGCGATTTCTAGTTTCGCCACAATCGCATGATTATAGCGAACGCATTGTGCGTACAGCATTCTCAAACCACGGATAGTCAAGAGCTGAATTGCAGTTCGGCTTAAATGCGAGACTGGCCGGCGAACGACAAGTGTCACGCTTGCTTGCAACAGCTCGGCTGACGGGCCATACTCGCCTGTTTGTGTTGCATCAGAGCCCCTCCAATGCCGAATCAAGCCGCCGAGTTTCGTTATAACCGTCTCACCTGGCCCGAGGTGAACGCAGCCATCGCAGCGAAGAAGTTGGTCATCCTGCCGACCGGATCGACCGAACAGCATGGGCGGCACTTGCCGTTGGATGTCGACCTGTTCCTGTGCGAATCGGTCTGCCTCGAAGTAGGGAAGCGCGCTGCCGATCGGGTCTTGATCTTGCCGCCGATCGCGTTTGGCCTGAACTTGCATCACATCGACTTTCCAGGCACGATCCATATCGAGCCGGAAACGTTTATCGCCTTTTGCCTGAACATCACCAAGAGTTTGGCCTATCATGGCTTCGAAAAAATCCTGCTGGTGAATGGTCACGGTTCGAACTCGCCACTGATCGACTTGGTGGCCCGCAAAACCGTCCTGGCCACCAAATCTTTGTGTTTTGCCACCAACTACTTTCAATTCCTGCTCCCGGCGTTCGAGCGGGTCCGCGAGTCGAAAGTGATGGCGCATGCCGACGAATTCGAAACGTCGCTGTATCTGCACTTGGCGCCCGAGCGCATGCGCATGGAATTGGCGGTCGAGGATAATGACCGGATGGGGCAATTCGTGAGCAGCGACAGCACCGGCAACTATCCCGTGCGGTTCAACGATTTTTGGGGCCGCTGGACTGAAACCGGCGTCCACGGCGACGCCACCAAGGGGACCGCCGAAAAGGGACGCATCTTGTTCGAGGCGGCCGTGTCCGGGATGGTCGCCTTGATCGATGAGCTGCGAGCCTGGCCGATCGCAAAGCGCCGCGACATGCACCAGGGACCCGTGCAAAGCGAAATCCGCTGGTAGCGGTCGCAGTGTCGTCCCGTGAGCCGCCCAGACAGGGTCGCCCCGATGTCCGATCGCGCCGCGGGCGAAAATATGTCCGACCGAGCAGGGGCGGGTTTGCGGGACGCGACCACCTCCTCGCGCGTGCGGTACGGGATTCTGGCGCTGCTCTGCGCCTGTCGATGATTACCTATCTCGATCGGGCTTGCCTGGGAGCGGCCGCGCCATCGCTAGTCGCCGATTTATCGCTCGCCAGCGAAGCCCAACTGAAGTGGGCGTTTGCCGCCTTTGCAATTGCCTATGCCATCTTCGAGATTCCCTCGGGCTGGCTTGGCGACACGCTCGGCCCGCGCGGCACGTTGCTGCGGATTGTCGTCTGGTGGTCGCTTTGCACGGCGCTGACCGCCGTGGTCGGGTTACGAATCGGCGGTCTGACGCTCGGCGGTCTCGGCACCTTGGTCGTGCTCCGATTTTTGTTCGGCGCCGGTGAAGCCGGAGCTTATCCGAACATCACTCGTGCCTTGCAAAACTGGTTTCCGATCCGCCAGCGAGCCACGGCCCAAGGGTTCATCTGGATGGCGGGCCGAGTGGTGGGAGGCTTGACGCCGCTGCTGTTTACGGTGTTGGTCACGGGCGCCGGATTCACCTCGCCGCTGACCACCTGGCGTGGCGCGTTCGTGCTGCTGGGCCTGATCGGCTGCGGATGGTGTGCGCTCTTCGTCTTCTCGTTTCGCAACTGGCCCGCCGAGCATCCGCGAGTGAATGCCGCTGAGCCTCGCGGAGATCCAGTGCGGCCAGCCACCAATCGAGCCCCACGGAAGCGTGCCTTGGCGTGCCTTCCTGCGCAGCGGAAACCTGTGGTTGCTGTGCGGGATGTATTTTTGTCTGAATATGGGGTGGTGTTTCCATCTCACGTATCTGCCCTCGTATTTGCCGTATCGATATAACCTCGGCGAACAGAACGTGCTGGGCGCAATCTACAGCGGAGGTCCCCTGTGGCTGGGCGCGGTTGGATGCTTGCTCGGCGGATGGGTGGCGGATCGGTTGCTGCGGCGAACGACCGAACCGGATCGTGTCCGGCGGCGGCTTTGCTCGGCCAGCCTTGTTCTAGCCAGCCTCGGTTGGTTGGCGGCGATCTATGCCCCGAATGTTCACTGTTTCGTCCTCGCCGTGTCGCTTTCGGCTTTCTTCAATGATTTGACGATGCCATCCGCCTGGGCTGCCTGCCAGAATATCGGCGGGCGATACGCCGGCATTGCGGCGGGGTGCATGAACACCATCGGCACCTTGGGCAGCGCTTTCGCCATCTGGTTGACCGGCGTGTTCGTCGAGCATTCGCTGGCTGACAAGGTAGCTGCGATTGGCATTGCCGCCGACGGATTGCCCGCGGCCGACAAACACCAGGCATCACTCGCCGGTTATGATCGGGGCCTAATCGTTTATGCCGCCGCATACCTGTTGGCGGCCGCTTGCTGGTGGCGGATCGATTCGGCCCGCACGATTTTTCCGCAATCGGCAGTGGCCAATCAGGATCCTTTACATCGGACATCCATTGAACCAGAGAGACGTGGACCATGAAGATCACGGCTGTGAAAACGATTCCGCTCGGCGGCGCCACCCAGGATACCGGCTGGCCCGGCGGCACCGATGCCCACGAGCAAATGAACACGTTGATCGAGATCTCGACCGACGAGGGACTCACGGGTCTTGGCAGTTGCTTCACCAGCCAGGCGTTGGTCGAAGGCTCGTTGACCCTCCTGCGGCCGATGTTGATTGGCGAGACAGGCTGGGAAGCCGAGCGTGTAAGCGAAAAATTGCGGCAGTGCAGCTTCTGGCAGGGCCGCGGCGGTGCGGTGGAGCACACGATCAGCGGCGTGGACATTGCACTTTGGGATTTGCTCGGCAAGGCTTTGAATCAGCCGGTATCGCGACTATTGGGGGGAAATTATCGAACCAGGATCAAACCCTATGCTTCCATTCTTTTCGACGAACCGGAAGTCTTGCGCGAGAAGTTGCAACAACAGCTTGAACGCGGCTTCCGGGCCATCAAGATGGGTTGGCGCCCCTTCGGACGTGTTAGCCGCCAAGTCGACGAACAATTGATCGCCGTCGCGCGGGAAACGGTGGGTGAGGAAGTCGAGTCTGATGGTCGACGCCGGTGGCAGCGAACAGTTCTGGCCGCACGGCGTAGCTTGGGCGCGGGAGACGGCCCGCATGTTAGGCGGCTTCAACATCACCTGGTTCGAAGAAGCCCTGCGGCCCGACGACGTCGAGGGCCACGAAAGCTGCGCCAAACGTCGCCGGTACTGATCGCGACCGGCGAGGTCTTGACGCGGCGACAAAGTTTTCAGCCGTTCATCGTTTCCCGGGCTGTCGACATCATTCAGCCCGATCTCACCAAATGCGGCGGCCTCAGCGAGGCCCGACGCCTGGCTTGGATGGCCTACGATCATGGCGTGCAACTGGTGCCGCATGGCTGGAATACCGCGATCGGGCTGGCGGCCGATCTGGCACTAAGTGCCGCGATGCCGGTAGCCCGCTGGGTCGAGTTTCAAACCGGCGTGCCGTACATCGAGGAGATCATCACGGAACCGTTTGGCCTCGACGCGGACGGATTGCTGAGCGTGCCGTCCGGCCCTGGCCTGGGAATCACGCTTAACCCCGATGCGCTCGCCGCGTACACGCGTTCTTCATAACCAACCCGAAGCGTAAGTTTTGAAGTTGCGCTATTTTCCGCCGGCAGCGGAAAATACTAGCCCGAAACGTAAGTGAGGAAGCAGGACGATGCCATCCTTAGTGTCCTCGCTCGGGCGTCGAGTTTGTGGATTTCTTCGCGGAAAACCATCCGGATTCTCATGCGACCGAGGCTTTTCCGGTAAGAACGCGCAACTCCATAAAGCGTAAGCGAGGAAAACACGCGAAAAATTGCCTTACGTCCTCGCTTACGCTTCGGGTTAGTGTGTTTTGGGGCAAAGCCCTTGACGGGCGAGGGCTGCGGTGAGGGTGGGAATCGAGTTCGATCTTCCACTTGCTGGTGAATTTTCGACGTCATCGTTTATCTCAGCCGGATCGAAGGCTCGACCCGGTTGGGTGCGAGTCTACAATGGGTTATGCGTAAGATTCCAGCACAATCGCTGCCAATCACTTTGCCGGCGACTCGCCCACCGGCCGCCGATCGGGTTGATAGCTCGACGTCACTTGCCGCCGGCGATCTTCTGGGCGTGGCGCCGCCAAACTCGGAGCCCCCGGTCCAGTCCTTCGTCAAGCCAACTTCCAGCCGCGGCCGATTCGACGGCTATCGCCGGAAGGTGCGGCAACGGGAATTGCCCAATGGCCCGCTGCATTCCACGGGCGACACCCGCAGCGCCAAGGACCGAGTCCGGTCGGCGATGCAACTGGTCTGGCATTTCTTTCGGCTGTTGCGGCCGTATCGATATCAGACATTTTGGATTCTCGCGTCGGCCGCCCTGGCGACGCTGATCGGGCTCGTGCCGCCGGCGGGCACGAAATTCGTCATCGACTACGGCTTGGGACATAAGCCGTTGCCTGCGCGGTGGCTGCGTCGTTCCCTTCGCTGGCAAACCCACGGCAACTTCTGCTGGTCACGGTGCTGGCCGTCGCGGTCGTCTCGCTGGTGAAGATCGTGATCCAGGTTTGGGGACGTTGGTACGCGACGAAGATCTCCAAGCAGATCCAACTGGGCGTTCGCCGCCGCGTGTTCGAACACGCCGTGCGGTTGCCGTTGCATCGGGTGCAGGAAATTCGCTCGGGCGGAGTTGCCTCGATTCTTCGCGAAGATGGCGGCAGCGTCGGCGAGCTGATGTTCGGCATGCTGTACAACCCCTGGCGAGCGATCATCCAATTGATCGGCAGCTTGGCGATCTTGGCCTGGGTCGATTGGACGCTATTGCTCGGAGCGCTGGTGTTGCTGCCCACCGTGTTTGTGACCCATCGGGCTTGGATCAACAACATTCGGCCGCAGTTCCGCGTGATCCGTAAGCAGCGGGAGCAAATCGACGCGGGCGCCACCGAGTCGTTCGCCGGGATGCGCATTGTCCGGGCCTTCAGCCGTCAGAAACGCGAGGTCGCTCGGTTCACGACCGAGAATAATCTGATGGCCCGGCAGGAGCTTTATGCCTGGTGGTGGATGCGCACGGTCGAAACGATCTGGGAAGCACTCATCCCCATCGCCAGCGCCGGGCTGCTGTTCTACGGCGGCTGGCAGGTGCTCGATGGACACATGACCATCGGCGACCTGATGATGTTTCTGGTCTATCTCTTGATGCTGTTGGAGCCGCTGGCCACGCTTGCGTCGAGCGCGACTCAATTTCAAAACAGCCTGAGTGGACTGGATCGCGTGTTGGATCTGCTGGGCGAATCGCGCGAGATGCCCTCCATGCCGAATTCCCTGAAGGCCGACCGCCATTCGATCGCCGGCCGCATTGCGCTGGAGCATGTTTCGTTCACGTATCCCGGCGGCGATCAGCCGGCCCTCAGCGATGTCGGTCTGGTCGGTGGCCGCCGGCCAGACGGTCGCTCTGGTCGGCCCGAGCGGCGCCGGCAAAACGACGCTCAGCAATCTGATCGCCCGATTTTATGATCCGACCGCCGGTCGCGTGACGCTGGACGGGCGCGATCTGCGCGACTACGACGTCGAATCGTTTCGCTCGCTGCTGGGCATCGTCGAGCAGGATGTGTTTCTCTTCGACGGCACGATCGCCCAAAACATTGCCTATGCCCGCCGCGACGCCACGCCGGACGAAATCCGTGCCGCCGCCGACGCGGCGCATGCGACGCGAGTTCATCGAGCGGATGACCCACGGCATGCAAACGGTGATCGGCGAGCGCGGCGTGCGGCTCAGCGGCGGACAGCGCCAGCGGCTCGCCATCGCCCGCGCGATCTTGGCCGATCCCAAGCTCTTGATTCTCGACGAGGCGACCAGCAATCTCGACACCGACAGCGAGCGCCTGATCCAGCAAAGTCTGGCGACCCTCATGCGCGGCCGGACCAGTTTCGTGATCGCCCACCGGCTAAGCACGATCTCCCGCGCCGATCTGATCGTCGTCGTCGAAGCGGGCCGCGATCAGCCAAACGGGAACGCATGCCGAGCTGATGGCCAAAGGGGGCAAATACCGCACGATGGTGGAACAGCAGATCCACATGACGCTGGGAAACATGACCGCCCCCACGCCGGCCGCAGGCGACTTCGCGAGCGATTCCGTCGTGCTGGCAAGCAACGATCGCGGCGACGATCCGGCGGTGCTGTTTTAGGATTGCGTCGCGTGAGCTTCTATATCACGCGTCGCCGCTCTTCAAGCGAACAATCGCACGGCGATCTCCGATCCGGTAGAATGGCGCTGCGCTTCGCGGTGAGTGCAACGCGCTACGAGCAGGTCTTGCGACAAGGAGATTCAGGATGATCCGGCGTTGCCCGCTCCTTTGCTTGTGCGGCGTTCTGCTTGCCGCGACATGGGCCGACCCGGCCCGAGCGGCCGATCGATCGAAGCCGGAGGTTGGGACAACGCCAGCGCATAATGAAGCTGAAGTCCTCAGTGTTCACGATCGAGAATTGCTGGAGCGGCTGCTGACAGAATTCGTCTTCGATCCGCAAGGCTGCGACTACGTTCTGGCGCCGGTGAAGAGGCACTCGGCAAGGGCACAGTTAACCCGCGGGAAAAGCTTCGGCTGGCGGTTGCCGACGGCGCCCGGCCAACCGCGGCAGATTGCGTTCGTCGACGGCGAGAAAATCACGCTCTCGCGCGACGAGCGAGTTGAAAAAGTGGATTTCATCGCCGCCTGTCACGAGCAGTACGTCGAGATGTTGCCCGCAGTGGTCCGGACGCCCACGGGCGTCGGGCCTGGCACGAGAAGGATCGATCGAAAGCCGGTCTGGGAATTGGCGTCTGCCGCCAACAATTCCGATCTCGTCAATGCCGCGTGGTTGCATCGTCTCGACAGAGATAAATTGGCCGCCCTCGCGCTCCGGCGCGCCGAGAAACTTCGTCGGACGATGCCGCGATGGTCGCCGAATTGAAGCGGCAATTGGCCACTGCGGCGCATGATGCCATGTTCGCGGCATATCGGAACCGATCCGACGAGGAGGCACTGGCCCTTGGCATGCGATTGATGCAGCGCTATCCGGAGCAGGCCAAGCCTCTCGCACAAACCGAGGCGGTAATCGCGGAACTAAAACGGCGCGCCGCCAAAGGAAGCTTCGGCAAACCGCGGCCCGAAAAATTACCGGCTGGATTCGCAACCTGGGATATCGCAAGGAAGGTCGATTACTTTGTCGATTTGCTCGACGAGCTGGACGACAGCAAATACCCGCTGCTTGAAGACACATATTTCTTCTGTGGCCGGGGCCGCCACGTCAATGCCTTAATCGACCTGGGCGATGCCGCGGTGCCCCGGCTGATCGATACCGTCGAGCACGACGACCGCCTGACCCGATCCACCACAAGGGCCGACCCTTTTCGGGGTGGACCAGCCACGATATTGCAAGTGCGCGTGGTCGCCTTCGATATTTTGCTGGCGATCTTCCGAGTGCGCAGTTTGGATCCGACTCAACAACGGCCGGAATACGACCTCGAAGGGCGGGAGCATGTCAGCAAGGTCGTCGAACAGCTACGGGCCTATTGGAAGGTGAACGCGGCGTGCTCTCGCGACGAACGCACGATCAGGGTGCTTGCCAATTCCAAGGCCGATCCTGGGGCCTGCCGCACGGCCGCCGACGCCCTGACCGGAAAGTTCAACGGCTACAGGGGTGGCGGACCACTCGGCATCCACTTGCGGCCGTCGGACGAGCCGCCGCTCGATCCGCGGCGAACCGGCAAGGGCGGCATGTACTTGACCCCGACCGAAGCGGTCTTGGCCGCCTTGGACCGCGAAGTTGCCGCGGTCCGCGCGAATCCGACGTATGGCGCCGACCAGGCGCGTTTCGAGATCGCTCAGATCGAGCAAGCATATCTTGGCGCGCTCATCGACTTGCACGATCAACAAGGTACGGCCGAGTTCGACCGGCGTTACAAGGCCGCCAGGACGCTGCACGACCGCATGGTTTGGCGCTCGCCGCCCATGGCTCCGGAGATCCTGGGCCCATGAAGGAACTGGCCCGTTGCGTCGAGGTCGGAAAGGTGATGCTCTCGGGACATGATTTTTCGGGGGAGCTTTCCAGGAGCAGCGGCACGGATAACGGCACCACGGAGCTTGCGGATCTCTTGCACTCGCTGGCGTACGTCAAGCTCCCTGAATCGGACCGGGCGCTCGCGGCGCTCGCCAAGCCCGCGCACCCGCTCTACGGACCGGTATCGGAATTGATCGACCGTCCGCATTCCTACGGTTTTGGCGGCGATCCGTCGATTGGACATCCGTTTTGCCTAGCGGTTCTGGGCCGCGAGCTCGCCGATACCACGCCCACGGACGGCTCGTATGAGATCTCCGGCCAGCGCCTGGAGTACAGACGAACCAGCATGTCAACCACCTCCGGGCTGCCGGATTTCCTTGTCGCCCGGAGAATGCGAAACACATTCGCGGGCGAAGCGGTTTGCGACCGAGCCGCGTGCCACATCAACGAATTGGCAGTTGGCCTGCCGCTGGTTCATCCGCTCAGAAAGGATCGCGATGCGCAGCTCGATCGGATGAAGCTGTTCATGACTCGTTATGGAAATCACTTTCGGCGAATCCGGCCCGCCGAAAAGATGGCCATTGGACGAGGTGATTATGGGACCGAATTCATCGTCGACATCAGCCCGTTGACCAAGCCGGCCACGGCGGACGATTTCGAATCGGGCCGGGCGATCTTCCATTTACCAAATCCAGGCCGGCTCGCCCCGCTCAAGCTGCCGGCGGTCGCCACGCTCAAGAAGGGCGATCCGGAGAATCCCAGCAACGCGCTCATCGTGCAGGCCGAGATCGACGCCGATGGCAAAACGGTTTACGGCATCATCGGCCGCTACTTCACGCGCTCGGCGAAAGCCGAGGGACTCACCGATATCCAGCCGCTCGATCCATCCGCCGCAGCGAAATAAGCCGCGTTGCCGCCAGTGCCTGCTGGCCCTTGGCCGGCCTGGCGCAACCAGGGGCCACGCATCCCGGCTCCCGGCGTGATACGATGGACGGGTCATTATCCACACCTTTTTGCACCGGGGGAGAGCGACGTATGCAGAGCGGATTTCGGACTCGCCGCCGAGCGTGTCTGGCTGGATTCGCGACATCTTGCTTGTGGGCTACAGCCTTGCCGGCTCGCTGCACGCCGAGTCGCCGCCGGGCGTGCGACATTTGCTGTATGTCGCCGAGCCGGGAATTCGGGATGAATTGAAATACGGCGGCGCGGGCATTCTGGTCTTCGACATCGATCGCGACCATGCGTTTGTTTCGCGCATCGAAACGCCCGCCAGCCGGGTGAAGAAGCCGGAAAATGTCAAAGGCATTTGCGCATCGGCCGCGACGGGGCGGCTGTATTTGAGCACGCTCACGCGGCTGTATTGCCTGGATTTGAAGACGAACAAGCCGGTTTGGGACATCGCTCCGCCGGGAGGCTGCGACCGGATGGCGATTACGCCCGACGGCAAGACGCTCTATGTGCCGTCGCTGGAGGGCCGCGCATTGGAATATCGTCGCGGCGGCCAGCGGCGAGATCGTGGGGAAGATCGAGCCCAAGAGCGGAGCGCACAACACCGTGTGCAGCTTGGATGGGATGCGCGTTGTACTGCGCCGGCCTGCATTCGCCGCTGCTGGCCGTCGTGGACACGGCGAGCCAGAAAGCCATCGGCACCGTGGGACCATTCAGCGCGGCGATTCGGCCCTTCACCGTGAACGGAAAGCACACGCTTGCGTTTGCGACGGTCAACGGCTTGTTGGGATTCGAGATTGGCGATCTCGCCAGCGGCAAGATGATCGAGCGCGTGGAAGTGAAGGGATACAAGCAGGGGCCGGTCCAGCGGCATGGCTGCCCGAGCCACGGCATCGGGCTTTCGCCCGACGAACGCGAAGTGTGGGTGTGCGATTCGGCCAACCGCTGCCTGCATATTTTCGACGCGACCGTCATGCCGCCGAAACAAATGCAAACCGTGCGATTGACCGACGAGCCCGGCTGGGTGACATTTTCCATCGACGGACGTTTTGCCTATCCGTCGACCGGCGAAATCATCGACGCGCATACCAAGAAGATTGTCGGCCAATTGACGGACGAAGAGGGCGCCATGTCGAAAGCGAAAAATTGCTGGAAATCGACTTTCGCGACGGCGCCGTCGTGCGCGCGGGCGATCAATTCGGCATCGGCCGCCTCGGGCAGTAGCGAGTATTTTAAGCGCGTCTCCCCTCGCCCCTTGCGGGAGAGGGCCGGGGGTGAGGGGTAGATGATCCGCGAACTCATCTTTGCCGAGAGGTTTGAACCGTGAACCATACCGATCCTCGTGTCGACGCGTACATTGCCCGATCGGCCGATTTCGCCAAGCCGATCCTGACCCATTTGCGCCGGCTCGTTCACAAAACCTGCCCGGAGGTGGAAGAAACCATCAAATGGGGATTTCCCCACTTTCTGCACGACGGCATTTTGTGCAGCATGGCGGCGTTCAAGCAGCATTGCGCGTTTCTCGTTTGGCAGTCCGCAGCGCGAATGTCGCTCGGCGCGGAAAAGTCAAAAGGAGCGATGGGCCACCTGGGCAAAATCACTCAGTTGGCCGATTTGCCGAGCGACGCCGCGCTCGCCCGCAGTCTGAAACAAGCCATGAAGCTCAACGCGGCGGGCGTCAAGCGCAAGGTCGTTAGATCGCCGGCCAAGCCGCTCGTGGTGCCGAATTACATCAAGCAAGCGCTAAAGAAGAACAGCAAGGCGCTGGCCACATTCAACCGCTTCAGCCCCAGCCAGCGCAAGGAGTATGTCGAATGGGTCGAGGGAGCGAAACGCGAAGAGACGCGCGCCGAGCGTTTGAAAACAATGCTCGCCTGGCTGGCCGAAGGCAAGACCCGCAACTGGAAATATGAGCGCAAACCCGCCCGCGCAAATAGAATCGCCGCCGATGGGCGCCACTGGCTTCGCCAGTGCTTCGCTTGCGGCGCCCTTGCGGCCGATTGCTCGATTCCAGCTTTCCACCGCGCGGCTTGGTGACATGCTCGTTCGATTGTAGATGGCGGAGTGCAAGGTGGCACATGCCTGATCCGTCGAGAGAACACCTCGCGGACGTTTCCTTCGTTCGCGCACCGCCGCTCGGATCGCTCGGTAATGGCGCAAACGCACTGGCAGAGCCAATGGCACCCGGCGGACACGGATGCTCCGCCCACAAACCTGACGCTCACGCGCGGGCTGATTATAATGCGGCGATGCCAGACGACATCCAATCCGATCACGACGCGGAATGGTCCGGCCTGATCCAAGGGCTCCGTGCCGGCGATCCGCACGTTGTGCGCCAGTTTTGCGCAATTCGGCGAGCCGCTGTGCCGCCTGGCAGACAAACACCTGGCTGGCGGATTGCGTCGTCGAATCGGCCCGGAAGACGTTGTGCAGTCGGCCTGCCGGACTTTCTTGCGTCGAGCCCAAGGGGGCGAATTCCAACTTGCCGACAGCGAGGCGCTGTGGGCCATTCTCTGCGCCATTACGTTGACCAAGGTCCGCGAGCAGGCGCGGTTCCACTTCCGCCACAAACGCGGCCTCGATCGCGAAGTGGCGATGCATGCCACGGCAGACGAAAGCGCGCCCGTTTGGGATATCACCGATCGGCAGCCGACGCCGGCCGAGGCGGCCGAGTTCGCCGATCAGTTTCAAGCCGTTCTAGCCGACTTGAATGAAGAAGAGCGGCAGCTTGTCGAATTGAAGTTGCAGGACTATACCAATGAGGAGGCCGCCCGGCAGATGGCCTGTTCCGAACGGACCGTGCGCCGCATTCTTAAACGCGTGCAGCAGCGGCTGGGGCAAGCATTCAACGCGCCCGGGAATCCGCTCTGATCCTCGCGAAGTTTCGCTACCAGAGTGTTGAAAAAGGGGACGGGCACCTCGCAGCAAACCAAAATTAACGACGAAATCGAGCGATCACATCGGAGCCAGTCCCCTTTTTCAACAGTCTGCCATGGGCGCACCGCATGAGATGGCTGGCGATCCAACGCTCTCGGCCGCTGCCGACACGGACCGGATCGTCGACGCCTTCGAAGCCGCCTGGCGGGCCGACGAGCATCCGCGCATCGAGGATTATCTCCGCGGCGATGGCCCGGCGGCCGACGAGTTGCTCGTCGATCTGGCCGAGGCCGATTTGCGGTGGCGACTAAGTTCGGGCGAAGCCGCCCGCGTCGAGCAGTATTTCGAGCGCTATCCGCGGCTGGCCGAGAACACAGCAGCTCAATTGTTGCTCGTCGAAGTCGAATTCGCCCAGCGTCGGCGCACCGAGCCGGAGCTCGAGCCTGAGGAATTCTACCGGCGCTTTCCGCAACTCGAAGCAAAGCTGCGCGCATGCATTGCCAAACACAATTCGCCGGATCAGACGCGTTCCTTCGCCGGCGATTCGACCGCGGAGCCGGACGAAACAGCGCGTGGCCCGCGCCACGCCGATCGCATTCCGGGCGCTCCGCCCGAGATTCCCAATTACAAGATCCTCGGCGAATTGGGCCGCGGCGGCATGGGCGTGATTTACAAAGCGCTCGATGTGCGACTCCACCGGATTGTCGCGCTCAAGATGATTCTCGGCGGCGCCCACCAGGGGCCGGACGAGCGGGCCCGCTTTTTGACCGAGGTTCAAGCCATCGCGTCGTTGCGGCATGCGGGCATCGTCCAAGTCTTCGACTTCGGGACGCATGCCGGCCTTCCGTACTTCTCGCTGGAATTCTGCGAAGCGGGCTCGCTGGCATCGCGACTCAGCGGCACGCCGCTAGCGCCGCGCGAAGCGGCTCGACTTTGCGAGCAGTTGGCTCGCGCGGTCGGCCACGCCCACGAGCGCGGCGTCGTGCATCGCGACCTCAAGCCGGCGAATGTCCTTTTGGCGCACGGCGAAGCGCCGGCGCCGGCGAAGGATTCCGAGTCCGACGCTGCCCACGCGTCCGACGCAGTCAGCGTCAAGGGAATGGTGCTGAAGATCAGCGACTTCGGCCTTGCCAAGCGCGTCGAAGTCGACTCGGGGATGACAGCGACGGGCACGGTGCTGGGCACTCCGTGCTATATGTCGCCGGAGCAGGCCCGCGGCAACCACGTCGGCCCCGAGGCCGACATTTACGCGCTCGGCGCGATCCTCTACGAGTGCCTGACCGGCCGTCCGCCGTTTCGAGCAGCGAGGGTGTACGAAACATTGCGGCAGGTGATCGACGAAGAGCCGGTCGGCGCCCCGAATACTGAACCGGCACGTGCCGCGCGATCTGGAGACGATCTGCCTCAAGTGCCTGAACAAATCTCCGTCGCGGCGCTACGCACGCGCCGTGGAATTGGCCGACGACTTGGCGAGATTTCAGCAGGGCCAGCCGATTCAGGCTCGCCGCGTTGGCGCGCTTCGCCGCGTGGCCCTCTGGTGCGGCGCAATCCCTGGCTGGCGACGACCATCGCCGCGTCGCTGATCACGATCGCCATGATCACGAGCGTCGCGTTCGTCCAGATCGTTCGGGAGCGCGACCGCTATCGCAACGAACGCGACCGCGCGGAGGCAAATCTCTACGACTCGCTGGTCAGCGACGTGCGTGCCCAAATGCAGGGCCGCGATACCGGCTGGTGGTGGCAGGCCATGGACGACTTGCACCAGGCCGCAGCGCTACGCACCGAGCACCGCGACGCGGCCGGCCTTCGCGATCTGACCATCCAATGCATGGGCTCTGAATTTCCTTGCTTGCGCGTTCATGCGACGTGGCCGTGCCATGCGGGAGCGGTGCGGGCTGTCGCTCTCAGTCCTGATGTTCAACTCGCAGCCTCGGGGGGCGACGACGGTTCGGTGAGAGTCTGGTCGCTCGAGGACGATAAGAACGTGGTCGTTCTGCCTGGCAAGGGTCGGGTGACCGGCGTCGCATGGCATCCGGGCGGGCGATTCCTTGCCGCCACGTCGACCGACGGCCAATTGCGAATCTGGGATTTGGGAAGTTCCACGGTACGGATTCCCCGCATTGGTCAACCGCCGTCGTGGTCGTTGCGTTTCGAAGCGGGGCCGGCAACCTACGTGTCATTCAGCAACCGTGGCGATTGGCTCGCCGCGGGCTGCGCCGATGGCAAAATTCATCTGCTCAGTGCTACCGCCAATGTGCTGAGCGCCAATCAAGCTCCGGCGATCGGCACGGCTGACCATCGCATTCTCAGCGGGCACGAAGGCGCGATCGACTGCCTTGTATTCCTGCCCGACGAAAAGCGCTTGATGTCATCCGCCGCGGCCGATCGCGCGATCCGGTTTTGGGACCTCGCGGGGGGTCAGCAAATCGACGCAGTACCCACGAATCGCATTGCCCACCGCTTGGCGATGCTTGGCAACCGATACCTCATCTACGCGGAACCCGAAGCCAATGGCTTCGTGAGCCGCGATATGGCGTACAACAAGGACACCGTTGCCGGCAACCTCCACAGTGCCCCGGTCACCGCGCTCTGCCGCGACGCGCGCGAGCGGCTGCTGAGCGTGTCGTTCGACGGCACGATCAAGCTTTGGTCGAGCCAGAGTTGGACGAGCCCGTTGGCCGTGGGCCGTGGAAATTTTCCCGCGGCGTACTGTGCCGCGATGGGCCCGCCCGGCAGCCGCTGGATCGCAGTCGGTTACGCCGACGGCCGCGTGCGGTTGTGGGAGCTAAACGATCCACCTTACCGTTCGCCGTCCCCCTTAGGCCGCAGCCAGCAGGCGCTATTTGTCTCTGGCCGACGGCTGTTCAATCCGCCGAACCTATACGATTTCGACCAGGGGATGAACGCCCTGCCGGAGCAGGTGCAATCCATGCCTTGCACAGCGCTGGCCGCGCAGCCGAAAGGGGGCCGCTTCGTCTTCGCCGCCGGCAACGTGCTGCACGTTTGGGAGTTGAGCAAACGACGTGAATTGCACCACTGGCCGGCCCATGCCGCGCGCGTCAGCGCTTTAGCCGCTCGGGCCGACGGCGAACAGTTTGCTTCGGCCGCGATCGACGGTTCGATCAACCTCTGGGACTGGCAAGGCCATACGCAAGGCTCGCTGTCGGCGGCCGAATCGGGCCCGATCCATGCCTTGGCTTGGGATGAGACTGGCAAACATCTGGCCGCGAGCGGCGAGCGCGGCGCGGAGCTTTGGAATCTGAACCAAAAAGACGCGCCACTTATTCTGGCACGACATTCGTTGCCCGCCAGCGGCGTGGCCATCGCTGGTGGAGTGGTCGCGGTCAGCGGCCCGGAGGGCAGCATCGAGCTTTACGACGTGGCCAGCGGCGCGAAGCTGCGCACGCTGCCCGCTCATGGCTCCGTGATCTCGGCACTGGGATTTAGTCGTGACGGCAAACGATTGGCATCGACGTCCCTCGATGGCGCGGTCCGAATTTGGGAAACGAACTCTTGGACTGAAGTCCACGTGATGCACGAACCAATGCTGGTATTCCGCAGCTTGGCGTTTGATTCCAGTGGACGCTATCTGGCAACGTCGCACGTGCTGTGGGATGTCGAGCGAGGCACGGCCGCGGCCTATATTCCCGGCGACATGTGCTGTGCTACAGAGCCTCGATGGGCCCGCGCTGCTGTTTGGCGCTGCCGAGGGTCTGTCGTGTTACACCGTCGCGGAGATCGAACACGAACGCACGTTGGCAGGCCGGGGCCTTGCGGCGAATGCACCGGTCCCACCGATCCACATGCCCCCGGATCGGCCTTCGATCGTCCCCGAAGTGGAGCTTGATCATCGAACTTGGGCCATGGCCGTAAGCCCCGACCGTCGCTGGCTAGCTACCGGCACGCACAACCATGTCGTCCACCTGTGGGACGCCCGCACTATGAAGCTCGTGCGCTCGATGGTTGACGACGGCGCGGACAACGCGATATGGAGCCTCGTCTTCAGTTCCGACTCGCGCTGGCTCGCCTCGGGTTCCGCGCGAGGTGGCGCCGGCCGCATTCAAGTGTGCGACGTGGCGACCGGCGACACGGTATGGGCCTTCGCGGCGCACGAACGAACGCTCGTCCGTTCGTTGGCCTTTCATCCCGGGCAGCCCCTGCTGGTCAGTAGCGGAGACGACGGCTGCGTCAACATGTGGGACGTCGGGCAGCGAAAGCCGCTGGGGCT
The DNA here is from genome assembly GCA_963725485.1 of Pirellulales bacterium. GTDB lineage: Bacteria > Planctomycetota > Planctomycetia > Pirellulales > DATAWG01 > CAVRYO01. Next base: position 368,565 of record CAVRYO010000006.1, on the reverse strand, counting down.
GTTGCATCGCTTTCCTCAAAGCGTCTGGAGCCTGGCATTCCGGCCCGATGGCCAACGGTTGGCCGCAGCATGCTTTGATGGCACCGTTGCTCTGTGGGACACATCGACCCTGCCGACGGCCCCCGCCGCGCCGCAACAAGTTCTGACTGGCCCCACAAATCGCGTGATGTCCGTGGGCTTCAGCGGCGATGGCCGCTATCTGGCCTCCGGCTCGGATCAGGGGCTAATTGATCTCTGGAACGGCCAGACGTTTGCCCACGAAGTGACGTTGCGCGGCGGAGGGGGAGAGATTCGCAGCCTCTCGTTCAGTCCCGACGACGCGCTACTGGCGGGCGGCGCCTACGGGCCCTCCATCGTTTGGGATTTGGCAAACCTTCGGCGCACCTTGGCCGAAATGGGTCTCGACTGGTAAGGCTCGCGATTATGTGAGCCTCGGATTTGGAAGTGGAGCATCCGTTTCCGCGTTCTCCCTCGCCCTTGACGGGAGAGGTTGGGGTGATCTGCACAAAATCTTGGTTCTTGCATGGTGATGGCTCTGGCCAATTTGGTGGCGGTTTCATTTCAGACGGGTGCGCGGGCATAATCAGTGCACGCGGGAACGACGAACGCATCCCGGCGGGGATGCCAGCTTGTAGCCGGGGGTTGAGGCCGATCGGCCGACACCCCCGGAAGCAAAAGCGCAATTTATCGTTGTCCGACCCCAGCGGGGTCGCAGAAGCCCGAGGCGCTACGACCCCGCTGGGGTCGGACAACCATTTCTCGCTCCATCGTGACCAGGGGTATCGGCCCTGCGGGCCTCAACCCCTGGCTACAAGCTGCGACCCTTCCGGGGTCGGTCTCAATACTCGCGCATCGAAAATGCCTGGCCGGCCAACGTGTCGGATCCCCGTCGCGCACTCGTAAACTCATTCGCGTGATTGTGGGAACGAAAACCGGATCAGCTCATTGGCCGCGCGTCGGATTTCGCGCAGCCTAGGGCTGGGGTGAGGGTGGGAATCAAGTTCGATCTTCCTCGCGCGCCTAGACAGACGAGCCATCGGCCAAGAACCCTCAAAATTCTTCCGAACTACTCTGCTGGCAAGGCTTTTCCAGCGTCGGCGGGTGCCGTTTTCTCATTGCGGGCGAGCGTGAAATAAGATTTTTCCAAAAATCTTGGCCGCACTTTCCGCTCCACGGCAATCTCAGGGCATCGGCATCTGTAATCTGTTCCGAGCCAAGTCCAAGCCCGAAGGGAAACCAAGCCATGTCCTCGCTCTCCAGCTTCCTGAGCAATCTGTTCTCTGCCGATTCCACCGCCCAAATGAAATCGCGTCGCAAGTCGACTCCAAGCCGCCGCCCGCAGCGCCGAGTTCTGCGTGGCGAGGGCTTGGAGTCGCGCAACATGTTCAGCGCCGTTAGCGTGCTCCCGGCGGCTCGGCCTGCTCCCAGCCCCGCGCCTGCGGCATTCGCTCCGGCCGTGGCGGGCTCCACCTCGGAAACGCTGCGGGTGAATACGAACTTGTGGATCAACACCGCCCACACGATGTATACGACGTTCGAGGCCGGCACCACGGTTACGCTTCGTTCCGACGGCAGCGTAAGTGCCGGAACGCTGGTTTACAACTTCAACGACTACGTGAACAGCGCCCACAGCATCGTCGAGGAGTTCCGCGCGGGAACCGTGACCAATTTCCAAGCCGACGGCAGCGTGCTGGCCGGAACGCTGGAAAACACGGCGTCGCTGTGGACCAACACGGCCCACACGATGTGGACCAGTTTCAGGGCCGGGACAGAAGTTGGCTTCACCACCGCAGGCAGCGCGATGGGAGGTACGTTGGAGTCCACCGAGACTCTGTGGATCAACTCCGCCCACACGATTTCCGAAACGTTCGAGGCAGGCACTCCCATCGAGTTCAATGGCGATGGTAGCGTGGAAGCGGCCGTCTTACAAAACGATGCTAACCTGTGGATCAATAGCGCCCACACGATGTACACGACCTTCAAGGCCGACACGGGCGTGATCTTCACCAGCAACGGCAGCGTGTACGGCGGAACGCTGGCCTACAACACCTATCTCTATACGAACCAGGCCCACAGCGCGGACAGCGAATTCGCCGCCGGCGACGAAGTCTCGTTCTTGGCCGATGGAAGCGTGGCCTGAACAGTGGCCCACGATAGGGCGAGGCTTGGACGAGGGCCGTGGGGAGCCGATCCCCAGGCCCTTTTTTTGTTTTCGCAGGCAAAATAACAAAGCTGTAAACTGGCGCCAGCTTGACCGCATTGATCGAAACGAGGCACTTACTCCCCAGCGAAGCCAACAGCAGGATTTAGGCAAGCAGATTTCCTTGGCATTGCTGGGCTATGAGAATGCCCAGCGCCAGTTTCCTCCGGCGGCGGCGAACAGTTCATTTCCGACTGCACGACGAAACTGGACGAGGAAACCGGGTCAGAATTCCTGACACGTTTTCCATTCTGACCAGATTATTTATACGCTTCCGGATGGATTGTCGCGCAATCCAATTTCGCCAGTGCCAGGCGGCAGCGGTAATACATGTAACTGTCCGAATCTTGCGAACAATGCTCAAGGATCTTCATGATCTCGGGCGATGCATTGCCAACATCCCCCAGCGAATCTACCGCGATCATCGGAAGGAAGTCTTTCCCGCTGGTGAGAAAGGTCGCGATTTTGGGGGCTGCTTCGCGCTGCGCGACCGGCTTTTCCGAGACCTCCGACGGCGTAGCAATTCCGCGTCAGCACAACCGATAAAGTGCCGCTTTCCCACGATCTGACGGGAACGCCCACATCCGATTGCTCAAGCGACTCTCGCAGCACGGACACGACCGCCGGATCGGGCTTGGAATCGATAAACATTAACGAGTAGCCCGCCATCACGCGGACGGTCCACGACGGATCGGTCAATCGTTTGGCCAGCTGCTGTCGCGCGGGTTTTGCGGCCGATTCCGCTCGGCCAAACGACCAGGCCGCCATCCAGCGATCGAACTCGCCCTCGGCCTCCAGCCGCTTTTCTAGCCAGGCGAGCATCTGTTTGTCATACGTCGCATTGGTGAACAACATCGCCGCGGCCAACGGCTTTTCATAGGCGTGCTCCGCTGGGTCGGTCACCACCTGAGCAATCGCTTCGCCGATCGGGCCTGGCGCTTTGCCCAAGACATGCACTGTTTCCAATAGTTCGCCAAGTCGATATTCAGCGAAAGATGGATAGGGCGCGTCGGATCGAGGATCGCGTGCCGGCGTGACATGGCGGATGGCGGTCGCGATCCGTGGAAACACGCCGTCGAGCACCTGGGGGTTATTGCGCAGCCGATGTCGGAATCCTTCGTTGATGATTTGATAATCCTCGTTTTCCAACCGGTCGGCGAGCACTTTCACCAGAGCACGTTCGCCGTCGGGCGATAATTTTTCTTCGTGCAGTATCGCGAGGAGCTGTTCGGTGCCTTCCTTTGCAAAGTTTTTTGAATCCGGCGGCTTGAGATCCTCGGCCAACAGCACCGATGGCGCGAGGATGAGGATCAAGAGCGCTGCAAATAAGTAGTAAGGCCGAATCGGCTCACTCACCATCATGGTCACTCTCTCCGTGTAGATCGCCGACTTGGGAGAAATAAAAGGCACGATAGTCATTCTCCGCTCAGCCGGGTCGCTTAGAGCTAGTCCCCGAGTTCCAGCAGGCTGTTAGACTTTCGGCGTGAATTGCGCGGGCTCGTAAATCGCGAGATCTTTTCGAGGCCCGCGACTTTGTCCACCATTTTCTCGAATTCGTTCTGGCCGAACAATCCATTTTCCATTTTTTAGAAATCCTCGCCCAGCGAGTCGAATTCGTTGGCAGCATGTCTTCGGACGGCTAGAATAAGGCAGTTGCTTGCCTCGAGATCGGGTACGGCCTCGTTCTGCGGAGGTGGCCCATGAAGCACGGCTGAGTCCGGGAAGGCTTAGCAGCCTGTTGAAAAAGGGGACAGGCACTACGCGGGTACGTCAATACTGGGGGGAATCCTCTCGTTCGCTAAGAGCCAGTCCCCTTTTTCAACAGGCTGTTAGGGCGGAACAGGAGCGTTAGATGCCCCGACAAAAAGGGGGATGGCCGACGCTCGCTTCTCCGACTCACGATTCTCGGATTCCAAATTGTCGAAGCTGGCGTGGCGAAGTTATGGGCTTTCGCTAGCCTGCGGTTTGAATATTGTCGATCGCCGAACAGGATTCGTTCGTTATTATTCATTATCTATTTGCGCTGCTCGCCGATCGCGTGTTGAAGCCGTAAGGTCTGGCTTAATCTTGTCTCCGCAACGCCGGCGAAGCGTTGGTCTTCTGCAATGCGGCGGAATGCGCTCGAAATGCGCAGCATCCATAGCTCGCTCGCGCGTTTTGCGTTTTCGCGCCATTCTGAAAATTGCGCTTCGGCGCAGAAGGGTGAGTCATGAATTCATCACGGTCCTATTCCCTGGCCGCGCTGCCGCGGCTGCTTTATACCCAGAATCCGTTTTATTTGATTAGTGCGCTCTTGGTCTTGTATGGCATTTATGTGGCACTGGGGCCCGAATCCGGCATGGACGGCGGTTGGTTACTGCTGGGACTATTGGGCGGCTATACGCTGGCCTTAACATTGGCCGGGCTGGTCATCGTGCGATTTGGGCAAGTCTGGGACGACGCGCGCACGATCCTGCTGGCGATTATTCTGCTGTTCGTCGCGCTGTCGGCGGGCTTCGACCGCCTCGTGCTCGACAATCCGCTGGCGGGTGCGCGGCTATTGATCCTGAGCCTCGTGTATGTCGTCTTGATTTCCGAAGGCGTGTTGCGCGGTTTGAAGCTGCAATTGAGAAGCCGGTATCGCGGCCCGTATTACTTGATTCTGTGCCTCCTGTTTTGTTATCCGATTGGCTTGGGACTTCTTTCCAAGGCGGGTTGCGACGCGACGATGCCGCTATGCGTGTTTCTGTTTCCCGTCGTTGCGGGTCTGGCTTTTTTGACACTCTTGCCAGCGGCGCGCGTGGCGGATCGCGGCGAACCTTCGTCAGGCTCCGGCTGGACCTGGCCTTGGTATCCCTGGTCGTTGTTTGCGATCTTGCTGATCGCCACTGGGGTGCGCTCCTATTCGTTCAGCCTTGGGTTCGAGTCGGGGCACGCCGGCGCGAGCAGTTTTCAGCCTTTTTTCTTGCTGCCGTTGTGCTTCGCCGGGGCATTTTTATTCTTGGAGCTAAGCATTGCGGCCAAGAACACGACGGCGCGCGACCTGGCCTTGATCGCGCCCTTGGGTTTGCTGGCGCTGGCCATGACGAGCGCGGCGCTCAATCCCGTGGCGGCTCAATTCCTGGCGAGGTTTTCGCATACGGTCGGGTCGCCGGCGCAGGTCACGGTGGTGGGCCTGGCAATTTTTTACGCAATCGCCTGGATTCGCGGGATGCGCCTGGGCGAAATCGGTCTGGTGGTTTGCATCGGGCTGTTTTCAGTCGTCGACCGGCAGACCACGAGCTTGGAAACGCTGTCGTCGCCGCGCTGGGTGCCGCTGGCGATTGTTGCCGTCTGCGAATTTTCGCTGGGCCTGTGGCGGCGAACTTCGTGGCGGCAAATGCTGGGCATGTTGTTTGGGATTGCGACGTTGATGTCCGCCGACTGGATCCCGCCGTGCCGCAGCAAACGCAAATCCATCACTGGCCGCTGGCGGTGATCATCGTGCTGCTGTTGGGCGCGGTATACAACGATGCGTGGGCCCGGCTCATGCGGCGCCTGGCCTGGCCGTGCATCCCGCTCGTTGGCATGCTGGCTGCATGGGACGGTGCGAACTTCGAAGCCGAGGCGCCGAAATGGTCGCAGGCCGTATATCTGATTTGTTTCACGGCGCTGGCGGCCGCTTATTGGTACCGAACGCCAGGTGTGCGGCAGTTTGTCGCGGCCCTCGCCATGCTGCTGGTCCTGCTGGGCGTCAATGCGCGCTGGCTTTATCTTGGTTTGCAAGAATCCGAGCTTGCCCCCGGTTTGCCTTGGCTCGCCTGGGGCTCCGCGTCATTGGCCTTCGCGCTGCTCGTGAGCGTCGCGAAAGGCGGCCTGATCGGTAGCCTGTTTCGGCGATTGCATCCGCCAATACGCGAGACCCAGAATGCGCGGCCTGCGACGCCGAGCATGCCTATCTGACTGGTTGAAAAAGGGGGCAGGCATTTCACGGCCGCTTTGAAACTTCGGGAATTCCGCCCGGCGGCTCAGAGCCAGTCCCCTTTTCAACAGGTTGCTATGCTTTGATTTTTGCTAACCGTTTCGATAGATCAATTCTCGCGCGTGGCGGCTCGTTTGTACCGCCGGTGGGGACGTTGTGTTATCGTGGCTGTCGATGCGAGAACTGGCAGGGTGATGCGGACAGGCACATTATGCTCCGTTTTTCGGCGCTGCAAGCGATTCGCTTTCCGTTCATCCGTGCCGTCCGAGTCATCCGTGGTTGAATTTCCCGAGCGAGAATGCTCGAAGAAGCCTAACTCAACTCGAGGCGCGAGGGGGTCAGTCCCCATTTTGCTCACAGGGCATCGCAAAATGGGGACAGACCCCGGCAGTTAAGTTAGCGGTTCGAAGAAGCAAACCACGGATCGCACCGATCACGCGGATGACGAGTGATTTGTTCGGCTGTTTTCAGTTCGCAGAGAGTCGATTGCATGCGGTGCGACAAACTTTGGAATTCGGCTGCGACGTTGCTGTGGGCAATTCCCGCAATCGGGCTGCTGTGCGGCTGTTCGAAAAGTAAACCGGCCGTGCCTGTGGCGCGGCTGGAAGGCATGGTCACCTATCATGGCCGGCCGGTGGACAATGGCGGCGTGAGCCTCGGCCCGTTGGAAACGGGCAACGGGCAAAGCATTTGGGCCCCTTTGGACCATGGTCATTATGTGGCCGCAGTGCCGATCGGCAAAGTGCGCGTGCAGATCAACGCCGTCGAAGAACAGGGAACGACGAAGTCCGAATTCGGAACCACGGTGGCCAAGCGGGTCAATATCGTGCCGCCAAAATACCGCGGCGGCGTGGTGATCGATGTTCAGCGTGATAAATTGGATCTGAATTTCGAGTTAAGCGAATAAACAACGAACGAATTGGCCGCACTTCGGCTCCGGGGCATGAAGCGGGTCGGAGGAAACAGGGCGGCCCAGGCTTCAATCCAAATTGAGGACGTGGCATGACACGAGTTCGCGTTGAGTGCTTCACCATCTCGCTCGACGGATACGGGGCTGGCCCACATCAAGACGTCAGCAATCCGCTCGGCGTTGGCGGGACGGATCTGCATCGGTGGCTATTCCCGACACGCACGTTCCAGCGGACCCTGTTTGGCAAAGAGGGCGGCACAACGGGGGTTGACGACGACTTCGCCTCGCGTGGCTTTCAGAATGTTGGGGCATGGATTCTCGGAAGGAACATGTTCGGACCCATTCGCGGTCCTTGGCCGGACATGAATTGGAAAGGCTGGTGGGGAGCCAATCCGCCGTATCACGTTCCAGTCTTCATCTTGACGCATCATGCACGTCCACCCCTCGAAATGGACGGCAACACGACGTTTCAGTTCATCACCGGCGGCATGCGCGAGGCGCTCGATCGGGCACGAGAGGCGGCCGCCGGAAGAGATGTGCGGATTGGTGGTGGGTCCAATACAATCCAGCAGTATCTGCGTGAGGGCCTCATTGATGAGTTGCACATTGCTATCGCACCGGTCCTGCTCGGTAGCGGAGAGCGACTATTCGAAGGGGTTGACTTGCGGGCTCTGGGATACGAATGCGTTAAATTTGTAGCGTCGGAAAAGGCCATGCATGTCGTTCTGCGGCATCATGGGCCCACGGAACGATGAAAACGCGATGAAAACGGGTCAGAAGGTCAGATCGATTTAGTGCCTATCCGAAAACCGGCTGGGAGAGGAGGACAGGCACATTTTGCTCACAAGGCATCGCAAAATGAGCCAGTCCCCGCCGGTTTTCGGATAGGCTCTTAATTACCCCCCCCACATACGACGCTTCCCGGCGGCAGGATGCGATTGCGATGAAAGCAGAACGATGCAGTCGATCTTGCGTTTTCCGAAAGCCACAGAGAGACCCTCGACGCCAAACTCTTCGGCTCGTAGGGCGTTCGGCCTGTCGGATGGCGTTCACGCTCGTCGAGCTGCTGGTCGTGATCACGATCATCGGCATTCTGGTTTCGCTGTTGTTGCCGGCGGTGCAAGCGGCGCGCGAGGCGGCTCGGCGGGCACAATGCGCGAATAATCTCAAACAGATTTCACTGGCGTTGCTGAGCTATGAGAATGCCCAGCGCCAGTTTCCTCCGGCGGCGGCGAATAGCTCGTTTCCGAATGGACCTTCGCGACTGACATTTGCCCCCTTGCTCTTCTCGTTTCTCGATCAACAAAACCTCGCGAACCAATTCAATTTCAACGCCGCCGTCGGGCCCGGCAGCGCCGTGTGGACCAATCCGGCCAACTGCGGGACGCAAACCTCGCCGACCGCGATTTCGCTGGCCATCTGGCGTTGTCCCAGCGACGGGCAAGGGGGATTGATCCATGCGCACCCGGACCTCACGGGTTTTTTCGCCCGGGGAAATTATGCGGCGTTCATCGGCAATGTCGATTACCAGACTGCGTTTCCGCCGCTGACCGCGCCGCAGATGGCCCATGCTTTGGCATTAAACGCCGGCACGCCGGCCAGTTCGATTCGCGACGGGCTGAGCAATACGATGGTGATCGCCGAGTGCCTGACGGGAATCAACAGCCAATATGACATCCGGGGCGTGTTCTGGTACGACCATGCCGGGACGAGTCAGCTTTACACGCGCAACACGCCCAACAGTCCGATCCCCGATATCTTTCGGAGCGAATGGTGCCCGCCCGAGGTGAACCAGCCGCTTGCGAATTTGCCGTGTCTGGCCGGAGCAAGCGATGCCACGGACAACTCGGCCACGTCGCGCAGTCTGCACGTGGGAGGCGTGCAAGTGGCGTACTGCGATGGTTCGGTCCACTTTGTTCCGGACAGCGTCGATCTGGTTACCTGGCAGGCGCTGGGGACGATCGCCGGGCGCGAAGTGTTCACCGCGCCGTGAACTTCTCTCTGTCCCATCTCAGGTACGTCCGGTTTGCTGAGCCAGACCTTTAATTTTTGTTAGATCCGGCTTGCCCGTAGTGGTGCATTCTGACATTTTTGGCGCGGCGACGGCACGCGGAGCGTGCCTGCTACGTAGTAGGCACACTCCGGATAATCCCCGTGTCGGTCGCCGTCGAAAACTGCACGTTGTAACCCGGGCGGAATCCGCCGTCCGAAAACTGCATCACGCGTGCTTCCGGATCGGTCGTCGAGGCCCGCGCTCGGTGGCCTTGCGGCCGCTCTTGCGGGCTGTCGCGTCGCGTTGCTGTTGCAGTTCCTCGCAGTTGCGAAGGGCCTCCGCGATACGTTCGGCTCGTTCGTTGGCCGCTCGCTCGCGGGCTGCACGTTGTCGCTTCGTCAATTCGTCGGGCGATTCGTCGGCCAGTCGTTGAAGTATTTCTACTTGCTGCCGCTCCTCTTCCAAGCACGATTCCAGGGTTGCGCGGCGGCGGAACGACGACTTGCCGGCATTGGCTCGGACCCGCATTCCATCCTGAGCAACACGGTCCATCGTCACCAAACCCTCCGCCAGCAACGGGGCGATAATCTGGGTCAGCAGTTCGCTCCATCCACCTTCCCCCGAACGAAAGTCGGACAACAGGTGATGGTTTATATAGGATAACACAGCCTCTCTGTGCCGTCGGGGCTCAAACTTTACCACTACTGGCTTGCCGAGACGGACCCGGTCACGCCCGGCAGGGGAGACCTACTGCGAATCAGGCGACGGCCGTGAAACTTGCTCCGGCAATTGCGCCGCCGTAGATTGGGGCGGCATGAATGCATATCAGCCCACTTCGCGGCGGCCGATTGCGGACGTGTTCCGCCGCATGGCCGGTTTCGCGGTGCGGTTTTGCGTCCGCCACCACGTTCACCCCGATGCCGTGTCGTATGCCTCGGTAGTGGCGGCCGCCGTCGGCGCGATCTGTTTTTGGCAGTCGGGCACACGACCGATTTTGCTGTTGGCCGGCGTCTCCTGTTGCTACCTGCGGCTGTGGTTCAACATGCTCGACGGGATGGTGGCCCTGGCCTCGGGCAAAGCTAGCCTGCGCGGTGAGATTCTCAACGATCTGCCCGACCGAATTTCCGACGTGATTATTTTCGTCGGCGTGGCCCATAGCGGTTTGTGTCAGGTGTTGGCGGGTTATTGGGTCGCGATTTTCGCGGTGCTCACCGCCTATGTTGGCACGTTTGGCCAGGCGGTCGGGGTGCAGCGCGAATTCAGCGGCATCATGGCGAAGCCGTGGCGCATGGTCGCACTGAGCCTCGGCGCGGTGGCGACGTTCGTGCTGCTGGCGAGCGGCCGGTCCATCGTGTATGGCGGCTGGACGGTTTTGGATTGGACGCTTCTGGTGATCATCCTGGGCTGCGTGCAAACGATTGCCGTGCGGCTGCGGCGTATCATGCGGTCGTTGCGGCTGAAGCAACAGAATGGTGGCCCACCCGGCGGCGCTGTCTAGGAATGCACGATCTCGGGAGGGCGAGGCTCCTGCCGAGCCGTGAACCGCTACGCTCGGCAGGAGCCTCGCCCTCCCGATATGACGAAATGAGCTTAGCGGATTGGCGAAGCGACCGCTCACCCCCAGCCCCTCTCTCGCAAGGCGCGAGGGGACCTGGAAAAAGCCGGTCGCCTGGTTCAATAGGTTCGAAGGTGGATTGAATGTCGCCTGCCGCCGCGATTGCCAGCCCGATTTTTCGGTTCTATGCCGCGCTGATCGCGATTCTGCTGCTGGCGGCCGGGGTCGCGATCGCGTTGCTGCGTCGGAACTCTTCGCGCGACGTGACGAGCGCTTGGAAAGCCTATTGCGGCTGGCTGCTGATGATTCCGGTCGTTCTGGCGCGATCTTCTTGGGCCGCATCGCCACGATTGTGTTGTTCACTGGTTTGAGCCTGCTGGGGTTCAAGGAGTTTGCCCGCGCGACGGGCTTGTATCGCGATTGGCTGATGACCGGCGCGGTCTATCTGTCGATCGCCGCGGTGGGAATCGTTTCGCTGGTTCACGATCCAACCAGCGGCATGCCGGGCTGGTTCGGATTGTTCATGGCAGCGCCGGTCTACGCGATTTCAGCGATGCTTCTGCTGCCGATCGCGCGCGATCGAGTCGAGGGCCAACTGCAAACATTGGCGCTCGCGATCCTCGGTTTCATCTATATAGGGTGGATGTTCGGCCATTTTGCGTTTCTGGCGAACTCGGATGATCCCTACGGCTATCTGTTGTACCTGGTGTTCGCGGTGGAGTTGAACGACGTCGCGGCTTTCACCTGCGGCCGGCTGTTTGGGCGGCATCCGCTGCGCCGCACGATCAGCCCGAAAAAGACTTGGGAAGGCTCACTCGGAGCGCTGGCGGTGTCGCTGGTGCTGCCGTGGCTGTTGCATTTTTCCTTCCCGCATTTCGGGCCACTGCAATGCATCCTCGCGGGCTTGATCGTTGGGATCGGGGGCCAATTGGGCGATCTGTCGATCAGCGTCATCAAGCGCGATCTTGGCGTGAAGGATATGGGAGCACTGATCCACGGCCACGGCGGAATCCTCGACCGCATCGACAGCCTGATTTTCGTTGCCCCGTTGTTTCTGCACATGACGCGTTATTTTTACGGACTATGAATTCGATTTCACGGTCTTGGGAGGGCGAGGCTCCTGCCGAGCCGGGCGATCAAGGCTCGGCGGGAGCCTCGCCCTCCCCTTAAAGCCTATCCGAGAACCGGCGGGGACTGTCCCGATTTTGTGATTGCCGCCGAACAGGACAAGGCAAGAATTCGAAAGCACACTGGCGAAGCCAGTGGCGCCGACCAGTGCGCGACGGCAGCTTGCAAATGGATGATTGGCATTACGACACCGCGGAAGATCTCGAGCAGACGTTGGCCGAGCGGCTGACGAATTTTCCGCGCGAGCCCGATATGCTGGTGTATGGCTGCCGGCTCGCGGCGGCGGCGGCGATGCGGGCGTGGTTGCGTGTCTATCACCGGTTTCGCGTTGTCGGGCGCGAGAATTTGCCGGCCGCGGGGTCGTTCTTGATTGTGGCCAACCACTGCAGCCATCTCGACGCGCCGTGCATTCTGGCGGCGCTGCCGCTGGCGAAAGTCCATCGGGCATTTCCCGCCGCGGCGAAGGATTATTTCTTCGTCAGCTTGCCGCGCACGGCGCTGGCCGGCGTTGTGGTGAATGCGTTGCCGTTCGATCGCGAAACGCACATCCGCCAAAGCCTCGCGCTGTGCCAAAAACTGTTGGCGACGCCGGGAAACATCTTGATCTTGTTTCCAGAAGGCACGCGCTCGGCAACCGGAGAACTGGGCGAATTCAAGCCGGGCATCGGCCTAATGCTGGCCGGCAGCGAGTATCCGGTGGTGCCGTGCCAATTGCGCGGGGCAGCCCGCGCATTGCCGAAAGGAAGTTGGTGCCCCCGGCCGCGGCGCGTGGAGCTCATCGTCGGCAAACCGCGGAGCTATGCACATGTGAAGCGTGGCAAAGACTCGGCCCTCGAAATCGCCACCGACCTGCGCCGCGCGATTCAAGAATTGGACCACCCGACCGGCACCGTTTAAGCGAATTGAGTGGAAACCGCATTGTCTGGCTGCAATGATACTAACCGAACGTTCCCGAGGGCTGGATTTGTCAATTCATTCCAACCAATCGAAGTGATTCCTCTCATGCCCGTCGCGAATTCTGGCGCCGCAGATGTCGCGGAAAGGGCGCCGACGCCGATCGAACCAGCCGAGCAAGTGCTGACGCTGCCGGACGGCACGAAATTGTTCTATCGTGCCTGGCTGCCGCAGCAGGCGACCGACAAGGCGTTGATTTTGTTCCATCGCGGCCATGAGCACTCGGGCCGTTTGGTCGACGTGGTCGAGCAACTTGATCTGAGCGACGTGGCTTGTTTCGCCTGGGATGCGCGCGGGCATGGTCGTTCCGACGGGGACCGGGGCTACGCGCCGAGCTTTGGTTGCATGGTCCAGGATGCCGATTGCTTCGTGCGTCATGTTTCGGAACATTACCGGATACCGTATGGGAATATGGTGATCCTCGGGCACAGCGTGGGCGCTGTCACCGTGACCGGCTGGGTTCACGATTTCGCTCCGCCGATTCGAGCCATGATCCTGGCGACGCCGGCGTTGCGCGTGAAGCTGTACGTGCCGCTGGCGATTCCCGGGCTGCGATTGTTGCAGCGCACGAAGCGCGGGCGGAAGGCGTTCATCAAGAGTTACGTGAAGGCCAGGATGTTGACGCACGACCCAGAGCAAGCGGCGCGCTATCAGGCCGATCCGCTCATCGCGCGTTCGATTGCCGTCAACATCCTTTTGGGGTTATACGATGCGGCGACGCGGCTGATGGCCGACGCCGCCGCTATTCGCGTGCCAACATTGCTGCTTGCGGGCGATGCCGATTGGGTCGTGAAGCTCAGCGCCGAAGATCGTTTGTTCGACCGGCTCGGTGCGCAGGACAAGAAAATGCGGGTATTTCCCGGCATGTATCACGACGTGTTGCACGAACGGGATCGGCATGAGGTCTTGGAGGAGGTCGGCCGATTTATCCGGCGCGTGTACGCTGCCGAGCGCGTTCTGCCGTCGCTGATCGAGGCTGACGAACAGGGCTTCACAGAGCGCGAATATGCTCGGCTCAAACGTCGTTTGCCATGGACTTCGCCGAAGCGCTGGTGGTTTGCCGCGCAGCGTTGGGGGATGAAAACCGTGGGCCGTTTGAGCCAAGGAGTTCGCATCGGTTGGCGAACCGGATTCGATTCGGGTCAATCGCTCGACTATGTCTATGAGAATCGGCCGCGGGGAGCGTTTGGAATCGGCAGGTTGATCGATCGAGCCTATCTCAATAGCCCTGGCTGGCGCGGGATTCGCCAGCGAAAAGTTCATCTGCAGGAATTGCTCGCCGAAGCGATTCACCGCACGCATGATACTGGCGACGCGGTTCATATTCTCGACATTGCCACCGGTTGCGGCCGCTACGTGCTGGATACCGTCCGTGCCCTGCCTGGCATCCCGATCTCCGCGCTGCTGCGCGATTACGCTCCCGCAAATCTGGAAACCGGCCGGCGATTGGCGCTGGAGATGGGCCTTGCCAACGTCGTGTTCGAGCAAGGGGATGCTTTCGACCGGGCTTCGCTGGCCGCGGTGCAGCCGGCGCCCAATGTGGCGATCGTCTCGGGGCTTTATGAGTTGTTCCCTGAGAATGGCATGGTGCTGAACTCCCTGCGCGGAGTGGCCGACGGGCTGCCGGCCGGTGGGTACTTGATTTACACGGGCCAACCCTGGCATCCGCAATTGGAAATGATCGCCCGGATGCTGGTCAACCGCGAGCAGCAGCCTTGGATCATGCGGCGACGGACTCAAGAAGAACTCGATGAGTTGGTTCGCGCCGCGGGCTTCGAGAAGATTGCCATGCGAATCGACGAAGACGGGATTTTCACCGTCTCGCTCGCGCGGCGAAAACCTGGCTGAGTCGAGATGTCGATCGGCCCTCGAAAACTCGACACGACACCGCTGGGGCTGTCGCCGGCAGCACCATCGCGGGCAGCACGGCTGCCGACGCTTCCAACGCCGATCGGGCTTTGGAAATCGGCGCTGGTTTGGATGTTCTTCTGTTCGCTGCTGTTCGAGCTTGTTTACGATGGCTGTAATTGGATTACGGCCGAGCGCAGCGACGTTGGCACCTGGTTTTTCGCTTGGGAAATGCGGATTCCGTTTGTGCCGGCGATGATCGTTCCTTATTGGTCGCTCGACCTGTTCTTCATCGGCTCATTCTTTGTTTGCTCGAGCTTGTCGGAACTGCGAATTCTGCGCAACCGGCTGACCGCGTCGATCCTGATCGCGGGCGTGTGCTTTCTGTTGTTCCCGTTGCGTTTGGCGTTTCCGCGTCCGGAAGTCGCCGGCGTGTTCGGGTCGCTGTTTGCGGGGCTACGTAGCTTCGATCAGCCGTACAACTTAGCGCCGTCGTTGCATATCGCGCTACGCACGATCGTTTATCCGGTTTATCTACCGCGCGTCACCGGCGTGGCTCGACTGGCTTTACGCGTGTGGTTTCTGCTGATTGGGGTCTCGACGATTTTCACCTATCAGCATCAGGTGATCGACATCGTGACCGGTTGGATTTTGGCGATCGTGTGCCTGCATCTGTTTGCCGCAGAGGATCCGGCGATCGATCGAGCTTGGCGCGTGCGCAACGGGCGCATCGGGGGATATTACGCGGCCGCGGCGATCGCCGCGTTTGTCGTCGGCTGGGTCTGCTGGCCGATGGGAGTTCTCTTTCTTTGGCCGGGTTGCGCGCTGGCGATGGTCGCCGCGGGCTATCTTGGGTTGGGCTGCGGCGTATATCGGAAGCGCGGGGGCAGGCTGCCGTTCAGTACGCGCATGTTGCTCGGGTCGGTGCTGCTGGGCCACCGATTGTCGCTATTATATTACCGGCGACAATGCCGGCCTTGGGACAAGGTGCTGCCCGGCTTGCTCATCGGCCGGTGCTTGAGCGACAAGGAAGCGCGAGCGGCGGTGGAGCAGGGGGTCACGGCGGTGCTCGATCTGACGACCGAATTTTCCGAAGTGCCGGCATTCCTCGCGGTGACATATCACAACCTGCCCGTGCTGGACCTGACCGCGCCGACCGCGCGGCAATTGCAAGACGCAGTCGGTTTTCTGCGAGACCAGATTGTGCGCGGGACGGTCTATGTGCATTGTAAAATCGGCTATTCGCGAAGCGCCGCAGTCGTGGGGGCCTATTTACTGGAGCGCGGCTATGCCGCCAATGTAGACGAAACCCTCGAATTGCTCCGCCGGGCACGGCCGTCGATTGTTGTACGACCCGAAGCTCGGCAAGCGCTCGTCGACTTTGCGACTTCGCATGCCACGGCAACTCTGGCAGAGTTACCCGCCGCGGGCGGCTAAAATCTCAATGCATTGAGCAAATCGCCGGCGCCCTGGTCGCGGTCGGAAAGCGGGGCGAGGTCCCAGCGCTCTTCGATTAGTTTCAAGATCGACGTGGTGTCGTATTCGGTGTGATCCACGACTCCCATCCGTGAGAATGGCGACACGACGATCGTCGGCACGCGCGAGCCGGGGCCCCAGCGGTCCTTCACCGGCGGGGCCAAGTGATCCCAGCGGCCGCCATTCTCGTCGTAGGTGATAATGATTACCGAATCCTTCCAATACGGGCTGTGCTCGATCGCCGCAACCAGATCGGCCACGTGCTGCTGGCCGCGGGCCAGCGAAGCATAGCCCGGGTGCTCATCGTCCTCGCCGAACGGTTTGAAAAACGTCACCGCCGGTAACGATTGCTTATCGACCGCGGCCATCAAGTCTTTTTCGTCCAGCAGATGTTCTTTCTTCGCGGCGGTGCCGTCGGCGAAGTTGGCAAAATAAATGAATGGCTGATGGTGGATCTCGAACAGGCCGTTGAACTTTGGGTCTTTGTCGCCGGCCATCGCGCGGTCCCAGCCGCCGGCATACCAGGCCCAAGAGATATGCTTTTCGCTCAGCCGATCGCCGATCGTGGGAAACGTCTGATTCGGCAGCAAGCGGTCGGGCTGTTTGACGACGGTGTCGTGGCCTTGGATGTCGTGCGGATGGGGCAGATTGACGGAAAGGATCGTATTCACTGCGTATCCGTCGTCGGTAACGACCGCGTCGGTATTGGCGCCGTCGGGCCGCTTTTGGCAGACGATCGCCTGCGGGGCGTTGGGAAATTTCGGCGAAGCGGCGGCGATCAGCCACATGTGATTCAAGAACGAGCCACCGAACGCAGCGTGGAAAAAGTGATCGCAGAGCGTGAACCGCTGGGCCAGCTTTCCCTCGGGCATGTCGCTGGCGTCGTAGTAGCTCATCGTCAGGCCGGCGGCGTCGCTAAAGGCGACGAACTTGTCCATCTTGCCGCCATCGATTTGCCACTGCTCATGATAGAAGCGGTGAATGAGATCGCGCGTGCGGCCATCGGGAGCGACATATTTCGCCAGATCAAACGGACCGACCGGCAAGTTGGCAGGAAAGCGGTTGTTCTTTACGCCGCCGGCCATATCGACTGGCTGCGGCAGCACTTTGTAGGGCAGGCCCTGCTTGTCAACCTGCCGGGCCGCGGCGCCGGCCTTGGCGATGCCATCGGCGCCGGGGAATTTGCCGTACAGTCCGTCGAAGCTCCAGTTTTCCTGATAGATGACGACGATGTGGTTGACCCGCGCGGAATTCGTGGAGCTTGTCGGGAACATCGGCGGCCAGCGCGACGAAGAAGGACAGGTTGATGGGATCGCCGCCACAACCACGGTTGCCATCGCCAAAGTGCGAAGAATTTTCCCGCACGTTCGCATGCGCACCTCCGTTATTGAACGCCCCAGGTGTGTATCGCCGTAAAAAAAGCCCAGGGATGGCCATCCCTGGGCTTATGGAAAGAGCGACGAAATTGGTCGCCTCAGACGGCCTTGGCGTGGCGCTCGGCGACGGCGTCCCAATCGATCACGTTGTAAAACGCCGCGATGTACTCCGGCCGGCGGTTCTGATACTTCAGGTAGTAGGCATGCTCCCAGACATCGATGCCCATCAGTGGCGTGTCGCCTTGCATGATTGGGCTGTCTTGGTTCGGGAGATTGCCGACCGCGAGCTTGCCGGTCTTGTGGTCGATGTACAACCAGGCCCAGCCGCTGCCGAAACGCGTGGTGGCCGCGGCGGTAAACGTCTCCGTGAATTTATGGAATCCGCCGAGATCGCTGTCGATCGCTTCGGCCAATTTGCCCCCGGGTTTGCCCCCTTTGCCCTTGCCCATGATCGTCCAAAATAGCGAATGGTTGGCGTGCCCGCCGCCGTTGTTGCGGACCGTCATGCGAATTTTTTCCGGCACGTCGTCGAGCCGGGCGATCAGCTTTTCGACGGGCAGCTTGGACAATTCCGAATCATCCACCGCCTTGTTCAAATTGGCGACATAGGCGGCGTGGTGCTTATCGTGGTGGATCTCCATCGTGTCGCGCGTCGATGTAGGGTTCCAAGGCGTCGAACGGGTAGGGCAGCGCAGGTACGGTGTAGGCCATGACTTACCTCCTCTTACCAAACGTTGTGAGCGTTGACCGGGCAGCGCAGCATAACCGATCGCTGGGCTGGTTACAATCAGCCGCGAGAGCGCGACCCATTTCGCGGCTGCCGTAGGGTGGGCAGTTTGGTAGGGTGGGCACTGCCCACCAAGCTTTGGCACGGCGACACTGAGCGCTGTGCAGCGGTGGGCAGTGCCCACCCTACGGCTTGCTGCTATTTCTTGAGGGCCGAGGCGACGGCCATGTGCGTCGAGCGGCGCAGCACGATGTCGTCCGGCAGGCCGAGATCGTCGGTCGCCATCAGGTACGGAGCGCAAGCTGGCGAGCACGACGCGGGCTCGATTCACGGCCGGTGCCCGGCGGCGGTCGCGCACGGCGCGGGCGGATGCTGACTTGGATCTTGGTTCGAGTGAGCGTTCCGCTGGTGTTGCTCACCGCGTTGGCGCCGCGCATTTGCTCTTCGGCAAACGACAACTCGATCACCAGCGGCACGTTGCGGTCGCTGGTGCGCCGCAGGAGCGATAGTTGGTTGCCGTCGAGCGACATGCAAATCCGGCTGTCGTCGATCGATTCGACATTGGCCTGATGATCGGCCACGAAGCCGCGCAACTTTTCGATCGCGACTTTCAGCGGCACGGTGCTGAGCAGCTTCTGTTCCAGCACGGCATCCGGCAACGCCGTGCGCCACAGTTGCCACCAGCGGCGGCGCAGTTCAGGCTTGGCGCCGGCCTGACCGACGCCCATCTGCACGACAATGTTTCGGCCCGCTTCCTTGGCTTGCAGCAAGGCTCGGTCGGCCCGATTGAGAAGCGTCTCCGAGGTGTCGCCCGGCTGGGTTTCGGTGACGCCGAAGCTGGCCGTCACGGGTTTCCCGCCCAGTGCCGCCTGCGGCAGCGCCGCGAAGGCCCTCCGGACTTGTTCGGCCCGTTCGAATGCCGTGGTCAGATTACAGTCGGCGCACAGCATCACGAATTCCTCGCCGCCGTAGCGGGCCACGAGGTCGCCCGATCGGCAGTAGCTCTTCAGCACCTGGGCGAAACTGCGAATCACCTCGTCGCCGGCCGGATGGCCGTAGGTGTCGTTGACCAGCTTGAACCGGTCGATGTCGCAAATGATCAGGCTGCACGACAGGCCGCGCTGATCGTGGGCCTCGATGAACGTGCTTTGGACGCGATCGAATTCGGCACGGTTGGCCACTTGCGTGAGCGGATCGCGGATCGCCTTTTCCTGTAACCGATGGCAGCGGGCTTCCAGCGAGGCTTCCGGCGAGGCGTCGTGCAGCAGCAGCGTGACGCCATGCAAGGTGCCGTCGGCCGCGGCCACGGGAATCACATGGGCGTCGATCGCCACGTCGCGGCCGCTGCGGCCGCGCATGATCAGCCTGAGCCGCGATTGCACGCCGGTTCGCAGGGCATGCGCCACGGGGCACTCGGCATCGTTATACAGGCGGCTTTCCTCGTCGCGCATTTCCAATAAGCTCGGACGGAAATGATGCTGAAGCACGCCGCTGGCGATCACTCCCGTCAGGCGTTCCGCGCCGCGGTTCCAAAGTTGGATGCGAAGATCGTTGTCGAGGAAGACCACGGCGTCGTACATGTTGTCCAACAGCTTGCGTTGGAAAAGGACTTCCGTATCGGCCGTGGCTTGGGCCACGGGATCGCTCGTGAGCTGCCAAACATTGTCGGAACTTGCCGGGTCGAGCTCCTGCAGCCACTGGGCCGCCATCCGGCGGTGCAGTCGCGCCAGATCGTGCTCCTGCAATTCGTTGAAGCAGCGGACCATGCGCGGGTCGAACTGCGTGCCGGCGCAGCTAAACAGTTCGTGGACCGCCCGTTCGTGCGTCAACGGCGGACGGTAAACTTCGCTGCACGTCATCGCGTCGAAAGCATCCATGATGGCGATCAACCGCGAGCCCAGGGGAATCTGATCGCGTGCCGGGCCACCCTGGCTGCGGCTGCCGTCGTACCAGGCATTCGCATGGCGGACGATGTTCAACACCAGCGGCGATGCGCAGCAGGCAGTCAGGATTTCGAGCGTCAATGCGCGATAACGCTCCATCAGCACCATTTCCTCACCGGTCAGCGGACCGGGCTTGAGGAGCACCTTGTCCGGCACGCCAATTTTGCCGATGTCGTGCAGCAGAGCGGCGACCTCGATCGCGTCGCGTTCGGCATTGGGAACCTCGAGGGCGGTGGCCCAGGCCGAGCTGGCCAGTGCAACGCGCAACGAGTGTCCGGCGGTCGGGGCATGCTTCGCGCAGGCGCCAGGTACAAGCTGCTGGCCATTCCGAGGCGGGCTTGCACCAGCCGGTTTTCGACCGGATCGCCAACCGCGCCCCCCAATGGCAGGTTCGGCGGCGATTGTTCGAGTCGCGCGAACAGCGAATTCAGTTCGACCAATCGCTGATCGATTCGCTCGGGCACGCCGGCTTCCATTTGCACGTCGAAACCAGGCGGCGTTTCGGACACCGACGGTTGCGGCGCCAGGGCAGGCGACGGGGGGACCGAAACATTGGGGACGGCATTCGCGCTGGCCGTTAAAGGGGAATTCGTCATCGAATGGAGGCCAGCCGAAGCCGGTCCTAGGATTTTCGCCGCGCACGAGTCACACGCGGCCAGGGCTTGTCGCGGCGCAATGCCACGGAACGCAAGGCAATAAGGAAACCTACGTCACGTTCGGGGGGTGGTCAAAATTCCGGTTGCGTGGAATTTCCGGCCAAGCGAGAGATAGGCATTGAGGGGCGTGAGGACTTGAGGACGAGAACGACCAGGCAGCACGCCCACCCATACGTCCGCCCCACCGATTGTCGCTGCGGCCGGAATTCGGTAGCGTAATGAGGCCGCGGCGCAATTCTGGGCAGCAAGGGTCCCGGCCTGGGGCGCCATACTCAGGGTCAAGGAGTCATCACATGCGTTTGGTTAGCTATGCCACGGCCAACGGATCACGCGTCGCAGTGCGGGTTGGAGACAGCTATGTCGACCTGAATCAGGCTGACGCCTCGCTGCCGCCGAGCGTGCTCGATCTCTTGGCCGCTGGCCCGGAGGCTTTTCGGCGGGCAGCATCGGCCGTGGCCGGCGGAAAGCCATTGCCGGCCGACGGCCTGCGGCTGCTAGCACCGGTGCCCCGGCCGCAAAAGGTAATCTGCGTCGGCCTGAACTATGCCGACCATGCGCGCGAAACCGGCCAGACGCCGCCGCCAGAGCCCGTCATCTTTTGCAAGTTCGGCACGGCGGTCTCGGCACACGAGGCTCCGATCGTGTTGCCCAAGGTCAGCAGCAAAGTGGATTACGAAGCTGAACTGGTTGCG
This sequence comes from Pirellulales bacterium, assembly GCA_963725485.1. Taxonomy (GTDB): domain Bacteria; phylum Planctomycetota; class Planctomycetia; order Pirellulales; family DATAWG01; genus CAVRYO01. The sequence goes on along the minus strand of CAVRYO010000006.1, from coordinate 347,167 downwards.
GTGATCGGCCGCGGCGGACGGCATATCCCGGCCGCCGAAGCACTAGGGCATGTCGCCGGATACTGCTGCGGCCACGATGTCTCGGCCCGCGATTGGCAAACCGGCAAGCCAGGGGGCCAATGGCTGCTGGGCAAATCGTTCGACACGTTTGCCCCGTTCGGCCCGGAAATGGTCACCGCCGACGAACTTGGAGATCCGGGCAATCTACACATTCAACTCCGGCTGAACGGCCGCACGATGCAGGATTCCAATACGAAGCAGCTGATTTTCTCGGTGGGGGAATTGGTCGCATACATCTCGAGCGTTTGCACGCTAGCACCGGGCGATGTGATCTTCACGGGTACGCCCAACGGCGTCGGCGTCGCGCGCAAACCTCCAGTCTTTTTGCAGCCGGGCGATTCGGTCGAAGTCGAAATCGAACGCCTGGGAATCTTGCGAAACTCGGTCATCGCCGAGCAGTAATCGGGCGCGGCTCGGCCAGCTTCAGTTGCCGGCGGCAAAATGCCGAAGTCGATTGGCGAGGCGATGGCAATCGCGCTGCGCGCCAAGGATGGTCCGCGCTGCCCCACTTGGCCCCGCTTCACATTCCTGCCCGGCTTGCCCACCTGTCCGACCCAGGCATCTGCTCCCATGCAATTTCATCAAGGCCACCGTGACGAGCGGCGCCGCCGCGCCCTCGTCGAAGACCAGGCACAAACGGACAGCGAAGCGGAAGTCGTCACGACGCGCGCATCGCGCAGCTCGCGGCGGAACGAGGTCTATGCACCGGGCGCCAAGCCCGAGAATCAGCATCGCATCACGGATCTGGTGCCTACCAGCTATGTGACGGTCGGACTATGGTTCTTTGGCGGACTGCTGCTGATTGTCGCGTTGGCCGCCGGTCATTTGTGGATGCCGCGGCTGGCCAGCGCAATGGCCGAGGAGCGATTGAGTGTGTTAGAGCTAGGCGCGCCGGAGGCGCTGGGATGTTGGTTCGCGTCGTTGGCGCTGGGGATGGCGTCGATTTTCTCGCTCGTGGTTTACTCGATCCAGCGGCATAAAGTGTCGGACTATCGGGGCCACTATCGCTGGTGGCTGTTGGCGGCCGCGATGTGGTTGGTGATGAGCATGGACTCGACGGCCGCGGTGCACGACTTGTTCCGCGTGGTGATGACCCGGCTCAGCGGCTATTCGGCACCGGCGCGGCGGAGCGGTTTGGTGGATCGCCTGCTGGGGCTTGCTGCTCGTGACCGTCAGCATTCGGCTGGTGTTGGATATGAAGGTCTGCCGCCCGGCGACCGTGGCCTATTCGGCGGCGCTCGCTTGCTGGTGTGTCGGCCTGGCGATCGGCCTGTCGGGCACGCGAATCGGAGCATTGGGCAGCGTCGTGCCGGCGGAGTTTTGCAAACTGTTGGGGCACCTGCTGCTATTGTCGAGCCTCGTGATCTACTCGCGGCACATTTTGCTGCACGTGCAAGGCTTGCTCCCGCAGCGGAAGGCCAAGGCCGCGAAAGAAAAGTCGCGGCGCGAGACGAAGACTCTGGTCGACGCGGCGGGGAACACGCTGAAAATCGACGCCGCGCATCACTCGACAGGCTCGGCGGCTTCGCGGACCGATTTGAAGCCGCACGTCACGCCGAACAATTCGTCGAACCGCGCAACAGACCAGACCGCGAAAGACGCCGGCGCCGACGACGCCGATGAGTACGACGACGAAGACGATGGCCAGCAGCGCGGCCGCAAGCTAAGCAAGGCCGAGCGCCGGAAAATGCGCCGCGCCAAAGCCGAAGAACGCGATTGGTAGGCGGCGCGTTGAAAAAGGGGGCTGGCTCCGAGCGATCGCACGATTCGGAATTCCGTTTCGCATCGCCGCTCGGCGCCGGCCCCCTTGTTCGACAGCCAGCGAGTTCGACGATCAATCAGCCTGGCACGCTCTTCCCAATTCCGCGCGAGCGTTCACAATTCACCGCAGCGCGGGCCAGTTCGGCCTGCGGCATTCCTGCTGGTGAATTGATCGGTTATGGTCCGCACCCGTTTTGCTCCGAGTCCGACTGGATATTTGCACATCGGCGGAGTGCGCACGGCGCTCTTCTGTTGGTTATATGCCCGGCGGCATGGCGGGCAGTTCCTGTTGCGGATCGACGACACCGATCAAGAGCGGAATGTCGAGGCGGCGCTGGCCCCGATCCTGCACGGCTTCCGCTGGCTCGGGATCGATTGGGACGAGGGCCCCGAAGTGGGCGGTCCGCATGCGCCGTATTATCAGTCGCAGCGTTTGCCGCAATATCAGGCGGCCGTGGCGAAATTGTTAGCGGCCGGCCAGGCCTACCGCGACTACGCCACGCCGGAAGAATTGCAAGCCGAGCGCGAGGCGGCCCAACAAGAAAAGCGGCCGTTTCTCTATAGCCGCCGGTTCATGGCCGAGACGCCAGAGCAGCAACGGCATTTCGAGAATCAAAGCCGGCAAGCGACGGTGCGGTTGAAAATGCCGCGCGAAGGAACACTCCAGCTCCGCGATCATATCCGCGGCGACGTGGCTTTCGAATGGGCCCGCGAGCAGGACCACGTGATCCAGCGGACCGACGGCACGTGCCTATATCATCTGGCGAGCGTCGTCGACGATTACGATTTCGAGATCACGCACGTCATCCGGGCCGAGGAGCATCTTTCGAACACGCCGCGGCAAGTGTTCATTGCCCAGGGGCTTGGATATCCGTTGCCCGAGTACGCGCATTTGCCGTTCGTGGCCGAGCCAGGGAGCCGCAACAAGCTGAGCAAGCGGAAGCTCGACAAGTATCTGAAGAACCGCGATTTCGCGCAGATCGCCGAGCATGGCCAGCGGATCGCGCAAGCGCTGGGGCTGACGACGACCGCCGACACGTTCAACCCGGTGATCGTGGATTTCTACGAACAGGTGGGCTATTTGCCGGGGGCGATACTCAACTATCTGCTGCTGTTGGGCTGGTCGTACGACGACAAGCGCGAGTTCTTTACGCGCGACGAGATGATCGCCAATTTTGCCCTGGAGCGCGTGACCCAAGCGCCGGCCAGCTTCGATCCGAAAAAGCTGTGGGCGTTTCAAGACCATTACATGGGTCAAGTCCCGCTGGAACAGAAGATCGACCTGGTGTTGCCGTATCTGGCTCGGGCCGGCTTGATCGTCGAACCGGTGGCGGCGAACGTCCGGGCCAAGATTGGGCAAATCGTCGCGGCCACGGGCGACCGGTTGAAAGTCGCGGGCGATATCCTGGCCTATGCCGATTTCTTTTTCAAAGACGCGATCGATTACGACACTGCGGCGCTCGAAAAAAATCTCGGTAAGCCGGAGGCCGCGGCGTTGCTGGCGAAATTCCGCACGCGGCTAGCCACAGTGGAACCATTCGACGTTCCAACCCTGGAAAAGGCAATGCACGACTTCGTTGCGGCAGAGGGTGTGAAAGTCGGCGACCTGATCCACTCGCTGCGGATCGCCGTGACCGGCAAACCGGTCGGGCCGGGACTCTACGATTGCCTGGCGATCCTCGGGCGCGAACAATGCCTTGAGCGAATTGATTTGGTGCTGAAGGATCGGCCGGCTTGAGGAACGCGCTCCGCAAGCGGAGCGGCTAAATACGGGGGCCTGCTCCGCTTGGCATCATCGGGCGGCGCTCGGTATGCTAGAGGTGGGTGGTTTGGCGCGAAATCCGCCGCAAAATGGATTTCGGCAATTCCCTGATAATCGACTCCGCGCAGCACGTAGATATGCCAGCACCGATTCGCCGCACCGACGAGCTTGGATTTCATATTCCAGCCACGTTCGACCACATGCCCGAAACGGAAAAACCGGCGCGCCAAGGAAGAACTTTCGGCCAGTTCCTGTGGGCCTGGCGGTGGTGGATCTTCGCTCTGGTCTTGGTGCTATTGTTCGCCGACAAATTGGTCACGATAGGCCGGCAGTTGGTGGCCAAGCGGTTTCTGCATCAGGCCGAGCGCGAGTTGATGCTGGAGAACTGGTCGCGAGCCGTGGCGAATTCCGGCCGCGCGATCGATTGGGAGCCTGTCCCGGCGCAACGCTGGGAAGCCTATTGCGTCCGCGGAGAAGCTCGTTCGAAGGCCGATCGGGCGGACCTCAAGAATTCTCTCGCCGATTTCAATACGGCGATTGATTTGCTCGGCGATCCGAGCCTGATTCACGAAGCAGCGGCCGATTTGGGGGGCGTCTATAACCAGCGCGCGTGGCTCTACGAACGGCTGGGACAGCATCGCGAGGCCATCGCCGACGCCACTTCGGCTTTGGCGCTGGTCGACGAAAGCGAACGACCGCGGGCCTTGAACCAACGGGCCTACATTCGCGCGCTGGCCGGCATGGAGATCGACGAAGGATTGAAGGACATCACGCAAGCGTTAAGCCAATTGCGGCAGGACGATCCGGCCTACGTGGCCTATGTGGACACGCGCGGCTATTTGGAGTTCAAGCTGGGAAAATATCCCGAGGCCTTGTCCGACGTGCAGAAGGCGATCCAAGCCACCGATCTGCGGCGGCAAACGTTTCGCCATCAGGTGATCAACTTGCTTGGCACCGGCCGGATCGACGATCGCGAATATCGAATCGCGATGCGCGAGATGGACCACGACCTGGCCGTGATGTACCACCACCGCGGTGAGGTCTACGAAAAGATGAAAGATTCGATCCACGCCGAGGCCGATTTGCACCAGGCGCTGGAACTCGGTTTCGACCCGACCAAGGGTATCTTCTGATCGACGCCATCGGGCCATTCCGGCGGAACCGTTCACAGGCGGGGTCTGGCTCATTTTTCGGCCCGCTACGCCCCGTTTAACGTTGATTGCGACGCCGAAAAATGTGCCTGACCCCCTTGAATTGCGTGCCCGCCGGCACTGAAAACAAAACGAGCCGGAGACAACCACGTTGGTGTCTCCGGCTCGTTTCTTTGTCGCTATGGAATCGCTTGCCGCGGAACTCTGTTACCAGCACATGTCGTAGCAGAGGTCGTAGCTGCAATCGTCACAGAAGTAGAAGCAGCACTCGTCAGCACAGCTCATCGACAGGAACCGGAACCAATCGTTGCAATGGTCATGGTGCCAGTTCTTGTGTGGCGGCTTGTTGGGAAAAACCGGCAGGCCGTTGATCGGGCCATGATGCGGCGGGTTGAGGACAACCGGCCCGTGGCCCCCTTCAATCGGGAATCGAGGGGGGGTTTTGATCGGGAACACCGGGACATGGTTGATCGAGCCGAGGATAGTCTTCGTCGGGGTGTTGACGATCGGGTTGGTCACATTGCCGAAATTGAATCCGCTGCTCGGAATCTTGGCCACCGGCTTGTGATTCCCAAACATTCCCTTCGGACCGGCGGCCTGGGCCGACGCGGCCGACACGCAAAACGCAATCATTAAAGCGAAAGAAGTTGCACGGGTCATATCACACCAAACCTTTCTACAATAAGCAGTTGTGTTGAGTTTTGGACGGGCGGGTCGCTCGTCTCTAACTAGCTGAGCGGCGAAAGGAAAGGTTTGTTACACGGCGGGCGAAATTGGATCCCAGGAGGCTTGAGGGGCGTGAGGACTTGAGGGGCGTGAGGCACGCGCTGCGGTCTTCGACCCGCATACCTTTCTCGTTCTCACGGCTCGACGCCCCTGAAGACCTCGATGCCGCAATCTATGGCATCACAACCGAGGTGTCGGCCCTTCGGCCTCGACCAATGGCTGCGAGCTTCCCAGGGTCGACGGTTTGCGCTTATTTGCGTGCCCGGCTCTGAAAATCGCGATGCTTGCGCATACTTGCTTCGCGCGGTTCGCGAAGCGCGAAATAAAGGTTGCAAGCGGCTCTCGCTTCCTTATATGGCGCGGCTCGGAAATCGCGTGCGCCTTGGCTCGTTCGAGATCCGCGCTGTAACAAACTTGCCCGTGCTACGCCTTTTAGGTTTAGAGGGACGAACATGTGATTCGGCCCCAAAAACTCCAATAAACCCGAAAGGTTGGTGCATCATGAACCGTATTTCTTCGCTCGCGATTTTGCTGGTTTTCGGCCTGTTGGCCGCAACCGCGGCTAGTGTGAAAGCCGACAGCCAAGACACCAAGAAAAAGGACAAAGCCCAGAAGGCCAGCAACCGCCAAAGCGACAAGGATCACAAGCACAAGGATTGGGATGACAAGGATGGATCGAAAAAGCATCACCGTCATCACGATCACCACGGCCACCACGGCGACAAGAACAATGGCTCGACCGATACGACCTACTACCCCGGCGGCGTGAAGCCAGGTCCGACGGCTCCCAAGGGAACCCCGGAAAACCCGACCCCAGTTGCGAAGCTACCGATATCTCCGATCCGCGGCAAATTACCGGTGACGACGGTCTTCAACTCGACAAACCTGAAGGGCAGCAAGTTGCCCGGCCGTCCAGGGGCTCCCCGGCCGACGAACGGCCAGATTCCGACCCTGTCCAATAGCTTCGGTGCGCTGGCCGGCGGCTGGGCAAGAGCTTCGGTGGCGCGGTCGGCCTCGGCGTGACCGTGGCCCTCAATGAAGTCGGCAACGTTGCCAAGGGCGTCGGCGACGTGGTCGGCGGGGTTGTCAACGGAGTGGGCGATGTCGCCAGCGGCATTGTCAGCGGGCTGGGAAGCATCCTCTAAATTGCCGCTTATCACGAACACGATTTTCATTTAACCCCAGCCGGGGCGACTCAACGCGAGCCGCCCCGGCTTTTTTTATGCGCTGAGGGCTCAGGGCGTGTTCAAGGCATAGACCTTTACACTAGCCGCATAATCGTTCACGTCGTACTTGGCAAGCAGGTCTGCGAGCTCGATTGTGGAGATCATCCAGACCGCACGAAACGATCGGCAATCCGGCTCTCCCCATGGCAGGCGAGCAGCACGCCGATTGATTCGCGACTTTGGCGTAAGCGTTCAAGTCTGCCCCGGTGTCCTGGATGTCCACGAGCGAAAATCCGGCTGTGGTCAGACCCGCGCGGTACTCCTCAATCGAAATGGCCCCGGCGATACAGCCGACGTAGGCCATCAAATCATTGCCTAGCTCGGCCGGAAGCGGTTTTTTCAGCGCGATATCGCTGACCGCAAGACGGCCGCCGGGCTTAAGCACGCGGGCAATCTCGCGGAAAACCGCCTGCTTATCGGTCGCTAGGTTTATCACACAGTTGCTGATCACGCAGTCCACCGAGCCGCCCGGCAAAGGTAGTTCGTCGATCCTCGCTCGATGAAATTCGACGTTTGCCAACCCTGATCGGCTGGCATTGGTCCGTGCCAGCTCCAGCATCTCCGGTGTCATGTCGATTCCGATGGCGCGTCCGCTTGGCCCAACTCTGGCTGCCGCTAAAAAAACATCCAACCCGCCTCCACAACCAAGATCGACGACCGTTTCGCCAGGCCGCAAACTGGCGAATGCAGTCGGATTGCCACAGGAAAGTCCCATGTTCGCTTCGGCCGGGATCGATGCGAGTTGCTCGGGTGAGTAGCCAAACGCTTCAGCCACGGCCCGCACTCCTTCGTGGGTGCTGGAGAGTCCGCTCGCCGCCACGGAACCATATTTCTGCCTCACTATCTGCTCGATCGACATCACGGAATCCTTTCTGTTTGAAGAAGTTTAAAAACCCGCTTTATCGAGCGCGGAGTTTGCAGCCGCCACGACATGGGGCGCCAGTCGGATGTAACCTAGCGATTCGCTGTACTGCTGGCCCTGATCGAGACACCAGCGCACCAGGTCCCTTATCTGGGCACTCTTGCTCTGGTCGTAATGGCGATACAGCAGCAGCCACGAATAGGTGACGATGGGATAGGAGCCCATTCCTTCTGGATCGGAAATGTATACGCGGAGATTGGCTGGCATCTTTGTTTCGAGAATGGTCACCAGCCCGGTGGCGCCACTCGGCTCTATGTAATGCCCCGCCTTATTCTCCAACGACGCCATCCGTAAACCGACCTGCTTGGCAGTGCCATATTCCACGTAGCCAATCGCGCCTAGTGTACGCTCCACGAGCGAGGCGACTCCCTCATTTCCGTTCGCATGTAATGTATGATTTGGCCAACCGACTTTGGTGCCGACGCCTGGGCCATTTCGCCACCGCTCGCTGATGGCGGCCAGGTGGTTCGTAAAGGCAAATGTCGTTCCGCTGCCGTCGTTTCGGACAGCCACGGCAATATCATTTGGCGGCAGCGGTACACCCGGATTTGCCGCGGCGATGCGTTCATCATTCCACTTGGTGACTTTCCCGAGGAAAATATCGACATACACGTCACGGGGAAGCTTTAGGTGTGGTGGCATCCCATCCGGGTTATATGCCAAGACGATCATCGCCGCGGTCATCGGCACCAAGATCGCGCCGCGATCGACTGAGGCAAGTTGGTCGTCGGCCAGACCGGCATCGCTCGCCCCAAAGTCAACTGAATCCCCCAAGAACAACTTTGTTCCTTCACCGCTGCCCACGACCTGATAATCAACCATCGTGCTGGGATGTTCAGAGTGGTATAGATCAAACCACTTTCGATACAACGGCGCAACGAGTGTTGAACCGGCGCCCGTAAGCGTCGAATTGTTGGTTCCGGCATCCGATTCCGCCGCGGACTGCCGCGAGCAGCCTGCAATGGCTGCAAGCGCGGCAAGCAGTATCGCCGGGGTTGGCAATCGCTGTTTCGTCGACATGAATCACCCTTTCAGTTGATTGAGGAGGTCTTTGACTTTGGTCCCGATCAGATCGCGCACCGTTCGGAATTGATCCGGCGAAAGCGTCTTGGGGTCCGGGATATTCCAGTCCTCATGGGTTGCCGCGTTCAGGTTTGGGCACTCGTCACCACAGCCCATTGTCACCGCAACGTCATATTTTCCGGGCGGCAAATCGGCGAGCGATTTCGAGTTGTGACGGGACAGGTCGTAACCCAATTCGCGCATCGCCTCGATTGCTTTGGGATTCACTTTGCCCGAGGGTCTTGAGCCGGCGCTGTAGGGCTCGACTCCACCAACCATCCGCGCGAAGGCTTCAGCCATTTGGCTGCGGTTGGAATTTTCGACACAGACGAAGACAACACGCTTCATGATCACCCTCGATTCTTGCCAAGGATGCCGTCCAAGCTGCCACACGCCTTCAAATCGCCAACCCAACGGTCGATTGCGGCGGTAATTTCATCACGTGCCGCGCGAAACCTTCGCAACACATCCGTGGCGGATCCTTCGAAGGCCGGCGGATCGTCGATATCCCAGAAGAACCGCTCGACCAAGCCAGGGAATAAACGTGGACAGTCTTCTTGGGCCCGTTGGCACACGATGACCAGGTAGTGCGCTCGCAGCCGTCCCAGATACTCTTTCACGGACTTGGATCGAAGATCGCTGGTGTCAACGCCAATTTCTTCGAGGACTTCGATCGCCAGGGGATGAATGCCCGTAGGGTCGGAGCCCGCGCTATACGCGTTGAATAAATCGCCATAGCGCCCGCAGCAGCGCCTCCGCCATCTGGCTGCGGCAGGAATTGCCCGTGCAGAGAAAGAGCACGTTCGGCTTCCTCGCGATTCCAGTCCTATCGTTCGTCATCGGATATATATGGATAAACGCATATATTGGTCAAAAAAATTCACTCGCAGCATTTCTTTCCACGAGCCGCTAACGACTTCGCATCGCTGGCCAACTCCGGCACGTCGTCGAAGCAGCTTGCCAGGCAATCGAGCAGCTTTCCGTGAAACCGGTTCCGCGCGGCGCTAGTTGGTAGTAGTTCCACAGTCCCTCCTTGCGAGCTACCACCAGCCCGGACCTTCGCAAGTAGGCTAGGTGTCGGGAAGTTTTCGGCTGCGGCACGCCAAGAACCTCTACCAGATCGCAAACGCATAACTCGCCATCGCGAAGCAGATTCAAAATGCGCAGTCGGGTCCGATCCGAGAAGGCCCGGAACATTTGGTCAACGCGGCTGGCAGGCGAGGTTTTCATATTCGCTCACACGAATGTAGTCAACCCGGCAGCGGCCTGTCAAGTGGCTTCGACAATGCCGGAGGAGGTCTCATAGTCAGCCCAAGTACCGGGATGACGGCGTCTACCGACGCACCACTCTCGCACGAATGCCAAATCGCTGTCGTAACATCCGGTTCGGTTTCACGCTCACTGGGTTATAGGGCTCGCGCTGACAAAACCCACTCACCTCCAACCGGCAAGTTAATACCATGAACCGCAAGTCGAAGCACTCGCCCAGTTTCTCGTCCAAGGCTCGGCGGCCTCAAGGCCGGACGCTCCGCATGGAAGCATTGGAAGCCCGACAGATGATGTCGACCAATGCCGTGTCGGCCACCACTATGTCGGCCAACACCGTGTTGAGCACGAGCGTCGCGAAAGCTACCGTCCCGGCCCCTGCTGTGTTGCCAGCCGCCGCTCAGGCCATCCTGGCCCAGCAAGCGGTCCTGCAACTAGGCTCCGTGCCGGTGAGCCCGCCGGGCAACATCTTGCTGCCCCCGATGGCGCTGGGGAGCATTACGCTCGACTCGACGGGCACGATCTTCGTGCAAGGAAGCGACTCGACGAATGACACGGTCACGATCTCGATCGACAATCGGGGCACGGCCTCGACCGCCGACGACATGGTGAAGGTCACGCTGTCGAACATCAATATCCCGCAAGTCGTCGAATTCGCGCTCAAGAGCGTCAAAGGCATCAACGTCAAGACGTTCGGTGGCGATGACTACATCGACGACCAAACGTCGATCCCAATGACTGCCGACGGCGGCGCCGGCAACGACACGATCTTGGGCGGTTCCGGCAATGACATCCTCTACGGAGGAGCGGGCGCCGGCGACGACTATATCGATGGCCGGGCGGGCGACGATATCTTGATCGCCGGCACCGGCACCGACCAGCTTTTCGGCGACGACGGCAACGACACGCTGTACGGCAGCACGGGCAAAGATTATCTGTTCGGCGGCAACGGGAACGACACCCTGTACGGCGAAGGCAACAACGGTTTCCTGTTCGGCGAAGCGGGCACCGATGTGTTGATCGATTCCACGGGCACGAACAAGGATTATCAGGATTATGGGCCGGTCGGCGCCGTGGTCGATCAGTTCGAAAACTTCGACTGGTTCGACCGCAACCTGGTCGATCCCACCGTGCGTTCGCTGGCGCGGCTGGAATATCGCGACATGCAACTGAGCCGGTCCGACATGCTCAACATCTTCGCCGAAATCGGGCAGGATGGCACGGTCAGTGCGAATGAATTCGCCGACCTGCAGAAAATCTCCAGCACGAGTTTGCAAAAGCCCGACTACGTGCAGTATCTGTCGAACGCCGTGATCAACGGCGATCCTGCGAACGCGCACTACCTCGGCGCAGCGCGTAGGTAATCTGAAGGCCGGCAGCACCGCCACGCAGCTTAAGGATTTGACGAACAAATGGTTCGAAGGGACCGATCTGCCGGCCATCGGCGCGACCAATGGCGAGACGGTCACCTATATCAATGTCACCGGCAACTTGTTCTCCAGCGGCGGGCCGAGCTACAGCGACATCGATCAAAACAATGTCGCCGATTGCTATTTCCTCGCGGAATTAGGCGATGTCGCCCAATCCTCGCCGCAAACGATCAGCAACATGTTCATCAACAATGGCGACGGCACTTACACCGTGCGATTCTTCCACGGCTCGAGCGAAGCGTTCGTCACGGTGAACACGGAATTGCCGAACGATCACGCGGGGGACGGGGCGTACTTCGCCGGTTGGGGCTACACCGGCCTCGTCGGCAACGCCTATTACAGCGCCAATAACGTGCTCTGGGTCGCCCTCGCCGAAAAAGCCTATGTGCAACTTAGCGAATCGGGCTGGGACGGCCACGGCACGACCAACGCCTATGCGAATATCAGCTTCGGCGACCCCGCGGCGGCCTACACCGTGATCACTGGCCACACGGCTAGCGACATCACAATCTCAGGGCCTACGACCTCGATCATCACGACGATGGTCTCGCTAATCAACGCCGGCAATGCTCTGACGTTGGCAACTAAAACCGATCCGAACGCGCTCGACGCGAATTCGGGCCTGGTCGCCGACCATGAATACATGGTCGTCGCCTACGATGCCTCGATCGGTATGTTTGAAATCATCAACCCCTACAACGCCACCGAGAGCGCCGGCGACGCCATCACGATGTGGGTCAGTTGGGGCATCATCGGCCGCAATTTCATCTACATGACCGCGGGAAAGATTTAGTAGGGTGGGCATTGCCCACCGAAACGCGGGCCGCGCCAAAGCAGACGGCTTAATAGCGTGCGGCGGGAGCGATGCCTCCGCCGATTTGCCCCTTCTCCCTCGACGGGAGAGGGTTGGGATGAGGGTGATTGAGGCGCGGATCGCGTTGCGATCCCCTGACCCCGGTTCGACAAAGCTCACCGAAGTTCAGTCCCTCTTGCGCAAGGGGCGAGGGACCAGACCGCGTGGTGGGCGGTGCCCACCCTACATGCCGTCCGAAGCGTTGCCGGAGTCGAGATGCGCCGGTTGCTCGGCGTGCTCGAGATGCTCAAGCATCGGCTCTTGCAGCGCGTCGTGCGGCTCGGATGCCAATGTCGGATGCTGCGATTCGGCGTCGATTTCGGTGGCAGGCAGAATCTCCAGACCGGTGTGATGAAACACCCGGTTGCGGCCGGCGGCCTTGGCGCTGTACAGCGCGGCGTCGGCCCGGGCCAGCAGCGTTTGCGGATTGTCGCCGTCGACCGCTCCTGCCACGCCGCCGCTAATGGTCAGCGGCAGGCTTTGCTCGATCTGCTGCCGCAGCCGGTCGCTGAAAATGCAAGCCCCGACCAGCGACGTTTGCGGCATCACGATCACGAATTCCTCGCCGCCGTAACGGGTCACGACGTCGGTGTCGCGCACGTTGTCGTCCAACAGCTTGGCGACCGATTTCAGGATGCTGTCGCCGTAGAGGTGCCCCTGGTCGTCGTTGAGTCGTTTGAAGTGGTCGATGTCGAGGATCACGATCGAGAACGGCAGCTCGTAGCGATTCATCATCGCGAACATCGAGGCCAACGTTTCGTCCAGCGCTCGGCGATTGCTGACGCCGGTCAAAGGATCGGTGCGGACCTCGGTGAAGGTCATCAGATGGTTCGATTGCTGACGAATTTCGTCGTAGGCATTGGCCAATTGGGCTGCCAGCTTGAGCGTCGGCTTGAGCATGCTCTCCGCTTCATTGCACAACTCTTGCCATCCCCCCTCGGCCTGCTGCTCCCCGAGCGTGAGGACGCGATTCTTGAACCGCACCACGCTGGCGTGATGCGTGGCCAAATGCCGGCGCACAAGCTCGGCGATTTTTTCGAGCTCCTTGGCGACGGCCTGGGCACGCTTGAGCTCGCGGCGGGCTTGGTTGTCGCTGGCCTCTTGCTGCGAGGTGCGCCGGCGGCCGACGAGGTAGCCCACGACCGTCACCACGGCGAGCGCTACGGGCGTCGGAAGATTGATGGACCAAAGGTCGAAGGCGGCGAGGAGGTTGGCGGGCAACACAGGCGGATCCCTGGTGCGAGTGATCGGGACGGAAAATTTCGCGATTCCACGGCGGGCTCCGCCCGCCCATGCGTCGTGCGCCGGCCGCCGCGAACTTCTCGCGTGGCCGCGCCGACGGCTCGGCGGACGTTATGCAAACATAGGGCGCATTTCGGGTTCGCAACGGGAAATGCCGCTGCGTTCGATGATTAAGCTTCGGCGCGAATCGCGATCTCAATAATTAGTGCGAGAGCCGAATCCGCGCAGGCAGCATGCCCCTAAAACCAGCACAACGCACAAAACCGCGAACCACTGCTGGCGGTCCAGACGATTGATATAGTGCATGGCCTGGGAATATGCCTGGCCGACGACACCCGAGCCAAACAGTGCGACCGACCACGAACCGCGGTACATGCCGAAGCTCCCTCGAACATCGTGTGGACGCCGTTTCGATTGCCAGGGTGGGACGAACGAGCGCCGCCGAACCGCCTCTCTTGCAACTCTAGGTCACGAATTCCGCGCGTTCGGAGAAGCCGGATTTTTTCGGTCGCAACGCACCGGACGAAGACGGCGGGCGCCACCCGCGGTTTCGTCCTTAGAGCTTCCAACGCTTGCGACGTTGCGTAGTGGGTGGCGGTGCCGGCTCCGCAGGCTGCGAATTTCACTGGCCGGATCCGTCGTTTCGCAGTCCGAGGCGCGAAGATCGCATCGCCCTTGTCGGCCGGTTTGGCTGAGCTATAATTGCGTTTCTCTCTGAAAGCTTGGTGCGGAGATGCGCAGTGTGGATTTCGGCGGCACGAGTGGCGGCAAAGGCCGGCTCATTGCTCGCCGACCCGGCGGCAGACAAAGAGATCGCGGAAGAAGAGATCGCGGACAGAGAGTTCGAGGGGGTGTAGCTCAGTTGGTTTAGAGCGCCAGCCTGTCACGTTGGAGGCCGCGGGTTCGAGTCCCGTCACCCTCGCTTCTGTTAATCGCAGCCGGTCCGATCGTTCTGCCGATCTCCCGCCGATCGGACTGAAAATCTTGGAATGCCGTCAATGGACAACGGCAGAGCGGCGCTGCGTTTATGCTCGCAGCCGGTGAGCAACCACGCGCCAACAGAATTCCAGCGTGCCCGCATCTCCGATACATAGCCTCGCGATCGCGGTTCTGGCCGCTCAAGTGGGGCGTCGACGCAATGCCAGACCGATGAAGCTCATGCTTGCAAGTCCTACGAGGGCAACCAGCGAGGCAGGCTCGGGAACAGTTACGTCTAGGCTCAGATTGCTGAACTCTCCGCTGGCGCTCGAATAGGCGCTGAAACCGATCCCGTTAATCGCGGCGAGCGACGTTGAGGATAGCGTGCCGGTATCGGTTGGGAGCAGTCCGAGGCTGTCGCTAATCGAATAGGCTCCCGTCCCGCCATTGAGCGTAATCGTGAACGTATCCGGCGTGCCGGGAGTCGCGTTGTTGGCGCTGCTCACGGCGTTGTTCGTGCCGCCGCCAGAAAAGGTGCTGGTGCCGCCATCCTCACGATAGATCAACCACAACTGTGCGTCCCCCTCGGTCGTACCCGCCAGATAGCCCGCTCCAAGCGTGTTGGCGCCGGTGAAGCCCAAGGCTAACCAGTCGGATGTATTGCTCCCGTTGGTGTTTGGCGTGATGGTCTCGGACAACGTGTAGACGTGGTTGCCTAACGTCAAGGGAAGATAAGCGTCGCCATTAGAGGATGCCACGGCGTTGGTTCCGTTGGTTGCAAAACTGGATGATGCCGTGTAAGTGGCGCCGGTCGCATCGACAGGTGCCGGGCTGGAACCATTCAACGCCACGGTAGTTGTAGGTGTTCCACGCGCGAAGGCGTCCTGATAAATTGGCGCCATGGCTGCTGCATGAACCGGACTGGTCGCGAGTGTGAAAACGAACGTGGCGATCAACGACACAGCAAATTTCTTCGACATCTTGATGCCCTTTCAGAAATGGAGAGCCGGATAAGAGAAAAGCCACCCTGGCCATTCGCTGCGCTTAGACTAATTGATCGCTGCAGGCGCGGCAAATCATCGTCCCATTTGTTTTGCCTTCCGGCCGGCCGGATCCCCGATCGCGATGCGAGCGCAGCGCGACGACGCGAGGTGGCAAGTCCAAGCAAAGGGCGGTCGCGGGCTGGTCCGCAGCCGCCCCCGAAAGAAAAGACGGAACCAGGTACTAAGAAGGTTCGCTGGGCGGGACGAATTTCGGGGCGGTTTGCTCTTCGTAATCGTCGATCGGGTCGCGGTAAGAAAGATTCGACGATTGCCGCGAATTGTAGTTCGAGCTGGAATTCGCCGAGGATGAGGTCGTGTCGTTCATCAACGCGGAATTGAATTCCGATTGCAGACCGTTAATCCCCTTTTTCAATTCGGCCCAGCCACGGCCCATTTGCCGGGCGACTTCCGGCAGACGCTTGCCGAACAGCATGATGGCCACCATCGCAATGAAGGCCATGTCGGTCGCGCTGCCAATGAATGCCAAGATCATAACGTCAACCAATCGCAACTAGCGTGAACATCAACGTATGGCGTACCCGGCCCAACCAAGCGAATCGCGTCGCGCCAGAACTCGGAAGTCAAAAAAGCAAGGTGGGCAATGCCCACCCTACACAGTCGTTCATCGAAAACGCGAACGGCGCAAGGCGCGCCCTACACGGCTTTCGATTCTTCGGTCGGCGAGCGCTCGATCGACGCCGGACGCGATTCATTCACGACGCGCTTCTCGTCCAGCTTCGGCGGCTGTTCCCGTTTGGCTTCGTCGTCTTCGATGCCGTTGATGCCCTTCTTGAATTCGGCCACGCCCTGGCCCATGCTCCGCATCACGCTCGGCAGCCGATTGCCGAACAGCAACAGCACGATCAGGGCAATGAACATCCATTGGAACTCACTGCCGATAAATGCAAGAATCGGACTCATAACAGACCTCAAGAAGATTCCGCGGTGAGGGAGGTGGGAGTGCCGCGCCGCCATGCGTCCGGCGCACTGGACCCAGGTCAAGGTCCGTCGCCAACCGACGAGGCTTCGCTACACCTGACAATTGTACTGGCAAGGAACCGGATGTCAAACGAACCGAGGCGGTTGCCAGGCTCAGCCGCCGTGCAATATCTCGTGACTGGCTAGCGGTTTGAGACCAGCGACGCCGATTCACACCCCAACCTGTTCGCTCCGGACTGGGTCAATTTATTCCGCAGTTATGCCGGTTTGGTAAACCGGACAGTCGGGCAGAGGACAGGCTTAACGCTTAAGGCTTAGGGCTTAGGGCTGAAGGTAGGCCGTGCAGAATCCGGAATGCCCGACGAATGAGACTTGTCCGGTTTTCGCTCTCACAACCACGAAGATCAATTTGCGAGTGCGCGACGGCACCTCACGTATTGGACAACCGGGAATTTTCGATGATCGAGCGGCGGACCGACCCTGGAAGGGTCGCAGCCTGTAGCCGGGGGTCGAGGCCGCCCGGCCGATACCCCCGGAATCGAAACCGCAATTTATCGTTGTCCGACCCCGGCGGGGTCGCAGCGCGTGGGACCTGCGACCCCGCTGGGGTCGAACAACTATTCCTCGGGAATCGTGACCGGGGGTTTCGGCCCTGCGGCCTCGACCCCCGGCTACAAGCTGGCATCCTTCCAGGATGCGTTCATCGCCCTCGCGCGAACAGATTCTGCCCGCGTGCCAGCGTTGAATAAAAACCCACCACACTGGCCAGAGCATTCACCATGCGAGAACTAAGATTTTGAACGGACCAGGCTTTAGGGCTTAGGGACGAGGACGAATTAGTTTCTTCGTACCTTAAGCCATAAGCCTTCAGCCTCGAGCCTCTCACTGCCGTGCGCCGCGATCAGTGGTGGTCGAATTCCGCTCGGCCGTCGACGCCTGCGAGTTGTAGAGCGGCAGGAAGCGATAGTAGACCTCCAAGCACAGCGCCGACATCGCGGTGCTATAAACGCGGCCGCCGTAGCCGGACCAAATGCAAACCGGCTCCCAGCTTCCCGCCATTTCGCCTTGCGTGGTTTGCGATTCGACCAATGCCGCTTGCAAGGCTGCATTCCACCGCTGCCAATGATCGCCTTGCAACTGATACATCCCCAGCGTTCCGTAGTACCAGTAGTACAGATTCACTTTATCCTTGGAGGGCAAGTCGCCCAGCACATAGTCGCCCGCCTCGTTGGCCGCCGGATTTTCGCGGGCCATGCCAAGGAACTGCCGGCAGACCAGGGCTTCGGCGGTCATCGGCCTGCTGGGAAGCTCGCCCGGACGATAGCAGGCCAGGCCGTCATTGGCCCCGGAGCTGACGCTCTTGAGAAATCGGATCGCGCCCTCGCGGGTGCTGCTGGGCATCGGCAGCCCGCCCAGCTCGGCGCTCTTCAGGCGCCATCAACTGCCAACCAAGTTGGCTGGTATCGCCGGTTTCGTGGGCCTGGTAGCGCCAACCGCCGGTCGTCGGATGTTGCGCGGCAATCGTGTAGCCGATTGCGGCCCGCAGCGGTTGCTCCAACCGTTGGTCGTGGGTCATGGCGTAATCTTCGCTCATCGCGAACGTGGCCATGCCGTGGCTGTACATGAAGGCAAACATTTCGGCCTGACCGCCGAGATTTCCGTCGCGGCCCTGCACGGAAAGCAAATACTCCAAACCGCGCTGCACATTGCGGGCGTAGGGCCCATCGCGATGCGTGTTGCCGCTGCCCAGCAAGGCCAGCAGCGCCAGCGCGGTCGTGGCGGTATGGGCTTTCGCACCGGCGCCGCTACGATCATGGCCGAGCACGGTCAATTCGCGGCCGGCGCCGTTTTTCTCGGCGTCCCAATGCCCGTCGGCTTCTTGATGCGCGACGAGCCAACGCAGCGCCGCTTGCACGGCGGCTTCGGTTTCGGGCGAGCCACCGCGACGCTTCAAGATCGCCGCTCGATCGGTGGCGGTTCGATCTTTGTAGATATCCGGCGCAGGCACTGGACTCGCGGTCGTGTGTCCTGGATTGCCAACCGCCGCCGAGTTCGATGCGGCGGGGAGCACAACCAACGTGCTAGCCGGACCGGGTGATTTTGCGCCGTTCGAGGCTGAATGCGCCGGTGGCGAATTGGCGTCGGACACGCCGTCGGTGATCGATTGACGGTCCAGCGGGGCCGGACCGATCTTCGCCGAGCTTCCGGCGCTCGATCCACTGACATTCTGCACGGCCGCCATCGGCGACAACGGCACGAGCGCGGCCGGCGCGGGAAGCAACGTCTTGCTATCGCTCCCCGCCTGATCGCCGACGGCCGGCAACTCGGCCGGCGTGATCAAGGCATTGGCGCCCGGCGACTGGACGTGCAGCGCTCGTCCGACCAGCGCACCCTCGGGTGTGCCGCCTTTGGGACCGCTGTGCTGTCCGCTGGGAGACGCCGAGTCGGGCGCGGTCAACGATTGCCGTTCGATTGACGCTGGCGCGGGAGCCGTTGCGGCCGTTTCCGGCTGCGGTCGCGTGGGGGCCGGGGCGTCGATCGGCGTGGCCGGCTTCGCCGCCGGCACATGGGCTGCGTCCGCGGTCCGCTCGGCATGCGGCATCTCGGGCGGCGCGGCCGATGGTTTTTCCAACAGCGGCTTAACCGGCTCCGCCAGCTCGCGCTGTAGCTTCGGCTCGGGCTGCGTCGGCTCGGCTGCGGTGTCGGGGCGGGTCATCGCCAGCGTCGTCGGAACCGCGGCGGCGCCGGGCAACAATTGATTCCAAATCGGCTCGGCCGCGGCGCTTTTCGGCGAGGTCTTGCTCGGTTCGGCAGTGGCTGGAATAAAGCTCTGATCATCAACGAGTGTTACGCTGATCGTCCCGCGGTCGGAATTTCCGTCGGGCGTGCCGACTGTCACGATCTGCACGGTCGTCGCATAGGCGGCCAATAGCAGATGGACCAATAGCGACAACGCGGCGCATTTGCGCAGCGGATGCGACTGGCCCCATTTGGTCCGCGTCAACACGATCAGGCCGACGATCAGCGTCGCCAGCCCGAGCCAGACAATCATCCACGGCAATTGCGGGCCGGAGAACAGGTGGCGAATTCGATCCCACAAGGCCAACATGGCTACCTCTTCACCGTGCCGCCGGGGGAATCTAGCTTCACCGAGATCCCTAATTCCGAAATGCCGGCCCGCTGACAGGCGTTGTACACCTCGGTCATCCGGCCATGCGTCGCCAGCTTGTCGCCGCGGATGAGAACGCTCAGCTTTTTGTATTGGCTATGCGCGGCGGCCAAGGTCTTCGTGAGATCGTCCAAGCTGATCGGCGTCGGACCGAGCGAAACGTGGCCGTCCTGATAAACATTGACCACCTTCGGATCGGGGGCCGTCGACAGCGGATCGCGATTGCTGACCATCGGCACTTTCAAATCGAGCTTGCGCTCGTCGTCGCGAAATTTCGTCGCGACCATGAAGAAGATCGTCAGCACGAGCACCACGTCGATCATTGACGTGACGTTCAGCACCGGGTCTTCGTCGGCGTGGGTCTTCAGCGGCATTGGGAGCGCTTCGCAGGAGAAACGGGGTCTTGGAAAACAGTTCAGGCGGCGGCCGAGGTCGAAGTCGACGCAGTGCTCTTGCGCCGCGACGTCTTCGCGGCGGCTTTCTCTTGGATCGCTTCGGCCGAAATCTGTCCGACGACATCCTGGCCCAGCGAATCGATCCGCACCGTGAGCCGATCGATCACGCTGACGAACCACCAATACAGCACCAGGGCCGGCACCGCGACCAACAGGCCCATGGCCGTGGTCAACAGGGCTTCGCTGATGCCTTTGGCCAGCAACTCGGGGCGCCCCATCGCGTCGGACGAAGCGATGTCGTTGAACGCGCGGATCATTCCGCAAACCGTCCCCAGCAACCCCAACATGGGAGCCACCGTGGCGATGCCGTTGAACACGCGCAGGTAACGCCGCAACTCGTGCACCACGCGCTCGCCGGTGTCGATGATGGCCTGCTCCATTTCGACCGCGGGCCGGCCCCATTTCTTCGCCGCCGCTCCGAACACCCGAGCCACGGGGCTGCCGTTCTCTTCGCAGACCAGCGCTGCCTGTTCGCGATCGAGCTGGCCATCTTCCAATTGATGCAGAAATCGTTTGACGAATGGCCCCGGCACGACGCGGCCGCGCCGCAAGCTGATGGAGCGTTCGAAAACGAACACCAGCATGATGAACGAGCACACCAGCAGGGGCAGCATGACGAGGCCGCCCTCGCGCACGATGCCCAACAGGCTTTTCGTCGGAATGCTCTGCTCGCCGGCTTCTTTGGGCGGCACGGCCGGTGGTTGTCCGTCGGAAACCGCAATCTTCGCCGGCGCTTCGTCCGCCGTTGGGCCGGCAAATGTCCGTTCAGAGCCGACCACCGAGTCCGTCGACGAACCCGGCTCTTGAGCCGCCGCGGACCGCATCGCCATCGGCAACATTGCCGCCGCCGCGATCATCAGGAACCATGTGCGCCAACTCTTGGCAGTTAGCCGCGACGTGCCAGCGATCAGCGAGCCTGCAGAAACGCTTGTCTCGAACCTTCTCATGCGTGCATCCTTGCGTGCCGAGAATTGGATTGCGTGAAGTTTGCCGGTCAGGCGAGCTATTTGGCATGTCGGTAGGGTGGGCACTGCCCACCATCGCCGAACACGGGCGTTGCCGCTGCGTCACGGTGGGCATTGCCCACCCTACGGTCTCTCCTTGCTCATGTTCCGGTCTCGTGTTCTGTCGCCGATCGGTTTGCCTGCGTCACACGCTTTTCGATTCGTGCCGATGGCTCCGCCCGCGGAAGAATCGATTCCATCAACGTTGGCTGGTGTTCCGGTTCGCGCCGGCCGCCGCGTTTTGCAATGCGCGAAGCCGGCGTGTCCCCTCATCAGTAAACTCGGTATTGGGATAGGCTTTGATGAGTCGAGCATACATTTCGGCGGCTTCCTTTTTTCGGCCGAGCAGTTCTTCGCACTTGCCGGCCTGCAAAACTGCCGCCGCTTGCCACCGCGGATACGGGTAGAGGATTTCGACCCGCAGATATTCGCGGAGGGCCGCGTCGTAGTTTTCCTGATGAAAATACGACTCGCCGATCATCCACTGGGCCATCGCCGCCGTTTCCGACTTGCCGCCGGTGGTGGAACGAATGACCTTCAGATACCGCTTTCGCGCGCCGTCAAAGTCGGCTTGCGCCGCAAGGGCTCGCCCTAGCAAATAGTCGGCCTCGTATTGCTCGCTGAAATTCGGGAAGTCGGTTTCGATCCGCGCGGCGATGCCTTGGGCTTCGAGCCATTGCTTCTTTTGGCCTAACACCTGCGCTTGCCGCAAGGGAACCATCGCCAGCCAGACATCTTTGCGCCCCTCGGTCCGGGCCGCGACCGCGGCGAACTTCTGGCCCGCGTCGTCGTATTTGCCCAAGCGATAGCTGGCTTCCGCGATCCAATAGCTGGCCTGCAATTCGAGCGAGGAATTAGGAAACTGCCGCACGAGCTCGCTCATGGCCGCGTCGACCTGGTCCCACTGACCCTGGGCGGCGGCCAATTCGCCGCGCAGATACAACAAATGCTCGACCATCACCTGCGGCGGCTTGGCGGCCGCCAGCTCGTCCAACAACTGCCGGGCTTTGTCGAACTGCTTCGCCGTCACCGCGGTTTCCGCCAGGCGGAATGTGGCGTCGTTCCAGAACCGGCTTTGGCGAAAATTGTCGTGGACCTGTTGAAATTGGGCGTCGGCCTCTTTGTTTTGCCCCGCGTCCACCAGCGCCCAAGCCCAGCCATAGCGGGCGGCGGCCAACTGCGGCGAATCCGGATTGGCAGCGACAAACCGGGCGTACAACTCGATCGCTTGCGACGCCTGCTGCAACTGGTCGTGCAGCCGGGCGGCGGCCAGCATCGCGTCGGCAAATTGCGGGCTCTTCGGATACTTGTCGAGCACCATCTGGTACGACGCCAGGGCAGCGTCGAATTTTTTCAATCGTTCCAAAGCTTGCCCTCGCGCCCAGGCGGCTTCGGAAGCGAACTCGCCGTCGGGAAACTTATCCAACAGCCGAGCGAATGTTGCCGCGGCCTGTTCCGGCTCGTGCAAGTCGAGTTGGCACCAACCCAAGCCGCTCAGACCGCGTACGATGTACTCCGGCGGATTTTCCGTGGCCGAGAGCGATGCGAACAGCTCGCCAGCCCATTTTGCGTCGCCGTCGGCGAGCGCGGCTTCCGCGATTTGCCGCGTGGTCGAGAGCCACAGCTCGCTCGGTTTGCTGGACGCAGTTTGTGCCGCGCCTGGCGGAGCCAGGCGGCTAAGGTGGTCGTACTTTTGCCTGGCGGCGTCGAGTTGTTTGCAGCGGGCATAGCAGACGGCCAACTGAGCGGTCGCCCGTTGGGCCGACGAGCCGGGCGCATTGTCGCCCGGCCGCTGCGTCTTAAGATACGCTTCGAGCACTTGCGCCGCGGGGGCAAACTGCTCTTTCGCGATCAGCGATGCGGCTCGCGCCAATTGAATTTTTGGCTGCAAGTCGGCGGGCGCGGTCGGCTCTAACGCCGTGAGTTGCTTGAGCGCCGCATCGTGATGCCCGGCCCCCTGCTCGGCCAGCGCCAGCAGATATCGGCTCGTCGCCGCTTTGGGATCGTCCGCCAATGGCGCGAGAATCGCTTCCGCTGCGTCGTATTTTCCAAGTTGATATAGTGCGCGGGCATGCTCCGTCCGGGCCTGGGTGAGTTGCTTGCTCGCCGGGTATTGGGCCTCGAAGGCTTCGAACGTCTCGGCGGCGTCGGCATATCGACCACCGGCGGATTGCGAAGTTGCCAGCCGCAACATGGCTTGCTCGGCCAGCGCCTTGTCAGCGCCGTCGGCCAGTTTGCGATAGAGTTTCTCGGCCTCGGGCCGCTTCCCCTCCAACTCTAGCGCGCGGGCCAGGCCGTAGTGATAATCGTCCTGGAGTGCATCCTGCGGAAATCGCTCGATCGCTTCACGGTAATCGTGTTCCGCCTCGGCGCCGCTGCCATCCGACACGGCGATTTGGCCCAGGTAATTCAATACGTAGGCGTTCAGCTTGTCGGTCGGATGTTTCGCGGCGAAATCCTGGAGCGCCTCGCGGGCAGCGCTTGGATGCCCGCCCAGCAGGGCCGCTTCGCCCGCGCGAAAGCCAGCTTGCGTGGCATAGAGCGCCGCTTGGCTCCTGCCTGAGATATTCACGGAACTGCGATTGGGCCTCGTCGTAGCGCCCCAACTGCACGAGCGCCTCGGCCAAAAAGAATCGCGACTTGTGGTTCGGGCCGTAGTCGGGATGCTCCTTCAACAAAGCTTGAAACTCGTCGACGGCCAATGCCCAGCGCTGCGCCGCGTAATGGCCGGCGGCTACGGCGTACTGGTCGTCGGCTTCGTCGGCTCGCGCCGTTGCCGATCGCCCGGCTATCAGGACGACCCACAACAGCGCCAGCGCGACCGGCGGTCGAAACATAGCTCGAGATCCCACCGCTGAATGAGCGAACGAAACCGTGCCCGATAAGAAAACAAAATCGGGGCGGTATGTTATCGCCAACTCCGCTGTCGCGGCAAGACGAGTGGTCAGCGAATCGCTGCTAGCGGTTGCCAGGTACGTAGGGTGGGCACTGCCCGCCAGAAGCACGCGCACGGCCACGGGGAAGCATCGCGCGGCACCTGGTGGGCAGTGCCCACCCTACCGGCTACGAGATCAATCAAAACAAGCCCAGGGACGGCCATCCCTGGGCTTGGGGCAAGATAGGAGTTATGCAGTGCGGACACTGCCCGCCAGAGCACGCTCGCCACGGTGCCGCCTAGAAGTTCGCGCTGGCTCCGGTTTTCACGTCGCCGACCATGTGGAAGTGGTTATGGTCGATGTACACGACTTCCTGGGCATCTTCGGTCACGGTCGTGTACGGCAGCGGCCAGCCGACGCGGGTCACTTCGCTGAAGTAGACCGTGCACTTGTAATGAGCATGATGTTGCTGGGCCGGTCCGATCAGCGGATAGACGCGCGGCGGATCGATGTAGTCGGCAATCTTATCCTTTACGATCCGCACGTTGTTCCGCGTCCGTTCGTACAGCAGCGACACGCCGCCCCGCGTCGGGCGAACCTTTTCCAAGTCCTGCATCACTTCGTCGTCGCTCGGCGTGTCGATCGCCACGCAAGGCTCGCCAGGCAAAATCGGACCCAGGATTGGCGCCTTTGAATATCGTTCGCCGACCCAGAATTTCTGTTCTTCCTTGTCCTGGAAGTAGGGCGAGACCGGGATCGGGATCGAAAATATGCCCAGCGTTGGACCTGCCTTCTCGATCCAGAAGCAGCCCGTATTCATCAGCAGCAACAGCGCCAGGCAAGCGCCAGTGGCCGAAAGCGATTTGACGGTCATGCGCGAAGCTCCTCGACGTGGTGTTCCGATCGTGCGATCCACCGATCCGCGGCAGTTGGCAGAGCGATTGGGTGCGTCCGGCTCTTGTCACCGGTCCGCGAAGCGCAAACCGGCAAGCTAGAGTCACTGCTAGTTATCGTGTCAGTTTGGGTGGAACTTGCGGATTTTTCCGGAAGTGACGAAAAAACCGACGACGGCTGACGCTAGCATTTACCATAAAAGCCTGAAGCGCAAGCGAAGGACTTTAAGCCTGATGTGCAAGCGAAGGGCTCATTGAGTAGCCATTGTCGTAGGCCCTTCGCTTGCGCGTCAGGCTTGTTCCGAGCGCCAAGATCTTGCCCTCAAAAGCCAAAAAACCCCGTGCGGCAGGTGCCGCACGGGGTTGGCGCTTCGACGCTCGTTCGGAAACTGATCCAACCCGAAGCAACTTTGGAGTGACCGCTTAGTAGTGGTCGTTATCGTTATCCTTGAAGTCCAACATCCACCAGCCGTTGTGCCATTCCAAGCTGACCTTGCGCCATCCCAACGGCACTTGCGGATACGGATAGAACGGTCCGATGAACGGCCATGCGGTCGGCGAATACTGCTTCGGATACGTTAACGCGGCATAGTTCGGGTAAGCGGCGTAGCTGGGCCACGCATAGCCAGGCATGTTCGGCCGGTCGAAATGGGCCGGCGCGACGCCCCCGCCAACGCCCGGAGCATAAGCCGGAATCGGCGCGCCATTCGGGGCCATTTGCATGCCCATTGGCGGACCAGCCATTTGCTGTCCCGGCACCGGCATCGGCTGGCTCTGACTGGCGAGATGCGACGGCATCAGCGGTCGCGGCGCGCCGGATCCCCGGCCGCCGGACATCACGCTCGGCGAACCCTGCTGGGCTTCCGTCTGGTCGTACGGAGCAGGCATCGCGGCGAGTCGAGCTGTGCCTTCGTTCGATTCGGCGCTGGTTTGCTGAATCGCCGCGCCGATGGCCGGGTGCATGGCCGCTGCGTTGCGGCCCGGCGAAGCCGTCGGAGGCACGCCGCTCGCATCCGTCATGGGAGCGGGGGCGGCAGGCGCCGCCGAAGCGTCCACAATGGCGATTCCGTTGATGATCTTCTCGATGCCGGGCGTCTGTTGAATGATGTCCAGAGCCGCGCTCAACTGCTGCTGGCTCTTGACCGTGCCATTCACCCAGACGGTGCCTTCGTTGACCTTCACGCCAATGCTGTAACCCTTGAGCCGGCCACTGGAATGCAGATTGTCGGCAATTTGCTGCGCAGTTTCTTTGTCGCCGGCCAGCGCCCAGAGTGGCGTCAATATGGCGATCATGGCGACCGCCAATCCAATGAACGAACGTCGCATGGTTCCCCTCCTGTGAAGTCGCCTGTGACTTGGAATCCACCGATCGAAAGCCGAACCGTCGCGGGGTCGAAGCGCCTTGCTCGCCGGCCAATCGTTATCGGCCGGACCGGTGGTTCCAACGGGCTCTCGTGGCTTATATCAGGCCAGCGGCCGGCGTGGCATGTGTGCAGAGGTTTGACCAAGGCTTGCAACTGGCAACTGAAAGCTGCTCGTGCAAACCGGCGACCGATCGATCGCTCCACTTCCCCCCTCGCGCAACGCCTGCCTCGCAAGCCATCTTGCCTGACTATAGGTGTCGGTTGCGGATTATGCCGAAGGGGAGTTTTTTTTCGATTTTGCCGGCCATCCGGCTTGTGCCGGTCGTCCGGAAAAGTGGGGCGAACGCGACAACCACCAAGCAGGCAGCAAGTTAGAACTTGCAAACCGCTGAGTGCGAGCGCCAGTGGCAGAAGGCGGCCAGCGCTAGCAATGTTCGACGGAGACTCCCCAACCGGCAAACTCCAACATGCGCCGAGGTTGTGAAAGAATGGGGACAGGCACCTCGCGACACGCCGGTAATTGCTGCTTTTACGCGGCTGACTCGGAGCCAGTCCCCATTCTTTCACAACCTCGCCGCGTGCTGCCGGCTCCCCTCGCCCCTTGAGGGAAGAAGGTCGGGGGTGAGGGGTTGCATCGCCACATGGCGCTCCATCACCCTCACCCAGGCCCTCTCCCGTCGAGCGAGAGGGAGACAAGCTGCTACCAAGCAATCTGCCGGCCGGTCAGTTGTTCGTACGCTTCGATATACTTCGCCCGCGTGCGCTCGACCACTTCGTCCGGCAGCGCCGGCGGCGGGCTGTTCTTGTCCCACCCGGTCGCCTCCAGCCAATCGCGCACATACTGCTTGTCGAACGACGGCTGACCGCGGCCCGGTTTGTAAGCGTCCGCCGGCCAGAATCGCGAGCTGTCGGGCGTCAGCACCTCGTCGATCAGAATCAATTCGTCGTCAACCATTCCCCATTCGAATTTCGTGTCGGCAATGATGATCCCGCGGCTGCGCGCGTATTCCGCCCGCGCGCATAGATCGCCAGACTTCGGCGGCGCAATTCATCGGCCACGCTCTCGCCCACCAGCTCCTTCATCCGCTCGAACGAAATGTTGACGTCGTGACCCGACTCCTCTTTTGTCGCCGGCGTGAAGATCGGCTCGGCCAGCCGATCGCTTTCGACCAGTCCGGCCGGCAATTTCACGCCGCAAACCGAGCTGGTCTTCTGATATTCCTTCCAGCCGGAGCCGGACAAATAGCCGCGCACGACACACTCGATCGGCACGACTTGCGTCTTGCGCACGAGCATGCTGCGCCCGGCGAACTCCTCGGGATCGACTCCCTCGGGCAAGCCGAAGTCGGCCACCTCGGCCGAGATCAGGTGGTTCGATTCGGCCAGCATCTTCGAACCAGAAGCGGCTGGTTTGCGTGAGCACGCGGCCTTTGTCGGGAATACCCGTCGGGAGCACCCAGTCGAAGGCGCTGATCCGATCCGTGGCGACCAGCAGCAGCCGGTCCCCCAGATCGTAAACATCGCGGACTTTGCCGCGCCGGACAGGCCAACAAGTCAATTCGGTTTGAAGAACTGGTGTTTGCATGCGGACAAATATACCGAAGCGTTACAGGATTGCAAAGGATGTGGATCGCAAGTTTTAATAGGCGCGGCGGCCTTATCCCGCAGCCGCGCTCTACCGGTGACACAATCGCTAAACTTTCCGCGAAAGCCGCAAAACAATGTCCAGCTCGCACCACACCGCCGACGCCGATCTGGGCTCGGCGCCGGCCGGACGCGGCGTATGGATCTGGACGGCGATCGGTTATCTAGTGCTGCTCGTCGTCGTCGCCGGTGGATTCTTGTGGATTCGCTACGCCGGCGCGCGTCTCGAAGCGCTGCCCGCGGCCGCGTCGACGACAAGTTCTGCCGCCGATCATCCGGCAGCGAGCAGCTCCGAGATTCTGCTCCCATGTGCTCTTGGCGCTGGCGGCGGTGATCGCGCTCGGGCAGATTCTGGCGTGGCTGTTCGCCAAAATCCATCAGCCCCCCGTGATTGGCGAGGTCGTCGCCGGGATTCTGCTCGGGCCATCGCTGATCGGCCGAGAGTGGTCGGCGGCGATTCTTCCTCCGGCTGCGGAATCTTACTTGGGCCTCGTCGCGCAACTCGGGGCAATTCTCTACATGTTCATCGTCGGACTGGAAATGAACGCCAGCCGGCTCCGCCATCGCGCCCATGCGACCTTAAGCATCGCGCATGCGAGCATGCTCGTGCCGTTTCTGCTCGGATCGCTCCTGGCGCTACCTCTCTACCCGCGATTTGTGACGGCCGATGTGCCCTTCACCAGCTTCGCCCTATTCATGGGCTTAGCGCTCTCGATTACGGCCTTCCCTGTGTTGGCTCGGATCCTCACCGACCGGCAGATGACCCACACCGAACTGGGCGCGATCGCCCTCGGGGCCGCGGCGATCAACGATGTCACAGCCTGGTGCATGTTGGCGTTCGTCGTCGGCCTGGCCCGTGCCGAAGGTTCGCGTGGCCTCGCGGTGGCTGGCAGCACGTTGGCGTATGTCGCCGCGATGTTGTTTCTTGTCAGGCCTCTGGCAACGCGATGGGCTCTGACGCGAAATGATGGTCCGCCGCCGCGTTCGGCAGTCGCGATCGCGTTCGTCGCCCTACTGCTGTCGGCCTTGGCCACCGAGTGGATCGGCATTCACGCCCTGTTCGGCGCCTTCTTGCTCGGCGCGATTATCCCGCACGATAGCCCCGTGGCCAAAGAGCTTTCGCGGCAAGCTCGAGCGGGTCACGACTGTGCTGCTCCTGCCCGCGTACTTCGCCTTCACCGGCATGCGCACGCAGATCGGCCTCGTCTCCGGCCCCCATCAATGGCTCCTGTGCGGCGCGATCATCGTGGCCGCGGCGGCGGGCAAATTCGGCGGAGCATCGCTCACCGCCCGCCTGACCGGCCTTTCCTGGCGGCGCTCCGCAGCCATCGGCACCCTCATGAACACCCGCGGACTGATGGAGCTAATCGTGCTTAACGTCGGCCTCGACCTGCACGTCATCTCGCCGCCAGTTTTCGCGATGATGGTCATCATGGCGATCGTCACCACCATGACCGCCGCCCCGGTGCTGCAAATGCTAATGCCAGAACAATTAAGCGAGTAGCATTCGTAAAGAGCCGCGCACGCAGTAAGCGAGTTAGGGCGCACCACTCGCGTTGAGCCGCCCGCTTCCTGAGTGCACAGCTCTTTCAGCGGTGCGGAGTAAGTCGTGAGCGCTCCGGGCAAGTGGCAAGCTCCAAGACGCTTAGTTCGTGCGCGGCTCTTGACGCGCCTCGCGAAGGAAAGTGAATCGCGGCCGCCGGTTATGTGAGAACGGCGTGTAGGTTTGTTGAGTGCGTTGTTAAACCGCCATATGGCGCGTACAATGCGTTGGTCGGGATGGTTGTTGTCCAGGCAGCCGTCTGACGTTCGAGCCGAGTCTTGCCCCAGCGATCTTCCGCCCCGATCGCGCCTCTTGCCTCACGGGTGCCGATGAGTGAGCTTTTTCACGAATGCGGCGTCGCGGCCATCTATCACCTGCCGGGCCGCGAGATCGAGCCCGCTTTGCCCCGAGCAGGGGCCCGACGAAGTTTCGCGGCTCATGCCGCGGATGCTGCTCGACATCCAGAATCGCGGCCAGCTTTCGGCCGGCATGACCACGTTCAATCCCGACTGCGCAACCAGCTGATCGACACCTACAAGGAGGTGGGCGGCGTCAGCGAAGTCTTTCGCATGAGCCACCGGGGCAAGTACGAAAGCCTGATGAAGGACCATGCCGGCCGGGCGGCGATCGGCCATGTCCGCTACGCCACCTGCGGCGCCGAAGACCGCAGCTACGCCCAGCCGTTCGAGCGGCAGCACGTGCAGAAGCACAAGTGGTTCAGCTTCGCCTTCAACGGCCAATTGGCCAACTACCAGCGAGCTGCGCGACGAACTGCTGGCCGACGACGACAACCACCTGGCCCGCGACACCGACACCGAAATCATCATGCACTGCATCGGCCGCGAGCTGTCGGGCGACCGCCGGCCGGCGCTGGTCGACGTCATGCGGAACATCGCCCGCCGGTTCGACGGCGCCTACAGCCTGGTGTTGCTCAACGCGCTGGGCGACATGCTCGTGGCCCGCGATCCGCTGGGCACTCAAGCCGCTCTGCTATGCCAAGGAAGGCCCGCTGTTCGCCGCGGCCAGCGAGAGCGTGGCCCTGCTGAACCTGGGCTTTGCGGCCGAGAGCATCAAGTCGCTGCTGCCGGGCCAGGCGGCAATCATCACCGACGGCCGGCTGGAGATGCACACGTTTGCCCGCAGCCCGCGGCAGGCGCATTGCTTCTTCGAGTGGATCTATTTCGCCAACGTGGCCAGCACGATGGACGGCCGGAGCGTGTATCTGTCGCGCAAGCGGCTGGGCGAAGAGATGGCCCGGCTGGAAACGCTGCCGATCGACGACGACACGATCGTCGTGCCGGTGCCCGACACCAGCAAAGCGGCCGCCGACGCGATGGCCTACAAGCTCAAGGTGCCGTCGCTCGAAGGGCTGATCCGCAATCGCTACACCGGCCGCACGTTCATCGAAGGGGGCGGCAGCCGCAAGCGCAAGGCCGAAACCAAATACACGCCGCTCCGCGAAGTGCTCGAAGGCAAACGCGTGCTGCTGGTCGAGGATTCGATCGTCCGCTCGACCACGATGCAAGGTGCTGATCAAGCGGATTCGCGAGTTGGGCCGGGCCCGCGAGATCCACGTCCGCGTCGCCTGCCCGCCGATCATCGCCCCCTGCTTTTACGGCATCGACATGTCGACGATCGACGAGCTGTTTGCCCCGCCGTTCCTGCGCGGACGGCCAATTGACCGACGAGGTGCAGGCCGAGATGGCCGCCAAGCCTGGGGGCCGATTCGCTCCGCTATCTGCCGGTCGAGTCGATCTGCCGGGCCGATCGGCTTCGACAGCGACCAGCTCTGCCAGGCCTGCATCACCGGCGACTATCCGACCCCCTGCGGGCACGAGCTCTATCAAATCGCCCTCAGCAAAACCGGCCAAGGCAGCGCCGCGCGCACCTACGAGCTGCGGACGAGTTGAAAATCGTTCGCGGTTTGCTCGCTCGCGTCTCAGATCGCTCGAGCATTTCTCATTCGCTTGATCGCCGAGCGGGTTCGTGATTTTGGCCATCCTGGCTGTTATATTTGAGACCAGCCGAGAGAGGGGATTTCAGCGGAGGGACGATGCTCAATAAACAACTGGCCTACGAAAAGTGGCTGGGCATCAAAGCGTATGATCAGCCTCCCACGCTCTATCGCCTACTTGGCGTCGACGCTTTCGAGGCCGATCCGGACGCGATCTCTTACGCCGCCGATGGCCGCATGGCGCTGTTGCGGCAGTTCCAAATCAGCGATAACGCCAAGCTCGCCGAGCAGGTTCTCACCGAACTTTCGCGGGCCCGAGTCGTGCTCCTGAACCCTGATCAAAAGGCCGCCTACGACGCCCAACTCCGAGAATGGATGGCCGAGCGGGCCGCAAAGCTCGCGCGGACAAACTCGCCAAAGCTGCCAGTTGCCGCCCCGCTACTCAGCCAACCTGCGACCGCCCCCATGCGTCCGGAGGCTTCGCCGATGTCGGTCGGCGTGGATCTGGATTCGATCACGTCGAACTTCCGACCGAGTCTCCACTCCGCGGCCTCGGCACGCGCCGGCAAGCGTAAAGAGAAAAGCAACTCGCTCGTCTGGGCTGCCGTCGCGGGCATGGCCCTCGTTGCCGCTGGGATCGTTGTCGCCGTATCCCAATTTGTCGGCAAGGATTTGCCTGCCGACGATGCGTCGAAGCCTGTCGCAACGCGAACGGAAACCCCCAAGCCCGCGGTTCGCGTCGTTGACTCCCATTCGGCTACTGCGCCGTTGCCGCGCGGCAATTCCGACAGCCGGCCAACGGGCGTGGCGAAGTCCGTCGATGCCCCGGCCACCGGACCCGTCCAACCAAGTTCAGCGATCGCTGCACCGCCCGATACTTCAGAAGTTGCCGGCAGCAAGCCGATTCCCGCACCGCCAGACGACGCCTCGCCGACTCCGATTGCTGACGCGCCCAGCCCGCTGCCTGCCGAGACGCCGAATAGCCCGGCCGCAGATGCTGGGCCAAGGCTACCCGAGCGAGCTCCGTTGCCCGACGCGAAGGCCCAAGCCGCGGCGATGGCGCTCATCAAGGAAGTTTACGGCCGCGAATTCGCCGCGGCGAAAACAAGTGAGCAGAAGCAAGCCCTCGCCGAGAAGGTTTTGCGAGCCGCGAAGGAAAACGAGACCGATCGCGCTTCCTTATTCGTCCTGCTTCGCCTTTCGCGGGACATTGCCACGAAGGCGGGCGACTGCCAGGCCGCGTGCCTGGCCATCGAGGAAATGGACAAAACATTCCAAATCGACGCCGTTGAAATGAAGACCGATGCGCTGAGGAAGTGCGCATCGCTGGCGACAGCCGTCGATCAACAGGAATCCGTGGCGGAGAAAGCCGGCGAGCTCTGCGAAGCCGCGATCGCAAACGACAACTTCCCTGTTGCAAAGCAGTTAAATGAATTGGCGCTAAGCGAAGCTAAGAAAGCGAAGGATGTCCCACTCGCCGCGCAATTTTCAGACCGTGGCACGGAGATTATCGCGATTGCCAATGCTTACGAGTCGGTCGTGAAGGCGGCGGCAGTGCTCCGGGAAAGCCCGAACGACGCGGAGGCCAATTTCACCGTCGGCAAATACGACTGCTTCATGAAAGGCAATTGGACAATTGGGCTACCCCTGCTGGCCAAAGGAAATGATCTGACGCTGAAGAGGCTGGCTGGCGATGAGATAAAAGGCGCCGCATCATCCGAGGAGCAGGCAAAACTGGGAGACGCCTGGTGGGACTCATCCGAGACCGCAAACGGCGCGGAGCAGAAACAAATGCGGCAACGGGCGAACCACTGGTACTACAATGCGCTGCCGGGCCTGACGGGGCTGCCCAAGAAAAGAGCACAAAACAGGCTTCGCCAGCTAATCCATATCGCCTTCGACTCACCAAGCGCGCTCGGCAATTTTGTTCTAATGGGCAAAGATCGAAAGATGTGCTCGGTCAAGAAGGGAAACCTGATCCTGAGCAGTGGAGTCGGCGTGATTTATAAGAAGTACTTCCAATCCTTGTCGTCCGTCACAATCCGCGGCACCATACTTGCGCCCGACCAGCACAACTTCCGCATCGCGGTCGGACCGCTGGATATGATTCTTAACTGGGAAAACGATAACCAAAACATCTTCTTCAACGGTGAAAAACCCACACCATTTACCCGGACGAGCCCTCCTGTGATGGTCGCGAACATCCTGAACGAGATTCGCATCCAGAACGATGCCGACGACACCAAGGTGGTCGTTAACGGAAAACAGATTTACGCGACGAAAGCGGAGTTATCCGGAACAGTCACAGTATATCCCGGTAACGGCGCGATCGCAGTCCACGAATTGGTTATCGAAGGCATTGCAGATCCGGACCGAGTGGTTTCAGGTCCGTCGCACAATAACATTAACTGATCGGAGATAGCGCCGGATTTGCTGGCTCTCAGCAATGCACCAACGACCGCGGATCGTCGTGATCCGGATTACTTCACCAGCACCACGGCCACGGTGTCTTCCAGGATGTTGACGAAGGCTTGCTGCAGTTTGGCTTGCCGCTGGGCCAGCGTGCCGATGCACCATTTGTAGCCGTTCGTCGGATCGGTTGACGAACTCGGGAACGTCGTGCCGCCGATCGTCGAAAGCTGTTGCAATAGCGCGACAGCGCTGGACGCCTCGGAGCCGGAGGCCGTCGGTTCGAAAATCGCCCCGAAGGCAATCGTTTGGATTGTCACCGGCATCCGCGTGGTCGCATAGCCGGGCAGCCCACCGCTGGAATTGGTGGTCAGGGCGCAAATGTTGGTGGCGACATTGACCGCATCCTGGCCCGGATCGGCACCGCTGGCGGTCACGGTATCGCCCGTTCGGATCAAGTAAAAGGATTGGTAGGCGCCGCCGTTGGACATGCCCGCGCCGGAGGCCTGGTTCGCCATGCCGTCGGTTTCGAGGATCAGGATTTTTTGCGCACCGACGCGGCCGAAGCCGCCATATCCCGGCCCTTGCAACGTGCTATTGCTGCTGAACTGGTTGTAGGCCAGCATGAGCCCGTAGCTGGTGGCGGTGTTGGCGTCGTAGTCGCCGTGGGCGCGCGGAGTGAGTTGGCCGTTGGGATCCCACAGCCGGACATCGGTGCTGCTGCTGTTGGGCGGATACCATTCGGCGTTGATCATCGCAGCATAGTTCTGGCCCAGGCAGTATTGCGGCGTGCTGAAATCGCCGACCTCGCTCGGTTCGCCTTGATACGCGGGCCGGCTGAACAGCAACATTGCCACCAGGTCGTTGGGATGATTGTTCTGGATGTCGGTCAGCGCACCGGCGATCCCCAACTTGGCGGCGACCATCGAGATGTCGTGCGACGTGCCGGGCAGCCGGCCCGTGTCGGAGAGGAACTGAATCATCGTCATCGGGCCGAACCAAAAGCGGTGCCGCGGCCGTTTGGGATTGTCGGTCGAATTGATATAGGTGCGCCCGTTGGGATCTTTCGCGTCGGGGCCCGTGATCGACACGTATTGCCCCGACGTCGACGTTCCGCAGGTGAAATCGGTGCCGTAGCTGCACGAAGGATTACCCGGCGTTTGCGTGTTGCCGAATGGGTCTTGCCAGACGCCGATCGTGAAGTCGATATATTCCTTCCAGAACCGCTGATCGGGGTCCGTGATCGTGTTGTTCGCGTTCGCGTAGGTGTATGCGCTCGCTGGAACGTCGGTCGGAATCGAGCCGTAAAACAAGATGTTGCCCGCCCGCAACTGGGTGGGAAACGGATTGGGGCTCGTCTTGATCCAACTCAGGATCGCTTTGTAGTTGATGACGTAGTTGCCCGTCGGGTTGTTCAAGACGCCGCTGGAACTGAACAGCAGGCGATCGTCGTTCACTCCGCTGCCGCCATAGGAAAGCAAGAAATAGGTCTTCCGCCAATCGTTGATCGGATCGGGCGGCCAGATAAAGAACGTTTTACCCCAGTAGCCGGGCCCCTGGATGTAGCCGTAAAACTTGCCACCCTGGTACGAAGCGTAGCCGTTGAAGCCGGTCGAAGCTGCTGCCCGTGATGTCTTGCCACGTTTTCGCCGGATTCGTCGAGTTCTTGGCGAGCAAATACTGGTCGCCCCCATTGGCGGTGTTCGTGATCGTATTGGGCGCCGGGCTGAACGCCGCGGTGGCGCTCGAGCCACGGTTGTTTTGATAATAGTCGTTCACCATCGCCGGCACGCCGGATACGGATTGGGTCACGTTGCATAACCCGACTTGCGGATCGGTGCTGGTGCATTGGATGGTGGCCAAGGGTGAGAACGTGGTGTTATACGGTCCGAACTGCGGATAGACCGGGTCCGTGTTATTCGAGGTGCCTTCCAACGCGCCCAAGTACGACTCGCAGTTCCACAGATCGCTTTCGTTGTTCATCGAGCCCGAATAGTCCAGCACGATGGCAATGTCGCGAGGCCGATGGGCGGCGATCGCCACGGCCGAGACATTCGACGCCGAAATGCCCATCACCTTCGCAAACTGACTCGCCACGCTCGAGGTGACCGTGGCTTGCGTGAGGTTGTACTCGTCGGGACTGACGGGCGGGAAGA
This sequence comes from Pirellulales bacterium, assembly GCA_963725485.1. Lineage (GTDB taxonomy): Bacteria > Planctomycetota > Planctomycetia > Pirellulales > DATAWG01 > CAVRYO01. The sequence continues at coordinate 311,339 of CAVRYO010000006.1, read as the reverse complement.
CGGGCGAGAAGGTCATCGCCGTCGAGTTGTAATGATAGGTCCCGTGCACGACTGCGACTTGCGACGATTGAACCGCTTGGCCAAGGATTTGATTGGCGTCGGCGGCCGCCTGCGCGTTCGCCGTGGCCGCGGTGAGGTTGGAGCCCGCACTGCCGTTGATGGTGCGGGCGCCGGCCAGCGCGGCCGAGTCGGCGGCGTTCTGGGCCTGCGTCCTGGCCATCGCGACCATGCCCAAGTCGACGGCCAGGGCCACGAACCCGCAAATCGCCACAAGCGCCAACGCGAACAACGGCAGCACCGAGCCGCGCCGCGCAGGCCGAAACCTATTTCGACTGGTCATAGAAAATAGTCCTTCAATCGGCTTCCGAACGCATGATCGCCGTCGCGTTGACCGGCACGCTGCTGGGCAACAAGCTGAAGTTGGAAAGCATCGGCGTATAAGTCGTGTTGACTTGGACCGCGATGGCCTGGCCCAACTGGGCCGTCGTCCAGTCGCCCAAGTTTGCTCCGTTGGCTGGATTGACCAGATAAACCTGGATCGTCACCGCGCTGTTGGGCAATTGCGCCACCAGAAAATTTTGCACGACCGCCTGGACCGCGGCAGTCGTAACCGTCGACGTGCTGACCGTGGCGAATCGGGCTCCTTCGCGCGCCGCGTTATCGACCACTTGCCGCACCATCAGCACTCGGCAGAAGTCGAACAGCCCAAGCATGAACGTCAAGCAAATCGGCAGCACGAGCGCCATTTGGACGGTCGACACGCCGCGGCGAAATGGTTTGCGTCGTTGCATGAAAAGCGCTGATTGCGTTAAATGGAAAGTAGCTCTGATCCGCTCGAATGCGCGGTTCAGTAACCCGGCGGCACTGTGATATTCGTCGGATAGGCCGCGCCGTTTTCCGAGAACCAGGTCGAGCTCGCGGTGAGAATCGTGCTCGCGTTGGTGACAAGCAACGACGCGCTCCAGCGCACGTCCTTGAACGGGATCGTGACCGTGACTTGCAAGTTATCGAACTCGCTGGCGCTGGTCGGATCGGTGCCCGGATTGGTCAAGTCTTGGACCGTGACCACGACGTCGGTGATGGGCAAGCCGGCGTCTTGCAGATAATTGTCGACGACCTGCTGCACTTGGGTCGCGGTAAGCTGCCCCGACGCGGCCTGCCGGGCCCCCTCGCGGACGGAATTGTTAAGGATCTGCTGCACTTCCACCAGCCGGCTGACTTCCCACGAGCCCAGGAGAAGTGGGGTCATCATCACGAGGATGAACGCGGCCTCGACGGCCACGGTGCCGCGCCGCCGCCGCGCAGGCTTGCGAACGATTGGGCGATCGGCGGTTGGAACGCGCGTTTTCATGGAGTTCGATTGGCGGTCGATGGGAAGTCGAAGAGCGCGATGATTTCGCCGGTGTCAGCCGCCGCGAGCTAGCAGCCCGTTGAGAAAGGGGACTGGCTCTGAGCGACCGAGCAAATCTGCCGAAGTTTTGACGTCGCCGCGAAGTGCCTGTCCCCTTTTTCAACAGCCAGCTAGGGAGGTCGTGAGTCGCGAGGGAAAGCAACACCCAGGTGTTCGCGGGCGTCGCTCGCACCGGCCGAAGTGCCCCGCACCATTTGAAGGATGGCTTATTTCGCCGGGTCGGGCGTGCAAATCTCGCCCCGCCCCCCGTGCGCAGGAGCGAGAAGTTGACGGCATTGCTCGAAGAATCCGATTATTCCGTCTTGACGTGCCTCGTCGGCGCTCGCGACGGCCCGCGCACTATAGTTCGATCGGAGACCAGAGTTCAGGATGCTCCGCGACCCATCATGGAAAATCGATAAGCCGCCGAAAGATGTCGCGCGGCTCAATTCAAGAAAAGAGCCAGGAAACAAGAAAATGTACACGCGTCCGAAAATCAGACGGTGGGGGCTCGCATTTGCCGCAATTTTGGCGGGCTTGGCGCTCATCGCTTGGCCGCTCGTCCACCCGGCCCAAGGCGACCAACCCAGCGGCAATTATCCGCACATGCGTCGGGCGCTCAACGAACTGCGCAAGTCCAAGCTCGAATTGAAGGAAGGGGCGCGGGCATTTGGCCACCATCGAGAGGAAGCTCTGCAGGCCGTCGACGCGGCAATCCGGCAACTCGACAACTGTTTGAAATTGACCGACTAGCCAAACAAGAAACTTCGACTCCGGCCGCCTTAACCGTCCTGGGCATCCGCCCGCTTGCGGAATTGCGCCGATAGACGGCTTGATGATGCAGGCGCATCCGGCGCTCGAAGTGCGTGCGGTAGTCGAGATCATGTAGCGCGGGCTGTTCGACCACCGGCAACGGGCCGATGAGCCGCGTTTCAGCCGCCAGAATCTCCAGCGTCGATTGGAAATACTCTTCCACGTCGCTCCAGAAATGCAGTGCTCCGCCAGACAGCAGTGTCCGCTCGATGTGCCTGGCCAGCACCGCGTTCATCACTCGCCGCTTGCGATGCCGGGCTTTCCACCACGGGTCGGGAAAATAAACATGCACCGCGGCCAGCGTCGCGGCGGGGATCAGCTCGACGAACAGCCGCCGGGCATCGCCATGAATCAGCCGGGCGTTCGTCAGCCCACGCCGCGCCAAGCGCGCGGCGGCGAACCGCGCGTATTTTCCGGCCACCTCGACGCCGATAAAGTCGCGGTCCGGAGCCGCGGCGGCCGCTCCGGCGAGGAATAAGCCTTTGCCGCTGCCGATCTCGATTTCGAGCGGCGCAGAGCGCGAGAAAATCGCCGCGGGATTCCACGGCCGTTCGCAGGACTCGAACTCGATCAAGTGCCGCGAGAGATCCAGCGTGGCATCGATCTTGCGCAAAGCGCGGCGGCCCATCAAACGAAAATCCTATTCATTCGCCGCCCTCAATAAGCCTCGTAATGGTCCGCTGGCGCTGCGGGAGGTGGCGGAGGTGGTATGATCGCGGCCAACAGCGGCATCAAAATCGCGCCGATCGCGAAGCCGCCGACGTGAGCCCAGAACGCGACGCCGCCGCCCAGGTGGAATTTGAACTCGCCCACGCCCTCAAACAATTGCATGGCAAACCAAATCCCTAGCACCGCCAGCGCCGGCAGATCGACGAACGTGACAAAAACGACAATGAAAATCAACGTTCGCACGCGGGCCCAGGGGAATGTCACCGCGTAGGCGCCCAACACCGCCGCGATCGCCCCGCTCGCGCCAATCACGGGCACCACGCTGGCCGGGTTCGTGGCCCAGTGTACCAACGACGCCGCCACGCCGCCGAACAAATAAAACAGCAGATACGGCACATGCCCCAGCCGATCTTCGATATTGTCGCCAAACAAGAACAGGAACCACATGTTTCCCAGCAGATGGATCCAGCCGGCATGCAGGAACATGCAGGTAATGAACGACGCATAAATCTCATGAGGATCGGCCGAGAGATTGATGAACACCGGCACCTGCTGCGGAGGACCGAACCAGGGTTGCACCGTTTCCGTCCCAACCGGGGCCCGCACGATCACGCGCGGATCGCGGAGCTGCGCCAACCGGGCCGGGATGAAACCATGATGAGCGACCACTTTGTCGTACTCGCCCGGCGGCAATGACAGGCTCCAGAGGAGCAGCAGCGTGTTGATCGCGATGATCGCGTAGTTGACCCCCGCCCAGCGCGTCGTCGGATTCATGTCGTACAGCGGGAACATGCGACGTGCGACCGTTCTTGAGGGAAAAACAACGCTGACCGTTGGCCGATTCGAACATTCCCCAAGTCTCAGCAAGACCCGCGGAGTGCCCGGTGCCGGCATCAGACGCTCCGGCAAATTCAACTCGACCGTGGTTACGGCCGAAGGCTATTCGCAAGGCAGCTACTTCGAAGCAGACGAAGCCCCTGGCCGCGGAGCGGCGGTTTCGCCGGTGTTCGAGCCCGATTCGCCGATCGTCAGGGCCACGCCCAGGATTTTGCCCTCGACGACGAGCGATTGCCGCACGAAGCCTTGGAAACGGCACTGGATCATCGCCCCGCGGCGAACCTTGAGCGATTGGACCACCATCAACAGCCGATCGCCCGGCACGACGATGCCGCGAAAGCGGACTTCATCCATGCCGCCGAAGCCGATCACCTCGCAGCCCAAGAGCGAATAGCGCTGCGCGAAGAAACTCGACACCTGCGCCGCGACCTCGCATATGACCACGCCGGGCATGAGCGCGAACTCGGGCATGTGCCCCCGGACCCAAAACTCGTGGGGGGTGATGTCCTTGTAGCCGACGCAAATCATCCGCTCGAGATTCGTGTAGACGATCGCCGTCAATTGTTCCATTTCGAACCGCTGTCGATTGTAGCGGCGGATCTCATCCAGATCGGCGATCACGCGATCCGGATCGTATTCGGCGAAGTCGAGGATTAGCTCTTTGCCGGCCACGAGGAATCTCTCCCTGAGCAATGGGCATGTGCCAGCGCTCGGCCGGGCGGTGCACGCGCAGCACGGCCGGCAAATCAAGGCCCAATATCAGCAACGGTTCGCCTTAGGTCCGGACGTCCTTACGTTTGAGGCGCCGCGCCTTGCTATTCGCCGGCCGGCGGCCATGATTGGCCTTCTTCAATCCACGATGGGGCTTGGTCATCGGAGCGCTTTCTGGCTAATGGTGATTGCGAGCTAATCAAGACCAATGGGTTAAGATCGAGCCGCGGTTTATTGAGTTCTGCTCGCGTGCTCGAAGTCGTCGGCAGCCGAACTCGAAACTGGGTTCAGGCCGCCGATTACCTTACCATGCGCTCGACTGGATGGGAAGTTCCGGCGATTCGCGCACTTGTTGGCTCTCGCGGCAGTTAGTGCCTTGTCAACGCTTAATTCTTGGATTGTGTGCCACTGGCTCTGCCGGGCTCTGCCAGTGCTGTTTGGAATTCTTGCCTTGATCGGTCAGGAACGAAGAACACTGGCAAAACCCGTGGCACCCTGAATTCAAGCCGTGACAAGGGTACCCGGCAAAAAAATTGCGGGGCCGAAAAAACCTTTTTCTCGGCCCCGCAAATCAATTCAATTCACCGCCGCCTAGTTCGACAGCGCCAATTCCTTGACCGGCGACAGGCGCAGATAATCGATGGCGACATTCATCACTTCTTTGATGTAATAGTCGAGCTTGACTACCGGCCGTTTGGACTCGTTCAATTCGTCGTATTCCTTTTCCTCTTCCTTATCGGGATTCAAGTCGGCCCGTTCCGCGAGGAATTTCACCTTGTTCAACGAGACCGTTTTGTTTTCCTTCTGTTTTTCGTAGCGCTCGGTGTTCTTCTCGACCTTTTGGAAATCGGCCGACTTCGCCACGCGCACCGCCGACAATTCCTGCAACTTCTTGACCAACGCCGGATCGATCATGCCGTCGGTTTTATAGGCGGCCGGGTTCACATGGTCGAATTTCAAGGCAAAATCCAAATCCGCCTCGCCGACCGGCAAGTGGGTCGTCAGGGCCGGCAGTTCCACGTCGGATTCGACACCGCGGCGTTGCGTGCTGTCGCCATCCGGGCGATAGAACTGCTGGATCGTGATCTTCAACGCGCCCAGCGATGGGGCGTTGGGAATCAAGAACAACGACTGACCGACGTCGAGCATGCTCTGCACCGTGCCCTTGCCGTGCGAAGAATGATCGCCGATGATCAGCCCCCGGTGATAATCCTGGATCGCTCCGGCGAAAATCTCACTGGCGCTGGCGCTGAACTTGCTTTGCAACACGACCAACGGACCACGCCAGGCAATGGTCGGGTCGGGGTCGTTGTATTGCTTCACGTCACCATCGTGGTCCTTCACCTGGACCACCGGGCCGCTGCCGACGAACAGGCCGGTCAGGCTGATGGCTTCGTTCAAGGCCCCGCCGCCGTTGCGACGCAAATCGATGACGCAGACGTCGACGTGCTTGTCGTTGAAATCGTCGAGAATCTTGCGAACATCGCGCGTCGCGCTCTTGAAGTCGGCCAGGCCTTGGCGGGCGCCGGTCATATCCATGTAGAACCCGGGCAAATCGATGAAGCCGATCTTGTACGGCGAACCGTCGGGCTTCTTGCCGTCTTCGACGATTTCCGAACGGGCTTCGCTATTCTTCAACTCGATTTTTGCCCGCGTGATATTGAAGATTTTCGACTCGGTTTGCCCGGCCGGAACGACCTTCAGGCGGACGATCGTGCCGCGCTTGCCGCGGATCAGGTTCACGACGTCGCTGAGGCCCATTTCCACGGTGTCGATGATTTCGCCATTTTCGCCCTGGCCCACGCCCACGACGCGGTCCTTCGGCTTCAACCGGCCGTCCAACTGGGCGGCGCCGCCGTCGATGAGTTCGTTGACGATCGTACTGCCGTCCTTGTCCTGCAACGAAGCGCCGATCCCGTCGAGCTCGGCCTTCATGATGATTTCGAAGTTCTTCTCTGTGCTCGCCGACATGTAGCTGGTGTGCGGGTCGAACGAGGTGGTCAGCGCGGTCAGATACATTTCCAGCAACTCGTCGCTCGAGATCTGGTGCATCCGCTTGGCGAAACCGTGGTAATGGGTCGTGAGCTTTTCGCGGGCTTCCGGTTCCTCGATCTTGTCTTCGCTTTCCTTGGTGAGCAGATCGTACTTGATCCGCTTGTTCCATTTGTCTTGCATTTCTTCGGTCGTCTTGGCGTAAGTCGTCTTGTCCGGATCGGTGATGATCGACTCGTCGACGGTGAAATCGAATTTGTGCGCGGGGTCGAGCATACCGTCGACCATCTTGATGCGCTCATCGACGCGCTTGAGGAAAGTTTGGAACACCAGGTAGGCGAACCCGATGTCCCCCTTGCGGCATTTCTCGGCCAGTTGATTTTCGTACGGCTTGAACTGGTCGATATCCGCTTGAGTGAAATAGAGTTTGTAGGCGTCGAGCGTCTTCAAGAAGCCTTTGAAGCACCGCTGCGAAACTTCGGTATCCAGCGGATGACGCGTCAGATGCTCTTCGAGCAGCTTGTTGGCGACCGTCATGGCCACGTAGCGATCGTTCGGCTGCGGAGCGGTGACTTGGGCCACCACGCTTTCGCGGATCAGCAGACCCGCCGCAATCGCCAACACGATCAAGGCAACCCCGTACGGCCAACGATGCCGGTTCAAATGTGCCACGGCGCGCGTCATCTTAATAATCCTCTGGAATGAGAAACCGTTCAGGGCTGTCCAAGCGGGCACAGCCTCAACTCGCCCCACCGTCCGTCTTGCCCCAGCCTTTGCCTCGAATGGCTGCGTACACCTCTGGGCATTTCCCCTGGCGCGACACATTGTCCCGGCAACCCGCCCGCGAATCACCTTTCGGCGGCTCGCAAAAAGCCGGATCGCCGAGTTGCAAGTGTTTTGCCGTACAGGATTTTGGTAATTGCTGCTTCCTAAGTTCCAACTAGGGAAGAAGTTATAGGATGTTACTCGCTAACCTTACGAAAGGCAAGAGAAGTATGCCCTGTCGCCGCTTGGTTGACTATACCAGTTGGGCAGACCTTGGCGTTAGCAATTTATTCGAAATATCCTGACCCTCCGCCGCATTCTTTCGACTGGGCATCGTGGTCGAGCCTCGCCAGGCGTTGCACGGCAGCCCGGTTCGCCTGCGAGTTGGCTTGATCGGGTTGAGTCTCGCATTTTGCAGCCAAGGCCAGTACGGCTTCGGCAATTTCCGGCTCCGCGCTCAACGGAGCGGTCACAATCCAGTGCACTTTGCCTCGCGCGACGTCCTGCGAACGTTCAGCACGACTCTCCGCACGCAAGCTTACTGGCAATCCCGGCGGCAGCCGGCAACCGCTTGCCGACTCGATTTCGCGCCGAATGTCGTCGAGCAGTTGCCCCTTGAACAGCAAATGGGGCTGCACCACGATGCGGCGAAACCCGCTGCCGGCCGGCTCGCGATAGCGCATCGGCCAGCAATGGACTTTGCCGGGCGACAAAGCAAGTTTCCAACCCGCCAACCGGTGTCAGCTCCCGGCGAAGATTTGAAAAACGCAGCATCTCCGCCGTCGCCGACGGATCGGAACTGCCCCGGCCCACCATCACCAGCAGCGTTTCCGCCGCGTCGAAGGCTGATTCAACCGCCGCCACATGCGCAGCGCCGATGGCTTCCCGAAACCGGCGCGCCGAAAGCTCCAGCACCCGGTCGTCGCATTCCAGCGGCGCGGCATACCGCACAGAAAGCTCTGGAAATCGGACTGCCGTTTCGGCAACCGCCAGCGGAATATCCCGTTTGGCGTGCCCGGCGGCGAACAACAACGCCGGCACGACCGTGATCCGCCGCGCTCCGCGCTCCGCAAGCCGTGCGACGCCCTCGGCAATCATCGGCCGCGCCAATTCCAAAAAGCATGGCTCGACGAGCGTCGCAGTCCGTTGCCGCACTAATTCCGCAACCGCCAGAAACTCCGCGACCCCTGCCTCCTCGCGCGTTCCATGTCCAACCAAAAGCAGCCCGTCGGCCGCCCAATTCTCGGGGTCAACGCGGTAATCGCCGTGCGTGGCATCGCCGGATAAATAGGAATGTTGGTGGGACATGTCCGCGATCAAACCGTCGTTCGGCCGGCGAAGGTATTTGGCCGCCATTGGGTAAAATCCAGCCGCCGGCGCCGTTGTCATTGTACCCGCGCCATCATTGCGAAGTCCCATTTTGAGATTTCGGCCAGAAACACTTATACTAGGGCCAGATGCATTGGGCAGCCAGGGGAGACGGGCCAGATCGATTCGCAAACTACCGGTGACTCGCGCTTTCAGCAAACTCGCGGGAAACTGGGAGTTCCGGTCCCCAAACTGGAGAGATTCGCGTGGCCTCGATCGCCCCTCCGAACTACTTCTATCTGACGATGACGGTCGGCAATCAGGCCGGCTCGAATTTCGTCCTCGATCCGGCCATCGAAAATCGAATCGGTCGCGGCACCGATGGCGCGGTCGTCCTCGTCGATCCGCTCTGTTCGCGGATCCACGCGGTGCTGCGATGCTCCGACCATCAATGGTCGGTCCGCGACGCCGACAGCCTCAACGGCACGTTCGTCAACGCCAAGCGGATGTCGCAAGTTTTGCTGAACGATGGCGACACGGTGCGCGTCGGCTCGACGGAATTTTGCTTCCAATCGTCGCCCGAATTGCCGCCGCCTCAGCACCCAATCGAGGCAAATTTCACGCAAACCATCATCAAGGAATTGCCAGTCCAACCGGGCGACACCAGTGCCATGGGCCTCGCGGCGCCGCGCGACGGCGACCAGAGCCGGCAGCTCCTGCTGCTCTATCAATTGAGTCTCAAGCTATTGGCGCTCGACCAGCCCGACGACGTGACGCGCGTGGCGCTCGAAGTGCTGCGCGAAGAAACGCGTTCTTCGGTCGTTGGTTTCCTGTGGATCGATGAAGCCGAGCGGCTGCGGCCGAAGCTGATCATTCCCGACGGATCGACCGAGCCGGTGAATCTCAGCCATTCGCTCACCGAATTGGTCTGCCGCCAGGGTCGCGCCGTGTGGATCGCCAAGCAGCAGGCCGACAAAACCAGCGAAAGTTTGTTGCACTATGCGGACGCGATCTGCGTGCCGCTGATCCATCAGGAAGCGACGCTCGGGGCACTGCACATCTATCTCGACCGCGGAAGGTTTCAAGAGCGCGACTTCGAGATGGCGATCGCCACGGCCAACATCATGGTCGTGGCGCTGGTCCGCGCCCGGCAGCGCAGCAGTTTGGAAACCGACTACCAACGGCTAGCCGCTCAAGCCCCAGGCCACAGCGAGCTGATCGGCGATAGCCCGGCGATGCGCGAACTGAAGGAGCGAATCAACCGCGTCGCTCGCACCAATGGTTGTGTATTGATTCGCGGCGAAAGCGGGGCCGGCAAGGAGCTGGTCGCGCGGGCGATCCATCGGGCCAGCCCTCGTGCCGATCGGCCGCTGCTGTCGGTCAATTGCGCCGCGATTCCCGGCGAGCTGATGGAAAGCCAACTTTTCGGCCACAAGACCGGCTCCTTTACGGGGGCCGATCGCGATCACGTCGGCTTCTTTCAACAGGCCGACTCGGGCACGCTGTTCCTCGACGAAGTTGGCGAGCTTACGTGGGAAGGTCAGGCCAAGCTGCTGCGAATTCTCGAGGGGCATCCCTTCCTGCCGGTCGGCGCCCAAAAGCAAGTGACCGTCGACGTCCGGGTCATCGCCGCCACGAATCAGGATTTGCAAAACTACGTTCGCCAGCGAAAATTTCGCGATGATCTGTTCTACCGGCTCACGGTCTTCGAGCTCTCGGTGCCGCCGCTGCGCGATCGCGACGCCGATCTCGCGCAGTTGCTCGATTTCTTCTTCGACCACTTCCGCCGCCAGCATGGCCGGCCGAGTTTGACCCTTTCGCCCGCGGCCCGACAAAAGCTGCTGGGCTATTCCTGGCCCGGCAACGTCCGCCAGTTGCGCAACGTGGTCGACAGTGCCGTAGTGCTGGCCGGCGGCAATCGGATCGAAATCGCCGACCTCGGCCTGCGCGACATAGGCGGCGGCGAGCTCGAATCGCTGCGCATCGACTATTGGGAGCGCAAGCTGATCGGCGAATCCTGCGCCGCACCTCGGGCAACGTCCCCGAAGCCGCCAAGCTGCTCGGCCTCGGCCGGGCCACGCTCTACCGCAAGATCGAAGAATATGGCATCGAGCGCTGAGCGTGTATAGTAGCGACATGAAGATAAATGACGAATGTCGAACCGAATGTCGAATGACTAATGACGTAAGGACTCCCCTCGCCCCTTGCGGGAGAGGGGCCGGGGGTGAGGGGTAGCATGGCCAACAGCCTTCCATCACCCTCACCCCAACCCTCTCCCGTCAAGGGAGAGGGAGCCGCCGCGCGTTCAATCTCGCCGGCCCTCGTTCGTCATTAGTCATTCGACATTCTTTAGACATTCGTCATTAGTCATTCGACATTTCCCTCCGGATGGGTGGCCGAGTGGACTAAGGCGACAGTCTTGAAAACTGTAGTGCTCGCAAGGGCACCGGGGGTTCGAATCCCTCCCCATCCGCTAACTGGAATTTGAACCCACGGAATGCGCATGATCCGAGAAGAGCGCTCTCGCCAACTGCGAGATTCTGTGAGCACGGCTAGCGGATCGTGCCGACACCTCGCTACCGCGCCTGGTCTTTCGCCTCACGAAATCCACCGTCCCGAGTTACGTGAAAACAACCGGCGGCGGTAATTCTTCGACCTTTTCAATTTGCCAGACTATCATACGTGTCAGTCCCATCGATCCTGAACCCATCCCTTGCTAGGAGACCGAAGCCATGAGAACGATCTTGTCGACCTTCGCCGCGGCGGCTGCATTGTGTGTGGTGGTCACGACGAGTCGAGCCGCATCGATTGCCGTTCAAAATTACAACTTCAGCTCTCCTCTCGTGACGGCCAACGGCGGCTACTATCAAGCCGGCACCCCGACTGGTTGGAGCGAGACGGGCTTTGGCGACGAGTATTTCGAAAACGCGGCGAACGGCGGATTTGCCAGCGGGACTCCTGGTAACCTCTCGAATATCCAGCCCGGATTGTCCGGCCCAAATTACCAGTACATCGCCGCGGATGGGCAGGGAACGGTTTATCAGAACCTGGGTGTCGCGTTTCAACCCTATACGACCTACACCGTCGACATTTCCGGAGGTCACCGGTCAGGGTTCGATGGCAATATGACCACCTTCGGCCTGGTCAGCAGCAACACCACGATCACCGGCACTGGCCCGTCAACGCTTCTCGCGACCGCCGGGTCCATTAACGAGGGGGCTTTGGCCACTGGCACATTCAATTGGGCCTCGGCAATCGGCTCGCCCGACGCCCAGACCTTCACCTTCACCACGGGAGTCGTTGCGCCTTCAGGCGATTTGGAGGTCTACATCAACAGCACTGGCACCGGGCGTTTGGAACTCGGCGGCGTGGAAGTCACGGCCGTGCAGCTTCCGGAACCGGCTTCGCTGGTCGCCCTCGTCGGCCTCGGCGGGATGGGCTTCATTGTTTTGGCGTCGCGTCGCCGCCGTCGCGCTGGATAGTTTGCATCACCTCGAACGATCAAGGATCCAAGTCCAGGTGCGTTGTAGGTCCAGGTCGCCGAGCCCGACCTACACTAAGCTATGCCACGATCGAGCGGCGGCGGTTCACGTAGTCCCAGACGACGTAGCGGTCCAGATCGTTGCCGGCGGTGAAGAACACGCGGCCTTTGGTCGATTCGGCCAGCTTATACGCAAACTGGATATCTTCGGACGATTGCGACCAGCTCGACAACAGAAAAATGTTGATCGTGATTCCCTCGCGGTGGCACAGGGCTCCTTCGCGCAGCGTGGCTTGCTCGGTCCGCGCGTGGGGAGGATAGAGCAGGTACAACATCGACGCTTCGAAATGCGCGGTCGGCAAGCCGTCGGTGATCAGGATGATCTGCCGATTGGCCGTATCTTGCCGTGACAAAAACTGCCGCCCCATTTGCAGCGCGTGCTGAATGTTCGTGAAGTGCGGCGGAACCTGCATCTCGCTGATGTTCGGATCGCTCATGTCGGCCCGAAGTTGAACGACCGAATCGTAAATGGTCACGGGCTTCGGCAACAGCGAGGCGACTTCACTGGTGCGCCGCGGCTTGGCGAACGTGTACATTTCGATGAATTGCAGGAAATCGCCCGGATATTCGCGGCGAATCAGCCCCTCAAGGGCCAAGGCCATCCGCTTGACGTTGATGTATTGCCCGCCGTAGCGCATCGAGCCGCTCATGTCCATCAACACCGCGGTAGCACACTTCGGCGTGTTGCGCGTGCGGTGAATTTCGATATCCTCGGGCTTCATCCGCACCGGCAAACTCGCACGGTCGCCAGCGGATCCATTTCGTGGGACGGCCCGCTCGCGCAGCATCGCATTAACCAACGAGGCGGGAATATCCATCTGCGTGATCGAGTCGCCGAATTCGTAAGGCTTCGTTTGCTGCAGCTCGACCGCCCCTTCGCCCATGATGGGACCCTGATGCCGGCCGGAGCGCGAGGTGACGAGGTTGCTAAAGATGTGTTCCAGCAGCCGGCCCTGAAATAAACGAAACGCCTTGGGCGTCAACTGATAGCCGCGGCCCGATTTTTCCAGGCCCTGCTGCTCGGCGATGTGGCGGAGATAGTCTTCGATCTGCTGCCGCAACGTGTCCAGCCGCGACATATCGCCTGGCTCGGCGAATTCGGCCAAAGCTTCCATGTCGATCACGCCGATCTGCGCCGTCTTGGCGGCCTCTTCAAGTTGCTGAAGCAGCCGGTCGATCGTTTCGAGTTCTTCCTTCACGCGCAGCGCGTCGGCCACGGTCAGCGGCGTGTTGCCCGAGAATTCGTACTTGCCGGCCAACTCGTCGACCTGGTACTTGTCGCCCAGGCGGTCGATCAACTGGATCAATTGCCGGGCAAATGGCGAGCGATCGTTGCCATGTTGATACCACACGCGCTCCAATTCGCGGATCTGCTGATCCTCGACTGCCCGGTCGAATTGCTTGCGGAGCGGTTTCGGCGGCGTGATCGATTTGGCGGCCTCGTCGAACACCTTTCCCGCCGCGGCCTGAACGCTATCGGTTTCGAAAGTTTCGAGAATCTTCCGCTTCCGCTCGCGCAGCAGGGCCATCAGCGATTCGAGGCTCGGCCCCAAGGCGGCGATTTGGCTCGGATCGAGCTTGATCGCCCGGGCCAACTCCTCGTCGGTCAGCTCGCGCAAGCTGCCATAAGCCAGCAGATGCTCGAACGCCGGCGACACGACATCCGGCGGCGGCTCGGTCGGGCTGGGAAAATGTTTCGGATCGTACTTCTGGTACGTATGAATTACGCCGCCAAGCGACCGGCGATTTGCCATCGGGTTCAATCCAATCGGTTTGAGAGTTAGAGCCTATCCGAGAACCGGCGGGGGCTGGCTCATTTTGCGGTGCCCTGGGAGCAAAATGTGCCTGTCCCCCTCTCCTCGGCCGGTTCTCGGATAGGCAGTTCGCCGCGAAGTTGCCAGCTCATTGTACGGCTTCGGGCAGCCCCCCGGCAGCGTGTGGTCAAGCAAAACCGCCGAATCGTCATTGCCGAGCCGCGCACGTAAGTAAGCGCTGGGTCGCGGAACCCAGTCCGCCGGGTCGTCGCGCGGATCGGTTCTCCATTTCCCAGCCCAGACGGTTTTGCTACACTCCGCGGCCCGTCGGAGACGAATTTCTCCCCTCGCTCCTTGCGGGAGAGGGGCCGGGGGTGAGGGAAGAATCGACAGCGAATCGTTCCACCACGCTCAGTCCGACCATAACAGCCGGCTCACCACCCTCACCCTGCCCTCTCCCGTCGAGGGCGAGGGGGAACCGTGGTAAGATTCCTCGCCGCAGTGCTAGCATCCGCCTGCCGATGCGCGACATGGAGGTCGCCTTGCTCGCTAAGTCGCCCATCCGCAACAAGTTATTCGTGTGCGTCGGCCTGCTGGTCGTGCTCGTGGTCACGCTGTCGGCTAGCGGATTTCTGGGGGTCTATGCGTATCGCAACCTGGTGCGGAATCTGCGCGACCGGGCCGACGAGTTGCCGCTGGCCACCGAGCTGGCCCAACGGGTCAGCGACCTTCGCGTGAGCCTCACGGAAACCGGCCCTGCCCGCGAGATCCTGTATTCGACCGCCCATCGCCCCGACGTGCAGCTTCTGCGCGATCGTTTCAGCGACAATTTCGAAGCGGTCCAAACCGCGTTGCACGATTATTGCGAGCAGTTGCGGAATCAATCGGACGCGCTGCCGATCGGCAACAACCATCAGGAGCAAAACACGGTGGCCCGGCTCGAAGAGTCGTTGGCCGAGGTGGCCGAACTCAGCAAGCAGGCCGATTGGCCGTTGGATCCCGACCGGGTCGAAAAGCTGAACGAAAACCTGGAGCTCGTGCAATCGCTAACCACAGCGCTACCCAGCTTTTTGCACCACCGAATCCACAACCTGGCCGGCGAGGTCCGCGGACGCTATCGCGCCTTGATTTTCCTGACCTGGATCACGACGCTGGCGGCCCTGGCGATTTTCGGAATGTTCGTCCAGCTCTTTTATCGCTGGGTGTTTTATCCCTTGCGGGTCCTGATCGAAGGCTCGCGCTACGTGGCGGCGGGACACTTCGACTTCCGAATCCGCTTGGACAGCCGCGACGAAATGGGCGAGCTCGCCACCGCGATGAACGACATGACCGGCCGGTTTCAAGCCATTCGCGACGATCTCGATCGGCAGGTGCAATTGCGCACCAAGCAGATCGTGCGCAGCGAGCAGTTGGCGAGCGTCGGCTATCTGGCGGCCGGCGTGGCGCACGAAATCAACAACCCGCTGGCCTCGATCGCGATGTGCTCCGAGTCGCTGGAAAGCCGGTTCGCGGAAATTGCCCCAGACGAAAATCCGCAATCGGCGCTGATCCGCCGCTATCTGCGGATGATCCAGACCGAAGCCTTTCGCTGCAAGGAAATCACCGAAAAGCTGCTGGACTTCTCCCGGCTGGGCGACGTGCGGCATCAGGCGACCGACCTGCGCGAATTAACGCAAGGCGTGATCGACATGGTCCGCCACGTGGGCAAGTATCACGCCAAGACGATCGCGTTCGCGGCGGGAGAGCCCGTCGTGGCGCTGGTCAATCCGCAGGAAATCAAGCAAGTCGTGCTCAATCTGATCACCAATGCCCTGGATGCCGTCGAGGCGACCGGCGCTCTGACGATCGACCTGCGGAAGGGGCCCGAGTTCGCCGAGTTGATCTTCACCGACAATGGTTGCGGCCTGACCGAAGAGGTGCTCGAGCACATGTTCGAGCCCTTCTTTACCCGCAAACGGAACGCTCAGGGCACGGGCCTGGGCTTGTCGATCGTGCATCGCATCGTCAACGAACATGGCGGCCAGATCGAGGCCACGAGCGCTGGCCCCGGCCGGGGTTCGCAATTCCGTGTCACGCTGCCGCTGGCCGAAGCGGCCTCTTCGCCGAAGGAGACTCATCATCGCTACCAAGCCGCGTAAACGCCTGAAAATCCTCTTCGCCGACGACGAACCGTCGTTGCAGGAACTGATGCGCATCGAGTTGGACCGGATGGGCTACGATGTCACGGTTTGCCCCGACGGGTCGACGGCCGTGGCTGCGCTGGAACGCAATAGCTTCGATTGCCTGCTGGTCGATCTCGACATGCCGGGCCTGGGCGGCATCCAAGTGATTACCCGCGCGAAGCAGCTTTCGCCCGATGTCGATGCGGTGGTGTTGACCGGCAAGTCGTCGCTCGATTCGGCCGTGGCCGCCATGCGGCAAGGGGCGTTCGACTATCTCACGAAGCCCTGCCGGCTCGCGGAGTTGGAAGCCCTGCTGAACCGCGTGCGCGAACGGCGCGAGCTGGTCAATAAATTCCGCGCCTTGCAGCGCCGCGTGGAACGGGCCGAGGGCCCGACCCGGTTGGTCGGCGATTCGCCGGCGATGCACCGCGTGCGGCAGATGATCCACAAAGTCGCTCCGACAAATTCCGCGGTGCTGATTCTCGGCGAAACGGGCACCGGCAAGGAGCTCGTGGCCCGCGCGTTGCACGAGCAAAGCCTCCGGGCCACCGAGCCGTTCGTGGCGATCAATTGCGGCGCGCTGCCCGAGAATTTGATCGAAAGCGAGTTGTTTGGCCACCGCAAGGGGAGCTTCACCGGCGCCGACGAGCATCGCGTCGGCCTGTTCGAAGTGGCCAACGGCGGCACGCTGTTTCTCGATGAAATCGGCGAGCTGCCCCGGGCCATGCAAGCCAAATTGCTGCGCGTGCTGGAGAGCGGCGAAATTCGCCGTGTGGGCGAGAACGAATCGATCCACGTCGACGTCCGCGTGGTGTGCGCCACGCACCGCCAACTGGACGAGATGGTCGAGGCCGACGAGTTCCGCGAGGATTTGCTATTCCGCATCAACACGTTCGAAATCCATCTGCCGCCGCTGCGCGAGCGGCCCGACGACATCGGCAATCTCGCCTGGCATCTGCTGTCGCGCTGTCGGCCCCATGTTCGGCCCGACGACGAGCTGTTCAACGCCGAGGCAATGGAATCGCTCAAGGCGCACAGTTGGCCGGGCAATGTCCGGGAGTTGGCGAACGTGGTCGAGCATGCCTCGATCCTCTGCGAAACGTTGCCGATCACGGTCGAGCACCTGCCCGACCGGCTCGAAGCGCGTCGGCCACGCGCCGCGACAACCGCTGGCCCCAGCACGTTCAAGGCCGTCGGCGGTGTGCTGACCTTGCGCGAGATCGAAATGCAAGCGATCCATCAATCGCTGGAGCGCCACTCGGGCAACAAACCGAAAGCGGCCGAAGAACTCGGCATCAGCCTGAAAACGCTCTACAACAAACTGAACCAAGAAGCCGGCCTGGAACGCTCGGCGTGAATCAGAAATTCGGGCCATGCCACAGTGGTACGACACCAACCGACCCGTCAGGGATTGAGTGCGGTGTTCCCAGATTTCCCATATCGCTGACGCCGTTTCCGGCTTGTTCCAACGATCGTTGGCGGCTGTGCCTTACCATTTCCGCCAGCGGCCGTGCGACTTCCATCGCTTTTTTCCAGAACGCTTCGGCAATCGCGCGGATTTCGGCGCCAGCCGCCAGGAAAGAGGGACCGCCGGCCGGTATGACGACCTAGCCTTTACGTTGCTGTTGTACTCGTCCCAATTGAACTCCGGAATATTCGGCGGCAGGTACTGTTCAATTTGTTGTTTCAGCCAGTAACAATCCCGGAGAGACGCGCCAGGTATCTTCGCGGCGAGATCCAATGCCGCCTGCGTAAATGTGCTGTTTGTGATGATGATTCCGGATTTGCAGGAGTAGTAGTGCATTGCGCCCACGACCTCCTGGACCGCGCCGTTACCGACCTTCGCTTTCCAGCGCTTTGCCTGCACCACGGTCCGAAACCCGTCCGGTGATTCACAAAGAATGTCGCCGCCTTGGTCGTTTGTCGGGGTCAGCTCGACGCCGGAGAATCCCATCCTGGCGAGAAGGCACGCGAGGAAACGTTCGAAATCGCGCCCGCTCATTTCGGCGATCTCAGAGAGCGTCTTTGATTCATGGAAGCGTTGCCAAGCCGCTCGCGCTGCCGCCTCCACTTCGGCCGCGCAGCTTCCGGGTCTGCTCCGCCGCTGCGACCTCGCGCCGTTCGCGATTTGTGCGTTCGCTTTCTTCCCGTTCGCGTCGCCGCTGTCCCAGATACTCCTGCCCTTCGGGCGACAGCTCCCATAGTTCACGCACACGCTCTTGTCGTTTGAGCTCAAGCTCACGTTCGCGAAGCCGGCGGCGATACGTTGCTTTCTTCGCCTCGTCGTTCGCGAAGTAGATGAGAAAAACCACCACCACGAAAACGAGCCAGGCGTCGCCGGCTTCGGTCAGCCCGCCGATTGCGAAAAGTTGCATTAGTGTGAACTCCCACGTTGCGGCATAGGGACGGAGGGGCGAATGCGTTCGCCGACGCGCCTCTATTGCCTCATCCAATCCTGCCTCGTTTCGCGTTCCCCCGTTCCAGCATCATGAAGAGTCTGTCCGATGAGGCGAGGAAGTCCCATTGTCGGCCTCGACAAGAACGCCAATGGGTGTCTCCGCTTTTCGACAGCACAGTGCCTACGCGACGGCGGCCACGACTCCTAGATGCTAGTCAACGGCGGCCAGTCGTCTGGCCGCCATGCTGCAGGGTCGTAGTCGACCGCAACCGTCGCCCCACTTCGTTTGCACAGCCGGATACAGATCACGGCTGCAATATAAAGCAGGCGTTCGCGAGGGCTGGGAAGCAGTTCGGCGTATTTTGGGTACGCGGCGGCAGGTTTAGTCCAGAGCTCAAGTGAGTTGATCTTCGCCGTTTTATCCGCGTCGAAGTCTTTGGACCGGATTTCGTGCGCGAACGAATTTCGGAGGCCACGGATTATTTGCAGCGCATCGTGCTCGCTCCGGCAGATTAGGCCCGCTAAGAGGGCATCCCTAATCCGACCGCCGAACCGTTTGTTCTTCGCAGCCGGAAAAACAACGCCGAGTTTCTCGTCGAAGTAGGCGGCGATCACAACCGCCAAACCACGCGGTGTTTCGTCGCACAGGTACGACCAGAACTCTTCAAATTCATGCGTTCCTTTGAACTGCATTGAATACCTCCGGATCTTACGTCATTGTCACGCCGATGCTTAGCAGCCGGTTGAGCTTTTCGTTTTTCAGGAGGCCGGTTTCAGTTTTACATGATGATTACCAGGGCGGAACGCGGGGCAGAGCTATTATTCTGGCCTCTCGATCAGGCATGAAATTGTTCGGACCTTCTGATCGTTCTTGCTCGTCTTACGGATTGCTCTGGTCGAACTTATCGTCAATCTTGGCGAACATGGTCGCCTCGCGATCCGCAGCCGGCAGGCTCTGAAAGGCTGAACACTGACGTTGCACTGTCTCTGTTTGTATATGGCGCGTAAGGCGTGGGCGCCCGACAGGCACCGGCCCGAGCCGTGGAATTCCGGGGACACCGTACTCAATTCAGTCGGCTTGGCAACTCGCCGCGTGTTTCTTGGGTTTTTGGCAGGGCTTTCGGCGACGTAGCTGTCGGCCAAGCTGAAGTTCAAGGCGGACGAAGAAAAGGGGGGTGTAAAAGGGGACGGGGTGTAAAAGGGGACGCAGCTCTTTTCGGAGGTCCTTTTCTTTGGCGCGTGTTTGTCTGAATCTGCGCGAGTTTCTCGTTGAACCCAGCACTGGCCGACTTCGCTGGTCAGTGGCGCCCCTGCACGCAGCTCAGCACTGGCCGACTGCGCTGGCGTGTGCCGCCCGGAGTATGGCGCCGACGGCAGACGGAGTCTGCCTGCTACGTGGCAGGCATGCTCCGCATGCCGTCGACATCCGAATGGTGCGACCACATGAGAGCGCGGCCTGGGCATCAAACGCACTGGCCGACTGCGCTGGCGTGTGCCGCCCGGAGTATGGCGCCGACGGCAGACGGAGTCTGCCTGCTACGCGGCAGCAAAGAAAAGGGGACATCACTGATTATTGTGCGTTCTTGCGCGGGCGACGAGCCCGCGCAGGCGGGAATTCCGGGGACGCCATCCTTAATTTAGTCGACGTGGGATGTCGGCGCGTGTTCCTTGGGCTTTCGGCGACGTAGCTGTCGGCCAAGCTGATGTTCAAGGCGATCAAGGAACGGGTCGAGTCGAGGGGACGGCCTCTCCGCTCGCGCTGCCGCAGTCGCGTTAAATCCTCGTCGCTCACCGCGATTCTCAACACGATCGTACAGCACCAACCAGCCGCGTCAAGAATTGAGTAGGGTGTCCCCGGAATTATGGGGTGTCCCCGAATGATGTGCCATGTTCTGGAAATTCAGTTCATGCGAGGTTTTGGCAGACCTAAGTTTGCCCACTGGCCGACTTCGCTGGCCAATGCCACTCGGCGCTAGAAATTGGGCCAGCGGGTTTTGTAAAATGGGCGGCAGACGAAGGCGGATCGAGGCGCTAAGGTTGGGCGGTTTTAGATGGGTGAGAAGCTGCGGCTTGTGGCTCGTAGCCCGTTAGTCCAACTTGCTGCCAGGAATTTTTGCGAGCGAGATTCGATCGCCGTTGCTTATGCGCATGAGCGTGCGGCTTTGAATGGAACTCCACAAAATCCTGAGCCAGCCCACCGTGCGGCCGTTTGTGACAGAACGCGTTCGCACGCCGCCGGTCACGGAGTTAGTCGTTCGGTCTGGGGCCATAGTCCGCGAATCGAACTAACTTGTCAGTTGTCCGGCTTCAGGTAGCGTGTGCCGCCCGTGAAGAGCTCGTTAGTGCGTAGGGGCCAATCCCATTAGGGGCCTGTGCCGCGGAAGGTTGGGGCGTGACATTCCGCGGCGAAGTGGGCCCAGCGCGGTTTCATCTCAGGGCTCCCGAAAGAGCCCTGCCGGAATCCAACACGAGCGACGTCCCGGATGCGAGGGTTGCGGCGAAATTCGGCGTTTGTAGTCCGCAAAAACTCGCGGGTCGCGAGGCGGACAAGCCGAGAAGCCGAAAGACCACAGGCGAGCCGCGGGAGGGCAGCTTCGAAAAGCTGTTTCCGGCCGCCACCAACTTTTTAACAAGCACGTTCGACTTCTAGCCCAACCTCGCATCCGAATTTTTTTTCGAGCGTGTGTGTCTGTCAGTGCGCGCGGGCATCTTGCTGCCTCGGCACTGGCCGACGCTGCTGGCCAGTGCCACCCGGCGCGGATGTCGCTATCCATTCAGCGGGTCAGTGGATCTGGGCGGCTTCTTGGGCGACCAGTTCCAGGTTGGCCTGGTAGAAGCGGACCGCTTCGGTCGGGTTGAGATTGAAGATGGCCCGGCCGTCGGTTGTCCAGTGGCGCGCGATCGTAGTTGAAGACGGCGCTGGCGGCCCGCAGGTTGCCGACGTTTTCGTTCTCTTCCATGCCGCCCCCTTCGACCGCCTCGAAGGCGATCGTCACTGCCACCAGGGCCGAAAGCCGGCTGGTGCGGCGGTCGCGGGCATAGGTGACGTCGTCGGAGAAGTCGCAATCGGTCCAGCGCAGGCCGCGCGGTTTGCCGCAGGCGGCGGCCCGTTGGACGAACCGGGCCTCGAGCATTTCGCGCTGCCGATGAAATTCGCGCCGGGCGCGGAACAGCACCTTCTCGCGCCGAGCGTGCCGCAACGGCCGCCAGACAAACGCCACGCCGGCGCCGCAGCCGATCAGCGCCGCCGCAATAACCCACCAGATCGGATTCATGGAAGCTCGCCGCCGTTAGGGGGACGAACGAAAAATAACTTCCCGTTTTTTTGTCCCCTCGCCCTGCCCTCTCCCGCAAGGGGCGAGGGTGCAAAGGAGAAGTTATTTTTCGTTCGTCCCTAGCCGATTGTTGAAAAAAGGGGATGGGCACTTCGCGGCCACTTTAGCACGTCGGGAATTTCGCCCGGCGGCTCAGAGCCAGTCCCTTTTTTTCAACAGGCCGTTAGGTAAAGCGCCCTGCGAAGGAGCGACGATGGCAATTGTAGTGCTGCGACCGGCAGAATGGCAAGCAAGCCGCGCGGCGGATTTTTTTCCAGCGGGTGGTGCGGTGAATTCCGGACCCAGATCGTGGATGTGGACATCGTTGCCAGCAGCTTCGGCGCATCCGCCGGCAAGCAGCCTGTTGAAAAAGGGGACTGGCTCTGAGTGACCGAACGAATTTCCCGCGGTTTGGACGGTGCCGCGAAGTGCCTGTCCCCTTTTTCAACAGGCTGCAAGATGTTGGCCGGGGAGCCACGGCTACGACGAACTGCTGATTTCGGTCTGCTGATGCCGCTCGATGGCGTCGACAAGTCGCGCCCAGTCGGGCTGCTCGGTCCGATGGCACCACGAAAGCCGGATCGCCCCGTCGGCTTGCGCCGCCGGCAACTGCATGGCGGAGAGCACGTGACTGGCCGTGGCGCAGGCCGAGGTGCAGGCGGAACCATTGGAAACCGCGGCCAGCCCCTGCCAGGCGTCGATCACCGCGTCGGCCGACATGGCGGGAAATGAGAGATTCAGGGTGTGAGGCAGTGTATGTTCCGGCTGGCCATGCAACATCGGCCGCAGCGGCGCCAAGCCTTGAAGAAGCTGCTGGCGGAAGCGCCGGCATACTTCGGCCCGCTCGTCTGCTTCTTGTAGGGCTAGCTCGGCCGCGAGACCAAAGCCCACAATGAGCGGAACCGGCAACGTGCCCGAACGCAGGCCGAGCTCCTGCCCGCCACCCCGCCCCAGCGGAGTGAGCGGCGGCAGCTCGAAATTTCGCCGCCGCAGGATCAAGGCCCCGATCCCCTGTGGACCGTAAATCTTGTGGGCGGTGACGCTGATCAGGTCGATCCGGGGGTCGCGGAGCGGTTCGATTTCCTTGCCGAAGCCTTGGGCCGCATCGACGTGAAAATACAACTCGGTGTCGTCGAGCAGCCGGGCGATTTGGGCCAGTGGTTGGCGGACCCCCGTTTCATTGTTCACCTGCATGACCGACACCAGCAGCGTGTCCGGGCGGACCGCCGCACGGATCGCTCGCGGCTCGACCCAACCGCCCGAGGTAGGAGAAACCAGCGTGACTTCGAAACCGCGCTCGGCGAGCGCCTCGAGCGGTTCGAGAACCGAAGCGTGCTCGATCTGCGTGCTGACAATGTGGCGCTTGCCCGAGCTTAGACCATGCGGCGCAAGGCCGAGCAGCGCCAAGTTGTTACTCTCGGTCGCGCCGCTGGTGAAGATGAGTTCGTGGCGGCGGGCAGCAACAACGGATCCGATCTGATCGCGCGCTCGATGCACTGCCTCTTTCGCCTGGGCGCCGAATTCGTGCGGGCTGCCGGCGTTGCCGAACGTGGTTGTCGCGCACTCGACCATCGCGGCTTGGACGCGCGGATCGATTGGCGTGGTGGCGTTGCAGTCGAGATAGACGGTCATGGGGAGGAAGGGTACAGGCTACAGGCGTGAGGCCACAGGCTACAGGCTTAAGGATTAAGGCTTAAGGCTTAAGACGATCGATGCGAAGCATTGCTCTCCCTCTCCCTTGACGGGAGAGGGCTGGGGTGAGGGTGAAGAAGCGCTGCTGAGTTTCCACCGCGAGATGCCGCACCTGCGGTTTCATAATCGGCGGAACTCGGCGCAAAGGCATTTTCAACTGCACCCAGCGCGGCGACGGTGTAGATGAGCGGATACAACCGTCTCGAAATACCATAACTTGGCGAAATAAAACCCGATTGGTGTCGGCGGAAACTGCCGGCCGCGATCCGTCTCGATAACCAGCCAATTGACGGCGCGGGTGATCGCTCGATCGAGTGCGGAGCGGTCGGCTGCCGTCTGAGTTTGCACCGCCGTGAGCGCTTCGAGCGCCAATGCTGTTTCTTCGATCGATGATGGCGTAGCAATCGCGCCGCCCCAACCGCCGTCGGTGTTTTGCGCCGCCAGTAACCAGCGCGCGGCGCGATAAACGGCCGAAGTCCAAGCCGGTCCGCCGATCTGGTTCAATTCCAGGAGCTGCGCGAGACGCAACACGCGGCTTGTGCCGTAGGTCGGGTTTTCGTCGTGCGGCGCATGCTGGTTGCCGAACCACAGCGGAGCCCAGGCTCCGTCCCCGCGCTGGACGTGGCACAAATAACGAAGCGCTCGCTCGATGCCACGTTGGATGCGCCGCCGCAGCACCGGCGGAAATTTTTATACCACGCGCTCCAGGCCAGGATCGCGTGGGCGGAAAGATCGGTGCTGCTGCGGTCGAACGGCAAGGTGCCCCAGCCGCGACAAAACGTCGGCACCCCGCCGTCGCGATTTTGCAAATCCAACAGCCAGCTCGCACCGGCCGCGGCAGCTTCCACGATCCGCGGTTCGTCGCCAGCCAGGCTGTGCAGTGCCAGCAAAGCGCCCGGCGTGTCGTCGGCATCGGGCACGCCACCCGAGAGATCGGTCCAGGCCCAAGCACCGGGCGCGGCGTCGGTGTAAGGATGGCGCTGGCGATTCTGCCCGGCGAGCAGCCAATCGCGAACTTTCGCAGCCTCGCCTTCGGTCAATCGCGGAAGAAGACCGTCGCTCTTCGCCAATGCTTGAACCGACAATGTCGTAACCCAAGTGGCGAGGTTCGTGTCGATCGGCCAACTCCCATCGGGCCGGGCAGACCGGATCAAGAAATCGATGCCGTGCTTTACCACCGGATGCTCGGTCCGTCCCGCGCCGAGCAAGCTGATCACGACGAAACTCGTCAGCGGCGTGGCTTCCAAAAAACCGCCGGTCGTGGGCTGAATCGTCGTCAACACGTCGAGCGAACGGCCCAGCGCCAGCCCCCGGATTCCCCGCGCGAACCAATTCCACGAGGGCCGCCGCTGGTGTCGCAATTGACCGAGCGCGATCAGGGCGGGCAAAGCGTAGCTGACCACGGGCAGCCGTAGCCAGCGAAACCACGTTCGCGGGCAGGCTGCCAGTTCAAACGGCAATTGCGGCACCAATTTCCATGCCGCCGGCTCCGGCCCAAGGCAGCCGGCCAATGCAAGAACGGTGAGAATCGGAACGGAAAAAGTCCGATCGCGGCCGTATCGATCGGCAATCGCCGTGGCGAGTGCGTCGTGGTTCCAAGCTGCCGGCGGCGCGCTCCAGCCACCGTGCGGCAGTCGGGATCGTGGCGGAAGAAATCGACGCCGATTCGCTGTTTCCCGCCGCGGCGAACGAAATCGTGGCCCAGCACAATGCCGTCGTGCTGATGTTGCTTATGCTGAGGACCGTGTCGCCCCAGCCGCCGTCGGCATTCTGCGTTTTGACGAGCCACGCCAACCCGCACCGAATCAGCGTGCGCCGCGCCGATTCATCATCCGCCGACTCGGCGGCCGGCGGCCGGCGGTCCAACATCAACAGGGCGAAGACGGCGGTGGCCGTCGAAAGCGGGCTGCTGGAAAGCTCGCCTTCCCAATGACCGCCTGCGGTGCGTGCCGCCAGCAACCGCTCGCGCAGCGGCAGTCAGGGTTTCTCGCAAGGCCGTGTGATCGAGGGTCGTCATCGCGTGCGGCTACAAGCTCAAATGCCCGAGGGTCAGCAGGCCGTAATAGGTGTATTCGCAGTCTAATTCATCGTCGCCCCAGTTGCCGTGGAATCCGCCGCGGTTGGTCCAGAGCGTATCGACAAAATCGAGACACGAGTTCTTTGACCGGCTGCAAATCGACCTGCATTCCTGCCAGGGCGTGCAGCGCCGTAGCGGTCGAAAGCAAATCGGGCAACGGTGCGCCGGGCATGGCGAGAAAACCTCCCTCCGGCGCCTGTCGGGCCAACAGCCACTGGCCAAGTGCCGGCCGCGCCGGTTGGCCGAGTTGCCGGAGCAGCGTGACCGCCGCGGCCGTCGGCGCGGTCAGGCCGATCGGCAAATCGGCCTGGTTGCTGAATCCGCCATCGGCCGTTTGCAGTGGCTCGATGCAATCGAGCAGTCCGCGCGGCGTCGGGCAGTTCGCGGCCCAGGTCCTGATAGGCGCCCCAAGCCAAAAAGCAGCCGTAGAGCGTGCCGCGCTCCGCGCTCGGCGCGGCATGGTATCCGCCATCGGCGCTGCGATGATTTTCCAATCGCGCGAGAATTCCGTCGGCCGGCGCCTCTTGACGAAGCGTCTGTGGCAGCGCGCCCCAACCGCGCGCCAAACAAGCCAGATGCACCAGATCGAGCGCTTCGCCATCGCCGAACGAGCGCAAATAGCCCAGCAGCGCACCACTGGGCACGTCGGCCCGCAGCGCCAACAGGCCGTCGACGCCGAACACGGTGTAGTACAAGATCGCTCGCGCCGGCGCGGTCCTTGACTCCTCCATCGTCGTTCCACTGGCCGCGGAGAAAGTCGGCGACCAGCGCGGCCGAGTCACCCAGCAGCTTCGGCGACAGCCTGGCGACTTGCAGCATTTCGAGTCTCAAACTCACTGCACCAGCCTTTCACTTCGATGCTGAATATCTTGCTGAGCACGCGGCGGAGCAGCCCTTTGAGGCTCGGATTCTCGAGTTCCGTGAGCGACCGGACCGCCTGCTCCTTGTACGATTCGAGCAAGCCGCGGCAGCGTTGCTCCGACGCCGAGTCGTGAATGATCGCGCGGGCCTCGGCCGCTTCGGCGGCAGTCGCGGTGCGCCGCCATAGCTTGCTCAGCAGCTCGCGCGACGCACCCTTGGATTTCTCATAGGCCACGGCCAGCGGCAGCGAGGGCGCATGGCCGTCAGGTCGTCGGGTTCTCGATCGCCGACCCAGATCGCCCAGGTCGTCTCGAATCTGATAGGCGATGCCCAGCGATTCGCAGTACCGGGTCAGCACCTCGACCAACGCTTCGTCGGCACCCGCATACGCGGCCCCGACGCGCAGCGCCACTTCGAAGGCCGGGGCTGTCTTCTGGCGGAAGATTTCCAGCACCTGTTGGGGAGAAAGGGGTTGCGGAGTGCGGCCCCAGCCGAGCTCGGCCCCCTGCCCCAGGCAGAGCGTGCGGTGGCCCGCGGCCGCGATCCGCAACATCTCGACGCGAACTTGCGGCGGCGCGTGGCACTCGGCCAGCAAGCGATAACCTTCGCCGAGCAGCAAGTCGCCGACGTTCAGCGCCACCGGCACGCCGTGCTCTTCATGCAGCGTTTTTTCGCCGTAACGCAACGCATCGTCGTCCTCGATGTCGTCGTGGACCAGCGAGGCCTTGTGGAAACATTCGACGGCCACGGCAATTTTCGCCAGATCGGCCGGCAGCGGCGCCATTCGGATCGTCTTGCATC
Source organism: Pirellulales bacterium (assembly GCA_963725485.1). GTDB lineage: Bacteria > Planctomycetota > Planctomycetia > Pirellulales > DATAWG01 > CAVRYO01. The sequence goes on along the minus strand of CAVRYO010000006.1, from coordinate 284,254 downwards.
GCCTTGAAAAGCGCAGGCGGCCAGGAACGGCCGCCACCGCTTGCCGGAACGAGCCAGCCACTCGCGGGCGATGCTGCTGCGTGTCGTTCGCGGCCGGGCCCACGATCTGGTCGAGCGCGGCCGGCTCGAACCACGTCTCGACCGTTGCGGCGCAGCGCGTCGAGATTCAGCCGATAGGTCTTGTCGTCGCTCGTCAGATGGATCACATCCCAAACCCAATCCAAGTCGATCGTCGTGTCCTTGCAATCGTCCTGCAGCAGAGGAATCGCGATGCCGGGAATGGCCGCCGATTCCATGTAGGGAAACGCTTTTTCCAGGACGGACAAACAACTCACGCCGACGATCGCCTCGATCTTGCCGGTTTGAATCAGGGCCATGACCAGCGCCGAACCTTCGGCCACGAGCACCGCATAGCCAAGCCGCTCGGCCTCGTTTTGCAAATCCTGGATCGAGCACTGGCCGCACTGCTTGCAGAGCAAACCGAAATCGTCGAACGGGGCCGGGCAGCGATCCTCCAGCCGCAGGCATTTCGGCAGCAGCAGCAAGCGGCGATCGTAGGGCACGGCGGCCAAGGCGTCGCGCCAGACGCGGCTGTTCATCAGCACGCCGATGTAGTCGAGATACTTGCGGTCGATGTTTCGCGCGTCGATCAACTGCTCGGAGTGCCGGCGCAATTCCTCCACGGACAACGGCGGCACCGGCCGAGTTTGCTCGACGTGCATGTCGATCAAACGGCGGATATGTCTCGCGCTCTTCGATGGTTTGCGGAATACTGTCTTGCGGCTGCACGGACGCGCTGCTGCGGGACCGGCCGCGGTAGCTCGATGATCGGAAGGTGCATCGTCGTGGTCCTGGTGGGCGAATCGTCGGTGGTAGATTGCAAAGGCGGGACGCGGTGCAATTACGCTTCTGGCGAATTTGAAAGAACTGAACGGGATAGTTTCAGCTGTAGGCCCCGAAGCCGAAGAACCAATGTTTCTTGGCGATCCGGTAGACCCAATGCTCTTCGGGAATCTCGTTGCCCGGGTTGTGCTGGCTGCTGCGCGGCTGCAAGGCGTCCAACTCGGCCAGGGCCGTGCCGCGCTGCGTCGTGTCGCGCGCCTGATGGCGCTCGACGATCTCGCGCACCAGGTCGGGGCGTTCCAGCACGATGCAACCGCGGGTGGCTTTCGCCGCGGTTTCGCGAAAATCCTTGAGGAAACCCGAGCCGTTCATCAATTCGTAAACGCTCGGCTTGTCGTGGATCGTTTCGGTCGCGAATTGGATGATCGGGCAAGGCTCGATCGCGCCCGAGGGGCCGATATGATGGCTCACGCCGGTGGCCATCGGGCAGAGCGCTTCGCCTTTGTCGTCCCAATAGGCGTCGACGATGGCAATCGGCAGCCTCGCGCGCATCTTGACGATGAACCGCCGCAAATCGAGCACCTGTTCCGGGCGCAGCGCCAGTTCGGGCGAGGGATGCGGCCCGACGACGCGATAGGTGTGGAACCAGGCATAATGCACGCCGATCTCGATCAGTTGCTTCAGCCACGACTCGCTGACCAGCTCGCCGATGTTCGACTGGCAGACGCTGGTGGCCACGCCCATGATCAGCCGGTTGCGGATGCAGTTCCGCAAACCCGCCAGCGATTTGCTCAGCACGCCCTCGCGGCCGCGGCGCACGTCGCTGACGATGCTCGGTCCCTTCGATGCTGATAAGCGGGCTGGCGTTGCCGAGCTTCCGCAGCTTCGCCGCCATCTCGTCGGTGATTAAATGGCCGTTCGTGAAAATCTGGAAGTAGCAATCGGGATGTGCGGCCAGGATATCCAGCAATTGAGGGTGCATGAACGGCTCACCGCCGAGGATGCCGAAGTAGCTGTTGCCGTGCAGCTTGGCGTCGTTGATGACGCGGTTCATATCGTCCAGCGTGATCATTTCGCGCGCGGCGGCTACGTCGACCCAGCAGCCTTGGCAACGAAGCTGGCAACTGTTGAGAATCGAGATGAATAGAAACGGCGGAAAGTGCTCGCCGCGCCGCAGCCGGCGCTTGTAAAGCTGCACCGAGCGCATGCCTTTGAAGCCGAAGTTGTAGGCGAATTTCCAAACGCCCGTTTGTCCGGCTCGGTGAGCATGCGGCGAGCGAATTTCAACAGCATGGCGTTTCACTTTCGCATTGTCGCGGGACGATTGATTATGGGAGGGCGAGGCTCCTGCCGAGCCGTGAGCCACCGGCTCGGCAGGAGCCTCGCCCTCCCGAGATCGTGAATTTCTGTTTAGTGGATCGCGGCGGGAGGGAAGCCGGCCAAGGCCGCGGCGGCGCGGGCTTTGGCTTGGTCGGCTTTCGCGCGGATTTCGTCGACCGTGGGCAGGGCGGACATGACTTCCAGCGGAATTTCCAGTTTCTCTTGCAGCTTGGCCAGGCAGCGTTGCCGCTCCTTGAGTGCCCGATCTTCGTCGCGCTCCTTCGAGAACCGCGAGGCGGCTTTCGCGCTCCGGTCGCGCAGCGCGGCGTAAATATCCCCGCCGAGCAGCGACGAGATGTCGACCTTCATCGCTTCGCGGCGGACGTCTTCTGAATTGATTTCGTCGCCGTTGATCGGACCGGCTTTGTACTTCGGGAACAGGATTGCCACCTCCGGGCAAACGCGCGAACAGGCCGGGCAATCGGTCTTGCAATTGTGCTGGTTCTGGACCTTAATCTTGCCTTCGCCCGAGACGCTATACACGTCGAACAAGCAGAAGCTTAGGCACTGCATGCAATTCGTGCAGCGGTTGTAATCGATTACCGGGAACCAGGGTTTCCAGAATTTCGGCTCCGTCTCGCAGCGCTCTTTGCGGACCATTTCCACGGCTTCGACGGCTTGCGGAGCAGTCAATCCGTCAAGATCGCGAAAATAACAGTGGACGCCTGCCGCCGTGTCTTCGGCCTGCGATGGCTGATTCTCCGTGAAACGGCCGAGCACTACCGCGGCCCCCTCGTGAAAACCGTTCAGCCGGCCGCGATCGCGGACGTTGGCCAGCGGATAACCCTTTTCGAGCAGGGTCCGGACGAGCTCCAGCCGCAGGCCATCGTCCAACGCGCGACTGCCGGCGCCTTCGTAGAGCACGACGCGGAGCGGAGTTTGGGCAGTTGCGGCGGTCATGCGTTTTCTTGCTGCGGGGCCATGATCTGCTGTGGTCCGGTGGGGATGTGTTGCGGCGCGGGTTCGATGGCCTGCGGCAGCGTCGCGCGCGTGGGCTCGAGCAGCGCCTCGACCACTTGCTCCGCGGTTTGCACGCGCATATTGCAAATCTCGACACCCTCCGGGGGCAACGGCGCACCGGCGGCGGAAAATAGCCACTTAACAGCCCGCGGATAACAGGCAGCGATGCGCACCTGCTCGCCGGTGGCTAATTGCTTCAGCAGCGGGTCATTATGGGCCGAAAGATGCCACAGATCGGGTACGGCTTCGAAGGCGATGCCTTCCGCGGTCAGCCGCGCCAGCACTTCTTCCTTGACCGCTTTGGGAACGACCTGCGCGTAGGCACAGTGGCAGTACAGTATTCGCGGCGATCCCGTCATTCCGCGCTCCCAATTTCGCAACTGCCGCGTCCGTCCCGCGCAAACTGCGGCCGAACTGCGTCAAATTCAGCCCCTAAAGTGCCGAGCATCAAGACCAGCTTATGCGGCCGGAGTGCGCAGCAGCAATCGAGGATGAAGTCCTATAGCGGATCAACACAGCGACAGGCCGGCAACAAATCGGGCGGCCAAGCGTCAACGCTCGCATTTTCCTGAATCGGGACCACTGGCTTTGGCGAGCATTTTGTCGATCGTCGCATCCAGAATATGGATGTAGCCCTCGACATCGACATTGGAGTGCTCCGGCTCCCCGCGCACGCAATACAGCCAACCGCGATCGTAGGGATCGGAATCCAGCAGCGAGGCGTCGCGATCCAGCGCCGAGTTTCCAGAGACGAACTCGCCAGATGCTACGGCATAAACGTCGCTCAGCGCCTTGAAGCCTTCGATCGAACCGATGATCTGGCCCGCGGTAATCGTTTCGGCCGGCGCCACGGCGAGAGCGAATTCCACCAGGTCGCCGAGCATCCGCAGCGCGAACTTCGTCAGCCCCACGCGCCAGAGGCCCGGCTCGATCTCGTTGAGCCAAAAATGCGCGGCGGTGTAGCGCGCGTTGCGCGGCAAGCGGCTCGCAAATCGGGCTCGATTGTAGTAAACGGTATTTTGCGGATCGACAGGCATGCGGCGCCGGAACTCACGATCTACAATATCCGCTCGCCGCGAGAGCTTCCGTTTACACCGCGGTCAGGCGATGCGTCGGCTGCGGTTTGCCCGGCCGAAACGCTTCCAGATGCTGTTGATCGTAGGTCAAACCGTGGGCCTTGGCAACCGACTGCCAAGCTGCCGCGACCGTCTCGTGCAGCACGTCGGGGTCGGCTTCCGCTCGCAGATTGATGAGCAATTCGCCGCCGCTGATGGGCGCTTCCAGCCGCCAGGTCAACTCTGGCTGGACGTCGGAGCGCACCACGTTCAACACCGCCAGATCGGGGCCATGATCGGGATTCAATGTCATCTTCAAGTGGGCGATTTCGATTCCACGGACGCCCAAGCGTTTTTGCACATCGTCGCCCAGCGCGCTTAACCATTTCATTGCCGTCGAATTCCTTGGAGGAAGAAAATCGGACAGCAAAATTCAACCAACCCAGCAGCGCTTCGCCATCGGCGTACAGCTCGTAATCAACGGTCATCGCTCCGGACGTTTTCGCGGATCCGTTCAAGATGTCGGCGAGCCAGCCGTCGATTCCCTTGTCCTGGCGAACCGAGGCGGCGACGATTTTCGCTTTCGGATATCTGGCGGCCAGAGCCGCGCGCAACGCTTCCAGCCGCTCGGGAGAGAGCAAATCGGTCTTGTTGATGACCAAAATGTCTGCTTCTTCCAATTGCTTGCCGTAGATGTAGGCCACCTTGTCGGTAAACGACTTGCCCTGTTCCACGCCGAGAATGCGCAGGGCCCGGACCGGATCGACGAGAACGCTGAGCGGAGCCACTTCGTAATCTTCGCCGTATAATCGCCGCAAGGGATAATCGACGGTCGCCTTGAGATCGGTGCAACTTCCGACCGGCTCGGCGATGAACACATCGGGGCTCGACCCGGCGGCGAGCTTCTTGCTCGCGTCCAATAGCGAATTGAATTTGCAGCAGAAGCAGCCGCCAGTGATTTCCTCGACCGAAAAACCACTCGCCGCGAACATGCCGGTATCGACCAGCCCGATGCTCTGATCGTTGCTGATCAAGCCGACGCGCAGGCCTTGTTGCTTGAGTCGGTCGGCGATCTTTAGAATGGCGGTTGTCTTGCCGGCGCCGAGAAAACCGCCAATCATGAGGTAGCGGGGCTTCTGACTGACCATGATCGTTCTCCGGCGTGATTGTCTGGGCGACGCAAAAAAATGAATTCTTGACAACTTACGCGGCCCCTTCCATAGTACCGCTTCTGGAGCGTGTGACAATGTCCGCTACCGAACATCTTCCGATACTCCAGCCGGCGGAATGCGCCTGCGACGGAGGCACGCTCGATAAGCTGATCCAGCCGGCGATTCTGGCGGTGCTCGGCAAGGGCCCACTGCACGGATATGGTCTGGCCGAGCGGCTCGGCAAGATGAAGATGTTCGGCGGCCAGCCTCCCGACGTGTCGGGCATCTACCGATTCTTGAAGGTGATGGAAACCCAAGGCCTGGTCGATGCTTCGTGGTGTTTCGGCGAGCGCGGCCCGGCCAAGAAATCGTATCGGCTCACGCCGGCCGGCGAACAGTGCTTGGAGCGCTGGATCGATACGTTGGAAAATCATCGGCGCGGGCTGAACGAAATACTGCGCACGGCCAAGACGGTCGCCGAAAGCCGAAAGACTCATCCTGAATGAGCGAATCCGAGCCAGAGTCCGAACAGCTTCGTCGCGAGCGACTGCGAACTGGCACCGAAGCCCCCGCCGCAAAGCTCGTCGCCGAGCCGCTGTTGAAAAAGTGCGCTGCCGAGTTCGTGGGCACCGGCATTCTGGTCCTGTTCGGCTGCGGCGTCGTTCATGCCGCGGTGTTGGCCGGAGCGCAAAACGGCCTATGGCAAGTCGCGATCGTGTGGGGCGTGGCTGTGATGCTGGCCATCTATGCTGTCGGCGCGATCAGCGGGGCGCACATCAATCCGTCGATCACATTGGCGTTCGCCGCCCGTGGTAAATTTCCCTGGCGACTGGTCGTCCCTTATATCGTGTCGCAAACCGTGGGCGCCTTTGCGGCCGCGGCAATCCTGTTCGCCTTGTTTGGGCCGTTGCTCGCCGCGAAGGAGCAGGAGAAACACGTCGTGCGTGGCTCGCCGGGCAGCGAAGTCACGGCCATGTGCTACGGCGAATATTTTCCGAACCCTGGGCTGCTCGTCGGCTCTTCCGAGCCATATTCCGAACAGGCTCAAATCCGGATCAACGCCCTGGTTTCGGAGCCGATGGCTTGTCTGGCCGAAGTCGTGGGGACGTTGCTTTTGGCGCTGGTCGTGTTCGCCGTTACCGACGACCGAAACCATGCCGCGCCGGCGGGGCAGATGGCGCCGATGTTCATCGGCTTGACGATCGCGGCGCTAATCTCGGTGATCGCGCCGCTGACGCAGGCCTGCTTCAACCCGGCGCGCGATTTTGGTCCCCGGCTGTTCGCTTTCTTTGCCGGTTGGGGCCATATCGCCCTGCCGGGCCCGCGCGGGATGGGTTTCCTGACGGTCTATATTATTTCACCCATCGTGGGAGCGCAGGCCGGAGCGCTCTTGTACGACCTTATCTTGCGACCTGCAGTTCCAAAACCAATCGAAAACGAGGTTTGACACCATGACAGAAATTCGACGTTTGAATTGGCTGGCATGTTCCCTGATTCTTGGCATCGCTTCACTCGGATTGCTCCTCGCCACGGGGGCCAAAGCGGCGGACGAGCCGCTATTAGACCCCGGCCAACCGTACCAAGCCCAGCGCTCGAACCCGGTGACTTACGACGTCGACTTTTCCGTCGTCGTGACGGCCCCGGCGAAAACGAAGGTTCTCAAGGTTTGGTTGCCGCTGCCGCAGACGGATCCGGGGCAAGAGGTTACCGAAGAGGGGCTCAGCACATTTCCCACAACCGTCGAAGGCACGATCACTCAAGAGCCCGTGAACAAGAACAAGTTTGCTTATTTCGAATTCGCTGCCCCCCAGGGCGCGCAAATCATCCGGCACAAATTCAAGATCAAGGTTTGGGAGCTGCACTGGAACATCGATCCCGACAAGATCGTGGCGGTCGACAACTGGCCGGCCACATTTGATCGCTACCGCCGCGGTGAAACGCAGTCCGTTGTCGTCGACGAGCGATTCGAGAAGCTCGTGAAGCAGATCGTGCCCAAGCCGAGCAATCCATTGCGCGACATGGCCTCGGTGATTGCTTGGGTCGGTAAGAACATCCAGTACGACCACAACGATGCCTCGCTGCAAGCCAGCTCGGTGCATCTGCTCGAAGAGCACCGCGGGCATTGCAGCGATTACCATGGGTTCTGCGCCGCCATGGGCCGCGCGATGGGCTACCCGACGCGCGTCACTTACGGCATCAACGCGTTCCCGAAAAATTCGCCGTCGCACTGCAAGCTCGAAGTCTTTCTGCCGCCGTATGGCTGGGTTAGCCTCGACGTGTCGGAAACACAACTGCTGATCTCCGCGATCCAAAAGGACACGACCCTGGAGCCGGGCCACAAGGCGGCGTTGATCCAGGCCGCACAGAACCGACTACTGCATGGATTTCGCGATAACACCTGGTACATCCAAACACGCGGGTCCGATTACGCACTGGTCCCGCCTGCCAAAGGGCGCGTACCCGTCGTTCGCACCGCCTATGCCGAGGCCGACGGCGTACAGCTGCGCGATCCCGATCCCGCGAACACGAGCCAGCACGAATTTTCCTGGATGACGGTCCAGCAATTCATCCCGGACCATCCGGTGACGTATCCGTTCAAGGATCTCACGAGCCTGGAGCCGAAGCCGTGATGATCGCCGTTCCCAAGCCAACGAACTTCGGAAGCCCCCACCCGCGCCGCATTCGAATCTCCTTCGCAACGCGCATCTCCATTCCATGACTTGATCGGACCCGGCTCGTGGCGATCCTCGGCGCACACCAGTCCATCGCCGGCGGCTACTACAAGGCCGTTGACGCGGCCCGCCAATGCGGTTGCCAATGCGTGCAGTTGTTCACGAAAAACAACAATCAATGGCGGGCCAAGCCGATTAGTGATGAAGAAGCGACGCGGTTCAAGACCGCGCTGGCCGAGGCGGGGATCACGCATCCGCTGTCGCACGACTCTTACTTGATTAACCTTGGCGCACCGCCGGGAGATTTGTGGGATAAATCGGTCGCGGGGCTGGTGGTCGAGACTCGAGCGAGCCGAACAGTTGGGCATTCCGTATGTCGTCACCCATCCGGGCGCACATACGATTGCCACGCTCGAAGAAGGAATCGCGCAAGTCGTTCGCGCGCTCGATGAGGTGCATGCCCGGACGCCGGGACTGAAAGCACAAGTGCTGTTGGAAAACACCGCGGGGCAAGGCTCGACGCTTGGTTGGCGGTTCGAGCATCTGGCCGCGATGCTCGAGGGCGTGAAGGATTCGCACCGCTTGGGCGTCTGCATCGACACTTGCCACACGTTCGCCGCCGGATATTCGCTGGCCCCGAAAAAAGACTATCAAACCACGTTCCGCGACTTGGACCGGCTCATCGGTTTGAAACGCATTCGGGCATTTCATCTCAACGACAGCAAGAAGCCGCTTGGCTCGCGGGTCGATCGGCACGAACACATCGGCAAAGGCTGCCTGGGCCTGGAGCCGTTCCGACTGCTGCTGAACGACCGGCGGTTTCGCAAGATTCCGATGTATCTCGAAACGCCCAAGGAAGCCGATGGCGAATTCCGCGGCGAAGAACTCGACCGAATGAACCTGGCGACGCTGCGCGGGCTGATCGAAGAGAAGTAGGCTTGGGACCTGAGGCTTGAGGAGTTGTTTACACGGCAACCGCGTTCTTCGTCTCTTTGTACCTCAAGCCTGTAGCCTCAAGCTTGAAGCCTTCCCGATTGCGATTGACACCGCACCGCGATTGCGGCTTACTTGTCGCCCGCGGTGTTTTCTTGCCACGCGGTCACGAAAATCGGTGCTAGCATGCTGCGTTCGCGCCCGATCACGGGTCTGTTCTACTTCAGTCTGCTCGGCGGTTTGGGCTTGCTAGCATTTGCCGGCAGTGCCGCGGTGGCCACCACGCCCGAAACGGCCGCCGAAGCGTCGCTCTCGAACCTGATCCAATCGCTGGTCGTGGAAAGTATTCCGCGCAATTTCGACAACAAAAAGGACTGGGGCAAGACCAAGCAAATCGTCAACGGCCTGTCGCTGAAGAACGACGGCGACGGACTGAAGCTCCGCGAGCACAAGAAAGAAGTGAACGACGGCACGTGGCGGGAATTTCATGGCACGCTGGTCGATCCCCAGCAGCAATTTCACATCCGGCTGGCGAATTTGCACGCCGGCGCGCCGGGTCACACCGTGGTGCAACTGATCCTCACCGCGCAACTGCACGGCGCCGCGCGGGTGGAGCAATGGAAAGACGGGCTGCGATTGCTCGATTCCACGGCCGACGCCGACTGCAAACTGGAGGTAACGCTCGGCTGCGATATCTCCTGGCATTGGGCCGCTGGCGGGCTGTTGGGCGAGCTGGTCGTGGAGCCGAAAGTGACGAGCCTGGATATCACGCTGTTGGATTTCCGCTTGAATCGCGTCGGCAAGCTCAGCGGCTGGGCGGCCAAGGAATTGGGCGAAGGCCTCAAGGGAACCGTCTCGCACGAATTGCACCAGCAACAGCCGAAGCTGCTCGCGAAGATCAACGCCTCGATCGAGAAGAAAAAGGATCGTCTCCACTTCTCGCCCGAGCAGGCGCTCGCCAGCGGCGCAAGCAAGATTCAATCGCTCCTGCATCTGGGCGATACGCCGCCTGCCGCTGCGCCAACAAAGAATGGATTCGCCCATTCAGCGCTTTGGCAACGCTTGTTCCTCGGATGGCGTGCCACTGGCTCTGCCAGTGATCTTTGGAATTCTTGCCTTGGTCTCTCAGCAACGAAGAACACTGGCAGAGCCAGTGGCACCCTAAATTCAAGCTGTGACAAAGCGCTAGTTTGGCGGCAAATTTTTCATGCGGGCGATGCCCAATGTGGGTTGGGTCTATTTGCGGCGCATCACGAGCAGCGCAAGCAAGAATCCGGCGCCCGCCGCGCCCAGCATGGTCTTGACCGGATGCTGGCGGATATACTCTTCGGCCATCTGCGAAACCAGCCGAACCTCGGCCTCGCCGGCTGCGTAACATTCCGCGGCCGCTTCGTGCAAATGTTCGATTGGCTCGCTGGCGCCGGCCCCGGCATGCGATGCCTGACCATGTTCGGCTTCGTCATCGGAGGCGTGTTTTCCGGCGTGTGAACCCATGGCAAGCAACTCCCGCGATTCTTGAGACGGAATAGGATCAATTCAGCGTCAACACATGGCGCCGAATCGCGCACTCGGGCATACGCCATCGCTCGGCCGTTGATATTAGTATGATTGCCCCCGCTTGCCACGCTAGGGGTAAAGCGGATCGAGGAGTTTGCTGGCACGCATGACCGCGGAAAACGAGGCGGATAACCGGTCTAACCGTCGGTGAGGGCGGAATCTGTTCTTGACCCCGATCGCGCGAATCACTTAGGATTTTTTTCGCGGGATGGAACCTGGCCCGATTTTGCTGAAAGGCCGACATGCTGTCGCAAAGCCAATCGCCACGGAAGCCGCGATCGCCAAGGCGTTGGATCGCATCGGGCGCCTGTTCGTCAGCGTGGCGTTGAGTTTGGGCGGTGCCGCCCGCGCCACGGTTTTCAGCGCGGCGCTGCACGACGAAGAGTTGCATGGCGAAGAGATTTTCGACGACACGGTGTCCGATGATCCACTGTTCGACGACTTTGCCTGGTCGACCGATCCGGCACCGATCGAGTCCGTCGAAATTGCCGATCCCCTGAGCGATGGGATCCCGCCGACGGTCGCCTGGATTGGCTTGCCGACTTCGGACGAGATCCTGCGGCGCGAGAATTCCGACAGCCGGCACGCGGCCCTGCGGTTTGCGAAATCGCGCACGGTCCGAGCGGCGGAGAATGATCTGCCCGGCGGCCAAAGGCGAGTTTTGGCTGGCGAATCTCGGGGCCCGAATCGCATTATTCTCGCGACCTTCGTTGCAGATTCTACTCTGCTGCTGGCTCGTTTGATGCCCGTCGCTAACGGCGGAAATCCGTCCGCCGTATTGGACCGCGCGATGGCGGTCTTAAAGGCGCATTCGGCCATCCGGCGTTTCGCGGTCTTGGTCGATCTTCGACGAGCAAGATTGCAAAATCGCTTGAACTTCCAACCCCCGGACGTCGTCCTGGGATTTGAATCACCAGCACATCATCAACGAGGAAGGTCACCCATGTTAGTTCTCACCCGCAAGATCGGCGAGCAAATCACCATCGGCGAATCGATTCAGGTTACCGTGATCGCGATTCGCGGCAAGCGCGTGCGGATCGGGCTGGCCGCGCCGCACCAGATTTCCATTCAACGAGACGACATCGCATCCGGTCCGCCGGCGCTTGCCGGTTCGCGCTGCGGCCGCGAGCGGAAATCGAAGCAGATGCCGCGGGCTTAATTGCCCGTAACACGGCGCGCGATCCAGTCGCTCGACACGAAGCGGAGCAGCAGGGCGCGCAGCGCTCGCTCCACTTCGCTGCGTGCCGGCGGCGCTAGAGTCGATGGCTTCGCCGACGACGATGGATCGCGCGCCGGGACCGCGGGCTGAATGAAACCGCGCCAACTGAGCCTGATGCCCACTTGTTGGGCGGCGGGCGAAGCATTGAGCCGCTCCGCGATGCGCAACGACCAAACGACGCCAAACTCGTCGCGAAAATCGAGCCACACCCGGTCAAGCGGCTCCGCCGAGATGCGCCGGCAAGAACTGCGCCAGGCCGCGGTGCAAGCCGCCACGGCGAGCGCGGCGACCATCAGCGCCAGACCAACGATCGCGGTCTGGGGCGCATTGGAAAATGCGTTCCACGGCAACTGCGGCGCGAGGATCAGCCATTGGCCAGCTGCCGCCAAGATCGCCGCTGGAGCAAATCGCGTCGGCAAGTAATTCACAAGGCCAAAGAGAATGCTCGCGGCCAAGAACAGCGACCAGATTGGATGGACCGACAACGGCGCGTCGGGCCGCAACGCAAGATTCTGGATGGCCGGCAAAGCAAGCACGAACCAAAACACGGCGACAACAAATTGCCATGCCCAATCTTGCGGCCGTTTAGCTCCCAATAGCGCGATCAACGGGCAAAGTGTTGCCACGCCACCGATAAATCGCAACTGCCCGATCAAGGCTGTGCCTTGACCCGCCCCGAGCGGCCCCGGAATTTCGCTCGCAACGACGGCGCACAACGCCACGGCGGCCCACCACCAAACCGCGCGCAACGTGGTTCCGCCCGTCGCACGATAGCCCCAAACCAGCGCCGCGAGTCCAACGACCAACAGCCCTGCCGCGAGGGCCGCCGCAGTCATGCCCCGCTCCGCAAGCGTGAAAGGATTCGCGGTCGAACTCCGCCTTCGCTCCCCTCTCCCTTTCCTGGCGACGGAGTCCGCCTCATCTCCCCTCGCCCCTTGCGGGAGAGGGGCCGGGGGCGAGGGGTTGCATTACCATCCAGTGTTTCACCACCCTCACCCCAACCCTCTCCCGTCAAGGGAGAGGGGGCAGGGCCGGTGCCGCGCGGCGCAACGTTAGTATTGCACACGGTCATGTCGAATACGCCCAGATGCCCAGGAGAGTCATTGGCAACAGCAACGGCACAATAAACATCGGCCCATAGAAATCGCGGACCGCAAAGCTAACCAACGCGTCGAGCATGACGAGCGACATGATGCACTGCTTGACGGCTTCCTGAATGAATTCGCCGTGGGGTTGAATGATGGCTCGAATACAACGCCAGCCGATCAGGGCGCTCATCACGATCCACACGAGCCGCCAGTTTTCCGGGACATAGTGCGAGGCAAGTTCCGCAGGATCCATCTGCTGCGGAAACCACCACAGCAAGAACAAACCGCCGACCATCACGGCCATCGCCCACAAAAGCTGTCCGCGATAGATCGTCTCATCCGCTTCGCTCCGGGCAAACCAGGTGACACCGGCGATGTACAGTCCGATGCCGCCGGCTACGAGATAATTCGGTTCGCTCCAAGGCCCTGCCGCCAGGCTCATTCCCAACAGTACGTTCAAGAATCGGCAGCCTCCCATTGCCACCGGTCCCAGCGACGTGAATTTCAAGACGCGATTGTAGAGCACGACGAGCGCCGCGAGCCCCGCGGCCAAGAGCGCGGTGCGCGGCCCGCCACCCCACGCGCTTAGCAAAATGGACACTCCGACGCCGCAGAAGAGCATTTCATAGCCCAGGCGGCGGGCCCAGCCCAACTCGATGCGTCCCGACGGCAAGGGCCGCTCGGGCCGTTCGGCTCGATCCACCTCAATGTCATAAACATCGTTGAGAACCATTCCGGCTAGATAGATCAGCGCCGAGGAAAGCACGAGCGGCAACGATCGCCAGAGCGGATCCAATGTCGGATGGGTGAACAAATAGCCCATCAAGATGTCGGCAATGGCCGTGAAGACGTTCGGCAACCGCAGCAATTGCACGTAGGCCAGGAGCTTTGAGGCGGGGGGCTCGGCGCTGGGCGGCCGACTGCGCGGCAGGTCGCTCTGCGGCCGATCGCTGGTCGAGTCGGTTGGCGCGGTCATTCGGCGCTCAGGCCCAGCTTGTGGATGATGCCCAGCAGATGTTCGCGGGCGCGTCGGGCGGCGGCGTCGGGATCGTCGATGTAGGGATACAACTCCACCGTGATCCAGCCGCGGTAGCCCGTCGCCGCGATCTTCGACAAGGTGGATTCGAAGTCGATCGCTCCGTCGCCGGGAATCAGATGTCGATGGACCCGATCGGCGGCAATGTCTTCGATGTGGTAGTGCCGCGTGAATGGCGCCATCCGTTTAACCCAATCCTCCGGATTCTCGCCGACACAGTAGGCGTGGCCAATGTCGAAATTCAATCCGACCCACGGCGACTTGATCCGCTGCACGAATTGTAAATGCTGACCGAACGTTTCGATCATCAACTGCGGTTCAGGCTCGATCAGCAACAGCACTTGCAATTTCTCGGCCAGTTCGACGCAGGGCATCAACTCGTCGTAGAAGATCCGCGCTGCGGCGTCCCAAGTTTGACCGGTGCGCAACTGCCCGCCCGGCTCGGTGGTCAGGCACGGCGCGCCGAAATCGTGCGCCAATTGCAATGCTCGCTTGGTGTGCTCGCGGCGAATCGCGCGATAATGCGGATCGGGATCGATCCAGCCTGGATGCCAGTAGGGTTGCCGCGGATCGGCCACGGCGTTCATCATGAAGGCGTTGACGTTCGAGATCGTGAGCTTGTGCCGCTCGAGCGCCGCGCGAATCGAATCTTTGCGCTCCTGCAACAAGCCCGCGGGCCAGGCGTGCGGCACGTCGGCCAGAATCTCGATGCCCGAGTAACCGGCCGCCGCAATGCGGGCGATCGTATCTTCGATCGAATGGCGCAGATAGGCATTGGAGCTGAAGGCGAGTTTCATCGGCGAGCGCCCGGTGGAGACAGCGGGAAACCAGAGCCGCCTATTGTACTCGGGCGTGCGACGCTCTGAAATGAGCGGGTGTGAGATGCGCGAGCTTTGAAGCTGCGCTCTTATCAGCGGCCGGTGGAGGATACTAGCCCGAAACGTAAGTGAGGACGCAGGACGAAGCCACCCGCAGCGTCCTCGCTAACGCTTCGGGCTAGTGTGAATTGCGGCGAAAATTGGGGCAAGAAGATCGGGTGGCTACCGACGGATCATTACTTTCGAGCCGATGGTGAGGATGTCGAAGACGTCTTCGGCGTCGCGCGATTCGAGGCTCAGGCCGCGGGGATCGTCGCCGGCCAGCGGGCCGTTGACGCCCCGGATGCTCAGCTTATCGCCGAAATTGACGCAGTGATGCACGGCTAATTGGGCCGCCGCGGCCGCTTCGGCCGGAATGCGGCCGCTGGGATCCAACTGCTTTTCTTTCACGTCGAACATGCCGGTCGTCTGGCCCGCCTCGCGGCCGACGCTCACCAATCGGAACCGGCCGGCATAGCACTCTTGGACGAACAAGGTCAATTCCTTCTTGTCGGGATCGACCCAGGCCATGAACGGCCCGCGAATCACTTTCAGCTTTTCGCCCGGCATCAACTTCTCGGGATGATCGATGCCGTTGATCTTGGCCAGCAGTTGCCAAGGGACCTTGTACTGTTCGGCCACGGTTTGCAAACGGTCGCCGGGCTGCACGACGTAGGGCGGCAGGAGCAGATGCTTGCGCGAATAGATTACGGTGCCGGCCAGGCGACCGAGCAAGTCGTCGATCTTAGCGGCGTCTTCCGCCGTCAATTGGGGATTGCCGTACCAATGCGTCAACAGACGCAGCGCATCGGCCAATTTGCCGTCGTTCAAAAGCGGCTGGACGAATTCCATCGCGGCGGAATACGAAATATTCGGAGCCGTTGCCGCGCCATGGTCGGAGGTCGCGGCGGTCGAACCTGCGCTGTCATGATGGGGCGCCATGCCGCCGAGGGAATTTGAATTTTGTGCTGGCGGCGAATCGGTCGTGGTTGTGGGCCCCAACGAAGCGTTTGCGTTCGTGCCGGTCCCGGCAGTTGCCGTCGCTGGCAAAGTGATCGCTCCAGGGCTCGCGGCCGCGGAACTCGGCGCGCGATGAGCGTCCGCCGGGCTGATCATCGTCGGCGAAGCCAGGGTGGAAGGCAGCGGATTCGAACCTGCCGCCGAGGGCGTCATCGGAAACGGATTCGCCGCCGGATTGCCGCTGTATGCCGGCGCCCCTGGGACTGGCGGCAACGAGCTAGATGCGGGCATCGCTGGTGACGAGCCAAATGGCGGCGCGGCGGACAACGGAGGCGGTGCGCCGAGACCAGTGCCTTGCGGCACTAGGGTCACGCTGCCCGCATTGTTGCTGGACGTGCCCCCTTGGATGTCAACCGGCCGAGCCCAGTCTTTGCCGATTCCCGGCGGCGGCTCCGGCGCGGGCCCCTTGTTGAGCACGACATACACGCCGTACGCAATTCCCCCCAGCACGATCATCAGCAGCATCGGCTTAAGCCGACTCACGACAGTCCTCCTCGACGACTGATTCGCCCGACGAGAACGACGGCCGACCCGCATCCTGTTGGGCCGGCGGCGTGCCGAGCTTGGAAAAGCGGCGAAATAATAGAAAAATAGCGTGAACGACGCTATGGCAATCGGCCGGCGGCGGAAAGAGCGGAAAGAGCCCTGACCAATTTGCAATGACGCCTGCCGAATGAACGACGAATCGCGAACGACCAAACGGAGCGCGGATTGTGGCTTGTAACGTCGCCGGGGGTCGCAAACGGAGGAGAGCGAAATTCTCAATTATCACGATTGCCCAGGTTTCCTCGGCAAACGCCACCTTCCGCGTCAGCGGGATAACGTCTTATAATCGGGTCAACAATTGGCGTCTGGGCGCTCTGCACGAAAGAAGGCTGATGGCTGCTAGCAAAACCCCTCCGAATGCGAAAAGTCGAGTTCTCATCGCCGACGATAATCCGCCGAATGTCGAATTGCTCGAAGCGTTTCTGGCTGAACTGGACTACGAGATCTGCGTGGCGGTCGATGGCCACGACACGCTGGCCAAAGTCGCCTCGTTCCAGCCCGACTTGATTCTGCTCGACGTGATGATGCCGAAGCTAAGCGGGTTCGAAGTCTGCAAGAAGCTCAAAGGCGATCCGGCCACGCGGACGGTCATGATCCTGATGGTCACCGCCCTGAATGAGCTGGGCGATATCGAACGGGCCGTCGACTCCGGGACCGACGATTTTCTTAGTAAGCCGGTCAACAAGGTCGAGCTGATCAAGCGCGTCGAGAATATGCTCAAGCTGCGCCACGTGACCGACGAATTGGAGCGGTTGCGGCGCTACATCCAGAGGATGGAGGACGACGATGCGCCCGGGGGCGGGAATGCCTGACCTGAATTGCCTGAGGCGCATTCGTCATCAGACGCCTCAGTTCACTATTCCGGCGCTACCGCGACCAATTCCTGCGCCACGCCCTCGAGCTGCTCGGCCGTGATCGCTGGCCGGCCTTCGGCATAGCCGATCAGCAGGGCCAGATCCGCCAGGCGATTGATCCGTCGCGGCAGACCGTGCGTCAAGGCGTGTAGCGTTTCCAGCGCCCGGGGCTCGAAGATCGGCTGCTTCGCCCCCGCGGCATTCAAGCGATGCGCGACGTAACTGACTGTCTCCTCCAGAGTCAACGGCCGCAGCAGGCACTTGATCGCGAGCCGCTCTTCCAGGCCCGGCATCCGATCGACCATCGGCAGAATCCGCGGCTGGCCCACCAGCAGCAATGTCAACGCCGCGCCTGTCGCGGCTGAAAGTTCAACAACAACCGCAACGCTTCCAGCGATTGCACGTCTTCCAGCAGATGGGCTTCATCGACAACCACCACCGCGTGCTTGTCGCGAGTCTCGTTCTCGGCGAGAAATTGCTTGATTCGGCGAATCGTCTGATCCAGCCCGCGGCCGGCCGCCGGCGGGGCCGCGAGCTCGTCGGCCAAGTACGACATCAACTCGGTGGGCGACATCTGCGGGAAAACCAATTGCACGAATGGTTGGCAGGACTCGTTCAATTGCCGGGCAAGCGCCTGCACCAGCAGAGTCTTGCCCGTGCCGGAGCCGCCGGCTAATACCGCTCCGCCCCGCCGGTTTTCGACGGCATAGCGCAGCTTGAGCAGCGTTCCTTGATGGCTTTCGCCGGGATAATAGAACCGCGGATCGTCCGTGTTTTCGAACGGGCGGTGATCGAGATGCCAGTAAGATTCGTACATAGTTGGCTCGCGAGATCGAGGCGTTGGCAAGATCAGGGCGTCGCTGACAATGGTGTCCGAGCGAGTAGTTTCTGGTTCATTGTCGCAGCTTGAATGTAGGGTGCCACTGGCTTTGCCAGTGTTCTTCGGCGCTGACCGATCAAGGCAAGAATTGCAAGAAGCACTGGCAGAGCCAGTGGCACACAAACCCAGAAACAAGCGTTGGCAAGGTACAAGTTCATTCCGTGCAAAATGTCTCCGCCACGCCGAGAGGAAACACCGCGCTGTCGAGCAATCGTCGTTGGGCGTCCGCCAGTTGCGACCCGCTGCCGCCGCGGCAATCGAACGCGACAATCGCCACATCACTGTGGGCGACTGATGCCGGCAGTCCGTGGCCATGTGCGCCGGCGTCGTCTGTGCCGAGCGGGCCGGCGTCGATCAGGATCACGTCGAAATGATGGCGCAGATCGTCCCATCGCGGCATGGTTGTCTGCGTCGGAACCCAAACGCTTGTCGAACCCGACACAGCGCCTCGGCCCGCAACCGCTCCGGCGCCGGGCCGCGCGGCCAGCGGCATCACGGACAAGTGATCGCTAAGTGATTCAACCATCGCGTCCCACAGTGTCGCTCCATCGGCCAGCGCGGCATCCCAGCCCTGGTCGATCAAGAGTCCCAACTGCTCCGCGATTTGCGGCGACTCGAAATCGGCATCCACGAGCAGGACCTTTGCGCCGCCGCCGGCCAACCGTCGGGCCAATGTCAGCGCGAGCGTCGTCCGTCCTTCGCCGCGTCTAAGGCCCGTTAGAGCAACGACCTTCCGGCCGAGCGCCGATTCGGTCACGAGCTCGCCGGCCAGATGATCCAACCCACCGACGAGCCTGGCGAGCAGCGCATCGCTCAAAGCAGGCCATTCGAAGCGATCGACATCGTATCCGGCCCGGTGCGGCACCTCGGTCGGAGGTGTCGAGTCTGGCGCATATCGTGACAGGCTTGGCTCAACTTGCGGCGTTAATTCTTGCGGCGCGGCCGTTGGCGTTGCAACCGGCGAATTCGATAATTGTGTCTCTTGCGGCGCAACTGAGCTCGGGCCCGGAGGCAACACGACGTCCGCGCTCGACTCCGCGGCGGGCGCCGCGTCAATCGACTCGACCGGCTCGCCGGGCTCGAGCAGCACTGACGCTACTTGCAACTCGTCATCGGCGATTGGCTCTGCGCCGGACCGGCGTCGCGCGCAGCGCAGCCCCTTGGGGGCCAGGATCGATTCGCACCGGGACGACAACCGGCCGTCCGGTGCTCGGGCTCTCTCGATGTTCGCTCGGCTCTGCGATCGGTTTCGTGAAATGATCGAGCGTCGAACTGGAATAGGTGAATGCCGCCAGGTCGAAGTGCGGCGCCGGAACGACGTTTGCCGGCTCGATCGCAACGACTGCCGCGTTCGGCCGCACCGCGGAGCGGGCCGCCTTCGCCGCGGCCAGCGATACTCTCGGCACGGCAATTTTGCTGCTCAGGGGCAGTGGGGTCTCGGCGACGGCGCGAGTCGCGGGAACCGCGTCGCGGGCTGTAACGTTTGCTCCCGGCGCAGTCCGGTCGTTCGTGTAAGCACGAATGAAGGCGTTATCGATGGCGCTCATATTCGTCCAGGGTTAGCGATGGCAACGTTTGCGAATTTCGACTTAACTGGGATTGCGTCAACAGTATTTGATTCGTGCCGAGGTATGGTATCGCGAGCGGCCAAACTCGAATAGTTCACTGGCCCGGCGGGCGATCGATCGTGCCTTGGAACCGAGCCACGCCCGGCTCGCCATACTCGCCCGGACCGCGCGTTGCCGGAATCATTGCCGGATCGTCGCGCTGGGCGGTTCGGTAGCCTTCCGGCGGCCCAGCTTGCATCGGCGGTTGATTCGCCGCTTGAGCGGAGATCGAACTGTCGCGCGGAGGCAAACCTCCCCAAGCCGGTCCGCGGCGAGCCATCGTGGGAACGGAATCCGCCCGTGGTGGACCGTACACCGCCGCTTGCTGCGTGGCTAATCCAAACGCGGGTGTTTCGGGCTTCCGCGGCTCCGCGGCCGCCGTCTCCGGGCTCGACGAAGTTGCATGTCTCGCCGCTTCGGCGCTAAACAAAATATCGCTCGGCGAGGGCCCGGAAAACACCGGCGCCGAATGGGCTACGACCGTTGAACTGGTAACAGGTTGCGACATCAGCGGCGCCTGCGGCGCTTTCGGTTGGGCGGCGACCGTGATCGGATTCGTCGTCCCCGCGCTGGGCTGCGGCGCACTGTTTGGCAGCGAGACGGCGCCGTTCCAGCCGGGCGCTTCGGAATTCCCGCCTGGCGCAGCGTGTCTGTGCCGGCGATGACTCAAACCGATGACCAGCAGAATCACCACTAACCCACCGGCCATGATCGTCACATACTTCGCCGGAACAACCGCCGTGACGCGCGACCAGAGCCCCGCCAGGCCCAAGCCGGAGGAATCCGATTCTTCCTCCGCCAGGCTGAATTTCAAAATTCCCTTCGGAAACGGCGTCGTTGCCGGCGCTTCGTCGATGGCAATGCCCACCACCGCCGTGGGCAGATCCGCCACAGCGGTCTCGGTCACTGCCTCCAGGGTCGCTGCCTCCTCGGTCACCGCCGCCCCTGTCGCTGCGGTCTGCTGTGGCCCGCTGCCGGGCGCCGCGAACAACGGCCCGGCAGTTTGTGTCTCAAGCTGCAAGTGCGGCACCCGGATCAATACCCGCGGAGCCAACATGCTATCGGCGACCGGCATTGCATTGGCCAGCGGTATCGCATCGGCCAATGGCTCGGCATCCTGTGGGCGAGTTCGCGGTCGCGGACGGATCGTCGACGGATTGAATGTCATATGAGGGCCTGCGATGCGGCGTCGTTGAAAGCAGCCGAGAGTTGAGTATCAGACCGATCTCCATCGCCCGAGCGCGATTGGCCCCTCGCGATGGTCACACTAATAAGTGTTGTCGTTATCGGTTCCTGAACGGCCGCGCTTGAGGTTTAATCCGAATGGGCTGACTTTTCCGATAAAATGAGCCCTGCGGCTGCTGCCATCGCCAGCGATACTGTGCGCGTGGCAAGTTGACGGGTAGGAGGGCATTGCCCAACCAACGGCATCCAGCAAGCTTTCCTATCAAGTTGCAAGCGGCCATCGTCTGTGAGATAGTTGATTTGATGCCATCCCCTTCGCGCACCGAAATTCGCCAAGTCCTCGCAGACCTCCTAACCCGGCGGATTCTGCTTCTCGACGGCGCCATGGGCACAATGGTCCATGCCCTGAAGTTCTCGGACCGGGACTTTCGGGGCCGGCAATTCGCCGACCACTCGCGCGACCTCCAGAATTTCATCGATATCCTCGCGGTCACCCAGCCGGAGGCGATCCGCGACATCCATTGGAAGTACCTGGAAGCGGGTGCCGACATCATCGAGACGAACACGTTCGGTTCGACCAGCGTGGCCATGGCCGATTTCGCCCTGTCAGATCGGGTGCGCGAAGTGAATCTGGCCGCCTGCGATTTGGCCCGCGACGCCGCCGACGCGATGACCCGTCGCACGCCGGACAAACCGCGATTCGTGGCGGGTTCGATCGGCCCGACGAACAAGCAGCTTTCGATCGCCGGCAACGTCTCTGACCCGGCCTACCGCAGCGCCACGTTCGACCAGATGGTCGACACCTATTACGAACAGGTTACCGCGCTCGTCGAAGGGGGTGTGGATATCCTGCTGACCGAAACGGCGTTCGACACGCTGGTGCTTAAGGCCTGCCTGTTCGCCATCGATCGCTACTTTGTCGAGAACAACGTTCGCCTGCCGGTGATGGCCTCGTTCACCGTGTTCGATGGGGGCCGCACGCTGTCAGCCCAGACGGTCGAAGCCGTCTGGAACTCGATCGCCAATTTCGATTTGCTGAGCGTCGGGATCAACTGCGCTCTGGGGCCCGACAAGCTGCGGCCCCATATCGAAGAGCTGAGCCGCGTCACGCCGCGATTCATCAGTCTGTTATCCCAATGCAGGGTTGCCGAATGCATTTGGTCAGTTCGACGAAACGCCCGAAATGATGGCCCGGACGCTGGGCGAATTCGCCGCGGCTGGCTGGCTGAATATCGTCGGCGGCTGTTGCGGCACGACGCCGGCGCATATCCGGGCCATCGCCCGCTCCGTGGCCGAGCTATCACCGCGCAAGCCCCCCGAGATCGAACCGCTCACGCGCCTCAGTGGCCTGGAGCCACTCACGATCCGCCCCGACAGCAATTTTCTGTTGATCGGCGAGCGCACGAACATCACCGGCTCGAAGAAATTCTCGCGGCTGATCCTCGGCGAAAAGTACGAGGAGGCCGTGGCCGTCGCACGGCAGCAAGTCGAGTCCGGCGCCAATGTGATCGACGTCAATATGGACGAGGCCCTGCTGGATGGCCCCGCCGCGATGACCCAGTTCCTGAACCTGATCGCCGCCGAGCCGGAAGTCGCCCGTGTGCCGATCATGGTCGACAGCTCGCAGTGGCGGATCATCGAAGCCGGATTGAAATGCGTCCAGGGCAAGGGAATCGTCAACTCAATCAGCCTCAAAGAGGGAGAAGAATCGTTCCTCCGCCAAGCTCGGCTCGTGCGGCGGTATGGCGCCGCGGTCGTGGTGATGGCCTTCGACGAACAAGGCCAAGCCACGACGGTCGAAGACAAAGTGCGGATCGCCGAACGTGCCTATAAGCTGCTCACCGAAGTGGTCGGCCTTCCCGCGACCGATATTTTCTTCGACCCCAACATTCTGACCGTCGCTACGGGCATCGAGGAGCACAACCGCTACGCGCTGAACTTCATCGAAGCCACGCGTCTCATCAAGGAACGATGCCCCAAGGCGAAAATCTCCGGCGGCGTGAGCAACATCTCGTTCTCTTTCCGCGGCAACGAGGTGGTGCGCGAGGCGATGCACGCCGCGTTTCTCTACCATGCGATCCGAGCCGGCATGGACATGGGCATCGTCAACGCCGGCCAGTTGGCCGTCTATGAAAACATTCCCAAGGAACTACTGGAACACGTCGAGGACGTGCTGCTCGATCGCCGCCCCGACGCCACCGAGCGGCTCGTCGCCTTGGCCGAGAAATACAAGCAAGGCACGACCGCCGCACCCGAGGTCGCGCTCGCCTGGCGCAGCGGCACGCTCGAGGAACGGCTCAGCCATGCGCTGGTGCGCGGAATCGTCGACTTCATCGACAAAGATGTCGAAGAAGCCCGGCAGAAATATCCGAGTGGCCTGGCGATCATCGAAGGCCCGCTGATGGCCGGCATGCAGATCGTCGGCGATCTGTTTGGCGCCGGCAAAATGTTTCTTCCGCAAGTGGTGAAAAGCGCCCGGGTGATGAAAAAGGCGGTGGCCTACTTGCTGCCTTTCATGGAACAAGAAAAGGCTGCGTCCGGCAATGAAAAACCGCGCGGCAAGGTGCTGTTGGCCACGGTGAAGGGGGACGTGCACGATATCGGCAAGAACATTGTCGGCGTGGTGCTCGGCTGCAACGGCTACGAAGTGGTCGACCTGGGCGTGATGGTCCCCTGCGAACGGATTCTGGACACCGCGCGCGATGAGGGCGTGCATATCATCGGCCTCAGCGGTTTGATCACGCCGAGTCTCGACGAGATGGTCCACGTCGCCGGCGAAATGCAGCGACGCGGGTTCGATCTACCGCTATTGATCGGCGGCGCCACGACCAGCGCTAAGCACACGGCCGTCAAAATCGCCCCGTCGTATACCAAAGAAACCGTTCATGTGATTGACGCCTCGCGGGCGGCCAGCATTGTGGAAAAGCTGCTGAACCCCGACAGCCGCGAAGAGCTCGACCGTAAAAATCGCAAGGAACAAGTCGATCTGGTCGCCTCCTATCGTCAGCGGCAGAACGTGAAGCTTGTGCCCTATGCCGACGCTGTCGCCCGGCGCTTTCAGACCGACTGGGCGATAGTGCGGATCGACGTGCCGTCGTTTCTCGGCCAACGCGTGCTCGACGATGTGCCGCTGGCCCAGATCGCCGAGTACATCGACTGGTCGCCCTTCTTCATGGCCTGGGAGATGAAGGGGAAGTATCCGCAGATTCTCGAGGACCCGGTCAGCGGCGAAGCGGCCCAGCGGCTGTTCGACGACGCCCGGGCGCTACTGGATCGGATCATCCGCGAGAAGCTCTTGCAGGCCCGCGGCGTGTACGGCTTCTGGCCGGCGAACAGCGATGGCGACGATATCGTTTTGTATACCGACGAATCGCGCAGCGCCGAGCTCACGCGGTTTCACACGCTGCGGCAGCAATGGGAGCGCAAAGGCCAGTCGGCCTTTTATGCGCTGGCCGATTTCATCGCCCCGTGCGACAGCGGCCGGCCCGATTATCTGGGCGGCTTCGCCATCACGACCGGCCACGGCTGCGACGCCTTGGTGCGCGAGTTCGAAGCCGATCACGACGACTATCAGGCGATCATGACGAAGGCTCTGGCCGATCGCTTGGCAGAAGCCTTCGCCGAAAAGTTGCACATCCAAGCCCGCGCCGACTGGGGCTACGGCCGCGAGGAGCAACTCTCGCACGACGACCTGTTGGAAGAGCGCTACCGCGGCATCCGCCCGGCCGCCGGCTATCCTGCCTCGCCCGACCACACCGAGAAGAAAATCCTCTTCGATCTCTTAGACGCCGAAAGAGCCGCCGGGATTCATCTCACCGAAAGCTATGCGATGCATCCCGCGGCCAGCGTCAGCGGGCTCTACTTCGCCCATCCCGAAAGCCGTTACTTTGCAGTCGACCGTCTGACCCGCGATCAGGTCGAATCCTACGCCCAGCGCAAGGGCATGACGATCGCCGAAGTAGAGCGCTGGCTCGGGCCAAATCTGGGTTACGAGCCGTGAAGTCAAGAATCTTGCCTCTGTGCCCTTACCCTGATAATCTCAATAGCATGATAAGGGAACTTTCACCGCAGAGCGAAGAGTATTTAGCCAGCGTCGTTGCTGGCGGTCTGTTCCCGTCGCAGGAAGCGGCCCTCGAGGCGGCGATTGTTGCGCTCCGTGAAAAGACGGAGCCGATTCCCTTCGTGCCGGATGACCACGTCGAATTGGTCGAAGACGGCATTGCTTCGGCGCTGCGCCGGCCGCAAGCGCGAACTGACCGACGCGGATTGGGAGAATCTTCGCCAAATCGCCCGCGATTCTGCGGCAGGAAAGCCGCCGAGCGGCGTTTGATGCTCCGAGCGAATTACACGGCTGGCGCCGAGCGCGACCTTGCAGAAATTGCGCACCGCATTGCCCAGGATAATTTGCTCGCGGCGCTGGATTGGCTCGGAAAACTGCGAGTCTGTCTGCGAGCTACTTGCCACCCAGCCCGCTCTCGGGCAAAAGATGCGCACCAGGCAATTCGGCGACGTGCGACGCCACGTTGTGGGCAATTATCTGATCTATTACGAGCCCACTGCGCAGGGGATCGACGTTGTTCGCATCGTCCACGGGGCACGCAACCAAGATCGACTGTTCTAACTGTCACGGGTTTCCAACGGCAGGACAGCCTCCGGAACCTCGAATATTCGCGCTCGGGATTCTGCGAGCTTCTTTTCCAGTTCCGCCAATTCGTTGTTCATGAACCAAAACGGGTTGGCTTTCAAACCGTTGGCCACGGCATTTATCGCGACTTCCGCGGCCGCGAGATCGCCGGTGGCGAGATGAATCTCGGCTTGCACCGCCAGTGCCCCGGTGTCGCCCGGCGAAAGGTCCAAAGCGCGATCGAGATATTGTTGGGCCTCTTCCGGCGATCCGGCGTCGAGCGATAAGCCGGCTAGGACCACTTCGGCCGAGTCGAAGTCGCGGTCCAAAGCGAGCGCGCGTTGCGCCGCGGCCCAGGCTTCGTCGTGGCGGCCGAGCTTTCGCAAGGCGCGGGCACACCTGGCATGAGGCGAGGGATCCTTGGGTGAACGTGCGACGCCGATGCCGGCGGCCTGCCAAGCTTGTTCCGTCTGGCCGCGTTCTAACAACACCACACAAAGAGCTAGCGGCGGCAGGCGAAATTTCGGATAGCGCTTTGTGAGCTCCTCGAGCCTCGGCGATCCCGCGATCGGGGTTTCCTTCGAGGGCTTCGAGCAGCGCCAAGGTGTAACGCGTCGCCGCGTTTTTCCGCCATTTCGGATTTTCGGCGCTGACGCGCAGCGCCTTCGCGAAATCGTGCTCGGAGAATGCCCGATAGAATTTAGATCGTGCCGATCGTCGCCGCTTGATGAAAAGGAGGGATATCCCGACGAGAAATACCACTGCGACTCCGCACCGTGCGCCGGTTCCGCCATATTCGGCTAGCGAAATCGCGGCAGTCAGGACAATTGCTGCGGCTACGATCCCGGCCACCAATCCGAATCGTGCGAGCCAGGAGCGGGTGCCGGCCGTTCTCGCGCTTCGCCCGGCGTCGAGCCTCCGGCTTGACCGCGACCATGATGAATATGCTTGGCGCGAGAATGAGAATCAGCAAAAGCAAAGTCGGGTCGACCGGCATGGGACGCCAAGCAACCGCCAACGCGGCTGCCCAAGCGATCACCGCAAGACAGGATGTGATGCGATGCGTCCAGAATCGCCGCGCCGAATAGACGAAGGGCACATCCGCAATTTTGCTCGATTCATCGGCCACTCGCTTTTCGTGGCGACACGCGCGCGTGAGCAGGCTCAACCGGACTTCGCGCGATGGGTGGGTGGCGCATGCATAGGCCAGAACCGACCCTAGCCCGCGATTACGGAGATCATGGGCCGCATGCACCTTGTAGAGCGCCGAGATCGTAGGAGAAAATCCCACGACCCGCGCCGCACGCCGGTCGCAATCGGCTTCAAATGCTCGACTGACGACGCGGCGCAATCCCATCGTGAACAACACCCCCAGCAATGCCGTCAGATAAAATTCATGAGCGCCATTTGCCCAAACGGCAAACGCACAACCGACGGGAAATATGGCAACGAGCGGCCACAGCGAGTGATTCGCAATATGAGCCATTTCGTGGGCCAGAATGGCATCGCGTTCCGCGGGGGACAAGCGATACAAGACGCCGTCCATCACAACCACCGATGGCTGCGGAAGTCCACCGACATACGCCTCAATGCGATCGGTCCTGCCAGTGATTCGTTTCTTGAACAGCCGCGGTGCGCGGATTCCCATGGCTGAGGCGATTGTCGTCACGCTGCAATTCAACGCGTCATCCGTCACCAATGTCGAATCGGTGCCAGTTGCGCGGGAGCCGAGTGGCGGCCGCAAAAACAAATTGATCCAACCAACCGAGACGATCGTTAAGATAGCCATGAAGATCTTCTGCTCGGGGGCGGCAGGAACAGGCGCCGTCAGGAGCCATGCCCACAGCGGCGCCAGTGCAACCGTAGCGGCCAACAGAGCGACCCGGGCGAGCCGCAAGATCGTGCCGCCGCCTTCCGTCATCTGCCGCCAGCCACGGACGAAGTAGACGATCACTGTCCCTAGCCACACGCTCAGAGGCCAGCGGAGCGATTCGCCGAGTGGGCTCTTTTCGACAGCTACAGGCGGGCCTGCCGACGGAGGTAGGCCACTGGTCGTGGCGCCGGGCATCATTTGGTCAGGCTCGGCCGCAGATTCAGCCTTCAACCGATTGAGTTCTGTTTCCCACGCGCGCCTGCCGGCAGCTTCGCTTTCGGCAGCGGCGGATGTGGCAGAAGGCCGGACGTCTGATTCGGAAGATCGCTGCGCTGCTACTGGCTGAGGAATCAGCGGTAGAAAAGACAACCCGCAGCCGACGATCCACCACTTGCTGGTCATGAAGAAATCCGCAAGGTGCGTAGCGACCCGCCGAAGCATCCACATTGTATCTGCGGGCGCACTGGTGAAGCAAAACGATCGATTATTCGAGAACATTGCACCATTGACCGACGCAACAAAGCGGCGGGATCGCAGCGGTCGCAAGAGCCGCGCACGGTGTCAGCGGTTGCTGCGGGCTGTGAGGTTGGCCCGCGCTTACATAGCGCACGGCATTTTGGAAGTCGGCGAATTCTGCCCCGCTTCTTCGCGAAGTCCGTTCGCCGAAATAGGGCGCTGGCACGGGCCGAATCTGGGCTTCGAGCCATGAGCGGCAGACTGGTTAGATCATTTCGAAGCCTGAAGCAAGCGGAATGCGCACGGCGCCGCACGCCGGCAACGAGCACCAACAAGACAAATACCACGCCCGCCAGCGCGGCCAGTCGGAATAGGCGTCCTTCGAGTGAATCGGAAACGGCTTGCGCGGTGATCGCCGCGTCGCCGCGCGGCGTGGTGAACAGGTATTTGAGCCCGCGCGGATGAAGTTCGACATCGAGGCTGGCCAAGGCAGTCCGCGCGGTTTTGTCACCGCCCGAATTGCTGGGCTGTAGCTTGCCGCTCGGTGACTGGGCGGCATTCTGATTGGCCTGCAAACCAGCGTTGATGGTGTAGATTGAATCCAGGTCTGCCAAGCGCCTGGCCCTCTTCATTTCTCCGCCGTTCACCGCGTAGTCTGCGGGACCTCGCTCCCTGTCCTGTTGTGCGACGCGGCCTGCGTAACGTTTCAGACTTCTCGCGGCTTCCGCATCACCGCCTGTCTCGGCGAAATCCGGTTCTTCGGCCGTGGAACCGTGGTTGAGCCGTCCTCCGTAATGCAGCTTCACCTCGTCGTTCTGGCCCGGTGCACCATTAAGCTGCGCAGACAATCGGGGCGGGAGCGATCCAGACGCGTCCGCGGCGCCAAGCTGGTCGCCCGGCAGCGCGGCGTCAGATTGTCCCAGATCTTGCCGCTCATTTCGTAGCTCGGATCCAAGACGCGAGAATGAGTTGCCTGCCTCGTTTGCCCCTTTGCCACCTGAGCCCTGTCCCTGAGCCTGCCCCTGTTCGTCTCCCGCGTCCTTCGCTGGTCCGGTCGGCTGCGCTGCTGGCGACCCGAAAGCGGGCAAGCCAGGAACTGCCTCCTTGCCGCCGCCGAAACTTCCTTGTTGAAATTTGATGTCATTGCTGAACGAAAAGCTTGTGCCGGCCGAGTTGACGACGTCGCTGGCGCTGGCATTGCTCTGCGATTTGTAAAACGCGCCAAGCCGGGTCCGGTTATCGATTTCCTCGCCTTGCTGGCTTTGATCGGCTTGCCGGCCCGTATTGACGCCGAGTCCGCTTTGCACCGCGGAATTCGTTTGCAACTGCTGCGCCACCTCGGAATTGCCGCGGTATTCCTGGGCCGTTTGCTTGAGCGACTCGGATTCGGCTTGCAGCATTTTCAGGTTATGTGCGGCCCGCGTTCTGGCGTAGGGATCGTCGCTCTGCAAGGCTTGCCTGGCCAGCCCGATTTGTTTGGTATTGTACTCGAGCCAACCGGCCGCCAATTCGCCTTCGTCGTGGACGCGCCGCATCGTACCCCCGAAATCGAACCAGTCGTAAGATTCCGGCACGTCCAATTCAACCTGGCTGAGCTCCACATGAATGTTCACCGTGTGGATCAGCGGAAACTCGACACGATCGATCGCTCCCAATCGCCCCAGATGGCCGCCGTACTTCAGCAGCACGGGATAATCGGCATCGCCGTGGGCCGTCTTGATGAGCGGGATGCGGACCACGTCGCCGTCGCCCGTGGCCGCCTTGCCCGCCGCAGGCTTGACCGGCTCGCCGGCCACGTGCGCTGTCCAAAGTCGAGCGCCGGCTGGGAGTTGAATTTCCAGGAACTGTTCGAGGCTGTTGTCGACGCGATACAACTGTGCGCCGCGGTAGGCGCCGTTGGCATCGACGACCAGCAGCGCCTTGGCCAGCCCAATCCGGGCTCCCGCCGTTTCCACCGCGGCGCGATCCTGGGCGTGCAACGACAGCAATGGCTGCGCGGCGCCGGGGCGGACCAGATAGGCTTGGGTCAGGCCGCGGCCTAATATGCCCGTGAGAACGCGCCACTCGGCTTGTTCCTGGCCGATCGGGTCGATCCCCTCCCGCGTGTCGATCACGAGCTCGTCGCGACCGGCGCTTTCCAGCGTGATATAGCGGTGATCGGTTTGGCCGGTCTCGACGACCGGCGCGGGGACAGTATATTTTTCGCCGCCGAGCAACCGATCGTTTTCCACCAGCACACGGAGATTGCCCATCACTTCTTCTTGCAGCTCGATCCGCACGCGCACTCGGGCTGTCGCACCTTCGCCCAAGGTTTCGACTGTTTTTTGCCGCAGCATCGGTGCGCTGATCCGCGCCGCGCAGCGACTCGGGCAGGATAAACGACAGGCTGCGGATGCCTGCTTCGCTGATGGTGAATTCCAGCAGAATCGTCTCTTCCACGGTCCGATCGTTCACGCGGACATTCGTAAAGGTGTCGCACTGGACGAGCGGCTTGCGCGGCGAGAGGAGCAGCCGAGCGGCATAATCGGACGTGCGGTAGCGCAGCGCCAGTCGCACCATTTGCTGTTGGGCCGGGTTCAGCCAGGCGCTCACGCGTTCGATCAATTCCGGTTCGCAATGGACGAGCTTTTCGGCGCGGACATCGAGCGATGGAACGACCTCGACCGCGATGTCGCCCGACTGCTCGATTGAGTCTGCTTGCTCGTCGATGTCGACGATTTCCAATTTCGGCGCGGCGACGGCTTCGGCGGCGCCGTATTTGCCCAGCGTTCCGGTCAGCACGATGTCGAACGGCTGCCGTTGTCCGGCGGCAAAGTCCAGACTAAGGAGCCGATTTTGGCGTTTCTGCTCGACGACCCATTGGAGCGGCTGCGGCGCGCTCAACCGATCGAGCCGCAAATCTTCCGGCACGGCGATTCGCAAACGATAGATCGGCCGGCCATCGACGCGCAGCCGAATGCGGCTCTCCATCGCGCGCTGCTGCTCGGAAATTCGCAAGACAGTTTGGAATTCGGCCGCAACGTGCGGCGTGACGGATCGCGCCGATAGCTTGATGGCAAACGGCGTTGTTGCAAAGCGATAGACTTGAAAAGGAAGAATGCCCAAAGGACTCTCGTCGCTGTCGGCACTCTCGCCCGCCGGGGATGCATCGCCATCGGCGCGCGTCGCGCCGTCGGCGCTGTCGGTGCGCAATTCCAACAGCGGGCTGCGGCGGATCGTCAATTCGCCCGATTGTTGCATTGCGCCTTCGACATTCAGGACGGGGGCCGTGAACTGGGCCAGTTCGCCGTTGCCGACAGCGCCTCGCCGCGAAAGAGCGACCGAGAACGACTCGCTGTCTTGTGCCGCTTTGAGCAGCGTCACGTCGAGCTTTCGCACTCCGCCAGCCTCTTTACCGGCCTCTTGTAAATTCCAGCCGCGCACATTGCCGCCGCTGACCTTCTCCACCAGATACCCAGCGGGAATGTCGATCGTGAACGATTCACGTTGGCTGCGGCGGAACTCGAAGTCGAAGCGCCATAACAGCCGCAAGCCTCCTTCTTGAACGTCGAACCGCGCGGTGTCGCGGACCGCCAGACTCTGATCGACCGGCGCTACGCCAGCCTTGGCCCTCCATTGCACGCGAAACGATCCGTCGGCGGTCAACGCCGATTCGAGTATTTCCTTGTCACGCTTGGTTTCGAGAGTCTCGTGGTCGACGCCGCTCGAAAAGAGGACTTCCGTTCCGGCCTTGATGACTTCGAGCGAGATGGCCGCAGCCGGCAGCGACGGCAACCGCCCCTCGGCAATCTGCCAACCGCCGCGCCGCTCCAAGGAAAATCGCATCGCCAAATCGACACGCCGCCGGCCCTGTCCGGAAATAATCAACGCCAAGGGAGCTTCGACGGACTGCGGCGCAAGGGCCTGGCCCTTTCCATCATTCGACTGCGCGGCCGCTTCGATTTGTCTGAGCGTAGCGGCCGCGCCGGGTTTGCCATCGACGTTCGCCTTTGTCAGCACGCCGCCGCCGAGCGACAGCGGAATGGTTACGGCATGGTCGACCAATACATCCACGTCCAAATGCCCCTCGACCAGCAGCGACTCGCCGCCGTCGAGCCGGGCCGTGAACCGTCCGCCGGCCAATGCATATTCAGCGGAAGGCGCCGGCTTGACGATTTCGTCCGGATGGGCGGCCCGTTGCAGCTCCAGATATTTGTTGTAAGGAACGAGCAGCTTCTGCGACTTGTCGGCGCCGAACGGCTTGGCCGGGTGTTTTTCGCTGCCAGGCTTCGCGGCGGACGAGGAAGTTTCGATGGCCTGCAAAGGATCTTGCCGTGCCGGGTCGTAAGGCACGATGATCGCGTCGGCAGGAACCGCGAGCGGCGTGCCGGGCTCTTCTGCTGTCGTAGAGCGAACCAACAACACGATCAATCCCAGGGCGGCCATTGAAGCCCGTGCTCCGGCGGACTGATTTATCGCCCGGCGACAGAAGCCCACAAATCGCCGGACGATGCTGGCGGCCAGATAATAAATCACCAACCAGCACGCGGCATAGAACGCCATGTTGCATATCGGCGAAACGACTCCGGTCCAGGGCAAGACGAGCGGCAGGGCGAACGACACGACGAGCGTCAGGGCGACAAACCTGATTCGCCGGCGGAGTGGTTGCCGGGAGAACATCACGCCGCGCAAGAAGACCGCCAGTCCGACGCACCAGCCGAGCAAATCGAAGCGCTCGCGATCGACGGCAACGACGCTCAGCCGCGGCGCTTCGCCCAAGCTCTGAAATGTGGCCTGGATGTGGTCCGGCCGGAATTCGATCGGCAGGCTGCGGACTCCTTCGAGAGCCCACAACGATCGCTTTGTTTCTGCGGCCTGTTCCGATTCCGCCGCGCCTTTCAGGGATTCAATACGCTGCTCCGAAAACTGCTCGTCGACTTTGGGAATAGGAGCAGCCGCTGTTGTCCGGCTGCTGTTAGCTCGGCGTCTTTCCTCGTCGCGAAAGAGTCGACGGATTTGGCTCCGGCTTGCGCAAGTTCCATTTTATCTTTCGACTGATCTGAACCCGGCGACGGTGTACCGGCGGATTGACTGGATCCCTGGGAAGGTCTCGCGAGGCCGGAAACCTTTGCAGCGGCTGCGGAACGCTGATGTCATGGGATTTTCTGCCGTGGCCTCCGAACTTGCCATCGGCGCAGCATATTTCTCGGCCGAGGCTGCGCGGCGCTGTAGCTCTGTAATGGCGAAAAGACATCCGCGACCGCGACTGCCACGCTCCGTCAGCGGCGACTCTCGTACGGCGATGTCTTCGCTGAACACCGTTCCATCGCTCCGCACGACCTTGAAACCATCCGGCGTGCTCAAGTTGCCAAACGAGGTCGGCCAACGGCACCGGCTCGCTCGTCGCGCTCCGCTTTGTTGCGCAGCAGCAGCTTCGGCGCGGCGAGATCCAAGTGGCTCGCCATGCCCAGCGTGTTCGATCGGCGTTTCGTACACGAGTTGCAAATTGCGCCGGCGGGCGTCGGGCATGGCGGGCAGTTCGATGAGCAGGCTATCGGCTTCGCGCTGCGGCTGGGTCGGCTTGCCGTCGAGATAGGCCGACCAGAGTGTCGAACCCTTCGGCAATTGCACGTCGATCAATTGCGCTTTGCGAGCGCAATGGGAACCTGGCCGCCGTTTGGCTCCGGCCGCTGGCGGAAACCATCGTCAACAACTCGGCCCGTTCGACGATGGCGGTCGGCAATTCGTATCCCGCCGGCCGGGCGATGGCCACCTTCACTTCGGCTTCGTCGCCGCCGTATCCGAACGCCCCCAGCAACCGCCGGCCGGGCTGATAGTCGGCCTCGGCCAGACGTCCGACGTCGACCTTGCGCAGCGCCGTCTTCACTTGCACGTCGCTCTCCGAGCTTCCTTCGACGGCAACCATGCCCGTTTGATAGGCGACGTGTAGCGCCCGCACCAGCGGCAACGTCACGCCGGTCGGCAGAGTCGCGGCATTCTCGGTTCCATTTGCCGGCGCCGCTCTTTCGCGATCTCTGAGCGGCTGCTGAAAATCGACCGCCAGCCGGATCGCGCCGCGCCGCGATTCGCCGAGCAGCACCGTCCACTGCCGCTAGCTTGCCCTTCACAACGCTGCTCGATTCCTTGATCGCCACGCCGTCCAGCCCGTGGATCGCCAACTCGGCGGGAGTGCTTGCCGGCAAGGCAAATACCAGGCGGTCGGTGCGCGCCTCGGTTACGTCGTAAGCGATTTCATCATGGGCCGTGAGCAGCTCCGGCTCGATCGCGGAAAAACGAAAACACCCGAGCGGTGAGCCGCGGCTCGACCCGCGTAGACCGCGAGCGTCAAACCATACGGAGGCTCCTCGTAGCGAAAGGCAAGTTCGGTGGTCGCATTCGCCAAGCCGATATTTGCTCTTTTCGTTGGCATCCAGCGGCGTCAGCCGTGTCACCTGCTCGGCTCGGGCAAGCATGTCGTCCTGCGATTGGACGGCGATGCGCACCACCGTCGCGCGTCGCGCCGACGACTTGAAACACGGGAAACTCGACTCGCTTCGCGGTCCACTCGTCGAGCCAGCCCGTCCGGCGTGCTCACGGCGCGAAAGTAAACGTTGCGCGACTGACCTGGCGGCGCGGCGTGCGGCAGCCGGACGTGAACTCGCGTGCCGCCCTGCTCGGCGGGATAGGTTTCCGGCGGCGGAACGACACCCGCCGTCGAGCTTGACTTCGGTCACTTGCCAACCAGGCCGGCGCCGAAAAATCGAACCCGAGCAACTTGTCGGTCGCGTTCATCAGGACGAAGCCGCCCCGGGCTTCGAGCTTCGATTGCGTGAGCGTCAGCAGCACGTTGGTCGATGCCCGCAGCTCGGCCGGCAGCGGCGCAAAGCGGGCCTTAGGTCGTAATCGGCTTGCGGCGCGTAAAACGCCGCCACCAGGGCGACCGCCGCCGCGCCCTCGCGGCGCTTCCACCGAAGCGGCCGGAAGCGATTCCGCCAAGCGTGCTCGCATCGATCGAAATCAGGTTGGTCGGCTGCAAGTCGTATGGCTTGAGCCGGCTTTCCAGCAGCAATCCGACGACCGCGGCCTGACCGGCCACGTCCAGCGCCGGTAGTCTCGGCAACCGCCAAGCTCCGAGTGCAACGGGCGTCCTGATGGCCGAGATATTCGAGCGAGGCGACGTCGGTAATCGGTTCGCGCAGCCGCACGTCCAAGATGCGTTGACCATTTTCCGTCGTGATCGACCAGCGCGGCGACTTGCGGTCCGCTGACGCTCGTCACCTCGAAGCCCTCGGGCAGGGCGAAGCGAAATTGTTCCGCCGCCCCGTGCAGCACCGACATCGATTCGGTCACGTGCAGCCGCTCGTAGGCCGAGGTGATTTCGTCGACGAGCACCCCGTGCGCGACGACCACGCTTTCTTTCCGCAATTGGTGATTGTTGAGCGACAGCACCAGGCTGTTCAGCCCGCGTCGCGGCAGCAGATCGAACACCGTGGCGGGCCGCTGGTCGACTTCGCGGCGAATGATCGTCGCGCCGCTTTTGATTTCAACGTTGCCCGCACGGTCAGCTTGATGCGCGTGGCAGGGGGCGTGGGAATCTGGAACGAGAGCGTGCGCTGGGCGGCGGCGGTTTCCAGCGGGGCCAGAATTTCCAGCTTCAGCTCATGCCGTCCCGCGCCGCTGACGAACAACACCGTCGCGCCGGCCGGATCGCGGCCCAGCGCGGCCGGTTTGTCATCCAGTGTCGCCGAGCGCAGGGCCACGCCCGACAGATCGAGTTGCACGGCGCTTAATGCGTCGTTCGCCGCCGTGACGACGAGTGTTCCCATCAGCCGGGCGCGGTTCTCCTCGATCGTGGCCACGTAATCGGCGCTGAGCACAGCGGCCGGCTGCGCATGTTCCTCGGGCCGAGCGGCCAATTTGGCCTTCGCCGCCAGCGCTTCGTACTCTTCGCGCGTGACAAACACGCGCTGCACGTCGGACGAAAGGATGACGTGCAAATCAGCGAACGGCACGAAGATCTCGCGCTGCGGCGGCTCGGCGCCCTCGGCGGCATTGCCCGGGACATCCGCGGCGCGAGCGTTCAAGGCGAGGAGAATCAAAGTGCACGTAGCGGATAGCGAAAAACTTCGCAGTAGTCGCAGGCGTGCGCAACGGGAGGTTTTAGACATGGCGCCTCCTTCCGGAGTTCGCTTCGCCAGGAGGTGATTCGCTCTTCGGCGGACGCTATCCGGCGGCGAACCACCTTCTGGCGGCGAACCACGTCCGGCGGTCGATCGCTGTCGGGCGGCCGAACGACGTTTTCCGGAGCGCGTCGCGTGCTTCGATGGCGAAGTCTTGCCGGCATTGGCCGCGACCAATTCACGCTGCTGCCGCTGACTGCGCTGAATAAGAACCAGCAGCAC
Organism: Pirellulales bacterium; assembly: GCA_963725485.1. Taxonomy (GTDB): domain Bacteria; phylum Planctomycetota; class Planctomycetia; order Pirellulales; family DATAWG01; genus CAVRYO01. The sequence continues at coordinate 248,077 of CAVRYO010000006.1, read as the reverse complement.
CAAATCAGCACCGTCAAAGCGATCGCCAACCACAAACCGCCGTTGAGAATTTGCAGAGTGAACGTCGGCGCGAACACGCCCAGCAACAACAGCAGAATGACCAGCAGCGCCCAGCACGAATCCACGTTCCGCCAGCGGCCGCCGCAGCAATGCCAGCCCGATCGCGATCACAATCGCAAAGACCAGAAACTCCAACAGGCTGTTGTTGAACGTCGTCAGCCGCAAACTGCCGGCATCGCCGGGTTCCGGCCGCAGCGTGCTGAACAAGTAGGGTTGCCCATCGACGGGGAACGAACTTGCCGGATCGTCGACCACCGAAACTCCTTCACGCACCCAACTCACCAACTCGATTTCCGCATTTCGCAACGAGTGGCCGTCTCCGAAGAGCGGATGCACGTATTTCTGCTGCTCGTCGGTCCAAGGGCCGTGATAACCCAGCACCGCTTGCTCCTCAGGCAGAAACGCCGCCACATACACCTTTTGCACGGCCGGCTCGTCGCGGAACACGGGCAAATCGACCCGAATTCCGCTCTTCGGCAGCGTATAGCGAAGCTCCAGCAAGAACGGCGTGTCGCCGCCATGTCCGACGAGCGGCACGAAAAACTCCCCTTTCGCGCCGCTCTCCAGCGGCGTCGGCCGGCCGTCGATCCGCACCGGTTCGGTGTCGAACTCCACGCCGCTGGGCAACTCCACTGCCAACCGCTGACCGGAGCTTCGCATCCGATACAGCGCTTGCACCGCCACTTGCCCGCCCTGCGTGACTACGGCCCGGATTAGCCCGCGCTCGATGCTGGTGTGCTTCACCGCCTCGAGTTGATAGCGCGTGGCCGCGACGGTGAGCGACCAGTCGTCCTGAAATTCAAACGCCTGCGCCGCATCCGGCACGTTCGCGCCGGGCATCAGGTCGTGCTGTGGATCGATGGGACGCAGTCCGCTGGCGGTGGCCGAGGGGAGCAGATCGATCGTCTCGGATTTGACGAGCACGATCTGGCCCCAAGCGCGGTCCGCGCCTGCGGGCGCAAATGCGGCATCGGTAGATCGACGCTCTTGCCCACGTCCAAGTTTTCCAACGGTCGTTCCCACGAGAGCCGGATCGCGACCGGGCCAAGCAGTTCGCCTTCGCCCGTAAAGCTCCAAGCCACGCTTCCTTTGGCCAAATCGGCGGGCGGCGGATCGAGCGTCTTTTCCGCGATCCCTTGCGTGTTGTTGCGGATGTCGGCCGCGAGATCGGCCGGCACGTCGATTCGCAAGCTCTTCACCCCGCTATAGCGAATGTCGTAGAAGAACGTCGCATCGTACTTCACCACGCCCGGATCGACTTTGGCCACGAGCAATTGCCCCACGGTGACGTAGGGTTTGCGGCGCTCGACCAACAGCGTGAGCTCAACCGGCGCGTTGGTGTAGACGAAAGACGAAACAGGACGTGCCGCGGCTGGTTGGTTCACCGGCGTCGCGCTCGCGCCCGCCAACGCTTCGGCCAGAGACACGCTGCGCAAGCCGAGTTGCTTGCCCGGATTGACCCGCAAGCTCTCGGGCGCGTAGATCACAAGCCGCCCGTTAGTCCGCTCGATCGATTCCGGCGCCACACGGGGCAAGCGGAACGGGATTTCGGAAGTTTTGCCAGTCGGGCCCAGCAGGTTGGCATCATCGAGCCGCTTCTGCAGCTCTACGACAATGCTCACGCAACCCAGCGCCTTATGCGCGAGATTGACGACCAGACGCGTCTTGTCGGCGCCTTCCAAATGGTGCGAGTCGACTTGAACCGCTTTAGCGCCGCGACAGGCCTCGGCGTGGACTTCGCGGACGTCGTAGCCTGCGGGAACGTCGACGGCCAGATCAAAAACCCCGGCACGTTCGATTGTGTAGATCGCTTGCAATTGCACAGTGAGTTGTTCGGGCGTCAGATGCGCGACGACCCATTCATCGACCACGATCCGCGGCTTCATCTTGACCACGTCGAGCGACAGTTGGAACGGGAGCCCAGCATAGCGATACGACAGTTCATGAGGCCGCTTGGCCAGCGCCGGCGGCAATTCGGCGGCATCGAGCTGCAGCAGGCCGTCGCGCGTGCGGGGCTCGACCTGCAGCCCCTCGACCGTGTCGACAACGATGATCCCCTGCTGCCGCGAGACGTTCAACGCCTTGACGACAGGCACTTCGAGCGTGCGCCGCGCCGTCTCGCCGGGCTTGGCGACGGCAGCGGCTTTCGCCGGATTATCGGCGCCTTTTGGCAGCGTCACTGCGCCCTTCGGCGGTGGCTCGGCCCCCTTCGGCGGCGCTGCCGCGGCGTCCGTCAATGGCTGATCTCCATATTGCACGAGGTCGATTTCGATCGACTCCGATTGCCGGGCCGGCTCGAACAACTGCACGGTGATCTTCTGGGTCTTGCCGGTCGTTTCGACCGACCACTGACGCACATTCGCCTCGGCCACGTTGACGACTTTCTGATTCGCCGGGACTTCGACGGTGAGCACCGACAGTTCGGCTCGGCTGATCGAGTAAGTGAGTCGCGCGTGCGTGCGAAGCGCCGCTTCTTCAACCCGGACCTCCTGCTGGGCTTCGACGCTCGCCAGCGCCGCCAGGCCGCTGGCTCCCTCGGCCTTGGCCGTCCAATCGATCCGGACGGCCGGCGCCGCGCCGACGAACGCCAGGAGCACGGTTTCCTCGGGCTGTTTCTTTGCATTCGCTTTCAGCCCGGCATTCTTCTGTTCTGCGTCGGGCTTCTCAGCTTTTGGCTTGTCGTCGTTTGGCTTCTGCTCGGTGGGCCTTTGCACGGGCGGCTTTTGCACGGGGGGCTTTTGGGCATCGCCTGTTTGATCATCATCCGGTGGTTCGGTCGCGGCAATCATCGGTTCGATGTGAATTTTCGCGCCCGTCTCGGGAATCCGCACCTTCCAACGGTTCACGGGGGCTTGCGGCGCCGCGAACGACACGTCGTTGCGACCGGGCGTCTTGTTGAATGCCTTGGCGTACTCGAGCCGCAACTCAATTTGCCGCGGCCCCTTGGTTTTGTTTTCGATCACCAGCTTGTAGCCGCCGTCGGCGGCAACCGCCAAGCGCGCGGGCTCTTCACTCCCGTCGACAGCAATCAGGCTGGCCGAAATCACACCCGCGTCTTCAAGCCGCAGTGGAACTTCCACCCAGCCGCTGGCCAACAAGTCGATCTTGAGCCGCGCCGCAACCCGAACCACTTCCTTGCCGACCGTGGCTTCGCTATCCGCCATGGTGATCACCGCGGGCGTCGGCGGTTTCACTTCGGCCGGTTTTCGCTCTTGTGCGCGGGCCGCCTTCCACAATTCCTGAAACCGCTCGTAAGGAATGAAGACGCCGCGGCCATCTTTTTCGAATGTCTGCCGCAGCTTTTCGTAGGGGATATAGATCGTCTGCTCGCGCGGCGCCTGCAAGGTCTCCGCAGGTTCCTTGCTAACTGGCTTGTCAGTCTTGAGCACGGGCTTCTCAATGACCGGCGCCGGCTTTTCGGTCACGGGAGCCGGCGTGTCAACTGCCGGAACTGGCTCGTCCGCCGCCCCCAGCGGCGTCGTTGCCAAGAACCACAGGCTGCAAACCAGCATCCATCGACAGTGCGAGCGCGACATGAGTCAATCCTGTTGAAGGCGAACGACAAAGACAAGAAGCGAGAATCTTCGCAGGAAACAAATCGAAAGGTACACAGCAATTCGACGAGCGTCCATCAACGCAAGCGCATTATTAGCATTGGCTCGCTGACGGCATATGCGAAACGGCGATGCGGCCTCAGTCGCACCTAAATGCCGAACGAGCGCGGAACGGCAACGGAATCGCTCAAGAAACAAACGATCGCGCCGTCGTCGCTTCGATTAGACGCCGGAGCTCGACAAAAAGTTCGTAACGAGCAGTGAATAGTATTGCCCGCCTGAATCTGCCAATCCAGCCAGTGTTCGGACGTGCGGATCGTCTGGCAGCTTTGCGGTCAACAAAAAATCTTTTTCTCGCCGCGTTATATCGCCGCCGCAAAGCCGCCTAGGTTCCCAGGAGAGAACTATTGATGCGCGACGGACATTCGGTCTCGTGCGAAGCGTCCCGCGCAAATCGGGGCCATTGGTGAATAACGGGCTGACCGCTGATGGGCCACTTGTTCTCACGGTTAGTTCGGTATAATTTGCTTCCGCTGAACCGCATTTCAATCTCATCTGGGGGCAGGATGGTGCGTAGCGCGGAATTCGCCGTCGCGACTCCGAACCTCGACCTTCCGGTCGCGGCCGCTTTCCCGCGACAGCCGGCGACCTGGTATCTCTTGTGCCGCTCGCGACAAATTGGCGCAAGCCGCTTGCCGCTACCGTTGCCGGGCAACGGGTCGTGGCCTTTCGAGATTCCGCCGGCGCCGTCGCGGTGATTGATGCCCGCTGCAGTCATATGGGCGCCGAGCTGGGCCGCGGCAGTATTGTGGGTGGTGTGCTTCGATGTCCCTATCACCATTGGTGCTACGACCGATCGGGGCAGTGCGTGTCGATACCGGGTATGAAACGTGCGCCCAGCGCAATTCATGTTCGCGCCTATCCGGCCGTCGAGCGGCATGGTTATGTGTTCGCCTTCAACGGGCCAGAGTTCCACTTTCCATTGCCTTTCTTCGAAAATTCTGACCCAGACGATTTCGTCGCCGGTGTGCCATTCCAATTCAAGACCGACAGTCCTTGGTACATGCTGGTCGGGAATGGATTTGACGTGCAGCATTTTCATGCGGTTCACGATCGTAAGATGATCGGAGTCGCGCGTGTCGATTGCCCGTCGCCGTGGGTGCGGCGAATCCAATTCGAGGCGACAGTGGTTGGCAAAACGCTGTTTGACCATCTGCTGCGGCGTTTCGTCGGTCCGAACGTGAAGATCAAGATTACTTCGTGGGGCGGACCGTTCGTGCTGGTCGATGGGATTTTTCGCCGCGCTCATAGCCGATTGCTGGTGGCCAGCCAACCGATCGACGACGACAATACGATTTCTAAAGTGATTGTCTTCACGCGCCGTGCGCCGGCGTTGCGCGGTGGCCGATTAGCGGATTGGGTCAGCCTGAGAATACGACGCCGATTTACTCAAGCCTTCGCGCAAGACGACATCGATCGACTCCGAGGCATTCGCTATCAACCTCAGGGCCTGACCGCACTCGACCAAGACTTGATTGAATATTTTCGTTGGCTGACGACTCTGCCGCGCAGCGAATATGAGGAGCTTGCGCGATGAGGCACTATCCCATCCCCTGGCGGTTGAATTGTGCGATTGTCACGGGGCAACTGCTCGCCGCTTTGGGAATTTTCTGGCTGGCATCGCTGGCGACAGTGTGCTGGCAGGTCGCGCTGTTGGCCATGGCGTTTGCGATCGTCGGCAATTCGATCTATGCCTCGATGCACGAAGCGGAGCACGGCATGTTGCTGCCGGTTCGATTCTACAACGACCTTGTCGGCTCGTTGCTGGGTCTGTTTTTTCCGGCGCCGTTTCACTTACTGCGACAAGGACACTTGGGGCACCATTGGCGCAACCGCTCGGACGATGAAGCCTTTGACTATTATTTCCCCGGTGAGAACGCCGTCTGGAAATGGCTCCAACTGTATGGCGTTTTGACCGGTTTGTTTTGGCTGACGATCGTTTTCTTCGAACTTCGTGGTCTTGATTTATCCGTCATTGCTACGGCGCAAATTCGATTTCGATCGACCGACCGCGGCGCTCGTCGGTTCACTCAATCCGCGCGATTGGCGTTTGATTCGCCTGGAATCTCTGGCGGCGCTCCTGTTGCATGCGTCGCTCGTTTGGGTTTTCGGCATTCCGCTTGCGATCTATTGCGCCGTCTATTGCGGCTTTGGAATAAGCTGGTCGGCAATGCAATACGTGCATCATTTTGGCACGGAGCGGCACGTGACCGGGGTGCGCGCAATTTGTGGCTTTTCGCGCCGATTGATCTCGTGTGGTTGCACCACAATTGGCATCAAACGCATCATGAGCAACCCACGGTGCCGTGGATTTATCTGCCAAGCATGTCGGCCGAGGGGGGCAAACGGCGCGAATTCTTGCTGTGGCACTATCTGCGAATGTGGCGCGGACCGCGCCTCACCAACGAACACGTGGAGAACCGTTATGCCGAGCGAATTATCCGCTGAAGCTGTGACGATGAAGCGGCCGGCCTTCGACCTCGGAAAGGGCAGCCGCCTGGCGATGATCGCGCTCGGCTATCTGCCTTTGCTGCACGTTGCGGCCACGATTGGGTTCGCAACGCTGGTAGCATTGACCACCCATCGCGGGGCAGGCGTCTTGACCGGCATCGCGCTGCTTTATTTGCTCCCGCCGTTGGGCGCCGCGCTGGCGAGACCTCTGTCTCTGGTGACGACGCTTGCAGAACAGCGCTGTGCGACAGGATCGCCGGCTTTCATGCGCTGGTGGTATATCACGCAGTGGCAGGTCGTCTTCAATCGTCTGCCGCTGCTGGAAGAATTGCTCCGACTGGTTCCCGGGTTGTACTCGACCTGGCTGCGACTGTGGGGCGCCAAGATCGGCGCATTCGTCTATTGGTCGCCGGGCGTCAAGCTGTTCGACCGCTCGTTTCTGAGGATCGGGGCGCGTGTGGTTATCGGTGCAGACACCAAAATATGTCCGCACATCATTGCTCGTCACGAATGCCGCCAATCCGACCGGCAACAAAACGAGTGCGGGCAAGCGGAGATTCAACAAAATGGGATCCCAACAATCGATCCCGCCCCGGACGCTAGCTCGGGCGAAGCGTATGGAGGCACCGAGCTAATTCTATCGCCAATTTTCATCGGCGATGACGCGCTGATCGGGGGCTCGACGCTGCTGCCCGCCGGTGTTTCGATTGCCGCTTGCGAACAGACGCCGGGAGGGCGACCCATGGCCCCGTTCGCTCACTTTCACAATGGCCGTCATCAGCGCACAACACGATTCGCATCAGATCCGGCAAGCACTTCAGCCGCAGGATAGGACTTCTTTTCTAAAGGGAATCGAATATGAAGCTTTGGACATTGAATCGACGAACGGCGCCCTGGCAATCGTGGTGTGCCTGATCGCGACATCGCTACCGACCGCCGATATCGAAGCGCAGGCGATCGAAGCCGATACAAAGCAGGTCGCCGCCGCGGCGGAGGATAAGAACAAAGAAAATCCCGCACACGAGGAGCTCCGCGCGCTTCGCAAGGGGCTAGTCGAAGCGATCAAGAAAAACGATGTCGACGAATTGTTGACCTATCTCGATCCCGACGTCGTCGTAACCTGGCAGAACGGCGAAGTCAGCCGCAAGCCCGATGGTGTGAAAGCGTACTACGATCGCATGATGAAGGGTCCGCAGCGCGTGGTCGATACCCTGACGATCGATCCGACGGTCGAAGAATTGACTCATCTGTATGGCGACACCGGCGTGGCCTTCGGCATGCTCGAAGGACCATTACAAATTGGCCGACGGCAAGGATTTCGACTTGCTCTCGCATTGGACCGCCACGGTGGTCAAGAAGGACGGCAAGTGGAAAATTGCCGCTTTTCACGCTTCAGCAAATATGTTCGACAATGCGGTATTGCGATTGGCCGTTTTTCGCGTTTCGTCGTGGACCGGTGGCATCGCACTGGTCGCGGGAATCGTTGTTGGTGTTGTCCTGGGCAAAGTGTTTCGCAAGAGATCGCCGGCGATCAGCTCCGCGAATACGCGCACTGATCGGCGCTTTACTGCTCGAACCGGATGGCTAAAACCAAATTCGAATCCAACCGACATACATCAAAATGCGAAATTCCGCGCATCCGACGAATGAAATGAGCATCGTACCATGAAGATTCAACTCCTTTCGCCAGCAGGCGAGGTCCATCGTCACGGAACCGGGATCTTCAAGACCGCACTAAGATATGCTCCGTTAACGCTGACGACGTTGGCGGCGCTGGTGCCCGACGAGTTGAACGCCGAAGTGGTGATTCAAGACGAAGGAGTGCAACCACTCGATTTGGACTTTGAGGCGGATTTGGTCGGCATCACCGCCATTACCGGCACGGCGCTGCGGGCTTACCAGATTGCCGACGACCTGCGCCAAGGGGCACAAGGTCGTGATCGGGGGCGTGCATGCGACGCTGTTGCCGGACGAGGCCGCCGCGCATTGCGATTCGCTCGTGCTCGGCTATGCCGAAAAGTCGTGGCCGGAGTTGCTGCGCGACTTTGCCCGCGGCGAATTGAAACCGCGTTATCATTCTCCAACCGGCCGAAGCCTGTCCGATGTGCCGATCGCGCGGCGGGACCTGTTGAGGAAAAAGAGTTACGCGACCGTCAATAGCATCGAAGCGACTCGCGGCTGCCCGCACAAATGCGACTTTTGCGTGGTCCCAACCGCTTGGTCAAACACCTATGCTCATCGGCCGATCGACCAGGTGATCGCGGAGCTAAAAACATTTCAGGGCAAGAAGGCCGTCTTTATTGACCTCAGTCCGGTGGAAGATATCCACTACGCCAAATTACTTTACCGCGCGATGATTCCGCTCGGGTTCAAGTGGGTCGGCCTGGCGACGACGCGGATCGCGGAAGACGCCGAATTGTTGAAACTCGCGTCACAAAGTGGCTGCAAGGGCGTGCTGATCGGATTCGAATCGATCAGCCAGGATACGTTGAACGCCAGTCATAAGCATTTCCACGCGGCGGCCAAATATGGCGAAGTGGTTAAGAAACTGCACGACCACGGCATCGGCATCCAGGGCTGTTTCGTGTTCGGCTTCGATAACGACGATGAAAGCGTGTTCGAGCGGACGGTCGAGTTCGTCGATCGGACGAAGATCGATCTGCCACGCTACGCCGTGGCAACCCCATTTCCGAACACCGGCTTGTATCGCCGGCTGGAAGCGGAGGGCCGGCTGTTGCACAGGAACTGGTCGCTGTACGACGTCGAGCACGTGGTGAGCCAACCTAAACAAATGACCCCCGAGCGGTTGCAAGATGGCTTGGAATGGTCCTGGCGTCAAAGCTATCGCTGGGGCTCGCTCGCCACACGGATCCGCGGCGCTCCGTGGTCGCTATTGCCGCTGTGGACATCGTTGAATCTCGGTTATCGCTTTTACGCTCGGCATTTGCGCGAAAAGACCAAGGTCGTTTATCGCGACTCTGGCTACATGGCCGAAACGGCATCTCGATTGCGATTGACGAACAACACGCCCCTGGATTCCACCGTCCTCGCTGGCGCTTTGGATTAGATTGACAAGGATTCGATCCGGAAGCGTTATCCAGAAAACAATGCAGTTGACCCACAAGCCATAGCGACTTCCCTTACCAGACATCATTCCGTTCGCAACCCGTTATGCGACTCACGCTTATATTTCCCTCGGTTGGCCGCAAGGAGAACAAGCCTTACGTGCGCGCCTGGCAAATGCAGCCGCTCTCGATGGCCACGCTCGCCAGCATCACGCCGCCGGAGATCGAGGTTCGTTTCTACGACGATCGCATGGAGCAGATACCGTTCGACGAGCCGACCGATCTGGTGGCGATCAGCGTCGAAACATTTACCGCGCTACGGGCCTACAAGATCGCTCGCCAATTTCGCCTCCGCGGCGTGAGGGTCGTGATGGGCGGCTACCATGTGACGCTCTTGCCTGAAGAAGCACGACAAGAGGCGGATGCCATCGTGATCGGCGATGCCGAGCCCATCTGGGCACAATTGCTCGACGACGCTCGTCATCACCGTTTGCGGCCCGAATATCGCGGCCTCGGTCGACGGTCGCTCACCGGTATCCGCCCTCGTCGCGAGATTTTCGCCGGACGTCGCTATCAAAACATTTCGCTGGTGGAATTCGCTCGCGGCTGTAACTTCAAATGCGATTTTTGTGCGATCACCGCCTTCCACGGCGCCAGTCAGAATCATCGCCCCGCGAATGAAGTGGTGGCCGAGATGGAAAGGATCGAGAGTCGCCGATTCTTTATTGTCGACGACAACATCGTCAGCCAACCGGCAAAGGCCCGCGAACTTTGCCTGGAAATGGCCCGGCTAAAAGTTCACTGGGTGGGCCAAGCCAGCATCCATATCGCCCAAGACGATCGGCTACTCGAGTTGTTGGCGGCCAGCGGTTGTTGTGGCCTCTTGATCGGCATGGAATCGCTCGACCCCGAGAATTTGCGAGACATGGGCAAGGACTGGAATTTAGTCGCTGGCAGCTACGCCGAAAGTCTGGCCCGGTTTCGCAAACATGGATTAGCCGTTTATGGCACGTTTGTGTTCGGCTATGACAACGACGATGCCGAATCGATCCATCGCAGTATCAACTTCGCCCGCGAGCAGAAATTATTCCTCGCGGCGTTCAATCACTTGATTCCGTTTCCTGGCACGCCTCTGTATCGCCGCCTATTGGCCCAAGACCGATTGCTGAAACCGCGGTGGTGGCTTGACGACGAGGGGCGAGTCGGTGAAGTGACATTCCAGCCGAAGAAGTTGACGCCGAGCGAGTTGGAACACCTATGTCTCGATGCACGACGGCAGTTCTATGGCTGGGGATCGATCTTTGAGCGGATGCGGGATCGGCAGGCCAATGCACAAAGTTTGGTGATGACGGGCGTATATCTTGGTTTGAACATCAACGCCCATTACGACATCAATTTGCGCCAGGGATTGCAGTTGGGCGCCGGTCTTGCAAAGTGGACGCCTGCGCGATGAGCCGCTACCGGTTTGAACTGGCCACGCCGGCCGATGACGCGGATCTGCGACATATTCTCGCCGAAACTCCGATGGCTGGTCGCATCTCGGTCAGCTTCCGTCGCGAACCGAGCTACTTTGACGCCGCGGTCGTCGAAGGCGAATTTCGCCAGGTGGTCGCCGCCCGCGATTGCGGGGCCGACAAGCTGGTCGGGTTCGGTTGTCGCTCGATTCGAATGCGATATGTGAATGGCCTTCCGCAGCAGATCGGTTATTTGGGTGGCCTGCGTTTGCTAATCGGTCACCGCAATCGCGGGCTGGTGGCACGAGGTTATAAGTTTTTTCGCCAATTGCACAGCGACCGGCGCGCGCCCCTCTATCTCACTACGATCGCCTCAGGCAACGACGCGGTGATTCGGTTGTTGACTTCCGGTCGAGCAGGTTTGCCGGCATATCATTACGCGGGCGATTACTGCACGCTGGCGATCCCGCTGGCGCGGCGCCGAAATCGGACGAGCGTTTCCTCCGGCCTGACAGTTCGGCCCGCCACAACGAATGACCTTGCGACGATTTTGGCGTTTTTGGCGATCCACGGTCCCCGGCGGCAGTTCTTTCCCTGTTACGAGCCACGAGATTTTTTCAGTCCTAACGGAGCATTTCGAGACCTCCGCCCGGCCGATCTGCTGCTGGCCTTTCGCGCCGGCCAACTGGTCGGCACGCTGGGAGCTTGGGACCAACATGGCTTTCGGCAAAACGTTGTGCATCGCTACAATGGCCTGACGCACTGGACACGGCCTCTTTACAACGCGTGGTGTCTGCTGAGCGGCTCGCCAGCGCTCCCCGGCGCCGGCCAGCCATTCCGCCACCTTACCGCCGCGCTACCGCTCGTCGCCGACGATGACCCAACCGTGTTCCGCACGCTGCTGGATGCCGTACAGCCAAGCTCCGTCGGAGACAACGCGAAATTCTTGCTGCTTGGTCTTTGCGCGTCCGATCCGCTGGCGCCTGTCGCAATCAAGCGGAGTGCGAGGTGTTACACTACCCGACTGTATTATGTCTGTTGGGAAGATGGCGAAATACTTCGCTCGCAGCCTCGACTCACGCCCACCGTACTTGGAGTTGGGCGCTCTTAGCGAAGCAACGCACCAAGCCAATTCACGATCGACGATGAAGGGAATTCGTGCATGAAACTCGGTGGCGCTCTTGTTCCGTTGTCGGAGGTTACGTCACGACTGCGGCAAGAGATGTTCGAACTGATGGATCGTCATTATGCCGGCGTTCGTCGTGTGGACTTCGAAGCCGATCTCGATGAGAAACAGTGGGTCATCCAGATTTTCGATCCATCGAGCGGGAGGCTTTGCGGTTTCTCGACGCAGTTGCTGCTCGACACGCTGGCCGACAACAGGCCGATCAAAGCTCTTTTCTCCGGCGATACGATCATCGATCGAGCGTACTGGGGAGACCCGGCGTTAACCCACATCTGGGGCGGCCTGGCATTGTCGCTAATCGATAGTTGCTCCGATTGCGAGTTATACTGGTTCTTGATTTCGCAGGGCTATCGAACCTATCGATTTCTGCCCGTCTTTTTTCACGAGTTCTATCCGAACTTCGAAACGCCGACGCCGGCGTGGGCCCGAAATGTCATTGATGCCTTGGCAGGAAAAAAGTTTCCTGGCGTTTACCAGCGAGACTCAGGAGTGATCCGGGCCGGCGCACACCAATATCGCTTGCGACAACATATTGCCGGGCTCACGACCGAGCGACTTCGCGATCCGCATGTTCGGTTCTTCATCGACCAAAATCCTCTGCATGCCGACGGCGATGAACTCTGCTGCATCGCACCGTTGACGCGAGCAAATTTTCGCCCGGCCGCCTGGCGTGTGATTGGCGCCGAACCCATGCTGAGGGTGTCGTGATGTCATGGGCGTACTGCCTCAATTCGGCCTGGATGTTGAAGTGTTACAGGGAATTGTTGGCGTTTCGCCGGGCGACCGGAAATGTCGAATCGGCGCAAGCGGCGATTCTGCGGGAGATTCTGCACACGAATCGCCACACCGATTTCGGCCGCGGCCGAGGGTTCGGTTCGATCGCTTCGCCGCAAGATTTTCAGGCGCGCGTGCCGCTGAGCAAGTATGACGATTATCGCGATTCGATCGTCCGCATTGGAGCCGGCGAGCCGAACGTGCTCACGCGCGAACCCGTGCGACTGCTGGAGCCGACCAGCGGTTCGAGTGGCGGCGAAAAATGGATTCCCTATACCGACGCTCTGAGGCGCCAGTTCCAACGCGGCGTGGCGGCCTGGATTGCGAACCTCTATCTCGGGCGGCCGGCCGTGCGCCGTGGCCGGGCCTATTGGTCGATTTCGCCGGCTCTGGGTCCGCCGGGACGAACCGCGGGCGGAATCCCGATTGGCTTTGACGACGACGCCGCCTATCTGGGCGGCATCGAGCGATGGGCGCTGCGGCGATTGCTGGTGGCCCCTTCCGGGTTGGCGCAATGCGATGACCTGGAATTGTTTCGCTACTGGACATTGCTGTGCCTATTGGCGGCGGACGATCTGGCGTTGATCTCGATCTGGAATCCTACGTTTCTTTCGGCACTGTTCTTGTCATTACCAGAATGGTTGGATCGCTTGTGTGACGACTTGCGGCATGGCACGGCCTGGGGCAAGTGGGGTTCGCGGCGCAGCGGGGCGCCCGCATTGGCAGCCAACCCGCGCCGAGCCGATGCAGTGGCTTCCATCTCGCGATCGGCCGCGAGCTGGCCAGAAGTGCTGCATCAGATTTGGCCCCGCTTGGCGCTCATTAGTTGCTGGACCGATGCGGCCGCGGCCCAATCGGTGGGCGAAATTCGCGCGCTTTTTCCGCAGGTTGAGATTCAGCCCAAAGGTTTGCTGGCCACCGAGGCGATCGTATCGATACCACTGCTTGACTCCCCCGCGCCTGCGTTGGCCGTGCGATCGCATTTCTTCGAATTTGCGGCAGTCGATTTCGTAGGAGGTGGAATCGTGGATTCGCGACGCCCGCGTCTGGCCCACGAACTCGAATGTGGCGGCCGATATCAAATTCTCGTGACCACCGCGGGTGGCTTATATCGCTATTGCCTGGGCGACGAAGTGGAGGTCGTTGGGTCTAGTGACCAGTGTCCGCTACTGCGCTTCCTGGGGCGCGGCGATCGCGTGAGCGACTTGGTCGGCGAGAAGCTGGCGGAGCCCCACGTTCGGCTCGCAGTGGATCGCAGCCTGGCGGAATGCGGCCTAGAACCACGTTTTTCGCTGCTTACACCCATCGCTGAGCGGCCAGTCCGATATCGCTTCTATCTGCAATTGGCGGCCGGCGCGAAAATCCACCCGACGATGATCGATCAACTGCAACGACTGCTGGAAGCTCGCTTGGCGGAAAACCCACACTATCGATATGCCGTCGGCTTGGGCCAACTCGCGCCCGTGGAAATTCGACTACTCGACGCCCACGGCGAGCCCGCCTGGCAAGTGTATCAGCGACGCTGTCTGGCACGCGGGCAAAAAGCCGGCAACATCAAGCCGGTAGCTCTTGATACGTGGGATGGTTGGCCGGCGGTGTTTCGTCCATTGGAAGTCGTCGTCGCCTGGCCAGTAGAGGTCGATAAATCCAGCGGACCGCCAACCAGCCCAAAAGTATCCCGCTGACGACATCGACAAGATAATGCTGATGGATCAGCATGGTGGACGAAATAATGGCCAGCCCCCAAACGCCCAATAGGATTCTTCCCCAACGCTTCGCGTGATCCCGATAGACCGCGATGGCGATCGTCGTGAAAGCCACGTGCAGCGACGGTAGATAGTTGTGCGTCATGGCCAGCCAGCAAGCGAAATGATAGATGCCCGCCCAGTCGCCCAATTCGTGATCTTGCGGAGGCGCATACGCCTGCTGGCCGGGCAGCAGCACAAAAAAAATTGCGGCGACCAGCGTGGCTGAGGCCAGAGAAACGCTCAGGGCTAGCAACTCGCGCCGGCTGCGGAGGACGAACGGCGCGCACCACAGCAGCACGTTGAGCGAAAGATAGAAAATCGTCATCGCGGGGACGAACGGAACGGACAAATCGATCCCCAGATGTAACCGCACGCGAAAACTGTGATGTTCGCTAAGCCAATCCGCTCCGCCGTAGGCCACGCCAAACCAAAGCGAGTTGGCAAACCCCAGCGCCAGCGCATAGCCGAGCCTGACTCCAACCGGGCCAATGCCAAAACGTGTCGCGACGAACGTTCATGAATGCATCACGGTCAACCCCCTGTTTGCAACGCTGGAATTATAGCGACACCATCCTCCATCGCTCGAACATCTTGGAGAGTGCCGGCGCAAGACACGCCAGGATATTCGAATTCCTGCAACTTCGGCAGCGTTCACGCCGGCTCGTTCAACATGGGCTTCTGCGACGGCTCGGTGCACACGATCGGCTACAACATCGATCTCGAGACCCATCGGCGATTAGGGAACCGATCCGACGGATTGCTCATCGACTGGAGCAAGCTGCAATAATTGCAGCACTGGCGAAGATCGGAGGCGCAACGCGTCTTGCTATTTCGGCTTTGATTCTTCCGCAACTGGCCTGATGTCATCCAGATCAGGCTCGCCAACTGCACGAATCGCATGGCGGTCCACGATCCCATAGTGCAGTTTGCCGCCGGCGTCGCGCTCGGCTTGAACGATCAATACGCGCATTGGCTTGTTTCCATCGGGTTCTGCCTTAAGGCGCGCCGTTGCCGGCAACACGAGCTCCGCTGGCTTACCGGTGCCGCCCAGGTTGAATACAGCCCGATTCGCTGCCGTGTCCGTGGCCGTCGCCGCTTTGCCAGGCCTTAGAAAAACTGGAATAAACAGAATACCTCGGTCCCATGTGTCGAACTTGGTCGCAACCCGCTCCGGGCCTGTTAGCGGACGAAGGTGTTGGCCGTATTGGTCCACAAACGATTTTAGTTCGCCTAGCCGTTCATCTGCGTTCTTTAGCAAAGGATGATAGGCAGGAGCGCCTACAACACGGTCGCTGATGAGCATTGCCGCGGCATCGCACTTCCGGCCGGCGACCGCATCGCGGCGTTCGGACGGTGAGACGGTCGCCAAAGCGTCGGGCAGCTCTTCCCCATGAGTTCCATTGCTTCCAAACCACCGACGGGTCTCGCTTGAGAGCGTGTAGTCCAGACCTGCGGCCGAAGTGTCGTCGAGTAGCGGTCGCAACAACTTGACAAAATACGGGTGGCTATACCAAAGGTAATCCTGTGAAGAATCAGGCTGCCTGAGTAAATACTCCACATATGCGCTCGCGGCCGCATTGTAGGGATGCTTAGGATCGGTCAGGGCCATCAACGCTTCGTCAGCGAAGGGCTTCTCCGCCGCGGCGAAAGCACGAACAAATTCGGCCAACTCGCGATTGCCGGGCTGTTCCTCAGGGTACGTCGTGTCGCGATCGTTGGGCGGCAAGCGCAGAACGCCGTCCTTAAAGGCGGTCGCCAGCTCGCGCAGCATGCTGTCGTCGGCGAGCGAAAAACTTACCACTGCCCATTGGCGTCGCAGCGCCAGCGTGGCGTCGGTGCGGAATCGCTTTTTCAGCTCGGGCACAATTCTCGCGTCGCCCAACTCGATCAGCGCATTCGCATAGGAGCCGTCAGTCCTACGACGACCATCTTCGTCGCCTTTGGCATTGTTCAGGGTCTTCAAGTGACGGTCGCGAGCGGCGAGAATTGCCTCGGCGACCGTAGGCTTTTGGAAACGCGCGATTGCCGGGTTGGTCTCCGCGCGGCGTGGTCCGATCGATCCCGTCCACACCATCGTTCCGATTTGGTGCCGGCTTCCAAGGTTCGCGAGGTTCTGCGCCGCCTCCAGGGCCGCGTCGGGTGTGCACTTTGGATCGGAGAGGACCGCCATCATCCGTTCATCGTATGGTAGTTTCCCGTACTTCTCCCAATACCTGCGCAGCTTTCGACCCGTTGCGATGGCTTGGCTCTCGCCGCGGCGGGTAAAATCGTCACCGGTGCTCGCGGGCTCAAACACCGACGTGCCGAGAATCGAGGTTACGGCACAGAGCGCCGCCTCGCGAACGCCGACGATTCCGCGATCTCTGGCGAAATCGCGCCAAAAATGCACCGATCGGGTAAGCCGCTCATCGGTTTCAAGGCAATCGATCAATGCCGGCACCGCCGCATCGCCAACTTCAATGAGTCTGAGCACTCGTGGATCTTGCGAAAGGTCGATTCCTCCAGGCTGGCCCCGCTGGCGAGCGTCGACGTCTTGCAAATCGCGGATCAGCCGCGCAACCTTCCGCTCCACGGCCCAACGCCCAAAGTCCTCGGGAAGTGCCTCGGCCGGCCGGTTGAACGTTCCTTCTTTCTTCCTCCGGCGCAATTCTGACAAGAGTTGAGGCCCCGGGCCGAACTTATCAACAAAATTGGGGTAGAGCCGAGCCAGACGTTCGGCATGAACGAGCGCCTCATCGTCCGCTCCGACGATATAGGCGTGGACTGCACTGGAAAAGGCGAACCAAGCATCCCCTTCGCTCGGTTGGTCGAGGTCAATGTCGTTCCGATCGCCGTAGCCCCGCGCCAAGAACAAAAGCTGCGCGGCGAGATCTTCGTGGCCTAGCCGATAGAGCCACGCCGCGTCGATTGCGCTGGGCGTAAACTCCTTACCGGCGAGGAAACCTGCGAGTTCCCGACGAGTCTGACCCACCAGGTCCTGCACGTCGGATTTGGCAGGCGCCGGGAAACTTGCCCGGTCATCCAACAACACGCACGCCGGTTGATTGCCCTTGGCGGGGAAGAGCCATCCCAGCAGTCGGCGCTTTTCCGTCGTACCCCAAGCCGTGCGCTCGTCGTAGGGAAAGGAGACATAGATTGCCCCTCGCGGATCAACGAGCCACTTGGCAAACGCCCGGTCAAACATCTCCTTATCTGCCGCGGGCAATTTGGTTGGCAACCGCGGATACCCTTCGGTCGGCAGCCCTTTCGCCCGGAGCCGTTCAAGGATGCTATTGACGCGCGACTGCAGCATCTTGAATTTTTCTCGATCGGCGCTCTCCCAGGCTTTTTCGCCAAGCGACGAGCCGAAATCTTCTCCTGTCAGCTTTTCGAGCGCCTGAAGAAGCGGTACGACGCGCTGCTCTTCCCAATCTGCCCGAGGACGTATCAATTTTATCAACTCGAATACCATCGCTGGCAAGCCGCTTGAATCGTGCAATTCGGCGAGCGCCTTGCTCGCACTGAGACAGACTGACCGATTCGGATCGTCTAATAGGGCACGAAGCCTGGCCAGGGCCGCCGTCCGCTGCGCAGCATCCGCGTTAGCCGCACAACGCGCGATCGCATCCGCGGCGCCTGATCGCACGCAGGCGCTAGGATCGCGAGTCAACCTGAGTAACTCATCCAGAGCACCGGCATACGCCGTATCGCCAATCGCTTCGAGAGCCTCGTCGAAACCAGGACGGGTGGTATAGCCGGCGAAATCGCCGATGTTGTAGGTGACTGGCGAATCCCATGGTTCGCGCTTTGGCGAGCGCGGATGGCGCAGCAGTTCGAGAACGGCTGGTCCCGCTTCGGAATCGGGATGGCTTTTGATTTCCTCTAGCGCGGCGACAACGACGCGAGCGTCAGGGTCGCGGAGCGCATCGCGCACTGCGCGGCGCACCTGATCTGTCGACTTCGTGAGCCGCCAGCCCATCGAGTTCACCGCAGCCAATCGCACCTGTGGATCGGCATCGCTGGCGGCTTCGAACAAAACGTCCGCGGCATCATCTCCAAAGATGCCGGCGATCGCTTCCAGAATCTCATCCCGACCACCTTCAGGCTTGAGAAACGCGAGCCGCGCGCTGCCAGCGTTCGTCGGACTGCGAAACGCGGCGACGAGCAGCCGCTTGGCGTCAGCGCGACGAGTTGGTTCGCGAAGTGGAGCCCACCGGTCCTGGTCGCGCGGGTGCCGAACGACCCGCTCAACGAGCGTCTGAGTATCCTCCGGCTTGGTCGCTTGCTGCTTGGATTCGGTTTGTGCCGTGACGCTGGCAGTCAGGCCGCCGGCCAACAAAAAAACAACCATTATGGTTCGACAGCTGCCGTCGATTGGACAACGGCGCCAGAACTTCGCAGCGAGATTGAATCGTGTCGACGGCACCGCAGTTGCCTCCGCGACATTTTCCCAATGTTTACCGCCGCTGCCAGATGCCGATCAGTTGGATCCGTATTTCTAGCGATTTGTCGATCGGCGTTGAAGTGACCGGAGCGAAGATGCGGTGCAATTCGTTGGAATCGAGTCGCCCGATCGACGACGAATTGGCGACCGATTTTCCATCGATCCGAGCACTGTATTCCTCACCCCAAACATAGGGTCGGTCCTTTGGCGACGAGTCATCGGGTGCAATCCTACCTGCGACGGGAATGCCGGCCGCACGAGTCTTGTCATAGACATCGACGTGCAGCGTCGTACCAGCTTGTTTCGCGGGATGAACCAGGGTTATACAGACACCGGGGGCGGACCTTTTCAAATTTTTCCCAATCGAGATCACCGCGGCGCTCATAACCGTCGGATCGACGGGTTTTCCCTTGAGGCTCTGCAGTTTCGCTTGCAATTCCGCATCCGGTTTAGTCGATTTATCCGCATACTCGATTTCGACAATCGTCGTGGCCAAGCGCAGGGCAAGTTGTTCAAGCGAGGTCCGTTGCGGCGAACCGTCCTTTAGCGATTTCAATCGCTTCAAAGTCCCTTGGAGCGCTCCGGGGCCGAGTTGTTCAATCGCCGCACTCGCGGCGCCAGTTTCGTCGGCCGAGGCGATTTGAAGCCGATCCAACAGTGGTTCCAATCTGTCGGCCGGCACGGCAGCTACCTTGGGATATTTGGGTTGCGGCATCAGCGGCAAGCCGTGGGCCTTGCGCCAAGCATTGATGATTGCCAACCGATTTTCCTCGCGCTGTTCGAGCGGTGCTTCGAATTTGAAAGGGAACTCCAGCGGGGGGCTACGTAGACGGTGGGCGCCGCAATCGGCAAGCAATCGATCTCTCAGTTCCACCACCAGATCTTGGACTCGGCGCCGGTTCGCAGGGCTTTGCCGCGGACAGCGGCGGGGGCTTCGTCGGTGACTTGATGCTCGACGATCGTCCAAGGTTGAAATTGCACGCCGCCGGAGGCACTGATCAGATAGTTCTGCCCCTTCTTCACGAAGCTGGCCGAGGTGGCCACCTGCCGTGGAATCGGGTATGCGAAAATCGGCAGTTGGTTTGGGTCCATCAGCAGATCCAACCGGCAGTCGGCCCGCTCGGCCAGCCGTTCGCGCAGCACCAGCGCCGCGGCCACCGAAAGCTCCATGCAATTGCGCAATTGACGGAAGACCGTGTCGTGCTCCGACAACTCATCGTATTTGGCCGTCATCAGATCGGCCCATTTTTGCGCAATGGCGTTGCTTTTGCCGGTCCCCTTGGCTTCTCCCGTCGAGGTGATGTAGTCTTCCTCCGTCAAGCACTTCACGCCGGGGCCCAGAATCTTCCAGGCCAGCCCCTCGGAATCTTTCGCAAGCGGTTGAAAACTGGTGGCCAACCACCACCGCGGCATCAGGTTCTGCACCTTTGGTCCGGCGGGAATCATTTCCAGGTAACTGGGTAAGCCCTTCACCGGAGCCGGCTCGAAGTTCATCGCCAGCCGCTTCATGCGGAAGTCGGCCGCGACCAGGACCCAGGCAAACCGGCTCGACTCGGGCACGCCCCGCAGCGTGATATTTTGCGGGCCGAGGTGCTCTGCGATCGATCTGAGCGTCTGTCGCGGATCGCCGATCGTCTTTTGCTGTCGAATGAACTCCTGAAACCGCTTGATCCCTTCCGGAGTAGGATTGATCGAGCAACTCACGCCGCCATGACGCACAGCGCCGGTGGTGCGCAGTGCGACCAGCAGGTCGTCCAACTGCATCACCGGCTGATGATTGGTCCCTCCGACCACATCCCCCAGCGCATCGATCGTCCACCGATCGGCCGGGCCGGCCAACACGATGTCGTGATGAGCCGGATCGACGAACACGTACTGCACGCGCTGCAAGCCGGCGAGAAACCGGATGTCGTCGGAGAGCGGCTGATGGGCTCGCTGCCGCTCAGCGATTGCCTCTTGCAACCGCCGCAGCGAAATCATTCGCAGCCTGGCCGGCTCGTTCAATCGGCCGGTGCCTGGGCCAGCGCCTTGCGGCGCGTTTCGGCAAGCTCGCCGGTCAGTTCGGGCCGCGAATTTTCAATCAGGCCGGCGGTGTCAATCGCCACGCCCCCGACCGGTTGGTACAGATCGGTCGCCACGGGCTGAGCCTGTCCAACATCGGAGGCCGCCGCACCAATTGCCAAGGCCAAGAACGTAAGGCGGAGTGCCGCGCGGCGTCGGGCATGCTTCGATGTGCGGTTAGACATGATACACCTCTGCTTGCTGGAGCGAATTGGTGCATGCAACAAGTCCGGCTCGCAATCGCCCGAGCGGCGTGTCTTCCGTTTGATTAAACACGCTTTGAAGTTGATCCGTTTCGTTGATCTCAAAAAGTCAGTTTGATCAGCTACTCAGCATCGCAATTTGTCCGGCCGGTCTTATATGCAGCGCGTTGGCCAAAAGTCTCACCGTCTCAATGCAGCACTCTGAAGATGTCTCGTGCTCTTGACCCTGGGCATAGATCGCCACAGGCGTCCCGTGCCTTAGCACGCCGTCGTTCCCGAGAAAAGGGCGCCAGCGCGCCGGCGGCAGGCTGTCGGGACGTTATTACAAGGCGCAAGAAATGCGCAATTTGACCGCGACCAAAGTCGCTTTGTGCACACCCGGCGGACTAGACCGAAGCAACGGCCGTATGGCTGAGCGTAAAAAACGCGAGAAAGAGGTCTCTTCCGATTCCAGCCCCCCTGTCCCCGTTTCAGCCCCCCTTGAGTTTTTGGGGCAAGGTGAAGGAGTAGAGGATCACCACCGCGCCGGCAGACAGGAGGCTCCAAGGCGCCCATTCCGGGGGCACGACGTCGCGGCTGCCCATGATCGCTTCGCCATGATTGGCCAACAGGGCACTATCGATCAGCAACGATTCGATGCCTAGCACCACCGAGAACAAACCGAGCGCCAAGAATACCGATCGCCACATGCTGTGTCTCCTCGTGCGTCGAGCCGACTCCATCCGCACCGTCCAACAGCTTTCATCGACTCGCCCGCCCAAAACCCTATAGCGAGTCGGCCGCCCGACCGGATCTGCCGCCGCTACGGGCTAGCGCGGCAACGAATCTGCCGTCGCTGCGGGTTAGGACGACGGTACGGGTCATGCCGCGAAGCTGGTAACTTGCGCGCAGACGGGACATAATCCCGGAATGGTTCAGTTGGCACGGCTAGCTCTATTCTTCTCCGCCATCGCGATCGCCAGCCTGGCGATCGTCGGCCGCGGCGCCTGGGGGGCTGATCCTGCCGCAGTCGGCAACGGCGAATCGGCCGAGGCCGAGCCTTCGGCGGCCAAATTGCTGAAGGCGCGCGGTCTGGCGCACGTCGCCGGCGCCTGGTGTTTGAAGGAAGAAACCGAGCTGCACGAACAGATCGCAGCCTTGGAGGGCCTGGAACGGCGGCTGGCCGACCGGCGGCTGGCAATCGACCAGATGTTGCAGCAGAACGAGACCTATCGCGTTCAGCTCAGCAAGGCCGAGCAGGAAGAGAAACGTTTACATGGGCTGTTGCCGGCGGCCAAGGTCGGCACGCCGCAACGAAAACAACTCGACGCCGAACTGAAAACGGTGACGGCCGCGATCGCCCAATTGCGTCAGTTATTTTTGCCGCCTGACCGGCTCGGCGTGGGACAGCAGGCGCGGCAATTGTGCTTGGATTTGGTCAATCTGCGGACGGAGATGGCGATCCGCCTGCTGCCGCTTCAGGCGGCCCTCGAAAAACTCACGACGCGCTACGATTTGCTCCGCGAAGACGCCGGCATCGCCGCCGCGATCGTGGCCACGGGCTCTGGCGATTCGCTGGGTCCGGCGCGTAACATGCGCGATGCAAGCAAGACGCTGGACCGCTTGCGCAGCGTCGTCTTTCCCGATTGGCTGCCGGTCTATCGCGACGGAAATCTGTACCGCGTCACGGCCCTGGTCAACGACAAGCAACCGCTGACGTTCAGCTTCGGCGACACGAGCCAGCGCACGGTGATTCTGCAAAGCCAGGCCGACGCCGCCGGCCTGAAGGTGGACGACGCGGCACCGCGGGTGAAATATCGCGTGGCCCCAGGACGGGACGAAATGGTGCAGATCGTCCGAATTCCCCGGTTGCGCTTCGGCCGGCTCGTTCTCACCAACGTCGAAGCCGGCATCCTGCCGCCGGAAGCCGCGGAGGCCGGAGCTCGCATCGGCCCCGGCGCGTTCGAAGGACACCGAGTACATCTCGACGCCGAGCATCTCTTGCTTGACATCCCCGCAAGCTAGAAGGATGTAATAACAAGGATCGCGTGCAAAGAGCCGCGCATGCAGTAAGCAGTTTGTGCAGCGACACGCCTTACACTCTTCCGGCTGCGTGCGCGGCTCGATTGTGAATGTCGAAGCGCCATCTTGATTGCCGGCGCAAATCGACGACAATCGAGCGCGAATCGCAATCTGATCTTCCGCGCAATAGGATCATCTTCGCATGCGACTTTCCGGCAAAACGGCGGTGGTGGTGGGGGGCGGCACGGGCATCGGCGAGGGCATTGCCGTGGCGCTGGCCGCCGAGGGTTGCCGCGTGCTGATCGCCGGCCGGCGGATGGACAAATTGCAGCAAGTGGCCAGAGCCCGCGCCGCCGAAACGCCGCTGCTAACACACACGGTCGACGCGGGCGATCGGGCCGATATTGTCGAGCTGTTTCGCTGGGCAATCGAAGAACTGGGCCAGATCGATATTCTCGTTTATTCAGCCGGCGCCAATGTCCTGCATCGCGACATCGCCAATACGACGCCTGAGGAATGGGACCATCTGATGGCCACCAACGCCACCGGTTTCTTCCATTGCCTGCAAGCCGTGTTGCCTGCGATGCGCGAGCGGCGCGACGGACTGGTGATCAACATTTCATCGATCGCCGGAAAACGGGCGAGCCGCTTGGGGGGCGTCGCCTACAGCGCTTCGAAATTCGCGCTGACTGCCCTCGGCACTTTCGCCACGCTGGAAGAAGGCCAGCATGGAATCCGCGTGACGAACATCTACCCCGGCGAAGTGGAAACGCCGATCCTCGACAAGCGCCCCGTGGCCGTTACCGCCGAGCACCGCGCGAGAATCCTGCAACCCGAAGACGTCGCCGCCGCCGTTGTGATGATTGCCTGCCTGCCGCCACGAGCGCATGTCGCCGAAATGGTCATCAAACCAACGACGCAAGAATACGTGTAGGCTCGGCCGACGTGTCGGGAGGCGTCTTGCTCGAACGGTTTACGGGTGATGCTTTGGCCAATCCGCGAGCGTTCCGCCGGATCGATCAAACCGAAGGCGCAACAAGAAATCTCGCGACGCAAAAATGAGCTTACCCTTGGTCCAATTGCTTAGGCATGAGTTGGGCATTTGCCATCGGCCGTTGGTCATTACTGCTCTGAAGCGTCGTGCTCGCCTTTCGGATTCGTCTCCGCAGCCGGTTCTTGCAACTTCGCGCGCAGCCGGCGCATTGCGCGGAGATAGCGCATGCCCGCCGCGGGTTCGCTGAGGCCAAGCACCTCGGCCGCGTCGCCATTCGACAGATATTCGAAGTGCCGCAGCAACACGATCTCGCGGTCCTGCGGATCCAACTCTTCGAGCGCTTGTTGGAACCGCCGTTGCAATTCATTCCAAGTGGCGGCCGCCGCCGGCGTCAGTTCCCGGTCGACCAGGCTAGCGATCAAATCCAAGGATGACCGATCAGCCGCGGCGCCAACCACCAGCGGCTGCTCGCGGTCGAGACTACGCCGCGCGGCCACGCGGTGCCGCCGATGGGCGTCGATCAGCCGGTCGTGGGCCATTTGCCGCAGCCAGAGATGAAACGGCATGACCGGATTTTCGAGATATTCTTGCAGCCGGCGATGGGCGTCAATGAGCACATCTTGCACAATGTCGCTGGCATCGACCCGGCGGGCGATGGCGTGATCCATCCGCAGTTCGACCATTCGCCGCAGCGCATCGCGATGCCGCTGCAAAAGCCGATCGATCGCCTCGGCATCGCCGCCGCGAGCTTCGGCCAACAATTCTTGCGTTTCGCGCGACTGGGGCCACATGACGCTGTCCAGTTTACCCTGGTCCGCGGCGCGACGATACACGGCGGAGCAAGGAAGTGAATTACCGAACACGATATCAGCTTACTTACGTGCGCGGCTCGGGTTAGGTGAATGATCCGAAGGCGCGCACGTCAGTTAGCGCGTCTGGACTTGCCTTCCACCGCGAACGCGCCCAGCGTTCACATCCGCCTAGGATCGTTAAACTGGGCATGTTATAGTAGCTTTTCCTGCCATTTCGAGCGGTGCCGGCCGGCCGGTCGATCGAATTCAGCGCCAGCCGGCTTCCATAGCCTCTGATTGCATTAAACCATGATCAATGCTGTAAATCGCCGCCGCGTCGTCATCACTGGCATAGGGCTCATCAGTCCGTTGGGCAACTCCACCGCTGCCTTGTGGGAGGCGTTGGTCGCGGGCCGCAGCGGCGTCGCGCCGCTGGACAGCCCGATCGTCGAAACCTTGCCCGCTTCGTTTGCGGCCGCCGCCTTGGAATTCACCGGCGATATCGAGAACTTCGGTCCGCTTGAAAAGGAACAGAAAAAGTCGATTCGCAAGGGACTCAAGCTGATGTGCCGCGAGACGCAAATGGGCGTCGCCGCCGCGCAATTGGCGATACAGGACGCAGCCCTGGCCGCCGGCAAATTCGACCCCGAACGAGCCGGCTGCGTGTTTGGCACCGATTACATGCTTACCCTGCCTGACGATTTCAGCGAGGCGATTAACCATTGCCGCACGGCGGGGGGCGAGTTCGAATACGCCCGCTGGGGAAACGAGGGGATGACGAAAGTCACCCCGCTTTGGCTGCTGAAATACTTGCCCAACATGCCGGCCAGCCATGTGGCGATCTACAACGATTTGCGCGGGCCGAACAATTCGATCACCCATCGCGAAGCGGCCGCCAACCTGGCGATCGGCGAGGCGTTCCACACTATCGGCCGCGGCAGCGCCGACATCATGGTCGTTGGGGCCACCGGCACGCGGGTCCATCCGATGAAGTCGGTCCATGCTGCCCAGAGCGAAGAGTTGGCGGCCAACGGCGTCGAGCCGGGCCGAGCCAGCCGGCCATTCGACCGCGATCGGCGCGGCATGGTCATTGGCGAAGGTTCCGGCGCGATCGTCCTGGAAGAACTTGCGACCGCCCAGGCGCGCGGGGCTCGGATTTACGCCGAAGTGGTCGGCTCCGGCTCCTCGCAGGCCACCGACCGGAACTACGTGGCTCTGCGCGACGTGGCGCTAGCCAACGTGATCCGCAAATCGCTGGCGGAAGCCGGCATATCCCCGAACGAAATTGGCCACATTCACGCTCATGGATTGGCGACGCATTCGAGCGACGTGGCCGAAGCGCAGGCGATCCAAGCGACATTCGGCGATGCGGCGAAAAAAATTCCCGTCACCGCGCTGAAAAGCTATTTTGGCAACCTGGGCGCCGGCAGCGGGCTCGTCGAATTGATCGGCAGCGTGTTGGCCTTGGCGAACAAGCGCCTGCCGCGATCTTGAACTACGAAACGCCCGATCCCGAGTGCCCCATCACCCCCGCCGGCCCCGAGCACGCCGACCCCGGCACGAGCTTCATCAATCTGAGCGTGACGCCGCAAGGGCAAGCGAGCGCGGTGGCGGTACGGTTGCTCGCGTAAACTGTGACCGGCCTGATATGATGTTTAGGGCTGGCCGGGAGAATAAAGCATGCAAACAGTTAAGTACATCTCTTGGGAAGAGGATGGCGCGTGGCTCGGCTATCTTCAGGACTTCCCCGACTATTGGACGCAGGGCGAAACCCTTGACGATCTCAAGGACCATCTGCGCGACTTGCACTCGGAAATGACTGGCGGTCAGATTTCGGGAATACGCAAAGTCGACGACCTGATCGTCTCATGAAGCACGTCGATTTGATCCGCGCGATCAAAGGCCTAGGCTGCGACTTCGTGCGACATGGCGCCAAGCACGACTGGTATCGAAATCCAAGGACCAGAGTATCTCAACCGGTCCCACGCCACCGCGAGATCAAGGAGCGGCTCGCCCAGCACATTCTCAAGATGCTCACCGATTCACCATCGCCGAACGTCGTCGAAGAGGGCGAATAGCCGAACCGTTTGGCGTCAGGGTTAATTGGGGGCCAATTTATGCCCGCAACCGTGCACGAAGGTCTTCGGTCCCTTCATACCACGCATCGACGAATTCACTGTCTTCCCACAAATCACGCAACTCCGAGTTATCTACCAGCATTCGGTCGATTGACGCGATCGCTCGCGTCAAGAGTACTGCGGAAGGCTCGATTTTGTGAGTTGCGACCCATCGATCCACCGTTTCGGTGTACACGTTCGTGTAGCCGGCATGACCAAGCAGTCTTGCAAGGGTCTCGCAAGCGCCAAGAGCGTTGCAAGCAATGTCTGAATCCAAGTAGTCTGCCCCAACATGTTCGAATTCATCAAATGTCTTCTCGACGAGCGACAAATCATCGACGTGTTTGAGGCCGTATGCCCAGTCGTTTGTGGTATCGTTGTCGAATGCAAGGACTCCCCAAGCGCCCATTGCCGCCCTCGCTTGATGGTGAACTGTGAACGAAATTGGATCGCGCGGCTATTGTACCCCGGGGGCTAAACAATATCATCGGCTCGGTCGCTTTGCGCCTCGCGGCGATTCTCTTACAATGCGGCCGGCCCGCGGCTCTGAATGGTCCGCAATCGCATGCGCCTAATTTCCCGCGCCCCCGATCACCCCTACACATATTCTTTCATGGCCAAAGCTCCAAAAGTCTGCGATCACGTCCGACCCGCGACGAAGATTATCCCGAGTGGTATCAGCAGGCCGTCAAGGCCGCCGATCTGGCCGAGACCTCGCCCGTGCGCGGCTGCATGGTCATCAAGCCGTGGGGCTACGCCATCTGGGAAAACATGCAGCGCGTGCTCGACGGATGTTCAAGGACACGGGCCATCAGAACGCCTACTTCCCGCTGTTCATCCCGCTCAGCTATCTGGAAAAAGAAGCGGCGCACGTCGAGGGCTTTGCCAAGGAATGCGCGGTGGTGACGCATCATCGGCTCGAGGCGGGCCCGGACGGCAAGCTGATCCCCACCGGCAAGCTCGAAGAGCCGCTCGTCGTGCGGCCCACGAGCGAAACGATCATCGGCGCGATGTATGCCAAGTGGGTGCAGTCGTATCGCGATCTGCCGATCCTGATCAACCAATGGGCCAACGTCGTCCGCTGGGAAATGCGCACGCGGCTGTTCTTGCGCACGACCGAGTTTCTCTGGCAGGAAGGGCACACGGCCCATGCCACGAAAGAAGAGGCGGTCGAAGAAACGCTCCGGATGCTCGATGTCTACGCCACGTTCGCCGAAGACTACATGGCCATGCCGGTGATCCGCGGCGAAAAGACCGCCGGCGAGCGGTTTCCCGGCGCGGTCGAACACCTACAGCATCGAAGCCATGATGCAGGACCGCAAAGCGCTGCAAGCCGGCACGTCGCATTTTCTCGGGCAGAATTTTTCGAAAGCCCAGGAGATCAAGTTCCTCAATCAGGCAGGCGAACGAAGAGTTCGCCTGGACGACGTCGTGGGGCGTTTCGACGCGGCTGGTCGGCGCGCTGGTGATGACGCATGGCGACGACGACGGGCTGCATTCTGCCGCCGCGGCTGGCGCCGCAGCACGCCGTGATCCTGCCGATCTTCCGCAACGACGACGAACGGGCCAAGGTGCTCGAATATTGCAACAATCTCGCGCGCCGAGATGACGGCCAGGCAATACGACGGCCAGCCGGTTCGCGTGACGATCGATAGCCCGCGACCTGCGCGGCGGCGAAAAGATGTGGCAGCACATCAAGAAAGGGGTGCCGCTGCGTGTGGAAATCGGCCCGCGCGACATGGCTGAAGACAAAGTGGTTGTCAGCCGCCGCGACACAGGCGAGAAGGAGCTCGTCGCCCGCGCAGCATTTGTCGAAACGCTGCCGAGCGGCTTGCAGGCAGATCCAGGACAGCATCTTCGCCGCGGGCCTTGGCGCAGCCGCGAAGCCAACACGCGCGCGATCGACGATCGCGAGGAGTTCATCCGACTTCTTCACGCCGCAAGAACGAAGAAAAGCCGGAAATCCACGGCGGCTTCGCGCTCTGCCACTACGCCGAAGATCCGGCGGTGACCGAGCTGTTGGCGAAACTGAAAGTCACGATCCGCTGCCTGCCGCTGCTCGGGCCAGCCGGGCAGCGAATCCGGCCCCGGCCGCTGCATCTTCACCGGCAAAGCCAGCCCCCGCCGCGCCGTGTTCGCGAAGGCTTATTGAACGGCGGTTCATTGGTTGCTTCGACGCTAATCTTGCGCGGTCCACTCGACGTTTTCATTCGTCATTCGATCATTCGTGATGGATTCGACATTCGTCATTAGGCATTCGACATTCTCCCCCACGGGTGTTACGATCTTGGCCAGTTGCCTGGCAGCGTGTTGAAAAAGGGGACGGGCACGTCGCGGCAAGCCAAGTTTCCGGTCGAAATCGAACGAACGCTCCGAGCCAGTCCCCTTTTTCAACAGGCTCCTAACATTTTCATCGCAGGAGAACCACTCATGGCCGATAAGCAAGCATTGATCGACGGGCTGAACGAGGACTTGAACTTGGAACTGGAAGCCGTCATGCGCTACATCTATCACGCAGCCACCGCGACCGGTTTGTTGGGCCACGAGCTCCGCGAGATTGCCAAGGAAGACGTGCCGGGCGAATTGGCCCATGCGATGTTCCTGGCCGACAAGATTGCCGCGCTGGGTGGCGATCCCGACATCCGCCCGAGACCTCCGAAGAAACACAAATCGGCCAAGGACATGTTGCAGGAGGATGTGGCCGCCGAACGCGCGACGGTGCAAAACTACACCCAGCGGATCAAAATGGCCGAAGAGCTGGGAGACAAGGGTCTTGTGATTCGGCTGGAAGATATGCTGGCTGAAGAATCCGACCATGCCGAGGAGCTGGAGCGTCTGGCCCGGTAAGCGCGGAAGAGAAAGGAAACATGCGCCGAGCGGCATCGCAACAAGCTCCCCTCGCCCCTTGCGGGAGAGGGGCCGGACTTCGGTGAGCTCAGTCGAACCGGGGTGAGGGATAGAATCGTCAGTCGGTGTTTCATCACCCTCACCCTGGGCTGCGCAAAATTGTTGCTTTTCGCTTGAAATTGCTATTGTGGCAGAGTTCGTTTTGTTCTGCTGGGTTTCGTTGCCGAAGGACAACCCCAACGGGGTTGAAGCCTGTAGCCCAGGGTTGCTCGCCGCAGGCGAGCTACCCTGGGTTGAAAATAAATAGTCAGGTTGTTCAACCCCAACGGGGTTGCATTGCGAGTGCTACAACCCCGTTGGGGTTGAACAGCTCTTGTTTTTACATTGACCCAGGGTAGGCCGCCTGCGGCGTCCGACCCTGGGCTAAAAGCTGCAACCCCGCTGGGGTTGAGGGACCGGAAAGCACCATCTATCGATAGAACTACCCAGGAACGAAAACGGAATAAATAGCTGTCAACCAAAATCAGGATTTTGCTCAGCCCACCCTCACCCTCTTCCGTCGACGGAGAGGGAAATTGTTCGCTCGGCGCCGGTTGGTTTTTTCAGCGCGCCGTTAAGGTTTCGCCATGTCCGAGCATGTCGTGTTGCTGAGCGTTCCAGGGTTGCGCGGCAAGGATCTGGCCGCGATGCCGAACCTTAGCTGCGCTCGTGACCGGCGGCGATCGGGCGCCATTGGTGCCGAGTTTTCCCTGCGTCACCTGTCCCGGTGCAGGCGAACATGACCACCGGCAAGTTGCCGGCCCGGCACGGCGTGGTGGCCAACGGTTTTTATTGGCTCGACCGGCATGCGGTCGAGATGTGGACCGCCTGGAACGACGCGGTCCAGTCCCGCAAATCTGGGACATGCTGCACCAGCACGACCCGAAGCTCCGCTCGGCCGTCTGGTTTCCGCTGTTGGCGAAGGGGGCCGGAGGCCGATTGGATTTGCACGCCGGCGCCGATCCATAATCCCGACGGCTCCGAATCGCTGTGGTGCTACACGCAGCCGACCGAGTTGTATGGCGAATTGCGCGACGCGCTGGGGCATTTTCCGCTGCAAGCATTTTTGGGGTCCGCTGGCCAGCATCCAGCTCGACCGCCTGGATCGTCGATTCGGCCGTCCACATGGCGAACAGCCAGAAGCCGAATTTTTTCTACATCTATCTGCCGCACCTGGATTACGCGGCCCAGAAATTCGGGCCCGACAGCCCCGAGGCCCAACAGGCGCTTGTCGATCTGGACGGTGCGCTGGCGCGGCTGATCGCCGGGTTCAACGCTGCCTACGGCGGACTATCGGCGGGCCACAAGATCGAGCCGCTGTGGCTCGTGGCCAGCGAATACACGATCTGGCCGGTCGACCACGTGATGTATCCCAACCGCGTGCTCCGCGAAGCGGGCCTGCTCGCGGTGCGCGAAGAGGCCGACGGCGAGCATCTCGATCTGGCGGCGAGCAAAGCCTGGGCCCTGGTCGATCATCAGTTCTCGCACATCTTCGTCCGCGGCGGCGCCGACCGCGACGGCGTGCAGAAGCTGTTCGAGGGGCGCGCGGGAATCGACGAGGTGCTCGTCGGCGACGATCTGGCCAAGTACGAATTGAATCACGGCCGCTCGGGCCAGGTGGTGCTGGTTTCGTCGCCCAATAGTTGGCAGGCGTATTACTGGTGGCTCGACGACGCCCGGGCGCCGGGTTTCGCCCGCACCGTGGACATCCACCGCAAGCCGGGCTACGACCCGGTGGAGTTGTTCTTCGATCCGGTGACGCGAGGGATTCCGCTCGACGCCTCGCTGGTCAAGGGCTCGCACGGCGCACCGGTGCGCGAAGAATGGCAGCAGGGAGTCATCCTCAGCCTCGCAGCCGGGCGTGCTGGAAGGCCCGCCGATGGCCGACACCGACGTGTTCGAACTGGTGCTGCGGCAGTTTGGGATCTGAGAATTTCCCGCGATCTCTTCATGTGTGGCACGGGCAAGCGAAGTCTGCCCGTGTGGCCACATCGCCTGGCGGTTCCCACTGGCGGACGTTGCTTGCCAGTGGCACACGATTTTCAATACACGTCGCGGTGGTAGCGGTTTGTTTTGCCGAGATTTGAGACGTAGGCCTTGGCTTCATCTGGCGAGCGATTGCCTTGCTCGGCGACGATCTGGCAAAGCATCTGATCGACGTCGCGGGCCATTCGCTTCGCATCGCCGCAGACGTAGAAATAAGCACCGTCTTCCAGCCAGCGCCATAGCTCAGCGGCGTGCTCCAGCATTCGATCCTGCACATAGATTTTTTCGGCCGTGTCGCGGGAGAACGCGATGTCCAGTCGTGTTAGAATGCCGTTGTCGAGAAAACTGTCGAGCTCGGTGCGGTAGAGAAAATCGAGATCGATGTACTGGTTGCCGAAGAACAGCCAGCTACGCCCTTTCGCGCCGATCGCCTCGGCGCTCGTGGAGAAACGCGCGGAAGGGAGCAATGCCGGTGCCCGGGCCGACCATGATTATCGGCACATTGGGATCCGCCGGAAGTCGAAACTTTGGCGACCGCTGGATGAACACCGGAACCGTGTCTCCCAGGTTCGCCCGGACGCCGAGAAAATGCGATGCCGTTCCATTGCGCCAGCGACCCGCGCTTTGAAATCGCACGACGCCGACCGTGAGGTGAACCTGCCGCGGATGAGCGCGCAGAGAAGAACTGATCGAGTAGAGCCGGGGTTGCAGCCGGCCTAAAGACGCCAGGAATTCATCGAGCGGAGGCCGCGCGGAAGGAAAGCGGCGCAGCACGTCGATCACGTCGGCTGAGCCGAGATAATCGTCGGGATCGTGATTACCCAATGCCACCAAGGCGTCGGCTTCCGCCGGATCGACGGCCGCAGCGGCCAGGCACTCCAATGTGGCCGGCTGCAACCGATTCAACGCCACCTCGCGCCGCAGCCAATCGCGAAAGGGCCGTGGTCGCCGATCGCCGACTGTGACAATCTCCCCGCCCGTCGCGCCGAATTCCTGCGAGCGCGGCCTCAATGAGTTCCGGACAATTTTCCGGCATCACGCCGAGACTGTCGCCCGGTTCGTAGTGCAAACCCGAGTCCAGCAGATCGATGACGACGTGCCGAATGTCCTTCGGCGCGTCGAGGTGCGTCAGGCGCACGCATTGAACGAGACTTGCTTGGAATGGATTGTCGCGCACGCCGACCGCCGGCGTTGCGGTCGCGGTGGCCGCGGCGGGAGTGAAGGTTGCTGACGGGGCTAGAGTCGCTATTGCCGCGGCATGGCCGTTCTGACTGTTTTTTCCGTCGCCGACCGCTGGGGCGGTCGCCTCTGCGCCCCGCGCTGCCACGATTTTCTTCAGGGTCTTTGCGGTTTCACTCCCGCCCGGCGTACACCTGGTCAGATCGCGCTCGTCGCCGCGAGCGATCGCCTCGGAATACGTCTTACAAAGGTAGCCACATGCGCCGCAATCGAGCTGGGCCATCGCCGCCATCAGTTGCCGCTCGACCGGTTTGCCATTAGCCAACGTGAGGCGTTCTTCCAACGACAACGCTGGGTCGTGCCAGGGAAAAATCTCCTCTGCAGGCGGTGCCGCGGCGGCGGCGCACGGCGCGCCGTTGGATACGACACTGGCCGTTGTGGCCGTCGCGCTGCCATTGGTCGCCGTACTGAAAACGCCGGCAAAAAAACCGTTCAGCCACGCTCTTTGTTCCGGATTGAAAGGGGCCGAATCGGGAATCATGGGAGCCGTCATGGGATTCACGCGGGAATGGGCGTCTCGACTTGGAAATGTTGCAACAAGGTTTCGGTCGGCTCGCGGCGCGTGTAATCGTGGAACGATTCTTCAGGCCCTTGCCGATGATTCAGATAACCGAGGACCATCCGCTCGACCAACGGCGGGATGTCGTCGGCCACGACGTTCTTGTACAGCTCGCGGCCGATTTCGCGCTGCTCGCCGTAGCCGCCGCCGATGTAGACGTGATAGCCTTCGACCATTTCTTCGCCGACAGGCACCTTCGTGGCCAGCAGCCCGATGTCGCCGATGTAATGTTGAGCGCACGAATTGTGGCAGCCGGTGACATGGATATTGAGCGGCTGATCCAGTGGCACGCGGCCGTCGAGATAGTCGGCGATCGCCAAGGCGTGGCGCTTCGTGTGCGAGGCGGCGTATTTGCAGCCGGCGTTGCCGGTGCAAGCGATCAGCCCAGCCCGGACGTTCGTAGCCGACCAGTGGAGCCCGGCGGCTTCGATCGCTCGTTTTACGTTCGGAATGCTGTCGGTCCGGAATATCGCTGACGAGCAGATTTTGCCAGACCGTCCAGCGAATCGACCCGCTGCCAAAACGGAGGGCGACATCGGCGAGAGCCCGCATTTGAGCCGACCGTCATCCGGCCGACGGGCAGCACCACGCCCACATAATGCAGCCCCGCTTGTCGTTGCGGATGAAAGCCGATATGCGCCAGCCGCGCCACCGGGCCGCGCGGCTCGCAACGGTCGAGTGGAAATGTTCGCAGCGAGAACTTCAGATGCTTCTGCGTTTCCTCCAAATACTTTTCCAAGCCGAACCGGTCGAGCACGTATTTCAGCCGAGCTTTTTTCCGATCGGTCCGATCGCCATTGTCGATGAACACGCGCACGACGGCCGCCGCCACGGGGACGCACTCTTCCGGTCGCAAGAGGATGCCGGTGTCGCGGGCAAAATCCTGGTGGCCGGTAATGCCGCCGAGCTCCATGCGGAAATAAACGCCCGCGGGCACTTCTTGCCCGTCACCGACGCGCACCGCCATGAACCCGATGTCGTTCGTTTCGGCCAGCGCGCTGATCGTGCCGCCGCCATCGAAGGCGATGTTGAACTTCCGCGGCAGGCCGTACATTTCGCGGTGATGGCAAATGTAATGGTGCATTTCGCGGCAGATAGGTAGCGTGTCGAGCAGCTCTTGCGGATCGATGCCGGCCGTCGGCGTGCCGGTGACGTTGCGGATGTTATCGGCTCCCGCGCCGCGGGTGATGATGCCGAGGTTTTCCAGCGACGTGATGACATCGAGCCCATGGTCGGCGCCGATTTCGCGGATTTGGAGATTGGCCCGCGTGGTGACATCGGCATGGCCGGCACCCCATTTTTCGGCGATGTCGGCAATGCCGCGAAGTTGAAACGCATTGCTGACGGCGCCTGGAAATCGGAGCCGGCACATGAAGGCGTTTTGCGCGGGGCGACGAAAAACAGGCCATGAAATTTGTAGAGAAAAACATCGGTTCCTTTGGGGAATCGGCCTTCACTTGCCGAGGCGCGCATCTCGTCCCACATCTCGAAGGGATTCTTGTCGCGCTTAGCCTGCTCTTCGGCGACTAGCTTCGCTCCGGCGGCCAAGAAGCGATCCTGCGCTTGACGATGGATGTCTTCGGCCCCGCCGCGGCCGCCGCTTGCCCCGCCGGCTTGGACTGGAGCCGGCGGTCCGTTGGCGCCAACGCCCAGCGTTGAGGCGAAGCTCGGCAGACCGCGCTGCGAGCGCAGAGCTTCCGATCCCGCGACAAAGCCTTGGAGATATTGCTTTTGTTCGTTGGAAAAACCAGCGGTTTCGCTCATCGGATCACCGGCGCTTCGAGTTCCAAATGCAGTTCAGCAGGCGCGGCTGGCTCGCGCGTCGCGGCTCGGCCTCCCTTGCCCAAGAATGCTCGCTCCCAGCGCGCCCCGACGAACAGGACTCCGATCGCTCCGGCAAAAGCCACGAAACCGAATCCCAACAGTCCCGTGGCGAAGCTGCCGGTGTATTGCTTCGCGGCGCCTAGCAGCGTGGGGAGGACGAACCCGCCGAATCCACCGGCGGCGCCTACCACGCCCGTGATGATGCCAATCTGTTTGGCAAAGCGTTGGGGAACTAATTGAAACACCGATCCATTGGCCGTCCCCAACATGCCCATGCCGATGAACATCAGCATGGTGGCGGCGTTCAAAGACGGCGTCGTCGAAAGGCCCAGCAGCATCAGGCCCGCGCCGACGTAGAGCAGCA
This sequence comes from Pirellulales bacterium, assembly GCA_963725485.1. Classification (GTDB taxonomy): domain Bacteria; phylum Planctomycetota; class Planctomycetia; order Pirellulales; family DATAWG01; genus CAVRYO01. Next base: position 212,277 of record CAVRYO010000006.1, on the reverse strand, counting down.
TCAGCACGCGCAGTCCGCCGAAGTGATCAGCCAGATAACCGCCGACCGGCCGCAACAACGAGCCGGAAAACACGCACAGCGCCGCATAGCTGCCCGCTTGCGCCGCGGTCAGGCCGTATTGATCGTGAAAATACGTGTTCAAGAAACTCGCCAGGCCGACGAAGCCGCCGAACGTGATCGCGTAAAAAAAACAGAACCACCAGGTGTCGCGCAGCCGGAACACCGCGGCATAAGCCGACATTGGTTGCGGGGCAGGCTGCGTCGGGCTGTCCTTGGCCAGGAGCACGACCACCAGCAGCGTGAGGACGATCGGCAGGATGGCCAATCCGAACACCGCGTGCCATCCCCAGGCTTGGGCGATCCGCGGGGCGAAAAACGCGGCCAGCACGGTGCCGCTATTGCCCGCCCCGGCGATGCCCATCGCCAGGCCCTGAAATTGCGGCGGATACCAGCGGCTCGCCAGCGGCAGCGCGGCGGCGAAACTCGCGCCGGCCACGCCCAGCAACAACCCGACGGGCAGCATCGTCGCATAGCTGTCGACCCACAGCCAACCCAGCAGCAACGGGACAAACGTGACGCACAGGCCGATGATCGCGGTGAGCCGCGCACCGATCCGGTCGGCCATCAGCCCGACGGGAATGCGCAAACATCGCCCCCCAAGACCGCGATGGCCGTCAGAAATCCTTTTTGGGCCGGAGCCAGGTGAAAGTCGGCGGCGATCGAATTGGCCAAGGCGCCCAGCAACACCCAAACCATAAAGCTCATGTCGAAATACAAAAACGCGGCGAACAACGTCGGCGTATGGCCCGCATGGCGAAAATCGCGAAGATGCATCGGTTGCTCCAAAAGAATCGAGTTAATTCGCTGCCGCGGCCCCGGTGACGTCGCGCACGATGCGCACCGCGCAGGCTTTGTAGGCGGGTTGTTTCGAGTACGGATCGAAGACGGCGTCGGTCAGTCGATTCGCCGCGTCGTAATGCATGGGAATAAACACCTGGCCCGGCTGGACCGTCGGCGTCACGAACGCTTTGGCCCGCACCTCGCCGCGCTGCGATTGCACCAGGACCCAGGCGTTGGGGCGGATTTCCAACCGCCGCGCATCGTCCGGATTGATTTCCACGTAAATGTCTTCCGGAGCAAGTTTGCGGAGCACGGCCGATTTGCCCGTCCGCGTTTGCGTGTGCCATTGGGCGGCGCTGCCGCGGCCAGTGAGCAAAAAGAGCGGATAACTCTTGCTCGGCGATTCGCGCAGTGGCCGGGGCTCCTCGAAAATGAACCGCGCACGTTGGTCGGCGTGATAGAATTGCCCCTCGGCGAACAGTCGCCGCTGTTCGCCACGTCCGCTGGATTCGCCCGCGGGCAAGGGCCATTGCACGCCGCCGAGTTCGTCCAACATCCGATAATCGCGAATCCCGCTGATGTCGCAGGGTTGCCCGGCCGACAGGCGTTTGAGAATCTGAAACACCGCCTCGGGCGATTCCCATTCGCCGAACATGTCGGCGCAGCCCCAGTAATGGGCCACCAGCCGGAAGATTGCGAAGTCGGCCAGCGCCACGCCGGGCGCTCGGGCCACGCGCTTGATCGAACCGATGCGCCGTTCGGAGTTGATGAATGTCCCTTCTTTTTCGCCCCAGCCGGCGGCCGGCAACATCAGGTCGGCGAGCCGGGCGGTTTCTGTCGAGTGGTACATGTCCTGCACCACGAGGAATTCCAGCCGGCTGAGCATGTCGTGGAGTTGATTTTGATTGATCCACGAATGGGCCGGATTCGTACAAACGACCCACAGAGCTTTGATCTTGCCGGCCAAGACGCCTTCTAAAATTTCGTTGTAGGCCCAACTCGGCTGGTCGGGAATTCGCTCGACGTCGATGCCGAGCAAGCTGGCCACGTGCTGCGCGGTGTTCGGCGTTGCGGAAATCGCGGCCGCCTAGAAGATTCGTGGTGTTCGAGAACAGTCGCGAGCCCATCGCGTTGCACTGGCCGGTGATCGAATTGGCGCCGGTGCCGGGGCGGCCGATGTTGCCTGTCATCAGGGCCAGATTGATCAGGCTTTGCGCAGTGCGGACGCCTTGGTGGCTTTGGTTGACGCCCATCGTCCACCAGAACGACACGCGCCGGCCTTCGTGGATTTTGCGCGCGACCGACCGCAAGACATCGACTGAAATTCCTGTGGCGGCCGCCACGCGCTCGGGAGTGAAGGGAGCCACGTGCGCCGCGAATTCGGCGAAGCCCAAGGTATGGGCGGCGACATATTGCTCGATCGATCCAGCCTTCGGCAATCAAGATGTGGGCGATGCCATAGAACAAATCGAGGTCGGATTTCGGCCGCAAGGCGAGATGCATCGTCGCGGCCATGGCGGTTTCGGTACGCCGCGGATCGACGACGATGATTTCCGGCCGGTGCGGATTGCGCATCACGCGCTGCCACATGATCGGATGAGCGATGCAGACATTCGCCCCGACGAACACCAGCACATCGGATTCTTCGAGATCCTGATACGTGTATGGCGGCGCGTCGAAGCCGAACGATTCCTTGTAGGCAACGACCGCGGTGGCCATGCACTGCCGCGTGTTGCCGTCGCCGTGGACCATGCCCATGCCGAATTTGCAGAGCGCGCCGAAGAGGGCCAGCTCTTCGGTCGGAAGTTGGCCGGTGCCCAAGAAGGCCACGGACTGCGGGCCATATTTCGCCTGAATGTCGCGAAGCCGCTCGACCATCGTCACGAGCGCCGTGTCCCAGTCGACCGGTTGTTGCTGGCCACGTTCGTTTTTCAACAGCGGCGTGACGGCGCGGTCCGGGGCATTGAGAATCGCCAGCGCCTCCCAGCCTTTCGGGCAGGCGGCGCCGAGATTCACCGGATAGGCGACGTTGGGTGTCAGTCCCACCGCCTTCCCGCCGCGAAGTTGGACGTCGAGAGAACAGCCCGTCGAACAGAAACCGCAAATCATCGTCGTGGTCGAGTCGGGCACGGCATTGGCCGGAACCTTGCCGAGACCGAACCCGGCGGGACTCAGCCGCAGTTTCTCGGTGAGCGGGCCCGCGGGGTCGTACAGCAGTCGACTCAGTTGGCCGAGAATACCGGCCGGCGGGTTTTCGGATTCGGCGCCGGTTGGCGCTGCAATCGGAATTGCGGATTGTTCGTTTGGTGGCAGAGGTTCCGCGAGATCGGATTTCACGGCGTCGGGCCTCCCGGCATTCGAGGCGGGACCACGGCCGCGAAAAACAGATAACGTTCCAGCATTTCGCCCGCAATCAAGACGCCGAGCATCACAGCGCCGGCCAGCGCCGACAGCGCTCGGGCGCCGGCTGTCGAGGGCGCGGCGATCCGTGCCGAAGCCGTCGTTGCCTCGTTTCCTAGGGCGGAGCCAACCTGCAAGAGCACCCAAGGCAGGGCGATTCCGCCGACAATGCCCAGAATCAACCGGGCGTTGAACACGGGGGCGAGTTCGCCGGACAGCAAACTGGCCGATCGTTTCAGCGACGTGTTGCGGCGTCCCCAAAGATGGCGCAATGCGGAGGCTTCAAACAACAATTTCGCGGCGGTCACGGCCATGATCGATTCACAAAGCATCCGACCGTAGGCCGACAAGATCCGCTGTCCGAGGGTCGGATCGAAGCCGACGGCAGCCAGCGAGACGACCACGGTCGTCGCCAAGCCGAGCAGCAAGGTCGTCAGGAGAAATCGCATCCCTGTGTCGAGGCCGTTCCAGAATTCGCGGCGCGTACATTGATAGACCATCACCGAGCAGGCCACGCCGGCCAGGCCGATCGCCGAAACCGCGGCTGTTAATCGTTCAACGGCGCCGCTGCTTACCGGATAGCCAGCCGCATTAAGCAACGTCGCCCCGGCGGCCAGCACGGCGAACAGGGCGAACAAGCCAAACGCCAGAATCTCGCGGCTCAACCAGGAAGAGGTAAGCCCTAGCAAGGCGCGGAACGCATACCGCGGTCGCCCTAAATGCAGCGTGCTTGCGCCCAGCGCCAGCAAACCAAACGCCAGGGCGCTGGCCGCTTGTGCGCCGCGGCTGGCCGGGATCGCCGCATCCGCGTCGGAAATTCGCAGCAGCCACTGGATCAAAAACGCGCCGACCGACAGTTGCGTCAGCACCAGCATCACGATCAACGACAGATGGGCATGTTCTGGATGGATGGAAAAATAGTCGGCCGGCAACAAATTCCGCGGCAGTTGCCGGCGGGTCCTGTACGTGGTCGTGGGCAATGTCAGGCTTGGCTCGGGCGCGCCGGGCAAGAATTGGTTTGTCTCGCAATTCGCCACGATATCGACTCGCCGCACGACGGTGATCTTGATCGCTGCGTGCGGACAGGCTTGGACGCAAGCCGGCGCTTCGCTGGACGCCAACCGATCGCTGCACATGTCGCACTTGCGCACGATACCCAAGCCCTTGTGATACTTAGGCACATCGTAAGGGCAGGCAAACACGCAGTACTGGCAGCCGATGCACTGGTCATCCAAATGCTTGACGATGCCCGTCTCGGGATTTTTCGTGTAGGCGCGAACCGGACAGCAATTCAAACAAGCCGGATCGAGGCAATGATGGCAAGCCGTGGTCACATGCTGCAGCACGGGCAGATCCGTCGTGCCACCCAGCAGGAGGCCGACGTTACGAAACGCTTCGCCTTCGTCCAATCCATTCAGATTGTGACAGGCGGTGACACAGGCCTTGCAGCCCGAGCAGAGATCCAGGTCGACTTCGAATGCGTACTGCTCGCCGCCAGCCGGCTGCGTCGCGGGAATGAGCGATTTGTAGCTGCGCGCGACGTACGGCGACGCGGCGTCGTCGTGGAATTGCGCGAACCGCTCGACGGCGGTTAGGTCGGACTGGACTTGCAGATAGGAATCGATCAGGCTCCGCCCCGTCGGCGCGCTAACAGAGTCGATTTGCGGCACGAGTCAGGGCCTTCGCTGCGGAGGGAGAGAAAAACCTGGGCCGTCGCGACACCGCATTGATCGTCGCGCCCGGATAAGCGAAAAATCAGTCCGACAGCAGAGAACTCGGCCCACGAAATTCTTTGGCATCGAACCGACCTACGCTATCCGGAAACGCAACAATCAAGCGTGATCCAACGGCAATTTGGAATCTGCCCCAGGGTCCAAATTGGCGCATGGATGAACTCTGCCCCTCATTTCCTTCGTCCTTGGCGGACTTGAAGCGATTCAAATAATCCACTGTCATCAAGCAGCGATTGCCGGAGGTGGTAGCCCACTCCAACCGGTAGATAGGCAAAGCAACGGCGAAGCCGGCAGCTGCCTGGTCAATCGCAATAGAAAAATAATCGCGGAGAGTCGCAAACTGCGGAGCATGGCGAATCCTCTCGTGGTGAAATTCCCAATTGCTATGCCGAGCCGCTCCGCAACAACCCGGCGCACTTACAGTTTCTCAATTCCTCCAATTCTTTCACGATGAAATCCGTTGAACCAAACTCGGAATGCTTGTTTTGCAAACAGTGTGCCAATGGAATTTCGCGACCGGCTCGCGCGGATGTTGCTGGCGGCTTAAGTCACTGCGAATCGGCGGCTTGCGAAAATGCAAATGACTCGCGGCGGCGAGCCTCGATCACGCTTCAGGCGAAAGGCTGCCCGATGACAACGCGAAGAATGCCCGATACCTGGGCATTGCCGGCGGTTCCTGCTTAGTAAAAAGGAGTTCACCGTAGCGGGAGGGCGAGGCTCCTGCCGAGCCGCGAGCGCGACGGCTCGGCAGGAGCCTCGCCCTCCCATAATCAAGAAACACGACTTCGCGCGGTGGAAAGGGCTGGGCTGCGGCCAATCGAATGCGAGCAAAATGCTATGTTTTCTGGCTGCCGGTCGTTGCCCCGGCAATGCTACATTCAAGGCAATGTTGCGATGGTGACGGCGCGAACGCTACAACCGTTGCGATCGGTGGGTACAGCCTGATCGATCGTTGTCGATATCACAATCACTGGCGGTAATTCGACCATGCGCAAAATCTTAGTCACGGGCGGCGCGGGCTTCATCGGATCGCACATTGTCGAGGCGCGAGTGCGCCGGGGCGATCAGGTGCGGGTGCTCGATAATCTGAACACCGGCAAGCTCGCTAATTTGGTCGAATTTGGCAAGCGAGTCGAATTCATCCAAGGCGACGTCGCCGATCCCGCGGCCGCCGCGCGGGCCGTCGCCGGCGTCGAGTGCATTTTTCACGAGGCCGCGCTGGCGTCCGTGCCGCGCAGCTTGGAGCGGCCGCTCGACACGCATGCCGCTTGCGCCACCGGCACACTGGTGTTGCTGGATCAGGCTGCGCGGGCCGGCGTGCGGCGCCTCGTGTATGCCGGATCGAGCAGTGCTTACGGCGATCAGCCGACATCGTCGAAGCGAGAAACCGATCTGCCCCTGCCGATCTCGCCCTACGGAGCGGCGAAAGTAGCGGCCGAGTTTTATTGCCAGGCCTACGCCGCGATGGGCCGGATCGAGACCGTCACGCTGCGCGATTTCAACGTGTTCGGGCCGCGGCAAGATCCCAATGGCGAATACTCGGCCGTGATCCCGAAGTTCATCACGCTCTTGTTGTCCGGCCAGCGCCCGAGAATTTTTGGCGATGGTGGCCAGTCGCGCGATTTCACATTCGTGGGCGATGTCGTGGCGGGAAATCTGTTGGCCGCCGATGCACGAGGCGTCTCGGGCCGAGTATTGAACATGGCCGCCGGCCGGAGCATCACGCTGCTGGGAATGGTGGCCGACTTGAATCGCCTGCTGGGGACAAAGGTCGAACCGGAATTCGCGCCGCCGCGAGCTGGCGATATCCGCGAAAGCCTGGCCGATATCACGCAAGCCCGGCAATTGCTCGGTTACGAACCGAGCGTCAGCTTCGAAGAAGGGCTCCGCCGGTCGATCGATTATTATCGATCGGTGATCGGCCGATGAGCAGCACGGTCACTGTGGCACGAGCAAGCGACGTCTGCGCGTGCGCCGCGTTCTCCCTCTCCCTTGACGGGAGAGGGCGGGGTGAGAGTGATGAACAACGATTGATGGCGCGTCCCTGCGTGGCGCACCCCCTCACCCCCGACCCCTCTCCCGCGAGGGGAGAGGGGAGAAGTGGTCCCGGTCCCCGCTCCCGTGAAAGGTGAGGGGAGGAGCGGTGCCGCTCGGGACTATCGGACCGGCTCGGCTTCGCTCTTGCTCGCTGCGACAGGCTTGCCGTTGGTCGCCACCGCGTTTTCCCGCCATTCGATTGCCAGCGACGTGTTGAATTCGCGCTCGAACATCTTGGCGCGGCGGCGCGCGCCCACAGGTCGACCTCGGGAATTTCCGGCGATTCAACCCACAATTCCAAACCTTTCGTCCCCCGCACTAGCGATACATCCCGCACCTGGCCGGTATGGCTGCGGTCCAAACCGCCGGCCACGCGTAGGATCGCAGCCAGCCGCGCTACGCGCTTCTTGTCTTCCGGCGAAAGCCGCTGGTAATTCGCATGCTTTGGCTTCGGCTTCGACCCGCGGTGGTATCGGGCGATGTTCGCGATCAGCTCTAATTCGTGCGGCTGAAAACCGGGCAAGCCGCTGTGCAGAATCAAATGATAACTATGCTTGTGATGCTGATCGTAATTGATCAGATATCCGACGTCCTGCAAGCGGGCCGCCGCTTCCAACAACGATTGATCGGCCGGGTCGAGATCATAGAGCTGCGCCAGCGGTTGGTAGATCCTGCCGGCCAGCCGCGCAACTTGGCGTCCATGGACCAACTCGCCGGAGCAAGCGGCCGCGAACCGATCGATGGCTGTTTCGCGATTATGCGGGTCCTGGTCTACATCGCCTTGTTGCTGATCGATCATCGTCAGGATCAGCCCATCGCGCACGCCGCGATTGTGGACCTGCAACAGATTCACTTCGAAGTGCCGCATCAGCCGGTCGATAACGGCCAGGCCGGCGACGATGATGTCGGCCCGATCAGTGCTGAGTCCGGCCACCGTGCGGCGAACTTTCAGCGGCATTTTCCGCAGGCGATCGAGCAAGTGGGCCAGCTCGGCATGCGTGACCGTGTAGCCGCGTGTCGGCAAATCGTCCTGCTGCTTGACGGCCATCATCATTTCGGCCAGGCTCGTGAAAGTGCCGCCCGAGCCGATGAGCAGATGTGCGGCAAAAAATGGCTTCTTGACCAGCTTGCGGATTTGCTGATCGATCGTCTTGCACAGCTTCTCGTATTCGTCGTTGGTGAGCGCCGCGCCCTGGCCGTGCATTTCGGTCAGCGCACCGCGCCCAAGGGCGTGGTGAATGTCGCTTCGATCAGATTGCCGGAGGCGAGAATCAATTCCGTGCTGCCGCCTCCGATATCGGCGACGACGACGTTCTTGCTCGTCAAGTCGAATGCTCGCTGGACGCTGTAGAAAGCCAGTCGGGCTTCGCGCTCGGCGCTGATGACGTCGATCGTCAGGCCGAGTTCTTCTTTGGCGCGTCGGCAAAATTCCGGCCCGTTCGAGGCTTCGCGGACCGCGCAGGTGGCGATGGTGCGGAGCTGCGCCGCCTGAAAGCCATCGGCAATTTGCTTGAAGCGCCGCAGCGCGGTCAAGGTGAGGTCGACGGCCTGCGGGTCCAATAGGCCGTTGGAGCTGAGCGTGCGACCCAGGCGCGTGGCCTCGCGTTCTTCGTCGAGAATGCGGTAATTTCCCCCCCGCAGCGGCTCGGCCACCATCAGGCGAACGCTGTTCGACCCGATGTCGATCGCCGCCAGGCGCTCGGCGAGATCGGGCGAAAGATAGATCTGCTTGGCGTCCATGAAGCTCGATTCACGTGGTGGCATGGGATGGAGGCCAGCGCGCTTGCCGCACGACGAATCGCCAGCGCCAAGCGGCTGCCGGCGACATGACCTACCATAGCATAATCTGCCTGATTTGGGCGAGTCTCCCCAGACAGAAGGCGCGCGTGCGCTCACGAAAAACTAATCGTGCGAATTAGCACGTTTGCATGATGCCGTGCGCCGAGAAAATAGCACGACCTCAGGGCGGCGCTTTAGTGCGACTTCGAGAAGTCGCTTTCGGCTTCGAGCAAACCGCTGGAGGCGATGACCATCCCGGGCGTGAAGTGGGATCGCGGCGGGCGGCTGGCCCGGCGTGCGAGATCTTTCAAGATATAGTCGGCAGCAGTGGCGGAAGCGCCGCCGTGACCAACGCGCGCTTTCAATTTCGCCAACTCAGCGACCAGTCCTTCGCGCGTTTCTTCATCCACCAGCCAACGGATGACGTGGGCAGCGATTTGAAGCGTCTTGTCTTCGCAAGTCACGTACTCAGGGAACAGAATCTTATCGGTTCGTCGGGCGGGTTGTTCGCGGTCGGCCTTCGAATAGAACGGATCGCGCGCGGTGAGCAGATTCACCAGCGTGATATATTTCACCCGGCGGAATTGGTTCTGCAAAAAATAGCCCAGGCGGCCGATCGAATACAGAATCACGGTCGGCTTCTTCTGATACAGCAATTCCAGCGACACCGAACCGGACACGGCCATGCAGCAGTCGGCCAGATGAATCAGCTCTGGCGTCTTGCGGACGAAGACTTCCGCCGGCGCATTCGTCTTCGCGATCAGCTCTTGCGCAACTGCGCGTGCTGCGGCTTGAACGCGGCAATGGCGAACCAGACATCCGGCACGCGGGCGCGAACGACCGTCGCCGCTTGTAGGAACCATTGCAAATTGTGCAGAACTTCTTGTGTCCGCGAGCCGGGCAGGATGGTCACGAGTCGTCCGCCGCGGCTGCGCAATTTTTCGACCAATGCCTGGTCGAGTGTTTGCCGCCGGACCTCGTCGAAATAGGGATGGCCGACGAACACCGCGTTGCAGCCATGCTCTTTGAACCAGCGCCTCCTCGAACGGCAGGGCGCACAGCACGTGATCGACCAGCCGCCGCATCTTTTTTACCCGCCACTGGGCCCAGGCCCAGATCTGCGGCGGAGCAAAGTAGAACACGGGGATCCCATGCGCTTTCGCCCGCCGGGCGATCCACCAGTTGAAACCGGGATAGTCGATCAGCACGACCGCGTCCGGCCGCGCGTGGCGAAAATAGCGGTCGGCCCGGCTGGCCAACGCCAGAAATTTGTGCAGATTGAACAGTGCGCGGAGGATCCACATCACGGCCAGGGCCGTCAGATCGGCGTGCAAATCGCAGCCGGCCTCAGCCATCAGCGGTCCGCCGTAGCCGACGCACTCCACGTCGGGATGACGGGCGCGCAAGCTGCGGATCAAATTGGCCCCATGCAGATCGCCGCTGGGCTCGCCGGCCGAAAAAAATATCTTCATGCGGCCTTCGAGTGAACAGGAGCGGGCACGGTGTGGGGGGCGTCGTAACGGACGTCCGTCTGCGACGGCCCGATGACACGCGCGGAATGCTTCGCGAGGCGCCCGGCGCGAAGCGCCGCGGGTGCTCTGGGATCGACGAGCAGAAACTCGTCCGCGGCGCGGTCGGCGTCGGCGGCCGACGGCTCGTGGACGGCGATCCGCCCCGTGGCATTGTCGCTCCAGCGGCGGCAGGCCCACCAGGCGGCGAACAAGTTCCATGGATTTGGCCAGGCGTCGCGGATCGGCGGCCCGGACGCCGTGTCTTCGACAACCATGTCGCCGACGCGAAATCCGCGGTGCGCCACCAGCCAAGGCAAGTATCGCAGCATTCCGCGACCCAGGCTGATTCCGGCAATCGCTTCGCGTCGGGCCGCCCAAAATAGCCGCTCCGGCTGGCGAACTTCCAGACCGAACACCAGCGATCGTGGAATTCTCGTCAGTCGATGCCGGAATTTTCGCCAGCCTCCGAGCCGCGGACGGACGTAGACCAGATCCGATCGAGACAACTGATAGAGGAGTTGCGGAATATGTTCCGCGGCATGCTGCTCGCCAGCCTTGATGGCCAAGACGATCTCGCCCCGCGCCGCCGCGATGCCGGCCGATAGCGCGACGCTAGCGCCCGCCGGAGCAGCGAGCCGCCACAACCGCAGCGCGGGCTGCCCGGGCAGCATCGACTGCAGGATGCTTTGCGTCTCGGAGCCTGAACCATCGTCGACGCACAGAATTTCGTACGGAGTGCCGAGCCGATCGAACAGGGCGCAGAGCGCGGCAATTGGCAGGCAATTTCGCGCCCGGCGTCGCGCTCGGGGATCAGAATCGAATAGCGGATCAACGTCGCCTCCTTGCGAACCGATCGCTTGCAAACAGCCTCCCTGCCGTCGCGTGGCTACACTGGCACGGTGCGCTTGTTCAAGTATCTCGCAAGTTTCCGTGCTATTGCGATTGAACGCCAGCGATCGCCGTGGCCGTGGCGAAGTATCCCAAAACGCGGGGCTCGCTAGAAGAGCAGTTTTGTGGCTGAAAAAAAGGCAGAAACGCGCTTACTTACGTGGCGCGGCTCGCTTCGGGAGCAGGATTAGCCAGTCGCCGTGTCGTCAAGCGCCGCCGCCAAGCTCTCCATTCACCTGCTCAAGAGCGGCAGCGAAAGCTTTCAACTCGGTCCCGGCAATTTGAATCCGAATGCAGGCATTGGCTGAATCGCCGGCTTGCAGGAAGCATCGTCCTGCCGATTCGTCATCGCGGATAAGCTCCACGGGAACGGCTCCGAATCGACCTAGGGTAATTTTTTGCGCGTCCGTGCCTGTCATTTTCTTCTTTGCACTCGTCGGTGCTGCTCCAGCGACGCATTGCGCGACAAGATTCAATGCTTCGCTAAGCACCCTTCGATTCAAGATTTCGAAATACAAGTAGTCCGACGGACCTTCAATTTGGACGAATAGCTTCTCCGGCCCGTCGAGAGTTTCGTCGACGTCGATGTGCCAGCCTGCCGAACTGCCATTGGCAACTAGTCCCACATTGGATTCGATGTCCTTGATCGGCGCTTCGGCAGGAAGCGGAGCGCTCTTGGTCAAGGACACGTCGCTGTCCGGTGCCGGCAATGCATTAGAGTTTGTTGCCATTGTCATCTACTCGAAAATAGTTCCTGCCATCGTCTTCTTGCACGTCCCAATGGTCCGGCAATCCAGCGTGTGCCCAATCCCCGATCCAGATTCGACACGATGCGTCGGCATAGCCATTCTTGACTTGTTTCGCGCCGTTGCCCGGCGCCGGTCTCTATTGCCTAGCCATTCTACTCTTTGTACGCGGCCGCTTCCCACTGACATCTGAAGGGCGTCGTTGAAACGTGAGGCGGTCGCAAATCCGCGGTCCCGCCGCAGCGGGCGGGTAAGAGTGCTCGTGGGCGACCAGAGACCACCCGCGAATCAGGTGCGACAAGCGCAATCGGCTCAATTCTGCCGTGGCGCGATTACCGGCTTCACATCGAGAAAATAATGGGCCACTGGATCGCGAGGATAGCGGCTAACGAATCGCAGAATTCCCTTTTCTTGGAGACCGTCAAGGAGTTTCTTGGCCGAACCCCATCGTGGCCTTGTCATTAGTTTCATTGCTTCCGTCGTTTTTATTTTCTTGTTGTGTTCAACAGCGAAGTTAATGGCGCGTTGCTCTATGTCCGACAAGTTCCTAGTGCGCTCAACGCCGATGATGGTGGATACGTCAGCGTCAACCCACGTCTGCCGCGCCGCTTGATTATTGCGAAGCGTAACACGAACAACCGCTGCGCCAACTTGCTTTTGCTCGAATTCTGGCTCGGGCAACTCCATGTCGACCATAGCGCGTTGAATTCGCTTCGCGCCCTCATTTTCACATTTGACGAATTCCAGAAAATACAATGCATCCATCAACCACCAGTTCCTTCGGTGGTGAACATCGTAGATATTTTCCGGGGTGACGAGCGGCGGAAAGCCGCCTGGGCTTTCAACAACGAGTCGGTCATCGAACATTTTTATGAAAATGTTTGTTCCTTTCAAACTGTACGACCGATGAGCGCATGCACTTACGATTGCTTCGTGCCACGCTTCTTCAGGATACTCCGGGGCAGTGTAGAATTTTCCGCCCTTTCCCAATCGCGAATACATGCGGAGATGGGTTTCGAGGACAACTCCAGTGTCCTCAATCAATTGCGGAATTCTTCCAGTGAGCTGAATATCCTTAACGACGTTGCGGTCTGCGCCGGTTGCCGCCTGTCGCCCCTCGATTCTCTGAAAGCGAATCATGCACCCAGGCACGACCTCTTGCGGATCATTGGCGAAGAGCAGGGCACAAGCGTTGTTGGGCATGAAGGCGCCCTGAATCATTCGGCCTAGTCGATGCGACACGAGAGCCTGTGGAATCTCCGGTGTCGCGTCCAATCCCTTCAGGCGCTGAACGCCGAGGGTCCAGTCTCGAATTGCCGCTTGGTTAAATCCGTCCGGCCATGGAAGAGAGCAAGACTCAAGTTCAAAACTAAGTTGCCCTCGCTCCATTCTGAGCTCGCGCTTTTCGTCCTCGCTCAAGAGGTGTTTTGAATCTGCGCGACGGAAATAAGCTTCGCCCTTGTTTGTCTCAACAACTCTGTCTTCACGGTATTGGACTCGGTAAAGCAAGACGAAGTCTGATTCACCGATAGCATTGGTTGCCAATATGCGTTTTGTGGTGAATACGGCGTCCGGGACCAAGTCGTTACGGATTCGTCGTTCGACCTCGACGGCATGCTGACCCTGCGTCGTGCAACCGGTAATCTTGCCATCGTCCTCAATACCAACCGCAATCAAACCACCCGCCGGCGGCGTATTCGCCCACATGGATACGTATACCGCCAGAGCATCGGAGTGGATCCCAGCCGGCTTTCGTTGAAAGCGGTCGTCTTCATAAAAATTGCTGAGCCGGTCAGCGTCCACGCCCTCATAAATTTCATCCGGAGTCCAAAAGCTCCGGAACTGTTTTTCGTTCGATTTCTTCAAATTCAAAATTCAATTGAGACATAACACCAAATATGCTATGTGCTTGCGTCGAAGTCGACAAAATGTCGACTTGCGTCGAGCTTGGCCAAGGGAAGAAGGCGCAACAAGCGACAAAACCCCCCATTATGGTATGTGATTCCGTCATGGGAACACCATTGCGGTTACCATTCTTCTTGCCGTTCTTTCCGCAATGGAGAGCAGTCGATTTATAACCGGGCGTGGGATGGGCCACCACCGGATGGGTTCAATTCCCTATTTCCCCGTCTGGCTCAAGTACGCTACATCCTATTCCAAGGCGGAAAACTAGCTAGACAATGGGTCGACCACCACGACCAGAGACACGCTATGCTCAGTCGCCGAAGCCCGTGGGCCGGTTGAAGATTTTTTCGCGTGTCGCCCAGAGGCCGGCAGAGGGCGTGGGGATGAAGAAGAACCGTTCGCCATCGGCGGTCGTGTTCCAGCCCTCGCGCCGCTTTTGAGGTTCATAACGGGCGACGGTTTTGCCGATGTCGGCGTATTGATAGCCCACGGTCTCGATGTCTTCGGCCGTGAGTTGGCCTGGGGCATAAGTGACCGTGAAGCGGCCCTCGGTCGAACCGTGAATCAAATGGGCCGTGGCATGGGCCAGATCCTGCATGTCCTCGTTCTGGGCGTATTGCTCCATCACGCGGTCGGTGCCGGCATAGCCGTATTTGCGAATCAGCGCGTCGACTTCAAGCTGCTCGCCGAAGCGTTGCAGTCCGGGGGCGATGATGATGAGTTGCCCGCCGTCGGCCAGCGCCATCCGCGTGCGGTAGATGGCTTTGTTCGCGACCCAAGTGCTGAGGAATTCGTCGCCTTGCATCACGCAGACGATTTTGTCGATCGGCTCGTCGAGGAGCGTAATGTTCTGTTCGCGCGACTGCCGGGCGGCGGCCAGATACGTCTCCAGATCGTTGCCGACGTACACGCCGGTGTGGACCAGATGTCCCTGCGGATTGCGGGCCAGCACCAGTTGCACGTAGAGATCGGGCAGGTGCGATAGGAACTCGTCCTCAGCCCGGTTGAAGCAAGCCCTCAACGGCGTGATCAGATTGCCGAGGTTGTTTTCGATTCCGCACGCCGCCGCCAGCATGTGCGAGGCGCAGATCGTGTCCTTGCCTCCCAGTCCGATGAAGTAATTCTTGTTGTGGTTTGCGAAGCCCAGCACTTCGTGCGGCACGACGTGGCCGACGTTGATGATCAGGTCCCACTTGTGCTCCATGACCATCCGATTGAGCGTGATCGGCAGCGGCGAATTGGTCACGCCGTCGGTCATCTGTTCGACGAACCGGGCGGGCAATTCGCCAACAGCAACGCATCCCTCGCGCCAATCGTGCCAATGAATGCGCTCCTGCGGGACGGCGCCGAACATCCTCAGGTTTTCGTCGGCCGTGTGGCGAACATGCTGGCCGAGCGTGGGGATCATTTCGACCTCGGCCCCTTCCTCGCTGAACAGATCGTACAGCATCTCGGTCACGCGGCCTGCGCCCGAGTGCATCCGCGTGATGTCGGGGGGCAGTAGCAACACGCGCTGTGGCCGGGCGCAGACGTGTTGCCGCGCCTTGGACACGGTCTCGTGCATCAGGTGTTCGAGACGCGGCCAGCCGATCTCATCGGCGCGTTCGGCGATCCAAGGCATGCGAAGGGTTCCGTTTCCTGCGGTCTATACTCTGGCTGTCGAAAAAGGGGACAGGCACCTCGCGGCTACACGACAAGCAATGGCAACACTCACGGATCGCTCGGAGCCAGTCCCCTTGTTCGACGTTTCGCTAAAAAGCTCTAACTCAACTCGCGGCGCCGAGGGGGTCAGTCCCCATTTTGCTCACAGGGCATCGAAAAATGGGGACAGACCCCTGCGGTTAAGTTAGCGGTTCTAAGCAGAAAACAAGCGGGCGACTTCGACGAGCGTGCGCACCAGCGCTCCACTGCCGCCGCCGTCGGTCCACGGTTTCGGCTTGTCCGCGAACGCGGGGCCGGCGATGTCGATATGCGTCCAGGGGCGCTTGTCCACGAATTGCTCCAAGAATTTAGCGGCGGTAATCGCTCCGCCCCAGCGCCCTTCGCCAACATTCTTGATGTCGGCCACGTCGCTCAGAATCTGCTCATCGAACTCAGGGAACATCGGCAATTGCCAAACGGCTTCGCCGCAAGAGGCGGCGGCGGCGGCAACCGTATCGCACCACGGCTGGTCGTTCGTCATCAAGCCAGCCACGTCGGTGCCCAACGCGACGACGCAAGCGCCGGTGAGCGTAGCCAGATCGATCAACTTCGTCGCGCCCCTTTCGACCGCCACGTTCAGCACGTCGGCCAACACCAGCCGGCCTTCTGCATCGGTGTTGTGGATTTCAATCGTCTTGCCGCTGCGGGCGGTGAGCACGTCGCCCAATTTATAAGCGGCCGGACCGGTCATGTTTTCGACCAGCCCTGCCAGGCCGACGATATTCACCGGCAGCTTCAATCGAGCCACGGCCGACATCGCGCCCAGCACGGTCGCCGCGCCGGCCATGTCGCATTTCATCGTCAGCATCGAATCGGACGGCTTGAGGGACAGTCCGCCGGAGTCGAACGTCACGCCCTTGCCGATCCAACCCAAAGGCGGTGCATCGAGCTCACCCCCGCGGTAGCGAAGAATCACCAGCCGCGGTTCGCGATTCGAGCCACGGGCCACCGCCAAGAGCGAGCCGCACTTTTCCTTTTCAAGCCGCCGCTGATCCCAGATTTCGATTTCCAGCCCACACGCTTTCGCAACCTCTTCGGCCTTCTCGGCAAACGATTCGGGATACATCCGATCGGGCGGTTCGTTGACCAGGTGCCGCGTGAGGTTGACGCTTTCGCCGAGGATCGCGCCGTTGGCGACCGCGGCGGCGGTTCCACCGGACCAGAGCAATTCGCCAAACGGCGTGCGCTTCTTTTCGGCCCGGTACAAATCTTGGCCTTGGCAGCCGACGAGCGCGCCGGTGACCGCCGCTTCGGTCAGCGCCGCCGAGCCGAGTTCGCCGAGAAAAAAGGCGACTCTGCGCCGCGGTTTGCCGGCGAGTCTGCTTCGAGGCGGCCGCCGCGGCGCGAAAGGCCGTGGCGGCGTTGAATTTGTCGGCCGGCCCAAGCCCGACGACGAGCAACAGTTCGGCCGCGATGCCGGCCGGCGCGAGCAGCGTGACGAGCTCGTAGCGCTTGCCGGTGATTTCTTTCCGTTCGATCAATTTCGTGAGCAAGCCGCCCAAGGCGCGGTCGGCTTCGGCCGTTGGTCCGGAAAGGGGAGCATCGGCATGCAGTCCGACGACCAGCGCATCCACCGCGGTTTCAGCCAGCGGCGTTTCAATTCGAGTTACAGACATTCGATGACTGCGGTTTTGAGAGGCAGGGAGGATTTAGTACGCGGGGCGATTGGCCAACAATTAGGTGCCAGTGCGCGATCGTTTGCTGGGCCCGGCGTCCGAGAAAAAATGGCGAACGTCGATTGCGATCGTGGCCCAGTTTTGCCTGCCACATTGTACCCCTAGCCGTTATGATTGCGAGGGGCCGCTCGCGTGCGGACTACTCGTCAATTCCAGGCTTTCTTCAGGTTTCGCTCCGCCGCGCGGCACATTGCATGGGTTATCGCACGTTGCGTCAGTGCGTCGACGATCTGGCCGCCACAGGCCAGTTAGTGCGGATCGACGCCGAGATCGATCCGCATCTCGAACTGGCCGAAATACAGCGGCGAGTTTACGCCGCCGGCGGACCGGCGATCCTGTTCGCCCGGATCAAAGGCTGTCGGTTTCCGATGCTGGGAAACATGTTCGGCAGCATCGAGCGGATGCGATTCCTGTTTCGCGACACGCTGGACCAGGTCCACCGGCTGATCGGAATGAAGGCCGATCCCCAGGGGCGCTGGCGCATCCGTTGGCGGCGCTCGGAGCGCTGTGGCAAGCCCGGACGATGCGGCCGCGGCACGTCGGGCATGGCCCGGTGCTGGCCGAGACGACGACCATTGCCGAGTTGCCGCGGCAAGTTTCCTGGCCCGACGATGGCGGAGCATTCATCACCTGGCCGCTGGTCTACACCGAAGACCCCGATCGACCCGGGTTGCCGCATTCCAACTTGGGCGTCTATCGCGTGCAGCTTTCCGGTGGGCAATATCAGCCGGGGGCCGAGGTCGGCCTGCATTACCAGATTCATCGTGGCATCGGCGTGCATCATGCCGCGGCCATTCGTCGCGGCGAGCCGTTGCGGGTGAATATTTTTGTCGGCGGCCCACCGGCGCTGACTATGGCAGCCGTGATGCCGCTGCCCGAGGGAATGAGCGAGCTGCGCTGGCCGGCGCGCTCAGCGGGCATCGCGTGCCGATCGTTTCGCGCCGGGCCAGTTGCCGATTTGCGCCGAGGCCGATTTCTGCATCACCGGCACGGTCGATCCGCAGCGCCGCTTGCCCGAAGGCCCATTCGGCGATCATCTGGGCTATTACAGCTTAGCGCATGATTTTCCCGTGCTCCGGGTCGAGCGAGTGATCCATCGTCCGAATCCGATTTGGCCGTTTACGGTCGTCGGTCGGCCGCCGCAGGAGGACACGGTGTTCGGCCAGTTCATTCATGAACTCACCGGCGCGATGGTCCCCGCGCTGCTGCCGGGGGTGCGAGCCGTGCATGCGGTGGACGCGGCAGGCGTGCATCCGCTGATGCTGGCCATCGGCAGCGAACGCTATGCGCCGTATGAACAGCGTCGCCGGCCAAGAGAACTGCTCACGCAGGCCAATGCGCTGCTGGGACAAGGGCAGATGTCGCTGGCGAAGTATCTCTGGATCGTGGCCGGCGAGGACGACCCGAAATTGGATATTCAGGACGTGGCGCGATTCTTGGCCCACGCGTTGGCCCGCGTGGATTGGAGCCGCGATTTGCACTTTCAAACCTGCACGACGATCGACACGCTTGACTATTCCGGCAGCGGACTGAACGAAGGGTCGAAACTGGTGATCGCCGCGGCGGGACCGGCGATTCGGACGCTGCCGACAGAAATTCCTAGCAGCCGGGGCTTGGACGCGGCAGCAGCGCTGGGCTTTTCGCAACCGCGGCTCTGCCTGCCGGGCGTGCTGGCGATCGCCGGCCCAAAAGCCGAGGATGGCGGAACTTCGTCCGCCGCGATCGAACGGTTTTGCGCCGCCTGCGGCGCGGACGACCCGCTGAACCGTTTTCCGCTCGTCGTGATCGTCGACGACACGGAGTTTGTAGCTGCGTCGCTCGGCAATTTTCTGTGGGTAACATTTACGCGCAGTAATCCGGCGGCGGATATCTACGGTGTCGGCCAATTTATCGAGCAGAAGCATTGGGGCTGCCGCGGCTCGCTGGTAATCGACGCCCGGCGCAAGCCGCATCACGCACCACCGCTGGTCGAAGACCCTGCCATCAACCTTCGCGTCGACGCCCTGGCCGCTGCTGGCGGCCCGCTCGACGGGATTATCTGATTGGGCGCCGGGTCTCGGTGGGCGATCCGTCCCGCGAACTCGCGGCGCGTTTCTTGTTATTTTCCGGTAGTGGGTCAGTTTGAAATTCTCACGGCGCAAAGAAAACCGCCCGAGCATTGCTGGACGGTTTCAACTTCCGGTATGTCTAGGCCGCGCGCCGCAAACGAAGAGCGCCACCGCCGGCGAACATCAAGAGCGCCAGGCCTAGCGAGCAAATAGTGGCGGGTTCGGGGACGGACGAGGGAGAAGTGTCTGTGGCAGTCGCAATGAGCATTGGATCGTTGCCTATCGTCGATCCCGGGGTGCCCACGACTGCGGGAGATCCGTCGGTGCCGTTGTAGAAGAGCGTAGTATTCCCATCATCCGTCTGAAGCTGTGCGAAGTAAGCGTCGCCTAGCAACGACCCAAAACCGTCGTTCCACGATAGCTCTAGTGATTGGGAAGGCACTTCCCCAGCGACCTTCCCGACCAGTTGGAAGATGGAGAAGATAGAACCATCGGACGCGCCGCTGTAGGGCATTGCCAAAGCGGTGGAGGATGCTGTTAATTGTCCCTCCACTGTGAAGGGTTCGGCCATCGGTACCACGTATGTCATCGCCGGTGTTACTAGGGTGTAATTGGCGGAGACGATGTTGGCGGTGGTCAATACACCGATCGTACCGTCTGTCGTGATAGACCCCGAAAGCGTGTCGCCCTCTTGTGACGTCTGGTAATTCACGATGTTGTAGGTGATATCCGCCCTGAGTTGCGTAACTGGAATGGCGAAGAGGGCGACGACGGCAAGTCGGATGGCATGTTGAAATCGCATGATGGACCTTGGTTTTCGTGATTCTAAGTTGTGGCCGTTCTACATAACGCTGCAACGACGCGAGACCAGGTCGACGAGACTCGTGCCGCTGAGCCGAGCGACGGCTGCGCCCGACAAGGCCGCGGGAACTGGCGCCGATTCGACCGCACGAGTAACACAGAGGTCTGCACTACTGCCATTCGACGCATCGCCTAGTCTTGCCCGACGCCGCCGAGATTTCCTCGCGATGCGATTCCAGCTATTATGAAAATGCGGAAACGCGGGCTTTCGCGACATGGATTCCAAAGCATTTTTTGCGGACATCGGCGGCATGACGGATCCCGTTTCGTTCGAAGGTTTCTTACGCCAGTTGACCGACGGGGGCCAAAGTGCTTCCGCGGAAGTCTTTGCAAGATTTGCCGAGCGGTTGATCCTGCTTGCCCGCTCGCGGCTCAGCGCAGCTGCTGCAAAAGATGGATCCCGAGGATGTCGTGCAATCGGTGTTCAGGAGTTTTTTCCGCCGGCAGGGAGCTGGGCAATTCGACTTCGACAATTGGGGCGGACTTTGGGGCCTGCTGGTCACCATGACCATTCGCAAATGTGGTCGCCGGGCGGACAAGTTTTTCGCCGCCCGCCGCGACATTCGCCGCGAGATTCCGCCGGTCGGTTCCCTCGATGATTCGATCCGCCCGATCGACATGCCATCGAATGAGCCGACTCCAGCAGAGGCAGCAACTCTGGCCGACTTCGTCGAACAACTGATGGGCAGCTTGGATGAACGAGGCCGGACGCTGCGCCTGCAAGGTTGTTCCGTGGCGGAAATCGGCGACCAGATCGGCCGAACCAGCCGCACGGTGCAACGCATCCTCGATCGAATTTCGACTCGCCTCAAACGCCTGGCGGGCGATTTAGAAGACGCCAGTGGCCTAACTCAGTCATGAACGATTTCAAAGCAGGGGACACGGCTTCTCTATCGCACGCCGAGATCGTCGCGGCGAGCCTCGCGCAACCGCTCGGATGCCGATTGTCGCACGCCCCCCTTCAGGGTATTCTGCTATAGGTCGCGATCGAATTTATTTGGGGCGTCAAATGCTCGCGTTCGAGGGCGATAACGAGTCGCAAAGGGCCTCCGGCGTCGGCCAAAATGTCGAGTCGCTCCTCGATCGTTTCGAGTCGGCTTGGGAGCAGGGAGAATCCCCCGCGATCGCCGACTTCTTGCCGCAGGTTGAATCCCAACGAAAACTGGCTGTCGTTGAACTGGCCCACATCGATCTGGAGCGGCGAATCGGACGCGGAGAACCGATCCGCGTTGAAAAGTATCTTGCGGAATTTGCCGAACTAGCGAGCGATCCGGCCGCCGCCGTCGCTTTGATCGGGGCGGAATTCAAGCTGCGCCGCACTCATGACGCCAGCCTCTCGCCTGAGGAGTTTTTTCGCCGCTTTCCGCAGCATCGCGATCGCCTCATGGCCGATGGACCCGTCGGGATGAGAGGCGGCGACCAACAGAAATTCTCAGCTATCCAAGCTCGCTCGAGCGCAGGCCGCCTCGACGCGCTATGCGACCGGTTCGAATCAGCCTTGAAGGCGGGCCAACAACCACGGATCGAGGAATTTGTCGCGGCCATTCCCTCGTCGGTTGCGGAGCAAGGCGTTCGGGAGCTTTTGGGGATCGAGCTGTCTTATCATCGTCGTAGCGGACACGATGTTTCCCTTGACGACTGCCGGCGCCGATTACCGCAATACTCGGCCGTCGTCGAGGACGTCTTTCGCGACCTCGCGAATCGTTTCCCGCGCCTCGGCGACTATGAATTGCTCGATGTCATCGGCAGCGGCGGCATGGGCACCGTGTATTGCGCGCGACATCTGCGGCTCGGCAAGTTGGTGGCCCTGAAAGTATTGCGGGCCGGCCTCGAGGAAGGCCGCTTGCTTCTGGAGCGATTCAAGCAGGAAATGCACCTGATTGGCCGGCTGAACCATCCGAACATTGTCACGGCCCTCGATGCCCGTGAAGAAAATGGCACGTTGTTTCTCGTGATGGAATTGGTCGATGGCGCGAGTGTCGATCGGCTGTCGGCGGCTGGTCCGCTGCGCATCGCCGACGCCTGCGAGATTGCCCGTCAGGTGGCCTTGGGATTGGAGCACGCTCACGAGCACCGACTGGTGCATCGCGACATGAAGCCTTCCAATCTGATCCTGAGCCGGCAAGGCGTGGTGAAGATCGTCGATTTCGGATTAGCGCGCGTGAACGAAGAGCAATTGAGCCGCGGGCTGACGGACACCGGCACGACGATGGGAACGCTCGACTTCATCGCCCCCGAACAATGCGAAGATGCTACTCACGCGGATATTCGCGCCGATATTTACAGCCTGGGTTGCACGCTCTTCAATCTCTTGACGGGCCATGCACCTTTTTCAGGGCCCACCTATTCGACAGCCGCGGCCAAGGTGCGCGCCCATTGCGTCGCGCCCCCGCCGTCGACCTCGCAAGTTAGGCCCGAGGTGTCGGCGAAGCTTAGCGGCATTGTGGCCCGCATGATGGCCAAGCAGCCGACCAAGCGATTTAGCACTCCGGGCGAAGTGGCCGAGGCGCTGCCGCCCTTTGCGATCACAAGCGACCTCGCAAAGATCGCGAGCAGCGCCCCGATCGAACGGGGCAATCGAGCGGACACCGACGTGCTACTCACTTCGACGCCCCAAGCGAACCGAGTCGATGCAGAAACGAAGCCGATCGTGAAAGTGAATGGGCGCGGCCGGAAGATTGGCAAGCCGCTCCTGGTGGGAAGCGGATTACTCGTGGGGCTGATCATTTTGGCCGCGGTTCTCTTCACGCTCCGGACCAAGGATGGCAACCTTGTCGTCGAGATCAGCCAGCCGGACGCGGTCGTTCAGATATCGAACGAGGAAGGCAAGGTCGAGATCACTCGCCCGGGCGAGCAGGGCACGGTTTCGATTGCGGTCGACCCCGGCAAGCACCGGCTCCAAGTGGCGAAAGACGGGTTCCAGATCTTCGCGCAAGATTTCGTGATGGAGACCGGCGGCAACGCCTCGATTGCGGCGAAGCTAATTCCGCTGGAAGGTCACCCGCCGGTCGCGAAGACAGGGAAACCGCTGGCCTTCGAGACTCCGGGTTTCGAGCCATGGGCAAGGGAAGTCGCCGTCCTACCGGCCGAAGCGCAGGTGGAAGCCGTCGTCAAGAAATTACAGGAACTGAACCCCGGCTTCGATGGCAAGCAGACGCACAGGATCGAGCACGGCGCGGTGACGGAGTTGCAATTCCTCACGGACCGCGTGATCGATATTTCGCCAGCGCGGGCATTAGCAGGGCTGAAATTTCTGGCGAGTCATGGCAGCGATCTCGGGAAGGGAAAGCTGGCCAATCTTTCGCCCTTGGTGGGTTTGAAGCTGACGAAACTAGATTGTGGCGGCACGCAAGTCTCGGACCTGTCGCCATTGAAAAATATGAAACTAGCGACGCTCTATTGCGATCTAACCCAAGTATCTGACTTGTCGCCATTACAAGGCTTGCCCCTGACGTCACTGCATTGCGGTGGCACGTCGATTGCCAACCTGGCGCCACTCCAAGGGATGCCGTTGACGGAATTGTGGTGCGGGGGCACACTGGTTGCCGATTTATCGCCGCTGGAAGGGATGCCCCTCGCTGCGCTTGCCTGCGACCATACGCCGATTTCCGATCTTTCCAAGCTTCAAGGATTGAATCTGACGTACCTTGTGCTCACGCCGGCGAGCATCACCACAGGGATGGAGATAGTCCGCCAGATCAAAAGCCTCAAAACGATTAGCATCGACGGCAAGAAAGAGACGGAATGGCCGGCTGCTGAATTTTGGGCGAAATACGATTCCGGAGAGTTCGGTAAGGCTCCGGCAAGCCGGCCGCCCGCGCCGCCGGCAAGCCTTGTCGCGGAAACCTGGAAACCGGGTCCGGAGGACGACATCCTCCCTGGCATCGCGTTGCGGCCGGCGAAGCTCGCAGGCGTTGCTCGCTGGAATGTGGAAACCGCGGAGCGGCGTATAGCCGCGTCCAGAATGGCTGTCAGTCCCGACGGCAAGCACGTCGCCTGCAACGGCGGGATTGTGCGGATATTTTCCATTCCCAAGGGCGACTTGGAGAATGAGCTGCCCATAGAACGTGCGACCGCGATGGCATGGAGCTTGGATGGTTCGAGACTTGCTACCGGACGAGAATCGGACGGTTCCCTCCGAATATTCGACCCAATTAGCTGCAAACAAATGGTGGTCATTCAAGCCGCAGCGAGAGCCGCGCGCGAGCTGTGCTGGAGCCGCGACGGCCAGTGGCTGGCGTGGGGTAACTCGTGGAACTCAATAGAGCTCGTGGAGTATGGTCTGCCGATTTGCCGGTCCGACGGCAAGCCGTCGCCCAAAATCCCAAACCCTGAAACCGTCCGCTCGGTCGCCTTCTGTCCTGGAGCCGACTTATTGGCTACCGCTGGCTCCGCAGGATTCATACGCATTTGGGACGGCGCCTTTCGGCTCTATCGCGAAATTCCCAAACAGCCATCGGTGGTCAACTCACTGAGCTGGCAACCGGAGGGAAAATGGATCGTCGCCGGATATGACGACGGCCATTTGCGAGCTTGGAGCATCGAGGACGGGAAAAAAATCGCTGACGTCCCTGCCGGTCTGTCGTTCATCAATCAAATCGACGTGAGCAAGGATGGCCGCTGGGTGGCCGTGGCGTGTCAGGATTGTCATCTTGGTGTTTTTTCAACCGTCGATTGGAGTAACAGGTTTCCGGAAGATCCTTTTTATTTCGGCGGCGATTCACTCTGGCAAGTAAAATGGCTGGCGGATGGTAGCGCAATAGTCTTTCTCGGCGGAAAAGGAAATGTCCGGCTGGCGACTGTCTCGGGCACGCCATCAACCCACGAATTGTCAAAGCCCAGTCCGAGAATTCGGCCCGGTGGCGTACCTCTGGTCGTAACCCACGACGGGACTGCATTCGCCTCGGTGGATTCCGACGGAGTACGCATTCGGCGTACGGCCGACTCCGCTCTGCAGCAATTCATTCCCAATGGCTCCGACGAAATCTGCGCGGCCTCATGGAATAGGGATGGCAGCCGCCTTGCAACGGGGGCGTGCCATGGCGCCGTAGTGCGAATTTGGGATGCGCCCAGCGGCCGGCAGGTCGGCAGCCGGCATTTTTCGGAACCGGTCGTCGATGTAAAGGTGGATTGGAGCGCCGACGGCCTGGGGATCGTCGCGGCCGGCCGCCAAGACAACCAGGTCATTTGCCGAGTTTGGGATGCCGACAAGGAAGATGGCGGCCGGCATGTTTTCGCGGGTGCTCAATCGAATGAATACTTCACCGTGGTCTGGAGTCCGGACGGCAAGCTGCTGGCCCTGCGGGCGGGGGACAAAATCCACGTTGCCAGGACTGACGACTGGGCCGAATTCTGGGTCAGTGATTTGATTGCATCGCACAATGGGCTCACCTGGAGCCCCGATAGCCGCCAGATACTCGCTAACTCTCAGTCCTACCCGGCTCGCGGCGAGTTGCAGATCTTCGAGCTGAAGGAGAGCAAACCGGTGCATGTGATTCCGGAACCATTTTTTTGGCAGGCGGCCTGGAACTCGGCTCAGGACCGGTTGGCAATTGCTGAGCCCCCCGAGGGAAACCTCAAAATCCTGAATGCCGCGGATTTTTCGCCGGTCCGGGAGATTAAATCAAGGGCCGGCTGGCTAGCCTGGCTACCGCATCAGCCGCGGCTGCTGAGTGGCGACAGTGGGGAATCTCTAACTGTGCTCTGGAACACCGACGACGGCCAGCCGGAGTGGTGCTCGACCTTGCTGCTGGACAACAAAGTGGCCGTGTTCAACGGCGCCGGCCAATTGTTGCCGAGCTCTTCGCCCGGAGTCGAAGGCCAACTGCGTTATCTGGTCGAGCGCGATGATAAGACGATCGAGATGCTTTCGTTCCTCGACTTCAACCGCCGTTTCACCGGGGCCAAGCTTGCCGCTTCCGGCAGCAAGTAGCAAGCACGGTGGGCATTGCCCACCGGACCGTGACGATCTCAGCACGCTGCTCGGCAGAGGGTTGCGACGAACGAGCTGACGGCCGTCGGCGGGCAATGCCCGCCGCCGGAAAGCCTAATTCGATTCCACCTGTGGTTATCAGGTGCGCAAATGATTCAGATGGTCGCTGTCCGCCCAATTTAGCCGCCACTGTGCATGATCTACTTTTAGGCTGCGCCACACGAGCGTGACTTAAGACGCAATCGGCGATACGATTGCGATCGTGGCAAGCGAGGTTTCTGGTCCGCCTGCCCGCCGCCCTGGATTGCCGGCAGATTTCACCTGGCCACGAAGTGCCTGTCCCAGCACCAGCCAATTAGAGAGAAGGCTCCAGGTGGGAGCGAAAGACGAATCGTCCAAGCCGCCGACGTCGAAGGAAGATTTCGAGAAGCTGATCGAAGGCAGAAACAAATAATTGCGTCGCCCCCTGACGTCGCCGAAAGCTCGACGGAAGCTCGACGGAAGGTTGCGACCGCCCCTGCACGGCGGATAGAAAGGGACGACCGGGAGCCTGTCTCGAACGCTTCCGCCCCTGTTTTCATTCTGGTGATGCTGCCTGATGGATGCCGTGGCTGAACTGCTGCACCGGGCCGGATTCCTGATCTGGCCTTGGCTGTTCGTGTTCGGGGCTTGCACCGGCAGTTTCTTGAACGTGGTGGTCTATCGGCTGCCGCGCGGGCAAAGCCTTTCGCATCCGGGCTCCCGTTGCCCGGCCTGCGGGCACTCGATCCGCTGGTATCATAACCTGCCGATCGTCAGTTGGTTCTGGCTGCGCGGGAAGTGCTACGATTGCGGCGCACCGTTCGCATTCCGCTATCCGCTCGTCGAATTGGCCAACGGATTGCTGTTCGTGGGGATTGCCGCCTTGGAGTTGCGGCCACACGCGGCGAATCCACTCCATGCGGAATTCGTGCTGACCGGCGGCGAGTCAGCCTTGCGCTATCTGTATCATCTCTGGCTCCTGGATACGTTGCTGATCGCGGCGCTCATCGTGCACGATGGCCATAGGGCGCCGCCGCGCATGCTGGCGTTGGCCTTGATCGTCGGGCTCATCGGCGCGTTGGCGTGCCCCGCGGTCCAGCCCAGGTTCGCGCAGCTTGTGCCGACCGCGTGGGCTCTCGATTCTCGGCTGACCGCTTTCGTCGAAGCGGTGGCAGGCGCTTTGGTCGGCCTGCTGGCCGGCTGGGTATTCGCGCTGGCCGCTCGTAGTCGGAATCGAAACCCGCCGACGCAGTCGCCGCAGGATGTGGGCGCCGTGACAATCGGCTGCCCGAGACCACTCGCCGCCGGTTGCTTCGGCGCGTTTCTCGGTTGGCAAGCGCCCGTGTTGGCCGGCCTGCTGACCACGGTCGCGTGGTTGGCCACGAGTCAGTTCAGCCGCAGTCCCGAGTGCGGCTCAAGCCCGAATCTTGCCGGTCCACCGATTCCAACTCACCGGAATTGGAATGCCCTGTTGCTACTGGCCGCGATCATTTGGCTCGTGGTGTCGCGCGAGTGGCTGGACCATCTGCCCGTTTGGTTGCCGTGATGCGGAGGCTGAAGGCGTAGGGCTTAAGGCTTAGGGTATGAAGAAGCGAAGAGACGAAGAAGAGCGACTGCCGGAGGCGGTCGCGTTGCATCTTTTCTTCGTACCTTAAGCCTTCAGCCTTAGAATTGCTAACTTAACCAGCCGGGGACTGACCCCCTCGGCGCGGCGAGTTGAGTTAGGATTTCTTAAGCCCTAAGCCTCGGCTCTCAGCCGCTCACTGCCGCAGCAGCGAGCGCAGGTCGCTGGCTTGTCCCGGCGGATTGCGGCGATTGGCTTCGTCGACCAAGCGTCGCTGGATCTGGGCCAACTCGCCCGCCAAGGCGATGTTCGAGCGAAACGCTTGTGACAATTGCCCGCGTAATTCCCCGATCCGCTTTTGCAGCGCCGCGACATAGGTCGTGACGGCGGCCAGGTCCGATTGGAACCCCGCGAGGTCTTTCTCGAGATCGGCCTTTTCCGCTTTGGCGGCGGTCACATCCTGTTGCACGCCGGCGACGGCAGCTTCGACGAGCGTCGCTTCGGCCGACAGATCGGCCTTTTCGGCAAACAGCCGAGTCCGCGTGCGAAATGCCTTGCGGAACAAAGCGGCATAATCGCGCAGTGCCCGCACGTAGGACTTTTCGGGGTTGCTGGCGTCGATCGGCTTGCCGTCGTTGGCGTATTCGTCGCGGATTTCTTGCGGCTGTTCCTTGTTGGCCGACTCCGGCAGCAGAGCTTTCAACTGGCTGGGGTCTTTGATCTGGGCGAACAGCGAATGGCTATCGACCGGCATGATTTCATAGAGAACCCATGGCCCGCGACTATTGGAAATGATATTCAAATCGCTTTGGACCAGCGGCATCGACGGGGTCAGTTCGACTTGATTGTTGTTCACGTTGGTCACGACGAACTCGCCGAGATACTTGCCCCGATCCTCGTCGTCGAACGCGAACAGGACCATCTTCTTTTCGATTCCCAGCGGCGTCGGGTCTTCGATCTTCGCCGTGATGACGCCAGCGTCCGAGACGCGGACGCGCGTGGCGTTGTGCCAGACCCGGCCGCGGTTGGCCAGCGCCACGGTCACCTCGCGATTCAGTTGGACGTTCTCGTCCTGCAACTGCTCGATTCCTTTTTGCACCAATTGCGAGCCGGCGAACTTGCCTTTTTCGACTTGTTGCAAATCTTGTCGGTAGTCGGCCAGCAGCTTCTGCCAGTTTTCGTGGGTCTTGAGCGTCCGCGCGGCCAGCCAAAAGAACACGGCCGAGCCGATCAGAATGCCAATCACAAGCAGCATTTGCGGAACGCGCCACACGCTGCGGCCCATCACTACGCCCACCAGGCCCAAGATCAGCAGCAAACCGCAAATTCCCGGTGCAAGATATTCCATGACGAACCGACCTTAGTACAGCGGTTGAAACGGCGACGCTGCAAACCGATCCGGGGACGATCCGGGCAAATTTGGCTCTGCCGGCCGCACGGCGCCGCCTGCCGCGGCCAGGGAAAAGCTGTGTATTGGCTAGTAAATTCATACTAAGTGGGCTGCAATCGAGTGTCAAGTTTCAGCATTAGCTGTTTTCATCGCGCGGCGGATGTTACGATACGCGCTCGCGGTGCAATCGCTTGCCGCCAGGTTGACCCATCCCCTTTGTCGCGACAGCTCAGGAGAAAACCATGGTTCGTCGGGTCCCGTCCCTTATTCGTCGGAATTCCAGAATAATCGTCACAGCCGCGAGTTTTGCCGCTTGCCTGGTTTTTCTCTGCCTTTGTTCCGCGGCCGATTCTGCTCCAGCTCCACCGCGCTAACCACCTCCGCCGCATCCACCGCCATGACCTATGCGCAAGACAAGCAATTCCTCGGACAGTATACCAAGGTCATCGAACTGACCGACGGCGCGGCGGCGCGGCTGGTCGTCTGTCCCGAATACCAGGGCCGCGTGATGACCTCTTCCTGCGAAGCCGACGCGGGCCGAAGTTTCGGCTGGATCCACAAGTCGTTCATCACCGCCGGCAAGCCGGACGCTCGGTTCAATAACTATGGCGGCGAGGACCGACTTTGGCTGGCTCCCGAAGGAGGGCAGTTCAGCTTGTGGTTTGCTCCCGGCGCGAAGCAGAATCTCGACAACTGGTACACGCCGCCAGGACTCAACGAAGGTGCGTTCGACGTGCTGCCATCGAAAGACGCCAAGACATGTCACATGCAACGCGAAATCAAATTGACGAACGCCTCGAACACCGTGTTTCAGCTGGGTGTCGATCGACAGATTCGGTTGATGAGCCTCGACGATTTCGGCAAGCTCTTCGGCCCCGCGCCGCAGCGATTGATCGCCGATAGCCAATTAAAGATGGTCGGTTTCGAATCGATCAACCAAATCACGAATCGCGGGCCGGCCATGAAAAAGGCGACCGGCCTGACCTCGATCTGGAGCATGGGCCAGTTCCCGCCGGGTGACCAGACCGTGATTATCGTCCCCTACCGCCCGAGCACCGACGCCACGTTCGGCGCGATCGTGAAGGACGACTATTTCGGCCAGGTTCCGGCTGATCGGTTGAAGCAAGTTGCCGGCGCCGCGCTGTTTCTCGCCGATGGGAAATATCGCTCGAAAATCGGCACTTCGCAAAGGCGCGTGATGCCGATGGCCGCTTCGGTCGATTTTCAAAACAACGTGCTGACGCTCGTTTCCTTCGATCTACCGAGTCATCCGGAAAACCATTTGTACCTGAACAACGCCTGGGATCTGCCGCAGAAGGACCCGTTCACGGGCGACGTGTTCAATAGCTACAACGACGGCCCGCCTGCGCCCGGGAAGGCGCCGTTGGGGCCGTTTTACGAATTGGAAAGCCTATCTCCGGCGCAGGAACTCGCCACGGGGCAATCGTTGACGCACCGCCAGCGCACGTTCCATATCCAGGCCAGCTACGACGACCTGGCGCTGATTCTCCGGGCCACGATGGGCATCAACCTGTCCGAAATCCGCAGCGCGATGTTTCCCGCCAAATAGTCGCGCTGCAAGTCGCCGCAGCGCGCCCGCTAGCCGGCTTGCCAAGCCGCGCTAGCCGCTAGCAGAGTGCTGAAAAATGGGAAAGGCACGTCGCGGGAATCCAAGTTTCCGGGAAGAAGCTAGCGGTCGCTGCGAGCCAATCCCGTTTTTCAACAGGCTCGCAGAGGATCGCGTCGCAACAACTCGCCACGCCATGCTTACCCGCGTCCTCGAATCCGAAGCGATGGATACGGCCGAGGAGGCGCGCGAGTACGACGCGATGGACCACGCGGCGGTGAATCGGGCGTTCGTTACCGATTTTCTCTTCGCCGCGCTGGCGGCCGGGCTGCGGTTGGACGCCCAGCAAGGTGGCGGATCGGCCGGCGAATCGGCGGTCGGTGAGCGTGTCGCGCGGGGCTCGAATTCCGCCGATTGGGTCGATGTGCTTGACCTCGGGACCGGCACGGCGCAGATTCCCATCGAGTTATGCCGCCGGTCACCGAGCTGTCGCGTGATGGCGATCGATCTGTCGATCGAGATGCTGCATCTCGCCCGACTGAATGTCGAGGTGGCCGGCTTGCGCGAGCGGATTGTTCTCGATCGCCAGGACGGCAAAGAGCTTCCCTACCCCGAGCATCGGTTCGCGGTCGTCATTTCCAACAGCATCGTACACCACATCCCCGAGCCTCGCGCGGTGCTGGTCGAAGCGGTGCGCGTGGCGCGGCCCGGCGGAGTCTTGTTCGTCCGCGATTTGCTGCGACCCGGCAGCGACGCGACCGTCGAGCATCTCGTCGAAACCTATGCCGGCGATGCGACGCCCCCGCAACGTGCGATGTTCGAAGCCTCGTTGCGGGCGGCACTCAGCCTGGACGAAATTCGCAAGCTCATCATGGATCTCGGCTTTCCCGCCGAAACCGTCGCCGCCACCAGTGATCGGCACTGGACCTGGTCCGCCCAGCGAGCGAAATGACATGCAGCCGATTGCTGAACCGCGAGTTCATCTTGACTCTGACCGCCGTCCCGACACCCGATTGGCGAAAACCGTGGACGATTCCGCTGAAAGTGTTGCAGCCTGGATCGCGGCAAGGTGGAATATCGCGCCTGCGGCCGGAATCGTCTTGGGGACCGGCTTGGGTTCGTTCGTCGAAGAAGTCGAAGTCGATCTGGCGCTGGATTTCATGCGCAATTCCCCATTTTCAGCCCACCTCGGCCATCGGGCATCCGGGGCGATTGCTGTGCGGGCGGATTCGCTCGTTGCCGGTTGCCGTGCTGCAAGGCCGGCTGCATCCCTATGAGGGCCACTCGCCGGCCGCGATCACGCTGCCAGTCCGCGTGCTGCGGGCCCTAGGAGCAAGACTATTGATCCTCACCAATGCCAGCGGCGGGCTGAATCCGCGCTATCGAGCCGGCGATGTGCTGGTGATCGAAGACCACATCAATTTGCTCGGCGGCAATCCGCTGCTCGGACTTTGCGGTTCGAACCATGCCGGGAGTAATATCTCCCGACAGACCTACGATCCGGTCTTCATCGAGCGAGCGCTGGAGTTAGCGCGGCAGGCGAACTTTGCTGCGCATCGCGGCGTTTACGTGGGCGTGACCGGTCCGAACTACGAAACTCGCGCGGAATATCGGTTTTTGCGGAGGATCGGCGGCGACGCAGTCGGCATGTCGACCATTCCCGAGGCGCTCTTCGCCGCCAGCGCGAGGATGCGCGTGCTGGCCCTGTCGGCGATCACGAATCTCGGCCTGCCCGATGCTCCGCAGCGCACCCGCGCCGACGACGTTTGCGCCGCCGCGGCCAACTGCGAGCGCAAGTTGCGGCAGTTGATGCTCGGCATCCTGGGTGATGAGGCGTGATTTCTCGTGGAGTGCGCGGCATGAAATCGGATATAGTCTTCTAGGGGTGTCATCGGGGTGTCACTCGGTGCGGCGATAACAACCAGTGCCACAAATCAGCCATCGTCAGCTAGGTGGTGGCGTGGGATCCACGATGATCTAGCTTCGACCGAGGGGGGCGGACCAAGAGGCGGACGGGTCCTTTCACGAAAATGACCATCGACCGACGAGTCGACAAGTCCGCTGCGCGAATTGTGCGGCTGCTGTTGGATCTCCAGATCGGCCAGGCGTGGGACCCGATCCAACTCGCGCAGGAGTTGGGCGTGAGCCGTCGCACGATTTTCCGGGATATCGCCACGCTGCGACGAGCGGGCGTGCCGATTCATTTCGACGTGCAGCAGAATTCTTACCGATTGCCCCAACCGAACGCGAAACGGGCCCGGGGCTTATCGGCCCAGGAAATCGGAGTCCTGGCGATTGCCGCGCCACTTCGCCGCTAAACGCTGTCGACAGACTTCGAAAACTGATCAGCGAAGGGATCGCGAAATTGACGGCCGGCCTGTCGGATCAGAATCGCGCTCAGATGGAGTCTTTGTTCGCAATGTTCGTTGAGCCGCTGTCGGCGCCCCGAAATGGCCAACTCGCCGATTTCTCGGTTGCCATGTTGGATGCATTCGCAAACAGGGAAACGCTTAAACCGACCTGACGCACGCACACCAGAAATGCGAGAGACAGGAATCGAACCTGCACCCCTTGCGGGACTGGATCCTAAGTCCAGCGCGTCTGCCAATTCCGCCACTCTCGCGCCCAATGGCCCGGCTGTATTTTGCGGCAGCGATTAGTTTCCGTCGGTCCTGCCGCGACGTCAAGTAATGTCAGCGAGTCGCCCTGCGTCTCAGGGCGCTCGCAGTTGCAGGTGCGCCTCCAGCACTTTCGCGATCCGGTTCGACGTCTCCGTCAGATGATCGCGAGTGTAGTCGTCGAGCTTCACCTTGTCGGCCAGCAGCTTGTTGATTCGCTCGGCCAATTGCTTGAGCTCCACATAGGCGACGGTTTGGCAATCTTGCGGCGCGTCGGTGTTGCCCATCGCCAATTCGGAAATCCGCTTCAGATAGATCCGCTGTAAATTACGACGGACGCTGCTGATCGCCGGCTTGCGGTTGGTGAATTCGCCCGCGGGCGGCTTGTCGACTTCGGAAAAAATGGCCGAGGTCAGGCCGTGGATCAGTTCGGCGGTGGTGAACGCATCCTGATCCGCGGGCACCTTCAATTCCGAATCGTAAAGCCGCGACAACGTGAGCGAGGAGAGCAACTGGGACAGGATCCGCTCTTGCCACATGGCGATGACTTCGTGGGCCGGATAGTCGTCGCGGATCGGGATCTCGCTTCCCCAATGATCCCAGTGGCTCGCGGCCAAATGGTTATAAAGGGCCGGAGGAAATTGGAACGGCGTGTCGTTGAAAACGTGTTGTTCGAGCAGTTCCAGCGCCTCGCGCTGCTTCTTCGCATCGACGACGACATACGGCTCCGGCGCCTTGGCGTCGCCCTTATGGCTGCGGTTCACGATACACGCCGCCGACGTATCGTCCGGCGAAAAACATCGCCGAGCCTTCGGTCGAAAGCAGCACGCCGAAGGCTTGCCGCGCGCGCTGATATCCGTCTCCCTCCTTGGTCACTTGCTCGACGATCCTCGGCCACGCCTCGTTGACGACTTTGGCCGTCCGCCGGGCGTAGGCCACGGTGTCGTTGCCGAGATCGAACCGGTTGGACAACGGGTCGGAGTCGATGCCCCGCGTGTCCTCGTCGGTGGAATACGCCAGGTTTGGCTCGCCGCTGCGGGAGGCGATCTTTTTCAATTCCGGCAATTCGCCTTCGGAATCACCGGCGGCAACCGGCTTATAGCCATATTCGATGGCCCACATGTCGTAGGGGCCGATGGTCGGCGTGTAATAGAAGCCTTGCTTCACGCCCTTGGGCACGATGTTCACGGGATAATAGTCCATCACGCTCGAGCCCATGCCGATCTCGCGCGTCTTTTCGGGGTTGTTCAGGTCTTCGAGCGAGAGCATGGCGCTGCCTTTGAAATTGTGCCGCAGGCCGAGCGTGTGGCCGACTTCGTGCATGGTCACCATCTTGAGGCCCTGCGCGACGAGCTTTTCCTGATCGGCCTCGGATACGGAACCGGTCGCGCGGGCGGACAGAATGGCCGAGCCGAACGCGAATTGCATCGCCTCGCCATCGGCCAAGGCACAATGGTCGAACAAATTGTTGCCGTGGCTCAACTGCTCGCGGTACGTCTTCAAATCCAGCGGGCCGCCGGTCAGGGCGGCGATGCCATCCGGAGTGAATGTTTCGTACTCGGTTTTCCAGAATTGCAGAAAATCGGCGTCGAAGATGATCGAGGCATTGAGAATCTGCCCCGTCAAGGGGTTAACCCGCGAGGGGCCCATGGCGAACTTCGCGCTGGAGGTGATCCAGCGGAACGTGTTGTAATTCACGTCTTCCGGATCCCATTCGGAATTGTCAGGCTGCTGGCGCACCTCGATCGCGTTGAGGAATCCCGCTTTCTCGAACGCTTTGTTCCACTCCAGAATTCCTTCGCGGATCGGCTTGCGATACTTGTACGGCACCGTCTTTTCCAACCAGAAAATGATCGGCTTCTTCGGCGGCGAGAACTCGGCCGCCGAGTCGGCCTTCTGCAAATCCCAGCGGCTGATGTAACGCACGAATCGGTCTTCATCCACCTTTTGGGAATAGTCCTTCATCGCGGTAATGAAGTAGCCCACGCGATCGTCGGCCAACCGGGGCCGGAAGCCGTTCTGGGGCAGCAGGCTGAGCGAATAATGGATCGTCACCGAGACGGCACGCGAATCGGGCACGCTGTCGATTTCGGTCGTTCCGCCGGAGCCGTAAGTCGCGGCGACTTCGAGCTCGACGTTGTCCGGATAGCCGCGCACTTCGGCCCAGGTCGATCGGCCCGGCGAGAAGGAATAGCCCGGCAGATCGTGCGCGATCTGCGGAAGGTCGGTCATGAACACCGGGTCGAGGTTCACAAGGTAGCCGCCCGAGGAATTGGCGGCCGCGATCGGCAAGCTGAACAGAATGCTGTCGGTATACGCGTAGCCGACGGCCTTTTCTTCGGGGCTCCCCTTGGCGGCCGTGAACCGCACGTTGCGGCGGACGACTTGAATTTGGTCGTTAACTTTGCGGAACTGGACGATGGCGTCGTCGCCGTTGCCACCCCAGCTCATGCCCCCCAGCAAATGACCATGGCCGATGCCGCGGGCGATCGAAATTACGAGAATGAAATCGCGGTTCAGCGTGCTCGGTCCGATTTCGGCCAGGACCTCACCCTCCTTGGTAAAAAGGGGTATGAGGCCGGGTATGTGCTTATGCTCCTTGGTCGCCGCGGTAAATGATGGATGCTTAGGCTTTGACTCCTCGGACGAGCCGCTATCACTTGCAGAGGAGGAGCCGGAGTCGTATTTGGTTTCGCCGCTGGGGGCGGCGGCAGTGCCGGCCGAATTCGGTTTCGCAGACTCGACATGGCCGCGACTTTTCGGCTCTTCAGCCTTCAGGCCAGCGGAAGCGTAAAGCGCCAGCCCAACGAGACCGCAGAAGATCGCGACACGACGAACCATGCCAAACTCCTCGGAAAGTAGGAAGATCCGGCTTGAGCCGGGACTGGGGGGTATGCCGAAAGCGCGGCCTTAATTGTTCGAGGCAGGGAGATGCCGCACCTCAAAGTATATTCCATCCTACCAACCTTGCGCCGCCGGACCAGTCTTTCACCATGAAAAGTGGCCGGCGATCCCTCTCAACCGCTCATTTCGTCACGGGCGGATACGATCGAAGGCTTGTGGCGTAAAGCACGAAGCGACGAGGAATTCGGCGTCCGAAGACGACCGCCTGCTGGCATTGATCTCGGCAATTTCATGCGCTTTCGGAGCAGTCTGGATCGGCGTGAAGCGCAGTACCGGTCAGCCGAAGTCGTAAGACAGTCGCCGCCGAGTCGATTAGAACTTCGACGCGTCGATCGCAAAGCCGTCGCGGCGATTGCACAAGTGGTCTAGTGTGGTCTGGTCGATGTAGTAACTGATCACGCGCACCGAGCCGTCGCACAGTGCTACGCCAAAACCACTGGCATGCGCGCTCCCCCAGGCGGAGCGCTCGTTGCCCGCAGTGTCTTGCATCTGCTCGGGAGCGTTCGGGCCGCCCCAACGGCAGATGTCTTCGTTGTCGCCCATATAGGCATTTTCATTGTCGCCGTTATCGTCGCCGTTGGTGTAGTTGTCCGGGTCGAGATATTTCTCGCCCAGCATGAACGTGTTGCTGCTGCCGTCGGTAATTGCGGCCGAACCGATCTGGCTGGCGGGATACATCACGCCGGTTGCCAGGTTGCCCAGCGCCGTCCATTTTTGTTGGTCTGCGAGCGAAGTGCCCGACGCATAAGTCGCTGGACCATTGGGTCCTCCCTCGACCGAGCTTGGATCGAGGGGATAATCGCCACCGTTGCAGGCGTAGTCGGTCTTAGCCACCGTGGTCGGCATGGGACCGGCGGCGAATGCCGTGCTAGAAGACAAGCTGCTGGATGGCTCCCAGGTTGGATACAGTCCCAGCGGACGCCGGCTGGGACAATTGAAGGCGGACAGCGGCGTTTGCAGCATCTGAGAGGCGGCCGTCGCCCGCGCGGCGCCGGTCAAACCGGACTGCAGCGCATAGACATTTTGCTGGTCGATGAACGGCAGCACGCTGAA
The DNA here is from genome assembly GCA_963725485.1 of Pirellulales bacterium. GTDB lineage: Bacteria > Planctomycetota > Planctomycetia > Pirellulales > DATAWG01 > CAVRYO01. The sequence goes on along the minus strand of CAVRYO010000006.1, from coordinate 175,103 downwards.
CACCCAACCCCCCGGCTGCTTCCAGCCTTGTCCCTTATCCGGATCGCCGATCCAACCCCAGCCCCAGCCGTCGGACGGGAACCAACCGAACTGCGTCTGATGATTCAGGCAACCAAGCGCAAGCTGCTTGATGTTGTTGCTGCACTGCGTCCGCCGTGCGGCTTCACGTGCCGACTGGACCGCCGGCATCAGCAGCGAAATCAAGATTCCGATGATCGTGATGACTACCAGCAATTCGACGAGGGTAAACGTGCGCCGCCGAACGAGCGCCGATCGAACACTACGTGAAGCGACCACAGCGGATCTCCAAATTGCAAAGGACATCGCCCCCCATGGCTCTTCTCGCTCCAAATCCTATTCTAACCGTTCATGCTGGAAAATGCTCGATCTGGGCGAGAAGATTCTTAGTCACGAAGCCATGCTCCGTTGGCCTCGGCGGCAACGCGCGAGATTCCGTCAATCGTTGTCGGGTCACCGAATGCCTCTAACACGTCCTGTTCGATCTGCTAACATGCTGCTTGCCATCGACCGCATCGAATATTTTATGCAAAGGGGCGCTTCCTCTTGTCCACCGATTCCCATCCCAAACACTCCATGACCGAGGAACCGCTGATCGCCGTATTCGTCGATTTCGAGAATTTGGCGATTGGCGTTCGCGACATGAAGGCGGGCCGGTTTCAGATTCAATTGATTCTCAAGCGGCTGCTGGAAAAGGGGCGCATTGTTTACAAGCGCGCCTATTGCGACTGGAGCCACTACGAAGACTCGGTGCGGGAATTTCACGGACAAGGGGTCGAATTGATCGACATTCCTCAGAGCAAGATGAGCGGCAAGAACAGCGCCGACATTCGGATGGTCGTCGACGCGTTGGATCTCTGTTATTCGAAGCAGCACATCGACGTGTTCGCCCTGATCTCCGGCGACAGCGACTTTTCTCCGCTCGTTTCGAAGCTGAAGGAAAACAACAAGCGCGTCATCGGCTGCGGCGTGAAAAGTTCCACTTCCGATCTGCTGATCGGCAATTGCGACGAGTTCATCTATTATAATGATCTCATCCGGGTCGCGACGAAAGTTCAGGCCAAGCGCGAACCGAAAAAGGCCGGGACCAAGAAAGAAGAACCCAAGAAGGACGACAAGAAGCAGGAAGGATTCGAGCGCGTCCTGGAAGTGCTGCATTCGGTCGAGCAAGATTACGACACGCTCTGGGGTTCGATGCTCAAGCAAGCGATCCGCCGGGTCTTTCCCGGCTTCAACGAAGGCTATTACGGCTTTCGATCCTTTTCCGATCTGTTGGAAGAAATCAAGAACCAGGGACTGATCGACCTGGAATACGACGAAAGCCGCGGCAACTACAAAGTGCGCCGCACGAAAGAGTGAGTCCGTGACGGGGTTCGGGCAGCGACTTGCGCAGGGCCTATCCGAGATCCGGCCGGGGAGGGGGGACAGGCACATTTTGCTCCCAGGGCACCGCAAAATGAGCCAGTCCCCGCCGGTTCTCGGATAGGCGATTAGGCTTCGAACGACACGCCGCCTTCGTCCGGATTGGTTTCGAGTTCCTTGGTCCGGCTGAACGAGATATGCGGCGAAGCCACGGTGCGCTGTGTGCAGACTTGCCGCCACGTTTCGCGCTCCACGTTTAGGACCGCTAATGCATCGTCAAGCTTTCTTGGATTGCGCTCGGAGTGAGCGGCGATCAGCGATCGATAGACAAAGGTGTAGACGCTCGTCACCTGGCCGACGAGCGGGTCCTGGCTGTTCACCGCCAGCCGACCCAAGATTTGGGCCACGATTTTCTGGCAACGCATGATTGCGAGACCGACCGGCTCGCCCCAGGCCGATTGCCACATTGTTTGGGCCCGCTGAGCCGCGCTGGCGGCCGCCTCGATCAGCATCAATTGCAATCGTTCGGGCGGAGCCGTCAGCACTTGTTGAGCCAGATATTCGTCGTGGGCCGAAGCGCTCATGTCGAAATTCTCGGGGGCGACCGCTCGGCGCAGTGCGCCGTCGCAAGGAATGGGAGGAAGGAATTTGGCGGGCGTATCAAATACCGCGTTCTAGCGCACGTGAACTCGACCTTGGATTACTAACTAAAGCATGTAGGGTGGGCACCGCCCACCAAGCCGATGCTTCAGTCATTGGTGGGCGATGCCCACCCTACGATTGGATCAATTAACTAAAGTCGCTGCCGAGGTTGCTCGAGTTGCTACTGGCACTGCTGCTGGACGACGAGCTCGCCCCGCTATCGAGCGAAGTGCTGCCGGCGACCTGACCGCCGATCGTCGCAAAGCCTTGAATCGACGACAGGGCGTTCATGTTCGATTGCAGTTCGGAGACCACCAATTCGGCATTGTCGAACTCGTTGGTCAAGCGCGTCTGATCGGCGCTGATTTGCGAGTTCAGCACGGCGATTCGGTTAGTGTTGTCTTGAATTTCCGTCGCCAAGGCATTCGTCTGATCCACCAGCAGCGACTGATTCGGGCCGGCTAACTGGTTGACCGCGGCTTCGAATTTTGCCGACAGCCCGTTATTCGCGGTGCTGAAAAAGTTTTGCACTGCCTGCGGATTCGACGCCAATTGGTTTTCCAATTGATTCGTATCCAGCGACATCGTGCCGCTCTGCGAAATGGTAATGCCCAGTGCCGCCAAGGAAGTGATACGTGCCCACGCCCGACAACGAGCTCGAAACCAGGTCTTGCAAATTCGATTCGACCTGCAAGATGTCCGGATTCGCTTCCAATGTTCCCTGCGTTTGAGTTGTCGCGTCGTAAGTGGTCGACGAGGCGATGCTCGACATCACCGTGTTGTAGCCGCTCACGAACGACTGGAGCGCACTTTCCAGGCTAGAGTTGTCTTGGGCGACGCTCAACGAAACTGGCGTCGATGAGGTGCCCGTGACGCTCAGCGTGGCGCCGGGCAACACGCTGTTAAATGTGTCGGTCGGCGAAGAGGCCAGGAAGCCCCCCGCGCCCGGCGTCCCGACGATCAGCAGCGCGTCTTGCCCTGCCGTCGTCTGCTGCAACGTAAACGGGGCGTTGGAATAATCCACCTGTAATTGGCCGGCGGCGCCCGACTGGCCGGATGTCAAAGTCATCCGATAGGGATAGATCGACGAACCGTCGTTGACTTCGGAAGCTTGAACTCCGGAGTCCAAGTTGTTGATGTTCGCGATCAGGTCCTGCAGGTTGTCGGTCGAGGAAATACTGACCGAATAGTTAGTCGTGGCATTGATCACCTGGGTCGCCTGCCCGCCGATCGTGGGCGTGGTGACCGGATTGAGCAAATGCAGGTCCTGGGCTGTCGTGCTGTTGCCTGCGATCACTTGCAGCTTACCGCTGCCGTGGGCCGTGTCGGTGAGTTGGATGCCATCGCCGGTCGAGTTGATGCCGGCCTGGATGCCCAGTCCCGTGGCGTTGATGGCGTTGATCAGGTCGGCCACCGTGTTGATCTGGCTGTTGACGTTGATCGTCGCCGATTGGCCATTCGTGTCGATCAATTGGAAAGTGCCTTGTTCCACACCGGCTCCGCCATTATAGGACGACAGCAGCGTGCTCTGGCTGACGGTTTGCAGGTGCAAACTGCCGCTGTTCACGGAATTCGTGGCGGCGTTGGTCGCGAGGCCCAGTTTTTCGGCCGTTTGCGACGAGTCGCCGTCGGCGACGATCAGGTTGCTGGCCGTCGCGCCAGTCGTGTCCGTCAATTGGATGCCGTTGCGGGCCGAGTTGACGCTCGCTGTCACACCGACGGCAGAGGCATTGATGTCATCGATCACGTCCTCGAGCGTGGCTGCGCTCGACAAATCGACCTGCGACGAAACTCCATTGCGATTCGTGATATTGAGCGTTCCCAGACCTGAAATCCCAGCGCCTCCGTTCAGGTCCGAAAGCAGGACCGTGTCGAGGCCGCCGAGCAGTTCGCTTCCCTGAATTTCGCCCCCCTGCGCCGGCGCCGCCAGCAAGCCCAGGTCTTGTGCGGCCTGGGAGCCGTTGATGTCGGAAATCGAAAACGTGTTGCTGCCGCTGGTCAGGTCGGTCAGTTGGATCGACTTGCCGTCGGACGAGATTTGGGCCTGCAGCTTGCCGGGATCCGCCGCGTTGAACGCCGCGAGCACTGCGCCGAGCGTGGTGGGGGCGTCGGCCGAGATCGGATCGACCAGCGCACCGCCGGAAGTGGTTGCCGTGTCGGCGGTGCTGATCAATCCCGTGCCGTCGCTCCCCGAGACGTTCGCCGCCGTGAACAATTGGCTCACCGTCGGATTGTTCTTCAAAGCCGCGATAATATCATTAGCCGTCGTTTGGCCTTGGGCGATCTGAAACACCAACGTCGGGCTGTTCGGATTGCTGTCGTCGTAACTGACGGTTTCCTGGCCCTCGGTAATCGATGAATTCGCTACGAACTGGATTTGCGTGTTGTCGTACGTCGATCCGCCGCTGACGGCGGTGAATTTCGAGCGCGGCATCGGGACTGAGTGTGCCGGGCGTGGTGGCGGTCGACTGCGGACCGGTCGTGATCGCGGCGTCGGACAAGCTGACAATCCCGTCGCCGTTTCCGCCCGGGCCAGCCTGCGCGGAAAATACTGTCGATGCGGTGGGATCCTTGCTCAGAGCGGCAATGATGTCGTTGGCGGTCGTCACGCCGGCCTGGATGCCAAAGGTTAGGGTCTTGGCCGCGGCGTTGTAATTGACCGTTTCATTGCCCGCAGTGACGGTCGGATCGCTCACAAAGCTGATCGTCACGCCGCCGGCGGCGGGTCCCGGCTGCTTCGCGGTGAACTGAATCGCCGCGTCGACGCCGTTGGCGGCGATCGTCGTAGCCTGTGCCGACGTGCCGGCAACCGCCTGTTGATGCAGCGTGACATTGACACTGCTGCCGTCGGCCAGATTGACTTGCACGTCGGGAAGGTACGAGTCGAATTGCACGCCCGCGCCGTCGTTCAATTCGCTCGTCGGCAAATTATCGAACAGCGACAGAAGACCGGTTCCTTCGGCTTGGGTCGACGACGTGTTGATGCTCGCCAACCCGAGCGAGGCCGCCGTCGTGCCGCCGCTGACTTCCTGGACTTTGAGATTCGAGGCAGTCGCACCGCTGGTGTCGGTCAATTGAATGTGATCGCCGACCAGGGCCGCTTGCACGTGAATGCCCGCCGTCGAATTGATTGCGTTGATGACATCGCCGACGCTTTGTACGCCGGTCAGATTCACGGTGGCGGTGGCCCCGCTGCGATCCGTGATTTGAATCGAGCCCGGCGAAATGCCGGCGCCGCCGTTGAGCAGATCGACATTGACCGGCTGGTCGACAAATCCACCATAGCCGAATGTCAGCGTGCCGGCCCCCAAGGGCGTGGAGTCGCTCGTCAACGACGAGCTTTCCCATTGCTGGGTTTGGGCCACCTGCACCGGCGTGTACTGATAACTGCCCTGCGCGGCGGGTGTCGTCGAATTGGCATTGGCCGTGGCGGTGAGCGCGGAGGTGTTGCCGCTGGTGATCGTGCGGGCCTGGTAGAGCGACGCTTGGCCGAGCGCGTTGGTCGACGATTCCAACGCCAGAAGCTGAGCCTCCAGAGTTTGGATCGCTGTGCTTTGATTTTGCAGCGTCGTATTCTGGTTGGTTAGCTGAGTGACCGGTTCCTGCTCGATCGCGATCAACGACGCGACCGTGCTGGCGATCGGGAAGCCCGTGACCAAACCGACACTGGAGGTAATTGGAGCTGTCATTCCGAAGCCTGCTGCACCGATCCAGTGCGCCGCGGTTCTGGGAGATGCGCCAACGCGGCCGCCGGCCAATGGGGACGCCTGATGACGCCCATCTTGAGTTCGTCGGCCGGAGCCAGGTGTTGCTTGAGCAATTCCTCACCGAGCCGCAAAATCGAATCGCACCACCCGGCTCGATCGGGCCGGACGAGCCGCACCGACCGATACCACGGTGTTGCAGCGCTCGTTGACAGCCATTGCCAGTCGCTGGGGACGGCAAGAACATAGGTCGGCGTGTCCAAGGCGCCTGCCAGATGGGCGGGAAGCCCCCACGACGATTGCCACGTCCAGCGCTGCGACGCGGGCCGCGAATTCGTCGAGGTCGGGCGCCAGACTCGGCCTCTGGAAAGTGACGTACAACGACGCCTTGCTCGTTGGCCACGGAGGCCGATTCGCGAGCGGTCTTCCGGGCTGTCGAGCAGGCCGATCCACTGGATGCCTGGGAGCGACAACAGCGGCCGCCATAAGCGTAGCGCGGGCGCTTGATGCCGGGCCACGACATGGGCTGCCGTGTCGCGCCAGGCAATGCCAACTTTTATGCCCGGTCCAACCGTCGCATAGCGTTCGCGCCAGAATTTCGTTCGGGCAAGATCGGCGGTCAAATACGCCCTCGTTGCGGAAACGAGTCGATGGTCGCCCGGCAATGCCGCGGCAGATCGCCGCCCGCGATTTGCAAATCGGCGCGCCACGACGGCGGCGCTTTCCATTGCGACTTCGCGACCGCGCGAAACGGCGGCGATGTGGGCTTTTGGAAATGAGCGCTCGAAGAGCCGATGCAGCCGGGGATCGCAGAGGATAGAACAGCTGGCCGCCTGTTCGAGCAGGTCGCCATAGCATGAGGCAAACAGGATCTCTTCGCCGCAGGACTGCTCGGCATGAACGAGAACGTGCTTGCCAGCCAGTGGCGAGCCGTCCCACTGCGGCTGTGGAAAAAAATCGCACGCCGGCTCCGCGGCTGCGCACCGCCAGCGCCACCTATATTCCGACCAACCCTCGGCAAGCCTTCCCGATTGCAGCAGCGCGAGCGAACGATTGAAGTGCACGTCGGCGTTGCCTTGCTCGTGGGCGTGGTCTTGCTCGTGGCGCAGCACGCGGTCGAATTGCTCGAGGGCCCGGTCGCAGTCGCCCAGTTCGCGGAGCACAACGCCCAGTAAATTCTGAACGCGCGGGTCTTCGGGCCGCTGTCGTTGCGCCTCGCAGAGCAATTCGGCGGCGGTGCTCAAATCGCCCGATTCGCGACGCAATGAGGCCAGCCGCTGGCTGGTATCGATCGCCGTCGGATCCAACTCAAGCGCCCGGGTGAAGGACTCGGCCGCGGCATTCGTATTTCCGAGCGACACAAGAACTCTTCCCAGATTCGCGTGCGCGGCGGATCGTGTCGGTTGGAGTTCGGCAATTCGCCGCAGGCACTTTTCAGCGTCGATCAGGCGCTGGTCGTCGAGATACGCCGATGCCAAAGCTTCCAGCGCGGCGACGGAATCGGGACGGGCCTGGACCGCGCCCTCGAAGCAATCGATTGCGTCGTCGATCCGGCAAAGCTGCGTGAAACTGTGGCCAAGGGCCAAGAGAATTTCGTCGCTTTGCGGATTCAACAGCAGGCCCCGGTTCAATTCTTCCACGGCCTCGGCGTGCCGGCCGAGTCGCTGGAGCAGCAGCCCGATCTGACACCGAGCCGCCCAGAGGCCGGGGTCCAATTCGAGCGCCCGGCGGTAGGATTCCAGAGCCTCCGCGTTTCTCGCGGCATCCAGCAGGGCATCGGCCAGGTGCAAGTGAAACGCTGGCACATCGTCGGTCACGGACAACGCCCGGCGAAATGCGCGAATGGCCTCGTCGGTTCGTCCCAATTTGCGGGCAAGCACGCCAAGTCCGCACCAAGCATCGATATAACGCGGCGCCAATTGCAGGATTTCGCGATAAGTGGTCTCGGCCTGCAATAGTTTGCCGCCGGCATTGAAATACTGAGCGGCGATCATGAGCCGCTTGATCGTCTCTTCGACCTCGTGGCCCAACAACTCCTGGGCTCCAAACCAGCGGCCTCCATCGGCATGGGCTGGAGCGTGCGATTCAATTGAATCAAGCTGATGAGAATCGCTGCGCGAAGTCGAGCTTTCCGACGTGGCGTCCACCAACGTTCGAAGCTGCTCGACAACCCGGTCGAGGACAGGTTGCCAGAGGCCATGTCGCGGTTGGCGAAATAGTCGGACGCTCGTATACCACGGGCTGCTGGTTCCAGAAAGCAACCAGCGCCATGAAGGAACCATCGGCAACAACGTCCAGGCCGAGGTCCCCACCGCGCCGGCCAAATGGACCGTTGCATTGCCGACGGAGATGACCAGATCGAGCGCCGAAATCTTCGCGGCAAAACCGTCGAAATCGACGAGCGGATCGCCCTCTTCCCAATCGTGAATCTCGATGCCCGTGCGCACGTGAAACTCGGCGATTTCGCGGCTCGCATCGCCATATTGGAGGTTAACGAACTTCACGCCTGGCACGGAGAGCAGCGGCTCGAGCTGCTCCAGCGTCAGCGAACGCTTGCGGCTTTCGACTGGTTTGCCGCCGGCGCGCCAGGAGATGCCGACTTTCAATTCGCCACCCAAGGCCGCCAGCCGTTCGCGCCACAGCGACTCGAACCCGGGATCGACCACCAAGAATCGTTTACGGCGAGGGAAATCAGTCGGCTTGGAACGAAAGTACAAAGGTAGGCTGCCCGCGGGAATCTGCACATCGACCGGCTCGAGCACTTCGAGGGGAGCATGATCTTTGCGCCGCCCAAAGCCTTGCACGCGAGCCTGCGGAAATGAGCGGGCAAACAGCGCCTGCAGCCGCGGCTCGCAAACCAGGATGCATCGCCCGGCTTGCGAGATCAGATCCGGAAAGCATGAGCCAAACAAGATCTCATCGCCCAAGCCTTGTTCCGCGTGCACAAGGATTGTCCGACCAGCCAACGACGAGCCGTCCCAGCGCGGTTGCGGATAGTGATCGAAAAACACCTCGCCGGCATCCTGCCGTGACTCGTACAACGGCCAGCCATCGCGGTAGTTGGCCATCAGCAGATGGGCGAACCCCAGATTCCAACGGGCTTTCGCCCAGTCGGGACGAGCGCTCAGTGCTTGTCCGTAGTGCTCGATGGCTTCGTCAATCTGGCCTTGCTCGCGCAGCGCATTCGCCAAATTGTAGTGCGACAAGTCGCAACCCGGCTTCAAGGCGACCGCCTGCCGAGCGTAGGCAACCGCCTCTTCGAACCGTTCCTGCTGCTCCATCACGGCGCTAAGGTTCAGGTAGGCTTCTTGAAATTTGGGGTCCAGCTCGGTCGTGCGACGATAGCAGTCGAACGCTTCCTGGTGGCGGTGCAAAGCAGTGTAGATGACGCCCAACTCGAACCGCAGGAGCGGCGAGCGATCGTACAACTGCACGGCCCGTTGCAGATATTCCAACGCCTTTGGTAATTCGCCACGATTGCGGGCCACGATCCCCAGCACGCGGAGGGCATTGCCGTTCACAGGATCGGCGGCCAGGATTTCTCGACAGGCCGATTCGGCGCCCTGCCAATCCGCGGCATTCAAGCAGGCGACGGCCCGATCCACCTTTTCCTTGAGAGATTCCATGCAACCGGCTCCGCCTTTTAGATGGGACATGATGATGCTCATCCGCTCTTCTCCTGTTTCGGTGCGACGGGGCCGGTTTCGTCGCTAAATCGCATTCAATCGGCAATGCAGCTTGACTGCAGATTGCCAGAGGCATTGAGGCGTTGAGGGGCGTGAGGCATTGAGGGACGAGGAACTCGCGCCGGGCGAGCCCGGCGGCTAAGTTTGCTTCGCTGCTTCGTCGTACCTCACGCCCCTCAAGTCCTCACGCCCCTCTAGCATGGACCAAAAAAATCGGCCCGCTCTTTCCGAAGGAAGAGCGGGCCGGATTAATGGTTAGTCGAAAGTCCAGGCTTAGTGTTGCAGCAGGGCGAGCACTTGTTGCGGCAACTGGTTGGCAATCTGCAAGACCGACGTGCCGGATTGCACCAGGATTTGGGCCCGGGTGAGGTTCGCGGTTTCCGAGGCGAAGTCAGCGTCCTGAATCGAGCTTTGGGCCGAGGTCAGGTTGTCGACCGTGGCACTCAGGGTGTTGATGTTGGTTTGCAGCGTGGTGGACTGGAAGGCGCCCAACCGGCCTCGCAAGGTCGTGATTTGGGTCAGGGCTTCGTTGACCACGTTCGCGGCTCCGTTGGGGTCGTTCGACAAGCTCAAGCTGCCGCCCGACGCCAACTGATACAAGAAGCCGTCGACCCCACCCAGGGTCGCGGTGCTGACGCTGGGAATTCCCAGCCGCGCCTGCTCGGTCGATACCACGTTGGGACCCAACTGGAAGTTGGCTCCGCCGCCCGTGATGTTGAAGTTCAAGTTCGACCCGCTGGCCACCGACGAATCGACGTTGAAGCTGAGATTCAGTGTCGAGGTGCTGAGCGAGGCCATCAAGCCGCTGCCGGTTGCTTCCTCGCCGTTGATCGTAGCCTGGATGTCGGTGCCCGTTGAACGGGTCGCCGCCGTGTGTGTGGCTCCGGAAATCGTGTGCGTGGCAAACGAACCGCTGAGGGCCTGGGCCGAGACGAAGGCCGACGAGCCGTAATCGGACGAATTGAGCGTCAATTGCCCGCCGCTGACCGAGGCGGCCACGCCCGTCGCGTCGCTGATCTGATTGACCGCGGTGGCAATCTGGGCGAGCGACGTGCCGGCGCCGAGGTTCAACACCTGATAGCCTTGATCGCCACCGATTTGCAGCACGGTGTTCGACGCTAAGGCACCACCAGAGTACGTCAGCTTGGCCTGGGTCGCCTGCTGCGTCACGTCCACATTCACGCCGACCGAGCTAGCGGTGCCGAAGTCGGCCTGGTTGATTTGCAGGTTCGAGATCGGGGTGCTGTAGGTCGCGCCGCCGGTGGTCACATCGGAGTTAGTGCCGTCGGCAAAGACGCCGATACCGGCGCCTTCGCTGTGGCCTTGAACGTGCCTTGGGCATTGATCGCCGTGGCGATGTCAGCCGACGTCGAGGCGCTGTTGGCCGTGATCGTCAACGTGTTTGACGTCGAATTGTAAGCGGCTGTCTCGGCGCCAACCGCGCCACCCGCGGTGAAGACGACCGACAAGCCGTTGTAGTTCGCACCCCCGTTGACCGACGTAAGAGAGATTTGGTTGTTGTAGGTACCGCCGGCGGTGCTGCCGCTGACGGTTACCGGCGTGGTGCCGGAGAAGATTGCGGTTCCACCTGAGCTTGTGACACTAACCGCGGCGGATGCGCTGGCATTGGCCGCGACGGCCGCGGTGACCTGGGCCGCGGTGGTGGCTGAGCCGCCGGTGATGGTGAGGGTTTTCGTCGCGGAATCGTACGCCGCGGTGGCTGCCGTGCCCGAGGCCGACGAGACCTTGACATCAATGCCGTTGCCGCCCGTGCCTTGCGTTGCGGCCGTGAATGTCAGGACCGCGCCACCGGAGGTGGTGAGTGCTTTCGTCGCAGCCGCGTCAGTTGCGGAACCCAAAGTGCCGGTCGAGACCAGCGCGCCGGAAGCGGCCGACGTGATGAAGTTCAAGCTGCCGTCGAGCAGTTTCTGGCTGCCGAACGACGTAGATGACGAAACCTGATCGATCGCTTGCAGCGACGAGTCGACTTGCAACTGGTCGGCTGCGATCTGGGCCGTACTTTCGGCACCGGTGTTCGCCGCGTCGCTCACCAGCCCCTGGATGTTGGTCAACAGGGTCTGGAGCTGCGACAAGCCGCTATCGGCTGTCGAGATGACCTGGTCGGCGGTCTGGCTGTTGGTGATCGCCTGATTGGTGCTGGCGATGTCACTGCCCAGTGTGGCAGCCGCAATCAAACCGGCCGGATCGTCCGCACCGGAGTTGATCTTCAAGCCCGTGCTCAAGCGGGTCAGAGCGGTTTGCAATTGGGCGTGCGAGTTGTTCAACGCCGTTTGGGCAATGAGTGAACTGACGTTTGTGTTGATCCGGCTCATTTCTGGTCACCCTGGGAAAATTTGTCTTGGTTTAGTTCTTATGATCATCCCTTGGCAGCGGAAACCGCGCCATCGATGATCATCCCTGGAAAACTTTTAAGCCGGTTCCGCGTCCATCCCGTCAGACCGGCACCACATTCGGTTAGGTTCGCATCCTACGTTGCGGCACCGCAGTTCCGGTGCTCTGATCGGACTATCCTCCGTCATCAAAATCGCTACGCTCTCACCTAACTGATGCGGCGCGACCCGTCAGCCGTCCGACATCTACGAAACACTATCGACGCGGGCAATGTGGTGCTTTAGGTAATCTGGATAATTTTGCTGGCCCCTTGATTCTTTCGGCCATCGCCAGTAAGAACTCCTTGCCACCACTAACCATTCCTTCGGCAACTCAAGACGAACCACGGTCGAAAAATTCTCCCACACCTCTAGTGGTTTTCCCGTAGGCGGGCCGAATCAAGCGGCATGACCGCTATCGTCGGCAAAGGCAACCAGCCTCAAGCCTTGGGACCCGTCTGTGGACGGGGACCATTGGGCTTGCCCAGGGATTGCGCATTGCGCGGTTCGAGCCGGCTAGAGCGCAGGTTTTCTCGCTGGATGGCGTCGTAAACCTCTTGTCGGTGCACCGGGATCTCGGCCGGGGCGTTAATTCCCAGCCGCACCTTGTCACCCCGAATATCAACAATCGTGATGACAATATTGTCACCAATCATGATGCTTTCATCGCGTTGTCTCGACAACACAAGCATCGATGGCTCCTTCCTTCGTAAGTATTCCAAGAACGAGCTCGGGTTGGTTCGACTGCAACAGCCGTCGACCACCCGCCCCGGTTCAATCGAATGGGTAATAGGGTGAGGTTAGTGAGTGTCTTACGCCGTTTTCAACCTGGGTTGCGGTTCGGCGGCATCGAGTTGGTATTGGATCGGTTGGTCGCCATTGACGACGATCTGCCGGCCGCGACGACGCTGGAGGTTGATGACCAGCGGCGCTTTTAGATTCAACGTGATTCCGCGCTCGTTCTTGCCGACAACGACCAGCACTTGGGCCTGCCGGATATCGTCGAGTTCCAACGGCGCCAATTCGCTTCGACCAATCCGGGCTTGGTAGCCCGCGACGAACCGCCGCGGGCTGACAACCGCTAGCGCAACATCTGAGCGAGTCGTGCTTTGCAGCCAGCCGAGCGCGTCGTTCTCGGCGTCGGCCAAGAGAGTCCATTCTTGGCAATCTTCCAACCCCATGACGCCCAGCGGAAAGCTCAGCAATTCGCTGGCGTCGACATTCAAACGTCCAAAGCGGGTCGTATTGATCGTTTTCATTTCCGGCGCCTCCCTGCAACACGTGCTTCCTGCCTCACGCCCGGTCGATAAATCGTGCTCGGTGAAACCCGCCGGGCGGATCATCCCAGTGGATTGGCCGCCGGCCAATCAAGCGAAATCCACTCAACGAGTTTCCATCGTTTCGATGCGCGACACGACTCCACGAGCGGCAGCGTCCAGCCGCAATTGCGGCCGCGACTCGCGATGCCTCATCGCCTCGCGGCCGCCTAAATTGAAGCTGCTTGCTGCACATACGCTACATCGGCCGGTTTGCTGACTAGCTAGAAGAAAAAGTTTCGGCAATATAAGAAAGACACGCAGAATGAATCCGGCCGTAGGGGCGACTGCATATTGTCAGATGAACTTGTTCCATTTGCCGAAATTCATCAAGATTCGCCAGCCATCACTAATTTCCACGCGGATAGCGTGTGAAAGAATGGGGACTGGCTCCGAGTCAGCCGCGTAAAAACAGCAATTACCGGCGTGTCGCCAGGTGCCTGTCCCCATTCTTTCACATCCTCGGAGACGGCTTGCGATGAACGAAGATCTCACGCTTTGCTCCGTCTCGTTTCACAGCGGTTTGCATCTGGCAGCCAATTACGCGTTAACTACCGAAGCCAGTGGGCCGATCCGCTGGCTGGTCGCGCAGAACGGACCGCCGGAAGATCTGCCGCAATTCCGGGTTGTTCCCGGCGCGGCGCCGCCGACGTCGATCGCGGCCGGCAACCCGGGCATCAAGATCGCCAGTTATCATCATGCGTTGGGACTCAATGCCGCGCTCAATCATTTGCGTACACGATATGTGCTCTTCCTCGATCCCGATTTCTTCGTCGTGCCGCCGCTCGGACAGATCGTGCGGATGACTGCGCGAGCGCGGGCTGGCAATGTTCGGAGCGCCCTACGCGATCGATCCCAAGAAAACGCGCCGGCAAGATTTCCCTTGCGCGTTCTGCCTGTTCGTCGACACCGAGCAAGTGCGGCTCGCCGAACTCGATTTTCTGCCCGACGTCACGCGGCTCGACGTTATGGCCGACACGGGCTATCACATTTACACGCGCTTCGCCGGCGCACCACACGACATTGCCCTGCCCTCTTATTCCGGTCCGACGCCCTTTCGCCACACCCGCCGGCAGTTGAGCGACATTTGTCCCCACTCGTTCATGAAAGCTGCGACCGACGCCTATTTTTGGAACGAGCAATTGTTCGGCATCCATCTGCACATGAAGTTGCACATTCATTTGCAGACCGTTGGCAAGTATGCAACGAAGCTGGCCGCGAAAGCCGATTTGCAAACCGTGCGGCAGATCGTGGCGCAGGCTCGCAGCCAATCTGCGGCGCTGCAAGGGCCTGCTGGGTGGCGCGGGCAAGCGGAGTCTGGCCGTGCCGGCGACAGCGATTTGCAGTCCTCACCGGCCGATATAGGTCGTCGGCGTCACGCCCCAATTACCGCTCCAGCGCCCGATGCGACGCTCGCCACGGATCTTCCGCAAGGCCGGAGCCCATGATCCCACTGTTCAAAGTCTTCGTGGCTTCCGAAGCGCAGCAACTGATTGCGAAGACCCTATCGAGCGGCCATCTGGCTCAAGGACCGCAGGTCGACGCGTTCGAAGCGCTGCTCGGCGAACATTTCGCCAATCCGCGGATGGTGACGGTCAACTCCTGCACTTCCGCCATTCATCTCGCGCTGCACTTGATCAAGCGCGAGTACGGCTTGGCCGACGACGCGCAGGTCATCGCGACGCCGATCACTTGCGCGGCTTCGAATTTTCCCGTGCTTGCGAATCGCATGAAGTTGCTGTGGGCCGATGTGTGCGCCGACACGCTGAACATCGACCTCGACGACGTGGAGCGAAAGCTCAGCCGCGACACGCGAATCTTGCTGTTCGTTCATTGGGGCGGTTACCCGGTCGATTATGCCCGGCTCACCGAATTGAAGGCCGGATATCGCCGTCGATTCAACCAGGACCTGATCGTGATCGAGGATTGCGCACACGCTTGGGAATCGCGCTATCAGGGACAATTCGTTGGCAACGTGCAACCGCGGAATTTCGCTTGCTTTAGTTTTCAGGCGATCAAAGCCTTGACTTGCGGCGATGGTGGCCTGCTGATCGCCCCCGAGAACGATTCCGCCGCGACCGAAGGGCCGCGCGATTTTTACCGGCAAGCGCGGCTGGCCCGCTGGTTCGGCCTTGACCGCGACAACAAGCTCGATTTCCGCAGTGCGCAAGACATCGCGCAGTGGGGATTCAAATTTCATTTAAACGACCTGGCGGCGAGCCTTGGCCTGGCGAATTATCCGCACATCCATACGCTGGTCGACCGGCACCAAGCAAATGCCCGCTGGTATTACGAGCAACTCGAAAAAATCCCCGGGCTGACTTTGCTCGAGCGGCGCGTGGATCGCGATTCCTCGTACTGGCTCTTTACAATCCGCGTGGCGAATCGTGCCGGTTTCATGCAAGCGATGCAAAGTCGCGGCGTTTCGGTCAACCCGGTCCATACGCGCAACGACAAGTACACAGCCTTGGCCGAATTCCAATCGCCACTGCCAACCACCGACCGAGTGGCCGAAGAAATGATCTCGATCCCCGTCGGCTGGTGGGTGACCGACGCCGACCGCGAACAAATCGTCAAAGCCATCCGCGCGGGTTGGTAGATGTACAGGATCAGAGAAGATTTCGCGAATCCGAAGGGCGCCGGTTGCACGCTCCCCTCGCCCCGCGGGAGAGGAGTTCGGGGGTGCAGGGGTAGATGTCCAGGCAGGTCGTGAATCAAGAACAGTGACGCCGATGGAAATCTGGATCAAACCGACCGAACTCGAAGACGTTCCGCAAATCGTCGCCCTGCGCAACGATCCGGCCACGCTGCCGCACCTGCACGACATCCAGCAATACAACGCCGCCCAAACCGAACACTGGCTGCGGCATTTGCCCACCGCCTCGAAACGCTACTCCGTCTTCGAATGGGCCAACGCGCCGAACACTCCGCCGCAAATTGGCGAGTTCATCGGCCTGGTGCGCATCGACCGGATCGACTCGGTGAATCGCAACTGCGCCGTCGGCCTCGATCTCGTGCCGCACCTGCGCGGCAAAGGCCTATCGTCGAAAGTTTATGCCTGGCTGCTCGACTATCTCTTCAAACAGTTCAACATGCACTTGGTTTATCTGGAAGTGCTCGAATCCAACGTCCGGGCGCAAAAAGTCTACGAGCGGCTCGGGTTCCAAGTCGAAGGCCGGCTGCGCGAGCGCGTGTTCCGCAACGGCACTTATGGCGATTCGATAATCATGTCTCTGCTCCGGAGCGAATACAAAGCATGACCTCGGTCCTCGTCACCGGCGGCGCCGGGTTCATCGGCCATCATCTGATCGAACATCTGTTCAAGAACACCGACTGGCACGTCGTCTGCCTCGATCGGCTCGACACCTCGGGCAACTTGAGCCGGCTGGCCGAGCTGCTCGACGCCACGCCCGACTATCGCAAACGCTTTCAATTCATCTGGCACGATTTGAAAGCGGCGATCAACAGCCAGATCGCGTCCTCGATCGGCCGGGTGCGCTACATTTTTCATCTGGCCGCCGCCTCGCACGTCGACCGCAGCATCAGCGATCCGCTGGCCTTTGTCTACGACAACGTGGTCGGCACGGCCCACTTGCTTGACTATGCCCGCGGCGTTGACTCGCTCGATAAGCTGATGAACTTTTCCACCGACGAAGTGTTCGGTCCCGCGCCGCTGGGCACGACCTATGCCGAATGGGACCGATACGACTCGACAAATCCTTATTCGGCCACAAAAGCCGGCGCGGAAGAGCTGGGCCTCGCCTTTGCCAACACCTATCGCCTGCCGGTCGTCACCACGCATTCGATGAACGTCTTCGGCGAGCGGCAGCATCCGGAAAAGTTCGTGCCGATGTGCATCCAGCGCGCGCTCTCCGGAGAAAAGTTGCTCATCCATTGCAGCAAAGAGGGCGTGCCCGGAAGCCGGCATTACGTGCATGCCCGCAATGTGTCCGACGCCGTGCTGTTCCTGTGCGAACATGGCCGGCCGCGGGAGAAGTACAACATCGTGGGCCATCAGGAAGTAAGCAACCTGGAGATGGCCCAGCGCATCGCCGACATCCTCGGCAAGCCGCTCAACTACGAGCTAATCGACTTCCACTCCAGCCGTCCTGGCCACGACCTAAGATATGCCCTGCGTGACACCAAACTCGGCCCGCTCGGCTTCGATTACAAAGTCACCTTCGACGAATCGCTCCGCCGCACTGTCTGGTGGAGTTTTACGAACAAGCGCTGGCTGGAATAGAAGAAACGGACGGGCCGTTCGTATTGCGATGCACGAGGTTGCATGTGCGACTTATGTCTTAGAATTGCTAACTTAACCAGCCGGAGTCTGACTCCCCTCGGCGCCGCGAGTTGAGTTAGGACTTCTTATCGAACCCTCGCCTCGCGCGACATTATTGGTGGGCAAGCTCAAACGTCGGACCTCGCAACTCTGGTCATTTGTCATTTACTGCCTATCCGAGAACCGGCCGAGGAGAGGGGGACAGGCACATTTTGCTCCCAGGGCGCCGCCAAATGAGCCAGTCCGCGCCGGTTCTCGGATAGGCTCCTAGGCCTTCGACATTACATTGACATTCGGCGTTCGACATTCGACATTTTCCCACATGTCTACGACCACCGACGATCGCGATTCGCAACTGGCCCGGCTGCTGGCGGAGTTGACGGAGAACCATCGCCAGGGACGTGGCGCGACGTTGGACGAATTCGCCGCGCGCCATCCGGAGCTGGCCGGCGAGCTGCGTGAGCTGTGGGGGGCCGTGATGCTGGCCGATGCCGTGGCCTCGCACGTTTCCGGCGCCGACACTTTCGGCCTGAAACCGACTGACGCCAATCCAGCCGAAGCTCGGCCGCTGGTCGAATTGCCCAGCCGACTCGGCGACTACGAGCTGCTGGAAGAACTCGGCCGCGGCGGGATGGGGGTTGTCTACCGGGCCCGGCAACTGAGCTTGGGCCGGATCGTCGCGGTGAAGATGATTCTTCGCGGACAGCTTGCCTCGTCCGCCGATCTGGTGCGCTTTCGGGCGGAGGCCGAGGCCGCCGCGCGGTTGGACCACCCGAACATCGTGCCGGTGTATGAAGTCGGCGAGATCGACGCCCAGCCCTATTTCAGCATGAAGTTCGTGGCCGGCACGACATTGGCCCGGCGGCTGGCCGAAGGGCCGATGATGCCGCACGAAGCTGCGGCGCTGTTGGCGCCGGTGGCAAAGGCGATTCATTTCGCCCATCAGCAAGGGCTGCTGCACCGCGACTTGAAGCCGTCGAATATCCTGATCGACGCCGACGGACAGCCGCACGTGACCGACTTCGGCCTGGCGAAACGAATCGCCGATTCTTCCGGCCCGACGCACACCGGCGCGGTAATCGGCACGCCGAGCTACATGGCGCCGGAGCAAGCCGGCGGCGGGCGCGGGCCGCTGGGGCCGCCAAGCGACGTGTATAGTCTAGGCACGATCTTGTATCAGATGCTCACCGGGCGCCCGCCGTTCCAAGCGGCTTCGCCGGTCGACACGCTGCTCATGGTGCTCGAGCAGGATCCCGTGCCGCCGCGGTTGTTGAACGCCAAGGCCGATCGCGATTTGGAAATGATCGCGCTGAAATGTTTGCAAAAGCCTCCGGGACTGCGCTATCCGACGGCCGAGGCGCTCTCCGCGGATTTGAATGCTTATCTGATGGGCGAGCCGGTGTCGGCCCGCAGCGGCGGGTTTACGCAAGTCTTGGCGCGGCTGTTTCGCGAGACGCATCATGCTCCGTTGCTCGAGAACTGGGGCCTGTTGTGGATGTGGCATAGCGTGGTCCTGTTTGGCCTCTGCCTGGCGACCGATTGGCTGTCGTGGCAGGGAGTCGGCTCGCGCTGGCCGTACTTGTGGGTTTGGGCCGGTGGATTGGCCGTTTGGGCGCCGATCTTTTGGGCCATCCGGCGGAGGGCCGGGCCGGTCACGTTCATCGAACGCCAGATCGCGCATTTGTGGGGCGGCGCGGTCGTGGCGAGCATCTTGATGTTCGGCATCGAGTGGCTGATGCGGCTGCCGGTGCTGACGCTTTCGCCCGTGCTGGGGCTGATTAGCGGGATGGTGTTTGTGGTGAAGGCTGGCATTCTCAGCGGCGAGTTTTACGTGCAGGCCGTGGCCGCGTTCCTCACCGCGGGCATCATGGCCGTCCTGCCGCACTGGGGCCATACGATTTTCGGGATTGTCTCGGGCATCAGTTTCTTCGTGCCGGGCTGGAAGTATTATCACCATCGGCGAATCGGCGAAGCGCGCGTCGAATTGTAGGTCTCGCCTGCCGGGCGTGATCGGACCGGCTCGGAAAAGCCCCGCCCTCCCGAATCAAGAAACTTGAGTTAGTTTGAGCCCGCATGAGCCGCCGAAATCGTCACCGCAGGGCTGAACAGCATGGGTCGTGCGCCGCAAGTGGCGCAGCGGCCGTGGACGAAGGTTTAGGTAGCGCCTCCGCGGTTGACGACGGAGCGGCCGGCACCGGCTCGGAATTCGTCCGCCGCGGATTGCTGGGGGCGGCAACCGCGCTGCTGGTCGCCCGGCCGCTGGTTCCCAGCGACGGCGGGCCGTGGGTGGGCGACGGGCAAGGATTCGTCGCCCTGTGGATCGTGCTGGGCATTCTGTGGATGCTCGGAACCTTGGGCCGCCGCCGATTCGTGGTGCGCTGCGGTTGGCTCGATGCGACAATGATTGGCTGGGGTGTGTGGTGGTCGATCGCGGCCATTCTCGCGCGCGGTCGGAGCGCCGCGGCCTTCGGTGAACATGCTCTGGGAAGGCGTCGGGACGCTCGTTGCTTTTTTGCTGCTGCGGCAATTGGTCGCCCGACCACGCGAAGCCCGGGCCTTGGTGGCCGTGATGATCGGACTGGCCGTGGCGCTGGCGGCGCTAGCTATGTACCAATATCTCGTGACGATGCCCGCCCAACGGGCCAGGTTTGCCACGCATCCCGGCGAGATGTTCCGCGAAGCGGGCGTGGAAATGCCGCCGGCCGATTCGCCGGAATACAAACAGCTTCAAGACCGGCTGAACAGCCCCGAGCCGACCGCGACATTCACGCTGACGAATTCGTTGGCGGCGTTGTTGGCCCCTTGGCTGCTCGTCGCGATTGGAATCGGAGCATTCGGCTGGCCGGCGAGGCGGCAACTCGCCGGTGACGGGACGAGCGCAGTGTCGGATGCCGCGGGACAAACTCGTGATCGAGAGCCCATCCAAGAACCGACTGGGCAAAGGGGACACTCCCATTTTGTTCAGCCGCACTCACAAAATCGGGACAGTCCCCGTCGGTTCTCGGTCTTGCGAAATTGGTCCGTTGCGCTGGCCTGTGGGCTGCCAATTGCCGCAGGGCTGGCTCTAACCCACAGCCGTAGCGCTTGGATTGCCGCCGTCGTGGGCGGAGTTGTGCTTTTTTGGCTGAGAGGCGGCGAAGCAGCTAATCCTGGCCGCATTCGCGCTGCGACAAACGAGCGAGAAAGCCCGCGTCGGCGGCGGTGGTTGGGATGGGCCGCGGCGGCGATCGTGATCATCGCGGCCGGTGTCAGCGTGGCCGTGGTCCGGCCGGCGGCGCTTGAGCCGGCGATGCGTTCGTTTCATTTCCGCTGGGAATATTGGCGCTCGACGCTTGCGATGATCGGCGATCATCCGCTGTTCGGCTGCGGACCGGGCAATTTCAAGGATTATTACACGCGCTACAAGCTGCCCGAGGCCAGCGAGGAAGTGAGCGACCCACACAATTTCCTACTGGAGATGGCCGCTAACGCGGGGCTGCCGGCGCTATCTTAGCCTGCGCCGTGTTGATCGGATTCGCGCGGCGGACGCTTCGCAAGCCGTTTGCGACTTCGCCGCCTCCAGGAGCAATTGATTCACGGCCGGACGATGGCCTGGTCTCGATTCTCGTCGGCGCGATAATCGGTTTCGCCTTGGCGCTGGCTTGGAATTTGATCTTTGGTTTCGGTGCATGGCTCAACCAGGCGGCGATCGAAATCGTTCTCGCTGGTGTTGCCGTCGCGCTGCTGTTGCCGTGGGTTCGCCGCGGCGCGTTGCCGCCGGCATTGACGGCGATCGGCGCGACGGTTTTATTGGTCGCCCTGCTGGCCGTCGGTGGAATCACATTCGCCGGCGTTAGCGGAACACTTTGGCTGCTCGTCGCCGTCGGGCTGAACAGCGCCGGATTCGACCGCCAGGCCGCACACGCAGACCGCCGAATGGTTCCCTTAGCCATCGGCTGGCTGCTGTTCGTCGGCTTGGGTGTGCTGGCTTTCTGCCAACATCAGACTGGCTACGAGCCGGTGTTGGCCTGCGAAAATGCGATGGAGGCGGCGCGCGAGCGGATGCTCCGCCAGCCGCCGATGTCGCCCGAGCCGATGTGGCTGGCGGCCATCGAGGCCGATCCCTGGGCCGTCGAGCCGCGCCGATCATTAGCCACGGCGTTGTTCGAGGAATGGCGCGCGAGCGGACCGCCGGCGTTTCGCGATGGCAAGCCAAGCGTGCAAAGCGGAAAAGCTCCGATCCGCCGTCGCGACGCCGCGAAGTTGCACAACTTCGAATCGGTCAATGGGGGCGCCTTGGCGGTCGATCCTCTCGCCTGCTCGCTCTGGTCGGAAACGGGCATTCACTGGCGGGAGATATTCGAAGCCGAGCGCGTGCCAATCTATGGCCGGATCGCCGTGAATGCTTGCCGCCGCGCGGTCGACTTGTACCCGACGAGCGCCTTACTGCAATTCGAATTGGCAAAAACGTTGGCGGCCACCGGTCTGGCGGCCGAAGCAAAGGCCGCAGCCGGTGAAGCGTTGCGTCTGGACCAAATCACACCCCACGCCGACAAGAAGCTGTCGCCCGAACAACGCCGAGTGGCAGAGCGTATCATTTCGGAAGGCAAGCTGTAATGCGTAGGGTGGGCATTGCCCACCAGAGGCCATTGGCGACAGCGAGCTAGCCATTCGACAAAGGTGGGCAGTGCCCACCCTACCCGAAGTTAAGCGTTGAGTTGGCTCCGCTTCTCAATTCTAATTGGTGATCGTGATTCGTCCCGAGCAACTGCGCTCGTCCGCAAGACCCCAATCAAAAACCATCGACTCGCCAAACGGCTGCCCGTCCTCGTACCTCATTTCCTCAATCCCTCATTCCCTCACGCCCCTAACGCCATGACCTTGCGCATCTGGATCATCGCCGTCGTCTCGCTCGTTTTGGGTTTGGCGATCGGCTGGGGTTGGACCGTGGCCCAACTGGGATTCTCACCCCAAGGCTCGGACCGGGTGGCCTGGGGTAATCTCCCGCAAACGAAAAACTCATTGCCCCCGCCTGCCAAGGGACCGGCCGGCGCGGCGACTGTCGAAGAAACGGAATACGACTTCGGCAAAATGGAAACGGGCGGCAGCGGCCGCCATGAATTCGTGATCCACAATACGGGCAAGGGGATTTTGGCCTTGGAAAAAGGCCCCACGACCTGCTCTTGCACGGTTTCGGAAATCGATCGGACGCAGCTAGCCCCGGGCGAAGTGGCGAAAGTCACCGTTCAGTGGCATCCCAAAGGGCATGGCACGTTCCGCCAAAGCGCCTCGATCCGCACCAATGATCCCGACAAGCCTACGCTCGATCTGACCGTGTCGGGCGAGCTCGTCTCGTCGTATTCGGTCGAACCCTCGCGGCTGGTATTTACCGGAATCACCTCCGACGCTAGCTTCACGCGGCAAGTTGCGGTCTATTCCTTCACCTCCGACAAGCTAGCACTCACGACGCCCGAATTGGCGGACAAGAGCTTCGCCCCCTATTTCGACATCAGCGTCGCCCCAATGACGGCCGACGAGTTAAAAGAGGAAGAAGGGGCGAAAAGCGGGTGCAAGCTGACGCTGAAGATCAAACCCGGCTTGCCTGCCGGAGCGTTTGAGCAGAGAATCCGCTTCCAACTGAACTTGCCCGACCATCCGGAAGTCGAGGTCGTGGTCGAGGGCTCGGTGGCGAGTCCGATCAGTGTGGTCGGTCCCAAGTGGGACACCGAGCGTGAGATTTTGATGCTCGGACCGGTTCGCGCTCAGGAGGGGACCAAAGCCCGAGTCTATTTGGTGGTCCGCGGGGACGCTCAACACCAGGTCGACCTGAAATTGCAGAAAGTGGAACCGGACACGCTCAAAGTCACGCTCGGAGCGCTGGAACATTTGACGCCGACCACGTCGCGCGTGCCGCTGGAGATCGAAGTGCCGAAGGGATCGCGGCCTGTGAACCACATGGGAAGTCAGTCGGGGCGCTGGCGCGGATCTACATCGACACAGGCCTAGCCGACGTCAAACAACTGCGGTTGCTGGTGCAGTACGCGGTGGAAGAATAGCCAATTCACAGGGATGTGCATGATTCGCAAGCTCATGGCGGTCGCCGCGGCGCTGGCGGCGATACCGACGACGACAGTGTCGTTGGCGGCGCTCGTTTGGCTCTCAGGCTGCTCGCCCCAGCAAACCGGTTCGCCAACCAACCGCTCGGGCGATGCGCCGAGCGTGGCAGCGAACGACACTGGTTTAACATCCACCGGCGCAACGACCGCTACGAGTCCCGCGGTGGCGGAACCGCCGGCAGCAGAAGCGGCCGAGCCAATTGGGACCTACTCCAGCAATTACCGAAGGCTGAAGCCGCCGGCAGCGAAACCGGCCGATACAATCCCGTCGCATCCGATCGTTGAACCAAGCGAGCCCAAGCGGCTGAATCCGGTTCGGGTTTCACCGTCAACAAGGGGAGACGGCACCAACGCCCCGCCCGACGTGGCCATTCGGCCCGCCGATGCGACGGCGGACGATCCGGTGGCCGAGCCGGGCGCCGGTGCAACGCCGGACAAGAATCGCGAAGACAAAGCTGCGCCCGTCGCTGCGGCTGCCGATCCGCAAGATCCTCCGCACGCCGTCGGCGACCCAGTGACGGACGGTGGAAAGAATGGCCCCGCGTTGTTCCAGGACTGGCCCCGGCCCAAAGCCGTGATCGTCGCCACTGGCTTGCAGATGGGCTACATCGAGCCTTGCGGTTGCTCGGGCAAGGAAAATCAAAAAGGCGGCCTGAGCCGCCGGCAGAACATGTTGAAGCAGTTGGCCGCCAAAGGTTGGCCGCTGGTGCCGGTTGACGTGGGCGGCCAGGTGGAACGGTTCGGCAAGCAAGCCGAGCTCAAATTTCAGGCCACCTGCGACGCGCTCGAAAAGATGCATTACGAGGCGATCAGCTTCGGCGCCGACGATCTCCGGCTCCCGGCCGAAGCATTGACCGCCGTGGCCGTGGGCCAGCAGCCCAGCCCATTTATTTCGGCCAACGTCGCGCTGTTCGGGTTCGAGCAAAACCTGATGCCCCGGTTTCGCGTGATCAGCGTTGGCGGGCTGAAAATCGGTGTCACCGCCGTGGCGGGAGCCGGAGCGCAAAAGTCGATCAACAACGGCGAACTGGAATTCAAGCCGGCCGCCAAAGGGCTGGCCGAAGTGCTGCCGCAATTGAAGGCCGCCCACTGCGATCATCTGTTGCTGCTGGCCGAAGCCAACGCCAAGGAAACCGCCGAGCTGGCCAAAGCATTTCCCGATTTCGAATTCATCGTCACCTCGGCCAGCGCGGCCGAACCCCCGCGGCAGCCAGCATTGATCCCCGGCACGAAAACGCGGCTGATCGAAGTCGGTCAAAAGGGGATGTACGCCAACGCGATTGGATTTTTTGATGACGCGACCCAGCCGGTGCGGTTCCAAAAGATCGCACTCGACGCGCATTGGGGCGAATCGAACGAGATGAAGCAAGTGATGGCCTCGTATCAGGAGCAGCTCAAGCAACTCGGCCTGGCCGCGCTGGGACTCACGCCGCCGCGCCGCTATCCCACGGGCAGCGCCACGTTCGTGGGCTCGAAGGCCTGCGGCGAATGCCACACCAAGGCCTACGCGGTCTGGGAAAAAACGCCCCATGCCCATGCGCTCGAAACGCTCGCGAAGCTCGATCCGCCACGCAATTTCGATCCGCAGTGCCTCAGTTGCCACGTGACAGGCTGGGATCCACAACGTTTTTATCCGTACAAGGGGGGCTACAGCAGCCTCGAGAAAACGCCGCATCTGGCCGGCAACGGTTGCGAGAATTGTCACGGTCCCGGCTCGGAGCACGTCGCGGTGGAAAACGGAAACAAGGCCGTCACTCCCGCCCAGCAAGAAGCACTCCGCGCGGCAATGCGAATTCCGTTGGCGATTGCGGAAAACAATTGCACCCACTGCCACGACGGCGACAACAGTATCAATTTCGACTTCAAAACCTACTGGCCGAAGGTGGCCCACAAGGGCAAGGACTAGTCGGCTGGTTTCATGGCGTCGATCACCAGTTGAGGTCCGCCGTGCCTCAACGTTCTCAACGGTTCGCCGGTGGGTAGTGCCCACCCAACGGCTGTCTCTGTTCTGGCTGCTAACCCGCAAGTGGTTGGCCGTCTTGACCTTGGGGTTCGTTTTTTTTGTGCGAACCGTTTGTTTTGCCATTCCGTAATGGTTCTTTGGTGTGTCGCGTTCAATAAAAATCCGATCGGTGGCGGTTTTTTACTTTTTTGAGCACGTAAGCACATCAAACCCACACCTCCGACGATCAAAATCCGAACAAATAGCCCGTAATCTGTTGCTTTCAGAGCTAACTTTGCGCAGTGGCGAGACGCGCTCTTGCGATCCTGTCCGAAGCCAGCCGTACCACGATCACGAACGCTCGCCCATGATGCCGGAATCAGAACTGACACCGCCGCCCGACGCACCGGCATCCTCACCCCCAGCCAGGCATTCCAGCACGCGGATCCTGCTGCTGGCGGCCGGCATCATCGCGGTTGTTGTCGCGCTCATTCTTGTGCTTCCCGTTTTGCTGCGCGGGCAGCACAGCGCGGCAGACGCATCGACCACGGCCGACGACCCGCCCAAATTGAAACTCCTTCCCGGCGACGTGCCGACGGTCGAAATTCCGCCCGATGTGATCAAAAAGCTGGGGATGAAAACCGCCGAGGTGGTGCCGTATATCGCCCCGGGAGAACTGAAGCTCGACGGCACGTTGTTCGTCGACCCGAGCCATCTGGCGCGGGTCCATGCCCGCTTTCCCGGCGAGGTGATGGAGCTCGGCCACTGCGAACCCGACAACCCGAAATCGCGGCCCATTCGCTTTGGCGATCGGGTCAAGAAAGATCAGCTTCTGGCTGTGGTGTGGTGCAAAGACCTTGGCGAAAAGAAAAGCGAGCTGATCGACTCGCTGCTCCGCTGGCGACTGGATGTCGAGGTGCTGAAACGGCTGCAAACGTTGGCCGAAAAAGGGGCCACGCCCGAGCAAAAAGTTCGCGACGCGGAGCATAATCGCGATTCCGACTGGATCGCCGTCAGCCGGGCCCGCCGCACGCTCAGTTCCTGGCGGTTGAGCGACGATGAAATCAAGCGAATCGAACAAGAGGCCGACGCCATCGGCGCCGGCAGGAGCGGCAATGGCGCGAGCCGAGCGCGATTGGTCGCGCGTCGAAGTCACGGCCCCGATGGATGGCGTGGTGGTGGAGATCAATGCGAACGTCGGCGACATCATCGACACGACGCTGGACGTGATGAAAGTCGCGAATCTCGCCCGGCTACGCGTCCAGTGCCAGGTGTATGAGGAAGATCTGGCGAGGTTAGAAGCGCTTGAGCCGGGCCAGCGACTCTGGACGGTGCATCTCGGCGCGGATCCGGACGCCAAGCCCTTGAGCGGCGCCGGCGGTTTCGACCAGATCGGGCGGATCATCGATCCCAACCAGCACACGGCCCAGGTAATGGGCTGGGTCGACAATCCCGGCGAGCGCCTGCTGATCGGCCAGTTCGTCACCGCGCTCGTCAAGCTGCCACCAAGCTCCAACCTGGTTGCGGTTCCGGCCTCGGCGGTAATCGAAAACGGCGCGGGCTCGAAGGTCTTCGTCCGCCACGGCAGCGGTCCCGATTGGCGGCTTGAACCGCGCGTGATCGGCCTGGTGGGGCAAGGGCACGACACGGCCCGGATCATCTCCCACCCCAACGAGCAGCAGCTTCACGACGGCATCAAGCCGCTGGAGCCGTACGAAGAGGTTCTGACCAATGGCGTCCTGGAATTGGCCGACGCCATGGAGGACCTGGAATCGGAAAAACTCGAATCGACGAAACCGGAATCAAACAAGTCCGATTCGGCCGCCACGGCAAAGAAGTGATGTCCGGCGCAAATTGACCATTGTTGGCCGCTTCCAGCCGTAGGGTGGGCATTGCCCACCAGTCAGCGCAGCAGCGCACAACTTAGTCGTTCGCCTTCACCGTGGTGGGCGGTGCCCACCCTACAAGCTTAAGTTTTCACTATGATTCACAAGCTCATCGCCTGGGCGACCACAAGCCGCGCGATCGTGATTCTGTTGGCCCTGGCGCTGGTGGCCGGCGGCTTGTATGCGTTCTTCCATGTCAATGTGGAAGCCTATCCCGATCCGGCCCCGGCGATCGTCGAGATCGTCGCGCAATATCCCAGCGCGTCGTCGGAAGAAGTCGAGCGGCTGGTCACGATTCCGCTGGAAGCTGCGTTGGCCGGCATGCCGGGCCTGACCTACACCCGCAGCCGCTCGCTGTTCCAGCTGGGACATCTGCGCTGCCAGTTCGATTATGGCGTGGACTTCAACCAAGCGAAGCAGGATGTGCTGAACCGGCTGACGACCGCCCAATTGCCCGCCGGTGTTGTTCCTACGCTTTCGCCGGAAACTCCCACGGGCGAAATTTACCGCTACACGCTCTCCAATCCTAAGGACGCCAGCGGGCGGCCGATCTACTCGCTCAATGATCTCAAGGCGCTGGAGGACTGGTCGCTGGAGCGCGTGTTCCGGCGGATCGACCGGATCGGCGATGTTTCCAGCTTTGGCGGCATGGTGAAGCGCTACGAAATCCATCCCGATCCCGATCTGCTCAAGAAATTCGGCATCCCGTTGTCGCAAATGCAAGCAGCCGTGGCCGGGAGCAATGCGAACGTCGGCGGCGACTACATTCGCCAAGGGGCGGCCGTGCAAGTGGTTCGCGGCATCGGACTAATCGGCGGCGGGCAAGACCCGGTGCAAAAAGTCCTCGGCATGCCAGATCCCGTCGCGGCGGCCCGCTATCTGCGCGGCGAGGAAGACCGGCGGTTGCGCGAGATTCGCGACATCGGCCTGGCCTCGACCAACAACGTGCCGGTCCGCATCGACGACATCGTCGAGGGAGGCCGCGTGCCGCCGGGCTACGATATCGGCACCCAGGGGGTGATTGTCGGCCATCAAACTCGGCTTGGGCCAGGTATCGATCGACCGGCCGGTCAAGAACGAGCATGGCGAGGAGCTACACCGCACGACCGCCGATGGGCAATCGGAGCGCGTTTGGCATCGCGAGGACGACGTGGTGCAGGGCATCGTCCTGCTGCGCAAGAACGAGCACTCGCTGCCCGCGCTGCGCGACGTGGAAGCGAAAGTCGCGAAGCTCAACGAGCCCGGCTCCGGCACGCTGCTTCCCGGCGTGAAGCTCGAGCCCTATTACGACCGCATGGATTTGATGAACCTGACCCGCGAGACGGTCAACGAAAATCTGATCACGGGCATGGTTCTGGTCAGCGCGATCCTGTTGTTGTTCTTGAACAACATCCGCACCGCGATCATCGTGGCGATCAATATCCCGTTGGCGCTGCTGTTCGCGTTCGGCGTGCTGTACCTCCGCGGCAAGTCGGCCAACTTGTTGTCGATCGGCGCGGTCGATTTTGGGATCATCGTCGACTCGTCGGTCATCATGGTCGAGAATATTTACCGTACGCTCAGCGCGGGCGAGTATTCCGAATTGCCGCTACGGCAGCGCGTGGTTCGGGCGGCCGCCGAAGTCGAGCGGAGCCTGTTCTTTTCCACTTTGATTCTCGTTTGCGCGCTGTTGCCGCTATTCACGATGAAAGGGCCGGAAGGGCAATTGTTCGGCCCCATGGCCGACACGTACGCCTTCGCGCTGGCCGGGGCGTTGCTGCTCACAGTCACGCTCTCGCCGGTGCTGTGCATGACGTTGTTGAAGAATGTCAGGCAAAAGAGAGACAATCTGCTGGTCCGGGGATTGAAGCGCGTGGCCGTCGGGTTCGTTGACCTCTGCCTCCGCTGGCGGAAGACGTTCCTCGGCATCGTAGGGCTGATCGCACTGGCCACGGTCGGCGGCACATTTTTCTTAGGCCAGGAATTCATGCCCGAGTTGGAGGAGGGCAATCTCTGGATCACGGCCGAGTTTCCGTTCAGCGTTTCGCTGGACGAGACAGTGCAAAAAGTGAAGATCGCCCGGTCGATCATGCAGAAATATGACGAAGTGGAACTGGTCCTCGCACAGGTCGGCCGGCCGGACGACGGGACCGATCCTTCGGGGTTTTACCACGTCGAATTCTTCGTCCCCCTGAAGCAGCCGAAGGATTGGCCCGCGGTGAAGAAGGAGGCTGGTTTATTCTCGTGGTTCGGCGGCCACCGTGTTCGCAGCAAGGCCGAATTGACCGACGAGATGAGCGACGAACTGAAGCGAGCCCTGATCGGCGTCGATTGGACATTCTCGCAAAACATTCGCGACAACGTGATGGAGGCCCTGGCCGGCGTGAAGGGCGAAAATTCCGTGAAGATTTTTGGCCCCGATCTGAAGGAGCTGGAGCGGCTGGCCGAGGAGACCAAGAAAGTCCTCTCGACGGTCGATGGCCTGCGCGACGTGGGCGTCTACCATATCAAGGGGCAGACGAACCTCGAATTCCCGATCGATCGCCATAAATGCTCGCATTGGAATGTGAATGTGTCCGACGTGCAGAACGTGCTTGCAAACCGCCGTCGGGCGGCAAAGCGTTCAGCTCAGATGATCGAAGGGGAGAAAACGTTCGACATCGCCCTGCGCTGGCCGGAGCATCTGCGGCAGACGCAAAGCGAAATCCTCAACATTCCCGTCGACGTGGCGGGCAACAACGTCAGCGCCAGCAGTGTTTCCAGCCTGCCGTCCACGCAATTGACAGGCGGGTCGACCGGGCTGACACCCTTGGGAACCAGCGGGACAATGCCCTCGCTCACCGGCGGCATGTTCAACGGCACGCTCAACAATCTCAGCAGCACGCCGCGCCGCCGATTGGCCGATCTGGTGACGCCCGAAGACGACGACGGACGGCCAAACCCTGGCGGCAGTTTTGTCCATTCCGGGGCCACGACGATTTTCCGCGAGCAAGGGAGCCGATTGATTGCCGTCAAGTTCGACGTCGTGGGGCGCGATTTGGCGAGCGCGGTGCGCGAAGCGCGCGAGAAAACGGCTCCACTAGTACAAGGCGCCCTATCGTGTCGAATGGAGCGGCGAGTTCCAGGAAATGCAGGAAGCCGAAGCGCGGCTGCTGGTCGCCGTGGCCCTTTCCTTGACGCTGATTCTGACGCTGCTCTACACGGCCTTCCACTCGATGCTCGATGCCCTGGCCGTGCTGTCGAGCATTCTGGTCGTTTCGATGGGTGGCATTTGGGCTCTGCTGCTGACCGGCACGAATTTCAATATCGCCGCCGGCGTCGGCTTCATTTCGATTGTCGGCGTCGGCGTGATGAACGGGCTGCTGCTGGTCTCGACCTTCAATCAATTGCGAGCCCAGGGGCTGCTGGTCCATGCGGCGATTCTCAAAGGCGTGGAGCGGCTGGCCCGTCCGATCACGATGACAGCACTCGCGGCGATCTTCGGGTTGCTCCCCGCCGCGCTATCGACCCGGATCGGTTCGCAAACCCAGCGGCCGCTGGCCATCGCGGTCATCGGTGGAATGTCGCTGACCTTGCTGCTGACGAATATTATCCCCGTGCTGTACAGCTTTTACGGCCACCGCAACCCACCGCCGGGCAGCAACCGGTTGGCCCACGCCGACGAACAATAGTGCAGAAATCGTCTGTACACGTTGGAATTTGTCGCCTGGGCCAAGCGTTCCATCGGGGCAGATCGGGCGAAGTTTACCGATTCGAACGGTTGTTTGGTTCTTGCGGCCTCTGCCGTCTTCACCGGTCGCACGCATGATGCCGGTTCTGAGGCGACGATACTCTAGCGCTAGCCGGCTCTGAAGGCCCCGATCGATTTCCAGGTCCACGGCGAGCAGGCGAAGGATTGCCATGCAACGAAAATACATCGTTCTATCGTCGGTGGTGGTATTTGCCGCGGCATGCGCCTGGTCGATTCCCCCTCGGATCTTGACCATGTCGGACGGCACTTCCCAGGAAGTGGCGGCAGCGCCGAAGTTGGCCCTAGCGCCGCGATCCGCCCCGTTGGCGGTTACCGGGCCGGCGCCGAACTCACCATCGCGCTCGCCAACCTTGCCGGCGCGATCTGAGAGTGCATTGCGGGACATCGCGCCGAACGCCAACACGACACCGTGCGAATGTTGCCGGTTGAGGGATTGTCGCTGGAAGGACGCGGCCTCGGTGATCTGGCCGCCGGTGATTTGGCCGTCTGTGTTTTGGCCGTCGGCGATCAGGCAGTCAAGCAAACGCCGCCTTGGGCGGTGGTCCGTCGAGCTTCGGACGAGAGCGAAATCTCGACAAGCGATCCAATTGAACCCAGGCTGGAAAAGTTGCCGCCCCAAGCGGAATCCTTGCGGCCCGCTGCATCGCCGCCGGCGCTGCAATTCGTCGCGGTCGACGAAGCGATTCTTCCCGGCAGGAAACAACCGGGGCCTGCGGGCGCCACCCGGCCGCATCCCCGCCGGATGGAAATCCCGTCCGACTTGCCTGGGGCCGATGTCGCCCCGATCCGGCTCCCACCGGTCAATGCCCAGAACGCCGAAGAGCGTGAGAAAGCCCTCGCGCGGCTGTTCCCGCAATTGCCCGACTTGGGCCCTGACGTCAAAGCTCAGGCGGGACCGCAAGTCCAGCCACTGTCGCTGGGAGATCTTGAGCGCATCGCCCGCGACAATAGCCCCACCGTGCGGCAAGCGGCTGCCGATATCCGTACCGCCCAGGGAAACGCCATTCAAGCGGGCCTCTATCCGAACCCGACGGTCGGCTACGAAGGTGACAACATCGGGACCGCTCACACCTCAGGCTTTCAAGGCGGGTTCGTCGAGCAACTGATCAAAACCGGCGGCAAGCTCAATTTGGCCCATGCCGCGGCCATGATGGACGTGGCCAACGCCCAAGTGGCGCTACACCGCGCGGACGCCGATTTGATGGCCAAGGTCCGGGGCAATTATTTCGCGGTCCTCGTGGCCCAGGAAAACATCCGGATCAGCCATGCCCTGGCCGAATTCTCGGACGAGACTTATCGCGTGCAGGTCGACATGGTCAAAGGGGGCCAGGCGGCCGCGTATGAGCCGCTGCAATTGCGCGTGTTGGCTTATCAGGCCCGGGCGAACTTAGTGCAAGCCCGAAACCGCTATATTTCGGCTTGGAAGCAACTGGCCGCCGCGCTCGGATTGCCCGGCATGCCGCCGATCCCGTTGATCGGCCGGGTTGATGCTCCCGTGCCGGTGCTGTATTACGATGCGGCGCTGGCCCGCGTGTTGTCGCAGCACACCGACGTGCAGACAGCCGAGAATACGCTCGAACAAGCCCGGATCAATCTGCGCCTGGCGGAGGCGAATCGAATCCCCGATGTCACGGCGCACGTGGCGGTTCAAAACGATCCCACCGTTCCACCTTTGGACACAACGGATCTGAACCTGATTCTCAGCGCGCCGATTCCACTGTGGGACCACAATCAAGGCAACATCATGGCGGCCGACGGCTCGTTGGCCAAGGCGCTCGAAGGCCCGCATTTGGCCCGGGCGAATCTGGTCAACCAGGTAGCCGACGCGTACGAACGATATCAGGATAACATGGTGCTTGTGGACTACTATCGCAAGCAGATTCTGCCCGACCAGATGCAAGCCTACCGCGGCACGCGCGAGCGCTACGAGCAGGAAACCGACGTCGTGCAGTTCAACGATCTGGTAACGTCGCAACAGACCGTCGCTGCGACGGTCACGGCGTACGTGGCCGCGTTGGGCTCGCTCTGGACGGCCGTCGTGGATATGAGCGCGCTGCTCCAAGCGGACGACTTGTTCCAGATGGGCGAGTTGCAAAGCCTGCCCGAGGTGCCGGACCTGGAGCATCTCTGCCCATTGCCTTGCTGCCATGCCTGCCAGTCGCCGCCGGGCGCGCTGGGAGCCGACGGCAATTGGCCGCCGGCTGCGCCAGGCGCAGCAATGATTGAGCAGCCCCCCGTGCCGCCCAGTGCTGCAGCGATGCAGCCGATGCCGCCACCGTCGGTTCCAACGGAAGCGCCGCAGCAGCCTGCTTTACCGTCCCAACCGCCGACAGGACTTCAACCCGAAGCGGTCGCTCCGCCACCACAAGCGCCGCCCTCCACCGGCTTGCCACTTGAAGCGCCCGAGACACCAAGACCGAGCCGCACGCGTTAGTAAGCTCTAACTCGCGCCGCGCCGAGGGGTCAGTCCCCATTTTGCTCACGGGGCATCGCAAAAAGAGGGACAGACCCCTGCTGGTTAAGTTTGCGGTTCTTAACGAGCGTGGAAAGAGCCGTGTCCGCTTGTCTGCTACTTCTTGCCTGCTACTTCACTGGCGCTGAGCCCGTAGTCTGGCGCGGCTTCGTGGGGGTCAGCGCCGAGGGGGTCGGATAAGGCGACAGATCGCTCTCGAGCACTCCGTTCTTGAAGATCTGGTCTTTTACCGTCTTGCCGCCATGATCCAGTTCGGTCCACCGGCCGTCCTTGATGCCCTTCGAGTAGCTGTTCAAGGCCCAGAGCTTGCCGTCGTCGAAATAGAACAAGACTTGCCCGTCGAGCACGTCGTTCTTGTACTCGCCCTTCGTGCGCACCTGGCCGTTTTCGTACCATTCGGCCCAAGGTCCTTGCCGCTTGCCGGCCTTGGTTGTCAGTTGCAAGCGTTTGACGCCGTTGGGATGCCATAAAAGCTGCACGCCATCGGTCAGGCCGTTCTTGAAACTGGCCATCGATTGCAGCGGTTGCTTCGGCGTGTCGAACCACTGGTATTCCGTGCCGACGATTTCGCCCGCGGCGTAATCGGTCTCGCCCGCCTTCAGGCCGTCGGCATACCAGTGGGTTGCCTTGCCCTCCATGAGACCGTTGCGGTAGGTGGCTTCCATTGAATGCGTGCCGTCAGGAAACCATTCGCGATAAAGGCCCTCTTTTCGCCCCTGCCGATATTCGACCTCGACGAGCAGACTGGCCGTTCTCGGCCCGTTGTTGTTCCAGGCCATCTTTCAGACCGCGGACGTAATTCGACAACGACTTCGGCACGCCGTTGGGATACCAATGAATTGATTGGCCATCGAGTTGGTCGTCGGTGTAGTTGGCCTCGAGCATTTTGTGACCGAGCAGATCCCACTCGACATGCTTGCCTTCGCGAGTGCCGTCTTTGTAGTTGGTCAGCTCAAGCTTGGCGCCATTGGCGGCATACGCGCACGGCGAGGCCCTCTTTCTTGCCGTGGCGATATTCGCCCTCGGCTTGAAGATGGCCAGGAGCGTACCACTTTTTCCAGGGGCCATCGAGCACGCCGTTGCTGTACTCGAATTGCGACGCGATCGAGCCGTCAGGAGAAAACGTCGTTTCGGTTCCGTTCTTGACGAACTCGCCGCCGCTTGCTTCGCGCATTTCGCTGCGGACGCTGAGCCGGCCCGCGGAATCGCGCTTTTCTACGACCTTCACATCGCCGAGCGCCATGCCCAAGGCTAGCGTCGCGACGATTCGCACCACAATTGCCATGCGTCGATACCTGGATCGAAGACCATCGGTCACGCCCTTGCGAATTTTGCGCCGCAGGCCCGTGCCGACCGTTCTTTCCCTACGTCAATCATAAGCCATAAAACCGGTCGCCGAAGCCGGACCAGGCGGCAAGCCCCATGGACCCACTATTATAGGCTGTTGCCGGCGAACGACAGCGCCGCGACGAAACGGGAATCATCCCCTAATTCCATGCGGGTCTCGCCTGCCGGAGGCTTTGCACAAGAAAGCCGTGCCGCGCAAAAAGGCAACAAGCTGCAAAAATCTGATCGCAGTTGCGGCTATTCGGACGCCGCCTGCTGGACTGCGCCCATCAAATCGTTCTGCTCTTCGATCCGCAGCATACGAATGTCTTTCACGGATGGGGCGAACCAGGCGAACGATCGGGCAACATCCATGATTGCCAAGACGCACGTAACAGGGTTCACTTTGTCAGGGTCGCCGAAGTAGACGCTGCCCTGTTGCCACTTGAAATTGTGCTTCGTTGTCAGCAGCTTTCGGATATCGCCGTAGGCGTTGTTGTACGATTCGCTACCGTAGGATTGCTTGAGTGTATCGGTATCAAGGTCGAACGCGATGGCGTACATGGTGAGCTTGCCAGTCGGGGGCGTCGAAGGGCCGGCTTTTTCCCAAGGCGTTACAGTTCGGATCGGTTGAAGAACAGTCGTTGCCATGGCAAATCCCCTTAAATCAGGAACACTATTATATAGCGTATGAGTCGCGAATTTCAACGCAGTTCCAGCTCGAATAATGGGTCTCGTTTTTCGTAAGCAGAGATCACTCGGAGAAAAGCGGCTTTTTCGGCGATACTGTTAGCCGAGTCCCTGCATGAGGAGCCCTAGCTTGGCAATCCGGACGTACCCGAAATTCGGGAGCGCTCCGGGTGAATAGGATATAATTCCGGTGGTTTGATTCCTGGGCGGCGGAACCTCTCTGATCGCGAATCGCAATTTCGAGTTGGCAGCCATGAACAGTTCAGTCGCACCCGCCGCTGCACCGAAACCCGGCTCGGCCGGAGTTCAGCCGCCGCTGCCGACGCCCGACGAGCGGCCCGGGGCTGATGTCGTGATTTACGATGGCAACTGCCGGATCTGCACGGCCCAGGTGCGCAAGCTTCCTTGGTGGGATTGTCAGCAGCGGCTGGCGTATCTCTCGCTGCACGATCCCAAGGTCGGTCGTCGCTATCCCGACCTAACGCACGACGCGCTGATGCGCGACATGTACATCGTCGATCACCGCGGCCGGCGGCATCGCGGAGCGGCGGCGATTCGCTATCTCTCGCGGCGGCTGCGGCGGCTCTGGTGGCTCGCGCCGGTGCTCTATATTCCCGGCAGTCTGCCGCTGTGGCAGTGGCTCTACCGGCAGGTCGCCAATCGTCGCTATCGGTTCGGCCGGACCGGCGTGCATGGCGCTGACTGCGACGACGGCGCGTGCCAACTGCATCAGCATTGAACCCTCATCTCTTCGTCCCTCGAGTCTGTAGCCTGTAGCCTCAAGCCTTCTTCCCAAGCCTCTGCCATGACCGACTTTCGTGTCGAACACGATTCGATGGGCGACGTGCAGGTTCCTGCCAAGGCCTATTACGGCGCGCAAACGCAACGGGCGGTTGATAACTTTCCGATCTCCGGTTGGCCGATTCCGACCGAGCTGATCCGCGCCCTGGGTTTGGTGAAATTCGCGGCCGCCACGGCCAATCGCGAACTGGGCAAACTCTCCGGCACGGGCAAGAAGCGACTCACCGACACGCAAATCGACGCTCTGCTCGCCGCCTGCCGCGAGGTGTACGACGGAAAGTTCGACGATCAGTTTCCGATCGACGTGTTTCAAACCGGCTCGGGCACGTCGAGCAACATGAACGCCAACGAGGTGATCGCCAATCGGGCGATCGAACTCACCGGCGGTGATCGGCTGGCCGCCGAAAAACCGATCCATGCGAACGACCATGTGAACATGGGCCAGTCGACCAACGACATGTTCCCCACGGCGATTCACGTGGCCGTGGCGCTGGCGATTCACCGCGAATTGATGCCAGCCTTGGCCCGACTGCATGACGTCCTCGCCGAAAAGGCGAAAGCCTGGGACCGGGTGATCAAGATCGGGCGGACGCATCTGGCCGACGCCACGCCGCTTCGGCTGGGGCAGGAAATCGGCGGCTTCGCGCGGCAGTTGGAGCTTTCGCTGGCCCGGGCCGGCCGGGCCGCCGAGGCGGTTTACGAATTGCCCGCCGGAGGGACGGCGGTCGGCACCGGCATCAACACGCATCCCGAATTCGGCCACCGCGTGGCCGCCGTGCTCGCGGAGGAAACCAACATCGCGCTTGTCGAAGCCGCCAACCACTTCGAAGCCAATGCCCAGCGCGACGGGCTGGTCGAATGCCACGGCCAATTGAGAACGATCGCGACGACCTTGTTCAACGTGGCCAACAATCTCCGCTGGCTTTCTTCAGGACCCCGTTGCGGTTTTTATGAAGTGATGCTCCCCGACCGCCAGCCCGGCAGCTCGATCATGCCGGGCAAAGTGAACCCGGTGATGTGCGAAAGCCTGATGCAGGTTTGCGCCCGGGTGATGGGCAACGACCAGACCGTCGCGATTTCCGGTGCGGCGGGAGGACAATTCCAGTTGAACATCATGATGCCGGTGATGGGCCATGCGACGTTGGAGAGCATCCACCTGCTGGCCGCGGCGACGCAGGCGTTCGTCGACTTTTGCGCCGTCGAGATGCAAGCGAACGTGGCGGCTTGCGAAGCGGCGGTGGAGAAAAGTCTGGCCATGGTCACGAGCTTGAATCCTCTGATCGGTTACGAACGGGCAGCGGCGCTGGCGAAGGAAGCATTCAAAAGCGGCAAGACGATCCGCCAGCTTTGCCAAGAACAAAAAATCCTCCCCGAGGCCGAGCTAAACAAAGCCCTCGACCCAATGAGCATGACCGAGCCGCGGGAGTAGAGTTCGGTGAGCAAACAGCGCAAAACGAGCTGCTTTCCCGTTTCATAATTCCTTAAGTCAGCGTTCAAGCCGCCGAACGACCCAGCTCGAGCTGCACCGGTCGCCACAGCGCGCGGTGCATTCCAGAAAGCCTACAGAGGCTGCCGGTGTCAGGCGCAGCGGCTAGTTCGGCGTCTGGGCTTCACGCGGGTGGCAGCCTTATGCACGGCCGGGTGCTGCTCCCGCAACCTCCACGGTCCGGCGGATCGGTCGGCGAAAGGGCTTTGCTCACCTGGGCCGATTTAGACTAGAATCATTATATGAGCGTTTTGCCCGACCAGATTGTCCTGAACACCGTCCAAAAGCAGCAGCTCGCGCGGCTTGCCGAGCAAATCGGCAAGCCCTGGGATGCGGTGTTCGCAGAGGCTCTGGCGACGTTGGAGCATGGGGCTGCCACGCCTGAAAATGGCGAAACCGTCTACGAAGCGATGGTGCGACTGGGGCTCTTGGGCTCCATTAAGGAAGGTCCCGCGGACCTGAGCACCAATCCCCGGTACATGGAAGGTTTTGGGCAGCGTGAGCGATAATCGCGTCTTGGTCGATGCCGGACCTTTGGTAGCCCTTCTTAATGAGCACGATGCGGCCCACGCGGCCTGCGCAACGATCGCTCAAGCCTTGTCTCGCCCTCTGTTGACCACTTGGCTTGTATTGGCTGAGGCTGCCTGGCTGTTGCGCCATACGACGAATGGCCCGGTGGCTTTGTTGCGCCTCGTCGAGGGCGGAGTCGTCGCCTGCCCTGAATTCGACTCTCAAGCGGCAACTTGGATGGCTGCTTGTCTTAACAAATACGCCGACCTTAAGCCACAGTTGGCAGACATTTCCCTACTATATCTGGCCGAGCGGGACGGAATCTCCTCGGTATTCACGCTGGACCGACGCGATTTCTTGGTCTATCGCATCAACCAGAACCAGCCGCTCGCGCTCTTGCCCGACTCCTAATCGGTGCAATGCCAACCGGCGTGTACCACTGGGCCGACGCCGGGAGGTCCCGCTGCGATTCTCGTGCGAAGGCGCCCTGACTCAATTCGCGCCACCGAGGGGGTCAGTCCCCATTTCGCTCACGCGGCATCGCAAAATGGGGACTGGCCCCGACGGGTGGCTCCAAGCAAAAAGGCCGGGCCGTCGGCTGGTGGAGTTCCCAGCGGACGACCCGGCGAAACGGTTTTGGTTGTTGGAACCGAGGACTTGACTCGCGACCGCCTTATCTCGCTTGGCCGCGGGCCGACTCTTTAGCTTACTCGCTCGCGTAGTCGCTGTCGCAGGTGTCGCAAGACGGCTTCTCGAGCACGGTTTCGGTGTACGTCTCGCGAACCGGCTTGGTCACACAGTGCGTCTCGCAAAACTTCTTCATGACCGTCCGGGTTTCATAGACCGGCTTCATGACCTTGACCGTTACACAAACGGGCTTTTCGACCACGCACTTCTCGTAAAACTTCTTGTTGACAATCCGCGTTTTGCAAACCGGCTTTTCGATTTCGCAGGTTTCACACACCGGCTTCGTCTCTTCGCACGAGTCACAAGCCGACGAGTCAGTTCCATCATTGTCGTAGGCGGCGTCGCCTTCGATGTAAACGCCCAAGCTGTTGTAGTAGCCGTGATGACGGTGATGACGGTGGTGGCGGTGATGACGATGACCGCGATGGCCATGATGGCCGTGACCACTATGACCAGTGCGACCCTTGGCCGAAGCCGACGAGGGGCTCATGACCAGGGCGATTGCGACCAGTAAACCAGCGAACGACAAGAACTTGACCAGGCGAAGCATCGTAAGTCTCCTCGGAATAATGGGTTGTGACCGCGTTTGTTTTTGGGCTGATCTTCTGATCAACCTCACTAACAAGCAGAGCGAGGAAACTTGGCCGATGTTACAAGAAAAACTTGCGGCCAATTTCGAGAGCAAGAGAATTCGGCTCTTCCGTGCCGTCTTGGCGCACGAGGCGTCCCAAGTCGGACGGCTCAGGAGGCCGTCCCTCGGGCTCCTACATTAGCCACCATTGATTGGCTGCGACGACCCAAACGCCGAGCAGAAGATTGGTGACGGCGTGGGCGACCACGCAATCCCAGATATTTCGGGTCCGCAGCATCAGCCAGGTAATACCCGAAAACCAAACGGCGGCAGCCACCGCCTCGCCAGGATGCAACAACACGGGCACAGCCGTTCCCACGACAATGGCCAGCCGTGTCATTTGCCCGAGTGACACCCGCCACCAATTCGCTTCGACCGTGTACCGCATCACGAATCCGCGGAGAAAGAACTCTTCGAGCACCGGGACGAGAATTGCCAGTCCGAAAAATCGAACCGCGAGGAATCCAAACGCCTGTGCCCGGTCCGGCATTTCCAGCAGAGGATCGAACCCGCTTCGCGAGCCGATCGACATCTGCCAACCCATCCTGCTCATCGCCCAGCGCTGGAGCATCGCCAAAGCCACCCAAACCACGATCCCGACAACGCCAATGCCCACGGCCAACAGGCTGATCCGCCACCGGCCCAGCTCCGGGGCCATCTGCCGATAACCGGGCAACACGAACAGAATCGAGGCGAAAACCAGCGCAATCTTGATCGTGTAAACCAACGGATACGAGCGATACTGGATATTGATGCCCCAGGCCGTCTCCCCTTTCTGCTCTGCCGGTGCAACCTCCGAGACGGCTTTCGGTTTTGAGGAATGCTCCGCGGGTGGGCCCGGCTCGAAGCTGCCAGCCAGCATAAAAACCAGAAACGGCAGCAAGCACGCCACCCAGGGGTTCGTTCTCCAGGATGTCGAATTCGCTGGCTGCGAATCTCGTTTGAAGGCGGTGTTTTTCGCACCGTCGGGCGGCGGCAAATGCGGCTCGTTCACGGGATCATCCATAGTGTCCAACGCTATCCTCGGCAAAAGGATACGTCAACGTCGCCGGTTGAGGGGCGTGAGGAGGTGAGGGGCGTGAGGCTCGGAGGAATCAATGGTAGTCGCGCACGCCGCGGCCGTGGCATGCTCTGTTGGAAAATACATTCCGTGCGCTGTGCGTCGGCAGTGCCCCTACGGAGCCTTGGCTGCGGGCGGCGATGGATTGTCCAGTTGGCGGACTGAACAGTCGCCTCATCACTGGCTCACGCTTCGCTAAACTTCGGGGCGCTTTTCGGTGCGAAATACGACCTGATTGAAAGCATACCGACCTCCGAGGCCGAAAAATTGGCCTTTTCCTACTGGCCGATCTGAGTAGGATAGGTGATTAGAGCATCCCCGCCACACGTACCAAGCTGCGGCTCTGGCTGGGCTTGGAGTCGGTTCGGGCTAAATGTTCTGACGAGCCCGAACAACTCGGCGGACTTCGGATTGACACCAAAGTTCGCCAGCGTCCATCGTGGCCCGCACGGCCCGAATGGATCGGAACAAAACCAGGTAGTCAAACTGTCTAAGGTTGTCGTCATGGACCTCTCGAAACTGCGCAACATCGGCATTTCGGCCCACATCGACTCGGGCAAAACCACCCTGAGCGAGCGCATCCTGTATTACGCCGGCCGGATCCACCGGATCCAAGAGGTCAAGGGCGAAGGGGGCGCGACGATGGACTACATGGACCTCGAACGCGAGCGCGGCATCACGATCACCAGCGCCGCCACCACAGTCCAGTGGGAAGACTGCTCGATCAACCTGATCGACACGCCCGGCCACGTCGATTTCACGGTCGAGGTCGAGCGCAGCTTGCGCGTCTTGGACGGCGCCGTGCTCGTGCTCTGCGCGGTGGGTGGCGTGCAGTCGCAATCGATGACCGTCGATCGCCAGATGAAGCGCTACCATGTGCCGCGCTTGGCGTTCATCAACAAAATGGACCGCACCGGCGCGAACCCGACCCGCGTGGTCGCGCAAGTCCGCGAAAAACTCGGCTGCCGACGCGTTCCTGATGCAATGGCCGATCGGCAAAGAGGACAACTTCGAAGGCGTGATCGACCTGATCACGATGAAAGCCACCTATTTCGACGGCGACAATGGCGAACATGTCCGCTACGAGGAGATCCCGGCCGAATTGAAGGCCGATGCCGAAGCCGCCCGCCATCACATGCTGGAAAGCCTGTCGATGTACAGCGACCACTTGATGGAACTCTTGCTGTCCGAAGAGCCCGTGCCGGAAGAACTGATCCATAGCGTGATCAAAGGCGCCGTGCAGGGCCAGGATTGCACCCCAGTATTCATGGGCACGCGCGTACAAGAACAAAGGCGTCCAGCCGTTGCTGGACGCGGTGGTGCGTTATTTGCCGTCGCCGTTGGAGCGGAAGGTCTCGGCCAAGGCGCACAATAATGCGGATGTGGCGTTTCCGCTGGAGCCAGATCCGAATAAGCCGTTGGTGGCGATGGCGTTCAAAATTGCCGACGATCCGTACGGCCAGTTGACGTTCATGCGCATTTATCAAGGCCGCATGACCAAGGGCGAAACCTATTTCAACCAGCGTACCGGCCAAAAGCAGCGCTTCAGCCGCATCGTGAAGATGCATGCCGACAAGCGCGAAGAAATCGAATCGGCCGACTGCGGCGATATCGTGGCCGTGATGGGCGTCGATGCCGCGAGCGGCGATACCTATG
The DNA here is from genome assembly GCA_963725485.1 of Pirellulales bacterium. GTDB lineage: Bacteria > Planctomycetota > Planctomycetia > Pirellulales > DATAWG01 > CAVRYO01. The sequence goes on along the minus strand of CAVRYO010000006.1, from coordinate 132,730 downwards.
CCGGCGAGAATAAATACTGCACGCTCGAAAACATGTTCATTCCCGAGCCGGTCATCAAGATGGCCATCAGCCCGGCCAACCGCGACGGCGCGGACAAGCTCGGCAAGGCGCTGGCCCGATTCATGCGCGAAGATCCCACGTTCCGCGTCACGGCCGACGAAGAAACGTCCGAAACCGTAATCGCCGGGATGGGCGAGCTGCACTTGGAAATCTACGTCGAGCGCATCCGCCGCGAATACAAGGTCGAAGTCGAAGTCGGCGCCCCCAAGGTCAGCTATCGCGAAGCCCCCACGGCCAGGGCCGACTACAACTACAAGCACAAGAAGCAAACCGGCGGCTCGGGCCAATTCGCCCATATTGTCGGCTACATGGAACCGTTGCCGGAAGATTCGGAAGAGAATTTCGAATTCGAAAACGACGTGGTTCAAGGCCGGATTCCCAAGGAATACATTCCGGCCGTGGAAAAAGGCTTTGCGGCCTCGGTGTCGAAAGGCCCCATCGCGGGCTTCCCAATCGTCGGCATCAAGACCGTGTTGGAAGACGGTTCGTATCACGACGTCGATAGCTCCGACATGGCGTTCCAGATCTGCGCCCGGAACTGCTTCCGCGAAACGTTCTTGCAAACCAAGCCGGTGCTGCTCGAGCCGATCATGAAAGTCGAAATCGAAGTGCCGACGATTTTCCAAGGCACGGTGGCTGGCGAGCTCACCAGCCGCCGCGGCATGATCGTGTCGACCGAAATCCAAGGCGTGAACGCGGTGATCGAAGGCGAAGTGCCGCTGTCGGAAACCTTCGGTTACTCGACCGATCTGCGCAGCATGACCCAGGGCCAAGGCACGTTCACGATGGAATTCTCGAAGTACCGCCGCGTGCCCAACTCGATCCAAACCGAAATCATCGCCGACAAGAAAAAACAACTCGTCGGCGCGAAGTAAACCCGATTTAGCCGCCGCCCTTGGGCGGCGCGTGTCGCCAACAAATCGAACCGTCGCCCCGTCTCGGGTGGCGGTTTTTTATTCGCGCCATCCCGCCGAATCTCCGCGCCGCCTTCGCTTGCCAGCGCCAGCCAATTTCTCGGCGCTGCCTTCTTGCGTCGCCGTCACCGCCGCTATAATGCGGGCCGGGCAATCTCCCGGTCTCAAGAACACCCGACGCCGGCACGGACGCATGTTTCTGCTCGTTGGCACGGACGAAGCGGGCTACGGCCCTAACTTGGGCCCGCTGGTCGTATCGGCCAGCGTTTGGGCCATCGATCGCGATCCGGCCGATGCGAAACTCGACGACCGGCTGTATCGCATGCTGCGGAAAGTCGTCTGCCCAGCAGCCGCGGACGCCCATCGCCGCCGCGTGGCCTGGGCCGATTCGAAAGCCCTCTATTCGCCCGATCTCGGTCTGGCGGTGCTGGAGCGCGGCGTGCTGGCTGCGCTGCACCTCTTGGGGAACTGCCCCGCTGATTGGCGCAGCTTGTGGCGACTGCTCGATCCGCCGGCCGCCGACGGGCTGGACGCGCTCCCCTGGCACATCCGCTTCAACGCCGCGTTACCACTGGCGGACGAAGCGCCCGATCTCGACAAACTTCTGCCCGCGCTCGCTCAAGGTCTCGCCGCGGCGGGGGTCCGCTTGATCGGCTTGCGCAGCCGGGCCGTGTTTCCCAAGCAATTCAATGGCCTGACCCAAGAACATGGCAATAAGGCCGAGCTTCTTTCCCGGGTCACGCTGGAGTTGATCGCCGAATCGCTCGCGGGGCCGATTGCCGCGTCGGCTCCGCTGCCGGTGCGCGTGATTTGCGATCGCCACGGCGGCCGCAGCCGCTATGGCCCACTATTGCAGCGGCAGTTTTGCGATTACCTGGTCGAGATCCATCGCGAAGATCCGACCGAAAGCCGCTACGCCTGGGGCCCGCCCGAAAGCCGCATCGACGTCCGCTTCCGCGTGCAAGGCGAAGATTTTCTCCCGGTCGCGTTGGCGTCGATGGTCAGCAAGTATTTGCGCGAAGCCGCGATGCTGGCCTTCAACCGCTTCTGGTGCGCCCAGGTTCCCGAACTCCGCCCCACCGCCGGCTACCCCGGCGACGCCCTAAGATTCAAACGCCAGATCGAGCCCCTGCAACGCACGATGGGCGTCGAAGACCACGTCCTCTGGCGCACGCGATGAGAAAAGATCCCATGGCCTTGCAGGATTGGTCCCCCGGCCGCGAAGGCAATCGCGATTCACCCGCCGATGCGGTGCCGACGGACCCATCCGCGGATTCTTGGTTTACTCCCGGCGGAATTCCGGTTTCCTTTCACGCGGAACCGCTGCCGGCGGGCCCCCGCACCGCCAATTCACGCGACCTTTGGCTGCACCAGGAACAAGCTCGGCTGAGTTTGCTCCGTGGATTCGACGAACTTCTCTGCCTGGAAGGCTTGCACGGCGTCGAGCATTTGCCGCATCAGATCGAAACCGTTCGCAAGGTGCTGCGGCATTTTCACGGCCGGGTCTTGCTGGCGGACGAGGTCGGATTGGGAAAAACCATCGAGGCCTGCTTGCTGCTCCGCGAGTATCTGTTGCGCGGCATGGCGCGGCGCGTGTTGATCCTGGTCCCCGCGCCGCTGGTTTCGCAGTGGCACGAGGAATTGAGCGGCAAATTCGACCTGGAATTCACCATTCCGCCGAAGAGTGTCGCGGCGGATCGGAGCGGAATTTTGGCGGAGGCACGACCGCGTGCTGGCCTCGCTGGCATTCGTGAAGTCCAAGAAGCGGCCGGCGATCGTGGCGGCTCAAGCCTGGGACCTGGTCATCGTCGACGAGGCCCACCACTGCAAGAATCGGGCGACGCTGAATTGGCAACTCGTCAACTCGCTGCAACGGCGATTCATGTTCCTGCTCTCCGCGACGCCCGTGCAGAACAACCTGCTCGAACTCTACAACTTGCTCACGCTGCTGGCCCCGGGCCACCTGCGGACCGAAGCCGATTTCAAGAAGCAGCTACGTCAAGCGCGGCAATCCCCGCGACGCGCTCAATCGCGAACGGCTCCGCTCACTGCTGGGCGAAGTCATGGTCCGCAACACGCGGAGCCTCGTGCAACTCAACCTGCCACCGCGTTACGCTCAGACCGTGCTGGCCAAGCCCGAGGAGACCGAAGCCGAATTGTATCGCAAGCTGACGGAGTACCTGCGACATCGCGGCAGCGGACTGGTCGAATGGCATTCGAGCCGACCGAGGAAACGGCGGCGGAAGACTTAGGGGAAACCGAGCCTCCGCCGGAAGTGGCCAGTGTCCCCGCTGGCAATGCCGCGCCTGTTTCGCGGTTGCAGTTGAGCAGCTTGCTCGCCGCGCAAGGCAGCCACCCGGTGGCCGTGGCCGCGTCGCTCGAACGGTTCGCGCTCGCCGATCCCGAGGCCGCCGCGCTGGCGCAGTCTGGCCGCGTCGATCGGCGAGTCCGCCAAGGACGTTCGTTTGCTGGAGCTGGTCCGGCAGTCGCAGGGGCACAAGCTGCTGATCTTCGTCAACTTTCGCCGCACCTTGGCCCACTTGCAGCGGCTGCTGCAAGCGAACGGGCTGACGTTTTCGGTGTTTTCCGGCGATCGGACCGCTCGCGAAAAAGACGAAGCCGTGGCGGCATTTCGCGAGCGCGTGCCGATCATGCTCTGCACGGAGTCGGGCGGCGAGGGGCGCAACCTGCAATTCGCCGACACGCTGATCAACTACGATCTTCCCTGGAACCCGATGAAGATCGAGCAGCGCGTCGGCCGCATCCATCGCTTCGGCCAGACACGCGAGGTTTTCGTCTTCAATCTCTGCACCGCCGGCTCGCTGGAAGCGCGCATTCTGAACGTGCTGAACGAGAAGATCCGGATGTTCGAGTTGGTCGTGGGAGAGGTCGGATCGATCCTTGGCAACCTGGAGGACGGCGATCAGTTCGAGTCGCTGGTGCTCAACCTTTGGCTCCGAGTCCCGCGATGACTCCGAACTCGATCGCTCGTTCGCACACGCTGGGCGAGTCGCTGCTCGAAGCCCAGGAACAATACGTACAGGCCAAGGAATTGGACGAGGCCTTGTTTGGCGAGGATTTTCAATAGCCATGTCCGCTACCGCCATCGATCGCGAATTGCGAACGTTTGCCGTCGAGCTGTTCGAACGCAGCGGCGGCATCGCCGATTGGCCCGCGCCGGAGACTGCCGGTTCCGTCGTGGTGCCGCCCGCCGTGGCGGCCGCCGCCGAATTGCCGGGCGAGGAGTTTTCGCTCGGCGCGACGGCCGCTCCGGGGGCCTTGCAAGTTGGTCTGGCGGGCGAGTTTCTCGACATCGCGGCCCGCGTCCTGGACGTGGCCGTGCCGCGCGACGGCTCGTTTTGCATTCCAGAACGTTATCTCACCAGCCGCGATCTGGCGGACAAAATCGTCCACACGTTCGGCTGGCAAAACGCCCGCGCCAAATCTGGCACGGCCGAGCCGGCGTTGGTCGAATACCATCTGTGGACATTGTTTGGCTCGTTGCGGTCGGAGGATATGTGGGAAGCGATGTTCCGAGTCGCGGTGAACGCCGAAAGCCAGGCCGTCGTCGAGTTGCCCGACGTATTTCAAGAGCCGGGCTTGCGGGCGGACGGACCGCCGGCCGTGGCCGACACGCCCAGCACTTATGCCACGGCCATCGCGGAAGGGAAGCGGCGGCTCACCGCGTCGTCGGCGGATTTTGTTCGCCGCATCGAGCAGCGGCTGGAGCGGGACCGCAATCGGCTGCAAGACTATTATCGAGCGCTGTCGCGCGAAGCGGATGGCTCGAAGCGGGCGCGACGGTGGCGGCTTCGCTCGAGGAAATCGCCGCGAAAAAGCGCGCCGTGGATTTGGAAATGCGGCGCAAATTGGCTGAATTGAAGGACAACTATGCGATGCGAGCCGTGCTGCGGCCGTTGGTCGTGGCGCAGAGTTCGCCTGCCGGCGCTGGTCGTTCCGGTCAGGATTCAGAGGAAGCAAGCGATCCGCGAGTACCGTTTGTATTGGAATTCGCTCGTCAAGAAATTCGATCCGCTGTCATGCAGCCGCTGCCGCCGCGCGACATTTTCGGCGACATTTGCCAACGACACGGTCGACTTGCTGTGTCCGTTCTGCGCCGAAGGAACCGGCGTTCGCCCAAAACCGCGTTAGGCGCGGGTTGCGCGTGCAACGCGGCAGCGCAGGGCGCGTCGGGCAAGCCCGACGGCTAGGTCTCATATCCATTCGCCCGTTAGCCGCCGGGCTTGCCCGGCGATGGCGCATATTACGCGACAAACGTTGCGCACTTACGCCAAAACCGCGTAGCGGTCGGCCATTTCTTCTAGCGAGATGCACTTGATCTTCCCTGCGTTGCCGGCTTGACCGAAGGAGATCATGCGGGCGGCGCAGACTTTTTTCATCGCGTCGCGGGCGGGCTTCATATAGGCGCGCGGGTCGAATTCCGCGGGATGCTCTGAGAGCACCTTGCGGATCGCGCCGGTGATGGCCATGCGGTTATCGGTGTCGACGTTGATCTTCCGCACGCCATGCTGGATGCCGCGCTGGATTTCCTCGACCGGCACGCCCCAGGTTTGCGGCATCTTGCCGCCGTATTTGTTGATGACATCCTGCAAATCCTGCGGCACGGACGAGCTGCCATGCATCACTAGGTGGCAGTTCGGCAAGCGACGATGGATCTCGACGATCCGGTCCATCGCCAGCACTTCGCCGTCGGGCTTGCGCGTGAATTTGTACGCCCCGTGACTGGTGCCGATCGCCACGGCCAACGCATCCACGCCCGTGTCGGCCACGAAACGCTCGGCTTCGTCAGGGTCGGTCAATAGTTGATCGTGCGACAGGACGCCCTCGGCCCCGTGGCCATCTTCCTTTTCGCCGGAGCCCGATTCGAGCGAGCCGAGACAGCCGAGCTCGCCTTCGACCGACACCCCGGCCCGATGGGCCAGCTCGACCACTTCGCGCGTCACGCGCACGTTGTACGAATAATCGGCGGGCGACTTGCCATCTTCGCTGAGCGAGCCGTCCATCATCACGCTGGTGAACCCGTTTTCGATGGCGCTGCGCAAGTGGCCGGGCTGTTGCCGTGATCCTGATGCATGGCGATCGGGATTTTCGGATACAATTCGGCGGCGGCCAGCATCAGATGGCGGAGATAATTGTCCTGCGAAAATTTTCGCGCTCCCCGCGAGGCTTGCACGATCACCGGCGAGTTGGTTTCGGCGGCGGCCTCCATGATCGCCTGGATTTGCTCCATGTCGTTGACGTTGAAAGCGGCCAAACCATAGCCGTTTTCGGCGGCGTGATCCAACAAAACTCGCATGGGTACCAGCGGCATGACGGCAAACTCCTTCTGTCTGAAAGCTAAGTGCGACGTACATCAAAACTCGCGCGCCACACATCCGGCGGCCGCCTGCGGCATATTCTAAACAACGAGCCGCGCCTTCAACAGTGGGCCTGAGACTGCTTGCTACCGAGTGGCGCTGTCGTTGCAGTTCTCCCTCTCCCTCGACGGGAGAGGGCTGGGGTGAGGGTGATGGCGCCTCGCTGGATGGTGCGTCTCTTTGAGATGCACCCCCTCACCCCCGGCCCCTCTCCCGCAAAGGGGCGAGGGAGGCGTGGCGACATGCCGCGCGTGCGGCCGGGCGTGGCGGCCTACAAGGCAGAGCCATCGGCACTGAACGTCCCCTGCCGTCCGTCCAGTCTTCTCCTTCGTCCTCAAGCCTTCAGTGCCTGGGAAACGTGACCCTGCCGGCGTAAGATGAGCCCTGTCCCGTGGCCCTTGATTGCACGAATGCCGAATCTGCCTGTGAATGCTGAACGAAATGCCGAGCTCGAGGCCGATCGCGCGCGCGACGAGCGGCATCTGATCCATTCGCTGCACAACTCGGCGCTCACGCCGTTCGAGCATATCTGGACCAGCGGCCGTGGCGCCGTGCTGGTGGACGAAGATGGCCGCGAGTATCTCGATGCGCTGGCCGGCTTATGGAACGTGATCGTGGGACATGGCCGCGAGGAGCTGGGCCGCGCTGCCGCGCAGCAAATGGCGCGGCTCGGTTATGCCTCGGCCTACTCCGGCAGCAGCAACCGCCCGGCGATCGAGTTGGCCGAGCGCCTGGCGCAACTGTGCTATCCGTCGATCAACCGCTTCTTCTTCACTTGCGGCGGGGCAGAGGCCAACGAGTCGGCCTTCAAAACGGCCCGATTCTATTGGAAGCTGGCAGGCAACCCAGACAAGACGAAGGTGATCGGCCGCACTTGGGGCTATCACGGCACGACGCTGGCCGCGATGTCGGCGACCGGGCTTACTAACTATTGGCCGATGTTCGAGCCGCGGGTGCCCGGCTTTTTGCATATCGAAAGTCCCTATCCTTATCGCTTCCGACCGTCCGCGGATACGCCGTCGAACGACCCGCGCACGCCGGGCCAGATCGCGGCCGATCTGCTGGAAGAAGCCATCCTGCGCGAAGGGGCCGACACGGTGGCCGCCTTCATCGGCGAGCCGGTGCAAGGAGCCGGGGGCGTGATCGTGCCGCCGGACGATTATTGGCCGCGGATCCGACAAATTTGCGACCGCCACGACGTGCTGCTGATCGCCGACGAAGTGATTACCGCTTTCGGCCGCACCGGCGATTGGTTTTCGCTCGGGCGCTGGGGGATCGAGCCGGACATCGTGTCGTTCGCCAAGGGGATCACGAGCGGCTACTTTCCGCTGGGGGGCATCGGCATCAGCGACCGGATCGCCGCAGCGATCGATTCGGCCGCGGGACCGCAGGCTTGGATGCACGCTTTCACCTATTCCGCGCATCCGGTCGGCTGCGCCGTGGCCCTGGCGAATCTCGACATTCTCGAGCGCGAAGAGCTTTTGGAGCGCGCCAGAAAGTTGGGGAAACGTTTGCTGACTAACCTGAAAACGCTGGAGTCGCACCCGCACGTCGGCGAAGTGCGCGGGCTGGGCCTGATGGCGGCCGTCGAGTTGGTGGCCGATAAAGATACGCGGGCCGAATTCCCGCCGGCCGAGCAGGTCGGCCAGCGAGTGCATGCCGCCACGCAACAGCGTGGGATGTTCACCCGGATGCGCGGCGACGTCTATAATTTCGCGCCGTGCTACGTCACCGACGAAGCCCAACTCGACCGAATGGTCGCAATCCTAGGCGAATCGATCGAAGCTGTACTCTGCCGCTGATGCGCGTCAGGAGCCGCGCACGCAGCAAGCGTTTGCCGAACGGGTTGCAAGTGCTTTGTCACAGCTTGAATTTTGGGTGCCACTGGCTTTGCCGGTGTTCTTCGTTGCTGATCGAGCAAGGCAAGAATTCCAACGGGCACTGGCAAAGCCAGTGGCACACAATCCAAGAAACAAGCGCTGACAAGGCACTAGGCGCATTCGCGCTGACTCCGTGCGCGGTTCTTGCCCCATACGCTAGGCCGTCAGCGCGGGGCGATCTGGTCGATCGACCGGGACTCTTTCGCTCCCGGCTCTTTCTCGTTGGCCAAGGCGAGCTCGTCGCGGATGAGCTTCAACATTGCTTCATGAGCGCCGGGAGCGTTGACCCGCTGATTCCAATCCGAATCGTTGGGATAATTCTTTTGCTTCCGGAGCACTGCGGCAACCAGTTTGGCCGCTGCGTCGTCGCAAGTCTTGCCTGTGTCGAAATAGGCAATTTGGCGCACGAGATAGACCCAATCCTGAGCATGGGCTCCGTCCCTTTTCTTGGCAGTCTGCTCCGCTGCCGTCTTGCTGCAGAAAACCGAGATCGCTTTCAATTGTCGTTCGTCGTCCACGGCCAAACCCTCCGTCGCCAGCAAGCCTCGGCGATCGCCGAACCTCTTCCGCCGGTCGCCAACGGACCGGCGCTGCAGGGGGTTCGACTCCAATTACCGCCATGCCGCCGCGAACCTTGATTTTAGTTCTTGGCGCTCCCCGAGAATAGTGGGCGCGGCATGATCGGGCCGTATACCGCCTATTTTGTAAGCGTGGCAACGCAATTGCGGCAATCCAGCAGTTTTAGCTCCGCCAACATCACAATCTGACCGGCGCAGATCTCCGTCATAGCGGAGCGTGACGGGCACGGCGACGGCCCACAGCCGCGCGCGACGATCGAGCATCGTCCGGTTGAAACCTTCCAAGAACGGCAGCGTTTGGTCGGCCGGCATCGCTTGGGGTTCCGCCAATTCCACGGCGATCGACCGCGGCGGCAAATCGGTCCAAGCGGCCGGCCGCCAGCGCTCGCAACGAACGACCCAAATACGGTAGAGCGGGCCCGGCAAACGGCGGTTTTTAGGCATCGATTCGCTCCGGCGAGGCGGCTTCATGGGCGCGGCCAGAAGTATACATTAGTTCACATGACTGTCAAGGATCGCGGACAATCGCGGTCCATTTATCGAGCGGGCAGGCTTGATCGGCCCAGGCCAGCTTGTTGAAAAATCGGCGCCGGCCATTCACGCGGCAGCCGCAATCGCGGTGCCTGCACATCGACCCATCGAAAAGCGGGCAGCCGCGGCACACGTCAAGCCGCGCGTCGATTTCTTCCTGCGTGCATCTCGGCGCCCCCCGCAGCAAATGTTGCGTGGCCGCGAGCGCAAAATTCACGGCAGCCCGGGTCATGCTAGGACTTGCCGGAGTACTGCTTGCAAGCGTTGTCGCAAGTCCATTGCGGCAGGCATGGCGGATCGGCAGCGGGTCCGAATCGCCGATGCGGACGATGATGCCGCAGCGCCGGCAGCAATAGCGGCCGTCGTTTTGCCGCGTCCAACCTGATAGTTCACGAGACAAAGGAAACCTCGACCGTTGCGCCGCTGGCCGCCAGGCAATCGCCGTTAGCGCCAAGAGTCACGTTCTGCACCAAAGCGCAAGAAAGGGAATCGAAGCTCGAACAATCTGGAACCGTGACGCCCAGATCGGCGGTGAAGATGATCGCGTTCACGCCCGCAGTCCGGAAGTCGCAGCTACCGCAGGGCGGCTCGGCCGTTGAATCGCCTGGCTTGCCACCATAAAACCAGACCGTCAGATTGTAGTTTTCATCATCGCGATCCAAGTATTCGATGAATCCTGGCGCGTTGATGCAAATCTCGATCGAACAGAAGGCCGGACAGTTCGTCGATTGATCTTCTCCGCAATCGCAGCCCGATGCGTCGTCGGTGTCGAAGCAGATTGTGTAGCAACAGCAGTTGCTCGTGCAGGCGGGATCGAGCGTGAAGAAGTACGTGCCGGCGTAGAAGTCGCACGCAGGGGCCGTCGGGCAGCTTGGCTGCGAGACGAATTCGCCTGTGTCTTCGTCGTACACCTCGACCATGTTGCTCGTGAACGTGCCGCTAGGAACCACGAGCTTCAGCGTGTTCGGCGCAGATCCACTGGCGCAGTTGCGCAAGGTTCGCGGCCTCCGCAGCAGGCGCAGCCGGGCGAGAAGCGGCTCATGATCCACCGTTCCAGGTCGAATCCTCATCGCGCGAGCGGAAATAGGCTCGCAGTGCATCGCGCATGCCGCGCAGGCGCGGGCTGCCGTCGTCGTGCAATTGCCACAAGCCTTGCCAATCGCGCCGCAAGTCGGTGTCGGGGTCGAATTGGTAATCGATCAAAATGGCCCGCCGATCGTTGTAGCCGCGATTGCCTTTTCGGCCATGCCAATGATGCACGATCGTACCCGCGACGGCACCGATGTTCTGCCGTAAGGCTTGCGCCCGAGCTTGCCACTGTAGATTGGCGCGAATGTAAGCGGGCGAAAACCCGCGCTGACGGCGGGCCGGATCGGCGACCGGCCAGTACATTCTGCGATCGAAATCACCCAGCAGCGCCCAGGCCATGTAGAAATCGGCCGAGCCGACAATCGCCCAATCGATCAGGCCGCCGAGTTGTCCCCAAGCATCGCGCCGCGCCGCCCAGGCCAGCCCGGTGTGCCAGCCGCGCTCAGCCGGCTTGCCGCTTTGGTATCCGCTCATAGCCGCTGAATTGGTCTGGGCATGATCGCAACTTGTGTAATCGGAAACCGACGCCAAATGCGACGCGGCAAAACTCTTGTATTGCGCGAATGGTTCGCCGGTTGGCCCGAGATCCAACGCGACCGACCAGGGCTGGATGATCGCATAATGCTGCAAAGCGTGTAGCGTGTCGTCGACCCAGCTTGGGTTGGCGAACGAGATATCGGCGTCGATCCAGGCGACGTATTTCCAATCCGGCGGCAATCGCTGCACGCCCAGGTTGATCAGATTTTCCTTGTGCCACAGTTCCGACTCGGTTCGCAGTCGCACGCGGCCGATCTCACCGGGCAAGACCGGTTGATCGTCCCCGGCAATCGCATGCCGCCGATCGCCGAACGCCGCTTCAACGGTCAGCAGCTTTGCGCCCGAATCCGTGATGTGCCGGGCAAAGTTCCGATACAGTTCCCAGCGCCGCCGATAGCGCACCGGATTCGCAACGACCGCGATCACGTACAGCGGGTCGGCGATGGGGTCTTGTGCGGTGGGCATGGTTTCGATGTTCTCGCTTGCTTAGCACTCGGCCGCGATCAAGTACCAGGCGCCGTTGACCATCGCGCAGGCAACCCATTTGCTGGCGCCGATGTCGCCGAACAGGTTCCAGGCCTCAACACTGTCGCCGGTGTCGGTTTCAAGACCGGGCGTGCCAGAATAAATATGCACGAGGACGTAAGTCCCTTTGTTGCTCGATGGCGTGCTGGCGTCCGATTTGCCGATGATCGTGGTCGCGGTTTGTTGTGTCCCAACGACGTAAAATCGCTTCGACTGCAAATGCTGCAGCAGAATCACCGGCGTGCCGCTGGCCAAACTGCCGCCGCTGGGCAACAGCCAGTCGTAAGCGGTCAGTGAAAAGGTCGAATCGGCCGCCGAACCGCCGCTGACTTGCCAGACTTCGACTTCGGCCGAACCGCCGGCGGACAGCGAAGCCGCAAGTTTGCCAAAATGAAACTGCACGCCGGGAATCGGGATGCGCTGGCCCGCGGCGGGATGCCAGTACGTCAAATGGCGCTCGCCTGCCAGATAGAGCGATTGCATGGCATCAGCCGTGTGATCGAGGGCTTCGCCCGCGTCGATCCAGGCCGGAGTATGCGTGCTGTCGAAAGCGAATCGCTCGGCGGCTTTGTCCTGATCGCCCGCTTGGATCGTGTCGTTCAACTCGACCAGATCGAAACCAAGTCCGCCGGCCAGGCTCAAGTTGATGCCGAACGCGCCGACGGTGACTTGCAGCGGATACGCGGCCGTAAGGCGCCCGATGCGATGCAGTTCGGACCGGACGGAATTGGCCCAGGCCGCCGTGATCGGCTCGCCGGTGCGGCACCTCGTGCGGTTTGCTCATCGGTAAACCCGGCTTTGTTGGTTACGGGAGGGCGAGGCTCCCGCCGAGCCGCAGCGTTCACGGCTCGGCAGGAGCCTCGCCCTCCCAACGTCGTAAATTCCTGCTTAATTCCCGAACTGGAAGAGTTGCGAGAAATCCGCCGACTGAAACGGCGCGGCGCCCGTTTGCACCGAAACGATCCGCTGCCAGTTGTCGTCTCCCACGCCTGGGTTGCGGCGATAGAAGTAGTTGTGCCCGTAACTGGTCCCCGGCGACGAGGTCGATTGCACATTCTTGACTTGGAAGTGATAGTCGACGCGCCACAACGGCGTGTCATTCACCTGAAACTCGCGCTCCCAGCGGGCGCCGACGAACAGCACCTGCTCGGAGTCGTAGCCCATAAACTCGGCGTCGTTCACGCAGCCGCGGGCTTGTCGCATGGCGGTCCACGGCGGCTGGGGCACCCACCGCCACGACAAATTGATCGTTTCCTCCGGCAACAGGATGCCGGGGTTCACGTCGTCCTCGACGATCGTGCCGTCGCTCCATTTCCAAGTTCTGCCCGGCAGCGTCATATACTGCGCGCTCACATCGCCGCTGGCCACGAGGAACGTGCCGTTGGGAACTTGCGGCTTGCGCCCGTCGGCCAAGGGAAACGGCGTGTACTTGACCGTCACCCGGGCGTAGGCGTAATTGGTTTGAAAGCCGGCCAGGCTGATGAGCGAAGGCAATGGGCTTTCCGGCTGGAACGGCTCGATCTGGAGATCGCTGGGCGACAGGCCGGGCAGGCCGTAGAAGTTCGAGGTTTGCACGTAGCTGACCGAATCGCCGATCACCAACCAGTAGCCCCAGATCGCGCCGACGAACGCCGGCCAATCGGCCCAGTTGATTTTGAACGAGCGCACGCCGATCAGCTCTTTGCGCGAGAGGCTGATCTTCGGCGAGCCTTCAAGTTCCTCGAAATCGACAGGCATGCATTGGTCCGTTTATGGGCCGATCAGATGGCATCGTTGCCGCCACTCGCAGTCACAAGTTGCTTCCTGCGGCAAATCGAGGAACGTCGGACTCGCGACTCGGCGATTTCAAAATATTCAGAATCTCGGAGAGCAAGTGTTCCGCGGCGGGATTTGAGCCGCGGCCCGATGTCGCAAGTGGATTGTGGGAAGCGACGTATTCGCTGCGAGCGGGCGGCAATTCGGCTTGCTTCCTGCCATCCCCAGCGGATTCGGACGTTCGCACATCGCCGCTTTCGCACTGGCTATCGCCCAATTCAAGCTCCTTCAAGATCCGGAGCGACTCGATCGAGGCGCGACGGACGACATTCGCTGGATTCGTCGAGCGAGGGTTTGCGGCCAGGCGTTCTGCAATCCATCGCGCGCGCTCGGCCTCGTGACAATGGCGCAATTTCTGAGCTTCGGCAATGGACATAAGCACTCGTGTTCCCGCGTCCCGCGCGGGCGTAATCAGGACGTTCAGTTGGGCCACGGTGAGTTTGCCGATTCCTTCCGGTGCAAAGCCTAGCCCGGTCAAGCGGCGAGAGATGCGACGCCAAGGAATGGGCCGGCCGCGCTCGGAACTTTCGGTTCCACTGCGCGGCCAGGAGCGTTTCCCAGCGGGTTCTCGCCGGTCAGGAGGGTCGCAGTTGCAAGTTTCCGAAATCCTGCCGGCCCGGCGGCTGTCAGCAACTTATCCGCCCCTCGCAGCGTCATTTCGGGATGCTTTTTGCGCAATCGCAGCCAGAATTCAAAGGCTTTCCCGTCGCGCGTTTCGAACCAGGCGGACAGTTCAAGCGCCGTTGCTCGCGCACCGCGACGTTCTTCTTCGAACGCCGCGGCCGTGAGTTCTCCTTTTCGCTGTGCGTCATCGTGCGTGTTGACCTGGCTCGCGACGTCCAACGACAGTCGCCGGCGACGAAGCAGCTCGCGCTCCATCTCGGCGTAGTCGGCCAAGTCAAGTGGGCTGATTTGCCACGTTCGTCCGACAACCTGGACCGGCACGCAGCCTGGCAAGATTTCATAAAGCCCTTCCATCGGCGCCCTCCTCGGTTGACTACATGGGTCGCATGAAACGATCGCGCAGGCCGTGGCGAATTACGGCAATGTCGGTTCGGTCCACGGCCCGTCGGTATCGAATGCCGCCACGCCGCCGATCACGTCGCCGCTGTCGATGTCCACTTCGACTTTTACGCCCGTCACAACGGCCGGCACCGAATAGAAATGGGTCGCGTCCAAATACAGCAAGAGCGTGACCGCCGCTCCTTGCACCAACGGCGAAGCGGCTGTCATGTCGAATTTGAATTCGATCGTGCCACTACCCGATTGCACGCCGGGCAAGGTGCGTTTGAATCCGCCGGTGGCGCTCGACGCATAGCGGCGAGCAAAGGCTTCTTTGTCGAACCGCCATTTCGTGACCTCGGCGACCGCCGTGGCGCCGATCAACACTTTGCCGCTTTTGCCGGAAATAGGTTGAGTAGACACGGTGCGATGCTTCCTTAGGCTGAAGTTCCAAGAATCACGATATCGTAGGTAATCGCGTCGGCCGTTGGGTTCGTGATGCGCAGAATGTTGTGCGTGCCGTCGACCGTCCAACCGTCCTTCTTGCTGGCCAACAGGCAGGAGCTGTCGGCGCCGATTTCGAGCAGGCTCGTCGCGGAGCCACCGGTGGCGCCGGTGAAGCCGTTCGCAACCGACGAGTCGATGCGGAGCAAGTCGCCGCTGGTCGTCGACGTGTTCACGATCAGAATTGCCTTTGCCCTTGCCAACGTGACAGTCAGCGTGGAGCCGAACACCGTGTGCGTGAGCGCTGTCAGATCGAGGTCATCATTCGCGCCGGCGGCAACAGTCCGCTGGTCGGACCAAATCCGATCTGCCTCGTCGACCGCCGTGCCGCTGGCAAGTTGCTCGTCATAACTCAGTTGCGAGGCGTCTCCCACAGTCGTGAGCGCCAGCGGCTCTTGAAACAACCAATTGATCGTGGCCTTGATCTCGCTTGCCAACGTGCTCATGCAATAACTCCCGAGGAAGTGTCGGCCACTCGGACCTGGAAATCGCGCGCAACCATCCAAACGCCATCGTTTGCGTCTTCCGATTCGCTCCGGTCGTCGGGCCGCATGTCCAACACGCTGCCGCCGGACCAGACGAAGTCGCGGCGGTTGAAGTATGCGGCGATCCGCCGGTCGATCATTCGCGCCAGTTCGTAGCTGCGGCTGAAAACGGCAAATCGCAATCGCTGAATCGACAGGACCGTGCCGCTGGCGGTTCGTTCGACTCTCGATTCACCGCGGACCGTGAGGCTGACGTAAGGAAACTTCAGCGGCGAACCATCTGTCCGACGAATCGGCGGCAAACCGGTATAAATTTGCTCCGGCGGCACAAGGCTCGCCAGTGGTCGATACAGCGACCAATGTTCGTGGATAGCACGCTCGGCTGACATCGAGTCGAAATCCTTCGTGAGGTTTGATGTTCTTGGCGGCGGCGGCCCGCTCGGCAAGCCGGAGCGGCTAAAATTCTTGGCCGCGTCTTTTCTTCGTACCTCAAGCCTCGGGACTCAAGCCTCAAGCCTAAATCCGTCGGATCGCGTTGATCGTGAATAAGCTCGTGATCGAATCGGGACGTTCGTAGCCGGTGACTTCATACAGTGTTCCATCGACGGCCTGCACTCGGCAGCCGTTGTCGACCAGGATTTGCTCGGCGAGATAGATCTTCGCCTCGACAATTCCCGATTGGCGTCCATGCTCCTCACGGCGGCGGGACGACAGTTCTTGAATCCGCGCTGCGACCGCCGAAGCCAGCGGAACGTATGTCGGCTCGACCGCTCCACTCGCTCCTTTGACGGCTACTTCGCGTAAGATCGTCACAAACGACGTGAGCCCGCCCGCCAAGGCCAGGTTCCGCGTGACGCATTCCCAGCGCGAACCGCACGTTTGCAGGCGAGTTTCGAGAATCGTCCAGCATCCGGCCGTGGCGTCGACAATCCGATCTCCCAAATGTGGCGGCGCGGCGAGCTCGGCGGCCGGCAGATGCCAGCGCACATCGCTTGCCGTGTAGCGCCCGTCGCTGGCGGCTGCTTCGCGCGTCGTTACGGCTCGGCGCAGCGCGGCGCCAATTGCCGCGAAGGCCGAGCCATCGGCCCGGCGAAGCGTCACCGCCTCGAGCTGATCGGTGATCTGCTCAAAATCTCCTTGAGGATCGAATGCCGTTGTCATCCGGTATACCCTCGTGAGCGAACTTCGAAGGGATCGAGCCCTGCGAGCTTCGCGTCGCACCAATCGACGGTTTCCTGCAACGAACGGATGTAGCTCTCCCACGAAATTGATTGTCCGTCGATCGAGTAGGTTGGCTTCGGGTTCGCCCGGAGCTCGACGAGTTGAGCCAGCGCTTGGCTGCGCACGGCTTCAATTTGTTGTCGCTCGCTCGGCATAGCTAAATCCTTCCTACCTCGGATCGACGAACGTTCGAACGGTACGATTTCTAGTTGCATGGCAAAGGGGACAGGCACATTTTGCTCACAAGACATCGCAAAATGAGTCACTCCCCGCGCGGATCAAGCCGTGTTCTTCACGACATACCGCGGTTCCAGCGTGGCGGCAGCCCCGTTCGCTGGCTTTGAACCGAATCATGATGTCCTGGGTGAACTCGGCCTCGCTGTTCTGCGGAGCCTGAGTGACCGTGAGTCCCCAATTTTCCATGTAGGCGAATGCCTTGCGGAAATTTCCGAGATACCAATTGCTGGTCGCTTCGCCGGCCGTCGCCAGCCGGGCACGCAGCAGGCGGCTCGAAACCACAGAGTAGTTGCCCGCGATCGGGTTCGCGGCAAAGGTCCGCACCGAGTTGCTGCCATTGACGTCCACTTGCTCGATTTGCGTGGCGCTGACGACGCGCCGCGCGGCATGCAACGATTCGGGACAAACCAAAATCGTGTCGGCGTTCACCAGAATCGGTTCGCCCGTGCTTGGATCGGTCATGGCGGCCAGCACCTGTTCGGCCACGTCCACGCTGGTCCAATCGACCAAGCCGTTGGTCGCGGCCACGTTGATCCACGGGTCCGAGTCTGATACGTGGCGTACACCGTGCCCTTCCACTTGTATTGGTGGTCGGTGGTGTTGTCGTCGATCAGGCAATCGAGGATTCGTTTTTCCTTGTTCAGCCCGAGAAATTCGCCGACCTCGCCCGCCCGTTGCAACACCAGATGCGTCCGATCGAAGAAGATCGCTTCCTTCGTCACCGGCACGATCATCCCGCGCTTCGTCGTGGCGGGCGTTTCGATCCAATCTTCTTGCAGCCCGACGTTCGGATAGATGGCCCCTTCGTCGATCGGCTCGGCCATGTCGCCGATCTGACCAATGCCAGGAATCTTCTCGCCGCTGAAGCGGGTCGGAATCGTCTCGACCATCCGACTGGCGACGAACGCCTCGGAGGTGAAGCCTTCCATGATTTTCGAGAACACGATTTGGCCTGAAATATTGCTGAACGTGGCGGTGTCGACGGCGTCGGCCGCTTCCAGCAGGTCGATGCCGCCCGATTTGGATCGCGGATCCAACAGCCGGACGAATTCGCGTCCGTCGGGAATCGTCGCCTCGGCCAGGTCGCGAAGCGAAAAATCTTCGGGCCGCAGATGTTTTTCCGTCAGCGCTTCGCGCAGATGCCGGCAGGTTTGCTCCGGACCGAGGGTTTCATAGAGGCGTTTCAGTTCGCGATAGTTCACGGCATGCGACATAGTGCGTTAGCTCCCAAGCTGGGTGAAAATTTGAAGGGAAAATTGAATCGAGCCGGCGGAACGAGACAGAATCAGCGGAGTTGATAGCCGGCCAGATAGTCGAGCCGCAGCGTTTCCATCGTGGTCGTGCCATTCTTGACGCCCGCGAACAATTGCATCGCCGGCGGGCTGGAGAAATTGACCAGTTGATCGGCCACCAATTGGCCGTCGATGAAGAACCGCGCCTCGGCCTGCGTCGCCCCGATCGGCTGCCATTGGCCGGTGAGGGTTTGGAACGTATCCAAGCCCGACGGCGTGGTCGTGACGATTTTCTGATCTGCTCCGCCGAGGATCGACTCGCACGCCCAAACCGTGGTCCCGCCGGTCTTGTAAAAGACCATGCCATAGTTCGACCCTGGGGGACCGGCGTTATTGTCGAGCAAGGCATTCGCGCCGACCGAATTCATCAACCCCACAATGATGTTGGCGTTATTTGCCAGCGCTTCGGTGAATTGAATCGAGGCCTCGAACACGATCGGCTGGTCGGCGAGAAACTGAAACAGCGCGCTGGTGGTGTGGAAGTATGTTTCGTCGTTCGCCGCGGGCGACCCGCCGCTAGGAACCAAGGTGGCCACGCCACCTGGATAGTCAACTACCGACACGCCGCCGGAATTGCTGATGACGCTCGTCCAGCGCTGGCCGCTTGTGTAGGAGTCGAAATCGTCCATGAAGCCGAAAGTGCGGCGATGCTTCAATTGATCCAGCAGATCCACCAGTTTCGTCATAGGAAAAGTTCCTTCGTGGTCGAGAAATATGGATGCAGAAGAAAATCTTGCGACAGGTGTCGGAGCAGTGCTTATGCGGAAATTCGGCGGGCAAATCCTTTCGAATCGACTGGCAACCAGGGCAAATTGGCCGACTCGACCAGTTGCTGATCGCGACTCGTGGGCCGGCCTGCGCCGAGAGCGCGGGCCACCTGCAAGCGTTCGAGAATCAATTGCCGCCGGGCGTCGGCCGTGGCAGCCGCTCGAAGTTGCTGCCGGAACAAATCGGTGACCATCGGGTTCGGAATGCCGGCCGCGATCAGTTCTTCCGCGATGCTGTGGTCGAGAGTTGCCGCCGACTGTTCCAACTTCAGCCGCTCCAGCTCCGTCCGCAGGCGCAGCAGTTCGGCATCGTGACCTGGGCCTGCTTGAGCCGCGGAGGCGGCCGACGTCGGCGCTGCTCGCGCAATAAAGCTTCAACCAGGTCGGGCGCTGCGCGCGGAGCTGTTCCAACGTGAGCGTGTTCAACGAATCGCCGTCGGCCGCGGGCGAACGACCCTGCTCGTACAGCCCGCGGGTCGTGGCGGGATCGGCCACCAGGTCGACGCTTTGAACGCGAGTGATTTCCTCGACCACCAACAACTCGTCGCGACGGGCAGTCCGGGCCTGCACATTATGCGAGAAGCCGACGTTTTCCGGCGCATGTTCGGCGTCCCAAATCAATTGCTCGGCAAGCAGATGCTTGGGATTGAAATGCAAATCGCCGAACAAGCCCTCGCCGGCACGAACTTCGACGCCGCGAATCACGCCGATCCGCTCTTGATAGTCGCGCGGCGACAAGCGGGCTTCCCTTGGGATGATTGACGTTCACCTTGGCCCCTTCGTAGAGCGGGACGGCCTTGGCCAGCGTCTCGGCGGGATATTGCCGGCCGTTGCGCGAATGGAGGCCGAGAATTTTCACTCCGCGAATGACACCGGCGTGCGCGATCGACGTCGCATCTGTACGCCGCGCGAATCGCAGATATTCCTGGAGCAGATCGTTCATGCCATGTGCCTCTCGGTCGGGGGACGATAGTTGCGAAATGATCGGGACGAATCACGAAAAAAGCCCGTCGCGATGCGCTCACGCTTCGCGACGGGCTCGGATCGAAACGCGGAAGACCGGCTCGATGCGGATACCCAACTCAAATTGATTGCCGTCTTAACAGCCGCTCATGTTGCACCGCAGTCTATTTCTCGATCCGCTCGACGACGCGGCGGATGTGTTGGATCGTGCCGTCTTGGATGGCCAATTCCATTGCCGCCTTGCCGTAGAAGCCTCGCCGGAGCGACTCGCGCCAGAATCTCCGCCAGAGCGGTTTCCAACTGGGCCACTTTCGCGTGATTTACCAGCGAATGATTCATGGTCGTCATGAGCGATAGTATACATATTTACACTATTCTGTTCAACCTTGGTTTTCGGCCACTCCCGATAATTTCGCGGCGCTCGCATCCAAGCGGCAGCGTCGCTTGATCGACTTCTTCGGGCTTTGGATCGAGACGCATCGCGGCCGCATGCGCCGTGAAATGCGCTTGCTCCTGGCCGTAGTCCAAACCAAGCCGCTGGCTCCAAGTTTGCGGCGAAAGAATGCCGGCGGCGTTCTCGATTTGGAATCGCTGGGTCTCTTGAAGCTGGTCGCGCACCGCCAGCGTCGGCGCGACGCCGGTGATTTCGACAGTGGTTTGCACTTCGCTCGGCAAGCGGCCCATCGCGACGGCCCCTGCAGACGACGCGCCACATCACCGCAAGATCGTCGGCGACTTGCTCGGCTTGCAACCGCTGGAACATCCGCATCGCCGGGCCTTCGGCCACCATCGTCGAGGCATAATTCGCGTTCGAAGCGTCGGAAGCTGAGCATGAACTCGGGCATGACCAACCGCGCGGCGATTGCCCGGAGCTCGGCTTGCAGCACGGCGACGAAATTGCGCGGCGTCGAGGCCCGCTGCGGGAAAGTCGTAATCGACGTCGGCCTGGGCGTCGAGAATCGTGCCGGGGCCGTAGTGGCGAAAGTTGGTCGATCTGCCGGTGAGCGGATTGGCGACGGTCACGTCGGCCGTGCCGCTGACGAATTGCTCGACCGCGCCGCGATTGCTGCGATGGTGTTTGCGAATCAGGGCGATGGCCGATTGGATTTCGGCCACGACGCTCATGTTCCGCAGCAGCTTTTCGGCCCGGCGAAGATTTTTGCGCACTGGGAAGAACAGCGGCAAGCCGCGGCGGACGTTGGCGTCGACGTTGGCTTTGCGATGTTGGATTTGCCGAAGCATCGATCTGCCTGGCCGTCGACATAATAGCGCCAGCACGGTCTCGACATCCTCCGGATCGGTGAGAATGCCCAGCTTCGCCGCGGGATTGGCCGCTTGCTCTGGCGGCGTGGCTACCTGGCCCGGCTCGATGAAGCGGATGCGTGTCGTGCCGTCGGGAGCGAGGAAGAAGCGGAGAAACACTTCGCCGTCGCGGTCACGCCGCAGCACGATTTCCTGTTGCCGCCGCTGCCAATTGTTGGTCCTGCATAAAATCGTCGAGCACCGTTTGCACGGCGGCGATCCACTGCGCAGCCGGCACTGTTGGCCTTTCTTTGCCGCGGCAAAGTAGGTGTGGCCCGTGCCGACGACGAAGCTGATCCGATTTTCGTGGCCGTTGATGGCAAACTCATTGCCGAGCGCCAGCATGCGGCACTGGTTGCGGATTTCGCGGAGCTGCATTTCAGCTGGTCGGGCCGCAACTGACGAACCCGCCGCCAAGCCCGTCGAATCCCACGGGCGACCAGGGCAATCCATCGCCATCGAACAGCGCTTCGCGCGGATCGACGAACGTGCCCCACAGTTCTTCATAAGCCTCTTGCAGGCGATTTTCGAGCTGGCCCAGCGGCGACGGGTTGGCGGAATCATCTTTTCGATTCGTATCGAACACGGTTCAGTCTCCAGTTCTATTGATGTGTCGTCGAACATTCTGCATATCGGGAGGGCGAGGCTCCCGCCGAGCCGTGAGTAGCTATCGCGTGTCCGGCTCGGCAGGAGCCTCGCCCTCCCGATCGGTTGTTCATTCAAATCAGGGACGTTCCCGGCGTCACTAAACGTCAATCAAACCGAAAGCGGGAATCGATCTCCCAAGCCGTCCGAGCCGCGCGGCGGTCGAGCCATTCGGCCGCCAGCCGCATCGGCCATCTCGGCCGCGTCGGGACCATCATCGTGATCGGCCAGCGGAAATTCCTTGAGTTGCTCCACCAGCAACCGCGTGCCGGGCGAACCCGACTTGAACATCATCCGGCGGTCGGAGAGCAGCGGGCCAAGCCGGCGAATCCGTGTTTGCTTGTTCACCCGGTTTTCGATCGTCCAGGGAACCAACCCGACCATTCCTTGCCGGGCCAGTTCCGCGGAGAATTCGCCGGCCAAGAGTTCCTGATATTGATTTGCTTCGACGCCGAACACATCGGGCCGAAACCGCCGGCAAAGATCGACGCCATCGGCGACGATTTGCGGCGTCGGCCGGCGGGCGAGATCGGCTTCGAGAAACAGTCGCCCCTGGCGATCGACCGCCAGCATCACGAAGGCCGAGTAATCGCCGCGGCCGGCCTCTTGCCCCTTGCTCGGATCCAAGGAAATCACTTTCACCTGGCTCTGGCTGGGCCAGGCGTCGAACCACAGCCAATCGCCAAAATACGACTCGGGCCATTCGCACAGCTCCGGCTTGAATCGGCACGTTTTGCTTTTCGCGCTCGAAGGCCGTGCGGCCTCCTTCCAGCCTCATGCACATCAGCGTGTAGAGGTCTTCTTCGGCAGGCCAAAGCAGAACCGCGCCCGATTCCATTTCTGTCCGATGGGCTTCGAAAAACGCACGCGCCGCCTGCGGAGCTCCAGGCCGGTCGACGTCGGCATAGATCTGCTCCCATTCGTCCCAGAGGCTCATCCGGTCGGGCCAGCGTTCGATGGCTTGAAATATCTGCGAGGTCCACCCTGGCGTCGCATGCAGTTCCAGCGCCAAGGCCTCGCGATGCAACGCCGTCGCCAGATTGACGACATTGGTGCCGCTTTGTCCCGGCCTTCATCAACATGCCGTGAAACCAGCGCCGCGAATGGTCGCGGGCCAGGCTCGATTCGATGTGGCGATCGTCCTGCAAGTCGTCGCAGACGATCAGCGTCGGGCGGTGCGCTCGGCTTCCGCCGGCCGCGAATTCGCTGCCCAGTGCCGAAGGCCTCGATCGTGACGCCGTGCCGCAAGCGAATCGCGTTTTCGCGCCACACCGGACTCGTTCCGACCGCCTGCGGATAACCGGCTGCGAGCCGGGGATTGTCCTGCAATTCGGTCTTGAGATTGTCGAGATGCGCGACGGCCTGATGCTTCGTGTCCGAGACGATCCAGATGTAGGGCTCGTGCCCCTCGACCGCGGCGCGGAGCACGAAGGCCAGCGTGGCGATCGTCGACTTGGCTCCGCCGCGCGGACCGACGACATTCAGTTTGCAACCTCGCTCGACGCGCATTCGACTCGAACCTTTCGGTTAACCAAAGGTGCATTCGCGAGGGGGCGACACGAAAATGCTCGGGCAGGAAAGCTCGACCCCATTCCAACAATCCCAGCCGCTCGGCGCCGCTGGCCTGCGACTGTTGGGCAACGGCCCGGACCGCGGTTTCGCGCAGCAGCCAGACACAGTGGTCGGCCAACTCGGGGCTGAAGTCGCGCCAGCCTTGGGGAAATTCATTTGGCATGAAGCTTCTTGACTCGCGCGATCGCGGGTTTGACGGTTAGCTCAGCCAATCGCGCAGAATCCGCTCGCGATATTCCTTCACCGGTATTTCGCTCACGATGATTGTTCCTAGTTGGCGAATCAATTCGGAGACTTGCTCGACGGTGATGGTGCGGGGCGAGCGGCGGCCGTAGCGCTCTGGAAAGAGCCGCTCCAGAGCCCAGGCCGAGGCCCGCCACTGCTTGACATCCTGCGAGGCCGTTTGAATGCTGCGCAGCAAAATGATCTCGGAGTTGATTTCCGCCTTGCGAAGTTGCTCGGCGAACTCGGGCTCGCGCAGCGCGGTCCTGCGAATCGTCTCGACATGACAGCCGACATACCGGGCCGCCATCGCCCGCGTGCCGCCGACGGCAAGAATCGCACAAATCTCGCGTTGTTTCGTTCGATCCAACTTCGAGCGGGCGTCTGGACGCTGAAGTTCAACCATCGACTGCTCCGACATACTCGAATGACACCACGGCCCGGCCCGCGGATCCACGGTAGCCAGGAACGAAGTGTTCCGTGCTTGAGGATCCGTTTTTCTTCACGTACATGGCGCGCCACAGCGGCGAACCGCGGCAATGCGCGATCAGCGCCGGATGACTGGCCGTCACGTTGAAGCGATGGCCTTCGGCTCGATGTTGCTCGGCCACGGCTTCGGCGACTCGCATGCCGATGCCGATTCCCTGATAATCGGGCAAGGTCACGATCCGCGAAATTCGCCAATGTTTCCTCCGGCCGATGACCGGCAGCGTGGCGCAAAACGCGGTCGGCCGTTCCATCCCAAAGCGCGACATAGCAACGCGCCATCGGATTCAACGACCCGCTCAAATAGTGATGCTTCGCAAACAGCCGCCAGAGACGGTTTCGGCAACGGAACAATTCCAATTCGATCGGCGGTCGCCGAAGCGACCTCCGTTGAAAGGACCTTTCGGCCATGTCGATAACCCAATCGGGCGCGAGCCATTCGGTGACGTCGTAGTGGCAAGTCACGGCTACGAAGCGGCAGCAAATCTTGTCGCCGCGGATGCCCTTTGCGACCGCCGCCGAACCGACCTTAGCCACGGTGCGGTCGACGACACTGGTGAATTCGTCGAACACGACGAGCTTTCGGCCGGCGGATTTATCCGCCGGTTTTCCTGCCCCTGCCGAAAGCGACCGGGCCAGATCGCAGCGAAAGCGTTCGCCGCCGCTGAGCACTTGGTAGGGCTTGACCCAGGAGGGTGGCGAACTGAAGCCGACCGCTGTCAACAGACCCGTAATTTCGCGAATTGATAGATCGCCAAAGCAATCCACCACCGCACGATCGCTGGGCCACGCCGGCGCTTCGGCCCACTGCGATCCGAACAAGCGGCGCGCTAGCGTACTTTTCCCGCTACCCGAGGGGCCGACGATCAGGCCGATCCGCCAATCGGGCTCGGCGAGCAGATTCGGCAGCTCGATCGAAAACC
Organism: Pirellulales bacterium; assembly: GCA_963725485.1. Classification (GTDB taxonomy): domain Bacteria; phylum Planctomycetota; class Planctomycetia; order Pirellulales; family DATAWG01; genus CAVRYO01. The sequence continues at coordinate 107,802 of CAVRYO010000006.1, read as the reverse complement.
GCTCGGTCAGCTTTTCGGCCAACGGCACGTCGAACATGCCGGCGACCTGCTGGACGCGAAACGAATCGAACACGGGGCATTGCACCGCGACTTCCACTTTCGGCATGACAAGAATCCTGTAACTCAAAGCATCAGCAGCCGGCACTTATGACCATCGGCGACGAGCCGTTCGTAAACCGTTTGTTGTTCTGCTTCGTCGCGGCATTCGACGACGACTTGAAACAGCGGCGCGATGTTCATGCCTGCGGGCTTGCCTGGATTTGTATCTCCCCCCAGCTCGGCTGCCGTGGCGGAAGCCATAGATAATTCCGACCACATCGCCTGCAGCGCCGAGTTTTCGATCTGCACTTCGGAGAGCAGTGACTCGAGCGATTCGGCTGCGATGCCCGCCATCCCGGCCAGCGGGTCGTGCGTGGCGAGAATGAGCGCAGCCTCCGCTTCGTCAACATCCAAAACCAAGACAGGAACGATCGAGTCGGGCGTGGTTTCGGCTCGCAAATGGCCATCAATGAGCTCCAGCGAGCCATCTTCGAGCTCTCGAGCGAGCAATGCGCCGGCATAACCGACTTCGCCCAGAACGCCTTGCAGCGCTTTGCGCTGGGCCGCGGAATGGGTCCGCCAATTGCGCAGGATTGGGTCGCAATTGCGCCGCCGCGACGCGCCGCAGTTCCTTGATTCGATCACGAATTTGCACAAATGCACCTTGGATGTTGGAAAATCGACGGGCACTTCGCAGTCATCTAAGGCGGATCTCCCCTCGCCGCTTGCGGGAGACGGGTCGGACTTCGGTGAGCTCAGTCGGACCGGGGTGAGGGGTTGCATGGCCAAGCGGCGCTCCATCACCCTCACCCCAACCCTCTCCCGTCGAGGGAGAGGGAACTTGCTCAGCCGCCTCGCCCGCTTGGCTCTCGTTCGACAGTCCGTTTGATGAAGGCGGGCTAAGGCCGATGTTCGATGACTTCCTTTCGCAGTTCGTTCAGTTCGATGCGCATTTCGTTGAGCAAATCGTCGCGTGCGCTCAATCGCGTTTCGACCACGACCAGGCGTTCGCGCATGTCGATGCCGACGCCAATCAGCGCGGCGGATTGGACCAGGAGAAATGTCGCGACTTTGATCCAATCGCTCGTCGAGAGACTGACCAGGTGGCCGTCGGAATTCGTCATGCAATCGCTTTCCAGAGTTGAAGCGCCAACGCGACTCTCGACCATCCCGCTGTCGACCCTGCGCGATCAGCGGAACGGCGAGAGCCAGCGTCGACGAGGCCCGCCATCTTTCTCAAGCGGCGTTGCGGATTAACGGAACAAGAAGCTGCGCACCGGCGTGCGAAACGCGCGAGCCCGGCGCACGCGCACCACCTGCTGGACGAGCACCGGCGTGGGGGTCACGACCAGCGGAGCTACGACCGGCGCGACGGCGATCACCGCCGGCGCCACCAGCGGGGCGGCATAGACTTGCGGCGCCGCCACAAGCGCCGGAGTTGCAGCCAACGTCGCGGGGCACGCAGCCAGTGATTGCACTTGCGCCACTGGCACTGCCGCCGGCGCCACCACTGGCGACGCAATCGGCACGGCCGCGACCACCGGCAAAGCCGCAACCACTGGCGCGGCCGCGATCGCTGTGACCACCGGACACGCTTTGGCGCCTGAGCCTGCCGAACCGAAAAATAGCGCCGCTGAAACACACATCAATCGACCAAAGCAGTTCATCGCACTCTCTCCTTCTGGCACACGAAACGGGAAACGATCTTTGACGGCTGTCAGCACGGCAGGCTTAAGAGGATGTGAAAGAATGGGGACAGGCACCTCGCGACCCGCCGGTATTGGCCGTTTTTTCGCGCCTTGCTCGAAGCCAGTCCCCATTCTTTCACAAGCTCTCAGTGCCCGACCAACTCCTCGAGAATCTGTCCTGCTTCTTCCGGCGTCAGCCGTGGTCCACCCTTGGGCATCTTTTCGGATAGCACGGCGCGAATTGCCTTCAGGCGGCTCGCAGAGTCGAGCGCCGGAGGATTCTCCAAAGACATATCTCCTTTGGGCGCCGGCCCTGAATGACAAGTCGCGCAGCGCTGGGCGACCAATGCCGAACGGCCGGTGTCATGAAGAGCCGTCGGGCCATGTGTCGCGGGCCCGGGCGGTGGAGCAGGTGGCGGACCCGGCGGCGGACTTGGCGGCGGGGCAGGGTCTAAGGCCCGCAGTTTCTCGACAACCTTGGCCGCCAACGCATCCAAATCGACGGCCGCCGTCACACTCGGCGAGGCGTAGGCCGAATACGTGTAGTAATACGGCGCGGCCTGCGCCACCGGGACGCCAACTGAAACGGCGACCGGCACGGCGACGACGTCGGTCGCGACAAACGTGCTGGCCACGACTTCCGTCTTGATGATGTTTGTTTTCACCCGGCATGTTGCGGCGCTTGTCCGGGATCCATAGGACCCGGATTCGCAGGTGACCCAAGTTGCGACGACGAGAATCAAAAACCGTTTCAGCATAAAGCGCGCCTTAAAACCAGAAATCCGAAAGCAAAATACCCATCGTCCGCCGACGAAAACGCAACCCGCGAAGCAAACGATCAAGCCACGCTACGCAATGTCCAAAAATCGCTCGCCAGATCGGAATCCAACACATACGCATACGGCATGGTGAAATAGCCTGCCTGCCCCCAGCCGCTGCCCCATGAATTGCGGACGATCAGCCGCATTTGGCTGTCGTCGTAGCCGGCGGCCATCACGGCATGACCGCCCAGCACGCTTTCCGAAGTGCCCGGCATCGGCACCACGCCGGTCGCGGCCACGGCGTCGCTTTCGAAGCTCTCGTAAACAGTGAAACCGAACACAAACGGAAAGCCCGCCGCGAGGCAACTCTTGATCTGGTTGAGCCGCGGCAGAACGCGCTGGTATTGCAGCAGCTTGTGCGACGCCGCGTCGGCGTAGGCCGACGGTGGCGGCTCGACCGCGAACAGCGTGATGTCATAGGGCCAATCGGTCTCCGGCGGAGCGCCCTGCGCCGCCACGCTTTTGATGCCATCGCGAATCATCGCGCCCGAGTCGGAATCGACGGTCCCTTCGATCGCCCGTTCGTTGTAGTAAATGAACAGTCGCGAAGGCTCGAAGGTGGTCGCCAACGCCTGTTTGATTTGCTCGAACTGGATCGCCCCGGCAATCGCGTTGGCCGTGCAACTTCCCAAATCGCCTTGGTCGTATACCGGCGGGCAAGCGGCCCGCAGGTCAACCGCCGTAGGCAAGTTGCCGACTATTTCTGGTCCCGCTGCGAACAAGTGATCGCGATGATCGGGCAGGTCGGGAATCCAGCCGTAACGTGCAGCTGCGTCGTTTCGTAGCCATCTGAGTCATCTGGATATTTCTCCTGGTTTTCTACGGTCTTCAATGCCCAACGCGATACGCTTCGGCCAACACGGCGGCTTCGGCGAAGCTCGACTCCCATTGACCGCGAAGCACCGCCTGCCCTTCCAACAGCGCCAACAAAATCGGATCGTGCGATGTCGCAAACGCCTGCGGCAGCTCGGCAGCCGAAAGGCCCAACTCGCGAGCCGCCCGTTCCTTGCCAAGTGGCTGATAAGCGAATTCTCGAACCGCTCGGCCGAGCGCCGTGGCGATCTCTTCGGCCTGCATTCCGTCGGTGGCTCGCGCTGCCGCCGCGGCGTAGGTCTGTCGATCGAACTCCATTTGCCGGAGCAGCCGCGGTTCGTCGTAAAACTCGGCCGCCCGTTGGGCCAACGTCGAGTCCTCGCTCCGCAGATCGACGCGGCCGCTAGCGAACAGCCGGCTCTGATCGTCGCGAAATGGCCGCAGTCCACTTTCGGTGTGGCAGCGGATGCAGGAGATCAGCGGCGTGACGATCCCGTCCGCCGCCGCGTCGCTGGTGTCTTTGGCAATTTTGTCGGGCACGGTCTGTTGCAGCTTCCCCTCGGCGTCGTAAAGCGCAACGCGCCACAGCCCGTTGGGCGCCATGGCGAACCATTCGCCCGCGTCGTAAGTCAAATTGGCTCCGGCCGCCGAGAGGGGACGGCGGATCGGATCGCGGCGCGCGTCCACCGTGGCCACGTCCAGCGTTTGGTAAACGCCCCCTAAAGGACCTTGCGACCAGACCACGCGGCGCGGTTTTAGCGTTACGCCAGAGATAATCAGATTCGCGCCCGCATTAGCACGCAGCCGTTCGATCGTCGCGGCGTCAACGCCCAAGGTTTTGAGAAATTCAGCCTCTGTGGCCGGAATTCCCGCGAACCGGTAGTAATCGGGCGTGGCCGAAGCGCGGGCGACAAAATCATCGGCTCGCAATAGCGCCGCGCCACTGCCGGTGAGTACTCGAAGGCGGGCCGCGTCGTTCAGTCCGATCCAGCCGCCATCGACGGTCACTACGGCTGTCGATATCGCGGGTTCTCCGTCGCCGGAACTATTTGCCTTGGATGCCGCACTCTTGCTCGACGCCAAAACTTCGGTGCGCAAATGCCAGTACGAGTCGTTTTCGCCCAGCTTTTCCCATGCTCTCGACCAGTCTCGAAACTCGTCGCCGTCCGACACATAGCTCGAGATCGAAAACCGCAGCAACGTCGGCGTCACGGCGGTCGGCCGCGAGATGGTCCGAGCACGGCTTAACGCATTCAGCAAATAGCCGGCCACGCGAGTCGAGCTCCTCGCGCCGCCGCTCGGGAGTGGCGTACAGCGACAGATAACGGACTCCTGGCCGAACCTCCGGCGGCAATTGTTCGACGTCAGCCACGCAAGCGCGCAGTTCGGCGGCGGGCGTTTGGGCCGCAGCCGAAAGCGTCGTAAGCACGAGAGCGGCCAGCAGTGCGAATGTGAAAATGCTGCGATGCATAGGCAGTTCAGGAATCGAGGTGCTTGCCGTGAAAAAGTTGGCTTGCTCAACCGCCGGTCGTTTTTCCGGCAGCCACCTGCTGGAGCAATTGCAGAATCTGAATCACGATCGGCAGCCAGTTGATGAACGCTTGGGCATCGAGCGTGACTCTGTCGGGCGCTGCCGTGGATCCCACGGTCGCAGTCGCCGGCTGCCCGCCGCCGGGCAACAGCGAGTTGAGAAATCGCACAATCGCCAGCACGACTTCGAAGATATTCTGGTCGCTGAGAATCGTCTGAAGCTGCTCGGCCCAGGCGGCGTCCATCCCCAGCGCGTCGGCGATCTTGATCAACAGACCGATGGCGCTCTGCAAACCCGCGGGGGTGGCCAGCGACGCAGCAGCTTGCCGCAGTTCGTCGAGCAAATCCAACAGACTGCTCAACTTGGCGATTTGGACCGGCGGAAATTGTGGAATCGAAAGCGTGGCGTTCATTGGGAATTCTCCAAATAGCAAACGAAAAAAGCCCGCCGCCGGATTCATGTCCGGCGACGGGCTCTTGGGAAACCTGGTTTACAGGCTCTGTCGGATACCGCTCAACGCACGCAACTATACTCGATCGGCTGGCCCAATTTCAACGAGCGCAATCGGCTCGCTTTGAAACTGTACGCGATTTCTTCGGCAACTCTTCATTGCGATTTTCACTGTAGGCCGCGGCCTGCTGGTATGATGTCGAGCCAGTTCGGCGGGCTGTCCCATTCTGTTGAGGCCGATCATGAATCACGAGGTTTGGCTCTGGGTGGCGATCGCCGCGTATGGAATCCATATCCTGGAAGAGTTCATGTTCGACTGGAAGAACTGGGCGAACCATGTCCTGAAGTTGCCGGTGACATGGCCCGATTTCTACGTCACCAATGCGCTGGTGGTCGTGCTGGGCGTTGTCGCCGCGGAAATCGGCTGGCGGATTCCAGCCCTGGCGCTCGTGTTTCCGGCGCTGATGATCATCAACGGCGTGTTATTCCATATCGTGCCGTTTGTGACCACGGGAAAATTTTCGCCCGGCCTGATTTCCGCGGTCGTGTTGTTCCTGCCGTTGGGATGCTGGCTCTTTTACGAAGCCAACGAAGACGGCGTCCTGACGCCGGCCGTCGCAATTACCGCCGCCCTCCTCGGGGCGCTCCTGATGGCCTGCCCCATCGTCATGCTGAAACTGAAAGACAAGCCGTTCTTCAGGCAGAGTTGAAGCGCGCCGTTGATTTTGGTTCGATCGCCTTGGCCGCAACGCTGGATTTTCTTGTATGAACCTTCGTGGCAGGGTAGGCAAATGGCTGCGGGTGCTGGGGCCGGGGTTCATCACCGGCGCCGCGGATGATGATCCCTCCGGCATCGGCACTTATTCTCAGACGGGCGCCCAGTTCGGCTACGGCCAATTATGGACCATGTTGTTCGTGCTTCCGTTCATGGTCGCCATTCAAGAAATGTGCGGTCGGATTGGGATCGTCACCGGACAGGGGTTGGCGGGGGTCATTAAGCAAAACTACTCGCGAAAAATTCTCTTCGCCTGCGTGGGTCTGCTGCTGGTGGCCAATGCCATCAACATTGGAGCCGATCTGGGGGCGATGGCGGCTTCGGCCGGGATGCTCCTCGGTGGTCCATTTGCAGCCTGGGTCATCGGCATGACATTTTTCACCTTGGTTCTGGAGATTTTTGTCTCCTATCACGTCTACGCGCGGTTCCTGAAATACTTGACCCTGTCGCTGTTCGCTTACGTGCTGACGTTGTTTGTCGTGAAGCAGCCGTGGGGCGAGATTCTGTATTCGACCGTCGTGCCGCGGATCTCATTTTCGCGAGATTACTTGCTGAATATCGTAGCGATTATCGGCACCACGATCTCGCCCTATCTTTTTTTCTGGCAGGCCAACCAAGAGGTGGAAGAAGCAATCGACAAGCACCGCCCGAGAGCGATCGATTCGAAAGAAGTCGACACGGCCAAGGCGCGCCGCCGATCGGCGAATCATTCGGCTGCGGCAGGATACGACCGCCGGAATGTGCTTCAGCAATTTAATCGCTTTCTTCATCATTGCCACGACGGCCTCCACGTTGGGCGCGCACGGTATCCGCAACATCGAAACCGCCGAGCAAGCCGCCGAAGCGCTGCGGCCGTTGGCCGGCAATTTTGCCTTCGCGCTGTTTGCGCTGGGGATTGTCGGGACCGGGTTGCTGGCCGTCCCGGTCCTGGCAGGCTCGGCATCCTACGCCATCGCGGAAGCGGCCGGCTGGAAGACGGGCCTCTACAAGAAGCTCGACCAGGCGCATGGCTTCTACGGCGTCATCACGCTCGCCACGCTGTTGGGCCTGCTCGTGAATTTCACTCCGATCGCGCCTTTCAAAATGCTGTACTACACCGCGGTGCTCAACGGCGTCGCCGCCCCGCCGTTGATGCTGTTGATCTTGCTGATTGGCAACAACGAGGGGATCATGGGGCGGCATCGCAACGGGCGGCGCGGAAATATCCTGGGTTGGATGATCACGCTGGCGATGGGCGTCGCCGCGATCGCGCTGGTGGTGAGCTTGATCACGTAGGAAACAGCAACCGGGATTTGGCGTTGGAATCGTCGGCGCTTTCCGCGGGATATGTCACCCGCGTTCCCGTAACCCGAGCCCAGGGCTTGAGCATGTGCGGTTGTGTCTTTCCGGCGCCGATAATATTTTCCACGCGAATGCCATGCGCCAGTAACGAATCGGCAATGAGCGATCGATGGCAGCGCCAGGGGACGGCTTCGGCGCACATCAAGGCAAGACGCTCCGACTGCGCGAGTTGAACGACACGATCGAGATTCTCGGCGAACTCGGGCGTTTGCATGTAGTCGGCAAAGCCTCGGAAGGCGGCGTTCTTCCAGGCCCCGTTGTTCCATTCGCCGCTTGGTGAATCCTTTCGCGCCGGGCGACGTCCGCCGAGACCGGGAAAATGCTCGTAACCAATGGCCGCGGCGCAGAGCGAGTGCTTCAACTCGGCTTGATTGAATTGCGGAAAACGCCGCGAGCCGGGCAGTTTTCGCACATCGGCAATAAGCCCGATTCCATTGGCTTGGAGCAGGCCGATGAATTCTTCGATCGGCCGGGTCGAATGCCCGATCGTCCAAACGATGAGTGCCTTATCGTTCTTGGTCGATCCGCCGGGTGTCACGGTTTCGGCCCGATGCTAAATAGGTACTGCTGGCCTTTGAGAAATAGGTGCCCACCGCTCACGGCCGGACTCGATTGCGACGGGTCGCCCAATTCGTTCGTCGCCAACAGGTCGCACTTGGATCCAGGCGCAACACATAGCTGCGGCCCGCCGAGGCCAAGTAGACGATCCCATCGGGGGTTGCGATTGGGCTGGACGAGGTCGAGGCGTCCTCGAGCCGCTTGGCGAATCGTTCCTTGCCGTCGGACAAGGCAAAGCACTTGAGCACTGCCGGGGTGTGTAACCGATAGATCGAATCGCCCGCGATCACGGGCGAGGACAGCCCCTCGGGAATATTGCCTACACGCCATTTTATGGCGGTTTTCGGGAGTTCGCCGCGCCCTGTTGGTTCGACGAGCATTCCTGGCCCGCCGCGGCCGCTGTCGGTGTAGACCAGACCATGCGCGTAGGTCGGCGACGTGACATCGCCGGGCGTGTTGCACCACCAGAGGACCTGGCCGTTCGTCGGATCGAGCCCTTGCAGCGCGTTGGAGGAAGCGATGAGCATCAGCGGCTTGCCTTGATGGTCGACGATCACCGGAGTGCTGTGTGCGAACGCCACGTCGGGCCGCTTCTGATTCCAGAGCACGTGGCCGTCGGCCGCGTTGTATGCGGTGAGCGTCGCTTGACGATTGTTGCGATCGCCCAACTGGATAACGGCGGATCCGTACACGATGGGGCTCGCCGCGATCGCTACATCGAACGCCTGGGAATTCTCGAATTCCTGCCGCCAAACAAGGTGGCCATTGAAGTCGATCGCCACCAGCACGGCGGAGCCGAAGGTGGCATAAACGCGTTGGCCATCGGTCGAGGGCGTGGGGGCGCCGTAGCCGCCGCGCAAATCGCTCAGCTTCAGCGGCCCCGGCGGAACGAGCGTGTCCCACAGCAGCTTGCCGTCGCGGACGGCATAACAGGCCACATGCTGATCGGGAAACTTTCCATGATCTCCTTTCGGCGGCCAGAACGCGGTGGTCACAAAGATCCGATCGTGCCAGACGATGGGACTCGATTGATTGTGGTCGGCCGAGGCATCTGGAACCGCTCCCGGCAACTTCACCTTCCAGGCAACATTTTTGCCTTTCGCCCCATCCCATTCGATCGGCAGTCCGCGTTCGGTAGTGAGTCCCATGCCCGTGGGCCCGCGGAACTGAGGCCAATCCTCGGCGAGCGCGGAGTCGCGCCGAATGCCGCTGTGCTGAGCACCGCGACGAATAGAAGCTTGCCGAACGATCGGTTGAAAAGTCCGCCGCGGCATCCGCCTGTAGAGTCGACCGACAAATCGCGCCGTGTTGCGGAATCGCGCGGAGCAGCAAGCTTCATGGGGTCATACCTTCGTGGCGGGACGGATGTTGGTAAGTCCGCTTCCCGAAAACGACGCGATCGCGAATGATTGGCGCCTGAATTCAGCGAATTGGCTTGAGTTGCCATTGTAGCTGCCCACGACCCAACATCCAGCAGTCGAGCGCGGCGCGATCCGGTCGATTAAGGTGCGGCTTCCCGCACGGCACCGACTGCGTACGATGGTCGAGCCTGTGTTTCGCTTGGTGACGGTGAAGATGCGTGACGCTTGAGATACGTGGGCCTGAGTGTTACAGTCGATGTAGTGGCCTTTTCGGGCATTCCAAGGCGACGAAACTTTGGGGCCGGCCTCACGCCGCGTGTCAATTGAGGCGGCTGGAAGCTGGTCGTATCTTCGTTGCGAGCGGGACGCCGGACCCAGGATCGTCGGCGTGCTGTTCCAGGCCACGACGGTCCATTGCTCGATTGGTACGCACGCGCTTTCCATTTCTTGAACTTCCCGGCCGCCGATGTCCAAAACCCGTCCTGTAGGAATCGATCTGGGGACCACGTATTCGGTGGTCGCCTATTTGGATGAGAAGGGCCATTCGCAGGTCGTCCGCAATAGCGAAGGCGATATCCTCACGCCTAGCGTGGTGCAGTTCGAGGATCAGGAAGTGATCGTCGGCAAGGAAGCGAAAAAGGCCGCCGCCGTTCGCGCCGATGCCGTGGCCGATTTCGTCAAGCGCGACATGGGTAAGAAGTATTACTCGCGTTTGATCCACGGCGAAAAGCTCCATCCCGAAGTCATCCAAGCATGCATTCTGAAGAAGCTGAAAGACGACGCTATCACGGCGCTGGGACCCGATCTGCACGTCGTCATCACCGTGCCGGCCTACTTCGACGAGCCGCGCCGCAAAGCCACCGCCGACGCCGGCGAGATGGCCGGCCTGGCCGTGTTGGACATCGTCAACGAGCCGACCGCGGCGGCCTTGTCGTTCGGCGAGAGTCTCGGCTATCTCACCGCCGAAGGCGAACCGCGTGAGCCGATGAAGGTGCTCGTCTATGACTTGGGAGGCGGCACATTCGATGTCACCGTGCTCGACCTTCGTCCCGGTGACCTACGCACGTTGGCCACCGATGGCGACGTGCAGCTCGGCGGTTACGACTGGGACATGCGGCTAGTGAATTACGCCGCGGAAGAATTCCAGAAGCGCCACCGGCTCGACCCGCGACAAAGTCCCGCCTCGCTGGCGGCACTCCAGGCGGCGGCGGAAGAAGCCAAGCAATCGCTCACCGCCCGGCCCAAGACATTGATGGCTGTGCGCCACGGTGGCCACTCGCTCGAGTTGCCGATCACGCGCGAGCAGTTCGAGGAGCTGACCGAAGATTTGCTCGAACGGACCGCCTATACCAGCCGGCAGGTGCTGGCCGCTAGCGGACTCTCGTGGAAGCAAATCAACCGCGTGTTGCTGGTCGGTGGATCGACGCGGATGCCGATGGTCGCGCGCATGATCGAAAAATTGACTGGACTGACGCCCGATCACACGGTCCATCCCGACGAAGCCGTCGCCCGCGGCGCGGCGGTCTTCGCCGGCTACCTGATTCGCAGCCAGGATCCGAAGGCCAAGCGATCGTTCAATGTCATTGACGTGAACTCGCACAGCCTGGGCATTGAAGGGATCGACCAGCGAACGCTGCGCAAAGAAAACGTGATCATCATTCCGCAATTCGCCCCTGCCGGCCACGGTGACGGAAAAGTTTGTCACCAAAAGCGAGGACCAGATTTCGATTGTCGTGCAGGTGCTCGAAGGCGAGAGCAAGACGCCGTCGCAATGCTCGCCGATCGGCCGCGCCGTCATCCGGAATTTGCCGGAACATTTGCCCAAAGGATGGCCGGTCGAAGTGACGTACGAATACCTGACCAACGGCCGCTTGGATGTGAAAGCCAAAATTCCCGGCACCAGCCGGCAGGTGGAACTCGAGCTCCAGCGCGAGCAATCGCTGACCAGCGAGCGGATCGGGCGCTGGAAGAGCGTCGTGGCCGAGGCGAAGGGCTTTGACGCTTTCGAGGGAATGCTCGATGATGTCTTGCAAGCGCATCGCAAAGATCGGCGCACGGCCGCGAAGGAAGCGAAGCGCGAGCCAATCGCCGACGACGGGGATGACGAAGCGCCGAAGCGCGACTTGTCGGCCGCCAGCCGGGCCTTTGCCGAAATCGCCGACGATCCGTCCGGCCGGCGCGGTGGCTCGGCTGGAGGCGCAGCGCAAGGCTCGACAGTGGCCAAAATGTCCGCCGGATCGGTCACGGCAACTCCGAAAGCCGCAACGTCGGCCGAACCCCGACAAAGTCGAGACGACACAACAGGCGGCAAGTCGACCGTCTTGGCGACCGGCGCGGTGGGTCGGCCAGCCGGTCCAAAACCGAAGCCGGTTTCAGCCGTGGCAACTGGGGCGAGCGCAACTAAAAACCGGCCGGCGCCGCGGATTCGCGTCTCGGGGCCGGTGGTCAACGCCGTGGCGCTGCTTGTCGTGTCGGCCGTCACGCTGTTGGGATGTTACTATGTATTGTGCTTCGCCACGCACAGCGGAAATTTTTTGAATCTGCCGTTGCCCTTTTTGCCGCCAACGAAAGAAACGCCGAAGACCCAGAGCCTTGCCCCGCACTATCGCTCTCCGAAAGGTTTAGCCGAATCGCCGAGGCCAACCTCCGGACGCTACGTCTTCAACGCCCGACTCGCCGATTCCCACCAGATGGCGTCGATCCTTCCGATTTTTATCCGCACTCTAGCGTAGCCTTCAGAACATGAGCGACTCCGCGACTCCTTCGAAGATTTCAGCAAAAAAGCAGGCGCCGGCCGTCGGCATCGACTTGGGCACCACCTATTCCGCCGTCGCCTATCTGGACGACACCGGGCGGCCAGTGACGATTGTCAACTCCGAAGGGGATTTGATCACGCCCAGCGTGGTCCTCTTCGACGGCGAAAACACGGTGGTTGGGAAAGAAGCCATCAAGGCCGTGGCGACCGAAGCCAGCCACGTTGCCGAATGCGCCAAGCGCGACCTGGGGGAACGGATCTATCACCGCGTGATCGAAGGGCGGCAGTATCCTCCCGAAGCGATTCAGGCCTGGATTCTCAACAAAATCAAGCTGGACGCCCAGCGGCAATTGGGACCGTTCGCCAAAGTCGTCATCACCGTGCCAGCCTACTTCGATGAAGTCCGCCGCAAATCGACGCAAGACTCGGGCTACATGGCCGGACTGGAAGTGATCGACATCATCAACGAGCCGACGGCCGCCGCCGTGGCATTCGGTTTCCAGCAAGGCTTTTTGAATGCCCATGGCGAGGCGGTGAAGCCGCAGAAAATTTTGGTCTACGATCTGGGCGGCGGCACATTTGACGTCACCGTGATGGAAATCGCCGGCACACAGTTCAATGCCCTGGCGACCGACGGCGACGTGCGGCTCGGCGGCCGCGACTGGGACCAGCGGATCGTCGATCTCGTGGCCGAAGAATTCAAGCGGCAGCATGGCATCGACCCGCGCGAGGATGCCAACGCCGCCGGCCGGTTGTGGCGCGAATGCGAAGATGCCAAGCGGACCCTTTCGGCCCGAGCCAAAGCCGCGATCACCTACGACTTTCGTGGGATGGCGGTGCGAACCGAAATCACCCGCGAAAAATTCGAGGAAATCACGCACGATCTGCTCGACCGGTCGCGCTTCACCACGAAACAAACGCTGCAGGCTGCTGGCTGCACTTGGAAAGATATCGACCGCGTGTTGCTCGTCGGTGGTTCGACGCGGATGCCGATGGTGCGGCAGATGCTCAAGGATTTGGCGGGCAAAGACCCCGATGCCTCGGTTTCGGCCGATGAAGCCGTGGCCCATGGCGCGGCGTTGCATGCCGGCATCGTCATGGCCCGGACGCAAGGGAACCGGGTCGCGTTCAAGATTCGCAACGTCAATTCGCACAGCTTGGGCGTGGTCGCCACCGACAGCAAGACGAACCGCAAACGGACGGCGATCCTGATTCCCCGCAACACGCCGCTACCGGTGGTTGCCCGGCGGCCGTTCAAAACCAGCCGTGACGGACAGCGCTCGATCCTGGTGCAAATTGTCGAAGGAGAAAGCGCATCGCCGGAAGATTGCTCGCAATTGGGCAAGTGCGTGATCCGCGATCTGCCCAAGGAACTTCCCGCCGGCACGCCGATCGAAGTGAATTTCCGCTACGCCGAGAATGGCCGGCTGACGATCGTCGTGAAGGTGGCGAACACCGGCCGCGAGCTGCAGCACGAAATCACGCGCGAAAACAGCCTCACGCCCGAGCAACTCGACACGTGGCGCGACTACGTCCTGGGCAGCGCGGCGGTGCCGTCCGGCCAGTGATCGAGGGCCCACGGGCCAGAGCAGGCCAGACGATTTGGATCGGTTGCGACCGCTCGGTCGCGTGTTAGACTTAGTGGAGTCGAAGTCACGCCAGGCGTGGTTTCGAATCCCAGCGTTTGCGGGCGTAGCTCAGTTGGCAGAGCGGTAGCTTCCCAAGCTGCATGTCGAGGGTTCGAATCCCTTCGCCCGCTTTTGATGAGAGCCTTGCCAAGTCGCAATCTCGCGTACTAACAAACCGGTTTGCGACAGCGCGGCTTTCGTGGCGATCGATTTCTCCATGGCTTGTATGGAAATCGGCGTCTGACGTGCGTTGATCGGCTTCCGCACGGCATTGCGGCGGATTATCTTGTGCCCATGCCCCCGATATTCAACGGCACACCCGATTCCGACGTTGCTTCGCGACTTTCCGAGCGACCCTCGTTGCGATCGCGGTGGCTTCATTACGCGGCGATGGCGGTCAAGTGGGCTGCTTTCGCCGCGATCGTTCTATCAATCCCGTTGCCGGCATTCGCGGAAAATCGCGCGCCCGCCTGGGCGAAACACGGCGCGTATGTCTATCGCATCTCCACGCCCGACGAGCCCAACGTATTGCCGCATATCGAGGCGGGCACAGCGTCCGTTGCCAACCTGCTCGATCAATCGATCACTCAAATTCCGATCCTCAACGGCATCATTGGCCACGACCACACGGGGGCCTGTAACTGGGACGGTGTTTGGCCCTATTGGAACCGCGTCACGTTCCGTGCGAATCACGATTTCAAGAGCCTCGCGGAATTCATGCGGCGGGCGAAGCAGAATTCGAATGTCCAGTGCTCGTTCCATCTGAACCTCACCGATACGGACATTGGCCTGAAGGACTATCCCGAAACGCGCCGCTTCTTCGACCGGCTTGTGGCCGCCAAAGCCATCTATCGCCGCGACTTCAATCCGCAGACAGGCCGTTTCGATCGTGGCGCTCCGTACGTGCCGCGGAAGATTGCCAAAGGGGACAACCCGATCGAGATTTTTGCGCTAGTGAATTACAAGCGATTCTGGGATAGCGGCCTGGCGAAGGAAATGATCGACGAGTTTTACGGCCGGCTGCCTTATCCACCACCATTGCTCTATCTCGACGTGCTGAATTGTGCCGGTGGAAATTTCAATACTGGTTTTCCCGACGGACCGCTCGGCGGCAGCGAAGCAACGCAGCACGAAGGGGTGATCGCGATCATGGATTATTTGCACGGCAAGGGAACCGATCTGGCGACCGAAGGTCCACGCCCTGAATTCGGCGACCGGGCAGGTTATGTCTGGCTGCACGGCGAGGGCTTCAGTAGCAACGACTACCGTGTCATCGCCGGCGGCAGTTGGCAGCTTGCCGCGGAGCAAACCTTCGGCAACGCGGGCGCTTTCAATCTTTCGCCGGTTGCCGTGACCGAAATGGGCGTCGCCGAATTTCGCCAACATTACGCGAATCTGCTTGCCGGCAAGCCCGGCACGCTGCCGGTGGCCGGCCTCAAAACATGGCACATCGCCGATCGCTCGGATGTGCATGACAAGTACGACATCCCCGGCACCGGCGACCCTTTTCGGGGTCACTGGGCGGACCTCGTCAATAATTTCTACCTAGCGTCAATCCAAGAGCTCTATCACATCGGCAAGGGAAACATTCGTAAATCGACGACTCTCAAGTCGGGCTGGATTCACCTCGGAAAATACACCCTGACGAGCCGCGCAGACGGAAGCACAATTTCGGTTTCCGTTCCGGATTTCGTCACAACCTGGCAGGGAGAAGGAGCCCGAAAGAATGGCCAGATCATGCTTGAAGTCCCGCTGGCGACGAAGGTCTCGGTGCCACAGGCGGGGAAATATTCGCTGCGAGTCCATTACAAGAATCAGCACTCCGAGCCCGCCAGCTTGAATGTCTATCTGAATCGCAAATTATTCAAATCGCTGGAAAACGTTGCCACTACGCCGAACAACGATTTCGGCGAGCTCGATCTCGGCGACATTGAATTGCCCGCCGGCAAAAATGAGATCGCGTTCGATGTCGGGCCGATTCGGGCGACGTGGAGCGACGGCACCGTGGCCGAATGGACCACGCCCTATTTGCGCAAGGGCTTTCGCGTCACGTCCGGCGATCTGGTTCTGGCGGACGATTTCGATCGCATGTGGCCCGACACCTGGAGCGGCCAGGAGAAGATCTATTTCTTCAGTTGGGACGGCACCGAGCGAGACTGGAAACTTCCGACCGAATGGCGATCGCGGAAGCAGGTCATGCTGTTTCCGCTTACCACGACTGGCCGCGGCGCGGGAATCGAGTCTGCCGGTGCGTGATGGCAGCATCCGTCCCAAGCTCCTGGCGCAGGTGCCCTATGTCGTCGTACCGGGCAGGAATTGATCCGCGACCATGCTCAGATTGACCGTGCGACTGTCGGACGGTTAGCTAATGTGGATCCGATTAGTGTTAAGATTCTTAGTTTGTTTGAGCATGGCGATTCTTACTTGGCGGCCGCTACACGTCGCAGTGCAAAAGCCGGGACGCCTTCGTGTTTAGCATCAAATTTTACGAGCGCGGATGTCGCCTAGGACTGGCATTGCTGCTCGCGTGGTTGGCGGTGCAGCCGGCTCGCACGGCGAACGCGGCGGATCATGCCTTCAATGTGACCGTCACGGCCGATTCGACGCAGGTCATGGCGGGCGCGACTCCGATCGGCGCGTTTCCCAAGGGGACGACGCTCTCCGTGTCTCAGACTAACGCCGATTGGTATCTCATCGATGTACCCGGTACGAATCCGCCGCAACAGGGTTGGATTCGCAAGACCGACGTCAAACGGAGCTTGAGTGTCCGGGCCGTGCCCAACCTCACCGCGGAGCAGCAGGCAGGATCCGACAGCGCGAGCATGCTGCGGTCAAGAGTCGCCGAGCTATGCAACGCGGGAAAATACGCCGCGGCGCTCCCGACGGCTGAGAAAGTGGTCCTCATCCAGAAGCAAGCTCTGGGCGACAAACATCCGGACTATGCGACCAGTCTGAATGATCTCGCCTTCATCTACATGCAAATGGGCAACTTCGCCAAGGGCGAGCCGCTTTGCCGGCGGGCGCTCGCGATCCGTAAGGAAGTGCTCGGTGAAAAAAGCAAGGACTACGCCAACAGCCTCGACTGTTTGGGCACGTTCTTTCTACACCAGGGTCGCTACACCGAGGCCGCCGGGGTCCTCGACCAGGCCCAAGCGATCTTCAAAGCGGTGCTCGGCGAAAATAATGACTCCTACGCCAGTTGTCTCAACAATCTGGCTGCCGCCTATGACAACATGGGCGACTATGCCCGGGCCGAGCCGCTCTACCGGAAATCGCTGGCGGTCGCCAAGAATCTACTCGGGGAAGAACACCCAGGATATGCCGCTGGCCTCGAGTAACCTGGCGGGGCTGTACTCGGAAATGGGCGACTACGCCCAGGCCGAACCGCTGTATCGACTGGCCTTGGCCATTTGCAAGAAAGGGTATGGCGAAAAGCATCCCGACTATGCCAGCATTCTCAGAAATCTGGCGGGACTTTACTCGGACAGCGGCGACTATGCCAAGGCCGAGCCTCTCTATCGCCAAGCGCTGGCGATCTACAAGGAATCGCTAGGAGAAAATCATCCTGACTACGCCTTCACGCTCGACTATCTCGCCAAGCTCTATTTGCTGACAGGCGATTATGTCCAGGCGGAGTCGCTCTGCCGGCAATCGCTGGCGAATCTGAAAAAGACGATCGGGGAAAAGCACCCCAGCTATGCCGCGAGCCTGAATAATCTCGCCGATCTTTACCGCCAGATGGGCGACTTCGCCCAGGCCGAGTCGCTTTGCCGGCAGGCGCTCGCGATCCGCAAGGAAACGCTTGGCGAAAAGCATCCCGACTACGCCACCAGCCTGGGAGACTTGGCCACGCTGTATGCGCAGATGGGAGATTATGCCAAGGCCGAGCCCCTCTATCGCCAAGCGCTGGCGATCGAGCGGGACGCGTTCGGCGAGAAACACCCGCACTACGCCACCGAACTGAGCGACCTCGCCTTGATGTACACCGACATGGGAAAGTTCGCCCAGGCCGAGCCGCTCTATCTCCAATCGTTGGCAATTGAAAAACTGACGCTCGGCGAAAAGCATCCCCACTATGCGACGAGCCTCGAAAGCCTGGCCGTGATTAATCAGCACATGGGACATTACGCTGAAGCCGGCGCTCTCTATCGCCGGGCACTGGCGATCAAGAAGGAATCGCTCGGCGATAAGCACCCCAGCTACGCCGCCTGCCTGCACAATCTCGCCGAGTTGTACCGAGAAACCGGCGATTACGCCCGGGCCGAGCCGCTCTACAACGAGGCGCTAGAAATCCAAAGGCAAGTGCTCGGCGATCGGCACCCCGAGTACGCCTTCACGCTGATCAACATGGCGTTGTTCTACGACCAACAGGCCGACTACCCGAAGGCCGAGTTGATGCTGGTCCGAGCCATGGCTGCCGTGCACAAGCAGTTCGAGCTCGCCGCAAACGTGCAATCCGAACGGCAGCAGTTGCGGATGGTTGACAGACTTTGGTTTTGCATCACCGACTACCTTTCAATTTCCGAGCGGGCTGGGATCCCGCCTGAGCAAGTCTACAGCGAAGTCTTGGCGTGGAAAGGCATCGTATCGGCCCGGCAACAGGCCATGCGCCGGATGCGGCAAGCGATTAACACCCAACAGTCCGCGGACCTGAAACCGTTGTTCGATGAACTGGTGAGCTCGAGCCAGGAGCTGGCAAATCAATCGCAAGTGATTCCCAAGCCCGCGGCGGTTCAATCTCACCGGCGGAGGCTGGCGGAACTCAGCGACCGGGTCGAACGATTGCAGCAAGACCTCGCCGCGAAAAGCGCGGTGTTTCGCAGCCAACAGGATCAACAGCGCCGCACGCCGAGCGACATTCGCCGCTCGCTGCCGCACGACGCCGCGCTGGTCGATTTTCTGGAGTACACGCACTATGCGCCGCCGGACGCAACGGGAAGGCAAGCGCGCTACGAGCGGCGGCTCGTTGCGTTCGTCGTCCGGCCGGACGAGCAGGTCGCGCGGATCGAGTTAGGACCGTTGTCCGCAATCACCGACTACATCGATTCCTGGCGCAGAAAACTTGGAGCGACCAGCGCCGACATGGCGGTCGATCCGGGCCAGAGTCTGCGCCGGTTGGTATGGGATAAACTCGAGCCGCACCTCGTGGGAATCAAAACGGTTTTACTCTCGCCCGACGGCGACACGGCCCGCTTTCCCTGGCCGGCGCTGCCGGGCAAGCAACCCGGCACGTATTTGATCGACGAAACGGCCATCGCCATCGTCCCGATCCCACGGCTGTTGCCCGAATTGATGGCGGCCGCTGAACCGGCGGCGAACGAAACGCCATCGCTATTGCTGGTCGGAGGAGTCGATTTCGGCGCCGACCCTGGCCGAATGGTCGACGTGGCGCTCGACCGCGGCGCTGTCCGAGGCGATCAACCACGGCAATGGAAACCGCTGCCCGGAACGATTGCCGAAGTGGCCGCCGTCAAGACGGCCTTCGCACGGCAATACCCCCGGCTTGCTCCGCTGGAATTGACCGGCGCGGCCGCCACCGTAGATTCTGTGCGCGGCGAAATGAGCAAGTGCCGCTATCTGCATTTCTCCACGCACGGATTCTTCGCGCGCACCCGAACTGAAGTCGGCCACCAACGTCAACGCCAGCCAGAATCTGGCGATGATCGGCGGACTTATCACGCGGCAAGACGTCTCCGGCTTCCATCCCGACTTGCTCTCGGGCCTCGTGCTCGCTGGGGCTAATCGGCCGGCGGCGGACGGTCAGGAGGACGGAATCCTTACTGCTTTGGAGGTGTCCGGATTGGATCTTAGCCACGTCGATTTGGCCACGCTGTCGGCTTGCGACACTGGCCTCGGGCAAACCGCCGGAGGCGAGGGACTTCTTGGCTTGCAACGCGCTTTCCAACTCGCCGGAGCCAAGACCACCGTGGCCAGCTTATGGCAGGTGCCGGATCGGGCCACGCAATTGTTGATGGAGCACTTTTATGAGAATCTCTGGAACGGCAGCCGAAAGATGTCGAAGCTCGAAGCGCTACTCGACGCGCAACGCTGGATGCTCCGCGAGGGGGCGCGACAACCGGGTTTGACTCGCGGCCTGGCGTTCGCACCCGCCGGCACAGCGACCACCGAGAAATCCGGCCGACTGCCGCCATTCTACTGGGCCGCGTTCATGCTCAGCGGCGATTGGCGCTGAAGATTCGCTTCGTGGGTGGTAATGCCGAATAAGTTCACAACGGTTGGTTTGAACGCCAGTTTTTGTTGCACGATCTGCGAACAAAAGTGACATACTCGCGGATTGCCGGTCGATACGGATTCCCCGGCCTCTTGCCGGCTTTTGCCGCGAACGGTGCATAAAGTCCCGTGGCAAATCGCGTTGAAAACGGAATCGGTACGGCGATTGCTTGGTCTCTTAGCCCCGATTTCTGCCTAAACACGCACTCACGATCTCGGGAGGGCGAGGCTCCTGCCGAGCCGTGTGCGCTGCGGCTCGGCGCTAGCCTCGCCCTCCTGTCATCAAGAAACGCAATTTCCTGCCCACATCTTTTCAACCTCGGCGAGGTCGATTACTCCCATGAGCGAAACGGTCATATTAGGGGAAAGCTCAGCACTGTGGACCATCGAAGAGATCTGCCGTCTGGTTTCGTTCAGCGGCGATTCGACCGAGACGCTCACCAACGTCGTGGAATTCATCCAGCGGCGATTCGAAGCCGACGTCTGTTCGGTCTATCTGCTCGAGCCAGACCGCACTCGGTTGATTCTGGCCGCAACGCATGGGTTGCGGCCCGAGAGCGTGGGCCGCGTGCGAATGAAGCTCGACGAAGGGCTGGTTGGCATGGTGGCCGAGCAACTTCGGCCGCAAGTGATCGAAGACGCGTTCAATCATCCGCGGTTCAAATACTTCGGCGAGGCGGGCGAAGATCCGTATCGTTCGTTCCTCGGCGTGCCGTTGATCGATCACGGATTGCTCCAAGGCGTGCTCGTGCTGCAATCGACGGGCACGCGCAAGTTCACGGCGGAGGAAGTCGGCCTGCTCGTGGCCGCCGGAGGGCAGTTGTCGTCGATCGTCGCTGACGCGCGGATGCTTGGGCAGTTCATTGCGCCGGCTCATCAACGGCTTAAGGCGCTTGCGCAAAATCTATGGTGGAGTTGGGACGAAGAAGCGGTGAGTCTGTTCCGCGATCTCGACCCCGTGAAATGGCGTGAGCTGGATCACAACCCGATTGCCATGCTCCAGCAAATGTCGGCCGATAAACTGGAAGAACGGGCCTCGCAATTGGCTCTGCACAGCCGGATCAACTACACCTATCGCCGGCTGCAAGAATATCTCAACTCGACGAAGACCTGGGGCTTGCGGCATGCCGGTCTGCTCTGGGCTCGGCCGGTGGCTTACTTTTCGGCCGAATTCGGCATCCACGAATCGTTGCCGATCTACTCCGGCGGCTTGGGCGTGCTGTCGGGCGACCACATCAAAAGCGCCTCGGATCTGAACATTCCGCTGATCGGCATCGGTTTGTTTTACAGCCAAGGCTATTTCAAGCAGCGATTGAATATCACCGGCTGGCAGGAAGAAGACTACCTGAACACCGATCACCGCGGACTGCCAATAAAGCTCGCCACCGGGCCCGATGGCAAGCCGGTCACGGTGCGGATCGATACCCGCACCGGTTCGATTTCGGCCCGGGTGTGGCAGTTGGCGGTCGGGCGTAACACGCTGTATCTCTTGGATTCGGATATCGAAGGCAACCAGCCGGAAGATCGCGAGTCTGACTGCCCGGTTGTATGGCGGTGATCAGCGTGTGCGGATTCGTCAGGAACTTTTGCTCGGCGTCGGCGGAGTCAGGGCGTTGCAAGCGCTCGCGATCGTGCCCGGCGTGTATCATCTCAACGAAGGGCATAGCGCGTTCGCCGCGCTGGAGCTGTTGCGCCAGCGGATGCATCGTGAGGGCCTGAGCGCCGAGGAAGCGGCGCGCCGCGTGTCGAAGCAAGTCGTGTTCACCACGCATACACCGGTTCCCGCAGGGCACGATCGCTTCTCGCCCCAGATGACCGAAGAACATTTGGGGCCGCTGCGCGATGCGATCGGCCAGAACTACGAGCAGTTTTTGGCTTGGGGGCGCGTCGATCCGTACAATCCGAATGAAGATTTTTGCATGACCGTGCTGGCGTTGAAGCTATCGCGGCGCTGCAATGCGGTGTCGTCGCTGCATGGCGAAGTGTCGCGGAGCATGTGGACTTGTCTTTGGCCGGGTCGTCCGGAGGAAGAAGTCCCGATCGGCCACATCACCAACGGTGTGCATGTGCTGTCGTGGCTCGCGCCGCAAATGCACCGAGTGTACGACCGCCATTTTGGACCGCACTGGCCGGAGCAGAGCGGCGATCCAGGATTCTGGGAG
Organism: Pirellulales bacterium; assembly: GCA_963725485.1. Taxonomy (GTDB): domain Bacteria; phylum Planctomycetota; class Planctomycetia; order Pirellulales; family DATAWG01; genus CAVRYO01. The sequence goes on along the minus strand of CAVRYO010000006.1, from coordinate 85,649 downwards.
GGAGTCGAAAAAATTGACGACGGAGAGCTTTGGGAGACGCACCAAACCTTGAAGGCCCGGTTGCTCGACTTCGTGCGCCGCCGCGCGGTCCGCCAGGCCGAACGGCGTGGCGAATCGCCGGCCCGCATCGCCAGCCTCCGCCGCGTGCTGGGTCTCGACGCGCTAACGATCGGCTTTGCCCGGCGGTTTGCCACCTACAAGCGGGCCAATCTGTTGTTCGAAGATTTGGATCGGTTGGCGGCGCTGGTGGGCGATCCGCGGATGCCCGTGCAATTCGTGTTCGCCGGCAAGGCCCATCCACACGACCGGCCCGGCAAGCAGATCATGCAGCAGATTTCCGAGCTCAGCAAGGATTCGCGCTTTGCAGGCAAATTGGTGTTCGTCGAAGACTACGATATCAACGTGGGCCGACACCTGGTGCATGGCGTCGACGTGTGGCTCAACAATCCGCGCCGTCCGCTGGAAGCCTCGGGCACGAGCGGCGAGAAGGTCGTGCTCAATGGCGGCTTGAATCTGTCGATCCTCGACGGCTGGTGGGCGGAAGCCTACGACGGACTGAACGGCTTCGCCATCGGCGTCGGCGAGACCCATTCGTCGACACAAAAGCACGATGAATACGATCGCGCCGCACTGTTGCACGCTCTCGAAAAAGAAGTCGTGCCGTTGTACTACAAGCGCGATCAGGACGGCATTCCGCGGGCCTGGATTGCGCGGATGAAACGGGGCATTCGCACGATGGGCTGGCTGTTCAGCGCCGACCGGATGGTCAAGGACTACGTCCTCCGATCGTACATCCCAGCCGCCGGCGGCATGAGCAGCGACATGACGCGCATTTAACGAGTGCGTTCAGGGCCTGCTAGCTGGCTGTTGAAAAAGGGGACAGGCACTTCGCGGCCACGTAAAAACTACCGGATATCCACCCGGTCGCTCAGAGCCAGTCCCCTTTTTCAACAGGCTGCTAGCCATTTGATTCAGCGTCGTTCGAGCGGGGCGGTATCGACAAAATACCGCGTTTGGCTAGACCAGGGCGGGGCCTGGGTGGTTAGAATCGTGGCAGTTGCCAGTTTGCGCCGGCTTCGCGTCCAGGCCAAAGTCGCAACCCAATCTCGAAGTTCTACCGCTCCCTCCTGTACCCGCTTTGCAAGGGCCAATTGCCCACGGCACCAATACGAACGGAGGACGTGGCCAATGGAAGCCGACGCCGCGGCCGATGGGCCGAAGCCAAAGTCACGCCAGCGCTGGTATCAGCTTCGCTTACGGACGAAGCTGCTTGCTGGCGCCTTGATTTTGGGGCTGCTCGCAGGGTTCGGCATGTCGCTGTACCGCGCTCGGGTGCAGCGGGCTTGTGTTGATAAACTTCGAGCCAACGGGGCCACGGTCGTCTACGACGATGATTCCCTGCTGTTCGACTTCTACTTCCCGGCTTCGAATCAACCCTACGCGGACGCGCCGCATTCGAGACCTGTTCCCGACTGGCTCCGAGCGCGATTCGGCGAGGATTTGTTTTCCAACGTAGTGGATGTGTCGTATCGTGCCAGCGGTGGGATCGACGAGTGGCCGCCGCACATCCCTTTGGATGACGAAACACTGTACCTGCTTAAGCCGCTGATCCACGTGCGCCGTCTCTGGCTAAGCTGGTGCCCGATTACCGATGCCGGGCTGCGAAGCCTGCCGGTATATGCCGACCTTCAGGATTTGCGCCTCGACTTTACTAACATTACCGACGTGGGACTCGATACGGTCGGCCGATACAAACGACTACGACTCCTCTCGCTGGAAGAGACGGCGGTCACGGGCGGCGGGCTGAAAAAACTGGCTGGCCTCAGCGATCTACAAGATCTTGACTTGTCCACGACTGTCGTTGGCGGCCCGGGCCTGGCATTCTTGCCGCATGTCGGACATCTGCGCCGATTGCGATTGCAGCGTACCCGCATTACCGACGAACAGCTGACGTGGCTGGGCGCGCTCGTCGACCTGGAAGAACTCGATCTTTCGAACACGCGAATCACCGGCTCGTCGCTCGGCGCACTGCGCGGCCTGAAACACCTGCGCAAGCTCAGTCTCGATTCGACGCAAATCTCCGACGCCGCGCTCCAGGAACTTGCAAAATTACCGAATTTGGAAGCTGTATCATTGGCCAACGACAAGATTACCGATCCCGGCTTGAAGCAATTTCAGTCTTTTCCCGCGCTTCGCTTTTTGAACCTAAACCACACGCGAATCACCGACGACGGGCTGTCGAACCTGGTGAAGCTGACTCGGCTCCGCGGACTCAATGTCGTCTGCCCGGAGTTCGGCCGCAATGCCGGCACATTGATCGCACTTCGCCGGGCGCTGCCCGATACTGAAATCGACGACGGAAGCCCAATGGATCCGCCTCCGCTTCCGTCGTTCGGCAATTGAGAACATAAACCGCATGATTTCGCTGGAGCCGCTGCTCGCGAAGATGGCCCTGGACGGGTTTGTCGTCCTACGGGGCGTCTACTCGCCGGCACAAATCGAGGCGATGCTGGCCGGATTGGCCGGCGTGTTCCAAGATCAACCGGAAGCGGTGGCGATTCGGAGTAACGGGGGCAATGTCTTCGCCGCCCGGAATGTGCTCGCGCTGTGGCCGACGGTCGGCGAAATCTGGCGGCAGCCGCCGCTGCCGGAAATCCTCGCGCGACTGCTGGGCCACGAACTCGGGCTGACTCGGGCGTTGTTTTTCGATAAGCCACCGGAGCGCAGTTGGACGCTTCCTTGGCATCGCGATCTGACGATTGCCGTCCGCGACAACGGGCTGCCGAGCGGAATATTTCGCAAGCCGACCCGTAAGGCGGGCGTGCCGCACGTCGAAGCACCGCCGGCAATCCTCGAGCAGATGGTCACGATGCGAATTCACCTGGATGATGTGACCGAAGAAAACGGTCCGCTCCGAGTGCAACCCGGTTCGCATCGGCTCAGCATTGAAAACATTGTAGGCGCGGGACAGTGCATTCTCGCGAACCGTGGCGACGTGCTGTTGATGCGGCCGCTCTTGTTGCACAGCAGCGGCCATGCCAATCCTGGCACGAGCCGCCATCGCCGCATCGCCCATCTTGAATTCGCCGCGTCGCCGCGTCTTCCCGATGGCTACGAATGGCACAATTTTCTTCCGGGCCAGCGGGAAACAGCGCAATAAGAAAAATTCCCTAGTGCGTTGTCAACGCTAGCTTCTAGAATTGTGTGCCACTGGCTCCGCCAGTGCTCGATTTGACTCTTGCCTTGATCGGTCAGCAACGAAGAACACTGGCAAAGCCAGTGGCACCCTAAATTCCGGCCGAGACAAAGCACTAGGGGTTCGATTCCCCGAGCGAGCATGTTTGCTATTGATTCGCCGAACGAGGATATTGACCTCGTCCTGGAGGCTGAATCGAGCCAAGCCGCGATTTGAAATAGGAGCGCCGCCGATGCGACCTTATCTACTCGCCACTGTGATGATTCTCTGCGCGTCAAGCGTGCTGTTGGCGTCGGCGCGGCGCCAAATACTACGTTTCTCCCGAGGGAAAGCCATCGAATCGAGCGACTCGCGATTCTCCCTGGCCGCTCGAACGGGCTAATGTGGAAGCGCAGGCCGGCGACACGGTTGTGTTGCTCGACGGCAGTTACAATATTCCCATCGCGCCCGCCCATAGCGGCGAGGCAGGCAAGCCGCTGACGTTCGAATCGCTCAGCGCCGGCGAGGCTACCTTCGGAGGCGCGTCGTTCGAGAGGCAAGAAGCGATCGTGCTTTCCGGCCGTTCGTATATTGTGATCGACGGGGTGGCGGTCAAGAACGCCAGGCGATTCATTCTTGCCGAGGGCCAAGCGACGCATCACATTACGGTGAAAAACTGCCGGTTCGAGAATTCCAGCCAGAAGAGTTGGGAATCGTCGCGATTTCGCGATGTCGGCGATGCAATCCGCGTGTCCGGCTGTCATTTCAATGGCGGCAACGATCTGCTGGCGATCACCGGCGGACAAGGGCACCTCGTCGAGAACAACATTTTCGACGATGCGTCGCACACCGGGCTTGTGCTGGTCATGGTGCAGCGATCGGTTGTGCGGAACAACCGTTTCACGAACCATCAGGCCAAGATGATGGAGGTGTTCAACACGCGCGACACGAAGGAGCCCCACCGACTTTCGGAATACAACCTTATCGAAGGCAATTTCTTCGACACGGCGGCCGGCTCGGGCATCCAGTATGCCGGCAGCCGGTCGATCCTCCGGCGGAACGTCTTCCGCCGCTGCCGGATCGCCATCGAATGGACTAATTATCTCGGCAGCGCGCGAAATCCCGAGGCCTGGTATGGCGAAGGCAATCGGTTTTACAACAACGTGCTGTTCGAATGCGGCCCAGCCACGCCTGCCGTTTTAGCCGAGCGCGGCATCGCCCCAGGCGAAACCGGCAAGGCCGACGCGCATGGCGTGGCCATGGAATTCACGACGAACCGGATTCCACCCACCCACTATGGCGACGAGCGCTCGGTCAACAACATCGTTTACCGCAACGTCGGCGGCGGCGACAAAACGGCCCGAACCGCCCAGATCTCGTTCAATTGGGATGCCACGCCCGCTTTCGGCCTGTTCTTCTACAACGACATTCTCGCTGACGGTCCGCATCAGCCGGTCGTCTATTGGCTGGACGCTCCGCGACAGAAGCCGCCGGTAAAGCAGAATATGACGCTCCGCGAGTTTGAAAAGAGCTATCCGGAGCAAGCGTCGCACAACATGGAATTCGACCCGCAATTCGTCGATCCCGAAACTGGCGACTTCCACCTGAAACCGACGAGCCCTTGCATCGACGCCGGCGGCCCACTGACAACTGTCGCCGTGGCTTCCGACGGAAAGATTGTGCGCGTGGTCGATGCACTGTGCTTTACCGACGGTTATCGAATCGAAGGCATCGGGGGCGATGTGCTGCGCATTGCGGGCCACCAGGCCCGTGTCACGAAAGTCAACGTCCGAATCAACGAACTGACACTCGACCGAGCGATTTCCTGCGGGGCAGGCGCGCCGGTTCAACTCGACTATTTGGGAAAAGGCCCCGATCTCGGAGCGTTCGAATGCAGATAGCCGAATCTCGACATTTCCAATCCTGGGGAGGTTGACATGTGCAAATTCTGCCGCGTTTCGCTGGGTATTGCCTGTTTGGCCTTGGGCTTTCATAACCCGCTTCAGGCCGCCGATCCGACGGCTCGGACCGGACCGACAGCTCGGATCGTCCATGTTTCCGGCATTGGTACAGTGAAAGTCGCTCCGGATGTGGTCTTTGTGTCGCTCACGATGAACGCCGTGGACGACGATTTGCTGCGAGTCCGCGAGAGCAGCGATAAGACGGTGCGCGGTGCGCTGGACATCGCCAAGAAAAACGGTGCTCCCGCAGATCAGGTCGAGATCAGCCGTTTGGATTTGTCCTTGGATTTCAACAAACAACTGAATCGGCAAATTTATCAGGTACGGCGCGATGCAACGATCAAGCTGAACGACCTCGCGAAGCTCGACTCCCTGCTTTCCGACTTATTGCACGAGCCCAATTTGACGGTCGTCAAAATCAGCTTCGACACCAGCCGGCAAGCATCGCACGAGCTTGAAGCGCTCAGCCTAGCCGTGGCGAATGCCAGGCAGCAGGGGGAGTTTCTGGCGAATTTGCATGGATTCAAGCTGGGCAAGGCGGCGGATATCCGCATCGACGCGGAAAGCGAGCAGCCCTTCGTGACCAGCGTCATGCCGGTCGTGGGAGACAACCAGCGGCCGACAGACTCACGCTTGGTTCAGAGTTCCGATCGAAAACCTGCCGCAAACGCCGAAATGCCGCAGGCTTCTCATGCGCCGATCTTTCGATTCGTGGCGCTGGACGCCGCGGAACATTCGGCCGATGGCAATGCGAAGCCCGCCGGCGTAAAGCCGTTCGCCCTGGGGCAAATTACGGTCGTGGCGCGAGTAAGTGTCGACTACGAGTTGATTGCGAACAAATAGGCGCGCCGCAATAGCACCAGACCGGCGATTGTAGAACACGACCCAGTTGCGCGGCTGCTTATTCAGGCCGCGAGACCTCGACAAGCCTCGTCGCCAGGCCGGGACCTCCTCGGTGCGCGAGCAAGGGCGCGTGGCCCGCCCCAGCCGGCATGTCAGTCTTGACAAGTTCGCTCGGTTCGAGCGCCTTTTGGTCCGGTGCCGTAAGCGACTTGAGGAAGGCGATTACCTGCTGCCGCTCTTCCGGTTTGAGGTGGAAGAATTTCGCCGTGGTCGAGGCAGCTTGCCCGCCGTGGAAGGCGATCGCTTGTTCGAGCGTGTCGGCCCGGCCGTCGTGCAAATACGGGCCTGAATCGCGCACGCCCCACAGCGGCGGCGTTCGCCATTCTTGCCGCATCGCGCCGACGACTTTTGCCAACTGGGCCGGTGTCAGCTTTGCCTGCGCTGAGGGCCGACCGAACGGATTGCCACCATTCGCTTCTTGCAGCGGCTGATCTTGCTGTTCTTCTTCGGGCGAGTTGGGAGTAAACACGCCGTAGTTGCCCGTGTCGCCCAGTTCCGGACCCATGTCGTGCAGCAAGAGGTCGCTGTACAAGCCGTTGACCGACCCGAGCTTTTCGGCATGGCACGCGGCGCAGCCTGTGGAAGCGAATAGCTTATGCCCTTGGCGAATCGTCGCCGCTTCCTGACCGTCGCCCGGATGGTGCTCGGGCGGCGGAAGCGCCTTCAAGTAGGCGACCAAAGCATTGCATTCCGCCTGGTTCATATCCAGGCCCGGCGCCTTGTAGTCGGGCTTGAGCGGCACTCCTCCTTGCTCGTGACCGGGAACATTCAGGCCAAGTTCCACGGCGCAGGCCGTGAGCGCGAAATCTTGCAGCGAAGCCTTTTGAGCTTTCCAACCAAAGCGGCCTAGCTTGCCGTCTTTCTGCTTCGACGGCCGGCCCGCCACCGCTGGATACTTTGCCGTCTCCTCGCGGGCCATGGCGAGGATGGCCGCGTCAGGGATCGCATCGATCAGGCCGACGCCGAACAACGCCGACGGATTCCGCTGTGATCGGCTGATCTGCACGTTGCCGACTTGCACGGTCGCGCCGACCATCCCGCCGCGATTGTTTTGAACATCGTTTCGCAATTCTTGAATTTCCGGCGTAAAAGCAAAACTGCTATCCATACTGGACGTCTGTCCGAAGCGGAACTGCATCTGACCATTCATGATGCCTGCTCGCCACGCGGCATATTCCGGATCCGTTCCAAAATGATGCAACACCAGGCTGCGGGACGACGCGAAGCCAGGATGGACCTTGGTCAGTTCTTCCTTCTCGCGCTGCCTGGCAAGTTTTTTCTCGGCGGCGGTCGGGACGTGGGGCGCTTTCCCAGGCTGGGGTGTTGGAAGTTGCGGCGCTAAGCCGCCGAACACCGAGTTGAACAAAGCGTGGGGTATTTCCGGCTGTGTAAAACCGGCGTCGTTCTGCGGAACCGAAAACGCGGTGAGGATGTCGACATTCTTGCTCGCCGGTCCGGCGCCGCCCGTGCCACCCTGATTGTGGCAGGCCACGCACGAGCTATCGTTGAACACCGGGCCCAAGCCGTCGCCGCCATGCGCGCGAATCGTTCGGCAACCATTCGCGGGTGAACAATTCATGACCGCTCGTCGCCGGTTGTACCTTAACGGCCGGCGCCTGATCTTTAGCTCGCGCCGAGAGCTGCGCACGCCACGATCATGAAAGCCGCCCCGGCCCAACTCCCCAGCGTTACAATTCCATTCGCGCGCATTGGACACCTCACTACGGCAAGAGAAGAGATTCGACCGCCACCCGTCGTTCAACCGCATGAGCGACCGCATTATAGAGGTCGGGCGTTTGAGAACGCAACAAGATTGGTCCAGTGCCCACCCTACGGATTTTGACGCAGTGGTTTGTCGGGCGGCACTGGTTTTTCAGTGTTCTGACTTCGAAGCGGGATTTCTTGTCCGGTGCCGGCTGGGCCGCGGGCTCGGGCGCGGCCTCGACCGACTCCGGCACGGTTCTTGGAGCATCGAAGGATGGTTCTGCTCTCGCGAACACAAACCCGAACCAGACAGGCAAAAGACTAACGAGCGAAACATCCACCGGCGACGTGCGCCGGCTCACATACACGAGCCCATCCTTCTCGCGGGCCAGCGTGCTCGATGCCGGTTCGATGTGCCGCAACATCGAAGGGAGCGACGGCAAGATCGACGGGTCTAGATCCAAGCCCGCGCGCTGCATTTCGGCGAACATTGAAGTCGCAACCATCTGCAGCACGGGATACGTCAGCTTCCACATCGCGGCGGAATCTTGATAAGTGAGCAGGACCGGGCTGTCGTTCTTGAGCCGCTCGGCCACGCTAGAGACGGCGGCGAGAGATTTCGCGGCCGGATCGCGGGCGAGTATCGCCCGGATATTTTGTGCCGAGAGCGACAAGATCAACTGGTTGTCCGTGACACACCAGGCCGGCGCGAACGGCGACTCGGCACCGATGGAACTAAAAGAATGGATTTTCTGGCCCTGGTACTGCGATTCGCGAACCTCCGTGGTTTGGCGGCGGCTGAATCGCGGCACCGGCATTGCCTGCTGCGCTGCGGCGGCGGCACGGGCCAATTGCACCAGGCGATCGTTCGTCTTCGCCAGCCGGTCATGATCTTTCACCGGCACGACGATCGTCAAACCCGTGATGAACAAACCGCCTTCGCCCGGCGAGTTGTACACGCACCAGGAATCGCCGAGCGTGTCGAGCAGATCTTCCTTGAAGCGGAAACCGAGTGTTGCTTCCATTTGCTTGATGCGGGCAGCCGCTTGCGCACCGGCGCCGGGATCGACTTTGCTGATGCCTGTGAGGATCGCCGACCAGACTTGAGCCGCATGAATTCGGGCCGCCACAGCAAACGAGGCATCTTGCGGAACCGGGGCGAGATCCGCGGCCGTCAGCGGTTCCGGGCCGACGGCGCTCAACAAACCACTGGGCTCGCCCGCGACTTGCAGCCAAGATTTGCTGACGTACCCTGTGCCGTCCAAGCCGGTGACGTTGGCGAAGTGTTCAACGTTTCCGAATCCCAGCGCTGCCACAATGGCCGTAGCGCCTGGACCTCCCATCAGTGGTTCAGCGACTGCGACAACGGTTTTCACGTTCAGATAATGCACTGTGCTGACGCGCTCGACCGGCAGCCGTTCCTTGATCTTGGTGAGCCAGGCCGGCGGTTGGCCTTTGCCGCGGCTGACGATTCCATCGGCCGAGCCGGCGCCAATGCCAAGCATCAGATACTTACCGCGGAAGCCCCACTGCACCAGCGGCATACCCGGCGGCAATGGCAGCTTGTGCCAACCGGCTTCGCCAGGCGCTTCGGCAGTTGGCAACAAAATGTGTTCGATGTTTTCGAGCGACGCTTTGATCTCGTCGGTCTCGCCGCCGGTGCTGACGATCGCGCCGCCGGAAATGTCCGGCCCGTTGGGGCCGACGGCGACATTGGAGATAAACAGCGCCGTGGGGTGCGTGAGCAGCGCGTGGATGAGCTTCGGTCCTTCCGCCCCGAGCACCTTGCCTTGCGGCGTCGGCGGGGCCCCCTTTTGCAATGCGTCGCCGAGCGCATTGCCTAGCTGCGCGACGAACCGTCGCACTTCCGGCTCGGCGAGCAATTGCTCTGTCTGATTCTTGCTCTTCGGATCGGGGTCAGCCACGCCCGACCAACTGAAATACCAGACGCATTGGTGCGGCGCGACACGGGCCAACACAGGATCTTCCGGCAAGGGGGGCAAGCCCAACGGCACGCCGGTTTGCATGAACAGCAGGATAAACAAGCTGAAATTGATTCCGACCACGGACATACACCACCCTGCATGAAGAGTTGACGCTCGGACGGCCGTTGCTGCGAGCATAAATGATGGCGAACCGAAAGTCATCTATTTATTGTTGGTATTCGCCGCGATCGCTCGGTCATTGGGTGAGCCCCAGCCTGCGACGGCCCATGTTCGAATTCGCAACCCGAACAGGATTCGAGTAGCATTGCACAACGTTAGAGCAAGCGTTCCGAGTGCCCGCCGCACAATTTCACCGTTGCAACTGCAGGAGCCCCTTCGATGCCCGTCATGACCGGTCTTTCAGGCAATGAAATGTATTGCCTCGCGCTCAAAGGGCTTTCGGCCGGAGAAGTCGTGATCGGCAACAGCGTCTATGCCCTGGGGTTCGTCGGCGGGATTGGCGCCGGGCTTAAATCGGCCTTCGGCGGCGAGGTCTCGCAGCTTTCGCAAATTATCCATGAAGGGCGCAAGCAATCTTACGACCGCATGGTCCACGAAGCCCACGAGCGCGGCGGAATCGGCATCACGGGCGTCACCAGCGAGCTGCGGCATTTTCACGGCAATATCGAGTTTCTCTCGGTTGCTTCGACGGTCCATGCCGCCGACGAAACACAGCCCAAGGGTTTGTTTTCCACTAGCGGCGATGGGCAAGAGTTGTATTGCCAACTCGATGCCCATTACATTCCGCTGCAATTTGTGTTCGGCAATGTGGCCTATTCGACGGGCATCACCGGCGGCTTGCTGGGAGGTCTTAAGACGCTGGGCCGCGGCGAAATCAAGGAGTTCAGCGACATTTTCAATCACACCCGGCACATTGCCCTGGAACGGATCGTGGGGGAGGCCCGGGCCGTCGGCGCCAACGCCGTGGTCGGCATCCGAACCGAAGTGATGCCGTTTCAGGGTGTGCATGAGATGATCATGATGGGCACGGCGTCGCGCAATTCCTCGTTGCCCGAGACTCACACGCAAGAGCCAATCAGCAGCGATCTGACGTGCGAGGAGATGTGGAACCTGACCAACATGGGTTACATGCCGCTCAAGTTGGTGATGGGGACGGCAGTTTATTCATTGGGCGTGATCGGCGGATTGAAGGCGATGTTCAAAGCATTCTCGCGCGGCGAGATCAGCGATCTGACTTCGCTGATTTACGACGCCCGAGAGCATGCGTTGGGGCTAATCAAACAAGAAGCCGAATCGATCAAGGCTGATGACGTGGTTGGCATCAAAACGCATATCCACGAGCATGGGGGATTGCTCGAATTTATGGCAATCGGAACTGCCGTGCGCCGGGCGCCGAATATTTCCACCGTCACGCCGACTTTGCCGCCGCAGGCGATCATCCGAGACAAAGCCACCTGGATCAGCAGCGGCGACAGCATGTTCGCCGGCGCAGCCAGCGGCGAATGAATGTCATATTAGCCCGACGCGTTAGCGAGGACGCAAGACGATTTTCATGCAAAGCGTCCCCGTTCACGTGCGGGGCTCGAGTCCAACCACATCCGAAGAGACCACGAATGCGATACCGAATCTCGCTTGCGATATCGACATCAATGCTTGCTCTGGTGTGCTTGCCGCCGCCAGGTGCGCTCGCTGCGCCGCCGCATGTCACCGATCCGCGAGTGAAGATCGAACTGTTCGCCGAAGCGCCGCAGATCGTCACGCCGATCGGAATCGCCGTCGACGCCCAGGGCCGCGTGATTGTCGTCGAGAGCCAGACTCATGAGCGCCCCTCCGGCTACAAGGGACCGCCGACCGATCGGATTCGGATGTTCGAGGACACCAAGGGCGCCGGCCGGGCCGATCGGATTACGACCCTTTTCGAGGGCACCAGCTCGACGATGAACGTGGCCGTGTGTCGTGATAGATCGCTGTATGTCGCCACCCGCAGCGAGATTTTTCGCCTGCGCGATTCAAACGGGGACGACTCGAAAACCGCAAAGCCTTTCGGCGAGCGAACGCCCATCGCGCATTTGGAAACCGCGGGCAATTATCCGCACAACGGCCTATCGGGCATGGCCTTCGATTTTCACGGCGATCTCTATTTCGCGATCGGCGAGAATCTCGGCGCTGCATACAAGCTCGTCGGAAGCGACGGCGCGACGCTGCACGGCGGCGGCGAAGGGGGCGACATATTTCGCTGCCGGGCGGATGGGAGCCATCTCGAGCGGATTGCCACGGGCTTTTGGAATCCGTTCGCGATTTGCTTCGACGCGTTCGGCCGGTTGTGGGCGGTGGATAACGATCCCGACTCGCGGCCCCCATGCCGTCTCCTGCATGTCGTACCAGGCGGCGATTATGGCTACCGTTTTCGATATGGCCGTTCGGGACTGCATCCGTTCGTGGCCTGGAATGGCGAGCTGCCCGGCACCTTACCGATGGCTTCGGCCACAGGCGAGGCGCCGGCGGGGATCGTCGCGTACGAGTCGGACAATCTGCCGGCGGAATTCCGGGGCGAACTGCTGGCCACTTCTTGGGGCGATCATCGGGTCGACCGCTTCACGCCAAGCATTCATGGAGCGACGCGTTTGGGCCAAGATGACGCCGCTCGTGACGGGCGGCGATGATTTTCGTCCGGTGTCGATTGCCTTCGCACCGGACGGTTCGCTGTATGTCACCGATTGGGTCGACAAGTCGTATCCGGTGCATGGCAAGGGCCGCATCTGGCACATCAGCGCGATCGCGGCCACGAAACCGAATCGGCCGACCGATGACGGCGAGGCGATCCATTCGCCGCATCGCGAACTGCGGGAACAAGCGGCGCGGCGATTGGCCGGCGATCCTTCGCAGGGGCGAGCATTGCTGCGGCAGCTCGCGCTGCATGACGGCGATGCCCGCACCCGCGCGACTGCGATTTCGGCGCTGGCCGATGTCGCGGACGTCGAAACCGATTTTCCGGCGATTGCACTGAGCGACCCGTCGCTCGCGGTCCGGGCCTTGGCGGTGCGCTCGATGCCGGCAACGAAGCTCGAGCCGATGATTGCGAAACTCATCGACAGCAATCAGCCGCCGGCCGTTCGCGCCGAGGGCTTGCGGCGAGACACGGACCCGTCGACCCGCGATGCAGCGCTGGCGGCACTGGACGAACCAGATCCGTTCTTGCGGCAAGCGGCCCGGCAGGCGCTCGGGCAAATGCCCTCCGCGATCATCACCATCGATCCCGCCAAATTGCCGACGCCACACCAGCGCCTCGGGTTGATGCTCGCGCCTTGCGCGGTCGACGAGCCGGCCGGCCGAAAATTGTTGCCCGGGCTGTTGAACGATCCGGACCCGGCAATTCGCTTCGCCGCGATCGAATGGATCGGCGAAGAACGAATCAAGGCATTGCGGCCACGGATTGCCGAAATTCTCAACGGCGAGGCCAACACGCGCGAACTGTTCGAATCCTGCGTGGCCGCGTTGGAACTGATCGATGGCACGCAACGGCCCGACGAGTTTCATGGCGAGCAATATGTGGTCCATGTGCTGACGGATGCCCATACATCCAATGTCATGCGACGATTGGCGCTGCGGATGATTCGGCCGGATCATCCCGCGCTGACGATCGACCGGCTGAAGTCATTCCTTGCATCGCCGGATGAGCCGCTGCGCACCGAGGCGATCCGCAGTTTGCGCGATTCGCCCCGGCCAGCGCGAATCGACTTGCTGGCCGCAGTGGCTGGCGACAAGCAAAATCCGAGTTCGCTGCGGGCGGAAGCGATCGTCGGCCTCGCGAACGCCGATTCGCAACGCGATTTGTTGATGTCTCTAGCCATGGGCGGCGAACCGACCGTCCGGCAGGAAGCACTTCGCTCGTTGCGTGGCGCTTCATTGACGGAATCGCAACGGAGCCGTCTTGCTGTGCTAGGCCATCAGGATCGGACAACCGCCGACTTGGTCTCGCTGGTGTTGCGGCCGCCGGCCGTGGCGAATCCGCCACGGCACGACGTCGATGCGTGGCTGAAGACGCTCGAAGGCCCCAGCGACCCCGCGGCGGGCGAGCGCATCTTCTTTCATCCCCGCGCGGCCGGCTGTTTTCGCTGCCATCAAATTCATGGCCGCGGCGGTCACGTGGGCCCCGACTTGTCGAGCGATGCGCGGCTCTTGGGCGCAGAAAGCTGGTCGAATCGATCGTCGATCCGAGCAAAGAGATCGCGCCGCGGTTCGCCCCTTGGCTGCTGGTGACCAAACAGGGTCGCTCGTACACGGGACTTTTGGTCACCGAAGGGCCCGGCGATTTGGAAACTTATTCCGATGCCGCCGGAAAATTGTTCATTCTCAATCCGGCCGACATTGCCGAACGCCATCCGCTGCAAACTTCGATCATGCCCGAGGGTCTGGCCGACCTGCTAACACCCCAGGAATTCCGCGATTTGGTCGCATTCTTACTCCAAGAAGAAAGCAAGTAGATTCGGGCCGTAGCGGTAGGTCTGGCTTGCCGAGCTGGCCCGGGCTGCGGCCGGCAGACGAGATCCGCTTCGGATTCGATAACTGCCGTCGGCAAGAGATGGCGAACGCGATATTGGATGTGTTACAGTGCGCGAGGCATTATTTGAACGAGGAGAACATGAAACGAGTTGACGTATCCAGTTTTCGCGTGCAACCGAGCGGCGGTTTTCACGTTGGGTTGCTCGTGGGCTTGATCGGGCTGGTCGCGATGCTTCTGCCTTCGCGCTACGCAGCCGCCGCGGCGGTCAACGTCGTATTCGACACGGATATTTCCGGCGACGTGGACGACTGCGGCGCATTGGCGGTTCTGAATGCTTTGGCCGACCGCGGCGAGGCGGAGATTCTGGCCTGCGTCGTCAATGGACACGACGCCGACAAGGCGTCGGTCGCCGCCGTCAGCGCGATCAACACGTATTACGGTCGCGGCAATGTTCCAATTGGCGCATATCAGGGAAAGCATGGGCCGCCGACCCACAGTTCTTACACGGCCAAATTGCGCGACGAGTTTCCACACACCGCGCCAGCCGATGACAAGGCGCCCGACGCGGTCGGCGTTTATCGCCGCGCCTTGGCCGCCGCGCCGGACGGCAGCGTGGTCGTCATCAGTGTCGGGTTTCTAATGAATCTGGCGGATTTGCTGGACTCCAAAGCCGACGACATTAGCTCGCTAGCCGGCCGCGAACTGGTCCACAAGAAAGTACGCCGGCTGGTCGTGATGGGAGGGCAATTCCCCAATCCGCAGCACGTCGACGAGTACAATTTCTCGGCCGGCGGCGTTGGGCCCGACACGCAGCATGTCGTCGAGAATTGGCCGACGCCCATTCTGTTCGACGGCTTTAGCATCGGCCAGGGGATTGTTACCGGCAAGGCGCTCGAGGCCGCGCCGAAATCCAATCCCGTGCGCCGCGCGTATCAACTTTACGACAATGCGCTGAAGAACGGCCGATCGAGTTGGGATCCAAGCACCGTGCTGGCCGCGGTGCGGGACCCCGAGAAATATTGGAACGTCGTCGCCGACGGTTCGTGTACCGTCAATGAAAAGGGGGTCAATAGTTGGTCGCCCACACCACACAGGGGACATTCCTATCTCGCCCCCAAGCTCGATAACGCGGAAATGGCCCGCACCTTGGACGAGCTGATGACGCGTCCGCCGCTGAAACAGCGTTGAACACTAAATCCGCCGGACCGTTGCCGCTGCCTTTCCGTGCGAGTAAGCTGACGGCTCAGGTTTTCCTGTATGGCTCGGCCTGGCAGCCTGTTGAAAAAGGGGACTGGCTCCGAGCGATTGCTCGACTTCGTCGAAAATGGTTTGCCGCGAGGTGCCTGTCCCCTTTCTCAACACCTTGCGAAATCAGTGTGAAACGATGGCGGGCATCGAACTCATCTGCCCGGGCTGCCTGAAGGCTGTGAAAACAGTCGCGGGCGACCGTTTTTGTCCGCAGTGCGGCGCCACGCTCTATTCGACGTATGCCGGCGCTTCGCCCACGGAGCGGACACAGCCGGAAACGGTGCAGGCTCCCGCTCGGCCCGGCGAGCCCACCAACGAGGCCGATCCGCAAACCCAAGTCGTGAGTCCCGACGCGCCGTTGCCAGCGCATCGCCGACCGGAGATTCCGGGCTACCTGATCCTCAGCGAGTTGGGGCACGGGGCGATGGGGGTCGTTTACAAGGCCCGGCAAACCAGCCTCGGCCGAATCGTGGCCCTGAAGATGATTCTGGCGGGCGCGCATGCCCGGCCGGAAATGATCGCCCGGTTTCGAGCCGAGGCCACGGCCATCGCCCGGCTGCAGCATCCCAACATCGTGCAGGTGTATGAAGTTGGTGAAATCGATGGCCTCCACTTTTTGACGCTGGAGTACATCAACGGCACGACGTTAGACAAGAGCCTGGCCGGATCGCCGCAGCCCTGTCGGCCGACCGCGGAACTGATCGAGACGCTAGCCCGCGCCATGGGAGCCGCGCATCAGCGCGGAATCGTTCACCGCGATCTCAAGCCGAGCAACATTCTGCTGCTGCAGCCTGCGATCGAGGCCCGGCCGGTGCATGGCGCGTCGACGGCAAAGGAGTTGTTCGGCATTCCGAAGATCACCGATTTTGGTTTGGCGAAGCAGATCGACGACGAGCTGAGCGACGCGGAGCAAACCCGCACGGGCGTGATCGTCGGCACGCCCTCGTACATGGCCCCCGAACAAGCTCGCGGCGAAAAGGACGAAATCGGCCCCGCGGCGGACATTTACGCCTTGGGCATCTTGCTCTATGAAATGCTGGCGGGCCGGCCCCCGTTCCGCGCGGCGACGACGCTGGAAACATTGCGGCAGGTCGTCAGCGAAGAGACTGTGCCGCCGAGCCAGTTGCAGCGGTACATTCCCCGCGATCTGGAAACGATTTGTCTGAAGTGCTTGCGAAAAGACCCGCGGAACCGTTATCCCACGGCCGTGGCCCTGGCCGACGATTTGCGGCGATTCATCAACGGCGAGCCGATCCAAGCCCGGTCGCGGCGCCCGCTGGAGCGCGTCTGGCGCTGGTGCCGGCGCTATCCGGTGGCCGCGAGCTTGTTGACCAGCATGGTCTTCTGCCTGCTGTTTGGGTTCTGGTATCTCACGCGATTGTCCGACAATCTCGTCCAATCCGCCGCGTTGGAAAGCGCGGCCCAGCAGTCGGACATCCTGCTGGAGGTGAACAACAGTTACTCCGACGTCGTGAAGCGGGCCAAGGCGGGTCACCTCGACGTGACCCACGAATATCACAGCAATCCCGAGGCGATCCCGATCCCCGCCACGTTCACCATCGAACTGGGCCAGCAGATCAGCGACCGCAGCGCATCGGGCGTGCAGATTCGGCTCTACAGCGATTTTCCGTTTCTCTCGCGTCGTAACGGCGGGCCAAAGGACGAGTTCGAGACCGACGCGCTGCTGCGGCTGCGCGGACCCGAAGGCACAGGTCTATAAGTTCGAGGAGTACAAAGGCCAGCCGGTCTTGCGTTACGCCACGGCCCGGCTGATGCAAAAGACCTGCGTCGATTGCCACAACACGCATCCCGATAGCCCGAAAAAGGATTGGAAAGTGGGCGACGTGCGCGGCGTGGTCGAGATCATCCAGCCGCTGGACAAAGACGTGGACCGGACCCGCGCCGGCCTGCAAGGCGCCTTTGCGCTGGTGGGAGCGATCTGCGCCACGTTACTGGGGATAGCCGGCATCGCGATCGTCGTGAACCGCGTAAAGGCCCGCCGCTCTATCGCGCAGGATTAGGGCTTGCCAGGCGATTTTTCGCGCAGTTCGATGATGCGCACTGCGCCGGCGGGGACGGTCAGTTCTAGCGCGGCTCCCTTTGTTTCCGGTCTTGGCTGCGGCGTCAAATTTTCGTCGGGGAAGAGCCAGTCGCTGGCTGCGGCGATCGGCATTGCCGTGTGGATTGCGACGCGGCGGTTTTCTCGGAAATCGGTTGGCGTGATGCCTTGGGTCGGTTTGGCCTGACCGGCGGGATTCAGCAATGTCACGACCCAACCGGTATTGTTGCGGTTGACGCACCACTCGACGTTGCCACGAACTTCGATCGGCATCAGCCCTCGCGACAAGTGCGCGAATAGCTGCGGCACCACCGGCACGGCCGTGCGGTCGATGCCCAATCCCCGCGGCACGGAGAGCACGATCAAGCGGCCTTGGCCACGATCGAACGCGGCGCAAAACACTTTGCCGTCCACCGTGATCGCCAGTGGTTTGCCACTAGGAATCTCGCGATAACGAAATCGCTGCGAGGGCTGCGATGTGCCGGTCAGGCTCCAGACGTAACGATTCGCAACACCCTCGACTCCGAGCGCCGGCAGCGCGAGGGCGGCCACGCCAGGACCGGAAAGCTGCCCATCGGCGACCAGCAGCGTCCCGCCGTTTTCGACATAGTGCGCCAGCCGCTGCCCTTCCGCCGCGGTGAGCTCGATGTCGCCGGCCGCGATCGTCACGGGGTAAGTGTCGAGCGTCGTCCAGCGATTGACGTCGGGATAAGCATACACAACATCGAAAATATCGCCGAAGATTCCCGGCAGATAGGTTTCATTCGTCGCCGTGATCGGTTCGGTGCTCTTCGGCCCGATCGGATGGTAGGCGGTCCAAAAATACTCGTGCAACATTTGCTCGTGGTCGCCATAGAGCGTCAGATCGGGCCGCTCCGCATAGCCGCCAAACGCATGCGGCACGAACGGCGAAGGATCCCAGCCGTGCGCGTAATCCAACAACAGCGCCACGGGCGTAAACGGTGCGCCTCGGTCCGGATGTTCGGCCGTGACATGCAGAAACCGATCGACCAATTTCCCTTTCGGCGAAAGCTGGACTTCCTTCATCCCGGCCGCCGAAGTGCCGCCAGGCATCCAGTATTCATCAAAGCCTTGCTCGTGATAGAACATCGACGAGCCGGCCATGTATTGATACCAGATGTCCATCTTGTACCAAGTCATGCCCGCGCCGGAAAACACGCTGTAATAATTATCCAGAATGTTGCGCGGCTTCGAGAAGCTGCCGGTCTCGCTGAAGATGGTCGATGAATCGCCGAAATTGCACGAACGGTAGGTCGCGGTCAGACCGCCATTCTGCCGGGCTGCGCCGCGCAGAAACGCCATTCGCATCGACAGCAGCGATGCCGTCGCCGCCGCCGATTCGTACCCCACGGTCCGTGCGCCCAGGCGTAGCTCAACGGCGCAAACGCCGTCATGCCGATCGATTGGCAGGGAATCACCTCGCGATAGGCGTCGGGCCAGTCGCGACCATACACCGCGTGATACTTGGCGGCATTCGCAGCCATGCTCGGTGGCGAAAACGCCGCGACCAGCTCACGCCGAGTCTTGGCCGCCGCGACCGCCGCCTTCATGACCTCCGGCTTTACCGTAAAGTACCCGAGGCTTTCGCCGGCGATGTTCCCCACGAACCGATCGCGGTATTTGAGAAAATTGTCGCGGGCCGCCGGTGAAACAGGCGTGTCCGGCGCATAGTTCATCATCAATGCCCACGGCCGGTCGGGATGGGTCTCGAGCCAATGGATGAGATTGACCGCGTCGCGCTTCTTTTCGGGCTCCTTCGCGTCGGTCGCCAGCGCCAGCGGGCCGGCGCCATAAAACGCCGGGACAACGCGCGGATCGGAGAAGATCGGCACCGATGTTGCGCCGGCATATTTTTTTTCGAAGGCTTCGCGAGTTTCCTTGTCGCCGATGTTGTAGGGAAACGGCACCCGCTTGGGGTCTGCCGACGCCCAGTGCATATCGTTGATGTTCCAAAGATAAAGAAAACCCTTGTCGCGAAATGTCTTCGGCTTCCAGACGGCAGGAACTGCGAAATCTCCGGTTCGACGCGCCAGCGGCTCTAGCGCGGGATCGATTCCTTTGCCATACGTGTTCAACAACTCGACGGTCGGGTGGGCCGGCCGTTCTTTGATGAGCGGGCGATACGTCTTGTCGGTCGTCAGCACGATGCAATCGATCTGCCGGCATTCCTTCTCCTTGAATGCCGAGAGCAAATCCAATCGGCATTTGCCTGCGGGAAGCGATGCCTCGTGCTGTTCCCAGGCGAACGCCCAATTCCAGTAGAGCTTCATCACGTTGTCTTCTTCGACCACCGGATGCGTACCGTACGTAAGCAAGATCGGCTGGCGCCAGGTGGCGTGAGCCGAACTTGGAACCGGCTGGTGGCGCCGCGATTGTCGCGAAAGCGGACCCAGACAAAATAGTTGCTGGCCACAGGCATCTCGACATCCGTACCTGCTATCGCCTTGTCGTCGTCGGGCCCGCAAGCGATCGATTGAAAATTACTTTCGCCTCCTTGAGTCCATTCGGCGGCCCAGCCCGGCCCGGAGATGCCCCAGTGGCCGTCGGTTTTCGGATTCGGTCCGGCCGGCCAGCAATAGCCTTGCACGCCCTGGAGATGCTCGGCCTCGATCCAGACTGTTTCCTCGGCACGAACATCCGTCGCGACGAGTGCGAGAGCCAGCAAAGCAAGTTGGATCTTCATAGGAGCTTCCTTCGCAAAGCAGAGACGATTCTCGGCCTTCTTCCTATTTCCAAGCCCGTCAGGCGAGCAGGAGACGTACTCCCCCTCGCCCCTTGCGGGAGAGGGGCCGGGGGTGAGGGGTAGCACGATCGATCGGCGCTCCATCAGCTTCATCCCGGATGGCAAACTCTTTCATGGGTTTGTCGCAGCCATGAACGCATCGATCTTTCTCGCCGCGGTTTCGTCCACCGGCTCCTGCGGCGATAAAGGACGGCCGGAACCCATCCCGCGCTTGCCCAACAAATATTTCGGCCCGGCAACAAAGCTCGGCGTGGCGAGCGCCAGGTTTTGCACGAGGGCGTTGATGCGCGATTGGCAGCGGTCGATCGTTGCCTGGTCGCCGTCCTGCACGGCCGCGAACAATTGCAGATACGTCGCCGGCTCGACGTTGATGCACAAATTCACAAGGCCCTTGGCTCCGGCCAGCAAACCGGCGGCGGCGTTCGCCTCGTCCCCCATTAGGACTTCCAGCCCGACATCTTTGCCGCGATTTACCAAGTCCCGTACGAACGGCAAATCGCCCGAGCTTTCCTTGCAATAGCGAATCCAGCCGCGGCGAGCCAATTCGCAGAATGTGTCGACGGATACGCTCGACGAAGTCAGTTGCGGGATGTTGTAGGCCACCAATTCCATCGGCGCGGCCGCGTCGACACATGCGCCGTAAAGCCGCAACTGTTCGCCGGCCGAGCGGCAGGGATTGTAGAACGTGGGCGTAAGCACGTAATAGTGGTAGCCTATTTCGCGCGCCCGGCGCACTTTGTCGAGCACTTTGCGCGTCGAAGTGTCTTGCACACCGATGAGGACCGGCACGCGGGAGCCAGCCTGATCCAGCGCGATCTCGGCCAGCCGCGTCCATTCGCGTTCCACGAGCAACGGCCCTTCGCCGGCCGAGCCCCCCACGAACAAGCCGTTCACGCCGGCGGCGAGCAGCCAGTCGATCGAGCGCCGCAGCGCCGGTTCGTCAACACTTTCATGTCGGTCGGTCGGAGTCAAAATCGGCGGAACGATGCCGCCCAATGTGGTCGATTGAGCCATGAACTCAGATCCTTTTTTTGAAAATCTTGCGATTACCCGGCGGGAGGTCGGCAGTTCAACGGAGAGACACGATCGAGAAATATGCGGGTAAAAACAGAGCCAGAACGCGACTAGTGCATTGTCACAGCTTTAATTTAGGGTGCCACTGGCTTTGCCAGTGTTCTTCGTTGCTGAACGATCAAGGCAAGAATTCCGAAATCACTGGCAAAGCCAGTGGCACACAATCCCAGAATCAAGCGTTGACAAAGCACTGCGCCTATCCGCATGCTTCCCGCATCAAGGCGCGAATCGCGCACCTTCGATAGGCCCGATTGTGGGCCAAGCCAGGCGCAATGTCTAGAGAATGCCGGCCCGCGGCCTCATGCGCGCTGATGCTCAATTCGCGATATAGCGCCACGGAGCTGGCGTTAGGCGATCCGATTCTTGGTCGCCGGGCGATCTTCCGAATCGCCCGATTCGGTATCTCGGCCGGCAGCGATCGACCAAGTGACGGCTTTGATCAGGCAGCCTTCCAAGAAATCTGCTTCCTGCTCGACGGCCGACTCAAAGGATTCGTCGAAATAGGGCGCGAAGTGATCCCCCGGCAGCGTGACGACCTTGACATCGGACATCCGGGCAGCCGCCTTGCGCACGACGCGCCGCGGCGCCAACTGATCCTGTTCGGCCACAACGAACAACGTCGGGCAAGTGACCTG
This sequence comes from Pirellulales bacterium, assembly GCA_963725485.1. Classification (GTDB taxonomy): domain Bacteria; phylum Planctomycetota; class Planctomycetia; order Pirellulales; family DATAWG01; genus CAVRYO01. The sequence continues at coordinate 63,676 of CAVRYO010000006.1, read as the reverse complement.
TCCTGCCCGCCGGATCGGCCGGTTCAACAGCGACGTCAGCACGGCCCTGGCGGGCACGGAGTTGCGCCAATCCGCAGTTTCCGGGACCAGGCGACGATATCCGCTCTCGCAACCCGGCTTGTTCATCACCGCAAATTTGTGATTCGAGCCCACCACGGGCACGTAATGGGGCGAACGAAACACGGCCGCACGGAGCAAGTCACGCGCACCGTGCAGGATCGCCTGCGTGAAATAGCGCGTCCGATAGCCACGGAGCGATCCGGGCACATCGAGCATCGGCACCTGGGCCACGACGGCGGCGACGTTCGAATTCCGGGCGGCGCAATCGAGCACGTGACCGCCGCTGAACGACGTTCCCCATAGTGCGATGCGCGAGGCGTCGATGCCAGGCAGATTGCCTGCAAAATCGAGAGCGGCTTGCCAATCCTGCCGTTGCCGGCGATGGCTAACCAAATTGCGAGGCATGCCCTCGCTGCCGCCGAAATGGCGATAGTCGAACATCATGACCGCTAAGCCACGGCGGACAAAATGGTCCGCGTAGGGTTGCAGCCCGAAGCTCTTCTCGGCGGCGAAGCCATGCGCCATCACGACCAGCGGCGTGGATTCCTCGTGCGAGTCCGGACGCATCAACAGCGCTTCGCAACGGGCTCCGCGGCTGTCGAAATATAAGGATTCTCGTTCCAATTTCTTCCACTGCGCTGCGCGATTCGAAGAGGAATTGGCCCGGGACGCGGCGGTTGCCTCGGCGAAGCTGAGTGTCGGCAAATCCGCGAGTCGCAGTTGTGGAACTGCCGGAGGAGTCGCCGGCCGTTTGCGCCGGCCAGCGCAATTCAATCGATCGAGCAGTCCAGGGGCAAGCCGTTTGGCATAAGCCAAGACATACGCCAACGGTGTCACCAGCACCACCGCACTATTTCTTTGGATGCCGCGAATTGCTTTGCGGGCGACTTGTTCCGGCGAGGCGCAAATCCAGGCCGGCGGTTCGGGGACCGGGCGATCGGGACGTCCGCTGATGGCGGCGCGATACAAGTTCGTTTGCACCGGACCAGGACAAAGGGCCGTCAGGCCCACGCCGCGGCGGACGTATTCCGATCGCAGCGCCTCGGTGAATCCGACGAGGCCGAACTTGCTGACCTGGTACGCCGCCGACCGCCCGCCGGCGACCAGCCCGGCGATGCTGCAAACGTTCAGGATGTGCCCCTCAGGCTGAGCAAGCAGCGTCGGCAGGAGCTCGCGCGTGAATTGGATCGGGGCCAGCAGATTGATCTTGAGCAGCCAATCCCATTGCGCGGCCGTCATGTTGTCGGTCGGGCCATAGTAGGCCACCCCGGCGCCATTGACCAAGATGTCGATCGCACCCCAGCGGTCGAGCAGCAGCCGAATCGCGGCGGAAATCTGGTCCGGCTCGGCGACGTCGCAGCGGGCGGCAACGGCTTGCACGCGAGATTTCCGAGCGTCGTCGGCAACCGCATTGGCGGCCGTCTCGTTGATATCGAGCAGGTAGACGTGCGTTCCTTCGGCCGCCAGGGCCAAGGCGATGGCACGTCCGATCCCCGAACCCGCGCCGGTAATCAATGCTTTCTTTTGTTGCAAATCGCGCATGAAGCAGCCCCCCCAGGCTAAATGGCCCCGAGAATCGCTACAGGCCATACAAGTTTTAGAATCGGCAAATTCGACGTGTTCCTCCAGTGCGAATCGCTCGACGGAAACGCTCGATGCGGCTGAACCCGAAGTTTTGCCGAGTTCCGGCGCAGGATCTCTCATCAAAAAGAGGGTATTTTCGCGACGCAAACGGCGTGCACGCGCGATGTCGGCATCTGCCAAGAAATACTGTCGACATTGCCTAGCAATCGGGCAGAATTCCTAGTGCCCAATTTCGGAATCTAGAATTCAAGCGGAGATAAGTGTCGGCGAAAAACAGGGTTTAGGGCATCGCCGCAATCAGGCTGACACCATCGCGCAAGATTTGCCCCATTTGCCACTTCAGAACGTCTCTTCGAAATCAGCCGGGAGTTTTTGGGCATGTCTCGTTTTGTAAGGCCAGCGCTGTGGTCGCTTGTTGCCGCCGCCGGATTATCGATTCTGGCGCATGCGCGAATTCGAGCCGACGAACCGGTCGTTAGGAACGAAACAAAGTTCCTCGATACGCCTTCTTCCTCTTTCGGATCGTCGCCGCTGTCGCCACCGGCCAGTACAAATACTTCACAAAAAGCCGACGGCCCCAAACGACCCGATCCGAATCAGGAAAATCTCGGTCGGATGCATGGTGAGCAGCCGCGAAATCCGCGGGCGTTGTTCATCACCGATAAAGCCAGCGACAAATCGAACGCGGAACTTGCCCGGCTCGCGAAACCCGACGGCGAATTCGAAACGATGAAAGCGGCCGGCTGGTTGATCGGCGAAGGGGCCGACAACGATGTTCAAGTCGTCGATCGCCGGCTAGTCCCCGAGCTGGCGAAAGAACTCCAGATCCAAGAATATCCGGCGGTCTGCTGCATCAACCATGGCAAAATTGTCCGTTCGTTCAAGTCGGGCTGCACCACGCCACTGGATGCCTGGACCTTTTCCTGGCTGATCAAAGGCGTCGACGAACGACCGACAGCGCCGGTCCTGGAGGCAGCCACGGTCGAGACGACGGGCCATTATCCACTCCGTGGCAATCATTGGTCGGTCAACGGCGATTGGAATCCGACGCGCGAGGAAGTGCTCCAACATTTGCGCGGGCCGAATCACGCGGCCAGCCTGTTACCGCAATGGCAAATCGACAGTTGGTCGCTCGAAGAACTTCGCTCGCTCCACGACAACCTGCACGAGAGCGACCCGCACTACAATCCGTACGCCAGCAGTGGCTCGTCGTCACCCTCCAGCCAACGCAGTCTGGCAAGACCATAAATCGAAGGGCGAACGCTAACAGCGCAGCACGCTTACCGAGTGCCCGCCAGCTTCAGTTCACTTCCAGCAGCTCGACCAGGAAGTGGAGCGTGGCGTTGGGCGGCACGGATTCGCCGGCTCCTCGGTCGCCATAGGCCAGGTTCGCTGGAATCTCCAGCTCGATCATTCCGCCGGCGCCGACCTTCTGCATTCCTTCGGTCCAGCCGGGGATCACCTGGTTTAACGGGAAAGAAATCGCCTGCTTGCGTTCGTAAGAACTGTCGAACACTTTGCCGTTGTTCAGCCAACCGTGGTAATTCACCTTCACGGTATTGGTCGCCTTCGGCGCGGCGCCCGTCCCTTTGCGAAGTACGCGATACTTGAGGCCCGAGGGAGTGGTCGTGAACTCTTTCGGCGCATCGCGATCCAGTTTGCCCGCGCCAGCCGGAAGCTTCGGGAAAGCAACTTCGGCCTTACGCTCTTGCGCTCACGGGAGCCTCCATCAGAAAAAGAACGAAAATCAAACCCAGCGACAGGCAGATTTCACGCCGCAGCATTGCACACCTCACCAAAGGAATGAATCGCGCCCCATTCAGCCGTTAGCAACGTACCGCAGAGGACGATTCTAGGGTTCGCGCATGGCTTCGCCTAGGGTAGCGGCTTCACAGCGTTCAGGCCAAGTTTTGGCGAGATGGGGTCGAACACTTGCAGGATAGCGTTTTTTTCTGTTTTGCCGGCTCGGTTCACGGTAGACTTGGGGCACGCCGCTCGACACCTCGATCGAGCAATTTGTGCGTTCCCTTCCTCTGCATCCCCGAGCGACTCCCCATGCACTACTGCCACCTCATTCCTGCAACCTTGCTGAGCTTGCTGCCGTTTTCCGTCCTCTATGCTGCCGATGCTGCGGCCACCGACGCTGCGAAGGATACTCGCTGTTATGAGCTTCGGGTTTATACCGCGGGCGAAGGAAAGCTGGATGCCCTGCATGCCCGGTTTCGCGATTACACATGCAAGTTGTTCGAAAAGCACGGCATTACGAATGTCGGCTATTGGGTCCCGTTGGAAAACACCGAACACAAGCTGTACTACATCATTTCTTTCCCGAGCCGCGCGGCCCAAAAGACGTCCTGGGCCGCTTTCATGGCCGATCCCGACTGGAAATCCGCGCTCGCCGCCTCAGAAAAAGACGGCAAGCTCGTGACCCACGTCGATTCGACATTCATGCATGCCACCGATTTCTCGCCCGAAATCAAATCGGCGATCGAAAAAGAGCCGCGCGTCTTCGAGCTGCGCACTTATACGTGCACGCCGGGCAATCTCGGGCGGTTGCACGCCCGGTTTCGCGATCACACGATGGCCCTGTTCAGCAAGCAGGGCATGACGAACTTCGCCTATTTCCAACTCGACCCGGATCAAAAAGGGGCCAACGACACGCTGGTTTACATGCTGGCGCACAAGTCAAAAGAGGCAGTCGCCGCAAGCTTTAACGCCTTCCGCGCGGATCCCGATTGGATCGCCGCCAAGGAAGCCTCGGAAAAAGCGGCCGGCGGCTCGCTGACCGTCAAGGACGGCGTAAAGTCGGTCCTGCTCACGCCGACCGATTATTCGCCGACGAAGTAGGCGGCGTCGAGCAGAGGCGACGCAAGCGCTTTCGGCGACAGTTATGTTGGGATCAGCCCATCGGACGCGGTACAATGATTCGCACAGGGTGCGAGCCGGGCAGCTTCTCTTGTTGGGTGCTGCTAGAAAGCGCACCATTGTGCCCTCTCCCCTCGATGTCATCCAAAATCCCACGACAAGGAGACATGCTGTGAGTTGCATCTCAAGCCGAATCGCGCACCGAATTTTCAGTAGTTCGAATCACCGAATCGGCCTCCGCGTCGCCAGCGTGGCGCTGCTGCTTTTGACGACGGCGTTGCTGATTTGCCGTGTGGCGACGGCCGAGACGATCGCCCGTTGCGGGCAGGGTTGGCTCGAAAAAATCGACGGCTATCCGGTGCTGCACCTGAAGGGAACCGCCTACGAGATGGGCTATCAGCATGGCGCGCTGCTGAAAGACTCGATCCAGGAGAATTTGCACAACATTCTTGAAGATAAGAAAACCGCCACGGTCAAAATCAGCGGGATCACGGTCAAACCGAAGTTCCTGATCGACACCGCCTTATTCACCGAACGGCCCTACGTGCCGCAACGCTACTTCGACGAAATGGAAGGGCTCGCCGCCGGCTCAGGAGTTCCGCTGAAGGAAATCGAACAAGGGAATTTTCTGCCCGAACTGTTCCATTGCAGCGGGTTTGCCGTGATGAACTCCGCCACCGCCGATGGCACGCTGTACCACGGCCGGGTCTTGGACTATGCCGTCGGTTGGCACTTGCAGGAGCACGCCGTGCTCATCGTCGCCGAGCCGACCGGCAGCATTCCGTTTGTCAATGTCACGTACGCCGGATTCATCGGCTGCGTGACCGGCATGAACGCGAAGCACGTTTCGATCGGCGAAATGGGGGGCGGCGGCATGGGCCACTGGGCCGGCGTGCCGATGGCGCTGTTGCTCCGCGAAGTGCTCCAAAAAGCCGGTGATCTCGATGCGGCCGTGGCCGTGATGCGCGACAATCCGCGCACCTGCCATTACTACTATGTGATCGCCGATGGCAATTCGAACAAGGCCGTGGGAATCGAAGCCACGCCCGACAAATTGAAAACCGTGGCGCCCGGAATTGCCGACCCACTGCTGCCGAAGCCGGTGAAGGACTGCGTGCTGTTGTCCGCCGGCAAGCGCTACGATGAACTCGTCCGCCGGGCCGAGGCGGGCTACGGAAAATTCGACGTCGAAAGCGCGCGGCATCTGATGGACTGCGGCGTCGCAGGCCATGGCAATCTGCACAACGTCCTGTTCGCTCCGGCCAGCACGAAGTTCTGGGTGGCCAACGCCAGCACCGACGCAAAGCCGGCCGCCGACCAACCGTACCACGCCTTTCAACTGACCGAACTCCTGTCGCGCCATCCCGATAGCGCAGCCAAGGACATTCCTTTGCCCCCCGAGCCAAAGCATCCAGCGGCCCTGACATTTAGTAGCTCGCGCTGAACGGCGTATTTGGCGCTAGACTTGGATTCGATAGTCATTCAGTCGGTCGGATGCAAACTATGGGTGGCTTTCGCTTCCGATGGGCGGCATCATGCCGGGAGACCGCGGTTGAGAATTCCCGCCTATTGGTCGCGAGCCACGGCCGAGGAAACTCGGCCCGACGGGACGAGCGTTTCCCATACGAGTTGGCGATCGTCCGATCGGAGCGAGGACGACGCACACCAATCGGCCCTGGCCGCCGCGCGACGATTCGTCCGCAGTGTCGCGAGTAAACAGCGGCCCGAGCTGTACGCGTATTGGGAAGTTCCGATGCGCGAGGAAGTGCTACAACGATTTACGAGCGGGCAAGGAAAACTGATCGCGGCAATCACTCGAAACAACTACGGGGCGCAGATTCTGAACGTCGATCGCGTGCTATTCATCGACCTTGATTTTCCACCCGGCTTCCTCGGTGGGCCACTGAATCGGCTGTTTCGCCGGCTTTTCAAGCGGTCGGGCCCTTCGCCCGAAGAGCGGCGCGAACAGTGGGCACGAACCGACTGGCAACGCTTTCTCGACGGTCGTCCTGATTGGAGCTCCCGAGTTTACCGCACCGCGGCGGGCTTGCGCGTGATGGTGACGCACGATCTGTTCGATCCAAAGGCCGATTCGACCCTGGAGCTACTGCGCGAAGCCGGTTGCGATCCTCTCTATGTAAGGCTATGCAAAGCGCAAGAATGCTTTCGCGCACAGGCTCACGCCGAAACCTTGGCGCTGCCGCCTTAGGCCGCCACCGGTTCGTTGGCCTTATGAAAACGAGGAAGCGCGGCGTCGCTTCGACGAGTGGCTGGCAAAGTACGACCTGCGCCGGGCGAACTTTTCGACATGCCGGTTCTTGGGCGTGGTGGGTGGCGGAACCGTGCATCCCGACGTCGCGCCAATGATCGAGTTGCACGATCGGTCCACGCGTGCTGATGAACCACTTAAAATGGCCTGAGACATCCATGACCGACACTGAAGTTGAAAAGGACGCGCCGAACCGGCGCTCCCCCGAGCAAAACGCAAGCGGCATTGGTTTCGCAAGACGGGCCGCTTGCTATTGAACTGTTTCCTGTTCTTTCCGCGACTGCTGCGGCGCGGTAGGCAGGTGGATGAAGTGGTGGTTTATTCCGCCCATCCGGCCTTCTTCTTGTGGATCGTGATCGTGAGCGGATTTGGCCTTTCGGCGCTAGTCGCGCTCGCGCCGAGCGCCGTTCAATTTGCCGCTTGGGCTTATATCTTCGTGCTCACGTATTTCATCGTGGCGATCCTGTACGACCTGAGTGCGAAGAAGTTGCTCCTCTGGACCGGCGTCGTGCTGTTGCTTTGGCTGGCGGCGAAATATGTCGAGCATTTGCACAACGTGGCGATCGCCGGTTGGATCATCAACCATATCTCGGCGCTGGCTCCCCGGTTCGATCAGGGGACCGTGCTGGTGATGAGCTGGCTGCTGTTGCTGCCTTGGATCGGCTCGCTGTTCGAGATGTATTTCAATCGCCGCAAGAAATTCAGCCCCAACGAAATCAGCGAATTCCATTTTGGCGAAGGCTGCGAGCTAACCGACCGCTCGGGCTTGCGGTTCGTCACCCGTTATCGCGACGTGTTGGAGACCTTGCTCGGCTTCGGCGGCGGCGATCTGCTGGCGGTCGACAATCAGCACAACATCATCAAGCGCTACGAAAATATCATCGGCCTCTGGTTTCACTGGGGGACATTGGACCGAATTCTCCACCAGCGCGCTACCCTGCTGGACGATGACCCTAAGAAGGGCGAGAAAGACAGCGAGGAATATGCGTGATCGCCCGGCGCCATTCGACATTTGCCGCTCAGCCGAAGCGTTTCGGCGTGAAGGCCCGGCAACCGCGCCGAGTTGCTCTCGCGATCCTCCCTGTTAGACTTACAGTATCCGTCTAACTGCTCCAGTCTCGAATGCCGATCGATCGGGATTTCTTCATGCGCGTGAATAATTGCGGCCGGATCATTGCCCGCTTGATTCCTCTCGCCCTCTGTTGCCTTGTCGCCGCGGCGTTTGGCGATGCCATCTATCCTCCATCAAAGGCCGGCGACGCCGCGACTGCTAACAAGGCCGCCGGCGCGACTGTCGACCCCGGCCACTCGCAGCATGGCGAGGCGTTCGACGAAGGTCCACGCCAAAAGGCCCGATTGATGCCCGGAATGCCCAAAATCGATTTCCCGGTCACTACGAAATCGCGCGAAGCACAGGCGTTTTTCAATCAAGGCGTCGGACAACTGCACGGCTTTTGGTACTTCGAAGCCGAACGGTCGTTTCGGCAAGCCGCGGCAATCGACCCGGCCTGTGCCATGGCCTATTGGGGTATGGCCCAGGCGAATATCAACAATCCCAAACGGGCGAAGGAGATGATCGCTCAGGCGGTCCAGCGAAAACGCACCGCCAGTCCTCGCGAGCGGGCCTGGATCGAATCGCTGGCCGCTTGGTTTGCGGCCGACGATAACGTCGAGCGGCGGCGCAAGTACGTGCGCGATCTGGAAGCGATTGTGCAAGACAATCCTCACGACATCGAGGCCAAGGCGTTTCTCGCGGCTGCAGATTTGGATCGACGCCGAATGGATGACCGAGGCCCCCAAGCGAATTCCGATCGCCAGTTATCAAGCGGTCGATTCGTTGCTGGATCAGGTCTTTGCCGTGGATCCGATGCATCCGGCGCATCATTATCGCATTCATCTGTGGGATGGCGAAAAGCCTATTCGAGCGCTCGCATCGGCCGGGTTGTGCGGGCAATCGGCTCCCGGCATCGCCCACATGTGGCACATGCCCGGCCACATCTTTTCCGACTTGCACCGCTACGCCGACGCCGCCTGGCAACAAGAAGCCTCGGCGCCGCGTGGACCATGCCTACATGATTCGCGATGGCGTCCTGCCCGACGAGATTTACAACTACGCGCACAACAACGAATGGCTGATTCGCGATCTGAATGCGATTGGCCGGGTTCATGACGCGATCGAATTGTCGAAGAACATGCTCGATCTGCCGCGGCATCCGAAGTACAACCTGCCCGATCATGGCGGCAGCAGTTCGCACTTCGGCCGCATCCGGCTCATCAGTACGCTCGTTCAATACGAACACTGGAGCGAGCTGGTCGCGCTGTGCGCGATCGCCTTATCTGCCGCCGCTGAATACTCCGGACGACAAAATCGAACGGGCCCGGCTGCTGGGCCGAGCCGAGGCTGAACTAGGCCACGGCACCGCCGCCGGCAAATATCTCGCTGAGTTGGATAAGCTGCTGGCAGACGAGAGAACTGCTCGCTACAAGTCGGCCGATGAAGCGGAAACCAAGGCCCGCGCGGTGAAAAAGAACGAAGACGAGATCGCCCGGCTGATGGCGGCCGCGCTGAAAGCCCATGCCCCGCGGATTCAATCGTTGGAGCGGGCGATTGGCGAGGTCAAAGGTTTTCGATCGCTCGTGGCGGGAAATCGGGTCGCCGCAAAGGCCGAATTCGACAAGCTGAAAGACACGACCGAATTGCACCGCGATCAACTCGCGGAGATCTATGTGCGCTTGGGCGACGCTGCCGAAGCCGAGAAATTGGCTCGGGCCGCGGCGTCGCAATTCCCCGGCGAAGTCTATCCGCTGGCCACGCTAGTCAGCGTGTTGTCCGCCGCCGGCAAGAAACCGGAGGCGAAATCCGAGTTCGAAAAACTGCGCACGCTTGGCCGGCCGAGCCGATCTCGATCAACCGGTGTTCGAGCGGCTGAAGCCGATCGCCAAGGAATTAAAACTGCCCGATGATTGGCGCACGCCGCAAAATCCCGGCCGACGTCGGCAAGCGGTCGGAGTTGGCGACGCTCGGGCCGTTTTGTTGGCATCCTTCGGCCGCTCCGGCCTGGTCGCTGCCGCAGCCGGACGGGACGCCCATTGCCTTCGACCATTATCGGGGCAAGCCGGTGCTGGTGTTGTTCTATCTCGGCTCGGGCTGCCTTCACTGCGTCGAGCAACTCCACAAGTTTTCGCCGCTGGCCAACGATTTTTCCCGCGAAGGGATTTCGATCGTCGCGATCAGCAGCGAATCGCTCGATTCACTGAAGCATTCGCTGACCACGCTGAAGGCGAATGAAACGATCAACTTCCCGCTCGTCTCGCGACGCCGATCGAACGGTGTTCCGTGCTTACCGCGCCTACGACGACTTTGAAAACATGCCGCTGCACGGCGCGTTCCTGATCGACAGCGCCGGCCTCGTCCGCTGGCACGACATCGGCTACGAACCCTTCATGGACGCCAACTTCGTCCTCAACGAAGCCCGACGGTTGCTGCACCAATAGGTTGCGGGAAATGATCGGGCCGAGCAGTCCACAAGAAAGAGTGGACGCCATCCTGGCTTGCGAGGATTCACTTCCCCTCAGCCGCATCGCCTTTTGTCGGCTGCTTAGAAGCCCTAACTCAACTCGCGCCGCCGAGGGGGTCAGTCCGCATTTTGCTCACAGGGCATCGCAAAATGGGGACAGACCCCGGAGGTTAAGTTAGCGATTCTTAGTGCTTTCCGGCGACACTTCCGGCGTGCTGTAATAAGGCATGACCTGAAAACGGTGCCACCATGTTTCCTCAAGAATTAAGCACGACAGCGACGTGACCACCAGGCGGCCTCCTTGGGTAGCCCAAGCGTCAGGAGTTGGACTCGTCGGGCTCCAGCTTCCTGCCGTGCAGCCTTCGCGAACCTGGGTGGCCAGCAGGTTCTCGCGCTGCTTGTGGTTCCATGTATCCCAATCTCGGTCCTGCCTGTTGTGCATCACCTGATTGGCAAAGAGCCAATAGTAGATATTGCGAGCATTCCGGTCGGGCAGGTTCGCCATCAAATACTTTTCGCCGGCGACCATGACCGGGTCGTTTCGATCCGTGTGCAAATACTGGCTGCACAACAACCCGGCGGCCGACATGGTCGGCGTCGCCGCTCCGCTGGGTTGATAGGAAAACTGGCCCGTGGGGGCGCCGTCGGGCGCTCGCTTGGCGACCGATTTGAGCCATTTCTTCGCCAGATCGAACGATTCCGGCTTGATGCTCAAGCCTGCTCGCTGGCCGCTCTTCAGCGCCAACAATTCCCAGGCGAACAGGGCGTTGTCACCATCCTGGCCCGGTTGATAGCGCCAGCCACCGGTGGTTTTATCCTGCGCTTTTTGGATGAAATCAATCGCGCGCTGCGCGGCGGCCCCGACCGCAGGTTCGCGGGAAATGCCATAGCATTCGCAAAGCACTTGCGCCGCGATGCCGTGCGAAAACATTTGCGTTGCCGCGCCGTCGGATAAGTCGCCGTCGGGCTTTTGATGACTGATGAGCCAATGAATGCCGTCGCCAACCGTTTTCTGAAATGGTCCCTCGTTCAATTGCGTTTGCCCGGCGGCCAGGAACGGCAGCAAGCCCAAAGCCGTGGCCGCGGCCAGCGATTCGTGCGAGGCGGCACCAGTGCAAGAATGGTCAGTACATCTGTCGCTATACTTTTGCAAGCTCCAATTGCCTTGCGGCATTTGATGCCGGGCCAACCATTTCAACGCCGCCGACGCGGTGCGCTTGGTCGGTTTTGGTTTAGACAACTCTCCAGCGGATTTCGGCTTGACCGATGGGTTTTGCTCGTCGGCGGCTCGCAGATACCTGGTGGCCCTGTTCCCAACGGCGACCAGCATGGCGAGCAAAAGCAAACCGGCGATGCGAGACGTTTGTAAACCAGCCATCTGCTCCTCCGGCTTGGATACGCGAATTCCTGTTCGACCTATCTTGTGCTCGCGGTCCCGGGCGACGGACGAATACTGAACGCGGCGCCGCCACCGCGACCGCTGCCGCCGAAACCAGAGCCGCCATATCCACGCTGCACCAAGCCGCCGCACGGGCCCGGCACAGACCGCGACTGATCGTAAGGCGTCGCCGCTTGCATGGCGCCCAGTTTCACCAATAGGGCTCCGATGCGCTTTTGCACTTCCGGTGTCTGCCGCACGACGATGGCGCCCGGCACGCCGGCGATATAGCCGCTGCCGTCGGTCCAGCTTTTCGATTCGACGAGAGCGCTGACGACGGCAATGTAGTGCGCCGCTCGGGCATCGTTGGTCGCGGCTTCCTTGACGGTCGGTTCTTTGGCCGCGGTTTCCTTCACCGGAGCATTCACCGCCGCTCCTTTGGCTGGAACGTCGGCGGTTGCCGCGGCCGGCGGCTTCAGAAAATAAACACGCACCACGGGCGCGGCGGGCGATTCGGCCGGTTTTTCCGCGACTGCCTTGTGGGCGGCGATCCGAGCCCGCAGATCGGCCAGCATCTGGGCGACCTGCTGCTGTATCTCGTCCGTCTGGCTGCAAACCAGCGCTTTCGCCGCGGGCAACATGGCGATGCTGCCGTTTCCGCCGGCCGAATCCCAGGAATTCGGCGCGACGGTCGAAGTGATCGTGTTCATCACCTCGTCGTAGTCCGGAACATTGGCATCCACCGCGGAGCCCGAGCGGCCTGTTTCCGTCAGATCGCCGATCGGATAGACGACGGTGCAGTTGGCTGTTTTAGCTTTGTCCGCCGTGGTGATGACCAGCACTTCGCCGTCGACGTAATAATCCAAGTCGCGCTGCTTCAGCAACCAATGCAAAGTCCAATCGAACCGAACTTGCTGCAGTCGCAATCGAGCACCGTCGAAGCAGGGGAAATGCTCGCGTCGGTCAGCGCCCTGAAAGTCGAGCAATGTCGGAATGCGTTGGATGTCAACCGAGTCTCGCAATTCCACCAAGTTCATTTCCTCGGATGCCAACACCGGTGCATGTCCCTCGTATGCACATCTTGTCGGCGCAAGCTTGGCCTCGATGGCGACCACCGCATGCACCTCTTGCGAACTGCCGACGGCGATCGGCGTCGTTGAACCAGGCGAATCTTCGCACTTGCCTCAAGGCGGCCAACAGGCCGGAGATCTGTTCTTGGATCGGTTCGGTTTGACGAATTGCGAGGCTGTCAAGTTCATTGTTGATTGAGCCCGGGCCGCCGGCCGAATCCCACGAAGTGGGAGCAACGCAACTGGTGATCATCGCGATCAAGTCGTCGGCGCATGGCCCGGGTCGAATCGTCGTCGGCCGTCCGTTTTTCCAGCAAGTCCCGCACATCGTAAACTTGGACAGTGACGGCAATCTTGACCACTTCCGCAGTCGTAATCAACAGTACGTTGTCGGACGTGACGTAGAAATCCAATTCCTTTGGCTGCAACAGCCAGCGCAATGCCCGACGCAATGATACATTCGACAGATCAACGTAAACTGGATCCCACTCGGAAACATTCGCCTCCTTGAGCGCTTTGTGATCCAGCAATACGTTGATTTTGTATTGCTTCGCTATGCTCTCTGCAGCCTCGCTCAACTTTGTGCACACTGGGATGTTCAGCGTGACCACCGCATCTAATTTCTTCTGAATCGAAGATTGCTCTTCGCTGCTCATGGGGGCTTCCGATCCCTTGGCGCGAGCCTTTGGGGGCGAATTAGCGGGTTTCACGTCCTTGGGCTTCGCCGCTTGCGGCGGTTCGGATCCGTTGGAGACGACATGCAGCGCGGAGATTCCGGCAGCCAGCAAGCAGGCTAACAGTGCAGAACGCCGAGACATGGTTCGGTTCCTTCGTCTTGGTTCGAATCGCCCCCGGTTTAAACGCCGTCCTCGTAAAGAGCCGCGCACGAAGTAAGCGCTTAAGCGTAAAATTCCGAGTTCGGCGCTGGTTTCGCTTACTGCGTGCGCGGCTCTTTCGTCATTCGTTGCCTACCTTGCGCTTCGGCGGATGGCCGTGTACGCACCGTATCGCTCTGGATCACGTTAAACGCTCCGCCGCCACCGACTCCGTAGATATCAGGACGTTTGCTTTGGGGTTTATCTTCCCGAATGCTGGCTCCTAATTTGACCAACATGTCGCGGACTTGTTCTTGCACAGCCGGCAATTGCCGGACGACGACCGCCCCCGGCAAGGCGGCGATGTAGCCTGTGCCCTTGGTCCAGCTTTTCGGTTCCACCAGATTGCGGATCGCGGCGACATATTTTTGCGCATCGGCCTCGCTCGCATCTCCCGCCCCTTTGCCGGAGTTGGCCGCCAGGCGATAGACCTTGATGACTGCCGCCGGGTTGGACGACTCCGTTTCAGGCGCCGCCGGCTGGGCTGGCGTGGCATTCGCGCGAAGCTGCGCCAACAGCTTGCCGAACCGCGCCTGCGCTTCGTGCGATTGCACACAGATAAAGGCGCCGGCGTCGGGCACGATTGAAATCGACCAGGATGGTGAATTCGGCGACTGCGACTGCGGATCGGCCACGGCCTTGGCAAGTTGATCGAGATCGGTCTGCGACGTCGTGCTGGCTGCTCCCGGTAAATTGCCCAGAGAATAGACCACGCATTCGACCCGCCTGTCGGCTTCTTTTTGAGTGCTGATCACCAGCCCGCCGCCGTCGATGAAAAAGTCCAAATCGTGTTGATTCAGGATGCGGTGCAACGCCCATTCCAACGGCACTTGCGTTAGATTCAACGCGGCAAATTGGTTCTCTTTGCTAGCCTGCGTTTCGGCATCGTCTTCGACAGTGGTCGGGATGCCGAGTTGCCGGAGCCAGGCGACAATCGCCGACAGCTCGCCGCCAGCGAAGCGGATATCTTGCTTCTTGTCGAGCTTCGACTGAACCGCCGCGGCAATCGGCGTGTCGGGAAAATCGGTCCGCACCGGCTCGCAGCCGCCAGGCCCCGCCCGCTGGACTTTCCGCAGTCCCTCGAGGAGCGAGGCAATTTGCTCATGGTTTTCTTCCGACTGCGGAATGATGAGACAGCCCAGGATTGGGTCGATCGAGCCCGGGCCGCCGGCTGAATCCCACGAAGCGGGTGCAATCGAACTCGTGATCGCCTCGATCAACGAATCGTAGTCCGCCGACATACCGCCATCGACACTCGATTTGTCGTAGCCGACAAGATCGCGCACATCATACAAGCGGCTCACGAACGTGCTCTTTTTCCGCGTCGGCAGTCGTGATTAGCAAGGCATTGTCCGCGAGGACGTAATACCCCAGGCCATGCCGTCGAAGCAGCAACCGCAAGCCGCTGCCGCAATGCGCCCCCTTCCAGTTCGAACGAAATCGGCGTGGCATCGCCCATGCCCGCGTCCGTTAGTCCCTTGTGATCCAACAGCACGTTGACGTGGTATTGCTTGCCGATCGCCGCCGCGAACTCGTTCAGCGGCGTCTTGTCGAACCGCAGCACCGCGGTTTGCGAAAGCGCCTTTTCGATCGCCGACTTTTCAATCGCTGCCGACTTGCCTTTCAGCGCCGGAGCAAGCGGCTTGTCTGGTTCAGCGGCAATCGCGGCAAAATGGATTGCCGCTACCATGCCGACGAATCCGGCGACAACGACAAGAACTCGCTTGACCATCGCAACTCGCCTCACCTGTCCCGAGAATTCGGTTCGAACTAGCGCGCATTATGAGCCAGCCGGCCGCAAATTGCGACTATTGGGCTGAGAGCCGATCTCGATGAATCGCCTGTAATAGTTGACACTCCCCATTCAACTGAAATACGATGCAGGGGTGCGGCGGGCCAGGGCAGGAGGCAGCGTCGCAAGCGTTCACTGGCCGTCCATCGCCGTTCGGCAGTTCAAGGGGGTCAGGCACATTTTTCGGCGTTGCAATTAACGCGTAACCGTCCGCAGCAGGCCGAAAAATGAGCCAGACCCGCCTGCGAACGATTACGTCAGCGTCTTGCCCATCGAGTGATCGGTATCTCTTCTCATGACGCAGCGGTTTGCAGCGGCTCGCGCGGACGCGGAATTGCTCGATCGTGCCCGAGCGCAGTATTCGCATTGTTTGTTGTGCGAGCACCGTTGCGGTGTCGATCGATACGGTGGCGAGCGAGGCAAGTGCAAAGCCGGTTCAGAACTGCGCCTGTTCCGGCACCGGATCGAGTATGGCGAGGAACCGGAGCTTGTACCCTCGCATTTGTTTTATCTGTCCGGCTGCGATCTGCGGCCTGCGTTTTCTGCATCGCAGGCATCAACGCATTCGATCCCGGCCGGGGGCAGATTCTGACGCAAGAGTTTTTCGACACAGCGGTCGCTTGGGGCCAGCAGCGCGGGGCCAAAAACATTCAATGGGTCGGTGGCGAACCGACGATTCATCTTCCGGCGATTTTGGAATTGATGGCCGCAGCGGCGGTGCTGCTGCCGGTGGTTTGGAAGTCCGATTTCTACGGAACTCCCGCGGCGTTCGAGTTGTTATACGACAAGGTGGATGTGTTCGTGGCCGATTTCAAATTCGGAAATGACCGCTGTGCGAAGCGTTTGGCCGGCGTCGACAATTACACGGCGATCATCGAACGCAACCTGTGCCTTGTCGCCGACCGTGCCAATCTGATCGTGCGGCACTTGCTCCTGCCGGGCCATCTCGAATGTTGCTACCGACCGATCGTGCAGTGGATGAAAACGCACTTGCCAGTGCGAAATTCAGCGTCCGCGATGGTTTTTTGCCAAAATGGCAAGCTGCAAAGTACGAAGAGCTAAGCCGACCGTTGGCGGCCGGCGGCGGCAGCGCCGTGCGCGGATTGGCAATCGAAGCAGGCTTGAATCTTATATACTGAATACTTCATGAGCGGCGATATCACCGACGAAGAAACGAGCATCACCGAAATCACGCTCCAGTCGGATGGGCGAATTTTTATCTTCGGCTTGTCGCGCGAAGTGCTCGACATCCTTCGCGAGCTTTGTCCGAAGGAGCATCCCTTGCTCGCCCTTGGCAAGCAGCGCAGCGAAAGTTCGATTGAATGAGCGAGCCGACACCCGCAACTGGAAATCCCGTCCCCAGCGCGCCCCGGCTGCCGCCAGCGTCCTGCGCCCCGCGACCGTCGTCGCCGTGGCGTCCGCGAAGTGCCAGTCGCCGGCGGTGGAATTGGAAATCCTGATCCGGGCCAGGTATCCGATCATCTACGTCATCAGTTGGGAAGAAGAGCGTGTCGAGCAGTATTTGAGCCAGATCGCACAGAAGCGCAAGAAAAAGCTCTATCTGTGGAGCTTCACGCAAGGACTTGTGAAGCAAGGGCCGAGCCGCAACGCTCGAAAGGAGTCGCCCGAAAGCACCAGCGATCCGTTGGCGGCCTTGGATGCGGTGCTGGAACAAATCGAGCCCGCGATTTTCTTGTTCAAGGACTTTCATCCTTTCATGGAGGAGAACCGCAGCAATCTGGCAGTCATCCGCCGGCTGCGCGACGTAGCGTTCAAGCTGCGCGATACCTACAAGACCATCTGCATCGTCGCGCCGATGCTGCGCATGGCTCCGGAATTGTCGAAGGACATCACCGTCTTGGAATTGGGGCTGCCGAGCCTGGACGATTTCAGCCGGCTGCTGGACCGGATCACCGAGGATGTCCAGGACAAGCCCGGCGTGCAGATCCATCTCGACACCGAGGGCGCGAGCGCCCGCTGCGCCGCACAAGGTCTGACGCTCAAGGAAGCGGAAAATGTCTTCGCCAAGACCTTGGTCCGTGATGGCCGGCTCGACGGCAACGATATCTCGGTGGTGCTGAGCGAAAAGAAGCAGATCATTCGCAAGAGCGGGCTGTTGGAATTCTACGAGTCGCAAGACAGCATTTCGCAAGTCGCCGGTCTCGATTCCCTGAAGCAATGGCTGACAAGCGCGGATGGCGTTCAGCACCAGGCCAAGGAATTTGGACTGCCGTCTCCCAAGGGCGTCCTGCTGTTGGGAATGCAGGGCTGTGGCAAAAGCCTTTGTGCCAAAGCGATCTCCAACATGTGGCGTCTGCCGCTGCTGCGGTTCGACGTCGGCCGGATGTTTGGCAGCCTGGTTGGTTCCAGCGAGGAAAACGTCCGCCGCGCGATTCATGTTGCCGAGAGCGTTGCGCCGGCTGTTTTGTGGATCGATGAGATTGACAAAGCATTCGCCGGCGCCACCGGCTCGGCCGGCAGCGACGGCGGCACCGCTTCGCGCGTGTTCGGGACGTTGCTCACTTGGCTGTCCGAGAAGACGTCGGCCGTGTTCGTCGTCGCCACGGCCAACGATGTCTCCTCATTGCCGCCAGAGCTGCTGCGGAAAGGCCGACTTGACGAAATCTTCTACGTCGATCTTGCCGCGACGACGCGGAGCGCCGCGAGGTATTCGTGATCCATCTGCGGAAGCGCGGGCGCGATCCCGAGCGATTCGACCTGGCGCGGCTGGCAAAAATAAGCGACGCGCTTCAGCGGCACGGAAATCGAAGAGGCGATTGTCTCCGGACTGTTCGACGCTTTTTCCGCCAAAGTGGATTTGGACACCGAAATTCTGGCCGCGGCTCTGAGCGCGTCCGGTGCCGCTGTCGAAAACGATGAGCGAAGAATTAACCCGCTTGCGCGGTTAGGCACATGGACCGCGCCAGGCCCGCGTCTGGGGTTGCGGAGGATGCGGTCGAAGTCCGTCGAAAGATTGAGTTTTAGATTCGCTGGCAATTCTGCCATCGCGGGTTTACCGAAAAGGAGGGTCGCCATGAGTTCCGTTGTCGTTTTGGCCCCGTTGATCATCGGGGGCTGGCCGGTCATCACCGCGGCCGTGACCGCCGCAATCGGGACCATGGGCTTCGCGGTTGCCTCTGCCGGAACGATCGACGATGCCAACGCACCGCCAACCGCACCGAGATCGAGGTCGAAGAAAGCGAGATCCTTCCCAGCGAGGCCGGGCGAGAGCAATCGTTGGTGGTTGAACGCGACGGAATTCGCGCCACGTTCAGCCGCGACGCCCGCGGCGCCTCAAGGTCTGCATGGAAGGAGTCGGCGTTTCCAAGGCTGAATTGAAGCGCGTTGGGCGAGGAGCTGCTGGGACGGGTCACGCAGCAGTACGCTTATCATCGGATCGTCAGCGAATTGCAGGAGCGGAACATGACGATCGTCGGCGAGGAGCTTCAGGCCGATCAGTCGGTGAAGATCCGCGTCCGCAATTTCTAACTGCCTATCCGAAAACCGTCGGGGACTGGCTCATTTTACGATGCCCTGTGAGTAAAATGTGCCTGTCCCCTTCTCCGCGGACGATTCGCGGATTGGCCTTAAGTCGCCAACAATGTGATTGACCGTTGCAACCTCGAACACCTTTCCACCCGGAGAATTTCCGTGGCCGATGAAGAGATCGAAATCGAAATCAGCGCACAAGGCAAAGTGACGGTCCGGACGAAGGGAATCAAAGGGGCACGGTGCCTCGACGTCGCCGAGTTTTTTGCCCGCTTGATCGGGCGGGAAGAATCGCGACAACTAACCAGTGAATATTACGAACAGCCCGCGGAAGTGCATGACCAGGTTCATGTGAGCAATCGGTACATGAGCGGCGAACCGTGATTCGTCGTTCGCTCCGCTCGGAAGGGCAGACCGATTGATCTGGACTGCGATGGAATATGCAGTGCCCCAATTGTCAGTTTCAGAATATGCCGGGCGCCAACGCCTGCGTGCGGTGTGGCACGTCGATGCAGTTACGGGCAGAAGCCATTGACGTTCATCCACCCCGCGCGCGACCGCTGGTGTTGCATCTCCGCCGCTGGATACCCTGGCGGCGACTCTACTATCCGGTACGCGACGTCGTCATCAAACGTGGCGGCGCCCTGGAACGCGGCGCGGCGACGATCTTTGACACCGCGCCGTTAAAGCCGGGCACGCTGCCTCGAATGATCGTGCCGGGCTGGGCTCATCGATTTCAGGGTCACACCCAGCGCGGCAGAGCATTCTTCGGGGTTTGGTCCGCGCTGCTGACCACGGGACTATTATCGTTCGGTTCAACCTTCGGTTCGATCATGCTTGGGCTGGCGTTTGCCGTGCATGCCGGTTCTGCCCTCGATCTGTTGCTGCCTGTCCGCGATCGCACGCCGCAACAAATCCTGATTCGCGGGCTGATCGTCGGGCTGGTGTTGCTGGCGATTTACATTCCCCCTGGTCGCGTATTACTACATTTCGTCGACGCTCGACAATGGCTGCGCAGCGAGGAGCCGTTTGCCGCCGGGGATGTGGTTTTGTTCAATCCGCGAGCTTACGTCAGCGAAGAGCCACGGGTGGGCGACGTGGTGCTTTTTCAAGATTCTAATTGGGTTGCGCTACGCACCGGAGTATCGCCACACGATCATTCGCGGCCGTGGCGATGGGATGGATCGCGTCCTGGCGGGCCCGGGTAGCACCGTGTCGTGGAAAGAAGGAGAATTGTGGGTCGATGGCCGGCAATCGACTTTGCGGCCGCTGAACGGACAAGCATTGCCGAATCAAGCGGATTTGCGAGTGCCGGCCGGAATGTATTACATTGTCCCATCCACGAGCGCTATCGCAGGAGTCGCACTCCCCTCGACACAGCCCGACCGCGTGATCCATCCGCGCGCGACCATTTTTGGCCAGGCGATTGTGCGGCATTATCCGCTGTGGCGTTGGTGGTGGATGCATTAGTGGAGCAGGCGAAATGCCGCGATTCGGTCGTCTGGAATTAGATGGTGACTCGAACGACCCGCGCCACAACGGCCGCGCCGCTACCGTCGCGGATGATCCCGCCCTCCCGCGAAATTGGCCGATCGCAATCGCCGCGCAGGACAATATGAAAATGCACTGCGCTATTGTTCGCCGCGCTGGAACAGGATGCCTCCTGCATCGCCGGGTGGGTCGGGCAGGTCGAGATGCTCATCGCGCTGGGCGAGGATCCCGAGGCGGAGCTTTGGTCGCGAAAGGCGCTGGAGATTTTTCCTGGCAACGGCGATCTGCTGGCGGCCCGCACGCGAGCACTGTGCCGGCTGGGCGACATGCAACAAGCCGGAGCCGCGAGCGACGCGTCGCTGGCTGCGGCGGGGCGTTCGGCACTGCGCTGGACGGCCCGGGGCGAATGGATGCTGGCCGGACGGCAACCGCTCGAGCAGCATTGCTTCGACAAGGCTCGACAGGCCGATGCCGATTGGCTGATCCCGTTGGAAACACTCTGATTTATGACCATTATGGCATTCCCAGCCGTGGTCTGGCCCGAGCCCGCCTGGCCACCGAATCGGCACCCGATCAACCCTATGCATGGTACGTGCGCGGATGCTTGGAAATGAGCTTGGGGATGGGCGGCCCGGCTGCCGCCAGCCTTGGTCATTGTCTCAGCTTTGCCCGAAGCATGTCGATGCCGAGAAGCGGCTGGCCCAGGTCCGGCGGGGCGGCTGGTCGATTCTGCAGATCTTAGCCGTTTGATCCCAGGACGCTGAATCGTGGAATACTCCGCCCACTGGAACATGGAGCGAATTCTCAAAGGCGCCCGACGCCTTGGCGCCAGCGACATCCACCTGGTTCAGGGAATCGCGCCGTTGTTCCGTGTGAACGGCGAAATTCGTTGCAGCGATGGCGAAGCCTTGACGGAAGAAACGCTGCAAGCGCTGTTCTGCGAAATGACCAACGACCGCCAGCGGCGTCTTTTTGCCGAAGAGATGCAGCTTTCGATTTCCCGCACCTGGCAGCCGCTAGGCCGTTTTCGCACGAGCGTGTATTTGCACGGCGGCTGCCCGGAAATGGCGATCCGCCTTTGCGAGACCGTCGTCCGCTCGGCCGAGGATCTCGGCTTGCCGGCGGTCTTGAGCGAATTGTCACGCTTGCCCAACGGCCTGGTCCTTGTGACCGGCCCGACCGGCATGGGCAAAACCACCACGATGAACTACATCATCGACCTGATCAATCGCGAGCGGCGCTGCAAGATCGTGACGATCGAAGATCCCGTGGAATTTGTTCACGAGAACCAGCGGAGCATCGTCGTCCAACAGGAAGTGACGACCGACACGCCTTCGTTTCGCAAGGCGCTTGTCCATGTGCTACGGCAGGATCCCGACGTGATCGTGATCGGCGAAATGCGCGATCTGGAGACGATCGAAACCGCGCTGACCGCCGCCGAAACCGGCCATTTCGTGATGGCGACGCTGCACACCCCCGACGCCATGCAAACGATCCAGCGCATTCACAGCGTCTTTCCGGCGGATCAGCAAAACAGCATCAGCGTGCAATTGGCGAACTGCCTCCAGGCGATCATCTGCCAGCGCTGCTGCCGCGCCAAGCGGCTCGGGTCGCGTGCTGGCCACCGAGGTTTGCATCGCGACCCCCGCTATCCGCAGGCACATTCGCGAACACGAGACCCATCACATTCAGTCGGAATTGCAGAAAGGCCGGAAGCATCAGATGCAAACAATGGACGACTCGCTTCTTGGAATTGTACCAGCGCGCCGACATTACCTATGACGTCTGCATGACAAACGCTCGCGACCCGCAATTCATCCGCGAACGGGCCGGGGGGCATTCCAAGGAAGAATGAATCTGTCGTCGAAGCCATCCAACTTCGATTCAACGACGCCGAACTCGTCATTGCGTCAGGATGACGGGGCGGGAATTGCCGGGCGAGGTTTGCGAGTACCAGCGCGAGTGCCAGCGCTTGTCGAGGGTCGGCACGTCGTAGAATTGGATTCCCGGCGGCCCGAGCGCCGGATTGTCGATGATCCAGCGGTCTCCCGCGGCCTCGTAGCCGACGACAACCATCGTGTGGCCGGTGGGGGGCTGGCCCGGCGGCTCGACCGTGATGTCCAGCAGGATCGGATGCCCGGCGTCGAGCGCTGCCATCATTCGCGTCCGCCCTGCGCAGAAGGCCAGCCTGATCGTTGGGAAATGTTTTCAATTCCCAACGGAGCCCCAGCTTCTTCGCCGCCGCGATGAGGTCCAGCCAGTCGGTCCCTTCGCCCAGCGGACTGCCGCAGAGCCGTTTCACTTCGTATTGGTCGGCTGTTTTACCGCTGAACGCGCTGGCCATCGTGGCGGAGGCCACGCCGCAGAGATTCCAACCTTGCGAGATATGCGCCATCTTGAGACAGGCAAAGCGCTCGGGGACGGGCGTCTTGTTGCGCAGCGCAAGCCACTTGAGCGCATCCGCGCCGCGGTTGTCACTCGGGCGAACGGCCTTGTTGAACCACGCGCTGGCTTGCTCCTCGCTCTCCGTCACGCCATGCCCGAGGCAGTACATGGTCCCCAGGGCCAATTCGCCGTCGAGGTTATGTTGTTCGGCGGCGCGGCGGAACCATTGGCAGGCCGTCGCGGCGTTGGACGGCACGCCCATGCCTTGGAGATACGCCAGGCCGAGCCGATACTGCGCTTCGGCATGCCCATGCTCGGCGGCCTGGCGGTACCAGCGCACCGCTTCGGCGTTGTCGTAGTAGCCCCAGGCGGTTTCGGCATACATTCGGCCCAAATTCCACTCGGCCTGGGCGTGGCCTTTATTGGCGGCTGCCCGGTAATACTTCGCGGCCGCGCGGAAATCCTTCGCGGTCCCGAGCCCGTGCTCGACCATCCAGCCGAGATTGTCCAGGGCCGCCGCGTCACCTTTTTCCGCCCCTTTGTGGAACCATTTCAAGGCTTCGGCGTTGTCGCGGGCCACGCCTCTGCCATCGCGGTAATCGATGCCCATCCGGACTTGGGCGTTCGCATCACCCCCGGCCGCCCGTGATTTCAGATCGGAGATATCCGCGCCCGAGGCCGAACTCAGCGACATAAACGTGAACGCGAACAACATGGGCCAGGCCACCGAGGCTCCCGCGATGCAACTACCCAGCCTGACATTGCGCATTCATTGCCTTTCAACATTTGCTGGGCCAGATGACTTATTCTTAAACAGAGGATGCTCCATATAGCGGTCAGGGCCGAAGCTCGAATCCAAATAATTCGAAGCGTATTCGAGGTTGGCGACGAGATTGCCCCTTTCGCGTTCGTACCAACTCATCGCATTCTTAACGAATTCAGCATCATCTTTTCCGCGAATGCCGGAACCCCTGAATCCACGCCGAACCGCTTGCGCGATGACCGACCGCACCTCGGGCACGGGCAGCGCGAATAGGCATCACCCAGAACCAGGACAGAATCCTTGATTTTGCCACCGTGCAGCACTAGCAGCCCCTCGATATCGGTGAAGTGATAAGTCGACGGAAAACGAGTTGAGAATAAAGTGACCAGGCTGTCCCGATCCCCTGTGCTCAGAAAGACCCAAGTCATTTCCAGAATCAAGGCGCGATCAAACCGACTCCATTTGTCTTCGTCGAGAGGCAAAGTTCCACAGGTTGCAGCCAAATCACTCATCTCCTGATGGGATAGCCGCTTTCCGAGCAATTCGTCAACTTTCTCCGCCCGCTCCTCATAATTGCCTTTGGTCGGCGGCCCAGGAAATGATGCCTCCAAAGTCTCCATTTCCTTCTTGACGTCCAGAACCTTCGTTGAATCCCAGGCAAGTTTGGATTTATCTGCACAGCGAGAGGGAGTACCGGCGGTGAAGGTTACGGCAAGCGACAACGCCCCGCAGAGCAAACTCTTCATCGTTCAATCCTCGTCGATCTCAACCGGGGATGGACTACGGCCCGTAGCGACTCCGTATTTCATATTCGCACGTGCGATTGATTCTACAATGCGCCCGGCTGGAACGTCAGCGCGCTGGATCGCCGCGGTGGGAATCGGTCAAGGAATCGAGAAACTTCGTCTGTTCGGCGACCGCCGCTTGCCAGTTCGGCCGCTTGTTGGCTTCAAGATAATCGAGGGTCTTTTTCAAGCGACGCTTGAACTCGTCCTCGGAAACTCGTTCGCTGCATTCGCCCGGTTCTGACAAAGTGCGATTACCCTGGATGAAATCGACGGGAATCAGAAGCCATTTTCGCCCCGTGAAAATAGTAGCTGGAGCCACATGCATGTTCCATCGCGTCGGGCGGTTGAAATACAGGAGAACCAGATCGCCCGGATCGTCTTCGCGCAGGCCGGGAATATAGTTGTAATCCGGCGCCCATTCCATCGAATCAGCCATTTCGCGATGGATCGCGGCCAGCGAATCTCGACCGACACCTCCCAGATTTGGAAAAAAGCGCGTCCCGTCAGCGACTTCCGGCTCGTTCTTCATCGTCCACGTTATTAGCGCGAGAAAGATCTGCTTATGGCAGAACGGTTTGTCGTGCCAATCGAGCACGAAGTTGTAAAAACCGAACGGAAGCGCGACAAGCAGAGCCAGGAAGACAACCGTCCAATGAATGTCGCTTGAAATTCGCATCCGCCATCTCATTGCATACCAGGCGAAGCACGGCGACTAGTGCTTTGTCACAGCTTGAATTCAGGGTGCCACTGGCTTTGCCAGTGTTCTTCGTTGTTGACCGATCAAGGCAAGGATTCCAAAAGAGCACCGGCAGAGCCAGTGGCACACAATCCAAGAACCAAGCGTTGACAAGGTACTAGCCTTCCTCGTCAGCCATTCAGACTCTCCGACGTCTATTTGCCAGCTCTCTCGAGCACTTTGAGCATTTCGCTGAAATCGCGGATTTGAAAATCGTCGTCGCCGCCGGGACGGATATGATGCCGCGCACGGATCGCTTGCGTTATCTCGTCGATCGCATCGGGAATTTGTTCCAACGCGACGGGTTTGGCGAGAATCTCATCTACCGTGGCGTTTCCGGCTGATGGCGAATCGGGCGACCGTATGGCGGCCGCTATCCGGCCAATCTCTCCTGTGGCAGAATCGGCTTGATGGGATTCGCCGGATTGTTGCGCCGCCGGCG
This sequence comes from Pirellulales bacterium, assembly GCA_963725485.1. Classification (GTDB taxonomy): domain Bacteria; phylum Planctomycetota; class Planctomycetia; order Pirellulales; family DATAWG01; genus CAVRYO01. The sequence continues at coordinate 38,171 of CAVRYO010000006.1, read as the reverse complement.
CACCATTCACAACACTGTTTCTGATGGCGGTCCAAGGCGCCAGCACGATATCGTCTTGATCCAAACCCAGGAGGTTGGGGCCCTTGCGACCCAAAACGCCGACGACGCGGAACGCGACATCGTGAATGCGAAGTTCCTTGTCGATCGGCGAATTGCCGTGAAACAACTGCTGATTGATCGTTTCGCCGATCAAGCAGACCTTGTTGGCGTTGCGAACGTCGCGGTCGGTGAACGGCTCGCCTGCGGCCAATTCCTCCCAGTTGCGGGTCGCGAGAAAGTCCGGCGTCGTGCCATAGATATAGGCAGGCACCCATTTATGCTCGGCATAAGTCACCCAAGCCCGAGCCCGCACGACCGGTGCCGCAGCGCTGATGCTCGGGCATTGCCGGGCGATGGCTTCCGCATCCTGGGGCGTCAACCAGTGCGCGGGCGGCAAGTTGGCGATTCCGCCGCCAAAATCCTTTCCAGGATGAACCATCAGTAGATTGAAATCCTGCCGGGCGATCGCTTCGCCGCCTGGCAGGATCTTCCGATCGGTTCCCGTCAGGTCGAGGCCACCTCCGACGATCACTTCCAGCCCGTCCTTCAAATCGCGGCCCCTGATCTCTGTTTGTGTGCCGTTACGCAGGCCAATTTCGACTTCGATCGGCCGCACGAATTTTCCGTCTGGAATCCAGACGCGGTCGGGCTGTTTTCGCCGCGGCGTTGCGGCGCCGGGTGGGACATCCTGGCCCTCTGAGTTATGCGAGCCGGCTGACAGCTTTTGCCGCGCTGCGGGAACAACCCACTCGGGCCGCGGCCGCCAGCGTAGCGCGGCGCTCGGTACGAACAACACCTGATTGCGGCGCCCGACCTCAATTTTCACGTTGGCCGTCAGATAGGGAAAAAGCTTTCCGGCGGAATTGTCGAACGGAACCGTCACGGTATAGGTGACGACATTTTGCGTCATCGTGGCGTTGAGCCGGATTTGGTCGACCGAGCCGTGAAAGATTTTGTCCGGAAAAGCATCGACCGTGAAATCGACAGGCTGTCCTTTGCGAACTGGCCCGATGTCGGCCTCATTGACTGACACCCAAATCACGAGCTTCTTGAGATCCGTGGCGATCAGAAACAAGCTCGGGCTGTCGAGACTGGCGGCGACCGATTGCCCAACATTCACCCGGCGGTCGATGACCGTCCCCTTCACTGGCGACGTGATGCGCGTCCAGTCGAGATTGAGCTCGGCCTGCTTCAACTCCGCTTCGCTGGCAGCCAGATTGGCCTCGGCCAGAGCAACCACGGGCTTGGCCGCTGCGAGCGTGAATTTTGCCACGTCGAGTTCTGCTTCCGAGATAGCTTTGCTCTTCAACGCCTCCTGGGCGTGGCGCCATTGGGCCCCGGCGAGCTCCAACTTCGATTTAGACAGGGCCAACTCGGCCGCGTAGCGCGTTTGGCTTGCCCGCGCGCGTTCGACCTGAGCGATGTACGGAGCTTTTTCAATCTGGGCCAGGACGGTTCCATCCTCGACCTGCGAATTGAAGTCGATCGGTTTGCCTGCGTTGTGCGGATCGGCGCCGAGGCTCACGATTCGGCCGGCCACTTGGGCGCCAACATCGACGATCATCTCCGGCTCGATCGTGCCTGTCGCCTCGATCATATCGATCGCGTCGCCACGAGTAATCTTCGCGGTGCGGAGTACCGCGGGCGTTGCGGTGCTAGGCTTGGTGTCATCGGCCAACGCTCGAGCCGATAAGCAGGTCGAAACGACCGCGACCGCCGCGGTCGCCAGGAATCCGTGACGACGGAATCTGATTGCAAGCATGAATGCTTCTCCGATGATCTTCGAGATAAGTCAGCCGAACTCAACGCGAGTCCGACATCATGCTATTACGGCTGCGCCGGGAGCACCCCATGGACAAGGAACTGTCCGACTCGCACGGGTGCCGCCGCGTACTTATTCGGCCATTCGATTTATTCCGCTTCGCTCGGCGAATCGAGCGGTTGGATATCCGGCAGTTCGTCCTATGCCGGCAGCGCATAGCACCGCACCGCGTTGTCGTGGAAAAGTTTAGCTTGTTCCGCCGCCGGCCAGTCGCGCACGATCTGCCGCAACGCCTCGACCCATTGCCGCAGCGTCGCCGTCTTGGTGCAAACGGGCCAATCGCCGCCGAACATCAGTCGGTCGGGCCCGAAAGATTCTCGCACGTGGCGCACGAACGGCGCGAGCTGCTCGACCGACCACTTCTCGCCGGCCGACGCGACGATGCCCGATACCTTGCACACCACGCGCTCGTGCCTGGCCAGGGCCTCGATCGCTCGCTTCCAAGCCGTTTGATCCTTGGCTAAAACATTCGGATTGCCGCAATGATCGAGAATAAACCGTGTGTCGGGACATGCGGCGACCAGCTTCTCCGCATCGTGGAGCTTCTCGGCGGGACAGCAAATGTCGAAGCTGAGATTCAGCTCGCCGAGCAGGCGGATGCCGGCCAGAAACCGCTGTTCGAGCGTCACGCCGTCGCTCTCCAATGGCACGGCGGTCACTTGCCGGACGCCTTTCACGAACGGGTGGCGTTTGAATTGTCGAACGTACGGCGCAAAGCGATCGTCGGCGATCCGCGCTCCGACGACGGCACCGTTCATGCGCGTTTGCGCACGATGCTCGCACAGACCGATGACGAATTCCGCCTCGGCCTGCTTCTGTTCGGCCACCACGTCGACTTCCATGTAGATCGTGCCGACGATGTTCAACCCCGCCGCGGCCTGTTCATAGTTGCGGAGCAAAAAGTTCCGCCGCAACGGATCCTGCGCTGCGAGCCACGGCAATCGGAAACGGTCCAGGTCCCACAGGTGCTGATGGGTGTCGATGATCGGAACGTTGTCGGCCGATGGCCCAGTCGGCTCGGCCGCGAGCGTTCGCGCCAAATCCTGGCCGCAAGTCGACACCATGGCCGCGCCGCCGATGACCGACCGCTGGATGAAGCTTCGTCGTGAGAAACGCCGCGCGCTCATTTGTCACTTGCCGCTGATGAGTTTTCCGCTTACCCTCACCAAGAGCCTATCCGAGAACCGGCGGCACCTCAAACTGTCCCGATATTGTGAGTGCGCCGAACAAAATTGGGGCTGTCGTGGGCGGTCCCCCTTGCCCAGACGTTTCTCGGATCGGCTCTACGATGGTCCTCTTTGACATGGCAATGGCGTAAGTATACACCAGCCATTGACGACACGCGCCCGTAGCTCAATTGGATAGAGCAGCGGACTTCTAATCCGCAGGTTGCAGGTTCGATTCCTGCCGGGCGTACTTGGTTTCTTCGAAGGCGTTTCGTGATGCAACGCGAGCGGATCGGTCGGGCCGTCGGCCCATCGACGTCCGATTGATCCATGTAGCAGTGCGCATATGGCCAAGCCAGTTTGCCAGCGCTGACCGTAGGTGATACAATGGTATATCATTGGTGCCACCACCACGGAGCATGAGCATGATCAAGAACTTGGTCAAACACGGTAATAGTTGGGCGCTGGTCATCGATCGGCCGATCCTCGATTTGCTGAAGATCGACCCCGAAGCGCCGCTGGAAATCTCGACCGACGGTCGATCGGTGCTGATTGCGCCGGCGGGCGGCTCCGACCATAAGGCACGCGTGCGCGCGGCACGCGCGAAGGTCAAGGCTAAGTACTCCAAGGCCTTCAAGAAGCTCGCTGAGTGAGGACGCATGACTCAGTTCCTCACGCTGGACGACGTGCTGGAATCGCACGCCGAGCAGATCGCACTATACGGCGGCAGTGACGGCATTCGGGACGTCGGACTGCTCGAATCCGCACTGGCGCAGCCTGCGGCAATGTTTGGCGGCCAGTACCTGCACGCCGACGATTTCGAGATGGCTGCGGCCTACTTGTTTCATTTGGTCAAGAACCATCCCTTCATCGACGGCAACAAACGTGTGGGGCTGGAAGCGGCATTGGTGTTTCTGGAAACCAACGGACATTCGATCGAGATTACTGACGAGGCATTGGTTGACATTGTGCTGCAAACAGTCCAAGGACAGATCAGCAAACAACAGATTGCCAATTTCTTTCGGATTCATGCTGCTTGATCTTTCGGGGGGCGTTCATCTTTCGGTTGGACTTCTCCTGACGTTGCACGCGGTTTTAGTTCGCTACCTGGAGGTCAGCCAGTTCGATGGGGAGCAACTCGTAATTCCATTCTGCCAACTCGTTCGTCTTGTTGTCGGCGATGCGGTACGCCTTGATCTGCTCCGGCGACAGTTCTTTGGCGACGTGGACCGGCACCTTTTCCAGGCCCAGCTTCTGCGCCGCCTTCCAGCGCGTGTGGCCGACGATGATCACGCCGTCGGAATCGACGACGATCGGCTGACGGAATCCGAACTCGCGGATCGACGCGACGACCGCGTCCACAGCGTCATCGTTAACGCGGGGATTGTTCGGGTACGGCTTGACCCGCGAGAGCTTCCAGAGTTCAATCTTCATCGGAGCGCACCTTGAGCACAGTGGTATGTGCTGGTGACTCCGAGAAGCGGAGTGCGGCCCCGGCGATCCAAGGCGGCGGACAGGCGGACCAGATATGGCCTGTCACTAATTCAACGAAAGCAAGTTCATCTCCGCGAATGTTCGCAGAAACGATTACAATTCGACGAATCTCAAATCGGATTCACTGAACAGGACGACTACTTGACTGCCGGCGGCTCCCAGGTGCCGTCAATAATCGATGGGGCTTTTTCTTTGGGCCAATACAGCCGCATCATGAGGACGAATTTGCCCTTTGGCGCAGGAAGCCAATTCGACTCCTTTTCAGGTCCAGGCGAGGCGTTCTGCAAATATAACGTCACCGAGCCATCTTCGTTTTTCGTGAGTTTGTTCCGCTCGCTAAGCGTGTAGCGATCGAGTTTGTTCTCGACGAAAAAATAGCTCTTCATCCGTTTCGGCCACTTGGGCGAAATCTTGTGACGTTATTTAATCCCCGATCCTTAGCGACCAAAAGCCGTTGACCGGCGGTAACTCTCCCTTGGCGAAAGTTAGCGTGTATTTGTTCGCTCCATCGTAAGGTTTGCCATCGGCATTCTCTTCGGAAGTCGGGTAAACCGCGTCTTTCGTCCGGTTGCAGCCCAATCCGAAAAATGTGACGGTCGCTCGTTGAAGGTATTCCGTGCCGTAAACGCCGGCGGGGGAAGGATAGGCCCAGCCATTCACGTACTTACCGGCTTTCTTCAAGTGCGCCTCGATTGCTTTCAGGCCGGGTACAGACGCAGATTCCAGCGCCGTTTTTACAACCGGTGGAATCGCGCCGAGATCGAAGTCACTACCCGGCACGATACCAAGTTTTTTTAACTTCTCGACCATTGGCGCATCAGCCGCAACCGGCGGATTGTCTTTCATCAGTTTTGCCAATAACGCAAAGAATTCACTCCCTTTGAGGGCGTTGACTTGGCTGCGGACCGGCGTCTTCATGTCAATTTTGTCATCTACTTCGCCCTTCGGTGGCGTGTATTCCTTGCCGTAGGCACTGAGCGGCACGATTTTGTATTCGGCCTGTAGCTCATGGACTTTCTTGTAATCTTCCTTCGTTCCCGTGCAGTAGGTGCGGCCCAAAATCCACACCATGCTCGTCGGTGACTTGACTTCCTTGACGCCCTTAGGAAGTTCTCCCTTCCAGCCCGGACCGGTAATGGCGTAGACCTGTGCCTTCGTGCCGGTTGTGCGCGTGCCAGGCACCTCGAACACATTTGTCCATGCATCGAGCATCGGCATGAGGTAATAGCGATCATCCTGATCGGGCAGACTCAGGACATAGGCATCCTTGGTCAAATCTAGCCAAGCAAACGAATACAAGGTGTCGGCGTTAGGGGCCGTCACGTCGCGAAATTCTGCGGTGGGATAAGTACGGGAAAGATAGAACTGGCCCATCGGAGCGTGGTTGTCCTTGGGCTCGGCCACGTTCGTCATCACTCGCCGAGTGTATTCCATTGTGACAAGCGGGTAGCCATAGATGTATGCGTCCGTGGCCAGCTCCAGTGCTTCTTTCTCGCCCAACTCCGCCCCGTCGCTGATCGCTGGCGAAAAAGTCATTCCGACAACCACGGCTAATACGACGGCGAACGCTCTTCGGAAGATAGACATACGACACCGATTCCTTTGCGATTGATGCGCGGCGGGTTTCCGCTAGCCGGCGTTATTGTGTCTGAACGGTCTAAGGGAAACAATGTCCCGGGCCTGAAAAACACTAGCGCTGGTCGTTCAAAACATGGGGGGAGTGGGCGCGACAGTTCGCCCAACCGACTCGGCATCCCATCGCAGGCCCCCGTTCATCAGCAACCCCATTCGCTGCTAGAACCCCTCTCCATTGACTCCAAGTGAGCGGAAAATCGCACCCGCCGGCGCTTCAATTGCGATCCGAGCCCTACGACCCTTCCGGGCGACCAGTCGAATGGATATCTCGACGCCGTCCACCTCGACTCTCCATGATTCTCCCTCGTGATACCACGCGATTGCCCGGCTCGTTTCGTTTGGAACTCTTCGCGTGCAATTATCTCGATTCGATTCGCTATCCTGACGAGAAATCATGTTCATTCCAACGTACTCGCTTCAAGTGGTTTGCGTCAAAAACGGCTTCAAAACATCAGTGGATTTGATCCTCTAAAGAATTCGGACAATCAAAACAAACTGTGCTGTTAATGGGGCCTGTTCCCGCGGGCCGCCCGCCGCCGGGATCGCCCGGAAGTACCTAAGGCCGGCCGGCCCTTCCTTTCGCGTGAACGAACGCCCGACGTTGGCCCACGTCGCGACGGTTGCGGCCGTTGGCCCGTTCGTCCGCGTGCCGTGCAGGAACGCGGCACCGGCGAACGTGGGCGACGACGTTGAAAGACGCGTTAGGCACGGGCGTCTCCCGTGGCTTGGACCATCGCCAGAACGCCGGCCTTGATGGCGTCGGGTAGACGCGGCCACGCATCGACGACGCGGGCCAGATCGGGCGGAAGGTCGGGGCTAGAGGTCGCCCCAGACGGACTCGGCACCTCGGCGGGCACCTCGCCGATCGCGTGTTGCCGCAACTCCGAAACGGGTATATTGGTTGCGGCGTCGTGCCCGGAGTCTTCTAATCCGCAGGTTGCGCAGGTATCGATTCCTGAGGGGCGTATTTGGCAAATGCTCCCTGCCGCGCACGGGTGCGCAGTGGCGGCAATAATTTTCAGAAGCCTCGTGATTTTTTACTTGTTCTCCATTCACAGCGCGCGGTCTTGAAGTTCCGCCCGCTGATCCACCCTGCGTCGACCCTAGTAGGCATCCGGTCGAGGCGGTACATTGCGCGGTCTCGATTCCCTCGGCGGGCCACAGCGACGGGTTTTTGAAAGTGCGGTATTGACGGTATTCCGCGCACCCTCACTAAAAGCTAATGATTTCCGCGCAGTGCGCCCACTCGTAAGGATTACGCTGATTTTTCCGGGCCAGCTAGCAGCCTTGGCCTAACAATTTGATCGCGAATTGCGAATCGTGCCTCGTGGTTGGCGAATTCACGACCCAGGCTTCATTTGCCGCTCTCCACACCCGCCTTCATCGATAAGGATGCGCCGCCATGAGCGCCACGATTCCCCCGACTTCGAAAGCCAATCCGTCGGCCGACCAGGCCGCCAACCAAGCCCCAAATCAGGCGACCAATCCAGGCGATGGCTCTGCCCTCGAGCGACGACTCGGCCGCTTGGGCTTCGCGGATGGCCACAGCGATTGGGGCTCTCGATATCTGTTGTGCGAGCAGCTGGTGTCGCCGGAGTTGGCCCGGCCGCGGCAGCGGTTCGAGGCGGTCGCGCGGTTTATCCGCGACCTGTTGGCGCATCGCTGGGTGAAGACGCGGCAGGTTCGCGAGCGTGAGAACCCCAAGCGAATCTATTATCTCTCGATGGAATTTTTGATCGGCCGCACGTTGACCAACAACATCGTCAATCTGATGGTCGAGCCGCTTGTGCAGCAAGCGCTGGAGCGCGAGGAATTAGACGTTCATCAGCTGGCGGAGCTTGAGCCCGACGCCGGATTGGGCAACGGCGGCCTCGGTCGACTTGCCGCTTGCTTCCTCGATTCGTTGGCGTCGATGGAATATGCCGCCGTGGGCTACGGACTGCGCTATGAATATGGAATTTTCAAGCAAACAATCCGCAACGGCTATCAGGTCGAGCAGCCTGACAACTGGCTCCGCAGGCCCGATCCTTGGGAAGTCGCCCGGCCGGGCAAGGTCCAGAAAGTGCCGCTGGGCGCAACCATTCATCTCCAAGGAGGTCGCCTTAGTTTCCTCTCGGGCAAGCCGAGCCACCTGCAAGGCATCGCCTATGACCGGCCGATCGTGGGCTACGGCGGCAAGTGCGTCAACACGTTGCGGCTGTGGTCGGCGACCTCGCCCGAAAATTTCGACTTCGCGGGTTTTTCGTCGGGGGACGTCGTGGGCGCGGTGTTGGAAAATATCGGCGCCGCTTCGCTCACGCGCGTTCTGTATCCCGACGACTCCACGCAAGAAGGCCGCACGCTCCGGTTCCTCCAAGAATATTTCTTGGTCTGCTGTTCGCTGAACGACATCGTGTCGCGATTCCGCAAGAGCGGCAATCCGGATTGGCACACGCTGCCGGATAAGGTGGCCATCCAACTCAACGACACGCATCCCTCGTTGGCCGTGGCCGAGTTGATGCGGATTCTGCTCGAACAGGCGTATCTCTCCTGGGATGTGGCATGGGATCTCTGCACGCGCACGTTGGCCTACACCAACCACACGCTTTTGCCCGAGGCCTTGGAGCGGTGGCCGGTCGAGCTATTCGAGCAGTTGCTCCCGCGGCACTTGGAAATCATCTATGAAATCAATCGCCGCTTGCTCGACGATGTGCGCCAGCGCTATCCGAACGAACCACAGCGCCTCGGCCGGATGAGCCTGATCGAAGAGGGGCCGGTGCGGAAGGTGCGGATGGCTAATCTGGCGATCGTCGGCACGCACAGCACCAATGGCGTCGCGGCGATTCACACGGAATTGCTGAAATCGACGGTCGTGCCGGATTTCGCCGAGATGTTTTCCGAGCGGTTCAACAACAAGACGAACGGCGTTACGCCGCGGCGTTGGCTGCTGAACGCGAATCCCGGCTTGGCCAAGATTATCACCGAAGCGATCGGCGACGGTTGGATCACTGATCTCGACCAACTGCGGAATATCATCCCCCTGGCCGACGACGCTTCATTTCGCGAGGCAGTCCGCAAGGCCAAGCATGACGCCAAAGTGCAATTCGCTCATTGGCTGCGAACCATTCATGGGCAAACGGTCGATCCGGCGTCGATTTTCGATTGCCAGATCAAGCGGATTCACGAATACAAGCGGCAGTTGTTGAACGTGTTGCAAATCATCGTGCACTACAACCAGTTGCGGTCGAACCCGCACGCCGAACTCCCACCGCGAACATACCTATTCGGCGGAAAGGCGGCCCCGGCTTACACTCTGGCCAAGTTGATCATCAAGTTGATCCACAATGTCGGCGCCGTGATCGCTGCCGATCCAGCGATGAAAGGCCGGCTGAAAGTCGTCTATCTGCCGGATTACAATGTCAGCCTCGCCGAGCGCCTGGTCCGCGCGGCGGATGTGTCGGAGCAGATTTCCACGGCCGGCTATGAAGCGAGCGGCACGAGCAACATGAAGTTTATGATGAACGGCGCGTTGACCATCGCCACGCGCGACGGAGCCACGATCGAGATGGCCGAAGAAGCCGGCGAAGAAAATTTCTTCTTCTTCGGTCTCACTGCCGAGCAAGTCAACGAATTGCGCGGCTGGTACGACCCGCGCTGGCATTACGAGCATGAGCCGGAAACTCGGCGGGCGCTCGACATGATCGCCTCCAACGAGTCTCAGTCCCGGCGAGCCGGGCATTTTCCGGGCTATTTGGGACACCCTCGTCACCAACGGCGACCACTACATGCATCTCGCCGATTTGACTTCATACACCGCAGCTCAATTCCGGCTCGGCGAGCTTTACCGCGATCCCGACGCCTGGACGCGCAAGGTGATCGTCAACGTCGGTTCCTCGGGCAAATTCTCCAGCGACCGCACGATTGCCCAGTATGCGGCCGACGTCTGGGACGCGAGCCCTTGCCCCGTGGAGTGACGAGCGTCTAAGTTGGGGGAGGAATCGACGGGAAATCAGGATCGATCATGCAAGAAAATCCCTTCGCGCACAGCGCGAGTTCGATGTTGCATCCGCAACCGTGTACGCTCGTCATCTTCGGCGCGGGCGGCGATCTCTCGTGGCGGAAATTAATGCCCGCCATTTACAACTTGAACGTCGATGGTCTCATTCCGGCGAATTTCGCCACCGTCGGCTTCGGCCTGACCAACAGCAACGACGGCGGCGATCCGAATGAGTACATTCGGGCTCGGGCTCGCGACGGGATTACCAAGTTTTCCCGCCAACCGCTCGACGAAGCGCACTGGGCCGATTTTTCGCGATCTCTGTTTTTCGTGCCCGGCAGCTTCAACGAGTCCCGGGCTTACGAGCAACTCAAGGCCGCGCTGGAATCGATCGATCAGCAATTCGGAATTCCCGCGGCGCGAGTCTACTATCTCTCGATTCCACCCGATCTCGTGCCGATCTGCATCCAGCATCTCAAAGCCGCGGGAATGGTTTCCGATCCCGAAGAGTCCCACTCCTTCACGCGGGTGATCGTCGAGAAACCGATTGGTCACGACCTCGAAAGCGCTCGGCAGGTGATCCAATCCGTTGGCGCCGGTTTCGACGAAAGCCAAACCTACCGGATCGATCACTATCTGGGCAAAGAAACCGTGCAGAACCTGTTGGTGCTGCGGTTTGCCAACAGCATCTTCGAGCCGATTTGGAACAACAACTGCATCGACCACGTGCAGATCACCGTCGCGGAAGAAGAAGGCCTGACGCAGTACGACGCCGACGGCAAAGCGCTCGGGAGCCGGATCGGTTATTACGAAGGAGTCGGTGCGCTGCGCGACATGGTGCAGAACCACATCCTGCAGGTGCTCTGTCTCGCCGCGATGGAACCGCCGTGGTCGCTAGACCCCAACGTGCAGCGCGACGCCAAAATCGGGGTGTTGCGGTGTCTCCGCCCGATTGCACAGGCCGACGTCGATCGAAACGTGGTTCGCGCAATACATTCAGGGCGAATCGCGCGGGCAATGGGTGCCCGGCTATCGCAAGGAAGTCAACGATTATTTCGGCGCGCTGCGGAAGCCGATCCCGGCCGATTCGACGACCGAAACTTTCGTCGCCCTGCGGCTGTTTGTCGACAATTGGCGCTGGGCCGGCGTGCCGTTCTACATTCGCACCGGCAAGCACATGCCGAAGCGGGCGAGCGAAGTAGCGATTCAATTCCGCGCCGTGCCGCAGGTGTTGTTCAACGTCAACCCCGACGTGCCGTTGGAGCCGACGGTCTTGTCTTTGCGTGTGCAACCGGAAGAAGGGCTATCGCTGCGAATCGTTTCGAAGTTGCCGGGTCCTAAAGCCCGCATTTATCCGGTGAAGATGGAATTCAATTACAGCTCGAGCTTTGGCGGCACCACGCCCGAAGCCTACGAGCGATTGATCCTTGATGTGATGGCGGGCGATGCCACGCTGTTCATGCGCCGCGACGCGGTCGAGACCGCCTGGCAATTCGCGATGCCGATTATCGAAGCGTGGCAAGCCAGCCGGGTGCGAGCTTTGCCGGAATATCGGGCTGGCACTTGGGGGCCGATGGAAGCTGACAAGCTGATCGAAGCCGATGGCCGGCAGTGGAGAACTCTCTGATGAGCACGGCCACCCTGTCGTTTATCGGCGAAGCGGTTCCGGTGGCGATTCGCGAAGTCGAGCACGAGCTGCAGCGCCAACTGATGCCGGGCGATGCATTGCCGGAACACGCGGTACATCTGGCTCGAATGTCGAACCTGGTTGTGTTTTGCGACTCCGACGCGCGGGCCGAGCAAATTGCGACCGAGATTCCCGCGATTGTCGCAGTGCATCCGGCCCGGGTGTTGTTTCTCATCGGTGATCTCGACAACAAGGAACCGGGGGTCGACGGCGTCGATGCTTGGGTTCGGGCCTGGTGCCGCGTCGGCAGCGGACAGCAGCGAATTTGCACGGAAGAGGTGATTCTCAAGAGCCGCGGCGCGGGACTCGATCGCTTGCCGTTTTGCGTTCGCGGCTTGCTGCTGGGCGACTTGCCGACGAATCTCTGGTGGGCTGCCAGCCGGCCGCCGGCGTATGGCGGAGCATTCTTGTTCGATTTATCGGAACACGCCGAGCAAATCGTGTACGACAGCATCGGCTGGATCGAACCCGCGAAAGCCGTGGCGGCGACCGGCGCGTGGCTTTCGAAATTCGAGCGAGAAGGACGCTGGGACGGCGGCGCGTCGTCTCTGATCTGAATTGGCGGCGTTTGAAATATTGGCGACGAATGCTCGGGCAATCACTGGCGCCGGCCTCCGCGCCCGGCGCGATCGAGTCGATCACCGAGGTGGCGGTTGAGCATGGTCCGCATGCCGTCGTCCAAGCCTGGCAACTCGCGAGCTGGCTGGCATCCAAGCTGAGTTGGCAAGTTCAGGATGGCCACGTGCACGACAACGTCGAAATCAATTGGCCCGTGGTTGCTCCGCACGGCCGGCTGAAGCTGCGAATTCAACGTCTGGCCTCCGGACGGCCCGTGGTCCAGCGGATGCGAATCGCCTGCACAATAAATGACGTTCGTGGCGCGCTGGTCTTCAACGACGACAATGGCCAGCGACTTTCGGTCGTTGCCGAAGGTCAGGATGCCGCGCCCCGCACGCTCACCACAAAAACCGAGGGCATCGCCGAGCTCGCCAGCCGTCAATTCTGCGACCGGGAGTTCGACCCGGTCTTCCAAGAAAGCATGGCTGTCGCACAGATTCTGGCGCAGCACGTGAGCTAATCGGCCGTCGCTGGTAGTGGGCCAGTTTGAAATCAGGGATTTTTCGGAGCCAGCCGCCTCACGAAAACCGCCGCACAAAGGACCGATCCGATGAGAATACCGCCGACAAAGAAGGGCGCCGCCAGGGTAGATATTCGGTCCACTCACCAAAGAATGGTTCAAGACTAAACCAATGAAGCCGCCGGCAATGCCGCCGAATATCCCCCAACCTATACCGGCTTTCGGTCGCCCGCGTAAACCACCGACAACACCGCCCGCGGCCGCACCAATCAGCACGGGACCGAAAAAGACCGCTATTCTATCCAGGTTTTCCGCGGCGCACAGCGGAATTTGGCCTGTGCATTGATGCCGGGTTACGAGTCGATAATGGACATGGTTATGCAAGCCCCATCTTACGGAACCTCTCGCTGATCGTCGGGCTTTAGCCGTTCATCGTGGATTGCCAGAGGCTCTTCGCTAGGTGTCTCGCGCGGAAACACCATGCACGCTGTGCGGGCGTAAGGTCGTCTAACCTAGCCGACTTCCGAAATGCAACAGGGAACTCAATTGGACCTTCGAGCGAATCTGTTTCAAAAAACTCCTTCAGGTGTCTTGGCAGGTCATCAATGTTCTTCGTCGCTGGAAGCCATCCGCGCTTCTGCATGTCCTTAATCGGGGCCAGCTCAAATAATCGCGCTCGTTCCATGATCGCGTCCTTTGATTCTTTGACGGTTGACAGCCGGTACGCATTGTCCATCGAAAGCCAGTAGCCGGGGTCCATGCTGAAGGCAGCCGCGAGTGCAACGGCCATTTCCGGAGTAATCCCTCGCCGCCCCGAAACGATGTCGATAATCTGCTGGCGCAATCGGCCCGTAATGGTCGCCAACTCATCTTGCGTCCATCCGCGTTCCGCGAGCAGTTCTCTTAGATGCTCGCCAGGATGAATCGGGCTTTTATCGAAAAGCGGCTTTTCTTCATTGCTCATTCTGTTCTTGTACCACGAGAATAGTTATCATGTCAAGAAGTAAACTACTTCTTTACATAGCCCTTGACAATCCGTGACCGCTCACGCATAATATGGACATGAACATTCTCACGACTGAAAAACGCGTCGCGGTTATCTCGGCCCTGGTTGAAGGCTGCTCGATCCGGTCGACGGTTCGGCTGACCGGCGTGGCGAAAGACACCGTCTTGAAGTTGCTCGCGCAGGTCGGCCAGCAATGCTTGGAATATCAGGACGCCGTTCTCCGCAACCTGCCCTGTCGCCGCTTGGAGCTGGATGAAATCTGGTGCTTCTGCTACGCCAAGGATAAGAACCTGCCCGAACACATGCGGGTGCGCGCCGGGCGTCGGCAGCATGTGGACCTGGACCGCGATGGATGCCGAAAGCAAGTTGATGGTGTCGTGGCAACTCGGGGCACGCGATGCCGCGAACGCTCATCGCTTCATTGGCGATCTATCCGAGCGATTGGCGAACCGCGTCCAATTGACCAGCGACGGCAACCGGGTCTACGTCGATGCGATTGAAACCCACCTTGGCGGGGAAGTGGATTACGCGATGCTGATTAAGCAGTACGGCCAGGATCAGAACCCGGAACGCGCCTACAGCCCTGCCAAGTGCCTTGGCACGAAGAAGCGCCAGGTCGATGGCAACCCGGATATGGCGCTCGTGTCCACCGCCTACGCCGATGCCAAAATCTGAACATCCGAATGAAGAATCGCCGCTTCACTCGGCTCACAAATGCGTTCAGCAAGAAGGCCGAGAACCTCGCCTATTCAATCGCTCTCGACTTCATGCACCACAACTTTGTGCGGAAGCACATGACGTTGAAAACCACGCCGGCCCGCTACATCGGGATTGAAAATCGAACCTGGACCATGCGGGATATCGTGGAGTCGTTGCCGGCCGCGTGCCACAAGTCAGAATTCTAGAAATCAAACTGGCCCACTACCCCGTCGCTCGGAAAATTGATTCTTCGCCGGTTTTACTTATGATGGAGCGCTTACGCCCGGGCGGCCGAACGTTTCCTCGGAACCAGCCGCCCGCGATCGATGCCATCGCCTCGGCGATTCCCACCAAGCATCGATCCATCGGCAAATATCGCGGCTAGCCGCTTCGCACTCCAGGAAGTCTCATGCTCACGCACACTACCCGCTCTGATCGTAAGCTCCGCCATGCCTCAGGGCGGCTCGGCAAAGTCACGCTGTTCGCGATTGCCGCGTTCGCTCCGCTGGCCGGAACTGTCCGTCATGCCGCCGCCGAGGATTTTCCCGTCGTAGTAACGACGCCGCCGTTATCGCCGGCCGAGGAGCAGGCGAAGTTTCATCTGCCGCCCGGCTTCGAGATTCAGCTTGTCGCGGCCGAGCCTGAGGTGATCAAGCCGATCAACATGAATTTCGACGTGCGCGGGCAGCTCTATTTCACGCAATCGGTCGAGTATCCCTTTCCCGTCAAGCCGGGAACGAAGGGCCGCGACACCGTGAAAGTGATCGAAGGGATCGACGAGCACGGCCACGCCACGCACATTCGCACGATGGTCGACGGTTTGAACATTCCGCTGGGCGTCACGCCGATTCCCAATGGCGTCGTGGTGTACAGCACGCCGGATATTTATCGCTGTCTCGACCCGGGCCACACGGGACACGTAACCGAACGCAAGGTCATCTATGGCGATTTTCAATTTCATGACACGCATGGAATGAACAATTCTTTCACGCGCGGGCTGGATGGTTGGATCTACGCCAACCACGGCTTCACCAACGACGACACCGTGTCCGGCGCCGACGGCAAGAAGATCCACATGCAATCGGGCAATACTTATCGGATGCAGGCCGACGGTTCGCACCTCGAATATTTTTCGCACGGCCGGGTGAATCCGTTCGGCATTTGCTTCGATCCGCTGAACAACATGTACGTGGCTGATTGCGAAACGCTGCCGATTTATCTCCATTTGCGTGGCGCCTATTACCCGAGCTTTGGCAAGCCGGACGACGGTTTAGGTTTTGGGCCCGCAATGCTCGATCACATGCACGGCTCGTCGGCGATCGCGGGCATTGTCTATTACGCCGCCACGCAGTTTCCGGCCGAGTTCCGCGACACGATGTTCATCGGCAATCCGGTCACGCATCGGATCAATCACGACAGTTTGAAACCGCTCGGCTCGTTCTTTTGGGGCGATGGCCAGCCCGATTTTTTGGTGTGCGACGACCCTTGGTGCCGGCCGGTCGATTTGAAGCTTGGTCCAGATGGGGCGATGTACATGGCGGATTTTTACAATCGGATCATCGGGCATTACGAAGTGCCGCTAACGCACCCGGGCCGCGACCATACCAAGGGGCGCATTTGGCGGATCGTTTATACGGGGACGAAGGACAAGCCGGTGGCTAATCCCACGATCCCTAATCTTGCCGAGATGTCGGCAGCACATTTGATCGACCGACTGGCCGATCCGAACCTGACGGTCCGAACCCTGGCGACGCAGGAGCTGGTCGACCGGATCGGCCAAGGCGCCGTCGCGCCATTGCAGAAGCTGCTCACCGACGCCAGATCGAACCCTTGGCAGCGGGCGCATGGGCTGTGGGTCTTGCAGCGACTCGGCGCGCTCGACGATTCGTTGGTCACGCGGTTGGCGGCCGATCCCGACCGGCTGGTCCGCGTGCACCTCGTCAAAGCCCTGGCCGAGCGCGCCGATTGGTTGCAGGAAAAACTCGATTTGCAGAAACTAGTGCGCGAGAAGCTAAACGATCCGGACCCAGTGGTTCGGCGGGCCGCGGCTGAAGCGCTCGGCCGACATCCGGCGCTCGACAATGTCCGGGCGTTGGCCGATCTGTGGGGTCGAACTTCCGGGGAAGACACGCACCTGGTGCATACAATCCGCATTGCGCTGCGCAATCAACTCGAAGTCGAGGGCGTGTATGCCGCGCTCGAAAAGCCCGGGTTTCTCGGCTCTGATCGTGCGCTGCGCGACCGACTGGCCGATGTGAGCCTGGGCGTTGCCACGTCCGAGTCGGGCACGTTCCTAATGCAAACGATCGCGAGCCAGCCCGATTTGGCGCGATTGCCCGATTTCATCCATCATGCGGTGCGCTATCTGCCTGAGACCCAAATCGACAGTTTGTTTGCCGCGTTGAGCGCGCTGCAGAATTCGCAAATCGATCTGTCGCGGCAGCGCGATTTGTTGCGTTCGGCCCAGCAGGGGTTGCAGGAACGAGGTCACGCGGCATTGCCGGCGGGATTGCGGGCCTGGGGCGCTCATCTGGCCGAACGCTTGCTGGCCGCCAGCAACGAAGGCGAGATTGGCAAAGGCATCGAGCTGGCGCGGGAATTGAAGATCACGGAAGTATATGACCGGCTGGCCACGATCGTTGCCGAACCGAAACATGCTGGCTTGCGGCCCGCGGCGATTGACGCCTGCGCGACGCTCGACCCGGCGCGCGCGGTGGCCCTGCTTGGCGATGTAGCGGGTCGCGGCGATGAACCGCTCAGTCTGCGCCAGAAAGGAGCCCAGGCGCTGGCGGCGATCAACACCGACGCTTCGCGGGCCGAACTTTTACGGCGTCTCGCGTCGGCGCCGGAGCGATTGGCAGTCGATTTGGCTGCGGGACTGGCCGCCAGCCGAAGCGGTGGCGAGTTGTTGCTGAAGGCGATCCACGAAGGAAAGGCTTCAGCGCGGCTGTTGCGCGAGCCGACTGTGCTGAGTCGCCTGCACGGCTCCGGAATTCCGCAACTCGATGCACAAATTCGCGAACTCACCGCCGGCTTGCCGCCGGGGGACAATCGGTTGGAAAAGCTGATCCAACAGCGGCGCGCCGGTTATCTCAAATCGAAGCCCGATCTGACGCTAGGTCTGCAAACCTTCAAGAAAACCTGCACCGCCTGCCATCGGATCGGTGGCGAAGGGCACAAGGTAGGGCCCGACCTGGACGGCATCGGCGTCCGTGGGCTGGATCGCGTGCTGGAAGATGTGCTGGATCCAAACCGCAACGTCGATCAGGCCTTCCGCGTCACGCTCTTGCAAACCAGCGGTGGCCAAAGCCTTTCCGGACTGGTGCTGCGCGAGGAGGGAGAGGTCATTGTCTTGGCCGATCCGCAAGGCAAGGAAGTGCGGGTCGCGAAGAGCGACATCGCCGAACGACGTTTGTCGTCGCTCTCGCCGATGCCGGCCAACGTCGCCGATTTGATCGCCGAGAAAGACTTCTACAACCTGATCGGCTTCCTGCTCAGCCAAACGCCGAAGTCCGGCCCGAAGCCGTAACGAGCATTGACAGGCGGGCTACGACGGTGTCATCCGTGGTCTTCGCGTAATCCGTGGTGCAATTCTTTGTGAATTCGGCCACGGATGACGCTGACGACACGGATGAGGCGAATCGGTGGTTCGACAGACCGTCAAGGCCGCGCGACCAACGTGCCGCTGACGCGGCGGATCAGACGGCGCATTTCCAGGACGCTGAGGATTGAAAGCACTTGGGCCACCGGCAGCTTGCTGGCTGCGATCACTTGATCGATAGCGGTCGGCTGCGTGTCGATTGCGGCGAGCACTTGCCGTTCCATTTCGTTCAGCAGCAGCTCGGCCGGATGATGGACGATCTCGCCCTGCTGATCCGGGGCTGGATTCGGCAGCGGCCCGAATTCTTCCAGAACGTCGTCGACCGTCTCGACCAGCTTCGCTCCGTCGCGAATCAGCCGATGGCAGCCGTGCGAATTGCGACTATCGACGCGGCCCGGCACGGCGAACACTTCGCGCCCCTGCTCCATCGCGTGCCGGGCCGTGATCAGCGCGCCGGAGCGGGTGGACGCCTCGACGACGATCACGCCGAGTCCCAGCACCACTGCTGGGTACAAACGCGTCCCTAATCTTCACGCGGGCCGACATGGACGGGGCAAATCCGCAACTGGCTGGTCTACAAACGGTTTACGAGCGAGAAACCCAGCTCGTCTTGGACCTCCGGGGGCGATTGTCAACCCGCCGCGAGCAGGCTTCCGAATGGACGCGCCTGACCGGGAAGTCGAGGCGCACGTTCAATAAACGGGTTGCGATGTGTGAGCAGGCCGCTACCAAGGCCAGCGGGATGGAGGCCTGAGATGGACGACGCGAGTCGCCAGCCCGAGCTCAAGTCGATGGCCGAGCCGCTAGCCTGCCCGCTGTGCTGCCATTCGATTGACTGGTACGCCGAGGGGGAGTCACGGATCGTTGATGTCGGCGGCGTTCGGGTCACGGTCCGGTTCGTTGGGCGCAAGGGGCGGCGCGGCCGCATCCTCATCGCCGCGCCTGCTGGCGCCACGTTTTGCTCTGGCTAACTGCGGTCCTGCACAGTGCCCAGCTACTCGGCACCGCTTGCATGCGTCCCACCAGTAGTCGCTTCTGTGCCGGTACTCGATTCCGGTTCGCATCGAATTAGCATTAATTGGGAGCCACTCTTCATCACTATCGTCGATTCTTCTCATGGGGTTGTTATGCCAACCAAGATCACGAGCGTCATCCTTGAAGGCTTCCTTAATTGCAACCTCAAGGGTCATTTGAAGGCATTAGGCGAAACGGGCGCCGCGTCCGAATTTGAGAAAATGCTCTTAGCCCGGCGCGCGAAGGCCCGACTGCGATTAATCGAGAAACTCCTCGCGATCCAGCCGGCAAACAGCGTTGAGCGCGACGTGTTGCTCACGTTGGCCACGCTCAAACGCGGTTCTCGATTCATTCTCGACGCGGTCCTTGATGACGACCGCTTTTCGTTACACTTCGACGGTCTGCAACGGACGGATGGGACGTCGAAGCTCGGCAGGTTCCACTACGTGCCGTTGCTCATCCACGACAGCCACCAGATTCGTAGGGAGCAGAAGCTCTTACTGGCGCTCTATGGCCTTGCTCTCTCTGAGCTTCAGGGGAAGCCCAGAGTTCGGCTTGATCGTGCATTGTTGGGACGCACAGGTCCGTAAAGTTCGGTTGGATCGTCATTTTGCCGATGCCGATCGACTGGTCGCCTCCCTGCAGCAAGCACTCACCGACGAAGTTGAGCCACGTCTTGCCCTGAACCCACACTGCAAAGTTTGTGAATTCCAGCAGCGTTGCCAAGCGCAGGCCGTCAAATCCGACCACCTCAGTCTGCTGCGTGGAATCGGGCAGAAGGAGATCAAGCGTTACGCTCGAAAGGGGATCTTTACCGTCACCCAGTTGTCCCACACGTTCCGCCCGCGCCGCAAGGGGAAACGGGGCGAGCCTCAAAGCCCCAAGCGCCAATTCGCGTTGCAAGCCAAGGCGATTCGGGATCGGACAATCTATGTTCTCGGCACTCCTAAGCTTAATAGCAGCCCCGTGCAGATTTACCTCGATGTAGAGTCCAATCCGGAAGAGTCCTTTGTCTACCTCATTGGCATGCTGGTTTGCCAGGATGGATTTGAGCAGCAGCACTCCTTTTGGGCCGATGCAAAAGACCAGGAACAAAACATCTTCGAGCAGTTTCTGGCAAGACTTCCCGATAACAAGGACTTCACTCTGTTCACGTACGGCAATTTCGAGGGCAGGTTCCTACGCCGTATGCGCAACAGTTCGTCAAGAACAGATCAGATTGACCGCGCTCTGGCGTCAACGGTCAACGTGCTGGCTGTGATCTATCCGCACATTTACTTCCCCACCTGGTCCAACGGACTCAAGGACGTGGCGGGTTGCCTAGGATATGTCTGGCAAGCAACGAATTCCTCGGGATTGCAAAGCATCGTGTGGCGGGAGCACTGGGCCGAGTCCCGCGACGAATCATGGAGGAATATGCTCCTGCGGTACAACCTCGACGATCTTCGAGCCCTCGCGGCTTGTGACCGATAGCGTCCGCGGCATCGTCGCCGGCGCGGACATTCAACCGGGGGTTGTCACTGAGGAACGACTGCCGCTGACGCGCGTTGAGGAACTGGATCAGCTCGCCCGTCGCAGGAAGTGGGGAGCGATCAACTTTGTCCACAAGGAGTTCGCTTACGTGAACGGCTGTGCCTACTTCAATTACCAACGGCAACGTGTTTTCGCTCGGATGATCAAAACAAGCCGACGGAAATCAGTCTCCCTGCGACAGCGGAATCTGCAGTTGCGGGTTACCCGGCGCGTTGCGACGGTTGCCACCAAATGTGAAGTCTGCGGCAGCGGCAAGTTGATCGCGCTCGAAAAGCATCCGATTTCGCGCCGTCGACCACGGATCAAACGGGCGTTCGACCTGACCCCGACAGCCCACGGGGTCAAGCTCAGTGTGATCGAAAGTTACAGTGCCAACTACCAATGCAAGAAATGCAAGGCAGTCTTCGTACCGCATGCACATTCGCGTTTGGCAAGGTACGCACATGGGCTGCAAGGGTGGGCCATCTACCAACATGTCGCTCACGGCCTCAGCTTTGGCGCGGTCGGTGATATGATTGAAGCCATTTTTGACGTGCCGATTGAAAGGTCGTACATCAATCACTTCAAGACGCTGATGGCTCAGTTTTATGAGCCTACCCGGCAGCGGCTCTTGGAAAAGCTGCTCTCCGGGCCTCTCCTACACGTAGATGAAACGCTGGTGAAGTTGAGGGGCAAGAGAGGTTACGTCTGGGCTCTCAGCAATCTGGAGGAAGTGGTTTATCTGTATCGGCCGAACCGAGAGGGAGACTTTCTGAAGGAGATGCTGAGGTCGTTCCACGGCGTTCTTGTGTCCGACTTCTATGCGGTCTATGACGCGATTGATTGCCCTCAACAGAAATGCTTGGTCCATCTCATGCGGGATATGAACGACGATCTGCTGGCGAACCCGTTTGATTCGGAGTTGCGCGCCTGACCGAGCCCTTCGGCGTGCTCCTCAGGCTAATCGTCGAATGCATTGATCAGCACGGACTCAAGCGCTCTCGATTGCGAACGTTCCGGCCGCGGATTGCGGATTACTTTCGCGCGGTTGAATCTTTGGCGCCGCGGTCCGATCCGGCTCAAGCGTTGCGGTCCAGGTTGCTCAAATACCAGGACAGGCTGTTCACGTTTGTGAATTACGATGGAGTGCCTTGGAACAACAATAATGCCGAGAACGCGATTCACCGCTTCGCGCTTTACCGCGCCCGCGTGCCGAACATGATGAACGAGGCCGGCCTGGCGAAGTATTTGGTCCTGCTGAGCGTTTGCCACACATGCTACTACAAGGGCATCAACTTCTGGAGATTTCTGACGTCCCGTTGCCAGGACTTTGACGCCTACGTTCAGAGAAAATCCGCTCGGCGGCCACCAATGGTGATCGACACGTATCCCGACGGCTACCTCACGGAGTTCGAGAAGCTTGTGCAGCGAGACAAATTGAAGCGGGAGGCAAGCTTGTCTGCTCGAAAGGTTATCCATAAGCCTCGTTGAGGAATCCAAAACATGAGATTCCGAACGGCGGCCATATCGGTCGCTGGGTGTGAGCCATGCTGACTTCGATCCCACAGTGCGCGTAGGACCGGCACCCAGGCTCGACTGGGATGGGACACTGCGTAAATTTCTCGACCGTCGTCGCCCACGAGGCCAAGAGGCGCGTTCGTCCGCAACCCACGAATAGATGGGTTAGCAGCCCGTTGAAGTATTACCAAAGAAGGGAGGCCAATCACGGTTTCCCTCGGCAACAACCACGCTTGCAATGCTGGCAAAACCGAATACTTCAACAGGCTGTTAGCCGGCCGCGACGTGGGCCAACGCGGCGCGTATGCCACGGTGGCAGCGACGGGTCAGCCGAGGAGGTAGGTCTACCGCACGAAGCGGCATGCGGCCCGCGGGAACTGGCCCTATTTTGAGCACGATTTGTATTGCTTGTCCGAACAAACGAAAATGTGAACGGGTTGAGTTCATCCCAAGGTCATCGATTGAGCTATTCCGTGTTCACAGATCGAATTTCAGCGCGGAAGGTGGTCGTCGAGTTTCTCGGTCGCGGCTATGGAAACTTCTTCCGGGACGACCTGATTGGCACACCGAGCCAAGGTCCATTCGGCTGCGTCCTGCAGTATCAGGACTGTGGCTTAGCGAATTCGAGATGGCAGGAGGCTGGATTTGTGGTCGGGCGCATCCTGCGACAGAAATATCCCAACGGCAAGACCGCCTGGAACGCGCAGAACTGGTCGCTGGAGATCGACCCAATTCTCGATCTCATCGCCGTAGGGGCGGCTCGGTGCGCAGCATTGCCTCTGCCCAGCCTCGACGAAACCGAGCCATCCTACGTGCCCGGCACCGAGCCACAATCGTCTGGTTTTGTTCCGTGGCGACTCTTCCGCAAGCGATCTCCTGTCCCTTCACAAGGCGGCGTCTACGTATTCGCTCATTTTAGCGGCTTGCCCGAGCCTGTAGTCGACCTGATGAGTCGAGCGGTTATTTACATCGGCTATATCGGACACGACAAAAACCGACGATCGCTCAATCAGCGACTAATTGAATTTCAGCAAACGGCGCACGGGCTGCTGGGCCACAGCGGCGCTTGGACCTACCGAACGGAGTTTGTACCCGATTGGGCCAGCCTTCAGCTATTTCGGAACACCTATGTTTCTTGGCGAGTCTTTCAGCCGGGTGAACGGCCGACTGCAAATCAGTTCGAGCAGGACCAGATAAAACGATATTCGCAGAAATGGGGCAAGAGACCATTCGTAAACCGCCGCGATTAAGGAAGGGATGCCACTTGAAGATCGAGCTTTGGAAAACGTCCGATGTTCCCGAACAACCCACGTCCCAATGACGACGCCGTGGAGGCGGTCGTCGTATCGACCCGCGTTCGGACTTCGCCAGCCCATCGTCGTCAATTCCGACGGGCTGTGGGTGACCGTTCGGTACATCCGTCGAAAAGGTCGGCGTGGCCGAATCGCAATCGAGGCGCCATCCGAGGCGACCTTTAAAGCCTCGGTCCAGAGCCGAGATGTGTCAGATGGATACTTTCGGCCAAGGCTCATCTCAATGAAGAACGAGCCATCGGCAAGTTTCGAAGTGCAAGCCGGTGAGAGCAGCCACCGCACCACACCAGCAGGAGGCTGACAATGCAAAATATCGAAAACGGTGCTGATTCCTGTGGGCCGATCACGGTCGGGCCTGCCCGTGATACCGCTTGTAGCGAATTGATCCACTGGTATCACGAGGGCGAATCGTGGGTTGTTGACGTCGGCGGCGTCAAGTGGGCGTGCGCCTCGTCGGGCGAAAGGGTCGCCGAAGCAGAATCGCCATCACCGCGCCACCCCGGAGCGCGATTTCGAAATGACATTTCGAGTATCGATAGCCCGCCTAGCGACTGAGTGGAACGCATTTGGAATTCTTGACACTATCCCATCTTTTGCCAGATTGCTCTGGCCCGGTCGGAACTCCGAATCCGCTCCGGTAGCCGAGGCCGCACTCCGTTGCTCGGAGCCGCCAGCACAACAACCCTGTGCTTAAGGTGCGCTCCGATACAGCCGGCCTTCGCAGGATCCGTCAGGTTCGGCCCGTGTGCGCCCTCGAAACACCGCCCGGACACCAGCGCCGTCCATCACGGCCCGTTCGAGGTTGGCGGGCACGGGTCTTGCCAAGCTATTCGAGCAGTAGCACGTGCAGCTTCGACTAAGCCGCCAGTTGCGTTCATTCCGAGAAAACGACGCCAAATCGTGCTGCCGCTTGCGCAATGGGCCTGTGGGCAGTTGAAAAGCAAAGGAAACCCGCAGCCGATCGTGGCGAAGTCGGGGGCGAGTAGATTACAATCGAAGGCACGAGTCACACGGTCATTCGACCCATCGGAACTTTCGCATCTTCTTGGTGAGGGCCAAACATGTTCCAGCGAGCACTTTTCGGGGTGGCGATCTTGTGCGTTTCGACGGTCACGCTGCGATCTGCAACAATCGACACGACGACACAAGGAAACTGGATCGGCGTTTACGGAAATGATGGCTATATTTTGAATGACTACCTTGGCACGTCGAGCCAGTACATCGCGACGGCGAGCCCCAGCAATGACCTTGTTTCTTTGCCGAGCTACATTTCAGGCTACTCGTACAGTGCGGGAACGCAGCAATATCAATGGGCAACCAGTACGAACGATCCGCGCGCTCCGCAGAACCCGCTCGATCCTTCCGGTTCGAGAGTTGCCGCCACCTCGTTTGATGGTAGCAATTACTCGGCCACACTAAATGTCAGTCAGGCCCACGCGTTCAAGCTCAGCGTTTACGCGCTTGACTGGGATAGCAACGGGCGCGACATCACGCTCTCCATCGACGGGGATCCAATGGAAGTGAACAACAGTGGCGCAGGAGCGCTCCGTCGAATGCGTACCACAATGGCGAATGGGTGTCCTGGACCGTGGACGCCCCGGTTGGACCACTCACGATCGATATCGACTACAACGGGGGTGTGAATGCCGTGATTTCCGCCATCACCTTTACAGCTGTCCCCGAGCCCTCGTCACTTGCCGCCCTCGGCGGCCTCGTTGCGATGGGGATATTTTTCGTCGGTCGCCGCAGGAAAGCCTAATTCGATTCCGCCTGTGGTTATCAGTGGCGCGGACAGTTCAGATGGTCCCCTGGGCGCCCAATTGTGGCAATTCAGGCTGCACACCGCTGTTGATCACCCCAGAAAACAGAACCAAGATCTTGCGCGATTCATTGACAACACACGTTAGCTGATACTCGGGCAAACTGCTAGCGTTCCCTTGACGTGAGAAGTGCGATGGGCGGGCTTCTCGAAGTATTCCAACAGACTCGATGATGCCGACTGCTACAATGCGCGAATGAGCGAAAATTCTCAAGAGTGCGGCAGCCGGACAACAGTCCCGATCGATCGCATTTGGAGTGCATCGGAAGCTTCACAGCCTACACCCAAGATGGCGAGGCGCACACGATCGAGATTTGGACTCATTTCACCGGCGTCCACGATCGGGATCGCGCGCGTGTCGAGCCTGGACTGCTCGTCCTCACAACGACCGAGGGGCATGGCATCGATCGCGTCAATCGGGGCGAATACCGATTGAGAGGCAATCCGGACGTCAGGTTAACCACTGAAGATGCGACACGCCCTCAGTCGCGCGACGATCTGTACGCGACGTTTCTGGACCGTCTATCCCGCAGGCGACGGCCGAATTCAAGTGGGCCGCGAGTCTCTAGCGGCAACAGGAACGCTACCTATGACGGATCGCCGAATCCTAACCCGGCGATTCATGGTCGATCTACGCGGCCGCGTTGTTACCGGAAACATCTTCCGCAATGAGCCAGTCGTCCAGATTTCAACCGATGGCTTTCAATGCTATCCCGAAGCGGTTGACCTCGCGTTCGGGCCGAACGTGAAGTACGGCAGCATTGTGATTGAATTCCGCAACGCCAGCCGACCTATGTTCCGAGCGAGATAGTGGGCAGCAAGCCGTGGCATATTCAGTATAAACAGCCGCGAGCAGTGCACGATATGTACCAGCCATGTCGAGCGATCCAACTTAACCATTCGGACGTTCATGCGTCGGTTCACCCGCTTGACGCTGGGATTCAGCAAGAAGCTGGAAAACCTCGCGGCTGCGGTTGCGATCCATGCGGCCCATTACAACTTCTGCCGCATCCACGGCACGCTAAAGACCGCTCCGGCCGTTGCCGCTGGCGTGATAGGCGACGTTTGGACGCTGGAAGAACTGTACGACCGGGCGATGGAATGCGTTTGAAGGCCGGATCGAGGGGGGCCCGCTTTCAGGTGACTTGCTTTTTTGCGCCACTTCGGCTCGGGTATGTTGGGGGCATGGAACGCGGCAACCAGAAAATATACGGCGGCCTTTTCATGGTCATCGCGTTCGGCTACGCCATCCTCTCTCTACATGCGAGCGCACGGCGTGGATATTGGATGCTACCTGGTGTGCCGCCATGATGTTGGGCATTTGTTGGGCGGCGTGGCGCGCATTCACTCGTCGGCCGAAAGATTCTTGATTTCAGACCGCCGAACTTTCTTCGGGAAAAGAAAATTCATAAGACCCCACTACCCGCCGCCGGCGGAACGTGACGAACGCCACTCATTTTGGTAGAATGGGTGGCGATAGATACAAGCGGCAAGCGGTTTCTCTGGTCCGCCTGCCCGCCGCCCTGGATTGCCGGGGCCGCACTCCGCTGCTCGGAGCCACCAGCACATAACCCTGTGCTTAAGGTGCGCTCCGATGAAGATCGAGCTGCGGAAAACGTCTCGACATCAAGCCCTATCCCGAACAACCCGCGGGTCAACGACGACGCCGTGGATGCCGTCGCGCGTCCATCCGTGAATTCGGCTTCCGCCAGCCGATCGTCGTCGATGCCGACGGCGTGATCATCGTCGGCCACACGCGCTGGAAGGCGGCGCAGAAGCTGGGCCTGGAAAAGGTGCCGGTCCACGTCGCCAAAGATCTGACGCCGGCCCAGATCAAGGCCTATCGGATCGCCGACAACCAGACGAACGACGCTGGCCGAGTGGGACTTCGACCTGCTGCCGATCGAACTGCACGACCTGCAGAATCTCGAACTTCGACCTGTCGCTGCTTGGGTTTCGACCAGGACGAGTTGGCCAAGCTGCTCAATCGGCGATCTGCAATGAAGGCCTCTGCGATCCGGACGACGTGCCCGGCGCCGCCCGACGAAGCGACGACGCAGCCCGGCGATCTCTGGATTCTTGGCGACCACCGCCTGCTCTGCGGCGACAGCAGCAAGCCCGAAGACGTGGACCGGCTGCTCGACGGCGCGACGATCCATCTGGTCAACACCGACCCGCCGTACAACGTGAAGGTCGAGCCGCGCTCGAACAACGCCATCGCCGCGGGCAACAGCAGCTTTGCCAACCCGAACAAGCACCACCAGAAGTTCGACCTGGAGCGGCATCCCGAGAAGGCGAAGGCGACGCACAAGAAAATGCGGGCCAAGGATCGGCCGTTGGCCAACGACTTCGTGACCGACGAAGCGTTCGATCAGTCTGCTCGACGCTTGGTTCGGGAACATGGCCCGCGTGCTGACGCCAGGACGTGGCTTCTACATCTGGGGCGGATATGCCAACTGCGGCAACTATCCGCCGGTCCTGAAGAAGCACGGGTTGTACTTCAGCCAAGGCATCATCTGGGACAAGCAGCATCCGGTGCTGACCCGCAAGGACTTCATGGGCGCGTTCGAGATGGTGCTTCTACGGTTGGCGAGAAGGCGCGGCGCACGTCTACCTCGGCCCGAACAACGCCACCGATCTCTGGCACGTGAAGAAGATTAACCCTCAAAGCATGGAACATTTAACGGCCAAACCGGCTGAGCTTGCTGTTCGGGCCATGCAGTATTCGTCGCGGCCAGGCGAGAACGTGCTGGACCTGTTCGGCGGAAGCGGCTCGACGTTGATCGCCGCCGAGCAGACGGGTCGCAAGGCGTTTCTGATGGAACTCGATCCGCCCTACTGTGACGTAATAGCGGACCGCTTCCAAAGATTCACCGGCAAGCCGGCGATCCTGGCACGGACCGGAGAATCGCCGCTGCCGATGAAGCCGCGCGAGGAGAACATGCGATGACGCGCGCATTACGGAATCGGGGGTGGGGTTCGTTGCGACGGCTGGGCGGGTCCCATCTTTGGGCTCATGGCAAAACAAACGATCCCGCCGATGGCCGTGAGAGCGGCAAAGAACAGAGCGTATTTCGTCGCTTCGGGCATTCCTGGTTCCACTTTGACGCCGTACAAGGGTGCCAGCGCCACCCACGGGCCGGCTATTTTGTTGATGGCGTCGACTTGGTTGGCGTTGTCTTGATACCGATCCCACGCGACGAACAACAGAATCGCGCACACGACGAAGCAGCCGATTCCGATGCCTTTCAATGCGACTGGCGACATACGGCTACCCTCCATTTGGAATTCCAACGGGTATGAGCTGGAGCCAGCCCAGTTCGAGAGCCCGCATTCTATCTGCACCAGCTTCCCCAATGCCAATGAATTGACGTTTCGCTAACTCGGTTTTACTTCGATGCCCCAACGCCTCAAAACCCTCTGCCGCCACCCTGGCTGTCGATGCCCGACGCGCGGCCGCTATTGCGACCAGCACGCCGCCACGGCTTGGCGCAATGCCGACCGTGGTCGCGGCACCGCAAACGAACGTGGCTACGACGGCGCATGGAGCAAGGTCGCAGCGCTGCGCCGACGTTTGGACTTCGGGCTCTGCCAAGACTGCCTGCGGCTCGACATCCTCACGCTCTCGAAGATCGTGGACCACATCGTGCCGATCTACGTGCGTCCCGATTGGCGCTTGGATATTGGCAACACCCAGGTTCTTTGCGGCGACTGCCACCGGCGGAAGACGTCGGTCGACCTACGGAAGTATGGCCATCGCGTCGGACCGCTCATACCTGAGCAGATCGCCAACCGCGAACAGGCGAATCGACTGGAGGAACCCCCTAGAACCGAAACGTATGGCCATGCGTGATAGACCGGTGGGGGGGAGTCAATCTCTACCACCTTGCGCGGGAAACCACACGCCCCCCGAAACGCGCTTTTCCGCGAAATTGGGCTGGGGGGGTTCCGAGGGATTAGGAGTATCCATGAGGGGTAGAAAACCGAAGCCGACTGTGCTCAAGTTGCTCGACGGAAACCCTGGCAAGCGAAGGATTAACGACCGAGAACCGGGAGTTGCGACGGGCGTGCCTGAACTGCCGCTCGGCATGGATGAGGAGGCGACGAACGAGTGGAATCGCATCGTCCCGGAGTTGCGGGACATGGGCGTGCTCTGCCGTTGCGATCGGGCGGCGCTGGCCGCCTATTGCACCGCCTGGAGCCGCTGGCGGAATGCCGAAGTGCAGGTCAAGAAACACGGCCCGATCGTCAAGTCGCCCGACAAAGGGTTCCCCATGAAGAGCCCCTATCTGACGATCGCCGATCAGGCGCTGGAGTTGATGCGGAAGTTCCTCGTCGAGTTCGGGCTGACTCCCTCGAGCCGCAGCCGCATTCGTTTGCCGTCCGACGATGACGACACCGCGGAGTTCGATCGCTTCACGGAGACCGGTTGATGGTGGCGCTGGCACAGATCCTGGCCGACGCCAAGGCGGCCGGTTGGGGCGAATGGATTCGGAGCGAAGCCGACGAGCGGGCGCTGCTCGAAGGCTGCACGTTCGACATCTCGGCCGCCCAGCGCGTCCGCGACTTCTTCGGCAAGTTCCTGCGGCACTCCAAGGGGCAGTGGGCCAAGCAACCGTTTGAGCTGCTCGATTGGCAATGGCAATCGGTCGTCGCGCCGCTTTTTGGTTGGAAGCGGGCGGACGGGACGCGCCGTTTCCGCCGCGGCTACATCGAGGTGCCGAAGAAGAATGGCAAATCGCAGATGTTCTCGGGCTTGAGCCTGTATCTGTTGTGCGGGGACCGGGAACCAGGCGCCGAGGTCTATACGCGCTGCGGTCGATCGTGATCAGGCGTCGATCGTGTTCAACGAAGCGGCCAACATGGTCGATTACTCGCCCGCACTGACCGGGCGACTCAATGTGGTTCGCTCGACCAAGCGGATTACGTTTCCGCGCACGCGGTCGTTCTATCGGGCCTTGTCGGCCGATGTGCCGGCCAAGGAAGGACTGAACGCTCATGCCGTGTTGCTCGACGAACTCCACGCCCAGCGTACCCGTGATCTGTGGGACACGCTGCGGTACGCCGGGGCCTCGCGTCGTCAGCCGCTGCTCTTGAGCATCACGACGGCCGGCTTCGACAGGCACTCGATCTGCTGGGAACAGCACGCCTACGCCGAGCAGGTGCTGTCGGGCGTGATCCAGGACAGCGCGTTCTTCGCCTACATCGCGGCGGCCGAGATCGACGAGGATTGGACCGACCCAGCGGTCTGGCGAAAGGCGAATCCGAGCTTCGGCGTGACGGTCAGCGAGGATCAGTTCGCCGAAGATTGCCGCGAAGCGCAAGAATCGCCGGCGAAGGAGCACTCGTTTCGTCGCTACCGGCTCAATCAATGGGTCGAATCGGAAACTCGCTGGCTGAGTCTGGAGAAATGGGACGCCTGCTCGGCGATGATCGATGATCTGGACGGGAAACACTGCTTCGCCGGGCTGGACTTATCGAGCACGACCGACCTGTCGGCCTTCGTGCTGGTGTTCCCGATCGAAGACCGGTTCGTGGTCTTACCGTTCTTCTGGATTCCGGAAGAAGGAATGCGCCGTCGTGATCGCCGAGACCGAGTGCCCTATACCGAATGGGTGCGGCAGGGGTTGATCGAAGCCACGCCAGGAGAAGTCATCGATTACGACCGCATCCGCGCGGATCAGCGAGCTTGGGCAACGATATGCGATCAAGATGATTGCCCTGGACCGCTGGAACGCCACGCAATTGGCGACCCAGTTGGAAGGCGACGGATTCGAGGTCGTCGCCTTCGGACAAGGCTACAAGAGCATGAACTCGCCGACGAAGCGGCTCGAGCAGCTCCTGCTCGGCGGCCAACTGGCACACGGGGGTCATCCCGTGCTGCGGTGGATGGCCAACAACGTCTCGCTGGAGACCGACGCGGCCGATAACTGGAAGCCGTCCAAGAAGCGGAGCCGGGAGCGGATCGACGGGATCGTGGCCCTGATCATGGGTTTGAGTTTGGCGCAGGACAATCCCGTCTCCGACGAGCCGAGCTGGGGGATTCTAATTTAAGCGCGAGCCCAGACGAATCCCGGGGGCGGTGAATAGCGACGTTGGCCCGAGTCGCGTCTAACGAGCGCCGATGGCCAACCGTCCGCTCCAACGACAAAACGCCCCGACGTGGCGAACGTGGGGCGTTGGGGCGGAACCCGTGGCGGGCGTCACCCGTTGGCGGCGAACCTGCCGCGTTCCGTCTTCACGAACCGGGCGTCCTTCCCCTTGGTCGTGATCTCCCGCAGGATGGCGCTGTAGAGCGTGGCGTGCGGCGTCTTGCCGCCGGGGCTGGTCCAGAGGCCCTTCGCGGCCATCGCCTCGATCAACTCCTTGCAGCCCATCGGCTCCTTCGACGCGGCGAGCAGTTGCGCGGCGGCGTCGATGGCGCTGAGCTTCTTCGCCTTGGCCTCGCCGTTGGCCTTCGCCTTCTTGGCGGCGGGTTTCGCCTTCGCGGCCTTCGCTGTCTTGGTCGCGTTCGGGGCCGCGGCCTTCTTGGTGGTCTTCGTCTTGGACATGGTTCGACTCCTACGTTTGGGGTTCGACGGAAAGGCTGCCATCGTCAGGCCGGCGGGAACCACCCGCCGCGACGCCCGCGGGGGGCGTTTCGGCTTATTCCGGGATAAGCGAAATCCGCGAGGCCCACGCACAGGAAATCGACGATTGCCGCCGCCTCGCCCGTCAACGCGGGCGAGTCCTCTCCGCGGTCCCAGGCATAGACGGTTCGTTTGTCGGCCAACCGCTGGACCCAAAGTTTCGAGATGCGGCTGTCGCCAATCTCCCACTCGCGGTTCTCGGCGTGTTCGGGGAAGACCAGCGCGTCGAAGCGGTATTCCGCGTTGACCGTTCCGCAAACCCAACTGCCGCCTCCCGAGGCGCGGCGGGTGACCTTCGTGATGTCGAGGTCGAAATCGAAGTCGTCGTTTTGGCTGGCGTCGCTGGCGTTCATCGTTCGGCTCCTTGGTTGGTGCTACTATCCGCATGTACATGCGACACACGACAGTTACCTCGGGTCGCCCAAAACATCCAGCCAATCATCGCTGAAATCCCCAGAATCTTTCCCGATAAAAAGCTGCAAATACCCTTAGCATTCGACCATCGCGTTATTGGGACTTGGCCGCGTCGGTCGACGGCGATTACACCTGCGGCGTGCTGATGAGCCGTAATACCGAAGGGATGTACTTCGTCGAGGATGTGCAGCGGGGCAAATGGAGTCCGGCCCAGCGCGACATGGTGATCCGGCAGACGGCCCGGCGCGACGGGCAGTCCGTCAGCATCATGCTCGAACAAGAGCCGGGCTCGGCAGGCAAGTCAGTCGCCGATTACCTGGTGCGAAGTCTGGCGGGATTTACCGTCTCGGCCGAACGACCGACCGGAGCCAAAGAGGTGCGGGCCCAGCCGCTGGCGTCCCAATGCGGAATCCGCAACGTCTCGCTGGTCAAAGGGGAATGGAACGCGGACTTCTTGGACGAGTTGGCGATGTTTCCCAACGGTCGGCACGACGACCAGGTGGACGCGGCGTCCGGCGCATTCTCGCGACTTTGCCGCTACGGCCAGCAATTTGTGCCGCCGAAGTTTTTGAGAATCGAGCGGCGGCCCAACTGCGTGCAAGGGGATTTCTCGGGGGCGCGGCGGTTTCGATACGTGCACCGGTCCAGTTAGACACCGACGCCGGTAGCCAGTTACGCTGTCCGCTCGCATGCCAAATAATGCAGCAGGACCCGCAGTTCGTGCATGGTATCGTAGGCCTTGTTGACTGTTTTGAGCAGCCGATCATCCGGCGGAAAACCGGTTGCATCCATTCGCTTGCGGAGTCGGCCCAGAAAGGCCAACATCGGCACAATCGATTCGCTGATTCATGTGGCCTGTGGCACTATCCCGCCCTATGATGGCAGGCACGCGAAACGTCCCCATTAACCCACCGGAGAAAACCCATGCGTCCGCGCGCCGCAATTGGTGGACTTGCCGTCATTTGGCTCGTGGGGGGCGCCATCTTCTTGGCCTGGGGAGCCTTTCGCGGCGGCACAATGGCACTCCCCGCTGCAATCGCATTCATCATGCTCTCATTGCTGAGTTCCACGATGTACCAAGCCTTCATCCAAGTAGAAGCACGGCTCAAGGCGCTGGAAGAGAGATTGGCGAAGTGCGAGCGAACCACAGCATCCGCATCGTAACCTCGACTACAATGGCAGGCATGGACGAGAACCCCCGCCGACTGCGCACGCTGCTGATCCGGGCCGCAATGCTATTCGCAGTAGTTGCGGCCACGTATTTCGCGTATGTCCAATTGGCCGCGAAGCCACACCGGCCACATTCTCCGATCATTCGCCAAACGCCTGCTTAGCTCGATGCGTCAAGCGACCCGGTATCAACTGCACTTTGGTCCCTATCGCGCCCCACGGTTCCGGTACGGAGCCACCGCCGTTGATCAGGTTCGCGGTGAAGTGCGGATCGTCAGCCTGAGCGATGGAAGAATCGCCTGGCCGCTGCGGCAGGCGCCATGGCGCGACAGCGGCAGGATTGGTCGTGTTTGGCGGCTTGGCGCGGGCAGTCCGAAAAGAGTCGAACCTGGCGGTCGCACACTGGTGGGGCGTCACGCCTCAAACGGTCACGGTCTGGCGCAAGTCTCTGGGCGTTCAGCCCGCCAACGACGGCACCCGTCGCCTGAAATGTGAATACGGACAAGAGCCATTCTTCAAGCGGGCTCAGCGCAAGGCCTGGTCGAAGGCGCAGGATCCCGAGCGACGTGCGAAGATCGCGGCCTCAAAACGCGGCCAGAAACGGCCGCCCCATGTGTTGCAGATCCTGCTCGCGGCCCGGCTGGGGAGCCGGCATTCGGCCAAGACACGCCGGCAAATGAGCGAGACCCATCTCAAGCGGAACGCAGCTCTGCGGCGGGCTAAATCGGTAGAGTACCGATGAACCATGATCTGATTGTTCCCGCACTGGAGGGCGGCATTCCCGGTTCTCGCCGGCCTCGTATTAATGCTGCTGGCTCGGACTGGTGCCGGCAAAGCCTCACTCGCGAGCACCGGACATGACGCCTCGCATCGTCGTTTCGTCGACCGTATCAGATTCGTTGGACCATTGCTGATCGTGCTTGGCCTCGTGTTGGGGATTCGCGGCTTTGCGCAGACAGACGTTCCCACGAATCGGGGCCGGGCGGAGTGGACCCGATACCAAACGTCCGATGGTGTCTGCAGCGTCCAACTGCCGGGAACTCCGAAGCAGGCAACCAGGTCAGCCGGGGGCGCCGAATCGCACCTGCTGAGATTCTCGCGGCCGGATGCTGCCAGCTATACGTTGATGTCCATGAACTTGGCCACCCCGGCCTCGCCGTTGGCCAGGGAACAGTTGCTCGACTCCATCCGGGAAAAAGCATCAGATTTCGGCGAGCATGTGGGTGCGACCTACAAGTTTCTGGGTGAGCAGGCCATCACCATTGACGGCATCGACGGTAGAGAAATCCAATTTAAGGTCGGCGGCACGAACTCGTTGCGATTCAGGGTCTTCCTCTACCGCGACCATCTGTATCAGGTGGCAGCTTTCAACCCCCTGGGCGCCGGAGACGACGTCGAAGCGAGGCTATTTTTAGACTCGATCCGCTTCGACACGAGCAAAAAGTGAGAGCCGACGTGGCCCGGAACAACCAGATCTGACGATTCGGGATGCCAAACATGAATTCCCCGTCCGATGAGCCGAGCGCGACCGTGGATACATGTGCCGCCGCGCTCCATTGCCTTGGTTGGAGTTGCGGCGATCTGGCCTTCGACGAGGGCAACGGGCTGGTTTGGCAAGTCTTCGCCCATAACGGGGAGCAGAAGATTCTGGTCAGGGCGGCCAGCCAAGCTGACGCTTGGTCGGCGGCGGCAGATCAGGCGTCGGAACTCAAGCCAAACTGACGTTGCGCTTGCTTCCGACGCGTGTTTCGCAGAGCCAAGGGGAATCGTCCCGTTTAAACGAACGGCGTTCATCTTGCCCCGTGAGGCGAAGCAGCATGCCGCCTCCCCGCATCCGCAAAAACATCGGTCGGCTACGAGTTCGGACCCAGGATGCGCGAACTGGGTCCGAACTTGCTTGCCTTCCTCGTAGCGCCGAGGTACTCACTGTCCTCGCGGCAACGTCGATCGCCGTGCTAAGGACAAAACGCACTTTCGCCCGAGGAAAACACGCTATGCAAACGTATCGCCCGCAACCAATCGACGTCACGAAGATTCTTTCTCGCCGCGAATTGGCCGCCGTGTTGAACGACCTGAAACGCAAGGCGCCGCGATCGAAGAACACGCGGATGAATCTGGTTCTGTTCCGCCTCGCCTGTTGCTGCGGCCTGCGCGCCAGCGAGATCGCCAAGCTGCAAGTTGGCGACGTGCGAACCGAGTTGGCGCGCCCGCACATCCGCATTCGCACCGGCGCGTCGAAGGGCGGACGACCACGCATGGTTCCGCTTTGGTGGGACGCGGGGACGCTGGATGACTTGGCGGCTTGGAAGATCGACCGCGTTCGCTCCGGCGCCGAACACAACGAGCCGTTCCTGGCGTCGCTGATTCCCGGCCGTGCGGTGAAGACGTTCTCCCGCCACACGCTTCGCAAACGATTCCGCACGGCATGCAAGGTGCTCGGCATCGCCACGGCTCGAATCGCTGACCATCCATCACGGCCGCCACACGTTTATCAGCCATGCATTGGCCGGCAGTCGAACGCTGGCCGAAGTCCGCGACGCCGCGGGGCACGCGAACGTCAGCATTACGTCGGGCTATCTGCATGTGGCGGTCGACGACGAAGCGGTTGGGAATCTGTTTCAGAGAGACATCGCGGATCGTTGATATGCGTCGGTCGAGTGCCGGCCAGGTCAGCGTTCACGATTCCCTCCCAACCTGAGCCGTTCTCAGCCCACCAACGGGCTTGATTTTTGCGGCGGCTTTTGCCTGGCAATACCCCCCTTTTGAATCTGCGGCGGTCGATCGAACCGACGTGGGCAAGGATATGGGGGAACTTGTCCGATTCCACCGCTCGGTTGGCCGGCGACTCTACGCTGAGCGCCGCGATGCGCAGCGGCAGGTCGGCAAGCCCTTCACGCCGATTTCGCGCAGCTTTGATCAGACATGAAGTCGGAGGGGCAAACCTTCTGGAGCGGGCTCAAGCGGTCGAAAACCGGAAGCGCGGCCAGGCCCTCGATGGGTTGCTCCAGGAGACCCGCACCCGGCTCCGTTGTAGCTCCGTCGGCCGACGCGCCGAGGCGTCGTTCAAGATATTCCTCGGTTTCCCGAATCATCTTCCGACGCAATTCATCGTAGTTGGCTTTCATCGTCATGGTCTCCGTTAGACAGATGGGGCCGTGAAACGTCAGGGGCACGCGCCCCTCCAAGCTTGAGTGCGGAAACCAGAGCCGTGGCGGACATTCGCTTTCCAAGATTTTTTTCAGTCATAAAAGGCGGGGTGGGAAGAAGCGAATTCCGAACTCCGGGCGGGCGGTAAATTGGACTCCGCCGACCGAGGCCTGTAAGCTACAAGCTGCTTTCACGCTCCAACGCGTCAACGGTTCGAAGCCCCACTGATATTCCCGACGCTCGCCTGCGGAGACACCGGCCATGCGGGAAGAATCCCGAGACGCGGCGCCATCCGGACAGATCACGCCCTTGCTCGGGCGGATCAAGAATGGCGAGAAGGAAGCAGTCAATCAGCTTTTCGAGTCTGGTCTACGAGGAGTTGAAAGAACAAGCCCAGCGAGCGAATTGGGGGCGGTCTAGCGCCACCTCGCTAGTGAACGAAGCCTACCTCCGCATGGTCGGCGCCACGGGGCTTTCACTTCAAGATCGATACCATTTTTACAACTACGCGGCGGCAGCGATCCGCCGCGTTCTCGTCGACCGTTACCGCTCCGACATTTCTCTGAAGCGCGGCGGCCGGCATCGCCGGATCGACGTCGATCCGAATGAAATCGCCATCGAACAAATCGATTGGGTCGCTTTGGATGAGGCCCTGTGCAAGCTGAAGTCCGAGCACGAGCGGCAACACACCGTCGTCATGCTGCAGTTCTTCGGCGGCTGGGAACAGAAAGACATCGCCCTGGCCCTTGAGCAGGATCCCAAGACGATCTCCCGCGACTGGCTGGCGGCGCGGGCATTTTTGCTCAAAGAGCTGGGATGACTCCAAGGGCGAGAGCGTCTGAGGAAATCCGACCATGAGTGGCTCTGACCCCAACCTGCAGGAGATCGTGGCAGAGCTTCTGGCGCTGCCGCGGCAGCAGTGGGAGCCGGTCCGCTCGCCATGAGTTGAGCGATGACCAGTGGAAGGAAATACTGCGAAGGTTGGACTACGCCCAGCTCGAAACTTCGCCGCTGGATGAGCAACCTCCGCTGGCGCTGGCTGCCCGCAGGATGAGCGACGAAGCGGAGGCCGCGAATGTCAACGCCGACTTGCCGCCCGCCAAGGGCAGCGCGCACTACCGAGTTCTCGAGCGGCTGGGAAAGGTGGCTGGGGGACGGTCTACAAGGCCGAGCAGCGCCTACCCGTGAAGCGCGTTGTGGCGATCAAGATGATCACGGCGGGCGTCGACACGCCCGAGGTCGTCGCCCGCTTCGAATCCGAACGCCAGGCTGGCCCGGATGGATCACCCGCACATCGCCAAGGTGTTCGACGCGGGCAGCACCCGCTCTGGCCGCCCGTACTTCGTCATGGAGCACGTCCCCGGCGTGCCTCCGGCCTTCGCCGACCGCAACGCTGACGATTCCCGCTCGACTGAAACTGTTCCAGCAAATC
>CAVRYO010000005.1:0-785125 GCA_963725485.1 Pirellulales bacterium | reverse complement strand
GGCGGTGGATCGCGCGAGACGAATCTCCTGCCCGGTCAATTCGCGAGTTCGTTCGATCGACGTCGTGGGTCGGACTTTTCGATGCCGGCTGACCGCCAGATTGAAGGCAATCCGGTAGAGCCACGTATAAAAGGCCGACGAGCGATGGAACGAATCCAGCTTGACCAGGGCCTGTACAAACGCTTCTTGAGTCACGTCGCGGGCTTTTTCCACCGACCCGACGACATGCACCAAGGCGTTGTAAAGGCGGTCCTGATACTTGACCACCAACTGCCCAAACGCCACCGAATGGCCAGCCAAGGCTTCGTCGATGAGTTGGGCGTCGTCGTTCACACACGCTCCACAGATTACGACGCCCGGCGAACACGAAAAGTTCCCAGGCCGCCGCGAATAGAGGGGCAACGCCGCATCTTGTCCGGCGGCATTAGGTCTTGTCAAATCCTTAGCCGTGCTAACTTAACCAGCCCAGGTCTGTCCCCAACTTGCGATGCCCCGTGAGCAAAATGGGGTCTGACCAGGACTGACC
This sequence comes from Pirellulales bacterium, assembly GCA_963725485.1. Classification (GTDB taxonomy): domain Bacteria; phylum Planctomycetota; class Planctomycetia; order Pirellulales; family DATAWG01; genus CAVRYO01. Next base: position 784,599 of record CAVRYO010000005.1, on the reverse strand, counting down.
CCCTGGCTCGCCGCGAGTCGAGTTAGGTTCTTAGCCGGGAATCACTTCGGGCTGGGGAGCGGGAACTCGGCTTCGTTGGCTCCCTAAGTATCCCCAGAGCGAGGCCGCGATGGCCGGCGTGATCAGGCTCACCACCTGCGAAATACTCATCCCCAGGTACTTCTTCGGCTCGTCGGTTCGAATTGATTCCAATAGGAAGCGGGCGATCGGATGTAATGTAAGCCAGAGAGCCAACACCTGCCCGTCGAGCGTGTGCCAGGGCTCGAACGCCAACAGGACAAGACGAAGCAGCGCGGCGTCCACCGCGCTGTAAAGCTGTGTCGGATGCACCGGCAAGCTCCGGGCCAGGGCCGTATCGGCGCACGTGATTTTCCAGACGTAAGGCTCTGGCCGATCGGTGGTGCGGACCGCGATTTCGGTCCCTTCGCCGGAGATACCGAGCAAAGCCGTTTCAGCGGCCGACAACGATCGGTCCGTGCTCCCCTCTCCCCTTGCGGGAGAGCGAGCGTTCTTCCCCTCGCCCCTTGCGGGGGAGGGGTTGGGGGTGAGGGGTAAGCCGACCGGTGGTGCATCACGCTCACCCCGGCCCTCTCCGTGGGGAGAGGGAGGTCGGCCCGGTTGCACCTTGCGGGAGAGGGGTTGGGGGTGAGGGGTAAGCCGACCGGTGGTGCATCACCCTCATCCCGGCCCTGTCCGTGAGGGAGAGGGAGAATGGCTCCCCTCGCCCCTTGTGGGAGAGGGGTTGGGGGTGAGGAATGAAACGGTTGGAAAGACCTGCACTGGCTGCGGATCGCCGGGTGTCTGCTTGGTGATTTCGAAGTTTTCGTCTCCCTTCCTAATGCCTGCCTTCTCGGCAGCCGAGCCGGGTTCGACCCCCGCGATGATCGCCGGACCGCCGGTCCCTTCGTGAAAGGCCAGCCCATGCAGGAAAAATTGCTCCTGCGCCAACTGCCGCTGATACGGCGGCGATTGCGGCGGAAATCGCACGGCCCAAGGCAAATCGCAGGTGGAACCAAAGCAACAACCGTTCAGAAAGCAGCCGATGCGGCCCAGCGCCAGCCACCATCAGGCTCGGCAAAACCAAATCGCCGAGCCGCAGCATTGGCAACCGATAACGTCGCACAAAGAAAATCCCAGCCAGTGCGCCGCCAATCCCGGCCCCATATACTGACCAAGCCCCCCTGGGGAATATTGATGACCGCCCCCAACGTGGCGAACAAATTGAAGCTGCCGTCGGCGTTGTGGACCACGAATTGGTCCCTCCAATATTCGATCACGTAGAATGCCCGCGCACCGGCGATTCCGCCGATAAAAAGCCACAAGGCGAGCGAATAGACCAATACGAGATGACGCCATAGCTGCCCCCGGTAAACGGCTAACGCCACGGCTCCCACCACTCCGAGCATCACCATCACGCCATAGCCGCAAATCGGCAGACCGCGGAGCTCGCCCGTGGCGGTGTGTTCCATGAGATGGGGAAGGAAGAAGATCATCGCGCCGATCAAGGCCAGCATCGCACGTAGGCCAACGATTCGGCCTTTAAACCGTAATGATAAACGTGCCAACCGAGCACAACCGCCGTGGCCACCGCCCACACCGCCAGTAGCAGGCCCCAGCCGAACAGCGGGACGCCAAACACCGTGGCGGGAACATCAAACAGCGTTTGCAGCATGGGATTGGGCAGGTTAACCAGATAAGAAGAGATCGGGGATACGTTCCCGCGCTAGCTGCATTGTATCGGCAACGGCCAGTCGGGCTTAGCCCTTTCTGAGCAAACGAAGGAAGATGAGCCTTAGGGCGGACGCTGCTAGCAATCGCTTACTGACGTGCGCGGCTCGGAAATGCCGGGACGAGCCGCGACGTAAGTAAGCGTTTTCCGTCGTCGCTTTGCCAAAATCCTCTTGCGGTATTGGACCGGTTTCGAGACACTGTGCCCCCTAATCAAAGGCTTGAGGCTAAAGGCTTAAGGCTTAAGGGCCGCAGCATTAGGCCAGTTCTGTTTGACTGAACGCCGGCAACGGCCGAGAGGGCACTCATTCGCCTCGGTATTTCCTTCGTCCTCAAGCCTCAGGTCTCAAGCCTCAACGCCTCCTTACAGCACGAGGTCGCCATGCGGCGGCTCTGGATCGCAGTCGGCGCAATCGCCGGAGTTGGATGCTCGGCTGTTTCTCTGTCCCCACGGGACAGCCCGGCACATTTCCTGGCGCCGGCCCGCCCCAGATTCAGCCAGGCACTCCGGTCCGCCCGGGCAATGTCAAATGTATCGCCGTTTGGCACGACCCAGCCCGCGGGCATTTGGCCAATCCGCTGGCGTGCCTGTGGGAGATCGGGAGTTTGCGTTCGAGCAAATCGTGGCGGTGATCGAAGAGGATTTCAAAGTGCAGCATGAAGAGCCGTCGCACGTGGCCGGCGACATTCTCACCGAGGGCCGCATCGACACTTTTCCCGAAACTCGGCGACGTTGCTGGAACCATGGCGAGGTAACACGGTCACTTTTCACGACCGCTTGGAAAGCACGCTGCAAACGTATCGTCGCCGAGTCTTTGTTCGCGTGATGCCCGACCAGGGAAGCTTTTTCGTGGAAGTGACCATGCTGAAGGAACTCGAAGATTTGCGTCGGCCGCAGATGGCCGTGGGCATCGCGGTGTTCGACAAACAAAACGCGATCTCGGATCAAGCCTACGAGCCGCTGCCAGGCCAGCCCAGGGTGACTCCCTTCTCAACGGCGACTAGCGTCGCCCAGTCGCCGCAAGCGGGCCGCCAGATCGCCCCGCCGCCGCCGTCGAATTGGATTTACAAGGGCGCGACGCGAACTTGGAGCAACTCATCCTGGCGAAAATCCAGGCCCGATTGCTTCCATTCGGAGCCGCCGGCATTCGTCGCGCCGGGCGGCGCGTGGGCCTGCCGCCATCGTTTTAGTCGACCAATCGTGTTCCGGGTGGCACTGGCAAGCAACGTGTGCCGGTGCAGAGCCGCCACTGGCGAGTCCACTCACGGAATTGCTTTCGGTCTAGATAACGCGGATCGATGCCGGTTCCCGCTGGCTGGCACTGGCCGACTTCGCTGGCCAGTGCCACACGGCTCCCGACTTCGCTGGCCATTGCCGCACACGCTGGCCGACTTCGCTGGCCAGTGCCACACGGCGCACGCTGGCCGACTTCGCTGGCCAGTGCCACACGACGCACGCTGGCCGACTTCGCTGGCCAGTGCCACACGGCGCACGCTGGCAGGCTTCGCTGGCGTGTGCACGCCGAAATAGAATCGGTTTTTGGGTTTCTCTTGGGCGGGGCGGCCTTGAAAGCCAGCACGCGCTCGCACCACGCGGCGACACTCAGCAGTTGCGATTCGCTGTGCGGCGGCCCGACCAGTTGCAAGCCGATCGGCATCCCCTCGGGCGACAGACCGCAAGGAATCGTCACTGCCGGCAGCCGCGCGAAGCTCCAAGGAATATTGAATCGGCCGTCGCCCGTGGTGTCGAGCCGAGACGGAGCCGGAGTGGGCGTGGTCGGCATCATAGAATTCGTGGCGGCCGAGATCGATCGGCCGAATGGCGTGCAGCGAAGACGGCCTCCATCTCAGCAGCGAAACCAGCTGATGCTCTCGCGCCGTGGCCAGCTCTGCCGGATCGAGCCGTCGACCTTCGGTGATGAGCGCGGCGATTTGCGGCCTGAAGTCGATGGCATGTTCGTGAAAGGTTTGCCGGTGGGCTGCCGCCGCTTCGGCCGCCATGATTCGTCGAGCGGAAGCTTCGACTTGCGGGAAGCTGCCTGGCAGATTCACCGGCTCATCGTGGCTCCCGCCGCGTGCAGTTTCGCCGCGGCCGCTTCGATCGCTTCTTGCACGCTGTCGTCGGCCCAGGCCATGAAATATTCGTCGATGAATCCCAAGCATGGAGCGTGCTCAGCCCGCGGCGGAAACTCTTCTGACCGTGCGTTTTCCGCCCCTGCATCACCGCCAGTACATGGCTGCGTCGGCGATGCAGCGCGAAAGGACCGGGCGTATCCAGGCTCGAGGCCAACGGCACGATGCCGGCGGTCGGGATGCTGCCCCAAGTTGGCTTGCAGCCGACCAGTCCGCAGTAGCCGCCGGCCGCAGGATCGAGCCGCCGGTTTGCGTCCCCACGGCGGCCATGCACATGCCGCTAGCCACGGCCGCGGCCGAGCCGCTGCTCGATCCGCCCGGGTGTGCGCATGTTCCATGGGATGCGCGTCGGCGAAGGATCAAGATACGCGAATTGCGTGGTGACGGTCTTGCCAAGAATGATCGCTCCGGCTTGCCGCAGCCGCGCTACAAGCGGCGCGTCTTCAACGCAACCGCCTGTCGCCGCCAGGCTCCCGGCGCCGGTCGGCATGCCCGCCACGTCGATCAGGTCCTTCACGCCGATCGGAATGCCATGCAACGGCCCGAGCGGTTGGCCCTGGCGGTCGCGAATCCAGTTGCCCGCCGCAACCCGAGCGCCGGCTTCGTCAACCAGCACCCAGGCATGAGTCGCTCCTCGTCGCGGCGAATTCTTGCCAGCGCTCGATCAGCAATTCGCCGGCGGTGGATCGCCAAGCGCGTCGCTTCCTGGGCGGCGGAGATCGTCAATGCGGCAGGCATCGGGCCAATTCTTTCAGACGCGGTACCAAAGGGCGCCAGTGCAAGTGGCGGCGGCCTGCTCAAAATACCTGGCCCGTGCCAGCAGCGGCACTACACTCGTGGGACAAGCCGCGTGGTGAAACCACCGCGAGCCAAGTGCATTGTCACAGCTTGAATTTTGGGTGCCATCCCTGAAAGAGCTTTGAGTGTCAAGAGGTCATCTTGGGGAATTGGGTGCGGGGTTTCTCCGGTTGCCGAGCTTGCGGCTTTTTTGAGTTCGATCTGGTTTCTTTAGTTTTGCTTCGTTGCGATGCGCGGCGGTGCGTGGAAGGCGTGATCTCGGATTTGCGGAGTTCGCCGGCGGTCGTTCTTTTCTTTGCGCCCGCGATACATCCCTTCGTGAATATGTCTGCCGCTGGCGGCAGTCGCTGGAATGCTGGCCTCCGCACGGATTATCTCGGTACGATCACCCCGCAAGCCCGCGCAGGCCCAATCAGGCTAACGGTGGGCTGCGCAAAATAAAGGTAATGATCTTGGTTTGTTTATCCCATTTCTGTTCCGATTCCGGCGAAGGCTTGGCGGCGTTGGGATTGCACTGAAACACCGAAGCGGGCACACCAGGCGAGCACGTCGGCGGTCGTGACCGCGGCGATCGGGGGATTTAGTCTTTCGTCGGCTTGGCCACGGCCGCGGCCATCGCCAGGACCATTTTCGTGAAACCACTTTTGCTTTGTTGACCCTCCAGTCGTTTTCCTTTCCCGATCAACGACTCAGACATTCGCTGCTGCCGATCAGCTGCTCTGCCTGGCACGCTGCGGCCGACTGCTGACGCACGAAGTGGATCAGCCGCGCCGCGATTCGCCGGCTCATGGCCGAGCGAGCACAAGTAACCAGCAACGGTCGCAGAGTGGTGTCGCGCCGCGGTGATAGCCTTCGTGCCGGATGTAGCTCAGCGTCGCCGAGATCGTCGCCATCGTCTGCCGCCATTCTTCCAGCGCAGCACGGTAGTCCGCCAGCCAACCCAGTTCGACTGCAAGGCGGCCGAGTCCACTGGGAGCCCCGCGAGCGGATGAGGTTCGTCCAGGTAACCGAGCGTGTGTTGACCCAGGCCACCAATTCGTCGAGGTTCATATAGCGGGCCTTGCGCGCGTCGGCGGGAGCAAACAGGCCATCGGCGTTGCGCCAGCCGCTGTTTGGCTCCGCCCGCCGCGGCGCAAAAGGCTTTCCAGCGATCGTCGCTTTCCAGTTTGCGCTTGAGATCTTGGCCGCTTGATGCGCGATGTCGAGCGTGCGGATGGTCGTCGGGTGGGCAGCGCGGAAGGCCTCGACCCCGCCTTTCAGGTCGGTTCCTTCGTCGCTCAGAATGCGCGCCGGACAAGGCCCGTCCGCCGCCTGGTTTCCTCCAACTGACGGAAGACCAGCGGTCCGTCGGATTTCTCGACCGGCTCCAACGTCAGCATGTGCAAATCCCGGTGTTCCAAATTGACGGTCAATTGTTTGCCGTGCTGATCGATCGCTAGGTATAACATCGCCTGGTCCTCCTCGGGTTAACCTTGGGCGAGCCCCGTGCTACGCCGTACTCAGTTTCCCAGGAGGACCGCTCTTCCATAATCAGGCTTTGCCAGTGTTCTTCCTTGCTGACCGATCAAGGCAAGAATTCCGATGAACACTGGCAGAGCAAGTGGCACGCAATCCAAAAAAAAGCGATGACGAGGCACCAGTCGCCGTCCGCTGGCGCGGCGAAGATTCGAGACACTGCCGGGGCATCGCCGAGGCGGCTCCTGCCCCGGCCAGTTGCCCCTCGTCGTCCTCAAGCCTGTAGCCTCAAGCCTCGTGCTGAACGTGGCCCGGGCGGTCTGTCAAGACACAAATTCTTGTTGCTAGCGCCGCGGAAGGAACTGAAAAAATTTCACCCTTTGTCCTCGCGAAGGTTTAACTTAAAATCAAGCACGGCAGCACGCGGCAGGTGCTGCTGGCGATTGCCAATCGTGAGGCTCGATGCGGCTTGCGAATCCGCACCCGTCGTGGAGCGAGCCCGCGATTCGGCGTTGCCACGATCCTCGTCCGTTCGTTATTCATTCATTTCATGCCGGGGGGCCGCCAGCCGTGTTGTCTGTACGACCGAAAGTCGCCGAGTTGCTGTTTCAACTTTACGGCCGGGCGCTCCATCCTGAATTGTTCGAGGTTTACGCGACTCGCACGGTCCGGCGCGGCGATTACGAAGCCACGATCAACATCACCAGTGCCGGGCACGTCGTTGCCTGGCGTTATCAAGGCATCACGCTGACCGAGGTGGCCGCCAGTGCTCAGCACCCGCTCCCGCAACGCCGGCGGCTGATGTCATACTTGCTGAAGGGCGAGCGGCAAGATCGCGTGGAATGCCGCGGCGGCGTGCGGTACCAGATGAACTTCCAGTTGGAGGGGTCGAGCCGCAGGTGTTTTGGACCTTTCAGCAGGAGTTGGCCCTGGATGGCAAACGAGGGCATGCTGCACCGCTTTGACTCTAGCGGGCGGATGGCGCTGGGCGCGCTGAGCTACATCAACGTGGAGACACGCAATCGGAGCTTGTTCATCCAGGCGTTTCACACGTTTCCCGACGATTATGCCATCGTCAAAAGCCAGTCGCTATTCGAGATTCCGTAGCGCCTCACGCCTCGTTCGCCGTCGTAACGAGCCACGCACGTAAGTAAGCGGGCTTCGAGTGGCTCTTACGCTTTGATCGGCCGTCGCTCAGCCATCAAGCGGTCAAGTTCTTCGCCGAGCCGCGGCAGAATCTTGTCGAGGGTAGGCCCCCAGGCTTTCGCTGCCGCGCTTGAGATTCACTTGATTCGGGCCGCACCAGAGGCCGAGATCGGCGGAGTCGGTTTCGCCGGGACCGTTTACGCGGCAGCCCATCACGGCGATCGTGATCGCGTATTGCTCGGCATAACGGGTCATCTCCTTGACCTGCTCGGCCAGTTCGATAAAGGCTTCGTTTTCGACCCGCGAGCAACTGGGGCAACTGATGATATTGAGCGTTTTCAAGCCGTAATCGACGACGCTGCGAACCCGGCCGGCGGCGATATCGGCCAGAATCTGCCGGCCGGCGGCGATCTCTTCCGGCTTGCGGGATTGGGGACGGTGAGCGAAACGCGGATCGTGTCGCCGATGCCCCGGCTGATCAGCTGCTCGAAGGCGATCCGGGTCTTGATGATTCCCTCGGGCGGAAGGCCGGCCTCGGTGACGCCGAGATGCAAGGGAACATCCGGGCGTTGGGCGGCGAAGCGGCGATTCACCTCGATCACCTGGGCCGGGTCGGAATCTTTCAGCGACACGCAATAGCGGGTGAAGCCCAACGAATCCAACAGCTCGCAATGCTCCAGGGCGCTCGCCAGCATCGGACCGAGCGAATCGTCGGGAGCAAAGCTTTCGACTTTGGCTGGATCGACGCTCCCGCAATTCACGCCCACACGCATCGCGAAATCGTATTTCGCGGCGATGTCGGCCAAATAGCGGACCTTGTCCTGCCACGGCTTCTCGCGCTCATGGTGATAGAGGTGGCCCGGGTTGTAGCGGAGCTTGTCGACATGGGGGGCGACGGCTTCGGCAAGGCGATAGTTTTCTTGCAAATCAACCGCAAGATTCGCGGTCGTTTGGTCGCGCACGGCAGCCAGCGCATCGGCGTCGGCCCGGCTATCGACCGCGATCCGAACGACATCGGCTCCGGCTCGGGCCAGGTCATTGACTTGCTCGACCGTGGCCGCCACGTTCTGCGTGGCCGTCGCGGTCATGCTCTGAATCGCAACCGGATGCCCGGCGCCGATCGTCACCGATCCGATCCGGACCGAACGCGTTGGATTACGGACAAGTTGCACGAGATTGTCCTCTGGATGATTCGCCGGCGCTCAATGCCGCGTTGCCTGTTCAAGAATATCAAGCCAACATCGAAGCGGCCAGCGAGTTACGCACCATTGTGTGAAATCCATCGAAGCGCCGATGGTTGGACGTTCGACTTTTTCCGCACCGAAGGTGCAATGCAGGACAACCCAGGGCATCGCCCTGGGAACCGAGAAACCAAGAACCGTTTCGCACCCTGAAAGGGCGCGGCAGGCGATGTCGCTGGTAATTAATCCCAGAGATACCGCTCATCGTATTCGATATGGTAAGCCTGCAGTAACGCTCGAAACTCGTCTTGAAACGACAACTCGCGATGATGGTTCTGCTGGTCTTGCAAATAGCGAATCGCTTCGGAGCGTTGCGATTCACCCAACGAGAACGCGCCATAGCCGTCCTGCCAATCGAACTCGGCGAATCGCGCGGCTTGTTCCTTACTGCCTATCCGAGAACCGGCCGAGGAGAAGGGGACAGGCACATTTTGCTCCCAGGGCACCGCAAAATGAGCCAGTCCCCGCCGGTTCTCGGATAGGCTCTTAAGCCAACGCGAGGTTCCCTTCTTCACGTGCATCACAACATCGGCCAGTGCCTCTGTGCGATGCAAATCAAACAGGATGTGGACATGATCGGTGACGTTGTTCATCTCAATCATATGGCATTTCTGATCGGCGAAGACGCCTCGGGCGAATTTGTGCAAGCCGCCGAATGACTCTTGAGGTAGCGACTACCCAGGGCATTGCCCTCGTTGTTCCACACATCTTTTGGGGTGCTATTGGCGTTCTGGAGATGTTCGGGGATCATGGGCAGGTAGGAGGAATCGCGGGGGGGCGAAACGAGTCAAGGATGGATTATCGTGCTGGCACCGTGGGTCATGGATGAGATGCAGACCGCCGATCTGGATGACAAGCGGTTGGATGTCCGCCTCAAGGCTGTGCTGTCGGCGCTGGCGCAGCATCCGACCGCGAGCATTCCTGCCGCTTGTGGCGGGCGAACTGAAATGGTGGCGGCCTATCGCTTCTTCGAGAACGAGAAGGCGACTTTCGCCGACATCTTGCAGCCGCATAGCGATGCCACGCGGCAACGCATCGCTGCACAACGGGTTGTCGTGCTCGCCCAAGACACCACGGAGATCGATTTGACGCGGCCGGCACAACAGGTGTTCGGCGCGGGTCCGCTCGATGGAGAATCCCGGCGGGGCGCGTTTCTCCATCCTCTGCATGCCTTCACGCCGGACGGTACGCCGTTGGGAACCGTGCATGCGACCGCCTGGACGCGTGAGGAAGGAACGTGCTGCGCATCGCTCACACGCGCTCAGCGGGCGGCCATTCCGATTGAACAAAAAGAGAGTTACCGTTGGGTGACCACGCTCCGGCGTGCCGAAGAGGAAGCGCGACATTGCCCCGCCACGCAGTTCATCACGGTCTCGGATAGCGAAGCCGATATTTACGAATTCCTGGTGGAGGCCAATGGCGGACCACCCAACTCGGACTGGATCGTGCGCGCGTGTCAGGACCGTGCGTTGTCGCGCGATGACTCTCCACAGAGTGGAGAAACGCTGCTGCGGGCCCGGGTTCTTGAGACTCCCGTGCTGTTTCAAAACACGATCGCAGTCCGTGGGCGAACAGCGAAAGTGGCCTGCGAGACGCGCGGCGGCGCCAGCTGCGCCACTCGCGCCAGGCCGAAGTCGCAGTCCGTGCGACTCGAGTGACGCTTCGTCCTCCTCGGCGTCCAGATCGCCAACTGCCGCCGGTGGCGGTGAACGTCGTACTGGTCAGCGAGATCAATCCGCCGAGCGGCGACGAGCCAGTCGAATGGCTGCTGGTCACCAGCCTGCCGATTGATGATGTTGCGCAGTCCCCCTGATCATTCAGTATTACACGGTGCGCTGGATGATCGAGGTGCTGTTTCGTGTCTTGAAGTCGGGCTGTCGGGTCGAAGAACGTCTCTTCGAACACTTGGACCGCTTGTTGAATTGCCTGGCGGTCTACTTGATCGTTGCCTGGCGAACGCTGTACGTCTGCCGTTTGGGACGCAGTTGCCCAGAGTTGAATTGCGAAGCGATCTTCGAACCGGCCGAATGGAAGTCGGTTTGGAAAGTCGTGCTGCGCAAAGATCCGCCGCCAGAACCACCCCCACTCGACGTGTTCATTCGGCTGGTGGCCCAACTGGGCGGCTACGTCAATCGAAAGCGAGCGGGACCCCCGGGACCACAAACAGTCTGGCTTGGACTGCAACGCATGCACGACATCGCCAACTGCTGGCTCCTCTTCGGACCAGCCGCGCCAGCCGAACCCTAACTTGTGTGGAACAACGAGGGCGTTGCCCTGGGCTATCCTGCCATGCACCTTCGGTGCGGATTGCACACCGCGCCACCATGAATGCGTTACCTAAGCCGCAAGTCGTGGAATGCAGTCAAAGCCCTTCGCCTCGTGTCCAATGATTAGACAACCGCGCGGCCGGCATCAACTGGCATTGGCCAACATTTTAGCCGGCTTGACGATGTTCCCTTGCGGGTCCATCACGCCGACCTGGCTGCCGTTGGTGACCCGCAATGCCTCGGGCAGCGCCTCGCGGTTGGTGACCGCAAGATAAACCGGGCCTTCGAATGTTTTGAGACGCCGAACGCCGCGTTGGATCGTGGCTTCGGTTTCGACTTCGATGATCGCGTCGGCGGTGCGAACATCCACGTTGATGTCCCACGCCGAGGCCCCAGCATACCGACGAATGATCCGATTGACCGTGGCTGTATGCGCCTTGTTGACCCGAGCCATCACTTGCCCCTCCGAAGATTACATTGGTCCCTCAACAATGTCTTGCGGTTGCCCCGCAGGGAGTATCATGCAGAAAGCGGACCCCCTATGTCAAGGGGGGTGGCAACACTCCGATAAGAAAATATTCGAAATTCTTTGACACGGTTAAATTGGCCGTACGGAATGGCAATCCCAAGAATGCGGCGCTTGGCCGGGTTGGTGTATTTCTCGTGTCGCCCCGGCGCTTCAACTGCGCGTCGGCGCTCTTTCAACCACCTTGCGGCGACTGAGCGTTGGGGACCATACTGACACGATGAGCGAAACGATTCGGTCCGGCGGCGCTGCCGGCCTGGAAAACGATTTGTCGGGCCGCCAATTGGGCGACTATCGGCTGCTGCGCCGGCTCGGCTCCGGCGGGATGGCGGAGGTCTATCTGGCCGAGCAATGCTCGCTTCGCCGGCAGGTGGCGCTCAAGGTTTTGAAGCCCGAGCTGGCCAAAGATGAGAGCTATGTCCGGCGCTTCCATCATGAAGCCCAGGCCGCTGCGGCATTGGTTCATGCCAATATCGTGCAGATTCACGAAGTCGCTTGTGTCGACGGCATTCACTACATCGTGCAGGAGTATGTCGCGGGAGTGAATTTGCGCGAGTTGCTGGCTCGCAAAGGGCCGCTTGAGGTCCGGCTGGCCGCTTCGATCTTGCGGCAAGTTACGGCCGCGCTCGTCAAAGCCGCCGAGCAAGGCATCGTGCATCGCGACATCAAGCCCGAAAACATCCTGCTCACCAAGGCGGGCGAAGTGAAGGTCGCCGACTTCGGACTGGCCCGAATCACCGGCGCCGCCGATTCGCTGAATCTGACGCAAACCGGCATGACGATGGGCACCCCGCTGTACATGAGTCCCGAACAGGTCGAGGGCAAGGAGCTCGACCCGCGCAGCGACATCTATTCGCTCGGCGTGACTGCTTATCAGATGCTCAGCGGCGCGCCCCCATTTCGTGGCGAAACCGCGGTCAGCGTGGCGGTGCAGCATGTCCGCTCGCAGCCGGAGCCGCTGGGGGCGCGGCGACCCGATTTGCCCCCCGAGCTATGCGCCGTCGTGCATAAAATGCTGGCCAAGAAGCCGGCCGATCGGTATCCGAATGCCCGCGAATTGCTCCGCGAATTGCGCTCCGTGAACACGGGCAAGCCGGTCGAGGATTCCTCGACGGTGATCACTGCAGCGCAGCCGGTCGCATCGCTCACGCCGCGGCCGGCGCTGACGCAGCCCGTGGTGTCGGAAACGACCCAGCGGTTGTCCCTGCTGATGCACACCCAGACGCTGGCGGTCCGCCGCCGTCGCCATTGGTGGCGGTGGGTGGCGGCGGCCGCGGTGGCGGCATTCATGCTCGGGGCCTTGGGCGCCTGGCCTGCGCCGGCAGCCATTTCTGCTGGATGCGCCGGCCGCCGAGACGACGACAGACAACGATCGAGCGACGAGATTCCGCTCTGGAACAGTATCTCTACGCCGTGCAAGTGGGCACGGAGGCGGGGTGGAAAAGCGTAGGCCGCTATTTTCCCAACGACAAAAAATATCTCCCCCGCGCTCAACAACAATTAGCCGAGCTGTACCTGCAACAAGACAATTACACCGCGGCGCTGAAGATCTTCCAGGATTTCGCCCACGCCGACGACGTCGAGCGATCGTACCGCGCGTTTGGTCTGGCGGGCGAATGCGTTGCCTATTCTTTGCTAGGCAAGCAAAAAGAAAGCTCTACCGCGTCCGGGCAACTGGCCACGTTGGCCGGCGGACTCCAGCCGGCGAAGCTCGAGCCGCTAATGGACCGCCAATTGGTCCGGCTCGTGGGCTTCGCCGTGCGAAAAAACCGGCAGGCGCTCGACAAGCAAACCACCAGCGACTGGGACAAATGGCTCGACACGCATTTTCATGAGGACGCTCCCAGTTCCGGACAGTCGCCGGCGGCATCGCCAACTCCCGCGCCGTCCTCGACATCCAAGTGATCGCAATCGCCCGTCGGAAGTTGAACCTGCATTTGAGACAGTATGCCCAGCGAACCAAATCCCTCTGAGCAGCATGCGCCGCAAGCCGGCTTTCCGACCACGCGGATGCGCCGCTTGCGCTACAACCCGGCGGTGCGGCGGTTAGTAAGCGAGGTGCGGATTGCGCCGGAGAATTTCGTCTTGCCGCTGTTCGTGCGCGGCGGCAAGGGGGTGCGCAAGCCGATCGATTCGATGCCTGGGCATTTTCAACTCTCGGTCGACCAGTTGCAGGAGGAGATTCGCGCGGCGGTCGAGTTACGCCTCGGCGGCGTGCTGCTGTTCGGCATTCCCGATCTCAAAGATGCGCTGGGAAGCGATTCGTACAGCGAACGCGGAATCGTGCAGCAGGCCGTGGCCGCCATCAAGCGCGTTGCGCCGCAGCTGCTAGTCATCACCGACGTTTGTTTCTGCGAGTACACCGATCACGGGCAGTGCGGCGTGCTCAATGAGCAGATTGGGCGAATGGACGTCGACAACGATGCCACGCTGGAGCTGTTGGCAAGGCAGGCGGTAAGCCACGCGCAAGCCGGAGCCGACATCGTCGCTCCCAGCGGAATGATGGACGGCATGGTCCGGGCAATCCGCGCCGGACTCGACGGCGCGAATCTCTCGCACATTCCCATCCTGAGCTACGCCGCCAAGTACGCCAGCGCCTTTTATGGCCCGTTTCGCGATGCCGCAGAAAGTGCTCCTGCGCTCCGGCGATCGCCGCGGCTATCAGATGGATCCCGCGGCCGGCGCGGGCCAAGCGCTGCGCGAAGTGGTGCTCGACCTGGCCGAAGGGGCCGACATGATCATGGTCAAGCCGGCGTTGGCCTACCTGGACGTGATCCGCGATGTGGCCCAGGCATTTCCCGGCGTGCCGTTGGCGGCCTACAACGTCTCGGGCGAATACAGCATGATCCAAGCCGCCGCCGACCGCGGCTGGTTGGACCGCCGCGCCACCACACTGGAGTCGCTGCTGGCAATCCGCCGCGCCGGCGCGACGATTATCGTCACGTATTGGGCCCGCCAGGCCGCGGAGTGGCTGAGCGAGTGACGATATCTGGCGAGCAATCTTTTCATGATGAATGAAGCCGCGCCGAAAGTCGTCGTCCTTGCCGGCCCCAACGGCGCCGGAAAATCCACATCCGCCGCGAGGCTGTTGCGCGGAGCTCTAAAGGTCGAAGAATTTGTGAACGCAGATACCATCGCCCAAGGCTTGTCGGCCTTTGCTCAAGAGCGAGTGGCATTTCAAGCGGGCCGAATCATGCTCGGCCGACTGAGCGAACTAGCGTCGATTCGCGCGAGCTTCGGCTTCGAGACAACGCTCGCCAGCCGTTCCTATGCTCCGCGGCTGAAACGATTAAGAGCCTATCCGAAAACCGGCGGGGACTGGCTCATTTTGCGGTGCCCTGGGAGCAAAATGTGCCTGTCCCCCTCTCCTCGGCCGGTTCTCGGATAGGCAGTAAAGGCCGATGGCTACGAAGTCCACCTGCTGTTTCTCTGGCTTGCATCCGCTGATCTGGCCATTGCTCGCGTGGCCGAACGCGTGCGCCTCGGCGGCCATGGCGTGCCTGAGGAGACGATCCGCCGACGATATGCGGCTGGCCTGCTGAATTTGCGGACGACCTATTTGCCGCTGGCCGACTCGTGGCAAGTGGTCGATAATACGAATGTCGATTCTCCCATATTGATTGCGATCGGACAATTCGATGGTCCAATCGAAGTCCATCTTCAGCAACCCTGGAATGCAATTGGCGGAGAGAAAAAGTGACCGTGATCAATTCGAATCATCTCGAACGCCTTGCAAAACTCCGCGCGGACTCGGCGGTGATCGAGCAAGCCATTCGCGAATCGGTGCGCGACGCGGTGCGCCTTCATAAGCGCGCCGGTCAACCGATGGTTGTGTGGCGCGATGGTCGCGTCGTTTGGCTATCGCCCGATGAGCTTCCCGATTATGATCGCAGCCCAGACGCCTGAGCTTGTGACCTCACCTGAGCCATAATTCTGCTTCCCCATGCCGCGTGAATTGAGTCATGCCGAATTTGTCCGGGCCCAGCGCTTGATGCCTGGCGGAGTGAACAGCCCGGCCCGCGCGTTTGGCGGGGTTGGCGGCGAGCCGATTTTCTTTCGCCGCGGCGCAGGGGCGCATCTGTTCGATATCGATGGCAACCGATACATCGATTACATCGGCTCGTGGGGACCGCTGATTCTCGGCCATGCTCATCCCGAGGTGGTGGCCGCGGTGCGCGAGGCGGCCGGCAACGGCACGAGTTTCGGCGCTCCGACGGTGGCCGAAAACCAATTGGCCGAGTTGATCGCCGCCGCCGTGCCGTCGATCGAACGAGTGCGGTTGGTGAACTCCGGAACTGAAGCGACGATGAGCGCCCTGCGCCTGCGCGCGGCTTCACCCGGCGCGAGTTGATCATCAAATTTGCCGGCAACTACCACGGCCACGTCGACAGCCTGCTCGTGGCAGCGGGCAGCTCCGCGGCGACTTTGGCTGTGCCCGATTCGCCGGGCGTCACCGCGGGCACCGCCCACGACACGCTGATCATGCCCTACAACGACGCCCCCGCGCTCGAAGCGGCGTTCGATCGGCTCGGGTCGCGCATCGCGGCGGTGATTTTGGAGCCGGTGGTCGGCAACATGGGCGTGGTCATTCCGACCGCCGAATTCCTCCAAGCGGCCAGGCGGCTGACCGAGCGCGACGGCGCGCTATTGATCTTCGACGAAGTGATGACCGGCTTCCGCGTGGCGTACGGCGGAGCCCAGCATCTGTTCGGCATCCGCCCCGATCTGACGACGCTGGGAAAAATCGTCGGCGGCGGGCTGCCGGTGGGAGCTTACGGCGGCCGGGTCGAGATCATGGACCACGTGCTGCCGGTCGGCCCGGTGTTCCAAGCCGGGACGCTCAGCGGCAACCCGCTGGCCACGGCCGCCGGCATCACCATGTTACGGCTGCTGCGCGACAATCCCCCCTATGCGCAGCTGGAAGCGATCTCCGCCCATTTGGCCGCGGGCTTGAGCGCCGCGGCAACAGCCGCCGACGTGCCGCACACCGTGGCCCGCGTTGGCAGCATGCTCACGCTGTTTTTCAATCCCGAGCCGGTGACGAATTGGCAAACCGCGGCGCGTAGCGATACGAAACGGTACGCCCGCTACTTTTGGGCGATGATCGAGCGCGGAATCTACCTGCCCTGTAGCCAATTCGAAGCGCTGTTCGTCTCGGCAGCCCACACGCCGGCCGACATCGACATCACCCTCGCCGCCGCCCGCGAAGCGATCGCCGAAGGGTAGTGGTACGGTTTGATCCCCACGGCACACGGAGTGTGCCTACCACGTGGCAGGCACGCTCCGCGTGCCGTCGCCGCGCCAAAAGTCTCAAAATGTATCACTATGCGCCGAAGCGGCGAAGTAGCATCGTCCGCGCTACAATTTAGAGTGGCCAAGATAGCGGACAATGCGATCGCTGGAAGACACAATATAGTGGGACCGCTCTTCCGAGCCGTCATCCGAATGGACCGATGAGGACGGCTCGGAAGAGCCGTTCCACAAGTTGTGGCTCAATCGTCGTCATCGTCTTTTGCGCCTTTGGTCCCGGCGGGCGTGGCCGGGGTTCGCGTTCGAACGAAGGCGGCGTGTACCGGGGCGGGCATCTGGCTATTGGGTCCGCGCACGCTCCTCCAAACGATTTCGCCAAACAGCAAATCGTCGATCGCGTCTTCATGGCTGAAATCGAGCTTGGCCGACGTCTCCGCGCCCGACGTGCCGCGCTCGTTCACCGCGGTGAGCTTCACTTCCGCCGGGCGATGCGTGTACGGCGTCGGATCGAGTTTCGCCTGGAACGAGCCATACATCGGCGCAGCCGCCGCGTCGAATTGGCTCAGCGGTTCAAGACCCAGGATCAGCCCGATCGTCCGCACCATGCTCGTGGTGGAATAGAGCGTCGAGTCGATCGTGTGGCGGCGGCAGTACGGGCTGATCGCCAAAGCCACGGTCCGATGCGCGTCGACATGGTCGGGCCCATTCTGGGCGTCGTCCTCGACAGCGAAGATCGCGGTGTCGGCCCAATATCGGCTGTGGCTAACGCCCTCGACCAATCGGCCCAAGGCCAGATCGTTGTCGGCCACCATCGCCGTCGGCGTCGGCTTGCCAAGCTGAGTGCCCATGGTGTGGTCGTTCGGCAGCCGCAGGATGATGAACTGCGGCAGCTTGCCCGACTGCTCGTACCCGCGCAGTTCTTCGAGGAACCGATCCGTCCGTTTGACGTCGGGATAATCGAGATCCCAGCCATGATACTGCGGATCGAAATGCCCTTGGAGCGTCTTGACCTTCGTATGCGACGGCTGGCCGGGCGGGCCGTTGTCGATGAATTCGCCATAGCTGCGGTAACTGACGCCGGCCTGTTGGCAACGATCCCAGAGATAGCCGGCCGCGGGAAACGCCACCGGCATCTTGCCTTCGCTGGGATAAGGGATCTTGTCGTGCGCGCCGCCGCGATAATTCAACGGCCAGGCCTTTTCGACGAAATCGGTGCAATACGCCGCGGTGCTCCATTCGTGTCCTTGAGCGCTCACTTCGGCATTCGCGTAAAAGTTGTCCAGCAGGACAAACTCGGCGGCCAGAGCGTGATGATTCGGCGTCACGTGGCGATCGAACAAGCAAAGCCGCGGATCGCCGTTGCCTTCTTTCACGTCGCCGAATACCTGATCGTAAGTGCGATTCTCCTTGATAATGTAAATCACATGCTTGATCGGCGAGCGATCGCCGCCTGCGGCGGGAATCGGATTGCCCGACGCGCGTGGGTTGCGCAAGACACCCGTGCCGCCAAAGCCCGGCAAGCCCTGCCACACCTGCCGCGAATAGCCAGCCATCTCCGCGGGCGACGGCGAATCGATCACGGCCAGCGTGCCCTTGTACAACGAGCCGATGTAGGGAAAGTCACGTTCCTTTTTCGTCTGGAAGGCTTGCGATGGCTCTTTGGCCGGCGTGGAACCCGCCTGAGCCACAGGTTTGGTTTCAGGCGCATTGTTCTTAGCTCGCACCCCTTTGCCATTCACCACGTAAATTCGGTCGTCGGTGACGCCAAACCGTACTGAGGTCGGATACCAACCGACCGGAATAAAACCAAGCGAGCGACTACGGCCCTGCCGGCTCACGTCGAGCATGGCCACGTCGTTGTTGTCGGCATTGGCCACGAGCAATACCTTGCCATTGGCAGACAGTGTCAAGCTATTGGGCGTGCTTCCCGGCGGGGCGTGTGCCTCAAGAGCGCTGGAGATTTGCTCGACGGCGCGGCCGTTCGCGGTGTCGAATACGGTCACCGAGTTGCTATTCGCGCAGGCGACATAGAGTAGCTTGTCCTCGGGCGAAAGCGCCATCTCGGTCGGGTGGGAACTGGCGCTACCCAGCACGGGCAAGCCCGTGGGCCAGGTTGACTCCATGCGCCAAGCGGCCAAATCCACCACGGCCACGGCGCTCTGGCCCCACAGGCTCACGTACAACCGCCGGCCGTCGCGGCTGGGCAGAACCGCCAACGGATAGCTCCCCTTCTCGAATTCCAAGCGTTCGACATGCTTTGGATTAGCCAGTGGCACCCGCGCGATCGCTCCTCCAAATGAGCCGGCGACGAACAGCGTCGCGCCGTCGCGGCTGGTTGCCAGGCCGGAGGGGATCCAAGTCGACTTTTCGTCGGCGATCCTCAGTTCGCGGTGCTGGCTCAGCCTGCCGGCGGCGAACGCGAATTGATGAATGACCTCGAATTCTCCGCCGCTGGCGAAAAGTTGCTTGCCGGCCGGATCGAAGGCGATGCCATAAAACGTCTGCGGCAATTTCTCGCGCGATACCACCTGGAGCCGCTTGAGATCGACGATGACGATCTCATGCTGCCCAAACCCCGCGTGCAATACCGCGGCCCAGGGCTCGGTAGGATGCAGCGCCAGGTTGACGGGAAAGCTGCCGAGTTCGATTTGCTTGCCGGCCGGCGCGATCGACCATTGGTTGAACAGCAGCGTCTCGCCGCCCGCTTGTAATCCGGGCCAACGCGGCGGCGGATCGGCCGCTTGCATGCGGTCTTCCAAACAGCGGCAAAAGCATCGCCGAAGCTGCGACGTCCAGAGCCAACCGCGGGACCGAAACCGATTTCGAGTTTGCGATGTGCATATTACATCCAGCGGAACCAGCGCAAGGCCAAAACAAAACTGACGACGCTCCAGAGCGACATAACGACAACGTACCATAACACATCCGCGGCGGTCATGTCGGCCAGCATGACGCCGCGCAACACCGCGATCAATGGCGTCAGCGGCAATGCTTTGACAATCGGTTGCAGCGCCGCGGGAAACCGCTCGGGCGAAAAAAAGATGCCCGACATCACCCACATCGGCACCATCACCAGATTCATCAGCCCCGACACGGCTTCCATCGTTTTCGCCCGGCTGGCGACCAGCAGGCCGATGCCGGCGAACATCACGGCGCCCAGGATGACGATGCCCGTGACCACTAGAATATTGCCATGAATCGTCACGCCGAAAAACAGCCAGGAAAAAACGAGCAGGATCAACACCTCGGGGACCATGAAGAACATGCGGCTGAGCATGATCGCGGTCAAGAAATGCCGCTTTTTCATCGGCGTGGCGAGAAAGCGCTTCAGCAACTTGCGAATCCGCAGATCGACGGTCACATAGCCCACGCCCCACATGCCGCCCCCCATCAAGCTCATCCCCAACAGACCCGGCACCAGGAAATCGATATACCGGCCGCCCGCCTCATCCACGGGCGAGTCGATTACCGCGGCGGCGTCCTTGCGTCCCGCGGCCCGCTGCAGTCGGTCGTCCACCGCCGAGCGCGCCAACACGCTTTCCGGGCGGCCGGGGTCGAATAAGTATTCGTAGCGCGTCTCGGCGGAAGAGCGAGTGGAAGAGCGAATTGACGACTCGGGCGATTCGGCAACGACGACCAGATCGGTCTTCCCGGTGCGCAATCGCTGGCGGCAAACATCGGCCGAATGGATTTCTGGCTTGAAAGTCTGCGCCGCCGGTGTCTTGTGGGCCGCGGCTGAATCGTCGACGGTGCTTGGCGCGATCGACAGGCTGCCTGCGATCTGTTCGGCCTTAGGCCCGGCAACCACGTCGACCGGAATCAACTCGACTGGTTTGTTGCGAAACGCGATGCCCAGCACCACGACCATCAGAATCGGAAAACCATAGACCCAAAACACAGCCTCGGGCTCGCGATAGAACTCGCGCAATCGAGCCAGCAGCAACTGCCCCAAAGGAGATCGGCGGCGAGACGGCGGCTTGACGGCCGACTGGGCTGCAAGCTCCGCCGACGTGGGATTATCGGGCATGCGGTGGGCTATTGCGATCGACGATTTGGGACTTGGCCGGCTTCGGCGTTATCGTAGCGCTCCGCGGTAGGATTGGCCAGCCCTAGCGCCTCGTGTCGCATCCTGCTCTTCACTGGCCGATGGCTTTGCCATTTGCTCGCCGCCGTCGGCCTCCTGCTCGTAGCACGGACGTTCAACCTATCTGGCTGTTGAAAAAGGGGACAGGCACTTCGCGGCCACGTAAAAACTACCGGATATCCACCCGGTCGCTCAGAGCCAGTCCCCTTTTTCAACAGGCTGCTATGCCGGAAAAAACTCAGGCAATTGTTGCCGAGCCACCGGGCACAGACGGGCGACTTCGGCGGCCGCGATCGATCGGTAAGGCCAGCGCAACCGAGTGCTGAGCCGCGACCAACCGCCGATTGCCGCCAACAACTTGTCGGCCGCTTGATTCGAGAAGCCCTGCTCCGCGATCAACGGAACAACCCAGGTCTGGAGAAAAGCGACGATCCGCCGTTCCATTTCCAGGCCGCCTTGCGGGTCGGTCAGGATTTGTTGATACCAGCGTTGGGCGGCGCCGGGGTGCAGGCAGGCGACGTTCGAATACGCTCCGTGCGCACCTTGGGCAATGCCGCTGGCCAACGTGTGGCCGGGAACGAATAGCGATAGGCCGGCAACTTGCCGGCGCCACGCGGAAAACCACGCGGCATCGCCGCCGGCCACTTTCACCCCGACGAGCGACGGCACGGCCTTTTTTAACTCGGCAAAGTCGGCCGGCGCCAGCCGCCGTTTAGCATGCGGCGGGTTGTAGAGCACCAGGGCGATCCCGCGAGCCTCATCGGCCATGCCTTGCAGAAAACGGATGCCCTCTTCCTGTGTCACCGGGAACCAGTCGGGCAGAATCAGCTGAACCGCGCTGGGCCGAAGCTCGACCACGCGTCGTAAGCGCATTCTCGACAGGAGCGGGCTCATGTGGCTGACGCCAATCTGAAACGGCATGCCGGCCCGCTCGGCGCGATCCGCCAAAAGCGAACTGACCCGATCGAATTCGTCTTCGGTTTGGTTGTAGAACTCGCCCGCCGTGCCGTTGGAGTAGATGCCGTCGACGCCGCAGGAAACCACGGTCTCGATTTCCTCGGCCAGGGCTTCGTAGTCGATGCTGTCGTCGTCACGAATCGGCAACAGCAGCGTGGCCCAATTGCCGCGAATTTCGCCGGCGGTCAGCGGTTTCATCGCGGCACGTCCGAAAGTGGTCTGTTGGTGCCCCGCGCCGCTACTTGATCTCCAGCCGATACGGCAACACGACCGCGGGGCCGGAGAGGACGCGGCGGAACATTTCGGCATCCCGCAAACCCGCCGTTAGTTTTCGCAGCTCGCCGGCAGGCAACGGCAGCCGGGTGTCCATATCGGAATCGCCGAACATCGATTCCAAGAAACTCTTCGGCTTCGGCAGCAGCAAGCGATCGACCGGTTCGTCGGCCTTCATTCCGGCCAACGATTTCGCTTCCGCCACGGCGTCGTCCAACGTTCCGACCTTGTCCACCAGCTTATTGCCGACCGCCACCCGGCCGGTGAACACGCGGCCGCCGGCCAGATCGTCGCGCAGGTGCTGTAGATCCAATTTACGCCCCTCGGCCGCCTTGGTCGTAAACTGCCGATACATGTCCTGCATCGAGTGCAGCCAGGCCTCGCGCTCCGACGGGCTGAACGGTTCGACCGACGACAGCCAGCCGGCATTCTTGCCACGGCTGATGCTCTCGGTTTTCACGCCCAACTTGTTGAACAGACCTTCCAGGGCGATCTTGCCGCCCACCACGCCAATCGAGCCCGTCACCGTGCCCGGCTCGGCGAAAATTTTCTTCGAGCCCATCGCGATGTAATAGCCGCCGCTGGCCGCGACGTTTCCCATGCTCGTGACGACCGGCTTCTTCGAGTCTGACGACCGAACGCCAAACCAGGTCGCTGGCCAGCGCGTGCCGCCAGGGCTGTCGATCCGCAGGACGATCGCGGCCACTTTCGGATCTTTTTCGGCCTGGGCGATCGCCTTGATCAGCGTGTCGCCGCCGATCGATTCCGATTCGAACAGGCCGGCGCTCCCTTTGCCATCGACAATCTCGCCGACGACATAAATCACCGCGATCTTCCGATTGTTGCTCCCTTTTTCAGCAGGCTCTCCCCCCATGAGCATCTGGACCATCTTCACGAAGCCATTGAAGCCGGAGAAATCGGTGTCGAGCTTCTTCTTGCCGTAATCCAGCTCGAGCGCCACTTCGTCGACTTTGTTTTGTTTGGCGATCTCGGCGAGCAGCATGTCGCGATAGGCGACGCGGTCGATCAGCCCGGCTTCCTTCGCGTCGGTCGCGGTGAAAATTCCCTTGTCGATCAGGTCCTTCACATGCCCTCGGTCGAGCTTGCGATCGGCGGCGATGCCGTCGACGAACTGATCGAACACGTCGTCGATCAGCGATGCGAGTTGCTTGTGGAACTCGGGACTCATGCTATTGCGGGTGTAGGGCTCGCCGGTCCCTTTGAAAGCTCCCATCTGCATGATCTCGGCCTTCACGCCCAGCTTGTCGAGCAGGTCTTTGTAGAACGTGATTTCGGCCCGCACGCCGGTGATGGCCAGCGTGCCGCTTTCAGGCATCACGATTTCGTCGCAGGCCGAAGCGATCAGATACTGTTGCGAATCGGCCGAGCGCAGGTCGGCGTAAACCCGCTTGCCGGCCTTGCGGAGCCGGTCAATGACCGTGCGCAGTTCGTGGATTTTGCCGCGCCCTAGTTCCGGATCGCGGATTTCCAACAGCACCCCGGCGAGCTTCTCATCGTGAGTCTGCCTGGTCGAGCCGTTCGAACAAGCGGCTCAAGCTCGGCTGGACTTCGCTGAACAGCCCGGCTGTGCCCGCCCCTTCCGGATACGAGCCGCTGAGTTCGATCACGCCGATCCTGGCCGAGGATTTCTTGTTCGCTTCGGAATCCTTCTTGGCGTCGCCTTCCGCGGCGTGAACGCGAATTGTGGGCGCGACGAGCAGCATCAGGCCGCAACTCAAACCAAGCAAAAAGCGATGCATGAGTGAAGGTCTCCAGTTACGTGGAAATGACGACTGGCAAACAAAGTCTGGTTGGTATCCGCCGCGCTTATCTTGCCCTGCCGCGCGACACTGGGTCAAGCCTGGCGCCAGCAATGCTAGCATCGTAGGCCCGCACAAACGGCGAAGATCACAACGGAACGCGGTTTCGTGATGGAAAACTGTACAAACGCTATTGACTGTGGACATGCGTATATTAAAGTAACACGGGTGGGCGGTGAAATCCTTTACCCAGCCCAATTCAATCTCTGGCGCAAGGTGTCGCGATGATCGATATGGACGTGCTGACGAAGCGGCAGAAATCGGTTTATGAATTCATTCGCGACAAGATCCGCAATCGTGGCTACGGCCCAACGGTTCGCGAAATCGGCTTGCAGTTCGACATCAGTTCGCCCAACGGCGTGATGTGCCATCTCAAGGCGCTGGAGAAAAAAGGGCTGATCACGCGCGAGCCGAACATGTCGCGGGCGATTCAATTGGCCGCCGAACCGATCGATCAGCGCGGGCTGCCGTTGGCCGGCCGTGTCGCCGCCGGCGTGATGCACGAAGCGATCGAGCAGACCGAGCGCGTCGACTTCGACGCGATGTTCAATCGCAAGAATATGTTCGTGCTCGAGGTCAGCGGCGACTCGATGATCGATGCCCAAATCAGCGACGGCGATTATGTGGTGATTCATAAGCAGCGCGTCGCCCAGCCGGGCCAGATCGTCGTAGCCCAGACCGACGATGGCGAAGCCACGCTCAAGCGCTGGTTTCCCGAAGCCAACCGCATCCGGCTCGAACCGGCCAACGCCTCGATGAAGCCGATCTATGTAAAGGACGCCCGAGTGCTGGGGGTATTGGTCGGCGTGGTTCGCAAGGTAGACTAGCTTCTACGATCTTGGCGGCCGGCCGACTTTAGCCGCTTGGCTTGCCAAGCACGCCCGGACGGCGGCCCCCGATACCGAATTGGAATCGGGCCGTCGCACGGATTGTTGGTTTTTGTCTCGGCGCTGGTTGTTGTCGAGTCGTTGAAAATGCTTGGCGACTCGCCGGGCGAGCCCGGCGGCTAAGGTGGGTTGGCGGCGCCTGATGATCAGGTGGGCGCTCAATGCCGATATCTTGCTTCTCGAACGGTACTTTGCGACGGGCCGGTTGGTTCGCCGCGGCAATGTTCTCGATCGCTGGGCTTTCGGTCGCGGCCAAGCCAACGTGCGCGGCGGTCGAGTTCGAGGTGACGCTCGACCCGCAGGCGGCGAAAGCTCCGATCAACGGCCGGCTGTTCGTGTTTGTTTCGCAGCGCGGAGGCGAGCCGCGCTTTGGCCCCGATTGGTTCGCTCCCGAGCCGTTCTTCGGCATGAATGTGCACGATTTTCGGCCCGGCACGAGCCGCCGTGTGACCGACGCCGCCGATGGGTTTCCCGCCGTGCTCGGCAAACTTCCCCCGGGCCAGTATCGAGTTCAGGCGCTGTTGGCTCACAACTTCGACCGCAGCAGCCAAGGCGCCGCCGCCGGGAATCAATTCAGCAAGATCGGTCAGATCGAGATCACCGCCGGACCGGTGCAGACCGTTTCGCTGGTCCTCGACCAGATCAATCCGGAACGAAAATTCCCGGAGTCGAAATGGATCAGGGAAGTCCGAATCGCCAGCCGTTTGCTCGGCCAATTCCAGGGCGCGAAGTCGCGGAAACTGCCGCGGTCGTATTACCGGCTGGCTACGACGAGCATCCCGAGCGGCGTTACCCGGTGATCTACGAAGTCACCGGGTTTGGGGGGAGTCATTTCGAAGCGCTGGGCCGCTCCGCCGCCGGGCCTCCGCAAGCGGGCGAAGGCGAGGTGGAATTCATCCGCGTGCTGTTGGACGGCGAGTGCCAATGGGGCCATCATGAATATGCCGACAGCGCGACGAACGGCCCCCGGGGCCAGGCGCTTGTCAGCGAATTGATCCCGGAAATCGAGCGCCGGTTTCGTGCTGTCGGCACGCCGCGCGGGCGATTTGTCACCGGGCACAGCTCGGGCGGCTGGTCGAGCTTGTGGCTGCAAGTGACCTATCCCGATTTCTTCGCAGGCGTGTGGAGCACCTCGCCCGACCCGGTCGATTTCCGCGACTTTCAGCAAGTCGACCTGTATGCGAATCCGCCGCTGAGCCTGTATTACGATCCCGAAGGACGGCCGCGGCCGCTGGCTCGTCGCGGAGAGACGCCGGTTCTGTGGTTTCCGTCGTTCGGCAAGATGGACGACGTCATCGGGCGCGGCGGCCAACTCCGCTCGTTCGAGGCGGTGTTCAGTCCGCTGGACGCCGCGGGCTTGCCGCGCAAATTGTGGGATCGCCGCACCGGCCGCATCGATCCGGCGGTGGCGAAGAGTTGGGAACCGTACGACATCCGGCTGAAGCTCGAGCGGAACTGGCGCGAGCTGGGGCCCAAGCTGCAAGGCAAATTGCACGTCACCACGGGCAGCCTGGACACCTTCTATCTCAACGGCGCTGTCGCCCGACTGGCCGAAACCCTCAAGCGATTGGGCAGCGACGCCGAAATCACGATCGTCCCGGGGGCCGATCATGCGAGCGTTCTGAACTCCAGCTACTTCGGGCATGCGCGCCGCGAGATGAGCGACGCGTATCAGGGAAAATGACGAATGTCGAATGACGAATGTCGAATCAATGACGAATGTCCAAATGACTAATGGTCATCGCGTACGGAACTCTCGCCATCTGGAACCAAGAGCCATTCGTCATTCGTGCTTCGTCATTGATTCGACATTCGTCATTCGACATTCGACATTCCTCATCTCGAGCCCACCGTGCCCCACGCCCTCCACGTCCTCGACTGCCGTTGGTTATTCGACAAGCCCGCCCCTGGGGCCTGGAACATGGCGGTCGACGAGGTGCTGCTCGAAGATGCCGAGAGCGGCGTCGCCACGCTGCGCTGTTATGGCTGGTCGAAGCCGACACTGTCGCTCGGATATTTTCAGCGCGCGGCGGGCCGCGCGGACCATCCGGCCAGCCTGGTTTGTCCGCTAGTGCGCAGGGCGAGCGGCGGCGGGGCGATCTTGCACGACGCCGAGCTGACATACAGCTTTGCCGCCCCGATCGCCGACCGGCTCGGCGCGAGCGCCGCGGGCCTCTATGAAGCGATTCACGGAGCGATCGTCGAGACCCTGGCGCGGTTTGCCGTCGTGGCCAATGCCTTTCCGGGGCCAGCCGAAGAAGCCGCCTCAAGCTTTCTTTGTTTCCAGCGCCGCGCCGCCGGAGACTTGATGGTCGGGCAGAGCAAAATCGTCGGCAGTGCGCAGCGGCGACATCGCCAAGCGATTCTGCAACATGGGAGCGTGCTGCTGGGCGCGTCGCGATTCGCGCCGGAGCTGCCGGGGATCGCGGAACTTACCGGTCGGTCGTTGCAAGCCGAGGAATTGGCCGACGAGTTCCATTCGATCTTGTCGCGCCGCTTGAGGCTCCGGTGGACACAGGCCCCGGAACCGGATTCGCTTGGCCGTCGGGCCGACATGATCGCTCGGGCAAAGTTTGCCGCCAACGATTGGACCTTTCGGCGGTAGCGCCGGGGCTATTGTTGTCTAGGGTTTTTATTTCGATCCTATAAATATTTGTCGATTTCGCCCGCCGTTTTTTTCTCGTTGGGGATGCACTACAATGCGGGCGGCGGTAGATTGGCTGATGTCGAGAGAAACGCTGCTGGTTGCTGGTGGAACAGAACAGGCATGCGCAGGGACCTGAGTTGCAAGAGCGGTCCCACTCCCTCGGTGGCGGACTTGTCATGGGGATGGCGACGTTGCAAGTTTCAACGTGGTCTCACGCGCGTTTTTGACCCGGTTTCAGCGCGACTGCGTTCATGGTGCGGTCATGGCTGAGCCGCGGTAAAGGAACAGAGGGAGGGCGGATGGAACTCAAACTGAAGGTCTTGTCGGGAAAGCAGGCGGGCGTCGAGATCGCAATTCCTGGGCCGCGGTTTAGCATCGGACGTGGCGACGACAATGATCTCCGCCCTCATAGCGATGCGATCAGCCGTCATCACTGCGAAGTGGTGATCGACGGGGGCGCCGCGACCATTCGCGACCTCGGCAGCCGCAATGGCACCTTCGTCAACGGCCAACGCATTGCGGATCAGCAGCGGCTGAAGGCCGGCGACAAGCTGACGGTCGGCCAACTGCAGTTCGAGGTCCATCTCGTGCCGCAACTCGGTGGCCCAAAGCGCCCCAAAGTGCTCGACGCCCAAGACGCCGCCAAGCGGATGAAGTCGGAGTTCCCCACCGCCAAGCACGACGCCGACGTGGCGGCCTGGCTGACCGAGTCGAGCCCGGCGCCGGCCGTGCAAGACACACAGCAACTCAGCGCGGCCGACACCGGCCAGTTGGCTCGGCCCGATGCCGGAATACATGCCGGAACCGACGACGCGGCTAACTCGGCGGAGGCCGAAGCTGCGCCTGCGAGGAAACGACAAAGGACACATCCGCCGAGACGGTCAAGGGGCCGAAGCCGATGAGAAAACTCCCTGCGCCCCCTCAAGCTGTGGACAGCCGGGCCGCCGCCGCCGAGTTTCTCAAGAAGATGGCGAAATACCGCTAGCCCGGGGTCTTGTGCCCCAGGTGTCTTGGCCCATTAAGGACGCGCACTCTGTCCCCCGATTCGCGCCTTAAGTCTTCGCCCGCAAGATCGATTGCAGGGCACCTATCTCATGCCACCGAGTCCGACTTGACCCTTATTGCGCCTCTGCCTATAGTTCGAACAGCGCTCGCCACGATAAGTAATTAAGCGCGAGCAAATTGGTGTGTTGTTGCGATCCTCCAAGGTGCGCCGTGAAAGCCAACGACCGACTCCGCAAAGCAACTTTGCTAGGATTGGCCTTCGATGCCGAGGACGGGCACACGCGGCTCACCCGCGGCGACAACTTCGTTCTCCATGGCGGCTCGCAGGAAACGCATGCGATGCTGCAGGAAACGGCGATCAAAATCAACGAGCGATTGGGGCGTGACGGCCGCCGCTTGGAGGATGTCTCGATCCGGCAGTTGCACGACATTTGTCGCGATATCTGGAAATAAGCCCCGGCACGGCAAGTCCTCGCAGGCGCGATCTCTTGTGCTGCCACCCATCGCGCCGCTCGTCCCGGTTTCGGGCCTGTGCCCCTCGGCGGTGAGCGGCGTACAATTCGCCGCAGGTTCGCTCGGTCGTTTGCTTTCGCCACTGGGCCCAGCCTAGAATGTGGCTCGGCGCAACGGATTGCGTCCCAAGCCGGCGGGCGCGTGAAACTCGCCAAGCCGGGCGAGGGTATTCTGTGCGGGACCTGCTCGGTTCAGAGTTCCCGCCGCGTGCCCCCCAGAGCCGGAACCACCCAAGTCGGGACGGATGCGCCGCTGATGGATGAATTCTGCATCTTGGTAGACCGATGCCTGGCGGGGAACCAACAGGCCATCATGGAATTGGTCGATCGGCACCAGGGGCCTGTCTTCGGGCTTTGCTTGCGCATGCTTCGGCATCGCCAAGACGCGGAAGATATGGCGCAGGAGACGTTTGTTCGGGCCGTCCGCAGCCTGGTTCAATGGGACCGGCACCGCGAGTTCTTGCCTTGGCTGTTGGCGATCGCCGCGAATCGCTGCCGCA
This sequence comes from Pirellulales bacterium, assembly GCA_963725485.1. GTDB lineage: Bacteria > Planctomycetota > Planctomycetia > Pirellulales > DATAWG01 > CAVRYO01. Next base: position 755,370 of record CAVRYO010000005.1, on the reverse strand, counting down.
CGTTGCTCTCGCGGCGAACGCGGCGACCGGCGACGACCGGCCTCGCGGAGTTGTTGCCCGATACCTCCGCATCCGAAGATCCGGCCGAGCAATTGGCCGAGGAACTGCAATTGGCGTTGAACGCCGTGCGGGAAGAATATCGCCGGGCGTTCTTGTTGTTTCATCAGTCCAAGCTTAGTTATGCCGAGATCAGCCACTCGATGAATCGGCCGGTCGGCACGATCAAGACTTGGGTTCACCGTGCCCGGCGCGAGTTAATCGCGGAGATGACCCAGCGCGGTGCTTTGCCGGAGGTGCGCGATGCAATGCGTTCAGTTTGAAACACGCTTGAACGAATTGTTGGACGAGCGGCTTTCGCCCGAACTCGAACCGGCTATTGGGTGGCACGCCGGCGAGTGCGCTCGCTGCGCGGCATTGCTGGCGGCCCACGAAGATTTGTTGGCCGGTGTCGAATCGCTCAAGATGTCCGCGGCGACGCCTGATTTGGCCGTGCGAGTCGCCGGCGAATTGTCGCGGCGGCGGATCTTGGCTGCGCCGCGCGGAGGTGGTGGATCCCGGCGGCGGCCGCGGCCCTATTGCTGGGGGTCGGCGCATGGCGCTGGGCCGCGGCCAGCAAGACGGGCACCGAACCACATCCAGCCTCGGGGGCAGACGTGTCGGTGGCAATGCAAACCGCGGCGCAGCAAGTTCCATCGCCGAGCGCGTTGGCGCCCAGCGTGCCGCCGAATGCCGTGCCCGCAAGCGCGAGGCCGGCAATCGCTGGGCCGGCAATCGCTGGGCCGGCAGCGACCTCCGGCTCGCGAGTCGTTTCGCTTTGGCTGGTTAAGGATACGAAGGCATTGACTGAGGACTTCAGCGTTCGCCCCCGGTTGCTCATGGAGCAAATGGCCGACGGCATCAAGCCGGTCGCCGACTCGATGTCGGCGGCGCTCGAAGCCCTGCGGCGAAGCTTGCCCGCAGGCGAAGCCACTTCGCATTCCTCTTAATCGCTCGTGCGCGGGCTCAAGCGCCTTAACGTTACGGCAAAGTCGCTTCACGGGAGGGCTAGGCTCCCGCCGAGCCGCGCACCTTAGCAGCCCGTTGAAAAAGGGGACGGGCACTACGCGAGTACGTCAATACCTGGGGGAAATCCTCTCGATCGCTAAGAGCCAGTCCCCTTTTTCAACAGGCTGTTAGGCAAAATGACCGATACAATCGGTCCTCCGCGTCCGGCGCCGCTGCTCTTCCCGCCGCGAAATCCCTTCATCCAGCACGACTTGGGTGAATTCTTGCGATCGATGCTTGCCGCATCATCGAAAACCTTCGCTTATCGTTAACAGTCGCGTAAACCGATTTGTCCGACAGGACCCTCCATTTTTACTATGAGGTATATTTTAACACCCATCGCCTCCGATCTTTCTCGTGTCGGACTTTGACAACGTTTCATCCAGTCCGCTCGAACCAACCCAAATTCCTCGCTACGAGAGGGTCCAGCCGGTGGTGAAGAACTCAAAGGCCGAGAGCAAAGTCGCGATTGATCGTCGTGGGCAACGTTCCGAGCGCCGCGGAGCGCCTGGCGATCGCCGCGCGAAAGACATTCCCGTCGCCGTGGAACGCCGGCAATTGGAGCGCCGGGCCAAAGTCAGCCGTCGCCGGCAGATCGATCCGACGACGTGCGAGCGCGATTATCACAACGACGAGCTCGAATTCATGCATGCGCTCGACGACTACAAGCGCACCAGCGGCCGGATGTTTCCCACTTGCAGCGAAGTCTTGGAAGTCCTGAAGAACCTGGGTTACCAGAAGCATCAAGAACCAGCGCCGTTGGCCGAATCCGCCACGATTGTCGGGCCGGCTGCTGCAGTCGACGCTGCCGAACCGCCGGCGAACATAGCGACCGGCTGAGGTGCCACCGGCAAACGCGTAGGGTGGGCACTGCCCACCAGCTCCGCCGAAGCTCTTAAATATCGAGATTGTCCGAGTGAATTGGTGGGCGATGCCCACCCTACGCGCTTGCGGAACTATCCGCCATCCCTATTGACCGGCACATAACGGTTGAGTAGAGTTTTTTAGAGACAGCCGATCGACCTTGTTCGACTTGTAACAATCCCGCAGACAGCATGTTTCAACGCCTCTCGATTTTGTTGCCCTTGTTGCGTTTGACCCTTCGAGGGTCCAAACCTTAGGGTTCGTCCGCCCAGCCATAGCAAGCAGCGCGACACGAAATTCACGAAGCCCCAAGGTCTGGATCACTCAGACCTTGGGGCTTTTTTTGTTTTTCGATCAAGAGCCAAGATTCCGAGGACTGAGCACCGAACTTCGGGCGGCCCCGGTGTGGGCGTCTCGAAAGTGGTGGGAATGCCGGTGCGGGCAAGCGCGTCTCCCCTCGCCCCTTGCGGGAGAGGGGTCGGGGGTGAGGGGTGGGAAGCTCGGCGACGTCGAAATCTGGCTGCAAGTGGAAGATCGAACTTGATTCCCACCCTCACCCCAGCCCTCTCCCGTCAAGGGAGAGGGAGAATGCGGAAACGGATGCATCACTCACAAATCTGACGCCCACACGGCGGCCCCTTAGCCCAACGATTGCGTACCGTCCAAATTTTCGTTATCTAGCTATTCATCCCGAAGGAGGTCCGTCCGATGTCCGAGCCCAGTACCCAGCCTACCGCCAAGCCCAATGGCCACGCGAGCTCGCCGCCGAGTCCGCAGCCCGGCTCCCAAGCTGTCTCGAAAGCCGGCACTGCGACGCGGCACATTAAAATCTTCGACACGACGCTCCGCGACGGCGAGCAATCGCCCGGCGCGAGCATGAACTTCGGCGAGAAGATGGAAGTTGCCCAGGCGCTGGTGGATCTGGGCGTCGACATTATCGAGGCCGGCTTTCCGATCGCTTCGCCCGGCGACTTCGAGGCGGTGCGCGAGATCGCTGGCAACATACGCGGTTCGACGATCTGCGGACTGGCCCGCTGCAACGAGGCCGACATCGATCGGGCGTGGGAAGCCCTGAAAACCGCCCCCGATCCGCGGATTCACATTTTTCTGGCCACCAGCGCCATCCATCGCGAATTCAAGCTGAAGATGGATAAGGAGGAGATCATCCGTCGGGCGGTCGAAGGCGTGCGGCGCGGGGCCGGCTACTGCGACGACATCGAATTCTCGCCGGAAGATGCCGCGCGGACCGAGCCCGACTTTCTCTGCCGCGTCGTCGAAGCGGCGATCGAGGCCGGCGCAACGACAGTGAACATTCCCGACACGGTCGGCTATGCCACGCCAGCGCACATGGGCGGAGTGATTCGCAATCTGATGACTCGTGTTCCCAACATTGACCGGGCCGTCGTCAGCATGCACTGCCACAACGATCTGGGGCTGGCCGTGGCCAATAGCCTGGCCGGCATAGAGGCCGGGGCCGGACAGATCGAATGCACGATCAACGGCATCGGCGAACGGGCCGGCAATTGCTCGCTCGAAGAAGTGGTGATGGCGATGCGCGTCCGGGCCGACTATTACCATGCCGACACCCGCATTCAAAGCCGGCGCCTCGTGCCCACCAGCCGGCTCGTCGCGTCGATCACCGGCATCCAAGTCCAGCGAAACAAGGCGATCGTGGGCCGCAATGCGTTCGCTCACGAGGCTGGCATTCACCAGGATGGGATGCTCAAGGAGCCGCGCACGTACGAAATCATGCGGCCCGAGGATGTGGGTTTCGCGAAAACCGATTTGGTGCTGGGGAAGCATAGCGGCCGGGCGGCGCTGGCCGATCGAGCCAAGGCGCTCGGCTATCATCTCTCAGCCGAGCAACTGCAAACCGTCTTCGAACGATTCAAGACGCTGGCCGACAAGAAGAAGGAAATCTACGACGGCGATATCGCGGCGCTTTGCGAACAGCAAGTGACCGACATACCCGAGTCGTGGCAATTCGTGTCGTACAATGTCGCGACCGCCACCGGCGCGCAGCCGACCGTGACGCTGAAGCTCCGACACGGCGACGAAGAGCTGTGCGAAAAGTTGGTCTGCGGCGACGGACCCGTGGATGCGATTTTCCTGGCGATCGAAAAGATCACCGGCGTGGACGTCGTTTGCCGCGACTTCCGCGTGCAAGCCGTCACGGTTGGCAAAGACGCTCAGGGCGAAGTGAACGTGGAAGTCGAACACGCGGGCCGAGTCTACCGCGGCCGCGGCGTCTCGACCGACAGCATCGAAGCCAGCGCGAAAGCGTTCCTGAACGCCATCAACCGCATCGCCATCCAACCCGACGGCCGGCTCCACCCGCAACACGCGGAGTGAATTCGGCGGCCAGGCCGAAATACCCCAATTAGCCGCCGAGCTTGCTCGGCGCCTGGGTGCCACGGGCAAGCGAAGTCTGCCCGTGTTGGCTGAGCCGGTTGGCGCTTCGCACTGGCAGACGTTGCTTGCCAGTGCCACCCCCGTCAGGATGCCGCCTACCGCGCCACGAACGCCAGCCAATAGAAAATCCAGCCGGTCACGGCCGTCAGCAACAAATCGATCGCGGCAATTCTCGCCCAGAACTTGTGTCGCGGGCTATACGGCGACGGTCCTGGCGGATTCGGCATGTGCCGCAGCGCACCGACGACCACGAACGCCCATAAGAACGTAGTGCTTATCGAAAACACGAGATGGATCGCCAGGCTGGGAATGACCCAATTGGCATAGAACGGCGACGGCGCCGCACGGGCTCGCCAATCGGTAAAAAAACGCATGTCGGCTTCGAACGCCACGACGGCCACGAGCAGCGCCGCGGCCAAAGTCAGTTGCGTGCGTTTGTGTAACAGGTAGCGGCCCCGCCGCACCTGCCAGATGCTCCAGGCCAACACCGGAAGCACGCCCAACATGGCGAGCGCCACCACGTCGAGCATGAAGGAAGCTCGCGTGCCAAGAAATCCGTCGATTCCAAAAGGATTCATCGGCCGGGGTCCGTCGCCGTCAGCCCGCTTGCGAAACTCCACTGTGATTCACAGCAGCACAATTTTAGCGGCTGACGGCGGGGACGCTAGTTGGCCAAGAGCGCGGGTCGCGATCCTATTTGGTTTGAGTTCTTGCTCCAGCAACCGGCGGCAAATCTTTTTCCGTGCGGCCCAACACGATTTGATCGAATTCCGCTCCGCCCCCTTCGGCGGCCAGGCCGAGTGCTTCTAGTTGGATCGGCTTCTTGAGCATCTCCCACAAGTCGGCCCGGACCACTTGCCACTCGCGCGGTGGAGTGTCAGCGACTTGTTTACTCGCCAGCACTCCTTCGCTCCACTTGTATTTGCCGGCGACGAAGGCGCAGCCGCCATCTGGCCATGGCCGCGTGATCAAGAGCGACATGCCGGTCGTTTGCGGGCCGCTCGCCTTCCAGGCGAATTGAATCCAGCGGTACTGACCTGGCTGCGGGTTTTCGGCGATCTCGAAATTCCAATTCGGAATCGCGTGGCCGAACGGTGGATGATACGCCGGCAGCGCATGGCCTGCCCGAGTGAGCGCGAGACACTTGCCGCCCGAATACGCGTCGTCGTACTTGAAGATAAATGGTTGATCGCCATACACAAGCGCCTTGAGGTCGCTTTCTTTCTCATCGAACAGCACCGCCAGCGGCCGCTTGGCCACGACATCCGGATGCGAGCCGCCGAGGATTTTTCCGTGAAACGCGATTTGCGCCAGCCGCACGTTGCCCACCGGCCAACTGCCGCCGCCGGTCGAGACGAGACGAAACCGGGCCGCTTCAACCGGCTTTTCGAACCAATGCGTGTGCGTCGCCGAGTTTGATAGCAGATACGGACCGTCCCGCCACTGTTCTTTCGCGGCGTCCCAATATTGCAGCCGCATGTCGCGCAGCCACGACTCCGGATGCCGCGGATCTTCGACGAATGTGATGCCGGTGACCGAGAGTTGCGTGTGATACGTGTCGAACACGAGATCCAGCGGACCGCGCCAACCCGAGTCGACATAGTTGATGTCTGTCCAATCGAGCCATGGCTCGGGAGGCGCCGCGGATTTGCCATCGATCAGCCGCTCGATCGGAAAACGCCAGGGGCGCACCTGGCCGGGCGCGGCTCGGCGACCGCGGTGATCTCGGTGCGAGCGTCTTTCAATAAGTTCGGCGCGAGCGCTGCCGCGGTGGCCGCGGCGTTGCCCCAATCGGCGATCCGCGTGGTCGGCGTGAGGTCGGGCTTGCACAAATCGAGCGGGCCCTCATCATCCGGCGGATCAAGCCGCGTGTGCCAGCGCTCGGCATATTTGCCGTCGAGCCGCAGCACGGCGCCCATCCAGGTGGCGGCCAGCAGATCGCCGTCGGGCAGCCACGCCGTGGTGGGCAGGGACTGTAGGTCGCGCTCGTGCAAGAGTTCGCCATGAGGATCAAGAACGTAAAGCGAACCTAGCTCGCTTCCCACCGCCACGCGGCGGCCATCCGGTGCGATGTGCGGTCCGCGCAGCGTATCATCGCCGGTGAAGGTCCATTCAAGTCCGCGAGCCGTCGCATACCATTTCAATTGGTTTGCTGTCGTGACTGCCACTTGCGACCCGTCGGGCGACAACGACATGGCGTCGGCCGGCGTAAATAGCGTGTTCGCCAGCTTCCCGTCGCGCAGCACATACACGCGGCCTCCTTGCGTGTCGGCGCAGAGCGCCAGCACGCGGCCATCGTCGCTCGCGACGCCATCCTGTAGTGCGCCGCTGCGGGCCAGCGTCGTTTGCCACAATTTCGCACCGTCGGCGGCCCGGTACGCCGTGGCCGTCATCTCGTGCAGCGTAACGAGCGTATTCGAGTCGGCGGCGAACAGGTGGATTCGTTGCCGCATGGTCTGCCACCAATCTTGCCGCCAAAGCGGCTTGCCGTCGCGGTCCCACACGGCGAGCCCAAGATCGCCCGCTGCCGCCACCCAGTGCCCGTCGGGCGCGACGGCAAACTGATCGATCCGGTCGAGCAGCATCCAGCCAGCCGCCCAACCGGTCGCCCGCTTCGGCAAGCCGTACAGCGCGAACCGCCGTGCAGGGATGCCATCCTTGCCGAGCAGATACAGGTGATAGCCTTCGGCCGTGTTGAGATCGAAACCCTGCACGGCGAAGCCATCGCCGGCGGCTTGCGGCCCATAAGCGAAATGGTGCCCGACTTTCGCTCGCGTCAACAGGTGACCATCGTCCAGATTGAGCCGATAGAGATTCGCATCCCAATTCATCGAGTTGACAAGTGCCTGCTTGCCGTCGGCCGAGACCGCGATTTCTTTGATATGCGGTCCGAACGCGCCTGCGCGGCCATATGTTGATCGAACTCGGAGCCTTTGACAATCTGTGGTTCGCCCGGTGAAAAGAGAGGCGCTTCTTGCGGGTCGGTCGGCCGCCGGACGAGCGAACGGCTAAATCTTTCGCGGGCCTGGATGCCGCTGAACAGCTCCTCGACTTCGATCGAGTGACTGTCGTAGTCGCCGTTGGTCGGCGCGACCCAGTAGGTGGTCGCAGCCCCCGCGGTGGCAGGCTTGAATTGCTCCATGATCTGCGAACCATCGAAGCTCAATAGCCGCCAGCGGAGCGGAATAGTTGAATCGACCGGCAACCGATTCCGGTCAAGCACCTGCACGGAGACCGAAAACTTTTCGCCAGGTTTGACCAATTTGGGAGCGGTGACCGAAATGCTGTCTATCCGCCGGGGCAAAATCGCAAATAGCCGAGCCGGCATGGAGCGCAAATCGAGCGCAACTTTGCCCGCTTCCGGCTGCACTTGCTGCATCGCGAACACGTCGTAAACCGCTTCGTCACCGGCGTGTAAACCGATTACTGTTTTCGTCGGCAGACGGTTTGCGATTAGCAGCCCCATGCGCCAAGCTAAGCCCGGATCGAGGCCGAGCAGTTTGTTGTTCACAGCCCACACGAAGCGTCCGTTGTCGATCCGTCGTTCGGAGAGCATGATCTCGGGATCATCGACATCGGCCACCGGCGAAACAACATCGCGGAGCACTTCGGCCAGCACCCCCGCTTCGGCTTTGAAAATCGCGGGGATCCGATCGTAGGCCGAATCATCCTGCCAGGCGCTGGGATCTTTCTCGACATGATCGAACGCGATGCCCAGCGTCTTGAATCCATTGACGAGCACTTCGCGGCAAGTGTCGTCACAAAAAATCGGAGCGCCGGTTCGTCGCCGCGCTTCCAGCGCTGCGGCTAATGCGGGTTCAAATTCGACCGTTTGCCCAACGACCAAAACAGCCGTATAAGCAGCGAGCGAATCGGCTTTTAGATCGTCGGAAAACACGAACGACGCGGGCCGATGGGCATAGAGGCATGCGTTGTAGGCTTCAAAAAGCCTGACGAAATAGGTACCACCGATCGAGTTCGACCATTCATCCAGCCGCAGCTGGCGCCCCGAAACGACGATCGCCATTTTGTCGTTGTTTTCTAGCGTCTCCAGCCACGGTCCATATTGTTTGAGTAAGTTATTCACACTGCGGAAAATCGAAACCGCTCCCATGCCTGTGGCCCGCGGATCGCTCGGCGGCGTGCCCCAGCTTGGCACCGGGCCAGACCAACCGACGCCATCCGCCCCGCGCATCACCATTTGCATGAGCGTCGGACCGATCATGCCGCCGGTCCCCTCGTCGTTCCACAATTCTGGATGCCCCCAAGCCCGTTTGCCGGGCAGCTTGTAGAAGTCGACATTGTGCGGGGTGACTTGCGGCGGCTGGATTTGCTCCGATTGATATTGCAAATCGACTTCGTCGGCGTTGCGGAACGTGATCGGCGGAATCACGCCGACGGCGCGATAAGGGCCGGTCATCGCGCTCAACTTGCCCGGCGCAACTTTTTGGAGCGTGGCGTTGAATTGCCGCTCAGCCGCCACCGCGTGGTGCAAAACTGCGTCCGATACTTGCTCGAGTACCGGATCCCAAGCGCCGGTCTCACGGGCTCGCTTCACTGCTGCTTCGTAGGCTTTTTTCTGCTCCGGTGACGTCGCCGCTGCCGCCCCAAGCTTGCCGATCCACCAGTTGGCAGCCCAACTCCAGCCACGCAATGCGGGATAGTCGGCCAAATCCTTCGACACCCGCGTGATATCGCGGACATATTCCTCCGGTTTGCGGGCATCGAACCCGGTGCCGACCGGCAGCCCGGCATCCATATACAACAGGATGGCCCGTTGTTCGATCCCATTGGCGCCATAAGCGGCGATGCTCTGATGCACTGAATTTTCGAACTGAGCTTTTTCCGGCGCGACGGCCAACGGATCTTTCTTAAGTCGCTCCGCAAGCGCGGGGTCCTCGTTCTTGCCTCCCATCGCGTCCAGGCCGCCGGCGCCGCCATGCCCGAGACGATCGACGAACATGTTTGTGCCGAGCTTCAGCGTCCGACCGAGATGGGCTGCGACACGCTCCGACGTGTCGAACAATTTCGTGGTCGGAAAACTGCTCGTATAGTCGCCGTGCTCGACGATGCCGAACGCCGGCGGCGTGCGAATGCCGGGACCGATTTCGAGCGACTGGCCCGCAACCGTAAGACCTTTCGCGTCAGCCGTGAGCCAATATCGGCCTGGACGCAAGGCGGAGGTTAGCGTCCTCGGCAGCACGAGCCGCGCCGGCTTGCCGAGATCGATCGACACAGTTTCGACAGCCACGTCGCGCTGCCCGGAATGAGCGCTGTCGTACAAATGAACTGCAATCTGCTTCGGCAGCGCATCGGGTTGCGCCGCGCGGCACAGGATCGTGACGGGAATCTCTTCGCCTTGGCCATAATAGATTCGATTGAGCGGCGTGAAGATCGAGAGCGAGCCGACGGCCCCCGGTTCGCGAATCTCGACGAACGATTGCACCTGATAGTCAGCGTCGCCCCCTTGTAGCCCGGCGCCGATTTTGAGCTGGCATAGCCCGGTCATTCCAGCCGGCGCGGTCACATGACCATTAACAAGCGCCAACCCGGTATAGTTCGGCATATTCGCGGGCCGCAACCAAACACGCCATTGCGGCCGAATCTCGCGTTTTCCGGAATCGAACTCGATCGTTAGCGGCACGGCCTGGCCCGCGGTCCATACGTCGCCCGGGTAGCGGACCGTCAATCGTTCAACATCGGCCAGAACCGCCCGGCGCAATGCGCCTGTCGAGCGGTCGTAAACTCCGAACAGTTCGACCGGGTCCTGCCGCTTGATAACCACGTCCTCGCCGAACAGCCGCATCTCGGCGACGCGGCCCTTTGCCGCGCCCATGTGCAGTTGAATCTGGCCGGCCGGTTTGCCCTTTGCATCGAAAATCTTGACGGCATCCTCTGTGTCGCGCATCACATACAGTTTGCCGGCGTCGTCCACGTCGAACCCGCCGCGATAACCGTCCCACGGATTGCCACCGATGCCGGCCGGAATGGACCAGAGTTTTTTCCCGTCGAAATCGAGCGCAACGATCTCGCCCTTTTCGTTGAGAATGTAGAAGCGATGCCCCGGCTCCCAGACGCGGAACTGCGGCAGTTTGCGGACGAACGATTCGCCAGTCCCGGCGAGAGAATACGTGGTGACGATCCGCCCGGGCGCCGCAACGCGCACGATCCGGTCGCGATTCTGGTCGGTCCCAAAAAAATCGCCGCTGCTGCCGACCTGCACGTCGCCGGGCGCTTGCCATTCGACCTGATCGCTGACCAGAAAGTCGGTGACCGTGCCTAGCTTTTCGAACGTCGGGCTCCAGAGGCTCAGGCAATGGTTGAAATGCGCGTTGGCCGTGGCGATCGTTCCGTCTTTGTTGGCCGCGACATTCGCGGTGGCATAGGTGACTTTGCCACCGAGCTTGTTTCCGCCGTCGCGATCGAGCGACAGCACATAGTCTCCGCTGGCCAGATAGACTCTTCCGTTGCGCCCGATCGCCAGCCGACTGCGGGCGATATCAAACGTCGGATCCTCGCGCGAAACGATCTGCACCAACTCCACGCCGCTCGCGGCCGCCGCGCCCGTTTTCACCGCGGCCTCAGCCCCAAACGTATTTGCCGCCGCGATCAAAAATATCGCTACTGCGAACGCGATCACTGCGAACGCCGTCACTGCGCGAACGTTCGACCGGCGCCCCGCTTGCTCGCCGCCAACGCGACCTTCGAGTATCATGCCCATGAGCATCCTCGCGATTCATACTGGAAACAGCTTCCGTGAATATAGGGTGCCGAAAAGCGCGAAACTAGCAGAAACAGGCAGGCAGCGTCGAACAGAATTTCCAACCTGGGCCGAGTGGCGGAATGGCAGACGCACGGGACTTAAAATCCTGTGTCCCTAAAGGGACGTGCGGGTTCGAATCCCGCCTCGGCCATAGATTTACGGCGAGTGAAGGCACCACTGAAAACTGCCGACACTCACATAGCACTCAATCGGGACTCACCCGGCGCCGGCGATGGTCAGTTGCGGTACGAATAGGTTCTGGATGGCCGGATTCAGTTGGCGGGCCATGTTGATGTAACGCTGGGTCGCTTGATAATCCCGGTGCTGCATTAGGTGCTGCAACGCGTCGGGGGTGAGTGTCGCCGCGTTGAACGTGGCGAACGCCCGGCGCAAGTCGTGAAAGCCATCGTGAGCCTTCCCGCCTTCCGGCTTGACTCCAGCAGCGGTCTGGATCTTGTTGAATTCACTGAACAGCGAAAGACGGCATGATTCCAGGGGAATACGAAGGCCTCAAAGCCGGCGAGCTCAGCCAGATGGTCGGCCACGAGGGAGTGAATCGGAATCTTTTGGTCCCGCTTCCCCTTGTTGTCACCGTGCCGACTTAGAGCGGTTCTGGCCTTCAGGTCGACGAATTTCAATGCTCCATCTCTCGGAAGGCGAAATCCGCGAGCGTTCCCGAGTAGTCGCGTTTTTCCGCGTTGAGCACAAAACGGATTAGCAATTCGGACGCCAACGCGACGGCAAACAGGACCAGATTGCGCGCCAGGGGGTATTCGCAAACATCGCCGGCCACGTCGCCTGGTACCCGATAGCGTTCATCCCAAATGGTCTCGCAATAGTCGGCGTAAAGGCCCGCGTGCAAGCAATCGATTGTTGCCTCGCGGCACTGCTGCTGCACGAGTTGGCGCGAGGCCGAGTTGTCGAACGTGTCAACAACGATCGCCGCGCCTTTGAGCAAGGAGCGTGCGGTGCGCTCGGTAAAATCCTTGTTCACGGCTTCGATTTCGATCTCCACCGCGCGGAACACCCGATTGCGGAGGACCTCAACCTTCGCGGCCCCCACGTCACCAGCGCCATAGAGCTGGGTGCTTACATTGTGTTCATCGACCCGGTCGCGATCGATGACTCGCAGCTTGCGAAAGCCCTGGCGCGAGAGGTTGTCGACCAGATGCGACCCTAGCGCCGGCGCCGCAAACGACGATTTGCGGAGCGGCCAGCTTCGCCAGCGCTTCGGCGCCACGATAGATCTCTTCATGCAGAAACTTGCGGCTCATCTTGTGCCTCTGGGGCCATCGTACGCAATGACGTGATTGCCGGGGAATCGTTCGCAAGCCGGTAGCCGCACACCACGCGAACGGTCGCTATTAAAGCGATATGCCGCCAGCTCACCGCCGGACTCGATCAGACACAGTAACGGCTTGCCGAACGAACCGACCCAGGCTCGCATGGTTTTCAGATCGCGGTCGCTTGGCGTCGGCGAGCCGCCTGGATGCGTGTGATAAAAACCGACGACGTCGGCATGGTTTTCTTCGCGGGCGAGCACCCAACGGCCGTCGAACGCAACGCTGGCCGACTCACCGTTGGTCGGTCGCACGCGGCGCGCATGCCAAAACGGCGTCTGGCGCCGTCCCACCAGCACCCAACAGCGTTCGACTACCGTCTTCTTCGCGGATGCGCGCGCCAATACTGTTCCTCCGCCATGCCGGCATTATCATTTCCGACGCGAACCATGCCGCGGCCGTCTTCCGCCTCGTGGAGCACTCCCACCAGGCTGGCGAGATCGAACTTCTGGTCCTCGCCGCTCAGGCAAATTCCAGCCACTTGGACGGAGAGGTCCTGCTTGCTTACGGACGAGATGAAGCGTTGCCCCCCAACAAGATAAGTGACACGGAAGCTTTCGCCACGTTCAAGGTAATCGATGAGCCGGGCGCCGGCATGGCTGAGATTCTCTTGTAACCGAAGGCGCACGAGTTCCGTTTCGGCGGGAAGTTCCGGTTGTCGGCGGCTTCGGCGACGAGGTTCCGGATTGAGTTGCGGTTCGGAAGGGTCTTCGTCCTCGGCGGAGGGTTGAATCAGCTCCCAGTAATTCAATTCATACGCGGCTCGCTGCTCAGCCGTGAGGCCTTTGCGCTCCAGTTGCTCTGGCGGCACTCGATCGGCCAGCGCCGCGCGGAGAAACGTCGCCGCGGCCGGATCGTGCCGGGGATCCAATTCCTCAAACCAAAATGCGCTGCCATCGAATCGCGAAGCAACGGTATCGAACCGCTGCACCTCGTCGGTCAAAAGTACGGGTGCAACACCGTCGAGCTCGATGCGATTGTCGCCATAGCTTGCCGCGCTGCCAAACCAGGTGTTACCGGCCTGGCGACAGAGAATCAGCCGGATCAGTGGGAATAACCGAAGATACTCCCGCCGCTCCGCCAGCGTGGCCGTTCTCACTAAGTGGGCATGGGTATGGGAGGCGGGTCGGAAAATTCCGAAGCCCCGGAAGTCCTTCGGCTCAATGTGCAGCTTGCAGACTACGCCGCCGATGCGCACCTGCACCGATCCGCCCGCGACCGCCGGGGCGAAGAATTCGCGTTCTAGAAACGCTTGTTCTTCGCCGGCCAGCCGCTCGAGAAGGCTGCGAACGTCAGACTTCGCGCCAGGTTGTTTGGACGGAGTCATGGCGAGTCGCTTTGCCGTCCCGCGCGACATGCGCTGCCCGCCGTGAAGTAGTCGCGGGTCGCGCAAAAAAATCCCGCGCAAGTTCCAAGAGCGGAAAACAACTCATCCGTGTGGCTTGCGCCGGGCACGGTCAACAGGGTTTGTAAGCTCTTGCGGTCGGGCGCGGGAAACTGAGTATAGCCGGCGAACCTTTGGATGGCAAAAACGAATTGTCGCCTCCTAATAGGTGTTGAAAAAGGGGACAGGCACCTCGCGGTGAACTGAATTCGTCGGCTAACTCATCCGGTCGCTCGGAGCCAGTCCCCTTGTTAAACGGGCTGCTAAGCCGTCTTGCGCTGCGGCAGCGGGTAGTCCATGATTTCCATCAACAACTCCAGCCGCGAGGGGCGCGCCAGCATCGGCACCAGGTTCGGCAGCGAGTAATAGTCGCCGCTGAACTGGAAGACATCCACCGGAATGTTCTCGCGGCGGCACTCCTTTTCGACATGGTCACATCCTCCCGGCGTGCGCACAATCACCACGGAGGGCTGAACGTGCCGGGCCTTGCCGTAGTCGCGCAGGGCGTCGACAAACGTCGGCGGAGTGTTCTGCTCCTCGTCGCTGATCAATACCACCTGCTCAACATGTTGCCCTCTTCGTTCCAAATACTTGAGCGCCACGCCGCACGACGTCGAGCCGCCGGCAGTGATGCCTTGGAATGCGCGCTCCCAGTCGGCCATCGACTTTCCTTTGGCCGTGATTTCGTGCGCGATCGTGTCGAAGGCATACACGTACAATTCGCTTTCACAAATGGCTGACACCATCGACCCGATGCGCTTGCCAAGCTCGATCGCTTCGTGCATCGACGACGACTTGTCGACCAACAGTGCCGTCGGCCGCGAGATACGGCCGCGGGCCTTGATCTGCGTATCCGCCACTTCCTCAAGCTGCTTGCGAAGATCGTCCGACACGCCGGCCGCTTCGATGGCCTGACCCGCCTTGAGCGCATTGACGCGGCCGGCCGTCTTGGCCTCGGTCAGTTTGGCCTCGACCAGCGTCTTGATTTCCGGCACATCCAAGGCACCGCGACGGCGCAGTGCGCCCAGGCTGTTGATCAATTCCTGAGGGCTCATCTGCTCGATCAGAGCCACCAACACCGTGGGTGTCATCTGACGAACCACCGTGGCTGCCACACGATACGGAATCCGATGCTCGACGATCGCCTGGGCCTGCTCGGCCGGGCTCTTGGCCGCGGCCAACATCCGCAGCGCGAACAGCCGACTCCCCTCGGGCGGGTCCTTCTCGAACAGGATCTTCTGCGCGCGCTCGCCCGGGCGAACGTGCAACAGTGCGTACAGCCGCTTCATCGCCTTGCGCACCGTCAGAACGCAACCGTCGAACCACTCCGGATCGGCCTCCCGTTCCGCCAGGTAACGGCCGACTTCCGTCTTCATGGTCCGGGGGATGTTACGGAACAGGCCGAATTCCTCGGTAATCTTCCCCGGTTCAGTCGGCGCGGCCTCGGCCGACACTGTCTCCGCAGGCGCAGGGCCAAACAGCCGCCGGGCGATATTCTGCCGAGTTCGCTTCGAAGCGCCCTTGAGCGCTTTTTGCTCGTCTCCCTTTTGCGCAGTGCGCGTGGTCTTGCGACCGCCGATGAAATCGACGACCCGGAGAACTTCGTACGGGGGAAACTGCCGCAGCAGGGCCAGGCCCACGTCGCGGTGTCCCTCGAATTCCGAGAGCGCGAGCGCCACGACGAACATCTCCTTGTGGTCGCGCACGTCGCCGTGGTCGCTATACCAGGCGGCCAAGCGGACGTAGAAACGGGGATCCTTGCCGATCAACTCCTCGTGCACAGGCCAGATCTTCTGCAAGTCCCGGTGCGGAGTGGTCAACAGCGCGTTGAGAATGTCGACACGGATGTCTTGCTCGCTGGTGCTCATCGATTCATCCCCCTACTTTCAGCGAATTGCGCCCATCGCCAAAAAACCGCGCGATCGCAATCGGCTCACGGCCGCAGCCACACGCGGCGGCGTGACACCGATTTGATCGGCGATCGAATCGACCGTCGCTTCCTCCTCCAGCAACCAAGCGTCGTGGACCTGCCGATCGAAGTCAAGTTGTCCGAATTCCTGTGTTAAAACTTTCTGAAATTGATCGATCGCGTCATTGGTGGTGAAACTGTTTCCGCCTGTCAGTCGGCTGAGTCGCTGAAACGAATCGTGGCAAGCGGCGGTCAGCGCTAGCCCGTAGATCGTCAGGGCCGCCTCTTCCGCCTTGGCCGAGGCGCTTTCCACCGTTTCACCCGACGGGCAGCCGTGCGGGAACCCATCTCCCCCGCAGCCCACGCCATGCGGCGGAGCATCCCCGACCAGCACGGCGATTCGCCGTGCATGGCGCCGCCACGCCAATTCCTGGCAAGCAGCCACGACGCCCGCAAGCACGGCTTCCGGCACATCGCCGCCGCCTTCAGGCTTGAGCCGATTGATCAACTCCTTGGCTTGCCGCAGATCGCCGGTGAGCGGGTAGACGCGATAAACCATTGTGTCCTGCGGCGGGTGGTCGCGATATTCGACGATGCCCAGCCGCAGATCCACATGGCCCGCACTGCTCAGGTGATCAACAATATCGACCATCCGGCGCTGGGCCGCGGTGATCAGCCCGCCCATGCTGCCCGTGGTGTCGACGACGAACGCCAGATCGAATTGATTGATCTCCGCCGCCGGCTCAACCGTGCGTTTCCGCCCAAGCTTCGACAACCACATCACATCACCCGGTGGAGGAGCCGACCAGCGGCGAAAAAAATAACAAGGCCCGTACGAGTCGCAAAAGCGATTGCACCCCGCCTGAAGATTTTGCCTGAAACCCGACCAAAGCGAGCGCCTCGCCAGAAGCGATTGCGTTCAGATTTCGAGAGGCCTCAGGTTGCGAGCGGCGGGGGTAGGAGTCGAACCCACACACGGTTGCCCGTGGTTACCCGTTTGTATGCTCGTGCCGTTGGGTACGGGCTGTGTTTTGTTGGGGCTCCTCGTATTCTGTGCCGTGACTGCTCTTCGATAACGGTAAACGGTTCGGCGGCATGCAAGTCGCAAAAGCGGGACTAAAACATGGTCAATGCCAATCCGGGATTCGAACCCAGCGGACCTCAGGCCCGAAGGCCTCGCGTCCTACCGTGACCATCATGTTGGTGGCGCTGTTTGTATGCTTGTGCCGTTGGGCACGCAGCCGATCGTTTGTTGGCGGTCATCGTTCGCGATGCCGCCGGTGTTTTAAAAAGGACCCGTACAAGTCGCAGAAGCACGGAAACTAAGCGCTCTACCGTTGAGCTACAGCCCCGACTGAGTCGTTCGAATGGAGCTGATGGGATTCGAACCCACAACCTCTTCCTTGATAGGGAGTGTTTGTAGGCTTATGCCGTTGGGTACGGGTTGTCTTGATTGATTTGTTCTATAGACGTTGCGATGTTCTGGAAGGTTCATTGCTCCGCGAAAAAATTCTGAAAGGCCACGCTGGCGCGAATGCACCTTCTTGCCGCACAACTTCCCGTTTCACGGATCCTCAGCGCAGTCAGCCAAACACGGCTTCCGGACGGACGGTCAAGTTGCCTGTCTCGTGCCGATCGACGACGTAGTCACGAAACTTTTCTTCCGCGACATTCAAGTATCCGGCCAGTGCCCGCTTCACGTCGACGTCGGCCGACAGCGCGCCGACGTCGAGGTCGCCCAGCGGGATATCGAAGCTCCGGCCGTCGAAGCGGATATGGAGCACGGGGTTCTGATCGATTCGCGAAACCATAAATACCTCCGGGACCATCGGTCCAATCACGTCAACAAGGATGCCGACAACGTTTCCAACAACCGAGACATCCACAAGTTCTGGTGGTTCGAAAATTTTACCGAATTCTGAAGCCGCGGTGTCTAAATGCGACCCCGAACTCTGGACAGTAAGACGCCGGTGGGAGTCGAACCCACTTTAAGACCGCTTTGCAGGCGGTCGACCTTCGTCTCCTGGCCCGCCAAACGGATCGTGGCTGCGCCGAAATCGACTTTGGCTTCACGCCGCCTTTGCCCGCCAGGGCATCCACAACGTGCGCGGACCGATGACGCTCGCCGCTTTGATTGGGTTCTTCATCACCCATCTCAATCACCACCTGGAAATTCTTCCTCCAAAAGCGGGCGATGCTCGGCAAGCCGCTAAAGCGAACGTGGAGTCCGGCCCAGCATCCATTGAGCCGCTCCGGCTTGCCGAGCGTGTTCCTTGACCGTCGATGCCATCCGGCTGTTGGCCCAACAAGCGCGTGAACAGCGGCCCAGATATGATTCAGGGTCTGTGCCGAGACGATTTTGTCTCGGGAATTCGACCCGCTTCGAATCTCGAAGAGACCAAAAAGAGGACGACTTGTGGAAATCTGTGAAGACGAAGATTACCATCGACACGGCCGACGAATCTCAAGGCCAAAGCAGGCGGTCCCATGCCATCACCACGCTCCGAGTTTCTCGCTCAACACGCCCAACTCACGCGTCGGTTCTTCTTGAGCTTGGGAGCTGCCGGGACTGCGGCGCTCTCCACCTTGCCACTTTCTGCCGCGGCACCGACGCGTGATCCGAAGTTGCAGGAGGCAATCGACAAACTCGAATCATGGCTGACGTTGCCGGAGAAATTCCGCGATGTTTCCCGCGGGAATCCGCTACCGCATACGTTGCCGGCGGAATCGCTGCAACGCGTCGGATTGACCCGAGACACCTGGAAACTGGAAGTCCTCGGCGACTCGGAGAACCCGACGCGTCTCCGCAAGCCGTTCACCAAAGCCGATAACACGGCGCTCGATTTTGCGGGGCTGATGCGACTCGCGGAAACCAAGGCCGTTCGGTTTGCCAAGGTGATGACATGCCTCAACCTCGGCTGCCCACTCGGGACCGGCATCTGGGAAGGAGTGCCGCTCCGGGATGTCCTCTGGCTCACGCAGCCAGTCGAAAATCTCCGCCGGGTCTTTTACTACGGCTATCACAACGACGATCCGACGCAGATGTTTCGCAGTTCGCTGCCGGCGAGCCGTGTGCTGGAAGACCCGTTCGATTTGCCGCCCGTCATTCTGTGCTACAAGCTGAATGGTGCCTGGCTGCCTCCGCAGCGCGGCGGCCCGGTCCGCGTCGTCGTGCCGGAAGCCTACGGCTTCAAATCCATCAAATGGCTGACCACCGTTGTGCTCTCGAACCTGTTCCATGCGAACGACACCTACGCCAATGGTAACAACGACATTGACAGCCCGCTGAAAACTTTTGCCGCGACGCTGAACGCCCCGACAGAGCTCAAGCCGAACGAACCGTTCGCCATCACAGGCTACGCGCAGGTCGGCATCTCAGGATTGTCGAAGGTGCAGGTCTGGCTGCACGATAATGCCGTGGCATTTGCTGCTGACGACAAGTATTTCACGCTGGCTCCGTGGGTCGATGCAGAAATCCTCCCTCCGCCGAAAGCGTGGGGTGGCGGAATTCCTGGCGATAGAATTCCACAATCCACGCAAGGTTTCGGCCGCGAAACTGGCGCACCGAATTCATGGCCATTGCGTTTGGCGAAAGCCCACTGGGCCGTCTTGATGCCCGGATTGCCACCCGGTGAATACACGCTCCGCTGCCGCACGATCGACGAAAAGCTACATGCCCAGCCGATGCCGCGCCCCTTCCAGAAGTCAGGTCACGCGGCGATTGAGCACATGGTGGTGCAGGTGAAGGGGTGACACGATTCCAGCACGCTGAATGCCAGCGAATAAACCGGTGCGACTCCGTGCGACGAAGGCCGTTGGCGGCCTTTCAAACGCATCGTTGTCGCTCGCGGGTCTGGTCGGACCGAATAGGCTGCCGCATCGAATCCTTGCGATTGCTGTGCCTCCTTAAAGGTGAACGCCCGGCGGGAAGAGGTGCTGACGATTTGACGGACCGCCAACTCCGTAAGGTGGATGCCTTGAACGGGGGTTCCCGATCAGCAAGAAGCCATTGGATCGGAAGCTGGCGCGGCCCAATGCGCAGCGGCAAGCGTTTGGCGAGGAGTTCAAACGCGAGGCCGAGCAGACGTTGCTGGATGGCCGCACATTGGTTTCTGTCGGCGTGCGATTGGGCCTCGTTGGCGCGGCTCGGTCGCGCGATCGCGGACGTAATCCGAGCCGCGCACGTAAATAAGCGATAGTTCGGCCGGAGCGGTTGCGAAGTACAATTTCGAGGAGTGATTCATGCTTCGAGGTAAATGGCGCGCGACACAGTTCGGCGCGCTGGCGCTAGTCGCGTCTTCGGTTGCCGGGAACTGGATTCCACGGATCCCATCAGCGTGGGCAGCACCAGTGATCGGGTCGCCTGGCGGGACCGTGTGCTTGAAGATCGAGGAGGAGGCCCGGTTTCCGCAGATCGAAGGGGTCTTACCCGAGCCGGAGGCGATCACGTCTCGATTGCAATGGGCACCTGCCGCCGCGGAGTTTGCGCTCAAGGTTCTCCCGAAATTACCTCATGACGATTCGCTGCGCAAGGCGATCACGCAAGCGAATCAGCAGCGGGACAGCGTCGATCAAAAAAGCAGCAACCCAGTTTTGAAGAAAGAGCGGGCGCGGCGCCGAGCGGCTGCCAAAGCGACGGTCTGGGTTCGAGTTTGAAGTGCGATCAGCCGCTTCAGCGGGCGTCGGATGCTGTCGTAACTAACCTGGTCGATGCCCTGAGCGCTGAGGTCTCGCCAGATCCGTTGGGTCAATAGCCGCCAACGTGCTCGAAGTCCATCGTGATACGCCGCGGGGAGGCCGCTAGAAGGCCTTTATAATAGTTCAGAAGCGTTCACCATGCCGAAGAAACGGCCCGAGCGTCCGAATGCTGAGGTTTCACCAGCCGGACAGCCAATTCTCGGCGACTCGCCGCGAAGGAAACCGATCATGCCGACATCGACTCTTGCCAAGCTCGCGCTCGTGTTTGGGTTTCTGTGGCTTGCCCGTCCGACGCGAGCCGATGCGCCTGACGCACGGACACCGATTCCGCAGGATGGCGCATTGCAATCAGCGATCACCAAGGCCGAGAACGATTTTCACTCTGACCTGACTGGCGCGAGGTCGCTGGGCGACAAAGCCGCCTTGGCCCAAAGGATCTTCGAAACGAGCGAAGACGAACAGCAAGATAAGCTGCGGCGTTACGCGTTGCTGGTTCTCGCCCGAGACACTGCCGCGCGATCCGCCGACTTGAGCACGGCGACAATTGTTGTCGACATGCTCGATGCACATTACCAGGTCGATACGTTGCCAATGAAAGCGGCAGCTGCAACCACTGCCAGCAAGCTGCTGCCTTCGCCGGCGGAGAGTTCGCTGTTCTTCAACCAAGCCGCCGGGCTCGCCGAGGAAGCGATCTCGGCCGAGCGCTACAATCTTGCCGCGCAGTTTGCCAGCGCGACGCAGACGGCCGCCGACAAATCAAGCGACCCGAAGCTGGTCGTAGCGGCAAACGAGCTCGTGCAGAATGTAAAAGAAGCGGATGCATCACACGGTACTGCCAAGGAAGCAGCGATCGTATTGGCGACCGCGCCGGACGATTCAGCGGCGAATCTGAACGTCGGCCGATTCCGCTGCTTCATCAAGGGAGATTGGACCGCGGGGCTTCTTCATTTGGCGAAAGGGAGCGACCTGCGATTAAAGGCGCTGGCAGCCGGAGATCTGCGAACGCCAACCGACACCAGCGCGGAATCGCCTTGGCCGACGGTTGGGCTGACGCGGCCGAGTTCGAGCCCGGTCTGGCGAAGAAGCAAATCGAGCGCCGAGCCTACCGCTGGTATCTCGCAGCCTCGGAGAACGTCACCGGGATGAAGCGGATTCGGGCCGAGGCGCAATTGAAGCGGATTCTCGCGGCCGATCCGGGCGCTTCGTTCGCCACGAACTCGTCGACCGAGCCCGCGACGAACGCCAAGCCTCCAAGTCAGAAGCCACCGTTGATCGTGAAAGCTCGCTGGGGCGGCGGTAACAATTGGTCGGATGTCACCAAGCGGGTGCGCGAGGCGGTGGCGAGCGGAACTACGGTCAGCGCAAACTTGGCGCTGTTGATCGTCGATCCCACGCCGGGCTGGCGCAAGCACCTGGAGATTACCTACGAACAGACGGGCCAGAAGAAATTCGTCTCGATCGACGAGGGGCAAAACTGGAACCGCGACGACGGCGCCGCGAAGTAGCCTAGCCAATCACAGCCGTCTCTCGGGCATTTGCGGATAGTTGCGAAACACCTTGGTTCGCGGCGATTTGTCCCACAGGCGATGCACTGCACCGTTGCTCACGCGCATGGCGCCGATGTACAGCGTGCGCAGATTGGGGAGCTCCGCCAGTCGGTCGACATCGGCGTCGGTGATTTGAGTCGTGCTGAGCGCGAGCAGTCGCAACTCGTGCAGCGCCATCAGCGGCGCAATCACGGCGCTCGTGAGCCGCGGATTCGACAGATTCAGCTCGCGTAGCTTGGTCGCCTTGTCGAGCTGCGCGACTCCTTTGTCGGTAATCAGCGTTCGGGGCAAGAGCAGGCTTTCCAAGTTCGGCAACCTGGCGGCGGCCTCCAAAGTCGCATCGCCGGCGCCTGTCTGTTCCATGTTCAACAGGCGCAGATTGGGGAGGTCTGCCAGCAAGTCCGCCGCCGCGGCGTCGGGAATCGAGTTGACTTGCAATTCGAGATGCCGCAACTTCCTCAGCCCCTTCAAATGCCTCAACCCCGAGCCGGAGAGACGAGCGTTCGGCAGTCGCAGAACCTCGAGATTCTTCAACGGTTCGAGATGTTCCAGCGCGCCATCGCCGACGGGCACGACCGCCAAGGAAAGCTCGCGCAAGCCGGGCACATCCCGCAAATGAACGAGCGAATCCGCCGTGACATGCGTAAAGCGGAGCTCTGAAAACCTCGAGCGCAGGAAAGTTTTTCAAGGCCGCTAGCGCCGAGCCTTCCAGCGGATTCTCCGCTAGCCTGAGCGACTTGAGCTCTTTCAATTCTGTCAGCTTGCTCAGGCTCGGGCCGGTCATATCGCATTGTTCTAGATTCAGCAGCTTGAGGTGCTTCAATGCGTTGAGTCCCGACAGATCATTGTCGCGCAGTTCGACGCCGTACAGATGGATCTGCTCCAAGCTCGGCATAGCTTGCAAATACTGCACGACACCTCCGTCAAACCCATGGCCGATGAGCGTCAGATCGCGGAGCTTCGGCGCATTGACATGCGCAAGGCAGCGCTTGTGAACTGGTAGCCGCCGAGCGTGAGTTGCTCCAAATCATGCAGAACTTCGAGCGACGCGAGGCCTTCGTCGCCCATGACGCCGGTGATGATCGTCAGGTCGCGAAGCTTCTTCAGCTTGCGCAGATTTTCGGCGCCAGCATCGGTGATCTGCGTGTCGCGCAGCTCCAACTCGCGCAGATTGGTCAACTTGCTGAAGTGATCCATCGACGTGTCATCATAGTGATTCGTGAGCGTCAGCCGCTCCAAGCTGGTCATAGAGCCCAAGATTGGCCCGTATTCCGTGAAGTTGGTGTCGTTGGTGCCAGCCATATCGAGCGACTTCAGGTGCTTCAGGCTGCGGAGGTGCAAGACAAGTTGCGACGTGCGGCCGAAGTTTTGCGTGAAGTCGAACTTTTCGAGATTGACGAGCGTTTCCAAGTCCTTCCCGCCCTGTTCAGTGAACTCGTTGAACCCGTGGCTTAGATCGAGCCGCTTGAGCGACGCCAAACCACGCAGCAGCGCCAGGTCGCTATCAAAAAGTTGCGAGTCGCTCCAATCGATTTCGACGATCGGATGCGCGGGATCCTTAAGATCGCGAACGACTTTGCCTCCGCGGCGTTCGACTTCTTGAACGATTTTTTCCGTTGGCACGGCCTGAGCCACCACGACCTGCTTCTCCGCGAGGTCCTTGGCGTCCTCGACGAGCGTGATGCCGCGCACTACGTATTCGAATTGGCAGACGAGTCCGACGATCGGCTTCCCATCGCCGGCAACGCGAATATCCGTCGTCCCACTGCCGCGGCCCCCGACCCAGCGGCTTTGGTAGCGATCTTGTGTATCTAAATGACCGTCGTGCAGCCGCATGAAGACCAGACGAAACCCCTCGATTCGATCCGACGCCCGTCCCACCAATCCGGCCACCGCGTAACCGGGCTTGGCTTCGATCCGCAGCGGCCGACCGACCGCCTGACCGTAAGGCCCAGTCTTGGGCGCGGCGGTGCGCGAATAGAGCGGCGTGATTCCGTCGATCACGGGCGAAAAATTCTCCCAGCTCTTGGTCCCCACCCAAACATCGACCCCGATCAACGGGCTGTCGGCGTCGATCCTTTCACGAGCCACCGCGCCATGCGGCGCGCCTAGCCAAACCAACTCGCCTCCCGCGGCGGCGGCTTCCGCGGCGCGAACGTTCGATGGCAGCCACAATGCCGCGAAGGAAAATGCCAAGACGGCGACCGTAGATGCCGAGACCACGCGGCGCGGCGCAGTTCGGATGCTGACTGTATTTCGACTCATGAGAAGCCTTGCTTACTTCGAAGGGTGAGCGGGCACGGATGGCTTCGCGGTTCGATCCTTGATCGCTTGTTCATACACGTCCGGCGTCACGCCGGCCTCAAGCAGCGCATTGGCTGCCAAGGTCCGGTTGATGGCTCGCATCGGCAACAGCGGCATGCATTGCAACCACGGTTCAATGGCCAATTCAGGCTTGCCGCGGAGGCGCAGATATTGGCCCACGAAGTAGCGACAGTTGATCCGCTCCATTTCAGTGGATTTTTCCAACAAATTGTCGATCGCTTTGAAGTCCAGATCGCCGTTGGTTTTCTTCCCCAGGTCGGCGACAAACATGGCCGCCAGCGCCACGATCTCGTTGTGTGGCCGCGCGGGGCTGATCCGAGCCCAGCCGCCGTGTCGCGCCGCGATCTCCGCCAATTGCTGATCGCGCAGCTTCGGATCCTTCAACTGGTCGCTGATCAACGCGGCATGCATCCCGCAAAACGGATCGCCGGCCCGCATGAACTCTTCCACGAAGTAGCGTCGGGCGACTTCGGGCTTACCGGCCAACAAGTAATACGTGGCCGGCGGAGTGAGCATGAACATATATGCTTGTGGCTCTCGGCTGACTTGCTCCTGGCGATCGGTCATGGATTTCGCACCAAGCTTGTGGGCTTCTTTCACATCGCCGTGGCCCGTGCGCTTGCAATAGAAATACCACTCGAACGACATCGCCGGATCAGTTTCCGAAGCCTTGCGGTAGGCGGCCTCGGCGTTGTCCCAAATTTGCTGCGCTTCGAAGAAGCTGGCGCCGCCGATCAGTCCGGCGGACTCGCCCGACTCGATCGCGGCATCCGCATGCGGCCGGGCCTTTTGCCACTCGCCGTGCGCCATGTAGTTGTCGACGAGTTGTGCATGAACCGTTCCTCGATTGCGCAGATCGGGGAGTGTGACCAGTCGTTCGACGGTCTTCTCCCAGGCAGCGTGGTTCCCTTCGTGATCGTATTCAATCGCCAGCGCGGCGACGTTGGCCGCGGTCGGCGTGACGTCGGCCATCGCCTTGAGCAGGCGCCGCGCCGAGGCAGAATCGTTGGTGGCGGCGTATTGCTTGCCGAGGGCAACCAACACCGTCGATTGGGTTCGCGAAGTTCGTTCCCAATCGGCCGCCTGCCCACGCACTTGATCCCACGCGAACCGAATCAGCGTGGTTCGCCCGGTCGGATGGTAGGGGCTGATCGCCAGGAGACGCTTGGCGCGTGGCACGGAGTTTGGGTTCGGCTCGTTTTGGATTCGCCGGACGATGTCGCGGGCGACGTCGTCCATGCGATTTTGGATCGCGACGTTCAAGAACATCGGGCCGCGGAAGTTGCTGTTCGTTTCTCGACCCAAAAAATCGACGAGCGGCCATTGCTGGAACTCCATTCCGTCGGCATCGACGGTTTCTAACAAAGTACGAAACGCCTTGCGGCTCTCCGCCGAACTGGCTTGCGCCATCCGCAAGAAGCCAGCGTCGGGATGGTCGGCATACAACGAAGGAAGATCTTCGATCGATCCGGTGCCGGTCGTTTCGCTCTCCGGGCGCATCTGCCGCCAGGCTTGATAGAAGGAAATCTCGCGCAGCATCCGCCCCATCAGGGCCCACGGTATTTCGTCGGCAACATCGGCTGGCGTCGCCGGTTGCACGTCCAGCAGAGATTGTATGATCTTCCGCCGCCGCGCGGGATTTTCGGACCTGTCGCGCTGGATCACCTTGGTGACTTCCGCCGGCAGATCAGCGATTGCGGTCAATCGCGCAGCGATGGTTTGATCCACCATCGGGCTGCCGTTGTCGGGCTGCACTTCGCGTTCGTCGGGGTGCTGATAATACCTCGGGATCACGTAGCCGTCGCAGATCCGATAGCATTCCGGCGCGTTGGCCGATTGGCGCGGGCTACTCTCGGAGTCAACCCGGGCGAATCGCTCTGTTCTGCCATCATCACACGCAGCAGCGCAGCGAGTTGCTGCTGCGACGGATCGGAAAATATCTTGACCGCCTGCGAGTCGAACATGCAAAAGTCGGCGATCAAATCGGCCCATTTCGGCAACTCCGCCTTGCGGGCCGCGGCGTTGATTTGCGTAGCAGCGAGATCTTCGAGCGCGGCACCGTGAAAACCGACCAGGGCCCGGGCATACGCCCGATACGCCAACGCCAGCGATGAACGATGATCGGCCACCACCAGTCGCTCCGCATAAAGCAACGCGCGGGCCTTGAACACCTGGTGCATGGGGTTCCAAAAATATTCGCACATCACGCCCAAGTTGGCGTAGCCTCGCGCCAAACCAGCGAGCCTTGCGCGCTCGTCAAGGGCCGAGCCGCGCAGTCGATGCAGGCCTCGCAGCGCGGCGAACTGCGACGTGAACGACATTTCGTTCAACTGCTTGGCGATCTCGGCGGGCAGTTCACCTGAAGCACCAGACGCTGGAGTCGCCGAATTCGCGGGTAGGGCAACTGCCTTTCGCTTGAATCCTTGTTGCTCCAAGATGGTCACGAACTCGGCTCGTGACATCTGCTCCATTTGAGCAATGAACATCGGATAATCGAACTCGGCGGCGTTGGGCAATTCCCGTCGCCAGATCAATTCTTGCTCCGCGCCATACCCGCGCACGAGCTCCAAGAGTGACGATTTTCCGGCGCGTGCAGAGCAGATCGAAGGGCGCAGTTTCGCGCGCCGCGGCCTTCGGATCACCTGAGGCAGCCTTCGCGTCGACCGCAGCAGCGGCCCGGGTTTCGCCGGATGCCGGCATCACGTCACCGAGCCATGCATCGCGGGTCACGGTTCCGCACTCTTCGCGCGCGGCGATCAGAAATGCTTGCCGGGCGATTTCACGAGTCAGAAACCCATAGTGCGGAGCGTCGCTAGCGCCGATCGACCAACCATCGCCGCGACCGAGCGCAACTATCCCTGCCGGAGAGCTTATATCTTCGCGATCCCCGGCCAGCGCCGGCATGGCGGCCAGGAGCAGCACAGTTACCACAGCAATTCGCCAACTCGTCCGCCCGAGAATCGTCATAGATTGTCTCCGGCATGCTCAGCCGTCAGGCCATAGGGGATGACCGCCTTGGAGTTGAATCCTTTCGGATTGATCGGCGCTGGGGTGCAGGCGGCTATCTCGGTTTATTTTATTTTTCGGCGGTTCCCATTCGCCGCCATCGTCGCAACCAGCCGACCGAAAGTCAATTTTTCCTTCGCTCTCGGCAAAAGACATCACTACCCCGATCTGAAGCGGCTGCCGGCCCGATTCAGCATTGGCTTCGTCGGCACCGCGGATTACAAAACCGCGAAAGCATCCTGCGAGGCGATCCGCAAGGCCTCGACGGATTCGGTTAGTAATTGACTTCGACGTCGACGTGCTGCGCGAGGTCGTGCAGCCTGACGATTTCCTTCGCCGGATCGAAGGCTTTCCAATCCTTCCCATTGACGGTCACGCTTTTCATTGGTGCCGACGTGGGATGACGGAGGCGCAGCCAGATTTCGCGAACCGGATAGCGAGACGGCAATTCCACGTTGGCGGAGATCTTGCCATGATTGACGTCCGAGACGATCTCGTAATCGACGTTGCCGAAATGGGTCGGTGCGTGCTTCACCGAAATCTTCTGGCCCTGGGCGAGCCAGGTCCGCGGCGTGGCTCGTGCCAACCAGAGATTTTCGCCATCTTCCATCACCAATAAATCGCGGAAGCGTTCGAGGAATGCGGCTTCCTCGAATATTTTATCCGGCGGGCCATGCACCGCGTGCTCGTTGAAGATGTATCCTGCCTCGGGAATCACGTCGACGGCATACCCGTTCAGGAATGAACGAAGAAACGCTGGCACGTCGTCGCCGATGAGGTGCATATTCGCGGTCCGTTCCAGTCCCCCCTGGTACTGCCAGCCGGCGCATGAACCAGTCCGCATGGCAGCGTTGATGGACGTTTGGATTCTCCAACAGCAGGCGGTCTTCTAAGACATCGAGATAACCTTGAACCCGTACGTCGTCGGCAGGCAGCAGCCGCGCCGTGCTGATGAGCGGCGCCGCCGACTGGACGGTGTCCCAATACAGCGGACCGACATGGCTCCCTGATCCGTCGCGGAGCCAGCCCCAGGGGCCCGTCGCCAGACCGCGGACATAACAGGCCGGCGGAATAACGGAGTGATAGGTGCCGCCGCGCACCGCCACCACGGGCGAAAGTGCAATGGACCGCTCGACCGCCTTCAATAGGTCGGTGCGATAAGCCTCCGCCTCGGCGCGGAGTTTGTCGGCGACTTGCGGATCGATTTCGGCCAGGGTTGTGGCCAGCCGCGAAATGCTGGTCCAATAGTAGGCTTCGCATTCGTAGAACTGCATCCATAATCCGCCGCTGTCCGGGGTGACTTGCAGCGCCGGTTGGAGACCTTTGCACCAGAGTCGATCGCCGCCAGGAATCACGCTCGACATCAGCCGGCGCTGCCGTAGCATCCACTCGGCGTTGGCGGCCATGCGCGGCGCGGATTTCTCAAGCCACTTCTTGTCGCCGGTCATCCAATAATGCTCGGTGAGCGAAAGCCCGATTGCGCCAGGGCCAAAAGCATGGACGCCATCCATCTGGCCGCCGATGCTTTCCGGACCGACGGCATGAGTCAAAGCGCCGTGGCCGTCGGAGAAGAGTCCCGTCGGCCGGTCGGGAAACGCTTCTCTCGGAAAACTGCGCGGATCGATTTCCACCGGCAACGAGAGCCACTGCTGGAATCCATCTGCCGCGGCCCGATGCGAACCCATTTCGTCCAGAACCATAAGAATCAGGTGGGTCTCAGCAGCCAGGATGCCGTAGGGATAGTCGTCGAACCAGAGCCTCCCATCGATGGGATTCTTTTGAGCATGGCGCAGCAGGTGCCAGTTTCCGAGATTCCACTGCGCGGTTAGGCGTGCCGAGGGCACATGCACTTGCATCGGCGGCTCAAATCCGGCGGGCGGCTGCGGATGAGGCGGCAGCGCAGCGCCGTGCATGGCGCCAACAGCGCTCTCCCAGGTCTGTTCGGGATGCACGCTGATCTGCTCGCGAATCGTGAGCAGTTTCTGGCCCTGGAGTTCATGAATGAATTCTCGGGCGCTGCCGGCCTTGGAGCCCAATTCGATCGGCGGCTGCGTCGGAATCGTCTTCAGCATCGCGCGTGAATTCTCAGTATAGAAATGCCAGACGTCGGCATTGCCCAGGCTGTCGCGGTGAGGATTCGCATGGATCGAATCGACGACGTCGCGCGTCAGATCCCAAATTCGGCCGCTTCCGCCAACTTCGGAAATGACGAATTCAATGAGGGTCGAGTCGCAGTAGTAGTTCCCCTTGGGTCCGACCGCCAACGAAACCATGTCGCCCGGCGCGACCGGAATGCGATCCAACCTGTTGGTGCTCCGGTCCGAGGGAATCGCACGGAAGCCAGTCCCGTCGGTCGATCCGTCGTCGAGAATTTCGCGACCGCTCTTGGTGCCATGCTGGATGCTCCACGCAATTCCGTCGCCGCCGTGCTGAGCATGGGCCACCCGGGCTTTTACGCTCACTTGCCCTGAGATCGGACTTCGCCAGCCAACGGCGACGTCGATCTGCGGGCCAGGGTGCATGGCCAGCCTTTTGGCCGGCAACGCGATCCCCTTCACGTCGACCTGTTTTTCCGTCGGGTTGCCGCCGAACCAAGGGACTTCGTTTTCACCGCGCCAGCAGAGCAGATGAGTGTCACCAGCGATGGAGTTCGCTTTTATCGGAAGCAGCGTTGGCCGGATCGGCCGATGCAGTTGCTTCTGCTCCGCTGAGGATGAACTCAGCGTCGACGTGCGGCGGACGAAAAATCCATACTCGGGCGCAGGATTGGTCCATTTTCGAGATCCGCGGCGAGAAACGAAAAGTTCCCTCCTTTCGTCCAGAGCGTGACGATCGTCCTGGCCACGTCGTCCGGTTGGCTTGTATAGGGTTGTTCTTTGCGCCATTTCGCCGTGCCCATGTAGAGCAGCGGGAACCGAATGCCGCGGCGTGCAGTGCTTTCGCCACGCGACTGCCAGGCATGTGGACCGGCGATGTTTGTCGACGCATCGTCGGCCAACGGGTGCAAGCGACCCACGCGGCCGTCGTAGGTTTCGAGTCGCCCGCTGTAGTTCTTGACGGCAGTCGCGCGATCGAAGGCCCATTCGATTTCGACGTCCATTTTCTTCCATACGTCCGGCACCAGCACGCGGACGGTTGGCACGTCGTAATTCGAGGCTTGCTTTCCCTGTGCGAGACTGACGACGATGCCGCAGGTATCGATTTTGAGATCGTACAGATAGCGCCGCCTGTCGGCGGAGACGGTTGGCCTCAACGTGTGTGGCAAGGTTCCCGTGTTGTTCCACCACGTGCTCGCAGTTCCGCGGCTGGTGAGCGTCGTGATTGTCAGCTCCTCCGGCGCAGGCCTGCGCTTAGCGTTAGCTGCCCAGATCAATTCGATCTGTTGTACGGGCCGAATCTCTTCCCACAGCAGACCGCAGAGGACTCGTTTGACGGCCGGCTGATTCCCATCCGGCGCTTTGTTCAACGGCAGCTTCGCATAGTGCAACAGCGCGATCCAGCTTTCGGGATCGTTCGCGTCGGCGTTGCGGTCGGCGCGGTACTGATACGCGCTCGATGAAATATCGACAGGCTGAGCGACCAACGCGTGCAACTCCCCCGGTTCCGCCGCGGGCGTGGCCGCCGTCAGATCGAACGTCTGCGAAATCGCAAAACAGAAACCGACGCTCAGAGCCGACACGCGGATCACACCGTTCATGGCACGATGTCGAATGGGTTTGACAGCAATTGTGCAGGCGAAGTCGAATGCATGGCCGGCATTGAGCACCAGAATCCGCGGTAGCAATCGGAGCAGGGAGCGGCCCATGGCAGCCATCATACGCCATTGGCGCCGCCTGTTCATCCAGCAGACGTGGCCATCGCTCGATCCACAGCGCCACAATTAACATTGCCGCCGGGATCAATTATCAGTTTCAGCATCGCCTTTCGCTCTCACAAGATCGTCGACTCGTGGGCAACGCCGCCGCCACTCGTCGACGAATTGAAAAATCCAGCCCCTTCGTCTGCCGCGCCGCCGACTGAGACTCCAGCCTAGGACCATTCTACTACTGCCTATCCGAGAACCGGCCGAGGAGAGGGGGACAGGCACATTTTGCTCCCAGGGCACCGCAAAATGAGCCAGGCCCCGCCGGTTCTCGGATAGGCTGTAATGCACGCGGTCATTCCGGTCTCGGAGCAAGCGGCTCTTTCCTGCTTGTGATTTCCGGGCACTGGGGGGCCATTTCAGCATTGAGCGCAACAAAGTCTCGCCATTCCGCCGGAACATCGTCTTCGTAGAAGATTGCTTCAACTGGGCACTCCGGCTTGCAGGCGTCGCAGTCGATGCACGACTCGGGATCGATATACAGCATCTTTTCGCCTTCACGAAACGAGTCGCAGGGGCATGCCACCACGCAATCGGTGTACTTGCAGCCAAAGCATGGTTGGGTGACGACGTAGGCCATGATTCAGGGCTCCAGTCCGGTGGGTATAATTGACGTCTTCTCAAAGTGAATGCAATTCGGTTGACGTCTCCGGACACGGAATGCGCAATTTTTTCAGGAGCGCGTTCACCGCTGGAGGCCAAGACATCGGACGAAGTGGATCCATGCCGGATGACTCACGCGAATTGTTGGTCCGCTATCAGCGAGGCGATCCAACGGCCGCCGAGGCAATTTTCGCGCGATATGCCAACCGATTGTTGGCCTTGGCTCGCAGCCGGCTCTCGCCCAAGCTGGCCCGGCGGGTCGACGCCGACGACGTGGTGCAGTCCACGTACCGGAGCTTTTTTGTCCGGCGCGCGAGGGAGAATTTGTCGCCGAAGGCGAAGGCGACCTGTGGCGACTGTTGGCGACGATCACCTTGCACAAGCTGGGACGGCAAGCTCAACGTCACCGAGCTGCGAAACGATCAATTCACCGAGAAGGCCCCGGGCCTTCGTATGCCGCCGATCCGCTGGCAAATCTGGTCGATCGAGAACCATCGGCCGCCGATGTAGTCGCTGTTGCCGAAGAACTGCATTGGTTGATGGCGCAATTCGAGCCGATCGAGCGTCAGGCGTTGCAGCTTCGGCTGCAGGGTCTGACGACGGACGAAGTGGGTACGGCGATCGGCCGATCGGAGCGAACCGTTCGACGCTGGCTAGTCGAAGCACGCGGACTGCTTGCTGCTCGGTGGAACCGGCAGCAGCGTAACGACGATGCCGTTGAGCAAGCTACATCGTCACAACGGCAGTTTAAAGTGACCAGTGTTGTGGCGCCGCTACGACATGCGGATTATCACCTGGAGGCTCTGATTGGGTCGGGGGGGATGTCTAAGGTTTATCTGGCCACTCAAAAGGAGACACAACGCCGGGTGGCGATCAAAGTGTTGCGCAAGCGGCTGCGAAGCCGACTGCATCTGGTCGAACGGTTCCTACGCGAAGCCGATCTGGTGGCCAGGTTCAACCATCCCAATATCGTGCGAGTCCACGGCCTGGGTCGGTTGCCCGACGGCAATTGTTTCATGGTCATGGACTTTGTCGAAGGTTTGGATCTGGCGACGCTGTGCAGCCAGGAAGCATTGTCGGCCGTGCGGGCTGCCCAGGTCGTTGCCACCGTCGCTGATGCGATTCAACACGCCCACGAGCATGGGGTGATTCACCGCGACCTCAAACCTGGCAATGTATTGCTGGATCGGGATGGCCGAGTCTTTGTCACCGATTTTGGATTCGCCTGGTTCGACGGAGAACTTGATCGAGAGGACCGCTCGATTGTCGGCACTGCCGGGTTCATGGCACCCGAGCAAATCGACCGGAGCCTGGGACCGATCGGCCCGCATACCGACGTGTACGGGTTGGGGGCGCTGCTATACATGCTGAGTTGCGGACGTCCCCCCAGTGTGGGCGACACGGGGAGCGAAATTCTTGACCGTATCGCTCCTTCAGAAAGAAAACCTAGCCTCGGCGAAACGGACCGAGTCCTTCCGGTCGGAGTAGAAACGATTTGTGATCGATGTCTGGCCCGGGCCTGGCAGGACCGCTTTGCAACCGCCGCCGATGTTGCCTTAGCGCTGAGGGCGTGGGAAGGTTCCACTTTGCCTCGCTCGGCCCAAGTCAGCGCCTCTTAGTCGGTACCCTTTTGTTGTGTGCGCAACCTACCAGAGCACGGCGACCGGGCCGGTAGACAACGCCATAGCAGACTGTTGAAAAAGGGGACTGGCTCCGAGTGATCACTCGATTTCGCCGTTAATTTTGGTTTGCTGCGAGGTGCCCGTCCCCTTTTTCAACACTCTGATAGAGGTCTACTTGGGAACCGAATGGGTCACCATCGCCTTGAACAGTGTGTCGGCAATGATCGCCATCCCCTGGTCGTTCGGATGGCCGTAAGCGCCACGGACGGCGTTCGGGCCCACCTTGCTTAGATCCACGAAGACGCGGTGGGTCGGATCTTCCGCGCAAATGTCGCGCTTCATGGTATCCACGGTTGCGTTCGATCCGAGAATGAAGCTCGGCATGAAAATTTGCGGATTGCTGCTCTTCTTAAGATCGGCGAGGAGCGTTCTCAAGGCGTTTTTGAATTTAGCAGCGTCGAAAGACTGCATCGGGATGTTTTCGCCAAATTGCAAGACGACGATGTCGGGCTTCAAGGCGAGTTGTTTTTTAATCCTGACGCTGTCCCAGGTCGTGTAGTTGCGCTCAAATATGTCGGCGATGTTGAGGAGATTGCCGTTCCAATCGGGCCCGGGATTTCCTTCGTACCAGCGGCCGAAGGCGGGGTTGGGCGGCGTTATGGTGAGAGATCCCTTCGCGGCGTCGTTAATCCGCTGCGTGAGCAGGTGCGCATAGTCTTTGGCGGCGGTGCTGGCCGAGGCGCCCCAGTAGTTCGGCGGCCCCACGACCGTAATGCTGTTGCCGAGAAACAGGATTCTGTCGGCCTTCATGGTGCCGAAAGTTGCGCCTTTCGCCCGAGCGAGCAGACCGGTTGCCAGCAGGCACCCAAACGTCGCAAGGATTCCTAATTTACGGATCGATTTCACGGCTTCCCTGTTCTTTCCAGTGGTGCAAAGAACTCTTTCGTTTTTCTTGTGGGGACACTTCCCAGGTGGGCTGCCTGGAACCGATCCAGACCCCAAACTCTGGCTATCTTAACTACGCGCCTCCCCCCCTTGTCTAGCGCCTCGGTGAATCTTCTCGCAATGCGGGATCAACGCACAACCGTCGGCGGCGTTCGCAGCTTCGTAGACATGTAGCGGTGAGGTGCGCGTTCAGTAACGCCACTTCTTCCCGCCCCGTCGAATCAGCCATGCCCCTTTTAACGATATTAGTTTCCCGACAGTCGAGCGGTGAACGCTGGACGTTCGCTTACAAGGCGAGTGCGCCACCAAGACAAGGGCCGCAATCCTGCCTGCGTCCGGTTGATGCCGGCGCAGCCGCTGTCATAGACTGAACGTGTTGCTAAGATATTCGCCCCTCGCCGCCGCTGCTTCCAAAGGACTGATCCATGAGCAACGTCGAAAAGAAACACCCGGAATGCCGGCCTACGCTCCGAGCGGTGAAAATGCTGGACTCAACCACTACGTGGCGAGGGGACATTCTGCGTCTTGTCGTTGTCGCGGCTTGTTGGGGGGCTTTTTGCAATCCTCTTGCCGGGGCCGCGGAGCGCTATAGCGTTCGCGACTTTGAGGCCAAGGCCAACGGTGTGACCGATGACGGACCGGCGATCAAGAGGGCCGTCGAAAAGGGCGTTCAGGCCGGCGCAGGCACGAAAATCTTCTTTCCAGCCGGAACCTATCGTGTCCTGTCGCCGATCGTCATCCAAAACGCCGTCGACCTGACCATCGAAGGTGAGCCTGGAGCACTCATCGTCATGGCCGACGCCAACTTGCCAATCATCAACATTCGCAACTGCAGGCGACTCACGATTCGCTCCCTGTCTTTTGATCGCAATCCGCTCAGTTTCACGCAGGGCACGATCGAGGCCGTTAGTCCGAAGCGGATGACTTGTGATGTCAGAATCGATGCGGGCTATCAGGAGTTGGACGTAGCGCGGCTCAGGGGCGTGAACGAAATCCATCCCTTCGTTTTCCCGGAAAGCGGCACGTATCAGCTCGATCGCAACTGGCCTGAAATAGCTGCCCGCGAGCGAACCGCCGAAAGAAAATGGCGCCTGAAGCTCAAAGGCTGGGCGCCAACGCCGGCCTGGGCCGGCAAGCGCTTCGTTCTGTGCGCCGGTGGACGCGGCCACTGTTTCGAAGCGATCGGACTGGAGGATTGCCTGATCGAGGATGTCAATTATTGGGGCGGCGGAGCGAACGCCGGGTTCTATCTTGTGGACCTATCTGGCACTATCACCTTCCGTCGCTTTGTCATCGGCGTCCCGCCGGGGTCCGATCGCATGCTCTCTTGCGCGGGCGGAGGTCAAATCAGCGATGTACGAGGCAAGCTTCTGTTTGATGAGTGCGACTTTTCCAGGATCGACGACGATGGACTTGATATCCTTGGCAACTGGGTGCGCGTGTTACGGCAGACAGGCCCGCGGACGATCGTGGTTCAGCAGGATTACGACTTTCGCCCTGGCGACCATGTCGCCATCTGGGATTGGGATCTGAAGGCCTCGCGCGATCAGGCGGTGATTGTGTCGGTGAGCAAAGTTGACGAGCACGCCGTCGGCATGACCTTCGACCGCGAGGTTCGCGTCAAGCGTGTTGGTCCTGGGAATGGCGAGCCTTTCGGGCATGTGCCGATGTCCGATGGGATCGACCGGGTGATTAATCTCGACACGGTCGGTGAGCAGACGACCATCCGCGATTGCAAGTTCCAGGTGTTCCGTGCCAAGTGCCTGAACCTGAAGGCCAAGAATTGCCTCGTGGAGGGTTGCACGTTCAGTCAGAGTTGGCAGCCGGCGGTTTCCGCGGCGCCGGAGTGGTACTTCCAGGAAGGGCCCCCCGTCCGCAACCTGGTGGTTCGCAACAACACGTTCAAGAACATCAATCACACGAACATTCAGATTGGTGTCGATAGTAGCGAATCAAGACAGGACAAGTCGGCCCGCGAAACCTCTCGTGACACGGTCGGCGTTTCAGTTGAAGGAAATCGATTCACTGATTTTGGGGCGCACGAAAGCGTGTTCGCCGGATGGCCGCCCGGCAGCGCGATCCGCGTGCAATGCGCTAAAGACGTGATCATTCGCAACAACGATTTCGCGGATCCCGCGTCCAGCGCACCCAAAGGCGTTGAGAAGTTAATCATCGAGAACAGCGACAATGTGGTTGTCGAAGAAAACCGAGGCCTGCCCAAAGGCGGCGGACGATCAGTGCGCTAAAAGCGTAAATGGGCGGCCAAGTAGTCGACCGATCGC
The DNA here is from genome assembly GCA_963725485.1 of Pirellulales bacterium. Taxonomy (GTDB): domain Bacteria; phylum Planctomycetota; class Planctomycetia; order Pirellulales; family DATAWG01; genus CAVRYO01. The sequence continues at coordinate 718,764 of CAVRYO010000005.1, read as the reverse complement.
GCACAGCGACTGAACAGCCTCGGCTTCTCCGTGTTGGTCTAGCAGCCTGTTGAAAAAGGGGACTGGCTCTGAGCGACCGGGTGGATATCCGGTAGTTTTTACGTGGCCGCGAAGTGCCTTTCCCCTTTTTCAACAGCCAGCTAGACGAGTGGTCAAAAAAATGGTGGACGGCGAGGACGTGGTCAAACACGCTTGCCGGGCTGAGGGCCAGCGCTTCCCCTCGCGCTCGGCAATCACGCCGGTCACCGCATGCTGCGCTCCGGGTGGTCCACTGCGCTTCTTTGTACGGCGTGCCGTCATGAGCCAGCAAGAACAGGCTGCGCTCCCGCGGACGCTGCCGGATCGCCTTCAGGGCCGCGCGACTCACTCAACGATACCATTCTCAGTAGCGCCCTCAATACGCATCCTTCACTTTCACGCCACTCTTCGGCGCTGTAAATGTTTTTCAACTGCTCGCCCTGCTGGCCCTGGATGGCCGAGTTGCCCTTAAATACGTTGTCCAAGAGGCCGTTGTTATTGTCCGCGGCGGGAGCAGCTGCTTGTGGTTTTCGTTCTTTGCCCTTGGCATCGCCAAACGGATCCTGCACGGTCGAGGCTTCGCCCGGTTTCGCCGGTTCGGCCGGGCCGAGTTCAGTCTGCCCGCGGAAGAACGCATACCGCCCTGCATCGGCCTGGGCGATCACCGTGCTCTTGCCGCGCACGCCTTGGGCCACGAACACGCCGCGCAGATCGGTCTCGCCGGAAATGAAATCCGCGTTGCGGCTGCCGATCACCTTGGCCTCGACGTCGGACACGTAGCGATCCTTGACGACGTTCTTCACCGTCACGCGAATCTCGCTCGACGCCGCATCTTCCTGCACCTCGACCGCCAAGGGGCTGACCAGCACCAGCCCGCTGGCATACAGATCGCCACCGCGGCAGACCAGCAAGTACGCCCCTTCGTCCTTCAGCGGCAGCTTCAGATTTTGCGTACGGTCGCGATAATCCTTGCCGTCGCCTAAGTCCAACGTGACTTCATGCAGGGGGCGGATGCCGGCCAGATTGATCTCGGTGATGCCGGCCAGATTCCGCTTCAGCAGGCTGAATTTCATCAGGTCGATCCGATACACCTTCACATCGGCCGTCGCCAGGTTGCGGAACTTCATTTCCAGTTCCGCAGGCTTGCCGGGGCGGATCACGGTCACTTCCGGCACGCTGATCTCTTTCCGCAGAAAGTAGGCGATGGCCTGCTTGGCGTCGGCGAAACGGTCTTCGACCCGCGTGTATTCGGCAATCGCTTTGGCCGCCTCGCCCAGGCTGTGGTAGACCTGGCCCATGATGTAAATGGCTTGCCACTTGTTGGGGCTTTCCACGTCGGCGCCGGTTTTCTTGTCGATCCGGTGCGCCTCGGCCACTTTGCGGGCCATGGCCAGCGCCTGTTCGTGCTCGCCCAAAGCAAAGTGCCCGTAGGCGACGATGTACCAGAAGCTGTCGAGATAATCGCTGTTTGGATAGAGCGCGGCCGATTTCGTGGCCCGCGCGATCACGGCCCGGTAAGCCTTCAGCTCCAGCAGCGCGTTGCAGGCCGAGAACGCCGCCTGATCGGCCGCCGGATCGTCGGGATACTCGACCAGAAAATGATCGACCATCGAGAGTGCCTGCGCGATCAAGTCCACGCGGTTGATCTTCTTCTCGCGCAGCTTCGGATCCGCCGCCGCTTGCGGCGCCTTGGCATACACCCGTTGCGACAAGGCGAACGTGGCGGCCGCGATATAGGGCTCCGGCGGATATTCGGCCAGCAGCCGGTTCATCACGGCCACGCTGCGCAAGAACTCGCCTTGCCCTTCCAGAAAGCCGCCGACCGCCGACTCGCGGCCGAAGCTGCTCTCCGTCGTGGCGCGGAACACCAGATAGCTCCGCTCGTATTCGCCCAACTCGTGATACGCCGCGGCGACCTTCACGATCTTTTCGAACGGCAACTCCAACTCGGGCCATTTCTCCTTGATGATTTCGAAATAGCGAACGACGTCGGCCGGCGGGCCGGTCCGCAGGTGGATGTCCAACAACATCCGGGCCGATTCCTTGTAGGCATTCGGCTCGACGTTCCACTTCGCCAACAATTCCGAGAGATGCGGACCGGCCGCGGTGTAATCCCCCTTTTCGAACAGCCGCTTGCCCAACTCGTACAACTCGCGCGGCGTGAGGCGATAGGCGTCCTCGCTCTTCTCGCCCAGCGGCAACACCGCCAGGCTGGCACGCTCGGAGACCGCCATCTGATCCAATCGATACGCGCTGCGCACGACGGTCGGCCCGGCGCGATACTGGCCGGCCAGATAGCCATGCACGTCGAACCGGATCGGCTCGACATAGGCCCGATTGCCGACGTAAAACGTGATCTCACCGGCGCCAAGTTCATAGCGCTCGAAGCCGCCGGCGATCGAGCTTTCAATGATCGTTGTGCCGCTGGGAATCGGCTCGGTCACGATCAGGTAGGGCAAATGCTCCTCGGCGCCGAGCCGGCGCTGCGTCTGCCGCCAGACGTTCAATTCCACATGACCGCGCCGGCCAACGGGCAATCGTGTGAGTGGATTGCGGAACGTCGTGTAAGCCCCTTGCAGCACGTCGAAACCGCGCGGAATCTCGCGGCCATCCAATTCCAGCGGCGCCGGCTCGTAAAAGCGGCGGACCGACCAGGCTTTGGTCGTGCTGGCTACTTTATCGGCGGCAACGAAGCCCGATAGAATGGCCTGGAACGTGTAGCGTCCTCGCCCGGTGAGTTGAAAATTCATCGCGCTGCTTGCCCGGCTTGAGCAAACGCCGTGCGACATCGATGGTTTGCGTGCCGGCCTTGGGATCGATGTCGAGCACCGCCGCCTGCAAGTCGTTGACGAAGACCGTCAGTTTGATAATGCTCTTCGTCGAAGCGGTTCTTGCCGAACCACTGCGCGAGCGCCGCGATGGCGGGGCCGGTCGCTTTGTCCGGGGCCCAACGGTTGCCGGTGCGATGGGCCGAGCAGCCAATCGATCTGCGGCTTGATCCGCGGGCTATCCGGCGACACGTTTTCGAGAGCCAAGGCATAGAGCGCGCGAAGCTCCGCCGCGGCATCGCTCCAAGGGAGCGAGTCGGATCCAATGCTCGCTTCCAATGCGCCGACGGCTGGCCGCTTTTCGGCGCCGGCCGCGTCTGCGCTCGGCTCGCCAAAGTCTCGCTTGGCCAAGAGGGTCAATAAATCCTCGGCCATCGGCTTGTGGTCCATTTCCGCCAGCGCCAACGCCAGTTGGGCCAAGGCCGCCGGCGCTGAGCGCCGGACGATTGCGGTAGAGTCGGTTAGCCAGCGTGAAATCGCCGCTGCCCCGCGACCGCCAGGGCATGCAGCAGAACAGCTTTGCTCTCGAAATCCGCGTCGGCGGTCACGGCGATCTGGCTTTGCAACCAGGCGACAGCTTTTTCGAAGCCGGTCATCGGCGACCTTGATAGCCGGCCCGTTTGGCCATCGCCAACGCCCAGACCACCCGGGCCGAGGTCAGGCGATGCGAGGCTCCGCCCGCTCCGGTCCAGCTCCAACCGCCGTCATCACGCTGGGCTGATACCAGCGAACTGACGGTCGAACGAATTCGGGCATCGAGGGCCGCGGCTTGCGGGCCGCCCGCTTCGCGCGTTTTGCCGATCAACTTTTGCAGTGCCAACGCGGCCAGCAGATCGCTGGTCGTCGAATCCAAGCCCGAGGCGACCCGCAGGCTTTCGAACTGGCAAGCCGGCGGCGGAGCGAGCAAGGCATCCAACATGGTTTGTTCGACCGTCGGCCCGATGAGTATTTGCAAGTTGGGCGAGGTTAGCGGCATTTCCTTGGGCGGCTTCGACCCACACGGTGGTATCCGCCGTGGCCGAACCGCCGGCAGTGGCATAGACCGGCAAACCGTAGGGATGGATCGGCACGACGCGGCGGACGACGTCGGTCTGCCCGGCGGAGGTAACGGTCAATTCGAACGACGCCTCGGCATCCTTTACGGCATTCGGCCTTCGCATCTCCTGCTTTTGGCCGGTTCGGCAATCGGCACGATGAATCGCCGCCGCGAACGACAATTCGGAAATCGCGCCGGCCGCAGCCGGAACGATCTTGCTCTCTTCGACGGTCTTGCTGCCGATCGTGGTCTTGAGTGTCACGGTCATCAGGCTCCTTCGCATCGGCCGCGCTGTTGTGGACCGTCACCTGAATCTGAGCGTCGTCGCCATCGACGAACGCCGGCGGCAACTTCATCTCGCCGAACAGCGGTTTGCTGGCCGTCAATTCGCTCGTGGCTTCGCCGCACAATGTGTCGGCCGTGATCCCCTTGGCCGCTAATTGCCAGGCGGTCGATTGCTCTGGAAGCGTGATCGCGACCGATGGCGCTGCCATGCTCGTCGGTGACGATCGTCGGATTCCAGTAACCCGTTTCCAACGGCCCGCGAATCGCCAACAGCACCGCGCCCGACCTGGCCAACTTTTCGGCCAGGGCCGCAATGCGTCCGTCTTCCGGCTTATCGCCCAATGTTTTGGCGAGGTTCAAATTCGACTGCGTCCCATCGGCGAGCACAACGAAATTGGGATTGTGTTGCCGAAGTTGGACTCCAAGACCATCCTGCCAGCCGATCACCGATTCAATCCCGCCAGGCGCGATATTGCCAGCCTCCGCCGCTACGATCCTCTGATCCTAATCCGAGTCCGTACGTCACTTCCCCGGGTCCCTTGCCCAGAGGGCTTCTCCGTCGCATGTCGGGAATCGCCCAAGATTCGCCTGTGACGTTTACATTTATGCGGCCCGCCGATCGAGCAAGCTTTTGTCGTTGGAGTTGAGATTGCAGTCTTGTGCGATTTTCTTCGCTGACACCTTGGACGCCGTCCTTTGTGTCGTCAATGGTGCTAGTAATGTTTTCGACCAAGGAATCGAAATCGGCCTCGGCACCATCTTTGGGAACTTCGCCCGCGACGCTATTTATCCGGTCCGAAAGGGCCTTCGTCTGCGAGTCAAAGGCGCCGAGCAACTTGCCTTCATCTTCTTCTTGAATGGCTATCTTGGGCGTGGCTTCGCCAGCGACCGTCGCAGTCGATAGCCGGTCTATGTGGGGTAGTACGAGATCGACAACGGGGTAGGGTGCTTTCGAGAGTTTCGAAAGCCGCTCATGCACTTCTTGCGTCTGGCTGACCACCAATGTCAGCTGGCCAGAGTACTCGATCTTCCGAGCAGCTTCCTCCGCCGCGACTTTCTGCCGGTCCTCTTCCGCCAGCAAACTGCGGTCTATCGTCCGCGTTTCAGGGTAATAGGCGAATGACGCCGTAGTCGCGGTTTTCAAGGCCGACTGCCGGGCATTACCGCGGAATACGTCCTCGATCGGCGCGACATTCGAGCCGAACAAATTCCACAACGCCTGCTCGACCATCCCCAGGCTCAACTCGGCCACGACCGGCTTGCCTTGCGGGTCAACGGCGGTGATTGCCAGCTCGATTTCTTCGCCGGGACGCATCGGTCCCTTGGCTCCCGCTTTGCGCTTCGGCGTTAACGTGATTTGCAGCGGCCGCTCGATCGTAAACGGGCTCGACGCTTGATGAAATTTGCGTGGCTGCCGACGCTGAAGCAAGAGATCGTCCGTCGCCAAGTCGTTTTGCAACCGATCGAGCGCGCCGCTGTCATTGAGGACATCGATCTCCTCCGCTTTCTGCGCTGCTCGCGTCGGTCATCACCGCCACGTTGAGATCAAAATTGGGGGCCAGGCGAACCGCCATCGGGATCGACAGCTTGTTGGCGCCCGTCTTTAACCGCACGAGCCGATAGTCCAGCACCCGGGCGCCTTGGAATGTGATCAAGGCCAGGGCTGGCTTTTCGCGCCAATAGACCTGCATCTCGGCCGTGTCGCCGGGTTTGTAGGTATGTTTGTCGGCCAGAATCCGCAGCCGAACCGGGTCCTTGTCGTCAGAGATCTTGACAACGTGAACCGCCGAGACCGGATTGTTGAACCGATCGACGCCTTCGGCGCGGAGCAGGTATTCGCCCCCCGCGTCCAGATGCAGAGTCTGTCGGACGATGCCGTCTTTGGCGTCCGTCGCAAGTTCATGCTCTTCGACCGGCCGCTCGCCGAGCTTGCCGTCGACGCGCGTGAGCTCGACGACGTGGAGCGCAAATTTTTGCGGCAGCGGCTTCCCTTCGGCATCGCGGACTTTCACGGTCAACTCGAATGATTCGCCGGCGACAAACACCGGTCGCGTCGTGCTGAGGTTGAAGACAAAGCCTTGCGTGGCAAGATAGAAATTCTGCTCCGTCTGCAAGTTTCGCTCGGGCAATTGAGCCACGAGCCGCAGGGTCTGGCTCTCGCGGAATTCGCGCGTCGGGAACTTGAAATGGATCTCGCCTTGGTCGTCGGTCTTGGCGGTGATCGCGGCGCCGTCGGCCAATTGATAGCGCACCTCGCGGCCGGCCAGCGGAGCGCCGTAATAAAAGGCCGCCTTGATCCGCCCCTCAATCGTTTCGCCACGGTAGTAAACCCGGCGGTCGGTCTCGATGGACAAATGCACGGGCTCGAGTTGATATTGCCGCACCTCGAACGCGCCCTCGTAGCTGTGCGATTCCTTGTCGAAAACCCGCACGCGATAGGTTCCCACGGGACTTGTCTCGGGCAGCATCACTTGCGAATGGAAGCTGCCGAACTCCGACAGCTTCACATCCTCTTGCCAGAACGAGCGGCCGCGCGGATCGAGCACCTCAAGCGTGAACTTCTTGCCGCGCTCGACCGTGTAATTGTCGTCCACCGCGCGGCGCAGCACGCCGCGGACAAACACAAGTTGTCCCGGCCGATAGGTCGAGCGATCGGTGTAAAGATATCCCTTGTCCTCCAGGCCCTGGGCCACGCCGACGCCTTGCAGCGAGACCATGTTCGACGCCACGCCGCCCGGCGCCAGACCCAGCACGCGGACGTCGGCAGCTTCCTTCAATTCCTTGCACGACTGCTTGAACACGCCGTCGGCGCCGGTCGTCCCTTCGGCGAAAACTTGCTGTCCGTCGGAGATCAGCAGCCGCACGCCCGGCCACGGTTCGCCGGTGCGCATGTTTTCGGCGAACACGAAAATTTCGTCGCGCGAGCTTTTCACGATCAGGTCCAAATCGCTTTGGATCAGGAGCGTCGTGGCTTCGAGCGTCTTGCTGCTGACCGTAACCGCCAGCGCCATCGCATTCGGATTGTCCGGCCCGAGCTTCTTGTCCGCGGCATCCTTCGCCTTTGCGGCAGTTGGAGCCTTTTCCGCCGGTGCCGCCGCGGGCTGTATTTCATCCGGGAGCCGCACGTCGATCTGGTTTTCCAAATGTTCGTATTCCGCATACTTCGGCACTTTGAATTCGAAGGTCCGGTCCGGGGCGATCAGGGCCACGTCGAGCCCCTCGACGCCGCGGATGATGTGCATCTTGCGGAAGTAGGCTTCCAGATCGACGCGATATGCCCGAACGGTGACGGCTTCGATATTTCGCGTTTGCAGGTCAATCTTTGGCGACTCGTCGGTGCGGAAAACCCGTTCGGTGGCGATCGACAAGCTGGGGATCGTCAACCGTGCGATGGCCGCCTGGGCAAGCTGAGCGTAGCTCCCTTGGACGTGGCGGTATTCCTTGAGCGATTCGTCAAGCTGATGGAGTTTCGATTCCAGCACCAGCGCGATCGCGAACTGCCCGCGCGAGGCATCTTCCGAAGCCGGGTATTTCGAAACCAGCCGCCGCCAGTCGTCGACGGCCGCCTGGAATTTCCCCTGGCGGAAATCCATCTCGCCGAACAGATAGAGAATCCGCGGCCCGCGCGGGTCCAGCGGATATTTCACGAGGAACGCGGTCCAGAGCTTGCGGGCCTCGTCGAATTTCTTGGCGTCCGCTGCGTCGGCGGCCATCATGAATTCGGTATCGACAATCTGCCGCTGCACGTCGCTCCAGGCATGATGCGTGGGATGCTGAGAGAGGAAATCATGCCAAGCGGCGAGCGCCGCCGGGAAATTGCGCTGCAACTGATAGGCCCGGCCAAGCAAATTGCCGGCGTCGGCGAGTTCTTCGCGGTCCTTGTAGCGCGGGTCGGCCAGCAACTTCTTCAATGCCGCCACGGCGCTTTCGTAACGCCCGCGGTGCAGGTAACTTTCGGCGATTCGCAAATAGGCCTGCGCCGCGAGCTTGTGGCCAGGATAGTTTTTCAGGAACGATTCCAAACTCGCCACGCCGAGGCTCAGGTCTTCGTCGCTGGCCGGGCTCGGCAGGCCGTAGGTCAACGAAATCTTGAACGCCGCCTCGGGAATCCGCTCCGATTTGGAATCGGGATGGGCCGCCAACAGGTCTTGCCAGGTGCGCCGCGCTTCTTGGGGCTGGCCCTGGGCGAGTTGCACTTCGCCGAGCCGGAACCGCGCTTCGATCACTTCCGCGGCGTCCGGATGGTCCTTGATGAATTGCGCGTAGTGCGCCGCCGCGTCGGGCAATTGGTTCAACAACTGAAAACAGCGGGCCACGCGCAGCTCGACGTCGATCCGGCGAGGACCAGCGGGCTGGTCCTCGAGCGCCTTTTGATAGAACTCCAGCGCCTTCTTGTACTCCGGCGGGTGAAGCTGCTCGTCTTTCGGTTGGAAATAGGCGTCGGCGAATTCGAGATAGATGTCGGCGATCTCTTGCTTTCGCGTCGCGGACAACAGATAGCCGACTTCGGTCCGATAGATCACCTCGGCGTCGTGGAACTCTCCCTTTCGCGCGAGAGCCACCGCTTTGCCGAACCTTGCTCGCCGGGCCCAGGTGCTTTTGGGGTAATCCTTGGCGAACCGATCGAACTCGGCGATCGCGGGATCGATATTGCCCCGCGGCGTAGAGGGCTCGGCCCTTGAGATACGAGAGATAATCGGCCGCCGGATCGTGGGCGACCAGTGCCGCGTCGATCGCTTTGATCGCCTCGGCATAGTTCCGCTGTTCGAGCAGATCACTCACTCGGGTTGGAATCCTCGGAAGCGCGATCGAGCTCGGCCGACGATGTCGGCGCTTTTTCGGCGGCCGCGGCTTCGGCGGGCTTCGTCGATGGTTTGCTATCGCCCGGCTTCGCAACCGCCGTAGCCGCCGGCGAAACGATGACGGCCGGCTCGGCAGTAGCACCGTCCGCACCGAACGCCGTGGAGCAGAACAAGCACGTGGAGAATAGGCTCAACGCCCATGACGGACGCAGCAAAGCACGAAGAAATTTCATCGCCGGCTCCTCAAAAGATTCGGGCGAACAGGATTGCGAAAGAAAAGAACGGCCGTGCGCCGCCGCCGAAAAGGACGCTTGCTATCGCGAGTGGGATAGAGACGCTTACGGCGACGCAGTCTTAAAGCCTATCCGAAAACCGGCGGGGACTGGCTCATTTTGCGGTGCCCTGGGAGCAAAATGTGCCTGTCCCCCTCTCTCTGCCGGTTCTCGGATAGGCAGTTAATATAGCGTCCCCGGTGTCGGTTGTGCCGAGCTATTCGCTTTAGATGCGCGAGGCCCTGGAAGAGTTTCCACTGTCACCGCCCCGGCGGGGTTTTTCATGCGCGGTCGGCTATGATGGTGGGCATGGACAAACCGCGTGACACGACGAAACTCTACCCTAGCGACATTGGGATGATGCTGCTCGTCGTTGGCCTGCTCCAGTCTTACTGGGGCCCTACGCTGACGTTCCATTCGGTACTAAGCGTCCCGATTCTGGCCCTTGGATTCGTTCTACTGGTCTCCGGGGTGATGACAACGATCTATGGCGTCAGAAAGCTACTGCCAAGGCGTGGCGCCATCATGCTGCGTGAGCTGAAGAATGAAGTCCCCCGGTACAACGGCGCGGTGATCCAACGACTAACTTTTCAGCCATCGCGGCCGGGTGCCCGCATACCGTAACGCCAACATCGGTTTTTTGGACCCGGTGGCGGCATCGCGATCCCCAGCAGGTCGCCTCTACTTGCGACGTTCTTCAGCCTTTTTCTCCTTGGCGGCGGGCGACCTGAAATACAGTCGGACCGTCGAGACCACCGAGATCTCCGGGTTCATCGGCAGTTCGCGGGGCTGCACGTCGCCGTCGATGTATAACCCGCGATAGTAGGTGTTGCGCGGCCGGTAGGCGTGCAGGTGTGGCACGTTGCGCTGCGTGTAGTCGGTCAAGGTTTGTTCGTAGCTGTTGGTGAACGAATGGTAGAGCGACTCGGGATAGCGGACCGTTGTTTCTTCCTGCACGTTGATGACCGGCGGCCGCTCGGCGAACAGCGCCCCCAGCAGGATGTCGGACTTGGAGCGGGCCGCCTTCACGGCCTCGGCCCGGACCTTGACCTTCACATCGTCCAGGTCCTTGCTCCAATAGTCGAACGCGATGATGTCGGTGAGTCCTTGATCCAGCGCAGCGGACAACGCCGCCCGCGCCTCGGCCTCACCATGCGCTGCCAGATGGACGTTGGTTTGCATGCGGAAGCCGACCTTGGTTTCCACGTCCGCTTCGGTGTCGCCCCGTTTTTCGGACAGCCACTCGTAGCGCGGCAGAACGGCGATGAAATCCACCACGACCCGGTCGGGCGGAATTCCCATCTTGGTCCATGCCGTGCGGAGGCGCTCGATCGCGGCGTCGATGCTTTGCTGGCACTTTGGAGCGGTCTCGGCTTCACTCGTCACGGCCAACACGAGGCGAATATCCGTCGGGCGCACGCGAACCTCCGCGCGACCCTCGACAGTGATGTACCCTTCGACGACATCCGGCTGCAGGTATGGCAGATTCGCCACGTCGTCCTGAGCTTTTTCAGCGCCGCCGCGCGAACCGACCATTTGGCCGATCGCCAGCGGCAAGGCAATGAACGCGAACGCCAGCAGAACGGCAACGAAACACAGCGGACGAGACATGGCAGTTCTCCTTCAATTCTATGGGTGACGGTCGGATCGGATCAAACAATGCCGGGCAAAAAACTCAACGGCGCAATTATCAGCCAGATTAGAGAAAAGAGATTGGCTCCGACGGAGCCCTTCGGGAAAACTGGGCCCCTGCCGTGGCAAGTGGTATGGTATGGAGCCGATGACCAGATTCCAACCTCACGGCGCTCTGGATCGCCGAGGTCGCGGAGACACCCCGTCATAGATGGCGGCCGACTCGGGTCTACCGACAGTGTGGACAATCACGGCAAACGCAGCCAAATAGTTCAGGGCGCCACGGCCACGGCGTTCCAGACCTTGATCTCGCCGAACAGGCCGTCTTTGCCCCCGACGCCGAGTTCGATCTTCGACTTCGTCGCATGGCCGATGCCCGATGACTTGAGGAACCCGGCCGGCTTGCCGTCGAGGGTGACTCGCATCTCGTCGCCGACCGTTTCGACGACAAACGTGTACCACTTGCCTGCTTCGAGCTTGGCGGGATAGGTGACGCTTCGGCCCTTGAGCAGCTTGGCGCGCTGGAGCTTCGCGTCCGGGCCCTTCAGCTCGTAGATATCGTTGCGCATGCTTCCGTCGCGTTCGTCAACGAGCGTAATACCGCCCAGTCGCGCCTGGGCGCGGCAGATGTGGCCATAGTGCGAGCCCGTGTATTTACGATCGTCGAATTCGACGTCGATCATCGAAGCTCCTTCGAAGCGGATTTTCACCTCGACGACACTGTCCTTCGTGGGGATTTCCAAACCGTGCACGGCGGCATGCGACATGATCGCGGGTTTGCCATCGGCGGCCGGAACATTCTTGTCGCGAGTCTGCGTTCCCCGCAGCGATCCCTTTTCGAAGACGAACGTCGGCACGACTTCATGCCACACCTCGGCTGGTTTGGCGCTTTGAAAATCATCCGAAAACAGCAACTCCTTCTTCTCGGCAATCGGCCCAGTCGGGATCGCCGGCAAGTCAGCGGCAATAGCGGCCGCGCTAATCAGCAAGAAGGCAGGCAGCAATAGGCGCAGACGCATAGGTGTCTCGGCTGCAAAAGATTTGCTGGAATTCGATACCGCGAATGCTCCATGCTAAATGCAATACCAACTCCACGGTTGGTTACTTTCACTACTTTTGCCGCACGTCGAAGCAATAGAGCGAGTCGCCTTCGCGGAGGTATAGCCGGCCGCCGGCAACGACGGGATGAGCCCAGGCGGGGCCGTCGGTTTCGACCTTCAGCGAGCCGGTTTCCTTGTAGCCGTCGGGCGAGGCTTCGACCAGCGCCGTCACGCCGTTGTCGTATTGGATATAAAGCCGGCCGTCGGCATAGGTGATCGAGGCCGAGCCCCGGCCGTCTCCTTCGTGGGCCCGTTTCCATTTGATCTTGCCGGTCTTCACCTCGGCGCAGAACGGCCGCCCTTGGTCATCGGTGTCGCCGTAGGCATAGTCGCCGACGACCACCACGCCGCCGTGCTTGTTGGTCAATTCGCGGTTGAAGTAGATTTCCTTAGCGGTCACGTCACGGCCGCTGGCCGTGAGTTTCAACAACGCGCCACCTTTGCCGTAACCAGCCGCGGCGAAGATTTTGTCGTGGAGCACGACGGGCGTCGGGATGTTGGCCGTGTTCGGGCCCAGCTTTTCGTATTGCCAGAGGGGCTTGCCGTCGGTCGAAACGCCCACCACGCCGCCATTGAGTAGTTGGACATACTGCTTGACGCCGCCGACGTTGGCGATGACAACCGACGCGTAGCCGGCCTCGGCCGATTTCACGGGAATGGCACATTTCCAAATCGTTGCGCCAGTTTTCTTGTCGAGCGCGACCATCGTGGCCTCTTTGCCGCCGGGGGTGACGATCAGGCGGTCGCCATCCACCAACGGCGACTCGCAATAATTCCAACCCCCCATCGAGCCGCTGAAATCCTTGAGCAAGTTGCGATGCCAAACGCGACTGCCATCCTCGGTTTTCAGGCAGACCAGGTCCCCTTTTTGGCCCAGCGCGTACACGCGATCGTCATCGACCGTCGGCGTGCAGCCAAGATTGCCGCCGCTTTCGCCCACTTCGGCCGACCAGCGGATCTTGCCATCGGCGCGCGCCAGGGCGAACAGCTTCGAGATGTTGCCGACGTTGCCCAAGGTGTAAATCTGGTCGCCGGCGACGCTGACACTGGAATAGCCGTGTCCCAGGCCTTTGATTCGCCAAACCTGTCGCGGGCCACCAGTCGGCCAGGATTTCATCAGCCCAGTTTCCTCGGAAACGTCGTCGCGATTCGGTCCCCGAAACTGGGGCCAATCGGCGGCCGATGCGATTTCGGCGCAGCCCAGTAAGATCAGCGAGCAGGCAAGAACCGGCACGAGGCGAACGTTCATGGCGGCAGATTCCTTTCAGAATGGCATTGCAAACGCTTTGATGTGCGACTGGAAAGCAACGACAGTATACACCTCGTCCGACAGTCAAGCGCCAAGGTGGCTTCCGGAAAACTTCAGAAATTCTGTCGGCCTCCGCTGGGATTCGGTCATCTTCTCCTTAACGGGGCATGCATGTCGCAAGCCCTAGGAGCCTGTTGAAAAAGGGGACTGGCTCGGAGCGACCGCTGGATTTTTCCCGGAAATTTGGATTCCCGCGATGTGCCTGTCCCCTTCTTCAACGCTCTGCTAGGCCAAATCTAACCTGGGGGATGTATCATGCAACGGTTCAACTGCAACTTGTCGGTCGTGGCGATGGTCGTCGGAATCACGTTGGTCGGAAGCTCGGTGTTCGCCAAGGGGGGCGGCGGACACGGCGGCAGCGGGCATAGCGGCAGCCACAGTGGCAGCAGTCACGGCAAAGGTGGTCACGCGAGCGGCAGCCACGCCTCGCATGACCATCATTCGCACCTTCATGTGACGGACGCAATCAAACACAAGAATGTGACCAAGAATTCGAAACTGGTCGTGAACAACCGGCTCGGGCGGTTCCCTGGTCACATTCCGGGCCGCGCACGTTGGCACTATCACATGCACTACCCGGTCGGTTTCTGGTTCGGGGGCAACGTCGAAGCTGGCGGTGATGTCGCGGTTGCCGGCGGGATTGATGTCGAATATACCCGCATCCAACAGCTCGACGCGGGCGATCCGGCCAAGAACCTGGCCCCGGCCTACCGGGTTTGGTTCCATAACAATAGCGATGTCGATATCGCTCAGCCGTTCGACGTGGCGATCCTGGCTTCGACCAACGAGGACCTGTCGCAGGGTTTGCCTTATGCGAGCGTCCGGGTCGATGGGATGGCCGCCGACGAAACCATGTCGGTCGATATCCGGCTGCCGATCGAGGCGATGAAGATGGCCAGCGACAATGGCGCCACGGCCCCCTTCGCTTACGTCCACACGATCATCGACAGCCAACGGGAACTTGTCGAAACCGATAAGGCCAACAACCTGTCGATTGACAGCCGCCAGGACATCCCGGCCGTGGCTGAGTGAAATAGCTTCGAGCCTACTTCGATGGTGAGCCAGCGGCCGGCAGTTCCCTCGGGAACTGACCGGCCGTTTGGTTTTATGGCAATAGAAAACCGCGGTCTGGCCACCAGAAGTTGTGCTCGGCAAATTCCCCGCGGCTCAGTCAATGCTCTTCGATCTCGCGCTCGGCCGTTGGGTTTCCAAGACCCGTCACGGGATCGGTACAGGCCACAGCCGTGCCGTCTTATCGTCACTTCCGGTGAGCACATGGCTGCCGTCGGGGCTAACTGGCTGTTGAAAAAGGGGACAGGCACTTCGCGGCGACGTCAAAACTTCGGCAAATTTGCTCGGTCGCTCCAGAGCCAGTCCCCTTTTTCAACGGGCTGCTAAAGGCCACGGCCAATATCCCGCGTTCCTGGCAAAGCGGTTCGCCGAGCGGTTTGCCTGTTGCGCTGTCCCACAACTGCGCCGTTCCGTCGTCTCCGACATATGCTTGGGTGCTTCCGGTCAGTATCTCGGATCCATCTCGGCTGAATGCGACGCAATCAACCGGCCCGAACTGCCGAAGTGGTTCTCCGATAGGTTGGCTCGTGGCCACGACCCACAGGCGGGCGGTTTTGGCAACGCTTCCGGCAAGATCTGGCCAAGGCCGCTGCGGTCATGCGGGAGGTCGGGTAGACAGGCTATAATCGCAGTTTGGAAGACACATCTTCGACAATTAGAATTCAAATTTTCGACTGGCCGTGGCTGATTCAGACCCTCCAGGAAATCGAGACTACTTTTGATCATTTCCCGGCTGAGGAAAGAAGGGAACCCATTAAGTGCCTATCGAAGAACCGGCCGAGGAGAGGGGGACAGGCACATTTTGCTCACAGGGCATCGCAAAATGAGCCAGTCCCCGCCGGTTCTCGGATAGGCTCTAAAAATGCGATCGCCGGGGCACGTGGGGCCGTGAGGATGAGGTATTTGAATCAAGCAAATCGTGTCGCGCCGGCGCCAGGCGAAGGATCACGGATCGTTATCGACTTCGAATCCATGCGTCGTGCCGCCGTCTCGCCCTCCGTTAGTGGACCCCGCAGCGAAGCACTGCGATTCTGGCAGATAATGGATCACCGAGTCCATCTGGAATCACGAATTTCCGAACTCTGGTCCGAAATTGGCAATGTCGTTCCAGTTGCCGAGCCACTCTGTCCGCGCACGAAGGAAAACTCAAACAGCGTGGCAACCGACAACGCGCAGCACAACCGGGGCAAAGTATGCAGACGAACTTGCTGAATCGGGACCTTGGCTTATCGATTTGCTTGCGGCGAGCGGCGCTGGCGGCCGCGCTGTTGCTCGGCGGCAGGGCCCTCGCGGCGGCCGAGAAACCCTTCGATGCGATTGTCACCGCGAGCTCAACGGAAGTGATGGCCGGCGAAAAGCCGATCGGTGAACTGCCTAAAGGCACTCGGCTGACCGTCACACAGACGACCGGCGATTGGTATTTGATCGATGTGCCGGATGCCAATCCGCCCCAGCAAGGCTGGATTCGCAAGAGTGACGTCCAGGCTGCCGTCGCAAGCGACCCGGCACTTACGCGGCCGCAGCAGGAGCAACTCAAGGAGCGAGTCAAGTTCGAGCAGCAGATGTATGAGCTTCGCGATGCCGGCCGATTCGACGAGGCGATCGTGGCGGCCGAGAAAATGCTGAGCATCGAGCGAGCCATTCTCGGAATCGACCATCCCGACGCACTCGCTTCGCTTGCGGACCTTGCTTGGCTGCACGCGGCGCAGGGGGATTTCGCCACGGCCCGCAAGTTGCGCGAAGAAGTGTTAGCGGCAAAGATAAAACAACTCGGCAAAGATCACTGGCAGACAATCGACGCCCGCCTGGCAGTTGAGAAGACGGCACTGCTCGAGAAACTGGGTCCCGCCCAGCGAGGCCAGCTCAAGGAAGCGGACCGGCTGACCGCGGATGCGTCCAAGCTGTACGACGCCGCCCAATATGCCAAAGCCTTGGGCGCTGCAGAGCGAGCCTACGAAATTCGCGTCACAATCCTTGGCGCTCGACACCCGGACTGCGCGCATAGCAACAGCGCGCTTGCAATGATCCACGAAGAATTGGGCGACTATGCCAAGGCCGAGTCATCCTACCGGCAAGCCCTGGCAATCGTGAAGGAAACGCAGGGCGAACAGCACCCAAACTACAGTAGTTGCCTCGACAACCTCGCCACGCTGTACCAAGAATTGGGCCGCTACACCGAGGCCAAACCGCTGCGCCAGCAGGCGCTCAAAATCGCCAAGCAAACATTGGGCGAACATAACTTCGACTATGCCATTAGTCTCGCCAGTATGGCCGTGCTCGACCAAGAACTGGGCGACTATGACAAGGCCGAGCCACTCTTTCTGCAGGCGCTGCAGATCAAAAAACAACTAGTCGGCGAATGGAACGCCAGCTATGTGCTCACGCTGAACAACCTGGCGATGCTGTACCGCAAGATGGGCGACTATTCTGCGCCGAGCCGCTGTGCAGGCGGACACTCGAAATCAAGAAGAAGGTGCTTGGCGAAACGCATCCCGACTATGCCATCAGCCTGGAGAATTTGGCCGGACTGTATCTGAACATGGCGAACTATGCTGCGGCCGAGCCGCTCTATAGGCAGGCGCAGGAAATCACGAAGCGATCACTCGGGGAGAGGCACTCCAAATATGCAACTTGCTTGAACAACCTCGCGAATCTGTACGACCTAAAAGGCGACTACGCGAAAGTCGAACCGCTTCGCCAGCAGGCGCTGGAAATCGATAAGCAAGCGCTGGGTGAAAAACATCCCTCCTACGCGGTTAACCTCGCGAACTTGGCCCGCTTTTACGATCAGTTGGGCAACTATTCCAAGGCCGAGCCACTTCTTCTGCAAGCCATGCAGATCCGCAGGGAGGTCCTCGGGGACAATCACCCCGACTATGCCAGCAGCCTCGACGACCTGGGGTCGCACTACCGGAGCATGGGAAAATACGCCAAGGCCGAGCCGCTCTTTCTTCAGGCCCTCCAGATTCGCAAGGAAGTGCTCGGCGAAAAGCGCACTGATTATGCGACTAGCCTGCACGGCTTGGCCTCGCTGTATAAGGATATGGGCGACTACGCCAAAGCCGAGCCACTCTTCAAGCAGGCGGTAGAAATCAACAAGGCGATATTAGGCGAAAATCACCCCGACTATGCCACGAGCCTCAATAACCAAGCCGGCCTGTATCTGGCCATGGGCGACTTTCCTCAGGCGGAACAGCTCTACAAGCAGGTGTTGGATATCGAGAAGCGATCGCTGGGCGAAAAGCACCCCAACTACGCCATGAGCCTGAACAATCTCGCTGGCTTGTATCAAGAGACCGGTGACTATGCCAAGGCCGAGCCACTTATCGAGCGAGCGCTGGACATCACGAAGCAGGCGCTAGGCGAAAAACATCCCGATTATGCCGCCAAAGTAACCAGCCTGGCCGTGCTCTACGTGCAGATGGCAGACTACGCCAGGGCCGAGCCGCTGTGTCGCCAAGCTCTCGAGATCAACAAGGCCGCGCTCGGCGAAAATCACCCCGCGTATGCCGGCAGTCTGCACAATCTGGCGTCGCTCTACGATAACATGGGTCTCTACGCCAAGGCCGAGCCGCTCTATATCGAGGCGCTCGAAGTCGAAAAGGAATCACTCGGCGAAAAACATCCCTCGTACGCCGAGAGTCTGAATAACTTGGCGCTCATGTATTCACGGATGCAGCAATACGCCAAGGCCGAGCCGCTTCACCGGCAGGCATTGGACATCAGGAAGGAAACGCTGGGCGAAAATCACCCCGACTATGCCATCAGCCTGAACAACTTGGCGCTCGTCTACTGCAAAACGGGCGACTACGCCAAAGCTGAACTGCTTTTCAAGCGCGTGCTAGAAATCCAAGAGCAAGCAGTGGGTGAGAAACACCCCGGGTATGCAATAAGCCTGGGTAACCTCGCCATGCTGTACATGGAGACGGGAGATAACGCGCAGGCGGAGCCGCTGGCGTTTCAATCGCTGCGGATTTCCCGCGAACAATTGGACCGCACGGCGGCCGTCCAGTCCGAGCGGCAACAACTTCGGATGGCTGAAGCGGTGCGGGTTCGCATCAATGTCTGCGTTACGCTGGCCTACAACGCCAGCCTGCCGGCCGAGCCGTTGTACGCCGAGGTCCTAGCGTGGAAAGGAGCGGTGACAGCCCGGCAGCAGGCGATGCGGCAGCTTCGCCGCAGCCAAGAGAATCCACAAGCGGCCCATTTGTATCGAGAACTTGCCGATGCCGCCCGTCAATTGAATAGCGCGTCGCGCACAACGCCCAAGCCTGGGCAAGCAAAAGCTTATCGACGGCGGCTGGAACAATTAAGCGAAGCATTGGAAACATTAGAAAAGAAGCTGGCCACGGTTAGCGCCGACTTCCACCAGCAGTTGGACGAACGGAAACGCACGCCCGACGACATTCGCCGCGTTCTGCCGAACGATACAGTTTTGGTCGATTTGCTCGAGTATCAAACAACCAAATCGCAGGTGAAGGCAGGCGAACAGGAGGACGAGTCGCGCTTGGTGGCGTTCATCGTTCGGACCGATCAGCCGGTAGAGGCGGTCTATTTAGGGCTGCTCGAGCCCATTGCGAAAAATATCCTCGAATGGCGGAGGAACTTTGGCATCGGCCGCGCCGGAGGAAAGGATCCGGGCCTTGAGCTGCGCCATTTGGTTTGGGAGAAACTTCAGCCGCACTTGCAAGGCGCGAAAACCGTGCTCATCTCGCCCGATGGGGTTACTGCCCAATTTCCTTGGCTTGCCTTGCCGGGCGAAAAGCCGGGCACCTATTTGATCGACAACGTGGCGATCGCCACCGTGCCGGTTCCCCGCATGCTGCCGGAACTGTTGGCACCGAGCGTGCTAGCAGTCAAGCAGCCGCAGTCTACTTCGTTGCTATTGGTCGGCGATGTCGATTTCGGCGCCGATCCGGGCAAGCCGCCGGATTCTGTTGGCACGAACCTCATGGCCGCTCGTGGCAGCCAACCGCTGCATTGGCAGTCGCTGCCGGGCACGCGCGATGAAGTGGCCGCGATCAAGGCGACATTCAAAAAGCAATTTGAACAGATCGCTCCGCAAGAACTGACTGGCGCGGGCCACGAAGAACGCGGTGCGCGCGGTGGCGGGCAACTACCAATATATTCACTTCTCGACACACGGTTTCTTTGCTCCCTCAGAAGTGAAATCCGCCTTGGACGCTAATTCGCCGCCCGATGCGACGATTGCGGCGGAATTGAACTCCCGGCAGCATATATCAGGCTTGCATCCCGATTTGCTCTCCGGCCTGGTCCTGGCAGGCGCGAATCGACCGATAGGGGACGGCCAGGAGGACGGCATTCTAACGGCATTGGAAGTCTCGGAAATGGACCTGAGCCGGGTGGACCTCGCCACGCTGTCGGCCTGCGAAACGGGTCTGGGACAAACGGCCGGCGGCGAGGGACTCTTGGGTTTGCAACGGGCGTTCCAGATTGCCGGGGCGAAGAGCACCGTGGCCAGCCTGTGGCAAGTGCCGGACCGGGCGACGCAGACCTTGATGTCGCGGTTCTACGAGAATCTTTGGCAGCGGCGCATGTCGAAGTTGCAGGCGCTGCGCGAGGCTCAGCTCTGGTTGATCCACGAAGCGCCAAAGCAGCCCGAGTTGCTCGGCCGAGGACTGGCCTTTGATTCCCCTTCTGAAACGAAAGCACCGCTCGGCCGGGTCCGCTGTCCCCGTTTTATTGGGCGGCCTTCGTGTTAAGCGGCGATTGGAGATAATGTGGTTTATTAATAGAACCGCTAACAAAACCACGTTTCGAACGACATTCCTGGTTGGTGCTGTCGCATGATGCTGGGCAAGCGCGAACGGGCGCCGACTCGGTGGCGATCCCTGGGTCGTCGTCAAGGCTTTGGAGACTGAACGGGATGTTACGATCCCCCGCGCTGATACTAAAATCCTGTGTCCCGTTAGGGACGTGCCGGTTCGAATCCCGCCTCGGCCATTGAATTACGACGACGATTAAATTTGCGGCGAGGCAACGAATCACGAAGAACTATTCATTCGCGGCTGCGTTAACCGGGCCGGAGGACCAAGTGCCGTCTTGACGCAAGTCGACGGCGGTGTCGTGGCTCTGGAGCATGCTCGGCTGGCGGTCGCCGACGCTGAGGTAGCTGGTCCCCATGTCCGCGAGCAGGTGGTAGACTTCGGTGCGCCGTGGTTCGGTCAAAGCGCTGGCCGCGTCGTCCAGGAAGGCGAAGTCTGGTTGGGCCACCAGTAGCCGGGCAAACGCGATCAGTTGTCGCTGGCCCAGCGAAAGCGTGCACTCCCAATCGTGCTCGGCATCCAGACCGCCCAGCCGCTCGACGAGAGTGTCCAGGTGCAGTTGGCGGAGCACGTCGAGGATCCGATCGTCGGTCGCCGCGGTTTCGCCCGGCGCGGTGAGGAACTGATCGCGCAGCGTGCCGGGGACCATGTACGGCTGCTCGGGCAGGAACATCACCCGCTGTCGCGCAGGGCGCATAATGCATCCGCTGCCTTTCGGCCATAGGCCCGCGGCCGCGCGGAGAACGGCACTCTTGCCTGTGCTATTGGGGCCGGTGAGCAGCACGCGCTTTCCGCGCGGGACCTCAAAGGAAAGATCTTGCACCAACGGGCGGTCGTCTTGCGCGTTCCGCAGTGTCACTTGTTGATAGGCGAGCGGGGTGTCGCTCTCGGCCACCTGGATCGGCTGCCGCGACGCATCGGCGGCCTCGGCAATCGCCTCGTCCAACGTGCCCACGCGGCCAACCACCGCGGCGAAGGCCGACAGATCCTGGAATTGCTCAGCGATTAGGGAGAAGGCGTTGAAAACCTGCGAAAAGACCATCGCGGCCTGTGTGACCACGCCGAATTCGACCTCGCCGCGCATATACATGGGCGCGACGATGAGCACCGGAATGAGCTGGTCCATGTAATCGTATCCACCCTTGACGAACTGCAAATTTCGGAGCACGGTGATGATCGAGCGGTAATTCGTGACCAGTGCGCCGAGCCGCTGCCCGAGGCGCGCTTCCGCCTTTCGCTCCGACTGGACTAGCGCGACCGACTCCGCGTGCGTGCGAACGTGGACCAGCTCGAACCGGAAATCGGCTTCTTTTTTCAATTGGAGATGGTTGAGATGCACCAAATGGCGTCCGATCACGACAATCGCCGATGTTCCCAGTAGGGGATAGAGAACGCCCGCCACAACCAACCAGGGCGTGATCGACCACAGCACGCCGATGAACGCCACGAGCGTGATCACCGAATTGGTGACCATGATCAAAAACGAGAGCGCCGTGCTGGTGAACGTGCGGAGGTCCTCCGAAATGCGCTCGTCGGGGTTATCCACCTCAGTGTGCGCGTTCACGCGGAAGTAAGCCTGGCTCGACAAATATTGGCGGACAAAGTGCTCGGTGAGCCACTCGCGCCACCGCAGCCCGAGCAGTAGTTCGAAAAATTTAGCGAACGCGCCTGCCGCGGCGGACGCCGCGAATACGCCCAGATACATCAGAGCAAACATGTATACCTGATGCGGTTGGCGGCGGGCCAGCGCGGTCATGAAGTCGCGTCCCACGTAGCTGATGCCGACGTTCAGGCCGGCGATCGCCAGCAACAGAGCAAATAGCGCCGCCAGCAAACCCAGCGCCCGGTGCCGAGCAGTGGAGATGAAATAGGGCTTGCTGATCCGCAGAAAACGGGAGAGGGTCGTTCGGACGGCCGCGGTCATATTGATCAGGCTCCTGTCGGTCGGCGCTGGCGTGCGGTCTTGCCCCGAACTGGAGCGAGTTTGCCGGATTTGCCGGACCGGTTCTTGCTCGCAATGCGGGGCACGGACCGTTGACGAAGAAGGCGGGCCATTGCATTCAGCACATTCCGCGCCATGCGGAAAGCTGAATATTCCTTGGAATTGCCGCCGTTATTTCGTCATGAACGCGGCTCGAAGACGGCAGCGCCTTGGATGTTGCCGCTGCGCGTCCCTTTCCGCATTCTCCCTCTCCCTTGACGGGAGAGGGCTGGGGTGAGGGTGGGAATCAAGTTCGATTTTTCACTTGCAGACTGGATTTCGACGTCACCGATGTTCCGACCCCTCACCCCCTACCCCTCTCCCGCAAGGGGGCGAGGGGAGACGCGCTTGTCCGCACTGGCATTCCCATCACTTTCGAGACGCTCACACTCGTTCGCCATTGCCAGCGAAAATGCCTCGACGATTAAATCACGCGCGATCGTCGTGGAACACTCATGCACTGGCCGCTCGAATCCTATTTCAGCCCATGCACCACGACCATCTTTAACTCGGTCATTTCCAGGATGGCGTAT
Source organism: Pirellulales bacterium (assembly GCA_963725485.1). Taxonomy (GTDB): domain Bacteria; phylum Planctomycetota; class Planctomycetia; order Pirellulales; family DATAWG01; genus CAVRYO01. The sequence continues at coordinate 696,111 of CAVRYO010000005.1, read as the reverse complement.
TTGGGGCCCTCTTTGCCGATGCCGCTGTCTTTCAGGCCGCCGTAGGGCATCAGGTCGGCGCGCCATTGCGGGCCCCAATTGATGTGGATGTTGCCGCTGTCCACTTCGCGAGCGAACCGCAGGGCGTTGTTCAGATTCTCGGTGAAGATACCGGCGCTCAGGCCGTAGCGCGTGTCGTTGGCCAACGCGATCGCCTGATCGATGTCGGCCACCGCCGTCACTGCCACCGCCGGGCCGAACAGCTCATCGCTGCTGATGCGCATCGAGGGCATCACGTCGGCCACCAGCGTCGGCTCGTGCATCGCCCCCTTGCGGCCGCCGCCAGTCACAACGCGCGCCGCCGGAGGCCACGGCCTCGCCGATCCATTGCTCGACGCGCTCGGCGTCCGACTTGCGAATCATCGGGCCCATCTTGGTTTGCGAATCGAGCTGATTGCCGGTCCGCACCGCTTCAACCTTCGGCCGCAGCACCTCGACCAGATCTTTGTAGACCTTCGACACGGCCAGCACGCGCTGGGCCGAGATGCAAACCTGGCCCGCGTTGGCGAAGCCGGTGGCCACGATCGCGTCGGCCGCTTTGTTCAGATCGGCGTCGGCCATCACGATCAAGGGGCTGTTCGAGCCGAGCTCCATCGTGACGCGCTTGATGCCCGCCTTTTTCGTGATGTGCTCGCCGACTTCGCGGCTGCCGGTGAAGCTGATCTTGCGGATCCGCGGATCGGAAGCCAAAGCGTCGCCGATCGTGCCGCCGGAGCCGGTGATGCAAGCGATCGCCAGCGGCGGCAATCCGGCTTCCAGCAGTATCTCGACCAGCGCCAACGACGAGAGCGGCGTATCGCTGGCTGGCTTGAGAATCACCGAGTTGCCCGCGGCCAGCGCCGGGCCGACCTTGTGGCAGGGCAGATTCAACGGAAAGTTGAATGGCGTAATGCACGCCACCACGCCGCAAGGCACGCGCAGCGTAAAGCCGAACTTGCCGGCGCCATGAGCCGCGGCATCCAGCGGCAAAACCTCGCCGGTGATTCGCTTGGCCTCTTCGGCCGAGAGCTCGATCGTCTCCGCGGCCCGGGCTACTTCGGACAGGGCCTCGGCCAGAATTTTGCCTTCTTCCTGACTGAGAATGCGGGCTAATTTCTCCCGCCGATCGTACCATCAGCCGAGCCGCCTTGGCCAGAATCTGGTAGCGCTGATACGCAGGCATCTTCCGCATGATCGCGGCCCCTTCGACGGCTCCGGCGATCGCCCGCTCGACATCCGCCAAATCGGCCTTGGGCACCGTGTCGAGCACCGAATCATCGAACGGATTACGAACTTCCAGGCGTTCGGACTTATCGATCCACTGGCCGGCAATGAACATTTTCATGGTGAATACCCAGGGGGGAGAATGACGAATGTCTAATGACGAATGTCTAAGGAATGACGAAGCACTAATGACTAATGGTGGCGGGTAAGTCTTCCCTAGTCATTCGACATTTGTCATTAATTCGACATTCATCATTAGACCTTAGACATTTCAAAACGGAAGTGCTTGCCCGAGGCCTTTGGCCCGCGCGAGGCCGAGCAATTTGCCCCCCAGTGCCACGTCCTCGATCGCCAGGCCGACGGATTTAAACAGCGTGACACTTTCGCGCGTGCTGCGGCCGACGGCGGCGCCGGCCACGACATCGGCCAGTTCGACGGCTCGCGACCAATCGAACACGCCCTTTTCTAACGCGTCGACGAAGTCGCCGGCTTCGATGCGGCAGGCAGCCACGCTGTCGCACACGATGTTGTCGGCGCGGCGGACCACGTTGGCATCGATTTCGGCCTTGGTCAGCCAATTCGAACCGACGGCGGCGACCATCGCGCCTTCGGCCAGGCCGTTGCCGTCGAACAGCGGAACGGTGCTCGTCGTGGCCGTGACGACAATCGGCAAATCGTCGGCCGCATCCTGCGGACGGTCGACGGGAACGACCTCGATGTTCAATTGCCGGCTCATGTCGGTGGCGAATTCGCGGCGTTTGGTTTCGTCGCGGCTGTAGACGAACGCCTGCTTGATCGGCCGGGTCAGGGCGATTGCTTCCAACTGCGTGCGGGCCTGACGCCCGGCGCCGAACACGCCCAGCTCGCTGGCTGCGGCGTCGGCCATCCATTCGACCGCCACGGCGGTGGTGGCCGCGGTGCGCAATCGGCCCAGTCGATCGGCTTCGATCATCGCCACGAGCGCGCCGGACGTGCTGTCGTACAGACCCAGAAGAAACTGCGCGCCCGCTCGGGTTGTGCTATAGCACTTCCAGCCGACCAAACCGAGATAGTCGGCCGCGGCGCTCATCGTGTGCAACACGATGCCGCGCCCTTGGCCCGCAGCGCGGCACGTTGTCGGCCTTACCATCGGCCAATTGGCGAAACGCTTCTTCAACCACCTCGATCGCCAGCGACATATCGAGCAGTTGATTGACATCAGCTTCGGTCAGATACAGGGCAGGCATGAACGACGCCTCCTTGTGGGCGAAATTTCACCGACGTTTTTTTCCGACACGATTCGCGGTTCACGTTTGGGAGGGCGAGGCTCCTGCCGAGCCGGAACCTCCACGGCTCGGCAGGAGCCTCGCCCTCCCAATGTTAAGAGCCTATCCGAGAACCGGCGGGGACTGGCTCATTTTGCGGTGCCCTGGGAGCAAAATGTGGCTGTCCCCCTCTCCTCGGCCGGTTCTCGGATAGGCAGTAAGCGGCGCTATTTCTCCAATGCCGCGATCTGCTTGAAATCGGCCTTGAGCGAACGGTACAAATCCTGATACAGCGGGAAACCCAAATCATAGTAGGCGGCGGCCCGTCGCTGGACAGGGGTTTCCTTAACCACGCGGATCGTCGCGCCGCAAGCCTCTTCGACGTTGCGAAAGGCTCCGGCCCCGACCGCGGCCAGCAGCGCCACGCCATAAGCCGGGCCTTGCTCGGCGTTGATCGTCACCACCTTCTGGCCGAACACGTCGGCTTGAATCTGCCGCCACAGCGAGCTGCGCGAGCCGCCGCCGGAAGCGCGAATCTGCCGCACCGGCACTCCCATCTCGCGAATGATCGACAGGCTGTCGCGCATCGCGTAGGCTACGCCTTCCATCACGGCGCGCACCATGTGGCCGCGGCCGTGAGCCAACGTCAGCCCGATAAAACAAGCCCGGGCGTCGGGGTCGGCATGCGGCGTGCGTTCGCCGGAGAGATAGGGAAGGAACGTGAGCCCCTGGCTGCCCGGGGGAACGGCGCGCGGCTTCGATCGTCAGCGTGTCGTAAGGATCGACGCCGGTTTGCTTCCCCGATTCGATCTCCGCCTGACACAGCTTGTTGCGGAACCACTGCAGGCAGCCGCCGCCCGAAAGGCTTACGCCCATCATGTGCCACTTGCCATGCACGGCATGACAGAACGTGTGCAGTCGGCCGGCCGGATCGATCTCGACCTTGTCGCTATGGACGAACATGATGCCCGAGGTGCCGATCGACGTGGAAAGCGTCCCTTCGCTGACAATCCCGTTGCCGACGGCTCCGGCGGCGCAATCGCCCGCCCCGCCGACGACGAGGCAATCGGTCGTGAGGCCCAACTCCGCGGCGGCGACCGGCGTGAGCACGCCTGTGACTTCTTCCGATTCATAACAGCGGCCGAACAAGTCCTCGTCCAACTCGAGCTTCGCCAGCAGCGGCTTTGACCAGGTTCGCTTAGCCACATCCAGCAAGAGCATGCCGCTGGCGTCGCTCACGTCGGTGGCATACGTGCCGGTCATCCGGCGACGGACATCATCTTTGGGGAGCAGGATTTTCTTGGTCCGCTCGAAGTTGCGCGGCTCATGATTGCGCAGCCAGAGGATCTTCGGAGCGGTGAACCCGGTCAGGGCGGGGTTGGCCGCCAGCTTGATGAGCTGCCGGCGACCGCCGGCCCGCTGTTCGATCTCGGCGCACTCGGCTGCCGTGCGCTGATCGTTCCAGAGAATCGCCCGGCGGATCACCCGGTCGCGCTTGTCTAGGAATACGGAGCCATGCATCTGCCCCGAAAGGCCGATCGAGCGGACGTCGCCCGGCTTGAGCTTGGCCCGGGCCACGACGGCCCGGACCGTGGCCACCGTGGCCCGCCACCAATCGTCGGGATCCTGCTCGCTCCACAGGGGCTTGGGGTGATAGGACGGATAAAGTTCGGTCGCTTCGGCTAGGATTCTTCCCTCGGGATCGATCGCCAACGTTTTGGTGCCGGAGGTGCCGATATCGATGCCGAGAAACGTGCTCATCGTGGAAACCCGCGAAGGTGTCAAGGTGCCGAATCAAGCCGCGGCGGTAAGAAAGTGTGCGACCGCGCGTGTCGCGGGATTGTACCGCTCGGCACCGACCACCCGCAACCAAAGGACGCGCAGCGTTCTAAAGAGCCGCGCACGATAGTAAGCGAGTTGCAGCGTGCCACTTGCCCCGAGTGCCCGCTGCTTACTCCGTGCCCGGGGAGTGCCGCGCACGCGATCAGCACTGGCGAGGCGAGTGGCGAGCCTCCAAGACGCTTACTTCGTGCGCGGCTCCTGGGCCGAACGCCCGGTTGACCGAGCCACCGTGCCGCCTCTACGATGCGCACGATGAGGCCCAGCCGCTTTCTTTTCGCGTCACTTCTCCTCGCCACCTTCGCCGGAGGCTGCACGAAGCCGGCGGGGACTGCGCCTGCGCAAACTTCGGACAAGGCCGATGCGCCGCCGCAGAAATTGCGCCTGCTGGTCGTTGACGACCCGGCCTTGGCCCGCGAGATCGGCCGCGTGCGCGGCGAATGGGAAGCCGAATCGTCGGCGCCGCTGGAGGTGGCCGAGATGTCGACCGCCGAACTCTCCGCGGCGAAAACGCTGGCCGCCGATGCGATCATCTATCCCGCCGCCGAGGCTCGGGTCCTTGGCCGAGCGGCAGTTGATCCAGCCTCTCCCAGAGGTTTGGCTGAATCGCCCGGCCTATGCCAAGCACGATCTGTTCGAGCTGATCGGCCTGCGAGAAACAGCCTGGGCTGGCCGGATCTTCGCCGTGCCGCTCGGTTCGCCGGTGATGGTCTGCTTCTATCGGGCCGACTTGTTCGCGCGGTTCGGCCGTAAACCCCCCGCCACGTGGGCCGAGTACGAAAAGCTCGTCGAGTTCTTCAGCAATCCAAAGATTTTGGCCACCAAACCGCCCATGTCGTCGCCGCCCGCCCTGCTGCCGAGCAGTTGGTCCAGCACATTGGAACCCTTGGCCGCCGGTTCGGCGGGCAACGTTCTCTTGGCGCGGGCCGCTGCCTACGCAAAACATCCCGATTACTATTCAACCCTTTTCGATCGCCAAACGATGGAGCCGCGAATTGCTGCCGCGCCGTTTGTTCGAGCATTGGAGGAATTGACGGCCGCGGCGCATGCAGCGGGCGATGTCAAAATTCAGTTAGGTCTGACACCCGCCGGGGTGCGGCGCGAATTCGGGAAAGATCACGCCGCCATGGCGCTGGGCTGGCCCGCGGCGGCCGATCTCTCGCCGGCAATCGCCACGCCCGATGCGGTTCCGAACGGCTCGCATCCGGCCGCGCGGATTGCATCGCCAGCAATCGTCGGCTTCGTCGAATTGCCCGGCTCACCGGAAGTGTACAACCCGCGCGACCAACAATGGCAGCGCCGCGCGACCGACATTGAACCGTATGTGCCACTCTTGGGCATTGCCGGGCGAATGGGTTCGGTAATCGAAAGCGCAAGTGGCCGTCGGTGGCGTGGTGGGGCGTGAATCTGAACGACCTCCCACGGCAAAGGCCGAAGCGGCTTTCAACCTGCTTGTCTGGCTAACGACCAAACCCTGGGACCGGCAGATTTGCCCAGCCAGCCCCGCCACGACCTTGTTCCGTCGCAGTCAGATTGCCGAAGCCGGCCGCTGGGTCGAACCGTGGATCCATGCGGACGCCGCCCACCAATATGCAGACGTCGAAGCCCGCTCTTCGAGCCGTCAGCAATGGCTCATCGCTCCGCGCCTGCCCGGCCATGCGGAATACATGGCCGCCCTGGACGAAGCAGTCCGCCGCGCAGTAGCCGGCGAACTCACGCCCCAAAACGCCTTGGCGACCGCCGCCGACCGCTCGCGCGAAATCACGGCCCGCCACGGCCTCGAAGCTCAGCGCACCGCCTACGCGCACAGCCTGGGAATCGGGCCATGAGCGCCTAGCTGCGGTCCAAAATCCCGGCACCCGTCGAGTTTCGTTTGGGAAAACGCTTACTGACGTGCGCGGCTCGGATTCGTGCGCTGGTCCGAGCCTGCGCACGTCCGTAAGCAGAATTGCTCCTGGGCAGTCGTTGGGATTTGGCCGATTCGCTGCGATCAAACCCGCCGTGCCACTCCGCTAGACAACCCTTCAAAACGCCTCTAATATAACATCGCTCGTCAGGGACGCGGGGAAAGGGCTTAGGGCTTATGGCTTGAGGACGAGAAGAGGGGCAATTCAGTTCCTCGTGCCGTCAGCCTTCAGCCCCAAGCCTTAAGCCTCTTCCCCTGGGGCGGTAGCTCAATTGGGAGAGCGCTGCGTTCGCAATGCAGAGGTTGAGGGTTCGATCCCCTTCCGCTCCACACAAGACGGCCCGTTGACAGCGAATGTCAACGGGCCGTTTCTTTGCGTGATTGCGTGGCATGTCGCGCCAGCCATCCAAAGCATCGACAGCGCCTTTCATCTCACGCAGGTTGTGCGCCCCTGCGTTTCATGGCTAGCACATAGCCCACGATTGCCACATGGATTACGACGGCAATCACAAGACCCAGCAGATGGTAGCCCCAGCCGACAGTGCCGGTGCGCTGCACCTCACGAACGCCCCAGATCCCGGCAGGCAAGAAGAGGAACAGCGCCGTTCCCGAGCCAGGATTGTAAGACCGAGTCGCGACCGCCGCGCCGAGATGCGTCACGGCATTGACCAGCACGAGATACACGGCAATCAGTCCATAGCCAATCGAGACGAAGGCGGACAATAGAAACGATGCGGCGACGATCCCCCACACGCCGGGCACATTGATGACGAACACGGCCGCGTGCGACAGAACCTCATGCCCGCCGCCGATCGTCCGGTTGACGAACAATCGGAACCGGTCGTTGTCGTGTTCCTCGTATTGGTGCAGCATATAGACCGGCAACTGCACGAAGACGGCCAGCACAGCGGAAGACCAATGCCGGGCCAATTCGGGGAGGAGAATGAACAAGAGCAGCCCGCAGAGAAAACCGCCGTAGACCCAATACCGCGTCAGTCTTTCCAACATGCCGGGTTCTTGAAGTTGCATGCGCTTTCTCGCTTGGGCGGAGGTCGACGCTCGTCTGAAGATAGGCGTGAATAATTGAGGGGCGTGAGGACTTGAGGGGCGTGAGGCGTAAATCGACGCTCGCGTGAGGATATGCTTCACCAGCACGCCGTTCAAGCAGCGGCAAATCGAGACGGCGACACCGCGTGGCGTCGGCGCCATGCGAGAAGGAGAACGTGAGCAGCGCTTACTTAGTGCGCGGCTACTCTAGCTTCTTCGCATCGGACTTGGTCGCGCTAGATTTCGGGCCGAGCAGGCCGCTGGCGGTGGGTGCAACGCGAGCGAACGGAGACTGGCGCGGGCCCGCGGAAGTGGCCCCGAGAAAGACGAAGCACATTTCGTTCGTCGTCTGCTCGCCGAATGTGACCATCCGGGGCGGGCTGAATGGGTTGTTGGGGTTCTTAGCGCTGTTGTCGTAAATCGCTTCGACCTCCAAAATCGTGCCGACCTTGAGCGGCAGCGGATGCTTGAGAAAATAGGTCTCCTGCCAGTTGTAATCCCAATCGTCGATGGCGATGAGCGTGATCGGCTTTCCGTCCGGTGGGCGAATCGTCACTTTGATCTTCTGGCCGAGCAGGTGCATGTGCGGCATGACCGTGTGCAGCACGCAATCTTGCACGACCTGGATGCTGCCGGTGACGCGATGGTGCTCGTCGTCGGCGGGAATGGCGAAAAAGCGGCCCGGGATGACGCCCCCTTTGAATTGCTGCATTCCTTTGTTGCTCTTTGCGAAGTAGAGCCCGATGGCGATGCGGTCTTTTTCCACGAGCCCGTCGCGGTGGTAATGCGCTTGGATCACCACGTCCGCGCCCTTCGGCAGGAAGTAGCCATATCCTGGCGGCATGGTGCGGGCAAGTTGTCCCGGGGCCCAGCCGCTAAGCCCGCCGCTGGGCGTGAAACCGGTCCCCATTTGCACGCTGTAGCCCGGGCCGCGATCGTAATCAGTGGGTTTGAAATCTTTCTCCTTTTCCTGAGCCGCCTCTTCCAGCTTGCGGCCTTGCTGTTTCGCGTCGACGAAATTCAACGTGTGATGAACGATGCGGGGATTACCCGGCTTGACCTCGATCGCCACGACATACTTGTCTTCGTTCAAACCGGTGGGAAGTGAATAGCAGCGAAACAAATCCTTGCCACTGGGGCCGATTACGAGATCGGACTTGGGAGTTAGCACGAGGTCGGGCTGGCCGAGTTGCCAGCCCTCGGTGAAATGCCGCGGCGGCGGGGCGTCGCTGGCCTCGCCGGCCGGCATGCCGCCGTTGACCCACGCGGCGATCGTGGCGATATCGTGGTCCGACATCTTGCGTTCGTTTTGAAACGCCACGCCGGCGGTCGGTTTCCAGGGGGGCATCTTCCGATTCTGCGTGAACTCCTTGACGTCGTCGGCCCAGGTGACGGCTTGCTTGTAGGTCATCAGCGGGAACGGACCGATTTCGCCCGGCCGATGGCAGCTTTGGCAATTCGTTTGCAGCACCGGCAGCACGTCGCGGTAGAATGTGACGTTGCCGGAAGCGTTCGGCGCCGGCGTATCGCGGACAAGGCTGCAACCGACGGCTTCGGTGCGCGGAACGCTCACCTCTTTGCCGGCCAGCAGTTCGTCGAGCGCAAACTGTAAATCCTGCCGCGTCGTGACCGCCTTGCGCTTCAAGCGAGCGTAATACGCGTTATCGATCCGGCCCTGGTAGCGGACGGCCAGGTTCGCATCAAGCACAAAAACCTCGGGCGTGATTTCGGCATTCAACGCGGCGGCTGCCAGACCCTGTGGATCGGCGAACACCGGGAAAGAAATCTTGTACTCGGCCGCATGCCGCCGAGCGGCGGCGGCATCTTCATCCGCGCCGGTGCTGACCGCCACGAACTTCACGCCGCGATCGGCGTAAGCCCGAGCCATTTCCGACATCGGCCCAGCGTAGCTAGTGCAGATCGGACAGTCGAACGAGAGAAACACGACGACGAGGCCCTTCGCCCCCTTCGAGTCGGCGAGCGCGATCGTTTTGCCTGTTGAATCCTTGAATTGGACATCGCTGAGCGCCACTCGGCGAGTCACGGTCGCCGGCTTCGCCTCGTCGCCCGGAGCCCGCTTTTCGGCGCCGTTACTGGAAGTCGCCGATAACGCGGCAAGCATCAACAGCGGCAAAGCGTGATCGATTCGCATGGCGTTCCTCATCGAGCGCGGATTTCCCCTGTTGCCGTTCGACCGCAATATACTTTACCTCGCGAATGATCGACGTGTTTCAATGGATGGGGTAGCCCGAAAGCAACGTCCGGCAAGCCCGACGGCTAATGATTCGTGAATGTTGGGCCCCGCGCGCCCGTTACATTTTCGGAGGCTCGTGCAAGGCGACGCGGTTGCCTTCGCTGTCTTCGAAGTGGGCCATGAAGCCAAACTCGCCGATGCTGGTCCGCGGGATGAGCGTTTTACCGCCGGCTTTCTTGATGTCGTCGAGCGTCGGATCGATCGCTTCGACGCTCAGATAAACGGTGGTGCCGTTGTGCGATGGCTCGACCGACGGCACATGGATCAGTGCGCCGCCCGCCCCCGGCACTCCGCGCTCATGCGGGAAGAAGGCCATGTCGTGCTGCCCGAAATGCATCGGCTCCAATTGGACGCCGAACGCGGTTTCGTAGAACTTGATTGCCCGCGGCATATCGCGGACGGCAATTTCGAACCAATTGACCGGGTTGGGATGTAGGCTCATTTCGCACCGCTCCGTTTCACGAATGACAGGACGGATCATGTTGAAGTTGTTGCTCAAACCATTTTACCGCCGGACCGGGCAAAGCAAGATAGAATCGATTGACTCACGTTGCGCACCTCGATCGGCGATCCATGGCTAAGAAAATCGAACCGCTGCGCTGTCCCTGGGCCACGAGGCCGCTCAACCGCGACTATCACGACCACGAGTGGGGCGTGCCGGTCCACGACGATCGGCTGCTGTTCGAGTTCCTGATCCTCGAAGGAGCTCAGGCCGGCCTGAGCTGGGAGACGATCCTCAACAAGCGCGAGAACTACCGGGCCGCCTTCGACCGGTTCGACCCAGCGTGCATTGCCCGGTATGGCGCGCGGAAGGAAAAGAGCCTGTTGGCCAACGCGGGGATCGTCCGCAACCGGCTCAAGATCGCGTCGGCGATCAAGAACGCCAGAGCGTTTTTGGCGGTGCAAGAGGAATTTGGCACGTTCGACCGGTACATCTGGTCGTTCGTCGGCGGCCGGCCGATCCAAAATGCCTGGCGAGCGTTCAAGGAAGTGCCGGCCCGCACGGACGAGTCGGACTCGATGAGCAAGGACTTGAAGCGTCGGGGCTTCAATTTCGTCGGCAGCACAATCTCGTACGCCTTCATGCAAGCCGTGGGGATGGTCAACGATCACCTGGTCATGTGCTTCCGACATACGAAACTGCGAGCATGAGAATTGCTCCTATCAAGCCGCCGCAATGCGCCGGCGACGTGATTCGGCCGTCCGATCACTTTGGGCCGGACAATCCTTTGGCTTTGGCGAAATCGTCATTCGCCTTGGCATCGTCGCCTTCGGTCTGATACGCGGCGCCGCGAGCTTCGTAGGCTTCGGCCTCTTCAGGCTTCAATCGGATGGCTTCCGTGTATTCCGCAATGGCCGCGTCGACGCTCCCCTTCTTCATCGAGAGCGATCCCAAGGCAATGTAGTTCGCGGGATCGTCCGGCTTGAGCCGGACCGATTCGTTGATGTCGGCCAGAGCCTTCGCAAAATCGCCGCCTTGCACGTAGGCCAGTCCGCGAGCACGATGGCCGTCGGCGTCGTCGGGCTTCAAGCGCAGTTCCTCGGTGTAATCTTCGAGGGCCCGTTCGAGATTGCCTTTCTTGAGATACGCCAGTGCGCGGTGAGCAAAGCGCTCGGCGTCGTCGTGCGCAGCCGGAGATCCTCGTTGTAATCGGCGATCGCCTGGTCGAATTCCCCCTTCTTCAGATACGCGTCGCCGCGGCAACCATATCCTTCGGTCCCCTCGGGCTGGAGATGAATCACCTCGCTGAAATCGGCGATGGCCTTGTCCACGTCGCCTTGGCGCATTTCCGTCGTGCCGCGCCCCACGTATCCGTCGGCGCCGTCGGGTTTGAGCCGGATTGAATGCGAGAAGTCGGCACGAGCTTTTGTCAGGACCCCCTTTTTCAAATAAGCGACACCGCGCAGGTAGTAAAGCTCGGGGTCGTCGGGCTGCTGGTTGATCACTTCGGTGAACGACTCGATCGCCGAGTCGAAATCTTCCTGCTGCGAGGCTTGTTGCCCTTTCGTGAGCATGTCGCGGGCGCTGTTCGATTTGCCACAACCCACCGGCGCCCATAGCAAGAACCCGACTAGTCCGACAACGACATGAGGGTGTGCCACGGCTCGCATCGCATTTGCCCCGCGGTTTATGAACGCGAAGGTCCCGATTCCGCCCGAAAATTTGCCAGTTAGCCCAACCGGGCCTGCCGAAAATCTCCAAATTAACAGTGGCAAACAATGTTGCAGTCCATCCTTAACGAGTATACTCTACGTGCCGTCCTTGCCGACTATGGCGTTTCGTCCGGGCAGTACGTTGGCAGCCCCGCAAGACTCGGCCCAACGACTGCGGGCCGGAAAACACAAAGCTTCAGTCGGTCGTGCCGTTCATTCCTTTGTCTCGAATCCCACCCGGTGTCATCAAGAAAGGAGTCCACCATGCGTGTACGAATGTTGGGAGTGGCTTTGGCCGTTGGGGCGTTGCTGGCCGTCGGTTCCGTTAGGGGCGACGACGACAAGGCTGCCCCGGAATTGAAGTGCCCCGTGTCGGGCAAGACCGCCACGAAGGATCACGCCGTCGACTTTGATGGCGGAAAAGTCTATTTTTGCTGCGATAATTGCCCAAAAGCCTTCGAGGCCAACCCCAAAAAGTTCGCCGCCAAGGCCCATCTCCAAATGTTGGAAACGGGACAATTGAAGCAAAAAGCCTGTCCCCTGACCGGCAATCCGGTGAACGAGAAGATGATGGTCGAAGTCGACGGCCAGAAGGTCGGTCTGTGCTGCGGCAACTGCAAGAAGAAGATCGACGCGATGACCGCTGATCAAAAAACGAAGGCCCTATTCACCGATATTTCCAAGGGATTTGAATTGACTTCTAAATAGCTCGTCTTTGCGAGGGTAGGGTGGGCACTGCCCACCAGACGCTCTCGCGGGGCGGTCGCGTAAGAATCAAGAGCAACGGTGGGTAATGCCCACCCGCAATGCCCAGCCTACGGACTACGGGCCAATCGTGGCGGCGGCGTACAACTTGGTAGTACGCCGCCGCCCTTTTTTTGATCTTGCCAGCCTACGCTAACTCCAAGCCTGTCTTTTAGTTGCCTTGCTCCAACGGCAAACGCGAGTTAGAATTCCGTGGCGTCATGGCGGACGATCGGCTTGGCAGCTCAGTGCATGGGCTGGCCGAACACGGAGGGTTGCGGTTTCATGCGGGCATTTCGTTGGTGTAGCCTGTTATGGCCCGGTTTGCCCCAACTTTGGTTCGCCGGGGCCTGGTCTGGGCTTGGCATGGCGCTGGGTTTTGCCCTATTGGTCGACTTGGGTTTGCTGACCAGCCGCGTGTGGACCGAGGTGCTCAGTCCGGAAGCTCGAGGCATGCTGTGGTTGGTTGTCGCGGGAATCTGGCTCACGGCGGCCATTGTCTCGTGCCGCTGGGTGGCCCGCCTGCGGCCAAACAGCCAACCCGCCAGCGGCAGTGCGGATCTGTTCGAAACGGCGCGCAGCGAATACTTGCGGGGCCATTGGTTCGAAGCGGAAACGGCGCTCCAGCGGCTGTTGGACATCAATCCGCTGGATCGAGAAGCCCGCTTGATGTTGGCGACCCTGCTGCGCGCGCACCGGGCGTTTCGCCGAATCCGAGGGACATTTGGATCGCCTCAGCCGGATGGACGGCGCCGAAAAATGGAGCTTGGAAATTGCCCGCCAAAGGGCGCGAATGCAACAACAAATCGCGGATCAGGCCGAAGATCGAAATCAAGCCGCCAGCGGTGAGGAGCATGACGCCGCGGAGGTTTCCCGGCCGATCGCCCGCGCGGCATGACGTCAGACCACAACCATGAGAGCTTGACCGACGCGCAACAATAGTGTGTCGCAATCCCTCATCCGAAGAAGATCGTCTTTCATCCAGTCCTTAGCGAAAACATCCGAGTCCAGAACTACCACAGATTCATTCGAGGCCGGGCGCAAACCGCCCCTTCGGGAGAAATCAACCATGTACGAACGATTCACGGATCGGGCCAGAAAGGTCATGCAACTGGCCAACCAGGAAGCCCAGCGGTTCAACCACGAATACATCGGCACCGAACATGTGCTGCTGGGCCTGATCAAGGAAGGGAGCGGCGTCGCCGCCAACGTGCTGAAGAACCTCGACATCGATCTGCGCAAGATTCGCCTCGAGGTCGAGAAGCTTGTCCAAAGTGGACCCGACATGGTCACGATGGGCAAGCTGCCGCAAACGCCGCGCGCCAAGAAAGTCATTGAATACTCGATGGAAGAGGCCCGCAACCTCAACCACAACTACGTCGGCACCGAACACATTCTGCTGGGCCTGCTCCGCGAGCAGGAAGGCGTCGCTGCCCAGGTGCTCATGAATCTCGGGCTGAAGCTGGAAGACGTTCGCGAAGAGGTCCTCAGCTTGCTTGGCCACGGGATCGAAGGAGCCGAGGGGGTCGAACGTGGCGGTGTCGAGCGAGGAGGCGCTGCCGAAGGGGGCGCTACGGGCGCTAAGAGCGGCAAATCGAAAACGCCGGCCCTCGATAGCTTCGGCCGCGATCTGACCGAGCTGGCCCGCCAAGGCAAGCTCGATCCGGTCATCGGCCGCGAGAAGGAAATCGAACGGGCAATCCAAATCCTCTGCCGCCGCACGAAAAACAATCCCGTGCTGTTGGGCGAGGCGGGCGTCGGCAAGACGGCCATCGTCGAAGGCTTCGCCCAGCGCGTGGTCGACGGCAATGTGCCGGAACTCTTAGCCGACCGGCGGATCGTCGTGCTCGATCTGGCGATGATGGTCGCCGGCACGAAGTACCGCGGTCAGTTCGAAGAGCGGATCAAGGCGGTGATGAACGAAGTGCGCCGGGCGAAGAACACGATTCTGTTCATCGACGAATTGCACACGTTGGTCGGCGCTGGCGGTGCGGAAGGGGCGATCGACGCCTCGAACGTGCTCAAGCCAGCCCTGGCCCGCGGTGAAATCCAGTGCATCGGCGCCACCACGCTCGACGAGTACCGCAAGTACATCGAAAAGGATAGCGCCCTGGATCGCCGGTTCCAATTGATCATCGTCGAACCCTCGACGAAGAGCGAAACCATCGAAATCCTCAAGGGTCTGCGCGATCGGTACGAATCGCATCACCGCGTGCAAATCACCGATCCGGCGCTCGAGGCCGCCGTCGAGCTTTCGAGCCGCTACATCACCGGCCGCTGCTTGCCCGATAAGGCGATCGACGTGATCGACGAAGCCGGCGCTCGCGTGCGGCTCAAGGCGATGACCAAGCCGCCCGATTTGAAGGAGATCGACGACGAGGTTGACCGTCTGAACAAGGAAAAGGAAGAGGCGGTCGCTAACCAGGACTTCGAAAAGGCCGCCGCCTTGCGCGATCAGGCCGATAAGCTCAAGAAGAAAAAGCAAACCATCACCCGCGACTGGCGCGAACGCTCGCGCGAGGCCGACGGTGTGGTCGACGACGAAGTGGTCGCCGAGGTGGTGTCGAAAATGACCGGCATTCCGCTCACCCGGATGTCGACCGAAGACAGCGCCCGCCTGATGCGGATGGAAGACGATCTGCACAAGCGGGTCGTCAGCCAGCACGAGGCGATCAAGTCGATCGCCAAGGCCGTGCGCCGCAGCCGCAGCGGATTGAAAGATCCGAAACGGCCCACCGGCTGCTTTATCTTCGCCGGGCCGACCGGCGTCGGCAAAACACTGCTGGCCAAGGCCCTGGCCGAGTTCATGTTCGGCGACGCCGACGCGCTCATCCAGATCGACATGAGCGAATACATGGAGAAGCACAACGTCAGCCGGCTGATCGGAGCTCCGCCGGGCTATGTCGGCTTCGAGGAGGGAGGCCAATTGACCGAAAAAATCCGCCGCCGGCCCTACGCGGTCGTGCTGTTGGACGAAATCGAGAAGGCTCATCCCGACGTGTTCAACATGCTGTTGCAGATCATGGAAGAAGGCCGGCTGACCGACAGCTTCGGCCGGAATGTCGACTTCCGCAACGCGATCTTGATCATGACCACCAACGCCGGGGCCGAGGCGATCAAGAACGAATCGGCCTTCGGCTTCCAAAAACCGGACGACGACGCGTCGTACGAGAACATGAAGATGCGCGTCAACGAGCGGATCGAAAAAGTGTTCCGGCCCGAGTTCCTGGGCCGCGTCGACGACGTGATCGTGTTCCACCATCTGACGATCGAGGACTTGAAGCAAGTGATCGACATCGAACTGCACAAGGTTCGCGAACGCCTCGGCGAACGGGGCCTGAAACTGGTCTTGACCGACGAGGCGAAAAAGTTTTTGATCAAGAAAGGCTCGGATGTCGACTTCGGCGCACGTCCGCTTCGCCGGGCGATCGAGAACTATGTCGAGGATCCGCTCTCCGAGGAGTTGCTCAAGGGCGAATTCTCCGGCAAGCACTTGATCACGGTCGACACGAAAGAAGTGGCCGGCAAGAAGCAGTTGGTGTTTGTCGGTTCGCAAGAAGATACGACCGCCGAAGCACCCGTCGCCGCCGGAGCCGAATCCGGCAGCCCTGAGGCGGAAACGACTTAGGCGGTTCGCTTCGTTGTCCGCGAGCGGACCACCCGCGGCGGGCGCGAAGCTGTTTTGATAACGAATCGCCGCCGGAAGCAACGCTTCCGGCGGCGATTTTTTTGTTGGAGGAGCCGAATATCGCGAATAGAATGGGTCTCATACGCTGTTTTCGCCGCTGTCGGCTCCAAACTGTAGCGGCCGATTGGCGGGAACTTCGATGACGGCTGTTGCCGGACTTGGATCGGTTCCAGGATCGGTCGTTCACAAGAATTTTTGACTGGGGGGTGCTGGCCATGATGTCGAAGACTTTCGCACTGATCACGACTCTAAGCATTCTCTTGACAGCAGCGACCTCGGTTTTCGCGGGAACCTTTTCCACCGGCACGTTCTCGTCTCCGTCGGGCCTGCAACAGAGCGACGTGGTCTTCGCGCAAAACACCGGGGGCAGCGCGGTCACGGTCGGCTCGGTCCTCTATAGCACGCCCACATTTTTTACCTCTCCCGCCGACAACCAGTTTTCGAATCCTGGCGAGGATACGTTTAGCAACGCGAATCTCAACACGCTGATGCAAGATGGGGCATACAATGGAACCATGACGGCCACCTTGCCGACGACAGTCGGCACCGACTATCAATTGCAGGCTCTTGTTTTGGGATCCAGTGTCGGGTTACGTGCCGGGGAGTCGGAGGATGACGATCACCGCGGGCAGCGACGCGCTCACGGGGTTCGATGTGATCGGAACGACCGGAGGTTGGAAAAGCAATGAAGGGGCCTATGTCGATTACGATTTCATTGCCACCGGTAGCAGCCTGACTGTCTCGCTGACCGGGCTCGCAGGCGGTGATACGAATGCGTTCGTCAATGCATTTTCGCTGGCCACCGTGCCGGAACCTTCCTCGATCGTCGCCCTGTGCGGGCTCAGCGCGATGGGCCTGGCCTTGGCCATCCGTTTTCACCGCGCGCATTAACGCGTGTCGTCGACAGTTTAATTGTCACACCGGTTTGAATCTAACAAAGTCGGTGGACGGATCTCGTTTCTTGGACGTGACGTGTGGCACGGGCAAGCAACGTCTGCCCGTGTGGGCTAAGCGAGCCCGCGTGTCCACTGGCCGACTCCGCTGGCCAGTGCCACACACGCGGCTGCCGGGCGAACTCGTTCTTCCACTGCCCGACTTCGTTGGTCAGTGGCACACGCCGGTTCTTCCACTGGCCGACTTCGCTGGCCAGTGGCACACGCCACACGCCCGTGGCTAGTCGAATCCAGCTCAATAATTCGCTGGCACCGGCTCCCCGCCGTTGCGGGTCGAAAGGGCTTGCCACACGTCGACGTCGATCGAATTCGGGATCGAATGGACCGAGCCGTCCATGTAGGCGGCATTCACGCTGGCCACGTGATAACTGCGTGAGGTGATCGCGGAGAACGACGGCGCAGTGAGCGAGCCTCCTTCCGACATATTCGAAAAATCGATATCGTATTGATTTCCGTCCGTGAACGTGTACGGCACGACGGTGTTCGGCGGAAACGTGGCCGTGAAGCCCGATTGATGACCGCGGCCGTCGTCCCATTCGGCGTGGCCCGTGTTGCTCTGGAGCGCCGCGCCCATGTTCGCCGTGCCTCCCATCGGCCCAATCTGCGTCGGGCTGGTGGGGGGCGGTGGGACCATCAGCGCGCCGGCTTTGCCTAGATACGGCGTGTAGGCTTTCACTTCGGCGGCCATCAGCGTTTTGCTGAGCCCGTCGGTGAAATCGGACACGCGCAAGTTAGCATTCGGAAAAAAGCTTCCCTGCCCGCCACAGTTGCTCGTCGGATCGTACACGAACCAGGGCCCAAGGTTCGTGCCATAATTAGTCGGATAAGTCGCTGCCGCGCCGCTTTCAATCCGCGTTACGTCATTGATTTCCGAAGGGCACATATAAGTCGCGACTCGCAGCGAAGCCACTGGCGCCCCGTTGGGCAAAATCGCGCTCGTGCCGGTGGTGAAATTCAATCCCTGATAAATCTGCGTTTCCTCCAGATAGGGCATGATTCGGGCGAGCGGGCCGTAAAACCCGTCCGAGTCGCCCACGACCATATCCCAATACTTGCTCGGCGGAAACTTTCCCTGGCCGCTTTCGAAATTGAGCATGGCCAGGCTGATCTGCCGCAGATTGTTGCTGCACTGCGTGCGACGGGCTGCTTCCCGAGCGGCTTGCACCGCGGGCAACAGCAATGTCACCAGCACCCCGATAATCGCGATGACGACCAGCAACTCGACAAGGGTGAATCCTTGCCGAGTCGTCGTTCTCCAGGTTTTCAATCGCAGCACTTCCACTATTGGCCTACCGTTTCAAAATGTCGGTGAAATAATCTGCCTCCAGCAACTCATTCCCGCACTGCTCGCTGATGCGGAAGCCGGACGCAGCAAAAATTGCGATGGCGGATTATTCCCCGGCAAAAGAACGGGTCGCTATGGGCAGAAATGTCTGGGAACAACCCGTCGATTGCCGTGTGTCAATCGTTGACGACCGTTACCCAAGCTTCCTCCGGAGGGATTGCTTCGCCGCCATTGCGCGTCGAAAGCGCTTGCCAGACGCTGAGCGTGATCATGCTCGGGACAATATGCACCGAACTATCCATGTAAACGGCGTTCAAGCTAACCGGGTGATAGCTCCGCGATGTCAGGGAAGAAAACGAGGGGATCGTTGTTGATCCTCCTTCCGTCATGTTGGCAAAATCGATGTCATACTGTTTGCCGTCCGTATAGGTGTAGGGAACGACGGTGTTCGGAGCAAAGGTGGTCGTGAACCCGGATTGATGGCCGCAGCCGTCGTCCCAGGCGACATGCCCCCCGTTGCTCTGGATCGCCGCGCCTATGCTCGCGGTGCCGCCCATCGAGCCGATTTGCGTCGGGTCGGTCTGAATTGCCGGAACAGTGGCCGCTCCCGCGTTGCATAAGCAGGGGGTGTAGGCCTTGACCTCCGAGGCTAGCAGCGTTTTGCTTAGGCCGTCGGTGAAATCGGCCACGCGCAGCCGGGCGTTGGGGAAAAAACTTCCCTGGCCGCCGGTGTTGCTCGTCGGATCGTAGACGAACCAAGGACCCAGATTCAGACCGTAGTTCGTCGGATAGGTCGCAGCCGCGCCGCCGACGATCCGCGCCGTGTCGTTGGCTTCGGACGGACAGATGAACGCAGCGACTCGCAGCGAAACAGCCGGGGCGCCATTGGCGAGGGTGCCGCTGGCGCCCGCGTTGATATTCAGTGCCTTGTAAATGTCATTTTCCTCGAGGTAGGGCATGATGCGGGCCAGCGGACCATAAAATCCGGCCGGGTCGCCAACCACCATGTCCCAGGACTTGCTCGGTGGAAAAACCTGCTGGGCATTTTCGAAGTTCAGCATTGCCAGCCCGATCTGACGGAGGTTGTTGCTGCACTGCGAGCGACGGGCCGCCTCCCGCGCCGCTTGGATCGCGGGTAATAGCAGCGCAACGAGCAGCCCGATGATGGAAATGACAACCAGCATTTCCACCAAGGTGAACGCCTTGCGCGACGACGAAATCCGTCTCACGGCCCGTCTCCAATCCCCGGGGCATTTTTGTGCCCATGCTCTGCCATGAGCCGGCGCTCGACCCGCGCGTGGGCGAGTAAAGCCGGGATGCCGGCTTGTATTGCCCACCACGCGGGCAACGCGTGTCGGCGGAACAGACCGCCCGTTTGTCCGGTAATTTCCTAGCCAGGAGCGCTAACGGCTGATGTCGATCGAGCGGGCCTGCGCCGCAGACCCAGCAACCCGAAGGCCACCGCCCCCAAAGCGCACAAGACGAGGCTTCCCGGTTCGGGCACCGTCGCCATCGAAGCGTCTGCCGCGTTGTAGACGTCCAAATAGGCTTGCCCGAGTCTGCGTGTACGTCCCGTTTTCATTCATCGTTTCGCCAAGGTTGTCGACGTCAAAAATCGGCGTGTCGAACGCGTCGACCAACTGTCCGGACGTCACCGAACCGTCATTGTTCGGCAAATGCGCCGTGACGGTAAATCCGAAACCATAGACCCCCTCGGCTACGGAGTTGGACGATCCGTTGACAGTGAGAACCTTTTCAAGCTCATGCGGATCGAAACCATTGACTTGAAAACCCGCGGGATACGGTTTGCTACCGGTCAGAAAAATATCCCCGTTCGCCGCGACGGTCGTTAGATTGTAATCGGGGTCCGTTGTGCCCGCAGGATAGCGCTCATACATCTCCAATGAATAGCCCGAGCCCGTCGCCGAAGCTGGATTGGTGGTGAGACCATTGGAATATAAAAGGGGCGTTGTCAGTTGAAACGTGTACGTGGTACCCACTGGAAAGCTGTTAACGGGGCCAACTGTTGAAGCGCCATCTGGATTTGCAAATCCGCGGTAGGTGAACGCGAAACCTTCATCCGTGGTTAGAGGAAACCCGGTGCCTGCGCCACCGGAGAAGCTGTCATAGAACAGGTTTTGGAGTGGCTGCCCGCTTGATCCAGTCAGCGGCGGCAAAGTTTCGGTGTAGACGCTGATTGACTGTTGGTTAGGGGAGAGAACCGAGCTCTAGTCCGTGTGCCCAAACGGTGTTCACCGTCAAGAGCATTGCTAAAAGCACAGCCGTGCATAGCTTCGATCCCATATTTTTAAACTCCGAAGAATAATGGTTGTGAATGTCATCGTGATGTTTGCCAAGCCTTCATTGAACCGGCATGGCAAAGTTGGTTCCATTGGCGAATCTGCAAAAACCATTGGTAAATGGTGTCTGCTGAAATCGTCTCGGCGTGGCCGTCGGCATAGAGGTAGTTGGCCGCGTTCCCTCCGTGGGCGTTGATGTTGATTTCGCTGTTTTCGGTGGCCCATGCCAAACCGTGAGCAATGTCGCCAGGGGCGTACCATTGCGAGGTGTGCACGTGGTCGTCGTCCGCCGCCAAGTTCACGGCCCCCTCGAACAGAATGATCAACTTCGAGGTTTGCTTGAGCTTGCTAAAGAACAACACGGAGTTCGGCGTCGGATAGGCCACGAACTCGTTGATCACGTAACTCGAGCCTTTTACGGTGCCGGCCGTGGTAGCGATCACGCGCCGCCTCGCCCAGTGGATCGTCCGGACAAAGCCGAATTTCATCCACGTTTTCCAAAAACGGCGCCACGGTCACGATCCATGAATTGGTCGTCGCCGCGTGATACGTCCACGGAAAGTGGCCGCCCGAGGCCTGGGCATACTGTTGGATCCCGATGCCCAGTTGATGCAGGTTGCTGTTGCACTTCATGCGACGGGCCGATTCGCGCACCGATTGAACTGCCGGAATTAGCAGCGCGACCAGCACGCCGACGATGGCAATCACCACCAGGAGTTCAACCAGCGTAAAACCGATCCGACGAGTCATCATGTGATCTCCGCAAGTTGCTCGGCCGATACCTGGCCGGCATCGTCCGCTTCAGGATTGGCAGGGTCGAGAACAACTCAACCATGGCAACGCGAAATCCGCATAAGTCAAAGCGCCGAAGAAACCGCTGTTAGCGCCGATTTGCGTTTCGCCCCCAGTGCCGCGCAGGCCGAACCGGCGCTATTAATCACGTTGGGCGCGATCGCTCCATGCGACACGCACAGGCATGGCGGCGTGAAGACACCCCATGCACTCCTTCCGACGCGCGCACGACGGACATCAAGCGGAGAGTAGCCGGGGCGGAGGAACCGGGGGCATCAAGAATACGGCCGCGGGGGAGTTGACGCAGAATGCGCCGGGACGGTCGGCCGAGGGTGGGACAAATAAGTATGCGACCGGCAAAAACGCAGGAAGGCACGGTGATGCGAGCAGCAATTCAAGAATGCCGTGGCCCTGGCAACCGAGTGCCGCAATCCAGGAAGTCCAACCGGCACGCTGGATCGGCAGCCGGCTGCTGGGCGAGGTTGTCGACCGGTCCGATTTCGCCGTTCCCGCAACGGCGGCTGGCGCGTTGGCGGCAGGCTCGGATTCGGGCGCATGCCGCCGGCAGCATGCACAGCAGCCTCCCTCGCTGCATTTGTCTCTTCGCCGGCGCACGTCGCTTCGTGGCCGCGCGTGCGTGCGCCGCTGCGGCTGCTTCTATCGCCGCCGCTTCGCGCACGAACGCCGGCGGCTCGACGCCATGCGCCTCGGCCCAGGCCAACTTTTCGCGCATCGTGAAACAGCAGCAGCCATGCCAGCACTGGTCGGCGTTCATGCAGCCGCAAGGCCGGTCCATGCAAGGAAACGGCTTGCTCCGGTCCTTGACCGGTGCCGCCGCGATCGCCGGCAGCGGCAGGCCGGTTACCAGCACGAGTTGATTGAGGATCAGCCCCAGCGCAACGACGGCCCGGCGAAAGCTGCAGCGGCGCGATTTCAAGCCCAGCTTAAGACGCATGATGCGTGTTACCTAAGCGGTGTCGCGGCGATGATCGGCGGGAACATATTCTGGCGGGCCAGGCATGGCGGTTTGGTCGCGACGGCCGAACAACGCGTTTTGCCTAGTCGCACTACTATAACCCCGACAGTCCGGGCATACAATCACCCGGATTTTCGCCTTCATTGCGGAGCCCAAACAAGCATGCCTTGCCCAGCTCGCGGCGTTGATGCAAGTTCCGCGATCGGCAAACGTTCCTCAAGCCGCAAGATCGGAACGCCGAAATAAGAGCGGAGACGGTAGATTTCCGCGAAGCCCGGCGGTTCCGCGCTGCAGCGCAAGCTACCCAACTTCAGCCGCTCGTGACGTGATGTCCTCATCCGAACTTCAACCCCGCAAGATCGAAGCCCGCTGGTTCGGCTCCTACTTGGTCCTATCGTTGGCCCATTGGATCGCCGATCTGGGCGAGCTGGTTTTCAATTGGCTGGCCACGCTGGGCGACATCAGCCAATTCTTCGTCCGCACGATGTCGTGGCTGTTCAGCCGGCTCCCTCGCCGCGAAACGCTTTTGCCAGCTTTTTACCAGGTCGGTGTCTTGAGCTTGCCGGTGGTGGCCGTGACCGGCACGTTCATCGGCATGGTGCTAGCGGTGCAGAGCTATTCGCAATTCCGGATGCTGCATTTGGAAACACGGCTGGGCGCGATCATCAACATGTCGCTGGTGCGCGAGCTGGGTCCCGTGCTGGCCGCCACGATGCTGGCGGGCCGCGTCGGCAGCGCGATGGCAGCCGAGCTAGGCACGATGCGCGTGACCGAACAGATTGATGCGCTGAGCAGCATGGGCACGAACCCGATTTATTATTTGGTCGTGCCCCGGTTCATCGCCTGCCTGGCGCTGATTCCGATGCTGACGATCATGGCCGATTTCATGGGCGTCGTCGGCGGATTCTTCTACAGCGTGCAATTGCTGGGCATCGACTGGCATCACTACTGGTTGAACTCGCAAAAGTTCGTCGGCGATTTCGACCTGTTCTCGGGCGTGTTCAAGAGCCTGTTTTTCGGCGCGATCATCGCCATCATCAGTTGCCATCGCGGCTTCAATTGCGATCCGGGCGCCGAAGGCGTGGGCCGCGCGGCGACGAATGCTTTCGTTTATTCCTTCATTTTGATCCTGATTGTCGATCTGTTCCTGAATATCATGCTGGACGCCTTGTATTATTCCATTTGGCCGCAAGGGGTGCGGCTGCTGTAGCGAGGTTGGGCCGTCCCACGGTTCCATCCGCGGCCAGCCAAAGGTTGCACCATGCGAACGATCGAATGACCGACCCGAACAAACAACCTGATCCAAAGTCGACCACGACATCGGCCGATTCCGCTTCCGCGGGGCCGCTGCTGGAAACGCGGGGGCTTGGCGTGCGGTTCGGGCGGCTTCCGGTATTGCGCGACATCCACTTGAACATCCCGCGCGGCCAGACTTTGGTGGTCATTGGCGAGAGCGGCTGCGGCAAGACAGTGCTCCTCAAAACCCTGATCGGTTTGGTGCCCCCCACCACCGGCCAGGTGCTGTTCGACGGCCAGGATCTAAGCGGATTGAATGAAAAGCAACTCACCGTTCAGCGAATTCGCTTTGGCTTCTTGTTTCAAAGCGCCGCGCTGTTCGACAGCCTGACGGTGGCTCAAAATGTCGCGTTTCCGCTCCGCCAAAACACCGACTACGAAGAGGGAAAAATCCGCGAGATCGTCCAAGCCCGACTCGGCGAGGTCGGCCTGCCGGCCAGCGCATTGAACAAGAAGCCGGCCGAGCTTTCCGGCGGCATGCGAAAACGGGTCGGGCTGGCCCGAGCCTTGGTGCTCGACCCGGAAGTGATTCTCTACGACGAGCCGACGACCGGGCTGGACCCGATTATGAGCGATGTCATCAACGAGCTGATCCTCCGGACCCGCAGCCGCCGGCCGGTCTCGAGCGTGGTCGTGACTCACGACATGCACACGACGACGAAAGTGGCCGATCGCGTGGTCATGCTTTATCCGCTCGCGCGGCTGAAAGCGGGCGAATCGCAAATTTTGTTCGATGGCCCGCCCGGCAAGCTGGAGCGATCGGCCGACCGCCGCGTGACGCAATTTGTTCGGGGCGAGGCCGGCGAACGGTTGATGGAATTGGCCGAGATGGCAGAGGAGCCTGCGGCCACGAATTAGCCTAGTCCATTTTTAATTTGCTCTTCAACCTCAACGGGTTGTCGTAACGGAGACGAGCCGATGGACGATCGGATCATGCAATTCCGGGTGGGGGTCGTGGTGCTGGCGGTCGGCTTGATCGCTGGATTCCTGATCCTGCTGTTCGGCCATTTCCCCTCGCTCGCGCAAAGAGTTACACGGTCTACATCCATTTCGCTCAAGCGCCTGGCGTCGAAACGGAGACACCCGTCCGCAAGAGCGGCGTCTTGATCGGCCGAGTGACGAAGGTGGAATTGAACAACGAGAAGGGCGATGTCCTCGTCAGTACGGAAATCTATTCCGACTACACGATTTTTCACGACGACGTGGCCCGGATTCACAACAGCCTGCTCGGCGACGCCGAATTGCAGATCGTGGGGAGCCAGAATTCGTCGCTCCCGCATACTAAAGTCCAGCCGGGCGAAACCATTGAGGGCTATTTTTCTCCCGACCCGATGCAGGCGCTGGCCAATATGCAAGGCGACATGAGCGCGGCCGCCCAATCGGTCGCCACCGCGGGCACGGAAGTCGCCAAGTTGTCGCACAATCTGAACGACTTGATTGGCGGCAACCGCGATCAATTCAACCGGTTATTGAACAAGACCGAAACGGCCCTGGACTCGATGAACACGTCGATGACCGATCTGAATCAGATCATCGGCGACCAGCAGGTCCGCAAGAATCTGCGTGAATCGCTGAACGAGCTTCCCCAGATGCTCCACGAGGCAAAAGATTCGTTCGCGATGCTCCAGAGCACCGCCAAGCTGGCTGACGAAAATCTCCACAATCTCGAAGGTGTCACGCGACCGCTGGCAGACCGGGGCGAGCAGATCGTGCGCAGCTTCGATTCGGCCATCCGCCGGCTCGATGAGTTGCTCGGGCAGATGGTCCAGTTCAGCCGATCGCTGAACAGCACGCAGGGTTCGCTCGGCCAACTGCTCAATAACAAGGAGCTGTATCAGGAGTTGCTCGATGCCGCCCAGTCGGCCAACGATTTGATCCACGATGCCAAGCCCATCGTCGACAACGCCAAAGTTTTGACCGACAAGCTGGCCCGGCATCCCGAATTGCTCGGTGTCCGCGGCGCAGTCAGCCCGAGCTCGGGCATTAAATGAACGCTATTATTCGCGGGCGCCGCGATCACTTGCTCCGGCGCGTAAAGAGCCGCGCACGCAGTAAGCGATTCTTGCACGGCGCGCGATAAGGCCACCGGCGTCGACGGCATGCACCAGCGCTACGGAATCTGCTGATAGCCGGGCAGTGCGCCGGCGGGAGGCGTACCGGCGTTCGGCTGCGGGGCCGGCAAGTTGTAGATCGGCGCCGGCAGCGTGCCGTACGGCGCCGGCGTGGTGGCGGGCGCCGGCAACACGCCGGGCTGGGCGCCGGGAACCAGCGGCGTCCCAGGAGGCAAAGATCCCAGCGGCGCCTGCTGCGGCGCGAGCCCCAGCGCCGGGGGAGGTTGCAGCGGCTTTTGTCCCGGCCGCGGCGCACGGCAAGCTGCTGCGTCCACGTCGCGCGCGCAGAGATTCGGCCCGATCGACAAGCTGATCGTTGGGCACCTGCACTGTCGGGATCATGTTATAGCTCACGGCGCGCACATCGCGGATGTGGCCCGGCACCAGGTTCTCAGCGACGAAATCCGCCGGTGTGTATTCGTACCAGGGCGCGGGAATCGGTTGCATGACCACCAAGGTTTCGAAACCGTCTTTGACCAAGCGGATCTTGCGAGTTCCGTAGAACAGGAAATCGGTCGCGATCGGCGTCGTGCCGATTTCCTTATCGTCGACGTACAGCAAAGCGCCAGGCGGATTCGAACGGACCAACAGGCGCCGCTCGACGCAGCCAGTGGACATGGCCACGAACAGCAATAGCACGGCGGCGACCCAGCGCCTGGACCGACGATGCATTCGAGCGCAATTGGACTCCGCGGCAGCCACCCAATTCCTCGCTCTTGGAAAATGAAAACGCGCCGATCACCCTGGCCATCCAAACGGGCGGCAAGCGACGAACCTACAGGTCGAACGACCCCGGGCGCCAAGGAATTCGGCGCGGCCAGAGTATAGAGAGCCGTGAAAAACCAAGCCAGAGCGAAACGGCCCAACAGAGCGCGATTCAGCCCAAAACCAAGTGGCGGTCGCTGCTGGACTTGGTTTTGACGGCGCGACGACCAACAACCCAGGCGTGAACCACCGATCTAGTGCTTTGTCAACGCTTGATTCTGGGACTGTGTGCCACTGGCTTTGCCAGTGATTTTGGAATTCTTGCCTTGATCGTTCAGCAACGAAGAACGCTGGCAAAGCCAGTGGCACCCCAAATTCAAGCTGTGACAATGCACTAGCCTTACAATCCGGACACTTTTCCTGCGCGGCAAGACCGTTTCCCAAGGCCGTGATCCACCTCTGGGACCTTCGCTAGCATCTATCCGTCGCCATCCGACACAATTAGAATGGTAAGTTTAGGAACACTAACCAAGCTAACCGATGTTGTGCGTGGGGCCTAAACAGTCGGCATCGGTCGTGTTCGATTCGCTTGAGGCAAGTCCTCAAACCGTCTCTCGATCTGGCGGCGAGGGACGAAAGGTCGACGATGGAACAGGCTCTCAATTGGAACGAGTGTCTCGCGCACGCGGAACTCACCGACGTAGGCATGCGCCGCTCCAATAACCAGGATGCGTACGCCGCGCTGTTGGCCACCGACGTCGAGAGTTGGCAGAAGCGCGGCCACGTGTTCGTCGTCGCCGATGGCATGGGCGCGCACGCCGCCGGCGAGTTGGCCAGCAAAATGGCGGCCGACGGGATCCCGCACAACTATTACAAGCTGCGCGACGAATCGGCGCCCGACGCCATTCGCAAGACCGTGCGCCAGGTGAACGAAGAAATTCACCGGCGCGGTCAAGCCAATGCCGAATTCCACGGCATGGGAACCACGGCCTGCACGCTCATCCTCTTGCCCCAAGGGCGCTGGTGGCGCATGTCGGCGACAGCCGCGTGTATCGGCTGCGCGGCGGGAAGTACGAGCAATTGACGTTCGATCACAGCCTGCTGTGGGAGATGTCGGCCAGCGGACAATTCTCGAAAGACTCGCTGCCGAATTTGGTCCCGAAAAATATCATCACCCGTTCGCTCGGCCCGCACAAGAATGTGCAGGTCGACCTCGAAGGGCCGTTCCCGCTCGAGGTCGGCGACACGTTCCTGATGTGCAGCGACGGACTTTCGGGCCAGGTCAAAGACGAAGAGATGGGCGCGATCCTCACGCGCTCCCTCCCGCCGAGGCCGCGCAAGTGATGATCGATCTGGGCAATCTGCGCGGCGGCCCGGACAATATCACGGTCGTGATCGTCAAGGTCACGGGGCCGGCGATTACCAATCAACCGGCGGAGCCGCTGGCGTTGGCGGGCGACAAAGCCGAGCCGACAGGACCGCCGCCGGTGAACAAAGCCTTGTGGGCCGCTGCGATCTTGGCGATCGCCGCCGCCGTGGGCCTCAGCCAGGTCGGCTGGATCTACGCGGTGGCGGCCGCGATGATCGCCGGCGCGCTCATCACGTGGGGCGTGTTGCAGCGACTTACCGGCGGCCCCGATGTGCGCTATTTGGCTCCCGGTGCCCGATTGGGACGCGGCCCCTACGCGGCTTGCGATAGCACGCCGAATCAGGCGATCGTTCACAACTTGGAGTTG
Source organism: Pirellulales bacterium (assembly GCA_963725485.1). Taxonomy (GTDB): domain Bacteria; phylum Planctomycetota; class Planctomycetia; order Pirellulales; family DATAWG01; genus CAVRYO01. The sequence goes on along the minus strand of CAVRYO010000005.1, from coordinate 667,839 downwards.
TTGTGCGATCAGCTTCGCGAAGCCGCCAACGACGGCCGCTGGTCGGTCGACTGGACGCGGTTCAACGCCTATAGCTCGCAAGGCAAAGCCGCACTGGCACGGCACGAATATCTGCAAGCCATTCGCGAATTCGGCCGAGCGCAGCGATTCATGATCAACGAACTGCGCAATCAGGGACGAAAGCGGCCCACGCCCGATTCGAGCAGCGACGTGCTGAGCCACGAATGATGGCGCTGACGGCACGTGGGTGCGGCGACTATGCCGCTTTTGCTTTTAATGAGCCTGCGCTGGGTGTAGCGCCGGCGAGTTCAACGTTTGCTGCCTCACTCACTCCGCTCGGATGTCGAAACGACATTGGGATGCAGGCACCTCGACGACCAACGCCGGTAATTGCTGTTTTTAGGCGGCTGTCTCGGAGCCAGTCGCCTGTGTCTTTCAAGCAACGCTCGCCGCTCGCGGAGCATCCAGAGGGCGGCGAAGATGAACCAGACCGTGGTCGCCCAGCCCCAGCACGCCGGCTCGCCCTGCCCAATCCAACAGCAGATAGTGCGTCCACATCGCGCGCGCACGCTCCGCCGGCCAGCCACTTCGCCATGCGGACCGCGCCGCGCCGCCACTGCCAAATTGGAACAGCCAATAGCCCCGGCAACGCGACCGGATAGTGATGCGCCCAGGACAAGGGCGAAACCAACAGCGACGCAATGCACGCCATGCCGAATGCCGCGGCAATATCTAACGTCGTGCCGACGACGGCAGCCCGCCAGCCGACCGCGGCTAACAGCACCAAGAGACCCAACCGCACAGCCATCAGCACTCGCCGAGGAATGGGTTTCTCCATCGGCAACTGCGGCGCAGTGGAAACGTCGCTGGAAACATCACTCGTCGCCAAATTGCTGATGCGCCCTGGTCAGGCGACTGCGGTGTCGTGCCCTCGCTCGGCTCGTCGTTCGGGCCGCCGCAGAAAACATAGGCGGTCCAATTCCCTAACCGCGATGCGGCGTTCACCAGGCTCTGATTCCGCACGCTGCGGTAGCTCAAATCATTCTCGCCGCCGAGATCGTGATTGAAGACCACCTTGCCGACCCAGGTGTGCAGATGATGCAGGTTGGCGTTCCAACCTACCGCCGCGGCCGGGAGAAACAAGAAGAATAGCGCTAGTCCCGCCACTGTGCCGAACACGGCGCCGCTTGCGCATTCGACGCGCCGCCGCAGCCAACCGGATTGAATCGCCGCCAACACCAGCACGGCCAGCAGCATCGCGGCCGGCAACGCGGGCGTCAGCTTCAAGTTGATGGCCGCGGCTAGCACGATTCCCCCGAGCGCCGCCCCGCGCCACGAAGCGCTTCCCGCCACGAGCCGGAATCCGAGCAGCAGCAGGTAGGCCACCAGGATGCCCACTTGACCGCGCTGCAAGGTGTTGAGGAACGGCAGCGTCATTGTCGCCGCCGCGATCCACGTCAACCAGGCCGGCGGCGCCGAACCAACCGTCGCAGCCACCGCGTTTGCTGACTCCGGGCCCTGCGGGGCAACCGAAGGCGGCGGGCGAATCAATCGCACGATCCGGATCGATTCGCGATAGCAGCCCCAAGCGACCAGCAAATTGAAGAAAAACCAGAGGACAACTTGCGTCTGGCTATTCAATCCCGCCAGCGGCGCGAGCAGGATCGCGAACAGCGGCGGGTACAAATAACGCCAGCCGCGCGGATTCGCGACTTCGTACGGATCGCGGCCGTCGAAAAACGCCTTGGCCGCTTCGGTGTAGCAGGTCAGGTCCGATTTATGGGCTAGAAAGTCGGCCGGGTCGATGCGGCCACGACTGCGCACATCGGTCAATCCCCAAACGGACAATACGACAACGAGCGCGATCCACGTCCAAGAGGGCTGTGGCCCGCGGCGAAGAAAACTATTCATCCGATGAACGTCCCTGACCCCATGCAAACGTTTCAGGCCGCCGCCTTGACGTCCGGCGCCGGCACCCTGGCGGCACATTCACGCTCGATCCACTGCAAATACCGCTCGGCGGCCAGATATTCGTGGAAATACGAGCCCAGCTTCGCCACCCTCGGCCGCAGGTAGCTCCACCGCAGATGGTATGTGAGCCAACTATACCGCTCGAGCGCCGCCAGCGTCTCCCCGGGACTCTCGGGCTGAATCTCCAGGTGCCCGCATTCCACGCGCCGCAGCAGCACTTCCAAATTTGAAGCCATCGGAGCGGAAAACCAGCGTTCCACTTCGAACCCACACCGCCGCGCCAACATTTCCAGCGTCAGCGGCGTGAAGTTATGGATATGGGCAAAGTGAAACAGCTTGCCACGCGTGGTAAACGGCGCGCCCAGGTTCGGACACTCGACATACAGCCGCCCATTCGGTTGCAGGATCCGATGGATGTGCTGGAGCGCCGCTCGTGGGGAGCCAAAATGCTCGATCACATGCACCAAAAGCGCCACGTCGTGCGCGGGCTGCGGCGGCAAATCGAACAACCAACCGTCATCAACCCGGGCGTGCAGGCGCGATTGAGAAAAGCTTTGAAACCCCGAGTTCGGCTCGATCCCGGCCGCTCGATGCCCGGCCAGTTCGAACAGCTTGACCGTGCAGCCGATTCCGGCCCCGATTTCGAACACCTCGTCGGTCGAATCGAGCCAAGGCTTCAGTTGCCGATAAATCCGCAAGCCATTGCGCCAAGCCCGCATCACCCGGCGCGCCGAGGGGGTCGTTTCGCCATGATATTCGCGGCGGTAACGAGTGGCATAAAACGCATTCAGCTCGGCGTCGCTGGGAATCGTCCAGTGGGCGACCAGGCCGCAGTCGAGACACATGCCCGTGTCCAACGGTTGTCCGCGGCGATCGCGCCGGCTGATCAATTCGAACCGCCCGCCATCGCATAGATCGCATCGCTTGCCGGCAGCTTGCTGGGCCGATTGCACAGCCGACAGCGAACCGGTGCGCGGGGTTGCGGCGGCCATGAAGTTCTCGGGAAAACAGACGAAGGATCAAGAGAGAATTTGGGAGGGCCAGACGGTACAAGAACAACCGTGTCGAGTCAATCGAATGTTTGCTGGCATCGACGGTTCGGGCGAAACCGCCTACTCACGTGCGCGGCTCGGCGCGCAAATCCGAGCCGCGCATGTCAGTAAGCGATTATTTTGAACTCAAGGAATCCTCTCAAGCCGAATTGACAGCATCGCAGGGCTAATCCGCATACCCCCAAAGGACGCAGCCGCCTATACTAGCGCTAAAATGCGAGGCGCAAACTTCCGATGAAACTGGCTTACCTCGACTGTGCAAGCGGAATCAGCGGCGACATGACGCTCGCCGCCCTCATCGACGCTGGCGCCGATTTGGCGGCCATCCAGGCCGGCATCGATTCGCTCGGTTTGCCGGAGTGCCAGCTTGTCGCCGCCGAGGTCAAGCGGCAGGGATTTCGCGCCCTGCAGATCACGGTCGAGGCCCCGCCCGAACACAAGCACCGGCATCTGCACCATATCACCGCCATGATCGACCAGGGCCGGTTGACCGATCGGGCCAAGGATTTTGCCCGGCGAATCTTCGGTCGGCTGGCCAAAGCGGAAGCCAAAGTTCACGGCACCACGCTCGAGAAGGTGCATTTTCACGAGGTCGGAGCGGTCGATTCGATCGCCGACATCGTGGGCGTGTCGATCGCTTGCGATCTGCTGGGGATCGAGCAGTTTGCCGCTTCGGCGATTCCCACCGGGCATGGCTTCGTCACCATTGCTCATGGGCGCGCGAGTATCCCAGCCCCCGCCACGGCCGAATTGCTCCGTGACATACCATTGGCCGCGAGCACGATCGAAGCCGAGTTGACCACCCCGACCGGCGCCGCGATCGTATCGACGCTCGTCGAGAGCTTTGGCGCGCTGCCGCCGATGCGCATCGCGCGAATCGGCTATGGCGCCGGCAGCAAACAGTTCGAAGGCCAGCCCAACCTGCTGCGCTTGATTCTGGGAGAAGCTGACGAAACGAGCGCAGCCAGTGATACGACGTCGGCGATCGAGCAAATCTGGGTCCTCGAAACGCAACTCGACGACACCACGGGCCAAGTTATCGGCCACTCGACGGCGCGACTTTTGGAAGCCGGCGCTTTGGACGTTTACACCACCGCCATTCAGATGAAAAAGAGTCGCCCCGGCGTATTGCTGAGCGTTTTCTGCCGCGCTGCCGACGTCGACCGCCTGGAAGCGATTCTCCTCGACGAAACGCCGACGCTCGGCGTGCGTCGCTGGCCGGCGACTCGGCGAAAGCTCGAGCGCTCGCGCCACGAGGTGAGCACGCCATGGGGGCCGATCGATGGAATGCTGGCCTGGCGGCCCGATGGCTCGGCGAGTTTTACTCCCGAGTTCGAAACCTGCCGGCGCGTGGCCAGCGAGAAAAAAATCGCGGTGCGGCGCGTGATCGAAGCCGCCGCGCGGGCTTTCGATCCCCAAGCGGTTCAACGTTCGAATTGACGAGAATTCCGGCCGCGTGATCGCGGCGCACATTTTTTTTGAGAACAGTGCATGGATGTACTGGCTGAAATCAGCGGCGGCTCCGCCCAGTGGGTCTTCCTGCTCGGCCTCTGCTTGATGACTGTCGTATTGCTGATGCGTTCCCGGCGCTATTTTCGCCAGGTGGCGCGGCATCAGAACGCGATGGCCCCTCCCAAGCAAATCGCGGAAAAAGCGAAACCGGCATCTGCTGCGATTCCACCGCAGCAGCATGAGCAATGGGAAGTTGCGATGCACGAGCTGGCCCGCGACCTCTCGGGCCAGCTTGACAGCAAGATTCGCATCTTGGAAATGTTGATCCGCGAAGCGAACCAGACCGCGGCCCGACTCGACGCGGCGCTCGACAAGACCCGGCTAGTTCGCAGTGCCGACCGCGAGGAAAAGCACGATGAGCAGCCCGCGACGATTCAGCCGCATCGCCCGCGCGGCCGGGACGAATCAACCAGCGTCAAGCGAAATACCGGGCCGCGGGGCTCTGAATCTATCGCGCGGCCCTTGAAAAAACCCACCGCCAACGCGTCGTCGCCCGATTGGTTCGACAAGACAGATTCGCCGCTAAAATCGACGCCGCCGAATCCGCGCTTCGAGCGGATCTACGCCCTGGCCGATGCGGGGCTGTCCCCCACCACCATCGCCAAGCAGATCGGCAGCCAACTCGGCGAGGTCGAACTAATCCTCAGCCTCCGCGGCACAGAAGCCGCAGACTGAGGTACCAAAGAGCCGCGCACGGAGTAAGCGAGGTTGCGGCAAGAGGCGCCATGTCGAAATCGCTTACTTCGTGCGCGGCTCTTTATGGTGCGAGTTTCCGCCACAGGCCGAGCGCCGCTTCGCACCCTGTCACCGGCGCCTGGCACGCGAATCGCTCGCAGAGAAAAACCGTCGGCGGCGGATCGAGCGCCGTTTTGCCGGCAAACAACGGATCGAGCGCCGAACCAGCAATCGCTTGCGACCCAGGCCGGAGCGCAACCACTTTGTCGGGAATAAAGCGCCGCCGCAGATCGGCGACCACATCGCGTGCGTCGGCCGAATCCGGATCGCCGAGAATCACCAATTCCGGCGTCGGGCCAAGCTCCAGACCCAACGCGCAGAGCATCTCGGCGGCCGCCGCGGGATAGCGCTCCATCAGACCGGCGGCGGCTTGCAGCGTCCGGTGCGCGGCTTCGAGATATTCCACTCGCCCCGTCAATTTTCCCAGCCGCACGAGCGCCGCGGCCGCGAGCGCGTTGCCGCTGGGCGTCGAGTCTGTCTTGCCACTGCTTCTGGCGGGCCAGCGGCGTTTGTGGCTGCTGATCGTCGGCCGTGAAAAAGAACCCGCCCGAATGGCGATCGAGAAAATGCGCCAACAGCAGCTCGGCCAACTCGACCGCCGCATCGATCCAGCGCTCGTCGAACGTCGCTTCATACAGCGTGACCAGCGCCAATGAATCCGGTGTAGTCATCCAGAAACGCTTCGACTTTCGCGTGACCGGCCCGCCAGGTGTGCCACAGCCGGCCGTCTTCACGGCGCATGTCAGTCAGAATGAAACCGGCCGCTTTAATCGCCGCCGCCAGATAGCGCGGCTCGTCGAGCGCTCCAGCCGCCAAGGCCAACGCCTCAATCAGCAAGCTATTCCAGCTCAGCAGCACCTTATCGTCGCGCGCGGGGCGAACTCTGCGGTTCCGCATTTCCAGCAATTTCCGCCGCCAGCCGGCCAGATGTTCGCGCAACTGGGCGGCGTCCAGGTGTCGCAGGGCAGCATACTGCTCGATTGTCTTGGGCAGATTGAGGATATTGCGGCCCTCGAAATTCCCCTCCGCGCTGACGTCGTACACCGCCTCGAAAATCGCGGCGGCGTCGGGGCCAAGCACTGCGGCGACTTCCTCGGTCGACCACGTGTAGAATTTCCCTTCTTCCCCTTCGCTATCAGCATCCTCGCTGCTGTAGAATCCGCCGGCCGCGTCGGTCATGTCGCGCAACACATAGTCCAGCGTTTCTTGCGCCACCTGGGCATAGTCCGCCTTTCCGGTTGCCAAGAATGCTTCGACATAGCAGCTCGCCAAAAGCGCGTTGTCGTAGAGCATCTTTTCGAAATGCGGCACCAGCCACCGCTCATCCACGGCATAGCGATGGAACCCACCGCCCAGATGATCGTAAATGCCACCGGCCGCCATTTTGTCGAGCGTCTTCGTCGTGATCTCGAGCGTCGCCGGGCGACCCCACCGCCGCCAACAGCGCAATAGCAGCCGCAGATCCAACGGGTGCGGAAATTTCGGCGCTCCGCCGAATCCGCCATGTTGCGGGTCGAAGTTCCGCTCGAGCGCCGTCGCGGCCGACCGCAGCAGGGCATCCGACAACTGCCCTTCGCCGCCGGCCAAACGTCCCTCGCCAAGTTGTCCTGCCAACTCGCCCGCCTGCGTCGTCACCTGCTCGCGCCGATCGGTCCAAGCCTGGGCCACGGCCCGCAACACCTGATCGAATCCCGGCATCCCCATCCGGGCAGTCGGGGGCCAATAGGTGCCGCCATAAAACGGTTCCAAACCGGGCGTCAGGAAGACCGACATCGGCCAGCCACCCCGACCGGTGAGGATTTGCACCGCAGTCATGTAGATCTGATCTAAGTCGGGCCGTTCCTCGCGATCGACCTTAATGCTGACGAATTGCTCGTTGAGCTCCCGCGCAATTTCCGGATTCTCGAAGCTCTCGTGCTCCATCACGTGGCACCAGTGGCAGGCCGAGTAGCCAATCGACAGGAAGATCGGCTTCTGCTCAGCCTTGGCCCTGTCGAGCGCCTCGGCTCCCCAAGGATACCACTCGACCGGGTTGTCTTTATGCTGCAGCAGATAAGGACTGCTTTCGTCCGCCAGGCGATTGGGCATGGTGAATCCGGGGCACATCTTGGTAGGGTGGGCACTGCCCACCGATCGCCGATATGACGTAATTTGTTATTGCGAGTGCTGCCCGGTGGGCATTGCCCACCCTACGGCTACGGCTTCGGGGCTGCGCCAAGCTTCAATCGTCTCAGTTGAACTGTTGGCCCGGCCCAGGGAATTGCCCGGAGCGGACGTCGTCGCGAAATTGCGTTACCGCCTGCGTGATGACGCCGCGCAAATCGGCGTAAGCCTTGACGAATTTCGGCACATAGCCGCTGGTCAGGCCCAACAGATCGTGCGTCACGAGCACCTGGCCATCGCAGCCGGCGCCGGCGCCGATGCCGATCGTCGGTATTTTTACTTTTGCGGTCACTCGGGTCGCCATCTCGGCCGGGATACATTCGAGCACGACGGCAAAGGCGCCAGCCGCTTCGGCTGCCTCGGCATCGGCCAGGAGTTGTGCCTCATCGCGCTGCACTTTATAGCCGCCAAGTTGATGCACGCTTTGCGGCCGCAGTCCGCAATGGGCCATCACCGGGATGCCAGCGGCGACCAACGCCGCGATCACGTCGGCCTGCTCGGCGCCTCCTTCGAGCTTCACCGCCTGGCAATTCGTTTCCTTGAGCACTCGGCTCGCGTTTTCAACCGCCTTGTAGGTTCCCAGATGCCCCGTGGGGAACGGCATGTCGACCACGACCAATGCATTTTGCACAGCCCGGCCGACCAATTCGGCATGATAGATCATCTCATCGAGCGTCACGGGAAGCGTGTTCGATCGCCCCTGGACGACCATCGACATGCTGTCGCCCACCAGGATGCCCTCCACCCCGGCCGCGTCGAGCAACGACGCGATGGGATAATCGTACGCCGTCAGCATCGTGATCTTGCGGCCGCTGGTTTTCAGGGCGGTGAACTTCGGAACCGTCATCCGCGTGCGGTCGGGATTCATCGAAAAGGTCTCAGTGAGCAGGTTGGGCAGTTAGCCCGCATTGTGACCTGACCCGCCGTGGCTGACAATCGGCCGGGAAATACCGCAAGGGCCGGTTCCGGTTCGGTAAGCGGGACTTACCCGATGAATGCGTGCCCGTCAAATTGCCGAAAATGCTGGCATCGGCTTGGCGGAGCGGCTATGTTGGAAGAGAGGATGGCACAGGGGAACAGTGTCGCAAAACCAAACGGGATGGGGGAGCTTGACTCGTATGAAAATCGCAAAGATCGCGTGTCGAATTTCGACGTTCGGATTGGCCATCTCGCTCGCGCCGTTGCTTTCGCCCTCGGTCGCGTCGGCGCAGGTCCATACGGGCCGCGCACCAATGTGCAGCAGCCCGCCGCCATCAAGCAGGAGCTGCACGGCAAAGGCGAATTCGAGGTAGCCAATGGCGGCATCGTCAAGGCCGTGTTGGACGGGAAGGTTTGGTACCTGAAGTTCGACAAAGGCGCGGCCGTGAATGTCACGGGCAAAGCAACAACCGACTTTCTGGCTCCGGGAATGTATGTGAACTTCAAGGCAGATCTCGACCATCGCGGAAAGGCTGCCGCGCCGGTGACCGAGTTGGAAATTTTCACTCCCGACAACCTCCACCCGGTCGGCGCCACGACAGCCGGCGGAGCTTTCGCCGAAACTCCGAAAAAAGGAGCGGCGTCCGCCACGCCCACGGCCTACACGGTGGCTGGGCGCGTTAGCTCGATGCACAAGGGGAGCATGACGGTCGCCTGCGGCAACATGACCGTCAGAGCCGACGTGTCGCCAGACGCCGCCATCAAGATCGACGTCTCCGATCCGGCGTGGGTGGCAGCCGGCGACAAGATCGAAGTGACAGGCTATTTCATGCGCGAAGGTTATGGCATGGTCAGCAAAATGGCCGTCGACATTGCCAACCCGCTGACCGGCCCGCGGAAGAAAGGCGCGGCCAAGAAGCCCGCGGACAAGACGGCAGACAAGTCCGACAAAGCCGACAAGACGGACCCCTTGGCAAGCGGCGACAAGAAGCCTGATCCCAAGAAACCCGACGCCACGAAACCCGATCCCAAGAAACCGGCCGACTCGACAGACGACAAGAAAGTCGGCGGGCTGAGCCCTTTTCCCGATGCCAAGCCGGACACGGCCAAACCCGGCGTGAAGCCTGATCCCGCCGCAACGGACACGAAATAGTTCAGTCGGTCGTAGCCCGTAGGGTGGGCACTGCCCACCAATCGCCGAACCTGGGGCTAATAATTTGCGGTGGCCGGAGCGATTCGGTGGGCAATGCCCACCCTACGAGGCTGGATTTGGCCCTTCGTTTTTAGTGCGGGGCGAACACCGCGCCGGACCGCTCTACCATGGCCCGCGAATGTAATTGACGCCGAATTGCGTCGTGTCGCTGGGCCAGGCTGGCGTTCGCAGGAAGCCGAAGCCGTTCGGGGCGACGGGTCCCGGATAGGGCCGGGCAAACTGGTGGTAGATGCCTGTCACGCGATGTCCCCCCACGCCCCAACCATATTGGGTTTGCAAACCCACCGTCGGCGGCACCACCAAAGCCAGCGGCTCGCCGTAGGTCTGATCGACGTAGGGCGAGTGCCACGGCATATAGAGGCTGTGGTGATACATATAGCACGGAACTGGCGGATCGGCTTGCGCCTGCGCTGGAATCCGCCCAGCGCCAGGCCCACGACCGCCAGGCTCGACAGCAACAACTTCTTCATGGCTCGGAATCCTTTTCGAGTGGACCGCTGCGCTGGTTGTCGTTAGCGCCGCGGCAATCTGATCCGCAGTATGATTTTCTATCTCGCGTCGGGTCGTGTTTGTGGGGGCGATTGCTTGGGCCGGCGAATTTCTTGGGAGGGCGGATTTCTTGGGAGGGCGGATTTCTTGGGAGGGCGAGGCTCCTGCCGAGCCGAGCGCCCAACGTGAATTCCGGCTCGGCGGGAGCCTCGCCCTCCCGGAATCGCGAGCCCTCTTTAGTGCCAAGAAATGTGCGTGAACGTCGGGGCGCTGTAAGGGCCATTGCACCGGACATAACATCGCTTGTGCTGGTACAAGAACTCCTGCGGCAGCAGCGGCTGGTACGTGATATAGGTGTGGCCCACCAGCGGAGGGACCGGCAGCGGCGAGACGTACAACTGTGCGCCGACCGCCGTCTGGCCGTGGCACGAGACCGGGCCGACGTAATAGTTGTAGAACAGGTCGGGCTGGAAGCCGACGCTGCAATAATCCTGAGCCGAGGCCGAGCGCCGCACCAGCAGGCCCGCGGCAACCACTAGCGCCGCCAGCGCGGCCGTCCAACGAATCCGTCTCATCGGTCGCTCCTTTTAATGAATTGCTCCAGCATCGGCTTCGCGACGACTGCAATCGGCGAATTACTGACAGTCTCGGCCACCCGCGTTGGGACCGGTGAATCTTTATGTGCCGGATATGCCAGATCGTCCTAGAATGCCGGCCTTAACGGAAAAACCGGCTATAACCGCCGCCGGAGAACCGATATAATCGTCACTCTCGACCCAATCGGAATGCGTTATCCAGCGACGGACGCTGGAGTTGCGTGTTGCCACTTAGCCGCTGGGCTCGCCCCGGCGCGTTTTGCGGTCCATCGCCGGCCAATTGCCCAGACATAGACGGAGCTCTGTCCTTTGATCCGACAAACCACACCGAAACAGCCCCCCGCCGACGAACCGATCAAGCCCCAACGGCGTGGAAAGGCAGCGCACGAAACCGCGCAAGACAGCCCCGAGGATATCGACCGCAACGGCAAAAAACCCGCCGGCCGACGGAAGGATGCCAACGGCGCCGCATCGACAAACTCGCACTCCGCGGCCGAAGCGCCTGCGAGCGACGACGAGCACGCCCAGGCGCACGCGGAATCGGACGACGGAGCCGACGAAGCTCTCCACGCTGCGGACAACGGCAAAGCATCTCACCCCGAGAAGCACCACCGCCGCCACCGTGCCACGGCCCAATCGATGGCCGCCGATCAGCGCGACATCAGCGTCAGCGAGTTCTTCGCCAAGAATCGCCACCTGCTCGGTTTCGACAACCCGCGCAAAGCCCTGCTCACCACGGTCAAGGAAGCGGTCGACAATTCGCTCGACGCTTGCGAAGAAGCCGGCATTCTTCCCGAGCTCTGGGTCCACATCGAAGCGACCGGCACGAATCGCTTCAAAATCGGCGTGCAGGACAATGGCCCGGGCATTCTCCGCAAGCAAATTCCGCTGATCTTCGGCAAGCTGCTCTACGGTTCGAAATTCCATCGCTTGCGGATGAGCCGCGGCCAGCAAGGCATCGGCATCAGTGCCGCCGGCATGTATGGCGTCCTGACCACGGGCAAACCGGTGAAAATCATCTCGAAGATCTCCAAACGCAAACCGTCCCACTACTACGAAATCCAGATCGACACGAAGAAAAACAAGCCCGAGATTTTGAACGGCCGGGGCGACGGTGTCGACATTCCTCCTGGCGAAAAGGGAGCGAAGTACATTGCCGAGCATGGCATCGAGTGGGTCGGCCTCGACGGCGACGGCCACGAGGTGATCCACGGCACGCGCGTGACGATCGAGCTCGAAGGCCGGTTTCAGCGCGGCCGCGGCAGCGTCGACGAGTATCTGGAGCAAACGGCCATCGCCAATCCGCACGTGCGGTTGCACTATCTCGATCCCGAAGGAGAGCAGCGCACGTTCGAGCGGTCGACGACCCACTTGCCGCCGGAGCCGAAAGAGATCAAGCCGCATCCTTACGGCATCGAGCTCGGCCGGCTGATGACGATGCTCAAGGATTCGAAGGACAGCACGCTGTCGCAATTTCTCACCGGCAGCTTTTCGCGCGTCAGCCCGGCCGTGGCCCGCCATCTCTGCGAGGCGGCCAAGCTCAGCATGCGGGCCAACCCGCTGCGGATCGGGCGGCACGAGGCCGACGGCCTGTTTCAAGCCATTCAGGCTGACGAAAATCAGCGCCCCGACCACCGATTGCATCTCGCCGATCGGTGAAGAGCTTTTGTTGAAGGGGCTGCACCACGTCGTGCCGGGCGAATTTTATGTTTCCGCCACCCGGCCGCCGTCGGTCTATCGTGGCAATCCGTTCGTGATCGAAGCCGCGCTGGCTTATGGCGGCACGCCGACCGCGCAGCGCGTGCCGTTGGAAACCCTCACGGACTTGCTCTCGCAAAGCGATGCCCGAACGTTGCGGCAATTTCTTACAAGCACCTTCGCCGGATTGGGGTCGGACGCCGCCGATCAGATTCTCAAGGAGTCGACGCTCGGCACGCGGCAATCGCCCGGCAAGCTGAAAAAGGCCGAAATCGCGCTGCTGTTCAACGCGTTGCACAGCGTGAAACTCGACGAAGGACAGACGATGAACGTCCTGCGATACGCCAACCGCGTGCCGCTGCAATTCCAGCATGCCGGCTGCGCCATCACGCAGACCATCACCAGCACCAACTGGCGGGCTTATGGCCTGAGCCAATCGCGCGGTGGTTTGCCTGCCGGGCCGGTGACCGTGATGGTCCACATGGCCAGCGTTTGGGTTCCCTTCACCAGCGAATCGAAAGAGGCGATCGCCTCATATCCGGAAATTCAGCGCGAACTGCGGCTGGCTTTGCAAGCCGTCGGGCGGAAGCTCGGGATGTATCTCCGCCGCCGGCTGCGCGTTCGCCAGGAAGGGGAACGCCGCAACATCTTCTTGCGCTACCTGGGCGAGGTCGCCACCGCGGTGAGCGGCATCAGCGACGTCGATCGCCAATCGCTGTACGAGCAACTGCTGCTGGTAGCGAAGAAAAAAACCGCCGAAGCCGACGTCCAACTCGACGAGCACGGCCGTCCGATCGAGGAAGATGTAGGAGAGCTTCACCTCGGAAAAAACGTCCTGATCGTCCCCCCCGGAGCCGAGTCGCCAATCGCCCCCGGAGGAACGGCCGCCACATCTCCGACAAAAGTGTGAGAGGCTTTGTTCTTGCGCATGGGCAAGATGCCAAGGGGTCGTATGAATGAGGAATCCTGAAGGGATTCAATCTATCAGCCCAGGGTTGCTCGCCCACGGCGGGCTACCCTGGGTCCACGACGTCCCAATTCCCATGCAACTCTGAAAGAGTTGAATCAGGCGAATGCGAGCGACTCGACGAGCGATTGAAACTTAGGATGATTACCAAACGGTCGGCTGGATACAACTCTTTCAGAGTTGAAACGAACATGAGGCTATTTACCCAGGGTAGCTCGTGCCGAGCAACCCTGGGCTAAAAGATTGAATCCCGTCGGGATTCCATACCCAGTCGCGTCGGTTTGACGCACGTTCCAACAAGCACACTGATCCCTGAACCTATAAAAACGAATGGCCAAGAAGCCCCGAAAAATCGCCAAGAGTCGTGCGGAAAAAAACGGGCCGCGGGTAAAACTCAACGATCGCGACAAGAAAACGATGGCCTCGATCGTCGGCCTGTCGAACGATGTGGTCACCGCCGCCGAGAAGCGACGCGACCCGCATCTCGACATCCCGGCCCGCAGCCTGTCGAATGTGAAATACAATCGCCAGAAGCGGTTTATCGAAATGGGCAGCGCCAAGAACCGCCGGCATCTATTCAATTTGTCTCAGGCCAAGAGCTACATGCAAACGTTGTTGGTGGCGAGCGGCTGCAAGTCGCTCGTGAATCAGGGCAAAACCACCAGCATCCGGGGACTGTTCTATCTGCTCAAGCACACGATCGAAGGAACCAAGGAAGAGACGTTTGCCGATCAGGGCGAATGCGATCCGGTGATCGAAGACCTGGAAGTCACGCTCGACACGCTGCGCGAAGAGCTGCACGTGTACGCCTCGAACCGCGGCGGCATGGTCGGCCCGATCACGCTGACCGACAGCGGCGACACGATCGACTGCGCCCGGATGGGCTCGGGCGGCTATAGCATCCCCTCGATCTGCGAACCGGAGGTGCTGCAGTTTGTCAAATGCGACGCGACGTTCATCCTGCACGTCGAAAAAGACACCGTCTGGCGGCGGTTCAACGAGGACAAGTTCTGGCGCGAGCATAATTGCCTGCTGATCCACGGCGGCGGCCAACCGCCGCGCGGCGTGCGCCGCTTGCTCTACCGGTTGCACAACGAGTTGCAGTTGCCGGTCTACTGCCTGTTGGACAACGATCCCTGGGGGTACTACATCTACAGCGTTCTCAAGCAAGGCTCGATCAACCTGGCTTACGAATCCAAACGGATGGCCATCCCCGACGCCAAGTTCCTCGGCCTGCGGTCGTTGGACTTCGAGCGTTGCAGCCTGACCCCCAGCGTGAAAATCAACCTTAGCGACACCGACATTAAACGGGCGAAGCAAATCGCCGAATACCCGTGGTTTGCCAGCAAAAAACCGTGGCAAAAAGAAATCGAGCTGATGCTCCGCAACGGCTTCAAACTCGAAGTCGAATCGCTGATCTCGAAAGATATAAGCTATGTGACCGAAACGTACGTTCCCGAGCGCCTGGAGGCACAAGATTGGCTCGATTGAGTGGATAATTTTTCTCGGCGATTTGATCGGATTCTTGATCGTCGCAATGCGATCGTTTGGATCAAAGTCTTTGGCCAACGCGTAGCGGCCGTGCAAACGGCACACGGAGTGTGCCTACCACGTAGCAGGCACACTCCGTGTGCCGTCGGCGACCCATTTGGTCCTTCTCTCGGGTTTTAGCGCCCTGGCCAATTGACCGTATAATTGGGATAGTGGATGCGCGAAGCGGCGTGCGGCGCACCCTTGTGCTGGGTTGTTCGCGTTGTTTTCCCCGCGTGAAAAGCCATGATCACCATCAAGCAAGTGCTGGTTCCCACCGATTTCAGCGAGCCCTCCGAGGTCGCGCTGCAATACGGCAAGGCCTTCGCCGAGCAGTTCCAGGCGAAATTGCATTTGATCCACGTCCTGGATGAAAATGCGCTCGTCTATCCCTGGACTTCGCCGGAAGGCTCGACGCTCACCCTCGGCGCCGCCCGGGCCGAATTGGAGCATGGCGTCCAGGACCGGCTGAGCAAAATTCTCTCGCCCGCGGAACTCGAAAAATATTCGGCCCAGGTGGTCACGCTCGTCGGCAGCCCGTTCTTGGAAATCGTCACCTACGCCAAGACGCAAAACATCGATCTCATCGTCATGGGCACGCACGGCCGGGGCCCGATCGCCCATATGTTGATGGGAAGCGTGGCCGAGAAAGTGGTTCGCAAAGCCCCGTGCCCCGTCCTCACGGTGCGCCACCCGGAACATGAATTCATCACGCCCTAGAACCTCTGGTTAGATGATCCACGTCCAATGGTCCGCCGACGGCATACGGAGTATGCCTGCCACATCGTAGCAGGCACACTCCGTGTGCCGTCGAAGCTCAAGTGTTTTTCGCTACCTTCTCATCGCCCGTTTTCGAGTCGATCGACTTTGGAAGATCTGCAAATCATTCGTTATCCGCATCCCACGCTGCGGCACGTTTCGAAGCCGCTGCGGCGAATCGACGCCGGATTGCGCGACATCGTCACGCGCATGTTCGAACTCATGTACCGGCACAACGGCGTCGGACTGGCCGCCAACCAGGTCGATCTTCCCTACCGGCTGTTCATCGCCAATCCCGCGGGCGATCCGACCACGGGCGAGGAGTTCGTGTTCGTCAATCCTGTCCTCAGCAAAGGCCGCGGGCTGGCGGAAGCCGAGGAAGGTTGCCTCAGCCTGCCCGGCCTGTATGCCGACGTGAAGCGGGCGGAAAAAATCACGATCGACGCCTACGACCTCGAAGGGAAAAACATTCGGATGGAGCTCGACGGGCTGTTTGCCCGCGTGGCCCAGCATGAAACCGACCACATCGAAGGCAAGTTGTTTATCGACCGGCTGAGCACGACCGGCGAGATGGCGGTGCAGGAGTTTTTGCGCACATTCGAATCCGAATTCGCCGAATCGCGCCGCCGCGGCACAATCGCCGACGACGCCAAAATCGCCGCCCGGCTGGCCGAACTTGAACAGCTTCGCACGTGAGGCGGCCGGGTGCCTGACCTGACTCTTCGGCATCGGGAGGGCGAGGCTCCCGCCGAGCCGAACGCGCGCACAACTCTGCGAAATTCATGACCGATTTTAAAAGTCAAACCGATCGCAATGCCGACAAGCTGCGGCTGGTCGTCATGGGCACGGGCCCTTTTGCCGTTCCGTCGTTTCGACGTTTGCTGGAATCAAGACGGCATGTTGCGGCGCTCATCACGCAACCCGATCGTCCGGCCCATGGCCGCTCGGCCACGCCGCGCAATCAGATGCGCGAGTTGGCCGAAGAGCATCGTCTCGAAGTCTTCGACCCCGAGAGCATCAACACGCCCGAGGCCCAGCAGCGGTTGGCGGGCTACCGGCCCGATTTGCTGGTCGTGTGCGACTATGGGCAAATCCTTTCGAACCCGACGCTCGCCATCGCCCGGCTGGGCGGGATCAATTTGCATGGATCGCTGCTGCCGAAATATCGCGGGGCCGCGCCGATCCAATGGGCCATCTACCACGGCGAAACGGAAACCGGCGTGACCGTGATCCACATGACGCCGCGGCTCGACGCCGGCCCGGTGCTGGTGCAGCGCCGATTGGCCATCGGCCCAACCGAAACTGCCGCCGAGCTCGAACCGCGGCTGGCCGAACTCGGCGCCGAAGCGATCGACGCGGCGCTAGTCTTGTTGCGCGAAAGCGACTCGCCCTCGAGCTTGCCGCAAGATCAAGCGCTAGCCTCGCGCGCCCGCGCCTGAAAAAAACCGACGGCGAAATCAACTGGCATCGCTCGGCCGTCGAAATCTTCAATCAAGTCCGCGCCTTCCAACCCTGGCCGAAAGCCTACACCTTCTGGCACCCGCCAGCAGGCGAGCCAGTTCGCTTGATCCTCGAATCCGTGACCCCGCTCGCCGATGCCTCATTTGCAACGTCAGCAGCCGTGCCCGGTATCATCCTCGTCGCCGAGCGCCGACTCATTGTCGCCTGCCACAAATCTCAACTCCGCCTGGATCGCTTCCAACCATCCGGCAAACGTGCAATGTCCGCCGCCGCGTTCATGCATGGCAACGCCGTCATAGTTGGGCAATCTTTCGGACCAGCGCAGCTCATGGGGGAATAGATGCGACGGAGACAAAAATCAATCCATCCAAAGGTCAGAGAGCGCCTTGGCGTCCCGGCTGAAATGTCCGACCAAGAGTTCCTGAAGATTTGGAACGATCGCTCCACTAGGGTCTGTAAGCCGTGTTGGGAATTGAAATACTGCCCGTACGGCCCTCTCGTCGAGCAGTCGCCGCTGTTGCCGGTGCTGCTGGACAAGGCGCAGGCACACTATGAATACGCAAAGGGTTGCCTCAGCACCGGTAAGGTAGGCCAAGGCCGTCCGCTCTCTCGAGAGGCACGTGAAGAGTATGAAGGCTGCGTAGCTCACTTCAACCCGAATGACTACGATCCCGACCCGGAAGGCAGTTTAACGGCAATGCAGCTTGCCGGCCACAGGAAGGACGTCGAACTGACTCGCGAAGCTGCCGTTCATGTAAATGAACGAATGAAAAAAGCTCTTGAGACGGGAACCGACGGAAATTTGTCGGACATCACGGAAGCGCAAGCAACGATGTTTAGGGATGAGGTCTCGAATTTCAAGCCCTCGGAGTACCCGGATGACATACCTCCCGTGATCACTGAAATGGAATGCACGGTATTCGGACATATTTGTCCTGTCGTTTTGAATGCGGAACGCATCACCGAGACGATTGAGATTCGGCGAACTGGACGATACATTTCCTTCAAGACTAAGATTCGGGTCGTCAGACGTGATAACTATCCGTGCCAGCATTGCGGCAAGCATTTGCTCGACAACGAAGTCGAGTTCGACCACACAATTCCGATATCAAAAGGCGGCAGCTCAGAGGAACACAACATTAGACTCACCTGCTTCGCTTGCAACCGGGAAAAGTCAGACGCCGTGGAGATTTGACTTCCTTTGAATTAGACGCGCCGGTTGGCAGCGCCGATTGGGTCCATACCGTCACATGCTTCTTGAGACCCAATCAGGAAGCGAGAGCTCCGCGAAAAGCTGCCAGGCGAGGCCCGATAGGGCCGGGGGCTTGCATGGAGTAGTCGGGGCCGACGGGTTCGACGGCTAGGGCGATGAAGCGCGGGCCGGGGAGTTTGAGGACCGCGGCGGCGCCGTTTTGCCAGTCGATTAGGTCGTCATTCTCGCCACGCGACAAAGGGCGACACAGCTCCGCTAGTTGAAAACGCCGGTGCGTTCCGCAGCGGCTACGCAGGCGATTGAAACGAAGCACGATCCGCTCAGATGACCGACGGGAGCGGATCCTCGAAATCCATATTCGAAAACGAAGTTTTCACCTCGTCCGGGGCGAGCAAAATTAGCGTGCTGACGTCGCCTTGCGCTTCTTCCGGCGCACGTTCGAGGTATTTCCAAACCATTTCGTTCCGCTCGACGCGATCTTGGGATTTAAAGTCGGGGTCGATGATCCGAACTCGAATCGAGAACTGATTTTGTCGATAAAGAGCAATTTCGGCCGCGGGATGATCGTGCTCATAGCCGCGCAGAGCGTCGACAATCTGTTCCAACAGAGCGTCTGATGTCCCGCGAAAAATTCCGATCGACATCTCAAATCCTCCCGTCGGCCCACTTAATTATAGCATCGCTCGAATCTAAAAACGCTTGGGCCTCTTTCGCTTTGACGATCCCGGGCGAATAGCGAAGGTCGGTCGACCAGCCATTCACGATCGTAAAGTGTCTGATAATCACTATCGGCATCCTCGCGCCGCCGGACCGCAAATACAAGCTGGAGAGCCATTCGTATTCGTGCGCCCTGGGGCCACGAAACGATTTCAGTATAGCGGAAAGTTCGTTTTTCGGAGTGTTTGCCAAGACCAGCGCCTTGAGGATGCATTCAATTCCGTAACCCGCCAAATAAACGGCTCCCGTCGTGTAGTCGGCGCGAAATAGAACCTTGGCTTCGTCGTAGCGATTGACTGCGCACCGATAGTAAACACGGGCGTCGATTTGTGTAGGAAAGGCCATCGGCGATTCACAAATCCAGAGTGGCGTTCGCAGTGGGGCGCTGTAAAGGCGGCCGACGGTTGCCCTCGTGTTTGCCTCTACCCAGCAAGCGCCTCGCGAAACGCTTTCAATCGCGGCCCCATTGGGCCGGGGGCTTGCATGGAGTAGTCGGGGCCGACGGGTTCTACGGCTAGGGCGATGAAGCGGGGGCCGGGGAGTTTGAGGACCGCGGCGGCGCCGTTTTGCCAGTCGATGAGGTCGTCGAAATGGGCCACGCTTTGGATGCCCGCGGCGGTGGCGAAGCCGGCGAAATCGGCCCGGGCCGTGGCGGCCACGGTGCGCTGGCCGCCGGTCACTTCATAGATGCCATTATCGAGAACGATCAGCGTCAGGTTCGGCGGCGCGGCGGCGGCGATCGTCACGAGCGCGCCCAGGTTCATCAGGAGCGATCCGTCGCCGGTAAAGGCGATCACCTGCCGCGCCGGCTGGGCCAACGCGAGGCCCAAGGCGATCATCGAAGATTGCCCCATCGCCGAGGGGATGTAATGAAAGTCGAGCGGATGCTGCGAGAGCCGCGGCCACTCGCGCACCGTGCCCATCGTGGTGACGACAATCTCGTCGGTCCGCAGCCGCCGCAGGACGTCGAGGGCCGGGACGAGGGGCATCCGGGGGGTGGAGCGTTGTTCGGTGGCTGCGGGCATGGCGGCGGGAATGTCTAATGTCTAATGACGAATGTCTAAAGAATGACTAATGACTGAATGACGAGTGGCGGGACGGTGCGCGACGATCGCAGCGGGATCATAGCATGCGTGATGCGTTCGCGAAGCGGGGCGAGAGTCGGTTCGATTTTTGGCGGTTCGCGAAATACCACGTGTTGCGGCACTTCGACGCGCTCCGCTACCGCGTCGCGGCGAACGGGCAAGGTCGCATTCCCATTCGTCCTTCGTGCTTAGTCATTCTTTAGACATTCGTCATTCGGCATTCGTCATTCCTCCTCCTCTGGATGCAGCACCGCGCCTTCGATGATTTCCTTCAAAATGTGTCCCGGCACAAGGTCGTAGTGGCTGAATTCCGTGGTGAAGCTTCCGAGTCCGCCGGTGAGGCTCGAGAGCGTCCGGGCATAGGTCGTCACTTCGGCCAACGGCACAGTGGCGCTGACGGTTTGCAGATCGCCGCCGGCGCTTTCCAAGCCCAGCACGCGGCCGCGGCGGGTCGACATGTCGCTGTTGATGTCGCCAAGCTTGCCGCTGGGGACCGTGACGTGCACGGTCACGATCGGCTCCAACAGACCCGGCTTGGCCTCTTTGAACACATTGCGGAAGGCCATCGAGCCGGCCGTTTTGAAGGCGGCTTCCGAGCTGTCGACGTCGTGATACTTGCCGAAGTGGACTTCGACGCCCACGTTCTGCACCTGGTAGCCGGCGATCACGCCACGTTCGACCCGCTCCTTGAAGCCCTTTTCCACGGCGGGCAGAAAGTTGTTCGGGATCGTCCCACCGACGATCGAATCGACCCAGAGAAAGTTGTGCGTCGGATCGTGGTGGAATTGCCGCATCGACGGGAACCGGGCCTTCGTGCAAAACTCTTCCGGATCGGTGCCGGCCGGGAAGGGGAACATGCGGATATGCACCTCGCCGAACTGCCCGCGCCCGCCGGTTTGCTTTTTATGGCGATAACTTCCCTCGGCCTTGGCCTGAATGGTTTCGCGGTAGGGAATTTTCGGCTCTTTGGTGTCGACTTCGACTTTGTCGCGCCGCTTGAGCCGTTCGCGAATCACCGTGAGGTGCAACTCGCTCATCCCGGTCATCACCAGCTCTTTCGTCTGCGGATCCAATTGGGCATGGAATGTCGGATCCTCCTCGACGATCTTGTGTAGTGCGCCGGAGAGCTTCGCCTCGTCGCCGCGGCTCTTGGGCGTGGCGGCCAGGCCGACCATCGGCGTGGGGAACTTCATCGGTTGCATCACCAATGGGCCGAGCGTCGTGCTGGTGTGCAAATCTTCCGTCTTCGCAACGGCGACGATATAGCCCGGGCCGGCGGCTTCGATCGGATGCATTTCGTTGCCCTGAATTTCCAATAGCGGGCCAAGCTTGATGTTCTTGCGCGCCGGAAACGTGCACGCTGTCGTCCTTTTTGAACGTGCCGCTGTACACGCGCAGATAGCTGATTTTTTGCACGAACGGATCGATCCTCGTTTTGAACACCTGCGCCACCTGCGGACCCCCCGGATCGGCCTTGAGCGTGACCTCCTTGCCTGCCTCGTCGGCCGCGTGGCGGGCAATCGCATCGGCCGGCAGTGCGCAGCAGCGCCAAGCCGTCGAGCAGTTCGCGCATGCCGAGGCCCGGCTTGCCGGCGGTGCACAGGATCGGAATCAGGTGCCCTTCGGCCACGGCCTGCACGATCAGTCGCGATAGTTCATCGTCCGTCGGCATGGTGCCTTCGAAATAGTGGCTGGTCACTTCTTCGTCGACTTCGATGATCGATTCGACCAAGGTTTGATTGATCGAAGCCGGGTCGATCAGAGCGCCGGCCGTGTTGCCCCCGGGCTTCAACGTGCTGGCCACGCCTTTGAAGTCGTGGCTCACGCCCAGCGGCACATTCAGCGGAATACAAACCTTGCCGAATAACGACTGGATCTCGCCGACCAGCCGCGGAAAGTCGATGTTCTCGACATCCATTTTGTCGATGATGATGATCCGCCCGCAGCCTGCTTTGCCCGCTTCCTGAAACACGCGGCGCGTATTCACTTCGATGCCCGAATGGGCGTTGATCACGATCGCCGCGGTTTCGACGGCCTGCAACACGGCGATTGTCTGGCCGATGAAGTCGGGATAGCCGGGCGTGTCGATCAAGTTGAATCGCTTGCCGGCGTGCTCGAAATGCACGACGTGCGATTCGATGGAATAGTGGTGCGATTTTTCCACCTCGTCGAAATCGCAGACGCTGGTGCCGTCGTCGACACTGGCCGGACGGTTGATCGCGCCGGTGAGAGCCAAGAGTTTGTCGGCCAGGGTCGTCTTGCCCGACGATCCATGGCCGAGCAAGGCAATGTTGCGGATGTCCTGAACGTTGAACATGGGCATGAAACGGGCTCCTTCAATGGACACCAGCCCGAAGCGTGAGCGAGGATGCGGGGCGATGGCGTTGCACGGCGTCCTCGCTAACGCTTCGGGCTAGTATTTCGCTGGATTCCTACGCACAGTAAAGAGTCGGCAAAGGAAATTTCGTTCGTCGCATGAGTCTTTAGATTTCGTATCGGTTCAGCTAGCCGCGGCGAGTGCCTCGGGCAAGTTGAGCGTTCCTTCGTAAAGTGCGCGGCCGATGATGCAGCCGGCGATTTCGAGCTCCGCCAACTGGGCGACGTGTTCGGCCGTGGCCACGCCGCCGGAAGAGACCAGCGGCAGCCGCACTGCGTCGCGCATTCGCCGCACCTCGGGTAAGTTCGGCCCGCACAGCATGCCGTCGGTGGCGATGTCGGTGTAGATGATCGCGGCCAGCGGCTCGTCGTTGAATTGCCGGGCCAGCTCCTCGGCGGCGACGCTGCTCGTTTCCAACCAGCCGTTGGTGGCCACCTGCCCATTGCGGGCGTCGATGCCCAGAACCAGGCGGTCCGGAAACCGCCGGGCAACGCCGCGAAACCACTCCGGATCGCGCAGGGCTTTGGTGCCGATCACCAGCCGGCTCAGACCCAGTTCCAACAGCCGCTGGATCGTCGGTTCATCGCGGATTCCGCCGCCGAGTTCGCAGGGGACATCGACGGCGGCGAGAATTGCCCGCAGGCTATCCCAATTCACCGGCTCGCCGGTCCGAGCGCCGTCGAGATCGACCAGATGCAGGCATTGGCCCCCTTCGGCCACCAGCTTTCGAGCAGCCGCGGCCGGATCGTCGTCGAACACCATCTCGCGCTCGTAATCGCCTTGCACGAGCCGGACGCATTTGCCTCCGCGCAAGTCGATAGCCGGCCAAATCTGCATGACGACAGCGACTCCCTCGATGAACTCGCTGCAAGGGGGGAAATGAAAAACTGAATATGTCACACAACCAATAGGGTTGCAAGCGCGGGGCAGATCCCGTTAGCCGCGACGCGCTAGCGGAGCGCGTGGTGCGCGGGCGACGCGCTCCGCTACTGCGTCGCGGCTAAGGGTGCATTCCCCGAATTGCGGCTTAGGTAACGCATTCATAATGGCGCGGCGTGCAATCCGCACCGAAGGTGCATGGCAGGACAGCCCAGGGCAACGCCCTCGTTGTTCCACACATCTTTTGGGGTGCTATTGGCGTTCTGGAGATGTTCGGGGATCATGGGCAGGTAGGAGGAATCGCGGGGGGGCGAAACGAGTCAAGGATGGATTATCGTGCTGGCACCGTGGGTCATGGATGAGATGCAGACCGCCGATCTGGATGACAAGCGGTTGGATGTCCGCCTCAAGGCTGTGCTGTCGGCGCTGGCGCAGCATCCGACCGCGAGCATTCCTGCCGCTTGTGGCGGGCGAACTGAAATGGTGGCGGCCTATCGCTTCTTCGAGAACGAGAAGGCGACTTTCGCCGACATCTTGCAGCCGCATAGCGATGCCACGCGGCAACGCATCGCTGCACAACGGGTTGTCGTGCTCGCCCAAGACACCACGGAGATCGATTTGACGCGGCCGGCACAACAGGTGTTCGGCGCGGGTCCGCTCGATGGAGAATCCCGGCGGGGCGCGTTTCTCCATCCTCTGCATGCCTTCACGCCGGACGGTACGCCGTTGGGAACCGTGCATGCGACCGCCTGGACGCGTGAGGAAGGAACGTGCTGCGCATCGCTCACACGCGCTCAGCGGGCGGCCATTCCGATTGAACAAAAAGAGAGTTACCGTTGGGTGACCACGCTCCGGCGTGCCGAAGAGGAAGCGCGACATTGCCCCGCCACGCAGTTCATCACGGTCTCGGATAGCGAAGCCGATATTTACGAATTCCTGGTGGAGGCCAATGGCGGACCACCCAACTCGGACTGGATCGTGCGGCGTGTCAGGACCGTGCGTTGTCGCGCGATGACTCTCCACAGAGTGGAGAAACGCTGCTGCGGGCCCGGGTTCTTGAGACTCCCGTGCTGTTTCAAAACACGATCGCAGTCCGTGGGCGAACAGCGAAAGTGGCCTGCGAGACGCGCGGCCGGCGCCAGCCTGCGCCACTCGCGCCAGGCCGAAGTCGCAGTCCGTGCGACTCGAGTGACGCTTCGTCCTCCTCGGCGTCCAGATCGCCAACTGCCGCCGGTGGCGGTGAACGTCGTACTGGTCAGCGAGATCAATCCGCCGAGCGGCGACGAGCCAGTCGAATGGCTGCTGGTCACCAGCCTGCCGATTGATGATGTTGCGCAAGTCCCCCTGATCATTCAGTATTACACGGTGCGCTGGATGATCGAGGTGCTGTTTCGTGTCTTGAAGTCGGGCTGTCGGGTCGAAGAACGTCTCTTCGAACACTTGGACCGCTTGTTGAATTGCCTGGCGGTCTACTTGATCGTTGCCTGGCGAACGCTGTACGTCTGCCGTTTGGGACGCAGTTGCCCAGAGTTGAATTGCGAAGCGATCTTCGAACCGGCCGAATGGAAGTCGGTTTGGAAAGTCGTGCTGCGCAAAGATCCGCCGCCAGAACCACCCCCACTCGACGTGTTCATTCGGCTGGTGGCCCAACTGGGCGGCTACGTCAATCGAAAGCGAGCGGGACCCCCGGGACCACAAACAGTCTGGCTTGGACTGCAACGCATGCACGACATCGCCAACTGCTGGCTCCTCTTCGGACCAGCCGCGCCAGCCGAACCCTAACTTGTGTGGAACAACGAGGGCAACGCCCTGGGACGAATTAGGAACCAAAATAATGTTGCACCCTGAAGGGGTGCGGCAGGCATTTCCGCCGCACCCTTCAGGGTGCAAAATTGGCGATTGGGGCAAACCCAAGGCGGTGTCCTGGGCTGCCCTGCATTGCACCGTCGGTGCGATTTGAACACGTGACCAACCTTTGGGTTGGTGTGTGGGGCGCTGGACTTGCATTCCACGTTTCACGGAACAGCAAAAAAATTGGGCGCCAAATTGCAAACCGCGGAATGCGCCCCGCGGCTAGCATCGCGAGATTCGCGCCTTGCCGTTTGGCACGGTCGCCGTCTATACTTCTTCCGCTGGCCGAGCGCCGGGCCGAATCGTGGCGCCACCATTTCTCAATGCCCTCTGATAAGCTCCGCCGTCGCATCGCGTGGGAAGCTGCCCGGCTGATGTACGACCGTCAAGAGTCCGAATATTTTCGGGCCAAGCTCAAAGCGGCCAAGCGCATTTGCCGCGGCTGGGTCAAGCCGCACGATCTGCCCAGCAATAGCGAAGTGCGCGACCAGATCCAATGCCTGGCCCGGCTGCACGAAGGAGATTCGCGCACCGAGAATCTGCGGCAGATGCGCATTGAAGCCCTGCGCATGATGCGGCTCTTGCGGGCGTTTCGGCCCCGGTTGATCGGCAGCACATTGACCGGCCACGTGCGGCATGGCTCCGACATCGATCTGCACGTGTTTTGCGACAGCGTGGAATCGGTGGCCGGGGCGCTCGAGGCCGAAGGACTGGTGTTCGACGTCGAACGCAAACGGGTCCGCAAGCATGGCGAGGAACGTGTTTACACGCACATCCATTTGCACGATCGATTCCCGTTGGAGCTGACGATCTATGCCTCGAGCCTGACGAACTACGCGTTCACCAGCTCGATCACGGGCAAGGCCATCGAACGGGCGAGCATTGCCGAGCTGGAGCAACTCTTGGCCCGCGAGTATCCCGAGTTGGCGTTGGAAGAAGCGGTGCTGGAGGCCGAGTCGAAAGTCGATCGGTTTCAGATCTATCAAATGTTGCTGCTGCCGCTGGAACGAGTGAAGCAAAGCCCGAAGTATCATCCTGAGGGAGATGCGCTCTACCACAGCTTGCAAGTGTTCGACCTGGCTTGCGACGCGCAGCCTTACGACGAAGAGTTTCTGTTGGCGGCGCTGCTGCACGACGTTGGCAAGGGGATCGACCCGCAGGATCATGTCGCGGCGGCGCTGGAGGCGCTGAGCGAGTACATTACGCCGCGCACGGCCTGGCTGATCGAGCATCACATGGAAGCTCACGCGATCCATGACGGGACCATCGGCATTCGCGCCCGGCATCGGTTGGAAGCAGACGAGAATTACGACGACCTCGTGCTGCTGGGCGAGTGCGATCGGGCCGGACGGCAGCGCGGCGTCGAGACGTCCGATTTAGACGAGGCCCTCGAGTATCTGCGCGAACTGTCCCGCACCTGCGGCGGCTGACGAAGCGATCTCATCGCAGAGCCCTGCAGGCGAGCAAATGGTCAACCCTAACTCCGTCCTTCAGATCTTGAGAGCCAGAAACAAGCGAGGGAAGCGGGGATTTTGATGATCTCCGTGTTGGCGTCGTGCTGAGTCAAGAGTTCAAAGTCCGACAATTCGCGGGTGATTACATAGCCGCGCTTTAGTTGTTTTAGCTTGCAGAATTCGATCAACCCTTTAACATCGCCGGAGCCGACGCGCCGCTTCTCGTATTTGACTTCAAAAGGGACCAGGACGTTCGGAGTCTCAGCGACGATGTCCACCTCGAAGGATTTCTTTCCCGGCATTCGCCAATAGGAGAATCCGATGCTTAGCGAGTAGTACCGTGTATAAACATGCTTGAAAAACGCGGTCTCAACGGCTGCTCCGAGTTTGGCTGAGTCCTCTAGAAGCGATTTGCCCTTGAGTAGAACACTCGACGCGATGGCTGCGTCAGCCAAATAGAATTTATGCTTTCCTCGTAAGACCTCCTTTCCATAACCGAACGGCCTAAGGCGATAGACAAGGTGCGCCGCTTCGAATCAGCGCCAAAAAATTGGCAACGGTTTGCTTACCGACTTGAAGCGAGCTGCAGAGCGTCGCCATATCGACCAGGCCGCCGTCGTGCATGCACAAATAAACAAATGTCTTTTCTAACTCCAGAATCCGCCGCGTGCCAAATTGCGCCGTCATGTCCCGCTTGAGAACCTTATCGACGATATCCTCGCGTAGAAGTTTTTGGGCGGCATCAACGCTGTGCACTTTTGCTGTTTCGGGAAAACCACCGCGAAGCAAGTACTCGTGGAAATGGCCCACCAACGGCCTGCCAATTCCAGCGGCGCCCATGCGTTGGGCCGGTTTCCAAGAGAAGAGTTCGGTCAATGAACTGATGTCTGGCAGGCTCGGAGATGGGATCCCCTTAATTTGCAAATACTCGAAGAACGAGAGTGTCGGAAGTTTGATCGTATGCCACCGCCCGACACCCGACTCAGCGTGTTCTTCAACCGGGATTGCGGAGCCCGTGACGGCAATCCGACGATTTTTCGCGAAATCAATCTGATGTTTAAGCCAAGTTTGCCAATCTTTCGTGTACTGGATCTCATCCAAGAGTAGGTATTCAGCATCGTCGGATTGCGGCCGAATCTCCTCCCAAGCCTTTATCAATCCATCGAGCCCCACTAACTTCAAAATCGGGCTATCGAAGGTGGCGTACAAGATTCGGTCCGGCTCTACGCCCTTCGCAACCAGATCGTATGCAGCCTGCCTCAAAAGTGTCGTTTTTCCTGTTTGCCGAGCCCCACTGATGAGCACTGCTCTACGGCTGGGCGGCTTCGCAAGCCACTGCCACAATTCGCGGTATGCTTGGCGCTTCCAATCTGGCAAGTCTCGTTCGTGCTTACTTTCCCACCAGGGATTGTAACGCTGGATTACCGCGAGCAGCTCCTGCGGCGAAACGATCGGCGTGTCATGCATGTGGCTACGACAGTCTCGTTCTAATTTAAGGAAAGTATACTACACTTAAATTGACCATTTAAGGTCTAGAATATTCTAGTAGATGGCTAAGCTGTGGCAAGTGAGGAACGAATGGCGGGGCAATTGATGGAGCTGCCGGCAGTGAACGCATTCGGCTATTCAAATCCGGCGCGCGGGCGTCTACAGTTTGTCTTATCTGCTTGCCCCATCCGCCTGCTCCGATTTAGCGACGACGCTTTCTCGTGCCGAAGAATTCCTCAACCGCTGTGCCGCCGTTGCCACCAGGCGCCGTGCGCGAAATTCACAGCCTCCGCGATCTGAGCGCTCAACAGTGGAAGTCGGGCGCCGCGGCCTGGCTGGGATGGCTGTTCGACGGCTTGGACATGCATCTCTATTCGCTGGTGGCGCTGACGATGGTGGCGCAGTTGCTCGGCGGGTTAGACACGCGCTCGGACCGCGTGGCCGAGTGCAGCTCGTGGATTCAAGCGGCGTTCCTGGCGGGCTGGGCGCTGGGAGGCGGGTTCTTCGGACGGATCGGCGACCGGCTGGGACGCAGCTTCACGCTGAGCCTGACGATTCTCACGTATGCCGCGTTCACCGGCTTGTCGTATTTCGCGCAAACCTGGTGGGAGTTGCTCATTTTCCGATTCGTCGCGGCGTTGGGGATCGGAGGGGAATGGGCCGTCGGTGCTTCGCTGCTCTCGGAAACATGGCCCCGGCATTGGCGACCCTGGATCGCCGCGGTGTTGCAAACCGCCGTGAATATCGGAGTGCTGTTCGCCACGGTGGCGGGCGTGTTGCTATCCGGCTATGCCGATCGGACGTTGTTTCTCGTGGGGATCGTCCCGGCGCTATTGGTGTTTTGGATTCGCCGGCAAGTGCCCGAGACCGACGAATGGCATGCGGCCAAGATTTCCGCCGGTCGCCAGCCCAGTGTGCTGGCGCTGTTCGGTCCAGAGATTCGCCGCACGGCGGTGCTGACGATCCTGGTCTGCGCCTATCGCTCACCGCCCATTGGGCGTTCATGTTCTGGTTCCAGCAGCAACTGCACAACTTGCCCGACGTGCGCGATTGGCTGGAGCCCGAGCGGCGACGACTGGTGAGCGGGGCGTTGTTTCTGGTGATGGTGGCCTCGGTCGCCGGGAATTTCTTCGCCGCCTGGCTGGCGCGGCGGTTCGGCTACCGCTGGGCGATCGCAATTTTGTGCTTGGGCTATGGCCTGGTGATGTCGTACACGTACTCGGCGCCGCGCGATTATCGAAGCCTGCTGATCTGGCTGCCGATCATTGGCGTGTTTCAGGGCGTGTTCGCACTGTTCACGATGTATTTGCCGCCGCTGTTTCCCACCTTGCTGCGAACGACGGGGGCCGGTTTCTGCTACAACATCGGCCGGCTGGTGGCCGCGGCGGGAACGGTGTTCTTTGGCCGATTTCGAGTCGTCGGCGATTTTCGGACCGTGCTCCTCTACGCCTCGATCTTGTTCCTACCGGCGGCGCTGGTCGCCATCCTCCTGCCCGAACCACCGGAGTTGTACTCCGAGAAGTTGCCCGATCCGGGACTAGAAATCCCCGAACTGCCGACGGCCTGAATTTGATCTGCCGCCGCAGTCGCGATTCATTTCTTTCCGGATCGGCCTTGCGCCCGACAGCCGTCGCGAACCCGCCAAATGGCACCCCGACGCTTGACATTGGGGGGAATGCAAAGTTAATGGAACGACTGGTCGCTGGTCTTGGTCAGCGCGGCGATCAGTCCAAATCGAAACGCCGGCCAATCACTTTTCACTCGGGGTCCATGTCATGATTCGTACAATCGTTCGCTCGCTATTGGTGGCCGTGACAGTATCCGCGACGGGTTTAGTTTCGGCTTCGGCCGCCACCGTTACTTGGACTGCGCCAGTGGCGAATTCCGCCACAAGCGATATATCGACCGAGGGGACGTTGGTCGATTCCATTCTGTTCAGCGGCGGCAACAAGATCACTGGGGCAACCGGCAACGCCTTTGCCTCCACGACGGTCAACGGGGTGACATTTGCCAAGGCGTTGAACCCCACGACCAATGTGGAAACGAGTGTCGCGGGTCTCATCTCGACGCAAGAAGACAATGACCAAAATACCGGCAGAAGTCCAACCAGTGACCCCAATTATAACCATCTGCTGTCCGGAGAGTCGTACACCAACCCAGGCGACTACTACAACATCACCCTGAGCGGCTTGACCGCCGGTCACACCTATGAATTGCAGGCATGGGTCGACGACAGCACGGTTACTAATCCCGGTCAAAATGATCTCTATCTCTACGGTGGCGCCGGTCACACGGATGGGGTTCTCGTGCCCAACGGCGACCATATCACCGGTTATTTCACGGCCGACGCAACGACGGAAACGCTGGCCTGGGGCGGAAATCCGGCCGAATTCGCTCTCGGGAACGATGGCCTCGCCTACGGCACGATCGACGCTTTGCAGGTGCGCGAGGTGCCCGAACCGTCGTCGCTCGTGGCCCTCGGCGGCTTGAGCGCAATTGGGTTGCTTTGCCTGGCACCGCCGCGCCAGTCCTTCCGCCGCGGCTCGCTTTGGATCCGGTTTGGGTCTTGTGATTCTTATCTTTTCGGCAACCGCTTATGGGGCGAATGCGCCGATTACCTGGACCGACGGCACATTTACGACCGATGCCATTTTGCCCAAGAGCGACATCGACTACGCCGTTGGGTTTGGCAATGGAAGCTCCGTGACGACGACCAGTGGAGTGACGTTTGGCCCCGACAATTCCACGAATGCGGTCTTTAACCACACCCAAACCTACGGCGGATACCTTAGTGTTGGTGGAGGCACGACGGGCGATGCGGGATTCAATACGGCATTGACCAATGGCGACTGGGGAGGCGACGGCACCCTGACGCTTCAGAATCTGACGCCCGGCACGACCTACGAAAGCGCTGTTGCTGGTCGACGATACCCGCAGTACGGGTCGTACTGGTTCCGTCAGCGATGGAATGAATAGTAGTTCGACGATCCAATTCGCTTTTTCGGCTGGGACGCCGGCGGTTGGTGCGTATTGGGAGGGCCTGTTCACCGCCAACGCCACGACGGAAACCATCCTAGTGAACAATCAAGGCGGAGATCAACTGGACGCACTTGTGTTATCGACGGTGCCCGAGCCGTCGTCGCTGGCGGCCCTCGGCGGCCTGGGCGCGATGGGCTTGTTCCTTTTCGCTCGCCGCCGAAAAGCTTGACCCGCTTTTCCCTCTGCCGCATCTCCCGCAAGGGGCGAGGGGAGATGCTTTTGCTCCCTCTCCCTCGACGGGAGAGGGCCGGGGTGAGGGTGAAGAATTGCCAAATGATCGCCAACTCAATTCCCCAACTCCTCTCCCGCAATGGGCGTGAGGAAATGGATATCAAGGGCCTAAGACGCGGATTCCGATCGCCTAACTTAATCTGGCAAAGCATCGGCGCTGGTTTCGCGTTTGGCCAGCGAAGTAGGTATGATTTGAAATATCTTCGCCCGGCCGGATTGCAACGAGGGAGGAAACCGCGATGGCCACGCGATTGACGGCGCCACGCCGCCGCGTTGCTCGAAACGCGTTCACGTTGGTCGAACTGCTGGTCGTGATCACGATCATCGGCATTCTGATTTCGCTGTTGATGCCGGCGGTTCAATCGGCGCGGGAAGCCGCCCGGCGCGTGCAGTGCCAGAACAACGTGAAGCAATTGGCCCTGGCGATGATCAACCACGAGTCGAGCACCAAGCGGTTTCCATCCGGCGGCTGGGGTTGGTATTGGGTCGGCGATCCCGACCGCGGGCTGAGTTGGCAAAACCAACCCGGGGGTTGGGTCTACACGATGCTGCCGTTCATCGATCAGAACAATCTGTTCGCGATGGGCGCGGGCCAGCCGTCGGCCCAGAAACTGGCCGCCAGCGCTCAGCGGATCGGCACGCCGCTGGCGATGTGCCAGTGCCCCAGTCGGCGGGCGACGATGGCGTATCCCGTCCAAGCGGGGCTTAACACTTCGTACGGGGCGGCGACCCAGAACACGTATGCTCGCAGCGATTATTGCGCGAACGCGGGCGATCAAGCGCAGCCTTGGGATATCGAAGGACCGCCCGATTTGGCCACCGGCGACAGTTGGACCGCGACTAATTCCTGGACGCCGCCGAACACCGGGGTGAACTTGCCGCTGGTCTCCACCGGCATTTGCTATTTGCGCAGTCAGATCGCGGCAGCCCACGTAACCGACGGCTTGAGCAACACGTATCTGGTCGGCGAGAAATACCTCAACCCCGACGATTATTACAATGGTCTCGACGGGGCCGACAACGAGAGCATGTACGCCGGCTACGACAATGATAATCATCGCTGCACGAACACGTCATCCGGAGTGCCGGCACAAGACACCCCCGGCTATGCGAACTCCTGCAACTTCGGCAGCGTGCATGCCGGCTCGTTCAACATGGGCTTCTGCGATGGCTCCGTGCATGCCATCAGCTACAACATCGACACGGAGACGAATCGTCGACTCGGCAACCGCGCGGACGGATTGCCAATCGACGCCAGCAAGTTGCAGTGAATCGCGCAGCAAGAAAGCAAGCCCAGGGATGGCCGTCCCTGGGCTTGTTTTGGATGCAGTCGTGACACTCACTTTCAAACTTATCGCAGGGACTCGGCCTAGTTGCAGCCGCAGCCGCTGGCACAACCACTGGCGCAGCCCGTGTTGACCGGCACCTGGCAAGTGATCTTCTTCGGGACCATCCGGCAAACCTGAACCGTCACTTCGCGCTCGACGGTCTGCGGCACGCAGACGCAGTAGGTTTCGGTGCCCGTGGCAGCGACCTGTTTGCAAATCGTCTTCTGGCAAGTGCCGGTCTTCGTTTGCGGCACGCAGACCGTGCATTGAATTTGCTTCTGCACGGTGTACGGAACGCAGACGTTGTAAGTCTCCGTCTTCTGTTCCGGCACGCAATGGCAGGTCGTCACCGGGCGCATGTAAGTCTTGGTTTGCGGCACGCACACGGTGCATTGCACCTGGCGGCTCTGCTTTTCTTCAACATAGTTGCACACCGAGACGGACTTTTCGCGCGTCTCCTGCTTATATAGCGTGACGTTGTACTGATACGACTCGGTCGACATGACAGGCTTCATCACCGTGCATTGCACTTGCTTCTGGACGATCTTCGGCACCCAGACTTTGTGCGTGCAAGGAGCCGCCGCCGCGGTCGTGCAACCGCCGCTACCACCCGTGCAACCGCCGCTACCACCCGTGCAACCGCCACAGCCACTTGAGCAACCGCCGCAGCCACTCGCGCAGCCGCAACCGGAACAACCGCAGCCCGAATCGCAACCGCAGGACGCGACCGGCTGATCTTCCCAATGGCCTTGGTCTTCGCACACGGTACTGGTCATCGGCGTCGGAACCATATGGCAGACATTTCGCGTGGCCTGCCGCGTTTCCGTGTACGGGACGCAAACGTTGTACTGCACGGTTTTCTGCGACATCACCGGCTTGCAGACCATGTAGTCGACCGTCTTGGTCTGGGTCGTCGGGACCATCTCCGTATAGCTGCACTGCACATTATGCGTCTCGGAAACCAAACGGTTCACCGTATAGTTATGCGAACGCTGTTCGGTGCGATAGGCCGTGACCGGCACCGTTTCGTTCCGAGTCTCCGGGACCATGACCGTGTATTGATAGGGCACGCTCACGGTTTCCGGCACGTTGCGGTAGTACGTATAAGTTCGCGTGCGCTGCTCGGTCTTGTACTCGGTGCACGTGACCTTGCGCGTTTCGGGCACCATCGTTGGCACCATGATCGTCTTTTCGACGGTCTGATAGGTCGGCGCACAAGCCGGCGCGGCGCATCCCGAGCAGCCTCCCATGCAAGCCGAGTTCGATCCGCTGCACGACCAATCCTGGCAATCGTTGACGCAACAACGCGGCCTCCAAAAACCAGCCTGGACCTGATCTGCAATGCCCAACACCACAACCGGGGCCACGAGGGCCAACATCATGCGACGGAACATCGAACTCCCCTTTTGAAATGACAAAGAACCTAAGGGCCTTTAGGCGAATAAATAAAACCGGCTGAATTAATTGGATGCGTAAGATGGGACGACTGAACGAAGATTAACGACAGTCGCCCGCTTTGTCAAACGGGTCGCGCGGCAGCAAAATACAGGCCCATTTGCGGGGCATAACTGGGTCTAGCCCCGAGCAAGGTCGGATTCCCCCGGTCCGGGTCTTTGAATAGGGATCAGGACGGGCGATGCCGGGATTCTCCACGAATTTATTTTGGCAAAAAGCCATTGCGGCGTAGCTCGCCGAAGAGCGAACGTAGCGTGGGGTTCGCTGCCTTGAGTTTTTGGGCTTGCTTTTCCGCTAGTTCAGCTCGGCCGCTTGCCGCGAGTGCCTCCCGCAGTTCGGCCAGCGCCTGTCCAACCTGGCGATAGGCGTGCATGGTGCGCTCGGCAACCAGCTTTTCGGTTTCGCGCAGCGTCGCGGCCGGATCCGCGGCCATGTCCGCGAGTCGTTTGGCCCGTTTACGGGCGGCGCTTGCGGCGGCCTTGCGCCGGGCTTCGCTCACAATTTCGTCCGCGGCGGCCTGAAGTTGGGCAATCGATCGGTTCGGACGGGCGGTCGGCCAGATCGGCGCACCGCGATCGGCCCTATACTTCGCCAGGAGCTTTGCGCGCACTGCCGCAGCCGGGTCCGTCATTGTCTCGGCCAGCCAGGCGTTCTTTGTCTTTTCCGGTTGGCCGCCAAGCCATTCCAGATAGTGAGCCGCCGGATCATCGCGCGTGGGAATCGGCAGGCTGGCCTGCGCGGCTGCGGCGATTAACTCCACCCGGAGGCCATACAGTTCGGCAAGGGCTTGTTGCGCGTCGGAAAGCGTTCCCAAACCGCCGGGGACCGGCGCCTCTCTGGTTTCTTCGGGGTCGTGCTCGCCGTCGCAAGCAATGGCCAGATTCGCCAAGTACAAGGGCCTCAAGTCGCCGTCGAGAATTTCCGCTCGTAATGGCGCCAGTCGATCAAGATATTCGCCAACATCCCACAGTTCGTCCTGATCACCCGGCTCATGGCACGGCTCGATCGCGAGGATCCCGCCTGGCCCCCGTTTGTCTGTCAGGAATCGCAGCGAGTCTTTGGCAAAATAAGGCTTCATCGCAGTGGCGTCCGGCAAGCCGTAAGGTAGCCGGATGAGCAGCTTGCGGACTCCGAAATTCGCGTAGTGCAGATGAATGTCGTAACCGCGACGAAGCATCTCCTCGGCATTGCCACGAAAATCGCCAAAGTGATATTCGTTGTCGAACGACCAGGCCGTGATCTCGGCCCGCGACGACTGCCGCTGCATGTATTCGAGATTCTTTTCATCGACCGGCCGATCGATCGATCGAAAGGCGACGTATTGATATTCACTCATTCCTTCCGTCCTTGCGAAACGCGATGATGGATCATTTGAGGGTTGACTGATCTTCGCGGCTTACTTCTTTCGCGTCCCCTCAGAACCAATCTCCATTTTCAAGAGACGGTGAACGGTCAAATTCGCGCTCGGGATCCATGAGTTCCGAGAGACCATTCTGGTGCAACCAAATGGGATCGGCATTTTTGGCAATGAATTCCTCGACGGGCAAGCCGTCAATCGCCGGAGGCCGCAGCACCCGTTTTTGCTTGCCGTTCAGAAAGATCGTAATGAAGTTCCGCTTTCGCTCGCGCCGGTGCGCTTTTCGGTGGCAGTCAGCTTGCGTTTCTGACGAATCTTCTTGGGCTGTTTCTTGGATTTCGTCATGGTTTCATTCCGAACCGCTAGCTATCTGTCGCGACGTTGCGGCAGAGATTTGCCCACGCGCTGGACGACACTCGGCTAGGCCACAATCTCGACGCTGATCGCCGGCGCCGCTTAAACGCGATAATACCAATCTTCGCCAAAATCAAACAACTGCCGCGTCCCTGTCGCAATCGGGCATCGGTCTGTGGTAGGATGCTTCCAGCCTGCCAGTCCGAATCCCGCGCCCTCTAATCCCCCGCCTGCCAACTTCCCGCCTGCCAATTCCCAAGGACAAAACATGTTTTCCATTCTCGGCCGGCCGGGTCGATTGTGCGACGGGATGACGCGCCGTGAGCTGCTCACGATCGGTGCTTTGGGGATCGGCGGTTTGGCGCTGCCCGATTTATTGCGGGCGGAAGCCAGCCAGGGAATCAAAAACTCGCGCAAGGCGATCATCATGATCTACCTGTGCGGGGCGCCGCCGCATCAGGATATGTACGACATCAAGGTCAATGCCCCGGCGAATATCCGCGGCGAATTTCAGCCGATCGCGACGAACGTCCCCGGCATCGAGATTTGCGAGCATCTGCCGCGGCTGGCGGCGATCATGGACAAGCTCGTGCCGATCCGCACGATGTACGGCTCGACCACCGGCGATCACGATTCGCATATCTGCTACACAGGCCGGCCCAAGACCACACCGGTGCCCGGCGGCTGGCCGTCGCTGGGCTCGACGCTTTCGAAATTGCTGGGATCGAAGACCGCCGGCATTCCGCCGTTCGTCGGGCTGGCGCCTAAGGCAGGCCATCCGCCCTATGGCTCGCCGGGGCTGCCTGGCTTTTTGGGACCATCGCAGCGGGCCTTTTCGCCCAACGGCGAGGGCCTGTCCGATTTGACGTTGAACGGGGTCTCCGCCGAGCGGCTGAAGGATCGGCGAAAGTTGCTCGGCAGCTTGGACCGAATCCGCCGCGATATCGACTCGAGCGGCAACATGGCGGCGCTCGATTCATTCACCCAGCAGGCGCTCGGATTGCTGACCTCCAGCAAGCTCGCCGAAGCACTCGATGTGACGCGAGAAGACACGAAAACCCGCGAGCGCTACGGCCACGGCTTCACGGCCTGCTACGGCGACGGCGCCCGCGCAACCTGGAGCACTTTCTGATCGCCCGGCGATTGGTCGAGGCCGGCGTCCGCTGCGTGACGCTCAACTTCGGCCGCTGGGATTTTCACAGCAACAATTTCTCCGAGTTCAAGAACACGCATGGGCCATTGTTCGATCAGGGGATGAGCGCCTTGGTCGAGGATCTCGCGGCCCGCGGTTTGGATCAAGACGTTTCGGTCGTGGCCTGGGGCGAATTCGGCCGCACGCCGGTGATCAACAAAGACGCCGGCCGCGACCATTGGCCGCAAGTCGGCTGCGCATTGCTGGCCGGCGGCGGAATGAAAACCGGCCAGGTCATCGGCGCGACCGACCGCCTGGGAGGCGAGCCCGTCCGGCGGCCCGTCCATTTTGGCGAAGTGCTGGCCACGCTCTACCAACAACTTGGCCTGGACCTGAACCGGACAACCCTCAACGACCTAACCGGCCGCCCCCACTATCTCGTCGACGGCTTCCAACCGATGCGCGAGGCTGATTTAACGCAATTTTGTGGCTCTTCGTACTGGTGGGGCGTCACGCTGCAAACGGTTACGGTCTGGCGCCAGGCCCTGGCCGTCGATCCAAACAACGACGGCGCCCGTCGGCTCCATATAGTTAATGGACAAGAACCATTTTTCAGACCGGCTCAGCGCAAGGCTTGGTCAAAAGCGCAGGATTCCGAGCGATGCGCGAAAATCGCCGCTCCAAGACGCGGCAACGCCACGGAGGGCGTTCCCTAACAGAGCGCGGCACATTCGAATTTACCTACCAACGTGATGCCCACACTTGGGGACCGAAGATTTCCCTCCTATCGCCAATCGCCGCTGAGGACGAAAGCGGCCCAGTAATAGGCCGTGGCAAAGGTGTCAGGAACCATTTAGCTCATTGGTTCCTGACACCTTTTCCTCCCCCTGGTGCCTCAGCCGGCCAATCTGACCACGGCCTACACGGCCATCTGGGACGCTTGGAACCGGTTGATCTCGCTGGCCAGCGGCGGCACCGCGGTCCAGCAGAACGTCTACGACGGGCTGACCGCGCCGGGTGCAGCAAATCACTAGCGGCACGACGCGGCAATACTATTACAGCGCCCAGTGGCAATCGCTGGAAGAACGACTGGGCGCCTCCACCACGCCCGATCGCCAATTCACCTGGGGCCTGCGCGATATCGACGACTGCGTGCTCCGCGACCGGAGTGTCAGTGGCGGCACGCTCAACGAGCGGCTCTACGCCCTGCAAGACGCGAACTGGAACGTCGACGCGATCGTCAACACCTCGGGCACGGTGCAAGAGCGTTATGCCTATACCGCCTACGGCGTCCCGCTGTTCCTGAGTGCCAGCTTCACACCACTCAGCGGCAACGCCTCCGCCTTCGCCTGGGAAACGCTGCGTTGCGGATATCGGTATGAAGTCTCAGTAGAAATGTATTGCGTCCGATACCGCTGGCTAAGTCCGTTGCTTGGTAGTTGGTTGAGTCGCGACCCGCTGAAGAAGCGAAAGGACCTCAATCCGCTTCGTTACGTTCGCAACCGGCCAGTTGGCAGAGTCGACGCGTACGGATTGGACGATCATCATTGGATGCCTCGGCTTAATAAAACCGCGCAAGCCAAATACGTGAACCCCTTGTGTTGCGACAAGGGCATTCCGGTTAACATTGATGATTTTACCACTTCGTTGCCTGGGGGAATCACCGGAAGGAAGGGCGATCGAGCCCGCTCAGCTCACAGCGCTGTGGAGTACGTTGCCGGCTACGGAATAATAGGGCGCGCGATCTACCGTACGTCTGTTGACTGTTGCCAAATGCTTGTGTCGTTCAGAGCCGCGATGACCGTGACGTGGGATTTGTTGACAACGTTGAACGCCTGGGGCAGGATTGATCCAGAGTTGGGGCCGTTCCGTGTTCACCCTTTCCATGACCCCAAGGGGGACAACACTCTTCCCAGGTGGGACGAATTGATCAAAGCTGCATGTGCAGGAGATAAAAACCGTAAGCCTTCGGACGAGGTTCAGAAATTACTGAAGAAGATCGAACAAAGAATTCCCGCGCTGAGGATTGAGCTTCAGGGGCCTGAACCCGGGATAAAGTCAGATCCAGTTTTCTTTCTCCTTACAGTCGGGGCCTTTGCTGGAATTTTCAGCGGCGTCTCCGGGAGCCTCGAAGCGAGCGGCGGAGGCTTTACCGCTCCGGAAGGAGAAGCCGTGGTGGAAGGAGGAACCGCGATTGGAGGAGAGGCCGCGTTGGAAGTAGGAGCCGAGGCGGCACATCCGGCCATCGGGTCGATTGAGGAAATTCTTGAGCCGGCGATGAGCCGATGAACATCCGGATAACGGTGCATTACGGCTTGACCGGTGCGGACTTCAATTCGGGATAGTCTATGGGATCCGGCGACATCGATTTGAGTCACCTGAACGCGATTGTGGGTGACTGCGACGTCAGGTGTTCGACCGTTATAGGCAAGGGTTCTCCAATCGCGTTGGTGCTAATGGAAAAGTATCGTGCCCTTGCGACTAAATTGGCTGCCATGGGACCCACGGTACCGGTCGATACATTTCTGTTCGGGCACGGTGATCCCGACGAGAGGCATCAATCTCGAATCAACGGGGTTCCCTACCGTCCTGCGGATCGGCCGTGGCCCGTTGATCCGGACTGGCGCCCGATGGTCTTTTTCGCACAGTTCTGTTTCTCCGACTCTCGCGACCATGTCGGTGTGCTCCCCGGCGACGTCCTTCTGATTTTTATTCGCGTGACGAAGTCATTTTTGCTTCCAGATGTGACGGTTCCTTGGGTGGTTTCGCACGAGCCGGAATCGCTGGCTTTCGAGTGGTATCCACTAGGTCTGAATAACCTTGTTGAGCCCGGCCTGATTCCATTTACGGACATGGTCTTCCCTCGGTGTTACCTTTCGCGGCATCGGTCGGTTGACTACATAGATGAGCAGATTGCGATTAGGGCGATTGCGGCGGTTGTGCCGCCGGATGAATTTTCGAGCAACGAGTTCATGCAATCGTGCGAATTGTGCGCCCTCTGCCGTTTTCCTGGTTATAAGATTGGCGGAATGCCTTTTTGGTACTCCGATCACGCGAATCCGAAGAGTAGTCGATTTATCGCGAGCATCTTGGACGTTGCTGTTGAGCCAGAATGTCCTTATCCCTATGTCAACCTGCCGGATGCGCTCTCAGTTGATGAATCCCTCGAAAACTCTAACTATTTCAGCTTTCGAGATGGGTGCGTAATTAACCTGTTCCTTCGAACCCGACGGTACAATCGATTGGGACGCCGACTTCCTTTGAAATGTAGTGGAAAAGGGAGTGGAAAAGGGGACATTTTGGCTCTGTTGAAAACTTACAGCCATCTGAGAATCATGATGTTGATGGTCAGCACTTTCAACAGCAGCGCTCGGCGTTGACTCCAGGGACTGTAGGCGTTGACGGCTGCTCCCAGTCGTCGTTTGATCATACTGAACACGGTTTCGACTTGCGAACGTTGCCCGTAGCGACGACGGTCGAAGTGCGCGGCCATGCGTCGGCGGAACCAGCCGGTCGGCGGTTTCGCGGTGGGGCGCCCGTGCTTGGCGGGAACGATCGTGCGGGTGGCGAAGACGATCCGGGCCGCCAGATGAATCCATTCGGCGTCGTAGCCGGCGTCGGCCAACAAGGTTTCGATCTGAACGAGCATTGCCGCGTCGCTCATCGCCGGAATCCAATGCTCGAAGTCGGGCTTGGGACCGCGTTCGACCACGGCCGCCAGAATCAAATGCGAGCCGCAGTCGCAAATTATTGCCAACTTGGGAAAGCGGCGATACGTGGTAGTCTGCCAGGTGCCGGTGGTTGTGCCGTTTTTCGCCCGCCGCCGCACGAAGTAGTTGCTCGCATGGTGGGCCTCGAAGCCGCTGGAGTCGATTGCCGCGACATGAACCCGTTTGGGTTTGAGCAGCTTCATCCGCCGAGCGGTCGAGAGCGTGTCGCCCAGCAGCCGTCGCACGATCGCCAACTTGAGCAACCGTCGCGAGGCTTTTTGCAGCGTCGTGAAATCGGGAGTCTCCCTCAGTCCGATCGATTCCCTCAGCGCGGGCGTGTCGGCCAGCAACTTTTCCAAGCCACGATAATCAAGTTTCAAGAATTCCTTGAGCGCCAGGCAGGCGAACAATTGGTGCTGCGTATACTTCTTGGGACTGCAGCGATGACTGTAAGCTGGCAAGCAGCGCCGGGCGATCCCATGCGCCACCAAAAGCACCCGCCGCGGCGACTTCGTTGTCGTCGCCATACCCGTTCTACGCAGCCGATCCAGCTAGCAGCCTAGCTAGCACGAGGAGTTTTCGACAGAGCCAGACGCAGCTCTTTTATCGACCGCTGTGCAAAAAGAGCTGCGTCCCCTTTCGCCTCTCCCAACTCCTCAATCTCTGCGACCGGCTCGAAGCCGCCGAGCGCTACGGCGACGGCATGCTTGACCTGCTCTGAGCCGCCCCCACCCGCGGCGTCCTAGGAATTTCACGCTTGCCGGAAGGACACAATCATCACGCGGAGCGCAATCGATTTCCGGTCATCAACCTTTTCACTCGCAATCCGGTCTTCACCGACGACTGGAGGCTGGTCGCATCGGGTTTTGATGCAGGATCAGGCATCTACTACGCGGGCCCGCCGGTTGAAGCCCGAAACGGCACCGAACACCTCGATGCCTTGCTACGCGACTTCTGCTTCAAGAAGCCGGCCGATCGAACGAATTATCTTGGCATGCTGCTAACGGCGATCCTCGTGCCGCGATTCATTGGCTCGAAGCCGGCTGCCCTCTTCAACGGCAATCAGCCGGAACTTGGGCCTGGGCAAAGGTGTCAGGAACCATTTAGCTCATTGGTTCCTGACACCTTTTCCTCCTCCGACGACGATAGCACACGCCTCGAAACGATTCATACACGCTTGCCGGAAGTACACGAACAAGGGCGGTCGGCCCCGAGGCATCCCGAACAAGGTCACGCCGACCGTGGCGACCATGATCCTCCAGATGAAGGCCGAGCGGAAGAAGGTGACGCTGATCGCCAGGGAGTTGAACCTGTCCCGGCAGACCGTGTACGAGGTGCTGCGGCGGGCCTGAAGAGGAAGGCGTTGCAGAGTCTCACGAAGACAACTCGAAGTGGAAAAAGCTGGGGGCCGGGTTCCACCCCGGCCCCGTGGACCACGGACGCCCTGGTCTTCTTGATGATGCCGGTGTTGCAATTCTGGGCGGGGAGAACTTCATGCTCTTGGTGGTACTGGCTGGCGACTTCAGCTTGGGACTCCGGCGGGTGGAAAACCCGGCGGCGATGGACGGGTCACGGGTGCTGTGATCTCACGCCTAATCTGGCGAAGAGGTCTTATATCCACCGCTTCTTGGTAGTTCACTCTCGAAGTCACATGCTGCGACTGCCTTATGTGCTGATCGCCATAGCCCTTCGAGAAGGCTGCCAACCGACTTAACATACCGTTCTCGTGGCGCATTCTCGGTCGGCTCAATGTCGAGGTAGTAGCGGTAGAAGAGGAATTGATCCTCACCCTGCGACCTTCTTGACTCGTCGAAATCCTCGTTTACAACGAGGTCTACTTGAAGTTCAGAAGACGACACCGTTCGCATCTTGATCGAGCCAGAGATGATGTTGGCAAGCAGATCAAGAAGCTGGCCTTTGTCAGCTTGAGAGTCCAGGTACACCTTGCAGTACATGTTCGGCGTATCACTCATAGATCACTTGGGTAGTGGAATGAACGGCGGGTTGTCAAACGGACCGCCCTTGCGAATGACAGAAATATCAACTTCCATCCCCAGCTTGCCTTCAAGATCGACCCGCACGCCCCGTAGCCCTGCCTCGCCTGCTTGAATCTTTCCTGTCTCGATGGCATGTTGCATCGTCTTGAACTTCGCTGAACCAGGGTTCGGTGTGCCGAACCGGGCTTTGATTAGCGCATCAAACTGCTCCTGAGAAACCCTGACGGCAAAGTCGATGTCTGAAGTCGCCTTTGCTGTTCCGGCTGCACGGCTGCCTTGAACAACAACCTCTCCTTCGATATGGCCGGTTTTCGCACGGATGACGCTGGCTGCCTCATTGAACTGTGCTTCTGTCAACCCCTGTGGAACTTTGAGTGGAGCATTAGCTCTGGTCGGCGACGGAGACGTTGCCGTCGGCGGTTCCGTGAGAACCTTTAGCTCAGTGAGCGGTTTATCGGGATTATCGATACTTTCAACGAATTTTTTTGCATCCAGAGGCGCCGATGATTCGGTGGCGGCAGATGCTGCCCTTAGGAGGAGCAACAATAATGCCGCCCGGACTCCCACGTCGATCACGGTGGGATTGACGCCTGCTTCCTTCGCGGCTGCGGCAGCTCCGACAGTCGCCCCGTAGCCAGCCGCGAAAATCAGTAGTTCCTTTGTCAAGTACTTTGCGCAGACTTCGATACCCTCCTTGGCGATCAGCTTACCTCCCTGAACTGCGACACCGACACCTGTGGCGACGGCTAGGATTTTTTCCGCCGTGTCGACTTTTTCCTTCATCCACAAGAGTTCGTGGTAGTTCTGATCCGCTTTTTGGGCGACGACGCCCCAATTCTCCGCAGCCTTCTTATAAATCTTATAAAGCTCGTTTAGCGTTCCCGGAGCAAACAACTCAATGTATGGCGGTAACGAGATAGGCAATTCGAAGAATCCTCGACC
Organism: Pirellulales bacterium; assembly: GCA_963725485.1. GTDB lineage: Bacteria > Planctomycetota > Planctomycetia > Pirellulales > DATAWG01 > CAVRYO01. The sequence continues at coordinate 624,166 of CAVRYO010000005.1, read as the reverse complement.
GCTGCTTGGATCCGACTGGATCTCCGCGAGTTCGATTGCCAATTTTGCATATCGCTGATAGCCATGCTTAAGATCGTTAGCCTTTGTGAAACCAACCTCGAAGTCGAATTTGCCGGTTTCACGGGCCTGTTTGACCGAGTAGCCGAGCGAGCTTGACATTGCCTCAATCGCTATGAGCTGCCACTCCATTTGGTCTCGGTAATACGCAACTTTCCGTTCTTCTTCTATTGCCACCTGCCATGGATCTCTGCCCGAGCTTGGATGGGGTGCGCCCCCTAACCCGCTCGGATCGAGTGCGTTGACCGGATTATTCCCCACATAGCGGTAGGTATTGACCTCATCGTGCTGCGCCGATCCTGGTTGACCCAGCGGCCTGTGACCGGATCGTAGTAGCGGTTGCGGCAGTAGTAGAGGTCGAGTTCCAGGTCGAATTGGTAGCCTTTCTGGCCGCCGTATGTGAGTCTTGTCGGCTCGCCCATCGGGGCGGAGTTTTGCAAGCCGAAGGCCGAGTATTCCCAGCGGTCGGCGGCGGCCCCGCTGGAATCAATCAAGGCCCCGGTCGAGCCCAGGGCGTCGAAGCCGAACTGATAGCTGCTGCTCTGCCCTCGTCGAACTGGCTGACCAGGTTGCCGTAGCCGCCGTTGGCGCGTCGCCTTGCGTGTACTCCGTCTGCGGCGTGTTCGTGCTGTCGTTTTCGACCAGCAGTTTCTCTCCGTCGTAAACGAACCGCACATCTCCGTGCTCGATTCCTTTTGAATTCTCCGGCCGTCGGGGTCGTAGAGGAACGTCACATCGCCCCCCGCCGCCGGTTGCACGAGCACCAAACGATTGAGGCTGTCGAACGTGTTGTTCGTCGTCAGGCCGCTCGCGTTGGTTTGGGTCAGGTTCCCCGCGCCGTCGTAGGTATAGGTCGTGAGGTTGCCGCTGGCGTCGAGGCTGGTCGTGAGCTGGTTGGCCACGTCGTACTGGTAGGTCGTGGTTCCACTGGGGCTGATCGCCTGCTGGCGATTGCCCACCGCGTCGTAGGTGTACGTGGTCGGGTTGATCACCGCGTCATTGAGGACGAACGCCAACCACTCGGCCAACGTGAACGCCGCCCATTGAGATAACGTGAAAGGCACCCACGCAATCCCGCCGCGTCCTTCTTGCAAAGTTCATTGCGCGCGCTGTAGGTATATTGCGTCACATTGCCCGTGTAGTCGGTCATCCGCGTTCTGTTGCCGACCGGGTCGAGCTGGTAGGCAAACGAAGTCTGCACGCCGCCGAGCGCATTGCTCGTCGCCACGCTGGTGACCCGTCGGCCGCGTCGTAGCCACGCGCTTCGTTGCCGCCGTTATCGAGTGCGGTGTTGGTGAGCCGCTCGTTGGCGTCGTAGGTGTAGCTGGTCAGCGCCCTGGGGATTTTCCAGCACCAGCAAGCGTCCCGCCGCGTCGCGCGTGTAGGTGAACACGCCGGCCGACGGGTCGAGCAGGTTGATCCGTTGCCGGGCGGCGTCGTAGGTGTACGTGATCCCTTGGCCGTTGGCGTCCAGCGTGGCCAGCACCTGGTTGCGGTTGGTGAAAGTCGTCGCGTAGCTGCCGGCCGGGTTCTGGGCCAGCGTCCGGTTGCCGACTGGATCGTAGGCGAACGTGGCCAGGTAGCTCGGGGCGCTCCCCAGCAGCCGATTATTCGGGTCGTAGCTGTGCGTGGCCGTCAGAGGCCGGGCGTCTTGCTTGCCTTAGCAGCGTCCCGTTCGCGGTGCGCGCTAGGGGCCTCCCGGCGCGCACCTAAGGTCGAATTGTCAAAGAACACCTCGCGTCGGATATCCTCGGCGCCGCTAATCGCGTCTCGTCAGCCCCTTTTGCAGCGACATTCAATATCACGACTTTTTGCTGTATCGGAACCGCTGGACCAGGAAACCGCTACTCGTAGACCCGTGCAGCGAGCAGAATGTCGGCAAACACACGCCAACCAGGATTCTCTAAATCGACATTGACTCCTCGACCCCGGTAGTAGGATTCAAGGCACCCGCAGAATGCTCCCAGTGCCTCCAAGTACCCTTCGAGAGTTTGGTTTTCCCAGTCTTTTTTGTTTTTGGCCAAGTCTTTTCGAAGAAGAGCGAGTAGCTGCAAGAACTGCTCGTTTGATGTTATGCTCCGCCGAAGGCCATCAATGGTTTCCTCAATGTCATTGCGATCCGATTCGCCGCTCATTTTTTACCTCTGATAATAATGTCTACACCTTCATTTGTAGTTGTAAACTTGTCCAGTTCTTTGGTTGGAATCTTGTCAAGTTTCTCGTAGCGAATACGAACGCCGGCCTCTTGGGCCTGGGCAAAGGTGTCAGGAACCATTTAGCTCATTGGTTCCTGACACCTTTTCCTCCTTCACAACGCCGGTGTTGTAGAAGCGGGCCGTGGAACTGCGGCTCCTGGTGGTACACGCTGACGATCTTGATGTGGGACTCCGGCGGGTGGAAAAACCGGCGGCGATGGTGTGCTTCAGTTGAGCAACTCCCCGTCGCACCATATCTCTGCGACTGATCCCTGCCATCCCTCGACGGTGATGCTGTCCCGACCGTAGGAGATAGGAACGGCTTGCAGGGTCACAGCACGGAAATCAACCCTGAAGGTCTTGTTCGGAGCTATCTCGTGTTCATCGCCCCACGGCTCGACGTACAGCTTGATCGGGGTTGAGTGGCGATTGGTGATCGTCAAGGATACCCGCTTGCTGCTTTCGGACTCAAGTTGGTCGCTCATATCTAGTGTCCTCCCAACAACTGGAGGATGCGGTCCATCAACTGCACCCGTGCGGCTGCCGCAGCATTTCCAGGGTTTCTCGCCAGCACCCCGGCGTAGAAGTCTCGTGCCGCCTGTGCTTGGGCTTGAGTGACCCCACCCTGAGTGAGTTCTTGGAGGGTGACAGCTTGCATCCTAGCCTGTGCCCCCTCTGGACCCGTGCCCCAACGGATCACGTCCCGTCCGAAGTCTTGGAACGACCTGCCGAAAAGACTGTCCGGTGGGACTTCGGGTGCGGGTACGCTGGGATTGACCCTGTTGGGACTTGGTGGCCGTCCACTGTTTGGAGCATTAGCTCTGGTCGGCGACGGAGACGTTGCCGTCGGCGGTTCCGTGAGAACCTTTAGCTCAATGAGCGCTTTATCGGGATTATCGATACTTTCAACGAATTTTTTTGCATCCAGAGGCGCCGATGATTCGGTGGCGGCAGATGCTGCCCTTAGGAGGAGCAACAATAATGCCGCCCGGAGAAAATAAAGGGGACGGGAGTAGGGACGGGAGTCATTCTTTCATCCCAGGAACGCCTTGCCCTCTCAACTTCCCTTTCCTCTGGGGATGAACCCGGGAACGCCGGTCCCTACCACGGCATTGAACCGGACCCGCGACTTGATTCCTTCGCTTATCTCGCGCATCGCTTCTTGAGGAAGCGCGGAGACTTCGAAGTTTTCCTTGATCCATTTGGGGTTCGTCGCGGTGGTCAGCAGCGCCGTCCCGCGCTGGATCGCCCAGGCGAGCAAAACTTGCGCGGGCGTTTTCTCGACTCGCTTGGCGATCGCGGTGATGATCGGATCTTGCACCAACTTAGGCTCGATGCCATGCCCCAGCGCGGCGAACGCTTGCAGCACGATCCCGTTTGTTTTGCAATAGTCCAACAGTTCCCATTGCGGGAGATACGGATGCGATTCGACGTGAACTACGCTGGGCTTGATCCTTGCCGCCGCGAAAATCTCTTTCGTCTGGTCCAGGCTGACGTCGGATAATCCGATGGCCTTGCACCGGCCCTCGTCCACCAAGCGCCTCAGCGCGCCCCATGTTTCCAGCAGCGTGACCCCGTTGTCATAAATCACGTTGCCGCTGGCGTCTCGCGGGTCTTGCTCGTCACCCGGTTGGAAGGCAAAGGGGGTGTGGATCAGGTAGAGATCGGCGTAGTCGAGTTGCAGTCTCTTGAGACTGGCCTCCAACGCCGGCTTGACACGTTCAGGACGATGGTTGTTATTCCAGAGCTTCGTGGCGACGAACACTTCCCCCCGCTTGATCGCGCCCGCCTTGAACACCTCCTGAATCGCTTCGCCGACCTGCGTTTCGTTTCGGTAGCGTTCGGAAGCGTCGAACTCTCGAAACCCTGTCTCCAGCGCTGCCTTAGTCGCCGTTCTGGTGGCCACCGGATCGGGAATCAGCGTGCCAAACCCAAGGGCCGGAATCGCACCCGATCCATGATTGAGGGCCAGCGTCGTATAGCGAAGGTCGTCGCTCGCTGTCATTGTTTCACCCTTCCCGATAGCTAGGGGAGCATCGCGCTGCGAATCCTATGCACCGGGTGGCGGAGGCGGCTTCCGTGAAATTCCGGTCACTGCGCCGCTGCCTACTTTCGCCGCATCGCTTCCGTCGGCGCTCGGCTTGCGCCCAGAAGGCCGGAAACGCCGCCGCGCTCACGCCGATGAGGATGGCAACCAAGACGCCTTGCACCATCACGTACGGCGCGATTCGCCCTTGGACCAGCCCTGAGGTGACGTGAAAGCTGCTAAGGAATTTCGTCAGCCCGATCGCCGCAACAGTCCCCAGCGCCGCCCCGCCCACGCTCAGCAAAATCGACTCGCAGAAAATGATCGACATCACGCGGCGCTTGGTCCAGCCGATCGCCCGCAAGGTGCCGATCTCGCGGATCCGTTCGGCCACCGACATCACCATCGTATTGAGCATCCCGATCGTTCCGATCACGACGGCGATCGCGGAAATGGCCCAGGCAACACCACGAGCGAGCTTGATCTGTTGAATATTGTTCACAAAATCTGCCGCCGGCAGAGCCACCAAACTCGAATCCATTTCTTCGACGCGCCGCTTGACCGCCGCCGATTCGGCCGGATCGTCCGGATGCTCAAGGCTTATGCTGAACACCGTGACGAGCTTGGTATTCATCATCCTCTGCAATTCGTCGAGCGGCACGAATAGGCCGCCGTTCTCAAACACATTGTGGCCGTCGTAGATGCCTTTCACTTCCATCCGCTCGCCATACATGGGAAACTTGTCGCCGACCTTCAAGCCTGTGTTCGCAGCCAATGTGCTGCCGATGATCGCCCCTTGATGATTTCCAAGGGCCAATGATTGGCCGGCAATGATATCGAGCCGATTCAACAGCCGCGAGCCTGGCTCCCAGCCGACGACAATGACCGAAGATAAATCGTAATCTTCGAGGGAAATGACGTCCATCAGGCCGGGAAAGACCTCCTTGACCCCAGGAATCCCCTGAATTTTCCCGCGCCGGCCGGGATCGATCAGGCGGTTTATTTCGCTCGAATTGCTTGCCCGCTGGACGATCAGTTCGACCTGCCGATCGTGATACAGACCGACGAACGACCGCTGAAAGCCGTCGGCGATTCCGACCAGCGCTACAACCGCCGCCACGGCCACGCCAAGGCCGGCGACGGTCAGCAGAGCCCGCGTGGGGCGGCGGCGCAGGTTACGCCAGGCGATTGTCGTGAAGCGCATTGTTGGCGGATTGAAAAACAGAGGGGCGCGAGCGGGACCACGTTGCGTTGAATTGTAGTCGCCGCTCGGAGTTCCTGAAAGTATCCAGCGCAACGATCCCACGGGTCCAAGCGCTGTGAAATCATAGACGTATGAGCGCATCAGGAGCGACTACGCGCTCGAGTCTGTAGCCTGCAATCGAGCGACCCTAGGCGGCGAGCTCTGTCACGGCTACTTCCATTCGGAGTCGAATTCTGCCACAATGCGGCAGAAGGTGGGCAGGGACGCCGTTGCGAACCAGTCTCCATAGAGTGCGACCTGCTAGGGTCGCCGGAGACGTGGCGTGCTTCGTCCGAAGCACTAGCCGAGATGAAAAAGGTTCGGACACCACGAAAGGATTCATTCAAGATCCGCCAGCGAAACTTAGCTGGCAATTTTCCGAGCGTGCCACCTAACCGCCGCTGGGAATGACTACGCGGTCCCATTACACGATGCTGCAAAAAATCCTCAAGTTGCTCGGGCCATCCGCCTCTGACACCTACTGTCGGGCTCAGCCCTTGATTCTCGTCAACGGCTTAGCGGAACAAGGCGAGAGCTGGTATCTGAACCGGAGCGTATGGCAAAAGCATTACGACGTGCATTCGCCCGGAGTTCTCGTTTATGACGGGCCGGTCATGCAGGCGCGGCTGGCCGGGCGAGAACCCATCAACATCAGTTACTTGACGGACCGCCTCGAGGAGTACTTGGATCGCTTCGTGCAGTCTCCTCCGTATCACTTGGTGGCAAGCAGCCTGGGTGCGCAGATTTCGGTTGAATATGCGGCTCGCCATCCAGAGAAGGTCGGCAAGCTCGTCTTGTTGTGCCCTTCTGGGTTTGGGTCGGTCGAGCGATTTCCGGTCATGGAAGGGGCACGCTCCAAGAACTATCAAGGGCTGGTCGAAAGCACGTTCTTCGATCGTCGTTGCGCGAGTCCGCGCATCGTGAGTTATTACGAACGGAAGTTTGCCAGCAAGCCTTGGCGGCGAGCCCTATTTGAAACGGTGCGGGGTACCAAGAGTCACTCGGTGCGGAACAAATTGACGCTATTCGATCGGCCGACCCTCGTGATTTGTGGCCGCGAAGACCGCATCGTCGATCCTCAGGCCGTGTACGAGGTGGTCAAAGATATTCCGAACTTCCGCTTCGTGATGGTTCCTCATTGTGGGCATGCGCCGCAGTTGGAATGTTCCCGGTTGATCAATCGGATGGTGGTTCAGTTCTTGAGCTCCGGCGAGGTAGCGGCTTAAGATCGATCGACTGGCTGCAAAGTAAGCTGGTTAAAAGGGCAACGGGACGACGATCCTGCTCGATCCGTTGCGGTCCCGAGTTCTTGGACAGACCACGTCAAGCGACAGCCTGCCCAGAACGCGCCCCCGCCCCGCCGTTAGGCAAGGAAAGCGACAAGCCGCAGGCCCCATCCCATCGGCATCAGGCAGTGACTGCCTGCGCGGTCTTGCGAATGCAACCGCTTAGGCCGCTTGTCGGCGGCTGGGCAACGCGCGGAGACATCGGTAACAAGCGTCCCGAACCGCCTTTTCTCGTACGTCGTCGAATAGCCGAAACCCCATCTTGTTCGTAACGTAGGCGAAGCCGAGCTGTTCATTCGGATCGGCCATTCCAAAGCAACCCCCAGCGCCTGGACAGCCGAATGCGGTTGGCCCGGAGCCAAATTGCATGTCACGACTGGGACGAGAAAAGCCGAAGCTGTATCGCGTGTCAATCTTCAGAATGGCATCGTGCAATCCCAGCTGTGGTGGAGTGGTTGGTGCAGTCAATTCTTGCCAGGTCCGTGGCGTGATGCCCAATTCGCGCCCGCCCGTAGCCAAACTCCCATAAACGCGGGCAATGGCGTGCGCCTCGCCGATCCCATTTGCAGATGGGATCTCAACGCCACGCAGCTCTGGATTGCCGATGTCGGCGGGATTCTGTAATCGAAGCGCGCCGACCGAGCGGCCTACCAAGGATCGGGGCCAGATTCCGGACAAGACCATCCGGAGCGGCAATTCATTGAGATGCCATAGCAACATTAGACGATGGTAACCCTTCGTTCGTGCCAGCCGTTGCTCTTCGATGCATTTCGGCAAACCGATGTAGAATTCCGCTTTCAGGGGAGCTGCCACTTCGTCGCGGAAAAACGCGCCAAGGCTCCGGTGCTGCGGATCAGTTCGCCGGATTAATTCGTTTTGGTACCAGCCGAGGGTCAGCGTGTGATAACCGTGTCTCATCCCCGGCGGCCAAGCGGGCCTCTGCCTCGCCAGGATTTCCGCCAACGCATCATAATTCGCAAGCTCTGGCGCCCCCACGGGTTGATCGAGCGCGATAAGCCCGCTCTGATGCGCGAGTAATTGCCGAACGGTGATTTGAGCCTTGCCCCGCTGACAAAACTCAGGCCAGTAGTGGGCGACGGGATCGTCTAACTCGAATAGGCCACGGCTGTGAGCGACCGCCAGCGCAGCCGCGGCCATTCCCTTGGAGACCGAGAAAACAAGCGCTAACGTGTGCTCCGTCCAAGGCAGAGAATTCAACGAACAGCGTTGCCCGCCCCAGAGGTCAACCACTTTCTGGCCGCGGTGGTAGATTGCGCAGGCAGCTCCCTGCTCACCAAGCTCGACGAAGTTTCGTTCGAATGCACGCAGTACTTCGTCAAATTGGGGGGCGACGACCCCATCAATGTGGGGCTGTTTATTCGCTTTTCGCTCCATGGCTTCCCGCATTGCGGACTCGCGAACGCCCCTCCGATACCCCGAATGTCCCGGAAATACTATCAGCCGGTTGCTGCAAGTCCAATGCCGAAATTGGCATCGAATCGAGCGGTTAAATCACTCGCCGGTCGCCAGTGTGCGACAACGAATGAGCCGCTGGCGCTGCATGCTGCTCGGTGAGCCAGTGCATTGTCACAGCTTGAGTTTGGGGTGCCACTGGCTTTGCCAGTGTTCCTTGTTGCTGAATGATCAAGGCAAGAATTCCAAAATCACTGGCAAAGCCAGTGGCACACAATCCCAGAATCAAGCGTTGACAAAGCACTAGTCTCAATCCTCCGTCGCCAGCTTGTGATTGGCGATGTCGAGCGTCGGCTGCACCGCGCCCGACAAGCCGGGCGTCTTTGCAAGGATGGTCTCGCAAGCACCCTTAATCGCCTCCCAAACTTCTTGTTCGGCAAAGCGATATTGATACCAAACATTCATGCATCGATTGAGGATCGGCGTCGTGAACTTGGTCTTGTCCTCCGTGGCAATCTTGAAGGTCGCGACCTGCTTTTTGATCGAACCCGATTCATTGCGGATTTTTGAGTACTCATTCACCGTGTCGTCCATCCGGCGTTGCAAGATGTCTGCTCTTTGGCCCAGAAAGGCCGCAATTTGGGGGTGCCCCGCGGCGTCGAGCAACGCGCGGCCCCCGACAGACTGAAGTCGCCCGACTTCTCCCGAGGTCGTCGTGAAGGCGTCGCTGATGGCCGTCAAAACTCCCTTGTAGCCGTTGACGATGGTCGTCAGATTGCGCTGGTAAGTCGGATCTTTGTTGGCCGAACGCTCAGGATGGTCATATTCGTGATCAACGATCAGGGCTTCGGCCCGCTCCAATTCGTCGCGAATCCGCTCGTAATCCCGCTTCATCTTGACGTAGCGGTTTTTGATCTGACCTCTTTCGGGAAGATTCGAGCCGACTTGCACCAATTCTTTTTCATCAACTTTCTGGGTTTTGGCTGCGTCTTTGAAGGCGCTGTTGAATTTGTCCCCTTCAGAGGGCGAGCCAAAACGGGTCGTCATGGCGACGACCGTAATCGCTCGATTGGCCCCATCCAGGTCGCCCGAGGTGATCAACCGGCTCACGTCGACAAGAGCCGTTTCGGCCTTGGCGACGACGGGAAGCAGGAAATTCTGGTAGACGTTCTCAGCGATCTTGGCGAGTTTTTTCGTATGCACTTCCTGAGCCTTGGCGAATTCGTCTAGGGCCAGGCTCGCTTCATGCATCAGGTGTTGCATGCAGGCCTTGTCGTCTTTGTGGGTCACCACGCCCTGCACTTCTTTGGCGGCCGACTCGACCGCCTCCAAGTCGTCGTGGGCTTTAGCCCAGAGGGCCAACACGGTGTACTTGCGCGAGGCGTTGACGCTTTTCTCGGCGGCCGTTAGCCGAGCTTCCAGTCCCTTCATATCCGGCTGCAACCTGCGCGTCTCAATCCACCAGCCGGCTGAGAGCATCGGCTTCTTACTTTCCTTGAACAGTGCCTTGCCGTCCGTATCGACGGCCTCATCGCTGACCGGCGCGACGTAATTCTTGATGACGATGATGTCGTCTTCGCCGTAATGCCCCTTGGCGTGCTTGATGCGGAACACCAGGTTCTTGCCGACGAGCCCCACCTTCATGTAGGCGCTTTGCAACTCGGCCTTCTTGGCGTCGACCAACATCTTCTCGACTTCGGTTTTCTTCTGGGGCGTTTGATCGCCGAACAGATGCGTCAGATCGGCCCATTTCGACTGGCCCAAGGCTTTGCGAACATAACACTTGTTGTCGTCCATCGTCGCGAATCCCATGGCTCAATACCTCCCTTACCTTTCCTGTTTGGGAAATGGAAAATTCCAAATCGTCCAAAAAGTTAATTCAGTCGGGTCAAACTTTGGAGCGAATGGTGATGGAGCACGGGCCGTTTGCCCTGAGCTGCCCCGCTGCGGAGTCGAAGGAAAAGGTGTCAGGAACCATCTAGCTGTTTGGTTCTTGACACCTCTTGCTTGCTCACCTCTTGCTTGCTCGTCCCATACGGGCTGGCCGGCCGCTTCGCCGCCGCGGCCTTTGCCTCCTCTATCCCTTTCTGCACGCCGGTCACGGTGTCGCCGAAGTACTTCTCTCCTGCCTCGACGTTCCACTGCTCGAGGGTAAACGCCTTGGCCAGACCTTCCTTTTGAAGGCGCTTCTCGGTGTCGTACGCCAGAAGGACGCCCCGAAGGACCGCAGCGGCCACGTCCCCCGTGCCGAGCTTAGAGTTGCCCTGGTCGCGGATCAGCGGCGCATAAGCGACCCGGCTGACACCCAGCCTCGCCGCTTCCCGCAGCGCTGTCCGGCCGACTCTTTCCAAGACGGCCAGCGACAGGGCTTTCTCCTCCCCGAGACCGACAAGGAGCAGCGCATTCGCCTGGATCACGTCCTTCGGCGGCAGGAGCAGGAGCGTCTCGCCTTCGTCCCCGACGAAATCCCCGCGCTCGCGGAGCGAGGCGATCACCCCGCCGAGCCGTTTGTCCAGCTCGACGGGCGCGCCGGTCATCTTCTTGGCCCCTTCCGGGGTGTACTTGAAATAGCAGACGACTTGCAGCGGCACGTCGGCCGTGTACGGCCCTTCCATGCGCACCTTGACGGCCGGACCGCCCGGGACCTCAAATCCCTTTTCCTTGACCCCTCCCTTGTTGTCACCCGGCCAAGCCGGGCCTGCCAGCGCGGCGATGAGGGCGAAGCCGACAAGGAACGCACCGCGTGTTCGTTTCATGATTCTCCCCTCGACGAGTTCAGAATGCGAAGCACTCACAACCCAGCCCCCACAACGGCTCGCCGACGCGCTGCCGGGTCCTGCTACCCAGGTGGTGAAGTAACCCGTGCAGCCAGCCAGCTTGAGACCAGTTCTGCGCGTGGGCCGCCGCGGTACTCTCGGCAACAGGTGGGTGGTAGCCGCCGGCGAATTTGACCGGCGACCACTCCGGGAGGACGGGCAGGGGAGGCGGTGCCAGCCCGGCGAACTCGCCCGCCCCATAGACGACCCTCCCTCCGACCAGGGTCAATACCGACTCGATTCCCTTGATATCCTCCTCGGGGACCGCGAAGTAGTCCGCGGACAGCACCGCCAGGTCCGCCAGTTGACGCGGGGCGACGGCACCCTTCTTGCCCTCCTCGCCCGAGAACCAGGCGCTGCCCAACGTGTACCGCCGCAGCGCTTCCGCCCGTTCGAGACGGTTGCCTTTGGGGTAGAGGGGCCTTCCTCCGACCGTCTTGCCCGCCACCATCCAGTAAAGCGACACCCACGGGTTATAACTCGCCACGCGGGTTCCGTCGGTGCCCGCGCCCACCGGGATACCCATCCCAAGCATCTTCGCGATGGGCGGAGTATGCGCGGCAGCTTCGGCCCCGTAGCGGTCGATGAAGTACTCGCCCTGGTAGGCCATGCGGTGTTGCACGGCGATGCCGCCGCCCAGTGCCTTGACCCGCTCCAGGTTCCGCTCCGTCACCGTTTCGGCGTGGTCGAAGAACCACCGCAGCCCGTCAAACGGCACGTCGCGATTGACCGCCTCGAATACGTCGAGAAAGCGGGCGATCGACTCGTCGTAGGTGGCGTGCAGCCGGAAGGGCCAGCGGTTTTCCGCCAGCAGCCGCACCACGCGAGATAACTCACCCTCCAGCGACGGCGGCAGGTCAGGCCGCGGCTCCAGAAAGTCCTCGAAGTCGGCGGCCGAGAAGACGAGCATCTCGCCGGCGCCGTTCATGCGGTAGAAGTCACTGCCCGCGCCAGGCCTTGTCATCCGCACCCATTTCGCGAAGTCGTCGAACTCCTGCCTGGGCCGCTGGGTGAACAGGTTGTAAGCGACGCGGACGGTCATCTCGTCGCGCAGGTGCAACTCCTCGATGACCCGGTAATCGTCGGGGTAGTTTTGGAAACCGCCGCCGGCGTCGCTAACGCTGGTGAGGCCCAGCCGGTTCAGTTCGCGCATGAACTGGCGCGTGGAGTTCATCTGATATTCGGTCGGCAGCTTCGGCCCCTTCGCCAGCGTGGCGTACAGGATGCCGGCGTTCGGCCGGGCGATCAGCAGGCCGGTCGGGTTGCCCGCTCGGTCCCGCTGGATCTCGCCGCCGGGCGGGTCGGGCGTTTCCCTGGTGTAGCCGCATGGCCCGCAGCGCCGCCCGGTTCAGGATGGCTCGGTCGTACAGGTGCAAAACGAAGACCGGAGTGTCCGGGCTGGCGGCGTTAATCTCGTCGAGGGTCGGCATCCGCCGCTCGGCGAACTGAAACTCGGTCCAGCCGCCGACGACGCGCACCCACTGCGGCGGCGGCGTGCGCCGCGCTGCTCGCGCAGCAGGCGCAGGGCGTCGGCCAGCGACGACACGCCATCCCAGTGCAGCTCCATGTTGTAGCTGAGGCCGCCGCGGATCAGGTGCAGATGCGAATCGTTCAGGCCGGGGATGACCGTCCTGCCGCCCGCGTCAATTACAGTCGTCGTCGGCCCGCGCTGCCGGAGCATTTCGGCATTGGCCCCCGCGGCGACGATGTTGCCGCCCTCGATCACGACCGCTTCGACAAACGACGGCGCGGCGTTGGTAGCGATCTTCGCGTTATGCAGGATCATGTCCGCCGGCATGGGGTTCTCCGTCAGTGGGCTTTCTTGTGGGAGGTCGGCTCCGCCGGGACGCGGTACTCGGGAAACTTCGTCGCCGCGGCACCGTGGACCATCGTGTAGGCGTATTCCACGCCGACGCCGTACGCCCCAAAGTGGGTCTTCACGATGTCCATGACAGCGTCGTAGCTGTCCTTTTGCGCCCAGTCGCGCTGCAATTCGAGCATCACGGAAAGCGCGGTCACCGGCTTCGCGCCCGCCTGGATCACGCGTTTCATCGCGTTGTCGTGGGCAAGCTGGCTAACGTCGCCACAGCAGTCCTCGACGATGTACACCTCGTAGCCGTCGTGGATGGCCTGAATCGTCGGCAGGGCGACGCACGTTTCCGTCCACAGGCCCGCGAGCACGATCTTCTTCCGGCCGCTTTTCCCGATCGCGGCGACGAAGTTTTCGTCGTCCCAGGCGTTCATGCTGGTCCGCTCGATCGGCACCTGCTTCGGGAACACGGCCTGAATCTGCGGCCACATGTTGCCGCTGAAGCTCTTCGTTTCCACCGTGCTGAGGACCACCGGCACGTCGAACACCTGGGCCGCCTTCGACAAGGCCACGTTGTTGTTGATGATCGCCTGCCGGTCGAAATTTGACACGCCGAAGAGCATCTGCGGCTGGAGGTCGATCAGCGTGACCACGCAGTTGTCCGGCGTGAGCAGCCCCTTTTCACTCCGCCTGGCTCGTTCGTTTGCTGGCGCCATAATTTTCTCCTGGGGTTGAAGTTGGTACGGACGAACCAAAAGGGACGGGAGTCAATCTTTCGTCCTGAACGTTCTCGTCTCCCCCTCTGACTTTTTTCGTCAGCCTTTTCCGCGCGGCGCTATTTGTCGTGCCCGTGCGCCGCGTCGCCTTGGGTGCTGTCGTAGTGTTGGCGGAGGAGGTCTTCGCCGAAGTCGTTCGCGGAATCGCGCCACACGGTATGAATGTGGTTGGCGTCGTTCTGCGTGTTGTCGAATTCGACAAGGAACGTCGGGCCGTGCAGGCGGTAGTAGTGCGGCTGGCCGGGTTCCAAGCCGCCGGCCCAGGCGAAGTGGATGTTTTTGAAGCCCGCGGCGGCGATCTTCGCCAGATCGTCGTCGGCCAACTCCGAACGCAAGCGATATGCGTAGTTTTCCACGAGCGTCATCAGCAATTTCTGCTCGGCCGGCGTCATGTCGCCGGCGGCAATGCCCACGGGCGGGCCAGGATTCGCCTTCCGCGAATTGCCGGTGATGATTTCTTTCGGAGCGGTGACGTCGTAGATCGCGGTTTTGCGTTGCTCGTCGGAAAGCGACTTCACCAGTTCGCGGCCCAAATCTTCTTCGACCGCCAGCACACGCAATCCCTTCCGCGGGCCCTGGCGCACCTCGGCCGGGTTGGTGCCAAAAAACACCGGCCCGGCCACGGCGCGGCCGCCCACGATGGTGATCGTGATCGAAAGATGATGCCCCTCGAAGCGCCAGCCCCACGTGGCATGCTCGCCGGGCGTGCCGAAGATCGAGAACGCATAATTATTCGGATCCCGCAGCGGGCCGCTCCCTTTTTCAATGTCCTTGAGAATCTGGTCGAGGCTCATGATCGTCGCCGCTTGCTGATAACCACGATACGACAAGCCGCTCGCCAAAAACGCATGCGCCAGCGCCTGCTGGGCCGGGTTCATGTCGTTCCAAGTGATCCCTTTTCGCTGGCGGGGAATGAAATGCCAATTGAATCGTTCGGCCGTTTCGAAAGGAAATGAGCATTTCGCCTGCTGCTCGGGCGTGAGCGCTTTCCAGAAATTCAGCGCGGCCTCGGCCATCTCTTTGGCGGCCCGTTCGACCGCGGCATTCGAGGTGACGGGCAACGTGGCGAAGCCCCAGGCGATCGCGTTGTGCGGCTGGGCTTGTGCGGCGGCTGGCGCAGTGGCGTCGGGAGCAGCCGGTGCAGCCGCGACCAGGGGCGTGAGGACTTGAGGGGCGTGAGGTTGTGGAGCATCGGCCGCGATCGCCGGGCTCGTGGCAATCCATGAGCCGCACGCGAACAATGAAACTGCGGCAATCGACTTGATCGTGTTGAGCTTAAGCATTTGACGCATCCGCCTCTTTCTGGGTGAGCACGAGCTTGTGATGTTGCGACCAGCAGCCGCTGTTCGCGAAATGCAATGAAGAGTCTATCCGAAAAGCGGCCGTGGGGTGGGGAAAGGCGCATTGTACTTACAGGATAAACGGGCGTTGCGTCAAAACATCGCTTTTCGAAGCCAAGCCCGATGCGCGAGCGAAGGAAACATGCGACAAGATAACGCTCTTGTGCCACTGGCTCTGCCAGTGTTCTTCGTTGCTGAACGATCAAGGCAAGAATTCCGAAGATCACTGGCAGAGCCAGTGGCACACAATCCAAGAATCAAGTGTTGACAAAGCACCAGGTCTTTCGCTAGCGCTTCAGGCTTATCTGGTTCGAATGCAACACACCGAAATCTGTTGCAGGCTAGGCGCGACTTTATCGTTTGGGCAAGCTGGGATTGGAAATGCTTAGCCGCCAGGAGGTTAGGCAATTTGGGGCGAAAATGCATCGACGCAAACACGCAGGAACTTCAAGAAATTTCTCACGACACAACTCTTGTATTCCCAGTCTGTTGCGGCGATTTGAACCCTAAGGCCGCAAAATTTAATTTGCCGACTCGCGGTTCCTCTTGCACACTCCCATAGGGTCGTTTTGCGCACAGGCTTTCGCCGAACGCAAACCGGCCGGCTCGTCGCGCCCTCCATCGCCGTTTTGCGTTGTGCCGAGAACTCACTCGGCCAGCGCCGCATCCAGGATCTGCAAGGTAGTGAAGATGAAAACCCTATTCAAAAACCACCTGACGCCGCATGTCGCCGCCCTCGTGCTTGGCGTCGCGCTTGTCGGTCTGCCGGCCCACAACGCCGCCGCCCAAAGCTGCGCCTGCACCACCTACAAACTCGTCTACCAGACTGTCTACGATCAACGGCAATGCACGGTCTACAAAGTCGAGCAGGAAACCGTTTACGACCAGCAGAAAGTCACCTCTTACAAACAAGTGTTCGAGACCGAGATGCGCGAGCGGCGCTACAATGTCGCCCGGCCGGTGCAGGAAACCTCGGAGCGCGAGGAGCACTACACGGTGATGAAGCCGGTGGTCGAAACGCAAATGCGCGACGCCAGCTTCGACCGCGTTCGCAATGTGACCGAAACCGTCCAGCAAGAGCAGCGTTACACCGTCGCCCGGCCCGTGACCGAAACGCAGGAGCGCGAAGAACGCTATATGGTGCAGCGGCCAATCTATGAGACCGCCGAGCGCGAAGAGAGCACCACGGTGATGGAGCCGGTCGTCTCGTGTCAAACGCAATATGTCGATCAAGGACAATACGTCGATCAACAAGTCTGCCGGCCGGGGCGCGTGGGCTATCGCCTGGCATGGCAGCCGAGCGCGTGCGGCGTTGATCCCGTGACCGGAGCCCCGGTTAGCCAGCGGGCGGGCCTGGTCTGGGTTCCAACTCAAGGGCCCTCGGTCGCCGAAACTGTTCGCACCTGGCAGCCGAATGTCGTGGCCCAACAAATTCCTCAGACCAACTACGTCGCCAAAGTCGTGACGTTCAAAGTGCCAGTGCAAACTTGCCGCTATGTCGATGAAGAAATGGTCCGCAAGGTGCCGGTGCAAGTTTGCCGGATGGTGACCGAAGAGCACGTCCAGCAAGTGCCGTTGCAAGTTTGCCGGCAAGTGGTCGAGCATGTCGACCAGAAGGTGCCGGTGCAAGTTTGCCGGATGGTTGCCGAGGAACAAGTTCGCAAGGTGCCGGTCGTGACCGTGCGGATGGTCACGGAAGAGCATGTCGAGCAGGTGCCGGTCCAGGTGTGCAAAATGGTCGCGGTCGATCAGATCGTCCAGACGCCGCGGATCGTCGAAAAGCGAACCCCGCAGACTTATACCTATCAGGTGCCGCGGATGGTCGTGATGCGGGTGCCGATCGACCCGCCTTGTGCAGTGCCCGCGGCGATGGTTCCGGTGCCGATGGTTCAAGTGCCGCCGCCGGCGATCGTTCCTCCGCCGACCACCTCGCACTATATTCCGGCGCCGACGGCCGATTCGCCGAGCGACGCCGCAAGCGCCGCATCGGCCGGAGCGGACAGCCACGGCCAGACCTCGGTGATGAAGCCGCCCGTCGACTCGTCAGGCAACACTCCGAACGCCGATTCGAAAAAGTCCGCCTCGCAGGATCGCGAAACGAAGAAGCCGGCGCTCGACAACACCCCGCCGCTGCCCGGCCCCGCGCAAGACCGCGCGGATCGGCCGTAAGGGTAGGTCTCGCATGCTGGGCGAGACCTGTTCCAGCCGGCTGCCACTGCGCAAGCTCCCTCTCCCTCGACGGGAGAGGGCCGGGGTGAGGGTGATGGAGCACCCATCAATACTTCCGCCCCGCAGAATCACTTAGGGGGCGCGGAACGCTGCGAGGCTCGGGTCGGATTTTGGCTGAGGTTTCTGCTCAGCGCGGGGGCTGCTTGTTCGCCATTGGTTCCATGGCGTTCCTAGCTTGGCCAGCACTTCGTGCTGTGTTTTCCACCGCTCCGCGGACAACGGCTCAAGCAGGCCGAATTCGCTGGTGCGAAATCCGGTTCTGGCTTGGGTCCAGATTCGCAACGGGTCAGGCTCGTCGGGCAAGGGCGGGGCGAGGTCCCACTCCTGACCTTCTGTTGGCGATTTGTATGCGTACGCGGTCTTTCCGTCGGCACTGAATCGGACCGTTCCCAAGAGGGCATCGAGCGGCACGGCGTGCCGAGTGGTTGTCCGCTGCCGACGTCCCACAGCTGAGCCGTCTTAAGACTTCCCGTGATGAGAATCCGTCCGTCGGGACTGAAGTCAGCAGTATGCACCTCGCCGCAATGGAGCAATTCGCGAGGTTGCGGCGCCCCGCCGGGTTTCAAATCCCAAAGTCGCGTTTTGCCATCGCCGCCGCCGGTGAGCATCGTCTGCGAGGCAAAACTAATTGCCAGGCATAAAACATTGCCTGGGCAGGCCGCTGAGTCGCCAATGGGTCGTTTCGTAGTCTCATCCCAGGCCTGCACAAATCGGGGCGGCCCCTCCGCGGCGCGTAAGCGACCGTCGCTGCTGAACGCGGTGCGCGACTTTCGATGTCTTAGCCGCTCATCGTCGGGCAACTGCTGAGCCGTTGGCCGCAGCCGAGCCGACGTTAAATCCCAGATGCGAACGCGTCCCGACGCAACACCGCTTGCCGTGGCCAGCATCCGGCCATCCGGGCTGAATGCCACCGAGTCGACCTCATCTTCATGCTGAACCGGCGAACCGATCGGCCGGCCGGTCGCGGCATCCCAAAGTCGCGCCGTCCTATCGACGCTCGCCGTGGCGACCTTCTGGCTATCGGGGCTGAACGCGACGGCCATGATTTCCTTCCCGTGCGCAAGGGGTCGGGCAACCCGTTTGCCTGTCGCGACGTCGAAGACCCAGCCCGTATCGCCCGCGGCGGCAACAAGGCGGCGGCTATCGGGACTGAAGGCGGCGGTACTGACTTCGCCCGCCGTTTCAAGAGGATCGCCATGCGGCTTGGCCGTAGTGGCATCGTATAGCCGCGAGATGGTTTCGTGTCGGTGGCGGAGATGAAAATATTCTCGGGTCCCGACGAAAAACAATTCCCCATTGGGACTGAACGCGACCACACTCGCTTCCTCGTCAAGCGGGATCGGATCACCGAGGGGCTTGCCTGTCGCCGCGTCCCAAAGTCGCGCCGTTTTATCGGCGCTGCCGGTGAGGACTCGTTTTCCGTCGGGGCTGAACGCGACGCTGGCCACCACGTCTTTATGCTGCATCAGACTCGCCGCGGGGGTGGCCGGTCTTCGCATCCCAGAGTCTCGCGGCCTTCTCCCAGCCGCCCGTCACGAGGGTGCGGTCGTCGGGGCTGATCGCGACGGACAGCCTGCCAAACATGGGAAGCGTTTCGCAAATTTGCTCTCCGGTCGCCGTGTTCCATACATGGGCACGGCCGGGCCCCAGCCAATTGGAGCCCGTCAGATAACTCTGGTCGTCGTGGCTGAAGGCAACTATTCCGACGGGACCGTCGTACGATGTCGATTGGTGCAGCAGATTTCCGGTTGCCGTGTCCCAAATGCAAGCCCGACCTAAATCTTGCAGACTCAAAGGAGAGCCGCTCCCCGATAGCAGCAGCCGCCCGTCGCGATTGAACGCCACGGCACAAGCCCATTCGGAATCGAGCCGCAGCACAAGCCCGAGCTCCGCCCCCCAGGCCACCATCAGTCGCCGCGCACTGCCGCGAACAGGGTCGTCTTTGGGTGCTACTTCATAAGCATGGAAAAAAAGTGCGATGCCGCGGGCGATTTCGCCCCGAGCGCATTCGGCCGAGCCGCGCTCGATCCAGGCAGCGGCGCTCGTGCTGGCTCAAGCCGCTTTGCCTCGCGAGTTCGGCGGTTAGCTTTTCCTGCTGCTGCCGGCTGGCTTGCCGCGCGGTTTCGAGAGATGATTCGAGAGCGATTGCCTTGTCGCGCAATTCGCGTTGTTGATTCGTCAGCTTCGCGATACTGCTGGTTAAGCGAGTCTGCTCTTGCCGCAATCGCTCTGCCTCTCGGTGCGATTGCGCGAACAAGTCATCGGACGTTTGGCTTTTTGAACGCTCGTCGGCGAGCACTTCGAGCTGCTCGTGGGAAGTTTCTTCAGCCAGGCGCCGCCGCTCGAATTCTCGCACCGCGGAAATCGTCGCCGCGATTGTCGCAACCACTAGGATCGCGATAGCCGCGAATGCCCAAGTTCGCCTCCGGGCGACCGGTTGGCTCGATTCCAAATTCGGCCGCGGCGCGGCGGAATGATCCAGGGTGTGAGCCGAAGGCCCACGATCCGCCGGTGCGACGACGTCGAGACCCGAGGGCAATTCATGCCAGGCATCGCTCGCCGTTGTGATCGAGGAGCGTGAAGCCGCCGGCGCGCGAACCGGCGCAGAATCTTGCGCCAAGCGGGCGATGCTGGCGGTCAAATCGGGATCGCCGATTTGTTCCAACTCTCGACAAACCGGCTCGGGCAGATGAATTGCCGCCAAACTCGGTGCGGAGTCGCCGGCGAACTGCTGCGAATGTTCGGCGACGATTGCTGACAACAACGCGTGTTCATCCGGCTCGATGAATTGCCGTTCGAGCAAGATCGTGTCCAACGGCGTCGCTTTGGCGACGACCCAGGCGCGCATGGCCGCGATGAATTGATCGCGACTGACAAACCCGCGCTCAAGCGCCAGCGCCCCGCACAACAAATTTTGATCGGATGACGACACGCGTGAGAATTCCGACGGAATCCGGTTCGGCGGCTGTCCACCAGCCATGCCCGAGGAGCCGCGGGTCATTATTGTGACGCCGGAAGAGACGTGGCAAGCGTTCTCCGCGTGGGAGTAGCGTGGGGGCCCACACAACGGCGGCTCGCGCGGTTCGGATTGTCTGGACATGCGCCTCTCGTGGATGGCTGCCAATTCGCTTCGCTCCTTCGGCGCCGATTTGAACTGGGTCGGTCGGATCGACTATGATCTGACTGACGAGGAATCGCGATGATGATCCGCCGAGCGCTCCGTTCGATTTGCCTTGCCTCCCTGGCACTCTTCGCGCTGGCCGTGCGCGAATCGCCTGGCGGCCGAAGAAAACTGGCCCCAATTCCGCGGGCCGGATGGCCAAGGCCATTCCGATGCCAAGGGACTGCCGACCGAGTGGAGCGAAACGAAAAATGTCCGCTGGAAGACGCCGATCCACGACAAAGGCTGGTCGAGCCCGGTCGTGTGGGGCAACCAGGTCTGGCTCACCACCGGCTCGGACGAAGGGAAGCAACTTTATGCGATCTGCGTCGATCTCGCTTCCGGCGCGATCGTCCATGACCTGAAGATTTTCGACGTTGCCAATCCGACCGACATTCGCGTTTACAACACCTACGCGTCGCCCACCCCGGTCATCGAAGCGGGCCGCGTCTACGTCCACTTCGGCAGCGCCGGCACCGCCTGTCTCGACACGGCCTCGGGAAAAGTCCTCTGGCAGCGCCGCGATCTGCCCTGCAATCATTTTCGAGGGCCGGGCTCATCGCCGATCCTGTTCGGCAATCTGTTGATCGTCCATTTCGACGGCTTTGATTACCAGTACATCGTGGCCCTCGACAAACAGACCGGAGAGACCGTGTGGAAACGCAACCGCGACATCGATTACGGCACCACCGACGGCGATACGAAGAAGGCGTTCGCCACGCCGCTGGTGATCGACGTCGCGGGCCGGCAGGAGCTCGATTAGTCCCACGTCGAAGGCCACGCTGGCCTACGACCCGCACACAGGCCAGGAACTGTGGCGAGTCCGCTATCCGGAATTTTCCGCCGCCGGCCGGCCGGTGTTCGGCGACGGGCTGCTGTTTATCAGCACCGGCTTCGGCAAGGCCCAACTGTGGGCCGTGCGCCCGGCGGCCATGGCGATGTGACAAGCACGAACGTCGCTTGGAAATTCAGTAAGGCCGTCGGCTCGAAGCCGTCGCCACTATGGGTCGATGGTTTGCTATATCTGGTCAACGACTCGGGCGTGGCGGCCTGCGTCGATGCGAAAACCGGCAAGCAGGTTTGGACCCACCGCTTCGACAACGGCGGCTATTCGGCCGCGCCGCTCTCGGCCGACAACCATGTGTATCTTTTCAGCGACAACGGCGTGACCACCGTCCTGCACCCCGGCCGCAAATACGAAGAAGTGGCCGTCAACCATCTCGACGGCAGCTTCATGGCCTCCCCCGCCGTCGCCGGCCATGCGCTGATTTGCGCACGAAGACGAATTTGTATCGGATCGAGTCTCCGTAAGCCGTGATCGCACTCCGCGGATGTACCGGGATTGCCACCGTGCGGCTCGCGGGTGACAATTAGAACAGAGACAAGCCGGCGGCGCATTTTGGGAGCAGGTAATGCAGACCCCCTGGGAAGAAAAACGGACTGCCGAAACCCGGATGGTCGAGGATCATCTTAACCAGCACTTCAGGCAAGCAAATTCCTACCGCTACAACTCCGCGACCATTAGGGTCCGGGTGGTCGATCCTTGTTTCGAAGGACTGTCGCGCGAACAGCGGGACGCTATGGTCGAGCCATACCTCGACCAACTTCCTCCAGAGACGCAGAGGGATATCACAACGCTGTTGACTTTCGCACCTTCGGAACTTGAGCGAACGCCGGCCACGTTCAAGGCCTATATGCTGAACACCGAATTTGACGCCCCCAGCCCATCGATGCTTTGATCGTCGTGGACGCGAGTGTCTTCACCGTCACATCGGATGCTCGGAAGCGAATGCTGGTCCCGTTTCGAACGCAGCCCGCCGGCCTTCGCTGTCACCGGCCTTGCAAGTATTTTGCGCACGAAGACAAATCTGTATCGGAGCGAGATGCGGGAAATGCGGCCGGCTGCAAGAACGACCGGACTCGAATCCCGACCCCGCCTCGTTCACTGAACTGCACCGACAAATCTTCGGAGTTCACTCATGAGCTGCCAACACTTGGCTGCGGTTGAACCTGTTCCTGCCCATTCAAACGGTTGCGAGGAGTGCTTGAAACTGGGCATGCGCTGGGTTCATCTTCGGCTCTGCCTGAATTGTGGCCACGTTGGCTGTTGCGATAGTTCGCCAGGCAAGCATGCCACGCGGCACTTTCATCACACGAGTCATCCGGTGATGGCGTCGTTCGAGCCGGGCGAACGGTGGGCTTGGTGTTACGTCGATGAAGTAGAATTGCCGGCGCCGGAGCAAGCGGTGCCATTCCTGCGCTAAACGGAAATAGCTGGGCTGCTCGAAATCC
Organism: Pirellulales bacterium; assembly: GCA_963725485.1. Lineage (GTDB taxonomy): Bacteria > Planctomycetota > Planctomycetia > Pirellulales > DATAWG01 > CAVRYO01. The sequence continues at coordinate 601,523 of CAVRYO010000005.1, read as the reverse complement.
GACATGCTCGACGAATGAGACCTATGCGGCTTTCATTCCCACAATGACGACGAAGAGCTTACGCAATGAAACCCGATTTGTTGGGCCGCCGCGAATTTCGATGCGTAGCAGCGGACCGACCCCCGGCTAATCGCTGGCATCCTCCCGGATGCGTTCATCGCGCCGGCGAACTGACAATGCCCGGGCGCCCGCTTGGAATGAAAAGGCGCCGCACTGACCAGAGTAATACCACGGAAAAACCTACGATCTTGCGTAACGCGCCTTATCGCTGGCCTTCCGACGGCAGAAACAGACTCGTTCACCTTGTCGGGCATTTCCATCTGCGCATCGGCCGACCAGGTTGGGATCGGCGCCTGGCCGGGGTCGCGGATCGACTCCAACGGTCCCCAGACTTCGTCCACGCGGTCGGTAAACAAATCGCCGATCAGCAGGTCAGTCACTTTGCCTTTCAAGTGCGGATAGGCCTTGATGAATTTTCCGAAGCTGAACCCGTTGTAGTATTCGCACACCAGCCGCCGCATCCGATCGACGCCGCGACCGAACACTTCGCCCCAGCGGCCCAGTTGCGCTGCCGACGTGTCGCCGGCCGCCAGCCCATCGGCGATCGCGTCGGCCGCCATCTCGCCGGACTTCAGCGCCAATAGCACGCCGGAGGAATACAATGGGTCGAGAAACCCATAGGCGTCGCCGATCAGCACCCAGCCGTCGCCCGCTACCTGGGTTGCCCGGTACGAATAGTCTTTCGTCGCGTAGTAGCCGGTTGCCCGGCGGCCGGTTGAAATTCGCTCTTTGATCGCCGGGCAGATTTCTACTTCCTCATGATACACCTGTTCGTGGCTTCCGCGGCCTTTGAAGAGGTAGTCGAATGGGGCCACGATCCCTACGCTCATCGTGTTGTCGTGCTGCGGAATGTACCACCACCAGCCCTGTTTGTTTGGCGTCTGCACGACCAGCGTGGCGCCTTCGTCCCGGCCGGTGTCGCGATAAGCACCTTCCCAATAAGTCCAGATCGCTCCCTTGTTCAGCACCGGGTCCCACTTGCGCAGCTTGAACCGATTTTGAAGCATCGTGCTTTGCCCGCTGGCATCGACGATGACCTGAGCCCGGACCTCTTCCGCCGCGCCTTTGTCCTTCTGGATTTTCACGCCGACGGCCCGATCCCCCTCGAAGATCACCTCCAGCACCCGCGCCGGCTGGTCGACTTCGACGCCATGCTCGCGGGCGTTGTCGAGCATCATCTGGTCGAACTCGCTGCGGATCACCTGCCACGTTTGCGAACACTCGTGCGGTTTGTTCTCCTCGAAATAAAACGGCGCGGAGACGCGCCCCGCGGCGTTGACGAATTGCACGCTGTACTTCTTGACGAAGGGGCTCCGCTTCATTTTGTCGAGCATGTTCAGTCGCTGGAACACCCAGTAAGTCTCGGGTATTAGCGACTCGCCGATGTGAAACCGGGGAAACCGTTCGCGCTCGAACAGCCGCACCCGAACCCCACGCTGAGCGAGCAGGGTGGAAACCGTGCTGCCCGCCGGACCGCCGCCGATCACGACCACGTCGGTGGACTCAGTGCTCATCGAAAAAACTCCAAATCAGAAGCGAATCGAAATGTCAGGACCATAGAAAACGTCAACGCCAACTGCTGTCGGCTTCCTCGTGAGGCAGCCGGGCCGCTCGCAGCAGCGCGGTCAGCTGCGCGAGCTTGGCCCGGGTCAAATGGCCGAGTTGCCGGGAGTGGCAATCGCGCAGCGGCTCGCGCAGTTCTTTCAAGAGCGCGATTCCGGCAGCGGCAATCGCCACGCGCACTTCGCGGCGGTTCGTGGCGGGCCGGTTGCGCTCGATCAGCCCGCGATCGGCGAGCTTGTCGAGCAGACGCGTGGTGTCGGGCGCTGGGACACGAGCCGGGCGGCCAGGTCCTGCGTGCAGCACGCCCTGGCCGGGCGGCCCGCAGCAGCCGCAAAGCGTTGTACTGCTGCGGCGTCAGGCCATACTGATCGAACAGCGACTCCTCCAATGCGTGCAAGCGGTCGAACGTCCGCCAGAGGGCGAGAAATGTCTCTTGTTCCGGCGAATCGAATCGGTGCTTCGAGGGAACGGTGCGCAGTTTTGTGATGGCCATAGCGACAGGATACCAGTTTGGACGATATTTGTCCAAACAGATGTTTTTGCGAGTCGCAGCGGCGCAAGCGTGACGGAGATAGCTGCGGACGAAACCTCACGCGCCGGTTTCGGAGCTGCGCTTTTTCAGCGACAGGCCGAACATACTAGCCCGAAGCGTTAGCGAGGACGCCTTGCAAGATCATCGCCTCGCGTCCTCGCTAACGCGTCGGGCTAGTGTAAAAACGCGGCAAAAAACAGATTGGAACGAACAATACCGCGTGGAAATTAGAAAAAAACGCGACTTCCAAGAGCGCGCGGAGCCGGACGAAACTCAATGCCGAGGGGTCGCTGGCAAGGGCACGGTCGAAAACGTCACCGGCAGATAATTCAGCTTGTACAGATTCGGGTTCTGGTAATAGCCCGGGGCGTAGAGGAAGCCGGACGCGCTCTTCGCATCCACCCCCTTTTGAAACTTCTGCCCGATGATCGGGACGTACCACCCCAACTTTTCGGTTTCGATCGTCTTGAATTTCGTCCAGGGGCCCCAGGGTTTGGGTGCTTCGTAATAGTCATTGATCGTGCGCGGATCGGTGCGCAGGTTGTAGGTCGTGTAGTGCCACACCACCATCACGTACCTTCCCAAGGCCGGAATGTAGGTCATGCCAGTCATGCTGCAATTGGATCGATTCTCCAGCACGGGCTTCGCCTTATTCATGTCGCTCGCCCAACTGCTGTCCGCTATTCCGTCTCCACCCATATAGAATTGCCAATCGGCGGCGTTCAGCTCCGGAAGCTTGCTTTTCAGCACCCGGCCCAACGCATAGTTGTCGCCGTCTTCGAAATGCCCATCGTTCGAAATCGCGTAGACATATTTGTCTGCGTTATGCACCGTCGCGGCGCCGTCCTTGCCGTACCAGACGAAATACGGGGCGCCGAACCGCAGTCCGGGAAACATTGGCTTATCGTAGTTCTCGCCGGCCGATCGCGACCAGGTCACGCCCTTGTCGGTTGATTTGATGATGCTCGAATTCTTGAACACATGGCGATGCCGGGCATCGCCCGATTGCTCCGGATACAAGCAGCGGGTCACGAACATGTAGAGCACGCCATCGACGCAGTAGGCGTTCATGGTTTTCCAATTGGCGTTGTCCGCCGCGGGCTTCAGTTCTCCGTAGACGCCCATATCACTGATGCTGGCGCCCACGAGTTTGAACGGATCGTCGCCGGTGAGTTTGCCAAAGGCAACGCTGCGGCCGCCGTGAATCGCCGCGCCGCCGAACGAGGTGCCATCGTCGTTGCCGGTATACAACGCGTCGTCGTTGGCCCAGGTGGGCGCCCATTCGTCGCCGGCGCTGTTGGCGATTTGCCGGTAGGGAGCGTCGATTCGCACGTCGACAATCGGCCTGTCGCCGTCCGGACGCGGCTCTTGTGCCGCAGCGTCATTCGTCGGCTTGGCGGCAGGTGGCGATGTTGGCTCGGCCGCGCGTGCGACCGTGGTCAGCATCCATAGCGCCCCGCCCAACATGACGACGCGCCCGAAAATCGGCGCAATGTAAGCCCGGCCGAAATCAAAATCGGATTTCACGGTTGCTCCGTTGGAAATAGAGATTGCAGGCCGCGACGCATCTTGTGCCATGCACCCCGGGTTGAGGCGCGTCCGACTGGAGAAATCCTACAAAGTGGATTGAGTATACGCTCGCTGATTCTTGAAATGCAGTAGGTCCAAGGACGCTAAATTACCGCAAGCAATAAGTGCCTATCCGAGAACCGGCCGAGGAGAGGGGGACAGGCACATTTTGCTCCCAGGGCACCGCAAAATGAGCCAGTCCCCGCCGGTTCTCGGATAGGCTTTAAGTGCTTTGTGTTGCGCAGCTCAATCCGTCGGTTCGTCGTTCAAATGGCGTCCGGCCAATTTTACGAATACGTCTTCGAGGCTGGCGTGCCGCGTGGTGAGGCTCGTTAGTTGGTATTGCGCCTTGTCAAGGTGCTCCAGCAACGCCGGCAACGCCACGTGCGGTTCGACCACCGACAGGCTGATGTGCCTGTTTTCGGCCCGTGCGGCGGTGACGGCTGGCAGATTTACCAGCGACTCGGGCGATGGTTCCGCTTGGCCAGCGCGATGCTCGGCGGTGAATTCGATCACATGCTCGCCGCCCAGGCTGGCGATCAGTTCGCGCGGCGTTCCCGAGGCGATCACGCGGCCGTGCTCGACAATCGCCACCCGGTCGCAGAGACGTTCGGCTTCGTCCATGTAATGCGTCGTCAGCAAAACGGTTCGGCCTTGCTCGCGCAAGCCACGGATGATGTCCCACAACTGCCGCCGCGATTGGGGATCGAGTCCCGTGGTCGGCTCGTCGAGAAACAACAAGTCGGGCTGTCCGATCAGAGCACAGGCGACCGCCAACCGCTGGCGCTGGCCGCCGGAAAGTTTTCCGACCCACGATTTGGATTTTTCCTCGAGCCCGACCCGCCGCATCGCCTCGTCCGGCTCGATTCCGCCGGGATAGAAGCTGCGGAACAACGTGAGCGTCTCGGTCACCGACAACTTTTCTGACAGCCGGGTTTCTTGAAGCGAGATCCCGATCCGGTTGCGAATCGCGTCGTCGTCCACTCCCCATCGCTTGCCGAGCACTTCGACGTCGCCGGAAGTGGCCGGCATCAACCCTTCGATAATTTCGATCGTAGTGGTTTTGCCCGCCCCGTTCGGCCCCAGCAGGCCGAAGCATTCGCCTTGCTCGACCTGTAGATCCAACCCTCGAACCGCTTCGACCGGCGGCCGGCCCTCATAGCGCTTGACCAGATTTGCGACGCGGATCGCCGAGGGCATAAAAAGTAGCTGGGTGTGGGGACATCGGGCTAATTAGGCAAACTCGCCGGGATGAATTCCTGCTACCCACCGTGCGGCAAACCGAGCATAGCAAAAGGCTTCGATCCGTTCCAATCAAGGGCTTTTCAAGTAATGCTTCGTTTTGAGGTTCTTGGCGCTTCGACGGCACGCGGAGCGTGCCTGCCACGTAGTAGGCACATTCCATGTGCCGTAGGGGCTCGAAGTGAACCACTACCGGCTTTTCAAGGCGGCGGTTAAGTTTCATTCGTCAGACCGGTTAATTCGTCAAGCCGGTTAAGGAGACGTGCGGCTGCCGATCCGGACCCGCTACCGGGAGGTCCGGATTGCCGAGCCGGACCGTTTGCGGCACGGACGGCGACACCTCCTTCAAAGCAGTCAGGAACTGGATTTCGAGCCGGTTTTCAGACGGTTCGAGTACCGCTATGATGACCGGTCAATTGAATCAGGAAAGCGGCTAGCAGGATCTACCTTGCCCACGGCAACCGACAAACCCGATCTACTCGATAAGCAAGTCCTCGGCCCCTTGGCCTCCGCTGTCACGGGCCGATTGCCGACGGAGCACTTGAAGCAAATTCCGCAGCCGCGAGCGCTGCGCGAGCGATTGCGCCGCCGCGCCGCAGCCGCCGTCGAACGGCTCGATCGGACACGACGGCTGGATCGTCAGGAATTCGAGTTGCTCGCCCGCCGGGTGGTGTCTGATTTGGGCCTACCCGAGTGCTTTGTCGGCTGGACGATGGTCACCGTGGCGTCAGCATTTTGGGAGCCGCGAGTCGCGTCCGTCGCGCCGCCGCAAAGGTTGCTTTTGTTGCCGGCGATCCTGGCCGATGGACTGGATCGCGATCCGGTTCATGCCAACTCGAGCGCGGCTGCCATCACCCGCTTGCGAGCGCGTGCCAAGGAGCTTGGCTATCAAGTGTTGCGGGCCGAAGATTCCATCGCGATTCTGGCGGCGCTCGAAACGGGCGACGTCGAGGCATTGGTCGGCGTGGCGTCGTTGGATGTGTTGGAGAAGGCATTGGATCAGATTTTGTTGCTCGATCTGCCTTGCCTGGCGCTCCCGTCGTGGGATTCGGAGTCGGGCGATCCGAGCGCCGCCGATGCAATTGGCCTGGATGTGGATTGGGTTCTTGAGATGATCGAGTTGCCGTATTCGATCACCCAGCCGCCGACGCCCAACTATATCCATTTGATTCGCGCGGCGAAGCGAATGTTCGAACCGGAAGATCTCGAACGCCTAGCGCCGCGACTTCACGCGCAACCCAAGGCGGCGGCTCACGATGGTCATGGCTCGGCGACGAATGGGGCCCAAGCACCCGGTGCGGTTGCCACCAACGGCTTTGCCTGTGGAGCGAAACATCCCGATCCGATCGGAGGGACCGAGGAGATCGCGTTCGATTTCCTGGCGAAGGGGGGCAAACATTCGCGCCCCTTCATCACGCTGGCCGTGTACGACGCCCTAACCGGCGGCCGTTGCTGCGCTTCCCGGCGGAAAGCGTTATGCCGACAGCCTGCCGCAGTCCGTACAGCGCGCGGCCCTGTCGATTGAAACATTCCACAAGGCGTCGCTGGTCCACGACGATATCGAAGACGACGATCAGTACCGCTATGGCGACCGCACGTTGCATCGCAAGTTTGGCGTCGCGACGGCCATCAACGTCGGCGACTACTTGATTGGCCTGGGTTACCGACTGGTCAGCCGCGAGCGCGCCGCTTTGGGAGCGGAAACAGTCGGCGAAATTTTGGATCGGCTGGCCGAAGCGCACATGAAGCTGACCGAGGGCCAAGGGGCCGAACTGCTGTGGCGTGACTCCCATGCCAAGCGACTTACGCCGGACGAGGCGCTCGAAATCTACGCTTTGAAAACGGCGCCGGCGTTCGAAGCCGCTCTCATGACCGGTTTGCAATTAGCCAGCCCCGCCGACCGATACGTCAAGCCGATCGGCGAGTTCGCGCGAAACTTGGGCATCGCGTTCCAGATCCTGAACGATCTGGCCGACTGGCAGCCCGACAATCACAATAAACTGGTCGCGGCGAGCGATGTTTCGGGGGGTCGCCCCACCGTACTCTGGGCTTTGGCCATGGAAGGATTGAGCTCCGCGGACTGTGCGCGACTCGAATCGCTGTCGGCGACTTCACCCCCCACGGAGACGACGGTCCGGCAAATTCGGCGGCTGTACCACCAGAGCCAGGTATTTGACAAGGCCGCGGCATTGGTGAAACAATACGAGTCGCGGGTCCGAGCCGTGGCTGACGAGCTTCAACCGCTCGAATTGCGGCGCTTGTTGCATTACTTGTGCGACATGGTGTTGAAACGTCCGCCGCCGGCGCCCCCCGGCGATTGATGGCGCTTGCCAAAGCGATAATCGGCCTACCTGCAAGCCATCCTCGCGCACCGGTGCTCGGACGTCTGCACGACTTCGGCGGTGACAGATGCCGCCGGCCAGGCCAACGATTGCGACCCCGCCACCCCCTGATGTGCCGGCCCGCCGTGGAATCTTCGTCGCGTGTTGTCCCCGAACTCCAGACGCTGGTCGCGTTGTTTTACGACGCGTCTGAGCAGTTGGGCGCCTTCGTCGAACGGCCGGCGGCTAAGCTTCCGACAGCGTACCATGAGTTGCTGGCCCACGACCACCACATGACCGTCACGGTCGAGCGCTACCACCACTCGTTGGTCGACGTGCGCGTGTTGGCCACGCAGGTGACTTCCGAGCATTATTCGCGTAAAATCCTGCTAACGCGACAGACCGACCGCAAGGTCGTGCAATTCGGCATCGTGCGGCTCAACTTCGCGCATCTCAGCGACGCGGTGCGCCAGGAGATCGAAAGTCAGTCGGCGCCGGTTGGCCGAATTCTGATCCGGCATAACGTGTTGCGTTCAGTCGAGCTGTTCAAGTTGTGGGAAGTTACGCCCGGGCCTGATTTGTGCCACTTGTTCGGGATTTCGCCGGATCAGACGACGTATGGCCGCACAGCGCTGATTCACTGCGACGGCGAGCCGGCGGTGGAATTGCTCGAAATCGTGACTCCGGTCGAAGCCGTCTAAGAAGTCCTAACTCAACTGGCGGCGCCGAGGGGATCAGTCCCCATTTTGCTCACGGGGTAAGCGCAAAATGGGGACAGACCCCGGCTGGTTAAGTTAGCGGTTCTAATGTGGTGTTTGGCGACGAAACGCCGCGGCGAAAGACCCGGTTCCTTCCATGAAGATTGCCTACATCTCCGCGGGGGCCGCAGGCCGCATCTGCGGTGCGTGCCTGCACGATAATACGCTGGCGGCCGAATTGCGGCGGCAGGATGCCGACATTCTGCTAATTCCCACGTATACGCCGCTGCGCACGGATGAAGAGGGCGTCAGCTTGCCGCGCGTCTTTTTCGGCGGCGTCAATGTGTTCCTGCAAGAAAAATGGGCATTGTTTCGGCATACGCCCTGGCTACTGGATTCGCTGTTCGACTCGCCGAAGCTGCTTGCCTGGTTATCGAAGCGTAGCTCCGGCATGAGCGCGGCCGAACTCGGACCGCTGACGGTCTCCACACTGGCGGGCCAGGACGGGCGGCAACGAAAAGAAGTTTCCAAGCTCACGCGATGGCTGGAGCGCGAAGTGCGGCCGCAGATCGTCCATCTATCGAACGTCATGCTGGCCGGAATCGCGCAGCCGATCAAGCAGCGGCTGAAGACGCCGTTGGTCTGCACTCTTTCAGGCGAAGATATATTTCTCGAGCAATTGCCAGAACCGCACTACAGCCAGGCTCGAGCGCTGCTGAAGCAACAAGCCACGCGGATCGATCGGTTCGTCGCGCTGAACGACTATTTCGCGGACTTCATGGCCGAATATCTGGACGTCGATCGCGGCAAGATCGAAGTGATTCCGCACGGACTGAAACCCGAAGGCCACGGATTACGAGTTCTGGATCGCGCGGCAAATAAGTCCGATGAAGTGGTGATTGGCTATTTCGCAAGGGTTGCCGCCGAGAAGGGACTCCATCTTCTCGCGGAAGCGTTTTGCCTGCTCGCCGAGCGCGCCGACTTGCCGCCTCTGAGGTTGAAGGCTGCCGGTTATATGTCACGCGCCGACGAGGCGTATCTTCAGCAGATCGCAGCGCGGCTTCGCGACGCCGGGCATTCAGAACGGTTTGAATACGTCGGCGAACTCGATCGGCCCGGTAAGATCGCGTTTCTCCAATCGTTGGACATGATGAGCGTGCCGACGGTCTATCACGAAAGCAAAGGAATCTCGGTGCTGGAAGCGATGGCCAACGGCGTGCCGCTGGTTCTGCCGCGGCACGGCATGTTTCCCGAATTGATCGAGCGCACCGGCGCCGGACTACTGTGCGAGCCGTTGGACCCGCGCTCGTTGGCTGATCGGCTCGCCGAGCTCGTCCTGGACCCTGAGTTGGCTGCCGAGTGTGGCCGGCGCGGGCATGCGGCAATCCAGGCCGAGCACACTGCGGAATTGATGGCCCGGCGGCACCTTGAGTTGTATCGAAAACTTCTCAATCCGGCGGCCGAGACGATCGCCGAACTGTTGGACGACGCCCCGACCGTGCGGCCGCTGACGCCGTAACTTGGGCAAGCAGCCCGAGATCGGCGATTCGAAGCCGGCGGCAATAGCTTTCAGAAGTTGATAACTGTTGCAATTTCATTGTACGGATTCGGTTGCCGCGGCCCACTACTATAGATAGGGAACCATTGTTTCCCTCTGATCGTCCGCGCTCTGGTTGGACCATTTTCGCGAATTTTGGAGTTCTTCGATGCGCCTCACGTTGCGAACCATGCTGGCCTATATGGACGACATCCTCGAGCCGTCCGACCATCAGCAAGTGGGGCAAAAGATCGAAGAGAGCGAGTTCGCCACCAACCTGCTGCACAAAATTCGGGATGTTACCCGGCGCATGCGATTGGGAGCGCCGAAAGTATCCGGCCGGGGGATGGGCTTGGATCCCAATACCGTGGCGGAATACCTCGACAACACGCTGCCGGGCGAACGCGTGCCGGACTTCGAAAAAGTCTGCCTGGAATCCGACGTCCATTTGGCCGAAGCGGCTTCCTGCCACCAGATCCTGACGCTTGTCTTAGGCGAGCCGGCCGAGGTCGATCCGGCTTTGCGGCGACGGATGTACGACATCGTCTCCGAAAGCGCGGGGGCTGAAGCTCGCACGGCTGCGTCGGCCGCAGCCGTCGCGACACCAGTCCTGGCTGCAGCAGGCGGTCCGAGTTCCGAAGCCGCTCCGACTCCAAGCAAGCCCCGACCGGAGGTGCCCGACTACTTGCGCGGCGGCTCGCGCTCGCGATTTTGGCCCGTGGTTGGCACGCTGTTGGCGGTTTGCCTGTTGGCGGTCGTCGTCGTCTCGGCGCTCGGCTTGGATAGCAATAATCCCGTGATCCGGTGGTTTTATGGCAATCCTAAAGGGCCTGATACTGCCCTGAACACTCCGCTGAAACCGGCCAAGAACGCCGACAAGCAGAACGGAACCGATTCCGGAAAGTCGGTCGACAATGCGTCCAAGACACCAGGGGCGGACGCGAAATTGCCGGAGAATGCAGGCGCGAATGGAACCGAAACTCCAAAGGCTCCAGGAACAACCGCGGCGACCAATAGCGCGGATGAAACTCAAGGTAAGTCCGGGACCGGCAAAATCGGCGGGGCGACTCCCGTGGCGCTCCCCCACTGGAACGCCGCTGGGCCAGCCGACGACGATTGTCGCCCCGCCGCCGCCCGACTTGTCGCAAGGGCCCGTGCCGCCATTGCCTTCGAACATTGGCGCTTCGAAGAACGGAGCCGCGCCCCCTCCCGGCGGGCCACCGCCGGTCCCGCCAGTCGGCCCGAGCGGAACTCCGGCCAAAGCTGTAAATCCATTTGTGCCCGTGCCGGGAGTTGAAGTCCCGTTGCCCAACGATTTTCCCGCGGCCGCCGCGCCTGGCAACGAGCGTCTGGGCCGCTTGATCTCCGAGCAGGAAGTCCTCCTGCGTTTGGATTCCGGCAACGGCCAGTGGCAGCGCGTAGCCGCCGGAGTCGCATTCCGCACGGGCGACAAGCTGTTGGCGCTGCCGACATTTCGCCCCACCATCACCCTTTCCGGCGGAGTTACGTTGCAACTTTTGCCGGAAACGTTGCTCGTTTTGCAGGGCAATGACGCGCAAGGCAATCCCGTGGTCCGGATCGATTATGGCCGGGTGAAGATGCTGACGGCGGGCAAGCCGGATGTGCGGCTGCGGCTCAACCTGGCCCGGGCCGGTGGAATGTTGACCTTCAACGACGCCGAGGCTTCCGGCGCCGCGGAAGTGCGCCCCTATCAGTTGCCAGGGGTCGATCCGGAAGCGAATCCGCCGCGGATCGGCGCGGCGCTGTACGTGCTGGGAGGCCAACTGCAATGGCAAGGCGAGTCGGGCGAAAGCCTGACTCTGCCTGGCGGCACGGGGCGGGCTAAATCCAATAGCCTGATCGTCTCGCCCTTTCCGCCGGATGGCGCTAACGCCGATCGCGACCTGCCGAAGTGGCTCGGCATCGAAACGGTCAATCCGCTCGACGCCCGGGCCGCGGTCGATTTGAATCATGCGCTGGATGGCAAGCATGGCGTGACCGTCGTGCTGCGGGAAATGGCCGAGCACCGCAAGGCGGAAAATCGTTCGTTGGCCGCACGGTCGCTGGCGCTCGTCAACGATTTCGATCCGTTCGTCGACTTGCTCAACGACGTCGATCAGCGGGCGGTCTGGGCCGCGCAAATCGAAAGCTTGCAAGCCGCCTTAGACCGTGGTCCGGCCACGGCGCTGAAGATTCGCACTACTTTCGAGCGACAACTGGGCAAAGACGGCGACGAACTTTATCGCATGTTGTGGGGTTACAGCCGAGAAGATCTGGTCAACGGGGCCGCTGCCCGGCTCGTCGACCTTCTGGACAACGACACCTTGGCATTTCGCGTCCTTGCGTTCCACAATTTGCGCATGATCACGGGCGCCACGTTCAACTATCGTCCCGAGGCAACCGCCGCCAACCGGGCTCCGGCAACGCGCCGCTGGCGCGAGCAGTTGAAGGACGGGCTGATCGTACCCAAAGGGTCGAATCCGGCGAAACCAGCCAGCGACGCGACTCCTGGCGCTGAACTCCCCGCAGCCGGAGCGGGTTCCGGAAGTGCCGCGCCCCCTGCGCCGGGGGCCGTTCCGCCGCCGCCAAGCCCAGACCAATGAGTCTGGCGTCCGCTGCCCGCATGCCGCCCGTCCGCCACCGCCCAAACGTTACGCTTCGCAGCGCCCTGAGGCAAGTGCCAAGCTTCCGTATCGGCCACCGCCGGGAAATGCGCCGCTAAATCCCGCTGGCTTTGGATTTGTGGCCGGCTTGCGATAACGTTAAAATGACGGACTTGAGTTTCCGGCGCGTTGAGGCGGGTTTCGCCGACGAACGGAGTTCTCGCTGGCCAAAATCGTGGAACCGGTCAACAAAGGAGTAGGCTCGGTGCAAATCAATATCTCGACGCGGCACGGCTATTTGAGCGACGCCACCCGCGCGAAGATTTCGATCAAAGTAGCTCGGCTCTCGCGTTACTTCGAGCGATTAGCGGCGATCGATGTGACCGTGGACCTCGAACGGCCCGAATCGCCAGCCGTCGAAGTCCGAGTTTCGGCCGAGCATAAGCACGACTTTGTGGCTACGATGCAAAGCGGAGATTTGTGGCGATCGGTGCATGGAGCGGTGCAAAAGATCGAACAGCAACTGCGGAAATACAAAGAGAAAATTCTCGGGCGCCATCGTTCGCCAGGCGTCCGGCAGGGTTCCTTGACCAAAGACTGATATGTTACCCGAGCGTTTTGGTTCGGCGAATTGAGTGGCAGATGGATAAGTCGCGGTCAGACGTGCGGCCGAATGAGTGTGGATGCTGACGGCTCTCGGCGCAGGATCGCCGTTGGACGGTGGGAGACGCCGATCGGAAAATAGGCCGCGTGGCTCGGACTTGCCCTCGGCTGGACAGAGACAATCACGGGGTGAGAAAGGATCTGAAAGCTATGAAGTTCGCCGACTTTGTCAGTGTCGATGCGATCCGTGCGGAGTTGACCGCGGAAGATAAACCCGGCGTGATTCGAGAATTAGCCGAGGCGCTGCAAGAGGCGGGCAAGATCGCCGCCAACGAAGTGGACAGCATCGTCAAAGCAGTGATGAAGCGGGAAGAGCTCGGGAGCACCGGGATTGGCCGGGGCGTCGCCGTGCCCCACACCAAGCACCCGAGCGTCGATCGCCTGGTGGGCACCGTCGGCGTCAGCCCCGGAGGGGTCGATTTCGACAGCCTCGACGGCGAGAAGGTGCAGTTGTTTTTTCTGCTGATTTCGCCCCCCGATCGCCCGGGCGATCACTTGCGAGCGCTGGAGAACATCTCGCGGCAACTCCGCGATGAAACTTTTTGCAGATTTCTGAAGAAGGCGAAGTCCGCCGAAGATATTCGCCAATTGCTCGATGAGGCCGACAACAATCAGTTCGTTTCGTAAGTCGCAATTCGTCTTCTCAAGGGCAGGTCGTTACAGAGGGTTACCCCCCCGTGTCCCGCGACAGCTCGCCTCAAGGCGAAACGTCTCTGACGGCGGCAGCCAATGATTGACGACGGAAAGATTACTGACGGAGAAATTGCCGTAGATAAACTGACCCGTCATGTCGTGGTCTCCAACGCGCATGGACTGCACCTTCGGCCTGCGAGCTTGATTGTCAAATTGGCAAGTCAGTTTCAGTCGAAGGTCGAGTTGGTCAAGGATCATGAACGAGTCGACGGCAAGAGCATTTTGGACATTGCCACCTTGGGGGCAGCGCCGGGAACCCGGTTGATCATCGAGGTCACGGGCCCCGACGCGGAATCTGCCCTGGAAGCACTGGCCCAATTGTTCGCCAGCAACTTCGCGGAAATCAACGAGGAAAAACCACCGGATTCCTGACGGCGAAACCACTTCCCATCGGCGGCCAAACTCGCGCTAACACCGCGACGTAGCAGCCGCTCCGGGTGAGCCGGATGGTCGAGGCGTTCGGCGCCAGGAATTCCACCGTGCGGCCCGATGGGCCGGACCAAAACGAGCGGTCGTTTGTGCGACACGGGCGCGTTGGCCACGGGCCAGCTCCTGGTTCCGCTTCCCGCTCGAACAAGGATTCATGCAGCGATTACAGGGAATTGCCGTTTCGCCCGGCGTGGCGATCGGCGAAGCATTGGTGATGGACACCGAGGGATTCCGCATCCCGCGGCGGTTCGTCGCGCGCGATGCCGTCGATCGACGAGCTCGAACGGCTCGACAAGGCCATCGCCGCCGCGGGCGCTGAAATCGAGCACAATCGCGACGCGCGTCTCGCGCGAGCTGGGCGAGCAGTACGCCGCCATCTTCGACGCCCATCTGCAAATGCTCCGCGATCCCAACCTGCGGAGCGAGCTGGAGGCGCTGATCCGCGACCGGCACTATTCGCCCGAATATGCCGTCAGCCGCACGCTGCGCCGCTACGCCAAGGTCTTTCAAACCGTCCAGAGCAGTTTTCTGGCCGACCGGGCCAGCGACATTTTCGATATCGAAAAGCGGCTGCTGCGGCATCTGCTCGGCCGCCGCCGCGAGGAGCTTTCGCGACTCACTTCGCCCGTCGTCGTGCTGGCCCACAATCTCACCCCCAGCGAAACGGCCAATCTCGATCGCAAGTTCGTCCGCGGCTTCGTCACCGAGGTGGGCGGGCCGGGCAGCCACACCGCCATCGTGGCCGAGGCGCTCGAATTGCCGGCGGTCGTCGGCACCGGCCCGTTTCTGACCGACGTCTCCGGCGGCGACCAGGTCATCATCGACGGCGACCAGGGCCTGGTGATCCTGCAGCCCGACGCCGAAACGCTCGACCATTATCGAGCGGCAGGTCGAGCAGCAGCGCACGGCCGCCGCGCAGCTCGACGACGCTGCGCGATCTGCCGGCCGAAACGGCCGACGGCGTGCGCATCGCAGCTGTTGGGCAACATCGAATTTCCGCACGAGGTCGAGCACTGCGTCGAGCGCGGCAGCGATGGCATCGGCCTGTATCGCACCGAATTCCTGTATCTCACGTCCGATCGCGAGCCGACCGAGGAAGATCACTACCAGGCCTATTGCCGCGTCGCTGCAAGCGATGGGCGATCGGCCGGTCGTCATCCGCACGCTCGACATGGGCGCCGACAAGCTCAGCCCCGCCGCTGGCCGACGACGAGCGGAATCCGTTCCTCGGGCCTGCGGAGCATCCGCCTGTCGCTGCGGAATTTGCCGCTGTTTCGCACGCAGTTGCGGGCCATCCTTGCGGGCCAGCGCACTGGGCAAACGTGCATGTCATGTTTCCGCTGATCTCCACGCTGCAGGAACTGCGCAGGCCAAGACTGGTGCTTGCCGACGTGATGGAAGATCTCGAAGAGAAGCAGCATCGCCGTTCAATCGCAAATCCCGGTCGGCATGATGGTCGAGGTCCCGTCGGCGGTGATGATGATCGACCGGTTCGTCGAAGAAGTCGATTTCCTCAGCATCGGCACGAACGACCTGATCCAATACACGCTGGCCGTCGATCGCAGCAACAAGGAAGTGGCCGATCTCTATAATGCCTGCGACCCGGCGATGCTGCGGCTGATCGACATGACGCTCGAGGCCGCCAAGCGCGCGAGGTATCCCGGCGAACATGTGCGGCCAGATGAGCGGCAGCCCGCTGTACACGCAATTCCTGATCGGCCTGGGGCTGCGGCATTTCAGCGTCACGCCCAGCGCGATCCCTGAAATCAAGCAGTTGATTCGCCGGCGTCTCCGTCGCCGACTGCGAGCGGATCGCCGCGCGGGCGATGAAGATGGAAAGCGCTCGCGCCATTAAAAACTATCTCCGCGAAGAATTGAACAAAGTTGCTCCTGGAACACCCGGATGACCGTGAGTGCTTGAACAACGCCAAGTTTTCGATTGTGTGCCAGTGCTCGTCAGATTCTTGCCTTGTTCGCTCGGCCAAGAAGACGCTGGCAAAGCCAGTGGCACCTTAAATTCGAGCTGTGACAAAGCACCAAGTTTTTTTCCTGATCCGATGATGGACTCAAACCGGCCGGCGCTACGGCAGCGCCGGCGGAATTGAACCGATGGTCCGACAACGCGTCCGAATTCGTTTCTCCAAGCAAGATGATCTGCGCTGGCTCAGCCACCGCGATCTGATGCGCGCTTGGGAGCGCTTGCTCCGCCGGGCGGAAGTGCCGCTGGGCATGACCGAGGGTTCCACCCCAAGCCGCGGATGAATTTCCCCTCGGCCCTGGCCGTGGGAATCGCCGGGCTGGACGAGTTGGTGGAAATCGAGTTGTCGGCTCGCCGTGGACGGCCGAGCAATTGCAAGCGGCGCTCGGCGCCGCACTTGCCGCCCGGGCTTGTCGCTGCGACATGTCGAAGTGATGCCCGCGCGAGCTCGGCAAAGCGCAGGCGGTCGGGGTCGACTTCGAAACGCCACGTGCCTGCCCGAGCGGCAAGCCGCGGCAGCCGAGCGCATCGATCTGGCTGCTAGCCCAAGCGTCGTATCCGATCGAACGCGAGGGGCGTGCAGCGCCCGCTGGATCTGCGGCCGCTGATCGCAGCAGCTGACGCTGTCCGATGGCGTGCTGCGGATGCGGCTGCGGGTCGATCGGCAGGGCAGCGCTCGCCCGCGCGAAGTGCTGGCCGCTCTGGGGCTCGACGACCTCGAACATTCCAGGTGGCACGTTGACGCGGACCGCGCGTGGAGTTGGCCCGATGACGCGGCCGCTCGCTTCAGTCGCAGCCTTTGTGGTTCCTTTACCTTGCCGAACCGAGAAAGCTCGCCCGATGAAGCAAGAAATGTTGATCAACGTTCGCAGCCGGAGGAATGCCGGATCGCGATCGTCGAAGACGGAGTCCTCGAAGAGCTCTACATCGAACGGACCAGCCAGGACAACTACGTCGGCAACATCTACAAGGGAAAGGTCGTCAACATCGAGCCGAGCATCCAGGCGGCGTTCGTCGATTTCGGCGTCGGCCGCAACGGCTTCTTGCACATCAGCGACATCGAGCCGCAATACTTCCGCCAAGGCGGCTACGATCCCGACCAAGCCGATCGAGCTCGGCGGCCGTCGCAGCGCGGCGACATCGACACCGGCGACGGACGACGACGACGCCGATGCGGACGGACGACGACGGCGCGCCGTCGCCGCCGGCCGACGCGGCCCGCGGCCCGGCGCCCGGCCGCGCATCAAGCCGCCGATCCAAGACATCCTCCGCCGCGGCGACGAGCTGCTGGTGCAAGTCATCAAGGAAGGCATCGGCACCAAGGGGCCCACGCTCTCGACCTACATCAGCATCCCGGGCCGCTATCTGGTGCTGATGCCGGCGCTGGGCCGCGTCGGCGTGTCGCGCAAGATCGAAGACGACGAAGTCCGCCGCAAGCTCCGCGACCTGATGCTCGAGCTCGCATCCGCCCAAGGGGCTGGGCTTCATCGTCCGCACCGCCGGCATCGACCGCACCAAGAAGGAAATCTCGCGCGACCTGGCCTATCTGGTGCGGCTGTGGAAGGTGATCGTCCGGCGGATCCGCAAGTATCCCGCGCCGATCGACATCTACGAAGAAAGCGACATGATCATCCGCACGATCCGCGACATCTTCACCGCCGACGTCGACGCGATCTACATCGACGAGCCTGCCGCCTACGAACGGGCCAAGGAATTCCTGCAGATCGTCATGCCGCGCTACGTCAATCGCTTGCAGCTTTACGAAGGCAAGGAGCCGCTGTTCCACAAATATCATCTCGACGAAGAAATCAGCCGCATCCAGCAGCGCAAGGTGCCGCTGAAGCAAGGCGGCTCGATCGTGATCGACTCGACCGAAGCCCTGGTGGCCATCGACGTGAACAGCGGCAACTTCCGCGCCGACGACAACGCCGAGGAAACCGCCTATCAGATGAATCTGCTGGCCGCCCGCGAAATCGCCCGGCAGCTTCGGCTGCGCGATCTGGGCGGCGTGATCGTCAACGACTTCATCGACATGCGCAAGGAGCGGCATCGCCGCGGCCTGGAACGGGCCTTGCGCGACGCGATGAAGCGCGACCGGGCTCGGACCAAGATCCTGCGCACCAGCCCCTTCGGCCTGATCGAAATGACCCGGCAGCGGATTCGCCCCAGCCTGAAGCGGAGCGTCTACAAAGATTGCCCCGGCTGCACGGGAACCGGCGTCGTCAAGACGGCCGAGAGCATGGCCATCGAAGTGATGCGGCTGTTGATCCTGGCCGCCCAGCGCGAGGATATTGCCAGGGTGTCGGTCACGGTGGCCGAAGAAGTGGCCACGTATTTGAACAACAAAAAGCGGCGCGAAATGGCCCGGCTGGAAGACGAAGGCCGGATCGGCATCCAGATTTTTGGCAAAGAGACCGTTTCGCCCGAGTATCTGCTGGTCGAGTGCCAGGATGCCGCCGGCCGCGACGTCAAATTGCCCGTTTTAGCCCTCGACTCGCGGCCCGCGGGCCGGTAAATTGCTTAGTTCTGTCATTTTTCAGAAGCCAGCCTGGTGCTTTGCCGGAGCTTGAATTTAGGGTGCCACTGGCTTTGCCAGTGTTCTTCGTTGCCGAGCGATCAAGGCAAGAATTACAAAGAGCACTGGCGGAGCCAGTGGCACGCAGTTCAAGACGCAAGCGTGGATAAGGCGCCAGGCGACTTTCACCTCGATCCCACCGATTCCCATGTACGCAATCATCCACGACGGCGGCCGTCAATATAAAGTCGAAGAAGGCCAAACGCTGGACGTCGATTATCGCAATCTCTCGGCCGGCGACGAATTGAAGCTCGAGCGGGTCCTGGCTTTCAACGACGGGACGGCCACGAAATTCGGCGGTCCGCTGCTGGCCGGCGCGGCCGTGACGGCCGAGGTGGTCGGGCAGGTGCTGGGGCCGAAGCAGGTGGTCGAACGGTTTCGCCGCCGCAAGAATTCGCACCGTCGCAACGGCCATCGCCAGCTCTATACCAAGATCAAGATCAATAAGATCGCGATCGGCTGAACGTTTCGCGGTGATCTCGCACGCGGCTCAGCTTGCGTCGGGCAATATGCCTGGCTGATCTAGATCTTGTTTCGTGATTACGGGAGGGCGAGGCTCCTGCCGAGCCGTGGGCGCCCGGCTCGGCAGGAGCCTCGCCCTCCCAGGATCGCGAAAACTGCATTTAGAGTGGCAGCGGCCCCAGTGTTTTATCACCATCTGCAAGCGAGTTCATTCGTGACTCTCGATCCGCGCCGGCCACACGATACGACTTGCGATTCTCGGCGCTAGGCGTGCCGGTGCGCGTGCATCCCATGTTCTGGCTGGCGTCGATCGTCTTCGGGATTCAATTGCCGCCCCGATTGGTGGTGATTTGGGTGGGGGTCGTCTTCATCTCGATCCTGATTCACGAGTTGGGCCACGCGCTGACGATTCGCGCCTTCGGTTGGTATCCGCTGATTTTGCTGTACACGTTCGGCGGCTTGGCCATCTACCAACCGACGCATCGCGATCCACGCAAGGAATTGCTGATCTCGTTGGCGGGTCCCGCAGCCGGCTTGCTGTTCGGCGCGCTCATTGTGCTGGTACTCCGCGCAACGCATCACGAAGTCTATTTTAAACTCGGTGGCCCGATCGGTTTGCAATGGTCGTTCGCCGCTGGAATCACGAATGTATATCTCCGCGACGGCATCGATTTCGTGTTGCAAGTGACGATCTGGTGGAGCCTCATTAACTTACTGCCGGTCTATCCTTTGGACGGGGGCCAATCTTGCCGGCAGATTCTCTTGCTATTGCGCGTTCCCGACGCGGTGATCCTCTCGCTGAAGATTTCGCTCGTTGTCTCAGGGGCGGTGGCGGTTTATTCCCTGGCGAAGCTCCAGGATTTTTATCTCGCAGCCATGTTTGGGTATCTGGCCTATCAGAGCTTTGCGACGCTGCAGGGATATTACGGCCGGGGCGGCGGGTATGGCCGCTGGTGACGATCCACTCCGCCGGCGCACGACCGGCGAGGCGCCGCTGCGGAGAGTCGTGCTGTTGGGCGCGAGCAATCTGACCCGAGCCCTGCCGGTCGTGCTGGACCACGCTCGCCACGCTTGGGGCGCGCCACTGGAGGTGCTGGCCGCGCTGGGACATGGGCGGTCCTATGGCCTGGAAAGCCGCGTTTTAGGCCGCAGTTTGCCCGGAATTTTGCAATCCGGGCTGTGGCCGGCCTTGGCCGCGCGGCAGTCGGGCGAAGTCGCCGCGCTCGTGACCGACGTCGGAAACGACATTGTTTATGGCGCCCGCCCGGCGGCGATTCTCGAGTGGATCGCCGAATGCCTTAGGCGATTGGCCGTGGCGCGAGCCCGAACGGTCATTACCTTATTGCCGCTGGCCGGCATTTCGGCGTTGCCGCCCTGGCGCTATCGGCTCTTGCGGACGCTGCTCTTTCCCGGCTGCCGCTTGAGTTTCGCCGACGCGCTCGACTGCGCCTTCGCGGTGCAAACTGGATTGGTCGCTCTCGCGGCGCGATTCGGCGCCGTGACCATCGAGCCGCGCACTACGTGGTACCGCTTCGATCCGATTCATCTCGCGCGCGGCGTCTGGCCGGAGGCTTGGAGCGAAATCTTTTCGGGCTGGGAAAACGCGGCGCCCGGCACAGCACGTGTCGCTCACGCGAAGCGGCATGCACTCTATTTTCTTTCGCTGTGGCCCGAGCAGCAGCGGCTGTTCGGCTTTCGCCAGCGCTTCGCGCAACCGTGTGGAACGACTCGGCGACGGCACGACGATCGCGCTGTATTGAATCGCGCGATGGATGCGCCTGCGCATCCGCGCACGAACGTCCGCGCGACGTTCATTCGCGCGCGATCGAGCGTCGCGATGACGAGTCGAAGCAGCGCGATCGAGCGCGCTGCCGACCGCGCCTGGCGCAAACATCTCTTGACGTGCGCCGCGAGTTTTGGAACATTTGTCAAAGTTCGTGTTGCACAATTCGAAAGAATTCGTACAACTACGTTCGTGCGATGCATCTTGCGATGCAACGCAGTGAGTTGTTCGCACGCAGAGCAACGAGTGCAAGGCGCGCGAACAACGTCCTAGGAAGGGAATGGTTTTTTTGTTTCTCGGTGAGTCTCCTTCGCCCTCGCGACTCGCGTTGGGACGCGGCGGCAAGACGAAGCTCACCGGACCTTTTGTTTGGAGGACGAGCTGTGGCCAAGAAGAAGAAGGCTGCCAAGAAGAAGGCGCCCGCGAAGAAGTCCGCTAAGAAGAAGGCCAAGAAGAAGGCCGCCAAGTAAGGGCTTGCCCTGCTAGGCTTCGCGCGAGCGCTCACTTGCCCTAAGCGGGCACGACAGCGCCGCTCTTCACGATACGACGAGAAAGAGCCCCGTGGGTTGTTCGCAACCAACGGGGCTCTGACTTTGGGCGAAGGCTTAAGGCTACAGACTACAGACTACAGGCTACAGGCTACAGACTACAGGCTACGGAAAACGGCATTTTCCCCTGTACGGGGGCAAAAACCTTGAACCGGCCGCTCAAGCCTCGAGCCTCAGGACTCAAGCCTTCTAGAGCACCGGCAAGCTTGGCAGTGGCGGCTGCCGGCGACTCGTCTCGGCCAGGTTTCGCACCAGCCGCTCGCCGATCGCCTGAAAGAATTCCGCGGACGAAGCGTCCTCGAAATTGCGCGCCGTCTGTCCGGCATCGCCGTTGGCGCGGATCGAAATCTGGATCGGCACGTCGCCCAAGAATGGGATCGACATCGCTTCCGCGCGGCGCTCGCGCCGCCGCTGCCGAAGATGTCGTACCGCTGGCCGCAGTTGGGACAAAGAAAATAACTCATGTTCTCGACCATGCCCAGTACCGGAATGTTGACCTTCCGAAACATCGCGATCGCTTTCACGGCGTCCAACAGCGCGACGTCTTGCGGCGTGCAGACGACGACCGCGCCGGTGAGCGGAACCAGCTGCGAAAGCGTCAGCGCGATATCGCCGGTCCCGGGCGGCATGTCGATCACGAGATAATCCAACTCGCCCCAGGCCGTGTCGCGCAAAAATTGCGTGATCGCGCCGTGCAGCATCGGCCCGCGCCACACCACGGCCTCGCCGGCGGGAACCAAGAATCCCATCGACATCACGCGCAAGCCGTCGACTACCGCGGGCTGAATCTTGCCATCCTGTACTTCGGGCTTGCCGTCGATTCCCAACAGGTGTGGAATGCTCGGACCATAAACGTCGGCGTCCATCAATCCGACTTTGGCGCCGGAGCGCAGCAGACCGAGCGCCAAACAAGCCGCCACCGTGCTCTTTCCCACGCCCCCCTTGCCCGAGCCGACGGCGATGATGCTCTTGATTGTCAGCCCCAACTGGCCGAGCTTTTGCGGCGGACGCTCATGTACGGCCAAATCGACGCGCACGTTGATGTCGGGAAATCGGCGCCGGAGGAATTCAACGAGCTCTGTTTGCGTCTCGTTCCACAACGGCGCCGAATGAGTCGCGAGCGCCAACGTGAGCGACAAGCTCTTGGTCGCTTCGTCGAATTGCAGATTGTGAATCTGGCCCATCTCGACGACGCCGCGGCCGGTCTCGGGATCCTTGAATTCCGCGAGGACCGCCTCAATGGCGGCCTTGGTGACTGGACTTGCGGTCATTGAATGCTCCGGAGAATTTCCAGGTTCAAGGCGTATCGGACCAGGGAAGATTGGTCCAAATCTCTGCCAATACCTCGGCGTTTTCGCCAGCAGGCTGTTGCAGTCTGGCGGGCCCCACCCGCGACTGGCTGGCTCGACGACGGACGATCTCGGCCAACGCCCCCAGCGATCTGGATGAATCGATGAAGTGGATCGCCCCCGCCTCGCGAACAAGCGGCTCGCAAGCAGCCAATCGGCGCTCGGCCAATATCACCGCCGACGCCCGCGGAAATTCTCGCTGCAACCGGACTAGCGCCGCCGTGACCAGGCGGACGTTCAACTCCGTCATTTCCCAGGCCGCCAATGCCGTCGGATGTTCCGCCATTCGCAGCCAAAATTCGTCGAACGAACGGGTCTCAAGCAATCGCATCGCCAATTCGTCCAGGTGTCGCCGAATCGCGACGGCCCATTCGCCGGTTCGCTCCAAAACAATCAGCGTGACTCGTGGCATCGTCAATTGAACGGTGGCGGAGTGGCAATCGTCGAAATAGGAAAGGCATCCCGAAAATTCGGTCCCGAGGGTTCGAGCCAGTCATCCTAAGAGGCATCCCGACTCTTGGCAACCGATCCCCCAGGTCACAATATATGAACAAATCGACCATTCGAAGGAACAAATATTGAGCCATGCCCTCGATGTTGCATAAGCGGGTCTATTTCGGCAGCCAGAGCCGCCTTTCTGCTCACATGGACCACTTCACGAAAGGGTTCGAAGAATGCGAATCTCACGCTCGCTGGCGGTTTGCGAATTTTTCCTGTTATGGCTCTCGGTCGGCTTAGTGGTCGCCGACGAGCCGAACCGTGGCCTCAATCTCTTTCCGACCGTGCTGACGGACGCTCGTTGGCACGCGCTGCGCGAGGCGGGACAGTTGCACACCATCGACCGGGCCACGGGAAGTACAAATGCCCGGCCGAAATCAGACGATGAAGTAGTCGCCCTGGACCTCAGTTTTACGCCAATTACAGCCGCCGCATTGAAGGACCTCGCGACCCTGAAAAATCTCGCTTCGCTCAACCTGGGTGGAACAGGTTTGACCGACGACTGGTTAAAAGAATTGGTCGGGCTGAAAGGGCTCACTTCACTTGAACTGTACGGCGACAAGGTTTCGGACGCGGGCATGAAGGAATTAGCGAGGCTGCCCAACCTTTCGCGGATCGGCTTGGTGGCCACGCGCGTGACTGACGCGGGCCTCAAGGATTTGGCAACTCTCCGCAACGTCACATCGCTCAATCTTGGGCATACCGGCACTACAGATGCTGGCCTGCGCCACATAGCCGCCTTCGCCAAACTTTCCTCGCTCGGACTCGACTCGACCAAAGTGACGGATGCCGGGCTCAAGACGGTGGCCCAATTCAAGAACCTCGAGTCGCTCAACCTGCGCGGCACGAACGTGACCGACGCTGGACTTCGGGAATTGGCCGGCCTCAATCAACTGAGATCGTTCGATATTTTCGACACCAAGTTAACGGATGCTGGCGTAGCCGAATTGAGCAAGAAGCTCCCGAAATGCGTCATCTCGCGAGCGGCGGGCAACTTCTTTTGACCATCTTGTGTCATTGGCTCTGCCAGTGCTCTTTGGAATTCTTGCCTTGATCGTTCGGCAACGAAGAACACTGGCAAAGCCAGTGGCAAACAATCCACGAAACAAGCTGTGACAAAGCACTAGGGCTTATTCTCCAACCCCAATTGCACCATCCGTCGATACAAGCGCGGCGCGTGAGACCGAGCAAGCGCGCGGCCTTCGTCTTGTTCCCTTTGGCCAGCCGCATCGCGCGGGCGATCAATTCGCTTTCGATATCGGCAAGAACCCGTTCCAGCTCGATCGGCTGCGGCGGCCGGCGCGCATGCCGCGTCGCATGGGCCGCGAGATAAATTCGCTCCGGCAGATCGGCCGGCGTGATCTCCTGTCCTTCGGCTTTGTCATAGGCCTGGCGGACGATCGAAGCGAGTTCGTCGATGTTGCCCGGCCAGGCATAAGCTGCCAGTTGGTCGATCGCCTCGGGTGAAAAGCCGCGCAACTGCTTCGCCCCGGTCTTTTCCCCCGGCGCCGCGTTCAACTCTTCGAGAAACATTTGCGCAACAGCGGAATGTCCGCGGGCCGCTCGGCAAGCGCCGGCAGATGAATGACCACGGTCGAAAGGGCGTGGGCCAAATCGGCGCGGAAGTGTCCCGCGGCGGCCAGTTCGTCCAACGGCGGAATCGACGTTGAAATGATGCGTAGCGAGGGGGGTCTGTTTCCCAAAGTCGCCGCCAATTCGGCTTGCACTTCCGGCGGAAGCTCGTGAACGTCGTTCAGCAATAAGCTGGCCGTCGGTTTGTCGTCGGACTGCCGGCGGCCCAATAGTGCCGCGAGTGTCGAGCGTAGCAACTCGGCGCCTAATGCTTCGCACGACAACGGCAGGTAGGTGCCGATTTGCTCCGCCGGACGATCGTCGTGGATCGCCCGGGCGACATGCTGCCGGCCGCTGCCGGGCTGGCCCACGACGAGGACGGTCGCCTCACTTGCCGCGGCGAGCCTTACTTGCGAACGGACGCGAGCCATCACCGCGCTATCGCCCAGTAATCGGTCCATGGCGAAATGCCGGCGCAGCTCGCGATGCAACTGCTGCAATCGATCGTGCAAGGCAACCGCTTCATTCCTCGCTCCGCCACGATCTGCCTCCGCCGCACGATCCGCCGGATCAACGACGGCGAGGACGCCGCATGGATCGCCCGCGTTCTCGAGCAGGGGAATGAACTCGGCCCGCCGACGCGCGAGAGTTCCATCGTCGCGCTGACAATAGATCATGCCCAGTGCGCGTTCGCCGGAAAACGCTTCGGGTGGAGGACAAAGGCCGGCAAGTTTCCGCGCCGCTCGATCGACGACCGGGCTGGAATGGTAGGCGCAAACCTGCCCGACAAGATCTTCAGCCGCAGATTCAATCCAGTTCGCGCAAGCCGGATTGCAATATACGAGCCGGCTCTCGCCGTCCAAAACAAAAACGGGCACGGAAACAGCGGCCAGGAGCCGGGCCAATTCGCCGGCCATACTTCGCACGGATGGCATTGCCACTCACTTTGCCGCGGTTCTGGCGGACGCTTTGAAAAATTCCCACAGCGTGTCGGTCGCGTCGAGCTTCGCGGTGATTGGGCCGACCATGCTCTCGGGCAAGGTGCGTTCGCCGCCGGGCCAGTGATGGCCGTGCCCTTCGATATAGAGGACCGTGAGCGTGGGGCCGCCGGTTTTCGATGGATATTCGAGCTTCTTCACGCCGCGATTGTCGGAGGTCGTCTTGGGCTCCGGCTGGCAATCGAGCGCCTTGGCCCACACGGCCAGCATCTCGGCAACCGGCGGATTTTGATGATGGCCCCAGGGAAGTTTCACGTCGCCGCCGGCCAACGGCATCAACGGATCTTTCGTGCCGAGGATATACAGCGTCGGCAGCGGTCTTTTCGGTTTCGGGTCCTTTAAATCGAGTCGTCCGGCCACGGTGCCGATGGCTGTGAATCGCTCGGACAACTCGGCCGCCAGGCGAAACGTCATCCCGCCGCCGTTACTATGGCCGGCGCAGAACACGCGGTTTTCATCGTAAGGCACTTTTTCTTTCAACGCGTCGAGCAGTTGGCGAATGTACGCCACGTCGTCAATGACTGCCCGAGGCGAACGAGGCCGCAATTGCCCGGAGTTCCACAGTGCCGGATTGGTGAAGAAGTTGGGGCTCGATCCCGGCTTGGCGGGCAGACCATCCGGAGCGACGGCGATGAATCCTTCCTTGTCGGCCTTGGCCGACCAGCCGTCTTTATCGAGCGCCCCGGTTCCTGTGCCGCCAGCGCCGTGCAACATCAACACCAGCGGCGGCTTGGTGTCCGGTTGATAACTCGGTGGAATCTGGATGTGCGCGATGCGCTCGAATTCACCCTGTTTGAGCGTGAGGGTGTACCGGCCAGGTTTGGCCGGCGTCGTCAACTCGCTCGCTGGTTCGTCGGCCGCGCCGGCAACCGTAAGCGAACCGACGAACAACAAAGCCATCATTGTTCGCATTGCCACGTTCATCATCTCACGATATTAACGAAACAGCATTCGTGCATCACGGTGGTGGCCTAGTTTGGATCCCCTGACGGCATGCGGAGCGTGCCTGTTACGTAGTAGGCACGCTCCGCGTGCCGTTGGCGCCACGAATAATCTTCAAATTGCACCTCGACCTGCATCACCTCGGTCAATCTGCCCGTAATCTGCCGATCGCTTCGGCCATTTGCCGGCGGAATTCGCGCCAGTCGGATTCTGGAAACAACGCGTCGTGGTCGCGTTGGCCAAGTTTGAAAGCGGCCAAGTCGCCCGGCGATCAATGCTTCGGCCGGCGCGTCGTGCTTCTCCTTCGCCAGCCGGGCCAAGGTGAGCAGCGTGCGATAATCGGTGATACCGCCCCGCATCTCGCGCTCGAATTCCAAGGACGGAATCAACTCGCCATCGGCATTGGCATTGCACCAGGCGTAGTCGTCCTCGCGGCAATCCAATGGGTAATACGGATCGCCACCCGTGGCGTTCCAATGCCAGCCAAGACGGAATTTCATGCCGAATTGCTGCACGGCTTTATACATATAAACGCCGTAGGTCCAGCGATTGCCGCCGTTGTAAAAAGCCCAATCATCGCCGACCCGATGCAGCATCGCGATGCCCCGTTCCGTGTGGCTATTCAAGTCGGGCACATGGAGCTCGCTTAGCGAATAGAAATTGCGGATCACCGGCTTGGCCCGAGTCGAAGCTCGTCGCGCCGGTGAACGTCGGCGGCCCCTTGGGGAAAGCGGCGCGATATGCCTTGGCGTTCTCGGCAGCCCGCAGCACGTCGTCGCCCACGGGCTCGTCGGAAATATTCCAATACACAGGGAGCCAGTGCGCGTCGTCGGCGTGTTTTTGGATCGCGGTGAATATCATCTTGATAAATTGGCTGTAGTCTTTGAAGCCGGCGGCCCGCATCGCGGCTTCGTCTTTGAAAGACACGTTCAGACCGCTGAATTCGCAGTAGGTGACCACGGGCATCGTGAAGCCGCAGCGGCGAGCCATCTCCATCTGCTCGTCGGCCGTCGAAAAATCGAATTGCGGCTTGCCTGCCTTGAATCCGAGATAGTGGATCACCGGCATTCCGGAAAACGTCGTGAAGCCGCAATCGTGCAGCTTCCGCAGGCTGCTCGGCCATCGTATGGTTCCAAGCGATCGCGGCCGGGTCGCTGCCGTCCCATTGCGTGTTGATCTCGTGCGAATACGGGCCCGCGGGCACGTCGAGCGGATCGAGCGTGCCGGGATAGACCTGGTATTCCACCGGCGCCTGCACGGGCTCGCCATGCTCGGGCGTGAGCGTGATCTGGCCGCGATAGAGGCCCGGCTTCGCGTCGTCGGCCGCATGCACGGTGAACCAGAAGCGGCGCGTGATCCCGTTGTTCACCACCACCGAGGTGCGCGGGAGAACCATCCGCGGCGTGATCGTGTAGACCGCGCCGTCGCCGGAGACGCGCGTCAGCCGATATGAGACGTAGGCGGTGGAAATGCGGTCTTTCGAGATCGTGCCCGGCCCGGTCAGATCGCTGATCGAGGCCGTCACCTTGCCCAAATCCTGCAGCGGGCAGATGCTCGCGGTTATGGGCTCATACTGCCCGGCGAATCCAAAGCCCCGGACCGGCTGATCGATTTCCGCCTTGCGCGGCGTGTCGTTGTAATATACGTCCTGCATCGGGTCGCGCGAGAACACGACGTAACCGCGCCGCTTCTCGACGACCGTCGGCGCCAACGCATCGCCGGTCGCTTTATGCAGAACGCGGTGAAAGTAGTTGTCGAAGAAGAATCGCCGTTTCTCGACCACCGAATCGAGAAATTTTCGCCCTTCGGCGGACTTTTCCACCGGATAAATAACGACCGCCGAGACGCTGCAGGCGTAGGCATCGCCGCGGAAATCGAGCATCAACTGCCGGTTCTTCACGTCGACGTCGAACTCCTTCTCCTGGTAGTACGTTCGCTGATATTTGTCGAACGTGTTGTCGCTCGGAACGTCTTCGGTGTCCCAGTGACGGAAGTATTTCTTATTGAACGAGTCGAACGTCATCGACTCCGCGACGACCGGTTCGCCTTGGGCCAAGATCGAGCGCTGGCGATAGTTCTGGTATTCGCCCCAGAAGCCCGAGGGATTGTCGATGTTCACGAATACATGGTAGCGCCCATTGGGCAGATCGACGGCCAAACCGCCATGCGTGATGCAGATAAAATTCTCGTAGAGCGGATCGGGCTGCAGCACGTCGTTGGCCCGCCAGATCTGGGCGTCTTTCAAGCCATAACCGCGACCCGGGCTGTAAATCGTCGAGGGATCGATCCGCGTGAAGCCGGGCATCAGCGGTCCGTTCGGCGGCCCAAGCGAAAATGCGTGCAGCCCCTTGAACATCGTTTTGGCCGACTCGGTGTCGCGGTCCAGCCGGAGATTGTCGAGATACAACGGCGCGGGAGCCTGATCGCCGATGCTGAGGACGAACCGCGTGATGGCGTTCAAGATCAGCTTTCGCCCCGGCCGCCCCTTCTCGCCGACATAGAGCTGCGCCAGCGGCAGCACGAGCGTGCTTTTGCCCGGCGGCACGAGCGTTTCGTAATTCACGCGCGTCCAATAGCCGTTCGTGCTTTGGTCGTGCATCTCGATGTACAGGGAATAGGGCTTCGCGGAATCGGTGTAGAGATCGGCCTTGAGATAGTCGTAGCCCGACCAATCTTGCGGGCCGGCCCACACGGCGAAGCCTTTGTCCAGGCGCAAGGCCTTTTGGCCGTCGGTGGCATGCTCGGCCACAACGGTACCGCCGTCGAAGGGGCTTTTCTCTTCGAACGACGTGACAAGCTTCGTGGCGGGACCGTGCGCGGCGACTTGGGCATGCAACTCGGCACCGCAGGCATAACAGGCGCCCCAGCCAGGCATGTTCTTGTAACCGCAGATCGGGCAGCGCACCGCGTCGTCGGTCAATGGTCCTGGCGGGGTGATAGGATGTTCTTCTTGACCGAGTGTCGGCTCGGCAGTCAGCGGCACGTCATTTCCGACGCGAACCAGCGCGACGTCGTCGATCCAGAAATAGCCGGAGGCCCAGAGGCCAAACGCCACGTCGACATCTTTTTTCTGCTTCACGTCGGCGACGTACGTGAGCGGCGTCCAGCCGAACGTGCCGTTTTTCTTAAGGTTCGTATATTTGCCATCGAACTCGAACTCGGTGTTGGTGTGCCAAATGCCTTCGCCGATATCGAGGCCGCGAATCCAAGCGGTCAGCTTGTAGCGGCCGGCTGGCACGCTCTTGATCCCTTGTAAGACGCGGATTTTCGACAGGGCCCGCGGCGAACAGCAGGCAGGACGTTTTGCCATGATGGGCCACCTGCCCGACGCGGAATTCGCAATCTCCTTCGTACTTCCAGCCCGACCACTGCTTGAACACATGCCCGAACTGATCGGGCGGCATCGATTGCTCGAAGGAGCCATCGACGACAAGATTTTCCGGCGCGGCGGCGAAGCTGCTCGCGGCGGCGAATGCGGCGAGCAGCGTGCTAATTGCGATGATCGAAATTTGACGAAGGCGGAAAGCGTTCAAGGCGGAGATCCTTGGTTTGGTGGGATGCAATTCGGTGAGAAGATGTTCCTGATGTTATAACCACCCGCCGCGGCCGTGTCGTCAAATTCAGTATTGAAATGCAGCAGCACGCGCTTACTGACGTGCGCGGCTCGGCTAACGAAACATCGCACCCTCGGAGCCGCGCACGTCAGTAAGCGATTTTGGCGGCCAAGATTATCATCCAACCTTCAGCGCTTCGCCGCTTCGTGGCGGGCGGTGACGGTGGTCGAGATGCCGCCGCGGGGCGTGAACCGGGCGACGAGCGTCATTTCGCGCGGCTGGATGGCCGCCACCAGGTCGTCCAAAATCCGGTTCGTGGCATGCTCGTAGAAGATGCCTTCGTTACGGAATTGCTGGAGATAAAGCTTCAGGCTTTTCAGTTCCACGCACCGGGCGGCGGGCACGTAGCTGATCGAGAGCGTGCCGAAATCGGGCTGCCCAGTCTTGGGACAAACCGACGTGAACTCCGGGCAGACGATCTCGATCGTGTACCGCCGCTCGGGATACTGGTTCTCGAAAGTGTCCAACAAACTGTGAAATTCGGCGGCCACAATCAGCAACCTTTTGTCGGCCATGCACGCGGCGTGCAACGCGCTCCGCTCCGCGTCGCGGTTAACGGGCGGGCAATTATTGTTCGGCGACCAGGCGGCTGGCGCTCGGCAATTCGTTTCTATTGCGTTTGAATATCGCGCCGGCGGCGATGAGCGCCAGTTGGCTGGCGACAAACACGATCAATGCCAACTTCACGCCTTCGGTGAAACCGTAGGAATGCAGACCCACGCCGAGTTCGTTCACGCCGAACATCGACCAGGCCACGGCAATATTCCCGCCGACGGCCAGCATCGCCAGCCCACGGTCCTTCACCAGGCCATCCCAGCGGGCATGCAACACCAGGGCGTTCCAAATCACGATGATCAGCGCCCCGTTTTCCTTCGGGTCCCAGCCCCAAAAGCGGCCCCAGGAATCGTCGGCCCACAAACCGCCCAGCACGGTGCCGAAGAAGCTAAAGAAAATGGCGAAGCAAACCACGCCATAAATCATCCGGGCACAGGCTCTTGCTGTCGGCCGCGCTGAAATCGTGCGCGAAGAACGATTCGAACAAGTAGATGATTCCCAACACGCCGGCGACAAAGGTCGTCGCGTAACCCAGCGTGACACAAACCACGTGCGTGGCCAGCCAGAACTGCGTGTCGAGCACCGCCTCGGGCACGGCCATCGTGTCGCCACTGGCGGCCAAGAGTTGGGCGATCAATAAGCCGGCAAAGCCCGCGACGGACGAAACCACGATGCCGACTCCCAGGCGATATACTACTTCCAAAACCAATCCCAGCAGGACGCCCGCCCAACCGATGAACACCGCGGCGCTGTACAGATTCGTCACCGGCGGCCGACCGGAAATATAGATCCGCCCGATGAGCGCCGCGGTATGAATCACCAACGTGGCGACGATCAACCAGAACGCGGAGCGGTGCAGCGGCACTCGCCAGCCAAGAAAACCGATGCAGGCCAGCACGAAGGCCACCACGTAGAGGATCAGCCCATAGAAGAACGGCTCGGCATGATTGAAGAAGGCCTCGAAATCAGTCTTGCCGACGTCGAGTGAACCCGGCGGATCGGCCGCGAGCGCCACGCGGTACTTGGCCACTTCGACATTGAACTTTGCCGGATCGTTGTGCGAATATGCATGCAGGATTCCCGCCAGCGAGAGCGTGGCCGGGGCCGGTTCGCGGCCGAGAATGGTTCGCTCGACATAGGCGATGTCGACTGCCTCGGAGAAGGATTCCCATTTCCACTCGGGCTCGGCGTCGGCCGATTTCTTCGCGGCCTTGTCGCCCAGGTTTTCTCGTTCGGAGTTTGACTCGACCGGCACCGCCGCCGGCAATGCGAATTCGTGCAGTTGCTTGTGGAAGGCGGGGATGAGCTTTAGCAGCCGGCGAATTTCGGCAGCCGCCTCCGTGGCCCCTTCGGGGTCTTTTTTCAATTCCTCTTCGGTCGGCATCATTGGAAAGGGGAGCCCGCGAAAGGAGCCTTGCAACATCCGCCACGTGCCAACACGACTGTTCGCCTCGAGAACCTTCTTTTGATAAACACTGCGGGCCGACTTCTCGACGTCTTCGGCCAACTTCGCTTGCTTTTCGAGCTCGGGCAAATACTTGCTGAAATCCTGCAGCGCATAGCGATGGTTTTCGGTCCAGGGCAGATGCAGCAAGTCCACAATCTCGGGGTTATCGAATTTGAAGACCTGATCGGTTTCGGCGTCGGGCGAGTCGGTGATTACGTCCAACAGCCACACGATGGCCGGCCGGACATGCCCGTGAGCATCGGTGAAGGTCTGTTTGTCCGAGACGGCCATCAGGCTGTTGCGAGCCAGCGTGTCCATCGGCACCAGGCGGCCGCCATACTGCACCGGCAGCTCGCCGAACTGGTACAGATTCATCGCCGTCGTGGAAGTGCTGGGCGTGATGGCTTTGCTGGCGGCGTAGCCGACGAAAATCGCGACCACGACCCAAGGAAAGAACTCGCCCAACGTGGCCGACCAGCCCGTTGGCACGGTGAGTGGCGTTTCCACGGTCGGACGCCGCGCCGGCCTGGCTGCGCCGGCGGGAATGTTGCGCGAGCGGGCCGCGGGGGCGCCTCGAACGGCAAATCGCCGCCGGCTGATTGCACGGCCATTTCGGCCGACTGTCGCCGCAGAAATCGCACCAGCACCATCAGAAACTGGGCCAGCATTCCCACGA
Source organism: Pirellulales bacterium (assembly GCA_963725485.1). GTDB lineage: Bacteria > Planctomycetota > Planctomycetia > Pirellulales > DATAWG01 > CAVRYO01. The sequence continues at coordinate 568,616 of CAVRYO010000005.1, read as the reverse complement.
TCACGATCATGCAACCGGTATAAGGGATCATCCAGCCGCGATTGGCGACCACCATCAAACCCGTAGTCGGGCTACGTCCGTCCCCGCCAGGAACGAATTGGCTTTGATAGAACGTCTCACCGTGATGACGGAGCGGATTGTTCATCCAAATTTTTGCGTCGCGGTTGGTATTCGTCGTCGGGTCCGAAAGATGGATGTAGGACTCGTAGCCTTTCGCCATCTTCGTGCCGGGATAGAAAATCTCCTGCGTTTTCGACAAGGCCACAGTGTATGGCTTGTACGTCCGCTGAAACCGCAAGTCGATCTCGTACATCTTGCCATCGACCGTCACATCCTGCGGCAGCATCCCCGTCGAGACCAGGTAGGTGCCGAGCGTGTCGGAGCTATTTTTCTTGAGCAATTCGAGATATGCCGACGGTTGGTTTACTCTGTTGTCGCTGTCCACTCCCGTGAGCGGCGGCCGTTCGATGGGAAAATCAGAAAGTCCCGCGCCGGCCGTGGCTGGGTTGGCCACCTTCGGCGGAACATGGCTGAGCAACTCCTCGGTGCGTTTTTCAGGCTCAATTTGGCTCAGCAAAACCGAATTCTGAAAAAACTTCACCAACTTGAGATCGAACGGCAGTTGATCGTTGCGGACCGTGCTCCCCGCCAGCAAAAAACTCTTGGGCACGACCGTGACACTGTCCGTCTTCGGGTTCGACGGGTCGATGACGGCGAATTCCACCGCGCGGATATCCTCGACGTAGTCGTGCACGTCGCCCACTCGCAGTTGCATCTCGGCTTCGGCGGCGCCCGTGATGAAATAGCCTTCGTTTTGCAGCCCGACGAACAACTCGTTGACCATCATCAAGATCACGCCGGCGTGCAACAGCACGATGCCGGCCCGCTTGCGAAACGCCAGGATGCAACCCGCCAGCAAGACGCCGCCCGCCAACGCTCCTTGCACGAGCTGCCAGAGGATCCGCATTGAGGAATCGCCGGGCACGAAATCGCTAGCCACCAGCAGCCAGGTCAGCAGGGCGGCGAGGATGATGGTTCCGACGACCAAAAATCCGGCTTCGAGCCGGCGGGTCCAGTCCATTGTGACCAGTCGGTAAATCGCGCCGCCCAACAGCGCGGCAACCGCCAACTTGATCGCGACCCATAGCGCAGCCCAAGGCACTGTCCCCACGCCGGCGATCACCCAGGTGGTCAGCCCGGCGCCGACGGCGATCACCACCAAACCCGACACGAGCCGCAGCCCCTTCGCCTGGGCTTTGAACCGCAAGATATGGGCAGCCAGCAGATTCACGCACGCCACGGCGCCGACGGTCCACAAGCCGGGGAACGGAAAACCGCCCGGAACGTAGAGCGGAGTGCCATTGCTCGAAACGCGCGGGAAGAAAATCCGCAGCGGAATCCAGGTGAAGAAAGCCCGGAAATAATGATGCACGACCTGCCAAACATCCATGTCGATCTGGGCCACGGTGCCGGCCAGGATGATGAAGATCGCCAGCGCGAACAGGACGATCGTCAGCTTCAGCGACGCCAGCGGCTTGAGGATCCGCCGCCATAAGGGCTCGACCGCGGTCGCTCTCGACGGCCGCTCGTCGCCGGAGAACGAATACGGGTTTTTCGACAGGACGTTGCTTGCCACGCGTTCGACCCTCCGCCAGTGCCGTGACTTTCGTTCAGCCCTCTGCTGCTTCTTCCGAAAAAACCTTAAGCCTGTTGACAAAAGGGACAGGCACTTCGCGGCGACTTAAAATCTGTAGCGACGCGTAGCGGTCGCTCAGAGCCAGTCCCCTTTTTCAACACCCTCAAGGCGATGCGAATTTGATGGATTTGACGAACGCGTCGAAATTCGCCTTCTCGCGCTCGGCCAACGCGGCGTCGCCCAACAGCTTGATGAACCAGACCTGATCTTTCCGGGCTGCCAGAACGCCCAGCAATGTCTGCCGCGGCGCCGGCTCGGCCGGCCCTGTCAATTCTACATAACTGGCACTCTTGCCGCCGACTGAAATCGGCTTGACCAGCTTCGACAATTCGTCGGCCTTGATCGCGTTCAAATGGAGTGCTGGTCGCGCCAGCGATTCACATTGTCGAGCAAATCGCCGGCGAACAACGGCAAGGCGATGACCGTGATTTCGACCTTTTTATCCCCGTCGCGCACGACGAAAGCCGCTTTGCGGAGGCCCGTGTTCGGCTGCGGCTGCCAGCCAGCCGGCGTGACGTAGGTCGGCGCAGGGCCGCTTTCCGGCGGCGCTGGATTCTCGGGAGGTTGATCGCCCGTCGCGGAGATCGGCGGATGGTCGGCTGGCAATTCGCCACCGGCAAAGGGCGCCGCGCCGCCGGAGAATGGGCCGCCGCCTGCCATCGGGCCCCCCATCCCGCCCGCTTGCATGTGGCCGACGAAATAAACCACTACCGCCCGGCCAATAGTCAGCTTCACAGTCTTCGATTGGTCGGCGAGCTGGTCTTGTGCGATTTTCTCCAGACCCAATTGGCCCCGCCAGCGATTGACGTTCAGCAAGATGGCCGACTCTTCGTCCCCTGGCGGCTTGGGAAACGTAATCACGCTCATTTCCAGCGGCTTCTCCGCGGAATCGACCTTGATCGTGGCGTAGCGCATCCCGGAGCCCGGCTCCTGAGTCCAACCCTCAGGCAGCTTCCACTCGGGCGGCGAATCCGCGGCCTCCTTGAAATTGAGCGAATCGATGAACCGGGCGAACGACGTGGCTTGCGCCTCGACCGCCTTGTTCGGGCCGACGAGTTTGAAGAACCAAAGCTGTTCGCCCCGCGGGACGATCGCCCCCATCATGCCGTCGGCGCCCTGTTGGATCGCCGCCGCCTCGGCCTGCTGCGGCGGGCCATTAGGCCCGTAATATTCCTTCTCCAAGACCGAGGGCTTCGTGACCGTGTAATGCTTGATTTCCTCGGCTCGGTCGCAGCCGACCAGCAGCACGAAGCCAAAGCAGCCGAACGAGGTTGCCATTGCGAGTCGGCCAAGTGCGGCACATGATGGTCGCGCGTTAGGCATTCTTAACATCCGGCTGTCACCTTGGGGCGGGAAAAACGGCCTCAGGAACGTCGATCTGTCGGTCGGCTGACTGGGGTAATGGGCGTGCCGGCCAAGCAGCATTTCGGCTTCCGCGACCCGCACAGTCGACGGCAGCGAAATGCCAAGGCATGCCCCGGAGTCCAAGTGGGGAAAACGGCCGGGCGACCACCCAGGCAGGAAACGGGCCCCCACGGTCGCCGCGGGCAAAACATTCCAACCCTTGGATTATAGGGCGGGACAAGGCCCAATGTAAACGGACGTGACGTTCAAGATTTATCGATCTTCACCCGGACAAACGCTTGCTCACGTGCGCAGCTCGGAATAGCGAAACCGAGCCGCGCACGTAAGTAGGCCGGTCTTGCCCTTCGCCTCCAATAGCGCGCCCCGCTGCCGGTGGCATTTAATCCGCATTGGCGATTTACGCGGGCCGATCTACTATCTCCGGCCATGCCCAAACCGCCGCGTCATCCGCTGTTTTCCGGAGTCAGCGCCACCAGCTTTGGCACGCTGGTCAGCCGAGTGCTGGGCGTGCTGCGCGAATCGGCGGCGGCCGGATTGCTGGGCCTCTCGCAAGGCGGGGTGATGGATGCCTATGTCGTTGCCTTTCGCATTCCGAACCTCTTCCGGCGGCTGTTCGGCGAAGGGGCCATGACTGCTAGCTACTTGCCGGTGCTGGCCGAAGACTTGGAGCAAGACCGCCGCCGAGCCTGGAAATTGGTGAGCCTGGCTACGACCACGCTGCTGGCCACTTTGGCACTCGTGGTGGTGCTGGCCGAAGCCGTCTGCTGGGGACTGCGGTTGGCCTATGGCGATTCGCCGGGCATGCGGCTGGTGCTCGGCCTGACCGCGGTGATGCTGCCCTACACAATTTTCATCTGCCTGGCGGCGATGGCCAGCGCTACGCTGCAAACCCTGCACGAATTCCGCGTGCCGGCGATGATTCCTTCGGTGATGAACGTCTGCTGGCTCGTTACAGCCTGGTTCATCGCGCCGCGGATCAGTTCCGACACGGCGGTTCAAGCGTATGTGATGGCTTGGTGCGTGCTGGTGGGTGGCGCGCTGCAATGGTTGGTGCAATGGCCCGCGCTGAGGAAGCTCGGATTTCGGTTCGAACTCGATTTCGCCGCCAGCCGGCAAGCCCTGGGGCGCATCGCGCGCGGCATGCTTCCGACGACATTGGGTTTGGCCGTCTTGCAAATCAACACGCTGCTGGACAGTTTGCTGGCCCGCGGTTTGTCCGTTGCCCCGGGCGAGCCGGACCGGATTGCCTGGCTCGGCGGCGTGCGATACCCGATGGCGCAGGGCGCCGCGGCGGCGGTTTGGTATGGCGAGCGGATTTACCAATTCCCTTTGGGCCTGCTGGGGATCGCCGTGGCGACGGTGATTTTTCCGCTGCTGAGCCGGCATGCGGCGCGGGGCGACTTTGCCCGGGTAGGCGCCGACCTGACCCTTGGCCTGCGCCTGGTCCTGTTCGGCGCCGTGCCCGCGGCGGCCGGCTTGTTTTTTCTGGCCGAGCCGATCGCCCAATTGCTCTTCGAGCATCACCACTTCACGCATGCCGACACGCTGCGCGCGGCGGCGATGATTGCGGCCTACTCAATTGGCGTCTGGGCTTATTGTGCTTCGCCCGTTTTGGTGCGCGGGTTCTACGCATTGAACGACCGCGTGACGCCACTGCGGATTGGCATGCTCACGGTCGGCGTGAACTTGGCAATGAACCTGGTGCTGATCTGGCCGCTGGGCGAGATCGCGCTGGCCGTGTCGACCGCCACCGCCGCGAGCTTGCAAGTGGTTTTGCTCGCCCGGGCGATCTCTCATGAACGCTGCCCATTGGATTGGCGCGCATTCGAGCGGCACCGCGCTGCGGACGGTCGCGGCGACGGCCGCGATGGCAATCGTGGTTCGCGTAGCGCTGGCGATCGTCCCCACGGCGACGACATTTTCATGGGCAACCGTGCGGGTGATGCTGCCGCTGACCGCCGGGGGACTCACTTATCTGGCCGCGTTCCGGATGATGAAAGGGACGGAGCTGCGAATGCTCTGCGGCCGATTGCCCGAGCGCTCAGATCCTTCGGGTGGCACTGGCTCTGCCAGTGTTCCGCACGCAGAACCCTTGCAGTCAATCGCACCAGTAATCCTAATGGCAACCGAGCAAGAACTCACGGGATCCAAACGCCCACGGCTGGAGCAGCTGGTCCACTGAGCCGCCGAGCCTTGATCCGTACGTAAGGAGCGACGTACCGGCTGCGGTGGGCGAAGCTTCCCGCTGGCGAATTGCGATCGGCGTGCAGCGGTTCCATCAAGTCTTCGATCGCGAAGCCCGCGCGGCACAGCCCGCCGACGAGTTCTTCCCAGCGGTGCAAGAATTCCAGCGTGCCGGGCTCGCGATGGGGGCCGGCTTCACTTTCCGGCAATGGCCCGCTGCGATAATAGGGCTCCAACAACTGATAGCCGGGGCCCGATGGTCGCACCTCCGCTTGCAAGCTCGCCGGCTGCTTGTGCTGGCTGACATAGAGTCCGCCCGGCCGCGTGACCCGTGCCACCTGGCGATAGACCGCCGCGCAATCGGGCACGTAGCAGGTGCTCACCGGCTGCACGACGAGATCGAAATCGGAGTCGGCGAGCATCCCCAGATCGTCCATTGAGGCTTCGATCGTGCGCACCGCCAGCTTGCGCTCCTCGGCCACTTGCCGGTCGAGGGCCAACATCTCGGGGCTGAGATCGACCACGGTCACCACCGCCCCGGCTGCGGCGAACAGCGCACTCTGTCGCCCGCCGCCCGCCGCGAGGCACAGCACTCGCCAGCCGGCGATGCTCGGCCCCAGCCACCCATTGCCATCGACCGCCGCCAGCGGATTCACGAAATCGGCGTCATTCGCCGGCCGCGTGTGCCGCTCCCCCCGCCGCACCAAGGCATCCCACGCCCGGCGATTCTGATCGTAGATCGACATAGGTCGTTTTTAGCCGCCGGGCTCGCCCGGCGCAGTCGGTCCGATAAAGGCGCAATCCACGTCGCACGTCATTTCAACGCACCGCCACGACAATTCCAGTTCTTATTTTCCGCAGCACCGCCGCCGTCGCACGAGGATGACGCCCATCAATCCCGCGGATATCAGCGCCACGACCGACGTTGGCTCCGGCACGGGAACCGCATGGAATTCCGAAATATTGAAAATCTCCGGATCGCCGCCGAAGAGAGTCAAAGCGAATTGATTCTCCAGCGGATTGTACGTCACCGAGGGAAAGGACTCGAACAGGCTAGGATCAGAATACTGAGTCACCACGCCGGTGGGACTAATCATCGTTAATCCATCGGGGCCGCCGGTGAAGAAATAGCCCTGGGCGTCGACGAACATACCGTTGCCGCTGTCGGTGTCGTTACTTGCGCCGGGCGCGTAAAACGATGTGCTGTCTTTATCAGCCCAGGTCTCTGGAGTCGCCGTGTTGTAAGCCGTCACCAGGTCGGCGACTTTGAATGTCTCGATCGAGCCCGTCGTGTTGCCCGTGGCCGGGGGAGGAAAAGGCGGCGCATACCCAATTCCTACATATAAATTGCCGGATCTGTCGATCGTCAGGCCCGTGCTTGCGCCAGGAATGCCGGTGATGATCGGGGTGACCGTGCCGGTCTTCGCGTCGAAAATCGAAACCTGGCTATTTCCGGAATTCGGGGTCGCTGAATCCACGAAATAACTCGTGGAAGCATCGGGAATTGCCGTTCCCTTTGGGACGGGTATCGCGGAAAGATTATTCACGATCATGCCTGAGTAAACGGCGTTTTGAACCGGCGGGGTCGCCAGGCTTGGCGCACCTGGCGCGGACAGGGTAAACAATGAGCCGTTGTACGACATGGGCTGCGGGAGGTTTGAACCTGGTGGAGCAGCATACGTCGGCGATTGAGGAAAGCCGGTGCTTGGAGGGGGCGGTGAGCCTCCACCACCGTTGCTGATCAACAGCGCGCTGCCGTCGGAGGAAAATGTGATCGGGCCGGCGTCCGCGCTATTTGGAACAGGCACGGTCCCCACTACTGCAAAGTTTTGCCCATTGACCGCGCTCTGTTGATAGACATTTTGCCCGTCCCAAACATACATCAGTCCATCCGAGCCATAGGTCAGACTCGTGGCGTAGGCGCCGGCGGAGTAATTCGTCGAAGGCACGCCGGTGATCGTATATACCGGATAGATCGGAGTCGATGAGCCGCCGGTGCTTGGATATACCGGAATGGACTGCGCGAACAATGTGCTTGCGCAAGATACGAAAACCAAAATCGCGAGCGAACTCGGCCAAGCTGCAGCATGTTTAAGCATGACATTGTGCCTTTTCTGAAGAATGGGAAGCCAATAAACGGTTTGCATCCGTGTCGCTAATTCCCCTGCAACGCGCTCGGGTCGCCGCCGGTGCGGTTGCACAGCGGCGCTAAGACGTCTGTCGAAATCGTGGCCGACGCGAAATGGACCGAGCCATCGCAAAGCAACACCTGAGCGCCGCCCGGATGGTCGCTCCAGATTTCGTTGAACTGCACTACGTTGATCGGCCCGGTTGTGTCGAAAATGTTCTGGCCGTTGGCCCATTGGCCATCCATGGTCCAATCGCGGCCGGTGTCCTCGGCAACTAGAATTACGTGCGACGTGCCGCCGGAAATTTGCGGAATGCTGGTCGGCGTCTCCCAAACCATGACGCCGTTCATGTAGGAATAAGCGGGCGAGGCGCCGTCCCAGCCGAACATCCCGCCGTAATCGATCGTGCCCATCCAATCGGTGGCGGTGTTCAATGGCTGTCCCGACATCCCGCCGGTTAGTGCTCCCACGCGATACGGTGCAACGTGAACGGTGCTGGGACAGATATAGATTGGCACCACCTGGCTCGTGGCCGGCAGATTTTGCGGCGCGTCGTAACCGAGGCTGGTGTTGAATAACGTCCAAACCCCGCGCTCTTCGATATAGGGCAACAGAAAGATGCTCCAAGCCAGTTGCCGGCCGGTGGGATTGGCACCCGTGCGACGATCGGTCAAACCCGCGGGAAACTGGTTCGAGCCGTTGTGATAGTCCAACAGGCCGATGCCGATTTGTCGCAGATTGTTCGAGCAACTTGCCCGCCGTGCCGCCTCCCGCGCCGACTGCACCGCCGGCAATAACAGCGCCACGAGGACGCCGATGACGGCGATCACCACCAGCAGTTCGACCAGCGTGAAGCCCCTGGCGCCTCGCTCCCTTTCCCTCGACGGAAGAGCGCCGGGGTGAGGGTGATCGAGCCGCGTTTGGTGGCGCCACCCCTCACCCCCGGCCCCTCTCCCACAAGGGGCGAGGGGAGACTTTCTCCCTCTCCCTCGACGGGAGAGGGTTGGGGTGAGGGTGATGAACCACCAGCCGGCAAACCCCTCACTCCCGGCGCCTCTCCCGCAAGGGGCGAGGGGAGACCAAGCCCAGGAGCCGTGTAGGGTGGGCAATGCCCACCTTCTGCTCTCGTTCATTGGCAGTGCGGCGCGAGTTAGCTCGTTGGTGGGCAGTGCCCACCCTACGGCAGTTGCTCGCGTTGCGGCTTTGTGAAACCATGGCGGCCGGCGCGCACGTCAATCGGCAACGTTCCCGACGCGCAATCGCTGCAAAATCAGCGCGCTGCCACGGGACCACCGATCGAAACGGCGAACCGCGTTTCCTTTAATTGGGCAGAAGCATGACCGTCTCCAGCCTCCGTCCCTCGCGGAGAACCGAACACACTCGCGCTGGTAGGTCTTCTGACTTCCGAGTTGAGCGACCCGGCCTTCTCGTCACCCGCGCCAATCTGGCTTGCGGCGACAATGGCGGTGAGATGGGTCGCTCCTGAAAAACGTCTCGGTTACAGCGGCGGGGCCGTCCCGGAATTGCACCGGAGTTCCCTGTTCGTCGGCCGTGGAGCACCACGAGCCGACCACCAACGCACAACGCTGGCGAGTCTAGCAGCGACGCCAGGCGCTGTCAAACCGGTGACGCGCCCGAAAGCACCAACGGTATCGGGCGTGGCCCCATGCCATCATCCACCGCACTTGTGACGGCTGGAAAAAACACTTACGCTACTCGTTTCGCACACGATTCTCACGGATTTTTGCCACGAATGGCTCTCCCCGCAAACAGTCCTTCAGCGCCGCTGGCGGCCCTTACGCCGATTCGGATCGCGCTGGTCGGCGCTGGCCGCGTCTGCGATTACCATCATGTGCCGGCGATTCGGCTCGATCCGCGCGCAAGCTTGTTGCCGCTTGCGATGCCGATCCCGCGCTGCTGGAACGCCGCCGCGGCGAGTGGCAGATCGAAAAGGTCACGACCGACTTCAACCAGCTTTGCGCCGATCCGGAAATCGACGCCGTGGTGATCGCCACGCCGAATTTCACGCATCGCGAGATGGCCGTCGCCGCCGCGCAGGCCGGCAAGCACATCATGTGCGAAAAGCCGCTGGGGCTCAACGCCGGCGAAGTGCGCGAAATGTACGAGGCGGCCCGGCAAGCGCGGCGTCGTCCACATGACGGCGTTCACTTATCGCTTCGCGCCGGCGATGCGGTATATAAAACATCTGCTTTCGCGCGGAGACCTCGGCCAACCGCGGCACTTTCGCAGCCAGCGATTCTTGGATTGGCCGGAAACCAGTTGGGGTTGGCGGCAATATCAGGCTCAGGCCGGCGCGGGCGACTTGTTCGACATGACGATCCACCGGATCGATTTCGCAATCGACTTGCTCGGCCCGATTCGGAGCGTTTGCGGCGCGGTGGCCCGATTTGCTCCGCGGACCAAGACCGTCGACGGCAAGAATTGCCCACCCTCGGACGTGGATGATTGGTCGGCCTTGGTCGGCGAATTTGCGTCCGGCGCAACCGGCGTCTGGGAAGGTACCACGCTGGCAAAGGGTTATGGCCGCAACGGCTTCGGTCACGAATGGGCCGAGATCAATGGCTCGGAAGCTTCGGCCGTGTATCAATTGCATGAGCCAAACACGATCCTGCTAGGGCGGACCGGAAAAGATCTGGCCCCGGTTGCCGTGCCGCCCGAGTTCCTCAAGCCGGCGGGCAGCCCGCGCGATCCGGCCGTTGGCGAACCGGCCACGGTGTTTCGCTACGACCTGATGTGGGAATTCGTTTCGGCGATCGTCGAGCGGCGCGAGGCAGTTCCCAGTTTTCTCGATGGACTGAATTCACAAACCGTGGCCGATGCCGTGCTGCGCTCGCATGCGGAGCGCCGCTGGATCGACATCCCGGCCGTACAGGGCGCCGGCGCCCTGGCCTAATCCATTCGCGGCGCACCCGCTATGTCCGATCGAGAAATTCACACGTTGCAAGCTCCCATCCGGCGTTTGACCGGGGTGGCGGTGCGCGGCATCGGCAGCTTCGCGACCGATAACGTCGTGACGAATGAAGATCTCGCTGCGTTGGGTTGCGATGCCGAATGGATCGAGCGCCGCACCGGCATCCATGAACGCCGCCATGCTCCTCCCGAGATGGCGACCAGCGACATGGCGATCGCCGCAGCCGAGCGCTGCATCGAACAAGCCTGCGCGGACCGCAAACAAATCGATCTGGTCGTGCTGGGCACGTTCACGCCGGATATGCCGATGCCGTCAACCGCTTGCCTCGTGCAGAACAAGCTGGGCTTGTGCGCCGCCGCGATGGACGTGCAGGCAGCCTGCGCCGGTTTCTTCTATGCTCTTGTCACGGCCATGCAGTTTGTCGCGACCGGTTGCAGCCGGATGGCGCTGGCGATCGGGGCCGACTGCAACTCGCGCGTCTCCGATCCGCGCGACGTCAAAACGTACCCGCTGTTCGGCGACGCGGCCGGCGCGGTGCTGCTCGCTGCGGGCGAAGCGGATCAGGGGCTCTCGGCGTACACGATGGGGGCCGACGGTTCGGGCTTCGATCTGCTCTGCTGTCCCTTGGGTGGCTCGCGGCTGCCGACCACGGCCGAACGTGTCGAACAGCGATTGCAGTACTTGAAGATGGACGGCCGCCCCGTGTTCAAATGGGCGGTCCGGCTGTTGGTCGCCAGCATTCGCGACGTGCTCGAGGAGGCCAAGCTCACGATCGGCGATGTCGATTTGTTCGTGCTGCATCAGGCGAATGCCCGGATTCTGGACGCCGCCGCCGCGGAACTGAACATCGATCCCGCCAAGGTCGTAAAGAACCTGGATCGTTACGGCAACACCTCGGCCGGCAGCATTCCTTTGGCGCTCGATGAATGCTGGCAGCAAGGCCAGATCCGCCGCGGCTCGCAAATCGTGCTCAGCGGATTCGGCGGCGGACTGGCCTGGGGCACGGGATTGCTGCGATGGTAAAGCAAACTTAAACCGATTCACGAATCCGGGATGGTTTATTCCGCCGGCGCTCGATCCGGGAGGGCGAGGCTCCTGCCGAGCCGCAAAAGGCCAACAGTTATCCCCGGCTCGGCGGGAGCCTCGCCCTCCCTTTGATTTTTTCCGCCTCATTTTTTGAAATCACACCTGCAAAACATTATGAGCAAAGTCAAACAACTTCCGCCGCGCAGCGCCGTCAAAGCCGCGGACACCTGGAATCTCGCCTGCCTGTTCAAGACCGACGCCGCCTGGGACGTCGCTTTCAAGAAATGGGAAAACCGGATCGACGGCTACAAGGAATTCGCCGGCAAGTTGGGCGACAGTGCCCAAAGCCTGGCTGCCTGCCTGGAATTCGATCTTGAATTCGAGCGCGCCGGCGAACGCCTCGGCACCTATGCCTATCTGAAAGTGGCCGAAGACACCGCCAACAGCACGTACCAGCGGATGTTGGGCCGGCTGCGGCATGCGTCGAGTTTGGCGGCCCAAGCCGGCAGCTATATCCGGCCGGAGATTCTCGCGATCCCCGCGGCCAAGCTGAAAAAATTCATGGCGACAACGGAATTGGCCCCCCATCGGCTCACGCTCGAGCGGCTCGCGCGTTATAAGCCGCATACGCTGGGCAAGGCCGAGGAAAAGCTGCTGGCCATGCAGTCCAAGATGGCCGACACGGCCGATCAGGTCTTCCGCCAGTTGAACGATGCCGACATGAAGTTCGGCACGATCAAGAACGAGAAGAAAGAGCTGGTCGAGCTCAGCACGTCGTCGTACTCGCTGTTCCTGCACTCGCCGTCGCGCGCAGTTCGCAAGGCGGCGTTCCATCAGTATTACGAGCAATACCAGGCGCATGAAAACACACTGGCCGCCACGCTCGGCGGGGCGGTGCAGCGCGATTGCTATTACGCCAAAGCCCGCGGCTACGCGAGCGCTCGAGGAGTGCCCTGTTCCCCGACAAGGTGCCGCCCGCGGTCTACGACAATCTGATCGACGCCGTGCATCGCTATCTTCCGGCGCTCTACCGCTACTACGAGCTGCGTCGCCGGAAGATGAAGCTGCCCGACGTGCACCACTACGACACGTACGTGCCGATTCTCAGCAAGCTGGAAACACGGCACTCGTGGCAGCAAGCGGTGAAGCTCGTGGTCGATTCGCTGGAACCGCTGGGGAGCGAATATTGCGGCGCGCTGGACGAAGGGCTCAACGACGGCTGGTGCGATCGCTATCCGAACCGCGGCAAGCAAAGCGGCGCGTTTTCCAGCGGTTCGTTCGACGGGCTCCCCTACATCCTGATGAACTACCAGCCCGACGTGCTCGACCATGTGTTCACCCTGGCCCACGAGGCGGGCCATTCGATGCACACCTGGCATTCGGCCCGGCACCAACCGTTCCAGTATTACAACTACACGCTGTTCGTTGCCGAAGTGGCCAGCACGTTCAACGAGCAGTTGCTTAGCCGGCACATGATGGCTCGGGCCCGCAGCGACGAGGAGCGCGCGCTTCCTGATCAATCACGACATTGACGCCATCCGCGGCACGATCATACGCCAGACGATGTTCGCCGAATTCGAAAAGGAAACGCACGCCCTGGTCGAAGCCGGCGAACCGCTTACGGTCGAACGGTTCAAAGACGTATACCGGGCGCTGTTGGGCCAGTATTTCGGCCCCGAATTCGCGATCGACGACTGCCTAGCCCTGGAGTGCTTCCGCATCCCGCATTTCTATCGGGCATTCTATGTCTACAAGTATGCCACGGGCCTCTCGGCTGCGATCGCGCTGGCCGAGCGCGTCACGGCCGGCGGCGAGGCGGAGCTGGCGGCCTATCTCGGCTTCTTGAAAGGCGGCTGCTCGAAATTCCCGCTCGATCTCTTGCGCGACGCCGGCGTCGACATGGAACAGCCCACGCCAGTCGAAACCGCCCTCGCGCATTTCGAACGGCTGGTCGCAGAACTTGATGAGCTACTGTAATCGCGCCACTCTCAGCCCATGAATCGGACTCGGCAAGAGCTCGTCGCGCAGCTCGGGGGGCGTCGAAGAGCATTCCCGGGTTCTCATCCATCGAAAAACCTTCGAACGTGCAGTCGGGGTAAGAAAGGCCGAGCGCGGATCTCCTCGCGGAGTTTTTCCCGTTCCAACCGCGGCCGCTCCGCCGCGTCATCGCTCCCGGTGGCAGGATCCGTAGCGGCAACGCCGGGGCCGTCAGCACGCGTCGCAACACGGCGCTTTGGGCCGGCGAGATTCACGCCCCTCACGCCCCTCACCACCTCACGCCCCTCACCACCTCAACGCAAGGTGTTAGACACCGCGGTAAGGAAGTGCGCCTATGATTTTGCCTGCTGTGCCTGTCGGGACAGGTGGCTGTAGGCGTCAAAACAGCCGCATCTGGCCGGATTGCGGTAGTGGCGGGCGGAAGGCGGCGGTGATATAGGGGGGCAGCGGGCGGTTGAGACCGTAGCGGGCGGCGAAAACTTTGAAGATTCGTGCGATCTGCTCGGCGATATCACCTGTGCCGCGCATTCGGGCTCCGAATTCGGCGATGTTGTGCTTGCCGCCGTGAGTCGAGCGAACCAGGTTTTCGATTTTCGGCCGGGCCGATGGCCGGGTCCGCTCGAGCCATTCCAAAAAAATCGGCTTCACCGCCAGCGGCAGCCGCAGGAGCGTGTAGCCGGCCGACATCGCCCCCGCTTCGGCCGCCGCCTTCATCACGGCCGGGATTTCGCTGTCGTTGAGGCCCGGAATAATCGGCGCGATCATGACTCTCACCGGCACGCCGGCTGCCGACAGTTCGCGGATTGCCCGCAGCCGGGCCGCGGGCGTGCTGGTGCGCGGCTCCATCGTGCGGGCCAGCTCGGCGTCGAGCGTGGTGACGCTGATTCCCACATGCAGCAATTGAAGCTGGGCCATTTCGCGGAGCAAATCGAGATCGCGCAGCACCAGCGCATTCTTGGAGATGATCCCGATTGGTTGCCGGGCCTCGAGCGCCACTTCCAGACATTGCCGCGTAAGCCGAAATTGCCGTTCGGCTGGTTGGTAGCAATCGGTGACGCCGGACATCACGATCTGCTCCGGCTGCCAGCCGGGCCTGGCCAGAAATTCCCGCAGCAGCGCGGCGGCGTTGTGCTTCACCAGGATTTTCGATTCGAAGTCCAGCCCCGCGCTCATCCCCAGATATTCGTGGTACGGCCGGGCGTAACAATAACTGCACCCGTGCGCACAGCCCCGGTAGGCGTTGAGGCTGTAGCGGAACGAAATGTCCGGGCTGTCGTTTTCGGCGACGATCGTTTGCGAATCGTCGGCCAGATATTCCGTCGGACAATGGCTTTGCTGATCGAGAAACTCTTCGTCGTGCTCGACCTGCTCGAAATCAACTTCGACATGGCGCCGTTCGAAGCGATTGGGCACATTGAGTCCCGTGCCGCGACCTTTCGGCGTGGGTCGAGGTGAATCGCTCATGGTGTGCTCAGGAGCAGAAGCAGGTCTGGGAAGTAGCGGCGATCAGGCGAATATCGCGGTGCTGATAGTGTACAAATGTTTCGATTGCGAGACAAGATCGCCGACGGTTAGCCGCGACGCGGTAGCGGAGCGCGTGGCAGCGCAGGAAGTAATCGCGTAAAGAGCCGCGCACGCAGTAAGCGAGTGGGCGGGTCGAGCCGACCGGAACGCGGGCCGGGCAGGTGGTGGACTCCGCGATACTTACTTCGTGCGCAGCTCTCGACGGGCGGTCGCGGCTAATGGCATTGCGCATTGCCCGCGAGTGCGTAGCAAGTTGCCACCAAGAAGTCACGGGGGTCGCGGGGGAAAATTGCGAAATCGCAATTTTCCGAGGCCGCTTTCAGCGATATTTCCGCGGGCAACGGCGAGGCGCGCACCGTTCAAGCGCTCGGCCGCGCGAAGTCGAAGATGAAGCAAGTCGGTCCGAAAAACTTCTTCTTGTCCCTCGACCTCGGGGACGGACCTCCGCGAAGATTCATGCTCACGGCCTTCTTCGGCAACACGTGCAGTTGGCCGCAGGCGAGCGGCTACTACTGGCAACAGTCGCGGCGGCCGCTCATCTGCCTGGCGTTCGTCGCCCCCCTCTTGACGCTGTATGAAGCCGGCGTGCTCTGGCTAGGACCCCAGGCGATGCGCAACGGGGCGGACGTCTGGCTGCGGCAGTTTTTAGATCTGCTGGGATTCGGTCAATATTTTTTGCTGCCGCTGCTCACGGTCGCGATTCTGCTCGGCTGGCATCACACGACGCGGCAGAGTTGGCAGATCGTGCCGAGTTTGCTGTATGCCATGTTTACTGAATGTTTGCTGCTGGGGGTGGCCTTAGTGGTCATTGCGCGGTTGCAAGGGGCGCTGTGGTCGATGTTCATCACGCCCGACACCGATTGGCCGGTGCATGCCTCGCTGACCGCGGCAATCGCCACAGCCTCGTGGTCCGATGCCGTCACGAGCGTGACCGGCAAGGTGATCAGCTTTTTCGGCGCGGGCATTTACGAAGAGGTGATGTTCCGCCTGATGTTGTTGCCGCTGGCGGCCTGGGCGCTGCGCTGGGCGGGATGCGGGCCGCGGCAGGCGCTGGTCGCGGCGGTCGCATTGACCAGCTTGCTGTTCTCGGCCTGCGCACTATATTGGCCCGCACGGTCAGATGTTCGACGCCGCCACGTTTCTGTTCCGGTTCATCGCCGGGGCGTTCTTTGCGGTGCTGTTCGTGTACCGTGGATTCGGCATCGCCGCGGGGACGCACGCCTTCTACGACATTCTGGTCGGCCTGCTGTTGCAAGGCGCAGCCGGGGCGATCACGAGCTAGTGCATTGTCACAGCTTGAATTTTGGGTGCCATCCCTGAAAGAGCTTTGAGTGTCAAGAGGTCATCTTGGGGAATTGGGTGCGGGGTTTCTCCGGTCGCCGAGCTTGCGGCTTTTTTGAGTTCGATCTGGTTTCTTTAGTTTTGCTTCGTTGCGATGCGCGGCGGTGCGTGGAAGGCGTGATCTCGGATTTGCGGGTTCGCCGGCGGTCGTTCTTTTCTTTGCGACCGCGCCCCAATACATCCCTTCGTGAATACGTCCGCCGCTGGCGGCAGTCGCTGGAAGCGCTTGGGGCCTCCGCACGGGTTATCTCGGTACGATCACCCCGCAAGCCCGCGCCGGCCCAATCAGGCTAACGGCGATGTTGCGCCCAAACCAGCGGCGAACTTTCGCCCAAGTGCCACCTCGGCCTAGCGCGGGTTGCGGGCATCGGCGGAACGAGCCGCCGACGAGCACAGCCACCGCTCGTGTTTAGTTCATGCGGATTCGTGTTCCTTCAAGGTTGGTGTTGGTTCGAGAGCGAGGCTGGTTCGAGTCGTGTTCACGACAATGCTTGTTCCTTGTTTCCCCGGGACAGAGAAGAGGGGAAGGGGGATGGGTCGAGGGAAGGGACCTTGGGGTCCTGATGGTCCCTTCCCCGGACCGGCGCGCCAAGCCCGACAGGCCCCGCCGCGGCCCGCGCACTCAGTCGAAGCCGCGGAGGTCCACCCAGGCAATAGGCCTCCTGTCGCGTCAGCATCTGCCACAGGATCGTCGTCGCCCGGCGCATCACCGCCACCCGCGCGATCTTCGGCGCCGCGTCGTTGCTTGATGCGTTGATACCAGGCGCGCATCCAGCGGTCACGTCGCAAGACATGCAGCACGATCTGACCCAGCAGGAACCGCGCCAGCGGACTCCCTGCCTTGGTGATCGAGCCCAACCGTTGCGTGGCCTCGCCCGAATTGCGGCAACCGGGCGTCAAGCCGAAGTAGTTCGCCAGGCTGCGCGGACTCGGAAAGCGAGCGATCGAGCCGATCCGCGCCGCCAACGCCAAGGCCGTGTAGGGTCCGCAGCCGGGCATCGTGGCCACGATCGACGCGGTGGGATGTTGATCGTAACGCACGCGGATTTCCTCGTTCACTTGCTTCAAGTGTTTGTCGCACGACTGCCAGTCCTCCCGCAATTGATCGAGATCCAAGCGGTCGATGCGCACGAGCGTCAGCCGCGCCAGCCAGCGACGGGTAGCCACGGTTTGCAGGCCCCGCGTCGGCATCTCCTGCTTGATGTTGTGTCGCAGCAACAGGTGCTGGATGCGATTGAGAATCCGCGTGCGCCGCGCTCCCAACTCACGCCGCAGGGAAGTGAGGCGGCGATCCTCGCGCTCGATCGCCGAGGGCCAATGCACCTGCCGCAAGCCTTGCACGCGCTGCCCGCTCAGCAACCGCTGCCGGTTGACCCACAACAGCTCGCCCAGCCGGTTGGCGTCGCGCCGATCGGTTTTCTGCCGCGACCGTCGCTCCGGCTGAACCAGCAACACCTGGCGACAGCCCCAGCCGGGCAAGCGTTCGAGCAGCCAATCGTTGAAGCCGCAGACTTCCACGAGCGCCACATAGCCGCCGTCGGCAGCGCTGCGCTCAGCCAACTCGCGGAAATAGCCTTCCACGGCCCCCCACTTGGTGCTCACTTGCCGGCGCTCGACCACCGCGCCCTCCTCGTTTCGCAAATTGACGGTCAATTGTTTGCCGTGCTGATCGATCGCTAGGTATAACATCGCCTGGTCCTCCTCGGGTTAACCTTGGGCGAGCCCCGTGCTACGCCGTACTCAGTTTCCCAGGAGGACCGCTCTTTCACATAATCAGGCTTTGCCAGTGTTCTTCGTTGCTGAGCGATCAAGGCAAGAATTCCAAAGATCAGGCTTTGCCAGTGTTCTTCGGTGCCGATCGAGCAAGGCAAGAATTCCAAAGATCACTGGCAGAGCCAGTGGCACACAATCCAAAAACCGAGCGCTGACAAGGCGCTAATCATTTTTTAACGCGGAGGAGTCCATGCCGATTCTCGGGAAATGGTACGCCGCCTGGGCTACCTTGGGGATGCTGGTCTATCCAGTCGCGCCGCTGTCGGCGGCCCCTCCGCCGGCCACGGCCCAGCCGTCGCCGGCGGTTGAAACAGCGCCCGCCGCGGAGCAGCCACTGAGCCCGGCCGCAGAGTCACCGCCCGCCGCGACGGTGGACGTCAGCTATATCCCAGCCGAGGCGACGGTCGCGATCGTGGCGCACCCGCGGCCACTTTGGACTGGCCCGGATGCCGAGTGGATGCCGTTGGAAGTCATCAGGGCTGCCGGCATGCAGCAATTTGGCGTCGATCCGGTGCAAATTCGCGAAGCGATCGCCTGCGTCATTCCGCCCCCTGCTGCCACGCCGAATGCCGAACCAACGGTGGGCGTGGTGATCCGCTTTATCCAGCCTTATTCCAAGGCGTCCTTGCTGGCGAAACTTGTCGAGCCGAAGCAGGTCGAAGCAGAAGGAAGGACGTTTTATCAATTGAATAATCCGGATAACTCGTGCTTCTTTCTGCCCGACGACCGCACGATTGTTTTCGCGCCCCGGCCCATGCTGCATTCGATGATGTCGGCCAAGAACGCTCGCAGCCCCTTGGTGAAGCTGCTGCGAGAAACGGATTGTTCGGCGACCTACACGGCAATTGCTTCGCTGGATGCGATGCGCGACTTAATCACTGGTGCGCTGGTCAAGATGCCCGCGTTGCCACCGCCGCTCGATCAGTTTCGCAAGGCGCCGATGCTGATTTCTTCCGCCAAGGTGCAACTTAACTTGTCGGCGGGAATCGACTTTAACATTACGCTTCACGCCGTCGACGATGAGGCCGCCACGGAACTTCTTGAGCTAGCCAACAACGGCCTGACGATGGGCCGGCAACTTTTCCTGAACCAAATTCTGCAAGGCATGCACAATAGCGCCGACGATCCGGTGCAGCAAGCGACCGTGAAGTACACCACGCGCATCGTCAATCAGTTGTTCCAACACGTGAAGCCGGTCCGCGAGGGGCGCAATGTCAAGATTGCCCTGCACACCGAGGCGGGCACGGCGGTCCTTGGCGTGGCGGTCTCGCTACTGCTGCCGGCCGTTCAAGCGGCGCGTGCGGCCGCGCGGCGAACTCAGTCGTCGAACAATCTGCACCAAATCTCCCTCGCGATGCTGTTGTACGAGCAAAACAATGCTCGGTTTCCAGCCCGGGCTATTTTCGACAAAAACGGAAAGCCGCTGTTAAGTTGGCGCGTGCAGATTCTGCCGTATTTGGATCAGGAGGCCCTCTACGAGGAATTCCACCTGGATGAACCCTGGAATAGCGAACATAACAAGCCGTTGATCGACAAAATGCCACGCGTCTATGCCAATCCCAGTCGCCCAGCCGACGGCAAGACGAACTACCTTGTGCCGGTCGGTCCGGGAACGGTTTTCGAGGGGGATAAAGGGTTGAAGATCAGCCAGATTACCGACGGCGCCAGCAACACGATCTTGGCGCTCGAAGCCAACGAAGATCGAGCCGTGATTTGGACGAAACCGGACGATTTGACGGTCGATATGGCGAAACCAACGGCCGGATTGGACAAATTGTCCGCGGGCTGCTTTAACGCCGCGTTTTGCGACGGCAGCGTTCGTTGTTTTTCCAGTTTCATGGATGCGCAGACGTTGAAAGCCCTATTCACCTATGCCGGAGGCGAAGCCGTTCACTTACCGTAACCTGGCTTCGAAGAACAGAAGAGTATGCGATGCGGCGAAGACCCCTTCGTCGCATTGGCTGTCAGACAAACAACACTGTCATTTGCCGGGCTGCCGAATGCACAACCGTGGATTGTGCCTCATTGCTTTGCTCTGTTTCGGAGCGGTGGCGGTCGGCCTGACATATGCCCGTGCTGGCTACGCCGGTTGGCGCTTCGCTCAGACGTTGCTTGCCCGTGCCACCCGGCCCGTTCGCACTGCAATAAATCGGCGATCATCGAATTCTCACTGCGGCACCGCGGCCGTTTCGCCGCCGGCGCGGGTCCCCAGGTTGTTGTACAACTGGTAGTCGATCTCGGCGCTTAAGAAATGGACGCCGCCATCGCCCAGCACGAAGCCGACCACGCCGGGGTGCGTACTCTTATAACCGCTGGTGAGCCACCAGTTGGTGTGCTGCCCGCCGTCGGAGGTGAACGTATTCAGCGGGATTTCCGTCGAGGCGACCGGAAAATTCGGCATGAACACGCCGTTCCAGCCGCAGTCGGCCGGCAACGTCTCGCCGGCCATCAAGGTGTGCGACATGCCGTCGGTTACGCTGGAAATCTTGATCGCCGTGAGCGACCGGCCCACCAGGCCGGCAAACGTGTTGTCGGGAATGCTGGCCGGGCAAGACACGTCCGATTCGCCCCCCAGAGTTCCCAAGTTGCAGCCCTGGCAGCAATAGTTATCGGGCGACGGCGTCGCGTTGCCGCAAAACGTGCAAGCGTCGATATGCGTGGGACCCATGCAGGCGGGATACCATAGCCCGAGCGAAACGGGCGGATTGTACCAGGGCCCGTATCCCGAAGTGGAATCTTCCCGGT
The DNA here is from genome assembly GCA_963725485.1 of Pirellulales bacterium. Classification (GTDB taxonomy): domain Bacteria; phylum Planctomycetota; class Planctomycetia; order Pirellulales; family DATAWG01; genus CAVRYO01. The sequence goes on along the minus strand of CAVRYO010000005.1, from coordinate 547,903 downwards.
TCTGCAGGATCGGCGCGGACGCCTGGGGATCCGAGGGGCAAATGAACACGGGAATCGGCGTGCTCTCGAGCGCCGCATTGGCCGGATCGCCCAGCGGCAATCCGCTGTTCTGCCACTGGTCGTAAGCGCTTTTTTCTTCGAGCTCGGGCAGAACCGCGACCGTCCAGGTCGGCAACAAGCCGGTCGAGTCGAACAGATAGCCCGACCCAGCCGGCAATGTCCCTTTGCCGGACTCGAAGGTGAGCATCGCCAGGCCGATTTGCTTGAGATTGTTGCCGCACTGAATGCGGCGGGCCGCTTCCCGCGCCGCCTGCACGGCTGGCAGCAGCAGAGCGACCAAGATGCCGATGATCGTGATGACCACCAGCAGCTCGACCAGAGTAAAGGCTTTGCGATGCGACATCGGCGCTGCCCTGCGACCGCCAGAAGCCACGGATAAGCCGGAAGCCACGTTCAAGGGCTCATGCACCGCGGCATCGGCGGCGAACCAGGCAAATCGCGCCCATGCCGCAGAGGCCAAGCAGAGCGATGACCGAAGAGGGCTCGGGCAAGATGTATGCCCCCTCCTCCGCCGCGAACAATCCGGCGACTTGGGTGGCGCTCGAGTGCGCCGTTGTAAATCCGCGTCTCGCCGATCAGGCCGCTGAATGGACTGAAGTTGCCGAAGTTCGTATTGTCTTGGGCCCCCAGGGCGTAAAATTGCGGATATTCATTTTGCCAAGGCGCTGCGCGACCGCCAAAGCTTGTCGGCGGAGAAACAAGAGTTCCATCAATGTATTCGCTGAGCGTGCCCGCGCCCGAGTCGTAAACAAGAGTGGCCTGATACCATTGCCCTTGCGCAAGGGGCCCTCCGGTAGCGATTGCGCTACGGGGCCAGACGGAACTCGTCAACGTGCCGCCGGCCTCCAATTCAATCTGGCTGTCATACCAGCCGCTATTTGGCGTCGAAGAGCCCTCCTCATTCACGATCGGGCCATTGCCGCCGCCGGGCGTGGCGTTGAACCAAGTGGAAATCGAGACCGAGGTATTGGTCGTGCCGAGCGGGCCGGTGCCAGAATTGCCCGACAAAGCGGGAGTCACGAAATAGCTTCCGCCGGAAACGGCGATATAACCGCCATGGCCGCCGTAAGCAGTGTTGCCTTGCGTCACGGTTCCGCTCATAGAGCCGGTGAAGTTGTTGCCCGAGGAATCATTGTCCACGGTCCCCGTCGAATTGAACTGATAATCCGCCACGAGTTGCGCGGCATGACTCGACGCGGAAAGACCGAAGAATGTCAGCGCAGCGGCGACCGTGATGAAATGCTTCAGCATCGGATGTCCCCAATTTTTAGGCGATGAGTTGGCCCGCACCATGGGCCGTGGCCGATTCGACAAGCTACCCCTACGGCGGTGGAACACCACCATTAGCCTGCACCCTAATTCAGCGTGCCAACGGCGTCAACGTAATTATCTCGAATGCTTAAACTTTCTTGGTTGCCGCGCGAATCAACGGGCTTATGTCGGGCGGCTTTAGCCCACGGCGAACCGCATTGCGCTCGCAGTCTCCAATGTGTTCCAATTGACGACGCATCAGGCGATTCGAACCTACCGCAAGCACCTGGAAGGCGCCGACGACAATGTGTTTGCGGGGCATGAAACCCAAGCGTAAAACGCCTGGGCTACCTAAAAAAGCGAAGCACACCTTGACCTTCATTCGCTTACTGCCTATCCGAGAACCGGCCGAGGAGAGGGGGACAGGCACATTTTGCTCCCAGGGCACCGCAAAATGAGCCAGTCCCCGCCGGTTCTCGGATAGGCTCTAGCGAGGCGTCGCCTCAGACCAATGGATTTATACGGGGATTCATTTGTGAAGCTTGTAAAACAAGCTCCGCTCCATCCTAATCGTGCAAGCACGATGATTGGGCCGCAATGCGGCGGGGGTTCTTGTCGAACCGTGGAGAAGCGGAGCCTGTGTCATGAGTTTACCAACGACCGTCGCCGAAATCATTGATCGACACGTGACGTTCACGCTCGAAAGCATCGACCGGATGTATTTGAACGTCTATCAACCGATGTTGCAGCGAGGCGGCGGAGTGAGCGTGTTTTTTCGCCAGCATCGCCAAGAGGCGTGCGCTACCGCGCTGGTCATGTCGCGGATGACCAGAACGTTTGTCAGTGCTGTGGAGCAATTTGCCGACAAGCACCAGATTCCTCTTGTGTCCTTTGAGAGGGGGGTTCGCAAGGAGGACGTTTTTCACGAGCATTTGCAGCGGTTCGAGTCGGCGGAGGGTGTAGTGATGATTGGCAAATCCCAGGAGAAGGCCACCGTCTACCGCACGACGAAGCGACGTTGCGAGCGAACCGGCCGCACCTACCCCTGGCTGATCAAGACGACCGCCATGGTCAATCACTATTATTTCTATTGCGTCGATCCCCAGTTTGGTCCGTTCTTCATCAAGTTCTGTTCGTATTTTCCCTACAACGCAAGGCTCTGCCTCAACGGACACGAGTACGCCAAACGGCAACTGCTCAAACAGAACGTGGGTTTCGAGGCGTCCGACAACGCGATTTTGCAATGCGACGATCCGGCGGCCCTGCAGCGCATCGCCCTGGGTTTGTCCGCGGCCAAGATCAAAGCGCTGCTTGGGCGGTGGTTGAAACACCTTCCCTGTCCCTTCACCACGGCGGATCAACGGGCCGGGTTTTGTTATCGGCTCTCCATGCTGCAAGCCGAGTTCGCGCGAACCCAGGTCTTCGACCGTCCGTTGGCAGGGCGTGTTTTTTGAGCGCGTGATTCACGACAACCTCGACTTGGGACGCCCGAAGAACGTCCAGTTGATCTTTGACCGCCGCATTCAGAAAAACACGCCGTCGCGATTTCGCACTCGCGTGATGACGCAAGGCGTGGTTCCCAGTCTGTGGATGGATTACAAATCGTCCACGATCAAGCAGTATTTTAAGCAAGGCCGCGCCTTGCGCACCGAAACCACGGTGAATAATACGCGCGATTTTGATATCGGCCGGAGCATCGAGAACCTTCCCGCATTGCGGAAGATGGCCCAAGCCGCCAACCGACGTCTGCTCGACGTCCAACGACTCGATCACGATCCGGCGATAGGGCAAGACCGCTTCAACGCGCTCACCCGACCGACGCAAGTCGAAGGGCAACGCGCCAGCGGGTTGAAGTTTGGCGATCCGACCGTAATCGCGTTGTTCAGCGCGCTGCTGATGTTCCGTCTTCTGGTTCGAGGCTTTGCTCACAAAGACCTGCGCTTCCACGTGGCGCAATTCCTCGCCCGCACGCCCGGCGAGTTCACCTCGGGCCAAATGACCTATCATCTGCGGCGCCTGCGGCTCAAAGGCCTGATCGCGCGGATCGGACGAACCAATCGCTACCAAGCGACATCCGATGGCCTACAAGCCGCGATCCTCTACCTCGGCGGAATGTCCCAGGTCCTCCGTCCGATCGCGGCCCAGCTCAATGCCAATCCGCAACTGTCCGAACGCATCACGAGCCAAGTCGGACCAATCATCGTCGACGCCTGCCTCCCCGCGGCCTAAAACTTGACTCAATTGCAACAACTTTCAAAAGCAAAGTAACCTTAGTTCGACTTTTGCACTTTATGCGGCGATCGCGACCGCTTTTTCCAGTAGTTGGCGGATTTTTCGCGACCCTGGCCCTCGCACCGCCAACGTTAAAACCTGTTGCCGGACGCCGAGGCGGCGGAGCAGGCCGAGCATGTCGGCGAACGATGGTTCGGTTTTCGATGGGTACCAAGAACAGATGAACGGACGCCAATTGCGATGACCTTCGCGGGCAAACCACAACACGATCAAGCTGTACAGCAACATGGCCATCGGCGCCGTGCGCTCAACGGCTCGACGTGTCCAGCCTTGCGGTTGTTCGAATCCCAAGTGTTGCTTGCTGTCGTGGTTCGTGACTTCGATGCTCCAGCGCATCGCGTACCAGGCGATTACTTGTTCGGCGGTTGCGTCGGAGCACGTGGAATAAAATGCTTCTTGCCCGCGCCCGCCGCGGAGGGCCTCCGTCGCCACCACGCGCAGCGGCCGTCGTGGGGCGGCATGCACATGGGCCACTTGGTCGGCCAGGCGTGCGGCTTCGCTGCGCCCGTAGATCTTCAGGGTCACGCGGCGACAGCGGCCCTTGAGCATCGCCTCGGGCGTGGGAAGTCGCTCGCCAAACTTCCGCGGACGGCCGTTGGTCCCCGGCTTCCGCTCCGGCGGCGGCCCATACAACCGAGCGTCTTTCACCAGCCGACTCGTCAGATCACAATTCGTCGGCAGGAAACACAGCAGACTTTTGCCGCCGTAGGCGCTGTCAGCGACCACGTGAAAACGCCGCTTTTTTCGGTGATTGCACAATACTTCGAGCATCTCGACGGCCAACTCCGGACGCGTGCGATACGCGCGGCGGTGTTTGGCGGCGCTCTTCTTGTTCAAATACAAGCGAAACAAGATCGGCAGGCAGTAGTAGTGTCCTGGGCGGAACGGCAACTCGACGATCACGCCGAGCACAACCCAACTGTGTCCCCAGTTGGTAATCACCTTGCTGCGACTGGAGAGCAGTGGATCATGATGCATGCCCGTGCCAAACATCGTCAGGCCGCGCTTGCGAGCCAGCGTGTCGTCGAGTCCCAGCAAGACGACCTTGCCCAAAAAAGGCTGGATCAACTCGAACAGGGCCAACCCGAGCGCGTCAAGCGACCAGCGGGCCGCGCTGAACAAGCGGTGATACGACGAAAAGTGTTTGTCGGCCACGTCGCCAGCGGCCAGGATCATTCGCGTGACCGTACGCCGGCTGGCGAACACCCAGCCTGTGAGCACGGTCGTCAAACTGGCGAAGGTCGGCGCGGTCATCGTGGTCGAAAGTCCTTGCAAAAGCTGCGCTGAAACCGGGTACAAGTTCCACTGTGAGCCTCCTTGCTCGATGCCTGAGAGTGATGTCCCAAGCATTGTCGCGGAGGCTCACACTATTTACGTAGACCAGTTTTTAGCACCGTAAAAAGTGCAAAAGTCGAACTTAGTCTTTCGCTCTCTTTTGCAACACGGCCGCAACTCACGGAGTGTTCCGCCCACGTTGGTGACGTCCACACTCCGAGGGTGTGAAAGAATGGGGACAGGCACCTGGCGGCCGGCATGTTCCGCTACCTTCCGGCGGCTGGCACGGAGCCAGTCCCCATTCTTTCACACGCTCTCCGCCGGGGAGATTCGATCGATCGCCCGTGGCTATTGCAACAGGCGGCGAACAGATGCATTCTACTTGGAGAATCGGGTGAACAGATTGGTGCATCTTGACGACGCCACCCTGGGCATAATCCGGAGGCTTTCGAGCATGTCAACTTCACGGACCGCGGACCGATCGCCAGTGGCAAGTTGTTGGTTCCGAACGCTGTTAGTGGGTGCTACGGGTTTCTTGCTCATGGCGCCGAGTGTGCCGCTGCTCGCCAAGGAAGCTGCCATTGAGATTGGCGCGGCGGCCGGGCATAGCGGCGCGCCGCCGTGGGATGCGCGGGCTGGGTCCTCTGCCTTGGCAAGGGGTCGCTTGCCTCGACATGAGTGACGACGGGCGGGCGATCGTCGTCGGCACAATTGCCACGCAAGGGGATCCGAACCTGCTGCAACTCGATGGCGACGGCAAAATCGTCGGCCAACATCTTGCCGGGCAGCGCTGGGTCAACGAAGCGGCGGTGTCCAACGACGGCCGCTTTGTCGCCGGGCTGTGCGCCACGCCGGAAGGGACGTCGGGCGACGTGCCGCGGGTGTTTGGCTTCCTAAACGGCCAGGAAGTCGACCAGATCGGCGGAAATTTCAGTCTGAAGAATTTCCGGCCGGATCTATCCCTTTGGCATTACGGCGATCATTCGAATCATCTCGCGCGGATTCTCTGCCGGGCCGGTAAGCAAATCGTGATGACGGAAGGAGAGCAAATTGAATGGTTGTCGCCCGGCGATTCGGCGCCGGTTGTGCGGTTCAATATCGGTCCCGGTTTCCCCACCGCCCTGGCTGCGAGTTCGAAAGGCGTTGCTGTCGTCGGTCGTTACCCCTTGGGCTTTTATTACACGCCCGGCGAAGCGGCCCAGCATGCCGAAGGATTGAAAGCGCTGGTTGGCCATGCCGCGAATGGCCAGGTGGTTGATAGCCACGCGCGGCCTGCGTTTCAGAATCTGATTGTCGTCGGGCCCGATCGACTGAAGCCGCTGCTGTGGTCGCGGCCGGCGAGCACCGATGTCGCGCCGTCGCCGGCGCCGAAACGGGTCTCTACGGCCCCGCCGTTCCGCCCCATGAGGATCTGAAATTTTCGGCTCCGATGGCCGTGGCCATCGATCGAGCAGGGCAGCAGATTGCCGTGGCCGACTATGAAATCTGGCAGCGGGTGTTCCATCCGCGCGATGGCAGCCAGGATATTCCCTTCGGCATGCGCTTCATGCCTTCGCGGCCGACGATTCACATTTACGATCTGCAAGGCCGCGTGATCCGCCGCATTGGCCCCGAGGCGTTTGGCGAAGCATTCTGGTGCGATCTGGCTTTTTCGCCGGACGGAAAGAAACTGCTCATTTCGCCACATAACTGGACGAGTCGCGGGCTTGGGGGCCAGCCGATTCTGCCTGCCGACGAGAACGCTCGGTCACTATATATCTGCGACGTAAGCGGCGGCGACATGCGCACGGTCCGATTTCCCGATGGAATTTCTTCCGTGGATATAGCTGCGGATGACACGGTTGCCGTGGGCTGTTGGAACCACAAGGTTTACCTGCTTGACGAATCGGACCATCCGCTCGCGGCCTTGCCCGAAGGGCTCGAAGTCGGCGCGGCAAGCCTCGTGCGGGCTTCGAAAATCGCGCCGGGGCGGTTCGCCGTCGCAACCACTGCCGGCAACGTCCTGATGCTCGACGCCGCCGGAAAAAAACTGTGGCAAACAAATCTGAATCAGCAAGTGAAGCCGGGCGACAAGCCTTGGACAAAGAATCAAAAGGCCGACCCGATCGCGCCGGGCATCTGGCGCACGAACGGCGGCCGAGCCCATAGCGATTTGGGGAGCCAGATTCTGGTCGAAGCGCCCGAGGGGCTGATCTTGATCGATCCCAACGCCGGCGAATCGTTCGAGCAGAATTGGGCCCGGATGGTCGGCGCCGGCTTCGATCCGATGCGAATCAAATATGTGTTGATCACGCACGAGCATGGCGACCATGCCCCGGGCGCGCGGCTCTGGCGGGTGATCACCGGCGCAGGTCGTCGCCGGCGCCACGACGGCCTACGACTTGCAACATCTCACGCCGGGGGGCACCGGCTACGGATTTCATCCCCCGACGCCCGTCGACATCCCGATTTCCGAGGACAAGGTCCTGCAGTTGGCGGGCTTGACGGTGCCGCGGTTTGCCTGCCGGGGCACACGTTCGGATCGATGGGCTATGTGTTTCAAAAGAATGGCAAGACGTATGCCGCCACCGGCGATCTGATCATGGGGGGCGGCGTGCTGGGCTACGACGGCAGTCTCGATTTCAGCGCCCAGGACGTGCTCCGCAGCTTGCACAAGGTGGCTTGGACCCACGCCGACATCATTCTCGGCGGGCACGGCATTGGCCCGGCCGATGAATTCATCGCCAAGGGAATCGAGGCGGGCGAAGAAACCGGCTGGTCGCGGATGACGCCGCCGGAGCCAAATCCCTTCTGCCGCTTCACGCAGAAGAATTATCTGATCGCCGCTTGGCGCGAACCGATCGTGGCGGCGGACTATGGCGATCTCGATGGCGATGGCCGGCCCGACGTCGCGGTGCTCGTGCCCAAGGGGCGGGGCTCGGCGGTTAAGATTTATCTCAATCACGACGGCAATTTCGCCGAAAACGCCGATGCCGAGATCGCGCTGCCCGAGCTGGAGCATGGCTGCCGGCTCCGGATCGTGCATCTGGGCGGCGGATCAGCGGCGGATTTCTTCGTGGCCAGCGAAGACCATGCCGTGCTGCTATTGGCGCAGAAAGAACGGCTGAAGTATCAGCCCGCGACGCTGCAAGTGACGCTGCGCCTCGGAAGCGGCGGTCAGCATCTTGCCCGGGGGCCGGCCGGGCCTGTTGATCGGCTCGCGGTTCGTCGACGGATTCTATAACGCGGCGCGGCAAGCCGACGGATCGTTTCGGGTGCGGCAAACGACGCATTCGATCCCGCGCTACCTGGGCTGCCAGTTTGTCGATATCGACGGAGACAAGCATGCGGATCTGGTCACCTCCAACGGCGATATCTTCTTGGGTCAGCCCGATGGATTGCTCGCGGAAACTCGGGCCTTCCATCTCGCGCCGCCCCCCAGCGAATCGCCGGAATGGACCTATCTGGCCGTCGCCGATTTCGAGCACAGCGGTTCGGCCGACCTCGCCCTGCTGGCCAACAATTCCGCGGGGGCCACGGTATGGCTCTATCGAAACACGCATGACCGCCGAGCGCCGTTTCGCAAGGAGCCAAGCGCGAAATTCAATTTGCCCGGCGGGAAGTGAACCGTGATGGCCCGACGATTGCCGATTGGGACGGCGACGGGTATCAGGATCTGATCCTGACGAAACGCGGGAATGAAGGGGGCGCCTATATTTTGTCCGGCTCCGCCGGCCGATGGGCTGAGTCCCCAGCGCGTCGAATCGATCAAGCTCGACTACATTCCCTATTACGATGCCCGCTTCGGCGTCGCCGATTTCAAAGGAGACGGCGGCGTGGGCCTCGCGGGTTTTGGAAAATCGCCGACCGGCGCGATGGGCGTTTATATCTGGCTCAGCCCGCGGAAGTGAACCCCCAAGGCAGACTGCGGAACACCGTCGTTGTGCGCGTGGAGATTTCGCTAATAATCAAGCTTGTTTTTCTTCTGTTTGCAGTGTTGCCCACGTGGGGATCAACCCCAACGGGGTTGAAGCTTTAAGCCCAGGGTTGCTCGCCGAAGGTGAGCTACCCTGGGTACGATATACAGGGCTTGGTTTTCAACCCCAACGGGGATACATCCCCTAGCACCATGCGTCGGCTACAACCCCGTTGGGGTTGAACAACAGTTCTTCTTGTGGCATTGACCCAGGGTAGCTTGCCTGCGGCAAACAACCCTGGGCTGAATGATGCAACTCCGTTGGAGTTGAAGCGCGCGTGACAGGAACAATTTCGTTGCAATCAATGCCTGCCGGACCGCTTTGAAGATCGCGATATTTCAGTTACACCAGCGGGAATCTCGGATGCTGGCCCTAGCATCACTTCGCGAAATCTTCCGGCTTGCGCCCTTTCTGATGGCCACCAAAGCCGAACGGGGTCGGTTGGTAATCACCAACCAGATCGACATCCAACTTCGGCGTGATTTTGTCCTCCATTCCGACAGCCCAGTAACACGCATTCACCAAGAGCCGCCGCAGCCCTTCGCTGCGTAAATCTTGCGATGCGCCCATCGTGGTGCAGAACGCTTTTCCTTCCTTGCCCGAGGGGGTCTTGTACGTGTTCGTCCAGGCGATTGGCATCATCGGTTCGTTCTGCTTGCCGGCCACCGGTGGGTCGGTAGGCTTCATTCCGGTCAGGACTTCGCCCATGATGAGCGGTTTGCAACTGGCCGGCAGCGGCAGGCGCACTTTGTAGACATCGGTCGGCCCCCAAATATCGCCATCCTTGATGCCGCGCAAAATTGGACTGTCGGCCATTCCTGGCGCGATTAACCTGCGCGTGCTTTGCGATCCATGATGGCCATGATGGTTGATCCAGGTCTCACCGAGAATCTGCCGCCCGAAGCCGCCGTCCCAGCCTTTGCTGCTGTTATTCCAGGAGTATTTCGCGTACTTGCTGTCGCCCGGTAAAGAAAACGCGTGCGTGGCGGTTCGCAATCCGACGATCGGCCGGCCGGACTCGACATAGTCGACAACCTCTTTCATCTTGTTGTCGGGCGGAGCGCGGAACCGCGTGAGGATCACCAACAAATCCGCGTCGCGCAGCGCTTCAAGGCCCGGAATGTTCGTCGTCACTTGCGGATTGACGGTCTCGTCTTTCGGATCGATCGAAAACAGCACCGTGCAATAAAAGCCGTGGCGCTCGGCCAGGATTCGCGCCAATTCCGGCAGCCCTTCTTCCGAGCGGTATTCCTCATCACCCGAGATGAATACTACTTTCTTGCCCTTCCCTGCTCCTTCTTGCGCCGGTCCTTTGCCGCCGTCGAAGACCAGCCAAGGTTCGGCCGCTTGAAGCTGAGGGCAAACCAAACCGGCGGCGAGAGCCGCGAGCAACATCAGGAAACGTCGAACGACAGGCTGCATGGAAAGCATGTTGTTGGTCCTTATTAGGAGGAGTTCCGCGGTGCGGAGCAGGAAGGGCGAGGCGGCGGATCAAGGCAATCGCCGCGGCAGGTTCTGACAACCCAGAATAAAACCGCGGCCCGGTGGAATCAAGTTCCCAGTTTTTCAAAGATGCTGCGGCGATGCCTCGCTACGCGGTAGGGTGGGCATCGCCCACCGGATGCCAGGCGTGGCGCCGTTCCCATATTGCTCGATGTGTGTCGGTGGGCAGTGCCCACCCTACGGTCAATCCGCCGACACAACCGCCGCTCCTTGACCGGCAGGAATGCGATTCCTATTCTGCTGACTTAGGAAACGCCGGCTCCGATGCGAAGCGCTCGCATCCTTCGAGCGCGCTCTACGGCCTTTTAGATTCTTCCACCCAAGATTGCGCCCATCATGCCGAAAATCATTGTTCTCGATACGCTCAGCCCCGACGGTTTGGCCCTGCTCGATGCGGCCAAGCCGAAGGGCGTCGAATACGAAGTCCGCACCGGACTGAAGGGCGACGCGCTCCGCGAGGCGCTGGCCGAGTTCGACGGCGCGATCTGCCGCAGCGGCGTCAAAATCACGGCCGACGCCCTGGCCGGCAACCATCGGCTCAAGGCCATCGTGCGGGCTGGCGTCGGCACCGACAACATCGACAAAGACGCCGCCACCCGCCTGGGCATCGTGGTGATGAACACGCCGGCCGGCAACACGCTGAGCACGGCCGAGCACACGTTCGCCATGATGCTGGCCCTGTCGCGCAACATCGCCCCGGCCTATCAAAGCCTGATGAAGCACAAGTGGGACCGCAACAAATTCATGGGCACGCAGTTGGCCGACAAGACGCTGGGCATCGTCGGCCTGGGACGCATCGGCCAGGCCGTGGCCGAGCGCGCCAAGGCATTCGAAATGCACGTGATCGGCTACGATCCGTTCCTCTCGCGCGAGCGGGCCGAAGGAGCTGGGCGTGGAGCCGGCGGCGAGCGTCGACGCGATGCTGCCGCAGGTCGACTACCTCACGGTCCACACGCCGCTGACCGACGAAACGCGGAACCTGATCGGCGCCGAAGCAAATCGAACGCATGCGGCCCGGCGTGCGGCTGATCAACTGCGCCCGCGGCGGCATCTACGACGAAGCGGCGCTGGTCGAAGCGCTGAAGGCCGGCAAGATCGGCGGCGTGGCGCTCGACGTCTACACCGTCGAGCCGTGCACCGACAGCCCGCTGTTCGGCATGCCCGGCGTCCTGTGCACGCCCCATCTGGGGGCCAGCACCGAAGAAGCTCAGACCCAGGTCGCCGTGGAAGGCGTCGGGCTGCTGGTCGATTTCCTGACGACCGGCACGATTCGCCATGCCGTGAACATGAGCCCGTTCGATCGCCGGACGCTGGCCAACCTGCGCGGATATCTCGACGTGGCCTATCGGCTGGGGCTGCTGTCGGCCCAGTTCGACACGGCCGCGCCGAAGCGTTGCACGCTCAACTATCGGGGCGAAGTGGCCGGCAAGAACACGCGGCTGATCACCGCCGCCTTTGCCGTCGGCCTGCTGGAAAACGCGCTGGAAGAAGAAGTCAACATCGTCAACGCCGAGCTGCTGCTGCGCGAACGGGGCATCGAGATCGTCGAGCAAACCCGCGGCGACATGGGGGCATTCAGCTCGACGATCGCGGCCGAAGTGAGTCACCGCCGGCGGCACCCACCGGGCGGCCGGCACGCTGTTCGGCCACGACATGCCGCGGCTGGTGCAGCTCGACGAGTACAGGCTCGAAGCCTATCTCGACGGCGTGCTGTTGGTCTTCACGCATCGCGACGTGCCGGGCATCATCGGCCGCGGTCGGCACGATGTTCGGCGCTCACAAGATCAACATCGCCCAGATGGCCGTCGGCCGGGCCAGCCCGGGGGGCGAAGCGATCGGCGTGCTGAATCTCGACCAGGAACCCACCGCCGCCGCGATGGCCGAAGTCCGCGGCGCCCGGATATCCGCAGCGCCATCGTCATCCGCATGCCCGCCGCCGGCAAACTTCCGGCTTGGCTCCAATAAAATGCAACAAACGGTTACAACGAACCAAATTGGTGATTAATCGTTCTGACCCGTTCTCGGTTCCCCCCGATTTCCAGAGGTCGTCATGCAAATGTGCATATACACCACGAATCACCGAGATTTTCTCGATGAAATGCTTCACCACTGCGCTCGACCGATCTCGTCTGCTTCCGCAGTAACAGGAAGTGGGCGAGTGCCAAACGTCACATTAACCGTAGCGGCGCCTTACCAATACTCATCCGTGAGATCGAGGAGGATACCAGCGATTTGCGCTGCACCTTTCTTGCCGAACTCGTTGAGGTATGGTTTCCAAGTCAACTTGGGACTGACGATGAACGAAAGGCTTGGCTGCAAGACAAGCTCTGGCTTCAACGGAAAGTCTATCAGGAGCGTGCCCCGAAACCTGGTTTTGAGACGTCGGAGGGACAGTTCAAGGCGAGGGAAGTCGACTATTTCACGGAGTTTGGCGAGACCCACTACATCATTCGCAATCTGCGTAGAATCGAGCCACTGCCTCTTCCAAAGCTGAAAAAGGTTGACGGCAACCACGAACTTTCCCCTAACTATATTCGGTCATACTCAATCTGCTGGTTTCCGGAATCGGACATTCACGAGATTTGCTCTTCATCGATGGGATAGGGCTCAAAAGCGCCGGCGGCAACCCCAGGGAGAAAAACACGCAAGGAGCACGCCATGTCGGACCTCCACGTGGATCCCGCGACGACGGCCGTGGTTCTCATCGACTTGCAGAATGCAGTGACGGCGCGTGCGACAGCGCCTCATCCGGCGCCAGCAGTCGTCAAAGCATGCGCCGCGCTGGCGGAACGATTCCGCCATGAAGGTTCGACCATCATCTATGTCCGCGTCGATTTGGCGAACTTCGTTCAATTGACCGTGGATCAGCCTTCGCGCGATCCGCGTGCGCCACCGCCGCCGGCGATCGCCTCGGAATTGGCGGAGGCAGCCGGCTGCCAGCCCGGCGATCTGATCATCACGAAACGCTATTGGGACGCCTTCGTGGGCACCGATTTGGAGCAGAAGCTGCGCGATCGGAACATTCGCACGGTACTCCTGGGCGGCATCGCCACGAATTTCGGCGTCGAATCGACAGCCCGCACCGGTGCCGCCTTGGGATTCGAGATTGTGCTTGTCGAAGACGCCACCACCAGCTTGAGCGACGAAGCCCATCGCTTCGCCATCACCAACATTTTCCCCCGCCTCGGCCGCGTCCGCACCGCCGATCAACTGCACGCTCAGTGATCGGTAGATATCGCTCAGCGTCTGATCCCAGAGCCAATTTCTGCCCCCGGTTTACGGAAGCTTTTCCAGCAGATCGTCAACCCGTTTGTCGGCCGCTTTTTCGGAGCCCAAGAGCGACTTTTCCAACGCGCAACTTAACGAGCGGCGGAAAATCCTTGGGGATCAGGCTCGAACTGTCGAATTTCTTGATGGCGGCCGCGAGTTCCGAATTCGCCTTCTTGAAAACCGTATCCATCTTCTTCTGCAACGCCTTCGCTTCGGATTGCTTCTTGCAGTCGTAGGAATCCTCCAACAGCTTATCGACTTCCTTCAAGGAACTGCAGGGGTAGTCGCTCTTGAAGCCCTTGCTACGGTCGACCGCCTTGATGTAATCCGAGTGATAGCCCATGATCGCTCCCTTTCGATTGTTGCAATGAACCAACGGCCCGATCGAGATGGAAATGCCGCTGCGGCGGCGCGTGCTGAACGATTCTCGGATTATAGCCGCGTCGCTGGCGGTCACAACTTTTGCCATGATCGTAACGACTAAAGAGCGGCTTTTCGTAGTGCCGGCCCCAGTGCCAATCGGTAGAGGGATAGCAACCGTAGTGCGACCGCGGCGCGTGGGCTAGCGACTACTCTGAACGGCGGATTGCCGCTGGCATTGCTAGCATTGCGCGAAGCCGCGGATTGCAAAAAGTCATGGGCAAAACGGAATCGTTTGCTATACTTTTTCCATCGGCCACGGATCGTGCGCGTGCATGATCCGTATTGGTACGGATGACTTCTTCTTTCAGGGAGGGACCCCCGCGATGACTCGCATTCCGTTGAACACCGGCGCCGGCGCCGCCATGGATCTTCGCACCCGGCTGGAAATGAGCACGGCCGAAATCGGCCTCTCGGTGCGGACCACGAACTGCCTCGAAGAGCGCGGCATCTTCACGGTCAACGATCTGCTGCACTCGACGCGCGACGATTTGCTGAGCATCTCGAACTTCGGCGAAAAGACGCTCGAAGAGGTGTATATCGCGCTCGAGAAAATCGGCTTCTACCGCAATGCCCGGCGCGAGCTGGCAAACGTCTGAGCGGCAGGCCTGTTTTGCGGAATTTGTCTGCCCGGGCGACACCGCTTACTGCGTGCGCGGCTCCTTACGAACGAAAGAGATGCGCACGAAGAACGCGTAGCGTCCGTGCCATAGCGCGTCCCCAGCGAGGCGTAGGTTCGCCGTCGACCGGACGGTATACTCTAGGCGCTCGCGTCGAACGCTCCGCGCCCGGTGTTGGACGCTCGCCGCGAGCGCCGCTTGATCGTTAATCCAGCTTGGTTTGTCCTGAGGACGTTTGTGGCTGCGCGGTCGTTTCGCATGTATGGCAAGAAGCGCGGCCATCGCCGCACCGGCTCGGAAAAGCTGGGCAGCGCCGGCGAAGCGATCGTGCTGGCGTTGCTATTGGGGTTGGGCTCGGTCTTCGCCGTGCTGTTGGTGCGAATGCCGGTATTGCCTGAGTGGCGCGAATCACGACTTTGTCGAGACGACCGGTCTGGTCAAGGCCACGCGAATCGGCGACGTGGCCCACGGCGACCAGTTCAAATTTCGCGCCGAGGTCCTCGTGCGTTACGAAGCCGAAGGGGCGGCGCGCGAGCATTGGACCTACGACATCACGTTCGACAGTTCCTACGCCTATTCCGTCGATCGGGCCAGCCGCGTGGCATTGATTCAGCCGTTCGCGGCCGGTACCACGTATCCGGTCTGGTACGACCCGCGGCATCCCGACACGGTGGTGATCGTCCGCGGTTACAGCGGCTGGCTGTGGTCGCTGCTGCTGTTGCCACTGGCCTTGATCGTGATCGGCGGCGGCGGGCTGATGCTCGCCGTGCTGCGCTGGGGAAAGTCGGCCGAGCATCTGGCGGCCGCGACGCAACTTGCGGGCCGCCTCGATTTGCTGGAAGAAACCACGCCGGCGGCCAAGGAATTTCCCAACGTGCCGCGCGACGCGAATCTGACGAATAGTCCCGGCACCCGGTTGAAATATCGCCTGCCCATCAATACCACGCATGGCTGGCGATTGGCGGCGGCGGTGCTCGTCGCCGTGGTTTGGAATGCGATCGTGCTCGGCTTCGTGATCCTCGCCGTCAGCCGGGCTCTCGAAAAGCCGGAGGGGCGAATCGACGTGCCGCTGATCCTGTTCATCGTGCCGTTTCTCGCCGTGGGAATTTGGCTGGTTTACTATTTGTTCCGGCAAGTGCTGATCGCCACCGGCGTCGGCCCGACGCAACTCGAGATTTCCGATCATCCGCTATTTCCTGGGCGGCACTACGATTTGTTTTTCACTCAGGGGGGCCGGCTGACCATGGATTTTCTCGACGTCGATCTGGTGTGCGAGGAGCAGGCCACGTTTCGGCAGGGAACCGATACGCGCACCGAGCACCGCGATGTGTTTCGCCAGCAGATTTTCCGCCGCGAGCGGTTCGACATCCCGCAAGGGCTGGCGTTCGAGCAGCAATGCCGAATCGAGGTTCCGCAGGTTGCAATGCACTCGTTTCGGGCCGATCATAACGAGGTGTTGTGGAAGTTCGTCGTGCGGGGGCAGGCGCCGGGCTGGCCCTCGTTCGAGCGTGTGTTTCCAATCGTCGTCTATCCGCAGCCGCGCGTGGCGCGGCGCATGTGACGAGCGCGAGTTAGAGCCCCTTGAAAAAGGGGACTGGCTCTGAGCAACCGAACGGAGTTCCCGTGCGTTTGACGTTACCGGGAAGTGCCTGTCCCCTTTTTCAGCCCCCTGTTAGCCGCCTGTTGAAAAAGGGGACTGGCTCTTAGCGATCGAGAGGATTTCCCCCAGTATTGACGTTACCGGGAAGTGCCTGTCCCCTTTTTCAACAGGCTGTTAGAGCAAGAAAAGTTGCGAGCATTGTATGGCCATCATGGTCGAACCTTTGATCAGCGTGATGCTCGACAATAACCGGCAGGATTATCGCCCGGGCGAATTGCTCGTCGGCGAATATCGAATCGACGCGCTCGATCTGGCCGAAGTCAAGGCAGTCGAGTTGTCGGTCCTCTGGTATACCGAAGGCAAGGGAGACGAGGACTTGGCGGTCCACTATTTCGAGCGGCTGACGGCCGACAATCCGGCCGAGGCGGGCTTGCACGATCTGCACCGGTTTCAGACATCGCTGCCCAATAGCCCTTTGAGCTACGAAGGCGTGTTGGTCAAGATTCGGTGGTGCGTTCGAGTGCGCGTTTCGCGCGCGGCGGGAAGACATTTGTGGCCGAGCGCCGGTTTCAATTGGGCGACGTGCCGTATGCCCAGGCGGTGCTGCCGTGACGGCGTCGGCGGCCGGGCAATCCGCGGGGTTGCCGAATCCCGCAGCCCCGCAGCCAAGGCGGCACGAGACGCCCGGCAATCCGTTTGTAACGCGCAGGATTCGGCCCGGCGTGATTCCGTTTCAATTTCCGCCGGGTCTCGATGCGGCCGAGCTTGTCCAGCGGCTGGCGCAGTTGAATTGGCGAGCGGCGATTCGCGGGCCGCATGGGAGCGGGAAATCGACATTATTGGCCGCACTCGTTCCGGAACTCGAACGGCGTGGCCGACGCATTTTGTCGTTCGCATTGCACGACGGCCAGCGACGGTTGCCCGGCGAGTTGCTCGCGGCGTTTTCAAGCGATCCAAACACGGTCGTGGTTATGGATGGCTATGAGCAACTAAGCCGCTGGAGTCGCTGGCGGCTCGATCGGCTTTGCAAGCGGAGCCACTCCGGGCTGTTGGTCACCACGCATGAGGCGACGCGGCTCGCGGAACTATTCCGCACGAAAACGGACCTCGAATTGGCCAAGCGGGTAGTCGGGTATTTGCTGCGCAATGTCGACGGGTTGATTTCAGCGGCGGATATCGCCCGCGCATTCGAATTGAACTGCGGCGACCTACGCGAGACCCTCTTCTCGCTTTACGATCTGGTCGAGGAGCGACGCTTGCCGGTGGAACCGCGCGTCCGCTGCGCGTCGCGGCTAACAGGAAGCGGTTTACCCGTTAGGGGCTCTTTGCTCGGGTTTGACGATTGTAAGAATTGCAACGGTCTTAACGGATTTTCAAAGCAATCTTTTCTGAGCGCCCCCTCGGGCGACCCGTGCGCGAATTGCGTGCTACATTTGCTCAAGATTTGAAGGCTCTGGCTGCCATCGTGTCGAATCGCGGCGCGGCGGCAGAGGGTTCCCCGGCGGCACGGTTTGTGCATGCTTCGGAACCCGCTTAAATGGAAAGTGCTTCCAAATCGCAGAGTTGCATCGGCCGCTTGTTGACACTCGTCAAGGCCGTGGTCTAACAGATGAATGAAACACTTTTCTCTCCTGCCTTTCTCGAAGGTGACGTTATGGGACGATTGAAATTTCGAATGCTGACGGCTGCAACCAGCGTCGTGCTGATGGTTGTTGCGCCAATTTCCGCGCCCGCCTGTTGCCTCTGTCATTTATTTGGCGGATGCGGTTGCGCGGCTCCGGCGCCGGCTTGTGCCCCGGCCTGCGCTCCGGCTTA
Source organism: Pirellulales bacterium (assembly GCA_963725485.1). Classification (GTDB taxonomy): domain Bacteria; phylum Planctomycetota; class Planctomycetia; order Pirellulales; family DATAWG01; genus CAVRYO01. The sequence continues at coordinate 529,841 of CAVRYO010000005.1, read as the reverse complement.
TACGCCCCCTCCGACCGTGGTGAACTACGTTCCGCAAACCTGCTACCGCACGGTGTACACCGCGCAGCCGGTGACGACCTATCGTCCGACGACGACGGCCGATCCTTGCACGGGTTGCCCGCGCACGAGCTACATGCCGGTGACAACCTACGTGCAGCGGCCCGTGGTCGTGCCTTACACGACCTATCGCCCCGTCTATACGACGGGTTACGCTCCGTACGCCGCCTCGAATGCTCCCGTAGCGGCGGCTCCCGCGTGCGGCTGCCCGGCCTGCGGGTGCGCTAGCGGCGCGTGTTCCACGGGCGCTTGCGGCGTTCCCACGACGAGCTATTACGCGCCGGCCCCCGTGCAGGCGACAACTTCCTACTACGTTCCAACGGCTCCCGCTCCGGCCTACGCGGCTCCCGCGCCGAGTTGCGGCTGTAGCGCGTCGGCGGCGCCTTCCGCAGGCGCTCCTGCTTTGACCTATTCGGCCACGCCCTCGTACGCGCCGGGCTATGCGAACACGACAACTTACTCGCCGTCGGCCGCGGCCGGCTATGCCGCGATCCAGGCTCCGAGTTATTCTTCGCAAAGTGCGCCGGTTTCGAGTCCGGCGACGACCACCTACTATCCGCCGACGTATTCGACAACGCCGTCTTACCCGACGACGCCGTCTTACTCGACGACGCCGAGTTACATCAGCTCCGGGGCCATATCTTCGGCTCCGGCTGCCGCCACGTCGCCGCCGACCGCATCGTCCACTTTAGTTCCGCTGACGATGGCCTCCCCGCTGCCAGCCACTATGTCTTCGCTTCCGCCCGCAAGCTCGAACAGTCAGCCGCCGTTGAAGCCGATTCCGGACATCAAGGACAGCACTGTGCCAAATTCGAGCTCTGCGCCGCGGCTGTTGGATCCGACGGCACGCACCACGTCGATGCCGATCATGCGGCCAGGCATGAATGTGCCGGTCGGAACCGCGCAAGCGATCACGACTGGCGCGGTGCAACCGGTGGCCAGCACGGCGGAGGTCGACGGTTGGCATTCGGCCCGCTAACGAAATGAACGCGGCGGGGACTTGACCAGGCCGCGAAAAAATCAATTTGTTCGGAGACCCATTCGGCCCATCTTGTCCTGCGAGACAAGATGGGTTTTTTCATGCGCGGTTGTCAGGCAGCCGGGCTTCGGGCAGGATAGGGTGCATGCACAATGCTGAAATCGCTGCTGTATTGGAACAGATTGCCGACCTCTTGGAATTTCAAGGAGCGAATCAATTTCGCGTGCGCGCCTATCGCAATGCTGCCCGCACGGTTCACGACTTGCCGGAGCCGGCCGAGCGGATCGTCGCCGACACGTCGCGTAGCCTGCGCGAAATCAACGGAATTGGCGCAGATCTAGCCGAGAAAATCACGACCTTGGTGCAAACCGGCTTCTTGCCGATGCTCAAGGAGCTGCAAGCCGAGGTGCCCGAAAGCGTGTTGACGCTACTGCGCATTCCCGGCTTAGGCCCCAAGAAGGCCGCCGCGCTTTATCGCGAATTGAAGATCGCCACGCTCGATCAATTGCGGGCTGCCTGCGAAGCCCATCAGGTTCGGGCCCTCAAGGGTTTTGGCCCCAAGACCGAGGAGACGATTCTGGCCGGGATGAGCCTGGCCACTTCGCCCGAAGTGCAGCGGCTCTATTGGGCCGAGGCCGACACGATCGCCCAAAGCCTGCTCGAACATCTGCGGTCGTGCCAGAGCATTCGCCAGATGGAAGTGGCCGGCAGCTACCGCCGCGGCCAGGAAACCATCGGCGACTTGGATATCGTGGCCGAGGCCGACGAGCCGAATGAAGCAATGGACCGGCTCGGTGCGCTCGGCGACGTGGCGGCAGTACTCGGGCGGGGCGATACAAAAATGTCGGTCCGCCTGCACAGCGGGCTCCAGGTTGACCTACGGATCGTGCCTGCGAAATCCTTCGGCGCCGCGCTACTCTATTTCACCGGCTCGAAACAACACAACATCGTGCTCCGTGGGATGGCGAAGGATCGCGGGCTGAGAATCAATGAGTACGGGGTGTTTCGAGTTGTCGGCAGTAAATCCGATGCAAATGCCGACTCGGCGTCGAGCGCCGGCGAAGATCTCGGCCCCGCGGGACAATACATCGCCGGCCGCACCGAAGCGGAAATGTATGCCGAGCCTCGGCCTGCCGCTGATCCCGCCGGAGCTGCGCGAAGCACGGATGGAATTCGAACTCGCACAGGCCGGGGCTCTGCCGCGGTTGGTCGAAGCCGGCGATATTGTAGGCGATCTTCACATGCACACGACCGAAAGCGACGGCAAGGGCGCGCTAGAGGAAATGGTGGCCGCCGCACAGGCCAGGGGGTTGAAATATATTGCTATCACCGATCATTCGCCGCGGGTGAGCATGGCCAACGGGCTAAACGCCGATCGTCTGCGCCGCCAATGGGAGCAGATCGACGGGATCAACGCGCGGTTGAAATCCGGGCGGGACAGTTTTCGCGTGTTAAAGGGAATCGAGGTCGACATCCTCGAAAAGGGAGGCCTCGACCTGCCCGACGACGTGCTGAGCGAAGCCGATTGGGTCGTGGCGAGCGTCCATTACGGCCAGAGCCAGCCGAGCGAGCAAATCACGAAGCGCATTTTAGGCGCATTGGAAAACCCCAACGTTTCGGCGATCGCCCATCCCACGGGCCGAATCATCGGTCGCCGCAAGCCGTACGAAGTCGATTTGGAAGCGGTGTTCGCCGCCGCCGCCCGGGACGGCAAGCTGTTGGAGTTAAACTCCAATCCTGCTCGGCTCGATCTGAACGATTTGAATTGCGCCGCGGCGAAGCGACATGGCATTCCGATCGTAATTTCCACCGACGCCCATAGCATCGACGGCCTTGGCGCGTTGCGTTATGGCATCCTCCAAGCCCGCCGCGCGGGACTGACGAAAGAGGATGTCGCCAACACGCGCTCGTGGGATCAATTGAAGCGTTCAATCGGCAAGAAGCGCTGATGGATTCTTCTCCCTCTCCCTCGACGGGAGAGGGCTGGGGTGAGGGTGTGAACTACCCAAGCATCGTCGCCGTGATCGCTGCCGCCCCCTCACCCCCAGCCCCTCTCCCGCAAGGGGAGAGGGGAGAACTGTCCAAGAACTTCCAAGCGATAGCCGGTCACGCGAAAACCATCGCGGGCGAGGCGGCGGACCAGCTGAGGGTCTAGCCGATCCAATAGCGCCGGATCGAACTCGACCGGCAAATCGCGAATCTGGCCGGTCGCCGTGTCGCGCACATGGTAATGGGCGTCGCAGCGCACGTCGTATCGGGCCGCGCCATCGCCGTGCGTCAGCTTCATGGCAAGCTGCGCTGCCACGAGCGTTTCGAGCGCATTGTAAACGGTCGCCAAACTGATCTTCGGCAGCCGGTCGAGCACGCCGCGATAAACCTCGTCCGCCGTCGGATGCGATTCCACCGATTCCAAAAATTCCAGCACCGCGGCCCGTTGCAGCGTATACCGGCAACCGGCGGCTTGCAGCGCATCGCGCACCGCAGTGACATCACGACGAGAAGATTGCGGTCGGTGGGAAGAACGCATCGGTTCAGGCGGCGCGGGCAAAGCTGTCGAGCAGGTTGGTGAATTCGAACATCATGTTATCCAACGACACTATAGCGCCGCGATCACGCATGGGTCAAGCAGTTTGCGGTGGGTTGCAAGCATCTTGCGGACGTTTATAATCGGCGGCTTATTCGCACTCGATGCGCGTTTGCCTTCTCGACGCACTACTTCTTATGAAGATTCACGAATATCAGGCGAAGCAGATTCTCCGCGAGGCGGGCGTGAATGTGCCGCGGGGCATCGTGGCTCGCACGGCGGCCGATGCCGCGGCGGCATTTCGTGAGTTGGGCTCGCCCGTGGCGGTGGTGAAGGCCCAAATTCATGCCGGCGGCCGCGGCAAGGGCACGGTCGCCACGAACCCGCAGCAGCGCGGCGTGCAGTTGGTTCGCTCAGCTGAAGAAGCAGCAGAAGTGGCCGGCCGATCTGCTTGGACAACCGCTTGGTGACGATTCAGACAGGGCCGGAAGGCCGCGTCGTGCGCCAGGTGCTCGTCGAGGAAGGATGCGACATTGCGCGCGAATTGTATCTGGGCCTGGTGGTCGATCGCGCGGCCGCGGGACCGGTGCTGGTCATGTCGAGCGAAGGGGGCATGGACATCGAGCACGTGGCGGCCCACACGCCCGAGCGAATTTTCAAGGAGCCATTCCGGCCCGATGCTGGCTTGCAAAGCTTTCAAGTCCGCAAGCTGGCGACGCATTTGGCGCTGAATGCCGCGAGCGCGAAATCGGCCGACGGGTTTCTGAAAAAACTCTGCCGGTTGTTCGTCGCCAAGGATTGCAGCTTGTTGGAAATCAATCCGCTGGTCGTCACCGGCGCGGGCGAGTTGCTGGCGCTCGACGCGAAGATGGGCTTCGACGACAACGCGCTGTTCCGCCATCCGGAGCTGAACGAGCTTGCGCGATCTGACGGAAGAAGAGCCGACAGAAGTGCAGGCCGCCAAGGCGGGCCTGAGCTACGTGAAACTGCATGGCAACATTGGCTGCCTGGTCAACGGCGCCGGCTTGGCGATGAGCACGATGGATCTGATCAAGCTGCACGGCGGCCAGCCGGCGAATTTTCTGGATGTCGGCGGCGGGGCGAATGTCGAGCAAGTGACCGAGGCGTTTCGCATTCTGCTTTCCGATCCCGGCGTCCGGGCCGTGCTGGTGAACATTTTTGGCGGCATCATGCGTTGCACGACGATCGCCACGGCCATTGTCGCGGCCTATAAGAGCGTGGGCTTCAACGTGCCGCTGGTCGTCCGGCTGGAAGGGACCGAAGTCGAAGAGGGGCGCAAGATCCTGGCCACCAGCGGCGTCAATATTATCTCGGCCAATGGCCTGACCGACGCCGCGAAAAAAGTCGTTTCCGCCGCCAGTGCCGCTTGAGCTGAATCGCCCATGAGCATTCTCGTCAACAACCAAACGCGCGTGATCTGCCAGGGCATCACCGGCCGCGTGGGGCAGTTCCACACCAAGGGCTGTCTCGAATACGGCACGCAAATGGTCGGCGGCGTGACGCCCGGCAAACGCGGGGCGACCGTCGAAGGACTGCCGGTGTTCGACACGGTCGAGGAAGCCGTGGCCGCTACCGGCGCCGACGCCACGATGATTTTCGTCCCTCCGGCATTCACGGCCGACGCGATTTTGGAAGCCGTCGACGCCGGAATCAAAACCGTCGTGGCGATCACCGAAGGCGTGCCCGTGGTCGACATGGCTCGGGTGTACGACGTGGTGCGGCGATCGAAGAGTCGCTTGATCGGGCCGAATTGCCCCGGCGTAATTACGCCCGAGGAATGCAAGATCGGCATCATGCCGGGCTATATTCACCGCCGCGGACCCGTGGGCCTGATGAGCCGCAGCGGCACGCTCACGTACGAGGCGGTGTGGCAGTTGACGCAGCTTGGCCTTGGCCAATCGACGTGCGTCGGCTTGGGGGGCGATCCGATTGTGGGCACTTCGTTCGTCGATCTGTTGACGCTGTTCGAAGCCGATCCGGCGACCGAAGCGATCCTGATGATGGGCGAGATCGGCGGCACGGCGGAAGAAGAAGCCGCCGCCTATGTGAAGTCGCATGTCACAAAGCCGGTCGCGGCATTCATCGCGGGCCGCACCGCCCCGCCAGGCAAACGGATGGGGCACGCCGGCGCGATCATCAGCGGCGGCAAAGGCACAGCGGCCGACAAGGTGGCCGCGCTCGAAGCCGCCGGCATCGTCGTCGCCGAAAGCCCCGCCGACATGGGCGCCGCCGTCCAGCGAGCGATCGCCCAGCATTAATTCACCCATTTAGCCGTCGGCCTTGGCCGGCGCGCGTATTCAGTCATCTCAATACTGCACACCCAATCGCGCCATCAGCGTGCTATGGGGATCGTAATTGGGCAGGCCGCTGGAGAATTCGAACTTCCGCCCGAAGACGTAGCCGTATTCGATGAAACCCCCCAATCCGCCGGCCGTGCTGCGCTGCTCGACGCCGTTGATGATTCGATAATCTTGATAGGTCAGCACGTCCTCTCCGCCGTTCGCGTCACGAATGGCCCATTGGCCGCCGCCAAAGTCGGCGGCGAAATACCACCACCGCTCGAATGTCGGGGCCACTTGAAATCGATGGGCGATTTTCGGCTTCGGCGGAATAATATCGATCCGTGTGTTATCGTCGGGCAGCCAGATCAAGCCCGCCACCGGAATCCAGCGGGCGTCGCGGCGTTCCAAATCGGCCGCGCCCGCCGCGAACAGAAACGTCGGCGTGAACCGATAGCCAACCAGGGCGAAGTAGGGAACGCGAATCGCCCCGTTGCGGCTGCTGTCGCCGTTGCGGTTATCGTCCCCCTCGGAGTGATACCCGGGCACAGCCCCCGCGTCGACAACAAAGTTGTAAGGCAGCTCGCCCACGATATTGACGCCCAGATTGGTATCGATCAATCGGGACGGAAGATTGGGTGTCACCGGCCCATCGAGAAAGCGGACCTGCGAAGTAGGGGTGAACAACAGAGCCCATTTGTCGCCCGGAAAAGGCACCGGAATCGTGGCCGTGGTGTTGACATCCTCCATTCCGACCGCCGAGCGACCGTTGCGTGGAACGAACGTGTCATAGGCTTGCACGGGAGAACCTAAAGCGTGCGCAGAAACGGCACCAAGGAATCGGTGGGCGCCACGGGAACCAACGGGGCCGGCATCGCGAGTTGATTGTCGATCACCACCGGCGCGTTGGGGTCGCCTGGCAATACGTAAGGCTCGGTCGGCGGGCAGACCGGGATCACCGGCATTTGCTGCGGCAACTCGACCACTTGCGTGCTGTAAGCCGCCTGTGACACGGAATCGTCAGCCCGCGCAGGCGCATGCCAGATTGCAATGAACACCATGCCGACGAGCAACAGCAGTGCTTGCTGCGATTGGCGTGGCGGCCGACAACGAACCAGGATGGAAATCATCGAATTACCTGAACCGTCGGGCTCGGCCGCGGAATAGCCGAGCGGGACATGGGCTTGAAATTTCTAGAACGAAATTCCCCCGCGGACGAAAATCGTGTTGTGCAGCGACTCGTCGTCGCCAGGGTTGAAGCGGTAAACCAACTGTCGATCGAACGAATAGCCGATCTCGGCAAAGCCGCGCAGGGCCGTGGCGTTTGTTTCCGGCACCCATTCGACGCCGAGCGACACTTTGATGTCGTTGTAATCAAAATCGTCTTCCGTGCCGTTCGCCCGGCGGATCGTCCAGGCTCCGCCACCATATTCGCCAGTGACGTACCACCATTCCTGATAGGCGCCGGTCGTGGCGAAGCGATGCGTGTACTTCGGGCGCGGAAAGAAGATTTCCCAGCGCGTATCGGCATCGGGAGTGTAAAACACACCGCCGGCCGGCAGCAGCTTGACGTCGTTGCGGTCGAGATAGATCAAGCCCAACTTGAATTTCAGTTCGGGGCTGTAGTTGATCACTCCCAAACCGCGCCCCATGATCCGAATGCTGTGATCGGTGAACGTGTCAAAGTCGGTGTACACGCCGACCCGCACGCCCAACTCGGCGCCGAAGTAAGGCGTGAATTGCGGATCCCACGCGGTATCCAGAAACGCGTCGTAGGTCTGAGCCGGCAGATCGGGCGAACCAGGGCCAGTGCCGAGCGGACCGGTCCACAGATGCAATCCGAAGCCTGGTGTGATGAACAGCGGCGATCGATCCCACGAAACCGGCACGGCAAACGTCGCGGTAACATCCATATCATTCACCGAAACGCCGCGCGGACTTCGATAATCGTAGATGTACGTTTCATCCAAACGGACGGCTTGCAATAACCGATTCCAGCCTTCGACCGGATTGTAGAGGGGCTGGAATGTCGGCCCGCCTTGGGGATACAACACGCCGGGCGGCGCCGCTGGATTGGGCGTGTAGTAAGGCGCCGGCACCGACGGTTGCGGGGCGGCATAAGGTCCCGGAGGAGCATAGACCGGCGGTGGACTATAAATCGGCTGCTGCGCTCCGTATCCGGGGGGCAGCGCATATTGGGCTGGCGGCGGAGTTGCAGGCGCCGTGAGACCTTGGTCTGCGTAGGGATCCCAACCGGGCGCGGCCGGCGCGGCTGGAGCAACCGCGGGACCGGGCAATGACGGCGGCGCGGTCATTTGTGCCACGGATGTCACCGGGGTGGGAAATTCCACGCGCTGCGCCGATGCGGGAGCCGAAAGCGTCGCCAAGAAGGCGGCCACGGCGCAAACCCAGCGGATAGGATGCGAGACCATGTACGTAAAGTGCCGAACGGCAGCGAGGAGAAAAGGGTCCCAGCGGTGGAATACCGCGCCGGGGCGCAAGGGTCAAGACCACTCCTTGCTAAGTGGGCAATTCTGACGACGGCGTGGGAATCGGTGGCGCCAAGGGTGATGAACCAACGCCTGAATTTGCCGCCCAGGTAGCCGAGCAATGCCGGCTGCTGTTCGACAAACTCGACGATCCTCTGCTGCAAGTGATCGCCCACTGGAACATGGAGGGCTTTAACAACGAGGAAATTGCTGAACGCCTAGGCCGCAATGTACGGACGGTCGAACGCAAGCTGGCCTAAATCCGCGATTGTTGGTCGGCCGAAGAATGTCTACGCCATTCGTGCCAATCCTTTCCGAAGCTCAAGCTGGGATCGATCGGAAAAGACGCATCGACGCCATTTGCGATCGATTTGAGGCTACCTGGGCTCAAGGGCGCCGGCCACGAATCGAAAATATCGTGTCGAAGTGGCCCAGACCGAGCGGTCCCATTGCCGCTTTCCGCCCGGCAAACGCTGAATGCCTAAAACAAGGCCACCGGCCGGAGCAAGCCGAGTATTTCTCGGCGAGTGAGGGCTACACACGATGGCCGACCTCCCGGCAGACACCAATAACGATCTCGTCGGCCTCGCTCAAATTCTTGGCCATGGTCCTACGAATTCCGGGAACTCCGTGAGGGCGTCAAGAACGCTCGACCGGAGAGCCACCAAGGTTTTCTTTTGCGTCAACCACTGCTCTTCCAACGGTCTTTGGTCGTCACCGGTAACCGTCCCACCTGACTTAGGTCCTGTCGGAAAATAACCCTGTCCAATAGTCGAAGCGCCGCACACTCGATCTCTTGACCGTGCGAACCTACTGCCATCGCGGTTGTCCTTGAAATTGCTCCGGCCGTCCCAGCCAACATCCACCCACGAAGTAGGAGATCACTACGATGAGTCCCCCATTCACGCCCCACGGTCAATTGAACCTCCACATGCACGCAATTTCCTCAAGAGCTAACGATGGGACGCAGGAAACCCTCCATTCAGGACGCAAAAGAGCGTGAGCTAGCGATCCACATTCATTCCCTCGGTCTAGAAACGGTCGAGGAGTATCGGAGATGGTGCGCCGCAAACGGCTTCAGTTGCCGGCTGAAAAAGGACTGGAAAGAGCGCTGCCGTGAACGCAGCAAGACCAAAGCGGCCGTCATCCAGGAACGATTCGTTCAACAAAAGAATGAGCAGCGAAACCCAGTCCATCTATTCAAGGGTATTTGCGAACGCCGCCTGCGTGCGGACGATCTGACTCATCCTCATCTGAAGCGGCTGTGCAAAGCGATCGAGGCCGAGCGAGCGCACCTTGATCCACCGGTCAATCCCCAGGTGCTGCTCCACCTGTTGCTGCATCTTCATTCCCGCCGGGTCGATCTCGTTGGGATCACTCAGGCAATTCCGGTATTCGGCCACCGTCCGGGGAATTCTTTCGTCGAAGCTCTCGTGCTGATCTCCGCCCATTATCGAGCCTGGGTGCGGCCATCCGTCACGTGGAAGCCTCGCACGCACAACACTCGTCGTCAATTCGCTTCGTTGCTCCGCCATCTGTTCGTGCAGTACGCCGATATGCCCCTGTTCTTTGATTCGGTTTGGTTCTCCGGGCAGACCGCTATCGGGGCTCAGCGCCGGCAATGGTATCTCCACGTCGGGCAAGGCGGGAGCATTCGAGCTTGTGATCTGCCAATCCCCTACACCAAACGGATGGCCCACCATTTCAAGCTGGCCCCAGCGGACTTGACCTTTGACCAGGCGATTCGTTGGGGACAGGTCATCGGCCTTGGCGGCGATGAACGTCTGGCACGAGTGATCATGGGAACTCGTATTGGAGACAATTTCGAACACGACGACTTCTGGGTCACGGTGATCGAGTGGCTCATCTCAAATCCGCTGCTCGATCGAGCCCATGTCGGCCCGATCATCGACTACCTGCATCATCAGCGATTTACTCCCGACGTGGCGTGGGTTGGTCATCCGGATCGAAACAGGCCACCCCAATCGCCACAGCCGAACTTGACGATGAAAGGCCGAACGGCAGAGAGCCTCCTTCGGAAGGTCAATCAGTGGCATCGCAAATTGGCTAGCGACAACACGGAACAAGTCTGTCAATGGACAGCCACGGGAATCGAAGGTCTTGAGTTTATCGAGGGAGATCGAGCCAACGGGACCATGAAGTTATGGACGATTCGAGAATTGCTGAGCAGCAAGGCTCTGGTCGCCGAAGGACGGCAACAGAAGCACTGCGTAGCGAGCTATGTGACGTCGTGCCGCCGAGGGCATTGCTCGATCTGGACGATGGAAGTCGAGACCTTCCAAGGTCGGACGAAGACTGTGACCATTGAAGTTCGCAACCAACAATGGCTGATCTGCCAAGCTCGGGGCAAGCTAAATCGACGGCCGACCGAGAAAGAACGAGGCATCCTCCGTCGTTGGGCTGCACAAGCCGGATTAACCATTGCAAGTTATGTGTGAGTGGAGTCGACCACGTCCCTGAAGTCGTAGGACGTTGGACGAGTGATTCGCCCGAGTGAAACAATTCGCTGAAACAGATAAGGGGTGCCCAATGCGGACAAGACCAGGAGCAATCGGCCGGGTCATCATCGAAGAACTGGCCCATCTGGAAGCCAGAACCATCGCATGCCGTTCAAGGTTTACTTGAAGGAGCAGGGACCGCTCCGATGATAAAGCAGCGTCTTGTAATATTCGACGACGGATCGACAGAAGGGGCCGAGGGGCTCGAATTATGGCTCCGGGTAATCGGCCTCTTTGCTAAAAGCCTATCCGAGAACCGGCGGGGACTGGCTCATTTTGCGGTGCCCTGGGAGCAAAATGTGCCTGTCCCCCTCTCCTCGGCCGGTTCTCGGATAGGCAGTAAGAGAACATCCTGATGCCTTCATCTCGAAAACGTCCGAAAGGTATCCAGGAACGACTCGACGCCAAAGGTATCAGGCAAAATAGAAAAAGCCTTGTCGCAACTTCGAGTGCGACAAGGCCTCGCATATGGGCGATACAAGCCTATTGCGATCCGCGAATTCTAGGGCAGATACGCCCTTCCCGCAACAAAGCGGCGCAGAATCCGGTGCATTCGATGCAGAAAACGGCATTGAAGAACCCCGATTGGCGGCCGTCGTCGAAGCTTGGCCGACCCTGCCGGAATCGATCAAGGCTGCCATCCTGGCGATGGTCCCGGCCCCTGGCGAGTAGGTAGCGTTGCGGGGGGAGGATAGGGCAAGGTCCCCAATTGTGTTAGGCATAATCCGAAGGAGGTTGGCATGGGGGGACCCGGCAGTGGGAACCGCTATTCCCGGTTCGGTACGAAACTGACCGTCGAGGAATCGTTGGCCGTGGAGTCTGCGGGATTTTCGAGAGGCGATCCAGTCGCGGTCCAATACCAGTTCCACGTTGTCTTGGGAACGCGGCTTCTATGAGCATTCAGTCGGGCTGTTCCTCTATTGGTACGCCGCCGGGCCGATCGTCATTTTGGACTACCGTTGGGACGATCAAGAGGACGTTTCCATCCCGGTCCGGCTGCAAACCACGCCGACGAATTTCGACGGCCGGCGGTGGTGGTTCACCTGCCCGCTGATCGCGGGCGGGGTCGCCTGTAATCGCCGCGTGAGTAAACTCTTTTTGCCGCCGATGGCGCGATACTTCGGCTGCCGCGTCTGCCACGACCTGACCTACCGTAGTTGCCAGGAAACGCGACGGCCACGACGTCGACCGCAAGCCGCCTAGTGTTGCGTTTCGCGGGAGCGCGATCGCTGGGGCGGTAAATATGCCTGATCCGGCACAACGCGCTACACGCTTGACCTAACAGCAGCCACCACCATGACCGGCTCAGCGTCCTGCCCCGCGTGGCTGGCTGACGCCAGGCAGATGAGGCGATACATTTTGCCGAGGTTGCAAAGCCGGTCCGCAGACCTACCGCCTTCGCTGAATGACGGGCGTACCATACCACACCAGTCAAAGGCACAACCGTATTACTTCAACGGACTGCTAGCGCGTCAATGCTAGATCAGTGATAATTCGAATGCCTCCGCACCGTACATAGTAAATGCGATACGGAATCGGACTCTTGCAAACCGACTAATTCCTCGCCATGCGACTTCGTCCGAATCCTCATGGTCACATTGAATAATCGCTCCATCTCCGTCTCTTCTGATTCGGCAATACCATGCTTCAACCTGTTCGACGGTGCCAACTGCTTCGTCTTCGAGCGGATACATTTGCCGGCGCTTCACGTAACCCGGAAGGCGTACGCGTCCCAAGGCCTGGAATACTCCTCTTGCGTCGCCAAAGCGTCCGCCGACAAACAATTGCCGCGCATACAACACTTGCGCTTCATAGTTTGTGTCGCCGGGCACAAAAGAATGGCGGAAATGGAAAATCAAGTCGTCGTTTGTCCCAATACCATGCTTCATCAATAGTCTACCGTAGGCAAAATGTAAGCGGCTGTTCCCTCGGTTAGCCTCGATTGCGTCGGACAACACCTTCTGCGCATTGCCAATATCATCCTGCTGCTCATAAGAGGTTGCAAGCTGAATAGCAACCCAGGCATTCCGAGGATTGTTCGCAAACGACTGCTTTAGGGCCGCCTTTACGCGTTCAGACTCACACAGAAGCTTAGCCACTTCCGCCTCCAAAGCCGGAAGATGGGAATCACCGGGGAATTTCTGCAATCCTTCCTTCAGGTCTTTTTCAATCGACTTAATCAAGCCCTCGACGTCCTCAGACTTCAGCACCTCTTCGCTTGCTATTGCCCTTCGCAACCGCTGAAGCCCTGCTTTAATAAGCGTAGTATGCGCGTAGGAATCCGTGGCATCCCTTTTTAGGCCGCGGCAGATTTGTTCGGCCTGAGAAATTGCATGCACCCTTTCCAAATCATTCCGAGCCTGATCGGCCGTCTTGAGCCACAATTCAGCAACTGAATGCTGAATTATTCGACTCTTGGGCGCAAGTTCCATTGCCTTTTCCAGGAGCGATGTAGCCTTGCTTAAGTTGCCAGCACTCCGACCCATTTCATATAACGCCATTTGCTGTAGCAAGAACGGATCCTCACCTCCGACGACATCTTTCGCGATCTCAAACACTCTGTACGCCAATTGTGGATCGGGAAAGTGCGTCGCAATTCGCTTTCCCTGAATGAGACGAGTGAAGGCCTGTTTGTCAGATGAATAGCCAATGTTCAACTCTTGAAGGGCCGCAATATATTCATTGTACAAGTCGTCAATACTACCTAGTTCGTTCCGCACGACGATTTCAGCAACGTGGGGATGGCGAGCGGCATAGCAATAATCGCCGATCCCCTTTCTCTCAATAGTGTTAACAACCTCTTCAAGCGGCTTAAAGAGCTCGCCGAGAACTCCTCGAATGTTATGCCAAACCTACGTGAGATTAATCCTGCGCGTACTGGTACGTTGAATTGATTAAGGAAACAAATCGAAAGATACAGGGTTTTAAGTCGTTCTGGCGACAAACGGGCAAATTCGTCGTGAAGTATCTTTTCAAATGGCTCTCCCGACGTTGCTTCATGAAGCGCAACGAGGAGTTGCCGCCCTGCCTTCTGTCGAAGCGCCTCTCGCCGTTTGTCCGGCGATATTTTCGACAGTTCTCGCAGAGCGTTGTGCGTTTCAAGCTTCGTAATTAGTTGATCGAGTTCAACGTCGGATAAGTAAGGCAGGGAATGTTCATTGGTAACGAGCGACTGAAATGCCGGTGGCGTAACATTCCATTCATTTTTTCTGGCCCCTCCCACAATTGTTAGCCAGCCTGCTGCGCTTCCCAGATTGTGAATCAGCCCCTCAATTTGATTGCGATGCAGGACCACATCATCAATGAAGAGGTAAATATGCTCTTTAGTGGCTTGAGCTAGCTCTTGCAATACGGTGGACGACAGTGATGCGTCCGGAGCGGCGTAAAGGCAGAGGCGATTGAATTCATGAGCAGCTTCCCATGCCAGCCGTCGCAGGAAGACAGACTTGCCCGCACCTGCATGCGCCTCAATCACGATGAAGCGGAAATCGGTCGGATTATCGTCAAGAAAATACTCACTGAGGACGGTGTCATTGAGGCGTCGCCTTACATCAAGAGACTGAATGATCGGCGCCCACGTGTGACTGAACCCGCTGTAAAATTTGTGGGGATCGCAGGGCGCCACCACGGTGGCCGCTTTCACATATTCAAGATCTAATTCCAATGCCTTTGCTGCCACGGCGGAGATTGGTGGCGCACCGGCCGAAAAGCGTTCTACGATGGCGCTACCGCCCGTCGGCGTCGCTTTGCGGAGTCCACGGAAGGTTGTGGCGATCGCACTATTTAGTGAGTCAACTGCGTCGACAAACGTCCCGTTAAGAGCCGTAATCTGTCGAGGGGACCAATAACGCTCGGCGATATCATCGACGCCGCGTGAAACCAAGAATGACCGGGGGCGGCCCACGTTCTCGGCATCTAGTTGGTGGATCAACGCACGTATATCTGGGTCAGTGTTGCTGTAGCCAATAAACAGAAAAGACCGTTCTGACGCTTGCTCCTGAAATAGCCGAAACAGGCGACTTCTTCCCAAGTTGTAGTTGATATATTGCTCCGTCGATAGAATCAGCGGGCAGGTAGGATCATGCGTCCGGGTGATGCAACCGTGCAATTTGAGGAGCGGCACGGAAGCGGGGTCGCGCATTACATCGTCCCAGCGGTCAGTGTTTGAGTATAGTGGAACGATCTTTTGCACCGGGCTCTTATGTTCTCGGTACGCGTCCTCGATCAAGCAGTCATAATTCGTTGTGACGATGGCTCGCCACCGAAATGTGGGCAACACATCATGGCTGGGGGACGGACGGAATGATTTAAAGATATCGCGAATGAAGTCCTGCACATCAAAGAGAGAAGTTTCACTAATTGAATAATCCGCAATTTGCGTTAGCGGATAGCTCTCGTATGCAGGTGATAGAAAGCGGCCGCATAGAAGCTTCCCTAATCCTTCTGCTGTCGGAGGATGGTTACCTGCTGAATCAGTTGCAGCCAGCGATGCACCGGACCCGAGCATCAGAACTGCTCCGCCATTTTCGACAGCCATTCGCAGGGGAGCGGGAATATCCATTCGATCCTCGTTTCTTGAAGTGTGCCATCAAATTGCGTCCGTACCGACCTGTTTTACTGCCGCTCAACCGATCGAGTAGACGACCGCGGTCTTAAGGAACCTAATGTGTCCGGTGAAAATAGACTGAAATCCTTCCCCATCTGTGAGTTTCGGATAATTGCGCCGATCTCAGAGATCAGTTATCCCGATTTGTTGGGGTGTAGAAGGCGAATCGCACCTGGATAGCCACTACTTCTTGGTATTTGCATACGCCATCGCGTGGGCATATATTCCGGCAGCAAAAGTACCGAAGCTCAGTTCGGGTGTTGGTGTCGTGTACGCCCCGTTCGGTCCGTCTTGTCGGGTTGTCAATAGCAGGCATGCCCCATCGTATAGACGCTCCCGCAGCAGTTTGGTCAAGAGTATTTCATACCGCTTGGCGTAGCTCGCTCCGATAAAATCGCTGAATACCTTGAAGTGGCTTTGCTTCACCTTCACTGGACTTCTTGATTTCGGGCAGTCCTCAAGAATAAACACATAGCCCAGCCACGGGCGGGCGCTGGGTGTGAAGGCTCCTTCGCGATAGGCCGCCCAAAGGTCGGTGGCGTTTCCTATCGCTTCCTCGACCCTGTTGTTCGTGTTGTTTCCAAAGCTCGGGCCGACTTGCGCCTTGAATTCAACCACGGCTAGCAGGTGGCCATCAGCCACTACAACCAAATCCCAATCCTTTTCAGCACGATAGTACCCTGGCACATCTCGCTTCTTGTTCCAATAAATGTGGGCATCCGGTACGCCTCCTTCGGCAAAAAGCCGCCGACAGATATCGGTAAATCCGTCCAGATGCTTCCCGCCGGTGACTGCTGCTCGTAGGCCAGCATCCTTTGTTCCGCTTTTCTCGCCCTGGCTTTCGCTTTGCATGTCGCGCGTCAGCCAAAAGAGCTTGATCGCTTCACCCACCCGTTGTTCAACGTCAAGCATCTACGGCAACCTCCGCTTTGGTAAACACGTCCTTGGCCGCGGCAACTCGCTTGCGAGCATCGACGGCGTAAGTCTCGTCGATCTCGTAGCCGATGCAGTTCCGCCCGTGGTGCATGGCGGCTACCATCGTCGTGCCGCTGCCCAGAAACGGATCAAGCACCGTGTCGCCCACAAAGCTAAACATGCGGATTAGCCGCTCAGCCAATTCTAGGGGGTATGGTGCTGGATGGTTTTTCGTTGATGCACCGGTCACGCCAGACCAAATCTGCCTGAACCATTCTTTGTGGTTCGCATCGCTTATGACGCTCAGCACACGAGTTGCTTCGCTGGGGCTGCGATAACCGCCGGGCTTCCTCTGCATCAGAATGAACTCGATGTCGTTTTTGATGACCGCATTCGGCTCATAGGGTTTGCCCAAGAAACCGCCCCCGTTACCCGCCGCTTCAAAAACCGCGTTGGCGATCTTGTGCCAAATGATCGGGGCCAAGTTGTCGTACCCGAGACGCCGGCAATGCTCTTGTATGGATGCATGCAGGGGCACGACCGTATGCCTCCCTTCGTTTTTCCGCCGGCTGAGGCAAACGTCGCCTACCACGCAGACCAGCCGGCCGCCTGGGACAACGCCCGATAGCAGCGTCGCCACACCCGATCGAGTTGCTGCAAAAACTTAGCGTAATCCTCAATATGGCCCAACTGCCCTTCGCTATGGCGGTACTCCTTCAGGGTCCAGTACGGCGGGCTTGTCAGGACCAGATGCACGCTTCCCAGCCTGAGTTTCATCTCGCGGGCATCGCCCACGATCACGCGGTGCTGAGTTGGTACGCGCTGCACCGCCTCCGCGATCAAGGCAATCAGCCGTTCGTCCTTCGCGATGGCCGGCAGCGCCGTCTGGGCATTCGCTAGGGACGACAGGCCGGGCGGCAGGTACTCTTCGGCGTCAAATTTCATCGGCTATCCGTTTGGCTCCGCGTGGAAACAACACATCTTAACGATTCTCAGGCGCCGCACAAAAAGATTCGTGGCTTGCGGCAGCCATACACCGCCGCGCAGGCCCCAATGCAGCCATCCCGACGACAAACCGCCGAGCTTTGCGTCAGTCGCAACCAAAGGCCATGCGGCCCCCAAAGCATGCCGACCACGGCCCACCCGGCAGACGGCAAATATCGCGACCACAGCGGCGATGCGCCGCCGGCCGTGCCCTGTATTGTTTGCGGCAGCGCCGGCCGCAATACAATATGGATCGGGGTTGGCCGCCGATGTGCGGTCTGCCGACGTAACTCTCAACGGAGCCACGAACCGCAATGCGCGACCGCACGACGGCCGCAATGAAAACTTGAACGACGCGCGAGCGTCAAGAAACTGCCCTCGTCTCAAAACCGCCAATCGGAGCTTCGGCTCCGAAAACGAAAGAGGCAGCACCTTGAGCCGCGCCCGCAAGGGGCGCTGGCCATGTGCTGTTCTTTCGTGCCCCTTGGCGGGGGCTGAGACGGGGCGGCCGGGTCAGCGCTTTTTTTGCGCACAGCGGAAAATATGAATGGAAAACGAGTTGTCCGTTTCAATCCAATGAGGTGCAGTATGAAGATGGTGGTTAGCCTGCTTGCGCTGTTGTGCGTTGCTCGCGCGGTTGCTGGAGCCCCGACGGACGACAAGAACGCAAATCAGCCACAAATTGGCAACCTATCGGTCCTGTTCAAGGGCGACACGCTGGAGGTCTACCTTAACGGCGCGAAGTTTCACTCCAGTAAGGGGAATGATCTGCGGACAATCCCGCTGACGGTGCGTAGCGGTGACTGCATCGTATTTCGAGTCAGTAGCCCTTTCAAATACCGAATGATTCGATTCGCGTTCGTCGATCAGCAAGGTGCCGTCAAGTTTGCTGGGACGCCGGCAACCACCGTGATCCGAAAGCTAAGCGACCCAAATGCACCTGCGCCGAAGCAGCAATTTGAAAGCCCAGCGGCGAAGTCCGGCCGTCCGGACTCGAAGAACACGGCGTGGCAGGACGCGAAGCTGCCTGACCGCGCCGAGCCGATCGGTTTACCTGAGAAGCGCGTCACTTACGAAATCGCGTTTACGGTGCCCGCGGTAGAAGGGGCGCGTACAGAAACGGCCTCAACTAATACGCAACTAGCAACAAACCGCCTGCACAAGTGCTTCCTCAGCCCCGCAATGCTCCGCCGGACGATGAAAAGAGGGCTTTGGCCGGCGCGACAAAGTCGCCGACCGGACCAGCCATTCTTAGGTTCAAAGCTGACTCGATAAAACAGAAGTCGCTGTTGATTCAGAATCTCAAACTCATCATCGCGACATGCGAGAGAATGCTGTCGCGGCTACGGGGCGGTGAAATTGATCCGAAGCTTCCAATACCAATGAAGGATCCTGGAGACACGCGATCGCCGATCGTGTTTCAAAGCAAGGAGGTTAAGGCCGAACGCGTGGCCGCCATGTCCGATTTTCTTGCCGGCTGCAAGAAGTCGCTAACTGAAGCTGAAAATGGCAAGCGGCTGCTGGTGCCGTTCATTCGGCAACCCCTCATTGCTGGCCAAGTCGGCCGCATCGAAAATCCGCGAGCAAAGATATTCCAGGTCTCCGGACCGCACGACGTACTCGTTGAAATTTCAATCAATGACGACTCTGGATCGGGCGAGACAAAGCTGGTCTGGGTGAGCGGAGCCTTGACCTCCTCTATCGCCGACGACGATTGGACTGACCTGGGAAACTTCGATGACGTGTTCGAGGTCGTCGGCAGCAAAACCTATGACACAGCAGTCAACTCAAGGCATACGGTCATGCAGTTCAAGCGGCTCAGTGCAAAACAGGCTGCGCAGGTTATCGCCGCGGCAAATCCGGCCGCGACGGGTGCGGAGAAAAAGTAACTATTGGACGCTGGTGGCCGCCGTGACGGCAGCAATTCGAAGTCATCACGGCTGAATTACAAATTCGGTTAGAGACTCACACAATTTTCCTTTTTCCATGCGCGGGGCATCATGGCGGGCTGGTACATCAGGCGTGGCGACAGCGTAATCGGTCCGGCCGATCTGGCTAAGCTGAAGGAGCTTGCCGCAGACGGTCGGCTGCTGCCCACCGATCAACTGGCGAAAGATGCTGCTGGGCCGTGGGCAACGGCGGCCAAGACAAACTTGTTTGCGCCACGGCCTGGGACCAACGTCATGCCGCCAGCGCGTTGCCCACAACCCTTTGCGCTGATACCGAGAACGTACCGGCCCCTACGGCCCGGCCGGTCCAAGATCAGCCGGCAAATGTCGGTGCGGTCGCCGACGCGGCCCAGTCGCGCAAGTCGATCATCGCCACGATTGGGCGAGGTACGCTTTCTGCCGGGGGCGCCATAGCAAGATCGCTTGCCACACACTCGCAACGTCGGCACGAGTTGAAGCTTGCCAAGATTCAAGCCGAGGCGGCATCCGCGCCGCGTCCGTTTCATACCCAGCGGATAGTCATGGCGATTGCTGCTGGCCTCGGCATTATCGGTGTAATGCTCCCGTGGGCAGAGGGGCCGTTTATTGGGTCTATTTCAGGTACCTCGTGCGATGATGGCCGGCTGGTTCTGTGCTGTTTTTTGCCCGGGCTCTTGCTTGCGTTTGTTGGCAAGTGGTCTTCCTCACTAGCGCGTTCGCCAGCGTTTGTGCATCAGCAGGGGCGGTGGTTTCGCTGTTTGTTGCGCGGTACCGATTTCATGATCTTACCGAAAAGAACCTCGAAGCAGGGAAGCAGATAATCCCATTCCATATCGCAATAGGGTCGGGCATTTATTTGATCGCCCTTGCCGGTGTGGTGGTTATCGTGACCGCCTTTTCTTGCAACCGGCTCGCAAAGATTCTTGCAGATATTGTCCGCCAGCGATGAGTGCGATTTTGGTCATCAAGCGTCACGGTTTGGAAGTCCAAATGGAACTACTCAGCGATGACGCCGCCCAAAGTGAACGAAGGTTAGGGGGTAGCTTACGGGACCGCCCCACCGCAATTAGCCGGCAGCCGACGCAGGTCAAGGCGGCCAGCCGGGAATGGTACACGAGCATCTGTTGTTTCGAGAACGCCGACCGAACCCAAAGCGCGGAAATCCGCAGGGATTCGGCAAGGAAACCCAGCCAAAAGGAGATCGACGATGGGCGTTGACATCCGGAAGCCGCTAAAGCAATTTGCGCACTACTTCCTTGAGGCGCGTGACAACAACTTGAACGAAGCCGATACGGTGGCGCTGCTCTGCAAATTCTTTGTGGACGTGCTCGGCTACGACGCTATAGCAGACATCGGCCACGAGGTCAGGGCGAAGGAAAAGTGGTTGGACCTGACCCTAAAGGTTGACGGCAATGTGAAGCACGTCGTTGAAGCCAAAGGGGCCGGCCTGAAGCTCCGCCATAAGTTTGTCGAACAGGCATACGTCTACGCAACCCAAAACAACTACAAGTGGGTGCTGCTCACGAATGGGGTTGACTGGAACTTGTACCATCTAACCCTTGATGAGGACGGCCTCATTTACGAGATTGCGTTCGAAGTCAGCGTTGAACCCGACAAGGTGGACGATGCCGCCGACAAGCTGGCGTTGCTGCACAAGAAGGCGGTAAAGAAGGACGAGTTGCAAGATTACTGGAAGCGGTACAGCACCATTCGGCCCGGTTCAATCGGCAAGGCGAGTTTTCCAGGATTGCGTCTTGAAGTTGCTCCGGACAGAGATTCACCGTGATACTGGGTTGCTGATTAACTGCGAAGACCTTGCCAACGCGCTTCACGAAATGCTCTCCCAGAAGGCGAGTGATGAGATCGGCCCGCTGAAAATCCGCCACCACAAGGCGTTGAGCAAGAAGGGGGCCAAGCGCAACCAGCCCGCCGACGGCCGTCCGTCAGCGGTGATGCTACAGCCCGCGACCGCACTGCCGAGTGCTGGCAATGGCAATGCGCCGGGCAGCAGTGCGCCCTAACGTGGCGTCGGGCGCGTCGTCGCGGAGTCGGCTATAATAGCAGGCATCGGGACGGCACCGCCGGGTTGCAAACCGGCGAGCCAAGCGGCCCCGCCCGGGCCGGCCCGAAAAGCGAAAGGCAAAATCATGGCCAGCCCGATCTGCGCATATTGAGCATCTCGACTGGCTCATCAAGGAACTAAACGCTGAGATGGCCGACCTTGGGACATCTGTCCTGGACGAGCCGGATGCGCCTCTCCCGATCCGTGGAAGGGCGCTATTCAAGGCCGTGCAAGCGGTAGAACAACACTACGGCGGTGCACTGCCTATCGAGCGGCCTGATAAGCTGCGCGTCGATCCGCGCGGCGCATGGAAAGACATGCTCCTGGCCGCGGACCACGGGCAAGGAGCGGACGATCCGCGCGGGATCGGATGTACTATGCGAATTGCCAAACACTGCTTGAATGGGCAGAGGCCGCCAAGCACGACTTGGCGGCCGGCGATCCGGCCGAACCGGCGGTGGCCACCAAGCCGAAGCGATCCACGGAGCGAGGCGAAGGCCGGGCAAAACTGATTGCCGCCCTGACGAACCATCACAAGTACGCGGACGGTGGCTGTATGCACCTGGAGCCGATTGGCGTCAACGAACTAGCCCGGCAAGTCGATGTATCGAATTCTACGGCCAGCGACTTCTTTAACAAGGAGTTTGGCGGCCCGGAGCGAGAGCACGGCCACGCTAGGTATAAGGTAGTCTGTCGCGATTCTGGCAGCTTGGTCGATAGCATTAAGCTGCTCAGAGGGGAATTCTCACCGCACAATTTGTACAGCCGACAACCGCCCAGCGAAGTCGAACACGGCGAAGACGAATAGCCGGCCGGGTGTTCGATCGTTCGGCACGGGATACCGACCACCCGAAGAATTTTCTTGCCCACGCCAAACCCGGCTTTTGATGGCGTTTCCGTGCGAGTTTCTCACTGTTCGGCGTCTTTCCGCCGAACGCTGCGCTAACGGGTATGCGAGCCGCGCATTTGTTCGTGGCGAGCAATTCGTTGGAGCAACTAAGCATGACGAAGGAAACCGTGCAAACACCCTTGGCGCTGCGGCCCCGCCAAGCGGCGAAAGCGTTGGGAATCTCGCCCCGCCTATTGTGGCAATTGACGCATGACGGGCATATCCCATGCGTTCGCGTCGGCAGCGGCAAGCGGCGAACCGTACTGTATCCCACGGCCGACCTGCAAGCCTGGCTGAGCCGGGAAGCTGGCATAGCGAAAGGGGGCGATAATGACGACGCCCGTTGAACGTCTGCTCGCGAAACTAGCGGACGCAAAGCCGACGGCCAACGGCTGGTCGGCCTGCTGCCCTGCGCACAGCGACCATCGCCCGAGCCTGTCGATTGCCGAAGGCAAAGACGGAGGGGCACTGGTCAAGTGCCACCGGGGCTGCTCAGTCGATGCGATCTGCGCAGCGGTTGGGCTGAGTGTGGCGGACTTGATGCCGCCCGCTCAGACTCGCATCGCTGCCGCGTATGACTATCGAGACGAAACCGGACAACTCTATCCCAAGTTGTGCGATACGAGCCGAAAGCCTTTCGGCAGCGACGGCCCAAGCCCGACGGCGGCTGGGAGTGGTCGGTCAAAGGCGTTCGCGTTGTGCCCTATCGACTGCCAGAATTATTGGCCAAACCAACTTCGCCCGTCATTGTGGTCGAGGGTGAAAGGGACGCCGACAACTTGGCTCATATTTCGTTGCTGGCGACGTGCAACGCCGGCGGCGCTGGAAAGTGGCGGTCCGCGCATGCCGGGGTTCTGCGCGGCAGGCGGGTCGTCGTGATACCCGACAACGACGACGCCGGAAGAAACCATGCCTTGCTGGTGGCTCGATCGTTGCAGGGCATTGCGGCATGGGTACGGATTGTCGATTTGCCCGGTTTGCCGCCAAAGGGCGATGTAAGCGATTGGATTGAGGCCGGCGGGACAAAGGAGGAATTGAAACGATTGACCACAGCCACACCGGATTGGACGCCGCCGCCGGCCCTCGAACCCGGACCGATTTTGACCTGCATGTCCGACGTAGAGGCGACCGAGATCAAATGGCTATGGCCCGGTGCGTACCCGTCGGGGCGAATTACGTTACTCGTGGGCCGGCCGGGCGAAGGCAAATCCTTTTTCACACTGGACGTGGCGGCTCGCGTGTCCACTGGCACGCCTTGGCCAGATGGGGGCGAATGCCCCGCCGGCTCGGTAATTCTGATTTCGGCAGAGGATGACCCGGCCGACACCATCCGGCCGAGACTTGAGGCACAGAGTGCCGATGTTGGCCGGGTTCATCTCTTGTCGGCAGTACGCATGGTCGATGCCAACGGCACGCACGAGCGGCTGGTCACCCTGGGAGACCTTGACGCGATTGAAGAGTGCCTGAACCGGCTTTCAGACTGCAAGCTGATTGTGGTCGATCCGATTGGCTCTGTTATGGGCACCGGGGATGCGTACCGAGACAACGAGGTGCTGCGCATTGCTTGCCCCGTTGGCAAGGCTGGCCGAAAGGTACGGCCCTGCCTTGCTTGTCGTGGCCCATAGGCGCAAGTCGGTCGGCGGCAATGCCAACGGCAAGGCAGACGACCAAGGCGCCAGGGAGCCGGGCGTTTACCGCAATTGCACGGGCGGTCTGGCATCTCACTCGCGACCCGAACGACAAGGAACGACGACTGCTCCTGCCCGGCAAGAACAACTTGGCCCATGAGGGCACCGGGCTTGCGTTTTCGATAACGGGTGAGCCGGCGCAGCATCGTGTGGGAGCCAGAGCCGGTCGAAATGAACGCGGACGAGGCTTTGGCCGCCGAAAACGACGAGCGAGGAAAGTCGAAACGCGGCCCCGCGCCGCAAATGTTGAACCGCCGGCCGAATGGCTCCGCGACAGATTGCAGTCTGGCCCGGTCGAAGCGTCGACGATCAAGGAGGAAGGGGAGGCCGCTGGACACAAATGGCGGACGTTGCAGCGCGCAAGGGATGAGATTGGCAGCAACGACACGACGGCAAGATGCTTCAGGGCCGCGGCTGTGGCAGTTACCGGCCGATCCTGCATGCCAAGATACCGAAACCTAAGACAACTTGGCATCTTGGCATGTTGCGAAAAACCCCGGCAAAACGCTGCTGAGGATCATCGCGCCGGTAGCTGCATGCCAAGTTAATTAACTTGGCCGCGTGCCTATTGCCAGACGCCTAAAGATTGCTATTATGTATGTATCTATGTATGTCATAGCGATCCTTTTGAAACCGAGGTACGATATGAGCCTCAAGGAGATGCGAGCGAAAGTCTTGGCCGAGATGCAGTCGATCCCGAAGCTGCCGAAGAACCCTCAAAGTGATTTGCGCATGGCCTACTTCACCTCCCGGATGCACAGCCTTGGCAAGAAGGCCAAGGAGGAGAAGGGCGCGTACGAGGTATTGCTCGACTGCATCAAGCTGCTAAAGAGCGATAACCCCAAGGCCAAGTTTCAATTTGATGAGAAGTTTTTTACGGGGAAGAAAGGCAAGTGACGCATGGCAAGTATTGCGAATGACCCGGGCGGCCGGCGGCGGATTCTGTTTATGAGCCCCAGCGGAGACCGCAAGGCAATTCGGCTGGGCAAAGTATCTGGCCGGTCGGCCGAAGGGTTCAAGTACCGCATCGAACAACTATTGGAAGCAACGATGCTTAGGCGGCCGATGGACGCAGAACTGGCCCAATGGGTTGCCGAACTGGACGCGCACATGAGCAAGAAGCTTGCGGCCGTCGGCCTCATCCCAAAGCGCGAAGCAAAGCCGGCTGCAACGCTTGGTGAGCACCTGACCAACTACTTCAAGCGTCGAACGGATGTGAAGCCGAGCACCTTGACGCACTGGCGGCAAGCCCAGCGAACGCTGCTAGCCTACTTCGGTGCGGACCGGCTCCTGACCGCCATTACGGCCGGCGAGGCCCGCGACTGGGAGCGATGGCTTAAAACCGGCGAGGCCCGCGAGAATCGTTACGCTGGCCGGGAAGCAACCGAAGGGCTAGCGCCGAATACTGTCCACAAGCGTATCAGCGATGCCAAGCAATTTTTCCAAGACGCGGTACAACGAGAATTGTTGTCAAGAAATCCATTTGATGGCCTTCAAGGAACAGTCGGAGGCAACCGGGAGCGCCGACTATTTTATCGACCGCGAAACCGCCGCGAAGGTACTCGACGCCTGCCCGGACGCCCAATGGCGTTTGCTATTTGCCCTCAGTCGCTTCGGCGGCCTGCGCTGCCCATCGGAACATCTGGCGATGACTTGGGCCGATGTAAACTGGGCCGAGAGCCGGATGCTCATCCGCAGCTCGAAGACAGAGCACCACGAAGGTAAGGGAACGCGGCTGGTGCCGATCTTTCGCGAGTTGCGACCGTACCTTGAGCAAGTTTGGGACGAAGCTGAGCCAGGGACGAAACACGTCATTACTCGTTACCGGACTGATAACGCGAACCTGCGAACTCAATTGAAGCGGATCATTCACAAGGCCGGCTTGCAACCTTGGCCAAAACTATTCCAAAACCTGCGCGCAGCCGGGCCACGGAATTGGCCAGCGAGCATCCAGCCCACGTAGCCGCAACATGGCTAGGGCATTCAGTCATGGTGGCCAAAGAGCACTATTGGCAAGTGACGGACGCCGACTTTATGAAAGCGATAGGCGACGACGCAGAGGCGGCGCAGAAAACGGCGAGCGGGCGCACGCGGCAGGTCGCAATGGGTCGCAGACGGCGGGGTCAGCAGAAAAAAGCCCCGGTTTTGCTAGGCTCTGCTACTGAAAGCGAGAGCCCGCAAAACCGGGGGATGGGCGATACAAGACTCGAACTTGTGACCCCTAGCTTGTCGAGCTAGTGCTCTAACCAACTGAGCTAATCGCCCGTACCTGACAATCCCTGGAAGATAACGAGTGTGCGAGGTTAGAACAAGGCTTTGCAGGCTGGCCGCAGGGGCTCGTCAAAAACTCTCCAGCGTTAGGATTCGCGCATGCGGGCGGACGCGGGCATTCACGTTGAAGAGACGGCCACGAGCCTGACGCTTGCCTGGGACAACCGCGCTGGCCAAG
Organism: Pirellulales bacterium; assembly: GCA_963725485.1. Taxonomy (GTDB): domain Bacteria; phylum Planctomycetota; class Planctomycetia; order Pirellulales; family DATAWG01; genus CAVRYO01. The sequence continues at coordinate 503,452 of CAVRYO010000005.1, read as the reverse complement.
GACCGGTTCTTGGGATGTTTCCTGATGCTGTTTTGGATCATCTGGTGCCGGCCACGCTATTGGTTACTGGGTTGGCTTGGCTCGCTTTGGTCCGAAAGAACATCGGGAATCTGAGTTTCTTTCTGGTTTGGTTAGTCTTCGGCTGGGCGGGAACGATCGGTATTCCATACTCGCTGCTGCAACGGCATTGGAGCGAATCGCTGACGATCGATGCCGCGGCGATCACACTGGAATATTTTGGACTGCTGGCAAAGAGACCGAAAGTCATTCCGCTAGAAAGAATCAGCGAGATCTCGATTGGCCATATGCCGGACTCCGAGGGGGGCGAATCGATCGTTACGCTGAATATCCTCGGCACGCCGGCGGTGTCATTCTGGTCGCATCGGCAGATGATCGCGTACTGGCTGTCGCCAAAGCTCAAAGAGCAGCTATTTCAGGCGATCGAAGCCTTCAGCGAGATGCACGGCCTGAAGATTCGCATGACGCGCTATCGGAAGTGAATTGCGATGACCGCGCGGCAATGCGGATCACTTGCTTGCCGCCACGTGCTCGGCAGCAGTCGGCACATTCTCATAACTGCCCACGGTGCGGCAGGAGCCTCGCGCTCACAAGGTCGCAATAACTCTCAATGATTGAACAAGAACGCCGGGCTGTTGAGCAGCGCCCAGACAAGGTCTTGAGCGCCGAACAGTCGGGCGTTCGCGCGGTCGTTGGCGTGTTGGGCCACGGCTTGCAACAACCGCGAGACGTCCGGATCGAGCGAGCGGTAGTAGGCGGCCAACTCGGTCTGCTGGGCCGGAGTTCGCTTCGCGGAGGGCACCTTGAGAATGGCGGCGATATTGGCCGGCAGATTCTCCTGGCGGATCGGGTGCTTCGCCGTGGTGGCCGACAGGCGGAACTTGCCCAGCTCGTGATCGCCATTGGGGTACCGCTGATCGAGCGTGACTGTGAGCACCGTGCCGCCGGCGAAGCCCACCGGATCGTGGCATTCGAACAGCGCCGTGTGGTCATGACCCTCTTGCTTGTCGATGGCCCAACCCGTGGCCGGGTCGCCGTCGATGGCGCCGGACACATGCCAGCCTGGCTGGTTGTAATCAGCCTGAGCGTTTTCGAGTTTGATTGACACTGGTTTCGCCGCCCCGCTCTTTGGCGTGGCAGTGACACGTAGCTCGCTCAGCACTTGGTTGCCGTTCGGCGCCCGGCCGGGGCCCCCCATCGGCAAACGGGGGTCGGACAGCGCTTCCAGGCGGATGCCGGTGATGCCCATCAGATCGGTCGCGAATGTGACGGTGTATGTGTCCTTCGCCAGCTTGCCGGAAGCGAACACGACATTGTTGGGTTCCTTGGACAGCGTGGCGCCGGCGGCGGACTTTGCGGACTGCACTTCGAGCGGCATCCAATCGACCGTTGCCGACTGGCTCTGCTCCCAAGCGGCTTGCTTCGCCGTCAGATCCTTTTCCTTCGCGGCCAATTCGGCCTGGAGCCGGGCATGATCGCCGTCGAACGAGCGCAGCGACTCGATGCCCGCGGCGGCTCGGCGGCTGTCGGCATGCGGTTCAATACGCGGAGGAACAACTCCTCAACCAGGCGGTTGTCGTCTTTCTCCGTGGCGACAAGTTGCGTGACGCCGTTGTTCGGCTCGATCAGGGCGTTGGCGATGGTCGGGCCGTTGATCAGGTTCAACGCCTGCCCGAGCATCACACCGGTGTTGCGCTCGCACTCGCACGAGCTTTGCCGGGCCGAGCGGCCGAACAGGTCCAAGAACCCGTCGGCCGAATTGACGCTCGGGTCCGGCTCTTCGGCAGCGCGGGCTCCCTGCGGCATGCCGCTCAAGCGACGCGTCGAGCCGGTCACTTGATACATCGCGTCGTAGAGCACTTCCGCGGGCAGACGCCGGGCGATCGCGTGCGCATAGTTGATCGTATCGTCGGCATTCCATTTGTTCGTGGCCAGCGAAAGCTGGTAGGTGCGCGACTTGCAAATCAGCCGTTGGAGTTCCTGCACGTTGAATCCGCTGGCGATGAAATCGGCGGTCAGCCGATCGAGCAACTCAGGATTCGTCGGCGGATTGCCGGCTCGCAGATCGTCGACCGGCTCAATGATCCCCACGCCGGTCAGATAGCTCCAAATGCGATTCACGTAGCTCTTGGCGAAGTACGGATTGTTTGCCGAAACGGTCCAACGGGCGAATTGCTCGCGGAGCGTTCCCTTGGGAGCGGGCACGCTGGCATAGGAATAGGGGAACTCCGGCTTCTGCACGACCTGCGTCGTGGGGTTGCGGACTTCGCCCGAGGGGCCGTCATAAATGATTTCGCCCAGGGCGTGACCCTGCTCGACGTCGGTCCCGCCGATTTTGTTCGTGTAGTGCGGATCGTCCTTGCGGGCCACGTTGGCAAAGAACGCGGCCAATTTCCAATGCTGGCTTTGGGTCCAGCGCTCGAACGGATGGTCGTGACAAGCGTTGCAGTTGAATCGCACGCCGAGGAACAACTGCGTGTTGTTTTCCATCAGCGGTCCCGGCTCGCGGAGGATCTTGTAGTAGGAGGCGGGCGGGTTTTCCAGATTGGATCCGCTGGCCGTGAGCACGGCGTAGGCGAACTTATCGTACGGCATGTTCGCGGCGATCGCCTGGCGAATCCAATCGCGCAGGGCTCGGGCTCCCTTTTCGCCCAGGTACTTGTCGTTGCATTGCAGCAGATCGGCCCATTTGATCGTCATCTGTTCGATGTACGCTGGGCTGCCGATCAGACGGTCGATCAGCTCGTCGCGCTTCACCTGCGTGTTGCGCGGGTCGGCCAGGAACGCCCGCACTTCGTTCGACGTCGGGGGCAATCCGGTGAGGTCGAGATACACGCGGCGGATGAAATCGGCGTCGGCGCACAATTCGCTCGGCAGCGTTTTCACGACTTTCAGCTTCGCATCGACGAGCTTGTCGATGTAGTTTTGCTCCGGCGGCGCTTCCAAACGAAGCCCGAGCGGTCCCCCATGATGGTGACCGTCGTGGCAACATAATTTCCTTCGAAGCGGACCAGCACCGCCGCTTCGCCGCGGCGCAGGGCAGTGACCAGGCCCGTCTTGTCCGCTTCGAGCGTCTCGATGTTACCGCTGTCGACGTACGCCTCGGCGGTGACGTCGCGCTGCGTGCCGTCGGTATAGGTCGCGGTGACGCGGAACTGTTGCTTCATCCGCGGCAGCGGGATCGTCGGGTTCGGGGGCGAGATTTCGACCTTCGCTACGCGGGGGCTGGCTCGGTCGAGCGGGGCACCTTGCGTAATCCAGGCCTTGAGCAGCTCGTAATGGGGCTGACCCGGCTTGATGAGCATTCCGCCGACATGCGGCACGGCGCCGCTCGGCTTCATGAGCATCAAGCTTTGCTCGGGGCTCGCTCGATTCAATCGCCGGGCAGCCAGATCATCGGTTAGGGCCAGATGATCCGCGAATGGATCGTAGCCGCGCAGCGAGAGTTTGAATCCGTTCTTGCCCTGGGCCGAGCCGTGGCAGGTGCCGGCGTTGCAGCCGACTTTGGAAAGGGTCGGCATCACGTCGCGGACAAAACTCACCGGATAGTCGGCCGCGAAACCGCTGACCGTCACCGGGACCGTCACCGACTGGCCGGCGTAGGAGAATCGCAATTCGCCCTTGCCATCGGCCTTCGGGCGAACCATGCGATTGACGGAAACATCAACAAAATCGAGCGGCTTCTCGAGCGTGACTAAGCGGCTGACGTCGACCTGACCGCCCGACTCTAGCTTGCCCATGATCACGAGCTGGCGATACTCGAAACGGTTGTGCAGATCGATTGTCGCCGGAGCGGATTCAATGCCGACGATCTTTGGCCCGCTGGGACCGAAGTACGAATCGGCCGTCAGTTCGGCATTGGCCCGCCTCGCGGTGGAGAGCCCCAAGAAAAGTGTCGCCAGCGTTGCGGCGAGCAGCGTTTTAAATCCGATCCGGTCGATCAAGAGGCCACGTGTCCGCCGCGACAGGTTCATCGATCACACTCCTTTGGATAGCTCGCGCATCGCTCGTGCAATGTTGGATGGAATTATGATTCTACTGTTTCTTGGTTGGAGCCGTCTCGTTTTTTTGCGCAGGAGGAGGCGCTGCGGCCGGGGGAGGCACGGCTTTCCCCGCTGCCGGTGGCACAGTGGTCCCCGCTGCCGGCGGCTTTGTTGCCGCCGTTACAGGTTCCGTTGCGACTGCCGCCGGCTTTGTAGCAGTCGCCAGAGCGGCTGGTTGCGTCGTTGTCGCTGTCGTGGGCAGCGGCACCGGCACGAATTCTTTGATTGGCTTGCCCGTGGTCGCGTCCATCAAGATCACCTTGCCTGCGAAGCCGGCCGCGGCAACCTGTTTGCCGTCGGGGCTGAAACGGGCTGCATAGATCGGGCCCGGATCGCCGGCGGATTTCGCCAACAAGCTGCCAGACGCCACGTCGTAAACCCGAATCTGGCCAGTGCCGTCGCTGCTGGAGCCGGCCAAAATGCGATTGCCATCGCGGCTATATTCCACAGCATAAATTCGACCTGGGACCGCTTCGAAGGCCTTCACCAGGTTGAAATCGTCGCCGATTTGCCGCTGCTTGTTGTCGGGCCGGTACATCCGATAGATCTTGGGTGTGCCGTCGGCCCCACCCACGACCAGCTCGTCTTTTTTTGGATCCCGATCCACGGAGAGCAAGCCCCCTTTCAAAGCGCCGGGAGTGATGCTGGTGATATTGTCGACGAAGCGTTGCGTGGCGACTTCGATCAGCTTCATCGAGCGGTCGCGGCTGACCGAAACCAGATGCGAAGCGTCCTTGGAGAACACAGTTCCCAGCACCCAGTCGTTATGCGCGCCCTGAAACAGGACTTGCTGGCCCGTCTTGGCGTCGATCGCGCGAACCGAGTTGTCGGCGCAGCCGAAGGCCACGCGCGTGCCATCGGGCGACCAACTCACGCCGTAAAGCGTGTCGTACGTTATCGGGACCGACAGCACGAGCTTCCGGGTCGCGACCTCCCAAATCTGAATTTCACCGAATCGGGCCGGCGAACCGCCAGCCACGGCCAACCGTTTGCCGTCGGGCGAAAACGCCAGCGATTGCACGCGTTCCGACAGCCCGATTAGCCGGGCTTCAAGCTGCGAGCCATCGGCCTTCCACAGCAGGACCTCGTGATAGCCGGAGACGGCCAGCAACTTGCCGTCCGGCGAATAGTCGAGCGCCGAGATGATTGGCGGCAGATGGTACGTCGGCGGATGGGCCGCGTCAAACGTTTGCGCCGCGGATGCCGGCGTGTCGTCGACGGCTCCTTCGGAAATCCAGCGGCGGATGAGCGCGATCTTCTCGGCGTCCAAAGGGGTCTTCCCCTTCGGCATCTCGGCCTTGCCTTTGGCCGGCGTAATTTGCGACACGAGATAACTATCGTCCGGCTTGCCCGGCACAATCGCCGCCGACCCACTTTCGCCACCCTTTAGCAACGCGGCGAACGGGGCCATGACATAATCGCCTCCATGCTTGGCCGGCTGATGGCAGCCTTGGCAATGCTCTTGCAAAATCGGCCGGATGTCGTGGAAATAGCCCACTTTGGCTGAGGCGGCCTTCGCCACCGGCTTGGCGTCGTCGGCCCGGGCTTGTGTCGCGACGCAGAAAGCTGCCACGCACGCCGCGGCGATCGCTGAGATAGCGGCCTTTCGATGCAGACGGAGGCCGATCTCCAAATATCGAAATCCCCACGGGCCAAACATGCGTCGCTCCGGAGAATGGACGGTCGGCTGGCCAGTCGCGATCGCGTAGGCAGCGGATGCTGCCGGGCCACATTGCTTTTATCAGGCGGGACTCAAGGCGGGAACCAAACCAACTCCAGCGACCAATCCGACTTCTGGCGGCATGCACCAACCGATGCCGCCGTTTCGTCGGGCCGCTGAGCTACTCTCAATTTTTTAACTCAAACGCGCCGCCGCTGTCAACAAAAATGAACGCAAGTCTTCGCCTTCACCCCGATTCACGTTTTTCGAGCTCGCCGAACCGGACTGGTCACCTGCGGCGGGAGCGACCAGCCTTGCTAATGATGCCGCCGCGAGACGAGGCGCTTGTCCGCAACCCGTTCGTGTTGGGTTGGTTTGTAACCGTGCTCCAGAGCGAACCATTCGGCATAGCGCTCGCGATCCAGCGAGCGGGAGTTGCGGTCGTCCAGCAGGTGGCCAAGTTCGTGGATCAGGATATTGTTGAGATAGAAATCCTTGATCGCCCGTTCGGTCCAGACCAACTGCCAGACGCCCGGCTCTTCGTTGATCCAGCGTCCGCCGTACATCCGCACTTCGTTCAATTGGCTCGGCTTCGGCGGCGAGCTGTACGATTCGATCAGGCTTTCCTCGATCGGATAGAGATACAGTGCGGCGCCCCATTGCATGCCGTAGCAGGGAAAGCTGAGCTTCTTCCGCGTCATCCGGCTGAATTGCACCACTTCCAGCGCCCGGAGAAAATGGCGCGGGAGTTGAGCCAGCCGATCGCGGACTTCGTCCGGCGTGAGCACATGGCGGAAGCCTTCGCCCGGCTGCTGGAGCAAGATCCGATAATCGGAGCCGTCCTCGCGCGGCTCGTGCCAGTTTTCAGGCGGCACGAACGGCAGCCGCTGGTTGCGCGGGGCCAGACGCCGCGCGCTTGCTCGAGGGAACGCCACGACGGGCATTTTTCGCCCGGGCCACGGCATTGTGGTGATCCAAGCGATTGGGAATTCGGCCGGAGAAGCTGGAGCGAATTTGTTGGACCATACGTGGACCCGCCCTTCGTGCTCGCCGCTTTGGCGATGCGCTTATGACGTCCTTGTTCCACGCTTCGCCCAGCGGAGTGATTCGGCTGGTTTAGTGACTTCCGCTCGTGCGGTAATCACCGTCTACTCCATCCTAGTTGCGGGTCCAAACAAAATACAAGTGAACGCAATAAGTCATTACTATTAAAGTACTTGCAGAAATATTAATTTGTCCAATAGTGGCTGGCCACGGCACTTGACAAATGGGTGTATCTCGGGAACTAAATTATACGTTCAATCGCCGCCGAAAATACCCTCGCAGCTCTCGCGGTCTATCTTGGCGTCCAGGATCTGCGTAAGGCGGCGCGAGAGAAATTTAGATTGCGATCCTGGGGCGGGCCATGGCTCGCTACACTGCAGAGGAGCTGCGCCGCAAAGGCTCGCTGCACGATATTTCGGACAAAGCGTGATCGCGACCGCGATGTCGAGAGCGATTTGGGCTTGAGAGGCGCTAGGGAGGGCCCTTGGAAGGCAAACTCCGCGCTGACGCCTGTTGAAAAAGGGGACTGGCTCTTAGCGATCGAGAGAATTTCCCCGAGTATTGACGTACCCGCGTAGTGCCTGTCCCGATTTTCAAGAGGCTGCTAATGCAGTCTGATAAGCAGGAACAACAACAGACTGCCGACAATAAACAGGCCCAGGATCATGAACCAAAGCCATTTTGGCGGCGGCTTGGCGCTTGCCTTGCGGTTGGCCAGGCGATGGCCCATCAGATCGCGGGCCAGCTTAGCGCTCGATCCGAGTCCGGCGGCGCCGAATAAAGCACTCGTCGGATCGTCGTCCGCCCCGCCCAGTGATTGGGCCCGTTGCAAACCGCTGCGAGTTCCCGCCCGATCGCTGTCCCCCTTCAACGGCTTCGCTTTCCGCAAGCTCGGATCGCTTCCTGCATTTCCAGGTTGTGCGCCTGGCAGACGATCCGAACCTGTTTTTGCTTCACCCGCCCGATTCACCTGCCCCGAATCCGTCGGTCCCGGTCGCGGACGCGCCGCCGACGGGCCCTTGATCGTGGCACGATCCATGTCCGACAGCGTATCGTCGACCGCCACGGGGCGTTCGCGGCGCGGCGGCCGCGGCAAAGGCGTGTTGCTGGCCGGGCGCCGGCGCGGAGGCTGCGGGCGGCCCAAGCCTTCGAGATTTCCCGAGGAGCCTTGATTTCGAGCTGCTAGCCAGGCCCCCAGGGCATTGGCCACTTCTTTGGCCGTCTGGAACCGGGCATCGGGAGCTTTGGCCATCGTCCGCAGACAAAGATCGACCAAGGCCTGAGGAGCATCCGGCCGATCCTCGTAAATGCTCGCCGGGGCCTTAGTCTGATGCATATAAATGCGCTGCGGCAGCGTTCCCTGAGGGAACGGCGGATGCCCGGTGAGCAGAAAATAGAGCGTACACCCCAGGCTATAAATATCAGCGCGATGGTCCACGCCGTGGCTATCGACCGCCTGCTCTGGCGAGAGATAATCGGCCGTTCCGAGGACGTTCTCGTCGTGGGCGATGGTCAGGGACGGGGCCTTGTCGTCGACGAACCGGGCCAGACCAAGGTCCAGCAACTTGACGGTCCCCTTGGCATCGACGAGGAAATTTGCCGGCTTGATGTCGCGATGGATCAGACCGGACTGATGCGCGAAGCTCAGTCCCTCGGCTCCTTGCCGGATATAGTCGGCGGCCGTTTCGTAATCCAACGGCCCTTGGTCCTTGACGAGCGTTTGGAAATCGCGCCCTTCGACATACTCCATCACGATAAAATGATGTTTGCCTTCTTTGGAGATATCGAAGGCCTGGACGATGTTTGGGTGGTTGAGCGAAGCCGCGGCGACCGCCTCCTGGCGAAATCGCGCCAGATAGGACGAATCCTCGACCCGGCTTTGCGGCAGAACCTTAATGGCCCGGAGACAATGCATCAGCGTGTGTTCGGCCAGATACACACTGCTCATGCCGCCGGTACCGAGCAAACCGAGCAGCTTGTACTGCCCGAGAAAGAAAGCTCTATACTTGCCTTGCAACAGATTGTCGCACTGCCAGCGGGTGAGCACTTTGGCTTCGACGAGCTTGTCAGCCAGCCGTTCGGCATCGTCCATGACGGCGATGCCGGACTCACCCCATGTCGAGAGTGTCTTCGTCAAGTCGCCTTTTTCGATCAGGCCACTGCGTTCGACATATTCAATGAACTTTTCCGCCGCTAGCTTAGACATGCCAACTTGGGCACCCTATCGACTCCCATTGGAATTGCGGACAGACGCCGGCTCCGCGGAGGACGCAGAAAAGCATGAACTCCCCGAATTGACAATACCACGGATTTGTGAAACATACCAGCAGCGCAGGGCTTGGGTAAAGGAGATTGGCAATAAATTCTGCCGGTTTTTCACCGATTTTTCCCGCCGGACCTTAACCCTCCGAGCCGCGCGGACCTGCCAGCGCAAATCCAACGCACAGCCGACCAACGCACGCAAGCAACTGCGCAATGGCAACCCACGAAATTGTCCTCTACACGCGGCAAAACTGTCATTTGTGCCACCAGGCGCAGGCCCTCTTGGAGAGCTACGGGCTGGCGGTTCAAACGGTTGATATTGATGCTGATCGAGCCTTGCGGGAACTCTACGACGTGTCCGTGCCGGTGGTGATCATCGACGGCCGCGAGCGCTTCCACGGTCGAATCGACGAGGTTTTGCTCCGCCGGCTGCTCCGAGCGACCCCGGATGACAATCGGGCGTAGCGATTTCCGATTTTGACGGTGCGATCGTTACGACTGCTTCAGCCCGACCGGTCGAGCGAAGATCTGGTTGCCATGCTGGCTGGCCTGAACTATGGGTTGTCTATCGACATCCCGGTTGAACGAGGGCAAATCGTGACGGACTTGCACATGACCACCGATCGCAATCTCTATGCGGCAATTCACCAGGTCTTGGAAGCCGAACGAAACTCCGTGTCTCAGTCGGCACAGGAACAGGGCAACCGTCGCATGGGCCCGCGCCATCCGTTTCGCTGCCGGCAATTGATCGGCCCAATTGTGGATGGTCAACTGCCCAACCAGTCGCAATTCTTTCACGTGCAATGCGATGATCTGTCCTGTGGGGGCATGGCGTATCTAGCCGACGATTTAGTCACCAGCGGCGAGTTGATCATTGCCCTGGGCACGGTGCCGTTCTTGTTCCTGCGGGCGCGGATTCTGCGGCAAGAACAAGTCCTATGCGATGGGAAGCTCATCTATCGGATCGCCTGCCGCTTCATCGGCCGAATCGACAATAGCCCGGCGCCGGACGCGCAGCCGGACTTCGCGGCCTGATCGGGGCTGACCGTCTTCCGGCGATTGTGACCGATGAGGCGCAGATCAAATTGACTTTTGATCTACCGCGCGCGATGCTGGAGATCGTGAAATCCCATCGGCTCTCGTGACTTCATTTCCCTGTGACGTCATTTCCCTGCGGCGCGCGAAGGCGAAATTCAGCGCATGGATTGTCTTCAGCGAATTTTTGTCGTGGCAGCGCTGGTCTGCGCGGGAAGCTGGTGTTTTCTTTGTTCCCGCACCGCATTGGCGCAGCCTGGCTCGCCGGCGGCTCCGGCAGCCCAGTCTGGGTTGAATCTCGCCGACTTCTCGCAATGGCCTTTCGAAGAATTACGGGTCGAACCGGCCGGGCGCACCTTGCGTGGCCTGATCGTGGCCGAGAATCCTGACGCGATCGATTTCATGGAAATCCGCCGGCCCCCGGGCCGGCCGATGTTCTTGGTCATGCACTGGCGCTATCCGCGCGACAAAGTAATCGCCGTCAAACGTCTGCCTGAAGCCGAGCGGCAAAAGCTTGCGGAGCGCATCGAGCAATTCAAGAACCGCGACCGCGTCGAGGAGCTCGGGCTGTCGAAAATCCGCCTCGACCGCTCGGGCGCCGATGGATCGTGGCATTATGTCAGCCCCGTCTGGCTATTGCCCAACGGCGCCGCGTGGCTGTTAGTGGACAGCACGGCCGACGAGGAAATGACGCGGCGGTCGATCGAGCGGATCGAACAAGTGTTTGCCGCGTATCGTGAGATTCTGCCGCCGCGAGTTGCCGCCCAACATCCGCTGACGATTCAATTGTTCGGCACGATGCAGGAATACCAGGCATTCTTGATCGGCCGGGGCCTGCACGTCGAGAATCCGGCGGTTTTCCTGGCAGGCGAAAACCGCCTGGCGGCGGGGAGCGAGCTTTCGGCGTTGGCGCGGTTTCTGGCCGAAAAGCGTCAGCGCCTCGCTCAAATCCGCCGCGATTACGACCTGCAAACGGGCCGGATGAAAGCCGAGCTCGCCACCCTGCGACAGCAATTGACCGCCGCCAACTATCCGCCGGCCGATCAGCGGCAACTACAGCAATTAGCCCAAACGCGCTGGGACCATACGCTCCAGCAACTGGGCCAGGAGCTGAAAATTGAAGAACGAAAGGACCTGGAGCAGTTCGACAAGGTAACGCAACGGATGTTCGCCCGGCTGTTTCATGAAGCCTTTCATGCCTACTTGGAAAACTACGTCTATCCGCAATCGAGCCACGACGTGCCCCGCTGGCTGAACGAAGGGCTGGCCCAGATTTTCGAAAGCGGCCAGTTGGAGTCGGGCACATTGCGGCTCGACGCGCCGGATGCCGATCGATTGCACACGCTGCAAGCCGATTTGAAAACCCTCCCCGCGTTGACGCTGGCCGACGTTCTCACCGCCGATGGTAGCCGGTTTCTGGTATCGCACCCCGGCGGCGAGCGCGCTTCGCTGCGTTATTATCTCTACTCGTGGGGCCTCGCCTATTATCTTGCCTTCCGCCAACCGCTGTTGGAAACGCAGGCGTTGGACCGCTATGTCGAGCGTCCCCCGGCAATCGCCGAACCGATCGCCCGCTTCGAGCGCCTGGTCGGCGCCCCGCTGCCGCGATTCGAGCAGCGCTGGCGCGCCGAAATGCTCAGCATGAAAAGCGACGGACGATGACCGCGTTCTCCCTCTCCCTCGACGGGAGAGGGTCGGGGTGAGGGTGGTGCGGCGGGGTTTGAGACTCGACAACGCACGCGCCGGTACACCGGCTCGGCAGGAGCCTCGCCCTCCCGAGATCGCGTTCGCCAAGAACAGCTCGCTCATGCCGATTCGCGGGCTAGCGTTTCGATCGCCTCCAACAGCCGGGCGCGGATTTCTTCCAGGCGAGTCTCGTTGTCGACCTTGCGCCCGGCGAGATCGGTGACGTAAAACACGTCGACGACCTGATCCAAATAGGTGCCGATCTTGGCCAGCGAGACCGAAAGTTCCAACTCGAAAATCGTCCGAGCGATCGTGTACAGCAGGCCGGTTCGATCGGAGGAAAAAATGTCCAAGATCGTATAGTGGTCGGACGTGTTGTTGTCGGCCCGCACCCGCGTGGGAAGGACCGCCAGCGCATCGCGCGTTTGCTTGCGCACGCTGCTCCACAAGCGTCGGAACGCCGGCTGCTGGTTGCCGCGCAGCGCTTCGACCAGCCGGCGGTTGACTTGTTCGAGCCGCTCGGCCGGCGGCTCATCCGCGTAGTCCGGGTCGCGCACGACGAACCGGTCGAGCACGATGCCCTGATGCAGCGTGTTGATGTCGGCCGAGAGAATTTCCAAGCCTTGGCTCGTCAGTCCGCCGGTCAGCTTATGGAACACGCCGGGGGTAATGTCCTCGTGCGTGCCGACGATGTATTCGACCGTCTGCGTGTCGGCCAGATAGTGTGTCCTGATTTGAATATCGCCATGCTGCAAGGTGCCGCAATTCGCGGAGATGTTCGGCGATTCGCTCCGGCGGCATGGCGAACAGGAACGACGTCGGCAAGGCCGCGACTTGCCCAGCGTACCAGGCCGAATCCGGCTCGGCTTGCAACAGTGCAGCCACCGCAATCCGGCGATCCTCGGCGCTGGCCGAGGGCGAATCGCCCGCCAGATGCCGCAGCGTGCGATGGTACAAATCGATCAGCACCTCGGTCTTCCACTCGTTCAGCACCCCGGGTCCCACCGCTGCCAAATCGGCCAGCGTGAACAGCAGCAGCATCCGCAACACCTCGGGCGAACCGACGTCGACCGCGAACCGCACGATCAGTTGATCGTCGCTCGTGTCGCGGCGGAACGCCAGGTGCGACATCAACAGGTGTTTGTGGACCAGGAACTTCAGCGTCTCGGCTTCGCGCGGGGCGAGCCGCAGCCGCCGGGCCGTGTTCTCGGCTATCCGCAGCCCGACTTCGCTATGGTCTTCCGTCTGGCCCTTGCCTAGATCGTGGATCAGCAGCGCCAGGTGCAACAGCCGCTTCTGTTTCAGGCCACGATAGATTTCGCCCAACAGACCCCGGTCGGCGGCGAACTCGGTCACGCGCTCGACCGCTCGCAAGCTGTGTTCGTCGACCGTGTACTTGTGATACTCGTTGAATTGCAACAAGCAGCGGGCGTGGGCGAACTCGGGGATCACCTTTTCCAGCACTCCCGCTTCGTGCAACTGATGTAGCAGCGGTCCGAGCAACGCGGGGCGCGAAAGGATCGACAGGAATCGCGTGGCCGACTCGGGCGAGAGCTGGTCGGACATTTGCGGCACGGCTTCGTGGATAGCTTTCCAAGCCGCCGGCGCGATCCGCTTCTGATACAAGTTCGACAGATCGGCCATGCGGAGAATCTCGGCGACGTCGCCCTTCAGCTTTTCGGCGCCGCGGCCAGTCGTGCTGATGCTGGTCCCGACGCGAAAATCTCCTTCCATCAAATGGCTGAAAATCGGGGCCAACAAATCGCCCAACCGAGTCCAGGGTCGAGCTTCGCCGGTGAACCGGGCGAGAATGTTGCTCACCGCGCGCGTATGCCGGAAATACTCCTGCATGAATTTTTCGACCGGCAACATGCCCTCGGAGCCGGCGTAATGGAATTCCGCCGCGATTCGCACTTGCTCGCTCCGCCCCAATACATCTTGCGGCTTGCCCGCATGAAAATGGATTTCGTTGCGAACGCGCAGCAAGAATTCGGTCGCGCTGCGCAGCGTCACGCGGTCTTCCTTCAAAATCGCGCCGACTCCTTGCAGCGAATCGGGATCGGACTGTCCATAACGGGCAAAACCCAGCCAGCGGATCAGTTGCACGTCGCGCAGCCCGCCGGGCGAGCGCTTGACATTCGGTTCCAACAGATACACCGTTTCGCCGAATTGCGCCGCTCGTCTTGCCGGGCCCGTTCAATCGCGGTCCACACGCCGCGCCAATGGCGGTGCGCCTTGCGCTGGAAGCGGCGCGCGAATTGCGCGTAGACTGCCTCGCCGCCAACCAGAAAACGCGACTCGGCAAAGGCGGTGAAAAGCGTGGCGTCCTTGAGCGCCAACTTACAGGCATCCGTCGGCGTGCGCACCCCCTGGCCAACCACCAGGCCCGCATCGAACAGATCGTGCAGCAGCCGCCTGGCCAGCTCGGCGACATTCCGAGCCGCCGGGTTGTGCAGAATCATCAGATCAACATCAGAATAGGGAGCGACATCGCCCCGGCCGTAACCCCCCAGCGCCACGAGCGCGACCTCGGTGCGGAACTCGGCCGCATGCTGGGGCATGTCGGCGAGCACCGACTCGTATAGCCCCAGCAGCACGTTGTCGAACAGCTCCGTCAGCCGAGTGCAAACCTGAATGCCCGGCGAGCCCGCCTGATGTTGCAGATGCAACTTGCGGCGTTCGGTGGCGAGCCATTCTTTGGCCGCCAACACCCCGGGACGAAATTTCAAACCACTCGACATCAATTGCTCAGCGCATTCGCCGCCGTTGGGTGGCACTGGCAAGCGAAGTCTGCCAGTGGAAGCAACGCAAAGGATTCACAGCTAATGAACCGATCCAACAAGGAAAGCGAACGGCGGGTGGGTGCTACCGCGATAATTCTCTCGGGCAGACTTCGCCTGGCGGTGCCTCCCATTTTTTCACAACGCGTCTTCGCCAGTTTCGCCGGTGCGGATTCGGATCGTCATTGCCAGGTCGGTGACGAAGATCTTGCCATCGCCGATCTGCCCGGTTTGGGCGGTGCGCATGATCGTGTCAATCACTGCTTGCACTTGCTTGTCGGCGAGCACAATTTCGACTTTCACCTTGGGGACGAAATCGACGGCATACTCCGTGCCGCGGTACATTTCGGTATGCCCCTTCTGCCGGCCGAAACCGCGCACTTCGGTGATCGTCATTCCTTGAACGCCTTGTTCGGTCAGCGCGTTCTTCACGTCCTCCAGCCGGAAGTGCCGGATGATGGCTTCGACCTTTTTCATGCGAATCGATTCTCCCGAGGAACGAGCATGCGCGCTAAAAACGAATTCACGGTCTCGGGAGGGCGAGGCTCCTGCCGAGCCGGAACCCCGCGCGGCTCGGCGGGAGCCTCGCCCTCCCATAATCGAATAGCGCGATCTAGCTCCTGTGCCGTCTGTCCAAAATCGGTTTCCTACCGAGCCTCATTAAACAAAAATATAGCCTTCCTCGCCATGCTGACTCACGTCGAGCCCCTCGATTTCTTCACGCTGCGTGACGCGGAGGCCCAGCGTGGCATCGAGAATTTTCAGCAAAATGAATGTCACTAGGATCGAGAAAATCCAGGTGACAAGCGTGGCGATGATCTGCCCCTTGAGCAGCGATCCCCCTTCGACGAGGCCGAGCGGCCTGCCGGCGGCGGCATCCGTGACGGCCCGGGTCGCGAATACGCCGGTGAGAATCGCCCCCAGCGTGCCGGCCACGCCGTGGATGCCGAAGGCGTCGAGCGAGTCGTCGTAGCGGAATCGCGATTTAAGTGTCGTGCAGGCGAAGTAACAGGCGATTCCCGACAACAAACCGATCGCGAGACCCCACATCGGGCTCACATAGCCCGAGGCCGGCGTAATGCCGACGAGCCCAGCCACCGCGCCGGAACAAGCCCCCAACACACTCGGCTTGCCGCGGCTACGCCATTCCATGCAGGCCCAGGCCAGCGCCCCCGCGGCCGCCGCCAGATGCGTAGTGGCGAAGGCGCTCGCCGTGATCCCGTCGGACTGCAACTGGCTGCCGGCATTAAACCCGAACCAGCCAAACCACAACAGCGCGGCGCCAATGGCGGTGTAGGTCAAGTTGTGTGGCGGCATCGGGTCGCTGCCGAAGCCAAGCCGCCGGCCGATCAATAGCGCGCAAATCAGCGCCGAGATTCCGGAGCTGATGTGTACGACCGTGCCGCCAGCGAAATCCAGCGCCCCGCCCCCAAAGGCGCTCGCATGCCCGGCGCCGAATTGCAGAATTCCGCCCCCCCACACCCAATGGGCCAGCGGACAATAAACCAACGTCCCCCATAGAATCGTAAACACCACAAGCGTGCTGAACTTGATCCGCTCGGCGAATGCTCCGCAGATCAGCACCGGGCTGATGATGAAAAACATGCCCTGAAATAGCATGTGCGTCAGCCGCGGAATGAGCGGCCGCCCGGCGCTGTCGGTATACATCGGCGTGATTGCCGCGTGCGCGTTCTCATCCCAACTCCGGGCCACGCCGCGCAGACAAACGTAATCGAGGTTGCCGATCCAAGGATTGAACCCGTCGGCTTTCGGATCGCCGCCGAAAGCCAGCGAATAACCCCACACGGCCCAAATCACGCTGTTCAGCCCCATCAGAAAAATGCACTGCATCATCACGCCCAGCACGTTCTTCTTCCGCACCAGCCCGCCATAGAACATGGCCAGCCCCGGCGCCGTCATCAACAGCACCAGCGCCGCGGCCGTGAGCACCCAAGCATTGTTGCCGGCGACCCGGGCGTCGCGCACTTCCTTGGTCAGCTCCGAAGGCTGCGCCACGGTAGGAGCCGGAGCCGAATCAACCGGCCGGACTTCCTGCGCGTGAGCCGGCACGGCCGCAAGCCCGCCGAACAGGAAAACCAGCATCGCCGCAAGCCACGCAAATTTTCGCTTTCGAATAGCAAAGCACACAGACATGGATCACTCTCCGCGGAAGCTCCAACAAGCCGGCGGTCCAAAAGCCCGCCTGGGTGGAAAATGGCCGAAAGCAATCTCAGCCATCAAGCATCCGCCGGCGACCCTCGGCGGCAAGAAAGCCAGCCCCAAGTCGCACTCAAACTAGCGGCGAGAGCCAGAAACGTAAAGTCCCGCGAGAGCGCTATCCACACAATCTCGAACGGACAGCTTTGGTCATGTACAATGTGCCGCCCCCCAATTACGAGCACGCAGCCCGATAACCAGTTTCCGAGGGTCGGGGCGCACCTCGGCGACATTTGGGAGAGTAATCCGGGCAGGAAGGCGCGCTTTGAATTCGTCAAGGCCCATGTGCAATTGAAGCCTCGTCAACCTACCTTCACAATCTGGGTTCGTGATGATCTGGTAATTCGATTGAATGCCCATCAACCCGTTGTCGTAAGCCCCATGATGAAGGCGACAAAGGGCCAAGCCATTGGTCACTTCGTCCGTCGATTCCGGCGAAGAGACTGGCACGATATGGGCGGCGTCTACTAATTTCAACGCGCACTGACATACGGCGCACCGGTGTCGGTAGGCACGTAGGACGGCCGGCGCGAACTTGGCGTCGCGATAGGCTCTCATTGTGGTAACGAGTTCGTAGCGGCGCGAGGCTTGGCTTTCTGATTGCGACACATCGATAAATTCTCTTTCCTCGATGGGTGTATCTGGTGTGGATTCCGCAAGTAAAGCAACACCGACGCTGTCGTCCTCAGCGTTGTGGACGGGTAATCCCAGTTCGACATACCATAGCAGCGAATCGGGATTTACTGCGACTACTACCTCGCGACCCTGCGCCGTTGGCCGCAAATACGTGGCCACGCCGACTGCGCTGGCTGTCTGCAAAGTCTCCGAGCTGACTTGGAGACTGGGCGAGCGCGGCGAAAATCTTGTATGGCGGCGAACGTCCCAAAAGGCCCAAA
Source organism: Pirellulales bacterium (assembly GCA_963725485.1). Lineage (GTDB taxonomy): Bacteria > Planctomycetota > Planctomycetia > Pirellulales > DATAWG01 > CAVRYO01. Next base: position 485,811 of record CAVRYO010000005.1, on the reverse strand, counting down.
CGTCGAATTCCGCGCTCCAACCGCCAAGCAGCGTGCGGCGGCCCGGCTCGAGTGGAAAGCCAGCCGCATTGGTAACCTGAATTCGCCGTTCGTTTGGTGGACGTACTCCCGCCCCGCCGCCGCCGGGCGTAATAGTCCAAAGAAAGACCAGGCAATCGCTCGTTGCGGCGCTGGTAATCACTCTAATTCGCGCCGGTCGATTATCCTCTTGATTTCTTGAGCGGATCACCGTTGAGCCGCTCCGCTCCAACTGAGCGACGAAAATCTCGACGAGCTCGCGGAAGCGGATTCCGGCCACTATTTTCGCCTGGATGAAGTCAAAGTTGCGATTGTCTGTTTTTCAAGCGGTGATTCCACAGCGTCAAAAAGAGGTCCGATTTCAAAGCGAATAGCGGAACTTTGCACATATCTGGGCTCGAGCTCGGTACAAAGCCATCGCCGGCCGCGTTGCTCGCAAACAGCGCCGGTTACATTGCTGCCCGCGAAAGGATCGACGACGAGTGCTTGTTTTTCCGTCAGGAAATCCACGAAAAACCGGACCAATTGTTCTGGATACCGAGCCGGATGTGGCTTGAAACCGCGCTGCTTACAAGTTCGCAAATAGGCGCTGTTCGACTCAGTGTTGGCGATAGCGATTAGATTCGGCGGTATTGCCCCGCCGTTGTCCTTCTGAAACTTTGTCGAGATGTCGTGACCCGAGGGGCGTTTCTTGGCCTTGTAACCGTTCTTGATCAGCCCTTTCATACTGTCACTGTACGGTTGCAGCACACGCCGATTGTCCGCATTCGGCCACTCGGTCTTGCTAAACCACCAGACCATGTTGACCGAGTCCTTCACCCGCATTCGCCTAACGGTCACCCACTCCGCCGGCGTGGGCAATCGGGCGGGGTTGTACCAGTAGAATTCCTGCGCGAGGTGAAACTCTTTTGCAAGATTGACGGCGAGTTCAAAATGATAAATGCTGCGGACCGGCACGCCCGGCACCCAAGCACCGCCAATGTCGAGCACAAAGCTACCGCTCGGCTTCAAGACACGTTTGATCTCATGGCAAAAGGGCATGAACCATTCAAGGTACTTGTCTAGCGGTTCGTTGCCGTATTCCTTTTTTCGGGTCAGCGCGAAGGGCGGGCTCGTCATTACGAGGTCAACGGAGTCACTCGGCAGGGCTGTCAGAAGTTCGATTGCGTCTGCCTGGAATAATGCGCCAATCGGTGTGCTGTAGGCAGGAACGAATGATGAAAGGCGCAGTTCATTGACATAGGTGAATGCCTCGTGAAAGCCAGTCCTTGTGAACATCTTGCCTCCTCGGCACTGCTCGGGCGGATATCGGTTCGCGCTGGCGAATGTTCTTGATTCTTCCGCAAGCATCGCTAGCAGTGGACCAGTGTACAGACTGTCGCGGCTGTGCGTCAATCTCCTTAAATGTTCCCGTGGCGAGGAGCATTTCAGTCGGTAATCACGCAATCGCGGTGACTACTTTGATTTCAGCCACGGCACGTCGGCCATGCCGCTGGCGGCGTTGGTCGTGCGGGCAAGGACAAAAAGCAGGTCGCCGAGGCGGTTCAAGTAGATCAGCCCCTCGCTGCGGATGGCTTGCTCGCCCATGAGCGTCACCAGCTCGCGCTCGGCGCGGCGGCAGACGGTGCGGGCCAGATGCAACATCGCGGCGCCGCGCGTGCCGCCAGGAAGAATGAACGTTTTTAGCGCGGGGAGCCGCAGCTCGTGATCGTCGATCGCCGCCTCCAAGGCGGCGATGTTCGACGGGCCGAGCGTTGCCGTGCCGTGGCGTTCCGGCTCCGGTGTCGCGAGCTCCGCGCCAGGTCAAACAGTTCGTTTTGCACGCGGGCCAGCAGCTGATCGATCTCGGGCGGCAACGCCTCCGTTCGAGCCAAACCGAGCACGGCGTTCAGCTCATCGACCGAGCCGTAAGCGTTGATCCGCGGATCGTCCTTGGCGACCCGCGGTCCGCCGAAGAGCCCGGTTTTGCCTTCGTCGCCGGTTTTAGTGTAAATCTTCATGGTGGACTCGTGCTCAAGCCAGGCAGCGAGAAGCCCGTGGGACGGGGCTGGCGAATAGAACAGAATTGTCGCGCTTTGAAAATCACTCGTCAACGGTTAGAGCCTCGTGAACGAGCCTCGTGAAAAATAGTCTCTGTTGGCGGTTTGCCTACCATGAACCGGCGGGCCAATTGCCGTCGAATCGGAAAGCCCCATAGACCGGGGTTATGAAGCACATGTGCCGGAGGTTCTTGGCGCTGCGACGGCATGCGGAGCATGCCTGCCACGTGGCAGGCACATTCCATGTGCCGTTGGGGCTCAAACCGTATCACCCACCCGATGCCCACAAAGTTGACGCGGCAATCCGACGCGGGGTAGGCTGATACCATCGCGGCGCGCGACGTTCCCGGCATTGCGCGGCGGCGAGCGGTCCCACCTGCCATCATTCCTTCCCAGCTTGTCTGGATCCATCTATGCGGAGCGCCAGGCTTTTCGTCGGTTTCGTTGCGTTGGCGCTCGGCGGACTATGCTGCCTTGCCAAAAGCACGGATGGCGCCGAACCGGCGCAATCCAAGAGCGAATCGGTCGATTTCAATCATCGGGTCGTGCCGATCCTGGCCGAGAATTGTTTCAAGTGTCACGGCCCCGACGCCGGTCAGCGAAAGAGCGGGTTGCGACTGGATGTTCGCGACAAGGCTTTGCATCCCGCGGAGTCGGGCAAAATCGCGATCGTGCCGGGCAAGCCGGACAAAAGCGAATTGGTCCGCCGGATTTTCTCCAGCGATCCCGACGGGCGGATGCCGCCGTCGGACAGCAACAAACGGCTGACCGACGCCCAGAAACAAATTTTGCGGCAGTGGATCGCCGCGGGAGCGAATTACGAACTGCACTGGTCGTTCGTCCCGCCGCAACGGCCGGCATTGCCGCCGGTAAAGCAGCCCAATTGGGTGCGCAACCCGATCGACAATTTCATTCTGGCGAAGCTCGAAGCCGCGGGGTTGCAGCCGTCGCCGGAAGCCGACCGGGTGACGCTCATCCGCCGGCTCAGCCTCGACCTGATCGGCTTGCCGCCGAAGCCCGAGGAGGTGGATGCTTTTGTCGCGGATCAATCGCCCGATGCCTATGAAAAGGTCGTCGACCGGCTGCTGTCCTCGCCGCATTACGGCGAACGCTGGGCCCGCGTTTGGCTCGACGCGGCCCGGTACGCCGACAGCGACGGCTATGAAAAGGACAAGCCGCGCTGGGTTTGGTTCTATCGCGATTGGGTCATCGGCGCGCTCAACCGCGATCTGCCGTACGATCGCTTCCTCGTCGAGCAACTGGCGGGCGACTTGTTGCCCGGCGCGAAGCAGGACCAGATCATCGCGACCGGCTATCTGCGCAATTCGATGATCAACGAGGAAGGGGGCGTCGATCCGGAGCAGTTCCGGATGGATGCGATGATCGACAGGATGGACGCCATTGGCAAAGGCATCCTGGGCCTCACGATTCAGTGCGCCCAGTGCCACGATCACAAGTACGATCCGCTGACGCAGCGCGATTACTATCGGCTGTTTGCTTTTTTGAACAACGACGACGAGGCGAATATCGCTGTTTACACGCCGGACGAACAGAAAAAGCGAGCCGATGTACTCAGCCAAATCGCCGCGACCGAGAACGTGTTGCGCCGCCACACGCCCGATTGGCGGCAGCGGATGATCGCCTGGGTGGAAAAGGCCAAGACCGGGCAGCCGGAGTGGACGATCCTGCGGCCGGACGTGGAAGGCGAATCGACCGGCGGCCAGAAATACTTGCCCCTGGCCGACGGCTCGTTCCTGGCCCAAGGCTATGCCCCGACGAAGCACACCGTGCGGATGCATGTAAAAACCAAGACATCCAACATCACGGCGTTCCGTCTGGAACTGCTGAACGATCCGAATCTCCCGCGCGGCGGACCGGGACGTTCGCCGAGTGGCACGGCAGCGCTCACCGAATTCGCCGTCGAGGCCCAAATAGCCGGCAAAGCTGAACAATTGAAATTCGCGAAAGCCACGGCCGACTACAATCCGCCCGAAACACCGCTGGACGCCATTTATTTTGACAAGAGCAACAAGCGCCGCGTGATCGGGCCGGTTTCGTTCGCCATCGACGGCAAGGATGAAACCGCTTGGGCCACCGACGGCGACCCTGGCCGCCGCAACCTGCCGCATCAGGCGGTATTTACGTTGGATAAGCCGCTGGACTCCGCCCAACACGTCGCCGCCGACAAGGACAAAGCAAGAAGTCACGTTGACTTTTAAGCTCACCCAAAACCACGGCGGTTGGAACAGCGACGATAATCAAAACCATAACCTCGGCCGCTTCCGGCTCTCCTACACGACGACCGCCGGGGCGGAAGCCGATTCGGTTCCCGCCGCCGTTCGCCAAATTCTCGAATCGCCGCGCGACCGCTGGTCGCCTGGGCAAGAGGCCGAAGTCTTCAGCTACTGGCGCACCACGGTGAAGGACTTTGCCGCGACGAACCAACACATCGAAGAGCTTTGGCAGAAATATCCCGAGGGGACCACGCAACTCGTCCTCCGCCCGCGTCCGCAGCCGCGCGATACGCACATCCTGGCCCGCGGCAATTTCTTGAAGCCGACCGAGCATGTCGATCCCGGCGTGCCCGGGTTTTTGAACCCGCTGCCGCACGGCGCGCCGCTGAACCGACTGACGCTGGCCCGCTGGATCACCGACCGTCAGGCGCCGACCACCGCTCGAGCCGCGGTCAACCGGACCTGGCAGTCGTTTTTTGGCATCGGTTTGGTCTCCACGCCCGAGGACCTGGGGATGCAAAGCGAAGCCCCGTCGCATCCCGAGTTGCTCGATTGGCTGGCGGTGGAATTCATGGACTCCGGCTGGAGCCAGAAGCGGTTGCACCGGCTGATTGTTACCAGTGCCGCCTATCGGCAGTCGTCCGGCGCCACGCCGCAACAGCGCGAACGCGATCCGTTCAATCGTCTCCTGGCACACGGGCCGAGATTCCGTGTCGATGCCGAAGCGGTCCGCGACACGGCGCTTGCCGCCAGCGGCTTATTGGAAGAAAAAGTGGGCGGGCCGCCAATCCATCCGCCGCTGCCGGAATTCCTGTTCCAGCCACCGGTCAGCTACGGGCCGAAGACCTGGCCCATCGACACTAGCCCCGAACGTTTTCGCCGCTCGCTCTATATTTTCCGTTATCGCTCGGTGCCCTACCCGCTGATGCAGACGTTCGACTCGCCCAATGGCGATTTCGCGTGCGTCCGTCGCTCGCGTTCCGACACGCCGCTGCAAGCGCTGATGACGCTCAATGAGCCGGTGTTCCTCGACTGCGCAAGAGCCCTGGCTTTGCTCACGCTGAACACCGGAGGAAAGACCGACGACGAGCGGCTGACGTTCGCCTTCCGCCGCTGCGTCGCGCGCAAGCCGAGCGCCGCGGAATTGACGACATTGCGAAATCTGCTGGCGGGCGAAGAAAATCGCTTTGCCCCGTCGGAGAAAAACTCGTGGGAGCTGGCCGCGGCCGATCCGGCGCATCCGCCGAAACTTCCCGCGGGCGCACGGCCCAGCACGCTGGCCGCCTGGACCGTCGTCTCGCGCGTGCTGTTGAATCTCGACGAAACGATTACCAAGGATTGAGAAGTGCGTGAAAGAATGGGGACTGGCTCCGAGCTATTCGCGATACGTCAGTGAACTCAGGCGCACCGCGAGGTGCCTGTCCCCATTCTTTCACATCCTCTTGCAACGAGGGTTCCCACGATGAATTGCCAAGCTGCTCGACTGATGGGCCAGGATCCGCGGCAAATCACGCGCCGCTGGTTCTTTCGCGATTGCGGCGTGGGATTGGGAAGCATTGCGCTGGCTCAACTGCTCCAAGAGAAAGTGGCGGCGGCAGCCATAGGATCTCCCGCGGCCCTGCACGATCCGCTCGCCCCCAAGCAGCCGCATTTCGCAGCGAAGGCCAAACGGGTCATCTATCTGTTCATGGCCGGGGCGCCCAGCCATCTCGAACTCTTCGATTACAAACCGCAACTCGCCAAACATGACGGCCAGCTTCCGCCGGCCGAATTGATTCGCGATTATCGGGCCGCCTTCATCAGCCCCAATTCGAAATTCCTTGGGCCGAAATTCAAGTTCGCAAAGCATGGTCAATGTGGCGCCGAGCTATCGGAACTGTTACCCGGTCTGGCCGAAGTCGCCGATGACGTGGCCATTGTGCGTTCGATGGTTACCGACGCCTTCAATCATGCCCCGGCGCAGATTTTGATGAACACTGGGACGCAGCAGTTTGGCCGGCCCAGCTTCGGCGCTTGGACGACCTATGGCTTGGGGAGCGACGCCCGCGATCTGCCTGGTTTTGTCGTGCTCAACTCGGGCAAGAAAGGCCCGAGCGGCGGCAATTCGAATTTCGGCAGTGGTTTCTTGCCGACGGTCTATGGCGGCGTGCCATTCCGCGGCGGCGGCGATCCGGTGCTCTATCTCTCCAACCCGCGCGGTGTCGATGCCGCGGTCCAGCGCGACACGCTCGACGCGGTAAAAGTGCTGAACCAGCAGCGGTTGGATTCAGTCGGCGATCCGGAAATTGCCTCTCGGATCAACTCGTTCGAGATGGCCTATCGGATGCAATCGAGCGCGCCGGAGTTGATGAATCTGGCCGACGAGTCGAAGGCCACGCTGCAAATGTATGGCGCCGAGCCGGGCAAAGCGTCGTTCGCGAACAACTGCCTGCTGGCTCGGCGACTGTTGGAGCGCGGCGTGCGGTTCGTGCAGCTTTTCCACGAAGCTTGGGACCAGCACGGAAACCTTACGCACGACCTGAAGCAGAATTGCCTCGACACCGACCGGGCCAGTTCGGCGCTGGTCAAGGATCTCAAGCAGCGCGGCCTGCTCGACGACACGATCGTCCTGTGGGGAGGCGAATTCGGCCGCACGCCGATGGTCGAAGGAGGCGGCAACGACGGACGCGATCATCATCCCAACGCCTTTACCTACTGGATGGCCGGCGGCGGCATCAAGCCGGGCCTGACAATCGGCAAGTCGGACGACTTCGGTTTCAACGTCATCGAAGACCGCGTGCATGTGCATGACCTGCACGCCACGCTATTGCACCTGCTGGGCTTCGACCACACCAAGCTTACCTTCCGTTTCCAAGGCCGCGATTTTCGCCTCACCGACGTGGCCGGCAAAGTGGTGAAGAAGCTCTTGGCCTAAGAACACACAAACCCGAAGCGTGAGTTTTGAAGTTGCACTATTTGTTCTGCTAGCAGCCAAACTGGGGTTGCAAGAAAAACGAGTCCTATCCCATGACTAGATCATTGGATTCTCACCAGTCAAAGGAAGGACTCGCGATGATCATTGTCACGGAAACGGCGGCGGCGCTCAAGGGCTTTATCGCCAAGACGCAATTGAACGACTTGGCTCGCATGATGGTGTTGCGGATGAGCTTGGCTTTCATCGCGCGTCATGGGCGGATGAGCTGCTCGCAAGCCGCCGGCAGTGTGGCCTGCGAGCCGATTCACCGTGGAGAGCTGACCCGCTTTCTGGCGCGCCTGCGCTGGCAGTCGTCGAGCTTTAACGACCCGTTGCGGGCCCTGCTGCTCGAGCGGGAATCGCGGCGCGGAAAATTCCTGTTCCTGATCGACGCGACCCTGGTGAGTCAGGCGGGAAAGAAAACCCAAAACACCTACAGCACGGGCAATCGTGGGCGCCGCCAGGCCAAAGGACGACGCTACAACAAGAAGAAAGTGGTGTTTAAAAAATGCCACAGTTTCACCTTCGGCCTGCTGCTGACTCCCTCCGGAATGCGGATTCCCCTTCAAGTTCCGCACTATACGCTCGAATACTGCGCGCAACATGGTCTGACCCATCGCACCACCGCCGAAGCGGCCGCGGACATGATCCGCGCGTTGCCGTTGCCTCCAGCCGCCGAAGTCGTGGTGATCGGGGATACAGCCTACGACGCCGAGGTGATTCGCGATGCTTGCGACGCCCGCGGCTATGTGTGGATCTTTCCGGCCAACCCGGAACGCGTCTACGAAGGACCGAGGGGCCGACGCCCGCAATTGCGCTCTCGACTCAAGGATTGGCAACGTCTGTCGCTTTCGACGATCAGGCTTCGAGCGTCGACGGGCAAGTACGCCGAGTATCGGCGTCTTTCCCGCTGGCGTGTTGGGCCGAAAATGAAACCGCGCGTGTACTACGCCTATCAGGAAATACGGGAGGTGCGCAGCGTTGGCCGCGTGCAGCTCGTGTTTTCGACAATGAACCCCAAGCTTTCGAAAGCGACGCCCGACGACGTCAAAATCTTGATGACCAATGCTCGGAACTTGAGCGTTCGAGACGTGATCGAGTTGTACTCCGTGCGTTGGCAGATCGAATTGTTTTTCAAGGAACTGAAATCGACGCTCGGTTTTTCCCAGTACAGCTTTCAGAGTTTTCGAGCCGTGCAAGCCTGGGTGGAGATCGCCATCACCACCGTGCTGTTCTTGGAACAGTGGCGCGCCGAGCGGATGCGCGACCGCCGCTTGAGCAAAACGGATCGCGTGTGGTGGGAACATCAACGATTGCATGGTTTGTGTGCGGCCTACCGTCAGGAATGCTCGGGCGCGAGTCCGAAATTCATGGCGGATCGGCTAAAAACTTACGGCGGCACGGCCAAACTCAAAAGGCTCCTTACCCAGGCGCTGCCCGCGGAATACCGAATCGCTGGATGAAAAACGGCTCAAAAGGTGCAACTTCAAAAAGCGTGAGCGAGGAGAGTTGACATTTTTTTTGAAATGCAATTTGGATCCTCGACGTAAATGGCGAACGACTATCGGGGAACTCGGAAGCGCTTCAATCCGCCAAGGGATAAAATGTCCAGCGTCATCGCTTACGCGTCGGGCTTGTGTTTTGTGCGATCACTAGCCCGACGCGTAAGCGAGGACGCTGGACTCGGCTGATTGAGCCGACGAATCGTGCCTCGATTTTCCTCTTTACAGACGAGCCGGTGCCGTGACTGGTCGCAATAACGAGCCGCCTCTTCCCGAGCCTTTGGCTTACTTCCTCACCTGGACAACCTACGGCACATGGCTTCCAGGCGACGATCGCGGCTGGACCGATTCCAAGCTCGGCTGGCAGGCTCCCGATGAATCGCGCGTCATCGACGCCAAGATCAGAATGCAAGAGCACGCCCGCACTTTGAATCCAGCTCAGCGGCGGGTCGTGGAAGAGCAGATTACCGAAACATGCAAACATCACCGCTGGACATTATTGGCTGCAAATTGTCGATCGAATCACGTCCATGTCGTCGTCAACGCGCCATTGCATCCGAAGGTTGTATCGAGTCGGCTTAAGGCCTGGTGTACACGAAGGCTCAAAGAATTCGAAAAGCAATTCCCGATTGGCACTCGATCGAATCCTTCGATCCTGAACAGGTGGTGGTCGGAAGGAGGTAGTCATCGATTTATTAACGATGAGGCCGGACTTGAGGCCGCGGTTGACTACGTTCGCAATGGGCAAGACCGGCGGCAAGTGGATTAGATGTTAGGTCGCGCGGAGTCGAGGGCACAAAGCGCCAGATGCGGAGGCAACATCCTGAGTCCTAGCTTACGCGTCGGAGAACGATACTAGCCCGACGCGTAAGCTAGGAGAGTTGATGTCTTTCTTGGCCACGAGATGCGATTCTTCGTCTTAATTCAGACTCCAGTGCTCCATGCCGCAATTTGACCGAGCGTCCTGTGTCCTTGCTTACGCTGCGGGCTAGTGTTTATGGGCCACGCGACATCGGACAAATCCACACACATGACAATCCCAAACGCCATGACGTTGACCCGCCGCAAAATTCTCCGCTCGGCCGCGACCGGCGCCGCGGCGCTCGCCACTCCGTATATCGTCCCGGCTTCGGTGTTCGGGGCGAACGCTCCGAGCAATCGAATCGCCGTCGGGCTGATCGGCACCGGCAACCGCGGCTTCGAGGTGATGAAGTTCTTTCTCCATCAAGAGGCTGCTCAAGTCATAGCGGTGTGCGACGTGAATCGGGCCAGCTTCGGCTATCGCGACGAAAAGCAATTCTGTGGCCGCGAGCCGGCTCAAAAAGCGGTGAACGATCATTACGCGAAGGCGTCGCGCTCGGGCGAGTTCAAAGGCTGCGATATCTACTCCGATTTTCGCGAGTTGCTCGCCCGCCGCGATATCGACGCCGTGGCTGTCGTCGTGCCAGACCATTGGCACGGACTGATGACCGTGATGGCCTGCGAGGCCGGCAAGGATATCTATTGCGAAAAGCCGATGTCGCTCACGATTCCCGAAGGCCGGGCAATGGTCACCGCTGTGCGAAAGCACCGGCGCATTTTGCAAACCGGCAGCCACGAACGTTCCGACCCGCGCACGATCCGGGCCGTGGAACTGGTTCGCAGCGGGCGGATCGGCGCGATTAAGCGAGTCACCACATTCGTGGGCTACAACAACAAAATCGGCCCCGGCCCCGGCTGGAAACCGATGCCTGTGCCCGAAGATTTTGATTATGAAACGTGGCTCGGTCCCGCGCCGCAGGCGCCGTATCACAAGGATCGCTGCCTGTATCGCTTCCGGTTTAATTACGACTACTCGGGCGGACAAGTCACGAACTTCGGCGCCGACTTCGAACGACATGGCCCAATGGGCCATTGGCGCCGATGACAGCGGGCCGATCGAAGTGGAACTGCTCGAAGCCAAATTTCTCCCGGCAGGGAGCCTGTTCAACACCGCCACCGAAACCAAATTTCGGATGCGCTACGCCAGCGGCGTCGAACTCGTTTGCCAAACCGATAAATCGCAAGTCGGCGCGGTTCGAAGGGACCGACGGCATGGTGCAAACCGGCTACGCGGGCTTCTTCACTCGGCCCGAGTCGCTCAAGGGCGATTTTGTCGAGCCGAAGGATTTGCAGGTTTACTCGGGAATGGCCCACGTGCGCAATTTCTTGGATTGCGTCCGCAGCCGAAAGGATCCCGTGGCTCGGGTCGAGATCGGGCATCGCAGCGCGAGCGTTTGCCACTTAGGCAACATCGCGGTGCGATTGGGAAAGAAGAAGCTACTCGGCTGGGACCCGGTTGCGGAGCGATTCACCAACGACGACGATGCCAATGCGATGTTAACCCGCCCGATGCGCGGACCTTGGAAAATCTGACAGTCCACCGATGAAAAATTTCTCGAAGTCGATCAGCCGCCGGCATTTTTTGGATGTGACCAGTCGCTCGGCGGCGACGGTGCTAGGTGCAGGTTGCATATCGCTTGCCGCGAACACCTCTCTGGCCGACAAGAATCCGGCGGGGACACTGCCGCCGATCGTGGTGTTCAGCAAGGTCTATCAAGAGGCTCAAGCTCAGCTTCGAACAGGCGGCGGAAGTCACCATCGAAGCGGGCCTGGATGGCATCGATTGTCCGGTGCGCCCGGCGGCGAAATCGAGCCCGCGCAGGCTGCCGAAGCGATCCCCCGCTACGCCGCGGCGCTGGCCAAACACGGAACTCGGATGCGACTGATCACCAGCGGCATCCTCGGCGTCGATTCGCCCAACGCCCGAGACGTTCTCGCGGCGGCGAAAAAGTTGGACATCCGCGATTACCGCCTCGGCTTTTGGTACTATCGTTCGGCAAACAAGTCGGATCGAGAAAAGTCGCGGGCGGAGATTCGTGCCCGTCTGAAAGAGCTCGCGGCGATGAACCACGAAATGGGCATGTGCGGTTTGTTCCAGAATCACTCATCGGACAAGAACGAAGCGACCGGCCCGGTTGGCAGCGACTTGAACGAACTGCATGATCTCGTGAAGGATTTCGATCCGAACCAAATCGGCGTCGCCTTCGACTTGGGCCACGCCATCATCAGCCACGGCAATGCCTGGCCCGAGCAGTTCGAACGACTGAAAGACCACATTCGCGTCGTCTATATCAAGGACGTTCGACGGCCGGCGCAATTTGTTCCCTTCGGTCAAGGCGAGTTTGGCCGCACCGATTATTTCCAGCGGTTGATCAAGATGAACTATCATGCCCCGCTGTCGATCCACATCGAATTTCCCTGGCGCGGGAAGGAAAGAAAACCCGCGCCGCACTCGTAAAAACATTGATCGAAAGCCGCAAGACCGTGGAAGACTGGTGGCGCCAGGGCAGCCGCGCTGATCGATAGGCCAACGGCACACGGAGTGTGCCTGCTACGTAGTAGGCACACTCCGTTGTGATTTTTCGATTTGGCCAATTTTCGGAAGGTGTTTTTTAGTCCAACTGGCCCTTTCCAAGCGATCCTGAACGATCCTAGGAAGTCGTTTTTTTAACGAGACGCGTTCAAGTCGTCAAAAGTTGAAAAACTATCCCGGACCTCGCCCTTAACGCTCCGTCAATTAATCACAAGTTGCAACTCACATTCCTCTCCGTGTGCCGTCGAATCGACGGTGTGCGCCGCATAAGCTTAGGCACGCTCGCGCACTCAACGCGATCACCAAATTTGAACGAGTCTTGCCGTCGGAATCATCACCCGACTGAAACCGGTCCTTCGCCATGCAAAGAGAAGCGATTCCAATCGAACTTACTCCGCCGCTTGCCGCGCGCAATCGACTCACCCGCGCCCAATGGCTGGTGCTCGTCGCCGCGGTGCTCGGCTGGATGTTCGACGGCGTCGAGATGGGTCTGTTCTCCGCCGTGGCCCGGCCGGCGATGCAAGATCTGCTCGGCTCCGCCGCGGTTCAAGAGGCGGACATCGGCCGTTGGATCTCGTATCTCATGGCCTGGTTTCTGTTGGGCGCTGCCTGCGGCGGAGTGCTCTTTGGCTGGCTGGGCGATCGCATCGGGCGCGTGCGGGCGATGGCGCTGAGCATCGTCACCTATTCGCTGTTCACCGGCGCTTGTTATTTCGTGGCCGAGCCGTGGCAGCTTGGCGTACTGCGGTTCGTCGCGGCATTGGGCATGGGGGGCGAATGGGCGCTCGGCGTGGCTCTCGTCATGGAATGCTGGCCGGGGCGCCTACGACCGCTGCTGGCCGGTGTGATCGGCGCCGCCGGCAATTGCGGCTATCTGCTGATCGGCAGCATCGTGCGCTGGTTCCCGGTCACGCCGGGCCATTGGCGCTGGACGATGCTAGTGTGCACGCGCCGGCGCTCTTTGCCCTGGTGATTCTGGCGTTCATTCCCGAGTCGAGGCGTTGGCGCGAGGCCGTGGGGCGGTCGACGGTCCGCCCGTTGCGCGAAATCTTCACCACGAGCTTGATTCGCCCCACGCTGTTGGCCATTGGCCTGGCGTCGGTGGCGCTCGTCGGCACCTGGGGCTCCGTCCAGGCGTTCCTTCCCTCGTGGGCCGACAAGATGGATAGCGCGTTGCATCCCAATTCGTCCGGCGCAAAAGGCGCGACGGTCATGGCAATTGCCATCGGCGCGATCCTCGGCAGCTTTGTCGGCCCGCTGTTCGGCGGCAAGATCGGGCGTCGCAAAGCCTATTTCATCATGTGCCTGCTGTCGCTGGCGGTTAGCCAGTTCATGTTTCGCACCTTGCAGGCGTACGACACGACATTCCTGATCACGGCCACGGTTGCCGGCTTTTGCACCGCGTCGTTTTACGGTTGGCTGCCGCTGTATTTGCCGGAGTTGTTTCCCACGCGCGTGTGCGCCACGGGCCAGGGCCTCAGCTACAACTTCGGGCGGATTTTCGCGATGTTCGCCGTCTTGGGGACCGGCGGCTTGATGCAATTCTTCAACGGCAGCTATCCCCAAGCCTGCGCGACGATGAGCCTCGTCTACATCGTAGGGATGATTCTGATCTGGTTCGGCCCCGAGACCAAAGGCAAACCGCTGCCGGAGTGAAAAGAGGCTTGAGGCTTGAGACCTGAGACTTGAGTGTTTGGATCGAACGACGTTCAACGTCTGTGGCGTGTAGCCTCTCGTCCGTCGCCTGTAGTCTGTAGCCTAAAACCTCTCCCCCATGCCCAAATCGACCGTCATCCGCATCTGCGAGGCGACCGCGGCGACGCAGTATCTAAATTACCGCGCGCCGATGAAGTTCGGCGGACAGGTCGTCACCGATGTCGTGCTGTTGGATGTGTCAGTCGAGGTGGAAACGCGCGACGGCCGCCGGGCGCGCGGCACTGGCTCGATGCCGATGGGCAATATCTGGGCCTGGCCGACGCGCGCCACGCCAGCCGAAAAGACGCTAGCCGCGATGATCGCGCTCGGCAAGCAAATCGTCGCAGAAGCCAACAGCTATCGCGGCGTCGGCCATCCGCTGGAAATCACGCGCGAGTCTCGAACACACACATCAGGCCACCGCGGCGGAGATCACGCGCGCCGCCGAAATCGCCGAGCCGATGCCACGGCTCGCCCAGTTGGTCGCGGCCAGCCCGTTGGAGGCGGCGATCCACGACGCGTACGGCCGAGCGCTCGGCCAGAACTCGTACAACTTGCTTGGCCCGGAATTCGTCTCGGCCGATTTGTCTGCGTATCTCTCGCCCGAATTCGCCGGCGAATATCTCGATCGCTACACGCTGCGGCAGCCGAAGCCGCGAATGCCGCTGTATCATCTAATCGGCGCCCTCGATCCGTTGACCGATGCCGACATTCCCACGCGACTCAACGACGGCTTGCCCGAAACGCTGCCCGAATGGATCGCGGCCGACGGGCTGACGCATCTGAAGATTAAATTCAATGGCGACGATCTAGCCTGGGACGTCGCGCGGTTCCTGGCCATCGATCGTGTGGCCGCTGAATCGCAGCTTGCCCGCGGCTGCTCGCAATGGTTCTATTCGGCCGATTTCAATGAACGCTGCGCGAACGTCGATTATCTGCTCGATTTTCTGGCGCAGATCGCCGAGCGTTCGCCGCAGGGTCTTGCCCGGTTGCAATATATCGAGCAGCCAACCCATCGCGATCTGCGGGCCAATCCCCAGAACCGCATGCACCGAGCGGCGCGAATCAAGCCGGTAGTGATCGACGAATCGCTGGTCGATCTGGAAAGTTTGCTTGCCGCGCGCGAGCTCGGCTACTCGGGCGTAGCTTTGAAAGCCTGCAAGGGGCACAGCGGGGCGCTGCTGATGGGCGCGGCCGCGCAGAAATATGGAATGTTTCTATGCGTGCAGGACCTCACCTGCCCCGGCGCATCGCTGCTGCACTCGGCCAGCCTTGCGGCGCGAATCCCCGGCGTCGCGGCGATCGAAGCCAACGCCCGGCAATATTGCCCCGCCGGCAACCGCGGCTGGGCCGAGCGGTATCCCACGATGTTCGAAATCACCGACGGAACTCTCGGCATTGGAGTGCTCAACAGCCCTGGCCTGGGGTTTTGTTGAAAAAGAGGACTGGCTCCGAGCGGCGGGTTAGTATTGCACTAACTGCTGTTGGTGCTTTGTCAGGGCCGGAATTTGGCGTACCACTGGCTTTGCCAGTGTTCGTCGTTGCGGATCGATCAAGGCAAGAATCAAACGAGCGCTGGCCAAGCGAGTGGCACACAATCCCAGAAGCAAGCGTTGAAAAAGTCACTAGGATGAAATCACACGTGCCACGATTTTTGCTCACCATGGCCGTCGCGCTGGGGCTGTCGCTCTGCGCTGGTTGTCCGCATGATCCTCCTGCGGCCCCCAAAGGTTTCGCCCTGCACCTGCGCACCCGCGATGCGAAGACGGCCAAGATCACAGAGACTGCCGAACGAATCGACCCCGCCAAGACCGGCGTCGTCATCGTCGACATGTGGAATTACCACTGGTGCCTGACGGCCGGGCAGCGCGCGGCCTCGTTGATTCCGCGGATGAACCGGGCCCTCGCCGCGGCCCGCAAATTGGGAATGCACGTTATCTGGGCTCCGACCGACGTGGCCGATCAATATGTCGGCACGCCGCAGCGCGAGCGCGCCCTGGCCGTCGCCGAATTCCCCTTGCCGAAAGTCCGCTCGCTCCCCTGCGCGGCTCGACCGCGGGGGGCTGCATGTGCGGCCCCGGCATTTCGTGCCTGCCGATTTACGGTTGGGATCGCATGCACCCCGACCTCGTCATCGCGAAGAACGACTACATCGTCGGGGCCGACGCCTCGGGCATGTATTCACTTTGCAAACGGCTTGGCCTCACGCACTTGATTTACATGGGCGTTCACACCAACAAGTGCGTGCTGGGCAAAGGGCCGGCCATCGAGAATCTGTACGACGCCGGCTTGCGGTGCATTCTGGCCCGCGACCTGACCGATGCCCTGACGCACTATGATCCCCAGTCCGGCTTCACGCCCGACATCGCCACGGCCCAAGCCGTGGCGAATTTGGAACAGAGCGATGTGCCGTCGATCAACCTGGCCGACGATCTCAAATCGGCGGGCCTGTGGAAAAGCGATTCGCCGACCGAACCGGTGCGTATCACGCCCTGGGGCACCGAGGGGTACCCCTATCAATTCCGCGACGACCCAGTCACGATCACGCTTTCGACGCCGTGGTTGGAGAATGTTGAAATCCACTACACCACCGACGGCAGCGAGCCGACTCCATCGTCGCCCCGCTTTCAAAAGCCACTCGCGCTCGATGCCACCACCGCGCTGTGCGCCGCGGCATTCCGCGATGGCCAGCGCGTGAGCCTGCCGAGCCGCGGGTTCTTCGTGAAACTTCCGCCGCTGCCGGCGGCGCCGGACGTGGCGCTGGAAAAGCTCGCACAACTGACGCCGGCTTCAGGCCACAACGGTTTGAATTGGCCCTTGGAAGCCGATCGAGCGCCCGACGGCAGGCATCTGAGCATTCGCGAGAAACAGTACGAAAAAGGCCTCTCCGGCCGAGCGCCCGGCGGCGGACGCTGGGCGCTCAAGCCCGACTACGAACGCTTCGTCGCGCTGGCCGGCGTCGACGATCTGGCCATGCGCGTCCGCGATCGCGCGATGTTTGTCGGCAAGCATGCCAGCGCCGTGTTCGAAGTGTTCATCGACGGCCGATCCGTGGCCAAGAGCCCCATCGTCCGGCTCGGACAAGAGCCGTGGCCGTTCGATATTAAGATCCCCGCCGGCAGCAAGCAAATTCACCTGGTGATCACTGGGCCGGAAGGCCCCAGCGCCTACGACGTCGGCGATTGGGTCCACGCGGGATTCTTGCTCAAACATCAAGTCAGCCAGGAGAAATAATGAGACGATATCCTCTGTCTGCCTGGCGTGCCGCCGCGATCATTTCGCTCACGGTTGTCTGGCTCCTTCCGAGCCGAGAAGCCTGCGCCGCGCAGGAGCCGCCGAAGTCCGGTTGGGTCAACCAATTTCCCAAGGACATGGTCAAGCTCGACTCCGGCCGCCGTAATCCGCTGTTCTACGTGGGCGAGCCGATTACTTTCAAACTGGACGGCCCCGCTGCGGAGCGATTCGAAGTTCGCGACTTCTGGGGCAATGTCGTCGACAAAGGTTCGGCTGGCGCAATGCTATCGCTCAAGCAACAGCCCGCTGGTTGGTACAAGCTCTATATTTTCGGCAAGCCGGTCGGCTCGCATCAGGAGCAGAGTGCAGCCCGTGCAGAGGCAGCGCAGTATCGCCAGTGGTATGGCGACGCCGTGGGCGCCACCACATTCGTTGTCCTCCGCGACGATCCGCATTTTCCCAAGCTGCCGCCTCCCGGCAAATTTCCGGATCCCAACACGGGCGACGAAGTGCTGCGCGGCGTCAGCGGCATGGGCCCGCAACGCCATTCGGCCGACGCCTCGAAGCCGGAAGAGAGCATCAAGAATCTCGAACGGGAAATCGCCACCGATCGCGCGCTGTACTTGCCGTTCGATCCCGTGCGGAAGCGGGTGCTGTTCATCGCCTTTTCCAACGGCACCAAGGGGCATCTCGACGGTGTGAAAAAAATCGTCGAGCATTTTCAGCACGACGTGGCCTACTTCGAACCGCGCAATGAACCAAACTACGGCTCCAACGGCGCCGATTTCGTCAAGAACGAGATGATCGATTTCTATCGCACCGTAAAAAGCGTAAATCCCGCGCTGAAGGTCCTCGGACCGGGCATCGTTTCGCTGGGACCCAACGCCAACGGGCTGGTGTTCATCGAAGATTTTCTCAAGGCGGGCGGGGCCCAGTACATCGACGCGTTTTCGTTCCACATTTATAACGGCGTCAACGGCGACTTGTTTCTCGCCCGTAGGACGCTGGATGGGCTGACCGATCTGCTGAAGAAATATCACGCCGACACGAAAGAATTGTGGCAAACCGAGCAAGGCTTTTTCGCCTGCGTGTATGGCTCGTACCAGCCTCACTTGCAGGCCCGCTGGACGATGTTGGAAATGATGGTCTTCGAGCAGTTCGGGCTGCCGAAGGAGCATAACCATCTTTGGTACGACGTGAGCCACGGCTACTGGGACGTGCCCACCTGGTGGGAAAACGACGACCGAGGCTTCAATCCCGCGCTGCCGCTGATGCGCGTTTGGTCCGAAGAGCTTTTCGGAACGAAGTTCGCCAAGGCCTACGATCTCGGCCCGGTCGGCAACAAGCTCTATCTCGGCAGCCTGTTCGCGGGCAACAACAAACAGGTCGCGGCCTTCATGAGCGCCGGGAGCACCGATGGAAAAATTCAGTTGCGCGTGCAGGTCGTGGGCGGCGATCAGAAACCGACGCCCGCGCTGCATCTGGTTTCCGCGTTTGGCGTCGAGTCCGATTTGCCGGCGCCAACGGGCTGGCGACACTGCCGGTCCCCGAGTTGCCGGTTTACGTCGAGCTGGCCGCGGGGCAATCGATCGAAGTCGTGCCGCAAGATTTTGGTCCGAATCTGGCCCGGCTTCCTGGCGTCAAGGCGACCGCGTCCGGCACCGGCGTCCATCCGGTCGACAAGAAAATCCCGAACGACATTTCCAAGCTCACCAACGGCGAATTCGAGAATTGGTACTACACGCAAAAGCCGATAGCCCAGCCGTGGATGGACGACACGCCCGGCTTTCCCGCCTGGGTGCAGCTAAGCTTCCCGCGGCCCACGGAGATCGGCCGCGTGATTATTTACGCCCCCGTCCCCTGGCAATGGCAGGGAACGCTGGTGGATTACGAACTGCAATACGACGCCGCGGGAAAGTGGGTGACGATCGAGCACGTCGTCGAGCCGCTGAAGACCTTCAAGGTCCTGACGCCCGCGACGCGCACGAAGGTCGACAGCTTCTTCAGCGACCGGCATATTTTCCAACACGAGTTCAAGCCGATCACGACGACCAAGATCCGCATCCTGGTTCACAACACCACCTTCGGCGGCGGCGCGACCGAAGAAGTCGCCAAAGCCGGCGGCCAAACCGGCCCGCACCAAGTGATGCTGCGAGAGATCGAGGTGTACAGGAGGTAGGCGACAATTGTCGAACTACACAAACGCGATTCATGCCAATCAGCGCGGAATCGCGGCCATCAACCGCGCGACGTCTTTGTAATAATCCCAGTGGTTGCGACCGAAAACCCAATCGTGGAAACGCGAAATTCGTCGCTTGCATATCCGAGGCCGTAAGCGTATTCACCCCAAGCACCCAGCCGGATTCACTAACCAATGGCCCGCCGCTATTGCCATGGTTGATCGGCGCGGTAGTTTGGATGAGCAATTCATCCCGCTTTCCTGAGACAATTCCTGTTGTCACGGTGCCCTCGAGGATGATGCCCGTCCCAGGGACGCCCGGGTTCCCGATTGCGACAACATTCTCGCCCTTGTGAATCTCGGCGAAACTCTCGATCTTTCCCAACGGCCGCAGGTTGCGCGATTCAACGACCAGTAGCGCCAAGTCCACCGACGGATCGTGCGCCTCGCCGGCCAGCTCGGCAGGCAACAATGCTTTCGACGGAGTTCTGAGATAACACTCGTGGGCCAGCGGGCCGGTTTGCACGTCGCCAATCCGCATCACATGCTTATTGGTCAGCAGGAGCTTGCGTGCGCCATCGGCCGCGATTACGAAGCCCGTGCCCAAAGATTCGCCCTCCTTATTCCAAACGACGACTACGCTATCGTGCGATTTTTCGTCGACTTGCTCGATCCAATTGCGCGACAAGTCCGCGCTCGAATGCCGGGGTGCGATCGCCGTGGCATCACCTTCGGCCACAGTCTTCACGCCAAAATCCGTCAACCGGGGCGCTGCGGCAAGTCGATCCTCGCCCGGCGGGGCCGCGTGGGGTGCAAATTCCACCGCTAGAACGACCACCAGAAACAGCACCGCCACCATGCCAACAGCGGCCAGGCACAATTGGCCAAAGGCAAGAGAGCCGCCCGCCGACAAGCTTATTTTGCTTCGCCTCGGCTTGGGAGGCGCGTTTTCAATTTCGGCGAATAAGGAATCCACCGCGGAAGATGGTGGCGGCAATGCCGGTGGCCGAGCGGCTCGCGGCAGGATGCCTTCCACGGATTCGGCCGAAACCCACCGGCCGCCGCGCCCTGGCGAATCTGCGTCTTGCCGATAATGCGCCCTGGCGCGCCATGACCGCTAAATCGCGAATCGTCAGCGGGCCGACATCGCTCGTGTCACCGCGGTAGTACCAGCCGATAGACATGGCTCTGCCCCGAAGGCCCAATGAATCGGTCGATTCGTCTCTTGGCCGTGAATCGTCCATCGAGCGTACAAGATGCTCGTAGTTTGGGAAATGCCGCTGCAAAAGTCAAATCATGGTCCGCTGTCCGCCGACGTCGTCACGATCGTGCCGCCTATGCAAATCGATTCCGCCAGAAATCCATATTTAATGATTGCTTGAATGTTGCTCCGCGAGATTTCTTGACTATCGCCAGCTCGCTGAGTCCAATGGCGAGACTGCTGCCGCCACGCGTCGTTCGATGGCGGCGCTTTGCGTGGCGATTCGCGGGGCTCGCATGACGATGAATTACTCGTTTCCGCCAGCACGAGTCGCGGCGCCTTCGCGGTGGTCGTTCCATCCCGCATTGCCGGGCGGCAATTTTATCTTCGCAGCCGGATCGGAACCCCATGAGCAGCGTCGCCACTCGCAAGCCGCAGCCGCAAATTCGCTTGCTGCCGCGCTCACCTGCCCGCACTGCTGGGGCGTGTTCCCGCCGGAACAGGCATTATGGATCGCCCAGCATCCCGATCTCGTCGGCGATGCACGGCTCGGTGGCGATCCGGCGCAGCGATTCCTGCCGAATCGATTCAATCTGGAAGGCGCCGCGATCGATGCCCGCGGCTTTTCCTGCCATGGCCTAGCCTGTCCGAAATGCCATCTGCCGGTGCCGCGGGCAATGTTCGAGATGGAGCCGGTGTTTTTGTCGATCCTCGGTGCGCCGGCCTGTGGCAAATCGTACTTCCTGGCGGCCATGACCTGGCAACTGCGACGGATACTGCCCAAGAATTTTACGATGGCCTTCGCCGATGCTGATCCAATCGCCAACCATCGCTTGCATGAATATGAAGAACTGCAGTTTTTGAATCCCAATCCCAATGCGCTGGTCGCCATCCAGAAAACCGAGACGCAGGGCGATTTGTACGACACGGTCCTGTTCGGCGATCAAACGATCAACTATCCGCGGCCCTTTATGTTCACGCTGCAACCGGCGGCTGAACATCCCGAACCAGCATTTGGGCCAGAAGCTATCGCGCGTGCTTTGTCTTTACGACAACGCGGGCGAAAGCTTTCTTGCCCGGGGCGATACCGCGGCTAGCCCAGTTACGCGTCATTTGGCGTTGTCGAGGCACTGCTGTTTCTGTTCGATCCGACCCAGGACCCCAAGTTCCGCAAGGCTTGCCAAGGGACAACGCAAGATCCGCAAATGCTCGACCGTTCGGAGCGGCTGGGCCGCGAACGGGCGGTCCGCCAAGACACGATCTTGCAGGAGGCCGCCCACCGTGTTCGCCGGTACGCCGGGCTTGCGCAAAACGCGAAGCACTCGCGCCCTCTGATCCTGATCGTCACGAAATACGATTGCTGGTCCTCGTTGCTGGAGAGCGGACGGCTGGACCCGCCGTGGGTCGTGGGTCCTGATGGCGTGCATTGTGGCCTGCAGCTCGAGCGGATCGAAAGCCGCTCCAAGAAATTGCGTGCCTTGTTGTGGAATCTCTGTCCTGAAATCGTCTCGGCGGCCGAGAATTTTTCCGAGCAAGTGATCTACGTCCCCGTCAGCGCCACCGGCTGCAGTCCGGAGTTGGATCCGAAGAGCGGGCGCTGGGCGTGCGGCCCCGCGACATGAATCCGATGTGGACCGAGGTGCCGCTGTTGTATTTGCTGAGCCGTTGCATGGAGGGGTTGGTGCCGTATGTCCGGCCGAAGATGAAAGCAACAGCCCCCGTGGCCGGCACTAACATACTGCCACCGCATTTGCGGAAACCAGGCAACGGGCAATCGCGAAGCCACTGAAGTCGAGTACGAATGGCTGTCGCAAGCCGATTTTGCCTCGCGAATTGATTGGACCAGCACGTCTTCACACCCGATTCCCAGGTTTTTCCTGAACACCGAAGGGCCTGACACGTGAGCCAAGAGCTCGATCTATACCTCGGCCCCGCGCGGGCTCAAGCCCGGCAGTGCTGGGTTCTGCACGGTCATCCAGACGCAGGGGATGGCGGCCCAATTAGCCGCACGGCTGGAGGCCTTGAGCGGCTACCGCCAGGTGTTTGCCCCGCAGGATCCGCAGGCGGCGTTGAACCCGGTCGTCTATTCGCATTTGCGGATCGCGATGGCTGGCAAGGCGTACCATGTCCTCTCGCGGATTGCCGCCGCGGGGTTGGACTATAGCCAACGGACGAACAAATTTGCGCATCACGTCGCGATCGAGCCGACGGAGCTGGTTGCCGCCGGCCCGGCATCGCTGCTGGCTTTGCCCGGCTTCATGCAATCCGCATGGGACGGCCAGCCAAAAGTTCTTCCCTCCGGGCGGCGCATTCCGAACGCCAACGCGCAGCTCGGCATCTGCCGAGCCTGGCAGCAGCAAACAGGCGATGCCGGCTGGGGCGGCGTGCTGGCCGAGTCGGTGCTCAACAACCCGCCGGCAAACGTCACGCTCATCTACCCTTTGGGCCTGGAGCCGTTGCCGTTAATCGTTGAATCGCTGGCGTTGCTTTCTCCGCAGCAGCGTTGGGGAGTGACGTTCAGCACCTATTTCACGAAACTTCCCACCGGCGTCGACTGCAATTGGCGCTGCGTTTTGCAGGGAAGCCCGGAGGCCGCCGCGCCGACGGGAAAGGTGATCGACCTGTGCCGGGCTTTGGGCCAGCCGGCGGGCGGATCGCTGGTCGACGCGGCCCGAACGGGAATCGGCCCGGTCGGGCCCGTGCGGCCAAAAGTTCCGGCAAGAACGATCCAATCGCAACGGCCCGACGACGACGAACTGGCAAAACTGCTAGCCGATCCGGCGAACCCGCGTTTGGCCGAAAGTCACGCAATCGCCAGCCTGCCCATGGCGGCGCCGTTCGATTATGGCTTATCGCCACCAATTCCGCCGCGGCCGATCGCCGGCCTTCGATCACTACGCAGCAAGCGTTTTCGCCCCGCACTTTCCGGCGGAAAGAAAAATCAAAATTGCCGATGATCCTCGGCATCGCCGCCGCGTTGCTCGTCTTGGTCGGAGGGGCCATTGCGCTTACGGTTGCGATGCAGGGCGGAAAGGAACTCTCGCATTCAACGGCATTAAATAGCGTGGGTCCGAGCAATCCTTCACATAACAACGCGTCTGCTGAAAATCTTAACTCGCCATCATCAACTAAAACCCCGACCGAAAGAACACCACCAGCAACGACACCACCAGCAACGACACCACCAGCAACGACACCGCCAGCAACGACACCGCCAGCAACGACACCGCCAGCAACGACACCGCCAGCAACGACACCGCCAGCAACGACACCGCCAGCAACGACACCGCCAGCAACGACACCGCCAGCAACGACACCGCCAGCAACGACACCGCCAGCAACGACACCGCCAGCAACGACACCGCCAGCAACGACACCGCCAGCAACGACACCGCCAGCAACGACACCGCCAGCAACGACACCGCCAGCAACGACACCGCCAGCAACGACACCGCCAACAACGACACCGCCAGCAACGACACCACCAGCAACGACACCGCCAGCAACGACACCGCCAGAGGGAGCACTGATTGAACCCCTCAAGGTCGGGACGCTGCCGCTGCTTCAATCTGCGGTACTGGACCCGCACCCTCAACCGGCGATGTTAGGCATCGAAGTGTCAGGTAATGAGCAATTCAGTCTCGACGGAGATTTCCCAACGAGTGCCCCGCTCAGTGTGGGACCTCTAAAGAACGGGCGTTGCGACGTCCTACAATCGCCTCCCCAAAGCCAAGGCAGACCGGAGGTTATCGGCCGCTTCTTAGCGACAGATGGGCAATTGAAATATTTATGGACAACTGCGCCGACGCCGGAGGCAAAGCAGTTGCGTAATTATGTCCTTCAAATCCAAAAGGACGGAAAGTCCGATTTCTATTCCCTCCGAGGGCCCGAGCGGCATTCCTCAACAGGCTCGACCTGCAACGGGCGATCGATGCCTTTGATCTAAGCAAGTCATCAGTATCGTCGGTTGCACACCAGACGGCGTTTGACGATCTCCCAGGCAAAAAGGAGTTGAAATTGGTCTGCTCCGATCTCACTCTTTGTCTTGCATAAGTATCGACAATTCAACATTCGCGATTATCGAAGGGCAATATCATGTCACATTTCGCGTCACGATCGCCAAGAAAGATGCCGAAACGACGATCGATCTCGCCTATGCGGGTGTGAATATAGACTGGAAAGCCGACGTCGCGGACATTCAAGCACTCACTCAGTTCCTCTCGGGCGATCTAACGCAGGTCGGGCCAACGCGCGTGGCACTGATCAAAGGTGGCCTAAAGCAAAAGATCGACCGTCTGCGCACAAAATCTCAGCGATTAAAGAGGATGAGAAAGATCCGAAGAAAATAAAAGAGCGGGATGAGCTGACGGACGAAAAAAAACGTTTGGAAGCGGACCAATTGTCGCGCAAGGCCTTGCCGATGCGTTCGCGAAAATCAAAACGAATAGTAAGTGTGATTACTATCTATATTTCCCCGTTAAAGAGCACAGGGTCGGGGTCGCGACTACCCTGGTCGGTGATACCGCTGCTTTGAGCAAGAAATAACAAAGCTAGATTTTTGGATGAACTGGGGCGGATCGATGCTTGATTACCAACGAATTGTCGATGACGTGCGCAGTGCGCTGCTTTGGCAGGATGCGGATAATTTGGATTTTTTGCGTCCGCCGCCGCCGATTTCCTGATCGCTTGCGATGATGTAAACGACCGGCTGCGCCGCTGCGGCGGGTTGCTCAAGCAGGGGCTCCGCAGCGAGGCCATCCGGCTTTGCGAAGTCGAGCCCAATTTGCTGGACACCGTCGCCACGCTCGATTTTCCCGAGCGGGAACAATGGAACAGCCTGGTGGCCCAGTATGGCATCGTCGCCCCGCCGCCGCTGATGCTCGAATGGGCCTCCGTCCTCAACGAAGCCTATGCCCTGGAACAACCGCTGGCCGATCTGCTGCGCCGGCATCGATTGGCCGCCCTGGCCCGCAGTCCATTACCTGTGCGAATTGGCCTGCTGCGAAAACTGGCCGAGTGCGACGCCGACAATCCAGCCTGGCAGGAAGATCTGACGGTGTTCGAGCGCGAGCGGCAAAAGGAGCTTGCTGGTGAGATCGCCGAGGCCCAGCAGGCGGCCAATTTGCACCGGCTGATCGCGCTGGAAGACGAGCTTCCGCGACGGCGGTTGGTCTTCCCCCGCCCCCCGACCCAATTGGTGCAGCGGGCTTTCGCGGCCCGCACCACGTTGGAGCAGCGCGAGACGCGGGCCGAACTGGAATCATTGAACCGGCAATTGCACGATGCGCTGGCGAGCTTCGACGTGGACACAGGCCCGGCGCCTGGCGAGCAATGGAAGCCCCGTGCGCACTGCTTGCGGCCTGAGCGACAGCGAGCCTCTGTTCCAGCAGGCGATCCCGGCGCTATCGAGTGGCTGGCCGAGCAGGACCAGTTGGCCGCCCAGCAGGCGGTTCACGACTCGGCCGTGGCCGCGCTTGAACGCAGCCTGGATTCGAATCAGCCGGCCGACGAGCTTGTCCTACGCTATAACGCGGCCAAGAAAACCGGGTTCCCGTTGCCAGATTATGTCGTGAACCGCTATCGCACACGACTGGAAAATCTACGACAAGCGACCAAACGGCGGCAGGTGCTCATCGGTTCGGGAATGGCGCCGGCACGTTGCTTGTGGCCGCGCCGGTCACGCTGAGTTGTGCTCTACAACGTGCATGAATCCGAGGTCGCGCGACAAGCCGCCGAGTTCACGAAGCTATTGAACACCAACGATATTTCGGCGCGAAGTTTTCTCGACGGCCTGAAGCACCGTGCGCCGGCATCGCCGACAGCGAGCAGATCACCGCCCTGGCGGTTCGCTTAAGGACACTGGTTCAAGACGACACCGAGCGGCATACGGCGTTCGTCGCGGCCGTGGCGAAAGCAAACAGTCGCTGCCCGGTCCCGACGGCTTGGAAAAAACCCCCGATCGCGATGCCGCTGCAAGAGGCCGCGAGGCTTGCCAGCACGAAGGCGAGAACGTGCCGATTGGCGAAAGTGGAAGCATCGTTCAAGCAAGTGGATCGCGATTATCAGGCCCGGACAGACAAGAAGTTCGTCGCCGATTTGGCTGCCTTGAACGCCGCAATCGCCGCGCTGGCGTCGCAGGTCGCGGACGATCCGAAGTCGACATCTTCGCAAATCGACGCGTTGCGGAAAACCCTGGATGGTCTCAAGCCGCGGTGCGCCTGGTGAGCGCCGAATTAGACGCCGCGCCGGCATCGAAGCGGCCCGCGGGCATTTGAACGGCATTATTTCCAGCCTCAAGGAATTCAGAGACGGAGGACGACGCGGAAGATGGTCTGACGGACGCCATCGGCAAGCCCGGCGCTATCAGGCCGCAGTGGCCCAGTTCGTGGAGCACTGCGGCTCGTCGCCGAGGGCCCATGATTTTCGTGCGATTCAGAGCGAAGCGCCGCTGTGGATCGGGGTCGAGCAGTGGGACGAATTCATTCAGCAATGGGGCACAAAGACGCGAGCGGCTTGAGCCCACAAGACGCGGCGAAATACTTGGATGCCGCAAACGCATTGCTGAAGGACTACGGCGACTATCCCGACGCCGAACTCGTCCACAAACGTTTGCCGTTTCTGGAGGCCATCAAACGCCGGCTCGACGGCGACCAGCAGCCGATCCAGAGGCTCGCCTGAGAAAGCTGTTCAGCGATCCGCTGGTCGCCAGCATCTGGATGGTCCAGCTTCAAGGGGGCGACCGCTATTATACGCAAGCGAATCCTGGGTTGGTTCAGGCCGTCTCGCGCCGTTCAGCTACATCGCGGATTTCAGCATGAAGGAGGCGAAAAAATCGGGTGGAATCAAATTCGCCGACGTCGTCTATAACGACAACGCGCCGCAAATGAAGCTGGCCGACTCAGTAAAACAGGTGCTCAATCATCTCGAAGACTCGAACTGGGAAGCGTCGTTCTTTCAGATCGTCAAGTTCGATTTGCGCCGAGCGACAACAACATCGAACCCTTGCTGAAGCTGAATCTCTTGCAACAAACCTCGATGTCGGCTGCCGCGGGAGCGAGTGCTTGTCGCTCGCCTTCGCGGACCTGAGCGCAAAGTCAAGGAATCGAACGTCGATCCGGCCGCGAATTGGCTCGATCCGAACGATGAGTGCGCATGCAGAATCGGGAGCGAGCCGAAAAAGTTCTCAAGGACTTCGAGGATCTTGCCAGCGTCGGCAAAGCGGCGGGCGACAGATTTCAATCGCTCCGCAAGCCCTTGGGGCATGTTCTTCGCTGGGTGGGCTGGCTGCGGAAGGGTCAAGCGGCCAGTGGCAATGCGTCGTTCCGGCGATGCGCGGCGAATCCGGAGATTTGTTCGTCATGGTCGGCCAACTCGGGCATGGGGCGAAGCTCGAACCGATCGGCGCGGTGCAGCAGGGAGTCCAAAGCATCCGCTCGGCCGACGATTCGACACTTGTCGAAGGTCGGCCCGTCTATTTCTTGCCCCCGTCGTCACCAACCGGGACAGCAACGGCCACCAAGGAATAATAATCGAGCAGTGCCTATGATCATCGAATCCTTCCCCGGCCCGTTCATTCAGGAAACCAGTCCGTGGAAAATCAACTCTATATTCGCGTGCGCGGCCGAGTGCTGGGGCCTTACGACGAGGAAAAGCTGCAAGGCCTCGCCCGGCGCGGGCAACTTAGCCGGATGCACGAGCTCTCCCAGGATGGCGTCAATTGGGTTCGGGCGACCAACTATCCGGAACTATTCGTCGGCGAAGTGGCGGCGATTGCCGTGGTTGAGACAGCGGTTCCGACGGCCAGGTATTTCAAAGCTCGCCGGAGGCAACTCCCGTCGGCCAGGCGGCTCGCCGCCGCCCCAGCAAGCCTGGCACTACACTAACGCCGGGGTGCAGCGGGGCCCGGTCGATTTTGCCAACCTCCAGCTTCTGGTTGCCATGGGGCAAGTGGCGCCGGACGACTCTAGTTTGGAACGACGGCATGACGGCCTGGACGCCGGCCGGTCACGTTCCAGGCCTGATTCGCCAAGGGGCGAACCATGTGAATGTCGGACCTGGCGAACCCGCGAACGATCGGTCGCTGGATCCGATCCCAGACTATCTCGCCAAGTCGGCCACCAGTTCGCGATCGTGGCTGACCCTGCTCGTCATCCTGATCGGTGTCTATGCTTTGCTCGAGGCGATCGGCGGGATGTACTTGCTCATCCTCGGCGCGCGATTGCAAGCCACGTCGTTCGTCGCCTCCGGGGTCTTCAGCCTCATATGGGCGATCGATTGGGCAGTCGGGGCGCTTATCTGTTGAACGCCTACAATTCGCGGCTGGCCAGCCTGCAATACAAGAAAAATGCCAGAGTCTTGGAAAAGTCGCTCGACACGTTGCGGCCGATTTGGGTTTACGCCTGCATCAATTTGATCGTGATGTTGGCATTCATCGCTTTCGTTGCGGTCTGGGCCTTTGCAGTCGGGGTGACGTTTCCTCGGTTTCAATGAAAACGTGATACCGGAAAATCCGGCAGCGACCATATCCATTGAATTTAATTTCGCCGCCAGAGCGATTTTTCTCCGATAGCCAGCGGGGCGGCGGAGGTGCCCGTGAGACGCCAAAGCGGGCCGGCGGTTGACGGGATTGGCTGGATGTCGGTAATTTCGGCGGTCGCTCCAGTGCCGGACGATTTGCCGAGCGTCCGGCGCAATTGGAGCGGAGCCAGACGCCGCCGGCGGCGTTAGGGCGGAGGACGACGGGCAGCGGGTTGATGGGCAGCACGGCGTCGGGGACCGCCGCGGCGGGAGTCTCCTTGAGGTCGAACTGTTTGCGGCCGCGGAGGTCGTAGCAGGCGACGTGGCCGGCGACGTCGGCCGACCAGAGGCGGCCGGTGGTGTCCACGGCCACGGAGCCGCCGGGGATTTTGATTTCGCTGACGCGCGTCGCGTCGGCCATGCGCGATCAAGCATCACCCCTTCGCGCACCTGGGCGCCATGATAGGCCGACACCTGCCGGTACGACGCGATGATGACCGGCACGCCATCGGCCTTAGCCAGGGCCAGATCGGTCGGTGCGGCCAGCAGGCTGATCGTGCCCAGCAGATCGCCGGTCGGCGAGAATTTTTTGACCGCGCCTTTCGCTCCGATTACTGCTTCTTCATACGGCGAGCCATCCTGGTTGATCCGGAACACGCTGGTCTTGCCCCAGGCGTTGGTGGCGACCCAGATGTTGCCGGCACTGTCGACCACGATGGCCCGTGCGCCTGCGCCGAGTTTCCCGTCAGTTTCGCCCGGCTTGTCGGAAAAATCGCCGAACCGCTTTGCAATTCCGCCCGCATTGCCGTTAGCGCCAAGCCGCACGATTTCCGTGCGACCGCGAGCGCTATCGACCACGAGCGCGACGAGCCCCTTGCCGTCGGGCTCGGCCGCCACGTCGCGCACCAGCGCGCGATCGGCGCCCAGCGCCGCGAGGATTTTTTCCGCGTCGGCCGGCCACGCCGCCGGCGGCATCGCAACCAGCGACTTGATTCGCGCCGCTTCCTTGCTCTGCCAATCGCCGAGGACCGGCACGCCGGCCGGATCGAGCGAGACAGTGACCGAGCCCGCCGCGGGAGGATGGTTCGGCCAGAAGCGCGGGTCGTTCCAGGTGAGGGCCAGATCCATCCCGTCTTTCCAAAGCTCGGTGAGCCGGCGGTTTTCGGTTTCCTGCTTGCCGAGTTGCTGCTTGAGCTCTTCGATCTGCGCTTGCAGTTTCGCGGTGGCTTTGGCGGTTTGCCGATTCGCCTGTTGTTCGGCGGTGACGATTCCGAATTGGCCCGTGGCTAATTCCCGCCCCTCGCCGCTGGTCATCCGCCAGTGATATGCGCCCAGCCCAGCGGACGCCGGCAGCTTGATGTCGGCCGTGAGGGCCGTCAGTTTGAACGGCTGGACTTCGCCCGACAAAGGCATGCTGAGAATCGGCTGCCCCTTGGCGTCGGCCACGTCGAATTTCAGATGGGCCTGCTCGTTGCGGTCGCGCACAGTGGTGGCCCGCGTCTGGATTTTCAACGGGCTGCCGGGCATCAGCACGTCGGCCACCACCGGCGGCTCGTAGGAAACCGTCGGGCCGTCGAATGGCACGTCGCGGCTATCATAGGCGAGGCTGAAGCTGCATTGCATCGTTTGGCCCGGCTTGAGGTCGATCGGCCGGGTATGCGGCTCGAAGGTGAAGTGCCATTCGGCGTCGCCACCGAACCAGTACTGCATGAAATCGAATTGGCCCGGATCGTAGAAGATATAGAGCGGGCCAGCAGAGGTGAGCACGGCACCCCAGCCGCCGGCTTCGTAGCGCGGCTTGTCGGATTTGTGGCCCGGTGTGAAGCGACTGAATGGGCTATCGAGCGGTGCGCCTCCCATGCCGGCGCTCAGTCCCATTTCGCGGTCGCCGCGGGCCGAGTCGAAAAACTCGACGCCGCGGTTGGTAGGCAGGAACCAGAACGCGCGGCCGCCGGGCATCGGCGGCACCTGGCCGATTACCGCGTGAACCATGTAGCGAAACGTCGGTGCGACGCCCTCGCCCGAGTTCGTCACTTTCACGTCAATCTTGAGGCGCGAGCTGTTCGGCTCGATGCTCATGGTGCGCTCGACTTTCAAGTCGACCGGGCTGGCGAGATCGGCGCCGACGAGACTATGCAGCAGCGCGACGGCGATCTTGCCGCCGCCGCTGACGGTGAGCGACGCCTGCCGCGGCCCTTTGGCATTCACATGATATTGAAACGGCACGCCTTCCCAGCGGCCGCCGTAATGGTAGGGACAATCGTCGAGCCATTCGAAGCCCGAGGCCGGACGCGATTTGTCGACGTACTTGATGATCCGGCCTTCCAATTCCGGCACCACTTCGACGATGATCCGCTCGTTTTCCATGTGAACGACAGTATGCTCCGCGCCTTCGAATTTGCGCCGTGTCTCGGTCAGCACGCATTGGGCGCGAACCGTGCTCGCGGCGAGGAGCAGGATGAAGGCGGCCAGTGCGATTCTGCGCGAAAGGAGATTGCTCGTTGCGGTCGACGTCATTTCGCACCCCCTTTCGCGTTGGCTTTCGCGGGTTCCGGCGCGGCGGCCAGCGGCGGCGTGAGGATGGCAATGTGCGGCAGGCCGCCGTGGGTCGTGTATTCGGCCCGGACGACGATCAGCTGCCGCGGCTCGGGCAATTTGTCGGGCGGCAGCGCGATCGTCGCCGCCGCGCCGGGCGCCAGGTCTGGCAGCGATAGCCGGCCGACGTTTGGCAATCGCACGGTGATGTCGTGTAGGCGGTAGGGCATTTGATTTCCAAGCCGGATGGCGACGGCGCCGTCCGCCCGGAGAACGGCTGTGGCGACAAGATCCTGATACAGATCACGATTGCCGCGCTTGATGAGCATGCCGAGGGGGTCGTTGTCGGGAGGCGGCACGGCGGGCACGGGCTGGTCGAGCGCCCCGCCGCTATAGTCGAACAGCAGCGAGCCGGCAATTCCCTTGTCAAGCCAATATTGCCACAGGTTATCGCGGGCGAAACTGCCGTCGTTCCAGTTCACTTCGGTGCTCATGATCGGCTGCTCGGTCACGGCGGCGGCGATCGAGTCGACTCCTTCCTTGCTCAGCAGATATTGGCAACCGACGACGTCGACCCCTTTGACGCGACCGTCGCGCGCCTCGGCTTCCCATTCGCCGCTGCCCTTGGTCGCCAACACAGGGCGATGGTATGGATCGAGCTTGTGGAAGGCTTCGAGGATCGCCACGCGGGCCGGTTCCGGCTCGCCATGCAACTCGTTCGTGGCTTCCCACAGGATGACGCCGGGGCAATCGGACAGCACCGAAGTAAAGCCCTTCACCGCCTTGGTGATGTTCGACGTATCGTTGGGATTGTAAAACGTGCATTTTTCAACCGATGCCAATAACGCCCCGCCGCAACTCGTGAGCAACCCCTCGGACTGGTAGAGATTGATTTGCTCGGGATCGGTCGGACCGCGGAAGGCGTTGCCTCCCATGATTCGCAATTGCCACCGCTTGTGCGGAGCATCGCCCGCGCTGCCTTGCCCTTTCAGCAGGAACCGCTCGTTGTTGAGGTAGAAATCGCGGCGGTTGCGGATTTCGAAAGTGACGGTGTGAAAGTTGATGCTGTCGCCGTCGAGGACGCGGCCAACTTCGTCCAGTAGCAGAAACGTTGCCCGGCAGGTGTCGAACCGCGGTTTCTCATCGCGCAGGACTACAACCGAAGTTGCGCCTGGTTCTAAATCAACCGGCCGATCGACCGTGGCATAGGCCGGGCAATTGCCGGTGTAGGCGATTTTGCCGTCGTAGCGGCCGTAGACGGCCCGCAATTTCAGATGCCGCGGCTGGCCCGATTCGTTGCCGAGCACGATCTTGAATGCGAAGCGGCGGTCAGCGCCCGGTTTCTCGGTATCGAATGAAATGTCTTTTACATAGACGGGCGGCGTGAGATCGAAGTGCAAGTCGCCGAGGATGCCCGGCGTCGGCCGCGGACGGAACGTGCCGCTGGTATCGCGGATGCGCATTTCGACGTGGGTCTGGCCAGCGATGGGAAGCGCGGCTGGCAACGCGAGCTTGACGGGCCCTTGCGGCGTGAGATCCAGAAATAGCATTCGCGTCTGGGCGTTGGCTTCGCCTTTGTAAGGGCTATGAAATTCGACCCAGTGCGTCAGCACAGCCATGTCTTCGATCGGGCGAGTTTCCGGAAGCGCCACGCCGCCGATTTTCACTTGCGCGCTATCGGCCACGCCCGAGAGCCGCAGAAACCGGGGCTGCAAATCGCCGGAGGCATTCCATTGAATATCGCGGGCCACGGTAATCCAGCCGCGAAACCATTCATCGCGCAACAGCGCGCCGGGCAGCGAGACAGACTTCAACTCGGGCTGTTGCCAATCCTTCGGCCGCCATTGGCTTTCGTAGGCGAACGGTTCGATCCGGGTTACCTGCCAAACGCCGGCAAGACTGACGTGCTTGCGGATGCCGATCTGCGCGGGCTGGGACCACGCTTCGGAAAGAGTTTTCTTACCGTCGTCCGTCAAGAGTTCGACCTGCGCTCGCAATTCACCGAGCAAGCAGTTGTCGGCACCAAGTTCGAACGGGACACCATCTCGCGGTCGCCGGCCGGCCAACAAGTCGCCGAGCGGCGCGTCGAGAACCACTTTGGCGATTTCGCCCGGCGCCTCGCTCGAGTTGGCAGAGACGTCAATACACCGACGGATCGTGACGCGGAGCCGCATGTCGCGCGCGAGGAAGTCGCCGCGGCGTCGTCGAGTAGGACCAAACCGGTGGTCTTGTCGCCGGCGGCGATGTAACTGTCGCGCAGAACGACATTGCTCAGCGTTGCGCCCGAGGCGGCGGTGTATCCGAACAACGCCAAGATGGCTGTCATCAGCCAGATTACCGACACGCGCCGAGACACAAGCAGGCCGCCGAAGAGGTTCGCGATTCGCATGGGCAAATCCACCGTTGAATGATCTTGTGCCGAAACCGACAACGCCAAACTGCCGCCATTCTCACCACTGCTCGGAGCCGGAGCAAGTAAATCCGCGCCGCCGGCTTGTGTCCATGATCGCGATACAACGGAAACTGGTTTCTCGGCTCGGACGAAAGTATACTTGCAGGCAGTGGCTGCAAATTCCGGAGGTTGCAATGTTGACGTACAAAAATGCTGTGCTGGGGCTGGCGATTTTCCTGGGGTTATCCGCCGCGGCGCAAGCCCGGATTTGGACCGACTCGACGGGCAACTACAAAGTGGAAGCCGATCTGGTTACCTTCAACGACAAAACAGTGGTGTTGAAGGAGCAGAACCACGATCTGGTCGCACTGGCGATCGATAAGTTGTCCCAGGCCGATCAGCTTTATCTCCAGTCGAAAGAAGTCGCCGAGGCCACTCGGAAAGCGGCCACCGAGACCCAAACTTGGACGCTCGTCGATGGCCTGAAGGTCGTCGGCCGGGTCGTCGATTACGGCCGCAAACCGGTCACGATCCAGCGCCGCCGCGGCAAGATTTACGTCAACGATCGGCTGTACGACAATCTGCCGCCGATCTATCAGCAGTTGGTGCTCGATATCATTTCCCATTTCGAGCAAACGAAAATCGCCAACAAGTCGGACCTCGAAAACTGGGTCATCAAGCTCAAGGCCGATCCCAAAACGTACAGCGTTGACGGCGTCATCATGGAGTTCCCTGCCGGCGACGAATATGGAATTCCGCTGTTCATGTTCACGCCGGATGACATGAAACTGCTCAAGCCGGGTTGGGATCGCTGGGCATCGGAGGACAAGGACCGGGCAAAGCAACAACAGGAAGCTTTCCTTGTCGAGGCCCAAGCAAAGGCTTATCAAGAGGACCGGGCCAACAATCACCAGATTGCGATGATGCAATTGCAGCTCCAAGCCTATCAGGCAGGGCTGTTCGATCTGTGGGAAGTTTATCTGATTCCGGGGGGAGCCAATGTTGGGCCGCCCCTGTCGGTCGTCGTGCCGGCGCAGGATAGCCGCGGCGCGGCGCAAGCCGCAATGGCCCAACATCCCGGCTATACGTCGGGCGCGATCCGCATGGTCGGGCGGAAGTATTAGCCGCCGGGCTTGCCCGGCGGTGGCCGAGCGGTCTAATGGTGGCGCCCAAATGGGATCCCACGTTACGACGCGCACGAACCGATCGACCATGGATGCCCGAGCCTCTGAATCGAATCCGCCGCAGCGCGATTCACCGCAGCGCTCCTCTTTCGACACGCAGCTAAGTACTCTGCCGCAGCCGCCCGTCCAGCGTTGGATGCGGCCGGTTGTCGAATTCATGCACGTCGAATCGACGAGCGGATTCTTGCTGCTGGCGGCCACGGTCATCGCGTTGTTCTTGGCGAATTCCCGCTGGAGTCACGAGTTTGCCGCGATTTGGGAAATGCGTGTTCGCGTGGGCTTCGGCGGCTTCGAGCTCAATAAGCCGTTGATTCTGTGGATTAACGACGGCTTGATGACGCTGTTCTTTTTCGTCGTCGGTCTGGAAATCAAGCGCGAGATTGTGTGCGGCGAGCTGCGCGAGATTCGCAAGGCAGCCTTGCCGGTGGTGGCGGCAATCGGCGGGATGATCGCCCCGGCGACAATTTACCTCGCGGTCATGGCGGGCCGGCCTGGCCACAGCGGCTGGGGAATTCCCGCGGCCACGGATATCGCCTTCGTCGTCGGTTTTCTGGCGATCTTGGGCACGCGAGTTCCCTTCGGCCTGAAGATCATGCTGCTGACGTTGGCGATCGCCGACGACATCGGCGCGATTCTGATCATCGCGCTGTTTTACTCGACGGATATTTCGTATCAGGCACTGGGCTACGCGGCCGGGGGCTTTGCGCTGCTGATCTTCCTGAACCGCATCGGCGTCCGGCAGGTCACTCTGTATGTGCTCGTCGGCGCGGGAATCTGGCTGGCGTTTCTGAAATCGGGCGTGCATCCGACCGTGGCCGGGGTGCTGATCGGATTGCTGACGCCAGCCGGCGCTTGGGTCGGCAAACGGAAGCTGGCGGATGTCGTGACCGCCGCCGTGCCGGGATTGCACACGGATAAAACAGGCGAGCCGCGGAACGGCGATTTATCGGCGCATCAACTTGGCAATTTAGCTGCCACGGTCCGCGAAAGCATCTCGCCGCTGGAGCGGTTAGAACATGGCCTGCACCCGTGGGTGGCCTTTGCGATCATGCCGCTGTTCGCCCTGGCTAATGCGGGGGTGAAGGTGGGTTTCGCCGACCTCGGGAGTCCGGTCTCGCTGGCGGTCGCGGCCGGTTTGTTCCTGGGCAAGCCGCTCGGCATCGTTCTGTTGAGCTGGTTGGCGACGAGGGTTGGCCTGACGACATTGCCCGTCGGAGTGAATTGGAAGATTCTGCTGGGCGCTGGCTTCTTGGCCGGCATCGGTTTCACGATGTCGATCTTCATCTCGGATCTGGCTCTCACCGGCGAAATGATCGACGCCGGAAAAATCGGCACACTGGTCGGCTCCGGCCTGAGCGCGGTCGCAGGGTACACCCTGCTGCGATTGTTTTTACCAAAGACCGCCGCTTAATTCGCGGATAATCATTGCCCGGTGCAGGGCCGTTCGTTAGAAA
Source organism: Pirellulales bacterium (assembly GCA_963725485.1). Classification (GTDB taxonomy): domain Bacteria; phylum Planctomycetota; class Planctomycetia; order Pirellulales; family DATAWG01; genus CAVRYO01. Next base: position 449,280 of record CAVRYO010000005.1, on the reverse strand, counting down.
ACGATGCGGCTCGCTTCCGCTCCTAGCCAGTCGGCCGAACCCGGCGTACACTCTTCATTAGCATGGCGGATTTTGGCGATGGCGGCCGATCGGAGATACGATTGAAAGGCATGGATGGTCAGCGTACCTGGGCAAGGAGGTGCTTTGATCCATTACGGGCTTTCACTCTGAGGTATCACCATGAGCACTGAGCACACGCCATCCGTCATTCATCCGATTGGCGCCGCGCACGAAAGTCTGGCGCGTCAATCCATCGGCATTCACGAATTTCAACATCTCCGCTCTCACTGGGGCTGGTTCGTCTGGCTTGGCGCGCTCTTGGCGTTGTGCGGTGCCGTGGCGGTGATTTTCCCGATCATCTCTTCCGCCGCCGTGATCGACGTCCTGGCCGTGATCTTCTTGATCGCAGGGGTGGCCACGATCGTCGGTTCGTTTTGGGCCGGCAAATGGAGCGGACTGCTCGTTCACTTGTTAGTCGGCGTGTTGTACGTGGTCACCGGTTTTATCATCACCGAGCGGCCGCTGATGACGATCGTATTCATCACCCTCTTCATCGCGGTCTCGTTCATCGTCTCCGGCGCCTTTCGAATCCTTTCGGCTCTGTTGATTCGCTATCCGCAATGGGGTTGGTCGCTGCTTAATGGTGTGGTGACCATGCTGCTGGGAATCATCATTTATCGCCACTTGCCGGTTTCCGCGCTGTGGATCATCGGATTGCTGGTCGGATTGGAAATGCTGTTCAGCGGCTGGACGTGGATCATGCTGGGTCTGGCGATTCGTAATTTGCCGAGGGAAACCACCATCTAAGTGTGTTTCAGTCGACTGCTAAATCATCCGAGCAAGGCGCTCTTCAGGAGAAACGCTATGACCGATGAAACGGACATCGTCGTGACCGGCAATTTGCTCGAAATCCATTTAACGGGCAAGCTAACCAAGGAATTCTACGAGCGCCTTGCGCCGCTCGTGGACCAGCACATCAAGGATCAAGGCACGATCCGGATCCTGATGGTGATGCACGATTTTCATGGTTGGACCGCCGGGGCGATGTGGGAAGACGCAAAATTCGCCATGCACCATTGGAAAGATATCGAGCGGCTCGCAATCGTCGGCGAAACAAAATGGGAAAAAGGCATGGCCACGTTCTGCAAACCGTTCACCAAGGCAACGATTCGTTATTTCGACTCGAAAGAACTCGAAGCTGCGCACCTGGGTGGTCGCTTAATCGAAGCAGTAGGGTGGGCATCGCCCACCAAGAAATCCAACGTGCAAGATCAGCTAGCCGTGGTCGGGAAATGGTGGGCAATGCCCACCCTACAACACGAGTGGCTTGGCGATGAAAGAACAGCAGCGGAAGGCAACTCGGATGAGCAAGAACGTGCTGGTCGTCGATGTGGGCGGAACGCATATTAAAGTTCTCGCCGCCGGACAAACCGAAAAGCGAGAAATTCCTTCCGGTCCCGATTTTACGGCCGCACAAATGGTTGCGGCGGTAAAGCAACTCGCCGGCGATTGGAAATACGACGCAGTGTCGATCGGCTATCCCGGTCCGGTGCTGTTGAATCGCCCGGTGGCCGAGCCGCACAATCTCGGCGGCGGCTGGGTCGGCTACGACTTCGAAAAGGAATTCGGCTGCCCAATCAAGCTCGTCAACGATGCCGCCATGCAAGCGTTGGGAAGTTACCAGAGAGGCAAAATGCTGTTCCTCGGCCTGGGCACCGGGCTGGGCACCACGATGGTCGTCGATGGGATCGTCGAACCGATGGAGCTCGGCCATCTGCCGTACAAGAAAGGGACCTACGAAGACTATGTCGGTATCCGCGGGCTGAAGCGCGTGGGAAAAAAGAAATGGCGCCACTATGTGGCCGATGTGATCGGACTGCTTGCGGCCGCCCTGGAGCCGGACGACATTGTGTTAGGGGGCGGAAACGTCAAGAAACTGAAGGAGCTGCCTCCCGGTTGCCGTGTGGGTGACAACAACAACGCCTTTGTCGGCGGATTTCGCCTGTGGGACGAAGCACAGGATCGCAAAACCTCGGCGTCGGCAGCGGCTGCCACGCATTGAATACTAATCCGGCGGATCATTGACAACGCGAGGGACAAGAATACTCTGCATACACGCTGAGAGCGCTTGAAAGAATGGGGACTGGCTCCGAGCCAGCCGCGTAAAAACAGCAATTACCGCCGTGTCGCGAGGTGCCTGTCCCCATTCTTTTACAGCATCTGAGCCCGCGGATGCTTCGGGCCGGAAACTCCAAAAGGTGAATTTCCCGGTCCGGTGAATCGCCATATGGATACGAAAGGAATACGGAGATGACCGCCGGGAATCCATCGCTTACGGCTCGGCCCGCCTGGAAGGCGCTGGCGGCCCATTTTCAAGAGATCCAGCCGCTCCACCTCCGGCAACTTTTCGCCGACGATCCCAAGCGCGGCGACCGCATGGCGGTCGACGCGGTCGGTGTATATCTCGACTACTCGAAAAATCGCGTCACCGACGAAACGCTGCGGCTCTTGCTGCAATTGGCGGAAGAATCTGGCGTGCGGGCCCGGATCGATGCCATGTTCCGCGGCGACAAGATCAACATCACCGAGAATCGCGCGGTGCTGCACGTCGCGCTGCGGGCGCCAAAAGGGACGTCGATCGTCGTCGATGGCGAGAATGTCGTCCCCGGCGTGCATGCCGTGCTCGACAAAATGACCGATTTCGCCAATCGCGTGCGCAGCGGGGCGTGGCAGGGGCATACCGGCAAGCGGATCCGGAACATCGTCAACATCGGCATCGGCGGCTCCGATTTGGGCCCCGTCATGGCCTACGAAGCGCTCAAGTATTACAGCGACCGGGCCCTGACGTTTCACTTCGTGTCGAATGTCGATGGCTCCGATTTCGCCGAAGCCGTCCAGGACCTCGACGCCGCCGAAACGCTGTTCATCGTCTCGTCGAAAACATTCACCACGCTCGAAACGATGACCAACGCGCACACGGCGCGCGAGTGGCTGCTCGGCGGGCTTGGCGGCGATGAGAAATCGGTGGCCAAACATTTTGTCGCGGTGTCGACAAACGCCGGCGAAGTCGCCAAATTCGGCATCGACACCGCCAATATGTTCGGCTTCTGGGATTGGGTCGGCGGGCGCTATTCGATGGATTCGGCCATCGGCCTGTCCACCATGCTGGCCATCGGTCCGGAAAACTTTCGAGCGATGCTCGGCGGATTCCAGCAAATGGACGAGCACTTTCGCACTGCGCCGCTGGATCGCAATCTGCCGGTGCTGCTGGGCCTGTTGGGGCTATGGTACACCGATTTCTTCGGCGCCCAGACCGCGGCGGTGCTGCCATACGAGCAGTACTTGAAATGCTTTCCCGCCTATTTGCAGCAGTTGACGATGGAGAGCAACGGCAAGCACGTGACGCTCGCCGGTGAGCGTGTCGATTACGACACGGGTCCGATCTACTGGGGCGAGCCCGGCACGAATGGGCAGCACTCGTTCTATCAATTGATTCATCAAGGCACACGCCTCATTCCGTGCGACTTTATCGCCTTCGTCGAAACGCTCAATCCACTCGGTCGCCACCACGATATTTTGCTCGCCAACGTGTTCGCCCAGACCGAGGCCCTGGCCTTCGGCAAGACGCCCGAGCAGGTGCGGGCCGAAGGCACCGCCGCGTGGCTCGTGCCGCATCGGGTTTTCGAGGGGAACCGCCCGTCGAACACGATCCTCGCCCAGCGGCTGACGCCTGAAATGCTCGGCAAGCTAGTCGCGCTGTACGAGCATTGCGTCTTTACGCAGGGGACGATTTGGAACATCGACTCGTTCGATCAATGGGGCGTCGAGTTGGGCAAAGTGCTAGCCCAACGGATCATTCCCGAGCTTGAATCGAAGTCGGAGACGAAACTAACCCACGACAGCTCGACGAACTGCCTGATCCGCCGCTATCGGCGTTTGAAATCCGGGGCCGGTTAAGAACCGCTAACTTACTGCCTATCCGAGAACCGTCGGGGACTGGCTCATTTTGCAATGCCCTGTGAGCAAAATGTGCCTGTCCCCTTCTCCGCAGACGGTTCTCGGATAGGCACTTAACCGCAGGGGTCAGTCCCCATTTTGCGCTTACCCTGTGAGCAAAATGGGGACTGACCCCCTCGGCGCCGCGAGTTAAGTTAGAGCTTTTAAGCCAATCCGCGCTGAAAACGGACTCGGAACAAGAATCGTCACGAAACTCACTCGTAAAAAGGATTGAACGATGCAACTCGGCATGATCGGACTGGGGCGGATGGGCTCGAACATGGTCCGCCGGCTATTGAAGAACGGCCATCAATGCGTCGTGTTCGACATGTCGCCGAAAGCCGTCGAGGCGCTGGCCCAGGAGAAGGCGGTCGGCTCAACCTCGTTGGCCGACTTCGTGAAAAAGCTGGAAAAACCGCGGGCCATTTGGCTGATGGTTCCCGCGGCGGTTGTCGACAAATCCATCGCCGATTTATTGCCGCATCTCGAAGCCGGCGATATCCTGATCGACGGCGGCAATTCGTACTACGTCGACGACATTCGCCGGGCCGAGGAGCTTTCGGCCAAGAAAATCCACTATGTCGACGTGGGCACCAGCGGCGGCGTGTGGGGCCTGGAGCGCGGCTATTGCATGATGATCGGCGGCGAACGGCCGGTCGTCGAGCATCTCGATCCGATCTTCAAAACGTTGGCCCCCGGCAGCGGCGATATTGCCCGCACGCCGGGCCGTGAAAAGATCGGGGGCACCTCGGAGGAAGGCTACCTGCACTGTGGCCCCAACGGCGCCGGGCATTTCGTGAAGATGGTCCACAACGGCATCGAATACGGCGTGATGGCCGCCTATGCCGAGGGGATGGGCGTGCTGCGCGAAGCCAACATCGGTAAGCAACAGCATGCGATCGATGCCGAGACGACGCCGCTGCGCCGGCCGGAAAATTATCAGTATGATCTCAATTTGCGCGACATCGCCGAGGTTTGGCGGCGCGGCAGCGTCATCGCCTCCTGGCTGCTCGACCTGACGGCCGCCTCGCTGGTCAAGGATCCGACGCTCAAGGAGTACGCGGGCCAGGTTTCCGACTCCGGCGAGGGGCGCTGGACCATTAAGGCGGCAATCGACGAGGCCGTGCCGGTTCCGGTCTTGTCGGCCGCGCTTTATCAGCGGTTCAGCTCGCGCGGCGAAGCCGACTTTCAGGACAAGCTCCTCTCGGCAATGCGGTTCCAGTTCGGCGGTCACTTGGAAAAGCACGCTGATAAATAGCGCAGGCCGTAGGGTGGGCATCGCCCACCGTGAGCTTGAGAGGACGACGAGTTGAGGTTGTGGTGACCGGCAGGCGTTTCCTGGCCTGGCACTATCGCGACGATTTCGACATGACTCCATGCCCGGGTAGATCACCATGAAATTCGAAGTCTTCGCCGACGTGGCGGCCGTCGCGCGTCAGGCCGCCACGCTCATCGCCGCCGACGCGCGATCAGCGGTGGCTTCCCGCGGCCGATTCTCGATGGCTGTCAGCGGCGGCAAGACCCCCTGGCTGATGTTGTGCGCCTTGGCCGATGAACTCCTGCCCTGGGATCGCGTTGAAATCTTTCAGGTCGATGAGCGGATCGCTCCCGCCGGCGATCCGGACCGAAACCTGACTCACATCCAGCAAAGCCTCCTCACCTTCGCGCCCTTGAAGCCGGAGCAAATGCACGCGATGCCGGTCAATGCGCCCGATCTGGCAGAGGCCGCCAAGCAGTACTGCGCAGCAACTTCGACGAGCGCGCCGGTACGCCGCCGGTGCTGGATCTGGTGCATTTGGGCCTAGGGCCCGATGGTCATACGGCGTCGCTTGTCCCGCGCGATCCGGTGTTGGATATCCTCGATGCCGACGTGGCAATCACGGGCATCTACCAAGGCCGACAACGAATGACTTTGACGTATCCCGTGTTGAACCGTGCTCGCCGCGTGCTTTGGCTCGTGACTGGCGGCGACAAGGCGCCGATGCTGCGGAGGTTGCTCGATGCCGATCCAACAATCCCCGCCGGGCGCATCCGCCAAGGGCAGGCATTGCTGTTGGCCGACGTGGCTGCGGCTGGAACTTCTCGATCAGGTTGAGTGATACCAAAGGTCGCTGTTGAAAATGCCCAGTGGCACGGAACTTGCTGCTGCGATGGCACTTCAAAACCTGCCGAATCATTAGGCACGTGGCCTCAAGCGGCTACGGCTTCTTGAGCCGTCTCGCAACCAGTTCCAGAGCCGGATTATGCTGATCAAAGTCGGATACGAAATCGCCTTCGAATTCTATCAACCGACCGCCATGTTGCTGATGCTCTATCTGCATCCATCGCGGGCTGCAACGACTAGGATTCCCGACAATTTGATCGTCACGCCGCAAGTGCCGGTCGCGGAATATATCGATGGCTTTGGCAATCGCTTCGGCCGCGTTGTGGTCCCCTCGGGCGTGACCGTGTTCCGCAACGATGCGCTGGTCGAAGACTCTGGCTTGCCCGATTTGCAAGTGCCAAATGCACCGCAGCACCCGGTCGAGGATTTGCCTCCCGCCACGTTGTCATACCTGCTTGCCAGCCGGTATTGCGAGGTCGATAGCGAGTTGAAGGACTTCGCCTGGGCGCAATTCGGCCATACGCCGCTGGGTTGGCCGCGCGTGCAAGCCGTTTGCGATTTTGTCCACAACCATATCCGATTCGATTATCAACTGGCCCGGCCGACGCGCACGGCGCTCGATGCGTTTCGCGAGCGTGTCGGCGTCTGTCGCGACTTCATGCACCTGTCGATCACGCTCTGCCGATGCTTGAATATTCCGGCTCGTTATGCGACCGGCTACCTGGGCGATATTGGCATTCCGCCGGTTCCGTTTCCGATGGACTTCAGCGCCTGGTTCGAAGTCTTTTTGGGAGGACAATGGTACACGTTCGACGCCCGGCATAATGTGCCGCGGATCGGTCGCGTGCTGATGGCCCGAGGCCGCGACGCCGCCGACGTCGCGCTCACGACCACGTTCGGCAATGGACATCTCACGTCGTTCACGGTCTGGACCGACGAAATGGCGAGTTGAGAGCTTGTCCACGGAATCGGTGTTCTCCCGCGGAATTCCGTCACCATCACCCGGCGCTTTCGGTTTGAAGTAGCGCTTCTTTTCAGCGGCAGGCGGAGAATACTAGCCCGAAGAGTTAGCGAGGACGCCTTGCAAGGCCATCGTCTAGCGTCCTCGCTAACGCTTCGGGCTAGTGTCAATTGCGGCGAAAACGGTTTGGAACGCACACGCGACCCTCTAAAATGATCTCTCGGCTTGTCAAACACCGAGCCAGCGTTTCTAACTAACGCTACGGGGAAACTTTCCAGATCAGCGGAGGAACCGTGACCTATTGTCTGGGTATCATGACGCATCAAGGCCTGATTATGGCCTCCGATTCGCGCACGAACGCCGGGTACGACGACGTCAACGTCTGCACGAAGATGCATCGATTCGTGCTGAGCGGAGAGCGGGTCTTCATCCTGCTGTGCAGTGGCAGCTTATCGCTGTCGCAATCGGTGTTGACGCTTCTGGAGTCGCGATTTCAGCCGCGGCCGCGGACTCGCCGCGGCCCCCACGATGTACGACGCGGCTCGCGTGATCGGTGAAGGAGTACGGCGTGTTTCCACGTTAGACCGGCCCGATTTGGAACGCGATGGCTATCGCTACAACGTCCATTTCATCCTCGGCGGACAAATCCGCGGAGAACCGCATAAGCTATATCTCGTGTATCCGCAGGGAAATCCTCTCTCGGCCGCGGAAGAATCTCCCTATTTGCAGATTGGTGAGTGTAAATACGGTCGCCCGATTCTCGATCGCGGGATCCGCTATAACCAGACGTCGCTCGAGGAAGGAGCCAAGTACGCGCTGCTTTCGCTTAATTCCACGATGCGCTCGAACGTGACCGTCGGACCGCCGATTGATCTGGCGCTCTATGGCGTAGATGATTTTCTGATCGCCCGTTACCGGCACTTTGCCGATGAAGATCCCGATCTGCAATCGATCGGTGGGCAATGGGAGCAAGCCCTACGCACCGCGGTCCGCGAGTTGCCGGCCGTGCGGTTCGACAAAGGCGGTTGAATCATCGTGGAGGAATCGTGAAAGTCGGCGTCTTTGTGTTTGGAGCTTTGCTTGTTTGCGCAGCGATTGCTTTGGCCGACGGCCCCGAGGCGCACGTTCGTCCGCTGGCCCTCGATGTGGGCAACCCGCATTATCTCGTCTTCCGGGGCAAGCCGGTCGTGCTCGTCGGCTCGGGCGAGCACTACGGTTCGGTCCTGAACCTGGATTTTGATTACATCCGCTATCTCGACGCGCTGGCCGCCGACGGTCTCGACCATACGCGTCTCTTCTCCGGCACGTACCACGAGCCGGCGGGCGCATTCGGCATTGTCGAGAACACGCTCGCGCCACAACCGCGGCGTTACATCTGCCCCTGGAAACGCTCGACCACGCCGGGCGCGAACGATGGCGGCAACAAGTTCGATCTTACGCGATTCGATCCCGCCTATTTCGAGCGCCTCGATGATTTTCTGACTCAGGCCGGCAACCGCAAGATCGTCGTCGAAGTCAACCTGTTCAGTCCGAATTATGACGATTCGATCTGGGCCATCAATCCGATGAATGCCCGGAACAACATCAACGATGTCGGGGCCGTGCCTGCCAATGAAACGTATACGCTCAAACATCCCGAGTTATTGAAAGTGCAGGACGCAGTGGTCCGAAAGATCGTGTCACACTGCCAGGCTTTCGATAACTTGTATTTCGAAGTCTGCAACGAGCCCTATTTCGGCGGCGTAACTGCCGAGTGGCAAGATCATCTCGTCGGCGTGATCCACGACGCCGAAAATGATTTACCGGCCGGGCATCTCATCTCGATGAACATTGCCAATGGCAGCCGCAAGGTTGACCGGCGCAATCCCGGCGTCTCGATCCTCAACTTCCATTATTGCGATCCGCCGGACGCCGTGGCCGAGAACAGCGGCTTGCGTTGCGTGATCGGCGAAAATGAAACCGGTTTCAAGGGGAGTGGCGACGATGTGTATCGCCGCGAAGCCTGGGATTTCGTCCTCGCCGGCGGAGGGCTGTACGATAATCTCGACTATTCGTTCACCGTTTCGCACCCCGACGGCAGCCTTACGGACTACAAAGCGCCCGGCGGCGGCGGCGAGACTTTGCGACGTCAGTTACGCGTGCTGCACGAATTCATCGACAGCTTCGATTTCGTGCACATGACGCCCGACAACTCGATCGTCAGCCAAGCGCTGCCCAAGAATGCCCAGGTCCATGCGTTGGTCGAGCCGGGCAAGCAATATGCCGTGTATCTCCGCGGCGCAAAGCCGGCCGAGTTGAAGATCGATTTGCCCGCCGGCAACTACGACGTGCGTTGGACCGATCCGGTCTCGGGCAAGGCTTTGGATCCTGAAACGATCGCGTCAACCGGCGGCGTAAAAACGCTGCGTTTACCTCCTAATGTGAACGAGATTGCCTTGAGTATCAAGCGGAGCAAATAGAGGCTCCCGTGCGCGGCTCGGCAGGAGCCTCGCCCTCCCGATGCTTGAGTAGAATCCAGCGCGGTTCAAGCGACAGACAACCCCGCCGGCATTGGTATTGCGGAAGGCTAATTCGTCACTGCGACACCCATCCCGGAAGAATCGTCAATGTTACGTGGTCGGACATTATTTACTGCCTATCCGAGAACCGGCCGAGGAGAGGGGGGCAGGCACATTTTGCTCCCGGGGCACCGCAAAATGAGCCAGTCCCCGCCGGTTCTCGGAAGGGCTCTTATTGTCGGTCGATGGATTCGTTTTGCGGCCGTGGTGTTTTTGCTGTTCTTGAGCCTAAGTGCAGTGAAAGCCGACGATCGCATAATTTATGTTTCGCCCGGCGGCAATGATGCTTGGAGCGGCGCGTTGGCCGCGGCGAATCCCCAGCGCAATGATGGTCCGGTCGCCACGCCAACGCACGCCCGCGATTTGGCTCGCGCGATCCTGCGCCAGGCATCCCGCCGGGGCCGGGCCGATTACGATTTCTCTCCGCGGCGGCAACTACTTCTTGAACGAAACATTGACCCTGACACCCGCCGACTCCGGCACACTTGAGCAACAAGCCATGTGGGCTGCCTACCCAAATGAGCAGCCAACACTCAGCGGCGGCCGGCTTTTAAGCGGCTGGACGCGCGGCTCACTCAATGGTCGCCAGGTCTGGACGGCCCGGTTGCCGGCTGACGGTCCGGCAATCGTGCGCGAGCTTTGGCTGGGCGATCGGCGGCTCACGCGCTGCCGACTGCCGAAGCACGGCACCTTCGGAGTGGCGGGAATGAGCGACAAGGAAAAACATCCCGATTTGCTCAGCGGAGTCACGCAATTTCGTTACGCTCCCCACGATTTGAAAGCCTGGCCCACCGCTGCCGATGGCGAAGCGATCGTCACCACCCGCTGGGCCGAATCGCATTTGCCGATCACCGCGATTGACGAGACGACGCAGGTCATCCATTTCGGCAAACGCAGCGTATTCGCGCTCGATCCCGACGACCGCTATTGGATCGAAAACGTGCGTGAATGTCTGACCGAACCGGGCGAATTTTATATCGACCCGCGCCAGCGGTTGGTCTACTTGATTCCGCCTCCTGGCGTCGATCCAAACCAGGTTCAGATCGTCGCTCCGCGGTTGCCCCAGATTGTGCGGCTCGCCGGCGATCCGGCGACAGGAAAATTCGTCGAGCATCTCGTTTTGCGCGGTCTCGGCCTTTCTCACACCGCATGGAATTTCGACGGGCCGATCGCGGGGCAGCAAGGCACGACAGGCAGGGGCACCGAGTGGAGCCTGGACCCGAACGCCACGCGCAGCGGATTCCATCAAGCGGCGATCGGCGTCCCGGCGCAATCGCCGGTTCCGGTGTGCGATTTTGCCAAGTCGAAAACTGCCGGATCGCGCACGTCGGCACCTACGGCATCGAATTGGGCGAAGGTTGCCAAAAGAATCGGGTGGCGCACTGCGAGTTTACCGATCTCGGCGCCGGCGGCGTGAAGATTGGTGAAGTCGTTGTGCGGCAGGCCGCCAACGAACAAACCTCCGGCAACGAAGTTTCCGATTGCACCATCGCCGACGGGGGCAACCAGTTTCCCAGTTGCGTCGGGTTATGGGTCGGCCAGTCGCACGGCAATCTCATCGCGCACAACGAAATTCACGGCCTGTGGTACACCGGGATTTCAATCGGCTGGACTTGGGGTTACGGCCCCTCCGCCGCGCAACACAACGTCGTCGAATACAACCACGTGCATCACATTGGCGTAAAGGCCGAGGGCGAAACGCCGATCCTCAGCGATATGGGCGCCATTTATACCTTGGGCAATCAAGATGGATCGCTGATTCGCTTCAATCGCTTCCACGACATCGGTGCGCTCCGCTATGGCGGCTGGGGCATTTATTTCGACGAAGGCACAACGCATCAGACCGCCGAGAACAATTTGGTTTACCGCACGACCCACGGTGGTCTGCATCAACACTATGGCCAGGAAAACATCATTCGCAATAACATCTTCGCTTTCGGTCGCGACGCTCAGATTCAGCGCACCCGGCTCGAGAATCATCAAAGCTTCACGTTCATTCAGAACATCGTGCTCTGGAATCGCGGCTCGCTATTGGCCGGCGATTGGCATGAGTTGAACGTGGCATTCGACCACAATACGTACTGGCACGACCCGCCGAAGGATATCCGCTTTGCAAACTATACCTGGGAGCAGTGGCGCAAGGCGGGCGTGGATCGGAACTCGAAAATTGCCGACCCGCATTTCGCCAATGCCGCCAGCGACGACTTTCGGCTAACGCCGCAATCCTCGGGTGCGCTGGCTGGCTTTCAGCCATTCGACCTCTCGCAAGTCGGCCCGAGAAGTAACTAACGAGAAGCAAGTAGGGCGCCGCCCCGGAAATCAGAAATCGTCTCCCGCAGTCACGCGCGATGACTGCGGGAGATATGCTCCGGCGGGAGCGACCCAGTCTATTGCAACTTCTTGAGCACGCTTAGCGCTTGTTCCGCCTTTTCGATGCTGCCGACTTTTTCAATCAACGTCTTAGCCGCCATGAGCGACTCCAAATCTAAGCGATGACCGTTCGTTTTCCTGGCGGCGCCGGCCGACGTTGCGCCGGCATGGGATTTCCGGCGGCGCTTGCGGCGGTAGCCGGCGGCTTTCAACGTGGTGCTAACTTGGGCTGAAGAGACCACGATGTTTTCTTTCGCTAGCTCGGCGACAATATCACGGGGCCGGACATTCTTGCCGATGGTCTTCGCCACGTCGCGGATGCGCTGGGCCTTGTTGATCCGATCGATGCGCTTTGCCACTGAGTCACCTCCACAAAAAGGAATCTAGCTTGGTTGGGAAAATCTGAGATCGAAATGTTCCTGATCCAGAATGTTAGCTTAGAGCCTATCCGAGAACCGGCGGGGACTGGCTCATTTTGCGATGCCCTGTGAGCAAAATGTGCCTGTCCCCCTCTCCTCGGCCGGTTCTCGGATAGGCTCTTAGCATAACAATGAAAATCATGGTCCGAAAGGAGCATTTAAAGTTCCGGCATTACATCTGTCCCTATGAATGGGGGTCATGTCCGCGCAAGAGAGGCGCAAAGAACGCCGTTTGCCGAATGGCTTACTAGACATCGCATCGCATCGGTCTTCTAATAATACGGTCATGGCTTGTTGCATCTGGCCACGATATTGTTTGCTCGGAAACGCCGGTCGATCAAAGTATGACGCGTTCGGCAGCGCATGGCAGAAAGCGCGTACGCATGCGCGCTGTGTGGAGAAACGGTATGAATCAGTCGCGGCGTCTAGCTCTTTGCGTCTTATGTTTCATGTGTTCAGCGGTGCTTGCGATTTGCGATGTCGCTGTTGCCCGCGACACCCCGGCTTTGCTTTTGCAGCAAGCCAGCGAATTGCTGGACGCGGTGAAGCCGGCCGATACGAGTTATCAGCATCAAGGGGGCGAAGTGCGCTGGCCGGACAAAGCCACGGGTCGCGCGGCCGAATGTCATACCGATTGCAGCGGCCTCATCGATGCGCTCTTCCAACGGGCCTATGGGCTGAATCGATCTCAATTCGCCGACTGGATGAAAGCCAAACGCCCCTTGGCGAAACATTATCACGACACGATTATTCAGCAGCGCGGATTTCAGGCGATCCAACACGTGGCCGATGCTCAACCTGGCGACTTACTGGCCATTGCTTATCCGCCTGGAGGCGAAAACACGGGCCATGTAATGCTGGTCGCCGGGAAGCCCCGGTTGCGCGAGTCTAGCCCCCCGCTGATGCCAAACACCCAGCAGTGGGGAGTCATGGTAATCGATGTCAGCCGCTCGGGCCACGGTCCCGACGACACGCGGTTCCGAATTGCAAAGAGCTCTGGCGTAGCGGCGAACCAGGGAAACGAAAAACAATCGCGCGAGGGTCTGGGCAAGGGGACGTTACGAATCTACGCCGATCCCGCTGGCGCCGTTGTCGGATATAGTTGGAGCACGGCGAAAGGATCGAAGCTTGTCGAACAGCCATTCCACCACCTGGTCATCGGCCGGGTGAAACCGGAGTTCATCGAAGAACTCAAGAAATCGGCCGATTAGGCGCTCGCATCCCTTCACGACCCGATCGATTATCACTGCGCGGAGACAGGATCATGTTGAACTACGATTCGGCGAACCTGAAGAAGCTTAAAAAGATGGCGGAGCTCGCGCCCGCGGGCATGTCGGCCTACAACCAGCTCAGCCAGGCTGCGATGGCCGAAGGGGCGATCCCGGCCAAATACAAGGAACTCATGGCGCTGGCCGTGGCCTTCACGACCCAGTGCCCTTACTGCATCGATCATCACGCACATAAGGCCAAGGGCCTCGGCGTCACGGACCAGGAAATCACTGAGGCAGGCTCTGGTGTCCGCCGCGTTACGAGCCGGCGCCTCGATGACTCACGCGACCCATGCACTGGATTAGTGGTTTGTCACAGCTTGAATTTGGGGTACCACTGGCTTTGCCAGTGTTCTTCGTTGCTGACCGATCAAGGCAAGAATTCCAAAGATCACTGGCAGAGCCAGTGGCACGCAATCCCAAAATCAAGCGTTGACAAGGCACTAGACGACCGGGCGGCCCCTATTTTTGCCGCCAGGGTTTGTGCTCTTGAAACAGTTTCAGCATCGCCTTGCCTTCGGTACTCTTTTCTTGCGCGTATTGCGGGTTAGCCAGCGCCTTGGTCTGCCAGGTCACGGCGTCGTCGAATTCCCCGCGCTCGGCTGCGCGGCCGCCAAAATGCTGAGCTCCCGCGGATCGCCCCAGTAGGAAGTCTCGCAAGCTTTCACGGCAAGTTCCACCGCGCGCTTGCCGTCGCGCACCGAATCTTTCGGACAAGTGGCCAACAGCCACGCCAGCGCCGAGTTCGCCCGCAGCAGGTCGGGATCGTGGCGGAGTGCCGCGTCGAAATCAGCGACGGCCCGCTCAAATTCCTGCTTTCCCTCAAACGCCGACCCGCGGCTGCAGAGCGCGCTCGAATCGCCCGGCATGAGCCGCAGCGCCTCGTTCAGGTCGGCAAGCGCGCGGTCATAGTCTTTCTTGATCACGTAAGCAGCGCCGCGGAACCGATAGGCAGAAGGTTCTTTGGGCTCGAGTCGGATCGCTTCACCATAGTCGGCAATGGCATGGTCGATGTCGTTCTTTCGGATACGAACTGATCCGCGGGTCGCATAGAGCGACGCGATCGAAGGGTCCAGCCGGATCGACTGGTCCAGATCGGCAAGCGAGAGATCGTAATTGCCCTGGTTCGCGTAGGCGATTCCGCGGTAGCAATACGGCGTCGAATATTCCGGATTGAGATGAATGGCGGTCGTGGCTTCGCCAACTGCGCGGACGTAATCACGCCGGTGGCTATAGACTTCGCTCAGTCCGGCGTGGGCGGTCGCATCGTTGGGATTCAGCGTCGCGGCGACCGTGAAATTCGCGAAGGCGCTGTCGTAATCGCGATCGAACTGAAAGGACAAACCTCGGCCGACATAGAACGCAGCGTCGTCGGGATTCAAGGCGATGGCCGCGTTATAATCTTCGATCGCGCGGCTGTAATTCTTGGCATGCCGGTAAGCCGCGCCGCGGTCGGCGAAGCTCCGCGGTTCCTTCGGGTCGAGCCGGATCGCCTCGTCGAAGTCGCTTATCGCGCGGAGCGGCTGCTTTTTCATCACATAGGCCCGGCCGCGGGACCGATAGGCTTTCGCCGAGGTCGGATCGCAGCGGATCGCTTCGATCGAGTCGGCCAGGGCGCGATCGTAATCCTTCTTGTCCCAGTAGGCAGTGGCGCGGACCACATAGGCCGAGACCGATTTTGGATCCTGCCGCAGGCAATCATCGGCGTCGGCGATAGCCTTGTTGAATTCGCCCGAGCCGAGGTAAGCGCTGCCCCGTTGGGCAAGCGAGCGGAGGTCCCGCGGATTCAGGCGAATCGCGGCGCTGCAATCGGCGATGGCCTGGCCATATTGTTGTTTGGCAAAGGAGACCATGCCGCGAACCGCATACCCGGTAGCGTCGCGCGAGTCGCGGCGGACCGCTTCGGTGCAGTCCGAGATCGCGGCGTCGTAGTCCTTCTTGGCGAAATAAACCAGGGCCCGGCCGTAGCAAGGGGCCGCTCCGTGCGGATCGAGCCGGATCGCTTCGCCATAATCGTTTAAAGCCCGATCGAAATCTTCTTTCGCGTCCCAAGCCAGAGCCCGCATGCGCAGGGACCACTCGTCTCCGGGCTTCGCCAAAATTAGCGCGTCAAAAAATTCCGGTGCGGCGTCCAGAAGCACCACGTCGGTTTTCGCGATGCGCAGGACCGAATGATCCTCGGCACGCACCACGAGTGTTTCGCCTTCTTCCAGTTCGACGGCGAACAGGGGCAGGCTGGGCAGCGCGGCTGCCGCCGTCTGGCCATCGCGTCCGGCGCGAAGAACCTTGACCGTCGGCCCCGTGGGCAGGACCTTCCGGCCGATCCAAGCCGGCGGCTCGGCCCCTTGGCAATCTGACGTTGGACGCCAGCCAGGCGCCCAGCAGAGCATTAGCGCCAGGATAATCGCACAGACCGAACTCCAATCGGCGCGGGCGAGTCGCATCATATTTCGGCCAGGCCAATGAGAAAATTCTGCCGCGAATACTACCCCCCAACATAAGCGAGGCGAATCAGACTGCAAGTAGCGCAAAAAATTCAATGGGCAGCCGGCACATGGCGGTTTTGGTACGATGCGGATGATGGACGATTTTGCGAGCCGATTGCTTGAGGTTACGATGGCAGGGTGTTCGAAAAGGGGACAGGCACTTCGCGGCAACGTCAAAACCACGGGAAACCCGCTCGGTCGCTCGGAGCCAGTCCCCTTTTCCACAGGCCGATAGGTTCGAGGAACATGCATGGCGTCTGCCGATACGTTGCCCGCCGCGCTCGCTCGGCATGAAATCGAACTGACCGACGAGCAGATCGAGTTGCTCCAGCGGTATTGCGCGCGATTGTGGGAAGTGAACGAGCAATTGAATCTCACGCGGCACACCGATTTCGAGAAATTCGTCAGCCGCGACGTGGTCGACAGCCGCTGGCTCGAGAGCTTCCTAGAACCCGCCGAGCGCGTGCTGGATGTCGGCACCGGGGGCGGCGCGCCGGGTATTGTACTGGCCATTCTGCGGCCCGATTTAGAGATCGCGCTCTGCGACTCGGTGGCCAAGAAGGCCAAAGCGGTGAGCGGATTGGTCGCCGATTTGGGCCTGCGAATTCCGGTCTACCATGCGGCGGCTCAAGATGTCGTTCAGCAACACCGCAGGTTCGATACGCTTGTGATTCGGGCCGTCGCGCCGCTGCCAAAATTGTTGACGTGGTTCCAGCCGCATTGGGATCGCTTTGGCAGGCTGTTGCTCGTCAAAGGCCCGGCCTGGGTCGAAGAGCGCGCCGCGGCCCGGGAACGGCGGCTATTGCACGGCCTGCGCCTCTCCAAGCTGGCGAGCTACCCGCTGCCAGGCACCGAATCGGAAAGCGTGGTGCTCCAAATTCGTCCCACCGATGCCGCCGCCAACGATTTCCCGTAACAGCCCGTTGAAAAAGGGGGCTGGCTCCGAGCGACCGGATGAGTTTGTCGAGGGATTTACTGCCTATCCGAGAACCGGCCGAGAAGAGGGGGACAGGCACATTTTGCTCCCAGGGCACCGCAAAATGAGCCAGTCCCCGCCGGTTCTCGGATAGGCTCTTTAGTTGATCGCGAGGTGCCTGTCCCCTTTTTCAACACGCTGGTAGGGTGGGCGCCGCCGACCTTGAAGCATCGGAGTGCGCCATGACCAATACAAAACGCAAAAGGTGGGCAGTGCCCATCCCATTTCGGCGCCGACACGAAAGGTAAGTGTATGCATCTGAAATGTTGTCGAGTTTTTTTCATCGGCATTGCCGCGATGGTCGCGCTGCAAGCTTATGCGTCGGCTCGGGCTGCACAAGCCGACCTTAAACTGTGGTACGAGCATCCGGCGACGCAATGGGAAACCGAGGCGCTGCCGATCGGCAATGGCCGGCTGGGGGCGATGATCTTCGGTGGCGCGAGGCACGAGCATATTCAATTCAACGAATCGAGCCTGTGGATCGGTGACGAGCACGATACGGGAGCCTACCAGGCATTCGGCGACCTATTCGTCGACTTCGCCGCGGGGGGCATTTCCTCCGCGAGTACGGCGAATTACCGCCGCGAGTTGGATCTTCGCACGGCGATCCATACGATCGCTTATGAAAACGACGGCGTATCGTTTCGGCACGAGGCACTGGCCAGCCATCCGGCCAATGTGCTGGTCTTTCACTTCACCACGAACAAGCCGGCCGCTCTGAGCGGCGTTGTATCGCTGACGGACATGCACCAAGGCAAAGTCGCCGCCGTGCAAAACCGTCTGACGTCGTCCGGCTCGCTGGCCGGCTATCAATACGAAGGGACGAAGCCCTACGCGATCGCCCTGAATTACGAAGCCCAGGTGTGGGTCGTCAACGACGGCGGCACGGTGGCAGCCGCCGACGGGAAAATCGCGTTCAGAAATGCGAACAGCCTGACGCTGTTGCTCGATGCCGGCACCGATTTCGTCCAGGATCGCAGCCGGCATTGGCGCGGCGAATTGCCTCATCGCGCGATTACCGACCGGCTGACCGCCGCCGCGCAGCTTCCGTACGCCCAGCTCGTGGACGGCCACCTGCACGACTATCAAGCGCTGTTCAACCGCGTAACGCTCGACCTGGGCCACACCGCGGCCGCAACCGCCGCGCTGCCGACCGACGAGCGGCTGATCCGGCTGAACAAGGCGCACGTGCCCGATCTCGGCCTGGAAACGCTGCTGTTTCAATATGGCCGCTACCTGTTGATCTCGTCATCGCGCGATGTATTGCCGGCCAATTTACAGGGTCTATGGAACAATTCGAATCGACCGCCGTGGCGCAGCGACTTCCACACCGACGTCAACGTGCAGATGAACTACTGGCCGGCGGACGAAGCCAATCTGAGCGAATGTTTCCTGCCTTACGCAAAATGGCTCAACTCGATCCGCGAAGTTCGCACAGCCGAAACGAAGGCCGAGTTTCACGTCCGCGGCTGGACGATGCACGGCGAAAACGGCGTCTTTGGCGGCTCGACCTGGCAATGGGTCGAATCGGGTAGCGCCTGGTGCATGCAAAACATTTGGGATCACTACGCCTTCACCGGCGACAAACAGTATCTACGATCGCTGGCCTACCCGATGATGAAAGAGGTGTGCGAATTCTGGCTCGACCGGCTCAAGGCGTTGCCCGACGGGACGCTCGTCGCCCCCAATGGCTACTCGCCCGAACATGGCCCGCGCGAAGACGGCGTCTCGCACGATCAACAACTCATTTGGGATCTGTTCAACAACACGGTCGAGGCCGCCGATGCCTTGGGCATGGACCAAGAATTTCGCGATCGGCTCGCGGCGAAGCGTGACAAGCTGCTCGGCCCACGCGTTGGCAAGTGGGGCCAGTTGCAGGAGTGGATGGTCGACCGCGACGACCCGCACGACACCCATCGCCACCTGTCGCACCTGGTTGCCGTGTACCCCGGCCGGCAGATTTCTCCTCGCACCACGCCACAGCTGGCCGAGGCGGCGCGGGTTTCATTAAATGCCCGCGGCGACGTGAGCACCGGTTGGAGCACGGCCTGGAAAATCAATCTCTGGGCCCGGCTGCACGATGGCGATCGGGCCCACAAGCTGATCGGCAATCTGTTGCGATTGGTCGGCGATACGCGCGTGAACATGAGCGACGGCGGCGGCGTGTATGCGAATCTGTTCGATGCCCATCCGCCGTTTCAAATCGACGGCAATTTCGGCTACACCGCCGGAGTTTGCGAAATGTTGCTCCAATCGCAAACCGGCGAGGTCGATCTGCTGCCGGCATTGCCTAAAGTCTGGCCGACCGGCAACGTAACCGGGCTCCGCGCCCGCGGCGGCGTGACGGTCGACATCCAGTGGCGCGACGACAAAGTGACGAGCTATCGCATCACCTCGCTCGAGCCTCACGAAGTAAAAGTCCGTCTCAATGGCGAACTGGTCACCAAGAAAACGCAGCGGCCGTAGGTTGACGCCGCTTACCACAGATTTCGCTCGAATCGGAACTGGACGCAAGGACAGGTAGTGGTACAGTTTGAGCCCCCGCGGCACACGGAGTGTGCCTACTACGTAGCAGGCACGCTCCGCGTGCCGTCGCCGCGCCAAAAAACTTCAAAAATGTCCCACTATGCAAGGACATCGTGGGCGAAACTCGCCTTGCTGCGTTCGCGATCTCGTATTATTCGCGCCGCAAGTATAATGGCTGCTGGCGTGCCCCGCGGGCGGTTTCGCTGCGGGCCGGCTTTTGATAGGTTAAGCAACTGCCGCCGCCGCCAACGGTGGACGAGCACAAAACCATCACCGCCCGCTATAAGTTTCTCGCCGGCAATACTTTGAGGCTGCCACACAACCCTTCGAGCCAACCCCGTTTCCGCGTATTCATCAGGGAGCCTCCGGCGTGAAGATTCTGCTGGCGACCAGCGAAGCGGTGCCGTTCGCCAAAACCGGCGGCTTGGCGGATGTCTGCGGCGCCTTGCCTGTGGAATTGGCCCGGCTCGGGCATGAAGTCACGCTGATCCTGCCCGCCTACCGGCAGATTTTTCGCGCGGGCCTGCCAATCGAGCAGACCGAGCTTACGCTCGACGTTCCGGTCGGTCAGAAAACTGTCGCCGGGCGGCTGCTGCGAGGGCATCTCCCGGACAGCAAGGTGCCGGTCTATTTCGTCGAGCAGGCGCAATATTTCGATCGCGACCATATCTACGGCTCGAACAGCCAGGACTATCGCGATAATTGCGAACGCTACGTTTTCTTTTGCCGGGCCGTGATGGAAACGATTCGCCTGCTGAAATTGCCGGTCGACGTGCTGCACGTACACGACTGGCAAACGGGGCTGATCCCGGCGTATCAAAAGCTTCTGTACCGCAACCAGCCCGGCTTTGAAAATATCGCGACTCTGTTGACCATTCACAACATGGCTTATCAGGGAACCTTCTGGCACTGGGACATGCTGCTTACCGGACTGGATTGGAAGTATTTCAACTGGCGGCAAATGGAATTCTTCGGCAGCTTGAACCTGCTCAAGACAGGACTGGTGTTTGCCGATGCGATCAACACCGTCAGTCCGCGGTATGCCGAGGAAATTCAGAGCGCCCCGCTTGGGTCTGGCTTGGAAGGAGTTTTGCAGCACCGCCGAGCTTCGTTGTCGGGCATTCTGAACGGCGTTGATTACAACCAATGGAATCCGGCCACGGATCCGCATCTTTCGACGAAGTACAGCCCCGCGACGGTACGCGAAGGCAAGGCGGCAAATAAGGCGGCGTTGCAGTCCGAACTAGGCCTTCCGCCGCGAAACCACGGCCCCATTGCTGGCTTTCATCGGTCGGCTGGTCGAACAAAAAGGGATCGACCTTGTCGTGCAGACCATGCAGGAATGGATGCTGACCAGCCGCGCCCAATGGGTCATCCTGGGAACCGGCGACGCCAGGTTTCAGGAGCAACTGCTGCTGTTGGCCCAGCGCTATCCCCAGAAAATCTCGGTGCAATTGCAGTTCTCCGACCCGTTGGCGCATCGGATCGAGGCCGGGGCCGACATGTTCTTGATGCCCAGCCGCTTCGAACCGTGTGGCCTGAACCAAATGTACAGCCTGAAGTACGGCACGATTCCCATGGTCCGCGTTACCGGCGGCTTGGCCGACACGATCGTCGACACCACCGAGGAAACGCTGGCGGCCGGCACGGCCAACGGCTTCATGTTCCACGAAGCTTCGCCGCACGCGCTATCGGCGGCGATCCGCCGGGCCGTGGCTTACCATGCCCGCCCAGATGCGTGGTTGAAGCTGATGACGCAGGCGATGCACGAAGATTTTTCCTGGAGCCGCAGCGCCCAGAAGTACGTCGAACTGTACCAGACCGCGAAAGCCAGAGTGCAAGCCGCGGCAGCGACAGCCGCGGCGGCCAAGTGAAGTTCCTGTAGCGGGTAGGGTGGGCATTGCCCACCGTTCCGGCTTACACGCAGCTGGAGCCTCACGATTACGATCGCAGGGCGGGCAATGCCCACTCGACTGAACCGAGCGTCCTATGCACGACATTCATCTGGCGATCGTCTGGCATCAGCATCAGCCGTATTACCCGGACGACGTTTCGGGCGAAAACCCGATGCCTTGGGTCCGCTTGCACGGAACCAAGGATTACTGGGGCATGGCAAAATTGCTCGAGGAAGTGCCGGAATTCCGCGCCACGATCAATCTGGTCCCCAGCCTGCTGGTTCAGCTTCAAAAATATGAAGCCGGAGGCGAGGACGATCATTTGCGTGTATCACGGCTGCCGGCCGATGGACTATCGACAGATGACATGCACTATCTGCTCGACAACTTCTTCATGGTCCACCCGGACCACAACATCCGGCCATTCGCCCGCTATAACGAGCTCTACGAAAAGCGCGGCCTGGGTATCGATTCGGCCGCCGCCGCCGCCCGGCGGTTCTCGAAGCGTGATATTCTCGATCTGCAATGCTGGTCCAATCTGGTCTGGATTCACCCACTGGCTTTCGAACAGGACCAAGAACTCGCCGCGTTCCGCTCAAAGGGCCACAACTGGTCCGAGAAGGAAAAGCTGTGGTTCCTCGCAAAGCAGATGGAGTTGCTCGGCGAAGTGATTCCGCTGCATAAAAAGCTTGCCGACCGGGGGCAAGTCGAGCTATCCACCACGCCCTTCTATCATCCGATCTTGCCGTTGCTGTGGGATAAACGGCTGGCGCGGCAAGCCATGCCCGAGGTCGGCGCTGCCGCGGCACCTCGAAGGCTATCCCGAAGATGCCCTGGATCAGATTCGCCGGGCCGTGGAATTCCACGAGCGCGTGTTCGGCACGAAACCGCGCGGCATGTGGCCGTCGGAAGGCTCGGTGGCCCAGCCGGTCGCCGGCGCGATTGCCGCCGCCGGCTTGGAATGGATCGCCACCGACGAAGAAATTCTTTCGCACTCGACGAACGGCTGGATTTCTCGCGACGGCCAAGGTTTCCTGCGCCATCCGGAGATGCTGTACCGGCCCTGGCGCGTCGAAGACAAGGGCCGCTCGATCCAAATCATCTTCCGCGACCATGCGATGAGCGATCAGATCGGGTTCCATTATCAGGGCACTTCGGCCGAGCAGGCCGTCAACGACTTTTTAGGCAAGTTGGAAGCGATCGGCCGCGCCACGACCGCCAACGTCGGTCAGCGGCCGACGTTGGTGAGCATCATTCTCGACGGCGAAAATTGCTGGGAGTATTATCCCACGAGCGGCGTCGATTTCTTGCGCATGCTTTACCGCCGCGTGATCGAGCATCCGCGAATCACGCCCACGCGGGTCTGCGATTATCTCGATCATTATCCCGCAACCGACAAGCTCGGCCCGTTGTTCGCCGGCAGTTGGATCCAGCACAATTTTGGGATTTGGATTGGTCATCCCGAGTGCAATCGGGCCTGGGATCTCGTCTATCAAACGCGCGAGTATTTGCAATCGGCCGCGTCCGGCGGCTCGAAGAGCGCCGATCAACTGGCCCAGGCCCGCCGCGAATTGGCAATCGCCGAGGGGAGCGATTGGTTTTGGTGGTTTGGCGACAGCCACCATCAGCGCCCAGCAAGACTTGTTCGACCGATTGTTCCGCAAGCATTTGCAAAATGTCTATACCCTGCTCGGCGATTCGCCGCCGACGGAGCTGTCGCAGTCGATCCGCATGGCCCCGGGCCGCGCCCGGCTCTATACCGACCCGACCGGGCTGCTGGATGTGAAGATCGACGGCCGGTTGACGTATTTCGAATGGCTGAACGCCGGTCATTATTCGCCGGCGCACGGCCGCGGAGCGATGAGCGTGGCCGCGGCCACGCGGGCAGAAAATTTTTACTTCGGCTTCAGCGACGAGCGGCTGTTCCTGCGCCTGGATGCTCGCGGCGGTCCGGTGCGCGACCAGTTCAGCGACATCGAATCGGTGCGGATCACGTTCCTGCAGCCCGACCGATACGAGCTGCTGGTATTGCATCCCTCGCGCCGCGAGCCGATCGTGCAAATGTACCACCACGATGTGCCGGTCACGCGCGCGGCGGTGAAGGGTGCGGCCGACGTGGTGCTGGAATTGGCCGTCCCCTGGCGGAGTCTGGCGGTCACGCAAGGCGATCCAGTACACTTATATTTGGAGTTGATCCAGGGCGAACAAGTACTCGAACGCATCCCGCACGAGGGCGCGATCGAAACCGCGGTTCCTTCGCCCGACTACGAATTGGTGATGTGGCAGGTTTGATTTCGGCCGTAGGGTGGGCATCGCCCACCGCACGTGGGTAATTACCGTAGGGTGGGCATTGCCCACCATTGGCGGACGTCGAATGCGATTTATCGGCGACAAGAGTGCGATGCTATGAGACGGTGGGCAATGCCCACCCTACAACTCACCCTTAAATCTTCAGAGGCAGGAAGGGAGCTATGCCGGGCAATCCTTGGACGGTTGGGCTGTTGTTTTTGGCTGGGGCGATGGTGTGGTCGAGCTTTGTCGAATACTGGGCCCATCGAGTGTTGCACCAATGGCGGGCGATCGGCGGTGGCCATCGCGAGCATCATGCCCGCAACATCGGGCAAGGCGTTCTGTGGGAGTATTGGGACTACGTGCGTCCTTCGTTCTGGATGATGTTTCCGATGTTCCTGGTCTCGCTGCCGGCCGGAATCGGCTGGCTTGTGGGGTGTAACGTGTATGCGGTGTTCTCGGCTTACGCCCATCAATTGCAACATGACAATCCGCTGAAATGCTTCTGGATGCCGATGCCGACGCATTACGTGCATCACAAGTTCAACATGTGGCATTACAATTTTGGCCTGGCGTTGGACATTTGGGATCGAGTCTTTCGCACTTACAAGCCGGTGCCGCAGTGGCGCGACGGGATCGACCCGCAAACGGCCCGAAGAAGTTTGCTGGACGTGCGCTGGTGGTAGCGGCGAAAAAGGGACTGGCTCTGAGCGCGGTCGAGGTTAGCAGCAAATGTATCATCGCGGCGAAGTGCCTGTCCCCTTTTTCAACACGCGTGCGGATTGACTTGAGCGGCCTCGCCGGACGAAGCGGAATTATGACCAAGATGGACCTTGCGATCCGCGCCAGCGGCATCCCTCATGCCTGATTTGCGCAAAGATCCGATCCTTGGCCGCTGGGTCATCATGGCCAAGAACCGCGCCAAGCGGCCGCATGAATTTCCTGCGCATCCGGCTTTGCACTCCGGACGCTTCTGTCCCTTCTGCGAAGGAAACGAACACGCCACTCCCGGCGAGGTTCTCGCTTACCGCAATCCCGGCGCGCACGCCAACCGCGAGGGTTGGCGAGTGCGCGTGGTGCCGAATAAGTTTCCCGCGCTCGAAATCGAAGGCGATCTGCAAAAGCGGGGCGAAGGCATTTACGACATGATGCGCGGCGTCGGCGCGCACGAAGTCATCATCGAGTCGCCCAAGCATCTGCTCAGCACCTCCGATTTGACGGAAAAGCAACTCCGCGAGGTTCTGTGGGTCTACCGCGACCGGCTATTGGACCTGAAGAAAGACCGCCGGCTGATTTATGGCATGATCTTCAAGAACGTCGGCGCCGCGGCCGGAGCGTCGCTGGAGCATTCGCACAGCCAGTTGATCGCGCTGCCGATCGTGCCGATGAACGTCCGGGAAAAGATGGCGGGCTCGCTGGCTTTTTACAACTACCGCGGCCGCTGCGTGTTCTGCGACATGATTCAGCAAGAACTCGCCGCCGAGAAGCGCCTCGTGATCGATACGCCCAGCTTCCTGGCGTTCGCCCCCTTTGCCAGCCGCTTCCCCTTCGAAACTTGGATCGTCCCCAAGCAGCATTCCAGCGCCTTCGACCGGATCCAAAACCCAGGCATCGAGGACCTGGCCCGCGTCTTGCGGCAAGTGATCGCGCGGATCGAGTCGGCGGTCGACCGGCCCGCCTACAATTACGTGCTGCACACCGCCCCGTTTGACAGCCATGAACTAGGCCACTATCACTGGCATATTGAGATCATTCCGCGGCTAACGAACGTCGCGGGCTTCGAATGGGGCACCGGCATGTACATCAACGTCGTCCCGCCGGAGGACGCCGCCGCTTTCCTGCGCGGTGTTGAAGAGCGCGTCGCCGAGCCGGCCGTTGCTCTGCCGCTTGGAAATGGGCAAAAGACAGAAGCTTTGCGAGTTGACCCAACCGGTTGAATCGATTCTGCCACGCGGCCGCTCATTTTCGCTCGCCGTAACCCTGATCCATGCCTTTAGCCGCCAGGTTCGACCGCTACAATCTGAGAAGACGCCACAATCCGATCGCCCTTTGCCCTGCCAGCGTATCCGCATGACGCAACCGATTCGCTTCATCTTCGCTCTGCACGACCATCAGCCCATCGGCAACTTCGACGGCGTGTTCGAGCAGGCATATCAGGACAGTTACCGCCTGTTTCTCGATTTGTTCGAGCAGTTTCCTCACCTGCGGATCGCCCTGCACACCAGCGGGCCGCTGTTGGAATGGCTCGACGCCCATCATCCCGAATATCTCGACCGGCTGGCCGGGCATGTGGCCACCGGGCGAATCGAAATCATCGGCGGCGCGTTCTACGAGCCGATCCTGGCGATGATTCCGTCGCGCGACCGGATCGGGCAGATCCGGATGTCCCGCACCTGGATCGAAAATCGTCTCGGCGCCAAGGTGCGCGGCATGTGGATTCCCGAGCGAGTTTGGGAACAGAGCATGACCGGCGATCTCGTGGCCGCCGGCGTCGAATATATCATCCTCGACGATTCGCACTTCAAGAATGCCGGGCTCGACGGCGACCAGCTGCACGGCTACTACCTCACCGAGGACGATGGCCGGATTCTCCGCGTGTTCCCCGGCAGCGAGCGGCTGCGCTACGTCATCCCGTTCGCCAACCAGCACGAGACGATCGACTATCTGCGCGGCGTCGCCGACCGGCATCCGCAGGCGGTGTCGGTCTTTGCCGACGACGGCGAGAAGTTCGGCGTGTGGCCCGAAACGAAGCTGAACGTCTTCGACCGGGGCTGGCTCCGGCAGTTGTTCGAACTGCTGGCCGCCAACCAGGATTGGATTCGGATGGTCACGCCCAGCGAGGTGCTCGATCAGGTGCCGCCGCTGGGAAAAGTCTATCTGCCCGAGGGCAGCTACCGGGAAATGACCGAATGGGTCCTCCCGCCCGAACAACTCGCGAATTTCGAGCAAGCCCGCCGGGAGTTGGAACCCGATCCGCGCTGGCCGCGCATCGCCCGCTTCGTGCGCGGCGGTTTCTGGCGGAATTTCAAAGTTCGTTATCCCGAAACGAATGAAATGTATGCCCGGATGATGGCCGTGAGCCGCCGGCTGCAGAACATGGTCGACGCCGGCAACGACAGCGAGCCGCTGCGCCAGGCCCGCACCGAGCTATATCGCGGGCAGTGCAACTGCGCTATTGGCACGGCGCGTTCGGCGGAGTCTATCTCCCTCATTTGCGCAACGCGATTTACAACCATCTGATCGCCGCCGACAACCTGTTGGACGAAGCCGCCCGGCGGCCGGCAGCCTGGGTCGAAGCAGTCACCGAGGATTTCAATCTCGACGGCCGGCCCGAGGTGCAACTGGCCGGCGACCAACTCATCGCGCTGGTGGCCCCCAGCCGCGGCGGGCAAATCTACGAGCTGGATGTCCGCTCAATCTGCCTGAATCTGCTGGCCACGCTCAGCCGGCGGCCCGAGGCCTATCATCGCCGCGTGTTGGCCGGTCCCACGGGCGCCGGCGGCAGCGTGATCGACGCGAATTCGCCGGTGAAGTTCAAGCAAGCCGGGCTCGAAAAGCGGCTGCAATACGATTCGTACCAGCGCAAGAGCCTGCTGGACCATTGGTACGACGACCAGGTGTCGCTCGATGCCGTGGCCCGCGGCGAGGCGCTCGAACGGGGCGATTTTCTCACTGGCAGCTATGAGGGAAAGCTCCGCCGCAATCCGGGCCGCATCCAGGTGCAACTTGCCCGGCAAGGAAACGCTTGGGGCGTGCCGCTGAAAATCACCAAAGGCGTGACGCTCGAAGCCGGCAGCAACGCGCTGGAAATTGCCTATCTCATCGAAGGCTTGCCCCCGGGCCGTTCGATGCATTTCGGAATCGAATTCAATTTCGCCGGGCATGCCGTCCGGCGCCGACGATCGCTATTTTCACGATGGTGGGCAGCAGCAGCGACGGCTGGGGCAGTTAGGCACTCGGCTCGATCTCAATGAAACGCAAGCCATAGGGCTGACCGATGAATGGCTCGGGATCGACGTCGGCCTGACCCTGTCGCGGCCGGCGCACCTCTGGACTTATCCCATCGAAACGGTTAGCCAGTCGGAAGGAGGCTTTGAACTGGTCCACCAATCGGTGGTCGTCGAGCCGCACTGGCACGTCGTGGGCGACGCCGACGGCCGCTGGAGCTTGACGATGCAGCTAACGCTCGACACCTCGCTAGCCGAAAGCCGCCGCCAAGACCCCCAACCCGTCGCCGTCACGGGCTGAAAAACGGTCGGACCTTCTGGCCCGGCTTCCGCATTCTGCCGAACGTCCGGCCGCGACCGCGCGTGATAGGGTAGTTTTGGAGGGTAGAATATGGATTCTCAGACGGCAGCGAACCCGTTTGGTGAGGTATATGAAGAGATCAAGCACGAAATGGTTCTGCTGCACTGGACCTGGCAGACGTATCGTCAGCTGTTTGCCACGAGCGAAGCGCGGTTCATGTTGCTTGCAGAATTGCTCCCCGACTTCGGGGCCCTGATCCAGCAAGTTCTGGCCGATGCGGTTGTCTTGGGGATTTGCCGGCTATGCGATAAGGCCGAAATCGGTGGCAAACGGAATCTGACCTTTGATCGATTGAGGTCATCACTCAATCCGGTGCCGTCCGCGACGCAATCGAAATTGCTGGATGCCAAGGTGGCGGAAATTGAGGCCGCAGTCGCGGCGCTAAGAGAGCATAGAAATAAGCGGCTTGCGCACTTGGATTTACCGAATGCTCTAAGCGCTGCAAGCGCGCTTTCCCGCGCTTTCCCGGCAGCGGATTGAAGACGCGCTCAAGCCGATGCGTGAGTTGATGAATCAAGTAACGGACTGGAACAACGCCGCCGAAATCCATTTCTATCCATACGGCCCCGGCGGAGTCGACGCATTGATCGATTACTTGCGGCGAGCGAAGCGACTTAGGGAGCTGCAGGACGACTATCACGTAAGGCGATTGTCAGTTGAAGCTGTCATTGAGAAGCTTGCGCTGCGGCAAATCCCTGCGATCTAGCGCAGCCGGACGGAAAACGGGTCCGAAGCTCTGCCCCATTCTTCCGCCGAGCCAAGATCGAATTTACAGATTGGCCGTTGCATTATCGCCCTTTTTCAAAGTTTCTGTTACGAGGCAGGTTCCAAAACCAAATGCGACAACAAAACTGCGACGATTTTGCCAGCGGGACAGGTGCCGCATGGGGATTTCGTTGCGGTCGCTGCCAGCATTCATTTTTCGCGGGTCAAAAGTGTCGCATTTGGAATAGGAACCTGCCCCTTTGGGCCCGGCCGTCAACGAACTCCGTGGCCGACGAGCGATTCATCTGTTCTTAATGGCAAGCACAAACTCGCCCTTTAAATTCGCGGTCAGGTTTTTGATACCCGCTTGGGTCACAGCCCGACACCCCTCGAAATAGAAACGCTTCGGGTGCGGCAGATTGCTCAGAGTTTCGATTCCCGCATCTGTGACGTCGAGACCGTGCAATTCGATGTACTCCAGTGACGGTATTCGAGATAGCGGCAGCATCGCGTCGTCCTTTAGCCGCATATAGCCCATCGAGATCTCTTGTAGGTTTTGTAGGCTCGTAAGCTGATCAACGCCTCGTGCCGTGATCTCTTTCGCGTGACTAAATGTTAGAGACTCGAGCTTGGCAAGGCCTGAAATGTGCCTGAGCCCGGCATCGGTGATCTTTTCGCTTCCCCAGATACAGAGTTTTCGGAGCGCGCTGATTTTGGCGAGCTGGGCCACTTCGTCGTCGGTCAACCGGCTCGCCCAAAATAAGGTGAGCAATCTCAACGATTTCAATTCGCCAAGCGCGGCAATTCCCTCGTCGGTGAGGCTCCCCGACGTATGAACGTCGAGCGTTGTCAGTGCGGCCGCGTCCCGCAGACTGCTGAAACCGACGCCGGAAATCCGATTGCCAGCCAACGTCAACGACTGCAACCGCTTGAGGCCAGCGAGATTCTTAAGCCCCTTATCGGTGACGCCAACGCAGTCGCCGAGATCAAGCCAGCGAATATTATTGAATCGAGCCAGCGTAACCAAGTCGTCGTCGTAGATTTCCTTGCTGCTTACCCTAATCGCGAGCGTGCGTGGTGGCAAAGTGCGCAAGTCCCCCACGCCGTAAGCGATCGCGGGCTTGACGGCGTCATCGTCGATCCATGGCCAATCGGGCTCACCTTTCTTCGTCAAAAAGTAGCTCCCTGTGCCACCCGATTCGGACTTGACCGAACCCAGGTAGGACGGGGTTCCAAGTGTGTCGCGCGACACAAAATCTTTTTTAAGAATTGCTTCGCCGTCACGTTCCGGCGGATCGAGTCCGCTTGGAATCAAGAAGGTGAATCCGGCTGACCTAACGTTGCCTTTGCCGTGATCGAAGTACGGCTGAACCTCAAAACCGTAGTTACTCGTCGAAGAGTATTGATCGCCAGATAGACAATAGCAGACCACGACTGAGTCGAGGATCGTATCGCGCCCTGCAACCTCCTTGATCTCGTCGGCCCGAAGAATCTTGTCGATGGCTGTTCCTTTGCCGAAACGGGCCTGAGCTATTACATGGGAATACGGCAATTTCGGTGCGGCGTGAAAGCTGGCACGCGCTTCCGAGACGATCTCTCGCGTCGCGGCGGTCCGTGATTCGATTCGCGCAGTATCCACTTCCAGATACAGGTCCATGGTCTCGCCAGCCTCGGTAACAAACGCTCTTTCGGCGACAAGGTATTCCTGCAGCGTGCCGAAATCCCCAGAGTTATTAACCACGAGTTTGAGATTCTGGCCCGCTAATTCCGGAGCAACGGCCGACCAGTCCCGCCCGACGGTCGCCCTTTGAACAACGCCATAGGCATCGCGCAATATCCGTTGGTAGGAGAGTCCCTTTTGCTTGATGAGCGCACGCAGATCGTCCCCGAGCTTCAGAGCGGTGCCCGGCGGCAGAATTTCGCGTCGCAACCAGCCGTCAATCGAGCCGTGGGGTTCCGCTGCTTGTGGGGCGACAGCGGAACATTCAAGCCGCAATTTATGTTGCTTGTTGTCGCCAGCTTTGAGGAGTTCGAGAGATATGTGAAATTTGTCTCCATTTCCGTGCGGGCCGATGTCTTCGCTCGGCTTGAACGACAACTCGATGTTGCCCAGAACAGGAAATGCAGATTGGGCATCGGTAACAGGCCACGACGCGAGTGATTCTTGAATGACGGATCGTTCTCCGAACCATTGTTCCTTGCGCTTGCTCCTGATTTGCGCCAACCATGGCCGAAAGGCCGATCAATGCCTGCGTTACCGTATGGCGTGGCGGGGCTTCGTATGTCGGCTGTGACCGACCCGACGAAACGGACATCTGAAGGTATAAATCCATCTTGATGCCGCCCTTCGCCGTCGAGAGGCTCGGCAGCAGCACGCAGCGATATTCAGCGTAATACCCGTGGTCTTCCATCAAGGCCGGTTTTAGGCCGGCCGTGTTCAGGGCCTTTTCCATTTCTGCCCAGGGTTGTTGCTCACAGGCTTTTCGCACGATTGGCGACGCACGCACCAGTAGCCGTTCGTAGTTTTGGGCCTCCTCCCCCGCGATCGCTTTGATCTGCGAGATCGATGCGGGGACGTCCGCGGCTTCGGCATTTGCGGTGGTTGCTGCAATCAGGATGGGCACAACCATCAAAATTCGATTTACGAATGCAGAAGTCATGACTTTCGTCCTTTTTGGAGAAGAGAAGGGGACATTCCGGCTCTGTAGAAAACCTCTGAAATTTGCTCGGGCTGGGAAATTAAACGGTTCAGAACGGAATGCCATGAAGTTAAGCTGCAACTGATTGTTCTATAAGTTGTTGGCGTAATTGCGCGCCAGGTTTTCTCATCAGGTCGTACGCTTTAGGCCGTCGTTTGCGGACGCGCGGTTCTTGGCGGCCCGGCCGATCGGGATTGATCCTGACGTTCAGCGGCGCGATCGCTCGGCAAGCTTGCGACAGCCAACGCAAGGCATCGACAAAGCTAATGGAATGGAGGGACGCTCCCTGTTGTCTGGCGGCCCGGATCATCACCAATCTCACCAGGTTGTACGCAATGGCATAGACCGCCATCTCCTTTAGCACGCCCGGCACGCTTTGGCAGCGTAAAATGTCCATCCGCATGGTGGTCTTGAGGTGCGACAGATAGGTTTCGATTTTCCAGCGTTCGCCATACAACGAGGCCAAATCCTCGGCCGGGTACGCCTCGGCGTCGAGCAGGGTCGTCACCAACGTCACGACGCGCGTGCGGCCGCCGTGCAATTTCGTGTGATAACGCACCTCGCGAACCACGAGCGTCTCCGGCAAGGCGGCGTAAGCTGCTTCGCTCAACCAATCCGGGCGCTCTTTCGGTTTGCGGTATTCGATCAGTTGGTCGTACTTGCCCAGTTTGCGGATCAACCGGCCTGTGGCCAGCGTGGCCACCGTCCCCTTGGGCCGCAGGCCCAGCAGTCGCCGATCTGTGCGAAAGCTGATCAATTGCCGCTGATGAGCGCGGAACAGGCCATGCAGTTTTCGCTGGGAAAGCAAGGCCAAATGCGCGTACGAGGCGAACGCCGTGTCGCCGGCGAGCACGTCTCCGGCAAGCAGTTCCGGGTGCAGCGTGGCCACGTTGGCCATGTCGTGCGTCCGCAGCGGCGCGGCCAGTTGCCGCACCAGCAGACCGCTGCGGGCGTCGAACATCGTCAACCAGTGCGCCGTGGGAAAACCACAGCCCGCCTGTTGGGCGTCCGACTGGCCAAAGTACGCTTGCAACTCGGGCGTGTCGGGCATCGAGAAGCTCGAACCGTCCACCAAAAACGTGCGATGTCCATGCCACAAAGACAGCCGGCAGCCGCTGTGCGCCGCCCGACTCGTATCGTGCAAGAGCCGCTGATAGACTTCCAGCGGCACGCGGCGCGCGCTTGACAGTAAGCTTCGGCCGAACAATTCAAATCGGCCAACCGCACGGTATGCGCCAGGCCGTGTTTCCATGAAGAACTTGCAGGACGAATGCCTGGATCGTCTTGGCGGGACCAAGTTCTCGCCGACGCCAATGATAGTCTTCCACATGACAAGCTTGCTCGATGGCCGCGTCCGTGAGACATTCAGCTACGTCGTGCTTGATCGTGATCACCGCTTCGATAAAATTATGAAGAATCACTGCCTGGGTCTCCCGACAGAAAAGAAGAATTGTCATTGCATTCTTCCATTCTTCGCAGGGCCCCAGCTTTTTTCTTGCGCATTCAAAGACGCCACGCTGATAGCATGGCCAATGCTAGCATGGACAACCCGCGAAATCGCCGAGGGTTACGCGCTAACTTCATGGCATTCGGTTCAGAACGATTTATTGCAACTTGCCCCACCAGCTTGGTAGAAAACCTGCCCCAGACGCGAGTCGCGGAAATTAAGGAGGCGAGTGAATCATGGTTCTGAGGTTCTGAACCCTTCGCTTAGCCCCGCGCTAATGCAATCCAATCCACTGGCGCGTCGAACGCCGTCGCTCGCCATTTCACTTCGGCCAGTACCGGCGGCACGGCTCGCCGAATCAGTTCGTCGCGGTTGCTGTGGACGCTCGGGTCAATTTCGGCCCCTTCGCGCGGTTCGGCCGGGTGGTTGAGCACGATGCCCGCGATCGGCAGTCCCTGGCGGAACGTCGCGGCGACGATCAGCGTCTGGAGCGTTTGATTGATCACGCCGAGCATGTTGCGCACGACAATCAGCAACGGGTATTCGAACTCCGCCGCCAGATCGGCGACGTAATCCTCGTCGCTCACCGGCGACATCAGCCCACCGACGCCTTCGACCACCACGATGTCGGATCGCTGGCGCCAAAACTCCAAACCGCCGCGCAGCCGATCGGCATCGACCCGCGCCTTCAGCCCGGGCCGCTAAGTGGGGCGCCAACGGCGCGATGAATCGTTGTGGGCAAACATTTTCCAGTGTGCCCGGCCGGCCGGCGGCTTCCCACAGCGCCAGGGCATCATCCGAAATCAGTTCGTCCCCCTCGCGGCGGCAACCGCTGGCGACCGGCTTATAAACGCCGACCCGCAAGCCGGCGGCCGCCAGCGCACGCGCGATCAGAGCCGCGACATAAGTCTTTCCCACGCCGGTGTCGGTTCCCGACACGAACAGGCCGAAGGCTTGAGGCTTGAGGCTTGAGGATTGAGGATTGGCTGACGGCTTCGGCATTGTAACGATCAGGATAGCAAGGCTCTTGGCTCGCTGAATAGGGCTCGGCAGACTGGGTCGTGGTACAGCTTGAGCCCCGACGGCACGCGGAGCGTGCCTGCTACGTAGTAGGCACGCTCCGCGTGCCGTCGCAGCGCCAAGAATCTCAAAATGTACCACTTCCGCAGACTGTTGAAAAAGGGGACAGGCACTACGCGGTGCGTCAATACTGGGCGAGGTCCTCTCGTTCGCTAAGAGCCTGTCCCCTTTTTCAACAGGCAGCCGGCAGCGGGTGACACTCGCGGATAAAACCCTATGATGCCCGTGCGGCGAAAGAAATAGACACTGAATCGTTCGAATCCCAAGGTCTGTCCCTTGATTCCGCCCATGCCACGCGCGACGATCGCCCTGGTGCAAATGCGGTGCGTCGAATCGAAAGACGCGAACGTCGGCAAGGCGCTGGCTCGGATCGCCGAGGCGGCTGCCGCCGGGGCGAACATCGTCTGCCTGCAAGAGCTGTTCGCCGGCCACTATCCCTGCCAGACCGAGGACCACCGTCGCTTCGAAGATGCCGAGCCGATCCCCGGTCCAACCTACGACGCCCTGGTGGCCGCCGCGAAACAACACAAAGTCGTGATCGTCGGCTCACTTTTCGAACGCCGAGCCCAAGGACTTTATCACAACACGGCCGTCGTGTTGGATGCCGACGGCTCGCTCGCGGGCAGTTACCGGAAAATGCACATCCCCGACGATCCGAACTACTATGAAAAATTCTATTTCACCCCTGGCGATCTCGGCTTCCGCAGCCTGCCGACAAAGTTCGGCGCCGTCGGACCGCTGGTCTGTTGGGACCAATGGTATCCCGAAGCGGCCCGACTCACGGCCCTGGCCGGAGCGCAGCTTTTGGTTTATCCGACCGCCATCGGCTGGCTGGCCAAGGAAAAAGAGGAGTATGGCGCCAGCCAACATGCCGCTTGGGAAACGATGATGCGCAGCCATGCCATCGCCAACGGCGTGTTCGTGGCCGCCATCAATCGAACGGGATGGGAACATGAGATTGAGTTTTGGGGCGCCTCGTTCGTTTGCGATCCGCATGGCAACGTGCTGGCCCGAGCGGGGCATGACGCGGAAGAAACATTGCTCGTCGAGTGCGATTTCGCTCAGATCGACTCGGTTCGCACCCATTGGCCATTCCTCCGCGACCGGCGGATCGACGCCTACGCCGATCTCACCCGCCGCTATCTCGATTGACACACCGTTGAAAAAGGGGACTGGCTCTGAGCAATCGAGTGGATTTTTCGTAGAGTCAACGTCGTCGCGAAGTGCCTGTCCCCTTTTTCAGCAGCCACCAAGAGTCGACTCTGAGCCTTGCGCGCTTGGCGGAGCGCGTCGGCCGGAAGACAACACACGAGCCCTCATGCCCACGCCCGCCCAACTCGGCTATCGCATGCCCGCCGAATGGGAGCCGCACGCCGCGACATGGCTTTCCTGGCCGCACCGGCTGGCGACATGGCCCGGACATTTCGCACCGATTCCGCAGCTTTATGCCCGCTTGGTGCGCGAGTTGGCCGCGGTCGAGCACGTCCACGTTCTTGCCGGCGGACATGCCATGGCCCATGCCAGGTTGGTGTTGCGCGGGATTGCCAACGTGACGCTGCACGACATTCCGACGAACGATGTTTGGCTGCGCGATTCGGGACCGATTTTTCTGGCGGGTCCGGCCAATGCTCCGTCGGTGCTGATCGACTGGGGCTACAACGCCTACGGTGAAAAATATCCACACAACATGGACGAAGTGCTCGGCCGACGCATTGCCCGCGCGCTGGATCGAACTTGCTACGAGCCAAACATGATTCTGGAAGGAGGCTCGATCGAGGTCGATGGTCGCGGCACGTTGCTAACGACGGAAACCTGCCTGTTGAATCCCAACCGCAATCCAAGCCTCTCGCGGCAAGAAATCGAGCGCTACCTGTGCGATTATCTGGCCGTGACCAAGGTGTTGTGGCTGGCCGGCAGCGTCGTCGGCGATGACACCGACGGCCATATCGACGAGCAGGCCCGCTTCGTCGCACCGGGCACGGTCGTGGCGGCGTCGGAAGACGATCCGCGCGACGAAAACTACGCCCCGCTCCAAGACAATCTCCGACGTTTGCGGGCGTTTACCGACGGGGCCGGAAAATCGCTGAACGTCATACCGTTGCCGATGCCGCGCCCGGTGATCCATAACGCCCTGCGACTGCCGGGCAGCTATTGCAACTTCTACCTTGCCAATGGCCTGGCGATCGTGCCGCAATTCGACGACCCGGCCGACGCCCGGGCCGTGGAGATTCTTGCCCCGTTGCTCCCTGGCCGCCGCATCTGCCCGCTGCCGGCCCGGGACTTGGTCCGCGGCTTCGGGGCGTTCCATTGCATAACACAACAGGAGCCGCTGGGGTAAGCCGAGGTGCGCCTCCGCAAGCGGAGCGGCTAAATGAGCCGAACTTTGTTGTTCGGCCGATTGCGCTTGACGCGTCCGGCGGCTCCGTGCATAGTTTTACAAAATTCAAATCCGGTATTTCCAGGAATTTCGCGTGCCCGATCGAAACCCCTCGCCCGCGCCAGAGCAGTACGATCCCGAATCGAACGAGGCCGTGCGCCACGCGCTTGGGCATTTCGCTCGATTGGTGGTCGGTGATTATCGCCGTGGCGCTGGCCGCGTTGTTGCGGTTCGGGATCCTCCCGGCAGTGCCCTGGGAGCCGCCGCCCAAGGCGAAAGCCCCTGCCACGCAGCCGGCGAATTCGGCCGCCAATTCGAAACCCGCTCCGGCCGCGCCTGCGGACTCAAAGCCAACCGCGCCGAATCGCTAATCACCCGCACTGGCGGCCCGACGTTTTTCGCGGCTCGCGCATTCTTCCTTTGTAGTTCAATACGAATGGAGTTCAGAACGAACCGATGAGTTCATCGCCTCCGCCCAATCGTTCCTATCGTCGCAACAAACATGCGCCCGGAAGCCGCTTCCCATCCGGATCATCGCGACCATTCCTGGCTTGGCGCTGCTGTTTGCGGTCGGCTTCGGCGGCAAGTGGATCGAGGCGGCGATCAAACGCTATGGCGCCGAACATCATCAGGCGCTGCCCAATATCGAATACGTGCTCTGGGCGATCCTGATCGGTGTCGTAATCGGCAACACAGTCGGCGGTGCGCGGTGGTTCCGCGTGTTTCTGCCCGGTATCGAAACCTATGAATTCTGGCTGAAGCTGGGCATTGTGCTGCTCGGCGTCCGGTTTCTGCTGCGCGACGTGGTCAAGCTCGGCGGCATCAGCCTGGGACTGGTCGCGATTGAAATTATTCTCTCGATCGCGATGATGATCCTTATCGGCAAGCTGTTCAAGCTGACGCCGAAGCTCACGGCCTTGCTGGCGGTCGGCTCCTCGGTCTGTGGCGTGTCGGCCATCATCGCCACGCAAGGCGCCATCGACGCCGACGAGAAAGAAACGTCGTATGCCATTGCCGCCATTCTCGCCCTGGGCGCAATCAGCCTGTTCACCTATCCGGTCATCTCGCGCTCGCTCGGCATGACCGACCAGGCCTACGGTGTTTGGGCAGGACTTTCCGTGGACAACACGGCCGAGGCCACGGCGGCTGGCGCGCTGCGGTCCGAGACGGCGAAGAACATCGCGGTCCTGGTCAAGACAACACGCAATGCAATGATCGGCTTCGTCGTCCTGGGCGCCGCGCTGTACTTCGCTGGCCGCGGCGGCAGCCATGTCGAAGGCTCGAAGGTGTTGTTCGTCTGGCATGCGTTTCCAAAATTCGTGCTCGGTTTCTTGCTCTTCTCCGCCATCGCGAGCCTGACGGGCACAAGCTGGGCACTGCTCGACGCCGCTCAAATCAAGAGCTTGGAAAATCTCAGCCGCTGGGCGTTCTTACTCACTTTCGCCGGCGTCGGCCTGCGCACCAACTTCCGCGAACTAGGTCACCAAGGCTGGCGTCCGCTCGTCGTGGGTGCCCTAGGCGAGATTTTCATCGCCCTGCTAACGCTCGGTCTGGTGATCGGTGCCGACGCGCTGTTCGGCCTGAGCTTCAATCTGTGAGTTTTTCGACCTCTCTCACCGGCGGAATCCCAGTAGGGTGGGCACTGCCCACATTCGCGTTTCGGTCTAGTCAGCGAAACGGTGGGCAATGCCCACCCTACGGGAACTCTTTCTTCCTCTCCCTCGACGGGAGACGGTTGGGGTGAGGGTGATGACGATTCGCTTGATGGTGCGTCTCTTGGTGACGCGCCCCTACCGCTCGTGAACGAGCCTGCGCACGAAGTAAGCGTGCTGGAAGCTCGTCACTCGCTTACTTCGTGCGCGGCTTTTTATGCTTCTCCCTCTCCCGCAAGGGGCGAGGGGAGCAGATGAGGCGCTCTCACGTCCCCAGGAACTCTTCGGCCGCTTCGCGCATCAGCGCCGCGTCGGGGGTTTGGCCGGTCCAGATTTGAAAGCCGATCACCGCCTGATTGATCAGCATCCCCAGGCCGTCGAGCGCCTGGCAGCCTTGCTGCCGCGCTTCGCGCAACAACCGCGTTTGCGGCGGCATGATCACCACGTCGGCCACGATCAGCCCTTGCGGCAAACTATCGAGCGCTACCGGTACGCGGGCCTGTGGGTCGCCCATGCCGATCGACGTCGCATTCACCAACACGTCAATGCCAGCGGGCAGCGGGAAATCGCCATGCCAGGGGAGGTGACGCGACGCAATATGGACCTTCTCCGTCAGCAGTGTCGCCAACTCTTCGCCGCGCTCGGTGGAGCGGTTAACGATCAGAATTTCCGCGGCCCCGGCCAAACCCAGTTCGACCGCGATCGCGCGCGCCTGCGCCGCCGGCGCCTAGAATCGCAATCCGTCGGCCCGTCGGATCAATCAACGTGCGAAGGCTCTGTAAAAAACCCTTGCCGTCGGTGTTATCCCCCAGCAGCCGTTCGCCATCGCGCCGCCAGCAGTTCACCGCGCCAATCAGGCGGGCCGCCTCGGTCAATTCGTCCAATAGCGGCAAGACGGCGCGCTTGTGCGGCATTGTGACATTGCCGCCGCGGAATCCCAGCGCGCGCATTCCGCGGACCGCATCGGCCAGATTTTCCGGCGGCACTTCAAGAGTCACATAGCGCCAATCGAGCCCCAACGGCGCGAACGCCTGCTCGACGATATATTGTGTCGGATTCCCGACGACGGGATAGCCGATCAGGGCGACAATCTCTTGCAACGTGATGTTCGTCACGGGGAGCCGATTGCAATTGAAAACTTGGAGGAATTGCAAGCCCGCCTATCTTGGCGAAGCCCGTGTCCAATTGCAATGCCGTTTGTCCTACGACGTGGCGCGCTAAGAACGCAGCGGGACGACCCGAATTTGACCCTCTTGGGCAACGCTGAAATGCTTTTCCCAATCGATTGGCTGGGAAAGAACATGAACGACAAATTGAACAAGGTAGTCCGGCGATTTGAGCTTGGGCCGCAGCAGAATGATGCCGCACGAAGATTTTTTGCCAAACCGGAAGGCCAAGTCGCCAAAATCCTTGTCGAACGTTAGGAGCACTCTTGCATCGGAAATCGATCGGGCCAACACGGCCTGATCTTCGGCGCCAGGCATCAACTCACTGACCCAAGCCAAATCGTGCCCCTCGGCTCGCACAGCCTCGACCACTAGCAACGGCACGTTCTCGTTAGCGAGAAAAATTGCCATTCAAGCGCTTATACAGATAGCGGAAAAACCCGCTCGTGTTTGAGAACTTCCGCGGCGAAATGTAACGCGGCCTGGATATCGTCGGTCGTCAACTGGGGATAATTCTGCAGAATTTGATCCACGGTCCACCCCTCGGCCATGATTTCCAAAAGAAGTTCGACCGAGATGCGAGTCCCGCGCACCACCGGCTTGCCGACGAGGACCGCCGGGTCGGACGTGATTCGATCTTGCCAAGACATATTCGAAACTCCCTCAGTGGGCTGACTGGATATCCCGATTCTACGCTGCCGGCGACAGATTTCACAAACGGTCTTCCGACCCGCTCAGCGGACAACGTTGCGGAGGAATGCCAGGTCGCCCGTCAAGGCGCCGTGCCGGCCGCTGAATGACGGCCTTCAATTTCGTTCGCCAGTGCGTCAGCTGCGTACACCTTGCGCAGCGATTCCACGATGCCGCGCGAATCGACGGAGACGGCCCGGGCTTGCTTCGCGGTGTAAATGAAATCCAGCACCAGCGACTGGATGTTGCCGTCGAAGATCAGTCCGACCAACTCCCCCCGGCGATTCACCACCGGGCTGCCCGAGTTGCCGCCGATGATGTCGGCCGTGGAGACGAAGTTCATCGGCGTCGAAAGATCGAGGCGGTCCTTCGCCACCGCCCAGCGCGTGGGCAAACGAAACGGCGGCACGTTTTCATGCTCGGCCGAGTGCCGATAGAGTCCCGCGATCGTCGTCCAAGCAGGAATCGTTTGGCCCGCTTCCTTGTAACCGCGGACCTCGCCCAGCGCCAGCCGCAACGTGAACGTGGCGTCGGGATAGGTGTCGGTGCCCGAAAGGGCGAACCGCACCGCCGCGATTTTCGCATAGGCCTGTTGCAGCGGCTCATGCACCTGCTCTTCGTAGGTCTTGCGAACGGCGCGCGATGCGGGATCGACCAGCCGGGCCAACTCGATCATGGGGTCGGTCGAACTTTCAATGGCCGCAACGCCTCCCGCGGCCAAAGCCTTGCGATCGGCGACCGATTTCAGCTTCGTGCCGGAGATTAACTCGGCCGCTCGTTCGCGCGGCGACTTGCCGGCCAGCACCTTGTCGACCAGCGGATTGTCGGCTCCCTGTTTCTCGATCCAAAACGACAGCGAGTCGGCCAATTTCAGCGTCTCCAAATCGTCGTAAATCGGCGCTTCGGAAAACAACCGCTGCTCCAGCGAGGGGCGGCTCGACTCGTTGTACTCGGGCAACCGTTTTGCGTTCGGCTTCATGTCTTCGGCCGTCATACGCACCAAGGTCCGCGCGATCCCGAACAGCCGGCTGTCGAACGCTTGTTGGTTTTCGAGCAGGCCGAGCTCGACGTCGATTTTTCGCCAACGGTCGATCGCCCGGCTGACATTGTCCCAAGCGTCGAGATTCTTGCTCAACTTCGGATCGCGCACGGCGCTGGAGCGGAGCTCGTTTCTCGTCCGTTTGCTTGCGGGCCATGATCGCGGGGTCCTGCAGTCCGGCGAGTTGGCCGTCCCGCGCCTTTCGGCCGTTTTCGATGCCGAACAATTCGCTTTCGGCCCGCCGGGCGTTTTCCTTGCTCCGGCGGCTGAAGCTTTGCAGCAGGACCTCCTTGCGAAACAGCCTTTGCAAGCTGCGCGGCAACTCGCGGTCGCGAATGTACTGCAGGTGGGCGACCGTATCCATCCGATCGGTGTGGCCCGGATGGCCGGCGACGAACACCAACTCTCCTTCGGCGGCGCCCGCCGTGCTCCAGTGCAGATAATCGGTAATTTTCGCGGGATGTCCGTTCTCGTACACGCGAAACAAGCAGATGTCCAAATCGTGGCGCGGGTATTCGAAATTGTCGGGATCGCCGCCGAAGAACGCGATGGCCTGCTCTGGAGCGAACACCAGGCGGACATCGGTGTAGCGCTTGTAGCGATACAGGTGATAGAGCCCACCGTGATAAAGCGTAACCACGTCGCTGCGCAAGCCGGTGGCGTCGAGCGATTGCTTCTCGATCGTGTTGATCGCCGCCCGCCGCGCCTCGTGGGCTTCGGCCGACGTCATCTCCGGTCG
This sequence comes from Pirellulales bacterium, assembly GCA_963725485.1. Lineage (GTDB taxonomy): Bacteria > Planctomycetota > Planctomycetia > Pirellulales > DATAWG01 > CAVRYO01. Next base: position 407,530 of record CAVRYO010000005.1, on the reverse strand, counting down.
CACCGCGGCTTGGACTTTCGCGGTCACGTCTTCGATGCTTTGCAACACGTTCAATTCGGTGTCGAGCGCGCGGAGCTCGTCGGCCCGCGTCTTGGCATGAAAACCGCCGGCGAGATAATCGTGTTCCGCGCTGCTCAGTTTTTGCAGTGCGCCAGCGCCGACATGGTGATTCGTGAGCACGAGTCCGTCGGCCGAGATGAACGAGCCGCTGCCGCCGTCGTTGAAGCGGACCGCCGAGCGTTGCAGATGCTTCAGCCAGGCGTCGGTCGGATCGAAGCCGTACCTCTCGCGGAGCATTGCCCGCGGCGGATTGGTGAACAGCCACATCCCCTCTTCGGCGTCGGCGACAGAATCTTTCAGAGTCATAGGCAGTGCTAGAAGCAAGCAGAGCGAAAGGAGGCGGCGCGGATTAGGATCATTGAGAATTGCCGCGGCCCTAGGCATAAATGCTCGCTCTGGAGGAATGTTATATCAAGTCGCAGGAATGGGAGGGCGAGGCTCCTGCCGAGCCGCGAGCGTCCGGCTCGGCGGGAGCCTCGCCCTCCCACTGGAATCTAGCCCGGCTCGGCGGGAGCCTCGCCTTCCCACTGGAATCTAGCTGGCTCGCACGCGCGAGCGTAATCGGAGAATATCGCGCGAAGCGTCCAGCGAAAAGAGGCCCCGATGGTGGAAAAAGAGCGTCTGGGCCAGGTTTCGCATGGCGCGGCTCCCCAGCGCGAGATCGTACAACCAATCGGGTGGCTCGAGATTGAAGCCGACACGCAGAAGTTGTTTGAACGTGAACGAGGGGACAAGATTGCGCAAGACCCGGCCAGGATTGGGCCCTGCTTCAAGCAAATAGTCGCTCAGCGCGATGCCGGCCGCGCGGCCAAGCTGCATCGCTGGATGAATTCCGCCGGCGGTCAGCGGCGAGACCATCCCGGCCGAGTCGCCGAGCAACAACACGCCGCCGCGCCGTTGCATCGTTCGATTGCGTGCGATCCACGGCCGCACGATCCCGCCGCAGGGGATCAGCCCGCCGCGGTGGCCAACAAGTCGGGCTCGATCGAAATTGAAAATTCGCGATAAACGTTCCACCAGCGGACCAAGCCGAGGCACGTGCGGTTGCGTTACCGCCAACCCGACGTGCGTAAAATCCAGGCCCGGCACAACCCAAGCGATGTATCCCGGCGCCAGATGGGAATCGAGAAATACGTGCAGCCGGTCCTCATCCAACCCAGTGACACCAGTGAACTCGCCTTCGATTCCGACCAAAAATCGCCGATTGCGGCCCAAGCCGAAATCACGCGCCACGCGCGAGCGGGCTCCATCGCAACCGACAAGAAACCGCGCGGCAATCGATCGATCGTCCAGTTCGACGCCATGCTCGGCTCGATAGGCTCCCTCGTAAGCAGCGCCGAGCCGAACCTCGGCGCCGGCATCGACTGCCTGGCCCGTCATCCAACGCATCAGCGCGGGCGTGTCGGTCGCGAGAAAATAATAACCGGGCGAAGCAAAATCGATCGACCGCAGATTGGGGCTATAGAGCCGGATGCCATGCACTTTCCGCGTCAGGCTGCGGGGAAAATCCCAGGCGTCGCTTACCTCTTTCACCAGCAGGCCCGTGGTGTGGCAAGCATCGCCCGGCTTGCGCTTCCGCTCCAAGACCACCGTATTCACCCCGTGCGCCGCCGCGGCCTGCGCAGGTGAGTCCTGCAAATCCGCCACCCGCGATCAACAAATCGACAGTTCGCACGGAGTTTCCAATGGTGAAGAAGCTAAGCTCAACTTGCCGTCTTGCAAAGTCCGTTGCTTCCTAATTTCCAAGCGCGTGTATTCATTCCAATGCCGTTAGCGCTAGAACTTCACTCGCCGCAGGCGGTATCGAGGACGCGGGATGATCTTGCCTGGCGTCCTCGCGAACGATTCACCTTGGTATTCTCCTCCTGAGGGCGGAAAATCGCAACGCTAAGCCGGCTTGGTAGTAGTTGACTTTGAGCCCCTACGGCACATGGAATGTGCCTACTACGTGGCAGGCACGCTCCGCGTGCCGTCGCAGCGCCAAAAACCTCAAAATGAACCATTACTGCCGGTTCCGAGCGCTCGGCTGACGGCGGTCATTTTCTCTCCAAAGCGCCACTGGCCCGTTTGGCCTGGGGCCTTGTATCATTCAGACATGACGCAAGACAAAGCGGCGGAGCGAAGGCGGCTGGAGGGGCTCGATGCCCGAGCATTGGTCCAGCATCAATTGGTGCGGCTCAACGCGCTGTTGGATCGGATCTTGCCGGACAACGCTTTTTATGCCGGCAAGCTGGGGAGCATCACGCGGCCGATCACGTCGCTCGATCAGCTTGCCACCTGGCCTTTCACGTACAAGCAGGAGCTGATCGGCTCGCCCGGCCGCGATCTGGCTCAGAACCGCACCTGGCCGCTGGAGCGGTACGCGCGATTCCACCGGACCTCCGGCACGCATGGCCGGCCATTGGGCGTGCTCGATACGGCCGAAGATTGGCGATGGTGGCTGGAATGCTGGCAGTTCGTGCTCGACGCGGCAGAAGTGACAAGCGAAGATCGGGCGCTGATGGCCTTTTCCTTCGGCCCCTTCGTGGGCTTCTGGAGCGCCTACGACGCACTGGCCGAGCGCGGCTGCTTGTTGATTCCCACCGGCGGCGTGAGCACGCTGGGACGGCTCGAGATGGCGCGGATCGCCGGGGCCACGGTCGTCTGCTGCACCCCCAGCTACGCGCTGCACATGGCCGAGGTCGGCGCGGAGAATTCGCTCGACGTCGGCTCGTTGGGCGTGCGGCGGCTGATCGTGGCGGGCGAGCCCGGCGGCTCGGTTCCCGCAGTGCGGGCCCGATTGGAGGCGGCTTGGAATGCCCAAGTGCTCGATCATTGTGGCGCCACCGAGATCGGGCCCTGGGGCTATGGCGATTTGGCAGGCGGCAGCGTGCGGGTGAACGAGAGCGAGTTCCTGGCCGAGTTTCTGGCCGTCGCCACGGGCACGCCCGCGACCGAAGGGGAACTGGCCGAGCTGGTCCTCACGACCCTGGGGCGCTATGGCAGCCCGGTGATTCGCTATCGCACGGGCGACCTGGTGCGTCCCAGCTGGCGCGGCGAAGGGGCGAGCGGCTTCGTGCGATTGGAAGGGGGCATCCTGGGGCGCGCCGACGACATGCTGGTCGTGCGCGGCGTGAATATCTTTCCCAGCTCGATCGAGCAAATCGTGCGCAGCTTTCCCGAAATCATCGAGTTCCGCACGATCGTCACCACCGAAGCGCAACTCGACCAACTGTTGGTCGAAATCGAAGATCGTTTGAATTCTCCGGAGCGCGTCGCGCAAGAATTGCAACTGCGGTTGGGTCTGAACGTCGAAGTCCGAGGCGTGCCATTGGGTTCCTTGCCGCGGCACGAAGGCAAAGGCAAACGCTTCATCGACCGCCGCTAAGGCTGCTGCAAGAGGATTTTCGGTTCGACCTCACATTCGCCATTCTTCGTTCATTAGACATTCGTCATTAGACATTAGTCATTTCCTCCCATGGGCGCATATCCCATCAAATTGGCGCTGCAAGGCGACAACCAACTGTTGATCGACTGGAGCGATGGTCAACGGCGGGTCTACGCGGCGCAGCAATTGCGCGACGAGTGCCCTTGCGCCACCTGCCGCGAGAAACGCTCTGCGCCGAAACCGCTGTTTCCGATGCTGAAGCCGGAAGAAGCACGCCCGCTTGGCGTGCTGGGGATGAAGCCGGTGGGAAACTACGCCTACTCGATCGAGTTCAGCGATGGCCACGACACCGGCATCTTTACATTCCAGCGGCTGCTGGAACTCGGCCAGCCCGCGTAGCGGGGCCGGCGCCATTGCAAAATCCGTAAAGAGCCGCGCACGCAGTAAGCCAAACGGGTAACCGCTTACCTCGTGCGCAGCTCTTAACGATGGCGCGGCCCATGAGCGCTTACTTCGTGCGCGGCTCTTTCACTGTGTGGCACTGGCCAGCGAAGTCGGCCAGTGGCGGTCGCCGCGCGAGTTGAACGCTCCAAATGCGCTTACTTCGTGCGCGGCTCTTTACGACTCGTGCGCGGCTCGTTACGGCTTGGGAACTTTGAACGGATCTTGCGGAATGGGACCCAACGATGGTTCCGCCCCAGGCTTTTTCTTGATGATTTGGTCGCGGCTGACGTGCAGTTTTTTGTAGTCGTCTTCGGCAATCAGATAGAACCAGTCGGTGAAGCGTGCGTTGAGCTCTTTCGCACGATCCTTGCCTTGCTTGACGGTTTGGTCGTATGTGTCCTGCTTGCTGCGATTCTCGGTCTCGATCCGTTTGCGTTCGGCTTCGAGTGCTTGCTCGGCTTCGGCCCGCTTGATGTCGCTGGTGGGTTGCTCACCGGATTTGGCCGGTTCCGGAGCTTTGTCCGCGGGCTTCTTCTCCCCGGTTGCCGGCGTGTTGGGTTTTGCCGCGTCGGGCTTCTTCTCGTCGGGCTTCTTATCCCCGGTCTTGCTATCCTGCGGTTTCTGGTCGTCGGTCTTTTTTTCGTCCGGTTTCTTCTCATCTACTTTGTCGGCGGGCGGAGTGTCGGCTAGCGCGAGCAGTTCTTCGGATCGCTTTGCCAGAGAGCTCTTGTTGGTATTTTTGTCGGTGGAACTCTTTTCGGGCGCCGGCTTGTCGGCCGGTTTCTTCTCCGCCGATTTCTCGGCTGGTTTCTTCTCCTCTGGTTTTACGTCGGCCGGCTTTTTTTCTTCCGGCTTCTTCTCCGGCGATTTGATTTCGTCGGGCTTTTTCGGTTCGGGTTTGGTTTCATCCGGTTTCTTGGCCGTCGGCAGGGGTTCCAACGCCGGCTTGGGAATCAGATCGGGATTGAATCGGGCCGTGACGAACACGGTCCGCCAGGTGTTGGTGTTGCTCGCCGATTTTTTATCCGCGGCAGCGCCAGGCTTTTTCTCCTTCTCGTCGCCGCTCTTGAGGGTCATACTCGGAGCGCCAAAGCGAACGGCATACTCGACGCCGTCCTTCATTCCGATGGTCATGTCGCCGCCGTAAGCCAACAGGTCATTGGGCTTCTTTTCGGGAAACGGCATGAAGCCGGCCTCCTCGAGCGCTTGCTGGCAGGCTGGGTCGTTCAAATAGTCCTTGCCTGCTTTCAGCTTGGCAATCAGGGCGTCGGGCTTGCGCTCGACGTCGCCGATTTTCAAGCCCGAGGCGTCCATCTTCAATTCGTTCAGCTTGGCCGAGTCGAGCTCCTCGTTGGGCCCCAACTTGCCGGGCACCGGGTGGTTGTCCTTGTAGTCAGTGAGTTGCTTGACGGTCCACACCGATTTGTCGATGTCAAACGCCAGATCGAGATCCCACTTGCGCACGAGGCTCCCTTCCATCGTGTAGTCGCGGAGCTTGAGGCTGTTGATGTCCCATTGCTTCTTGAGATTCAACAAGTCGGGATCGATCCATTCCTGAAATTTGGTGGAGAACATATCGGTCGCCAGCGCGACGCGATAAATCCGATCTTGCCCCGCCTTGCGAACGAACCGCAAATTGGAGGGCGAATCGGGCGAGCTCCCTTTGTCCTCCTTGCCGACGATCAGCCGGGCCAGATCTTGTCCGCCGCCATCCTGCACGACGACCAGCTTGCCGACGCCCGCCGCGCCGGGCGCTAGTTTGATGCTCGGCTCGACGAGGCCATAGGTTTCCTGTTCGCCTTGGCTGTCGCTCACCACGTCCAGAATTTTCAGATTGATGAGACTCGAGGCGACGTTGACGACATTCTGTTCGGCATTCGCCGGGTAGTTGCTGTGCGAGGGGATGACCCATTTGCCGTCGGTTTCGGCGACTTTGAAGTCGTGCAACTTGCCGGTCGTGTCGTCGACGCTGGAGATTTCCAGACTCTTTGCGCTGGCCGGGTCTTTCCAATCGGGGAACAGGAGTTGGTCCTTTTCGCCTTCGGGCGCGGCGCTGTTAGCGTGCGGCCGCGTGACCACGGCCACCAGGACCAAGAGCGCGGCGGCGCCGACCATCGAAAATGTTTTTGCGGTATCGTTCATAGGACAGGCACCTCAGCGAGGAACAACGTCCCCCGAGGGGGACGGCTAAAAGCAAATCGGTTGAAATCGGGTTAGTTATTCGCCGGCGGCGAAACTACCGCAGGCGCGACTTGGAAACGCCTTCGCGTTCTTGCGAGCGGCGGCTGAAAAAGACGAAGATCGCCACGATGAACGGCGGAATCGGCGGCAGCACCACGGCCAGAATCTTGTAGTAATTCTGCTCGTGGCGGATGTCGGTGTTGTAATCGCGATCGGCGTCGTCCAACTCGCGGCGATGTTCGCGCTCGATCTGATCCTCGCGATCCTTGAGTCGCTTGTCTTCGACCGCCTTGCCCAGCACCGCGTCGACATATTGCATCTGCAGTTCGGTCGGAATGTCGTCTCCCTGTTGCTGGAGCTTGGCGATTTTCTGTTGCAACTGCCGGAATTCGTTGGCCTTCGCCTCCCCCTCGGCCCGCGCCTTTTGCAGCTCGGCATTGTACTTGTCGTTGAAATCCTTCTTCACTTTCGTGATCCGGTCGCGGTTTTCGTTGCGGGCATCGTCGATCGTGGTCAGCGTGCGGTGGGCCGGCTTGCGTTTGCGGATTTCCACGAACCGCGTGTCGCCGGCCAGCACGTCCAGCGTGTTGAGAACGAACACGATATTGTCGAAATGGACGCCCAACTCGTCTTCTTCGTCGCTGCGGGCGCGGAGCGCGAACACGTTCGATTCCATCATGTCGATATCCATCACCAGCACCACGTCGAGTGGGTGGGCCTGCCGGGCGGCCCGTTTCTTGGCCGCCTCTTCCGCCGCCGTCGACTTGCCGGCGGCTGCATCCTTGCCGGCTTTGTCGGCATCCGCTTTCGCGGCATCCGGCTTCGCGGCATCATCGGCGGCTTTCACCTCGCCGGTGATCCGGGCGGCCAGCGTGTAGACTTCGTTCGTCGCGGTCTCGGACTCGATCTTGGCCCGCGATTGAACGTCGCTAACGAGCATGCGAAGCTGATCGGCCGGCACTAGACCGGTCTTCTCGCCCGTTTTCACCAGCGAAACGAATTTCATCTTCGAGCTATTCTGCGGCAAGACCGCGCCCGGGAATGGGAACCAGAGCTCCTGCAAGCCGGAAGTGATCGGATCCTTATCGTTGAACGCAACCGAGTTGGTTGGCCCTGGCTCTTCGCGGCCGATGAACACGAATTCCAACGGCAACGTGGAAATTAAGCTCAACTTCGGATACGGGTTCCAATCCTGCCAGACGATGCCGGCGGTGGAGGCCACCGGGCCGAAAGGGCTGGTCCGATCCTTGCCGGCCAGCTTGACCCCGAGCAGGCTCCAGAGTTGTTGGATGTCGGACTTCGGCCCGCCGGGCTGGCCCGGCATCTGGCCTTGCTTTTGCTCGCTCGTGCCGGCGACGCCGCGCATGAACACCGGGGCCGGGTCCTCGAAAATGGCCGTCGGTTGGCCGCCGCGGATCGCCGCCAGCAAATTGTCCAGCTTCGGCTGGTCCAGCGACGACGGCTGCACGACCATCAGGACGTCGAACTTCTCGATCGGCTTCGAGGCATCGACCTGAACCACTTCGTACTGCTTCGACAACTCGTCGATGATCGGCTGCGGTGGGCGGACGGTCATCTGCTGCATGTCGAATCCGCTGAACAGCGGCGCGTCGGTTGTCACCACGCCCAGCTTCTTTCGCTTTTCCTGCGAGACGGTGACGATCGACCGGATGAGCTCATACTCGATCGGCGTGCCGCGGTCGATGAATGGCACCACGACCTTTTCCAGCCCGCAAGTGACCGCCACGCCCATGAAAATTTGCTCGTCGCGGGGAGCCCCGCGACTGCGGCCGAGGACCTGATGCGAGCGGATGCCGAATTGCTGCTCGGCCTTGTTGGCTTCTTCGGTGGTGGGCTCGGTGTTGATCACCTGCACCTGAATTCGGCCGCCGCCGAGCTGCTCGAAGTCGCGGAGATCATTCAGCAGATTGAGCCGCGTTTGGACATAATTCTCCGGCACTTCGGGGCTGACATAAGCCTTGATCGAAATCGGCCGCCCCTTGGTGTCCAGATCGCGCACGAGCGACACCGTGTCGGGCGACAGCGAGCTGACCTTCTCGGCCGTGACGTCGTAGCGCAGGGCGTTGAACCTGGAGAAAATCAGCACGATCGCCACCGCCGCGGCGCCCAGAGCCAGCGCCCGAGCGAGGTAATGCCCCAGCAACGAATGGCCGTCGCGCCCCCCCATCCAATGCCGACGACCGATGAGGACCATGCACAGATAGAGCATGAACACCACGATCATCAGGTAATACATCATCGATGAAAAGCTAATAACCCCGCGGCCGAAATCGCGAAACTGCTCGGCCAATCCCCAGCTTTTGATCATCAGCGTCCATTGGGTGCTGCCGCTGACCGTGTCGGCCAGGTCGGCCAACACGAACGGAGCGTTGAAGACCATGCCCAGGATGAACGCCACCGTCAGGTTGCCGGTCAGAAACGAGGCCACCATGCCAATCGCCAACATCGCCACGCCGACCAGCCAGTAGCCGAAGTAGTTCGCGAAAAACAGGGCGATGTCCGGATGCCCCAATTGCCGGAGCATCAGCAGATTGCAAAACATCGAGAACACCAGCGAGACGGTGAACACCGCCACGGCCGCGCTGTACTTCCCCAGCACCACGTCGATGTCGGCGGCGGGCAGCGTGAGCAACAGTTCGTCGGTTCCCTGCCGGCGCTCGTCCGCCCAGATGCTCATCGTGATCGCGGGAATGAAAATCAGGAGGATGTACGGCAGATACCGGTTGAGCTGATCGAGATTCGCGAGATTCGCGTTGAAAAACTCGTTAGGCCAAAACGTGGCGATCGAAGACAGCACGACGAACAGGCAGATGAACACATAGCCCGTGGGATTACTGAAATAGCTCAACAGATTCCGCCGGAAAATGGCGGCGGCGACGTGAATATTCATGGCGAAGTTTATGGTTCTTGAGAGTGGGGTTTTAGCCGCCGGGCTTGCCCGGCGTCGAAGCAACTCGGCAATCAAAAGTCATTCACGCGGGCCCGGAATCGGCTCCGGCCGAGCGAAGACAAACCAATCACGGTGGGTTACGCGGGAACTGGCGGAGACAATCGCTGGAACTGATGGTCGAGCGTCTGCCCTTCCTTGACAAGCTCGACGGTCGGACCGTCGAACGCCAACCGCCCTTCGTGGATGAACAACACTCGATCGGAGATCGCCGTGACTTCCTGCAGGATATGCGTCGACAGCAGAATCGTCTTGCTTTGGCCAAGCCGGCGGACCGTTTCCCGCACTTCGCGAATCTGGTTGGGATCCAATCCGGCGGTCGGCTCGTCGAGAATCAGCACCTCGGGCTCGTGCAGCAGCACCTGGGCCATGCCGACCCGCTGCCGAAAGCCTTTCGACAACTTGCCGATCGGCTTGCCGATCACGCTCCCTAACGCGCACAGAGTTCCACGACCGCGGCGATGCGTTCTTTTTTTCGGGCGGGGGTCATTCCCCGGGCGTCGGCGAAAAATTCCAACAGGGCCCGCGGCGTCATGTCGGGGTAGAGCGGCCCATTTTCGGGCAGATAACCCAAAATCGCGGCCCCTTCGAGCCGCTGGCTGGCCATGTCGTAGCCGCCGATCTTGGCGATGCCGGCCGTGGGGGAAAGGTAGCCGGTGAGCAGCTTCATCGTGGTGCTCTTTCCGGCGCCGTTGGGGCCCAAAAAGGCCACGACCTCGCCCCGATGAATCTTGAACGAGACATCTTCCACGGCGGCGAAATCGCCGTAATGCTTGGTGAGGCCGATGGCCTCGATGGTGGCGACTTGCGCCGATTCAGTCATTTCCGGCTCTCCTGGGTCAGCAGCCGGCGCGAAAGGCGAAACCGCCTGGCCCGCCGTCGATCGAATGAATATTCAAAGCATCCTAAAAGCTTCCGCCCCGCTAGGCAAGGGTGCCGCTATCGTAGGGCGGGCCCAGCGACACAACCACTTCACGTGGGCGGGCCTCGCCCACCGCATTGCCGAAACGCAAAGTTCCCGTAGGGTGGGCATTGCCCACCGCATTGCCGAAACGCCAGAGCGCAAGAATCCAGTACGCTCCTCACGCCCCTCAGCACGCAAACGGTGGGCGGTGCCCACCCTACGGCCTACATTTTCCAATACGCAACAATTCGCCCCTTGGGTCGGGGATGGATTGCGGCGCAAGAATCGCCGTGGGGCAAACGCCGCTCCACTTACGGCCGGCAAAAGCTGATGTGCCGCTGCCAATGCTCGTCGTCGGTGGCGGGAAAATCGGTCCGCACGTGCACGCCGCGAGTTTCTTCCCGCTGCAGCGCCGCGGCGATCATCAGCCGGGCCACGAGCAGCATGTTCTGCAGCTCCCAGCCCTCCGGCTCGTTGAATTGCCGCACCAGCACGTAGCGGCACCAGCGGTCGAGGTCGCGGGCCGCCTCGGCCAGTTGCGGCGCCGTCGCGATAGACGCCGTCGGCCCGCCACATCAGGCTTTTGAGCGAATTGCGGATATCGGCCAGATTCAGCGGCTCGCCCGGTTCCTCGCGCCGCGGCGTTTTCCAAGGGCAGCGCGCGGAAATCATCGTCCACGACCCTGGCCGCCAGCGAGGCCAGCCGGCCTGCGTGGGCCCCGTAAACCAGCCCTTCCAGCAAGCTGTTCGAGGCCAGCCGATTCGCGCCGTGCAAGCCGCTGGACGTGACTTCGCCCGCGGCCCACAGCCCTGCGAGCGTTGTCCGGCCTTCGAGGTCGACCGTCACTCCGCCGATCATGTAATGGGCCCCGGGCCGGACCGGAATCAGATCGGTCGCCAGGTCCAAGCCGAACTCGGCGCAGAGCGTGGCGATGCCCGGAAACCGAGCCCGGACCTTTTCGCGATCCAAATGCCGCAGGTCGAGATACACATTCGGATGGCGCGTTTTTTCCATCTGGGCCACGATCGACCGGCTCACCACGTCGCGCGGGGCGAGTTCCAGCCGCGGGTCGTAGTCGGGCATGAAGCGGTAGCCGTTGCGGTCGACCAGATAGGCTCCCGCGCCGCGGATCGCTTCGGTAATCAGGTTGCGGCTCGAGCCGGCGATGTAGAGCACCGTGGGATGGAATTGCGTGAATTCCATGTCGCGCAGCTCGGCGCCGGCGCGATAGGCCGCGGCCAGGCCATCGCCAGTGGCCACCTCGGGATTCGTGGTTTCGCGATAGATTTGCCCGACGCCGCCGGTGCAGAGAATGGTTTGCTTGGCCCAGACCAGCGTTTTGCCATGCACCGGATTCCAAACCAGCGCGCCGCGACAGACTCCCTTGTGCGTGAGCAGATCGAGCGTGAAGCGTGTTAGGCCAGGTTTCGACATTCGTCAGGCCTTCGATCCAGGCGATCACGGCCCGCATGACTTCCTTGCCCGTGGCGTCGCCCAGGGCATGCACGATGCGGTCGTGGCTGTGGCCCCCTTCGCGACCGAGGGCCAACTCGCCGGCTTCGACGTCGAACTGCGTCCCCCAGCCGATCAGCTCGCGAATTCGCTCGGGCGCTTCGCGGACCACCATTTCCACGACGGCCGGATCGCACAATTTGCCGCCGGCGGTGAGCGTGTCGGCGATGTGGTCCTCGAAGCGGTCTTCGGGATCGAACACGCTGGCAATGCCCCCCTGGGCATATTGGCTGTTCGACTTTTGCAAATTGTCCTTGCTGACGACCAGGACTTCGAGCGTCGGATCGACCGCAATCGCCGCCCGCATCCCGGCCAGCCCGCCGCCGATGATCAGCACGTCCGTAAAAGCGATGCGGCACCCGCTTGGGATGGAAAGGAACCAGATAGCGAGGGGTAAATTCCAGCACGGCGGTCTAAGGTACTTTCTGCGAGGGCATTGGGTGCGGTCCGCGCGGACCCGGCGTAAAGAGCCGCGCACGAAGTAAGTGCAGAGCCGTCTCCCGCGGAATAGAAACGATTGTACTACGCCGAGTCGGAAGAATCCTCGTTCCTTGCAAAAGCGCTCGGTAACGCGGTTCTGCGCGGTTTCTCGTGGCGGGGTGGCACGCTTGACGGTGCGTCGCTGGATGAAGCGCCCCGCAGCGCCGTAAAAGAGCCGCGCACGTAGTAAGCGAGTTGGAGACTCGCCACTCGCTTACTGCGTGCGCGGCTCTTTACGCTTCTCCCTCGTCCCTCGACGGGAGAGGGTCGGGGTGAGGGTGATGGCGCCACGCTTGATGGTGCGTCTCTCGGTCATGCACCCCCTCACTCCCGCCCCCTCTCCCGCATAGGGGAGAGGGGAGAACGAAGACACGGTGCGAAGTCAGCGCGCGGCCGAGGCCCACGCGCGTAACAGCGCTGGAAATCTTTTCGAGTGCGCGAGGGATCACACACGCCGAACGAAGTTTCCTTCGGTTTGATGCGCTCTGAGGAGCCGGCAGTTCTTGGATTTTAAGGTTTTTTCCGAATCCGATTTGACGAGTGGACGACGGGCGACCTGTGAGTGCCGCAACAGTCCACTCATGTTTTCGGACTCGAAAAGGGGTTGGCCGCCGAACGGGATGCATCTTGCAATCAAGGTTCGGCTGGCCGGTCGGCCGGCTCCGCGCTCATGTCCACCCGGTGACCAGCAGGGTTTTGGTATCGGACACCAATGCGCTGTTCAAGTCATACACCGCGCCTGGGACGCTGCTCGTGTTGATTTCACTACATGCGCGATTCCCATCGCCTGAGTTCGTGACGCCCCCAAAAACTCAGACACGAATCCACCATGCGAACGAGCTTCACGATGTGGCTAAACGCTACCTGCGATCTGTGTTGCGACCGACAATCGATTTAGGTCGCAACGGTTGGGCTGGCTCAGGCCCATGAAAAGGGGACATTCTACTTTTTATTGTCCGCTCGGCGGTTCTTGGCCGATTGCTGCTAAAAAGTAGAATGTCCCCTTTTCAACGGACCTGGCAGCAAGTCGAACTGGCGCGGCCGGCAGACCAAGAGCCTTATTGCAGGGAGTTTTCATCCCGCCGGCAGCACGTTTTCTTGCACCGAGCAAGGGCATCCGACTCAAGCGCCCTGTGCCACAACGTCTGATGGGCCATTGTACACAAATGTACACGTGCTGCGAAATCGGAATTGGGCCAGCATGGACGTACGCTGATCTCGCGTGTCTGGATCCGTGCCACGGCAGTGCGCCTGGGGCTTGAATTCGCCCTGCGTGGCCACGGTCGCAAGAACCCCACAATAATCAGTGATGTCGTGGTGTCCCCTTTTCTCCCGCCGGATTGATCCAGCGGATCGACCATCGAGTCATAACCCGAGCGCGTGCCGTGCAAGAACAGGCTGTCGCAACGTCATCGACCTTTACAAAGCCATCCGGTGACCGCTCGAAAAGGCCAACTCAGACAATGAGACAAAATCACTATAATCGGCCATACACGAAACTGTCTTCGGTAAAACAGGGCGTTCATTTTGTGCGCGAATTGTTTGCGCAAAACCGCCGTGTCCACTTCGCATGAGTGATCGGACGACCGCATCATATTCCGGCGACAGTACGCTAATCCAAAATGTTCTCTCAGCAGTCGAAACTCGCAAAGCTCCGGGTCTGCCAGAGAATTCGCGGACAGAAAAGACTTCCGACGGCGAAATCAAAACCCATCGACGGTGACAAAATCCAACTCGTCCGAGTAATTGCCCATCTCTAACCTTAAGCTGCGATCTTGACATCAGGCCATGCTCCCCGTTTGTTCTTCGCGCGGAATTCCGGGGACAGCACATTGAATTCAGCAGCGGACACGGCGTCAGGAACCGCTGCCCATTTTTGCCGCCGGGATTTCGGATGCTGGCCGCAATTTGGGAGCGGCTGCAGTCGAGTTACCTTCGCCGAAAAACTGATCAGCGTCCTGGCGTGCCAGCGAATCGCCCGACGATCCCGTTGACCACACTGGACGACCTGACTGTGCCTGGCGTTTGCGAGCGTCATCGAGGATCGCGCGAAGATCGCCGCCAAAACGTTCCGATATTTCGCGAGGTGTTCGATGAATTTCGTCGAGAATCGGATCGGTTTTCATCGGTTTCTGGATTATTGCCAACCATTTTTTCCGGCGAGTTCACTTCCCGCCTCTTAGCGCGCCTTGCTGGAAGGCGTCGAATTGTTCGATGTATTCGGCCGGGGGGCCGCTGTCGTGCGATTCGCGCAGGCCGCGCTGGGTGTCGACGGGCTGATCGCTGTGGCGGCTGACCAGGCCATTGCGGGAACCGAGCGTGCGGAGCAGGTCGTCCATCTCGCGGCGGGCTTCGTCGCCTTTCGCGCCGGGGACTTGGGCGTTTTTCTTCATTTGCTCTAGCCGGGCGGCTAGGCGCTGGGCGTCGTCGGCCGTCCAGTGCAGGTCTTTCAGCAGATCGGGGTTTCCTTTTTTCAAGTATTCGAGCGCCAGGTCGAATTGCTTCTTGGCGAATTCGGCGTTGCCGGCGTCGCCCGTGTTGCGGCCGGCGTAGTCGGCCGAGTCGGGGATCGGCCCGGCCCGATCGCCGCCTTGCGGAATGTTCGAAGCGCCACCGGCGTGGCCCGTGTCCTGGCCATTGGGGCTGGGCGTGCCGTTGGGGGAATTGTTCGCTGGCGTGCCCGCGCTGTCGGCGGATTTCGGGGCGGCGGGATTCGTGTTTTGCTCGCCGGGCTTAGGCGCCTTGGTTTGCGAACCGTTGCCGGCCTTGTCGCCCGATTGGCCGGTGGCGCGATCGGACGTTTTATCGTGGCCGGCTTTGTCGCCGGTTTCGCCTTTGCCTTGGCCCTGGGCCGTGCCAGAGCCTTCTTCCGAGGCGGTGTTGTGGCCGGCGCCGCCGGTGCCGGCCTTGCCCGAGCTTTGACCGGGACCATTTTGGCCGCCGCCGGAACGGTCGCCGCCCTGACCGCCCGTGGAATCGGATTCGTGCGGGCTGCCGCTGGGCGAATTCGAGCCGTCGTTTTTCGCGTCGGACTGCTGCGGCTGTTGCGGGCCGGAATGGTCTTGCTTGTTTTCGCGGGGGCGAT
Source organism: Pirellulales bacterium (assembly GCA_963725485.1). Classification (GTDB taxonomy): domain Bacteria; phylum Planctomycetota; class Planctomycetia; order Pirellulales; family DATAWG01; genus CAVRYO01. Next base: position 392,528 of record CAVRYO010000005.1, on the reverse strand, counting down.
TGCCTTCCTGCGTGCTGGAGGTGCCTTTGTCGTCGGCATTGCTGGGATCGCCGCTGCCGGAGTTCCCTTTCAGACCGTCGGGATCGCCCCCTTGGGCATCGGGCCGTTGCTCGTTGGGTGTGTCGGATTGTGGTTTCTTGTCGGTGGGCTGCGAGCCGGATTTGGCCTTGTCGCCTTTGCCCTGGGCGTCGGGATTTGCATTGTTGCGTTGGGCGTCGGCTTTCGGCTCTGGGCCGCGGCTGGTTCCCTTGCCAGGCTCGGAGTTTTGATCGGATGGTTTCGAGCCTTGCGGCTGGTCGCCCGATTTTTCACCACTGCCAGTGCTTTTTTCGGCGCCGTCGGTGGATTTCTCGTCGGGCTGCGATTGATTCGGCTGATTCTGGGCCGAATTTTGGCCTTTTGGATTTTGCTGCGGGTTCGATTGCCCGTCGCCGTTGGGTTTGTCGCCGGCCTTTTGGTGACCTGCGCTGGAATCGTCGCTCTGCTTATCGCCTTGCTTAGCTGCTTGCTTGTCGCCTTGGTTCCCGGCTTGCTTATCAGCTTGATTCTCGCCGGCGTTTGTTTTTTCAGCGCCTTGTTTGTCAGCGTTCTGTTTTCCAGCGTTCTGCTTATCGCCCGCTTGCTTGTCCGCCGACGGATTGTTGGCGTTCTGCTGTTGGGATCCTTGATTGTCGTTCGGTCCGGGTCGGTTGGCTTTGTCAGCGGCCGACTTGTCGCCGGGAATTTTATCGCCAGATTGCTCTCCCGATCCTGCGTTCGGTTTGTCCCCGGCTTTTTCGCCAGACTTGTCGCCCGGTTGCTGGGCGGACTGATTCCCCGCTGGATTGTTGCTTGCCGATTTGTCGCCGGATGGCTTATCGCCAGATTGTTTATCACCCGCGGGCTTGTCGCCTTGCTTCGCGCCCTGTGGGCCGACTTTTTCGGCGCTGGACTGCTGGGCAGCCGAGTTTTGTCCAGTCTTGAGGATTGCCAGAGTTCGATCGCTCGCCGGATTTGTTGCCGGATTGTGGCTTGTCGCCGGATGATGAATCGGGTTTTTGCTGATCGCCTTGCTGGCCGGACTTGTCGTCCGAATTTGGATTTTGGACGGGCTTCTGCTGCGTGGCATCCTGGGGCCCATTCTGCCCATGCTTGTCCGCAAAGCCGCCATACCCGCCTTGACGACCGTGCTGCTGTTCGAACTCCGCGATACGCTTCAGCGCTTGCGCGTCGTCTGAACCATCGGGTGCCGGTTGGTCGCTACGGCGAGGGGCGCCGCCAGTTGGGGTTTGTTGGTGTTGCGATTTGTCGCCGGCTTGGCCCTGCGACTTTGAATCGCCCGGTTTCTGCCCTGACTGATTGTCGCCGGATTTCGTTTGACCGCCGGCGGATTGGCCCGAACTGCTCTGGGAAGAATTCTTCCCAACCCCGGAGTTTTGATCTGGATTGGTTTCGTTCTTGTCGCCCTGGCCGCCGCTCGTCTGTCCCTTGCTCGTGCCGGATTTGCTTTGGCTGCCCGCGTCGCTTTGTCCGGAGGAGTCGCCCTGGTCGTTCGACGAGCCGTCGCCGGAGGCGCCCTTCGATTTTCCCTGCTGCGGCGACCCGGATTTGCCTTGCTTGGAGGAGCCGCCCCCTTGATCGCCCGATTTGCCACCGTCTTGGTTCTTCTGGTCTGAGTTTTTCTGATCAGAGTTCTTCTGGTCAGTGCCGTCCTGCTTTTGCTGATCGGAGTTGCCCTGATCCGCCTTGCCACTGTCACCGGGCTGCTGCTTGTCGCCCGATTTCGGCTGTTTGCCTTGATCTTGTTTCTGCTGGCTGCCTGGTTGCTTGTCTTGCGCCGTCCGGCTGTTGCTGGTCGGCCGGGCTTCGGTCCGCGTCGGGATTCTGATTGCGCGGGGAGTGCTGGTCGTTGGCACGGTCATGCTGCTGGTCTGAACCGTGATCGGCCTTGCTACCCCCTTCGCCCGACTTCGGTTGCCGGTGGCTTGCGCCATTCTGCTGGGCGTTGTTGTCGGCGCCGTCTTGATCTTGGGGATTGTTCTCGGAGTCGCCTTGGCCGTTCTTGGAGTCGTTCTGCGCCAGTTGATCCGACCGCGAAGGCCGGCGCTTCCGGCGAGCCGATGCGAATCAACCGCCGCGCGGTTTGCGTTTCGTTGGGTGTCGGCGTGCGGTTGTCTTTGGCCGTGGCCCAGTACTCGATCGTATCGCCGACCTTGAGGTTCAACTTCGCCGGATCGAATTCATACCGGCTCAGCAGTGGGCCGGCATGCGTTTCCTTCAGCAACCGCTCGTCGAGCACATTCTGCCGATTCAACTCGCCCGAGAGTCTTACTTCTGACAGCGCATAGTCGGGATCCAAGGCCCGGAGCTCGAGCGTCAAATGGCCGTTGGCGGGCACGGTGGCTTCTTGTTTCTCGGCGCGAGAAACTTGATTTCCGGCGCGATGTCGGGAATCACATCGATTCGGTATTGCACCGGTTGCGGCTTTTCGCGGCCTTCGGGTCGCAAACGATAATGAGCGAATTGCGGCTTCGTGCGGTCTTCGTCGTCGAGGGCGAGCGTGAAGCTGGCGGTGATTTTTTGCCCGTCGATCCGCGCGGGAAGCTTGCGCAGCCCCTTTTCTCCTTCCAATTCCAACTCGGCTGTGCGAATGGCCTGGTTGGCATGGGCGTGGATCACCACCCGTGTGCCTTCGAGCGCTTGGATATCGCCGGCGCTTTCGACTTGCCGCCGTGCGCGGCCGGTATAGGTCGGGTATTCGTATTCGATGCTGTCGACGGCGATCGTCGGAGCGATGGCGGCCTCGAGATGATACGTGGCGCTGATTGCGTCGCCCGCCTCGATGCGGTAGTCGATATCTTGCTGCAGTCCGCCGTCGCCACTGGGGAGTTTGGCGACATAGCGCTCGCCTTTGGACGAGAGAAACATGGGCACCGGCTGATCGACGGCTTGCCGATCTGCGGTCGAGTACAAGATTTGCACCGGCTCATCGCCGCGCAAGCCGTGCAGCTCGGCCGAAACTTCGACGGTCTCGCCGCGGAAGAACGTCCGGTCGCCCGGCTCGATGTCGGTAATCGCGACGCGGGTGGGGGCGTCGATCTTGGCCCACGGCAACATCACTCGGCCCACCGTGGCGAACGGATTCTTGGGCGAGAGGACGAAGTAAATGGAAAATAGCGCGACGACTGCCAGCAGCACGTAACCCAGTTGGATCAATCGCGAACGATCGACCGCGCCTTCCATCGGCACCCGGGCCAGGCTCGTGGCGGCCTGCTGCTCGACGGCTTCATACACCGCGGAGGGAACCTTTTCGCGCTGATTGCGGAGCAAGAGGAAATTGATCAGCCCGTTCTTGAGCGACGGCTTGCTCCGTTCAATCGCTTCGGCCGCGTAAACCGGGTTGATGCTCATCAGCACCAGCGGCAGCAGCCGCCGATACGAATAGTAGCCGGCAGCTGTGAGATAAAAGGTCAGGGCGATGAACCGCTCCCAAAAGCCCATGCCATGCGGAAAGAGCCAGTGATCGGCCAGCGCCATTGCGAGGAAGAAGACGAGCGAACCGGTCGCCAGCATCATTAGCGCGGCGGCGATTTCGACGCCCTTCACCTGGCCGCGCGTCTTGCGGATCTGTTGGTCGATGAACTGATCGTATTCGACCCAGTGGCCGTCGGCCTGGACGGTTGCCGCCGGGGGTGCGTTCTTCTCGCGAGCGACAGGACTTGCCATAACGCTGGCCTGCTAAAAGTGCGGAAAGCAGTGTGAAACAATGCGCGCGGTCCCGCGACGCTCTATTATAGACGCTTGCCGAGGGAGATTTGATCCCGCGGGGCGACAATTTTAGGCCGCAACCCTTTGCCGAGCCAGAAAATCGGGCCAAAATGAACGGTGCCCGGTGGTAAATTCTACTTGCGAGCGGCTATTGGGCAGTCGCCAAACGCAAGGCGACATGGCAGGCGGTTTGGAAGGCAGCCAGATCGAGTTGCTCCGACAGCGTATGAGCTGCCATTTGTCCGCAGCCGAGCGTGACCGTGGGAATGCCACGCGAAGAAAGCCAATTGGCGTCTAAGCCGCCGTTGCTAATGGCTCGCACCGGCTCCAATCCGACGGAGCGCAATGCCGCCTCGGCCGCCAACACGGAAGGATCGTCGTCCGCGAGCCGGAAGGCTTCGTAATCCAGCCGTCCGGCAATCTCGACCTTGCCGCGCTGTCCGTCGGCACTGCGCACTGCGCGGGCCGCGCGGCGAAAGGCGTTTTCGTAGGCCTTGACGATCCTTCCACGAAAGGCGGGATTGTGACCTCGCGCTTCGGCCTTGAGTTGCACGTGATCGGTGACAACGTTGGTCGCTTGTCCCCCGGCGATCATGCCGACGTTGCTAGTTCCGCGCTGTCGGCCGCGGATCACCTCGCCGTGCCAGCCCGCCTGCTGCAACTCGGCGATCGCCACACCGGCGATGGCGATGGCGCTCACGCCTGCCTGGGCGCGACACCGGCATGCGACGCCAGGCCGCGGATGTCGATATCCATGCGATAGCCGCCGGTGGCGCCCGTCGTGACCCGTTGTGGATTGCCGCCATCCCAATTGAACGCCAGCTGTGGCCCGCCGAGCAGCGGCAGATCGACGAACCGCGCGCCGTACAAACCGATTTCTTCTTGGATGGTCCAGAGGAACGTCAGCGGCGGGTGCGGCAATTTGTGTCGCAGGATGTGCAGCGCCGCCGACAGAATCGTTGCCGCGCCAGCGCGATCGTCGGCGCCGACGCCGGTCGTCGGATCGGCCGAGCGCACGAAGCCGTCCTTCGCGACAGGCTTCGAACCAACGCACAGCGGCACCGTGTCCATGTGAGCCATCAGCAAGCGCCGCGGCCCGCGCAACGTGCCGGGCAGACGCAGGACGAGATTGCCAACGTCGCCGGCCAGCGGCGTGTGCCGATGCGCTTTGTCGGTCCGAATCGCCGTGGCTGCGGCGCCGGCGGCGCGGAGTTGCTTCGTGATGAATTCCGCGACCGCCCCTTCATTTCCACTTGGGCCGGGAATTGCCAACAGTTGCAGGACCAATTTTTCCGTCTGGGCCGGATCAGGTTCGGTGTAATTGGTTTCTTTCGTCGGCATTTTTCTCGCGGATCAATGTAGTGAAAAGGGGACGCGGGATGCGTAATTGAACCACAAATTCGCAGCGTAAGGCGCATCAATCCCGGCGGGATTGTCTCATTTAGCCCAGGGTTGCGAGGAACGAGCTACCCTGGGTTCGATGGCGCGACAACTCGACGCAACCCTGGAAGGGTTGCATCCTACACGGTGTCGATTGAGAGGCGGACCATCAATCCCAGATGTATCGTTCATCGAAGTCGATTCCGTATCTCTTGAGTAGTTCTCGAAACTCGTCTTGGAAGGATATTTTGTGGTGGTGCTCGTCCTGCGTGGCAATATAGTGCCTGACGCCAGCTGCGAGAAACCAATGGAGAAGACGCCATACCCGTTCTGCCACGCAAAATCTGCGAGTCCGGCGCTCTTCGTTTTGAGCCACACGGATGAGCCCCGCTTCACTTCCTTCACGAGTGCTGCAACAGCCATTGTGCGCGAAAGTGTCGAAAGCGTGTGAATATGGTCCTCAACCCCGCCGACGAGGATCGATTGGCAATCGTGGTTGGTCAGGATACCACCGATATAACAGTGCAATTCTTCGCGCAGCGACTGATCGTGTAGGAGCGGACGGCGGTTCTTTGTCGAAAACACCGTGTGGATCAGGATCTTTGAAAAGGATTGCGGCATTTAGCAAGCCATGCAAGTGGTGAGTCGGATTCAACTCTTTCAGAGTTGCAGTCGCTTGACGCATCTTGAACCCAGGGTAGCTCGTTCCTCGCAACCCTGGGCTGAATGATTGAATCCCCTTGGGATTCGTCGATGCCGAGAGTCCCAAAGGCAGGCTGGCGCACGAAAGATTCGTCGGCGAAAAGCGGCGCCAAGAAACCATGACTTTATCTGGCCGCATGAGTTTGTCTAGCCGTCGGTTTGCATGGCGCTAAACCGTCGGTGTTCCGCCGTTGGCGCGGGTCGTAGTTAAATTGTCTCGATGGATCACTTCGTCGTAGGGGCAGTGGCCCAAGGCCGGGGCGATCTGGTCGGTCTTAAGGCCCATGATCCGCAAGACTTCGTCGGTTGCGTAGTTGGTCAGGCCGCGGGCGAATTCTTCGCCTGCCTGATCCTGCACGCCGACGACGTCCCCTTTGCGAAAGGTTCCTTCCGCCGCGACGACGCCAATCGCCAGCAGGCTGCGCCCTTGATTCTCGACGGCGCGGCGAGCGCCGGCATCGACCGTCAGCTTGCCGCGCGGCTGGGCAGTGAAGCCGATCCAGCGCTTCCAGGAAGGAATCGCCGCGCCTTCGGCGACGAACAGTGTGCCGACCTGCTCGCCGGCGAGAATTTTCGCCAGATTGCCCGGCTGCTTGCCGCTGGCGATGATGACGCTTTCGCCGGCGGTGGTGGCCATTTGCGCCGCTTTGAGCTTGCTCGCCATGCCTCCCTTGCTGAGGCCCGTGGCCCGATCCCGAACCAGCGACCAGATGCCTTCGTCGATCCGCATCACCGTCGGGATGCGCCGCGAGGCTGCGTCGCGCGGATCGCCATCGTACAGCCCCTCGACATCGGAGAGCAGCACCAACAGCGGCGCGCGGATCAGATTCGTGACCATCGCGGCCAGTCGATCGTTGTCGCCGAAGGTGGTTTGCAATTCCTCGACGCTCACGGTGTCATTCTCGTTGATGACCGGGATCGCGCCCAATTCCATCAGCGTCAGGATCGTGTTGCGGATATTGAGATATCGCGAGCGATGATCGAGATCGTCGGCGATCAGCAGGATTTGCGCGGCGTTGCGGCCATGCTTGCGCAACGAACGGTCGTAGGCTTCGACCAGCGCCGATTGGCCGACCGCCGCGATGGCTTGCAAATGGGCCAAATCCGTGGGCCGGCGTTCGAACTCCTAGCCGGCCCATGCCGGCGGCCACGGCCCCGGAGCTAACGAGCGCCACTTTGCGGCCCGATTCGACAATCTGGTGCAGTTCTTCGGCCAGGCTTCGATCCGGGTCTGATCCAGCAAGCCATCGGCGCCCGTGAGAATGCGCGAGCCGACCTTCACGACCAGCGTGTGGGCGGCGGCGGCAATTTCCTGGCGGACGAGGTCGGTCATAAAGAAGAAAGGGGGAGTGACTCTGAATCGGCTCCCGATGGGCACGAGCCGACGGGCAATATGCCGATGACGCTACAGTCGCTCGCCCGATACACTGGCCCGGCGTATTGCCGCCATAGCGGCAGTGGTTCACTTTGAGCCCCCACGGCACATGGAATGTGCCTATTACGTGGCAGGCACGCTCCGCGTGCCGTCGCATCGCCAAAAATCTCAAAATGAACCATAACTGCCGTAGCCGATTGTCGTAATCCAAGACCCATCTGGACTAGGATGGCGGCAAAACCTTCGCCTCCCTGACCGGTCGTGGTTATGGAACGAAGGATCGACAAATTGCGAGTAGAAACATTGATCGCATACAGCGGGGTGTATTGTCATGCACTGAGTGCACCTGTTGCTTGCCTCAATCGGGAGGCGCGACGATGTCAGCGCCCCCTTTGTTGTCGCGCAAGATCAGATTCTTGCCTTCGAATCTGGCCTTGAACTCGACATCTTTCAACGAATCCAATTCATCTTGGTTAGCGCCCAGCGCGCGGAAGAAGTCGGCGAGAAATTTGTCGAATTCCGGGCCGCGGATTACCCATGCTTCTCCCTCCAATTTCGCGGTAAACGCGGGAACGTTGCCGAGTTGGAGCGCGCGCTTCTGATCTTCCGTGAAGAGATAAGCGACGGTCGCCGTCTTGTCGCCAGTCGCCTGCCACGAAATTCGCACGTAGCCGTTGCTTGCGTCGTCCTTGTTCCAGGTGAAGCGAAAGATTTTCGCCGGGTTGGCTTGGCTCGTCGGCGCCGGGTGTTCCCCGCCGCCGGTTGGCCGGGGTGAGTGTTCACCAGGGGCCGCTCCGGGCTGGATTGGCTGCGCTCTTTGATCCAGCATCCAGCGGATTTCGGCGATCGGCAAGGAGCTATAGGTCGCAAACGTGGTGCCGTTCCAATGGTTGTCAACGTCGATTTCGATCTGCACGATGCCGGCGCCCTTCACCGAAAACTGCCGCGGATTGGCGTCAAAGCCCCAGTTGTCCTCGCCCGTCGAATCGACCGTCGCGCCGCCACTATCGACGGCCTTCATGTGCCACTTTGGAAGCGACGCGCCGTTGACCACGCCGATTCGCGTCAAGCCGAACTGGCTGAGCGGCTGCTGGAACGTGAGCGTGAGCTGCGAAGCGTCCTTATCCTGCACGACCTGCAGAACCTGCTTGAGGCCTTTGGGCAGCGCCATTGCGGGGTTGGCCGCATACACCGAGGATTTGCCGCCCGGGCCGGGAGCGATGCGAATTCGTGCGGCGGCCAGCGCATCGGCGCCGGTTTCGGCGCCCGGTTTGACGGAGTCGAAATTGACGGTATGTTCCGCAGTGTCCGGCGGCGGAGCGTTGGGTCCGGGCTCCCGACTGCGTTGCGATCGCAGCATCGTGCAGGGGATCTCCTGCCCAATCGGCTGAGGAGAATCCGAGGGCACTTCCTTGAAAACGACGTTGCCGTTATTGCTGTTCGTGTCAGCCGGTTTCCACGCCAGCGTGCCGTGGTAGCCGTTGTCCCAGAACTCGAATGTCGCGAGCGTGCCATCGAAGGAAAGCATCGTCGCGTGATTACCTTCGTGCTGATTCGTAAGCCCCTTCACTGAATAGCTCGCGTCAGCCGGAGTGAGCTGCCATTGCCATTGTCCATTTTCAACCCAAATTCCGGCGAGCGAATCGCGCGCCGGCGGATCCACGGGCGGGACAGAACGCCGTTGAACAAGTGGGGCCGGCTGCTCGATAGGTGCCTGCTGCCGGCTCAGCGGATAAACGATTACAAACAGAACTTGGCCCGGCGATGCAGGGGTTCCAGGTTGCGGAGATTGGGCATAGGCGTGTCCAGCGTCGCTATCGGATGGGGGCTGGCGGTTGCCCTCGCCAAGCTGGAGTTGGATGTTCCGGCCCGCCAGAGCGTCTTCGATTTCGTCTTTTGCTTTTCCGATCAGGTTGGGAAACACCGCTGGCGCCGGCTGGGCTTGCCGTTTGCCATAGACGGTCAAGAGCACGGTTTCGCCCGGCGACACCTTGCTGCCCGCTTGTGGTGATTGGGTGTAAACCGTGCCGGCCTGATCGTCGAAGTTCGGCTGGCGAGAACCTGCTTTCAATTGGCACTTCCAATTGCTCTTCTCGAGAAGAGCCTTGGCCTCTTCGCCGGCCTTGCCGACCAGATCCGGAATGACCGCCACTACAGGTTCAGGACCGGGCGGCGGCGAAGGCGCAGGAGTTGGGGCGCTCTCGGAGACCGCGCGCGGCCAGCTTGGCAATAACCTGGGCATCGCGCGCCGTCACTTTTCCATCCGGCCCGCTATTGGGCTCTTCCCCGGTCACGTCATAGCTGCTGTTGACGGGGATAAGGCCCACCGACATCGCGAGCGCGTTCTCCGCGTCCTCGAAGGTGTAGGGAAGCGTCAAAGGATCTCGCACGCCGCCCGTTTCTCCGCTGGCGCCCGCGGAGAGCGGCTCGGCGCCCGTGAAACAAGTCAGACCCAGCGCCATTGTCAGCACGAGTCCCGCGATGAGGTAACGACGCATGGCAATTGCCTCCTAAAGAAATTAGCGCGTAGCGACCTGCACGGCGCCGCAACCGGCGCATTTGAATCGTTTGCCGATCGCCGAGCCGGGCAAGTTGATCACCTGCTGGCAGCTAGTGCAGCGATGATCAAAGGCGGCCGCCGTGCCGAAAGTGGGCAACTCGGCGTCGGCCGCCGGCCGGCTGGGAGCGCGTTTCTTGCCGCCTAAGCTGCGCGCGACCGCAATCACGATCAGCAAGAGCGCCAGCCCGCCGACTACATAGGCGGCCGTGGGCCACCAAGAATTCAATTGCGACGCAAATGCCGAGCCAGTGACGGTAAACTGCCCGTTTTCGCCGCTGATCAGGGTTTCGGTTCTGTTCGTCCCATTCCAGGCGCGGGCAAACTCCAGCTTGAGCGGGCTGGTTTGTCCGGTGGCGCCGCGGACATGGGCGAGCACCTTGAACACCACGCCGTCGGCATTGATGGGATCGCCGCCATACAAGCCCATTCCGGTGAAGCCCTGGGCGTCGCTGTCGGATTCCACGAGGGCCGCGCCCGCGGCTCCTCCCACCTCGACCTTCTTCACCTCCAGCACCGCCGGATCGCAACTCAGGCGAACCTGCAGCGTCTTGAGATCCTTCGCGCCTTGTATCCGGATGGGGACTTCAACATCCTTGCCGGCCTCGCCCTGGATTGTGCCGATCGAGAGCACCGTCGATGCATTTGCCCGGGCTGGTCCCGAGCTTATTGCACACCCCAGCCCCACGATAACGATCGCCATGATTCTGTTCATTGTTGATTCCCTCTCCGTGCCGCTTGAGCGGCTCGCTTGGCGATGACTTGGGCGTCATGCGCGGTGACTTTCCCGTCGGGCGCGCTGCCGGCAGTCTCTCCAGCCACGTCGTAGCGGAGATCCGTCGGAATCAAGCCGACCGACATGGCGAGCGCGCTATCTGCGTCCTCGAAAGTTTGTGGGGGCACCGGCGGCTGGGCCGGCGGCTGCACGCCACCACCACCGGTCCCACTCCCATTCCCATTACCACCACCGCTCCCGTTACCATTACTGTTCCCGTTACCACTTCCGCTGCCCGAGCCCGTGCCGCTGCCGTTTCTACCCCCGCCGGAATTGCTACTGCTGCCAGTGAACGGCGTCGGCGGAGGCGGCAAGGGAGGCGGCGTCCCTGGAGCGACCCCGGTCATTGGATTGCTCACCACGTAAACCGCTCCGTCGATCACCTGAGCGGCGACCTTCGTTTCGTCCGCCATGTTCAAGGTGGTGGTTTCAAGCCGAAGCGGACTTTTGTCGCCCGCCCGGCCGATCACCTTGAATTTCGTGACATTCACCGTGCCCACGCCCGGCGCCTCCAAACCGTTTTTTGTCGCGAATCCAACTTTGACCGTTCCGGGCTCGTCGGCTGGCGTCGGATTGATTTTGATCGCGATTCCTTCCTCGGTCAGGTTGCCTTTGATTTGGTCGGGCAGAGCTTGCAGCACCTGCGGGTCGTAGTGGAGTTGCACGTTGATCGCGCCCAAACCGTTGCCGTTGAGCAGCCAGATGGGCGCCTGCACCGTGTCGCCTGGTCGAACCCAAAGTTCGGGGGCCTGAAAAGCGAGCCCATTGCTCTTGGCCGGTTGAGCGGGATCGACGGCCGGGTCGCCCGCCTTCACGACCGTACCGCTGAAATTCGTGCCGCTGCCGGACACGCCATCGGGCGTGACGGCGCCACTGATTGCCGGTTGGCCGCCGGTGAGCTTGATGCGAATCGAGCCGGTGCCGTTATTGTCGCGATATTTGCCCACGAGCGTGTTGCCGTCGATTCGGCCATTGAACGCCATCTGACTGTTGGGGATCAGGCCGCTAGCCCAGCCATCCTTTTCGCGAACTACGAGAGGCCCGAGAGTCGTATCGTATTTTCCGGCGAACGAGCCCGCCGCGCGGCGCCGTCGCTCTGCGCGGAGTCGGAGCGGGGATGGTCGATTCGGTTGTAGGTATAACTGATCACCCTCCAATGCCCGTCGTCGCCGCGGTTGTTGACGTAACCGCGAATGACAATATCCCCGTCCGTTGCGGCGAGTTTGTACTTGAATTCCTTATCGTCGTGGTATTCTTTGCCGTCTCTTCCGCTGATCCCCGCGCCCACCGCCTCTATCGTCAACACACGTCCTTCACCCACCTCGGGACCGCCATCAAATGTCTTATGTTCCATCGACATCACCATGCTGCCTTTCCCGCTTACTAATCTGGCGCCGAATGGGATCACCAACGTGTCGCCCACTTTGGCATGCGTCGGCAGCGGGTCTTGCCAAGCGAATCTGACCTGAAACGGATCACGGCCTTTGTAGTGATAGTTGTAGGTGACGGAATTCTTTCCCGTGATGACGATATTCGCGATCTCGGCAACCTTTGGATTGTTCGAGATATCGACGGGATTTCGATCGATCGTCGTCAGCTCCCATTCCGGCTGCGAATCGGCGGCTGTGACGACGCCGCACAGACCGAACGATGCGAACAGCGCCAGCCAGGCGGGAATCAGAAGCTTCGATTTCATCGGGTCGATCCTTTGTGTTGGAATCGCGTAGGCGCAATTGGCGCTAGGATGCCTTCAAATAGCGTCCAGACTACTTAGTGCCTATCCGAGAACCGGCGGGGACTGGCTCATTTTGCGGTGCCCTGGGAGCAAAATGTGCCTGTCCCCCTCTCCTCGGCCGGTTCTCGGATAGGAAGTTATGGTTTCAACGCCCGGGCGGCACTTTTACGTCGAAGGAAAAATTCTGGCCCTTGTCGGTCTTCAGTGTGCCGAACAAATGGTGAGCGCCCTTCGCCGGCTTACCCCGTGGATCAAAGTCGAAAGTTGCCCGGCAGCTCTTCGAATCAGTGGCATTCGCGGAATCGCCCGACGCGAGCAAGGGAAAATGGACGATGACGAGCGTGGCGCGGCTGGCTCCGTTCCAACCCAAGCTGATCGAACGTCAGGCCATCGACGGTCACGTGCAATATCTTCAGATTGTTTTCATCCATTTGCATGGCCAAATCGGCGATCGGCTTGTTGCCGTCGAGCACTTTGCCATCGAAGTCGACGGTCGAGATAAACGCGGTCGAGCCCTCTGTTTTCGGCTTCGGAGCGGCGGGTGGCGAGTCTCCGCCGACGATGATTGTTCGGGGCACGTCCGGCGAGGCCCCGCCGATCGTTATGGAACGCGGCCCGCCGACCGTAAAGGGACGCTCTTGCTGAACTGGCGTCTTCGAGAAGACGATTGCTTCGCCATCTTTGCGAATTGTCGGCTTGCCTGAAAGCTTCACCGCGACCGTCTTGCCATGCACCTCCGCGACGACGCCCGAGCCGGCCTTCGCACGTTCAGATAACTCGGGGACGGTGAAAAAAAACTCGACTTGGTCGCCGACTCGCGGAGTGGCGTCGGAACTGATTTCGATTTTCGCGATGCCGGCGGCGACGTCGGTCACCTTGCCCTTGATTTGCGTGAGCGCAGAATCACCGGCCAATGCCGACGAGCAGATCGCGAACAGGCAAGCGACAACTAACTGCCTATCCGAGAACCGGCCGGGGAGAGGGGGACAGGCACATTTTGCTCCCAGGGCACCGCAAAATGAGCCAGTCCCCGCCGGTTCTCGGATAGGCTCTAAGCGTTTCATGGTTCGTTCTCCAGATAATGGTTTGCGATCGAGCGACGCCGGTACACGAACAGAGATTGCCGAAACCCGTCGCCGGCGGACACGAAAAAAAGATTTTCCGAAACTAATCCGGCATCTGCAACTTGAAGCGCTTTCGAGGCTGCGAGCATAACGGCGACCGGCTTACCAATGTAGAATTGTCTGCCCGCCGTTGCAACGCGATCGGACTCGATTGGAGCGACGCGCATGAAGTCTCGAATCAGCATCATCACATTGGGTGTCGGCGACGTTGGAGGATCGCTTCGTTTCTATCGCGACGGTCGGGGGATTCCGACGACGTGCATGGGCGAAAAGAGGTCGTGTTCTTCGAATCTTCCGGCGTTTACCTGGTGCTTTATCCGCACGACCAATTGGCGAAAAACCGCGCCTTAGCCGCGAAAATCGGCGCTGTCCAGATTGTGATTCTTGAGCAGCCGGTACAACGTCCCGCGCGGCAGCTTCGCTTCCTGTGCTGCGGCGCGAACGTCCCCCTTGAGACGCGCGAGCAAGTCCTTGAGATATTGCTGCTCGAATCGGGCCATGTGCTGGGCGCGAATCTGAAAATAACCGAGATGGTCGCCGCTATCGTTCTGACCGGCGGCTACCACCAGCTCGTCTGGGAGATCGTCCAAGCCGATCATGGTCCGGCGGGTGAGAGCCAGCCCGCGCCGGATGATGTTTTGCAACTCGCGCACGTTGCCGGGCCAAGGGTACTGTCTCAGCACCTGGTAGGCCTCGGAAGTTAGTCCGTTCACCTGCTTGCCCATTTCCCGGCTGTAGCGATGGACGAAATACTCAGCGAGCAGGCCGATGTCGTCTCCCCGGCTGCGTAGCGGCGGCATCTCGATCCGCACGACGTGGATGCGGTAGTACAAATCCTGGCGGAACCGCTCCTGTCGAACGAGCGCGTCGAGATCGCGCGAAGTCGCCGCCACCAGCCGCACGTCGACAGCGACTTCCTCCCGTCCGCCAACGCGCCGCACCTTGCGCTCCTGCAGCGTGCGCAGCAGTTTGGCTTGCAGCGCAAGCGGCAACTCGCCCAATTCGTCGAGAAACAGCGTGCCGCCGTCGGCAAACTCCAACAGCCCGATCCGGCGCGAATCGGCGCCGGTGAAGGCTCCGCGCTCGTGGCCGAACAGTTCGCTTTCCATCAGATTCTCAGGAATCGCCCCGCAATCGATGGGCACAAATGGGCCTGCCGCGCGTTTGCTGCGGCGGTGCAATGCCCGGGCGACAAGCTCCTTGCCCGTGCCCGTCTCGCCGAGCACGAGCACGTCAATATTGGAGCCGGCGACTTGCTCGATGATGGCGAACACGCCCTGGACGGCTGGGCTGGCGCCGATCATGTCGTCGAAGCTGTAGGGCCGTTCGACCTGCCGGCGCAGCAACTGATGTTCGGCCCCCAAGCGGCGCTTCTCCAAGAGCCGCGCGGCAGTGCCGGCCAAGCGCGCCGGGACCGCGGCTCGCATTAGATAGTCGCCGGCGCTCTTGCGCAACTCAGACTTCGAAGCATCGGTTTCCAAGCTGGCATTGGTTTCCAAGCCGGCATCGATCAGCACCACGTCCAGCGTCCGATCGGCGTCGTGGGCGGCTTTGATCAGGTCGGAGCCGTCGGAGTCGGGCGAATGAATCGACGCGATGACCAGATCGAACGATTCTTCGGCCAACTGCTTGAGCGCCTCGGGGCTTCCCGTGGCGAAACTCAGTTCGTGCGCCGCGAGAGAAGCCAAGGCCACGCGATAGAATTCCGCCGCAGCCGGATCCTCATCGACAATCAAGATCCGGGCTTGTTTCATCGTGCGCGAGCCATGTCGAGTGGGTTGAGATTCTAAGGATCGGCAACTTCCTGGCTGGCGTCAACGGCTTTGGGAGCACAAATGGCTTGGTTGCTCGCGCGCTCGGCGAGCCGAGCGGCTAAAATGGCATCGAAGCCGACTCGCGGGCCATGGTGAGACGCGGTGGGGCGGCGATTTGACCGTCGCGCGGGGGCTTGGTAGTCTGCATGTATTCAACCGCGACAAGGTCTTTTCCCGTGTAATCCGCCCTTTTCCGAGGTGAATTTGCCATGCTGGTTTGCCGACCCAAGGTGGTTGCGATTCTTGGCGCCGTTTCGCTGTCCATTTTTTGGGGTTGTTCAGGCGGCACGCCGAACCGGGTGCCGATGGCGGCGATCAGCCCCACCGACGCCGGCAAGAAAGCGATCGAAATGTACGACACCAACCACGACGGCGCGATCTCCGGCGAGGAGTTGAAAAAAGTGCCGGCGTTGAAAATGGCGATCGCCCGGTTCAGCAGCGGCGGCGACGGCAAAGTGACGGCCGACACGATCGCCCAGCGGATTCAAGTCTGGCACGACAAAAAGGTGGCGGTCATTTCGATCTTGGTCGGCGTGACGATGGATGGTGCGCCGCTGGATGGCGCCACCGTTACGTTCGAACCGGAACCATTCCTCGGCACGACGATCCTGCCCGCTTCCGGCAAGACGGACGCGCATGGCACCGTGATGCTGAAGACCAACGACAAGACCGGCACGTCGGTGGGGCTATATAAGGTGAAAATCACCAAAGAGGTGAACGGAAAGGAAACCATTCCCGCCCGCTACAATACCGAAACCGAATTGGGGGCGGAGGTCGCCCAGGACGTGCCGGAAATCGCCCGAGCAGGAAAGTTGGTCTACGCCCTGCAAAGCAAATGAGCTTGCGAGGGTTCAGCGGTGGCCAAAACAACGTCCATCCCCGAAATCGGCGCCGCGCGAGCGCTCGAATACGTGTCGGACGGCCAAGTGATCGGGTTGGGCTCGGGCCGGGCTGCTGCCGCGTTTGTGCGACTGCTAGGCGAGCGCGTGCGGGCAGGCTGGCAAGTGCACGGCGTGCCCACTTCGGAAGGAACCGCCGCCCTGGCAAGAGAGATGGGCATTCCGCTGGTGGATCTGAACTCGGTCGAGGCGATCGACGTGGGAGTCGACGGGGCGGATGAAGTCGAGCCTCAGAAGCTGGATTTGATCAAAGGCTTGGGCGGGGCGATGCTCCGCGAACGAGTCGTCGCCTGGAGCTCGAAGAAGTGGATCATCGTTGTCGGTGCGGACAAGCTGGTAACGGACTTGGGAGCCCGCGGCGTGTTGCCGGTGGAAGTGGTCCAGTTTGCCCTAGGCCCGTGCTGGCGGGGGCTGTCGCGGCTGGGGTTAACGGCCAGGCAAAGGCAGCGCGACAACCAGCCCTTCGTCACCGATAGCGGCAACTACGTGCTCGATTGCCAGGTTGCAGTGCTTGAGCAGCCCGAAGCATTGGACCGGCGGATTCGTTCGATTCCAGGCGTTGTCGAAACCGGTTTCTTTTTCGGCTTTCGGCCGACGGTGTTGGTGCAAGACGGCGCTGATGTGCGGGTGCTCGAGTGACAGGCGCATGAGGGGCGTGAGGAGATGAGGGGCGTGAGGGACGAAGAGACGAGACGGGCGGGGTTAGCCGCGACGCGCTTAGCGGAGCGCGTGGCGACCGCTATGACGCTTACTTACGTGCGCGGCTCTGTTTTAGAGCGTGCGTGATCCGAGCCGCGCACGTCAGTAAGCGTTTTTGATCTTACCGCGGCCGCAACAGGCCTTGGCGCGGTTTGGAGATGCCGCGAATTCGTGGGAAGGTGTCGGCGTCGCCCGCCGCGACTCGTTCGGCGTCGGAATCCGAGTCGTCCCCGGCGTGATCCTCGGCGTCCGGATCGACTTCGCTTTCCGAATCGTCTGCGTCCGTTTCGTCCTCGTCTTCGGATTCATCCTCCGCCTCGGAATCGACGTCTTCGATCTCCGAGTGCTCCTCTGCGTCTGAATCTTCCGCGTCGAGATCGTCGTCGCGGGGCTCGGCGTCTTCGTCCGCCTCGTCTCCGTCCACAAACGGCGCCTCATCGGCCGCTGGTAAAATGCGATTCCGTTTCGGCGGCTTGGGGGACTCGGGAGTCGGCTGCTGGCCGAGCATTTCAGCCCATTGTTCGAGCGTGATCAACACCTCGCGGGCTTGCGAGCCATTGTAGGTGCCGACGATTCCGTCCTCGGCCATGAAGTCGATCAGCCGCGCGGCGCGGCCGTAGCCAATACCCAAGCGCCCGTTGCAGCAACGACACGCTGCCGCGCCCTTCGCGGATGACGATATCGACGGCCGCTTCGTAAAACTCGTCGCGGCTCTTGCAGTTGCGCGCTCGACGTTTCGCCGTCGGATCGGCCGCCTTGAGTTGCACCAGCTCCTTGACGAATTCCGGCTCGGTGGTGCCGACAAAATCGACGACGCTGTTGATTTCCTCGTCGCTCAGATACGTGCCTTGGCCGCGCAGCAACGTGCTGGTGCCCGGCCAGAGGAACAGCATGTCGCCGTTGCCAAGCAGTTTGTCGGCCCCCATTTCGTCTAACACCACGCGGCTATCGGTCCGGCTGGCGACCTGGAAGGCGATCCGGGCCGGCAAGTTCGATTTGATCAGGCCGGTGATCACGTCGACGGTTGGCTTTTGCGTGGCCAGGACCAGGTGGATGCCGATCGCCCGGCTTTTTTGGGCCAGGCGAATGATGTGCTGCTCGACTTCTTTGCCGCTGGTCATCATCAGGTCGGCGATTTCGTCGGCCACGATGACGATGTACGGCAGGTGCAGCGGGATATGCTTCGCGCTCTTCGTCGGTTTCCGGCTGGAGCCGATCCATCAATTCTTCTTCGCCCAGTTGGTTGTAAACGCTGATATGCCGCACGCCGGCCCGGGCCAACAGGGCGTAGCGTTCTTCCATCTTCTCCACGGCCCAGGCCAGAATCGCCTCGGCCTTGCGCATGTCGGTCACGACCGGGTGCATCAAGTGCGGCAGACGTTTGTAGGGGCTGAGCTCGACCATCTTGGGATCGATCATCAGCATCCGCACGTCGTCGGGCCCGCGCGACATGAGCATCGACAAGATGATCGAGTTGAGGCAAACGCTCTTGCCGGTCCCGGTACGACCGGCGATCAGCAGGTGCGGCAACGTCGAAAGGTCGACCACCAGCGGATTGCCAGAGACGTCTTTGCCGAGATAGATCGGAATGCGCATCTTCTTGGCCTTGCCGTTGGCCTCTTCGATCACTTCGCGCATCCGGACCAGGTGCCGCTCGTTGTTGGGCACCTCGATGCCGACGGTGTTCTTGCCGGGGATCGGAGCGACGATCCGCACGCTGGGCACGCGCAGGGCGATGGCCAGATCGTCGGCCAGGCTGGTGATTTTCGAGAGCCGCAGGCCGGCTTCGAGCTCCACTTCGATACTGGGCAATGACCGGCCCGGTTTCGATTTCGACCACGCGGACTTTGAAGCCGAAGTTGGCGAACGTTTTTTCCAGAATCTTGGCCTTCTGGCGAACTTCTTGCTCGTGGGCCTCGGTTGAAACGGATTCGCCGGGCAGCAGCAGATCGATCGGCGGCAACTCGTACTCGACCGACTCGTCTTTGCGGCTGGCGGCTTCGAGTTGCTCGATCACCTCGTCGCGATCTTCGTTCTTGCCATTGTTGCGGATCCGTAAAGCAGAGGCCAATCGCGCGCCCATGCCGCGGCGTTTCGGCGCGGCTTCGTCGGATTCCTCCGAGTCCTCGCCTTCCGCAGTTGCAGCTTCGTCTTCAGCGATCGTTTCTTCGGCGGTTTCCTGCGGCGGTTCTTCTTCGGCGGATTCGTGTTCGGCGGCGACTGCGGAATCCTTTACGCGCTTGCGAATCCGGACTTCCGGTTCGGCCGCGTCATTCTCAACACCGGCGTCGGCAGTGTTGCCATCGGCCTCGGGCAAATCGTCGTCGACATCGTTATCGCGAGATTTCTTCACTGTCTTGGCGCTGGCTGCCGGTTGGATGCCGCGAACTTGCCGCTTGAGGTGCAACACCCCGGCCAGCGGGTACCACATTGAATAGAATCCCAAGCGGAACAACAAATAGTCGGTGGAGAGCAACAGCCCGGCCAACGTAACGCTAATGGTCAGGATGTAAGCGCCGGGCCGGGCGAAGTTCATTTCCAACACCGCCCGGCCGGCAGCGCCTAAGTAGCCGCCGGGCCCGATCACCGGTCCCGGTGAGGCCCCGTGGAAGCCGAGCGCCAACAGTGTGCTGATGCCCAACAGCGCCAAGGCCCAGCCGGCGGCCCGCAACAATGGCTCGGTGATCGGCCGCCGGGCAAGCAGCCAGGCGTCGACCACGGCCAGCGACAGAACCAGAAAATAGGCCCCCAGCCCAAACACTTCCAACAAGGCTTGGGCCGCGAGCGCCCCGGAGCGACCGCAGGCGTTGGCGATTTTCGTATGTTCGGGAAAAACGAGCGTGCTCGGTGGATCGGCCGGGTTGTAAGTCAACAACGCCAGCCCAAGAAATACGGCCAGCGCAAAAGCACCAGCGCCACGACATCCAGCTTATGACTGCGTTGTTCGAGCATTCGCGCGCGTGTCAGGCGATTCGATTCAATCGCTGACCGCCCTGGGGGCGATCGGTGCAAAGTAAGGGCGACGTCCCTGCCCGACAGAAATCCAAATTCTGCCGCGAAAATCATCCATCCACGAAGGGGGAACCGGCGCTCGGTACACTCTCCCCGGATGGAAGTTTAGCACGCTGTCCGCGGCGGAGGAGGCTCGCGGAGCGGACATGACCGAGCGCCGAGCCAATCCCCGTCCGAACGTGCGGATCGGGCTGACCTTGCGGCCGCGCGGTGCTCGAAAAGTGCCGCGCGAGCAAGTCGAATTACAGCGAAAGGCGAACCACAAGCCAGCACCGTGCGTATATTCGACAGACTTGCCGTCTGTTTATTCACACAGCATGTCGAAACAGTTTGAGGTGACGGCGAGCGAGAACTTACTTGCCTCCAACCGCTAAACTGTTAGTATTCGCTAGGTTCCGACCGGACACGGAGCCTCCCGCCAGTTTGCTAGCCATTTCGTTTGCGATTCCCGCCTAACTTCGCTCCTTCTCGCGTCTGGGACCATGCTGCGGCTTGAGAATATCAAGAAGGGTTTCACCGAGCCGGGGGGGCAGCCGCTGCCGATCCTAGACATCGAGCGGTTCGAAGTCGCCGCGGGGGAGCAAGTGGTTCTGGTCGGCCGCAGCGGCTGCGGTAAAACGACACTGCTGCACGTCGTGTCCGGCATCATTCGGCCCGACTCGGGGAGTGTGGTCATCGCGGGCGTTGATATTTGCCGGCTCGCCGAACCGGCCCGCGATCGGTTCCGGGCCGACAAGCTCGGCTATGTCTTTCAGACGTTCAATCTGCTCCCAGCTTTTACCGCACTGGAAAATGTGCTGCTCGGCATGAGCTTCGCATCGCATCGGATGGACCCCGCGCGGGCGACCCATTTGTTGGAGCGCGTCGGCTTGTCGCACCGCCTGCACCACAAGCCTGCCATGATGTCGGTCGGCGAGCAGCAGCGCGTGGCCGTGGCCCGGGCGCTGGCGAACCATCCGGACTTGCTGCTGGCCGACGAACCGACCGCCAATGTCGACGCGCGCCATCAACAGCAAATCATCGACTTGATCCGCCAGACCTGCCGCGAGGAGAAAATCGCGTTGGTCTTGGTTACGCATACCGCCGACGTCATGGAACAGTTCGATCGAGTGCAAAACTTGGAAGAGCTAAACCGCGCGGTCAGCAATGCCCCCGCGCTCAAATAGGTTAGCCGCCTGTTGAAAAAGGGGACTGGCTCTGAGCGACCGGGCTGATTTCCCGCAGTTTTAATGTGGCCGCGAAGTGCCTGTCCCCTTTTCAACAGCCAGTTAGCCGCGATGCGCTTTGCGGAGCGCGGCGCCGAGAAACTAAATCATGAGTCTCTGGAAAATAGCCTGGCGAAGCATTCAACAGCGATCGCTCGCCTCCACGCTCACCGCAATCTCGATGGGGCTGGGCGTGATGCTCGTGGTGGCCGTGCTGGTGTTGAGCAGCGTGGTGCAGAAGTCGTTCACCTCGGCGAATTCGCTGGGATACAACATGATCGCCGGAGCCAAAGGGGGCCGGTTGGATCTGTTGCTCAACACGGTCTTTTATCTCAACAGGCCGATCGCGAATATTCCCTGGACGTTTTATCAGGAGTTTCTGCCTGCCGCCGAGCGGCCCGATCATAAGGACGGCCATTATGCGGCCTATGTCGATCTGGCGATTCCCCTTTGCCTGGGCGACTTTCTCGGCGATCAGGCCCAATACCGCGTGGTCGGAACGAACTCCAAGTTTTTCACCGAGTTGCTTCACTCGAAATTCAGCGACGGCGGAGTCTTCAAGGACAACGACTTCGCCACCGCGGTGATCGGGTCCGAAGTGGCCGACAAGTTGCACCTGAAGGTCGGCGGCGACGTCGTGCCGATCCACGGCGGCGTCGGCGGAGAAAAGCACATGCCGTTCCGCATTACCGGCGTGCTGGCCCGCACCGGCACGCCGAACGACCGGGCCGCGTTCGTCAATCTCGAAGGCTTCTTTCTCATTCCGGACCACGCGCGGGGGCACGTCGAGGAGAAGCATGTGCCCGGCGAAAAAGAAGAGCCGGAAAAAATGCTGACGACGCCATTGCCCGACAAGGACCGCGAAGAGACCGCGATCTTGCTGCGCGGTTCGACGCCAACGGCATGCTCCCCGAGCTGGCGACGATCGACTTGCCGCTGGAAATCAACCGGGGCGACATTGCCCAAGTGATTCTTCCCGTTCAGGAAATTCAGGTGCTGACCGGCGTGTTCGTCCGCCCGATCGTCAGCATTCTTTTGGGTCTGACGGTGCTGATCGTGATCATCTCCGGCGTGAGCATCATGGTCAGCATTTACAACTCGATGAGCGAGCGGCGGCACGAGATCGCCGTGATGCGGGCCTTGGGCGCCCGCCGCCGCACCGTGATGCTCGTCGTGTTGTTCGAGTCGATTCTGTTGGCCTTGGGGGGCGGCGTGATCGGCTGGTTCGCGGGCCACTTGTTGGTGGGCGCGGCGGGCCCGTTCATCGAAGGCTATACCGGAGTGGCCAGTGGCGTGTTCGAGTTTGCCCCGCTTTACGAGTTAATCTTGATCCCCGCGCTGATCCTGCTAGCATCGCTAGTAGGCTACTTGCCGGCGTTGGCAGCCTATCGAACCGATATTGGCGCGGCGCTGACCGCAACACCTTAGCTAGCGTCGGAGCCGGAAAACAGGTTGGAAGTGGTGTGCCACTGTCAAGCGAAGCCTGCCACTTAAAATTACCATGTACGCAGCCATTTATGAGCGTCAGCATCAGCTTCGATCGAGCCGACAGCGTCCTGCTGATACGGGCAGGATCGCTTGTCCCGTCCCACCCAGCCAGCGGACCTCGTTGCGTGCCAGCGTGCCGCCACGCGATACCCAATAATGGTTCATTTTGACGGTTTTTGGCACTGCCACGGCACGCGGAGCGTGCCTGCTACGTAGTAGGCACATTCCATGTGCCGTGGCGGCTCAAACTGTACCACGACCCGATACCTAATTCCGCGACACGATGCCGTCGATCTTTATACAATGGATAGTGTGCAACGAGCCGGATGAACCGTTGGCTCTTTGAACCTGCACTAGATTTTACGTAGCCGAAAAATTCACGCAGCGGAGCGGATCATGAACAAACGGAACATCGTTGGATTCATCGCGTTGGCGCTCGCCGCGGCATTCGCCGGCGCAAGCTCGCTGGCCGTGGCTTGTCCTTTTTGCGGCGCGGTGCAGTCAACTCTGTCGCAAGACATCTTGCGCAGCGACGTGGCGATCATCGCCCAATTGGTCGAGCTTCCTCCGCAAACGGAGAATAAGGACGGCGAGTTGAACATCGCTCCGCCGCAAGCCAAGTTCAAGGTCCTGGAAGTGCTCCGCGGCCAAGATGCCCTTGGCAACGTGAAGGAGATCGAGGCCCCGTTCTTCGACGATAAGCCCGTCGGCGGCGAATACCTGATCCTGGGTGCGCAGCCGCCGGCCGTGATGTGGTCGCCGCCGTCAGCACTGACGCCGCGCAGCCGCAAGTACGTGTCCGCAATCACGAAGCTCCCCGCGGCGATTCCTGAGCGGCTCGTTTTCTTCCAAGATTATTTGGACGACAAAGAGGACATCCTCAATCGCGATTCGTTCGACGAGTTCGCCTTGGCCCCCTATTCGGATCTGCAAATCCTCAAGCCCCACATGCAGCACGACAAGCTGGTCGAGCGCGTTCAAGATCCGCAGATCATGCCGAGCCACCGCCGGCTCTATCTGACGATGTTGGGCATCTGCGGCGGGCCGGCCGACCTGCCGGTGCTGGAAAAGTTGATGCGGTCCGACGATCAGAAATTCAAGATGGGTCTCGACGCCACCGTGGCCTGCTACCTGACGCTCAAAGGAGCCGACGGTTTGCCGCTCGTCGAAGACCTGTTCCTCAAGACCAAGCAAAAGGAAGAATTCACCGATATCTTTTCGGTTGTGATGGCGCTGCGGTTCATCGGTCAGCAAGAACAATCCGTGATCCCGCGCGACAAGATCGTGCCGGCCATGCGGCTGGTGTTGGATCATCCCCGGCTCGCCGATCAGGCGGTGATGGACCTGGCTCGGTGGCAAGATTGGACGGTGATGGACCGCTTGGTCGCGCTGTTCAAGAGCCCCGATCCCGAGACGGCCTCGTGGGTGCGGATCCCGGTGATCAACTATCTGCGGGCCTGCCCCTTGCCGAAGGCGAAAGAATATATCGCCGAGTTGCGGAAGATCGACCCACAAGCGGTCGAGCAGTCGGAAACGCTCTACCCGATCGGGCCCCAGGTGACGGCGGCGGCGACCAGCCGGGCCGGGGCAGCGGGTTCGTCGGTGGGAACGGCGTCGTCGAACACGTTCGCTGGCGGCGGCCCCTCGAGCCCAGTTGCGAGTTCCGCTGCCGCAACTCCGGTGGATAGCGGCGCAACGGCGCCGGTTGCGTCCGTTTCCGCAGGCGCCAATCAGCCCGCGGCCGATGCGACGCCGGTGAAAGATGTCAAATCGGAGACGCAAACCCCGGCGGCAAACACCGCCGCCGCCGACAAGGCCGAGCCCCACAGCAAGCTGCCTATCGTCCTGATTGGTCTAATCGCCGCGATCGGCGGCATCATGGTCGTGGCCGCCTTGGTCCGCAGCACGCAAAGCAAGCAAGAAGCCGGTCCGGCGAAATAGGCCGAGGCGTCAAAGTTCGAACCCACGGATAGATTCACAAGCCATCTACGAGTTTTCTGCTTAAGCGAGTGACGCGATGAGTGTCGAACTGGAATCAACCTCCGCGATGGATTCTGAAGCGCTCGACAGCGATCAGCCGCAATACCGGGCGTTGAACTCCGCGGCCGTGGCGGCGCTGGTCCTCGGATTGTTGTCGCTCGCCGCGTTTTGTGATTACTGGCTCGTGTCGGTGCCTTTGGCCGGTGTCGTTTGGGGTTGCATCGCGCTGCGTGAGGTCCGTTCCCGGCGGAGCGAATTGACGGGTGTTGGCCTCGCCTGGGTCGGCTTGCTCCTATCGACCGTAATGATCGCGGCCGGGCCAGCGGCGGTTTACTACCAAGAAGTCAGCCCCGTTCCCGCCGGTTATGCGATGATCGGCTACGACGAGCTCCAGCCGAACAAGAACGTCGCGGGCGAATTGGTGCCGAAGTCGGCTTTCGCGCTCGATGGCAAGAAGGTCTATATCAAGGGTTACGTGTTCGCCGGCAGCCAGAATTCCGGAATACGCAAATTCCTGCTGGTGCGCGATGCCGGCACGTGCTGCTTCGGCGGCAACCCCAAAGTGACCGATCGGATCGTGGTTTCGCTGGACAGCCCGACAGGAATGATGTACACGAAGCAGGTCGCGCGGGTGGCTGGCGTGTTCCGTGTCTCTCCCAGCGTGGCCCCCAACGGGGTCGGCGCGGTGTACTATCGTTTGGACAATGCGGAATTGCGATGAACAACGCTAACACTGGACTGAATGTCGAGCAGAGGTTGCCGCCGCGGCGCTATCGAGTCGCCGTCGTAACCGGTGGCTGCGCCTGCTGGCGGCTGGGCTGGCCGTTTGTTTGTTCGCCAGCGGATGCCAGCAATCGGAAGCGCCGGCCGCCACGCGCCAAGTCGTCGCCACTGCTGGCGGTTCCGCTGGCCCCGCGACGGGCGCCGCTGCGGTCGTTGCCACGCGACCAATGCCGCTGCGCGACATCACATTCGATACCGTGAAGCTCAAGATGAACAAGGAGGAGCCTTTTCGAAAAGACTTGATCACGCCGGCGATCGAGCGGCTTTCCAATAACAAAGTGCGGATTCGCGGTTACATTCTCCCGCCGTTCCAGCAGACCGGCCTGACGCGGTTTGTGTTGGTCCGCGACAACATGGCTTGCTGCTTTGGTCCGGGAGCGGCGATCTACGATTCGATGATCGTCGACATGCAGCCCGGCAAAACGATCGATTACAAACTGCAGCCGATCGTGGTCGAGGGAACGTTCAACGTGCACGAGGTCCGTTCGCCCAGCGGCCGCTATATGTCGATCTACCATCTGACGGCCGACAAAGCCGAATAGCCGGCAGCCGCGTTTCCCGACCGATTCGCCGGCTTTCGTCAAGCCGGGAGGGCGAGGCTCCGGCCGAGCCGTCGTTCTCCCAAGTTGACTGCCGGCTCGGCAGGAGCCTCGCCCTCCCGAGTTGACTGCCGGCTCGGCAGGCGCCTCGCCCTCCCAAGTTGCCATCGCTCTAGGTTCTTGCGTTGCCGGTCGTTAGAATCGCCGGATGCGGCGGCTTCCGGATTGGGCCGCCGGCCGAACGGATTTGTTAAGCGAAGGATCGAGCCATGGCGGGCGTCAACGGCTGGGAAGTGGCGCTGATGGTGGTCGGGGCTTTCGTGGCGTTCACGGCCTTGGTCCGCCTGATGACCAACCGCCGCGACCAAATCCTGGACGACCTAAGCCGCACGGCGAAGCGCCCCAAGAAAAAATGAGCGGCCACCACGACAACCACCCCCACTGGCCGCATATAAACTCGCCGCAACTTATACTAACCCGACGCGTTAGCCACGACGCGGGGCGATGATCTTGCCAACCTTCCTCGCTAACGCTTCGGGCTAGTATTCTCCGCGTACGGGCCGAAAAAAGCGCAACTTCGAACAACAACCATCCCCCAGCAATCCCACCGTGGCGAAATATCTCTATATCGAAACCGTCGGCTGCCAGATGAACCTGCTCGACAGCGAGCTGGTTGTCGCCAGCCTACGCAAGGAGGGCTACCAACTCGTCGATCATCCGGCGCAGGCCGATACGATTTTGTTCAACACGTGCAGCGTGCGCCAACATGCCGAGGACAAAATCTACAGCGCGCTCGGCCGGGCGAAGCAGGTAAAGCAAAAGCATCCCGAGAAAATCATCGGCGTGCTGGGCTGCATGGCCCAGAAAGACCAGCAGCAGATTTTCGATCGCGCGCCGTATGTCGATCTGGTGGTCGGTCCCGGCCAACTGCATCAAGTGCCCCGGCTGATTGCCGAAATTGCCGCCGGCGGCGGCCCGCGGATGGAGGTCAGTCTCAACCGCACAGCCGGCAATCGCGAAGCGATCGAGCGGAGCTTCGAAAGCTACGATCCCGATCGCGATCCGGAAATGCGCCCGACGCCTTACCAGGCGTTCGTGCGGATTCAGATCGGCTGCGACAAGTTTTGCACCTACTGCATCGTCCCTTCGGTGCGTGGCCCGGAGCAAGGGCGCGATCCGCGGCACATCTTGGCCGAGGCCCGCAAACTGGCCGACGAAGGCTGCCGCGAAATTACGCTGCTGGGCCAAACGGTGAACAGCTACCGGCACGAAAGCGAGGGGCGCACGACGCGACTGGCCGATTTGCTCTATCAACTGCACGAGATCGAGGGCCTCGCGCGGCTGAAGTTCATCACGAACTATCCCAAGGACATGACTGACGATTTGCTCGCCGCCGTACGCGATCTGCCGAAATGCTCTCCCTATCTGCACGTCCCGGCCCAGAGTGGCTCGAATGACGTGCTCAAACGGATGAAACGCGGCTACACGGTCGAGGAGTATCGCGAGATGTTGGCCCGCACTCGGGCGACGGTGCCCGGCGCCGCGGTGTCGAGCGACTTCATCGTCGGCTTTTGCGGCGAGACCGACGCCGATTTTGCCCGGAGCATGGATCTCGTCCGCGAGTCGCGGTTCAAAAATAGCTTCATTTTCAAGTACAGCCCGCGGCCCGGCACGAAGGGCGCGGCGCTGTTTGCCGACGATGTGCCGGAAGAAATCAAACGCCAGCGGAACCATGAACTGCTGGCATTGCAAAACCAAATCAGCGAGGAAGACAACCGGCCGCTGCTGGGGCAAACCGTCGAAGTGCTCGTCGAGGGCCCGAGCAAATCGAGCCGCAAGCAAGCCCGGCAAAAACGCGAGGCAGAGAATGCGGCCCACGAACTTTCGGCCGGCGGCCAACACCTTCACAACGAGGACAGCGAGCCGGCCGAAGAAGCGGCGAGCCCCGCGGGTCCGTTGCAGCTCACCGGCCGAACGCGGTGCGACCGGATCGTCATGTTCGACGGCAACCCACGGCAGATCGGCCAGCTTCTGCCGATCACGATCTACGACACCACCGCCTTCACGCTGTTCGGCGCCGTGCAAACCCGCCATGTCGGCCCAGAAGTTTATCAGTTGGCCTGATGCAATTTGTGCCAGGAGCGGCGCGATGAGCGAATCGGATGTGACGGAATTGTTGGCGCTCAATCAGCGGTTGCTCGACAGCATCGGCCGGGCCGATTGGCCGGCCTATCGCGAGCTTTGCCATCCCGACATCACGTGCTTCGAGCCGGAATCGCGCGGGCAGCTTGTCTCCGGCACGGCGTTCCACAAATTCTATTTCGACCTGGGTGCAGCCAAGTCGCCGCCGCAAAACACGATGGCTTCGCCGCGCGTCTGGCTCTTGGGAGACGCGGCGGCCGTCGTGGCCTATGTCCGGCTGATCCAGCGGCTAGATGCCGACGGTGCGCCACAGACCGTGGCCGTTGAGGAAACGCGCGTCTGGCAGCGGATCGACGGCGCCTGGCAGCACGTGCACTTCCACCGCTCGCCGCTTGTTGGCTAAGAAGCCCTAACTTCTTAGAGTGCCACTGGCTTTGCCAGTGTTCGTCGTTGCTAACCGATCAGGCAAGAATTCCAAAGATCACTGGCAGAGCCAGTGGCACACAATCCCAAACACAAGCGTTGACAATGCACTAATCGCTTTCGGGCAAAACCGCCGCGCACATTCGATTGCGCAGCGGCAATTTCCGCGGCGCCGCATGAGGCGCCGCTTGTGGACGCCCGAACAATTCCTGCCGAACCACCGGCATTTCGCGCGGCGCCGTGATGCCAACTTGGACACGGCCACGCCCGATATCCAGGACGGTCACGACCACGCCGCCGTCGATCACGATCGATTCGCCCGGCTTGCGAGACAGCACTAACATGGCGGCTCCTTTTGGCAGGGCGATGAAAAAGGGGACAGGCACGTCGCGGCAATCCAAACTGCTGAGCTGAATCCAGCGGTCGCTCCGAGCCAGTCCCCTTTTTCAACAGGCTCCTCGACCAAGTCGGGAGGATTGGCGTGCTCCGATGTGGAGCGACCGCGGGATGATAGCACCCCAGTGCGAGCGAATGATGAGCCTCAGGTTGGAAGCTCATTTGGATTCGACGGACTTTTGATTGCGCTCAGGCCCGATCGATCGGAAACGCCAGCACTTCGGCCAGAGTCTTGGCCCCCGCCGCGACCATCACCAGCCGGTCCCAACCGAGCGCAACGCCGGTCGAAGCGGGGAGGCCGGCATCCATCGCCGCGAGCAAGCGGCTTTCGGCGGGCAGCGGCGACTTGCCATCAGTTGCCCGGTGGCGGTTGGCTTGCACGATTCTCTCCCGCAACACATTTGGATCTAACAATTCGTGATAACCGTTGGCCAATTCGATGCCATCGACGAACAGTTCGAACCGCTCGGCCAGCGGCGGATTGCCTTCACGCACCCGAGCCAGCGCTGCCTGACTGGCCGGGTAATCGAACAAGATCGTCGGCCGCGGGCTGCCGAGCCGCGGTTGGACGCGTTCGGCCAGCAACAAATCAAGCCAGCCATCGCGATCCTCGCCCAACGACTCGGGCGCCTGGACCTCCAACCGCGACGCAGCGCTGCGCAGTTCCGCGGCCGTGGCCGCATGCGCTTCAACTCCCACGAACCGTTCGAACGCCGCCGCATAACTTAACCGCTCGGACGCGCCGCGCGCGAGCAACGCTTCGGCGAGTTCCGACAGCAGCGCGATTCCTTCCTCCATCCCATCGCCCGCGCGATACCACTCCACCATCGTGAATTCCGGATTATGCAGCGGCCCCCGCTCGGCGTTACGAAACGCGCGTGTGACCTGATAGATGGCCGTTGCTCCGGCGGCCAACAGCCGCTTCATCGCAAACTCGGGCGATGTTTGCAGCCACATCGGCCGGCCAACATCAGGCCGCCGCGGATCATCGGCCAGGATGACTCCGATCGGGTCGATATGCCGATCGACTGTCACGTCGGCAGACAACAGCGGTGTCTCGACTTCCAGAAAGCCGCGCGCCGCAAAGAATTCTCGCAGCTTCCGCAGCAACTCGGATCGAAATCGTAGATTGGGCCAGTGAGCCGTCGGAAGAAAGTCTGAATCGAAGTTCTGCATCGAATTTTGAATTCGCGAATGATTGCATGAGAGTTTGGGAGGGCGAGGCTCCTGCCGAGCCGCACTTGCCGGCTAGTGTATCATCATGCGACGCGGGGATGCTTCTCCTGCTCGATCCCAAAGACAAACGGCACAGAACGATCGTCATGCAACTGATCTCCGTGAATGTCGGTCCG
Organism: Pirellulales bacterium; assembly: GCA_963725485.1. Classification (GTDB taxonomy): domain Bacteria; phylum Planctomycetota; class Planctomycetia; order Pirellulales; family DATAWG01; genus CAVRYO01. The sequence continues at coordinate 362,401 of CAVRYO010000005.1, read as the reverse complement.
CCGCGCGAAGTCGCCTGGCGGAACACAACGATTTCGACCGGGATCTTCAAGTATCCCGTCACGGGCCGCGTGCGGCTCCGAAAGCTCAATCTCGACGGGGACAAGAATGTGGATCTGGCCGTGCATGGCGGCCCCGATCGGCCGGTGTATGTTTATCCGGCCGAGCACTTTGCCTATTGGAAACGCGAACTTGGCCGCGACGATCTTCCGTGGGGCAGCTTCGGCGAGAATTTCACGACCGCCGGGTTGCTGGAAACCTCCGTTCACATCGGTGATCAGTTCCGGATCGGCACGGCGCTGCTGGCCGTCTCGCAACCGCGAATGCCATGTTACAAACTGGGCATCCGCTTTGGCGATCCGTTGATGCCGAAGCACTTCATGGACAGCGGCACGTCGGGATTTTATTTGACGGTTCTAGAGCAAGGTGAAGTCGGCGCCGGCGACCCGATCGTGTTGGTGGCCGAAGACGAGCGGCGGATCACGGTCGCCAAAATTCGCGATCTCTATATGACCGGCGACGATCACAACACGATCCGCCGCGCGCTGGAAATCCCCACGCTCTCGGCCGACTGGCGCGACGCTTTCACACAACTCGTGTGGGACGAGCGGCGGTCGTAGTCAGAGCGATTCCTCTCCCATGATTTCCCAAACAACGTCGGCGCACGAAATGGGACTAAACCTCGCGCTGCCTAATCAGCCCTTGGCGACATCGGCGGCCGGGAGATTCGCGACCTGCCCAAGGAACAGAATCGCGCCGGAGTTTCTCTCGCGGATCAAGAACACGAAGGGACGATCGGCACGGAAATAAATGGGTGGCGGCTCAATCTCGATGCCGCCAAATGCGCCACCCCCGGACGTGGCTGCGGCGGCCTTGGCTCCTTCTTCATCGACATCGATCCAGGCTTCGTGGAAAACGTCGCGCAGCATCAACTTGTCTGATCCGTCCATTCCAGAAAAATCGGCTACGTGCGGACTCGGGTCGAATGCCTTATGGATGCCCAGCGACTCAAGCAACGAAGTCAACGTGGATGCCGACTCGATCTTAAATCGGGGTAGTTCGAATACAACCAAACGCGACTTCAGCTTTGCGTGCCAATCGTTGAGCTTTTCGGCGGTCAGTCCCTTGCGGAGCGCATCAAACGCCGCGGCTCCCTTCGCCGGCAACAGAATTGTCATCGACAGGTCGTTGTCAAATGGCTTTTCAAGGATTTGCACTCCGGCGGCGTTCAGGTATTCGAACTGGCCGCGCTGCGACATCATCGGCAATCCGACGGTTTGGCTCAGTCCGTGAAAACTGCGCGTTCGGGTGTTGGATTTGTCGAAGGGCCGGCTCCATTTGCCGTCGAGGAAAATCGCGTTGGTGACGACGAGCCGCGTGAGGTCGTCCAAGCCACCCGTGGGAATCAGTTCTTTGATTTTTTGGGCTGTGTGAGCGGCAATCCAATCGTTGATCGTCTTGCCGCCGCGTCGGGTTGCCCGGCGAAATCGAGTTGACCCAATTCCGCCCCGTATTGATCGCGGTTGAGCGTCTGAAACGCGTCGAGGAATTTGTAGCCTGCCTGTCCCCATAACCGATTCGCAACGAGAATTTTCGACTTCGAGCCCTCGCGAACTTTGAGCAGATCATTGTTCAGAGATGCCAGGGCTGGGTGCAGTTTGCCCTGATCGAGTGAAAAGTGCATGACGGCGGCGATTTCGGACGCGGTTTCCTTTCGCGCTCCGGCGTAAACCATCGCCATGGCCGTGCTGATGCTCAGCGGCGAAAATACCACGTTATGCGCATCATCCGAAAGCTTCGCGAACATTTCGCAGGCGAACAGATTATTACCGTCGGCAACCGTCCGGCGTTCGGGGCTGATCTTCGCCCCTTTGGGCGGCGTGAACGACGAATGCAGTGGAGCAGCCGGCATCGAGCCCGGGGGCCTCGCGCTGGCGTCGAGTTTGTTACCGGTTGGCTCGGCATGCGCTTTTCGGCGCCGCGGGAGCTGCGCAAGTCGGCGAGTAATTTCGCGATCTCCTCGTGACATTTCCGGTTTTGCCTAACGACCAATACCACTCGTCCGCCGGCCATTAGTGGAGAGATCGAGCCGTTGCCTCCCGCGAGATCCCACGCCTGAGGTTGAATTGTCGACGTGATCAACCCGACAATCGACTCGAAGTCGGGCGGTGAGTCTTCCTCGCCGGGCGGCAATACCAGGTCCGCGACGTCGTACACCTTGGTTGACACGTTCGCCTTGATTTCATCGCGGCTCGTAATCCAGAGCACTTCATGGCAGATGTCCCAATCGAAATCGGTAAAGCTCAACAAGATATCGAGCGCCGCGCGGCCCGAGATGTTCGTGAGATCGAATGTCAACTTGCCCACGGGCTCCGGCACTTGCTTGGGATCGACGACAATTTGGATGTGGAGTTGGCGTCGGAGCATCTCGAGCGCGTCGGCCAGGGTTTGATCGTTGACGCTCATGCTCACCGGCTGCTTGAGTGCTGCCAGAATCGCTTCTTCGCGCTCCGTGGCGGCGCTCAGCTTTTTCGCGGTCTCCTTCACGGTTTCTTTTGTTGAACCTGGAGGAGCGACTGTGTCGTTCGCGGCGCCGGCCTGAGGTCGCGACGCTTTCACTGGCGGGTCGACCGCCGCCACAGTCATGGCAAAACTGGCCGTGAGAAATAGCGAGATAATTAGCGAGTGCGGGGCATGTGGAATTGCGCCTTTAGAGACGGGTGTCGCGGCAATTGCAACCGACTAGCGCTGCCCGCAAATTATCCCTCCCGGAAGAACGCGAAGCAACAAACTCGGTCGTTTTTCTCGGTAGTTGTCGTTGTGGAGGCACGGAAAAATTTGGCGATACCTTCGGCCCGGCTGCGGTGTTGAACCTTGTCAGTGAGACACAGTGCGGCGAACAGCGGTAGCTGACGCCACTGAATGTCAACGAGCGTTTCTCCGGAATAAGGAGCGTTATCATGCGACGATTCATCCTCAGTGCGGTTGCCGGTTTGAGCGTGTGCCTTGGCGGAGCAGCGGTTTCGCAAGCGGCGACGTTCGTGAAAAGCGTGACGGTGACGAAGACCGTCGTGACCACGGAACACGTGGTCGCCCCGCGCGTCGTGGTCGACCACGGCCGCCATATCGAAGTGGTGCATTTCGACCATCGCTTCGAGCATGGCCGCCATCGCTAATCAACGCAGCGGATTGTCGACACTCGTTTCTTGCTCGTGTGCCACTGGCTCTGCCCGTGCTCTTGGTGATTCTGGCCTTAATCGGTCAGCAACGAAGAACACTGGCAAAGCCAGTGGCACCCAAAATTCAAGCTGTGACAAAGCACTAGCTTGGTTTGCCGAGCCGTAGGGGTCCGCGACTCGAGAACTGCTGACACGCGCACCGTCGGCTACGGTGCGGCGTGCCGGCGGATGATCAGGTAGATCAGGCCGAAGAGGATGATCGGGATCAGCGAATAGAGCGCGATTTTCACCGGGCGCCAGCGCGCGGTCCATTGCGACGGCGGACGCAAACGATCGGCCCGGCCGGTTAGCGGCACTTTCTCCGGCGATTCGAGATCGGCCTTCATGGCGGCCGCCGACGGATAACGATTTTCCGGCCGCATCTCGAGGGCATGCAAGATGATCTCTTCGACCTGCGGCGAAATGTTCGGATTCAGCTTCCGCGGCGCAAGCGGATCGCCGACCAGCCGAGCGTTCATGATCGCCAGCGGATTGGTCCCTTCGAACGGCGGCTGGCCCGTGACCATCTCGTAAAGGATCGCGCCGAGGCTGTAAACATCGGTGCGGGCATCGCCCCGTTTGCCTTTGACCTGTTCAGGGGCCATGTAGTCGGGCGTGCCCATCGCGGCCGAAAAACCGGTGAACGTGATCCGCCGCATGCCGGTGGCTTTGGCGATGCCGAAATCCATGATCTTCACGCGGCCGTCGTTGCAGATCATGATGTTTTCCGGCTTCAAATCGCGATGGACGATATTGTGTTGGTGCATGTACTCTAGCGCGTCGCAGAGCGAACTGGCCATATCGACCGCCTCGCCCACCGGCACCTGCTTCACGGAGTTGAGCACCTGGCGCAGCGTTTCGCCTTCGAGAAATTCCATCACGATATAGGGCCGGCTCTTCGGCTCGGCGTCCATGATCCGCAGCAGGCCCGGATGATCGAGCGTCTTGCCGATTTCCTCCTCGCGTTGGAAGCGCGAAAAGAATGCCGGATCGCTTTCGAACCGCATGAAGGGGACCTTCACGGCGACGGTTTGTCCCGTCGTTCGGTCGATCGCTTTGAAGATCGAAGCCATTCCGCTCCGGCTGACGACGCTTTCGATTCGAAAGCGGTTATCGAGCACTTCGCCGACATCGACCTCGACGGTCATGGGAATCTCGATTTCGTGGAAGACTGGCTGGCCGCGAAAATAGCTCAATGCATTGACGCGTTCGACCTGAATGATTTGCACCGACAAATTGTCCTCGGCGCCCCGTTTTTCCGCTAGTTGAACCAGCTCGCGGCACGCGTCGGCCGCCGGGAGCCGCGTGACCAGGTCCAGAATCTCTTGCTCCGTGACACAAAAGTGCACGCCGTCGCAGCATTGCACGAGAATGTCGCCACGGTGGACCTCCGCCGTTTGATAATCGACCTGCACCGTCAACTCGCGGCCGATGCTGCGGGTAAGCATCGAGCGCATGTCGCTGGTGGCGGCATCGCGGGCGGAGATCAGCCCGAGCGCCAACTGCTGGGCCGCATAGTTGTGGTCGGTCGTGAGCTGTGTGATCTTGCCGCTTTGAATCAGATACGCCCGGCAGTCGCCGACATGGCCGATGTTAATCTCGTTGTTGCGGAACATGGCCAGCGTGAGCGTGGTGGCCATCTGGCCTTGGCCATGAGCGTGCTCCGAGATGTTGCGATCGTAGACTGCGGTATTAGCCGCCGTGATTAACTTGAACAGCACCTGGCGCGGGAGCGTTCCCGGCTTGATTTCCAGAAAGCGGCGCAGGGCGGTCTCCACGGCCAGGCGGCTGGCGACTTCACCCTGCCCGAGACCGCCAACGCCGTCGGCGATCGCCACGATCGCGCCGCGGGTCTTGTATTCCTGCTCGTCGGCGGGCTCCCAGAAGCCGACCCAATCTTCGTTATTCGTGCGGACGGGCCCGACGGAACTGAGCTGCGCGTAGGTTAGCTTCATGACAAATTCTGCGCAAGCGGGAGCCCTGCCGGCGAGCGATTTCTAAAGAGAGGTTTCGATTCTAATGGCGAGAGGAATAAAGAACAGGCGTCTTTCGAGATCATGTAGGCTTTGCCTCAAAAAACCGTTTTTCGAATACAAGCCTGAAGCGCAAGCGAAAGAACATGGGAAATCGTTGTCTTGCTCCTTCGCTAGCGCGTCAGGCTTGTATGTATTGGGGCAAAGCCTCTCAAGTGAGTGCAAACTGAGCCCTGGCTGCGCAAAATATTTTGAATGAGGCGTTTGAAATCCTGGCTACTGGGGATCGGCGCTCCACGTTGGGACGGACCATGAAAAATGAAAACTGATCCTGACGAATTGAGGTTGGTCCTTAGGCATTGCTTGCACTGATCCTAGGCATGCAGCGAAGAGAACTTGTCACGGCATGCGGTGCGTCGATCGGCGGAGAGCGATCTAAGAAAAGTCAGCCTAAGTAGTTGCGAGCGGCGATCGCTTTCCAAGCGGGTCATGCCGGAGCGCTTTGGCACTTGATTTGCGATGTGGGCGGCGCACAACCGGGAGCGTGCAATTTGCCCTGGGCCTCTTGCAAATTGCATGGCGTCCAAACGTTGCCACGTTTGGGTTCTGACGTACGCAACCCTGCGCGCCCCAGGCGGGCGAACTAGGCGCATAGGGGTGGATTGGGTGCTGCGCTCGATCCTGAATTGCTCGCCCCAAGGCTGGACAAACGCTTGTCGCGGCTCGAGGTGTTGGCCGCTGGGTGCGCTCGATCAAGGCAACATTCAAGAGAGGAAGGGTGACGCATTGGCGATTGAAGAAAAAAAATCCGGCCCGCAAATGAAGGCCACCTTGGGCCTCACCGGCCTGACGATGAACGCGATGGCGCTGATCGCGCCGGGGGCGTTTTTGTGGCTCACGTTTGCGCAACAGAGCCAGTACGGCGCGCCACTGGCCGGTGGGGGCATGTGGTTCGGTATTATCGCCGCGTTGGCTTTGTGCTTCGCAACGGCCATCTCGTATGCCGAACTGTCGAAGCTTTATCCCGGAGCCGGCTCTTCCTATTTCTTCGCCGAACAAGCGTTTCTCTCGAAAACACACGCTTATAAATTCGCTCGACTTTCCAAGTTCATCATCGGTTGGGCAAGTCACCTGTACTACTGGATTTATCCCGGAGTGATGGTCGGCGTGACCGCGATTTTGGCCGGCTACATGCTGGGCAATCTTTGGCCCGACACGTGGAATACCACGGTCAATAGTCCCACGTTCATGATCCTGTTCTGCATCGTGTTCGCCTTTGGCGTGGCGTACATCGCCTACCGCGGCGTCAATGGCACGACCGGCGTGAACATCGCGATCAACGTGATTCAAATCACCGCGCTGATGATCTTTGCCGTGATCGCGATTGGTTACCGCTTGAGCCATCCAACTGGCTCGGTCGGGTATCAATTGGCTCCCGACGGACTGGCGACAAAATACGAGTTGGAGAAATTCAAGGTCGATAAGGACGGCAATCCGCTCGATGCAAAAGGGGCTTCGCTGCTCGACAAAGATGGCAATATCACGAACTACGGGGCACTCGTGATCGACGAGGACAAGGGCAAGGAGGTCAAGGACGCGGCAGGTAAGTTCGACACGAAATCCAAGCTCGATATGAAGGGCCGATTCATCCCGGTCATGGCCGACGGGAAGCCCAAAGAATTGATCCTCGATTACAGCAAACCGGTCGACGACGTAGCGGCCGATCCGACGAAGCCGAAGGAAACGCAGCCGACGCGGCAGTACCACGACTCCGCCGCCTCGGTCGTCGCACCTCACGCCTTCAGCTTCGTGATCATCCAGGCTTGCATCGCCATTCTGATCTTGGTCGGTTTCGAGTCGGTCACCTCGATGGGCGAAGAGGCCAAGAACGCTAAACGGGATATTCCCCGGGCGGTCTTGTTGTCGCTGTTTATTCAAGGAGTGGTCTGCTATTTGATCGAATATTTCGCGGCAAATTATGCCCTCAATCCCGGGTATAAGTTGACCGATGCCGCCGCTTCCAGTGCGCCGATCGGCGATATGATGAAGATCATTGGAGCCTGGCTGTTTGGCAGTCCGGAGGCAGGCTGGTGGTTTATGTTCATCCAAGCCATCACCGTGCTTTTGGCGCTGGTCGGCACGACGCTCTCGTGCATTAACACGGGCGCCCGCGTCACGTACGCGATGGGCCGCGACGATGAAGTGCCATCGCACTTTGGCATGTTGCACGGCAAGAATCTCACGCCGCACCGTGCGATTTGGATGCTGGCGACCATTTCGGCGGTGATCGGAATCTTCGCCGTCTCGATGTACCTGTGCGGTCCGGCCACGCCGGCCGACATGACGATCAGCGACGCCCAAAAAGCGAGCATCTGGTATCCCGCATGGATGATTCCATCGGTCGATACCGCCAAAGCATTGCCAAATAGCCTGCTGATTGTAACTCTTGCCAGCAATTTCGGCACGTTCCTGCTCTACATGCTTACAAATATCGTCGCCATCGTGGCGTTCCGCGAGCATCATAGTTTCAGCGGGTTCAAGCACATGGTCGTGCCAATCTTCGGACTGTTGGCGAATCTACTCTGCATGGCCTTCTATCTCGTTGGGCCGTTTTTTGTCAACGGCATGACGAAAGCAGAGCCCTTCACAGCTTTGGGTGTCGCCCTGGCATGGGCTATCTATGGCTGGCTGTACTTCATCTATGCGAGCAAGAAGAAGGGCCGGTCTGCGATGCTTACTGCCGAGGCCAAGGCCCAGGCATTGCAGCCGGCTGGCTAAGAGTTATCTCGCCGCTGGCCGCGATTGTGGCGGCCAGCGGCGTATTATACCTTTCGGCAAGAGTTGATCGCAGATCGCAAATTGGGCCGCGGCGCCTCGTCGGACGCTCATGAGAAATGAAGAGTCGCCCGCCGCCGAGATTTTAAGGCACGGCTTGGGACCGACGGGGACCAACGCTTCTCTCGATTCCTTTGGCGGGGGATCCGGCGCGTGAAATCGACTGCGATGCTCTGCCTGTGCGCTCTTGCCCTGTTGCTCGTCCTGCGCTCCTCTCCTGTGCGAGCTGCGGATCGGAATGCTGATCCGGCGAATCTGGCTCTGCCGGCGGCTGGGGCAATGCTCGGAACCGCAGGCGAGGCCGGCGACAATAGCGGCGCGATGATCCACATTCTGTGGATCTTGCTGGCCGGCTTTCTTGTCATGTTCATGCAGGCCGGTTTCGCGATGGTCGAAACCGGGCTGACCCGGTCGCCGAACGTGTCGCACACGACCGCCATGAGCATGACAATCTATTGTATCGCCGTGCTCAGCTTCTTTTTTTGCGGATTCGCAATTTTGTTGGGTGGGCAGGGCCTGCCGAGTTTCGCCGCGGCCACATCTCTCGGAAGTGAATTCAGGATTTCGCTGTTCGGCAAAGAATTTGGAATCTTTGGCACGCAGGGATTTCTGCTTTCCGGTTGGCGGATGGATGCCAGCTTGTTGGCGCTGTTCGTTTTTCATCTGGCGCTGTGCAGCGTCGCCGCCACGATTGCCACGGGCACTTTGGCCGAACGGTGGAAATTCTCGGCCTTCATGATCTATGGCGTCGTGATGACGGCGCTCATCTATCCCGTTAGCGCGAATTGGATCTGGGGCGGCGGTTGGCTGTCGGCGCTGGGATCGAATTTCGGGCTAGGGCATGGCGCCGTGGATTTTGCCGGCTCGGCGGTCGTGCACGTGGCCGGGGGCGCGGCCGCTTTCGCTGGATGTATGATCCTCGGCCCGCGGCTCGGCAAGTACACCCGGACCGGCTCGGTCAATGTACTGATTGCACACAATGCGCCGATGTACATGCTCGGCACGCTGATCCTGGCGCTTGGCTGGTTCGGATTCACGACCGGCCACTGTGCCCTTGGCGCCGATTCAGGCACTTGGCAGGCGAACGTCGCGCGCGTGGCCGCGAATACGATGCTCGCCTCGGCCTCCGGCGCGATCGCAGCCATGCTCTACCTGTGGTGGCTTTACAAGAAGCCTGATCCGAGTTTCGTGTGCAACGGTTTGCTGGCCGGACTCGTGGCGATTTCCGCACCGTGCGCCTTCGTGACGCCGGCGGCGGCGGTGTTCATCGGCGCCGTGGCGGGGGTGCTTGTCGTCTGCAGCGTTCTGTTTCTCGAGCGGACGGCGAAGCTCGACGACCCGGTGGGCGCGATCAGCGTGCATGGCGTCAGCGGCATCTGGGGCGCTTTGGCGGTGGGATTGTTCGCCGATGGCACGTATGGACTGGGTTGGAACCACAGCCATTTGTTCCGCATCGCAGGTGGCGGGCTAAAGTGGCTCGCCGACCGACCCCAATCCTTGCCGGCGGGATGGACCGAGCAAGGCGTGACAGGTCTGTTTTACGGCAACGCTTCGCAGCTTGTGGCCCAAGTGATTGGCGTGGCCGCGACGTTGGCCTGGGCGTTCGTCGCGTCTTGCTTGTTGTTCTGGCTCGTCGAGCGGCTGTTGGGCAATCGAGTGAGCATGGCGGCCGAATTGCAAGGCTTGGATATCGCGGAATTAGGGGTCCTCGGCTACGTCCATGAAGATCCGCAATCGCCGTCCCATCGCTCGAGTTCTGCTCACTCGAATCCTGCATTCATGGAACCGCGGCCCGCCGCGGCGCCGCCGGCGGGCAAAACACAATTCGGGATCCTCGTCGAGGGAGTCGACACAAATTTATTGCAGGCGGCCTGGTCGGCGCTTTGTCAACCGTCCGACACCGCACCCGAGCCCGATTTTCTTGCCATTTATCCGCAATTCACCACGCTCAAAGGCAATCGCTTTCGTTTCTGCGACGGCCAGCCGGAAGAATTCCGCGGCAGATTGCAACGGCTGCTGCAAAAGCGATTTCCGGACCAACCGCTCAAGTCGCGGGTCGAAACTTGAGAAGTGTGCAACTTCGAGAGGAATTCGTTGACCGATGAAAATGATTTTCGCCATCATCCGGCCGGAGAAGCTCGACGCCGTCGTGGCCGCCTTGAACGAGCGCGACGTGTATCTGATGACCGTCAGCGATGTCCGCGGCTGCGGGCGGCAACGGGGCCACACGGAGACCTACCGTGGGACCGAGCAACAAATTCGCTTGCTGCCGAAAGTGAAGCTCGAGATTGCCGTGAATGACAATTTCGTCGAGCCGGCGATGGAAGCGATCATGCTCGCAGCCCGCGCGGCGCCACGGGCCAAATTGGCGACGGCAAGCTCTTCGTGCTGTCGCTGGAGGATTGCGTGCGAATTCGAACGGGCGAACAGGGAATTCAGGCCATCGGGCCCTAGTTCTGAATCGCAGTGGGGGCCGATGTTTCGGGCCGCCGGCAGGCTCGAAATCGCGATCGGTTTGGTTCCACTCTGGAGAAGACCCTGATCCCCGGCCGGAGCCATTTTCTAATCGGCAAAGTTTGCCGGGGCGCATTCCTCGCTTTCGCCGTCAGGCCCGATCCGCGGCTTTCCGGCTGCTGTCCGATACGAACGGTGCCGATAGCTAATTTTGAGGACGGGTCCAACGGCACAACGGGGGATGTTGCGCCTCTGGCTAGGACCATTTGTTCCCGCGCATCGCTTGCGCACGAAGCGCAATGTCTCGAACGTCTTTCTCTGGTTGGAGGAATTGAACTGTGAGATGCACTCGATTGACCCTGTCGGTCGCGATGATCCTGGGCCTGGCGGCCAGCGGATCGTTCGCCCAAACCGGGGCCCGTTATGCGAGCCCGGTCCAGCCAGCCGCGTACGACGCCACGGAGTATTACGCTGGCGACGACGGGCCTGCCCCGAAGACCGCTCCGACTCCGCCGCCGCCAGCTGCCCCGTCCGTGGCGCCGTCGGCGCCAGGCGCAGCTCCTTCCGCAGCCGCTCCCGCGGCTGCTGATGCCGGCTCTTGCGGCTGCGGCTCATGCTGCTGCGACGATTGCACCAATGGTCACGCATGGTTGAACCTGCTGGGCGATCAATGCAAGCTCGATTGCCCCGAGATGAAAACCAATCGTTGGTTCGATCCCGACTGCCATCCTTGGTTGAAGTGCGAAGGCATTACGGTCCAAGGTTACTTCGACGCCGGCATCTCCGGCCACGACGGTCGTCGCGGCGATGGCTACAACGGACCGGATGGTTTTGCCGATCGCGACGGCGAGCTGCAACTGAACCAAATCGACACGGTCATTCAAAAGGCGGTTCATCCGACGGATGAATGCTGCTGGAGCACCGGGTTCACGATCGAAACGCTGGAGGGCAGCGACTACCGTTACCCGCTCTCGCGCGGCTTGGACGCTCAGGACAATGGCAACCCGAGGATCTATTACGACGATCGGAAGTTCTACGGCCTGGCGATTCCGCAGGCCTATTTGGAAGCGGCCACGACCAAGTGGGACTTCAAAGTGGGTCACTGGTACACGCTCCTGGGCAACGAAGTGGTTAATTCTCCGGGCAATTTCTTTTATACGCACAACTACACCTTTTTGTACGGCCTTCCGTTCACGCACACCGGCGTGCTGGGAACGTACACGAAGAGCGACTATGTGACCTACAACATCGGCGTCGAGCAAGGTTGGGACAACTTCGACGACACCGACCACGGCGTGGGCGTCATCGGCGGCGTCACGCTCAAGAGCTGCGACAAAAAGACCACCTTGGCGTACTTCTTCGAAGATAGCCGCGAGCCGGAAACGGGCATCACGGGTCCCGACGCGAACCGGTTCACGAACAGCTTCGTGCTGACGAAGAACCTGACCGATCGCACCACCCTCGTCCTGGAAAACGTCGACGGCTTCCAGACGGACGGCAACGGCCGGGGCGGAGATGCAACCTGGTTCGGCTTCACCGAATGGCTGACCTACCAGATGAACTGCTGCTGGACCATGGGTTTCCGGGCCGAATGGTTCCGCGACACCAACGGCACCCGCGTAGCGCCGGTCGGCGACTTCACCACGCCTCCGACGCCGGGCGCCAACACGGACTCGGCGGGCGGCTTTTCGGGCGATTTCAGCGATCTCACCTATGGCTTCAACTATAAGTACAGCGGAAACCTGACGATTCGGCCCGAAATTCGGTACGACTTTTACAACCCGAATGGCGGTACCGGTCCGAAGCCCTACGACACTGGGACGTCGAACCATCAGTGGGTTTACTCGTGCGACGCGGTCCTGCTGTTCTAAAGTGTTACACACCGCTGCCCGCGGCTGGTCGTTCAGAACGACGGCCGCGGCGATGGACGGTGTGCCTGCGATAGCGAAAAAGGACGCCCGCGAGGGCGTCCTTTTTTGCGCTGCGACGGACCCAGCGCCGTACAGATTCGTTTCGCGACAAGGTGCGAGGCAAGGGCCCCCCGCGATTTGGTCGCGGCCTGATTTGAAACAACTCTCACTTGCCGGTCTTGACGGGTCCGGCTCCGGCAATCTGAACCCTACCCGAAATTAGGCCGCGCCCATAGTGGTACATTTTGAAGCTTTTTGGCGCGGCGACGGCACGCGGAGCGTGCCTGCTACGTAGTAGGCACACTCCGTGTGCCGCGGGGGCTCAAACTGTACCACTCCCGCCGCGCCCCGCGATTTGACACCCATTTCGGCCGTTCGTAGAATTGAGAGTCTCTGCTGCGGTGGATTTGCCTTGCTACACGGTGTTCAACGAACGTTGGCTGGAGAAACAGGTAATGAAAAAGGCTGAGATGAAGGTGTATCGCGACCAGCTCACGGCGCTCCGTTCCCGGTTGCGGGGCGATGTCAATCAGATGGCTGACGCGGCCCTGAAAAAAACCCGCAGCGAGACCAACGGCGACTTGTCGAGCATGCCGATCCACATGGCCGATATCGGCAGCGACAATTTCGAGCAGGAGTTCACGCTCAGCTTGATGGAAAACGAAGAAGGCACGCTCGGCGCGATCGAAACGGCGCTCGAGCGCATCGCCGCCGGCACGTTCGGCGAATGCGAAGAATGCGGCGTGAAAATTCCCAAGGCCCGGCTGAATGCGATTCCTTACGCCGCGCTGTGCATCAAGTGCGCAGAGCAAGTGGAAAAGCGAGTTTAGCAGCCAATTCCAGCAGCATCGTAGCCGCAAAAGCTGTTGCCCTTCGCGGGCTTGCAAGCCCGATCAATTCGGCATTCGCCGCAAGTCGAGAGTCGGATATGATTTCGCTCTCCGGGCGGATGACGTCCGGCATTGGCCCGCTTCGATGGATTCTCGCACTTCGACGGATTGTTTTCTTATGGTCCTTGGCGGCACTTCGCGAACGGTCCCAGCCAGCCGTTGGCTGGTGTTCCTGCTGATTTCGGTGGCCGGCTGTGCGATCGATCTGTCGACGAAAGCTTGGATCTTCCAGAAGCTGGGGATGCCGAACCAGAGCGATACGCTGTGGATCTGGCCCCGCGTGTTCGGATTCACCACCAGCCTGAACGAGGGGGCGCTATTCGGCGTGGGCCAAGGCTATGTCGTGGGTTTCGCCACCCTGTCGTTCCTGGCCGCGGCGTTTATCGTGTGGTGGCTGTTCTATGCCGGGGCTGCCCGCGATTGGATGCTCACGATCGCGCTGGCCATGGTGACCGCGGGCATTTGCGGCAATCTTTACGACCGGCTGGGATTGCCGGGGAACATTTGGCCCAACTCAGCGGGCTTCCAACGGGCGGGGCACCGCGTGTTTGCCGTGCGCGATTGGCTCGACGTGCGGCTGATCCACTATCATTACCCGATCTTCAACATCGCCGACAGCTTGCTGGTGGTCGGCGCCGTGCTGCTCTTTTGGCACGTATGGATCGGCCGGGAATCGCGCACCGACAGCGAAAAAACACCGGCCGCCGAGAAAACGGTGAAGCCGATTGGCTCTTCGGTGGTTAAAGAGTCATAAGGCGGAACCCAGGAATTGGTGGGTGGAGCGGTTCCCCCCGCCCGCATGCGTCTGGCGCTGTGCGCCACTAAAAAGCAAGATCTTTTTTTGACATTTTGCGGCGCGGCCATTAGCATGCAACTCGTTCGCTACCGATAAACGCGGTTCCACAGGCCGGATTGCGGCGCTCGCACTATCGAGGCGATCAGCGCCCTCTGCGTTGCAGGTTCGCACTCAATCGGCCCAGTAAGGAGGTGATCGGCAAGAAAAATGTTGCGCGGGGGTTCGGAGACGGTTAGGGACAAGTAAGGCAACCGCGGACTCAGTCCAACCCCACGACGCGATCCAGATCGGACACGCACACGGGCGCAGGGAAATGCGCTTGTGATCTTTTTGTTGAGGTCTTTCCGGTTTGGGTCACGGTGGCAAACTTGAAGGTTTACCCACCCATGAAATTGTCGCGTACCGTTGGTTACGCACTGCAGGCCACGTTGCAATTGGCCCAGACAGGATCGCTCAGTCCTGTTCCGTGTAGTCGTTTGGCCGCCGAAGGGCACATGCCGGAGCGGTTCCTGTTGCAGATCCTCCGAAATCTGGTAACGCATGGCATTCTCCAGTCGGCGCACGGCGTTGACGGCGGTTACACCCTGGAACGGAAGCCGGAAGACATTTCGCTCTTGGAAGTCATCGAAGCCGTCGACGGTCCGCTGAACCCCAGCATTCCCGCCGGCGAGGGCTTATCCAAGGACTCGCAGGCCAAATTGCGCCAGGCGCTCGAGCAAGTCACCGCGATCTCGCGCCAGCAATTGAGCCAGATCAAACTCGCGAGCTTGCTCGAGCGCCCGGCTTAGTGGCAGCGCGAAAGCGGCGATCCGAGGCGCACATGTCAGCAAGCGAACTTTGCCCGAGCTAAATGAGCCAAGTTGCCGGCAAAATTTGCTCTTTCCCGTCGCGGCGAGCATGGGTACCATTCCCGCCCGGCTGAAATGAACGAGGCCGCGCTCGGCATTCGGAAGCATGCGGTCCGAGCGTCCGCTATCACCAACGCAGCGAAGGCATACGAGGCACGACGATGGGATTCTTTGCTTGGATTCGCGAAGGCGTTCGGCAGGCTGTGCTGATGGGCGTTTCCGACGCCGTCACCGAAATCGGCAACCGCCGGGGCGACGAAGATTTAGGCGCGCATCTCGCGACGACCTTGCGCCAGGCGCTGCCCATCGACACCGAGCCGAAGGCGGCCAGCGCGACAGCCGTGGCAGGCGCCGGCCCCGGACGCAAACGCTTGGGCAAATCGCTTGAACAAATCCGCGATGCTCACCGAGCCTGAACCGCTTGCGAAATCGAATGCGGGGGCGTGAAGTCTTCGCACAAGAGCCGCGCACGAAGTAAGCGACATGGAATCGTGCCACTTGCCACGAGCCAATCACTTACTGGGTGCCTTCGGAAGGGCCGGGCTCAATGTAAACATGGGCGTTGCCAGTGTCGGGCCTCCAAGACGCTTACTGCATGCGCGGCTCTAACACCGTTTAGTCTTCCGAACCCCTCTTTCCGCCGGGGCCGGAAACCGTATAATGGGCGATTCGCCGCGACGGGGTCGCAGGTCCCCGTTCTTGCACAAGCGCTCCGCGGGTTTCTTCGACTTAAGTCTTTATGTTGGATCGTCGCCATGCCCAAGCAGAAAACACACAAAGGCTCGAAGAAACGCTTCCGCATCACGGCCAGGGGCAAGCTCAAGCATCGCCAGGCCGGCACCAGCCACTTGCAAAGCCGGATGACCAAGAAGCGGAAGCGAAACCTCCGTGGCACGCGCGTGCTCGACGAACAGGACGCCAAGCGGATCGTGATCGCCTTGGCTCACGGAAGCTACTAACTTCTTCCTTCGCCTAACAGCCTGTTGAAAAAGGGGACTGGCTCTGAGCGACCGGACAGATTTCCCGAAGTTTTCACGTTCCCGCGAGGTGCCTGTCCCCTTTTTCAACAGTCAGCTAACCACCAAATTCTTGATTCCGTAAGAGCGATTCGACCATGAGAACGACCAGTGCCGTGCCGCGTAACCGGGCCAAAAAGCGGCTGTTTCGCAAGGTGAAGGGCTTTGTGGGCGGGCGGCGGCGGTTGCTCCGCACCGCGACCGAAGCCCTCGTCCGCTCCGGCACCTACGCCACGGCCCATCGCCGCCTGCGGAAGCGCGACTTCCGCAAGCTGTGGATCATCCGCATCAACGCCGCCGTGCGCGAGCGGGGCCTGCGTACAGCGAATTCATCCACGGTTTGGCCAAGTCGAAAATGGAGTTGGACCGCAAAACACTCGCCGAAATGGCCGTCAGCGATCCGGCCGGTTTCGATCTGGTGGTCGAGCAGGTCAAGGGACTGCTCACGCCTGCCTGAGGCTCGGTGGCAGTCTGACCGCCGTTGCATGCCCACGTCTGATGCGGCAAGCTTTCTGGCGCAGCCCGGCGACGGCCTGGGCCGAACTTCTTCCACTTCGTTCGGCGCAGGGTTGGCGTCTCGGCACTGGCTCGATTAAGCTGGTGCTTTGTCAACGCTTGTGTTTGGGATTGCGTGCCACTGGCTCTGCCAGTGATCTTTGGAATTCTTGCCTTGATCGATCAGCAACGAAGAACACTGGCAAAGCCAGTGGCACCCTAAATTCAAGCTGTGACAAAGGACCAGTGCACTGCGGCGGCGTAACTCCCACAGTTTCGGCCGTCCGCGATTCTTGCAGTTCCGGCGATCCACATCTTTTGAGAGGGCTTTACGATGCGCTATCTATCGCTATTTGCCGCTGCTTGGCTGTGCCTGTTCGTAGGTGCTTTCAACACGAACGTGGCGCGGGCAGCTGATGAACCGGAGTCGATCGACAGCTTGCGCAAGCAGAAACTCGAAGTCGCGCAAAAGCGGTTTGCCGCGGTCGACGAAGCTTACGGCAGCGGCGACGCCGAAATGGAAGCGGTCTATGCCGCGTCCGTCGCCTGGAAGAACTCGGCCTCGGCAATGTCCAAAGAAAAGAAGGACAAGCTCGCCGCGGCCGAGGCCCATCGCGATCGGATGGTGAAGATCTATAACGAAGTCCACGATCTCTATAAGGCCCATCAAGAGGGGGGCGAAGAGGACAAGGAACAATCGGCCAAATTCTGGGTCTTGGAAGCCAAGATTTGGGTTCTGGAAGCGACGCCCGCCGCGGCATCCAAATAGGCAATTAGGCTTGCCGGGAGGGCGAGGCTTCCGCCAAGCCGGGCGAATGAGGTTGGTGCTCGGCTCGGCAGGAGCCTCGCCCTCCCATGCACGGCATCCCATGCACGGCATCCCATGCACGCCCTCCCATGCACGCCCTCCCACGCACGCCCTACCCATAATCGGGAAACGCGATTTGATGGCCCTGAGCGAATTCGTCGACGAACTGGATCAGCTTGCGGCCGCTGCGCACGCTGCGTTCGCTGCCGCCACAGATTCGGCCGCGATCGAAACCGCGCGGGTCGAATTCCTGGGCGCCAAGAACGGCCGCCTCAAAGCGGCGCAAAAAGGGCTCGCGACCGTCGCCCCGCCGGACAAGCCCGCTGCCGGCCGCCGGTTCAACGAAGTCAAGCAGCTTGTCGAATCGGCGCTGACGGCCGCGCAACAACGCCTGGCGAGCGCTCCGGCCGCCGACGCTGGACCCTCGTTGGATCTGACGTTGCCCGGCGCGCGCCCGACGATCGGGCATCTCCACCCGATCACACAAACGATCGAAGAGTTGAAAGAGATCATGGGCCGGCTCGGCTTCACCGTGGCCGACGGTCCGGAGATTGAGGATGAGCGGCATAATTTCGAGGCGTTGAACATTCCGGCCGACCACCCGGCGCGCGATCCGCTGGAAAATTTCTACCTGGCCACCGCGGCCGTCAGTGCTCCCGACGTTGCCGGCCTGGCGACAGCCAGTCCGCTGTTGCTACGCAGCCAGACGAGCACCGTGCAGATTCGGGTCATGGAGAAGCAGCCGCCGCCGGTGCGGATCATCGCGTTGGGGCGCGTCTATCGTCCCGACACGGCCGACGCCACGCATTACCCGATGTTCCACCAGATCGAAGGGCTCTTGGTCGATCGGCACGTGACGATGGCCGATCTGAAAAGTGTGCTGCGGTTATTCGCGGCCAGCTTTTTGGGCCGGGAAGTGCACATCCGCTTCCGCCCTTCGTTCTTCCCGTTCACCGAGCCGAGCGTGGAGGTGGACATGAGTTGGGGCACGCGTTGGATCGAAATGGGAGGGGCGGGGATGGTCGATCCGCACGTGCTCGAAGCCGTCGGTTATGATCCCGAAGAAGTGACCGGCTTCGCATTCGGCTTGGGAGTGGAACGCGTTTGTGCCCGCCGGCACGGGATTCCCGACATCCGCGAATTCTACAAGAACGACGTTCGCTTTCTGAACCAATTCTGAAAGACTACAGGCTACAGACTACAGGATGAAGCGGTGCTAGAGACATGAGGGATCACCGTAAATTGCGCGCGTTTGAGCTCGCGGACGCTTTGGTGCTGTCGATCTACGCAGCGACAAGATCGTTTCCGAAAGAGGAGCTATTCGGATTGACGTCGCAGATTCGCCGCGCCGCAGTTTCAATCGCGTCGAACATCGTTGAGGGCTGTGCGCGGAAATCGCAGGCCGACCTTTTGAGATTCATTGATATGGCATTCGGTTCAGCCCGTGAAGTTGAATATCAAATCTCCATCGCAGCCAGACTCGGATACCTCATCGACGAGCATCGGCCCCTGCTCGAACAGCACACGAACGAGATCGTAAAGGTGCTCGCAGGTCTCCAACGCTCAATGCGAGCCGCCACCTAAGACACTTCCAGCCGCTGTACTGTAGCCTGTAGCCTGTAGCTCGCGATCCCGACCATGATTGTTTCGTTCAATTGGCTCATGGATTACGTGGCCCTGCACATGCCGGCCGAGGAGCTCACGCTGCGATTGATGCTCGCCGGGCTGAATCACGAAGCGACGGTCTCGCACGGCGACGATCTGGCGATCGACTTGGAGGTGACCAGCAATCGGCCCGATTGCTTGGGCCACATCGGCGTGGCGCGCGAGGCGGCGGTGCTGTTCGGCCAGCCGTTGCGGCTGCCGACGGCCAATCCTCGCGAAAGTGGCGAGTCGATCGAGCGGCTGACGAGCGTCCAGCTCGATAGTCCGGAGCTGTGCCCGCGTTACACGGCCCGGGTGATGCGCGGCGTAAAGGTCAAGCCGAGTCCGGCCTGGCTCGCGGCGCGGCTGGCCACGGTCGGCATTGCCGCGATCAACAATGTCGTCGACATCACGAATTACGTACTGCTGGAATGCGGCCAGCCATTGCATGCATTCGATTTGGCGAAGCTCGCCGGCCGTCGAATCGTCGTGCGCGAAGCGGCGCGCGGCGAGCGATTTCAAGCCATCAACCACAAGGAGTACGAACTCGAGCCCGAGATGTGCGTGATCGCCGACGCCGAGCGCGCCGTGGCGCTGGGCGGAGTGATGGGTGGCACGGAGAGGGAAGTCTCGGCGGCCACGACCGAACTGTTGATCGAAGCGGCCGAGTTCAGCCCGCGGTCCATCCGGCGAACGGTGCGCCGACTCAACTTGCACAGCGATTCGTCCTACCGTTTCGAGCGCGGATTGGATCCGGAAGGGGTCGATTGGGCCAGTCGCCGGGCCTGCGAAATGATTCTCGATCTGGCCGGCGGCGAATTGGCGACCGGCCTGATCGACGTCGGCCGGCGGCCCATGCCGCGCGAGCCGATCGTACTGCGGCTGGCGCAACTCAAGCGCATTCTGGGGATCGAAATCCCGGCGGACGAAGTCCGGCGAATTCTCACGGCGCTGGGCAATCGCGAAGTGCGCGGCGATTCCGCGTCGGTCGAAGTGGTGCCGCCGAGTTGGCGCCGCGACCTGTCGCGCGAGATCGACCTGGTCGAGGAAGTTGCGCGGATTCATGGCTACGACGCGATTCCCGAGGATGTGAGCGTGCCGATGGCGCCCTCCAGCCGCCCGGCGATCGATCGTGTCCTCGAGCGGGTGCGCGAAACATTGGTGGCGTCCGGCGTCGACGAAGCATTGACCTTGAGTGTCGTCGAGCCGGGGATTTCGGATGCATTCAGCCCCTGGACCGACGCGCCGGCGCTGCGATTGTCGATGCCGATCCTGCGCCGGGCCGATCAATTGCGGCGGAGCCTGATTCCGAGCTTGCTCGTTGCCCGGCGCACCAACGAAACGCTCGACAATCGGCGAATCGAGTTGTTCGAAACCGCCCGCGCGTATTGGGCACAGCCGAATACGGCTCAGGAGAGCCGTCCTACAAGGGAAGCGGGGCTGCCACGCGAAGAGCTGCTGCTAGCGATCGCCAGCAGCCGCGATTTCGCCGCGGTCAAAGGAATTCTGGAAGCGGTCATCGAGCGGCTCAATCCGGCTTGTGTGTTGGCAGTGAAAGAATATCGACACGAACTGTTCGCGCCGGGCCGAGCTTGCGAGCTGCTCATCGGCGACGAGCGGCTTGGATTTCTTGGCGAAGTCGGGCCCGAGGGACGCAAGCGATTCGAGCTGCGCGGGCCGGCCACGGTGGCCGAAGTGCGCATTGGCGTCTTGGAACAGATCGCCCAACTCATTCCGCAAGCGGTCGAGCTCTCGCCCTACCCGGCGGTCGAGCGCGATTTGAATCTCGTGGTGGCCGAGGCGGTCCGCTGGGCCGATGTCTCGGCGACGATTCGAGCCGCGGCAGGGGCTGATTTGGAGCGGCTAACCTACCGCGACACCTATCGCGATCCCCAGCGGCTGGGGGCCGGCAAGAAAAGTTTGCTGCTGACGCTAACTCTCAGAAAACTGGACGGAACGCTGACGATGCCGAAGCCGACGAAACGCGCGACGCCGTCGTGGCAGCCTGTGCTAAAGCAGGGGGCAACGCTCCGGGCTTAGCCGCCTGTCCCGCGCGCTGCAATCGCCTCTGCAATCTTGCTTGGATCCGACGGCTCGTGGACATCGATCCAAGTGCATTCGCTCAGGCTGCGAAACCAGGTGAGCTGCCGCTTGGCGAATTGCCGCGTGCGGCGTTTGACGAGCTCGATCGTCTCCGCCAGATCGCGCTGGTCCGCCAGGTGTTCCAGAATTTCGCGATAGCCAACCGCCTGTCCCGCCGTCCGGCTCAACGGCCGGCCTTCAGCCGTAACCCGGCGAACTTCGTCGATCCAACCGCCGGCGAACATTGCCTCGACGCGGGCCTCGATTCGCCGGTGCAAATCCTCGCGAGAGCGATTCAGCACGAACACGTGGCAATCGCCGGCGGCGCGGGCCGTCGCAAACTCGCGCTGCATGCCGCTGATTGGTCGCCCGGTTTGCTCGAAGACTTCCAAAGCTCGGATCAAGCGGCGGCAGTCGTTTGCATGCAGCCGCGCGGCAGCCGGCGGATCGACGGCCGCCAGGCGCGCATGGAGCGCGGCCGACCCTTCTACCCGAGCCAATTCGGCCAACTGCCGCCGCAATTCCCAATTCGCCGCCGGACCACGGAACAATCCCCGCAGCAGTGCTTTCAAATACAAGGGCGTGCCACCGACGAACAACGGCCGCCGGCCACGGGCCAGGATGGATTCCACGGTGTTGCCGGCGGCTGTCAAATACTGGGCTATGCTAAAGTCTTCGCACGGTTCCACCATGTCCAGCAAATGATGCTGTACGCCGCCTTGTTCAGCCGCCGCCGGCTTGGCAGTGCCAACGTCCATTCCGCGGTACACGGCCATCGAATCAAGCGATAGAATCTCGCCGTCGATTCGCCGCGCCAGGCTCGACTCCAACAGCCGATTTGCCCGCCGAAGTCGGGCCCGTGAGAAACCAGCAATGACGAGCGAAATCCATCAAAATTCCGCGTTGATATACCCAAGCCCGGCAGTTGCCAGATGGCTCGGCAATCCCTACATTGCCAACAAGAAAACCTCGTAGGGTGGGCACTGCCCACCTTGCATGCGACGGTCTACGCCATTACAAACCCAGCATCTCATCAATATAAGCGCTGCCCCTAGCCGTGAGCGATTCGCAACACATCCTTGCCAGGCTGATGGCCACGATCGAAGATCGCAAGGCCAACCCGCCCACGAAATCGTACACCACTTCGCTCTTCGCGGGCGGCGTGCCGAAGATCGGCGAGAAGATCGTTGAAGAAGCGGCCGAAGTCGTCGAAGCGGCCGGCGAGCCGGGTGACGAAGGACGCGCGCACCTGGTTCGCGAGGCAGCCGATTTGATTTACCATCTGTTCGTGATGCTGGGTCATCGCGAAGTGCGATTGGCGGAAGTCGAGGCGGAATTGGCCCGGCGCTTTGGCATGTCGGGCTTGGACGAAAAAGCGGCCCGGCCGAAACCGTAGGGTGGGCATCGCCCACCGGCGCCGTCGGCCATTTTTTTCAATGGGTTAGAGGCAATATTAGACGGGATGGCGAGCACGGTGGGCAGTGCCCACCCTACGCTGTCTATAGGCTTCGTGAGCATCTGCAAATGACGAGCAATCTTCGGATCGGTGTTCCCAGCAAAGGTCGTCTGGCCGAATTGGCCGAAGCGCTGCTGAAAGAAGCCGGCCTGCATTTTCGCCGCAGCGATCGGAGCCTGTTCGCCCGGTGCAAAGAATTGCCGGTCGACATCACCTTTCTCCGGCCCGACGACATTCCCGTGCTCTGCGCCGAAGGAGCGATCGACCTGGGCATCACCGGCGCCGATCTGATTTCCGAATCGGGGCCGATGTGATCGCGCGGCTGGAGCTCGGCGTCGGCGGTTGCCGGCTGGCGGTCTGTGTGCCGGAGTCGAGCGATATTACGAGCGCCGCCCAACTCGACGGCAAACGCGTCGCGACTAGTTTTCCGAACATCACGGCCCGGTATCTGAAAGAGCACGGGGCGAAGGCCCATTTGGTGACGATCACCGGCAGCGTGGAAATCATGATCGCCTTGGGCGTGGCCGACGCAATCGTCGACCTGGTCGAAACCGGCAGCACTCTGGCTGCCAATCAGTTGCGAATCTTGGACGAGATCGGCCGTTACGAAACCGTCTTGGTACAGGGGCGCAATACGCCGCATGGCGAGCTGGCCGATCGGGTGGTCCGCCGGCTGGAGGGGGTCATCATCGCCCGGGCGTATTCTTTGCTGGAATATAATGTGCCGCGCGACAAGCTGCCCCAAGTGGAAATCATCACCCCCGGCTTCAAGTCGCCGACCGTGAGCGACCTGGAAGACCCAGCCTGGTGCGCCGTGCGGGTGATGGTTCCCCGCGGTTCGGTGATCGGCATCATGGAACAGCTCGAAGCCATCGGCGCCTCAGCGATTCTTGAAATGCAAATCACAAACTGCCGCTTGTGAAGTCGGATTCGCTTGTTTGCGCTCCTCAACGAGCCATCGCCAGGATTTTTTATGTCCATGCAACAAAATCCGTATGATCCACCCGTCAGCCAGCCGGCAGTCCCACTCAGACGGCGTTCGCGGATGAACGTGCTCGATAAGATATGCGCGGGCCTCGCCGTCCCGCTGGCGGTTGTCCTCGTTTTACTTGGCGGCTTCGGCCTATTCTTCGGTTGCAGCGCGAACTTTACCCTGCCACCGATTTTCGGCTTCCTTCCGGTCGTCATGGGTTGGGGGATCATTCGGTCCGTGAGCATCGCCTGGACGGCGAATCGCGAAGAAGTGTTCGACGCGCGCGCCAGCGAGCCATCGTCGTAGGGAAAACCTGGTCCTTCTGCCGTGCCGATTCCAAAACTCGGACTGAACCATGAGCGACGGACATCGTGGCACATTTTGAGATTCTTGGCGCGGCGACGGCACGCGGAGCGTGCCTGCTACGTAGTAGGCACACTCCGTGTGCCGTAGGGGCTCAGACTGCACCACTACCGCGACATGGGCCGGCTTGACCGTGCTTCCGGGGCATCTTAGACTGCCAGATTGTAAGCCCCCAATTTTCGCGAGGCGGTTTCGCCGCACGGAGTTGCGATTTGCTGGTGGCGCGGGCTTGCCCAGCGTCGGCGCGTGGTTTGCCGAACGGGGGTGAGGGTTCCTTCTTTTATCTTCGGTAGCCAGGCGTGAAGCGAGCCCTCATCAGCGATATCCACAGCAACCTGGAGGCTCTCCAGGCGGTGCTGGCCGACATTCGGCAGCAAGGGATCACGGAGATCTACTGCCTCGGCGACATCATCGGCTACGGGCCGAATCCGCTGGAATGCATCGATCAGGTGATGAAGTTCAACTTCTGCCTGCTGGGCAATCACGATCAAGGGGCGCTGTTCGATCCCGAGGGATTCAACGCCGGCGCCGAGCGGGCGATCTTTTGGACGCGGCAGCAATTGGAATCCGGACCAGGCAGCTCGGCCGATCGGCTGCGGCGCTGGGAGTTCTTGGGCGAGTTGCCGCGCAGCCGCCGCGAGAACGGCTTGCTGTTCGTGCATGGCTCGGCCCGCAATCCGCTTGAACGAATACGTTTTTCCCGAAGATATTTACAACCAGCGGAAGATGGAAAAAATCTTCTCGCTGGTCGAGCGATACTGTTTTCAAGGGCACACGCACGTGCCGGGCGTGTTCACCCAGAGCGGCAATTTTTTCAGTCCCGAGGACATTGGCGATACGTACCGTCTGACCGACGAGAAAGTGCTGGTCAATGTGGGTTCGGTTGGCCAGCCTCGGGATGGCAATCGTAACGCTTGTTACGTGATCCTGGAGAATGCGAATCTCCAGGGCGCCAGTTCCGCTGGCGGAAACGGGCCTAGCGGCGGTGGCGGAAGCGGGGACAATAGTGGTACTCCTTCCGGAAGCAGCGGTGGGGCCGGAAGCAGCCTGCCAGGAATCATCACATTCCGCCGGGTTGCTTATCCTGCCGAGATTACGCGGGATAAGATTTACGAGATCCCCGAATTGGATAACTTTCTCGGCGATCGGTTGCTGGAAGGCAAATAAACCGGCCGGGTCTCCGAAGGGAATGGTGTCCCTCGCGGAAGCCGCTGGCCAACGCGGCCGATAATGCTCGCTGACGTCCGCTTTGGCGGACAGAGTTGCCCAGAGTTTTTTCGGTCTGTTCGTGCAGGGATGCCGCGGAAAGGATTTGCATCGTGGAAAAGCGTCTCGTCGCATTCATCGCCCTGTCGTTCGCGCTGTTGATGGGCAGCGTCTGGTTGGAAACCCAGCGCCAGCGCATCTCAAGCTGGCCGCCCAACAAAACGCTCCGCAAGCCGTCGGCAAAGATAAGAATGCCAAGGGCAAGGCCGGCGAGAAGAACGCTGGCCAGAATGCCGACAACGGCAAGGTCGGCGCCGCTCCGGAAAAAGGACCTGCCGACAAGGCCGGACAGGACAAGCGCCGGGCGAGAAAAACCCGCCCGATAAAAATCCAGCCGGCAATAACGCTGCCGGCAATAATGCCGCGGGCAATGGCGGCGCAGCCCAAGCCAATGCCCCGGCCGAAGAAGCCAAGAAGATCGATGCCGCAGTGGTTCACGCTCGGCTCGGTCGCCTCGGCGGACAATCCCTATGAAATGCTCGTCACGCTCACCAACCGCGGCGCGGCCGTCGAGCGCATCGAACTGAGCAACCCGCGCTATCGCGACGCCGAAAATCGCTCGCGGCTATCTTGGGTCGCTCGCCTTGGTCTCGAATCCCAAGGCGAAAAGTGGCTGCGTGGCGAATGTCGTCGGCAAAGGCACGCCGGCCGCCGAGGCCGGGATGCAAGCGGGCGACGCAATCACCAACATCGGCGGCACGCCAATCTCCAAGCCGGACGAGCTCATCGAATGGCTGGACGCCAATACGAAGCCGGGCGAGTCGGTGCAATTGACGATCGAGCGCGGCGGAGCGCCACAGAACCTGACCGCCAAGCTCACCCGCTATCCTCTGTCGGTGGTTCGACCGGAAATCGATACCAACGGCCTCGAGGTCATCACGCCCGGCAAGCACGATCCCCTGTCGCTGCTCTTCACGCTCCGCAGCGCCGACAATGACGAGATCGACGATCCGACCAAGGTCGATGCTGAAATCGCCGGGCTGCACCTTCGCAGTGGCAATTGGGAGGGCCGGCAGGTCGATGCCGATACGGTCGAGTTCACCCGCAAATTGCCGAAGTGGAAGCTCGAAGTCATCAAGCGGTTTCACTTGGCGCGGCAGGCCGAGGACAAGCCGGCGTATCACTTGTTTCTCACGGTCGAAGTGCGCAACGAAGACGTAAAACAGCACACGGTGGCCTATCAACTCGATGGGGCCACGGGCCTGCCGACCGAAGGCTGGTGGTATGCCAGCCGGATTTCGCCCGAATGGTCGGGTCTGGCCCTGCGCGACGTGGCGTACAAGTTCCAGTCCCTACCCGACAAGATCATCAACAGCATGGCGTTGGCCGCAAAATGGCTGGCAGCCGAGGAAGCGGCAAACAACAAGGGCGCCGCGCCGCCTGAGGTCAAGAAAGACGAATTGATCCGCGAGTTGAACGAAGCGCCGCTGGTTTACGTCGGCGTCGATGCGCAATATTTCGCCGCCATGTTGCTCCCGCTCAGGCCCACGGGCGCCGCGGGCGGACCACCGAAAGACCTGCATGCCTGGCTTGCCGACATCCACTCCATCGTGGTCGGCAGCGTGCCCAAGGATGCCAAAGAGCGGATGAAGGTCGACGTCACTTGTCGGTTGACCAGCGTCGACTCGACGATCGAGCCGGGCAAATCGCTGGAACACGAGTACGAAGTCTTCGTCGGCCCGAAGCAGCCGCACTTGTTGGAGCAATATGGCGACGCGGCGACCGGCGAAAATCTGCACTGGCTGGTGTATTACGGCTGGTTCGGCTGGGTCGCCGCGCCGATGGTGGCCGTGCTCGGCTTGTTCCATCACATCGTTGGCAACTACGGGATTGCGATCATCTTGCTCACGGTCCTGGTCCGGCTCTGCATGTTCCCGCTCTCGCGCAAGCAAGCGATGAGCGCGAAGAAGATGCAAGAGCTGCAGCCGGAGATGAAGAAGATCAACGAAAAGTACAAGGCCAACGCCGAGCAGAAAACCCGGGCGATGCAGGAACTATGGCGGAAGCACAACTACAACCCCTTGGGGGGCTGTCTGCTGCTGTTCGTGCAACTGCCGATCTTCATGGGCTTGTATCGCTCGCTGATGGTCAACGTCGAATTGCGCGATGCGCCGCTGTTGGGCAGCGCCGTGCGCTGGTGCTCGAATCTGGCGGCGCCCGACATGTTCTACAATTGGGAGCATGTCATGCCGAGTATCCTTGGGGCTCCCACCGGCTGGATGGGTCCTTATCTGAACATCTTGCCGTTGCTGACGGTGGGTCTGTTCCTCTGGCAGCAAATCGTGCTGATGCCGCCGGCCACCGACGACAACTCGGCCATGCAGCAGAAGATCATGCGTTACATGACGATCTTCATGGGCCTGATGTTCTTCAAAGTCGCCGCGGGGCTCTGCCTGTATTTCATCGTTTCCAGCATGTGGGGCATCGCCGAACGGAAGCTCCTGCCGAAGGTGACACCCGCGCCCGGCGCCGCGCCGGCCATGGCCGCGCGCGGCGGCAGCTCGGCCAGCTCGAACGGCAGTGGCGGCAGCAGCGCCGACCGCAAGAAACAACGCGGTCGCAAGGGCTAGTTGCCGTGCGGCAAGTTGGACTCACTCAAACCAGCCGGTAGAATGAGTTCGGCCGAGGTTGTGACCGCCCGGTCGAATCCACCCACCAACCTTCTGACAGGGAAACCGCGCTCGGCGGCTCGTTCATGTCCTGCCGATCACCTTCCCAGAGCCAGCCTTCTTTTGCTGGCCGCCCGTTAATCGTCGTTGCCGCGCTGCTGACGTTGGCCGCACTCATTGCGCAGTCGCATATCGCTCATGCCGCCGCCGCCAAAGAGACGACTGAAAACTACCCCAGCGGCGAGGTCCATCTGACTTACGGCGTCAGAAACGGCGAAAAGGAAGGACCCTATGTCGAGTTCTACAAGAACGGCAAGCCGAAACTCAAAGCCGCGTACAAGAACGATCTGCTGGTCGGGCCGCACATCACCTATTTCGAATCCGGCGAGCCCCACGTCACGTCGTTCTACCGCCAGGGCAAGCTCCAGGGAAAATTAAACGAGCAGGACCGGTCCGGCAAGATCGTTCGAGCGGCGAACTACGACGACGACAGACTCCACGGCGCCGAAATCCTATACCGCGACGGCGGCGCCTATTGGCAGATCAACTGGAATCATGGACTGGCCATCGCGATCAACGGCGCACCGCTCTACCAGCGCTCTTTCGACGATGTTTGGAACGCTTTGGATGCGATTTACACCGGCTCCGCCATCCCTCCGCCCACGCCGATCGTGAAGCCTGTGTTCCCGCCGCGAAAGTCGCTGTTTCCCTCGCGCGTGCCGCCGGGCAGAGAACCGTCGCATGCCCTGAACCCTAGTTCTGCGGCCGGCCACGCTGCCCCTCCCGCGGCTTCCGCCGATCCGTTTCTGGATCGCGATCGAGTTAACGCACTGCGCCGGCTGAACGCGTACCGCTATCTTTGCGAATTGCCCGAAGTTACGGTCGATCAGGAGCAAGATGCCGCCGCCGGGGCCGCCGCAAAATTGCTCGCCGCCACGGGCAAGCTCGCGCGAACCTGCCAACGCGGGTCTGCCGGAAGAAGAATATCTGCTCGCCAAAAAAGGACTCAGCCACGGCGCTATCGATCAGGGCCGCGGCACGATTGTCGCTTCCGTCGAACATTTCCTCGATGACGACACGAACGACCGGCTCGCCGCGATCGAAGATCGCCGCTGGTGCCTGAACCCTGCGATGCGCACCACCGGTTTCGGCCATGCGGGCGATTTCACGGTCATGTGGAGCAAGGATGATCGCCGCCGCATCGTCGGCGAATGGCAGACGATCGCCTATCCGCCGCGTGGCTTTGTGCCGGCGTCCGATTTCACAGCCGACGAAGCCTGGTGCGTGATTCTGAATCCGCTGAAGCTCGCCGCGCCGGAAGGCGATTTCGAGGTTTCGATCCGGCCGCTGGACGAGCAGTTTCATCCCGGCGAACCGCTGGCGATGGCCGACAAGCACGTGGCCCCAAAAATTGCCGGCCTGCCGGAAGCGTTGGTGTTTCGGCCCGCCAAGATCGTGATCGCCCCGAGCCGGCGATATTGGGTCGAGATCACGGGCGTCACCAATTCCACGGGAAAGCCGGCGCCGATTCGTTATCTGGTCGATTTTCGCGACTTGCGTCCCGAAGCGAGCATGATCGGACCAATCGAGGGCCAGCCGATTTTCCCGCGCACCGTAGAGCAAATTCGCCGCGGCCTGGAGGCGATCAACGCCGCAGTGCCGGCCGAGCCAAGCGGTCTGCCTCCCGCGCTTGGCAAGGACGACAAGAACCCGAAGCTCCCCTCGACCGATCCGGCGGAAGACCCGCAAGAGCTGGCCGCGGTCCGGCGGTTGAACTCGTACCGGTTCCTGTGCGGCGTGCCTGCCGATGTGGCGCTCGACCCGGAAGAAACGTATTACGCCGCCGCCGGCGCGAAGTTGCTGAAAGCGATCAACCGGCTGGACCATACGCCGGCCAACCCGGGCTTGCCCGAGGCTGAGTATCAGGATGGCTACACCGGCACGAGCCACTCGAACATCTACCAGGGCGGCGGCGCGCTGGCCAGAACGATCGACGGTTACATGAACGATTCGGACGCCGGCAACATCGGCCGCATCGGCCATCGCCGCTGGTGCCTCGACCCGGCCATGCAAACGACTGGCTTCGGCGTGGCAGACGGCTTTTCGGCGATGTGGAGTTTCGACGAGCGCCGGCCGAAATCGCCCGAATGGCAGATGATCGCCTATCCGGCGCGGCTATATGCCGAGCGAATATTTTTCCGCCAATGCCGCCTGGTGCTTGCTGTTGAATCCGTCGGCGCTGAAGCCTCCGGCAGGCAAGCTCGACATCACCGTTGCCCCGCTGGATGCCGGGTTTCACACCGGCGCGCCGTTGGAAATCGGCGACGACAATATCGAAGCCTCCGGCTATGGCCGGAGCGTGGCGCTGATCTTCCGCCCCAAGAATGCGAAAATCGCCGCCGGCAGCCGCTACGGCGTCGAAATCAAAGGCGTAACCACGAAAGCCGGCGCGGCGGTGCCGATCCGTTACGTCGTCGAGTTTGTGGATCTAGGGCGTTCTGCCCGCTAACGCCGCGAGGGGCGTGAGGATTTGGAGGGGCGTGAGGTGTTGAGGGGCGTGAGGTACGAAGAGACGCGGCCGGACGCATGCGCGTCCTCACGCCCCTCATTTCCTCATTTCCTCATGCCCCTATAAATATTTTCGAAATCCGCGTCGGGCCGGGTCCTGTTTCCCGCATTTCCCTTCCAACAAGGGCCTGCATGTCGCAAGCCCTGGCTCACCTCGAAGATAAGGAGACGGGATCATGCAGGCCTTCAGTCGCAAGTTGTCGGTGGCGTTGATAGTGGCCGCGGTCATGTTGGTCGGAACCGCAGTGTTCGCCAAGGGCGGCGGTCATGGTGGTGGTCATGGTGGCGGTCACCACGGGGGAGGTCATCGTGGCGGTGGTCATCATGGGGGCGGACATCGCGGCGGGCACCATGCGGCAGGCCATCATGGGGGCGGGCACCGCGGCAACCATGCTTCGGGCCATCATGGCAAGCACGGTTCGCATGGCCACAAGGCCGGCTCGCACAAGTCCAAAGGCAAGCATTCGCACAAGAACAAGGCACACAAGACTTCGCACAAGAACAAAGGCCACAAACACCACAAGCACCACAAGCACCACAAGCACCACAAACACCACCGGCACCACCGCCGTCACCGTCACGGATCGTACGGCTTTGGCGGGGGCGATGGTTACGGCGGCGGCTATGACGACGGAGACGGAGATGACGGCGACGCTGGTGGCGAAGGCTACACCGTCGGTTCCGGCGACTACGGTTCCGGCGACTACGGTTCCGGCAACTACGGGTCCGGCACTACGGGTCCGGCAACTACGGCTCCGGCAGCTACGGGTCCGGCAACTACGTGTCCGGCTACGAAGTGACGGGTTACGGCGCCGAAAGCCCGGTGTATCGCCACCGCAGAGCGCATTACGGCAGCGAAGAGGCCGAGTGCGAGACCTGCACCCCGGCCTACCGCGAAGCGCCCACGTGCGAGGCCGAGGAAGCGCCTGAGCCGTCGGAATGCGGCTGCAACTCGTAACAACCGAGCGGTCGAATCCCAAGAGGTCCCGACAGCCGGCAGTTCCGCAAGGAACTGACCGGCTGTCGGCATTCTTGGTCGGAATTTCGCGGAACCGCTTAAAGCGAGAGCAGTCCTACAATGTGACCACAATCTTGCCGATCTGCTGGTTCGATTCCAAATAGCGGTGGGCGGCGACAATTTCGTCGAAGGGAAAGGTTTTGGCGATCACCGGTTTCAGCTTGCCGGAGGCCAGGCCGGTGATGACGAAATTCTTGCCGTGCTCGAGCTTGGCCGGATCCCCAGTGATCTCGAACAGCACGTAGCCGCGGATCGTGAGTGACTTGCCCAGCAGGTCCATCAGCGGCAATGGCGTCGGCTCGCCGCTCAGGTTGCCGTATTGAAACAGGATTCCGTGCGAGGCTAGCGCCGCAGCCAGCTTGGCGACCGTCGGGCCGGCGACCGGGTCGAACGCCACCCGGGCTCCCTTGCCACCGGTGAGCCGCTTGACCTCGGCGACCAGATCCTGCTCCTCCGGTGGCCACGACATGGGCCGCGCCGAGCTTCGTTAGCTCCTCGCGCTTCTTGCTGCTGCGAGTCAGTGCGATCGGCGTTGCCCCGACCATGTTGGCGATTTGCATGGCCGCGATCCCGACGCTGCTCGACGCCGCCGGGATCAAGACCGTCTCGCCGCTTGCGAGTTTGGCAATTTCGATGAGCGCGCCATACGCGGTGAGATATTGCATCCAAATCGCCGCCGCTTGTTCCCATGCGAGTCGCGGGCGGATGTTTCGCCACCGCCGCAGCCGGCACGTTCACCAGTTCGCCATACACGCCATATTGATTCTGCGAGAAAGCGGGAATCGTGCTCACCGCGTCGCCGGGTTTGAAACCCAAGACGTTTGGGCCGACCGACTCCACCGTGCCTGCAGCTTCGTAGCCCAGCCGGGCGGGAAACACCGGCTGTTCCAAATACCGTCCGACTACGAAACATCGATTCCGCGCGATTCAATCCAAGTGCCTTCACGGCGATCCGCACTTCGCCAGTACCCGGCGGCGGAACGTCGACATTTTCGATCTTCAGAACTTCAGGCCCGCCGGTTTGATGGAAGCGAACAACGCGTGCCATGATTTTCTCTCCTTTAGTTTGTCGGTCCCAACTCTGCCCGTCGGGAGGGCGAGGCTCCTGCCGAGCCGCGCCATCGAACGTCGCCCGCACGGCTCGGCGGGAGTCTCGCCCTCCCTTTGCCGCACTCATTCTATGGCCTGGGCCGAAATTGCATTCGCGCGGTGAGGATGCCCAGCGGGTTCCGATACTGGACACAAGAAAAACAAGATCATGTGGTCCGGCGCGGCACGACAAGTTTGGCGGTCAAGATTTGCACGATCTCGCCTAACTCATTCCGGGTTTCGCCGCGGATCGTCAGTAGGCCCCGGTCGAGCCGCGACCGTGACGGCTTCAATTCGATGATTTCGATCCTCCACTTGCAGTGTCATACCGGGCCGCGTCGGTTTCGGCCACGCGATTTCGCCTCCCGCACCCACCAAGCCCCCCGCAACGCGCAAGCAACCGACTAACAAACGCATGCTGATCGCCGCCGTATGCCAACCGCTGGCCACGAGGCCTGCAAACAACGTACCGCGCGCCGCTTCGGCATCGAGATGAAACGGCTGCGGATCGAACTGAATTGCGAAGGCCTTGATTTGCTCTTCGTCGATTCGGTGCACGCCGCTGACGAACCGCTGCCCCACACGCAAATCATCGAAGTACAACGGCGTTGCTTCGGCCTGCGACGCGTTTGAATCGGCCATGCTTGCTCCTTAAGCCTGTAGCCTCAAGCCTTTTCCTGCGATGCGTTGGAATCGGTCATGCTTGCTCCTCCCAAACCGTGTGATACGCGCCGGCCGATTGAAAATATTCGATGAGCGCCGCGTAGAACGGATGGCCGCCGAGCGTCGCGCTGTCGCCGATAACGATCAGCTTACGCCGGGCTCTGGTCAGCGCCACGTTCATCCGCCGTGTGTCGGCCAGGAAGCCGATTTCTCCCTCGCGGTTCGAGCGGACCAGCGAAATCACGACGGCCTCTTTCTCGCGCCCTTGGAAACCGTCGACCGTGTCGATCTCGAGCGCCCGATTCTCGGCGGCCTGCTCGCGCAGCCAACGGACTTGCGCCGCGTAGGGAGCAATGACCGCGATGTCTGCGGCCGCCAAGCCTGCCTCGAGCAGTTGCCGCACCTTTTCGAGCACGAGCCTTCCTTCGGCGGTGTTGCGGCGGCTGGCTCCGTCGGGCTCCAGCTCTTCGTCGTAATCGGCCCCGGCGGTGTCGATGAATTCCAAAGGCGCCAGAGTCAGCGGCGACGAAACGATGCCGGTCAGGTCTGCCAGCCGGTGACAGCGCACGGCTTCGTCGGCGGTCAACGTGCCGCCATAAAACTGCGCGGATGAAAATTGCATGATCTGCTCGTGCATTCGATATTGCACGTCGAGCTGCCGCGTGATCACCGTGCCGTGGGCTGCGACGAGCCGTTGCATCATGCTCCGGGCGTAGCCTTGTTCGGCAGCCTCGTCCGATAGGACGGTCGGCGGAAGCTGGCAATGATCGCCGGCGAGCACGATCCGCTCGCCGCGCGCGAGCGGAATCCAGCAGGCCGACTCGGTGCTCTGACAAGCTTCGTCGACCACGACCCAATCGAACCACCGGTCGCCCAAGACTTCTTCGTCAATGGTGGTCGTCGCGCACACCACGTCGGCCTGAGCGAGAATGTCGTCGATCGCTTGCCGCTCCAGATCGCGGGCTTCGGCCTTGAGCTCCTTCGCTTCGCGGCGCATGTCTTGCTTGGCGCCGCGGGCCGGCCTGGCCCGGGTGAAGCGGTCGGCCTTTTCGTAAAGGGATTCGGCCTGCCGCAGCAGATTTTTCACGACCCGCATGTTGTCGTGCGTTTCCACCAGCGCGTCGAGCGTATGGCTGCGCAACTCGTCCTTGACTCGGGCCGGATGCCCCAACCGCACGACGCGTTGACCACTTGCCACCAGCCGCTCGACCAAATTATCGACCGCCGTGTTGCTGGCGGCGCAGGCCAAGACCTTGCCGCCACGCGCGATGGCTTCGCAGATGAGCGCCACGACGGAAGTGGTCTTGCCCGTTCCGGGCGGGCCATGAATGATCGCGATGTCGAGCGCCGACAAGGCAAACTCGATTGCCTCGCGCTGCGATCGATTCAAGCGCCCGGCGTCGGCCAGCGGCGCAACGGGGCGAAAGCGTGGCTGCCGTGGCCGGCCAAATTCGGAGGCCTGCTCGCCCAGCACGATTTGACGCATTTCGGCCAGGCGCCCTCGGGCCATGCTCACCGCCTGCAGCGCGGCACGCTCGCGATTGCGCGAGACTTCGTCGGCCGAAAGATCGAGGTCGAAATATTTTCCAGAAATCCAATAATCGACCGCTACTTGGATCGAACGGGAATTGCGGCGCTGACGACGCCGTTATGCTGAGATTCACTGCGCAGCGATTCACCGCGCGCCGCACTACTATGCTGCGGCTTGCCATTTGCTGGATCGTTGGGGCTGGAATACGGCGTAATCACGACCGGCGAGCCGACGCGCAGCCGGTTCCAAGGGAGATTCAAGCTGCGGTTGCGTTTGACGAACGTGAACAGATGGCGGCCCGCCAGGCCGGTTTGATGATCCTCGATCACGAGATCCAAGATCGTCTCGCCGCTTTGTTCCGCCGTCTTGCGGGTGCGCAGCTTGCGCCGTTCGGCCAGATCGAGCGCCTCGGCGGCCGACTCCATCTCCAGCCAGCGATAAAAGCGCTCGAAATAATTCTCCGTGGAAATAGATTTGCTCCTGATCCCGCTTGCATCCGTGGCTCGCGCCCTTGACCCAGCGCGACGCCGCTCCTATTTTTTACTCAACAGCCTCTAGCGCGTCCATTTATCAGGAGCCGAGCCATGTCGCAGAAACTTTCCGGCAAGGTGGCCGTCGTTACGGGAGCCTCGAAGGGGATCGGCGCTTTGATCGCGCTGCACCTGGCGGAGGAAGGGGCAGCGGTGGTGGTGAATTATGCCTCGAGTAAATCCGGCGCGGAAAAGATCGTCGGCGAAATCACGACCAAAGGGGGCAAAGCGATCGCCGTGCAGGCCGACATGGCGAAAGACGCCAATATTCGCTGGCTGTTCGCCGAGACGAAGAAGGCGTTCGACCGGGTCGATATTCTCGTCAACAACGCCGGCGTGTATGAATTCGCGCCTTTGGAAAACATCACGGCCGAGCACTTTCACAAGTTATTCAATCTTAACGTGCTGGGCCTGATTCTGGCGACGCAAGAAGCGGTGAAGCACATGGGGTCCGCCGGCGGCGCGATCGTCAACATCAGCTCGATCGTGGCCAGGTCCGCCCCGCCGGGCGGCTCGGTCTACAGCGCCACGAAGGCCGCGGTCGATGCCGTGACCCGGTCGCTTTCGCAGGAGTTGGGGCCGCGCAAGATTCGTGTCAATTCGATCAACCCCGGCATGGTCGTGACCGAAGGGGTGAAAGCGGCGGGAATCAACGACAGCGAGATGGGAAAAAAGTACGAGACCCAAGCCCCGTTGGGCCGGCTTGGCCAACCGCAGGACATCGCCACAGCCGCCGTGTTCCTCGCCTCGCCCGATTCCGCTTGGATGACTGGCGAAACGCTGTACATTGCCGGCGGATATCGCTGAGAAGCACTCCACTCACAAAATTGGATAGTCCCCGCTGGTTTTCGATAGACTCGAATTCCGCGACTCTGCCCGACGCTTCACTCGTGGCTTGAATGGAGAAGAGGAACCCGTAATCCTATTTCAGCGGAATTATTCGACCCATCGAATTCGCACCCAGGGCAAGCACATGCAAAAGTATCGCAGCGCCGCTAGCGAGCCAACCGTAAGAAGTACTAGCTCAACTCGCGGCGCCGAGGGGGTCAGTCCCCGGCTGGTTAAGTTAGCAATTCTAAGATTGAGCTTCTGTGTCGCGCTCGTCTTTTGCACGTGTGTGGTTGCCGATGCACAAGAGAAGCCGCCGCGTGTGGATTATTTTGAGCAGGATGTCGCGGCTTCGAATCCGCTCCGCGCCGAGCAGGCGAAGGAATTGGATGCATACATTCTCTCGCAAAAGAACGACCAGCGCCGGCTTAACGCGCTGTTCAAGCCTGACTATTCGTCGGCTCGAGCTTTCGAAAAGTCGGCTGCCCCACTACGGGCCGCGTTCTGCGACAGCATCGGCTATCCTCCGCCCGGCGAAATGCCGAAGAATGGAGCGACATTCGAGAAGATCGGCGAAGATCAGCTTGGGACTTATTTTCGCGCGACCATCCCGATTCTGCCCGAGGTCCACGCCGAGGGAATTTATATCGTCCCCAAAGACCTGAAGGGTAAAGCCCCGCTCGTGATTGCCATGCATGGGGGCGGCGGATCGCCGGAAGTGGCGCTGTTCCACGGTGGCGCGAATTATCACGACATGGTCCGCGGCGGCGTGCGGCGCGGCTACGTCGTTTTCGCCCCGCAACATTTGTTCTCGGCCGTGGGTTATCCCAGCGACATCCGCAATCGGATCGACGAGCGGATGCGGCTGGTGGGAACCAGCCTGACCGCCGTGGAAATCGCCAAGATCACGCGCAGCCTCGATGTGATTCTGAAGCGGCCGGAAGTCGATCCCGCGCGGGTCGCGATGGTCGGGCTGTCGTATGGCGGATATTACGCCCTGGTCACGCCGGCCATTGACACGCGGATCAAAGTTTCTGTCTCAAGTTGCTATTACGGTGTGCAGGAAGGGCGTTACGAGCGCGATGAGTTGTCGGTCCCCAGCGATTTCCAATTCAAGGACCGGTTCACGCTGTTTCGCGATTCCGATCTCGTCGCCTTGATCTGCCCACGGGCTTTGGAAATTCAGGCTGCCAGCCGTGACGATGCCGACCATCGCGAGCCGGGCAAGCTGCTGGCCCCGATATCCGAGTCGTATTACAAGAAGCTCGGCCAGGCGGACCAGTTTCATTATCTGATCTTCCAAGGAGGCCATGAGTTCAACGACGCCTCGGCCTGGGAGTTTGTGGAGAAGCATCTTTGAGCGTCCGCGACGAGACGATCGCGGCGATTGCCACCGCGCCCGGCGGCGCGGCCCGGGGGGTCGTGCGGCTCAGCGGTCCGGACGCGGTTGACATCGCGCGGCACGTGTTCAGGCCGTTGTCGCGACAGCAGCGGCAGGAAGACAATTCGAGCGCAAGCCGCCGCGCTCGACGTGATCCCGGGCAATGCGGTGCTTGCCGACTTGGCCAGCGCTGGCGATGCCACGTTCGAACGCTCTCTGCCGTGCGATTTGTATCTGTGGCCGACCGCGCGAAGTTATACGCGCGAGCCGGTGGCGGAGTTCCACACGCTCGGCTCGCCGGCGCTGTTGGAAGCGTTGCTGCGAGCCGTGTGTAGTGCCGGAGCGCGATTGGCCCGACCGGGCGAATTCACGCTCCGGGCTTTTCTGGCCGGACGCTTGGATCTCGTGCAGGCCGAGGCCGTGCTGGGCGTGATCGATGCCGCCGACCGCCGCGAGTTGGACGTAGCGCTCGCGCAGCTCGCCGGTGGATTGACCCGGCCGCTAGTCGAGCTACGTGGCAGCTTGTTGGATCTGCTGGCGGACTTGGAGGCGGGGCTCGACTTTGTCGAAGAAGACATCCGCTTTGTCGCCAGCGAGGAATTGCAACGCCGACTTGCAACCGCCGCGGATCAAGTCGGGCAATTGCGAGGCCGGATGCGCACGCGAGGGCGAACCGACGTCGAGCCACGAGTGGTGCTCGTCGGCTGGCCGAATGTTGGGAAGAGCAGCTTGTTCAACGCCCTGACCGGCCGCGACGCAGCTTTGGTTTCCGAGCGGCCGGGCACGACCCGCGATTATCTGATGGCGACTTTGTCGCTGGGGGATTGCACCTGCCGGCTGATCGACACGGCCGGCTCGGAACCGACGGCGGACGAACCTATCGCCGCGGCGGCTCAGCGATCGCGGGCAATTCAGTCCGAGCAAGCGCGGCTGCGGCTGCTCTGCCTCGATTCGACCCGGCCGCCGAATGCTTGGGAGCAGAACGAGCCTCGATCGAGCCGAACCGCAATTGGTGGTCCTGACGAAAAGCGAAAGGCGCGATTCGCCGACGAAGATCGCAACGCTAGAGCGAACTTGCGCGATCGAAACATCGTCGCTTACTGGCCAGGGGCTGGAAGAACTGCGCGCTGCGATTCTTGAGCAACTTCGTACGGACGAATCGCCCGGCGGCCAAACCGTTCCCGCCACTGCCGCGCGTTGCCAGGAGAGTTTGCGACTGGCCAGCGAATCGCTCACTCGCGCCGCAGAATTGGCGGCCAGCGGCAGCGGCGAAGAACTCATCGCCGCCGAGCTCCGCACCGCACTCCTGGAACTCGGCCAGGTCGCCGGCGCCGTCTACACCGACGATCTTCTCGACCGCATCTTCAGCCGCTTCTGCATCGGGAAGTGAGGGAGTTAAAATCACGATGGATCGCAGCGAATGCGGCGAATCGCCCGATCCGATGAGATGCGGTCAAGAACGTGAGTTGAGGCGGTGGGACGCACCAAACCGTAGTGTTTCTGGTACAATGTCCCGGTGAGCGGGGACAAGATTTCGCCGTCTGTAAATTGAGGGATCTGGGCGGCAATTCATGACCGTTGTGACCTCGAGGTCTGCCTTCGAGCAATTAATGGCTCTTCGCCTGAAGGAGGCAAAATTCCTGCTGGGCGAAAAGGATTGGGATGGCGCTTACTACCTCGTGGGCTATGCAGTGGAGTTTGCATTCAAGATCCACATGATCGGTCAATTGATGAAATCGGACAGTTTTCCGGACAAAAAGCTCGCGGAGAGTTTTTATAAGCATGATCTCACATTGCTCCGGAAATCAGCTTCTCTCGACGTCGAAATGGACAACGACATGAAGGTCAGTCCATTTTGGGACGTCGTGAAGGATTGGAACGAGCAAAGTCGCTATGAGATTGGGAAGACAGACAAGGAAGCTATGGAGCTGTGTGACGCCGTCGAGAAGGAGGTGATTCCATGGATCAAAGCGCGCTGGTAGAGGATCGGATCGATGACGGCCGCCGGTTCATCGAGCGATTTGCCGCTAATGGACAGTCGGTACGGGCTGCTTTCTGGGTCAAGACGGTCGAGGAAGGCATTTGGTTTCTATACGTCGTTACTGACCTCGTTGATCGCGAAGGGCCTACCGCGGCTTACCGCGCCGTTCATTCGGCGTTGCAGCAGCTTCGCGAGCCAAGCGTTTCGAGCTCCGAAATCAAAGTCATCAGCCCGAATAACCCGATTGCAAAGGATGTGTTGGCCGCCATGGCTCGTTATCCAGGTCGGCTTGGGACTCGATTTGGCGGCAATTCACTCGGATCGATGGCAATTGAGCAGATCCATATCTACCCAGCAGAGTCGTTCACCTTCACCCAACGAAATCCGATGACAAGCGAGGACGTGGGCCGCGAGATATTCCGGCTGATGAATCGAGGCCCAA
Source organism: Pirellulales bacterium (assembly GCA_963725485.1). GTDB lineage: Bacteria > Planctomycetota > Planctomycetia > Pirellulales > DATAWG01 > CAVRYO01. Next base: position 322,736 of record CAVRYO010000005.1, on the reverse strand, counting down.
GTATCCTGCAGCCATCCCGCGTAATTTTAAAGGATGGTACAGAGTTCAGCGGTGTTCCATTTTCGGTCGATCTTGGCACCCAAAGGGCAATGGAAGTTCGCTTCATCGCGGACGGCGAGGCCGCTCCCCGGGTCATTCGGTTGGATGAGATCGCGTCCATTGGCTGACCTAGAATAAGTCGGCAACAACCGCCTCTAATTCCGGCGGACGAAGTAGCCGTTCACTGTGGCATAAGCCACCATTTCATAGTTGTGTTTCGCGAGATAGTCGATGATTCTTTGATTCTGCGGATCGACATTCCCCAGCACGAATTGATGCATCTCGATGACAATCAGCCGCGGGCGAAACGCGTCGAGATCGAACGAGGTCAGGACTTCGAAATCGTGCCCTTCGACGTCGATCGATAAGAGCGCGAACTCTTTCGGCACCTGCTGGGCTTCGAAGATCGATTGAGCCGTGACCGTGTTGACCGTCACTCGCTTGCGCAGGCCAGTGCCTCCCAAATGATCACGCTCGAAATCCGGCGAAAGCGTGGCCATCGCCGTCGACTCGGGCACGACGAAGCTGGCGGCTCCGGCCCGGTTGCTGACGCAAGCACACACGCAAATATCGCGTGGCCGGGCTTTGCGATAGGCCGCGATCAAATCCGGATTCCCGTCGATGCACAGCCCATGCCAGCCCTGGCGATAGAGCCGCAATGTGTTCGACATCGAAAATGGGGCGTGACAGCCGATGTCGACGTAATACCTGCTTTCGCATTGCCGCAGATAAAAGTCGATGACCAGATCCTCCCCGGTCTGGGAATAGGAGAGGATCGCGTCGTTGTCGAGCTCTTTTTTCAGGGCGTCGAAGATCACCAGGCGCGTAGCCTTCCAAAATGGGAACTGCGCGAACAACCTTCGGGCTTTACACAAGAACGACCGCATTCCGCCTTGCTCCTGCTAAACCATTGGATCGAGAGCTTACCGACCCGGCGCTGTTCATACGCCGCTCGCCGTCCCGAGCCGGTCATATCTTGCACACCTATTGCGAGCGCCCGATAATTGGAAGGGCCTTGTCGGATTGTATGCGAATTCTCCAACACAACTCCATGGCAGCGGGGACGGGCGTCGATGTCGATCCCGTTTGATCCTTATCATAAATGGCTGGGAATCCCCCCGGCGGAGCAGCCGCCAAATTACTATCGGCTGTTGGGCATCAGCCTGTTCGAATCCGACACCGACGTGATCGAAGTCGCAGCCGATCAGCGGATGGCGATTCTCCGCTCGTTCCAGGCCGGCCCGCATTCCGATCTGACGCAAAAACTGCTGAACGAAGTGACTGCGGCCAAGCTCTGTTTGTTGAAGGCCGAGCGGCGCGCGAAATATGACGCGACACTCCGTCGGCCGGTTGCACCCGTTCGAGAGCCTGAGCCCGAGCCAGTTCGGCGGGACGAGACCGCGCCGTCCGAATTGCTGGCTCCGCTGGAGAAAAGTCCGCCTGGCAGAATTCCCGTTGCGCGGCTGGCGCCCGAACAGTCGTCGCGGGTCGAATCAGAACGTCCCGCGGTTGCGACGAAACCAATCGCTGCCAAGGCGATCTTGTTATCGGCCAACCCCGCCGCGGCGGCGACGAATCTTACGCCGAAGAATCCGCCGATTGCCAGGCAGGCCGAGGCCGACACTGCGGCGACACCGTTGCGGCTCAATCCGCCGATCGTCCCACGCTCGGCCGCTTGGGATCAGGTGGTGGCCGAGGCCTGCGCGGCGGCAACCACAGTTCTGCCGCGAAGGCGGAAGGGCTGGTTGCGCTGGCGGCCCAGCCCTCAGCTTGTCCAATTCGCTGTCGGGGCCATTGTCTTGGGAGGCATGGCGTATGGTGGCCTGTTCGGCTTCGACGCGTGGCAAGACGCCGAATTCAAACGTGGCTCCCATCCCGGGTCCGCGTCGGCAACGGGCGGCGCGACGCCGGCCGACAGCGCCATTGCGGCGTCATCCACCGGCAATTCGCCTTCGTCGAACAACGTCTCGCCGTCTCGTCCCAGTCGCGTCGCTGCCAGCGGCTCGAATTTCGGCGATGCAACTTCGGGAGCAAGCCACTTTGGATTGGCCGACAACTCGGGCCAGCCGAGCGAATTCCCTCTCGGGCCGCGCGTTCCAGTCCAACCGCTAACGCTGCCGACCGTTCGGCCTGGATCCACGGCGCCCGTCGTCAGCCGCTCGCCAGCGCCGACGGCCCAGGAAATTCAGAAGTCGGGACAAGACTTGCGCGAACTATTGAAAACCGATTATCAGCAGGCCAAGGGTGTCGCCGGACAAGTCGCGTTGGCCCATAAGCTGGCCGGCCTGGCCAACACGACGAACGACGACCCGGTGATGCGGTATGTCATGGCCAGCCAGGCACTGGATCTGGCGGTGAAACATTGCGACATGCAACTTGCCTCGGGGCTGGTCTATGGATTGCGAACTTACTACGAGGTTGACGGCTGGAGCATGCGTTCGAAGTCACTCGTGCAACTGGCCCGAGCCGCGCGAACGGCGGCGGCACGGGCTGAAATCGCCAAGGCGGCCCATGATCTGGTCGAACAAGCACTGAACGACGACCGGCCCGATTGCGCTTTCGAACTGGCCACGCTGAGCATGAACCTTGCCGGAGGGCTCAAGGATTATCCGCTACGCGAGCAAGCCCGGCTGTTGGCCGAGCGGAGCAAGCGCGGCAAGAGAGCGTTCGACGCGATGAAGGCCGCGAATGAAAGGCTGAGCGCCGATCCGGCCGACGCGGACGCGAATCTGGTCGTGGGCCGATTCAAGAGCCTGATCAAACAGGATTGGACCGGCGGATTGACGTATCTCGCGAAAAGCAACGATCCCCAGCTTCGCGACGCCGTGGCCGGCGAAGCCAAGCCGCCGCTGGAGCCGGCCGACGAGATGAAGCTGGCCGACATGTGGTGGGATCTGGCCGAGCGGCACAACGAGCTGCTCCACGATGATTCGCGAGATGACGCGGAAACCGGCGCAATGCGCGACCGGGCCGTCTACTGGTACCGCCTGGCCATGCCGAGCTTGGATGGCGTGTCGCTCGTCAAGGCGAAGCAGCGGGTCGAAGCGCAGTGAGTGGACGTCTGAGCGTCAGATTTGTGGGTGGAGCATCCGTTTCCGCATTCTCCCTCTCCCTCGACGGGAGAGGGCTGGGGTGAGGGTGGAAATCAAGTTCGATCTTCCACTTGCAGCCGGATTTCGACGTCACCGATGTTCCCACCCCTCACCCCCCGACCCCTCTCCCGCAAGGGGCGAGGGGAGACGCGCTTGTCCGCGCCGGAATTCCCACCACTTTCCAGACGCTCACCACGTGAGCGGACCGCGCTTCGCGAGCAGAGCAGCTAAACAGGCCGAGCGGGGGCCAGCGGGCTGTGGAGGAGCAGGAATTTCTTGGCGCCGGCCGTGGCGAATTGGACGGTGGCAGTGCGTTTGGCGCCATGGCCTTCTAGGTCGATGATTTTTCCCAGGCCGTATTCGGGATGCTGCACGACCATGCCGGTGACGAAGGCGTCGGGCGAAAATGATGCGACCGTTGCCGCGCCGACCGAGCCGCCCGCCAGCGCAGCGGCAGTTGTCACGCGCAGCTTGGACACGTCGGAGGCCCTTCCCACCGCCGGCGGCGTGCTTGCAGCGGCCGTGAATTCGGCCGGATCGAACGCAATGTCTTGGTCGCCATCGCCGGCGCTAAAGTGCTGGGCCTCGCTGTCGTCCTCGAGATCGCCTTCTCGCGCACGGCCAGTGGGAGCGAAGATCAACTCGGTCGCTTCCAGTTCCTGCGTGCGGCAGCTCCATCAGGAACTGGCTGGGAACCGTGTAACGCCGCTGGCCGCGGAACTCGCGGTAGCGCGACATGCTCAATTGCAGCTCTTCCCGCGCCCGGGTCATGGCCACGAACAACAGCCGCCGCTCTTCTTCCAATTGATCGGGCGATTCGCGGCTGCGTTCGTGCGGCAATAAACCTTCTTCCACGGCGATGACGAACACCACCGGGAATTCCAAGCCCTTCGCGGCGTGCATCGTCATCAGCGTCACGCGGTCGTCGCTCGCTGGCCCAGGCGTCGGTGTCGTTCACGAGGCAGGCTTGTTCGAGAAAGGCCTCCAAGCTGATCGGCGCCCGGATTCTGCTCGCTCGAACTCCCGGGCGGCGGTGAGCAACTCTTCGACGTTCGCCAGTCGCTCCTGATCTTCCGGCGTCGTCGGAGTCTTCCAAGGCCGTGCGATAGCCCGACTCGATCGAGCACGGCGGCGATGATTTGCTCGACCGGGCGCGGCATGCAGCAAGCTGCAAGCGATCGACGAGCGCGACGAACCGGGCCACGGCGACCGCGGCTCGCTTGGGCAAGTCCCTCGATCAGGCCCGCTTCGCGGCAGGCTTCGAGCAGCGTCTTGCCGCGTGCGGCGGCATACTCCACGACCCGGGCGATGGTCGAACGCCCGATGCCGCGGGTCGGCGTGTTGATGATCCGCAGCAGGGCCACGCCGTCGCGCGGGTTGTTCACCAGATGCAAGATAGGCCAGCATGTCCTTGATTTCCTTGCGCTGATAGAACTCCAGGCCGTTGACCATCTGATACGGCACGGCATGTTCGCGCAGGGCGAATTCCAGCGTGCGCGACAGGGCGTTGGTGCGGTAGAAAATCGCGAAATCGCGCGGCCGGCGCTGCCCGGACGTGACGTCGACGGCGATTTTCAGGGCGATCGCTTCGGCCTCGACCCGATTGTCCCAGATAGGTCGCCATGCGAACCGGAAGACCTTCGTCGTTTTCGGTGAACAGGCCTTTTGTCTTGCGGCGCGTGTTGTGCGAGATCAGATGATCGGCGACGCGGAGGATGCGCTGCGTGCTGCGGTAGTTTTGCTCCAGCCGCACGACGCGCACTGTCGGAAAGTCGCGCTCGAATTCCAGGATGTTGTTCAGATTCGCACCGCGCCAGCCGTAGATCGATTGGTCGGGATCGCCCGTCACTGCCAGGTTCGGATGATCGATCGACAGCGCCACGCACGATCGAATACTGGGCCAGATTCGTGTCTTGATATTCGTCGACGAGGATATAGCGGTACCGGGCGTCGAGAGTGCGGCGCAGCTCGGCGTTTTCGCGCAGCAGCGTGGCGACGTGCAGCAGCAGATCGTCGAAATCGACCGCCCCGTTTTGCAACAGCCGAGCTTGATATGCCGGATAAACCCGCTCGACGATTCGGCCGACCGGATTGCCCGGCTGCGGCTCGTAGCGGTCGGCGGTAATCAACTGATTCTTGGCCCAACTGATGGCCGACTGGATTCGCTCGGGCGTGACGTGGGCCAGATCGAGCGCGAGTGCTTCGAGCGTTTGCCGCAGGGCCTTGGCGGCTGTCGTCGGTGTCGTAGATCGTGTAGTTTTCGGGCAGCCCGACCAGGGGGGCATATTGCCGCAGCAGCCGGGCGCAGAACCGGTGGAACGTGCCCATCCAAACCGAGGCGCCGGGGGCCAATTCGGCCACGCGGCGTTTCATCTCGTCGGCCGCCTTGTTGGTGAAGGTCAGGGCCAGAATCTGATAGGCGGGAACGCCGTGGCCCAGCATCCAGGCGATACGATGGGTGACGACGCGAGTCTTGCCGCTGCCGGGGCCGGCCAGGATCAGCAGCGGGCCGTCGATATGCGTGACCGCTTCGCGCTGCGGCGGGTTCAAGCATTCCAGTAGATTGTCCAAGCGTCGGTCCTCGCGTGAGCGTCTCGAAGATGGTGGAAATGCCGCTGCGGACAAACGCGTCTCCCCTCGCCCCTTGCGGGAGAGGGGTCGGGGGTGAGGGGTGGGAACATGGGTGACGTCGAAATCCAGACTGCAAGTGAAAAGTCGAACTTGATTCCCACCCTCACCCCAGCCCTCTCCCGTCGAGGGAGAGGGAGAATGCGGAAACGGATGCTCCACCCACACATCTGCCGCTCACACTCGGTTCTCGCGGAGTCGTGGGCGACCAGAGCGAAATCCAATCGCACCTGATCCTCTCTCAGTATATGCGAATCGGCCTCGCAGGTTGAGCCGATTGCGAGAACCCTGCAACAGTCCGCGCCAGCACCATCGGAACGGCCGCAGCGCTGCCGGTCCAAATCGCAAGCTGCCGGCGGGAATTTCCCTTGTCGGCTGTTGCCTGGGCGCTAAAGATTGGCCGAGCAGCGCACTACGGTGCGGCCAAGAAAATGCCGACGATCAGCGCGGCTTCGATGGCGGCGGCGTCGAGGCGGAACGGATCGCGAACTCGCTGGCGGGGGGCCGGATCGCCGGGCCGGTAATAGCCCAGCGTATAGACGCATTCGTGCGGCGGATGGACGACCATTTTGTACGGAAGCGCCGGAATGGTAGTGAAAAAATGGGCTCCCGAGATGATCGGCTGCAAGATGCCATGCGTGTAGCCGTACCGCTCGAGATTGGGCTCTTCGAAGTACAGGGGTCCACAGCAGAAGGCCGAGGCCTGCCAATAGTAGGTGTACGCCAAGTCGTCACAATGTTCAGTCGGCTCGGCGACGATCTGCCCGGCGCGGGCAAAGCGAGGCTCGGCCAGGTTCTGTGGCAGGTCGCCGGCTGGGAGTTGCGATTCGAAAGTCACCGCGCCTATGGGCTTCCAACCGCCGTCGATTTCGTTGGTTTCGCCCGGGTGCTGCGGCAGGGGGAGTTGAGCCGGCGCGGTCGGTCCCAGCGGCGGAGTTTGCGGCTGCCGAGCGCCGGCCTGTGGCGCGGCGTTTCGAGCTCCGGCCTCTTGCCGCCCAGGATTCAGCGGCACGAAATTCGGCGGGCCGTTATCACCCGCGTCCCCGTTGCGCTGCGAATTCGAATCCGGGGGAAAAGGCAGCGGCAAAGGCACGTCGCGCTGAGTCAGTCGCACGTCGGCGTTCGGAGCGGACGAATCGGCCGAGTAATGTGCTCCGACGATGCGGATGTCCGCTTGGCCCGCCAGAATCGAGCGTGTCGACGTTTGCTCGACGGCGATGTTCTCGGCCCGGCCCGCGCCGCTCTGCCAAGAGAGCAGAGCGATCGTCGCGGCGACAATAACCGGGCAGCGCGGGGCACGAAATCGCAGGGGCTCGTTCATGGAACACCGATCCGAGATTTGCACAGGCTGGGGCTGGCAAAAAATGCCCGCCGGTAAAATCGGCACGTCCGCTACACACCCTATGCTTCGGCCGGCTGTGGGCGGACTAATTGGCATTCCTCGCGAAGCAGGATCAACCGTTACCACAGTTGCAGCCGGAACGATCGGCCTTGGCGATACGACCGGCACATTTTACCAATCCAAGTAGTAGGCTGAAAAAAGGGGCCGTTGCGACAAAATCCAAGACCAGGGTGGCGCGGTGGAAAGCACCGGTCGATGCACCTGAATGGTCGATACTGTTGTTAAGGGACGAAAAGCTAGCAGAATCGTTTGACATGCCGCGCCGGATCGCGCGATAATCAGGGGCTAGCCAGACGGCAAAGTTTGACAGGCTCCTCAGACTTGCCCCGGGGATTCCGTGCCTGAAATCAGGGGGCACATTCGAGGAATGGCTGGGTGTCGGCCGGAGAAGCCGGCAACGGGCAAACATTCGGCGGCGCGGATCGAATCGAGTCCGAAGTTCAGTCGATCGAGGAGCGAAACAACATGCGATGGCCCCATTGGACGCGAACCGCCGCACTCGGCACACCGGCCGCGCACCGCCGCCGAGGCAAGTTGACCGACGCCGAACGCCGCCGCCGTGACGAGCAGTTTATCCCCCTGGAAGTCGGCCGGCTGGAAGAGCGGCGCAGTCTTGGCGGCCACCCCGGCAATCACCGGGGCTGTGAACTCGCTGAACTCGATCGCCGGCACGAACAATCCGACCACGGCGGTCTCGGTACTCATCGCACGGAATGTGACCAGCGCATCCGGCATCGCCATTACCCATGTTGATAACAGCGCAGGGCAATGGAATTACAAGCTTCCCGGCGGGAGTTGGACGCCGATCAACAATTTTTCATTAAGCAATCTGGGCGGTGTTTCTTCGAGTAGCGCATTGCTGCTCGATAGCTCCGACTTGTTGCAATTCGTTCCTAACAATTCCGCGACGACCGGCAGCTATTCGTTGACGTTCTTGGCCTGGAACGGTTCAGGCACCGCGGGAGACCAAGCCGACCCGACGGCGAACCCGGGTTTTTTCAGCTCAAGTTCCGCGACCACGTCGGTGTCAGTGATCCAGGCGATGACGATCAGCGGCACCGCGCCCGCAACGCTGAGCGATACTGCGGCGCCGATTAATCCATTTTCGAGCATTCAACTTACCAACAACGTTGACCCGGCCGAGGATGTCACGGTCACTGTCACACCGAGTGTCCTCGGAGCCGTGGGACAGTTATCGATCTTTGGATTCACGCAGAATCCCGGCGGAATCTGGACGTTTACGGGCACGGCCAGCACCGCGCAGGCTGACCTGCAAAACGCCGCCACGAAATTCATGCCTGCCCGCGTGCTGAGCGGCGCTTCGCCGATGGATACGCTAACCGTCACCATGGGCGATTTGGCGGGCAACGCGGCCACTCCCGATTCGGCGACCGTTATCACGGTCAATGGCTCGGCAACGGCGCCGGCTGACCCGCCGACCGCGACGTTCACGGCAATCGCGAACGATATTACCGACGCCAACAACATGGGCGAGCCCGTTGCTCAGCTGTTGGCTTCGCCCGGCACGATGCTGGGGATCGGCGTGACCTCGGTTGATGTTGGCTCGGCGGTGGTCGGCGGAAGGAATGTCGCAGGTGGCGTGTGGGAATTTTCAACGGACAACGGCCGGGATTGGAATTCGATTTCGGGAGTGAGCTCGACCGCACCGCTGCTGTTGAGTCCGAATGATCTCGTGCGCTTTGTTCCCAACAGCCATTTCGTGGGCACCGCGACATTGACCTATCTGACTTGGGATCCCTCCGGTGGCGGCATGAACGGACAGCCGGGCGACAATTCCGGCGACGCGGGACAACAATTGTTCAGTGCCGACACTGTCGATGCCACCATCGCGGTGAATCCGCCGCTGGTGATCAGCGGGACGGGGACCTCGACCACCTTGGACACGGGGGTCGATCATCCGTTCGCCAACGTTTCGATCGTCGATAACGACAACGCCGACGGCCCGGTGACGATCTCGTTCACGATGCTCAACACCAGCAATGCCCTGGGGACGCTTTCGATTTCTTCGGACTTCGTGCAATCCGGCAACACGTGGACCTTTACCAACGGCTCGCTCGCCACGGCCCTCACGGATTTGCAAAACGCCACGTTCACGCCCGACCACGTGCTCGCGGGGGACACGGCCAAGCTATTCATTTCCCTGACGGTCACCGACGTCGCGACCCAGGACACGCTGACCGACACGAACACGGAGGTCGACGTCACTGGCAGCACCACGGTGGCTGCCCCGCCCAACGCCACGCTGCCGAGCATTACCAATTCCAACACGACCAGCGCCGGCGAGTCGGTGGCCGAGCTGCTGGGCAGCCCGGCCAATCCTTCGGGGATCGCCGTCACCGGCGTGAACGATAATAGTGGCGGCACGTGGCAATATTTCCTGACAGGGACCAGCGGCGCGATGTGGACCGATTTCCCCGCCGGCGTCGCGCCGGGTTCGGCGGTCTTGTTGACCTCGGCCGATCTCGTGCGGTTCGTTCCCACGGCCGGTTTCGTGGGGATGGCAACGTTGAGCTATCAGGCCTGGGATCCCGGCAGCGGTGGAACCAACGGCCAAACGGACGTCGATGTCAGCGGCAACCCGAACGACATGGTGTTCAGCACCGGGACCGCCGCCACGGCCACGATCACGGTCAACTGCGCCGCTGGTGATCGGCGGCACGGGCACATCGACGACGCTAGACACCGGGGTCGATCATCCGTTCGCCAACGTGTCGATCGTCGATAACGACAACGCCGATGGCCCGGTGACGATCTCGTTCACGCTGCTCAGTACCAGCAATGCCCTGGGGACGCTTTCGATTTCTTCGGACTTCGTGCAATCCGGCAACACCTGGACCTTTACCGACGGCTCGCTGGCCACGGCCCTCACGGATTTGCAGAATGCCACGTTCACGCCCGACCACGTGCTCGCGGGGGACACGGCCAAGCTGTTCATTTCCTTGACGGTCACCGACGTCACCACCCAAGACACGCTGACCGACACCCATACCGAGGTCGATGTCACCGGCACCACGACGGTATCCACTCCGCCCAACGCTACGCTGTCGAGCATCACCAATACCGACACGACGAGCGCCGGCGAGTCGGTGGCCGATCTGCTGGGCAATCCGACCAATCCGCCGGGGATCGCCGTCACCGGCGTGAACAATAATAGCGGCGGCACGTGGCAATACTTCCTGACAGGGACCAGCGGCGCGATGTGGACCGCCTTCCCCGCCGGCGTCGCGCCGGGTTCGGCGGTCTTGTTGACCTCGGCCGATCTCGTGCGGTTCGTTCCCACGGCCGGTTTCGTGGGGACGGCAACGTTGAGCTATCAGGCCTGGGATCCCGGCAGCGGCGGAACCAACGGCCAAACGGACGTCGATGTCAGCGGCAATCCGAACGACATGGTGTTCAGCATCGGGACCGCCGCCACGGCCACGATCACGGTCAACGCGCCGCTGGTGATCAGCGGCACGGGCACGTCGACGACGCTGGACACCGGGGTCGATCATCCATTCGCCAACGTGTCGATCGTCGATAACGACAACGCCGACGGCCCGGTGACGATCTCGTTCACGATGCTCAGCACCAGCAATGCCCTGGGGACGCTTTCGATTTCTTCGGACTTCGTGCAATCCGGCAACACCTGGACCTTTACCAACGGCTCGCTGGCCACGGCCCTCACGGATTTGCAGAATGCCACGTTCACGCCCGACCACGTGCTCGCGGGGGACACGGCCAAGCTGTTCATTTCCTTGACGGTCACCGACGTCACCACCCAGGACACGCTGACCGACACGAACACCGTCGTCGACGTCACCGGGACCTCGGCCGCGCCTAGCTTGGCGACCGGGAACCTAACCGCGATTGTCCAGGGAGCATCCACGAATAGTGGAACATCCGTGTCGCAATTACTTGGATCGACGGCAACGCCGACCGGTGAATCGCTGGGCATCGCCGTGACGGGAGTCGACGACACGAATGGCGTATGGGAATACTCCATCGGCGGCGGACCGTGGATAGCGTTTACCGTCGGCGGAACCGGCGGCGCAGCCATCGGCTCCGCGGCGGCCTCATTCCCCACCACTGCCGTATTGCTGAGTTCGGCCGATTCCGTTCGTTTTGTTCCGAATTCGCCGACGTGGGCCGGAATCTCTTCGATCACTTTCGTGGCCCACGATACGCTCAGCGGCGGCGCGGATGGCGGTCTTGCCAACGTTTCCGGCAATCCGAATGACATGGTTGTCAGTGCGAGTGGCAGTTCCAAGATTCCGGTGATTGGGCCGCCGTCGGTTCCGAGTCAAACCATCCTGGTCCCGGTGGGCGACGCAAACGGCAACACGGTGGGCACGGTAACTTCCGGCCAATCGAATTTTTCGTTCCTGACCGAGCTCGGCGACGCGGTGCCTGCCGTGAGCTATTCGATTACCGGTGGCAACTCCAGCGGCGCTTTCCACATCGATCCTACGACCGGCGTGATCACGGTTCTGAATTCCGCCGCGATTACCTACTCGCCCACTCCGCTCGTGCTCACCGTCACCGCGAGTTACACGACGAGCCCAAGTTTGACCGGGACCGCGATGACGCTCACCAGCCCGCAAGTCAACACGACGACGATCGAGCTGTGGCAGGTGACTACGTCGGCCACGCAAATTTCGGCGGATGCCTCGACCACGCTCACGGTCAATGTTCAGTTCGACGGCCCTTCGACCCAGGCCTTCCCGGTCTCGGTCAATTGGGGCGACGGATCGGTGCTCAACGAATCGCTCACTGCGGGCACATACAACTTCACGCACATTTATCCCACGAATCCGGACAAGGCCAATCCCGCGGCGGCGATCCCGATCGACGTGACGGTCACCGATTTTCAGGACCATTCAATCACGGCGAATACACAAGCTCCGGTGCCCGGCACCGGTTTCCCCGACATTGCCGTGGTGCCGCCGAGCACCACTTCCGTCGTGCTGGTAGCCACCCAAGTGCTAAACGATTCCCAGGTCATGACCGCGACGCTGGAGCCTGTTGTCACGCAGGAAAACGATTTGGGATTGGCGCCGGCAGAAGTCGTCACCAGCACGGGCCGCCAGGTGTCGCTAAAAATCGTGTCGGCGAGCGGCGATGAAGGAGATGACATCAACGTCCCCGACCAATCGCTGAGCGACCTGCCAAAGCTGTTCAACAAGCTGCCGGACGGGCGTTACCGCATTTATCTGTCGGAAGATGGCCGCACGCGATTGGTGATTGATGTCGTGGTGCGTCAGGGTCGTCCGGTGGATCCCTCGGAGGATACCAATGGCACGAGCGAGCGGCCGCCCACCGGAGACATCCAATACGGCGGAGCAGACAACGTGGCTGCCGACGGCGCTGGTAAACAGTCGACCGTGTCGCCGCAGCCTTCCACGACTCCGCCGACCGCGCCACAACTTCTGCCGCCACCGGTTGCGCCGGTGAATGAACAGCAGCCCAGCTCGCCAACTTCCGACGGCGCGACACCCGCGCCCGGTTTTGACGCCGAAGCCATTCCCTCCGCAAAATCAACACTTCCAATCAACAAGCCGACGCCAAGCGACGGCGCGGGAGCTATCTTCAAGCGGCATGGCGCCTCGGGACATACGCCCTGGGAAGCGGCAGCGGCTGGCGTCGGTATCGCCGCCTTGCTCATGGAGTCGCAATCGCAGCAGTCAGGCGAGCGTGCGGCGCGTGTGGACGAGTTGATGAGGCATTCAAAACGACGGACATTCAGCGCGGGCGCGCCTTGCGCAAGTTGCGGCGAGCGGCGAAAGAATAGTCTGGTCCAGAGGTTAAGCCCGCCTAGGAGCCTGTTGAAAAAGGGGGCTGGCTCGGAGCGACCGCTGGATTTTTTTCGGAAATTTGGATTCCCGCGACGTGCCTGTCCCCTTTTTCAACACCCTGCTAACGCAAAACGCCACAGGATTGCCAGATCAGTAGTGTGCCATGTCCGGTCGGCGGATTGCCGATTGAATATCCACAGTTCGCGCGTGCGGCAATGGTGTCGGCTGCCGACGCTTAGTTCTCTCCTGTCGCGCCGGTCTCGCCGTGGAGCGGAAAAGTCGACTGCAGTCCATCCAATCTCCATAACCAATACAATCTAGCAGCCGATCCTCGAATAACAAAACATCCATGTCGATCTGCCCCTATTGCCAATCTGGACTGTCTGACCTTCCGGCCAGCGGCGGACGCTGCCCGGTATGTGGCAATCCCTTGGCGTGGGAACCGCCAGAATTGTCGGCGTCCGATCCGTACGCCGGCCTCGGGCTTGGCGAAATCCAACCGCCAGCGAACATGACGATGCAACGGCAAGGCGGGATACAGCACTTCGCTCCGCAGGCCCATCCACCCGCCGAAGATCCCGTTGCCACGCTCAAGAACACCTTGGCCCGGATCGTGATGCGTGCGGCAGATTCGCCCGGCGACGCACCGCCGACCGCTGTGCAGCCGGCCGCCGTGCCGCAGACGCTGCCGCCGATTCCTTCACTGCTGGCCCCCAACATGGCGCCGGTCCCGCCGCCGCCTGCTGCCAGAAATCCGACTCCGCCGCGATCGTATCCCACTCCGCGAGGCAACGAGGCACGCACCGTAGAATTGGACACTCCCGCTGCGACGAACAAACCGGAGAATCCTGCGCGACGGCATGGCGACGCTCGAGTCAGGCATCGGCTTGACGACGCCAGGCGACGGCGCCGCGACTCGCGCCGGCGATGGCGATGGCGCGCCACCGGCCGGCGGCCGCAAGCGTCCCAGCACGTTCGACGAGCGCCGCATGGCGCAGACGATGGATTCGGGCGACATCCCGCCGGCCGAAGCCGACCGCGTGGCGCAAGCTCTGGCGCGGCACTTTCTCGCCCACGACCACGCCCCGCACCAGCCTGAAGGGCGCCGGCGGCGTCACGGCCCGCGACTCGCGGCTCGTCATCAAGCACCGGGCCATGCGCGATTCGCGCGAGCATCCGATTCCCGAGCCGGGCACGGAATACGAGTTGCTCAGCGTGATCGGCGAAGGCGGCATGGGCGTCGTCTATGCCGCCCGGCAAGCGTCGATCGATCGCACCGTCGCGATCAAGATGCTCAAGCCCGACATCGCGTCGCACGCCGAGCAGCGGGAAAAGTTCTTCTCCGAAGCCGTCGTCACCGGCGATCTCGATCACCCGAACATCGTCCCGATCTACGATCTGGGGAGCAATGAAACGGGCGCGCTGTTCTATTCGATGAAGCGCGTGCAGGGGACGCCCTGGATGGCGGTCGATCGAGCAGAAATCGACCGGCGAGAACATCGAGATCTTGATGAAAGTGGCCGACGCGGTGGCGTTTGCCCATTCGCGCGGCGTGATCCATCGCGATCTGAAGCCGGAAAACGTCATGCTCGGCGATTTCGGCGAAGTGCTGGTGATGGACTGGGGCTTGGCCCTGTCGACCGGCTCGTTCCGCAAGTCGGGCAGCATCACGCAGACGAGCAGCATGGGCGGGCACGCCGGCCTACATGGCCCCCGAAATGGCCACCGGCCCGATCGACCGCGTCAGCTTGCCGAGCGACGTCTATCTGCTCGGCGCGATCCTCTACGAAATCGTCGCGGGCCAGCCGCCGCACACCGGCAAGAACGTGATGAACTGCCTGTTCGCCGCGGCGCGGAACGAAATTCAGCCGACCGAGCAGTCCGGCGAGCTGCTCGATATCGCGCTGCAGGCGATGGCGACGCAGGCAGGAAGATCGCTACGCGAGCGTGCAGGATTTTCAGACCGCGATTCGGCACATACCAATCGCATTCGGAAAGCATCGTTCTTTCGACCCGGGCCGAGGCCGATTTGGCGGCCGCCGAGAAGTCGCGGCGACTATCAAACCTATTCCCGCGCCTTGTTCGCGTTCCAAGAAGCGTTCGCCTTGTGGGACGGCAACACAAAGGCCAGGCTCGGCATTTCGACCGCCAAGCTCGCCTATGCCCGCCAGGCGATGAACAAAGAAGACTTCGATCTGGCGGCTTCGCTGCTGGACGCCACCGATCCGGCCCATGCCGAGGTGCGTCGGCGCATCGTCGCGGCCCAGCGCGAGCGCGACACGCGGCAGCAGCGGCTGAAGAACGTCAAACGCCTGGCCGTCGGGCTGGTTGCGGCGATGCTGATCGTCGTCGGTGTCGCGTTCGTCAACGTGAACAAGCGCGAAGAATAAGGCCGTTCGGCTCGACGAACAGCGAACGATCAGCGAGACAAAGCAGTCGCATGCCGAAGACGACAGCGACCGAGGCCGAAGCCGAGGCCGCATCGGCCAAAAAGGCGACGCAAATCGGCAGAGGATGCCAGCGATGCCGCGGCGAACGCGCTCGCGAGGCGGAAGAAACAAGCGCGCGCAGCGGCAGAAACGCAAGCCAAAGCCGATCGCGATACCGGCCGAGCAAGCAAAGCAGGCCGAAGAATATCAAGCCTATGTCGCTCGCATCGGGCTGGCCGCCGCCCAGATCGACGACAACGCCTTCGACACGGCCGAGCAATTGCTGAACGATTGCCCGCCGCGGCTGCGCAATTGGGAATGGGGCCGGCTGTGGCATCTGTCCACGCAAAGCGTCCGCGACTTCCGCTGCCACGGCGCCAGTCGACTCCGTGGCGTTCGACCACCGACGGCAGGCGATTCGTCTCCGGCAGTTGGGATGGCCAGGCCCGCATTTGGGACGTGGCGACGCGGCAAAACGCTGCTCACGATTCCCTACGGCGGGCTGTACGTCCATGCGGTCGCGTTTCTCGCCCGACGGCAACTTGCTCGCCACCGGCGGCAACGACAAGCAAGGCTATGTGAAAATTTGGAATGCGCACACCGGCGCTTTGGTGCGGACGCTTGCCGGCCATACCGACGACGTGCTCTCGGTCGCGTTCTCGCAGGATGGCCGACGTCTGTTGACCAGCTTCCTACGACAAGACGGCCCGGCTGTGGGATGTCGAAACCGGCCACGAGATTGCAGCGATTCCTGGGGCACAACTGGTGGGTTTGGTCGGCCGCCTTCTCGCCCGACGAATCGCGGATCGTCACCGCCAGCCAGGATGGCACCGCCATCGTCTGGTCGACCGAGCCACGGGCCAGGCCGGGCCCCCCTTCACGGGCCATGCTCGGCCCGGTCTACGCCGCGGCATTTTCGCCGGATGGCAACTCGGTCGTTTCCGGCGGCTACGACAATCGCCTGCTTGATCTGGGACCGGACGAGCTCATGCCGTTCAACTATCAGGCTGTCGTTTCCGGCGGCGACGAATCCGCCGCCGAAGTTTCGTGCTCTGGAGGGGCACACCGCGGCCATCGACGCCGTGGCATTTTCTCCCAACGGCCATTTGATCCTCAGCGGCGGCAACGACAACACGGTCAAGCTCTGGGACTTCGCCACCGGCAAGGCTGATCAAATCGCTGCGCGGACACGCGGGCCGGGTGCGATCGGCGGTATTTTCAGCCCGACGGACCATTGTCCTCTCCGGCAGCCACGACGAGACGGTCAAGCTGTGGGACATCGCGGGCTATGAAGAGGTCCGCGTGCTGCAAGGCCGCGTGTTGCAGGGACACTCCGACGCCGTGCTTTCCGCCGCATTCTCCCGCGACGGCCGGCGGATCGTCACCGCCAGCCGCGACCGCACCGCAAAGATCTGGGACGCGGCGACCGGCCAAGTGCTTCAAGGATTTCGAAGAGGGCCACGAATACCTGGTGTCGACCGCCGCCTTCTCCCCCGACGGCAAACGCCTGCTCACCGCCGCGGCCGACAACACGGCCCGCATCTGGGACGTTGCGACCGGCACACAGACGCTGCGACTCGACGGAATCGGCCACGGATCCGTGGCGACGATGTCGCACGATGGCCGGCTGGTGCTCACCGCGCAGCGACGAAAAGACAGCCCGGATTTGGAACGCCGACGACGGCAAAGTTGCTGCGGTCGACGCCGGTCTTGAACGGCGAAGTCACGGCCGTGGCCTTCGCACCGGACGATCGAGACGTTCTTCACCGGCGACGTCAACGGGCATTGCAGGCTCTGGAAAACCGCCACCGCTGAGATTGCTGAACAAGCTCGACACGCACTCCGCGCAAAATCACCGCCGCCGAATTCACCTCCGATGGCCAGCCGCGTGCTCACGGCCAGCGCCGATCGCACCGTCGGCCAATGGGACGTCGCGACCGGCCATGAGCCGCTGGCGCTGATCCTCAAGCATCCGGGCTCGGTGTTGTCGATGGCCGTGGTCCCCGGCACAGCCGCAGGCGCTGACGCTGGGCGACGACGGGACCGTGCGGCTCTGGAATATCGACCGGGCCGAAGTGCTCGCCACGCTTGGCACCGATGAGGGAAACAGCCAGGTCGCCGTTTCGGCCGACGGGCGACTAGCTCTGTGGGTGAATTACAACAGCCGAACCGTGCGGGTCTGGGACCTGAAAGAGCGGCGTGCAAATCCCGGCTCCCAGCGTGGCGGATTCCAAAGCGGCCGTTTCTCGCGCCGTCCACCGGACTAGTCTGGGCGGCCGCGTTCTCGCCCGATTCCCGCTACATCGTCACCGTCGGGGGCAACGGCGCGCGGCTCTGGGATATGACGACCGGCGAAGGAGCAAATTTCGTTCACGCCCGAATGGCGCGGTCGCGTCGGCCAACTTCTCGCCCGACGGGCATTGGATCGTCACCGGCAGTTGGGACAACTCGGCGAAAATCTGGGATGTCGAGTCGGGACACGCCGTGCGGAAGCTGGTCGGCCACCATGGCTACGTGAACGCCGCGTCGTTCTCGCCCGACGGCAAGTGGGTGCTGACCGCCAGCGACGACCGGACCGCCCGCCTGTGGGACGCCAAGACCGGCGAAGCCGTCCGCGACTTCGTCGGCCACAAAGACCGGGTGACTGCCGCGGTCTTTTCGCCGGACGGCCATCTCGTGCTCACCGGTTCGGCGGACAAAACGGCCCGGCTCTGGGATGCGAAGACTGGCCGCCTGTTGCACGAATTCAAGGGGCACATCTGGGCCGTTTCGTCCGTGGCGTTCTCCACTGACGGTGCCCGGATCATCACCGGCAGCGCCGACAACACGGCCATCGTCTGGGATGTCGAAAGCGGCAAGCAGCTGGCCACGCTTGGCCGGCCACACGGCCCCGGTGACGTCGGTCGCCTTCTCGCCCGATGGCGAGCGCGTCTTGACCGGCAGCCAGGACAACACGGCCAAGCTCTGGGATCCCGCGACCGGCAAGGAAATCATGACGCTCAAAGGCCACACACAAGAAGTCACCTCCGTGGCATTCTCCGACAACGGCCGGGATATCCTCACCGCCAGCCGCGACGGCACGGCCATCATCTGGCTCGCCGCCGACTGGCACGAACAGCCCGCCAATAAGGCCGCTCCGGCAGCACCGAAGACGAATCGGCCGTCGCCGTAAGAAGGCTTGAGGGCCTAGGGCTTAAGGCGTAAGCATTGCTAACTTAAACCAGTCGGGGTCCGTCCCCATTTTGCGATGCCCCGTGAGCAAAATGGGGACTGACCCCCTCGGCGCCGCGATTTGAGTTAGGACTTTTAAGGACGACGAGGAAAAGCGCGCGGTGCGCCTTGAGTGTAGATATCCCACGCGAGAGCGCCACCGAATGGATTGCGGTCACACGGCCGCCTCGCTGTGCGCCGCGCGGTTTTCCGGTAGAACATGATGAGGGGAACAGGCTCGAGGAAAACCACGTGATGCAGCCCGGCGAGTTATTCGAGCGGCGGTACCGGATCGAGCGCGAAGTCGGCCGCGGCTCGTTCGGCATCGTCTATGCCGCCACCGATATGAAGGAGGGGCGGCGCGTCGCCATCAAGGTGCTGCTGCCTTGGACCCGCGCGGTCGAATCGTTGCGGCATCGGCTCAAGCGCGAAGCGAAGCTCACGCGGCTTGCTCGACAGCCCGCACGCAGTGAAGATTCTCGAATTGGAGGAATCCGCGACCGGCGACCTCTACATCGTCATGGAGCTGCTCGAAGGCGAAGAGCTATCCCTGTTGCTGCGGCGTGAGAAGCAGATTTCGCCCGAACGAGCGACCGAAATCGGCTGCCAGGTGCTCGACGCGCTGGCGAAATCGCATCGGCTGGGGGTCATCCATCGCGATTTGAAGCCGCCCAACATTTATCTTTGTCGCACGGATGGCGGCGGCGACAACGTCAAAGTCCTGGATTTCGGCATCGCCAAAGTGGCCGGCCGGGAGGATGGCTCGGGGCTGATGGAAACGACGCGCCTGACCACGCCCGGTGGCGTGCTCGGTACGCCGGCCTACATGAGCCCCGAGCAATGCCGCGGCGATACGGTCGGACCGGCGAGCGATTTTTATTCGCTGGGCGTGGTGCTTTACGAATTGATCTCCGGGCGGGTGCCGTTCGATGATCCGAACCCCGTGCAAATCTTGGTCCTGCACAACTCGCTCACTCCCCCGTCATTGCCCGCGGCGGTGGCCGGGACGCGTATCGCCGCAGCCGTGTCACGTGCTCTGGAAAAAGATCCGCAAGCGCGGTTCCGCGATGCCGACGAGTTCCTCTTCGCGCTCGGTGCGCAGCCGAGTGGCGAAGCGATGCTTCTGCCAAGCTCTCCCGGAGCGCCTCACAGAACGGCGCCACCGAATCTCGACGAAGCACTGACCGGTCCCACGCCGCAAGAGCAACATTCCGCGCGGCGACTTCGCCGAGCCGGCAGTTGGCGCAACTACTGGATTGCGCCGTGATCGCGGCTTTGTTGGCGGTGCTGGCCGCCAGTCATTTCTACTTATCGCAGTAGGCCCCAGACGTGTGGGCCGCAGAATGCGGTGCGCTCCGAGGATGTGAAAGAATGGGGACAGGCACCTCGCGCCCCGCCGGTAATTGCCTTCTTTACGCGACTTGCTCGGAGCCAGTCCCCATTCTTTCACACGCGCTCCGCTCGCGCGTCGCGGCTAACGGCGAGGTCGTTGGTCGCGGCGTGATCGCTTGTGCGCCGCGATCAAGCGGCGGATACGACAAGCGACACATTCTGGCCACCGAAACCAAAGCTGTTGGTCAGAATGTGGCGACAGCGAGCATCGCGGGCTTCGTTGGGCACATAGTCCAAATCGCACTCCTCGTCGGGGGTGTGATAGTTGATCGTCGGCGGCAGTGCGCTATCCCGCAGCGCCATCAGGCAGACGATCAGCTCGGTAACGCCGGCGGCGGCCAACAAATGGCCCGTCATGCTCTTGGTGCTGGAAATCGGCGTCCGGTAGGCCCGTGAACCGAAGATCCGTTTGATGGCCATCGTCTCGACTTTATCGTTCAGCAGCGTGCTGGTGCCGTGGGCGTTGATGTAGTCGATTTCCTCCGGATTGAGCCGGGCATCGTCGAGCGCCAGTTTCATGCAGGCTGCCGCGCCGCGCCCCTCGGGATGGACGTCGGTGATCCGGTAAGCGTCTGCCGCGGAACCATAGCCAGTGATTTCGCCGAAGACTTGAGCTCCGCGGGCGACGGCGTGTTCCCACCGCTCCAGGACGAGAATTCCTGCTCCTTCTCCCAGTACGAAGCCGTCTCGATCGCGATCGAACGGGCGCGAGGCTTCGCTCGGTTCCCCGTCGTGGCGGCTCAGGGCGGTCAACAGGCTAAGCCCGGTGACGCCCAACGGATTGATCAGGCTGTGCGTGCCGCCGGCCAGCATGATGTCGGCATCACCGCGGCGAATTAGTTCCGCCGATTCGCCGATCGCCTGGCTGCTCGCCGCGCATGCGGTGAACGAGCTGACGTTCGGCCCCTGGGCGTCGAACATGGCCGCCAGATGGCTCGAGGCCATGTGGGGCTGCCGCTCCAACTCAACGGCCGGATCAAGAATCTCCATCGCGGCACGCATGTAGCGGGCCAGATCGATTTGCGATCCCGCCTGCGATTGCTCGATCAGCCGGACGAATTCCCCGAAGTCCTGATAAACATCGCCGCAGCCCAGATAGACTCCCACGCGCGTCGGGTCGGTCGTAAAGCTATCCAATCCGGCGTGCGCGAACGCCTGTTTGGCCGCGCCGACCGCAAACTGCGTTTGGCGCGGGTGCGCCTGCCAGCGGGTCGGGTCTTCGCCGGCTTCGGCGATCGACCAACTGCGAACTTCGGCCGCAATCCGCGTGGGAAAATTTGTCGTATCGAACAAGGTCGTCCGATCGATGCCCGATTCGCCTCGTAGCAATCGCTGCCAGAGTTGCTGCGGACTCGCTCCGAGTGAAGTCACGCAACCCAAACCTGTGACCACAACGCGAGGTCTCATGGCTGTTCATCTCCTCGGACGCCCCCCAGGCCACAACGAAAGCCCTAGGCATACACGGACGGGCGGCCGATCGATTGCATTCAACGAAACGAGTGCAGGCGAGACATTACAATATTATCAAAATTGCCGGAATAGCTGACGTAATATTCCCAATTTGCGCAAAACTCCCTATTCCAATGAAACCTTCTAGTTTATCGGTTGCATTTAAGAATTTTCTATAACCGAACCGGATAGCCACGAGTGAGCTTCACTAGGAACCTATCCGAGAACCTTCTGGGCAAAGGGGACGGTCCTTTGTTCGGCGGCACTCACAAAATTGGGACAGTCCCCGCCGGTTCTCGGAAAGGCTCTAAGGGACTGACAGACATCGGGGAAGACCCGATGTGCGCCCGTTCCGACATCGCGTCGTGAAATCCATCACGCTCGATGCAACCTCTTGGCATCTCACAAGAAATGACCCGCTTGCGAACTGCCGGAATCGGGCTACCATGAAACGTCACGTGCGGCTGGGTCTTGCAACCGTCGCACAGCGGGCTAGGTTCGTGCGCCACCGTACGCATCCGTAGCCGAAGTCGCGGAACTGATTCGAGAGCTTGGGCCCAGAAGAGCTTTCCCTCCGCCGAGGGGCTTTTAGTTTTTATTCAGGTCGAGAAGCTTCGAGTCGATCGCGGCGTCGGGTCTCGCGGTTGTTTTGAATTACTAACTGCCTATCCGAGAACCGGCCGAGGAGAGGGGGACAGGCACATTTTGCTCCCAGGGCACCGCAAAATGAGCCAGTCCCCGCCGGTTTTCGGTTAGGCTCTAAGGGAGCACGATGCCCGCCTCTCCGAGCGATGCCGCGAACATTCCGGGCGGCAATCAGCCTTCGCACCCTGCTCACGTGATTGTCGTGAACAGCGTGATGTTCAAGTTCATCTCCTATTGGCGCACCGCCGCCGTCGTGCTGTGCGATCTGGCCAGCACGGCCTATTACATCGGCGGGATCGTCGAGTCGGCCATCGGGCCCGCGGCCCCCTGGTTCATCCTGGCCGTCATGTTATTCAGTTATGCCGTGCGGAGTGTGTACATCGAAAGTTGCGCCCTGTTTGTCCGCGGCGGCGTGTACCGAGTGGTGAAAGAAGCGATGGGCGGCTTCATGGCCAAACTGTCGGTCTCGGCGCTGATGTTCGACTTCATCCTCACCGGACCGATCAGCGGTGTCTCCGCGGGGCAGTACATCATGGGGCTGGTGCGGTCGTTGCTGTATCACCTGAACGTCGATATCAGCATCGAATCGTTCGCGCCCTACAAGACCTGGGGCTCGGTCGCGATCGCCATCCTGATCACGCTTTATTTCTTTCGAGAAAACATCCGCGGCATTCATGAATCGAGCGGCAAGGCGCTGAAGATCATGCTCGCGACGACGGTTATGGGGGTGATTGTTCTCGGCTGGTGTGGTGTGACGCTGCTGATGCACGGCCCGAAAAACCATGTTCCGTTCTTGCCCGATCTGCATTCGCATCTCGACCCGAACACCGGCAATCCGATCGATCCCTTGGGTTCGATCACGAAGACCGCCGTCGGCGAGCAACTGCGAGCTTTGTCTGACAGCCCGCCGAAAAATTGGCTGAGCCTGGTGGGCGTGCTGGGGCTGCTGATCGCCTTCGGCCACTCGATTCTGGCCATGAGCGGCGAAGAAACGCTGGCCCAGGTCTATCGCGAAGTGGAAAGCCCGAAGTTGAAGAATTTCAAGCGGGCCGCCTTCATCGTGTTCGTCTACAGCCTGGTGCTGACCGTCGGCATCAGCTTCTTGGCCGTGTTGCTGATACCCGACAAAGATCGCATGCCGCTGTTCAACGACAATCTGATCGGTGGGTTGGCGATGAACGTGGCCG
Source organism: Pirellulales bacterium (assembly GCA_963725485.1). Lineage (GTDB taxonomy): Bacteria > Planctomycetota > Planctomycetia > Pirellulales > DATAWG01 > CAVRYO01. Next base: position 299,468 of record CAVRYO010000005.1, on the reverse strand, counting down.
GGCCGATTTGGGCGCGGATCATGCTCAACGCGTTTGTCGTCGTGATCGGCTTTTTGATCCTGGCCGGGGCGGTGAACACCGCGATCATCGGCTCCAATGGCGTGCTCAACCGGGTGGCGGAGGACGGCGTGCTTCCCGACTGGTTTCTAAAACCGCACTCGAAATTCGGCACGACCTATCGCGTGCTGATCCTGGTCGTCGGGCTTCAGTTGCTGACCATCATCGTCAGCCGCGGCGACGTGATCGTACTGGGCGAGGCGTACGCGTTCGGCGTGGTATGGAGCTTCGTTTTCAATACGATGGCAATGTGCGTGCTCCGATTCCGTGACCGCAGCAAGCGCGAATTCATGGTGCCCTTCAACATCAAAATCGGCAACGTCGAGATTCCGATCGGTTTGCCGCTGATTTTCCTGATCCTGATGGCTGCCGCCGTGACCAACCTGTTCACGAAGGACGTGGCGACCCGCTGGGGCTTGGGGTTCACCGGCACGCTGTTGCTCGTGTTCGTCGTGACCGAGCGGTATTACGAGTATCGCCGCCGCGGCGCGAAGCATGAATTCCGCGAGCAATTCAACCGCCAATCCGAGTCTCAGTTATCGTTGACCGGGCTCGGCCTGGATCGGTTCAAATATCGCAAGCTGATTGCCATCCGCTCGCCGAACAACCTGTTCATGCTCGAAAAGGCGCTGGACGAATCCGATCCCTCGACCACGGCCGTCGTGGTCATGACCGCCAAGCTCGACCAGTCGGGAATGCTCGAACGGCCCGATCGGGATCTCGATACCTACGATCAGGACCTGATGACGGCCGTCGTCAAGCGGGCTGAAAAGAGCGGCAAGGAAGTCATCCCGCTGATTGTGCCGACGAACAATCCGCTTTACGCCCTGGTCCGAACGGCCAAAGAGCTCGACGTCCAAGAGCTGATCGTGGGCGTGTCGAACAAGAACACGGCGGACGAGCAACTCGACCAACTGGCCTTCTATTGGTTCAATCTCTGCGAAGGCGCCCCGATCCCGCTCACGGTGCGCATTCTGAGCCGCGACCGTGAAGTGCATCTCGACCTGGCCGGCGGCAGCCGCATTCCCAAGATCAGCGAACGCGAAGCGAAGTCGGTCGCCGAACTTCGGGCGGCCGGCGTCGGCGTGCGCCGGCTGCTGATGGCCCACGATGGCAGCCCGACAAGCCACGACCTATTCCAAAACATTCTGACGATGCTCGACCCCAAGGTGATGCTGCAAGTAGCGGTCGTGCCGTCGGAGAAGCTAGGTGCCCCGGACGCTCGCAACAATATCGACGTGGATCAGCAGTGGGCGAAACGACTCGGCCGCGACGTCGACGTGGTGGATCTCAACGGCGAGCCAGGCCAGGAAATCGTGCCGCATGGCACGCGAGGACCATTACGATCTGATTGCGGTGGCGCTGCCCGAGCCCTGGTCGGAAGCCACGCGCGACCGGCGGGCGGCTCCCTGGCTCGGCCATATCCTGGAACACGCCTCCTGCCCGGTCTTCGTGGCCGTGCCGCCGGGGATTCCCACCGAGGTGGAAGCGTAATTTTCCGCAGCGCTCGCGGGGCCTGGCGCCTTGTCAACGCTTGATTCTTGGATTGTGTGCCACTGGCTCTGCCAGTGCTCCTTGGCATTCTTGCCTTGATCGCACAGTAATGCAGAACACTGGCAAAGCCAGTGGCACCCTAACCACCGCCCGAGCCACTCTCGGCTAGCCGCGCGATCGGGCACGCGTCGCGGCGCGACGAGTTCCTACCCGCTTACTTCTGCACGGTGCTGGCCGTCAGTTCGACTCGGGCCGATTGAATTTGCTGTTGGACGAACAACAGATCGACGACCGAGAGCCGATCCATCGGCACGGTGGTGTACTTGCCCGTGTCCTTCAGCAGCCGGACATGATTGGCCGTGATTTTCACCAACTTGCCGCGCACCTGGAAGGCGCCGGTGTTGTCGCGCCACAGCCGCGTCCCATCGTTTGCCGCGACGGATTCCATCGCAGGTTTCGCTGACGCGAGGGTGATGAGCGACGGCTCGACCGGCATCGCGCGTTGCAGCTGGATCGTCGCAGCTTTGCCGAATGGATCGTCGGACGCATCGGCGGGCTTTGCGGCATCAGGCTTGGCCGCGGCCGGTTTCACGTCGGCAGGCTTTGGTTCGGCCGGCTTTGGAGCGGGATCGGAAAATAGATCGTCGCCCGTTTTGTCGGTGGCCTTGACAGGCGCCGGCTCGGCTTTGGGGACATCCGTCTTGGGAGCTTCCAACGACGGCGGGGCTTGCTTGCTCGACTCCGGCTTGGTTGGTTCCGTGGCCTTTGCCGGTTCCGCGAACGGATCGTCCGCAGGTTTTGCGTTCGGCTTCGCCGAGTCCTTGACCGGCTCCTTGACCGGTTCAATATCCTTCGAAGCGTCGGGCTTCGGTTCGCCCGGCTTGGCTGGATCGGCGAATAGATCGTCGGTCGCCTTGTCCGGCGTCTTCGCGGCAGCAGGTTTTGCAGCATCAGCTTTTGCAGCGTCCGGCTTGGGGGTTGCCGGCTTGGCCGGTTCGGAGAACGGGTCATCCGACGGCTTTTCCGGCGCCTTATTCTCCGGCGTCTTGGGAAATTCCTTCGTATCTTCCGGCTTCGACAGCGCGGGCTTATTCGGCTCGGAGAAGATATCGTCCGACGGCTTGTCGGGCGTCTTGGATGGCGTCGTCACTTCCGGCTTCGGCGTTGTCGGCACTTGCGCGCTCGGCGGCGGAGTCGGAGTCGTTGGCTTTGGAGTCGTCTTGGACGGCTCGGCGAAGATGTCGTCCTCGGGCGCCTTCGTCGTTGGAGCTTTCGGTTCGGGCATGGGCGGCTTCGTAGTCGGCGGAGTTATCGCTGGCGGCATCGGTGGTGTCGGCGGCGGTGGATTCACACTCGGGGTCGACGACGGAGGTACCGGGGTGGGCGTCGTTGTGGGCGGCGCCGGCGTCGGATTGATCGCCGGCGGAGCCGTCTTCGGCTCGACGGCCGGCGGCTCGGGCGGAGCCGGCGGCTTTGGCGGCACGAGGCCTGTCCCGCCACCACTGCTAGATGAACCGCCGCTCGTTGAAGTGCCACTGCCGGATGTGCCACTGCCGGATGTGCCACTGCCGGATGTGCCACTGCCGGATGTGCCACTGCCGCACGCGGATGTGCCACTGCCTGATGTGCCACTGCCTGAGGCCGCGGGCTGCGTGCAATCTGTCGTCGCTTGTTCGCTGCAACTCGACTGACATTGGCACTGGCACGGCTCGCAGCATCGCCGCATCCAAAACCGGCACGCCGACGCTGTGTCGATCGACATCGAACCGACCAAGAACCAAACGACAACAAGTTGGGCGATGCGCCGCATGGCTGAATTCTCCCTGATGCTCGGCTCCGGCTCGAGTCTGGCCGGTGAAATAATGCGGATCTCTGACGGACAAATGCCCGCGCCTTCCCGCGACGGTTCTCTATGCTAGTCTCACCAAAAAGGGGTTGCAACTAATTGGACATTTTGATCGGAAAATTTGCGGCAGACCCTCGCTCGATGAGGATTTACCCGGATGGCTCGGTACGCCGGATTTCCCCGAAATTCGCTAGCGATCGCCACTAACCGCCACCCCCGGCAGTGGTCCAATTTGAAGATTATTCGTGGTGCCAACGGCACACGGAGTGTGCCTGTTACGTGGCAGGCACGCTCCGCGTGCCGTCGCCGCGCCAGAATTCTCAAAATGTACCACGACGGCCAATCGGCGGTGGTAGTTTCCCAGGGCGGCGGCGATTAGAATGCGATAGACCGCAATCTTTCCCGCCTACGCCTGAGTCTCTCGACCCGGAGCGCTCTCCCGTGAATCGTGCGTCGCGATGTTGTTGTCTCGTCTGGAGTTGCCTGCTGTTGTCCCCAGCAATCTTAGCGGCTGCCGAGGCCAACTGGATTTGGTCGGCCGAAAACGCCCAGCAGACGGAACCCAAAGGGGATTGCTACTTCCGGCGAACGTTCGACCTGAAAACGGCGCCCGTGCAATCGGCACTTGTCGAAATCACCGGCGACGATACCTATGAGCTGTATGTGAATGGCCAACGGCTGGGCGCCGGCGCGGCCTGGCAGCAGATCGATCGCTACGACATTCGGCCGCAACTTGTCAGCGGCCAGAACGTCATCGCCGTCCGCGGCAGCAATCAAGGCGGGGCAGCCGGGATGGTGGCGCGGGTCCATATCAAGACCGAAGCGGCCGCGACGCTCGATCTTTCGACCGATGCCCGCTGGAAAGCGAGTCTGACGAGCAAATACGGTTGGAACAAGATTCAGTTCTCAGACGTCGCTTGGCAGCCCGCCTACGTGTACGGTCCCTTGGGAAAGACAGGCCCCTGGGGCGCCGGCTTGCGCGTGATGCAATCCGTTAAAACGGTTCCGGTCAAGATTTCCGCCGCGCACGGCAAGCCAGGCGAAGCTGCGAAATTCGAGCTTCATGACGGCGATCGGGTCGTGCTGCTGGGCAACACGCTGATCGAAAGCGACCAGCGCTTCGGTTATTTGGAGACCGCGCTGACGGAGCGATACCCCGGCCGCAACATCCAGTTCCGTAATCTTGGCTGGAGCGGCGACACGGTGTGGGGCGAAGCCCGGGCGCAATTCGGTTCCGCCGCCGATGGATTTCGAGCGCTCGCGGAACACGTGGCGGCGCTGCACCCGACGGTGATCCTCGTTAGCTACGGTACGAACGAATCGTTCGCGGGCGAGGCCGGGTTGCAAAAGTTTCTCGATGGATTGAACACGCTGTTCGACGCATTGGACGAGAACCACGCGAGGATCATTGTCTTGTCGCCCCTGCGCGAGGAAACTCTTGGCGCTCCGCTGCCCGATCCGGGCTCGCAAAACGCCCGATTGGCACTCTATTGCACGGCGCTCAGGGACGTTGCCGCCGAACGCGGCTACGGGTTTGTCGATCTGTTCGATCGATTGATTCCGGACGATTCGGCTCGTGGAGGTCGCCAACCCTCGACATTGCTTACAGTTGCCGCCTCAGTGCCGCCGACCGAACATCTGACAAGCGACGAATTGCATCTCAACGAACTGGGTTATTTTCACTTCGCTGATACGATCGAAACGGCATTGCTCGGCCCGCAGCGTTGGTCACTGGTGATCGACGCCAACAGTGCAAAGCGAGTCGTAGGTGTCGGCAACAAGACGGCTGGCCTGACGGTCGAGCAAAACAAGATTCGTCTGACAGTGACCGACGATTGTTTGCCACTGCCGGCGCCAAAGCTTGGTCCGGCCAGCAATGCTAACTTAGCCCACCGCGGATTTGATGCGAACCGGCTCTTTAAGGCAAAAAACTTGCCAGCGGGCCGATACCGACTGACGATCGACGGCCAGCCGATTTTCACGTTGCCTGCCGAAGTCCTTGCCTATGGGGTGGTCCTCGACCACGGCCCTTCATTTACCGCCGCCGAACGGCTTCGCGAAGTAATCAATCGCAAGAATCAGCTCTACTTCAATCGCTGGCGACCGCAAAACGTCACCTACTTGTTTCTGTTTCGCAAAGGAGAGCAGGGACAAAACGCAATCGAAATTCCGAAGTTCGATCCGCTTATCGAGAAGCTCGAACAAGAAATTGCTCAACAGCGGGTTCCAGAGCCGCAAGTGTACGAGTTGTCTCCTGTCGAGGAGGCGACCAAGTGAAGCGCATCCGTAGGGTGGGCATTGCCCACCGATCACCGAACCCGTTGTGTGCTGATTACCGAGCGGCGGTGGGCAGTGCCCACCCTACAAAGCTCTGCCATTGGGTCATCGTGGCAGTCGGGGCCATTTTGTGTCTCGCGCTCTGCAGATCGGCATATGCCCAGCGCGGGCTCAAGGACGTCCCCGATCCCGATCCGGAATTGGAGCGGCAAACGTTTCAGGTCGCCGACGGCTTCGAGGTCAAGCTTTGGGCCGCCGATCCGCTGCTGGCCAAACCGATCCAGATCAACTTCGATCCGCAAGGCCGCCTGTGGGTCGCCAGCAGTTCGATGTACCCGCAAATTCTCCCCGGCGAAGTCCCCAACGACAAAATTCTGATCCTTGAGGACACACATGGCGTAGGTCATGCCGATAAAACCACCGTCTTTGCCGATGGCCTGTTCATTCCCACGGCCGTCATCCCCGGCGATGGCGGCGCGTACGTGGCCAACAGCACCGAGCTGTTGCATCTCTCCGATTCGCGCGGCGGCGAGCACGCCGATACGCGGCGCGTGATGCTCTCCGGATTCGGCACCGAGGACACGCACCATATTCTGCACATGCTGCGCTGGGGCCCCGACGGCTGCTTGTATTTCAATCAGTCGATTTACATTCATAGCCATATCGAAACCCCTTGGGGTCCGCGCACGCTGAATGCCGGCGGCATCTGGCAGTTCCGCCCCGAGACGATGCAACTCGAAGTCTTTGCCCGCGGCTGGGTGAATCCCTGGGGGCATGAGTTCGATCGTTGGGGGCAATCGTTCGTGACCGACGGAGCTGGCGGCGAGGGAATCAACTATGCCTTCCCCGGCGCATGCTTTACCACGGCCGCGGACGCCCCGCGCATCCTGAATGGCTTCAATCCCGGCAGCCCCAAGGACTGCTCGATCGAAATTCTAAGCGGCCGGCAAATGCCCGAAAGCTGGCGCGGCAACATCATTACGAACGATTTTCGCGCCCATCGCGTTTGCCGCTACGTCGTCACCGACGACGGCTCGGCCTACAGTTCGAAAGAAATGCCGGAGCTGATCAAGACGAACCACCCGGCGTTCCGGCCGATCGATTGCAAGATGGGCCCCGACGGAGCGCTGTACATCGCCGATTGGTACAACCCGATCATCCAGCACGGCGAAGTCGATTTTCGCGACCCGCGCCGCGATCACACGCACGGCCGCATCTGGCGGGTCACGGCCAAGGGTCGCCCCTTGGTTCAGCCGCCAAAACTAGTCGAGGCATCGGACGAAGCGCTGCTCGATTTTCTGAAGCTGCCCGAGGATTGGACCCGCGCTCAGGCGAAGCGCGTGATCAAAGAGCGGGGCGCGCGGATGTTGCCGCCGCTGGCCGCCTGGGTGCGACGATTGAATCCGGCCGATCCCGACGTGGAACACCAGCGGCTCGAGGCGCTCTGGTCCTATCAGTCGCTGCGGCACGTCGAGCCGAGCTTGCTGCGCACGGTTCTCCATTCGCCGGAACCGCGGGTGCGGGCCGCCGCGGTGCGCGTGCTGGGCGCGTGGCACACCGAAATTCCCGATGCACTGGACTTGCTGGCCGAGCGCGTCGTCGACGACTTTCCCCGCGTCCGGTTGGAAGCCGTCCGGGCACTGTCGCTCATTCCCTCGCCCGAATCGGCCACGATCGCCTTGCGGGCGTTGGATCGCCCGATGGATAAATTTCTGGATTTCGGCCTCTGGCTCACCGCGCGCGAATTGCAAACCGCTTGGCTCCCGGCCCTGCAAGCCGGTACGTGGAACTTCGACGGCAACGTGCAGCATCTTACCTTCGCCCTGCAAGCCGTGGGGTCGGCCGACGTGGTTGGCCCGCTGATGGCGCTGTTGCGCGAGGGCCAATTGGGCCCGGAGCGCACGGCTAGCGTGATGGGCACTGTCGTTCTGCTCGGCGGCTCGCGAGAGCTGGGTGAATTGTTCGATCTCGCGTTGGCTCCCTCGACGCCGGCCGCGTTGCGACTGGATCTCTTGTCGGGGCTGGCCGCCACCGCGTCCGAGCGGCGCATCATTCCCAGCGGCGACTTGCGGCGGTTGGAACGATTACTGAACGATGGCAGTCGCCCGACGATCGCCTCATCGCGTTCGACCACGAGTGTGGATGCCGTAGCACCGCTGGCGGCGCGGCTGGCGGGTCTGTGGCGCGTCGCGTCGCTTGAGCCGCGGCTCGCCGAATTGGCTCGCGACGACGCCACGCCCGGCGCGCTGCGCCAGGCAGCGCTTGACGGACTGGCCCACTTGGGCGGCCCGAAGAGCCTGCAAGTGCTGGAACAGCTATCCGCCGCCGATCGGCCGTATCGCGCCCGCGTCATGGCGACGACGGCGCTGGCGGCCATCGATGCGAAATCCGGCGCCGCGGGCCGCCGATATTTTGGCAAAAGCGCCTGCCGGAGCCGATCCGACGCCGCTGTTCGCCGCGTTTCTCGATCGCAAGAATGGCGCCGCCGCGTTGGCCGCGGCCCTCAGCGGCAAGAAACTTTCGGCCGATATCGCCAAACTGGGCCTGCGAGCCGTGCGGGCCACGGCCTCCGACCAAACGGCGCTCACTTCCGCATTGACCGCGGCGGGAGGACTAGCCATTTCTGGCCCCTATATGCTCAAAGGGGCCGAGTTGCAAAAGTTCTTGACCGAGGCCCGCGCCGAGGGGGACCCGGCGCACGGCGAAGCGATTTTTCGCAGCCGCAATCAGGTCTGCATGAAATGCCATGCGATCGGCGGCGTGGGCGGACGGGTTGGCCCCGACCTGCTCAGCGTCGGAGCCAGCGCTCCTATGGAATACCTGCTCGAATCGATCACCGATCCGAGCGCGAAAATCAAGGAGGGCTATTCCACGGTCCGAGCCGTGACCGATTCCGGAAAGATTATCACCGGCATCAAGCTCCGCCAGACCGACAAGGCGCTCGATCCTGCGCGATGCCGACGATCACGAGCTGCTCGTTCCACTAAGCACGATCGAAAGCCAAACGGTAAGCACGAAGTCGTTGATGCCCGTGGGTTTGGCCGATGGATTGACGCACCAGGAGTTGGTCGATCTCGTCCGTTTTCTCTCGGAGCTCGGCAAGGTCGGTCCGTATTCCGTCACCAGAACGCCGGTCGCCCGGCGGTGGCAAACGCTGATCGCCACGCCGGCGACGAAAACGCTGCTGCGCGGCGAAGCCGGTCTGGCGCACGTGGTGGGTGACGACCCGAACCTCGCGTGGGAATCGGACTATGCAAGGATCGCCGGGCCGTTGCCGGTCGACGATCTCCCGCCGATCGCCGGCGCCGATGGTTCGGCCGTAAGTTTTGTCCGCTGTCGGCCTCGATGTTGCCAGCGCCGGCCGAGTCAAGCTGCTTTTGAATTCCACCACAGGCTTGGCTCTCTGGATCGACGGCCGTCCGATTCCGCCGCTGGACGCAATGGACAAGGACTTTGCCGTCGGTTCGCACACGCTGCTATTCTTAATTCGCCACAACGAGCGCACCGAACCGCTCAAGCTGGAATTGGGCGAGGCCGCAGGACGCACCGCCCGCGCTCAGTTTGCGGCGGGAAAATAAGTGATGTCGCGGTCGGCAGGCGAGACGCACTGATAGGTCCGGGTTGCCGAGCCGGACCTGGTCCCGTCCGGCAAACGGGACCTACGACTATCCTCATGGAAACGGATCTCGAGCGATGGGCTCTCCAGAATTTATTTTCATCACCTGCCAGCGCGGAGCCGAGCCGGCGGTGAAAGCCGAAATGGCCCGTGACTGGCCAGCCCTGCGATTCGCCTACTCACGGCCCGGCTTTCTCACGTTCAAGCTACCCCCCGATCATGGCCTGACCGAAACGTGTGAGTTGGGCTCGGTCTTCGCCCGGGCGGCAGGATTTTCGTTGGGCAAGGCGGTCGGTCCAACGGCGGCCGAGCGGGCGGCGACGGTCTGGCAATTGGCCGGCCCGCGGCCGTTCGTGCGATTGCATGTTTGGCAGCGCGATCGATTTCCGCCGGGCGATCGAGAGATTTCCGCCGCTGCGACGCCCGAAGTCGCGGAAGCCGAGCAAGCGATTCGCCGCCTTTGGCCCACCGATCATTCGACGCTGGCCGCGCACCTTAGGAGCCCGTTGAAAAAGGGGACTGGCTCTGAGCGACCGAGCAAATTTGCCGAAGTTTTGACGTCGCCGCGAAGTGCCTGTCCCCTTTTTCAACAGCCAGTTAGGAGACCTGCTGCGCCTGCCGTCGGCGCACCAACGCGCCGGGGCGACCTGGTGTTGGATTGCGTCGTCGTCGAGCCCGACCTGTGGTGGGTCGGCTTCCATCGCGCTGCCGGCATGCCCAGCGGCTGGCCCGGCGGCTTGTTTCCCGATTCGCTGCCGCCGGACGCGGTCAGCCGCGCGTATCTGAAGCTGGAAGAAGCGCTCGCCTGGTCGCGGCTGCCAATCAAGCGGAACGATCTGTGCGTGGAGCTTGGCAGCGCCGGGAGGGGCGGCGCAGGCATTGTTGCGTCACGGGGCGCGGGTGATCGGCATCGATCCGGCCGACATGGACCCGCGGGTCCTGGCCGATCCCAATTTCGAGCATTGGAAAAAACGGAGCGCGCGATGTCCGGCGGCGCGAATTCCGCGACGTGCGCTGGCTCGTGGCTGATATGAATGTCGCGCCGCAATACACGCTGGATGCCGTCGAATCGATCGTCACGCATGAGGCGGTGCGCGTCGCCGGACTGCTGCTGACGCTGAAATTGCCGGACTGGTCGCTCGTGCCCGAGATTCCCGGCTATCTGGCTCGGATTCGCAGTTGGGGTTACGCGGAAGTCGCCGCTCGGCAATTACATCACAACCGCCACGAATTCTGCGTGGCGGCCCGCAACCTGCGTCCGGTGAAACGGCAGAGTGCCACTGGCAAGCGAAGTCTGCCAGGCGAGCCGGGTGCCACTGGCAAGCGAAGTCCGCCAAGCGAGCCGGGTGCCACTGGCAAGCGAAGTCTGCCAGTGAAGAGCGCCAATCGGCCCGGCCAACACGGCCCGACTTCGCTTCCCCGTGCCAGGCCAAAGCGCGTGCCCAAAATTCGCACGCAGCGTCATACGAAACCGCCGCGATCGCCACCCGGAAGCCGCAACGTTCCGGAATAGAACAGCCGCCGGCCATCGAGCGCGTCGAGCACTAACGCCCCGTCGGGCGCGATTCCCGCGCAGCGGCCTGTCACCTGTTCCTCACCGAGATAGACGGTCAGCGTCTCTCCATGCTGTAAGCAAAGATCGTCAAGCGCCGCGCCAGCGCGGCCGCGTCCGTTGCTAGTTGCCGCAGGCGAAATTCCAGCGCCGCGAGGAAATCAATCAGATACTCCGTGTGGTCGGTCTCGCGGCCCATTAGATCGAGCACCGTGGCCACCGTCGTTTGCAGCGCGGCGGGAGCGCTGGCGGCGCGGTTGTTCGTGTTCAAGCCGACGCCCAAGATATGTCGGCCATCTGGAAGCACCTCGACCAGGATGCCCGCCAGCTTCCGCGGGCCGACATACACATCGTTGGGCCAATGCAGCCCGAGCGGCTGGCCGGCCATGCGCGGGCCGAGCGCGTCGATCACCGCCACGCCCACGGCCAGCGACAAGCGCGGCGCAGGGCGCCGCACGCAGGCGAACTGCGCCGGATCGAACAGCAAGCTGAACGCCAGGCTGCCGGCGCCGGTCCACCAGGAATTCCCCTCGCGTCCGCGGCCGGCGGTCTGTCGATCGGCCACGATCAGTTTCGGCAGCAAAACGGTGGGATCGGCGGCGCACATGCCGCGCCCAGTCCTGAGTGGAAGGAGTCTCGTGGAGATATTCCACGTCGGCAAGCCAGGTGCTGGCAAGGAGGCGCGCGGCGTCGGGCATGGCAGTCGAATATTGCGGTCGGGCGAGTTTCTCGGCGTAATCCAATGGTTGACGATGATAGCAAATGACACTACCAGGCTGACAGAAGATCGACTCGCCGCGAACCTTCCCTCGATCGCGTCGTACGGCAAAATGACGACGACGATGCGCACTGACTTTGCGCCCGGTGATCGTCACCAGCAATCGCCACAGTTCGGTTTCGTCGTCTAAGCGCAACGGCGGGCTTTCCGCGCAGCATGTCAACCGTATTTCCTTCATAATGCCGCGCTGAAAGGATTTCTAGTCGTGAGACCGATCAAGCACTGGTAGGATTGTGTAACTCGGGCGCCCACCCGAAGATCGCCGACGCGGCGTCGGAGTTGCTTCGAGATGTCTTCGCTAAAAAGCCACTTGGTTCGCCGGTCGAACTGGAAGTTATCTTGCGAGTGCAGCTCTGATCCGTTTGGCCGCAGAGTTCATTCTGTCCCGCAACTTATTCGATCAGTCGAAGGAGTCTGCGATGGCTCAGCACACCTCGTACCGAACAGTGAAAGTAGGCGGCGTCACTATCTTCTATCGCGAAGCCGGGCCGAAAGGCGCGCCGACCGTTCTGCTGCTTCATGGTCTTCCGTCGTCGTCGCGCATGTTCGAGCCGTTGCTGGAGCGGCTGGCGGACCGATTTTACCTGGTCGCTCCCGACTATCCGGGCTTCGGGCACAGCGATGCGCCGACACCCAAGGAATTTTCGTACACCTTCGACAACATCGCAAAAGTGATGGATGGCTTCACCGAGGCGTTGCACTTGACCAAGTACACCCTTTACATGCAGGACTACGGTGGACCGGTCGGCTTTCGAATGGCGCTCGCTCACCCGGACCGCGTCGAGGCCGTGATCGTTCAAGATGCCGTCGCCCACAACGAAGGCCTCGGCGCGAATTGGAAAACGAGGCGCAGCTTTCTGGGCGGACCGCGCCGCGCACGAAGCCGCGCTGCGGACCAACTTGCTCTCTCTGGAAACCACACGGACGCGGCACGTCGGCAACGATCCCAACGTGGATCGATATGACCCGGATCTCTGGACCGATGAATTTGCCTTTCTCAACCGGCCCGGGCAGGCCGAAATACAAAGCGACCTGTTCTACGACTACCGTACCAATGTGGACGCCTACCCGAAATGGCAAGCATGGATGCGCGGGAAGCAGCCGCGCCTGCTGGTGATCTGGGGTAAGTATGAGCTCTCGTTCGACCCCTCAGAGCCAGAAGCGTATCGCCGGGATGTGCCGAACGCTGAAGTTCACATTGTCGACGGCGGTCATTTCGCGCTAGACACGGCTGCGGACGAGATCGCCACATTGGTCCACAGATTTGTCGCTGCTCCCGGTGGTTGATCGTCTACATCCCGCTCGGTGCATGGAGCCACCGTCGGTCAGCGTCGTCTGGCCGGCGCGTGTCTGCATCAAGTGTCCGGAGGCGGCCTTTCGGTTCGATGCGCTGACAATCCATCACGTCCGCCACACGTTTATCGGCCATGCGTTGGTGGGCGGCCGAATTCTTGCCGCAGTCCGCGACGCTGCCGGGCGCGCAACGTGGGCATCACGAGCCGCTGACCCAGTGGGTGAGGTCCGCTCGCCTTGACCGACGGCCTCTTCCCCCGACCGTCCGGTCGCTCAAGCACATTTTGCATTGTGGCGTCGGTTTTCAGCTAGCTATGCCAGCAGTCTCGAAACTGCTCTAACCTGCCAACCGTGGGCTCGCCTGGATTGTCAAACCTTGACGATTTCGCGGACTTTTGCGGGAGGCTTAGATGCCGCCGGTCCGATAAATCTCTAGGTCGTCTTCTCGACCGCGATGATTATTCCGCCGCGAACATATCTGCGTCTGGCCCAAATCGGGATCGAGCCACAGAAGGAATTCAGCGCGATCGTCGCCAAATACGGCGGCTTCATGGAGCGGGGGCACAGGCAACTTCTGTTCGACAAGATCAGGCTGGCGGACGTCCGTCAGCCTCAGCCCGCATCACTCGGCTGACGCGCTGGGCGGAGCGGCTCGGAGTTCGTCGAGCAGTTGCTTGACGGCCTTGGAACACGCGTTTGAATGCCGACGAACAAGAGATCCTTGCACTCCAAAAGGAGAACATGCGATGCGGGTGATTAGTGTTACCCCGGCCGGGCGTCGTCGTTATCTGGCGGCTCTTGTTCCGCATCTACTGCGGCAGCGGAAAATCATTGCCGAACATCATTGGTGGCTCAACACGACGGATGAAGCCGACATTCGCTACATTGAGGAAGTGACGGCCCAACATCCCGAGTTCTTTCGAATCTGCCGCAAGGAGGTTCGGCCGGATCTCACATTGCCGGAGAACATTTGGCGGTACTTTCGCGATTACTCCGACCCCGGCACGCTTTACTTGCGTTTCGATGATGACATCGTCTACTTCGCCGACGACGCCGTCGAGAACCTGGTTCGCTATCGGCTGGCCCACCGCGAGCCGTTCTTGATTCTCGGGAACATCGTGAACAATGCGGTCTGCACCCACTTTCACCAGCAGGCGGGACTTGTTCCGCTGCGGTGGGGGCGCGTTCAAAATGAATGTATGGACCCCAATGGCTGGAGCCGGGCAGGATTCGCCCGCAGACTCCACGAGCGGTTTCTCGCCGAGCTTCGTCAGGGCCATCTTGAGCGCTGGAAGCAGGTCGCCTTACCGATCGACGGTCTGCGGCGATTTTCGATCAACATGATTTCCTGGTTCGGCGCAGATCTGTGCGGCGTACCCGAGCTGGCAAGCGACAATATTGAGGAGGAGCCGTTCCTGACGGAAGTATTGCCTGCTCGCTTGGGGCGGCCCAACGAGGCGTGCAGCGAGGCACTATTCGCGCACTTCGCTTTCTATACGCAACGGCATGCACTGGAATGGACTTGGTCAGAGTTGGCCGGTCATTACCAGGCGATCGCCGAACGACAGCCAAACGTCCAGCCGTCTGGTGAAGCGGTGCTCAAGCTGATCCGTAACGCGCACTTAAGAACTCGAAGGCTGGGCCAGCGCCTACGGGCCCGTCGTCGCCAGTGGCGGCAGCGACGCAAAGCCGCATAAGATCAACTTTCGGATCGAGCACCACGACCATAGATTCGCCTGGAAATACTCGCGAGCGGGCGAACTTGGATTGGATGCTGCTCAACGGCGGCGTTACTCTGCTTTTGGGTATTATCATCAATCGCCGGTTGCCCCAAGCCTCGCTAGGGGTCATTGGTCTGTTCATCGGCATCGAGTTGATCTTCAACGGTTGGCCGTGGGTGATGTTGGCCCTCGGTCTGAGGGCCGTCATCAAAGTCCGCTAGAAGCGCGCCGATGAACACACTCAACGTGGCTGGCGATACGACTCACCTGGATTCATGGCCCAGTCGCTGCTAAAGCTCCTCTTTCCTCCCTTGCCGGCCAAACCCGACGGCAAACTAGAACTGCCTATCCGAGAACTGGCCGAGGAGAGGGGGACAGGCACATTTTGCTCCCAGGGCACCGCAAAATGAGCCAGTCCCCGCCGGTTCTCGGATAGGCTATAAGTGGGTATTGGCACGCTGGTCACGGTGGCGTAGCCTAAAGGACGGTTACGGGGACGGGTTTCGGCGGCCGAATCTTCCTGAACCGAGGGCTCGGCTCCACGCACCGCCGAGCGACATCCTCTCGGCCTGCGGGGGGAGTGACTCATGGCCGCTCGAGCCTTGGAAATCCGCGGCAACCTCCAGCACGACTACGCGGACGTCTTCACGCCGGAAGCGGTGGATGCCTTGGAGGCGTTGGCTGGGCTGGATGCAGATCGCAAAGCCGTGATGGCAGCGAGGATCGAGCGGCGCGCGGCGCGAGCGCGAAACCACCAGCGGATCGCTTTCCTTGACCCACTGGCCACCATCGCGCGAACCCAGGTCAAGGTTCAAGCTGCCCGCGATGGTGCTTTCCTTGGCGCAGAGATCCCCAAGGACCTGCGGCGCCAATGGATTCAAGGCACCGGTCCGGCGGCGAAGCCCAATGCGCCGTTGGAAAGCAGCATCCGCAACGTCGCGTACGGGCTGTTGTCCGGCGCCGACGGTTGGATGTTCGATGGCGAAGACGCCTTGGGTCAGATCTCGACCATGTCACTGGATAACCAGCGAAACCTCAAGCTGGCCATCCGGCGCGACGCGGTGTTCCTGAAGGTTGCCGAGCAAGTCGCGGGAGAAATGAATCATTGGGCCCAAGGTTTTTTGGGGCGCCCGATCATCGACGATTGGCGAATGCAACTTGACTTCACGACCAAGCTCTTTCGGGCGCGGGGCCTGCACCTCGACGACCGCCACGTGCGGCACGCCGGCGGCGCCGGCTTTTCCGCATCGATTGTCGATACCGTGCTGTACATCGTGAACAACCAGCGGCCCTTGCGCGAGGCCGGCGCCTCGCTGGCCCTGTACTTGCCCAAGATTCAAACCGCCGAGGAAGCTGCGCTCTGGAGCGACGTCCTGTCGGCGCTGGAACGACACCTGGGTCTGGCCGACGGCGGCATCAAGGTATACGTGCTCGTCGAACAGGTCGAAGCCTGTTTCCAATTGATGGAGATCCGCGCCGCCCTCGGTCAGCACTTCGTGGGTTTCAACACAGGCCGTTGGGACTACATCAACAGCGTTTCCGACGCGATGGCGTGGCAGCAGGAATTCGTCAACCCGAACATCGACGCCATTACGATGACTTACGCCTACATGCGGGTCTATGAGGACCGCGTGCGGCGCGCCTGCAACACGCCCGATAGGCTGGGCCAATACGCGCTCTGGCAAGGCGGAATGGAGCCCAACATCCCGGTCGGCTCGGCGGCCGGCGTGGCCAGCGGAATGGCGCGCGCCGTGGCCGGGGCCGAACGCGAGCAGCGCGAGGGCGCCAGCGGCAAGTGGGTTGCGCATTGGAAGATGGTGCACATCGTTCGCCCCGTTTGGGAGCGGGCCGGCGCAGACAACCAATTGGGACGCCAGTTCCCTCCGCTCACGTACACGCCAGCCGACGCGGACGGTCTCTTCCTGCTCGAGCCGGCGCCGCGAACGGTTCGCGGCGCGCGCGATTTGTTGAGCGTCGCTCTGCAGTACGGCAATGCCTTCCTGGTCGGACTCCAAGCTGCCGCGCTCAAACCGGCTGACTTTTTTGGCAACGACGATGTCCTGTACCTGATGGAAGACATGGCGACCGGTGAGATTCGTCTGAGCATCCTTTGGGAATGGCTCCACAAGAACGCGACGCTCACCGCCAACGACGAATCGCTGGGCGTGAACGTCGGCGACCGGCTCTCGGCGGAGTTGTTCCAGCGGCTGCTGGCCGAAGAGTACGAGAAATTGCGCACGGCCAGCAACCGCGACGTTCACGAGGACTCGAAGAACACGACTCTGCCGATTGCCCGAGAGATTGCGGAAGCCTACGTGCTCGACGATGTCAAATTGCCGTGGTATATCGACCTGCTCAATCTGAACCTGGGGAACGACGACCTGACGGAGGCTCGACGGCGAATCCGGCTGCTCGCGGCGGCATTTCTTAAGGATGGCACGCGGATCACCGAGAACATGGACTGGTGATCGGCGGACTTAATGCCTATCCGAGAACCGGCCGAGGAGAGGGGGACAGGCACATTTTGCTCCCAGGGCACCGCAAAATGAGCCAGTCCCCGCCGGTTCTCGGATAGGCTCTTAGCTCGATTTGTGCCGAGCCGTTTCGGCGTTTCAATGATTGCCTTCTCCGAGAACGTGAAGACCAGCGGCACTGCGATTCGGCTGCTCCACAAAGGGGCAGGCCCGCTGCTGCTCCTGCTGCAGGGCCGTCCGGAGACTCGCGTCACTTGGCATAAGATCGCTGCGGATCTGTGTGAACAAAGCGCAAGAGCGACGGCGTGCATCCGGATTGTCATTGATGGCCAGGCAACTCGGTCGCCTTCAGCGTGGCGATCGACCAGAGCTTGATCGTGTTGTCGTCGGAGCCGCTGGCCAAGGTCTTGCTGTCCGGCGAAAAGGCCAGAGCTTGCGTATTGGAGCGGTGGCCGCGGAAAGAGTGGACCACGCTCAAGGATTCCAGCAACAACACGTCAATCTGCCCGCCAGATCGGGCGACGGCCGCCCATTTACCGTCGGGTGAAACCGCCAATCCAAAAATGTGATCGCCGTCGGGCCGGAACTGGCGAAATTGCCGCGTTGCCAGGTCCCACCGGCGGATCGTGCCGTCGGCAGACGCGGTGATCAGCGACTTGTTGTCGGCAAACGCGACCCGGCATTGCCAAGGACCCGCTTCCATCTTCACCAGCGGTTCGCCCATGGGTTCGCCCGTGTCGGCGTTCCAGAGCCAGAGGCCTCCTTTATAGCTCGACGTGGCAACGCTCTTGCCGTCGGGCGAGAAGGCAATGTCGTACACCCACTCGGGATGCTTGAGCGTCAGCGGCTTTTCGACGTCGCTCCGTTGCCAAATCTTCGCCGAGTTGTCGCGGGCGGCGGTGCCGAATCGATTCCCATCGCGGCTGATGGCGATGTGATTGACGCTCGCCGAATGGCCTTTGAGCATGAGCGCCGCGTGTTGCTCGCCGCCAACATCGTAAACGAAGGCTTGCGAATCGGGCGAAGCTTCGTCCCCAGTGGAGATAATCACGTGCGAGCCGCTCGAATCGATTGCCAGGTTACGAATGTGATTGTCGATTTCGATCCGGTTCACCATTTTTTCCGCCGCGAGATCCCAGACTTCGAAGTGCGCCTCGTAACCGCCGGTGATGAGTTTGCCGGTGTCGCCCTGGAATGCGACGCCACGCACCCAGCCGCTCAAGGCGGAAAAAGTGGCGACATCTTCGCCCGTGTAAGAGGCCGGGTCGATCAACCGCCGCCAATGCTCGATCCGTCCATAGGATTTCCAGATGATGTCCCAAAACGTGGCCGGATCGAGGCGAGACAGCATCAGCGCCGACAACTTTCTGTCGTCGGCCAGGCAAGCCATGTTGCAGGCCGCATTGAAGTAATAGCCCGCCTCGGGATAATCGCGGAGCATGATCCCGATGCCGGGCTTGAGCTCGTCGTAACGAAAATCGCTGTCAGAAAAAAAGTCGTCGACCAGATCGGTGGCATGTTGGCAAGCGACTCGGAAATAAATGGTATCGCCTAACTCACCAGGAAACCGTTTGCGCATTTCGGCGGCAAAGTGATGCACGTCACCAGGCCGGCCGTGCCACTGCGGCAGCAAATAAACGGTCATCGCCTCGTACAGGGAAGTATATTCCGGGTCGATCTTAATCCCCTTTTCCAGCGCGGCGAACGTTTCCTCACGCGACCAATCCCGGGCGTTCGCCAGTCCTATTAATTGCGTGTAGACCTCTGGATCGGCCGGCTTCTTTTCGACGGCGGATTCGAAGAGTTTGCGCACCGTTTCGACGCGGCTGTTGAACAGCTTCCACGAATCGGCACTGACGGTGTTCGCGTATCCGCCACCGCGGGCAGACCATGCCAGGCTGGACCAGGCGCTCCCCAGGGCGATGTACGGAGTGGGAGAATCGGGCCGAGCTTTCAGCCAGGCCTTCAGATGCTCGAGGTGACGTCCCCAAGCCGCGTCGTCGGGAGACTCAGGATTTTCGAGCTCCGAATAGTATAGGTGTCGGCCGGAAAGGCCCTGGTAGCGCAGTGTCTTTCACGCGCAGCTCTTGAATGATGGCCTCCAATTGCGCGAAGTCCTCATGATCGAGCAGTGCGTGAATTTTTTTTTCGAATTCCCGCTCTTTCTCGATGTGCTGAAAATGCTCCGGCGCGAATAAGGCCAGATATGCCGCCTTCGGAGCTTGGGGCGCAACATAAGGATCGACCCACACCGAGTGAGCCCAACTATTGTCGCCTTGGGTCCCCGGCCGAACTCTCGTTTCCAGTGTGAGCACGTCGACACCCGTAATATCCAACAGGCAGGGCTGCGCATTATGCGGTCCGAGCATTCCTCGCGATTGCCAAAGCAGTTTGCCATCGCCCAGCACAAGAAACTCGACGGGCCGTGGGCCAGACTGCGGCGCATCGCTCATGGCAGCCGTGGCGCGAAAGGTGCGATACTTCTTGTTCAGAACGTATTCAATATGGGAATCGGCGTGCGTGCCCAGGCCATGCTCGCAACTGTAGCCTTGCGTTGCGAACATTCCGGGCTCGAAGCCCGCCTGCCCGTTCTGACCGAAGCCACCAAAGCCGACCTTGACGTTGCGGGCGGGAAGGTCGCTCAGCCAGACTCGCTTGGGAGCCTTAGACAATGCGCCGGGTGTCGTGATCATCGTTGCGCCAGTAGCATTTGTCGTGCTGTTGGTCGATGCGTTGATGAGCGTGCTGTCGGCCACGGCCGCGCCGCTAATCATCCGCAGCCGGACGGAATGGAAAACAATCCGATCTTGAAAAACGCCCAAGCCAGGCCGATTGGAGTGCCGTAGCGTCCAATCGCCGGCGAGTTGCAACGAGGTGGGATCGCCTTCCCAACGCGGCAGATAGGGTTCGCCGTTGAGCGATACCACCACGCTCGCCTTGTCGGCAGCGCGCGACCGCACGCTGACGATCAGCTTATTGCGCCGACCATTTTCGATGGTTCCGGGCCGCTTCGACGTCGGATTCTTCACGTGATCGGGCAGCACCCCGTCAACCATCGAAAGCCCGCTAACCCCGCCACCCCAACCGCTCAGCAGAGCACTGCAGGAATGCCCACTCACTGGGAAAATCGTAATGATGTCGCCAGCGCCGGCGGCACGCGTAAACTCCACCTCTAAGTCATACCCGCCGTCGATAATGACCGGCAATTCAATCCGCCCCCGATCAACCGGCTCTCCAACGAGCTCCGCTGCTTTGACCGCCCAGGTGCCATTCACTGCATTCCGGTCTGCATCCACGAGCGGCAGAATGTTGACCCACTGGCCGATGGGAAATCCGAGTTCGCTTGACGCCGTGGCCGAGGTTTGCGGTGCGGCATTTTCCGCCGCCGGCGTTTTATCTGTGCTCGTAGCCGGCAAAGGAGGATCGGCGATCGCAAAGCCCGCCAGCATCAACAAGCAGCCGGCCGAAGTTAGCAGGACACGGCCGCAGACTTGGACTGACGAGAACAAATTGAATCGTGACATCGCAGCGCACCCCTTTGCCTAAAGTAGTCCTTCAACCCTGGATCCAACGGGCAGTAATACCCCCACTCAAAATAACGAGTACCAGCGGCGACCGCTAGAAATTCGCGGGAAAGCGGCAGCATCCTGGGGGAACGATGGATTCGCGCGTCAGCAGACCCCAAGACGTTTCAGCATGCCATTAAATCGCAACTTTCGTACGGTTAACGATGCAGCAATCGACCAATCCTTGTGAATCCTCCAGGGTTGCACGATAATCGAGTCCCAAGCGTTGAACGAGAACCGTTTGACAACTTGGTGACCAGGCAGGGGGTGGGAGCACGTCGGTGCCGGACGAATTCAATCCTTATTATGTGTGGCTCGGCATTCCGCCGGACGAGCAGCCGGCGAATTACTATCGCTTGTTGGGCATTGCGCTGTTCGAACCCTCCGCCGATGTAATCGATAGCGCGGCCGACCGGCAGACGGCCCATTTGCGCACATTCCAAGGGGGCAAGCACAGCGAGCTCAGCCAGCGCCTGCTGAACGAAGTGGCGGCGGCGCGCATCTGCTTGCTCGATCCGAAAAAGCGGGCGGCATACGACACGCAACTTCGCGCCCGGCTTGTGGTTCGAACGCCCGCTGCGCCGGCCGGTCAGCCCGGCACGCCGGCCGCTCAGCCCGGTGCGCCAGACGCCGCCCCGCTCAATTCCGCCGCCCACTAGCTCCCGCCGCCCCGCGACCCCCGCCGCCCCGCTCTTGCGGCGCCCGACAGCCACAACGCCGGCTGCGACCGCGAGTCCTTCGCAACCGGCCGATCAATGGGACGATTTATTCGGGCGCGGGAGGCGCCGGCCCGCGACCGCTCGTCGCCACTAAATCAGTGAAGTCGCGCAAAGCCGCGGCCGCGAAGCGCGAGGCCACCAGCCGCATGATCGCCGTCGGCGCGGCTGTTGGGCTGGCGCTGTTGGTCGTGGTGGGTTTCGTTGTTTATTCGCAAATGAATCCCGCCCCGGCCACGCTCGTGTTCGATTGGCCCGGTGTCGAGCGGTCCGATGTCTCGGCCAGCGTCGACGGCGCCGCGATCCCGGTTCCCGCCACGGGGGCGTGGGAATATGCCTGCCCGCCGGGCGAGCATCACGTCGTCGCCCAGCGGCCAGGCTATAAGCTGAGCGAAACCATCACCGCCGTCGCGGGCCAGCGGCAAGCGGTCCCGAGCAATTGGCGGCCCAAGGCTGTGCTCGTTCTGAATTGGCGGCCGACCGACCGCGCCGGAGCGACTCTCATCGTCGACGGCCAGCCGCATGGGATCTCGCAGCAAGAGCCGCTGGAATTGCCTGTCGAGCCGGGCCGCCACAGCATTCAAATCATCCGGCTGGGCGCCGCGGCTTTTTCTACGACGACAACTGTAGAGGCCGAGGGCGCGAGATGGTGAACGTTCCACGGCCCAAGACCGAGGCCATGCTTGCGCTCGATTGGCCCGAGGCTGAACGGAGCGACGCGGAATTGACGATCGACGGCGCTCAGCCCGCCGCCGCCGCCAAGGCCGGGGCGAATCCTGCCGTGCTCGAACTCACCGTGCCGCCCGGCCGACATTCGCTGCGCATCACGCGTTCGGGCTTCGAAGCCTTCGCGCTGGATGTTGACCTTTTGCCCGGTCCGAACCACGCGATCAAACCGATCTGGACACCCGAAAAGCCCAAGGTCGTCGATACCGGTTCGAAGCCGGCTTCGGAAGAGAAACTCGTCCATCCGGCGAAAAAATATCCGATTCCCGCGCCGGCCGAACAGCAGCAGATCGCCAAGCAACTCGACGACATTTATCAACTCTCGAAGCCGGGCCCGGTTGATCCTGCGCTCGCGCAGCATCTGCTCGACGTGGCGGGCAAGCCAGGCAGTTCGCCGGCCGAGCGCTATATGTTACTGGCGAAGGGAGCCGAAAAGGCCGTGGCTGCCGGCGACGTGGCGCTGGCGATGCAAGCCGTGGATACACTGGCCGCCGATTATGAAATCGCTCCGCTGGAGGTCAAGCAAAAGCTGCTCGAACGGTTCGTCACCGTCGGCAAGCCGGATCAGGTGGCCGCGGCGATCCCGATCGCCGAGCAATTGATGGACCAGGCCGTGGCGGCCGACGAATTCGAGCTTGCGATCGCGCTGGCCACGACCGGCAGCAAGGCCGCGGCGAAGGGGTCGGTCGCGAACCGCAAAGAAACCGAAGACCGGTTGGCCCTGCGGCGGCACGACTTTCGGATGATGATGCCGATGCTGGCGGCGGCCAAGAAAGCCGAGGGAGATCTAGCCAAGAATCCGGACGATCCGGAAGCGAACGCCAAACTCGGCCGCTGGCGATGCCTCTACAAAGGCGATTGGGCCAGCTGGCCTGTCGCTGTTGGCGAAATCGAACGACGAGAAGCTGAAAGCCGTGGCCGAGCGCGAAGCAAAGGCCCCGACCGACGCCGAGCAGCAAGTGGAGCTCGCCGACGCCTGGTGGGACTTGAGCAAAGCCGAAGGAGGCATCGCCCGCGACTCGCTCCGCCAGCACGCCGCCGAGATTTATCGCGCCGCGATGCCGAATCTTGCCTCGGCCCTGAAAAAAGCCGCGATCGAAAAACGCTTGGCCGAAGTGGCCAGCCTGAAACCCGTCGCGCCGAAGGCCATTGCTCCGATAGCGCCCGTGCCGGTCGATTTCCCTATGGGCCAATGGGTCGATCTGCTAAGCCATATCGACCCCGCACGGGATCGGGTCAGCGGAGCATGGTCCCTGCATGAAATGAAATTATCATGCGATCCGGAGCAAGCAGCACGGATTGAGTTACCCGTGGTGGTCCACGGCGGCTATGACCTGCAAGTTGAGTTCACGCGAACGTCTGGCAGGGATGACGTCGACACGATCATTCCGGTTGGTTCGCACGAATGCTCCGTGGCGCTCAACGGCAGCGGCAGCGGAAGTGACAACGGGTTGTCGATGATTGACGGGCAGACTCCTTACGAGGGCAAGAATCCCACGGCCGTGCATGATATGAAGCTTGAAAATGGTCATCTCTATCGACTGTTAATTCAAGTTCGGATCCTCCCGTCAAACCGGGCAAGCATCGACGTGGCGCGTAGATGGGCAACGGTTACTGCCGCATTGGGAGGGAGACGATTCGTCGCTGGCCGTTCAAGATTACTGGCAACACCCGCACCTGGGGCGACCAGCCTTAGGCACATGGCTGACGCATGTCGACTTTAGTTCTATCCAGTTGCGCATGACTTCCGGCAGCGCGTCATGGGCTCCGGGCATGGCGGTGAGCGAGCCGCTTGCGAAATTGCCGGCCGGGCATGTAAAGCCCTCGCCATCGCCGCGCTTTGCCATCGGACAGTGGGTCGACGTGCTTCGCCTTGTCGATACGACAAAGAATGTCGTCGCGGGCACCTGGTCGCGACATGGAGCGGGGATCATCGTCGAGGCCAGCGTCGAGCCGCGCATCACGATTCCGGTTATCCCCGATGGGTCCTTCGATTTCGAAATCGAATTCACTCGGACCACCGGCAGCGGCGACGTCGCGGCGATGTTTTCCGTCGCCTCGCATCCCTGCATGGTCATTCTTAGTGCCGACGGCGGGAATGTTAGCGGTATTCAGGCCATCGATTATCACGAGGTATTTAGTCCCGAAAATCCGATCGTCGTCCGGCCCGGCACTCTTGAAAACGACCATCGCTATCGGCTGTTGATCCAAGCTCGAGTCGCTTCCGGCGATCGCGTTAGCTTAGATGTGCTGTTAGACGGCAAACAGTACCTGCCGCACTGGGACGGAAAAGCGTCGAGCCTTAGCGCCTGCCCGGAATGGCCGATGCCAAACCCAAAGTGCCTGGCCCTCGCGTCCTTCAATAGCACATTCAAGTTCCATTTGGCCCGCTTACGAATGCTCTCCGGAAGCGCAGCGTTGGATTCCGAAGCAGGTGCAAGCGAGTCGCCAGCCTCGCCGCCAAAGGCATCGCAGTTGCCGCGCTTCACCATTGGGCAATGGGTCAATGTTTTGCGACTGATCGATATTACACGCGACCAGGTCAGGGGCGAATGGTCCTGGAAGGGAGCCGAGCTCGAAGTCCGCTGGCGGCTATTTACCCAGAATCTCGTTGCCCGTGATCGTTGACGGTAACTACGACTTTGAGGTTGATTTCACCCGCGCTGCCGGTTCTGGCGACGTTGCCACATTGTTTTCGGCTGGCGCTGATTCCTGCATGGCTGGCTTGAGTGACTATGAAGGGGCTGCGAGTGGACTCTGTGACCTGAATGGGTTGGGCGCGAATGCCCCAGCGAATCCGATTGCGGTGCGGCCCGGTACTCTGGAAAACGGTCATCGCTACCAGATGTTGTTGAGCGTTCGGCGAATTTCCGAAACTTGCGCGAGTGTCGATGTCTCGCTCGACGGAAAGCCGTACCTTCCCCATTGGGAAGGAGATCCCACGGCACTGAGTGTGAACGGTAATTGGGGCTTGGGCTGTCCGAACGGTCTGGCGCTGGGCGGCGGTTCGGTCACGTTTCATTCCGCGCGGCTGCGCCTCGTTTCCGGACACGCTGAGGCGTTGGAATTCAAATCCGCAATTTCAGGAACCTACACGATCGTGAGCAAATACAACGGATTGCTCCTCGCTGTTTCTGGAGGTGGCACAAGCCAGGGGTGCGCAGCAGCGGCGAACGCTAACCCGGGGGGCGACAAGTTTTGGAAGCTGGAGCCGCAGCACGGCGGATGGATCAAATTCACGAACAGAAACAGCGGCCTGGGTCTCGGCATCAGCCGAGAACTCACAGACCCCGGCGCGGACGCGATTCTCTGGCGCTGGGGTAATTACGCTGGCCAAGCCTGGTTGATCGAGTCGCTCAAGGACGGTTCTGTAAAAATCGTAAACAAGAACAGCGGCCTGTGTCTCAGCATCCGCGACATCCGATGGGCAGGGTATCGTGCAAGAGCCGTGGAATAACCTGCCGACCCAACAGTGGAAGCTCATGCCTGCGCATTGAGATTGCATTAGCGAAGAACGCGCCCGGACTGGGCGTATGGCAGAGCCACGTAACCTATCACTCCGTGCGGCTGCGGATGGTCTCCGGTAAAGCAATGGTCGAGCCTTCGGCGAGCGAAGTAGTCGCTTGGCAGCATGGGGACTTAAGGGGTAAAGATGCCGATGGCGGAGAAATCTCTTAAGACCGGAAAACGAGTTCGGCCGAAGACTGCTGTGCGGGGCAAGCGGTATCGTTGCGCCAAGTGTCATAGGCGCAGCCCGCGGCCGATCAAAGCACCGGCTCCGTGGTATTGCCCGCAGTGCCGGGAGAGTTCATCGAGCAGCGGCGCCAGCGCTCAGCGCAGCTCGCGGCCGGCGTTGGCCGTGGCGTCGGGAAGTAACTCGGCTCGGAATACGCGGAAGTTCAAAATCCGCGGATCGGTGGGAATCGGCGTCCCGCCGTTCGTAATGTGCAGCACCAACTCTTGCTTTCCCGGTAAGCTAGCCGGGACCGGCACCCGGAGTTTTTGGTGCCTTGACAACGTCTCGCGGGCGAGGATTTTGCCCGCCTCATCGGCCACGGTCAGCTCGCCCGTTCGGCCTCCGAGTCCCGGTCCCGGTTCCACCTCGAGATGCAGCGTGCCAGCTTCTCCTTCGGATTGAGGAGCCAGCACGGCGTCATTCTCAACCCAGCGGAATGGCGTTCCGAGCCGCGCTCCTTCTGTTTCGCACCATCCACGCTTGAGAACGAGCGAATCATCATCACAGATGTTTCGTCGGATTCGAGTCGGTCCTGCATACTTTGCATTGGGAGGCACAGGCGGCCCAGCGCGGACAATTTTGAAGTGTCGTAGCCTTCTCGACGCCGCGTTCAGTCGCAAGCGAAAGCGATTGATGACGTCCGGCGCTAGCGGGAGGGCGATTTCGATTGCGCGGTTATTTCCGCCAACGTTTTCGTCGCTTGCCGTTGCTACAACTTCGCCCGCGTCATTGACCGCTTCGAGCACGCCAGGCGGCGATTCGTTTTCCGAGTTGAGTACGAATTTTAGCGTTCGTAAGGTCAGGCCCGCAGGATTGATGAGGATTTCGGCGTCGTCGCCAGCCCAGCGAGAGAGTTTGCCTTCTGAATATTGCAATTCGCCCCATCTGTCGGCAAGAAAAACTCCACTGCGATAATCGACGATGTCCTCGGGCGGCAAAGACCACGCCGGATATTGATAGAACCTCGTGGAGGGAATGGGGCCGGGTAACATCCGTGCGAGCGGGGCGTACGCCAACCCCTCTTGTCCATGAGGCAAAAGGCTATTGGGCACCTTTTCAAGCAGCGAAACGGCTCCCTCCCAACCGAGCCGATAGAGCACCAATTTATCATAACTATATAACTCGATACGTTTGTCTCCGGTTCGCGGTCTGATCCGCACACCGTCGGGTGCAAACGACACCGTGCCCGGATTTGGCAACGGCTGACCGGGCGCGGGCGGATCAACCACGGTCGCCTGAACCCCGAAGGCGCCGTGAAATTCATTCTGCGAGATGTATTCCATCGCCGCCCCTTCACCAAGAGGCGATTCAGCGTCCGCATTGACGAGGAATACGCAGAGCGTGCCTGGCACGAATCGGGGCGAGAGCGACCGCACCTGGTCGCAAACGTCAATCACTTTTTCGAACGAGGCGGCGTTTTCCCGCCGGCTTCGCTGCTGCGTCGTCCAGGCGGCGACGGTGGTAACTGTTACCATCCAAGCAGCTAAACTGACTCCAATCAAGGTCCGAATCCGGCCCCGCAGATTGGCGACCGCGCAACCGATCAAGCAAGCAAACAACGCCGCCACGCCGGGCGCGGCAAAGAATTGCGTGCGATAATTGTGCGGCATGAACGAGAAGGGCAACAGGCCGAGTTGCCAAACAGCAAATGCAATGAGCACGCCGATCCATGTCTTTCGTGGTTGTGAGCCGGCCAGACGTCGCGATGACGCGACGGCGCTCGCGACGCAGAAGAACGTCAGCGCGATTACGCCCTCGATCCAAAATGGTCGCCAAGCGAGATGCGCGGCGCGATAGTACTGCCGCAGGGGCCGCAGATGAATCGCGAAATCGTTCCACAGGGCCTGAACGCTCGTGTCCGCGGCGCCCAGCATTCCCAATTGATAGGAATGATCGAACAAGAGATGCGTGATGAACCGGATCGAAACCAGGGCAATCGTCGCATACCAGGCATAAGCCCAAACCATCAACTGGGGCCTGCCTCGTTTGGCGAGCCAGAGCAGTCCAGGCGCCGCGCACTCCATCGGTAATAGCGCTTTGTGAGACAAGCCCGAGACCAGGAGCGTGGCGCAGCGCCGATCAGCATGATCCGGCTGCCGCGCGCGCCAGACTCCAGGAAAGCCAGCTCGCCAGCAAACAGAAGAAAAGCGAAATCGTGTAGCAATTGGCGCCCCAGATGATATAGAAACGCAAGTCATCGCAAGGATTCACCAAATACATCGCGCCGCCGATCAAGGGGATCAGCCAATCGTCGCGAAAGAACTGGGCGAGAATTCCCATCACGAGCAAAGCATTCAGTAGGTTGACCGCCGTCGCGACGTACAAAAATCCTTCGATCCGATTCGGCGTCAATATTTCTGACATCCAAACCTGGAATTCCTCGAACGGGCGACCGACCATTTGATCCATGCCGTGCGAGAAGAGCGATTCGCTCCACGACATGAACACGACATGCTCATCGCCACCACCCCAAAACTGCTGGCGGAGCGGCAGATAAAAATTCACGATCGCCAAACCAACGAAACAGGCGGCGACTAGCGCCGGACGCGCCGCTGCCCAAGCGCCTCGGGGGACCTCGGCCTGCAGTTCCTGTGTCGCCTGGATCTCATTCGCCAACCATGCCCTCCGCCACATCCAGAGGACGACCAACTCACCAGCAAGCGGGAGCCATAAACACGCCTGTCGACAGACCGCGCACGACAGCGGCAAGCAACGCAAGACCACGACCGGGATCGCAGCAATTGCCGATATCACCGTCAGATAACGCAAATCGGTCTTATGCAACTTCAGCGACTCGAATGCGGCGCTGGTGGCTTTCGCGATGACAAACATGGCACGCCGAAAATAACTGCCTATCCGAGCACCGGCCGAGGAGAGGGGGACAGGCACATTTTGCTCCCAGGGCACCGCAAAATGAGCCAGTCCCCGCCGGTTCTCGGATAGGCTCTAAATAAAAAAGCAAGCCACAACGGGGGGTGGGGATCATAAACCGACCATTTACACCGAGCAAGAGCATTCCGGCGCCATACCAGCGAGCAGGAATTTCTGGCAAATCGCCGGCTGCCGCGATATGCTGGCGAACAGCGAATTCGATCCTACACCTCGCCCGGACAGTTCTTGTCCGTCAACGGCCTTCCCACGATAGGAGCGTAAGCATGAGGAAGAAGATTACACGCGTCGAGCGGCGACGGTTCTTGAAGACGGCTGCGTCGGCGGCGGCGACCGCTTTTGCCGCGCCGTACATCATTCCAAGTTCGGCTCTGGGCCTGGATGGTTTCACCGCGCCCAGCGAGCGATTGGTCCTCGGCGGAATCGGGATCGGCAACCGCGGCAGCTACGACCTCGGCTGCTTCTTGGAACAGCCCGACGTGCAGTTCGTCGCCGTGTGCGACATCAAAGCCGCGCGGCGCGAGGCGGTCAAGAAAATCGCCGACCAGAAATATGGCAACCAGAATTGCACGATGTATCGCGACTTCCGCGAACTGCTCGATCGCCCGGATATCGACGCGGTGCTGATCGCCACCGGCCCGAACTGGCATGCCACGGCCGCGATGAATGCCGCGCGGGCGGGCAAGGACATGTATTGCGAAAAGCCTTGCACCAAGAATATCTCGCAAAGCCTGATTCTCGCCCAGACGATGCGCCGCACGGGCCGCGTGTTCCAAGCAGGCACGCAGCGCCGCAACCTGCCCCATTTCGCCTTTGCCTGTGAGCTGGCGCGGACCGGAAAGCTTGGCAAGATGAAGACCGTCTATGCCCATCCCGCTGGCATGACCACGTTCAGCAGCGGCTGGCTGGCCCCCGAGCCGGAGCCGCCGAAAGACGTCATCGACTGGAATATGTATCTCGGTCCGGCTGCCTGGCGGCCGTTCAACCATCAGAATCTCGACGGTTTCAATTTCGAAAAAGGGGGCGGGCTGGTTGGCGGCGGAGTGCTCGAATGGGGTTCGCACTGCGTCGATCTTTGCCAATACGCCCTGGGCACCGACGGCACGGCGCCGGTGGAATACAATCCGCCGAAGGATGGCCGGCTGGTGGCCCGCTACGCCAACGGCGTGGAGCTCGTAATCCGCGAAAATGGCTGGATTCCGCTGGGCTCCTGCCCGGTGCGTTTCGAGGGCGAAACTGGCTGGGTGGAAACGGGCGATAGCGGAAAATTCGTGTTGAGCTCGCCGGAATTGCTGGCCGGCCGGAAAGTGGCCGAGATCGGCGGCTATCCAGCGACATTCCACGTGCGCGATTTTCTGGATTGCGTCAAAACGCGGAGCCAGCCGAAGGCCAACGCCGACGCAGCCTGCTACTCGCACATCACTTGCCACGCGGCGAACATCGCGATCGCGCTGAACCGGCAACTGAAGTTCGATCCGAAAACGCACGAATTCATCGGCGACGAACAAGCGAACCGGCTCCGCTCGGAAGCGCTCCGCGAGCCGTGGCGGTTGTAGTCCGCCGCGCGTATCCGCAATCTCAATCTCACTCCCGCACATCGCAATCCATTTGAATTGGAAGATAACCATGCACTTGCTCCGCTATACAGCACGTTGTCTCGCGTTGCTCACGGCGATCGTGTCGCTGGGCGGCATCGCGCTCCGCGCCGCCGACAATCAGACTGCCAATCAAGAGAAGGAAAAGGCTCTCATCGAGACCTTGCGCTCCGGGCCAAAGCCGGAGAAAGCACTAGCCTGCAAACAATTGGCGATTTACGGCACGCAACAAGCGGTTCCGGAATTGGCCAAACTGCTGTCCGACGAGCAGCTTGCCTCCTGGTCGCGGATCGCGCTAGAGGCGATTCCCGACCCGGCCGCCGACGAAGTTCTCCGCACCGCGACTCAAACACTAAAAGGAAAGCTGCTGGTTGGCGCGATCAATTCAATCGGCGTCCGCCGCGATGAGAAGGCCGTCGAGCCGCTGGTCGTCCTGTTGAAAGACCAGGATGCCGAGGTCGCTTCGGCCGCCGCCGTGGCGCTAGGCCATATCGGCACGCCGCCCGCGACGGGGGCCCTGCGCCAATCGCTCGCGGGGTCGAAGGGCCAACTCCGTTCTGCCGTGGCCGAAGGTTGTATTCTCTGCGCCGAACGGCTGATGGACGACGGCAAGGGGGACGAGGCCGCGGCGATTTATGAACAGGTCCGCAAGGCTGAACTGCCGAAGCAACGGCATATCGAAGCCACGCGCGGTGAAATTCTCGCCCGCGGGCCGGCGGGAATTCCTTTGCTGATCGAGCAGGCTCAGATCGCCCGACAAGAAATTCTTTCAACTCGGCCTGACGATTTCCCGCCAAATGCCCGCGCCGAAGTTGCCGACGCTTTGGCGACCGAACTGGCCCATGCCTCACCCGACCGGGCGGCGTTGCTGCTGCACGCGTTGGCCGATCGGGCGGACAACGTCGTTCCGCAGGCTGTCGTCGAGGCGGCCAAGAGCGGGTCGAAGCCGGTGCGAATTGCCGCCATCGAATTCATCGGCCGGCGGGGCGATGCATCCAGCGTGGCCGCGCTGTTGCAAGTTGTTGCCGAACCCGACGCGGACTTGGCTCAGGCAGCGAAAACGGCATTAGGCATCTTGCCCGGCGAAAAAATCAACGCGGAAATCGCCACGCGCCTGTCAAACGCCGACTCAGCAACGTTGCCGGTCTTGATCGAACTCGTCGGCCAGCGACGCATCGAAGCGACACCCGCGCTCGTCAAGGCGCTCGACCACCAGGATGCCACGATTCGCCGCGCCGCGCTCGTCGCGCTCGGCAACACCGTCGGCCCAGACAAGCTTTCGGTTCTGATCACACAGGTCGTTTCGCCCAAGGAACTAGGCGACATGGAGGCCGCTCACAAGGCGCTTCGCTCGGCCAGTGTTCGGATGCCGGACCGCGATGCCTGTGCCGCGGAACTCGCCGCGGCGCTCAAGGGGGGCTCGGCGTCCGCGAAAGCGGCTCTGTTAGAAACTCTCGGAGCCGTCGGCGGCAAGAAAGCGTTGCAAGCGATCGGAATCGCGATGAAAGAAGGCGACCCCGAACTTGAGGACATCGGCAGCCGAGCGCTCGGACAGTGGATGAGCATCGACGCCGCGCCGGTCTTGCTGGAGCTAGTGAAGAACTCGCACGACGACAAGCTTCAAGACCGGGCGCTGCGGGGTTATATCCGCCTCGCGCGCGAATTCGCGATGCCGCTGCGGCAGCGGGCCGAAATGTGCCAAACGGCGCTCGATGCCGCGAAGCATCCTGCCGAGCAAAAGCTGGTCCTGGCGGTGCTCCAACGCTATCCCGGTGTTGACACACTCGGTGTCGCGATCCGGGCGTTGGACAAGCCGGCACTCAAGAAGGACGCCGAGTTGACGGCGATGACCATCGGTGCGAAGCTCGGCGGCAAATCGGACGAGGCGGACAAGATGCTGGCGAAAGCCGGCATCGAATTGCCGCGAATCCAGATCATCAAAGCCGAATATGGCGCCGGGACCAGTCTGAAAGACGTGACCGCGGTTTTGCAAGCACACGCCGGGGTCACGCCCCAGATCGCGCTCCCCTCGCCAAAATATAATGAAAGCTTTGGAGGCGATCCGGCGGAAGGTGTGGTCAAGCAGTTGCGGGTCCAGTACCGAATCAACGGCAAGCCTGGAGAAGCAACCTTCGCGGAAAACGCGCCCATCGAGTTGCCGATGCCGAAGTAAATTCGGCATCACGGGCAAGACGCTTGTTTCGCGATCAACGACTGCGGTTCAAATCAGGCAGTTGCGCCGGCAGATCGAGGTCGTCAACGGCGTTGGGCATCGCGACTTCAAGCAGTTCGTCGTCGCTGCATTGCTCCAACAGGGCCCGAGCGCCTTGATCTCCTTCGAGTGCGGAAATCGCCGCGAACATCGAGACCGGCAAGATGACCGGCGGACCGGCATACGACTGATGCCGCGCACGACACGCGCGGCTGCCATTCGCCGCCCAAGCGCCATGCAATCGCTGCAAGTCTTGGGGGGTTACCCGATGCTGATCGCCGTGCAGCAGCAGTAAGGCGGACGAGGCAGAAAGCGCGGCCATTTCAGCGGCCGAGCGGATTGACGACGCCAATCCTGCTTCCCAATCTGCATTGACGCGAACCGTGATAGGCAAGCCTGCCAAAGCCTGGGCGCAACGATCTGCCTCGCATCCGAGGATGGCTACGACATGGCCCAAGTTGGCTTCGAGCGCCACTCGGCATTGACGGCGCAGCAGCGGCTCGCCATCGATCGAGACAAGCTGTTTAGGTTGCCCCAGGCGGCGCGATGCGCCGGCGGCCAGAACTGCGATGACGAGCCGGTCAGCCATGCGAATCGGCAGCGGCGGAGTGCGCGCCGGCGGCAAATGATCGTTCCGGGGTCGAAAGCGGCGCGGCGGTTCGACCGTTGACCACGGCGAGAATCTCGGCCATCACAGAGACCGCGATCCCTTCCGCGCTGCGGTCGCCCAGATCGAGCCCGATCGGCCCGCGCAATTCGGCGGCGAAGGTTTTATCCAAGCCTGCGCTCTCTTCCACCTCAACGAGCAACTTCAGCCGCCGCTCGTCGGGCCCGAGCGAGCCGACGTAAGCCATCGGAAACTGTTCCAGCAGCGGCAGAACTTCGACATCGTCGGTGAAGCTGTGGGTCATCAAGACCACCGCGGTCCGCGGCGTGAACGCGATTTTGCGAACCGCCGACCACCAATCGGCGGCCACCACATGGTCCGCTTCGGGAAAACGCGCCGCCGTCGCCAGCCGCGCTCGCCGATCGGCGACCGTCACGTGCCATCCCAACGAATGGGCCAGGCGACAAAGCGCCTGGCTGTCGCTGCCGGCGCCCAGGATCACAAGCCGCGAGCGCGGCGGCACGAAATACATCAGTGCTCGGCGCGATCCGTCGAGCCGTTCTTCCGCGCATCGCCTAGCCGATAGCGATCGTTGACGCAGCGATTCGAACTCGGCAGCGGCGGGTCGGCTCCAGGCGCCAGCGTGCCACACGTTGCGTTCAACCTTGAGCGCGGGCGCGTTGGATGTATCGACAATGCACGCGGCCGAGGAGCACTCGTCCGATTCGTGAGCCGCTAACAACCAGCGAAGGAATTCCAGGTGCTCGGGCACGAACCGCTCCACGAGCACATCGATCGTGCCGCCGCAGCCGAGCGCCGGCGTGTCGTCGTGTTGCCCGTCGGGATCGGTGTCAAACGTGAGCATGGCCGCCGGGCGCTCGTCGTTAAGCGTGAGTCCGCGGCGGGCGACGTATTCTTCCAAGCACCCGCCGCTGATGCCTCCGGCGATAAGGCTCGAACTTGGACCGCCAACCATCACGGAACCCAGCGTGCGGTAAGTCGAACCGTTGGCGGAGAACAAAGTCGCGAACGTCGCAGGCTGCCCCGCCATGCGCAGCGCTCCGCCAAGGCGATCATCTCATTCAACTCGGTGCGAATCATGATGTGCTAGTGACCTGTTGAAAAAGGGGACTGGCTCTGAGCGACCGAACGGATTTCCCAAAGTTGTTACGTTGCCGCGAGGTGCCTGCCCCCTTTTTCAACAGCCATCTAGCCGAGCAAGTCTTCGATGCGGATCGGCAAGTTCCGGCCCCGCACACCGGTGGCGTGGTAGACGGCGTTCGCGATTGCCGCCGCCGCGCCGGCCAACCCGATCTCGCCAATGCCGCGGGCGCCCAGCGGATTCAATTCGAGGTCCGGATAATCGAGGAAGTGGACTTCGAGCTGCGGCACGTCGGCGTTCGTCGCGACGATATAATCCGCGAGATTCGAGTTGATCGGTGCGCCGTTGCGCGGGTCATAATTGGTCTCTTCGAACAGGCACATGCCGATGCCCATCACCACGGCGCCTTCGATTTGATTCCGGCCGGCCAAAGGGTTGATGATCCGCCCGGCGTCGATGACCGTCACGGCCCGGTTGACCCGCAAGCGGGCGATTTCCGGCTGCCAGGTGACTTCGACAAAGTGTGCGCCGAAAGAATGGCTCGAGAATTTCGGTTTGCTCGCGCCGAATGTTCCCTCGGATTTCCCTTGCCCGGAAACACTCTTGAGATTGCCCCGTTTAAGCAGCGCGTCGAACCTGACAGCGCCCGTGGCCGAATCGCCCTTGGTTTGCACGCGGCCATCCTGGTAGGCGAGCTCTTTCGTTTTCCTGTCCGCGAATTGCGACTTGGGAATCTTCGTCGCCATTTTCAGCAATTGCTCGATGGCATGTTCGGCCGCTTCCAGCACCGCGGGAATCACGGATGCCGTGGCCATCGAGCCCCCCGAAATCGGCCCCGGCGGCAAAGCCGAATCGCCGAGGACGACTTCGATCTTGTCGGCGGAGATGCCGAGTTTTTCGCTCGCGACCAGCGCCAGCACAGTGTAGGTGCCGGTGCCGATGTCTTGCGTGCCACAAGCAACGCGGGCCGTGCCATCGTCGCGCAATTCCACGTTGGCGACGCAAGGAAACCGGGCCGCGATCCACGAGCAGCCCGCCATTCCCCAGCCCAGCGTCAGGCCATCGCGCTTCATCGACCCGACGGCCGGATCGCGGTGCGCCCAGCCGAACTTTTCCCTGCCCAAGGTAAAGCACTCCACCAGATGCCGCGACGAGAACGGCAGCTTCTTTCCCTCGTCGATCTTCGGTTCGTTCATCAGCCGCAACTCGACGGGATCGATTTTCAATTTAATCGCCAACTCATCCAGTGCCGATTCCGTGGCGAACAGTCCCGGCACGGCCCCCGGCCCGCGCATCGAGGTGGGCGTCCCCACGTTGCGTCGGGCCAGCCGCGAAGTGACGCGCAGATTCGGAACGCTGTACTGATACGGCGTCGCTTCGCCGCAATTCTCCTTGTAATCGTCCAAGATCGACGTGTGGTTGGCGTAGTCGTGTTGCAGCGAGGTCAGTTTTCCGTCGGGCGACGCGCTCGAGGCGCATGCGCTGCTCGGGTCCGCGGCCGATGCCCCACGGTCTGGAACATCATCTGCCGGCTGACGACGAGTTTGACGGGCCGTTTCAAGTTCCGGGCCGCCGCCGCGGCCAATGCACAATGGGTCCAGGGCCAGAGTTTTCCTCCGAATCCCGAGCCGAGAAATTTCGAAATGACGCGCACATTCTCCTTCGGCACGCCCAGCATCCGGGCCATCACCGTCTGGCAGTTGTCCACGGCTTGGGTCGCTTCATAAATCGTGACCGAGTGGCCTTCCCAATGAGCGACGGTGCCGTGGAGCTCGATCGGGTTGTGGGTCTCGACGGGGGTCGAATAGGTGTGGTCAATTTTGCTCTCCGCCGCGGCGAACGCTTTGTCGGGATCTCCACGCTCGCTCTCGACGTGGATTTCTTCCTTATCCTCCGGAGCCTTATCGTTGGATTTCGCACCCTGATCGTTCTTAGCCGGGAGTAGGGCCGGGTCGACGTCGGGCCGTGTCTCGTGGTACTTCGCCTTGACCTTATCCGCGGCGGCCTTTGCTTGCTCAAACGTTTCGGCGACTACCAGGGCAATATATTGCCCGTAGTAGCGAATCATGTCGTCTTCCAATGGCGGGCGCTGTTCGTCAAGCCAGGCCAGCGGCCCCGGTCCGCCAAAATTGGTGGCAACGCGAAAAAGCTGGCCGATGTTTTCGCGGCGATAAACCGCACGAACCCCGGGCATTTTCTCCGCAGAGGCCGTGTCGAGCTCGGCGAGCTTACCGTTGGCGATCGTGCTGCCGACGGGCACGGCGTACAGCATTCCTGGCAAACGGCGATCGGACGTGAAGGCCGCTTTGCCAGTGACTTTCAACGGGCCATCGACTCGCGACCGTGGTTTGCCGACCGCCGTTAATGCCATCTCTTGCGTCTTTGCCATAACCATAGCTCCGAAGGGCCCGGACCTCGCGATGACTTGTGCTTTCTCAACGCTTCTTGTGTTGTTCGTGTGCCACTGGCTCCGCCAGTGTTCTTTGATCCTTGCCTTGATCGGTCAGAAACGAGGAACACTGGCCAAGCCAGTGGCACCTTGAATTCCGGCGTGACAAAGCGCTAACCGTTGTCGGTAACGAGTTTTAACGCGTGCACTAAGCAACGCTTGGCCAATTCGATTTTGAAACCATTCTCGCTCTGCGGCTTGGCATCCCGCAGCGCGATCTCGGCCGCTTTGCGAAACGAATCCAGCCCGACTGCCTGATCGGTGAGTGCCGCTTCGGCGTCCAGCGTGCGCCAGGGCTTTGTGCCCACGCCCCCCAGAGCGATGCGAACCCGAGTGAATTTTCCCGCGGCAACCGTCACGACCACTGCGGCCGAAGCCAGCGCAAATTCGTACGACGCCCGATCGCGCAATTTCAAATACAGCGACTTGCTCCCCGCGGCCGGCTGGGGCAATGTCACGTGGGTAATCAGATCGCCCGGCTCCAACACGGTTTCTCGATCGGGCGTGTTGCCGGGGAGCAAGTGAAAATCGGCGATGGATACGCTGCGATCTCCCCGTGCGCCTTGGATCTGGATCGTCGCCTCCAAGGCGGCCAGGGCCACGTTCATGTCGGACGGGTTGGTGGCGATACAATGTTCGCTCGTGCCCAGGATGGCCAGCGTCCGATTACTTCCCTCGTTAGCCGGACAGCCCGAGCCGGGCTCGCGTTTGTTGCACGGCATCGCGGTGTCACGGAAATAGACACAGCGCGTCCGCTGTAAGAGATTCCCGGCCGTGGTCGCCATGTTGCGCAACTGGGCGGATGCTCCCGACAGCAGCGCTTGCGACAACACGGCGTAATCGCGCTGGACCATCGGGTGGTGGGCGAGATCGGAATTTCTTGCCGTCGCGCCGATTTTCAGCCCACCACCGGGCAACGGTTCGATCTTATCCAGCGGCAGACGATTGATATCCAGGACTCGCTGCGGCGTCTCGACGTTGAGTTTCATCAAGTCGAGCAGCGTGGTGCCGCCGGCCAAGAATCGCACGCTCGCGCCTTGCTGCGCAGTTTTCGATCGCGCGGCATCCGCGATGGCAGCGGCTGAATCTTTCGGCCGAATGTATTCGAAGATTTCCATTTCCGAAATTTCTGAAAGAGCATGAGTGCGGAAATTCGCCGCGCATGCGGGTTGCTCGAATTCGATCTATTGATGCTTCCTGACCTGCTGGATCGCGGCGATGATGTTCGGATAGGCCCCGCAACGACAAATATTGCCGCTCATGAGCTCCTTGACGTCGGTGTCGTTCGGTCCGCAGGGCTCTTTGAGCAGGGCGACCGCCGACATGATCTGCCCCGAGGTGCAGTAGCCGCATTGGTAGCCGTCGTGCTCCAAGAATGCCGCTTGCATTGGATCGAGCGACGCCGGATTACCGAGGCCTTCGATCGTGGTGATTTCATCGCCGTCGTGCATCGCGGTGAGCGTGAGACAGGAATTCACGCGCCTGCCGTTGACATGAACCGTGCATGCGCCGCACTGGCCGTGATCGCACCCCTTCTTGGTGCCGGTCAGCTCCAATGTCTCCCGCAAGCAATCCAGCAACGAATTTCGCGGATCGACGTGCAAGCGATGCTGCTTGCCATTGACGCGCAGCGTGACATTGACGCCGTGCTCGATGGCGCTCGGTTGAGCAATTTCCGGCTCGGCTGTGGCAACATCGGATTCCGCCTGCAAAGGAGCATTTCGCGATCCCATCCATGCCGCCACGCCGGCGAGCCCGGCTGTTGAGACAAAGGTTCGTCGAGTTACGCCCGCGGGGTTCGGCTCGGGGTCGGGCCGGCCGGCACGAGTTTGAGACATAGGCGGCTCCGAAAAAGATTGGCGCGGCAGGCTTCATTAAGATAACGAACCAAAACGCGGCCTGCCAATCGCTCCATTTTCCGTGCCAAACGCCGAGAATCGCATTCAGAATGCGCTCTGCCGCAAATCGCTGGCAGGATTCAGCCGCTGGCATTAGAGCAATGACCCTCGGCCATTGTTCTTCCGCGCCGCTTCTTTTCTGAGTTGGCGGCGCAGCGTCCTTCATGTTCGCGGCAAAGCCATGTGGCACGTCCGGTTCACGGGTGAATTGGGCCGCGCGCATTTTCATGCGTCTGATAAGAAAGTCCCATTGCCGCGGCGCTAA
Source organism: Pirellulales bacterium (assembly GCA_963725485.1). Lineage (GTDB taxonomy): Bacteria > Planctomycetota > Planctomycetia > Pirellulales > DATAWG01 > CAVRYO01. The sequence continues at coordinate 260,599 of CAVRYO010000005.1, read as the reverse complement.
GGAAGGAGATCGCAGCAGAGCGAGCTCTAACGCATTCGCGGCCATGCAAGACCGCGGCGCGGATCAGAGAAAATTCATCACGGCGTCGCACGCTTGCTCGCCGCTCGTGCTCTTGAAATAAACCGTCACGTCGCCGTCGGAGCTGACTTTGATGGGCCGCGCGCCCCACAGGAACGACGATCTCGCGGCCGTGGCCCTGGCTCCGAGTTGGCTTCCGACCTCAGGATGCGAGCGGATCAGAGCTCCGATCGCCAAAACATGGCCGTCGTCGAAGACCACCGCCCCGTCGATGCTGGCCATTTCGATCAATTGCCGCTTTTTCTTGAGCGAGCCGACTGCCTGCGCCACGGCGATGTCGGCAATCGACTCGCGGATCAAAGCCTGCCCACATTCAGCGACGTGAGCCGTGTGGCCGTTGTGATTCCAATCGTGGGCGACGATGCTCTCGGGATTCAAGATATGCGGCAAGACGCGATGCTCGGGATCATAGATCAGCAATGCCCCCTGCCGCCTGAAACTCAGATCGAAGACCAGCTCCAAGAGATTCGCCGCAACTTCGCGGTGCCCCAAGCAATTGGCCAGGCTGTTCTCGAAGTCCAGCGCGTCGTAGAGCTTCCACTTTCGCTTACGCTTGGTGGCCAGCACCCCCGCCTTGTCCATGATGATCAACTCGCCGCGCGAGGTGACGTGGGCAACCAGGTCGTCCTCGTCGATGGCACACAGAATCGGATGGAGGAACTCGGGATAGAAATTGTAGGACGTGGCATTGTTGACTTGCGACCATTCCACGGAACCGTAGCGAATCAATCGCAGATCGGAATCGACGGCCAGATAGGTGAACGTGAACGGCGATGCCGCCAGGCGGTCGAAGAACCGCTGCAGCCGGGGCAGCGTGATATCGCCCTGCCCGACGCCGGGTCGAATCACCAACGTCAGCGCGACGGGAAGATTTTCGTGGGTCCGCCGGGCCACGGTCTCCAGATAATTCACCAGCCGCACCCAATTCGAAGCCGGCGCATGCATCCGCAGCCATTCGATGGCCAGGGTTTCGACCAAGATGTCGATGGCTCCTGGATATTCTAGGAATCGCTCCAATTGGAGTTCGCGCGTTCGGGCGCAGATCTTTTCCAGCAGCGCGGCCAGATTGGGCGTCAGGTCCGAGTGATGGTAAAACGTGGCGGCACTCTGCCCGATGGGAATCGAGTGCTCTTCCGGGCCGCAATCGGCCTCGTACCATTGCGGAACGAGCCGAATGATCTCTCGGCCGATTTCCTCTTCCGCCGCGGCGCGTGCCAGTATGCCAGGTGTCATGCGGCGAATGATACTAGGGATCGTTTTTTCGCCCAATAGGATTCGTGCGATCCCGCTGGCAGGACGGATCGACAAATGAGCGGAGCCAAAACGCTCGGCATTTTCTTGATGGAAATTTGATGTTGCCTGACCGCGACGCAACACCGGCTCATCGACGCCGACGAGGTCGTGGCATGCTACTTACCGCCGACCGCGATCGCCAGGCCGAGCAACCCAAGGCAAATCGCAAGGCTCGCATAGGCGACACCGGGGCCGATCGCTTTCGCGTGGGCTCCCAGTCCAAAATGCGCACCTTGGCCGTGCCATAGCCACAATCCAGCTGGCGCGGTGAGCACTCCGAACAGCCACAATTGCCACATCGCGGAGCCATGCCGCAGCATGACTCCGCTGTCGCCGATCCCCGCAACCGAACCCGCGGCAATGTAGACGCCGTTGGCGATGAGACAGAATCCGGCGAAGAACCGGAGAATGAAAGCACCCGGAATCCGCAAGCCCGCGGCAATGATCCATAACAACAGCGGCAACAGCGCGCCGAAGAGTGGACCGGCCCAAACCACGAATAGCGGGTGTGGATTGTAAGCAAGATCGGTCCGCGAAAGGGTCCATGGACTCAGGACCATGCGGGCAACATGGCCGCCAGTCAACAGCGCCCAAGCGCGTGCCCCGATTCATGCACCGCCTCCATGCCAAGCCATGAGCCCAGGACGATCGAGGCGATCAATACGATCTGATGCAGCCGATTCACCGCCGCCTCTTTTTGGCCGGAACCGCTGTTTCCGAGTTCGGTGCGCGACTTAGAGTCAATCCAAGAACCGGCCGAGGAGAGGGGGACAGGCACATTTTGCTCACCGGGCATCGCAAAATGAGCCAGTCCCCGCCGGTTCTTAGAGCGTGACTTTTGCCGCCGGAAACTCGGCGAGCAGTTCGCGATAGACGAGAATCGCAAGCAGCAGCTTTTTGATCTTTGCGGTCGTCCATTTGCGGCGTAGTTCGTCTCCGTGTTTGCGCAGATTCGCAAGGGCGCGCACGCACTTCGTTCGCAGCCCAATTCCTTTCTCTCTTCTCCTAACAACTCGCGGCCCAAGAACACCCACAGAATCCAGAATGGAAAAAACAAGATTCCGAGAGCCACCAGCAAGAATCGGGTGTTTCCAGGTCCTTTGACCCACGCCGATTCGCACTGCACATGCACGTCGAGGGCATCGGAAGTCGTGACGCCGCAGATCATACATCGGTCGCCCGGCGGCAACTGGCCGTCGCGAATCATCCGGTTGATCTTGTCGATTGTGCCGGCTTCGTATGCCCTTGGCCGGATTGTTGCCGCAATTGGCTCAATATCGGGACGCTCACCAACCGGCCGCACTCGCAACGCATGTCGGTGCCGGCGTCGGTGGCGATAACGGCTAACGTTTTTCCGCATTCGCAGGGAACGGAGTACGTCATAGGGTCTACGGCTCGATAACCAGCTTCCGCGCCGCGATGATCTGGTTGAACGCCCGGAAGCCAACGAACCACGGCGCAACACAGAGGCCCAAAGTTGCCAATGCGGCAAGAACCACTGACAAACGACGCTGCCCGACGCCGACGACGATTCCTGCCAACGAACAAAACCCGCCCGCCAAAACGGAACAAGCCGCTGCATAGAAGCATATGCAATGCCGGCCCCATCGGACGAATTCCACTGCCGGGCGGCAAGGCGGCAGTGTCGACGGAGAACTCATACAAAATCCAGTCCAAATGCACGAGCGCCGCAGCCACGACGACAAGCGCCACCAACGGCCAAAGAAATGCGCGGCGGAAACTCAACCTCTGCTGTTCCTCGATCGCTGGTTGCATGATCATCGGCAGTGTGCTTCGCGGCTACGATCGACACTCTGAGTCGAGACTCGCGGCGTAGTGAATTCACGCAACCGCGTTACAAGTCATTGCTTTTTTAGGTCCAACTTGTTCGCCTGACTGTTCCAGGCAAGGTGATCCTTATTCTTTTCATACCATTGCCGAAGTGCTTCGATCTGCTTGTCTCGTTCTGCCGCGTCCGGATCCAGTTCATTGAAAACTTTTGGATCAACTTGAAAGAATCTGCCCCCGAAGCGATCCTTGGTGCCGTCTCGCAGTACAATGAACGCCTTTGCCGCAGTGTCCTTGACGCGAATTTTTATGCCATTGATGGTGCCGCCCGCCTCGTCTGCCCGTCCCATCGCGGCCACCAGCAGTGGACAAATTTCGAGGCTTCCGGCAGGCTCGCGTTGCGACCCCCAAAGGTCGCCAGTGATCGACGTCGCGATGTAGTTCATCACCTCGCCGGCCCGCGGCGCGGGACCGTCGATGACGATCGCGTGCAGCGCATCGAGCCCAGCTTTCGTGTGGCTCTTCATTAAAAACCAAATCGGCGTGTCCCAACTCCCATAGGGTTGTTCCTCGGCCTTCACGTATTTGACCACGACCGGAATCCCTGTTTCATCCCCCAACAGCCACAGGCCGATTGCCGAATCCAACCGATCCGCCGCCTCGGGCGCCGACTTTAAGACCTGCTGGAGCACCGGCGTTGCACTGGGATCGCGGAAAGCGCCGACCAATTCGCACAGTTTGCCCTGGTCGAAGGGTCGCGCGTCGGGGATCTTTTTCAGCAGGCTGCCACGGCACGCTTATCGTGCTTCGCGAGGAAGTATTGCCCAGCGGTCAACCAGTCGGCCGATTTGTTGCTGGCGAAAAAGCCAAACATCTGGTCGTCCGCCGAAAGATCTTTGTTCGCGTCGTACCATTTTCGGATGTCCGCGATGGCCCGTCGCTTTTCGTCATGCAGCCATTTCGCCGAACGTGAATCCGACGATCGGCCGGTAGCCGAAGTCCTTCTTCGTGATGTCCCGAAGCAAGTTCCATGCGAAGTCGGAGACGCTGCCACACCAACCGGCTATGCGCGAAGTTGCGCCAATGGTAAACCGTGCGAGTCGGCGTGTCGTCATCCAAGACGCCGATTAACGCCGGAACGGCCGCCATGCCCATTTTTGGAGCTTGGCGGTCGGCGGATTTTGATCCGGCTTACCGTCGATGATGGCCAGGTGATACTCGATGCTGCCCGGTTGCGACAGCTCGCGGACACCAGAGTTCCTTGAGCCTGCGAGATGTAGAATGCGGCTCGCTGCGGGTCCGTAAGTTTGGCCTCGACGGGCTTCGGCTCCGGCTTTTGCTTGGCGGCGTCGGCGACCAGCTTTTCCAAACGCGCGATCAGATCTTTCGTTTGCGCAGTCGCCGCTCGCTGGCCGGCGCAAGTTCGAGCGATAACCTCAACTGCGTCAGAACCTCCTTGCGATCGGCGTACATCAGCAAGTTCACGCCCCGCAAAAAATGCAGCCAGGCAAGATCTTCGAGCACGGAATCCCGGTATTTCTGAAATCCCTGCTTGTACGCAGGCTCGGCCTCTAAGATGTCGAGACTTCGTCGCAGCAGGCCCCTGCTCCAAGCTGCTTGGGCCACTAGGAACCGATAGGACGGGCCGGGGCCGTAGAGATGCCGCGCCGCGCTCTCGCGGCTGAACTCGCCGTCGCCGCTGGCAGGAAGCGGCCGGGCCAATTCTTTGCTGAACGCTTCGAAATCCGCATCGCGCATCGAGTTGAACTTGACTGAAGCCGGCTCCCAGCTTCGCGGAATCTCGGTCGCGCCGTGCTTCTACATACTTCCAGGGCAGCAGATCATCTTGCAAAACCGTTACGGAATCCTTGTCGTCGGACACCAGCCAGGCCTTTTGGGAAATCTTTCGATCGCCCTCCTCCGAGGTAAGCGACAGTTCGACGAACTTCGCGTCTTTGACTTTGTCTCTTCCCAATTTGTCCAATCGCTTGAACAGGGCAAGCACATCTTCAGGAATTGTCGGTTGTTCACCGGCATTGTTCGCCACGGCATCCGAATTCTTCGATGCGGGGACGTCCGCCGGATTGGCGCCCGAACCCCCGGCTTTGAGCGTTGGCTGCCGGGGGCTATCCGCGTCTGGCTGTTGGCGAGGTTGGACCTGCGCCAACGCCAATTCGAATAGGACCAAAGAGACGAACGGGCCAGGTAGGGAGCAATGCGTGCCATACTCGTCACCCTTTCACAGCGATCGAGGACGCCGGTTCGAATTCGGCAGAGGAGCGATCAGCCAGGAAGAAACCGCGGCGGAACGCCCGCTAGTTTCACCGCCGAGATTGTACTTGTCAAATCCTGGCGAGATGACGCTCAGGCATGGTTTTCCATCCAGGCTCCTGGCCTGCCGATATCGCGAGCGACGATGTATGGCCTACCCATTGCCCCCAACCGTTAGGGTGCGATCCAACTTGAATACTTCCGATTAGGCGTGGCGAGGTTCGGGCAAGAATCGGAGTTCGGTTTGCCGAATTGGGCAGATGGGAATCATTCTCGGGAGCGCATCGCCTTGTTTCGCCATAGCATGTTTTTCTTTCTGGTTCTGTGCGCGGCCCTTGGACTGCCGTATCTCACCAGCCAGTGGTCGAATGTAGGCCAAATGTTTGGTGGCGGAGGTGCTCCGACCGCCTCGGTCGGCGGCAGTCCTGCGGGCGAAACTGCCCATGGTATGCCGCCGCCGGCCAGCACGTTTGGCGCAGTGAGCCCGGCGCCCGTGGCCACGAATCTGACGCCGGTGGTCGATATGGCCGAGGCGATCCGGTTCGACGTGACCGCGGCTTGGATTCTCGGCCGCTGGCCGCGGGTGACGGCCGGCTTGCCCGACGCCGATCAACAGGGTTATCGAGTACCCCTGGTCACCGGCACGCGCGACGACGATCTGGCCGGCTCGCTCACTTATTATTTCAACAAGCAGCAACGCTGCCGCCGGATCACGTTCCAAGGCACGACCGGCGATGCCCGGCGGTTGATCGCACTCGTGACAAAGCGATTCGGATTCGTGCAACACACCACCGACGATCCGAGCCTGCTCGTGTATCAAAGCCGCTGGAACGGCCGGGCGATCAGCGAGGTGCACATCCGCCCAGCGCGGTCGTGCGTTCCAGCGATCCGCAATCGCGGTTCGAAGTGCTGCTGGCGCTCAACGACCCGGACGCGGGCTGAGGCGAAGAGCCGACGCGCGTAATGAGCCGCGCACGAAGTAAGCGTTGTTGTTCGCAAGCCTCCAGGACGCGTCCCGCTTACTCCGTGCGCGGCTCTTTTGCTATTTCCGTTGGGCTTGCTCCAATTGCCGGACACGCTCGTTCAAGTCGTCGATTTGACGGTGCAACTCTTGGATCTGAGCCTGCGTGCTTCTCGGCGGAAATGGTTGCAAACCGGGATTGGCCGCTGGGGCCGCGGGCGGCACATTTCCGGGCGGGGTCAATGGCGGCGGAAGAGGCAACTCCGGAGGTGCTTCGGCCGGCGCCAGGCGCGGGGCCAGCGCTGCTATGGGAGCCTGGCCGGCGATGTCGGCCAGCGTCACGCTCGCATGGTGGAACTGGCCGCGGCTGAAATAGGTCAGCTCGATCGCGTGTCCGGCGCCGGCCTGCGATACCTGGCGCGATAGATCCTGCGGCGATGTGATCGGCACTTTGTCGACCGACGTGATCACCGCATCCAGCGGAATGCCGGCCTTCTCGGCCGCGGAGCCCAACGTGCGCGACACGACCCAGGCGCCATTGGCCACGGGCAGCGCTAAGCGGCGGCGAATTTCTTCAGTCACCGGTTGCGTGCGGACGCCGAGCAATTGCCGCCGCGGTTGGCCCGCGCCGGGCAACGGTTGATTGAAAAGCCCCGGCGCGGGCCCCTTGTCCGCCGGCCCGTCTGGGCCCGCCAGGGGGTTGCGAGGGCCAGCCAAATTTGGGTCGCCGGGATTTGTCGCCGGCGGTTCGCCCGGCTGGCCTTCGGGGGGTTGCTCCTTGACCTGGCCGAACTGCGGAAATCGCCGTTGGTCCGGCGGCGGCCGCTTGCCGAGCGTGATTTGGAATGTTTGCTTCTTGCCGGCGCGATCGACTTCGAATGTCACGCGGCTGCCGACCGGCAACGGCTCGACGACCTTGCCCATGTCGGCGGTCGAGTGGATCGGCGTGTCGTTGATCTTCGTGATCAGATCGTCTTCTTTCAGGCCGCCGTTCTCCGCCGGCCCGGCCGTTTCGATTTCAACGATTCGCACCCCGGTCCCGTTCTCTTGCTGGTCGTTGCCGACGATGCCGAGATAGCCCGCGTCCGCTCTTGCAGCAGCCGCGGGCGATTCAACGGCAAGCGGTGCTGCCGGCGCGAATCGGCAGCGTTGTCAGGCGTCGGTCTGGCGGGCGGAACATTACCCGGCTGCGGTTGCGCTGCGGCAGGAATCGCCCAAGCACCGGCACACAAACCCATCGCGACAACCGCCGCGGTCCAAAGGCGAAGCGTCCAGTGAGCGTGCGTTGACATAGCGAATTCCTCCGCGGATTGATAGACGTGCAACTGCCGTCACTCTGGCAGATAGTTATACCCATTTCCGACTGGCAGTGACACTTTTTCCGCCGCATCGTATCTTGCGGCTATGAATTCCGACCGATCCGAAGACATCGCCGAAATCCAAATCACTCGGGCGCCGCCGAAGCGCTGGCCCGCTGCGCTTGAATTAGTATTTCGCCGTTCAAAGGCGGATACGGCTAAGCGGCAAGTAAATCAGGCGCTGGCTGTGTCGGGCGCCGCGGAGAACCCACATGGCGCTGGCGGCGATCCTTCTCCCTCTCCCTCGACGGGAGAGGGCCGGGGTGAGGGTGACGCGGCGCATTCGGGCATCCACCCCTCACCCCCGACCCCTCTCCCGCAAGGGGCGAGGGGAGTTTCTTCTTACTCTCCCTCGCCCCGCGAGGAAAGCCATCAGCTTCCCCGGAGCGTGGTTTTTGAGGCCTGTCGCGGCGAACAGTTGCTCGGCGCTATCTGGGTTCAGCGGCAGCCGGGTCGGACCGCCAGCTTCGAACCGGCCCGCGTCATCGAGAAAGCGGTCGAAACTCCCGTCGTCGCGGAGCAGGTTGTCCAGGCACTGATGCAGCAGGCGATCACTTTCGCCATCGAAGGCGGAGCCCGGATGTTTCAAACGCTGTTGGAAACCGACGTTGGCACCGACGCCCGTCGCTTGCAGGAGGCGGGATTTCAACATGCGGCGGAATTGCTGTACCTGGTGAGTGATTGTCGCGCATTTCCGGAATCCGCGCCCGCCGAGTCACTCGAATTCGAACCGCTCGGGCCCGACACACGTCCGTGCGCCGAAAATTCGCCAGTGCAGCTTTTCGATCGGCACAGTTTCAACCGCCTGGCGGAGATCGTCCAGCGAACCTATGTCGGCACGCTCGATTGCCCACAACTCGACGGCGTTCGGCCGATTGACGAAATCCTCGAAGGCTATAGGGCGGTGGGCCAGTTCAACTCCGCGCATTGGCTACTCGTCCGCCGCGATGGCCGCGACGTCGGTTGCCTGCTGCTGGCGGAACACGCTCAGGGAACTTGGGAACTGGTTTACATGGGGCTGATCTCCGGTGTGCGCGGCCACGGTTGGGGGCTGGACGTGGTGCGCCACGCCCAATGGCTCGCGCGCGGCGGCGCTGCTCAACGCATGGTCCTGGCCGTCGACGCCAAGAACGCGCCGGCGATCGCGATGTATGCCGCCGCCGGATTCGAAACCTGGGACCGCCGCAGCGCCTGGCTCAAGATTCTCTGACGCGAGCGCCCGCTCCCGCGTCCATCGTGAGTCCGATTCGTGCCGAGGCCGTAGAGCCGCGCACGAAGTGAGCGCCAGTTTGAACCGCTTACTTCGCGCGGGACAATTTCCACGAACCGGTCGACCGCCACCATACCGCTGCAATCTACACACGCCCGACGCGTTAGCGAGGACACGGTGCATGTTCTTGCAAGGCATTCTCGTTAACGCTTCGGGCTAGCGACCCGCAGTGACCGTCAGCGGCGTGGCCGACGCGAACGCCTGCTGGTCGGGGTTGTAGTATTCGTACACGCGGGCCGGCGGGACGGTGAGCTTGACCGGCATTGTTGCGCGAAGATGATACGTCAATTCAAGCGGCTCGGCAGGCGGCAGGGCGCGGAGATAGACGACCGCCGAGCGCGGCGTGATCTGGTACTTGGCGATTTTGTCTTGCTTTTGCAGCGCCGCAAGATCGTCGGTTTCCAACTCGAATCCGGCTGGGATCGGCAAATCGAGCATGACCATCGGCGCTGAGCCGCTTGTGCGGTTGGTCACTCGGGCCGTCGCTTGCAACTGCTCATGCACCTTGAGCGAGGTTTTGTCGTAGTCGAGCCGAATCGCCAACGGCTCGGCGGAATTCGCTTTGGCAGCGCCAGGCACATTGTAGATTAGCGTGGCCTGATATCCGGCCCCCGTCTCGCTGCGCTCGGTGACGACCAAGTTATGACTGGCGAGCTTGCCGCCGCCAGCGACTTCGGCCGACAAGTCGATCTGTTTCGTCACCTCGCCTTCGTCGGCCGGGATCGTGAGCGTTTTGATTGGCTTGCCATCGAGCGAAATCTCGAACCGCCGCTCGCGCGCTTCGCCCAGCGGTTGCTCGGACCCGGCCAAAATCGCTTGCAACGCTAGAACCGTAGCCTGCGTCGAATACCACGTCCCGCGCGGGTCTTTCTGCTCGATCAGCCAGGCCAACGCCCCGCGCACCGTGCCGGGATTCGCATGGCCGCGGATCATCGCCAGCGCGGCCAGGGCCGTGGTCTCGACGCTGCCGCCGCGCCCTGCCCCGTAAAACATCGTCCGCTCGCCGGCGCCTTGCTGCCACCAGCTTCGTTTGCCGTCGGCCGAGTGATGGCACAGTTCTTCCAGCCGGGCGAAATAAGGCGTTGCGGCATGGTCGTCAGGATTCATCGCCAGCAGTGCATTGGCGACGAGCGCCACCACGTAAGGATCGTCGATCGCGGCCGGCTCGTGCTGGAGAAGAAACTGGCGGGTCGCAATGGCTTGCGAGACTCCGGCCGAATCGTCGCGAAACACGGCCCAGGCGATATACGCCGTGGTGCTCAACTTTGCTAGATCGTCTTGCTGCCGCCCCGTCGGGTCTTCGTGCATTGCGCGATTTTCGGGCAGCCATGAACCGTCGGCCTGCTGCTGGGCCAGTAGCCAGTCGCGCGTGCGCTCGATCAGCTTTGGGTCTATATCATGCACCTGGGCCATGTCCTTGAATTCCATCAGCCCGTAGGCGGTGAGCGTGCGGTTGGCCGGTGGATGGCCGAACCAATCGAATCCGCCGCCAGCGATTTCGAAACTCAACAGCCGCTGATAGCCGAGATGGATGTAGCGATTCGCGGTTTCTTCCACTTGCCGCGCCTCTTGTTCGTGCGGCGGAGATATTCGAGCGCCAGCACATTGGGATAGGTGGTCGAAGAGGTTTGCTCGAAGCAGCCATAGGGGGCTTGAAAAATGCCTTCCATCCCGTCGACGACCTGGCTGAACGTGGAGGGATAGAACCGGAGATTAGCCCGCACACTGCCTTCGATGGCGTCGCCAGGCACGGGCCAGTTGATTTCGGCCGGCTTCTGCAATATGCCGCTGGCGGTGCGCTCCACGCGGCGGCCGTCGGATACGACTTCGATCGAACGCTTGATCGCGTCGGCCACGCCGCCGCCGTTGGCATGGACGGTTAGCTCGTGCCGGCCGATTTGCTGTGGCCCGCAGACGGTAGCTGAGCGAACGGACTTCGTTCGGGGCGAGCTCCAATTTCTGAGCGGGAGCGTCTAAGCCGTTCGAACCACGGGGCATCGGCGAGTTGCAATTCGACCGACTGCGGCTTGTCGAGATAGTTGTAAACGACGACCGGCATGGCCACCTCGTCGCCGCGCACCAGCGCCACCGGCAAGTTCACGTCGACGAAGAAGGGTTGGAACACGCGGATCGACGATTGCGCGCCGCCCAGCTTCCCTTCCGCCGAAACAGCACTGGCCGAGAGCCGCCAGTCGGTGATCGAATCGGCCAGGTCGATATCCACTGTCGCCCGGCCGTTGTCATCCGTCACAACCTCGGGCCGCCACAGCAGCGTTTCCGGAAACCACTGGCGAACGCGAACCGGCGGCGCAGCGGCAACAGTATCATGCCTGCCGGCATTAGTGGTCGTCAGTTTTCAAGCGCGAATCCAATTTGTTTGAGATCGTTCGCGGCGGAAGAGACGGTATGCCGCCTCTCTGGCCGATTGCACCGCGGGCGTCAGCAGCCAGCAGAGAAACCCCAGCAGCAGAAGGATTACCAGGAATTGCACAACGCCATTTGCCAAGAGGCTAAGGAACCAGATAAATGCCGCCAGCCCAACAACGACACCGACAATCACCCAAATAGTTGCCATTTGTTCCGACCGTCTGTCGTGAATCAGATTCGCTTTACGGGAGCTCTCGCGATAGGACGAATCCTGAAGCGTGTAATCCGTTCCGTTTCCACGAAGCAGCGGCATGAACTTCTGCAGGTCCGGAATCGATTCTGCGATGCGCTCCCAATCAGGCCGCTGAAGCACGTCGAGCAACTGTTGATCGTTCTCGGCGAATTGTCGGATCGCTTGCTGCAAGATCGCGTCGCGCTGGGATTTGCTGTTGCCCGGCTTTGGCAAACAAGGCCTGTTCGAACCGGTTCTGTTCGTCGGCCGGCAGACTCGATTTCGCAGTGGGCGACCAAGGATAGATCGCATACACCGGCTTGAGAAGTTTTTGCTCGGCCGACGATAAGAGCGGCGCGACGCCAGCGGTTTGCGCCAGCACGGAAAAGACGGCTTCATCGACGGCGCTCAGGCTGACGGCCCCCGGAACAGGCTGGCCCGATTCGTCGGTGACGGCGATGCTCAGCTTCGCGCGGGTTCCCGGCCGATATTCCGGCTTGTCGAGCTTGGTTTCGATCTTCAAACTTCCCGCCGGGCGGACATAGATCACGCGATTCTGAATCTGCGACAAACGGAGTTGGCTATATCGATAGGCCGACAATTCGATCGTGCCGAACAGCTCCGGCGGCAGGTCGAGGGCGTATTCCCCCCGGCCGCGGATCACCGGAACCGAGGCGGTGAGCATCGTTTGCCCGTCGCGGATCAAGTCGATGAACACCGGCCCATCGCGGCCCGCAATCGCCGTGACATGCACCGTCTGGCCGCCGTCGTAAACCGCGCGATCGGTGCGCACGAGAAAGCTGTCTTCCGCCGCGCCGACATTCGAACTTGACATCGCGGCGGCCGGTTTGACCCTCGGCATCATCGGCCCGGACGAGCCACTCGACGGATTTCGCCGTGGGCGCGAATTCCAGCGACGCGGCGCCAGTTCGTTGGTCTTGAGCTCTTCGTGAAAGCCGCTCACATTGATCCGCGTCGCCGCGGGGCGGCCATCGGCATAGGTGGTGAGGAAATAGACCCGGTTCGGCGTGTCCTGGATCAACGTGCCCCCTTCGGAAATCACTTCGATGTGGATCGGCTCGTCGGTGACAATGCGCGAGAGCGAGGCCGATTCCTTTTGGCCCGCGGTATCGTGGACGGTGACGGACAGCACGAACCGGGTTTCGTCGGCTCCCTGCGCCCGGCTGGGCCACGACTCCGGAAGAACGAATTCGAACTTGGCGTTACCGGAGGAATCCGTCTGGGCCGTGGTTTTGGCGAACGGATTTGCGCCGGCGACGACCGGCACGGCTCCGCCAAGCACTGGCCCAGTCGCGGTGATCTCCACGTCGCCGCTCTCGATCGGCTTGCCGAAGAAGTAGCGGGCCGAGACCGTGCCGCGAACTTTCTGGCCCGGGCTGATAGTAGAGCCGATCCAACTCGACGGCGACTTTCAGCTTCGGCAGCACGTATTTTTTCACTTGCAGCGTTACGGCGCTTTTCGTGTCGCCCAGCGCGCATTCGGCCTGGTACGGGCCTTCCAAAATCTCGTCCGCCAGCGGGCAATCGGCCCAGGCGATGCCGAACCGGCTAGTGACATCGTGCCGCCGGAAGACGACATTCCCCTTGGGATCGGTCAGCGAAAAAATCGCCTCGCGCCCCGCGACCGGTTTTCTTTGCGGCTCGGCCAGCCCCAGGCTGCGGAGGTGGATCACCTGGCCCGGCTGGTAAACCGGCTTGTCGCTGGTGAGCATCAGTTGCCACGAGCGGCGGAGCGTGACCGCCTCGGTGATCGAATCTTCCCCGCCGCCGGCCTGGGCGGAAACGCGAAGCTGGTACTTGCCCGGCGACCAGTCGGGCAATTGCATCCGCACCGTGCCGCTGCCGAAGCGGTCGGTGGTAAAGCTCGCCAAGTGGGCGATCGCATTCGTGGGCGAGTTGGCCGCGTCGGCGGCGGCCGGACCGAGCAGATCGATCGCGATCGGCACCCCGGTGCGCGGCGCCCCGGAGCGAGGATCAAGGAACAACACGCGGAGCGAAGCCTCCGAGCCGGCCAGCAGATCGGATTGGCCAAGCACGCGCAGATCGAAGGGCGCCGGGGCGATGTTCACGTAAAACCAATTCACGATGCCCAGCAGCAGCGCGGCCGCCGCCGCGACCAGCGCCATGCGCAGCGGCGTGATCCGCGGCTTGGGCTGCCGCTGGATTCGCTGTTGCGTCGCTTGAATTAGCTTCTCGGAGGCTTCGATCGCTGGGAGGGCATGCAGCGCATCGAGCCGCTTTTGCGCTTCGTCCAACGCCACGCGGCAAATCGGGCAGACCTCGCAGTGCCGGGCGACAAGTAGTTTTTGTTGCGGAACGAGCGCGTTGTGCAAATAAGCGTCGACGTAATCCAGCACATGGTCGTTGGGTTGCAGCATGGCACGATCCTTGAAAAACGCGCGATAGGTGTTTGCCGATCCGGAATTGGGAGGGCGAGGCTCCGGCCGAGCCGCGGCATGGCGTGGAACGGCGCTCGTCGGCTCGGCAGGAGCCTCGCCCTCCCGATTAGGCCTCACCCTTCCGATCGAGCCTAGCACTCCCGAGCGCTTGTTTTCCGTTGGAAAAAGTGGTGTCGTTAGTCTTCGTTCGTCTATCGCAGGCGCGGTTCCAGGTGGCGGCGCATCGCAGCCAAGGCGTGACACATTTGCGATCGCGCGGTTCCCTCGGTGATGTCGCAGGCCGTGGCGATTTCGTAGTATTCCTGGTGATTCCAAACTCGAAGCACCAGCACGGCGCGTTGCATTGGCGGCAGCGTCGCCACGGCGGCGGCGACGAGCGTGGCGGTTTCGGAGGCGATCGCGGCTTCGACCGGCGACGAGCCGGCGGCGATCGCCACGTGGTCAGCCCCCTCGACCAGCGCCGCCGGCATCGGGAGGCACTTGCGAAAGTCGGCCCGGCATTTGTTCATCGCGATGCCGAACAACCAGGACCGAAACGGCCGCGGATATTCGTATCGGCCCCGCTGCTGCCAGACCGCAAGAAAGGCTTCCTGAAACAATTCTTCGGCCCGGTGCCAATCGCCGATCATTCGGCGAATGAAGGTGAGCAACGAACTGGCGTGCCGGCGCACGAGCGGATTCATCGCCTCGCGGTTGCCCCGAGCAACCTGGGCCATCAACTCCTCGTCCCCAGCGCGGTCGTAGCTCATGTTCGGCCCTCTCGCGGCTTCCACCCAACTATTTGTGCGCAGCGCGGTTTTGTTGCAAGAAATCTTGTCGCGCGGCAAATTTTCCGCGGCGCGGGAGTCCATCGAACGAAAAAGGCAGAAAGCCGAAGACTTGCACGAGCGTGACAAGACGAGTGCCCGCCGAATTGGCGGGTGGGCGGAAACAATTTCTTGCCTCGCTCCGCTGTGCATCATAAGCTGAAGACGTGCGAAGAATCGAGCCTATCGAGCCCTCGCCCTTAATGATTGCGAGCAGGCGGACATCGCCATGTCAGAGGGAATTGAAAGTCCGACCGAGAAGATCGACAGAAGGCAATCGTCGATCTATCGCCTTTCCGGCGTCGTCGCGCTGTTCCTCATACTCATGTGGGCGCCCGTCATATTTCTTGCCGGAACAGCGTGCCGCCCGATGGGCCAAGCCTTGATCACGGGTCTGCTCGTGTTGTTCGCGATGCCCATCTTGCTGCTGCGCGTTGTCATACAAGTTGTGGAAACCTGGCCAAACAAGCGAATCGCCTGCCGTGCGGTGGCTGCACTTCTTGGCCCTGTTCTAGTCTACGTGCTACTGCAATGGTTGATCCTGGACGTGCGCGGCATCATTTACGAACCCTGAGACTCGTCGCGTCGAAGCACTTGCGACTTACTGCCTATCCGAGAACCGGCGGGGACTGGCTCATTTTGCGATGCCCTGGGAGCAAAATGTGCCTGTCCCCCTCTCCTCGGCCGGTTCTCGGATAGGCTCTTAATCGTGCGCCCGGCGGCGTGAGACTAGCGCGCCGAAGATCAGGGCGGCCGACGACAGGGCAAACAGATACGGGCCGTCGCCGGCAAAACGTCGTTGCGTGTCGCCATAATCGACGGTTGTCGAGGCAATGTGCGAGACGGCCAGATAGATGCCACCGGAACCCAAGACGACGACGGCCAGCGGTTCGCTCGGCTTTGCCGCAGCAGCGCGACGACGGGATAAATGAAGATCGCCAGGTAGAAATACTTGTCTTGCTGGATGCCGTTGAGCGCGACGAGCGAAAAATCGGTCCACGGCAGACACATCGAAAACGCCGCCGTACAAGCGGCGATCAGGATGATCTTCTCGCCAAGGTCGCAGCGCTTCCACATTCGCCGCCGCTCCGTCGGGCAAAAAGATCGAATTGCCCCGCGGTCGCTGATGTTGGAACTGGGGGAGCGTCCGCAGCGGCGGCAGCGACTTGAGCGGCGGTGGGTTGGACGACAACTTGAACGGAGGCGACGGAAATCGCACCACGCGCGGCTCTTGCGCGTCCGGATTCGTCTCGAATTCATTCGGCTCGACGCCCATGCCAAAAATCCTAGCCCCGGCAATCACGGCTTACCGGGTCGGCGCTTCATCGACGTTCACCCGGCGTCAATCGAGCGGCGCGCGATGAGATAATACATTGTTTCGCCGTCCAGCTTGAATCCGGTTGCCAGGCCAACTTGCCGCACAGGGTAGCCATTGAAATCGAGCGCGTCCACCGCCAGGCTACCGGCGTCGGCGCGATGGAACTTGACGGTGCCCGTTAGCTCTTTCACCAGCCAGGGATCGCGGCCGATGTCGGTAATGCGATGCAGGCCGTTGCCCGTGGGTTGGGTGCGGAAACCGGTGGGCCGCTCTTCGCTCATCACTTGCAGCAGGATCTTTCCGAAGTGGCCAGCGGCTTGCCGTCGAGCGCGACGGCGATGATGTGGCCCAGTTCCAAATCGGAGGCAATCGACAGATCGTCGGTCTCGCACGGTGCCGGCGGCCTTTAAGATTGCCGCTCACGCCCTGGGCGCGGGGAGCGTTGATCGTCAGCACGCCTTTGCCGTAGTCGAGCTTGAGCTGCCTGTTCGTGCTCGTGACGGTCTGCGCGGCACGATCGATGTACGGGGCCAGATCGACCAGTTTCGGCGGAGCGCCGTCTTCGCTGAATGCGACGTTCGTGCGGCCGGCATAATGCACCAGCGGATCGATCACGCTGTCGGCCTTGAGCGTGGTTCCCTTCGGCACGTCCTTCAATCGCAGTTCATCGAACGACGCATCCTGCGGCATCGGCGTGCCCTGCAAGTTCTCCAGGTCGGCGATCTTCAGATTCAGATCCACCAGCACGTCGCCGGGCGAAACCAGACCTTCGCGATAGATCATCGCGGCGGCGGGATATTGGCCCATCGTCCCCGGCGACATCAGCGTCCAGGGCTGCATGAAATAGCCGGGCTTCACCGACCAATGATCGGTAGTCGAGCGCGAAGAACATGAAGCCATTGCTGTCCTGCAACGCGCCGTAGCAGGCATAGTACAGCGGCCCCTCGGAGCGATATCGATTGGGACGATCGAACGATGTTTCCGAAATCATCGAGGGCTTGCCGTCGTAATGCGGATCCATCACCGGATTGACGAACAGCTTCGGCTTGCCAGGCGTTTCGGGGTCGAACCGCAGCGCGCTGCGATCGGCGTAGACCTGCGTGTTCATCACGGCCCAGCCGTCGTTCGGCCCCTGGCGGCTGCCGCCGAAATAGCCGTGGCGGTCGACGATAGTCGCCCACGGTGTTGGTGTATTTGTCCAGCGGGCCGAGATATTCGGGGCTGGCGGTGGTCCAGCCGCTGGTGGCGATGACGCCTTTGAAGCCGACGCCGCGGAGAAATGCATAGGTGTTCTGGTAAAACTCGCGCTGCAACTCGGTCAGGAAGGCCATCGCGTCGCTGATCGCGCGGCGTCCGCTCGTTGAACACGTTCCACAGCGGCCGGAAGCCCATCCGGCCTTCGGCCACGTCGTCGCGGGCGGCGCCGACGCCGTGCCACTGCTTCGAGCGCGGCATCGAGCGAGCCATATTTCTTGATCAGCCAATCGCCGAACAGTTTTTCGACGATCCGCATTTGCGGCATCGGGAATGTTCTTGTCGTCGAAAGTCCAGAAGAAGAGCGAATCCTCGTTCTGAATTTCGACCGCGGCCAGCGCCGGCTCATCAATGAGCCGCTTGCCGGTGCGCTTCGACGGCGTGGTGAGCAGCGCCGTCCACCAGGATTGATATTTCTTCTGAAAATCCGGATTGAAAATCAGAGCCGCCACCGGGCCGGTCTTGCCGTCATAGCCTTCGAGCCACGGAGTGTTCGGCTTCGGCGAGATCATCGGAAACCAGTAGAGCGAAATATCGGTGTAGATGCCCGCGGACTTCATCGCCTCGACGATGTCGATCGCGCGTTCGACCTTGGCCGGGTCGATTTCGCCGTCGGCGTTGAAGTCCTGGCCAAAGAATGCGGACCAAATTCACGCCATGCTTGGCCAGCAGCCGGGCGCAACGCCGCAGTTGGGCCGGATCCTTGATGTCGGGCGGACCGTTCACGCCCCAGAACCGCACGGCCTTGCCGGTCTTGCAATGCACAAACTCGCCGTTCTTGACTGCGATGAATCCTTCATCGCCGGCTTCGTTTTCATTCAGCGAGCGAAGATCGAACCCGGCCGACGCCAAATACGTGTCGTCCTTCGGCTCGAAGGCGAACCAGCCGCGGTCCGATTCGGCGGGCCGGGCCACTTCGCCCGGCTTGTGCGATGCCATGCGGCTCAAACGGCTCGTTGGCCAGCACGAAGCAATCCAGCATGCCGTGATTGTTGTTGTCGCTGTGCATCCGGAAGGAGACGGAATTCGCGCCGTGCTTGAGCGTCACCTTTCCCACATGGACCCAGGCCAGGAACCGCAAGTCGGGCTTGCCGTCCTCGGCGATGTTCACATTCTCGCGCTGATCTTTGTTCAGATCGATTTCGGTCGCCGCGGCGCCGTTGATCTGGTAGGAGAGCTTCGTGCCGATCGGATTCGCCCGGACCCAGAATTCATATTCGCCGGCCTTCGGCGCGAGTGACCGAATATTCGATCTTGCCCGGCTTGTCGCTCCAGTTGGAGATGATGTCGCCGCCGGAAAGCTGGCTCTTGTCGACCTTGTCGTACCACCACGGATGCCGCTTGACGTCAGACTTCACCGCGGCTTCGCCTTCGGTCCAGATGATCGCGGCCCGCAGCGGAGCGACGGCCAAGAAAGTCGCCAGCACCACGGCGGCAACCGCAAGTGCGTTGAATTTCAGCAACAGAGAGACGCGCACCATGAATCACTTCTCCGAATAAGGAACTCGCGAAACCAACTGCCGCACTCGCGCAGGCGTGCCGCGCACGGGCGGGGTCTGGCTCATTTTTCGGCCCGCTGCGGCAGGTTATGCGCTAAGTGTGACACCGAAAAATGTGCCTGACCCCCTTGAACCGCCAATCATCGTTCGACATCACACGAACGCTTGCTCACAAGCATGCCGATCAATATTTGCTCTGATCCAACAGTTGCCCGTCGTTGCGACAGCATAAATGCTCGTGCGTCAGGGGATCGATGGCAAACGAAATCGAATGCACCGAGCCGTCGCAAAACGCCATGTTGAACCCGCTCGGGTGCGCGCTGCCGAAGCAATAGTAGTCGGACAGCCCCGGCGTGTCTTGCTTCGGATTCGTCGTGCTCCAGCGTTGATAATCCCAATCGTAGCCGGCATAGACCGGGTTGTTGTCCGTCGCCTCTTCGCCATTGAAATAATTGTCCGGGATCAGATACTTTTCGCCCAACAAATAGGTGTTGCTCGCGCCGTCGGTGATGCTGGCCATTTTCATCAGAGTCAGGCAACTCATGGCGCCGTCGAAGGCATACGTGGGATAGACAAAACCCGGCGCGTCGGCAAACGATGGATCGCCCGTCTGCGGCGGAGCCCAAAACGTCGGGCCCAAGGTGCCCGAGCAGGCGGCGTAGTCGGAATGGGCCGCCGTGGGCACCGGGTTCATGTTGCATTGGCTGTAGCTGTTGGGAAAGACCATCACGGGACGCCGCGTGGGGCACATCAACAGGGCGAGCGGTATTTGGGCCGCCGCCGACAACTGCGCCGACTTTTGCGACATTGGCAGGCCAGCGCCCATGTCGTGCAGTCCGCGCTGCTCGATAAAGGGGAGGATGTTGTAGATCCAGCCGCCGGGTTGCTTCATGGCCGCGCCCCGGTCGGGATCGCCGGCCCAATACCAGACCCAGCCGCAACTGGGCAAAAACGTGAAATTATGCTCGTGGCTCAAACAACCCAGCGCCAATTGCTTCACGTTGTTCAAGCACTGCGTCTTCCGGGCGGCTTCTCGCGCCGATTGAACCGCCGGCATGAGCAACGAGATCAGAATCCCGATGATCGTGATGACGACCAGCAACTCGACTAAAGTGAAAGCTGCGCCGGCAGGTGATTGCAGACGCGCTCGGCAAAGCGGGCCCGAACGACGGACGAAAGCGATTGCGCATGCTGGTCCTCTCGCTGAGGATAACGCGACGGTTGGTGAAGAACCGTTTGCCAGAATGGATCATACCAGCTTCGTCGGCCTTATCCTAAATGGTTCTCTGCCAGGCGGCATCTGGTCTGTGGGCGTCTCGAAAGACGGTGGAACAGCCGGTCGCGGACAAGCATGTCTCCCCTCGCCCCCTTGCGGGAGAGGGGTCGGACTTCGGTGAGCTCAGTCGAACCGGGGTGAGGGGTGGGCAAGGCTCTCATGTCGAAATCCAGCAGCAAGTGGAAGATCGAACTTGATTTCCACCCTCACCCCGGCCCTGGGCTGCGCAAAATCTTTCTTGCAGGGTGATTGCTCTGGCCAATTTGGTGGCGCTTTCTTTCCAGACGGGCCCGCAGCAGAATCAGTGCACGCGGGAACGGACGAACGCATCCCGGCAGGGATGCCAGCTTGTAGCCGGGGGTCGAGGCCGATCGGCCGACACCCCCGGAAGCAAAAGCGCAATTTATCGTTGTCCGACCCCAGCGGGGTCGTAGCGCCCCGGCATCTGCGACCCCGATGGGGTCGGACAACCATTTCTCGCTCCATCGTGACCGGGGGTATCGGCCCTGCGGACCTCAACCCCCGGCTACTAGCTGCGACCCCTCCGGGCTCGGTCCCACGACTCGCGCATCGAAAATTCCTGGCCGGCCAACGTGTCGGATCCCATCGCGCACTCGTAAACTCATTCTCGTAATTGTGGGAATGAAAACCGGATAAGCTTCATTGGCGCGCGCAGGTCGGATTTGCTCAGCCCACCCCAACCCTCTCCCGTCAAGGGAGAGGGAGAATGCGGGCACGGATGCTCCACCACAAATCAGACGCTCAAGCGGCATTTGGTTTACCTCTGATTGACCACGGCGTAAGATAGATGTTCCCGCCTGGTTTCACCTCCCACCCGTCCCAGCGGCCCGTCATGCGAACTTGTTGCTATGGATTGTTGGCTGCCGCATTGGGCATGATGGCGGTCTTCAGCCTGCAGGGCGCGGAGGCTCCTTCTAAGACCGTGCCGCCCGGAATTCCGCCCGCGGCCGATCACAAAGTCGATTTCCACAAGGAAGTGGCCGATTCTGGCGAATAGCTGCATCAAGTGCCACGCCAACGCGAAGCATGAAGGGGGCTTTTCGGTCGAGGATCGCGCGGCGGTTCTGAAAGGGAGCGATTCCGGAGCGGTCGTCGTGCCGGGCAAGAGCGCCGAGAGCTTGTTGATTCGTCTGGTGAGCGGCCTGGAGGCCGATCGGATCATGCCGGCCAAAGGGCCGCGGCTCACGGCCGGAACAAATCGGCATGTTGCGGGCTTGGATCGACCAGGGGCTGACCTGGGAAGCGGGATTTACGTTTCACCACGCGCCCGCCGCGCCGCTGCACCTGCGGCATCCGAACTTGCCGGCCGCGGTCGCCGGCAGCGGTCGCAACCAACCCGATCGACTTGCTGCTGGTGTCCTATTTTGCAGCCAATCATATTTCCGCAGGAGTCTCGCGCAACGATTCCTGGTCGACGATCGCACGTTCATCCGCCGCGTTTATCTGGACCTTGTTCGGCCTGCTGCCGGAGCCGGACGAAGTCGCCAAATTCGTCGCCGACAACGCCGCCGACAAGCGAACGAACTCGTCGACAAGCTGCTGGCCGACAAGCAAGCCTATGCCGAGCATTGGATGACGTTTCTGGAACGACGCGCTGCGGAACGCCTACCGCGGCACCGGCTATATCGACGGCGGCCGAACGCAAATCTCCGCGTGGCTCTATCAGTCGCTGTACGACGACATGCCGTACGACGAGTTCGTGCGCGAATTGATCGACCCCAAGCCCGAGTCGGCGGGATTCATTCGCGGCATCGTGTGGCGCGGCGTGGTGAACGCCAGCCAGATGCCGGCGATGCAGGCGGCTCAAAATGTCTCGCAAGTGTTCATGGGCATCAACCTGAAGTGCGCCTCCTGCCACGATAGCTTCATCAACGATTGGACGCTCAACGATTCCTACGGCCTGGCCGGCATCTTTTCCGACACGCCGCTGGAAGTGCATCGCTGCGACAAGCCGACCGGAAAATTCGCCCCGCTGAAATTCCTCTATCCCGAACTGGGCGCGATCGACCCGAAAGCGCCGCGCGAAAAGCGGCTCGAGCAATTGGCCAACGCCGATCACCAGCCCGGACGATGGCCGACTCGTCGCGGCACGATCGTCAATCGCCTGTGGGCCCAGATGCTCGGCCGGGGCTTGGTCGAACCGGTCGACGACATGGACCAGCCCGCCTGGAATGCCGACTTGCTCGATTGGCTGGCCTCGGATCTGGCGGATCATCAATTTCGATCTTGAAACAGACGTTGGAAGTGATTTGCACTTCGCGAGCTTATCAATTGCGTTCGGTCGGCGCTCCGTCGCCGGCGGAAAATGGCTTTGTGTTTCGCGGACCGATCGTCAAGCGGATGACGGCCGAGCAGTTTGTCGACGCGGTTTCGGCAGTGACGGGCGTTGCGCTCAAGGCGCGGCGTTCCAACCGCCAAAGGGCAAGCCCGGCGACAAGGAAACCTCGATCCGGGCCGTGCTGCTGAACGACGATCCGCCTGATCGCGAGCCTTGGGCCGCACCGATCGCGAACAAGTGCTCACGCACCGCGATAACCTGGCGACCACGCTCGCAAGCGCTCGAACTGACCAACGGCAGCGACGCTCGACGATTTGGTCAAGCAAGGAGCGAAAAATTGGATCGGCAAGAAGCCGAAATCGCCCGCCGAAATGATCGACGGAAATCTACCAGCGCGCGCTCTGCCGCGCGCCGACGGCGAACGAGCTTGCCGCGGCGACGCGATTTCTCGGGCCCGACATGAAGCCCGAAGCGATCGAAGATTTGCTCTGGTCGGTGTTCATGTTGCCGGAATTTCAATTGATTCACTGATGTTGATCAACACACACCAACCCGAAGCGTAAGCAAGGACGCAAGACATTTTCACCGCCCAGGCGCCGCCCGGCTCAGCGCACAACACACAAGGTTTCGCCGAATCCATGAGTGATCGCGTATAAGAAACGTTCGTGCTGCGTCCTCGCTTACGCTCATTGAAGTTGCGCTTTTTTTGCCGCCGCGTCGAAAAATCAGATGATTTCGGCATTTCCAGCAAACATATACTAGCCC
Source organism: Pirellulales bacterium (assembly GCA_963725485.1). Lineage (GTDB taxonomy): Bacteria > Planctomycetota > Planctomycetia > Pirellulales > DATAWG01 > CAVRYO01. Next base: position 237,344 of record CAVRYO010000005.1, on the reverse strand, counting down.
GAAACGTAAGTGAGGACGCAGGACGAAGCCACCCGCAGCGTCCTCGCTTACCAACATTATGCAAGTGCAAGCAGTTTGATGTTCAGACAAGCACTTAAGCGTACTAGCAAGCGTGAAGTCGACTCCGTTTTGGCGTAGCTAGCAGACTTAACTTCTGGTCCGAACGTCACGCATGCAAGCAAATGCATAATGTTGTTACGCTTCGGGCTAGTATTCCGGAAAAATCATTACTTCCAAAAAACGTCGAAAGACAGCGTGGAAAACGGAGGAAACCGATGAACCGCACACTACATCTCTCGCGTCGCCGCTTTCTGGGAACGGCCAGCACCGCGACGCTCGCGCGCCATGGCCGCCGGTCCCGCACGCCAGCTTCTGGCCGAGGCCACCACGGCGAAGAAACCCTCCGCCACCGCCGACACCGTGATCGTGCTGTGGATGGCCGGCGGCATGGCCCACACCGAGACGTTCGATCCGAAGCGCTACACGCCGTTCGAAAAGGGACTCGATCCGAATCAAGTTCTCAGCACCTTTCCGTCGATCGACACCGCGGTCGACCAGATCAAATTTCGCCGAAGGCCTGGAGCAAATGGCGCCGGTGATGGATCGCGGCACGCTGATCCGCTCCTACAAAGCCGGCGATCTGGGCTTCATTCTGCATTCGCGGCATCAATATCAATGGCACACCGGCTACGCTCCGCCGCAAACCGTCGCCGCGCCGCACATCGGCGCCGTGATCGCCCGCACGCTCGGGCCGTTGAATCCGGCGGTGCCGGCGTTCATCGACATCGGCCAGCGTTTCGATCTGGGCGAAGGCGAGGAGCTCAAGGCGTTCCACACGGCCGGTTTTCTCGGCAGCGAATTCGGCCCGTTCCTGATTCCCGTATCCCGATCAGGCGGCAAGCACGATCCGCCCGCCGAAAGGGATGAGTCCCGTCGCGGTTCGAGAATCGCGACAAATTTTACAAGCGGCTCGTGAAAGACAGCCCGCTCGGCGAAGCCGGCAGCGACTATCAGCAGCAATCGCTCCTGCGGTCGATGGACAACGCGCATCGGCTGCTCAGTTCGCCGAGCGCGAAAGCGTTCGACCTGTCGCTCGAACCGAAGGAAAGCTACGACCGCTACAACACGGGCCGGTTCGGGCTTGGCTGCCTGCTGGCCCGGCGGCTGACCGAAGTCGGCGCGCGGTTCATCGAAGTCACGACCGAATACATTCCGTTCTTGAATTGGGACACGCACGACAACGGCCACACGCGGCATGATCGACATGAAAAAGCATATCGATCGGCCGATCGCCCAACTGGTGCGCGATCTCGAAGAGCGCGGGCTGTTGGATCGCACGCTGATCGTGCTGGCCAGCGAATTCAGCCGCGACATGATGATCGAAGGCAGGCCCGACAAGCCGGTGCAAGACCAGGTCGAGGTGCCGGAAGTGATCGAGGAGCTGAAATACTACGGCATGCACCGCCATTTCACCGACGCCGGCAGCGTGCTGATGTTCGGCGGCGGCATGAAGAAGGGCTTTCTCTACGGCAAAACCGCCGACGAGCGCCCCTGCAAGACGATCGAGAATCACGTCGTCATCGAAGACCTGCACGCCACGATCTACCACGCGCTGGGCATCTCGCCGAGGCTGGCCTACGAAGTCGAGCGCCGCCCGTTCTACGTCACCCGCGACGGCGTGGGCAAACCGGTGATGGAGTTGTTTGGGTGACGAGTGCGGAGAGCGCAGCGAACCGTGGGTGTGGCACTGGCCAGCGCAGTTGGCCAGTGCCGGCAGCGGAATTCGCTATCAATACCGATATGAGCTACTTCGACAGCAGCGAGCAACACCGTGAATTCGACTATTGGACCCACGAGCGTGTGCTCGCCTATCTCGAATCCCAGGGCGGCGTCGCCTCGTTTTGGGTAGAAGATGGTATCTATGGGCAACTCGGCCCGGATGGACCGTCGGGATGCGCTGACGACGACGATGATCGCGCGACGGCGGTTATCGCATATCTGAAAAAAGTCGGTGTGCACCAAATATCCAGGATCTCGAAAAAGTCGCTAAAACTGAATGCGACGTTGGCGGCGCGCAAAGACTCCCAACCTTTTGATTTCCCCCAAAATGAAAGCGATCGTTTCTTTCGTGTTCTTCAGCGTGATCTTGGTTTTGTGCATCGGATGCCAACACGCATCTGAATCGCCCGACGCCGTGATGCAACAATCGATCGACGCGATGAAGCAACTCACCGCGACGCTGGCCGACGTTCACGACAACCAATCCGGCAAGGCTGCGATTCCCAAAATCAAGGAACACATGCGGCGAATTATCGAACTCAACCAAAAGTTCAAGAGCCTGCCGGTCCCTCAGTCGGAACTTATGGCAACGATCAAAAAGAACGACGAAGTCCTCAAGAAGGTAACCTGGCAATTGGGGTTTCAAACCGGTCGCGTCAGAAAAATGGTCGACGACAAAGATTTTCGCGCCGCCATCCAAGAAATGGACACGCAGCTAAGCTCCGGCGGTTGACGCGAAAAGCCGCTGTTCGTCCCCACTCTAATTGCGGCACTGGCCGACGTTGCTGGCCAGTGCCACCCTGCCGTAGACGCAAGAGGGGGAAAAGACGTAATCCGCGACGCGACGGCGTAGACCAAATCATTGCGGATTACATTGAAGTAAGATTCTTTCGGCTACATAAACTTCAAGCGTTAGCCTTCTCGCGCTTTAAATAGAGCCCGACGTCTCCTCCGTCTAGAACTTTCACGTCGACGTCGTAAAGTGACATTAGTTGCTTCGCGAGATCATCCAAAAAAGTGACCGGAACCAAGCCACGAATCACGTTGAACCAAGTGCCGAGCCCATCGTCATAGCCTGTCGCGTCGACTATTGTGCTGGAAAGGTCGATCAGCAATTCGTCTGGGCCCCCTGTAATCGCACCCGAAATAGCTACTTTTCCCTCAATTACTTCGCAAACCAGATCCGTGATCGTTTTCAGTATCACCTGGTCAAGGTACGGCTCGTCTCGCTCAAGATAATGAGTCGACCTCCCCACCGGTCAGTACCCTCCGTGGACGGCGATTTCGCCAGAACGATCTTTGTCAATTGCCGTGAACGGCGGGGTGCAGTGAAGACGGCGTCGTTAAGGCCGCTCTTGTTCGCGAAATGCTTGAACACATCTGATTTCGCAACTCGCCCAACACCAAGCAACTCGGTTTCTTCAACCAAAGTCCCGAAATCCAGATCATTGAACTCGATATCTTGATACACCTCGAATGGTCTATAAAAGGGAGGTTTCCCTTCGGCTAGAGGATTTCCGTTACCGTCGAGAAGTGTCCCGTCCTCTTTCTGATCAATGGCCATCAAGGTCCAGGCGTCATACTTCGTTCGACCAACGAACGAAATATAGCCTTTCGGTCGAAACTCAACGACAATCCGCAGATTCTTCGGCTTCGTCGAATCAAACCGAAAATCGCGTAAACAGCAGGACCGAGCGGGCATTCCACGCCACTCGGTTCGATTTATGCTCTGCGGCCAAAATTTTTTCATCGCGGCATGAGGGTTGTCCGTGGTGAGATCGAAATGAAGAATCTTCGCGTTCATTTAGCGGCTCCAGAACCTGGGTATTACTGCACATCTGGCCAGTATAGTAGCGGATTAGCTCTGCAACAATCAAGAGGAACCGACAAGATCGAGGTTCTATTTTTTCTATCGCCGCGATCGGTTGCGACGCGTTCTTTCGATCTCATATTCGCGTGGCCAATTCTGATTTGAAATTGGGCCAGCACATCGGGTAAGGTGATTTTTAGACGATGTGGATCGAGGCGCTGGAGGTTGAGCGTTTGATCCGCGCGAGACGTTGCGACTTGTGGCGGCTCGCCCGGTAGTTCAGCCTTGCTGCCAGGAATTTTTTGGAGCGAAATTCAGACGCGGTTGTTTGATGCATAACAACTAGCGTGATGGTCGGGTATCAGCAAAAACTAGGCCCAGACTGTCCTTCGCTTGCGCGTCAGGCTTTTGCCCAGGCGCAATGGTAAGTTGAATAGTAACTTCAAAAACGCCTGAGCCAGCCCAGCGTGCGGACGTTTGTGACAAACGCATTTCGCACGCGGAGCGATCAACGGAGTTCGTCGTTCGGCCTGGGGCCTTTTGTCCGCGAACCAGACGAACTCGCCAGTGATCGACATCAGGCAGCGTGTGCCACACGTGACGAGAGCTCGTTAGCACGCGGGGTCATCCTGCCGCATCGGCAGCATCCAACCTCGCTTGCGGGCCCGTGTCGCGAAGGGTCGGGGCACGACTCTTCGATTTGGTGAGCCTAAGCGAGCTTGATCGTGGTGAGCTTTGTCGAACCCGATTGTTGGGAGCCTAGTCGAACCAACGACGAAGTGGGCCGAGCGCGTAGTGAAATAAACACGAGCGGTGTCCCGGATGCATGTTGCGTGAGTTGCGACGCCAGAGTCCTTGAATCTCGCCGGTCGCGAGCAGGACGAGTCGCGAAGCCGAACCGACCGCGGGCAGATCCGACGAAGAGCGGCTCATGGGAGCGCATCCGGACGCCCTCGCTTTAAAACAAGCAAACCTCGACTTCTCAGCGCAACATCGCATCCAAATTTGTTTGGTGTGGGTTTTGTGTGCGACTGCGCATCGTACGAGCGGCATCCCTGCCGCTTGATGCTTTGGTGAGAGGTGATTCACCATGAGCACTGCAACCCACGCGCACTCTAGGTCCGACGGCACACGGAGTGTGCCTGCTACATAACGCGCCGCATGCGATGCCGTCCGTGTGCCACTGGCTCCGCCAGTGCTCATCTTCGGAATTCGGCCGGACTATCGAATCCTTGAGACGTCGTGCAAGCTTGCACTCACCCTGATCGAATTGCAGCGATTATCGGTGCTTCACGACGAACACTGGCAAAGCCAGTGGCACCCAAGCGTCAGTTCTGGACCAACTCTAGTCCCAACACTGGCCGACGTTGCTGGCCAGTGCCACCCTGCCGAGCACTGGCCGACGTTGCTGGCCAGTGCCACCCTGCCGGTGCTCGAAGTCGTCGGCTGAAAAGGTCCGGAAGAGGGTCGGATTTTGCCGATAATTACCCGGTGCGCCGCGGTGGAAGTCGGTTGAAGATTCTCGCGAGCTAGCAAACGATTTCTACGCGTGCTGGCGGCGGGTGCTGGCGCTGGTATCAAGCCGAGCCGGGGTGTTGAATGACGGATGCTACGGAAGCCACTAAGAGTGCCGACTGCCTCGCGCCGGCATCGCCTTGGGATACGGCACTGGCCCAGCATCTGGCCGGTCGATTGGCGGAGGCCGAAGCCGGGTATCGCGGAATTCTGACGGCCGAGCCCGCGAATGCCGAGGCCCTGCATATGCTTGGCGTGCTCTATTTCCAGAGCGGGCAGGCGAGCGAGGGACTCGAACTGCTGGAGGCGGCCATTGCCATCGACGACCGTTCGGCTCCGCTACACAGCCATCGCGGGTTGATTCTCGCCGCTCTCGGACGCGCTGGCGAGGCCGTCCAAGCCTATCGCGCAGGCGCTGGCCTTGAATCCGAACATGGCGGAGACGCACAACAACCTGGGGAGTCTGCTGCAAATCTCGGACGACTTGCCTGGAGCTATCGAAGCGTATCGTCGGGCTGTGGCTATTCAGCCGGAGTTCGTCGAAGCGGCGGTCAATCTTGGCCTCGCGCTAACGCAAGCGCACGAGCATGCCGAGGCAGCTATCGTGCTCCAGCGGGCTGCGGCGCTTCGCCCCGGCGATGCGGCGATCGCCGGCCATCTCGCGGCCGCTCATAACAACGTGGGAGCCTCGCTCGAAGCGAGCGGACAAGCGCGAGGCGCTAGCCGCCTACCACCGGCGCTGGCCATCCAGCCCGAATTTCCCGCAGCGCGATTCAATCTCGGCAAATCGCACGCCGCGCTCGGCCAGTACGACGAAGCGATTCGCGAATACCGGCAGGCTCTCACGCTTGAGCCCGACTTTGCCGCGGCGCACAACAATCTCGGCATTGCCTTGTTCATGCGCGGGCAACTCGACGAAGCGATCACCAGCTACCAGACGGCGCTCGGGCATCGCCCGGATTGCCCACACACGCTGAACAATTTCGGCAATGCCTTGCGAACCGGCGGCCAGCTCGACCAAGCGATCGACACTTACCAGCGCGCGATTGCCGCCGCGCCCGCGACGCTGAATTGTGGAACAACCTGGGTAGCGCCCTGGACGCCCGCGGCGAATCGGAGCAAGCACTGGCCGCGTTCGATCAGGCCATCAGCCTCCGCCCGGCTTTCGCCCAGGCTCACAACAACCGCGGCAACACGCTCAAGAATCTCGGGAAACTCAACGGCGCATTGGCCGCCTACGAGCGCGCGATCGAGCTCGATCCCGCCAATCAAGAGGTCCATAGCAACCGGCTTTACACGCTTTATTTTCATCCGGCGTACTCGTCCGAGATGATTTACCGCGAGCATCGGCGGTGGAATGCCACGCACGCGGCACAATATCGGCCGGCCGCGCCGGGTGTCGCATTGCCCGAGCCGGCGGGCCGTCGCCTCCGCATCGGCTATGTCGCCGCCACGTTCCGCGAGCATTGCCAATCGTTTTTCATGGTTCCGCTGTTGGCGAACCATGACCACGAGCAGTTCGAAATCTTTGCCTATAGCGACACCGTGGCACAGGACGCGCTGACGCACCGACTGAAAGGCTATTGCGACGCGTGGCGCAATATTTCGGGGCTTTGCGACGCCGCTGTCGCCGAACTGATTGCCCACGACCGGATCGACGTGCTTGTGGACCTGTCGCTGCACATGTCGCAGAACCGACTCATGGTGTTCGCGCAAGCCGGCTCCGGTGCAAGTCACGTGGCTAGGCTATCCTGGCACCACGGGATTGCAGACGATCGACTATCGACTCACCGATCCGTACCTCGATCCGCCGGGGGGCGGCAGCGACGCCTTTTATTCCGAGAAAACCTGGCGGCTGCCGGACACTTTTTGGTGTTACGATCCGCTGGCCAGCGGTCCGGAAGTCAACGCGCTTCCCGCCGCCAAGAATGGTTATGTCACGTTTGGCTGCCTGAACAACTTTTGCAAGGTGAACGATGGTGTTCTGCGGCTCTGGTCGGCGGTGCTGCGGTCGGTGTGCGATTCCCGGTTGCTGCTGCTAGCCCCGCGCACGCGCGTGCGAGCCTCTTGGAAACTTTTCGGGAAAATGGTGTTTCGGCCGATCGCGTGGAATTTGTCGATCGCGCTTCGCGCCAGCGCTATCTTGCTCTTTACCATCGGATCGACATCGGGCTCGACACCGTTCCCTACAACGGCCACACGACCAGCTTGGATTCGCTCTGGATGGGCGTTCCCGTGATCACGCTTGTCGGCGATATGCCCGCCGGGCACGCCGGCTGGAGCCAATTGAACAATCTGGCCCTACCACAATTCGCCGCGACGACAGAACAAGAATTTGTGAAGTTGGCCGCCAATCTCGCGGACCGAAGGAACGAACTTGCTGAACTGCGCTCGGGGCTACGCACCCGGCTGGCTTGCTCGCCACTTACCGATGGCGCAACATTTTCGCGGAATGTCGAACACGCCTATCGTGCATTCTCTCAGGCCCTTCTTGGGACATCCGGCGCAGGGACGGCGGCTACGACGTCGGGGATGGCAGCCGAGCCAGACGCTCGGTGACACGGACCAGATCGGCCGGCGATTCGATTTGTAGTCGCCGATACAATGCCGCCTTCAATCGTTGCAGCGATCGGAGCCGCATGCTCAGCGTCTGAATTAGTTGCTTGTTCGAATATCCGGCACTGACGAGCTCGAGAACGCGGCGTTCCAGCGGCGAGGTTTTTTCCAGCAGCTCATCGGACGGCAGCCGATTGTTGGGCGAACGCGGGCAACCCGACTCGCCCCACACCGACTCTGGCACCGCGCTGGATGGCTGAGCCCGCTGGGGCGACTCTCTCAGCAAGAACGTAAACTCGCGGAATACTTCGATCGTGGCGGCAACGTCGAAGTGTTCGGGAACGTAAATCACCGGCTGCAGCGCGTGCTTGTGGCGATTGTGCTCTTGCAGTTGCCGGTGCCCCTCGGAGTTCAACGAATCGAGCAACACGACGCAGCCGGTCGCGCGTGGCGGGGCATGCTCAAGATATTCGGCCACGCGGCCAAACGCTTGAACTTGCCACCCCAAGGCACGCAACCCGGCGGCCATCTCTTCCCGCACGTTCGGTTCGTCGCCGACCAGAAATAGGGAACCGCTAACTTCCATGCTCAATCACTGACTTGTATTAACTGCCTATCCGAGAACCGGCCGAGGAGAGGGGACAGCCACATTTTGCTCCCAGGGCACCGCAAAATGAGCCAGTCCCCGCCGGTTCTCGGATAGGCAGTAAGAGTATCGCCCCAAATGTTTAGGCAAACGGATGCAATCGGCTCCGACGCAACTCGCTCGTCGGAGTCTTCAACATGAAAACGCGATTGCGCACGCGGCAACTGTGACTTTCCGGCCGGTAGCCGTCCCAGCGGAGGAACCGCAGTAAGACGGCGAGGCGGGGAGCCGGATGGGCATCCAAGTACGCAACGAACTATCGCAGCCGAGCGGCAGTCAGTCGGACGCCGGATTGCCAGCGGGAGCCACGCTGCGCCAATCCTCAAACTCGGCACCTCTATACTATCCGATGTGTTCTCCTGACAAGCCGTGGGGTCTGCGTTATCAACTATCGAAGGTCAGCAGATCTATCGTCTAGGTCTCACTTATGCCGGGGAATATGCACGCCGACGAACGGCTAGTATTTCTATGGCACAACTGCTCCATATCTGCCACCGCGAATCGTCGGGCTCTAAGAGCCTATCCGAGAACCCACTGGGCAAAGGGGACAGTCCCATTTTGTTCGGCGGCACTCACAAAATCGGGACAGTCCCCGCCGGTTCTCGGATAGGCTTTAAGACCACTGCCGCGCCGGGCCCGGCGGGCTGCCGACACATTCGGCACACCGCACCGCTTTCGTGTTATGTTGGCCACAACGCTTGTAGAGTGGGGCTGCCGTCACGCTTTGCCCGACCGGCACGATTTCGTTGTGCCGTATTGTTTACCCGGTCGATAAAAAACGAATGGCGAACGTGGCTTCGTCCGCGCCTTTCGCATCCTTCAATCGAGAATTCGCAACGATGTCTAGCGAACGTCCAAACACCGACCGCAAGGCCTTGACCATCAACCTCGATCCACGCCGCTACGGGACGTTTGCGGAAATCGGCGCTGGGCAGGAAGTGGTGCGCTGGTTCTTCCGCGTGGGGGGCGCCGCCGGCACGATCGCCAAGAGCATGTCGGCATACGACATGGCCGTGAGCGACGCGATCTACGGCGAGTGCGACCGCTACGTCTGCCGTCAGCGACTTGAATCGATGCTCGACCACGAGCATCAATTGAATCTCAGCCGTTTACGTGAACGCCGCGGCGACGATACCGCCTTCTTCGTGTTTGCCGACACGGTTTCAGCGCGTAACTTTCGCGGGACGAATGAGTGCCACGGCTGGATGGGGGTCCGCTTCCAGGCCCATCCGCGCGATCAGGATAGCCAGGTCATCTTGCACGTGCGAATGCTCGACACGGAAAACGCCCTGCAGCAGGAAGCGTTAGGAATCGTCGGCGTAAACCTGCTGTACGGAGCGTTCTACCTGAGCCACGAGCCGGACAAGCTGATCGAGTCGCTGCTGGATAATCTCACCACGCGGCGGATCGAAATCGACATGATTGAATTCTCCGGCATCGCGTTTCGGCACGTCGACAACCGGGTCATGAGCTTGCGGCTGGTGCAACTGGGTCTGAGCAAGGCCGCGATGTTTTCGGCCGAAGGCGCGGTGCTGCAACCCTCCGAGGTGCTCTACAAGAAGCCGATTCTCGTCGAGCGCGGCAGCTTTCGGCCCGTGACCCATGTGAATGTCGAGATGCTCCGCTCGGCACATGAAAAATTCTCGCGCGAGCCCGAGGTGGCCGGAGAGCCGGTCGTGCAGCTGATGGAAATCACGATGCACAATCTGCAAACTTCCGCCGGGCAGTCCAACGGAGAGATTGATTTGCGCGACTTTTTGGCCCGGGCCGACGTACTGGCCGCCTGCGGCAAGACGGTGTTGATTTCCGACTATTTCGAATATTATCGGCTGGCCGCCTATTTGACGCGCTACACGAAAAGGAAAATCGGCATCACAATGGGAGCCGGCAGCTTGTGCGAGTTGTTCGACGAAAAGTACTACTGCGGGCTCGATGGCGGGATTCTCGAATCGTTTGGGCGGTTGTTCAAGAACGACTTGAAGCTCTACATCTATCCGCTGTTGGATCGAGCGACCGGCGAGCTGACGACGATCGAGAATTTGCGTGTTGCGCCCGAGCTGCGGAAGCTGTTCGAATATCTGGTCGAAAGGGGCTGCATCGAGCAACTTGATAACTACACTCCGAGGTATCTCTCGATTTTCTCGCGCGACGTAATGCAGCAGATCAAATCGGGCGATCCTTCGTGGAGCGACCACGTGCCGGCGGAGGTGGCCGACGTGATCCGCCGCCGGGCGTTTTTCGGTTACAAACGCCCGGCCGGGACTATGGAGTCTCGCGCGCGCGTAACGCCGGCGAGCGCGCTCGACTACAGCGGTTCGAGCCTATTTCCACCGGCGATTGCCTAGGATTTGGCTCAATCGCCTTCGGCGATTCGTCCGGATTTGGCCGCGTATAGCATTCGTTTCCAGGAACTGCTATAAAATTCGAAGTGTGGCCTGCTAGTTCTTAGCCCAAGGCCAATCGATCGGCGATCCTTTTCCGTGCTGGCCTGTCGCCTTGAACTTGAGTGGGCTCGTTCTTCTTTGCCCCGAATCTTGGGACCACCGCAGCGGATTCATCATCATGAATAACTTTGGGCGTCTGCAATCGGCGAAGGCATCGACGACACTTCAACACAGGCGCGGCTTCACGCTCGTGGAATTGCTGGTCGTGATCACGATCATCGGGATCCTGATCTCGCTGCTATTGCCGGCGGTCCAATCGGCCCGCGAAGCGGCCCGGCGAGCGCAGTGCGGGAACAACTGCAAACAAATCGCATTGGCACTGCTCAACTACCACACGAGCTATGGAAAATTCCCGCCGAGCGCTGTTTGGCGCAACGGCAGCACGCTCGATGCAAGCCAGGCGGAGAATGGCAATTTTGCCGGATTATATGAAAACTGGGTAATTCTGATTCTCCCGCAACTGGAGCAAACGAATTTGCGCCAGGAGTTCAATCTGGCCTATCCGTTGACGGACACGAGCCATCCCAACTCCAACGGCATCACGAACTCGCAAGCCGTCGGAACGAACTTGGCGATCATGTTGTGCCCGTCCGACACGAACAATCGGACGCCCTTCACGGCTTCTACTAGCCCCAGTAATTTGGCCAGCGGCCTGGGGAACAATCCTTGGGCGCGCGGAGACTATGGGGCGAATGCGAGCGAGGGTTACATGCAGGAAGGACAGGGCCTCGGCCCGACCTTTTGGCAAAGTGCGTATTGCGGAGTAATGGGAGCCAATGACTCAGTGCGAATCGACGACATCAAGGACGGCACCAGCAACACGATTCTGATTGGCGAGCTTCGCGCCGGCATCACCACGTTCGACTGTCGCGGCGTGTGGGCGCTCGGGGGTGGGCCGAGCGCTATGTGGGGACAAGGCTATATCAACGACGACAACGGTCCTAATGCCAATTCGCTACTGGCGGACGACCCAATCACTTGCAGCGACATTTGGAATGCCGTCGGCGGCGGCCCTCAACTCGCCCAACTCGGAATGGCTTGCTACAACGGCAACGCTCCCAACTGGCAGCAAACCGCCCGCAGCTTGCACAACAGTGGGGTAAACACCGCTTTCGCCGACGGCAGCGTGCATTACATCAACGATTTTATCCAGACCACGAATAACGGCGCCTATTCCGTTTGGGACAAGCTGAATCTCTCGAACGATCATCTGCCCGTCGATGCCAGCACCTACTGAGCCAGGACCGCAAAGAGGCAATCCGGAATTCCGGCCGCCGTGCGGCACTGAGTTTCAGCTTGCGACCGGATTTCGTTCGGAGGTCCGCTTTGCGAGCAATTTTGCCAGTTCGGTCTGCTTGATGGGCTTGACCAGATGATGGTCGAAGCCCGCGGCTTGGGTCCGCCGCCGGTCTTCGTCTTGGCCCCAGCCGGTCTGGGCTATCAGAACCATCTCTTTTCCCCAGGCCTGGTCGCGAATCCGGCGGCAGGCCTCATACCCGTCCATCTTCGGCATGCCGAGATCGAGGAGCACGACATCCGGTCGAAAAGCTTCCGCGATTTCGACCGCGGCCAAACCATCGCGGCCGACCCGCGTGTCGTGTCCCATGATCCGGAGCATGATCCCCAGACTATCGGCGTTGTCTTCATTGTCGTCGACGACGAGAATTCGAAGTTGCGTCGCAGCGGGGGAATTTCCCAATGTTTCCTGCTCGCGCTCGACTGCCGGCGAATCGGCGAGCACAGGCAGCCGCACGATGAATTGGCTCCCTCGATCGGGGCCCTCGCTGTGGGCCTCGACGCTGCCGCCGTGCAACTCGACCAACCTCCTGACCAGCGTCAAACCGACCCCCAACCCGCCCAGCGATCGATCGAGATTCCGATCGCCTTGGGCGAACATTTCGAAAATATGAGGCAGCATTTCGGGCGTGATGCCCATTCCGGTGTCCGTCACCGAGATCAGAACCTCATCTGCTTGGCGCGTGGCGGTCAAGCGAATCGAGCCGCCTCGCTCGGTGTACTTGGCGGCGTTGTTGAGGAGATTCGACAGCACTTGAGACAGCCGAGTCATGTCGCCGCAGAGCATCGTGGGCTCCGGCGTCAACTCGACCGAAAGTTCGTGGCCGCATTGCTCGATGAGCGGCCGGCTGGTTTCGATCGCGCCTTGCGCCACGGCCGCCAACTCGATGCGTCCTTTTTGGAGCGCCAGCTTGCCCGTGGTGATCCGCGAGACGTCGAGCAGGTCGTCGACCAACCGCGTCATCTGACGAGCCTGGCGATCGATCACATCTTTGGCCCACTCCAACTCTGGCGTCTTCAACCCCTTGAGATGCAGGATGTGCAGCGCGTTGCGAATCGGCGCCAGCGGGTTACGCAGCTCATGGGCGAGCGTCGCCAGGAATTCGTCCTTGTGTCGGGCGGCTTCTCGAAGCGCCATTTCGGCGGATTTCAGATCGGAATTCGCCTTCACCAAATTGGCGGTTCGGTCGGCCATCCGTTTTTCCAACTCGCTTGTCAGCCGGTGCAATTCTTCCTCGGCCCGTTGGCGTTCGGAGACTTCGCGAACGAGCGCAATGTTCGCCATGCGCAGCGCCCGGCTCGTGCGATGCAGTTCGGCGAATACCGCGACTTTGGACTGGAGAATCGCCGGACTGATCGGTTTGTGCAGGAAGTCGACCGCGCCCGTGCCGTAGCCTTCCAGCACGTGCTGGTCTTCGCTGTAGTAGGCGGTGAGAAAGATGATGGGGACGCCGGCGGTTTTTTTCCGGCCTTTGATCATTTGGGCCAGCTCGAAGCCGTTCATACCCGGCATTTGGATGTCGAGCACCAGCAGCGCGAATTCTTCGGCCACCAGCGCCAGCAGGGCTTCGTCCGCCGATGCGGCGCACACCAGCCGATAGCGCGGGTCGGTCAGGACGCTTTCCAAAACCGCGAGATTCTTTGGCTCGTCGTCGACGAGCAAAATATTGATCGGCAAGTCTTGATGTTCCGCCGCTGGCGGTTCGGGCGCGAGTCGTTCCGCGGCACTCGCCGACTGCGCTGCCGCCGACTGTGCTGTGGCCGACTGTGCTGCGCCCTCCGCAAGCGTGGGGTGAATACTCTCTTCATTCAGCCGTGCGTCGGTGCTCATCGGGGAAACCATGGTGATCGAACTTCGTGTGGTTTATTAACGAAACAGCCAGACGCGCATCAAGGATAGCAGTTGATCGGTGTTCACGGGCTTGGCGATATAGTCTGATGCGCCGGCATTCAGACACTTTTCCCGATCTCCTTTCATCGCCTTCGCGGTCAAAGCCAGGATCGGCAAGCTGCGGAATTCTTGTTCGGCACGGATTTCGCGAATTGTCTGATAGCCGTCCATCTCGGGCATCATGATATCCATCAGGACGATACTCACGTCCGGCGTGCTTTGAATCAGTTCGATCGCCTGCCGGCCGTTGGTGGCGCTCATCACCTCCATATCCTGGCTTTCCAACAACGACGTCAGCGCGAAGATGTTCCGCGCAGTCGTCATCGACAACCAGCACCCTCCGGCCATGCAGCACCTCGTTGGAGCCATGCAGTCGGTCGAGCATTTTTTGCTTTTCGAGCGGCAGATTGGCGACTACTCGATGTAGAAACAATGCTGTTTCATCCAACAACCGTTCGGGCGATTGCACGTCTTTCAGGACGATGCTCTTCGCCATCACGCGGAGCTTTGCCTCCTCGGTTTCCGAAAGGTCCTTGCCCGTGAAAACGACAACGGGCAGATCATGGAGCCGTGGATCCTGATGGATTCGATCGAGGAAATCGAAGCCGGTCATGTCGGGCAGCCGCAGATCGAGCACGACGCAATCGAAATGCTCATCCCCCAGCGATTGCAATGCCTCGCCGCCGGTGGCCACCGCCTGAAGCTCGATATCCTCGTGATCGAGCAAAGCCACAATCGACTCCCGCTCGATGTCGTTGTCTTCCACCACCAACAGTCGCTTCTCCTTCGTCTCGACGAATTCCGTAAGCCGGTCGAAGGCGGCTTTCAAGACGTCCGTCGTCGGCGACTTGATCACGTAAGAGAATGCTCCGTGCGACAGGCCGTGTTGGCGTTCTTCCTCCTGCGTGACGACTTGCACCGGAATGTGCCGGGTCGCCGGGTCGAGCTTTAAATTGTGCAGCACGGTCCAACCCAACATATCGGGTAGGAAAATATCCAGCGAGATGGCCGTCGGGCGGAATTGCCGGGCCAACGCCAGGCCGGCGGCGCCTTGCGTCGCGACCAGTCCCTTGAAGCCCTTGTCGCGGGCCAGACCCAGAAGAATTCGGGCGTAATGCGGATCATCTTCGATCACCAACAGCACCGGGTCGCCGTCGTGAATGTCGCCACGGTCGTCGGCAATGAATTCCTCGCGAGCCATCGGCAAAATGCGCATGGCCGTCGGCGAAGCGGTGGCCGTGCCGCCCCGGGCCTCGTGCGGGTTATTGGCCGCGGTGGAACCCGTGTAGTGCAACGGCAGATAGAGCGTGAAGGTGCTCCCCTGGCCATGCGTGCTGAGGAGCCGAATCTCGCCGCCGAGCAGGGCGGCCAGCTCGCGGCTGATCGCCAACCCCAGTCCCGTGCCGCCATATTTTCGGGCCGTGCCTGCGTCGGCCTGCTGAAATGCCTCGAAAATCAACCGCTGCTTTTCCGGCGCGACGCCGATTCCAGTGTCTTCCACCCCGAAGGCGACCACCTGCGGCGCTTGACTGAGCACCGGATGATCGGCGCTCCAGCCCGACTTCGCAAAGCAGACTCTTACGTTGACATGGCCCTGCGAAGTGAACTTGACGGCATTGGAGAGCAAGTTTTTCAGAATTTGCTGCAACCGCTTCGAGTCGCTGATCAGCGTTCTTGGCAAATCGGCGGCAAAGTCGATGTGGAAGGGAAGGTTCTTGTTTTCGGCGACGTGGCGGAAGTTGCGGTCGATCGTGTCGCGCAGGCCGGCAAACGAGATCTCCTCGGCCTCGACGCTGACGGTGCCCGATTCGATCTTCGACAGGTCAAGGATGTCATTAATCAGATTGAGCAGATCGGAGCCAGAGGAATGCACGTTCCTGGCGAAGTCGATCTGCTTGGGCAACAGATTTCCCACGGAATTCTCGGCAAGCTGCTGGCTGAGGATCAAAATGGAATTCAACGGCGTGCGCAGCTCGTGCGACATGTTCGCCAGGAATTCGGATTTATATTTCGACGTCAGGGCCAGCTCGGCCGCTTGTTCTTCCAGCGCACGGCGAGCATGCTCGACTTCGCTGTTCTTCCGTTCCACTTCCGCGTTCTGCTCGGCAAGCAGCTTGGCCTTGGTGGCCAACTCCTCGTTCGTTTGCTGCAACTCGCTCTGTCGCGACTGCAACTCGACGGTCAACTGCTGCGACTGCTTGAGCAGCCCTTCGGTGCGCATCGTCGCTTCGATCGTGTTGAGGACGACGCCGATGCTGGTTGTCAGTTGTTCGAGGAAGATCAGGTTCGTGGAGGTAAACGGCTTCAGAGAGGCCAGCTCGATCACGGCCTTGATTTCGCCTTCGAACAATAGCGGCACCACGACAATGCTCGACGGCACGGCGTCGCCCAGGCTGGAGCTGACACGCGTATAATCCGGCGGCACGTCGTTGAGGATGATCCGCTGCTTTTCCAATGCGCACTGGCCAACGAGCCCTTGGCCCAGGCTGATCCGATCCGGACGCCCCGGCTGGAGTGCGTACCCGGCCAGCAATCGCAGCACAGCCGGCTCATAATCGCCGGCGGATAACTGGTAGATGGCCCCTTGCTGGGCTTGCACCAGCGGCACCAGGTCGGCGAGCAAGGTCTTGGCCACGGTGAACAGATCGCGTTGGCCTTGCAACATGCTGGTGAAGCGGGCGACGTTCGTCTTCAGCCAGTCTTGCTCTTTGTTGCGCTCGGTGGTCTCGCGCAGATTAGCGATCATCGTGTTGATGTTGTCTTTCAACTCGGCGACTTCGCCGCGCGTTTCGACCTGGATCGAACGCGTCAGGTCGCCCTTCGTCACGGCCGTGGCCACTTCGGCAATGGCCCGCACCTGGGTCGTCAGATTGCCGGCCAGCAGGTTGACGTTGTCCGTCAGATCGCGCCACGAACCGGCTGCGCCGGGAACGCTGGCCTGACCACCCAGCCGCCCTTCGACACCGACTTCGCGCGCGACGCTGATCACTTGCTCGGCGAATGTGGCCAGCGTGTCGGTCATGTTGTTGATCGTTTCGGCCAATGCCGCGACCTCGCCCTTGGCCTGCACGGTCAGCTTTTGCCGCAAGTTGCCGTCGGCGACTGCGGTCACCACTTTCACGATGCCGCGGACCTGGTCCGTCAGGTTGGAGGCCATGAAGTTGACGTTATCGGTCAAGTCTTTCCAGGTGCCGCCCACGCCGGACACTTGTGCTTGTCCACCGAGCTTGCCTTCCGTGCCGACTTCGCGGGCCACGCGGGTCACTTCCGAAGCGAAACCGTTGAGCTGATCGACCATCGTGTTGATGGTGTTCTTCAACTCCAAGATTTCCCCCTTCACGTCAACGGTGATCTTGCGGCTCAAGTCGCCGCGGGCCACGGCCGTGGTCACTTCGGCAATGTTGCGCACCTGGGCGGTGAGGTTCGAGCCCATCGTATTGACCGAGTCGGTCAAGTCCTTCCACGTGCCCGCCACGCCCGGCACCACCGCTTGCACGCCGAGCCGGCCTTCGGTGCCGACTTCGCGGGCGACGCGGGTAACTTCCGACGCGAATGAACGAAGCTGCTCGACCATCGTGTTGATGGTTTCCTTCAATTGCAGAATTTCGCCGCGGACGTCGACCGTGATTTTTTTGGAAAGGTCGCCGTTGGCCACGGCGATCGTCACTTCGGCGATGTTGCGGACCTGCCCGGTGAGGTTCGAGGCCATCGAATTGACGTTATCGGTCAAGTCCTTCCACGTGCCGGCCACGCCCAAGACTTGTGCCTGGCCGCCGAGCTTGCCTTCGGTGCCGACTTCGCGGGCCACGCGCGTGACTTCCGACGCAAAGGCGCCAAGCTGCTCGACCATCGTGTTCATGGTTTCCTTGAGCTGCAAAATTTCGCCCTTCACGTCGACCGTGATTTTCCGGCTCAGGTCGCCTCGGGCGATCGCCGTTGCCACGTCGGCGATGTTGCGGACCTGGCCCGTGAGGTTCGAGGCCATCGAATTGACGTTGTCGGTGAGATCTTTCCACGTGCCGGCCACGCCGGGAACCGCGGCCTGGCCGCCGAGCTTGCCGTCGGTGCCGACTTCGCGGGCCACGCGCGTCACCTCCGCCGCGAACGAACGAAGCTGATCGACCATCGTGTTGATGGTTTCCTTGAGCGCCAGGATTTCGCCACGCACGTCGACCGTGATTTTCTTCGACAGGTCGCCGTTGGCCACGGCGATCGTGACTTCGGCGATGTTCCGCACCTGCGACGTGAGGTTCGAGGCCATCGAATTCACGTTGTCGGTGAGGTCCTTCCAGGTGCCGGCCACGCCTTCGACCGCCGCTTGTCCGCCGAGCTTGCCCTCGGTGCCGACTTCGCGGGCCACGCGGCTGACTTCCGAGGCGAAGCCGTTGAGCTGATCGACCATCGTGTTGATCGTATTCTTGAGCTCGAGGATTTCGCCCCGTACATCGACGGTGATCTTGCGCGACAAGTCGCCCCGGGCCACGGCCGTGGTCACTTCGGCGATGTTGCGCACCTGGCCGGTGAGGTTCGAGGCCATGAAGTTCACATTGTCGGTCAGGTCTTTCCAGGTGCCGGCCACGCCGGGCACGGTCGCCTGGCCTCCCAACTTGCCGTCGGTGCCGACTTCGCGGGCCACGCGCGAGACTTCCGAGGCGAAGGCGTTCAATTGATCGACCATCGTGTTGACGGTGTTCTTAAGCTCGAGAATCTCTCCCTTCACTTCGACCGTGATTTTCGACGAAAGGTCTCCCTTCGCGATCGCCGTGGCCACGTCGGCGATGTTGCGGACCTGGCCCGTTAGGTTCGAGGCCATCGAGTTGACGTTGTCAGTCAAGTCCTTCCAGGTGCCGGCCACGCCGCGAACCTGGGCTTGCCCGCCCAGTTTGCCTTCGGTGCCGACTTCGCGGGCCACGCGCGTCACTTCGCCGGCGAAGGAGTTGAGTTGGTCGACCATGGTGTTGAGCGTGTTCTTCAATTCGAGAATTTCGCCCTTCACGTCGACGGTGATTTTTTTCGACAGGTCGCCGTTGGCCACGGCGGTGGCGACGTCGGCGATGTTGCGGACCTGGCCGGTGAGGTTCGAAGCCATCGAGTTTACATTGTCGGTGAGGTCCTTCCAGGTGCCGGCCACGCCGGACACTTGCGCCTGACCTCCCAAAGCGCCTTCGGTGCCGACTTCGCGGGCCACGCGGCTGACTTCGCCTGCGAAGGCGTTGAGCTGATCGACCATCGTGTTGATCGTGTTCTTCAGTTCGAGGATTTCGCCGCGGACGGCGACGGTAATCTTTTTCGACAAGTCGCCGTTGGCCACGGCCGTGGTTACTTCGGCGATATTTCGCACCTGCGAGGTAAGGTTCGTGGCCATCGCGTTCACCGAGTCGGTAAGATCCTTCCAGGTGCCGGCCACGCCACGCACCTCGGCCTGGCCGCCCAGTTCGCCTTCGGTGCCGACTTCGCGGGCCACGCGGGTGACTTCCGAGGCGAAGCCATTGAGCTGATCGACCATCGTATTGATGGTGTTCTTGAGCTCCAAGATTTCGCCGCGCACGTCAACCGTAATTTTCTTCGAGAGGTCGCCGTTGGCCACGGCTGTGGTGACTTCGGCGATATTGCGGACCTGGCCGGTGAGGTTCGAGGCCATGAAGTTCACGTTGTCGGTGAGGTCCTTCCAGGTGCCAGCCACGCCAGGCACGGCCGCCTGACCGCCCAGTTTTCCTTCGGTGCCGACTTCACGGGCGACGCGCGTCACCTCGCCGGCAAAGGCGTTGAGCTGATCGACCATGACGTTCACGGTGTTTTTCAGGGCGAGAATCTCCCCTTTCACGTCGACCGTGATCTTGCGCGACAAGTCGCCCTTGGCCACGGCCGTGGTCACTTCGGCGATGTTGCGCACCTGGGCCGTGAGGTTCGAGGCCATCGAGTTCACCGAGTCGGTGAGGTCTTTCCAGGTGCCGGCCACGCCGGGCACGGCCGCCTGACCGCCGAGTTTGCCTTCGGTGCCGACTTCGCGGGCCACGCGGGTGACTTCCGAGGAGAAGCCATTGAGCTGATCGACCATCGTATTGATGGTTTCTTTAAGCTCCAGAATCTCGCCCTTCACGTCCACGGTGATCTTGCGCGACAAGTCGCCGCGGGCCACGGCCGTCGTTACCGCCGCGATGTTGCGCACCTGGGCCGTGAGGTTCGAGGCCATGGCGTTTACCGAGTCGGTAAGATCTTTCCACGTTCCGCCAGCCCCAGGCACCACGGCCTGACCGCCCAAACGGCCGTCGGTGCCGACCTCGCGCGCCACGCGAGTCACTTCCGAGGCAAACGACCGAAGCTGGTCGACCATCGTGTTGATGGCTTCCTTGAGTTGCAGAATCTCGCCGCGGACGTCGACCGTGATCTTTTTCGACAAGTCGCCATTGGCCACGGCGATCGTCACGTCGGCAATGTTGCGCACTTGCGCGGTAAGATTGCCCGCCATCTGATTCACCGACTCGGTGAGATCCTTCCACACGCCGGAGACGCCTTTCACCTGGGCTTGTCCGCCCAGTTTGCCTTCGGTGCCGACTTCGCGGGCCACGCGCGTGACTTCCGACGTAAAGACCGATAGCTGCTCGATCATTGTGTTCACGAGCTTCGCGGAGCGGAGGAATTCCCCCTTGAGCGCGCGTCCGTCCGCTTCCAAGTCCATCGACTGGCTGAGATCGCCCTTGGCCACGGCCCCGATGGTGCGGGCCACGTCGGCGGTGGGGCGCACCAGGTCGTCGATCAGCGTGTTGATCGACTCGGCGGTAACCGCCCAATGCCCGACGGCCCCGGCCAGCGACATGCGCTGCTTGAGCCGGCCTTCCTTGCCGACGGTGGTGCTCAGCCGCGTGACCTCGCGGGAGATGCGGTCTTCATGATCGATGGTCTGATTGAAGGCCTCGGCGATGCGCCCTTCGACCCCTTCCCAATCCGCTGGCAAGCGGACGGAGAAATTACCGTCGCGAAATGCCACCATCGCCGTCAACAACTGCCGGGCCCGGGCGTCGGAGGATTCCGCCAGATCGTGCAGACTGTTGGCGGGATGCTCCGTTGACTCGACTTCCAGGGCCACGGCGGACTGCGCAGAATCGAGAGAACTCGACTTCAATTCTTCGTTCATTTGTGCTGGCTCGGTTTGGAATTCCGTGACATCCTGATGGAAATTCTGATCGCCGTTTTTTGATTGCCGTTTCTTCATTTCAGTCCCAAAGTGAGAAAGGGCCAGTCGATCGTGGCGCACGAAGCTGTCAGTCTTGTTTCTAGAACGCCGTACTGATGGACTATTGTGATAAGTCAATAACGTAGTTTCAAACCCAATGTGAACAGCGACTTTAACCGCGTGAGTGTCACGAAAGTAGGTGGAAAATTCCGGAAGCCGCAGCCGCGACGCAATTGCATGATCGCCGCGGACTGCCTCAAACGACTTTCGCGAGCCGACTTTCGTCGTGCGAACCCAGTCACCGATCGATTTTAACCTCTATCTTCCAACGTGGCGCTCACACAACTTTAGCTTTTGGTATCGCGGATCCTGGCGGTGGCCGAGCAATGCTGTCAGCGCATGCAGCGCCATAGATGGATCCCATCCTCTTGCAGTAGGATAATCCCCTAGTAAGCTCGCGATCAGGTAACGAAGTTATGAGAGGCGATTGGAATCCGCTGGCGTTTACCGATTCGTACAAGATGGGCCATTTCCGGCAGTATCCGCCTGGAACGGAGCAGGTGTATTCCTATTTCGAGTCGCGCGGCAGCGATCCGAAATTCGGCTTCACCAGCGTCGTCTTCTTCGGTCTGCAATATCTGCTCGGCCAGATCGCCGGCGAATTCGTCACGGCCGAGCGCATCGACAAGGCCGAGCGCCGTTGCCGGCTGCACTTCGGCAACGATCGCAATTTCAACCGCGCCGGTTGGGAACATCTTCTCAAAGTTCACGGCGGCCGGTTGCCGGTTCGCATCAAAGCGGCGCCGGAAGGGATGGTCGTCCCGACGCACAACTGCCTGATGACCATTGAGAATACCGACCCGGCTGCTATTGGCTGACCAACTGGCTGGAAACGATGCTGGTGCAGGTCTGGTATCCCACGACCGTGGCCACGCAAAGCCGGGAGATGAAAAAAATCCTGCTCCGGTATCTGGAAGCCACCGGCGATCCCGCGGGCATCGATTTCAAGCTGCACGACTTCGGCTGCCGCGGCGTTTCCAGCATCGAGTCGGCCGGCATCGGCGGAGCTGCCCATCTGGTCAATTTCAAGGGCACCGACACGCTGCCGGCGTTGGAATTCCTGGCCGAAAATTATGGTGAAGAATGTGCGGGGCTTTTCGATTCCCGCCAGCGAGCACAGCACGATCACCTCGTGGGGCGAGGAGCATGAACTCGACGCCATGCGGAACATGCTCGAGCAATATCCCGATGGCCTGGTGGCCTGCGTCAGCGATAGCTTCGATGTCTTTCGGGCCTGCTCGCAATATTGGGGCGGCGACTGCGCGAAATGGTCCTGGGCCGCAATGGAACACTTGTCATCCGGCCCGACTCGGGCGATCCGGCCACCGTGGTTTGCCAGGTGCTGGATATCCTGGGTACCCGCTTTCCAACCACAACGAATGCCAAAGGATTTCGCGTGCTCGACCCGCACGTCCGGCTGATCCAGGGCGACGGCATCGACTTCGCCTCGCTGGGAAAGATTCTTGAGGCGGTGAAAGCCCACGGCTGGAGCGCCGACAACATCGCCTTCGGCTCCGGCGGCGGCTTGCTGCAAAAGCTCAATCGCGACACGCTCAAATTCGCCTTCAAATGCTCGTCGGTGGTGGTGAACGACGAACCGCGCGAAGTTTACAAGCGGCCGATCACCGACAGCGGCAAGAAGTCCAAGTCGGGCCGCTTCAAGCTGATTCGCCTGGACGCCGCGCACGGGGCAACTTACACGACCGTGCAAGAAAACGACCCGGGCGACGACGTCCTGCATCTGGTGTTCGAAAACGGCGAGCTTGTCAACCGCACCACGCTGGCCGAAGTCCGCCAGCGGGCCGCGATCAAGAATCCGTAAGGCGGGCGACGCTTACAGCTTCGCGGCGGGCTTATTCAGACCCGCAAGAATGCGGTCGAGGTCGCGCACGTCGATGGGTTTTACCAGATGATGATTGATTCCCGCCTCCTCGGAGCGGCGGCGGTCTTCTTCTTGGCCATACCCCGTGACGGCGATGATCGTCATCTGGGGCAGCGCCGGATCAGTGCGCAGGAGCCGGGCCAATTCGTAGCCATCCATGCCAGGCAAACCGATGTCCAACAGCACGACGTCGGGCTTGTTCGCGGTGATCGACGCCTGCGCGGCCGCAGCGCTTTCGACGTGCTCCGCCTGGTGGCCGCGCTCGCAGCACCAGGCAAGTAGTCGTGCCGACATCGGGATTGTCGTCAACGACGAGAATTCGCCGCGGTTGGACGGCGGGCGTTTCTGGCGGCGGCAGCCGGCGTCTGTCGCCATCTTCCGCTCCCATGATCGGCAGCCGCACGACAAATTCACTCCCTTGATTGAGCCCTTCGCTCAAGGCTTCGACCGATCCTCATGCAGCGCGACCAACTTCTTGACCAACGTGAGGCCGATGCCCAAGCCCCCTTCGGAACGGGCCAGCGAGGAATCGGCTTGCATGAACAAATCGAAAATATGGGCGGCGCCTCACGGCTGATCCCGATGCCATTGTCCCGAACTCGCAGAACCAACGAATTTCGCTCGACGGAACCCGCCACGGAAATTCGTCCCTCCGAAGGCATGTACTTCGCCGCATTGGTCAGCAGATTCACCAGAATCTGTTCCAAGCGGGCGGGGTCGGCCAGCAGGTAAATCGGCTTCTCCGGGAGGTGGACAGTGGGGCCTCGTGCCGGCGGCTGTCGATCTGGCTCCGGCAGGCTGCGACAGCCCCGGCCATGGTTCGTTGGAATTCCACGACTTCGCGGCGGAGCGTGATCTTTCCGCGCGTGATCGCGCGCGACATCCAACAGATCGTCGAGGATCCGCGCCATGTGGACGATTTGCCGCATCGAGACTGCCGGCGCGTGATTCGCGACCGGATCGCTGCCGAACTGCATGCTGAGCAATTCGAGCGTGCTGCGAATCGGAGCCAGCGGATTGCGCAGCTCGTTGGGCCAGCATCGCCAGGAATTCGTCCTTGGCCCGGTTTTGCGCCTCGGCCAGAGCGGGCCGCTTGTTCACTCGCGAGCAGCCGGGCAATCTCGGAATTCTTCTGGTGCAGGTCGACCACGGCGATCGCCGCTCCGTCAACGCGATTGTCGGACGTCACATAAGGTCGAATCCGCAACGAATACCAATGGCCCGCTGTCCTGCACGTCGAGTTCCTTGGCGGCCAACGTGCTGATGACCTCGGAGATCGAGCTCGACGATATTGGGTACCTGCAAATTCGGCCGGAGATCGCCGATGTGTCGTCCGACATCGCTGGGAATGAGGTTGAACAGCACCTCGGCCGACGCGGTGAAACGCCGGATTGCAGTTCCCGGCTGACCATGATGATCGGGATGTTCAGTCCGCCCAGCAGATTGGTCAGGTCGTCATTGAGTTGCCGCAATTCGCTGTTGCGATGCTGCAATTCGTCGTTTACCGTGCCGAGTTCTTCGTTCGCCGATTGCATTTCCTCCTTCGAGGTTTGCAATTCTTCGTTGGTGCTTTGCAGCTCCTCGTTGCTGGAGAGAATTTCCTCGTTGGCTGCCTTCAGTTCTTCGTTGGCGGCATCGTTTTCTTCGATCAGCGATTGCTGATGCTGCCGCAGCGCCGTTAGCTCGCGCTCGAGCTGCCGCACCGAATCGGCGGTTTCGGGCCGGGGCTGATTGTCGCCATTTTGCGACTGTTCCGCAGCCGGCTGGAGCTCGAGCCGTGGAACACGACGATAAAGTCGGCGTCGACTCTCCGGCTTCGGCCCGCAGCGGGACGACTTCGACCGCCACGGTCCAAGAGCGGTGGTCGGTTCGGAAGGTCAAGCCCTCCTTGCGGACCGGCATCGCCCCGCTTCGCCGTGTCGATGGCGTCCAGCAACTCGACGATCAAGGAGTCGCGCACCATCTTTTTCAAGTCGAAGCTGGCGACCCCGGACGCCGGGTTCAGATAGGGGCCGATCTCGCCGCCGAAATGCAGGATCTTCGAATCCTCGTCGATGCAGCAGGTTCGGCAGACGCGTGGCGCGACAGCGAGCGACGCGTTCGGCCTCGCGCAGTACAGAGTCGACGATCGCAGTTTCGGGCAGAATTGGCTTGGTCTAGTCCCCGACGCGTGCCTGGCAGACGGCTCAACCGGAAAATCAATCAGTAGCTTGGCGGCCGTCAGCTTCTTGGAATAGATCCGGTGTTCTTTGTGGGCGTTTCGAACAGGTTGCCATACCCGCCGATCATCTCCGAGCTTCCGAGCAATAGCAATCCGCGGGCGCAATGCATATTGAAATAGGGCAGCACGCGATTTTGCAAAGTCGCGTCGAAATAAATCGACAGATTGCGGCAACCACAGATCGATGTTCGCGAATGGCGGGTCGGCGGCCAGATCGTGTTTCGAGAACACGCACAGATTGCGCACGGCCTTGCAGATCTGATAGCTGCCGTTCACCTTGTTGAATAACCGCCGCAATCGTTCCGGTGAAACATCGATCGCGATGTTATCGACATACACGCCCGAGCGGGCCTTTTCAAAGCCGCTTCGTTGACGTCGGTGGCCAGGATTTTCAGCGGCGTATTGCCCGCCATGTCGCCCAGCGCTTCGAGCAGCGTGATGGCGATCGAATAGACCTCTTCGCCCGTGGAGCAGCCGGCGACCCAGACGCGGTAGGGGGCAGCGTGGGGCGATCATGCAATGCCGACGCCACGAATTGCTCAGAATGCCACGAACGTGCCGGGATCGCGGAAGAAGCTCGTCACCCGGATCAGAAAATCCTGGGCCAGCGATTTCACTTCGGCCGGATCGTCGGCCAATTGCTGCACGTAGGCGTCCGTGTTTGGCCGCCCGTCAGGTCGATGCGGGCGATGGATGCGCGCGCTTGAGCGTCGAATGTTTATAGGCGCGAAATCAACGCCCGTTCGGCCGCAGCAGGCCGCAGATTTTGCGAGTTGGTCTTTTTCGGCGGCGATGTCGCCGTCGATCTGGCGGCCGTCGGCGAACAGCGATTCCGCCAGCCGGCCCAATTCCTGCCCGATCTTCGCCGGCGACAAGATGAAATCGGGTTGTGCCGTCGTCGCGGCGTGCGCGGCATCGAAGTCTGCCTGGCCGTCGATTCGTCCTGCACGAACACGATGCCGCCGGCCCCTTTGATCTCTTCCAAACCCAGCGAGCCGTCGGTCCCGCCGCCGGAGAGCACCACGCCGATCGCGTGCCGCCGCACTCCATCGCCAACGAGCAAAAGAAATGATCGATGGGCATGAACTGCCCGGGACTTTCTTGCCGCGGTGTCAGCGCGAATCGGTTGTCGGCAATGGCCAGATTCGTGTTCGGCGGAATGACATAAATCCGATCCTTTTCGATCGTCGTCCCCTGCTCGGCCGGCGCGACCGGCAGAGCCATTCGCGGGCCAAGATCTCCGGCAACAGGCTGGCGTGCCGCGGATCGAGATGCTGCACCAGCACAAAGGCCATGCCGGGCACGGGGGGCAAGTTTTTGATCAACTCGACGAAGGCTTCCAGTCCGCCCGCCGAAGCCCCGATGCCGACAATCGGACAGCCATTGGCCTTGGGCGGCTGGACACGTCATCGGGCGAATTGCAAGACATGGCAACGTTTCGAGATTATCATCTACCGGCAGCAACTTCTGCGGGCAAATGCATGAATCGATCGCCAGGGCAATCGCTAGGCACCGATCTGATTTCGCTACCATGAACACGGCATTCTATGTCCTCGGCCGCACGAACGATAGCCACTGGTTCTTTCGCGACAATCGCCTGCGCAATCGGAGTCGAGCAAATAGCAGACAAATGCTGCGGGACTGAACATATCCGCGAGCATCTTGCCTGAGGAGATTCCTTAGCATGGGCCGAAAGACATCATTCGATCGCCACCTCGCGACGGAAATCCGCGGTCCAATTCTCATGGCCGCACTGGCATGGTCGTTGACCGCGACATGGTGCCACGTGCCGACAAGAAGCGCCGAGCAAGCAACTGGAAACGGCGAGCGCGGGGCATTGCATTATCAGGCTCCCGGCGGCGTGGAGTTTGTCGTTACCGACGACGGGCTGTCGGAAATCCATGCAGGAACGCGAACGTTGGCCAGCGGCGGCTGGTCGGTGTTCAACGCCGAGGGATGGTTCAAAGCCGGCAGCGGGCGTGTCAACGCGGCCGAGCCCGGCAAGAATGACGGCGAGCGGATTTGGCAAAATCGCTGGAAGTGATCGACCGGCGACATGCCCGCGTGCGGCAGGCGCAGCGGGATTGGTGATCTGACGACCACGTACAGCTTCGACGGCGAAGACGTCCTGATTTCGGCCCGCGTGGAAAACAATCATCCTGATGAGCCGCTGAACGTCGTCGGCTTCCGCGGCCTGACGTTTCATTTCGGCCGGCCGCCGACGCGGCCTGATGATGGTGCAACACATCACCTATTTCCAGGCCAATGGGTTGCGGCTCTGCCATCCGGGCGATTGGTCGAAAATCGGCGGCAGCTATGCCGCGGACGATGCGATCGGCGTCGGCCTGTCGCCCTGGAAAACCGGCTGGACGCGCACGCTGTTGCTCTGGGATTACGCCGATTGGAATCCGGGCAAACGAGAACTTCTGCCCGATCGGAATCTGATCTATTTTGCCGTCAGCGCCGGTCCCGCCGCGCGGAGCGCGGACGATCGATCTCAAGCTGCGCGTCAGCCCGCAATCTCGATTGGAAGCATCTGCTCGAGCCCTATCGCGAGCATTTTCAAGCCACGTTCGGCCCGGTTCGCTACAAGGCCGACGACCGCTGGATCGCAACCGACTATCTCAACCACAGCCCCGGAGCCATTGGGCCCGACGAACCCCTACGGCTTTCACGGCGACGCGCGGCGGTTCGATACGGCCGAAGGAATTCGAAAAGTTTTGCGACGCCGTCGATCCCGGTGCTCAAGCGCGACAACGGCCAAGGCGTGATCGTCTGGGGCCAGGGGGGCGAGAACCCGCGCGGGGCGATGTATCGGCCCGATTTCGACGTGCTGCCACCGGAGGTCGAGGCGAACTGGCCGACGCTAGCCGAGCGATTTCATCGAGGCGGGGCTCAAATTGGGCGTCTGCACCCGCCCGGCCGACATCGCGGTCCAGCGCGATTGGAAATCGGACGAGATCATCGAGATCAACGCCGACGATCCGGGCCATCGCGAAATGCTCTTGCACCGCTTTCAAACCATGATGAAGCGCGGCTGCACGCTGTTCTATCTCGACAGCTTCGGCTCCGATCTGGAGCATGTGAAGCTGATGAACTTTTTGCGCGAGCAATTCGGACCGACATCCTCACGTTTTGCGAGCACCAGTGCGACGCGATCATGCCCTACTCCGGCGGCTATTCGGAAACGACGTATCGTCCGCGCGAGCCGGGCCAATCGCCGCAATACGATCTCTGGTCGGGCAGCGAGAATTGGAAAATCTACCAATGGCTCGCGCCGGGCTCGCAGATGGCCTCGCGGTTCATGCAGGAGATCCCCAAGAACCCGGCTTGGAAGGAATCGCCCGACGCATTCTTCTACCGCAACCGCATCACGCCGCTAGTGCCGACGAACGATTTGTTCAGAGGCGACGAGCTTCTAAAGCTACAATCGAAGGCACTCGATGCCAGGGAAGTTTGGAGACAATGATTTGCTAGACGACATGGCCTTGATCACGTGATCCGTGTACGACCGCGAGTATCTCCAGCCCGCCGGAGATCCATCTGTAGTAAATCAAATATTTTCCCGCCGTGTGGCGCCGCACGCGGCCGTACCGATTGGTTAAGAGTGTTTCTCCGAGGTTCGGTTGCGCTGCGAGCAGATTGCAAAACCCTTCGATCGCGTCGATCCAGCGAAGCGCCGCTGTAGGATTATCTTCCGCGATATAGTCGGCAATGCTGACCAGATGCGCCGAGCGTCGAGCGCAAAATGGGCCTCAGCCGATCAACGCCGGCGCGACTGCGAATCGGTTGCCGGAGCGACTCCCAAAATTCAGGCGTCATCGGGGTCGTCTTCCCCGCCGCAGATGACTCGACCGCTTCCTCGACCCGTCGCATGTGCTCGGCCGGCACCAGAGGCAACGGCTCGGTCTTCTCGCGCAGCGCTGCGACCGCCGCTTCGAGAGCGGCTTCCTTCGTTGGAAACAATCCCCGTGAAACGACGCTCGCCAGATACTGCTCGTTTTGGGACGAAAGGTCGTCTAGCATCGTCATGACCTAATCAGACTCGCCCAGTGAGACAATAGGTCTTAGGCGATTCTTGAATTTTTGCCGTTCGATGGCAGTTGCAATCATTGTAGCTACTGCCCATCGCCGCTGCAATTTACACGTCTCAATCCATACATGGCAGCCCGGCGAGCAAACTGATCGAGGCGACGACAACGACGCTCAAACAGGACAGCCCCGTGTAGCCTGGTTCGCCGCGGAGGATGGAAGCGTCTATAATCGGTCATGGGCAGTTAACAATATTGCAAATCGGAGGATGATCCGTTGATTCGTATTTCTGTTCGCGTCTCAATCTTGCTCTTTTTGTTCGCCGCGTCCTCGACATGGGCGGCCGACGAATCGGTCAAACCGGCGGCGGTCGAAGCGAAACCCTCGATCGAGTCGCGCGATTTGTCGAACATTCGCCAGGTCACCAGCGGGTTCAGCAAGGCGGGCGAGGGGTATTTTTCGCCGGATGGGCGGACGATTATCTATCAGGCCGTGGCCGATCCCTACCCGTTTTATCAGATTTACACGCAGTCTCTAGCAGGCGGCGAACCGCTGCGCGTGAGCACCAGCCGCGGCAAGACAACGTGCAGTTTCTTCCGACCCGACGGCAAGGGAATCATCTACGCTTCGAGTCATCTCGACCCGGATTTGGACCGCACCGAGGCCAACGCCGTCAAGCAAGCGGCCGAGGATGCGAAGTCGCACAAGCATCGCAGCTACAAGTGGGACTTCGATCCGAACATGGAGATTTTCTCAGCCAATGTCGACGGCAGCCATCTCAAGCGGCTGACGTATTCGAAAGGCTACGACGCCGAGTGTTCCTACTCGCCCGATGGCAAAGAAATTGTGTTTTGCAGCGACCGGGGCGGCAACCCGAATCTGTACATCATGGACGCCGACGGCAGCCACGTCCGGCAACTGACCCACGCCACGGGCTACAACGGCGGACCGTTCTTTTCGCCCGACGGCAAGCGGGTGATTTATCGCAGCGATCGAAAACACGAAGGGCTGTTGCAGATTCACGTGATCGACGTTGATGGGCAGAACGACACGGCGCTGACCGACAACCTCGGCGTGAATTGGGCCCCCTATTGGCACCCGACGAAGCCGTACTTCATTTGGACCGCGGCCGATCATTCCGATCCGCGGTCGATGCCGAATTTCGATCTGTATCTGATGAAGTACGAGGTGAGAGACGGGCACATCCTGCCCGGACCGGTCACTCGGATCACCGATAGTCCGGCGGTCGATATCCTGCCGGTCTTCTCGCCCGACGGCAAGCAATTGATGTGGACCAGCACCCGAACGACGGATCACACGAGCCAGTTGTTCATCGCCGATTTCAAGCTGCCGGCGGAATGAGCCTACTCCCCTCTCCCTTCGAGGGAGAGGGAGCTTCAAGGCAACTCCACTTCCAAGATCTCGATTTTCGCCTGGCCGATGACTTCGGTCACCGGGAGGAAGCAGCTATAAGCTGCCTGGCCATTGAGGCTCGAGTCGGCGAGTTTCAGATACGCGGCGCCGATGCCGCCCGCGCCGCGGGTGGCGTCCAACGGAATCCAGCGATCGCCGATCCATGCCTCATCCCACATGTGGAAGGCGAAGCCGGGATGAGATTCGGTATAGACAAGCCCGACCACCACGCGGGCCGGAATTCCGCGGGCCCGCGCAAGTGCCGCCAGCAGCACGGCGTGCTGGGTGCAGGCTCCCTCGCGGCTGGCCGCCACTTCAACCGCGGTGGAGAAGGCCTGCGAATAGCTTTTCACTTGGATGTAGTCGCAGACAAATCGCTCGAGCGCCTGGGCTACTTCCCAAGCGTCGGTCTTATCACCCGCGGCTTGCTTGGCGAGCGCGACGATTTGTGGATCGTCGCTTTGCACAAGATTGTTCGCGTGGCGGTCTTCGTCGAGCGGCGGATGGGCGGAGAACGTTTCGGCGGCCGGTGCGAGCGTCGAAATCGCTCTGGGAACGGGCTGCGTGTTTGCCGGGGATTTGTTCGCCGGCTTGCTTGGCCGCACCGCCCGCACTTCGATCTCGGCCGTGTGCGGATCGAGCGATGTAACGCGCTGCGTTAGCCCGTTGGCGAAAATTCGGCTCGGGTCGCCGGACGCCAATTGCACCCGATAGCGAATTCGCCGCGTAGCCTCGGGATGCTCCAAGGGGCGATTCACGCGAACCGTCGTCGACAGGAGCAGATCGAACCGAGCGGGCCCCGATTCGGCGAGCGCTACTTCGCGCGTCGTGCGATAGGTGACCTGGTGCAGCGCGTCGAGCTGCATCTTCATGACTTCGCCCTGCCGGTTCGTCCACCAATCGGCCCGCAGGACATTGCCGCTTGGCAGCGTGGCCGTCCATTGGATCCGGAGCAGATCTTCTGTGTGATCCAGCAGCGTGGTCGGCTCGTAATCGGCCGCGGTCATTTCGATTTGCGCGACTTCGTTGAAGCCAATCATGAGGCCCGACAATTTTCGCGTCTCGCCGGGCTGCGGCGGCTGGTTAAGGAGCGACTCCTCGGTGGCTTTGAAGCCCCCCGTGCCGGCCGGCCAAGCGATGGCGCTCGACGTGGTCTTGCCGGTGGTCATGGTTTGGAATTTCATCTGACCGCCGTGCAATTCTCCTTGAGTCAGGATCGGCTCGGGGCCGGCGTCGATTTCGGTGCTGAAGCTGAGTAGCTCGCCGGTGGCGGTTTCGATGCCGGTCGAAACGATCTTTTCTTCTGTCTTTTGCCCGTTGCGGCTAACGGAAAAGAAGACCCGCTCTTCCAGCTTGGACAACGATCGCCCGTCCGTCGCCACGGGAGTAACGGCCGTGCGTCCGTATCCGACCTTGTTGCCCTCGACGTACATCGCGTACCACGATTCCTGCTGGCCGGGCTGCGCGTCGACTTTGCTCGCGACGGCTGGCGCCGGATCGGACGGCTGCGCCACGGAGGCCTCGGCGTTGGCCTGGTCCGGCGAAGCTGACGCCCCAGGCGGTGGGGCAGCAGCGTGATCTGCTTCCGCGGCAGAGCAGCCGGCCAAGATCAGCGAGCCACTTGCGATCGCCACGACTGCCGCCGAGCGCAACGATTGGGCCCGCAGCCAGCTCGCAAGAAGGATGTTGTTTTGCATCATCGACTTTCTGGTTCGTAGAAGCGGGCATTTCGCAACGTGCGCGCGAGTTTGCTGGAAGTCAGGTAGGGTGGGCACTGGCCACCAATCGCCAAACGCGACGCCAAATCGTGCCGCTTGGCGGTTCATCGGTGGGCAGTGCCCACCCTACGGAATTTTTTGAGGCGGGCTGTCCAAGGTAACCAATAACCGAAATCCGCTTGGCGCGGCAATCGCGGTTTTGCTAGCGATGTCGGCTGTTCGGCAGTTGGGGAAAAGCGAAATGGCGCCGGGTCAAGCGTTCGGCTTGGTCCGCCGTCGCCGGCGACCAACTGTCCATGCGGACAATTCGACTTTGCGGCTCACGCTGGCCGAGGAGGCCGGGGTGAGTCTGTCGCGGGCAAGATTGCTCTAATCGGCTCGTTTTCGCGAAAGATCGGCGGATTTCTCCAGATCTCGCCACGCACCGGACTGCCTGTCACAGCCCGCAGTGCTACACTAACTTTGGGGTCGCAAACAGGCTTTTCGAGTGCGGCTCCGACGGCCCAATTCGAGTGGGTCGGGGCGGTCGCAAGCAGGGATATGCCGTCCCTGCCGGGACGACGGCCAGAAGAGAGCTGGAATTTGCCTCGGCCGGGCTGCCCGGACGCAATATCCGTAACCTAGATTTTCGACACCGAGGTAATTTCCTAGACATTTTCTTCCTGCCTGAGCGGGCGGCCACTGAGCCGCCCAATCGACCCAAGCCAGGCCGGAAGTCACCCCAGGATCGAGATCGCCGATGGGCTTTTTGAAGAAGTTCTTCCGAAACGTCTTCCGCGATGGATCGCCGGTCGAAACCACCAGCAGCTTCGAACGGCTCTCGGAAGAGCAGTTGGAAGCCCATCTCGGCGTCGTGCGTTACGGGAGCTTCGTCCTGACCGACGCCATTCGCCCGTCGTTCGACTTGCAGGTCGTGCCCTCGGAAGGCTACCGGCACGACGTCTATTACGATGAGGACAGCAAGGCCCGGGTGCCGGTGTTGATGGCCGCCGCCTCCAACGAACGGCTGTTCGACACGTTCATGGATCTGTTGGATCCGTTGGGCGTCGAGGTCGATGTCGTGCTCGAGACCAGCCACAATCGCCGCACGAAAGGTCATGTCGATCTGTATCGCGAGCACATCGATCTGCCAGTGCTGAAAAGCATTCTGTACGACTTCGAAGAGCTGCTGCTGAACGATGGCTGCACGGGCATCGCGGTCTTGAATCCGCATGTGCCGTTGGAAGTGCAATTCGACGAGCACAAATTGCTGATCGCCTACGGCCACGATCTGACGCCGTTCGAGGAAATCCTCGACGACCGGGCCGTGGGCTGCAACGACAAGATCAAGTTCATCACCGAAGCCGAGCACGTTCACTCATCGAGCGATATTTATCTTCGCCAATTCGAGGAGTTGAAGATGCGGCTGGGAATGGACACCGAGGGCTTCGAGGCGCTGGAGTGCTGAGCCTAACCATCTGCTCCCTCTTCCTCGACGCGCGAGGGCAGCGGTGACGGTGAAGAATCGCCGGTTAGCGCTGCCACCCCTCACCCCGGTTCGATGAGCTCACCGAAGTCCCCCCCTCTCCCACATCGGGCGAGGGGAGATTCTTGAGCGACGCTCAAACGCGGGGTCCACGGGCAGTGCTCCCGCAGATTTTTCAAAACGCGTAGGCCTTGCCGTCGAGCTCGACGATCACCGGTTCGTCGAAGGCCATGTATTTCGCCACCTCGCGCCCGAATTTGTCCACGAGGTCGAAATACGGCTGGCTGAAGCGCTCGATCTTGATCGGCTGTTTTTCTTGAGCTTCGGTCACGGCCGAATCGACCCAGCGATCGCCGCGGCGATAGAACACTTTGCGGCCCACCGTGCGGACGTTCTCAACGACTTTTGCCGCGTCCTTTGCCAGCTCGTCATCGCCGGCGACACTCGCCGATTTGGAGCTCGCAAGGCCCGGTTGGAATGAAAATCCGCCGGCCCCGTAAGCTTGACCGCCTTGGCCTGGGGCACCAGCGGCGTTGGCATTCGGCTTGTCGCCCGCTCGTTCCGCATAGCCGCCAAAAGGCGTGCTGGCGGAGCTGCTCGCGGCTTGGCGCAGCATGGCCTTTTCTTTCCGCTGCTCGACGCCAATCTGCCCATCCGTCTCGGAAAGCGCATCCAGCCGGCGGTCGGCTTGCTCGATGTTGGATGTCACGTCGCGGACGTTCGCATTGTCGTCGGCCAGGAACGAGGTGTAGGGAGTAATGATTCCGTGCCGCGTCGAGAGCTTCACCAATTCCTTCACCAGTTCCTCGTTCTTGCCCTTGAGATCCAATTCGTCGAGAATTTCGCCCACCCGGCGCACGGCCCACAGCCGTTCGATGAAGGCCAGGCTCTCGTCGCCGCTGTGTTCGACCAAATTCGCCGGGAAATTGAAGCTGCGATGTTCGCCGCCAACCATGCCGCTGACGGTCACCTTCGCGGCGCCCGATTTCTTGTAACGGCCGACGATCACCAATTGCTCGCCGGCAAACAAATCGTGCGCCGACCGCGGATAAACGCGGTTCACCGGCTTGCCGTCTTCGGATTTCGCGCCTTCCAAATCCCACGTCAATTTCATGTCTGTCAGCACCGGAGCGCCGATGCGACTGTAGAGCGCGCTGACGGCAGTTTCGATGTTCTCATTCGGCCGGACGAATTCGCTCTGGCCGAAATTCTCGCTGGCCAGCTTGTCCAGCAACCGGCTGTTCAAGTCGTAGCCGACGCCAAACGTGAAGATCCGCGAGTGGACCTTGTTCCATTTTTGAGCGCTGGCGACGATCGTCGCTTCGTTTTGCTCGCCAACCGTCGGCAACCCGTCGGTCATGAACAGAACGAAGTTCGGCTGATGTTCGTCGTGCAGTTGACCGAGCGCGGTTTGCAGCGCTTCGCCGATGTTCGTGCTCCCGCCGGCGTAAATTCCTTCGACAAATCCCAAAGCTGCTTTGCGAGTTTGGTCGTTGAATTTCTGCAATTCGGGCTTCCAGCTTTCGATGTCGCTGTCGAATGCGATCACGTTGAACAGATCGCCTTCATGTAAATTGTTGAGCACGAACTTCACGGCGGCCTTGGCCTGCTCGATCTTCTCGCCGCTCATGCTGCCCGAGCGATCGAGGACAAAGACGACGGTCTTTTTGGTCGGGCCTTTGTCGGCCGGCTTGATTTCGGGACTGGCCAACAGCAGGAAGTAGCCATCTTCGTGCTCGTCGTGACGGTAGCTGAGCACCGTGGTTCCCACCTGGCCGCGGCCAACGTCGTAGAACAGGCGGAAGTCGCTCGTGGGAATCGTGTCCTTCGCTTTGTACGACACGATCGCATGCTTATCGTCGGGGCGCTTGATCTCGATCGCTTGATTCGGGCTATAAACGCTCTTGATGTCGGTCGCGCTGTCGATGGCGACGTGGAACGAGACTTCCTCGACGGGCTTGGACGTGTAACGGGCCGTGCTTAATGGGAAGAGAAAATCGGTGAGCCCGTTTGTTTGTCGGCAAAGTTGCGTATAGCGGAGCGTAACCTTCCGCTCTTCGCCGGGTGGCACCGGGAACACGCTGGTCTTGAACATGCCCGTGCCCATCCATTCCAGCAGGGCCGGATCGCGGTTCTTGCGAACAATGTCCTCATAGACTTTGCGGGCTTCGCTGGCCGGTAGCAGCTTGGCGGCAAATTCCTTGCCGTTGACCAGGAGCGTCAATTGATCGACCGCGCCGTCGTAGGGCAGGGGGAAGACAAAACAAACTTCCATCGGCCGGCTGCCGGTGTTGACGAACGATTGCGACACCTGCACGTGGGCCACTTGCTCCGACAGCTTGACATTCACCTCCAGCGACTTCACGCGGTACGTGTCCTGCGGAACCGGCGTGGGTTGAGGATTCGGATGGGGCCAGCGGTGCGGCGGCCAAGGAATCGGGCGCGGCAGAATGATCTGCTCGTTCTCATTGATGTTGATCAGCACCCCCTGCGCACCGGCCCAGGCAGGCAGCATGAGGAGGGCGGCTAGGGCGAAAACGGTCCGTTTCACGGCGGCGGGCAAAGTGGAAGAAAACGAGCGGGTCATGGCACATGCCTCCTGAAAGTGCGAAGAGCGCGGGTCGAAGCTCCGCGAATGACAGCGATCAACCGCCCCGATCAACCATTGGACGCAGCAACCAGCGTCGAAGTTCCGCGGCGGGAGCAATTGCCGGCCACAACTTAACTGCCTATCCGAGAACCGGCCGAGGAGAGGGGGACAGGCACATTTTGCTCCCAGGGCACCGCAAAATGAGCCAGTCCCCCGCCGGTTCTCGGATAGGCGCTAAATACTGCATAAATTGGGAAACTTGCGGCCCGCCGGGGGTTGCCCTTGCTACTCGATCCGCCCGCGGCTAAACTCCGACCCCGCGAAAGGTTCGCGTTGCGAATCGATTGCCCTTTTCGTGTCGATTAGAGTGGTCCGCAATCCTGGCGATTCCGCCTCAAGGGGTTGCACTTGGTGCCGGTCGCCATGGTTTGTTCGCCCGGAGTTGGCGTGAAACTGGCCCGATAACCAGCGAAAATGCTTGTATTCGAAGTTGGGGCTTTTAGAATGGGATGGAGGCCCCAGCTCTCCCAATTCCCATAAGACACTCGGGTGACTTATGCGACAAACGGGTCTGGGCGCCTTGATCGGCGCGGTGCTGGTGTTGTTGACCACATTCCTTGTTGGCCTGCGAAACGAAGCGGCGGCGCAGCGTCCCGGCGGGTTCGAGCCCGGGGGCGACCTGATCACCCTGACTGCTCCCACCGCCGAAAATCGCCAACAAATCACGGTCATCGATCCCAGAACAAGGGTCATGTGCGTGTACCAAATCGACCCGGCGTCGGGCGTGGTTGCGCTGAAGAGCGTCCGCAGCATCCAGTACGACCTGATGATGCAGGAGTTCAACGGCGTGGCGCCCCTGCCGCGAGAAATCCGCGCCATGGTGGAGAACCGTTGAAACCCAGCCGTCGGAACCAGCCCTGCTGGGCCCCGCGGCAATCGGCCGGCGCGACAGCGTCTCGGCGGAGGAACTGGCATGGCTCGCAAATTAGTTGACGTGGAAGAAGCCGCCCGGCTGCTGGGCGTCGGTATCGAAGAAATCAACGCGATGCGCGATCGGAAGGAACTGTTTCCTTACCGCGATGGCGAAGCATGGAAATATAAAGTCGAGGACATCGAACGCTTGAAGCAAGAGCGATCGGAGGCCAAGAGCGAGTCGTGGATCGGCTCCGACGCCGCGTCGATCCCGCTGGAAGTCAACGAAGACGTCGAGTCGATTCTGCTGAGTGAAAAGGAACTCGGCCCCGGCGGCCGCAACACGTCAAGCACGATCATCGGCAAGTCGGGTCAGAATGTTCCGCCCGAGGATGCCGATATTCGCCTGGCCCCGCTTCCCGGCGAGGGAACCAGCGACGTGGGCCTGTCGGCCATGAAATCCGGCACCGGCAGCGATGTGAAACTGGTCCTGAGTCCCTCCGACAGCGGCAAGAAACGCGAGCCCGGCAGTTCGCTCAGCGATCTGACGATCAATCTCGCTCCGGCCGGCGGCAGCTCCAAGAAGGGTGGCAGCTCGAAGGCCGGCGGCTCGAAGGCAGCCGGCAGTGCCAAGGGGGGCGGCTCCGACTTGCTGTCGTCCGCCGAAGCCGAATTGAAGTTGGCCGACGTCGGAGCGGGCAGCTCCACCAAAGGGGGCAAGCCAGGCTCCGACAAAGCCAAACGCGTTGAAATCAAACGGCCCGATTTCGACGACGACCTGGAACTCGCCGAAGAAGATGTGCTCAGCGCCAAGCCCGGCAGCGACATTACGGGCGGCGCCACCGACAGCGGCATCAACCTGGTCGATCCGAAGGACAGCGGGATTTCGTTGGAACAGCCGCTGGAATTGGGAGGTTCGTCGGTCGAGCTCATGGAACTGGGCGAAGCCGACGTGATTTCGCTCGAAGACTCGGCCGATGTCGAAGGCGCCACGCAGCTTCGCTCGGACGATGATTTCCTGCTTGACCCCGGTCCGCGAAAGCTCGATCGACGAATCCGACAGCGGTTCGCAAGTCATCGCTCTCGACTCCGAGGAAGAGGTGGGCTCGGGCGCGTTCACGCCCGCCAGCTCGGGCATGGTGGCCATGCTGGAAGAGGATACCGGCGGCTACGAGAACGCCACGATGCCGGCCGGCGCGATGTCGACCGGACCGGCCTTGATGTCGACGCCGTCAGTGCCCGAGGCTCCCTTCTCCGGTTGGAACGTGCTGGGGTTGGTTTGCTGCGTCCTGCTGTTGCTGATGACAGGCATGGTCATGCAGGACACGATCCGCAACATCTGGAAATGGGACACGCCGTATCCGATCAACGACACGCTGATGACCTCGGTGGAACAGCAGCATCGGCTGGATGGAACCGACCAAATAACAACCGGCTCATAGTAATTGCCGGCGACCGATGGTCGAAAGGAATCGAACCATGTCCCCCGCAGTTTGTAGAATATCTCTGCCGTTGGCATTCTGTCTCCGGGCCACGTTATTCGGCGCCGCTGGCGTTGGCGTATGCCTGCCTCTCGGGCTGCCAGGGTCTGACGGCCGATCAAGCGGCGGGCTTGCAAGCTCAAAACCGCACGCTCACCGAGCAAAACAACGCCCAGTTGGCAGAAATCGCCGATCTTCGCTCGCACGATCATCAGATCGAAGACAAGCTGATCTCCGCCGAAGAGCAACTGGCTTTGGCCGACGAAAAGCTGGGGACAGACCATGCTCGGCTGGCGAACTATCAGCGCGAGCGAACCCAACTCAGCCAGGCCTACGCCGATATCAGCCACAAGGGAGGCCAGCTTCCGTCGGTGATGGCGGCCCAGTTGGCCGACCTTGCGCGGCGGCATGCTTC
Source organism: Pirellulales bacterium (assembly GCA_963725485.1). Taxonomy (GTDB): domain Bacteria; phylum Planctomycetota; class Planctomycetia; order Pirellulales; family DATAWG01; genus CAVRYO01. Next base: position 198,044 of record CAVRYO010000005.1, on the reverse strand, counting down.
GCTGCAATTCGATCCGCAATTGGGCGTCGCCAAGCTCGACACCGACGTCATGTTCGACAGCGGCGACGCCTCGCTAAAGCCGCAGGCGAGCCAGGTGCTCGGCGACTTGGGCGAAATCCTGCAAACGGCCGAAGCCCGGCAGATGCGGATCCTGATCGTGGGCCACACCGACAATCAAAAGCTGGTCGGCAAAGAGGCTCGCGACCGCTATGGCGACAATTGGCATCTCAGCACGGCCCGAGCATTGGCCGTGGCCAATTATCTGAAGAAGACCGGAGTGGAAGACCGCCGCATGGGCGTGGCCGGTTTCGGCGGCCAGCAACCGATCGCCGCCAATGCCACGGCCGCCGACCGCCGCCGCAACCGCCGGGTGGAAATCTTCATCGTCTCGCCCGACACGCCCATCGTCGGCTGGACCGAATCGTCGACGAGTTTGTATTAGGCCGCATCCCGGCCTCTGGCCTCTTGCCCTTCGTTTTGCTAACTTGGCGAGGCATTCGGGGCGGACGATGTTGTTTCGCGATCTTTTGCTCCTTCCGCAACCGAGCAGCCGCGCCATGGCCGAATTCTCCAAGCATCAACAGAAGATCATTCGGAACTATTACGACAACCAAGATTCGATCTTGCTGCAAAAGTTGGGCGAACATATCACCGAGCTGTACCTGGCCGAAGGCAAGGCCCGCGCCCGGCGTTGGAAGTTGATCGTGGCCAACTTGGAAAAGCTGAAGGTGCCCGCCAGCCGCATCGAGCATCTCGAAAAGTCGGACGATCCGGCGAAGGTGGCCCAGTTGCTCGAAGAGTTGTTGGCCAAGCAAAAATAGGCTTGAGGAGCGTGAGGTACGAAGAGACGAAGCCATTCGGACCCTATTCCTCGTACCTCAACCCTCACGCCCCTCAATTCCTCAAGCCTAATGCAGCGGATCAGCAGCCGTCTTTTCACTAATCTCAAGGTTCTTTCTCCAGTCCCGCCATGTCCGCCGCCGCAGCCACAGTTGACACGCTTCGGTGGCGGAAGTTCCCGGTGCTCGACGATGGATTCGTCGCGCTGGTCGACGTCATGGGAGACGACCAGGCGATCGTGCAGGCTGCCCGCGTCAGCTATGGCGAAGGGACGCGTAAGGTCTCCGACGATCGGGGGCTGATTCGCTACCTGATGCGGCACCGGCATACTACGCCGTTCGAAATGGCGGAACTGAAATTCATGGTTCGCGTGCCGATGGATTGCTGGCGCCAATGGATTCGCCATCGCACTGCCAACGTGAACGAGTACAGCACGCGCTATTCGCTGGCGATTGATGCCGCCCAGGCCACGCCGCCCAACGCCTGGCGATCGCAAGCCGCGAGCAACCGCCAGGGGAGCGGCGCGCCGCTGCCGGCCGACGTGGGCGAGCAATTGACTGCCGCCGAAACCGAATTCCAAAGCCGCGCTCGGCAACTTTATGAACAGCGGATCGCCGCCGGCGTGGCGCGCGAACAAGCCCGCAAGGATTTGCCGCTGGCCACGTATACCGAGGCGTACTGGAAAGTCGACTTGCACAATTTGCTCCATTTTCTCGAGCTGCGGATGGACTCCCACGCCCAGTTCGAAATCCGCAGCTATGCCGAAACGATCGGCCGCGAAATCGTCGAGCCGCTGTTCCCGTTGGTGTGGGAGGCACTCTTGGACTACCGCGTCGAAGCGCTGACGCTCACGCGGCTGGATCGCGGCGTGATCCAGCGGCTGAACGAGCGGCGAGCTCAGAGCCAAACCGCATTGACGGAAGCCGACTTCATGGCGGCCCAAGATACGAGTCTGGGTCGATCTGACCCGCTGCCGAGAGCGCGACGAGTGCCGCGAAAAACTCGTCCGAATCGGCCTGTTGGCAGACAGCGTCGATTCAGACCATGCTATCCCGAAGCGTTAGCTGGGCATGCTGGCTCTTGGTAACGGGCGGGTAACAAGCCTCGCCAGTTAAGTTCCGCTCGGAACGATTCGCGCTTAAGATGCGTCCAAGCCGTGGCACCAATTGCCGATCTTTGGGCGGCACTGCGCCCGGGCTTTCCGCCCGATTGATTCACGTCCAGTTAATCCTTCTAAGGAGTTTTACCATGAATGCGAAGCAAGGTATTGTTCCGTTCGGACTGTTGTGCGGCGGCGCCTTTCTTGGTAGCGGGGCTGGCTGCCCTGGCCGAGGATCCGCCGGCCACGCCTGTGGTCCCGATCGCGGCAATCTCCGACCAAAACAAATCGAACGCCGTGCATGGCAAAATCGATGAAGTCACGGTCTATCGCGGCCAGGCGCTGGTGACTCGGCTGATCGAAATTCCCGGCGATGCCGGGTTGCACGAAATCGTCGTGTCCGACTTGCCCGAGCGCATCGAGCCGGGCAGCATCTACGCCGAAAGCGCCGAGGGAGTCGAAGTTCGCAGCGTGCGCTATCGAATCCGGCCCGTGGAGCGCGACGTGCGCGCGGAGGTCCGCAAGCTGGACGACGAAATCCGGCAGGTGCAGGACTTATTGCATGCCAACGAGACCCAGGAAAAAGTGCTGGCCGACCAGACGATCTACCTCGGCAAGCTCGAGCAATTCACCGCTCCCACGGCCAACGCGGAATTGACCAAGGGCGTGCTTAACGCGGAAACGCTCAAGGCGCTGACCAAGTTTCAATTCGACATGCGCGGCACCATTGCCGATCAACTATTGAAGCTGTCGCTCGAGAAGCGCGATCTGAACGACCGACTGGCAGTGCTGAATCGGCAGCGTGAAGTCGTGAGCGGCGGCTCGGCCAAGACAATTCGCGAAGCGGTCGTGTTCGTGCAATCCAAGATTGCGGGGGGCAAGTTGAGGCTGCGATACCTGGTCGACGGCGCCACCTGGGATCCTTCGTACAACGTTCGCACCGACACGAAGCGGCAAAAGGTTCTCGTGGAGTACAACGCCTCGATCGAGCAAATGAGCGGCGAAGACTGGACCGACGTCACCATGAACCTCTCGACCGCCACGCCGTCGCTGGTAGCCAAGGCTCCGGTGCTCGAGCCGCTGACCATTGCCCTGAGCCTCGGCAATCCGGCCCAGCCGGCCACCAAGTCGTCGACGTCGGCCTATTTCTCCGCCAAGAAGGATCTGGAAGAGAAGCGCCGGCAGATCGAATTGAACCGCAATCTCTCCGGGACCGGCGGGCTAGGCGGTGGCGGATTCGGACCGGGCGGAGTCGCCTCAGGCCACCGCACAACCGCCGATGCAACAAGAAGCTCAAGGATTGAATGCTCCTAGCCAGGGGCAAATCGCGGCGATGCAAACCGAATCCTACGACGCCACGCTGAACGACGTCGCCCGCGAATCGCAAGTGCTCGATCTTGTCCTCACGGCCAAGGTCGACTCCTCCGCCAAGCCATCGCGCAACGAGCCCGGCGAAGGGGTCAGCGTCAGCTATCAACTCGCCGGCCGCACGTCGCTCCCCAGTCGATCCGATCGACAGCTGATCCAAATCGCCGCGCTGCCGATGAAAGCCGAGTTCTACAAGGTGGCGATTCCCGTCTTGACCAGCGCCGTGTACGAAGAAGCCTCGGTCGTCAACGACGGCAAGCTCGTGCTGCTCAACGGCCCCGTGGCAACCTACGTCGCCGGGCAGTTTGTCGGCCATGGCGAAGTGCCGACCGTCGCGGTGGGCGAGAGCTTCACGATCGGGCTGGGCATCGACTCTTCGCTTCGCGCTCAGCGGGAGTTGTTGAAAAAGACCGAGTCGATCCAAGGGGGCAACCGCGTCGTCGAGTTCACCTATCAATTGGGTGTCGAGAACTTCGGCGCTGAACCGGCCCAAGTGCGGCTGATGGACCGCATGCCGACCGCCAAGGAGAGCGAAGTGAAGTTGGCGCTCGTGGCCCCGGGGCAGGAATTGAGCACCGATCCGCAATACCAGCAGCGCGAGCGGAAGAAGGGCTTGTTGCGGTGGGATGTGAAGGTTCCGGCCCAAGCAATCGGCACCAAGCTGACGACGGTCCAATACCAGATGGAGATGGAATACGACAAGCAGCTTTCGATCGCGGGCTTGCCGGGCAAGAAGTGAATCGATGGACCGATTGCCCCCAGGCAACGCGCTTTTTCCGATTCCCGCTCGCACAACGGCTCGCCAAGATGGTAAAATAGGACCCTGCCTTTACACCCGGTTCCGATGCCGGGCTCGCCAAAACGCGGTCTGCCGGCTCAGGGGTTTTTCGATGCGGCGGAAACGGCTTTTCCTTGCTGTCGCTATCGGTTCGATGGTTGCGGCGCTCGGGGTCGGTGTGAATCGATCGGCCACGGCCGCCGACGTCGATTTCGATCGCGATATCAAGCCCGTGCTATCTCGAAATTGCTTCCAGTGCCACGGCTTCGATCCTGCGCAGCGCAAGGGAGGCACACATGGGCTGCGCTTGGATAACGCGGCCGGGGCCACCGAGGATCTCGGTTCCGGCACGGCGGCAATTGTCCCCGGGCATCCGGAAAAAAGCGAGCTTGTCGAGCGGATCACGTCGCAGGATCCCGACGAGCAGATGCCTCTGAAAGCTAGCGGCAAGAAGTTGACGCCGCACGAGATTGTGTTGCTCACCGATTGGATCAAGCAGGGAGCGAAGTACTCGCAGCACTGGTCCTATGTGAAGCCGGTCCGCCCGCCGCTGCCGGCCATCGCGGACAAGGCCTGGCCCAAGAATCCGATCGACTATTTCATCCTTGCCCGATTGGAAAAAGAACTCCTGAAGCCGTCGCCGGAAGCGGACCGCAACACGCTCATTCGACGGGTGTCGCTCGACGTCACCGGGCTGCCCCCGACGCCGGCCGAGGTAGTCGAGTTCGTGGCCGACAAGAGCCCGGAGGCATACGAACATCTGGTCGATCGGCTCCTTGCGAAACCGGCCTATGGCGAGCGCTGGGCCCAGGCGTGGCTCGACTTGGCGCGCTACGCCGATTCGGCCGGCTACGCCAACGACCCGGAACGCAAGATCTGGCTCTATCGCGATTACGTCATTCGCTCGTTCAACGCCAACAAGCCGTTCGATCAATTCACGATCGAGCAGATCGCCGGCGACTTGCTGCCGAAACCGACCGACGATCAGTTGATCGCCACGGCGTTCCATCGCAACACGATGACGAACAACGAGGGAGGCACCAATCACGAGGAATTCCGCAACGTGGCCATCATCGATCGCGTGAACACCACGATGGCGGTTTGGATGGGCACCACGATCAACTGCGCCCAGTGCCATAACCACAAATTCGACCCGATCACGCACGAAGAATATTTCCGCTTCTTCGCTTTCTTCAACAACACGGACGACGCCAACCGTGGCGATGAGTCGCCGCTGCTATCGGTCTATTCGGACGAGCAGAAGCAGCAGCGGGCTCGCGACGAAGAAAAAATCGCCGAACTGCGGCAGTCGCTCGCACGATCCAACCCCGAACTGGCCGCCGCCCAGGCGAAATGGGAGCAGGCGTTTCCCGCCGAATTGAACTGGTCGCGCTTAGCGCCGACTTCTGCAAAGTCGCAATCCGGCGTGGCTGGCATGGTCGCCGTAGACGGCGCGGTCAGAATCCCGGCCAGCGCGAAACCCGGCACGATTACGATCGAGGCGCCGCTCACGGGCTCGGCGATCCGGGCATTGCGGCTCGAACTCTTGCCTGATGAAACACGCAACGTCAAAGAACCGGGCAGACCCCCGGGCCCCCTTGAAACGAAAAACAAGAGCGTCTTCGTCGTGACCCGCGTCACGGCGACGTTAAATCCACCCTCCGGCGCGGCGGTCAAAGGTCGGTTCGTGCGGATCGAACTTCCCGGCAAAGCCAAATTTCTCTCGCTGGCCGAAGTCCAAGCTTTCCACGGCGCCGAAAATGTCGCACTCCGCGGCGAAGCCAAGCAAAGCAGCACCGATTTCGGCGGCGACGCCCGTCTGGCCATCGACGGCAACACCAACGGCCAATACGAAGCCGCGAAATCCACTTCGCACACGGCCTTGTCGGACAATCCTTGGTGGGAAGTCGACCTGAAATCGGAGCAAAGCCTCGACCGGATCGTCGTCTGGAACCGCACCGACGGCGGACTGGGAAGCCGGTTGGCAAATTTTCGCGTGCTGGTCCTCAACGACAAGCATCAGCCAGTCTGGCAGCAAGTCGTCGCCGCGCCGCCGATGCCGAGCGCCGAGCTTTCGCTCAGTGGCCGCCGCGAGATCGAGTTCACCACCGCCGTGGCTGACGATAGCCGTGCAGGGTCCGACGCCGAGCTGGATTCTGAAGAATCCCGACCCCCAGACCAAAGGCTGGGCCGCCCGCGAACCGTCGGGCAAATCCGCATTCGCTGACCCTGCTCGCGAGCAGCCCGATCGGTGCGCCGGCCGGAACAACGCTGACATTTACGCTGGAACAAAGCTCGCGTCTGGCGGACCGCACGCTCGGTCATTTCGCGCTTTCCGCCACCGACGATGTTCGCGCCGCCGAGTGGCTGCGGATCCCCGCTTCGGTTCTCGCGGCAATGCGGGTCCCGGCATCCGTGCGGACGGCGGCCCAGCGCGATGCCATCGCGCAGTACTATCGCGGCATCGCACCGGAGCAAGAAGCCGACGCGCAAGGCCTGCGGGATCTGACGAAACAACTGGCGGAGATCAAGCCCGAAACAGTTCCGATCATGCGCGAGTTGCCGCCGGACAAGCGCCGCGTGACCAAGATTCAGCATCGCGGCAATTTCTTGGTGCTCGGCAAGGAGGTGCAGGCTGGCACGCCGGCCGCGTTTCCGCCGCTGCCCAAGGGCGCGCCGCTGAATCGCCTGACGCTCGCCCGGTGGCTGGTCGACGACAACAATCCGCTCACGGCCGCGGGTGATTGCCAATCGCTATTGGGAGCAGATCTTCGGCATCGGCATCGTCGCCACGAGCGAAGATTTCGGCTCGCAAGGCGATCTGCCGGTCCATCCCGAGTTGCTCGATTGGCTGGCGACCGAGTTGGTCCGCTCGAAATGGGATACCAAGGCGCTGGTGCGGCTGCTGGTCACTTCGGCCGCCTATCGGCAGTCGTCGCGGATCACGCCGGAACTCGAAGCGCGCGATCCCGACAATCGGCTGCTGGCTCGCGGGCCGCGGTTCCGCTTGTCGGCCGAAGTGTTGCGCGATCAGGCGCTGGTCGCTGAGCGGTTTGTTCAGCCCGAAAATGTATGGTCCGCCCACGCATCCGCCGCAGCCCTCCTCCGGCCTGAGCGCGGCGTTCGGCGGCGGCATCGACTGGCAAACCAGCCCGGGCGAGGACCGATACCGCCGCGGGCTCTACACCACCTGGCGGCGGTCGAATCCTTATCCGTCGATGGCCACGTTCGACGCCCCCAACCGCGAGGTCTGCACGTTGCATCGCGTGCGAACCAACACGCCGCTGCAAGCCCTGGTGACGCTGAACGATCCGGTGTACGTCGAAGCGGCCCAGGCTTTGGCCCGGCGGATCGTTGCCGCGGGCGGAACAACCCCGCAACAGCGAGTCAGCTTCGGTTTCCGCCTGTGCCTGGCACGGTCGCCCCACGAAGGCGAAGTCAGCCGCCTGGTGGAGTTGTACGATCAAGCGCTGGCCCGGTATCAGAAGGATGCCACCGCGGCGACGCGGATGGCGACCGACCCGTTGGGCCCGGCGCCCGAAGGTGGACAACGTACCGAACTGGCCGCCTGGACGGTGGTGGGCAACGTGCTGCTGAATCTGGATGAAACATTGATGAAGCGATAATTGTCGCGTGGCCTTGGAGGCTCGATCATGAATCCGCAACTCGAACAGCTGCAATTGAAGACTCGCCGCCAGTTTCTCAAGAATTGCCAGGTGGGCATTGGGGCGTTGGCCCTCTCGTCGCTGCTGGGCGGCAGTGGAATTGCGAGCAGCGGAATTGCCGGCGAGGAAACAGTCATCAATCCGCTGGCTCCGAAAAAGCCCCCCTTCGCGGCCAAGGCCAAGCGGGTGATCTATCTGCACCTGACCGGCTCGCCGCCCCATCTGGACCTGTACGACTACAAGCCGGAGCTGGTGAAGCACGACGGCGAGCCGTGCCCCGATCGTTTCTCAAGGGGAAGCGGTTCGCGTTCACCTCCGGCACGCCGAATCTGCTTGGCACGCCGCGAAAGTTCGCCCAGCACGGCAAAGCGGGCGTCTGGCTGTCCGACGCCATTCCGCACCTGCACGACGTGGCCGACGAATTGTGCGTCATCAAGTCGATGACCACCGATCAATTCAATCACGCCCCGGCCGAACTGCTTGCTCTACACCGGCTCGCCCCGCGCGGGCCGCCCTTCGATGGGCTCGTGGGTCACGTATGGCCTGGGCTCGGAGAACGAAAATCTGCCCGGCTTTGTCGTGCTGATCTCCAGCGGCGTGCAGCCCAACGGCGGCAAGAGCTCGTTCGGCAGCGGTTTCTTGCCGTCGGTCTATCAAGGCGTGCAATGCCGCTCGAAGGGCGATCCGGTGCTGTATGCCTCCGATCCGCCGGGCATGGACCGCGCAGCTGCGCCGCGACAGCCTCGACGCCCTGCGCGATCTGAACGAGATGCAAAGCCGCGAGCTGGGCCATCCCGAAACGCTGACGCGGATCGCCCAATACGAGCTGGCTTTCCGCATGCAGACGTCGGTGCCCGAGGTGATGGACATCTCGAAGGAAACCAAAGACACGCTCGACGCCTACGGGGCGAACCCCGGCGGCGCCAGCTTCGCCAACAACTGCCTGCTGGCCCGGCGGCTGGTCGAGCAAGGCGTGCGTTTCGTGCAACTGTTCGACTGGGGCTGGGATTTCCACGGCACCGGCCCGGGCGAAGACATCCGCGACGGCCTGACGAAGAAATGCGCCACGATGGACCGCCCGATCGCCGCGCTGATCAAAGACCTCAAACAGCGCGGCCTGCTGGACGACACGCTGATCGTCTGCGGCGGCGAGTTCGGCCGCACGCCGTTCCGCGAAGGGCGCACGGCCAGCCGGCGGCGTGCTGGGCCGCGACCATTATCCCGATTGCTTCTCGATGTGGATGGCCGGCGGCGGCGTGAAGGCCGGTTTCACCTACGGCGAATCGGACGAACTCGGCTTCTCGATCGCCCGCGACAAGGTGCACATCCACGATCTGCAAGCCACGATCCTGCACCTGCTGGGCTTCGACCACACGCCGGCTCACCTACCGCTTCCAAGGCCGCGACTATCGCCTGACCGACGTGAGCGGGCAGGTCGTGAAGGGGATTTTGGCTTGACGGGCGGCGACAGGATCCTCGCGTTGTCAGCTACAGAGGCGGCGGCGATGAAAAGTCGAATCGTGTTGGCCTCTGCGCTATTGATTGCAGTCTTCGCGGCCGGCTACTGGTTCGTTGAATTGCAGATCTTGCACCTGAGATGCGCTTTCGCGCTCGATCAGGTCACAATCTTCCGAGAAATGTGCAGCAAGGCACAGGGGGCCCCTCCAGGAGATGTTGTCGGTTACTTGGAATATGTGGTCGGATATTACCCCTCCGGCAGCAAGCAACTTGCCGGCTCGGCCCTGGATGAAATTGTTGAGTCCGCGCGAGATTCGAGCATTCGCGAACTAATCAATCGACTCCGCATTTCGACTGGGCGCGATCTTGGCGATGACCCATCGCCGTGGATCAAAGAATACTCTCAAGAGCCGAGGCATTCGTTCTAGTGCATTGTCACAGCTTGAATTTAGGGTGCCACTGGCTTTGCCAGTGTTCTTCGTTGCTGAACGATCAAGGCAAGAATTCCGAAATCACTGGCAAAGCCAGTGGCACACAATCCCAGAATCAAGCGTTGACAAAGCACTAGGTGATGGTTCTGCGATTCTCGTGGCTGGCGGACTGCGTAGTTCCCCGGATCACCGCAATTTCACTTGCTCGCACGGGCGGATATTTGCTATGGTCCCGCCGGTCAAACTGCGGCGATCGCTTTTTCACTAAGCGTGACGCGCGGTTTGGGCGGCTCTCATCTTGTGCCAAGGCCCAACCGACGTTGGCGGCGAGCTATTTCGTATCAATTTTGTGCGATTCCTCGCGCGGGCAACCACTCGGCATGCGCTAGTTCCGTCAAGCGATTGTCAGTCAAGCGACCAGGAGAAACGATGGAACGTTTCTTAAATGGCGAGTCGGCTCGGCGTCGGCGGCTGCGATTGAGCTTCGAGCGATTGGAAAATCGCAACCTGCTGTCGGCAACGACGGTGGCAATCGGCATTCCCGGCGTAATTCCGCTCGAGTCGGCGGTGGCCGATTCGTCGACCGTTAGTCCGGCCGCCGCGCGTTTGGGAGTTACGAACCCGACGGTGGTCGGCTACACGCCGAGCACGATTCGCAGCGTGTATGGATTCAGCCAACTGACGACGTTCAGCACCTCCAATGGCAGCGAGCCCGCCGACGGCGCCGGGCAAACGATCGCCATCGTCGACGCCTACAACGATCCGAATATCACGAGCGATCTGGCCGTGTTCGATAGCACCTTCGGCATCGCCGCGCCGCCGCATCTCACCGTCGAGAGCCAAACCGGCAGCACAACCAGGTTGCCTACGACAAACGCCGCCTGGGATGTCGAAATCGCGCTCGACGTGGAATGGGCCCATGCCATCGCGCCCGGCGCCAACATCCTGCTGGTCGAGGCGACGAGCGACCGCTGGAGCGATTTGCTCACGGCGGTGGATTACGCCAAGAACCAAGCCGGCGTCAGCGTCGTGTCGATGAGTTGGGGGAGCACCGAATATCGCGTCGAAGCGGCCACCGACGCCACGTTCACCACAGCCGCCAACCACCCCGTCACGTTCGTCACCGCCGCCGGCGACGACGGTTCGCCCCCTTCCTATCCAGCCACTTCGCCCAACGTTCTGTCCGTCGGAGGGACGACGCTGACCGTCGCGGCCGGCAATTCCTACGGCAGCGAGACCGCTTGGAGCGACGGCGGCGGTGGCGTGAGCATGTATGAAAAGGAGCCGGCGTTTCAAGATGGCGCCGAGAACACCGGGTTTCGCAGCGGCGTGGATGTCGCTTACGACGCAGATCCGAACACGGGCTTCGCCGTCTATGACACAGTCAACGCCGGCTACGGCACCGGCTGGATCGAAATCGGCGGCACGAGCGCCGGCACGCCCCAATGGTCGGCTCTGCTGGCCATCGCCGACGAAGGTCTCGCCGCGGCTGGAAAACCGGCGCTGGCCAATGCGCAAGCCCGGCTCTATTCACTCCCGGCCAATGCTTTCCACGATGTGACCACGGGCAACAACGGCACCTATGCCGCCGGCCCCGGTTACGACGCCGTAACCGGCCTCGGCACCCCCGTGGCGAATGTGTTAATCGCCGACCTCGTGGGTGGCGTGACCGGCAGCCCGACCGGCTTGTCGTCGCTATCGCAGTTGCCTGCGCAATCCAACAATCATTCCGTGGGCTCGTCAGGAGCCACGCTCCGCAATGCGATTGTGCTGGGCTCGGCGGGGCTTGTGGACCTGCCGGCGGCGATATTGCCTATTCGGAATGCTCCGGACTTGAGCACCGCGATTGTCGCTCATGCCGAGCGTCGCGATCGAGCCCATCGCGAAGATGGTCGTCGTCGCGGATGCGCCGCAATTAATCCGACTTTCCTGGGGCGATCTCGACGTGGATTTGACGAGCGGCGTTTTCCGATGAGCAGGATTGGCTTTCGGATAGCAGCACCGACGGCGACGCCAGCATGCCTGCCGGCGACGCGAGCGAATTAGATTCGCCTCGGCTGACGGATTCGTTCGCCGCGCCGATCATGCAATCGTGGGAAGGCGAGGCTCCTGCCGAGCCGTTCCTCACGCCCAGCGACGCTTAACGGGCACTCTACCAATTCAGTTCTAGCCCCAGCGATGGGCCGTCGAGGCTGATGCCGGCCGAATGGTTCCAGTTGCCAAGCTGCATCGGGCCGGTGGCCAGGCCGGTGAGATAGTAGGTCTGATATCCGCCGCGAAGCCAGACATGGTCCCACACGCGGTAGCGGCCGATGACCGAGAATTCGAAAACTCCGGCGACGTCGGTGCCGTGGTTCGTTCCGGCGTACGGAACAAAGCCCGAGGGATTGCCGCTGATCGCGCCGCTGGAATTGAGATTCGAATAACTCTGCGTATAAAAATTGGCCGCGATGCCGGCCTTGATTTCCGTGACTAACTGAAAGCGGTTCCAAGTCCTGGTCGACTGCACGCCGAGTTGCGGACCGATAAGATTGTTCGTCGTGCCGATGTCGATGTTCTCAAAATCGCCTGTCGAATCATCGGAGCCGTTCAGATTGAATTTGTCGGCCACCTGCACATAGCGGATGCCGATCAAGCCGTTGATCGACCAATTCGGTTCGCTGAAGCCGATGAACCGATCGTTGAACTCAACATTGTTCACCCGACTTTGATAGACGTAGCCGAGCGTGTTATTGAACCCGTCGATCAAGGCGTCGGTTTGCGTCCAGGGTGAAAAGGCCAGCACGGTGTCGCCGACCGGATCGCCGTAAATCGTCCTGCCGACCGACCATTGCTGCAAACCAAAGTAGCTGAGCTCGACGGCGTTAATTTCGTTGAAGTGATAGCCAAGCTGAAATCGCACGCCCGTCGACAGCGGAAAGTTGACGTCGCCCGTGGTCAGAATGTCGGTCACATAGCTCAGGCCACCGCCGGTGTTCACCACCGTGTCGCCGAGGATTACGCTGCGGTCGTCGGTCCGTTCCAGCCATAATGCTTCGGCGCTAAATGACCAGTGAGATGCAGCCGCAGGTAGCAAGCCTTCGGATGCGGCGTCCGGAACTTGCGCGTAAACCGGCGGAGCGCTATAAGGGGGTGCTTGAATGCCGGTCGAATTCCAGGTTGTCGCCGGCCCGGGGGCGTAGGCCGGAATCGACGGATAGACCGAGGTGGGACCGCTCAGAATGATCGAACCTGGCTGCCCAACACCGGGAAACGGCGGTCCCAAGTTGGGCGAAGCCGCGGGACCGATCACCGGCACGGGCTGCGATGGCGGAACGGGTCCTCCATCGCCTTGAGCCCAAGCGGCGGCCGGGATCAATACGGAGCCGATGAACATCGCGATTAGGATGCGAGTAGCCATAAGATTTCGGCGGGATTTAACCACAATCCGTCGCCGTTGTGTAGGCCACTCCGCAGAAGTTGCCAGCAATGCCAGCTAGCAATAGCAATCTAGAGCCTATCCGAGAACCGGCGGGGACTGGCTCATTTTGCGGTGCCCTGGGAGCAAAATGTGCCTGTCCCCCTCTCCTCGGCCGGTTCTCGGATAGGCAGTTAGCGCGCTAACGGTGCGTCGGCCGTCATGGGCTTCAAGGTCTGAATCCATTTGCGCAAGAGCTTTACTGCGGCTTCGTCGACCTTGGCGGTGGCCAGTGGCGGCATTTGACCGCGGCCGCGCACGGCAATGCGGTGCAGCAAGAGTGAATGTTCCGGCGAGCCGGACGCCACGAGCTTCGCATCCGGCACGCCGAATGTGTCGTGCAGCGGCGCGACGTCGATCAATTTCATTCTGTCGGCATCCGTCAGAAAGTTCACATCAAACTGCGAGTTGCCGCCGCCGGCCTCGACGTGGCACTGGGCGCAATTGGCGTGCAGATACGAGCGGGCTCGCAAGTTCAAATCCTGGTGTGAATCGGAGGGGTCAACGAGCCGGCGAAGTTTTTCCGGCGGATAGGACAGGAGCGAGGACGCAACCGGCTGCCGCTGCCCTTTGGCCGCCACCATTTCTTCCGCCTTTTCATCCCGCTGCGCTCCTTTGAGGCCTTCGTCGGAAAGCTCTCGCCGGATTTCGACCTTCATGTCTTCGAGCCAATTCACGCGCAAGAGCCCGCGGCGTTCGAGCACTTCGAGTTGATTCGCCTTGCGGCCGCCGTAATCGTGGTCGCGGTTCATTTGCAACTCCGACAGCCCGAGGACGAAATTCGCGGCCCGGCTGTGGCAAACCATGCACTCGGTGCGGCTGGGGAAGTGCCACGTTTGATCGCGCGGGCCATCCGCTGTCGCGACAGTAAACGTCCGATCGACACCTTCCTTGGACACGAGCGCGGCGTCGGTCTGGGCGTCGTTCCAGGCATAGCAGTAGCCGGTCCATTCCGATCCTTCTTTGACCAAGAGCCGCGTTTCGATCCACCGACGCTTGGCCGGATCGCCAGAGGCGGAATCGAGCGCGAACGACTTCACCAATATGGTATGCTCGGGAAAACCCCAGCCGCCGCTGCGGGTGTAATCGATCCGATCGCGCTCGGGCTCCGGCTTGTCGCTTTGCGCGACCGACGGCGGCAGGATCAAAAATCGCTCTTTGTAGGCGCCGTCGGACCAGAGCGGCGCGTTCACAGAATACGGAATCGCTCCCGGCTGCATCTGTTGCCGCGCCACATCCTTGAATAGCCCGGTCTCGCTCAGCTTGTGGGGAAATGCGTCCGGATCGGTCGGCGTCGCGTTGCGCTCCAATGTGAAGAATCCACCTTGGCCTTTATTGCGATGGCTGGTGATCAGCAATTCGCCGTCGGAGTCGACGCCGATGCAGGTGATCGCCAGGCGTGTGTCGGCCAGTTCCTCGTGCCGCACCACGCGCCGGCCTTCGACTTTGCCGGCCCAGAGCTTCCCGGTCGAATAGTCGCCGTAGAGATAGCAGCCCCGGAGTTCCGGGAACTTCTTGCCGTAATACACCACGCCGCCGGTGAGCGAGCGAAACTCCGAATGGGGATGCTCGAACGTCGGCGGCGAGATTGGTGTCGGGCCCTGCTTGCGATTCGGATAAAACGGATGACTTCCTTCGACCACGCTCCAGCCGTAATTTGACCCGCGCTCGATCAGATATACCTGTTCCCACAGATCCTGGCCATTTTGCCCGACCCACACCTGGCCGGTCTGCCGGTCGACCGTGATCCGCCACGGATTGCGCATTCCATACGTCCAGGTCTCCGGCCGCGCATCTTTCTGGCCAACGAACGGATTGTCCTTCGGCACGGAGTATTCACGGCCAGGGTCCGGATGATCGACGTCGATCCGCAGCACTTTGCTATTCAGCAAATCGAGCCGCTGGCCCACGATGTTGCCGTCGGAGTCGGGCGTGCCATCGCCGGAAGTGGTGTAGAGCAAGCCATCCAAGCCAAACGCCAGCGCCCCGCCATTATGGCCATCGCTGTCCCACTCGATGATCGTGCGGGCCGAGTTCGGTACGATGCGAAACGGCGGGCCGTTGTCGAGCGTGTAGCGCGTCACCCGCGATTTCTTGCTGCTGTTCCAGCCGGCGTAGAGAAAATGATTCTCGGCGAACTTCGGATGAAACGCCGCGCTGTAGGCCACGCCCATGTTGTCGAAGGCGATGAGCAATTCCCGTCTGCCGTCCTCCGGCGTTTCGGTCGAGCAAGCCAGACTCGCCGGACCGTAGGGCCAGAGCTCATCGATGAACAGCAACCGCCGGCTCCCCGGCATGGCGGCCACGAAGATCGGAAAATCGGGCGTCAGCTTCGGCAGCATTCGCACCGCGCGATATGGCGGCGGCGGCTCCGGCGAGCCAACGACGCGCGACGTGGTGACCGGCTGCCAATTGGAGAGCGGAAACGGCCGCTCCAGCATATCTTTCGACACGGGCGTTCCGGGACCGGTGAATTTCAGCGTGGCGTAATCTTCGTAGGCATGAAAACTCATCTTCTTGAGCGGGGCGCAGGTCGACAGTTCCGGCTCGGGCTGGCCCTTCGTATAGTCGTAGCGGCACAGGGCGAATTTCCACGCCTCGCCGATATTCGGCCGTCCTCCGGTGTGCCGGAAGTCGCGCCAGGGGATGCGTCCCTCGACCGACCAGCCCTGGTCCTTGCCGTCGTGCTTGTTGAGCGTGCCGCGGAGCTTCACTTTGGCGTCGATATGGAATTTGTCTTTCCGGGCGTATTCGTTGTAACCGCCGCCGTCGCGCTTCGGCAGGAACATGTCGAGCACCGCCCCCGCCGCGTTCACCTCGAATTCGTAATAGCCTGGCTTGTCGTCCTGCGGCTTGAAGAACAACTCAAATACATCGTTGTTCCAGAGCGCGCCGTCATGCTCGGTGATGTCGGCAAACAGATCGTGATCTTCCATCTCGGCGAAGAAGTAAAAATACTCGCGGTCCCACAATAGCCGGGCCTTCGTTGCCGTTTTGGCCCGACGAGCATCTTTGCCAAGCCAAGGCAAGTAGAAATTGTCGATCACCTGGGCCGCTTTCCAAGCCGGCTCATCCGCCGTGCCATCGATCGTAATCGGCCCATCCGCCCAGCGGCATTCAAACGCCTTCGGCGCCTTTGCGGCATCCGCAGCCGCACGCTGCACCGGCTTTTGCGAAACCGCATCATCGGGCGCAGTGCAAACCCAAACCCGCCACAAGCCACGTTGGCAATCGCCAGCGCGGCGCATAGTCGTTTGAAATTCATCAATTCGCCTCGGCTTAGCTGACCGTTGAAAAAGGGGACAGGCACCTCGCGGGAACGTCAAAACTTCGGGAAATCTGTCCGGTCGCTCAGAGCCAGTCCCCTTTTTCAACAGGCTGTTAGTTCGACTTTTGCATTTTTTACGGTGCTAAAAACTGGTCTACGTAAATAGTGTGAGCCTCCGCGACAATGCTTGGGACATCACTCTCAGGCATCGAGCAAGGAGGCTCACAGTGGAACTTGTACCCGGTTTCAGCGCGCTTTTGCAAGGACTTTCGACCACGATGACCGCGCCGACCTTCGCCAGTTTGACGACCGTGCTCACAGGCTGGGTGTTCGCCAGCCGGCGTACGGTCACGCGAATGATCCTGGCCGCTGGCGACGTGGCCGACAAACACTTTTCGTCGTATCACCGCTTGTTCAGCGCGGCCCGCTGGTCGCTTGACGCGCTCGGGTTGGCCCTGTTCGAGTTGATCCAGCCTTTTTTGGGCAAGGTCGTCTTGCTGGGACTCGACGACACGCTGGCTCGCAAGCGCGGCCTGACGATGTTTGGCACGGGCATGCATCATGATCCACTGCTCTCCAGTCGCAGCAAGGTGATTACCAACTGGGGACACAGTTGGGTTGTGCTCGGCGTGATCGTCGAGTTGCCGTTCCGCCCAGGACACTACTACTGCCTGCCGATCTTGTTTCGCTTGTATTTGAACAAGAAGAGCGCCGCCAAACACCGCCGCGCGTATCGCACGCGTCCGGAGTTGGCCGTCGAGATGCTCGAAGTATTGTGCAATCACCGAAAAAAGCGGCGTTTTCACGTGGTCGCTGACAGCGCCTACGGCGGCAAAAGTCTGCTGTGTTTCCTGCCGACGAATTGTGATCTGACGAGTCGGCTGGTGAAAGACGCTCGGTTGTATGGGCCGCCGCCGGAGCGGAAGCCGGGGACCAACGGCCGTCCGCGGAAGTTTGGCGAGCGACTTCCCACGCCCGAGGCGATGCTCAAGGGCCGCTGTCGCCGCGTGACCCTGAAGATCTACGGGCGCAGCGAAGCCGCACGCCTGGCCGACCAAGTGGCCCATGTGCATGCCGCCCCACGACGGCCGCTGCGCGTGGTGGCGACGGAGGCCCTCCGCGGCGGGCGCGGGCAAGAAGCATTTTATTCCACGTGCTCCGACGCAACCGCCGAACAAGTAATCGCCTGGTACGCGATGCGCTGGAGCATCGAAGTCACGAACCACGACAGCAAGCAACACTTGGGATTCGAACAACCGCAAGGCTGGACACGTCGAGCCGTTGAGCGCACGGCGCCGATGGCCATGTTGCTGTACAGCTTGATCGTGTTGTGGTTTGCCCGCGAAGGTCATCGCAATTGGCGTCCGTTCATCTGTTCTTGGTACCCATCGAAAACCGAACCATCGTTCGCCGACATGCTCGGCCTGCTCCGCCGCCTCGGCGTCCGGCAACAGGTTTTAACGTTGGCGGTGCGAGGGCCAGGGTCGCGAAAAATCCGCCAACTACTGGAAAATGCGGTCGCGATCGCCGCATAAAGTGCAAAAGTCGAAGTTAGTGTCGGGTAATCGTTGGCATTCTGCGGCGCTTTCGTTGATTCGATACCCTCGACATTGTAAGGTGTGCATCGTGCGATGTCACATTGCTCAAGGCACGCGGATCTGGACGACAGGTCGGGCTTTCCAATTCGGACAGTATCAATTAACCAATCTTTCTCGCGGATGATTACCGGATGAACCCGCAGAAGCCCAGGGGTGCGCGCGCTGACGCGATAAGAGATGGCACGGCGTACTTATTCAAAGCCGTGTCGACGCTGCAATTGACGTATCAAATCCGCTTGCTCACCTTTTTCGCCGTCGAATCGGGGCAACAGTTGGTGATTAGCGTTCCGAGCCGTTGCGAAATTCTTCCGCCGTTGAAAGCTCACGTGGCGCAGTATTCAAAGAACCTGAGTATCGAGCGAGCGGATTGATGGGGCTGTATTTGTGCGTATTTGACGGCGACGAGGAACTCGACGGAGTCGAAGTCGGCGGCTACGACGATTTCGACTTCTTCCGCAGCGCCGTCACCGAACTTCTGGAAAATGGCAACCTCGGCTCCAAATTTCCGACGCTCTGCGAGCACTCGAATTGCGACGGCCAATGGAGCGTCGAGGAGTGCGTCCACCTGGCGCAAGAGTTGAAGTCGATTGCCAACGTATTCGTCGGCATGCCGCGATTGCCATTGGATGGCGGTTGGCAAGCGGAACTCACTAAATCGAACGGGCAAACCCCCAACAACCTGTACGAGTGTTTTATTGATGTCGATGGCTCTCCTCTGATCGATCGACTTTGGCGGCTTTGCAGCCTTGCAATGGAGAGCGGACAGCCCATTCTTTTTCAATAGTCAGCCGATTGGTCCGGATTTGGGGAGATTTCGGCATAATCGGGATAGACAGCCTCCGTGCGCTTGTCGGAATCTCAAGAGAGTGGAATCATGCCATCCTGTTCCCGACCAAACCGCCCTAGACGAGCGGCCTTGTTTTTTGCGTTCGGTTGTCTTCCCGTCAGTTTGCTCGGATCAGCTTGCCCGGCCCAAGCGGCAGGGCCTTCGGACGCGGTGCGCACGGCGGTACCCGGAAACAGGCGGCTGTTGATCGTTGCTCCCGAAAAATTCCAGCCGGCGCTGGAAAAATATGTCGCCTTCAAGAAACGATTTCTGCCCACCGAATTCGCCACGCTCGAAGACGTGCTCGACGACTCGCCGGGCGTGGATGATCCGGAAAAATTGAAGCATTTTATTTACGATGCCTGGCGGAATCGCAAGGTTTGGTACGTTCTGCTGGTTGGTGATCGCGATATCATGCCGGTCCGCTACATGGTCCTCGATCGCGTGACGCCGGCCGCCTTCGATTATGCATTTTATCCCTCGGATTTGTATTACGGCGACCTGGCCAAGGACGACGGCAGCTTCGACAACTGGAACGCCCAGCATCGGGGGTTCCACAGCCAGTATTTCGGCGAAGTGCGCGGCGAAAAGAACAAGCACGACCCGATGAACTACGACCAGATCCACTATCGCTGCCAGGTCGCCGTCGGCCGCTGGCCGGTGGACACCGTGAAGCAGCTTGAGACGGTGATGGCCAAATCGATGAAATACGAAACGAGCGTTCGCGACGGCACGCATCCAGGGCTGAACAAGGTCAGCTTGTTCAATGTGCAAGGTTTCGTCGACGCCCGCGATCAGTTGGATCGCATGCGTCACGGCTTACCGCGGGACTGGAAAGGTGACGAGTTTTTCTATCAGGACCAGAATCCGAAATACACGACCTCGGCCCCCGATCCCAACGTGGTCCTCGACGCGCTCAACCAAGGCTGCATCATCAGTGCGCATGTCGGGCATGGTTCGGAAACTTCCTGGGCCGGGCCACGGGATGGCAGCCATGCCGGCCCGGCGATCACGACGCGCAGCATCCAGCAGTTGACCAACGGCGATCGGCTGCCGCTGATCTTTTCGGTCGGCTGCAGCACCGCGTATTTCGCCCCCTTGGGCCCCTACGAGCCCTATACCGATATCCACGGCGTCGAGCACAAGGGGACGGATCATGGCGAGGTGTTTACCAGTCCGCCACCACCACCGGCGGCATACCAAAAGCTGCGCATCAAAGTGAGCTTGGGCAAATCGCTGCTGATCGAAGGGCCCAATGGAGCGGTCGCGTACATCGGCTGCAACACCGGTGGCCAGCCGTGCGCTATGACGCTGCTGGAAGGTTTCATGGGGGACTTACGGGCTGAGCGCGAGCCGCGTTTGGGCGACTGCTGGCGGCGAGCAATCGCTTATTACTACGATCACGAGCATTTGGCCACGCTTGCGCCCACTGCCGATTGGTATCCGGCGAGCATTTTCTTTCAGGGAATGAAGTACATGCTCTACGGCGACCCGAGTTTGCCCATGGCACAGCCGCCGCGCAAAGATTCCGAGCGATGATAGCCATCGCGGTCGATTGCTTCCCGTCGTAAAGAGCCGCGCACGCAGTAAGCGGGAGCTCGAATGGGCATGAACCCTTAACCGCTTACTTCGTGCGTGGCTCTTTACAAGGGGCCGTGCGCAAAGTCCATCCTACGCGTAGTGGTACATTTTGAGATTCTTGGCGCGGCGACGGCACGCGGAGCGTGCCTGCTACGTAGTAGGCACCACTCCGTGTGCCGTGCGGGCTCAAACTGTACCACTACCATCCTACGATTCCAGCCTGAGACATGCCTCGAAATGCTATAAAATGCCGGGAGCGATTTCCCAGTCGATTTCCGGATTGGTCCGCATGATTGAGGATTCACGGCGGCGGGCCGCGTGGCAGCTTCCGCCCGGCGTTACGCGCGGGATGTGGGACTATGCCCAAGCGGACTACATCGCGCGCGATTATGACGACTACTTTGCTCTGAACAGCTTGTTCGAGTTCGACGAGCAAGTGCTGGCGAGGCATTTCACCCGGCCCGGCTATGTGATCGATCTCGGCTGCGGCACGGGGCGAGCGGTGTTGCCGCTGTTGCGTAGAGGATTTCGAGGTCTGGCGATCGACCTGTCGGCCGAGATGTTGGCGGTCGTCGGCGCCAAAGCGGCGGAGGAAAACTTACCAATCGATCGACTTCTGGCCAACCTGGTCGAGCTCGATTGCCTGGCGGATGCGTCGGCCGACTATTGCATCTCACTGTTCAGCACGCTGGGGATGATCCGGGGACGTGAAAATCGCGAACGGGCACTGGGGCATGTCCGCCGGCTGTTGAAGCCGGGGGGCGTGTTCGTGCTTCACGTCCACAACTATTGGTACAACTTATACGACCCCGGCGGGCCCTGGTGGCTGTTGAGGAATCTGCTGCGGGCCACCGTGCGCCGCGATGTCGACGCCGGCGACAAATTCTTCGATTACCGACGAATCCCCAACATGTTCTTGCACGTATTCCGCCGCGGTGAATTGGTCGGAGCGTTACGCCGCGCGGGATTTCGCATCCGCGAGATGATTCCGCTCGATCCGCGGCGGCATCGGGCCCTGCGCTGGCCCCGATTGTTCAGCAATCTGCGGGCAAATGGTTGGATCGTCGTTTGTTGTTGAATAACGACGACTGTTATAATCAGCCGAGCGGCAGGGAAACTCATCGATCTAGGAATCGCGCCCGATGGCAACACAACATGACAAGGTCGCGGCCACATTGGCCGAGTTGCAAGCCGAGCTTGACTCGCTCAGCACGATCGATCCTGAAGAGAAGCGCAAGCTGACCGCGACGCTGGCCGAATTGAAATTGCGGCTAGAGAACCCCGACGAAACGGCGTCCGTTGAGCAAGGCGCGAATTCGGCGGCGCGGCGATTGGGATTGGCGGCCGGCCGGTTGGAAAGCTCGCATCCGACGTTTTCAACGGGGCTGTCGAACATCGCCGGGATTCTGGGGCAGATGGGGTTTTAGGCTTGAGGGGGCGTGAGGAATTGAGGGGCGTGAGTTGTGAGGTACAAAGACGAACAAAGCGGCCGCCGAACACATTCTCCCCTCGCCCCTTGCGGGAGAGGGGTCGGGGGTGAGGGGGCTGCGAACAGGGCGCTTGCTCGGTAATTCCTCACCGTCACCCCGCCCTCTCCCGTCAAGGGAGAGCGAGCGAGCGCGACTGACTCAAGCCTTAAAATAAAAACAGCCCCGGGCGGACTGCCCGGGGCTGTTTCGGTTCAGGGACGATCTGCTCAAGCGCGGGCCGTGGCCCCCGCTCCCACCCAATGCGCACTTAGCACTTGCCGCAGCAGCACGGCGTGTTGTTATACGAAATGTAGCAGCAGCAACCGGGCTCGCAGCAGCAGGCGGCCAGGCAGTCGCAACAAGCCTGCAACATCGCGGCGCATTTCTTGTCGCCGCTGGTGCAGGTGATGCACACGCCGTCTTTCGTCATTTCGGTGTGGCACATGCCGCACGTCAAATTGCATTGGCAAATTGCGATGCCGTTGGCGGTGCAGCAGCAGCTGCACGTGCCGTCGGCCAGCATTCGGCACAGATTCTGAAGCGTGGCACAAGCCACTTCGTCATCGCATGAGCAATTAATCTTGAATCCGCCCGCGCACTTTTCGAATTCGTACTTGCAGCGCGGCAGCACGGCCCAATTGGCCGTGCCCGGCGCGGTCGCCTGTCCGGCGGCTTGCCAAGGGGCGGCGGCGCCAAAGGCGCTTCCCGCATGCGATCGTTCGGCCGTCATAGTACTGGACATCCTACACTCCTTTTCGTTGTCCGGTCCTGCCAACGCCGTTCGGCAGCGCCCAACCGATGGGGGCAAAAATCCGTCGCGTTGGATCAGTCCAGCTCCTGAAAATTCGAGCTCTGGGGGCTCTTTCGCGAACCATCAATCGACAAAAAAGTCGACTGCCTGCCTCCGCTGGCTGTAACCCGCCAGCGTGGCCACGGCGCGAATATAACTTCCTGCGCCAATTTTTGACAAGAGGAACCGCGCCGCCAGGACGCACGATTGCGGAAATTCGGTTCGATATGTCTTGCGAGCTGACGTTTGCGTTAATTAAGCACTAACAGTCTCCCTCCGAACCCGCCCATCTGCATGGGAATTCGCGATTTCGGGAGGGCGAGGCTCCTGCCGAGCCGTGATCATGATGAATGCTAGCAAGATGTGTAACGGCGAAATGACCGGTATTCCACGTGGCGTCTCGCGCCACTTGAATTTGCGGCGACGTTGCCGATTGTGCCGCGCCGGATGATTAGCCGAACGCCGCCGGCCGTTCCTGTGCCCGACAATGTGCCGAAGTTTTTCCGTCGGCGTTTCGATGTTAGTAAGGTCATCAGCTTGGTGAACTAACGATTGGTTCAACCGGCCCGGTGCTGACGAAGTCAAAAATGGTGCTGTCATGCGTTTGAATCGGATTGCGAAGTATTTGCCGGCAGAGGCTTCCTCAACACAAGCTGAGCAAGCGACGGGTTCGAGCGCCGATCCACGCTTGCAAAACGCTGCTCCACTGGCTTCCAGCGCTTTCGCGGCGCTGCCAGCCTTTGCGCTGCCGATAATCGGCGCGTCGACGGCTCCTCCGGCGAACGTGGCCGCAATTAATTTGTACTCGATCGCCCTAAAGGATGCTCAGCGGCAGGTCGCCCAGAAAAAAAGCGACGAAAGCTAGTAGCCGGCCGAGATGGAATTGGGCGATCTCTGAATTCCGCCTTGATTCGCCCGGCGGGAATCGTCCGATCGACTTCTAGCTCCCCCGCGGATCGCGCCCCAGGAGATGGCAGAGCGCGGGCGTCAGTTCCGGGTAGTCGAAACGATATCCCGTTTGCAGCAACCGCTGCGGCTCGACGCGCTGGCTGGCCAGCAGCAATTCGTCAGCCATTTCGCCCAACATCAGCCGGGCGACAAACGCCGGCAGCGGAAAAATCGCCGGTCGGTGCAGCACGGTGGCCAGCGCTTTGGTGTACTGGCGATTCGTGACCGGATTCGGAGCGACGACGTTCACCGGGCCGGAAAGATCTTTGCAAATGAGTGCATGGTGGATCGCGCCGACCACGTCATCGAGCGCTGCCCAACTGACATACTGCCTGCCCGAGCCGATCCGCCCGCCGAGGCCGAGGCGAAAGGGCGCCAGCATCTTGGGCAGCGCGCCCCCTTTGGGGCTGAGGATCACGCCGAACCGCACATGCACGGTGCGAATTCCGGCGCCGGGCCGGCTCGGCCGCGGCTTCCCACTCGCGGCAAACCTCGGCCAAAAAGCCGCTGCCACTCGCACTATCTTCAGTCAGCACTTCGTCGCCGCGGTCGCCATAGAAACCGATCGCCGAAGCTACGATCAGCACTTTCGGCGGGTGTTGCAACCCGGCCAGTGCTTCACTTAACAACCGGGTCCCCGTCACTCGGCTGTCGCGGATGCGCTCCTTGCGATTCCGCGTCCAGCGCCCACCGGCGATGTTTTCGCCCGCTAAATGCACGACCGCGTCGAGTCCTTCGAGCGCTGCCGCATCGACATGGCCGTTAGCCGGATCCCAGGCGATGTCGCCAGCAGCCGCCTTCGAACCCCGCACGAGTCGGAGAACCGAATGGCCCCCCGTCGTGAGAAACGGCAGCAGTGCGCCGCCGACCAGCCCGCTTGAACCCGAAATGAGGACGTTCAACGGTGCGCGCTCCTTGTAAAGTTGATGGCGAGCCAGGTCCTGCCTCGTGATTGTATGTCGATAGCGGAAGCCGCGCGCGAGTTTGCGCCGCACAAAGCTGCCGCCGAATAGCCGGCCCAATGGTCCGCCCGGCAAGACATAGTCGATTGCGTCTTCCAACTCGCAGGCCCCCGCGCCTTGTGTTTGAAAGCGGTGCCAATGGTCCCAGGCGGCGAAAGGGCCTCGGACTTGCGTGTCATGAAATGCGCGATCGGACTCGAATTCCACGTGCTGGGCAACCCAGCGCCGCCAGATCGGGCCAACCTTCACTCGCAATACCACGCGGCCGTGGTCTTCAACACCGCCGGATTGCTCCAGGATTTCGACGGCTTCCCAGGGTGGATTCAGCCGTGAGAGCGCGCCGGGACGCTGATGCCAGCGAAACACCTCGGCCGCCGAATGGGGAAGCCGGCAGCGAGCGACGAATCGTTCGGCCATAGTTCTCCCCGCGCCGATTGCGGGAGAAGGACACGAGGGCGGCCTTACTTCGCGTCGCCCTTGGGCGCTTGGATCGCGTAGAGCAGATTCTTGGTCGAGATGTATAGCACGTCGTGGGCAACGATGGCGGTCGAGTAGATCGCGCCGCCCATGCTCACGCCGCCCGGCGTGCCGTCCGACTTTTTGGAAACAAGCTCCATCTTCGGCGAGAGCTTAAAGATGAATTCGTCGCCGTCCTCGTTGCCGACGTAGACTTTGTCGTCGACGATCAAGCACGAAGCCCAGCAGTCGGAAAGCAGGTCGTAGCCCCAATGCGGCTTGCCGGTCTTGGCATCCAAGCAATGCAGAATGCCGCTGTAGTCGGCGATGTACAAAAGGTCGTTCTTGATCGAGGCGGTGCAGATCGTGCGGTGCATGGTTTCGTCGAAGCCGATCTTGCCGTCGCCGTTCAAGTCGTAGGTCGAGTAATGCCACACGGCCGCGGAGTTCGGATTCGGCCGGGCCACCTCGCCCAACTCTTTGATCACGGCCTGGTTGCGGCGGATCGGAATCGGATGCTTGAGGTCCTTGACGTTGAAGGCCAACTCGGGGCTCACGTCGCCGCGCTTTGTGGGGTCGATGCACCAGCAGTGGCCGATCCCCTCGCCGTGCTCGGGATCTTCGCCGACGGCGACATAGACCAGGCCCTTGTAAAGCACCGGAGTGCTGATGATGTGGTTCCGGTCGGCTCGGCCACCCAGAACGTATTTCGATTCCTTCGGATTGCAGTCGAACTTCCACAATAGCTTCGGACGGCCGTCCTCGTTTTCGGCGGTGCCGAGAAAGCTGTAAACGTAGCCGTCGCCGGCGCCAAAGATCACCTGCGGCACCCCGCCCAGGATGGCATAGGCCGGTGAAGACCATTGGCCGTGCAGCACGTTCTTACCCGGCGTGTTGTCGGTCCAGAAGATTTTTCCGGTGTTCTTGTCGAGCGCGACGAAGCTGGGCGCCTCGGGCGATGGGAGGGTGATGTGCCCCTCGTCGACGCCGTTCGACGTGTTGAGGAACAGGACGTCGCCGGCATCGGTCACGGAGCAACTGGCCATGTTGTGCTGCGAGACGCCGAGTTGCTTCATCATGTCGAGCGACCAAATTTCCTTCGGCTCGTCGGTGGTCCCGGCCTTGCGCTCCTCGGTGTCGATGCACTTGAGCACGCCGCGGTTGGTGACATACCAGAGCCGGTGCCCTTCAACCAACGGCGTGCAGCAGACGCCTTGCAGCGGCCAATCGTTCACTCGGCCGGTGATCAGCTTTTCGTTGGAATCCTGCCAAAGGAATTTGCCGTCGGCCTCGTTGAAGCAGAGCAGGACGCCAAGGTCGACATCGGCTGGATAGCGCTTCAGATAGCCTGCCCCGTTGTTCGTGCCGATGAACACCTTGCCGTTGGCCACGACCGGGTTGCCGTAGCTCTGCGACCCCAACCGGGCGACCCACTTGATGTTCTTCGCGTTGTCCTTGTTCCAAACGCCGGTGCTTTCGTCGAATTCGCCGACGTTCCAATCGGTCGGCGTGTTCTTGGCCTCCGGCGTATTGTCGCGCGCCGGAGAACCGCACCATTGGTTCCAATCGCCGGGCTGGACTTGCGAAGCCACCGGGTCGAACGGCAGCGTGGTGTCGGTCGCCGAGGTGTCTTTGACACCCTTGGAAGACGTGTCTTCGACGCCTTTGGAATTCGATTTGCTTTCCGCCGACTTCGTAGCCGTCGAAGCGGCGGCGACGGCTGTTCCGGGTGTCGCCTCTTTGGCCGTCGCGTCAGCCGCATGCAGGATCCGACCGTAAGAGCCGTAAATAATTCCGATCGCCGCCAGGCAAGCAACGCCACAGACCGGCAAAATGAATCGCTTTAGATTACTGGACATCGTAAATCTCCGCAGGAGCAGCGGGTGTCACTTAGATCGCAACACCGGGTTAAGTTACCTGAATCGTAGAGCAAGAATCACTTTGTTGGGGGAATCCATTTTCGTTTCGATTGGGGATCAACTTTCATTTCGATCGGGGATCAGCGTTCGGATACACCTCGATATTATCATAGTATGCTTCGCCGTGGTTGCTGGTGTCACCCGCCAAACCTGGGCTGCCATGCGTGTTCGGCTGATCGTCGGTGGTATCGACGGTCCAAGCGTCGGGTTCTTTTTCGTCGCGGGGCCAGACCTTGCCCTGGATCGTCGCCTTGTCGCCCTCGACGGCGACACGGAATTTCATCCGATACCAAACGTCAACCTTCCACTTAAAGGGCTTGGTTTCCGAGAACTGGGTGGCAATTTGCGGGGGCCAATAGCGAACTTGCAATTGCTGATCGGCGCCCATCAACATCATGGTATAGCGCGAATCGATCAGCCCGATGTCGGGCATGCCGATCACGGGATTGTCCTTATGCGTGGTGTCGACGCGGACATCGGCCTGGATCGTGTAGTCGTGCATGTCGTCGGGGCCCATCCAGCCCTGGCTGCGCGTTCCCTTGGGGATCGTGTTCAGCTTCACCAGCAGCTTGCGGCCGTCGACGTCGCGAAGCACGTGGCGGTAATTGATGCCGATCCAGGTGATGGGCGCCAGGCCTTGCAACTCACCCTTGGCCTTGGGATTGGCCACGAGCGGCACCTTCTGGAAGTCGAACTTCCAAGGCAGCGGCGGCACGATCCGAATCCGGGCCGTGCCGACCGCCTCGCCAACTTTCACCGAGACAATGGTCGCGGCCGGTTCTTTGCTGTCGGCCGCCTGGTACAGACCGTCTTTATCGATCTTGCCGGGTCCTTTAAGCGTGAATTCGGCCGGTGCCGCGCTCACCATTTGTCCGCGATCGTTGAACAACCGCACGCTGAATTGCTGCTTGCCGTCCGGCGCGAGCAGCGCTTCGACAGGCACAACTTGCACCTGCGTCGGTTTGTCGTCGTTGCCGACGGGCGTGGCCACTTCCGTCGGTGGCGGGATCGGCGTGGCTTCGGGTTTATTATCTTTCATCCCGAGGCAATACAACCGGGCCCCGGTTGGCAGGAATATCCGGCCATGCGACACGGCCATCGAGCCGGTCACTTCATCCGCCCGATCCAACCGCAACTCTTGCACGGTCGTCAACCTATTTCCCGCTGGCTTGAAGATATGAAAGCCGGTGGTCGAGCAGATGTAGATCTTGCCGTCCGCCACCAAGGGGCTGGCCCGGGTTTCGACGCCGAGCAGCTTTTTCTTGGAAAGCTGTTTGCCCGTCTTGGCATTCACGACATAGAAATTGTTGACGTCATCGGCGGCGTAAATTTTGTCGCCGACCATCACCGGGGCGCTCTTGCCTTCCTTCACGTCGGGCAGCTTCCAAAGGGTTGCCTTGGCAGTAATATTGCCGCTGCCCACGCCATGAAAGGCGCACAGCATGCCGATCGAGTGATTGTCGAGATTCTCCTCGTTCTGGGCCATATACACCGTTTCGCCGACGATCAACGGCGAGACGCTCATCCCGCGCCGCGACATCTTGTAGTTCCACACGGCTTTGCCCGTGCGCGGCTGAAACGCCCAAACCGACCCGTCGCTTGAGCCGAAAACCATCAAGGTTTGGCCCCCCAGCACCTTAAAGGTGGGCATGCTATACGTCGTGTCTTCGGGCAGCGGCGTGGTTCCATTGATCCAGCGGAACTCGCCTGTGTTCTTGTCCATCGCGATGAAGCGATGGGCCGGCGGAGCCTTGTCGCCCCAGCCCGTGCAAACCGAGCTGACGATCAACAAGTCCTCGAACACGACAGGGAAATTGGTCCGGCCGCCGAAGACGCTAAGAAAGCCGAATTCCTCGGACATCGAGTGCGACCAGATTTCCTTGCCCGTTTCGCCGTCGAGGCATTGCAGCAGTGTATTGGTGTTGTAGGCGTAGATCCGCCCCGTCGCCGGGTCGCCGACACAAGCGGCCCAGCCGATGCGCTCGGCCGGAACGTCAGACAGATACATATTGTGCCGGTTCCGCCAGACGACCTTCCCGCTTTCGGCATCGAGGCACAGAACTTCTTCTTGCTCGTAACGGGTGCCGGGTTTGTAGCGATTGATGAGATAGACCTTGCCCCGCATGACGATCGGCGAGCAAATCCCGCCGGCCTCGTCGTTCTTCCAGAGGACGTTTTCGCCCGTCTCGGGATCCCAATGATCGATCAGGCCGGTTTCGCGCGAGACGCGATTCTGCTCCGGACCGCGCCAATTCGGCCAATCCATGGGATCGCCGACAACCGCGGCGGGAGCGGCTTCGGTGGCGGAAGCAGGCTGGGCGCCATGTTTCGGCTCGACAGCCGGCGTCGTTTCGTCGGGTGTCTTTGTGTCGGGAGTTTTTACAGCGGGTGTTTTAACTTCAGGTGTCTTGACCTCAGGCGTTTTGACCTCAGGCGTTTTGACGGCTGGCGTTTTGACTTCGGTTGCCGTGGCATGATCGGGCGACTTCGCGGGGCTCGTGCCGCTAGCTTGGCCGCTAGCGCCACCTCGGACGGCCGCCTTACCGCTGGAATTCGCTTTATCGGCCGGAATCTGGTCAGCCGGAGTCTTTGCCGCGGGGGAGTTGTTCGCGTCCGCCGTATTTTGTGCGGCTTTCTGATTGGCCGAGTCGCAGCCGGCTAAGCAACCACAAGCGACCAGCGCGAAGCGGCCAAGACAAACTGACGAAGCATGATTGAACTCCCGGTGGGTTCAGGAGATCCGATGGGAAGGTGGGATCGAGCGTGGGCGTAGCATCCCCTAACATACGAAACTCGCTGCGCCTTCACAAGGCACCCATTCGTCGTGGAATCTTGCCCAGCTTCGATAACTTTCGTGTGAAGCCGCGGCGCAGCCGCAATGCGCGCCGGGGTGCCTGCCGGGATTGAGCCTGTTAAATGGCGGAATATATTCTTGCGGAACGGGTCGTAAGACCCCTTTTGATGTCGAACAGCCGGCAAGGTCGTCGCACCTTATGCGCACGGCAAGGTTTACCTAACGCTTGATGTAAACCATTCTCGGAAAATTACTTCCGACCGCTCAAGGCCCCTTCGCCGCCCTGACGATACGGTAGGTGTCCTTCAGAAATAACGTGCCCCCGTCGGCACGTGAGGGCGCGTCAGTTCACCGATGCGGCTAATCGAGCCATGGATTGACTCGACGGTCCTGACGCAATCCACCGATTGAACCCAGAGCTTTCCACCCGCCTCCCTCGCCGACAACGAATCGCTCCTACATCTGCCGGCCAGCGCCACGACGATCGTTGGCGCGGGACGGACGACTAAGGAGCTTCACTTGCTGGCGCGGTCTTCGCCCGCGAAATAAGTGGGCGCAGGACTTTGCGAAACGCTTAAGGTTCAACCCTGACACGGAGAGGTTGCTCGATGAAATGGAACTTGGTTCTTGGAGCGCTAGTTCTTAGCGCGGGCCTCTGCGGCCAGAGCTACGGTGACTTGCTCGACCGCATGTTGGGCCTGAACGAGTGCGGCTGCAACGCGAATTGCGCTGCGCCGAGCTGCTGTGAAAAAACCTGTTGCGCTGAACCGGCCTGCGGTTGCGCGAAAGCTTGTGGCTGCGCCGCTCCGGCCTGTGGCTGCGCTGCCCCAGCTTGCGGATGTGCGAAGGCTTGCGAGTCGTCTTGCGGTTGTGCCCACGCTTGTGGCTGCGCCGCTCCGGCTTGTGGCTGTGCCAAGGCTTGTGAACCGGCTTGCGGCTGTGCCCACGCTTGTGGCTGCGCCGCTCCGGCTTGCGGCTGTGCCAAGGCTTGTGAACCGGCTTGCGGCTGTGCCCACGCTTGTGGCTGCGCCGCTCCGGCTTGTGGCTGTGCCAAGCCGTGCTGTGAATCGAGCTGTGGATGCACTTCGAGCTGCGGTTGCTCGTCGTGCTGCCATCACCACTGCTGCGGTTTGTTGGGCCTGTGGAACTGCGGCTGCTGCGAGCATTCTTGCGGCTGCTGAGCTCCTTGCGGATGCGCAAGCCCTGCGAATCGTCTTGCGGTTGTGCCCACGCTTGTGGCTGTGCCGCTCCGGCTTGCGGCTGTGCCAAGGCTTGTGAACCGGCTTGCGGCTGTGCCCACGCTTGTGGCTGTGCCGCTCCGGCTTGCGGCTGTGCCAAGGCTTGCGAACCGGCTTGCGGCTGTGCCCACGCTTGTGGCTGCGCCGCTCCGGCTTGTGGGTGTGCTCATGCTTGTGGCTGCGCGGCTCCGGCCTGCGGCTGTGCCAAGGCTTGCGAAACGAGCTGCGGCTGTGCTCACGCTTGTGGCTGTGCCGCTCCGGCTTGTGGCTGTGCCAAGCCGTGCTGTGAGTCGAGCTGCGGTTGCTCGTCCTGCTGCCACCACCACTGCTGCGGTCTGCTAGGCCTCTTCAGCTGCGGCTGTGGCTGCGAGCACTCTTGCGGTTGCGCCAAGCCGTGCGAGTCGTCTTGCGGCTGCGCCCACGCCTGTGGCTGTGCCGCTCCGGCTTGCGGCTGTGCCAAGGCTTGTGGTTGTGCCGCCCCGGCTTGCGGCTGTGCCAAGGCTTGCGAACCGGTTTGCGGCTGTGCCCACGCTTGTGGCTGTGCCGCTCCGGCTTGTGAAGTTTCGTGCGGGAGCGAGGCGGCTCCGAGCACCCCGACACCCCCGGCTCCTCCGGCTCCGAAATCGACCACCGACGTGACCCCGGTGCCCCCGGCTCCGTTGGCCGATCATTCGGCTTCGCTGAGCAACCACGGTGTCGACCACACCTACTAGTCGATGCTCCGTTCGATTGGTTGAACCTAACTCTGCCCGAGACTCCAAAGTCTCGGGCAGAGTTTTTTCATGCGCACAACGACGCGGCAGGCGCCGCCGGCTGGCGTGCCTGCTCTCCGGCGCGGCACCATTCCATCACGACCATCAGCCACGCGAAGCTCACCACGCCAACGACGAGCGCATAGCCAGGCATATCGCGCTTCAACAGCGTGTCGTACAAGCCATGCAGCACCATCGGGACCGCCTGGGCTTTGACGAACACGATCAACCACTCTTTCATCTCAAAGCAATTCAAGAATTCTTCGCGGCGGCGAAAGAGCATGATCGCGACTGCGGCGCACCATACCGCATGCAGCGCAACGCAAGATATGAATCGCACGAGATACACGTCGCCGCCGAATACGCCATTGTAGTCGCGCCCGGCGTAAAGAACGCTCTCGGCGATTCCAAAGCCGGCGCCGCTGGCCAGTCCCAGGGCGCAGGCGCCGCGCCAATTCATGCGGCGGTCGTTCGAAATTCGGACTAAGACCGGAATTCCCTTCGTCATCTCCTCGCAGAGGCCGACACCGCAAGTGAAACCGACGAAGCTGAGCAAAAAACCATTGCGGGGATCGAGTGCGGCCTGGTAGGAGAAGGCGATGAACTTCACGAACAGAAACAGAATCCCGACGATTCCACCGAAACCGCCGACGCCGCGCGTCAGCCCGGCCATCCATTGAAAAATCAGGAGATTCAGGACTCCAAAAGTCGCGGTGGTCGCCCCGATTGCGGCGATGTGCCAAAATTGGACGTTACCCAGATCGAACAACCGCTTGATCAAGCCGAGAAACATGCCCGCCGCGACGAATGCGAACAGCCAGTGCATCAGGCTGTTCCGCGCCAGCAATGCGCCTCGATCCGATGGTCCGGCAGGATCGAAAACAGATCTTCTTCCGAGTTCACCGTGTCGGCGTGCTGTGCTATTTCAGGATGGTGTTCGAGCGTCTTCTCGACGCGTGAACGCACGTCCGTATCGGACATGAAGATCGTCAGCAACAGCGGCAACAAAGTGAGCGAAAACAACCACGGTAAGATCCGCGAATCTCGGCTTGTGGCGTTCAAACGCAATTG
Organism: Pirellulales bacterium; assembly: GCA_963725485.1. GTDB lineage: Bacteria > Planctomycetota > Planctomycetia > Pirellulales > DATAWG01 > CAVRYO01. The sequence continues at coordinate 165,276 of CAVRYO010000005.1, read as the reverse complement.
GCGCAACGCAGGCGGCGCGAGCCTCGTCGGTACGTGAAACGTGGAGCCGCCTGTCCCCTTGAGCTGGCTGGCGCCCTCCGCGATCGGCTTGTCGAATGTCGCAGCGCCCAGTGCTGCGAGTCCTGGCTCTGACGCCGCAGGGGGTTGCGGCTGGAGTGCCGCATTGCGATTTGATGGCGACTTGTTCTTGGGGCTCGACGCCGCAGGAGGTGCTTTCCGCGGAAGCTCTCCCCACAGTTCCTCATCCAGCGATGAACTCGCCACTGCCGACTGCGGGATTACGATCACCCCTTTGCACTGCGGGCAACGGGCCTTTTTTCCCGCGGCAGCCGCCGGTGCTTTGAGCACCTTGGAGCAGGTCGGGCACACGACTTGAATTTCCATGAAATCTCCTGCCGACGCCACAACCTTCGCTTGCAGCAGGTCGACACCGCTTGGGCAATCGACTGTCGAAACGATCGTAACCCGAACAACTGAATCGCCGCAACCGAGTAGCCACACCCTCGCCGCCAACGGGTTAAACTCCAACCGCGCCGGCGGTTCACGACCGCGGGCCTCATTGCGTTGACAGTCTGCAAGGGGAACGGTATTTTGAACCGGTTGTCAGGTGCTATTTATCGATAAGCTATATTTGTGATGAGTTCCGCTGACGCGATGGGTTGGACGTATCGCTAATGGCCCTTATGCTGCATTCCCCGCGTTTCGTGCGTTGCGTGTCGGCTGCCGGTCGACGCTGTGTCGTCTGCGGCGGTGTCGTTTGCGGCTGTGGCGATCTGGCGCCGGTCGTACGAATTATTATTCGCGAGGAACGGCCGTAGGGGCATTCGTGGCGGACAGCCCGAGCATAGTGTGCCCTGAGGCCGGAGTCGGCCGCAGGGTTTTTTTGTTGAATCTCACTGCACTTCATTCCCAGTCCAGTCAATCCGTATGCGCATCGAAATCTACGATACCACGCTTCGGGACGGCAGCCAGGGAGAAGGCGTCAACTTCTCCTTGCACGACAAGCTTCTGATCACCCAGCGTTTGGATGAGTTGGGCTTCGATTTTGTCGAGGGGGGATATCCGCTCTCGAACGAAAAGGACGCGCAGTTCTTTCAGCGCGTCCAAAGCCTGCCGCTCGCCCACGCGCGGGTCTGTGGTTTCGGCATGACGCGTCGCAAGGGCGTGAGCCCCGAGGCTGATCCCGGCATGAAATCCCTGCTGGATTGTGGCGCTCGCACGCTGACGGTCGTCGGCAAGACCTCCGCCTTTCATGCCACCGAAGTGCTGCGGGTCACGCTCGATGAAAATCTGGCGATGATCGACGAGACGGTTCGTCATCTTCGCGCCGCGGGCCGCGAGGTCATCTACGATGCGGAACATTTCTTCGATGGTTGGAAGGCCAACCCGGACTATGCCCGCCAGACGATCGAAACCGCCGCCGCGGCGGGCGCTCGAATGATCGTGCTTTGCGATACCAACGGCGGCAGCCTACCGGAAGAAGTTGCCCGGCTAACGCGCGCGGCCCTCGATTCGGTCGGTGTGCCGGTGGGAATCCATTGCCATAACGATTGCGAGCTGGCGGTGGCGAATTCGCTCGCCGCGGTTGATGCCGGCGCTACGCCAGGTGCAAGGCACGATCAACGGCGTCGGCGAACGCTGCGGCAACGCCGATCTGATTTCGGTCGTCGCGAATCTGGCGATCAAGAAAACCGGCTACGAAGTGCTGCGGCCCGATGGGATCCAGCATTTCGCCGAGCTCTCCCGGTTCGTCTACGAAACGGCCAACATGAACTATCGCGCCAACCAGCCGTTCGTCGGCACGAGCGCCTTTGCCCACAAGGGCGGGATGCATGTCCACGCCGTGGCCCGCGCGACCGCCAGCTACGAGCACATCGATCCTGCGATTGTCGGCAACGAGCGGCGGATTTTGGTTAGCGAGCTCTCGGGCCGGTCGAACATTGTGGCCCTGACGACGAAGCACAACATTCAGGACGACAAGCCGCTGATGGACAAAATCCTGGCTCGCGTCGTGGCGCTGGAGAACGAAGGCTACCAGTTCGAATCGGCCGATGCCTCGTTCGATTTGCTCGTGCGGCGTTGTGCAGGAACGTTTCAGCCCCATTTCGAACGGCTCACATATCATGTGGGCGTCGAAGGGGATTCGCAGCGCGGGGTGATGACCGAGGCCACGGTGAAGCTGCGCGTTGGCAATCAGATTCGCCATCAAGTCGCCGAGGGTGACGGTCCGGTGAACGCCTTGGACGCCGCGATGCGGAAGGCGCTCGAGCGACCGTTTCCAAACCTGGCCGAAATGCACCTGGTCGACTATAAAGTGCGGGTGATCAATTCCGAGGCGGGCACCGCCGCCGGCGTGCGCGTGATCATCGAAAGCCGCGACGCCCACGACACCTGGGGCACCGTCGGCGTCAGCGAAAACGTGATCGAGGCCAGTTGGATCGCCCTGGTCGACGCGATCGAATACAAGCTCTGCAAGGACGAATCGCGGCAGCCGGTGGAAGAAGAAATGACGAATGCCGAATGATGGCGAACTAATCATTCGTCATCCGCGTGATCCGTGTGATCGGTCGTTAGTTTCTCCGCATGTTTTCGCTCGAAACATTCAACCACGGATGGCACGAATCGCACGGATGAACGAAAAGTGAATCCGTTTGAGCGCCGAGAATGACATCCCTGCCCGCCGACGATTTGCCCAAACAGTACGATCCTTTGCAAGCGCAAGAGCGCTGGTATGCAATCTGGCAGTCGCGCGGCTATTTCGATAGCGATCCCGATCCCAAGCGGCGACCGTTTACGATGGTCATTCCGCCGCCCAATGTCACCGGCGCGCTGCATCTTGGCCACGCGCTAAACAACACGCTGCAAGACATACTGATCCGCTACCATCGCATGCTCGGCGAAAACACGCTCTGGATGCCAGGCACGGATCACGCCGGCATCGCCACGCAGGCCGTCGTCGAGCGGCGGCTGCTGGAGGAAGAAAAGCTAAGCCGCCACGATCTTGGCCGCGATGCGCTCGTCGAGCGGATCTGGCAATGGAAGGAACAATACGAAGCCCGAATTCTCAGCCAACTGAAGCTGATGGGTTGCAGTTGCGACTGGCGCCGCACGCGGTTCACGCTCGACGCGATGTGTGCCCGAGCGGTGCGGCACACGTTTTTCAAGATGTTTTCTGACGGCTTGATTTATCGCGGCAAGCGCCTGGTGAATTGGGACACCTATTTGCAGACCGCCGTGAGCGACGACGAGGTGTTCCATGAAACGGTGAAGGGGCACTTCTGGCATTTTCGGTACCCTGTGATCGATCCGCAGCCCGGCGAGCCGGAGTTTGTGACGATCGCCACCACTCGGCCCGAAACGATGCTCGGCGACACGGCCGTGGCGGTGCATCCAAATCCCGCCCAGGCTCTCGACAAAGCGGAACGTGGACTCGAAGAGCGCTTGGTTGCCGCGCCGGAGCGTGATCGCGCCGCGATTCAAACGCAAATCGACGAGATCGACGTGCGTCGCCGCGCGTTACTGCCGCGGCTCAATACATTGCGCGAGATGGCCGCCGCCGGCCGGAAGCTGCGATTGCCGTTGGTGGATCGCGAAATTCCGCTTGTAGCCGATGAATGGGCCAAGCCCGAACTCGGCTCCGGCTGTGTGAAGATCACCCCGACCTCACGATCCGAACGACTACGAGGTCGGCCGCCGTCAGAACTTGCCGATGATCAACATTCTGAATCCCAACGGTACGCTCAACGCCAATGCCGGGGCGTATCACGGACTGTTTGTCAGCAAGGCCCGGCAGCGCGTCGTCGCCGATTTGGAAGCTCTGGGCCTGGTCGAACAAATCGAAGACCGCGAGATCGATCTGGCGCATTCCGACCGTTCGAAAACGCCGATCGAGCCCTATCTGGCCGATCAGTGGTTCGTGCGGATGGAAGATCTGGCCCAATCGGCGATGGATGCCGTGCGCGACGGCCGGGTGCGGATCACGCCGGAGCGCTATGCGAAGGGTTATCTCGATTGGCTCAGCGAGAAACGCGATTGGCCGGTAAGCCGGCAATTGTGGTGGGGCCACCGCATTCCGATTTGGCACGCGCCGACGGTGAGCGAAGCCGATTTGCGCAGCGCGTTCGCCAGGCGCAACGATGTCGTGTGGCAACAAGCCGAAGAACATCAAGGATGGTTGATCTGTGCGCAGGAACAAGACCTTGCCTCCGACGCGATCCCCGGCCACACGATCACGCAAGATGCCGACGTGCTAGACACCTGGTTCAGCTCCGCGCTCTGGCCCCACTCGACGCTCGGCTGGCCCGACAAGACGCCGGACCTGACCTACTACTATCCGACCAGCGTCCTCTCCACCAGCCGCGACATTCTCACGCTGTGGGTCGCCCGGATGGTGCTGATGGGCTTGTACAATGTCGGCGATGTGCCGTTCCGCGACGTGTTCATCCATCCGAAAATTCTCGACGGCTACGGCGAGACGATGTCGAAGTCGAAAGGCAACGGCGTCGATCCGCTGGACGTGATCAACAAATTCGGGGCCGACGCGATGCGGTTCGGCCTGGCCTATATCGCCACCGAAACGCAAGACGTGCGGATGCCGGTCGAATTCGAGTGCCCGCATTGCCACAAGCTGGTCGAGCACACGCAGAAAAATCGGACGCTGCCGTGCGTGAAGTGCACGCACTGTGGCAAGGACTTCTCGACACAATGGGCCGCCAAGCCGGAAGACATCGGCCTGGCGCGCGCGGCGGTCGTCAGCGAGCGCTTCGAATTGTCGCGAAATTTTTGCAACAAGCTGTGGAACGCGGCCCGGTTTGCCTTGTTGAACCTCTCGGGCTACACGCCGGGAGATGTGCCGCACGAAACCTGGACCATTGAGGACCGCTGGATTCTTAGCCGGCTGGCGACCGTCACAGCGCAGGTCACCGAGGCGCTGGGCGCATTTCACTTTGGCGAAGCGGCCCGGGAGTTATACGATTTTGCCTGGGACGAGTTTTGCAGTTTTTATGTCGAAATGATCAAGACCCGGCTCAGCGACGAAGCGAGTCGCCCCGCGGCGCAGCGCATTCTCGCGCACGTGCTCGACGTGCTGGTGCGGTTGCTGCATCCGATGACGCCGTTTATCACGGAAGAGATCTGGCAGCGCCTCGGCGAAGCCGCTCCCGAGCGCGGACTGAAGTCGCCTGTCGCAGCCGGCGAAAGCGTGATGATCGCGCGTGGCCCGCGCCCGATGCCGCCAGCATTGACCCGCGCATCGAGACCCAGTTCGCGAAATTCAAAGCCATCCTCGGCGGCTTGCGCGAGGTGCGGAGCCGGCAGAACATCACCCCTAAGACGCCGATCAAGTTTTCCGTGCGCACCGACTCCGAAACCGAATCGCTCCTGAAGCCGATGGCACCCTACTTCGCCTCGATGGCCGGCGCGAAAGCGACCGCCTGGGGCCAAGCGACCGCCGCGCCGCCGCTAGCCGCGAATTTCACCGCCGCTGGTTGCGAAGTGTTCGTCGATCTGGCCGAGCATATAGACAAGGGCGCGGAACTGGCCCGCAACGAACGGGACAAGGAAAAACTCGTCCCATTAATTTCGGCAAAGCGAAAAAAGCTCGCCAACGAGCAATTCATCGGCCGCGCGCCGGCCGAAGTCGTGGAAGCCGAGCGCGCCAGCCTGGCCGAATTGGAAACTCGCCTGGCCGCCATCGAAGCGGCCATCGGCCAGTTGCGCAAGCAATAAATCCGATTGGCTGGGGCTTTGTACTGGGTTGACTCCCTGGCCTCGGAGCCGGTGGTGTTTGCCGCAGCGGGAAGTTATTGTTGAGAAAGTCGTCCTTCTCCCCGCACGACGCGCGATTTTGCGCGTTCTGATTTATGCAACTTGTCGATCCAATTCCGCGACTTCGAAATGTGTTGCTCGCGGCGGTCACGATATTAGTTTTCCATATCTCCAGCCCTTTGCATGCTGCTCCCGCCGACGCTGCACCAGCGGATTCCGCGCCGCAGCCGGCGATCGCCGGCTATGCCGATTACGCAACATTTGCGAAGCAAGTCGAGGCGTTGGCAAAGCCGGGGGTTGCCGAGGTCTCGTCGTTGGCCACGACGCTTGGTCATCGCAAGCTCTATCTGATTACCGTGAGCATCGCCCCGGCGGAAGCGAAGCCGGCAATCCTGGTTTTAGGCAATGTCCATGCGCCGCAACTCGTTGGCAGCGAATTGGCCGTGCGGATGGCGCGGCGACTCATCGAACGAGCCGACAAAGACGCCGCGACGAAAGAGCTCCTCACCCGCTACGCTTTCTACATCATCCCGCGCCCCACGCCCGACGCCAGCGAAGCATTTTTCCAACGGCCGTCGCGTGAGCGCGAAGGAAATCTGCGTCCCGCCGTGGATCCTCAGGATGCCGAAGGGCCGCGCCAACAGCCAGCCGACCTCAATGGCGACGGGCTCGTCACCATGCTCCGAGTCGCCAACGACACGGGCCGCTATCGGCCGCATCCCGACGATCCCCGGGTGATGATTCCCATCGACCCGCAGAAAAACGAACATGGCCAATACGATCTTTACGTCGAAGGCCATCATCCGCATGCCGATCATCGAGCGCCCGGCCCTCAGCGAAGGCGTGGCGTTCAACCGGAACTTTCCGTTTCGCTATCCGGTCTATCAACCGCTGGCAGGGCCGAATGCCGTTTCGGAAATCGAAACCCGGGCGGTCGCCGATTTTGCTTTCGACCATCCGAACATCGCGGTCGTGTTCAGCTTCACGCCCGAAGATAATTTGATGCACACCTGGAAGCCGGGCGCAGGATCAGGGGCGGGTGAAATCGAGCTTACAGCCCGGCGACGTCGCGGAATACGAGTTCCTGGCGAAGAAATATTGCGATGTGCGCGGCGGAAGCGATGCGCCGGATTCGCCTGCGGGACAAGGCTCATTTTCGGAATGGGCCTATTTTCAATATGGCCGTTGGTCGCTGGCCGCGCGCGGCTGGTGGATTCCGAAAGTTGAAGCGGCGACGCCCGCGGCGCAAACTCCAGCCGTCGAACCTGCCCCCGCGGCAGCTCCGCCAAAAGGCGACTCGCCTTCACCACGCCATCGTCATCCGGGCGGCCGCGGGCCGGCACCGAGCGCCGAACGTCCCGAGTCGGCGAACCAGCCGAGCGCGGCCGAGGCGGTGAATGCCCTGCGATGGTTCGATCGCGAGAAGATCGCGGGCTTCGTCCCCTGGACTCCGATTCAAGATTCCGATTTCCCCGATGAAAAAGTGGAAGTCGGCGGCTTCAAACCGTTCTACTTGCTCAATCCGCCAGCGAAGGAGCCTCGATCCGCTGGCCGAGAAACACACCGACTACCTGCTGGAACTCGCGCGGCTCATGCCGCGGGTGAAAATTCATTCGGCGAAGGCGGAGTCGCTCGGCGGAGGCATCTTCCGCATCACGGTCGTCGTGCTCAACGAAGGCTATTTGCCAACCTCATGCGAGATGGGCCGGATCACGGGCCAGGTTTATCCGCTCTATCTGCGGCTAACCGCGCCCCAAGGGACGCATTACATCACGGGCACGCCGCGCACCGAATTGGGCCGGCTTCGCGGCGGCGAGAAGACCGAGTGGACGTGGCTTGTCCGCCCGCCCGAAGGCGGAGCGAAGCCAGCCGAAGCAACCATCCGCGTTTCGGCGCCCGCGGTCGGCTCCGACAGCGCGACACTGGAGCTAAAGTGAGCCGAGCTTTGCGCGGACGGCCACGAGCGCTGCGACAAGCCGTTCGAGCATTTCCGGCGTGTGGCGATAGCTCAGGCTGACGCGCAATAGCGATTCACCCTCCGGCACCGAGGGAGGCCGAATGCCGGGCACGAAAATTCCTCGGGCTTGCAATTCGGCTGCCCAGCGCATCGTGTCCGCCGCGCTGCCAAGTACGACCGGAATGATTTGACTCATGGCACTCTCAGGCACCGGCAAATCCGCGTCGATCAGCTTTTGTCGCAGTGCGGCGGCGCGCTCGAGCAGTATCGCCCGGCGCTGCGGCTCGTCGCGCACAATGTCGAGCGCTGCCACGGCTGCCGCCGCCACCGCTGGCGGATGGGCCGTGGAAAATACATAGGGGCGGGCTCGATTCAGCAGCCACTCGATCAGGCTGCGGCTGCCGGCCACGAAGCCGCCGGCGCTGCCCAGCGATTTGCTGAGCGTGCCGACGCGGATCGATGTCTGGCTTTCGATGCCTGCCTGCTCGGCGATCCCCCGGCCGTGGAGGCCGAACACACCAGTGGCATGCGCTTCGTCAACGAGCAGCATCGCATTGTGCCGCTGCGCAAGTTCGGCCCATTGGGCGAGGGGCGCGATGTCTCCGCCCATGCTGAACAGCGTGTCGGTGGCGATCAGCCGTCGCCGGTAGGCTGTGCTCGCGCGGAGCATGGCATCCAGCTTGTCGATGTCGCGATGCGGATAAATCAACACTTCGGCCCGCGAGAGACGGCAGCCGTCGATCAGGCTGGCATGATTTTTCTGGTCGCCGAGCACAACATCGCCGCGGCCGACGAGCGCCGCGATGGCCCCGCTGTTGGCGGCAAAGCCGGAAGGAAAAACCAACGCCGCCTCGGTCCCAAGAAACTCGGCCAATCGTGCTTCCAAGCGGCGGTGGCTCGTCGAATGGCCGGTCACCAGCGGGCTAGCGCCGGCGCCCCAACCCTCGGCCTGCGCCGCCTCGGCGGCGGCATCGGCCAGCCGCGGATCGGCGGCCAGGCCGAGATAATCGTTCGAGCCGAAGTTGAGCAGCTCGCCCGCGGCTGCGGCTGGATTTTTCTCGTCGAGCGATTCGGCCGGCTCGATGGCGATCGTGCCCCCTTGCGCCCCGCGGCGAGTCACCAACCGGCGGCGCAAGCCAGCGGCCGCCAACCGCTCGAGCTCGTCGTCGATCCAGGCCAGCGGAGTGGGCATCGTAGCAATCTCTTGGTTCCAGACGCACGACCCCAGCGCCGCGATCAAGCCCAGGGATGGCCATCCCTGGACTTCAAGAGGATCTCAAGCGCGCACTCGGTGCGGCGGCTTGGTCGGAGCCGTCTTCTTCTTCGCCATCGTCCTCTTCACTTCCGGCCCGGCCGGGGCCGCGGCATGCGCCAATTCGACGATCGTCGAATACTCCTTCTCCGTCACCGGTTGCACCGACAATCTGGAGCCCTTTCGCAACAGCTCCATCTTGGCCAGCGCAGGCATAGTGCGCAGCAAGTCCAATCCCAAGGGCTTCGCAAAGGTCTGCCTCCAGGCGCAGATCGACCATTTGCCAGATCGGATTATCGGGCGAAGCCTTCGGATCGAAATGGTCGTCCTGCTGGTCCCAAGCTGTCGGGTCGGGATACGCTTCGCGCACCGACGACCGCAATGCCGACGATCGCCGGCGGGTCGGCGCTGGAATGATAAAACAGCACTTTCTCGCCGCGCCGCATCGCCACGAGAAAATTCCGAGCCTGATAATTCCGCACGCCGCTCCAGCAGGTCGATTTCTTGGGACTGGCGGCCAGATCGGAAATTGAAAAACAACTCGGCTCGGTCTTTACCAGCCAATATCGCTTGCTCTCAGCCATGGCTTCGTGTCTCTCGCGTGGCAAACGGCGCAGGTTTGATTTCGGTCAACTTCCCGCCCCTATAATGACGCTAGCGGCGTCGGCTGCCAAGCAAGCGGCGGTCGCACTTAACCGCACTTGATTCCTAAGTTGCTATTTGCCAAAAACTTAAGGCCGTCGAGAGCGAATCCAAACCGCTCCTCGCAAGATTTATGTTCCACGGGCAACTATTCTTACAGTCATGACGTCGACTTCTTCCGTCTCGTCGGACGACCCCCAGCGAGGTCCGCCAATCGATTGGTCGGCCGCGCTGGCAGAGCACGAGCGATGGTTGCGGACGGTCATTTGGGCGCGCCTCGGCGAGCCGCAGGCGGTCGACGAAGTGATGCAAGAGGTGTCGCTGGCGGCGGTGCGCGGGCATGCGCCGCTGAAGGATGCCTCGAAGATTGCACCGTGGTTGTACCGCTTGGCGGTGCGGCATACTTTGTTATATCGCCGCAAACAGGGGCGGCGACGGAAAATGGTTTCGCAGTTCGTCGAGCGAACCCGACCAACTGAACAGGATCTCCGTACTGCGGACCCACTGGATTGGCTATTGGCCGAAGAGCGCGGGCGATTCGTGCGGCAGGCAATGTCCAAATTGGATCGCCGCGACGCGGAAATCCTGCTGCTGAAGTACACCGAGGGTTGGAGCTACAAGGAATTGATGCGACATTTAGGCGTCAGCGAAGCTGCCGTCGAGACTCGGCTGCACCGGGCTCGGGCCAAGCTGCGCCGCGAGCTGGCGGCGCTCCACGTGGTCGAAGCGGAGCGCTGATGGTTTGTCAACGCTTTTGGTTTGGATTGTGTGCCACTGGCTCTGCATGGCTCTGCCAGTGGGTTTCATGGAAATCGCTGCTTGTCGCAGGCACTGGCAGAGCCAGTGGCATCCTGAATTCAAGCGGCGACGCGAATGGCGAGGGGACGACGATGAACGATTTCGAACAAAGTCGCGAGCCGGTGGATTCCGCGCTCTGGGACCGGTTGGTCGATGGCGAGTTGCCGGAGCAACAACGCCGCAATTTGCTTAGCTCGCTCGACAGACGGCCGGAGGGCTGGCGGCAATGCGCTTTGGCGTTCTTGGAAGCCCAAAGTTGGTCCGAGTCGCTCAGCCAGGCGACCCGCGAATCGATCCCGAAGTTGCCGGATGATGCAACCCGTGCTTTTCCCGCCACGGTCGTGCCACACGAATCGCCCGTTCGCCTCGCGTTGCAAACGGCCGCGGCGCCCGTAGGAATCGATGCGCCCGAGCCTGCGCAGCGGCAGCGTCCGGCAACGTGGACGCGGGCGCGTAGCCTGGCGATGGCGGCCAGCTTCTTGGTGACGCTGACGGCTGGGATGATAATCCAGCGCGTCTGGCAAAATCAGAATTCCGCAGCCTCGATCAACACGTCCAACATGCGCTCTGTACGACTATCGGTCGATGGCCAGACGATGGACGTGCCGTTGGTCGAGGGGCGCCGCCTCGAGGAGGTCTTCCAAGCGGAGCAGAATCGGCTGGAGCAAATGAACCAGCAGATCGACGAGATGCGGCGCGCCATGCAAGATCTCCGCCAACAATCGCATCGATCCGACGATTCACCGTAAGCGGGCAGAGAGCCGATCCGAGCACCGGCGGGGCAAAGGGGATAGTTCGGCGGCACTCACATAATCGAGACAGTCCCCGCCGGTTCTCGGATCGGCTCTTGGCAAGCGACGCTGATCGCACGGGCCGGTTTGGCCGATCAGGTATAGCGCACGCCGCGGTGCTCCGGCTCGAAGAATGCCGGGAGCAGGCCGTCGACTTGCAACAGACCGGCGCGGGTCAACCGGATCGCGTCGCCTTCGATCGTCAAGAAGCCGTCTTCTTCATGCTGCTTCCAAACGTCGCGCCAATCGTCGAGAATTTCGACATTGAATTTGCGGCGGAAATAGCCGGCATCCAACTGGCCGGTTTTCAATTGCAGGACTAGCTCCCGCACCAGCAGTTGATGCTTCGAAGGGCGCATGCCGCGGCCTAAGGGCAGCTCTCCCGCTTCGAGCGCCGCGACATACGTCGGCCACTCAGGCAGATTCTGATAGTGCACGCCCGAGATGTGCCCAAAACTCGCGACGCCGGTGGCCAGCAGATCGCTCCCCTGCCACAGGTTGTCGCGATAGCTGAAGTTCACCTTGTCCTTACGCTTGACCACCGTGTAGCCGCTGGAGACGACGTAGCCGGCCGCCAGGAATTCATCGAACGCATAGTCGACCCAGGCCCGCTTCGTCGGCCAATCTGCGACATGGGTTTCCACATGGTTGCCCAACGCATCCTGCGAATAAACCGTGTTGAACGGCAGCTCCATCTGGTAGATCGTCACGCTGTCGGGCGACAGCTCGATGGTGCGGCGGATATTTTCGCGCCAGTTGTCCCAGGTTTCGCCCACCATGCCAGAAATCAGATCGATGTTGACGTTGGGAAACTTCGCATCTTGAATCCAGCGCCACGACTTTTCGATTTCGGCCGACAGATGGGCTCGCCCGTTCTCCGAAAGGATCGCATCGCCAAAATTCTCCACGCCGAGGCTGAGCCGCGTGACGCCGAGTTGCTTGAGCGTGTGGATTTTCGGTTCAGAAAGCGTGCCGGGCTCGCACTCGAAGGTGACTTCCTCGGCCTGGTCCCAATTGATGTTGGCCCGCAGCCGATCGACAAGCGACGTGAGCTGCTTGGCACTGAGAAACGACGGCGTTCCGCCGCCGAAATAGACGAACCGAAACGGCCGCCCGCCCATCACCGGCAGCCGACTCACCAGTTCGATCTCGCGCGACAAGGCGGCGACATATTGCTCGACTTCATGCGCGTTTTTGTCGGTGTAGACGCGAAAGTAACAGAATTTGCAGCGCTTGCGGCAGAACGGGATATGCAAATAAAGCCCCAGTGGCACATCGGCCGGCGGCGAGTTCATCGCCGCGCGAACATCGGCCAATCCCGCGGGAGTCCACTGCGAGAACGGCGGATAGTTGGCAATGAAATAACTGCCGACTTCGGTTTTGGTGGTTTCTGTGGCCATGGGTTTTATTTACTGATCCTACTGAGCCGCGCACGTAGTAAGCGGTCTTCGTCGCCACGGCCCGTTGTGCTTCCGCTTACTTCGTGCGCGGCTCTTTCGTTCATTTCGCGCCAAAACAATATACCACCCCGTCTTCGCTGGCGACGAGCAACCGCCCGCCGGCCACCGCCGCCGCGGCGTTGAACGAGCCGCCGGCTTCGTATTCCCAAACTTTCTTGCCCGTGTGCCGATCGACGCCATAGATTCGCCCGTCGGAGGCTCCAAAAAACACGCGATCGCCGACGATGACCGGCGAAGCGTCGATCCGGCCACGCGTCGAAAACGACCAGAGCACTTTGCCCGTCGCAGGCTCCAGGGCCCGCAAGCGTTTGTCGCGGCTGCCGAAGATCACGGCGTCGGGGGCGAGCGCGGCGCTGGAGGCGCAGCGGATCGGTCCGAGCTTTGTCTTCCCAGCGCCAAACGATCGTGGCCCGTTTCCAGTCGATGGCGAAGAACGTGCCCCCTTCCGTGCCGAAGTAGACGACGTCGCCATGCACCGCGGGCGTCGAGCCGGTGGGGGCTTCGATGTCCACGTTGGCGACGTCGTTCCCGTTGGTCAGGTCGATGATGTGCAGCTTTCCGTCGCAACCGGCGACGAACGCCCGATCTTCGACCACGGTCGGTGAGCAGCGGATCTGATCCTGGACCTTATGCTTCCAGACAACTGCGCCGGTGTCGGCATTTAAACAATAGAGCGTGGCATCCTGCGAGCCGAACACGACCTGGCCGTGATAGAAGTTGGCGCTCGAATCGATCTCGGCGTCGGTCTTGAATTTCCACTTCTCTTTGCCCTTGGCCGCATCGACGCAATAAAACATTCCATCGGAGTCACCGATGAAAAGATATCCATTGCGAAACGCGGCCGAGGCGTTGAACGACGAGCCGTCAATGGCCATGAACTTCCAGCGCCTCTTTGCCAGTGGCCAAATCGAGCGCCCGCAGCGCGCCGTCCAGATCGCCGATATAAACGGCGCCGTCGACGATAATCGGCGTGGAGCCGAAAGCCCCCTTGGCGACCGGAAATTTCCAGAGCAATTGCGGATCGGCCGGTAACGGGGAATGCGAAACGCCGGTGGCCAGCGCATCGCCGCGCACCAGCGGCCAATCGCGGCCCGTCGGAGCCTTTCCGACTGTTTCCGCTCCGACCGCGACAACCGAGCGCAAAGGACCGCCGAGCATATCGCCGCGGCGAATGCCACTCGCACCGCGCCGGTGAATCATCCTCGCCCTCCACGATTTCCGGCGACACTCATCGCCCGTCTTCCGGCCCCGGCCTCAAGCCTGGGCTCATCCGGCCTTTCAATACGCTGCCTCATACAATGTCATGAATTCCGCCTCTCCAACCTTACGCGGATTAAAGCCGCCGGTCCACTGCGTCGCTGCCTCGGCTGCCAATTGAGGGAGCTCGATTGCGGGGGATTTCGCAATCGGCCAGCCGTTCCGGCAGCCCCGCCTGCCGGGTCATCGCCGCGACGAACTCGGCCAATCCCTCGACCCCTTCTTCCGGGGCAGGAAAGCCATTCGCCCCCGACGTGCATTCCAGCAAATCGCGATACCAGGAGCCGACCTCCGCCCCATTGAAGCGGATCACGTGTGGCAGCGCGAGCCCAACCGCCTGGCCATGCGGAATGCCGAAATGGGTCGTCAGCGGATTCGCCAGGGCGTGCGCGGCGCCGAGCATCGAATTCTCGATCGCTAACCCGGCAAAGCAAGCCCCCAACTGCATGCCGCTCCGAGCGTTCAAGTCCGTTGGATCCGCCAACACGCGGCTGAAGTTTTCGGCCAACAATAACCAAGCCTCGCGACTGAATGCCAGCGACGCCGAGTTCCGCACCCGCGTGACATACGTTTCCAGCGCATGGGCCACCGCGTCGATGCCGGTTAGGGCCGTCACGCGCGGCGGCTGGGTCACGGTCAGCGAGGGGTCCAACAGCGCCACGCGGAAAGCCGCCTTCTTGTCGCCGCAAGCCATTTTCACGTGCGATTGACCGTCGGAAATCGAGCGCAAAGGATTGCGTCTCGCTGCCGGTGCCGGCCGTGGTTGGCACCGCGATCATCGGCAGCATGGGCCGGGTGGCTTTGCCAACGCCCCAATAATCCTGGATCCGACCCCCTTGCGAATAGATGAAATTGATCCCCTTAGCGCAGTCCATCGAACTCCCGCCACCGATGCCCACCAGCAACTCCGGTTCGAATCGCCGGGCCAGTTTCGTACCGGCATCGACGTTATCCGTCGTGGGATTCTCCGACACGCCGTCGAACAAGCTGGTGGCAATGCCGGCACGCTCTAAGCCCGCGATGCCCAAGTCCGTGTGACCCGCCTTGACAATCCCCGGATCGCTGACGACTAGCACGCGCCGCGCGCCCAATTCGCCCGCCAAATCGCCAAGCGCTTCGACCTTGCCGGGGCCAAAGACGATCCGTGTGCGGGGATGAAAGTCAAACGGGACCATGGCAGGATCGCGGCGGGAGGAAGCGGTCGCGGCAGGTTCGTACCGCGGACCAAAATTCAGGCGGGAGCAAACGGCGGGTGGGAAAAACTTGAATTCAGCAGATTGAACGGGGTCAGTTCGCCTCCTTCAATGCCGCCACGCGTTCCGGCGGAAGCTGATATGCGCGGCGCGGAACAGAAATTCGACGATGCTTCCTTCGTGCGGTTGCAGCCAATCGAGCTTTGTCGTGGGGATTGGACCAATGTTCAACCGGTCGATGTGCGTCGCCTCGCTCAGCTCGCGTTGGAACGCCGGATCGCCGGTGATCGCCGTGCCGACCAATGTCGGTCCGATCGCTTCGATCATCTGCGCTTGCGGGCATTTCACGACCGTGGCGAAGGGGAACATGTATTCTTTCTTGGCGATTGCCGCCGCGGGCGATTCGCAGTGGGCGATCGTCGGCCGCAAGTAGGCGCAGCGCGGCAATTCGACCAGACGCGGCCCGAACGGGGCAGTGGAATGCTCGACGCCCGACTCGCGGAGATCGGCTTCGATCATCTTCCAAATCGCAGCCGCCGTGCCCGGGACGGTGAATGCCGCCAGCGCGGCCTGCGAATCTTCCGGCGGCAACGGTTCGACCGGTCCCAGCCGCTCGGCGATGGCCTGGGCGATCTCGCGCGTATGCCGGGACGCCCAAACGCCCGAGCAATTGATGCAGCCGCGGCCGCTGTTGACGAAGATGCTTTCGATCATCAGATCGAGATAGTCGCGCCACCGGTCGACGACATCGTCGGCCAGCAGAATCTTGCTGAAGCCCGGCCCGTGAGCCTGCACGCGCGGATCGCCCTTATAGCGCTCGACGGTGGCCGTGCCGCCGAAGATCATGCTCCGCGAACAACTGGCCAACACCGCGGCCCCCACGTCGCCGCCGCCAGGATAAATCGAAATGGCCGCCGCCGGAATGCCGGCCTCGACCATCGCGGCGGCCATTCGATACGGGGTCCATGGCTCCTGCGGGCCCGGCTTGAGCACCAAGCCAATCTGCATCGGAATCACGGGCAGCCAAAGCGTGTGAACACCAGGCGAATTCGATGGCAACACGAGCCCAACGGCCGGCGTTTGCGCTTGATAGCTAACGACCACGCCGCGGTGCTCGACGCCGTAGCCGCGGCTGAGGATGTCCAGCGGCAGGCCGCGCGTGAGCGCGTTGAGCATTTGGCTCATGTGCGACAGCACGAAGAAATTCTTCTGCATGTTCGCCCGGCACATATGCTCCGGCAAGCCGGTCGTGGCCGATTGGGCATGGGCGAACTCGGCCGGCGATTGCGAGCCGTTGCCCAAAGGAAGCGTGCCGTTGAGATACAGTTCGCCGGCCCGGCCGACGCGGCGGATTAGCTCCTCGATCGGAATTTCTTGCAGCAGCTGACGTGCATTCGCGGCCTGCCGCATGTCGCGCTGCAACAGCGCGCCATTGGCTTGGCTGACTCGCGCGATCGGCTCGCCGGTGATGAAATGGACCACGTCCTCCTTTTCCAAGGAGTCGTAGGGTTTTCCCCATCGCAGGATCGGAATCTCTAACACGACGGGTGCTCCGTTGCGAACTTATCGCGCCCATGCGAAATCATTCATGCCACCCGACCGCTGCCGGGCGAGCCCGGCGGCCAAATGGTGGCACGATTTAATATACGCCGACGGTGGTGGCTTCGGCGAGTTCGTGGAACGGGCGGACACCGCTGACACCGTCCCAGGGATATTTCTCGTAAGGCGACTCGCGCTCCCCTTCATCCCGCTCCAAGAATCCGGGTACGAAGAATTCACGCGTCAACGTCGTCAGCTTCACGCGGCCCGTTTTTCCGTATTCGACAATCCGCTGCGGATCTTCGAATTCCACGACCTCGATCACGGCCCGCGGTTGCGGGGCGTAATAGCTGATCTTGTAACCATCCGCGGGACCGACCGGTTTCGAGGCCGCCAGCCCCATCAGCGTATTGCCGTACGTGGGGGTCATGTAAACGCCGTCGAGCAACTCCTCCGTGGCAAAGCGGGTCCATTGGGGAGTGAACTCGGTGCCGCCGGAGAAGATGCCGGTGATGCCCGACTTGCGAATCGACGAGCCCCGTTTCTCCAGCTCCAGAGCCAGCGATTCGAGCAGCTTCGGCGTGGTGAACAGGCAGCGGATGTCGTGGCCGGCGCCGAGGATCGTGATCGCCTGCTCGATGCAGTGCTGTTTGTACGCTTCCAGATGTTCCATCCAGCCGCGCTTGATGAGCTTCACCACCCAGCGGGGATCCAAGTCGATGCAGAAGCAGATTCCGCCGCGCTGTTGGGCCAAGTGCTCGATCGCCAACCGCAACCGCCGCGGACCGGAGGGCCCCAGCATCAGCCAGTTCGACCCCTTGGGAAAGAATTCGTCCGGCAGGCTTTCGCTAAACAGCGAATAGTCGATCCGAAAATCGTCGATCGCCACACGGCTTTTGGGCACGCCCGTGGTGCCGCCCGTCTCGAAAACGTAAATTCCTTTGTCGGCGTAGGCTTTCGGCACCCACCGGCGCACCGGACCACCGCGGAGCCATTCGTCTTCGAACGGCGGGAATTTCTTAAGATCGTCGAAACCCTTCACCTCTCGCAAGGGGTCGAATTTCAACCGGCCCGCCATCTCCAGCCAGAAGGGACAACCGGTGGCCGGGCTGAAGTGCCACTGGACCGTCTCGACTACATGGGCATCCAACCGGTCGCGGGCGGCACGCATCCCGGCTGCAAGAGCATCAGAAGCCGCGGAGTTCGACGGCTGGCTGGGTGCGGAAGAACCGCGGGTCGCGGACGAAGGAGAAGCACTCATGGCGTTCGGTGGGAGGGAGCCTGCGAGAAAAGCCGGCCGGCCGCACCGCGCGGCAGCCAAGCATGATCCCAGGCAATTTGGGGAGGGAATGCGACGCGCTGGGCGCGGCGAAAGTTATGCGTTGAGTTTATTTCGTCGTAGGCTGGGCACTGCCCACCAAGTTTGCGCCGCCAATTAGGCAGGCTTGCTCTAACGACGGTGGGCAATGCCCACCCTACATTGTGAAAACTGTTCTGCTCAGGAATTGTTATTTTGCGGAGTGGGGTTGCTGCTCAATTGCACCAAAACCTGGATCACTCCGTTGAGGTGCGCCAGCCGCGGGCCGAATCGGTCGACAAACTCGTTTAACAAGAAGTCGCCTTGGAGAAACTCGTCGGCGTTGTCGTTCACTTCGTTGGTCAGCGTCTCCAGGAATTCGGTCTGCACCTTGCTCAAGGCATCGGCGGCCATTCGGCATCCCCGCGCCAGCCGCGGGTTGGCCTGCTTCCATTGCCCCAACTCGTTGTTCCGCTGCCGCTGGGCTGCGCTTAGTTGCGAAACCAACTCTTCCAGCAATTCGTTTTGCCGGTCTTGGGCTGTCAAGATATCGCGCAGCAGCCGAGTTTGCTCGTCGCCGGCGGAAATGGGCACGGCCGAAGGGGTATTAGCGTTCGGCCCAACGTCGACTTGGGTAAACAATCGAGCAGCCGATTGAGATTCGCGCGTCATCGTCTCGCCGATCCCTTAAGATGCCAAGCGGTTGGCTGGCGCCCGCCCTGCCGAGCTCTTGCTCAGTTGGGCAGGCTGACAAAACACCAACCGCCGATAGACATTGCCAGTCGTCAGTGTACTCGAAGATGCTCGGAAACGCCACCGTTTGCTAGCAGCGTCTGGCGGCCAATCCGGGCTCCCGATGCTCCGTCGGGGCGGGCGTCTCGCATAAACGGCACTGTTTACTCTGCTTGCCGGTCTTGACTGATTCGACTGACGGTTAGAGTCGTTCATTAGTATTAGTTGGAAGTTAAAGTCGTTCCGCTCTTCGCCCCGATGGCAAGTGAGGGTGCAGCCCGACTGGGCACATCGTCGGCTTACGCGGAGCAATGGACTGCAACGCTGCGGCGCGACCGAAGACTGTACGGGGCGATGCTATTCGCCGGCGGAGAGCGTGTGAAAGAATGGAGACTGGCTCCGAGTCAGCCGCGTAAAAACAGCAATTACCGGCGTGTCGCGAGGTGCCTGTCCCCATTCTTTCACATCCTCGGAGCGTACGCCTGCCAACTTGCACGATACCAGGGAAGGATTCTTGGATGGCCAATGCCGAAACGAAGTCGGCCGCGACTCTCGGTTTTCTCACTGTGCTGGAGCATGCGCAGCACGGCCTGATGGGTGGCTATCTTGTGCTGAATCCCTCGGGCCGGCCGCTGGAGTTTCATTGCACCGCCCCCATCAAACCCAATCGCGCCCAGCAGATTTTGTTTGGGCCCACGCTGGAACCTTATATCTATGGCGAGCAGATTGCGCAGGCCCTGGTGAACAAATCGACGCACGAGCCGCGGTTGCTCTGCACCGATTTGCGGCCGGTGCTCGCAGTTCGTGGGCTGGTGGCGGCGCCCGTGGCACTGGTGTTGCCGCAAGAATTGCCCGTTGCTCCGAAGGCCGTGGTGGCCGAAGACGAGATGCCGGCATCGGAAGCCATATCGCAATCCCTGTCGGCCGGGTCGCCGCAATTTCGGGTCGACACACTGCACGCCGGCACGAATTTCTGCCACTTTCAGGTCGGCCGCAATCGGCTGGCGGTGGCGGCCGATCGAGCAGCCGACCGGGACCTGATCCTCGAACGCCTCGCCCCATTGGGCGAGTTGTTCGATCTGGCCGAACCGTTTGTCCGAATTCGCGAAGCAATCGAGGAAGCCCAACGCGGCAGCCGCTAACAGGCTGTTGAAAAAGGGGACAGGCACTACGCGGATACGTCAATCCTGGGGGAAATCCTCTCGGTCGCTAAGAGCCAGTCCCCTTTTTCAACAAGCTGCTAAGAAGGCTGAGGGCTTAAGGCCCACGGCTTAAGGTACGAAGTAAGCTGATTCTTCCGCCTCATTAAGCCCTAAGCCTGAAGCCTTCTTCGCCTGAGACCCCGCATGCCCGACATTCCCGAGAGCCCCGCGCCCGTGATCCAGTGGAGTTGGCGTGCGCCGCAGGCAGCCGCTCAGGTCATTTCCTTGGCAATGCCTGAGACGGGCGCCATCGTTAGCTCGCAGCTTGAATCCGAATTGTCGCAAGGCTTGCGGGCCGCGTTTATCGCGCTCGATTTGCCTTCCCCCGCGCCCGCCGTGCTTTCATTGCCGTTGACCGGCATGCGGATCAAGACGATCAGCTATCGATTTCCCGAACCCAGCGGCGCCGCGCTGAAACGACCGGAATCATCGCCAGAGTCGCCGGCGCCGACGACAATCCCCGTCGATTCGGCTCTGGCTGCCGCACGATCGGCGGCATCGCCGGCAGGGCCTGCTCCAGCATCTGCCGCGGCTTCGGCGGCGACACCAACCCGCCTCAAACCACCCACGGACATCGTCAAGACAGCCGATCGGCTCTATTACGTCCTCCAGCCGCCGTTGGAAACGCTGCTCGCCGCCGGCTCGCTTGAATTTCCCTTCGTGCCGTTTCCCTATCAGTTCCAAGGCGTGGCGTTCTTGTACCCGCGCGTGGCGGCTCTGTTGGCCGACGAAATGGGCCTTGGCAAAACGATGCAGGCGATCACCGCCTTGCGACTGCTGCTGCATGCCGGCGAAATCCGCAGCGTGCTGCTGGTTTGCCCCAAGCCGCTGGTCACGAACTGGCAGCGGGAATTCATGCTGTGGGCCCCCGAACTGCCGCTGACCGTGATCGAAGGCGAGCAGACCAAACGGATCTGGCAATGGCGGCTGAGCGATGCCCCGGTGAAGATCGCCAACTACGAACTGCTCAACCGCGACCGGCAAATCCTGGCCGATCAGGACTTGAAATTCGATCTCGTGGTGCTCGATGAAGCACAACGGATCAAGAATCGCGGCGGCGCGACCAACCAGGTGGTGAAATCGATTGCCCGCGGCCGAAGTTGGGCCCTGACTGGCACCCCGGTGGAAAACAGCCCGGAAGACCTGGTCGGAATTTTCGATTTCATCGCCCCGGGCCATCTCACGTCCGATATGAAGCCGCGGAGCATGGGCCGCGTGGCGAGCCAATTTGTCCTTCGTCGTACAAAGGACAAAGTGCTGACCGAACTGCCTCCCAAACTATTCCGCGACGCGGAGCTGGAACTCACCCCCGAGCAACGCCATTCGTATCAGTTGGCCGAAGAGGAAGGCATTCTGCGGCTGACCGAAATGGGAGACGAAGCCACGATTCAGCATGTGTTCGAGTTGATCGTGCGGCTCAAGCAAATCTGCAATTTCGATCCTGCCACCGGCGAAAGCTCGAAGCTGGAGCGCCTGGCCGCCGATCTCGAAGAAGTGGTGGCCAGTGGCCGCAAGGCGATCGTCTTCAGCCAATGGGTCGACACGCTCACCACGCTCAGCAACCGGCTGCGACGCTTCGGGATGCTCGAATATCATGGCCAGATTCCCTCGAAGCGGCGCGACCAGGTCATCGCCCAGTTTCGCGATGACCCGCGACGCCACGTGATGGTGATGAGCTATGGCGCCGGCGGCGTCGGCTTGAACCTCCAATTCGCCGGTTATGTGTTCTTGTTCGACCGTTGGTGGAACCCGGCCGTGGAGGACCAGGCCATCAATCGGGCCCATCGGATCGGCGCCGCTGGGCCGGTGACCGTGTCGCGATTCCTGATGCTCGACACGATCGAACAGCGGATCCAGCAGATTCTGGAAGAAAAACGAGAGCTGTTCGACACGATTTTCTCCGACGCGCAGGCCCACGCGCATCTGGGGCTGACGCAGCAAGAAATCTTCGGGCTGTTCAAGCTCCGCTCGCCGCACGGCCCGATTAAATTCGCGGCGTAGACACGCGCTCGGCAAGCCGAGCGGCTAAATCCCGCGACGCGGCCCACCGTGGTCGAATCCTCGCGGTGGCGGTATCATGGGGGGCATTGCCCGTGAATTCGCGGAATTCACTTCCAAACCGCGCGTTGCCCCATGCCTTCGCTTTACGAATACGACGTCTTGGTTATCGGCGCCGGCCATGCGGGGACCGAAGCTGCACTGGCAGCGGCGCGATTCGGCGCGCGAACCGGTTTGCTCACCACCAACTGCGACACCGTGGCCCAGATGAGTTGCAACCCGGCGATCGGCGGCGTCGCCAAGGGACAGATCGTCCGCGAGATCGACGCTCTCGGCGGCGCGATGGGCCGGGCGATCGATGCCACCGGAATCCAGTTCCGGCTGCTCAATCGGCGAAAAGGGCCAGCGATGCACAGTCCCCGTGCCCAGGCGGACAAGAAGCTTTACCAACTTGAAGTGAAGCGGATCGTCGAAGAGCAGCCGAACCTCGTCCTCCGCCAAGAAGTCGTCGAAGACCTCCTGACCGAAACCGTCGACGGGCGAGTCCGTGTTACCGGCGTGCGTGTCCGGGGCGACGTTGAATACCGCGCTCGGGCCGTGATTCTCACGACCGGCACGTTCCTGCAAGCCATCATGCACACCGGCGAAACAAAAACCGCCGGCGGCCGGGCGGGCGAGGGAACCACCGCCGGCATCAGTGGCGCGCTCGGGCAACTCGGCTTCGAGCTGCGCCGCTTCAAAACCGGCACGCCGGCGCGGCTCAACGGCCGCACGATCGACTACAGTCGGACCGAATTGCAGCCCGGCGACGATGAGCCGCAGCCGTTTTCGTTTCTCACGGATCACCTCGATCAATCGCAAATCCCTTGCTGGATCACTTTCACCAACGACGCGGTCCACGAGCTGATCCGCGCGAATTTGCATCGCGCGCCGATGTATTCCGGGCAGATCCAATCCCGCGGCCCGCGCTATTGCCCGTCGATCGAAGATAAAGTCGTGCGGTTCGCGGACAAAGATCGGCACCAATTGTTTCTCGAGCCCGAGGGCGCAACACGCGCGAGGTGTACGTCAACGGCATCTCGACGAGCCTGCCGCGCGACGTGCAGGATGGGATGATGCGGTTGATTCCCGGCTTGGAACGCGCCGAGATCATGCGCTATGGCTACGCCGTGGAATACGACTATGCTCCGCCGGAGCAGCTTTGGCCCAGCCTCGAAACGAAACGCGTGGAACGATTGTTTTTCGCCGGGCAAATCAACGGCACGACCGGCTACGAAGAGGCGGGCGCCCAGGGTCTGATGGCCGGCGTCAACGCGGCATTGAAACTGCGCGGCGACGAGCCGCTGGTGCTCGATCGACAGCGAGCCTACATCGGCGTTCTCGTGGACGACCTGGTTACGCGCGGCGTCGACGAGCCCTATCGGATGTTTACCAGCCGGGCCGAGTTTCGCTTGTCGCTACGGCAAGACAATGCCGATCGGCGCCTGACGCGAACGGCCGGCCGCATCGGTCTCGTTGACTCTGCGCGCATCGAACGGCTGGAGCGCAAAGAAGCGGAAATCGCCGCAACGCTAGCCCTGCTGGCCGACTCACGCGATGCCGAAACCGAATTCGATCTGCTGCGGTTGCTCAAGCGCCCGGAAATCGACTGGGTCGATTTGGTGGCTCGGCTGCCGGCACTCGCCGGCGTTTCCGCGGACGCCGCTCGGCAAGTCGAGTACGACGTGAAATATGCCGGCTATCTGGCACGGCAAGAACTCGATGTGGCCCGACAACAACGCCTGGCCGATAAGCGAATCCCCGCAGAATTCGATTTTGCCGGGATTTTCCAGATGCGCATCGAGGCCCGCGAGAAGTTAGGCCGCGTGCGCCCGATCAGCCTCGCGCAGGCCAGCCGGATCAGCGGCATCACACCGGCCGACGTCGCGCTGTTGCTGGTACATCTTGAAGGACGCATTTCGCGGCATTGAGTAGTGCTCTCACGCGGCCAAAGCTTATTCTCTGCGTCGGGTATTCTGCGAAAGCTCGGTTTCGCACGTTCCCCCGAGCGTCCCTACTCTGCCGGCCCGCTGGAAATACCCCATCGTCGGTGGAAACGCGAGCCTAAATCGGCGAAAGCTGAATGCGCTAAACGAAAAACATGGGAATTTAGACCGATTGCTCGTGTTTGCGTAAGCTGTTCATTGTTTAGTGGTTACGACGAATAGATCGATCTTGACTCATTGTGGAAGATGGCTATAATTTGGCGACGATGGCAATTTCGGTAAGCTTGGCAGTGGCGGAGCGAACTGCCGGGAAAGCGACAAGCAAGAGCATTCGATCTGGCGTTTTCGCTATCTGTGGAGCCAGATCGCGTCTAGCGTGGCATGGAGGAATAGGAACTTTCGATTTGGTCCGTGGACGGGCAAAATCGTCAGTCCCGCTTAGACTAGCTGCACCATCGGCTAGGGAGAGGGGTGGTTCGCAGATGAAGACTGTGTTTACGACGGGTGAGGCTGCCAAAATTTGCAAGGTCAGCCAACAAACGATCATTCGCTGCTTCGATTCCGGCCAGCTGAAGGGTTTCCGGGTTCCCGGAAGCCGATTCCGCCGGATTCCTCGCGATCAACTGTTCAGTTTCATGCGCGATAACGGCATTCCGACCGACGCGCTCGAAAGCGGCAAACGGAAGATTCTGGTTGTCGACGACGATGAAGAACTCGTGGAGCTGATCGTCGACGTGCTCGAGCGCGACGGCCGGTTCGAAGTCCGCAGCGTCAACAACGGGTTCGACGCCGGCATGATGGTCAAGGAATATCGGCCCGATCTGATCGTGCTGGATATCATGCTCCCGGACATCAATGGCAAGGAAGTTTGCCAACGTGTCCGCAGCGACTCGACCATGGACGACGTGCGGATCATTTGCATCTCGGGCATGATCGAAGCCGACAAGGTCGAAGACCTCAAGGTTTCGGGAGCCAACGAGTTCCTGCAAAAGCCGTTCGAGGTGGAAACGCTCATCGATCGGATCTGTCATTTGTTGGACATCGAAGCGATGGCGACCGGCTGAGAAGCTGCTGTTCAGTCGGTCAATCGAGTCGCCCCCCGCAGCAGCACCGAGTTTCGCATTGCGCTGCTGGGCGGAAGCGCCTGCGTTGTCGACGTCACGGATCGAGTTGACCCAAGCCCAGGGATGGCCATCCCTGGGCTTTTTTTAATTTTGAAGTGGCGCCTTGGACGACCCTTCGCTCATCGACCGGTTCGATTCGCTGCTTGCGGCGCTGCTTGCCGCCACCACGGCCGAGGCGGCCGGTAGTTTGACGAAGCGCTTGGCCCGCTGCCGCTCGATCGCCGACGAATTTGCGCAGCAGTTGCCGCAACTGCACGAGCGCTTGGTGCGCTTGGCTGAACTCGAAGAGGACTTCCGTCACGCGGTGGAAACAGGCTGTCTCGATGCGATGCGCGAACTGGCTTACGGTGCGAGCCACGAAATCAACAATCCGCTGGCCAACATCTCGGCCCGAGCCCAGACGCTGTTGCAGGAAGAAAAAGATCCCGAGCGCGGCGGCGTTTGGCGGCGATCAACAGCCAGGCGTTTCGCGCGCACGAAATGATCGCCGACATGATGCTCTTCGCCCGGCCGCCGCAATTGGCCCCGCGCACGGTGAATCTGCTGGAATTGGTCGACGAGGTTCTGGCGCGACTGAAGGACGAGGCGGCCTCGCAAAACACGGAATTGCTGCGAATCGGTTCGAACGAACCGCTGAACGCCAGCGTCGACCCGACGCAAATTCGCGCAGCCCTGCGCACGTTATTGACCAATTCGTTGGAAGCTCTCGCCGAGCGAGGTCGCGTGACGGTGAGCGTTCGACGGGCTCCCGCGGTTGCTTCGGCTCGTGGCGCGGCACCGGCGGCGGAAATCGTCGTCGCCGACAACGGCCCGGGAATTCCCGCGGAAATTCGTTCGCGGCTGTTCGATCCGTTCTTTTCGGGTCGCGAAGCAGGCCGTGGACTGGGCCTGGGGCTGTCGAAATGTTGGCAGATCGTCACCGCGCATGGCGGCCGAATTGAGGTTGCCAGTGAAAAGGGGCAGGGAGCAACCTTCACGCTGATAATCCCGCTGAAAACGCCGCCACCGCGCGACGCATCGTAACAAAACAGCAATGCGCGAAAAAAGCCCAGGGATGGCGATCCCTGGGCGTCTCTCGTTTGCGCCGGCCGCTTCGGGAATTCAAACCGGCCGCTTACTTCTTGTGATGGCCGCCACTGCGGTGCCCGCCGCGGTGCGAATGCTTCACGCTATGCGCGTGATGACCGGCGCCGCGATGATGGCCCGCGTGATGGTGGCTGGCCTTGTGGCCATGATGCCCCGCGTGAGCATGGTGGACCACGAGCTTGTGATGCACCGTGCCGCTCTTATGGCTCACATGCTGAACATGCACGCCACCTCCCGAAACCACGCCGCTCACTGACCCACCGTGACGCACAACATGGTGCCCGGCGAACTGATGAAAATGGCCGGCGTAGCCGATGCCGCTGGCCCCATGAAAATGGTTCCAGCCGCTATTCCAACCGGCAAAGTGTCGATACGGCAGGCCGAACCAGCGCGTCGAGTAGAAACGGTAAGGCGAGTAATACGAGTAACTCGCGGTCGGCGTCTGATTAGCGAACAGATCGATCTCATTCACTACGCCGTCGCCGACGAGCAGCGCGGCCCGGCGACCCGGCGTGAGCGCGGCCGGACTAACCTGCTGCTTCCCGCCACCAATGATTAACTCGATCGGCGCACCGTTGGCGATCGGAAACGTCTTGTTCTCGACAACGAAGCCCGCAGGAGATGAAGCCGAATCCGAACGACGCCGCACGGCGACCGTGATCGTTGGAACGATATTGCCCGCGGGCGCTGTCGTCGCCACGATGCGTCCACGCACTCTGTGAACCGCGGGGGCACCAACGAGAGGTCCGACTTGCACCGCGGGTCCAGTGACCGCGATCGGTGCAGCCTGCCCCGCTGCCGCGCCGATCGAAAGCAAACTACACGCGGCAAGACCCGCCGCACACAAACCGAAAGAATGAATACGGGCTAACATACGATGTTTCCTTTAGATTATTGAGCCGGCCTGGCGGCGAAGTTCGTTGATCTCGGTCGGCCGTGGCCACTGCAAAACTTCGCGACGATCGTCGTTTCCGGAATTGCGAAGTCTTGCGGTCATGGCTGTTTCGCCCGGTCCGCCGCCAGTCATCGGCTTACTAAGAATTTCAACCCCGCTCGGGTCGAAGAGTATCGCGAGACGCCGAACTCGCATGCGCAGTTGACGTTGAAGCGCGAAACGCACCGCGTGGCGCAAAGAATTCGTAGGGTGGGCACTGCCCACCGCCGTAGCTGTGCGGCATGGCGCACGTCAAGCTGTTCGTAAATGGTGGGCGGTGCCCACCCTACGGAGACGTCGGCGCAAAAAAACCGCGGGATGATTCCACCATCGGAATCGCCCCGCGGGCAAAATCTGGCAGTTGCTTGCGGCGTTCAGACAGCTTTCTTCTTGTGATGATGATGTCCGATTTCCACCACGATCACGTCATGATCCTTCACTTCCAGCGAAACATGCTCGTGCGGCTTTGCGGTCAAGTCGGCCACCGTCGCCGGGACCGGCGCGCCGTCCTTGACTTTTCGCTCGATTTTCGTCGAGGCGGTAATCGTAAATGTGCGATGTTCCGAAACTTGAGTTCCGGCATCCACGCCTTTCTTGTGATGATGCACGTCGATGGTAAGCGTGTACGTGCCGCTGGTCGCCCCGGCCGTGACCGAGATCACGTGGCCGTGGACTTTGTGTTCCTTATCCTTGTTCTTGGCTTGCGCCACTGACGCCGCGGCAAACGTAAAACAGCCGACCGCCAACAATGCCGCCGTCAATGCGGCACGTGACCCGAACGAACCCTTGGCCAGACGCATGGAATCCCTCCTTAAAAAGCCAATCGAGTGATAAAAACGACTTGAATGCCCGGAGAAATCCGTTCCAGACCATTCCACCGCTAGAATTGCGGCCGTCCGTGAACTGTCCCAACAAGAGCTTAAACACCACGAGTCCGCAAAGGTTT
This sequence comes from Pirellulales bacterium, assembly GCA_963725485.1. Classification (GTDB taxonomy): domain Bacteria; phylum Planctomycetota; class Planctomycetia; order Pirellulales; family DATAWG01; genus CAVRYO01. The sequence continues at coordinate 137,317 of CAVRYO010000005.1, read as the reverse complement.
CGCAGCTTTTTCGAGAATTCCAACGCCCTGGCGGCTCAGCGGAGCATGCCGGAGCGGGAGCTCGGCCAGCGAATAGAAAGTCCCGCGCCAGAAAATTCCTCCCTGCCGCAACGTCTTGTACGTGGAATGAATGCCCGTGCAGACGAACAACAACATTCCCAGCGGAACGAACGGCCAGGGTCGCCATCCCCAGCCGGCCTGCCGCGTTTGCACGATGGCCGGAACGATCGGCGAAAACAATCCCGCCAGCGCCAACCACCCAATGCCGGGGGCAAGCCAGGGCCCCAACACGGCGCCGAGCCAAACGACGCTCGGCCCGAGAATCAACGCGCCCGCCGTCCACGAGTTGAACCGGGCCCCGGCGAACCAGTTCTTCTCCAACGCCCGGATCGCGCCGCCCCAGCTATGCGCCCAATCGGCTTCCAGATCGGGCACGCCGTTATATAGCCGCTGCCGAAAGCCGGCCCGTTGCAACAGCAAACCGAGCCGCATGTCGTCGACCACTTCCAACCGCAACGACTCATATCCGCCGCACGCCCGATAGGCGGCCGTTCTAACGAGATTGAACGCTCCGATCCCAGCGGGCCGGCCGTGACGGTCGCGATTGATCTTCCAGGGCGAAGCATACAGCGCGATGCACTGCGCCAGGCCAACATCACGCCGCGCGTGGCGGCGCTGGCGCAATTGAGCGTCGGCCACAGGCAAATATGATCGACGCCGTCGGCCAAGGCCTGTGCCACCGCGCGATGAATCAAATCGGGCGTCATGTGAATGTCGCCGTCGGTGAACAGAATCCACCCGCCCGTGGCTGCCTCTGCGCCGAGCCAACAAGCATGACATTTCCCTAGCCATCGCGCAGGAAGCCGATCAACGCGCAGCGCACGGAGCTGCGGAAACTCGGCACTCAGCCGTGCAAGGATTTCAGGCGTGGCATCCGTCGAACGATCGTCGACGACGATCACTTCCAGCGGCACACCCACCTGCGCGAACAGCCGCCGCACGGTCGGCTCGATCCGGGCCGCCTCGTCGCGGGCGGCGATCACGACCGAGACCAGCGGCAGCGGATCGGACAATGCATGACCCGCTACGGCGCGTAGTCTTCGGCAGCGCCGGCGCCAGCAGCAAATTGCACAGCACCGCGATTGAATAGCACCACCAAAAAATCGCGACGAACAGAACGAACCAGAACATAGCACGCTCTAACAGGGTTGAAGGCATCCGGGAGGGCGAGGCTCCCGCCGAGCCGTTTGTGCTCCGTCTCCCTCGACAGGAGAGGGTTGGGGTGAGGGTGATGGAGCGCCGATCGGTCCTGCTACCCCTCACCCCGGTTCGACTGAGCTCACCGAAGTCCGACCCCTCTCCCGCAAGGGGCGCTTTGCCTCAAAAAAAACGCTTTTCGAATACAAGCCTGAAGCGCAAGCGAAGGAAACACGGGAAATCGTTGTCTTGCTCCTTCGCTAGCGCGTCAGGCTTGTGTGTTTTGGGGCAAAGCCAGGGAAGAAAGCGGGGCGCCGCTTGATGTTACCGCAGTCCTACCTTAGGCCAAATCGAACAACAAGATCTCGGACTCCTCGGTCGCCTCGCCCTGCACCGCGTCTTCGTTTTCCGCCGCCAGGCCATCGCCGGCCACCAGCTCTTTTCCAAATGCGCTGAGTTTCCCGCGTAGGACTTGCAGCCATGCACCTCGACCCGAATCAAGCTTGTGCAATAGCGATTGCCCCGGCTGCAAGGTCGCCAAATACAAGCGTGCATCTTGATGGATCGTGAGCGAACCCTCCGCGCCGTCCGGCGAGGCGACCAATCGCAACTCGCCAGGCCGTCGTTTTTCGCTGACCATCAATTCCTGGTAATTCGGCTTCAATCCCTCCTCGTCCGGCAAGATCCAAATCTGGTAGAGATGGACTCCCTCGGCTTTCGAAGGATTGAATTCGCTGTGCCGCACGCCGGCGCCGGCGCTCATGTACTGCAAATTCCCCGGCCGAATGATCGACCCGTTGCCCAGGCTGTCGCGATGCTCGAGCGCACCCTCCAGCACATAGGTAATAATCTCCATGTCGCGGTGGCCATGTGTGGGAAACCCATTGCCCGCCGCCACCCGATCCTCGTTCATCACCCGCAGCGAACGAAAGCCCATTCGGGCCGGATCGTAATAATCGGCGAACGAAAAGGTGTAATGCGTATCGAGCCAACCATGATTGGCATGGCCCCGGTCGTCGGCTTTGAGGAGTTGAATCATGTTAGTTCTCAGTGTTCCAGTCGTTGTCGTGAATCTTGGATAGAACAGATTATACAAGGCCGTGCAACCAGCCCAGGGATGGCCATCCCTGGGCTCCGCGCCCGGGCGTGCGAGGGAGTCGTCGTGGCGGGATGGCTCGCGGAATGATGTCGTCCTGTTTAGAATCGATAGGGACGATAGCCGCTGTTTAGCGTGTCATAGGAGTGCGCCGGATCATGGGTCGAAACGCCAGCGACAAAGATCTATTGAGCAAGCTGCAAGGCCTCAAACAGCGGCGGATGCAATTCGCGTTCGTCGTCAACGGGAGCAATGACGGCGCTTTGATTCTCGACGAGCATTCGATTCCCCAGGCGGCCATCATGATCGCCAAGGCCCGCTCGGGCGGAACGAGCGTCATCGAAGGGTATTGCTTCGACGAGAATGGCCGCACAGTCTTCGAGACCAATGCAAAAAAGCCGCCCGAGTCGCTAGCCTCGACATTGAGAGCGGTGATCGAGCGCGACGCGGGATTGAAGCTTGACCCGGTCTGCCGGGCCGCCGCAGAGCGCGCCTCGACGGGGCACGTTGCCTACGTCGGTTCGGAGCCCAATCCCGAGGGCGAAGGTGGCTACGCGAACCTGGCCCCCGAAGGCTCCGACGAGGCGGCGGAATCGAATATGTCGCCGAATCTCACCGATACCGACGCCTATGTGAATCGACTTGCCGATCGGGCGATCGAAGAACCGAAACTCCGCCGCGCCAATCCGCCGAAAGACCAGTAGGGTGGGCACCGCCCACCAAGCGAGTGATCCTCCGTTTCGTCGCTGTGCCGAGGCCTGGTGGGCATTGCCCACCCTACGGCGATTGAAGCGAGACGGTGATGCGGCTAGGGAAAATCTCGTCGGGGTCGCCGCGGCCGGCGAGCGTGGCTTCTAGATTGGCGATCGTCCGCTCGACGGTTCCGCTGAAAAGTTGTCTGCCGGCGGCGCGAATTGCGACGGGCTTGTCGAGGTCCAACATCGCGTCGTTCAAGAGGATCGTCAGGCTCTTGACCGCTGCGGACTTTTCGATCTCGATCGTCTGACCGTCGCGGCGTGCGATTACGAGTTGGCCTCCGGCCGCCTGATCCTGCGGCATGGCCAGCCAATAAAAGCGATCGTGGGTCGTCGAGGCCTGTTTCCAAACCACTTTCGTCGGCAGCGGCGTGCGTGTGAATTTCGCCATCCAATCGAGGGCTTCTTTGTCTTCCAGATTCATCCAGTGGCCGCGGCCGGCATGCAGTTTCGTCTCGTGCGCGTATCCCTGCGGATCGGCTTTTTGCAGCTCGTCGAGCTTCTTACCCCACTCGGCGGCGACCTTGTTCCGGTTGTAACCGTTGTCGAGTGCGCCGACGTGGATCGTGAAGCCGATGTTGCGCAGCCCCAGCGGCGAGGCGTCGTTCGGATGCCCGGCCATCATCGCCGCGGCAGCCCAGCGGTCGGCCATTCGCGGAGCAAGCTGATACACTCCGTCGCCGCCGGCGGAGTAGCCCAGCAGATAAACGTGATTCGGATCGACCTCGCCCAGCACGAACGCGTCTTCCAGCAGGCGGTTGAACAGCACGTCGATGTGCGACTCGTGCCAGAGATTCCAAGTGTTGGTCGGTGCCCGAGGGGCGATCACCAGCGCATCCTTGGGCTGATAGAGCCGGATTTGGTTTTCCCATTGCTGGTCGTTCACCTGCGCCGGGGCTCCGCCGCCGCCATGCATGGAGATGTACAGATTCCAACCCTCTTTGGGCTTGGTTCCGAAATGCCGGTCCTTGAACCGCAACGTGTGATCGGCCACCGTGATCGCCTTGTCGTTCCACTCCTTTTCGCGCGTGGCGTGGATTTCGGCGACATGCTCGTCCCACAGGAGCCGTTGAGCTTCCTCGGACTCCGCCTTGGTCAGCGGGACTTTGGCGAACGGCTGCGCTCGCAACTCGGGCCGAGCGGGTCGCGATAATTGCAACCAGTTTTCCAGCGCCTTGATTGGATTGTGCTTCCGCGGGGCCGGCGCCTCGCCACGCGCTGGAACCGCAAATTGAATCAAGGCGGCGAGCGCGCAAAGTAGGGTGGGCAATGCCCACCAAGAAATCATGAGAACCTGGCGCCTTCGCCGCCGCGGCGTTTGGTGGGCAGTGCCCACCCTACGGAAATCGGAGTTGCAGATTCTCATGGCAGCTCGACAGTCAAGTCCGCGTCTTTCGGCAGGTGAACTTCTTTGTTGATTTTGTGCCCATTGTTGAGCGTCACCATCAACGAATATGTGTTGTCGGCCGCCAGATTGAATTCCGCCCTCGGACCTTGAGCTTCGGCAACCAAGACGCCTGCCTGGCGAACTTCGATCCTGACCGGCACCGAAGCCGAGGAAGGAACCAGCCCAACATGCACCGTTAGCGTCCTGCGATTCACGTAATAGCCGGTGACGTCGACGGCCGGATAGTCGGTGTTCGTGGGATCCCAGACCAGCGGAAACGAATTGCCGGTCGGTCGGAATGAGGCGGCGTAAATGCGGTGCTCAGGTCGGGAATCGTCGGCCTTGGCGGCCTTGCCCGAGAACCAGGTTTGGTTGAACTCGCCCGGCTCGGCAGCGCCGACGTACGCGCCATTGGCCATCCCAAATCTCGACCCAAGTATGGTTGCCGCTATGGTCGGCCCACAGCGGAGTGCCAGCGACCCGGGCCGGCACGCCCACCGCGCGGCAAGCATCAACCAGCAAAATCGACAAGCCGGAGCAGGAAGCGAAATGGGCTTCCATCGATTCATAAGGACTTTGATCCGGCTTGGGGCGTTTCGTGGGGTGATAGGAAACCTTCACCGCCTTGAACACTTCGCGATTGAGAATCTGCGCCGCCTCGTTCGCCGTTTTGCAATCTTTCACTAGCGGAAAGAACCGCTGGAAGAAATCGCCGCGCCAATCGTCCCGCCGCTCGTTCAAGTTGGAGTAGGGCAACACGTCGTTCAGGAAAATCTCCTCCGGCACGGCCGCGGCCCACGCTGTTTTCGCCCGGGCTTTGCAGGCCAACTCCACATTGCGAAGCAGAAAATCGGCTTTTAGCGATTTCAAATCGCGCTCGGGCATGTTCGCCAGCAGGAACGCGACGGCGCAGCGCTGGCCGGCTTCGGCATGGGCCAGCGCTTCGACCCATTGCTGGCGATTGTCTCCGGCGAAGCTGCAACCGCTTGTCGATTTGTTGCCGGACTTCTTGGGAAAGCGGACGGTCGCTCGGCGTTTTTTGCAAAGGCGCGTCGGCAGCCATACACCGGCTTGCCGCCACGCAGGCACATACGCCGAACAACGTCAGCGACAGCACGTCCACGATCAATCGCCGAGCTGGCATGCGTTATCCCGCATCAAATGGATGGGCGGCACTGGCAGACTTCGCTTGCCAGTGCCACCCCGCCGAGTCTTGCCGGTTGCTTACTTGGTCGCAGCAACGTCGGCGGCTTTGATCTTGTCTTCCGGCATGCCGAGGCCTTCCAGGATGCCGATGGCCATGATCGCGTCGCCGAGCGGCTTCATGTGCACGCCATCGCCGGTGAGCCAATTTCCTTTTTCACTGGCCGGCTTTTTCGCCAGGGCCTTGACGAACATCTCGTGCAGGTTCACGAACACGCATTTCTTGTCGGCCGCGATCTTCCGCTCCGCATCGACATACATCTCCAGCCGCTTATTGCCTTCGGCATTCACATCCTCGGTGATCACTGTGGGAGCCAGCAGAATCACCTTGATTCCCGCGGCCTGGGCCATATCGACCATCTTTGACACATTGGCCGTGTAGTTGGCCAGCACCTTGGCATCGTGCGGCGCGCCCAGCCGATGCCAAACATCGTTGATCCCGATGCTCAGTGTCACGACTGCCGGCTTCTTCGCCACCACGTCGCGCTGGAAGCGCGGCAGCAAGTCTTCGGCCTTCTGCCCACCGATGCCGACGTTGTCGATCTTCGGCAGTTTCAGTTCGGGATACGCCGCGGCCAGGATTTCGTCGCAATCGCGCAGATAGCCGCCGGCGGCCGTGATCGAATCGCCGATGGCGACGATCTTATCGCCCGCCTTCAATTCGAACTGCTGCGGCAAATCCTTCGGCGCCGGTCCGAGAATCGACAACATGGCGGTAATCGGATTAATCTCCCGCGGGTCGCGGTCGGTGCGGAACGGGGCCGCCGGCAGGCCTTCCTTGTTTTCCAAATTCGGCACGGCTGTGTCGTGCCACGCGAAGCGGACCGCGATAGGCTTGGTCAGGGCGTCGCTGTGAACCACGACGTCGCTCCCCTCGATCTCGGCCAGCGCGGGCTGGAATTTCATGTCCTCGCCGGCGATGGTGAATTCCGTCAGCGGCTTGCCGTCGCGCGACATCAATTCGCCGCCAGTGTGATCGAACGCGATTTTGATCTTGCTCCCCTCGACAGTCATCGATTTGTAGATCGGCCCGGAGTATTCAATCTTCTGGCCATAGACCGTGCCCAATGCCCACAGCGCCAAACGGCGGCCGACTTCCTGCTTGTTCTTGGGATGAATATCGTGCTCTTCGCCGATGTCCATCGTGAGCGCGATGCCGGTGTTGGGCACATTCTTGGCCGTCATCAGTTCGGCTTCCCAAATTTCGGCAGCGGGAATGCCGTCGCCGCCGTATTTGAACGGCGCGATCTGCACGATGCCGAAGGGAAAATCTCCCTGAGCCCAATCGGTTCGCCAGTTGCGAATCATCGCGGCCAGCAGCGAGCGATATTGGAACCCGCGGCCAACGTTCGCTTCGCCCTGATACCAGATCGCGCCGCGGATGGCGAACGGAATCAGCGGGGCGATCATGCCGTTATAAAGCCGCGAGTTTTCGCCTTGGCCGGCCAGCGAGCGAATGGCCGGATTCGACGAGAGCGTTTTCTTGCTGGTCCACAACTCGGCCGGCGTGCCACCCCACGAGGTATGGATCAAGCCCACGGGAACTTTCAGCTCCTTCTGCAAGTCGCGCCCAAAGTAATAGGCTGCCGCCGAAAATCCGCCCCATCCGCCGGTGCTGAGCGTTTTCGGAGTGCAGACTTCCCACTGGCTTTTTACGTCCTCGAGCGGTTCGGTCGCTTTGACTTTCGGCACGGTGAACAAGTGAATTTCCGGATGGTCGCCTGCCGCGATTTCCTCTTTGCTATTCTTCGCAATGCCGATGCCCATTTCCATGTTCGACTGACCGGAGCAAACCCAAACCTCGCCGACCAGGATGTTCTTGAGCGTGATCGTGTTGCCGCTGGAACCTTTGACGGTCATCTCCAAACTTTTGCCTTCGGGCGTGGCTTCGAGCTTCTGGGTCAAAGTCGCCTTCCATTTGCCATCCTCGCCGGCTTTGGCGGTCACATGTTCGTCGCCGAGTGTGATCGTGACGGTTTCGCCCTTATCGGCCCAACCCCAAACCGGGATCGTATGCTCGCGCTGCAGCACCATGTTGTCGGTGAACAGGGCCGGCAACTTCACGGCCGCCGAAGCGACCCTGGCCGAACCGAAGATCGTCAAGGAAACCACGAGCAACGATCGCCACGACTTCGAACGCATGGAATTCTCCTCTGGGTAGAGCCAAGCTGGAGGGGGAATCTGCAAGGTGGGATGGCCCCCGTTCCGCGACAGGCCGCGGACGCATCGGGCCAATGCCAAAGAGGCATGTCAAAGATATTGCACCACCGGGCGGGCAAGTGCAAGTAGCAGCGACCCGGATCGCGAAGAAATTGCCCGCGCGGTGCCAGTCACGAAAGCCGGGCCGATTGCACACCGCGATGGGTCATTGGAGAATGGCTCAGCCGGCGAGGAAGCTTAAGCCCAGGGATAACCATCCCTGGGCTTGGCCGAGCGGTGCGGTGTGGTTCTTGATTCATTTGCGGCACATATCAAATTCACGGAGCGCACCGATCATGGCGCAAAAGATTTCGTTTGGAACCCTATTCGTCGGCAAAGTGCCCGAGGCGGCCGCGGAGCCCGAAGGCGAGCGGGGAGATACACCGCTCCGGATCCTGATTCTGGGCAATTTCAGCGGGGGTGCAGACAATTCCGCCGCGCCGCAACCGCTGTTTGTCGATCGCGACAATCTCGACGCGGTGCTGGCGAAGCTAAAGCCGAGGGTGGCGTTGCCGGGGATTCATCCCGATGGCTCGGCGGTCGAGATTTCGTTCGCGGAGTTAGATGATTTTCATCCCGATCGGCTGGTGGAGCGGCTGCCGCTGTTCGACGCGCTGCGCGATGCGCCAGCCGGTTGCAATCGCCGAAAACTTACGCCGCCGCTGCCGAGGAAGTGCGCGGTTGGGCCGAGGCGCATGCCGCCGCGCCGGCGGAAGAACCGCAACTGCCGCCATCCTCACCGAAGTTGGAACCAATCGCCGAGGGCAATCTGCTGGATCATCTGCTCGAGGGGTCCGCAGGCTCCTATGAACAGAAAGCAGCGACGCGAAAGCCCGGCGTGTTTGATGAGCTATTGTCGCATATCGCCGGGCGGTATCAGAGCGAGGCTGACGATCCTGCGAAGCAAGAATTGACCGATCTGGTCGACGAACTCATTTCCGACCGGATGCGGGCCATCCTGCACCGTCCGGAATTCCAGGCCGTGGAGTCCGCCTGGCGCGGACTCGATATCCTCACCCGGCGAGTCGAGACCGACACGAATCTCAAGCTGTTTTTCTTGGACTTGTCGAAACAGCAGTTGGCCGATGATTTGAACAGCGTCGATCAGCTTCGGTCCTCGAAGTTCTACAAGCTGTTGGTCGAGCTTCCCGCCGGCACGCCGCCGTGGAGCATTGTCGTGGGAAACTACCAGTTCAGCGATACCCGCGACGACGTCGAATTGCTCGGCCGAATCGCGCAAATTGCTGCCCGGGCCGGAGCGCCGTTTCTGGCTGCGGCCGATCCGCAAATCTTCGGCGGGAAATCGTTGGCCGAGCGGCCAGACCCCGACGATTGGGACGAGCCCGACGCCGCCGGCAGCGAAATGTGGCGGCAGTTGCGCCAGCTGCCGGAAGCCGCCTGGTTGGGGCTGGCCGCGCCGCGGATGCTGCTGCGGTTACCTTACGGCCGCGACACCAGCCCGACCGAGCGATTCGAATTCGAAGAATTGCCGGCGCCGAACCATGCCGGCTATCTCTGGGGCAATCCGGCGATCGGCTGGGCCATGGTACTGGCTCGAGGATTCAGCGCCGACGGCTGGGATCTGGCCGACAATTTGGACCCCGATATCGACGAACTGCCGTTGCACGTGTACGACGACGATGGCCAATCGCGGATCAAGCCGTGCGCCGAGGCATTGTTGACCGACCGGGCCACGGAGCGCATTCTTGAACTTGGCATCGTGCCGCTCCAATCGTTCGCCGACCGCGGCACGGTGCGTCTGTTCCGACTGCAATCATTGGCCGACCCACCCACCGCGCTCGCCGGCCGTTGGACCCGCGGCTAGATCGCGACAAAGTCGCCCAAGTGAAATTTCAGCAGTTAGCCGCGACGCGAAGCCGGGCGCGTGGCGAACCGTGCGCGACAGCGACCGGGCGTGCGAGGCGCGTAAAGTGTGAGCGTCTCGAAAGTGGTGGGAATGCCGCTGCGGATAAAACGCGTCTCCCCTCGCCCCTTGCGGGAGAGGGGCCGGGGGTGAGGGGTGAGAACATCGGTGACGTCGAAATCCAGCTGCAAGTGAAAGATCGAACTTGATTCCCACCCTCACCCCAGCCCTCTCCCGTCAAGGGAGAGGGAGAATGCGGAAACGGATGCCCACAAATCTGACGCTCACACGCGCGTAAACTGGGGGTTCGTTGTTCGTTTAATAACCCGCGAATTGTCTGGTGTATTGCGCCTGTTTCCAAGCTATAATTGACCTGCTTCCCCGTTGTTTCAACCCTCGTTTCCACATCTGAATGGGAGCCTCGACATGGATCGGACTGAATTGAATCGCCGCGAGTTTCAGCGGCTGGGCGCGGCGGCCCTGGGCGGCATGATGTTGGGCGCCGCTGGCCTGACGTCGGTCGCGCGTGCCGATGAGAATCCGCTCTTGAGCGACCCGCACGTCTGCCGCGGAATAAACACCTGCAAGGGCAAAGGCGCCAGCGGCAAGAACGACTGCGCCGGCCAAGGCACTTGCGCCACCGCCGAGAAACACACCTGCCACGCCGCCAACCAGTGCAAGGGCCAAGGGGGTTGCGGCGCGCATCCCGGCGAGAACGCCTGCAAAGGCCAGGGCGCTTGCAACGTGCCGTTAAAGCCGGCCATCTGGGGCAAAGCTCGGAAGCGCTTCGAGCAATTGATGACGGCCGAAAAGAAGCCGTTCGGCAAGGCGCCCAAAGGCTAGTCGATCCAAGAATTCGTGGCGACTTAACAGATCCTTCTGTTTTGTGCCACTTTGAGATTCGCGGATTGATACATCGAGGGAGCGAGTGCGGAGCAGCGGGTGCGCGGATCGTGGGCGCGACGATCGAGCCGTCGGTTTGTGGCGACTCGTTCGGGATTCACAACACAGGCCAATCGACTAGGGCCAATCGACTGGGGCCAGTGGCGCAGGCCACTGGCCCCTCTGCTTTGCGGTCCTTTCAAAGGCTGTCCGATATAATAAACCGCGATCGGACTTGGAGACGAATTCGTGCCGAAATCACCGCCGCGGATGGGACAGCAGAATCTGGGGCTCGGCGTCGGGCTGCGGAGCGTCCACTTCCCCTACATTCTCGAAAACCGGCCCGATGTCGATTGGTTCGAAATCATCTCCGAAAACTTCATGGACTCTTTCGGCCGGGCCCGCTATGTGCTGGAGCAAATCGCCGAGCGGTATCCGGTCGTCATGCATGGCGTTTCGCTGTCGATCGGCAGCACCGACCCGTTGGACTTCGACTATCTGTCGAAGTTGAAAGCCCTGGCGAATGTCGTGAAGCCAGGCTGGATCTCCGACCATCTCTGCTGGACTGGTGTCCTGGGCACCAACGCCCACGATCTGCTGCCGATTCCGCTCAACGAAAAAACGCTGGCCCACGTGGTCGAGCGGGTCAAAACCGTGCAGGATTTTCTCGAGCGGCCGTTGGTGCTGGAAAACCCCAGCAGCTACGTCACCTTCGCCGGCTCGACGCTCAGCGAATGGGAATTCATCGGCCGGATGGCCGCCGAGGCCGATTGCGGACTGCTGTTGGACGTGAACAACGTCCATGTGTCGAGCGTCAACCACGATTTCGATCCGTTCGAATACGTGCGCTCGGTGCCGCATGAGCGAATCGTGCAGGTGCATCTGGCCGGCCACAGCAACTGCCGCACTCACCTGATCGACACGCATGACAACCATGTGATCGATCCGGTGTGGGAACTCTATCGCTTGGCGCATCAAAAGACCGGCGGTGTCTCGACACTGTTGGAGTGGGACGCGCGCATCCCGCCATTTCCGGTCGTCCATGCCGAGGTATTGAAAGCCAAGCAATACATGGCCGATCTGCCGGTGCCGGTGACATCGATGCCGGTGATCGACTCCGGCTCGCAGGTGCCGCATCCGCTGTCGTACGTCGTCATGGAAGTCGAGTGAAAGAATGGGGACTGGCTCGGAGCGAGTCGGAATGGAACACCAATGACAGGCGGGCCGCGACGTGCCTGTCCCCATTCTGTCACGCTCAGCGGGCCTTTTTTAACAACCTGAAATGACCATGTATGGCCGATTCGGACTTTCATCTCGACGCCGTGCAGCGCTGGATGCAGGCCGTGATCATGCATCCGGATGGCGTTGCCGCGGGGCTGGATTCGGAAACCGCCCGGCAGCATCTCGACGTGCCGCCGGAGGAAGTGGAATCCGTGGTGTCGCGATCGCAGGCTCTGACGAGCGTCGAGCGGCTTTCGATCTATGCGAACGCCTATTACGCGCGGCTGCTGGAATGCCTGGGCGAAGAGTTTCCGGTGCTGAAGCAAACACTGGGTGAGGAGACGTTCGACGCGTTTGCGTTCGGTTATTTGCAGATGTATCCGTCGCGAAGCTACACGCTCGGCAAGTTGGGCGAGAACTTTGCAAGATTCTTGGCGGAGACGCGGCCGGTGGAGGATACGTCGGACGAAATCGCAGCAGAGTTGTCGGCGGACGACGGTGCGCCACGGCTCGGCGGGAGCCTCGCCCTCCCGAAGGATGAAGCACAACTTGAGGCGCCCGGCGAACTGCCGCCAGAGTGGCCTGATTTCCTGATCGATCTGGCGACGATGGAATGGACATTCTCGCAGGTATTCGACGGCCGGGGCGTCGAGGGCCAGCCGCTATTGAGCGCCGAGCAATTGCGCGAGATCGATCCTGAAGCTTGGATGAACGCCCGGTTGGAAACCGTCTGTTGCTTGCGGTTGCTCGAACTGCAATTTCCGCTGAACGATTACTACACGGCGATGCGCCGCCGATCTCCCTCTCCCTTGACGGGAGAGGGCCGGGGTGAGGGTGATGAACGACGTTCGGCGCTGCCACCCCTCACCCCCAGCCCCTCTCCCGCAAGGGGCGAGGGGAGCCGGCCCCCCGCCTCGTCGGCGGGAGAGGGCCGGGGTGAGGGTGACGACGAGACCCCGTCCTTGCCGGCGCGTACCTCACGCCCCTCAATTCCTCACGCCCCTCAAGCCGAGGGTGACGACGAGACCCCGTCCTTGCCGGCGAGTACCTCACGCCCCTCAATTCCTCACGCCCCTCAAGCCGAGGGTGGCGACGAAAAACCATCCTTGCCGGCACCGGCCAAGAGCTGGCTGGCCGTCACTCGGCGCGACTACATCGTCCGCCGCCACGATCTTTCCGAGCGGCAGTATGTGCTGCTATCGGCATTGCAGTCCGGGCAACCGATTGGGAATGCGATCGAAAAGGTGGTGCGACCGGTTCCCCGCCCTCGACCTGGCCCAATTTGCCAACGACCTCGGCGAATGGTTCCGCAACTGGGCCGCCGAAGGTTTTTTCCAGCGAGTGTTGCTCGCTGGGCGCGGCGCTGAGCCTACCACGTGATTTGCGCGTACAAAGCGCAAGGCCGAGCGCCGCGACTTGGATTGAGCATTTCGACAAACGAAATTAGCCCGAGCAAGTGAGCGCGAAAATCGGCAATCGCCGCACGATTCTGGCTATCGGCGCCGTGCCGGATGCAGTTCGTAAGAATCGCTTTCAGCCGATCGTAATCGGTTCTCAGCACGTTCAATCGCCGATTGACGACGAGACCTGCCAGATGTTGCGCGCACGCCGCTTGCCGCATGATCCGCGTCTTGCGGTGATGAACCGCAAAGCCTTCTTCCATCACGGTCGCGCAAACGTGCAAACTGAATCGCCGGACCACGCGCTCGAATTCGCGACCGCCGGAAAACGCCAGGTCGTCGGCATAGCGGGTGTAGTCCGCACCGGTCGATCTCGCAAGCGCGGCAATCCGGCAATCCAACCGATATGCGCATAGATTCGCCAAGGCCGGCGACGTCGGCGCGCCTTGCGGCAAATGCGGTGCGGCGTACAGCCAGCGCACTTGGCGCATTTGCGGCTCCGCCGCCGGCATGGAGAGTTCGCTCCAAACATCGTCCGGCGCTGTTGCTCGACAATCCCGCCAGCAGATCGGCGACGCGTTCCGGGTAGCCGAGGGTTCGAAACAACGCCTGAACCCGCGCGAGCGAGATCGACGGAAAAAAATTCTCCAGATCCAGCCGCAAGACAACCCGCTTGCCCACGTGCGGCGCTGCGAATGTCGCGATCGATCTGCCCCGGCGAAATCCATGGGCCGCCGCATGAAGGGGGACATGATCGAGAATTCCGGTCAGAATCCGGCGCTGCATCTCTTTCAGTCGAGGCTTCGGCGCCTCGATCAACCGAACGCGTCCAAACCGCTTGGCGAGCACGCGATAATGGTAGTGCCGCAATCGGCCTTGATTCTGCTTCGACTCGAGACCGCGGCGGTCGGCGAACCAGTCCAGTTCGCCGATCGTGATGCCCAGCCACTCGGCCAATTCGCCCGACGTGCAAATCGACGGCGCCGCCCATGCGGCGGCAGCCGAAACGGGGCTCATTGCCGCCGGCGCGGCAAGCCACCGCTTCACTTGCAACGCATGTTTCTGGCAGGCGTTCTTAAAACCTTCGTCAGCCAGTAGAAACCGCGCAACGGCGATCTGGCGAGGCCGAGTTCGACCGCCGAATGCCTCGCAAACCCGTCGTGCAAGGGGAGAAAGCCAACGCCAACGCCGGCCGAACAGCGCGGCGCCGCGGTCGACGAGTCCTGCAGTTTCGATCGAGCCGGACAAGAATGCCGCGGCGAGCGCCCAAGCGATAAAGGCGTCCGAATCCATGTTGAAATGGGCGGCAGCGTGCCCCAACGAGTCTGGTCTAGCGTGAGCAGTGATGCGCACGGCGCATAATCGCTCACGCGACGAAATCCTAACCCTTCACGATCCCCCAGGGTATCCCTGGAGAGGCACTCTCGAACTCAAGGCTCGATGGTTGCCGGCTTGGGGCACTCTGCCGCCGCAACGGCATCTTAACATCCGCGAAAGCCGTTCGCTTCTATCGAGCAGGAAATCAATTCATTGCTGCCCCACGCATCAGAAAAATACCGACAGAGAATCGGGATTTTGAAGAAGATCACTCCGTTGACTAGCGCTCGTTGTCCGCCAAAGTGCGCCATTGAATGTCGCGGAGCGCGGCGGTGGTTTTCCAGGAGGCGATGCCCAGCGGCTTCGAGAGTTCGACTTCCGAGCGAATTGACAGCTTGCGGCCCATGAGAGGCTGATCGACCATTTGTTCCTTGTCGATCCAGCAGCGGATGTGGTCCTTGGTGACGCGGACGGTGATCGTGTACCACTTGTCCTTGGTGAAGGCCATGTATTTGGTCGTGTCGTTTTCCGAGGCGTCTTCGCCGTCGATCGAGGAGAGGCCGACCACTCCGCCCCCCCAGCCGCCGACGATGAACGAGCACGGTGATTCGCCGACCGGAAAAGTCAGGCCGCAGAAAAAGTCGCTGCCATCGACGCGCTTGGCCTCGAGTTTGATTTCGTAATTCAGCTTGGGAAAATCTCCCTTCCAAGTCACGCCGGTGCAGCCGTCGCCGAAGCCGAGCAGCAGGTCGCCGTCTTTGACTTCCACTTTGCCTTGAGTGCCGAAGTCGGTCACTTTCCATTTTCCGAGCGTCTTGCCGTCGAACAACGAAGTCCAGTGGGCATTTGCCGGCTCTACTAACGAAGGCGACGAAGGGTTGGCCTTCGTCGTGTCGTTTTTCGCGGTGGAGTTTGCCGGTGAGGCATCTTTCGGTGGCGGCGAGTCGGCCACCGCCGCCGGCCCATCCTTGGGCGCGAGCGGAGCTACTGGCGTGATGGCCGACGTCTTCGGTGGCGTCGCGTCCTTCGTTTTCGAATCATCCTTGGGGGCCGTCTTTTCGGCCGGGGCCGATGTCTTTCCCGGTGGCGGCGGTGGAGGAGCTGGCGGCGTCGACGTCTTGTCGGCCGAAGCCGGCTTGGTCGGCGCCGTTTTGTTCGGCACGGGCGGAGGTGGCGGCGGCGTGGTTGCCTTTGGAGTCGCCGGCGCAGGCGGGGGCGTCACGGCCTTCGGCGTGGCCGGTGGTGACGCCGGTGGCGTTGCAACCTTTGGAGTCGCTGGCGGCGGTGTTACCGCCGGTGGAGGAGCGACTGTTTTCGGCGTTGCCGGCGGTGGGATCACGGGTGGTGGCACGACGACTTTCGGCGTCGCCGGCGGCGGAGTGACCGCGGGCGGCGGCACTGGTGTCGCCGGCGGCTTCACCAGATCGGACGGCGACTTCGAAGTCGACGGTCCCGGCGGCGGTGGTGGCGGAGGATTCGGCTTGCTCGTCGGTGGCGGCGGCGGAGGAGTCGGGTGTGTTGCCGGCGGCTCGATCGCCTGCGGCTGGGTCGTCATCGGACCAGCCGGGGCCGTGCAATCTGGCGCGGCTGCCGCGGTGCAACAGTTTTCCACCGGCTGGCAACAGCTTTCTACCGGCTCGCAGCAGCAGCACCTTCGATGGCGCCACCAGCCGGCATAGGTGGTTTGGCACAAGTCCAACACCAGCAAGCAGGCCAAAGGAATCAGAAGTAGTACGCGTCGCATGGTGTTCAATCCTCCTGGCACAAAAAAGGGGGCAAAATTACCGCACTTCATGCTAATTGCCTGACCGGCAAGTTGCAATCATTTGCGCGTCGTGAAGCGCATCGACTCAGGGCAAGGCTGAGAGCCGTATGGGCCAAGGAGACGGTCCCATTTTGTTCGGCGGAAAATCACAAAATTGGGACGGTCCGCGCCTCGCCGCGGCCCTATCTCAGAAGCGGCGCATCGCCCGAGTGGCGAATTGCCTGCGAGAACTGCGGGCTGTCGCGGTAGATGTACGCCAGCCGATTGATCCGGGCAGCGGCCCGAGTCTGGTCGAACGAGCCAGTGCTATCGAATAGTCCCATGCTGTACACGAGCCGATCGGAAAGGCCGGGCAATAGCACCTGATAGTTATACGGAATCTTCTGCGGCAGCGCCTGATTGAAGTGGGCGATCAAATTCGTCGCGCAGTTGTTCGTCAGCGTGTTGTAGAACTCGGGCTGAGCGGCAAGCCGATTAGCACGCTGGAGCATGTCGACGAACACGATTCGACATTGCTCGGGAGTGAATTTGACATGATACAGAAAGACGTCGTCCTTGCGGAAATTCGAGCGCAAGCGGATTAGGTCGCGTTCATCGCCGACGACGTAAATGATCTCGCTTTGGTTCAGAAAATCGCGCACCGGCGTGTAAACCTCGCCGTGCAGCCGGCGCGACTCGATCGAGATCGAAACGTAGTCCTGGTCGCGGAAGCCGAAGCTGACAAACGTATGCGCGACGCGCGGCATGTCGGTGAATGGCACGAGCAGGTAATCGACGACGTTCAGCTTGCTCAGGTCGTACTTGCGGTCTTCATAGTGGACGTCGAAATCGCTCTGCGTGCGATAGACACAGTTGCGAACGTTGTGCACGACGACCGAATCGCCTTGGATTTTGGCCGTCGAGAGCCGTGAGACTTCGGGCGCCCAATCGCGGTCATTGCTGGGCGCGAAGCGGCAGCCGCAAGCAACCGTGACTAAAGCGACCATGAGCCACGACAGCGCAAGACTGCCGTGGCGACGTGCAAAGCCGCACGGAATCGGCCCTTCGGAACGTGATTTCCGTGACAGCACAATCGGATCTCGATTTCGCAATGTCACCCCAGCGGACCGAAACGTGTCAGCGGCCGGTGTTCGCGGCGCCGACGTTTTCGGTCGTGACCCCAACTCAAATCCATACAGGCAGCGAGCCTATCGTCCAAAATGGGCCGCAATTGTTAGCTGGTCTACCGAAATCCACAAGGCGGGTTTGAGAAACTCGCCTGTCCACCACGCCGTGCCTCCAATTACTTGCGGCGAGCCGTGAACAAGGCGAAATAGGCAAGACGGGGGGATCGCTCCGGCCGATTGCCTGGCTAATGCAAAGCGACTATTCTGATTACGCTTGGGGGGGCCTGTTTCACGCCGCCCGGCGCTTTGCCGGCGGTTGTCGACGCGCCGCAAGATGCGCTGGGTCGATCGCGGTTCCTAGCATCGATTGATTTCTCTGTTTCATTTGGGAATTGCTTCGCGATGAAATTGCTCATCGCCATTATTCAACCGACAAAGCTCACCGCCGTGCGCGCGGCGCTCGAAAAAATCGAAGTCACGCGGATGACCGTCTGCGATGCGCAAGGGTATGCGCGGCAGCGCGGGCAGACCGAGATGTATCGCGGGCATGAATACAAAACCCATTTGCTGCGAAAGATCGCCTTGGAGATCGTCGTGAACGACGATTTCCTGGACCGCACGATCGAATCGGTGATGACGGCGGCCCGGACCGGTCTGGAAGGCCAAATCGGCGACGGCAAGGTTTTTCTGCTGCCCATGGACCAGACGATTCAAATTTTTGGCGACGTGCGGGGACCCGAAGCGGTATAGCCGGCTGTGAAAAAGGGGATAGGCACTTCGCGGCAACGTCAAAACTTCGGGAAGTTCGTGCGGTCGCTCAGAGCCAGTCCCCTTATTTAGCAGGCTGGTAGCCGGCGGCCGGTTGGCAACTCGGTCTCGATTGTGTCGATGTCGCGAGATGGCAATATCCAATGGCAATTCTGCTGCTGAGCACCGACTTGCTTTTTTCCTCGCGCGTGGCGGGCGCGGCCGAGCGCCTGGGAAGCAAACTTCAGACCATGGCCACGCCCGAGGCACTGCTCGACGCGCTAGCGGCGGCAGACCCGCGGAGCCTTGTGCTGCTGGATCTCAATACATTCGGCTGGAGCATTTCGGAATGGGTCACGCGCATGCGCAAAGCGCAGCAGCCGCCGCGGGCGATCGTGGCGTATGGGCCGCACGTTCATACGCAGCGATTAGATGAGGCAACAGCCGCCGGCTGCGACGAAGTCCTGACCCGCGGCCACTTCAACGCGCAAATGGACGCGGTGTTGGCCGAGTACGTCTGATCAGCCCGCGGGAGGCTCGCGTGGCTTTTCGGTGACCGGCGGCAACGAAGTTGGCGGCAGCGGCGGCGTCGATAGCGGCGGGATCGGCGCGGGCGAGGGTGGATCGACGATTCGCGGGACTCCCAGTTCATCCGGGGCCAACGGTGGCAGGCCGTAGGACGGGTCTTCGTTCGTCTCGCTCAGCGCCACTTCGTCAGGCTCCATGCCATCGAGATTTTGCCGCAGCAGAAAGTAAATTCCGCTCGCGGCCGTCCAGAAGTAGCTATACAAAAAGGAAGTTGCCACGAGCATCACGGCGCCGGTCCAAAAGGCAAACACATAGCCGGCGGTGCTCAGCATGCCCGTCTGCTCGCCCGGTGACAACGCGGAGTTGTGCAATTCCGCCAGCCGCGATACACCGGTTCCCCAACTCGCGGCCCAGTAACCCAGACCGATCGTCCACTGGGCGAAAAGCAGCACGACGGCCGCCGTCAACAACCCGAAGAAACCCGCGACCAGAGCGTAGAACAAGTAGTGCAACGGGCGCTGATACAAGTAGGAATACGAGCGGCTCAGCGCATCGAACGAATCGGTCCCTTCGGCACTGATCGTCGGCCACATCAGCGGCCAGCCGAACGCGAGTCCGATCAGCAGAATCGCCACGCCAAAACAAACCGCCAGCATGAGCGGCCAGCCGATGCCGACGACGACGGCCAGAAAATCCGAACGCATGAGAAGTCCGGCGATCAAACCCAACACGACCAGCAATACCACGCCCAGCATCGGCACCAGCGGAGCAAAGAAATAGGAGGGCCATTTGCCGACGGCGAACCGCAGCCCAGCCACCAGGCCCAGCCGGCTTTCGCGCGCGAGTTCCAGCGCAGCGATGCGCGTCATCGCGCCGCCGATGATGCTCCAAATCGCCAAAGCCCACAGGCGCAAAGCAGCGCGTAGAAAAACGCCGCCGCGCCGACGTCGGCGCGGAACAGTCCGCGAAAGGGCCGGCTCAGGTACTCGCCCGAAACCAGCAGCGGGCGCAGCGGCCAGTCAAAGCGATTGAAGGCCGAGTAACCCGCATCGCCGAGTTGCGATTGCCACGGCCAGGCGGGTCTGAGATCGAGCGGCTCGGTCGGCGTCGTGGCCAAAGCAAGGCTAGCCGGGGAAACCGCCAATTCCGGTGCGGCCAACGCCGCCGCCGATTCAGGAAAGATCGAGCCCAGGATCCGCCAGCCGATCGCCGTCAGCAGGAGTCCCGCGGCGGCGAGAAACAACATCCGCGGGGCCAGCGCTAGCCGCACGGTTCTTACGAGACTTAGCCACGGAAAGATTTCCCACCAGACAATTTCCCGTAGGCTGGTAGCCTGGCTGCCGCGCTCATCGGCCATGCGACGAATTCCTCATGCTGCGTTAGAACCTCCAATACGTCGGCATTATAGGAAGCCGGGGGAATTTGCGAAAGCAGCACGCCGGCCACACATTTTGCGGCAAGACAGACGGAGACCGGACTCAATCAGTCGGTTCTTCTTCACCCTGCTCGTCGGAACGTCGCCCGGGGATCGTGTAATTTTCACCCAACCAGCGCGATAAGTCGATCGTGCGGCAGCGCTCGCTGCAAAACGGCATGGCGGTGGTCTTTTTCAGATCGACCGCGGCGCCGCAGACGGGACAAACCGGGGGTGCCATAAAATCGCTTTGGACAACGAGGAGGATCGGGTCGGATTTGGGCTAGCTGGCAGTTGAAAAAGGGGACAGGCACTTCGCAGCAACGCGAATTCCGCTACCAACCCGCTGGCTCGCTCAGAGCCGGTCCCCTTTTTCACCAGGCTACTTTTTCACCAGGCTGCCAGGGATAAAGCGGATCGACTACCGCTTCTTGCCACCCTTCGAACCGGATGATTTTCCGGAGGACGAACTGGAACTCTCTCTCGACGAACGGCCTTCCGACGATTTGTTTCCGGAGGACTTGCTTTCCGCCGCCGTGGACGGCTTGTTGCTGGAACTCTCCGAACCGCTGCTTGCGGGTTTGTCGCCGCTGGCAGAGGTTTCCTTGCTTGACGACTTGCCCCCCTCGGATGCATTGCCCGAGGAGTCGCTTGACGGCTTATCCGCCGCGGCTTGCTTTTTGTAGTTGTCGCTGCGGTAATCGGTCTGATAGAAGCCCGAGCCTTTGAACACGATCGCCGCCCCGGCCCCGATCAAGCGCCGCAACTTCTGCTTGCCGCACTCCGGGCATTTGCGTTTGTGCGGAGCCATGATGGATTGGAACAACTCAAACTTGTGTCCACACGCGTCGCAGACATAGTCATAGGTGGGCATGGCGTTACGGTATCCAAAACTGTAGAGGGCTGTGTGGGCAAATCACACCAGCCCGACGCGTTAGCGAGGACGCGGGATTACGATCTTGCAAGGCCATCGTGCTAGTGCATTGTCACAGCTTGAATTTAGGGTGCCACTGGCTCCGCCAGTGTTCTTCGTTGCTGAGAGATCAAGGCAAGAATTCCAAAGATCACTGGCAGAGCCAGTGGCACACCATCCAAGAATCAAGCGTTGACAAAGCAATAGATCCTCACTTACGTTTCGGGCTAGTATTCCGGCGAAGCAGTGCTCGAAGGGTTGCTCGAGACAATGACCTGCGCGGGCCGGACCACCCGGTCGTACAGCATCAGGCCCATGCGAACCACGTTCAGCACGGTGTGGTGCGGCGCCTCGGCATTCGGCTGCTGCATGATCGCTTCGTGCAGATGCGGGTTGAACGGCTCGCCGGCGCCGCTGATCGGAGTGCAATGATGCTTCTTGAAAATGTCGTTGAACTGCTGGGACATGATTTTCAGAGCCGACAATAAGAGCGCGGGATCGGCTTTCTTTTCGCCGGCTTCGATAGCGCGGTTCATATTGTCGACGATCGGCAGCAGGTCGGCGATCAGACCGATTTCGGCGTAGCGTCGCTCGTCTTCCAATTCGCGGCGGGCCCGTTTGCGGTAGTTTTCCAACTCGGCCTGGATCCGCAACACTCGGTCTTGCGATTCCGCGAGTCTGGTGCGCAGCGAGTCCAGTTCTTCCAGAGGTTCAGCCAGATTGGCGGCGACTCCCTCGGCAGTAGCCTGGGAATTGGGATTGCCATCCGCTGGATTGGACCGTTGAGAACTGGGGCTTGGAGAATTTTCGCGTTTCGATGGTTCGATCATGTTGGCTCCTCCTTCCGCGCCGGTTCTTCAGCGGGAACGAAGTATTTCTTGAGCTTGTCGAAAAACTTCTTACGATGCGGCGTCACATGGGCATGCTCTTCCGTCGCCAGCTCGCGAAGCAACTGCTCCTGCCGCGGGTTCAACTTCTGCGGCACCTCGATCAGCGCTTGCACGAGCAAGTCTCCTTTGCCGCGGCGGCGCGGGTCGGGTATCCCCCGGCCTCGCAAGCGAAACACTTCGCCCGGCTGCGTTCCGGCGGGAATCTCCAGCGGTTCGCGCCCTTCGAGCGTGGGGACTTCGACCGTCGCGCCCAAGGCGGCCTGGCTAAAGGCGATCGGCAGCCGCACGATCAGATCTTGCCCGTCGCGCTGGAACAACGGATGTTCGTCGACATGGATCACACAATAACAATCTCCGGGCGGACCACCGTCGGGGCTCGGCTCGCCTTCGCCCGCGAGTCGCACGCGCATCTGATGATCGACCCCGGCCGGAATCGCCACATCACGACGAACTAGCTTACCGACGAATCCAGAGCCGTGGCATTTGCCGCACGGGTCTTTCACCACCTCGCCCGAGCCGTGGCAGGCGGGACACGTGGTTTGGACGCGGAAGAAGCCAGTGGCTTGCACCACTTGCCCGCGACCGCCGCAATACTTGCACGCCTGCGGCTTGCTGCCTGGCTTGGCGCCGGACCCGCTGCAATCGGGGCACTTCTCGTGGCGTTCGAACTTGACCGATTTCGTGACTCCGCGGGCCGCTTCGAGCAGATCGAGCCGCACCTCGCAGCCGACATCAGCTCCCTTTTGAGCCCTCCGCCTTCGCGAGCCGCCGAAGAGATCGCCGAACGCCCCGCCGCCAAAGATGTCGCCAAACGCCTCGAAAATATCGTTGACGTCGCTGAATTGATGGCCCCCCATACCCTCGACGCCGGCGTGGCCGAACCGATCGTAACGAGCTCGTTTGTCCGCGTCGCCCAGAACCTCGAACGCCTCGGCACATTCTTTGAACCGGACGATCGCCTCTTCGTCCCCGGGATTTTTATCCGGGTGGTTCTTGATCGCCAGTTTGCGATAAGCGTCGGCAATCTCCTTGGAAGCAGCCTCGCGGCCGACGCCCAGGACCTCGTAGTAATCTCGCTTGGACGACATCGTCACCATAGCCGACAGTGGGGAAAAAGTTCTCGCACGCCACAGCCCATTCTATGCGATCGAGCAAACTCGGGATGCGCCAAAAAAACCGGGCCTCGCGCACCGTTGAAATCTTGGCTCATTGCCGTGGCGCCAAACAAAAGCCCAGGGATGGCGTTCCCTGGGCTTGAACGGAGCAAATCTCGTCACCGGTGCATGCCGTTAGCGAACGCTGCCTTCGATGCGGTTCTTGTCTTTGTCATCTTTATCCAGCGTGGTCACCAGGGCCTCGGTGGTGAGCATCAGGCCGGCGATGCTGGCGGCGTTGGTCAGCGCGGCACGGACAACTTTCACCGGATCGATGATGCCCGCCTTCAGCATGTCGACATACTCGCGGGCATTGGCGTCGTAGCCCATGTTGCCCGACTTCTGCCGCACTTCGTCGGCCACGACCGAACCGTCGATGCCGCAATTGTCGGCAATTTGACGGATGGGAGCCTCCAAAGAGTGCAGGATAATGTCGACGCCGATTTTCTCGTCGCCCTTGGCCGAATTACGGATGGCTTCCACCGCTTCGCGGCACCGCAGCAAAGCGACGCCTCCGCCCGGCAGGATGCCTTCCTCGACCGCGGCGCGCGTGGCATGCAAGGCATCCTCGACGCGAGCCTTCTTCTGCTTCATGTCGGACTCGGTCCCGGCGCCGACCGAGATGATGGCCACGCCGCCGGTCAACTTCGCCAGGCGTTCTTGGAACTTTTCCTTGTCGTACTGGCTTTCGGTCGCATCGAGCTGGTTGCGAAGTTGTTGAATCCGGTTTTGCACTTCGGAAGCTTTGCCGGCCCCTTCGACGATCGTGGTGTCGTTGCGGTCGACCGTGATCCGCTTCGCCCGGCCCAGATGCTGGAGCGTGAGGTTTTCGAGCTTGACGCCGAGATCTTCGCTGATCAACTCGCCGCCGGTGAGGATGGCGATATCGCCGAGCATCGCTTTGCGGCGATCGCCGAAGCCCGGGGCCTTTACCGCGCAGATGTTCAACACGCCTCGCAGCTTGTTGACGACCAGGGCGGTGAGCGCTTCGCCGTCGACATCTTCGGCGATAATCAACAGCGGCTTGCCGACCTGCGCGACCTTTTCGAGGACCGGCACCAATTCGCGCAGATTCGAGATCTTCTTCTCGTGGATCAGGATGTATGCGTCCTCAAGCAGGCAATCCATTTCCGTCGGACGCGTGATGAAGTAGGGCGAGATGAAACCCTTGTCGAATTGCATCCCGTCGACGAATTTGACGGTGGTTTCCGTCGTCTTGCCTTCTTCAACGGTGATGACGCCATCCTTGCCGACCCGCTGCAAAGCTTCGGCCAGCAGCTTGCCGATCGTCATGTCATTGTTGGCGCTGATCGCGCCGACCTGGGCCACCTCTTGCGGGTTCTGCACCGGGCGGCCGATTTTCTTGAGATGCTCGACCGCGGCGTCGACCGCTTTGTCGATCCCACGGCGAACGGCCATCGGATTCGAGCCGGCCGCGATGTTCCGGGTGCCTTCCTTGAAAATCGCGCGAGCCAGAACGCTGGCCGTGGTGGTGCCGTCGCCGGCCACGTCGGAGGTCTTTTGCGCCACTTCGCTCACGAGCTTCGCGCCCATGTTCTCGAAGCGGTCGTCCAGCTCGACTTCCTTGGCCACGGTCACGCCGTCTTTGGTGACCGTCGGGCCACCGAACGATTTGGAAATGATGACGTTCCGGCCGGTCGGCCCCATGGTGACCGCGACCGCGTTGGCCAATTTCTCGACCCCTTTGAGCATTTTGGCTCGGGCCTGATCCTGAAAAAGCAGTTGCTTTGCCACGTTTTTCCGCTCCTGTTATTGATTATTAACGACTTAAAAGGATCATCGATTGGTTTGCACCGATGGTCGAATCACTCCTCACCATCTGGTTCATCGCGCTCGAATTGTTCTCGTGCCTCGCGCAGTCGTTGGCTGAGCGCCGGCGGCAGATTGGCTTCGATTTCCAGACTGATTAAGCCGGCGACGTCCAGCGTGTCCAGATGCACGAAATCCTTCGGGCGGAATGAATTTAGCTTCATCTGCACCAAGTCGGGCAACGGGGCGACGGGAACACTCAATTCGAACAGTTGCTTTTCTTCGGGGCGGATCGGAGGGTGCGGCAGCGGATGAATGCTCTTGGATCGTTCGCCGGAAAAAAAGAGATGAACCGCTTCGGCGGGTTGCTGGTCGGGACGAATCAGCATGTATCCGCCGACGATCTTCTTGGCTTGATATCCTCCGGCTTCCGCCGCGGCGATGATGGTCGGCAAATCGCTGCGTTGCACCAACAGATCGATGTCGCGAGTCACAAACGTCCGGCTGCGCTCGCGCACGGCCAGCAAATGGGCGTTGACAGCCATTCCGCCAACCACCTCGAACGATACCCTCGCCTCACGCAGCAAATTGACGATCCGCTCTAAGTCGTCGAGCAGCGAGTACATGCCGGCCTCAAACAACACGTTGACCGTGCCTTCGTGCGCCGCGCTGGACAAGTATTCTGGAAACGTCTTCATGCCGCTGGCCTAACTTAGGCGGTCACTTTCGCCAGGATGTCGGATTCGCGCAGAATCTTGACATCCTGTCCGTTCACTTCGATATCGGTGCCGGCGTACTTGCCGTAGATGACCACGTCGCCCACGGAGACCGACAAGTCGCCGCGGTGGCCGTTTTCCAGCAGCTTGCCCGGCCCGACGGACAGGACCGTGCCGCGCTGCGGCTTTTCCTTGGCGGTGTCGGGCAGCACGATGCCGCCGGCCGTGCGCTCTTCGGCTTCAACCGGTTCGACAACGACGCGATCGTCCAGCGGACGCAGCTTCATGTTCTTCATGTGGGTTTCCTTCTGGATTCAGTAGGGTGGGCA
The DNA here is from genome assembly GCA_963725485.1 of Pirellulales bacterium. Lineage (GTDB taxonomy): Bacteria > Planctomycetota > Planctomycetia > Pirellulales > DATAWG01 > CAVRYO01. Next base: position 111,464 of record CAVRYO010000005.1, on the reverse strand, counting down.
TTGCCCACCGTTTGCAGCCTGTTGAAAAAGGGGACAGGCACTACGCGGGTACGTCAATACTGGGGGAAATCCTCTCGATCGCTAAGAGCCGGTCCCCTTTTTCAACAGGCCGTTAGCTGTTGGACTTCAATTTCTAACTCGACTCACGGCGCGGTGGGCAGTGCCCACCCTACACGACGAATGACTCGCGTGCCCAGCGTGCGAGCCTTGTGATTTACATCATCCCGCCCATGCCACCCATGCCGCCCATCCCCATGCCACCCATGCCTCCCATGCCACCGCCCATTCCCCCACCCATGCCGTGGCCGTGATCGTCGTGATCCCCTTCCTTCTCTTCCGAAGGAATTTCGGTCACGAGCGACTCGGTGGTGAGCAGCAGGCATGCGACACTGGCGGCATTTTGCAGGGCGACACGCACCACCTTGGCGGGATCGATGATGCCCGCGGCGACTAGATCACAGTACGTGCCTTTGTCGGCGTCGTAGCCGTCGGATTTGCCTTTCATCTGGCGGACGCGATTAACGACCACCGCGCCGTCGTGGCCGGCATTTTCGGCGATATAGCGAAGTGGATAATCGAGCACTTGTCGAACGATGTTGGCGCCCAGGGCTTCATCGCCTTGCAGCTCCAATTTGTCGAGCGCTTTCTCGGACCGCAACAGAGCCACGCCGCCGCCGGGGACGATGCCTTCTTCGAGCGCCGCTTGCGTCGCGGCCTTGGCATCTTCGAGCAGGGCCTTGCGCTCCTTCATTTCGGTTTCAGTCACCGCGCCGCAGTTGATTTGAGCCACGCCTCCGGCCAGCTTGGCCAAACGTTCTTGCAGCTTTTCGCGGTCGTAATCGCTATCGGTCACATCGATCTCGCGGCGGATCTGCTCGACTCGGCCCTCGATCTCTTCTTTCTTGCCGCCGCCGCTGACGACCGTGGTTTCTTCGCTGGTGACGATGATTTTCTTGGCCTTGCCGAGATCGGTGAGTTTCACCGAATCCAACGAGATCCCCAGGTCCTTGAAAATCGCGGTGCCGCCCGTGACGGCCGCGATGTCGCCCAAGATGGCTTTGCGGCGGTCGCCATATCCCGGAGCCTTGACCGCGCACACGTTCAGGATGCCGCGCATTTTGTTGACCACCAACGTGGCCAAGGCTTCGCCCTCGACATCCTCGGCAATAATCAGCAGCGGCTTGGCTGCCTTGCTGACGGCTTCCAACAGCGGCACCAGATTCTTGACGCTGGAGATTTTTTCTTCATAGATCAGGATCAGGCAGTTTTCGAGCTCGACCGTCTGCTCGTCGGGATTCGTGACGAAGTGCGGCGAAAGGAAGCCCCGATCGAATTGCATCCCTTCGACCACCTCGACGGTCGTCTCGGATTGCTTGCCTTCTTCGACGGTGATCACGCCGTCCTTGCCGACCTTGAGAAAAGCTTCGGAAAGCACATTGCCGATCGAGGGATCGTTGTTCCCGGCGATCGTGGCAACTTGCATGATCTCTTTCTTGTTCTTGCCGTCGATCGCGATGGACATCTTGCCGATCGCTTCGGAAACGGCTTCGACGGCCTTGTTGATTCCTCGCGATAACGCCATCGGGTCGGCGCCGGCGGAGATCATCTTCAAGCCTTCCTTGAAGATCGCCTCGGCCAGCACCGTGGCCGTGGTCGTGCCATCGCCGGCGACGTCGTTGGTCTTGCTGGCGGCCTCTTTGACGAGCTGCGCCCCAAGTTTTCGAAAGGATCGTCTAGTTCAATGTCTTCGGCGACGGTCACGCCGTCTTTGGTCACTTTCGGCGAGCCCCAACCCTTGTCCAACACCGCGTTACGTCCGCGGGGGCCTAACGTGCTCCGGACCGCCTTGGCCAACTTCGAGACGCCCGCCAACAACGGCTGTCGGGCCTCGTCGTCGAATACGATTTGCTTTGCCACTTTCGATTTCTCCTGCTTACCTGCTAGGGACACGCCACCCGCTAGGGGAAACGCCACTGCCGCGGCCGGAAATGGCAGCCGCCAACCAATCGGCAACTGTCGAAAGCAAGTTAAGTGCCGCAAATCGGGCGCGTGACTTCAACTCGATGAAACAATTGCCTTTAGGGAGGAACATTCCGCTTTTCTGCCGAGTGCCGGCTGGACGGCGCCCGCGGGCTTGAATGCCAGATTGGCAGATACAGTCCCCGACGGGTGGCCGTGGGGACAACATTGGCTTTGTTCTTGATTCCAGGGGTGTCGGCCGAACGGCCTCGACCCCTGGCTAATGGCTGGCATCCTTTCCGATGCGTGCGTTGGGTCTCGCCTGAGCAGATTCTACCCACGGGCCAGGAGGGGAATAAAAAGACACGCCATTGGCCAGAACAATCACCGTGCGAAAACCAAGATTTTGCTCAGCCCAGCCCCAGCCTAAGAACGAAACCCGGATGAGCAATTCAATTGACAATTCGCCGTTGCTTCGTCTGGCAAGCATCCGGGGCGTCGCCCAGGGCGGCTCCTGCAACAGCCACACATCGGCACCGGCTCAATGAACGCCGGTCCCTTTTTGCCGCAGTTCCGTGGAACTGAGATCCGCACGAAACTGGTCCAGCGGGATTTCTTGGCAAAGCGCGAGCAATTGCGCTGGCAGGCCAAGCTGCGCGAGCGTCTGAAATTGTCCATTCAATGTCCGGCCGAAAACGAGAAACCGGGCGCCGTGCGCGGCAATCTGCTCGATTGCCGCCAGGGCATTCGGTGGCTCGCGGCCGGAATACCGGGCATCTGCGATCCGGACGATCGTGTCCGCCCCGACTACGAACGTCGCATTGGGAAACAGCACCGATTTCTGCTCGAACGTCGCCGCCCGGCTGAACCAGAGCCTCGTGGAAGGAGCAAATTGGGCTGCGCGATCCGCCATTTCCGTGTAGTCCAACGGCGGCTTGTCAACATTTTCGATCGAGATTTCGAATTCGACGGACACGCCCAACAACGCCTCGGCCATCTGGGCCATCCGCCGGTGGCCTTCGTGCAGCGGGTTGAAGGCTCCCGGAAAAATGGCGCGCATGCCGAGTTTTCGAGCCGGCGAATCGGGCGCCACCCCGCCGGCATTCTGCTGGACTAAACCTGTCCGGCCGAGCAACAAATTCCGCCAATCTTCCGAAGCCGGCGTCCGCTGCGAAACCAATCGTTCGTCCGCCAACAAGTCCAGCGGCAATCGATCGGCTAACCCAGACGCTTCGGCAATCGCATTGAGCGCACTTCTTGCGGCTAGGCCCTCTTCTTCTCGCCGGTTTCGCCGGCCTTTGACGAGTTCCACCGAATGCGTCGCGGTGAATTCGGCGGTTTGAGCCGCAATATGAATCCGATGCGGCCCTTTCTTCGGCCGATCGCTCACCAGGCTGGCCGTGCAAGCTACGCCCGCAACGGCGGCCTCATCCCTCCGGGGCTCTGCGGCAGAGGCAAAACCGGCTGCCGACAGCCGCAGCGCACGCACAAAGGCCGCCATCGCCATGGCTCGGGCCGTTCGAGCCGAGCAATAACTCTCGGGCACCGCGCCCAGAAACTCGGCCAACGAGGCGCTGGAATAGGGGACAACCGCTTCCAACAGCGTCCACGATCCGCCGGGCCTTGCAAGCAGTGCCGCGATTGCCTGGCTGCCGCCGTTGACCGCCAGCACGAGGCGCGTGCGGGCCGCGTGCACGTGACCGACTAATTCCGTAACTGCGGAATCGTTCACCAGCGAAACCTCGGCCAAAAGCAATTGTACATCCGAAGTCTAGCACATTCCGGTCGCTGCCCGCAGCAGTTTGCCGCAGTCTGGCCGGGGTTGGAGTTTCGAAGGCCCCAGCCTGAAACCTAAACCCCCGGATGAACGCTTTAATTAACGATTCGCCGTTGGCTTTGTCTGACAATAGATCCGGGTAATTGCCCGAAGCGGACTACCGCTCCGGCCCCCATTTCGACATGCGCGGCATGAAATTCCAAAGAATCTCAACGACATTTTCAAGAATCTTCCAAGATCGGTCAGATGCCGGCGAATCAAAGGGATGTTGGCCCGCGCTACCGGCATGGGGAACGTCGGGCTGGGATTTTCGTCGCTTGATCTCAAGGCAAATTTCAGTGCGGAGCATCTGCCCAACGCGTCCCGACCCGGAGTTCGGGCCGAGCTCCCGCCGCGGCCTTGAGATCATGTCCCATGTGCCCCCTGCCAGGCACTGCTATTCAATAGGAGGGTGTCGACCATGATCAGACGAGTGATTTTTTCGACCTTTGGTTTGGTTCTGCTGGGATTGATTTTCTTTGGGCGCGATGCGGCGAGCTACGTCGGCACCTCGTACTCGCGGCTGAAGGAATCCGTAAAATCGGCGGTCCCCGTGGAATTCGAAATCGACCGTGCCCGCAAGATGGTCAAGGACCTCGTGCCCGACATCCAGCGGAACATGCATGTGATCGCCAAGGAAGAAGTCCAGCTTGACCAGCTGAATCAGCAAATCGCGGCCGCCGACCAGAAGTTGGCCAAGGATCGCACGGAATTGATGCGGCTGAAGGCTGATGCCTCGAGCGCCAAGGACAAATTCGTCTACGCCGGTCGGACCTATACCAGCGACCAGGTGAAGAGTGACTTGGCCAACCGCTTCGAACGGTACAAGACCTCCGAAGCCACGCTCACCAGCTTGAAACAAGTTGCCGACGCCCGGCAAAAGGGGCTCGAAGCGGGCCGGCAAAAGCTCGAAGGGATGTTGGCGGCCAAGCGGCAATTGGAAGTCGACGTGGAAAATCTCGAAGCCCGGAACAAAATGGTCGAGGTGGCCCAGACCACCAGCAGCTATCAGTTCGACGACAGCCAACTGGGCCACGCCAAGGAGCTTGTGACCGATCTGCGGACCCGGCTGCAAGTGTCCGAGAAGATGCTCAACGCCGAGAGCAACTTGCACGACGAAATTCCGCTGGATCAACCGGTTCCGGCCGACATCGTCGCGCAAGTGACAAATTACTTTCATCCGGACCAGGCCAAAGATGCGCCGACGAAAGTCGCGCAGGCTGAGAAGTAAGTCGCGATCAGGCAAACAGCGCGATCATCCGGCGGCGGAATGTGACTCCGCCGGATGATCTGCGGGGGCCCCGCTTGCTCCCCTTGCGGGAGAGGGGTCTGGGGTGAGGGATGGGAGTGCCAAGCGTCGTCGAATCACCCTCACCCCGGCCCTCTCCCGTCGAGGGAGTGGGAGAAGCATATTGCCGAGTTGGACCTAAATTCAACTGGCAGGCAAGTTCTAGAGTAGCGTCGGGTCCCGTCCGACAGACCGGGACCTACAAGCCGTCCCTTCCGCGAAAATCAAGACTACAATGGACGATTGGCGGCCAGTTGTCGATCGGTTGCAACAAGCGTTGGTTCGCCGACGCTGGAGCGAAGTAGCGGCCGTGGCCGAGCAGCTTCGCCGAGCCAAGACCGGCGGCATGAGCCATGGCGCATCACGACCAGTTGATCTGCGAAACCAACTCCTCCGCTGGGTCGGGCGCAAAGGTCGGAACATGAACCCGCAGCCAACCGTGCCCGCGACGATGCCCACGGCCGACCGATTTCTCTTGTGGATCGACGCGCTCGGGGGGTTCTTGGTTTGTCTTTCGGATGAGGTCGTGCTTGGTCGGGCCGGCGTGAGTGCGGCTGCCCATGTGCCGATTCTCGGCGATGTCTCGGCCCGGCATGCCGTGATTCGACGCGACGCCGAAGGCTATTGGCTCGAGCCGGTCCGTCCCGTGCGACTCGATGGTCGGCAAGTCGAACGGCCGACGACGCTGGCCGACGGACAGATGATCGAACTTGGCGACAGCGTGCGGCTCCGATTTCGCCGGCCCCATCCGCTCAGCGCAACCGCACGTTTGGAATCGGTTAGTTTTCACCGCACGCAACCGGCCGCCGACGGCATTCTGCTGATGGCCGATTCGTGCGTTCTCGGATCTCATGCGCAAAGCCATGTGGTCCTTCCGGAGCTCGACGCCGACGTGGTGCTGTTCCGACAAGGCGCGGGCCTGGCTTGCCGGACGGCCGGCGCACTGCGCATCGACGACGCCGAATGCCAGCAACGTGGCCGCTTGACCCTGCAATCGCGCGTGGTGGGAGACAATTTTTCTTTCACGCTCGAGGGCCTTTAGCTTACCCACCACAACCCGATGACAGAGTGTAGGGTGGGCATTGCCCACCGTTCGTTCGCGGAAGCGTGAGTTTGTTCGGTGGTGGGCGGCGCCCATCCTCCGAACACATCGCTGGGCAATTAGGTTCGTCGACATGGCAAACGCACGATCGCCGGTGGGCAGTGCCCACCCTACTACGTTAAAATCGAGACGAGCAGAACATTCGGATCTACCAAATTCTCCAAGCAGCCCATGACGCCTGCGAGGCACCTATGAACCTCGAAGCAACGCAATCGCTCGAAGCGGCTCCGGCACCGTCCGCCCGGTTCGCCTACGCGACCGGCGATCGGCCCTTGGCGGGGTTCACGATCAAGCGCGGCATCGGCCGGGGCGGCTTTGGCGAGGTTTATTACGCCCTCAGCGACGCCGGCAAAGAGGTGGCGCTCAAGCTAGTCTGCCGCAATCTCGACGTCGAGCTGCGCGGCGTAACCCAGTGCCTCAACCTCAAGCATCCCAATCTGCTGAGCTTGTACGATATTCGCCAGGACGACAGCGATCAGAGCTGGATCGTCATGGAATACATCGTCGGCGACTCGCTGGAAAAAGTGCTGGCCGCCCATCCGCAGGGAATGCCGATCGAGGATGCCATCTTCTGGATGCAAGGCATGGCCGCCGGCGTGGCATATTTGCACGACCACGGCATCGTGCATCGCGACTTGAAGCCGGGCAACGTGTTTTGCGACGAAGGCATCGTGAAGATCGGCGACTATGGCCTCTCGAAATTCATGTCGTGCAGCCGCCGCAGCGGTCAGACCGGCAGCATCGGCACCGTGCATTACATGGCCCCCGAAGTGGCCAACGGCCGCTATGGCAAGGAAATCGACATCTACGCCTTGGGCGTGGTGTTCTATGAAATGATCACCGGCCGCGTGCCGTTCGAAGGCGAAAGCCTCGGCGAAGTGCTGATGAAGCATCTGACGGCCGATCCCGATCTGACGAAGATTGCCGAACCCTACCGCACGGCGATTGCCCGCGCGCTGCTGAAGGATCCCGAGGCTCGGTTGCACTCGGTCGCTGAATTGATGTCGCTGTTGCCGCGGCCGACCCAGGCGATGATGGGCGGGAATCGCCCGGTGCCGCTGCCTGCGCCATTGGTGGTAGACGCCGGATCGCCCGGCGCGCGGTGCCGCTTCCGAATCGGCCGGCGGTTGGCGCTCCGGCGCGGCAGCGACTCCCGTGTTCGCCAGTCCGGCTTTGGAGCCGCTCAGGCGCGAAGAGCCGGTCTGGCGAGCGTTCCGAACAGTATTTGGCGATCTGCGAGGCTGGTGGTTGAAGACACCGCTGGCCGCCTGGCAACGGGTGCTGATCTTGGTGCTGGGCGTGTTCGCTTTGGTGCACACCGCCGTGCTGTGGGTCCCCGCGTTAATCATTTCCGCCGTGTTTTACGGCGTCTATCGCGTCGTTTGGGAGATCATGAACCCCTATCCTCGTCCCGTTGTTCCGACGCCGATGCCCGTCCAGCGCGTGTCCCAACCCGCCGGTGGAAAGCGCTACCTGGCGCCGCTGGCGTGGTCAGCGTCCGCCGCAAGGCCCGCCATTGCTCAGCCCGCGGCAGCGATTGACGGAATTGTTCGGCTCGATGTTGCTCTCCGCGGTCGTGGCCGGAGTCATCGCGCTGGTGATGATTTTATTTCGATTGGGATCGGCGAGCGTTGCGGCGGTGGAACTGAACCAATACGCCTGGCTCGCTTTGACGGGCATCGTCGGGGCCTGGAGCATCTTGATCTCGGTCAAGTTTTGGGAAGGAAAGCCAGCGGAGCCGGCGTTGCAACGCTTTTCGATGCTGGTCCTCGGGTTGGCGCTGGGCTGGGCGGCATATCACTTGCAAACGGCCCTGTTAGTCCAGTTGCCGATGGAGCACTATTCCGGGCCGTTGCCCCAGTTGGCGCATCCCTTGCCGCGAGCGCTGTATGGGCCCGACGGAACTCCCTCGATTTTCGCGTTCCTGGCTTATTTTGGGTTGCTGTGGCTGGTGCCGAAATGGTCGCGGCAAGCCGGCGCTCAGCGACCGGTGCGCATGAGTTTGTGGCTCGCCGCGGTGTCGCTGTTCTGGGCCGGCACGGTCAGCTTGATTACGCCGTTTCCTCAGCCGTGGGGTTTGATGTTGGCCGCGACGGTGTCGATCGCCGTGCAATTGGCAAGTCCCTGGCGACCGGCAAAGAGATCGGCGCTCCGGGCCTAGTTAGCGAGGCGTGCCATGCATTTGCATCATCAATTTCTTCTGATCGGGCTTCCGTCGATCGCCATCGCGGCGTTTTTCGGTCTGGCCGTGCTCTTTCTTGGCGGCCTGTTGATCACGATCCTGCGTTGGCTTCCGCACCATGGGTTGTTCGTGCTGGTCATGCTGGGGATCGGGTTTTTGGGGTTAAGCCTATACAGACATCGGGCTGTTCACACCGAAATGATCGATGCGGAGCAACACGCGCGAAATGCAGAGCAACGCGCTTGGGATGTGAAAGCAGGGGGCCGCCGCGAATCTGCTCCCGCGCCCGCCGCGCGAACGCCGACCGATGCGGCCATCGCGCCGGCAGCACAGGGAGTCGACAACACGTCGAGCACGGCGATCCTTCCGACGAATCCTGCCCCGACGCCGCGCCCCGCCTGGGTCGGCCAACCGCCGCACCTGGAGCAACGCGATGGACAGGAAATTTATTTCGACACGGTCACGATCGGCCCCTATTCGACCATCGCCGAATGCGACCGCGAGATGGTCCCCGCTGTGAATCGGAGCGTTCATGCTTACGCGGAAGGTCATTTTCCCGGCGGCGACGAAATCACGCTCGACTCGCAATTCATCGAAACGCACCTGATCCAAGCCCGCTGGCGCGAGACGCTGACGACGTCGCTCGGACCGATGCAGCAATTGCACCTGCTACTGGCTTTCGATCGAACGGCGCGGAACGAAATCGAAAATCGTGCGCGGCAGGTGATCGTCGCCCAGCGATTGAACTCCGCCGCCGGGGGCGCGGCCGCGGTGTTGCTATTCGTCGGCGGAGTCTATTCCTTGCTAAGATGGGGTCCACGCCGCCGGCGGCGCAGCTTCGAGGTATAGCGAATCACAGGCCGCATCTGGAATCTCACACCCCAATACCTTCTTGACTTTCCGCGATGTCCTCCGACGCGATCTTAATCGAGCAGATTCGCTCCGGACGCGCGGAGGCTTGGGAAGAATTGATCGCGCGGTTCGAGGGGCGGCTGCTGGCTTATGTCGAAGCCCGACTGCGACGGCGCGACGCGGCCGAGGACGTGGTCCAGGAAACGCTGATCGGCTTGCTTTCCAGTTTGCCGAATTACGATCCCGCGCGGCCCTTGGAGGGTTACCTGTTTTCGATCGCCGCGCACAAGCTGACCGACTATCTGCGCCGCGAGGGGCGGCGGCCGACGTTGCCCTTGACCGAAGGGAATTCGAGCATGGGCCAGTTCGACCCTCCTGGCCACGACCGTCGGGCGAGCAGCATCCTGCAAAGCGCGGAGCGCAAGGCGGTGGAAGCGATCGCGCTGGCGCAGGCCATGTCGGAATTGCTCGACCGTTGGCGCGCGCAGGAACAATGGGAGAAAATCCAATGCGCCGAACTGTTGTTTGTCGCCGGCTGGGCGAATAAGCGTGTGGCGCAAGAATTGGGATGGTCGGAACAGTCGGTCGCGAATCAAAAGTTCGAATTTCTGGAGCGCTTGCGAGCAGCGCTCGTTCGTCAGCGACTTTCCGCTGACCTGTTCCCTGAGCTAACCAGTGCCCGGTAGCCCTCCATGATGTTCACCATCACCGAGCTGGAATCCTACCTCGACGAAGCGCTGCCGCCGGAGCAAATGGCCGCGGTGGAAGAAGCGCTGCGCCGCGACGAGTCGCTGCTTCGGCAGCTCGCGGGGATCAACTCGCGCCGCGACGCCGGAGTTCACTCAGTGGGCGAAATCTGGCGCCGCAACCGGCTCAGTTGCCCCAACCGCCAGCAATTGGGAAATTATCTGTTGGGCATTCTTGCCGACGAGGAAGCAGCGTACATCGGCTTTCATCTCGACACGATCGGCTGTCGTTGCTGCCAGGCGAATGTGACCGATCTGAAATCTCAAGCGGCCGCTTCGGCGACCATCCAGCGCAAGCGCCGGCAAAAGTTCTTTCAATCGAGCGCCGGCTATCTGGCCCGCAAGTAACCGAGCCGCGCACGAAGTAGTTGCGCTCCGGGTAAAAAGCGAAGGACCACGCAATCGCCCACAAAAGCCTGACGCGCAAGCGAAGGACCGCGCTGGGGCCGAGATCAGGTCCTTCGCTTGCGCGTCAGGCTTGTGTGGATGAATTTGCCGCGGTGGCACCAGCGCGCCAGAAGTAAGTCCGGCCGCGTAAAGAACCGCGCACGCAGTAACCGATCGCGCCGATCCGGTCCATCGAATTCCGCTGGGCCGTTTCCAAAGCGCATGGTTTACCGGCCCGCCCAGCTCGGCTGCGGCGCGTTGACGGCTCCCGGAGGCAGCCTTAGACTTCTGTTACGCAATGTCTTTCCGACCTCGCACAGCGAGATATAGCATGGCCATCTCCTCCTCGGTCGACATCAAGCAACTGGCGATCAACACCATCCGCACGCTGTCGATGGACGCGGTGCAAGCCGCGAAGAGCGGCCATCCTGGCACGCCGATGGCGCTGGCGCCGGTCGCCTACGCGCTGTGGCAGGATTTCATGCGCTACGATCCGGATGAACCGCATTGGCCGGGCCGCGATCGGTTTGTTCTCTCGTGTGGCCACGCGTCGATGCTCTTATATTCAATCCTGCACCTCATCGGCGTGAAGCAGTTTGATCCGCAAAATCATCCCACCGGAGAACTGGCCTGCTCGCTGGATCAGATCAAGCATTTTCGCCAGTTGCACAGCCGCTGCCCGGGACATCCCGAGTCGTTCGAGACCACCGGCGTGGAAACGACCACGGGCCCACTGGGACAAGGCTGCGGCAACAGCGTCGGAATGGCCATCGCCCAGCGCTGGCTGGCGGCCCATTTCAATCGGCCCGGTTTCGATCTGTTCGACTACAACGTGTTCACCTTCTGTAGCGACGGCGACATGATGGAGGGCGTTTCGAACGAAGCGGCCTCGCTGGCGGGCCATCTGCGTCTGGGGAATTTGTGCTGGGTGTACGACGACAACCGAATCACGATCGAAGGCTCGACGCACTTGGCATTCAGCGACGACGTCGGCGCCCGTCTTGCCGCGCTCGGTTGGCAAGTGCTGCACGTGGCGGACGCCAACAATCTCGATGCTTTGAGCGCCGCTTTCAAGGATGCAAAACGAACCAAGGACCAGCCGACGCTGATCGTCGTCCGCAGCCATATCGGCTACGGCTCGCCCAACAAGCAAGACACCGCCAAGGCCCACGGCGAAGCCTTGGGCGAAGAGGAAATCCGGCTGACGAAAAAAGTTTATGGCTGGCCCGAGGACGCCAAATTTCTGGTGCCCGAGGAAGTCTACGAGCATTTTCAAGAAGGAGTGGTCGCCCGCGGCAAGAAGTTGCACGCCGAGTGGCAAGCGAAGTGGGACCAGTACGCCGAGAAGTATCCCGAACTGGCCAAGCAGTGGGAAACGATGGCGCTGCGCGATCTGCCCAAGGATTGGGACGCCGAGCTACCGACATTTCCGGCCGACGCCAAAGGGATGGCCACCCGCATTTCCTCCGGCAAGGCGTTGGAAGCCGTCGCCAAGCATGTGCCCTGGCTGATTGGCGGAGCGGCCGATCTCGCGCCGTCGACGATGACGCTGCTCACGTTCGATGGCTGCAAGGCCTTCGAGGCGGACTGTCCCGAGGGCGCAACTTCCACTTCGGCATTCGCGAGCATGCGATGGCGGCGGCGTGCAACGGAATCGCATTGTCGTACATTCGGCCGTTCGGTGCGACGTTCTTCGTGTTCTTCGATTATTGCAAGCCAGCGGTGCGGCTTAGTGCGCTGGGCAAGCTGCCGGTGATTTACGTCTTCACGCACGATTCGATCGGCTTGGGCGAAGATGGCCCGACCCATCAACCGATCGAGCATCTGGCCGCCGCGCGGGCGATCCCCAATCTGCTGGTGATGCGCCCCGCGGATGCCAACGAAGTGGCCGAAGCCTGGCGCGTGATCATGCCGCTCAAGGATCGTCCGGTGATGCTGGTGCTGACGCGGCAAAATTTGCCGACGCTCGATCGCACGAAGTACGGCGCCGCCAGTGGCGTGGCCCGCGGAGCATATATTCTGGCCGACGCTCCGCAAGGCAAGCCTGACGTGATCCTGATGGCCAGCGGCAGCGAAGTTTCGCTCTGCGTCGAAGCCCACCAGCGATTGGCGAGTGAAGGCGTCGCGGCCCGGGTCGTGAGCATGCCAAGTTGGGAGCTTTTCGAGGCCCAGGACACGGCTTATCGCGACACCGTTTTACCGCCGCAAGCGACCGCCCGGGTGGCGGTCGAAGCCGCCGCGCGACTTGGCTGGGATCGTTATCTGGGCGCGACAGGAAAGTTCATCGGCATGACGACATTCGGCGCTTCGGCGCCGCTGGGCGCGGTGATGAAAAATTTCGGATTCACCGTGGACAACGTCGTTGCGGCCGCCAAAGCAGCCTTGTCCGAGCGAGCGAAGAAGTAAAGCCCCTTCGCCGCGCCCCAAAACACAGCCGGAGCGCTGACGAAGAGGCAAGCCGCTATTTTGGCGCGTGTCCTTCGCTTGCGCTCTTTGAAGTTGCGCTTGTTTCCTAATTTCCCCGCGAGTTTGTTGATTCAGCTCCGTTTTTCGCCGCAATTTACACTAGCCCGAAGCGTTAGCGAGGACGCGGGGCAATGATCTTGCAACGCGTCCTCGCTAACGCTTCGGGCTAGTGTTCTCCGCCTTGCGGCGGAAAAAGCGCAACTTCAAAACTTCCGCTTCAGGCTTGTCTTCGAAAAAGAAGTTTTGAGGCAAAGGCCGCTTGGTGGGCGTGGGGAGACGCTTGTTTTCTCGAAAACAGATGCAACTGGCCTTGACCGGTCTTGCCCACGCCGGTATCTATCCCGCTCTCTTCTGTCAGTTCCCGACAATGCTTCCGATTTTCTTGCCGATTCGACGTGCCGCCGGGTGAGGCAAACGCCTGCCGGGCTGCGATTCGAACGGCAGATGCGAGAGCGGTCGGCCGGTTCCGGTTTGAAGAACATTACTGCCCCAGCAACGGTCTTCGCTCAGCGGCCTGGCAAGGGAATGCCAAGTGGCTGACACGAATCCCGCTGCACTGCAATTTGGATGGTAGGCGGGCGAACGAGGCTTCTCGATTAAGGAGAATCGGGTTGAATACCACGGTTAAGCGGCTCATCGGCGCATTGGCCTGCGTGGCAATCAGTTGTCCGGCGATTGGCTGGGCAGCCCCGCCGGCAGGCTCGGTTCAAGCATGGCTGGGCATGTCCGCCCTAGGTGACGACGGCGCCACGCCCGACCAGCAAGCCGACAACTTTCTCCGCCTGGCCCGCAAGGCAATGGCCGAGGGGCATCTCGAACTGGCCGGTTCGTTCATTTCGCGAGCCGAGCAGCTCAACCCGCATTACAGCATCTTCCACACCGGGGACACGCCGAAAAAGGCCCGGATGGACCTCAACCATCGATTGGGCCTGAAGGCCGACTCCGGCTCCTACGGCGCCGCACCGCCGACGGCCACGTTGCCGACTGCCACGCTGGCGAATTCGCGCGATGGACAGCCCAAGGATCCTTTCCTGGGCCACGACATGGATCAGGCCGGTCCGGCCGCATCGGGCATCGGCGGCAATCCGGGGGGCACGGCCGTTCAGATGCAAATCGCTCAGGCCGACGGCCCAGGTGTCGGTGGAATCGGCGCTCCGTCCGCGTATCCTTCGACCGGCGCGCCTGCCGCTTATCCAGCGACTGGTGCTCCCCCCGCGTATCCCACGACGGGAGCGCCCCCATTTCAATTTGCACCGCAGGGGAATCCGGCGACGATTCCCGGTGGGACCAGCAATCTTGGCGCGATGAGCGGCAATGCGGTCGTCGCGGGCCAAATGCCTGTTGCAACGAGTAATGATGCCACGGCGGCCCGGCAGCAGAGCGAAACCCTGTTGCTAGCCGCGCAAATCGTTGGCCGTCGGCGATTACCGCCGAGCCACGGCCGCCGTCGAGCAAGCGAAAAGTTTCGGCGTTCGTTTCGCTGAAACGGACGACAGCCCAGCCACGGTCGAGGCCCTCATTCACCGTTACTCCGATCTCATGGCCCAAGGCGCAGGGAGATTCCGACGCCAATCGACATCAATATGCCGCGTTGCTTTTGGAAGAGGCGCAGGGACTGATGCTGTGGCGCGAGTACGACGAAGCCGAACGCCTCGCCGGCATGGCCAGTCAACAGCCGGTGAAATTCAACCCGGTCGAAATGCGACCCGACGTGATGCTCCAGCGGATTGCCGCCGCCCGAGTCGGCGGCCCTGGCGCCGCAATGCGCTCTGACATGGGCAGCCTTGCCCAAGCAAGCGGCCAAGCCAGCGCCCCGCCGCCGACGCAGCCGCAAGCGCAAGCTTCAATCAACGCGAAGCCTCAGGCGGTCGCTCTAACGATGCAAGCCCGGATGGCAATCCAACGCGGCGACCTGGCCCGAGCCGAACAACTGGCCCGGCAGGCCGACGGCATGGTGCCCGATTCGGCGTTTGGCCCGCAAGAGGATCGGCCGTCGTTGGTGATGCTCGAAATCCAAAAAATTCGAATGAGCGGCGGCTCCGGCGTCATGACCGCGTCGGGAGTGATCACGGCCGGCGGCAACATGAACGACATCGGCGGCCCAGGCGCAGTGGCCCGATCGATTTACAATCCGGACCAAGACCGTTCGCGCGTGGTTCTCACTTCGGACGAACAAGTGCCGGGCTTGCCAATACCGGCTGCTCCGCAGCCACCTCGCGCCGGCGCCGCTCCGGCGATGCAATTGTTCATTCTTGGCGAGAAGGCCTTGACGGACGGCAACCGCGACGAAGCGCTGCGCATGTTCCGGCAGGCGTATGCGGTGCAGGAACAGCTCGATCCGCAAACCCGGCAACGGCTGCAGGATCATCTGCAAATGATGTCGGAAGGGATTCCGCGTCCGCCGGCCGGCAACGACGGCCTGTTGGAAAGCGCCGCCTCGCGGCAGCAGGTGTTGATCCGCCAGTTGGCCAGCGACATCTCGCGTCTGCAAGGCACGGCCCAAACGATGCGGGAAAAAGATCCCAAGGGGGCTCTGGTCGTGTTGCAAAAGGCGCGGGCGATGGTCGAATCGGCTCCGCCGGAGCCTCGATCCGCAGGCCCGGGTGCAATTGCTCCACCGCGTGGACGGCAGCATCCAGGAAACCCAAGCCTACATCCAGAAAAACTTCGCGCAAATCCAACTCGACGAGCAAAACAAGAAAGCCCATGAGGATGTCGACGCCCGACAGAAAAATCGCCTCGAGATCAGCGAGAAGCTGGCGTCGATGGTCGACGAATACAACAAGCTGGTCGAGGAACGGCGCTATCCCGAGGCGGAGATCGTCGCCAAGCGGGCCGCCGAAGTGGACCCGGACAATCCGGTCGTCCATCAGATGGTCCTCGTCAGCCGGACGCTGAAGCGGCAGCAGATCGACATGAATATCCGGGCGGAAAAAGAAGACGCGATTGTCGACGCTCTTCAGGAGACCGACAAAGCTGCAATTCCCATGAAAGGCGACTTTCAATGGGGCCGCGATGCGCATTCCTGGGCAGCGCTGACGGACGTCCGTCATAAGTTCGCGGTCGACAACGAGCGCCATCGCAGTCCGGGCGACGCCGAAATCGAACAGAAGCTCACCACTCCCGTGTCGCTGAAGTTCAAGCAAGCCCCGCTGGGCGAAGTGCTCAACTACCTGGCGAAAGTCACGCAGGTGAACCTGCACATCGATCCGCAAGGCCTGCAGGCCGAAGGCGTCACGACCGATCAGCCGGTGTCGATCGATCTGGCCCGCGATATCCAATTGAAGAGCGCCCTGGCGCTGATTCTCGAGCCGCTTAACCTGAATTACATCATCAAGGACGAAGTCTTGCAGATCACCAGCAAGGATAAGCGGCACGGACAGGTTTACACCAAGAGTTACCAGGTCGCCGACCTGGTGATCCCGATTCCAAACTTTGGCCCCGACGGCAACGAAGGCATTAACGGTGCGCTCAACGCCGGCTACAAGCGGCTCGGCTATGGCGGGGGCGGCAGCGGCGGCGGCTTCGCCCCGTCGCCGGTGGCGGTGTTTCGCCAGCGACAATGGAGCCAAGTCGAACACGGTGCTCAATCCGGCCGTGGCCGCACAAATTCGCCAGATCGGCACCGGCCAGGTGCAGACCGGCCAACCCCAAACCAGCGGCAACGGCTTTGGACCCGGCTCGGGCCCCGGCGGCTTGAAGGGTGGCAACGGCGCCGACTTCGATTCGCTGATCGAGTTGATCACGTCGACCATCGCTCCGCAAAGCTGGGACAGTGCGGGCGGAGCCGGTTCGATCGCCCCGTTCGAAACCAACTTGACGCTGGTCGTCAGCCAGACGCAGGAAGTTCACGAGCAGATCGCCGATTTGCTCAACCAGCTTCGCCGTCTGCAAGACTTGCAAGTCACGATCGAAGTCCGGTTCATCACGCTCGACGACGACTTCCTGGAGCGGATGGGCGTCGACTTCAACGTGAATATCCCGGCGAAGAACAATGCCGCCAATGTACTCAACACCGCCGTCTTTCCGCTGCAAAATGCGCCCTCGGTGACACCCTCGTCGCTCATCGGCTTGGCTCCAGGCAGTTCGGGAGCCAACGGCTATACTGCCTCGAACAATATCACGTTCCAGCAAGGAAGTTTTACCGGCGGCAACGCGGCGATTCCCGCCTTCCCCGGCTTGACGCCGGATGCGACGCCAGCTTCGTTCGGCTTCGCGATCCTCAGCAATATTCAAGCCTATTTCGTGATTCAGGCCTTGCAGTCGGACACACGCTCGAACGTGTTGCAGGCGCCGAAGGTCACGTTGTTCAACGGCCAACAGGCATTCGTTTCCGATACGTCGCAACGTCCGTTCGTGACGAGCGTGATTCCGGTGGTCGGCGATTTCGCGGCTGCCCAACAACCAGTGATCACCGTGCTCTCCGAAGGCACATCGCTGACGGTCCAGGCCGTGGTTTCGCCCGATCGGCGGTTTGTCCGCCTGACCGTGGTGCCATTCTTCAGCTCGATCGGCGACGTGCAGAACTTCCAGTTCACCGGCTCGACGACGACGGTGAACAACAGTGCCGCGACGACCGGCTCGGACAACTCCGCCAGCACCAGCGCCGGCACGGTCACGACCAACGAAGGCACGACGGTCCAGTTGCCGACGTTCAACTTCGTCACGGTGACCACAACGGTCAGCGTGCCCGACGGCGGCACGGTGCTGTTGGGCGGCATCAAACGACTGAGCGAAGGCCGCAACGAGAGCGGCGTGCCCATCCTCAGCAAGATTCCCTACATCAATCGGCTCTTCAAGAACACTGCCATTGCCCGGACGACCGAAAGCTTAATGATGATGGTCACGCCTCGAATCATCATTCAAGAAGAGGAAGAATCGAAGTTGCTGGGCACGACGATCCAATAACCCGGCATTGCCTCAAACCATACAAGCCCGAAGCTTCGCGAGGACGCTACGGGTGGCATCGTCCGTGTGAGCGTCGAATTTGTGGGTGAGCGTCTGGTTCCTCAATTCCCCCTCTCCCTTGACGGGAGAGGGTTGGGGTGAGGGTGAGAATCGCCGTGTGTCTTTCACTCGCCGCCGGTTCCAGCGCAATGGGTTTTCCAACCCCTCACCCCCGACCCCCTCTCCCGCAAGGGGCGAGGGGAGCCAGGATTGACCGCAACCGGTTTTTCCACCCACTTCGAGACGCCCACACGCATCGTCTGCGTCCTCGCTCACGCTTTTTGAAGTTGCGCTATTTGTTCTGCTAGCAGCCAAACTGGGGTTGCAAGAAAAACGAGTCCTATCCCATGACTAGATCATTGGATTCTCACCAGTCAAAGGAAGGACTCGCGATGATCATTGTCACGGAAACGGCGGCGGCGCTCAAGGGCTTTATCGCCAAGACGCAATTGAACGACTTGGCTCGCATGATGGTGTTGCGGATGAGCTTGGCTTTCATTGCGCGTCATGGGCGGATGAGCTGCTCGCAAGCCGCCGGCAGTGTGGCCTGCGAGCCGATTCACCGTGGAGAGCTGACCCGCTTTCTGGCGCGCCCGCGCTGGCAGTCGTCGAGCTTTAACGACCCGTTGCGGGCCCTGCTGCTCGAGCGGGAATCGCGGCGCGGAAAATTCCTGTTCCTGATCGACGCGACCCTGGTGAGTCAGGCGGGAAAGAAAACCCAAAACACCTACAGCACGGGCAATCGTCGGGCGCCGCCAGGCCAAAGGACGACGCTACAACAAGAAGAAAGTGGTGTTTAAAAAATGCCACAGTTTCACCTTCGGCCTGCTGCTGACTCCCTCCGGAATGCGGATTCCCCTTCAAGTTCCGCACTATACGCTCGAATACTGCGCAACATGGTCTGACCCATCGCACCACCGCCGAAGCGGCCGCGGACATGATCCGCGCTTGCCGTTGCCTCCAGCCGCCGAAGTCGTGGTGATCGGGGATACAGCCTACGACGCCGAGGTGATTCGCGATGCTTGCGACGCCCGCGGCTATGTGTGGATCTTTCCGGCCAACCCGGAACGCGTCTACGAAGGACCGAGGGGCCGACGCCCGCAATTGCGCTCTCGACTCAAGGATTGGCAACGTCTGTCGCTTTCGACGATCAGGCTTCGAGCGTCGACGGGCAAGTACGCCGAGTATCGGCGTCTTTCCCGCTGGCGTGTTGGGCCGAAAATGAAACCGCGCGTGTACTACGCCTATCAGGAAATACGGGAGGTGCGCAGCGTTGGCCGCGTGCAGCTCGTGTTTTCGACAATGAACCCCAAGCTTTCGAAAGCGACGCCCGACGACGTCAAAATCTTGATGACCAATGCTCGGAACTTGAGCGTTCGAGACGTGATCGAGTTGTACTCCGTGCGTTGGCAGATCGAATTGTTTTTCAAGGAACTGAAATCGACGCTCGGTTTTTCCCAGTACAGCTTTCAGAGTTTTCGAGCCGTGCAAGCCTGGGTGGAGATCGCCATCACCACCGTGCTGTTCTTGGAACAGTGGCGCGCCGAGCGGATGCGCGACCGCCGCTTGAGCAAAACGGATCGCGTGTGGTGGGAACATCAACGATTGCATGGTTTGTGTGCGGCCTACCGTCAGGAATGCTCGGGCGCGAGCTGAAATTCATGGCGGATCGGCTAAAAACTTACGGCGGCACGGCCAAACTCAAAAGGCTCCTTACCCAGGCGCTGCCCGCGGAATACCGAATCGCTGGATGAAAAACGGCTCAAAAGGCGCAACTTCAAAACTCACGCTTCGGGCTAGTATTTTTACCTGCCGACGGACGAGCGTAGTATCAAAGCGGATCGCTGTGCGGGGTCGCACGGTGGCACAATTGCGGTAGAATGTTGACGGGTTGCCTGGCCATGACGGCGGGGCAACCCGTTTTTTCTTTTTTGCGTTGACCGAATCAACAGCGGCGCGAATTCACACCACTGGTAAGACGTTCGATGCAAGGCCGCCGCTGGATTGTCGTGGGAGGATTGTTTGCGGCGGCCGCGGTGTTGGCCGGCGCCTTCGGAGCGCATGGGCTCAAGGAACGTCTCACGGCCGACAAGCTACAAGTGTACGAAACCGCCGTTCGGTATCAGATGTACCACGCTCTCGCGCTGGTGCTCGTCGGCCTGGTCGCGAATGTCGGAGCGCGACGGCCGGCGGTGAATTTGGCGGGTGGCAGTTTTGTTCTGGGAACGCTGCTGTTTTGCGGCTGGCTTTATGCGGCCGCGCTATCCAGCGCCACGCCGCCGTGGCCGCTGCTCGCCCCCATGGGCGGTCTGGCGTTTATTGTCGGCTGGCTCGCGCTCGCCTTGAGCGCCTGCTGCGCAAGGGAATGACCCCCTCTCCTCGGCCGGTTCTCGGATAGGCAGTTAGTCATTCTTCAGCTCGCGAACTCTTTCTCCACCGCCGCGACTTCGGCTTCCAATCGCTCAATGTCGCCGGGCTCGTCCATTTGTTTCTTGGCGCCGGCCAACTGCATCCGCAGCTTCTGCAGCTTCGGCTGAAGAACTTCAATTCGCTTCTTGGCTTTCTTGTCCATGGATTCAACCTCGCGGGCATTACCGCCGCGCGGCGTTAGAGTCAGGGCGCAGCGGTAACAGGCGCCGGATGCTGGCCGAGCGAGCTGGGCGGACCGGCGTGCATCATCCGCAGTTGATTCGAAATCGCGACCAGCACCAGGGCCAGGATCAGATTCGTCGTGACCCAGAACTTCGCCTGCTCGCGAAATCGCGCAAGCGCCGCGCTGCGGCCGGCCAGTGCGCTGGAAATGAAAAAAACGACAATCGCGAGAATGAATTTAATGCCAAACAGCATCTGATAAGTATGTGCCGGGCCAGTGCGCCACGCCTCGGGCCAGCTTTTCCAAGATAGATATAGCACGACGAAATTGTAAAAGCCGCTGATGAGCAGGAATCCAATTGCCGCCATCACCACTTTCGCCCAGCGGCGGCGAATCGCTTCCTGCAACTCGCGTCGCTGGGGCTCGGCCACGTCCGAGACTGCCGGCAGCAGCGCAAAGCGCATGAACATCAGTCCGCCCACCACGGCTATCGCCGAGACAATGTGCAGCCAGCGGAACACCAGCCCCAGAATCTCGGACGACGAAAATTCCATTTGCGATTTATCCTTCAGGTGCCACTGGCAAGCAACGTCTGCCAGTACTGGCCGGGCCGATTGGTGTTCCCACTGGCAGACGTTGCTTGCCAGTGGCACCCTGAGGTTTGAACCGTCGCTTGCGGAACCGCTTCGTCTCTTCGTACCTCAAGCCTGTAGCCTCAAGTCTCAAGCCTCTTTTAACCCGCGCTGTCCCAGGCGTCAAGGAGTTGCTTGACGAGCGCCAAAGCTTGCTCCTTGTCGGCGATGTGCGCGTCCAATTCGCATTGCGCACCTCGCGTATCAGCCGCGAGTAAACATTGCCGCGAGGGATGCCCAAGGAGATCAGATCCTGGCCCGTCACGAGCGGCGGCGGATCCAGTTTGTCCGGCGGCAGCGCTAATCGCTCGCGGCAGTAAGCGAGCTCCGCGGGATCCAAAAGTTTTGTTGCCACAAGCGCCTCGCCGTAGGCCATTAGCTCGGCGCAACCGGGATCGACGAGCACTGGTTGCAATTGCGACCAGGGCAGCGATCGCGCGCGATGGAGTGCATCGCGTTGTTTCAATAACCATGCCGTCCGTTCAAAATCCTTCCGCGCCAATCGCCAGCGGCGCCCGACGGTTTCCGCAATTCGCGAATCGTCGACGCCCGAGAGCAACACGGCCAGCGCCAACGCGAACGTCGGTTCAACCAGCGCCGCTAGAACCAACAGCATTTCTGCCCAGCGGCGCAGGCTTGGGATCTCTTCCAACGTCTGAAACGAATGAGCGGCATCCGCCAGCGCCGCGACCTCCGGCAAAATCGCCGCCAGCAGCCCGGTTGTGTGCAACAACTCGACTGCCCGCGCACGATGTGAGCTCGCCAACATCGACTCGATCTCCGCCGCGATCCGCTCGGCGCTAACGACGTGGATCTCCGGCGCCATCTCTTGAATGGCGGCCTCCGTCGTCGCCTCCAATTCGAAATCGAACAGTGCGCTGAAGCGAACGGCCCGGAGCATCCGCAGCTTGTCCTCGGCGAACCGCTCGCGCGGATTTCCAATGGCCCGGACGATCCGTCGGCCAAGGTCCTCGGCGCCGCCGACAAAGTCGATCAGTTGCTCGGCCAGCGGATCGTAGAACATGCCGTTGATCGTGAAATCGCGCCGGGCCGCGTCTTCCCGCGGCGAGCTGAAGACGATCCCCTCGGGATGCCGGCCGTCGCGGTATTCGGCGTCGCGGCGGAATGTGGTCACTTCGACTTGCCCGGCGGTTTTCGGGCCGAGGACCGTGATCACGCCGAACGCCGCCCCGATGGCCAGTGTGCGCCGCGTGCCAAACACCTGGCGGATTTGTTCCGGCCGAGCGTCGGTCACGACGTCGTAATCCTTGGGCGTGCGGCCCAGCAGCTTGTCGCGTACGCAGCCCCCGGCCCACAGAGCTTGATAGCCTCGCGCGGGGAGCTGCCCCACGACGTCGCCGGCAAACCGGCGCTGCTCGACGGGATCAGGACGGGTCATGGGGCTTAGGGCTTAGGGCTTAGGGCTTAGGGCTGCTTAGAGGCTTGAGGCTTGAGGCTTGAGGGCTTGAGGGCTTGAGGCTTGAGGCTTGAGGCTTGAGGCTTGAGGCTTGAGGCTTGAGGCTTGAGGCTTGAGGCTTGAGGCTTGAGGCGACCCGCGTTTGCTCCCTCTCCCTTGACGGGAGAGGGCCGGGGTGAGGGTGATGAATTGCGGAGCGAGCGTCCCTTTCGCATCCCCCTCACCCCAACCCCTCTCCGGCCAGGGGCGAGGGGAGGAGGCCCGCGGCGGCAGCCTCGTTTCTTCGTCTCTTCTGTACCTTAAGCCTGTAGCCTTAAGCCTTAAGCCTCCTCAGTATACCCCCACCTTTGGCTGTTGCGCCCTCATGTTGGCAACCCTCGAATTTGCATTAGGAAAATATTTGACGCCGCAACCCGCAAGCGATAGACTGAGGCCCGCGCTTGTCTTATCTGCGCAGGCGTTTGCCTTATCTGTTTTTTTGGCGGAGTTTCTTCCCGCGGTTTCCCGCGGGCGTTTATGGAGTGAAGCGGCATCGTAGCCGCATCTGTCTCGTTCTTTTTTTATTCCCTGGAGGTGTCGTATGGCTACTCGGTTGTCTAGACGAGGTTTTACGCTCGTCGAATTGCTGGTGGTGATCGCCATCATCGGCATTCTGATCGCGCTGTTGCTGCCGGCCGTTCAGGCCGTGCGCGAAGCGGCGTATCGGAACCAATGCCAAGGCCGGATCAAGCAAATCGGCTTGGCGCTGTTGAACCACGAAAGCGCGTTCAACAAATTTCCGTTGGTCAGCTCGCTGAATTCCACGCTGGGAGGCACGCTAGCTGGGGCGTCGAAGCCGGGTAGCACCACGGCGGCTGGCACGTCCGGCTGCACCGGCTACAGTTGGATCGTCCGGATTCTTCCCTATCTGGAAGAAACGAATCTGTACAAGAACATCTCGGCCGAATCGACGGGTTTCACCATCTCCCCGTTCAGCACGGCGATCGTCAACGGCAACGCAACGTATCAGCATGCTTCGTGCGTGACGTTGCCTTCGTTGGTCTGCCCGTCGTGGGGCGGCGACGCGGGCACCAACTCCAACACCACCGTCGACAACACGATTTCAACCGAATACGCGGCCATCGACACGGCCACGCCCGGCACCGGCGCCGAAAAGTTCACGGGCAAGGTTGCGCCGACGAATTACAAGGCAATGGTCGGGACGCATATTTGCCAGGCGGCCCAGAGCTCCGGGGCGCCGACGAGCTTCCCGCTGGAAAATGGGGCCATGGCAATTTCCGCCGCTAGCGGCTCGACGATCAGCTCGATCACCGACGGAACGTCGAAGACCTTTCTGGTCTCGGAGACCAAAGAGTTAGGCTATTGCTCGTGGTACGACGGCACGCTGAACTGGGTGGTGGGCAATAACCCCAACCTGGGGCAACCCGGCACGGGAACCGATCCCAATACCGTGGCCCCATGGAGCGGCACCGGCGTGACGACAGCGCCCGGCGTGGCGATCAACGTTGGACCGACACCCGCCAACTTGGCCACTGCCTATCTGTTGAAGACGAAGTACTGCACACCGCCGGCGAACAACATCCAATGGGGTCCGTCGAGCGACCATTCCAACGGCGCGGTGATGCATGTCTTTGCCGACGACCACGTGCAGGCAATCACCGTGTTGTGCGATCCAGGCACCTACTTGAGCTTGATCACCAAGGCCGGCTCGGAATCGATCAACAATACGTTGATCAATTAGCAGGTCCATCGGTTTTCGATCGTTGCTTGGCGTAAACTTGCCGTCCCGGGAAACTCATTCCCGGGGCGGCAGTTTTTTTAGGCGTGAGGCTACAGGCTACAGGCTTGAGGTACGAAGAGACGAAGAAAAAGGGAGCCGCCGCAGCGGCCGGCTCCTCGTACCTCAAGCCTGTAGCCTCAAGCCTCTTCCGGGTGGACAAACCTGCGCCGGGCGGAAACACTACAGCCATGGACCAGCCCGTCGCCTATCTCAATGGTCAAATCACGCCGGCCGATCAGGCCACGCTGCCGATCGACGATGCCGGCTTCGCGCTCGGCGCGACCGTGACCGAGCAGTTGCGCACGTTCGGCGGCAACTTGTTTCGCATCGAGCGGCATTTGGAACGGTTAGGCCGCTCACTGGATATTTGCGGACTGGCGCCCCCGATCACGCTGGCGGAATTCGGCCGGATCGCCCGCGAGATCGCCGAGCGCAACCATCGGCTGCTTCAGCCGGGCGATGATCTGGGATTGGCTGTGTTCGTCACGCCTGGGCCCTATCCGGCGATTGCGTCGGGCCGTCACGGCCAGCCGACGGTGGGCCTGCATACGTTTCCGCTTGCCTTCGATCTTTGGGCCGATGCTTACACGTCCGGCGTGAGCCTGGTGTTGACGCCGGTGGAACAAGTTCCGCCGCGCTGTTGGCCGCCGGAGTTGAAGTGCCGCAGCCGGATGCATTATTTTCTCGCCGACCGCCACGCGGCTGCC
Organism: Pirellulales bacterium; assembly: GCA_963725485.1. Taxonomy (GTDB): domain Bacteria; phylum Planctomycetota; class Planctomycetia; order Pirellulales; family DATAWG01; genus CAVRYO01. Next base: position 86,590 of record CAVRYO010000005.1, on the reverse strand, counting down.
ATCGAGCGCGGCGCGCGGGCTTTGTTGCTCGACGCGAGCGGCCATGTCACAGAGACCGCCACGGCGAACGTCGTGATTTACCAAGAGGGCGAGGGGCTCGTCACGCCGCCGCGCGGCACGGTGCTGGGAGGGATGAGTCTGGAGGCCGTCGCCGAACTCGCGGCTCGGCTGGGGATTCGGTTTGGCGAGCGTCCCTTGCTGCCGGCCGACATTGCCAGCGCCGACGAGATGCTGCTGTCCAGCACGCCCTACGGCATCCTGCCGGTCACGCGATTCAACGGCCGGCCAATTGGTTCTGGCCGCCCCGGCCCAATCTTTGCGCAACTTTTGTCTGCCTGGAATGAATTAGCTGGTTTGGACATCGCGGCCCAAGCCCGGAGCTTCGCCGCGAGCCGGCGCGCTCATGCGATCAAGCAAGACTCGTGAAGTTCTACTTTGCGCTTTCGAATTGCTGTCGCAGGCGTTGCATTCCAGCGGGTTCGTACTTAGATTTGAAATGAATTTACAGCGGCGAGTCAGTTACAATCGAGGCTAGTGGTTTGTCACAGCTTGAATTTAGGGTGCCACTGGCTTTGCCAGTGTTCTTCGTTGCTGACCGGATCAAGGCGAGATTCCAAAGAGCACTGGCAGAGCCAGTGGCACACAATCCCAAAATCAAGCAATGACAAGCCACTAGGCGTGAATCGGCGGTTATTGCATCCGAATCGAGGCGGCGCAGCGACCATTCTTTTTTCGGATCCGCAGTTTTTATTTTCTCCCGCCTACTGATCTCATCGTTATCCCACCGTCCAGTTTTTTGAGTGTGTTATGACCAGCGACTCTCAGGAATCGGCGCCGCCGCCGGAATCCGCCGCTACATCTTCCGCCACTTCCTCGGCGACCGATACCGCGAAAGCGCGAATCAAAATCGGCACGCAGCGCCAGGGTGTGGCCGCTCCCCGCGTGCCCCCCAGAGTAAAGACTATATTCCAAACTCCCGAACCGGGCCAAGAATCCGCCGCATCGGAACCAACCGCAGCAGCCGTTGCCGCTCAGCCCGGCACCGAATCGCCAACCGAGCCGGCCGCCGCGGCATCGAGTTCCGCAGCCGCCGCAACACCGGCCGAACCCGCGGCCCCCGATCTCTTTCCCAAGCCGACCCCCATCGCCCCGACTCAGCGGAAGAACAAATTCGACATCGTCGAACGTGCTGGCGAGAAGGTCGCTCCGCCAAATCTCCGGGCCGAATTGACACCCGACCTGGCCGAAGAACTCGATGCAGCTTTGGAGGGCGTTTCGCTCAACGACCTGATGTCGGCCGAAAGCGCCGACGCCGCCAGCGGCGCTCCGCTGGAACCGGAGACCAAAACGCGCGGCAAAGTCATCCGGCTGCACAATGAGGACGTGTTCGTCGAACTGCCCGGCCGCAACCAAGGCGTCGTATCGCTGAAGCAGTTCGCCGAGTCGCCAGCGCCCGCCGCGATGATCGACGTCGTCGTCACCCGGTTCAACGCCGACGAAGGCTTGCACGAGCTCACGCTGCCGGGCGGAGCGGTGTCGGTCGAAGACTGGTCGCAGGTGGCCGAGGGCATGGTGGTCGAAGCCCACGTCACGGGCCACAACAAGGGGGGCTTGGAATGCGACGTCAGCCGGCTCCGCGGTTTCATCCCGCTCAGCCAGATGGCACTCTACCGCGTGGAAGACCCGCAACAATTTGTCGGCCAGAAGCTCACGTGTCTTGTGACCGAGGTCGATCCCGAGCGTCGCAAACTCGTGCTCAGCCGCCGGGCCATGCTTGAGCAGGAGCAAGCCGAGGCGAAGAAGAAGCTGCTGGCCGAATTGGCTCCCGGACAAATTCGCGAAGGCATCGTGCGCAACATCCGCGACTTCGGCGCGTTTGTCGATCTGGGGGGCGTCGATGGTCTGTTGCACGTCGGTCAGCTTAGTTGGGATCGCGTCAAGCATCCCAGCGACGTGCTGCACCTCGGCCAGACGATCCGCGTGAAGATCGACAAGATCAACCCGGACACCGGCAAGATCAGCCTCTCGCATCGCGAGCTGCTGGAAAATCCTTGGACCAACGTCGCGACCAAGTATCCCGTGACCAGTCACGTGCAGGGGACCGTCTCGAAGATCATGGAATTCGGGGCGTTCGTGAAGCTGGAACCGGGCGTCGAGGGCCTGATTCATATCAGCGAGTTGGCCCATCAGCGGGTCCATCGCGCCAGCGACATCGTGGCCGAGGGCCAGGAAGTTCAAGTGAAAGTCCTCTCGGTCGATCCCGAGGCGCAGCGGATCAGCCTGTCGCTCAAGGCACTGCTAGCCCGCCCCGAGCCGGCCAAGAAAGCCGCGCCCGAGCCGGAAGAGCCTGAATCGCCGCCACCCCCGACGCCCAAGCGCAAGACACCGCTCAAAGGCGGCCTGGGCAAAGGCTCCGGCGGCAAAGAATTCGGACTGCGCTGGTGACAGCCAAGAAGGGGCATTGTCCCGCCCGCGATAAATAGTTCTGACCCGTTCTGACCCCTTTTACGCCTCGGCTTCTCGTGAAAGAGCCGCGCACGAAGTAAGCGAGGTAGAGCCTTCCACTTGCTTCGAGCGCCCACCACCCTAATCCCGTGCCCTATAAGGTAGCGTACCCAGAGAGTGATGGGCGTTGCCAGAGGCAGGCCTCCAATTCGCTTACTTCGTGCGCGGCTCTCGCGCGAAGTCAGCGCGCGGCCTGTGGCCCACGCGCTAACAGCGCTGGAAACTTGCTCGGGCGCGAGGGATCGCCCACGCCGAAGAAGGCTTCCTTCGGTTTGATGCGCTCTGAGGAGCCGGCGGTTCTTGGATTTACGGGTAGTGGTTGGTTGGCCGCCGAACGGGATGCATCTTGCAATCAAGGTTCGGCTGGCCGGGTCGGCCGGCTCCGCGCTCATGTCCACCCGGTGACCAGCAGGGTTTTGGTATTGGACACCAATGCGCTGTTCAAGTCATACACCGCGCCTGGGACGCTGCTCGTGTTTATTTCACCACATGCTCGATTCCCGTCGCCGGACCTCGTGACGCCCCCACGAGTCCCGACATGAATCCGCCATGCCAACGAGCTTCACGATGTGGCTAAACGCTGCCTGCGATCTGTGCCGCGACCGACAATCGATTTAGGTCGCAACGGTTGGGCTGGCTCAGGCCCATGAAAAGGGGACATTCTACTTTTTATTGTCCGCTCGGCGGTTCTTGGCCGATCGCTGCTAAAAAGTAGAATGTCCCCTTTTCAACGGACCTGGCAGCAAGTCGAACTGGCGCTACCGGCAGACCAAGAGCCTTATTGCAGGGAGTTTTCATCCCACCGGCAGCACGTTTTCTTGCACCGAGCAAGGGCATCCGACTCAAGCGCCCCGTGCCGCATCGTCTGAGGGGGGATTGTACACAAATGTACAGGTGATGTCCAAATCGGAATTGGGCCACGGGGAAATGACGAATGAACGCATGACGAAGCGGAGCGCTCGGTGGGGTTAGTCGCGACGCGATAGCGGAGCGCGTTGTGCGGGGCGACGCGCTCCGCTATCGCGTCGCGGCTAACGTTGCCGGCTAGAGCAAGCCGTAGGTCGAGAGGGTCTTGCGCAATTTGCCTTCGCTGGCGGCGTCGAGCGGCGTCATCGGGAGACGGAGTTCGCCGTTGTCGCGGCCGAGGAGCTTCATTGCCGCTTTCACGGGAATCGGATTTGTTGAGAGGCCGAGCATGTCGCGGCAGAGGGGGAAAAGTTTGCGATGCCAGCGCGTTCGCTTCGGCGATGTTGCCGGCGTCGAATGCTTTGACCAAGGCCAGCATGTCGCGCGGGACGATGTTGCCCACGACGGAGACCACGCCGCGGCCGCCGATCGCCATCAGCGGCAACGTCAGGCTGTCGTCGCCGCTGAGCAGCGTCAGATTCGTGAGCGCCAAGGTTTGTGAAGCCTGGTCCAGTGAGCCGGTGGCTTCCTTCACCAAAGCGATGCTCGGCAACTCGGCCAGCCGCGCGATCGTTTCCGGTTCGATATTGCGCCCCGTGCGACCGGGAATGTTGTAAATGCAGATCGGGATTTCGACGGCCTCGGCCAGGGCCTTGTAGTGCTGGTAGATTCCCTCCTGCGTCGGCTTGTTGTAATACGGGGCGACGACCAGCGCGGCGTCGGCGCCTTCTTTGGCGGCCCAACTCGTCAGGCGCAACGCTTCGCGCGTGCTGTTCGAGCCGGTGCCGGGCATGACTTTGATCCGGCCGGCCGCCATTTCCACAACGGCCGCAATCACGCGCTCGTGTTCCTCGTGTGACAACGTCGGCGACTCGCCGGTCGTTCCGACCGGACAGAGGCAGTTCGTGCCTGCTTCGATTTGAAACTCGACCTGAGCTCGCAGTGCCGCGAGATCGAGCTGCCCATCCTTGAACGGGGTCGTGATGGCAACCGACAAGCCGGCAAATGCTTCGCCTTTGGTGGACATGGTGGGCTATGCTGTATGCGGTTCGATGCGGGGAAAAGAGGCTTAAGGCTCAAGGCTTAGGGCTTAGGGCTTAGGACGAAGACTGATGCGCTGGGAATGTTCGTGCTGTGGGGTGATTAACGCCCTGTCCTGGTTGTTCCTCAAACTTTTAGCCCTAAGCCTTCAGCCCTAAGCCGCTTCAATCATAGGTGACACGGGCCGGGCGGATCAACTGGCGCATCCGCTCGACTCGCTCAAACAATCAACTGCTTCATCTCGCGCACTGCCTGGGTGAAACCGACCATGATGGCCCGCGACACGATGCTATGGCCGATGTTCAACTCGGACATGCCTTCGAGTTGGGCGACCGGCCGGACATTGCGGTACGTCAGCCCGTGCCCGGCGTGGAGCACGAGTCCCGCCTGGCGGACCGATTCCGCGGCCCGGGAGAGCGAGAGCAATTCGACCGTTTGCGGTCCGCCGTGCGCGGCCAAGGCATAGGCGCCGGTGTGGAGTTCGACCGCGTCGGCGCCGACGCGGGCCGCCAGTTCGATTTGGCTCGGCTCGGGATCGAGGAACAAGCTGACGACGATTCCCGCGTCGCGCAGCCGGGCGATGGCCTCGGCCACGGCTTCTTCATTGCCGACCGCGTCGAGGCCCCCTTCGGTGGTGACTTCCGACCGGCGCTCGGGAACCAAAGTCGCCTGATCGGGTTTGACCTGGCAGGCAATCGCCAGGATTTCCTGGTTGCAGGCCAGTTCCAAATTCAGTTTGACGGCGACCGTCTGCCGCAGGATTTCGAGGTCGCGGTCTTGGATATGGCGGCGATCTTCGCGCAGATGAATCGTGATTCCATCGGCGCCGCCCAGTTCGGCGAGCGCGGCGGCCCAAACCGGATCGGGCTCGTTCGTGCGGCGCGCTTGGCGCAGCGTGGCCACGTGATCGATGTTGACGCCCAGGTAGGCCATAGGGGCAGAAAAACCGGTTCGACGGACCGTCGGCTTGATGAAATTCGTGGGTTCACACTATCGCGGATTCAGCAGGCGTTGTCTAGCAGATGCCGGCGGCAGAGGCTGAAGGGCGAAGGCTTAGGGCTTAGGGCTTAGGGTAGCAAGCAAGCCAGTTCGTGCTCGTCCTTAAGCCCTAAGCCTTAAGCCTTAAGCCTTGAGCCTTAAGCCTTGAGCCTTGAGCCTTAAGCCTGCGTCTTGTCCGATTGCCGCAAATCGCAAGCTATGTTTTTCATGGTCGAGTTCCATTCCTCCCAGGCCGTTCCGGCTGCTTTCGCAAACGTATACGCCGTGACTCATGAATTGTCAGCAATTGGCAGCCGCGGTTGAACTGATCGAGCCGGCCGCGCATCCCCGCGACGTGGCCCGACTGTGCCTGCTGCTGATCAATTCGGTCGACGACACGCAGACGCTTGGCGACGAGCAACGATTGCTCGAAGTCTGGAACCAAGTGGGCCTACGCCTGCAGGCCGCCTCCGACCAGCACGCCGGGATGACCGAAGACCTCGAAGCGCTGGCCCGCAGCGATCCGGAAGCCTTCACGGTCGACCAGGTTTGGATTCTGATCCGCGCCATCCGCGTGCAGAGCCAGATCCTGCAAATGTATCTGGGCGACACCCCGGCAAAGGTCTGATCGTCTACAAAGACATTGCGCCGCGCGAAGCATTGGTCAAAAAACCAGGTAACGAATTGGCCGGTGACGCGCGACAGTTAGCGGGCGGCGGCCCAGTCGAGGGCGGCGGGGCAGGGCTGCAGGAAGCTTTCCAGCAGCATGGGCTGCGCCGCGAGATTGAGATGGACACGGCTGCCGATGGCCTGGTGCCGCTCGATCATTTCGCAGCCGTTGGCGGATTGACCAAGATAGCTTCCAAGCGGCCCGCGTGGCTCAAGGCGCCAATTCCCATTCAAATAGCCGCGCAAGCGTTGCCCCGCTCGACCGAGCCAATTCGTGCCGGGCAGGGTCAATTCGATCGGCTCGGGCGCGCAGATGGGGGCTCAAATGGGCCACCGCCGGCAACACGCCTGCCATCGGAACATGCCGGCCGTCGGGCAGGGCGAGATGTTGGCAAAGATAAGCCATGCCGCCCCCCTCGGCATAAACCCGCCGCCCGGCGCACACGTGTTCGCGCAAGGCGGCGAACAGGCACTGGTTTTCGGACAGCTCCGCCGCATGCCGCGCGGGATAACCGCAGCCGATATAAACAATGTCGCAATCAGGCGGCAGACTTTCGTCGTGCAAAGTCGAAAAATCGCGAACCTTCACGCCCCGTTGTTCGAGCACTTCGAGCGTATCAGGAAAATAGCCGTTGAAAACTTCGTCGTAGGCGATGGCGACCGTCAATCCCCGATGGCGGTTCGAAACCCGTCCGGGAGCCACCAACTCCGCGCGTTTTTTTGGGCTTTGGAAAGACAGGGGAGTGACGGGAAGAACATCCTCCAACCGCGGTGCCGCGGGGAATTCACGCTCCTCGGCCAGACGCAACAGCGCCCCCGTCTGCAGGTAGCGGGCCATTTGGTCGCCCAGGGCCCGGCACAATTCCCGGGCCGGCTTTTGGCCCGGTTGCAGCCGGCTGATGATCTCGCGGGCGATCGGTGTTTCTTCCAAGGCGCCTAATACCGGCAAGCCGCATAACGTCTCGACCGCGGTTTGCCAGCGATAAAAATCGGATGCGTTCGCGACGCCGTCCAACAACACGGCATCCAAGGGCAGATCTTTCCCGGGCAACCGGCAGCCGGAAAGCCCGCGCACATTCAAAATGCCGATCCGCGGCAGGCCGAGCCAGTCGCAAAGCGGCTCGATATGGCCGCCTGGCAGAAGCGATTCCGCGCCCGACAAGTTGCCTTCGACAACCGCGAGATCGCAATGCCGCGATCCGCGGACGAACGCCTGCCGACAGACGTCGGGCGACATGAGCCAGCTATCGAGATGGCGGGGGGCGACGCCGGTGATCGTGCTCGTTCCATCCATGCATGCCAGGCAGGAGCGGTGCATGAAGGTTTGGATGCGGATTTCTTGCCGATCCAACGCGTCGAGCAAGCCCCACAATGCCGGCCGATGATCTGCCCCAGCTTGTACTGCGCCAACGGCGAAGCGGGGTAAAGAGCCCATGAAACAAAGCTCGTTGGACGGATGGGCAAGTGCTCGGAACCGACAACTTTGGAGCAAGCCGATGAAAACTTCTCGCCTGACGCAATGGTAGAGCAGTTGCGCAGCGAGTCAAGCAATGAGGGGGGTGGTTCGGCCGCCCCCTCGACAGGGGAGTGGCTCAATAATGACGCGGCGAATGACAAAAGCCCGAAGCGTGAGTTTTGAAGTTGCGCTTTTTCCGCCGCAAGGCGGAGAACACTAGCCCGAAGCGTTAGCGAGGACGCGTTGCAAGATCATTGCCCCGCGTCTAACGCTTCGGGCTATTGTAAATTGCGGCGAAAAACGGAGCTGGAATCAACAAACCCGCGGGGAAATTAGGAAAAAAGCGCAACTTCAAAGAGCGTGAGCGAGAATCCTTGGCGAGAGCATCGTCCAGCGTCCTCACTCACGTTTCGGGCTAGTGTTTCTTCGATGCGACGCGCAAAAAAACAGGCGACGCTCCAGCAGAATTGCCAGAGCATCGCCCGGTGGGCCGTCGTGGGAAAAATCCGCCTAATGCTCCCGCGACGTTGTTACGCCAACTCTCTGTCCGGCCTTCCGTCGCTTACGACTTTTGGATCACGACGAAGTGGTTTCCTTCGCCGCTGCGGACTTCCAACATGACGCCGGACTTCACCGACTCGTGCTTCAGTGCCGCTTCGAAGTCGTTCACATTCTTAACCGGGGTTTGACCAACCTTGCGGATCAACATGCCAGCTTGCAATCCCTTGCGGGCCGCGGGGCTGTCGTCGTCGAGTTTCTGGATGACCACACCCTCATAGCCCTTGAACGTCGCCGTCTGGTCCGAGGTCATGTTCGCCACGGTCATTCCGAGGTCGTCGGAATGGAACGTGCCTTGCTCCTCGTCGTTACGTTGCGAATGCTGTCGATGCATGCGCCCCATGCTGGCGAGGTTTTCGGGCAGTGAGGCCAGCGACACGGACAACGTCATCGCCTTTCCGTTACGACTCACTTCCAGCGACTGCTTGGAACCGACGGTCGCGGCTTCAACCAAGTCGCGAAGATCGCTCGCGCCGTGAACGGTCTTGCCGTTGAAAGAGCGGATGATGTCTCCCTCCTTCACGCCGGCGGCGGCCGCGGGCGTGTTCGGCATCACGTCGGCCACGAGCACGCCTGTGTTCGGCTTGACGCCGAGCTTCGACGCCAGATCCGGCCCGATCTCTTCCAACTGCACGCCCAGGTATCCGCGTTGCACGCGACCGTTATGAATCAATTGGTCCGTGACCTGCTTGGCGGTGTTGATCGGGATCGAGAATCCGATGCCCTGGTAGCCGCCGCTGTTGCTGGCGATGGCCGTGTTGATGCCGACCACTTCGCCGTCGATATTCACGAGCGGTCCACCCGAATTGCCCGGGTTGATCGCGGCATCGGTCTGCAAGTATTTTGCCTGGCTGATGTCGTTCAACTCCCGCCCCTTGCTGCTGATGATGCCCGCGGTGACGGTGTGTTCCAACTCGAACGGGCAGCCGATGGCCAGGACCCAATCGCCGATTTCGAGATCGTCGGAGTTGCCGAGCTTGGCAACCGGCAGATCGCTTGCGCCCTTGATATGCAGCACGGCCAGATCGCTGAACGGGTCGGTCTTCACGTCGCTCGCCTTGAACTCGCGACCGTCGCTCAACTGCACGGTCAACTCGTCGGCGCCCTGCACGACGTGATTGTTCGTCAGGACGATGCCCGACTTGTCGATGATCACGCCCGAGCCGACTCCATCGCGCTCGGGAGTGCGGCCCATTTGCGGGCCACGAAACATTTCGCCGTTGGGGAACATATCCTCGAACGGGGTTCCCTTGAACGGATTGGCCGTTTGCGAACCCTCGGACATCCCCGACATGCCCGATACCTTCTTCGCGTTCGTGTGGGACATGATTTTCACGACGCTGGGGGCGGCAGTCTCGGCCGCGAAGCGGAAGGCATGCGAGAGTTCTTTGGCGCTATTGATCGCGCGCGCGTCGGGAACCGGATGATGCACGGACGTGCTGACCGGCGTCGCGTGTTCCTGACCGACAACATAACTGGTGACACCAGCCCCCAGACTGCACGCCAGCACCAGCGCGACGATTGCCATCCAAGGACTTCTTGATCTGAATCGACTCATGGCTTCATACCTCCAAGGAAACAAGTTTCTTGTCGAGCTTTCTGCTGGCGACCGCCGTGGCGCCCCAATCGACATGGATTTCAATGGCATGCAGCCCGTTCGTCGCCGCTCTCGTGGCAAAACCGGATGGGCCGCCACAAGAGTAGTTTCCGCACCCGTGCGCATCTTGCTGGATGTTTTCCGATTTTTTCCACAGCGAGTCGCTTGGGCCGGGAATTCGCGGGCCGAGCGGTATCCGTTGCGTTGACAAAAGTTTCGTCGGCAGCTAGGGTTAGATAAAAGTTTGTGTTCTCGTATTTGCTTGGCCTCGGTGTTGGAAAAAGTGCGCGATGGTCCGCCGCCCCCCGCCTGCTCCGGTCGACGGACCGGTCGTCGATTTCAACGATTGCGAGCAGCGGATCGACTATGTCTTTCGTGACAAGTTGCTGCTGCGGGCCGCTCTGACGCACGCTTCCGGGCGCAGCACCGCCTGGCATCGAACGAGCGGCTGGAATTTCTCGGCGATGCCATTCTCGGCTCGATCGTTTGCGAGCGGCTGTTCAAGCAGTACCCCGAGTATCTCGAAGGGGATCTGACGAAGATCAAATCGATGGTCGTCAGCCGGACGACGTGCGCGAAATTCAGCGCGGCGCTGGGGCTCGACGAGTTTCTGATCCTCGGCAAGGGGATGATCACGCATCCGCGCGTGCCGCCGTCGCTGTTGGCCGACGTGTTCGAGTCGTTGGTGGCGGCCATCTATCTCGACGGTGGCGACGAACCGGTCCGCTTGTTCGTGCACAAGTTCGTCGGCCCGGAAATCGAGCTGGCGGTGAACGGCGATCTGGAGGGGAACTACAAGTCGCTCTTGCAGCAAGTCGCACAGCGCGAGCATGGCCAGACGCCGACGTACCAGTTGCTCGATGAAAAAGGGCCGGACCACAGCAAGTGCTTCAAGATCTCGGCCCAGATCGGCCAGCACCGCTACCAGCCCGCCTGGGGCCGGAACAAGAAAGAAGCCGAGCAGCGCCGCCGCGCAACGCCTTGAGCGAAATCTACGGCGAAGAGATCCCGTTCGACTCGGATTGAGCGGGCAACAGGTTGCGAGTTCCTGGCGGCGCGGCGGAAGCGGATGGGATTCGCGGCCGGTTGCTCGCAGTGCGCGATGAGCGGATTCGACCCTGGAAGGGTCGCAGCTATTAGCCGGGGGTCGAGGCCCGCAGGGCCGACACCCCCGGTTACCTTCGCGCGAAGAATGGTTGTCCGACCCCAGCGGGATCGCGGCGCACGAGATCTGCGACCCGCCGGGCTCGGACAACGATAAATTGTGTATTGGCGACATGCTCCAACTCGGCAGATTTTTTATGGGTATTCATCACGAAGGCGGTGGTTATTCGGCGAGCGTCGAAGGCTTCTTTGTCGTCGACCAGCACCGCATCCGCTTGGCCAAGACGAATGAGAGTGAAATCTATTTGGCCGAGTCATGCCAGCTTCCGGCAGGTGTTGAAGGTGACTTGTTGGTGATCGTGGATGGCAGCGAAAGTTCGAAACGCGTCCGGCTTCCGCATGGCGTGGCATCCGGCCAGACGCTCGTTGAATACGAAGTGTCGGCCCCATTCTAAGAAATCCTAACTCAACTCGCGGCGCCGGAGGGTCAGTCCCCATTTTGCTCACGGGGCATCGCAAAATGGGGACTGACCCCGGCTGGTTAAGTTAGCAATTCTAACAGGCGGGATCCGGGACGAACCGCGCGGTCAGTGATCATTCGGGCGGGGCGCGGCGCGAATTCTTTCGCTGTGATCGCCGCTGTTTCGATTCGAGGCGGCGCTCCACGCTGCCGCGGCTGGGGCGAGTCTTCTTTCTTCGCTTCGGCGCGGTGGCAACGGCCAACAGCATCTGCCGGAGCTTTTCCAGGCAATCGGCCCGATTGCGGCTCTGGTCGCGATACTCTTGGCTGGAGATGATCAACTCGCCGGCGGTCGTCAGGCGGCTGGCATAACGAACGAGGAATCGCGCACGCACGGCGTTCGTCAGGCTGGGGCTCGCCGCCACGTCCCAACGAAGCACCGCCTTGCTGGCGACCTTGTTGACGTTTTGCCCGCCCGGGCCGGCACTGCGCACGAAGGTAAACTGCAATTCATCGGCTGGAATCGTGATGTCGGGGCCGGCGCGGAGCATCTTTGGCGTTTCCTTGGTGTTGTAGTATAGTACGGCGAAAGGGCTTGAGGCTTAAGGCTACAGGCTGGAGCTGCGAAGGATTGTGTGCCACTGGCTCTGCCAGTGCTCTTTGGAATTCGTGCCTTTATCGGTCGGCAACGAAGAACACTGGCAAAGCCAGTGGCACCCAAAATTCAAGCTGTGACAATGCACTAGAGCCATTCAGCCCTTGACCCTAAGCCTTCAGCCTTAAGCCTCCTCCTCAAACCTGTGAGCTCTGCCATGCGAGCTTCGATATTCGCTTCGCCCGTAATCGCCGCTAGTTTTCTTGCGTTGGCCTGCACAACGCGTTCGCAGGCCGCCGATGTGCCGGACCTCGGCACGCGCAAGCAGGGGGTCGATTGGCCGCGGTTCCTCGGCCCTACCGGCGATAGCAAATCGCCGGAGCATGGGATCCTTTCCAAGTGGCCGGAAGCGGGGCCGCGGCTGGTTTGGCACACGAAAGTCGGCTCGGGCTACAGCATGCCGGTCGTGAGCCGCGGCCGGCTGTTTATGTTCGATCGCCTCGGCCGGCAGGCGCGGCTCCGGTGCCTCGAGAGCGAGACAGGCAAGCCCGTTTGGGAGTTCACCTACCCGACCGAATATCAGGACATCATCGGGGCCGACAACGGTCCGCGGGCTTCGCCGGTGGTTGACGACGAACGCGTTTACATTCTCGGGCCCGAGGGGATGTTGCACTGCCTGAATGTGACGGACGGCAAGGCGCTATGGAAGTTGGACACGAGCGAGAAATTTCACGTCGTGCAGAATTTCTTCGGCGTCGGCAGCACGCCGGTGGTCGAAGGGGATTTGTTGATCCTGGGCGTTGGTGGCAGTCCGGCGGGCTCGCGTCCAAGCTCGCCCGATCAGCTCAACGAGATCAAAGGGGGCGGGAGCGGGATCGTCGCACTCGACAAATTCACCGGCGCAGTGAAGTATCAAGTCACCGATGAATTGGCCTCCTACGCCAGCCCGACCATGGCGACCATCGGCGGCCGGCGCTGGGGGTTTGTCTTCGCCCGCGGCGGCCTGGTCGGGTTCGATCCCAGCAGCGGCAAAGTGGATTTCGAATTCCCCTGGCGCGCCAAGCGGCTCTACAGCGTGAACGCCGCCACGCCGGTCGTCGTCGGCGACACGGTGTTCATTTCCGAATCGTACGAAATCGGCGCCGCGCTGCTGCGGGCCAAGCCGGGCGGATACGACATCGTGTGGAAAGATCCGGCGGGGATCCGCGATCCGAAGGCGATGCGGCTGCACTGGAACACGCCGATCGCCTTGGACGGTTTTCTCTACGGCTCCTCGGGCGAAAACAGCGACGACGCCGAATTGCGATGCATCGACCTGGCCACCGGCAAAGTGAAATGGAGCGAACCGGGCCTGGGCCGCGCGTCGCTGATGTATGTCGACGGGCACCTTGTTTGCCTGACGGAAAACGGCCACGTCCACTTGCTGCGGGCCACGCCCGAGAAATACGACGCGGTGGCCAGCTTCGTGCCGAAGAACAAAGAAAAAGACGCCGAGCCCGCCGCCGGCGAATCGGCGCCGAATTTGCTAACTTACCCCGCCTGGGCCGCGCCGATCCTCTCGCACGGCTTGCTCTACCTCCGCGGCCACGATCAATTGGCTTGCTTCGAACTGATCCCGGCGGCGAAATAAACAGAAAACGTGTCAGTGGTGTGTGGCACTATCGGGAATTTCGGGTTGAATACGGGGCGTAGAGGATCGGCGAGCGAGGCGTCCCTTACTTACAGGACTTCTTTTCGCGTCGAACGACCTCTAAACCTTTCTCCAGATAAAATGCGAGCGCTCCGGCCCCGCGTAGCGATCCGATTCCCGCATAGTGAGTTGTGGAGTTTTGACAGTGCAATTCGACGGCGTTTAACACCTCGCAAATCGCAGCTAAGGCATCGCGTACCATTGCACGGTTGGCCAACGGAAGCGGCGTCGGACCGGTGCCGTCGAGTGGAGGTAGCTCTCGGTGGGCGATCCGACGGTTGCGCCACGCCCGCGCGAACTCTGCTTTCGCCTTCGCATTTTCCACCAATGCCGTGACTTGGGCCTTAAGTGCGCCATTTTCATCAGGGATGCTCAAAGGAAGTTGCGCAATCGTCAGGTTCTCGTGCCCCATGGATTTTGGTGGCTGCGTTAGACGATTTATATGCAGCAGCGCATCCTCCCAAAGGATCCCCTGTAGGTCGTGAAATAGCACAGGTGCGGTCGCATTGAGCAACTCGATTCTTTCATCGCTTGTGGCAAACAGATCGATGAAAGTCTTCCACTTGTAATGCAGCCAAATTGCTTCGTTTGACAGGGCGTAGTGCAGTTCGCCTAGCGGCGATTTCATCGCCGCAACCCTTTCTGCCCGCACTTGGCTCGCCGACTGATGATCGCCCATTGCCCTGCGCCTCGCTACGGCCCCGACTGCATTAGCAATCATAAGGACGACGGTCGAGCGCCGCTTTTAGCGTCGCCCAATCACGATCCACCACCCGCACGAAAACGCATTTGCCGGCGGACCGCGCGGCCCAGAGTTTGCCGACGTACTCTTTGTGCAATTCGGTCGGGAGAGTTGCTCTATCGCCCTTGTATTCCACGATTGCCCTCCTGCCGTCGTTCAACTCAACCAGAAAATCAGGGAAGAACTGCCCCGGCGCCAGCGGCAAGCCGAACCCGCCGGCACTTGACTGCTGTAAATTGAAAATCCAACGATTCACGTTCGGATGATCGTCGATTTGCTTCGCGCATTCGCTTTCCTCGCCATTCATACCACCGATCTTGTCGAAGGCGTGTTTCCTAAAATTAAAAAGCCCTTCGTATAGTGGGGGATAGGGCGCAGTAACCCGGTTCGGCTACCTCGAACGGTATATCGAACGTGGTTTCCAGACGGCGTTCCGTTTCCCCGCCAAACAATAATTCCGCCGCCTTGCGAACCTGCCTCCTGCCGTGGTCAGTGATGCGATCTAACGTCAAATCCGCCAGTTTATGCCGTTTGCGAACGAGAATCGGAATCTGAATTCCGCGATTGACAAGTAGATAATCGAGCACGCGATTCAACCACGCTTGCGATTCAGCCGCCCCCAAGCCGGCATTTTTCCCGCCTTGATGTAGTTCTCGGTCCAGCCAACGAACGACCTCTACTTTCTCCCAATGGTCGTCTTGCAGCAAGAACGACGCTTGTCGGGCAATCACCTGCTCGACGCCCCCGACCCGCACCGCGCCTTGCCCCGTCACGTCCAAAACTACGTGGTCTCCAACGTGCAATTCGGCCGAAAACTCGGCGTCGCTGAACTTCGGGTCGCAGGCGTCTAAGTCCCAAGTGAATTCGTCTAGCTCAATCGGTTCAAACCGTAGCCAGCGTTGCCCATCGCGAATGGCTAGCTGTGGGAATCGAAAGGGCGCGGCATATTGGTCCAAGAGCTTTGGCGCGGTTCCAACTTCTCGTTCTTCCTGCCAATAGGTTTCCACGGCCGTCCGATCCGCCAGCGAAGTCAGAGCGTCACGGAGGCTCTTGGCATCGTCCCGTGTTAGCGACTGATGAATCTTGATCGTGCCCGAAGCTGGCTCATACCGCACTTTGGCCTGCACAGCCGCCGGCAGTTGCGCCAAGTTTCGGCGCGACGGAAACTGGAATCGTCGAAAGGGGCAAGAACGCTTGCCCTTCGGGCCGGCGATGCACGCGCAGCACGTCCCCCATCGACATCCGATCGAAGCCGCATCGCTCGACCATGCTGTCGGCGAGGTTCTGTGCCGTCTGGGCCACGTCTTCGCTTTGCACGATGGCGTAGGCCCGGTCCAACTCAGGTATTCCCGTCGGCGCGGCGTCGGGCATGCGCAGCACGCGCCCCAGCAATTGTTCCACGGCCGTTTCCGTCGCCACGTTTCCCACCGAACCCAGCACATAGGCGAACGGGCAATCCCAGCCTTCGCGCAGCTTTTCAACGGTGACAATGTACTCCACCACGCATTCCGGCCGGCGAGGTCTTCGTCCCCTAATTCGTCGGTGGTTCCCGTACAAATGCGGATGCGCTCGGCGGGCACGCCCAATTGCATAATTAGGGCCTCTTTCACCCGCTCCGCTGTTTGTGTTTCCTTCGTCTTGCTCTTAGGCTGGGCTTGTACCAGGGCGATCGGCCGAATGAAGCGTCCGTTCTCCTGTCCCCAGGCCGCTGCCATATTCGCCAACATCGTCCGCCGCTCGACGGTCGTCGCCAGAACATCGACCCAGTTTTCCCGCGATTCCAGATCGACGGGCAGCTTGATCATTCCTTCGCGCTTCAATTGCAACGCCGAAACGGCGTGCAATACGTTGCTGCCATACTTCCCACGTTCGCGGTCGTGCTCTTGCTGGGGCGTCGCCGTTAGTTCCAGCACTGCGAGCGGGCCGAACCGCGCGAGCGAATCGAACGAAACCCGCGTGCGGGCGTTGTGGGCTTCGTCCATGATTACGATCGGTCCACGAAGCCTAAACACGTTGGCCAGGGAAAACACAAGCGCCCCGGTCCCTGGTTCGCGTACCGTCTCCAACGACCGCGCATCCACGTTCGTGAAGTGATCCATCAGATAGCCATTGTCTTCGTAGACTTTTCTGGTCGCTTCCTCCAACTCTCCCCGATCATCGCGAATTCGGTAGCTCTGAATCGTGGTCACGGCGACAACCGCTGCGGACGAAAGCATTGCTTTACTCGCCGACAGCGCTTCGTCAATCGTCAGCACCTCAACCGGTGCGCCCCCCAGCCCATCGCGTAGCGCCGCGTGGTAAGGATGTTCGCGGTCCCGCAGGCCGCGCATGGTTTGGTCGCGGATGGTCGTTGAAGGCGTTACCCACAGGCAGAGCGGCCGGTCTTGATGCGCAAGGTGCTTGGCAATCGTTCCCACGGCATGCGCGGCAATCAATGTCTTGCCGCCCCCCGTCGGCACGCGTAGGCAGACATACGGCACGCCGGGCAGTTGGGGCAAATCGATAAAGTCCCGCCCAGTTTCCCGGGAGTAGGCGTCATGCACCGGCCGCATCGCCCGATTGGCGACCGCGGACCGCACCGCATCGCAAAATCGCTCAAGGGCGTCGAGCGATTCCTGCTGATATTCCTTCAGGGGCAACCCACTCATGCCGCGCCTACCTCGAATTGCACCGCTTGCGTTTGATCCACCCGTTGCGAAGCATCTAGAATTTCCAGTCCCAACAAGTTCCCTTGTTCATCGTAGTCCAAGATGATGCCGGGCTTCGATTCGTCACTCTCGGCCACCGGCCCAGGTTTGAAACGAACCGTCAGCGTGTCGGTCTTCGGGTCGTAAACCACTTTCATGGATGGCTCCTATATTTGTCGACTTGACTGGTGCGGTAAACCGTCACCACTTCCGGCGGCTTCCGGTCCACGTCCACGAACGCCCGCAATAAATGTTCGCCGAGCATTCCTTGCGCCACCACGCGTCCGCCGCGCACTCGGCAATACCGCTTCCGGCAGCGCCAGCATACTTTGCGCCTGCTCCAATGTAATCTGGCGCTCCCGCATTTGGTCGAGCGCACTTCGCCGAGAACACGGCATCTTTCAGGTCCATCAATCGATCTTCAATTCAAAGGGAATTTGCCGAAACGTGATGCCGTATTGCTCCAGGGACTTCGGCCCCAGCCGGCAGGCTTCGCCGAACACCACGCGCGGACCACCTTTCGACGATGAACCCGCGGCCGGATGCGCGAGCAATCTTGGGCAACGGAGTGTGTCAGCACGTTGCCCCCAGCGGGCCGATTGTCTCCCAGCACGCCGTTGAACAGCAGATAGACCGCCTTGCCGTCGTGAACGCCCAACAAGGGGCAATCGGCCTTCGCTCGCTTGGGGATCGGCACGCCTGTTTCGGTGAAGAAAACATGCGCCGCCAAGTCGGGAAACTTCACTTCGCCGGCGATGTTCCCCGCCTCGTCGAATAGTCCCGCGCCCAACTTGCAGAATCGGAACCCGCTGCCCAGGCCGGGCGTTTCGCCGTAGCCTTCAATTGCCTTGCGAATCCGCTGGGTCGTAACCTCACGGCATATCGTTTCGTCCATTTCCACAGTAATAAATCGCCGGTTCCCGCCGTCGGCGTTGTTTTGCGCCAACACCGCGTGGCCGGTTGTTCCGCTGCCGGCGAAGGAATCCATTACGATGTCATCGCCGGCTGTCATTTGTTGAATGACTGTGCGAATCAGATCGCGGGGCTTTGGGAACGGGAACACCTTCGGTCCCGAACACCTCTGCCAACTCCTTTGTTCCGACAACATTTGCGTGAGCAGTAAGCATCGTCGAAAAGCCAGTGAACTCACTTCGCATGTCGGTGGCGTAACGCTTCAGCCGCGGCCTTCCAGTTGCCGATTTCGGCCAAAGTAATTGCGCCCTTGCGTGATTAGCTCGCCCATTCGATCGCGCCCGTAAATCCAGCCTCGAGACGGATGCGGCGGGTAGCGTTGCCCATTTTTCGGATTCACGATTTCATAGTGGAGATTAGGCCGCTCGAGGGCATTCGCAAGGCCAGTGAGATTGTCGCTCATCCACGGCCCGTTGGGGTCGTTGTGGGGATTGGTATATTTCGTCAGATCCTTTTGCTGCCCGCGAAACCGAATGGCATTCGTGCGGCCGTAGCACAATAAATATTCGTGGTCGGCGGATACGCCATTGAGATTGCGACTATCGGGCGTTTGGCGCTTTTTCCAAATCAGCGTGCAAATCCAATTTACAGCCCCGAAAAGCTCATCCAACAGCATCCGAAGACGGTGCATTTCCGTATCGTCGATGCTGATGCAAGATTGCCCCGTCTTTGGTCAGGAAGTCGCGCAGAAGAGCCAGGCGCGGGTACATCATGCATAGCCACTTGTCATGCCGAGAAAGGTCTTCCCCTTCCTTGCCGACGGTCTGGCGAAGCCACTGGCGAATCTCTGAGCTGTTCACGTTGTCGTTGTAAACCCAGTTTTCGTTCCCCGTGTTGTAGGGCGGGTCGATGTAGATGCACTTCACCTTGCCGGCGTAGTACGGCAGCAGCGCCTTGAGCGCCAGCAGATTATCCCCTTGCACCAGCAGGTTGCCGGCGTCGGCATCGCCGGCCGATAGCTCGCGGTCGCAGCGCAGCAGGTGATAGGGAACCTTCCGATGATGGTTCACTACCGCCGCCTTACCGATCCAATCCAGTGTGGGCATACACTCGCTTCCGCAGGGCTCGTTCACTCAAACCCACGAGTTTACCTACCCGCCGGAAAATCTGACAGTCAGCGAAAATTCCAACTGAATCCGCACCACCAGACTGTGCCGAGAGCCAAGATACAAGGCTCAGACGATGGTCAGCTAGCCAGCCGGCAGAAGTTTCTTGCAGGCCTCGAGGCAATGGGCCAGGAGTTGGCGGTAGTCGGTCGCTTCGATTTCCTGCCCGATGAGTTCAATATCGTAATCGCCGTCGTAGCCGGTCGCCTTGATCGCGGAGATGACCTCGGGCAAGTGGACGGCGCCTTGGCCCAGGCGGGTCCGGTTCTGTTCCTGATCGGTGGGGGGGCGGCCGTCGGCCAGATGCACCACCGCGATTCGGCCCGCGAACTCAGGCAGCATGGCGAGCGCCGCCGGGTCGGCGCCGAAATGGTAGGCGTCGAACGCCAGTTGCACCCGCGTACTCGCGACGGCGTCCAGCACGGTCAGCGTATCGCGCAAATCAGTCAGAAACGTCCACTCGCCGGCGCAGGCTGGGTGCATCGGCTCGAGGGCCAGCGTGATTTGCAGTTCCCCGGCCAGCGGGAGGAGTTGCCGCAGGGCATCTACCAGCAATCGCCGGGCATGGTTGTGCGTGTGCCCGGCCCGTGCGCCGCTGTAGACGACTAGCGAGCGGGCGTGCAGCGCGGCCGCCAGGCGGATGGCTTCCGCGGCGTCGTCCACGCTTTCGCGGAACGTGTGGCCGTCGCTGCCGGTGAATCCGCCGGCCCAGAGCAGGTTCGACACGGGCAAGCCTGCGTCGGCCAGCAGTTGGATTCCCTTTTCTTCGCCGAAGTCGGTCAGCTTTCGCCGCCAGACGCCGATCGCCGGAATGCCTGCCGTGCGATATTCGTGCACATCTTGGTCGAACGACCAACGATAGGTGGTCATCTCATTCATCGACAGCCGAGCCATCCGTGCTACTCCCGCGGCGAGAATCAATTCGAGCGGTAGACGAGTCGTCGTGCGTGGCTAGTATGGAAAATCGCGCGGCAAGTGTAAAGCAAGGAATTGTGCGGAAGAGATTTTCGTTCCCATGAGTGCGCTGTCGCTTGACCGCCGCCGTTCGTTTCGGTAACAAGGAGGGCATCGCTTGCCGTGGCCGATTGTCGGTCGCTTTCTTTCAGGCAGGCCGGATCTTGGAGCATTCGAGAAAGGGACGCTTGTGACGATCATTCGTGTGGGGACTTCGAAAAGCTACAACGAAAATTGGGATCTCGCGTTCGGCGGCAAGCGCACTGCCGGGAAGAAAGCCGCCAAGGCCGAGACCGCAAAGACCGCGGCCAAGCGCTCGACCGCCGTGCGGGCCGGCAAGGGGAAAAAGAAGTCGGCGGCGAAGGCCAAGGCAGGGCAGAAGTGATGAAGAGATAGCGCAAGGTAGCGCGGGCCAACGCGCTTGATGTGTGCGCTGAATAAGGCGCTTACTTCGTGCGCGGCTCTTTACGCTGTTTCGCTTACTTCGTGCGCGGCTCTTTACGCCGTGGCGGCGTTACATCACGGTGCCGGATTGTGGATCGATGCCGATTCCGCCGGTGAGCTCGACCAACGTATCCAGCACGTTGAGCAATGCGCTCGGGTCCAGTAGTTCATCGCCCTCGTCGGGGCCTGGGCTGTCGCCGGGCACGACCTGCTCGAAGTGGAGTATATCCAGCCGGCCGTCGCACGTCGGCAGCCGGGCCACCTTCGCGCACTCTTCCGGATCGGTGGCGGTGGACCGCAACTCGTCGGCCAGATCGCGCACCTGTTGCTGCACCTCTTCGCCGTCGAGGAAGCTGATGTCCATGGCGGCGTAATCCTGCGGCGAGTGGAGCGTGAGCGAATCGAATGCGTCGTCCTCTTCGGCGGCCAGGTTCGTCAGCTCGAACCGCGCGTTCAACGCGCGCAGGGCCGCGGCCAATTTGCTGAGCGTCGGACGTTGGGCGGCATCGAACAGCACGAAGTAGGTTTCGCGCCACTTGTAGTCGTCGTTTTCGAAGGTTGACATGGTTGGTTCTCTCCCACGCTCCACGAGTGTTAGCCAAATGATGTGAAAGAATGGGGACAGGCACCTCGCGGGGCAGTGTTTTTGCTCTTGTACCGCGGCTGACTCGGAGCCGGTCCCCATTCTTTCACAGGCTCTCGGCCACCCGCTCCGAGAACCGTTTGGGCAAAGGGGACAATCCCATTTTGCTCGGCCGAAAATCGCAAAATTGGAACAGTCCCCGCCGTTTCTCGGACATGCTCACTCGAAGTGTTCGTCGTCCGGCTCGATGCCGCCTTGCCAGCCTTCCAAGGCCGTCAACATTTCATCCCGTTCGAGCCGCGTGGCCCAAACCGATTCGCCCTGCTCCAAGCGGACTTCGTACTGGCCTTCGCGCTGGCAATCTTCGTGCCCACAAAAGTGAGCCGTGGCTGCAACCCACATCACGCGATAGAGGGGAACGTGCTTGTCGTCGATCGTGCAAAAAATGGACATAGCGATTTAGGTCGAGGGCGGATAGTCAGAGACACGCTGATGGTCTATTGAAACATGGTCTGTCGAAAACGGGGACAGGCACTTCGCGGCAAGATCCAAACCTACGGAAAATCACCTGATCGCTCAGAGCCAGTCCCCTTTTTCGACCGGCTGCTAACCAAATTTTACGCATCCATCAAGCGTTTCCCAATTCGGCGCTACGGCGTGTGGCGGCTTCGACCGCGGCCATTAGGCTGGCTCGGATTCCGCCGAGCTCGAGAGCTTGCAGACCGGCAATGGTCGTTCCACCGGGACTCGTCACGCGGTCTTTCAATGCGGCCGGATGTTCGCCGGTCCTCAAAACCATTTCGGCGGCGCCGCGCACGGTTTGGGCGGCCAACGCGGAAGCCACGTCACGCGCGAGGCCCATCCGGACCCCTCCGTCGCTAAGCGCCTCGATGATGATGTAGATAAAAGCGGGACCGGAGCCCGACAGGCCCGTCACGGCATCCAGGAGTTTTTCGTCGCTCAGCAAGAACGCCTTGCCGACCGACTCCAGGAGTTGCCGCACCAGTTCGGCGTCGGCCGCCGTCGCGCCGGAGCCCAAGCTGTAGCCGCTGGCGCCGCAGCCGACGAGGCAGGGCGTGTTCGGCATCACGCGGACCAGCCGCTCGGTTTGCAGCAGTTCGGCCAGCTTCCTCAGTCGCACGCCGGCGGCGATCGAGACCAGCAGCTTGCTCGAATCGAGCCGGCCGCCGAGTTGTTCGGCGACTGCCGCGACTTGCTGCGGCTTGACCGCCAGCAGCAGGATGTCGGCCGCCTCGGCCACCTGGCGATTGTCGGCCAAAGGTCGCGCACCGGGGATGGCGCATGCAGAAGGCGTCGAGCGAACCGCGAACCGGATCGGCAGCCACCAATTGCCGCCCCTCGACCAGCCTGGCCGCCAGGAACCCACGAGCGAGGGCCTGGGCCATCTGGCCAGCGCCGATAAATCCGATCGTTTGCGAAATCATGGACCGCTAGTGGGACCTTGGGGGCCATTGGCCGGGGCGTCGCGGTTTCGCGGAAACCGGCCTACCGCGCCCCATGCTACGCCAAGGCGGGCGGTTTCACAATCGGCCGGGAAATTGACCTGGACGGGCGTCTTGGGTTTTGCGACACTCCCGCCCCTCATCGTTCGACTGCACAATTTGGCTTCAGCACGACGGCCAATCCGCAGCCTGGCTTTTCGTCCTCAGATTCTAAGTGACTGCCACCATGATACGAGTTGACTGCATGCGCAAGCCGGCGGCGATTAAAGTGTTTGCCGCTCTGGCTGTTATTGCCGCAACGCTATGGGCGGCGGCTGGAGATTCGCGTGCCGATGGCTTTCTCAGCAATTTGAACCCATTCGCTTCGAAGCCGGCAGCGACGCCCAAAGCTGCGACGACCGGCTCAACCAGCACGGGCGTCATCACGCCGGGCTCGCGCTCGAGTTCAATCATCACCGCCCCGCAACTGGCCGGGAAATCGATCCGGCCGCCAGCCGCACAGCCGACTCAACCCTCGTTGCTCAGCCGGATGGGGAGCAGTACGGCGAACTTTTTCTCGAAGACCAAGCAGATGTTTACCCCAGCCAAGCCGGCCCCGACCAAAATTTCCGGCGGCCCGGGGTCGTCGACGACCACGCCGAAAACGGTTACGCAGTTCATCGGGCAGCCGCGCCCCTAATTTCGTTCTCCGTGAAGAAGGGGACAGGCATCCATGCAACCGGTAGGATCCGCTATCGTTCCACATCGGCCATGGCTGTGCCTGACGGTCGCACTGTTCTGGGCCATCTTGCGGCATCGGTCTTGGCGGGTGCGCGAGCGATCGTCCGCCCGACAATTCAAACCCGCCGAAGACCGTGAGCGACTTCGTCGGCAAGCCCCGGCCGAATTTCTAGGTCGATGTAGTGCGGGCGCTTCCCACTGAAACACGAACGGGTGGCTCGTCGCAGCGCGCAACTTGATGGCCATTGCCCACTCTACGGTCGTCTAACGGCGATTTAATCTTTCGCTCACAAACCGTTTGCTCAACACGGTTTGCGAAGCTGCGCAAGGTTTGGCAGTGGCCTGTCGACGGTTTCTAGGCATTTTGGGCTGCGAGACTACGGCCCCAGAGGCTATGATGTTCTCTTGCTAGCGGGCGAGCGCCCCTCGGATTTACGGTCTTTGCGACCGGAGCCTTGCGGTTGAGTTGGGCGAACCCGGCGGTCAGAAGCGACCGGAAGGATCACCGGCGCGCAATGCGAGGGAGCGTCGATGGGCAGAGAACCGCGAAATTTTCTCCGCGCCGCGACATTGGCCTGTTTTACCGCGGCGGCTTGCGCCCTGCCCAGCCCTCTGCTCGCGCAGGAGCAGCTTTCGCAGCGCGAATTGGACGTTTGGGGCCGATTCGGAGCCGGTAGCTGGACCCAGGCCCGGATCATCACCGAAACGCTCGACGAGTCGGGCAACGTCGACTCCCGGATCTCGACCGACGTGCGCAGCACGCTCACCCATGTGCTGGCCGGGGGCGCGACGGTGCGAATCACGGTCAACGTCGACGCCGGTGGCCGCCGATTCGAAACAGCGCCGCAAACTGTCCAGCACGGGTATTACGGCGAGAAGCCGGAACAACAAGTTGAGGTCAAGGACCTGGGTCCCGCGACCCTCACGGTGGATGGCCGCGACTACTCGGTCCGTTGGCGCGAAGCGTCCTTTCAAGCCGGCGGCCAGAAAACCGTCACAAAGCTCTGCCAATGCGATGCCCAAGCGCCGTTTGTGTTGAAGCGGCAGACGCAAGTCATCGACCCCACGAATCCCGCCGTGGAACGGCAAGAGACCGAAGAAGTGCTGGCCGTCGACATGCCATACCGCGTCGGATCGGAAATCAAGCCGGTGTCCTTCGAGCGCTCGACGCAAAAGACCGCCCAAGGTTCGACCGTTACCGTGGATGTGACAAGTGTCGAGGTGCCGGGCGGATTGGTGAACCGAACCGTCAAAGAACTCGACTCGCAGGGCCATCTCGTGCGGCGTCGCACGGTCGAATTGGTCGACTTCAAGACGGTCGACGACGACGATGTGCCACAGTGGCGTTCGCGCCGCTGGCGCCGCCGGCATCAGCGGCAGATGGACTACGCGCCGTAGGGGCGAATGACGAATGCCTAATGGCGAATGTCTAAAGAATGACGAATGACCGAATGACGAATGGGTGAAAACTGGCGCAGCACCATATGTGACAGCTGATTCGGTCGTTGCTTCGCCGCTTGGTCCGATTCGCGCAAGTCGGTCGGTAGTCATTCGTGCTTAGAAGTCCTAACTCAACTCGCGGCGCCGAGGGGGTCAGTCCCCATTTTGCTCACGGGGCATCGCAAAATGGGGACAGACCCCGGTTGGTTAGCAATTCTTAGTCATTCTCGCAGTACTCTCCACTCCGCTGCGCACCCCATCGCTTCGAAGAGCCTTCTCCGCGCATCATCGCTCGCGCCCGCTCGTTGCCAAACTGGGCCTATCGCGCCATAATTCCGGATTAACTTCTTCCGGATGCGAGGGCCCCGCGATGGCCGACAAGCTTAGCTACCAGGCGATCACCTTCGACGACGTCCTGCTCGAGCCACGGTATTCCGACGTGGTGCCCGCCGACGCGAATGTCGCGACGCAGTTGACGAAAAAAATTCGCCTCAATATCCCCGTCGTTAGCTCGCCGATGGACACCGTCACCGAGAGCGAAATGGCCATCGCCTTGGGGCAAGAAGGTGGCCTGGGCGTGATTCATAAGAACATGTCGGTCGAGCGGCAAACGGAAGAGGTCGACAAGGTTAAGCGAAGCGCCAACGGCATCATTTTCGATCCCGTCACGCTGCCTCCCGACGCTACCGTGGCCAAGGCCCGCGAGGTGATGCAGCAATACAACGTCTCCGGCGTGCCGATCACGGCCGGACGCAAGCTGGTCGGCATTATTACCCGCCGCGACCTGCGGTTCCTCGACACGGGCGAGATGAAGGTGGCCGACGTGATGCGGCAGAACCTTGTGACAGCTACGGGGACCGTAACGCTTGAGCAAGCTGAAAAAATTTTGATGGTAAATAAGGTCGAGAAACTTTTGCTGGTTGACGAAAATTACACACTGACCGGCTTAATTACGATTAAAGACATTGACATGATGAAGCGGTTTCCGCAGGCCTGCAAAGATAGGCAAGGCCGCCTGCGGGTTGGAGCGGCAGTCGGCGTGTTCGATTTCGAGCGGGCCGCCAGCTTGATCGCCAAGGATGTCGATGTCCTGGTCGTCGATAGTGCCCACGGCCATTCGGCCAACGTCATCGAGACGGTCAAGAAGATCAAACAACAATGGAACATTGACGTGGTGGCGGGCAACGTGGCCACCGAGGCCGGTTGCCGCGATCTGATCGAAGCCGGAGCCGACGCCGTGAAAGTCGGCATTGGCCCAGGCTCGATCTGCACCACGCGCGTGATATCGGGTGTCGGAGTGCCGCAGGTTTCCGCGATTCTCCAGGCCGCCAAGGCCGCGGAATCGGCCGGAATCCCGCTGATCGCCGACGGAGGGATTCGCTACTCGGGCGATGTGACCAAAGCCATCGCCGCCGGCGCGCACGTGGTGATGATCGGCGGCCTATTGGCGGGTGTGGCCGAAAGCCCAGGACAACAGATTTTGTTTCAGGGACGGACGTTCAAAGTTTATCGGGGGATGGGTTCGCTCGGGGCGATGGTCAAAGGTTCCGGCGAACGATATCGGCAAGGCTCCGGCGGACGCGGGTCGGACAAATTGGTTCCCGAAGGGGTGGAAGGGCGGGTCCCGTTCAAAGGACCGCTCGGACCGTTCATTTACCAACTCGTTGGTGGCCTCAGGGCTGGAATGGGCTATTGCGGCGCGCGAACCATCGATCAATTGCGCAAGGAAGCTCGGTTCATCCAGGTCTCGCCAGCAAGTGTGAGGGAGAGTCACCCACATGACATCGCCATTACGCAAGAAGCTCCAAACTACTCGGCGGAATACAATCTGCCGGACGGTTCCTGAACACGCTCGCCCGTGGCACGCCCTGCGGCGGCGAACGATCGCGCACTTGGCCGCCATGCTGCTCATCGGTTGCGGCGTAGCGGCGTCCGCCTTGCTGACGGCCAGCGCAATCGCGCGGGCTGATGATGGTTGGGTTTCGCGAAGCCCCGCGGCGCTCGAACCTTCCGAATCGACGACCGAGATGCCGGCGCCATCGAAAGCGACCGCCACTGCTCCCGCCGGTGCAAATGACGTTCATTCCACGCGGTTGAAATGGCGCGCTCTCGCGCTGCCGGATCGGACACCTTTTCCGAAGCCGGCTCGTCCCCGGTCCACAACGATCCGCATCTGGTTCGCGCACAGGCTCTGGCCCCGACCGACGCGCCGGGCAATCCGTTCGGCGACGAACCGCCGAAACCGAAGTCGACAGCGCCCACGCCGCTGCTGCCGTCCGAGGCGCCGAGCATTCAACCAACCTTGCCGTCGCCCCGAGGAACTCCAGGCACGCCCGCTCCGGCCGTGCAGCCGCAACCGCCGCTGCCTGGCAATTCCGGATTGTTTCCCGACACGCTGGGACCGAATCCCGCCAATCCCTCGGAGCTGCCGACGCCGGCGATTCCGAATCCGATCCCAAAGCCAAATTCGCGCAATGGCAAGAGCAACGGACAACAGCCGTTGACGGAACCGTATCAGCCCCGGTCGGACTTTTTGGGGCCCAACGCGCTAAACAAACCAACCGACGCATCGTGCGGCGGCTCGGATCAGGCCTGCATCGATGAAGTCGCGACGCTGAAGAGGAAAACCGTCGACAAAGTCGGGCTGGATATTGTCGTGCCCGGCAAGGCCGGCGACGATTTTCCTTGCGAATGCGTGCTGGGGGCAGGAATTTACGAGCCCCGTTCCTGGCCGGAGTTGACTTACACCTGGAAAGCCGCGGCCCTCTGCCATAAGCCGCTCTACTTCGAGGAAGTGCAATCGGAACGTTACGGCCACTCGCATGGACCGTTCATGGATCCGCTCGTTTCGGCGGCCCACTTCTTCGTCACGATCCCGCTGCTGCCGTACTACATGGGCGTCGATCCGCCGTGGGAATGCCAGTACAGCTTGGGCTACTATCGCCCGGGCAGTTGTGCTCCGTTCATGGAAGAGCCGTTCCCGCTCAGCCTGCGTGGCGCGGCGGTCGAGGCCGGAGTCATCACGGGCGCCGCATTCGTCCTGCCGTAGTCGTAGGGTGGGCATTGCCCACCGAACGTCGAGGATATTCGACGCGCATGCATTCGGATGTCGAAGGTGGGCAGTGCCCACCCTACATAGACGGATGCTGTATACTGCCCGGCATGCAATCGCTGAATCGCCGGCAGGTGCGCGAAGTCGATCGCCGAGCGGTGGCCGAGTATGGCATGTCGGGCTTGGTGCTGATGGAAAACGCCGGGCGCGGCACGGCCGACGTCCTCTGCTCGCTCATCGCAACCGATTCGACGGCGGACTCAGACGTTCCGGGTGTCGAAAAAGGGGACAGGCACTTCGCGACGACGCGAAGGTTATTGGAAGCCAATTTGGATGCTCAGAGCCAGTCCCCTTTTTCAACGGGCTATGTCGCCGTTTGCTGTGGCAAGGGTAACAATGGCGGCGACGGCTTGGTGTTGGCCCGGCATCTCGATTTGCGCGACGTGCCCGTGCGTGTGTTGCTCTTGGCGAATCCGGCGGAACTGACGGGCGACGCCGCGGCGAATTTCCGGATCCTGGCCCGGTGCGACGTGCCGATTATCGCTTGCTGCTGGCCATCGGCAGAATCGGGTCCCGTGCCGCTGTTCGATAAGCCGCGATTTGACGCGGAGCTTGCCGGCGCTCGTTGGATCGTCGACGCCCTGTTGGGGACCGGGGCCACGGGCAACCCGCGGGCCCCATATGATTCGGCGATCCGGCAAATCAACGCCGCGGCCAAACCGGTTCTGGCGATCGATCTCCCGAGCGGCCTGGATTGCGACACCGGCCAGGCGTTCGATCCGACCGTGCGCGCTACGCACACCTGCACGTTCGTCGCCGCCAAGCCCGGCTTCTTCGCCGCTGGCACCGAGCAATACACCGGGCAGTTGCACATCGTCGACATCGGCGTTCCACGCCGCTTGATCGAAGAGATTACCGCCGCAGCCAAGTGAGCAGCATTCCTAGGCGTTTTTCCGTAGTTCTCGCGAAATCGTTTCCAATGTGCGCAAGTGGTCGCCCGGCCGATCTATTGGGCTGATGATCAGATACACAGTCCGGACCGGTTCGCCATCAAGACTATCGAATTCCACGCCTTCGGGGAATTCGGCGATCGCGCCGGTCATGTTGACGATCCCAAAAAGTTTGGCATGTGGAACCGCGGCCCCACGGCCGATTCCGGTGGAGCCCAGCTGTTCTCGCCGCATGATCGCGGCAACGATCTCCTCGCGAAACGCGTGATCGATCGCGCCGGACTCGACGAGCCGATCGACGATCGAGGCAATTGCCCGCGGCTTCGTCCGAATATTTTCTCCGGCAAATGACAGCTTGAGAAAGCTGGAGAGCTCGCCCGTGCTCCGACCTGGAAGAAACCACAGCAAACATCCGCAATTTGGACACGGCGCATCTCCCGGCGGCGCCGAAGGCTCGATGACCACGGCGTTGCCGCACACGGGACATCGGCCCCATGAACCCTCAGGGGTGCGGGTCGAGGGATTCGGCATGGTCGGTCATTGCCGAGACTGGCGTAGTCGTGCGCTCGTTGTCATAGCTGCGGACCATAGCTCTTGAATACGCTCCAAGACGGATTCCAGAACGGTACGTTGGTGTCGAGCAGTCCGCGAATTAGCAGAAGGGCAAGCAGTAGCCAAGGCAAGAATAGGATCGTGGCAACGATCGCCCGCCGCCGCTGGGTCGAACCGAGGCGCTCTGGCGATGCGACGACTTTCAGCAGCAGCCAGAGCGCGAAAAATTCGAGTGGCAAGAACAGGTATCCAAACAGTGCGGCCTTCAACGCCCGCTCGGCGTCTTGCTCGCGCTGGGTAAGGCCCCACTCTGGATCGGCCTCGTCCGCCTCGTCGGGTTTGTTGGGTTGGGGATCATCGATCGCCGGCGTCAAGTCGGCCGGCACGATTGCTTCGGCTCCTTCGCCTTCGGCCGGTTCGTCCAGCGAGTCGTGCTCAGCCAAAATGGCAAGTGCCCGCTGGGCGTCGCAATCTTCGACCTGCAGTTTGACGCCCCACACCGCGCTGGTCAGATGCCACATCATGCCGACCGTTTTGTCATCGGCCAGAAAGGCGCGAATGCCGGCCGATTCCAGATCGTTCTTCGCCAGGTTCGCCTCGAACGAGCTCCAGTACGTGGCGAGCGTTATCAAGCGATGCGGCATGGATCAGTTCGATGGATGCCAAATGCGGTCGCCGGTCGGGCGGGCACCGTTTATGGCATCGGCGAGGAAGTATTGGATGGCGTCGAAATCATCGTTACGCGGCAATAGCGCAGATGCCAGGTTGAACGAGCCTCCTTCGTACACGATTTTGAGAAATCGTTGTCGGTATACCGTGGAGGGCACCAATTCGCGGATGTCGCTGAAGGGGATGCTACGTTCGGTTGTGGAAAAGAATCGCGATCGCGGGACGATAAGGCAAGTATCGGTGAATGCGATTCGCTGTCGCTGGAATAGCCGTATGAAAGCTTGGAGGCCGCAGAGAACCACAAAACAGACGCTCGACGCCGCCAGCACCCAGTAGAAAATGGTGGCGCCGGCCGGCGAAAGCTCGACCAAGCCGTTAAGGATCAGGCCGCGATGATTGCCACTCGCCTTGAGCGCCAGAACGATCGCGCTGCGCCAAAAAATAATGAGCCGAATATGATCGTCGTCCACCTTGGCCGGTATTGGTATTCACGCTGCATAGCGATCGACCGCCGTAGGGGGTGGCCAGCGATTGTTCGGTCCGAATCGTCATTGCTCGAGCCTAGACCGCCCGACCAATCCCCATCAGAGCGGCTGGCTGCTTCATCAAATTATCAGAGCCGATTCGAGAACGCCAACGCAACAAAACCGGCCGCGATGCCCATGGCACCGCGGCCGGCTTGATCGAGCTTCCCTCTGTCCCGAGACGCCCGAGAATCGTGCGCCTCTGGCCGAACGAGTCGCCCTTGCAGCATCATTTTGTCGATTCCGGTTTCTTGGCCGGCTCCTGGGTCGATTTGGGATTCTGTTGGGTTCCGTTGCCCGGCACGAATTCGATCGCGGGAATCTCGAAATCTAACGGATTCCGCGACATCGAAAGCGCGCCTAAGAGTTGATTCCTCTCGCTGGTCGGGAGATTCTTCTCGCCCGTAATGTCCTTGCGAAGTTGCTCGCGGGAGCCTTGGAAGTTATGCGTTTCGACCTTGCCGTTTTTGTCCCGGTACTTGATCTCGGCTTTGAAATTGTTTTTGTCGACTCGCGTCAAGCTAAGCTCGTCGAAGCTCTCTAATTGATCTTCGCTCTGTCCCGAGGTCTCGGGCTTCGCGGCGGTTCGGGGCACGCGACCATTGGCGTTTGCCGCGCTGTGGGCCAAATGCTCCGCGGCTCGCTCGCCGATCGTCACTTCGAGATTTTCCGCCTTGTCGTCATGGATCACTCGCAGCTTGATTTCGCGGTTGGGCTTGTCGTTTTGCACCAACTTCACGAATTGTTCCGGCGAATAAAGCCGCTGATCGTCGTACTTCACGATCACGTCATTCGTTTTCAGGCCCGCCTTTGCGGCCGGTGATCCGGCGGCTACTTCGGCCACCATCACGCCGGAGCCGTCGCTATTCACGTTCGCAATGCGCTCGCTCATCTCCGGTGAGATCCGCGCCAAGGCGATTCCCAGATAAGGGCGCATATGCTGGCCCGATTCCGCGGCCGTTGCCGGGGCGGGCGTTTTGTTCTGATTCGCCTCGTTCGTCGCCGGAGCGGCAGCCAGGCAAATGCCCGCCGTACCCAAAACTGTCAAGATCACGCCCATTGCCGACACACGCATCTTCATGACTCGCCTCCTTACATGAGCCGACAGGTAACTTTTCGATCGGAGAAATGCACCGCTCGTGGGGAACTCGTCGGCGTCCGGCTCATGCCGTCGGCAAGCTCAGATCGATCGCGCGAATTGCCGGTTCAACCATGGCAAGAGAGAGCGGCGCGAACGTTCTCCAGCGCGAGCAAAAAATGTGCCGCCGCTGTCGCCGGCTTCTGCAAGCTGCTCTCGGATTCCGTTCGCGAGAAGACGGCGAAACTTGTGCATCGCGCAAAGGGCCAGTGAAGTCCGCACAAATGCGCGATTTTCGGAGACCGGTGGGCTGCGAATCTCGCTGCGCGATCCCGCACTAAGACGGTCGGGTTCACACAGGGCATTGGTCCAAGCGCGAACACGAGGGTTGATCGATCGCCAATCAGTCTCGCCGCGACCGCGTCAAGATTCTGAAAAGACGTGGCCAGCGGCGAATTCACCGGTTCGGCTGCTGCCAGGCTTTCCAAATCGCGTCGGCGATGGCCGCCATTCCCTTGTCGCCCGGATGGCCGCCGACTCCTGGATACTTGAGATAGTTGAACTTCTGTTCGCGGCTGCGCGATTCGATGGATCGTTGCCCAACTCGCCGAGATCGACGAATGTCCCATGCGCTTCGGCGCAAGCCTGCCGAAGAATCTCGTCAAGGTCTTTGGTTGGCCAAAATGAGCTGCGCGTTGGTGCACGCTCAGGGGTGAAGAACAGCATGAAACTCGGAAACACGTCTTACTACCTATCCGAGAACCGGCCGAGGAGAGGGGGACAGGCACATTTTGCTCCCAGGGCACCGCAAAATGAGCCAGTC
Organism: Pirellulales bacterium; assembly: GCA_963725485.1. Lineage (GTDB taxonomy): Bacteria > Planctomycetota > Planctomycetia > Pirellulales > DATAWG01 > CAVRYO01. Next base: position 54,272 of record CAVRYO010000005.1, on the reverse strand, counting down.
CCCGCCGGTTCTCGGATAGGCTCTTACTCTGCCACGATCAAATCCGCTGCCGTCTCCTCGTCCCTGTAGCCTGTAGCCTCAAGCCTCTCTCACTTCGGCCAATCGGGATGTGGATCGAAGTTGATAATCGGCAGCGCCGGCGCAGTCGGAATTTGCGGATGAATATATGGTTTGTCCGCCGCCTTATGGCAGGCATAGCAACCCTCGATCGTGAAGCGGTAAGCCTTCACGAACGCCTCGTGATCCTTGGCTTTGATCGCGGCGCCTAGCTGCTTGAGCGGGCTGTTTTCCAGCGATTGCAGGATCGCGACCAGATCGACCACCCGGCCGGCGTTGTCCTTGCGCTTCGGAATAATGCGGACGGCCCAGGCCAGATGCGAGCGGGTTTCGCTCCAAAAGAAATCGGCCAACGGCCAATTCTCCTTTTCCGCGGCGAACCACAAATTCGAAAACTGCATCGCGACATCCGTCATCGCATGCGATTGATCGGGCAGTTTTCCTTTCGCGGCCTCGAAATCTTCGGCGAGCGCCTGCGGATCGACCAGCTTCTTCGGCGCATCGGCGGCCCGAAGCGGTTTTGCGATCCCGCCCAGCCAACTTCCCGCCGAAGAGAGGACGATGCCCAGCGCGACACCGGCGACGAAGGTTCCTGCGACTTGTCTGTTTCTGGAAGTCATGACGTGCTCCGATGGGCGGAAAGAGGCGGGATCGCCTGGCGGGAAACATCATCGTAGCCGAGTCGCCCGCGCGGCAAACCACGGCCGAAACCATCAGGGCTCATTCAATGAAAATCCCGCTCTGGGCGCGCAAAAAGCGTTGACCCAAACGCGGCATCAACTACAATCGAGACACACTCGGCGGCGGCTCTTCGTTGGCATTCTCGCCAAATCGGCATCCTGCTCGAAGCCCGGGAAGTCGAGTGAATTCGGCAATGCTGCTGAATTCTGCAATTTACGGCCAAATCGCGGGCTCGGGCGTGCGCGGGAAAGCGGAAAAATCGCGATGGCAATTGGCGGACGCGCAGCCATGCGGACGGCGAAGAACGCAATCGACCTTGCGCCGTCGCGCCGATGTCACGATGCAGCCCGCGCGAGCGGATCGATCTTCATTTGGATCGAAGCGAGAAATTTTTGCAAAATCTTTGACGTTGATAACAGTCGCGATTAGATTCACCTTGGGTTATTAGCTAAAAAAGTTCACCCCGTTCTAGGAGTTGTATCATGAAGCGCGCAAGTTTCTCGATCCCGGCAGCGTTGGTGGCATCGTTCGCATTTTTGAGTTCGGCCATTGCAAGCCCAATCGTCAGCATTGGTACGGTGACTAGTGAGACGAACAATGGCGGCGGCGGCTATACGAACGCGTCGTCGATCGTTCCCGGCGCGGGTGACATTGCGATCGGCTCGACCGTCGTTAACACGAACTACGTGGCAACGAATGAAGCAGCATCCGCGCCAGCGGGATTTACCGTCGTCGGGGCAGGCGTTCTGGTGGACGGCCAGACTGCGGCGGATCCGAGTAACCGCGGCAATGCCAGCCTCAATCCCAATGAAGCGACGAGCGGGGCGAATGCAGCGTTCGATCTGGGGGGCGGAGCTAGCCCTTGGTATGCGGAATTCAAGCTCCCGGGCACGTATAACATCAGCAGTGCTCAGGTCATCACCGGGCATCAAGATGGCCGTGCCAGCCAGGACTACGATCTGTTGGTCAGCTCGGACGGCGTAAACTTTTACTCCCTCAGCAATGGCACGGATCACACGATTCCCAACCCGACGAGCAGCGCCGCAACAGCCGGAACCGGGTTTTCCTACAGCACTGGCAGCGGCGCATCCCAGACGACGATCACGCCGACGATCGGCGGCTTGCTTGCCACTGGTGTGAACTATGTCGAATTCGTCGATCTCAGTGGCGGCGGCGACGTCTACCGCGAAGTCGCGTTCTATGGCATCGCAGTGCCCGAGCCCTCGTCGATCGTGGCTTTGGCCGGCATGTTGAGTGTTGGCCTGATCGGGCTGGTGCGCTATCGCCGGCGGCGGGATTGCAAAATCGCCTGAGGAGTGGTTACCTTGATGAGGCGGCGGCTCGGCTGCCGACTCTTTTCTTCGACCGTTCGGCTCGCGTTTTCGTCGAGGAGTTAGCCAGTATGGGCACAATCGCTCGCAGGCCGGGTTCAGTTGCGCGCCGAGCGCTTGGTTTCACGCTCGTCGAATTGCTGGTGGTGATCACGATCATCGGCATCCTGATCTCGCTACTCTTGCCGGCCGTCCAATCGGCGCGGGAAGCGGCTCGACTGTCGCAATGCTCGAACAACATCAAGCAGCTTGGCCTCGCGCTGCACAACTATCACGCGAGCTTCGGCAAGTTTCCCCCGAGTTCGGTCTGGCGCAACAGCAGCGGCGCGTTCGACGCCTCGCAGTGCCAGGTGCAGAACAATGGCAACCTGTACGAGAATTGGGTGATCCTGATTCTGCCCCAGTTGGAGCAGGTGAATCTGCGCCAGCAGGCTCAATCTTTCTTATCCGATGACCGACACGACCCATCCGAATGCCAATGGCACGACCAATTCGCAAGCCGTCGGCACGAATCTGGCGATCATGCTTTGTCCCTCCGATACGTATAACCGGGTGGCTTTCAATGGCTCGACCAGCCCCAGCGGTTTGACGAGCAACCTGGGTAACTTTTCCTGGGCCCGGGGCAATTACGCGGCCAACGGCGGGCTGGGCTTCATGTCGTATAGCGGCGAGGGTTACACCGACCCCAATGGGCAAGACTACGGCGACGGTGGCGGACCGGGCTGGAATAGCCGCTGGTGCCGCGGCGTGATGGGTTGCAATGTTGCCGAACGGATCGACGACATCAAGGATGGCACCAGCAACACGATCATGGTCGGCGAAATTCGCGCGGGCGTGACGACCTTCGACACGCGCGGCATTTGGGCGATGAGCGGCGGATGCCCGAGCGCCTTGTGGGCCGACGGATTCTTGGGTGATGATAACGGGCCGAACAGCAATCAAATCCTGGCCGACGACATGCTGAGTTGCACCGACGTTTGGACGGCGGTCGGCGGCGGCACCAACTTGGCGACGATGGGCATGGCGTGTTCCACCGGCAATTGGCCCAACTGGCAGCAGACGATCCGCAGTTTGCACAACAGTGGAGCGAACACTTGTTTTGCCGACGGCAGCGTGCATTTCCTCAAGGACTTCATTCAGACCGGCACGGGCACCACTTCGCTCGGCGTGTGGGACAAGCTCAGTCTCTCGAACGACGGCCAGGCGGTCGACTCGTCGACGTATTGAGCATCGACCAGCGCCGTCTGGCGACTGCTCCGTAAAGAGCCGCGCACGAAGTAAGCGAAACAGTGTAAAGAGCCGCGCACGAAGTAAGCGACGCAGCGGGTGAAGCCACCATCGCCCCTCCACTTACTTCGTGCGTGGCTCTTTACGCGCGAGCTTCGTGCTCGGCTATTTACGCGCGGGCAAATCACCCATAAGGGATTCGGCACGATGACGCGTAAATCGATCTTGATAGTCGCGGTGTTGTTCACTCTGGCCCGCGGCGCTGCCGGATTCGATCTGACGGCCGAGTTCGCCAGGGCCAAGCCCGGCGCCGTGATCGACGTTCCGGCCGGAACTTTCCCGGGCGGGCTGACCATTCCGGCCGGGGCGACGCTGCGCGGCGCAGGCTATCGGCAGACCACGATCGACTCGCGCGGCGTAGCCATCGCGATCACCGCCAAGGGGGCGGGAGCTCGAATTGAAAATCTCACGATTCTCAACTCCGGTACCGGCATCGAGCTGTCGGCGACCCATAGCGCCACCGTGAGCCAGGTGATGATTCTCGGAGGCACGATCGGCGTTCGGGCCAGCGATGTCACGAAGACCACGATTGAAAACACGATCGTGGCCCGTGCGCTGATCGGCATCTCGCTCAATAAAATTGTCGGCGGCACGGTGGCTAACTGCACGGTGGCGACCGCGAACGCTTGTGGAATCAGCGTATCGGCGGCGACGGACACTGCGGTGTTGAACAACCTGATTGTCGACGCCGGCACCGGCATCGTTGTCGGCGGCGAGAACAAGCGGTTGGCAATCGATTACAACGGCTACATCGCGCTGTCGATCGGGAAGATCGAAGGCCAATTGCAGCGGCCCACGCTGCCGACGTGGCGCGATGTTTCCGGCGGCTTGGACGCGCACAGCCTGCAACTGAACGTCACCTTTGCGAATGCCGCCCAGAATGATTTCCACCCCGTCTCGAGTTGGAGTTGGAATCCGAACCGGAACACCACCGCCGGGTGGGGCATTGCCGAGTTGGCCGGCCACAAAGCGCCCAGCGCCGACCTCGACGGCCAAGAGCGCCGTGGGCAGTTCGGCCTGGGCGCGTTCGAAGCGCCGGACGAATCCACCGCGCCGCTTTCCGCGCCGCTGGACGGGCAGTTTGAAATCGCCGCTGACGAAGGCTTAAAGAGCGCCGGCCTATTCACGGCAAGCGGAAACGCGGTGCACTATTTGTTCCAGGGGCTGCCGCTGAAGAAGGGCACATATCGCTTCGCGCTGCCGGCGCGACATGTTCGGGCGAACCATTCCCGCGGGCCATTACGAACTGCGCGTTGTCGAAAGCACGGTCGATTGGGTTTACCGCGGCATGACGTCGAACGCCGGCGCGGACAATACGCCGCAAAACGCCGATTCGGTCCACGTGGGCCTCGTGGCCTATGCGGGTGTTGAAAAAGGGGCCAGGCACGTCGCGCCAATTCCAGTTTCTGGGCGAATTCCAGCGGTCGCTCCGAGCCAGTCCCCTTTTTCAACAGGCTCCTACGCGCCGGAAGGCCACGTGCTCTCTGCCTCGGGCTGGAGCGAGCGGCATATCAATTTGCGGCTGGGCGATCCCGCCACGGGTAAGGCCGATTGGGTGTTTCAGGGCTCGGCCGACAGCGTCGGACTGTGCGTCGGCGGCGGTGGCAATGGAACTGGCGCCAGCGGCGCCGGCGGCCATGCGTTTTTGGTCCGCAACGGCTCCGGCAAGAGCGTCGACATTTATAAGATCGATCTGGCGACCGGCATTCCCATTGCCCGCGCGGATGGGCGGCTGTATGTGAACATCAAGGACAAATTCAAGAGCCAATATCTTGGCGGGATTGCGGAGCTTGATGGAAAATTGTTTCTCGCCGACACCGACGCCGACAAAGTCTATTTCGACACCGCCGCGGGGTTGGCCTTTTCGTTGGCGACCGTGGTGGCGAAGCCCCGCAGCCCGGCGGCCGATCGAAAACACAAGCTGGTTTGGCTCGTCAGCAATCGCGAGAAGATCGTCGCGCTGGACGCGACAGGGAAGCCCGCGCTCGAATTCACCGGCGTGCAATCGCCGCTGGCATTGAGCGTGGCCGGCGATCGTCTGGCCGTGGCCTCAGCGGGCACAGGTAAGATTCATCTGCTGGACATCTCCAATCCGCGGCAACCGGTGCAAGAGAAGACGCTCGGGCGTGGCGACGGACCGTTTGGCAAATGGCTGCCCGACCGGTTTCATTTCCAAACGCATCCGCGGAATCCGAACAACGGCAGCGTCAGTTTGGCGCTGGCCGACGATGGCTCGGTGACCCTGCGCGACTCGTCGGCCCGCGTCGTCAGTTTTGGACCTCACGGCGAAGTGCTGCACAGCGGTTTCGCCCAATGGGGAGGCGATCCCTTTTTTGCGCCGCTGGCGGGCGACGCGCGGTTGCGGGCCTTCGACAGCTCGGCCGCGGTGTCGTACTTCATCGATCCCAAGACCGGCGGATGGACGCCCGACGCCTATTGGGGCTTGCCCCCGATGGTCCAGCCGACGCTCCGCGGGTTCTTTAGCGCCCGGGGCAAAAACTTCGGTGTGTTTACTTGCCAGAATGCTGCTGGCGGCGGCGAAGACATATTGATCGTCAACTACGACGAAGGCGACCATCTTGCGCGTGCCGTCGCACGCTATCAGCGAAACCGCCTGGGGGGCTATCTGCTGCGGCGCGACACGAATCACGACGGTCTGATCGATGCGCAAGACGAGCCGGGAAAGCCGGTGCTCGACGCCGATGGCAAACCGCTCACGGCGCAGCTGTCCGGGCGATTCATGTTCGTGGATCGCGACGGCTCGATCTACCATTCCGGCAATCAACTGGCGTTGGTGTGGAAATTCAAAGGCGTCGATGGCCAGGGCGTGCCGGCGTACGAGTTCCCGCGCGACATGATCTTCACGGCCAAGGACCCGATCGTGCCGAGCCCGTACTTCGCCGACAAGACTGAGGATCTCCGCTGCGCGTCCACCGCTCGGCTTGCGCCGGATGGGGGCATTTGCGCGGGAATCAATCTCCACTACACGCCCAACGGCATGGGCTTGAGCAACAGCGGTGCTACGGACCTCGTGCGCTGGAACGCCGACCATTCGCTGCGCTGGCTGCGCACGACCAACGATTACAGCCCGATCCAAGGGATCGAGCCATTTCCGGGCGTCACGATTTCGAGTTGGGGGCATCAGGCCGAATTTATGGCGCTCGACGACGATGGTTTGGAGCTGGGCCGATTCGGCTTTCCGGCTGCAGTGAATTGGAGCGGGTTTTGGGTCGATCATCCCACGGAATGGGACGCCACGCGCACGGCGGACGGCAACGTGCAAGTGATCATCGGCGATTACATGCAAAACTGCCATCACTGGATGACCGTGCGCAACGTGCCGGCGGTGCGCAAGAGCCGGCAAGAGATCGTCATCGCTCCCGCAAAAGCCCGCGAATTGGCCTATCGCCCGCCGGTGTTGCACCAGCGAATCGGCCAGGCGACCGCGCCGGAAATCGTGATCAAGAAGCTCGGCGGACCGCTCGCGATTGATGGCCAGATGCAAAAGTGGCGCTGGTTCGCGCCGCAAATTCTGCTCACCCCGCAAACCGCGGTCGGCAAAATCGACGGCCCGGCCGATTGCAGCGGCGTCGTTCGGCTGGCGTATCACGACCACGATCTTTACGGGCAAGCCATCGTGTTCGACAACGTGGTCAGCTTCCATCAGCCGGCGAGCCGGTTCTATCAAGGCGACAGCTTGCAATTCTGCCTGAACGGCTTTCTCACCGGCTTCGCGTTCAATTTGGCGCAGACGGTCGACAAAGGGCCAATCTTTTTCCGCAACCGGTTCTTCTTTCAGAAAATGGATTTGGATCTCGATCCGGCGAGAGCGCCGCGGGTGATCAAGAAATTCGCCACCGCCAAGGACATTCCCGAGCGGCAGTATATCGAGAGCATCTACGGGGTCGATCTGGCTGAGAGCCCCGGCTACATCGTGGAATTCAAGCTGCCGTTGGACGCGACGACATACCAGGGGGATGAGAAGATCGTGCCGCAAGTCGAAAGCGGCAAGTGGTTCTGGCTCGGGTTCATGCTGAACGACAACGACGTGCCGGGCACCGACGTGCAGAATTACATCGCCTGGCCCGGAACGTTCGGCATGTTCAATCCGCAAGAAGCGGGCGCGAAAGCCATCTTCGAATAGCGCGAAATGGTTCGACCGCAACCCGCCCCCACTTAGCCGCTGGGCTTGCCCAGCGCGCCGCGCATAGTTCAAACCCCCGCCGCCGGCGCTGCCTTCCGCCGGCGCCACGACTTCTTCTTCAACGTGTCGAGCAACACGGCCCCCAGGATCACCGCGCCCAGCACGATCTTTTGGGTATACGATTCGACGTTCGTCAGATTCATCCCATTCTCGATCACGGCGATGATCAGCGCCCCGATCAGGGTGCCCAGCACCTTGCCCTCGCCTCCGGCCAAGCTGGTTCCGCCGACCACGACCGCGGCGATGACATAGAGTTCCGCCAGCGGACCATACTTTGGATCGCCGCTTTTGAACATCGAGGCCGTGATGATGCCCCCCAAGCCGGCCAACGCGCCGCTGGCGGTGTAGACGAACAAGAGAATTCGCCGCACCGGCACGCCCGAGAGCCGCGCCGCTTCCGGATTGCCGCCGACGGCGTAGATGTATCGGCCCAAGGTGGTGCGCGACATGACGATGTGCGCCACGATATAGAGGCCGATCATCAGCAGCACGGCGTTGGGGATGCCGAGATTCGAGCCGCGTCCCAGCCACATGAACGAGTCGGGCAAGCGATTGACCGACTCGCCGCCGGTCAGTTTGTATGCCGCGCCCGAGGCAATCAGCATCATGGCCAGCGTGACGATAAACGAGGGGATGCCGAAGCCCGTGACCATTGTGCCCGAGAACAATCCGGCGGCGGCGCAGACGGCGATTCCACCCAACGAGCACAGCACCAGGGCCGTGGTGCCGGCCGATTCGGCCCCGCCGAAGCGCTGGACCAACAGTGCCGCGCAAACCGAACCCAGCGCGATCAGACTACCGACCGACAGATCGATCCCCGCGGTGATGATCACCATCGTCATGCCGATCGCGATGATGGCGATCACGGCGATCCGGTTGGCGACGTTGATCAAGTTTTCGGACGTCAAGAAATTTGGCCATTTGTAAGGACGCGGCGTGACGACCGTGGCGCCGGCGAACTCGGGAAACTTCGCGCCCAGCTTTTGGACCAGCGTCCAGGAGGCCGTCGATTGCGTGGCTGCAATGGTGTCGATCTTCGCGCCTTGCTTGACCAGTTTTTCGAGCGCGTCGCGCAAATCAGGCGGCTGTCCTTTGACCACGCCCACCACGCCGCTGCCCAGCCCGGCGGCGGCGCCGTCGGCAAAAGCGGCATCGGCGGCGCTGGTGCGGGCCACGATTAGCACCTTGGCCCTGGCTCCCTTTTCTGTGGTGATCAACGCCGCGACTTGTCGCCCCGCCGCGGCTCCTTCGGGCGACTGCTCGGCGATCGTCACCCAACTGAAATAGCCGCACAGCAGCAACAGCACGAACACCATGCCGTAATCGGCCGCAAACCGGGAAAGCGCCTTGTTCATAACGTCAGCCGATTGCGAGTTTCATGATTTGTTCTTGCGTGGCCTGTGCGACATCGTCGATTTGCCCCGTGATCCGGCCTTCGTGCATCACGAGAATGCGGTCGCTCATCCCGAGCACTTCCGGCAGCTCGGACGAGATCATCAAGATCGCTTTGCCGGCCGCGGCCAGCTCGTTGATGAGCAAGTAGATTTCGTATTTGGCCCCCACGTCGATCCCGCGAGTCGGCTCGTCGAAGATCACGACCTCGCAGTTGCGCTCGAGCCATTTGGCCAGCACGACCTTTTGCTGGTTGCCGCCGGAAAGATTTTTTGCCGCCTGCTCCTGGTTCGGAATCTTGATCCGCAAGCTGCGCACATAATTGCCAAAGGCTTCGCGCTCGCGGCGCCGGCGGACAAAGCCCGCCAGCGAAAGCTGCCGCAGGTTCGGCAGGGCGAAGTTTTCGCGCACCGAATGCCCTAGCACCAGGCCTTGCGATTTGCGGTCTTCGCTCAAGAGCGCGATCCCGGCGCGGATGGCGGCCCGCGGCCCGCGCAGGCTCGTTGGCTTGCCGTCGAGCGTGACCGAACCGGCGTCCGTCCGGTCGGCGCCGAAAATCAGCCGGGCAGTTTCGGTGCGGCCGGCTCCGACGAGGCCCGTCAGGCCGAGCACCTCGCCGCGGCGCACCTCGAAGCTGACGTTGCGCACTTTCGTGCCGCGGCACAGATTCCGCACCACCAGCCGCGGATCGCCCAGCCGCGCGGCTTTCTTGGGGAATTCCTGCTCGATCGTGCGGCCGACCATCATTTCGATCATCTGCCCTCGGGTGAGCTCGCCAATGGCCCGGCTGCCAACCACCTGACCGTCGCGCATGACGGTGACGCGATTGGCGATTTGAAAAATCTCGTCCAAGCGGTGGCTGATGTAAATGACGCCAATTCCCTGGGAGCGCAGCTCGCGCACGATGACGAACAACCGTTCGACCTCCTGCGGCGTGAGCGCGGCCGACGGCTCGTCCATCACGATGATTCGGGCGTCGATCGACAGCGCCTTGGCGATCTCGATCACCTGCTGCTGGGCAACGCTCAGGTCGCGACAAGAAATGTCGGGGTCGATCGCGACGCCGATCCGAGCGAAGAGTTGCCGTGCGGCCCGCCGCTCGTGGCCGCGGCGAATAAATCCCCCGGCGGTGCGTTCCTGGCCGAGAAAAATATTTTCCGCCGCGGTAAGGGCCGGAATCAGGTTGAATTCCTGATAAATGACCGCCACGCCGGCTTTTTTCGCGTCGGTCGGGCTGCGAAATACGACTGGCTCGCCGAGAATTTCCAATTGGCCTGCATCAGGGATATGAGCCCCGGCCAGCACTTTAATCAGCGTGCTTTTGCCCGCTCCATTTTCGCCCAGCAAAGCCAAGACCTCGCCGCGCCCGAGCGAGAGATCGACACCGCACAGCGCTCGCACGCCGGGAAACGATTTCTCGATCCCGGTCATTCGCAGCAGTGGCGCAGCGTCGCGTGACATTGAGGGGCGTGAGGGTTGAGGGGCGTGAGGGTTGAGGGGCGTGAGGGTTGAGGGGCGTGAGGGTTGAGGGGCGTGAGGGTTGAGGGGCGTGAGGGTTGAGGGGCGTGAGGGTTGAGGGGCGTGAGGGTTGAGGGGCGTGAGGGTTGAGGGGCGTGAGGGTTGAGGGGCGTGAGGGGTTGAGGGGCGTGAGGGATTGAGGGGCGTGAGGGATTGAGGGGCGTGAGGGATTGAGGGGCGTGAGGGATTGAGGGGCGTGAGGGTTGAGGGGCGTGAGGGGTTGAGGGGCGTGAGGGATTGAGGGGCGTGAGGGATTGAAGGGCGTGAGGGGTTAGGGTTTGGTTCTCAAAGAGCGGAGGAGGCCGGCAAGAACCTTCGCGGTTTCGTCGGCCAGACCGGTTACTTCCGCCTCATCGTCAGCTCGAAAGTATCCGAGACGCGCCGCGATCGACACTTGATATTCGACCTCCCGCGCCGAACCGAATGCCATGTCGAGGAACCGCCGGTAATCCACAGGCGATCCTCGCGCGCAACCTTCTACGATGTTCGAGGCAATCGAAACGGCGGCTCGGCGCAGCTGCGAAGTGAGGCCAAACTGCTCTTCCTTGGGAAACATTTTCGTCGCCCCATAAATTGATAGCACCAGCGCATCCGCCAATTCAAACGCCCGCAGCTTCCTATGGTCTCTCATAATCGTTCGCCTCAATCCCGACGCCTCACCTCCTCACCGCCTCACGCCCCTCACCGCCTATTTCAGCGCGTCGGCTTTGCGGTAGAGCGCCGTCGGGATCAGAATCTCCGCCGGCACGCGGTCGCCTTCGAAATAAGCGAGGATCGTTTGCATCGTCTTCGTGCCGATTTGCTCGGGGAATTGGATCGGGTCGGCGTAGATTTTTCCTTCCTTGATCGCCTGGCGGCCATCGGCCTGGCCGTCGAAACCGATGATCTTCACCTGATCGGCCTTGCCGGCCTTTTCGACCGCGGCGGCCGCGCCGAAGGCGCACGGATCGTTGATGGCGAAGATTCCGGCCAGATTCCCGTGCGATTGCAGGCAGTCTTCGGCCGACTTATAGCCGCGCTCTTTCTGCCCATCGCCGGGGAGTTCGGCCACGATCTCGATCGCGCCACCCTTACCGGCAGCGCTATTCTTTACCGCGGCACTTTTCACGGCAACATTGTGGGCTTCGATGACTTCCTTGAATCCTTTGACGCGCAGCAAGCAGGACTCTGCTTGCTTGAAGTCCAGGATCGCGATTTGCCCGCCGCCGTCGCCCAAGGCTTCGATCATCGCCTGCCCGGCCATTTTGCCCCCTTGATAATTATCGGTCGCGATGTGGGACACCACTTTCGCCGCGGGTGTCAAACTCTTAATGTCGCAGGTGAAGACCGGGATGCCCGCCTCATTGGCTTCCTGGATCGCCGGCCCGATCGATTTCGAATCGCACGGGCTGAGCACGATCGCCGAGACCTTCTTAACGATGAAGTCCTTGATCTGGTTTTGCTGCTTGGCTACGTCGAAATCGCCGGAGACGACGATCACGCTATAGCCTTGTTTCGCCGCCACGCTCGTGATGTTGTCGGCAATGACCTTGAAGAACGGGTTCGTGAGCGTGAGCAGCGAGACGCCGATCGTGCCTTTCGAGCCGGGCTCGTCGGCCCGCAGCTCGCCGGATGATTGCAACGATGGACAAACGAGCGCGGCGAAGAGGAAGCACGTCGTAACAAGGAGGCGGATTGCGAGGCGTGGCATGAGTCGTTCTCCAGAGATGAATGACGCGAACAGCGGCGACGATCCGGAGGCAGAAACACGTCCGTGGTCTGTCGGAATGCTCGGACTGGCGAGAAGGTTTCGGCACGGACCGTCGCGATTGCCACAGCCTACTGCGCCAAATCGAATATACAAGTTGTCATGCCAAATGCAATAACTAATTCGCCAACCTGTCATATAAATTGTTCCGCCTCTTTTGAGACGGGGGGAAGCGTAGGGTGGGCACTGCCCACCGACGGCAGAGGCCGTGCGTCCATCGATTGTCACGAGCGATTTCCCCGGTGGGCAGTGCCCACCCTACGGAATCGCGTGTCAGCGGCGAAGATACGCGCCGCACGACTCGCGCACGACGAGCGTCGGCGCTAAGTTCATCGCCGGTCCTGGAAGCGTGGGATCTTCAATTCGCGCAAGCATCGCTCGAAACGCGACCTGCGCGAGCTCGCCGCAGGGCTGATGGATCGTGGTCAGGGGCGAAGAGAGCAGGGTGGCGTACTTCACATCATCGAAGCCGACCACGCGCATGTCGCCTGGAACCCGAACCCGGCTCGACTCCAGGGCCCGGATCAAGGTCGCGGCGGTGTGATCGTTGGCGCAAATCACGGCGTCGGGCCGCGGCTTGGCCAACAAGGCTTGTAAGAAAGCCGGATCGGTCGGCTCGCCGATCCGCACGAACGTCTTCGGGAGTTGCACCCCGTGGGCGAGGGCCGCCTCGCGCGCCCCGGCGATTCGAGCATTGACAGTCGGGGCCGATTGCGGCCGGGCGACGAACAGAAAACGCAGGCAATTCAACTTGAGCAAATGCTCGGCCAGCATATACCCGCCGGCAAAATTGTCGATTCCGACCAGATCGAATTTGCTGCGGCGGGGGAATGGCACCAGGTCGCGATCCAACAGCACCACGGCCGTGCCGGCCTGCTGGAGCTTCTCGGCCATCCGCAGGTTCACTTGCTGCTGATCGGCGCGATGCTCGAAGGGGGCGAAGAACACGCCGGCCACGCGCCGTTCGATATATTGATCGACCAGTTTTTCCGCGTGCAAAACGCTCAGCTCCAAGCTCGAGCGGGGGTGGTCGCTGCCGCCCCACAACAACATGTACTCGCTCCCGCGTGCCAAGCCGGCCAATTCACCACAAATCGCGTCGAAAATCTCGGTGCTTCCCAGTCCGGGAATCACCAATCCCAGTTGCCGGGCCGTCTCACCGGCGGACTTGGCCGGCGACTTGCGCACGTAGGTGCCGGAGCCAATGCGGCGGTCGACGAGCCCCTGATCCTGCAGATCGCGCAGGGCCCGGGCCACGGTGGGGCGCGAGACGCTGAACCGCTCGACGAGTTGCGCTTCGCTGGGCATGCGCCCGTCGCGGCTATAGGCGCCGGCGGCAATTTCCGCCAGCAGTTCTCGATAAATCGTGCGATGCCGCGGCTCGGATGGCATAAAACCTCTGCTGACAACAGGAAACATTGTATTAACAACATTCTTTACATCATGGGAATTGATGTCAATGCAATTTGCGATCAAACTGGGTCCGGGATGGAAGCCATTTACTGCCTATCCGAGAACCGGCCGCGGAGCGGGGGACAGGCACATTTTGCTCCCAGGGCACCGCAAGATGAGCCAGTCCCCGCCGGTTCTCGGATAGGCTCTTAGCCCTGAGGAAAGCGAGACCCATGGCGTTCAAGATTCTGGCGATCGGGGAAATTCTCTGGGACCTGCTCCCGAGCGGGCCGCAAGTCGGCGGCGCGCCGGCGAACTACGCCTGCCACGCGAAAGCGCTCGGGGCCGACGTGCCGCCTGGTCTCACGCGTCGGCGACGACGATCCGGGCCGCGAAATCTTGCGGTATTTCGCCGAACGTGGACTGCCGATTGAGACGATCCAACGCGACTCGGCGGCCCCGACGGGGAGCGCATCGGTCCAGCTCGACGGCGACGGCGGCCATCGATTCACGATCCACCGCGACGCAGCCTGGGACCGCTTGCGGGTCGACGAATACGGTCTGGCGGCCGCGAAATCCGCCGACGCGGTTTGCTTCGGGACGCTCGGGCAGCGTTGTCCGCAAGCGCGGCAATCCTGCCAGGTGTTGGCTGCCGCGACGCGCCCCGACGCACTGCGCGTGCTGGATATCAACTTGCGCGAGAATTTCTTCGATCGGACCGTAGTCGAGCAGTCGCTGGCGATCGCCAATGTGCTGAAGCTTAATGAGGATGAGTTGGCTGTCGTCGGCGAAATGTTCCAAATCGGCGGCTCTGTACACGAGCGGTTGGAGCAATTGGCGCGGCGGTTCGATTTGAACCTGGTCGCGCTCACGCGTCGGGCGCATGGCAGTTTGCTCTATGCTGCCGGATCGTTATCCGAGCATTCCGGTTTGCCGGTCTTGCTGCGAAATACCATCGGGGCCGGCGATTCTTTTGCCTCCGCGATGACCCTTGGTTTGCTGGCAGGCTGGGATCTCGACGAAATCAGCCGCCGGGCCAACGAAGTCGCCGCCGAGGTGTGCGCCGAAACCGGCTCCGCGGCGCCGTTGTCCGAGAGTTTACGCGCAATGTTTCCAGATGGCGGTTGTTTGAGGTGTGAGGGGCGTGAGGAATTGAGGGGCGTGAGGATGTGAGGCGAGCGATATGCGACAACGTTGGAAACGACTGCAGGCGTTCGAAATGGGAGCGTTCCTCGATGGGAGCATCGCCATGCGCTTCGCGGTGTCGATCTTAGCCTTCGGCGTAATCTGCGCGGCTTCGACTACCATTCGAGTCGTTGCCGCCGCGGATGAGCGCGCCGCCGACATCGTGATCGCCGATTTCGAGGGGCCGGACTACGGGGATTGGAAGACCACCGGCGACGCGTTCGGCGCCGGGCCGGCGAAGGGAGCGCTGCCCGATCAAATGCCGGTCTCCGGCTTTCAGGGGCATGGGCTGGTCAACAGCTATCACAAGGGCGATGCCTCGACCGGCACGCTCACTTCGCCCAAGCTGCGGATCGAACGGCGGTACATCAATTTTCTGATCGGCGGCGGCAATCATCCCCATGAAACCTGCCTCAATCTGCTCGCGGACGGCAAGGTGGTCCGCACCGAGACCGGCGCCGATAGCGAAGGGCTCGATTGGGCCACTTGGGACGTCGGCGACTTGGCAGGCAAAGAAGTGCGGATCGAAATCGTCGACCGCAACACGCAGGGTTGGGGCCACATTCTAATCGACCAGATCGTGCAAAGCGCCGAGCGCAAAGCCGTGCCGGTGGAAGAAGTCCCCCTTTACCATGAAACGCTCCGGCCACAGTTTCATTTCACTTCGCGCACGAATTGGTTGAACGATCCGAACGGGCTGGTGTTTTACCGCGGCCAATACCATCTGTTCTTCCAACACAATCCTTCGGGCATCAACTGGGGGAATATGACGTGGGGTCATGCTGAGAGCCCGGACCTGTTGCATTGGAAGCAACTCGACGACGCGATCGCACCGGACCGGCTGGGGACGATTTTCTCCGGCTCGGCGGTCATCGATTGGCACAACACCGCGGGGTTGCAAACCGGCGAAGAGAAACCGCTCGTCGCGATTTACACCTCGGCCGGCGGCACGTCGCCGGCCTCCAACGGTCAGCCTTTCACGCAGTCGATCGCCGCCAGCAACGATCGGGGCCGGACGTTCCGCAAGTTCGACCATAATCCGGTGCTGGGGCAGATCATCGGCGGCAACCGCGATCCGAAGGTGATTTGGCACGGGCCGACGAAGAAATGGGTGATGGCCCTGTATCTCGATGGCGATCAGTATGCGTTGTTCTCGTCGCCCGATCTGAAGCAGTGGACGAAACTCTGCGATATTCCGCCGTTTGGTTCGGGCGAATGCCCGGATATTTTCGAATTGCCGATCGAAGGGGCAGGGGGGAAGTCGCGCTGGATTTTTTGGGGTGGCAACAACACGTATCTGATTGGCGATTTCGACGGGACCAAGTTCTTGAAAGAGAGCGGTCCGCACCGCTTCGAGTTCGGCGCCAATTATTACGCGGCCCAAACGTATAGCGACATTCCGGCCGCCGATGGCCGGCGGATTCAGATCGGTTGGATGTCCGGCGGAAAATATCCGCGCATGCCGTTCAATCAACAGATGTCGTTTCCGGGCGAGCTGACATTGCGCAAAACACCCGGAGGTTTGCGGTTGTTTAAGCGGCCAGTTCGCGAATTGGAGTCGCTGCGTGGCACTCGAATCCATTGGAGCGGAGTTTTGCATTCGGAAAATCCACTGGCAGCGTTGCACGGAGACGCGTTCGACATCCAAGCGGAAATCGAGCCGGACACTACAAATCGCCTGCGCCTCGAAATTCGCGGCACTATGCTCGAATACGAGCCGGTTCACCGCGAATTGAGCCTGTTGGGAAAAACGGCGGTCGTCCAAAGAGGCGACCAAAAGCTCAAGTTGCATGTCCTCGTCGATCGCACGTCGATCGAAGTGTTTGCCAACGACGGAGGTGTGGTGATGTCGAGTTGTTTCTTGCCGGCCAAGAATTCCACTGCTCCGCCGCTCGCCTTGGCGGGCGAAGGCGCGCAAGTGCTCACGCTCGACGTATGGCCGTTGGCGAGTTGTTGGAAGGGAGTGATCGACTGATTGCAAGACGATATGCATTAGAAGTCCTAACTCAACTCGCGGCGACGAGGGGGTCAGTCCCCGGCTGGTTAAGTTAGCAATTCTTAGGATTCGATTCGACTTACAGCCCGTCCGCGAACCGTTTTGTCAAAGGGCAAGCCCATTTAGTTCGGCGGCGGTCGCAAAATCATGAAAATTCCCACCGATTCTCGAGGCCGTCGCACGATGTCCAAGTGTTTAATTGTTCGTTGTTACGATTTTCGTCGGCGAAATTCTTCGCCGAGCAGTTCGTTTTTGAAAGAGGAGATGTGAAATGAAGAGGTTTGCAATCGCTGGTTTTATCGTCGGAATGGTTGCGCGCTGGCTGCCACGGCAAATGCGGCGCAATTGATCGATGTCGGCCTGGGCTCAAACCCGAACGCGCCAACCGGAGCAGGGGTAATCGGCACGGGTTCCGACGTGTGGAATCATGCCGGCTACAGCGCTAACTCTCAGAGCCTGTTTGATTCGAACGGTCATTCCACGGGGGTGTCGATGAGCGTCGTCGCAACCGGCAACGTGGGTGGCTTGGGGAATGTTTCCCCAAACACGACGCTTAGTTCGGAATACGACTATACACTCAGCGACGTGACACCAATCACCGTTTCGCTGACGGGCTTGATTCCGAATGAGGCTTACGATCTGTATGCCTATTCGATCACGGACCCCTGTTGCGGACCTCAGCCCGGTTCGGCAGCGACGCGTCCCGGATTAATCTCCGCCGCGCTCGCCAACGGCGGCGCAAGCGCGCCGGTGACCGCTAATCCGACGTTGGACACCTGGGTTGCCGGGCAGAACTACGTGCTACTGCCCGTCGTGGCCGATAGCTCGGGCGATTTGACGTTCACTGCAGCACGCCTGAATGTCAATACTGAAGCCGACCTGAACGGTTTTCAGTTGATTGCCGTGCCCGAGCCGTCCGCTTGGATCGCGCTGCTGGGCGTTGCCGGCATGGGGTTGATCGGCCTGGTCTGGCGGCGCCGCAACGCGATTTAACTAGAGCCCTGTCAACGGTGGCTTCTGAGATTGTGTGCGCCTGGCTCGGCCAGTGCTGGTTTTGATGCTTGCCTTGATCGGCCCACAACGAAGAACACTGGCAAAGCCAGTGGCACCCTAAATTCGGCCGTGACAAGGCGGCGCAGGCGGGCAACGTGAAGAGCACTTCGTTGTAGAGCGTTGATTTGTCATCGTTCATGCGGGGCGAGCAATTTGTTGCGGAGAGAGGCCGTGCAATTTTATCGAATTCGGCGGCGACCATCCGGCTTTACCTTGGTCGAGCCTGCTGGTCGTGATCACGATCATCGGCATTCTCATTTCGCTGTTGTTGCCGGCGGTGCAGAGCGCGCGGGAGGCGGCTCGGCGGATGCAGTGCAGCAATAACTTGAAGCAGATCGCGCTGGCCGCGCACACCTATTCTACGCTCAAACGGTTCTTTCCTCCCGGCGGGATTCAAGCCAGCGTGCTGGGGCAGAACGGCTGGAACCGCCCGACGGTGCCCGACTTTTCCACCAACTTCACCTGGCCCACGATGATTCTGCCCGAAATCGAGCAGCAAACGGTCTACTCGATGTACGACTTCAAGCAGTCGCCGGTGACGGAGGTGAACGCCATCGCCCGATCGCAAGTGATCATGACCTACATTTGCCCGGACGATCAGATCCAGATCGACGAACCGCGCCCGGCGAAATTGGGGGCGGGACGGCCGGCGTCGGCAACTGGGATGTCTATTCGCGGTTGCGGCTGAACTATGCCGCCAACTACGGGAACACCGGCTACATGCAACAGAACATGAACGGCGTGACGTTCCAGGGAGGATTCTTCACCAACGGCACGCCGTATACCGCAGCCTTCATTCGCGACGGCCTGAGCAACACGCTGGCCTTCAGCGAAGTGTTGCCGGTCTGGGGTCCGCAATATTGGGGCCCGCCCGGCGACGGCATGATTGCCGAAGGGGGCCAGGCTTTCGAAGGCCTTTTGACGCCGAACTCGACCTCGCCCGACGTCGTGGCCAACATTTGCGAAACACAGCGCGTGATGAACGTGCCTTGTATCGTCGACATGGACGACAGCAATCAGACCATCGCCTCGCGCAGTCCGCACACGGGGGGCGTGAACTCGGCGATGGGCGATGGGTCTGTCCGCTTCATCACCGATGCGGTCGACGTGGTCACTTGGCGCGCGCTGTGCAGTTCCCAAGGGGGCGAGGTGATCGATGCATCGAAGTTTTGAGGAGTTGAGGGGCGTGAGGAGTTGAGGGGCGTGAGGAGTTGAGGAATTGAGGACGAAGAGCGCCGGGGGGCGGAGCGCGATGCAGCGAAGTTTTGAGAGCCGGGCTCCCTCTCCCTTGATGGGAGAGGGCTGGGGTGAGGGTGGTGGAATGCCGCTTGGCGATGCAATCTCTCACCTCGGTTCGACTGGGCTCACCGAAGTCCGACCCATCTCCCGCAGGGGTCACGGGGAGATTGCCTGGCTTGCTGTGGTGGCCTTTGCCTCGGCGGCGATTTGCTGCGGCTGCTCGAAACGTGCCGACTTTCCCTCCGGCACGGTGGCGGGCGTGGTGACGCTCGACGGCCAGCCGGTTCCGCACGGCGCGATCACGTTCAATCCGACGGGCAAAGAGCAGGGGCCCGTCACCGGCGCCACCATTGAAAACGGCCGCTATCGCTGCGAACATGTGCCGCTCGGCAATCTGAAAGCCACGTTTGCGCTGCAGGCCGATCATTTGCGCCGGTTCGTGGACAAGACGGGAGTCGAACGGGAAGTGCCGATCGACATTCTTCCGCCGCAATACCGCGGCGGCCTGCCGGCCACCGTGCACGCCGGCGAGAACGAGCTCGACTTCTCGATGACGAGTAAGCCGGCGCGGTAGTAGGGAGTTTCGAAATTTAGAATTCGGATTTTTCCTTGACGCCGTACATGCTGGCGATTAGCATCTGGAAATTCATGTAGATTCCCTTTTTCACGAAACATGGCGCAGCGAATGAAATATCGAATCGCAATATTGGCGGCGGCCGCGGCATCGCTCGGCTGGCTTTCCCCGCTTGCACGGGCCCAGGTGGCCCAAGAGAGCGGCTACGCGCTGGACTACGAGTTGAGCATTCCGGCCTCGGCGAACTTTAATTCCACCGCGTCCCGTACACGGTCAACAATTCGGCGCTTTACGCGAACGGCTCCTTTGCGCCGTGTTGCCTACGAGTTGACCTTGTCGGGTTCGACGAATCCCACCAACTCGCCCAATGGCAACATCTGGGTTTCGTTCAACACCCCCATCGACCAACGCGAGCCTGCTTGGCGTGCCGAGCGTGGGTCCGTCCGGCTCGGGACAGGTCTACGGCGGCAACGGCGTGGTGCAATTCGTGAATAATATGACTGTCATTGCCAGCGGCAGCCCTGCCTTAGCCGCGCTCAGCGGCACCGGGATCACCGACGGGAACATCCAGTTCTGGTCGACGGACTACAGCGGGAACCCGGCGACACCGGGCCAATTCAACTGGGCAAACACCAACGGTGGGACCCAAGGGGGCAATTACGCCGCGATGGATATTTCGGAGGTTAGCCCGGCTAATCATGCGAGTGGTCAAATGCTGATCTCCTACAACGATTGGGGTGGCGACGGCGGCAACAGCGGCCTCGGATTAGGCAACAGTCCGAGCGGCAATCCCGACTAAACGTTCCGCAACAACGCCGGCGATTATACGAGCGCCATCTTGACCATCTGGGTTTCGGTTCCCGAACCTTCTTCGATCATGGCGATTGTCGGCCTGTGCGGCATGGGCGTCCTCGGCTTGGTTTGGCGGCGGCGCAAGGCCGGCTGAATTCCTCGCGCCGCAGTTCCAGCGGCCTCTTTCGCGCGATCTTGCGCCAATAATTCACATGGGCAGCACTACAGTTACGTCCCCGCCGCTCGGCTGCGTGACGTGACGATCGTCTCTTGCGGCTGCTTTCTGGCCGGAATGCCGAACCGAAGCCTTGTCGCCCGCATGGTTCATGGAGGGAAACTCGACTGCCAGATGGAGTAGACAAAGGATAAAACTCGAAAATGTATTTTCCTTCTCCGGTAATCTCGGTTATTTTCGAGTTTGGCGTGTTGATTACTGTTTCTCGCTCCTTAATTCGGGGGCAGCTTCCTATTTCCTAGTTTTGGAGGGATTACGATGCGCTACGCCATGAGTCTGTCGTTCTTTTTCGTCGCCACGATGGCATCCCTGGGCTGGGCCGCTCCGATTGTGCAGAACAACAGCTTTGAGTTGCCCAGCCTCGGGACTGGAAGCGGGAGTTTTCGCGAGGGAAATCCGCCGACGGATTGGACGTATGTGGGTCCGGGCGGAACGAGCGGCGGCGGGATCGTCGCCAATGGCAGCGCCTATGGGAACTCGAATGCTCCGGATGGAACTCAGGCCCTGCTGCTGAAGAGCCTCGGTGGCGCTGAGCAAACGCTGAGCGGTTTCACGGTCGGCGCCCCTACACGATCAGCTTTTACGCCGAAGCCCGAACCAATGACGGCAGCAGTACAAACCCGTTTCAAGTATTGATGGACGGCACGCCGCTGACGTTTGGCGCCAGCACCACCGTGACTCCGACCGCGGGGCTCGATGCTTACACGCTATACAAGAGCAACGTATTTTTCGCCGACTCGGCAACCCCGACCTTGGAATTCAATGGCCTTTCGCCGAGCGACAATAGTTCGTTCGTCGATCTGGTCACATTTCAATCGGTGCCGGAGCCCTCGACGCTCGTGGGTTTGGTCGGTGTCGGAGCCATTGGTCTGCTGTGGGCGACCTGCCGACGCCGTGGGCTGCGAACGTGATCGGCCTGGCAGTTCCCCAGTCCAATGCGTTTTATCTTTTCGTATCCTTTTCATCGTGTTTGTTCTAAGGAGATTCCCATGCGAGCGATCTACACGGCTCCCGTTGCATTATTGGCCTGCTTCGCTTTCTCGTCGGCCTATGGTGCAATCGTTGTCACCGAGTCGGACCAACTGAGCGTGCCTTATGCGGTCACACCGCACGAGATCAATTTGGGAATCACCGGCGTTGTCTCGGGGACCGCGCTGCAGGGCAAAGAAGGGACTTCCGCGGATCCATCCGTTCTTTCCAACGGCACCAACGGGGCCGGCAATTTTTCTGATTATGCTACGCAGGTTGTGTCCATCAATGACGGCACCAACATCACCTATAACTTTGCCACCCCGCAGGCAATCAACAGCATCTATACGTACAGCGAGTGGCGGGATTATGGCCGGATCAACCAGGACTACACGGTTTCCTATTCGACTGACGGCGTCAACTTCACGCCGCTTACGACGGTCGCGTATGACAATCCTGCGAATGTCGGCACGCTGCCTGCGACGAACCAAGGGCTTGACGCGGAAGTGGCAATCACGGGCTTCTCGCTTAGTGGCGTGAAGGCCATCGAATTCTCGTTTCCCAGCACACAGAATGGCTACGTTGGTTACACGGAGCTTTCGATCAACAACACGCCGGAACCGTCCGCTTTGATCGCGCTGGCGGGTCTGGCGGGAATGGGCCTGATCGGCTTGGCTTGGCGGCGGCGCAGGGCGGCTTAGAGGTCGCGCTCTCGGAGCGGGGCGGTAGCGAGTTGCAATAGTGGTTAGAGTGCCGCGTACGAAGCGAGCGCTGCCGGGCGGTCGCTTGACATCGGCGCAGCTTTTACGGACGAAGACGCTTACTGCGTGCGCGGCTCTTGACGGACGAGGACGCTTACTGCTTGCGCGGCTCTTTGAAAGCGCTGTCGCGTGGTGCCCGAATCGAAGATTGTTGCTATGATAGGCTCCGGTCGCGGCACGAGGGCCAAGTCGAAGGTCGGCTGCGCCAGGGCGCTGGAATCCGGGGAGAGGCGCGGGTGGCGACAGCAAGCGAGTTGGATTTTCTCGACCGGCTCCAGCCGTTTCTCGATCCGCTGGCGCACGTTTCGGTTGTGGACGGGATGCCCACCGCTCCGTTTGCGGTGGACACGCCGGGGCTCGCGGCCAATGCGCACTACTTCAGCCATCCCGACTGGGTGCGGAATTGGTTCGACAACGTGCACCGCTACCCGCAGTTGCGCGAGCGCTGGCATCGCGCGGCCGGCACTTGGGACGGCAAGGTGGTGGTCGACGTCGGCTGCGGGCCCGGCAACTTGTTCGTCAATCTCGGGGGCAAGCCGCGGGCGCTAGTGGGCGTTGACGTGGCTCGCGGGTCTTTGGAGTGGGCCGCTCGCGTGGGCTATACGCCGCTGCTGGCCGATGCCCATGCGCTGCCGCTTGAAATCGGGCATTGCCGACATCGTGGCCTTGAACGCCACGCTGCACCATTGCGACGACATGCAGCGCGTGCTGGCGGAATCGGCCCGGCTGGTGAAGCCCCACGGGGTGCTCATTGCCGATCACGACCCGCAAAAATCGGCGTATGACTTCCGGTGGCTCGGGAAATTGCTATGGCACATGCGCGTGCCGCTTTACCGCCGGGCGGATCGAGGGGGCCACTCGGCGCGAGATGATGAGCAACGCTGGGCGATCGCCAGCGAAATCCATCATCAGCCGGGCGATGGCCTGACGGCGGACTTTTTTCGCCGGGTGCTCGAGCCGCTGGGATTCGACGTGCGGCTGTTCGCGCACAATCACCGCCTCGGCGCCGAAGTGCTGGCGGGCAAGCGCGGCCGGGCGCCGCTGAAAATGCGCATCGCCCAGCTTCTATCCGGCATCCGCCCCGGCAGCCCCGCCGCGGCGCTCAGCCTGTTGTGCGTGGCGACGAAGAGGCTTGAGCGCCATGGGGCGCATTCGCTATCCAGCTGAATGGCGGCCGCCGCCCTACCGCGACGAACCCCAAATGGGCGGCCGGAAATTCGGATCGGTCGTTTCAGATTTCGTTCGCATTATGCTTGACCCCCGGTTTGGTCTCAATTATTTTGAAGTCCACATAGCAAGACCGTTCGGTCACATTTACTTTCAGCAAATGGGGGCAGCTATGAGATTTCGAAGATTTTTCGGCGTCGCTATTCTAGCGCTGTTGGTAGGCGCCGTCTGTCCATCTGCGGTTTGCCATGCAAATACGTATACATTCACCTATTCTGACAGCGGCGATGCTGCACACGGTATTCTAAATACTGGGCCCTCGGGCTTGAACGACGGGAGCGTTCTCGTGACCAGCGGCTATATCGATGTCACCGAATCGTCGAATGCAAACTTGCCCACGGGCACCTACGCCATCGCGGCGGGGGGCCCGGCAATCGTGAACGGTCCAAATTTTTTTTACGATCAATTGTTGTACCCCGCCGATAACGCCGGTTCGGGAGCGAACAATACCGGCTGCTGCAACGGAGCAATCATCGCTAACCCGTCTTACCTTGATAACTATGGCTTGACTTTCGGCGACCAGGTGACGGCCGGCCCGGCGATAAGCATCTGGGGAAATGGTGGAAATGATTACGCGTTTTACGGATGGACTGCCGCCGGGGGTTACAATCCGCAAGTGAATGGCGGCGGGACGTTCGCAATTCAATTGGTTCCCGAGCCGTCGTCGATCGTCGCCCTCTGCGGTCTCGGTGCGATGGGACTGATCTTTTCTGTGCGAAGACGTCGGACGCGCTGATCTCGGCGGACAAATCTCGCGGTGATCGAACGTTTATTGTTTAGCGACGCTGCGCCGCTGAAACAAACGGGGATAGGCGACGAACGCAATTTGCACTAGCCCGACGCGCTAGCGACGACGCAGGGCGATCGTCTTGCACGGTTTCCTCGATCACGCTTCGCGCCTAGTGTTGCCCGCCTGCCGGCGGAAAATCGCAACTTCAAAAACCCGAACGGGGTTGCGGTTTTTTGCCGAGGGGTGTGTGCCGCGGGCAAGCGACCCTTGGTCCAGCGTCGGAACAACGCGTCTTCAACCCGGAAGGGGTTGGATGCGGGCGTTGGCGCGCCAGCCGATGCAACTACGCATCATGTGATTTTGAGCGCCCAGGACAGGCAGCGTCGCGGGCTGTCTTTGGTGCAAAACGGCGACCTGCTTGGGGCCAATCCCCAATCTCGAACGTGTTCTCAGCTGCTCGGCTCAGGATCGAGTGCCTGTTGTTCGACCAGCCGCAGCACGCATTGCAGCGCCATCAGCAGATCGCTGGTCGTGATGATGCCTTGCAACTGCCCCTCTTCGACGACCGGCAAGCAACTGATCCGCTGCGCCAACATCATCGTGATCACGGCGGCGACGGGCGTGTCAGGCGTGACCGTCCGCGGATTGGCCGTCATGATGTCGCCCACGCATTTTCCCGTGCGCCATGGATGTCGCGGTCGCTGACGATCCCGACCAGCGCGCCATTCGGAGAGCAGACGAGCAAATGGCGAATGACGCTCTCCTTCATCAGCGTCCGCAATTCGTCGACGTCGTCTTGCGGGGATTTTGTCATTGGGCATAGCGACATGATGTTTCGCACGACCAAATGGCCGTTGACAAGCTGTTTCGTATCGGCGAATAAGAGTTTCAACATCGCCTGTCGCTTGGCGACGAACTTGGCCTGCAATTCCTTCGGCACGTGCAGCGGGTCGGCGGAGTCGCCTAACGCCAATCGGATTGCGCGGCGCCGCACCATCCAGACCGCGACGGACGTTGGCGCCACGCTGGCGCCGGCAAGGGCCAGCCAGAAGCCTGCGCCGTGGCTGTCGGCTGGGGCGCTATCCACGGGGCGCATGGCTGCGGCGCCGGCGGCCTCGCCGGCGATTTCAACCGAGGACGCATGTGGCGGCTCATGCACGAGCGCGACAGCTTGGGAGAAGGTGTTTTTCAGCGAGCCGCCGAGCACGAAGCAAGCCGCCAAAATCCCGCCAACCAGCAAGGCAAGGCAGACCGCATATTCGGCCGCCGCGGTGGCTGCGCTGCCCGCGCCAGGTTGGCGATGAAGCGTGTTAGCCCCGGTCGACGCATGACGATTGCCCCCGCATGAATGCCTGGCAGTTTCGCGGCGGCGCACCGACACGCCATGGCCGGCAAGCCCCAGCAATTAAGTAGGTCGGGGAAGTGAACCGGTCAACCGACGGGGCGTGACGAACAATGGCGGTTTGGTGACAGCGAGCCTGGGTTCTTCGAGCCGTTTTGCTCCTGTGTGCTGTTTTGAGCCCGACTTCGCGACTGCGCAATCCCCTTGCGTCATTGCGCAAGTCAGGGAAATTTATTCCTCAGTCGCCATAATTTTTTTGATATGATGGTTTGTTGCGCGCATGACTGCTCTTTCCGCTTGTTGCTTGGAACGCCGGCGTTCGTGCACCGCCGTGAAAGCTAGCGCACTCGCTATTCCTTAATTCCTGTTTTTCGAAAGTGGGAGAAAAAACGATGAGACATTACATTCGCTTGGCCCTGGGCTTGGCTGTCGCGTTGGTTTGTACGTCGGTCGCAGACGCCGCCGCGATCACGTTCCCCATCACGTTGTACAACACGGGCGTCGTCGGGCCGAATAATCCTAACGGCACCAACAGCACGCAGATTACGGTTGGCGGCACGCCTGACAGCCATTACACGGTCGCTGCTCCTGATCCCCAAGGCAACGGCCCGGGCGTTTATGTCGTTACCGACCAGTCGGCATACAGCGCGAACAACGGCAGCTCGTCGTTCGTCAACGACGTCGGCTCTGGCCAGGCCACCGAAGCGGTTGGCGATTACCTTTACTCGACCACATTCAATCTTCCGGCCATTGCGAATCTTTCCAGCGTGACCATCTCGGGCGAGTTTGCGGTGGACAATGAAGTCGACAACATCTTGCTGAACGGCAAGTCGATTGGCGGAATTTATCCAGCCGCGACCGCCGGAAGCGGCCCCGGCGGTTTCCAGAGCTTTACGACTTTCACGATTCCTGCCGGCGCGGGCGAGAATTTCTTGACGGGAACGAACACCCTGACGTTCGATGTCTACAATGCCGGCACGAGTGCAAACCCCACCGCCGTGAATATCAGCTTGCTATCGGGCACCTATGCCACTCCGGAACCGTCCTCAATCGTCGGGCTCGTTGGATTGTGCGGAATGGGGTTAGCTGCCGTGGTTTGGCGTCGTCGCAAGGCTGCTTAGAGGGGCGTCGCACCGGCTTATCGGACTGTGCAGCGAAGATAAGTCCGCGCCCGAACGGGCGCGGGCTTTCGTGCGCGGCGCGCCCGACGCGCTCCGCTGCCGCGTCGCGGCTAATGTGCGCGGGGCGGCGCTTGCCGTCCGTCCGCTTTAAGCCCTAAGCCCTCAGCCTCAAGCCTCGCTTGTTGCTTGCGTCGACGAAAAGGTCCATAATCCAAGCGGCACTTTTCTGATGATGCATCACACGTTCTAGGCGCGGGTATGGGCCAGCCGTTCGATCCCTATTTGCGATGGCTGGGGATTCGCGACCCCCAGCGCCCGCCGAATCATTATCGGCTGCTGGGCGTCGAGGTGTTCGAAGCCGACCCGGACGTGATCGCGATGGCCGCCGATCGGCAGATGACCCATTTGCGGACTCTTCAAGCGGGCTCGCAGGCTGAGTTGAGCCAAAAGATTCTGAATGAACTGTCCGCGGCCCGGGTCTGCTTGCTGAAACCCGAGCGGAAGGCGGCCTACGATGAGCAATTGCGCCGCAAGATGGCCGGGCCGAAGCCCGCTCCGGCGAAGCAGTCGCAGCCAACGACGGCGGCGCTCGGCGTGAAAGCAGCGGTCGTTGCTCCGGCAGCCGAGGATTCGACCGCGACGAATTCGTTGCTGTCGGAATTGTCCGACATGGCGTCTTATTCTGGAAGTCGCGCCGGCACGAAAAAATTTACCGCGGCGAGACCGGGTAAGTCGAGCCGTGGCCAGATGAAACTCTGGCCTTGGCTGGCCGCCGCGGCCGTTTCCGCGGCAGTAGTTGTCGGGATTGCGATGTGGCGCGGTGCCGATCATGACGGCGACATTGCCTCCGACACGACTGGGCATGCGACCGTGCCACCCCCGTCCCCGGCCCCTCTCCCGCGGAGGGGAGACGGGAAAGAGCCAGCTAAGAATCTTGGCATCGTTGCGGCAACCGAAAAAACGACGAACGAAAAGCCGAGCGTTCCGAAGGGGCCGAAAGAGGCAACACCGCTTACTGCCGTGCGCGGCTCGGGTCTTGACGACGGCCAGGGGCGTTCGCCGGTTGCCTTGGTCCCCCATCAAGCGGATGAATCTGCGTCGCCAGCGGTGCAGAAATCGGCCCCGCCAGTCGGGCCGGACGCCACGCCAACAGCTTCGCCAGCGCAAACCGCGCCAGCGGCGGATAAGAACCTAACTACCAAGAAGCCGCCGGATGCGGAGCCGAAAAATCTGCAGCCGGCGGTCGATCCCATCGCGACTGTCGCGGCGGCCGAGCATGGCCCGCCGGTGAAGCCCGTGGCAAAGCCGGAGCGATTGGCGATTCCCTCGAAGCAATCGCAAACGGCGGCGGAGCAGGTAATTCTCGGCATCTACAAAGCGGATCTGGACCAAGCGAACCGTGGCACGCCGGCCACGAAGATTGCCTTGGCGAAGAAACTCCAGCAACAAGCGGTCGATACGGCCGATGATCCGGGCGCCGATATTTGTTGTTCATCAGGGCGCAGGAATTGGCCGCCTCGGGCGGCGACGCGGCGCTCGCGTTCAGCGTGGCCGACAAGCTAGCCGAACGATTTGTCGTCGAGGGGGCCGAAGAAAAATTCAACTTGCTGCTCGCGTTGCAAAAGAACGCTCGGACTCCCGAAGCCGTGCAGGCCCTGCTGCCGTATGCCAACAATGCGATCGACCAGGCGATCGCGGACGACAAGTACGACGTGGCGAGCAAGATTCGCGCTTGGCCTCGGGCTGGGCCGCCAAGTTGCACAATCCGCAGCTCGTGGCCCAAGCGAAGATCCGGGCTGGAGAAATCGAGCAGACGAAAAAAGAGTATGCCAAGAGTCTTGAGTCCGCGGCGACGCTCGAAAAGCAGCCTGACAATCCGGATGCCAATTTCGCCGTCGGATATTTCGAAGGTCCGATCAAGGGCGATTTCACCAAGGCCCTGCCGAAACTGGCCAAGGGCAGCGAGCCGAAGTATCGCGAGTTGGCGAAGAACGAATCGGCCGAGCCAACCGACGCGGCGCCGCGAGCGGCACTGGCCGATGGTTGGTGGGGCCTGGCCGAGGATAAGCACGAGCCCGCCGTCGGTAATCTGCACGAGCACGCGGCGCGGTGGTATAAGCTGGCGCTTTCGGGTCTCAAAGGGCTGACCTTGGCGCAGGCCGAGGCGCGTGTCAAGCAGGCGAAAATCGAGCGTCCAGCGCCGGTCGCGCCGAAGAGATCGACATTGTCCGAGCGCTGACGTCGGGCGATTGGCACATTACGTGGTACGGTCCGAAGTCGAACTATTCGGGGAGCATCTGGTTCCAATATCCCCATGCGAAATTCTCCCGTGACGGCACGTTCAAAGACGAAGACGGGAGCGGTAATTGGGTCCTCGAGGGAGACACGGCCGTGGTGACCTACGACCTTCCGCGTTCGTCTCACGTGCAGCAGCGATTTCGCCTGGTGGACGACAAGCTTCGCTGCGAGCACTACGATCCGCCCACAGTTCTGGCATCGATCGGCGTAGGGGTCAGGAATCCGCCGCCGTCGAAATGATTGGGCGCGAGGTCGGATCCGCCCGTCCCTAGCAGGGCTAGCCTGGGCCGAGCAAAATCCGACATGCTCGACGAACGAGACGTATCCGGCTTTCATTCCCACGACCGCGAGGACGAGTTTGCGAGTCTGCAAGCAAATCCGGCGCGTTCGACAGCCAGGATTTCTCGACGGGCGAGTGGTCGGAACCGACCCTCGAGGGGTCGCAGCTATTAGCCGGGGGTCGAGGTCAGCAGGGCCGACACCCCCGGTCGCGAGGGCGCGATGAATGGTTGTCCGACCCCAGCGGGGTCGCAGATTCCACGCATCGGTCTTTGCGCTGCGACCCCGCCGGGGGTCGGACAACATTGGCTTTGTTCTTGATTCCAGGGGTGTCGGCCGACCGGCCTCGACCCCCTGGCCAATGGCTGGCATCCATTCGGATGCGTGCGTCGGTCTCGCCTGAGCAGATTCTACCCACGGGCCAGGATGGGAATAAAAAGACACGCCATTGGCCAGAACAATCACCGTGCGAAAACCAAGATTTTGCTCAGCCCAGGGCTAGACTCTCTCAGAATTCCCGCCGCCGGCTTTTCGCCAAAGCCGCTCGGCCTGGCATTGCCCCCCAACTTGGGATGTGGCTCATAGTTCTTCGTGCAAGGTCCGGCAATGAGTGCCGCGCCGCTGCGACCGTTGGCATACCGATTGCTTTGCGGTCGTGTCGGGAAAAGTGGTGGCTTGCGCCGATTTCACGGCAAGAGCCGGACTTCTGCCGGAGGGGCCGCGGCATTCGTGCGGCGAAGGCGAAGGCAAAGGAACAGAGCGTGACGCGTTATATTCGAGTGCGCCCGGCCCGTTTGGCCGGCATACTCGCAAAAAGAACTGGGACGGCCGTGGGCTTGTCGCCCTACGATGCGCCTGTGGCGCTCATTGGCCGATTCGATCAGGCAGCGAGAAAATTCTGGCTCTCATTCGAGTATTTGGATGAGGAACCCGGCAGACAGATCGCTAGCGCGGAAGACATCGAGCTTTTTGTGGGGAAAAATAGCCGGAAGCTGCTGCATATTTCGATTCTGTTGAAGAATGTGGAACTCACTCCTTCCGAGTTATCCCGACTAAAGACGCGGGTCATGGATTTGCTCGGTCGGGCCGAGCAGAGCCAGGATTCGGGGGCACAGGATGCAGGTAGCGGGCAAATCGGTTGGGATGTGGCGAAAGAGCTGCTAAGCTTGGAATTCTCTGAGCTAACGGAGGAGATGGTCGCGGCTGTGCCAAGCGCCGCGACGAAGTAATTCGTTCGGCCTCCCAAATGCAGCGGACCTATTTCGGTCCGCTAGGGCAGTGGCCGCTGCCTTTTGGACTTCTTGGGCTCTCGCCGCGTTGCAGGTCGCGCTGTACGCCGTTTGCGCCGATTTTCCGCAAGTTCAAGTGCGCAATAGACTTGCACGTCACATATTGCATTACTTTCGTCGAGCATTGTCAGCACCGAAAATACTCTTATGGCGAATTATTCTCAGACGCACTCAAAAGAATCGCGAAGTGGTGAATTTGAATGTCTCAAAGTTGAACACCTGTTGCGAAATGCATTTGAGAGTCAAGTCGGGCAAGCTGGGGACTGGCTTTCTGGCAAACCAATTGAAAAAAGAATATTACTGATTCAACTTCTTGGAGCGGGCCGAATCTGAATCGGACCCGCTAGCAGCCTGTTGAAAAACGGGACAGGCACTTCGCGGCACCGTCCAAACCGCGGGAAATTCGTTCGGTCGCTCAGAGCCAGTCCCCTTTTTCAACAGGCTGCTAGGGCCGGTGGCCGTCGAGCCTGACGGGCGTCGAGGTCCCGCCTGAAATCGGGGATTGTTATGGTCGCCGTGCATTGCGGAGTAATCCTCAAGCGTTGCGCAATTGCGCAACTTATTTTGCGCTAGTGCGAACTTCTCTTGCGAATTTGCGAAGCTGTTATCGCTTTCAACGGAAGAAACTTGCGTATTCCGCAATAACGTTGGAAAAATGTTTCGCGTTGTTCGTCGGTCTCTGCGCATAATAGCAAAATCATCCGGCGTCCCCTGCGGTTCCCGCAAGCGGTTCGACGCCCGGCAAGGAAGCTGAGGCGTGGCCCATACCGTTTTTGACACTTCGCAGGCTCCCGGCGCAAGTGAGAAGAACGGAATGCGCGCGAATCAAGATGTTTTTCCAAAATTTTATCGTCTGGCACGTCGGCGAATGTCAGGCTGAACGACAGGACCAGGAACACAAAGCAGAGGGCAGATCGCGGCGATTACCTGATTCGCAACGGGTCGCGTCATCCGTTTCGACTCGACTACCGGCCGCAAGTCAATTCGAATGGATCAATTTCTTGACAAGCTCCGCGACTGTCCCAGCGAGGACTCGGAAATGAATTCCCAGCCGACTGTGTTTCTCGTCGATCCGGACGGCGCGACGCGTGACGCGGTTCGAAAACTCGCTAAAATGATGAGTCTCGATTGCGAGGAGTATGTATCCGGGCACGAATTTCTCGATACGTTCGATTCGTCGCGGCCCGGCTGCATCGTCATGGAAGTGCGCGTACCTGGCATCAATGGCCTGCAAATCCAACAGCGTCTGGTGGAGCAGGGGGTCACGTTGCCGGTGCTGTTCTTGAGCGAAGGTCCGAGCGTTTCCATCGCCGTGCACACGATGCGCGCCGGAGCGCTGCATTTCTTCGAAAAACCGTTCCGCGAAAATGATTTGTGGACGGCGATTCAGGAAGCCATCCAGGTCGACCAGGCGCGCCGCGAAGCCCGGCTGGTGCAACAGCAATTGGATGAACGCATCGGCTCGCTCACCGAAAAAGAAATTGCCGTTTTGGAGATGATCGCCGCGGGGCGCACGAAACTCGCGATGGCTCTGGAGCTGGGCGTCTCGGTCAGAACCATCGAACATCACCGCACTCAGCTCATGCGAAAGCTCGACACGGCGACGCCCGCGGGACTTTTGCGATTCGCGATGTCCAGGCGAAGTCAACCGGCGTCCGTGGGCCGAATGTCGGCTCATCGGCACGAGTTGCAGTCGTTCAAAGCATGACGGATCGCCCGGCCAGATTTCCTTCTCTCATCTTATCACCTCTACCTCGCTAATTATTCGCATGACTTCCAAAGCACCAACAAAAGAACTTCCGGTGAAGCCGGCAGCGGTCGCGATCCCTTCCGCAAATCTGGAATGGATGAAAGCGCACCGGACCGAACTGGCTTGTGGAGCGCTGCTGGGCGCCACATTGATCGGCACTTATTGGGTGCCCTTGGCGGGGCTCGTTCATCGCTGGTGGTCGGACCCCGACTACTTGCACGGGTTTCTCGTGCCGGCATTTTCGGTGTTTCTGTTGTGGTATCGGCGCGACATGCTGAAGAAAGTACGGCCTATCGGAAGTCTGTGGGGCCTGGCGTTTCTTGGCGTGTGCGCCGGGCTGCGGTGGATTTCGGCCTATTTCTATTTCGAGCTGTTGGATCCCGTGTCGCTGATGGCCGGCCTGGCCGGCGTGGCCCTGTTCGTGGGCGGCTGGCGCGTGTTGCGTTGGTCGTGGCCGGCGATCGCCTTCTTGATGTTCATGATTCCGTTGCCCGGCTTTGCCGCCAATCTCATGGGTCATCCGCTGCAACGCTTGGCGACGATCGCCAGCACGTACACGATCCAGACCGTGGGCGTGTCGGCGGTCGCCGAAGGAAATGTGATCTCGCTGGCCGACTCGCAAATTGGAGTCGCCGAGGCCTGTAACGGGTTGCGAAACCTGATGTTGTTCCTGACGATTTGCGTGGGGGCCGCCTGCGTCATGAAGCGGACGCCGTGGGAGAAAGCGATCGTGGTGTTGAGCGCCGCGCCGATCGCGGTGATCGCCAACGTGTTTCGGATCACGGCCACCGCGATCCTGCACGCCTTCGCCAAGCACGAGTTGGCGAACATCTCGTATCACGACCTGGCCGGGTTCTTCATGATGCCGCTGGCCGTCGTGTTGTTGTGGATCGAACTAAGTCTCTTGTCGCGAATTTTTGTGGATGACACGGTCGACGCCTATTGATTTCGCTGTCTTTGGCGGCCTGCCACGAATTGGCGGTCTGCCGGGTTGCAACTGAAAATGAGTTGGACGGGGTTTGGCTCACAGGCGGGTCAGACGGTCTTCCTTTTCGAAACTGAACAGCGTACGAAACGGTTGCCTCATGAGTGAATCAACGAATCAAACGCCGGGCGCCAACGGCGACGACCAGCCCACGGTCGGCGGCCATCCGCTGCCAAAGGCCTTGCTGACCGGCCCTGCATTTCCCTCGGTACATCAGCCGATGTCGCTGCGATTGCCTTCGCAGGGAGAATTTGGGCCGGTGGATCAGGAAGCCGCCTCGTCGAGCGTCGGTTTGGTCGGCTATCTGCATGCCTTGCGGCGGCACTGGGCACTGGCCATCATCGTCGGTTTGTTCTGCGGAGCGCTGGCTGCCGGCGCGATGTGGCTCGTCGCGGAGCCCACCTACACGGCGACCGCCTTGCTGTACATTTCCGCCGATAACAATGATTTGGTGTTCAAAATCAACTCCAACGATGGCGGCTTCGAGATTTACAAGGGCACGCAAGTGCAGTTGATCACGAGCGACGGCGTGTTAACCGCGGCCCTGCGCAAGATCCACGATTTGGACATTTTGAAGCGCGAGGACGACCCGGTTCGCTGGCTCGCGAAAACGCTAAGAGTAGACACGGCCCCCAACACGGAAATCATCCGTGTCAGCCTCACGACCAAAGACAAGAACGACGCGGCCACGCTGGTGCAAGCCGTCGTGGATGCCTACAAAGCCGGAGTCGTCGACGTTGAACGACTGCATCGGGCCAAACGCCTTAACGATCTGGACAATATCTACACGGAGAAGACGACGGAAATTCGCAAACGGCGCACCGAGACTCAAGAATCTGAGCGAGCAATTGGGAACCGGCGACCCGGCGGCTTTGGCCGTCAAACAACAGATGGCGATGCAGGATTTCGTCGAAGCCAAATCGGAAGAAACTCGCGTCCAATCCGAATTGCGGCGCGCCATCGAAGAGGCGAAGATCAAGATTGCCTCATATCAGGCCAAAGGCAAGGAGGCCTCTTCGCCCACCGCGCTGCAATCTGTCGCCGACCTGGATCCAGTGTACGTGAAGTTGCAGGAGAGCTTGACCGGATTGGGCAACCAATACGCTTATGGTTCGTCGGTTGTGAAGCCGGGCAGTGCCCAGGCGCGAGCGCAACGCGAGAGCTACGAACGGAGCCGAGCGGCAGTCGAAGAACAATTGGACGCGCGGCGCAACATGCTCGTCGAACGGTTGCAGACCACCAAGCAATCGGAACAGGCGGCACTCGAAGTGGAAATCAAGCAATTGCTCGGCCAGATCGAGCAGCTCAAGGAACAACATAAGCAATTGGTGAAGGACTTCGAGAGCAAGAAGAAGATCGCCAATACGTTCGGCACTTCGTCGATCGACGTCGAAATGATGCGCAACGGGATTGAAGAGCTGGGTCGCGTCCTCGGCACCATCGCCGATGAACGCCAACATCTGCAAGTCGAATCCAATGCTCAGGCTCGGATCAAAGTCCTCCAACCTGCCACGCCACCCCAGGCGCCGGACAAATCGTACCAGGCGCAGAATTCGATCGTCGCCGGAATCTTCGGGATGCTGGCCTCGGTCGGGTTGTTGCTCTGGTGGGATGTGCGAGCACGGCGGATCAACTCGCTCAGCGACGTGTCGGGCGGGCTGGGATTGACCGTCGTCGGCACGATGCCCCAAATGCCGGAAGAAATGGTCGTGGGCAAGCGAGTCAAGTCGCGGCGGCATCGCCGGCTGCAAGCTTGTCTGGAACATTCGGTCGATGGCATTGCCGCCCGGCTCTTCCTCAATCGCAGTTCGAAGAACGCCCGGATCGTGCTGGTTTCGAGCGCGACGCGGGGCGAAGGGAAGACCGTCCTGTCGATCCAATTGGCGCGTTGCCTGGCCCGGACCGGTTCCAAAACGTTGCTCGTCGATTTCGATCTCCGCCGCCCCTCGCTGCACCAACGCCTGGGCACCGAGCGCGGACCGGGCCTCACCG
The DNA here is from genome assembly GCA_963725485.1 of Pirellulales bacterium. GTDB lineage: Bacteria > Planctomycetota > Planctomycetia > Pirellulales > DATAWG01 > CAVRYO01. The sequence continues at coordinate 18,846 of CAVRYO010000005.1, read as the reverse complement.
AGTTGCTCAGCGGTCGCGGCGATTTGGCCAATGTCGTCCAGCCGACCGAAACGCCCAATCTTTCGATCCTGACCACGGGCGCCGCCGTGACCGATTACCTGGGCGCCCTGTCGAACGGTGTGACCCGCTCGCTGTTCGAGAAGGCGCGGAGCGAATATGAGTTCGTGATCGTCGATGGCAGCCCGATCTTGCCGACGGCGGATGCCCTGCTGGTGAGCCAGCACGTTGATGTTGTCGTGCTGTCGGTGCGGCGCGACGTCAGCCAGTCGCCAAAAGTTCAGGCCGCTTGCGAGCACCTCACTGCTTATGGCGTGGAGAAATTCGTGGCCGTGCTGACCGGCTCGGAGGAAGATCTCTATGAGGCCGACGAGCACGATCATGTCTTACAAGCGAAAGTTGCGGCCGACCTTGAGCCGGCCGAGGCGGGTTGATCCGAGACTCGGGCGGGCCAACCTCCGGATGGCAATCGAATGTTCCCAGGGCAAACGGGCAGCGAAGGCGGATAGCGATTATGCAGATAGGCGAGATGGCACCTGCCGCGCTGGCCAGCTTGATCGGCGCATGCTTCTTGAGCGCGGGCCTGACGGCCTTGATGCTCCGGGCGGCTCCGCGCATCGGCCTGGTCGATCGGCCTGACCAGCGCCGCAAGTTGCATGGGCGCCTAGTGCCGTTGGGCGGCGGAGCTGCAGTGTTCTTGGCGACCACGTTGGTGCTGGCGGTTCTGGTATGCATGCCCAGCCGCTGGCAGTTCCACATTAACGAAGAATGGTGGAATCTTCTCGGAGCCTTCCTGGCCTGCGCCTGGATCGTGGTGCTCGGGCTGATCGACGATCGCTTCGGGATGCGCGGCCGGCAAAAACTGGCCGGCCAACTCGTGGCCGCCGCCATCCTCATGTGCTGCGGAGTGCTCATCCGTCGGATCACCATCTTCACTTGGGAAGCGGACCTGGGGATCATGGCGATCCCGGTCACGTTGTTTTGGCTCATGGGAGCCATCAATTCGGTGAATCTGCTGGACGGCATGGATGGGATGGTCACGGTCTTGGGCATCATTCTCAGCATCGCGATTTGTGCTCTCGCGGTGATGAGCCATCATCTGGCCGTGGCCGTGGCGGCCTTGATCTTCGCCGGCAGCCTGATGGGTTTTCTGCCTTTCAATCTGGCTCCCGCGCGGATCTATTTGGGCGACGCCGGCAGCATGCTCATCGGCCTGGTGATTGGCGGGCTTGCGATTCGCGCTTCGCTGAAGGGGCCGGGAACGCTGCTCCTGGCCGCGCCGCTGACATTGTTCGCAATTCCAATTCTCGATTCCACCGCCGCCATTCTGCGGCGAAAACTGTCGGGCCGAAGCTTGTACGAAACCGATCGCGGGCACATTCATCATCGGCTCTTGGAGCGATTCGAAAGCAAGTACAAGGTGTTGGCCTGCGTCGCGATTTGCTCCGTCGCCACCTGCGGCGCCGCGCTATTGGGCACCTGGTTGAAAAACGACTGGGTGACGTTGGTGGCGTTCGTCACTGTGGCGGTGATGTTGGTCGTGACCGGATTATTCGGACGGGGCGAATTCGGGCTGTTGATCGTGCGGACTCGCGACGGCTTCCTCTCGCTGCTGCGGCCCAGCGATGCGCGGCAATTGCCGGCGCGAAACGTCGGCCCGTTTTCAGGGCTCGCGGCAATGGAACTTGCTGTGGTCCACGCTGACCGAATCGAGCGAGAAACTGCGGCTGACGATGATCAATCTGGATCTGAACGTCCCCGCGGTCGCCGAGGGCTTTCACGCCAACTGGCACAGTAATTCGCACGGCGACCAGGAACGTGAATGGCGATTGAAGCTGCCGCTGGCCGTGGCCGGGCATTCGGCGGGCTCGCTCACGATCGCCGGACAGCGCGACGACGAATCGGCCTGTCCGAGCATCGTGTTGATCTTGGAAATGTTGGAACCCTTCGAGGAAGGCCTGCACAACCTCTTGAAAGAGGAAATCCTCGCGAAAGTTGGCCAACGGCGGCCCCTGGCGGCAGCGAAGTAATTGGAACGCACAAGGGCCAGCGGCACGCAATTCAAAGAACAAGGTTTTATTTAGAGCCTATCGGAGAACCGGCGGGGACTGGCTCATTTTGCGATGCCTTGTGAGCAAAATGTGCCTGTCCCCCTCTCCCAGCCGGTTTTCGGATAGGCACTTAAGCATTTGAACAATCGACGCTAGATGAATCCAAACGTGTTGATTGTGAAATCACACTCCTGACGGGGAAATCGAAATGATCGCGCGAGTCTGTGTGGCGATTGTGGGCCTGTTGGTGATCTATGGCGCGGCGGAAAAGCTCAAGGGCCGCGGCATGCCCACCGAATTGGCCAAACCGCAAATGACCATCCAGGAAATGCCCAAGAAGTTTGGGCCGTGGACCGGCGAGGAATCCACGCTCGATCCGGAAGTCTTCAAGGCGATCGGCGCCAAGGGGGCCATCGACCGGATTTATCGCGAGAGGGCAGGCGCGGAGGTCACGCTGCACAGCGCGGTCTTTTTGGAATATGGCGTGCAAGGCATTCCCCATCCGCCGGAAATTTGTTATCCGTCGGCCGGATACCACATCAACGACACGAAAAACATCGACCTCGTGGAAGGCGAAGCCCCCGAAGGTAAGGAAAGCAAGGGCACTCATCCAGCTCGACTGCTGACGTTCGAGAAAGATTCGCGGATCGTGTATTGCCTCTACTGGTATCAGTTCGGCGACGCGACGGTTTGCGACGGCAGCGCACAGCGGAAGCTGATTCTTGGTTTTCGCGGCCAGACCACCTGGCCGCCGCTGATCAAGGTGATGTTGCAGACGAGTTCCAACTCGCCGGAGGAAGCTCAGCGACGCTTGCTGGATCTGGCCGCGCCCGTCTTCGCCTGGACGAAGGGATTCCACTAATCCCCGCGGCTGCCTTCCCGGGACGCGCCCTTTTCTGTCGCGCTAGCAAGGGAGATCCGTTGTTGCAACACTTTTTGCCAGCCCAGGCTTTCAAGCCTGGGACTTCGGGCCCACAGACATGTTGTCGTCGGCCCTTTTCAAGCGCCACCGGCGGCAACGACTAAGAGCCTATCCAAGAACCAGCGGGGACTGGCTCATTTTGCGCTTACCCTGTGAGCAAAATGTGCCTGTCCCCTCTCCTGGCTCGATGCCCAGACTCGAAAGCCTGGGCCATTTAAATACTCAGGGTCATCCCGCAAAGATGACGCTCGGACATTCGTGACTCCCCAATCGTGCCGGCATCCCAAAACTCCCGTCACGGCAAGATCGCCGACGATTCGCGTCGAATGCCTCGGGTGTTGTTTCTCAATCGTTCCTATTGGCCCGACACCGAAGCGACCGGTCAACTGTTGACGGAATTGTGCGAGGACTTGGCGGCGACCATGGCGGTGAGCGTGATCGCCGGTCAGCCGAACGACAACGCGACCGGTGCCGCCTATCGCCGCCGTGGCGTCGAAGTTCGTCACGCCGTCCGCGTTCGCCGCGTACGGCACACGCGCTTTTTGAAGCGCTCGCTACCCGGACGGGTTTGCAACTATCTGAGCTTTTTCGTTGCCGCTATGTGGGCCGCGGCTTGGAGCGAGCGGCCCGATGTCGTGGTGGTCGAGACCGATCCGCCGCTCATCTGTCTGATCGGTTGGTACATGCGGCGCTGCGCGGGACCAAGTTGGTCGTTTATTTGCAAGACATTCACCCTGACATCGGCATTGCGCTGGGAAGGATCCGTAATGGCCCGGCGATCCGGGCGCTCCGCCGATTGATTTGGCGTGCCTATCGCGCCGCCGACCGGGTGATCGTCCTGAGCCGCGACATGCGGCAACGGCTCGCTGACTCGGGCGTCGACCCGCGGCGGATTGTTTGCCATCGCAATTGGGTCGATACCGAATTGATTCAGCCGATGAAAAGCGAAAATCCGTTTCGCAAGCATCATGGGCTGCATCGCGAATTCGTCGTGATGTATTCCGGCAACCTGGGGCTTTGCCAGCGACTGGAAGACGTCATCGCCGCGGCCAATCTGCTGCGCGATCGGGCGGACATTGTCTTCCTGCTCGTTGGCGGCGGCGCATTGGAACAGCGTCTCAAAGAGCGGGTCGGCGAACTCGGGCTATCCAATGTTCGTTTCCTGCCGTACCAGCCGAAGGCAAAGCTGTCCGAAAGCTTGAGCGCCGCCGAGGTGCATCTCGTGCCGTTGGATCCGCGCGTCACCTCCTGTCTCATGCCGAGCAAGTTGTACGGCGTTCTGGCCTCGGGCACGCCGCTGTTGGCTATTGCCCCCGAGGATTGCGAATTGGCCGAGTTGACACGGTGTCATGCCGTGGGCGTCGTCGTCGCGCCGGGCGAGCCTCGAGTCTCTGGCGGACGCGATCCAGCGGCTGGCCGATCGGCCTTGGGAGCTCTCGGAAATGGGGCGCCGCGCCCGGCAGTTGGCCGAATCGCAATACGATCGCAAACAGGCGACGGCAAGTTTCGGCAAGCTGCTGTTCGAAGTCTTGGGCTGCGAGGAAGGCACCCGCCCGCGGGTCGAACCGGTGGCGCAATGCGAGTCCTCGTAAATGGCCTATCGGTCCGCGGTCCCAGCGGCGAGCATGTGCTGCTGGGGCATTTGCGCCAAATCGCCGCCTGGACACTCGGACAACATTCATTTCACTTGCTGCACGATTCCAGCCAGGCCGCCTGGGTCGAACGCCTGCCGGCCAATGTCGAACCGGTTCGCGTGCAACAAGACTTATCACGCTGGTCGCGGCGCATTGGTTGGGAAACTTTCGTTTTGCCCGGACTGCTAAAGCAGTGGCAAATCGACCTCGCGTTCACGACTTCCGGCACCGTGCTGCCGCGCTGCCGCGTGCCGCAGGTATCACTGGCCCAGAATCCTTGGTGCATGGTCCCGCAAATTCATCGCGGTTGGTTGCAAAAGCGGAAGGCCACCTTGCAGCGGCATGCTTACCGGCAAGCCATGCGCACGGCGGCTCTTATGGTGTACAACTCCGAGCACATGCGCGAGTTGTACCACGGCAACGCGTGCGGCGCGTTCGAACGCGCTAGCGAAGTTGCCTACCAGGCCATTGATGACGAAGCGCATGCCGCGGCCGCCAATTGCGGTTCGTCAAAAAAGCAACCCGGCGTGATCCTGGCGGTCTCGGTGATGGCGGCCTGGAAAGGGATCGACGTGCTCGTGGAAGCCTTAGCGCGAATGCACCGCCAAGGCTCGCGAGCGAAACTTCGTCTGGTGGGTCCTTGGCCCGATCCACAGTATGAAAAGCTCGTGCGGCAACAAATCGCTCGGGCGCAACTGGAGCCGTTCGTCAGCATCACAGGCCGAGTGAGCAAGGAAGAGTTGTATCGTCATTATGCCGAAGCTTGGGTGTTCTGCTTGATGAGCCGGTGCGAATCGTTCGGCATTCCGGCGGTCGAGGCGCAGGCTTTCGGCACGCCGGTCGTAGGCGCCACGGGCTGTGCAATGCCCGAAGTATGCGGCGCCGGTGGCGAATACGCGCCGCCGGGCGATCCTGAACAGACCGCGGAGCTGCTCGCGCGGCTGCTCGACGACCGCCAACATTGGGACCCGATGGCCGAACGTGCCCGCGAAAACGCCGCGCGCTTTCGGTCGGCGCTTTGCTCGCGCCCGTTGCTGCGCATGTTTTCGTCAGGAGCAAATGCGTGACGAAATCCCCTCCGAACGGTCGGGGACTGGCTCATTTTGCGATGCCCGGTGAGCAAAATGTGCCTGTCCCCCTTGGTTCGCCCGGCTCTGAAGGCCCGAGCGCGCGATCCCCGCGATCGGCAACCATGCTCGATCGGATTCGCAGCGCGCTGGGCCGCATCACTTCCAGCGGGCGATTCATTCCCACGGTCGATGGGCTGCGATTCGTCGCGATCCTGTCGGTCGTCCTGTACCATCTCGATGACTACCTGTTGCACAAAAGCTCGGCCTTTTCCGCTGCGGAGGCGAAGGACAGCCTCTTGCACCGGATTTTGGCTTGCGGCGGCTGTGGCGTGCCGCTGTTCTTTGTGATCAGCGGCTTCATTCTCGGGCTGCCGTTCGCCGAGCACTATCTTGTCGGGCGCCGCAAACCGTCGCTGGGTCAATATTTCAAACGCCGGGTGCTGCGGATCGAGCCGCCGTATGTGATTAACATGCTGTTGGTGTTCGCTCTGCTGGTGATGGTCAAAGGCTCGAGCGCTTCTTCCCTGTTTCCGAATTTGCTGGCCAGCTTGTTTTATGTGCATGGCGCCGTCTTCCACGAGATGAGCCAAATCAACTTCGTCGCCTGGTCGCTCGAAATCGAAATCCAGTTTTACATTTTGGCTCCATTCCTCGCGCTGGTGTTCGTGCTCGGCGGCGCCAGGTTAAGACGCGCGGCAATCCTCGGCGCGATCCTGCTGTTGATCGGCCTGAAAACGGCGGCGCCGGCGTTCTGGCAGCAGCATTTTGGGATGACCGTCGTCTATTTTCTCGAATATTTCATGGCGGGATTCTTGCTCGTCGATTTTTACATTGTCTCGTGGAACGAAAACCCGTCGCGCACGTTCGCTTGGGATGCGATTGCCCTCGTCGCCTGGTGTTCCGTCGCGGCGGTCCAGTTCCATGACCTGACGCGAAACTTTTTGCCGCTAGCCATCCTGGCAGCCTACGCCGCCACGTTTCGCGGCCGCATCGCGCAGCAGATCTTCACGCAGCGGTGGCTCGTCACCATCGGCGGCATGTGCTACACGATCTATCTGTACCATTTCTACGTGATTTCCGCCGTGGGCCGGTGGACTACCGGCCTGAGCATCGGCCATGGCTACGTGCCGAACGTCTTGTTGCAGATGGCGCTGATTTTGCCGTGGGTGCTAGCTGTTTCGATCATCCTGTTCCTGCTGTGCGAAAAGCCATTCATGGTCCGCGATTGGCCCGCGCGATGGATGTCGGCCGTGCGGGCTGCATGGCAGAATAGAAGAATGCCGCGGAACCCAACGCCAGCGGTTCCAGTCCTGGCCGCCGCACCACTGGAAACGCCCGCATTCGATGCAGCCGCCGGCGAAGCGACCACTCCCCTCGCCCCTTGTGGGAGAGGGGCCGGGGGTGAGGGGTAGGAAGTAAGGAGAGAATTGAAAGTAGAGAGTAGAGAAGTTTGGCGGAGCGTCGAGCGGGTGGCGAGTCGAAGGTGATTTTTCACCCTCTCCCGTCAAGGGAGAGAGAGACCGCGCGGCTCGGCAGGAGCCTCGCCCTCCCGAGATCTCAATAGCCACAACGCGATAACCACCTTGTCCGAAACGACGATCGAAACCTCCGACGCCTCGGCCAATCTGCCGCCACCGGCCGCCGACCAGCCGCCCGCCGAACAGCCGAGCGCTGAACGTTCCGCATCCGCGACGCCGCCGGCGCCCGCGGAGGCTGCCGACGTCGGCCCGTCGCATCGGATCGTGATCGAACCGCCGCGGGGTTGGATTTCGCTGAACTTGCGCGAGGTCTGGCGTTATCGCGACTTGTTGTCGATGCTCATCTGGCGGGACTTTTCCGCCCGATATCGGCAAAGCGTGCTGGGCGCAGGCTGGGCCGTCGTACGGCCGGTGTTTTCGGTGCTGGTGTTCACGATCATCTTCGGCAAGATCGCCAAGTTGCCGTCCGACGGCATTCCGTATCCACTGTTCAGCTTCGCCGCGATGATGCCGTGGCTTTACTTTTCCAATTCCTTGTCCAACGCCACGAACAGCGTAGTCGGCGGCAGTGGATTGCTGACGAAGGTTTATTTCCCGCGGCTGGTGCTGCCGCTGTCGAGCGTCGTGAGCGGTTTGGCCGATCTGGCCATTCAGTTCGTGCTTTTGCTGTTGCTCATGCTGTGGTACGGCGTGCCGCCGAGTTGGACGGTGCTGCTGGTTCCGTTGTTCGTCGCCGAGTGCATGCTGGTCTCACTCGCGCTGGGCTTGTGGCTGACTGCGCTGAATGTGAAATACCGCGACATCGGCCAGCTCGTGCCGTTCGTCATCCAGATTTGGATGTACCTCACGCCGATCGTGTACTCCAGCAGCATGGTGCCCGCGCGGTTCCGGCCGTTGTACGGACTGAATCCGCTGGTCGGCGTGGTGGACGGATTTCGTTGGGCGATGCTCGGTGGCGCGAAGGCCACCCCGCCGGATTGGACGATGGTCGCGATCTCGTCTTCGGTCGTCGTCATCCTGTTCATCACGGGCCTCTACTACTTCCGCCGCGCGGAACAATCGTTTGCCGATATTATCTGAGGGGTGAATGTTCGGACATGTCAAGCGATCGGTTAAAGCCGCGTTCGATGCAATTGGAGTCGAAATCCGTTTGCACCGTAACGTCGCCGCATCCGAAGAGAAACGCAGACGAGAAGCGTGGCAGCAACGATGGGAGTATTTTGCCCAGTTTCCGATCCGCACCGTGCTCGACGTCGGCGCTCACTGTGGCGAATTCGCCACAATGATTCATCGGGTATTACCGAACGCTGCGATTCGATCCTTCGAGCCATTGCCCGATTGTTTCAAGGAAATCGCGTCGCTGGCAAACCGCATTCCACAAATCAGCGCTTCGAATGTCGCTTTGGGAAACACTTCGGCGAAGGCCACAATGTATCGTAGCTCGTTCTCGCCTTCTTCGTCTCTCTTGCGAATGGGAACGTTGCATTGTGAAGCGTTCCCCGAATCGGCAGGCATCACAGAGGAGCCGATTCGCGTAGCGAGACTGGACGATGTTTTGAATCCCGATGAATTAGCACCCGAGATCTTGATCAAGATCGACACCCAAGGATACGAAAAGGAAGTGCTGCTTGGTGGCCGAACCGTGCTTTCCAGATCTCGTTTCGTCGTCGTCGAAGCATCGTGCTACGAGCTGTACGAAGGAGAACCACTGTTTGGAGAGATTCACGATCTGATGCGGGACGTTGGTTTTCTTTATCGCGGCGATATTGATCAGAACGTGAGCAGGATCGATAAGCGAATTCTCCAAGTCGACGCATTATTCGAGCGAGCGTAAAGAGCAGAGTTCCCAAACCGTCGGCGGGAACCACTGAGGCAGCGCTCACCGCAAGGCAAATTTCCAGCACAATGCAGCCTGCAATTCGGATCGAAAACTTATCGAAGCGCTATGAACTGGGCCTGACCCATGCCGGCTCGATCCGCGAGCTCGCAGGGCGAGTGACTGACCGACTGATGCGCCGTCAGAAAAGTCCGCTTGTGCACAGATCGTCGCAACTCGGTGGGGATTCTAGTCAGATCGATGAAAACGGCTCCTTTTGGGCGATCAAGGACGTGTCGTTCGACGTGAAGCCGGGCGAAGTTCTGGGCATCATCGGCCGCAACGGCGCCGGTAAGAGCACCATTCTGAAAATTCTGAGCCGGATCACTCCGCCGACCGAAGGCCGCATCCAAATTAATGGCCGTGTCGCCAGCCTGTTGGAAGTCGGGACAGGCTTTCATCCCGAACTGACGGGCCGCGAAAACGTGTTTCTCAACGGCGCCATTCTCGGGATGACCAGAGCCGAGATTCGCCGCAAGTTCGATGAGATCGTGGCGTTCGCCGAAATCGACGATTTTATCGACACCCCGGTCAAGCGTTATTCCAGCGGCATGTATGTCCGGTTGGCCTTTGCGGTGGCGGCGAATCTCGATCCAGAAATCCTGATCGTCGACGAAGTCCTCGCCGTCGGCGACGTCGAATTCCAAAAAAAGTGCGTCGGTAAAATGCACGACGTGGCGGGTTCGGGTCGGACCGTGTTGTTTGTCAGCCATAATCTTGATTCGATCATGAATCTAACGCAGCGGACAATCGTTATGACGCGAGGAGTTGTCGGCATCGCCGACCGGACCTCCGCAGCCATTGATTGGTATCTTAGAAGCAGCAAAAGTCGCGAACCAAATCTTGGGGTGCCGTACATCGGTCGGGAAAACGACCGCCCCGCCTACGTCCAGAGCGGCACGCGTGCTCACCTCAGAGCAACGTGGGAAACATCACTGGGGCAAGCCGCTCTCGCTGGAATTTCTCATCACCGTCCGGCGACCGCAACCGATGCTTTGTTTCGCGGTGCAGATTGCGAACCACGCTAAGAATCCCGTTTGCGATTTTTGTCTCTTTGATAGTTGCGATGATTTTCGCAATGGACTAGGGACGTATCGCGTTCGTTGCGAAGTTCCCCGTCTAAGACTTTATATGGGCGCCTATACGCTCAATACTTGGCTGGGGGACCGTCGCAGTTCAGCGGAGATCGAACGTCTTGAGGGTTTATGCCCGTTTGAGATCACGATGGATGGATTTAGTCGTCCCCATTACCCGTGGCAGTCCGGCACGGCGGCCTACCTAGAGGACCACAGTTGGAGCCCAGTTGAGCGAGTCGGAAATTAATCACGGCGAAGCGACAAATCTGGCACCCATTTATTGGACTGCGATCTTCGGCGAGAGGATAAATCGTTGGCTGTCGCTTTGATCACCGGTTCCGGCGGGCTGATTGGCAGCGAGTCTGCGCGGTTCTGTCGTGCCAGGGGCTGGATGTTGTCGGCGTCGACAACGACATGCGGGCCTACTTTTTCGGCTCCGGGGCCAGCACCGCCTGGAACGTCGCGCGGCTGGGGCGAAGCATCGCGGGGTACAAGCATTTCGCCGTCGATATCCGCGACTTTGCGGCGATCGAAAAGGTCTTCGGTCAATATGGCCCCGACATCGCCTTGGTCGTCCACACCGCGGCGCAACCGTCGCACGATTGGGCTGCCCGTGAGCCGATTACCGATTTCGCGGTGAACGCCACCGGCACGCTGCACATGCTGGAGGCGACTCGGCGTTTTTGTCCGGACGCCGTCTTTGTGTTCACCAGCACGAACAAGGTGTATGGCGACCTGCCAAATTGCTTACCGCTGGTCGAGCGCGATGAACGATGGGAGGTCGCGCGTGAACATCCATTCGCGGAATTCGGCATCGACGAGTCGATGTCGATCGATCAGTCAACGCATAGCTTGTTCGGGGCCAGCAAAGCGGCTGCCGATTTGCTGGTGCAGGAATACGGGAGGTATTTTGGCCTGAGGACCGGAGTGTTCCGCGGCGGCTGCTTGACCGGGCCGGCCCATTCGGCCGCCGAATTGCACGGCTTCCTCGCGTATCTCGTCATGCGCGCAGTGCGCAAGCAGCCTTACACGATTTTCGGATACAAGGGAAAACAGGTTCGCGACAATATTCACAGCCGGGATTTTGTCGCGGCGCTGTGGCAGTTTTTCCTCGCGCCCGGCCGGGTGCGGTTTACAACATGGGCGGGTCGCGGCACAGCAATGTCTCGATGCTCGAAGCGATCCGCCTCATTGAGGAGCTCGGCGGCGGCCGCTTGAATTACGAGTTGTCGGATCAGGCCCGCATTGGCGACCATATCTGGTACATCAGCGATGTTCGCCGCTTTCAGGGCGACTATCCCGCCTGGCGCTACTCGCAGCACGATCGAAGACATTCTGGCGGAGATGATCGATGTGGTGCGCACCGAGCAACGTGCATCGGCGTCTTTACCCGCCGTGCCACGGGTATAGTGCGGCGGACAAGTCGGCGAGTGCATTGTCACAGCTTGAATTTGGGGTGCCACTGGCTTTGTCAGTGTTCTTCGTTGCTGAACGATCAAGGCAAGAATTCCAAAATCACTGGCAAAGCCAGTGGCACACAATCCCAGAATCAAGCGTTGACAAAGCACTACCCCATTCGGCGACATGTTGACGTTTGAGCAAAAGTGAGATGGCAGCGACGCAGGACTCAATGATGGTCGAACGTACCAACGATCGCGGATCGTCCGGTCGTCCGCGCCTGCTTTTGCTGTCCGGCACCGTGCCTGGCGCCGCGGGCGTGGGTGAAATCATCCTGCGCGATGAGTGTAACGCGCTTTCGCCTGGCCAAGTGAAATGTATCGCGTTCGTGCCGCGCAATCCGACTTTTCGCGCAGCCGCGGAAAATTGTCCCGAAGTCGTGCGATTCTTCGAGCGGCGATATGAGCCCGCCTGGCGTCCGTGGCGAGGAATTGCCGGCGAAGTCGTTTCGGCAGCGGCCCAGCGGGCGAAGTCGCGGCCCTACCTTCGCCGATTGCTCGCAGAAGTCGTCCGCATCGGCAAGCACGAGCAGGTCGACATGGTGTGGGCCGTCTTGGACTGCCCGACAACGATCATGCTGGCGAAAAAAGTTGCACTGCAATTAGGTAAACCGTTGGCGGTGCTGGTGTGGGACGCTCCCGAGTTGTTTTGCGAACAATTGGGGCTCGACCGCTGGTCGCGACGCCGATTGCTCGATGTTTTCGGCCAAACCATGCGATTCGCCTCGCGCTCGGCCGTTGTCGGAGAATCGATGCAAGTGGCTTACGACGCGGCGTTCGGCTCGAAGAGCCTGATTGTCCGGCACGGGCTGGCGGAGCGGCCGCTCGAAACGCGAAGTTCCGCGGTCAGCCAGCGCGCCGAATGGGTCATTGGTTTTGCCGGCTCGCTGACGGCCAGCGATGCCTTCAATCGGTTGGTCACGGCATTGGATTCGGTTGCCTGGCGGATCGACGACCGCGAAGTGGTCCTGCGAATTGTCGGGACGCGCTATGTGCTGGAGCCGCGCGGTCCGCGGCGGATCGAGTACTTCGGTTGGCGCTCGGTGGGGGAAACGCTCGCTTTGATGGCCGAGGCCGATCTGTTGTACTTGCCGCAGCCGTTCAGCGAGATATATCGACCATTGGCCGCGCTTTCGTTTCCAACCAAGCTCAGCACCTATCTGCCGGCCAGCCGACCAATCTTGCTGCACGCTCCAAGCTATGCTTCGTTGGTGCCGTTCTTTCGGCGCTTTCCCTTCGGCGCCTGGTGCGATTCGCTCGAACCAGCGCCGCTACTCGACGCGATTCGAAGCCTGCTCACCGACGAGCCACTGATTCAACGTTCCATCGCCGCCGGCAAAGCCGCATTCGACGAAGAGCTCAATTCCAAGGTGTTTCTATCCCGATTCCGAGAATTCATTGGCGTGGAGCAACTCACGACATGAATCACGAGTTCCTTGCGGCAACAATAAGCCAACGGCTGCCGCGACAGGCGAAATGAGAGACGCCTCCTTGGAATTGCCTACGAAAGCTGCACCTCGCGGCGCGGCGGCGCGGCCGTTGCGGATTGCGATCGTGCATGCCGCCGATCAAGGGGGTGGGGCGGAGCGGTGCGTGCTGACGTTGCACAAATCGTTGTTGGAGCTCGGTCACGAGAGCCGGCTCTGGGTCGGCGCGAAATATACGAACGAAGCACAAGTGTACGAAATCGGGCGCGAGCGGCCCATTCCGGGAGTGTTGCGCATCTCGCGCTGGCTGGAAAATCGCATCGGCTGGCAAAATCTCTATGCACCGTGGTTCCGGAACTTGCATAAGAAGCTTGGGCCGGATGTCGATGTTGTGCATGTTCACAGTCTGTGGAATTCGCGATCGGGGTTCGCCGATCTCACGGGCGTGGTTCGTCTCGCCCGGCGATATCCGATGGTGATGACATTGCATGACGCTTGGATGCTGACCGGCCACTGCGCCTGTTTTTTTAACTGCGAACGCTGGAAGATCGGTTGCGGCTCGTGTCCCGATCTAACCATTCCGCCGGCGGTGCAGTGCGATACGACGCATTTCAATTGGCGGCGGAAACGGCGCCGATCCGCCGTTCGCCGCTGAGAGTGACGGCGGTTTCCGATTGGCTTGAGAGACAGGTCGAGCAGAGCCCGATCTTTGCCGGCAAGCAGGTCGACGTCGTGCATAACAGCATTGATGAATCCATATTTTTTCCGGGCTCGAGGCATGACGCCCGCGCGGCGCTCGGCGTGCCGCAGGATGCTTTTGTCGTCCTCTTGGCGGGCCAGGCGATCGAAGGGATTCGCCAAGCGATTGCCCAGCATGCGGTCGAGGCCTTGAATCGACTGAACGAGCAGGGCATCACGGCGCTGTTGGTCGGGCATTCGGCCGCAAGGGTCGCCAGCACGCTCCGCACGCCGAGCATTGTGTTGCCGTTTCAAAACTCGCAGGTTGCGATGGCGCAGGCCTATCGCGCGGCGGACTTGACCGTGGTTCCGTCGGAGTTCGAAACATTCGGCCGCGTGGCGGCAGAATCGCTGTTGTGTGGCACCCCGGTCGTGGCCTTCGCGACCGGCGGTCTGACCGACGTGGTGAAGCCTGGAATTGGCGGCTGGCTGGTTCCGTCGGGCGACATGGAGGCGCTCGCAAAGCAAATCGGCGAGATTTTTGGGAACCGCGAGGAGCTCGCGCGACTGCGCCAGACGTGTGCCCCTTGGGCCGCTGAGATGCTTGCAACTCGGGCAATCGCCGAACAGTACATTCGCGTTTACCGCGAAGCGATCGCCGCGCAAGCAAATCGGTGTCGGCGCAGGGGCAATCATGAGCATTTTGTCGCGAATCGCCTTCCGCCTGCTGCGCCTGGAAGGCTATCGGCTTCTGGATATTCAAGATTCGTGGAGCGTGATCCTCGCGGAGAAGCAAATCGCCGACGCCGATTCTCGTTCGCGGATTCTACAGGACTATTTGCTGCACCACACGCTCTCGCAGGCTTGCGTCTGCAAGTCAGTCTCGTCCTCGATGTTGGGGCTTTCGTCGGAAGGTTTGCGATGCGCGTTCGCAAGGCAGGATTTCGCGGCAAAATTGTCTCATTTGAGCCGAATCCCGAACTCCACGAGAACCTGAAGTCGGTCAGTGCGGGCGACCCGGCGTGGCAGATCGAGCGATGCGGCGTGGGGGCGGTGTCTGAATGCGCGTCTTCAATGTGATGCAGGATCGCGTTTTCACTTCGCTGCGCAGGCCAAACGAGTTTGCGAAAAGCCAGTTCAACACTCTTGCCTTGGTCGATCACGAAATTACCGCTCCGATTTGTCGGCTGGACGAGATCCTCCGCAAGTTGTACGGGACGGGGGACGTGCCCGATTTTTGCCTTAAGACGGACACGCAAGGCAACGATCTACAAGTCTTCGAATCACTTGGAGAATATGCGAAACATTGCCGCATTGTTCTCACGGAGATGCCGTTGCAGCCGATTTACGAAAATGTGCCGGCGTTCAGAGAAATGTCCGCGTTCTTTGAGCAGCGAGGCTTTGCTCCGGTCGAGTATTATCCAGTTTCGCGCGTGTCGACACGATATGTCGATGATCGAATGTGATTGCCTAATGGTGCGCGTTGCAGCAATCTAAGCAGCCACGTGGCGAGACCTGACGCGAGATCCTCCGATGGGTTCGGTGCGGCGAATTGTTGGCGGCTTGCATCACGTGCGGGCTCGCGTCCGACGGCTGGTGCGGCCGCCGGCTTATCCGCGGAACCCCGACGGCAAGGTGTTTCTGCACCTGGGCTGTGGGATGGTCGACAGCCCGGAATTCATCAATGTCGATGGCCGCAATCTGCCGCACGTGCATCATGCGATGGGCGTTTGTGATCTGCGATCGTTTTGCCGATGGGTTCGCCGACCTGATCTATGCCTGCCACGTGCTCGAACACATATCGTTTCGAGAAACCGAGAATGTCTTGAAGGAATGGAAGCGGGTGCTCAAGCCAGGCGGAATCCTGCGGCTGTCGGTGCCCGATTTCGACAAGATTCTGGAGATTTATCGAGCTAGCGACCGACACGTCGAATGTATCGTGCCGATGCTCTTGGGCGGGCATGAATATCCGGCCAACAGCCATCATGCGATTTTCAACGCGGGGCATCTTGAAACGATTCTCATGGGGATCGGTTTCCGCGAGGTGCGGATTTGGGATCCGGCCACGGTGGCGAATCACAATTTTTCGGATTGGGCTGATAAGACCATCGATTTTGGCTTCGGCTCATTTCCGATCAGCCTGAATCTGGAGGCGGTCAATTGACGGTGCCTGACGACAGGTGTGTCGGTTGATACGTTCCGTTGTAGCAACGGCAATGCGCATTTCCACGATTGTCCCGGTCTATAACGCCGCCGCTTATTTGGAGCGGGCCGTGGAATCGCTGCGCGCGACCGGCTACCCGGATCTGGAAATCGTGGTGGTCGACGACGGATCGACCGACGCGACTTGGGACGTTGCAGAACGATTGGCCCAGGCGTATCCGAAGCAAGTGGTTTGTTATGCGCATCCGGGCCATGCGAACCGCGGCATTTCGGCGACGCGAAATCTCGGGATTCAGCAAAGCACGGGCGCAGTTGATTGCATTTCTCGACGCCGACGACTTCGTTTATCCCCATCGTTTTGCAGCCGCATTGCCGGCGCTCGAAGACCAAGGAGTTGACGCAGTTTACACGACCACGGAGATGGCCTTCGCGACTTCGACGGCCGAAGCGCAATGGGGAATCAACGATCGAATTTTCGGCCTGGCCGACGCTGTGCCGAGCGAGGACTTATTGCGCGTCCTGCTGGCGGGCAGTACCTGGCATACCGGAGGAATTCTGGTGCGCCGAGCGCTTTTGGAACGGACCGGCCTGTTTCTCACGGAATTGCAAACGGCGGAAGATTGTCATCTGTGGTGGCGAATGGCGATGTCAGGGCGCATTCAGGCCGGCGATTTGTCGCGACCGACCGGCGTTTATTTCCGCCACGACGCGAACTCATTCCAAATGGGCTTGTCGGCGCGGGGAACGATGATCGAGGCCCTGTTGGATTTCGAGCGCTGGGCGCGAGCGCGGGATGCGGATCGCGCGATACGGGCGTCGATTCATCATCAAATTGTCGAAACGTCTGTGCGTTATTACGAAGCAGCCCGCCATGCGGGCCGAGAGGATCTGGCCTGGTCGGCGATGCGCAGATTGCTGGCCATCAGACCGCTCGGATACGGCCGGCGACGGGAAGTCATCCGCTGTGTTGGCTCACTGATGAAGCGCGCCGCGGGAAAGGCGTTCGGATTCTCTCCAAAGGCGCTCGACCGCGCGTAGCCCGTGAAGATGATCAAGTCGCTCATGAAGAGTTTCGTTCCGGTCCGAGCCCGGCCGCAATTGCGCCGCGTTTGGAATCGGGCTCGATACTTCGGAACGCAGTACCAATGCCCCATTTGCCGGAGCCGGGTGCAATGCTTCCTGCCGCACGCCGCGTCGAAGGAAACGTGCTTCCATTGCCCGGTATGCCACTCGAAGCCGCCTCACCGACTGGCGAGTGTGTACTTTGCGAGCCATTTGCAGTGGTTTCAGCGGGGCGGAAGATTGGTTCACATCGCTCCGGAGCCCGAGTTGGGAAAGGAGTTGCGGCGATTGGCAAGGCGCCATGGGGTCGAGTATCGCTGCGGCTCCATCGTTGGTAGTGGGGACAAGTACCTGGACCTGTTGAATCTGCCGTTCGCCGATGGTTCCATCGAGTTGATTTACTGTTGTCACGTGCTGAATGCGCTTCAGGACGATCGGCGTGCCATGCGAGAGGTCTTTCGCGTGCTGCATCCCCAGGGCACGGCATTGTTGCAGGTCCCGGCGTTCTACGGCGGCCCAGTCACTCTGGAAACGAACAGCCGCGAGGAAAGACTTGCGCAGTTCAATGACGAAGGCATCTTCCGTTGCTATACCCCGGACGACTATATCGCGCGATTGGAGCAGGCGGGTTTTGTCGTCGAGTGCTATCGGGCCGTCGAGCTGCCGAGCGCGGTTGTCGGCGCTACGGGCTGAAGGGCGAAGTGCTGCACGTCTGTCGAAAGCCGAGCGGAACAGGGCACGAGCAAGCCGCACGAAAGATTTCGTTGTAGGAGGTTTCTGGTTGTCGCGCTTACGATCTTATGCAGGTTCCGCATTGCGGCGCGCGAAAGAACTGTGGTTCGATGACGTCGAACTTCCTTTTCTGGCCCCATCGGGCCGCGCCCGGTTAGATGAGAAGTTGCGCGCGAGAGCGCGCCAAGATCGCGTTTGTCAAGCAAGACGTGCAAGAGGATCTTTATTGTTGCGGCGCGGACGAGTCCCCGCGAAACATCGTCGCTTCGACGTTGATGCGCACGGGGCCCGTGAGTGTTCCGCAAGCTGCACGCGGATTTCCATCTGGTCGAAACGGAGCCCGATCCGGAGTGCAATGTGTGGCGCGAGAAGTGGACCGAGTGCCGCTGGTGCCCGATCGAATGGTTCGAAGCGTTTCGGGAAAGCATCCCCGGTCGGCCGTACGGGCAAAAGGCGTTCGCGGTCAATGCTGCCGATATCGATTGGGGGCAATATCAAATCGTGGTGAGCGTCGATGTGCCGGTCCCGGCGCGGATCACGCGGCAGTTTCCGAGCGTCGCGTGGTGCTATTATATTCGCGAACCCAAGACCAGTTCTTACGGAAAATCGCGAGTTCGGCCGATTGCCGGGCAGGATTTATTTCTGAACCAAGGATTTCGTAAACTGCCGTCCGGCCTCGCTCGGCATGAGGTCGAGTTTCCTTACTATCTGCAATCGTTTGGATGTTTTCACGATCTGTTTTCGATCGCGCGAGATGAATCCGGCCGACGAGGGACGTTCCTGGAACATCAAGCCGCCGGCTGTCTCGACGCCGAACAACTGCGCGTGCTTTCGCAGTTCGGACCGGTGGACAGCACGGCAGCGCGAGCCAAACAAAGGATCGCTGCTACGAAAGTGGCTTGAAAAGTCAGATGTCGGCCGAAGAGGTCGTGCGCGGGCTTGCGCGAAGCAAGTATTTCGTCAAGATCTGCGCGGGCCGGCTGGTGTGGGGCAACGCCGCGGTCGAGGCGATTGCCGCGGGCTGCTTGGCGCTCGGCGACCCAAGCGTTCATTCGCACGGCTTCATCTTCGGCGACAAGTGCGTTGTTCGCAGCTTTGACGACGTGGTGCGGTGCCTGGCCGCGTTCGAAAGCGATGCCAGTCTGTATCAGCGCAATTTGGACCGGCAACGTGCGCGCGTCGATTACTTGTGCTACACGCGACCGATTTGCGACCTGTTGGCA
>CAVRYO010000004.1:0-128349 GCA_963725485.1 Pirellulales bacterium | reverse complement strand
AATGTTGCTCGGTACGCCGTGCAGCTCGGCCAGAGGGGGAGAGTATTCCCTGGGCCGAATTGAATGTGCATGGACATCGCAATGATGAATGACTCAGCAAATGGGCTCGAGCCCGGGCGGGAGGTTGTCATTCGGGGCAATCTCGTGGCACAGGCGGCTACCAGGGACCGGATTGTACGCACCGTTTGGTTGTGCGTTTTCGGGATGTTGTTGCTGCCCTCGCTCTGTTTGGTGCTGTCGACGAGGTTGGCGCTGATCGACGATGTGTGGTGTGCCACGCTCGCCGGAGCGACGGGCAATCATGGGCTGCTGGGGTTCTTGTATCACGCGTTTTTCGCCGGCGACATTGTGCGCTTTCGCTGGAGTTACGAACTCGAACAAAATATCCGTTGGTTCCTGTTTGGCCCTCATCTAGCCTTACACCACCTGGTAATGTGGAGCTATCGGTTGGTTACCGCGGGTCTGGCCTGCCGGCTTGTCCACGAATATGCGGCGCGGCAGAAATGGGAGTGGTCCGCCGCCGCCTGCTATCTCCCGATCGCATACGGTTTATTTTGTCCAATCGTGCCGGAGTCTCGGATCGGGTTGCAAGAGCCTTTATTCTCGCTGCTGATGCTGGCCGCCGTGAATTTGCTGCTATCGCAAATGAATCATGCGGAAGCAGGTAAGGAAAGAGACTGGCTATTCATTGGGACGATCGTCCTCTTGTCGGGAATGAAAGAGCCTGCGGTGCCGGTCGCTGGATTGTTGTTTCTGTTTTTTTTCGCTTTGCAAATCCGGCATCGTCGAGGGCATTGGGTCAGAAACGGCGCGATATTGTTGTTTCTGGCTTATAGTGCAGCCCGGGTTGCAATCGTCGCGAGGAACGACACGTACTCTCAGGGGCAGGGGAACCTAAGCTCGTTCAATCCCGGTTGGCTGTTTTATCGAATGCGAGAGACGTTCGAAACCATCGTACTCTGGCGATCCGGTTTAGTCTGGCTGACCGCGCTCTGCACTCTATTTTTGCTGGCGGGGATGGTCCGACTTTTGCGGGACTTCAAGAGACCCAGCAATCGATCGGCGGCGCTATTGTTCCTTCTTCTGTTCGGACTCTTGTTTCTGCTGACTGCGAAGATGAAACTCGTCCTGCGTTATTGCGAGCCAACAATCTGGGTCGCGGCGGTCGTCATGGGTGTGGGGCTTGCGCAAATTCGGAGCATGTGGAAATCCCCAGTTGCTGAGCTTCTTGCCGCCCTAGCTTTGGCGGCCATCGTGGCGGGAAATTACCTGCCGTTTAACGACCAATTTGCGTTTCAGGCCAATGCGCGAGAGTATGAGAATCGATTTCTCGATGCGGTGACGACGCGCTTGGACGGTCAGAATGCTGACGAAGTGCTGGTCTTCGGAATAAGCAAAGACCACGAATGGGGGATCCGCAGGTCGGAACCGCCGGTCTTGGCAAAGATGTTTCTCGAGGAGTATCGACCGATCGTTCTCGCTCAGCCCGCGATTCAGGGAATTCCAGTCGAACGGACCGAAAAGATTCATGCCGGATCACTTCTGATCGGCATCGTCAGCGGCAAACAACTCCGTGAGGAAATTCCCGAGTTGCACGTTGAAGAATTGGCTGAATTCAAGCCGAGCGCGAGTTTTGGCGTGCTGCAATTCCAGCATGGGCTTACCGAATGTTTTCGGCGGCTCCATATTCGCGCTGCCGACCATTGGATCGACGGCGGCTCGCCACAAAGTATTGCGGAAGAGGCGAGGCTGGCATATTTGGCGGATCACCGGTGTCCGTCACTAACTGCCTATCCGAGAACCGGCCGAGGAGAGGGGGACAGGCACATTTTGCTCCCAGGGCACCGCAAAATAAGCCAGTCCCCGCCGGTTATCGGATAGGCCCTAATACTTCGGCGGAATTGCTCGCTCGACTGGCTGGTTTTGAGGTAATCCGTATGGCTTTACAAAGGTAGTTCAGCATGTCCCTCGACCGCACGCGTCTCACAATCATCGTGCCGGTATTTAATGAGGAGGAAACTCTGCTTGAGCTGGTGCGGCGTTTGCGCGGAGCGATCGACCAATTCGATTTTCATGAGATGGAAATCTTGTGCGTCAGCGATGGCAGCACCGACCAAACGAACGAGCTGTTGGATGAGGCGGCCGCCAAGGATCCGCGATTCCGGCCGCTGTTTCTTTCCAGGAATTTCGGGCATCAGGCCGCGGTGGCGACCGGGCTCGAGCATGCAACAGGTTCCGTGATTGCGATCATCGACGGGGATCTGCAAGACCCGCCGGAAGTGATCGGCGATCTGGTCGCCGCCTTGGAACAAGGCGCCGACGTGGCGTTTGGCGTTCGCACGCATCGCAAAGAGGGGATCTTGAAGCGGACAAGCTATAGTGCGTTCTACCACATCCTGCAGAAGATATCTGACATCGAAATCCCATTGGATTCCGGCGATTTTTGTTGTTTCCGCCGCGAGGTGCTCGAGGCGATTCTTCGATTACCGGAGCGCAATCGGTTTATTCGCGGGATTCGAGCCTGGGTGGGCTTCACGCAAGTGGGCGTGCCCTACGAGCGTGAAGCGCGATTCGCAGGAACGCCCAAATATACATTTCGAAAGCTGCTGCAATTGGCGTTTGACGGGATGTTTTCCTTTTCCCATGTTCCGGTGCGAATCATGCAAATTCTGGGATTCTGGGTATCCCTGGTTGCCATGTGCATCGGCGGTTTCTATCTGGTGTGGTATTTCGTCGATCGGGGAGCGTTCCCTTCCGGGTTTGCGACGTTGACGATTTCGATCTGGTTTCTCGGCGGAGTGCAATTGCTGTTCTTGGGAATTGTTGGCGAGTACGTCGTCAGAACATGCGACGAGGCGCGCCGGCGACCGGTGGCGATCGTGCGCAAGCGAACACCGGCCGAACTCCCTTCGACGAACGAGCCGTCGCTGCCGGGATTAGCTGGTTCGCGCGCGACCTTGGGCACAAACCATGGACTCTGACTACGCACGCGATTATGCAACGCTATACCGCCAGCACTGGTGGTGGCGCGCGCGCGAACGGATCGTCTTGCGGAATATTGAAAGCCTGCGGCTTCCCCAACCTGCTCGGATCCTGGATTTCGGTTGCGGCGATGGTTTGCTGTTGCCGGCATTGGAGAAATATGGTGAAGTCCGCGGGCTGGAAGCCGATCGATCGCTCGTGTCCCGCGATAATCCATTTCGCGATCGGATCGATACACACCTGCTCGAGGATTCGCCGCTGCGAAGCGAGAAGTTCGATTTAATCACGGCTCTCGACGTGCTGGAGCATATCGAGCAGGATCAAGAGGTTCTCCGCGAATTGCTCAGCATGCTTGAACCTGGCGGTCGCTTGCTAATCACGGTGCCGGCTTCGATGTTGCTCTGGGACCGACACGATGAGATCAACCACCATTGCCGTAGGTACTCCAAGTCAACGCTCTTGAAACTTGTCCCTCCGCGTGCTTCCGTTCGCAAAGTACGATACCTGTTTCACGGATTGTTCGCGCTGAAACTCGTTGTCGCCGCGGCAAATCGGCGGCGCCAGCGTCCGTTGGCCCAGCACACGTTGCCTCCCACTTGGCTCGGTGCGGTGATGTTCCATGGCCTGCTGCTCGAATACCGGTTGGTTAGCTGGGCAGGATTTCCGTTTGGCACCTCGCTCCTCGCGGTGCTCGAAATGCCGTAGGTGAATTCGATTGGTGAGAACTTTTTGGTGTCGCTCTGCGCAGATCATAAAGCTGAGACGGTTCCAGCGCTTTTGGCTTGGCACTTTCGATAAAACCGTTTTGTCCGCATGCTTTTTTTGCACGTCTCATGGAACAGAATCTGACGGTATCTTGATATGTTTTCGTGAATCTCAATCGCGGGCTATGCTTTCTAACTGATTTATGAATTCCGAATCCCTATTTGCCGTGATCACTACGATCCAGCCGCCGACGGGGTCGGTGCGCGGCGCTGGCGGAATGTTTGGTGCCTGTGAACGGGCGGCTGATTGTGATTGGCGACAAGAAGGGGCCCGCGGCGTACGATGTGCCCGGGGTCGATTTCTGGTCCTTGGGCCGGCAATTGGAAGCGGGATTTCAGCTCGGAGCGCGGTTGCCAGTTGGGCATTACAGCCGAAAGAATATCGGCTATTTGGCGGCGGTCTCGGCCGGAGCGAGTTGCATCTATGAAACCGACGACGACAACGCTCCGTTGCCGTCGTGGCAGCCGCGAGCGGAATCGGCTCCGGGCGCGAGAATCGTCGAGAAGCGCGGCACGAGCGAATGTCGTTGGGTGAATGTGTATCGCTACTTCTCGGACGAGGATATCTGGCCGAGGGGTTTTGCCTTGGATGAAATCGGCGCGGCAGCGCCGGCATTAAAAGGCGGATCCGAGCGGCGGATTGGGAAAGGCGGACAGGCACAGTTGGCTCACGGGATATCACAAAATGAGCCAGTCCCCGCCGGTTCTCGGACAGAGGCCGGGCGTTGCTGGGCCCCGATTCAACAGGGACTCGTCGACGGCAGTCCGGATGTCGATGCCATTTGGCGGCTGACGCAAGATCGGCCGTTCGAATTCGATCGTGGCGAAAGCGTGTTTCTCGAAGCGGGCAATTGGTGCCCGTTCAATTCGCAAACCACCTGGTGGTGGCCGGCCGCTTATCCGCTGCTTTACATCCCGAGCCATTGTCCGTTTCGGACGTGCGATATCTGGCGGAGCTTCGTCGCCGAGCGCTGCCTGTGGGAGTTGGGATCCGGGCTTTGTTTTCATAGTGCGGAGGTCGTGCAGGAGAGGAACCAACACGACCTGATGCGCGACTTCGAGGACGAGGTCGCAGGCTACCGCTGGAACAAGCGATTTACGTCGGTTTTGGAAGCAGTGCGGCTTGATCCGGACGCGAACGCCATCGCCGGCAATGTGCTCGCACCTGTTACGAAGCGCTAGTTGCAGATGGCCTGTTCCCAGTGGAAGAACTGGGGCTAGTCGATGCCTGGCTGGCCGACCTGCCGGCATCCGTTTCGCATGCCGGGGCCTAGCGGCGTGTTGAAAAAGGGGACAGGCACTTCGCGGTAACTTCATAGCCACGGGAAATTCGCTCGATTGCTCAGAGCCAGTCCCCTTTTTTTCAACAGGCTGCTCGAAGATGACAATGTCGTGTCTTACTCCTGAATCGACCTGCCCGCCTAAGGGGGCGGCGCTTGCGCCGGTGCCGCTATTGCCACTGGCGGAGCAGCCGTTGGTGTCGGTGATTGTCCCCAGCTACAACCAGGGACGATTCATTCGCGCCACGCTCGATTCGATTCTCGGACAGGATTATCGGCCGCTGGAGGTTCTAGTCATCGACGGCGGATCGCAAGACGAGACGATCGACGTGCTCAAGTCGTATGGAGAGGTGCCGGAGCTAAGCTGGGTTTCTGAAAAAGATAATGGCGTTGTCCACGCCGTTAATAAGGGTTTTGCCAAGGCCCGCGGCGGAATTATCGCGATCCAAAGCTCGGACGATTGCTACCTGCCTCTGGCAATTTCGCAAACCGTTGCCGAGTTTCGGCGCGATCCCGCGGTCGGTTTGATTTACGGCGATACGGTGAAGGTCGATGCCGCGGGCAACGAGGTCCAGCGAACACGGATCGGCGACTACTCGTCGCCCGAGGATCTGTTCTTATTGAAGACCTGGATTCCGCAACCGTCGGCGTTTTTCCGCCGCGAAATGTTGGACACGTTGGGTGGTTGGGACGCCCGCATCCCTTATGCTCCGGACACCGACTTATGGATCCGCATGGCGCTGCGGACCAAAGTACGTAAGCTCGACCAAAATCTTTCGCAGCGGCGGATTCATGATCAGCAACGCGACACGCAGACGCGGAAAATCGTGCGCGATTATACGCGGATGATCGAGCAGTCGGAGGATATTCGCAATTCGGGTGCGTCGATCCGCCGAGCCGCACATGCGAGCAAGCATCTCATCCGTTTGCGATACAATCCGACGGGTTCAAACTGGTATGCGGCATGGCACTTGTTTCTGGCGGGCATAGCCGATCGCCGCTGTTCGAATTTGCCTGAGGTCGCGAGGCTCCTGCTGTACTACCCCGTGCGCAAGCGATTGTCGCGAATCAAACGTTGGCTGCTCGGGCAGTCGGCAACGTCGTTGCCAGAGAATCGCAAATGAGAAACTGGCGAAAAACCAAAGAGCGGGCCGGCGTCCTGGTAAAGGACGTGTGGCGGTATGCTGTGCGTACTTCGCGGCTGTGGCCTAGTTACGGCGACACGAATCCCTGGGTGTGGCTGCGGAATCGCCGAGACCGTTTGACGCCGAATCCCGCGGGGCCGGGCGTGCTTTGCGAATGGTTTTGGGGCACCGAGCTGCACGCCTGCAACGAGATGCCGCGGCTGGGACGCCGATTGCTGGAACGTGCGCTGGAAGATTGGCCGATTCGGTTCGCGCCGGCGCCGCAAGGCGATGTCGGTCCCAAGGTATCGTTTTTGTTCGCTCATGGCGGCTACAACCGCTTGCCGCAGCTTCGGCAGGTGATCCGTTCGGTGTTCGCGCAGCGCGACGCTCGGGTGGAATGCATCGTGGCCGATATGTCGCCGGAGGCGATCGGCGTCGAATTGCCGATCGGCGTGAAGCACCTGCAAATCGCGACCGGGCATTTGCCGCCCGGTTGGTATAAATCGTGGGGATTCAACCTCGCGGCCCGCGCCGCCACGGGCGATATCCTCGTGTTCCAAGATGGCGACGTGTGCGTGCCGGAGCGGTACGCCGCGGAGCTTGCCCGAACGATCTTGAGGGATGGCTACGACGTGGCGTCGATCCAACGGTTCCTGTTCTACTTGGACGAACCTTCCACGCAGATGGTGCAATGGGAGGGGGTCGTTCCCAAGGGAATGACTCCGAAGCGGGTTCTGCAGAACTGGAAAGGGGGCACCATTGCGGTGGCCCGCGATGCCTTTTTTCAGTTGGGCGGTTTTGACGAAGGTTTCGTCGATTGGGGCGGCGAGGACGACGAGTTCTTCGACCGCTGCCGAGCGCTGCGGCACTGCCGGTACGGCCACTTGCCGTTCGTTCATTTGTACCATCCGCCGCAAGTCGATCGTCGCAAGCCGAACAACATCAACACGGCGGAAGTGTTGCCTGTGCGGTTCGCGATCCCGCCGAGTGAGCGGATGGTCGAGCTTCAGGCCCGAAATTGGGGCGATCTCGCGGGTCCCGTTCCGGCATTGAGCTACAAAGAGGCGTGGATCACGGCCCAGTCGACCACGGCTCACGTGGCGGCCCAGTCGGGTTGAAATTGCCAAACTGAATTAGCTATCTGGCCGGGAGATGAGGACAGGCACATTTTGCTATGTCTCCCCTCGCCTCTTGCGAGAGAGGGGCCGGGGGTGAGGGGCAGCAGCATGAACCAGCCCTCCATCACCCTCGCCCCAATCGTCTTCCGTCGAGGGAGAGGCAGGCAGCGCGGAATGAGCCAGTCCCCATCGATTCTCGAATAGGCCCTTCACGGCGCGGAATCTACAATGTGTGGACTGTTCGGATATCTGGGCGAGACCATCACCGACCGGGTGAAGCGCCTCGCGCGAGCCCTCACGCACCGAGGCCCGGACGCCTTCGGCGAATTTACCGATCCGGACGGCACTCTGTATCTGGCCCATTGTCGATTGTCCATCATCGATTTGGCGGATCGTTCGCGGCAGCCGATGGCCAGCCAGAACGGTCGAATGCAGATCGTCTTCAACGGCGAGATTTACAACTATCGCCAGCTTCGCCATGAACTCGCGGCGCTCGGCCGTCAATTCCACACGACGAGCGACACCGAAGTCCTGCTGCACGCTTATGAAGTCTGGGGACGCGATTGTCTGAAACGGCTGGTGGGCATGTTCGCCTTTGCGATCTGGGATCGCGATCTGCGGCGCTTGTTTCTGGCTCGCGATCGGATGGGAATCAAGCCGCTCTATATTCTTCGCGACAACGGCTGCTTCGCTTTCGCGTCGGAACCCAAGGCCCTGCTGAATTTACCGGGCTACTCTCGGTCGATCGATTCGCATGGCCTGGTGTCGTATTTATTGTATAGCTATGTGATCGGCGCGAATTCGATCTGGCGGGGGATCGAGCGTTTGCGTCCCGGACAGTGGTTGGAGCTGGACGTCGATTCGCGGGACGAGGATCGAGGAACTTACTGGCACATCGACCCAGAAACCAAACCCCGCTCGCTGGCCGAAGGGTTGGAGCAGTTCGACGAGCTGCTCGCCGTGGTCGTCGCCGATCATCAGATCGCCGATGTCCCCGTTGGAGTTCTGCTCAGCGGCGGCTTGGATTCCGGCTTGATCGCGGCGCATTTGGGGAAGGCGAACTCGAGGCGCAGAATCCTACTCGATGGGTTTCGCTGATTTCGATCAGGATGAACGCCAGAATGCAAAAGAGATCGCCGACCACGTCGGGCTGGCCAATACTTCGTTCAAGCTGGATAGTCCCGACTTTGTCGATGTGCGCCAGACGCTGGATATTTTCGACGAGCCGCTCGGAGACACGTCGATTTTTCCGACGGAATACATTTGCCGCATGGCCCGGCGGTACGTGAAGGTCGGATTGTCCGGCGACGGCGGCGACGAGTTGTTCGCCGGCTACTCTTGGTATCTGCAAATGGAGGCCAACCCGGTCCGGCGCAAGTTGTCGTTCTTCGTCGAGTCCGCGCGACGCGTCCTGGGCGTCGGCCGGCCCTGGCCTGCGGGCTGCGCCAATCGCTTGGAGTACCAACGGCTGTTGGCGTCTCCGTCATTTTCCGTTGCCGAAATTCTCGAGTTGTTTCCCTGGGTCGACCGCGACGTTTGTTTCGGCGTCCAAGAGGAAATGAGCCGCAAGTTCGACCCGGCGGGAATGCTTACAAACGGTGGCAATTGTTCGACGCCGAAACTTTTCTCGTGGATAACAACTTGACGCGCGTTGACCGGGCTTCGATGGCGCATGGATTGGAAGTGAGGGTGCCGTTCGTCGACCATCGGCTGGTCGAGTTCGCATTTTCGCTGCCCGACAAGCTGAATGTAAACGGCGCCGAAACGAAATCGTTGGTGCGGGCGTCGGCTCGTCGCCTGTTGCCGGAGCGCGCGGCCGCCGGGCGAAAGCAAGGTTTTTCGTTTCCGCTGCATCGTCTCTGGCCGCTGCACCGGATGGTCGACTCGATTCGCAAAGGCGCATTGATGCAGGAAGGGATTATTTCTTCGGCGGCGGTGTACCGGCTGCTCAACGAAATGCGGACCGATAATCGACCATTTCAAATCTGGCTACTTGCGGCACTGGAATACTGGGCCCGCCGCTGGTGGAGATAGATTCCTTCGAATCGAGTTAACAGTCCGCTGAAATCAAGCTTTGTATGTTGCCCGGCCTGATCTCCCTGACGTTCGACGACGCGCTCGACGAGCATCTCGACCATGCCGTGCCGATTCTAGAGCAACATAATTTGCGCGGGACATTTTACACGCATCTCACATCGAATGCCTTCACGAACCGCTTGCCCGAATGGCAAGCGCTCGCGGCGCGGGGGCACGAGCTTGGCAATCACACGATTTTTCATCCAGCCGACAAGCGAAAATCGTGGGTCCGGCAGGGCAATGCCATCGACTCGTATTCGCTCGACCGGATGCGGATGGAGCTTGCGGCCGCCAACCAACTGCTGCGCGCGGTGGATGGCCGGCAGGAGCGAACATTCGCCTATCCCTGCTCGAATCCAATCGTCGGACGCCGCGGCTTGACGAAATCGCTATTGTTCGGTCTGGGGCTGGAATCCACCCGGTTGCCAGGCTGGGTCGACCGCTTTCACCTCGACTTCGGTTCCACTCGGACAAGCTATAGTTCAATCGTCCGCGAGACGTTCGTCGCCGGCCGTGGCGGCGGGCTGACGCTCGGGGCCACGCCGCCGCCCGTGGCCGCGCTGGACCGGGCCTGGCTGCCCAGCGCCGCGGTAGAAGGCGAATTGTTCGCCACGCTGCGGGGTTTCGTCGAGCGCGCCATGGCGGCGGGCGGCTGGGCCATCTTGCAGTTTCATGGCGTCGGGGGAGGACATCGAATGGATTGCGGCTTGCAAGTGTTCCGCGACCTCGTCGCCTGGCTTGCGGCAGAACATCGCGATCGAACCGTGACTGTAATGGCCGGGGCAAACATGATCTGGAACCGTCATCCGCCGCCGGGCGCCTCAGCTCCGACCGGCGCCACAGTCTCCCCTCTCCCCTTGCGGGAGAGGGGCCGGGGGTGAGGGGTTGCCGCGGCGAGAGTGTCGTTCATCACCCTCACCCCAACCCTCTCCCGTCGAGGGAGAGGGAGTGCGCACGGCTCGGCGGAAGCCTCGCCGTCACCCCCATAGAATACGAAAGCACTTCGTAAAACTCAAGCATGACCGACACGATCTGCCGGGCTCGTCTCCACGATTATTCCGACTTACAATCGGCCGGAGATGCTGCGCGAAGCGGTGGCCAGTGTTCTCGCGCAAACCTACCGGCCCATCGAAATCCTGATCTCGGACGATGGCTCGACCGACGACACGCCGCGCGTGGCCGAGGAATTGGCGCGGCAACATCCGGAAATCACTTTTCTACGCGGAAAGCATGCCGGGCCGGGGCCGACTCGCGAAGCCGGCCGTCTGGCTGCCCGCGGCGAATTCATCCAGTATCTCGATAGCGATGATCTGCTCCGGCCGCGGAAATTCGAAATTCAAGTCGCGGCCCTGCGCGAGAATCCGCAATGCGGCGCCGCATATGGCTATATTTGCGTCCATCCGCTGGGGCGGCCCGCGCTTGAAACGCCGTTCAAAGGCTCGGGCGCACATGCGCGCGACGCTGTTCCCCTGGATCTTGTCGGATCGCTGGTGGAACACCGACGCCCCGCTGTTGCGCCGCACGGTCACGGATGCCGTGGGCCCATGGACCGATTTGCGTTGGTCGCAAGACTGGGAATACGATGGCCGCGTTGGTGCGCTCGGAACGCGATTGGTTCACTGCCAGGAATTCGTGTGCGACGAGCGCCATCATGCGGGCGTCCGGCAGACATCGCCCGCCGACTGGCTTACGCCCGAGCGGCTGCTGTCGCGCAAACGGTTCTTGACCTTGATGCTGGGCCATGCGGAACGTGCCGGAGTCTCGCCGGACTCTGTCGAGCGCAAGCATTTCACGCGCTGGGTGTTCGCCACCGCCCGGCAATGCGCCGCCGCCGGCTTGAGCAAGGATGCCCGTGAGTGTATGGAGCTTGCCGAGCGCAGCGCCGGCGACTGCGCCGAAGCGCGGCGCGGGTTTCGCATGTTCCAATCGCTGTGCGCGGTGATGGGGTCGAAGCGGGCAGGGGGGGTCCTGCGAATGGCCGAGAAGTGGAAGAAGCCGGGCGCGCTGACGGCCGAGCAATCCTTTGCCAGGGACCTGAAGTGACGATGCCAGTTAACAGCCTGTTGAAAAAGGGGACTGGCTCTGAGCGACCGGACAGATTTCCCGAAATTTTGAAGTTCCCGCGAGGTGCCTGTCCCCTTTTTCGACAGTCAGCTAACGGTGCCACTGGCTCTGCCAGAGTTGACCGGGATTCTTGCCTTGTTCGACCCGGAACGAACGACACTGGCAAAGCCAGTGGCGCCCGAAACGAAAGCTGAAATGACTGTTCCCCGGGTATCGGTGGTGATGAGCGTCTACAACGGCCAGCGGTATCTCCGCCGGGCCGTCGACAGCATCCTAGCGCAGGAATTTCGCGATTTCGAATTCATTATCATCAACGACGGATCGCAGGATGGCTCGCGCGAAATTCTCGCCGAGTATGCCGGCCGCGATCCGCGGATTCGCCTTATCGACCAGGAAAACCGCGGGCTTACCAAAGCACTGATCCGCGGCTGCGCCGAAGCGCGGGGCGAATACATCGCCCGGCAGGACGCGGACGATTGGTCGCATCCGAGCCGTCTGGCAAGCTGCGTGGCCTTGCTGGACCAATGGCCGAACTGCGTCATTGCGAGCTCATGGGCAGAAGTATATCGACTGCCGTCGGCGATCTCGGTTGACACCGTCGAGCGGCCCGCCGATTCGGGTATCGCCACGCGAGCTCTGCTCTGCGAGCGAATCAGGCCGCCGGGTCACGGCACCGTGTCACTTTTCGTCGCTCGGCGTATGAGCGGTGGGTGGATATCGAGCATGCTTTCTACTTCGGGCAAGATGGCGATCTTGTGGCTTCGGTTGGCCTCGATCGGCCTTATCGTTTACGTGCAGAGTTATCTCTATACGCTATTTGGTCACTCCGAGAACCATCTCGGAGCGTCAAAGCCAGGCACAATTCGAGTTCGCGGAATTAGGGCATCGTTGCCGGAGGCGCGCTGCGCGGAGAAAGTGAACAGCCTTTCTTGGAACAGGCCGAACGGCTTCGGTCGCAGGTGCTGGAGGCGAGGGCGAGGGGCTCGGACGGATCGATCCTGCGCTGGGGCGCGCAGCCGCCAATTATCGGATCGGCACCTGTCTCAGCCGGCGTGGCAATCCCCGCGCAAAGAATACTTCTGGACAGCCATCCGCCTGAATCCGCTCCACTGGCGCAGCTGGTGCCGGCTCGGCGCGGAGCTTCTCCGGCCGGCGCGCCGAAACCATCGACGACAGGCGACGTCTGCCACCCGGTGAATGAGCACTAATAGCCTATCCGAGAATCGGCCGGGCAAAGGGAACAGTCCCATTGTGCTAGGCCGCACTCACAGTATCGGGACGGTCCCCCCGGTTCTGGACCGGCACTAACAAGCGATACCACTTCGAGTTTCTCGACGCGCTTGCGGCCTGGCGATCCTGGCGGTGATGCGGATTCACTTCGAGCGGGCAGGATGTCGGGCGACGTACTGGTGCACCGCTGGGCGTGGCCGGTGCTCGAGCCACGGCTATCTCGGCGTCCAACTTTTTTTTGGGATCAGTGGGTATTGCATCGCCGCCGCGGTTTATGGCATGCGTGGCAAGGAAAAACCCGTTGCGGCAGTTCATGACGCGCGCGTCGCGGCGGATCTTTCCGCCGTACTGGTGGAGCATCGCGCTGGTTGTGATCCTGGCAGTGGGCACCACGCTGTTCGCGGGGAAAGCATGGCTCGACGTGTTTCCTTCACGACCGGCGATCGGGTGGCAACGCGCTGTTGCTCCAGGGACCGCTGCAATCGCCCGACTTGCCATTTGGTTTACTGGTCGCTTTCCATCGAAATCCAATTCTATGTGCTGATGAGTTTTTGCTTGTTGAATTTTCGTTGGGCGGAGTGTATTTGGTTCTCGTGCAATGCTCAGGCGCGCTGGTGCTCTCGACGGAATCCGCGGTGTCTGGGTCGGTGCTCGGCTACTGGCCGGAGTTCGCTTGCGGATCGCGGCGTTCTATTGGATCACGGGCGAGCATCGCTCGCGCCACACCTTGGCTGATCGCCGGGTCAGTCGCCGTACCGCAGCCGTCGTTTGGGGCCGGACTAACGGGGGCAATTATCGAGGCTCGGTCTTGGCCGCTTTTCGCTGCCGCTCAAGTTGACGTTTTGCATGGTCGTGGGATCGTGCTGGTTGGTTCGCATCGCTTCGATTCGGCGATCAGCCGGCTGCGAATTTCGCGAATTCTTGCCTGTTCGGAACTATTTCCTACGTCGATATCTGATTTACGTGCCTGTAGCGACCCGTGTGTTCAACCTCGGCGAGGCGACGACGCTCCACGGTTTGCGATGGCTGGCCTATGCCGCCGTGAAGTTTTCTTGTCGTATTATTGTGCGGCGTCATATTTTACAAATTCTGCGATGCCCGTGGCTGAATCGACGGGTCGCAGTCAGGTCGACGGCTTGATATCGCGGCTTAGCGACAAAACATGCGAGTTCGGGGAAGATGCGTGTTCAGCCGCGTGCATCGTCGCGGTCGAACGAAAAGTATGCGCTTGCTACGGGAAAAATTACTCCCCGAAAATTCCTCCAATCGAGCATTCGTCGGAATCTCCACTTCTTGAAACCGTGGTTCATGCCCCCTCCGCTTCCGCGCATTTGGATTATTTGCTCAATCAACCAGTCGAAGACTCGGCTTTCGGAGAAATGCATCGCCAACATTGCCCGCGCCTTGCGTCCCATTTCAGTCGCCTGGGTATTCAAGAGTTCAAGCCGCCGGGAGATCGAGTCGATCTCCCGTTCGTCGATTCGAACGAGGAAGTCGGCCCACGCGATGTCCATCGGCGGAACCCAGTCGTTGGAGATCACGACCGGCACCCTGGCACTCGCATCGTCTCAAATAGTCGAACCGAAGAGGCGCCGACGCCGCGCGGCACAGATTGACGAAGAAGCAGCGAGCAGTTTCCGGTATGCCGCCCTGAATTCCCGATAGCCGCCGGAGTTTGATTACTTTGGTAAGCGGCGTCCAGGGAGTTGTCTGAGCAGCGCCTCTGGGATGAACTGTTGACACGATTTGTTGTCGAATTGGCGACGTAAGCACTGATCCGACGAACGAAAAGGTAAGGACGACCAACTCGATCTAGCTCCAGGTCGTCGTCTTCCCAGGGCTCGGACAGTACGATGCGGATCGCAGAGCGGCGCGTCCGCATTCCACGTCGGAAGCAGAAGGATATAGCCCGGGCAGTCGCGGAAACACAGTGTCGCGGTCACAATACGCGAAACGTCGTTCATCGTGCTTGAGCCGGAAATCGCAGGGTTCTGCGTTAAATACAGCGAGGACGATGTCCGCGGATGCGCGGTCAGCGACCAGCGCGTGGCGGCCGACTTCATCCGTCGAGGCGAGTTCTGGCAGTCGAACAATTCTGTCATGCCATGGAGCCGTAGTCCCGAATGATTCCAAAAACACTTTCATCGCATTCACTGCACGCAAGAGGCGCTGATTTAACGCCGCAGATCCAAATCCAGGGCCGTTCGAATCATCATGAGTATCAATTGCAAGCGGCCATTCCAACTGTTTCGCTATTTTCCGTTTGTAACCGAATGTCGCTGACCGTTTCCGATGGAATCCGCGCGGCTCGATCCTTCTGGCCGGGCGAGCCATGCATCGACAGGCGAAGATAGAATCATTGCGGGATTGTTCGATTTCTCAAAGCCCGGATTCTATGTCGACGTCGGCTGTTTCCATCCGTTTCGGGGCTCCAACACGCTTTTTGCCTATTCACGAGGTTGGACACGATCGCCATTACGGCAATCCCAGATGATTCGGCTTTTCAGAAGATTTCGGCCACTGGATACGTCCATTTGCGCGGTAGTCAGTGATCGGAGGAATTGCGGTCCCTTGCGATCGCCAGAAGAGCCGTTGCTCTCGACGATCTCGCCCGAGTTCGAACGAAAAATGGATTGGACAATCGGGGGTGCGAAGCCGTCATGAAGTGACAACCGTCACATTGCAGCACGTTTTAGAACGGGTGATTCGCGCAGAACCGATCGATCTATTATCGATCGACGTGGAAAATCACGACTTTGAGGTCCTTACATCGTTCGATATTCAGGCGTATCGCCCAAGGGTGATTGTAATCGAGATGCACGGATTCGCATTCGACGCCCAAAACGAGAGTAATGTTTATAGCTATTTGGTTGCTCATGGCTACGAATGAAAAGCTACACCGCCAACAATGGAATCTTCATTGCCACCAGCAACGTCAATTGCGCTGGATATGGCGGCCGGTAGCGGATACCTGGAAAATGAGAACTCGTCTTCCGGAATGACACAGGGAAGGCCTAGTTTGCGAATGGTAACCAGGGGTTTCGGAAGCGTAGTCCAGCGGGTGTACGGCCTGCAAAGCATAACTAGGCGTCGTCGACATAGCTCATTTGGGAAACTGCAATTGAGGAGCCGGGAAAGGCATATGAGGGCGAAACCGCGGCGTATGCTGTAGCATGGCGTCGATTGAGCCAATGCTCGTAAATCGTCACTTTTTTGCGCGGAGCGACGCGCAGGGAACATGCGGATCCTCATCGGCGCCGATGCGAATCCCGATCCCAATGCGGGGGCGTTCGGGCACGGTGTATCAAATGAACGCCGCGCTGCGGCGGCAGGGGCATGTGGTCGATGAGATTTGGCAAACCGACTTAGGACGACGAATTCGGCACGGGAATTTGCACTATTTGCTGGAGTTGCCGCGAACTTATCGACGGGCTGTCAGGCTGCGGCTGAATGGCCCGGCTTACGACGTGATCGAATTGAACCAACCGCATTCGCTATCTGGCTGCCGCCGAACATCGCCGATCGACGATTCCGGGGGTCTTTGTCTGCCGAACCCACGGGCATGATGTGCGGGGCGACGAGGCCGTGGCGCTGGCGAAAATCGCTGGCATTACCTGAAAAGCACGGAATTCGAAAATGGATTTCCGCTGGGGTTTGCGCTGGTGGATCGGCACTGGGATCAAATTGCCCGAACGGCCGATGGATTTCACGTTTCGTCACGAGAGGACGCCGATTTTCTTGCCGAGCGGTATGCCGTGCCCCGAGCCCGCATCGGCATGATCACGCAGGGCGTTCCCGAGGTGTTTCGACAAACGGAGGTCGCGCCGCTAACCGCCGAGCGAGTGAATAGAATCCTGTACGTCGGCCAATATGCGTTTTTCAAGGCTCCCATGATCCTGGCCGAGGCGGTGTCAATCATCCTCGGCAAACGGCCGGCGGCGACCATGACATGGGTCTGTAGCCGGGAGCATCATGCCGACGCGCGTGCTCTGCTGGATAAGAAGATTCGCCCGCGAGTCACGCTTCTCGATTGGATGCCGCAGGACGAGTTGATCCGCGTATTTGACGAACATGGCATTTTCCTGTTTTCTTCATTCTTCGAGGGATTCGGCAAGACGCCGCTGGAGGCGATGGTGCGCGGGCTGTGCGTCGTGGCCACGGCAACCGGCGGGATGCGCGATTACATCGAGGACGGCGTATCCGGGCGATTGACGCCGGTCGGGCAACCGCAGGCGATGGCTTCTGCCGCGCTGGAATTGATGGGTGATCCTGAGCGCGCGCGGAAAATGTCATCGGCCGCCAGGTCGGCCGCGCTGGATCATTCCTGGGACCGCTGCGCACGGGATGCGACCGCGTTTTACGAGTCGTTGCTCCGCCAGAAAGCCGCCGGACATGAGTGACACAGGCCGAGAATTCCACGCCGCGGATGTCAGCATCGCGATCCCGACCTACGGCCGGGAACAAGTGCTGTTGGACACGATTGCCGCTTGTCTCGCTCTGGATTTGCCTGCCGGAGAGATCCTGATTATCGACCAGACCCCCAGCCATGAGCCGCAAACGGAAGCGACATTGCGACGGTGGGTCGAGTCCGGGCAAATTCGGCTGCTTCGCCGCGATGCGCCGTCGTTGCCCGCGGCGATGAATCACGCGCTGTGCGAAGCGCGGAACCCGATCGTTTTGTCGATCGACGACGACGTAGAGCTCGAGCCCGATTTGGTCGACCGGCATGCCCGCGCATGGGCGGCCCGAGGTGTGGGCGGTCGTGGGCCAGGTGTTGCAGCCGGGCGAAGTCCCGATCGATTGGGAGCCGACCGTGGCCAGGAACCCGTTACGACAGGACCTTGATTTCCGTTTCAATTCTTCGCATCCCTGCTATGTGCGGAATTGCATGTCGGGGAATCTTTCGGTCCGGCGCGAGGAGGCGCTGACGATCGGCGGATTCGATGAAAATTTCAATCTCACCGTGGCGTTTCGATACGAGACGGATTTTGCACGCAGGATTTGGGAGCAGGGGGCAAGATCTGGTTCGAGCCGGCCGCGAGCTTGCGGCACCTCCGGGCTAGCCGGGGTGGGACGCGAACGGCGGCGCAGGATCATCTTCGTTCGCCCCGGCCGGATCATTCGATCGGCGACTATTATTTTGCCCTGCGGCATGGAACGCGGCGCGAGAGTGCCGCCTATATCGCGAAGCGGTTTGTGCGCTCAGTCACGACTCGATTTCATTTGCGACATCCCTGGTGGATTCCCTCCCGGCTGGTGGGCGAGTTCCGCGGATTTCTCGGTGCTCGCGGCTTGCGCGGCAGAAGCCACGATTGCTCGATCAGCCCCGCATCGCCGAAGCGGTTCGAGCGGGCCGGGCGGCTTGCAAATAACAAAAGCCGCCGGCGCATCGGCGCGAACCCATGGACGCTTTGTCACGTAATACGGAACGATCGGACCTCGCCGGCATAGCTGGGCCGATTGCGGCCATGATAAGTCAAAGGTACAAGCTCGCCATCGTCACCACGCATCCGGTTCAGTACCAGGTGCCTTGGTTTCAGGAATTGGCGCGGATGCCGGAGTTGGACCTGACGGTGTTCTATTGCCAGATACCCGATCAGAAGCAGCAGGGCGCCGGCTTTGGCGTCAGCTTTCAATGGGATCTACCATTGCTGGAAGGCTATCGCTACGAAGTGCTGAGGAATGTCGCCCGGCAGCCGAACGTCGAGCGCTTCAGCGGATGCGACACCCCGGACGTTGCACGGCGCCTTGCAGCGGGAAACTTTGACGCCGTGATTGTCAATGGTTGGGTTGTGAAGAGCTGCTTGCAAGCGTTGTGGGCCTGCAAACGGTTGGGGTTGCCGTGCATCGTCCGGGGTGAGTCCAACTCGCTGCGGCCTAGACCGTGTTGGAAGCGCGCCATCCAACGTTGGCTCATTCGGCAATACGCGGCCTGCCTGTATATTGGCCAGAGCAATGCCCGGTTTTACCTTGAGCGCGGAGTGAGTGAAGAGCGGCTCTTTCCGAC
Organism: Pirellulales bacterium; assembly: GCA_963725485.1. GTDB lineage: Bacteria > Planctomycetota > Planctomycetia > Pirellulales > DATAWG01 > CAVRYO01. Next base: position 109,701 of record CAVRYO010000004.1, on the reverse strand, counting down.
ATTGTATTTCGTCGACAACGCGCGTTTTGCGAGCCAGTCAGCCACGCCAGGAATCCGCGGCGCGGCGCGGAGCCGGTGGAATATCGACGACGACCAGGTTACGTTTTTGTTCTCCGGAAAGTTCATTCCCAAGAAGCATCCGCTGGAATTGCTCGAAGCGTTTCGCAAGGCGCGGGATGCCGGTTGCACGGGCCGCCTGCTGATGGTCGGCGATGGAGAACTGCGGGTCCGTTGCGAGGCGTTTGCCGGGGAGCACAAACTTCCGGTTCGCTTTGCCGGCTTTCTCAATCAAACCGAAATCCCCGCAGCCTATGCCGCCGCCGATTGCCTAGTCCTTCCCTCGGATGATGGCGAGACGTGGGGGCTCGTGGTCAATGAAGGGATGGCCTGCGGGTTGCCCGCAATTGTCAGCGATCGGGTCGGGTGCGGGCCCGATCTGGTGGAAACGGGCGTGACCGGGGCGATCTTCCCGTTCGGAGATTGGGACGCGCTGGCGCGGAATTTGGTTGAGTTCGCCGCCGATCCCGTGGCGCTGCGGCACATGGGCGATGCGGCGGCACACGGGTGGCGTCGTATTCGGTCGCGGCCGCGGCTGTTGGCACCCTGGAAGCGATGCGGTTTGTCGCGCGGCGCCGGGAGTCGGCGGCCCAGCGGCACGCGGTGCCAAGCGAGCAGGGAGGTTTCGCATGATCGAAATGGTCTTTTACGCCGCGGTCGTGGCGACGCTGTTCGTGGCGCTGCAGAATTGGCGGGCGGCCCTCTATTTGGCCGTGGTGCTGGACGTGGTGCGCGACCCCGTGCGAAAGCTGAGCGAAGATCATTCGATCATGATCACGCAATCGGTCAGCGTCATTTGGCTCGTGGTGGCCCTTGTGGTGCTGTTGCGAGAACGGCGGCGATTGGCGTCGATGGCCCGACGGTATCCGTCCTTGAAGACCGCGGCGATTCTGCTCTTTGTGGCGCTAGTTCCGGGCGCCGTTGTGTCGCTCAGCACTTTCGATTCAGGGTGGAAACTGGCCCTGCTGGGGGCGGTTTCGTACTTGGGGTTCATCCCGGGCGTGCTGATCGGCTATGCGTTTCCGCGGTCGATCGGCAGCGTTCGCAAATTCATGACGTTCTACTGCGTCGTGAACTGCATTGCGCTAACCAGCGGACTTGCCGAATATCTCCATTGGGATTGGCCGGCGTTGGGAGGAATCGGCGTCACCTGGATTAGATATCGTCCCGGGTTCATCGTGCCGCTGATGTGTGGATGGTATCGCAGTCCGGACTTGCTCGGTCTGCATGCCGCCGTCGCCTGCATGTTCGCACTCGTCTTGGCGACGACGAGCAATCGCCCCAGCCGCTTTGGTTGGTACGGCGCGGCGGCTTGGACGACGGCGGCGATGCTGTTGGCCGGGCGGCGAAAAATGATCGGGATTCCATTCGTCTACCTGGCGGCATTTGCGTATTTCACGCTCCGCCGAACCGGCAAGATTTCGCAGGTAATCCGCTATGCCACCGTTGGAGCTTGCGTGGTGGGGTTCGTGTTTTTCTTTTCGACCGACTTGGGTTTATCGGCAAATTATTCGGATTACGCCTCGTCCCTGTGGACCGGCGAAGCCGCGGACCGCGGGACCGGAGTCATTGCTTCCTCGTTGACAACGCTCGATCAGGCGGGTTTCTTTGGCGTGGGATTGGGAACCGCGACGCAAGGAAGCCAGCTTATCATGGGACATGGCGTGACCTGGCAGGAAGACGGCGCTGGCAAACTATTCGCCGAGTTGGGCGTGGCCGGAGTCGTGCTGATCGGGTTTGCCTTGTTCTTGCTCTTTCGCAGCGGAGGGGTCGCCTTGCGAGCGTTTCCCGGCGAAACGATGGCATTCCGGTTGCAGGCCGGCATGATGAGCGTGGTGTTGGGCAATCTGGCAAGTTTCATCATTTCGCACCAGGCCTACAGCGGCGATCCGACCAGTGTTTGCCTGGTCTTGTTTTGTCTGGGAATCGTTTTTGCGCTTCCAGAAGCCCTCTCGCAAAGCCGAACAGGCGCCTGCCGCGAGCGCGATTGGTCATGCAGCCGGTGAATCCCCGCCCCGCTTGAGATTTGCTTTGGCCACCGAATCGAAAACATACGTCGACAAGTCTGCGACCGATCGCACGGAACCGTCGGCGATCGTGATCGCGTGCCACGCTCATGCGGCGGAACAAATTGGCGGGGCGTTCAAGCTGGCCACCGAACTGGCCGAGTATCTGGCGCGGCAAGGGCATCGCGTCTGTTATGTGTGCGGTACCGAACGAATCAGCGCCAGTGAATCCGACGACAATCCAGGGTGTCGAACTTTGGCGATACCACGCGCCGGCGGCTGGCGCGAGCCACGCCAGGAGTCTTATCCGGCATGTCCAGGGAGCCTACCGGTTGACGGTCGAGATTTTGCGTCGTTCGCCCGTGGTTTGCCTGAACGGGCACTCCCCGTTGCAATTTCTCGGGGCTTCGCTGGCGATCGGAAAAAACGCCCGACAAGTCTATTCGGTGCATTCGCCCTTTCCGGACGAGATCGCGTCGAATCAGAGGGGCCGACGGCGTGGCATCAAGCAGCGTGCAATGGTCCGCGTCGCGCGGATGATCGAAAGTAGCAATGTGCGCCGCGCGGATCTGGTGCAAGGAGATTCGCGGTTCACGGCCGCCAGGCTCGTCGAGCTATACGGACAACCGAGCGAGCGCAAGATTGTCGTCGCGCCCGGCTGGGTCGACGTCGAACGTTTTCAACCCGCCGCGGATGTCCCGGCGATTCGGGCCGGGCTCGATCCCCTCTGGCAAACCTCGGCGCCGGTGTTTTTCACCGTCCGCCGGCTCGAAGCGCGGATGGGTTTGGAGCAATTGATCGAAGCCGCCAAGCTCCTGCGCGACCAGCAACAGGCATTCCGGCTGATCATCGGTGGGGGGGCGCCTGGCGGACAAGTTGAAATGTTTAGTCCAGGATTACCGCTTGGAAGATCGGGTGCATCTCCTGGGCCGGATTTCGGACGACGAATTGCCGCGCTGTTTCGCCGCCGCGGACTGTTTCGTCCTGCCGACCAGGGCCTTGGAATGCTTCGGTTTGATCGTCTTGGAAGCCTATGCTTGCGGCACGCCGGTCATCGGTACTCCGGTCGGGGCCATTCCCGAGCTCGTCGCCGAGCATGGATCTGAATGGCTGACAACAGGCACAAGCGCTCAGGAAATCGCCGAGCACATGGCGGCCTTTCTGCGGGGCAACTTGGTGGCGGATCGAGCGAAGTTGCGATCGCTCGCCGAACGCTGGAGGGCCGATCGCGGCCTGGAAAAGCTCGAGCACCTGCTGCTCCAGACAACGGAGGTTCAATGACGAGCCGGCCGCCACTCACCGATCTGCCCGAGCAAACCGTCGACGCGCTGCGCAGTCCGTTGTGGGCCGGAAGAATGCCCTAGCCCGCATAGCTTCGGCAACAAGTTGGCCCGCGCGGCGTGGGGTGTTGTTTGGTTCTGCTGGTTCCGGCCGACGCCGAAACGGTGGCATCCTTGGCGGCTGCTGTTATTGCGGATGTTTGGAGCAAAGATCGCCCGCGGCGTGAAAATTTTTCCGTCCGTGCGCATCTGGGCGCCGTGGAATCTGACGATGGACGAAGGGTCCACGCTTTCGGTCCGCGTCGATTGTTACTGCGTGGCCCACGTGAAGATTGGCGCTTATGCCACCGTGTCGCAGGAGGCGCTGCTCTGCACGGCGACGCACGATCCTGCGGATCCGCATATGCGGTTGCTCGCCTCACCCATTGCCGTGGAAGATCAAGCCTGGGTTTGCGCGCGGGCGTTTATCGGGCCCGGAGTGAAAATCGGGCAGGGGGCCATCGCCGGCGCTATGGCGGTCGTGATGAAGGACGTATCCGCGTGGAGCATCGTGGCCGGCAACCCGGCCCGCGAAATCGGCCAGCGGCAGTTACGGCGGGACAGCGAGCCATGATGAGCGACCCCGGCGGATACTCCGTGATCGTCATCGCCAAGAATGAGGCACGGAATATCGCGCAGCTGCCTGCGTTCGATTTCGCGCAGCGACGACGTGATTGTGGTGGACGACAACTCCGACGATAACACGGTGCAAATCGCCGAAGGCCTCGGGGCGCGGGTGCTGAATCACCCGTTCGTCTCGTTCGCGGCCCAGCGCAATTGGGCATTTGAGAACGCCAGTCCGCGCCATCCGTGGGTGCTGATGCTCGACGCTGACGAGGCGCTCACGCCGGATGTGGAAGACGGCATCGTCAGGGCCCTGACGTCCGCGGGGCCCGAGGTGGCCGGCTACCTGATGTGTCGCCGGACGATGTTCCTGGGGCAGCTGTTGCGGTTCGCCGACGGGTTCCCGGTGTGGATCATGCGGCTGGTGCATCAGGGCCGGGCAAGATTTGTGGAATCGGGGCACGGCGAAGTTCCAGCCCCGCCGGTCGACGGCGTGCTCCAGAAAATCAAGCGGCCGTTCTTGCACTATCCCTTCAGCCGCGGGCTGCACCATTGGCTAGCGCGGCACAACGAATATTCCAGTCGCGAGGCCGAGCTGGAGTTTCGCGCCGTGCCCGCCTGGACGTGGCGCGACGCGGTGTTCGGCCGCGGCCCCAAGCGGCGCCGCTCGGTCCGCAATTTCGCCAGGCGGTTGCCGCTACGGCCGCTGTTGAGATTTTGCCATCATTATTTCTGGAAATGGGGCATCCTCGATGGTCGGGCCGGGCTGGAGTTCAGCGCCTTGATGGCTGCTTACGAACGGATGATCGTCCTCAAGCGCCGCGAACTGGAATTGGCGGCCTGCACACTGGAGCAAGCGCGACCGCACGGCAATGCGATCGGGGCTTCAGAAGACGATCATTTGTCGCACGAACATTTGCCCGACTACCATCCAGCGAGCGACTCTACACCTGAACAGAGCGCAAGTCAATTCCTGCCGCGCACCGCTTGAATCCAAGTAGTTGACTTCAAGTAACTCGCCGCGCAAACAAAGCGGAAAGCTCGCTTGATCGTGCAACACACTCGAGCTCGACCGCCAGGCCGCTCACCGACTGTCGTTCTGGCGGCGGCTTGCCCGCTGGATTGCGTGGCCGGCGATCGGTCTGACCTTGCTTTTCGGCGTTGGGTTTGGCTGGTTCTTCGCGACCAGGCCACGGCCGATGCCGCCGACGGAAATCTTCGGCGGCGTGATCTATTCCTGCGAGGAACTGACCGCCGACGCGGAAGGTAGCGGGCAGGCGTACTTCGCTCAGATTGATTTGTCCCGGCCGGGATTGGAGTTGTACGTCACGCCGCTGGACGCGCAAGCCGTCGCGCAAGGTTGGGAGTACCGCTTACGCTGGACCCCGGCAGTTTGCACGGAAGAAAACCTCTCGCTCGCTATCAATGCCACCCTCTTCATCGCGGAAAACGGCAAATGGCGATTGCCGGGCGTTCTCGCCCGGTCGTGTGATACCGTGGTCGCTCGGCATCAAATGAACCACGTCGCCCCAAATAGTTACCTGCTGTGGTTCGACGACAAGTTGGCGCCGCACTTGGATAAAGCAAAACCCCCGTCCCAGGCGTCGCTGCACGAAGCGCGCTATGCGATCAGCGGTCAAATGGTCGTACTCGACAAGGGTAGACCGAACAAATGGGCATCCCACAAACCAGAGGCGCAAATGCTGGCCGGGATCGATCCCCGGCGGCGGCTGTTGTTTCTGGCCGCGTTCGATAATGCGTCCGTGGCCCGCGCCGCGCGACTGCTCGCGGCTCACGGAGCGGTCGATGCGATTTCGCTGGACGGTGGCGGTTCGGCATGCATGGTGCTTGGCAAAGGCGCTAAAGGCCCCGGCCCCACGACGCTGCTCTGGCCAACGCGGGCGGTCGCCACACACTTCGGCGTCCGGGCGCCATCGCTTAATGCGATTTCCGAATGACTGCAAAAGCCATTGCCGGGGGCAAGTTGGGGCTACGCCAACGCTCTTAATTGCGCGAATGCGCAGGTCGGCTACGCTGTTTTATACCTAAACGCGTTTATTGAAAAATTGGCATAAGGTTCGCCCTGATGGAAAGTAAACTTCGCGAAAAATTCCTTGACCCACGTTGTGTGCTCATCGATAATGGAAAACATTGGGAAAACTGTGGAACAGCAACCCGGCGAATCAAGGAAATCGAGCTAGCCGAATTCGCGACGGGCACGGGTGAAAACATGGATTGGGGACGATGAACTGCACTGCTGCCGATTGCAGTTCGTGGTTTGGCAGAGAGTGAGACACGCGACAATGGGCGACGGCAAAATCCAATTCGGCGCATTCGCTCTCGCCGGCTTCGCACTCGCGCTGGCGGTGGGCGGCTTTGCCCAAAATGGCCGGGCCGAAGTCATCGTCACCGTCACCGACGACACCGGCCCATTGCCCCAGCAAATGCAGACCTCTCCAGCCGGACCCGGTATTGACATCTTCTCTTTCAGCAGCGCCGATTCCGTCGTGGCGTTGACGGCGACCGACGCGTCTCCCACGTCGCCTGGATATATTACGGTGGGTCCAACGGTCGTTAATTTGTTGTCAACAGCTCAAACGATTAAAATCAAGATCGAAGACACCTGGACTGGCAACGCGGGATTCACGAATCCGACTGGCTCTTCGCTGCCGCTGGAAGCGCAATTATCCGACACGGGCGTGCCCGGCAGCGGCTCGATCGCGATGCAAGGAGGGTTCAGCTCGCCTGTGAGCGGAACCCCCATGGACCTGACGGGCATTTTGAACGTTTCGTCGGGCGGATACGCTCAGACGGCGACCGAGGTGGTCCGCTCGAGCGCCGGTTACGAGCTGTTCACGCTGCTTACGTTCAACGTTGCTCCCCATGCAACAATAACCGCAAGCGCCACAACCTCGATTACCACGATTCCAGAGCCAGCGACCTCCACCAGCCTGATTGGCTTGGCCTGCGGCCTGGGTCTGTGCTCGTTGTGGCATTGCCGCCGCCGAACCAGTCGCCTGAGCCCTGACGGGGGAGCGGCCTGAACGCTTGCGAACGGTTCGAAAAAGTGTGATAGTGCATGAGGCCGTCCATTCGGATGGCTTTTTTTGCAGGCGGACGTCATTCGAGCGGCGATTGCTGCCGCAATATCCAGCCTTGTCGAGATCTTTATGAAAGCGACGATCAATTTTCGGTTTCTCATTGGCCTGATCGTGGCCATTGTGGTCATGGGCGGCGCCACGGTCGCCGTGCATGCTCTGCAAATCGGCCGCGAGAGCGGCTTCTTGCTCGAGCAAGCCCGCCGAGCTCGCGACGATAAGGATTTCCCGCTGGCGGCGAAGCGCTATCAGCAGTACACGAAACTCGTGCCCAAGAATTTCGAGGCGCTGGCCGAATATGGCGTGCTCCTGGCCGATCATCATTCGGGGCGGCCCGCGTCCGACGCGTTGGAAAAGGTGCTCCGCGTTCAGCCCGATCGCGACGACTTGCGCCGCAAAGTCGTCGACATGGAAATGGAGACCGGACGCTACACCGACGCCGAAGACCATTTGAAGCAATTCCTGATGGTCAAGACCCCGGACGACCCGGAGCTATGGAAGCTGCTGGGCACCTGCCAGGCGGCGGCGGGCGAATTCCAGGCCTCTGTCGACTCATTCGCCGGCGAGATTCATCTCGACCCGCACCAGGTCGAAGCCTATGGCTATCGCGCCGAGCTCCTCCGTCGGCATCTCGACCGCGCCAACGAGGCCGATCAGGCCATGCAGGACCTCGTCAAGGCAAATCCCGGTTCCGCCAAAGCGCACGCGATGTTGGGTCAATATCTGCAAGCCAACGGCCAGGAAAAAGAGGGCCTTGCGGAGGCCGAAAAAGCCGCCACGTTGGCGCCCAAGGATCCCGACGCGTTGCTGTTGGTGTCGCGGTTGACCGCGACCAGTGGCGACTTCGACAAAGCCCTCGATTACGCGCAGCGAGCCATCGACGCCGCACCGGCCAAGCCACTAGGGTACATCATCCTGTCGCGGCTCCAGCAGCGCACCGATCGCAAGAAGGCGATCGCCACGCTGGAAAAAGGAGCCGAAAAAACCGACCCAAAATCCGCGGCTCTCCTCTGGGAGTTGGGGCGCGTCCGGGTTGACGCCAACGAATTGGCCAATGCGGAAAAATCCGTCGAAGAGTTGAAGGCCCTTCCCAACGAAGCGCAAATTCAGCCGCTCATCGAAATGCTTCAGGCCCAAATTGACTACGGCTACGGTCACTGGAAGAAAGCGTCGCAAGGCTTCGAGCTGGTGATTCCGGCGGTCAAGCACTCGCCCGAGTTGCTCAAGGAAGCCCATTATCAATTGGCCCGAGCCTACAACAAGCTCGGCAACGCCGAACTCGAGTTGGCCGAATATCGCGAGGCCGCGCACGTCGATCCCACCTGGGCGCCCGCCCGGCTGGCGCTGGCCAGCACGCTTTTGGCGCAGGGCAAGTATGACGAAGCGCTCGACGAATATCGCCAGATCAGCAAGCTCAAGGGTTTGGAAAAGGCCGGCCAGGAAGGGGTCGCGCGGGTGATCGTCGCCAAAGGGGCCACACAACCTGCCGGCCAGAAAAACAGTCAAGAACTCATTACGGCCTTGAACGAACTGGGCGGCGACAGTTCCGAAGCGACCAACACGGAGATCATGCGGGCCGACATGGCGATGAACCAAAATCATCCCGAGGAAGCCGAGCAAATTCTGCTCGCGGCGCGCGACAAAACGCCCGACAAGGTCCAACTCTGGTCGGCCCTGATGAGCTTCGCCGAGCGGCAACAGCATTGGGACCGCATGGCCCAGTTGGTCACCGACGCCAAGGCCAAATTCGGCGACCAGGTCTGGCTCCGTCTGGCCGATGCCTCGTGCCTCGTCGGGCGCAACAAGAAGGACGCGGCCAAGATGCTCGCGCCGCTGGGCGACAACGTCGCCGCCTATTCCGGGCCGGAACGGGTCATGCTCTATGGCGGACTGGCCAAGCTCTCGGCCAAGGTTGGCGATCTGGCACAGGCGAAAAAATTCTGCCGCTTGGCGTGCGATGCCGATCCGAACAATCTCGCGATCCGCGAGCTGCTGATGGAATTCGCTTTCCAAACCAACGACGCCGAGGGCATGGCCTCCGTGCTCAAGGAAATCAAAGGCCTCGAAGGCGAAGGCCCCTATTGGCATTACGGTCAGGCGGCGCTCAGCCTGCTGAACAATTCAACCAGCGAAACCGCGGCCTTCGACCATCTGACCGCGGCCCACGACCTGCGCCCGAATTGGAGCCGGGTGCCGATGTTGACGGGCCAGATTCACGACAAGCATGGTGAGATCGATCAGGCGCTGGACGAATATCTCAAGGCCATCGACTTGGGCGAGCGGAGCCCCGCGGCGATCCGCCGCACCATCGAACTGCTCTATTCGCGGCAGCGCTATGCCGAGGTCCAGCAACTCCTCGCCAAACTGAATCAAACGCAGGCGAATTTGACCGACGACTTCAAGCGGCTGGACTCCGAAGTCAGGCTCCGAACCGACGATCCCGTCGCCGCGCTCGACATTGCCCGGAAGGCTGCCGCCGATTCCAAGAATTGGCGCGACCACCTTTGGCTCGGGCAACTCCTGACTCTGCTCGGGCAGCGTGCCGAAGTGGCCCAGCGCACCGACGAATCGCAGGCCCGCTACGGCGAGGCCGAAAAGTCCCTGCGCGAAGCCGTCAAGCTGGGCGCCGACGTGCCCGACACCTGGGTCACGCTCATCCGCTTTTATGCCGCGACGGGCCGCAAGCACGAGGCCGAGGCCATGATCCCCAAGGCCGAGAAGTGGATTTCCGGCTCCGCGGCCCCCTTCGCGTTGGCGCTTGTTACGAAACCGTCGGAGACATGGACTCGGCGACGAAGCAATATCAAAAAGCGCTTGCCGCCGGCGAGCAGGATCCGCGCGTCGTTCGCCGTGTCGTGGCGTTCTACTTGCGCGAGGGCAAGTTCGACGCCGCCGAGGCCCCCTTGCGGAAAATCGTCTCCGGAAAAGTCACGGCCAAGCCCGAGGACGTCACCTGGGCGCGTGCGCCTTGGCCTCGGTGCTACGGGCGAGCGGCAACTACCAAAAGCTGCAAGAAGCTCTGGCCCTGCTCGAGAAAAACATCGCCGCCGGATCGAGCCCCGACGATCTGTGGGAAAAGGCCTTGGCGCTAGCCGCCTCGCCGCAGCGCGAACGCCGGCAAGAAGCCATCGCCCTGTTGGAAAAGCTTTTGCCGGCGCAGGCCGACATCCCGGAAGTGCGGCTCACGTTGGCGCAGCTCTACCTGGCGGAAAAAGACTGGCCGAAGGCCGCCGAGCAATTCCGCCGCATCCTGACCAGCCACGATCGCGAACCGCGCTACATCACGATCTTCGTCTCCCGGCTGCTGGAGCGCAGGGAAAGCGACGAGGCCGACGTTTGGCTCTCGAAGCTCGATCTGCTCGCCCCAGGCGAGTTCTCGACCATCAGCCTGAAAGCCGAGGCCCTCGTGGTCCGCGAACAGGTCGACGTGGCGCTCGAGATGATTCGCACCTATCTGAATCAAGCCACTGCCAAGGCCGGCTCCGCGCCGGAACGGGCCGCGATCTTGCGGCAAGTCGCCACCTATCTCGAAGCCCTCGCGACGCTCCCCACGGGCCTCGACGCGAAAGTTTCGCAAGCCAAGCTCCTGTCCGAAGCCGAAGGTTTGTACCGGAGATACGTCAAGGAATTGCCCGACCAGGAACTCGTCCTGGCCTCCTTCCTGGCCCGCCGCGAATACTTCGACGACGCGCTCACGGTTGCCGAAGAGGCTTGGCCGAATGCCACCCTCGCGGGCATCGTGCGCGTCACGGGCGATATGTTGGCCAGCGGCATTTCCGACCCTGCCCAGTGCGCGAAGTTGGAAAAGCTGCTCGTGACCGCCTCCGATAAATTCAAGCAACCGACGGTGATGTTGCTGGAGCTTGCCGATCTGCGCAATCGGCGGGAGCATCTCGCCGCCGCCGAGGCCGACTATCGCCTGGTCCTCAAGCAGGAGCCCGGCAGCTTCGTGGCGATGAACAATCTGGCCGTGCTCCTGGCGCAGCAAAAGAAGAAGCTGCCCGAGGCGCTGGAACTGATCGGCAAGGCCATCGAAATCGCCGGACCGCAGCCGACGTTGCTCGATTCCCGGGCCACGGTCTACCTGGCGATGGGGCAGCCGCAAAAGGCCATCGTCGATTTGCAGCAGGCGGTCCACGACGAGCCGCGCGCCGACCGGGAATATCACCTGGCGTTGGCCAATTGGCGCTCGGGCGACACCAAGGCCGCCGCCGATGCGCTGGATCAGGCGAAGAAGATGGGCCTGAAGCCCGAGCAGCTCAATTCGTTCGAACGGCCCGAGTATCAAGAGCTGGTCGTCAAGCTCCAGCAATGAGCCTTGAGGGGCGTGAGGCGTTGAGGGGCGTGAGGTACGAAGCAGCGCGGCAGTCGCTTCTTTAGCCGCTCGGCCCGCCGAGCGCGCTGGCCAAGAGCCGCGCACGAAGTAAGCGACGCCGATCGCCCCACTTGCACCGAACGTTCTGTTGCCTTGAACGTCCATCGCTTACTAACGTGCGCGGCTCTTCACGGTGCTTGCGCGCAAAGAGCCGCGCACGAAGTAAGCGACGCCTATCGCCCCGCTTGCACCGGACGCTCCCGTTGCCTTGAACGTCCCCGGCTTACTTTGTGCGCGGCTCCTTACGGCGTGCGCCCCTGCGTCGATTCGCGCAATTGCGCTGCGCACTTGCGAAAATGCGCATTCTGCGCTGAGAAACTCTTTGCATTTCTTGCAGTCGGAGATTAAGGTCCGACCATGCATTATTATGGCCAGATTTCAACTTTTCTGGAAATTGTGAGAAAAGAATTGATCCCCTTGCAGTTCGCGGATATTGTCGTATTCGGGAGATTGTTTTTGTCGGTGCATCCGTTGATGGCCAGTGTCGTGAAAAAATCGAAAAATGACTTGAACTCCTTGCAACCGCTGTCTACTTTCACAACAAGGGCGATTGTTCGCTCAGGCGGCCTCACTTTCACCGTTTTGCCGGAACTCGCGGAACCTAAAACACTTTTCACTTCGATAGGAAGCAAATCCATGTAACCCAGACTCGTCGAAGCTTTCTCTGGTCACGTAGCTAAGTCTATTCCACTGTCGCATTCACTCACAAACGGTTCCCCACTCTCACGAAGGAATGAAATCATGAACGCCAAGAATTGCAAATTGCACGTAGCCGCCGCGATTGTTGCCTTCTTCGCTCTCGTGTCGTCGTCTCATGCCGCTGCGATCTACGTTGACACCGGCAGCACCACGATTACGCCCGGCGCGAACGACCAATCCCAACTCAGCGGCAACGGAGGATCCGTTGATGGCCTCAACTACTATACCGACCAGCATTACATGGGTCAGAGCTTCACGACCGGATCGGATCCTCACGGTTATTTATTGACCGGCTTCTCCCTCGTATTTGCCGATCCCAACGCTCCGAATCCTACGTTCTCCGGCGCGATCGGCACTGTTTCGGGCAACACCTTCACCGCAATCGACACGGAGTCGTACACAACCAGTGGCACCATCACGAAGGGCGATTGGGTCACCTTCACCCCGTCCGGGACGATCATCCTCGTGCCCAACACGACCTACGCGTATGATCTCCACAACACAACCGGCACGTGGGACGGCGGCGAGACCGAAAGTGGAAACCCATACACAGGCGGCCAAATCCTGCTCGTCGATAATGGCAGCAATAGTATGATCACTTTCGGTTCGACGGGCACCTACGATGCCCAGTTCGACGTGCATCTGACCGCGATCATGCCCGAGCCGTCGACGATCGCCGCATTGCTCGGACTGGCTGGCATGGGCCTTGTCGGTTTGGTCATCCGCCGTCGGCGCCGCAAAGCTTGATCGTGATTCGGTCGCATGAACTTTCACACCGCCCGGCGCTTGCTTGGGCGGTTTTTTTCGTGTCTGCCAAAAGGTTCCGTACCGTCCGGCAGCCGGAAAGCACCAGGCACCGGACCTTCCCTGGATTCGATCCGAACCTGCGAAGTACAATCGTAAAGAGCCGCGCACGAAGTAAGCGACACCGACCGCCCACTTGCACCGGACGCTCCCGTCGCCTTGAACGTCCAACCGCTTACTGACGTGCGCGGCTCCTTACGAGGCCACTTCAAAGAGCCGCGCACGAAGTAAGCGACGCCGATCGCCCCACTTGCACCGGACGCCCCGTCGCCTTGAACGCCCATCGCTTACTGACGTGCGCGGCTCTTTACGAGGCGGGGCTCCAACCGCTTACTGACGTGCGCGGCTTTTCAGTAATACCAATCCTGTCGAGACAAATCCTATGAAAATCGCGGTCGTGGGCGCCGGATATGTCGGACTTGTCACCGGGACTTGCCTGGCCGATAGCGGCAACGAAGTGACGTGCATCGACATCGATCGGGCGAAGATCGAGCGCTTGCGGCGCGGCGAAATCCCGATCTACGAGCCGGGACTGAAAGAACTCGTGCTGCGGAGCCAGCACACCGGTCGGCTGCAATTCACCACCGACCTCGGCCCGGCGATTCGCACGGCGCAGCTGATTTTTCTGGCCGTCGGCACGCCGCCGGCCGCCGATGGCTCGGCCGATCTGTCGGCCTTGTGGTCGGTGGTGACGCAAATCGCGCCGCATCTTGTGCCCGAAGCCATTGTGATCACCAAGAGCACGGTGCCCGTGGGAACGAATTCGAAGATCGACGCCCGGCTGCGCGAGTTGACCGGCCGCGATTGTGACGTGGCCAGCAACCCCGAGTTCCTGAAGGAAGGGACGGCCGTCGACGATTTTCTCAAGCCCGACCGGGTCGTGGTTGGCGTGCGCCGCCCGGAAGTCGCCCGGGTTCTGCGATCGCTCTACGCTCCGTTTCTCCGCACCGAAAAACCGTTTCTGGCCATGTCGCCCGAAAGCGCCGAGATGACCAAGTACGTGGCCAACGCGCTCTTGGCCACCAAGATCAGCTTCATCAACGAGATGGCCAATCTGTGCGAGCGGATGGCCGCCGACATCGACGATGTGCGCCGCGGGATCGGCCACGACAGCCGCATCGGCTTCGCGTTTCTGTTTCCCGGCGCGGGCTACGGCGGAAGCTGCTTTCCCAAGGACGTGCAAGCGCTTGTATCGATGGCCCGGGCATCGATGTGGAACCGCGGATCCTGGAAGCCGTGCACGACGTGAACCTGCGGCAAAAGACGGTGCTGGGGCAGCGGATCGTCGAGCATTTCGCGGGCGATTTGGCCGGCCGCACGATTGCCATCTGGGGGCTGGCGTTCAAGCCGCGGACCGACGACATCCGCGATGCTCCGTCGCTGGTGCTGATCGAACGGCTGCTGGCTCACGGCGCGAAAGTGCAAGTGCACGATCCGGAGGCGATGGAAAACGTGCGCCGCATTTACGGCGACAAACTAACGTATTGCCCGGTGCCCGCGGATGCGCTCTCCGGGGCGGATGCGTTGGCGATTGTCACCGAATGGGGCGAGTTCCGCACGCCCGATTTCCAGGAGCTGGGCCGGAAGATGAAGGGCCGCGTGATTTTCGACGGCCGCAATTTGTACGATCCCGCCGCGGTCCGCGCCGCCGGCTTCGCCTACTATTGCATCGGCAAAACGCCGGTGCGTTAAGGAGCCGCGCACGTCAGTAAGCGTAAAGAGCCGCGCACGCAGTAAGCGCTTCGGCGGTTCGAGGCAACGAGACGTCCCGCACACGTGGGGCGATCGGCGTCGCTTACTTCGTGCGCGGCTCTTTACGAGGCGCGGCCCAGGCGCTTAATTTGTGCGTGGCTCTTTGCGAGGAATGCGATGAAAATTCTCGTCACCGGCGGGGCAGGTTATATCGGCAGCGTTGTCGTCGAACAATTGCTGGCCGAAGGCGAAGCGGTGGTCGTGTTCGACGACTTGTCGCAAGGGCATCGCGAGGCCGTGGCGCCGGCGGCCACGTTCGTCGAAGGCACCCTGGCCGATCGCGCGGCGATCGACCGGGTCATGGCCGAGCATCGCCCCGAGGCCGTGATGCACTTCGCCTCGCGCACCCTGGTGGGCGAATCGATGCAGCGGCCGTTTCTGTATCTCGGGTCGAATGTCGTCAACGGATTGAATTTGCTCCAGAGCATGGTCGAGCACCAGGTGGGCCGGTTCATTCTCTCCTCCACCGCCAATCTGTTCGACGATCCCGAGCACATGCCGATCACCGAAGCCGAACGCATCGTGCCGGGCAGCCCGTATGGCGAATCGAAATACATCCTGGAGCGGATGCTCCACTGGCTTGGCCGGATTCACGGTCTGCGGTACGCGGCGCTGCGCTATTTCAACGCCGCGGGGGCGAGTCCCGAGCATGGCGAAGACCACGATCCCGAGCTGCACTTGATTCCGATCGTGTTGGACGTGGCGCTGGGCCGGCGGAAGGAAATCACGATCTTCGGCGACGATTATCCCACGCCCGACGGCACCTGCGTTCGCGATTACATCCACGTGTTGGATTTGGCCCAGGCCCATATTTTGGCGCTCCGCGCGCTCGACGGCAGAGGCTTGAGGCTTGAGGCTAGAGGCGTGAGGCACAACAGCGAAGCAATACCGCCGCCTTCGGCGGCGCAGGCTCCCTCTCCCTCGACGGGAGAGGGCCGGGGTGAGGGTGAGGAATCGCCGAGTGGGCTTCCACCCGCATCCCCCTCACCCCCAACCCCTCTCCCGCCAGGGGCGAGGGGAGCCAATTCTCCCTCTCCCTCGACGGGAGAGGGCCGGGGTGAGGGTGAGGAATCGCCGAGTGGGCTTCCGTCCTCGTCCTCAAGCCTCAAGCCTCAAGTCTCAGGCCTCACGTACAATCTCGGCAACGGCCAGGGCTTCAGCGTCCGCGAAGTGATCGAGACGGCCCGGCGGATCACGGGCCACGCCGATTCCGGCCCGCGTCGGCCCGCGTCGCGTGGGCGACCCGGCGATTCTGGTGGCCGACAGCGCGAAGATCCGCCGCGAGCTGGGCTGGTCGCCGCGCTATCCGGAGCTGTCGGCGATCATCGAAACCGCCTGGCGCTGGCACCGGGTGCGTTTCGCCAATCAGCCGCGCACGCAGTAAGCGTAAAGAGCCGCGCACGGAGTCGCGCACGTGTAAAGAGCCGCGCACGCAGTAAGCGCTTGGGCGGCCCGAGGCAACGGAACGTCCTGTGCAAGTGGGGCGATCGGCTTCGCTTACTTCGTGCGCGGCTCTTTCGTCTTTTGCGTGAACGCGCAGTTTGGTTGCGCGATGCGAACTCGGGCCGAAAGCAAGTAAAATTGGAAATAAATCCTGGACGCCGCCGGCGTTTCAGATTATCATCCGGGATTGTGAATGACCATGCGCCGACGGCAGATTGCCGACGTCGTGGTCGACAATTTGACGCTCGATTCCATTCGATGAAAAACGCCCTCCGGGCGGTCGGTGGAAAAATTAAAAGCGGCAATTTGTTCGCAGGTTATTGCATGCGCAACTTTGTAGCGTTATTGTGAAAAGTTTTTGACACGCTTTCTTCAATTTTGGCTCTCTTCTCATCTTCCTTTAAAGAGGTGTCCGATGAAACGAAGCTTGCTAATCGCCGTTGCGACCTTGGCCGTTGTGTCTTGCGGCGGTGCCGCGATGGCTGATGTCATCATTGCCAACGGCCCGTCAGGCCAGGCGAACGGTATGACAGGCAACGGTTTGGTGGGTGACTATTATGGGCAACCCTATCAGGAGACCGACACAACGGCCGCGGCGTACATTGCCGCAAACAAGCCCGTCGCAACGTTCACCGCCACGAACATCAACTATCTCACCTCCGGATCCGAGAACGACGGAAACACGACCCTCGCAACTTTTTTGGGCTCGGACTCGGCCACGCTCAATCCATCAAGCGTCGGCTCCAATAACCTTGGCGGCCAACTCATGTCGTTCAACGGCTACATTCTGCTTCAAAAGGGAGCCAACACCCTGAGCACCACCAGCGACGACGGGAATTACCTGGTGATTGCCGGCCAGGAGGTCATCGATAATGGGCAGAATCACGCGCCACAGAATGCTCAAGTCACGGTCGACGCGAAGCGCGACCGGACTTTATCCGGTGCAACTTGTCTATTGGGAAAACGGTGGCGGGACACAGATTTCGTTTTACAACGGCACTGGCACGACCGTTGAGCCCACCGCCGATCTGTTCACGTTCAATCCCGTGCCCGAGCCCTCGTCGATCGTGGCGCTCGTTGGCCTGTGCGGGATGGGGCTCGTCGGATTGATTCGCTATCGCCGCCGCAACGCCACTCGGAACGCCGCCATCTAAAAACGCGCTTACAACAACTCATCGGATTCATTCATTCGCTCACGGAGACAATCATGAAAACTCGCATCGCGTTGGTTCTCGTTTCGGCATCGCTGCTGTGCGTAGGTGCTCGGTCGTCCACTGCCGCGATTCTGTATCAAGACAACTACACCACCAACACCAGCGCCAACTACACGACCACCGACCAGGGCGGCGCAACGAGCACCTGGAACGTCAACGTCGGAACGCCTGGCAATGTCACTTACACCCGAGACACGGGCGGTGGATATAACTCCAGCGTATTTCTCCTGAACCCAAGCGTCGCCAGTACAGCCGGCTTGTATCAGTACGAAGTCTCCGGAATCATTGCCAACCCGGGCGGCGGCGGCAATCAGCCGGGGCTCGTCCTGAGCCAGCACGACGGCCGGCGGATATGTGATCCAGACGAACGACGGAGCCGGCGTGGGTGGCAGTCCGTTCACCCTCGAGCGCGAGACGGCTGGTCAACTCTTGGGGGACGAAGGCGGCAGCAGCAACCCCCCGGTTCTAGCGATCTTCGGCTCGCCCAGCCAGGCGGGCTTTTCCAACACGGACACCTATCAGATTTCGGCATTGGTCAGCCGCAGCGGCGCTCACGACACGTTCGACGTTTCGATTCTCGACCTGACTAACGACAAGTACCTCGTCGAAAACGACCTGGTCACGAACTCCGGCGACCCGGCGGGTTACGGCGGCGACCAGATCGGCTGGCGTTCGCGGGCCAGCATCGGTGCCGGAGCGACGGCCGGCTTTTCGCTCACGGCTCTCACGCTTTCTACAGTGCCCGAGCCATCGTCGATCGTCGCGATCGTCGGCCTGTGCGGGATGGGCTTGATCGGCTTGATCTGCTATCGCCGCCGGGCTGCCACGAAACATGGCGGCTGAGTAGTAACGAGAATTCCCGTTTGCAAGCCGTCCTGTCGCAAAGCAATTCAGATTCAAGATCCCTTTTTTTCGAAAGCAATTCCGCAAATGCACGCCGCCCAGAAACTGCTTGTTGCCGCTAGTGTTGCCTGCTCGCTTCTTTTGACCGCGCGAATTTCCGCCGCCGCGACGATCACGGAGAATTGGGATTCGCTCCCCATCACAGCCGCTCCGAGCGCCGCCGGCACGTTCTATTCACTGGGCGACGGTTGGACCGCGCGAGAGAGCGACATCACGCAAAACAACTACTTTGGCGTGACCAACTCAGGGCAAGGGCAAAACGCCCTGTCGAGCCCAAACTGGCTCGGCCAAGTCGACGGCAGCAATCGTGATGGCAATACCGCGTCGATGCTGGTTCTCTCGCCGTTCTTCCGAGTCGATGGCAGCGGAAATCCGATCGTGATGAATGTCGAGGGAGGGAGCAATGGTTCGACGGCTCCGACCAACATCTCTGCAATCGGCACCACGCTGGTGGCCAGCAGCAGCGGATGGCAAGGAGTCGCGTTGCTCGATGAAGCGGGTAACGTGCTCGAGACCGCCCAGCGCGGCAGCAACAACAATACCTACCAGGCGTTGCAACTCAATACCGTCGGGCTGAACCCTTCCGCAGACTATCAGGTGGCCCTGATCGACACTTATTCGGGCGGCTGGGGATGGGTGGCGATGGACGACGTGTCGATTCCCGGTGTGCTTGCCCCCGAGCCGTCGTCGGTCGTTGCGCTTGTCGGTTTGTGTGGCATGGGGCTTGTGGGATTGATTTGTTATCGGCGGCGGACTGTGACGCGCAATGCCGCTTGATTGCGACGCGCCGGGCGAGCCCGGCCCTAATGATGCTCGCGCCGCGGTGCGGTGGCCAACGCCGGAGAATGGCGTTGTGGCCGGTTGATATTGGTCGCGGATCCGAAGAAGCCCCCGCTTTCGCTGGGGCTTTTTCATTGCGCCGGCGGCGTCCAGTCCGTTTGCGGCGCCGGCAGGAGCCATTGGTGCCCGGAACGGCGCGCGCGCCGGCGATTGACAGACTCTGCCGCCGGACACATAAAAGGGTGTCGTTTTTTTGCGTGGTTTTTTTCTTCTCTTCACAAGGAACTTGTCCATGTTTCGAGTCATTTCGATCCGCTCGCTCGCCGTTGCCTCCATGTTCGGAACCGTTGTCGTAATTTCGATTCTGAACTTGCTCGCGGCGCAGTCGCGCGAACGCGCGTACGATGTGAACGACGCGTTCATCGCCAACGAAACTCAGATGGGCGGTCCGACGGATCCCAACGGCCCGTACACCTATGGCTACAACTTTACGCCCACGGTTCCGAGCGATATAAGCACGAGTGGCCTCGTGCATTCCGGCGCTACCGGGTTCAACGGCACCGGCGCCGGCGTGCAAGGCTACTATTATCCGAACGGTTCGCTCGTCCCCGCGATTCTCGGAAACATTACGAACAGCACGATCGCGACGAATTTCGGCGCCACGATGCAAGCGGGCCAATTGTTGCTGCATCCGGGCGGAACCTCTTCGGGTGCGTTCACACCACCCTACGCTGACGCCGAAATCCAGTACATGGTCGCCGCCGCCGGCCCCTACCAAATTTCAGGCTCGTTCGAAGCTTTAAGCACCGGCGACGCGGGCATCGGCGTGTATGTCAACGGCGTCCCGGTGGTGACAGGCTTCGCGGCGCGCAGAACACGATCACGCCGTTTTCGTTTGTCGAGCCGCTTGCCGCTGGGAGCACCGTCACCTTTCTCGTCAGCCCGGGAGCGGGCGGGATTGGCTTGAACTCCACGGGGCTGTTCGCCAATATCGCGATTGTGCCCGAACCTGGCGTGGCTTCGTTGTTCGGTCTCGGCGCGATCGGCTTGCTGATTGCCGTTGGGCGGGGCTACAAGACCTGTTTCGGGCAACGCACGGTCTTATCCGCCGTTCTTGTTTGCCTGCTTGTTCGGAACCGCCACCCTGGCTTCGGCCGCCACGATCAATGTGGATCTGGAAGGCTACCGGGGCCCTGAAGTCGCGCCGACGACGTTTGTCGGAACTGGCGCCGCGGGCGGAGGCACGGTGTTCAATGGCCTTAGCCCGACGAACTATTCGGACGGCAGCGCGTCGACCACCACGGGTGACAACCAAACGTTCTCGAGCGTGGGCGGACTGCTGGATTCGAACGGCGTGGCCACGCCGGTCAAATTTTCGATCGGCCCTGTCGGCGTCGACAATCAGGCCGGCGCGCCTGGGGCTACGAGCTCGTCGGCTCTTTTTAATGACTACGTGTTCAACAATTCGGCAGGCAACGGTTCGACGGCCAACTTCACGATTTCCGGCCTCGCGCCGAATAGCCCGTACCAGCTTTATCTCTATGCAGGATTTGCCAACGCCGTCAATCTCGGCGGCGCGACCGTCACCGGCGGCACCTTCCAATCGTTCACCCAGCCGATGGGAAGCATTTATACTGCCGGCAATACCGAGCTGTTTACGGGCACGACGAACGCCGCTGGCGACATCACCGGCACGCTGGGCGATAACCCGAATTACGCCGCCGGGACGAACGTCCTCGCGGGCTTCTCGCTCGACGCCACCGCGGTTCCCGAGCCGGGCTCGGTTGTGGCGATTATCGGGTTGTGTGGAATGGGTCTGTTCGGCGTGGCGATTCGTCGGCGGCGGCATGGGTGAATCGTCCGGCGCGATCGGTGGCGGTTAGCCGCGACGCGGTAGCGGAGCGCTGTGCGGCGCGAACGCGCTCTCGCGCAAGCGGGAGCGGCCCCGCGGACGATCGGCGCTTAGCGATAGAATTGGTAGTTCTGCACCCGCGCGCCGTCGTCGGTGAGCGGGTGGACTTCGCGGATGTGGCCTTCCGGCCGGCCGGCGTTGAGCGACACCGGTTCGGGCGTCTCGACGACGCCGATGTTGCCCGCTTCGTCGCGGGCTTCGAGCCGCAGATAAATCCGGTCGGGCACGCGATTGTCGAATCGCCAGGCGTACGCGCCGGTGTTGTCCAGGCCGGCGGCGATGGTCGACCAGGGGCCGCCCGCGCGATCGGAAAACAACAGCGTGATTGGCCGGGCGGCTAACATCGCATCGCTGGCTTCCCAACGAATTTGCAACTCGCCGGCATGCGGGCCCGTGCCGAGCTCGGAGCCGATCAGTCGCACGGACGGTTTCGTCAGATCGACGCCGACCCACAGCTCGGGCAGGTCGCCGGGCTTCGGAGGTTGGCCGCCGAATCCGTTGCGATCTTGCACGGTAATCCGGAAGCCATACAGACCTTCGCCGGCGACGCTGACTTTCAATGGCCCGCGGGCGCTGGGCTCGATACCGTAGCTTTGCCAGGTGCGTCCGGCGTCGCGGGTGCCCCAGATTTCGATCTTCGCGACGCCGCCGGCGCCGGCCGCGGCGACTTCATATTCCAAGGCGAATTTGCGCGAGTTCACCATGTACGGCCGTTCGCCGGGGGGCAGTCCAGCCATGCGCCCGGCGTTGGCGACTCCGACGCGGCTTTCGACCGCCGGATTGATGCGGCTTTCGACGCCAGCGGTCGAGGTGTTGTAAAAGTTGTTGGTGACGACCGACGCGCCCGCTGTTGCCGGCACCACCAACCGTTGGACCATTGAGTGCCGGTCCCGCTGAAGGACCAGCAGCGCTATTGCAACCTCGCTTGACGATCCGCCGCCGGACCAGGGATCGCGCGCGGCATGGCGCCGGCATCGGGCGCGGTGTGATACTGGCCTGGGTCAGGCGAGCGAACGGTTTGCGATGTGGTCGTGTCGGTCGGCCAGGAGGTGCTGCTTTGCGGTTTCAGGTTGGAGGCCGTGCCGGGGCCTGAGGGCTGGGCATAGTCGGCGACCGCGGTTTGGGTGTCGGTCGTGTTGCCGGCCTTGTCGCTGATCTGCCCTCGCACGGCCGTGATGTTGTTCGAAGCCTGCCTGCCTCCGGCCGGAAGCGAACGTCGCCGGTGAAGGAAGTGCGGCCCGGATCGGGGGGCGGGAATTCGACGCTCACCGGATGCCAGGCGGAATCGCCGGCGACTTGGAATTCGAGCTTCAGCGATTCGGCGCTCAGCAGCGGGTCGACGCCGGTCCAGTGGATGTTCACTTCTCCGTCGGCCAGCCGCGTGGCGTTCAGCTCCAAACGCGGCGGCAGCGTGTCGACGATCACGCGGAGCTCC
Organism: Pirellulales bacterium; assembly: GCA_963725485.1. Taxonomy (GTDB): domain Bacteria; phylum Planctomycetota; class Planctomycetia; order Pirellulales; family DATAWG01; genus CAVRYO01. The sequence continues at coordinate 87,340 of CAVRYO010000004.1, read as the reverse complement.
GGCCCGCGGGCATTCTCAGGCCGGACTTTGCCCGCGCGATCGACGGTGCGGATGACGAACCAATACTCGCCGTCGTGCGGTGCGCGGAACGTGAAGCTTTTCTGCCGCGGATCGACTCGGCCCACGATGGCCCAAGTGCCGCCGGAGTCGGTCGATCCGTAGAGCCGCACTTCGACGGGTTCCGAGGCAGGATCGGAATTTGGAGGGAGCGTGAAGGGGATCGAGAACAACGTTTGCCGCGTGGGAATCGGATCGGGCAAAGGCGGGGCAGGGGCCGGCGCGAGCCGGCGGCGCGCGGTCGCGCGGCCGGAGCAGAGCAGGGCCATGCCGACCGCGCAGCAGTAAAAGAGTTGTCGCACTAGTGCTTTGCCAGAGTCTGAATTTAGGGTGCGACTGGCTTTGCCAGTGTTGTTCGTTGCTGAGCGATCAAGGCAAGAATTCCAAAGAGCACTGGCAGAGCCAGTGGCACACAATCCAACAAGCAAGCGTTGACAAGGCACTGGCCGCATGATTTCCTCGAAGGCCATCGACCGCCTGCCGTGTGGCACGGGCAAGCAACGTCTGCCCGTGTGCATCACCAACCGTTGCCCGCCACTGGCAGACGTTGCTTGCCAGTGGCACACAACCCGTTGCCCGCCACTGGCAGACGTTGCTTGCCAGTGGCACACAACCCGTTGCCCGCCACTGGCAGACGTTGCTTGCCAGTGGCACACAGCTACCGTTTTCGACCGACGCAGCCGTACTCTTGGTATCGGTATTGCCTCGGGTATGGCTTGAAACGAGAATTAAAGAGGGAGATATTGGAGAGGTTGGGCGATTTTGTCCGCGGCCAACGTGCTGACAGAAGAAGAAATCGGCCGATTTTCAGGCCAAGCGACGACCAAGGACTTCAAATCTGGACTCTCGGCCGCCGCAGGTACATAATGCTGTGGTTCGGAGAGAGGCTACAGGCTTAGGGTACGAAGCAAGCTCAATTTGTCCTCGTCGTTACGCCTAAGCCTTCAGCTTTTAGCCTGTCGAGGCTGAACCGCCGACGTTGCGTCGGGAGTAGGAAGAGTGCCGGTATGGGTCCGCTGCTGGACAACCATATAGTGCAAGGCATCTTCTGGTGCGTGGTGTTGGCGGGCTTGGTTTCTGTCGGTTGGTGGTTGCTGAGAAGTTTGCGCGGTAGTCCGGATGATGAGCCGCCTGTGTCCAGCGAACTACTGACTAAATTTCGCGAACTGCATTTGCGAGGTGGGCTGAGCGACTCGGAATACCGAACTATTAAAACACTGCTGACCGAGCGGCTGCGTGACGAGTTAAAGGATACCGGCGAAAAGGTTTAAGCGGGACGTTCCGGTTTGGGCCGACCGCACCGACAAAGAGACGAGCGAAAAATAACTTTCAGTTTCCCCTATTCCTCGCCTGTGCTCCCCAGAAAAACGCGAGGATGGAAGTCAAAGATATTTTTCGTTCGCCCCTGACCACCTGTTGAAAAAGGGGGACTGGCTCTTAGCGACAGAGAGGATTTCCCCCAGTATTGACGTACCCGCGTAGTGCCTGTCCCCTTTTTCAACAGGCTGCTAAGCGACATGTAACCCCTCGAGCGACATCAGGGATTCGACAAGCTTGCGGCCGGCCAAGAACGGTCGGGCAGCAGGCCACACGTAGGAAAGGAATTGGCATGCCCTCGGGTCGGGACGTGAATCTAGGTCGACGCGGCAGCGGCACGACGAAGAAGAACGCCTTCTGTTCGTTCTGCCGCAAGAGCTATCGCGACGTCGGCCCGTTGGTCGAAGGCCCCGGCGACGTTTACATCTGCGGCGAATGCATCGAGCTTTGCCAGTCGATTCTCGACCAGGAACGACGCCGCCGCGGCAGCAGCAAGCAACTGTTCACGCGGATTCCCTCGCCGCGCGAAATCGTCGCCCATCTCGACGAATACGTGATCGGCCAGGAGCACGCCAAGAAAGTTTTGGCCGTCGCCGTCCACAGCCATTACAAGCGGCTGATGCTCGGGGCCGAAGGCTCCGACGTCGAAGTCGATAAGTCGAACATCCTGCTGCTCGGGCCCGACCGGCTCGGGCAAGACGCTGCTGGCCCGCACGCTGGCCCGGATCCTCAACGTGCCGTTCGCCATCGGCGACGCCACCACGCTGACCGAAGCCGGCTATGTCGGCGAGGACGTCGAGAACCTGCTGCTGAAGCTGCTGCACGCGGCCGATTTCGATCTGGAAGCGGCCCAGCGCGGCGTGCTCTACATCGACGAGATCGACAAGATCGGCAAGACGAGCCAGAACGTCTCGATCACGCGCGACGTGTCGGGCGAAGGCGTGCAGCAGGCGCTGCTGAAGATGCTCGAAGGGACCATGGCCAACGTTCCGCCGCAAGGGGGCCGCAAGCATCCCGAGCAGCAGTACATTCAGATGGACACGACCAACATCCTGTTCATCTGCGGCGGCACGTTCGTCGGCATCGAAAAGATCATCAGCAAGCGGCTGGGCAAGCGGACGATCGGCTTCGGCCAGGAGAGCGGCATGCGAGGCGAGGCCGACATGGCCAAGCTGCTGCCGCAGGTCGACGCGGACGACATCCTGGAATTCGGCCTGATTCCGGAGTTGGTCGGCCGCTTGCCGGTCATCTCGGCGCTGAAGCCGCTCGACACCGGCGCTTGGTCCGCGTGCTGCACGAGCCGAAGAATGCCTTGGTCAAGCAATATCAAAAGCTGTTCGCGCATGGAAGATGCCGATCTGCAGTTCACCGACGATGGCGCTGCGAGCCATCGCTCGCAGAGCTCAGGAAAAGGACACAGGTGCGCGGGGTCTTCGGTCGATCATTGAAGAGGTGATGCTCGACATCATGTTCGACCTGCCCGAGCATCCCGGCGCCAGCTACGTGATTACCGAACCGGTGGTCGCGGGCGCGAGAAAGCGTTTCCGATCATCGAGCCAAAAACCAAGAGTGCGTGAGGCACGTAAGCCTGACTGCGCAAGCGAAGGGCGCACTCGAATTCACGGCGCGCACGTTCAAGCCCATGCCCGGCAACGGCACATGGGGGTTCAGTGCGTGCTCCATTGAAAGCGAGCCCGTGATCGGATACTCCGGTCGCGGGCTCGCAGCTTTTGAGGGGCGAGGGGCGTGAGGAAATGAGGGGCGTGAGGAAATGAGGGGCGTGAGGAAATGAGGGGCGTGAGGAAATGAGGGGCGTGAGGGGCGTGAGAAAATGAGGTACGAGGAACGAAGGCAATCGGGCCGAAGGACCGCGGCTCTTCGTGCCTCACGCCCCTCAATTCCTCACGCCCCTTTCGCGAGCTTTTGCAGCACTTCGATGCCGCGCTCGATCGCGCGTCCTCGGCGGCGTAGGAAATGCGGAAGTGCGTGTCGCGGTGGCTGAAGATGCTGCCGGGAATCACCAGCAACTCGTGCTCGATGGCTCGGCTGACAAACTCGGTGGCACTGCCCCAAGGCGCTTTGGGAAATGCATAGAAAGCGCCGCCGGGGATGGTTAGTTCGTACGTGTCCTTGAGCCCGGCGACAAGCAGATCGCGCTTGCGGCGGTAGGCGGCGATGTGCGGGCTCATGTCGATGTCCAGCGCGGCGATGGCGGCCCATTGGAACGGCTGCGGGGCGCAAACGAACGAGTATTGCTGCAGCTTGATCATCTCCTCGACGAGCGCAGCCGGGCCGTGGACGTAGCCCAACCGCCAGCCGGTCATCCCGTAGGACTTGGAAAAGCCATCGATGACGATCGTCTGCGGATTGAATTTCGCGGGCGAGACGAACGGCCGGTCGTAGCAAAATAGCCGGTAAATCTCGTCGCTCAGCAGGGCCACGTCCAATTCGGCGGCCAACTCCGCCAGGCCGCGCACTTCCGATTCATCGGCCACGGCGCCGGTCGGATTGCCCGGGCTGTTGAACAGGATCAGCTTGGTGCGCGGCGTGATCGCAGCGCGGACGCGATCCAAGTCGATCCGAAAATCGGGATACGTGTCGATCACCACCGGCCGGGCATCGACCAACTTGATGAGCGGTTCGTACATCACGAAGTAGGGATCGAACAGAAGCACCTCATCGCCCGGATTCACCAGCGCGAGCATGGCCAGGACCAGCCGCCGCTGGTGCCGCTGGAGACGAACAGCCGGCGATCGTCGTGGTGGTATTCGTGGTCGATCTGAGCCTGCAGTTTTTCGCGCAGCGGCGCGATGCCCTGCGTCGGGGCGTAGGTATTCTTGCGGCCTTGGATCGCTTCGATTGCCGCCGCGCGGGCCGCTTCCGGGACATCGAAATCGGGCTGGCCGATCGACAGGTTGATCGGATTCTTCATCTTCGCCGCGAGATCGAACACGCGGCGAATCCCCGAGCTATCGATGATCGCCGCGCGATCGGCGGCCCAGCGGTGGGTCATGGGGAAGGCAGGTTGAAGGGCTTGAGGGACGGTAAATTGGGAAGCGTCGTGAGTGTGGCACTGGCCAGCGAAGTCGGCCAGTGTGAACTGCTTAAGCGTAGTCCGATACGCTGCGGCGAGGGCAAAATGGTAGTTCGGTGAATCGCGGCGTCCGTGGCGAGCGCCACTGGCAGACTTCGCTTGCCAGTGCCACCCGGGCCGTCACCAGAAATCGAGAGCTTGCTTGGCGATCGAGCGTTGCGCGTTAAAGTATGGCCGAAGCGATGACCCGCGACAATGGGAGATCGGCCCGGCTGAGAATCACCAGCAGCAGCGTGACGACGTGCAAGGCGTCGGCCGCTTCGAAGTGCGGGGCGAGCCAGATTCGCCCGGCATCGTCGCCGGCGAGATCGGCGGAGTGTTGCGTCACCGCGGTGAAGATGGCTTCGCGGGTTGGTTCGCAGTAGACGAAGCGCGGAGTTGTGTCGGCGATTGACGCCGCTTGCCGCTGATCGGTTAGCTGCGTGGTAACGATCGTTGCCGCCTTGCCTTCGGTTGACGCTTCGCGGGCCAAGAGCCGCAAGATTGCGGTGGTGTCGATCGGCGCGGCTTGCTCATCGACGAGACGGAGCGCTTCGCCGTTGCCATCGATCCAGACTCCGAAATGAGCGCCGCATTGCCGCACGCGTTTTCCGATTCGCTCGAGGCGGCGATTGCTCGTTTCGACCGATGGTTTCTGCCAGATCAGTTCGACCGCCACTCGGCTGGTGAGGCGATTCAAGTCTTCTATCAGCACCGGCGAGCATGTTTCGATGACGATTCGCAGGGGCCGCATCGCATGATAGAACTCGGCCAGCCAGTTCCAATAGCGTTCGTCGGCCGGGGCTCGTTCGGCGGCGCCGAGTGGCCAGGCGAGCGGCGGTACCGCGGACTCGAACCCTTGTTGGACCGCATCGAGCCCGCCGCCGGCAGAGCAGGGGACGCCGCGCCGCCCCCAGAGCGTGAATCCGATGTGGCCAAGCTGGCCGTTTGCATTGCCGACGAGGAGCGCTCCGTCGGCGTGGTGATGTTCGCGGGCCGCTAGGAGCAATGCGGCTGTGGCCGCGCCAACGTCGATCGTGCGGCAGCCTGCCCAATGCAGCCCGTCGGCAGCCGCCGCGACCAGTTCCGCCGCCGCTGCGCTACCGTCGCCGGCGACGATCACGCTGTGCACATTGGTGGCCTGTGCCCCGGCTCGATCCGCGGGATCGAGAAACATTCCCAGCGCTCGGCCGATGCGTTTCGCGACCGCGCTGTCGATGTCGTTGAGATAGACGCCGGATACCCCTTCGCGATGAAACCGCAATCCGACGGCGGCGTGTTCGCGCGAGAATCCATCGAGCCGCTTCACGTGCTGCGGCGAGATCGTGCCGGTTTCGTTCCGCCGCGGACAGCCGGTGCAGGCTGGATAACATGCAGACAGGCGGCCAAGATGCACGGCCCGCTCGATCGGGTATTCCTCACCGGGGCAGAGATAGAGGCTTTCTCCGATCACGGAACACCTGGCAGCGAGGCGGGCCGACAATGGTGCGGAACCCTACAGAAATGCCGCGGACCGGTCAAGATTCATCCCCGGCAGAGCACTGCCAATTCAGTGCCCATCCATGAACTCCGAAGCCACGACGGGCTGTAATCGCACCGAAGGTGCAGTGCATGACAGCCCAGGGCAGCGCCCTGGCTTTGTTGTCCCAATCGCAATTTTGCACCCAGTAGGAGTGCGGCCCAAGTGCCTGCCGCACCCCCTTGCGGTGCAAAATGATTTTGGTTCCTAGCTCCCCAGGGCGTCGCCCTGGGCTGTCCTGCCAGGCACCTTCGGTGCGGACTGCATACGGCGCCACTAGTGCATTGTCACAGCTTGAATTTAGGGTGCCACTTCCCTGAAAGAGCTTTGAGTGTCAAGAGGTCATCTTGGGGAATTGGGTGCGGGGTTTCTCCGGTCGCCGAGCTTGCGGCTTTTTTGAGTTCGATCTGGTTTCTTTAGTTTTGCTTCGTTGCGATGAGGCGGTGCGTGGAAGGCGTGATCTCGGATTTGCGGGTTCGCCGGCGGTCGTTCTTTTCTTTGCGACCGCGCCCCAATACATCCCTTCGTGAATACGTCCGCCGCTGGCGGCAGTCGCTGGAATGCTTGGGCCTCCGCACGGATTATCTCGGTACGATCACCCCGCAAGCCCGCGCCGGCCCAATCAGGCTAACGGCGATGTTGCGCCAAACCAGCGGCGAACTTTCGCCCAAGTGCCACCTCGACCTAGCGCGGGTTGCGGGCATCGGCGGAACGAGCCGCCGACGAGCACAGCCACCGCTCGTGTTTAGTTCATGCGGATTCGTGTTCCTTCAAGGTTGGTGTTGGTTCGAGAGCGAGCTGGTTCGAGTCGTGTTCACGACAATGCTTGTTCCTTGTTTCCCCGGGACAGAGAAGAGGGGAAGGGGGATGGGTCGAGGGAAGGGACCTTGGGGTCCTGATGGTCCCTTCCCCGGACCGCGCGCCAAGCCCGACAGGCCCCGCCGCGGCCCGCGCCGCTCAGTCGAAGCCGCGGAGGTCCACCCAGGCAATAGGCCTCCTGTCGCGTCAGCATCTGCCACAGGATCGTCGTCGCCCGGCGCATCACCGCCACCCGCGCGATCTGGCGCCGCGTCGTTGCTTGATGCGTTGATACCAGGCGCGCATCCAGCGGTCACGTCGCAAGACATGCAGCACGATCTGACCCAGCAGGAACCGCGCCAGCGGACTCCCTGCCTTGGTGATCGAGCCCAACCGTTGCGTGGCCTCGCCCGAATTGCGGCAACCGGGCGTCAAGCCGAAGTAGTTCGCCAGGCCTGCGCGGACTCGGAAAGCGAGCGATCGAGCCGATCCGCGCCGCCAACGCCAAGGCCGTGTAGGGTCCGCAGCCGGGCATCGTGGCCACGATCGACGCGGTGGGATGTTGATCGTAACGCACGCGGATTTCCTCGTTCACTTGCTTCAAGTGTTTGTCGCACGACTGCCAGTCCTCCAGCAATTGATCGAGATCCAAGCGGTCGATGCGCACGAGCGTCAGCCGCGCCAGCCAGCGACGGGTAGCCACGGTTTGCAGGCCCCGCGTCGGCATCTCCTGCTTGATGTTGTGTCGCAGCAACAGGTGCTGGATGCGATTGAGAATCCGCGTGCGCCGCGCTCCCAACTCACGCCGCAGGGAAGTGAGGCGGCGATCCTCGCGCTCGATCGCCGAGGGCCAATGCACCTGCCGCAAGCCTTGCACGCGCTGCCCGCTCAGCAACCGCTGCCGGTTGACCCACAACAGCTCGCCCAGCCGGTTGGCGTCGCGCCGATCGGTTTTCTGCCGCGACCGTCGCTCCGGCTGAACCAGCAACACCTGGCGACAGCCCCAGCCGGGCAAGCGTTCAAGCAGCCAATCGTTGAAGCCGCAGACTTCCACGAGCGCCACATAGCCGCCGTCGGCAGCGCTGCGCTCAGCCAACTCGCGGAAATAGCCTTCCACGGCCCCCCACTTGGTGCTCACTTGCCGGCACTTGACCACCGCGCCCTCCTCGTTTCGCAAATTGACGGTCAATTGTTTGCCGTGCTGATCGATCGCTAGGTATAACATCGCCTGGTCCTCCTCGGGTTAACCTTGGGCGAGCCCCGTGCTACGCCGTACTCAGTTTCCCAGGAGGACCGCTCTTTCACATAATCAGGCTTTGCCAGTGTTCTTCGTTGCTGAACGATCAAGGTAAGAATTCCGAAATCACTGGCAAAGCCAGTGGCACACAATCCCAGAATCAAGCGTTGGCCAAGCACTAGCGCGATTTCGGCTTTGCCTTCGCCGGCGCTACGGCGCCGATTTCCTGTAGGGCTGCCTGTTGGAAGCTCCGCTGCTCGGATTGCGGGCCGGGAAACATGCCGTGGTGCGTGACTTTGTCATATTCGATCTGGGCGGTTTTTTCGGCGTCGAGATAATCGTCCATGATCCGCTTCACCTGGCGGTCGATTTCGTTTGCGGCGGATTTTTCGTCCGCGCCATGCGCCGTGATGCTCGCGGCCTTGACAACTTCGTTGAATTTCTTCTGGGCCCGGCGTGCATAAAGCTCCGTCAGATCGAAATGTCCTTGTTCATGATCCAACAGCCGTTTGAGATCGCGATCAGCGTACCACGACTTCGCCCGGTCGACGCTGGCCACAACTTCGACGCGCGTCAGCCAGGCGTTGACTTCGCCCTGCTTGTCCGAGTGCCATTCGTAGCGCGTTGTATACGCGCGTTCCCGTCCAAGTCGACGCGGCCAACCAGACATTGTGGACGATGGGCCGGGGATTGGGGACTGCCTGTTGGTAGTCGGCCATCGTCAACGGGCCATCGCTATAGGGCCGCAACGAAGTCTCTTCCGCCGAGTAAGCTGGGCGGCTAGCAGCGATCAGAATCGCGGCAGCAAATAGCGAGAGCGCGAAGGAGCCAAAGCATTTGTGCGGCGACCAGGCCATGAACTTTAACCTCCCGGGGAAACGAATTCGGACAAAGAAATTATGGCCGACAGAGTTTTCGAGAGCAACCGCAGCCGCGAGGCGTAAATCTGCGAATGTGTGGCTGCCCCCGTTTCGGAGCAAACGTTTAGTGCCAGTCGTTGTTTGCAGCCGATGAGTTAAGGTACGATGGAGCAAGCAGAACGACCTTGGCTCCAGCCGTTTCGCCTATGACAGAACTGTCCGGTCCTCCCGGTCAAACCGCCGTTTGGCTCGATCTTCTCCGGGCGGGAGACCGTGAGGCCGTGCCGCGGCTGATCGAGCACACCTGCGAACGGCTGCGGCTGTTGACGCGGCGGATGCTGCGGCGGTTTCCGCAGGTGCATCGCTGGGAAGAGACCGACGATGTGTTTTGCGAGGCGGTGACCAAGCTGCATCGGGCGCTCGAAACGGTGCGGCCTGAAAGCTCGCGGCATTTTTATAATCTGGCGGCGATCCAGTTGCGGCGGGTGCTCGTCGATTTCGCCCGCCGGTATTACGGCGCGGAAGGGATGGGAGCCCATCACGAAACGGTCCGGGCAGATGCGGATCAGCATGCGCCGGCCAAGTATGAAGCGGCAGACTCCAGCGGCGAGCCCGCCACGATGCTCGAATGGACCGAGTTTCATCAGTGGGTCGAAAAGTTGCCGGAGGAAGAACGCGAAGTGTTCGATCTGCTCTGGTATCAGCAATTGACCCACGAGCAGGCCGCGGAGTTGCTGGGCGTGACGACGCGAACGATCCGCCGCCGGTGGCAAGACGTCCGATTCAAACTTTGCAAAGCACGGCTCGGCGAGTCGTTGCCGGAATAAGGTTTTCAAGAGTGTGCCATGCCCGCCGACCTGGATGCATTTCGCGATCTGCTCGACCGCTGGGAGGAGCTGCGCGACGCGGGACAAGATCCTGACGTCGACGAGCTCTGCCGCGACTGCCCGCAATTCACCGAGCAATTGCGCGATTGGGCCGAAACGCTGAAAATGACCGAGTGGCTCAGCCGGCCCGCCGACGAGGCGGCGGCCGAAACGTTCGGCGCGGCCGATCAGTCGAAGACCGTCGACTTCCAAAGGAACCAGGTCATCGGCGAATATCTGGTCGTGGAACCGTTGGGCAGCGGCGGCATGGGCCGCGTGTTTCGCGCGGTGCACCGCAAGCTGCAGCGGCAAGTGGCCTTGAAGCTCTTGCCTTCGACGGCCGTTCAATCGCCCGAGTCGGTCGAGCGATTCCGGCGCGAGATTCAAGCGCTGGCCCAGTTGTCGCATCCGAATATCGTGGCGATCCACGACGCCGGCAAGGCCGACGGCGCGGACTATTTCGTCATGGACCTGGTCGTCGGCAGAGATCTGGCGCGGGTGGTGCATGACGATGGGCCGCTGCCGCCGGATCGCGCCATCGATTGCGTGCTGCAAGCGGCGCGGGGATTGGAATATGCGCATGCGGCGGGAATCGTGCATCGCGATATCAAGCCGTCGAACTTGATGCTGGATGCGGCTGGAAAAATCCATATCCTCGATCTGGGCATCGCGCGCGTGGAAGCGACGGACGAGGCGCCCGCGGATCTGACCAAGACGGGCGCGATCCTCGGCACCGTCGACTACATGCCGCCGGAGCAGGCGTTGAACATCCGCAAGGCTGACCAACGGGCCGACGTTTATTCGCTCGGCTGCACGCTCTATTTCTTGCTCACCGGCAAGCCGATTTACGAGGGGGACACCGTGATGGAACGGCTCGTCGCCCATCGCGAGAACCCTGTGCCGTCGCTACGAAAAGTTTGTCCCGCGGCCCCGGCCTGGCTCGATCAGGTGTTTCAGCGGATGGTCGCCAAACGGCCCGAGGCGCGGCTGCAATCGATGGCCGAGGTGATTTTCGCGCTGGAACAACAAGCGGTTCCGCGACAAAAACGGCCACGTCGAAGAATCGCCCTGCTCGTCTGTCTGTTGGTCATTGCCTTAGGAATCGGCGGAGTCGTCGCCAGGCGAGTTTGGCACGCGCCGCCTGCCGCACGCACCTGGCGGATGGCCGGCGATACGCCGCGGATCGACGGCATCTGGAAGCAGTGGGACGGGATCGTGCTCAACATCAAGCAAGATGGGGAAAAATTCTCGGCCGAAAGCACCTACGGCCAGCCGGGACTGACGATCCACTGGCGGGCCGACGGCACGATTTCACCGGGCGGCGTCATCTCGGCCCAGCTTGTTCACACCGATCCGCCGCGGCCCGAGCCGGCGAAGCCGCAGATTTGCACCGCCCAATTACAACCGGACGGCACAACGATTCGTGGTCACGCCGCCTGGACCAACGGCGGCGACGACTTCACCTGGCGATTGCAAGGGGCGTACTCTTCATACTGAGCCGCGCACGAAGTAAGCGACGCAGCGCCCTCCATTCCGACTGGTCCTCGCTTACTGCGTGCGGCTTCTCTTCATACTGAGCCGCGCACGAAGTAAGCGACGCAGCGCCCGCCATTCCGACTGGTCCTCGCTTACTGCGTGCGGCTTCTCTTCATACTGAGCCGCGCACGAAGTTAGCGACGCGGCGCCCGCCATTCCGACTGGTCCTCGCTTACTGCGTGCGCGGCTCCTTTCCGGCCGTCGCTTACAAAGATCCTGTCCGGGAATCGAACCCGGCTAGATGGTGCATGCCCCATCGTCGCGCCAATTGACTCACAGGATCGCTGGCGTCCTGCCCCACATCGTCGCCAACTCCGCTTCATCCCTCACCTCCGACCCCTCACCGGCAAGCGCCGAGGGGAGCAGACGGCGAGCTCGAAGCACAGCATTCACTCACGTCGCGCGGTTCGCAGAGTTACTTCGCGCAGCCGCTGTAGCAGCAGTGGCCGTGATGGTGGCCGCAGTGGTGCCAGTGGAAGCAGCCCGCATCGGCCGCTCCACTGAACAAGCCGATCGCGCAGACCGAGGCACACAGGGTCAGGACTAAGCGTTTCATCGTACGTCTCCTTGGAAACAGGTCGCCCACTATTCAGAGCCGTGGGCATCGCTCTTGGTTTGCGAAGCCCAGGGAGGGTTATCCCTGGGCTTGTCGGATTTATTTCGGCTTAACAGGAGCCGGAACGGTTGGTGCGGGGGTCGCTGCAACCGGAGCCGGCAGCGCCGGAATTGCGGTCGGAGTTGGAATTGCACTTGGCGCTGCTGCGGCATTCGGGGCTGCCGGGCCGTTGGTGTGTTGCTCGCTGCGGTACGGCTGGTGTTGCTTGAATTGTTCGAGCCGGGCGATCATCATCGCCTTGTATTGGGCGGGAGCGGCGTCGATCACCCGCTGCTGCCAAATCACCGCCTGGTTGAAGTCGCCGGATTCGGCATACGCCACGGCCAACGGCACGTCGGTTTCGAACGGATTGGCGCCGGCGTCTAACTGGTAGGCCAGGCTGGCGTTCGCGAACGCTTTCTTGCCATCGCGATAGTTCGCGTCGGGGCAAGTCGCTTGGAAGAACGCGAGATTCTCCAGCCCGGCGGTCGAATTCGCGTTGATCGACAGGGCGCGGTAAAAGTCGTTCTTGGCTTGCTCGAACTTGCCGGTGCTCGACTCGATCGTGCCTCGGTTGTTGTACGAATCGCTGATGGTGGGATCCAAGGCGATCGCCTGTTGGAAATCGGCCATCGCCCGGTCGTGCTCCCCTTTGTCGTCCCACACCACGCCACGATTCGTGTAGGTGGCAGCCGAAGTCGGGCAAAGTGCCAGAGCCTGGTTGTAGTCGGACAGGGCTTTGTCGAGCTCGCCTTTTTTCCACCAGTCCCAGCCGCGATTGTTGTAAGCGGTCGAGTCAGTCGGGTTGAACGCGATCGCTTGGGTATACGCGGCAATGGCCTGGTCGTAATTCCCCTGGGCGTCCCATTGCTCGGCCTGGTATTCCCAGCTACCGGCCTGCGCGGTTCCGGCGGCTAGCAGGCAGATCAGGACGAGCGGCGAGAAAGCGGCGAGCCGCAGACCAAGGCGAAGGATTCCGCTGATCCGGCCGATGTTCCGCTGCTCGGCCGCTTGCCGTGCCAGTTGCGATGTTGCCTGCACGTTCGTGCTGCCGAATGTCACGTGCCGATTCGAAGTCGAGCTGTTCATGGTTCGTCTTTCCAAGAAAAAGAGGGTCTGTTTTGGGCTGTGTAAGACGTTTTCTTGGGCGGCGTTTTGGCCCTTGTTCGCGTCTCTTCCTGTCTATGCGGACATGGGGCGCAGAAGCGGACACGGTTTTTTTGAAAATCCTTGCCGGCGGCCGGCCGCTGTGCTTTGCCGGCCTGCGGAGACAGGTCCGTTCGAGCACGAGCAGCCGGCGCCGGTGGAATCCGAGATTCAAGGATTCATCATGTTGAACTCATTCTGGGTGTTAATCATGTTCTCGGTATCGTTGAAGTTTTGCGTGTTAAGCGTGTCTTGCAGGTTGATGTTCTCTTGCTGCTGGTTGAGCATGTCCTGGGTGGCGAGCTCGATTCTGGAGGTTGATCGAATCGTTGATGGCCTGCGAGTTGTCGAACGCAGCGCTGTTGTCGCCGTCGTCGCCGTCGTTCGTGTTGACGTTCCACTGCGCGCCGGGCGGAAGCTGAATGTTCATCAGCGGCGTGTGCAGAACTCCATTGTTGATGCTGACACCAGGAAAGCCGTTGAAGCTGGTGCCTTGGTAGTAGGGTTGGCGGTAGTGATGGCGGTAATAGTGCGAGTACCGGGGATAGCCGTAGCCAGGGTACGAGTAGGCGGGATAGGCGACATTGCTCGGCAGCCCGAGGACCGTCCCGCCGTCGACATAGCGCTGCGCCTCGGGCACGGTGGCCGGGGCATTGGTCGTGGCGCTCCAGCCGGGCACGGCAGCGAGTTTCTGCGCGTAGTCCAGCGCCGCCAATGGATCGGCAGTGGTCCACGAGTACTGGTCGTTCTTGACGAATTTCCCGTCGGTCAACTTGAAAGCCCAAACGGCGAACGCCACGGGATCGGGCTGTGGCGAGGGCCGCGTGCCGGCGTTCACCTGACTGCGAAACACCGTGTGGACGACGCTGGGCTCGGGGATGTTCGTGGCGGCGGCCCAGTCGTAATAACTATTCACCTGGTCCGCATAGGCCTGGGCTTGCTTGATGTCGGTGGTCTTCAGCGTTTGAGGTTCTTGCCTCACCCATTGCTGGCCATTCCATTGAAAGCCCCACACGTCGTAACTTGCTGCCGGCGGCGAAGGCAGCGCGGCGGGTTGAGCAGCGAATTGTGTATCGCCGGCGAAAATCGGCAGGGCGAACAGCAGTGCGGCGGTGAACATGAAGGCTTTCATGGCTTGTCTCCTGAGATGATTGGGCTTGGATCATTCCGTCTCTATGGATGTATGCGGGCGAGGCGGCGGAAGGCGGACACGGAATTTCAGCGCAATCTGGAAATCCATGACCAGCCGAGAGTTAACGCGCCCTGAGAATCAGCCTGGCGCGATTCGGGGCCAGTCGGCGCCCAATTTCCCGCGAGCTTCGACGAATGGATTTTCATTGGCAGCGAGCCAATCGCGCCAGTATTCTGCTGAGAACCGGCGCCACTGACGTCCGTCGGATCGACGATGCGTTTGCCGGCGTTGTGGCGTCCTCCGCCGGTTCGCGGCGGTTTCTTTTCGGATCACCGCTTGAGCAGGGTTCGGCGTGCTAGTTCCTTACAATACCGACGCGCCGATTTATCACTTTCCGGCGGCCACGATCGGCTTGATCGCGGTGAACACGCTGGTATTCATCGTCACCCTGCAGGCCGATCCGCAAAATGTCGCACCTTGGATTTTGCAATTCGGCGCGGGATTGCATCCCTTGCAGTGGGTGAGCAACATTTTTCTGCACGCAGGCTTTCTGCACATCCTGGGCAACATGTTTTATCTGTGGGGCTTTGGCCTGGTGGTCGAAGGCAAGCTCGGCTGGTGGCGGTTCTTGTTGGTCTATCTGGCCATTGGCGCGATCTCTAGCGGGATGGAGCAAGTGGCGATGCTCGATGGCACGGGCGGCGCGCTGGCGCTTCCGGCGCGATTTTCGGACTGATGGCGATCTCGCTGGTTTGGGCCCCGAAGAATGAGATGAGTTGCTTTCTCTGGGTTTTCATTCGGCCAATCATGTTCGAGGCGCCGATTACGGTGTTCGCCACCTCGTATTTGGTCTGGCAAGGCATCGTCGCCTGGCTGACAAGTTTTTCGATGTCCAGCGCGATGCTGCACTTGACGGGAGCGGCGGTCGGCGCGGTGTTCGGCGTGGCGTTGCTCAAGCTCGACTATGTCGATTGCGAAGGGTGGGATTTGTTTGCCTGGTGGCACGACACGCTGGGAGCGCGAAAGGAAAACGCGGAAGAGGCCGAGCGAAAGAAACAAGTTAAGCCGCCGCCGGGACCGAAGCCGCCGGACGAAGCCCTATCGCAATTCCTCACCAGCGCGCTCCGCAACAAATTGCGCGGCGGCGATGCGGCCGGCGCCGCGGAGCTGTATAAAAAACAGCGTGCTACGCAGCCCGCCTGGAAACTGAATGGAGCCGACTTGATGGCGCTGGTCGAGGCGCTGCACAAGCAACAGCTATGGAAGGAATCGATTCCGCCGATGCTCGATTATCTGCGGCAATATCCCGATCCCAACGCCCGGCTGCGGCTCACGCTGGCCGAGATTCTGCTCGACGCCAATCTGGGCCCGGCCAAAGCGCTGAAGGTCCTGGCGAAGGTGCCGACCGCGCAATTGATGCCTGACGTCGAACAGCGGCACAAAGCGCTGCTGGCCCGCGCCGTGCAACAACAAGCCGAAGCCGATTTCGAGTTCGCCGATGACGAGGAAGTATGAACCGCAACCTGGAGCCGACAATGTCCTATTCAAAATCGGGCGCGACGTTGCTCGTGGTGTCTTTCATTCTCGGCTTGATGGCTGCAAGGACGAGCCGCGGCGCAGCTGCTGCCGCGCCGCATCCTTATCGCCTCCCCTCGGTGAACATCAAGCAACCGGTAATTTGGGGCTCGACTTGCGAGGCTCCGGACGGAGTCGCCCTTTCCTTCGGCGGCGAAGCGCGGGATGCCGACGATGGGCTTGCGCACACTCGGCTCCGCGTTCAGGGAAAATGGATTGAGCTTGTTGATTCGCTACGCGCCGAATTGCGTCAGGGGCCTCGCGAGCGCATCCTGTCGCTTCGAGATCAGCAAAAAGACCTTCTCGCCAAAACGAGAACGCTCTACTTCACGGGCCTTACCAAAGAGCAGCTTTCGAATTCAAACGCTCTCGCCGAATTGGCTGATCAGGAATCGTCGTTCTGCAAGAAGCTTCGAACTCTTGGGTGTCGAAGCAAATGTGCAAGACGCGGATGGCAAGTCGCTCGACTTAATGGGAGCGGCGAATGAAACGCAAGAAATCGATCGCCTGTTGGGAACCGGTAGAATCGCCGACGCTCTCACTCGGATGCGGGAAGTTCAAGTCTATCTGGAACAGCTTGCCGACACGGCTGGCGCCGAACCGCCGGCGCAGGCGCTTAGCCCAATCGTCTTCGAGCCGAAGTCGAAGCTGTTCGTCCTCTTCGGCGGCGATCATTGCGATTATCTCACCTGCGACACGTGGACCTTCGATCCAAAAACGCGCCGCTGGGCACTGCGCTATCCGAAGAGCGCCCCGCCGCCGAGAGCCAATCACACTTGGAAAGCCACCGGCGACGGCAAGCTGGTGCTCACCGGCGGCTACACCTATTTCTCCAACACCGATTACATGGGAGGCCAATACATCGACATCGGCGATGGCCCCTGGACCTACGATGTCGCCAATGACACTTGGACCGGCGCCGGCAAGACGGCGGCTCCCAGCGATCGAACCTATCGCACCGGCCCGTTTCTGCCGGAATATTTCTATGATCCGCCACCAGAAAATCCGGAGAAAGTGGCCAAAAAGCTCGGCGAGCTTCGGCCCAACGTCTGGACCAAGATGAATCCTCCGAAGCTTCCCAAGCTCAATCGCGATTGGGGCTCGGCGGTCCTCGATCCCGATCGCGATCTGATTCTTCGCTGGTCGGGAGGCCACTGCGCCCACGGCGGCAGCGATGTAATTCAATATCATCTGGCCACGAACCGCTGGGAGCTTTGCTATCCCGTCGAATTTCCGTTGGGCCAGCTCTATGACAACACCGAATATCCGCACGGCTACAATTTCAATCGCCGCCCTTGGATCTCGGGCCACACTTATCAAAACTACGGCATCGATCCGGCGCTGAAAAAGATGCTGTTCCTCGGTCACTCGCCGAATTGCTACATCTACGATCCCGATCAGGAAGATTGGACCGGGCGCATCACGCTGCCGAAAAAAATGGACTACTCCGGCAGCATGTACACGCTTACCACGACCGTCACGCCCGCGGGATTGGTCTGTTGGACCGACCGGCCCGACCACGCCGATCTATTTCGCTTCGACGCGAGGAAGATGGAGTGGAAGGAGCTAAAACTCACGGGTGAGAAGCTTCCCAACGCGTCGGTCGATAATTCCACGGTGGCTTACGACTCGCGGCGCAATCGGCTGTTGTTCGCCCGCAAGCCGTACGGCGATTCGCCATACGACGGCCAGTTGTGGGCTGTCGATTTGAAGACGCTGAAAGTCAGCAATCTCTCACCAGGCGGGATGGCTCGGGCGAACGGCATCCCGTATCTCTGCCAGTTGCGCTATGACGTCGAGCACGATTTGCTGCTGGTTGGCGCGAATCTGCGGAGCACAGAGAAACCGCGCCGCACACCGGGCTACGATTGCGCCGCGAACAAATGGATCTCGTTCAAAATCACCGGCGATGATCCGAGCGGCCCGGAAGGACGCAACGTATCGCTCGGGTTGATGTACGACGGTCGCCGCAACCTCTTTTGGGCGGTCGATACGAACAGCGAGGTGTACGTCCTGCGGCTCGAACCCGCATTGGCCGAGATGCGCGACTTGTAGGGTGGGCATGCTTACCGCACTGAGCCAATGACGCTATACCGCGCGGTCGGTGAACGGTGGGCATTGCCCACCCTACGGTCTGCCACTGCGAACCACCACTCGACTTACCACTCGGGCCAACACGGGCAGACGTTGCTTGCCCGTGCCACACCCCGTTTCAACCATCTTATGTTTGCGCACGATAAATCGCGCTGATGTCGATCGGGCCGGTGAGGCACATGTTCAAATCGCGCAGCAGACCGTCGCGCAGGCCGTAAATCCAGCCGTGGATGGCCAACCCTTGTCCTTTCGACCAGGCCGATTGGACGATGGTCGTATGGGCCACGTTTCGGACTTGTTCCAGCACATTCAATTCGCACAGCCGGTTGACCCGCTCTTCGCGTGCGGCAATGAATTCCAACTCGGTGCGGTGTTGCTGGTAGATGTCTTTGATGCTGCGCAGCCAGTTGTCGATCAACCCCAAGCAACCGTTTTCCATCGCAGCCGCTACGCCGCCGCAACCGTAATGCCCGCAGACAATAACGTGCTTTACCTTGAGCACCTCGACGGCATATTGCAGCACCGAAAGGCAGTTCATATCGGTGTGATAAACCAGGTTCGCGACGTTGCGATGCACGAACACTTCGCCCGGCATCAGGCCGATGATCTGGTTGGCGGGCACGCGGCTGTCGGCGCAGCCGATCCACATGTACTGCGGCGCTTGCTGAGTCGCAAGCTGCTCAAAAAAGGCGGGATGATGATCACGGATCTTGGCTGCCCAAAGGCGATTGGCATCGAAAAGATGTTGCAAGACCTGCACAACGCACCTCACATGCGATCCGACCAATTCGCCGTCCAACCGGCGCAAAAATTTCCCGCGTCGAGATCGATGCTAGCAAGCATCACGTCGCCAGGTCAACCGGATGCGTCGCACGGCCACAATTTCCATGTCTCGCCGTGCTTGCCGCGGATGTGCCTGGCTCGGCTTGACCACTTGGGGCGTTGCCAATAGACTCCGGCCCCCCATCCTCCGGCCTCGAAACGGCAACGGCACGTTTTCACATGCGCACAGAGCTTCGCAATCACCTCTTGATTCTCGCGACCGCGGTATTCGTCTTTTTCACCGGGCTGGGCGCGGCGCGACTGTGGGACGAAGACGAGCCGGAATTCGCCCGCGTGGCTCGGGAAATGATGATCAGCGGCGACATGGTCACGCCGACGTTCAACTTCCATCTGTTTCCCGACAAGCCGGCGCTCGTGTATTGGTTGATGGTCGGGTCGTATCACCTGTTCGGCGTGACGGAATTCGCGGCCCGCTTTCCTTCGGCGTTGTTGGCCGTCTGCACCGCGCTCGTGACGTACCAGCTTGGCCGGCGATTGTTCCGACCTCAGGTCGGGCTCTGGGCCGGCTTGATCATGGCCACAAATCTGATGTTCGCCGTGATTGGCCGCGCCGCCACGTTCGATTCGACGCTGGTCTTTTTCACCACGCTCTCGCTGTTCGGGCTGGTCGTCGCGATGGGGCCGGCATTCTGGGCATCGACAGGCGCTGTATCGAGTGGATCGAGAATTCAATCGGGGACGACAGCGCTGCGACGCTTCCGCGCGGTCCTGCCGCAATCCTGGTGGGGGTTCGCCGCGATGTACATCCCTCTCGGCTTCGGGATGATGGTCAAAGGGCCGATCGGGTTGCTGGTGCCTGTGGCTGCGCTGGGCCTGTTCGTGCTGTTTACGGGAGCGGCAAAGGTCACCGATGCCGGTGCGAAGCCATCGGCCGCGAAAACGGACCCCGTCCCGACACGATTCGACACGCTCGACGGGGCCGCCCTGCAATTCCTAAAGCTCGCCTGGCGGCGATTACGGATCCTGGCCGCTGACTTCCCGGCCGCCACTTGGGCGATGCGGCCGCTGAGCCTGGCCGCCATCGTGCTGGTCATCGCGCTGCCCTGGTACGCGCTGGTTTCGATCCGCACGCATGGCGATTTCCTGCGGGGCTTTTTCCTGCTTCACAACGGCAAATACCTGCTGCAGCCGATGGATGGCCATCATGGTTCGATCTTTTACTATCCGATCGTGCTCATGATTTTCTTCTTCCCGTGGACCATCGCTTTGCTGGCGGGCGCGGTGAAAGTTGCGGCGCGGATCCGCATGCGAGCCGAACACACGCGGGCTTGCACGCTGATCGCCACTTGGAGCTTGACTTGGATTTGCCTGGCTTCGATGAGCGGCACAAAACTCCCGCACTATATTGCCGCCGCGTTTCCGGCATTGGCAGTGATCGGCGGACTGTGGATCGCCGACTGGATTTTTGCCCGGAAGTCGGCCGTCGCGCAAAGCGCCGCCGCCCCGAATTCGACGTCGCAACGAGTTTCGACGGCACTCGATTGGGAAGATCACCTGCTCAATTGGGGCTTCTGCATCGCGGGGACGCTCGGCGCATGCATGTTCATCGCTATGCCGGCGGTGGTTCGTCACTTCGCCCCCAACACGCCAAATTCCAATTGGCTCGGCTTGATCGTCCTGTGCGGGGCAATCGTAGGATGGCTGTGTCATCGCTGGCGAAGGGCGGCGGCGGCAGCGACTTCGATAGTTGTCACCCACGCCCTGTTGTTCGTTTGCGTGTTTGGCATCGTCGCGGTTCCGTTCAGCGAGCAACAAACCAGCATTCGGATGCTAAATTCGATCCGGCGGATCGGCGCCGAAACGGCCAATATCGGCACTTGCCGCGTGTTCCTGCCGGGCTTATTTTTCTACTCCGATTTCGATCACCCAATCGTTCAGGTGAAAAAATTGGAGGAGGCGCGAGATTTGTTTAACTCGCCAGGCCGATCGGTGTTGATTACTGACGTCGACGGTTACGAGGAGCTGGGCCCCTGGGTGCCGGAAGAAGCCCAGGTGGTCGAACGGCAAGACCGCTACTTGAAGGGGACCAGGCTGCTGCTCGTCGAGTCGGAACACTTTCCAAGCTCCGACGACACGCCGCCGCCAGCCACGGCCACATCGGCTGCCGCTATGAATCTCAAGTAGCGCCAGTGGCCACCGGCCTTGCCAGCATTCTTCGTTGCTGACCGATCAAGGCAAGAATTCCAAAGAGCACTGGCAAAGCCAGTGGCATCCGGCATTCCGCACCCGGCGAATTCATCGCCCAGCGCTTGCTCCGCCGTGCTGGCGATGCGATGATTCTTGTCATGTCCTGAGCGGTTTTTCTTCGCTCGACATCCGCCGTCGATTCCCGCCGTTTCATGATTCGCTCTTCGCAATCCACCCTTTGTCATCCTGGAGTTACTCGCCATGAACGAACCGCAGTTTCCGACACGTCGCGAGATCCTCAAGCAATCGCTCGTCGCCGGCGCGGCCATGTCGCTGCCTTGGATCATGTCCTCGGCCGCCGTAGCCCGCGAAGGAGCGCATCGGGCCGAACGACAAAATCAATCTGGGCGTCATCGGCATTGGACCCCGCTGCACGTACGATCTCGACGCGATGCTCAAGCTGCCCGACGTCCATTGTGTGGCCATCGCCGACGTGCAGGCCAGCCGCCGCAATGCCGGCAAGGCCCTGGTCGACGGGCATTACAACAACAAGGACTGCGTGCTCTTTCGCGACATGCGCGAACTGCTCGCCCGCAAGGGTATCGACGCCGTGATCATCGCCACCGGCGACCGCTGGCATGCGGCCGGCTCGATGTTGGCGGCCAAGGCCGGCAAGGACGTTTACAGCGAAAAACCTTGCGGGATCACAATCGCGCTGTGCCAGGAATTATCCGACACCATGAAACGCACCGGCCGGGTGTTTCAAGCGGGCACCCAGCGGCGCAGCGTCCCCAATTTCCAACAGGCCATCGAGCTGGCTCACAGCGGCAAGCTCGGCAAGATCCACACGCTCTACGCGTCGGTCTACTTTCCCGAAATCTTAAGTTGCTGGCTGCCCGGCGAAGCGACGCCGGCGCGACGTGGTCGATTGGAATCTGTGGCTGGGGCCAGCGCCGTGGCGCCCGTACAACCATGCGTATGTGAATGGTGGCTGGCGCGGCTACTACGATTTCGACTCCGGCGGAAAGCTGTTGGACTGGGGCGCACACACCGTCGATCTCTGCCAATGGGCCAATCATGCCGACGACACGATGCCGGTCGAATATGTGCCGTCGCCGACGAACATCGTCTGTCGCTACCCCAATGGCGTGAAGCTGGTGCTCGATTTTCTCAAGACCCCGTTCGGCGACCGCGCCCCGAATTGGAACACGCGGCTGGGGACCTGCCCGGTGAAGTTCGTCGGCGACGAAGGCTGGGTCGAAACCGGCGACAGCGGCGAAATCGAGGTGCACCCCGAATCGCTCAAGGCCGAGTTGAAAGAGCGCGGCAAAAAGGTGATCGGTTTGGACGTGTCGGCCCACGCCCGGAATTTCTTCGACTGCGTGAAATCGCGTGGCGTGACGGCCGCCAACCCACAGGTCATGCGGCATTCGCACATCGCATGCCACGCGGCGGCCATGGCGTGGATGCTGAACCGGACGTTGAAATTCGATCCAGTAAAAGAAGAGTTCATCGGGGACGAGGAAGCGAACGGCTTGCGGAGCCGTCCCGCGCGATCCCTGGGCCGTGGACGCCGGCGCGTAAGTTCGCGCGATGTGTCCTTCTGCGTCGACGGGAGGAGTTCCGATAGAGGGTCATCAACGACGATGGGTGCTGACATCCCTCACCCCAGCCTGGGCGTGTAAAATCCGACACTTGCGACGAATGAAACTCGTCCGGTTTTCATTCCTGCAATCACGAAGGCGAGTTGACGGGTGCGCGATCGAATCCGACGTGTTGGGCCGCCGAAAATTTCAAGTCGCTTGCAGCGGACCGACCCCGGTGGGGTCGCAGCAATTAGCCGGGGGTCGAGGCCCGCAGGGCCGATACCCCCGGTTGCGATTCCCAAGAAATGGTTGTCCGACCCCGATGGGGTCGCAGATGCCGCACGCTACGACCCCGCGGGGGTCGGACAACTGACGAGTATATTTTCAATTCCGGGGGTGTCGGCCTCGCGGCCTCGACCCCCGGCTAATGGCTGGCATCCCTGCAGGATGCTTTCGGCGCAATGGCGCGAACTAATTATACCCGTGCGCTGTTTTAGGATAAGAACGACAGGACATTCGCTAGAGCAACCAGCGCGGACGACCAAGGTTTTGTGCGGCCCGCCCCCAACTCCTCTCCCACAAGGGGCGAGGGAAGTTTGTTATTCACTCAACTCTCGCCGTCGGTGAGAGACCGCGGTTGGCGATGATCTGCTCGCGCTGGCGAGACTGCGGGGCTCCGGCTTGTTCGCGCTGCTCGGGGGCTGGGGCTGTGCTCGCCGCGGTATCGATCCGTTTGCCATCGGCGTCCCAACGAACCAGGTTGCCGACCACCCGGTCGCTACGATATTCGGCCACCGACTCTTTCGATCCGTTGGCATGCCAGGTGGTCCAGACGCCGGTCTTCTTTCCGCCTTCGTAATTCCCTTGGGCCTGAAGCTGCCCATTCTCATGGTACCACTTGAATGTTCCGACGCGGATGCCGTGATCGTACTGCGCTTGGTTTTCGATTTTGCCGTTGCGATACCAAGTGGTCCATGGCCCGTGCTGCTGGTCGGCGACCGCGACCGTGGGAGCGACCGCCACGACCTTCGAATGCCACCAATCGTATTTCGGCTCCTGCATATTCGCGTCGCGGAGAAAGTCTCCTTCGAAGTGCTTCTGGCCCAAGGTGTACCAGCCGACCGTCTTGACGAGCCGTTTGCCGTCGAAATAGGTTTCGTGATTGACGAGTTTCCCGTCGCGGTCCCACTCTTGCATCAGGCCGTCCAATTCGCCGGCCTTATAGCTGGCCTCTAGCCGTTTCGTGCCGTTGGAGTGCCACCAAATGCTGGGGCCGCTGCGCACACCGCGGTCGAAAGTCCACTGGACTAAGTTCTGGCCTTTCGCTTCCTTGATCGTCCACACGCCGTCGAGTTTGCCGTCGATAAACGTGGCCTCTGAAATGAACGGTCCGTGGAATTCGCCATCTTGGCTCGGTGAAAACAGCATCCCGTCGTTCTGCGCCAATTGCTGCATCCAATGGCCGTTCAACTTTCCAGCATGAAACTGCCCCGATTTGATTAAGTGACCATCCTCATCGTATTGCGCATAGGTTCCCGCGTTGACGAAGTTCCCTTTCGCGTCGAGCGCGACCTGTCGTTCGACGTGGACCTTTCCGTCGGGGTAACGGTCGATCACGACCTCCAGCCGGTTGGTTGGCTCGGTCGCGTTAATCGCGGGACGTGTCTTGACCGAGGCAATGTGGTAAACCTTGTCGGATTTGACTGACGGAGCGGCGCCGACCGCCGCAGCGGAGATCGCCTGTGGCGCCGCGAGCGCCGGTTGCGGCGCTTCGTCGGCGCGCTTAGCCAATGTGACAACCGGGCCGACGGCCGGCCGATCGACCACACGCAGCGCGGAAGATTGGTTTGACGAAGGCCCTTTCGGCGAGGATTGGCTCGTCGCCGCCGGAGCGGTTTGCGAGAGTTTGACTCCGGGAACATCGGCCTGCTGGGCGCCTGCCCGCAGACCGAACGTCCCAACGAGTACAACTCCGGTCGTTCGCAAAATCAGCGATGTCGTGCGCATCGGGTTTTTCCCTTATTATTGGTATGCAGCCGAAAGCCCGTTCAGAGCGTTAAGGCCGCCGATCGGTAACAAGCCGGAACACCGGCGTTTTCCGTTCTACCCGTCTATTGGATTCGTCCGGCATTTCGCGCGGCGGTCAGAAATTCGCGTGCAAATATACCCATTTTGGGCTATCATCCGCCGGGAAAACTGCATCCTCGCGATAAACCGAATAATCCTACCTCGGATAATTCCAGCGATGCCGAGAGCGCCGGTTATAACGCATCTGCCGCAAGGTGTTTTCTCGAGACCTCGATCGCTTCGCAAAGGCGATCCGAATCTGATTTGTTGGACCGGAAAATCGCTCCGATTGGCTGAGCGACAGCACTAGCTAGTTCGCGCAGAGATTTTCCCCAGCCAGATTGCCAATTGCGAAGGCGGCGTCGCCCCGAGTTTTCCGGCTCGAAGTGCAAGAGAGATTCGCCATGGCCCGCCCGCAGAGTTTGCTCCATCCACGCGATGCGATTATTCAGACGATGGAGCGCATCTATCAGTACCGCATGACGACCACGTCCGGCGGCAACCTGTCGATTCGTGACGAGCATGGCGATATCTGGATCACGCCGGCCCGGATCGACAAAGGCAACCTGCGCCGCGAGGACATCGTTTGCGTCCATGCCGATGGAAAGGTCGAAGGCCTCCACCCGCCTTCGTCCGAGTTTCCCTTTCATCGGGCGATTTATGTCGTGCGGCCAGAAATCGAGGGAATCGTGCATGCCCACTCGGTGGCGCTCGTGGCCTTTAGCATTTGCGGCGGAGTGCCCGATACCCGGCTATTTCATCATGCGCGCGGAGTTTGCGGCAAGGTGGGCTTTGCTCCGTATGCGCTGCCCGGCAGCGGCGCATTGGCGGCCAACATAGCCGCTAGTTTTTCGCAGGGCCCGTTCTGCGTGATTTTAGAGAATCATGGCGTCGTGGTCGGAGGCGAGAACCTGCAGAATGCGTTTCAGCGGTTCGAAACATTGGAATTCACGGCCAAAACGATCATCAAGGCCACGACCTTGGGGCCGCCCCATTATCTCGACGACGCACATCTGGCGCTGGCCGCGCAGAATATACCATCGCCTCCGACCCGCGATCCGCAGCCTGCCACGAGCGCCGAAAAAGAGTTGCGGCGCGAACTATGTGCATTCCTGCGGCGTGGATATCGCAACCGACTGATCATTAGCACCGAAGGAAGTTTTTCGGCCCGCGTCGACGATGGCGCGTTTCTGATGACACCGCACGATCTCGACCGACATTCGGTCGAATTGGAGGACCTGATCCTAGTGTGCGATGGCGCCGTCGAGCCGGGAAAATTTCCCAGCCGTGCCACCCGGTTGCATCAGGCGATCTATGCCCGGCACCCAGGCATCCATGCCATCATCAATGCCTACACCGTCAACGCCACGGCATTCAGCGTCACCGGCATGCCGTTCGATGCCCGCACCATTCCTGAGAGCTTTTTGCTATTGCGCGACGTGCAGCGAATTACTTACGGGCCGCAATTTCACGACGGTCAGGAGATCGCCGGACAATTGTCCCTGGAACAGCCGATCGCGCTGTTGGACAACGATGGCGTAATGGTCTGCGGCACGAGCGTGCTGGACGCTTTCGACCGGCTGGAAGTCTTGGAATCGACCGCCGAAACACTCATCAACGGCCGGCTTCTCGGCAGCCCGAAATCGATGCCCGATTCGGTCATCGCCGATCTGGCGAACGCGTTTCTCAAGAAGTGACGGCGTTTACTTTTCTTGGCGACGGCGCTTGTAACATTTGCAAAGTTTTCTCGCTGCTCTTGTTAGTGGGATGGCCCACTGAGGGTGGTGCGAAACAGCAGCGAGCTGGGAACTTCGAATAAAGCGTCATGATGCCCCCTGGGGCAATACCCTGACCAACCAACACCGATTCCCAAGGGCTCTGCGGTTAGCTTCCCTTTACAAACCTGTTGCGACGCGGAACGCGATCCCCACACGATTAACAGTGAGCCGACGGCCACTCCATTTGGATCCTGCAATCCGCAGCCGACGACAGTTAACCATATCACGCCGCCGAGTCTCCTTGCCCGCTAGGCCGAGGAGACTCGGCGGTTTTGCGTTGGTGACTCACCGATCGTCATTCGGGACGCGAGACTCACCCCACAAAGCGCGAGAGGAGAATTCTTCTCCCTCTCCCTCGACGGGAGAGGGCTGGGGTGAGGGTGATGACGCACCGCTGAACCTGCCCAAGATGCGGCTCGGCAGGAGCCTCGCCCTCCCGACGCTAGACTTGCCGATTTTGCCGATCGCTCGGCGTATCTCAGGCTCAATCGAGCCGATTCCCTCGTTCACCCCGGCGGGCTAGGATAG
Source organism: Pirellulales bacterium (assembly GCA_963725485.1). Classification (GTDB taxonomy): domain Bacteria; phylum Planctomycetota; class Planctomycetia; order Pirellulales; family DATAWG01; genus CAVRYO01. The sequence continues at coordinate 60,606 of CAVRYO010000004.1, read as the reverse complement.
AACCTCTCTCGATAACAGAACTGAGTCCGCTCTGACACATGAAACGCACGCTCAATCACACCGAAGCTCACGAGCTCACATTTCTGCGCGCCTGGCTCGCGATTTTCCGACCGTCGATTCGGCCGTTTCGGAAATTGCCCGGCTGTCGGCAGTGCTCACGCTTCCCAAGGGCACGGTGCATGTCATCAGCGACATTCATGGCGAAGACAAAAAGCTGCGGCATGTGATCAACAACGCCTCCGGCACGCTCCGCCCGTTGGTCGAGGGGATCTTCGCCAACCGCTTGCCGCCTGAAGAGCTCAAAGAGTTCTTGACGCTCGTCTTCTATCCCGCCGAGGTCACGGAGCGGCTGGAAACCGAGCTGACCGACCCGGAGCAGCTTCGCACGTTCACGGCCCGGGCGCTCGGATTCCAGTTCGAGCTGCTCCGCTTCCTCGCGACCCGATTCAGCCTCAAACGGCTGCTGGAAGTTTTTCCGCCGGAGCATCGGGGGCTGTTGGCCGAAATGCTGCATGCGCCGACAACCGAGCGCAACGAAAAATTCACTGAGGCCATCGTCGACGAACTGCATCCGCCGCGGCCGGGCCTTGCATCTGGTGCATCTCACCGGACGGTTGGTGCGCAACCTGGCGATCTATGAGTTGATCATTGGTGGCGACTGCTGGGATCGCGGCCCGCGTGGCGATCGGGTGGTCGATTATCTGCGGCAACAACCGAATGTGTCGTTCATTTGGGGCAATCACGATGTGGCTTGGCTCGGCGCCTGCCTAGGGCACGAGGCCCTGATTGCCCAGGTGTTGCGCGTGTCGCTGCGTTATCGGCGGCTCGGGCAACTCGACGAAGGCTACAGCATTCCTTGGGCGCCGCTGGAGCATCTGGCCCAGACGATCTACGCCGACGACCCGGCCGTTCCTTTCTTACCAAAGTCCAAAGGCCTGCGTTCGGAGCTGCTCATCGCCCGGATGCAAAAGGCGATCGCCATCATTCAGTTCAAGCTTGAAGGACAGACTGATCGCCCGCAATCCGCACTGGTCGCTCGATCATCGTCGGCTGCTCGAGCATATCGACCACGACACCGGCCAGATCGACGTGGACGGAATGCGCTATCCGCTGCGCGACACGCACTTGCCCACGATCAATTCCCGCGATCCGTACACGCTCACCGCCGAAGAAGCCGATTGCATGGCCCGGCTGCGGCATGCATTTCAGAGCAGCCAGAAGCTGGGCGAGCACATGAAATATGTGGTCGGCCACGGCTCGATGTACCTGGTTCGCGACAGCCATCTGATCTTTCATGGCTGCGTGCCTTGCGACGAGCAGGGCGAATTCCAGCCGATGACAATCGACGGTGAGCCTGCTCCGTGGCCGGGCAATGTTCGACGGGATCGAACGCGTCGTGCTCCGGGCTATGGAGCGGCGGCAACAGCCGGACCTCGATTTGCTTTGGTATTTGTGGAGCGGCCCGCGTTCGCCCCTGTTTGGCAAAGACCGAATCGCCACGCTGGAGCGAGATTTCATTGAAGATAAAGCTCCGCACCGGGAAACGCAGGATCCCTATTTCAAGTTGATTCACGAATCCTGGTTTTGCGAGAAGGTGCTCGCCGAGTTCGGAGTCGATCCCGCGGAAGGGCTGATCGTCAATGGCCACGTGCCGGTGAAGATCGAGAAGGGGGAATCGCCGCTGAAGCGCAGCGGCAAAGCCATTACGATCGACGGTGCATTTTCTGAAGCTTACGGCGATCACGGCTACACGCTGGTCCTCGAGGCCGATCGCACGCTATTGGCCCTGCACCATCATTTCGATTCGGTCGAGGCGGCGGTGCGCGACGGCGTGGATATCATTCCGCGCGTCGAAGTCGTGCGCACCTGGGACTCGCCGCGCCGCATGGCCGACACCGAGCGCGGCGAAGTGCTCCGCAGCCAGATCGACATGCTCGAGCGGTTGATCGAAGCCTACCACCACAACGAACTGCGACAGAATGAGGGCTGATCCCACCAGAGTTGCACGCCGATGAGCGCGAATTCGAAAATCGAATGGACCGACGCGACGTGGAATCCGATCCGCGGTTGCACGAAAATCAGTCCCGGTTGCACGCACTGCTATGCCGAGACATTCGCCGAGCGGTTTCGGGGCGTTCCGGGCCATCCTTATGAGCAGGGCTTCGACCTACGGCTCGTCCCGGGAAAATTGGCCGATCCGCTCTCTTGGACCAGGCCGAAAATGATCTTCGTCAACTCGATGAGCGATCTGTTCCACGAGGACGTCCCCGACGCTTACATCGAATTGGTCGCCCGAATAATGGTTCAAACCAATTGGCATACTTACATGGTACTGACCAAGCGGTCCGAGCGATTGCGAGAACTTTTGCAAGGCAAACTTCGCTTTGCCGCCCAGCTGCCGCATATCTGGTGGGGCGTGAGCGTCGAGAATCGAAGGCACGGCTTGCCGCGCATCGACGATCTCCGCGCCGCCACGCCGACGGTCGCGTTCCTGTCGATCGAACCGCTGCTGGAAGATCTCGTGGATGTTGACCTGGCGAACATCCAGTGGGTGATCGTGGGGGGCGAGAGTGGGCCGGGGGCGCGGCCGATGGAGCGAGCTTGGGTCGATCGAATCTTGCGAGAGTGCCGACGATTGGAGATTCCATTTTTTTTCAAGCAATGGGGCGGTGTCCGCAAGTCGAAGACCGGCCGCGCGCTTGATGGCCGGACCTATAGCGAACATCCGCCGATCGTCCGCGAGCCGATGCCCAACACGCAAACACGTCGCGCGATGCTGGCGGAATTGCAACGTAGCCCCTGGCTTCTGGCGAAGTCCAGCGCCGCGCTCGCTAGGCGATCGCCCCTGCTTCGACGACGGTCGTTGTCTGGCTGAATCCCAAAATCTATTATGCTGCCTGGCTGGCGGCTTTCAGGATCGCGCTGGTGGGTCCTGCAAGATGCGATCCCAAGCAATCGCGCCAACTGGTTTGCGGGACTGTTTTCTCCATCGGGGGGGAGCTATAATCGAAGCTCAATTTCCAGCGTTGGGTCACGCTATGCCCGTCGCCCTTGAACAATTCGTCAAGCAAATCGCCGATTCCGGCGTCATTGCACCCGGCAAGCTTGAAAATTTCCTTCCGCCCAAGGCATTTCCCAAAGACACCCAGGAGCTTGCCCGGCAACTGGTGCAGAGCAAACACCTGACGAAGTTCCAGGCCCAAGAAATCTACGCCGGCCGAGCGAAGTCGCTGATTCTCGGCAACTACACGATCTTGGATAAGATCGGGGCCGGCGGCATGGGGCAGGTGTTCAAGGCGGAGCATCGCCGGATGCATCGGCTCGTGGCGATCAAGATGTTGCCAGCCGCCACGATGAAGGACGCGGCAGCAGTAGCACGTTTTCAACGCGAGGTCGAAGCAGCAGCAAAATTACGCCATCCCAATATCGTCGCAACGGACGATGCCGACGAGGCGGGCGGCGTTCACTTCTTGGTCATGGAATATGTCGAAGGCGCGGATCTCTCGGCGTTAGTGAAGAAGAGCGGCCCGCTGCCCGTTGCCAAGGCCGTCAATTACATCCTGCAAGCGGCGCGTGGCTTAGAGTTCGCTCATGGCGAAGGCGTAGTGCATCGCGACATCAAGCCCGCGAACCTGCTGGTGGACAAAAAAGGGACCGTCAAGATTCTCGACATGGGGCTGGCCCGGATCGACGGCGCCGGCGACACGGCGACACAGGCCGAACTGACCGGCACCGGAGCCGTGCTGGGCACGGTCGATTACATGGCTCCCGAACAAGCTCTCAGCACCAAGCACGTCGATGGACGGGCCGACATTTATAGCATGGGTTGCACATTGCATTACCTGCTCACCGCCCATGCCGCGTACGACGGCGACACGCTGATGGCCAAGCTGTTGGCCCATCGAGAACAGCCGATTCCTTCTTTGGGAGCCGAAGTGCCCGACGAAGTTCAAGCCGTCTTCGAGAAGATGGTGGCGAAGAAGGTGCAGGATCGTTACCAGACGATGAGCGAGGTTGTCGCCGCTCTTGAACAATGCAATTCCGGACGACAAACTTCCGTCAGTTTCCAGCAGTCGGTCGATACCAATCTCGATGCCGACGTGTTGACGTTTCTCCGAGACGCTCCGCCGCACGCATCCCACGTGCAGAAGAAAACCAAGAAGGCGGCTCCAACCAAGACCGCCAAGAAGGTGACTCCCTCCAAATCTGGCAACGACAACAAGAAGTTGATTCTGGGTGCCGTTGGCGCGGGGTTCTTAGGGGTTGCGATCTTGGCGGGCGTGATCTTCAAGCTGCGCACCAAAGATGGCACGCTAGTCGTCGAGGTCAATCAGCCGGATGCCGTGGTCCAGGTGTTGGATGCAGACGGAAAAGTCGAAATCAGTCAGCCGGGCGGGAAGGGACCGGTCACCATTTCGGTCGATCCCGGCAAACACCGTTTAAAAGTGGAGAAAGATGGTTTCAAATTCTTCGCCAAAGACTTCGAGATGGAGTCGGGCGGTGAGAAGTCGATCAAGGCGCAGCTCATTCCCCTAGGTGGCAAGCCAGTAACGGCTGGGACGGAGAAGGCGCGTCGCATTCAAGACTCCGGGTTTCGATCAGTGGGTGAAGACCGTTGCCCCCCTGCCCGCCGAGAAGCAGGTGGATGCGGTCGCCAAAAAGTTGCAGGAATTGAATCCTGGGTTTGACGGGAGGGTCACGCCGAAGATTGAAGGTGGCGTTGTGACTGAAGTGGATTTCGCCACGGACAACGTGACCGACATTTCGCCCGTGCGAGTATTGCAGGGATTGAAAGCACTCCGGTGTCGGGGTAGCGTGACCAACGAGGGCAAACTCTCTGATCTATCTCCCTTGCATGGCATGCCATTGACGGCATTAAGTTGCGACTATTCGCAAGTCTCGAATCTGTCGCCGCTAAAGGGAATGCCCTTGACGGAACTCTGGTTAGGTACGACTCGGGTGTCCGATATGTCGCCCCTCTCCGGGATACCTTTGAACACACTTTCTATTATTGACACTCAGGTATCAGATCTGTCGTCAATCAATGACCTGCGGTTGAAAGAAATGTTTTTTACGCCACAGAATATCACCAAAGGGATGAATACTCTCCGCTCATCGAAGAGCGTCGAGACGATAGGTGTCGCCTGGGGGAGTCGATGGAAAACACAAGAATTCTGGAAGAAGTACGACGCAGGAGAGTTTGGCAAGCCGGATTCCACGGCTGCCAGCCCAGCTCACAAGCCGATCACCAACATCAACGATCCCGCCTTCCAGCAATGGATGAAGACCGTTGCTGCTATGCCCGCCGAGCAGCAAGTGGAAGCCGTCGGCAAGAAATTGAAGGAACTTAATCCTGGGTTTGATGGGAAGCTGACCGGCTGGCTGAATTCGAGCATGCCGCCGACGATTGAAAATGGCGTCGTGACGAAGATGGCGTTTTTTACGGATCTTGTTTCCGATATTTCGCCTGTCAGGGCATTGCCGGGACTCAATTCTTTAGATTGCAGTGGGCGCGAACTGAGGGGACAACTAAGCGATTTGTCTCCGCTAAAAGGCTTGCCTCTGAAACGCTTGATATGCTACGGGAATGGAATTTCCGAACTCGCGCCGCTTAAGGGCATGCCGCTCGAACTTTTGAGCATTGATCACACGCCGGTCTCTGACCTGTCGCAAATAACTGGCTTTCGTCTGACGTATCTGAGTTGTGCCGCCACACCAGTTTCCGATCTTTCGCCGCTGCATGGGATGCCGCTTGGCGAGCTGTATTTCTACGACACGCGCGTGTCGGATATCTCAACCCTGCAAGGCACGGAACTGACGAAGATCGAGTTTACGCCAAAAAACATCGTCAAAGGGTTGGATGTAGTTCGCCAGATGAAGAGTCTAAAACAGATCGGGGTTCACTGGACGAAGGTTTACAACGCGGACGAATTCTGGAAGAAATACGACGCCGGGGAGTTCGGTAAGCCGGATTCCGTAGCATCGAGTCCAGATCACAAACCGATCACCAACATCAACGACCCCGCCTTCCAGCAATGGATGAAGACCGTTGCCGCCATGTCCGCCGAGCAGCAGGTGGAAGCCGTGGCGAAAAAGTTGCAGGAACTCAATCCGGGGTTGGTTTGGCGCACGTGGAACGAACCCACGATTGAGAACGGTGTGGTCACGGGGATTGCGTTCGACGCAAGTCAAGCAGCCGATATTTCGCCAGTTCGCGGATTGCCGGGATTGAGCAACCTTTGTTGTAGTTGCTCTTGCGACCACTTGATTGACGGCAAGTCAGACTCCAAATTTTGCGATCTCTCGCCCTTGAGGGGTTTGAAACTGACGAATCTGGACTGCACCTGCACGGCAGTCGCTGACCTGTCGCCGCTGACAGGGATGCCGTTGACGAGGCTGTTGATCGGGGGAACGCCGGCTGGGGATTTGTCTCCGCTGAAGGGGATGCCGTTAAATTTGTTTGCATGCAACAGCTCGCAGGTCTCTGATTTGTCGCCGCTCGAAGGAATGAGTTTGACCGAGCTTTACGTCACGCCCAAAGAGATCACGAAAGGATGGGACGTAGTCCGTCGCATGAAGAGCCTCCGCATCATCGACGTTGGCGAGGGCAATAAATTTCAACCCGCCGACTTCTGGAAGAAATGCGACGCCGGCGAGTTCGGCAAGCCGGATTCCACAGCGGTCAAACCAGATCGCAAACCGATCACCAACATCAACGACCCTGCCTTTCAGCAATGGATGAAGACCGTTGCCGCCCTGCCCGCTGAGAGGCAAGTGGAAGCCGTCAGCAAGAAATTACAGGAACTCAATCCTGGGTTTGATGGGAAGGAAGGGCATAAGATCGAAGGGGATGTGGTAGTGGAGTTGAAATTTGCGGCGGATGACATAACGGATGTTTCGCCGGTGCGAGCGTTGCTTGAATTGAAGGAACTGTCGTGTACTGGCAGCGGAGTAGGCAAGAGCAAGTTGTCCGATCTTTCGCCGCTCAAAGGGATGCGGTTGGAGAGACTGGAGTGCTGGAGAACACTGATCTCTGATCTTTCGCCGCTCGAAGGGATGCCGCTGACGTTTCTAACTTGTCCGGAAACGCCGGTATCCGATTTATCGCCGCTCAAGGGGATGCCGTTGACGAGGCTGGATTGCCAAAACACGCAAATATCCGACCTGTCGCCATTGCACGGAATGAAACTGGTGTTCCTGCCTTGCTACAACACGCACGTATCTGACTTGTCGCCATTGCGCGGAATGCCTTTGGCGTTCTTGAGTTGCGGCGGCACGCAGGTGTCCGATCTGAAGCCGCTCAAAGGGATGCCGCTGACGAATCTCAATTGTTGTGCCACACAGGTATCCGACTTGTCGCCGTTGGAGAATATGCCGCTGACCGAGCTGTCGTTTTTTAACACGAACGTATCCGACCTGACCCCGCTCGAAAGGATGAACCTGACGGAAGTTAACCTCACCCCCCAAAACATCACCAAAGGAATCAACGCCATTCGTCAGATGAAAAGCCTGCAAAAGATCGGCACGTTCCCTACCGCCGAGTTCTGGAAGAAATACGACGCCGGCGAGTTCGGCACGCCGAATTCAGCGAGCTTGATTCCAGATCAGAAGCCGATCACGACATTCAACGATCCCGCCTTCCAGCAATGGATGAAGTCCGTTGCCGCCCTGTCCGCCGAGAAACAGGTGCAAGCCGTCGTCAAGAAGCTGCAGGAACTCAATCCTGGGTTCGATGGGAAGGAAGAGCACAGGATCGAGAATGGCGTGGTAACCGATCTGCATTTTCAAACGAATAACGTTACCGATATTTCGCCGGTTCGAGCGCTGGCAGGGCTAAAGGATTTGCGTTGCCCGGGCAGCGAACAAGGTAAACGCATGTTGTCCGACCTGTCGCCGCTCGAAGGGCTGCATCTGACAAATTTGGATTGCGGGTACTCGCAAGTGTCGACCCTGTTGCCACTCGCGGGGATGCGTCTGACGGGTTTGGTCTGCTGGCAGACGGCAGTGTCCGACCTGACGCCACTCCAAGGAATGCCTTTGAAGGGAATGTTATGCAACAACACAAAGATTTCTGATCTTTCACCGCTTAAAGGAATGGCGTTAACGGACATGAATTTCCCCGGTACGCAAGTGTCTGATCTGTCGCCGCTCGCCGGGATGCCGCTGACACATTTGGATTGCGGGTGGACGCCGGTGTCTACCCTACGCGCCGCTCAAAGGGATGCCTCTGGCTTTTCTCAATTGCTGCGGCACGCAGGTGTCCGACTTGTCGCCGTTGAAGAATATGCCGCTGACCGAGCTGTCGTTCTTCAACACCAACGTATCCGACGTGTCCCTGCTAGAAAGGATGAACCTGACGGAAGCGAACTTCACCCCCAAGAACATCACCAAAGGAATCAACGTCATTCGTCAGATGAAAAGCCTGCAAAAGATCGGCGTATGGTGGGATGACAAGAACAAGTTCCCTACCGCCGAGTTCTGGAGAAAGTACGACGCCGGGGAGTTCAACAAGTAGCTCGACTTCGGCAGTATCGCGTCCGTTTTTCTAAACGCACGACAATCAAGACTGGTTGGACAGTCAAGCGACCCCCCATGACAAAGGACCAGTCGCCTACCGTCGGATGCGGCTTACGCGAGGCTTAGATCGACCACTGGAATCACCGGATGAGGATACACCCATCGCGGTGATCTCCAACCTCACGGCGCAATTGCTGAAGTCGGCGCGACAGAGTAGCAGTCGGCTGATTCTGAGGCTGCATCGGCTCGTTTGAGTTCGGCACGGCGCTACCTTTTCGCCAGAACGTCAGCGCCCGTTGGTGCGGCGCGAATTGATGCCCACCGCCGGCGATCCTTGAATCGGCAAGCGATCCTCTGCCCGAAGGTCCACGATCGTTCGCGGATTCTGCTGATCGGGGCATCTTTGCCATGTTGACGGCACGCGATCAACCTCCGAGACTTTTCGGCAACTTGAGCCGCGCCAAGCGGGCGGCGCCGCCGGCAACTCCGATCGTGACCTCCGCCATCCGGTCATAATCCAGTGTCTCCGGCGTGTCGGTCAATTGGTGGTAGTGCGGATTGCGCAGATAGCTCGTGTCGGTCAGCATCAGGGCCGGATATCCGTGGTCCCAGAATGAGCTGTTATCGGAACGCCGGATGTCGTGGATCGCTTCCGGCAGTCCGATCGAGAACAAGGGGAAACGCACAGCCCCTTTGAATCCACGGCGAAATTCCCACAACAACCGCCAGGAGCGAAGGTTTCCGACCGCCGCCAAGAAATCGCCGCGGCGCGGAAACGCCCACCGCAGGAATTTTGGAATCGCGCTGGGCACGCGCTGGCTACCAGGCAACGTCGAATAATAGCCGACCATTTCGAGACAAAGCATCCCGATGATCTGTTCGTTTCGCGCTTGGCATTGGCTGGCGTAAAACTGGCTTCCCATTTCGCCGCTATGAAAATGCGGTGCCTCCTCGCAAGGAAATGCCACAAAACGGATGGTGCGCCGCGGTTGCAAACCACTCAGCAACCGGGCGACTTCCAGCAGCACAGCCACGGCCGAAGCGTTGTCATCGGCTCCGGGCGTCGCCGGCGTCGTGTCGTAATGGGCTCCCAACACCACGATTTCGTTCCGGCGGCGGCTCGTCGACGGCGCCTCAAGCGTGGCCACGAGATTGGCCACTTCCATATTGCCCACGGCGTACGTGTGCCGCTCCACTTCGTAACCTGTGCCTGTCAATTCGCGCTCGATGAGCGTGGCGGAGGCTGCCAGCGCCGCAGGCCGGCCTACATGTCGCGGCCCGATCAACCCGGCCAGTCGATCGACATGCAACCGCAACCGCTCGACCAGTTCACGCTCGTTTTCGCCGGGTTCAGTCATCCGATCCTGCGACTCGAAAGAATTCAGTAGCTATGGCGCGGGGATGCCACTTTAATCGGCCGGTATCAGCCACTTCCAGCAGCTTCACTATGCTAGCGACCAGACAGACAGTGCGAAATTTGCGTTTGGCAGGATCGCGGGAGCGGTGTTACGATCAGGATTCGGTTGCACCTGTTTGACCAAAGTGAATTCAATCTTTTTGCGATGGGCAAGGAAAAACAAACCACGTTGCCGCTGCGAACGCCCCGGCCGTGGCATGGGATGCCGCCGGGCATTTGGTTTCCGCTATTGGCCCGCAATCGGTTCGCCGTCTCACTCTCGCGGATTCCGATGGCGGTTTCGATCTCGATTTTCTGCTGGTTCAATCTGTTCGCCGGTTGGCTCAGCGAGGCGATTTACGGCCGCCGCGCGGGCCGTCGAGATGCGCCAGCCACCGCTGTTCGTGCTGGGCCATTGGCGCTCCGGGACCACGCTGTTGCACGAATTACTCGTGAAAGACTCGCGGATGATCTATCCCACGACGTTCGATTGCATGGCGCCGCGCCATTTCTTGCTGACGGCCAAAATCTTCGAGCGCTGGTTCGACTGGCTGCTGCCGAAAAAGCGGCCGATGGACGACATGCTCGTCGGCTTCGACCGGCCGCAAGAAGACGAGTTCGCGCTCATGATCCTCGGCGCCGGCTCGCCCTATCTGGAATGGGCCTTCCCGAACCGGGGCTTCACCACCGAGAATCTCACGCTTCAAAGTCTTCCGGCCGAGCGCCGCGTGCGCTGGAAGGCATGCCTCGATTGGTTCTTGCGGCGGCAGAGCTTGAAGGATCCCGCCGCGCGATTGGTGCTGAAATCGCCGCCGCACACGGCCCGGGTAAAGCTGATTTTGGAGTTGTATCCCGAGGCTCGGTTCGTGCATATCGCGCGCGACCCACGCTCGTTGATTCCTTCGACGCTACGGATGTGGACCCGGATGACCGACGCGGTGTCGCTGCAAATTCGTCGCGACCAGCCGGTGGAGGCTCACATCTTCAACATGTTCGAGTTGATGTACGAACGGTTCGAGGAGGAGAAGGAGCTGATCCCGGCAAACCAACTGCATCAGATCCGCTACGAAGATCTGGTCGCCAATCCGCTGGCCGAACTCGAAACGATTTACCGCGAGCTCGACCTGGGCGATTTCGAAACGGCCCGCCCGGCGGTCGCGAAATATCTCGAAGGGGTGAAGGATTACAAGACGAACAAATTCAATCTCGATCCCGAGCTAGCCGCGAAAATCCAACGCCATTGCGGCGACTACATGCGTCGTTACGGCTACGCCGAAGGCCAAGCCGTTGTCCCGGCCGCCGCGGGGAAGGAAACGGGCTGACACCTATGTCCTTCACTCCGCCTCGGCCCACACGCGGGCGTTGCCCTGCGAATCGATTTCGACGTGGATCACGTTCGGCCGGCAGCAGACGGGGCAATCTTCGACGTAACGTTGTTCGTCGCCCGCCGACAAGTCCAGCGGCACCACGACCTCTTCGCCGCACGAATCGCAGATATAGCTGGCTTCGTCGTTCATGGCAGTTCGGCCCGCGCTTACTCCTGGCTCTGACTCATTTTAGGAGTCCTAACTCAACTCGCGGAGCCGAGGGGGTCAGTCCCCATTTTGCTCACGGGGCATCGCAAAATGGGGACAGACCCCGGTTGGTTAAGTTAGCAGTTCTTAGAGATTTTCCCAGCGTTCAGGGAACATTGCTGCACGGAACCGGCCCGCCGGCGCCGGGTTAAATGGTTTGAGGAACCCCCCAAGTTGATGTAAAACTGAGCTAACGCCGCGGCGCCGACGTAAAACTTCGAGCCACAGGGATTTTGATGTGACTACCGCTATGGCCCTATCGTTCCGAGCCAATCTCGATCAGAACTCGACTGCTGCGGCGAACGAAATCCTGGTGCTGCCCGCGGCCGATGTCAACGCCGAGCGATTGGGCATGGCTTTGCTGGCCATCGAGCGCGGCATCGACGGGTTCCGTCATGGGGCTGGCCCGTTGGATGTCGTGGTTGTTCCCGCGAATCCCAGCTTCGATGATCTGCTGGCCGCGAGCACCTTGCTCGAATCGATCGCCGGGCGGACTTTGCCCGCCGGCTTGAAATCCTTCGCGAGCTATGCGGCATTGCAACGCGAAGGGATCAGCCCCGGCAGCATGTCGCCCGAACAGACGCTGGAAGGCGTCTTCTTGGCAATCCGGAACGCCGGCAGCGGAAATCTTCTCGATCCGGTCGTCGCCAAGCGATTTGAGACCGATTGGTTCCGCATGGGGGCCGTAATCTTTCAAGCGGCCGCGAAGGAACAAGATTCCTTCACCGTGCCGCTATTCGATACCGGACCGGAATTTGCCCGCGAGCGCGCTTATCTGGCCAACGACCGAATGTTGTACCGGCAGGATTTGCAACGGGCCGAACAATGGTCGATCACGATTCCCGGCGCCGCGCCGAGTGCCCGCGCACTCATTTTGCATCAACCGAAGAGCCTGCTGTTCAAGCAATGGAGCCGCAGCAAAACCGAATCGCCCCAGGAAGAACCGTTTGCGCTGCTGGCCGTCGATTGGGGCAAAGGCCGCTGGTTCTTTTCCACCAATCCGGGGATCCCGCAGCCATTGTCGCTCGAAAAGCTGTTCGAGCGATTGCAGCAAGCCGAGTTGAAACATGATCGGGATCGCGCCGTGCGCGACCCTTGGACCGACCCGCCACGGTTTAATCACACCTACGTCGCGCCGCCCAAGGCGGGTTCGCAACTCGCCGACGCCGAAGTGCTGAAAGTCGCCCGTCAGTGGTGTCATGGCCGGACAGTGCGCAAGCCGATCGCGCTGCGGGCGCCGTTGGCCGCGGCCGCTGCGATCTGCGTGGCGCTGGCGGGTTATGCGTTCTGGCCGGCGCATGCCACCCCGCATACGGATTCGAAAGCCGTCATGCGCAGCAGCCTCGAATACTTGGAAGCCGCGCCCTCGACGGCGGCCGAGCCCCTGACCCGCGACGGCAAGGATTTCGCCCTGCTATTCGCCTCCAATGTCTATAGCAACGGTTGGCCGACGCTGAGCAATGCCGAATCCGATGCGCTGGCAATCGGCGACGAGTTGGAGAAAGACTACGGTTTCGAGGTCGACCGCACGGGAATCGAAAATACTCGCGACCAATTCGCCGCCAAGATCATGGACTATCGCAATCGGCAGTTCGGGCCCAATGACCAATTGTTGATTTATCTCGGTGGACACGGCGAACGGATCGACGGCCGCGGCTACCTGGTGTTCAAAGATTCGTCGCGCAGCAGCGAGCATCACACCAGCTCGTATTATTCTCTCGCCGATTTGCACGAGGATATTTCGATCATCGCCCTGCATTGTCCGCATGTCTTCCTCGTGCTCGACAAGCTGCTTTGGCGGCATGATCGATTTCGACACGGCGACGGAAACCACGCGCCGCGGAAGCGAAAGCCACACGATGACGCCGCGCCCAAGAATGTGATCTTCGAGCGAAAGATGAAAAACCGCTGCCTCGCATTTCTGGCCTCGGTGGGCAAGACGACGGCTTCCGACGGCAGACCGGGAACCCATTCGCCGTTCGCGTCGACGATCCTCGGCTTGCTGAAATCGGCGCAGCCCGGCGCGCTGCTGTCGATTCCAAATATCGCGATCGAGGTCGACAAGGACCCTGAGCAGGATCCTCGTTATGCGCTGCTCAAGGGGAGCGATCCGGGGGGCGACTTCGTTTTTCTCCGGCGGCAATGAGGCCGGTTTCGGCAAGGCTTGCGATCGCGAGCCGGTCTAATGGGAACCGGTGCGATAGAGCGGCACGTTTCTCCGCGAACCCATCGGGTTACGACGTTTGCCCGTGCGCAATCGATAAGCCATATAAAGTCCGATTGGCACGAGCGGCCACAGGATCCAGGGCGAAAGCTCCAGCCAGCGCGGAAACGCTTTCAAGACTTCGACGTCGAAGCCGAGTGGATGTTTGGCGCCGACCTCCGGCCCGGTCACTTCGATATGCCACCAGCCCGCTTCGTTGAACGTGAGTTGGGCCGCCTGCATCAGCTTGTTCGTGGCCGCTTCGTGAGTGGCTCGGGCGCTGATCACGTTCTGTCGCTTCGAGAGGGGCCAGGCACGCACGACGAACTTCGAGTCGGCTGCCGAATCCCCGGCGTCCGCGTGTTTCACCAGAATGCTGACGTCGGCCGCTCCAACACGCAGCGGCGTGGGCGAGGTAAACACAGAAATCGTGCGGTCTTTGCGCAGTTCGGAAATCTGCAACGACCCGCCGTCGGCGCGGGCGGAGTCAACATGCGCCACCCACCGAGATCCAGGCGAAACCGAGCGCCGCTACGATCAACTTGCCACGCATCGTCAACTTCCCATCGAAATCATGCCGCGCATTTGCATCGGTTCGACGACGATCCAGACTCCAACGCAAAACAACGCCACCATCAAGATCGCCCACGGAACCCAGGCACGCAAGGCTTGCCAAGGCCGACTCGCCTGGGCCGAGGCGATCCGATAGCCGACGAGCAGCGATAGCAGCAGACCGAAATCCAAGAACACGATTTCCAATCGCGGCAACCAATCGGCCACCGTGCCGCAGCAACTGCAGCTCCAGCGCGGTTCGCCAGCGAAGGTCCAGCCCAGGTCCGCGGCCACGCGCTGCGCTGTCGGAATCACCGTGTCGTAGCTGCTGAGCAAATGGAACGAATAATGGGCCAGCCACATGCCGAAACCGAGCGGAACGAGCGCATAAGTGTAGCGCATCGCAGTCGGCAACCAACGCTCGCCGCCACCGGCCCAACCACGGCTGAGCAGGGCTGCGCCGCCGACTGCAACGAGCGGCAACACGACCAAGGCGGCGAAATAAAACAAGCTGACGATCGGCAGCGTCGAGCGCCATCCGAGCCACAATCGCAAACGCTCTTCCCAACCGACAACCGGAGCAATCATCCCGGCGGCATTCGCAAACGCGGCAAACACTAAGACCAGGACGACCGCGGCCAGATCGACGCGCCGGCCAAACCGGCCAATCCCCGAGCGGAACGCATCACGTCCCAACTCGCGACCCGGCGACACGGCGAGAATGCCGACATTCTCATGGGGGCAAGCATGAACGCAATCGAGGCAAAACGTGCAATCCATGTTCCCTTGTTTACGCGGCTGATAAAGATGCAATTCGCAACCGCGGCTATGCTCGCCGCCGCGAATGCACTCTTTCGTCCGGCACGAAGCGCAAATATCCGGTCTCGCGCACCTTCACTTCCAGCGGCGAGACGAGCGACTGCACAAAGTTGAACTGCCCGATCGGGCAAACATATTTGCAGAACGAGGCCCCGCGAAAGAATCCGTCGATCACTAGCGCCAGCGCGAAATAGCTCAGTGCGATCCAAGCCGTCCAGCGCGGGCTGTCCCACAACGAGAACGCTTCGTAAGCCCAGAAGAACAAACCGAGCAGCAGGACGGCCAGCCATTTGTTGCGCAACCAGCGCGGCCAATTCCGTCCCGCCGGCAAGAACCAGCGGGCAATCGTCCGGGGCAACAAGAACGGGCAGCCCATGCAAAATATATTGCCGGCCACCAACAGCCCCAACACGACCAACCCGCGCCAATGAATCCACGGCAGCACGCCGGCCAAATTCATCGCCCCGACCTGCGGGCCAAACAATCCGTCGGCGATGATCGCGACCGCCAAAATCGAGCAAGGCACTTGCAGCGCCAGTCGGGCATGCCGCCATTTCAGGAACCGTCCCATCACCGGCAGTGTTAGCAAGTCGAACGGGCCACGACGCCCCACAGGCGCGACCAGGTGCGGAATTCGCGCGGGCCGCGGCGCAAACGGCCGATTGCCACCGAGCAGACGAAGCCCGATCCAACACAAGGGCGCCAAGAATGCGGCCGACCCAACGATCCACATAATCACGCCGGCGAGCGACTGATCTTCAATGGCAGTCAGCCCGGCAATCCGCGGCAACTCCGCATAATAGGGATAGAGAACTTTGCCGGAAAATGTGAAGAGGGCGGAAAGCACTGTGTTCTGCACATCGGCGGCCAGCAGCACGGGCAACAACAGCCAGCAGGACCAATTGGGCCGAGCCGGATAAGGCCGCACGACGCCGTACCAGAACAGCAGCGCCGAGCCGAGAAAACAGAAATGCTCGGCAAAGTGCCACGCCGGATTGCGTAGCGCTAATTCATACGCCGCCGGCAGATGCCACAGCCACGTGACGGCGGTGAATAGCGTTAGGGCAACGACGGGCTGCGTGACTCGCGTAAAACCCACGCGTACCGCCGGCGATTGAACAAGCGGCGCGAGCCAGACCGCGCGAATCGGCCGCGGCAATCCTCGCAGCAGCGGGAACATCGGCGCGAAGCCAAACCAGGGGCGCGGCGACCATCATCAGCAGCATGTGCTGCGTCATGTGGACCGCGAGCAAAAACGAAGAGAATGTTTCCACCGGCGAAGCCAACGCCAGATAAATCGCCGCCAGCCCGCCGAAAAATACCGTCAGTTTGCCGCGCGTCCATCGTTGGGCATCGTGCCGCCGCAGATCTCGCCAGCCGCGCCAATAGATTCCACCGCTCGCCACGAGCGTCGCCAGCAGCCACGGGCTGAATGGCCAAGAGCGCAGGCGCCGCCTGGAGCGTTGGGTTCATGCCCCCACCTCAAGGCCGTCCTTCACGGCTCGATTCCACCGACAACCATTCGGTGACGCCTCCACGAACTTTAAGATCGTCTCAAAACGGCTCTCATCGGACACGTAGCGATTTGAGTCGGACGGCCGGAAGTCGCTTGAGTCGTTGGTTGCGGGGATCAACTTCAATGCCCACGGATTCCAGCGCGATCATTCCCAGGATCGGCTCTACATCGTCTGCGCCGAAGATGACGTTGGCGGGCACGAATTCACCCATGAATTCGAATCGAGCCGCTCCGATCGGAAACGCCATTTTCGAACCGTCGGCCAATTCGTACGTCCGTTCGCCCTCCGGCTCGATGCCAATTTCTCGAAGCCGATTGGCGGGAACGAGGCAATCCAGCGCTCCGGTGTCGACCAGAAACAAGCCTTCCCAGCGGTGCTCTGGATCACGCGGATTGCAAACGGCGACTGTAACATGCGTTAGACCCATAAGAGGCTCCGGAGGCTTGAACTGCGCTTGGCCAAGGTTTTGTTGTTTTGAAAACCGAAGCCTCATTGTACTACTGCGAACGCCAAAAAGCCGCCTCCAAGACAGTCGGCATGAGTGAGCGTCGAGTTCATAGCGATTTCTCCGCCACCGCCTTATCCGAGGCGGGCTGAGGCGCCGGGCGCCCCGCCGGACGCAAGCCGACCAGAAAATCGACCAGCGCGGTCATCTCGGTCGGACTCATCTGGCGACCATAAGCAGGCATGTTTCCTCCGCCGGGAGTTCCATTGCTGATCTGGGCGATGATCTGATCGCGCGTGAGCCGGGTGCCGATCGTCGTCAGATCAGGGCCGCGCTGTCCGCCGATACTGTCCAGCGCGTGGCAATTGCGGCAGCTCTTGTACTGAAAAACGGCCGCCCCGAGCAACTGCGTGGGACTGGCCCCCTGGATCATCCGCACCGGGACCGGATCGCCGCTCCAGGCGTCCATTTTCGGCGACCATGGCGCCGTCGCACCTTCGTAAGTCAAGATGGCCAGCAACGTGTAAAGCACAATCACCGACAACACGGCCACCGGTCGCCGGCTGGGGGCGGCTCGCCCCGGTTCGAGGCAAAGGGCACCAGCAGCAGCAACACGATGAGCGCCACCGGGAACACCAAGATGATAAACGTCTCGGCGCTCGGCGGGCTGAGCGACAATAGCGCAAACAGCCACAGGAACGGCCACTCCGGCCGCGGGCTCGCGCCGGCCACCGCCGGATCGACCGGCCCGGTGGGACCTTTCGGGCCGACAATCGCCGCGATGAGCACCACCGCGACGACGACCAGGGCCGAGAACATGACATCCTTGAGCATCGCCTCGCCCAAGAACGGCACGCCCTCCTTGAGCAGCTTTTCATATTCCTTGTGATACGTGCGCGGATCGACCGTTTCTCCCGGCACTGGCGGCGCGCTGATTCCGCACTTCAAGATCAGCCACAGATGGACAACCAGCAGCCCGATCAACACGCCTGGAATAATGAACACGTGCAACGCAAAGAACCGGCTGAGCGCGGCGCTGCCGATTACGGTTCCCCCGAGCACAAGGTGAACCACTTGCGGGCCCACGACTGGAACCCGGCCCGCCATCGATCCGCCGACGGCGAGTCCCCAATATGCGTCGGGATCCCACCGCAACACCTGGCCGGTAAAAAACATTCCTAGCACGCACAACAACAAGAACACGCCCGTGACCCAGGCCAATTCGCGCGGGTATTTGTAAGCCCCGTGCAGAAACACCTGCGTCATGTGGACCAACACCATCACGACCATGCCGGAGCCGGCGTAATAGTGCAACGAGCGCAGGAACCAGCCGAGCGGCTGCTCATAGTTGAGATAAAGCAAACTCTCATAAGCCCGATCGGCCGAAGGAACGTACACGAAGGCTAAACCGATGCCGGTCAAAATCTGGACCAGCAGCAGCGTGAGCGAAGCGCTGCCGAACACGTACCACCAGCCGAGCGGCCCGGCGATTTTGCGCGGGACCGGATGTTCGAGCATCGGCATCAACGTCGGCGCAGTTGCAGTCGCGCGTCGAACCAGCAACCGATGGTCTTCAACCAACCCGTCATCTGGAGGTTCCTATGGCGGTTGCCGCCGGTGGACGGTGAATTAGGCAGGTTTCGTTTCAGTATCCTGCAGCGTCGG
The DNA here is from genome assembly GCA_963725485.1 of Pirellulales bacterium. GTDB lineage: Bacteria > Planctomycetota > Planctomycetia > Pirellulales > DATAWG01 > CAVRYO01. Next base: position 41,918 of record CAVRYO010000004.1, on the reverse strand, counting down.
AAAATGGGGAGCCTGCGCTTCCAGGCGACCATCGCGCACCCGCCACACGCAATGAAACAATCCCCGCGGCGGCGGCCCCGAAGCGCGCTCACCATCGGCGGAATAAACACCGCCATGGCACGGGCACATGAACAAGCCCGATTGCGGAAACCACGACACCGGGCAACCCAGATGGGCACAGTTCACCGCGAACACCGAGAATTTCTCAACCTTCGCGTCGGCCGCTCCGGTTGCGATTCCTCCCTCGTTGCGGACGAAGACATTGGTCTCGGCCACGATGCCGTCCCAAGGTGTCTGGATTGGGTTGTTGAACGTGGCGACGCGGGTTTCGCCTCCTGGAAATTTGCTCACCGGGCCAAGATCGACCCACAGTGTCTCCTCTTTCGGCGGCGCGAAGATAAAGCCGACGAAAGGCAGGCCGACAACTGCCGCCGCGATTGCTCCCGCGGCATACGTCAGCCAATGGAAGAACGTGCGCCGCGGCGGCTGGGCCGTGGGGGGTTCGTCATCGGGTTTCTGCGCGGGGGGATTATCCATCGGGGCTCGCCTGCCGTTTGAATGCGTGAGATGCGCCTACCGTCGGTTCGGGCGATTGGGCGGCGTCGCTGGGCGCGGCCGATGCTTCGCGCCAAGCTCGCAACAGGGCCACAAGGTCCGAGATGTCGCGAGAACTCAGGGGCTTAAAATCCTTGGGGCGATGCTCGGCGCTGGCGTAATTGGGCATCTTCAAATCGGTGCGTCCGGTGATGATCAATCGCCGCAAGAATTGATCGCTTGCCAGGCCGAGAAACGCCGCATCGTTGATCGCGCCAGCCGCACGGGTCCCTTCGCCATGTTCGCCGTGGCATGCAGCACAGGCGGTAGCGAATGTCGAGCGGCGAATCTTCTCCAAGCCATCCGTCGCGCGCTTTCCCTCCGTCGCGCTTGCTAAATACGATGGAGCATTTGCCGGCGGCTTCTCCGGTGCACTCCATTTCGGCTCAATGCCGGCGGGATCGGCGACGACAGTTACTTCCGTCCTCCCGGGATCAGCTTTCTCGACTCTGTAGCGAGTTCCTTTGATTTCGTAGGCCAGCACCTGGATTTGCGCCGGGCTGAGTGTGCCCCCGTGTTCGATTGCGAACGCGGGCATCGGTGTACCCGGCCGCCCTGTGGCGATCGTGCGCTCCAGCTCAGCAAGTGGAACGATCGCGCGGAACAGCGCGTCGTTAAGCGGCGGCGCTCCGCCGAATCGACCATCCGCGCCATGGCAGCCCGAGCAGTTCTCGCGATACAAAGCGCTGAATTCCGTCACATCCTTGGGCAACATCGGCCGATCCGCAGGCTTCGGTTTGCCGGGAGAGTCGCAGCCGACGGCGCCCATTAAGAGCAAGCAAGTGACAGCGACGAATGCGCATCGCAACGAGTCGCCCCGCGCCTCTCGCGGGAGAGGGGTTGGGGATGGGGGGTTCGCGGGTCGGCAGTTCATCGTCCTCACTCCGGCCCTGGACTCCGCGAGACCTGGAATTTCGAACGGCGACTGCTGCGGCTGATTTCGTGGTTTCTTATTCCTTCGTCGCTTCCTGTTGCTTCCGTTGACGGCGTGCCACGATTGCATCCTGGAAGGATGCCAGCTTGTAGCCTGGGGTGGAGGCCGTTCGGCCGATACCCCCGGAATCGAAAATACGACCCGCGGTTGTCCGACCCCAGCGGGGTCGCAGCGCGACAGATCTGCGATCCCGGTGGGATCGAACAACCGCTGCGTGGGCGTCGCCACCGGGGGTGTCGGCCGTGCGGGCCTCGACCCCCGGCTAATGGCTGCGACCCTTCCAGGGTCGATTTCGATTCGCGCGGAATCGCGCCTTTGTCTCATGTTTCGGCCCTCGCGGTCGCTGGTGGCGATGGGCCGGATCCCACCGGCGGAATCACAATCTGTTCCGACCGCACGACCACGATCGAGGCCACGATGCCGAAGATAAACTGCGACACGACAAACCAGGGCCAATCGACGTGCCGCCGCAAGGCCGGATTGACGACATCCATCAGGCTGTAGCTGATGCCCGTCCAAACCGCCGGCATCAACAGCGCGCCCACGACATGGGCCCGGGAATTTTCGGAAGCTTCGGCAGCAGCACGCCGTAAACGATGCCGAATACAATCGACATCGTGCCATGGATCGCCGCCGCGTAGCCGATCCAATCGGAATGGAACTTTTGCAGATCGGCCGGCGTGCCGGCGCCGATTTTCGGAACCACCATGCCGGCCAGCACATTCGCCGGGTACCAGATGCTGTGATCCGTGGCCCAAGCCCAGATCGCTGCCGGAATGATCATGAGCGCTCCACCGATGAGGCCGCCGATCAGGCCGGCAATTGCTGGGCGGAATCCTCGCAACCGCTCGACGATCAACGCCACCACGATTCCGAACAGGAACTGCGCGAAAATGAACGACGGCCAATCGAGTTGCTTCACCGGCATCGAATCCATGCTGGCCATCGCCACGAAGCTCACGGCGGTCCACATCACGGGCATCAAAAGACCGCCCCAGGCAATCGGTTTGGGAATTGTCGGCAGCATCGGCAGCAGGACACCATAAGCGAGTCCGGCTACGAGCGAGGTCGCCAAATGAATGCACAGGCCAACGCTCAGGTACAATAAATGAAACTTCGCCAACTCGGCTTCGTTCATTTGGCCGATATTCGGCAGCGCCATGCCGGCCAGCAAGTTGACCGGGTACCAAATCCCGTGGCCGCTCACCAATCCGTAGATCAACGCTGGAATGGGCAGCACCAGCCCGCCGACCAATCCCCCTTTGATGCCCGCCGAAATTGGGTGGACCTTTTGCGGAAGCTGCACGCGATAGCCCGGCATTCCAGTCGCCAGTCGTTCGACCGATCCGGACGTTCTCGGCGCCGCCTGAGCGCGGGCGTGGGGTGCGACGAGCGGTTCGTGGAAATGGCCGACGCTGGACGACAGGCTTCTGACCCACAGGCCCAACCCGAAAAATAACAGCGCGCCGCCCACGGCCGCCATTGCCAGACCGAACACCAAGCCCCCGGCCAAGAGAAACAAGCCGGTGATCAAGACCAGCGGCGCCGCCGTGGCCCGCGGCATTTCGACGAAGCCGGATTCCAATGGCGATGGCGGCGGCGGCACGGATTGGTGGTCGGCGTCCATCGATCCCACGTTCCGGAAGGTTTCAGCGTCCTACTAAATACACGAGCGCGAATACGACGATCCACACGCCGTCGACAAAATGCCAATACCAGGAAACCATCTCGACCCCGATGCGGTGCCTGCCGGTCAAATTCCCGCGCACCGCGAGGAGCAACACGATACTCATCGCGATCACCCCGGCCGTGACGTGCAGCGCATGGAAGCCGACGAGCGTGTAAAACGTCGAACCGAACACGTTGCGGCTGATCGTCAAACCCTCGCGCGTGATCAGGTCATGCCATTCGTACCCGGTGCCGGCCAGAAACAATATGCCGAGTAAGATCGTGGTCGACCACCAGAAGATAAATCCTCGGGCCTCGCCGGCCGCAAGCCGCTTGTCCGCCAGATGGACCGTGCCGCTACTGGACAACAGGCAAATCGTAGTTCCGATCACCAACGACAGCGACAGCACCTTCGGCGTCGGGCCGGTTTGTTCTGCGCCGAGAAACGCGATATAGGTCACGATCAGGGTGCTAAAAAACGCGATCTCCGACAGCAGAAAACTGAGCATCCCCCATTGAAGCGCACTCAATCGCGGGGGCTCAGGCACGGCTGCGTACGCGCCGGGCAAAGTTGATCCATGCGATCCGTTCATCCGAGTCTCATTCGTATTTCCAATCGGGGTCGTCCGGGTGCTTCAAGTCCCAGAGGGGCCGCCGGCTGCGCACAACCGGCAGTTCTTCGAAGTTGTACGGTGGCGGCGGCGAGGTGGTCGACCATTCTAGCGTCCAAGCATTCCAGGGATCCTGGCCCGCCGGCTTCCCGTACTTCAACGACCAGAGCACGTTGATGACAAAAATCGCGAAGCTGGGGACCTGAATGATCGCGCCGATGGTCGAAACCTGATTCCAAACTTCCCAACCGCGATCCGGCTGATAGGTGAAAATCCGCCGCGGCATCCCCAGCATGCCCGAAATATGCATCGGCCCAAACGTCAGGAAGAAACCGATCAGCAACAGCCAGAACTGCCAGCGGGCAAGCCCTTCGGAAAGCATCCGGCCGGTGACTTTCGGATACCAATAATGGAGGCCCGAGAAAACCGCGAACACCGTCCCACCGATCAACACCCAATGAAAGTGGCCCACCACGAAGTAACTGTCGTTGAGCTGAAAATCCAGCGGCGCGCTAGCCAGCATGATCCCCGTCAGGCCGCCGATGACGAACATCGACAAGAAGCCGCAGGCGAACAGCATCGGCGAGGCCAGCGAAATCCGGCCACCGTACATCGTGGCCAGCCAATTGAAAAACTTCAGCCCGGTGGGCACCGAAACCAACAACGTGGTGACGATGAAGAACAAATTCTGCGGCCGGCCCATGCCCACGGTAAACATGTGATGGGCCCATACGCCCAAGCTGATGAACGCGATCGCCGCCGTGGCCGCCGCCATGAATTCGTAGCCAAACAGCACCTTCCGCGAAAACACCGGAATCACTTCCGAGATGATGCCAAATGCCGGCAGGATCAGAATGTAAACTTCGGGATGCCCGAAAAACCAAAAAATGTGCTGATACAACAACGCCGAGCCGCCAGTTTGCGGGTCGAAGAAATGGGCGCCCAAGTTCCGATCCAGCAGCACCATCACCAGCGCGGCGGTCAGCGGCGGTAGCGCGATCACCAGTTGCACCGAAGTCCAGAGCATCGTCCAGACAAAGAACGGCACCTTGCGCAGTCTCCATGCCCGGAGCCCGCATGCCGAGAATCGTGGCCAGAAAATTCACCCCGCCGGAAACCGTCCCGACGCCGCTGACGATCAACCCCAAGGCCCAGAGATCCGTGGCCGCGCTGCGGGCAAAGGTGTGCTCCGTCAACGGCGCCAGCGCGAACCAACCGATGGCCGGCGCGCCGCCGCTCACCAGGCTCGAATACACCAAGATCCCGCCAAAAAACGTGGCCCAAAAACCCATCGCATTGATTCGCGGAAAGGCCATGTCCCGGGCCCCGATCATCAGCGGCACCAGATAATTGCCGATGCCGATTAAGATCGGCATGCCCATCAGAAACACCATCGTGGTGCCGTGCAGCGTGAACAATTGATTGAACGCGTCCGGGCCGATCACGTTATTGCCGGCGCAAAAAGCTGCCACCGCATCAACATGGCTTCCAAGCCGCCGATAACCAAGAAGACGATGGCCAGCACCACGTACATGATGCCGATTTTCTTATGGTCGACGGTCGTGACCCATTCGTGAAGCACGGCCGTCCAGGGCCGGCTGGTGACTTCGCGTTCTAGTTCGACCACAGCCATAAGAGACGATTCCATCGTTGCTGGGGAGGGCGAGGCTCCTGCCGAGCCGGCAGCGATCGGCTCGGCAGGAGCCTCGCCCTCCCAAAATTACGCGAGTCGATCCAGTATTTAACGCAACGTTCGCAGGTAACTCACGATCGATTGAAGCTGCTTTTCATCCAGGCCGAATGCCGGCATCAGGCAGCCCGGCTTGATCCGCTGCGGATCGGCGATCCAATCGTGCAGATTCTTTCCCGCGGGATCGTTTGGAATCATGCCCGAGGCCAGCGTCTGCCGGCTCATCAAGTGGGTCAAATCGGGGGCATAGCCGCCATGCGCCGCGGTTCCCTCAATGCGATGGCAAGTGACGCATGACTGGCCGAGAAACGCCGCTCTGCCAGCGCTGACCGTGGGATCATTGATCGCCGGTTTGCCTTGCTGATCCAGCCAACGCTGAAAGTCCTCCGGCTTATCCACGACCACGCGGATCAGCATGTTGGCATGCTGCATGCCGCAGTATTCGGCGCATTGGCCGAGGAACAAGCCGGTCTCGTCGGTTTGCAGCCAGATCGAGTTGGTTATCCCAGGAACAAGGGCCACCTTTCCTCCGAGTCGCGGGACCCAAAAGCTGTGATAGACGTCGGCGGATTTCAGCGCCAAGAAAACCGGCCGCGGTTTGCCCTCGGCGCTCGCGGGGATGTGCAGCTCGTTGGCCGTGACGAAGCTGAGCGCGCGCCCGTCATATTTCTCATAGCGATACTCCCACCAGAATTGCCGCCCGACGACAGTGACAAACAGTGCGTTGTCGCCCAGCACCGGTTTCGGCGGCGTGACTTCGACATCCCACAACGTCCGGGCCGACACCAGTACGATGATCATCACGACCAACAGCGGCGCGGCGGTCCAGGCAATTTCGATTGGCATGCTGCCGTAGACTTGCGGCGGTTCACTGCCTGAATCGGCGCCTTTTCGCCGGAACTTCCGCAGCGAATAAAGCAAGATCCCCTCGACCACGACGAAGATGAATCCGGTGATCGCTAAGATCAAAACCGTCAGCGCGATGGTCGAATGCGCGGCGGGAGACGCCGGCGAGAAAATCGACAAGCCGCCCGAGGCGTTCTCACCAGCGGCCAGCATTACCCCGGGTGTCATTCGCACCCTTTCAACACCGGTTCCCCGGCGACGACTCGGCGCCTTCCGAACCGCTGAGCGCGCTGCTTATCATCTTCGAGCCGCATGATAGCCAACGGGTTCTCGTCCAACAAGGGTCCGCCAGACTGCTTCGCGACGCATGCGCGGGCCTCACGAACCGGATGAAATTCAGTGCGGGAGATGGCCGTGTTTTCGAACGAAGAGTGCGCCTGATTTCGCGTTCGGGCACATCATTTGCCTACGGTGGGCAGGGGCTGTTAGCGGCCCTTAATTCGGGCTGACTGCATCGAGTCGCGTCAGATGTTGCTTGATTTGCGCCACATGGGGTGGTGGTGCGCGAGCTGCTCCGTGGGCCATAACAGTAAAAACATAAATCCAATACAATTGCCATCGGAAGAGAGTTCAGCGCAAAGCGCCGCGCACGAAGTAAGCGCCTGCCGCAAACTGCTGGCTGGCGTGCGCGGCTTTGGAAAGCGCCGGGTAGCAGCCCGTTGAAAAAGGGGACTGGCTCTGAGCGACCGAGCAAATTTGCCGAAGTTTTGACGTCGCCGCGAAGTGCCTGTCCCCTTTTTCAACAGGCAGGTAGTCGGTCCAGGGAAAGCATCATGCAATTCGACGCCTATCAGACGGAAGGCTTTTACGACGAGATGTACAATCCCGATGGCCAACCTCGGCCGCGCGGCGAACATCTGGCCCGACGGCTTGAATCGCTGACGATTGGCGAATTGCAAAGCCGGCAAAAGGCGGCCGATCTGACGCTGTTGAACCTGGGCATCACATTCAACGTCTACGGCAACGACGCTGGCACCGAAAAAATCTGGCCGTTCGACATTATTCCCAGGATCATCGAACTGGCCGAGTGGCAACGGGTCGAACGGGGGCTCAAACAGCGGATCCGGGCCCTAAATTTGTTCATCGACGACCTGTACGGCGACACCAAAATCCTCAAGGACAAGGCGATTCCCGACTGGCTGATCGACACCGGCAAGTCGTATCTCGAGCCGTGTGCCGGGCTGAAGCCCCCCAAGGGCATCTGGTGCCATATCACGGGCACCGATTTGGTGCGCGACGGCGACGGCGAGATTTATGTCCTTGAGGACAATCTACGCTGCCCCTCGGGCGTGTCGTATGTGCTCGAAAACCGCGAGGTGATGAAGCGTACCTTTTCGCAACTCTTCGACGGCCATTCGATCCTGCCGGTGGAAGACTATCCCGAGCGGCTGCTCGAAATGTTGCAATATATTGCCCCCGAAAATCACCACGAGGCGACCGTCGTACTGATGACGCCGGGCGTTTACAATTCGGCCTATTTCGAGCATTGCTTCCTGGCCCAGCAGATGGGGGTCGAGTTGGTGCAAGGCTCCGATCTGGTGGTCGACGATGGCTACGTTTGCATGCGGACGACGCGCGGCCTCAAACGGGTGGATGTGATCTACCGCCGCGTGAACGACGAATATATCGATCCGCGGGCCTTCTTGCCGGAGTCGACCCTGGGCGTGCCGGGCCTGATCGATGTCTACCGTAACGGCCGCGTGGCGTTGGCTAATGCTCCGGGTACCGGGATTGCCGATGATAAGGCGGTATACGCCTTCGTGCCGCAGATCATCAAATACTACCTGGGCGAGGACATCATCCTGCCGAATGTGCCGTCTTTCGTATGCGGCGATCCGAAGCAATGCGAACATGTGCTGGCGAATTTGGAAAAACTGGTCGTCAAACCGGCGAATGAGTCGGGCGGATACGGCATCGTGCTGGGACCGCGGGCGACGAAGGAAGAATTGGCCCATTGCCGCGAGTTGATTCGGGCAAATCCGCGGAACTATATCGCCCAACCGATGCTCGCGCTGTCGCGGGTGCCGACGATTGTGCAAGACAAGCTGGAAGGGCGGCATGTCGATTTGCGGCCTTATATCCTCTATGGCAAGGACATTTATGTGCTTCCCGGCGGCCTGACCCGCGTGGCCCTGAAAAAAGGCTCGCTGGTGGTCAATTCGTCGCAAGGGGGTGGCAGCAAGGACACTTGGGTCGTGAAAAATGGCGGCGGCCGCGACAAAAACGGCGGCGGCCGCGAGGGAGATCGGGACCTAGGATTACAGATTCAGGCCCAGGGCCAATCGCAATCGCAGAGTTAGGGACGCACGAAAAATAACTTGCGACGTTTCCATCCTGTTATCGTGCCGCACTCCGCATCCGCGGCGCGGCGAACCGGCGAGTCGTCGTTTTCCACCATGAGTTGATGACTATGCCGATTCGCGTCGCCCTGAATCATAAAACGATTTATCGCTACGACCGCCAAGTCGCGATTTTTCCGCAAATTGTGCGGCTAAAGCCTGCCTCGCACAGCCGCACGACCATCACCAGTTATTCGCTGAAGGTTCGGCCGGCGAAGCACTTCGTCAATTGGCAACAGGACCCCTATGGGAACTTTCTGGCTCGGTTCGTGTTTCCTGAAGCTGCCAAAGAGCTGGCGATTGAAGTCGATCTTGTCGCCGAGATGACGGTCATCAACCCGTTCGATTTTTTCCTGGAGCCGGCGGCCGAGTCGATTCCATTCGAATACGACCCCTGGCTAAAAGAAGAGTTAAAGCCGTTTCTCGCCATCGCGTCTTCCGGGCCTCTGTTTGCCAAATTCTTCGCAGGCGTCGAGCCGCACGTCCACTCCCACGGTCGATTTCCTCGTCGCGCTCAATCAGCGAGTGCAAAAGCAGGTCGCCTATGCCATCCGCTTGGACCCAGGCATCCAGACCTGCGAGGAGACGCTCGAAAAACGCAGCGGCTCTTGCCGCGATAGCGCCTGGTTGCTGGTGCAAACTTTGCGACACTTGGGACTCGCGGCACGGTTCGTCTCGGGCTACTTGATCCAGTTGGCGGCCGACCTCAAGCCGCTCGATGGTCCGGCCGGTCCGGCGAAGGATTTCACCGATCTGCACGCCTGGGCCGAGGTGTACTTGCCCGGCGCCGGTTGGATTGGTCTCGACCCCACGTCGGGGTTGTTCGCCGGTGAAGGGCATATTCCGCTGGCCAGCACGCCAGAACCATCGAGCGCCGCGCCCGTCACCGGTGCCGTCGCGCCCTGCGAAGCGACGTTCAACTTCGAAATGTCGATCACGCGGATTCACGAAGACCCCCGCGTAACAAAGCCCTATACCGAGTTTCAATGGCAAGCCATTGAGCACCTCGGTCATCGAATCGACGCGGAGTTGGAAGCCGGGGCCGTGCGGCTGACGATGGGCGGCGAGCCGACATTCGTTTCGATCGACGACATGGACGGTCTGGAATGGAACTCGACTGCCGTCGGGCCGACGAAGCGCATCTTGGCGGCCGATTTACTCCGCCGCTTGCGCAAGCGCTTCGCCGAAGGGGGGCTTTTGCATTATGGCCAGGCAAAATGGTATCCCGGCGAGCCGCTGCCGCGTTGGGCGCTGTCATGTTTCTGGCGCCGCGACGGGGAGCCGATATGGCAGGATCTCAAGCTCATCGCCGACGAGTCGAAGCATTATGGCTACGGTTCCAAGGAAGCCGCGTATTTCATCGCGACGCTGGCTCGCCGCGTGGGCATTCCGGGCGATCCGGCAATTCCGGCCTACGAAGACGTTTGGCATTACCTCTGGAAAGAGCGCCGCCTGCCGGTGAATGTCGACCCGCTGGAGTCGCAACTTGATAATCCCGAAGACCGTGCCCGCCTGGCGAAGGTGTTCGAGCAGGGATTGGGCCACGTGGTCGGCTATGCGTTGCCGCTCAAGCCGACCGGCGAAGGCCCGCGCACGAGGTGGGTCAGCGGCCCTTGGTTTTTCCGTCAGGAGCGCATGTTCCTGATTCCCGGCGATTCGCCAATGGGCTTCCGTTTGCCGCTCGATTCGATTCCTTGGTCGGCGCCGGCGGATCGGCAATTCCTCGAAGCGCTCGACCCTGGCGCGCCGCTGGGTCCGCTGCCCAAGTTTTCGGAATTGGTCCATCGGCAGATCGCGGCGCCCGCTCCGTGCGCTGAGCTTAATTCGAACATTACGATGCTCCGCTCGCCGGCGCTGGCCGGCGCCGGCGAGGCGGCATTAAATCCGGCGACTTGGGACGATCCTCACGCAGCTTTGTTCGATGATGGGGTCGGCGGCGGCAACGGCGTTAACGGCAACGGCGTTAACGGCAACGGCACAAACGGCAACGGCACTGCGCATCTGCCTTTGCCGTCCGCGGCGGAATTACACGCCGCGCATCATCGATCGAATGGCGACGGCAGCGCCGCGGAAAACGGCTCACACGGCGCGGTCCGGCCGGAGATGGGCCGCTCGGCGATCGATGTCGTCCGCACCGCGATTTGCGTCGAACCGCGCGATGGCCGGCTGCACGTGTTCATGCCGCCGACGGTTCGGCTGGAAGATTACTTGGATCTGATCGCGGCGGTCGAAGAAACGGCAGCCGAAACTTCGTTGCCGGTGGTAATCGAAGGTTACCCGCCGCCGCACGATTATCGGCTGAATCATCTCAAGGTCACGCCTGATCCCGGCGTCATCGAAGTGAACGTCCAGCCGGCCCATAATTGGGACGAACTGGTGAAAAACACCACCGGCTTGTACGAGGATGCCCGGCAGTCGCGTCTGGGAACCGAAAAATTCATGCTCGACGGCCGGCACACCGGCACCGGCGGCGGCAATCACGTGGTGATGGGCGGGGCGACGCCGGCCGACAGTCCCTTCCTGCGGCGGCCCGATTTGCTTCGCTCGCTGGTGATGTACTGGAACAATCACCCTTCGCTCTCGTACCTGTTCTCCGGCACGTTCATCGGACCCACGAGCCAAGCGCCGCGGATCGACGAAGCTCGCCACGATAGCCTGCACGAATTGGAAATCGCGTGCCAGCAAATTCCCGACGGTCCGCCGAATGGGCTTTGTCCGCCGTGGCTGGTCGATCGCTTGTTCCGCAACCTGCTGACCGACCTGACAGGCAACACGCATCGGGCGGAGTTCTGCATCGACAAGCTGTATTCGCCCGATACCGCCACGGGTCGGCTGGGGTTGTTGGAATTTCGCGCGTTCGAGATGCCGCCGCATGCCCGGATGAGTCTCACGCAGCAGTTGTTGCTGCGAGCGTTGATCGCTCGGTTCTGGAAGCAGCCTTATCCGCGGCGAATTGTCCGCTGGGGCACGATGCTGCACGATCGCTTCCTGCTGCCGCATTTTGTCGACCAGGATTTTGCCGAGGTCATTACCGAATTCCAGCAGGCGGGCTATGCGCTGCGGCCCGAATGGTTTGCCCCGCATCTGGAATTCCGCTTTCCGGTCTATGGCCAGGTGGCCTATGCCGGGCTGAATCTCGAACTGCGGGCCGCGATCGAGCCGTGGAACGTGTTGGGCGAAGAGCCGGCCGGCGGAAGCACGGTGCGCTATGTCGATTCGTCCGTCGAGCGGCTACAAGTGAAAGTGCGGAACATGACCGACCCGCGGCACGTGATCACCTGCAACGGTCGCCGCGTGCCCCTGCATCCGACCGGCACGGCGGGCGAATTCGTGGCCGGCGTTCGCTACCGGGCCTGGCAGCCGCCGAACTGTTTGCATCCGACAATTCCCGTGGATGCGCCGTTGGTGTTCGATGTGCTCGACACCTGGACGTCCCGTTCGCTGGGTGGGTGCATGTGGCATGTGACGCATCCGGGCGGGCGGAATTTCGAACGCTTCCCCGTGAATGCCAATGAAGCAGAGAGCCGCCGCGTGTCGCGGTTCTTCCAAAATGGACACACGCCGGGGCCGCGGCCAATTCCCGAACTTGAATGTAACCGCGATTTTCCGCTGACACTCGATTTGCGTCGTGGTTAATTTGTTATACCGGCGTCAAGAGCCGCGCACGAAGTAAGCGAACGCTGCAACCGCTTACTGCGCGGCTCTTTGGACCGCATGAGGTGGCCAGCTTTCGGGGGCAGTGGTACATTTTGAAGTTTTTTTGGCGCGGCGACGGCACGCGGAGCGTGCCTGCTACGTAGTAGGCACACTCCGTGTGCCGCCGGGTCTCAAACTGTACCACTTCCCTTTCGGGCTCGACAAACAGTGTGCGAAGCATGATGATTTGCTCGACGAACGTTTCCGCTTCTTCCGCCCGGCCGCGAGCATGAGTCTGGCGATTTCCTCCGCGAGCGACGCCCAGTCGGCAAACCTTTTCGCAGGGTACCAGCCGCCGCCGGGCGTCTACGACGAGATGTATTCCGCTCCGGGCGTGCTCCGTCCGCACTGGCGCGAGTTCGTCGCCGGAGTGAACACCCTGGGCCGGCAAGAATTGGGCCGCCGTTGGGAACAGGCCCAACGTCTGATTCGCGAAAACGGCATTTCTTATAACGTCCACGGCGATCCGGCCGGACGCGATCGCCCTTGGGAATTGGACGGCCTGCCGCTGCTCTTGCCGGCCGCCGAATGGACCGAGCTGGCCGAAGGACTCGCGCAACGGGCCAGGCTGCTAAACATGATCCTGGCCGATTTGTACGGCCCGCAATCCGTCCTGTCCGGCGGCCAACTCCCGCCGGAGTTGGCCTTCGCCCATCCCGGTTTCCTGCGGCCCTGCCATCGCGTGCGCGTGCCGTACGACGTCTATCTGCATCTGTATGCGACGCATTTGGCCCGGGGGCCCGATGGCCGTTGGCGGGTGCTGGCCGATCGGGCCCAAACGCCCTTCGGCGCCGGTTACGCAGTCGAGAATCGGATCGTCATCTCGCGGATGTTGCCCAGCGAGTTTCACGATTGCCGCGTGCAGCGGCTGGCGTCGTTTTTCATCTCGGTGCGCGAAACATTGCAGGGGCTTGCGGCGCACCATCGCGACAATTCGCGGATTGTGCTGCTCAGCCCTGGTCCCACGAGTCCCACGTATTTCGAAGACGCGTATCTGGCCCGATACCTGGGCTACACGCTGGTCGAAGGGGGCGATCTCACGGTCCGCGACAATCGCGTGTTCCTGAAAACTCTCGGCGGATTGATACCGACCGATGTTATTCTGCGGCGCGTGTTCGACGAAGAATGCGACCCGCTGGAGTTGCAATCCGACTCGCGCAGCGGTGTTTCGGGCCTTTTGCAGGCGGTGCGCTGTGGCAATTCCGTTGTGGCCAACGCGATGGGAAGTGGTTTGCTCGAAGCTCCCGCGCTGATGGCCTATCTGCCCGAGCTGGCCCGGCATCTGCTGGGCGAGGATCTCAAGCTGCCTTCGGTGGAGACCTGGTGGTGCGGGCGGCGCGATTCGCTCAGTTACGTGCTGGATCACTTGGAACAACTCGTGATCAAGCCGGCCTTTACGTGGCGGGCGGAGCGACCGATTTTTGGCGGCTCAATTGTCCGCCGCCGAACGCTACGGCGCTGATCGCCCGGATCAAAGCCGCGCCCCGCGAGTTCATCGGCCAGCAATGGGTTCAGCGGTCCACCGCTCCGGTGCTCACGGCCAGCGGCACGCGGCCCTGGCACGTCGCGCTGCGCACGTTCCTAGTGGCGAGCAAGCAAGAATACAAAGTGATGCCGGGCGGATTGGTTCGCGTGTCCGCGTCCGGCGAACGATTGAGCGAATCGACATTGGCCGGCGAAGGCAGCAAAGACGTGTGGGTTCTTTCCGACGGGCCGGTGACGCCGGTCAGCCTGCTGCACCCGCGCGACACGCCCGTGCCGCTGCGCCGTAGCGGCAACGATTTGCCGAGCCGCGTGGCCGACAACTTGTACTGGCTGGGACGACATGTGGAACGGGCCGAAAGCGCCATCCGCCTGTTGCGCAGCGTGGTGACCCGGCTGACGAGCGAGACCGAGGTGGGCAACCAGCCGGAACTGCCGCTGCTGCTGGAAGCCTTGGCGGAACAGGGCCCCATCCGGCCCGAATTCGTCGTCCATGCCGATGGTCAGGAGTCACCGCTGGTGGAGCAGGAAATTTTCGCGTTTATCTTCGATGCTAACCGCCGCGGCAGCCTGCGCGACACGCTCGACGCCATGCGGCACGTCGCCTCGATCGTCCGCGACCGGATTTCCCTCGATAGCTGGCGGATTCTCAATCGTGTCGAGCAGGATTCCTATCGCGTGCATAGCGTGCCGGCCGTGCAGTTCGGCGAAGTCCTGACGATGCTCAACCAGATGATCGTCGACCTGTCGGCGTTCAGCGGGTTGGGAATGGAAAGCATGATCCGGGGGCCGGGCTGGCGGTTCCTCGACATGGGCCGGCGGTTGGAACGCGTCGCTGCGAATGATCAGCTTGCTGCGCAGCACGCTGATCACGGCCCGCGAAGAGGAGCATCCCGTGCTCGAAGCGCTGTTGGAGATCGCCGACAGCTCGATGACCTATCGCAATCGCTATCTGACCACGCTGCGGCTGGCGCCGGTGCTGGATCTTCTGATGACCGACGAGACGAATCCGCGCTCGTTGGTTTTTCAGCTCATCGCGCTGGCCGACCACGTCGAACATTTGCCGCGCGACCAGGACGACCCCTTGCTGAACATCGACCAGCGAATCATGCTTACCGCACTGACCGGCTTGCGACTGGCCGATATCGAAACCTTGAAGGAAGCCGATCGCGATGGAATCCGCCGGCACCTCGATCGGTTGATCAGCCGTTTGGCGCTGCAGCTTCGCAATCTGTCGGACAGCATCACGCACAAGTATTTGGTCCACGCCGGCCCGCCGCGTCAGATGACCGAAATTCGGCCGAGCCGGTAGAATTCTCCCTCTCCCTCGACGGGAGAGGGTTGGGGTGAGGGTGATGAGACGCCGTTTGGCGCTGCCACCCCTCACCCCCGACCCCTCTCCCGCAAGGGGCGAGGGGAGCGTCGTGTAGGGGAAATCGCAGTGAAGGCAAAACATCATGGACTACAAAATCTCGCACACCACGGTCTATTCCTACAGCGCGGCGGTGCCGATTTGCCATAACGAAGTGCATCTGACGCCGCGCGATGCGGAGCGGCAGTCGTGCCTCTCCACGCGCCTCGTCGTCAAGCCGTGGCCGACGAATATCGAAAGCACGCTGGACTATTTTGGCAACATTGCCAACTTTTTCACCGTGCAGGAAGCGCACCAAAAGCTGACGGTCACGTCGGTGAGCAAGGTGCGGATGGCCGAGCCTGTGGCACAGCCGGCGAGCTCGCCCCCTTGGGAAACGGTGCGCGACTGCGTGGCCACCGATCGATCGCGGCCGATTCTCGACGCCTATCAGTTCGTGTTCGAATCGCCGCATGTGCAATTGTCCGACGAGCTGGCTGCCTACGGGGCCGTGTCGTTCACGCCCGGCCGGCCTTGGTTCGAAGGACTGCTGGATTTGACTGGGCGGATTTACCGCGATTTCAGATACGACAAGACCGCGACCACGATCCGCACGCCGCTGGAACGAGTCTTGCAGCAGCGCCGCGGCGTGTGCCAGGATTTCGCCCAACTCGAGATCGGCTGCTTGCGTTCGCTGGGACTGGCGGCCCGGTACGTGAGCGGTTACTTGCTCACCGCGCCGCCGCCGGGCCAGCCGCGTCTGATCGGCGCCGATGCATCGCATGCCTGGCTGTCGGCGTTCGCGCCGGAGATCGGTTGGATCGACGTCGATCCGACGAATAATCAAATTCCCACCACCAA
Source organism: Pirellulales bacterium (assembly GCA_963725485.1). Lineage (GTDB taxonomy): Bacteria > Planctomycetota > Planctomycetia > Pirellulales > DATAWG01 > CAVRYO01. The sequence continues at coordinate 25,786 of CAVRYO010000004.1, read as the reverse complement.
GCACATCACGTTGGCTTGGGGCCGCGATTACAGCGACGTGACGCCGATCAAAGGCGTCTATATCGGTGGCGGCCAAAACGCCATGACCGTCTCGGTCGATGTGGCTCAACTGGCGGATGGGACCGATTGAACTGAGGATCGCCGCTGCCCGAGGGCCGCAGTTTTCCTCACCCCGCTCGGGCCGCCGCCGGCATGCTCTGCGTTGCGCTCGGGGTTTGCGTCGTCCCTGCCATTTGGCTCGGCTCGGCCAGTTTTCCCGCCGCGGTTCCGACCGGCTTTTTCGGATGGGCCAGGCCATGGATAAAGCGCAGCTTGTCGCGAATCGGCGGTGCGATCACTTCCGGAAGAAAATCGGACAAACCGTTGTTCCGGTTCAGTTCGTTAAGCGCGATGCCCAGCTTTTGATACGCGTCGACCATCGCTTCCAGGTTGGTCAGATCCTGTTCGGGAACCAATTTTCCATGCGCCGCCGTGTCGAGCGCCGAGACCATGTCCAGATACACAGCGAACGTCTCGGCGAAATCTTCCCAAGGGTGCATCGTCGCGTAACCGCTCACGTAGTTCAGCAGCCAGTTTGGCCGGGGACCGTTATGATAATATGCCTTGAGCGCCGCGTCGTAGGCCGGGTTGCGATGGTCGCCGAAGACCGCGATGCAATCTTGTTCACGCTGGTCTTTAATCAGCACATCCCAAACATAATGGCCGAACTCGTGGCGGAAGTGCCCCAGCAGCGAGCGCTGCGCTTCGCCCATGTCGACCCGCAGTTTTTCGCGCACCAAATCATCGGCTTCCTGGATGTTGATCGTAATCACGCCGTTATCGTGCCCGGTGTAAACTTTCTGTCCCCCGCCCATCCCACGGTAAACGCGGTCGGGCAAATTCTCCGACTTGAACTCGAACACCAGGCTCGGTTTGATCCCTTGGCTGGCATTGCCGTAAGGAAACCCAATCAGCCGCAGATCGCACAGCGTGCGGCGCTTGGCGGCTTCGAGCCGATACCACTTTTCTTGATTGCCCGGCACGCTCAGATCGGGAATCGTGCGGTTGTAGCAACAACTGTCGCAGAGGATCATCGGCGGCGGGTTCTGCGGGACGGCGGCTTGGCCGTCGCCGTTTTGACGGACCGCGGTTTGAGAAGTTCCAGCCCGCGGCGGCTGTTTTACGAGTCGATTGCAAACATTGTACGAAGCGAAATTCGAACACTTGATCAGCCGGGTCGAGCATTTCGAGCAGACCAGCGCATCGCCATCGGGCGTGACATCGCTGATCGCCTCGCACACGGGACACCAGCCGACTGCCCGTTTGCAGCGCATGCAGGTGACGTTGTCGAAAAACAGTTGATTGCCACAACTACAAAGAAATGTGCGCATGTTGAATCCCCGCCGATCAAGCGGGCAGCGGAGGGTCCAAGATTCGATTTACCGTTGCTTCCGCGGATCGACTCTCCCGTCCATCGGCCTGCAATCCGGAGTTTTGTGTCGCTGAATGCAAATCTCGTTCCGTCAAGACTGGCAGCCGAGGCAGTCTCGGTCGCGGTTATCCTACCCCTAAAATTTCCCCGCGCTGCCTCTTGTGATATGCTAATGCGGCTGACCATAATCGAGGGATTGATTTTCCCGCCTCGGCCCTGCATCGCCGGATGCGGTTGCCACTGTTCCCCGTCGTTCCAACGCCCTGCCTGATTCGCCGTATTGCGCTGTGCCACGGGTCCGCATCGCTTGATTTTCTTTGAAAGGCGAGCAACGCGGAGCACGGATCCGCGGCTGCCTTCGTAATTATCGCGCTCGTTGGATTGTTTCCGCTCGAAACAACCTTCCACCACCAACCCAATCGAGTTTCATTCCCATGCCTAGCTTTGTCCGGTCCTCGTCGGGCGCACGTCGATTTCTGTTCTGCACGGCTACGGTGGCCGTCGCTTTCGCTCTCCTTGCAGCCAACAAGTTGCTCTGGTCGGCCGATGAAAACCAGCCGGCCGCCAAGTTGGAAATCCATCCGGGCGATCACATTTGCATCATCGGCAACACGCTGGCCGACCGGATGCAGCACGACGGCTGGTTCGAGACCTATCTCTACAGCCGGTTCCCGAAGGACAATCTGGTGATCCGCAATCTCGGATTCTCCGGCGACGAAGTGAACGAACGCCCCCGCTCCCAGGACTTCGGCAGCCCCGACCAGCATCTTACGATCCACAAGGCCGACGTCGTGCTGGCCTTCTTTGGCTACAACGAATCGTTCGCCGGGGCGGCAGGCTTGGACAATTTCAAACGGCAACTCGAGGGCTTCATCAAGCACACGCTGACCCAGAAATACAATGGCCAGAGCGCTCCGCGATTGGCATTGTTCTCGCCGATCGCCCATGAGGACCTGCACAGCCGCAATCTGCCGGATGGCAGCCAGAACAACGTCCGGCTGGAGCTTTACACGGCGGCGATGTCGGAAGTGGCCAAGGCGAACCACGTGCCGATGGTCGACTTGTACGACCCGACGATCAAAGCGTATTTGAACGCCCCGCAGCCGCTGACGATCAACGGCGTGCATCTGACGCCGCACGGCGACGAGGTCGTGGCCCAGATCGCCGACAAGGCGCTGTTTCCCTCCGATCCGCAGCCCCAGCGCGACGCGAAGGCCATGGAGAAGCTCCGCGAGGCGGTGGCGGACAAAGATTTCTATTGGTTCGAGCGCTATCGCACCGTCGATGGGTTTCTCGATCTACGGTGGCCGGGCCGATCTGAGCTTTGTCGACCGGCAAACGAACCGCGTGGTCGCGGCCCGCGAAATGGAAGCGCTCGACGTGATGACCGCCAATCGCGACAAGCGAATTTGGGCCGTGGCAAACGGAGGCGATCTGAAGGTTGACGACAGCAACACGCCCCCGTTCCTGACGGTGAAAACAAACAAGCCGGGCAAAGGCCCTAATGGCACCCACATCTTCCTCGACACCGACGCGGAAATCAAAACGATGACCGTGGCCAAAGGAATGAAGGTGAACGCGTTTGCTTCGGAAAAGGACTTCCCCGAGCTGGTCAAGCCGGTGCAAATGACGTTCGATCCCAAGGGCCGGCTATGGGTGGCCGCCTGGTCGACCTATCCGCACTGGAAGCCGAAAGAGGAAATGAACGATAAGCTCCTGATTCTCGAAGACACCAAGGGCACTGGCCACGCCGACAAATGCACGGTTTTCGCCGACCATTTGCATTGCCCGACAGGCTTCGAGCTCTACAACGGCGGCGTGTTGCTGGCCGAAGCGCCCGATGTGATGTTTCTCAAGGACAGCACCGGCGGCGATCATTGCGACACGCGAATCCGCGTCCTCGACGGCATCGACTCGGCCGACACGCATCACACCGCCAACAGCTTCACCTTCGATCCGGGCGGAGCGCTCTACTTCCAAGAAGGCACGTTCATGCACACGGCCGTTGAAACGCCGTGGGCGCCCGTGCTGCGCAATGCCGACGCCGGCGTTTATCGCTACGAGCCGCGCACTCAGAAATTCGAAGCCTACGTGACCTACGGTTTCGCCAATCCGCACGGACACGCTTGGAACCGTTGGGCCCAGGACATCGTCGTCGATGGCACCGGCGCTCAGCCCTACAACGGGGCGTTGTTCTCAGGCCATCTCGACTATCCCGAGAAGCACCAGCATCCGCCGCAGGTTTACAACCAGCGCACCCGGCCTTGCCCGGGCATCGAATTCCTGTCCAGCCGGCATTTCCCGCCGGAAAATCAAGGGAATTTGCTGGTCGCCAACGTGATCGGGTTCCAAGGCATTTTGCAGTACAAGATCGAAGACGACGGCTCAAGCATCAAGGGAACTGAGGTCGAACCGATCCTTTCTTCCACCGACGAAAATTTCCGCCCGACCGATATCAAGATCGGTCCCGACGGCGCCATCTATTTCCTCGATTGGCAAAACCCGATCATCGGCCACATGCAGCACAACTTGCGCGATCCCAGCCGCGATCGGACGCATGGTCGGGTGTACCGTGTCACGTACGAAGGGCGGCCACTTTTGAAGCCGGCGGAAATTGCCGGCCAGCCGATCGAGAAACTGCTCGACCTGCTCAAGGAGCCGGAGGACCGCGTGCGCTATCGCGCTCGAATGGAGCTCGAGCGGTCGCGATTCCGACGCGGTGATCGCCGCGGCAGACAAATGGATCAAGCAGCTGGACACGAAGGATCCCAACTACGAGCACAACCGGCTGGAGGGCCTGTGGCTGCATCAGGCGCACAATGTGGTCGACGTCGATTTGCTAAAGCAAGTGCTCAAGTCGCCCGACTCGCATGCTCGGGCCGCTGCCACGCGCGTGCTCTGCTACTGGCGCGATCGAGTGCCCGAAGCGCTCGATTTGCTCAAAGTCGCCGCCGCCGACACGGCAGGCCAGGTCCGTTTGGAAGCCGTCCGGGCCGCCAGCTTCTTTCGCGATCCGCAGGCGGTGGAAATCGCCTTGATCTCGACCAGCTATCCGTCGGATCAGTATTTGGATTTCGTCCGCAACGAAACCATGCGGGCTCTGGATCCTTACGTGAAACGGGCCATCGCCGAGCATGTGAACATTCCGCTGACCGATCCCGTGGCGGCCCGGTATTTCTTGAAGAACGTCACGACCAACGACCTGCTGAAGATGCAGCGGAACCGGGCCGTCTATTTGGAACTGCTGTTGCGCGCCGGCGTCCGCGACGAATTTCGGCACGAAGCGCTGATCGGGCTCGCCAACCAGGAGCATAAGAGCGAATTGGCGATCGTGCTGGAAGCGATTCGCGAACAGGATCAACGCCCGTCGAATCAAGATGAAAGTGTGCTGTTTGATTTGGTCCGGATGTTGACCGATCGCAAGCCGGCCGAGCTGGCCGCTTCGCGCGGCGAGTTGGAAGATTTGGCGCTACACGCGAAATTGCCCGTCACGCGGCAGCTTGGCTTTGTCGCATTGATCGCCGCCGACGGCAGCATCGATCCCGCGTGGAATCTGGCCACAAAATCGGTGAAAGCGCTCGAAGATTTGGTCAGCTCGCTACCCTTGGTGCGCGATCCCGGTTTGCGGGCCAGCATCTACCCGAAGGTCGAGCCGCTCTTGAAGGGCTTGCCGGCGAGCTTGGGCGGCGGCAATTCGAACAGCAAGATGACGCTCGGGCGTTATGTCCGAATCGAGCTGCCCGGATCACAACGGACTCTCACGCTGGCCGAGGTGGAAGTGTTCAGCGACGGCCATAACGTCGCTCGGCAAGGAAAAGCATCGCAAAAGAACACCGGCTATGGCGGCGACGCCAGCCGAGCCATCGATGGCGACACCAGCGGCAATTTCGGCCAGGGCACGGCGACCCACACGGCCGAGAATACGGCGAACCCCTGGTGGGAAGTCGACCTCGGCAGCGAAATGCCGATCGACGCGATTGCCATTTTCAACCGCACCGATGGAGATTACGGCAAGCGGCTCGATGGCTTCACCCTGAAGGTGCTCGACAGCACCCGGAACACGGTGTTCGAAAAGACCGCCATCCCGGCGCCTGCCATCAGCGTGCGAATCCCAATCGGCGGCGGCTCGCCGGAGCACAAGGTTCGTCGCGCGGCGATGTTGGCCCTGGCCTCGGTCCGCGGTCAGGAGACCGCCGCGTTCAAGGTGATCGCCCCCTATGTCGGCGAAAATGCCGACCGGATGGCAGCCATTGAGGCCTTGCGGCGCATTCCCACCAGCTATTGGCCTAAAGATGACGCCCCCGCGATTTTGAAGGACGTGCTGACATATGTGAAGAAAGTGCCGGTCCGCGATCGGACTTCGCCCGCGGTGCTCGACGCTTTGCAACTCGGCGATAGCCTCGCTTCGCTATTGCCGTCCGACGACGCCAAGCGCACCCGTGCACAACTCGGCGAGCTCGGCGTGCGCGTGGTTCATCTCTCGGCCATGCCGGAAAAGATGGCTTACGACAAGGAGCAGATCGCCGTGCAGGCGGGCAAAACCATCGAGATCGTGTTCGAGAACGACGATCTGATGCCGCACAATTTCGTCGTCATCAAGCCTGGCTCGTTGGAAGAAGTCGGCATGCTCGGCGAAACGACTGGCACCCAATCGGACGCCGGCCAGCGGCAATTCGTCCCCCCAAGCAACAAGGTGCTATTTCATAGCAACTTGCTCCAGCCCCGGGCGATCCAGCGGCTAAGCTTCACCGCACCGCGGCAGCCGGGCGTTTATCCGTTCGTCTGCACCTTCCCCGGCCACTGGCGGCGGATGTACGGCGCGATGTACGTGGTCAACGATCTGGACGGCTATTTGGCGGGACCGGAGGAGTATTTGAAGAAACATCCATTGGCGATTGCCGACGCGCTGCTGAAATTCAACCGGCCGCGCACCGAATGGAAATTCGACGATCTGGCCCCGCTCGTGGCCGAGCAAGAGCATGGCCGTTCGTATGCCAACGGCAAGCAGTTGTTCACCGTGGCTAGTTGCATCGCCTGCCATCAGCTCAATGGCGTCGGCAAGCAAGTCGGGCCCGATTTGACTAAGATCGATCCGAAGCACACGCCGGTCGACGTGTTCCGTGACATCATCGAACCATCGTTTCGAATCGATGAAAAGTATTACACTTACATCATCAGCACCGATGAGGGAAAAATCGTCACCGGGTTGATCGTTGAAGAGACTCCCGACGTCGTGAAGCTGATCGAAAATCCGCTGGTGAAGTGCGACCCTACGATTGTGAAAAAATCGAGCATTGTCGAGCGGAAAAAGTCTCCCGTCTCATTGATGCCCAAGGGTCTTCTGGACAAGCTGACCCGCGACGAGATTTTGGACCTCGTGGCCTACGTTTACGCCCACGGCGACCCTCAAAACAAGTTGTTCCGCCCCGAAGCCACGACAACGCACTCGCCGTGACTGGCGGCGGCGGATTGATTTCCTCGCACTAATCACGCGGCGCCGGCAAGCGAAGGCTCGCCGGCGCCGCGTTTTTGTTTGTCCCTGGTTCACTCATAAGAAGTCCTAACTCAACTCGCGGCGCCGAGGGAGTCAATCCCCATTTTGCTCACGGGGTAAGCGCAAAATGGGGACGGACCCCGGCTGGTTAAGTTAGCAATTCTTGAAAGAAAAAGCTGATGGACGCAGCCGCGCAACCGTTGCTAGAATCGTGGAATGGGAGCCGGACGGCGACGGGCGTTTTGTTAAGCTCTTGCGCAAGGTTGTTCGCATGACTCGATCATCCTGTTTCTGTGCGATCGCGATGCTCGCAATCGTGACCCTGCCTGCCATCGGCGACGATGCGCCGAAGAAGCCGACGGCGAATCCGTATGCCGCGGCGCTCAAGACACTCGCGGACAAGGGCCTGACGAAACAAAAGCCCACGCCGACGTCGATTCCCTGGGTCTTGCCGGACGACGCGAAGGTGGCGGAAAAGCTCGCGCCGCTGCGGAAGGCCGAGTTGGCCCACCGCACGGCGGCGAAAAAGGTGAAGGACCTAATCGTCGAAGTGGCCAAGGATCGCGACGCGCTTGCCAAGGCCGAGGCCCATTATCAGGAAATCAAGATCTACGCCGACAAGCCCGACACGATTCCCCGCAACATCGCGGCTCGATTCCGCAGCCCGCAAGAAATGCAGCAGGCATTGCAAGCCGACATCAATGCCCAGGTCACCACGATCAATGAATTGCGGCCGAAGCTGCAAGGCAAATTCGTCGGCGAGATGCCCCCGATCCTGAAAACGGCCATCACCGATTGGATGGCGGCTTGCAACAATCTGATTCTGGCGTACCTTGCGGCGGACAAAGACTTCGGCGACCTCGACAGCAAGTACCAGGAACTGGCGAAAGACCCGGAGATCATGGCCGCGCTCAAGGTACTTGGGAAAAAATACCGTCTCGGTTCGGCCGAGTATGCGCAGGACGGCAAGGCGATCGCCGCCGCGGAATCGAAGGCGCTCACGGGCGAGGTGCCATTCTATCGCGAAGGCTCTTACGACTACGTCGGCGCGCTGCTGAACGAAACTACTCCGGTCATCGTCCGCATCGAATCGGTGAACGCGCAATCGGCCAGTTGGGCTCCGACCGAGGTGCTCACGAAGGCGGGAATCACGATCGATCCGGCTGCCCCGGTGGTGACGCTCACGTTCGGCGGCAACGGCAAGCGCACGGTCCAATGCCGGCAAGTGATCGTCCCGAAGCTGCGGATGGGGAAATACGTGCTCGAAAACTTGACGTTTCTAGCCATGCCCGACGACGCCAAGGATCTCGGCATGCAGATCGTCAATCGCGATCTGAAGGGCTACGACCAGACCCCCGACCAGGCAACCTGGACCTGCAAATTCGTGAAACAGGGCGAGCCGGCGCCCGAAGAATCGAAGCCGGCCAAGCCGGATGCGAAATAGAACCCCGAGTGGCCGGAGAGCTTTTCTCCCTCTCCCTCGGCGGGAGAGGGCTGGGGGGAGGGTGATGGAACAACGACCGGCGCTGCAACCCCTCACCCCCGACCCCTCTCCCGCAAGGGGCGAGGGGAGCAAATCGCTGGCTCCCGCAAGAGGCGAGGGGAGCTTGCGCGTTGTCTTTAGCAGTTGAATGCGGCGCAGATTCTGGTCCAGAGCGGGCCGTCTTTCTTCACGCGCGGGAAGTTGTCGTTCTCGGTGGCGGCGACCACGGTTTCGAGCGCCTCGGCCCAAGGCGCTTGCGTCCAATCGCCGGCGGTCTTGGCGGCCGTGAAGCCAGCCATGATCGGTCCGGGCAAGTTCATCTGACTTTCGCCAGTCTCGGCAATGTACTTATTGAACACGGCTTGCGGATCGCCCGGCATGCCGTCCTTGGTCAGCTCCCAGAAAGGCACGGTGTTGGCGTCGCTGTCCTTGACCATGAACTCTTGGAAAGCGGCCCGGGCCGTGGCATTTGGCAACAGGCCGCGGAGCGTGATCTTCCCGCGCTTGCCTTCCTTTACCGAGCGCTTGAAGAATTCCTGCATTTTCACCACTTCGGGCGACGGACCACCCGAGGAGGCGACGAACAGGTCGTCGAAAATGTCCATGTCCGGTTCCTTGCGTCCCGGCGGTTGCCCGTTGGACATGTTTTGCAGCAGCTTGCTTTGCATATTGATGGCCCGCTGCTGCTCGGGGGTCATGGTGGGATCGGTCCGGGCGTCGGCGATGGCCGGGGCGATCAGTCGGAGCATCATCTGGCCGCCGACTAGCGCCAGGGCGTGCGTTTCGTCGCCGAATTTCGCCATCGCTTCGTCGTAGATTGTGGCGCATGTCTTGGCGACGTCGTCGGGCACCGCCATCCCAGCCACTTCATCGAGCGTTTGGCGGGCGAGTTCTTTGTGCTTTTCGGCCTTCTTCGCCCTGGCTTTTTGCATCCCGGCTAGCTTTCGCTGGCTGGCGGGATCGTCGGGATTGAAATTCGGAATCAGTTTCTTCGGATCGGTCTCGACATCTTCCTTCAAATCGACGATCCGTTGCAGGCCGGGATTGGCCGCTTTCTCGAGAAACTTCTGCGTGTCGGCATCCGCTTTGAGAAACCGCGAGGCCAGCGACGGCGCCGCCGTGGCCGACCGTAGCGCCGAGGCTTTGCCGTTGGCGTCGTTCGTCGCGGACTCGAATTCCTTCTTGATCAGCACGTCGGCGATGCCCGCGGGCATTTCGAGCCCGACACTTTCACGATGTCGTCGAGCAAGCCGTCCGCCACACCACCTTCGGTCGAGCGGATGATGATCGCCAATTGATCCGGCTTGTTGCCGATTTCGGAGAGCAGGGTTTGCCGCGTGACTGGGTCGGCGTTGCTCAGCAGCTTCAGCAAATTCTTGGCATTCGCTTTGGCTTCCTCGGGATTGGTCGCCTGTTGCGCCGAGAGGTTTTTCGTGAGCGTCGTCACGGCGGACATCGTGCCGTCGGCCTCGAGCTCGAGCTTGCGGGCGGCGCGGGCCGCATTTTCCGTGTCGGACTTGACCTTCACGATCTCGGCTACTTTGTCGATGCAGGCTTTCATCGCCAGCTTGCGCTTTTCGATGGCCGCGACCTTGGCGTCGCGCTGCTTGATCATCGCCGGATCGGTGATGCCCGTCTTGTCGGCGTAGTGGACCTTTTGCGCTTCCAATTGCACCAAGAGCAATTGCAGCCGCTTGGTCAGGACAGGCGTAACCACGGTCGATTTGTTTTCCAAGGCCGCGGCCACGGCGGTCAAAGCCGCGTCGCAAGGCTCCTTCACTTTCTTGATGTATTGTTCGTCCTTGCTTTGCGACAGCCCGAGCAGCGTGTCGCGATGGATGCCTTGATCCTGGTTTTCGCTGCCGGCTTTGAGCAGGTTTTTGAGCTCGCCTTTCTTGACGGTGGCCGTTAGCTCAGCCTGACGCTTGAGGGCGTCGGCACGGGTCTTGTCCACTGGGGCAGCGGCCAGGGTGCCGACCTTGAGCTTGGCGGCGGCGACCGCGGCAGCGTCGAGCCGCGTGGCGAGCGTGTCGACCTCGGGTCCCAAGACTTTGATCTTCGCCAGGCAATCGGCCTGCTTGGGCACTTCTTTGCAATCGTTCTTGATGGCTTCCAGGCGGACTTTCAACGCCGTCGCGGGATCGCCCCCTTCGCGCACGAATTGCGTGGACAACTTCCTATCTACCGTGTCAATCAACTTCTTGAGATAGACCGGGTTTACCGGCTTCACCGGAGCCTCAGGCTCCTCTGGCGGTGGTGGCGGTGGGACCTCGTCGTCGTCCTCGTCCGGCGGTGGAGGCGGCTCGTCGAAACCATCCTGCGGCAGCGGAGTCGCCGTCTCGGGCGTGGCGAACGTTTTCGACGGCTGGGGCGGTAGCGGCGGCGGCCGACGGGGCGGCGGCGAGGTGGGCGGCTTCGGCTTGGGCCGCGAGAGGACCAACAACTGCGCAACGACGCTCTCCAATTGAGCCAGCGGTGTTTCGACGGATACCGCATTGCCGGCCAGCAGCGACCGCTTGAGCAACTCGTACTTAGTCTCGGTCACCGCGGCCTTGTCGGGCGCCAGCTCTTTCAGCTTGTCGATCTCGCCTTTCAACTTCGTCAGCCGCGAGGCGATCGCCAACGACTGCTTGTCCGGCAATGCCGTTTGCTCGGTGCGTGTCTGCGGTCCTCGGCGCGGGCGTCCAATGACCTGTCTGGTCGTTACAGCCCATTGCTGTACTTGCGACGAACCGGATGTATCGGTGGCCATAATGGCTTCTCACTCTGGGGAAGGCGGAATGATCTGAACAGTAATCAAGCGGCGTTCAAATAGCGCTTGATCACTTCCAGCGTCGCGTTCAGAGGGGTCATGATGTTGAGCGGCAGGAGCGGATTCTTCTCGACTTGCTTGACGCCCGGATTGATCGCGACCGTTTTTTGATAGCGATCGATGACGGCCAGCGCACTGTCCTTCGCCGCTTTTCGCGCCGGATCAGTGCCGGCTTTGACGACGCCGTCGAGCGCCGATTCGAGATTTTTGTCCAGCGCCGTCAACATTTCGTCGATGTATTCGACCAATACGACGCCCAACTCCGGATCGTCGGGCAGCTCGACGCGAATTGAGGAATTGAGCTTCTCCATGTCGCCGTGGATCTTTTTCTTGGCGGCATCCCAGCTTGCGCGGGAGCGGTTGAAATCAGCGGCCGAAAAGCTCGGCTTGGCCGCGCCGGTTGGGTTCGCGGCATCGGGCTTTGCCGTTGCCGCGCCATAGGCCTCGGCGGAAGCCAATTCGGGATCCGAGCTCATGCGGCACTCGACGTTGATCGTCATGCCTGCGTCGCGCTTGGCGATTGTCTTGATCACCCGGGCCATCGGCGCCGGCGGGACTTTCGAGATCTCGAAGATGTAGCTGCCGTCCTCGTAAAAGCAAAAGCCCTTGAGGACGGCCGAGCCGCCACTTTTCTTCTTGGCCGCGGCGATGTCGTTCGGCGGCACCGCGGTCTTTGTGACCAGCAGGGCCCCGTCGGCGCCCCCTTTCATCACCAGCGCGAAATAGCAGCGCTTCGATTTGGCCGCTTTGAGTCCGGAAGCGAGTTCTTCATCGAGTTCCGTGCCGTTCGCCATGTTCGTCGACTCCTGGGAAGGGGGCCCGCGGCTATCGGACCCAAGATCGTGTCGCTTCGTGAAGGATAGCTTAATTTGCAGGCTGAATTTGCCCGAATTTGGGCCGGCATCTTCCAGAATAAGTCCAGTTAAGTCAATCAGAGATTAAGAGCCTATCCGAGAACCGACTGGGCAAAGGGGACAGTCCCATTTTGTTCGGCGGCACTCACAAAATCGGGACAGTCCCCGCCGGTTCTCGGATAGGCTTTAAGAGAGAAAGAACCATTCGTCCTGGCCTCGGCGCACGGGTTTCAGAACGGCCGGACGGGAGGATAGATGTCGCTGCAAGTTAGCGGGTATATAATGCAGGCATGACGTTCGTCGCCGCTCTCCGGAGGTGCTGTCATGGCGGAAATCGATCGGAAAACGATGAATCAGAACCATCGGGATGAAAACAGCGCCCCGAATCAGGAGGACACGAAGATTCCCAAGCCTGTCTCCGAAGAACAGCCAATGACGACGCCCGAAGTGTCGCAGCGCACCGAGGATGCTCAATATCCGTTGGGCGACTTGCTGCCTCGCGAGGGGAAACGCTCGATGACGGCGGCCGGTTTGCATGCGATTGTCGAAACGATGAAATTCGCTGCTGGCAGCCCAGCGCGCAGCCTCCGCAGCCTGGTGGTGCTGAACAAAAAGGGGGGCTTCGATTGCCCGAGCTGCGCCTGGCCCGATCCAGACGGTCGCCGGCACCCCGCCGAATTCTGTGAGAACGGCGCTAAGGCGGTCGCTTGGGAAACCACCGACAAGCGCGTCGGCCCCGACTTCTTCGCCAAATATTCCATCGCCGAGTTGGCCTCGCACCCCGAGCAATGGTTGGGCGATCAGGGCCGGATCGCGCAGCCGATGGTGCTGCGCCGCGATCGCCAGCATTACGAGCCCATCGCTTGGGATGATGCTTTCGAGATGCTGTCCGAGGAGCTGAACTCGCTCGGCGGCCCCGACGAGGCGCTGTTCTATACCTCGGGCCGCGCGAGCAATGAGGCGGCGTTCTGCTATCAGCTCTTTGCCCGGCAGTTGGGCACCAACAACTTGCCCGACTGCTCGAACATGTGCCACGAGTCGAGCGGATTGGGTTTGACGAAAGCCATCGGAATTGGCAAGGGGACCGTCAAGCTCGAAGACTTCGAGCATGCCGACAGCATTTTCATCATCGGCCAGAATCCCGGCACGAACCATCCACGGATGCTCACCGAGTTGGAAAAAGCGACCAAGAACGGCTGCAAGATCGTGAGCATCAATCCACTGCCGGAGACTGGCATGCTGCGGTTCAAGAATCCGCAGTCGCCGATCGACATGCTTAGTACGGGAACGGCCATTGCCTGTCTGTTCCTGCCCGTGCGAATCAACGGCGACGTGGCCGTGCTCAAAGGCATCATGAAGGAGATGGTCGCTCTCGACGAACAGTCGGGAGGTAAAGTGTTCGAGCATGCTTTCATTGCGCGACAAGACGTTCGGTTATGAGGAATTTCTCGCCGACATCAAAGCCGCCAGTTGGGACACGATTCTGGAAGAATCGGGCGTGTCGCGCGATTTGATCCGACAGGCCGCCGAGATCGCCGCCAATAGCCAGCGGATGATCAGCTGCTGGGCGATGGGCATCACGCAGCACAAGAACGGCGTGGCGAATGTGCAGACGATCGCGAATTTCCATTTGCTGCGGGCTCAGATCGGCCGCCAAGGCGCGGGCGTCTGTCCGGTGCGCGGCCATAGCAACGTGCAAGGCGATCGGACGGTCGGCATCTGGGAGAAGATGAGCGACAAATTCATGAACGCGCTAGGCAAAGAATTCAACTTTGCGCCGCCGGCGAAACATGGATACGACGCCGTGCGCGGCCTGCAGGCCATGCATGAGGGCAAAGTGAAGATCTTCATGGGCTTGGGGGGAAATTTGCTGAGTGCGGGGCCCGACACGGAGTATCTGGCCGAAGCGTTTCGCCGAGTGAAATTATCCGTGTTCGTCAGCACAAAACTCAACCGCAACCATCTCATCACCGGCGAGCAGGCCTTGATTTTGCCTTGCCTTGGCCGGACGGAAAAAGATGCGCAAACCGGCGGCGAGCAGTTTGTGAGTTGCGAGAATTCGATGGGCGTTGTCCAGAGCAGCCGAGGCGTGTTGAAGCCGGCGAGCGCTGACTTAATGAGCGAAACGGCCATCATCTGCAACATTGCCGCGGCCACGCTCCGCGACCGGAGCACGGTCGATTGGCTTGGCTTATGCGGCAATTACGACCGGATCCGCGAGCATATCGAGCACGTCGTGCCTGGCTTCCAGGACTACAATCAGCGCGTTCGACAAAAGGGCGGTTTCTACCTGCCCAATCCGCCGCGCGATAAGCAGGAATTTCCGACCGACGTGGGGAAAGCCAAGTTCCACGTCCATCCGATTCCGCGTGCCAACCTGCAGCCGGGCGAGCTGATGATGATGAGCATCCGCAGCCACGACCAATTCAACACCACAATTTACGGAGAAAACGATCGCTATCGGGGCGTTTACGGCGGCCGCCGGGTGATCTTCATGCATCCAGACGACGTGCGCGAGCTTGGGTTTCGAAAAGGGCAGTGGGTCGATCTGACGAGCCATTTCGAAGGCCAACTGAGGCACGCGCGGCAGTTCATGGTCGTGCCGTACGACATTCCGCGGCATTGTGCGGCGACGTACTTTCCGGAGTCGAATCCGCTGGTGCCGCTAAGGCACGTGGCCGAGGGAAGCAACCAACCGGCCAGCAAGTCGATCGTGATCACGCTCGCGCCGGCGGAAGTTGTTCCCGCTGGGGCGGAGCAAGTCGTTCTCCGCGAACCACAATCCACTTCGAAGTTGCCTCGCCAGCCGGCCCCGAGCCACGCTTGATCGGAACGACAACGCATGGATCTGACCGAGCCTAAACCCTTAATTGCGATCGAAGCCAAATCACCGCAGCAGGGGATGATGCGCGTGCCGGTCGAGAGGGTCAGCGAATCCGGGACGCATCGGGCAGAAGACGTGCTGGCGGTTGAAGAGCCGCTGGAGATCCGGCTGATCTATCACGACGGCTTCTCTCCGGTCCAAAAGAGCATCTCGATCACGATGCGCACGCCGGGCCACGATTTCGACCTGGCCTGTGGATTCCTGCTCAGTGAGGGAATTGTCCGTGGCCGGGAGCAGATTGCCAGCGTGCGGCACTTGGGGCAGCCCGAGCAGGAGTTGCAATTGCGCAACGTGGTGCGTGTCGAATTGCGCCCCGGGATCGATGTCGATCTGGAGCGGCTGGAGCGGCATTTTTATACCACGTCGAGTTGCGGTGTTTGTGGGAAGACTTCGCTGGCCGCAATCGAAGCGACAGGACTCGAACCGCTCGTCGGTGCTGGCCCGCAGATTGCGTGCGATGTGCTGTATCGCTTGCCAGCGACGCTGCGCAGGGCGCAAAACGTGTTTGAGCAAACTGGCGGGCTGCACGCAGCGGCGTTATTCGATCCGCCTGGGCAACTTGTGGCGGTGCGCGAAGATGTCGGCCGGCACAATGCGGTCGACAAAGTAATCGGCAGCGAGTTGCTGGCCGGTCGGCTACCGCTGGCGGAGCGGATTTTGCTTGTCAGCGGCCGGGCCAGCTTCGAACTGGTGCAAAAAGCGTTGGCGGCCGGCATTCCGATTCTGGCGGCGGTTGGCGCTCCGTCGAGCCTGGCGGTTGAATTGGCCCAGCGGAACCGAATGACGCTCATTGGCTTCCTGCGCAACGGCCGATTTAATATCTATTGCGGGGCCGCGCGAATTGCCGGAGTCGCACCCAGTTGACTCTCCGTAGGGTGGGCACTGTCCACCATGCGGCCGCCAAGGCATGCGAGAGGTGCGGGAACCGCTCGTCAAACGGTGGGCGGTGCCCACCCTACATAATCGACTCGCTGGTTTGTCATGTTTCCTTGGTTCAAAAAATCGCGCCGCCGCCGGTTGCTGTCGGAAGCGATTTCGTTCGAATGGCTCGGCATTCTCAAGCAACGCGTCGCGTATTACGCCTATTTGTCCCCCCAGCAGCAGGCGCAACTGTGCGACGACCTGCGGATTTTCATTGCTGAAAAGGAATGGGTCGGCTGCGGCGGCCAGCAAATTACCGACGAAGTCCGGGTGATTATTGCGGCCCAGGCTTGTTTGCTCACCCTGAATATCCAACCGACGTATCACTACGACCGGGTGAAATCGATCCTGGTTTATCCCACGGCTTACGAGCATCCGGGAAGAGCCGAGAATCGCGGCGGCATCGTGTACGAAGGCCGGGTGCTCAGTGGCGAAGCGTGGCCCCGCAGCCCGATCGTCCTCTCCTGGCGCGACGTGCTGGCGGGGCTCGCCGATCCGCACGACGGGTACAACGTCGTGTTTCACGAATTCGCCCATCATCTCGACGGGCTGGATGGCGACACCGACGGCACCCCGCCGCTGGAGAGCCGGCAGCAATATGCCACCTGGGACGCCGTAGTCGGCGGCGAATACGCGCGCTTGGTGAAGGCGGTGAAGGAGGGCACGCCGTCGCTGTTGCGCGAATACGGCGCCACGAACCGGGCCGAGTTTTTCGCGGTCGCCACGGAAGTGTTTTTCGAACGGGGCGTGGCGCTGAAGCAGCAGCACGCGGAACTATACGAAGCGCTACGCGGCTTCTATCAGTTCAATACCGCCTCGTGGCCGCAAGGGCAACTCAAGGCGAGCGGTCCAACGGACTTGGCGGGCGGACCAGCAACAGCGTTTGTTCGAAACACTCCAGGCAAAGCACTTCGCAATTGAACAGCGTGTTGTTGCCGCCCGACGCTTCGGCCGTCCGGTGCCGATATTCGGCATTGTCGCTGGTCACAACGGCTCGGCAGCGCTCGGAGCGATGGCTATCGTGCTCGCGGCGATTGCATTCGCATCTGCCTGCCGAGCGCTTCAGCGCAGCGGCCTTCACATCCTCGGGAAACGGCATGCGCACCTCAAAGTGTCGATGTCGGGCGATGAGTCTCGATCTCCAGTGTAGCAGGCGACGAAGAGCTTGCCGAGGAGGTCCGTCGCGAGACGACCGGCGATAGCGTGCGAAGATCCGCTCGCGAAAATCAGAATTCAACATGCACGCGGACCGCGCCGATCACGACCGGACCGCGATCCTGGTTGTATCCAGGATCGGCGATGAATTGCAGATCGGGCGTGAGCCAGATTTGTTTGTCCTTGAACTTGTAATCGTAGTAGGTTTCCAAGGCGATTTCCGATGCGTAATCGAGCTTGCCATCGCCCAATTCGAAGCCGAGACCCCCGGCGGCCAGATAGGCGGCGTGGGCCGATGACAGGCCGTCGATTGCCAGACCGCAGCCGATCGCGTCGTCCGCGCGGCACCACCAGGTTCCTTTCAAAGTAAGTCCGAACGAGACGGTTCGGTCGCATTCGGTGAAGGCCCACGTCTCGGTGTGGCCGTCGTCCCAGCCCCAGCGAAAGAATCCGCCCAGATCGGTGGTGAATGCCTGCTCCAGATTCAGGCCGAATCCGTATTTGTTCGACAACCGTCGGGTTTCGGTGATGTCCAGATTGAAAGCCGGGTCGTCGGTCGCCTCGCGGTAGTTGCCCATGTCGGCCCGATTCCAATAGACCATGAACCGCAGCTTCCCGGGTTGATCGGTCCATAGCTTGTAGCGCTGCTCGTATTCCCACACCTGGCCGCGCGCTCGGCCGAAATCGAGATCGAGATCGGCGCCGTTGGCGACCGTGGGTTCGGCGAAGATGCCGTATCGCAGCGCCCAATTTTCTTGATTGAAGTCGAGCACGCTGCCGTCGGTATAGCCGCGCACGTCGGCTGGGTAATCCCAGGCTGCGTTGTACATCAGCGCCCAATTCATGAACTGCGAGCGCGGGTCATGGCTATATGCATTGGTGTCGATCCAATCGGTGGCGGCCATCTTGCCGACGGAAATCGTCAGCCGGTCGATGTCTTTTTCGCCCGCTAGCTGGTTCGGTCCCGATTTGATTTGTTCCGTCTCGCCGCCGAAGTTGATCGTTTGGCTTACATACAGCCGCGCGACGTAGGGTGTCGGTTGAACTTTGCCGACGCGCGTGATGTCGCCGTTGGGAAAAGCGGCGATGCCGAACACGCTACTGTCGCCTTCGCCGCCGGCAATTTCAGGATCGAAATAGACCTCGATGTTTTGAAACGGCCGCGCACCGAGGTCGAGTGTCGCGGTTTCGGACGTCTTCGGCTCATTGATGGACTGAAAACTGTGCGGACCGGAATAGGGCGAGGTGAAGGGGCCGTGCCATTGCGAGATAACTGTGCCTTGGCCAAAGATGTTGAAGTATTCTTCTTTGGACTCGTCCTTTTTCTCGTCCTTGGCGTCAGTTTTGTCGCTGGGCGTTTTGTCGGCCGAGGCAGATGAATTCTGGGAAGGGTTATCGGCCGGTGGGGTCGCGGAACCGTTGGGCGCAGCCGGACCGTCGCCCGTGGCTGCGGCCACGAGCACGGGTGGCGGCTGGGCAAGAATTCGGCCTGTTGCCGCGAAGCATGCCGCTACGATCGCGGCAGCGAATAGCTGGATTCCGGTATGCCGCAGGCGATCGTCTGACGAGATATCGCGGAACATTCGTGGCCTATGGGCAGCATGCCGATTGCGCAAACTGCGCGTGCTTCGCGAAAGGTGGAATCCACCCAAGAAAAATCGGCCATTTGCCGCGCGAAACTGTGCAAGTTTCCATCTGGCCGCTCCGAGGCCCGCAATCTGTCGCTTTGCGGCAAGGCGGGCGCTCGATCGGCGGCTTGAACGCCCCCGGTCAAGGAGGCGCTCGCCAACTCCGCATGGGGCGACAAATCGGCTGAAAACAGGCCCGATTGTTTGCCGTTCATGGCCTCATTGTTAGATGTTCGTGAATCCGCTTGCCAGCACTCGCTCTTCTCGTCAGCCTCGGTTAAACCTGATTCTCGGAGATATTTCGCACTCACGAGGAGTCTCTATGAAAAGCGTCTCATTGGCGGCCCGCTTATTCTCCGTGGTGATGCTTCTCGGCATTTGCACTTCCTGCTCGTCCTCCTCATCGGGAGGCGCATCGGACGGCACCGAAATCAAGCTTCAAGGAGCTGGCGCAAGTTTTCCCGCGCCGCTCTACAGCAAATGGTTCAAAGCCTACAACGCGGCGCATCCCAACATCGAAATCGACTACCAATCGGTGGGCAGCGGCAGCGGCGTAAAAGCTGTGATCGACAAGACGGTCGACTTCGGCGCGAGCGACGCGGCGATGACGCCAGAGGAAATCGCCAAGGTCGACGTTGGCGTGCAACTGTTGCCGATGACCGCCGGCAGCATCGTGCTGGCCTACAATCTGCCCGACGTAAAAGACCTGAAGCTTTCGCGCGAAGCCTATTCCGGAATCTTTCTGGGGAAGATCACGAAATGGGACGACCCGGCCATCGCCGTCGCCAATCCCGGCGTGAAGTTGCCCGACACCAATGTGAACGTGGTTGTGCGGGCCGACAGCAGCGGCACGACGTTCGTGTTCACGAAGCACCTCAGCGCGATCAGCGCCGACTTCGCCAAGAGTCCCGGCACGAACAAAATGCCAAACTGGCCTGTCGGCACGAAGTCGAAAGGAAACGAAGGCGTGTCTGCCGCGATCAGCACGACGCCGGGGGCGATCGGGTATGTCGAATACGGTTACGCTCAGGGCGCTAATCTGGTCACGGCGAAACTTGAGAACAAGGCCGGGAAATATATCGAGCCGACAATCGCCTCCGCCCAAGCGTCGCTGTCAGGGGTGAAGATGCCCGAAGATCTAATCGCCTGGCTGCCGGACCCCGCGGGTGAGGGCTCGTACCCGATCGTCACCTACACCTGGATCATGTGCTACAAGAAATACGCCGACGCCGACAAAGCGAAAGCCCTTAAAGATGTGCTGACATACTGTCTGACCGACGGTCAGAAGAGTAGCGAAGAGCTCGGTTACGTTCCGTTGCCGGCGAATGTCGTCGAATTGGACAAGTCGGCCTTGAAGAATATCAACGCGGGCGGCGGCGAAATTGCGAAGCCGAAGGCCGCTTCGAGTGGCTCCAAGGCAACCCAAGTGGCGGCAAACGAGAAATCGTCGAACTGACCCAAGCATCGGCTGGAAATCTGGCCGCGCGGCGCAGGGCAGCGCCGTTCGCGCCGCAACAATCCGCCGCAGTGCAGGAGTGTGATCGTTGGCAACGCTATTGCATGAACGCGTTGGAATCTCGCGGCCGCCGACCTCGTTGGAAAATGTGTCGGATCGGAGTTTTCGTACGCTGACCCACGTGGCGGCCTGGGCCTCGGTCGCGCTGGTCGTGTACATTGTTTATAAGATTGGCGGCACCGCCGTGCCGGCCATGCGGCAGTACGGGCTGGGCTTCATCACGGGCACCGTCTGGGACGCCAACACGCACCAATACGGCATTCTGCCGCAGATCTGGGGCACGCTGTACAGACTCGGTGCTGGCGGTGATTTTCGCCACGTTGCTGGGCGTGGCGGTGGCCGTTTTTCTCAGCGAGCGTTTTCTTTCGACCTTTCTGTTTCGAGTGCTTCACTACTTCGGCTTGCATTCGCATCGGTTCTGGGGCGCTCTGCCGGACAAGCTGGAAGGACTGCTCAAGAACCTGGTCGAACTGCTGGCGGCGATCCCGAGCGTGGTCTACGGACTGTGGGGAATCTTTGTCGTCATTCCGCTGATCCGCCCGTTCTGCAATTCCTTGCACGAGCATCTCGGCGGAATCCCGTTCTTCGGCACGGCGCTCAGCGGCCCGGGCATGATGCCGGCCGCGATCGTGCTGGCGATCATGATCCTGCCGACGATCTCGGCCATCAGCCGCGATGCGCTGGTCGCGGTGCCCCCCAAGTTGCGCGACGCTGCCTATGGTTTGGGGGCCACGCGCTGGGAAGCGATCCTGGCCGTGACGGTTCCCACGGCGCAAACGGGAATTATTGGGGCGGTCCTCCTCGCTTTCGGCCGAGCGCTGGGCGAGACGATGGCCCTGGCCATGCTGGTCGGCAATGCCAATGTGATTAGCTTGTCGCTGTTCTCTCCGGCCAATACTTTGGCGGCGCTCTTGGCCAACAATTTTCCCGAGGCGGGGCCAGCCCAGGTCGGCGTGCTGATGTATGCGGCGCTGGTGCTGATGGCCATCACGTTGGCCGTCAATATTATCGGCGCTTTGATTCTGCAACGCGCGAATCGTGAACTGAAGGCAGCCCGATGATGGAACAAGAAGTCGTTCGCCATCAAGCCATCGACGCCGCGCAAGGCGGGCGCAAGCTGGAACTCACCGATCTGGAAACATCGCTGCGCAGGCCGCGCACGCTGTTCAGCGTGCTGATGAACACGATCACGACCGTCCTGACACTGTCGGCGCTGGTGCCATTGTTCTCGGTCGTCTACATGTTGGTGGTGAAGGGGGGGCACAAGCTCAGCCTCGAGTTGTTCACGAAGCTGCCGCCAGCGGCGTTCGAGCAAGGGGGCGGCTTCGGCAACGCGATTGTCGGCACCTTGGTGATGGTCGCCATTGCGGCGCTGATCAGCGTGCCCTTTGGCATTTTGGCGGCCGTGTTTCTGGCGGAAATCGGACCCGAGACGAAGCTGGCCAGCGTGGTGCGGTTCGGCGCCAAGGTGCTGAGCGGCTTTCCCTCGATTCTGGCCGGCGTATTCGCCTATGGAGCGGTGGTGTTGGTGACCGGAGGCTTCACGGCCTGGGCCGGCGGCGTCGCCTTGTCGGTGCTGATGCTGCCCACCGTTATGCTCACCGCGGAAGACGCGATCCGGATGGTGCCGCCCCGCTTGCGCGAAGCTGCCATCGGCATGGGCGCCACACCCACGCAGACCATATGCAAAGTGGTCCTGCCGACCGCCATGCCCGGAGTTCTGACCGGAGTCATGCTCGCCGTGGCCCGAGCCGCGGGAGAAACCGCCCCTCTGATTTTCACGGCCTTGTTCAGCAACTATTGGCTGATGAGCCACGGCCATCTCAGCCTCAATCAGCCGACCGCCTCGCTGGCGGTATTGATTTACAACTTTTCCAGCATGCCGTTCGCAAATCAGAAGGAAATGGCCTGGGCGGCGGCCTTGGTCCTGGTGTTGCTGGTGCTCACCACCAATCTCATCGGCCAAAGCTTGTCGCGCCGCGGCAGCACTCTAGATTAGGAGATTCAAAACATGGTCCACGCAACTCAACTCGCTCCGGTCGAGACGAATCACGAAGCCCGTCAACGGCGATGTCGTCATCGACTGCGACATCCATGAGCTGTATTACGGCAGCTTCAAGGCCGTTCGCGACACGCAGATTCCAATTCAAAAAAACACCATCACCGCCTTCATCGGCCCCTCGGGCTGCGGCAAGAGCACGGTGCTGCGCTGCTTGAACCGCATGAACGACCTGGTCCGCGGCTTCCGCTTCAAGGGCCACGTGCACTTTCGCGGCAACGATATCTACCACCCGCGGATCGACCCCGTGGCCGTTCGCCGGCACATCGGCATGGTGTTCCAGCAGCCGAACCCGTTCGCGATGAGCATCTATCGCAACGTGACCTTCGGCCTGCGGCTGAACGGCTTCAAGGGAAACAAGGACGAAAAGGTCGAGCAGGCCCTGCGCGGCGCGGCCCTGTGGGACGAAGTGAAGGACAAGCTGCACAAGAGCGCCTGGCCCTGTCCGGCGGCCAGCAGCAGCGGCTGTGCATCGCCCGGGCCATCGCCACCGAGCCGGCCGTGCTGCTTGATGGACGAGCCCTGCTCGGCCCTCGACCCGATCGCCACCCGCAAGATCGAAGAGCTGATGCAGGAGCTGAAGAAGCGGTTCACGATCGCCATCGTCACGCACAACTTGCAGCAGGCCCAGCGCGTGGCCGACAAGACCGGTTTTCTGTACGTCGACACGACGCAGGGCGGCCGCACCGGCTACCTGGTCGAATTCGGCGACGTCGCGGCAGATCTTCGAGCGACCCCCAAGAAAAGTACACGCAAGACTACATCCGCGGCGAATTCAGCTAGCGTAGGGTGGGCACTGCCCACCAATGCAAATCGGGTAATCGGTTTTTCATTCGCCCGCCGTCCGCACGGGGCAGGCCCACCCCATTGGCGTTCTTTCGTTGTGCAATCCATTCGTTATTAATGCGCTGGCGAACCTTGACCTGCGGCGAGGTCGTCGCGACACTGGTATTGTCGCCGCTGCAAGGCCCGTCAGCATGGCGAGCCTTTGCGATGGTGACCTGGCCGCCCTGCGAAATTCCCTCCGCCGCCCCTGATTTCCGTTAACCTTCTTAAGTGATGGCTACACTTTTCGATCTTGAGCCGCCCGCTCAAGTCGGTGTTCAACTGAACGAGGCGCAGCGGCGCGCCATCACGCATGGCGAAGGGCCGCTGCTGGTGATTGCGGGCGCAGGGACTGGGAAGACTCGCGTTATCACTGAGCGCATCCGCCATCTGCTCCGATCCGACGACTCTCTTTCTGGCGAAAATATTCTCGGCCTCACCTTCACCAACAAGGCAGCCGGGGAGATGAAGGCGCGCGTCGTTCGCGCACTGGCGACGCGGGAAAAAAGTCACGCTCGCGACCTTTCACGCTTTCTGCGAGAGCCTGCTGAAAGAAGCTGCTCCCGAACGTTTGATGCTCGACAAAGTCGACCACTGGATTCTTCTTCGCCGCAATTTGGAGCGGCTCAAACTGGAAAGTATCGGCGGCTTGCCGACCCCGGCCAGTTTCTAAACGATTTCGTAGATTTTTTCTCGCGGTGCCAGGACGAACTTGTCTCCTGCGACGACTATCTGCGGTACGCGGAAGGACTCGCGGCACAGCTAGAAACTGACCGAGGCGGCTTCGAGGAGGACACTTTCAAGGAGCGCGCCGAGGAAGTCGCCCTGCAACGAGAAATCGCCCGCGCATACGCGCCAGCGACGAATTGATGCGTGAAAAGAAGCGCGTTTCCTTTGGCTCGCTCATCACCGGAGCTGTCGAGCTTCTCGAAACCGACGCTAAGCTCCGCCGCGCGCTCCAGGAAAAATATCGCTACATCCTCGTCGATGAATTTCAAGACACCAACATCGCGCAGCTTCGTCTCCTCGAACTGCTGGCCGGCGATAAAAAGAACATCATCGCCGTGGGCGACAACGACCAAGCTATCTACCGCTTCCGCGGAGCTCTTTCGGCAGCTTCAAACTCTTTCTCGAGCGCTTTGCCGGCTGGCGCGAAGGCCAGGACTCCACAAAATTCCGTGTTTCGCTGGTCGAAAACTACCGTTCCACGCCGAATATTCTCCGCGTAGCCACGCAAGTCATCGCGCAAAATGCCGTAAGCGCCGACTTCCCCAAAAAAGTGCTCAGCGCCAACAAAGAAGAAAGCGAGAAAATCCGCATCGTCGAACTGGAAAACGAACATGACGAAGCGCGCTGGATCGTCAGCGAACTTCTGCGGATGCGCGCCGCCGGCCGCAAATGGCGCGATTCGCCATTCTCTACCGCCAGCATGCGCACCGCCATGAACTCGTCGAAGAACTCTGCCGCCACAAAATCCCTTTCGTGATCAGCAGGCTCTCGATTCTCGATCATCCGCTGGTCAAAGACGTCCTCGCCTATTTGCGCCTGATCGACAGTCCTGCGGACGACATCGCCTGCGCCCGGGTTCTCGCAGCCCCTGCGTGGTCGCTGGAGCCCGCCGATCTAGTCCGCCTCGCCGAGCGCGCCAGAAAAGAAAAAAAATCCCTACGAGATGCTGCAAGTTCCGCAAGGCCAGCTGCCGTTCGATGCCTCGCACGCCGCATTGGGCAAGCTCACCGAGTTCGTCTTCGAGCAGCGCAAAACGCTGCACCGCCGCAGTGCTCGCGGAATCCTTGCTGATCTCCTGGAGTGGCTGGAAGTGGCGCAACGCGCCAGCCCGCAAGACCGCAAGTACGTCAAGCGCCTTTCGGAATTCGCCAAAGAGTGGGAGCCCAAAAGCGAAACGCAAAGCCTCGCGGAATTTGTCGAGTATCTCGACTACTACGGACAAGCTGGCGGCACGATCAGCCTGGAAGACGACGTCCCTGGCGATGCCGTCCAACTAATGACCGTTCATGGCGCCAAAGGCCTCGAGTTTCCGCAAGTCTTCCTGCTCCGCATCAACAACAAGAAATTTCCAGCCGGGGAACGCCCGCGCGTGTTCGAATTCCCCGCCGCTTTGATGAAAGAAGGCGAACCCGCCGAGCAATTTCACATTCAGGAAGAGCGCCGCCTCTTCTACGTCGCTCTGACGCGCGCGGAAAACCGCCTTACGCTCACCACGCTCACCGAAAAAAAGGGCAAGATTCCTGTGTTCATCGAGGACCTCCTGATGGATCCCGCGATCAAGCGCCGCGATATCTACCAGATGAAACCAAACTGCCCGAAACTGCGTCCATCACAAAAAAACAATCCCCTATCGCTGGCGACCCGCTCTCTTTCCGCTCTCCCCGAACCTCCGAAAATCTTCTCTCGCATTGCCGACTGGGCTCTCGAATTCCATCCTCTGCTCCGGAACCGCTCGCTTTGAGCCCTTCCGCCGTCAGCGGCTACCGCACCTGCCCGAACAATACTTGTTTAGCCGCTCGTGGCGTCTGCAGGAAGGCCCTAAGGCGGTGCTCAGCTTTGGCAGCGTCATGCACACCACCATCAAACGCTTTGTTGACCAGCTTCGCAGAGGCGTAAAGCTGCCGTTCGAAGACATGGCGCCGAGTGTTCGACACCGATTGGACTTCCGCAGGATTTGAGGACGACTATCAGGAGCAAGGCTATAAACAAGAAGGCCTCGAACAGCTGCGCGTTTT
>CAVRYO010000003.1:0-103426 GCA_963725485.1 Pirellulales bacterium | reverse complement strand
CGCGGCTGCGTGCGCGACGCGTTGGTGCGGCTGGTGCTGCCCAGCCTGGAACGTGACACCCGCCGCGAGCTGACCGACCAGGCCGAATCGCACGCCGTCGAGGTGTTCGCCAAGAATCTGCGGAACCTGCTGCTGCAGCCGCCGGTGCGCGGCCGCCGAGTGCTGGCCGTCGATCCGGGTTTCAAGAGCGGCTGCAAGTTGGCGGTGCTTGACGAGTTCGCCAATCTGTTGGATCACAGCGTCATTCACCTAATCGGCAAGGCGGAACGCCGGGCCGAAGCCCGCGCCAAGCTCGTCGAATTGATCAAACAGCACGCGGTGTCGGTCGTGGCCTTGGGCAACGGCATGGCTTGTCGCGAGACGGAGCAAGTGGTCGCCGAAATGGTGGCCGACGAGCTTAAGGAGAAGCTCGGTTGCCTATACGATCGTCAACGAAGCCGGCGCCAGCGTCTATTCCACCAGCCCGATCGGCCGCGAGGAATTCCCCAACTACGACGCCACGCTGCGGGGCGCCATTTCGATTGGCCGGCGGATGCAAGATCCGCTCAGCGAACTGGTAAAGATCGACCCCGCCAACATCGGCGTCGGTTTGTATCAGCACGATGTCCGGGCGAAGCACCTGCGCACTTCGTTGGACGCGGTGGTCGAATCGTGCGTGAACTACGTGGGCGTCGATCTGAACACGGCCAGCCCGGCGCTGTTGCGCTATGTGTCCGGACTGAATCAACTCACGGCGCGGCGGCTCTACGACCATCGCACCACGCAAGGCCCGTTCAAAAGCCGTGAGCAACTCAAGGAAGTGTCCGGCTTCGGCGACGCGACGTTCGTGCAGGCGGCCGGTTTCCTCAAAATCAGCGATGGCGAAAATCCGCTGGATGGCACCTGGATCCATCCGGAAAGCTATGACGTGGCCCGCCGCGCTGCTCGAGCGATTGGGCTGCTCGCCGGAGGAATTGAAGCGGAACGAAGCGGTGGCGGAGTTGGCCAAACGGGCGGCGTCGCTCGACATGAACGCGCTGGCCGCGGAGTTGCAAGTTGGTCCGCTGCTGCTGGCCGACGTGGTGGCGCAGCTCACCCGACCAGGCCGCGATCCTCGGGAAGATTTGCCGCAGCCGATTTTCAAGCGCGGCATCCTGAAGCTCGAAGATCT
The DNA here is from genome assembly GCA_963725485.1 of Pirellulales bacterium. Taxonomy (GTDB): domain Bacteria; phylum Planctomycetota; class Planctomycetia; order Pirellulales; family DATAWG01; genus CAVRYO01. The sequence goes on along the minus strand of CAVRYO010000003.1, from coordinate 102,276 downwards.
CGCCGCCGGAATGGAATTGCAAGGCACGGTGTTGAATGTCGTCGACTTCGGCGTGTTCGTCGATATCGGCCTGCGCGACAGCGGCCTGGTGCATGTCAGCCAGTTGGCCAATCGCTACGTGCGCGATCCGCATGAAGTCGCCGCGGTGGGCGACATCGTCAAAGTCTGGGTCATGGAAATCGATAAAACCCGGCGGCGCGTCTCGCTGACGATGATCGCTCCAGGCGCGAAGCAAGCGCATCCACCTCGGCACCATGGTCCGAAATCGCAGGGAGCTAAATCACGCCCAGGCGAATGCGCCAGCGGTCCAAGGACAACCCGGTGGGCGCCGCGCGGCAACCGTCCTCCGCGGCCGGCGAAACCCGCGGCAACCGCCGCGCCTCCGGCCGGCGCTCCATTGCGGAAAGCAACCAAGGCGCGGGTGGCGATGCCCCGACCACGCCGCCAAAACCGGAAACGCCCAAACTTCGCCCGGAACGTGTGGCCGGCATCCGAGCAAAGGGGGACGGCCGCATCAACGGCCGCAGTCGCAGAAATTCAATCGGTCCTCCGGTCCGCCACAACATGGCTCGCAAGAAAATCGGCCCGCGCCACGTCCAAAGCCGAAGCCGCCGGTGATTCCGATCAGCGAGGCGATGAAAGCCGGCAAAGAACCGCTGCGCACGTTCGGCGATCTGAAGCAATTCTTTGCGCAGAAAGTAGAGGAGCCTGTGGCCCCCGTCGATTCCCTTGCACAACCAAGCGCGGGCGCAGCGGAGTTGAAGGAACCGACGGGCGATTCGCCAAGCGGGCTGTCCGCTCAGGCAAGTGTCCCGAGCGCGGAGCCGTCGCTTCCCGCAACGGCGGTTGAGGCTGGGCCGAAAGCCGCGTCGCCCAACGGCACGGAGTCGCACGCTGAGGCGGCGCCCCTGGCCCGGAGTTCGGCTGCCGCGGAAACTGATGGCAGCGAGGCCGCTGCAAATGTCGCCGCCGAAAAAGAATCGACCGGCTAAACCGCCGCGAGACGGTGGCGGCGAATCGCCGATTCTCCTCACGCCGGACGCGCAGCGGTCCTTCTCCCCTCGCCCCTTGCGGGAGAGGGGGCCGGGGGTGAGGGGGTGCACCGCGGCGGGTCGCAGCAGTAAACGTCGCTCCTCACCCTCACCCCAGCCCTCTCCCGTCAAGGGAGAGGGAGAAGGAAGGGGCCACGCGTTGCAATAGAATCTCTCCCCGTTTGCTGCCACCCGGCGAGTTGCCCGAATGGCACCGGAGCGCTACCATAGGAAAGCCCCGACACGGTCTCTCCCGCTTCTTCCTCCCGATTGCCGACTTCATGCCTGCCCCACAAAACCGACCCAAAAATCTCCGTGAACTCCGCGCCAGCGGCTGGGTTTCCAGATCCGTCAAGCGCGAGATGCACGACAACTTCCTCCGCATGCTCAGCGGCGGCGACGAGTTGTTCCCCGGCATCGTCGGCTACGACGACACGGTCATTCCGGAAGTGAACATCGCCCTGTTGGCCGGCCACGATCTGTTGTTTCTCGGCGAGAAGGGGCAAGCCAAGAGCCGGCTGATGCGCCTCTTGGCTCGGTTCCTCGATCCGGAAATTCCGTACATCGACATCCCGGCCGCCCCGCTGCACGACGATCCGTACAAACCGATCACCAGCGCCTGTCGAAAGTTCCTCGCCACGCATTCGGAGGAGGAAGTCCCCATCGGCTGGTGGCGCCGCGAAGATCGTTATGCCGAGCGACTCGCCCCCGGCACGAAATTCGCCGACATCGTGGGAGAAATCGACCCTTCGAAACTCGCCAGCGGCACGAGCATGGCTTCCGAAGAGGCCCTGCACCTGGGCCTGATTCCGCGCATGCACCGGGGCATTTTCGCGATGAACGAATTGCCCGAACTGGACGAGCTCGTGCAAGTCGGCTTGTTCAACATTCTCGAAGAGCGCGACGTGCAGATCCGCGGCTACCCGATTCGCTTCGACATCGACGTGCTGCTGCTCTTTTCCGCCAATCCTTCGACGTTCAATCGCAGCGGCAAGGTGATTCCGCAGCTCAAGGACCGGATCGGCGCCGTGATCCACACCCACTATCCGCGCGAACGCGACCTGGGCATTCAGATCATCGAGCAAGAGGCGGCTATCGATTTGGGTGGCGACTTCCCGGTCGTCGTTCCTTACTTCATGCGCGAAGTCGTCGAGCAACTGACCATCCTCGCCAGAAAGAGCAAATACATTGACCAGCAGTCGGGCGTGAGCGCGCGGCTGAGCATCGCCAACTATCGCACGATGGTCGCCAGCGCCCGGCAGCGCGGCGTGCGGCTGGGCGAAAATCCCGCCGTGCCGCGAATCAGCGACTTGGGGCACTTGTATGCCTCGTCGTTGGGTAAGATCGAATTGGACATGATGGGCAGCCATCAGCTTTCCGAGCGGCAGGTGTTCGACGCGCTGCTGGCCGACGCCGTCCGCACCGTGTTCGGCGAATATGTCGACCGGCACGGGCTGGAGCAGATCGCCCAGATTTTCGGCGAAGGGGTGAAAATCGAAGTCGGCGACATGCTCCCGTCGGAAGACTACGCGGCCCGGTTGAAGCGCGTGCCGCCGGTGTGGGACAAAGCGTTCGAGGTGAACGCCTCGGGCGATGCGGCCGTACGGGCCTCATGCGTGGAATTCGTGCTAGCGGGGCTGCATGCGCTGGACAAAATTTCCCGTTCGCAACATCACGGCCGAATCGTGTATGAAATAAAGTAGCGGCCCAACCAGGGTCGCCGTCGTAGGGTGGGCATTGCCCACCGTCGCAATCGCTGTCCACGCAACGACCTCCCGTCGCTCGGCGGCCAATGCATACCTTACTGAAATAACTAGCCAGAACGATTGCCGCCTCGATATAATCAAGCTTGGTGTGAAACCTGGACGTTTCGGCGCCAATAACCTTCGAGGGAGGACCAAGCCATGTTCGCGAGAAAATGTCTCTGTTGCGTGGGCGCATCGCTGCTGGCGTTCGGACTGCTCGGCCTGTCTGCCAACAAAGCGCGAGCTCAAAGCCACGTACCTGTGCGCACGGCCGATTTGACCGCGCACGACGCGGCCACGGTTCACATCGATGCCGTGCATTGGGGTCACGGTTGGCGCCACGGTTATTACTATGGTGTCTATCGCGTCGGCTACCGTGGCTGGGGATACCGCGGCTGGGGCTACCCGAGATATTACAGTTACTATCCGCGGTACTATTATCCCCGCTATTACGGCTCGTATTATTACCCGAGCTACTACTCGACGTATTATCCGGTTTCGCCGTTCGCCTACGGCCTGGCTGCGTCGACGCTTTATCCGCCGGCGCCGGCCTATCCGACCGTCGCGGGCTACGCGCCCAGCGCCGCAGTAGCCCCGGTGCCCGCGGCGCCTATTCCGGCAGTTCCGTCGGGCTATTACGCCCCTTACGGCGCATACTATTGGTAATGCGTTCGCCTGGAGCGCCGTTGGATGGTGTGCCACTGGCTCTGCCAGTGAGCCGTGGGATTCTCGCCTTGATCGGTCAGCAACGCTGAACACTGGCAAAGCCAGTGGCAGCCTGAATTCAAGTTGTGCAACGCGCTAGACCATGCTCGATCCCTTGCTGTGCAGTACCGACAAAGGTCTGTATTGTGCGGCCGGGGATTTTTTTGTCGATCCCGAGCGGCCTGTCCCTCGGGCAATCATCACCCACGCCCACGCCGATCATGCCCGGCCCGGCTGCGGAGCGTATCTAACGTCCGATCAAGGGGGCGCGCTGCTGCGGCTGCGTGTCGGCCGCAGCGCCAAGATCCAGTTGGTTCGTTATGGCCAGACGTTGGAAATTGGCGACACGCGCGTGTCGCTACATCCCTCGGGCCATCTGCTGGGGGCAGCCCAGATCCGCGTCGAACGGAAAACCGGCGAAGCGCCCGGCGAAGTGTGGGTCGTGAGCGGCGATTACAAGACCCACGCCGACTCGACGTGCTCGCCGCTCGAAACATTGCGCTGTCACACATTCGTCACCGAGTCGACGTTTGGTCTGCCACATTTTCAGTGGCCGGCGCCGGGGCAGGTGTTCGCCGAGATCAACGCCTGGTGGTCGGCGAATCAGACCGAGCGGAAGACGAGTGTGCTGCTAGCCTACCCGCTGGGCAAAGCCCAGCGGCTAATTGCCGGGGTGAACGCGGCGATCGGGCCGATTTTCGTCCATCCGTCGATTGCGCGAATGAACGCCGGTTACAAGGCGGTGGGCATTCGTTTGCCCCCTGTTCAACAACCCGGACCGCGTTCGACGCAAGCCGGCCGGGGCCGCGCGTTGCTAATCGCGCCGCCGGCGTCGGTCGGCACGGCTTGGATGCGAAAATTCGGCGCCGCGAGCATCGCGATGGTCTCCGGTTGGATGCAAGTGCGCCCGCCGAATGCCGAGCGCGGCGTCGCACGCGGCTTCGTCCTGTCGGACCATGCCGATTGGCCCGGCCTGTTGGCCACGGTGCGCGCCACCGGCGCCGGGCGCGTTCTGGTCAATCATGGCTACGCTGCGGAGATGGCCGAGTGGCTCCGCGCCTATGGCTGGCAAGCCGAGGCGCTTGCGGCGCAACCGTTGCGCACAGAGTAACCGCCGAAAGAGCCGCGCACGGAGTAGCCGGAAAGCGCTAATGGCGAGTGGGGCGCTCCAAAACGCTTACTGCGTGCGCGGCTCTTTGACGTCCGCGCCCCCGTCAAGAGCCGCGCACGGAGTAGGCGGAAAGCGCTTATGGCGAGTGGGGCGCTCCAAAACGCTTACTGCGTGCGCGGCTCTTTACGCGCCGATTGTCAGCGCGGGGCCTTGGCGAAATCTTCGAAGGCCTGCAACAGTTTCTTCGCATCCGTGCGCCCGTCATAGCCAACCAACGCCAGCGTGCCATGCACGATCACGGGTTGAGGCTTGCCGTGGACATCGACTGTCGGCAAGTCGCGGATCGCAGCCAAAGCCTTCGCCTGAGCGGGGTCCTTCGTGTCGAACCAACAGAGCCAAACGCTCTTGCCATCCACTTCCAACTCGTCGATATTCCCTGCCGGCAAGGAAACCGCCTTGCTCGACGTGGCGGGCGAGGCCAGGAAGCCATGACTATTGAGATAGTTGGTAAAATCGACAGAAGGATTGGCAAGCTTGCTGGTATGCACCCACTCCCTGACGACAAACACCAATAACAGCACGCCGATCAGGATGCCGAATCCGATGCTGAAAAACTGATAAGTCTTCGAGGGGCCGGGCAACTTCGGGAGTTCATCGTCTGGCATAACTGCTCCTTGCGAGATAAGGCGTCGGTTTACTGATGGATCTTCAAGTGGGTCGTTCGGCGGTCGATCGTTGCCGCGCCTTCATATTACTCGATCGACAAACGACTCGCTTTGCTCAAATCCCTATTCGCTAATGGCCGACGCCGGGCACTCCCCGACGAGCGAGAGATCCTGTTCTCGTTCGATCCGCAACCATCGCGCCGGATCTTCACGGCAGAGTGGCTTCGCCAGCAACATTTGCACGTCGTTGACATGCCGCTCGGCGAACGTCGCTTCGCAATAGCACAGGTAGTAGTCCCACATCCGGATGAACGACTCGGGAAAGCCGAGCTCGCGCACGTCGTCCAAGCGAGCAAGAAAACGTTCTCGCCAGGCCCGAAGGGTGCGAACGTAATGGGGCGAGATGTCCTCCAGATGCAGCAGCCGCATGTCGCTCGCATTGCTCATGGCTTGAATCAAAGCGCCTACCGATGGCAAGCACCCGCCCGGAAAAATGTGTTTGCGGATGAAATCGACCGAGCGCTGATGCTCCTTGTAGGCCTGATCGATAATCACAATGCTCTGCAGCAACATGCTTCCGTGGGGTGCGAGCGAGCTCGCCGCATTTGCGAAAGAACGTCTCGAAGTATTCGTGCCCGACCGCTTCGATCATCTCGATCGACACGAGCTTGTCGAACCGTCCCCGCAGCTGGCGATAATCTTGCAACAGCACGGTGATCCGATCCGTGAGCCCCGCCTCGCGCACGCGGGCGACGGCGAAATCGTGCTGCTCGCGCGACACGGTCGTGGTCGTCACGCGGCAACCGAAGTTTGCGGCCGCATGAATCGCCAATGCGCCCCAGCCGGTGCCGATTTCGAGCAGATGGTCTTCGGGCCGGAGATGCAGCTTGCGGCAAGCCCGATCGATCTTGGCCACCGAGGCTTCGGCGAGCGTGCTGTCCTCGCGCTCGAAGATCCCGCAGGAGTAAGTCATCGTGTCGTCGAGCATCAAGCGATAGAAATCGTTTCCGAGGTCGTAATGCTTGTGGATATTCCGGCTGCTGCCGCGGTGAGTGTTCCGGCGCACGGCATGCTGAATTCGGGCCGCGAACTGCTTGACGGTGGCGACGCCGCGGTCGAAGGCATTGGCGACAGTCAAATTGCGGATGAACAGCCGGACAAGCTTCGTGAGGTCGTCGCAAGACCATTCGCCCGCCATAAGCGACTCGGCGGCCCCCAGACCGCCGCCGAAAATCAAGCGACGATAAAACCGCGGATGATGCACGGTCGCGAGGACTTGCAACTCGCCATCCGCCTGGCCCAGCAGCGTGACACCATCCGGCTCGTGCAGTTCAATGGCCCCCTCGCGCAGGCCCGACAACGATCGCAACAGGATACGCCGCAGAATGCATGCGACCAACCCCCGCGGAGCCTCTGGCTCGGAACATCGGAGCTCATGCGTTCGACTCGTCGGAGTTTGAGGTCGCCAGCGACCGTTACAGATGGAACGTCTGCTGGCGAATAAAACTCCTGTTATACGTCAGCCGTCCCCGTGGCGTTCATTTAGCGGCATAATTATGGCTCTCGTGGGGTGGGCATCGCCCACCGATTGCCGAACGCGACGGTCGCTCATTTCTGCAAGTGCCGACATTGGTGGGCATTGCCCACCCTACGGCGCGAGACTGCCCATTCGCGAATGGGACGCTCGATCTTTGGTGGGGTGTGGGATCGGCCTCCTTTCGCTATGCTCATGGCTCGGCAATCCGTTGGACCTGAGCGCGCGACGATTTGAAACTTCCCGCCGAGACTTCCGGCCTGGCCCCCTTTCGCTGGCGCGATTTTCGGCGGCTATTTGCCGGCACAGCCTGCTCGGTGCTCGCCAGCCGCGCCGTGGCTGTGGTGCTGGGCTACGAAGTCTACGAATTGACCGATAGCCCGCTGGCGTTGGGAATCTTGGGGCTGGTCGAGGCGATTCCCGCCGTCTCTCTGGCGCTGTACGGCGGCCACGTCGCCGACCGCCGCGACCGCCGCGCGATTCTGTCGCTCACGTTCGGCGCGCTCACGCTCTGCACTCTTGCGCTGGCGTTGTTGGAATTCGCCCATCTGGGCCACGCGAAGCTATTCGGCCTGTATGTCGTGGTCTTCATTTCCGGAATAGCGCGGGGCTTTTCCGATCCTGCTGCGGGCGCGTTGGAGGCACAAGTCGTGCCCTGGAGCATGCTCGTCAGTTCGTCGGTGCTGATGGCCGGCTGCTGGCAGGCGCCTCGGTCATCGGCCCGTTGCTCGGGGGCGTGGCATATTACCAGTTCGGCGCTGGCTGGACGTATGCCGGCCTGGCGACGCTCTACGCGCTAGCCTGGCTGGCGACCTCGGGCATCTCGGCGAAGCCGATCCCCGAACCGCCCCCGGACGAAACCGTGTGGCAGAGCGTGGCGGCGGGCGTGCGCTACGTCGTGCGAGATCAGATCTTGCTGGGCTCGATGGCGCTCGATTTGTTTGCCGTGCTATTCGGCGGCGCGATTGCGCTGTTGCCGGTGTTCGCCCGCGACATTTTGTCCGTGGGCCCGATCGGCCTAGGATTCTTGAACGCGGCGCCGACTTTGGGCTCGCTGCTGACGATGTTTCTGGCAGCGCGGCGGCCGCCGGTGGAGCACGCGGGCCGCAATTTGTTTCTGGCTGTGGGCTCGTTTGGCGTGGCGATGATCGTGTTCGCGCTGTCAACGTCGTTTTATCTTTCGCTCGCGGCGCTGTTTTTCAGCGGTGCTTGCGATGGCCTGAGCGTCGTGATCCGGCGTTCGATCGTGCGGCTGATGTCGCCCGAAGCTCTGCGCGGAAGGATTGCGTCCGTGAGCATGATCTTCATTCGGTCGTCGAACGAATTCGGCGCGTTCGAAAGCGGCGTGACGGCCTCGCTGTTGGGGACGGCAACGTCGGTTTGGGCCGGCGGCGCGGTCACGTTGCTCGTGGTCGCCGGAGCCGCGGTGTTGGCGCCCAAGTTGCGGCGGTTGAACCTCGACCCGAGCCAGATTCGACCTCGCGAGCTCGAACCCGATGAAAGCTTCGATGCGATGATCGAGACCTCGCCTTGCGACGACGGCCTCACGCGTTAGATTGATTCCAGCGAATCGCCGCTCGCGAAGCACGACGGCCGAGGACGATCGAGCCATGACCATCCTCCTCTTCAGCTTGCTCGTGGCATTGGGCTCGTTGATCGCCGGCTTTCTTGGAGCGCTCACCGGCCTGGGCGGCGGCGTGGTGATCGTGCCGCTACTGGCGCTGGCGTTCGGCGTCGATTTGCGGTACGCCGTCGGAGCATCGCTCATTTCGGTGATCGCCACGTCTTCCGGCGCCGCGTCGGCCTATGTGAAGGAGGGCTATTCCAATCTTCGCGTCGGCATGTTCCTGGAGATCGCCACCACCGTCGGGGCACTGAGCGGCGCTTTCTTGACGACGCGCGTGGCGCCCGCCGGCATCGCGATCGTGTTCGGCGTGGTGCTGATCGTCTCGGCCTATCTATCGACGCGGCGCACATGGAAGACAACCGCGGGTTGAAGCCCGATCCGCTGGCCACGCGGCTCAATCTCGATGGCTCCTATCCGACGCCGCAGGGTTCGGAGTCGTACCATGTGCAGCGCGTGCCATTGGGCTTTGGCATGATGTACGTCGCGGGCATTCTCTCGGGCCTGCTGGGCATCGGCTCGGGCGCGTTCAAGGTGTTGGCGATGGATCAGGCGATGCGCATCCCATTCAAAGTCTCGACGACGACCAGCAATTTCATGATCGGAGTGACTGCCGCCGCGAGCGCCGGCATTTATTTCAGCCGCGGTTATATCGACCCAGGCCTGGCGATGCCGGTGATGCTGGGCGTGCTGGTCGGCTCGTACCTGGGGACCAAGGTGCTGGTAATTGCCGAGCCGTGCGCGTTGCGGCGGGTGTTTGCCGTGGTGATTCTGGCGCTAGGGGTCGAAATGATTTACAAGGGAATGACTGGAGGATTGTGAAATGAACGAGCTCCAGCCGCCTCAGCGCGGCTTGTCCGAACAGAGCGTCGAGCAAATCATCGGCAATCTGTTGCGCATTGGTGTGCTGCTGGCCGCCGCGGTCGTGGCGATCGGAGGGGTGATTTATCTGGTGCGGCATGGCAGCCAGCCAGTCCGTTATCACGAGTTCCAGGGTGAGCCCGACGATTTGCGTAATCCCGTGGGCGTTGTGCGGGATGCATTCTCGCTGCAAGGGCGCGGCATGATCGCGCTCGGTCTGCTGCTGCTCGTGGCGACGCCCGTGGCGCGGGTGATTTTTTCGATTTTCGCCTTCGCCTCCGAGCGCGATTGGGCCTATGTCGTCATCACGCTCATCGTGCTTGCCGTGTTGCTCTATAGTTTGGCATTCGCGCAGGCATAACCGTAAGGCACGAGTTGCGTTCCAACCGAACCGAGCCGCGCACGTCAGTTAGCGACTGCGGCGCCTTCGATGCGGGGCGATCGCTTACTGACGTGCGCGGCTCGGAATTTAACGTCGCAGTGATCGCTAACTGACGTGCGCGGCTCGGATTTGGAGAGCGAAGTTGCGTCGACGACCCCGACGCTCCTTCGCGCCGCGGACGCCGAGTGGTACAAACTTACCGGTTGGTCGGATTGAGCCAAATCGTATTTATTGAACATGGGAGGGCGAGGCTCCTGCCGAGCCGGAACGACCGCTGGATGAAAATGGCTCGGCGGGAGCCTCGCGCTCCCGAGATCGTGAATTTGTATTTCGATAATGGAACATGCAATGACCGCTCCTCGCAGCGACGCGCTGGTGTTCTTCGGGGCCACGGGCGATCTTGCCTACAAGCAAATCTTTCCGGCCCTGCAGGCCATGATTCGGCATAGTCATCTTGATATGCCGATCGTCGGCGTCGCCAAGTCGGGGTGGAATCTGGATCAGCTCAAGGCTCGGGCGAGGGACAGCCTCGAGAAACATGGCGGCGTCAACCAGCCGGCCTTCGAGAAGCTCTCGAAGCTGTTGCAATATGTCGATGGCGATTACGGCGACCCTGCGACGTTCTCGCGGCTCCGCAAATTACTGGGCGACGCCAAGCGGCCCCTGCATTATCTGGCCATTCCGCCCAGCCTGTTTGCCACGGTGGCGGGCGGATTGGCGAAAGCGGGTTGCGCCGAAGATGCCCGGGTGGTCGTCGAAAAGCCGTTTGGCCGCGATTTGGCCTCCGCGAAAAAGCTGAACGCCACGCTCAGCGAATTTTTTCCGGAGTCCGCGATTTTTCGGATCGATCATTATTTGGGCAAAGAGCCGGTGCAGAATCTGGTTTACTTCCGCTTCGCAAATCCGTTTGTCGAGGCAGCTTGGAACCACCGCCACGTGCGCGACGTGCAGATCACAATGGCTGAGAATTTCGGCGTGGCCGGCCGGGGCAAATTTTACGAAGAAGCCGGCGCCGTGCGCGATGTCGTGCAAAACCACATGCTCGAAGTCGTCGCCAATCTGGCGATGGAAAGCCCCACCGGCGGCAGTTACGAGGCCCGGCGCGACGTGCGCGGCAAGCTGCTGGAGTCGGTACGCACGATGAGTCCGACCGATATCGTGCGCGGTCAATTTCGCGGCTACCGGAACGAACCGGGCGTGGCCACCGATTCCAAGGTCGAAACGTTCGCCGCCATGCGGTTGCACATCGATAATGATCGCTGGAAGGGTGTTCCATTTTACATTCGCGTCGGCAAGTGCTTGCCCGTGACCGTGACTGAAGTGTTGGTGCGATTCAAGCCGCCGCCGAGGCCGGTGCTGGACGACACGATCGAAATGCCGACCAACTATTGCCGCTTGCGCCTCTCGCCCGAGATGGTTTTGGCGCTGGCGATCCGGGTGAAAAAGCCAGGCGAGCTACTGACCGGTGAGCGCGTCGAGTTGATTGCTCACCATCGGCCCGAGGACGAGATGTTGCCCTACGAGCGCTTGTTGGGCGATGCGCTCGATGGCGATGGGACGCTGTTTGCACGCGAGGATTTTGTCGAGTCGGCCTGGCGCGTAGTCGATCCAGTTCTGGCGATCGAATCGCGGCCCATCGAATACGAGCCGAACACCTGGGGCCCTGCCGAAGCCTCCGAAGTCGGTCCCGCTGGGGGTTGGTATAACCCGCAACAGGAATCGCTCGCATGACCGAAATCGCTCCGGTGGTATTTTTGCTCGACGTTGACAACACATTGTTGGACAACGACCAGGTCATCGAGGATCTGCGGAGCCATTTGACACAAGCCTTTGGCGCCGCATCGCAGCAACGCTATTGGACGATTTACGAAAAGTTGCGCAGCGAACTAGGCTACGCCGACTACTTGGGGCGCTGCAGCTCTATCGCAAGGAGAATCCTGCGCGATCCGCACTTCTTGAAGATGTCGTTTTATTTGCTGGACTATCCATTCGCCACCCGGCTGTTTCCCGGTGCGCTGGCACTGATCGCACACTTGCGCCACTGGGGACCGACGGTAATCTTCTCCGATGGTGACGTCGTTTTTCAACCGCGTAAGATTGATCGATCCGGGTTGTGGCAAGCCGTGGATGGCAACGTGCTGATCTACATCCACAAAGAGCAGGAATTGGACGACGTGTTGGCCCGTTACCCAGCGGACCATTATGTGATGGTCGACGACAAGCTGCGAATTCTCGCGGCCCTGAAGGAGATTTGGGGCGCCAAGCTGACTACGGTGTTCGTCCGCCAGGGACATTACGCACACGATATCGAGAACCTGGCCAAGTATCCGCCGGCCGACGTGACGATTGAGCATATCGCGGATCTGATCGGCCACGATCTAACCGAACTATTGGCCGCCGGTACCGTGAAACGAGAGACCGGCTTGTAGATGCTCGACAATCGCACCGCCCACACGAATTTTGGAAGTTGCGCTTGTTTGCAATTTCGGCGGGTGCGTGTTACTCCAACTCGTCTTTCATCCCAATTCACACTAGCCCGAAGCGTTAGCGAGGACGCTTGGCAAGGCCATCGTCTCGCGTCCTCGCTAACGCTTCGGGCTAATATTCTCCGGCCGCGTCTGAAAAAAACGCGAATTCAAGAACACCGGGTCTGGGTCGATTATGCACAAGGAGAAACCAGCATGCCACGCGGATTCGATCAGCCGCTTTATATTCTTCCTTTCGACCATCGTGAATCGTTGGAAACAAAGATGTTCCATTGGCACGGCGGGTTGAACGCAGAGCAAACCGCCGCCGTTGCCGCCGCGAAACTCGTGATTTATGACGGGCTGCAAGCCGCTGTGGCGGGTGGCGTGCCGATCGAACGAGCCGGCCTGCTGGTTGACGAGCAATTCGGGGGCATGATCTTGGCCGATGGTTCACGCCGCGGCTATCTGACGGCTTGCCCGGCGGAAAAAAGCGGCCAGGCCGAATTCGATTTTCAGTACGGAGAGGATTTTGCCCGGCACATCGAAGGTTTTAACCCGAAATTCGGCAAAGTGTTGGTGCATTACAATCCAGATGGAGACGCCGAGCTAAACCGCAGACAAACGGCCCGGCTGAAACGTATCTCGGACTATCTGGCCGGCACCACGCATCGTTTTATGTTCGAACTGCTGGTGTCGCCCGAGCCAGCGCAGCTCGCGGCAGTGCAAGGCGACAAGGCAGCTTACGATCTGCAACTGCGGCCCAAGCTGATGATTCGGGCGATCCAAGAGCTACAGGACGCGGGCGTGGAGCCCGACGTGTGGAAGATCGAGGGGCTCGATCGGCGCGAGGATTGTGCCGCGATCGTGGCCACGGCCCGGCGCAACGGACGCGACCGCGTCGGGCTCATTATCCTGGGACGCGGCGAGGACGAAAAGAAAGTCGAAGAGTGGCTGGCCACGGCCGCCAGCGTGCCGGGCTTCATCGGCTTCGCCGTCGGCCGCACCACGTTCTGGGATGCGCTGGTGGATTGGCAGGCCGGCAAGCTGACCCGCGACGGCGCAGTGAAGCAAATCGCCAGCCGCTACCGCGAATGGATTGATCGGTTCGAAGCGTCTAAAGCAGGAAACTAGTGGTTTGTCACAGCTTGATTTTAGGGTGCCACTGGCTTTGCCAGTGTTCTTCGTTGCTGACCGATCAAGGCAAGAATTCCAAGATCACTGGCCGAGCCAGTGGCACACAATCCCAAAATCAAGCGTTGACATGGCACTAGCCTACCTTATCCAGCGGCCATCTTAGGCCGCGGGGCTCGGCAGGGGTGGCGGCGGGGCGGCGTGCGATTTTGATTCTTTCGGCGCCTGAGCCTGGGCATTCGATTCTTGGAACACCAGCACCGGTCGCCAGGCGCGAAGCTGCTCGCGCGTTTCTTGCATTGAGGTGTCGACCTGATCCGCTCCGGCATCTTGCAACCGCTCGCGATTCTGATCGACGTTGGTGGTCAATCCCCAGCGCCCGATCACGATCCGCGTCTTCGGCAACCGAGCCCGCAACCGCTTGCATAAATATCGGGCCGCCGACAGGCCGCCCGGTGGCAACGCGCCGATGCACACCACCGCCGGATCTTTTTTGACCACCGCTTCGACCAATTCCGAGGAAAGCATATCGGTCGACAAAATTTCCAGCTCCCAACGAACCGGGTTCAACACACGGCCGAGCATTTCCAACGCCAACACATCTTCGGGATTGCGGCTCGCACAGCCGACAATGCGAATTCTCACCGCGGGCGGTTCGATCGTCGACGGCCCCTGGGCCAATTCCTCGGCCAACGCTTCGGACTTCTCGGCCCGATTCGCTTTCTCCACATCGTCGTCATGCCGCTGTTCCATGTCATCCATGATCGTTTCGATGGCGCGGCGGATAAACGTCGCATCGGCCTCGGTCAATTCGCCCTGCTCGAAGTCGACCCGGGCTTGGATCAACGTGGGCAACAGCAGCGCGTCGTACAGCTTCTTGGGCGACTCCTTGGCCTGGGCCAACGCCAGATCGGTCGCCTCGTCCTGGTCGCGGGCCAATAGCCGCTGATAGAAACTCACGTCGGGCTCCAGCGCCGGCTCGTCTCCCAAGAGCACGTCCAAGAATTGCAGCCGTGGTACGTACTTGCCGAGCACGACCAGGCAAACCGTCAACGGGCTGGACAACAGCAAACCGATCGGCCCCCATAGAAAAGCCCAGCAGGAAGCCACGATCAAGAGCGCGACTTCCGAAACGCCAATGCTGTGGCCATACAACTTGGGCTCCAGAAAATTCCCGCTGATCATCTCCAGCGCGAAGAACAGGCTGACCACCAGCGACGGCTGTAGCCAACCGGGAAACATCCCAACGCTCAACAGGAACGGCGGCACCGCGGCAATCCACACGCCGATATATGGCAAGTAGCGTAGTGTTCCGGCCAGAAAGCCCCATAACAACGGATAGTTCACGCCGATGGCCCAGAGCCCTAGCCCGATGACGAAGCCATAGACACTATTGACGATCAGTTGCGTGGCGAGAAAGCGGCTGATCCGCTTTCCCGCGTCATCGACGGCTTTCGTGGTCACCGTCACGCGGCCGTGGCCTAGCAGCCGGATGACTCGGTTGCGCAAATCTTCACGCCTCAGCAGCATGAAGACGACCAGCAACAACGACAGCGCCAAACCACCGAGCAGATCCAGGATCGAGCTAAGCAAGCCCGGCACCCATGATAACCACATCGGCGTCTCCGGGCGCACGATCACTTTGGCCGCCATCGCTTCAGGGGCCAGGCCTTTTTCGTTTGGCTCCTTCAGCGATTTCGACGTTGAGCTTCCCGTCGGATTCGGGCTCGATGGTTGAGAATTCAGCGCCCCCGAGATCTCCTGGATCATATTTTCCAAGCGCTGCGTAGCGGGATTGTCCGCCATTTGGCGAACCGCTTTGATTTTTTCGGTGATGTTCGCGCTATATTTCGGCAAGTCCCCCACGACGCTCGTGATCTGCGACGTCATTAGCCAGAGAATTCCGACGATGCACATCGCGACGCAGAACACCACGAACAGCACCGCGGGAATACGCGGAACACGGCGCCGCTCAAGCCGTGTGACAAGGGGGCCGAGTACCGGCGTCAAGAAAACGGCCAGCACGATCGGAATCAGGATTGGCCGCGCCCAATACAAGCCACCGATCACCACGCAGGCGACCACCGTGCTTGTCAGAACAAACAGCGCTCGCTGCCACGGAGCTGTGGCGATAGGTTTTGGCACAAGTTGATCCTGGCAATCCGGAGCCTTGTGAGTCGCTGCTCAGCGCGTCGGTCGGGCCGCCGGAGGAGCTTTGCTGGACCCGGCAGCCCGCGCCGGCTCGCCCGGCATGAACCGGTTACAGCCGCTGTTGCCCGAAACGCGCAATCGATAGGGCTGCAACTCTTCGTCAATACACAGGCCGAACACTCTGGCCGCCACCGGTGCAGCGCGTTCAATTTGCCACCACTTGCAGTCTTTGCAAAGGCCCCATTGCGATTTCTCGGGCTTTTTTTTCATGGCAGCGTAGGTCCGCTCGATCCCTGGGCGCGGACTGGAAAATCAGCGGATTCAAGACGTTCACCCATCTATCGGCATTGCAGACTTCGCAGCGCGGAATCATGGGTTCATCAATGGGTGAACAAATCGTAGATCAAGTGCAGATGAGCCAAGCCGCGGGACGCCCGGCGTTGTCGCTCGCGTGGATTCCAGCGAGCGCGAATTCGACGGCACTGTTCGGCGATTTGTCGAGGGCTAGGGTCCGTATCGCAATGCCGGGAGGGAATCGACTTCGACATGGGGGAATGCTCCATCCTATTGAGAAATAAAAGAGTCCATGAATGATGGCAGGCCGACAAACACGGTCGTACACGATGCAAGTCCCGTACCGCCGGCGTTTTGAAAATATCGGGCATGCATCTTGCTTGAATTGTTAAACCCACCGTGAAGGCGGCTTCGCTAGTCGCCCCGATTACCGGTTAATTAACCCTTTTCAGGAGAAAAACCATGGAGGATCTGCAGGGTAAACATGTAGCGATTCTGGCCACCGACGGATTCGAACAAGCGGAGCTTCTCGAGCCAAAGCGGGCGCTCGAGGACGCGGGCATCAAGGTCGATGTCGTATCGCTGAAGAGCGGCTCGATTCGGGCTTGGAACGAAAGCGATTGGGGGCAAAAGGTTCGCGTCGATCGAGAGCTCAAAGACGCAAAAGCCGACGACTACGACGCCCTGGTGCTACCCGGCGGGGTGATGAATCCCGATAAGTTACGGCGTGAGCAGGGCGTGCAAAAGTTCGTTCGCAGCTTTTTCGATGCGGGAAAGCCGATCGCGGCAATCTGCCACGGTCCGTGGACGCTCATCGACGCCGGCGTGGTGCGCGGCCGGCGGATGACGTCTTATCCGAGCATTCAGACCGACCTCAAGAACGCTGGCGTCGACTGGGTCGACGAGGAAGTCGTCGTTGACAATGGACTCATCACCAGCCGCAAACCCGCTGACTTGCCGGCGTTCAATGCCAAATTGCTGGAAGAGATCGGCGAAGGAGTCCATGCCCGCTAAGGTAAACGGCGGACTCAACGGACGGCTAAACGCATCTGTTGCGCAAGAAAAATGGCGGCGGGTTCAAATCGCAAAGACGATTTGGCCCGCCGCCATTCGCGTTTAGCGGCTCAGCGATTCGTCCCGCTGGACGATCCGCGCGATTCCGTATGGGCGTTGGCCAGGCTTTTGACCAGTTTTTCCGCATGCTGCAAATGGGTTTCCGTCGTTTGGATACCCTGATCCAGCACCGGCTGAAATTCGGCCGAAGCGTACTGCCTCAGCACCTTCATCGTGTCGAGCATGTGCTTGTGCGCGACGATCTGTGAACCCACGTAGTCCATTTCGGCTTCGAACGGCTTCTTGGTTTCGAGGTCTTTCTGGGCCGAAGCGACACAAGCCTCGGCAATTTGCCGATCGGCGGAGAGGAAATCGAATGGGGCCCGATTCGCCGCCACGCCTACGCCCTGGGTTTGGGGTTGTTGAGCCGCTTGGAGTTGCGCTTGCCCGGCTGGAGCACTGGGCCCGGCCGGCTGAACGGCGGGCTGCACTGCGTTGCTTGGCACTGCGTTATTTTGCGGTGCGTTATTCGCTGCCGGCAGCGGATTCAATTGATTCAAGCGGTTGCGTACCGACGCGGGCTCGTTGCCGGTGAATCCGGCATAGCCGCCAAATTGCGCCAGTTTCGTCATGAATTGCGTGTGGTCGTGAATCATCATTTCGGCGAAGTTGCGAACATCCGGATTTTGGATCTTCGATTCCGCCAGGTGCGCCATCGCCACTTCTTTCTGATTTCCGATCGCCAGCATCGTGGCGATCGTCTGGTCGTTTCCGCGACCCATCATCGCCCCCGGCGTGGCCAACTTGTTCGCAGTTACCGCCTGCGGCCCGGTCGTTTGGCTGTTGACGCCGCTGGAATTCGGCTCGCGCTCCGCCGGACCCTGCGCCATGGCAACAGCCACACAGCATGCGACCGCTGCGCACGTGAGCATGCCTCTTGCGGAATGATTTAAAAACGCACGCATGATTCCCCTCCTTTGAGTTGGAACAGCCCCGTGCCTTGCTCGCTGGTAGTAGGGCAAATCGCGTGCCCGCGCAAAGGAATCAACGGTCACAAAAAGAGGCATGCATGCCTAAAACGTAAAGAGCCCCGTGCGGAGTAATCGCGTAAAGAGCCGCGCACGGAGTAAGCGGGGCGACGGGCGGGACGCGATTCGGGCGTTTGGCGTTTTAGGCGAGTGGTGCGTCCTGCGGCGCTTACTTCGTGCGCGGCTCCTTACGAAAGAGCCAAGCACGAAGTAAGCGATAGTGGAGTTTCGAATCCCACGGACACTCCACACGCCCTAACGCTGGATATGCACGACTTTCGCGGGCGGAAACCCGTTGAAATGCGTCGATGAGGCATGCGTGTAGGCCCCGATGTTTTCGCTGTACACCAAATCGCCGAGTTCCAGCTCGGGCAGTTGCTCGGCCAGCGAGATCGTGTCGAGAGCATCGCAGGTGGGGCCGAAGACCGCGCTCGACTTGCGTGGGCCCCTCTTTGAAGGCGTGGATCGGATAATGGATGTGGTCGAAGATCACGCCCGAGTAAGTGTGGTACACGCCGTCGTTGATGTAGTAGCACTGCTTGCCGTCGCGCACCGCTTTGCCGATCACCGAGGCGACCGCCGTAGCGGCTGAGGCCACGAGAAATCGGCCCGGCTCGGCCAGGATTTCCATCCCCGGTGGAAACAGTCGGTCGAACTCGCGAATTCAACAGTCGCGCCAACTGGTCGAACGGCTTGACATGCTGGTCGTAGGCGGTCGGAAAGCCGCCGCCGATGTCGAGGATTTTCACTTGCGGATGCCCGCGGTCGTGGGCTTCCTGAAAAATCCCAGCCGCCAGATTCAACGCCTGAACGTAATTCGCGAAATTCGTGCACTGGCTGCCGACGTGGAAGCTGAGCCCCTCGACCGTCAACCCCGCTTGAAACGCGGCTTCGATCAGATCGACCGCCTCGCCCGACGATGCGCCGAACTTCGACGACAACTCGACGACGGCCCCGGTGTTCGGCACGCGAATCCGCAAGATCAAACCGGCGTGCGGCGCGTATTGCTTCAGCTTTGTCGATTTCGGCCCGATTGTCGTAGGTCACCAGCGGCTTGTAGGGGTCCAGCTCGACCAGCGTTTTCGTGTCCTTGATCGGATTGGCATAGATGATCTTGTCCCAAATGAAATCCTGCCGCTCTTTGGCCGGCAGCGATTTGATGTTGTCGTAGACCGAGCGGAACTCGGCCATCGAGGCCACGTCGAAGCTTGCGCCGGCCTTGTAAAAGGTTTCGATGATCGCCGGATCGGAATTGGCCTTCACGGCGTAATAGGCCTGCACGCGCGGCAGATGCGCGCTTGAACGTGGCGTAGTTGCGCGCGCAACTCGTCGTGGTCGACGACGAACAGCGGCGTGCCATGTTCCCGGGCCAGTTCTTGCAGCGTGTCGGCGTCAACCATGAGTGGCCTGTTGAAAAAGGGGACTGGCTCCGAACCGCTCTACGTTGTGTGGGCGTCTCGAAGGTGGGTGGGAATGCCAGTGTGGACGAACGCGTCTCCCCTCGCCCCTTGCGGGAGAGGGGCTGGGGGTGAGGGGTGGGAACATCGGTGACGTCAAAATCCAGCTGCAAGTGGACGATCGAACCTGATTCCCACCCTCACCCCAGCCCTCTCCCGTCAAGGGAGAGGGAGAATGCGGAAACGGATGCTCCACTCACAAATCTGACGCTCACACCTCTACGTTCGTCCGTCGCATGGATGTTTGCCGCGAGGCGCCTGTCCCCTTTTTCAACAGCCGATTAGTCGCGGTCCTGCACCAGGAAATTCTTGAACTGCCAAGGGTCGCTGCGATCGATCGCCGCCGGGGCATATTCCGCGAACACGTTCGGGCAATGATCCAGCGGCGTCCAATCGGCCGGCGTCGAAATGAACTTGCCCAAGTAAGGCCGCGAGATTTCCAAAATCTACTCGTGCGGCAAATCGTCGGGCACTGCACGCCCAGGGCCGGGTTGCCGATCATCCACATCGCCGCCGCCACGACCGAAATCGCCACTTGCATCGTCGTCGCATTCTGATGCGGCACCAGGCGGCGCGATTCTTCGATGCTCGAGATCGCTGCCGGTCCACCACGATTTGTAAGCGTGGCCCATCACGAGCGCCCCGAGAATATCGGCTCCGCTGTCGATCTCGTCGTTCATGATCCGCACGCGCGGCTGCAACTCGTAATCGTAGCCGCGCAATTCGTTGAGCGAGGCGATCGCCGCATCGCAAGGACAATAGGCGTAATGCACCGTCGGGCGATAAACGGCCCGCTCGCCTTCCCAAACGGTCAGCTTGTCGGAGATCGTAAACGCTTCGCCATGCCGGACGACCATGCCGCGAATCGTGAAATTGGGCACCCAAGAGCGGACCCAGGTGTTGATCCCCATCTGGGCCAGGCAAATCTGATTGCGCGGGCCGTCGGAATGCTCGTAAGCGTGCGGCGGCAGCTCTTTTTCGTGCGTGCCCCAGCCCATCTCGGCCGTGGTGGTCCCTTCTTCGCGAAAGCCTTCGACGCTCCATGTGTTCACGAATTCGTCGACCTGCTTGGGCCGGTGCGAAATTTGCGTGTCGCGCTCCGAGCAGTGGATGACTTTCACGCCCAGCTTTTGCGCCAGAAGATTGAACTGCCGGGCGGCGAGGGCCTGTTGCAGTTGCTCGGCGACAGCGCCGGCGACTTTTTTATCGTCCAGCACGCGCTCGCCGATTTCGACCAGCGCGTGCTTCGTGAAGTGCGAGATCAAACCTGGATTCGCGCCGTGCTCGAGCACGGCCGTCGGCCCGGGCTGCGACCAGCCGGCCCGCATCCGCCGGACGTTCATGTGCCGCCAGTAGAGCGTGCGCTCGGTCGGATGCGAGTAGAGCGTCCGGTCGTAGGGATCCCAGACTTCGATCGACGTGTTCAGATACAGCACGCCGTGGTCGTGGCACCACTGGACGATCTCGCAGCAGTCGATGTTCCAAGCCAGATCGATCAGCAAGTCGCCGGCTGACAGCCGCTCGCCGAGCGCTTGCCCAAGGTTTTCCCGGTCGATGCGCAGGCGTTCGAACCGGACTCCTTGCGCCACCCAAGGTTGGAGCAATGCGTGCTGGTCTTCGAAGTCGATGACCGTGATGTTCTTCGGCGGCACGTCAATGTGCTTGAGCAAGATGGGCAACGTGCATTGCGCCACCGAACCGTAGCCAACGAAAAGCACCCGCTGTTTGAATTCGACCACCGACAATCCCCCGTCTCGTGCCGCCGAAGATGTCAAAAATAAAAAACAAGGCCGCGCCATTGTGCGATGGTCACTCGGCGCGGTCAACCGGCCTAGCGCAAAACTCATTGGCAACGGTGATTTTCGCGTGTCCGCTGTCAAATCGCCGCAAAATCAACCGAAATAGCTTGCCGCCGAAAGTCACGACGCGATAATGCAATCGAGCCCGATCCGTTGCCTTTCTCAGCCATGGGAATCGTCGTCCTGGCGAAAACCCTTGCCACAGGCAGCCAATCGGAGATCCCCGCCCCGCTCGGCTGCCTCGGTTTTCCTGAGCGGGCGAGCCATCGCATTTCCCAACAAACCTGATTCGGCCGGTATCGAAGTCCCGGGAGGAACATGGCCTATAAACGGCCTAATCGCGCCATGCCGCCCGCGTCCGATCGACTAAGCTCCGTAGCCCTTAGCGCCTATCCGAGAACCGGCGGGGACTGGCTCATTTTGCGGTGCCCTGGGAGCAAAATGTGCCTGTCCCCCTCTCCTCGGCCGGTTCTCGGATAGGCAGTTAAGAAAATGCTACGGTTTGTGTGAAAACGACGTGCGACGTTGCGGCCCGATTCCGGGGCTGCGGTGTTCAATAGACAGGGGCGCCGTTGACTGGATTCGAGGCGGGAGCGGTTCACGGGTCGGGAGACCATTTGGTGATTAAGCGTTCAACATCCCATCCGCGCGGCGGACAATTGCCGGCCGCGCACGAGCCTGCTCTCGAAGCGCCAACCGCGTTCGTTGTCGATCCCGATCCGGCGACGGGCAAGACGATCAAAGATTTGCTCGATGGCGCACATCTTCGCTGCGAGCTGTTCCGTTCTGGACGCGAATTCCTCGCCGCCTACGACGAATCGCGGCCCGGCTGCCTGGTGCTGGAACAGCGGATTTGCGATATGAGCGGTTTGCAGTTGCAGCATCGGCTGGCGGCCCGAGGCTCGATTTTGCCGCTGGTTTTCGTGTTGGCCAACGCCAGTGTCGCCACTGCGGTGGAATTGATGCGCGGCGGCGCCGTGCATGTGCTCGAAAAGCCGGCCCGAGCCCTGGAACTCCTGAACGCGGTCCAAGAAGCCGTCGCGCTCGACGCCGACCGCCGCGCGGCCAAGCAGCATCACACCAGAATGCTCGCCAGCCTGGCCTCGCTCACCACCAAGGAACAGCAGGTGCTCGAGCTGGTGGCCAAGGGCTGCTCGACCAAGGCGATCGCCCTGGAGTTGCAGCTCAGCGTCCGGGCGATCGAGCTCCGCCGCAAGCGCTTGATGCAGAAGCTCGATTTGCGAACTTCCCAAGAGTTGCTCCGCTTTTCGGTTCTCACTCAAGTCGAATCCGCCAGCCCAGCCGGCCATCTGGCACACAGCCTGGCGCTGGCGTAGATTGAAATAGGCGGTTGCACTCCCTCTCCCTCGACGGGAGAGGGTTGGGGTGAGGGTGGTGAAGCAAAGTTGATCACAGAATCTTGCGAGCGCTGTTACCCCTCACCCCCGGCCCATCTCCCGCCAGGGGCGAGGGGACGTGTTGGTTGCACAGAGACGACATTTCCAGGAGTTCCATGATGAAGCGGTTTTGCGCGGCATGCGTTCTGTTGTTGCTCGTTCCCGCCGGGGCGCGGGCCGAATTCACCGCCGAGCAACTGCTGGCCAACGCGGGCGTCCAGTCGGGGCCCGACTACCAGAGTGTCGCCGAGGCGTTCACTCGTTTCGACAAACAGGACTTCCCGGCCGCGCAGGCCATGCTGATCGCCGCCAAGCAAAAGCATCCTGAACTGCCCCCAGGCCATCTGATGTTGGCCGAGTTGCTGTTGTCGCGCAACCAGTTCAGCATGGGCCGCCGCGAGCTCGAGCTCACGACGGTCTCCGATCCGACCGATCCCGAGGCATTTCTGTTACTGGGCGAAATGGCCGCGCAGGACGGGCGGTTTGCCGAAGCGAATCTGGTTTTCGACCATGTGCGCAAGCTGGCCGACGGCTCGTACGGCGCCACGCAAGTTCGCAAGAACAAATTGCTCGGCCGCACCTTTGCCGGACTGGCGGCGGTCAACGAGTCCCGACAGAACTGGGCCGAGGCGCAGTCCTATCTCGCCGAGTGGCTGAATCTGGATCCGCAAAATGCCGCGGCGCCACGAGCGCCTCGGCCAGGTTCTGTTTCAACTTGGCAAGCCCGAATCGGCCTATAAGGAATTCGAGATCGCCGCCAGAAGCCCATCGAACACCGTCCCCTCGCTGTCCGAGCTCCTCATGGGCCAGCTCTACGAGCGGGCCGGCAATCGGGCCAACGCCACGAAATGGATGAACGCCGCCACGCGACTCAGCGGCGACAACCTGGCGACACAATTGGCCGTGGCCCGCTGGGCGTTCCAGACCAACCAACTCGCCGAGGCCGCGACGCACGCGCAAGCCGCCTTGGCCTTGGATGCCAAATCGCTCGACGCGCTGTTGCTGTCCGGCACCTTGGCCCTCTTGCAACACGACCGTGCCTCGGCCGAAAAATATCTCGAAACGGCCGCCCTCGAATCACCCACGAATTTCGAGGCCGGCAATCTGTTGGCTCTCGCGCTGTGCGAAGAACTCGACACCGCGAAGCAGCAACGGGCCCTGGCCATCGCCCGCGCCAACGTCGATCGCTTCCGCGCAGCTCCGAGGCGCTGGCCACGCTGGGCTGGGTGCTCGAGCGGCAAGGGCGACGGACCGAATCCGAACAAGCGCTCGATCGCGAGGCCAGCGCCGGCCCGCTGAACGCCAACGCGATCTTCTACGTCGCAACCATGCTCGAGCGCCAAGGCCATCGCGCCGAGGCGGCCTCGCTGATCGGCAAAGCCCTCGAAAGCCATCAGCCATTTCTCTACAAAGACCAGGCGGAGAAGCTGGTCGCCAGGCTGCAAATCGCCGCCCGAGCCGCCGCCGATCAGGCCGCCGCCAGCCAAACCCCAGGCGTGAAGCCGAACCCCATCCGGACCGACGCAAGTGGGCCGACCGCCAGTGGTCCGATTGCCGACAAGCCGGAATTTACCAAGCCGACCGTAGCCAAATCGGATTCCGGCACGACCGGCCCCGCCAAGCCTGCCGACCCCAAAGCCGAGCCCAAGGGGGTCGACCCCTTCAACGACCTCCCGCCGGTGAAGCCGTAGGAGTTGAGGGGCGTGAGGAATTGAGGGGCGTGAGGGCAGCGCAAGCGCACCGCCAGGCCCCGTTAGCCGCGACGCGAGGTACTCCGAGCAGAGCGCGTCGCCCCCAGTTAACCACCCGTCATCCGAGTCATCGGTGTCGTGCGTGGTTCATTTCTTCCCCTGTTCTCGCGCGGGAAATCCAGCCCCGGAAGGCACGGATCGCCCGGCTGGACGACAACCGAATCCGTTCGAAGCGCCGAGCGGCCCCCCCTTCGGTCGGCGCAAGAAAATACGC
Organism: Pirellulales bacterium; assembly: GCA_963725485.1. Lineage (GTDB taxonomy): Bacteria > Planctomycetota > Planctomycetia > Pirellulales > DATAWG01 > CAVRYO01. The sequence goes on along the minus strand of CAVRYO010000003.1, from coordinate 77,875 downwards.
CTCAAAATATGCCGATTATCCGGATTCTACGTTGAACGGGCCGCCCGCTCGTTTATAATTGGCGGGTAGCGAAAATTCCATCGCGGTCGGGCTCCCCGCTCCCACCCTGCCCTACCCCGTTCCGCTCAGTCCTCGTTGGCCCAGCTTCGAATTGGTCTCGGGCCGCCGATCCGACCAACGCTGTGTCGTGCGATGATTGTTTAACTCGCACGCTTACCGATCTCTGAGTTTTCAGTTTTTCCACCGGTCGTACTTCAACCTTTCCTTTTCAGAGGAGTCGTGCCATGAGAAAGTTTTTTGTCATGTCGATTTCGGCAATCGCGGTCTGCACCTTGGTCTCGTCGGCGCAAGCGGCGGTGATTAACTTCGGCCCTGCGCAGAATATCAGCGGTCCTACGGACGTTCAGACGGCCGGGTCGGTGGTGGACAAGGCCTACGACTTCAATGGCGGAAATTTGACGATTAACGGCGTGAACTTCACCGACTTCAACTCCCAATCCACGGATACCCGCACCGGCATTAATACCACTTACAATGGCTACACAAACGATGGGATCACGGGTAGCTACGGCACGCTACTTAGCAATGGCGATTACGAGGATGGCACCGTATCGTCGATCACGCTGAACGGCCTGACCAGCGGCAAGACCTATCAGATCGAAGTCTGGGTGAACGACGGTCGGGATTGCTGCGGCGGCCCGCGTACGGAAACACTCAGTGGCGATACCGCTGTTGGCACGGGTAGCGTTGCCTATGACACCAGCACGGTGGGCGGGCAGTTCGACATTGGCACCTTCGTGGCCACGGGAACGAGCCAGACATTGAATCTCGACAAATTTGGCGCCAACACGGGCAATGAACAGATCAATGGCTTGCTGCTGACCAATCCCGTGCCCGAGCCGGCGTCGATTGTCGCCTTAGCCGGGCTGGCCGGCATGGGCCTGATCGGCTTCGCGCTCCGCCGCCGCCGATCCGCCTGAAAAAATTTGCCACGCACGAAGCGTAAAGAGCCGCGCACGAAGTAAGCGTGGAAGAGCCGCGCACGAAGTAAGCGTGGAGCGAGCGTCCCGCCGAGTGGAGCCCCCTGCAACGCTTACTAGCGTGCGAGCCACTGTCTCGTCGTCCCTCACGCCCCTCAATTCCTCACGCCCCTCAAGCCTCCCGCCGAGTGGAGCCCCCTGCAACGCTTACTATCGTGCGAGCCACTGTCTCGTCGTCCCTCACGCCCCTCAATTCCTCACGCCCCTCAAGCCTCCCGCCGAGTGGAGCCCCCTGCGACGCTTACTATCGTGCGAGCCACTGTCTCGTCGTCCCTACGCCCCTCAATTCCTCACGCCCCTCAAGCCTCCCGCCGAGTGGAGCCCCCTGCGACGCTTACTATCGTGCGAGCCACTGTCTCGTCGTCCCTCACGCCCCTCAATTCCTCACGCCCCTCAAGCCTCCCGTCGAGTGATGCCCCCTGCGACGCTTACTATCGTGCCGCGGCTCCTAACGAACAACTGCTCGGGACCGGCTTATTTTGCAAACTTGCGGCGCGCGGCCAGCAGTAGGCCCATCGCGCCGAAACCGAACAACGCCGCGACCGACGTCGGCTCCGGCAACTGCACGACGCTCACGCCGTCGATCGCCGGGCCGAATGCATTGGTGTGCCACTCATTCGACGTGAAGCGGATCGTCGTTTCATTCGACGCGGCCACGAACGTGAAGTCGGTGGTGTACCAGGGCTGCTGGATGCGGCGCACGCAGTCAGCGCGTAAAGAGCCGCGCACGCAGTCAGCGCATAAAGAGCCGCGCACGCAGTAAGCGTGGAGAGAGCGAACAGTCGAGTGGAGCGACCCGCGGCGATTACTTCGTGCGCACTCTATCTCCTCGACCCTCACGCCCCTCAATTCCTCACGCCCCTCATGCCTGGGGGCGAGTGGAGCGACCCGCAACGCTTACTTCGTGCGCGGCTCCTTACGAAAGCTTCGCGTCGGGGCTGGCGTCCATCTGGCATCCCGCGGAACCGCTTACGATTCGTGTGGCAGCTGCCGCGAGGATTCACGCATGGCCCTGGCCTATTTCATCACATTCACGACCTACGGCGCCCGGCTGCATGGCAGCCACCAAGGGGTCGGTCGACGACGAACACAACGTCTATGGCACGCCCTTCGTCGAAGAGGATGCATCGCGCGAAATGCAAGCCCGCCTGAGCATGGCCCAGCCCGCGTATACCCTGAACGCCGCGGCGCGGAGCTCGCTTGCCGAGCCATCGTCGACGTGTCGGCGGAGCGCGGCTGGCTGTTGTGGGCGGCCACGTGCGGACCAACCATGCCCATGCGGTCGTGACGGCCCAGCCCGATCCCCGCCGGGTGATGAGCGACATGAAGGCCCGGGCATCGCGCGAATTGACCTTGGCCGACTTCGGAACCGCGGGCCGGCATCGCTGGACCCGGCACGGCAGCACGTTGCACCTGTTCCGTCAAGAGGAGGTCGAAGCGAAGATCCGCTACACGCTGGACGGGCAAGGCCCGCGCATGGCCTGGTACGCCCGCGAAGAGCGCCATCGGCTCGACCCCCGCCACAAGAACCCGCCGCCAGCCGAGTGAATCGTCAAAGACCCGTGCACGCACCGCGTAAAGAGCCGCGCACGGAGTAAGCGAGGAGCGAGCATCCAGGCGAGTGGAGCGTCCCGCGACGCTTACTTCGTGGCGAGCCGCTCTGTCTCCTCGTCCCTCACGCCCCTCAATTCCTCACGCCCCTCAAGTCTCGGGCGAGTGGAGCGACCCGCGACGCTTACTTCGTGCGCGGCTCTATCTCCTCGTCCCTCACGCCCCTCAATTCCTCACGCCCCTCATGCCTCGGGCGAGTGGAGCGACCCGCGACGCTTACTTCGTGGCGCGATCATCTCCTCGTCCCTCACGCCCCTCAATACCTCACGCCCCTCATGTCTCGGGGCGAGTGGAGCGACCAGCGACGCTTACTTCGTGCGCGGCTCTTTACGAAAGTCGCTTAGGCGGCGAACTTGCGGCGGGCGAGCAGGAACAAGCCCATCGCGCCGAAACCGAGCAGAGCCACAACCGACGTCGGCTCCGGCACACCCGGAGTTTGCCGCGACCACCACCGGTCGAGCGAATCGCCACAGATCCGCGGACGCAGTAAGTGCGTAAGCGTAAAGAGCCGCGCACGAAGTAAGCGCGTAAAGCAGCAGGAGGAACGCCAACTGGCCGGTTGATGTTCGGGCGAGTGGAGCGTCCCGCGCACGCACCGCGTAAAGAGCCGCGACGGATTAAGCGAGGAGCGAGCATCCAGGCGAGTGGAGCGTCCCGCGACGCTTACTTCGTGGCGAGCCGCTGTTTCCTCGTCCCTCACGCCCCTCAATTCCTCACGCCCCTCAAGTCTCGGGCGAGTGGAGCGACCCGCGACGCTTACTTCGTGCGCGGCTCTATCTCCTCGTCCCTCACGCCCCTCAATACCTCACGCCCCTCATGCCATGCGGGGCGAGTGGAGCGACCCGCGACGCTTACTTCGTGCGCGGCTCTTTACGAAGGTCGCTTAGGCGGCGAACTTGCGGCGGGCGAGCAGGAACAAGCCCATCGCGCCGAAACCGAGCAGAGCCACAACCGACGTCGGCTCCGGCACACCCGGAGTGCCGCCGCCGCCTGGGCCGCTCGACGCATTCGTGGTGAGGGATGTCGCCTGCGAAATGTCGCTCGACGTCGGCATGAAAGGCACGCCGTCAACGTAGAAGTAGTATGTCAAGTTTGACGCCGTGCCGCCATGGTTGTGTAGCGTCCGTATAGAGCGGCACCGTTGTGGGCAAGCCGCACCAGTGAATTTCCATGCCCGAGTCGTTGATCATGAACTCGAGCGATGGATCCGCTATTCGATATATCGTTGAACACGACGTCGTAGAGCCTCCGACTTGCCCTTGGCTAGTGATCCGGTGAAGCTAAGAGGCTCGTAACCTGCAGACGTGCCGAGGCTCGTAGGTGCAATCGAAAGACCGGCGCCGGTCACTGTGCCAAGCGTCGTGTTGATCGTCACCGTGCCCGCCAGCCCGTACAGAGCCGTCTGCCGTACCGCCGCTAAGATGGTGGACTCACGGTGTATACCAAGTCCGCAGACGCGTTCGTCTGCGCGATGAACAAGACGGCAACCACAATTCCAAAAATCGATCGAATTTTCATGGTGCGCCTAAGAGATTCATTGTCCGGATTGCCTCGGAAAAGACAAAAAACAGTCGCTTACCGTCCGCCTATTTTTCCCCTTGATTATTTCCCCATCGTAATTGGAAAAATCGGCAAGTCAACAGAATATCGAACAACCGGAGAAATATTTTTGCCAGCTATCCGCCCTCACCCAATCTACGACTTCGAATGCGTCCGGTCCATAACCGATTCGCGGAAACGCTTAGCGGCGGCGGGCTTTGCTAGCATGATAACCGATTCTGCCGTACCTGCAAGATTTTTTTCATCATTTTCCCAACTCCTCTTCGACCATGCGGCGAAATCGCTCGCCACGCCAACCGGCAGCTATCAATAGCCGGGAACTGCCGACGTATCAAATGGGCTGACCTGGAAATTCGCGTATGCATTCCCGGATGTGTATGCGACACCCGGCGGCTGAGCCTGTGCACCCCAAGACGTCATCAATGTCGCGTAAACGTTGTATGCGATCGAGTTGTTGATGAATTTCACGCTTCCGTCGCAAAACGTCACGACGCAGCCGTTGGGATGGTTGCTCGACGGCCGGGCGATTATTACCCATTGCCCCTCCGACGCTCTGGTTGAAACTCGTCTGCGTCGTCGCATCCCAGAGGATCGTCTGCGTGCATTCGAGCGAAATTCACTGGGACGTAGATGGTTGCGTCGAGATTTTCGCTATGGGAAATCGTCGTGGACAAGCCATCGTGCTTCGCGACGTAGAGAAGCTCGTCTTCGGGTTTGGATGTGCAGCGTTGAAAGCACCCGGTAATCCCACACGCCGTTTGCGGACGTGTCGTAAGGCAGGCCCGAGGTTCCAGCCCAGTTGTTGAAGCAGCCGCCGTTGACGACGTAGCTCAAGCGGGCCACCGGTCGCACCAACCTTCGTCGAGTCGGCTGGGCAGACCAGGAGTGAGATGTTCGGGGGAGTGAACCCAGCAGTGGAGGAAAGATTGATCGACGCCAAGTCGGCGCGGCCCAACTGCGGCATCAGCAACTCCGCCCAGCCGTAAACAGCGGCCGTGTACGGCGGCCGGGCCATACGCCATGCTCGCCGGCGCGAATTGATACGTGTTGTCCCAGAGGATCGCGGCGTCGGCGATTTGCTTTTGATTATTCATGCATTGCAGCCGGCGGGCGTAGGCTCGGGCGGCGGCGACGGCGGGGATCAAGAGGCCCATCAGGATCGCGATGATCGTGATCACCACGAGCAACTCGACCAGCGTAAAGCCCTGCGGTTTCGGATCACGCGGTGCGCGGCGGAACATGGAATTGCTCCCGTTGGAAAAGAAGAGTCCGCCCCCCAGCGCCCTGAGTGCCGAAGCGACGAGTGTCATTATCACAAGTTGCGCGGAATGTGGCAAGGAAAAAAAAGAGGGGCGTGAGGGATTGAGGGGCGTGAGGGGCGGAGGGCTGAGGGGCGTGAGGGACGAGGGGCGTGAGGGACGAGGAGACGGGGGGAGGTGCGTAAAGAGCCGCGCACGGAGTAAGCGGGGGCGACGGGCGGGACGCGATTCGGGCGGTTGGCGTTTTAGGCGAGTGGTGCGTCGCTGCGACGCTTACTGCGTGCGCGGCTCGTGACGACGCGCTCCGCTAAAAGCGCGTCGCGACTAAACGGGCGGTGCGGCGGCGCTGCCTCACGCCCCTCAATTCCTCACGCCCCTCATGCCTTCCGGCGAGTGGACGGTCCTGCGACGCTTACTGCGTGCGCGGCTCTTGACGCGCTCCGCTAAAAGCGCGTCGCGGCTAACCGGGCGGTGCGGCGGCGCTGCCTCACGCCCCTCAATTCCTCACGCCCCTCATGCCTTCCGGCGAGTGGTGGGTCCTGCGACGCTTACTTCGTGCGCGGCTCTTGACGCGCTCCGCTGAGCGCGTCGCGGCTAACCGGGCGGTCGGCGGCGCGGCCTCACGCCCCTCAATTCCTCACGCCCCTCATGCCTTGCGGCGAGTGGTGGGTCCTGCGACGCTTACTGCGTGCGCGGCTCTTGACGCGCTCCGCGAAAAGCGCGTCGCGGCTAACCGGGCGGTACGGCGGCGCTGCCTCACGCCCCTCAATTCCTCACGCCCCTCATGCCTTCCGGCGAGTGGTGGGTCCTGCGACGCTTACTTGCGTGGGCGGCTCTTGACGCGCTCCGCTGAAAGCGCGGCGGCGCTGCCTCACGCCCCTCAATTCCTCACGCCCCTCATGCCTTCCGGCGAGTGGTGGGTCCTGCGACGCTTACTGCGTGCGCGGCTCTCGACGCGCTCTGCTAAAAGCGCGTCGCGGCTACGGGGCGGTACGGCGCGCGTGCCTCACGCCCCTCAATTCCTCACGCCCCTCGTGCCTTTGGCGAGTGGTGCGTCCTGCGACGCTTACTGCGTGCGCGGCTCGTGACGCGCTCCGCTAGAATCGCGGCGCGGCGTGCGCGGCCTCACGCCCCTCAATTCCTCACGCCCCTCATGCCTTTCGGCGAGTGGTGGGTCCTGCGACGCTTACTTCGTGGCGCGGCTCTTGACGCGCTCCGTTCGGAGTACCTCGCGTCGCGGCTAACGGGCGGGCCTCGTCATGTTGACGCGGATTGCGATAGAATGCCGCTCACGGTCGACGCCTGGTCCGTGCGGTCGTCTCTTCGTACCTCAAGCAGAGGCTTAGGGCTGAAGGCTTAGGGCTGGAGGACGACGACGAACCATGTCCGTGCGACCCTAACAGCCTGTTGAAAAAGGGGACAGGCACCTCGCAGCAAACCAAAATTAACGACGAAATCGAGTGATCACTCGGAGCCAGTCCCCTTTTTCAACAGTCTGCTCAGCCTTCTTTCCATGCCCAAATCGAAATCCAGCACGGTGGCGGGCGCGGTGGCGGCGCTCGATTTCTTGGCGGCGCCGCCGAGCAAGTCCGTGCCGGCGGTTTGCGTGCTGTTTGGCGATGAGCCGTTTCTCAAGAGCCAGGTGCTTGCCCTGCTGCGGCAGGCGGTGCTCGGCGAGGACGATGGCGAGTTCTCGGGCCGGACTTTTATTGGCGACGAGGTCGAGCCGCGCACGGTGTTCGACGAGTTGGCCACGGTGGCGCTGTTCGGCGCGGCGGGCGGACGGATGGCGATCGTGGCCGAGGCCGACGGGTTCGTGACGAAATATCGAGCGGTGCTGGAAGATTATTTTGAGCGATGCATGAGTAAGGCGGCGGCGCAGGCGAGTGGTGAGCGCATGGCAAGTAGGGTGGGCATTGCCCGCCAAGAACCCACGCCCAGCGTCGGGCCAGCGAGCGGGGAGACGGTGGGCAGTGCCCACCCTACACGGGAAAAAATGGTGGGTGGTGAGCGCAAAGGGGACAGTCCCATTTTGCTCACGGCCAATCGCAAAATTGGGACAGTCCCCGGCAAAATTGGGACAGTTCCCGTGTTGGTGTTGGAGGTCGATTCGTGGCCGACGAATACGCGGCTCTACAAGCAGCTGGCGCAGCATGGGCTGCAAATCAATTGCAACGCGCCGGAGGAGTCGCGGATTTTGAAGTGGCTTGAGCAGTGGGTTGCCCGGACGTATCAGGCCCGATTGGGGCCCGGCGCGGGCGAGCGGTTGTTGGAAGTGGTCGGGCCGCAGATGGGACGGCTCGATCAGGAGTTGGCCAAGCTGTCGATGATCGCGGCGGCAAGTAGGGTGGGCATTGCCCACCAAGAAGGCACGCCGAGCGCCGAATCAGCGAGCGGCAGTAGGGTGGGCATTGCCCACCAAGCAGTCACGCCGAGCGCCGAATCGGCGAGCGGGAAGAAGGTGGGCAGTGCCCACCCTACGCGGGAAAAGGTGGGCAGTGCCCACCCTACGATTACGACGGAGTTGGTCGAGCAGGCGGTGGGAGGTTGGCGGGCGAAGACAGTCTGGCAGATGATCGACGCGGCGGCGGCGGGCGATGCGCGCGAGGCGCTCGTGCAGTTGGATCGGCTGCTCGCGGCCGGCGAGAATCCGATTGGGCTATTGGCCCAGGCGGCGGCGCCGCTGCGGCGGTTGGGGGCCGCGGCCCGGATTGTCCAGCGCGAGCAGGCGGCGGGTCGGCGGATCACGCTGCGGGCGGCGCTGGAGCAGGCGGGCGTGAGCCGCTGGCCGAAAGCGCTCGACACGGCCGAGCAGCAGATGCGGCAGCTCGGGGCCCGGCGGGCCGGCAAGCTGTTCGAGTGGCTGATCGAAGCGGATTTGGCGCTGAAGAGCACGAGCTCGTCTGGCGACCGGGCGCGGCTGGTGCTGGAGGAGTTGTTCGTGCGGTTGAGGGGCGTGAGGGATTGAGGGGCGTAGAGGGGTGAGGAATTGAGGGGCGTGAGGAATTGAGGGGCGTGAGGGACGAGGAGGCGAGGGGACGCGCGTCAAGAGCCGCGCTCGGAGTGAGCGCGTAAAGAGCCGCGCACGGAGTAAGCGGGGCGACGAGCGGGACGCGATTTGAGCGGTTGACGTTTTAGGCGAGTGGTGGGTCGTGCGACGCTTACTTCGTGCGCGGCTCTTGACGCGCTCCGCTAAGAGCGCGCCGCGGCGCTGCCTCACGCCCCTCAATTCCTCACGCCCCTCATGCCTTCCGGCGAGTGGTGGGTCCTGCGACGCTTACTTCGTGCGCGGCTCTTGATGCGCTCCGCTGAAAGCGCGTCGCGGCTAACCGGGCGGTGCGGCGGCGCGGCCTCACGCCCCTCATGCCTTCCGGCGAGTGGTGGGGTCCTGCGACGCTTACTGCGTGCGCGGCTCTTGACGCGCTCCGCTAAAAGCGCGTCGCGGCTAACCGGGCGGTGCGGCGGCGCGGCCTCACGCCCCTCAATTCCTCACGCCCCTCATGCCTTCCGGCGAGTGGTGGGTCCTGCGACGCTTACTTCGTGCGCGGCTCTTGACGCGCTCCGCTGAGAGCGCCGCGGCGCTGCCTCACGCCCCTCAATTCCTCACGCCCCTCATGCCTTCCGGCGAGTGGTGGGTCCTGCGACGCTTACTGCGTGCGCGGCTCTTGACAAAAACTCTTGACGGGGGCGGGTCTTGGGGCGCGGCGCGGTTTGCGATTAGAATGGGGAACGGTCGGATTTTTCTCAGCCGGGGATATCGCTTGTCGCACGAACATTACGACAATCCGTTGATTAGCCGGTACGCTTCGCCCGAGATGAGCCAGCTGTGGGGCGCGCGGCGGAAGTTCCGCACTTGGCGCCGGCTGTGGGTCTGGCTGGCCGAGGCCGAGGCCGAGTTGGGGCTCGGGATTTCGCCGGCCCAGTTAGACGCCCTGCGGCGGCATGTCGACGACGTCGATTTCGACGCGGCAGCCAAGCATGAGCGCAGCTTGCGGCACGATGTGATGGCCCACGTGCATGCCTATGGCGACGTGTGTCCCGAGGCCCGCGGGATCATTCATCTCGGGGCGACGAGTTGCTATGTCACGGACAACACCGACCTGCTGCTGATGCGCGAAGGGCTGGGCCTGGTGGCGGGCCGATTGGCGGCGGTGATCGATCGGCTGGCGAAATTCGCCGTCGAGTGGCGCGACCCAGCCTGCCTGGGCTTCACCCATTTTCAACCGGCCCAACCCACGACGGTCGGCAAGCGGGCCTGCTTGTGGGCCTATGACTTGGTGCTGGATTTGGAAGAAATCGAGCGGCGGATCGCGGCGCTCAAGGCCCGCGGGGCGAAGGGAACGACCGGCAGCCAGGCCAGTTTTCTCGAGCTGTTTCACGGCGATCATGCCAAGGTGAAACGGCTCGACGAGCTGGTGACGCGGAAGATGGGATTTGCGGAATCTTACGCCGTCACCGGGCAGACCTATTCGCGCAAGATCGACATGCAGATCGTCGCGGCGCTGGCGGGCGTGGCGGCGAGCGCGCACAAGGCGGCCACCGATTTGCGGCTGCTGGCCGGCCGCAAGGAAATCGAAGAGCCGTTCGAAGCCGAGCAGATCGGCTCGTCGGCGATGGCCTACAAGCGCAATCCGATGCGGGCCGAGCGGATTTGCGGGCTGGCCCGGTTCGTGATGAGCTTGGAATCGAGCTCGGCGGCCACGGCGGCGACGCAATGGTTGGAGCGGACGCTGGACGATAGCGCCAACCGCCGGCTGGTGATGCCGCAGGCGTTTCTGGCGATCGACGCGTTGTTGTTGCTGTATCAGAATGTCGCGTCGGGGCTGGTGGTGTATCCGCAGCGTGATCGCCCGGCATTTGGGCGAGGAGCTGCCGTTCATGGCGACGGAGAATATTCTGATGGCGGCGGTCGCGGCCGGCGGCGATCGGCAGGATTTGCACGAGCGGATTCGCCGGCACAGCCAGGCGGCCGCGGCGGAAGTGAAAGATCGGGGCGGCAGCAACGATTTGCTCGCGCGGCTGGCGGGCGACGCGGCTTTCGCGAAGGTGAATTTCGAGAGCACGGTCGATCCGGCGGCGTTCGTCGGCCGGGCCCCGCGGCAGGTCGACGAGTTCGTGGAGGAGATTGTCGGGCCGATTCGCGCGCGTACGCCGACGCGCTGGGGCAAGCGGCGGAGGTGCGCGTATGAGTGCTCTCACGCCGCCACGTCAATGGACGTAACCGACAGTCTGAACCACGGACCAGTACCCCTTCGGAAGAGCGTCGGCGAGTTTCCTGTGCGCCTGTTCCGCTAAGAATATCGTCGGGAACCGAAGGTCCACCTTCCCGTTTTCGAGTGCGAACCCTCCCTCGGCGAGCATTGCCTTCTTCACGACTTCGTCGTCGATCTCGCCGTGCCGGATCAGCGGCGAGACGCTATACGGCAGCACCTGCTGTTCGATCGCCTCCTCGTATGTCACACCCAGAGCTTGTGCGATCTGTAGCTTCTTGCCCTCGTATGCCTTGAGAATCATCTGGCTTCGATCTGTCGAATTGAAGGGCCTCCATGCGTCCCATACCACTAGCACATCAATCTTGTCATTCTGCTCCAGCGGAATCTCGAAAATGACCGGCCCATTCGGAGTCTGTTCACCCCCCAACTCGTTCGCCAGCTGCTCGGCAACTTTCTGGCGATCCGCGGCCGATACAACACGTGCATGAGTTTGACCACGTATAACGGGCATGCTACTCCTCCAAAAGTCTCTCGTGATTATCTTTGAGCCAAATCGCTGCGTTGCGCACGACGTTCAGTTGAGATTCAGCGATGTCGACGACCTTGTAGCGGAGCTCCGGGCGCCAGTAATTATATATGGCAATCGCTTTGTTTACGGCTTCCCTAAGCCGCGTTTCAGCCTGCGCCGGCGGACGCAGACCTTTGCCATTCCAAGAACCTCGCCCAGCCGACAATTGGATGGGGATCACTATTCATTAAGGGAGCGCCCGACGGCAACCTCAACAATCGGGCCTGGGCCATGCGACGCTGGCGCGTGTCACGGTCGATTTGCACTTGCAGCCCGAATCCAGCACTGCGGTAATACGCGGAACACAGCCACATTTCCGCACTGAACCCATAGAAGTATAGCGCGGCCAAACGCCGCTTGTGGATTCGAAGCAGTTCGGCCGATTCAAATCGTTGCAGCGCTGCTTTCTTAAGTCTCGCGACCGTATCGGGAGGCAGCCGGTCTGCGAAAGGCAAGACATCCCGCATGCCCGATGTCTCCCACGCTTTTCTAAACAATCACACTAGCTCGAGCCGGCGGTTTTGGCGGTTGTGGCGGCAGTCGGCGCAGAGGCCGGTGATGATCAGCCGATGGCCGAGCACGCGGAATTGATGCTCGCGGGCCACGGCGTCGCGGAGTTGCAAGAGATCGTCGCTGGAGAACTCGATCAGCTTGTGGCACTGCTGACAGTAGAGATGATCGTGCTGGGGATAGCCGTAGTCGTGCTCGTAAACGGCCCGGGTGCCGAGCGTCATCTTTCGCAACAGGCCGGCCTCGACCAATTCGGCCAGCGTGCGATAGACGGTTGGGCGGCTGACGCGGCGATTTTCGGGCACGGTGGCCAAGTCGGCCAAGAGCTGATCGGCGTCGAAGTGCTCGTGCCGGCTGGCGACCTGGTCGACGATGATCCGCCGCTGCAAGGTGATCCGCTTGCCGCGGCTTTGGAGGAACTCCTCGAACCGCTCCAGCGGCGACAGCGCGACATCGACCGAGCCTAAGGAAAAATCGTTCGCCATGGTCCGCAAGCGTCGAGATCGGGGCAGTGTCTAATCAATAATGATTCTAGATAATGCGACGATCGATGCAAGGGGCGGAGAAGGCTTGAGGGGCGTGAGGAATTGAGGGGCGTGAGGGGTTGAGGGGCGTGAGGGGTTGAGGGGTTGAGGGACGAGGAGCGGCAGCGGTCGGATGTTAGCCGCGACGCGCTTAGCGGAGCGCGAGGCGGCGCGGTCGGCGTTGCGTGACGGCGATGCAATGTCGATCGGCGGTGCCAACCCCTCACGCCCCTCAATTCCTCACGCCCCTCATGCCTTCTGGCGAGTGGTGGGTCCTGCGACGCTTACTTCGTGCGCGGCTCTTGACGCGCTCCGCTACGCGCGTCGCGGCTAACGGAGCGTTAGCCGATTTCGTCGAGCAGGCTGTCGAGGGCGCCGCTCAGTTTGTCGGGCGTTTCGTAGGTGCCGTTGGCGATCGCGGCGCGGATCGTGTCGACGCGATCCTGGCGGATGGCCGGGATGTCGCTGAGTTGGCTGGCCGCCTGGGCCGGGCCGGACAATTGCAACTCGTCGCTCACGTCGGCCGTGGGCCGAGTGGCGGGCGTGTTGCTTGCCGGGCGCGTGGCATGCGGAGCGTTAATCCCTTGCGGGCCGTGCACAGACGTGGGTCCAAAGACTTGCATGGTGCTTCTCCTGCGGATCGCGAGCCGACGGGTAATCCAAAACCGTCTTGGCCAGCTCGAAATGAGCGTAACGGCCGACTCGAAATCCAGTAAGACAGACAAGGAACCGGTACTTGCCGGGGGACGATCTGTCGCCGGACGACTCTGACTCGCCTGTTCCTTCAACCCCGGCCCGATGGGCCGACCGCAGATTAGCGTGCGGGTTGAATGAACCTCATGGAGTCAGCACGTAGCCGTCGCGAAAACCACAACCGTCCATCAAGTATAACTCACACAAAACCGGCGCCGCATTCCCTGTCAAGCAGAAGCGACCTCGCGGGCACGGAGGCTTGGCAGTGTTCTCATCGGTCAGCGGGCGTCGGCGATTGAACAAATTCGCGGAAATACTCCTGGGCCGAGGAGCGGGTTTTCGCCGCTTGTTAGGTCTCGTTTGCCCGCGCGCGGCGGTTTACACCGGGCGTGCGCGGCAGGCGATTTGTGCCGCTCGAGCGGTGGTGTCAATCGGCAGCACGCGCCGCTATTTCGCCACGGAGGCGCGAGCTAAAAGTCACCGTCCGCTTACGGAAGGCGGCGGGATTATAGGAGATCTGTTGCCGGGGGACAACATCGGCCGACTTGGCGGCAGAACAGCCACTTACAGCAATTTCCCCAGCCTGCCAAATTGCAGAGGAACAAATAGGGCAGCGGAACCTGGGGGCTTGTCGGGGGTTATAGTTGATAGCTGGCGCGGAGGGTCCGGTGGCGGGGCTTTACGAGGAACGCTTACTGACGTGCGCCGCTCGGTACGCGGGGATCGGAGCCGCGCACGTAAGTAAGTGTTTTAGTGCTGACTAACAAGGAGAGCGTGATATGCGGGCGAGCCTGGTTGGCATTGCGATCTTGGCAGCTTTCGCGGGGATTGGCGATCGGCTGTTCGCCGAGGATTCCCAGCCGGCCGCGCCGAGCGGGAAGGTCGAGAATGCCAAGAACAGCCCCGAGGCCACGCCGCTAAACATCGAGGATCCGCGGGCGCTGTTCGACCAGTTGGACGTGAATCACGATGGCAAGCTCACCGCCGACGAAATCCCGGCCGACAAGAAACGCCTGTTCGAGCGACTGTTGCGATTGGCCGGCAAGAGCGCCGATGGCCACCTGACGCGCGACGAGTTTGTCGGATTGCTGAAAGGAACGCCCCAGGATCAACCCGAGGCCGATACCAAGCCTGCGGGTGGCCCGAAACCCGGAGGCGCCACTTCGAGCACCACGCCCGCAACAAGCCCCAAGAAGCCAGCGACGGCCACGACCGCGAAGCCGGCGGCAAACAAGAATAAGCTGGTCGAGCAACTGAAGGCAAATCCGGGCAAGGTGTTTGATCGGCTGGATAAAGAGGGCGCCGGCAAACTCTCGGTCGACGCCGTACCGGAACGGTTGCAAAAGTTCTTCAAGCGGCTATTGAAGCAAGCCGGTAAGCCAGAAGACGGCACGCTCACGCGCGACGAATTCATCGCGGTGGTGGAGAAGATTGTCGCCAAGCAAGAGGCGAAGACGGGCAAGAGTTCGGCAAAAAGTTCCGACACGAATTCCGGTTCGGCCGCAGGGTCGACGGGTGCGGCATCCGGAGGAGTGGACATCGACCGGCTGGTCGCGCGGATCATGCAGCGCAGCAAGCGATCGGATGGAAAACTGACGAAGGACGATCTGCCGGAACGGTTGCAGGGTCGCTTCGAAAAGATCGACGCCAACAGCGACGGCTTTGTTGACGCCAGCGAATTACGCGAGTGGCTAACGAAAGTCAAACGGCGTGCCGAAATGCTCGAGAAGCAACTGCCGGCCGCCCCGACGCCGGGCGCCTGCCGCCGCCCGTCACGACGCCGGCGAATCCGTAAAGAGGCGAATCTTGCCGACTGGGGAAATTGTGGACGGCAGCTTGTCGGGCCGGGGCGGCGATTGGTCATCTGTAAGATAGCGGCGGTAACATCGCGGCGGCGAATACGCTCTGATACTTGTCGGAAATGCGGAGGTCATCCGTCATTTTCGAATAAGAGCCTATCCGAGAACCGGACTGGGAGAGGGGGACAGGCACATTTTGCTCACAGGGCATCGCAAAATGAGCCAGTCCCCGCCGGTTGTCGGATAGGCTGTAAATGCCTTTGCGGATACCGAATGCAATGGTTAGGGGCGGAACGCGGGCTGGAAGGAAAGCGAATCCTGAAACGATCGTGAACCTGGCCGAGCCGCACCATGTCCGATGTTGTAGAGTTGAGAATTGATTAACGATTACAGCCAAGAGGTATGCCGTTTGCAATTTCGACCTCGCGACATGGTCAACCGCCGAAAAGGCATGGTCGGCCGCAGTCGGGGATTATGAGAAAATTGCAAGTTAGTCGAGAGAGCCTCCTTGGCGGAAGGTGTGGCATCATGAGCAATAAATCGATCCAATCCAGCCCAGCCCATTTCAAATCCGAAGAAGATCTAGCCTACGCGTGGCTGCAAAATTCGATCGTTTTCGGCGAGTTTGAGTCGGAATTGGATCAGTTGCTCGAAAATCTTGTCGGCAGATGGGTCCATCTTGCGGCCCCCAACGCCGACCGTATCCGCCGGCTCGTAAAACCGAGCAAGCCGTCAGAGCCGTCGAACCCGGCATCTTAGCGCCCAATCTGGCTGACTTTCTGCCATTGAATTTGCCAATGGTTGCTCGTTCGTCGTGGCTAGAATCGTGCGGTTGCGTTTCGTGCAAGCTTCCAAATTGCTGCCTAGCGCAGCAGCCAGGTGATGATTTCCTGGGCAGGATCTTCCTTGCGATCTGTTGCCGCGACAATCCGGTTGCTCACTCCCGCGGCCTTGTAGACGGCTGCGACGACATCCGGCGGCTGCTTACCTTCTCCGGCAAGCCAGATTTCTCCGGGGGCGGCCAAGGCCAGCATGCCAGGCAGATCGAGGTACTTTACCGATCCGGGCAGAAAATCGGGATCGTCGATCGATTGCGCTTTTGCGAACCGGAAGCCGGCTGTGTCGATCGCCGTGCGATCGACCGCCGAGCCGGCTTGAGCCTTTGCTGCCGCCACCCAAGCGCCGCCGCCGTGGATGCCGACAAGATGGACGCGCCGCGGTTTAGCCCCGTCGCTGGCCGGGGTTTGCGGCTCGGTCAGCGCCGCCGCGGCGGAGACCGCCGACAGCACGTCGCGAACCCGTTCGGCGAACACCGGCGGGTTGTAGCCAAACGTGAAGCAGGCGGCGTCGCGCGAATGGGGCGGAACATCGACACGGCGGGTTTTCGTCAGCGGCTTGCCGTCGGCCAGGAATTCGCCCTGATACAGCAGATCGACGCCCAGCACCGCCACGCCGCCGGCGAGCAGTTTTTCGACCGCCGGCGAGACTTTGCCCCCCTCGTATAGACCTGCTTTCCCATCGCCGCCAATCCAAACGGCCACTTGATTGTTCCACTGCGCCGGCGTCAGCAAGACCGCGGGCAACTCTTCATGCTCAGCGGCGTAGCGGACCCAGCCAGTCGTTTCCGAATACTCTTTGCCATGCTTCGCATCCTTAGGTACTGGGCTTGCTGCCGCGGGAACGAATTGCACGCTGCCGCTGGGGGGCAATGCTCGGCCGATCATCACGTCGACCGCGCCGCCGATGACACGGCGATATTCGGCAAGCTGCGTTTCGGCTGGCGAACCCGCTTTCGCTGGGATGGCTTTCGGTTTCGCAGTCTCCGATTGCAATTCGCTCGCGTGTTTCGGATCGATCACCGCGGTATGCGCTTCGGCAGCGCCACTGGCGGTCTGCGCTTTCACTGGCTCGGGCACAGCCGCAGGGATGAGTTTTGCGATTTGCTGCTCGGCATCGGCGGTCATCCATTTCAAGAGCGCCCGCTCGTAATCGGGCCCGCCCGGGGGTTTCGGGTGCTTCGCGTCCCAGACGGTCATTTCCGCGAGCGACAGGGGCTTGAAATCCTCGGCGACGATCGGCTCTTCCTGGCCGAGATTGAACGCTTTGTTGAGCCAGTGATACATCACCTCGCGGCTCACGTAGTTGTAGTTGTGCGGAAATTGCAACAGCGGCTTGACCATCACGTCGTCCGGCGCCCCCAAAAGCGTGTAGAGTTGTTTCAACTCGGGGAATCCCTTGGTGGCGATCTCGTGGGTCCAATCGTCGGCGCCAATCAGGCATAGCGGACGCGGGGCAATCAGTCCGGCCAATTCGATGTTGCCCGTGCCGACGCGCAGATAGCAGCAGTTCTCGCACGTGCAGCCGCCTTGCATCGCGGTCGAGACCATCACCACCGGGCAGGCTGCCGCGACGCGCGAATCGATGCCGGCTAGCAAAAACGTTTGCGTGCCGCCGCCACTGGCGCCGGTGACGGCGATGCGGTGCGGGTCGACGTCGTCGCGGCTGAGCAACCAATCGAGCGCTCGGACCGAATTATACGTCTGCAAGCCCATGATCGTTTGCAGATGCAGCTCGGCCTGCACGCTGAAAAAACCCCAGTCCGTGGGAGTATCCATTTCGGGGCGACGTTTCGTCAGGTGGTGGGCTACAGCCAGCGGAATCTGGACGCTATCGGCGTAACCCTCCATGTCGTAGTGAAAGACGACGCAGCCCATTCGAGCCAACTGCACGCAACGGGCTTGCAGCGGGAAGCGGCCGGCGGTTTCGAAGCGCTCGGCCCCTTCGGTAATCTGCTTGCGCGTGTATTTTCGGCCGCTGTCGTTGAACCGGCCCCCGTCCCAGTGGCCATAAGGACAGAGCACGCCGGGCAGCCGGCCCGACTTTCCCTTCGGCCGATAGAGATTGCCCGTGACGAAATGGCCCGGAAAGCTTTCCAGGTAGACTTTCTCGACGGTGTAGTCGTCGCGGTCGACGAGACCATGCACGACGGCATGGTCAGGAGTCTTCGTCGGCATCGGCCACAAGCCGGTGGCCACGAGCACCTGGCGCCGCACGCGATTGGCGCGTTGCTGCCATGCTTCGGGCGAGGCGCTGGGGGTGAACGGAAAGTACCCTTCGAAATTTTGCAGCGGGCCCAATCGATGGTCGTCGGGCAGCTTGCCCGTCGCCAACACCCGCGGCGGATCGGCTTTAGCCGCCTGAGCTTGCTCGGCGGGCGCTTTGGCGGATGCCAGCCCGCCCGCCAGCACCAACGCAAATCCCACAAATAGCGCAATTCGCACGGTCGAACAAAGGGCCCCAAAACGTCCGAGTCGCCACCTGTAATTCATGATGTCCCCCCGGAAGAGCTTTCGTGCGAAACGTCAAATCATGATATATTCCCAGCGGCCGATTTGCAGGTAATTTCTTTTGGTTCGCGAGTCAATTCCTTATGGCCTACTCTCTCCGCCGGCGTCATTGGAACGGAAGAATTGCATCGGCGACGCTCGCGCTGTGGCTGATCGCGAGTTGCGATTCCGGGGCGTTATCGGCTGCCGAGCCGTTTCGGTTCGCTGAAGCGGAGCAGGCGCCGGCGTCGCTGAAGTATTACGATTCACTGCCACTGCTGGTCGTCACCGGCACGTCCGACGAAATGGGCCAGCAAATCGGCGCTTTGACACACGACGCGATCGCCAAAATCGCCGTGCGCCAAGACGATTTGGTCCGCGGCTTCGGCATGGTCCAGCTCAAGCCGCTATTGATGCTCACGGCGAAACAAATGTGGCCGCAGTTCCCGCCGAACCAGCAACAGGAAATGACCGCGATCGCCAAGGCTTCCGGCATCGACTTGAATTTCCTGATCTTCGGCAACGTGGTTTACGACTACTCGAAAATCGGCGGCTGCTCGGTCCTGATGGCTGAGAGACAGCGCTCGACGACCGGCGGGCTGCTGTTCGGCCGCAACTTCGATTTTCCTACGTTTGGTGTTTTGGACCAGATTTCGCTTGTGACGGTATATCGAGCCAAAGGAAAGCATGCGTTCGTGTCGGTCGGCTTTCCAGGCATGATCGGCTGCGTCTCGGGGATGAACGATGTCGGGCTTTCGCTGGCCGAATTGGAAGTCAACTCCACGGGCGATCGTTCCGCGGGGTTCAACGCCGCCGGCGTACCGTTGGCGATGTGCTTTCGCCGCATGTTGGAGGACTGCGCGACGGTCGACGAAGCCGAGACATTGCTGCGCTCGCTGCCGCGCTCGTCGATGTGCAACCTGGCGATCGCCGACCGGCAGCATGCTGCCGTGCTGGAGATCACCACGAAGAACGTCGTTCGCCGCGGCGCGGAGTCCGGCGTTTGCGCCTGCACCAATCACTTTCGCACGCCGGAATTGGCGACCTCGAAATTCTGCCGCCGCTATCCGCTCTTGGATCCAGGTCAACAAGCCGACAAGCTGGGACTGGATGATCTGGCCCACAAGCTGGACCAGGTGAATCAAGGCGGGCTCACGATCCAAACGATGATCTTCGAGCCGCAAACGCTCAAGCTGCATTTGTCGCTGGGCAAGCATGCCTCCTCGCGTCCGCTCAAGGTCCTCGACCTGAGCGCCGTTCTCGGCAAGCCGGCCGCGCCCTGACGATTCTCGCGCCGCTGCGCCCCTTTTCGCCGCGGGACTTTGCTGGTACAAGAATTGCACCCGCCTCAACTCTTCGTAATTGAAGCGGCAATGCGATCTTCATCGGGAGAGCCGCTGCGTGGCCCGTGACTTGCCCGAATCTGGCTCTTCCGCGCGATGCGTTGGCGTGCTGTTTGCCGCCATCAGCCTCTTCATTGTTTCCTCGGCCGGCTGCGGCAATCGAAACGCCTATGTCGAACCGCCACCCCCCAAGGTCATTGTCGCCACGCCCGTCGTGCGGACGGTAACGCTCTACCATGAATTTCCCGGCAATACGCAAGCCGTCCAAGCGGTGAGCATCATTCCCCGCGTGTTGGGCTACGTGGACAGCCTGCACTTCCAAGACGGAGCGAACGTTACCAAGGGACAGTTGCTGTTCATCATCGATCCGCGGCCCTATCAGGATGCTTACGACGTCACGCGTGCGCAAGTCGACGTCGCGGATGCCGCGTATAAGGAAGCTCAGGCAGATTACGCCCGCGCCAAGGCGGTGGCCAAGACGCCCGGCGCCATTGCTCCGCAAGACGTCGATAAGTTCAAAGCCACGGAGGAACAGGCGCAGGCCAACCTGGAATTAGCTCGCGCGAATGGGGCCAGCGCCAAGCTGAATTTGGATTTCACGCATATCACCGCGCCGGTCAGCGGCCGAATCGGCCGGCGGCTGGTTGATGTCGGCAATCTGGTCACGGCGAATGTCACGATGCTCACGACGATCGATCAATACGATCCGATGTATGCTTACTTCAACGCCAGCGAAACACAGTTCCTCGATTATTTGAAACGAACGCGCGCCGAAGATCAGGCAGCGAAACCCACAACGTCCGCGACGAAGAGCGACAATTCTTCGCGGCCGGATGAATCGGATATCGCCGCCAGAAAAAAGCCGGTCGAAATGGGTTTAGTCAATGAGATCGGCTATCCGCACAACGGGATCATCGACTTCGTCGATAATCGCGTGGATCCGAACACCGGCACGATCCTAATTCGCGGCGTGTTTCCCAATCCGCAGCCCTATCTCTTGGCGCCCGGGTTGTTCGTGCGAATACGCGTGCCGATCGGCACGCAAGCGGACGCGTTGCTCGTGCCGGATCGCGCCCTGAGCACCGATCAGCAAGGCCAGTTTCTGCTGATCGTCAAGCCTGACAACGTGGTCGAACACCGGGCGGTGGAAGTCGGGACGCTGTACGGGGAATTGCGCGTTATTGAAAGCGGCATCAAGCCGGGCGAGCAATTCATCGTCGAGGGACTGCAATTTGCCAGGCCCGGCAACAAAGTCGCCCCGGTCGCCGAGTCGTCTCAAAGCGCGGCCAGCAACGAAACTCGCAAGACAGCCGCCGCGATAGAACCGACGCCGATTGCGAATCCCCCTGCTCAGAAAGCTGCCGGCTGATGGTACTCCCAAGGCTCCTGCCGAGACGCCCCCAAGAACAAATCCGAATAGATCGCCCAAGCGATGTTCTCCCGATTCTTTATCGAACGACCGGTCTTCGCGAATGTGATCGCGATCATTACGGTCATCTTTGGGTTGGTCACGGTCTATCGGTTGCCAGTCGAAGAATATCCGGAGATCACGCCTCCCACCGTGCAAGTCACCACGACGTATCCGGGCGCCAGCGCTCAGGTGGTCGCCGACACGGTGGGCTCTCCGATCGAAGAACAAGTCAATGGCGTCGAGAACATGCTGTACATGTCTTCGACCTCGGCCAGCGACGGTTCGTACACGCTGACGGTCACGTTCGACGTCGGCACCAACACCGACCTGGACCAAGTATTAGTGCAAAATCGCGTGGCAGCCGCGGTGCCGCTGTTCCCGGCGGAAGTGCAATTGGAAGGCCTCGTCACGCAAAAACAATCGACCGACATCGTGCTGTTCGTTACGCTGACGTCGCCCGACAAACGGTTCGACAGCCTGTTCTTGAGCAACTATGCCACGATCAACCTTCTGGACGAGTTGGCCCGCCTGCCGGGCGTGGGGCAGACGCGTGTCGTCGGCGCCGGCACGTACAGCATGCGGATGTGGCTCGACTCCGACAAGCTCACGGCCCGCAACCTGACGACGCAGGATGTTCGTCAATGCGGTCCAGGAGCAGAACGTGCAAGTCGCGGCCGGGATCATCGGCGAGCCGCCGACAAAGACCAAGCCCGCGTTCCAGTACACCGTCACGACGCTGGGCCGGCTGACGACGCCTGCCGAATTCGGCAACATCATCATCAAGGTGGCGCCGGGTGCAGCGGCTCAAATCACGCGGGTCAAGGACGTGGCCCGCGTCGAGCTCGGCGCGCAAACCTACGATCAACATTTCGAGGTCAACGCCAAGCCAGCCGCCGGCATCGCCATTTTTCAACTGCCAGGGGCCAATGCTCTCGACGTGGCCAAGCATGTTCGAGCAGAAAATGGATCAGCTCGAAAAGCCGTTTTCCCCAAGGGCTCGTCTACGACATCCCGTTCGACACCACGAAGTTCGTGTCCGCCGCGATCAACGAAGTGTACTGGACGCTGGGCGAAGCCGGGGCGTTGGTGCTGCTGGTGATCCTGCTGTTTCTGCAAGATTGGCGGGCGATCCTGGTGCCGGCGACGACCGTGCCGGTGACGATCATCGGCGCCTTCGCGGCCATGTACGCGCTGGGATTCACGATCAACCTGCTGACGATGTTCGGGCTGATTCTGGCGATCGGAATCGTAGTTGACGATGCGATCGTGATCGTCGAGAACGCCTCGCATCATATCGAGGCGGGGCTGCCGCCGAAGCAGGCCACGATCAAGGCGATGAGCGAACTGCTCGGTCCGATCATCGGCATCACGCTGGTGCTCACGGCGGTATTTCTGCCGGCTTCATTCTTAGGCGGCATTACCGGACAGCTCTATCGGCAATTCGCGCTGACCATCGCCGCCACTGCGGTGATCAGCGCCATCAACGCGCTGACGCTCAAGCCGGCCCAGTGCGCGCACCTACCTGCGGCCGACATCGCACCGGCGGAAGTTCATCGTGTTCCGCGTGTTCAATGCGGGCTACGATCGGTTGGAAAAATGGTACGCCGGAGCCAGCGGCTGGGTCGTGCGCCATACGGCGATCATGATGGCGGCTTTCGTCGCGCTGCTGAGCATTGCCGGCTGGGGATTTTTCGCCCTGCCCACCGGCTTTCTGCCGATCGAAGATCAAGGCTATTTCATCATCAGCGCCCAATTGCCCGACGCGGCGTCGCAAGATCGAACCGAAAAAATCATCGATAAGCTAAATCAAATCGTTGCCGCCACGCCGGGCGTGGAAAATGTAAATACCATCGACGGTCAAAACGTATTCGACCAAACGGTTTCATCCAACGCCGCCGCCTGCTATGTCACGTTCAAGGATTGGAGCGCAGCGCACCAGCCCGAGCGAAAGCCAGGCCGCTATTTTGATGCATTTGCAGGAGCGAGTTCGCCAAAATTCCGGCGGCGAGCATTCTCGCCTTTCCGCCTCCCGCCATTCGCGGCTTGGGCGTCTCGGGCGGATTTCAGATGGAGGTGGAAGACGTTGGCAGCGTCGGGCTAAAAGAATTGGGACAGGCGACCGAAGCGATGGTGGCCGCGGGGAACGGACAAACCATTTTGCGGGCGTTAAACACGACCTTCAGCGCCAGCGTGCCGCAACTCTACCTGAACATCGACCGCGAGCAAAGTGAAATCGCTGGCTCTACCTCTCAGCCTGGTCTTCAACACTCTGCAAACCTACTTGGGCTCGACGTTCGTCAATAATTACAACCAATTCGGACTGACTTATCAAGTGCGGGTGCAAGCCGAAGCCGATTTCCGCGACCGCGTTGAGGACATCACGAAACTCCAGGTGCGCAACGCCACCGGAAGCATGATACCTCTCGGCACATTGCTGAAAGTCGAGCATCAACTCGGGCCATCGACCATTCTGCAGGTACAACCGTTATCCCGCCGCGACGATCACCGGCCAGACAGCGCCGGGAATCAGTTCGGGCCAGGGGCTCGAAGTCATGGAGCAGATGGCCCGGCAAAAGCTTCCCACGGGCGTCGCCTACGATTGGACCGCCATGTCGTTTCAGGAAAAGCAGGTTGGCAATCAGGCGATCTATGTATTCGCGTTGGCGGTGCTGCTGGTGTATCTGGTGTTGGCGGCGCAATATGAAAGCTGGATCCGCCCGGCGGCCGTGATCCTGGTCGTGCCGCTGGCGCTGTTGGGCACCGTGATCGCCGTTGCCCTACGCGGCATGGATAACAACATTTACACGCAAATCGGCATCGTGCTGATCATTGCCTTGGCCAGCAAAAATGCGATTTTGATTGTCGAGTTCGCCTGGGAGTTGCGAACCTCGGGCCAGGGCATCTTGGAGGCGGCCACCGAAGCGGCTCACAAGCGATTCCGCCCGATTCTGATGACATCGCTGGCATTTATTCTGGGCGTCTATCCGTTGGTCATCGCCCGGGGAGCCGGCGCGGCGAGCCGCCAGGCGTTAGGCACCGCCGTGTTTGGCGGCATGATCGCCTCGACGTTCTTGACGATCTTCTTCGTTCCGGTGTTTTTCGTCTTGACCCAAAGCTTCAGCGAATGGTGGGCTGGCAAGCCGGAGATCAACCCGCAACCCGAGCTGGTCGACGAGCCGCATTAGAGCCGTTTCACAGCTTGAATTCGGGTGCCACTGGCTTTGCCAGTGATCTTCGTTGCCGAACGATCAAGGCAAGAAATCCCAAGAGCACTGGCAGAGCCAGTGGCACACGGTCGAAAACACAAGCGTTGACAATGCACGAGTACGTTGCAAGGACTGCGGTCTCACTTCGCTCACGCGTCGGTTGTCGATTATCGCGCAAGAGGACTGTCGGTTTCAGCCGGGCGCGGCGGCTTTGATTTCGGCACTGGCTTTGTCCGCGTATTTCGCGAAGTTTTGCTGGAATTGGCTCGCCAGTTTCTTGGCTGCTGCTTCATAAGCGGCCACGTCGGGCCAGGTCTTTCGCGGTTCGAGCAGCTTGTCCGGAAGTCCGGGACAGCGCTGGGGCACTGCGAGATGGAACACCGGGTCAATGCTGGTCGGCGCCTCGATCAACGCCCCGCTATGGATCGCGTCGATGATGGCCCGGGTATGCTTCAACTCCATCCGCGCGCCGGCGCCGAACCCGCCGCCCGACCAGCCGGTATTCACCAGCCAGGCTTGTACGCCATGAGCGCGGAGTTTCGCGGCCAGCATTTCGGCGTACACCGTGGGATGCCGCACTAAGAACGCGGCGCTAAAACAAGCCGAAAATGTCGCCTGCGGCTCCTTCACGCCCACTTCGGTGCCGGCGACGCGGGCCGTGTATCCGCTGATGAAATGGTACATCGCCTGCTCGGGAGTCAGCCGGCTCACCGGCGGCAGGACGCCCGAGGCATCGCAGGTGAGAAAGATCACATTCCACGGATGGCCGCCGACGCAGGGAATTTTGGCGTTGGGAATGAATTCGATCGGGTAAGCGGCCCGCGTGTTTTCGGTGATCGCGGCGCTGGCGAAATCGATCGCCCGGGTTTGCTCGTCGTAGATCGTGTTTTCCAAAACCGTGCCGAAGCGGATCGCGCGATAGATTTCCGGCTCGTGCTGCTGCGAGAGATTGATGCATTTGGCGTAGCACCCGCCTTCGATGTTGAAGACGCCTTCGTCGCTCCAGCCATGCTCGTCGTCGCCGATCAACCGCCGGGCCGGATCGGCCGAGAGCGTCGTCTTGCCCGTGCCTGAGAGGCCGAAGAACAACGAGATATCGTCTTGCGGCCCCTCGTTCGCCGAGCAATGCATTGACAGCACGCCACGCTGGGGCAACAAGTAGTGCATGAGCGTGAAGACGCCCTTCTTCATCTCGCCGGCATACTCGGTCCCGAGCAACACATACTCGCGCCGCTCCAGGCTCAGGTCGATGCTGGTGCGCGACGTCATCTGGTGCGTGTGCGGATTCGCTGGAAACTGGCCGGCGTTGAAGATCACGTAGTCGGGATCGCCGAAATTGGCAAGTTCCGTTGCCGTGGGCCGCAGCAGCATGTTGTGCATGAACAAGGCATGATAGGCCCGCGCACAGATGACGCGAATCTTGACACGATATTGCGGCGCCCAACAGGCAAAACCGTCGAGCGCGTAGATCGTGTCGCGGGTGTTCAGGAAGTCAATCGCCCGCTGGCGATTGATGACGAAGATTTCCTCGTCGAGGCGGATATTGACCGGTCCCCACCAGATATCGGCCGTGCTCGCGGGATGATCGACGATCCGCTTGTCCTGCGGGCTGCGGCCCGTTTTCGCCCCGGAGCGGATGATCACCGCGCCGCTATCGGCGATGGCGGCGTGCTCACGCGAGATGGCGTCTTCATAGAGCCGCGCCACCGGGGCGTTGCGCACGATGTGGGCGACGTCGATTTCGTACTGCTTCAAGTCGAAGGCCGCCGCCATGCTAATCAACTCCGTTTGATGTGCCGCTTGGATCTGATCGGCTCCCCTCGCCCCTTGCAAGAAAGGGGTTGGGGGGCAAGGCGTCTCCCCGCCAATGGTTCATCAACTCGCGGGTCATCACCCTCACCTCGGCCCTCTCCCGTCGAGGGAGAGGGAGAGCATCAAGAATCATTCACCTCGACGATCGCTTTGACAACGCCGGTTTCGGGTTTTGTATAGGCGGGAAAATCGTCGGCCAACGTGGCCATCGTCGAATGATGCGTGATCCAGGGGCGCGTGTCGATTCGTCCGGCTTCGATCAGCCCGATGATCCGCCGGAAATCGTCGGCCACGGCATTGCGCGAGGCCAACAGCGTCATTTCGCGCGAATGGAGCAGCGGGTCGGGAAACGTGATGTCGGAAGTCACAATGCCCACGAAAATCAGCCGGCCGGTATGGCCCACGTACTGGAATGCGCCGCTCATCGAGCGCGGGCTGCCTGTGGCATCGATCACGACCGTCGGCAATTGTCCGCCGTCGAGATCTTCGAGCGATTTCAGGTCCGACGCATCCCCCTTCGCGAGCACCGTATCGCGGATGCCGCCGGCGCTCTTGCAGAATTCCAACCGCCGCGCGTTGAGGTCGAGCACGGTAAGTCGGCAACCGATGAGGCGGACGAATTCGATGACGGACAAACCGATCGGGCCCGCGCCGATCACGAGCACATGCTCGTCCACAAGCGGCGCGGCCCGGTTGACGGCATGGCAGCCGATCGCCAGCGTTTCGACCAGCGCCAATTGTTCCAGCGTCAATTTTTTGGACGGGTGCAGCTTCCGGGCCGGCACGATGAACCGCGAGCGCATGCCGCCATCGGTGTGCACGCCCAACACGCGAAGCTGCTGGCAGCAGTTGGGTTTTCCGTGCCGGCAAGAAAAGCATGTCTGACAATTGATATAGGGCTCGACCGAGCAGCGCTCGCCCGGTTTGACGTTCGTCACATCCGGCCCGACAGCGAGAATTTCCACGCCCAATTCATGACCGGGAATGCGGGGATAGCTATAGAACGGAAATTTTCCGAGATAGCCGCTGATATCGGTGCCGCAAATTCCGACGCGATGCACGCGCACCAGCGCCTCGCCCGAGCCCGGCGCCGCCGGCTCCTCGATCTGGACGGACTTAAAGTGCTTTGGCTCTTCGAGCACAATGGCTTGCATGAAATAACGCCTTCGAGAAAGACCCGAGACTGTGAATTCCTAATTGGACTGACGGATCACTTTTTGAAGTTGCGATTTTTCCGCCGGCAGGCGGAGAATATTAGCCCGAAGCGTTAGCGAGGAGCCTTGCAAGAACATCGTCGCGCGTCCTCGCTAACGCGTCGGGCTAGTATAAATTGCGGCGAGAAACGATTACTTCGGAAGTTCTTTCGAGCCGACGATCGTCATATTCAAGCCGATTTGCACGGTCACGGCCTTGTCGCCGATTTTCACCGTCGTTTTGCCGTTGAGGTACCAGCCGAGCGAACCGGTCGAGAATTCCTTCACCTCGGCCAGCATCGGCACGCCGGCGATCGTCAACTCGATCGGTTTGGCATGTTCGGCAAAGTCCTTTCGAGTAATCGAACAAGTCGTCTTAGCCATGAGCGAATCCTTTCTTAGTATTTCATTGGTTGGAATTGATGCAACTTTTATCGTTCGGGAGGGCGAGGCTCCTGCCGAGCCGGAAGCCATATTGGTCGCGGCGGCTCGACTGGAGCCGCCCTCCCTGGTTTTACTCCATTCGCACGACAAGTTCGCCCGCTTCGACCGGCGTGCCCGGTTTCACAAACAACTCCGCGACCCGGCCATCCTGTTCGGCGTACAGGGTCGTTTCCATTTTCATGGCTTCCATCGAAACGAGCTTCTGCCCCTTCTTGATCGACTCGCCCACTTGCACGGCCACATTCACCACTAGCCCCGGCATCGGCGCGGCCACTTGCCGTGGATCGGTCGGATCGGCCTTCGGTCGGCGGACGACGTCAACCTTCAACGACTTGTCGGTGATATTCACCGATCGTGGCTGACCGTTGAGCTCGAAGAACGCGGTGCGTCGGCCGTCGGGGTGCGGCTCGCCGATCGTCAGCAATTTAACGATCAAGGTCTTACCCGGCTCGATTTCGACTGACAGCTCTTCGCCGGGTTGCTGACCGTACAGAAACGACGGCGTGGGAAGCATGCTCGTGTCGGCAAATGCGTTGAGATGGGCGGTGAAATCCTGAAACACGCGCGGATAGAGCAGATGGGTGATGACATCCTGGCCGGTGGGCTGATGGCCCAGCGTCTTTTTGAGCTTTTCGGCGGCGGCGTCGAAATCGGCCGGCGGCAACGAAGCGCCTGGCCGCCCGCGAATCGCCTTCTGATCGCGGAGGATTCGCTTTTTCACGGCGGCAGGGAATCCGCCGGGGTTTTGTCCCATTCGGCCGGCCAGCAGATCGACGATCGATTCGGGCAAGTGCAACTCGCGGTCGGAATCGAGGATCGCATCGGTCGTGAGATTGTTCGTCACCAGGAACAAGGCCAGATCGCCTACCGCTTTCGAAGTCGGCGTGACCTTCACGATATCGCCCAGAAGTTGGTTCACTGCCGCGTAAGTCTGGCAGATCTCGGGCCAGCGCGACATCAAGCCCAACGCGCGGGCTTGCTCCTGCAAGTTCGTGAATTGGCCTCCCGGCATTTCGTGCAGGTAAAGATCGGCGTCGGGCGCCTTTTGATCGCTCTCGAATGGCGTATAGAATTCGCGCACTGCTTGCCAATAGTGGGCCAGCTCGCGCAAGGCCGCGGGATCGAGCTGCGTAGCCCGCGGGCTGAACTCGAGCGCCTCGACCAGCGCGTTCAGATTCGGCTGCGAGGTGAGGCCGGAGAACGGAGCGCTCGCGCCGTCGGCGATGTCGAGCCCCACCTCGGAGCCCTTGAGAACGCTAGCAGCCGAAATGCCGCTAGTGTCGTGCGTGTGGAAATGGATCGGAATGCCGATTTCCTTCTTCAGCGCTTTGACCAGCGTCTCGGCGGCGTAGGGCTTGCACAGCCCGGCCATGTCCTTGATGGCCAGGATGTGGGCGCCCATCTTTTCGAGTTCTTTCGCCAACTCGACGTAATATTTCAAGTCGTACTTCGGTCGGCCGGGGTTCTGCATGTCGCCGGTGTAGCAAATCGCGGCTTCGCACAGCGCGCCCGATTTCTGTACGGCTTCCATGGCCACCTTCATGTTCGACACCCAGTTCAACGGGTCGAAAATCCGGAACAGATCGATGCCCGCCTGCGCCGACTCGCGGACGAACGTCTGCACCACGTTGTCCGGATAGTTCGTATAGCCGACGGCGTTCGAGGCCCGCAGCAACATCTGAAACAGGATGTTGGGGATTCGCTTGCGCAGTTCAGCCAGCCGCTCCCAAGGCGATTCCTTGAGAAACCGCATCGACGTGTCGAATGTCGCCCCGCCCCACATCTCGACCGAGAACATCTGCGGCGCGAGCCGGGCATAAGCGTCGGCAATAGCCAGCATGTCGTAGGTGCGCATGCGCGTGGCCAGCAGCGATTGATGCGCATCGCGGAAGGTTGTGTCGGTCAGGAAAAGCTGCTTTTGCTTCAGGACCCATTGGGCGAATTTTTCCGGGCCCAGTTGCGCGAGCTTTTGCCGCGTGCCATCGGGCGGCGGTTGCGTTTTGTCCCATTCGGGCACGGGCGCTGGCTCGCGGCGCGTGCTCTTGGGTCGGTCCTTTACCAGCGGGTTGCCATTGACGATTACGTCGCCCAGATATTGCAGCAGCTTCGTGGCTCGATCGCGCCGGACGACGAACTGGAATAGTTCCGGCGTTTCGTCGATGAATTTTGTCGTGCATGTCGCCGGCCAGAAACGTCGGATGCGTGACGAGGTTAATCAGAAACGGAATATTCGTCTTCACGCCGCGGACCCGAAATTCCTGCAAGCAGCGCTCCATCCGCCGCGAAGCATCGGCCAGCCGCGTCCCCCGGGCCGAGACTTTGACCAACAGCGAATCGTAATACGGCGTGACCACCGCGCCGGAAAAAGCGGTGCCGGCATCCAAGCGAATCCCCAATCCGCTGGCCGAGCGGTAGGCCGTGATCCGTCCATAATCGGGCACGAAACGATTCTCGGGATCTTCCGTCGTCACGCGGCATTGGAAGGCGAAGCCGTTGGTGCGGATATCGTCCTGGCTCTTCAAGCCGATCTCGGGCGAGTCGAGCCGCTGCGCCTTGGGCAATCAGAATCTGGCTGCGGACGATGTCGATGCCGGTGACCTCTTCGGTCACGGTATGCTCGACCTGCACGCGGGGATTCACTTCGATGAAAAAGAATTCGCCACTGTCGGCATCGACCAAAAACTCCACCGTGCCGGCATTTTCATAACACACGGCCCGGCCGATGGCGATGGCCGCGTCGCAGAGCTTGCGGCGAAGGGTGGGGTCGAGATTCGGCGCCGGAGCAATTTCCACCACTTTCTGATGCCGCCGTTGGAGCGAACAATCGCGCTCGTACAGGTGGACCAGATTGCCATGCTCGTCCCCCAGCAATTGCACTTCGATGTGCTTGGCCCGGCGGATGTATTTTTCGACAAACACGTCGCTGCTGCCGAAGGCCGATTGCGACTCGCGCTGGGCTTGCTCCAAATTCGGCGCCAGTTGGCTTTCGTCCAGCACCACGCGCATCCCGCGGCCACCGCCGCCGTGAGCGGCCTTCAGCATCACGGGATAGCCGACTCGAGCGGCGATTTTGCGAGCATCGGCCAGATCGCGCACCACGGGGCTGCCGGCAATGATCGGGGCTTTTGCTTTGTCGGCAATTGCCCGGGCCGCGGTCTTGTCTCCCAGTTGTTCGAGAAGTTCCGCCCGAGGGCCGATGAACTTGATGCCGGCCGCCGCGCAGGCGCGCTGCAAGGCGGGATTCTCCGAGAGGAAGCCGTAGCCGGGATGGATCGCGTCGGCCTCGCTGGCTTTCGCCGCCGCGATGATGCCCTCGATATCGAGATACGCCCTGATCGGCTCGCCGATCTTGCCGACGCAATAGGCCTCATCGGCTTTGAAACGGTGCAAGGCGAAGCGGTCTTCGTGAGAATAAATGGCGACCGTGCGGATTCCCAATTCGTGGGCGGCGCGAAACACTCGGATCGCGATTTCGCTGCGATTGGCGACTAGGAGCTTCCGAAATTGCTTCATGGGGTGCGGATTCATCTCGTCGTCTGGGGCGACCACCGGACATCGGCGGCCGCCGGAAAGGGTTGATTCGATTTGGCCGGCTGGCTGCGAGCGAATATCCGCCACGATCCGCCGCAGTCGGCTCCGAACATGAATCGAAACGTCTTGCCGGCAAGCCTATTCGAGCTTTCCGGCCGCTTGATGTCACCTATGTTACACTAGGGGCCAAAACCCGCTAAGTAGGCCGGCCGAACTTTTTGGAAGTCCAAACTCACACCGCGGCGTCGAGGAGGTCAGTCCCCATTTTGCTCACGGGGTAAGCGCAAAATGGGGACAGACCCGGGTTGGTTAAGTTAGCAGTTCTTAGAAAAACGGCGGCGGACGGGGACGATCAAGTTCGGCGACCCGTTTCGGTTTGCCCGATCGACAATCCCGCGCATCATTTATCTCGCTTTCGCGCCTCTATTCCATGAGCATTTCCCAGTTGTCGCCGGGACGTTGTTTAGCGGCGATCTTCGCGGCTACGATTTTCGTCAGCGCGTTTTTGTTGTTCCAAGTGCAGCCAATTATCAGCAAGGCGATCCTGCCTTGGTTCGGCGGCAGTCCGGCCGTCTGGACCACGGCCATGCTGTTCTTCCAGTCGCTGTTGTTCGCCGGCTACGCCTACGCCCATTTCAGCGATTATGCATTGAAAAATCGCGTCGGTCGCGCGGTGCATCTGTTCTTGCTGGTCGTGGCCGTGGCCGCGGTGCTGGGTTCGATTTTGCCACGCGCCGTGTATAAACCAGCCGACGGTTCCGACCCTGCGGGCCGGATCCTGATCTTGTTGTTCGTCACCGTGGCCCTGCCCTACTTTGTCCTGTCGGCCACCGGCCCGCTGGTGCAGGCCTGGTTCAGCCGCAGCTTTCCTGGCCGCTCGCCGTATCGGCTTTATTCGTTATCGAATCTCGGATCGTTGTTGGCGCTGCTGACGTATCCGTTCCTGATCGAGCCGATGATGAAGCTGAGCGCGCAAGCCTGGTGTTGGCAAGCCGGATTCGTTGCGTTCGCCGTGCTGTGTGGTTATCTGGCGATGCGTTCTCCCTCGCCCTTGACGAGCGACGCGACCATTTCTCCCTCTCCCTCTCCCTCTCCCTTGACGGGAGAGGGCCGGGGTGAGGGTGATGAATTACCAGCCGGCATACCCCTCACCCCCAGCCCCTCTCCCGCAAGGGGCGAGGGGAGCCAGTCTCCCTCTCCCTTGATGGGAGAGGGTCGGGGTGAGGGTGAGGAATCATCGGCCCGCAGACCCCTCACCCCCGGCCCCTCTCCCGCAAGGGGAGAGGGGAGTCGAGCACTGGTTGTCGCCAGCGATGACGCTTGCGGTGCGAGCGAACGCCCTACCGTGCTCCGCTGCTTGCTGTGGCTCGTATTGCCGGCCTTCGCTTCGTTGATGCTCTTGGCCACGACGAATCATGCCTGCCAGGATGTGGCGGTGATCCCGTTTCTGTTCATCGCGCCGCTCAGCTTGTATCTGCTGACGTTCATCATTTGTTTCGACCATGCTCGCTGGTATGTTCCCCGGCTGTTCGCGACCGCCACGCTGTTGATTGCCCTTGCCGCGGCGCTCTACGCCTTTCAGTGGCACAACGCGGAACCCAAGGACAAATTCGACAGCATTTTGTTGGACGTGGGCCTGAGCTTCGCGGGCATGTTCACAGTCTGCATGATGTGCCACGGCGAATTGGTTCGTCTGAAGCCGCATCCTCGCTATTTGACGATGTTCTACTTATTCATCGCCGCCGGCGGAGCGCTGGGTGGGCTGTTCGTCAGCCTGATTGCGCCGCTGGTTTTCAGAAGCTACGCCGAATGGGGCATCGGCTGGCTCGGCGGAGCATTGTTGGCCTCCGCAATCATTTTGGGCACGGGAGATCATGGCGTTTTCCGCCGCTATTCTTGGATTTTTTGCTCCGGCTTTCTGCTCCTATCCGGCATCCTGTACGTGGAAGCCGGTAATCTGATGAAGGACCCCTATACGCTCGACAGCCGGCGCAATTTCTACGGCGTTCTCCGCGTGACCTACGGCGGCGATTACGAAGATCCCAAGAGTTCAGGCGAAACCGCGCATATTCGCCGCCTGGTCAACGGCGGCATCCTCCACGGGCTGCAATATACCGGCCCGGAACATCGTACCGAGCCGACTTCCTATTACGGCCGCCTGAGCGGCGTCGGACGCGCGATTCAGTATTGCTATGCCGCCACGCCCGAGCGGGGAATTCGCGTCGGAGCCATCGGCCTGGGGACTGGCACCTTGGCCGCTTATGCCCGAGCCAACGATTCATTCGTGTTCTATGAGATCAATCCTCAGGTGCCGCCGCTGACCGACCAGTGGTTCACGTTCCTGTCCGACGCCCGCAAGCGCGTGGCCGCGGGCAAGGGATCGCTGGCCATCGTGATGGGCGATGCGCGGTTGTCGCTGGAACGCGAATTGGTCCCGCCCAAGGCATCGCGGCAGTTCGACGTGTTGGTGGTCGATGCGTTTAGCGGCGACGCCATTCCCACGCATTTACTGACGCGCGAAGCCGGCGACATTTATGCTCGGCAGTTGGCCGGCGAGGGCGTGCTGGCCGTTCACATCTTCGAACCGCTATCTCGATCTGGCGCCGGTAGTCGAGGGACTCGCCCAACATCTCGGCTGGCAGCCGCTGCTCGTTCATTCGCTCGGCGATGACTCCAATGGCATCAACACGGCCGATTGGATGCTGGTGACGCGCAATGCGAAGCTGCGCGAAGCGCTAGCGCCCGCCTCGTCGAAACTGGATGGCCGCCCGCCGTTGCTCTGGACCGACGACTACAGCGATTTGTTCCACATCTTGCGGTGAAATGCCAGCGTTCCGGGCCGCGCACGTCAGTCAGCGATCCGCTGGCGCGCTTCCGCGCATTGGCGTAGCTCGGATTCCGCTCCCGATGGTAAAGTACGTCCCCGGCGGTTACGCCGTGCTGTTATTTTGCCGCTACGATCCATCCCTACGGAGCCCGCGTCATGAAATTTGGTCATGCTCTGATCGCCACGTTCGTCGCCGCTTTGTCCTTGACCGCATCGGCCCCGGCGCGGGCTGAGAATTTCGCGATCGATCCGGTTCATTCGGCGGTCATCTATCGGATCATGCACATGAACATGGGCCATTCGTGGGGCCGGTTCAACGAAATTTCCGGTGTGCTGAATCTCGACGAAGCCAATCCGGCCGGTAATTCGCTCTCCGTGTCGATCAATTCGAACAGCATCGACACCGGGGCCGCGAAGCGCGACGAGCATCTGCGTGGCCCCGATTTCTTCAACGTCAAGCAGTTCCCCACGATCACCTTTCAAAGCGAGCAGATGCGGCCCATCAATGCCAACACGTACGAACTGACCGGCACGCTGACGCTGCACGGCGTCCCGCGAAAAATCACCACGAAGCTTGAACGGCTCGGCGCCGGCAAGACGCCGTTCGGCGATTTCCGCGTCGGCATGGAAGCGGTGCTGCAAGTTAAGCGATCGGACTTTGACATGAAAAACATGCTGGAAGCCGTCGGCGACGACGTGTTGCTGGTGATCAGCTTCGAGGCGGCACATAAATAGCCCGCGTCGTAAGGAGCCGCGCACGCAGTAAGCGGTTGCCCGCGTCGTAAGGAGCCGCGCACGCAGTAAGCGATTGCCCGCGTCGTAAGGAGCCGCGCACGCAGTAAGCGATTGCCTCACCAACGACAGACCCCTCAAGCCCCCTCGAAAACCGCGATGCTCACCTTGCGCGACGCGCTCTTCGGCCTGGGGTTGCCGTCGCTCATCGGCGTGATTCTGTTCTTTTTAGCGCGGCGGCCTCGCGCGGCGCTCGCCGGCGACACTGGGCCTGGATCGCAAGATTCCAATTTCGCAGCCGGCCCGGCGCTGGGGATCGGTTTCATCCTGGCGTTCGAAGCGCTCACGGGCGCTCCTCCTTGGCCGCCCGTCGAGGCGGTGCAATGGCTTTGTGCTGCGGCCGTCGGGATGTTGACAGTCCAGATCTTTGAGCTCGCCGACGTTTGGCCGTGGTTGAAACCATGGGGCGGCGCTTCGCGGGCCGCGCTGGTCGCTGGCGTGCTCGGCCTGACGATTGCCGCGATTATTCGCCCCTTGGCGCTGACAAACTTGGAGCTCGCGCGAGACGATCGAGTGGATCGCCGGCCTGTGGATCGGCGGCGTTCTGCTGTGGTGGCTTTTGATTCGGCATGCTGCGCGATCGGCTGGCTTCTGTTCCGCGTGGGCGATCGCCATGCTGGTTTCGCTGGGAGCGGTGGTGCTGGCGATGTCGGGGAGTCAAACCTATGGACAGCTTGCCAGCGCATTGCCGGCCGTCTGGGTTCCCATGGCGGTGCTTGCGACATTCAGCCGCACAAGAATCTTCACCAAGCAAACGCCGGCAATGCTGGTGCTCCTTTACGGGGGCTTGCTGCTCTGCGGCCAGCTTTACGCCGAGCTGACGGCGGCGAACGCATTGCTTTTGGCTTTGGCCCCGCTGGGACTGTGCGTCGGCGATTTGCCGCCCGTGCGCCGCTGGCGAGCCTGGCAGCGAGGTTTGCTGCAACTCGTTGCCGCGCTAACCCCAGCTGCAATCGCCACGGTCTTAGCCTTGACGAAATTCATCCACGATGTGACCGAACGTGCGCAGTACGGCTACTAACAGCCTGTTGAAAAAGGGGACTGGCTCTGAGCGAGCGGGCAGATGTCCCGAAGTTTTGACGTTCCCGCGAGGTGCCTGTCCCCTTTTTCAACAGTCAGCTAACGGGTTAAAGAACTTCGGGAGCGCGAGATCAGGATCCCAACCGCCTTTGGAATATGCACTCGACGAGAAAACGCTCATTCACGGCGTTCGTCGGATCGAAAAGTGAGACGGCTTGGGCCGGCACGTGATAGCGCACCCGGGCCATCACCAGCGTTTCCAATCCTTGGCTGCCCAGCGCGATGATCAGTTGCTCTTGCGCAGGCGCGCTCGGATAAAAGAAGGAGATTCCTTCTTGCGAGATTTCGTGACACCGAACGGGGAGAAAAGCATCTTGTCCGGGAATTCTACCCCCGGCGTAGAAGGCAATTTGCTGCACGTGCGGATAAGGAAACCGTCGCGCAGAGCGCCGTTCATCGCGGACCCCGTCTGCCGGCGCATCGCTCGGCACGGGACGAACGGACCCCAGCGGAGCCGCCGGGGCCGGACTTGG
Organism: Pirellulales bacterium; assembly: GCA_963725485.1. Taxonomy (GTDB): domain Bacteria; phylum Planctomycetota; class Planctomycetia; order Pirellulales; family DATAWG01; genus CAVRYO01. The sequence continues at coordinate 41,660 of CAVRYO010000003.1, read as the reverse complement.
AATCTCCGTCATCGTAAGCACGTCGTTCTAGAGGTGATAACTCTGCCCCCCCAGTAACAGCACAACTCTACCTTGCCCAGCGATCGGGGCAAATGAATCAAGCTATTTTTGGCCAACAACGGTTCCGAAGCGAATTTTCGGACCGACTCGTCCGCGAATGACATTCGAATCCTACCGAGAAAATTGCCCCAATTTCCTGATACAGCAATACCTTCGCCCCCGTGAACGGCCCACGGGCATGCGGATCTTTCTTCATTACCCTCACGCGGCTCATTCCCGTCGAGGCAGAAGGAGAACTCGCTGGACTTCCGCAAAACATTGTCCCCTGGCTCCCGCGGTCCTAAGATGCAAAGCAGCCGGAAGGGACTGGACCGCTCTCGTTGATGGGCTCTCAGCATGCGACTCGACGGACAAGAAGAAAGCGAAAATGTCGAGGATGGCCGCTCGATCACGCCCACGGGAATGGCGGTGGGCGGTGGCGTCGGAACGCTCGTTTTGGTGCTGGTGATCTATTTGCTGGGGGGCGATCCTCGCCCTTTGCTCCAACAGCAGCCCGGCCAGGGAGGTCCGCAACAGCCACAACAGCAGAATGCCGGGCCGCAGCCCGAAGACCCGCAAGTCCACTTCGTGAAAGTGGTGCTCGGCGACACCGAGGTGGTTTGGTCCGACTTGTTCGAGCGCCAAGGAAAGACGTATCGAAAACCGAAACTGCACCTGTTCACCGGCCAGGTCGACTCCGCCTGTGGACTGGCCGGCGCCGCGGTCGGACCGTTCTATTGTCCTGAAGATGAAAAAGTGTATCTCGACCTGAGCTTCTACCGCGAGTTGAAGACGCGATTCGGCGCCCCCGGTGATTTTGCCCAGGCCTATGTCATCGCGCACGAGGTCGGCCATCATGTGCAAAAGCTGCTCGGAATTTCCGATCGGGTCTCGGCTCTCGAACACCGTGCGAGCCAGGCCGAGTCGAATCAGCTTTCGGTCCGGTTGGAATTGCAGGCCGATTTCTTCGCCGGAGTGTGGGCCAACCATGCCCAAAAGAAATTCAACTTTCTCGACCCGGGCGATATCGACGACGCGCTGCGCTGCGCTAAAGCGATCGGCGACGACCGGCTGCAAATGCAAGCCCGTGGCTATGTCGTGCCCGACTCGTTTACGCACGGCACTTCGGAGCAGAGGTCGCGCTGGTTCAAGCTCGGTTTCACGACCGGCGACATGACTCAAGGGGATACGTTCAGCGCGAAGGATTTATGAACGTCAGCAGTCTGTTGAAAAAGGGGATCGGCTCCGAGCGCCAGCGCGGGATTCGGGCGATTTCAACGTCGCCGCGAAGTGCCTGTCCCCTTTTTCGACAGCCCGCGGGTGCTCGGTGAATATCGGCTCGGTTCAGGTGGAAGGAATCTCTCGATGACAAAGTTCACCGTGCGGATTTTTTGCTGGGTCGCGGGCACGCTGTTGCTGGCAATTCTGCCCGCTTGGCTGTTGTTCTCGTATTTCTATGCCGAGCGCCATCCGCGCGAGACGATTGCCGACGCATATCTTCGCCAGCGGCTGGGCGAGATGACTCGCGCGCAGCAGTCCACGGTGCGCGAGGCGGTCCATCGCGATCCGCTGCTGGCGATGTTGGCCGTCACTGAGGCCCAGCAAAACAACAGCTCGGCCTGGCAGGCGGTGGCCGAAGTGGCCGATCGTCCTCCCTCGCAAACCATCGAGGTCCAGCGCCTGGCGCTCGATGCCGCGCTGGCGGGCCAGTTGAGCAAGCCCGAAGCGGTGCGCTTCGTAAATTCCACGTTGGCCTTGTGGAGCGTTCTCCAGGATGCCAGTCCGACCGATGCCGCGCAGTATCTGGCCGAAACCAAGCGGCTGTCGCCGGAAGAACTTCTCAACGCGGCCAGCGATCCGTCCTATGCGATGATCGTGTCCCGGCTGGATCCGCGCTACCGCGCCTCGTTTCAGGCCCACCAGCGGACTCTTACGCCGCTGTTGGCCGTTTCGCCGCCGGAGCAATGGAACGAGTTGCTGGGCCAATTCGAGCGCGCCGAACCAAGGGTCTCGCAGATTGTCGACGACCCGAAGCTCGGCCGCACCTTTGGCCTGGTCTACATGCTCGAGTTCGACCTGATCAAGCCGCTGGAGCAAGCGGGAATATCCGAGACCGACGCGATCAACTTCGTCGGCGTCAATGCCCCGGTGCTGCGCGAGTTTGTGAAGGATCATCCCGATTGGATCGGGCTCGTCTTGCGCCTGCAGAAATCGAGCGGTCCGAAAAACCAATCGTTGCTGCGTGTCGCCAGCCAAGATCCGGCCATCTTCTGGCTCGTAGCCCATGCCGCGGACGGCCAGCGCGACGCGGTGTTTTCAATTCTCGAGCGTTATGCCGGCACCGACCTACCTGCCGTGCTCCTTAAGTACGGCGGCGATCCGAAGCTGCTCGCCGCCGCCATCGATGCGCTGGCCCGCTTCGATAACGACACCGATGCCGATCCAGCCAAGCGGCAAACCGCGGCGAAGTTTTTGAATCGCTACCAAGATGACGACGCATTCAAGGAAGCTCTGGCCCTCGACGGCAGCGTCCTCATCCCGGCGCTCTCCTGCGGCGGCCGCGACGCGCTGGCTCAGATTCGCAAGAATCCCGCGGACATCTCGAAATGGGTCGACGCAACTGGCCGTCCCCGCAAAACGCCTTTATGGACGTACATCCCCGGCGGCAACATCGTGTTCGCCGTGCGGGAAAAAGTGAACGGGCGAACCGTCACCTGGGGCGAGATGGGCTGGGCGGCGGTCGACGTCGTGCTGCTGGTGCCGGTCGTCGGAGAGGCTTCGATCGCGGCCCGCACGATGATGGTCGGCGAACGGGCAGGCGGCGAAGCGCTGGTCGAAGCCGCCGCGTCGTCCGCGGCCAAGGAAAGTGAGCAAATCGCCGTCGACGATCTGGCCGCCGAAGGAGCAGCCAAGGCCGGCGGAGAGCAACTGGTCGTCGAAAGCATGCGTTCCACCGCGCAAATCGGAGCGACGCTCGAAGCACGCACGCTGCTGAAAGCGGCCGGAGCAAAAATCGTGAGCGGCTTCGGACAATCCATGCGCATCATGCTCCGCTTCGCGAAAAGCCATCCGCTGATTGCCTCGGCGGCCACGTTGGGCGTGCTGTTGGCCGTGTTTCCTGAAACCGGCGAGATCGGCCGCAAACTGCGAGAAGTCCTTAACGACGCGGCCCGCGGAACGGCGAAGACCTTGGGCACGATCGCCGCGGCGGTGCCCGGCAACGCGATCGAAGGGATGTGGGATGAAATCCAATCGCTGATCAAACGCCGGCCGATGCTTGCGCCGCTCGATCTATGCGCTCTTGGTCGCGCTGGTGTTGTGGATGGTCGTCGTGCCAATCTATCTGCTGAAGCGCCTTGTCCGGCCGCTGTATTTGTTCCTCGTGGCTCCGCTGGCGGCCGTGGGCCGGGCAGCGGCTCGCTATATCGGCCTGACGCCGCGGCACACGGCGAAAGTTCCCACGGAGTGATTCGCCTCGATGTCGCTCAATTCCGTGCCAGAAGAATCCGGACGCCGCTCCAAAGTCCGGCTCGGGCTGTTCGGCGCCACGCGGGCCGGCAAAACGGTCTTATCTGACCACGCTCTATTGGTTGTCGAAAAAAGGGCGATTGCCGGCCGAAGTTCGCGGCGTTTTGCCGGCCGATTCCGAATCGGCCGGTTATCTGGGCGAGCGCTATGCCATGCTGGAAGCCGGGCAATGGCCGCGCGGCAACGTCGCCAGCCATCGGGTCACGCTCGAAATCAGCCTGGCCACGGAAATTATCACGCTGGCGACGAACGATTTTCGCGGCGGCGATTTTACTGCGGCATTCTATAGCGACGACCCGGCGCACCAAGAGCAGGCCCAGGATTTCATTCGCCAACTTTTTGCGGGCTGTTCGGCCTACGTGTTTCTGATCGACTGCTCCGATGTGAACGCGGCCGAACAGCAGGGGGCGCTCGACGACCATGCCGGTCTGGCCCAACGCACCGGGTCCGTGGAGACCGCGCTCAACATTCTGCGGCGCGATTCGTGGGGTTTTCGGCTTCTGCACCGACCGGTGGCGATTGTGTTCACCAAGGCAGACCAACAACCCGAGTGCTTCGATGACCCCGAAGGTTACGCCAAACGCAACCTCCGACCAACCTGGGACTACCTCCGTCAGCATGCCTCGAGCGGCCATCGATTCTTCGCGGTTACGAGCACGGGGCCGATGCCGCCGGGCTCGTCGGCTCCGCCTTCGAAGCTTAACCCGTCCGAGAACTTGCTGGAGCCGATTTTGTGGTGCACCCGCCGGCATGCGCGCCGATTGCGGTTTCTCAAGGTCGGCGCCGCGGCGATATTTCTGACGCTTTTGGCCTGCGCTTGGGGCTCGCTGTACATCGCAAATCGGCACGCGCTCGCCGATTTGGCCGCCGAAGCGCATCAGGCGCCGGAAGATCAGTTGCCGCGGCTTTACGAAAAGGCCAGGCAGTGGAATGGCTCTCCCCGCTTCGCTTTGACGCAACCCGGCGCGGCGCTGCCACTGGCGCAAGCGATCGTCAACGAAGCCGACCAGCGGCTGCACCATGCGATCGACGGCCGGCTCGATTCCGCAGGCAAGATCCGCACGATCGATGACTATACGAAGGTCGCCGAACGTGTCGATCGGTTCGCCGTCTCGTTTCCAAACACTGAAAACGAGGTCCGCTTGAAGTCGTGGATTCAGACCGAGCGGTTGCGGCTGGGCCAGCAAGTCGCACGCGACCTTGCGTCGGCTGCGCGGACCGCCAACGAGCATCAATTCGAGCAATTGCGCCACGATTACAATCTGGTGGCAATCGCGGCTCTCGATCCGCAAGTGGCGGAGGCGGCCCGGCTCCTAAAAGACCAACTCCTGCACGAGCCGGTGAAGCAACTCTGGCTGGCAGTGACTTATCAACGTGAAGACATCGACCAGATTCGCCAGCGATGCAGCGAAGCCGAGTCGATGTTGAACAGCTATCCAGAGAACACGCAATACTCACAATACGTGCAGGCAGTTCGCGAAACGTATGATCGGCTGAAGCGCGAGCCCACCGCGTCGCTGGAATTTCAGATTCGCGCCAAGGCCGACTTCAAAGCCCGCTGGTGGTTCGAAGTCGACGGCGGCGACCGGGCAAAGAGCGACGCCGTGCTGACCGCGGCAAAACTCAACTCAGGCGAGTATCGAGCTCCACGGGGCGAAAACCGAAATCGATCTGTTGGCGACCCGTGCCATTCGCGTCGCGCTCAATGTTCACGACTGGAAGTTGACCTCGTGGTCGAATTCGAAACTGACGACGCCGTTGTTTACCCCCGAACAGATCGGCGCCATGCTGGATCAACCGGTGATCGTCACATCGGACCGGCATATCGAGTATCGGGTCGTGTTTTCCGCGGACGAGAACCTCAGCGAATTCTCGCGCTCGATGACGAAGATCAAGAAACTAGGCGATGAGCTCTTCCGCACCGAAAAGTAAGCTTCAAGAAGATGGGTCCCGCGACCTGCCGCTGCTGGTTTTCACCAACTCGCGTGACGACTATGGCGTGACAGTCCGCGTGCCGCCGGATGCGGCGCAGGATCGCATGCAGCGAACGGCCCGGTGGATCGACGCCTTGGCCCGGCGGTGCGATGGATGGTTTGCGCTGGGCGGCGCGACACTGGTTGGGGTCGTGCCTTCGCCTGATCGGCCGGACCATGCCCTGGCGGTGCGGGTGTTCGACGTCGGCGAGTTCCGCGGCCGTCCGCACACGTTGGCCATCGTGGCCGTGGAACTGCCGCCGAATTGGCTGGCCGAGCAGAGCGCGGCCCGGCTGCTGGCGGCGTTAGCGCCACCCATTCCAGACGCGGCACAATACCAGCTTCCTGTCCGACAGGCACTCGAAGCCAGCCCGATTGACGCCGAGCCATTTGCAAGCCTGGCCGCTTGGGAGCGCACGACACGTCACCTTTCGCTGAGCGGTCCTGCGCTTTTCTCGCAACCAGTCGAAATTGCACGAGACTTGAATCGGCTTGGCCCGCCGTTGGATGGCAGCAAGTCTTCGAAGCGCCGACTGCTCATGATGATCGCGATTACGAGCGCCGTGATCGTCAGCGCTGCCCTGGCGGCGGTTTTCGCTTGGAATGGCTGAGATCAGACATGCTCACCAGCGATTTCCCCGAGTTCAAACACACGTTAGAAGGCTGCCGCTCCAGGGGATATTGGCCGGTTTCCCGCACGACGGATCGATCACATGCGGCTGATTTTGATGTAACGGCGAACCTCGGGAAATAGCCTCACGCCGAAATAAACGACGACCGCCAACAAGGCAACGCCACCAATCTCGTACGGATTCATGTTTCGTACGAAATCTTTCTTCTTGTGATTCCTATGAAAATTCATAGCTTCTCTCCTGAAGTTCAGGGGGTATAGACGGATGTAGCAGTTTGTGCACTTCTCAAGCCAAAGCTCGCAGGTAATATGGGCTTAAGCAGCGCATTACAATTCGTAACTCTCAGCGAACCAATGGAGTTCGACTGTTTTGCCGCGTCTCGCCCAATTATCGCCACCGATGTGGGACCCGCTGGGCCGCGAAGTAGAAAGCCGCCATGGGCGATTTGCCGCCAGGCGCGCGACGGTTTGCAATCAAATCCCATCAAGACGCATTCCTATGGTTAAGCCTGATTTGCCGGAGCAACAAGAAGAGCCGCAAAAGCCCTACGAGCAAATTTTGATCAACGAGTTGACCACCGGGCTGCACGAATTCGAGCGCCCTTCGCTCGGTCTGTTCTTGTCCTCCTTGTCGGGCGGGTTAGATGTCAGCTTCAGCGTCCTTTTGATGGCCGTGGTCTGGACCCTCGTGCATGACACATTCTCGCAGGCGATGACCAGTTTGCTCGTCGCCAACATGTACACGATCGGCTTCATTTTCGTCGTCGTCGGTCGCTCGGAATTGTTTACCGAGCACACCTCGCGGGCCATGTTTCCCGTGATCAGCGGCCAAGCCGGCTGGACTGCATTGGCCCGGTTGTGGAGCTTGGTTTATCTCGGAAATCTGGTCGGCGTGGCGCTGTTCGCCTTGATCGTGGCTTACGCCGGTCCGCCGATGAAGGTCGTGGCTCCCGAGGGACTGGCGAAACTTGCCGGACCGCTCGTCGACCGCGGCTGGCTGCTGATGATCGTCAGCGGCGGATTGGCCGGTTGGCTGATGGGCTTGATGGCCTGGCTGGTCTCCGCCTGCCGCGACACGATCAGCCAGATCGTCGTGGTGTGGCTCATTGCCACCACGATCGCCGTTGTGAAATTGCCGCATGCCATTGTCGGCTCCGGCGAAGTGCTAGCAAGCCTGTTTGCCGGGCAAGGCACGACATGGAGCGATTTCGCGTACTTCCTGGCCCTGACGACCGTCGGCAACAGCATCGGCGGAGGCGTGTTCGTCGCCGCCTTGAAATACGGCCATTCGACCCGTGGATCCGACGCCGCCGGATGAGCATCTCTCAGCCGGGCAAACGCTTACTGACGTGCGCGGCTCGGGGTCGGCAAGCGCGGCTCGGATTCGGCAAGGTAAGATTCCGGGCTGCGCCTGTCAGCCGGAGAAGATTCTTGGTCGTCCCAATCGCGAAAGCCGTCTACTCATCTTTTCGCGCGATTGCTATAGTGTGCCCCCCATGGGTCAGTTCGCTGATCGATGTTCCGCCTGCAACTAACTTCCGCACTGCAAAGGATTGAGGTGCCATGATGAAGAAATTTGGATCACTCGCCCTGCTGGTCAGCTTGGGCTTGTTCGCCACCGGCTGCGGACATCACGATTTTCCGGGAGAACGCGCGGCGCACGACGCTCCGCGGGTCGATGAACATGGAGCCCGCGTCGTGGTCGAGCCTGCACGAGTGGTCGTGCCCGCCGCCACGATCGAAGTCCAGAATGATCGCCATCCGGTCGTGCTGCCGATTGCCCGACGCGAAACGATCGACACCCGCGAGGTTGGCGCCGAAGCTCGCGAAGACGCCGCCGACGCCGCCGGTCTGGCTGCCAAAGACGCGGCCGAGCAATTGCTCCACGCGCGGTAGTGATCGCGAGCAGCCGGACGTTGAAAAGGCTGTAATCCGACGGACCAAATTGAATGCGACAGGGGCGCCAAACGGCGCCCCTTTTTTTATTGACAAAGGAGCGAGTCACTTCGATCCAATTGCGAAAGCCCCGGCGTTGCGAAGGAAACGGGAGGGCGAGGCTAACGGGAGGGCGAGGTAACGGGAGGGCGAGGTTAACGGGAGGGCGAGGCTCCTGCCGAGCCGAGGGCACTGCCTCAAGCCGCCGCGGTTTTGCCCCAGGGGACAACTTGCAAACAGTTGGCGTCGTTCACATATTCCACGCGGCGAATTCCATGCGGATGCAGCAGCCGCAGCAACGTGGCCAGCCGGTCTCCTTCGGTTCCGTCGCGGAGTCGGGCAGCCTCGCCGGACGACACGGTCCAGCCATGCTTCTCCCAAACCGCAGGCGTGCAATTGGCAAAGATCGTCGGTGAAATCCGCAAGACACCATAGGACCGCGGGTGCTCGTCCGCCAACGCTAGCAATTGCACGCCGAGCCGGTGTATCGGTTCACTTGCATCCATCTCAGTTCTCCCTGGAAATTTTGAAACAGGCATCGTTTGGGGGGCGGAGTATACAGGCGCTCGCGCTATCGACCAACAGGAACTGTGATCCTCCCAGTTGCCCATTCTGCGCCTTGAGTCCTCGCCGTGCGTTTGATTGACCGATTAGCGGCGCTTATAATCGCCACGCAAGGCGAAGTTCTCGTTTAGGGAGCGGTTCGAGCATCTCCTACGCAGGGCGCGCCGAGCGATGCACTCGTGCTTTGTCAACGCTTGTGTTCGGGATTGTGTGCCACTGGCTCTGCCAGTGCTCTTTGGAATTTTTGCCTTGATCGATCAGCAACGAAGAACACTGGCAAAGCCAGTGACACCCTAAAATTAAGCTGTGACAAAGCACTAGCTTAGGAAAACGTGCAACACGCAGCCTCGGATCTCTGCCGGGAATGGTGGGCAACAACGCCGGAATTCGTGCGATGCCTTGGCGCCAGTGACTGAATTTCACCGCGAGTATCTCCTCCGCTTGCCGCTGCCGCTGGCGCAGCTCTACAGCCGCGCTTTCAATGCGAAGGAAGCCCGGGCGCGGCACGACAACGCGTTTTATCTTTTCGAATCGACGGTCAAGCTGGCCGCCGCGCCGGCCATCGCCGCGTATCTTGACGAAGTTCGGCGCGGCGTGCCGCGCGTCGCCGCGCTCGACGCCTTGCTAGCCCCGCTGGCCTTGCCTTCGCTGGGGCAATGGGTGGCGATGCTCCGCGAATTATCGCGGTATTTCGGACAGCGTCCCGACGCCCCTTCCCATCCTCTGGGCCATCTTTGGAGCCAACTCGAACCCCAGCGCCGCGAGCTGCCGGCGATCGCCGCGCTCTATCGGCGAATCAAGAACGGCCCCGATGGAAAGTCTGCCGGCAATCAGACCTGTTCGCTCCTGGAACTGCTCGACGCGCTGGTGCAGTATCGCAACGGCGTGTTCGGGCATGGCGCCAGCCGGTTCGACACGTTTTACGAAAGCGAGATGGGGCCGCTCTTGTTGCCCGCCATCTCGGAGTTGTTGGCCGAGGGCGTCTGGGACCTGCTCGGGCCGGCCGGCAGTCGTCTCGTCTATCTGACGGAATTGCGTATCGTCGACGAAGCTCGCGTGCAAGTTGGACAATTGGAACTTGTCGGCCGTGAAGCGGAGCGGATGACGCCCCAGGAAATGCCGACCGTGGAAGCCGCCGGCCTGACGCCAAATTGCGTGGCCGTCCTCTGGCCGGGACGCCGCGTGCCGCTGCGGCTCGATCCGCTGTTGGTGTTTCGCGGCAGTGAGTTGGCCGAAGAGGTGTTGTTCCTGAATCGCGATCGCAACGGACGCCAGGCGGAATATCTCAGTTACACCACCGGGCGGACCGAGCGCGATCCCTCAATGGGGTCGGCGCTGGCCAAGTTACTCAGCCTGGTTGCCGGCCGCGCGCTCGACGAAAACGAACTCGCGCGAATCAGCGCCCAAAGTCAGGCCGAGGCGCCGTCGCTCGAATCGCTCTCGGGACCAGCCTCGTCACTAGCCACTCAGGTGGGCGACTACGAAATCCTAGCCGAGCTCGGTCGAGGCGGCGGGGGAGTCGTGTATCTCGCGCGGCAACTTTCTCTCGGCCGGCTCGTGGCCATGAAAATGCTCCCTCCCGAACTCGCCTCGGACGAGTTGGCACTGGCCCGCTTTCATCGCGAGATCCGCGCGATGGGCCGCTGCGAGCATCCCCACATTGTCAAGGTCCTTTCCAACGGCACGGTTCCCGACGGCCGGCATTATTACACGATGGAGTACGTGCCGGGCGCCGATTTAGAAATGACTTGGCGCGAACTGGCCGGCCCCAACCGCGCCGACGCCCTGGCGAGCCTGGGAACAACCACCTGGGGTCGAGCGGTGCTCACGGCCAGCCAAAAACTTCGCGCTGCGACAGCCCGCCGCGCCGCGCGAAGCTCTACACGCCAGCCCGTTCTCGATCCTGTTCCCCCTCCCTCTGCCTCGACGGGAGCGGGCCGGAGTGAGGGTGATGAACCGCGAGCTTGCCGTCCCCCTCACCCCCAGCCCCTCTCCCGCCAGGGGCGAGGGGAGTGATTCCCCCGCTCCCTTGACGGGCGAGGGAAGTCTCGAGCTTCCTCTGCCGCCGCTGCCGGTGATGCCCAGCGCCGCCGATGACCCGGGCGGCTACTCCCGCCGCATCGCCCTGCTGATGCGCGACGCGGCGCTCGCGCTCGAAGCGGTTCACGAGCAGGGCATCGTGCATCGTGACATCAAGCCCGGCAATCTGATGCTGACGCCCGATGGCCAGCGGATCGTGCTGATGGACTTCGGTCTCGCAAAAGGACAAGACTTGAGTTCGGCGCTCAGCATTTCCGGCGGGCTGGTCGGCACGCTGCGCTATGCCGCGCCCGAGCAACTCGCGGCGGCCAGTCTGCGCGTCGGACCGCAGGCCGATATTCGCGGCCTGGGGGCAACGTTTTGGGAATTGCTCGCGCGGGAGCGGCTGTTTGGCGAAGCCGAGGATGAAAAGCAACTGGCCGCCATGATCCACGATCAAGACGTCCCGCGGCTGCGCACGATCGACCCCACGATCGACGCCGATCTGGAAGCGATCGTGGCCCGGGCGACCGAGCGCGCCGTCGCCGATCGGATTCAAAGCGCGGCCCATTTGGCCGACTATTTGCAACTTTATCTCGATGGCGAACCGCTGCCGATCCGTCCGCCGGGCGTGTTGGAAATCATCCGACGGCGGATTCGCGAAAACAAGCGCGCGATCGCCACCGCCGCGGCGGCGCTGATCGTCTTCATCACCGTGCTCGTCGGACTGCTGTGGTACAACGAGCGGCAGGTCCGTTACCAGGCAGCGCTAGCCTTGGTCGACACGATTCGCGACACCAGCTTGAGCCGCGCCATCAACCTGATCGACGAGCTGACGCCCGTCCGGCAATGGGTCGACCCGCGGCTGCAGCAATACGACGCCGACGCCAACCTGGAACCCAAGCAAAGGCTCCAGATTGAACTCGCGCTGTTGCCAGTCGATCCGAGCAAGGCCGACGCAATCGGCGCGGCCCTGCTGCAAGCCGAGCCGCAGGATGTGTCGCTGCTGAGTAAAGCGCTCGTTCCACAAGCGGCGCGCGTGGCCGAACCGCTGTGGACCGCCTTGCACACGACTTCCGAAGAGCGGTCGCCGGAAGTGTTGCGGGCGGCATGCGCGCTGGCCGTGCTCGATCCAAACAACGAGCAATGGACCGCGGTGGCCGGTCGAATTGCCGACGAATTGGTCCATGACAACCCGATCTTTCTACATTATTGGGTCGAGGGACTGCGACCGCTCAAAGCCGCGTTGATCCCCGCCTTGACCAACATTTGCCGCCTGACCGGGACGACCGGCGGTGTCCGATTGCTGGCAACCAATATCCTGGCGGACTATGCCGACGACGCCGAGCATCTGCCGCTCCTGGCCGACCTGCTGCTTGGCGGGACCGACACTCAATTCGGGAGCTTGTTTCCCAAGCTCAAGCAGTATCCCGAGCCGGCGATCAAACTGCTCCGCGAGGAACTGAAGCGCCCCGAGCAGGCCGATGCGGCCGAGACCGAAAAGGAATTGCTCGCCAAGCGGCAGGCTAAGGCTGCGGCGGCGTTAGTGCGGTTCGACCGCGAGGAGCTCGCCTGGCCCTTGCTGAAATACCAGCCTTCGGAGCGCGATCCGATAAGCTGCGACCCGCGCCGCCGTTCGTACCTGATTGAGCAATTCAAATCGGCCGGTGTCTCGCCCGAGAAGTTGGCCGAGCAATGGTTTGTGGAGCGTGAGGCGTCGATTCGCGAGGCGCTGTTGTTGGCGTTGGGCGAGTACTCACTCGCGCGGCTCTCGGTTGCGACGCAAAGCCGGCTGCTGGTCGAATTGAATCAGGCCCAGCAGTCCGAGCCCGTGGCGACGGTGCGCTCGGCCGCCGAATGGCTTTTGCGGCATTGGGGGCTGCCGGTCGCCGGCGGGCCGTTGGGGATTGGCTTGACGTCGATCGAGTCGTCCGCCGGTAATCGCGATTGGTATCTCACCCGCGAAGGCTTCGCGATGGTGATTCTGCGCGGTCCGATCGAATACACGATGGGTTCGCCGCCCGAGGAAAAACAGCGCATCGCCAAGGACGAGCAACAGCACCGCGTGCGCATTCCGCGCACCTTCGCCATCGCCACGAAGCACGTGACGCGCGAGCAATTCCAGCGCTTTCGCCCGAAATATCCCCCCGACAATTTCGCGACATATATGCCGCAACCCGATTGCCCGGCCGTCGGGGTGAGTTGGTACGAGGCGGTCGCCTACTGCAACTGGCTGAGCGAGCAGGAAGGGGTTCCACCAAACGAATGGTGCTATCCCGCCGACCGGCCTTTCGCTGACGGAATGCACTTGTACAAGGATTATTTGCACCGAACCGGCTATCGGCTGTTGACCGAGGCCGAGTGGGAATATGCCTGCCGCGACCGATCGACAACAAGCCGGTTCTGCGGCGATTCGGAAGAGCTACTCAAGCACTATGCCTGGTACGCGGAAAACTCGAACGACTGCTGCACGTTGCCCGTCAGTTCGATGAAACCGAATTACTTCGGACTGTTCAACATGCATGGCGATGCCGACGAGTGGTGCCAGGATCGGAAGAGGCCGTATCCCACGACGAGCGACTCGAAGCCCGCCGATGATGTCGAAGACACGGTCGACGTCCATGATGTCGCGCCGCGCATCCTGCGTGGCGGTTCGTACGGCGGCCGGTCCCCATTCGTCCGCTCTGCCAACCGCTACCAGGCGCCGCCCGAAACCGAGCGCAACTATTATGGCTTCCGCGTCGGCCGCACGATGCCGTAGCGAGCAGCCGATTCGCGAACGCCCTTTTCGCCTGGTGCCACTGGCTCCGCCAGTGCCCTTTAAGTTCTTGCCTTGATCTGCCAGTAACGAAGAGCATTGGCAGAGCCAGTGGCAGCCAAACTTCAAGCTGCGACAAAGCACTAAGCCGTCTGCTTATTGCGCCGCCGAGCAACCGGCGTGCTTCAGCACGAAGTCGACGATCGGCGTCGGGTCTTGCAAGCTGTGGGGATGATGGCCAAGTCCGGGCTTCACGATCACGGTGATCGAGCCGCCGAGTTTCTTGTAGCGCTCTTCGACAATGGCCGTGTTTTCGGCCAGCGGCACTGTCGTGTCGGCGCCGCCGCAGATGCTGAGGATTGGAATATGGGCGGCGGCCAGCGGCGCCAGATGATCGATCGGGCTGATTTTCCCTTCGATCGCTTGCTTCTCAGTCAATCCATACACCTTCAGCAACTGCTGCCAGTCTCCTTGCGATCCGTCCCCTTTCCCTTTGCCGCCGGGCCAACTCGTCACGTCGCATACCGGGGCGTCAACATAGAGCGCCGCCGTTTCATCCGGATGCTTTGCCGCCCAATTGAACGCGAATAGTCCGCCGCGGCTGAAACCTTCGATGACCACCTTCGAGCAGAGCCCATAGCTTTTTGTCAAATGAGCATAGAAGGCGTCCATGTGCCCCATCGCCACCGGCACGCCGTACATATTCTGCACATCGATATAGGCGACATGGAAGCCGTTGCCGAGCAGCTTGATGTCGGCCTGCGGCTCGTGTCCGAAGAACTCGGTTCGCCAAATCCAGGGTTTTCCAGCCCCCGCCTGCTTCGGCACGACCAGAATGCAATTCCGGCCGTCGACCGTGAAGTCCAGAGCCTTGTAGCCATTCCAATCGTGCGACTTCGGTGCCGCGGGCTCTTCCGCGAAGCAAAGCGAGGCCGCGGCGATGGTCATCAAAATTACCGATAGCAAGAGACCGATCCGGTTGAAAATCATGCTTTGGATACCTTTCGATGTAGATGCATCTGCGATCGCGAGCGTCACCAGAATCCTAAACTCGGCGGCGCGGCGCATCGCTTGTTCGGGCGGGAAACAAGCGTTGCAGCACCGCGGGTAATGGTGAGTTGAATGTCATGCGCTCGCCGGTCAATGGGTGGCTCAGAGCCAATTGGGTCGCATGCAATCCCAGTCGTTTGGCCGGGTTCAGCGGGGCGCCGTATCGCCGGTCGCCGATCACGAGGCAACCCAATCCGGCCAAGTGGACTCGAATCTGATGCTTCCGGCCGGTTTCCAAGTGGACCTCCACGAGCGAAAACTCACCGCGCGATTGCCGCGTGCGATAATGCGTGGTCGCGATCTTGCCGTCTTCGGTCGGATGATCTTTGCTGAATACGTCGAGAGCCGTGGTTTCGGTCAGGTAGCTGGTGATCGTCCCTTCGGCAGGCTCCGGCTTGCCAACGACGATCGCCATATAAATCTTCTCCACCGCCGGCCAGGTTGCCTGCAATTTTTCTTGGAGCTCTACGCTTTTAGCGAACACCACCAGCCCCGAGGTCTCACGATCCAACCGATGGACGACCAAGGCCCGCTCCGGCTCGGCGGCGTTGCGCTCTCGGAGAAATGCGCTCAGCCGCAAGAAGAGCGTGTCGGAGTCGTGGGCTTCCGTGGCGACGGTCAACAAGCCGGCCGGCTTTTCGACCACAATCAACGCCGCGTCCTCATACACGATTCGGACACGCGCATGTTCCAAGCGGCTGGCGGCAACCGCCGTTCGCGCGGCGCTTACGGCGACCTTGTCGCCGATCCCGAGCAAATGATCGAACTGCCGCACCGTCGCGCCGTTCACCGCGACAGCACCGAATTTGAGCAGATTCTTGCCCGTCTTCCGCTTTAATCCCAGCGTGTCGATCAAGTACGAGAGCAAAGGCTCTGCGCGTGCGACGGTGGCTTGGCGAGGGGCAGGCAAGGGAAACTCGATTCTTGAAACAATTCTCGCACGCCGGTGAAACGAGCTTCGTATCCGGTTGAACCACGGATGGCACTGATGACACGGAAAAGAAATATATAATGTTCGTCCGTATCTGTGTTATCGGTGTCATCTGTGGTCGGAGGTCTTCCGTCACGGCTCGGCAGAAGCCCCGCCCTCCCGACGCGCGCCGTTGTCTAGGACTCAGCGCCACACTCGGCCGCCGTCTTGATTTCAATATACCTGCGATGGACGTCGATGTAACACTCCCGAATCAGGCGGGCGGTTTGCTCGGCGGTCGGAAATGCGGCCGAAAAGTCCGGCGCGTCCGGATCGATCGTGAACCGCGCGGTTTCGATCAGATGCGAAATCAAATCGCGCGGGTCTTCATCCCCCACGGCAATTCGGATTGTCGTCGGGTGAATGCCGGCGGCAGTGAGTTCACTTTCGCTCAACTCGGAATGAGTCGTCAGCGCCGGACAACTCACGATCGTGTTCGACTGCCCGAGGCTGATCATGTGGCCGAACGTCGGCGAAAGGTTGTCGAAAAACCGCTGGAACGCTCCGCGCGGAACCGCTGGCATTTCGACGGTAAATAGCGGGGCCGGCAGGCCGAGAAATAACAGTTTCTCGCGCAGCGGCGAGTTCGGGTCGGTGGACAGTGCGTTCGAGTGGACCGTAATTCGCGGATGGGCGTCGAGCACCGCGACCAAAATCCGGGTGTTGATGCACTTGGCCAGCATGCGAATTTCGAGCGTCCGGATTCCTTGCAGCACTTCGAACGCGGCATCGGCGTTGAGAAACGCCCCCTTCACATAGTAGACGTTCCAGAACAGCGTCTCGTTCCACGCCACGCCGCCAGTGGTTTGCCCCTTGGGGATGAACATGTCCTCGTTGCGGCCGATCACCACGCCGGCGATCACCGTGCCCGTGCCCGAGAGGTCCTTGGTGTAACTGTGAATCACGAAGTCGGGCCGCTCGGTGGGATTCGCGCGGACCAGCGGACGACAGAGAAATGGCGTGGCGATCGTGGCGTCCAGCACGACGCGAATTCCCAGAGCGTGCGCGGCCGCGCAAATTTCCGGCACGTCGAGCACGTAGCCGTGCGGATTGCAAGGCGATTCCAGATACAGGTACACCTTGCGCCCAACGGCCAGCCGATCGGCATGAATGGTTCGAACGCGCTCGGCAGCGGCGAGAAAATCGGCGGCCGACGTGCCGTCGAAGCTTTCGACCGCGATCGCCAGGTTCGAGGGCTTGGCGAACCAATCGTGAATCAGTTGATGAGCGCCGCCATAGATGTTGCGGCTGGTGATTAGGATGTCGTCGCGGCCCAGAACGTGCGACAACACGGCGTCGATCGCCGCCATGCCGCTGTTGAAATTCCACGCGAAATACTCGCCGGTGTACGGCCCGGCTTCGAGATCGACAATGTAGTTCGCCAGCGCGACCGACGTGGGATTCAGCAGCCGCGAGTAGATCTCCAGCAGCAATTCTTTGCCCTGGAACGCGTCTTCGATCCACTCGGCACAGGCGTAAATGTACGTGGCCGTGCGGGCAATGACCGTGTTCGCCGCGAAGATGGCCGTGACATTATCGAAGACTGGATATGGGCCCTTGGCACATTGCGTCGAGGCGCTGTATTGCAGGCTTTGATACGTGCGCCGCAAAGGATTTTGCAGCGTGTCGAGCAGTTTGGCCAATTGAAAGGCCAGAAACTTCTTGGCGTTAAAGAGCGCCACGCGGTCGGCGCGATCCAAGGAGTCGATCTCCGCGAGCGTGAGTTGCCAGAGCCGATCTAAATCGCCATGGCACTCATACATGCGCGTGGCGATGCGAGCCAGCGTTTGCCCTATCGCCTGTTGCGGATCGATGCCGAAATGCCGCAACTGTTCGGCGACCAAGCCAGCCACATCGGTGGCCTCGGTCGACTTGCGCAGCGGCGACAAGAGCCTCATGCGCTCGATGTCGGGCCGCGCCGGCGAATCGCCGTCTGCCGCTTCCGCATTCGATCCGCTCCATCGCCACGCTCCCAACAGTGCCCACGGTCACTCGCCGCATCGCCATCATAACGATTTCGCGGCGCGATTCGGCCGTGCGAGTCACTTCGTGGAGCACTTCGAGCCGTCGTCAGTTCATATTCCGCCGCGGCGGCCTTGCAGCAGATTGACAATCAGCACGATGACCGCCAACACCAACAGGATGTGGATCAAACCGCCGGCCACGTGGAAACCGAAACCCAACGCCCACAAGACCAGCAAAACCACTAACAGCGTCCAGAGCATAAGGCACCTGCTGTTTCGCGAAAGAGATAGGGAGCCACAGCACACCGTTAGTAAAGGTGCAAAGCGTGTACCGCCACAAATGAAAACATGGGTGTCATTTGCGGTCGGACAGCTTCCGTTCCGGCTCGGCAGGAGCCTCGCCCTCCCGGTTACAACAGCTCGGCAATCGGTTTGCCCTCGGAGAGCAGCACCGGGCGGCCGTCGAGCGTCTTGTAGGTGATCCGATGCGGGTCGTAGCCGAGCGCCGCGTAAACCGTGGCATGCACGTCGGCCGGGGTGAGGGGCCGCGTGCGAGGAAATGCGCCTTTGTCGTCCGACTCGCCGATCACTTGCCCGCCCCGGATGCCGCCGCCGGCCAGAACCATCGAATAGCACTGCGGCCAATGATCCCGTCCGGCATTCGCGTTGATCTTCGGCGTGCGACCGAAGTCGGACATCCACACGACCAGCGTGGAATCCAACAGGCCGCGCTCCGTCAAATCGTCCAGCAGAGCCACGAAGGCTTGTTGCATCGGTGGCACCAGACGGTTCTTCAACTGCTTGAAATTATCCTGATGCGTGTCCCAGGCAATGCCTGGACCATTGACTGTCGTTACGAACCGCACACCCGACTCGACCAGCCGCCGGGCCAACAAGTGCGACTGTCCCCAACTGTGCCGGCCATAGCGCTCCCGCACGGCGTCCGGCTCGGCCGAAAGATCGAACGCGCGCCGGGCCTGATCGGTTCCGAGCGCCGAGACGGCCCGCTCGCGCTGGGCGTCCCACTCAACGAAACTTTCGGATTTGCCGATGTGCGCCGCGCGATCGAACGACTTCAAAGCCGCCAGGCGGGCAGTCCAGCGGGCCTTGGTCAGGCCGGCCACCGGCTGCAAATCGGGAATCTGAAAATCGCTCGCGTTCGGATCGGCATTCAACACGAATGGATCGAACCGGGCGCCCAGGCACGAACCAAATTGGCCGGGCGTGACGTAGGGGCCATCGGAATGGGGCCGCGGGGTGATCACATACGGCGGCGTCGCGCCCGAGTAACCGTCGCGCTGGGCGAGCCAGCCGACGAGCGTTCCCAGGCAAGGATAATCGGTGCGGCTGGGATTGATCAGCGTGTTGTCGATGCGGTAGGGCCGGCCGACAATCGACCAATACATCCCCGCGTTGTGCGCCGCATGCGTGTGCGACACGGTCCGCAGGATGGCAAGTTGGTTCATCCGCGCGGCAAGGTCGGGCAGCAACTCCGACACGCGAATTCCGGGAACCCGTGAGTCGATCGTGCGGAACTCGCCGCGGATATTCGCCGACGCCTCGGGCTTGGGATCCCACAAATCAAGATGGCTGGGCGCACCAGGATTGAAAATCAGGATCACCGATTTGGCCTTGGCCCCCGCTCTGGCCGGCGCAATGCCGCCCAAGGCCCATTGCGACAGCAGGCCGGTCCAGACGGCACAGCCCTCGGCCAGCCAATGACGACGCGTGATTCGCGAATCGGCGGACGTGAGCGACATCCTGATCACCTCCTGCGATAAAGATCGTGCGAGGAAGCACCGTCACGGTGAGGAATTTTGCCGGACGAAACGCTGGCCTCAGTGTTGTGCCCCTGGGAGGCTCGAGTCGGCCAACGCGCGTCGTGCTGTTGCGTTAGCAACCTGCGTCACTGACTCGCGAGCGCGGCAGGTTTGTCATCAAGGTGGGAACCGACATTGCGCCCATTGTCGGTCTAACGAATCGGAAAAGTCAACAGAAATCAGCCTCGTCCGTAAAGAGCCGCGCACGCAGTAAGCGACGCTGGAGCGCTCCACTCGCCTGAGGGTCAACTTCCCGGATTGAGTCTGGCTTCGCTTACTTCGTGCGCGGCTCTTTAACGCGCCGGCAGCAAATAGGGTGTGCACGGCCCGCCGCGACAACTTTGCGCGGCAAAGCCTCGGTTTCGGCCAATGCTGGCGATGCCCACCCTACGGCTGCTTGATCCCCGCTGCGCTTTCCGGGACGAATTGCATGCCGATCTCCTGATCGCGGCGGATCGGGAAGCTGACCGCCGTGCCACGATACATTAGCGGCGTATTCGGCGGCGTGGTCAACAGTAATCCTTCGCGGTAGACGGGATGCGGAAAGAAAAACCGATCGGCGACAATCGGTCCATCGGGCCGTTGATCCGGCTTGCCGTTGTGCCGCGGGGCGCCGATTCCTTCGAACGTGCCCAACCACATCGTCGGCGTCTTGGTGGGATTGGTGGGCGGGATGACCGCGATCGCGATCCGGTTCTCGTAGAACTTGTAGGCCAACCGCAGCCCCGAGTTCTCGTAAAGCTCTCCACAACCGATCGTGAGCATATTGCCGCCCGGCCAGATGAACGAGCAGGGCGTGCCGAAGTGATACAGCCATTTGCCATCCAATTCCACGCCGGGAATGCCATGCACGAAGTTCGTGTTATGGATCCGCCCACAGCGGCGGCGCCCTTCGGCGTCGAGCAGCGAAAACGAAACGCCGCTCGTCTCGTCAACCTTCATCGTGTAGCCCGGCACGAACGATGTATTGGGCTCCCATCGGCCGCGTGTGGTCTTCAGTAATCACCACACCCACCGAGACCGGCAATTCGCAGGCGGCGGCCCGCAATCCATCGTCCGGGACGAGACGAATCGCGCGCAACGCTTGCGGAGCCGATTTGTCGGCGCGAACGATGAGCTTGATCACGCGATCTTCGCCTTCGCCCAGCGGTTTCACGTCGATCTGAGCGGCATCGGCGCTCACGCCTTCGGGCGTTTCGATCCGCAGCCGGCCCGCGACCTGTCCCGCGCCGACGCTGCGGAGGTGCAACTGGACTTCGCGCTTGCCGGCGCGAGTAAGATGGGCTTCTTCCGGCAAGAACCAGGCGTGCAGCGCCGCCGCATGTTCATTCGTTTGCTCTGGAGTCACCGCTGCGGCCGTGACCGAAGCGCTGTCGGCGGCTTTCGTCGCCGGGCTTTTGGCAACTTCGCCCCACTCCAAGAATCCGTCGGCAACGCGCACCTCGATCGGCCCGCCGTTGAGCGTCGCTTTCAATTTCGCGCCCGCCGCCGATTGCTTGATGCGAAACCCCTTCACCTTGCCGCTAACAGTCAACTTTTCGCCGCTGATCCGCAGGTAGCCGAAGTCGGTGAAAACGAACGATTGGCCGTCGGCCGCCGCAAGTGTATGTTCGGCATCGTCGAAGCTTGCCAGGAGGTAATCGACGTATTTCGGCGCGGCAAGTCGCGCTCCGATCGCGTTGCCGTCTTCAGCCAGCCGCTCGATGCTCTCGATCTGCGGATGCCCTTCATACGGCTCGTGGACCGCGGCGAACGATGCCGCCGGACCCTCGCGCCGCACGACCAGCATCGGGCAGGTTCCCTCGGGGTCGCCGTCAATATGCGAATACGGCGGACCATCGCACAGCGGACCATCGCCGGCGTAAACTTGCGTTTCCCGAGCGCCGAGCATCGTCACCCGCACGCCGACTTCCTGCTCGAACCACTCCTTCCCGAACAATTGCCGGCCCGGAATGACGCCCGCGCTGCGCTGGATCCAATCGGCTTGAAAAGTCGCGTCGGTCCGCCGGCTCCGCTCGTTGTCGATCCACCAATAGAACGGCATCAAGTCATGCGACGGCCGGTACGCCGCTGGGTTGCCGGTGTACAACCGACCCAGGCCGTGCAGCGTCCAATCGAAAGTCCGCGCGTGCGGCTGTTTTCCAACGTCCGCGGCATGAAAAAAGTCGGCCAGGTAATCCTTCGTCATCAGCACGGAGCGCGTCTGCCGCTCGTTTTCGAACGGGCTCCCCGTGATCGAAAAGTATTTCACCGGCTCCTGAAAGTCGTGCTTCGTCGTGAACGGGCCAGGCGAAGCCGATTGGTGATCGACCACGAGCGTGTTGTGCGCGATCCCTTCATGGGTCCAATTCAGATACGTCGGCTCATACTGAATCACGTTCAGGTCGGGATAGATCAGCCGACCTTTGCCATGCAAGCTCAGGCTGTAGTAGTCCTTATGGCCGTGTCCGACCAGCTTGCCTTCCATGATGAGCGCGGCCAGCGAACCAGTCTGCCAATACTCGGGCGATTCGTCGGCCCGCACGAGCGCGAAGCCGAGGCCCGGATAAACGCCGCACGGAGCCGCGGGGGGCGTGAGCGTGGCCGGCAACGGCTCGCCGTGCGTCAGGGCGACATAACCCAGTGCCGCGCGACCGTAAATGACATACGTGTCGCGCTCGGGGTTCAAGCTAATCAGCCAGGCGTAGGCCGGATCATGATAGCGCTTGTACGCCGAGCTCCAATTCGCCGGACAGCACGGCGACCGTCGGCGGCGGATTGACCGGATTCACCAGAAACGTGTCGTATAACGTGCCGTCGGGATAATAGCCGGTCGAGCCGTCGCCGAACGTGGCCATCCGAATCGAGCCCTTGCCGATCCCGGTGCGCTCCGTCGGATAGGCGAGGCGGAGATAGCCATCGATCAGGCCCTTGATCGAACCGCCGCTTTTTTTCGAGACATAGTGGTACAGGTCCGAGCCGTCGTAATGCTTCGCCGCCTCGGCCAGAGCCAGCATCCCATGCAGATCGTAATGCAGGGCATAAATCGGCAGCTTCGCCCCAGAAGTATTGGTCCTCGATCATCGAATCCAGCACCGGATAGAAGCCCCCTTTGTGCGGGCCGAACTTGCCGCCGTCGTCGTGCAGGGCCCAGTCGATGAGTCTGCTGATCGCCGAGACAGTAACCGATCAGGCCGATATTGAAATGTGCCCCAAACACCAGATTCGGCGTCGTGCTTGTATGCTTGAGCTCCTCGACGACCGTCCGGCAGCCGGTGCGCAGGAAGCGCTCGACCAACACGCGCTCCTCGGCGGAGAATGTGTCGTAAGCCAGATCGTAGCCCCAGGCCAGTTGCGACCAGGCGTTGAACATGCCGAAGTCGGGCTGCGTCTTGAGGTCGATTTTCTCGAATTGGGGCGTGAGCGAGCGAGCGTCGTCGATCATCCGCCGCCGGGCATAGTCGGCATAGTGCTTCTCCCCGGTCAGCACGTACAACAGGGCGGAGTTGCGAATACCATCCAGATTGCCCCCCTGCCCTTCCGCATTCTGCTTGAGCTTGTCCAACACTGCGGCAGCCCAGGGCTGGGTTTGAATCTTGTGCTTGACCTCCTCGATTTCCTGACGATTCAAGAGCAGGTTGGGATGCTGAACGTTAACCTTCGGCGCAGGGGCCGCCGGACGCTCGCGGAACATCGATCGAATTTGGCTGCTTGTCGGTCGGTGCCGCGGCTGCCGCCGCCGTCGTGATCGAGAGCAACAGCGAAGAGATGAAGAAGATCGTCGGAATCCCGCTGAAATTCCAATTACGTTTCATGCTTAAACCCTGCGGTGGCGGGTGGAGAGTAGCAACTGTTTCACGGCGCTCCAACGGATTCGCTGTTCGTTCATCCGTGCGATTCGTGCCATCCGTGGTTGACTTTTTCACGCGAGAATACTGGAAGAAACAAACCACGGATGACACCGATCACTCGGATAACGGAATGATGAATTCGGCATTATCCGAGGACATTCACGGTCGGGTTTCATGCGTCGCGGCCTTTGTTTGAGTCTTCAGCGGGGCCGTCTGGGTTTTGAGGTTCAGGAATTCGTTTCCTTCGTTCACGAGACCTGGCGCGTTATCGATCGCAATGCCGACGATCGTTTCGCCGCCTGGCTGCGTGTTGCCGATCTCGTTGTTTCGCAGAATCAAGTCGCGGTGCGTCCCTTCGATCGTGATGCAAGCCGACTGCCGGACCGGTCTTTTCTCGCGGGCCATTGTCGAGAATCACGTTCTTCTCCAACGTGTTGCGATGGGCTCCCTTGATCTCTCCGCCATCGTCGCGGAAGAGGATGCCCGTGCGGCCATTCCCGCGGATCGTGTTGTCGCGAAACACGTTGTCGGTGTCTTTGCAGCCAATCGAAATTCCCGGGCCGACGTTGTCGCGTAGCTCATTCTCTTCGAACACCACGTGCTTGACATTCTCGCAGACAAACAAGCCCGGGCCGCCATTGCCGAGCGAGCGATTCCGCCGCACGATCGAGTCGTGCGAATCGCTGCCGGGGTGCAAGCCGAATCCGGCACATTTTTCGACCAGGCAACCTTCGACCGTGATGTCGTGCGACGACCATTGAAAGCTGATCCCGTCGGCGCGGCAATTTTGCACGGTGCAGTTGCGGATCGTCACGCGTTGGCAAGCGTAAAGATAAATGCCGGCCCCGCGGCAGCCGTCGAGGTACCCGGCCTGCGCGATTTCCATCGACCGTGATTCCCTCGACCGCCGCGCCGTGGATATGCCAGCCCGCGACGATCGGAAACGCACGCACGACGGTGGCATGACGAGCCACGGCGTAATCCTGCACCAGCGGCTCCGATAGCCGGAACGTGCGCGGACCCAGCGATTCGACTAGCCTGGCGGTGGTCACGGCAAAAGCGCCCGGCGAGCGATCATCGTGGATCGCCACGCCATCCCCGACGCGAAACGCGCTGGCATCGGCGATTGAAATTCGCCGTTCTCCATGCGGCGCATCTTCGCTCAACAGGGAGTTCGCGCCGTCGCAAGCTGCCAGAATCGTGTGGCCCGGATTGCCGACGATCCGCACTTTGTCGCGCAGCGTGAGTGCGCTATGAAGAAGATACCGTCCAGCGGCAATCCGCACCGTGCCGCCGCCGGCCGGCGCAACGATCGATCGCGTCTTGCAAAGCGCGCTGATCGGCGCCATGATTCGCCGAACTGGGCGGGCCGACACCGATTTCTTGGCCGGCCCTCGACCTCGGCTTCTCATCCGCCGGCTCGCCACGCGCCGCGGTCGGCATGAGCCAATTCAGCACGAGCGCTAATGCCGCGGCCTGAAACGCTGCATGCAATCGCTTCGACACGACGCCGCCTCCGCCTCGGACAATCGCAAGTCATCGCCGCAAAGTTATCGGTGATCGCCCCTCGCTCGCGAGTATTATAGATCGGCCACCGTCCGCGCGGCCACCAAAATCGGCACACGCCAAATCGTGAAACTCGCAATGCCATTGGGCCAGATATGGCGGCCGGTCGCGAGTACAATGGCCTTTTTCAATCCGCCGAATAACCAAAGGCGGCGACTGAACTTCACTTCCATTTGAGCGAACGAACGAATGAGCCTACGGATTAAATGCTGCTGCGCGTCACTTTTGTTGTCCGCCATTGTGCCTTGCCTCGGCCGCGGCGATGCATCGTCCGTCCAGGCAGCAAGCGTTGCAAGCAGCGTTTTCGACACGCCCGTGACGGCTGATTTGCTCGATCCGGCCGCGTTTGCCGCCTGGGCCGATGGCCGGGAAGAAGTGCTTACGGTCAAGGACGGGCCGGCGCATTGCCTTTGGACCCGGACGACGCGGCCCGAATGGGATGGCGTGAATTTCGGCGAATCGCGGCAGCCGGGCGTTCGTCAGATGCGGATCGGATTCAAGCGACCGGTCGCGGTCGGCTCGGTTTTGGTCCGCGCTGGCGGCCGCCTCGGCGTTCTCAAGCCCACAGCGGCTTATCCAGGCAATCTGGCCGATGACGACCAATGGATTCCCGCCGAGCGGCGTAAAGTGGGCCAGGTTTCCCACGACGAAGTCGGACACGAAGAATTCGCGGTCTGGATCTTGCCGCCGGGTACGGTCACCCGCGCGCTGCGGTTCACGCATGTCGCCGCTCCCACCGAAACGACCTATCACGGCTGGCTCGGCGGCGCATTCGTGCTGAGCGGTCGGATGATCAACGCCGCGGCCGGCGCCGTCGTCACGACCGGCAGCCATAACGACGCGGCCAGCAAAATCAACGACGAAACGAACAACAACACCTGGGGCGCATGGGACAACGGCCCCGATGGCGGCCGCGCACGTCGTTTCGCCCGAACATCCCGAATGGGTCCTGATGACCTGGCACCAGCCGGTGCGGCTCGACGGTGTGAATTTGCTCTGGCCTGGCTTCAGCGCCGCCGACGTGCAAGCCTACACCGGCCCCACGAATCGCCATCCGCGCGATGCACAAGAAGCAGATTGGAAGACGGTCGCTCAATCGGCCGACATCCAGAACCTCTACCCGCTTCCGTTGGGCGTAAATTGGCTGAGATTCGGCCAGCCCATCACCACTCGAGCCCTAAGATTGCGAATCACGCAGGGGGTCGACGAAGCGAAATCGCATCCGCACATGCGGGGCAACACCCGCGGCGGCAAGCGTGTTTGGCTTGGCGAGATGCTGGCTCTTTCGCCGCTGGGCGACGCCGATTTGAAATCGGCCGCCGCGCCGGCAGCGGTCGCGAGCAGCGCGCTGCATCCGCCGATTCCTGTCCGATTTCATCTCGATGAGCCGAGTTTTGTGACGCTAGCGATCGACGACGACAACGGCCGCCGGGTGCGCAACCTGGTGTCCGAAACCTGGTATCCCGCGGGCGACCATATCGCCTGGTGGGACGGAATGAACGACTTGCTGCGCGATATCGACGCCGCGCGGCATGGTCTGCATCGAATTCCAGCGCAGCTCGTCGCGCCGGGGGAGTACCAGGTTCGCGGGCTGGCGCAAGGCGATCGACTTGCGGTTCGAATTCTCGGTCTACTCCGCCGGCGATCCGGCTTGGAACACCGTCGATCACCGGGGGGCGTGGCTGGCCAATCACACGCCGCCGAGCAGCGTGATGTTCGTCCCGGCCGACAAAGCCCCGGGCGGCAAGCCGCTGGTGTTCTTGGGCAGCTATGTCAGCGAAGGAACCGATGGCCTGGCCTGGGTCGATCTCGACGGCCACAAACTGGGCGGCGAAGGCTGGGTCGGCGGCAACTGGACCGGCGCGGAACTGTTGGCCCGCGATTCGGGACCGCACGCCACGCCCGGCGTGCATGGTTTTGCAGCGTCGGCGTTCGAGGGCGAGTTGCGGCTCACGGCTTTGACCCACGGCGGCGACCGGCCCGTGCTCAAGCACGAGTTTCCTGGCGGGAAAGAATCGTGCGACGTCACTGGCCTTGCGGTCCACGACGGCGTCGCCGTTTGCAGCCTGCCGAAGCAAAAGCAATTGCTGTTGATCGACGCCAAGGTCGACGTTCAAAGCAGCGCTGCCAGTGGAAAGATCATTGCGTCCTCGGCCTGCGAAGATCCGCGCGGACTGGCGTTCACCGCCGACGGGCAACTGCTGGCGCTGGTCGGCAAGCAGTTGCAGCGATTTCGTTTCCCAAACCTGAGAGATCGTGAAAGAATGGGGACTGGCTCCGAGCCGTTCGTGGGAAAGCCGCGAAAAAATGCAGATCCCGAGGTGCCTGTCCCCATTCTTTCCTCCGCGCCGAAATCCTGATCGCCGAGGGTCTCGACGATCCGCGGCAGCTCGCCCTCGACGACGAAGGCAACATCTACATCAGCGATCGCGGCCACAGCCACCAGGTCAAGGTCTTCACCGCCGCCGGTAAACCACTGCGCACGATCGGCACGGCCGGCGAGCCGAAAGCGGGCCCCTACGATCCCCAGCACATGAACAACCCGAACGGCTTGGCGATCGACTCGCGCCATCATCTGTGGGTCGCCGAAACTGATTTCCAACCGAAGCGAGTCAGCGTTTGGACATTGGATGGGAATCTCGTCAACGCCTTCTACGGCCCGAGCGAATACGGCGGCGGCGGCAAGCTCGATCCGGTTGACAAGACGAAGTTCTACTATCACGGCATGGAGTTTCAACTCGACTGGACCCGCGGCACCTCAAAATTAGCGGGCGTATTCTATCGCCCCGGCCCGCAGGATTTGCAATTGCCTGACGGCTATGGCAATGGCCCGCCACAGTTTCCGCTCTACGTGAGCGGCCGCAAATATTTTGCCAACGGCTACAACAGCAATCCGACCAACGGCGCGGGCATCGTCACCATCTGGCAGCAGCGCGGCGACGTGGCCGTGCCGGTCGCGGCGCTCGGCCGGGCCAACGATTGGAACCTGCTGAAGGGGGCCGAGTTCAAATCGCGCTGGCCCGCCGGATTGGACCCTAAAGGCAACCCGTGGCAAAACCAGGCGATGTTCGCCTGGTCGGACACCAACGGCGACGGCCAAGTGCAACCAGACGAGGTCCAATTCATCAAAGCCTCCGGCGGTGGCATGACGGTGATGCCCGACCTGTCGATCGTGGCTTCCCGCGTCGACGATCGGGCCGTGCGATTCGCGGCAGTGCGATTCACCGACCGCGGCGCCGCCGGTCTACGATCTATCGCACGGCGAAACGCTGGTCGCTGGCGCCCAAACGCCGACGAGTTCCGGCGGCGATCAGGCATTGGTCGCCGCTAATGGCTGGACCATCCTGACCGTCGCTCCGCAGCCATTCGCGCCGCAGTCGGTCGGCGGCGCAATGCATGGACAGGCGATGTGGTCGTATCCCAATCTCTGGCCGGGGCTGCATGCCTCGCACGAATCGCCGCCGCCCGAGCTGCCGGGCGAACTGATCGGCACCACGCGGTTGCTGGGCGATTTCGTCACGCCGAAAGCTGGCGACGCCGGGCCGATTTTCGCCCTCAACGGCAACATGGGCAACGTCTATTTATTCACCGCCGACGGCCTGTTCGTCGCCACGCTGTTCAAAGATTCGCGTCTTGGCCGACCGTGGGCCATGCCGATCGGCCGCCGCGAGATGCTCCTCAACGACCTGACCATGCATGACGAAAACTTCTGGCCCTCGATCACGCAAACCGCCGAGGGCAAGGTGTATCTCGTCGACGGCGGACGAACGAGCCTGGTGCGCGTCGATGGCCTGGACAGCATTCGCCGTCTTCCGATAACGCGGCTGCGGATCTCGGGCGACCAATTGCAAGCGGCCGCCGCGTATCAAACGCGAAGCGAGCTCGCGCGGCAGCAAAGCCAGGGGCCCGACAAGCTGACCGTCGCGATCCGCGCGAAAGCTCCCGTGGTCGACGGCAAGCTCGACGATTGGGCCGGCGCTTCGTGGGTCGATATCGACAAGAGCGGCGTGGCGGCCTTCTTCGACAGCAACTCGCGGCCGCACAACGTCACCGCGGCGCTGGCCGTGGCCGAGGGTCGCTTGTATGCCGCCTACAAAGTTGACGATCCGAACCTGCTGAATAATTCCGGCGAACTGCTCCGCAATCTGTTCAAGACAGGCGGAGGCTCTCGACCTGATGATCGCTGCCGATCCGGCGGCCGATCCGCACCGCGACCACGCGGTGGCCGGCGACGAGCGGTTGTTGGTCACGCGCGTCACAGGCAAGACGGTGGCGATGCTGTATCAACCCGTGGTTGCCGGCGCGCATGACGAACCGGTTCCCTTCAGTTCGCCGCTGCGCACGATCCGCTTCGACCGTGCCGTCGACGTCAGCGACCAGGTGCAGCTTGCCTCGACCACAGAAAAGAACGAGAAGGAGCGCACCGAGCGGGGACTCTTCGAATTCTCGATCCCGCTGGCCACGCTGGGCATCAAGCCACGCCCCGGGCTCGTGCTTCGCGGCGACGTCGGCATCCTCCGCGGGGCCGAATTCCAAACGCTCCAGCGCGTGTATTGGCGGAACAAGGCCACGGGAATCACGGCCGACATTCCCAGCGAAGCCGAACTCACGCCGCAGTTGTGGGGCATCTTCGAATTCAAGCCCGAAGCTGCGATCAAGTAAAAAGGCCGCGTTTGCATTCGCATGAACGTTAGCCGCGACGCGCCTAGCGGAGCGCGTCGCCCCACGCGCTCCGCTAAGCGCGTCGCGGCTAACCTCGTACCGGGCGCAAGACGAATTGCCCCATCCAACCAACGAAACAAGCCGGGCCGTCTGCTGGCAAGTTGCACAGCGGACGGCCCGGCGAAAGGGTTTGAGATTCTGAACAACGTCCCGTGACGTTCACGGACACTTCTTACCGACGGCCGTGACCTCCGCGGCCGTGACCACCCCGGCCGTGTCGGCCGTGACGACCGTGATGACGGTGGTAATGGCGGTGATGACGGCGGCCGTAGCCGAAGCCATCGTAGCCGTACATCGACGAGTAGCCGCCGTCCACGGAAGCCACTTCGCAGGTGTTGCAGACGGGCTCGGCCGTCGCACATTCTTCACAAACCGGAGCCGGAGCGACGGCTTCGCAGCTTTCGCAAGCAGCTCCGCCCTCTCCGACTTCTCCGTAACCCCCACCGAAACCGTAGCCGTAGCGGCCGTAGTTCCAACCACGGCGGTGATGACGGTGGTGCCGGTGATGACGATGACTTCCGTGATGGCCATGATGACCATGATGGCCGTGACCACCATGCCCGCCGTGCCCGCCGTGACCTTTAGCTTGAGCCGAACTCGGGCTCATGACCAAGGCGATGGCGACCAACAGGCCGGCGAACGACAAGAATTTAACAAAGCGAAGCATGACTCATTCTCCTCGAATAAAGGTTCGCCCGAAGGCGTTTGGGTTTTCTTGGGCCGGCCTACTGACCGTCCCCACTTCTATGCAAAGCGGGGATCGCGCCGGTTTGTTACAAGAAAAATGGGGCCCCTGGGGAGTCGAGGGAATCGCTCCCGTTGGTCATTCCCATCGCCACCCCCTTTCGCGCTTACTGCGTGCGCGGCTCTTTACGAAGAGGCGCTCACCGTGTGCGTGGGTCTCGTGCGTAAAGAGCAGCGCACGACGTAAGCGGTTTTCCGACAAGACGTTGCGCCACCAAGAATGCGGCCGGCAGCGAGTGAGCATGGGTACGAGTGTGCCACTGGCAAGCAGCGTCTGCCAGTGGGAATCACCAAGCGATCCGGCCAGCAGGGGCAGACTCCACTTGCCCGTGGCACACAGAAGGCGGGCGGAAACCCGGCTAGCTCACCGGCAGCAGCTCGTGGATCGGCTCGCCAGTTGCTCAAGCCTGCGCACGCCGTGCTTGGCCCCAGTGGCGGGCCAATGCCCAGCGATCCAATTCAGCCACAACCATGAATGAAACGACTACGGTCTGGCCAACCAGGTGCTGTCGATAGTCCGTCGCCCGCGTATCGTCCTTAAACACGAACGACAGCACATCGGCGTCGACGACGAGAGTGCCCATCAGCCCGGCGGCTCCGTCTGCCCTTCGGTGCGCCACTGGCGCCGGGCCGTGAGAAAGTCGTCCACCGATTCCTCGTCGGGCCAAACGCCGACCGCTAATTCCTTAAAGTCGTCGATCGGCCCGACGCCCAACTGCTTGGTCCATGCAGCCACGTCGACCTTGCCCGACGGCAGGCGCGGCAGCGGAACTTCGGAAACTGCATCGTTGGTGGTCGTTGATAGCGCCATCGGAATCACCTCCGGTTCCAACTCGTCCGATGCCTACTCAACTATTGCGCCTCGAATGAATCACGTCAACACCGGGACGAAAAAAGGGAACATTACTGAAACTTACAGGCGACGCGGGGAGGAGATAGCGTGCCTGGATGCCCCGGACTGCCGCCGGCGTTCTAGGTTTCGGGTTCACCCATTCACTTTCTCAACGACCTGTTAGCTCACCGGCAGCAGCTCGCGGATCGGCTCGCCTTGCGACAGAATCGGCACCGGGCGGCCGGAGAAATCGTTGAAGGCCCGGTTCGGGTCGATTCCCAAAAATGACAGGGCCGTGGCCCAAATATCGTTGGGCGAGAGCGGCCGTTCGACCGGAAATTCGCCCTTGGCGTTGGTCGCCCCGACGACCTGGCCGGTGCGCATCCCGCCGCCGGAAACGAGGAGCGACATGGCATTGGGCCAATGGTCGCGCCCCGGCTGCATCACGCCGCTTGAAGTGCCGACCGCATACGACAGCCGCGGAGTGCGGCCGAATTCGCCGGTCACGATCAACAACACCCGGCGATCCAGCCCGCGCTCGTACAAATCTTCGATTAGCGCCGTGATCGCCTGATCGTACAGTGGGAACCGCAGCCGGGCGTCGTTGAACAGGTGGCAGTTCACCGCGTGCGAATCCCAGTTATAGGAGACGTAGTTCGGCAGCGCTTCGCCCGGCATCGGGTTCTCAAGCACCATCGTGACAAACGTGCAGCCCGCCTCGACCAACCGCCGGGCCATCAGGGTCCGAAAACCATAAGCATGCCGGCCATAGCGCTCTTTCACCCGCTCGGGCTCCTGCGACAGGTCGAACGCCCGCCGGGCCTTGTCGCT
The DNA here is from genome assembly GCA_963725485.1 of Pirellulales bacterium. GTDB lineage: Bacteria > Planctomycetota > Planctomycetia > Pirellulales > DATAWG01 > CAVRYO01. The sequence continues at coordinate 9,884 of CAVRYO010000003.1, read as the reverse complement.
GGTCACGAGGTCGAGCGCCTGGCGGTTGAACTTATCCAGCGAGTTGAACATGCCCGAGCGATCGACCGTCCGCCGCCAGGTGTCGAGCTGCTTGAGCAACTCGGTCCGCGGTCCGATGCGTGTTTCGAGACCCGGCAACAGCGCCAGATTTTCGACCTTGAATTTCGGATCGGCGGGGTTGCCGAACACGACGAACGGATGCGTCGAGCTATCCAAGTACGCGCTGCCGAACGAAAACGTGTCGATATCTTGCCGCCCGGCGTCGACACCCTCGACATAGTTCGGCAACAACCGGCGGCGGTTTTCGAACACCTTAGCGATCATCGACGGCACCGCCGGATGGTCGTTCACGAATCCGGTCGGCTCCTTCGGATCGCGGGCCGTCATGAACCGCTTGTGCCCGCCGCCGTGATCGGCGAACTTGTGGGCCACCGAGCGGACGAGACTGAACTTGTCGGCAATTTTGGCGTGCAGCGGCAGCAATTCGCTAACATCCATCCCCGGCACGTTGCTGTGAATCGGGCGGAGTTCGCCCCGATACTCGCTCGGAGCGTCGGGCTTCAAGTCGTACATTTCCATGTGCGGCGGCCCGCCGGGCAGCCAGATGAAAATGACCGCGCGATCGTCGTGCGCAGCGCCGCTGGCAGCCTGTGCCTGCAAACGGAAAATATCGCCTAGGCTAAGTCCTCCCAGCCCGATCGCGCCAAATTTCAGCACGGCACGACGGGTGATCGGCCCCGGGCAGAATTTTCTTTGATCGGTCATGGTAATAGACTACAGGCTACAGGCTACAGACAACAGGCATGAGGGCGTCGCATTCGGCGCACGGCTTGTCTCTCGTACTTCAGGCCTGTAGCCTCAAGCCTTCATGATTCCCGTCACCACTTCGCCATGCACGTCGGTCAGCCGCATGTCGCGGCCACCGAAGCGAATCGTGAGCTTTTTATGGTCGATTCCCAGCAACCGCAGCATCGTCGCATGTAGGTCATAGATCGACACTTTGCCGTCGATGGCTTTGTAACCATATTCATCCGTCGCGCCATAAATCGTGCCGCGCCGCGCCGCCCCCGGCCAGCCACACCGTAAAGCCGAAGGGATTGTGATCGCGGCCGTCGGATCCCTGGGCGAACGGCGTGCGGCCGAATTCGCCGGCCCAGACAACCAGCGTCGATTCCAGCAAACCGCGCGCCTTCAGATCGGCCAGCAAGGCGGCGATCGGCTGATCGACCGCCAAGGCGTTCGTCTCGTGCCCATGCTTGAGCGAGCCATGCTGGTCCCAGCGATCGTTGCCAGGCACCATCGGGCAAGTCGAGCTCCACAAACCGCACGCCGCGCTCGACCAGCCGCCGGGCCAGCAGGCACTCCATCGCAAAAGTGCGCGTCGGAGCGAAGCGAGAGTCCAGCCCATATAGCCGCCGCGTCGCCTCGCTCTCGCGCGACAAGTCCAGTAGTTCCGGCACGGCCGTTTGCATTCGGAAGGCCAACTCGTAATTCGCGATCGCCGACTCCAGCGGATCGGACGACCCTTGCCGATCGAGCGCGTGCCGATCCAACTTGCGCAATAGTGCGAGCTTGTTTTGTTGCAACTCGGCCCGCGCTTCCAGCGGCCGGATATTCGCGATCGCCTGGCCGTCCGGCTTCAAGATCGACGCCTGGTACGTGGCAGGCAAAAAACCATTGGTGAAATTGTCGAGCCCGCCCACGGGAATCAAACCGCCGTTAAGCACGACGAAGCCGGGCAAGTTGTCGCACTCGCTGCCGAGGCCATAGGTGATCCAGGCCCCCATGCTCGGCCGCCCCTGCTGACCATTGCCGGAGTGAAGAAAATAGTTGGCGCTGGTATGCACGGAGAATTCGGAGACCATCGACCGCACGATCGTCAGTTCGTCGGCCAAGCGCCCCACGCAGGGAAATAAATCGCTGACCGGAATTCCACTTTCGCCGCGGCGGTTGAACTTCCAGGGACTCGCCAGCGTGTTGCCATTGTTGTTGAACTGCGTGGCCTCGATCTTCATTTTGAACGGCTGGCCATTCTCGTTCGCCAGCCGCGGCTTCGGGTCGAACGTGTCGACGTGCGACGGCCCTCCGTCCATATAAAGGAAGATCACGTTGCGGGCTTTCGGCTCGAATTGCAGCTGGCCGTGACCGTGCGGATTTTCTTTCACGGCCGCGGCGTTGGCGATCGCGCCGTAGGACGGTTCCGCAGCGAGCGCCGCCAGCGCCAGCGCGCCGAACCCGCCGGCGGCCGTGCGCAACATCTCGCGCCGCGAAACAGCCGGCTCGATAAATCGCCCGCAATGCGCCATGAATCGATCCCTATCGAACAGGGTGTCTACGAAAAATAACGTTACCTCGGGAGGGCGAGGCTCCTGCCGAGCCGCGTCGGCCCGGCTCGGCAGGAGCCTCGCCCTCCCGAATGCCTAAAACGCACGGAGGCAACCGCGCCCGATTCGATCCCTTGAGAATTCACTTACTCGACATAGATGAACTCTTTCACATTGAACAGCACCTGGGCGAGATCGGCCCAGACCTGTTCTTCGGCCGTGCGATCTCCCGGCTTAATTCCTAACTCGGCCGACTGACTGCGCACGAACTCGAGCGCGTCGTTCAATTCGGTTTCATCCGGCGCTCGGGCCAGCGCTTCGCGATACATTCGCCCAATGCGGTCGCGCGGAGCAGCGTCTTTATCGACTAGCAGCTTGCGAGCCCAGACATGGCTCAGTTCCGCCACCAGCGGATCGTTCAACATAATCAGCGCTTGGGCCGGAACGTTCGACGTTCCCCGGTCTCCCACCGTCACCTCGGGATGCGGCATGTCGAAGGCCGTCATCATCGGCGAAAGAAAATTCCGGCGCACCGAGATGTAAACGCTCCGCCGGCCGGCGCCGTCCAACGGCCCGCCGTTGGGCCGGCCTTTCCCCTCCATGAACGGCGTCAGAAACACGGGCACCGGCGGACCGAACATTCTCGCATCCAACCGCCCGGAAATACTGAGCATCTCGTCGCGGATCGCCTCGGCTTCCAATCGCCGCAACGTGCGATGGTGCAGTAACAGATTCTGCGGATCGCGCTCGCGGTCCGCCCCGGTTTCGCCGCTCGACATCTGGTAAGCGCTGGAGAGCATGATCTCGCGAATCAGCCGCTTGACCGACCAGCCGTTGGACCGAAAACTCTCGGCCAGATAATCGAGTAACGCCGGATCGGTCGGCTGCTGGCCCAGCACGCCGAAATTATCGACCGACGCGACAATCCCCCGCCCGAACAAATGCTGCCAAACGCGATTGGCCATGACCCGCGCCGGCAGCGGATCGCGCGGATTCAGAATCCGCTGGGCTAACTCCAACCGCCCGCTCCCTTCGCTCCCGAGCGGCGGTTGCGCCGTGCCGGATATGGCCTCCAAGAATCGCCGCGGCGCCGCCTCGCCAGGCGTGTGCCAATTGCCGCGCAACATAACATGGTCGTCCACCCCGTTGCCATCCAGCATCGCCATCGCCGTCGGCGACGGCTTGATCTGCCGCAACAACATCCCGCGCTGCTGGCGATAATCCTGCATGAGCTGCGATAATTCGTGACTCGCCGCTTTCTCGGGACGACGCGCGGCCGATGCGGGGAGGTTTTCCAGAATCCAATTCGCGAGCGCCGCCCGCGAGCCTGAATCCGCTCGATCCTTCAAACGGTCGGACGCCAGGTCCGCGGCCACCTCGCGGAACAGCCGCTCGTACTGCTCAGCCAATCCTCTCAGGGTTGACGTTTTGAGAGTCGTAAGCTGCGCGGCGACGAGCGTGTTGCCCCGGCTCGGGTCAGAAATCCCCGACGGCGACTGAACGACTTCCGCGACAGCCAGCGGCGTGCCATGCCCCACGGGCGTGAATTCCAAATGGCAACGTTGCCCGATGTAATCGCCCAAATCGTGAGAAATCCATTTCCAATCGGCCCCGGCGTCGGCGTGCCATTTCGTTGCGCCATGCAGCGGCCCGGCCACCATGCGGTGTGAATCGACAACGCCAAACACATCGGCGGCGCCCTGCATTCGCACCGAGATATTGCGGGCGGTGATCGTAAATTCCGGCGTCCGCAACATCCCTGGCAGATTGGGCCCGACCAGCCGGCTATGCACGCAGCTCGTATCGAGCACCGCGGCCATGCGCTCGGACTTTCCCAGCCACTCCGGATCAAGCACAATCTGGCCCGCCTGCGCCGGACCATCTCCAAATGCCAAACCATCGGTCAACCATGCGCCGGCGCGAGATGCCCGTAGTCGACCACGACACCGCTGCCGAGTGAAAACTGTGTGACGGCGTCCGCGGCATCGCGAGCCGCGGCGTTTCGCCAGTCCGCGGCGATTTTTTGCATAACAGGCAGTTTGTTCAGCGGCGAATCTTCGCCCAATGTTTCGTCGCTCAAGACGGCCCAGGCGTAAAGTGGATCCGACGGTCGTGCCCGCGCTTGCCGGGTCAATTCAATCCACCGAGCCAGCGCCGCCGCGTTCAGCTTTCGTCGGGCTGCAAGTTCCGCAATCGACTTCTGGACATCGCCATGCTGTTTCGTTGTAGCGGCAATTGCCTCGCGCACGGCCAGGAGGTAGTCAGCCATCCGATCGAGCGACATCGACACGTTGCTCGCCAGCCTAGCCAAGACTTTCGGCCGCGTCGCAGCATCATAGGCAGCGATCTGTTCGACCACCGAATGATTCTGCGCCTGCCACTCGAACCGCACGTCGCGATAGCTGCTGCTCTCCAGGAAGCCGGCCAGCGAATAATAGTCCTTCGTCGAAATCGCGTCGAACTTGTGGTCGTGGCAGCGGGCGCAGCCGATCGTCAGCCCGAGAAACGTCTTGCCCAGCACGTCGATCTGATTGTCGATCCGGTCGAGCTCATCCTGGCGGATATCCACCGGCGAATGGAGCCACTCGCCGAGAAACCAAAAGCCCGTGCCGATGACCGATTCGTTCACTCGCCCGGTGGGGTCCAGCCGGGGCCGATGCAACAGGTCGCCAGCGATTTGCTCTCTGACAAACTGATCATAAGGCACATCGGCGTTGAAGGCCCGGATCACGTAGTCGCGATACTGCCAAGCATTAGGAATCTCGTAGTCGTATTCATGCCCGCGCGTTTCGGCATAACGCACCAAGTCGAGCCAATGCCGAGCCCAGCGCTCGCCAAACTGCGGCGAGGCCAACAGCCGATCGACCAATTCCGGCCAGGCTTGCGGCGAGGTGTCGCGAATAAAGGCGTCGATCTCTTCGGGCTTTGGAGGCAGGCCGAGCAGGTCGAAATAGGCCCGGCGGACGAGCACCCGCCGCTCGGCCAGCGCCGGGGGTTCCAAGCCGGCCGCCTCCCAACGGGCCAGCAGAAATCGATCCAGCGGTTGCCGCGCCAGGCTGCATGCCGCACGACTGGCGGCGCCTCGGCGTGAATTGGCTGCCAGGCCCAATGCGCCGCTTTTCGCTGCTGCAGATTGAAAGCTGGCTTGGACTGACCACCGGCGGCCATGCCCGTTCCGTTCGTCGCGACTTCGGTTGAATTGGTCTCCGGCCACGGAGCGCCCATCCGCACCCAAGTGGTCAGCGCCGCGATCTGGTTTTCCGGCAGCCTGGTCTTGGGAGGCATTTGCAAGTCGGGATCCTGATAGCCGACCGCGGTGATCAGCCGGCTTTCCTCAGGCTTGCCCGGCACGAGCACGACGCCCCCTTCGCCTCCCCTCATTGCTCTCTCGCGCCGATCGAGCCTCAAGCTTCCCTTGAGTTCCTTGGCCCCGGCCGAATGGCATGCATAGCAGGATGCAACCAGCACGGGCCGAACCTGCTTCTCGAAGAATTCATCCCCCGCCGCCGACGAAGCGGCGTGGGGCGACGAAGCAGCGTCGGTTGAAGCAGCCACCGGCACGCCCGCATCTCTGGCCGCCGCCCGGCGATTGCCCGGCACAACTGCAAAAGCAGCAAGCCCACGAGAGGCGCCAGCGCCAAACCAAGGGCCCTGCGATCGAACATCGGCAATTCCCTTCGACCAACGAGCCGAACCGCCATGCGCAACGGTTCTCTCGAATTAATTTACCGCAGCGTTATCCTTGAGGAAAACGATCGACCGCCGCGAATTGAACGGAATGCGCCGTCCACAGCGGGGTTAAGTCGCGGCGAATCCACGGGGGGCAGGCACTGCGCAACTTGAAACCACCAGGCGGGATTTAACATCAGTTGTGCAACGATAAGCCTATTAACGATCGCAGCTTGCGTCAAGCTCCAGCGATCGGCCGATAGAGTAGGGTGGGCACTGCCCACCATCGCCGAACGCGACGACCCACTCGTCATCGAAGCGCACAATTCGTCCGTATCCTGCAAAATCCTGCGACTGCCTGAGAGCCAGACTGATAGTGCTCGAACCAATTTCGGCCGCGTCGTCGCCTATCGCCCTGGCTCCATATTCTTCGGCTCGCCGTAGTAATCCGCGTCCGAGACTTCCAGCCAAATTAGTTCCGGCCGATCGGTGGCGATCGCCTCCGCCTCGGCCACGGTCAAGCCCGTGGCGGGCCCGTCGATAGGATCGGCCCGTTTGTTGAGGGACAATCCTTCTTGCTGCGCGAATTCGATCGCGTCAAATCCTGTAAGTTTCATAAGGCAAACTCCTGGATGATGCCTGGCAAACGCGCAAGGTTGCAAAAGCCATGCCTGCTGCGAGCTCAAAGCCAATAAACCGACGCACTCGGCATTCCGCTTGCACTGCAAAACTATCGTCAATAGTTACAAGAGGCATTACAGATAGAGCAAGGGAGTCATCATGACCAGTTCCGACAAGGGTGCTTCCCAGCGGCGAGCAGGCCAGCGGCCCGACGAATTATTGCCGGACGAAAACAGCGAAGCCCTGCAAATTGGGGACGAGGCGACCGGCTCGCCAGCCGGCGGACTTGCGTCGAGCGGACTCGAAGGTTTGCCAGCCGGCGACGGCGCACCGGGCGACGCGGAGCTATCGGACGTCGAAGACCCGAACGAGCCGCAATCCGGCTTCACCGGCGGAGCCGTCGGCGGCACACCCGCCAATAAACGCAGCGTTGGGCATTGAGTCTGTTAGCCGGCCGAGCAGTGATGCAGGTTCGCAATTTCGTTGTGTGGCGGGCTATGCGCAGCTAGATTCGGGGAATCCTCCTCGACCCGCTCCGCTCTCGCTGCGAATGCACGATGAACGACGACGACCCCTATCGATCACCGCAAGCCGACTTGCAGCCACCAATCGGAGCATTGCCGCGCCCGTCAGCGGCTCGCGGGGTTGCCGACGGGATCTCGACCGACAACACGATCATGCCTCGCTACTTCGCGGCGAGCGTCGACGATATTCTGGCGATTGTCCTCTCGCTGCTCGCCGCCAGATCGATGGGTGAGGATTCGCCGACCCTGCAAGTTGTGGCGCTGCTCGGCACGTTTCTCGGATATTTCTTCTTCTTCGAAGGCTTCGCATCGCGGACGCCCGGAAAATTCATCGCCGGGCTGGTCGTCGTTCAAACCGATGGCCGACCTTGCACGTGGTGGCAGGTTTTCATCCGCACTATGCTTCGCGTTTTCGAAGTAAATCCAATTTTTTTCGGCGGCCTGCCCGCGGCGCTGTGCATCGTGTTTTCGAAGCGTCACCAGCGATTCGGCGACAAGCTCGGCCGGACCATTGTCGTTCCGCCCGGCCGGGCCGCGCGCTACCGCGCTTGCGAGATTGATCAGGTGACGTCACCCAGCAATTGATTCCCCGATGTCCGACGACGAATTTCGACGTCTCGCGATGAGTCTTCCCGAAGTCGCCAAAGGCGCGCACATGGGCCACCCGGACTTTCGGATTGGCGGAAAGATTTTCGCCACGCTCGGTCCGGGCGAGTAACCATTAACAATCGCGTAAAGAGCCGCGCACGGAGTAAGCGGTGGGCGTTCAGGGCAAGTGGTGTGCTCTAACTCGCTTACTGACGTGCGCGGCTCTTTCGATTTATACGAGCGTAGCGCCCGCCGAGCAGGATTCGACGTCATCTCGGGTCGGGGAATGCGAGCTCCTCGGTCTTTTCGCCGACGCGCTTTGTCACGGTCGTTTCTTTGCCATTCAACCGCACGCGGCAGTAGTAGACGCCGCTGAGCGTGGCTGTTTCGCCTTGCTGGTAGCTGGTCCAGGGGAAATCTTTGTCTGGCTTGCCTGCATCGTGCAACAGTTCGGCGGTGGTTTGATGCACGAAGTCGATCGTGGCGCCCTTCGACGCCACAAGCTTCACATCATGGCCGGCGCCGCGCCGCTTGCCGAATAGTCGAAACCCTTCATCCCGATCGACTTCGCCACCGCGGTGAAACCGTCGGACAACGTCGTTTGCTGTTGCTCTTCGAGTTTGCTCATTTGTTCGAATCGCGCGTCGTCGGTGAGTTTCGTGTCTTGGGCCACTGCCAGCCTTTTACCGATGAGCTCTTCGGCCTTGGCATAATATGGCTCCATGATCTGGCGAGAACGTTGCCGTTTCAACAAGTCTTTGCGCCACCAGCTCAAGCTCGAGCTGATCGTAGAAGACTTTGACGAGCGGATCTTGCAGGTCGCTGTCCGATGCATCCGGGACGGAAGCGACCGTGACGATCATCCTCCGGTTTGTAATTTCGTTCTGGGCGGGTTCGTATTCACCGCGCCGGTGTGAATAGCAGCGAGCACCTGCTTCTTGAGCCTGGCGGCGGTCATTTGCGGCGGATCGCCGGAATACAGAGTCGGCGCCATGGCCATGAGCAGGCCGGCAAGCAATCCGACCAGCAAGACGACGATTGCCGCTCGCCTTGTCGCCTCTCGCCTCATCGCGAGAGAGGGGCCGGACGTCGGTGAGCTCAGTCGAATCGGGGTGAGGGGGTGATTCACCAAAGAACCTTGCTCGCGCCAGCAACGCTCAGGCAGGTAATGTCGCGTCATAACGTTCCTCCTGGATCGACCACCAAAAGCAATCGGCCAGCGCCGCCACGCCGGCCGCCAATGCCAACCATAACAGCAAAAGCGCGGAGCGCACAACCGCCACCGTCCAGGGAACCCAAATCGCCGTCGGATCGTAGCCGGCCCCGGCGAGCATGTCGTCAATTGTCGTGCCGGGATTTTCCAGCAAATGCTTCGCCACGGCCGGTTGCAGCTCCAGCCCTCGCGCTTCCAGATTCGGCCATGAAGGAGCCGGCGCCGTGAGCGAGATGAACACGCCGGCGAACAACACGAGTGCCGCGCCGGTGCCGATCACCAGCCAGCGCGGCGCGCGGCGACTCATGATGTCGGACTGCACCGCGGCATCGTTGGCAAACCACGCCACGGCCATCGCGAGAAAAGTAAACACCGCGGCTTGCGCCGGCGGCGGCCAGGGCGGGCCGATGCCCGTCCCGTGGTGAATCAAGCCCAGCCCAATCGCGGCGAGGCAAACTCCAATCGCCCCGCCGAATTTTCGCCACTGCGCAATGCTGCGGCGCTGCTGCTGCGCCTGCCGCGTGCGATTCTGATACGATCGCACCGCCGCATCATCCGCGGCGACTTCATGGCGAAGTTGATCGATATCGCCGATTTTCTCTTTTTTGAAATACCATTCCAGCACGACCAACAAAGCATCGAGGGCCCGAAACGCGTCGGCTTCACTGAACTCGTGTCCGACCGTGCCATGAGCGGCGGCATTGCCCAGCTCGCGGACCTGATCGACGTAGCCCTTCACGTGCGCGTCGAGCACCTCGTCTTTCACCAGCCGCGCGACCAGATTGTCCAAAGGCCGCGTGCCCGCCTTCTCGGGCACATAGCGCCGAAACAGCTCGCGAATCACGTACTCCAACACCCGCCGCGCCCGGACCAGGGCCATGGCCGGATCGGGCTTGGCAATCCGCCGCAACTGGGCCAGCGACCGCTTGATCTCCTCGAATTCCG
>CAVRYO010000002.1:0-288089 GCA_963725485.1 Pirellulales bacterium | reverse complement strand
TGTTACGTAAGCAACTGGGTCGTTCCACCAGAGAGGTCGGAACCGACCACCGGGGATGCGGCGCCGCTGTAGCGGATATAGCTTTCATTCGAGGCTCCAGTCGCAAATCCGATCGGCGATTCTGGCGTTCCCGCGCTACTGTTCCAGTAGAAGCCGGCGTACACCGTGGTCGGGGAGCCAAGATAAAATTCCGCGGAAGGGCCGCCTCCAAAAGGATGCGTTGCATACGACTCAACTGTCGAGAAATTAACCAGATCGCCGACGGCAATCACCTTATAATTCGCCCATCTTGTACGGCCAAGAAGGGCTGGACCTCGCCGGTTAACGGATTTGCGGTTGTATCGACAAATGCGTAGCTGAATTGTTCGGCCGCATAAGATCCCGGGCCTAACGTCTGCGAAAATAGCGTATCGACAATGGACAAGTTCGGCGCGGTGTCGTTCGCCGTGGGCGTGTTCGGACCGGGCCCGATGGTGGTGATTGTGCTCGCCCGGACAGGAAGGGATCCCGCAGCTAAGACAAGAAGTGTTGTCCAGATCTTACGGCTCATAACGGACTCCTTCAGAGAACAGAAAAGTAAGTGGTGGACTGTGGTGAAGCAAATTGAGTGGTATCCGCGCCAACATTCGATCGCGGTCGCGTCAGGGACCTCCGGGTGCTAAAGTACCTGGGGGAACTTCCAGGGTCAAATACGGGCAGCAACCGCGGGGGAAATTCAAATGCGGCTCATAAAGCTTCTTGATCCTTTTAGAGCAGTCGTACTCGGGACCATTCTCCTCGGCACGATGGTTCCGCGGAATGGCCACGCGCAATCAACGGCCGAAACGCCCGCGCAGCGCACTGCCCGCATGCAATGGTTTCGCGAGGCCCGGTTCGGGCTGTTCATTCACTGGGGCGTGTATTCAGTGCCCGCCGGCGAGTGGAACGGCAATAAGAACTATGCCGAGTGGTTTCTCGAAGAGACCCACATGCCGGTTTCGCAGTACGAGAAATTCGCGAAGCAATTCAATCCCGTGAAGTTCGACGCCGACGAGTGGGTGCGGATGGCAAAAGACGCGGGGATGAAATACATCGTCATCACGAGCAAGCATCACGATGGCTTCGACATGTTCCGCTCCAACTTGGGCGACTGGGGGATCAAAGCCACGCCGTTTCAGCGCGATCCGCTGAAAGAACTGGCGGCGGCCTGCAAGGAGCAAGGAATCAAGCTCGGCTTCTATCATTCGATCATGGACTGGCATCATCCCGACTGGGGCAAGCGCCGGCCGTGGAACGACAGGGCCACGGGCAAGCCCGACATGGATCGCTACACGGCCTATATGAAGGGCCAAATCAAGGAACTGCTGACCAACTATGGCCCGATCGGCATCCTCTGGTTCGACGGCCAATGGGAAGACGCTTGGACGAAAGAGCGCGGCGACGATCTTTACAAATACGTCCGCTCGCTGCAGCCGGACATCATCGTCAACAATCGGGTCGGCAAAGGCGACGTGGGCGACTATGGCACTCCGGAACAGACGATTCCCAGCAGCGCCGATTCCGAGCCTTGGGAATCGTGCATGACGATGAACGACCACTGGGGCTATAACAAGAACGACCAGAATTGGAAATCGGTCGCGACGATCATTCGCAATCTGGTCGATTGCGCGAGCAAGGGAGGCAATTATCTGCTGAACGTCGGCCCGACGTCGGAAGGTCAGTTTCCGCAGCGCGCGCATGTGCCGCCTGTTGGAAGTCGGCCGCTGGATGAAAGTCAACGGCGCGGCGATTTATGCCACCTCGGCCAGTCCCTTCAAGCCGTTCGCCTGGGGTCGGGCGACAAGAAAAATGGTCGGCGGCGATACGACGCTTTATTTGCACGTTTTCAATTGGCCGAAGGATGGCAAGCTGCTGGTTCCCGGCTTGGTGAACCCGGTGAAGGCCGCTTACTTGCTGGCCGATCCTGCCAAAAAATCGCTCGCCACCGAATCGGGCGAGCAGGGCGTGACGGTCGCGGTCCCGGCGTCGGCGACCGACGCGGCCGTCTCCGTGATCGCGATGGAATTGAAAGGGCCGATCGAGCCGATCTTGCAGAAGCAAAGTGCCGACGGTTCGATCCGCCTCGCTGCCATCGACGCAATCTGCCAGGGAAAGCAAGTGATGTACGAACATCCCGAGCAAGGGGGCAACATCGGCTCGTGGCTGAATCCGGCCGAGACGGTTGACTGGAAGTTCGATGTCCGCAAGCCGGGCCGATTCAACGTGACCGCCGAAATCGCCTCGCAAGGGCGCGGCAAGTTTTCGCTCGTTGTTGGCGACCGCTCGTTGGATTGCCAGGCCCCGGATACGGCCTCGTACGATCGGTATCGCGAAGTCGCGCTCGGGCAAATCGAAATCGCCGCGCCCGGCAAGACCACCTTGACCGCTCGACCGGTCGTCGCCGGCTGGTCCCCCGTGAATTTGAAATCGATCACGCTCACGCCCGCGAAATAAGTCACAATCGAGAGATTTAACCCATGATTCGACGCGCCTTTACCATGCGGCTCAAGCCCGGCGCTTTCGCGGAATACAAGGACCATCACGACACGATCGGCAGCAAGTGGCCCGAGCTCGTGGCGGAGATCGAGCGCTCGGGGATTGCCACGATGACCACGTTTCAGCGCGGGCTGGAGCTGTTTCTTTACTCCGAAATCCAAGACGAAGCAGCCTGGTCGAAGCTCTGGAATTCGCCGGTCCATCGCCGCTGGGCCGAGCTGATGGAGCCGCTGATGAATCTGCTGCCTGACGGGACCGTCGATGCCGGCGAATTGACCGAGATCTTCCATCTCGACACGCCGCTCGGGGACCAACGCCGATGAGCGGCGGCGAAGGCACCCTGGCTGGCAAAGTCGCGGTCATCACCGGCACCGGGCGCGGCTTGGGTCAATTCTTAGCCGCCGGGCTCGCCCGGCGCGGCGCCACGGCTCGCCATCATTTCCCGCACCAAGCCACAAATCAGCGAAACCGCCGCACAAATCCGCGCCGCCGGCGGCGAAGCCTTGCCGATCGTTGCCGATGTTTCGCGCTGGGACGAAGTCGAGCGCGTTCGCGATGAGGTTCACAAGAAGCTCGGCGCCGCGAGGGTGCTCGTCAACGCCGCGGGTGTGTTCGGCCCGATCCAAACCGTGGCCGACAGCGATCCCGAGCGCTGGTGCGAGACGATCGCCATCAACACACTCGGACCGTATCTTCTCTGCCGCGCGTTTGTGTCCGACATGCTCACGGCCGGCTGGGGTCGGATCATCAATGTCAGTTCCGCCGCGGCGCTGCACGTGCCGGGACCGCTCAATCAGCGCCTATGGCACGAGCAAAGTGGCGCTCAACCAGTTCACCCGGCATCTGGCCGCCGAGCTGGCTGGTACCGGCGTCATCGCATGCGCGATCCACCCGGGCGAAGTGAAAACGGCGATGTGGGCCGCGATCCGCGACGAATCGCAAGCGACCGGTGAGCTGGGGGCCGGCTACCGGCGCTGGGCCGACGACGTCGCGTCCGGCGGCGGCGATCCGCCCCAAAAAGCATTGGACCTCGTCCTGGAGATCATCCATCGCGCCGACTGCAGCGACAACGGCAAATTCCTCTGGATCGAAGGGGGAATTCAGCAGCCAATTCCGAGCTGGTGAAAGTAAAGACAAATTGCCGAGTTTTGTGTTGCTTTGACGCACAGTTTGACTACACTGGCAAAGCGTCGAAGTGTTTGGCTTAGCTACGCGCCGCGCCCTTTTGTAGGAGTGGCGATGAATCTGAAAATTCCCCCTTTGACAGTTGATGCGCACCCATTCCGCCGGCTGAATGGCGCGTCGATTCTATTGAGCGTGACAATTGCCATGTTGGCATGTTCGCAGGCCATGGCCGCCGTTATTCCTTTGATATCCGGGGATGCCTCTGGCGGCTGGGTGGCGCCTGCGCCAGCTAACGTCGTGATCGCCGGCGACGCTTATGCCAACAACGGAATCGGTGAGACGATCCAAGGCATACCGTTCATGAGTTTTCGGCAGGACGGTTACAACAGCACGCCAATACCCACGGGCGATTCTCTCACGCCCGCTGGTCTTGGCTCGTACACGGTGCTAACGGAAGGCTATGCTACGGGCGGTCCGCCGACATTTACGAATAATGATGCAAACTCGCAAGCGATGCTAAATATGCTCGGTTCGTTTTACTACAATCCAAGTGGCACACCCCCAATGACGCTGACCATCGGGAAAGGAATCACGCCAGGGGGTACCTACCGCTTTGACGTATTCACATACAGCCCCGATGGCCCGTACAACTATGACCTCACGATTAGCGGAGGAGCCGGCGGCACGACCGCTGCGCCCGACATTGTCGCGGTGGGCCCCTCCGATGCTTTCGTGATCGAGGAAACCGTGGTCGCTGGAACTGCTGGGCAACTGACGGCGACATTTACCAGCGGCGCAGTACTCTGAGCGATTTAGCGGGTTTGTAGTCAGCCAGGTTGTTCCCGAGCCATCGACATTGACACTGCTCGGATCCGGCGCTTTCGTATTGCTGGCGCTGGCGCGTCGTTGTCGACGCGACTGACCTGGGCAGGCACGGTCATTGCACCGGCGTGTTACGGCATGATAAGTAAGTTGCATGAAGCCTGTCGCGATTCGTAAATTCCGCGCGGCGCTCGCCGCCGATCGGCCGGTGTTTGGGCTGTGGGTCACGCTCGAAGCTCCCAGCATCACCGAAATGGCGGTGGGCCTGGGCGTCGATTGGATCGTGGTCGACGCCGAGCATGGCCATCTCGATTGGAAAGAAATCTGCGAGCATATCCGGGCCGCCGTTCGTAGCGACACCGTCGTGCTGGTGCGGATCGCCGAAGTCGGTATCGGGCTCGTCAAGCGAGCACTCGATCTGGGCGCCGACGGCGTGGTCGTCCCGTGGATCGAATCGGCTGAGCAACTGCGCCAAGCTGTGGCATATTCCCGGTTTCCGCCCGAGGGAGTGCGCGGCATTGGCGCCGAACGGGCCACCTGCTGGGGCCAAAGCTTCGTCGAACACGCCGGCGAGGCGAATGAGCACGTGCTGATCGTGCCGATCATTGAATCGGTCCGCGGCGGAAAAAATCTCGCCGAGCTGCTGAAAGTCGAAGGCACCGAATTGTTCTTTATCGGGCCGGCCGATTACTCTTCAAGCGCCGGCTATCGCGGCCAGTGGGAAGGCCCTGGCGTGGCGGAAGAATTGCTGGCGATCAAGGACGCGGTGCGGGCGGCGGGAAAAAATTGCGGCGTGATCGCCACGGGCAACGAAAACTTGCAGTTGCGAGTCCAGCAGGGTTTTCGGATGCTGGGACTGGGTGTCGACAGCGGCCTGCTGCTGCGTAGTTTGCACGGCGCGTTGGCCAGCGTCGGCCGCGACCAAACGATGCGAGCCTGCCTCACGCCCGATGTCGCCAGCTCTACTCCTGCTTCGGGCGCCGCTGGGAGAACCCATCGGGATTAACACAAGTGCGAGCGCTTTCGTTTGGGCGGTAGACCGGGCTGAGGGAGACAGATCGCGGCGAAATGTTAGATTTCTTTCAGCGTGTGGATTTCCAGAATTTCTCACATCGCCAGCAGCGTCCCCGGCACACGATTGAAGGCAAAGGCCCCTGCATGCGGTGGTCGGCCCATGTAGCATCTTGGTGGCGAGACACGCCGCTGGCGAAGGCGCTGCGGACGAAAATCTTGCGGCCCAAAACGCTTGGCCAGCGCGGTGAGACTGCCGCGGCACGGCATCTCAAGCGGCTCGGCTACACGATCATCGAACGGGGCAGCCACGTGCGCCGCGGTGAGATCGACATCATCGCTGTCGATGGCCGCGTGGTCGTGTTCGTCGAAGTGAAGACCCGCGCGTCGCATTCCGCGGGCCATCCGGCGGACGCTGTCGACCGGCACAAGCAGGACCGCCTGACGCGGATGGCGCTTGTGTATCTGAAGCGGCACGGCCTGCTGGACAATCCAGCCCGCTTCGACGTCGTGGCCGTCACCTGGCCGAAAGAACGACGCAAACCAACGATCGAGCACTTTCGCGGCGCATTCGAGGCCGCCGGTGGCGCAGGGCGAATGTTCGGGTGAGTGCGGAAAAGGGGACTGGCTCCGAGCAACCGATAAATTCGGCAGCACATTGGGCATCGCCGCTCGGCGCCTGTCCTCTTTTCCAGACCGCCCCGCAGCACAGCGAATCGTTATTCGCCGAGCGCGAAGTTGCGCAACCGTGTCAGGAAATTCGGCCGGGGCGGGCTCAGCGGGTTGATTGGAGATGTCGAAGCTCCGGCAATTCTTTCGCCGGCCGCCGGATCGCGGCGTCGCTCGGTGCAGAGACTTGGCGCCGATAATTCCAATCCCCGAGCGTGCTGCCCGCGCAATATGCGGAAGCAACTGTTCCACGTCGCCTGGGCGATCGGCGATAAGCCGCGGCGATCGAGCCACGAGATAAGCCGCGAGCTTCGAGTTGGCTGGCTGGCGGCCGTCTCGGCCGGCTTGGAAATCGCGTGCGGTGCAGGGAGCGTCTGCCGTGGGATTCGCGCCGCGGGTTCGAAGAACATCGTCGGCCGGCCGAGGTCGCCTGCGAGTGTTCGATCGTTGCGGCTGGGCAACGATGGGCCCAGCGCGCTCAACATCTTTTCGATTTCTTTCGCATCCAGCCGCTGACCGCCGACGTGGCCCACGACAACTTCGGCCGACGTTTCCTCCAGCCCGCGCAACAGGGCTGCTTCCTGGCCGCGCGGTTGGGCATTGCGCACCAGGCGGACCTGCGGGTATTGGATCGTCAGGTCATGGGCAATTTCGTAGGTCGCATCGGTCGAGCCGTCGTCGACGATCAACACGTCGAATCGCGGCGACACGTCGGGCAAAAACTCGAGTACCTTGGCGACATTGGCTGCCAGCGTGGCCTGGGCGTTATGGACGGGCAGCAGCACGCTAATCGAGGAGTTCAAATTCGTTTCCTTTGCAGCGCCGACTGGACTGGCGTTGGCCCAAGAGTCCGTGGGCATGTTGGCTGTCTTGATCATCGAGCCGGCAAGGCGCCAGGCTGAAGATTTGGCGAAAAGTTCGGTTTTAACGCGAAAAGTGGGTCCGTTCCGGCGATTCCGACTGCACCCGACGGTGGATTCATGCCGACGCCGCGCACGGTCAGTCATGAGATCGTGGAGCCGGTTATAATGGTTCTACCGAAGCTGCCCTTCGGCTAACTGCCTATCCGAGAACCGGCCGAGGAGAGGGGGACAGGCACATTTTGCTCCCAGGGCACCGCAAAATGAGCCAGTCCCCGCCGGTTCTCGGATAGGCTATAAGGCGGCTTCGCTTTGAATTCCCCTAGTTGCGCCGGAGAAACGAATTGTGCCGGACCCGTCGCCCGCAAACGAATCGTCCCCCGCCACAACGGCCGGGGAATTGGATCCCGCAACAGATGTCGCCGCGTCGCCCGACTTTTCGCACGGCGACGGTTTGCTGCCGGCGATCGCTCAGGATGCCGAGACCGGTGAAATCTTGATGCTGGCCTATATGAACGCCGAGAGTTACCGGGAAACGCTTGCCACCGGCCGCGCGGTTTACTACAGCCGCAGCCGCGGCCGGCTATGGCGCAAAGGCGAGGAGAGCGGCCATTGGCAGGAAGTGCAGTCCGTGTTGATCGACTGCGACGCCGACACGATTTTGCTGAAGGTGCGGCAAATTGGCGGGGCCGCCTGCCACGAGGGGTACCGCAGTTGTTTCTTTCGCCAGATCGCACCGGGCGAATTGCAAATCGTCGGCGCGAAAGTGTTCGATCCGCAGGTCGTGTATACGCGCCGCTGAGCGAAGCAGTGCGTGGGAACGTCATGTGGGCCGATGGCATTTGTTTGTCATGCCGACAAGTGATTTGACGCTGCGTGAACGTCAATCCTTCTTTCTGCCCAGCAGCCAGGCCAGGATTCCCTTCTGCACGTGCAGCCGATTGCCGGCTTGTTGGACGATGATGCTCTGCGGGCCGTCGATCACTTCGTCGGTCACCTCCTCGCCGCGCTTGGCGGGCAAGCAGTGCATGAAGTAAGCGTCGGGGGCGTAGTTCATCAAGTGGCCGTTCACCTGATAGGGGGCAAATGTCTTACGGCGTTCGTCTCCTTCCGACTCCTGTCCCATGCTGGTCCAAACGTCGGTATACACGACGGTCGCGCCTTGGACGGCCGCCTCGGGATCGTCGGTCACTTCAAATTGCAGAGTCGGAATGGCGGCGCAGCAAATCGTTGAGATACGGCTCGTCGAAGCGATATCCTTGCGGCGTGGCCATCACGAATCGAATGCCCAGCAGAGCGCAGCCTTCGAGCAAACTGCGGGCGACGTTGTTGGCATCGCCAACATAGGCCAAGGTCTGATCGGGCTCGGAGCCGGCGATTTCGCGCAGCGTGTAGAGATCGGACAGCGCCTGGCAGGGATGAGCGTAATCCGTCAGTCCGTTGATCACCGAACAGTCGGAATACTGGGCCAACTCGGCCGCGGTTTCATGCAATTTCGCACGGACCACGACGGCGTCGACATATTGGCTCAGCACGCGGGCAAAATCGGGAATCGATTCGCGGGCGCCGAATCCGGCGTCGTCCCCCAGAAACAGCGTGCTGCCGCCAAGATTCGCCATGCCGGCTTCAAAGCTGACGCGTGTCCGCAACGAAGGCTTGGCGAATAACAAGGCCAACACGCGGCCCGGCAGCAGCGGCTCGCGGAGCCCACGAGCATATTTCGTTTTCAGATCTTCGGTGATGGCGAAGATCCGTTCGATCTCGACCTTCGACAAATCAATCACATTCAACAAATGACGCATGTGGCCCTCATCGAGCGAGAATAGGACGTTAGCGGTCGGCGTTCAGTCGGTCGCCGCCTACGTTTCGCCCGCCGCGAGTTGTTTGATGGTTTCGGCCAGGATGTCGCAGCCATCGTGGGCCGCTTCCAGCGGAAGATTCATGGCCGGCAGGAGGCGAATGACCGTTCCCTGTGTGCAATTCACCAGCAGCCGCCGATCGAGGCACGCTTTGACGACCGGCGCGCCTTCGACGGCCAATTCGATTCCGATCATGACCCCCAAAATCCGCACGTCGCGAATGATCTCGCATTCGGCGCGGAGTTGATCCAAGCGGGCGCGAAACACGTCGCTCACTTTTTGGGTGTGCTCCAGCAGGTTTTCCTGCTCGATCATTTCGATGGCGGCAAGTCCCGCCCGGGCGGCGATCGGGTTTCCGCCGAACGTGGCGGCATGCATGCCGGGGCGCAGGCTCTTGGCGATTTCCGGCGTGGTCAGCATCGCGGCCCCGGCGATGCCGCCGCAGATGGCTTTGGCCAGCGTCATGATGTCGGGCGTGACGCCGAAATGCTGATAGGCAAACCATTGCCCCGTGCGGCCACAACCGGTTTGCACTTCGTCGAAGATCAACAGCAAGCCGTTGTCATCCGCAAGCTTTCTAAGTCCCTGCAAGAATCCGTCGGGTGGGATGCGGACGCCCCCTTCGCCCTGCACGGGCTCGACCATAATGGCCGCGGTTTCCTTGTCGATCAGCTTGGCCACCGCGTCCAAATCGCCCAGCGGAGCATATTGAAATCCGGCCATCAAGGGGCCGATTCCCTCGTGGTATTTCGGCTGGGCCGTGGCGGCCGTGGCGGCGAGGGTCCGGCCATGAAAACCGCCGCGGAAGGTGATGATCTTGTAGCGCTCCTTCGGCGTGTGCATCCGGGCCAGCTTGATCGCCGCCTCGTTGGCTTCGGCGCCGGAATTGCAGAAAAATGCCTGCCCGCCGAAACTCCGCTCGGACAACGCTTGGGCCCACAAGCCTTGGCTTTCGGTGTGCCAGGTGTTGGGCACGTGAATCAGCGTGGCGACTTGCTCCTGCACGGCCCGGACGATGGGCGCTGGGCAATGGCCCAGCAAATTGCAGCCCCAGCCGGGGAAGAAGTCGAGATAACGATTCCCCTCGGCGTCCCAAACGTGCGAGCCTTCGCCCCGGACCAAGACGACCGGGTAGCGCGCGTAATTGGGAATGACGAATTTCTTGAACCGCTCGAGCGTCTCGGCCGTCGAGTGTTCGGATACCGTGGCCATGGTCGTAGTTTCTCCTGGCAGCTAACCGCGCGACACTAATCGTCGCGCATGATTTCCGTTCCGACGCCGGTGTTCGTGTAGATTTCCAACATCAGCGAATGCCGCAGGCGGCCGTCGATGATATGGATTTTGCGGACGCCTTTGTCGAGCGTTTCCAAACAAGCTTCGACCTTGGGAATCATGCCCGCCTCGATCGCTCCGCTGGCCATCAGCTCGCGGGCCTGGCTGGCTGAGAGCGAGTGGATGAGCGAGTCGGGATCGTCCTTTTTTTTGCGCACGCCGTTCACGTCGCTCAGGAACACGAGTTTTTCGGCGCCCAGCGCTTGGGCGACGGCGGTTGCAGCGGTGTCGGCGTTGACGTTCAGCTTGTCGCCCTGTTCGTCGATGCACATTGAGGGAATGATCGGCATCGTGCCGGCATAGCACAAGTTGTCGATTGTCGTGCGGTCGACGCGCGTGACTCGGCCCACGTGCCCCAGGTCGACGGATTGGCCGTTGCCATCTTCCAATTTGATTCGCTCGCCGAACAAAACGTTCGTGGTGCGGAAATTGAGCGGCATGGCTCGGCCGCCGAATTCCTCGACTTTCGCCGCCAAGGCTTCGTTGGTTTCGTAGGCGAGCACCCGTTCGACAATGTCGCGCGTGCCATCGTCCGTATAGCGGCGGCCCTGGATGAAATGCGGCTTGAGGCCGGCGGCGTCCATGGCGCGGTTGATGGCGGCCCCGCCGCCATGCACGACGACGACCCGCATCCCGACGGTCTCCATGAACACCAGGTCCAAGAGCAGATGGCCCAGGGCCGTGGGACTTTCCATCACGCTGCCGCCCAGCTTGATGACCGTCACCTTGTCGCGAAAACGGCGGATCCAGCCGAGGGCTTCGATCAGCACGTCGGCATTCTGGATCGCGCGTTTTTGGGTAATTTCAGGCAAAGGGCATGCCTCCAGAATTCTGGCAGTTCCGGCGGGCGGAGCGAGCGGAAAACTGTTGATTGTAAATTACCTCCGGGGGGTGTCAACGTGCGAAGGCGACGCGAGCGATGGTATAGTTTGAGCACAGACGGCACACGGAGTGTGCCTACTACGTGGCAGGCACGCTCCGCGTGCCGTCTGCTTCCAGGCGACGCGAGCCGCGCACGCGGTAAGAGACACCATCTACCGATGTCACGTTCGCGCCGAGACAAGCGAGGATGCGAACGAGAACACACACAAACGCGCGAATTGACGCGACGCCACGCGCCCGCTTCCCAGGTGCGATGCTGCTCGCCGTCGCGAGGCGCTATCCTTCGATTGATTCCAATTCTTCTTGGAAATGCTCGACGCCGTCGGCCTTGGCGATCACCGTGATCCCGCCTTCGCTGACCGTGAAGCCGCGGGCTCGGTCCTGGTCCGGGTCGTAGCCGATTTGCGTGCCGGGAGGAATGTGCACGCCTTTGTCGATGATGGCCCGCCGCACCTTGGCGTGCCGGCCGATGTCGACTCCCTCGAACAAGATCGAATCCTCGACGCGCGAGAAACTGTTGATTCGAACGTTCGGGCTGAGAATCGAACGTTCAACCTGTCCGCCCGAGAGGATGCAACCCTGGCAAACGATGCTGTCCACCGCCTCGCCGCGGCGGGCATCGGGGCCCCGGGCGGCAAACACGAATTTCGGCGGCGGCAGGTTCATCTGATAAGTTCGGATCGGCCAATGATGGTCGTACATGTTCAACAACGGATCGACCGCCACGAGGTCCATGTTGGCCGCATGGTACGATTCCAGCGTTCCGACGTCGCGCCAGTAGGAGTCTTCCTTGCGGTTCTCATCGCGGAAGGGAAACGCGAACACCCGGTGCGTGTCGATGATCGAGGGGATGATATTATGGCCGAAATCGTGGGCGCTGCCCGGCCGCGTGGCGTCGAGGCACAATTGCTCGAACAGGAACCGGGCGTTGAACACATAAATGCCCATCGACGCCAGGCAATGCCGCGAATCGCCGGGGATCGTTTTCGGGTTCGGCTTCTTCTCCTCGAAGCCCGCCACCCGGTTGTTTTCGTCGATCTGCATGACGCCGAATTGCCGGGCTTCGTCGACGGTCACGCGCAGGGCGCCGATCGTCAGATCGGCCTCGTTGCGCTGGTGATATTCGACCAGCGTGCGATAGTTCATTTTGTAGATATGGTCGCCGGCCAGAATGATCACGTATGCCGGGCGTTCGCGTTCCAGCGTGTAGATATTTTGATACACGGCGTCGGCGGTTCCCTGATACCAATGCTCGTCGATCCGCTGCTGGGGCGGCACCACGTCGATGAACTCGCCGAGCTCGCGCGACATCAGCCGCTTCCAGCCGAGCGCCAAATGGCGATCGAGGCTCATCGCCTTGTACTGCGTAAGGACGAGAATCTTGCGAAAGCCGCTGTTGACGCAATTGGAAAGCGAAAAATCGATGATTCGATAGATGCCGCCGAACGGGACCGCGGGCTTGGCGCGGTCGCGCGTTAAAGGTTCCAATCGCGACCCTTTGCCCCCGGCCAGGATCACGCACAGCGTATTGCGCAGCTTGGCTTCACGTTCGTCTTCCTGCGGCATCGCGTTCGAACTCCCTGTTCTTGAGACGGACGGCGTGGCATTTCGAGTAACTAGCTATTCTAACGGTTCGCCATGCCGGCTGGGAGGGCCGCATAATTGCCCTGTGTTAGCAGCGTGTTGAAAAAGGGGACAGGCACCTCGCGATCAACTAAATCCCTCGGCAAACTCATCTGGTCGCTCGGAGCCAGTCCCCTTTTTCAACGGCCTGTTAGCCATGAAATCAGCGAATTCCGCCCATTGTTTTCACGGCGAATCGCGACAGCGATCCTCTCAACCAGTCCGGTTGCTTCCGGCGAAAGGGCGCGGGAGAATCCTTTTTCGCATCCAATGCGGTATACTCGGCCGAAACGAATGCCGCCATGCCGCGGCGAAAATGCGACCGGGCATTGCCATGCTTTTCAATCCGCGCAATATCGTGATCTGGATCGGCCTCGTGGCCCTCGTGGCCGCGGTGGTCTGGGCCTTGTCGTTCTCCCCCGAACCTCCCGCCGGCTTTACGTTCGTCAACGGCACGGAAGTGAAATCCGTCGATCCAGCGATCGTCAGCGGACAGCCGGAAGGCCGCATCATCGATTGCCTGTTCGAGGGGCTGACGCGGTGGGATCCCGACACGCTCAAGCCGCTGCCGGGCGTGGCCGAAAGTTGGGATATTTCCGCGGACAAGAAAACCTACACGTTCCATTTGCGCACAGATGCTCGCTGGTCCGACGGTTCGCCGTTCACGGCGGCCGATTTCGCCTGGTCGCACCGCCGGCTGTTGGACCCGACGACCGGCAGCGAATATTCGTACATCCTGTGGATGGTGAAAAACGCACGAAAGTACAACACGCTCCGAGTCGAGCCGGGCGACCGGGTCGAAGTTGAGCTGAACCATCGGCCCGCCGGCGCGGCGGAGTACGCCCGCGGCGAAGTTGTCCATGGAAAGCTCCTTACCGTCGAGCCGCCGTTTGCCAAAGGCGAAGCCGAAGAGGGGGACTCCGCGCCGGTGAAGCGGGTTTATGTGATCGACCTCGACGGCCAGCGGAAGACGTTCAAAACCGGCACTGGGACCGACGACGCCAAAGAAGTGCTGCTGGATTTCAGCGAGGTCGGGATGCGTGCGCTCGACGACCATACGTACCAGATCACGCTCGCCGATCCGACGGCTTATTTTCTGCAAGTGACCGGCATGTTTCCAACCTATCCGGTCAATCAGCGCTGTGTCGAAACGTTTGGATTCCCGGCTTGGGTGCGGCCAAAGAATTTGGTCACGAATGGACCCTTTCGGCTCGAAAGCCGCAAGATCCGCGAGAGCATTCGTTTGGCTCGCAGCGATCAGTATTGGGGCCGCGACGAGGTCCATGTCGCCACGATCGATGCGCTAGTGGTCGAGTCGGACACCACGGCATTGAATCTTTACCTGACCGGCAAGGTGGATTGGATTCCGAATGTACCGCCGACGATCGTCAAGCAACTGCTCGACGAGCATCGCGACGATTTTCATCCCATGCCCGAGTTTACGATCGTCTTCTATCGGTTGAATTGCAAACGCGAGCCGCTCGACAACAAGCTGGTGCGTCGGGCCCTCAACATGGCGACGAACAAGCAGCAGATCGTCGATGGCGTCACGCGCGCCGGCGAAATTCCCGCGCGTAGCCTCGTGCCGCCGGTTATTCGCAAGTACATGCCTTACACTTCGGCCCAATGCGAAGCCTACAATCCCGCCGAAGCGGCTCGCTTGCTCCGCGAAGCAGGGTTTGGTGGCGGCGCGGGAATTCCCCGGATCCCAATTTTGACCAATCCCAACGAAGGCCGGCAGATGGTCGCCCAATTGGTGCAGCGGCAATGGAAGCAAGTGCTGGGAATCGACGTCGATCTGCAAACGCAAGAATGGGGAGCGTATCTGGCGGCTCAGACGAATCTCGACTTTTCGATCGCCACCGCCGGCTGGATTGGCGACTACGTCGATCCCAACACGTTTCTGGACATGTTCGTTACCGGCGGTCCCAATAATCAAACCGGCTGGAGCAATCCGAAATACGACGAGCTGATCCACAGCGCGGCCCGCGAAGCCGATGCGGCGCGCCGGCTGAAGATGCTGCACGACGCCGAGCAGATTCTGATGGACGAAATGCCGATCGTGCCGCTGTACGTATCGGTATCGCGGAACATGGTGCGGCCTTACGTTCATGGCTTCTACGAAAACGTGCTCGACACGCATCCGCTGGGGCGAATTTCCGTCGATGCCGCGGCCCGGGCCCAATGGCGAGCGGAGGGGCGGCGGTGATTTGGTTTATTGTCAAACGGCTCCTGTGGATGGTGCTCACGCTGTGGGTTGTGTTCACGGTCACGTTCGCCCTGGAGCGTTCGGTGCCGGGCGGGCCGTTCGACTCCGAGCGAAAGCTGCTTCCGGAGGTGAAGGCGAACATCGAGAGCCGGTATCATTTGAACGATCCGCTCCTCGAACAGTATTCGCGCGAGTTGGTCAATGTCTGCCGGGGCGATCTCGGCTACAGCTACCGGATGGGGGATTTTTCGGTCAATCAGATCATCGCGGCCGGCTTTCCCAAGTCGGCCACGCTGGGAATTCTCGCGCTCGCGTTCGCCCTGACGCTCGGCTTCGCGGCCGGGATTGTCTCGGCCGTTCGCCGCGGCACCGTGCTCGATTTTTCGCTCATGGCCGCGGCCACGGTGGGGCTGGCGCTGCCGAGTTTCGTGATCGCCGGGCTGGCGATCATTCTGTTCGTATTTGTCTGGCCGCTGTTTCCGGCGGCGGGCTTTGGATCATTGCGCGACGTTATTCTGCCATCGCTCTGCCTGGGCGCGCCGTTCGCCGCCGAAATTGCCCGTCTGGTGCGCAGCGGGATGCTGGACGTCTTGGGACAAGATTATGTTCGCACGGCGTATGCCAAGGGGATGCCGACGCGCACGGTGCTGTTGCGGCATGCCATTCGTGGCGCCTTGCTGCCGTTGGTTTCGTATCTCGGCCCGGCGATCGCCGACATTCTCACCGGTTCGACCGTGATCGAAATGATCTTCGCGATTCCCGGACTGGGCTACCACTTTGTCCAAGCGGCGCTACAGCGCGATTACACGCTCGCGATGGGCGTGGTGCTGCTCTATACCGTGCTGTTGTGCGTGATGAATCTGGCGGTCGATTTGATGTATACGGTTCTGGACCCGCGAGTAAAGGTGGCTTAACGCCGTCCGCCAGATGGATCAGCCGAATCCCTATTCCACTCCAATCCCGGATCGCCGCGAGTCGGGCGATTTGGAGCACTATGCCAAACTTTTGGCCGACGCGCGTTCGATGCGCGGCGTTTCGCTGGCGGCGGAAGCCTGGCGGCGGTTGCGGCGGAAGAAAGTCGCGATGCTGGCGCTGGTGTTTCTGATCACGCTCAGCCTGGCGGCTTTTTTCACGCCGCTGCTGCCTTTGCAATCGCCGTACAACGTCCACACGGCATTGTCCTATCTGCCGCCGACCATCCACGCGCGGCAAGCTGACGCATTGGAAATCCCAAGAGATCAGCCCGGCGCACAACCGAGCGAAGCCAAGGCGCCGTCCGAAAATCCTGCCTGGATGGAAAAGCAATTCGGCCATGTCGGGCGGTTGAATCGCTGGATGATTCAAGCTCGCGTGGCAATATTCGGCCGCGGTCGATCCCCAGCTTGTGCGGCCGCGACGAGTTGGGCCGCGACGTGCTCGCGCGGCTATTCTGGGGCGCTCGGGTTTCGCTGGCCGTGGGCCTGGTGGCAACCCTCGTGTCGGTCGTGATCGGAATTTCGTATGGGGCTATCGCCGGTTATCTCGGCGGGTGGGTCGACGATTTGATGATGCGCGTGGTCGACATCCTCTACTCCGTGCCGTTCATTTTCATTGTTATCTATCTGATCACAATTCTCAGCGCGCATGAGATTCAGGCCTGGCTCGAAGCGCACGGCATCGATCGGATCGCGATCTTCTTCATCGTCGTGGGGGCGATCTATTGGCTCACGATGGCCCGGGTCGTGCGCGGGCAGATCCTGTCGCTTAAGCACGAGCAGTTTGTCGAAGCGGCACGGACCATCGGCGCTTCGCAAGGCCGGATCATCTTCCGCCATCTGGTCCCCAATGTGCTCAGCGTCGTGATCGTCTACCTCACGCTGACAATTCCGCGAGTGATGCTGCTCGAGGCGTTCCTCTCGTTTCTTGGCTTGGGTGTGCAAGCCCCCGACGTGTCTTGGGGGTTGTTGGCCAATGAAGGATTCCTGGTGATCACGCCCATCAAGATTTTTTGGTGGCTGTTTTTGTTTCCAGCCCTGGCGCTGGGTATGACGCTGTTTTGTTTGAATTTTCTCGGCGATGGATTGCGCGACGCACTCGATCCCAAGTTAAAGAACAGGTAACCGCTTTCTTGCAGGCTCGTGTGGTTTTGTGTCGCAAATCGCAAAAGCAAATACTAGCCCGAAACGTAAGTGAGGACACAGGACATTGATCTTGCAAGAACATCGTCCTGCGTCCTCGCTAACGCGTCGGGCTAGTGTGCGTTGAACACCGCCGCCTGGAGTTTTTGAAGCCCGATATGCCGGACCCACTACTTGAAATTCGCGACCTGCGCGTGCAGTTTCCCGTCGATGGCGGCGTCGTTCGGGCCGTGGATGGGCTATCGCTGTCGGTCGGCGCGGGCGAAACGGTTGGGCTGGTCGGCGAGAGCGGCTCGGGCAAGAGCGTGAGCAGCCTGGCGATGCTCGGGTTGGTGCCGCAACCGGGGCGGATTGCCGGCGGGCAGATCTTGTTCGATGGCCGCGACTTGCTCAAGCTCTCCAGCCACGAGCTCGCCAAGCTGCGCGGCAACCGCATTGCGATGGTGTTTCAAGACCCGATGACGTCGCTCAATCCGTTTCTTAACGTGGCGATGCAAATGACCGAAGTCACCCGCCGTCATTTGGGCTACTCGCGGCACAAGGCGCTCGATCATGCGGTGGAAATGCTCACGCGAGTCGGCATTCCGGGGGCCGAGCAGCGAATTTTCGATTATCCGCATCAGTTTTCCGGCGGCATGCGGCAACGGGTGATGATCGGCATGGCCCTGTCCTGCAAACCGCAACTGCTGATCGCCGACGAGCCGACGACGGCGCTCGATGTGACGATCCAATCGCAGATCTTGGAATTGCTGGCCGAGCTGCAACGGACCGAAGGGCTGGCGGTGATTCTGATCACGCACGATTTGGGCGTGGTGGCCAACAGTTGCCGCCGCGTGGCGGTGATGTATGCCGGCCGGCTGGTGGAAGAAGCCGCCGTCGATGATTTATTCGCTCGGCCGAAGCATCCGTACACGCTGGGGTTGCTGGAATCGATTCCGCGGTTAGACACCTTGGGTCAGCGGCTCACCCCAATTCCCGGCCAGCCTCCCGATTTGGCCGCCTTGCCGCCGGGCTGCAAATTCCAACCACGCTGCCCGCGCGCGATCGAACATTGCACGGCCGAAGATCCCCCGTGGTTTCCGGGCGTTGCCAGCCAACGTTTCCGCTGCTTCAATCCCGTGCCAGAAAGCGCGATGGAAACGACCGCCAACGGATCGATCACGACCTCCACAGCAACGACACCGAAGGCCAACACCTAGAATTCCTACAACACCTCCATGTCGATCACCGCCAATCCGAGCATCGCAGAATCATCCGTCACCGGCCATCGCCGAGCCGCTGTTGGAGGTGCGCAACCTGAAGGTCTATTTTCCGTTTGTCCGCGGGCCGATCTTCAAGCGAACTCACGGCGACATTCGGGCCGTCGATGGGGTGAGCTTCAACATTCAGCCCGGCGAAACGCTCGGCCTGGTCGGAGAGTCGGGCTGCGGCAAATCGACCTTGGCCCGGGCAATTTTGAATCTCTTGCCCGTGACGCTCCGGCGAGGTGCGATATCGTGGCCAGCGCATCGACGGACTTTCGGCCGGGAAGATGCGGCCCTTTCGCCGCCACATCCAGATGATTTTTCAGGATCCGTTGGCTTCGCTGAATCCGCGGATGACGGTCGAACGCATCGTTTCCGAACCGATGCGAATTCTTGGCCTATACGATGCGCGGCGCCGGAAGCTGGAGGTGATGCGGCTGCTCGATCTGGTCGGGCTGAACCCGCTGCTGCTGAACCGCTACCCGCACGAGTTCTCCGGCGGGCAGCGGCAGCGCATCGGCATCGCTCGGGCGCTGGCCGTCGATCCGCAATTGATCGTGTGCGACGAGCCGGTTTCGGCGCTGGATGTATCGATCCGGGCCCAGGTGATCAACCTGTTGATGGACTTGCAGCGGCAGTTGGGGTTGGCGTATCTGTTCATCGCCCACGATCTGTCGGTTGTGCGGCATATTTCCAACCGCATCGGCGTAATGTACCTGGGCCGGATCGTGGAGCTGGCCGACGCCGCGACGCTCTATCGCGAGCCGCTGCATCCTTACACGCAGGCGCTCCTTTCGGCGGCGCCGATACCCGATCCGAAGGTGGAGCGAAACCGCTCGCGAATCGTGCTCCGCGGCGATGTGCCGACGCCCGATCGGGCTTATCCGGGCTGTCCGTTTTTCGATCGCTGCCCGATCGCCGAAGAGCGCTGCAAGACCACGCCGCCGCCGTTGGAAGGGGGCGATCATCCGGTGGCGTGCCTGGTGGCGAACGACCGCCGCGGGAAATAATTCGGCGTAGCATCAGGACGAGCGCGACTGCACCGCGTGCTTGTTTATCACGGCCAAAATATCTGCGCGATGCTCGCCCCAGGGAATGAACCGTCCTCGCCAGCGGGCGAACGGCCTTCGTTCAGAATCTGGCGACAAGAAAAGCCCCTCGG
Organism: Pirellulales bacterium; assembly: GCA_963725485.1. GTDB lineage: Bacteria > Planctomycetota > Planctomycetia > Pirellulales > DATAWG01 > CAVRYO01. Next base: position 268,660 of record CAVRYO010000002.1, on the reverse strand, counting down.
GAAGAATCTGGCAGCGGCGGATCGCCGACCAGGCAACTCGCGTCGAGCGGCCTAACACCGTTTGGCGAATTTCCCGCTCGTTCAACTCGTATTCGACGGGCAACATCAACCGCCACAGCGCCAGCCACTGCACCGCGAGCACCACGGCGAATATCCCGATGCTTCCCATGATCAAGCCGTTAATCGCCGCGACGGCAATCGTTGCTCCAAGCACGGGCCAATGTTGCGTCCCTTCGTCGACGAGCGGCCAACTTCGCCAGATCAAAGGCGGCTGAGATTTGGCGGGCAGATTCAATGGCCGGAACGAGACCGAATTGGATTGAATCGCAGGTTCGAGCGCCAGCTCCGCGGCAGCTTCAGCCGCCGCCGCTTGATGCGCTGTCCCGTCCGGGGCCACCTGGCGTTCGGCCATATCGGGCCCGGCTGCCGCCTGATTCGCGACCGTGCGGCTAGCAGTGACTTGAGTCAGCGTGCTGCTCATCAATCATCCCTTTGTCTGCCGTCCCTTTATCTCGCGTCCCTTTAGTCCCAGACGATCGCCCGGCCGCTTGCAGCCAAACGCCGCGCAAAATGAGCAGCAAGAATCCCAGGATCAATCCTGGAAAAACCAGGGCGGACGCCAACACAACGGGAAAATTGTCCCGCAGCAGTATTCGCATCGGCGGTTCGACGCCGGGCTGCTCGACACGCTCGACGGGGCCATGCTTGCCGTCCTGTTTGGCGGCCGTCGCGCGCCAATCTTGCCAGCTTTCGAGCACCTCCGGCGTGCTCAGGCTCGCCAACATCGTATCGCGTAGCCCGACCACCGCCGCTCCGATTGCGGCCAACATGGCTAAGTAGATTGCGAGCCAAACCCAGCCGTTTGGCGGCGGAATCCGTTTCATTCCCTTATCTTGCCACAGCGGCGTAGCTAACGCCAGTCGCCGGAGTCGACCAGCGCCAGCAGCTGCGGCAGCAGTTGACGCATGGCCCGAGCTCGGTGGCTGAGGCAGGCCTTGGTCACCGGGCCCAGCTCGCCGAAGGTGCGGTGGTATTCGACCACTTCGAACAGCGGATCGTATCCAAAACCGCTCGTGCCGGTCGGTGCAAACAGAATCCGGCCATGACACTCGCCGTGGGCTTCAGCCCGGGGTGTTCCGCTCGGGTCGGATACGACGGCATGGCACACGTAATGGGCATTGCGGTGCGCCAGCGGCGTGTCGCCCAACCGCTCCAATAGCAGCCGATTGTTGGCGTCGTCGGTGGCATGTGCGCCGGAAAAACGGGCGGAGTAAACGCCCGGCTCTCCGCCCAGTGTATCGACCACCAGCCCGCTATCTTCGCCGAGAACCCAGCGGCCAAGTTGCCGTGCTTGTTGGCACGCTTTGAGCGCGGCGTTGACGGCGAACGTGTCGCCTGTTTCTTCGACCTCGAGCGCTGCGGGAATTTCCGCGATGGTTTGTAGCGCAAAACCATAAGGCGCCGAACAGCTCGACCAACTCGAGCGACTTCTTGCGATTGCGCGTTCCCAAGACCAGATCTACCATGGGAGCCGAGTGTAGCACCCTTACCACGGAAGGGGCTAGAGGGCGGCGCGGCTCGATAGGGCCGAGGCTGAACGTAATTAGCGTGCCAGCGCCGTCTGCTGGTAATCGCTGCTGAACGTTCGCTTGGGCACCTCGACGGGCATCGGCTGCAAGTCCAGGGGCAAAGGCCGCTTGACCCCCTCGACGTTGCACATGACGGTCTTCTGCTTCAAACCTTCGATGGCCTGGCCGCCCGCAAGCGCACTTTGATCGGCTCCGTAAGTCTTCAGAATCTCGTAGATTTTTGGGTTGATCTCGATCTTGCCATCGGCCCGCGGCATGCCAACGGAGTCGAAGCTGCCGACGGTCACCAGACTCGTGTGGCTGTCGTGGAACTCATAGGCTTCGACATTCTTGCCGCGCAGCGCTTCGGTCAAGGCGTGGGCCTTCATTGCCGCTTCCGCCAACGGTGATTCCTGCTCACCCTTGGCCAACAGCGGAGAGTTCTTGTCGCGCTCGAGCGATTGGATTTGCCGCTGGTCGATCACCACTCGGCCGGTGAAGGTCGCAATCCGAACGGTGTAGCGTCCCTTGCAGTCCAACAAGCTGTATTTCACGCCCCGATTCATGTCCAGCGTCAGCTTGTCCACTCCCTTGGGTGTGAAATATTCGCGCGGCAACAGCGGATTGCTGGTCATGAAGGCGTTGCCCAGCGGGCCCGCTTTCCGCATGTCGAGCGTCTCCTTCTGAAATTTGAACAGCTCGGCCAGCGGCTGGTTGTACGGGTGATCGTCGGGTTTCTTAAGGCAATCGGGCTGGGCTTTCTTCAACATCGCCAGATTCTTTTGCCCCTCGGGATCGTCGATCGCGGGATAATCGCCGACGAGGACCGCCACCTCTTCGGTTCTCTCGGGATGTAGATATCGAGTTTTTACCGGATGGCCGTCGGGATATAGGCCCCGCCCGTCCATGTACCGTTGGGAATAATCGAAGTTTTGCGCGACACTATACGCGTTCAACTTATATTGCTTGCGCAGCTCGTACACTAACTGCTGGGCCTTCGTTTCGGCGTCATCGCCATGAAACGTCATCGCCATGATCATCCATGGGCCGTTCGATTGCGCGAGCGGATAGGTCTTGTTCGGATCGGCGTCGATCTTCTTGAAACCCAGGAATTGCCACGGGGGCACGGCCCACGTCGATCGCGCGGCAAAACCGCTAGCCAAGCATGCCGCCAGAAGGGCGCAAACGAAAGGATAACGCGAACGCAGAGCGCGAGATTTCATGTGAGTTCGTCCACGAATGCGGCGCAGATGAGTCGGCGCCGAGGAGAAATGCGAACCGCAGGCTGATCCGATCCCCCAGCGCGGGGCGAAGTGTAGCAAAGCCTCGCCAGCACTTCCAGAGCGTTTTTTGCCGCCGATTGCCGCTATTTCGGCTCGACCTTCCAGGCCTCGACGCTCTTTGGCGTCGCCACGATCAAAAGCGATTCGTCGCCCGCGCAGGCGCCCCCCAGGCCGCTGAGCGCCTGCCCGTAATGAAACATGTCCAACGGCGTGCCATCGCCGCCGACGAAATGGATCGACCCGTCGGGCGAGGCGATCAACCAATGCCGTTTCGGCCCGATCAACGCGGCGGAGTTAATCGGCTCGATCGGTGTCTGATAAATCCCGCGCGGCAGGGGATAATGCCACAAGTCCTCGCCACTGGGTCCGATGCCCACCAGCACTGGTTCGCGTTTCAAATTGCTGGCGATCGCGCAAACATTCGTGTCGCCCGTGCCGGTTTCGCTGGAGGCGACGATTTCCAACATCAGCCCGGGCAACAGCCACTCCGGCTGCGGCGATCCGGCGCCGTCGATCGGAACCAGCGATCCTCGGCTGTTCGTGCACAGCAGCCGGCGCTCTCCTTTGGCGTCGCGGGCGCTGGCTGCCAGCCGCAGCACATACTGCATCGAGCGGTCGGTCCAAAGGCGCTTGCCGGAAAGTGATACGCCCTGCACGCCGACCAGACCCCAATAGCCGACGCCGAGAATCGGACTCCCCTTGCCTGCGAAATCGACGAACTGCACGTCGCCGATTCCCGCATGCTCGCCAATCTCGGCGCTCGGGAATCGCACGACGGGAGCCCAATTTTCGTCGAACAGAAACAGTTGCTGCTGACCGCTGGCCGAGCCGGCATAGTGGCGTTTGCCCGCCGCGTCGACCGCCGTGCGCACGAAATTGACGATCGCCTGCTGCGGGATCACCAATTCGTGGCGGGCGACGGTTTGCCCTGCGGCGTTGAGCTCGACGACGGTATGGGCCCCTTCGAGCACGAGGATCTTTGGCGATTTTGGATTTTTCGGATCTTCGACGACCAGGATATTCCCAGCATTCTTGATGTCCGTGGTCGCCCAGCGCCGCGACAGCTTGACATGCCGCGGTTCGTCGCGGGCCGCGACTTTTACCACCGGCAGCGCTTCGATCTGGCTTTCGGCCCTGACCGGCGGTTCTTGAATCGCGCGCTCGTATTCCGCCGTCAATTGCTCCGCGCGAGCCTTGGCCTCGGCCGCCGTCGACTTGCCGGCTAACAAGGCATCGATGACCGCAGGCAAATCGGTTGCCAGCTTCGGATCCAGCCCGACTTCCTGATCCTGCAACGTGCCATCGGGGCCCAGGACCACCAATGTCGGAGCGCCGGGAATGTGAAACACCGTGTCGGCGTTCCGCGGAATCACGGGCCAGCGGAAACGTTCCGCCCCATTGCTTGGCCATCTCGTGCAGCCGAGCGTCGTCGACATCCGGCGGATCGATGCTCACGGCCACGAACGCCACGCGATCGTTCGACTTGTATTTCCGATACACCTGATCGAGCATCGGAAACACCTGCTGACAGGGTGGGCAGGCGGTGAACCAAAAATCGACCACGGCCACCTTGCCCGCCAGCGAAGCGCGATTCACGGCTTTATCGCCCACTCCGGTGAAGTTGAACTCCGGCACGGCATGACCCAACAACTCCGACGGCGGCGACGGCGGCGGCCCGATCAGCCGCTTCACGCGTTTGGCGGTCGGTGGCACTTCGAAATCAAAGGCCACTTGCGGCACCGCTTCGTTCAGCCGCGCCGAGAAATTCGACCGTGAGCGACAAATGTTTGACTGGTCCTTCGGCTTCCAATTGCTTGCGGATGTTACCGACCGGCAACTCCATCAATCGCAACACGTACGACTGCGGATCGATCCACAATACGAGTGGCCCTTCCGGCGTGTCGAACTGGACGCGCTGGCAATCGTGCCCGTCGAACGCGTCGCCCGCCAGCAGCTTCGGCTCGCCGGTTTCGATGACGGGGGGCAGGATAGCGTCGGGAAAGAGCAGCAGCAGTTGGAAGGGAAACCCGGCCGGCCCTTGCTCCAAGCTTTCGCGCAGGGCCTCGCCGGCCAGCAGGTCGCTTAATCGCAGCTTGTCCGGCGCGTCGATCTCCAAGACTTGCTGCGGCACATTCGAAGCCGACCCACGAAGCCTTTTGCCGTCGCAGACCAGCACCGAGTCGAAGCACTCGACGCGAATTTGGTTGGGCCGCACGAAGGAGACTGACTGAATGAACGGCTTGATGTCTTGCGGCTGCTGGTTGGCGCGCTGGAGCTTGATGCGGACTTGCCCGGCGTCGGCATAAGATGTCGCGCCGCGATAGGCCTTGATCATCCGGTCGACAAGTTCGCGCGGCTTGAGCGTGGTTGCCGGCCCAGTCGTCTGCGAGGATTCCGCCGCGGGGCCGGCAGCCGCATTGCCCGAGCCATCTGCGCTGCGAGTCGCGGCGCCATAGGTCGCCTGATTTTTCGAATCGGCCTGACCGCAACCAAGCGCGAGCGATGCGGCGAGAGCCAGCAGCAACAACACGCCGCCCGCCAGCCGGTTGCTTGCGGTTGGCTTGCAGTCTGTTTCAATTTTCATCCATGATCCTTCGACTTAAGGGCCGCACTGTGAGAGGGATGCAGGGCCAAGCACGATCGTCCGAATGTGCCGGCAATCGCCGAGCGGCAGAACGGCTAAATTATCCGGAAGTCCCACCGATCGGTAAAGCCGAAAAAGAGGGACGTGGCAGATGCACGGATGCTCGCGACAGCATGCCGCGCAGACGTCGGGGCAAATAGCCGGGGATTAAAATCAGCGCCAGGCTGACGCAACTCGAGCGCGTGACAAACCGGCGTAGGCCGGAGCGCTCCGAAACAGGGAGTTCTCTCGAAAATTTGTGAGAAATTGCATCGCGGTCGCTTCCCCTTTCGAATTTCAAGCAGCCGCGCGCAGCGGAATTACGTCGCCGCTGGTGATTTCCGGCCGCTCGCCGAATTCTCTGCGGGCCGTCGCCAGCGCCTGACCCACCACCTGGTGCATGTCGAAATAGCGGTATGTCGCCAGCCGGCCGCCGAACAACACGCCGCTGCGCTCGGCCAGGGCGCGATACCGCTCGTACAGGGCCGTGTTGCCGGCATCGCAAATCGGGTAGTAGGGGATTTGGCCCCGTTCGTAAGCCAGCGGGTACTCGCGCGTAATGACCGTCTGCCGGTTTTGCTGGAATTCGAAATGCTTGTGCTCGGTGATCCGGGTGAACGGCACCGCCTCGTCGGTGTAGTTTACGATCGCCGTTCCTTGGAAGTCCCCTTCCAGCAGTTCCGTTTCGAATCGCAACGAGCGATATTCGAGTTCCCCAAACCGATAGTCGAAGAATTCATCGACCTTCCCGGTATATACCGTCTTGCCGGCCGTCCGGCGCAATGCGCTGGCATGCTCGAAATAATCGGCACCCAACTGGATTTCAATGTTCTCATGGTCCAGCATGTTCTCGAACAGCCGGGTGTAGCCGCCGATCGGTACGCCCTGAAACGCATCGCCAAAATAGCGATTGTCGAACGTCTGGCGGATCGGCAGGCGGCGAATGATCGACGCCGGCAACTCCGCCGGGTCGTGTCCCCACTGTTTCGTCGTGTAACCGCGGACGAAGACCTCGTAGATTTCTTCGCCAACTTGCGAGAGGATCCAATCGCGCAGATTGCGCGGCGATGCGTTCGGAACTCGGACTTCGCGCAACTTGTGCTCAGCCTCGGCGGGCGTGTTAATCCCCCAAAGCTGCACGAGTGTCATCATGTTGATCGGAAAGGAAAACGTGCGGCCGCGAAAGTGAACCAGGGCGTGGTGGATGTAATTGTTGAACCGCGCAAAGCGATTGACGAATCGCCAGATTCGCTCATCGTCGGTGTGGAAGATGTGGGGGCCATAGCGGTGAACTTGAATGCCGGCCACGGCTTCGGTGTAGCAATTGCCCGCCAGATGGCGGCGCTTGTCCACGATCAACACGCGTTTGCCACGTTCCGCGGCGCACCGGGCAAAGACCGCGCCAAACATTCCGCTACCGACCACCAGATAGTCGTAGGCTGCCATCGCGTTGCCCCCGCATCCATGGCGAAACTTGAGTATCAGACGGAATTACCGTTACGAGCGTCAAAGTTGATATCGGTTGCGCCAACTGTCCAAACTTTAACGAGAAGTCGGGCATTCCCTCGGCAGCGGCGGATTTGGCGCCGATCGGGCGGAGATTATGGGGGAGCGGCGAAGAGGGGGGTTTGGAGTTTGCGTATTCGACCCCGTTGTTCCGCGTGAGCCTTCGTTCATGGCAGCCGCGAATCCTTCGTCTTGTGCCCGATGTCCGGCGCACTTTGGCGGCTTGACCCATGTTTCGCTGGGGTCATAAGATGCCAGTGCCAGCACATCGATATATCGATAGGTTGACGTGGCGATTGTTTGCGGCGCAGTTCCCCAGTCTTCAATCCGGATTGATTGCGGCGATCATGGTTTCCAAGCTTCGATATGGTAGCGGCGCGACGGTGGAACTCGAATTCGCACCGAGCGATTGTTGGCCACGTGCGGAGCCCCGCGCGGCAGCGCGTTGGCCGATCCGGCGGCGGCACTCGTGGCGGAATTGGCTGCGCCGCTGGAATTTCCACCTCTCGCGCAAGCGGTGATTCCCGGCGATCATATCGTGCTGGCCTTGGAGCATGGCGTGCCTCAGGCGGCGGCGCTGACGGGAGCGATTGTCCGGCTGCTGTTGCAAGCCGGCGCGGCCGCAGCCGACATTTGCATTTTGCAAGCCCGCCCCGACGCCGACTGCACCGCGGCCGATCTGCGAAGCCATTTGCCCGATTCCGCAACTCAGCAAGTCGAGCCTCCTGATTCATGATCCAAAAGCGCGCGAGGGTCTTTCCTATTTGGCCGCCGATCAGGATGGAGAGCCGATCTATATCAATCGGCGGCTGTCGGATGCCGACGTGGTTCTGCCGATCGGCTGCATGCGATTGGAGTCGTCGTTGGGATATTATGGCGTCAACGCCACGTTGTACCCGGCGTTTTCCGATTCTCCGACGCTGGACCGATTTCGAGCGGCAACCGCGATCGATTCGGCGGAAGAGACCGCTCGCCGCCGCGAAAAAGCCGACGAAGTGGCCTGGCTGCTCGGCGTGTTGATGACCGTCCAAGTGATTCCGGCCGATGCGGGGGGCGTGCTGCACGTGGTGGCGGGCGCGCCGGTTGCCGTCGGCCAGCGGGCGAAAGCTCTTTGCCAGGCGGCGTGGGGTTGCGAGGTCCCGAAGCGCGCCGATCTTGTCGTGGCCGCCATCGCCGGCAGCGCCGGCCAGCAAACCTGGGAGAATGTCGGCCGGGCGCTCGCGTCGGCCGCGCGGGCCGTCGCCGAAAACGGCGCAATCGCGCTGTGCACCGAGTTGGCCGATCAACCGGGCCCCGCGCTGCGCTGGCTGGGCCGGGCCCGTGACTTGCCAGCGGCGATGAAGCAGATTCGCAAGCAGCATTCGACCGACGCCACGGCCGCGCATGAACTGGCCCAGGTGCTGCAGCACGTGCAGGTGTACTTGCTCAGCCGGCTGGATGAATCGGTCACGGAGGAATTGGGCGTCGGCCACATCGCGGCCCCGGACGAAATCGGCCGGCTGGCGAGCCGGCACGGCTCGTGCATCCTGTTGGCCAATGCCCAATATGCGTTGCCGACGGCCGCGGAAGAAGCCGCAGCAGAGATGGCTGACTAACTGGCTGTTGAAAAAGGGGACAGGCACTTCGCAGGAACGCGAATTCCGCTACAAACCGGTTTGGTTGCTCAGAGCCAGTCCCCTTTTTCGACAGGCACCTAAGCCGGACACGATTTACTTCGCCAAATCCTTTGCGGGTTTGCTCTCATGCCTTCGACCGATGCCGATTCACAATACGCGGCACTCACTTCCGGCGTCGGACTGGTCGATTGCAGCGATCGCACTCAGATCGAAGTGACAGGCGAGGATCGAGCGGCATTCCTCCACAACTTCACGACCGGCCCGATCCGCGATTTGCAAATCGGCCAGGGATGCGAAGCCTTTGTGCTGGACCTCAAAGGGCACGTGCTGGGCCACTTGCTGGTATTTTGCACGCCCGAAACGCTGGTGCTCGATTCGGTTCCCCGCCAGGCGCCGCGGCTGATCGCCCATTTCGAGCGCTATCACATCCGCGAGCGGGTGGAATTTCACGATCGCGGCGCCGAGTTGCGCCAATGGCTGGTGGCCGGCGAGGGCGCTGCCGCGCTCTCGCGCGGCTTGCTGGAATTGAATCGCGCGGCCGGCTGTCTCACGGCGCGGCACAATTTTCCGAGCATCAAGTGTGGTGGCGGCGCGTCGAATTTGCCGGGCCATCGGGATTCTTGATCTCCGGCGAACCGCAGGCCATCGCCGCCGCGGTTGCGGAGCTAGGCACTGCCGGCGGAGTGTCATGTAGCACCGAGACGCTGGAAACAGTGCGAATCGAAAACCGCTTTCCGAAATATGGCGTCGATATCACCGAGCAGAATCTGCCGCAAGAAGTCGGCCGCGATGCCGCGGCGATCAGCTTTACGAAAGGCTGTTACTTGGGCCAGGAAACGGTCGCCCGGATCGACGCGCTGGGGCACGTGAATCGGCAACTCGTGGCGCTACGATTCGCTGGAAGCGAGATCCCGGCCGCGGCGGCAGAACTTCGGGCCGGCGAAAAGCCGGCCGGCGCGGTCACATCGGCGACTTTTTCGCCACGCTTTGGCGCTCCACTGGCGCTGGGCCACGTTCGCCGTGAATTCTTGAAACCTGGTACGCGGCTGCAATCCAATTTCGGCGAAGCCGAAGTGCTGGATAAGAGTTGACGATCGCGGGAGGGCGAGGCCACTGCCGAGCCGCTGCCGTTTCCACTCGCTCATTGTGGGAGTGGGAGAGTGCGCGGCTCGGCGGGAGCCTCGCCCTCCCAGAACAAATTCATCGCACGCGCGGGTTGCGGGCGATGCGAATTGGCTCCGACATCATGGCTAGCCAAGCGAGAATCCGCGGAAGCACGTCGGCGTCCTCGGGTAACTGTCGCACCAGCTTCACGCGCTGTGTGGAAATTGCCATTCGCAAAGCGACCAGCCGCCGATGAAGCTCACCGAGCACTTCGTCCGTCTCTTCCGCGTTCAAATCGTGGCGGACGAGTTGCACCGCGCCGGCGATCCTGTGCCGATCCAGCGAGGCGAGCCGGCCTCGATCGGCCTTAACGAGCCGGCCGGCGAGATAGGCACGCCGCAATTCACCGTCCGAGTTGAAATGGTATGCCGTGTCCTGATCGAAGAAAACGCTCGCGGCCCCGTTGGTCCGGAAGCCCATGACAATCGGCTCGGCGGCGTCGGCCGGTAGAAGTTCGGCCCGCTCCACGAGCGCCGTCGCCTCGGCCAGTAGATCCTCGCGCGGGCTTTCCTGCCGGGCCATCGGACTGTGCTCCGTGATCTCAAGATTCCGCTGGCAGCGACGAGCGGCGACCAACGCAATGTAACACGGCAGCGCCGTGGGGCATCATGATAGGCGGCGGACTTCTTCAGGCAGCGGCTCCCGTTCGCCGCTAGGACGGACGATGCGGCCAATCTTCTCGCGGATGCGAAAGAAGGCGTCGATCACGCGGGTGTCCCATTGCCGGCCCGCGCCGGTGCGCAGTATTTCGTCAAGCTTCTCGTCGGGCATCCCTTTGCGATAGGGCCGATCGCTCGACATCGCGTCGAAGGCATCGGCCACGGCCACCACCCGGGCCAAGAGCGGAATGTCTTCGCCGGAAAGCGCCGAGGGATAGCCGGTCCCGTTCCAAGCCTCATGATGATGGCGGACCACCGGCAGCACGTCGCCGAGTTGCTTCAAGTCGCGGAGAATGCGGAAGCCGATCTCGGTATGGATCTTGATGTGCTCGAACTCCGAATCGCTCAACCGGCCTGGCTTGCGGAGCACCTGATCGTCGACGCCGATCTTGCCGACATCGTGGAGCAAGCCGGAGAGATAGATCGTTTCGAGTTGCTTCTGGTCGCAACCCAACTCTTGCGCAAGGCGACCGACAGCCGGGCCACGCGATCGCTATGACCGCAGGTGTAGGGGTCCTTGGCATCGATCGCCGAGGTGAGCGCTCGGACGACGCCGGCCAGCATGTCGGCCTGTTCGCGATAGAGCGCCAAGTTGCCGCAATGGATTCCCAATAGCGCGCCGATGCTGGCCAGCAGGCTGGCTTCTGAGGAGCCAAATTCGGCGCCCGCTCGGTGTCCGAACGCGGCTACCCAGCCGAACAGATTTGTGCCTTCCATGAGCGGCGCGAGAACGAACGAGTCGATGCCGTCGAGCTCCTCGGCAAGTTCCGCCGGCGGCGCATTGACGATTTGCATCCGGGGCGACTTGTCGCCCCCGAGCTTGCCGACGAGGCGTTTGAATCGTTCTTCGTCCAGTGGGGCGTAGCCGTGCGTGAGGAACACGGTGGGCGACAGGGCGGTTTCGCCACTCGCCGCATCCCGCGAGAACAGTTCAAGCACGAGCGATTTCGCCGGCAAGGTGTCGGCCAACCAATCCAGGGTCAGCCGGCCCAATTGCTCGTCGTTTTCGGTAATTCGCAAGTGACGCGTCAGACGATGCAGCAGGCTGATCTCTTCGTACAGGCTACCGAGCTGGACTGCGAGGTCCGCGACTTCGTCTCCAAGTGATTCCGCACGGCTGGCGGCAGCCCAACGCTGGACCGTTGTCTTGGCCACGGCCATCAGGCGCTCGGCGGGCCAGGGAATTTGCCTGGCTAGCCAATCAGCGGTCGTCCGGCTCAGGCCCCAGGCTTCGCACTGCCGGGCGATTCTTGCCGCGGTATCGGGCGCCGATTGTCTAGTAGATCGGTGGGCCAGGAACAAACCCACTGCGACGTATCGGCATTCAGCAGCCGGAATTGGCATTGCCAGGGCCAGCAGCGGCGACTCGTCGGCGATGAACTCCGCGTGCCCCCGCTGAGCAACTTCACGGCAGATCGGCAGCCAATGCGGCGGCAAGTCTTGCGAAAGCTCGACGCCGCTCGAGATCACGGCATCGGAGGCCGTGTCCACGATCCAAGGCTCGTAGCCAAACAACTCGCCGAGCGCTCCGCGCACTCCTGCCAGCCTCTCAGCCGTTATCGCGGCGGGCGGAGAGCCGCCGCGCTGGGCGACCGCAGTCGAAGTTGCTTCGCAAGAGAGCGCCATTCAAATAGCCACCGACTTGACCCGTTCCCGGCGGCGCGCCAGCAGCGGCACGCCATGAGAAAAGTTACGTCATGGTTAAAAGCACATCCGCAGTTGCTCGCGTGGAGAACCGCACCGCGAGGGGGCATTTGTGCCGGTAATGCCGATCGTGCTGGCAGCCTAGGACCTGCCCTGATGTCAGAAACCCGTACTGGGATCATTCTCGGGTCGCCGGACCATACCAAGCGGTCACGCTACGCAGCAAAGCGAATTGGAGACGAAGTGTGGAATTAAACGGGTCGGGAATTAAACGCGGGCTTAAACGGGTCAGAACTATTTATTGCAATAAATAGGGATTAAACGGGTCAGAACGATTTATTGCAGTAAATAGTTCTGACCCGTTTAATCTGCCGACAGCTTCCACCACGGCGAACGGTAGGCGCCAGCGGGCGATGATTACGAGTCCGACCGTCGCGCTCGGCGCACCGGTTCGGCGCTCGGCACAGAGCGATCACGCTCAAAACATAGCCGGCGCTGCTGAGTTAGCCGACCGGCGTGTGCTTGCGGCGCCGACGCGTGATCAGCAACATACCCATGGCGCTCAGGCCAATGAGCGCGACAAGCGACGACGGCTCGGGGACGGGAGTGAATGTTACCGTGCCGTCGAACGATGTGGAGTTTGCGCCATAACCCGAATTAACATTCGGCCCGGTAATGAAATCGATGGTCTCGCCCGGTGTCACGAGCGTGGGCTCGACAGTCAGCGTGCCGGCGGAAGCGAAGCCCGACGCCTGCGTCGTGCCGCCGATTTGAATATAGTCCGAGCTGGCAGTTCCCCCCTCGTTCAAGAACGTGCCCGAGACAGACGCGTAGCCGGCCGTGGGAGCGGTCCACCGAACGACGGTGAACTCGTCGCCCGAACCGAAGGGGCCTGGGTGCGTCCAAATCTGATTGACGCCATAGCTTCCGCAACAAGTGGTCGTGACCGTTGAATTTGTCGTGTTAACGGCCACGACCGGAACGAGATCGCCCGAAGGGTCGTACTGCCATCCCGACATGTTTCCGCTCGCGGCTGGCAAATCTACTGGATTGTACGACGCCGACTTCGGGAACACGGTGAACGCGGATGCGGTAGGCGAGGAGTTGCTAGTGCCCGTCTCCGTCCCATAGCTCCAAACCGGCACGACGGTATTGAGACCCGGGTCCGTTCCGTTCGGTGGATTGACGGTCGTTTCGAAATTCTTCAAATCGACCCCGGCGTCGTAGGTGAGCGTCGCGGCATGGATTGCTCGCGGGCTGCCCGAAACAACCAAGATCGCCACAGCCATGATAGACCAAGTCGATTGTAGGTATCGCATTGCAACCTCCCGTGAAAGAAAAGGATACGTGGGGTACGTTGGAATATGCATCGACCGCGACTCTTCTTCAACTCCTCGCCAGGGTTTTAGGGGACGGAAAACGGCGACGCAACTCTTCTTCTTGGCGACTCGGTTTCCGCGGGAGATTAAAGGGGTCAGAACTATTTATTGCAATAAATAGTTCTGACCCCTTTAATCGAGGAGGCGGTTTTCAACAAACTGGGCAACTGGCGGCCGGTAAGCGCTGTGATGTCACCTGTGCGGCACGATTGCCAATAACGCAGATTGCCAGTAAGACATTGCCAGCGGAACTCCACGCGCCACGTTCGCCGCCGCCAAGGGCTCAACTCGCGTCCCTTGGGAACTGCCGGGCTAATGGCTCTGCCGATTGCGATAGCGGACGCTAACCCGGTGCAGGAGAGCTCGCTCTTCGGGCGTCAGAGCGCTCAGGCCGACATCCTTGACGCGGGCCAAGACTTCGTCAACCCGCCGTTCTTCTTCTTCCTCGAGCTGTCGGGCCCGGCGTTGCTTCATTTCGCGGCGCTGTTGAATCCACCGCCGGACGACTCCCGGCTCGCGCCGACGAAGCGGTTCGCCCGCTTTCTCCAGGCTGGTGTAGCCCTGCGAGAAATCGTAGCCCAATAGTTCGCCCTCGCGATCATCATCTTCGAGCCGCCCGATTTCCGTGCGGGCGCCAAAGTACAGAAACAACCCCAAGAGCGTGAGCGGAAACCACGCCGGCACCAACACTCCCGTTGGCGGAGCAAAGAAGCTCCAAACCGTCAGACCCAGGATGCTGACCATGGCGCCCACTCGGGCAATCATCAGCGTGGCATTTCGCTCGCCCAGCACGGGACGCAACCCGGCCCACAGCGCTCGGCCCGCGTCCAGCGGAAACGCGGGAAGAAAATTGACCAGCAGCAGCAGCCAGTTGCACCAAAACCACATCCGCAAGCTAGCAGCCCAAATCCCGCCGGCCGCAAGATTCATGGGAGCCAGCGGCGAAAGGATCAAGTCCTTCATCTCTTCGCCGGAGACCAGCAACGCCGGCGTGATGATCAGCAGCACCACCAGATGGGCCAGCGGGCCCGCCAAAGCAATGGCCAGTTCGCGGCGCGGATCGTGCGGCAGGCTGATCGGCGCGAGATCGCCGAGCGGACCGATCACGATCCGTTCGACAGGGGCTCCGACCCGGGCGGCCATAGCCAAATGGCCGATTTCATGCACAACCAGGCTGAAGAACCAGATCAACGCGGCCAGAGCGCCATACCCTGTAAGATCCGCGTCGGTGGTGCCGCGGGTGGCCTGCGAGGCGACATACATGGCCGCCAAGCCACACACCAGGCACGAGCCGTGCAACCGGACAGGGATGCCCGCATAGCGTCCCAAACTAAGAGTCCAATAGTCACGCATGGGACGTTTTCTTGGCCGAAGGGTCTGCGCCGAGACGTTACTTGGACCGCCGCTCGATACACGTTATCTTAACAGCCGGTCAAGGTTCCGGCAATTCGGCGGATAGCACGCTGTTTGGCGCTACTGTTGCCCATTGGCGCAGGCGGCGTTCGCCGCGATGACCGTGGCCTACTTGGAGGGTTTTTTCATGCGGCCCGAGCCCGAATTGCTGTTGGAAACCAGTCGATTCCGGGTCGTTAAGCATGTGCAACAGCTACCGGACGGATCGAACCATGCACGGGAGACCGTGGTCCATCCGGGAGCCGTTGCGATCCTGCCCTTGTTGCCTGGCGACCAGATCTGCCTGATCCGAAACTATCGGATCGCGGTCGACGAAGAACTTATCGAACTGCCGGCCGGCACGATGAATGTCGGCGAAGATCCCCTTGAAACCGCCCGCCGCGAGTTGGCAGAAGAGACGGGCTATTGTGCCGATCACTTCCAAAGGCTTTACGAATTCTGGATCTCTCCGGGAATTCTTAGCGAGCGAATGCACCTGTTTCTCGCCACCGGCTTGCATCCTGGTGCGACAGCGCTGGAAGCCGGCGAGCAGATCAAGACCCTAACCGTTCCTTGGGCCGAAGCCATGGCACTGGTCACTGGCGGCAAGATACGCGACGCCAAAACACTTGTCGGCCTGCTCTATTACGACCGCCTGCGCCGGCAGCAAGCGTGAGGTTTGAGGGGCGTGAGGAATTGAGGTACGAGCAGCGATGCATTATTTTCGGTATTGGGCGTCGCTGACCTGCTCCAGCCAATCGACGGGCTTGCCGTCGAACTTTTCTTGAATCGCGATATGCGTCATCGCGGTCGTTGGAGTCGCCCCGTGCCAATGCTTTTCGCCGGGCGCGAACCAGACCACGTCGCCCGGCCGGAGTTCCTCGACCGGTCCAGCCCAGCGCTGAGCCCAGCCGCAGCCGGCCGTCACGATCAGCGTCTGACCCAGTGGGTGCGTGTGCCAGGCCGTCCGCGCGCCCGGTTCGAACGTCACGTTCGCGCCTCCCGCGCGGGCCGGTTCGGGTGCATCGAACGGCGGGTCGATCCGCACCACACCGGTGAACCAATCTGCCGGGCCCTTTCTCGAAGGTTGCGAACCGCAACGTTTGATGTCCATCGGTCTTCTCCTTCAGGCGAATGGGTCGCTGGATCGGCAGCATTTGGTGGCTGCGCAAACTACAGTCGGTCCGCGGTCGGAACGACGAAGGGAGCTCGATAATCGCGGGTCAGTAAAGCGCTGGCGGCCGGATGGTCGAGGAACGTCTCCGCCTTCGGATCGAACTGCAATTGCGGGCCGAGCCGCAATTCAGTGCTGCCCCCCAGATGCACGTTGTTCTGGCCGAGGTGGGCGATCACGCGGTCGAGCGTTTCGCGGCCCTGCTCATTGGTCTTAAGGCTCTTGAGCTTTTCAAGAGCCTCGCCGTCCGTGTGCGGATCGCCGAGCCGATAGGAAATGTTGCCCAAGTGGCACAGCGCGGCCGACAGATGGCCGTCGAGAATCGGCGCGGTCAGCTCCTCCACCTTGCGGCTGCGGATGGCCTGGAAAAAATTGCCGAAATGATCGGCCAACGGGTCGTCTCCCTTGCCGAATGTCTTGATGATTTTTCCCCGCGGGTCGAACACCGTGGCCGTGGTGATCGTGCTGCCGGAGGATAAATCGGGGCTGACCAGATAGCCCTGGGTGCCGTAAATGATCGTACCGACCCGCGCGCCCAGCAGGTCCTTCGTCTTCAGCCCACGCACTTCGAACACCACGGTTTTGTCTTGCCCGAATTCGAAGATCGAGACTTCGGTGTTCGGCGTGTCGCCGGCGTCCTCATAACCGAATCGGCCTCCGTAACTGAGTACGCTGTCGGCCAGGGTGTCGAGGCCCAGGCCCCAGCGGGCGATGTCCATCTGGTGGACGCCCTGATTGCCGATATCGCCATTGCCGTAAGGCCATTGCCAGTGCCAGTCGTAATGAAACCGCGGCCGAGTTAGCGGCAACAGCGGGGCGGGGCCGCTCCATAGCTTGTAGTCGACTTCCTTGGGAGCCTCATAGTTCCCTTTCGGACCAATCGAGGCCCGTGGCTTGTAGCACAGTCCGCGGGCCAGCTTGACCTCGCCGAGCTTCCCGGCGCGAAGGTAGGCGATGGCCTCTTGCATGCCCAGCGACGAACGGCTCTGCATGCCAGTCTGGCAAATTCGCTTGTGGTGCTCGGCGGCTTGAACGGCGCGCCGGCCTTCGCTGACGTTGTGACTCACTGGCTTTTCGACATAGACATCCTTGCCGGACTGCATGGCCCAGATGGCGGCCAGCGAGTGCCAGTGATTGGGCGTGGCGATCGTGACGAAGTCGACGGATTTGTCGTCGAGCGCGGTCCGGAGGTCCGGCGCGTATTTCGGTTTGTGCCCGCGCAGAAACTTTTCGATCGCCTCGCAGCGGGAGTTGCCGACGTTGGAATCGGGGTCGCAAACGTAGGCGATTTCCACGTCATTGCGCCGGAGCAACTGCATGATGTGCTCGCCGCCTCGCCCATGGCAACCGATGATGACTCCGCGCAACTTGTCATTTGGGCTGATGATCGATTTCGTTTCTGCGGCAGGCAGCCTTGCGGGGCCGCCGACCGTGGCAGCGGCGGCGGCAGCGGCCGCCAACATCGAGTTTTCCAGAAACTCACGCCGATTCATCGAATGCATTGTTTGGATCCTCAAATGATGAGCCGTCAAGAGGCTGCCAAGAAAGCTCATCTGCCGTGATTCACCCCGGGCTCTCCACGATTGCCAGAGTATCGTCTGGGCGCGCAGTTTGCCAGCGAATGCCTTCCGCATGGGGCGCTCAACAATCCGCAATTGCCCGCGACGGCCGGCTCGTTTACGCACCTATTCGCAGGCTCCGGTAAATATCGGCAGCCCAAGTGGATTGCCGCATGCTATAGTGACGCGGCAGGCATTCGCGGCTCGATCCACTCAACATGGGACAGAACCAATGTTCGCCAAACTTTCGTACACGTGGGCCCTGATGGGCGCTTCCTGGGATGTCTTGCGGCGCACTCGCGGTTTGCTGATCTTTCCGTTTCTCTCCGCCTTGTGCTCCTTGATGGTGGTCGCTTCGTTCGTGATCCCGCTGGCGATGACTGGCGCCTGGCGGCCTCCGGCTGGGAACGCCGATCCTGCGCGAAAAATCCTCTACTACGCGATCCTCTTCGCCTTCTACTTCTGCACCTACGCGGTCACGACGTTTTTCAATGTGGCGGTGGTGGCTGGGGCAGTTTCGCGGATGACCGGCGGTGAGCCGACCGTTAGCTATTGCTTTGGAGAAGCGGCGAAGCGGATCCATCTAATCGTCGGCTGGGCGCTCGTCTCCGCGACCGTGGGCCTTGTGCTGCGCGTGATCGAAGATCGCTCGCCGCGGGTCGGCCAGTTCGTCGCCGGCTTGCTGGGAGCCGCTTGGGCGCTGGTCAGCTTTCTGGTCGTGCCAGTGCTGGTCGTGCAGAACAAGGGCCCGATCGCCGCCCTGAAAGAATCGGGCAGCTTGCTTCGCCGCACTTGGGGCGAACAACTGGTGGGCAATTTCGGCTTCGGCCTGTTGTTCTTTCTGTTCGCGCTGCCGGGAATTGCCGTTCTCGGGCTGGGCGGCTATGCGCTGGTCGCGATGCACAACAGTTTCTTGGGCGTCTTCGGCATCGGCTTGGCGGTTCTGTACCTCATCGGTTTGGCCTTGGTGCAATCGACGCTCCAGGCCGTCTTTCAAGCCGCCGTCTATCTGCACACGCAGGGCATCCACGATCATGGCTTCTCGCCAGCCTTAATGAACGGCGCAATCCAGACGAAAGGGTAGACGTGCGTCGCGTGAACGCGGCGCGCGGCGACCGGTTGACGCGGGCTGCGTTTGCGAGTCTGCTGGAATAGTGCCCAGGCAATTGGCGATTCGAGCAGCTCATGGCGACTGAAACCGTTCTGATTACCGGCGCATCCTCCGGGATCGGGCTGGAGCTGGCCCGATGCTTTGCCGAGGCGAAATCGGACCTCGTGCTGGTGGCTCGGCGCGAAGAAAAGCTGCGCGAACTGGCCGCCGAGCTACAGACGAAACATGGCGTGAGGGTGCGCGTGATCGTGAAAGATCTGGCCGCCCCCGCCGCGCCGCGCGAGATCACGGAGGAACTTGCCGCAGGCGGAATCGCGATCGACGTGCTGGTGAATAATGCCGGCTTCGGCGAGCGGGGGGCGTTTGTCGAGTTGGGCCTTGAGCGGCAAATGAACATGCTGCGGGTGAACATCCAGGCGCTCAGCGAGCTAACGGGGCGGCTATTGCTCGGCATGATCGAGCGCCGCCGCGGCGGCGTGCTGAACGTGGCTTCGGCCGCCGCGTTCCAGCCCGGTCCGTGGATGACGATGTACTATGCCACGAAAGCCTACGTGCTCCATTTTTCGGAAGCACTGGCGGAAGAGGTACTTGGCACGGGCGTGCATGTCACGTGCCTTTGTCCAGGGGCGACGGCCACGGAATTTTTTCAACAAGCGCATGCCGAGTCGGCATGGCTATTCCGCCTCGGCACGATGTCCGCCGCCCGCGTGGCGCGGAGCGGCTATCGAGGCTTTCGCAAACGGCGCGTGATCGTGGTGCCAGGCCTGGGACCAAAGCTGCTTGCGTTGGGCGTGCGAATCACGCCCCGCTGGATTGTGCGCAAAATCACGAAATTTTTGAACGGATGATTTTTTCGTATTTTTGCATAAGAGCCGTGCTATGGACAACGCTTTACGATCCCTGTTGCAAGAGCTGCATCAATTGGGCGAAGAGCACGACCCACGGACGGTCGAGCGCTGGCAGAAAATGCTCAACATCACGCCCGAGACCGGCGAGTTGCTCGCAATCCTCGTCTTGAGCAGCAACGCCATGCGCGTGCTTGAAATCGGGACGTCCAACGGTTATTCAACCCTTTGGCTGGCCGATGCGGCGCGGAAATCTTCGGCCGCGTGATTACGGTCGAATTCGCCGCGGCGAAAGCCGAGTTGGCCCGGCAGAATTTCGCTCGGGCCGGGCTCTCGGCTTGGGTTCAGCAGGAGGTCGCCGAAGCGGGCGAATTTCTCCGCGGGCAACCGGCTGCGAGCGCCGACTTATTGTTCCTGGATTCCGACCGGCAGCATTATCTCGCTTGGTGGCCGGCGATCGAGCGCATCGTGGCGCCCGGCGGTCTGGTGGTCGTCGACAACGCCGTCTCGCATCCGTCTGAGATGGAGTCGTTTATCGCGGAAGTACGCAGCGCGCCCGGCTGGCGCGGCGTCGTGTTGCCAGTAGGTAACGGCGAGTTCGTGGCCTTGAAATCGAAACATTACGCGCGGCTCCTTGACTCCGTAAAGAGCCGCGCACGAAGTAAGCGCTTCGGCGATTCGAGCAAAATCGAAGCGATTGCAACACCGGAGGAACAGTGCATGAATATCTGGCGAATGTCGAGGCGTCGCATGGGTCTGGTCGTTGGGCTCGGCGCAGCCTTTGGGTTTATCGCAAGCCGGCTTGCGGTCGCGATTCCCCCGCCGCCACCGCCGGGCAACGGGCAACCAGAACCCCTTGCGGTCCGCTACGCCCGGGCAGAAGTCGCATTGGCCGAGGCGGGCTTGAACAAAGTCGAAGGGATGAACAAGCGGGTTCGAGGGGCCGTCTCCGGCGACGTGGCCCACGCGTACCAGCGCGACTTGGACATCGCCAAATTGCAACTGCAAGTCGCGCTTGGCGAAAATAAGAAGACGGAATTCGACGTTTGGCTGCGCCGAGCCGAAAGCGCGGCCGGCGATGCCGAGATGCTCTGGCGCGGCGCCGTGGCGGCCAACCAGCGAGCCGCCGGGGCCGTTGATTCGTTGGAAGTCGAACGGCTGCGGCAAGTATTTCAGCTTGCCAAGCTCGAACTCGAGCGCGGTCAAAGCGTCGCGCAGGGTACCGCGGAGGCGCGGCTCGCGTGGCAACTCGAATTCGTCAACGGTCAGGTCGAACGAGCCCTGGATCAATTGCGGCAGAGCACGCCATCCAGTCGTGTCTATCTATTTGACCGTTGAAGACGGAAGCCAGGGTGTGCGGAACGAAACCGCTTGCGTGCAGCTTGCGCAGGGCGCCGGGGCAGTCTCTTCCGGCGGTGGGCAGCGAAACGTCGGGCCCTGGCACCACGGCGGGCAACGCCAACATTTGCCGCAGTAAATATCTTCGCATCCGCACGGCGCCGGGCAAGGAATGCAGGGCATCGGCTTGGGGCAATACGTGTCGCAGCAGCCGCACGGCGCTGCACACGGCAAAGGCGGCAACGTCTTCGGGCAGTAGGCGTCGCCGCAGTTGCAGCAGCAAGGTTCGTGGTAGGCCGGACTGCACCAGGTGCTGACATGCAGGAGGTCGAACGTCTCCGCCCGGACTTCGGAGCCGGCGACTACCGACAATCCGACAAAGAGGAAGATTGTCGAGAGGACCCGGTGCATGGTTGCCTCCTTGCGAAGATATGCGATTTTACAGACGCAACGGTTGCGCCGATTTTCGTGGTTCTGATGTATGCCAAAATCGTCATACGCGGGCGTCGCAGTTCATGCGGAGTGCAGTGCGGCAGCGCAGTTATGCAACCGGCAAACTCGCAGCACGCTTCCAACGCGCAATTGGTGCATTCCTATCGGTAGAATCGGTAATTGTTACCAACCTCGCCCACTTTTGCAGGCTCGTCCGGTGGTTCGCACTGGCAGACGTTACCTGCCAGTGCCCACACAAGTTGCGGCAGTGGCACCAGAAATTGTGTGGCACGCGCAAGCGAAGTCTGCCCGTGCTGGCTGGGCAGGTTGGCCCTTCCCACTGGCAGACGTTGCTTGCCAGTGGCACAAAGTGGCACACGGGCTAATACGTTGGCCGGTGTGGACTGGCCGCGAAATTGCGCAATACGACCAGGGCTTCGTCCGCCAGCAGTTGCTTTTCCGGTATCCGCCGCTCAGCGGGGTCTAGCAGAAGCTGCTGGGCGATGTCGACGTCGTCGAAGCGAATGCTGCGCGGCGTCGGCGACCGTAAAACCGTAATAGATTTGCCCGATCCTCGACCAGTAAATGGCGCTCAAGCACATCGGACAAGGCTGCCCGGTGGTATACAACTCGCAGCCGGTGAGGCGAAAATCGCCCAGGCGACGACAGGCGTCGCGGATGGCCATGATTTCTCCATGGGCCGTCGGGTCCTTATCGGCCAGCACCCGATTATGGCCCTCGCCGACGATCTGGCCGTCGCGCACGATGACGCACCCGAAGGGTCCCCCTGCGCCAGATTCGCTTCCCAGCCGGCTGAGCTCAATCGCCCGCCGCATGAATCGCTCGCGGGTGGACGGATCCGACATGACGTCTGTTCTTTCACGGAGCCAGCAATAGGCGTCCGGGAGCTTGCAAATAGCCGATCACTTCGTTCAAGAACCGGGCAGCCGCGGCGCCGTCGACCAGTCGATGATCGTACGACAGGCTGAGCGGCATCATTAGCCGCGGTTCGATCCGGTCGTCGACCACGACCGGCAGCTTGCGCGAACGGCCGGCGAGCAGCACCGCCACTTCCGGATAGTTGATGATCGGCGTGGAATAAGTTCCGCCGATCGCGCCGAGATTGCTGATCGTGAACGAGCCCCCGCGCAGATCGTCGAGCGAATATTGCGTGGCCTTGGCTTTCTCGGCCAGCGCCGTCAGCGCTTGGGCGATGTGCGGGATCGTCATTCGATCGACGTTGCGAAGCACCGGCACGACCAAGCCGCGCGGCGTGTCGACCGCGACGCCGACGTGGACGTAGTCCTTGTAGATGATCTGCCCAGCTTCCATATCCAGCGAAGCGTTCAGCGTGGGATGCTGCCGCAGCGAGAGGGCCACCGCCTTGATCAGGAATGCGAGCGGCCGTGATTTTGACGTTCGAGCCGGCATAGTCGGCCGCGCTTCCTTTGCGAATCCGCTCGAGCTCGGTGATGTCGGCGTCGTCGAAATTCGTCAGGTGCGGGATCGTGAATGCCGAGCGGACCATGTTGGCCGCGATCGTCTTGCGGATCTTGCTCAGCGGCTCGCGGTGGATCGGACCCCAATCGTCGCGCTCTTGACCGTCCGACGCCGGAGCAGCCGCGGCTGTCGGAGCCGGTGGCATGCCGGACCGCGGCGATCACGTCGTCGTGCATGATCCGACCGTCGGACCCGGTGCCGCGGACGCGGCCAGATTCGACGCCCAGCTCTCGCGCGAGCCGCCGCACGGCGGGACCAGCCGGCGCGACCGGCGTGTCGGGCGCAGCCTCCTCCGACGTTTCGGCCGAATCAACCTCCAGCGGCTGGGCGGCCGGGGCAACGGCGGGATGCGATTGGCCGTTGCCGCCGGTCCGGTGCGGCGAAGGTGGCGAAGCGGTGGCGGCCGCGGGCTTGGATTTCACAGGCTCAGCCTGTGGGGCTGGTTTTGCGGCGGCCGCTTTGGCGGCGGGTTTCGCCGGCTGCGGCTTGGCTGGTTGTTTCGCCGCGGGGGGACGACTTTGCAGCGCCGCTTTCGGTGCGCCGGCCTTTGTGGGGACGACCCCTTGCGTCGACTCTTCCAACGTCAGCAGCACCTGTCCGACTTTGACCGTCTCGCCCGGCTTGACGTGAATCTTCGCCACCTTACCGCCGATCGCGCAAGGAACGGGAATGACGGCTTTGTCGGTCTCGATCTCGACCACATCTTGCTGCGGACGGATCGCATCCCCTTCGTTGACCAGCAAGCTGACGACGTCGCCGGAGGCGATGTTCTCGCCGAGATTCGGCAATTTGAATTCAGTGGCCATAAGGGCAATCAGTGATACCTTCTGTTTAGCCGCCGCGCTTGCGGCGTGCGTTTCATGCGATAATCGGATTAACCTTCTCCGGGTCGATGCCCAATTCCTTGATGACGCCAGGCAATTTCGCTCGGTCGAACTGCTTCACTTCGGCCAGCCGCGTGAGCGTCGCCAGCGTAACGCATTCGGCGTCGACCTCGAAGTGCCGCCGCAATGGAGCCCGGTTGTCGCTTCGGCCGAAGCCGTCGGTGCCCAGGACATACAGCCCGCCGGGAACCCAGGGGGCCACTTGCTCGGGCACGGCCCGGACATAGTCCGAGGCGGCGATGAACGGCCCTTCCACGCCGGCGAGCGTTTCTTCGAGATACGAGCGGCGCGGCGTGTCGGTCGGATGCAGCATGTTCCAGCGGCTGGCTGGTCGCGGCGTCGCGCCGCAGCTCCTTGTAGCTGGTCACGCTCCAGATCGTGCTGGAGACGCCGATATTTCTCGGCCAGGATCGAGCCTGCGCCGTTCGCACTTCGCGCAGAATCGCTCCGCTGCCGAACAATTGCACGTGCGGGCTTTCCCTTGCCGGCGTCGACCGACTGGTAGCGGTACATGCCGCGGATGATTCCCTCGGCGACACCTTCGGGCATGGCCGGCATCTTGTAGTTTTCGTTGTCGATCGTGATGTAGTAGATCGCGTCCTCGCCCTCCTCGTACATCCGCCGCATGCCGTCGAGCACGATCACGGTCGATTCGTAGACGAAGGCCGGGTCGTAGCAGCGGACGTTCGGATAGGCGATGGCATACAGCTGGCTGTTGCCATCCTGGTGCTGCAACCCTTCGCCGGCCAGCGTGGTGCGGCCGGCGGTGCCGCCGAACAAGAAGCCCCGGGCTCGGCAATCCAAGGCGGCCCAAATCAAGTCGCCGATGCGCTGGAAGCCGAACATCGAGTAGAAGATGAACATCGGAATCATCTTCACGCCGTGCGTGGAATAGGATGTGCCGGCGGCGATGAACGAAGCCATCGAGCCGGCCTCGGTGATTCCCTCTTCCAGAATCTGGCCGTCGGTCGCTTCGCGATAATAGAGCACCTGGTTCGGAATCGACCGGCTCGTAAATCTGGCCGACGTGGGTGTAGATGCCGCACTGCTTGAACAGCGGATCCATGCCGAACGTGCGCGATTCGTCGGGCACGATCGGCACGATGTATGCGGCCGACCTGTTTGTCCTTCGAGCAGTTCGCTCATCAGCGTCACGATGCCGGTGGTCGTCGAAACTTCGCGCCCGACGCTCTTGTCGATGAACGTTCTTGATAGTCCTCGAGCTTCGGCGTTTTGATCGTCAGCGGCACGATCAGGCCGGCCTGGCACATAGCCACCCAGCGTCTTGCGGCGCTCTTGCAGATATTTCATTTCCGGCGTGTCCTCGGCCGGGCCGTAGAAGGGGGCCTTGGCCACTTCGTCGTCGGAAATCGGAATGCCGAACCGCGAGCGGAATTCGCGCAGCTCTTCTTCGTTCAGCTTCTTTTGCTGAATGCGTGGCGTTGCGGCCCTCGCCGATTTCGCCCAGGCCGTAGCCCTTGATCGTCTTGGCCAGGATCACGCGTCGGCCGCCCTTTGCATTCGACGGCCGCCTTGTAGGCGGCATAAACCTTTTCCGGATCGTGGCCGCCGCGGCGTGAGCTTCTTCAGCTTCTTCGTCCGACAGATGGCTGACCAGTTCCAGCAGCTCGGGATACTTGCCGAAGAAATGCTCGCGGATATACGAGCCGGGCATGACGGTGTATTTCTGATACTCGCCGTCGACGACTTCGCCCATGCGCTTGACGAGCAGGCCTGACTTGTCTTTTTCGAGCAACTCGTCCCAGTCGTCGCCCCAGATCACCTTGATCACGTTCCAGCCGGCGCCGCGGAAGATGCCTTCCAATTCCTGGATGATTTTGCCGTTGCCGCGCACCGGGCCGTCGAGCCGCTGCAGGTTGCAATTGATGACGAAGATCAGGTTGTCGAGATTCTCGCGCGACGGCGAGCGTGATGGCCCCCAGCGTTTCCGGCTCGTCGATTTCGCCGTCGCCGATGAAGCACCAGACATGCGTGCCGCTGGTGTCTTTGATCCCGCGGTCTTGCAGATACTTGTTGAACCGGGCCTGATAGATGGCCATGATCGGCCCCAAGCCCATCGACACGGTCGGGATATTCCCAGAATTCCGGCATCAGCCAGGGATGCGGATACGACGACAGCCCGCCGCCGGGGGCCAGCTCGTGGCGGAAGTTTTTCAGCTGTCGCTTCGCTCAACCGGCCTTCGAGAAATGCCCGCGAATAGATACCCGGCGAAGCGTGCCCCTGGAAATAAATCTGGTCGCCGGAAAAGTCGTCGCCCTTGCCGTGGAAGAAGTGATTGAAGGCGACTTCATACAGCGTGGCGGCGGAGGCATAAGTCGAGATGTGGCCGCCGATGCCGGAGTGTTCCTTGTTCGCCCGGACGACCATCGCCATCGCGTTCCAGCGGATGATGCTCTTGATGCGGCGTTCGATTTCGCGATTGCCCGGGATAGAGCGGCTGCTTGTCGGCCGGGATCGTGTTGATGTAGGGCGTGGTGGCCGAAAAGGGGATTTCGACGCCTTCGCGATACGCTCTTTCTTCCAAGAACCGAGAGCAGGTAGCTGACTCGCTCAGGGCCCTTGCTCTTCAGCACATAGCGCAGCGATTCGAGCCATTCGGCCGTTTCGTCCGGATCCGGATCGACATACGGTGCATCGGCGTCGGAAGCTTCGTCGCCGGTTTCGTCGCCAGATGCGGCTTCGTCCGTCGAAGCGGATGCCTCTCGCGGATCGGATTCGGGCGATTCGCCTTCCAAGGCTTCGACGTCGGCCGATTCATCGGTAATCGTGGCATCGTCGGAGGTCACGCCGTCGAATTGTTCCGCCCCGTTTTCGACATCCACGGAGTCGGCTACGTCCGCCTCGGATTTGCGGCTTCCGCCATTTGCAGCACCATCGTGATGCTCGCTGGCGGCATTGCTGGCAGGCTTTCCGGCCCGACGGCCAACCTCACCTCTGGCCATAAGTCGTTCCCCTTCTTGAATTTTGCCGCACCAGGAGGAATCGCGGACGGTTGATTTCCAGCATCGCCGAGGCGCCGCATTGCCCGAGCGGCGGAGCTCCCTCATTAGCTACAATTCTACGCTACTGATCGCGACTGACGAGGCTCCCCTCATTCCGCTGTTTTCCCATGGGCTGCTTTAACAGCATCGAACCGTGCTGCAAAGTGGTCTAACTAACAATGTATCTCCCCTCGGTCATTATCGTGGACTGGCTGAGAGACGTAAAGGGGAAGAACGGCAGCCCTCGACCGGGCGAAAACCGGATAATTCGCATTCGTCGCGCATGTCGGATTTTGCGCGGCCCACCCCTGGGCCTCTCGTTGCTACCGGCCCCGCTATCGGTAACCCCGTTGCCGAAAAGACCCCTTCTTGCCCTGCCCGCACGACGCATAGAATTGTGGGCATCACCGACCGACGATTGTTCGCCCTCGGCATCTCTCCAGCGTCATCGTCTCGGGATCAAGATCACAGCGTCAGCAACACTGCGGCGAATTCTGCCCGTGTCACTCGCCACCAGCACGACCGACTTCTCGACTGCGGACCTGGCGAGCATCGAACGCTCGACCCGCGACATCGGGCATTGGTTGTTCGACCATCTCGACACGCGGCGATCGACGTTTCTTCAGCGCGATTGGTGGGACCAGCGCCTGATGGACTGGGTCATGCGCGACGAGTCGATCAAGGTGCAGATGTTTCGCTTCATTGATGTCTTGCCGATGCTTGACGAAAATGCCAATGCAGCGCGGCATCTGCAGGAATATCTCGGCCCGCTCCAGGCCCACCTGCCGCTACCGATGCGGATGGCGCTCGAGGCGGCGCGCGTTGTTCGTCCGGCGGAGCGAATTCTCGTGGCCGCGGCGCGGCACGGAGCTGCCGTGAATGCCCGGCGGTTCATCGCCGGCTCCAATGCCCAGGAAGTCTTGGCCGCGGCGCTGGCCGAGCGGCAGGCCAAGCGGGCCTTCACGCTCGACGTGCTGGGCGAAGCAGTCACCAGCGAAATGGAGGCCGACCGGTATTTGCAAGCTTACCTGGACCTGATCGCGGCGATCGCCCCCACGGTCAACGCCTGGCCCGAGATTGCTCGTCTGGACCGCGACGATCGGGGGCCGATTCCGCGCGTGAACGTGTCGGTTAAGCTGTCGGCGCTCGACAGTCAGTTCGATCCGGTCGATCCCGATGGAACCCGCGAGCGGGTCGCCAGTCGCTTGCGGACGTTGCTGCGCGTCGGCGCGGAGCATGGCGCGCACGTCCACGTCGATATGGAATCGTATCAGGCGAAAGACTTGACGCTCGATATTTTCAAACACATTCTTGCGGAAGACGAATTCCGGGACTGGCCCCACGTGGGAATCGTGCTGCAATGTTATCTCAAGGACGCCGAGCGCGACTTGGAGCGATTGGCGCTTGGGCTGCCCAGCGGGGCACCCCGGTTTGGGTGCGGCTCGTGAAAGGGGCCTACTGGGACTACGAAACCGTGCAGGCTGTTTCGCGCGGCTGGCCCGTGCCTGTGTATCAGCACAAATGGGAAACCGACGCCTGCTTCGAGCGACTGACGCGGCAGATGATGCAGCAGCATCGATTCCTTCGGCCGGCGTTGGGGAGCCATAATCTGCGGTCGCTGGCGCATGGCATCGCCGTGGCGCGGTTTCTCGGCATCCCGGACAACGCCTACGAAATTCAAATGCTCTACGGCATGGCCGATGCCGAGAAGCAGGCGATCGTCGAGATGGGCCAACGAATGCGAATCTATATGCCCTACGGCGAACTGATTCCCGGCATGGCGTACCTGGTCCGCCGGCTGCTGGAAAACACGTCGAACGACTCGTTTGTGCGGGCCAGTTTCGCGGAACATGTTGCGCCGGAGAAATTGCTGATGAACCCGCTAGAACACAAGTCGCAAGCGCCAGGCGCCGGGCTGCCTCGCACCGACAAGCTGTTCACCAGCCGATCCTTCGATGCCGCGCGAGAGCCGGCGGCGGAGCTTGCGAATTTTCGGAACGAGCCGGCCGCCGATTTCTCCGTCGCCGAGAATCGCCTGCGGATGCGCGAAGCGCTGAGCAAGGTGAAGAACCATTTCGGGCAGCAGTATCCGCTCGTGATCGATGACCGGTCGGTCGAAACGAACTCCTGGCTCCGCTCGCTCAATCCATCGGAGCACGCGCAAGTCGTCGGCCTGGCGGCGGCAGCCGAGCCGCGCCACGCCGCTGACGCCGTGGCCGCCGCGAAGCGAGCATTGCCAGAGTGGCGGGCCTTGGGCGCGCGCGGCCGCAGTGATTTCCTGTTGCGAGCGGCTGAAGCTTTGCGCGCCGCCGATTCGAGCTGGCCGCCTGGGAAGTCTTCGAATGCGGCAAGGCCTGGCGCGAGGCCGACGCCGACGTCTGCGAGGCGATCGACTATTGCGAATACTACGCAGAGCAGGCCGTCGCGCTGGAAGCCGGCCGCACGCTGCGCGTTCCCGGGGAGGAAAACCGGTCCGACTTTCTGCCCCGCGGCGTGGCCGCCGTGATCGCCCCGTGGAATTTCCCGCTGGCCATCCTGACCGGCATGACCGCCGCCGCACTGGCGACCGGTAATACCGTCGTGATGAAGCCCGCCGAGCAATCGTCCGTGATCGCTGCCCATTTAATGGGGGTGTTCAGCGACTTGAACCTACCGCCCGGCGTGCTGAATTATCTGCCGGGCGCGGGCGAAATCGTCGGTTCAGCGCTGGTCGAACATCCCGACGTGGCGCTCGTCGCCTTCACTGGATCGCGGGCCGTGGGGCTGGCGATCAACCGCCGCGCGGCGGAAGTTTCCGCGACCGCCGGT
Source organism: Pirellulales bacterium (assembly GCA_963725485.1). GTDB lineage: Bacteria > Planctomycetota > Planctomycetia > Pirellulales > DATAWG01 > CAVRYO01. The sequence goes on along the minus strand of CAVRYO010000002.1, from coordinate 239,172 downwards.
CGAAGCGTCAAACGGGTCATTATCGAAATGGGAGGCAAGAATGCGATCATCGTGGACGACGACGCCGATTTGGACGAAGCGGTCGCCGGAGTCGTGGCCAGCGCGTTCGGCTATCAGGGGCAAAAGTGCTCCGCCTGCTCCCGGTGCATCGTGCTCGAGCGGGTTTACGACGTATTTCTCAATCGGCTGGTCGAAGCGGCGCGGAGCCTGAAGATCGGCCCGGCCGAAGATGCCTCGGCGAAGATCGGGCCGGTGATCGATGCCGACGCAGCCAAGCGGATTCGCAGCTACATCGAGATCGGCCGGCAGGAAGCCCGCGAGGTGCTGGCCGTCGACGCCGGCCCGCTAGCCGAGCGCGGTTATTTCATCGGCCCGCACATTTTCGCCGATGTAAAGCCCGCGAGCCGCCTGGCGCAGGAAGAGATTTTCGGCCCGGTGCTGGCCGTGATCCGGGCGGCCAACCTGGACGAAGCGATCCAGATGGCCAACGACACCGATTACGCCCTGACCGCCGGGGTGTTCAGCCGCAGCCCCGCTCATCTCGAACAAGCGGCCCGCGAACTATTGGCGGGCAACGTCTATTTGAACCGCGCGATCACCGGCGCGCTGGTGAACCGGCAACCCTTTGGCGGTTTCAAAATGTCGGGCATCGGCGACAAAGCCGGCGGCCCCGAATACCTCCTGCAATTCGTCGTCCAGCGCACCGTCACCGAAAACACGCTGCGCCGCGGCTTCGCCCCACCGGCGGAAGAATGAAGTCATGAGAAAGGGATCCGCAAGCAGCAAAGGTTCCCGCTAAATCCACTTCGCTTGCAAATCAAAGAAAGTTGCGGTCCCTGTGCCACGCCTGATTTCCCGCGACTCAGGTCCGGAAAATCAGGCCAGTTCAGCCGTGGATTCGTCGCCATCCGATTCTTCCGGCGCGGGAGGCTGCTTGTCTTGGAGCTTGTCGTCGTCCCCGAACAAATCGAATAAGGTCCGCGGCTCGCGGCCTAGCCTCTTTCGCCAGGCGGGTGGCACGTCCAGCGCCCCGGCGGCTCGGAGTTCATCGACGGTAATTAAGTGTGAGGCCTTCACAGATCGCCTCGAGGACTTTGGCCTGGGCTGGTTCCATTTCGACGAGCGACGCGAGAACATGCAGAACATTGAGCAGTTCGCTCGTGTACTCGGCCAGCCAGTGATCGGGCTGGATTTCGCCGAGCTTCGACGGCGGACGGCGATCGCCAATGATTGGCCTTTCACGGTTCTTCCTGCGATAGCTAAACCATTGTGTCAATACACGCTTGCCGGAGACTTCGTATTGCCAGACTGCGGCGGGCACATTGTCGATGTAGCCCTTTCCGATCAGCAGGCGTCGCTTTGATTCATCGTATCCGATTTCATCGGGCATGGAATCGGTGTTGTCCGGGATCGCGCCGTTTTTTTGGGATCCGCGGCGCACGCTCCCTTGGCAGCCGCGGCGGGCCAGGCGGACGATGTGCTCGCGGGTCGGCGAAGCGCTCGCCGAAGGTGTGCAGCCAGATCACCCGCCGGCCCAATTCGACCGCCTTCGCGAACAATTTCGACTGGGCCGTGATCGGAATCCGCAAGCCGGGCTGGGCGAGATTCATCTGAAACCGTGCCGTGTAAGCCGGATTGGCCGCCACGCACGCCAAGTAGGCCATGAAATCCTCGGCATTCATCGGCGTCTTGTACTTCGTCGCGAGATTGTCCAGAATTTTCGGCGGCATGTTAGGTTGTGTTGCTTCCGCATCACGCCATAGGCGGAAAGACGCGACCACCGCGACCGTTGTAGTGGTGCAAATCTGGGAGTTGCGCGGTAAATGTAAATGCTGGGCCCTTCGTTGGCGAACGATCTGATGGGGCAGTTAGATATACCTGTCGTTCGCCGTGGGAACGCCAAAGCTCGGGGTTGGGACGATTGAGGACACGGTTGTCGGGAATTATCCATTGACGATCAAACGACCGAAAGCCGTAGGCGACAGGGAAAAGACATTCTCCGCGCGCGTTGGCGATCGGAGTTGCGTCGTGAGGGAAGCCAGGTAGCCCTTTCTTAATTTCGCGACCAACGTGTCGATCTCCCAGCTTGCCCCTGTTCAGGTGTGGCACGAACAGCTCTTGCTTTTGTTCAGGTTTCGCGCGGATTAACTTCCGCCATCGCAGTTGCAACGACCCCACGTCCGGTGCGATGATCCAAGTGCGCCCGGGCATGACCCCGGAACCGTTATAGCCGAATAATTCATCAATCGCCGGATAGCTCGCCCAGTCACCAGTGGCGGCCGGCAAAAATGGTGCTCGCCAGTCGCTCGAACAGTTCTGCCAGACCTTCGATTCGAGCTTCAACTTGGCCAGCGCCGCAAATTTATCTTCGCGCTTGCCGACTGGCAGAACCGTGTATTTCACCGCGGCCGGCTTGTCGGCCGCTTTTTGCTTCGATCGCGCCACCAACACTATGCAGACCGGCTGCTGGACGGCCTGGAAGATGCGCGTCGGCACGTCGGGCTGATGGCCTTCGGGAGAACAGTCGATCACCCAAATGCGGTCGGCCGTGCGACGAAGGTAATCGCGCATTCGCTGGAATCCGGGCCCGTTAAGAAAGCCGGCCACGGTGATGAAGCAGACAATGCCGGCATCATTATGCGGGTCGTGATCGAAGACTTTCCAGGTGGCCCAACGCCAGAAATAGATGTACAGATTGCGCAGGTGCTTGGCGTGGGCGCCGACGCCCCAATTGGCGGGCGGAATCCAGGCGTTGAGCAAGGCGACGCGGGCAACTTCGTCGGTACCCTCTTCAATCCATCCGCCGCGCCCCTTGGCCTTTTCCTTGTAAGGTGGATTGCCAATAACGACGGTGATCGGTTCCCGCCGCTTGATCTCATTGGCCTGCAACCGGGATTCGGAGATGGTGCGGTACAATGAGCCGAGTTCCTCGACTTGGGCGTAGGGATTGCCCAACGTGTCGGTGACGAACATGCGCGGGGCGGTTCGCGGCGGTTTGCCGATCAATTCGATCAACTCAGCGTAAACACGAAGCTGGGCGACCGCAAAGGGGCCGAGTTGCATCTCGAACGCGATCAAACGCCCGATGGCCGACTCGATGGCCTGTGGCACGGCGCCGGCGCCCTGGTCGGCCTCGACGATGGCGGCAATGCGGCGCACCACGCCCAGGATGAAAGTGCCGGTTCCCACGGCGGGATCGGCCAGCGTCACGTCAGCCGAGGCCAGGCCGGTGCTGCGACCGAAATGCTTGCGCAGCACGTCATCGACGAGGCGGATCATCGGGTCGACGACTTCGGGCGGCGTATAATACGAACCCGTGAGCTTACGCAGCGCGTTGTCGTAAACGGCCAGAAAGTCCTCGTAGAAATAGAGCCACGCGTCGGGTTTTCCCTTGCTGATCGTGCGCCAATTTACGGCGTCGAGCACGCGGACGAGCGCGCCGAGCGAGGTTTTCAGAGTGGCCTCGTTGCCGACTTCGTCCGTGAGCAGACGCAAGGCCGCGCCGATGAGCGAGTTGGTCTTGCCGAGTTGCTTGCCAACTTCATCCAACCTTCGGGACAACCGAATGTCGCTCGAGCGGGCCATCAGCAGGCCAAACGTGACGGCCTGCGCGTAGCCGTCGGCGAATTGCTGGTCATTCGCTTCGGGAAAGAGGAGCTTCCGCCAGTCCGCGGCAAGAGCGGTGAGGGCCGGGCTTTTCTCGGCCAATTGTTCGGTCACTTCGTCGCGCAGCAGCCGGCAGAGCCGCGCCGAGACTTTGGCCAACTCCGCGGCCGACTTCGGCGGAATCGGTTCCCAGCGAAGGAAGTTATCAAAGCGGGCAATGAGTTCGAGCGGAGCAGCGAGTTTTGCTCCCGAAGTCTTTACATCTCCCACGAATTCGACGATCGAGCCGACGAGTTCGCCGTTTTGCCAAAGACTGAACGCGTTGCCATCGGTGTAGAGCAAATTGGGTAGCGATTGCAGCTTTTCCCATTGCTCCTTGTCGTGCCCCTTGTAGCGGCGTGGATCGGCGCCTTTGCCCGGGGCCTTGAGCTCCACGTAGCCGACGAGCACGTTTCGCAACGTGATCGCGTAATCGGGTCGTGTCTTGAGCGTCGACAGCGACGATTCGCCGACCGCCGCGAGCCAGTCTCGTTTGAAGCCGCAGAGCTCCGTGAGATCCGCGAAGAGCCCTTCCAGTGGGCGCGAAGTTGATCCTCGGGCTCGCCGGTCGCGCCTGGATTTGCGAGCTTCGCTTTCGCCTCGGCGCCAAATCGGGCAATCGCCGTTTTCAACTCAGGCATTCAGATGACCCGATGCTTGTCGCCTGTCGATTGGAATCAAGAACTATCGGCGCCCGTGCAGAATTCAAATCATAGCAAGATAACAGCAATTTATCGAAGGCTAAGGCGCGCATGTTTTCCACTCACAGCAAGTGCCATTTTCCGCAAGTTTTATTGCCTATCCAAGAACCGTCCGCGGAGAGGGGGACAGGCACATTTTGCTCACAGGGCATCGCAAAATGAGCCAGTCCCCGACGGTTCTCGGATAGATTCTTACGTGCTGCCAACCGTTCCTTGACTTTCACATTTTCCGATGTTGCCGCAAGCCTGGGTTATTTGACTCGGCGGCAGGCCGACCTAGGTTTTCAATAATTTAGATGATAATCGGGTTATTACCGTAATCACGCTTCAATCGATGAGGTTTGGCACATGATCACTTATTTGCTTGCGGCCGTTTTGGCTGGCGGAATCGCGGCGGGCGACAGTGGAAAACCGGTCGTGACGGATGCGGCGGTCGCAGCGGCTGCCCGCGATATGCGAATTCAGATTTACGAAACGTTCCGCGAAGATCGCCCGGAATACGATCGTCGGCAACAAGCTTGGGAACAGGTGAAAAAGGCTTGGGAAGTGGCAGGCAGCCCGGCGGCGGATCGCGAGAAGTTGGTCCGCTGGTATGCCGACGTGGAGAGCCATTCGCGCGGCGATTCGATCGATGCGATGCCCGAGGCGCCGAAGTTTACATCGGCGGCCATCGCCGAGGATGGCAACGAATCGATGGAATGGTTGAAGATCCTGGCCGAGGAAGTGGAAGGCGGGCCGTCGCGCGTGCCGGCGAACAACAAGCCAAATACCGCTTCAACCGGCAACGAGCCCCCGCCAGCTTCGCCCACGGTTGGCGCGCCGCAGGAAGATCATCGCCCGGCGCCGAAGGCGAATGTGACCGCGTTCATCCGGAACTTGCTGAATTCGGATTCTCGAACGCCGCGATCGCCTGGGGGCAAATAGCCGTCGGCTCTTTGCTGCCTGTTACAGTGGCAGGAAACTCATCAGCGTCAGTTGCGAAAGCTGGCCGGCCATCTGCAGCGTGGCCTGATAGGCCGCCTGCGTTTGCGTCAGCGTCGTGATGGCCGTGGCCATGTCGGTGTCGGTGTCGTTCGAAAGCGACGCCTGCAAATCGTCCTGCTGCGTGCTGATCGACGATTGGATGTCGGAGAGCGACTGCTGCCGGGTGCCGACTTCCGCCTGAGCGTATTGCAGTTGCTGCGTGGCCGTGCCGAGCATCGTAAGCGCCGAACTGATGCCCCCGGTGTTGCCGGTTTGCACTGCGTTCTGCAGGTTGATCAGCGCGGTGAACAGGCTGTCGCCTTGCTGCGGATTGACATCGCTGCCGGCGATCGTCTGCACGCCCCCGGCGGTCGTGGCGGCGCTCGATTGCGAAGCGCCGCTGGGGATCAATCCCAATTGCTGCGCCGCTTGACTGCCATTTTCGGCAGTCACGGCAAATGGCGTGGTCGTCGACGTGTCGGTGCTCGTCAATGTTATGCCGTTGCCATCGGCGGCCAAACCCGCCACGACCTGATCGCCCGGCCCTTGATTGCCGCCGTTGTTGTTGATCAGGTTGATGACATCTTGCACCGTTGTGGCGGAGCCCACGCTAATTTGCAGTTTCGTGCCGTCGGGCAATTGGATTGCGAAGTCGGGTCCGGACGTCGAAGCGGTCACTCCCGTCCCGTTGTTTAGCTGACTCAGCGGGGTCGAGCCAGCAAATGTGCGGATGCCGAGTTGTGTGGCTGTCTGACCGCCGTTTTCGCCGATCGAAAGCGAACCGCCGCTGATTCGCGAAGTGATATTGAAGCCCGTGCCGGCGGCATTCACCTGAGCCAGCACGCCGGCTGCCGAGCCGTTGAGCGAATTGAGCAGATCGCCAACCGTCTGATCTCCGGTGAAGTTGACGGTATACGTTTGGCCGCCGTTGACGATTTGCACGCCCGAGCTCTGGTCGAGCGCGACGCCGCTGCCGCCGGTGGTCGCGGCCGTTGCCGAGGCGGCGACGTCGCCTGCGCCGGTATCGTCCAATTCGGTCGGATCGAGGCTGGCGGTGAAATTCGCGCTGAACGCCGCGTTGCCGTTGAGGGCCGCGATCACGTTGTTGGCGGTGCTCGATCCGGCTGCGATGCCGACCGTGATCGTCTTGGCGGAGGAATCGACGGCAACGGATTCGTTGCCGGCGGTGACGTTCGGGTTGGCGACCAAATTTACGGTGTAGCCGTCGTAGGCCGAGCCGTTGCTGTTGGCTTGCACGACGAAGTTGGCATCGCCATTGCCTGAAACCACATCGGCCTGGGCTTGCGTTCCGAGGAGGTCTTTCAGGGGCGTGGTCGACGAGAGCGTGGGCTGCAAAGCCGTCCCGCTCACCGTCGAATGGCCATTCACTGGCATCAGGATGCCCAGCTGCGCGGCGGTGTCGCCGCTTCCCACTTCGCTAATTGATAAATTGCCGCCGTTGGGAGCATTCAAGCTGATAGCCAACCCGGTCGAGGTGATCTGCACGCCGACCGTATCGCCCGCCGGGGGATTCGCTTCGATGGCGGCCGCTACGTCGCCCAACGTGGCGACGTGCGATAGATCGACGACGCTGGTGTTCTTGCCGTCGGAGATTTGAATGCTGCCAGGCGAAATTCCCGTCCCGCCATTGAGCGTCGCCAGATTGGTCGATGCGCTGAGCGCCGGCGCCAAATCGGCTGTGCCGGTCACGGTATTCGACAACGCGCCGAAGGCTTCGGCGCCGCTCACGTTCGATTGAAACAACTGGCCGATATCGGAATACGTGGAGACCGTGCCGGCGTTGCCCGTGTACTCGATATTTTGTCCCACCGAATTGAACGGTTGGACTCCGGTCGTGCTGCCGGAGAACAAATAGCGGCCGTCGAAACTCTGATTGCCGATCGCCACGAGTTGCTGGAGGGCGCTGCCGATCTCGGCGGAAATGGCTTGCAACTGCGAGGGATCGCTGGCCGTGGTACCGCTGACCGACAAGCCTTCGGCCTGGGCACTGGCCACGAGATTCGCGGCCGATTCGAGCGCCGTGCCGGTTTCGTTCAAGTATGCTTGGGCACTTGTAATATTGGTGCTGACCTGATTCTTTTGGTTGATCACCTCTTGTAAGCCGATCGCCTGCAGCGCTGCGTTGGGGTCGTCGCTTGGCTCGGTCAGCTTCTGGCCGGTCGAAACCTGAGTCTCAAGCGTTTGCAGCGAGGCCTCGTTGGCCTGCATCTGATTGATCAACTGCTGAGCCGCCAATTGGCTGCTCACGCGATTGGTCGGGATTGAAGAAATGGAGCTCATCGTCGGGAACCCGTTATGTTTACAATTGCACTAGGGTGTCCAAGAGGTCGCTAATCGTGGAAATGAATCGGGCCGACGCTTCGTAGTCGTGCTGATATTCCAGCATCGACACGGTTTCGTCGTCGAGACTCACGCCGCTGACCGACGACTCCTGGCTTTGCAGCGATTCCTGAAAGCTGGTCGCGCCGTCGCTAGCGCTCTGGGCTACACTGGCTCCCTGAGTCACATTCGCGACGAGCGTGTTTTGCATGGTGGTCAGGGTCGAACCGCCTTGCGACGCCAGCGGGACGTTCGCGAAGTTGGCCAACTGCTGCGCCACCTGCGTGTCGACGCCCACGCCACCGGCACTGGCGGCGAATGTCGATGGATCCGCGACAACCGCGCTATTGACACTCAGACTGCCGGCGTCCGAGCCGGTGAAAAAAGTGTTGATCCCGAGGGCGGCCAATGTCCCGCTGGTGTCGCCCGAGAACGCAACTTGCGTATTCGCCGCCGTGGCCGCGATCGTCAATTGGCCTTGCGGGTTCACCGTCGCGGACAAGCCGCTGATCGAATTCAACTGGGCTGCCAGGCTGTTGAGCGTCGTGTCGTCGCCCAGACCGCTTTCGTCGACGTGAACGTCCGTGTTCTGCGACAGCCCAGTTTGCGTGTTGTAGACTTGGACCTGAAAATCGCCCGTCACCGGCGTGATAGCCAATCCGGCCGCGTCCAACGGGGCATCGGCATTGCTGACCGGGGTGGCGCTGGTGACCTGGGTGTAGCCCGAGAGACCCTGGCCGGTGGAATAGATCTTGTTGAACTCGGACGACAAGGTGCCGGCCAGCGAGTTGAGCTGATCGACGAATCCGCCGAGCACATTGTCGCGCGAATTGATCAGCCCCGCGACCTCGCCGGAGGTGATCGACAAGGGCGTATCGCTGCCGGCTAGGGCGATATTGGCCACTTGTTGCCCACGGTTAGTCGAATTGTCGACCTGCACCTGCTGGACAATTCCTTCGTTGACGAGATATTGCCCGCCGCTATAGACGGTCATGGTTCCGTCCGGCTGCTCCGTGACGTTGATGTTCATCAATTGGGACAAGCTGGACAGGGCCGTGTTGCGTTCGTCCGTCAGGCCGACCGCGGCGCTGGGGCTGTTGTTGCCCCCGGTCAGTGTGGCGATTTGCGTGTTCAAGGAGTTGACCTGAGTCAGCAAGCTGTTGATGCTGCCCGCGTCGCTGACGACTTGCGTATTCAGATTCGAACGCAGCTGATTGACCTGCGCATCCAGGCTATTGAACGTCCCGGCCAGCGCTTGCCCGGTAAGAACTGCCTGATTGCGAACCGTGGAATCTTCGGGCTGATTCAGGACGTTGGCGATGCTGGAGAAGAAGCTCTGCAGCGAGGTGTCGAGATTCGTGCTGTTCAGCGCGCCGAGCACGCCTTGCAGTTGCGTGTAGGTTTGGTTGTTGATTGAAGCGTTGGCCTGGTCGCTGTTGGCTCCGCGCAGCTGCTGCTCGAGGAATTCATTGACATCCTGCGTGATTCCCTGGACTTCGACTCCGGTTCCTTCCAGCAGGGCGCCGACTTGCTGCGTCGGGCCGGGCGAGAGGACTGCCTCTTCGCGAATATAGCCCGGCGTGCTGGCATTGGCGATATTCTGACCGGCCACCTGCAGGCCGACCTGCGTCGCCTGAAGCGCACTGGCGCCGACCTGGATGGCACTAAATAGGGACATCGTTAAGCCGCCGAGAAAATGTTCGCTAAGGGTTGGTGGCCGCGTTGAATTCCCGCAGAGTGTGCAATGTCCACCGATGCGTCAATTTGTTGTTATGCCAGCATCTAACCGCATGGCGGGCGGTGCCCATCCTACCGTCGCGCTTCGCCAGGCGGGCTAGGCTGCGCGGTCTACCAACGTGCCGCCCGTACGCGCGCAATCGTTCTTTCCATATGTCGGCTTTGGTCGCCCACCGGTAGCGATAATCTCCAGCAGGTGCGAGAGGTGAATCAAATTTTTCTGGATGATTACCCAGTTCGTCAGGCTGTGATGTTGCAACAGACGAATCCGAGCCGACGCGTCGCGAAGTTGCGGCGTCAACTCACGGCGCTGCTCTTCGGGCAAAGCGGAGGTCAGGCTAATCAGACTGTTCGAGGGCAAACCTTCTTCCGAAGCCCTTGCCAACAGTGCTGCCCTGCGATCCTGGCAGGCTTGCAGCCGCGTGATCAGTTCCGCTTCGTTGATTTGCATCGCCGTGAGCGCGGGCAAATCGCGGGCGATCAGGATGCGGCGCTTTTCCGTCAGCATCTCGAGCAAGTCCGACTGCACAGCGGAAAGCTCGGCGAGCAAGGAACCCAGTTCGGTTTCCCAGGTGGGAGCGTGCGATGTTTGATCCATAAGCCCAAGAGGGTTTGATAAGGCAATCGAATTGTGAACGGCGGCTTCTCCCCTCTCCCCTTGCGGGAGAGGGGCCGGGGGTGAGAGGTGGCATGGCCAATCGGCACTGCTCCACCCTCACCCGAACCCTCTCCCGTTGAGGGGGAAGGAATCTGCATTCGGCGACAAGCGTTACTTCCGGCCGCCGTGCATTTGCAAACTAAACAGGTCGTACATCGGGCCGGTGAATTGGTGGGCGTTGGCTTTTGACATCTTTTCGGACAGCACTTGATCCAATTGACCCTGAAACGCTTCCTCGGCGTGGCCTCCGGAAAAATAGGGAGTCTTACCGACGGATTTGTGCATTTCCTTCAGCATTTGGCTGTAGAACGTTTCGCCCACGAAGGCATCGAATTTCTCGCGCACCTGGTCTTTGTCGGCCTGGTTGCCGCCGATGCCATTGCTGCCGGCCGACTTTTGCTCACCCGAGAGTTGGCTTAGCAACTTCATCCGGCCGGCATGCTCGTGAGCAGACCGCATCTGCGAAGCGTCCGCAGAACCCAGCGACCCGAGCGACATATTCATGGGACCGCACTTTCTGAAAAGTTAGTGACTGCCTGCGACCGCGCTCCGCTAGCGCGTCGCGGCTAACTGGCGAGGATTTGACGCTGGTGCGATTTTCGGCTCGCATCTCACTCGATAATCAGATCGCCGTGCAGCTTGCCGTTGCGATCCAAGCCCTTGATGATTTCGATCACGTCTTCGGTCGGAACTTTGAGCGTGTTCAGCGTCTCGACCAGGGCCTTTAACTTCGGAGCAGGCGTGGGCGAGGTGTCGATCGGCACGAATCGGCTGGCCGCCGGACCGCCTTGGGCCGCGGCTCCTCCCGCTTCGATCACCATGTTTTTGTGCGTGATAATCACGGCCCCGATCTCGACATCGCCGCCGATCACGATGCTGCCGGCGCGTTCGTTGATGACCACGCGCGCTTCGGTCTGCGGCTCGAGCATCGGCAGGCTCAGCACTTGGGAGATGAACGACACGGTCTTGTCGCGATATTGCTGCGGGATCAGGACCTCGATGTTCTCCTGATTGATGGCCCGCGCCAATTCGCCGGTGCGGGTTTGAAAGCCCAATTGGCCGTTGACCAACTCTGCGACGTCCTGAGCCACCTGAAAATCGGCGTGGTTCTTATTCAGGACCAGCGTGATTTTGCCATCCTTGATGAACGGATTGAAAAAGTCCTCTTCCATCCGGCAACCTTTGAATACTTTGCCGGTGGTGGGCGCTTTCAGATCGTCCAGGTGAATTGGTCCTTGGCAAAATGCGTACACCCGCTGGCTGTCGATTTGCGGACCTTGCATCGCGGTAATGAACAACTCGCCGCCCGACAGGCTCTTCGCGCCGCCAATCGAGCTGACCGTGCAATCGAGTTGGTCGCCTTGCCGGGCGCCGGCGCCAGGCACCGTGGCCGTGACGATCACCAGCGCGACATTCTTCACGTCTTCCTTCAATTCCAAGCTGCCACGGCGACCGACCGGCGTCCCCATGAGTTGGATCGCGCGGGCCAGGCTGCGGATCGTGGGGAGCGAATTTGGGCTATCGCCGGTGCCTTTCAAACCCACGACCAATCCGAGCCCTTGCAGAGTGTTCTCTTCCTGGCCTTTGACCCGGCAAATGTTCTTCAGCAGCGTGCGGGCGTGAAGGTCCTGAGCGGAAGCAAATACCACCGACAGTGCCAAGGCCGCCGCAGCGAACTTACGGAAATGATGTTTCATCGTGCACATTCGGATCGCCGTTCGGTGAAATGGAAGGTCAACCACGGATTTCACGGAGTACACGGATCAGGCGAAGTTCGAGACAATTCATCCGTGTCATCCGTGGAATCGGTGGTTTGATCAAAGGAGCGCGGCCTTGAAATAAGTCACTAAAAAATCGAGAAGCGATCGTAGAATCTTGTCAGCCAGCCGCGCTTATAGCCGTCGCGAACGTGGCCCACCTCGCGTTTGTCGATCGTCAGTTCCGCGATGTTCTGGCTCAGCACGATGTTGTTAGGCAGGATGTCCTCGCGGCGGATGATGCCGGTGAGCGACTGTTCCCACACGTCTTCGTTGATGCGAATGTGCCGATGGGCTTCGAGCACGAGGTTACCATTGGGGCGAATGTCGACAATTTCGGCGGCGATGCTGAACGTCAGGCTGTCCTTCGTCTGCAACTGCGTGTCGGCCTGATATTCCTGGTCGAGCGTGGCGTTGGCGGTCGGTTGGCCGCCGTTTTGCGGCGCGGCTTTGATGCTCAGTCCGTCGAGCTTGATCCAGTTCTTCAATTGGAAGTCGTACGTGCCGGTCTTGCGGCGGTCGACCTGGCCTTGGCTATTCAGAGCGGAACCTTCTTTGACCGTGATCGTGATCAGATCGTGCAGCTTCACCGTCGCGGGCGGATCGACCCGTTGATAGAGCCACGATGAATCGGAAAGCTGCAAGCCTTGGCGGTCGTTGGCCGGCACGCCTTGGTGAAACAGGCTCGAATCCTGAGCCCGGACAATGTTGGTTTTGAGCAGAATTGCCCCGCAAACCAGGATTTTTGCCGCGGCTGATTTCATCGTGAATGATCCTTAAGCGCGGTAGCATGTTTTGCATCTCTCCTCTTCCCTTGCGGGAGAGGGGTCGAGGATGGAGCGACCAGTCGGCGCTGCTTCACCCTCACCCTAACCCTCTCCCGTCGAGGGAGAGGGGACGATCTGCTTCATTCCGCCGCGGCAGCGACTTGCCGCACTGCACGGCGCACGGCGCGGCCGCGGCGGCCGGTCGCGACGACGTGTATCCGACCTCGGGCGCTGTGGTCAATGCGCCGGCAAACACTTCAACTTCGTGCAGGTCCGTCACCCGAGCCAAAAAAGTCTTGCGATCGGTCAGCGATTCGACCGTTACCAGGTCGCCCCGACTGCCGTTGTCGCGGGCTCGGGCCGGCATGCGGACCACGATTCCCGAGTTGCGGCCGAACACCGTGACGACTTCGCCGGTGCAGACCAGCAGCGGAGCACGCACCAAATTTGCATCGAGCGTCTGACCGGCCGGAAGACCCCGGATGGCTTCTTTGCCCACCGCGTCGGCGATTGTTTGAAAGGCGATTCCCGGGGTCTGGCCCGCTTTGAGACGCTGCAATTGCACGTCGTTAGCCCGGACGAATGAGCCTTTTTCCAACGGATGGACCGTGACGACAACCGCGGGAGGAAGCGACACAATCGCCGCCACATGCAGCGTTGTGGAGTCTTTCGCCGATGAGGCAGCCAGTTCGAATTCCTGCCGGCCGGTCCAAGGTTCTGTTCCGCCTGTGGCGACTACCGTGTCGGCGGCATTGGCCAGGGGAGCGATCTGCCGTTCGCTCAATTCCACGCGCACTTGCCAATCTCCCTCGTTCGGGCGCTTTGTCTTGCAGGCAGCGGACAATCGCGTCTTCGGCCACATGCTGGGCCTGTTGGATCAACAACTTCGCCGGGCGGCGCACGATTGCTTTCGCGCGAGCTTCTTCGGTCGCCCCGACGGTCGTGACCAACACCTGGGCGGCGCCGGAGAACTCGCAATCGGCCAGATTGATGCCGCGGATCGACAGCAGATCCTGAATGTCGCGGATGCGAATCGCCAGCTTCTGCCCTTGCGGCGGAGCTGGCATCAATTCCAAGGCGGCCAGCTTCTGCGTTTCTTGGGGATCGGCCGCGAAAATCTCGGCCACATCGCCGAGCAACAGCAGCGTTTTCTCGGTCCGCACTTCAGGGCGAAAATGAATCTCGGCAGCCGCAGCCATCGAGCAACATACGCCGGCCAGGCAGGCGACCGCGACACGGCCAAGGCTATTCGAGATCCGGTTCATCGTGGTTCTTGATTTCCGCGAAGATGTTCGTTGAAAAGTCGTTTTTCGCCGCAATCCACACGAGCCCGACGCGTTAGCGAGGACGCGTGGCGGTGATCCTGCAAGCCTTCCTCGCTAACGCTTCGGGCTAGTATTCTTCGCCTGCCGCGGTTGCTCTTCTTCGTACCTCAAGTCCTCAATTCCTCAGTCCTCACCCCCTCTCTACCCGCGCCGCAGATTCGCGATGTTCTGCAAGATCTGATCGCCGGTTTGAATCACTTGCGAGTTCAACTCGAAAGCCCGTTGCGTCGTGATGAGGTCGATCAGTTCCTGCACCGGCTGAACGTTCGACGCTTCCAACTCGCTTTGCTGGATGGTCCCCAGGCCGATGGTTCCGGGAACACCTTGCGTGGCCTGGCCCGAAGCGTCGGAGGGGCTGTACATGTTGTCGCCCAATTGCACGAGCCCATCCGGATTGATGAACCGAGCCAACTGGATGACGCCCACCTGCTGCATCTGCGTATTGCCGGCCTGAAGCACCGAAACTTGTCCCTGGGGGCTGATCGAGATGCTCGTGGCATCCTGCGGAATCGTGATCGCGGGATTCAATAGCCGGCCGACCTGTGCAGAGCCGACGACCAATTGACCGTTGGAGTTTTCCGAGAAGTTGCCGGCCCGGGTATAGAGGATCTGGCCGGAAGGATCGGTCACCTGGAAATAGCCGTCTCCCTGGATGGCCATGTCCAACTGGCCTGTCGTTTGGGTGAAGGTTCCTTGCGTCTGATCGGTTTGCGTGCTTTGCACCCGGACGCCCAAACCGGTTTGGATTCCGGTCGGCGTGTATTGCCCGGCGCTATCCTGTAGGCCGGGCAACTGTTCGTGGCGATAGAACAAGTCCTCGAAGTTGACCCGATCGCGCTTGAAAGCGGTCGTATTGACGTTCGCCAGGTTATTGGCAATGACGTCCAACTTCTGTTGGAGCGATTCCATGCCGGTGGCGGCCGTGTAGAGGGTTTGCACGCTCATGACACATTCTCAACATGAAAAGCAGGGATAAATCAGTACGCTACGACGCCGAAAATCGGTTCTCAACTTTTTAGGACGCGCGAGGTCAAGGTTCCCAGCATCTGGTCGTGATTCTTGATCATGCTGATGTTGGCTTCGAAGGCCCGCGAGGCTTCGATCAGTTCGATCATCTCGCTGGCCGGCTTCACGTCGGACTGTTCGAGCTCGCCGCCATGAACGAGGCGATCTTCGTCGCTGACCGTTTGGGTCGGGGCCAAGGCTTTGAACAGGTTCTCACCGACCTTGGACAAATCGCCGAGCGCTTGCGGCTTCACCAGCGCGATCCGCTGGGCACTGCCGTCCTGATTGATCGAGCCGTCGGGCGAAAGCTGCCAGCGCTGATCCGGATCGATGTCGATCGGCTGACCGCTTTCGTCGAGCACCGGATAATTGTCTTGTGTCACCAGCCGGCCGGAGCTGTTGAACATGAAGTTGCCGGCCTTGGTGAGAAAATCACCGTCAGGCCGGCGAACTTTGAAGAATCCTTCGCCGCCGACGGCCATGTCGGTGGGGATGCCGGTATGTTTCAACGAGCCCGGCGTGAAGTCGGTCTTCAAATCGCTCAGCCAAATGCCGCCCCCCAAGTCGTTGACTGTCTTGGAGCCGGGCACGTCGAGGCCGCGCTGCGTCTCTTCCGCGTAGCGGGCCTGGAATACGGCCAGATCGCGCTTGAAGCCGACCGTGTCGACGTTCGCCATGTTATTGGCCAACGCCTCGACCCGGCGACTTTGCGCGTACGCGCCTTCGGCAGAGATATAAAGCCCGTAGGACATGACCGGTAGCTGTCGATCCGGTCCATGCCCCCCCGCGTGGAAAACCGACGCTCGTCCCGTAAAGCAAGGGCCGTGCCAAGGCGGAAAAACGAATCGAAATCGCCGCGGACTGGCGATGCTAATGCACGACGCGAACAGGGCTTAGAATCTTCCGGCAGGCAGCGCTGACGTACTGGCTTCGCTGGCGTTCGCCGAGCCGTAAGCCGCGAAAATTGCCGGTCGAAGCGCAGAATCAGCCGATTCGGCCGCTTGTGCTTACTGTCGTTTCACGGCAAAAGCACCGTTACTTCGCCGGTTGAGAGCCAACAGGCGGTTTGATCGCGCCGGCTTTATCCTTGCCGTCCTTTTTCTTCGCCAAAGGATCGACGTACGACCGATTCACCACGGCGGTTCCGGCGGTCAGCTTCGCCAGATCGTCGAGATGGACCGACTCCGCCGCATCGGTTGGAGCACGCCAGCCGAGAATCGAAATCCATTGCGGCGTCTCGTAGACCCAAAACTGGAAAATACCATCGATGGTGTGCAACCTCACGGTATTGTTTTCAACGATTTCGAATTCCTGCTTGCCCTTTGCGACTAACCGTTTCCAGCTTAGCTTTTTCCCGAGCGGGGTCGGCACGTCGATCGATTCCCAGCCCTTGGTATTTGGGAACTTCGCTTTGACTCGGGCGAGCCAGATGTCGTAGGGGAATTTTCCCTTCACGCTGGCCGTGTCTGCTTCGCCCAGATAGCAGTAGATCGGCAACCGGTCGAAATTGCGCGCAACCAGCTCGCCGTGGTACATCATGCGCAAACCGGGAAAATCCATCATGAACAACGGCGCGATCAGATCCTGACGAATTTTGTGTTTGCTGTCGCCGGGCATGGCCGAGTTTCGGTCATATGCATCCTTCATCAGCACCGGGATGCGGAAATTGACCGGCAGATCCGTTGTCGGCGGCCAAAGCACCGCGAACGGCGAGGAAAGCTCCAACTCAGCCAATCGCTTGGAGAACTTTTCGCCATAGGTCGACGTCCCACAGCCTGCTGCTGTCGTCAGCCAAGCGCCGCCCCAAAGCAGCAGCGCGATTCTATTTGAAATCCTTGCCATCGAATGCTGATCGCCCGATTGGATTCTTGCGCAATCCGCACCCCATCGCGATTGTCCCCAGCCGAAGCTACGGCTGTCAACAGGCTTGAGACTACAGGCTACAGGCTTGAGGTACGAAGAGACGGGCTGTCGCCGCAGGCTACAGGCTCTCAAGCCTGTAGCCTCAAGCCTCACGCTTCACTTGTTCGCGGATGCGCTGCCAGGTGGCTTGGATTTGTTTTTCCGCGGCGGCGGCAATCAGGCTGCGGCTAAGCGTGGCGACAAGGCCCTTGAGTTCCACAACCGCGGCCGACCAGCTAAGCCTCGTGCCGGTGGATCCTGGCGACAAATGCAATTGGCTTTCCACGCCGATTTCCGCGCCGATTCCACGGGCGACGAACCGAAACTGGACTGACACTGGCGGCTGAAGCTCCGCGATCGTGACATGCAACCGGAGCGTGCCACGCAAGAATGAAAAACCTGGTCGAATCACACAGTCCAGATTCTTGGGGTCCACAAGTCGACAAGAAACCAGATCCGGAATCGCCTTCGCGACGCGATCCAAATCGGTCAAATGCGCAAACAGTTGTTCGGCAGGCAAATCAAATTCTTCTTCGCCGCCAAAACGAAGCTCATTGCCCGACATCAATGGCACTCCTGGCCTGAGACTTGGGGCTTAAGTCGGCCGCCGTCGGCGACCGGGTTGCTTCGTCTCTTCGTACTTCAAGCCTCAAGCCTCAGGACCCAAGCCTCTTAAATCACCGGCCAAACGAATAACCGCACTTTGTTGCCGTCCGGATCGCGTGTCACCACCTCGCGAAAACCTTCCGGTTCGTGCTTCGGCTCGGATACGTTCGAACCGGCTTGCGTAAGTCGTTCGATCGCGACTTCCAAATTCTCGACCTCAAATCCTAGACTCCAGCGCGGACGATGGCGGGCCGGCATTCGGTCGCGATAGCAACGCTAGCCGCGTGTCGCCAGCCTCAAGCAGTGCGTAGCCGTCTTCCACGACGCGGACCATGACTCGTAAACCGAGTGCCTCGCGATACCACTGGACGGCGCGAGCCCAATTGGCGGTGCGCAGTCTCCACGCAGTACAACCCGGGCCGTTTCATCCTCGAAGAATCCAACACGTATCGCACTCCCTAGAGAGGGCCTGGTGAAGCCGCAACTGCTGTTCCTACCTGATTTGTAGCAAATGGCGGCCTGTTGGTCACAGGGACGTGAGACGTAGGGCTTAAGGCTTAGGCTGGAAGCTTGTACCGGTGTTGCCTTTCCCCGTGTTCGTACCTTAAGCCTCAAGCCTCACGCCTCGGAGTGACATTGACCCCCTAGGGCGTTTCACTAAAATGTTGCGATTCTTGAGGTTACTGTGCCCCTTTCCAGCCGGCGACCAGCGGTTTATCGTTGCCGGCTCCCGCGTTCAATCCCTCGCCAGCGCTCCCCCGTTCGCATGTCTTCCACCAACCCCAGTGAATCGCGCCGCCACAAGCTAGAGAAGCTCCAGCAATTGGGCGTTGATCCATGGGGCGGGCGGTTCGACGAGCATCAGCCGATCGGCAACATCCGTGGCCGTGAGAGCGAGATCACCATTGTCCCCGCTGCCGAACCAAGCGGCGACATCGCCGCGGCCCGAGCAGGGCAACGATCGGCGCCGGAGCAGCATGGCCCGCGCGTTCGCGCCGCCGGCCGGATCGTGCTGCAGCGCAACAAGGGCAAGCTGATCTTCATCGATATCCGCGATTGGACCGGCCAGATCCAACTCTACATCGGCCGGAACCAGGTCGGCGAAGAAGATTGGGCAGTGGCCGAATGTTTCGACCTGGGCGACCTGATCGGCGTCGATGGCGAGTTGAAGCGGACCAAAACCGGCGAGTTGACGATCTTTGTCGACAAGCTGCACTTTCTCACCAAGACGC
This sequence comes from Pirellulales bacterium, assembly GCA_963725485.1. Taxonomy (GTDB): domain Bacteria; phylum Planctomycetota; class Planctomycetia; order Pirellulales; family DATAWG01; genus CAVRYO01. Next base: position 220,534 of record CAVRYO010000002.1, on the reverse strand, counting down.
TCGATCCGCCGCCGGAAAAGCATCACGGCCTGACCGATCCCGGAATGCGGCAGCGGATGCGTTACTTGGACCTGATCCATACCGACGGCGTGCTGGAGCGGTTTCTCGCGTCGCACGCAAATCGTGCAGTCGATCCGCCAGCACGCTGGCCGAGGCAGGCTTTGTCGAGATCGAAGGCCCCACGCTGCACGCGATCGCCGGCGGCGCGGCGGCCCGGCCGTTCAACACGCATCACAATGCGCTCGACATGCCGCTTTACTTGCGGATCGCCCTGGAGCTGCACCTGAAGCGGCTGCTGGTCGGCGGCATGGAGCGGGTTTACGAGCTGGGCCGCGTTTATCGCAACGAAGGGATCAGCCCCCGGCACAATCCCGAGTTCACGATGCTCGAAGCCTACCAGGCTTATGGCGATTACCGCTCGATGATGGACCTGACCGAACAGCTGATCGTCGACGCGATCCACGCTACCGGGCAGCCGGATGACAACTCGACTGGGGCGAGCGGACGATCGACTTCACGCCGCCGTTTGCCCGGCGAGACCTACGACGAACTGTTCGCCGAGCACACCGGCGTCGCGGCCGGCGATACGGCGGCGCGTGCAAGCAGCTGGCCGAGTCGATCGGCTTGGAGACGGCCGGCAAGCATCCCGACGTGATCAAGAGCGAAGTGTTCGAGGAGCGGGTCGAAGACCAGCTCGAAGGGCCGATCTTCGTGATGGACTATCCGGCCAGCATCTGCCCGCTGACGAAGCGCAAGACGCGACAATCCGGCGGTGGCCGAGCGGTTCGAGCTGTTCGTCCAAGGGATGGAAATCGCCAACGCCTACACCGAGCTGAACGATCCCGACTTGCAGGAAGCAACTGTTCCGCACGCAACTGGCCGGCCAGAAGGAAGAAGACTCGATGGCCAAGATGGATCACGATTTCATCCGGGCGTTGCGGCACGGCATGCCGCCGGCCGGCGGATTGGGCTTGGGCATCGATCGGCTGGTGATGCTGCTGACCGGCAGCCAGACGATTCGCGACGTGATTTTGTTTCCGCTGCTGCGGCCGGAGACCGGAAACGGCGACTGATGCTATGCCCGCTGCCTCGACGGGAGAGGGCAGGGTGACGGTGACGAAGTGCCGTTCGGGCACGCTAACCGCTCACCTCCGACCGCTCACTCGCAAGGTGAGCGGCGAGACAGAATTTGGCGAGATTGCTAAACGATAGGGACGGATCCCATGTACAAACTTCTTGCTCTGCTGGCGGTATCTGCGCACGCGATACATCGCCCTGGCCTCGATCATCAGCGTGACGCTGGGCGTGGCCACGATGATCGTGGTCAACAGCGTGATGGCCGGCTTCACCCATGAGATGCAGAACCGCATCCACGGCATCCTCTCGGACATCGTCTTCGAAGCGCACAGGCTGGAAGGCTTTCACGATCCCGATTGGCACATGCAGCGAGATCCGCGCGTCGCCGGCGACGACGATCGACGGCATGACGCCCACGGTCATCGTGCCGGCCATGCTCAGCTTTCAGTATCAGCGGCCAATGGACGACACCGGCAGAGTCAACTTCATCGGCATCGACGAACGAGACGCATGGCCAGGTCAGCGACTTCGGCAAGTTCTTGCAGCATCCGGAGAATCGCGAGCACCTAGTCTTCGACCTGCGCGAAGACGGCTACGACAAGCACGACCATCAGGCGGGTCCCGAAGCGCCCGAGCGAACCGATATGGAACTGGCCGGCTGGCAATGGCGGCGGCATGCGCGTCGAGCAGGAGCGGCAATGGGATGAAATGATGCGGCTTCGAACCGGCCAGCGCACGGACGGCGACGCCGTACGGCACACCATCGACGGCCACTGCGGGCGGAGTGCCAACCGGCCCAACCACCGTGCCCCGCCAATCGCTCGATCCGGCGGCGGTCCCGCTGGGCGGGCCGCCGCATGCGGCAACGGCGTCGGCAGCGCCAGCCACGCAGACCGTGGCCGAGGCGGCGCCGCGACTGGTCCAACCGATCCGTTCGCGAAAGAACAAGATCCCTTTCCCAGCGGCGCCGGTCCAACAGTTTCGACCCATCGAAAGAGCAATCACCGGCGTGGTGCTGGGCATCGCCCTGGCCAGCTTTCGCGACAACGAGGGCACAGATCGCTTCCTGCTTCTGCCGGGCGACGACGTGAAGCTCACGTTCCCCAACGCCGGCATCCCGCCCAAGGCCGTCGAGCGACACGTTCACGTCGTCGATTTCTACGAAAGCAAGATGAGCGAATACGACTCGCAGTTCGTCTTCGTGCCGATCGGCAAATTGCAAGCAGCTGCGCGGCATGATCGATCCGCAGACCGGCATCGGCAACGTGACGTCGATTCAGATCCGGCTCAAGCCGGGCGCCGATGCCGAGGCCGTGTGCAGCAAGCTGCGAGCGGCGTTTCCGCCGGACTTACGGCGTGTCAACCTGGCGAGACAAGCAAGGGCCGCTGCTTGGCCGCCGTGCAGATGGAAACCGCCGATCCTCAACGTGCTGCTTGTTCATGATCATCGCCGTGGCCGGCTTCGGCATTCTGGCGATCTTCTTCATGATCGTCGTCGAGAAGACTCGCGACATCGGCATTCTCAAATCGCTGGGCGCTTCGGGCAGCGGCATCATGGGCATCTTTCTCGGCTACGGCCTGTCGCTGGGGCTGGTCGGCTCGGGCGCGGGCATGGGCATCGGGCTGTTGTTCGTCCTCTACATCAACCAGATTCGCAACGCTGCTGGAATGGTTCACCGGCCAAAAGGTGTTCGACCCGGCGATTTACTACTTCCACAAGATTCCGACGATCGTCGATCCGTCGACCGTGGCTGGATCGTCGGTGGCGCATTGTGATCGCCGTGGTGGCCAGCATTTTGCCGGCGCTGTGCGCGGCCCGGCTGCATCCCGTGGAGGCCTTGCGCTATGAGTGAATTTGTGAAGCTGAAGATGGCTCAGCATGGCAGTCCTCGGAGGCGAGGCTCCCGCCGAGTCGCTGGGCTCCGGCTCAGCGATGGAAGCGGTGCGACGTCGCTCCGCGGGCGGACCCATTTGCGGTCGACGCCGCGGTATCGACCACGGTGCGCGGCGCTCGACGACTGTGCTTGCTGTCGCCAGCGCACGATTTCGCTGGCGAGTCCATCCGCTCGGCCCGAGCAGCGACGTGAGCCGCAGCTCGGCGCCGTGGGAATCAAGAAGATCTATCGCAAGGGCCCAGGTCGAGATTCCGGTGCTGCGAGGCGTCGATCTCGAAGTCCGCCACGGCGAGTTTCTCGTCGATCATCGGCCAAAGCGGCTCGGGCAAGAGCACGCTGCTGCACTTGCTGGGCACGCTCGACGCGCCGACCTCCGGCGAAATCCACTTCGACGGCCAGCGGATCGACAACCTGCCGGCGCACCAGCGCGACGCCCTGCGCAACAAGCAGTTCGGCATGATCTTTCAGTTCTATCACCTGCTGCCCGAACTGACGACGCTGGAAAATGTCCTTTCGCCGCTGATGATCGGCCAGGCAGTCTGGAGCTACTCGGCGGCACCGCAGGGCGCATCATCGACCGGGCCAGACGAACTGCTGGAAATGGTCGGGCTGTCGCACCGGCTGAAGCACAAGCCCCGCGAACTGTCCGGCGGCGAAATGCAGCGCGCGGCCATCGCCCGGGCGCTGGTCGCCGGCCCGCAAATCCTGCTCGCCGACGAGCCGACCGGCAACCTGGACCAGGCCACCGGCGAAGAAATCCTGCGAATTCTGCGAACCTTGAACGCGCGATAAGAATCTCACTATAGTCATGGTCACGCACGACTCGGCGCATTGCCGCCGGGGCCGACCGCATTGTGCGGCTGGCCCGTGGCCGGGTCGAAGACGTATAGACTGCGCGTATGGATGCCGGCCACCGAAGTCAGCCGATCCGAACTGCCGCGCCGCAGCGATGCGCATGGCCTTAAAAGTCTACATCAACGGCAAGCTCTACGAAAAAGAAGACGCCAAGATCAGCGTCTACGATCACGGCCTGCTCTATGGCGACGGCGTGTTCGAGGGCTTGCGCAGCTACGCCGGCAAGGTCTTTCGCCTCGAGCAGCATCTGCAGCGGCTGTGGGATTCGGCCAAGGCGATCTGGCTGGAAATTCCCTTGTCGCGCGAAGCGCTGGCCAGCGCCGATCCATCGACACGCTGGCCGCCAACAACTTGCGCGACGCCTATATCCGCCTGGTCGTCACCCGCGGGGCCGGCACGCTTGGGCCTCGATCCCAACCGCACCAGCAATCCGCAGGTGATCATCATCACCGATCACATCTCGCTCTATCCCGAGGAGCTATTATCGCAACGGGCTGGAAATCATCACGGCCAGCACGCATCCGCAACCACCCCGCCGCGCTCAGCCCGCGGATCAAATCGCTCAACTATCTGAACAACATCCTGGCCAAGATCGAGGGCCTGCAAGGCCGGCTGCATCGAAGCCCTGATGCTCAACCACAAGGGCGAAGTGGCCGAGTGCACCGGCGACAACATCTTCCTGGTCCGCGACGGCGTGCTGCTGACGCCGCCGAACGACGCCGGCATTCTGGAAGGCATCACCCGCGAGGCGGTGATCGAGCTGGCCCGGCAGTCGGACCGCGAAGTGCGCGAAATCGCGCTCACCCGGCACGACGTCTACATTGCCGACGAATGTTTTCTGACCGGCACCGCGGCCGAAGTGATTCCGGTCGTCAAGCTCGACGGCCGCGGATCGGCGAGGGCAACGCCAGGGCCGATCACCCGCGATCTCATGCAGCGCTTCCACCGTTTCGTGCGCGAGTGAACCGTAGGGTTGGGCACTGCCCGCCGTCTTCAGTTCAGGCGCGACTTGAGTTCTGGTGGGCAATGCCCACCCTACAGCAGCTCAATAGTCCGCTGCCGCGAACCGCCGGCCGGAGGCGAACAGCACGTAGCCGGTGAAGGCCAGCGACGTGAGCACGGACAGCCAGATCGAAAAGCCGTGGGCCTGGAGCGTCTTGAGGTCGAAGATCGGGCCGAAATAATCTTTCGCATCCAGCGCGTTGAACAGCAGCACGCTGAAATCGGCCGGCTTCGGCATGATCCAATAACCGGCATCGAGCAGCCATGTGAGGGCCGACGAGAAATGCCCCTCCGGCATCAAGCGGCTGCTCGTGGCCACGGCGTGCCGGCCGTAGTTCAAGCCCCAGGTCATGAACCAGAACACGATCGAGCCGAACACGCAAACGACCGTGCTCCGCGTGAGCACAGCCAGCAGCAGCGAGACGCTGAAGAACACGGCGAAGTGCAACAACAGCAGCGGGATGCAATACAGATAACTCGTGTCCCAAATCCCGGTGCGGCAGCCGAGCGCAATCCAGGTGCCGCCGACGAACAACACCGAGTGAAACAAGACGAACGCGAGCACGCCCAGATATTTTCCCGCCAACAGCGCCCAGCGCGGCGCGGGCTTCGCCAACAGCACGCTGACCGAGCGAGCGTCGAGAAAGCCCGGCAAGAAGCCGGCGGTCCAAATTAGCGTGAGCAGCAGTCCCAGCGTGTCGGCCACGCCGCCGGCCAATAGCAATTGCAGGAAATGCACCGCATTGTGAGCGTCGCGCGCCAGGGGAATTCGTACGGCGCCGAAGCCCAACGTGAGATCGCCGTCAACCGCGATCACGCCCGATTGCTTCATCTTCGCGGGGTTTTTGGCGTCTTTGTCGCCACGGGGCAGGAAGTCGCCATTTTCGCCCGGGGGCGCCAGCCGCGCCGGGCCGCTCACGCCGGCGCTTGCGCACACGCCAATCGCCAATAAGCTAACAGCGAGCAGTATCCAAAAAATTCCCGAGGCCAGCGACTGACGAAACGTATCGCGGACGAGCCAGCCCAGGGTTCGTGCAGCTTGCGAAATCTTCATCGACCGGCTCCGCTGTAAAGGGGTTCGAGCGCCTCTTCGAACAGCCGACCAGCGTCGCTCGAGCGCAAAGCGTCGCTGGTGTTCGTCGTTGCGATTGGCGCCATTGATGCGGGGGCTCGCTCCGCCGAGTCGATCAATGCGTCGACGCTGCCGAGAAACGCCATTCGTCCTTCGCGAAGCACCGCAACCCGATCGCACAGCCGTTGGACGTCGCCCAGGCGGTGCGAAACCAGGATGGCGGTTCGTCCTTGTTTGCGTCGCTCGCAAATGACTTCGTCCAGCACGCGCCGGGCCGAAAGGTCCATGCCTTCCGACGGCTCATCAAGGACCAGCAGTTCGGGATCGTTGATGAGCGATTGGGCCAGCGCCAGCCTTTGGAGCATGCCCTTGCTGAAACGGCCGATCGGCTCCTGGCTGCGATCGGCCAGGCCGAATCGTTCCAAGAGCATGTCCGTCCTGCGCTGCACGTCACGCGATTCTTGCCAGGCGAGCGCGCCATAAAATTGCAACAGCGTGCGCGCCGTGAGATAGCGTGGAAAGGCCTGGCTTTCATGCACGTAGCCGACGCGGGCCAGCGTGCTTCGATCTCTCGCATGCCGGCCGAGCCGGGTGATTCGGCCGCCGGTGGGGTGGCAGATCGACAGCAGAATTTTCACCAGCGTCGTCTTGCCGGCGCGATTCGGCCCGACCATGCCGAACACTTCGCCCGCGGCGACGCTAAAACTAACTCCGTCCAATGCCACGACGCCCAGCGCAACAGCCCGGCGGAATAGCGCTTGGAGACATTCTCGAAACGAACGGCTTCCTTCATGGTCGGCAAACGTCCTTGGAGTGTCGAAGTCAGGTGGGAAATCGACTCGGGTGGGCGCAACGGTCCCCAGCCAGGGAAAAGCCTGGCTAGAAACTGCTGAAGTTTAGCTCACGATTCGAGCAAAAATGGGTCGCGAGGATTTGTTGCCGTGTACGAGGAAACAAGCGGCAATACGGTATCGTGCCGTGCAATGTAAGACTCGCGGCCCCTTTGTGTGCCCCGCCTCCGTTACAACTCATCCGGCGTCTTCGGGCATGAAGTCGGCGACGGCCATTTGACCTCGGAGCGTCTGCCCGACCGTCATATATCCGCGGCGCAGGACAAACAGCGTGTCGAGCAATCCGCCGCCGCTCATTCCGTCGACTGGAACTTCGGTCGCCACGCCGCTAACACCGACGGCGCCAGGAATGGGTCCCTCGAGCGCCGGTTCGGTCACAAGTCCCACGCACGGACAGCTTTCGAAGATCGACAGCAACTCCGACGGCTCGGTTGAAAGGATCCTGGGCTTTCGCAGATCCATGACAAACCGAACGCGATGGCAATGCGTGTGCAGGCTGGAATGCTCGCGCGGCCAGATAATGCAGGCGATGTTATCGTCGCGATAGGTGAGCAGTCCGACTTGCCCGGGAAAATCGTCGGGACAGTCGGATCCGCGTTCATAGCCAGGGACATTTTCGCGCCCCCAAAACATCTGGATCTTATCTCCTGCCTTGAGAATCGTGTTGGCCTCCTCGACGGCGGCGTCGATCGCCGCTGCCGATTGTTTCGCCCATTCAAGTATTTCCGCTTCCTCGTCGCCCATGTTTAGTCCTCGAGGGTGCATTGATTGAAAGGTCTGCCGTCCGCTCGTCATGTCGATCACGACAAGCGAATCCGCCCGTCCGGCTGTTTGTTGAACGTACTAATTGGAGCGTTTCAATACCACTACCCATGGACTGACACCACCATAGGACGAGGCATCGCCTTGCTTTCAGCCATGCGAAGGGGCAGAATCGTGCTCGGCCTTCAATTGATTTGTCGGAGAAAAAAAATTGGAGAAGCGTCAGGAGGGCCTGGCCTAAAGAGTAGACCGATAAGGCGAACAAAAATGGCCAAACGTGTCCGCGGCGCCAAGAGCACCACGAAGCCGGCCGCGAAGAAAACGGTTGCGCGGCGCGACCGGCGCCCGGACAAGGCGGACGGGGAAAGCGCCGTCCTCGCACAGATCTCCAAGATGCCGGAATCGGATCGCGTGTTGGGCGAGCGAATCCATGCGATCATCAAAGCCAGCGCGCCAGACCTCACGCCGCGTCTTTGGTACGGGATGCCCGCCTATTCCGAGGGCGGCAAAATCGTCTGCTTTTTCCAAAGCGCGCAGAAATTCAAGACGAGGTACGCGACACTGGGCTTCATGCACAAAGCGAACCTCGACGAAGGCGCCATGTGGCCAACCGCCTTCGCGCTAAAGAAGTTGACCGCGGCCGAAGAAGCCACGATCGCCGCGCTCGTGAAGAAAGCGGTAAGTTGAAGAGCGAGTTGCTCTTGCAACTCCGGACAGTATCTGGGACTGCGACAGAGAGTAGAAAGTAGACCGAGGAGAGACGAGAAAGCAGTTCGTTCCACTCACTACTTTCTCTTCTCTCCTCTCTATTCGCCTTCGGCGAATCGGGGCGAGAGGATTCGAACCTCCGACCCCCTGCTCCCAAAGCAGGTGCGCTAGCCAGACTGCGCTACGCCCCGATGGTCGATCGCGATGCGATCGACGCGGTGCTTCACATCCTATCGGCCACGGCCGCGCGCGGCAAGCGGCGAATGGTATACTTATGTATACAATCCCCCGGAACGCGCTCCGCTGGCGCGTCGCGGCTAACGTGATTGCATGGGTGATCGTTATCCCGCGCGAGGCCGCTCCGCCATGGCCAGTCATATGGTTTCGCAGTCGCTCGAATTCTTCGCGCGATGCGAATTGGATCACGATCTTGCCGCGGCCCTTGGCCGATTGGCGGATGCCAACTTTCGTCCCCAGGGCGGCGCAAATTCCTGCTCCAGCGCCGCGAGGTTTTGATTCCGATTGCGCGACTTGCCGCCAGTCGCTTTTATCGATGTGTCCGAAGAATTTTCAGCAGCGTCCAGCGGGCCGGCATCGGCCTCGTGGATCACGTCTTGCACGATTTGTTCTGTGGCTCGAACGCTCAGCCCTTCGGCTTGGATTCGCAAGGAGAAGGATATTTGTTCGCGTTCATCCCCCAAGGGTAATAGCGCGCGAGCATGACCTTGCGAGATCTGGCCCAAGCGAACAGCGTCTTGCACCATCGCGGGAAGCTCCAGCAGGCGGATCAGATTTGCGATCGTCGAGCGGTCGATGTTCAGCCGGCCGGCGAGATCTTCTTGCGTGCATTGGTATCGTTCCAGATATTGCTCGAACGAAGCCGCCTTTTCCAACGCGTTCAAATCCTTGCGTTGCAAGTTTTCCACGATCGCCAATTCGGCCATCTGGCGGTCGTTGGCATCGCGAATCAAGACCGGCACGTGGGTCCAGCCGGCATGGATCGCCGCCCGCAAGCGCCGCTCGCCGGCGATGAGTTGATAGCCCGCGGCGGCGCGGCGGACCAACAGAGGCTGCAACAGCCCATGCTCGGTGAGACTGCTTGCTAGCGCTGCTAGCTCCTGCTGGTCGAAATCTTGCCGCGGCTGGAACGGATTCGTTTGAATCTGTCGAACATCGAGCGATTGCGCGCTGCTGGCATCGCTAGCACCAGGCTCGGAATTCGGCGAAGGGTTGCCACCCTGCCCAGTTGCCGGTGCGTCGTCGCCAACCGCGTCGGGCGCGTGCAGCGTCAGTTCGGGTCGCGCGTTTTCAGCATACGAGCGGCCCAACAAGGCTTCCAAGCCACGGCCAAGGCGTCGTTCTTTACTCACGTTCCAGCACCTCCATGCAAAGCTCCACGTAAGCCATGGCGCCGCGGCTTCGCGGAGCATAGTCCAAAACGACTCCGGCCGTGGCTGGGCGCCTCGGACACGGTCACGTCGCGCGGAATCACCGTCCAGTAGACGATCTCGCCGAAAAACTCGCGCACCTCCGCTTCCACCTCCCGGGTCAGCTCCAGCGTGTGGTCATACATCGTCAGCACGATGCCGCCGAATTGCAGCCGGCCGGCTTGCTTGTCCATCACCTGGCGAATCACCTCGATCATCTGGGCCAGCCCTTCCATCGCATAGTATTCGCATTGGATCGGCATCAGCACCTCGGTCGAGGTGGCCAGCGCCGTGCGCGTCAATTCGCCCAGCGACGGCGGGCAATCGATCAGCACGAAATCGTAGGCGCTCATCCCGCTGGCCAGATGCTGGCGCAGCGTGGCCGCTTCGTCGCGCGCCGCGGTGGCCAAGGCTTCGACATCCTTGAAGCTGCGGCTGCCCGGCAACAGCTCCAGCCCCGGCGTGTCTGTCTCGACGAGCGATTCTTTCAGCGGCAACCGGGACACAAGCGGATGGCGATCCGTCGGGCGCGAACCGAGCCCGGTCGTGGCGTTGCACTGGGGGTCGAGATCGACCAAGAGCGTCCGGCCCCCGGCCTTGGCCAGGCCACCGCCAGGTTCACGGCCGTGGTGGTCTTGCCCACCCCGCCTTTCTGATTGGCGACGCATAGAATGCGGGACACGGATGTGCCAGGGGAAGTAGGGGGAATCAAGTTTTGATGGGTGCGCCGAAAGCGGGCGGATTGTACCTGCGATCCGTCGCGCGAGGAAATGGCAGTTGGAAGTCCGAATTGAAACCAAACAAGCGTTCGAACAGCGAGCCGGTTTTGCGTTTTCAACGTCAACGCCGTGGCCCGACATTGTTTCACGTGGAACCGCAAACAGAGCGCGGCTTGCCTGTTTCACGTGGAACACGCAACTTGCGAAAGCGGCAAGGCGAGCTTAATCCCGTTCCACGTGAAACGGCGAGTGCGATTTGGCGCCGCACGGGAAACAAGCGCCGGGCGAGCCCGGCGGCTAAATGGCGGTTATTCCAGCGGGTTGATGACCAACCCGCTGAGCAGCTTGGGATAGAAGTAGGTGCTCTTGGCGGGCATTCGCTCGCCGTGCTCGCTGATGCGGCGAATGTGGTCGACCGTGGCGGGCATCACCAGGGCCGCGAGTGGGAATTCGTCGGACTCGATCCCGTCGACCACTTCGTCCACCAGGTGCACGTAGCGCGGCTTGGGCAGGTCTTTGGCTTCCAGCAGCGTGTCGATCAGCAGCCGGTGCAGGATCGCGACGCCCAAGCCTTGCCAGTCCGCGCGTGTGCTCGCGCGGCGACTTCGGCCATCCGGGCGCGGCCGATGTCGGTCAGCCGGGCGATGACCCAGCGATCGTCGGCCTTGGCGTATAGCCCGAGCGTCCCCTGGTCGCCGTCGGTTTCGATCTCCTCCCAGATGGTCGGAGCCAGGTCGGTCCCTTCGCCGGCCACGCGGGTCGTGAAATTCGTGCCCAGCTTTTCGATCAATTCGTCGGACGTCATCTCCGGCAAGCCGCGGAACAAGCGGTGGGTGGGCATCACGATCAGGCCGGGATCGCTCATGCCGATGAACATCATCAGCACGAAGTTGGCCGGATGGTTCGGCGGCAGTGAACCGCCGGCCGCGGCGGCCAGCTCGTCGCGGTAGTTGCAGGCGGTCTCGTAGCGGTGATGGCCGTCGGCAATGAACACCGGCTGGGGAGCCAACCGAGCCGTCGACCGCGACTTACCACACTGGCGTCGGTCACCGGCCACATCCGATGGACGACGCCCAGGTGGTCGGTCGCCTCCAGCGGCGCTGAGCTGGCGATGGCCGTTTCCAGCAGAGCTCTGAGCATCGCTTTCCGGGTCGGGATAGAGGCCAAAAATCTGGCTCAGGTTCGCCTTGCAGGCCCGGGTCAGCAGCAGCCGGTCGGCCTTCGGGCCCGGAGAGCGTCTCTTCGTGCGGATAGATTCTCCCCTCGCCGAAGCGCTCCAGCCGGCAGCGGGCCATGAAGCCGCGGCGAGTGAACGGCTGCCCCTGATATTCGAATTGCTGGTGATAGACGTAGATCGCCGGCTGCGACTCGGCGACCAGCACCCCTTCGGCTCGCCAGTTCTTCAGAAACTTGGCGGCACGCGTGTAGCGGTTGTTCGTGTCGTTGTCGCCCGGCTCGTCGCGATTGAGGATCAGCCGGATGACGTTGCACGGATGCGCCTTGTAGAGCTGGCTCTGCAGACTCCGGCCCGATGACGTCGTAGGGCGGAGCGATCGACGTCGCCAGCGACCCGACATGCTTCGAATCGTAACGCAGTCCGCGGAAGGCTTGGATCTCGGGCATGGATCGGAGCGAGGTCGTGAGGGAGTCGTAGCGTAGGAGGATTGGACCGATAAACGCGATCAAGCGAGCTTCGTGCTAGAATGCCGTGGTCGAAGCTCGCATTGAACGGGCGTGCGCGTCGGTTCGACCGGCAGCTTAGTAGCGGTAGTAGTCCGGCTTGTACGGGCCTTCGACCGGAACGCCGATGTAGTCGGCCTGCTCCTGCGATAACTTCGTGAGCTTCACGCCCAGCTTGTCCAAGTGCAGCCGGGCGACTTCCTCGTCCATCCGCTTGGGCAAGCACGTGGACGCCGATCGGGAATTTGTCCGTCTCGGTCCAGAGCGCGATCTGGGCGAGCACCTGGTTGGTGAAGCTGGTCGACATGACGAACGACGGATGGCCCGTCGCGCAGCCGAGGTTCACCAGCCGCCCTTCGGCCAGCAGCAAAATCGAATGGCCGTCGGCAAAGGTGTAGCGATCGACCTGCGGCTTGATCTCGATTCGTTTGACCTTCTTCTGGCCGTTGAGCCAGGCCATGTCGATCTCCAGATCGAAGTGGCCGATGTTGCAAACGATCGCGTCGTTGGGCATCACCGACATATGCTCGCCGCGGATGATGTCGCGGCAGCCGGTGGCGGTGACGAAGATGTTCCCGCGCGGCGCGGCATCTTCCATCGTCGTGACTTCGTAGCCTTCCATCGCCGCTTGCAGGGCGATGATCGGGTCGATCTCGGTGATGATCACGCGGGCGCCGAGCGACTCGCATGCGCATGGGCGCAGCCCTTGCCGACGTCGCCATAGCCGGCCACGACGACGACCTTGCCGGCGACCATGATGTCGGTCGCCCGCTTGATGCCGTCGGCCAGCGATTCGCGGCAGCCGTAGAGATTGTCGAACTTGCTCTTGGTCACCGAGTCGTTGACGTTGATCGCCGGGACCTTCAACTCGCCCCGGGCATGCATCTGATACAGCCGATGGACGCCGGTGGTGGTCTCTTCCGACAGGCCGCGGATGCCGCCTAGCATCTCGGGATATTTGTTGTGGACCATCGCCGTCAGATCGCCGCCGTCGTCGAGGATCATGTTCAGCGGCTGGCCGTCGGGGAACGTCAGCGTCTGCTCGATGCACCAATCGAACTCTTCGGTGGTCTGTCCCTTCCAGGCGTATACCGGCACGCCTGCTTCGGCGATGGCCGCGGCGGCATGGTCCTGAGTCGAGAAGATATTGCAACTGCTCCACGTGACCTGGGCACCGAGCTCGACAAGCGTTTCGATCAGCACGGCGGTTTGGATCGTCATGTGCAGGCAGCCGGCGATTCGGGCCCCGGCCAGCGGCTTCGTCTTGCCATGCTTCTTGCGCAGGGCCATCAGGCCGGGCATCTCGTTCTCGGCCAGCATGATTTCCTTGCGGCCCCAGTCCGCCAGCGACATGTCGGCGACTTTATACGGGAGCTTGGTCTCGACGTGGGCCACGGCAGTTCCTCCAAACTTCTACAAAGGTATTTCTGCGATTCGGGTTTAATCGTATCAAGAGCCTGGGGCGTTCGGCTAGGGGCCGTCGCACAGCGGCTGGCACCGTTGCAATTTCGATCATTTCGGCCGCAGCCGCTCGAATGCCGCCACGGACTCGGCAACGAATTGTCGAACAAGCGTCGCGTCTTTGCGCCGGAGCGGTCTCGACGCCGCTAGCAACGTCGACGGCTGTCGGCGCGACGCTGGCAATCGCCCGACCGACGTTCTCGGGCGTCAGGCCGCCGGCCAGAACGATCGGCGGGAGGCTCACATGCGACCGCTGGCGCTCGGCGGCCAGCAGTTCCGCCAAGGCAGGCCAATCCAGCGATTTGCCGGTGCCACCGAACTGGCCCGGCTCGTGAGCGTCGAGAAGCAACATCGCCGGAGGGCAATTCAATTGTTCGGCGAGGCTCGATAAAGCGTAGCACGTGCGCCAGCGCCCCAGGTGTCGCTCGGACACGCATCGCTTTCATCACCGGCCGGCCGCCGAGGGTGGCGAGATACTCTGGCGTTTCATCACCCGCCAACTGGATCAGATCAAGCGACAACGCATCGAACGCCGCACAGACGTCTCCGGTCGCGGCATTGACGAAGACTCCCACGCGCGACGCTTGGCCGCGCGGAATAGCGCGCCCGACCACGACCGCTCGATCGGGCGGCAAGTAGCGCGGGCTCCCGGCAAAGAAATTCAAGCCGATGGCGTCCGCCCCAGCGGCGACGGCGAGCTCCGCATCCGCCGCGGTCGTCACGCCACAAATCTTGATCCGAAACATCGAAACGCCTTCAGAAATTGTATTTTGGGCATCGCCCATCATTTGTATTGGCAGTCATGGCCGATTGCACCCCCGGAGTTCGATGGGCAGCGCCCAAGCGATGGCAACTTGATTATAGACGATCGTGGTTAAGTCGCTGAAAAATCCGGCCGATGTTAGTCGATGACGCCGACATTTGGTCCGGCGGAAAATCGATGCCACGTCACTCTTGATGCGCGACGCAATATTTCGGCGTGATGACAACGAAATTCGCATTGCGACTGCGCGGTCGAAATGGAAAGGATGGCGACTTTCGGTCGCCGCGCGAACTCGAACGAACCATTTCGCCAAGCTGGACCTTGCCGACTTTACTCAGAAGCTAAATGGAGTCGACCGCCACGGTGCGCCGACCTAATGGCATGAGGCTTTAGGCACGAAGTAGGGTGGGCACTGCCCACCAGTCGCCAACAAGGACGAATCCCGGCGGCAACTGCGGCCCCGGTGGGCGATGCCCGACCTACGGCTTCGTAACTCAAGTCTGTAGCCTCAAGCCTACTTCGAGGAACACCCAGCTATGTACGAGACGTTCTTTGGCTTGAACGACCGCCCGTTTGCCGCCGCTCCGAATGCCAAGCGCTATTTTCAAGCCTCCGCCATCGAGAACGCCCGCCAGTCTCTGCGCGCTGCGTGGAGCGCGAAGAGGGAATCGGGCTGGTCATCGGCCCAGCCGGCACGGGCAAAACGCTCGTTTGCCAGGTTTTAGCCGAACAATTTCGCGCGCGGCTGGTCGTGGCTTTGCTGACTTGCGGCCGCCAATGCACTGGGCGGGTGATGCTGCAAACGATCCTCTTCGAACTGGGCCTCCCTTACCGCGGACTCGAAGATGGCGAATTGCGGCTGTCGCTCGTCAACCATTTGGCCAGTGGCGAGCCGCACAGGAGCGCCATGCTGCTCGTCGTCGACGAGGCCCACACTCTTCCGCTGCGATTGCTCGAAGAAGTCCGGCTGATCACGAACCTGGTCCACAACGGCCACAGTCGCGTGCGACTGATTCTGGCCGGCGGACCGGCCTTGGAAGAACGGCTAGCCAGCCCGAAACTCGACAGCTTCAATCAACGGATCTCCGCCCGCTCCTATCTCCAGGCGTTCAATTACGACGAGACGTTGGCCTATGTCCGCTATGCGATCCAGTGCGCCGGCGGCAGCACGGAGCGGATCTTCACTCCCGAGGCGCTCACCGCCGTGCATCGCGCATCCGACGGCATCCCGCGGCTCGTCAATCAATTGTGCGACCATGCTCTGTTGTTAGCCTGCGCGGCGGGCGTGTCGCAGCTTGGTCCCGCCGCGATCGAGGAAGCCTGGTCCGATCTCCAACAGTTGCCGACACCCTGGAATTCCGCACCCGGCGCGGCGGCTCCCGCCGCCGACATCATCGAGTTCGGCAGCCTGGAAGAAACGCCGCCCGCCGTGATGCCACGGACAACGGCCAAACTTCCCCATCTGCGGACAGTTCCGGAAGACGACGAAACCCTGATGTTCGACGGCGAACCGGCCGAGCGGATCGAGCGGATCGGAGCGCAATTGGAATCGATCGATAGCCACATCCACGCCGTCCACACGTTCGAACCGGAAGTCGAACTGGTGTTTGCGTCGGCGGAGAACCCGTTCGGAGAGGCGTTCTATGATGAGGAACCGGTCGTGGACCGCTTCGCCTCGATGGAATCGAACTTTCTATCTCGCGCTCAGACTGTCCACAATGCGGAAAGCGGCGAATTGTCGGCCTTGCTGTCACGCTATTCACGACCCGAGGAACCAAAGCCGACGGGGCGCAGAGTGCGAGTGCAAGCATTCCGGCGGATGCCTTAGCAGATGAAGCGATCGTCGAGCCGAGCTGGGTCGAAGCTACGGCGAAGCCGACATCGAATCCCCCTGTCGCTCAGGCTCAGCCGGTTCCGAAGCGGCCGAATGCCGAGCCGCCCCTTGCGGCGCCGAATCAGCCGGATGCGGTCGACGCCGACGCCGCGGAATCGCCCGAATTATGGGGCGACGCCCCCACGCTTCGGTGGGCGGACGCGCAGCATGCGGCGATCCTCAATCCGGCCGACGATCCGGTGTTGCCTGAGCCGGCCTCGCACAGCGCGGACGGAAGGCCCGAGCGGCCGATCATTCCGCTGCCGGCCCTGCGCGAACAGGGTGGCGTCAAGGGCTCTTCGTCGACGGAAAACACGCCGCGCACGGCGGCGGAATCGGCCGCGAACACAGTGGGAAATCCAGCCGTTCAGCCTATGCCGGCAAACGCCGACGATGAAGATTTCGATCTGATTATCGTCGAGGACGATCCGCCGCCGCCAGCGCGGCCGCAAGCCGCACCGGTTCCGAAGGTGCGTCGCCGGGAATTCAGCCAGCTATTCGCCCAGCTGCGCCGGGGTTAGCTTCGGAGTTCCGATCGCGTCGCAATGCCAGCCCCTTCTCGCCGCTTGCGCAGCGCCGATTCCGGACGTCTTGGCGATCGAACTGAGGTTCGTCCCGGCGGCCTGAATGGCTAGAATTCGTGCAGAACGAAATTCTTTGCCGCTTGCGAATTCAGGATGCAGCATGGCGACATCGCCCACGGATCGAACGCTGGTCATGGTGGCCACCTACAACGAGATGGAAAATCTCCCCCGGCTGGTCGAGGAGATCTTTCGCACGGCGCCCGACGTCGACGTGCTCGTGGTCGATGACAATTCGCCCGATGGCACCGGCGCCTGGTGCGACCGACAAGCGGCCCTCGACCCGCGCGTGCATTGCCTGCATCGCGAGGGCAAGCTGGGCCTCGGCTCGGCGTTGGTCGCGGGCCTGAAATACGGCATCGCGCAGAGTTATCGCTTTGTGGTCAACGTCGATGCCGATTTTAGCCATCATCCGCGCTACCTGCCGGCCTTAATCGCCGGCATGGGCCCACCCGGCCAAAAGCCGGTCGACGTGATGATTGGCTCACGGTACGTTCCCGGCGGCGGCGTGCAGAATTGGCCTTTGAAGCGCAGGTTGATGAGCCGCGGAGTGAACCTCTATGCGCGGTGGCTGCTGTGGCTGTCGCCCAAAGATTGCAGCGGCGGCTACCGCTGCTACCGGACGGCCACGCTGGCGAAGGTGAACTTCGACCAGATTCGCTCGCGCGGATATTCGTTTCAGGAAGAAATCCTGTGGCTTCTGCGGCGGGCCGGGGCCCGATTCGGCGAGACGCCGATCGTTTTCGTCGACCGCGAAAAGGGAATCTCGAAGATCAACTCGCAAGAAGCCACGGCGGCGCTGCGGATCATTCTGCAATTGGGCGTCCGCAGCTTGCTGGGGAAATGAGCACCGGCAAAAGCCGTCCAGAAAGACGCGGCTCGACGCACGGGGAGGGCGGGGCTCCTGCCGAGCTGGAACGTCGGCTGGATGAGAACGGCACGGCAGGAGCCTCGCCCTCCCATTTCTAACCGCTGAGATTTCTTGACGAGTGGCGCACGAGCAAATTCCACTTTCAACCCGAAGCTATTGCCCGCGCTCGCGAGTCGCTTCTTCGTAGAGATGCCACTCTTTCTTCTTATTGGGATCAGCCAGCCACAAGTAGATGGCTCCACGGGCTCTGGCGGCAGCAGGAGTTGTGGCGGCCACCGGACTTGCGGCGGGCGCGGCATCGCCGTTTGCCCCGTGCTCTGGGGCGCCGGTGTAAAACGCCCAGCGCGAGACGCCCCCTTCGGCGCGGGTCGCTGTGTAGCGCAAGAACCCATCGGATTTCGCATGGCTGGTGTCCAGGCTCAGAAACACCACGAACAGCCGCGGCGTGTTCTTGGCGTCGCGAAACCAGAACGCCCCAGTGCCGTAGGTGTCATATAGGATGAAATTCGAAAGCTCGCCGTGAAACAACCATTTAGCCGGAGAATTCGCGGCCGATCGATCGCTTGCCGGGCCGCTGTCGGGCAGCGATGGCTGCGGCGTCGATAGTGGGTGAGTTACGTCGCGATCGTATCGATCGCGCAGCTGGGTTTGATCGAACCGCGAATCGAGCGGATTGTCCGCCGGTTGTTGGCTGCGCGTGCCTGGGCCCGAAAGCGTATCATCGAACGGGCCGACGTCCCGTTGGCGACGCTGCTGTTCGGCGAGCTCGCGGCGCCGGAGATTGTCTTCCTCGGCGCTGCC
Organism: Pirellulales bacterium; assembly: GCA_963725485.1. Lineage (GTDB taxonomy): Bacteria > Planctomycetota > Planctomycetia > Pirellulales > DATAWG01 > CAVRYO01. Next base: position 202,136 of record CAVRYO010000002.1, on the reverse strand, counting down.
CGGCTGCACGCCACTGGCAGCCGGTTGCAAAGGATTGTCGCTTGCTCCAAACGTTCGCTCCGGCGATGTTGCCGGACCAATTCCTGCCAGTTCCAAACCCCGGACCCTGGGTATCGTGGAACGGATCACGAGCTTGATAGGCCCAGCCGGGCGAAGCATACGAAATGATCGAAACCGTGGCGATCAACAGTATGTACGCTTTCATGGCAGGTTTCCAGCAATTGATTCAGCGAAAAGAGACCGTTTTCGATGGCCGGGATGCTTATCTATCAAAGTAAACCGCGCGGGAAACAAAGGCAATACGAACCGCGTCGGCGCCGGCTGCATTCCGCAGTTTGTAATTTATCGCGCGAGTTTGGACGGCAGTTCCAGGCAACTTGGAATGCCGATTTATGCGCCATACCCACGAACCCCAAGGTTGAACCGGGCTTTGATCGCACCGAAGGTGAATGCAGGACAGGCGCCTTCGGTGCGGAATGCGCATGCGGGAAATTATCGCGAAATAGTTGAGATCGCTCGCGCCGGCTTGTATTCTGGGCGTTGCTGCACCCTCGCGACTCAGGTTCGCGCCGCAACGAATCTCGCCCCACCCGCTCTCTCTTTGGTTTCCGCATGACAAGCCGCGCCCGTTGTTTTCGATTCGCCGCGTTGATCGCATTTGCTTGGATGATTCCGGCTACGGCAAGTGCCGGAGACTCGGTGAAGTTCAAGTTGACCGTCCGCGCAGGAACCCATGCCCGGCTTGATACGCCCGTGTGCGTGGCGATCGACACCCCGAGCGAATGGAACGGCCGGGCGACGATCGTTTCGCTCAAAGATTCCGCGGGGAACGAATTTCCTGGACAACTTACGCCGCCCGGCTTGGCCACGAAATTCGCCGAACCGCCGGCAGGAACCATCGCCCAAGAGCTCCACTTCGTGCTACCGCATCTGGCCGCCGACGGAACCGATGAATTTCAGGGGACGGTTGTTCTCTGGCATCCTCCTGTTATGCCGCCCGCGCAGCCTGAAAAGGAAGGCTTTCACTGGCTGGATGTCCCCAAGGATTACATTCTGCTCACTTACGACGGCAAGCCCGTGATGAAATACATGGACCAGCCGATCGATGAATCGAGCCAGGAATGCGCGAGAAAACGTTCAAGGTGTATCATCATGTTTACGATCCCGAGGGAGACCAGCTCATCACGAAAGGGCCCGGCGGGCTGTATACCCATCACCGGGGGCTGTTTTACGGCTTTCAGCGAATCACGTACAACAATGGCAAAGACCATTGCAACATTTGGGAATGCCCCGATGCCTTCCAATCGCACGAGGGCGTGATTTCGCACGAAGCCGGACCGGTGCTCGGCCGGCATCTGCTCAAGATCGATTGGCATGCGGAAAAGACCGGCGTTTTCGCCCACGAAGAGCGCGAGATGACCGCCTATCATGTGCCGGGCGGGACGCTGATCGATTTCGTTTCCACCTTGCGCACCGCCGATGGTCCGGTCCATCTCGACGGCGATCCGCAACATGCCGGTTTCCAATTCCGCGCGGCGCAGGAAGTGGCTGCCAAAACGCATTTGGAAACGGTTTACATCCGGCCCAGCGGCAACGGCAAGCCGGGCGAAACCATCAATTGGGATCCCAAGGAAAAGACGCACGATCCGCGGACAATCAATCTTCCTTGGAAAGGAATGAGCTTCGTCCTGGGCACGCAGCGCTACACGGCCGCGCTGCTCGATCGGCCCGACAATCCCAAAGAAGCGCGTTTCAGCGAACGCGATTATGGTCGGTTCGGTTCGTATTTTTCCTGGGACTTGACCAAGGAGCATCCGCTGACGGTGCATTACCGCGTGTGGGTCCAGCGTGGCGAGATGACCGGCAAGCAAATCGCGATGCTCGACAACGATTTCGTCGATCCGGTGGAAGTCGTTGTTCAGATGAAATAGCCGCCGTCAATCCGAATTCGAATTTAGCTCGATCGATTACGTTTTAAACTGGTGGAGAAAAACAATGCGATTCACAATTTGGACGGCATGGCTTCTGATGGGACCGCTGGTGATGGTTGCCAGCGCCGGGGCGTCGAGCGGAGCTCCTGACGACGCGGGTTGGGGTGAGCATCCGTTGAACGAGCCTCCGGCCGGGTTCATCGCCCTGTTCAACGGCCAGGACCTGACCCATTGGAAAGGGCTCGTCTCGCCCGACAAAGGCCCGCCGGGCCGCGCCGCCATGACGCCCCAGGAATTGGCGGCCGCCCAAAAAAAGGCCGACAAGCAGATGCGCGATCATTGGACGGTCGTCGATCACATCCTGACCTACGACGGCCGCGGCCAGAGCCTCTGCACGGCCAAGGATTACCAGGACATGGAAATGTGGGTCGATTGGAAAATCCAACCCACAGGCGATAGCGGCATCTACCTGCGCGGCACGCCCCAAGTGCAAATCTGGGACCCCGACGACAGGCCGGCCCACGGAATCGGCTCCGGCGGCCTCTACAACAATAAAAAGTATCCGCACGACCCGCTCGTCCGAGCCGATAATCCGATCGGCCAATGGAATCGGTTCTTCATTCGCATGGTCGGCGACAAGGTGACGGTGTATTTCAACAAGAAACTGGTGGTCGATAACGTGGTGTTGGAAAATTACTGGGAACCCACGAAACCAATCTATCCCAAAGGCCAAATCGAGCTGCAACACCACAACAGCCACTTGAATTACAAGAACATCTTCATCCGCGAACTGAAGCCGGAATAGCGCCCCGGCAAATTGTTGCTCGGGAGCGGGAGTCGATGAAACATGGGAAACAATCTGATTTCGCCCTGCGCACCGTCGCTTGCGGCGAAGCTCGGGATTGTGATTGCGTGCCTGGGTTGTGGCGTGGCCGCATCAGCGCAGGAACTCAAGCCGATTGCGACTCTCACGGGTCACGAAGGCTCCGTTCAATTGTTAGCGTTCAGTCCCGACGGTAAAAGGCTCGCGTCGGCAGATGGCCGAGTCGTGAAGATGTGGGACGTCGCAACAGGGAAGGCGACATCCACGTTGAATTCAATAGAATTCCCGTGCGCTGGTGCGGCGCTCAGTTCCGATAGAAAGCTGCTTGCTTCGTTGGGGTCATGCAACAGTTCTCTAGTGCTATGGAATCTGGAGACTGGCAAGGAAATCGCGGCGCATGAAATTCCCACCGATCATTCTTCGCCGATCGTCCTTTTCAGCCCGGACGGGAAGTTTGTCGCAGCCGGGGGGCGATGCATTCCTGAAGTGGGGTTGTGGGATGTGAACGGCGGCAGACGGATCATCACGATCGACGAATTCGGGATCTATGGCCCTTTCGGAATGACTTTCACACCCGAAGGCAAAACCATCGGCGGAGTAAGTCACGAGGGGGTAATCAACTTTTTCGACGTTTTGACAGGCAAAAAAACGAGCACCGTGAAAATTTCCGGCAAGGTCAGCGCCGCGGCGTTCAGTCGTGACTGCAAGACTTTGGCCGCGGCAAGCGAAGACAGCGACGATGTCAAGCTATGGGAAGTGGCGAGCGGCAAGCGGCTCGCCACGCTAACGCCGCGCGGCGCAGGCATCCATAGTTGGCTCGCTCTAAGATTCAGCCAGAATGGCAAATTGCTGGCGGCGGCCGACGAAGACGACAAGAACACGATTCAAATCTGGGACGTGACGACAGGAAAGAATCGAGGCAGCCTTGCAACAGGCGAGGGCAATATCCTTTGCCTGGCCTTCAGCCCGGATAATAAGACCCTCGCTTCCGGGAGCGAAGATAAGACGGTCAGACTATGGGACGTCTCCAAATTGCCGCCGGCGGGGAGTCGATAGATTGCGAAGCGGCCGATCGCGATAGGCCGACGTTCACTCATTGACCGGCGGCGGAATTTTCTCGAGGCATCCAGGAAACCGCCTTCTTGGTTTCAATGCGATTCTAACCGAGAAAATCGCCCTTTCCGCCCCCATCTTTTCCGCAATGAATGACGAAGCCGCGGAACTTTAGGCATTCGTCATTTGGTCATTCGTCATTCATTAGACATTCGTCATTCGACATTCGACATTGCTGCTTTTTCGTACGCGGCTCGCCGGCAAATTTCACGCTCCTCTTCCATTTCCCGGCCTCCGATGGTTAGAATTGGCTGTCGGAGCGGTCCTTGGCGGAGCCCGCGGAAACCGAGTTGCGTTCTGCAACTCGGCGGGCCAAACCCGCTCACTCGTCGCAGAATTCGCCTGACAAGCTTAAGTTGCGCTTCGCGCGAACCATTGGACGACGATCTGGCAGCCGCATTAGTGCCGCCGACGCCCGATTTCGCCAATGGATTTGCGCAGGGCAGTGGTGTCGATTGCGAAGGCATGATCGTGGTTAAGCTCCTAAGCCGCCGCGGCCTCCGACCGAATGTCGTCGGTTCGGCGCGCCGAGATTCCGAAGCGGACCGTGGCACGACCCGGGGCAAGAACGGGGGCAACGTGGCGCCCGGGGCGAATGAAGCCGCTGCGCCGGCAAACACGGCGGCGCTCCCCGCCGAGGCCACGAAAGATCTCGTGCGGCTGTTCAAGCTGCTGGCCGATGCCACACGGTTGCGAATTTTGCATTTTCTCGTGCAACAAGACGAGTTGCATGTGCGGGCCTTGTGCGATCTGTTGCGGCAAAGCCAACCGGCCGTCAGTCATCATTTGTCGTTGCTGCGGATGGCGGGCCTGATCGAATCCCGTCGCCAGGGAAAGCATAATTTCTACCGGCTGGCGCCCAGCGGATTTCAAGGCGCTTTGGCGTTAGTGGAAGGGGCCATGCCGCAATGGCGGCAGCGCAATGGCTTGGCCGAATTGCTGCCAGATTAGCATCGCCCGCCACAGCCGTAGGGTGGGCTGCGCAAATTCGACACGCGAGGAATGAAGCTTATCCGCTTTTCATTCCCAAAATCACGCGGACGAATTTGCGAGTGCGTGATGGTATCCGACGTGTTGAGCCGTCAGGAATTTTCGATTCGCAGGGAGCGGACCGACCCTGGAAGGGTCGCAGCCGATAGCCGGGGGTCGAGGCCCGCAGGGCCGATACCCCCGGTCACGATTCCCGATGAGATGGTTGTCCATGAATTGTGCGTTCGATTCCGGGGGTGTCGGCTTGGCGGCCTCGACCCCCGGCTACAAGCTGGCATCCTTTTAGGATGCGTCCATAACCCTGAGCGCGAACGGATTATGCCCGCGTGCCAGTTTGGCATGAAACGGCACCAAATTGGCCCGAGCAATCACCACGCAAAAACAAAGTTTGTGCAATGCCCACTCTACCGTTGCTCGGCCAGCAGCTTTTGCACTTCCGCGCCGACTTGCTTGTAGAGCGGCGTGCCGTTTTCATTCTCCGGCTCGGTCAGCGTCGCCCGCAACTTGCCCCGCCGGTCGTAGACCAGCACGACAGGAATCGAAGTGATTTTCATTTTCTTGTAGAGCGCGTCGGAGTCATCGCTGGCCAGCACGTTGTCGAACGCCGCGTCTTGCTTCTCGAGGAACGCCAATACTTTCGGCCTGCGATCTTCGGGCTTGCCAATCCCCTCGAAATCGAAGCTGAGCGAAATACAGGCGACCTGCGGCCCGAATTTTTGCGCCAAGGCGACCAACTGTGGGAAATCGCGCATGCACGGAGGGCAACCGGTGCTCCAGCAATCCATGACCACGACCTGGCCCTGATGACTAGCCACCAGCCGTTGGATTCCAGCGAAATCGAGAATTTGCAGCTTCACATCCGCCGCGGGCGCCGAAGCGGCGGGTTTATTCGGCGATTTGCTCACTGCCGGCATGTCCTTCGATGGCGCAGAACCGCCGGCCGGCTGGCAGCCGGCGAACAAGGCGAGGCAATTGAACAAAGCGTATTTCAACCATTTCATATTTCAATCTCTGCCAACCAGGGAATGTTCCCTTCCAGTCGATTGGCTCATTGTACGCCCAAGAGCGATCGGCGAAACTATTGCACTTCGCCAACGCCATTCATGCAGCTTGATTTCTCGCTCCGTCTTTCATGTCCGACTTCATTCAGCCAACGGCGCCCACCTGTAGCCTGTAGCCTCCCAGTCATTCATGGCCGATTTCGTCCATCAACGGCACAAGCCGCCGACGCAGCTGGATCGCCCGCGCGAACTGGTTCTGGCCTGTGCGCCGCTGCGCAGCAACGTGAATCTGTCGCATATCGTCCGGATGGCGGGCTGCTCGGGTGTCGAGCGCGTGATCTGCTGCGGCCATGCCCGGCTGATCGATAAGATCGCCCGGGATGGCGCCGAGACAGTGAGCATTGAAGTCCACCGCACGCTTCCGCCGGTTCTTCGCGAGTTGCGACAGGCGGGCTTTCGCCTGGTGGGTTTGGAGCAAACTACGAATTCGCGGAGTCTGCACGCATACTCATTTGTGCGCAAAACCGCGATTGTCGTCGGCAACGAGCGGTTGGGGCTGACCGAAGAAGAATTGCGATGGATCGACGACGCGGTTGAAATCCCCGTTTATGGGCTGCCACATGCCTACAATGTCGCGACCGCCACGGCCCTGGCGGTCTACGAGTATTGCCGCCAGTTTCCCGCAGGTTAGAGTAGAAGCTGGCCATAGATTGAATGCCAGTCGCCTACCGTTCGCCGCGCACCGCCGCCCCGTCGCTGCTATTCGCACAAGAGCACTTCGCGAATCGAGTCCCACCCACCGAGTTTTCCACTATGCTTGCCTCTCTCTGCCGCTGCACGCTTGCCGCCGTGGTCGCCCTTGGATCACTCGGCACTTCGAACGTCACCAGCGCCGAAGATTTCAACACGCAGGTCTCGCTGGCGACCTTCAAGCTGGTAAATCCAAGAACCACAGCCACTGCATTCCTACTCACGCGGTCGCTGGCTGGCAAGCCGGAGGGCATCGAGTGGATCTTGGTCACCGCCGGTCACGCAATGGAAGAAGCGCCCGGCGATTTCGCGACGTTGATGCTCCGCAAAAAACGGGGCGACGAATACGAGAAAGTCCCCTTCACAGTCCGGCTGAAGCAAGACGGAAAGCGACTTTGGAAGAAATCTCCTGACGCGGATATCGCGGTGATGCGAATTCAGCGCACCGCCCACCGGGACCGAACCGCCGCGTCTTTCGATCGACCTGTTGGCCGACGACGCAGCCTACAAGAAATACGACATCCATCCCGGCGACGACGTTCATTCCTGCGGCTATCCCCATAAGAACGAAGCGAATCCTTGGGGCTTTCCCTTGACTCGCATGGGCTCGATCGCCGGCTATCCTCTGACGCCGAGCAAAGTTATCCGCACGTACTTTGTCGACTTGAATGTGTTCGAAGGCGACAGCGGCGGCCCGCTATACATGTCGCAAACCAATCGGTTTTACGATGGAAAAACCCAGCCGGGCGAAGTGCGGCTAATTCTCGGCGTCGTGGTGGCTCAGCAGCAACTGAACGAAGAACTGCGCTCGGAATACGAGTCGTACACGATCCACCACCGCCTCGGTTTTGCGTTGATCGTGCCGGCCCAATACGTGCGCGAGGTGATCGCCTCGCTCCCCACCGTAACCACGCCAGCCGCCCCGCCGGCGCCCCCCGCCGCCGCGAAGTAGCCGCGGGTCGGAGGATAAAGCCAGCCGCGGAGTTTTGCCGAGTGTTGCACCCCGCTGACTGACGTGGCGCGGCGCCATGTGCGCGTCCTTCGTTCCGAGCCGCGCATGTTAGTAAGCGTTTAACTTCTCGCACTTGACCGCCGATTCACGGGCGACGTAGAGTGGACAGCTTGGAACATTGAAATCACGCCAATCCCCGGCTTTCCGCTTGAGGTTCGAACTTTGCCAGGCACATGCATCATCGGATTGCAGTGGGGCGACGAGGCCAAGGGGAAGCTGGTCAACCTGCTCACCGAACAGCACGATCTGGTCGTGCGGTACCAAGGGGGCTCGAACGCCGGTCACACGGTCGTTGTTGGCGGCCAGACCTACAAACTATCACTCATTCCCAGCGGAATTCTGGCCTCTGGCGTGTTGTGCGTCATCACCGGCGGCGTGGTGCTGAACCCGAAGAGCCTGTTGGCCGAGATCGACGGCCTCGTGGCCCGCGGCGTTGCGGTGGGCCGCAACCTGGTGATCAGCGATCGGGCCCATGTGATCTTCCCCTGGCACATGGCCGAGGATCGGGCGCTCGATTCCAGCGTCTCCGGCGGCGAAGCGATCGGCACCACGATGCGCGGCATCGGCCCGTGCTATCAGGACAAGGTCGGGCGGTCGTTGGCGATCCGGCTCGGCGATTTGTTTCGCGATGATTTTCGGCAGCGGATCGAGCACGTCGTGGCTGCCAAAAACCGCTCGCTTGCCGGCCTGAATGGCAAAATGCCGGAGCTTCCGCTGGATCCGGCCATTATCTACGCGGAGTACAGCCAATACGCCGAGCGATTGAAGCCGTTTGCCACCGACACCACGGCGCTTTTGCTCGACGCGGTGGAAGCCGGGCGGCGGCTGTTGTTCGAAGGGGCGCAAGGGGCATTGCTCGACGTGGACCATGGCACCTTCCCCTTCGTCACGAGCAGCAACAGCTCGGGCGTTGGCGTTCCCAGCGGCTCGGGTGTGCCGGCCCGGTGGATCACGCGCGTCATCGGCGTGCTCAAGGCGTATTCCACGCGTGTCGGCGGCGGACCGTTGCCGACCGAGCAAACGAACGAAATCGGCCAGCATATCCGCGACCGCGGAAATGAATACGGCACGGTAACGCGGCGGCCACGGCGGTGCGGTTGGTTCGACGCGGTGGCGGCGCGCTATTCGGCCCGGCTGAGCGGTGTCGACACGTTGGCCGTGATGCTGTTGGACGTGTTGGCCCAACTGCCGGAAATCAAAATCTGCACGGCCTATGAAATCGACGGTCGCCGCACGACGCAATTTCCTAGCCACGTCGACGATTTGCGGCGTGTCGTGCCCGTCTACGAAATCATGCCTGGCTGGCAAGAGGAAATCACCGCGGTGCGGCGGCTCGCCGATTTGCCGCCGAAAGCGCGGGCCTATTTGGACCGACTGAGCGAATTGGTCGGCCGGCCGATTGACGTGGTGTCGGTTGGCCCCGATCGAGCGCAGACGATGTTCGCTCCCGCGGCCGCCGACTGGACGCCGGTGTCAATAGGCGCCTGATTCACACGTTCGCCCGTTTCACAATCTTTTCTCGGAAAGCATCGCGGGCCGTGGCTGAACTGATTTCTTCCGCCGAATCGACATCCGCGCAACAGTCCCTGTGCGGAGCCGATCTGAAACTGCCGCGTCACATTGCTGTGATCATGGATGGCAACGGCCGCTGGGCGCAACGGCAAGGATTGCCGCGGATCGAAGGGCATCGCCGCGGCGTGGCCAGCGTGCGGCGCATCACCGAGGAATGCGCCCGGCTGGGTATCGAGCAATTGACCCTGTACTGCCTGTCGAGCGAGAACTGGAAGCGGCCGCAGGAGGAGTTGGAGTTCCTCATGCAGTTGCTGGAACAGTACATGATCGAAGAGCGTTCGACAATCATGGAACAGGACATTTCGGTGCGGATTATCGGTCGCCGCGAGGGAGTTCCGCCGGCGACGTTGGCCGAAATGGATAAGACGATCGCCATGACCGCTAATAACCGCGGCACGCGGCTCTGCCTGGCGGTGAATTACGGCGCCCGCGCCGAATTGCTCGATGCCGTGCGGCGGATCGTGGCCGACGTGCAAGCTGGCCGTCTCGACCCGGCGGCATTGACCGAAGCCGCGATCGAGGAACGGCTCTATACGGCCCACATGCCCGACCCCGATCTGCTGATTCGCACGGCAGGCGAAATGCGGATCAGCAATTTTCTGCTTTGGCAGATCAGTTATGCCGAGATTTGGGTGACCGATTTGTGCTGGCCGGAGTTCCAGGAGAGCGATTTACACCGCGCGATCGAGGCGTTTGCGAACCGCGAGCGTCGATTTGGCGGTCTGAGCGTTTAGGCGCAATTCCACATCATCTCAGTGGCAACTCGAAGTCCCCGCTCGGTCGAACATGCTCCGCTGGCGCCTGCTCTTTGGAGCCTTGTTCATCGCGGCCTTGGCGGGTCTGTGCTGGCTGGATGGGCAGCAAGTGGCCGGGCTGCCCCCCGGTGGTTGGCTCTTCCCCTTGGCAATCTTGCTGAGCCTTGCCGCCAGCGGCGAGATGCTGTGGCTGTTTGGGACGCGCGACCGGGCCGAACGACCGCTGTCGTGTCTGGTGTACGGGGGGAACCTGGCGATTGTCGCCTGTAATGTTGGGCCGGTTTTCTGGCCGCACGTTGGGCACCACTCGGCCGTCGCGCGACTTGGTTGGCCGCTCGTGGCGTTCGCGGCGGCGGCACTGGCGACGCTGGCCGAAGCAGTCTGGCGCTACGAACGGCCAGGCCGAGCCGTGACGCGGACGGCCCTCACGATATTCGCATTATTCTATGTCGGCCTACTGTTGAGTTTTGTCGTGCAATTGCGGGTCTTCGGCGGCTCGCCAGCAAGCCTGGTTCCATTGGTCTCGCTGATTGCGATTGTTAAAATGGGCGACACCGGGGCCTACACCGTTGGCCGGCTCATCGGTCGGCACAAGATGACTCCGCAACTTAGCCCAGGCAAGACCTGGGAGGGCGCCGCTGGCGCGATGGCATTCGCCGCGTTCACAGGTTGGCTGGTTTTTTGGTTGTTGGGGCGATTCGGTGGCTCGGCGCCTTATGCAGACGGCGGCTCATCGCTTCCACTGTTTCGCTGGCAATGGGTCGGCTATGGCCTCGTTGTCGGGGTTGTGGGTCTGTTCGGCGATCTTGCCGAATCGCTTTTGAAGCGCGACGCCGGGCGCAAAGATTCCAGCCCGTGGATGCCCGGCTTTGGAGGGCTCCTGGATGTGCTGGATTCGATCCTTTTCGCAGCCGCCGGTGGCCTGGGCCTGTTGGGCGACCGGCTGGGTTCCATGACGCTTGCGGCTTGAGGCTACACGCTTGCGGCGAGGAGTTGTAAGGAGCAAACAGGACGCCGACGGCGCAGATGGTTCAGGGCGTGGGTGGCCTGCCTTTGAACGCAAACAACAATCATATCTGTAAACCATTCAAATAAAACAACTTACGGATTTCATCCTACTCTGCCCAGTGCTGCACCGGCGAGTCATGAATATGCCGGTTCTCGCGGCGATGGGTTGGTGAATCTGGCTTTGCACCGGGGGAATCGAGTATAGTTTAACTGGAATTGACCCTTTGCCATTACGCCGGGTGGCCGTGTCCTGCTGCGACGACACCGCCCGACTCTGATGATAGAAACGACCATCTCGGTTCTCGATTCGAAGACATTGCTGTCGATCTTCGGTCCTCGCGATCAGCATTTGCGCAAGATCCGCTCCGCGCTGGGAGTGGAGATCTCGGCTCACGACGATCAGATCCACGTCGAGGGAGACGAATCGTCGGTTCGCAAAGCCACGACCGTGCTGGAACAGCTAAAGAGCATGGTCGAACGCCAAGGAGTGGTCGCCAACGAAGACGTGGCCCAAGCCATTGCCGGCGTGACCAACAACGGCGTGCCCCCGGCCGACCAGCGGCCCATCGAGGTGTTTCAAACCGGCCGCCAGGTTCGCCCGCGCTCGCAGGGTCAGGCAAAATATGTACGGGCCATCCTGGATCACGACCTGGTGTTTTGCATAGGTCCGGCCGGCACGGGGAAGACCTATCTTGCCGTGGCGATGGCCGTCTCGGCGCTCAAGCAAGAGCGGATTCGCAAGATTGTGCTGGTTCGTCCCGCGGTCGAGGCGGGCGAAAGCTTGGGATTCTTGCCTGGTGATCTGCAAGCCAAGATCAATCCCTACCTGCGCCCGCTGTTGGACGCGCTGCGCGAGATGATGGATTACGAACAGGTCAGGCGTTATACCGAGCAGGATGTCATCGAGATGATTCCGCTGGCGTACATGCGCGGCCGGACGTTGAACGACGCGTTTATTATTCTCGACGAAGCCCAAAACACGACCGTCGCCCAGATGAAGATGTTCCTGACGCGCATGGGAACTGGATCGAAAATTGTCGTCTCCGGCGACACCACACAAGTCGACCTGCCGGCACACACCCGGAGCGGGTTGGTCGATGCCCTGGGCCGATTGCGTAATATTCAAGGCTTTTGTGAAGTCGAGTTGACAGGCTCCGATATCGTGCGCCATCGGCTGGTGCAGGACATCGTGCGCGCCTACGACGATGAACCGCGCAGGAAAGCGGGAAAGAACTGAACGCAACTCGCCGAGCTTCATAAGGAATCTCGGTTAGCCGCGACGCGTAGCGGAGCGCGGCCAAGGATCATAGCAATAGATGCCCGCCGGCAATCAAAAACGAACCAGATCGCAGCGCGTTGCCGCGCTCGAACTGCCTCCCGGGGCGATCGATCGGTTCTTCGAATCGCTACGGCAGGCCGACGTTCTCTGGCGCATTGCGCTTTGCGTGGCCACGGCGGTGGCCATGTGGGCGATCCTCGGCGGTTGGTCGACGCCGCTGCCATATCGGTTGGACGACATACCCGCGCGCGATATCGATACGCGGGTGGAATTCAAGCGGCCCGATCCGGAAACGACCGAGGAGGCCCGCGCAGAGCGGTCAACCAGATTCGCTACGTCTACACGCAGGATGCAGCCCCGCTTGTCCAGTTGCGGGCGGCGTTGAAAAACGTCGCGGCCGAAATCTCCGCGGCGCCGACGCTTGCCGCGTTGCGCCGGAGTCTGGCAAGACTTTTACCCGCCGCCCGCGGCAGGCATCGAGCCCTCGAGCAAAGCCGATCAGCAGCGCGACTACGCGCAATTACACGCGGCGGTCGACTCGAAGGACAAGCTCATCGCTTTCGAGAAAGGGATCGACCGCGCGTTTTCGGACTTGGATCAGAAGGGAATTCTCGAGAAGCTCGAACAGTTGCCCGACGAGGGGAATCAGACCGAGATCGAGATTCATCCGTTGGGAGTCAGCGCATTTCCGGCAGTGGTGCCGGTGGCCGAGGTGCGATCTGGCGAAGCGACCGCGCGTTTGCACAACCGATTGAAGACCGAGCTTTCGTCGCCCGATGTCGCCCAGCGCGTGTTTTATTGGCTGAAGCCCAATCTGGCGAAACTCACGCCGACGCTCAAGAAAGATGCCGAAGGCACGGAGAAGAATGCCAAGGCGGCGCGCGATTCGGTTAAGGAGATGTTCACCACTTATGCCGTCGCCCAGCCAGGCCAGCCGCACAAACCGCTGGCAAGGGCCGGCGTGCCGATCGACGGTAAGACGCTGCACCTGCTGCGATTGGAACACCAGACGGAATTGGCCCAGATGGCAACGACGGACAAAGTCTGGCGCGGAATCGCCGGCCTGGGAATGTTCGCCGCGCTCTATGCGCTCTGCGGATTCTATGTTTTCAACCGCAGCCGTGTGATTCTCCTCAACCTCGGTCGCCTGGCGATGCTGCAAGGTTTGGCCCTAATCACCATCGCTTTGTGTGCCATGTGCGCTATGTCCACTGGCGACGCCTGGCGGGCCGAGCTGATCCCCCTGCTGCTGTTCGGGATGACCGTGGTTATCGCCTACCACCAGGAATTAGCGCTCCTGTTGTCGGCCGCGATGGCTCTGGTCGTGGTGATCGGCCTGGGGCAAAGTCTCGCCGATTACGTAACACTCTTGAGCGCCTCCGCGACGGCCATCTTCCTGATGGGCCGGATTCGCAGCCGCAGCAAATTGATTTACGTGGGCCTCTGCTCGGGCACCGTCGCCATGCTCACTTCGATTGGCGTGCATGTGCTGGAAGGCGAGCCCGCCGGCTCGTTATTGTTGGAGCAATCCGGGCAAACCGGTCTATGGGCCGTGGCCGCCGGCTTTCTGATGACTGGCTTGTTGCCATTTATTGAAAAGCTGTTCGGCGTCCTAACCGACATCAGCTTGTTGGAAATCGGCGACGTCGCCCATCCGCTGCTCCAGGAATTGGTCCGCCGAGCCCGGCACGTACAACCACTCGATCAACGTCGCCTCATTGGCGGAGTCGGCCGCCGAAAGCATCGGGGCCCACGCGCTGCTGGTTCGCGTCGGAGCCTACTTCCACGACATTGGCAAGATGCTCAAACCGATGTATTTCGTCGAGAATCAAGGGCTCGATTCCAACCGGCATGAAACGCTGCTGCCGGCGATGAGCACGTTGATCATCATCGCCCATATCAAGGACGGGGCCGACCTCGCCCGGCAACATCATCTAGCCCAGCCGATTATCGATTTCATCCTTCAGCATCACGGCACCACGCTGGTCGAGTATTTCTATCGCCGGGCGAACAAGCAAAGCGCGGCCGACCCTCACGGAAGCGAAGTGGACGAAAGCTCGTACCGCTATCCGGGCCCGAAGCCGCTGACCAAAGAGGCGGCCGTGCTGATGGTGGCCGACGCGGTGGAAAGCGCCAGCCGGGCCCTGACCGAGCCGACCCCTGCGCGCATCGAAAGCCTGGTGCACGAGATTTCGCTTAAACGCTTGCTGGACGGGCAGTTCGATGAATCGGGACTGACGCTCCAGGAGCTGCAGACGATTGAAGAGAGCTTGGTGAAGTCGCTAACCGCCGTTTATCATGGTCGGGTAAAGTATCCCGATCAGCAAACCGCTTAAGCTCACGTGCCAGTTGCCATGTTCAACATCGACATCAACAACCAGCAATCGCTCTGGCCGATTGACGCGGATCGCTTAGAGAGCGTCGTCCGCTCAGTGCTGGAAGAAGAAGGCATCGCGGCGGCGACGATCCATGTGGCGATTGTCGATGATCCGGCGATCCATAGCTTGAATCGTCGCTTTCTAGATCACGACGAGCCGACCGACGTGCTTAGCTTTTCGATGAGCGACGGACCGGAGCTCGAGGGAGACATCATCGCCAGCGTCCAAACGGCGGCCCGCGCCGCCCAATCGTACGGCTGGACGCGGGGCGACGAGCTCCTGCTGTACGTGCTGCACGGCACGCTGCATCTGGTCGGGTACGACGATCTCGATCCGGCGTCGCAGGCGAGGATGCGCGAGCGCGAGCGATATTATCTCGCCTCGTTGGGTCTTGCGCTGCGTCACGACGATTGGCAGGCAATCGCCGAGCCCGCGGGCTGCGCCACTTCGGCGCCGGCCGAACTGGTTTCGTGCGAGGAGAGTCGGACGTGAGTCCCTGGCTACTTAGCGCGCTGGCCTGGCTCGCGGTAGGATCGTTCGCAGCCACGGGCTCGCGCAGTCTGCGACGTTTCTCACGCAGCAAGTTGGAAGATCTCTTTCGCCACCAGCAAACCCGGCCGCTGTACAGTCAGATCGTCGAGCGCCGCGAACGCGTCGCGGTGGCCATCGAAAGCTTGAGCGTGTTGTCGTTGTTGCTGGCGGTTTTGTCGGCGGTCGCGTGGCAACAATCGTCCCGACAGGCTGCTGGGCCCTGGTCATGGATCGACGGCACAGTCATCGCAATTCTGGGTCTGCTGCTTTGTTGGTTCTGCCTCGTCTGGTTTCCGACGGCGATCGCCCGATTGTGGGCCGATCCGCTGGTGCTGCGGACGTGGGGCTTGTGGAAAAGCCTGGCCAGCGTGCTTGTGCCATCGGTCTGGGGGGCGGAAATGGTCAGTGTTGCGCTGCGGCGATTGGCCGGCAAGAAAATCGCCCTGCCAGCCGAGGAAGCGTTCGAGGACGAAATCCTCACGATGGTCAAGGAGGGCGAGCGCGAAGGTTTGCTGGAAGAAGACGCTCGCGACATGATCGAAGGCGTGATCGAGTTGGGCGACGTCGATGTCGCGCAGATCATGACCCCCCGCACCGACATGGTCGCGCTGCACGTCGGTCAAACCTGGGACGAAGCCATCGGCGCCGTGAGCCAGTCGGGCCATTCCCGGCTACCGGTTTATAATCGCAGCCCCGACGACGTGATCGGCATCCTGCACAGCAAGGACCTGCTGGTCGAGTTGGCAAAGCCCCGGCCGCAAGATCGCCGCCCTTGGCCTGAGATCATTCGTCCGGCGTTTTTCGTCCCCGAGACCAAGCCGGTCGACGGACTGTTGCAGGAATTCCAGCAAAGCCGCAATCAGATCGCGATGGTTCTCGACGAATTCGGCGGCGTTTCGGGCCTGGTCACGCTGGAAGACGCGCTCGAGGAAATCGTCGGCGAAATCGTCGACGAGCACGATAAAATCCTCGCCGACGGCATCAAACCGCTAGGCGAGCACTCGGCCGAGGCCCTGGCCCGCGTGCGAATCCACGAGATCAACGAGCAACTCGGACTGAACCTGCCCGAGGATGAAGATTACGACACGATCGGCGGCTTCGTATTTCACGAACTTGGCCGGATCCCCAACATCGGCGAAGAGCTGATCTGGCAAGACGTGCGGATCAAGGTGCTCGAAGCGACCCGGCGGCGAATCAACCGCGTGGCAATCTATGTCCTTAGCCCGCCCCCGCAACCAACGGCGTGAGGGGAGCAGCATGCAACGGATGAGCATCAGCGCTGCCCGGCAACCGGCGGCGATTGGTCAGGACGTCCGCCTGCAAGGCTGGATTCGCACGCGGCGCGATTCCAAGGGGGGCTTCAGCTTTCTAGAGCTCAACGATGGTTCGTCGCAAGCGAACATCCAAGTCGTCGCGGACGGCAAGCTGCCGAATTACGAGTCCGAGGTTAAACGGCTGGCGGCCGGCTGCAGCGTGACGGTCGAGGGCCTGGTGCAACAGTCGCCCGCCAAGGGCCAGCCGACCGAAGTCCACGCCCAGCGCATCGTCGTGCATGGCTGGGCCGATCCCGAAGCATATCCGCTCCAAAAGAAAAACCATTCGTGGGAATTTCTGCGATCGATCGCCCATTTACGGCCCCGCACCAACACGTTCGGCGCAATCGCCCGCTTGCGGAACCAAGTCTGCCGCTCGATTCACGATTTTTTCCAGGAGAACGGCTTTCTTTACATTCATTCGCCGATCATCACCGCCAGCGATTGCGAAGGGGCCGGCGAAATGTTCAAGGTCACGACGCTCGACCTGGCGAAGCTGCCCAGGCAAGGGCCGGCAGTCGATTACTCGCACGACTTTTTCCATCGCCCGGCCTATCTCACCGTCAGCGGGCAATTGAACGCCGAAATTTTCGCTTGCGCCCTGGGCAAGGTCTACACATTCGGCCCGACGTTTCGGGCGGAGAATTCCAACACCTCGCGGCATTTGGCTGAGTTTTGGATGGTCGAGCCCGAGATGGCCTTCTTCGAGCTCGAAGACAACATGCGCCTGGCCGAAGATTTCTTGAAGCGGATTTTTCGCGATGCCCTATCCCACTGCGGCGATGAACTCGAATTCTTCAAGCAGCGGATCGACCCGACCGTGATCGACACCTTGCAGGCCATCGTCGGCAGCGATTTTGTCCGCCTGTCGTACACCGACGCGATCGGCCTGCTGGAGCGTTCGGGCCAGAAATTCGAATTTCCGGTTTCCTGGGGCGTCGATCTGCAAGCGGAGCACGAACGATATCTGACCGAGCACGAATTCCGCCGGCCGGTGATCTTGTACGACTATCCGCGTGGCATCAAAGCCTTTTACATGCGGGCGAACGACGATGGCCGGACCGTCCGGGCGATGGACATCCTGGTGCCGAAAGTGGGCGAGATTATCGGCGGCAGCCAGCGCGAGGAGCGGCTGGAAGTGCTCGAATCGCGGCTGCGCGAAATGCAGCTCGATCCCGCCAACTACTGGTGGTATCTCGATCTGCGGCGCTATGGCACGGTGCCCCATTCGGGCTTCGGATTAGGGCTGGAGCGCGTGCTGCAATTCATCACCGGCATGGGAAACATCCGCGACGTGATTCCCTTCCCGCGCACGCCAGGCAGCGCCGACTTTTGACGTTCGTGTTGTGTCAATCCTTGCTTTTCCGCTTGTGTGCCACTGGCTCTGCCCGGCTCTGCCAGTGCTCTTTGTGATTCTTGCCTTGATCGGTCAGCAACGGCGAACACTGGCAAAGCCCGAAAGTAAAGCCGTGACAAGGCCCTAGCCGAGCTCGCGCAGCAGGAGCATCACGAGCGGTGCCGCTCCGACAACGGCTGCGAAGACCATGATTCCCAGCGGCGGCTTTTGACGCCGCAACTTCAGCACCAGCGGCAACAGCACGAGCGATAACAGCCCAATGACCGCGCCGGCAAACAACAGCAGGCCCGTCAAAGCATGGATCGGCTGCGAATCGGGATGCGCTTTCTCGAACCAGACCGCCGCGCCCAGCCCGACCTCACAGGCCAGCGTTGTCATGACGCAGAGCATCCAGCCGATCGTCAGCGATTCCGCGGCAGGCGATTCCGGCGGCGGTCCGGATGCGGAGGGCAATCGCTTATTTTTCATCGACGCAAAGTTCGCACGGTGAGTTGTAGGGTGGGCACGGCCCACCACGGGAATCGGATTGATCGGGCGTCATCGCTAGGTTCGAGAACGGTGGGCGGTGCCCATCCTACACGAATGGCGATCGGTGGGCAGTGTTCACACTATGGCAGGTCTTAGGCGTGCCAGTAAGTCACCAGAATATCGCCGCATTTCGAGATCTTGACAACCACGGTGACACCGCAGCAATACTCGTATTTGATTACTTCGCGGTTGAAAAGCATCGGACAACGGCTGCAAACCGCTGGGCTGCCAGTGCAACATCCGGGCAAACAGACGGGCACTTCGACCGTGCAGCAGGTGCATGGATCGGTCACTTGCAGTGCGGTTCGAATCGGCGTGCATTCGCAGCAGCAAACCGACCTACCGCGGTGCTCGTACGAGATGCAGGGGTTCCAGCAGCACTTGGCCGGGATCGGCACAGGCTCGGCGCATGTCGGATCATTGGCTCGCACGGAAGCGCCGCACAGCATCCACGCTGCGAAGAGGCCGCCCATGATAAGCCGGATTCGCAATCTCATGATTTTTCCTCCTGAAGCGTTAAACCAGGGTGACAACTAGCTTGCGCCATCCGCCCCAAAGGATGTCATATCTCGCCCGGACTTGAAAGGGGCTGAACCGGATCGATCCCCGCCAAATCGCCAAAAGTCGGGTTTGCCAGCCATTTGGCGAGTCGAACGCCCGGAAGAATTTAAACGTGTTCCGGCCAGAGCTCGCTAGCAGCCCGGCGGTTTTCTGGTCGGGAACGGCATGATTTGCTACTTGGCGGAACGTGACCTAGAGTTCCCAAAGGTGGAGCATCCGCGGACTCATCTTAACTGGCTCGACCACCCGGGCGGCTTGGAACCCGCCGCATCTCGGCTATCCAAGCGCCTCGATAACGACCATCGAATGTTGACAGCGTCTTGAACCAGCGGAGAAGCACGACGCGATATTCGGAACAGAGGAAAGTCACCCGGTCGCGCAAAGCAAGTCCGCCCGTTTCAGCAGCCTGTCAACCAACGCAATTTCCTTGCCATAGGTCTCCGATTGAACTCCTCGCTCCGTAGAATTGTCGCGGCCGATATGCTTGATTCACCAAGCCCTCCTTCCCCGCCACAGCGCGGCAATGCGCTGTCTGTTGCGCATTCTCTAAGCATCGTCTCGCCGACCGGCGTTTGCCAAACCGGTGCCGAACGGCAGGCGCTGCGCGAGGGCCTCATGCACCTCCGCGCAGGGCAAAGCGAGATCGAGCAGTTCGTCAGTTCGCTGTTCGCAGACCTCGACGCCGCCTGGAAGGACGTCGAGGAGGATCATGCCCGGATGAATTTGGAACGCCAAAAGATGACGGATGCCCAAACCGATTTTTCCGCGCGGCGAGCCCAATGGGAACAAGATCACCGCCAGCGGACCGACGCCCTGCAACGCCGCGTTGTCGAGTTGGAAAAAGATCGCCTGGTGCTCAAGCTGGAACTGGAATCGGCCCGCTCGCAAGCGGCCGACCTGCACGAAACGCTCACCGAGCTACAGCGCCAAATCGCCGCCGAGCGCAGCGAATGGAATATCGAGTTGCGGATGCTGCGCGACGTGCTCGATCGCCAGGCGGGAAGCGCCTTTGGGGCGAATCCGGCCCGCACCGAGTCCCAAAATAGCCCGGCAACGATTCGCGTCGCGACACCGGCGAGCGAGCCCAGCGCGCTGGCCGGCCGAGATGCCCCGGCCGCGCTCTTGCCTCAATTTTTGCCGGCGCATTTGACGCCCGGACCATTGCCCCGTGCGATACCAAGCTTCAAGGACGCGCCCCAGCGGGCGACCAAAGCAGCCGGCGCGCTGGCCGCCGGCAGCAACGACCCAATTCTTGGCCCACTGCTGTCTCGATTTGCGAAAATCCGCGCGGCCGAGCTTCAGCCGCACGGCGCAGTGGTCCAGGAAATTGCGGACCAGAAAAATCCTGCCAAATCGAAGTAATCATTGCGGCGTCACGATATGCGTCTTCGTCCGGTAAATCGTTCCGTCCAGGCACTTCCTTGGGCAATCGCCGCGCTCGACTCGCTTGTCGCCGGTTGGGACTTTTGCAATACCGGCGGCGGGCCGATTGCTTGGGTGGCGATCGGAACAGCGGCTGGAATGGCGCTGGTTTTGGCCACGCACAAGTTGCTCGGGCAAGCGCACGGCAAAGCTTTCGTAATCAATCGACGCGATGGCGCGGCTCTCCGGTTGGCACGGGCTCAAATCGCTTCCCAGAGATCTTTGCCCGCTGGGGCATTCGCGGCCAAGCCCAGTGAATCGCCGCTGACGGGTTCGGCGGATTGCTCGGCTCGCGCGCACCACCCCGGACGCCAATCTTAAAGTGCTCGTCGACGGAATGTTGGCCGAGGGGCGCCATGCATTGCTGTTGCGGCCGCAAATCGCCGAAAGTCTCGATCCCGGGTGGCTGACGATCGCCCAGGACGCTCTCGACCGCGATATGTCGCTTGTCCCTGATGGCGAAGTGTTTTTGGAATCCCGGGAAAGTGCCGCAGCCGGAAACGACGCGCCGCCCGACGCCGCGCCGGCCGGCCGCTTGATTCACGTGGCCTCGGCCTACTTGGACCGCACCGCGGTAACCAATGCCCAATTTCAGACTTTTGTCCTGGCCGGTGGCTATCAGGAGATGGGAATTTGGGACGAAGCAATTTGGCCGGCGGTCTTCGATTTCGTCGATGTCAGCGGTTGCCCTGGCCCACGGTTTTGGCGCGATGGCCGGTTTCCTGAAGGAAGGGAAAATCATCCGGTTGTGGGCGTCTCTTGGTACGAAGCTGCGGCGTATGCCCGGTGGGTTGGCAAGCGATTGCCAGCCGAGGCCGAATGGGTGAAGGCCGGCTGTTGGCCCGTTCATTTGAGCCCGACCAAACGGGTGCAACGGAAATATCCCTGGGGTAACACGATCGGCCCCGGCCGAGCGAATCTCTGGGGCTCCGGGCCGGGCGATACCGTGGGGGTCGAGGATTTTCCCGCGGGCGAAAGCGTCGGGGGCGTTTGTCAAATGATCGGCAACGTGTGGGAGTGGATGGCCGAAGACTTCGTGCTGTCCCAAGACGTGCAGCCCGATGGGCCGTTGCTCAAATCGCTCCGCGGAGCCGCATTCGACACCTACTTCGATCTGCAATCGACCTGCCAATTCGCCAGCGGCGACAATCCCTTGTCTCGAAAACACAACATTGGCTTCCGCCTGGCCCTGGGCATCTGCGACCTGGTCGATTCCACGGTCCAGCCTCGCGAGCGACCGGCGCCGGTGGCCGTCGGTACGGAGCCTGCCGAGGTGCAACTCGCGGCCGAGTTTCTGGAGGTTTGCCCCACGTGATGAAAACCATCCAGCCATTGGATTCTTATCGTTTGGCGCAATATGCGGTGCCGATGCCTTGCTTCATCTGTGGCGAGGGAAACACCTTCGACAGCGATTTGTGCCGCCACTGTTCGGCTCCGATGGCCCTGGCCCGGCAAGCAGCGGCCCAAAAAATCCAGCCGCAAATGATTGGCGTGCTCGGCGCCGGCGGCGCTGGCAAGACGGTGTTTCTGGGCATGCTGCTGGATATGCTCTCTCGGCTGCCCGAGCGGTTGCAGGTTCTCGCCCGGGGCGCATTTTCAATCACGCTGCAACAAAACGTCGTGCGTGCATTGTCGCAAGGCGCCTTTCCGGAAAAAACTCCCGCTGAATTGGACCGTTGGGATTGGGTGCATTGTCAGATTCAAACGGCACCCCGCAAACCGCCGCTGGAGTTGATTCTGCCCGATATGGCTGGCGACACGGTGCTTGAGGAGCTCGATCATCCGCGCGCCTGCCCGTTGATCCACAATTTTCTCAATCATTGCGTCGGGGCGATCGTTCTGCTGGATGCCGTCGAGTTGGATGCGGGCGATTCGGCCCAAGAATATTTCGCGATGAAGCTGTTGAGCTATTTGAACGAGCTGGAGCAAGCGGGTAAGCCGGCCTGGCGCGATCGGCCGTTGTCGCTTCTGCTCAGCAAGGCCGATCGTTGCGAAGCCTGCTGGGATGATCCCGCCGAGTTCGTCCGCGCTCGGGCCGCCGGCCTATGGCAAATGTGTGCCGAGCGGTTCGATCAGCACCGATTTTTCGCGGGCGGAGTCGCCGGCGCATGTACGTCGCGCATGGTGCCGGGCGTGGGCCGCGTGATGGCGCCGCTGCGGATCGAGCCGCGGGGGATCGTCGAGCCGTTCGAATGGGTCGTTCGGCGTTTGAAGAATTGAAGTGCCGCCCGATTCGCATGATACGTTTGCCATGTTGCACTACTCGCAGCGGACTCCATCGCTGCTGATTTTTCCGAAGCATACGGATTTTCCATGTTGATCGAGCAAGCCGTCTACACATCGGCGAAATCCGTCTCGGGCGAGCGCTACCGTTTGGCGGCCCAGAGCCCCGGCGTCACTGCGGCCGATGCTCGCGAGCTGTGTGCCTGGGGGCCCGGCGAGGGAGCATTGCGTGAGGGCTCTGGCGGGTCCAGCAGCGTGAATTTCCATCCGCTACCAAGCGGAGCTTCGTGCGTCGGGTACAGCATGGCCGTTGACAACGATCGTAGCGATTGCCCCGGCTATCGCGCCTATACACAAAGCCTGATCGTCCCGGCGGAAGAATTGGCTCGCTTCGCGAACAATCCCTTCGCGTTGTTGCGGGCGGCCCGCGGCCTGGGGGTGCTCAAAATCCACGACATCCTACCCACTTGCTTGGAGCCAATCCAATTGCCGGGACAGTCCGCCGCCGTGGACGAGGGACTGTTGGGCGAATTGTTTGATCGGTGGGGGCCACGGCATCTCGCCTGGCTCGTGCAAGCCGCACTGACCGCCGACGCGCTGGTCGTCGTCGGGACTGATAAAGCCGATTGGCTCGTGGCCGGCTTGATGAATTGCCTGCCGGTGGAGTGTCGGCCCGAGCTGTCATTCGCAACAGGATTGGTTTATTCGCAGCGCAGGCCGTATCGCCTGAACGCCGTCGCCGCCGACGAGGCCGAATGCCGCCGCGTGGGACGACAGATGGGCGTGACGCTGCTGAACTTGAACGACGAGCCGCCAGCAGATTTCGCGCCAGCCGGCTGGGCCTGCTATGTGGAGTCGGCGGCCCGGGCCGATCGTCTGACCGACTTCGCGGCCGAGTTGAGCCGGCCTCGACGGGGTTTGCGCATCTCCGATTTGTCCTGGTTGGCCACGCAATTGCTCGAGCGGCATCAGTCCGGCTTAAATGCACAACCAGGCAATTCAGGATCGGACCACGGAAACGCAGTTCGAGCGCAGTCCGCCGCTCTGCCGCCCAACGCCGATTTTTCCTATCCAGGGCCGCGATTGACCGACGTGCGACCGATCCGTGATGGGGCGATCGATTCTTCGCCTGCCGCATCGACCGACTATCGCCAAGCCCATCGAGCGCATCCGCGGCTGGCCAAGGGACTGGAAGGGAACCTGTCATCTGCCGGACCAATACTGGGAATTCCGGGACCATCGGCGATTTTAGCGGGCTGCGACCACGGACTGCTCGAAAAGCTCGAGCATCTCGACGATCTGGTGTTCGACACCATCGGCGGCCGCCAGCTACGCGCTCGACGAACTCACGCGGCTTTGGCCGCGGACATTCGCCGACTTGCCGGAAGAAATCCTGGCCGAATCGCGCGAGCAATATCTCCGCTATGCGCTTTCGCTCTGGAACTCATGCCACTCGGAAAACAGCCGCGATCCCCAATGGGCGATCACCGCGCTCGACGTGCTGAGCGTGATCTTTACGCGCCGACTGCTGAATTCCTCACGCGTACGGTGGGCAAGGCCCCGGCCTACGCAGGCGATCAATTGAATTTCAGCAACTCGAACAGGTTGCTGTATTGATCGGTCCAAGCGACTGGTTGAATCCGCGGCGATAGTCCTTCGCGCAGCACCGGCGGATTCGCTTTCAGGAATGCCTCGTTCCGCGAAAGCAGCATGTAGTCGGTGTGATAGATCAGATGTGGTCGATCGTCCTGGGTGCAAATTCGCGTCGTGCCGAACTTGTACCAATCGGCCGCGGCTTGCACGACCGGCACCAGGTTCACGTAATGATTGGTAATGTGCACCGCGATGATTCCACCCGGCGCCAAACGCTTTTCGTATAAGCCGAAGGCCTCGCGCGTCAGCAGATGGGCCGGGGCGCATCGCCGGAAAAGGCGTCGAGCACCAGCACGTCGAAATGCTGCGGGGGCTCGCGTTCCATCGTCAACCGCGCATCTCCGGGTACCACTTCCGCCTGGCCGCCACGCGCGGCAGTCCGCCAGAAACGTGAAATACTTGTTTGCGATGCCCACCACCTCCGGATTGATCTCGTAGAACGTGATCCGCTGTCCCGGCCGCGTGGCATACGCAGCCAAGGTGCCGGCGCCCAAACCCACGACGCCGACGTGCATCGTCGGCCGTGATTGAAAGAACCGGATCGCTCGACCGGCGCCGGTTTGCTCGGAATAGTACGTCGTCAATCGCTGGCGGATGGCCGGATCATCGCTCACATATTGCCGCCCGTGCCGGACTCGGCCATTGCGCAGATTCGAAATAGCGCTCGTGGGTGTCCGGGCTCGTTAATTCGCTGACGCTGACGAGTCCATAGAAATTTCGCGCTCGCATCACCATGCTCGGTGGAGCGCTGGCGTCGCTGATCTGCCAGAGCACGAGCGGAATCAACCCGGCGGCGAGGACGATTACGCCAAAAACCTGCAAGCCGATTTTCAACGGCCTTCGCTGCGGCATCGCCGACGCCCCCGATGCCGACGCGGAGAAGTTTTCCTCACGCTTGAACCCAAGAAATCCGAGCTGTACCAGCCATGCGACGAGCGCCACTGCGAAGGACACAACCAGGCCGATGTTCCATTCCAGAAACGTCACGAACACGTGCGGCGCAATCAGGCTCACGAAGATTCCCCCGAGCGCGCCGCCGGCCGAAATCATTAGATAATACTCGGTCAGTTGCCGCGGCGGCGGCCGCAGCCGGACCAGTTCGCCATGGCACACCATGCAAATCGCAAACAGGGCGCCGAAATATATTGACACCTCTTCGACGAAATTCAGCGAGATATCGAAACGATCGGGATCGAGGTTGGCAAACCATTTTGGAAGTTGCTGCGTTAGCCAGTCCGCGATCGCGTCGGCGCCACCCGCCGCGAGGAATACCAAAATGGCCGCGGCCCAACAAAATATCCCCCGCCGATACCAGCGTTCGTGATCGAAGCAAATGATGAACGACAACAGATATAGGGCCAACGGAATAACCCACAGAAATGGGACCACGGCCACTTCCTGACACGCATGATTGGTCGCGGCCAACAGCATCAAAGAACCGCAGGCCGGCAAAAGCAGCCACAATAGCTTGCGGCCGAATCCCGCGTCGGCATCCGTGTGACCGACGGCTGTTGGAGCAAGCACCGGCTCGGGTGTCGGCGTCACCAGAGGTTTCGTGACTGCCGCAGGCCTCTTGCGAGCGGATGCGGAATCCATCACGGCGGCCGCGCGGAAATATCGGTCGTTCCCCCGATGTCGCCACATCCAAATCGCCGCCAGGCCGCACAACACCACAAACAACCCAAAGCCTGCCGACCAACACCAGGCTTGCGAGCTGATCGGCAACGCCGGCTCGAACAGAAACGGATAGGTGACGAGCGCGGCCAACGAGCCTACGTTCGACAGAGCATACAGGCGGTACGGCGACCGGCCGACAAAAGCTCGGCTGAACCAGGCTTGTCCCAGCGGCCCGGTCGACGACAGGACAAAATAAGGCAGCCCCACCGTGCATGTCAGCAGGCCGAGAATCCGCCACGTCGGATCCATGTCGGCCGTCGGTTTCCAACTCCCGGCCGGCACGATTGGCAGTAGCGCAATCGCCGCCGCCAACAGCAACAGATGCACGATCGCCTGCTCGCGCAGCGCCAGCCAACGCGAAATCAAATGCGCATACGCATAGCCCCCGAATAGCAACGTTTGAAAAAACAGCAAGCACGTCGTCCAAACCGCCGGGCTGCCGCCAAACCAGGGAAGAATGAACTTGCTGATCAGCGGCTCGACTTGGAATAGCAGAAACGCACTGACCAAAATCATCAGCGCCAAATTCCAAAGCAGCCAGGCCGGCGGAGCCGAGGGCACTGGCGCGGAAGCCGGCAGCTTCACGTTGCGTTCCTTGTCCCAATCCGAGAGCGGACGCCCACGCCCATCAATTCGCGGAATTGCTCGAAAAGATAGGTGCTATCGTGCGGGCCCGCCGATGCTTCGGGATGATACTGAACGCTGAAGGCCGGCAACGTGCGATGGCGAACGCCTTCGATGGTCCGGTCGTTGAGATTCCGGTGCGTCACTTCGATCTCCGGCGGCAACGACTCCTCGGACACCGCAAAACCATGATTCTGACTCGTGATTTCCACGCGGCCCGTTTGGGAGTTCAGCACCGGTTGATTCGCGCCGCGATGGCCGAATTTCAGCTTGAAGGTCTGGGCGCCGCAGGCCAGCGACAGAAGTTGGTGTCCGAGACAAATCCCGAACACCGGAACCCGGCCCAGCACGCCGCGGACGGCATCGATCGCGTAGTCCAGCGGCTCCGGATCGCCGGGGCCATTGGAAAGGAATACGCCGTCCGGCTCCTGGGCCATGATTTCCTGGGCCGGGGCGGTTCCCGGAAGTATCGTCACACGGCAGCCCATGTCGGCCAAGTGCCGAGCGATGTTCCACTTCATCCCGTAGTCCATCGCCACGACGTGCAATCCGGAGCTTGCCGCAGGGCCCAGGCCGTAATGCAATTGGCCCCAAGGGCTAAGCCCTTCATCCCAGTTTTGCGAAGCGTCAGGCACGACTTCGCGAACTAGATCGCGCCCGACCAATCCGGCGCTTGATCGGGCCTTGGCCACGAGCCGTGCGTCGTCGAGATCGACCGTTGAGATCACGCCTTTCAGCGCTCCCTGATTCCGAATATGGCGAACCAAGGCGCGGGTATCGATTCCGGCAATGCCGACCACGCCCCAGCGGGCAAGATATTCTTCCACGGTTCCGGTCGAACGAAAATTGCTCGCCCGGCGGGAGAGATTGCGAACGACGAAGCCGGCCAGATGGGGCCGCGCGCTTTCGAGGTCCTCGGCATTCACGCCATAGTTGCCAATTTCCGGATAGGTCATCGCGACGATTTGGCCGCGATAACTCGGATCGGTGATGATTTCCTGATAGCCGGTCATCGAAGTGTTGAAGCAGACTTCGCCGTCCACTTCGCCGGGTGACCCGAACGAATCGCCGAAGAATACCGCTCCATCTTCGAGGGCAAGCTTTGCGGGCTGTGTCATTTTCGAGTTCTAAGCCGGCGCAAGACCGGCGCTTGGCGTTGTAGTGAGGGAGCAACCCGCGCGGCGCCGGCTCGTGCGTTGCTTCCGTTCGGCGGGCGCGAGTCGGGTTCTAGCGATTATGCGGCAACGATCTGCAAGGCCTGCCGGAGCAAAGCGCAGTGATGCGACTGCACTAAAGTCGAACCCACTGCGAGCCCGATACGCTCTCTACGGCTGTGGGTCTCCGAACAAAAAGAGTCGCAAGACGATCTTTGGTCGGACAGCCAACTGAGAGGGTTCTTGTCCCGGCGAGCAAGAACCCTCTATTTTTTTGCGCTCGTGCTGCGGTCGATTATAGCCGACCGCCAAGCGAAAGATAAGCCGGAGGCGTTTCCTCGATCGGCTACGATTGCGTCTCGTTGACAAACCGCCCGGCGATTTCCCAGAGTGGACCGACAGGGCGGCGATAGAGAACCTGCAAGACCAGCCGGACGCCCTCCGCTTGCGGATGCCCGAATTCTAACAGCCAAAAGTCCTCTTCGATGGGCGCCGTATGCAGAAAGGCAATGCCTGAGGCCGACATATCCCGCGTGACCGCCACAAACTTTTCGCGGGAGCGGTTTCCTTGTGTATCGTACGGCGTTACTTTGACGGGAATTGAAATCGGAAATCGCGGGTCGGCACGACGTTCCACGCCGTTATAGGTTTGCACGCTGGCGACCAGGCTCAGGATGAATTCGGCGATAGCGCCCGGCGCAGTGACGACCAAGGAATCGCTGGGCTTTGCCGCAGGTTGAGTTTGCATGATTTGCCCCCAAAAGACCGATTTCAGATAGCGCCGCTCATCGAAAGGGTAGCTCGCCTCAAACCAGCCGGGCTGGATGTTCGCCGTTTTCGCCGTGTCGATTGCGATCACAATCGGTACAACCCGCACAGCATGCTGCGGGCGGAAAAAACAGAGGCGGGAAAGAGAAGCTCGTCGCCTAGCCAGCCGCGGCGGCGGTCAGTCGACGAGCAATCGGATCATACAAATCGGCGGCCAGATCGGCAGGTTTGAGGCGAATGCCGCTCGTGCCCGGCAAACGCCGCAAGACGGCCATCAAGCTGACACCTTTGCGATAGCCGCGACCTCGGCCGTCTAGCGCTCGGCATAAGGTTCGGGCTTCACCGGCGAAAATCGATTCCAACGCTCGGTTCGCGAGAGCCGGCGGCAAAGCCATATCGGTGCCGTCGCGCCCCACCACTCGGTCGGATCCGCGCCAGCGATTGATCTTCCGCACCGCTTTCACCACCGGATAGAGCCGGCTGTTGAAGTGCGACACCAAAAGTGGCTCGACCGGCAGACCGTCCCAAATCCGCGCGAATCGCCGTGCTTCGTAGCGCCGGTAATGGCCATAGCTTTCATCGTGCCGGTTCCAGAGTTGCGGCTCGGCGGGCACGGTGATTAACAAAAATGCTCCCGGCTTCAGTGCCGCCACCAGCGACGAGCACAACGCGAAGTCGTCCGGCACGTGCTCCAACACATCCATGCAGGTAATCAGCCGGGCGTCGTCGACGCGTTTGCCCAAATCTTCCGGCGCATAACCTTCGATGAATTCCGCGCCGGTGAATCGCTTTCGAGCCAGCCGGATCGCGTCGACCGAGGTGTCGATTCCAATCCCGCGGTAATCGCGCGCCAAATAGGCCAGATTTGCACCGGTGCCGCAGCCCACGTCGATTACCGTGGTAGATCGCGACGGGGGAAGCAGCTTCGCGACGACGGCTCGCAAGATGCGCCGCCGGCCGACAAACCACCAATGCCGCTCTTCAATGTCGGCGTGCAACTCAAAATGAGCAGTTTGCATGGAAACACCGTAAAGATCGTTTTGGCGGACGAGGACGCCAACGGAGCGGCTGAGTCGCTGGGCAACTCTAGCTTTTTCGGGCAGAACTGCCCTGGAATTCGCTATCGGCAATAGAGGAAATGCCGCTTGAAGAGTAAGCGAACTATCCGAAAGTGGGGCTCAAACGGGGCGAAACAAGAGTTCGCCCTCCGCCCCGGCTTAACCAAAGTGCCGCGAAATCCACCCCATGGAACGCAGCCGTATAGGTTGGGCACCGCGAAACGATCCCCTGGTGGGTCATGCCCGCCCAGCCACTACAACCCGGTCATGCCTACGGATGAACGTCGGCCGGGGCTTTATGCTCAGCGCCCAGACAGCGGGCGATTTGTCGAACGGCCTGTCGAAGCCGGTTTTCGTTCTCGATCAAGGCCAGCCGCAAATAGCCTTCGCCGGCGGCGCCGAAACCGCTGCCGGGGCTGACTGCGACATCGCCTTCTTCCAACAGCTTGGTGGCGAACTCCATCGAATTGAGTTTGCCAAACCAGGGCTCGGGAATCTTCACCCAGAGGAACATCGAGGCCCGCGGCGGCGTCACATCCCAACCGATGCGCCGCAGACCGTCGACCAGCACGTCCCGGCGGCGCTGATAGATGGCCGATTGGGCTTCGACGTCGGCATCGCCGTGCCGCAGCGCCAGGATCGAGGCAATTTGGATCGGGCGGAACATGCCGTAATCATAGTAGGCTTTGATCGTCCCCACGGCCCGGATCATCTCGGAATTGCCCGCGCAGAATCCCACGCGCCAACCGGCCATGTTGTAGCCCTTGCTCATGGTGGTGAATTCGACCGCCAACTCCTTGGCGCCCGGAATGGCCAGCAGGCTCGGCGCTTGATAGCCGTCGAACGTCACGTCGGCATAAGCCAAGTCGCTGATGATCATGAATCCATATCGCCGAGCCAGTTTCACGGCATCGCGATAGAATTCCGGCTCGACGGTCACCGTTGACGGGTTGTGCGGATAGTTGAGCACCACGAGCTTCGGCTTCGGATGCAGGTGCTGGCAGGTATACGCCACGTTGGAGAGAAATTTCTCGCTGTCGGCGACTTCCAACGAAATCGCATTGGCCGACGCCAGGGCCACGCCGTACGAATGCGCTGGATAAGACGGAGCTGGCACGATCGCCGTATCGCCTGGGCCCAAGAGCGCCAGGCACATGTGGCTGAAGCCTTCCTTCGAGCCAAGCGTGGCGATTAACTCGGCTTCCGGATCGAGCCGCACCCCATATTTTTTCACGTATTTAGCAGCCGCCTCGCGGCGCAAATTCTTGATCCCCAGCGAAGGGCTGTAGCCGTGGTTTTTCGGATCGCGCGCCGCTTCGCACAACTTCTCGATGACCATCTCCGAGGGAGGATCGCTCGGGTTGCCCATACTCATGTCGATCACGTCGTCGCCCGCCCGCCGCTTCTGATAGGTCAGGTTGTTGATGCGCGCGAACAGATAGGGCGGCAACCGCTGGATGCGGTCGGCGACCTGGATTTTGAAGGGGCGCGGGTCGTCCGTTGGGTCTTCGGTCGGTTCGAAGGTCATAGGGGGAGCCGGGGCAAAATCGCGATTGCAGTCCACTTACCAGGATACCCGGCGCGGCCCTCGCGGGAAACGGCCCGAAGGGAGAATGTCGCCGCGAAATGTCTAATGCCTAATGACGAATGTCGAAGGAATGACGAAGCACCAATGACGGGTTGGTCGGCAACCAAGCAGTGCCGCGGCGCTTCGTTTACGGATTCTTTAGGAATCGCAAATAGAAGGCTCCAAACACCAAGACAATGCCGATGTTCACCATCAGCCGTTCCCAGAATCGATTCCTAAAGAACAGCACATCTACACCAACGACGACGCCGATCATCACCGCGGCGTAGAGCACGACAGTCATGTTCCTTGGCATTTCAATCGCCAGTTCGAATAGCTCAACAGCCGCTTGCCCAGGGAGGCTGTCCGATTTGCCGTAGAATGCACGTGCGGCTGTTCCCCTTCTAATTCTAGCGGGCGATCGCCGCTTTGGGCATTTTATTCGTCATTCGTCGTTGATTCGACCTTCGTCATTAGTTCGACTGTATATGGTTCGCTACAGCGTGTTGTCGAACGACCGCTGCTTGCACAAACGGTGGTGGTGCTCTGTTTCCCGGCGCTGAAAGCGATTCACTTTTTGTGCAATCCGTGCCGTTCAGTGGCATCCGTGGTTGAATTTCCCGCGCGAAAACACCGGAAAACCACACCACGGATGGCACCGATCACGCGGATGACGGAATGATTATTTCGGCTGCATCCGATCCGCCACAGCTTTGGGTCGTACCACCGCTGTTTGCACGACCTCCGGTGGCCGTAAAGGGAACTGGATACAGTCGATTTAGACATTCGACATTTCTACCCCGCTGCGTTTTACGGATTGCGCGTTGGGCCGCCCGCCGGGAGATCGATTCCGGCCGGAGTTACGAATTGGGCATGGCTGCCGCCGTCGCGTTGGCTTCCACTGGCGATTGCCCGGGCCGCCGATCTCGGCGAATGGACTTCGCCGGTCAGATTGTTGTCGATCTGGGCGCCGTCTTTCATCCGGTTAAACTCGGCGGCCATTGCCAGCCGCATTTTCTTTTCGTGGATGTCGTCGACCAGCATTTCGTGGACTTCCGACATCTGCACCTTTTGCGGATCGGTGTAACCTTCGCAGTAAAGAATTACGTACTCTTCCCCAATTTGGATGATGCTCGATAGATCGCCCGCCTTCAGCGAGAACGCTTCGCGTTCGAGCATCGGCGTACCGCCGTAGCGCTGGATGGGAGGCACCCGGCCCTGCAGCGTCTTGCTCGGGTCGACCGAGTATTGCTCGGCTAGCTGACCGAAGAAGGCGGGATTCGGGTTGGGCTTGTCGAATTCCCGCCGGGCCAGCTGCCAAACTTCCTGGGCTTTGCGTTGGCTCGTCAGCACGATCGCCCGGCACCGAACGCGCTTGCCGTAATTGGCCTCGAAGCCTTTTTGCAAATCTTCGTCCGACACCGTCACGTCGCCGGTGATCTTCTTGAGTGCGACCGTGGGCCACACGGCATCGCGGATATACAACTGCGAGCTGATGCCCTGCTCTTTCGTGACCATGGTCAGCCAGCCATCAATGTCGGCCTGGCCGTTCTTGTTCACCTTGCCCATGGCGATCGCGGCCCGAGCGATCTCGACGTCGAGGTCATGCTGCGTGACTTCGAGATGCTTGTTGCGCAAATTCTGTTCCAATAGATGGCGATTGATCGTGCCGTCGAGCGCCTCTTTGCCATGGCGTTCGATGCACTCCTCGGCCAATTCGCCGATCGTAATTTTGCGGTCGTTGACGATCGCCGCCAGACCCGGCATTTGCTGGCTCAATCGCGGATCGGCGAATGTGTTCTGGACCACCGCGCGCTGCTGCAACTGACGAAATATGTCGGCGCCCGCCGCACGCAGCTTCTTCTCGCGAACCGCTTCCACCAGCCGATCTTGCACCTTGGCGATATCCACTTCGGCCGGCGGCAGCCGCTTTTCGCATTTCAAGATGACATATTGGTTGCCGACCTGGACCACAGGCGATATCTGGCCTGCCTGCATGGCAAATGCCGCATCCTCGATCGAGCGCTCGCCGACGAAATGATGGATCGGCTGAATCAGCCCCCCGGCGCTTGCACTGTTGGAATCGACCGAATATTTACGGGCCAGGACCGGAAACTCGCTTGGCTGGCGCGTGCCCGCTCCAACACTTCGCCAGCGACCTTCGGATCTTCCACGACGATCATCCGGACCTTGACCGCTTCGCCATATTGGCTCTCGAAGGCCTGCTTGATTTCGTCCGGGGCGGGCTGTATCCGATTGGCTGCCACTTTCCGCAGCGCCAATGTCGGCCAAACGATGTCGGCGGCATATTGCTCGGGCGTAATGTTTCGCTCCTGCTGCAGCATCTTGACCCATTGGTCGGCCGAAACATTGAATTTCCGCGCCATCCGCTCGATCTCCTCGTTCACCTCTTGCTTGGTCACGGTCACGTGCATCTGCTGACAATATTGGAAGATCAAATACTTGTTGATCATCGTTTCCAAAACGTCTTTGCCGTAATGATCGAGACATTCTTGAGCCAACTCTTGCCGGCTGATGTGTTCGAGATTGACGGTTGCCACGACTTGCGGCTTTTGCGCTGCGCCGAGGCGGGAGCAGGGGCCGGGTTTGCCGCCGCCGCAGGCTTGGAGCCGCTGATCCAGCGGACCGCGAAGCAAATCGCCAGCACAGCCACGCCGGCCAGCGCCGCCGCGATCCGTCGCTTCCACCTGAGCGTTCGCACGCCTTTTCGCACAGCATCCTTGCTGGACATCGCCTTGTTCTCCTAGCCGAAAGCCCAAGTCGGGCAGAAAACGCGCGATATGCCGGACGCCCTCCGGTCCGGTCCCTCTATACCCACGCGCGGGCGAAGTGTAGGAGCCGCTGAAATGAGGGTCAAGAGGAACCTAGGAAGAACGGCCGCGCGGCCAGAAGCTGAGCGGGATAGGCGGTTGCCGCTATGAAGTCTCGCGACGGTTTCGTGCCGACGACAGCACGGATTGACACCCGTGACCGCGTTCACACGTGTCGGATGGCGTCGACGGGGCGTCGGCCGGCGGCCCAGAGCGCTGGATAGATCGAGCCGACGAGTCCCGCCGCCAGCGCCCAGGCCATCGCCTGGCCGACAGCCGCCGGCGACCAATACCCATCGACCACGCGTCCCGTAACGGGCAGGACCGACAGCAGCTTCAACATCAACATTCCGCCGCAGGCGCCGGCGATTGCGCCGAGTAGTGAAAGTAAACCGGCCTCGCTGAGGACCATCCGCACGATACGTCGCCGCTTCCAGCCGATCGCGCGAAGGATGCCGATCTCGCGGCCTCGCTCATACACGGAAGCGACCATCGTGCCGATCACCCCCAGCAGTCCCATGAACAGGGCGATGGCGGAGGTGACGCCGGCTGCGGCGCGCGTGATGCGAATCTGGGCGATGTTGCGCACGAACTCGGCCGTCGGCTTGGCGGAAATCGAGGTATCGAGCGCTTCGATCCGGCGGCGCAAGGCCTCAACCGCCGGCGCGTCGCCGGAACGTTCGGCCAACACAATACAACCCGTTACGCGGTGGGGTCGATCGATGAGCGTTTGCATCCGGGCCATCGGCATGAACACCGCGCCGTTCTCGAAGACATTGAAGCTTTGAAACACACCCATCACTTTCATCGATTGTCCGTAGATCTCCACGTGGTCGCCCGCGTGCTTGCCCAAATTGGCCGCCAGCACCTTGCCGAGCATTACCCCCGGCCGGCTCGCGGAAAACCGCTCGCCTTCGACCATTTGAACGCGATCCAAGACGGGAGAATTGTCGGGCCAGCCGTTGACGATGACGCCGAACAGGTCGAACTTTTCGAACGAAACCAAATCCATCATCCCGCCGATCACCTGCCGGACTCCGGGTAAAGCTCGAATCCGCTCGACGACGCTTTCGTCGATGCCGCTGCTAAGCTGCAGCGCGCCGCCAGCGCGTTGGATGATCAAATCGGCTCCACGTTCGGCATAAAGCTCGAGGAACGACCGTTCAAGACCCGACGCGACGCCGCTCAGCGAGACGACCGCCGCGACGGCAATCGCCACGCCGAAGGCGGTCAGCGCCGATCGCGCGGGGCGGCGGATCAGGTTCTTCCAAGCAATGAGCAAAAACCACATGGCGCGTGTCTCGCATCGCAGGCGGTTGCAGCCGGCCGATCAAATCGCATCGTACCGCAAGGCGTCGGATACATGAAGCTGCGTCGCGCGATACGAGGGGATCGCGCTGCCGGTCAGGCCCAGCGCGGCGGCCAGCAGGGTCACGATCAGCACCACCAGCGGCGCGATCGTCGGCCGGATCATGCCTTCCACCGAGGGCAGCCGGGCCAGCACGGGCGCACACGCCACGGCCGCGACCAGGCCCGCGGCCATGCCTGCGGCGGCGATCAACTCTGCTTCGCACAAGATCATCCACATCACGCGCCGCCGCCGCCAGCCGACGGCGCGCAATAGCCCGATTTCTTGGGTCCGCTCCAACACCGAAACGCTCATCGTGTTGAGCACGGTCACGCAGCCGATCGCCATCGCAATCGCGGTGACGGCCCAGGCCAGCGCGTGCGCCATGCGGACCTCAGTGCTGCTGCCGACATAGTCGTGCGCGGCGACGGCCGTCAGTCCGTGGCGATCGCCGGCTCGACTTTCGAGCGATTCGATCTGGGCGGAAAGAGATTTAATTTTCTCGTCCGTCAGCGGGCGATCGAGCATCAACTCGAACTCCGTGACTTGCCCGGGACGATCCATCAGCTTTTGCAAATCGGCCAAAGTCACCACGGCCGTTGTATCCTCGTACATATTCGCACCCTGGTAAATTCCAGCGACGTGAAATGTCGTGTTTTCGAATCGCACGGTGTCGCCGACATGTTTGTTCAAGGCTTCGGCCAATCGCGAACCGAGCAAGACCGCGTTCCGATCGTTGGCAGTCAACGATTCCCCGTCGATCAGCTTCAACGAAGCGAACACAAAGCTGCCCGGTGGCCACCCGCGCACGGAGATGCCTGTCAAGCTTCCTTCGCCGAGCGTGGCGAGATCGGTCAGGCTCGGATTGACTGCTTGAACATGCGGCAGCCGGAGCAGCCGATCGGCCAACGTCGCGTCGAGGCTGCTAGTCAAGCGTTCGGCGACTCCGGTGCGAACCACCAGCAAATCGACATTGTGACTGTCGTAGGCTTCTTGCATCGCCGTCTCGAAGCCGGAAGCGAAGCCGATGAGCGTGATCGTCGCCGCCACGGCCGACGCCACGCTAAACGCGGCCAAGGCCGAGCGGGTCTTTCGCCGCAGCACGTTCTTGAGCGCGAAATGAATTAGGCGCATTGTCGGGTGTCCA
Organism: Pirellulales bacterium; assembly: GCA_963725485.1. Lineage (GTDB taxonomy): Bacteria > Planctomycetota > Planctomycetia > Pirellulales > DATAWG01 > CAVRYO01. The sequence continues at coordinate 165,762 of CAVRYO010000002.1, read as the reverse complement.
AGCCCGGTTCAATTCTTCGCGCGTCGCGGTCGCCGGTCCAGCGGACTCTGTGCTCGTCAGGTCTCTCCAGCAGCGGCTCTGTCATCACGGGCTGCCAGTCGATCCGTCCTAATGGACCGGCCAGCATGCCCGGGTAGCCCGGCACGCGGGATTGATATTCGCGATATGCCGCACCCATGAAAAACGTCAGTCGCCGATCCTTGAGCCAACTGCCAACGAACACGTACCCGGTCCACAGCGCGATGAGCACGGCCCGGTCAAGCGTCACTGTCGGCGTAAACCAGATGAGCCCCAGGAAGCTCAGGTACACGGGATGCCGCATGACGCGGAATGCGCCCGCCTCGCGGAATTTCCGCGGAGGCAGTCTTCGCCGCCGGACCCAACACCACCAAGGTTTTAAGCCCGTCTGATAGCCGAGGCCATTCAGCGCGAGGCTGTGAAACAAGGCAATCCACGTGGCGGCGAACGCGATGCCCACCGCAAATCGCGCGAGCCCGGTGAATTGCCAAACGACATGCGGATCGGTCCGCCAAAATAAAATCGTCGCCAGCAAGCCCAAGCACGTGACCGTACAGAATAGGCAGCCATAGAACGCCGACGAAACCACGCGTTCGATCCGCCGACGAACGGACGGATGGAGCAGCACGCTATGCGGCACGACAAACTGGATAGCCAACAGCGCGTCGATCGCCAGGCTGGTTGGCCCGCCATAGCTCGCGCGCAGGCCGAATCTCCCAGAGGAACGGGACGAGCTTCCAAACGGTAAACAGGAACAACGCGTGGGTCGCAATTCCGGCTGCGATTCCCACCGATTGGATTAGCGGTGTTTTGATAAGCGCTCGCTGCATCGTCAGGCTTTCGTAACTCGCGATAATCGGCCGGCATTTTCGGCAGCCGCGGCCGGTTTCTCGGCGACGATCGCCCCATAGCGCAAGGCGCCGCTGCGGTAGGCGTTCCAAATGGTTTCGAACCGATCGACGAACAATTGGGCGTTGCGGCCGACGAGCCGCGCCCAGCGCTGCATTCCCACGCTACGGATCCGCCGCAAACAGATTTCCCAAGTTTGCAGGACGCGGTCGGTCCAATCGCAAGCGTGCGTCACCGTCAGACCGGCGGCTCGCATCCACTCGCAATATTCATTCATCGTCGCCAGCGAGGGACAAAGAAAACCTTCGCAGACGTCGTAAATTTGCTGACGGGCGTCGGGCGAGTGCGGCGGTTCGCCGGCCAGCCAGGCGCAAATCGCCATCCGGCCTCCGGGGCGAATCCAGTCGGCGGCGCGGCGAAAAAACGCCGGCTTGTCGAACAAGTGCTCGGTGCACTCGACGCTCCACACCACGTCGTACGAGTCGGGCGGCAGCATCAGCCGTTCCGCGTCGGCCCGAATGAATCGCGTCTTGCCGGCCAAACCGTGCCAGATGGCCGCACCGCGAGCCCAGATGCGCTGCACGGGGCTGAGCGTCACCCCCGTCACCTGGCAACCGTATTTCGTGGCGAGATGTCGCGAAGAACCCCCCATGCCGCAGCCGACATCCAGCACGGTCTCCGCTCGCCGCACGCCCAGCGCGGCGAGCGTATCGATCAACTGCTCCTGGGCCACCGCGACCGTCTCCGAGCCTTGCCACAATCCATGGTGGATATGCCGCCCCCAGAGCAGGCGATAGAACAGCGTGGCGACGTCGTAATGGAAGCGGATCTCGCGCTGGCTGACGCTGGGACAGGAAATCATCGGGTGCAACCTCCGTGGTGCAATGCTGCGTTGTGTGCCAATGGGCAAGCGACTCAATTCAGCCATCAACGCACGAAATCCGTCGGATCGAACGGATGGAGTCTTAACCCATTCAAGTTGGCCGTGTCTAGTCCGATACCATGCGGAGGTAAATCGCACGAGCACCCGCATTTTGCCTTGGCCAACACGCCGTGAAAAGCGGTCATTGGAACAGCGCCGCCTCGACGACCAGTCCTGGACCGAATGCCAAAGCCACGCAGGGCCGGGCCGCTTGCTGGCGCCGCAGTCGATCGAGAATGAACAAGATCGTGGGCGATGACATGTTGCCATGCTCGGCCAACACGCGGCGCGATGGCTCCATCGCTGCGGAGCACAATTTCAAACTTTCGGCCACCTGATCCAAGATCCGCGGGCCGCCAGGATGAATCGCCCAGGAACCAATTTCGTCGATCCTCAGGCCGGCGGTCGATAACCAATTTTCGAGCCAAGCTTGCAAGTGCGTGGAAATCAGAGCGGGCACCCGCGCCGAAAGGGTCATCTCAAAGCCATGGTTGCCGACGCGCCAAGTCATGGCATCGGTGGAATTCGGAAACAATTGCGAACCCGACTGGACCAATCGCCAATCTTCCGTCTCCGCCCGCGATCCGCCACAGGCCACGGCAGCCGCGCCGTCGGCGAAGATCGCGTTGGCCACCATCTTCTCGGGATCCTGGCCGTATTGATAATGCAAGCTGCACAACTCGGCGGCACATACGAGGACGCGAGCCGCTGGTCGAGCCATTGCGGCGAGCTCCGCGACGCGCAGGCCGTTCATCGCGCCGTGGCAGCCCATGAAGCCCAGGTGCGTGCGCACACGCCCGGGGCAAGATTCAATTCCTCGATTAGAGAAATATCGAAGCCGGGCGCACTGAAACCGGTGCAGGAGACGGTGATCAGATGATCGATCTCCCGGCCCGCGATGCCCGCTCCTTCGAGCGCAGCGCGCGAGGCGGCGACCGCCAGTGCCGGCGCGTCGGCGGCATAGCGATCCATCCGTGCCGCGGTGGTCGGGCCGCGATCGTCGCTGCCAACCGATTGGGTCATGAATGTTTGTCGGGGCTCGATCCCTTCCGGCTGTTCGAGCAGGACGCTGCCCCGTCGTTCGATCCTGGTGCGGCGATACAGAACGTCGACCGCGCACCGTTGGTCCGACGCGATTCCGCAGAACGTGGCGGCCACCGTGGCGGCGTCCTGCTGGCGAATCGAATGGGTCGGCACGGCGGTTCCGATGTGATAAATCGACAGCGTCATCGTGGGCCTATCATGGTGTACAGCGGTTGCCCCAACATACCTGTGCTATCTACGCCTAGGCAGCGAAACTGGGTCACGCTGGTTAAGAATCGATTCGGTAGCAGTAGTTAGTCGCACGACGGGTTTTGCCAATGCGGGGCACCAGCTCAACAGGCGCGTGAAGCCACACACCCAACGTGGCCGCCGGAGCATCGCGGCGACCAACGAACAAACCGTCATGCGATGACCCAACAGCTGCCGATGCCGCCGATTCCAATTTTCGGCTTGCTCAATTGCCGCTCCGCCCGCGGTGGCGACAACAAATGGGACGACCGCGCAGGCCGACAAAATCGCCCAGAGCATTCCTTCGCCTGTGATCGGCTCGACGTAGCCGGCTGCATCGCCGATCAAGAACAATCGTTCGGCAGACACGCGTGCGGGTCGCCGCGTGAGCGTCGGAGTCCCGTGCCAATGCAGCGTTGCTAGTTCCACGGGCCAGCGGAACCCCGCTTCGCGCATGATCGCTTCAGCCGCGGCCGCGGGGCTACCAGCGGTTTGTACCGCCTGTGGATCGAGCGCGGCTGCGACATCCAGACAGCCATCTTCCAACATCACGCAACCGACGTAGCCCCCCGCGCCGACGGCCATATAAATTGTTTCCGGTTGGAACGCCGGCGGCGGAGTCGTCAGTACAGCCCCGACGCCAATCCGCCCATTGGGGGCCGCGGTGGGGGCAAGATCCGCTCGGCCGTCGATTCTTACTCCGCTCAAACCTGTAGCGGCGACCACAACCTTGCTCCGCACTGAAATCCTGGAGGTTGAATCGATCAACTCGACCCGCCGGGCTCCAACGTCACATGAGCCGATGCGCCGCCGCGACACCGCTCACGAATCTGACTCCGGCTGCGACGGCTTCGGCCACCAAGGCGGTGTCGAACGCCTCGCGAGAAACCGCGGCGCCGCCAGGCAATGGCAAATGCACCTGGCGTCCAACCGTCGCCAGGCACAACCGCTTTGTCGGTTTGCGCCTAATCGATCGGGCACGTCGCCCAAGCCGATTTGCTCCAATAGCATCAGCACCGCCGCGTTCAAACATCCGCCGCATACTTTGCGTCGCGGAAAGCGGGCCTTATCAACTAGCAAGACCGATAGGCCCTGGTGCGCCAATTCGCGCGCCGCGACAGCACCTGCCGGGCCCGCGCCGACGACGACTGCTTCCCACACATGGGCAGAAACGTCAGCCGAAAGCTCAGCGGCTTGGATCGACTCGCGTCGTAGCAGGGACGTGGTGAGCATTTTTCAAGGTTGTAAGGACGAATCGGAACGGCCAGCCGCGACGCAAATTGCATGCCTCCCAGCCAGCCCTGCGGGCAAGTTGCTGCGCTTCGCCGATCGTGAACGCGGCCCGGATCGACAGTGGACCGTCGACGTGGACAACACGGGAACGCGTCAACAACCGGGTAGCGACGTAGGTCACCAACCAAGCCGAAATCGAACGAACCAAATCGCAAACGACCACTTGGCAATTCGCGGCGGCCTCCATTCGCGCTAACAGGTCGCTCGCCTCCGCTTCCGTTAAATGATGGAGAAACAACGAGCAGGTGATCGCATCGTAGCCGGTCGGCAATGCTCCCTTCAGTGCATCGTGCTCAAAAAATTGGACATTCGCCCCGCTTTGCTCAGCTTGCCGACGACCAAACGCGACGGCTCGCGGACTCAGATCGCACGCGGAGAACTGGATATTCCGGCCACGCCTCCGTGCGATGCGATCCAACGCCAACACGATGTCGCCCGCTCCGCTGGCGATGTCGAGCACCCGCAGCGGTCGCCGCTCGCGCTCGGCCAACTCATTCAGAGGCCGCCATAACAGTCGCGGAATTCCGCTCAAGCGGTTCAGTCACGACAAGCCGCGCAGCGCCTGAAGATGACGCTCCTCCGGCAACGTTGGATCGTCCATGCGTTCAGGAAGCCGGACCCGATCGCGCAGCGTAACAAACTTTGACATGCACTTTTCTCCCAGGCGCCAACTCATCGGCCTTGCCAATATCAGGCTAAAGGAGATTCCGAGTTGCCGCAACCGGATTCAAGGTTGGAGACCCACTCTGTCCTATCAAAACGAATTCACGACCGTCGCCGCAGGCGCAGTCATCTGCCGGCTTAAAGTGTAATGGTGATAATGCATCGCGCATTTGATGAGATACACGAACCAGACTGCCGGATCCCAACGGGCGCGCATTAGCCGGACCATGCGGCGGCGATATTCGGCCCGTAACCGCGCCTCGGGGACTTGTCGCATCAATTGGGCGAACAGCCCGGCGCAGCGAACCAGGTTTTTCGACTGCGCTCGCAGATACGTCACGGGATGTCGGCGCCAGTATTTCGCCCGCGCTTCACCCACACGAAAACGACCTTCGAGATACAAGCTATCCAAACGGTCGAAATAGGCCGCGGGCTCGTACAAATCGCGCATCACTTCAATATAGCCATCGCGCAGCTCGTCGCGGCTCATTCCTAGCGGCACGACGTTCGTGCCAAACGCCGGCTCATCGTCGAAATCCAGGCGGCCCTCGGCCTGCAGCCGGGCGTACAGCGGCGTTTTCGGAATCGCGGCCAACATGCCGACCATCGCATGCAGCACACGGGCCTCTTTCAGAAACTCACGCTGCGCGCGGAAGATCGTCGGGTCGTCGTGATCGAAGCCGACGATCATCCCGCACCAGACGTCCAATCCGGCATTCTGAATCGCATGCACGCGCTGGAGCATCGTGCCGCCCCGGCGGACGTTCTGGAACTTCCTCGTCTCGCGGAGTGAAGCCTCGTTGGGGCTTTCCAGCCCTACAAACACCGCTTGCACGTTGGCGTCGACCATGCTTTGCATCAGCGGGGCGTCATCAGCCAATTCGAGCGAGGCCTCGGTGAAGAATGTCAGCGGGTAGCCATTTTGTTTTTGCCATTCCGCCACGGCTTGGAGCACCTGCTGAATCGCCCGTTTGTTGCCGATCAAATTGTCGTCGACGATAAACGCAATCTCGACCCCCTGGCGGTGCAAGGCCCCGATCTCGGCGATCACCTGCGCGGCGGTTTTGAGCCTTGGCCGACGGCCGAAGGTGACGATAATGTCGCAAAACTCGCACTGATAAGGACAGCCGCGGCTGAACTGCAAACTGCCAAATAAATAGTGCCGCGTAGCCAGCAAATCGAACCGCGGCACAGGCACGCGTGTCATGTCGGTCGGCTGGGTTTGCTCATAGCGAGCCCGTGGCCGACCGGCTTGCCAATCGATCAGAAATTGCGGCCACGTTTCTTCGGCTTCGCCAACGACGATCGTGTCGGCCAGATCGGCGAAGTAGTTTTCGGAAACAGTCACCCACGGCCCACCGACGACCGTGAATATTCCGCGGCGCTTGAGCTCGGTGAGGATCTCGCGCATCCGCCGCCGCTGAACGCTCATGCCGGTCAGACCGACAATGTCGGAGCGTTGCAACGCTTCGAAATCCAGCGGCTCGACATTCTCGTCGATCAGGCGGATTTCGTGCTCCGACGGCGTCAGCGCCGCCAGCAAGGGAAGACAAGCGACGGGCAAATTCGCACGCTTGCCGAACAGCGGCAAGGCATATTCCAGCCCCCAGTAGGAAGGCTCGAACCGTGGATTGATCAACACGATCCGGGCCATTTTTCCGCCGAGTCGGTCTTGTTTCTGGTGGATCCTTCTGGCGGCAAATTATAGAGCCGCGACGACGTGTTTACATCCCCGCCACCGCCGCGGGATTGGTAGCAGTGCTTTACAAGAAACTGAAAACGCGCTGGCGAGCTTCGCTGTTTACGCCAGCTTTCGCACCCTGAACGTGTCGCAATCGCAGCGCACAGCACTTCAATAAATTGCGGGAAAGGTTCTGGTATTTAATTACGTTTCGCCGCGCGAAAGCCGAATCTAGGGTTGCAATTGGACGGTCGGCCAATCTGCGCAAGGTTTGCCGACGCTATCACACTCGAGACCGGCAGTGCTAGCACGCTCGCTATTGATCCTGATCGGATTGCTCTCGTGCACCGGCTGCGCCGGCACCTTGCTGCACCTCGCGGCCGACGCCAAGGTCACGCCCGAAATGCCATCGGCAGGCAACGAGGGGCCGCTGGTGCCGATGTCGGTGCCGGACTCGATGCCGCTCGAGCGCGACGCGCCCTTGGTCGTCGTGCTCGACGTCGACGGACTGCTGCTCAATACCGACTTCACGGGACTCAATTCGGCCGGCGAGAATCCTGTCTCGCTATTTCGCGAACGGCTCGATGCGATCGCCGCGAATCCATGCGTTCGCGCCGTGGTGCTGCGAATCAATAGTCCTGGGGGCGGTGTCACGGCGACCGACATCATGTGGCACGATCTGATGCGATTCAAACGCTGCACGCGTCTGCCGGTGGTCGCCTGCCTGATGGATGTCGGCACGGGCGGCGCGTATTATCTGGCCACCGCAGCCGACCAGATTGTCGCGCATCCCACCAGCGTGACGGGCGGTATCGGCGTAATCCTGAACTTGTACAATCTCCAAGACGCGCTGCAGCAGTTCAACATTGCCGGGGTGCCGATCAAGTCGGGCGACAAAATCGACTTGGGCTCGCCGATCAAGGCGCTCGACGATACGAAGCGCAAGCTGCTGCAAAAAATGGCCGACGAGTTTCACGACCGGTTCCACGAAGTGGTCGAGCAATCGCGACCCGAAGTGGACACGAACGACAAGTCCAACTTCGATGGCCGCGTGTTCACGGCCCGCGAAGCAAGGGACCGGCGTTTGATCGACTCGATCGGCTATCTCGACGACGCGATTTGCATGGCTCGGCACATGGGCCACGTCCCCTCGGCCCAGGTCGTGCTTTACCATCGCCAGAATGATCAGGCCCGATCGCCCTATTCATTGACGCCCAACATTCCGTTGGGCAGCGGCCTGATTCCGGTCAGCCTGCCGGGGCTCGATCGATCGAAGTTGCCAAGTTTTCTGTACCTCTGGCAACCCGAGCCAACGATGGAACGTCTCTCTGGCCGATAGAGGCGACTTTATCTAGGCTGCTGAGGGCTTGTGAAAGAATGGGGACTGGCTCCGAGCAATCTGCGTCAACACAACGAGTCGAATCGACCGCGCGGTGCCTGTCCCCATTCTTTTGAGGGCTTGTGAAAGAATGGGGACTGGCTCCGAGCAATCTGCGTCAACACAACGAATCGAATTGACCGCGCGGTGCCTGTCCCCATTCTTTCACGTTCTCAAAGTGCCGCTCACTCGCTCGGGCCTCTTCCCCATGCGGCGCAGCCAACGGAAGTGGGAAGTCAAGCTCTCCAACAGGGTCTCGTGCGCAACGTACCGCAGTCCGAACTCGCGGCACGTCTCTTCGACCAACGGCGAGATCGACGGGTAATTCACATGGCAAATCTGCGGAAACAGATGGTGCTCGATCTGAAAATTCAGCCCCCCGACAAACCAGGAAAGCCAGCGGCTGCTTCGGGCAAAGTCGACGGTCGTCTCGACTTGGTGCACGGCCCAATTCGCTTCCATCCGGCCGGTGTCGGCCAGAGGCAGGGGAAAGCTCGCTTCTTCAACGCAGTGCGCCAATTGGAACACGACGCTCAGGATCACACCCTGAACGAAAGACGCGGCGAGAAAGAACAGCAGCACGGCCCAAGCCGGATGGAGCAGCAACGGAATTACCGCCGCGAGCGAAAAGAACAGACCTTTCCCGCCGACGAACGTCACCAGGTCCCAACCCTTGGGTTGCGCGTGCGGCTGGCCCCCGACGCGGCCCGTGATCAGGTCGCGAAAGTCGTCGTACACCTGCCATTTCAGCGGCAGTAAACCATACAAGGCCCACAGATAAAACTGCTGCAGGCGATGAAATCGCAAGCGCTTCTGATGCGGCGACAGCCGGCCGAAGAAGCCGATGTCGATGTCGTCGTCGTGGCCTGTGATATTGGAATACGTGTGATGGATGCCGTTGTGTTTTCGCGCCCACATGTAGGAGCTGCCGCCGAGCAAATCCAAGCTCAGCGACATGAGCCGATTGACCCAGGCATGCTCGGAGTACGCGCGATGCCCGCCGTCGTGCTGGATATTGAAGCCGATCGCCGCCATCGACAGCCCCAACAAGACCGCGGCGGGGATGGACAGATACCAGGCCTTCATCACGAACACCAGCAGCACGTAGGAGCCGGCGAACCAGGCCAGAATCAGCCCAGTTTTCAGGTACATACTCGGGCAATCGCGGCGTTTGCGGCCCGTGCTTTCGAAGTATTGCTCGACCCGCTTACGGAGCACCTGATAAAAGTTGTCGCGCGGGCCGAACTTCAATTCTTCCGGGGGCGCCTTTGCCGCAGGTTCGCGATTCTGCGGTTCGCTGCTGGGAGTCTGGATTGTTGCCATCTACTTTTCGTCATCTCTCGGATTCGGAATCCAGGGTGCTCGTCGTATCGCGCGGAATCAAATCCGCGGATAACAACGAACTAGCAATCGACGACAGGCAGATTGGCCACCGCGGCTAAACGCCTAATCGCATTTGCCTGCGTCGGCCTGACGCCAAACGAATCTCTCCTAGAAACGGGGCGCTTGACCAAGACGACTCGCGAATCGCTCTTGTCGAGCCCAAAAGATTCCCTTAGCCTCAAGAACTCTACGTGCCTTCATCGACCGAATCAATTCGACTTTGGACCGGCTGCGGGATTGTCAGCAACGAGACGTCGCCAAGGGTCAGTCAGCTTTGCGGGTCGAAATTGCGGCCGTTTCGGCGATTTTGTACGCTAGCGTGAAATCGTCACCAAGTGCTTGGTTTCGCGATTGACAGAAAACTGACAAGACTTTTACACGCGGAAATGCGTCGGTGGCCCCACGTACAATCGCGAGAAGCCACCAACCCCCCCTTGCGTTTGTATCAAGTCGCTGCGTGTAAGGCTCCGCGTCGCTTCACTCATCGCGCATGGCTGCGCCATCTGCTGAGTCTTCCAATTTTCCGGCTCGTGCAAGTTGTGGCGAGAACTCCTATTACGCGATTCGGGCAATCTTGCTTGAATAACGCAAGGAAATGTGACGATTTGCTGGTTAGCAGGAACTAACAGAACACGTCCTTCGAGGCCGTTCGACTATGCATGCGACTACGTTTCAACCCGAACCGAAATTCGCGACAGCCATGTCCCAATCAGTCGACAAAGCCGTCGTGCTCGTCATCGACGATGATGCGGACATCGTGGCCGGCCTGGCGAAAGTGCTCAGTGCCGCAGGCTACGTGGCCCATTGTTGCCGCGATGCCGAAGCCGCCATGGAATGCGTGCGAAAACTTACGCCCGACCTGATCATCTCGGACATCAATTTGGGCGGATATAGTGGGTTGCAACTCTGCGAACGAATCCGGAAAGAACCCGGAATGGCCGACGTGCCATTGATGTTCCTCTCCGGCGCAAATCCCGGACATCATCCGCCGCTCGCACGAAGTGGGCGCGACCTATTACCTGCGCAAGCCATTCGACCACAACGTGCTGCTGGAACTGATCGACAAAGCCCTCTGGCTGCCCCACCTGACCGCGGGCCACGCAAAGAATTGAGCCGCGGCCTTCAGCGACTCTTTCCGATTGAATTTCAAACCGCCCCAGCCATCGCTTGGGCGGTTTTTTCTTTTCCTGTCGATTCAGCGCTCGGCCCTTGTTGAAATTGACGGCCGCAATAGCCGCAACAAGCTGCATGCAATGCGCCGTGCCGCGCAATTACAATGGGCGGTGGACTGCTAGATCCCGCCCGCTGGAATCAGCCGCATTGTTCCGCCCAGGAGGTTTTTTTCATGCATCGCCGCGTCTCTTCATTTGTTGCCGCGCTCGCGCCCTTGCCGCCACGATCTCGCTCTGCTGTTTCGGTCTCGGTCGAGTCGATGCCGCGGTGAAGCCCGCCGGGATATTTACCGACAACATGGTCCTGCAACGCGACATGGCCTTGCCGGTTTGGGGCACCGCCGATGGCGGCGAGCGAGTAGCCGTCTCGATCGAGGGCCAGAAAGTTGAAACCGACACATCGCCGCAAGGCCAGTGGCGCGTCGAGCTCAAGCCGCTCAAAGCCGGCGGGCCTTATGAACTGCGTATCGACGGGGCCAAGAACCGGATCGCACTGAAAAACGTCCTGGTTGGCGACGTGTGGATCGCCAGCGGGCAATCGAATATGGAGATGAACGTGCAAAGCGCCGCCAACGCTCCGGCCGAAATCGCCGGCTCGGCGAACTCGAAGATTCGGCTGTTCACCGTTCCGAGGCATGGCGCTCCGAAGCCGGAGGCCGACGTCAACGGCCATTGGGAAGAGGCCGGACCGAAGACCGTTCCCGGTTTCTCGGCGGTGGCCTACTTTTTCGGCCGGGCGCTCGAGAAGGAGACCCACGTGCCGGTCGGGCTGATCAACTGCAACGTCGGCGGCACGACCGCCGAACGCTGGATGAGCAAAGAATCGCTCGATGCCATTCCTGCCCTGAAGGACATGGCCCGGACGCAAGGCGCCAACGATTTGTATAACGCGATGGTTCATCCGCTGATCCCCTTCGGCATTCGCGGCGCCATTTGGTACCAAGGCGAGTCGAACGCAGGCCAGGCCTGGTACTATCGGACCCTGTTCCCGGCGATGATCAAGGATTGGCGCGACGAATGGAAGGAAGGCGATTTTCCGTTCCTGTTCGTGCAACTAGCCCCGTTCATGAGCATCAATCCCGAGCCGACCGACAGCGAATGGGCCGAGCTTCGCGACGCGCAGCTCCACACGATGCAAACCGTGCCGAACACGGCCATGGCGGTGATCACCGACGTCGGCGATGAGCGGGACATTCACCCCAAGCGGAAGCAGCAAGTTGGCGAGCGGCTGGCGCTGGCCGCCCGCGCACTGGCGAATGGCGAAAAGCTCGAATATTCTGGACCGATCTTCGATCGTCTGACCGTCGAGGGCCACGACGCGATCGTGCATTTCAAGCACGTCGGCGCGGGGCTGGCGGTAAAGGGCGACAAGCTCACCGGATTCACCGTCGCCGGCGAGGATCGGAAATTTCACAATGCCACCGCTCGTATCGACGGCGACACCGTGGTCGTCTCCAGTCCGCAAGTGCCAAACCCCGTGGCGGTGCGCTTCGGCTGGGCGAACTTTCCGGTCGTCAACCTGTGGAACAACGACGGCCTGCCCGCCGCGCCATTCCATAGTGACAATTTCCCCCTGCGGCACACAGCCGCAGGGGAAATAGCCGCGGCCCCACGAGTGAAAAGAGCCGCGCACGCAGTAAGCGGGAATGGCCGCTAACGCCCGTTGAGTTCGAAATCGCTTACTACGTGGCGCGGCTCTTTACGCCGTCGTTGGCGGCTCGGAGCTGGATCGGCATGATTCGTGCGACATTTCATTTCTTCACCGGGCCGGAAGCGGTAGAATGGGAATCGGCTTATCCCACACCCGTTCCACGGTCGCGAGATTTCTCATGATTCTGATTCGGCGTTGTCACTTGCTTTTGTTCGCAGCGTCGCTGTTGGCGTTAGCCGGTGGTTGCGAAGATTCTTCCAGCGACACGCAGGTCAGTTCTCGGACCAAGGTCGAACAGCCGAGGGATGCGCCAAAGCCGGCGGCCAAGCCCGTCGAGGTCGATCCCCGCAGAACGCTTGCCGGCCATCCCAACGCGCACCCGGCGAATGTCTCGAAGCCCTGGGAGCCGGTGAACACCTCGCAAGGCATCAGTGGCTCCGTTGGCAGTGGCTCCGTTGGCAGCGGCTCCGGCGGTTTCGATCTGCTGGCCCAAGGTGACGACGACATGAGCCGGGCTCTGTCGCATATCTCGGCCGAAATCTCCGAATCGCTGAAGCTTAAGAAAACTCTGGTCGTGTGGCTGCTGGATCGATCGGCCGATTCCAGCGGTGTGCGGCGCTCGATCGCTGGTCAGATCAGCCAGGTGGCCCAATCGGCGCTGGCCCGGGCGAAAGCTCACGGGGGACAAGCGGCGCCGCTGTACATGGCGCTCGTCGGCTACGGCAAGACAGTCGACATCGCCACGCCCGAGCCGACCGACGATCCGCTTAAGGTCGAGAACGCGGCCGCCGCGTTGGGCGACGCCGACAACTCGCCGACGGCAACGTTTGCGGCGGTGCACCAGGCGACGGAAAAATTCTTGCCGTATCGTGGCAAGGGATTCGAAATGCTGTTCGTCATCGTCGGCAACAACGCCAGCCGCGACTGGGCCGAATTCGACGCCGCCGTGCCGAATCTCCGCCGCGACGCCGTGCCCGTCTTCGGCATCGGCAACGCCGTGCCGTTCTCGCGCCAGTGGCACGCCCCGATCGGCGGCAGCACCGTTGAACCGCCGGCGAGCATCCCGCTGGAGTCGAAGGACCTGGAAGGAATTGACCTCTCGTTACCCGGTGGGCAAACCGATATCGACCTCAGCGACTCGGGCTACGGCCCCTTCGGGCTGGAACGTCTTTGCCGCGCCACGCAGGGCCGCTTCTACCGCTTGCGGCCAGGCAATATGAGCCTCGGCTGGCAGCGCGATTCGCACGGCGACGTCGAACCCGAAATCCTGCGGAAATATGCTCCGGATTATGTCTCGGAAAAGCAGTATCAGGAAATTCTCAACGCGAACAAAGCGTGCATGGCGCTGCACAACGCGGCCCTGCAGGCCCATGCCGACGCGCTGGGCGCGGTGACGATGCAGTTCTATCGCGGCAAGGACGAAGCTTCGCTGGCCCGATCAATCGGGCTAGCCCAGCGTGCTCCGGCCGAAAAAGGCCCGGAGGTCGACCGGTTGTACGAGGCTCTGGAACCGGGCCATTCCGATCGTTCCAAGCTGACAAGCCCCCGCTGGCAAGTCGAGTACGACCTGGCGATGGGGCGATTATTGGCGGCCAAAGTCCGGATCGACGGCTACAATGCGCAGCTGGCGGTCGTCAAGCAAGGCAAGGCGTTCGCCAACGCCAACAGCAGCCTGTGGATTTTGCACCAGTCGAACACGAACGCCGCCGGCAGCGCATTGGTGAAGATGATTCGCGATTCACAGATGCTGCTGGGCCGCGTGATCAAAGAAAATCCCGGCACGCCCTGGGCTGAAATCGCAAACCGCGAGCTGACCCAAAGCATGGGCTGGGAATGGTCCGAGCGGTGAGAAAAAGGGCTTGAGGCTACAGGCTACAGGCTTGAGGTACGAAGAAAAGAAGACACATTGTTCTCGCCGCACGCGACAGCCTCAAGCCTCAAGTCTGTAGCCTCAAGTCTGTAGCCTCAAGTCTGTAGCCTCAAGCCTGTAGCCTCAAGTCTGTAGCCTCGAACCTCAAGTCTGTAGCCTGTAGCCTCCCCGCCATGTCACTATCCGACTCACGCTTCCTGATGTTCGTCGACGATCTCTATGAGGATCTCGAGCTCTGGTATCCAAAGCTTCGACTGCGCGAAGCAGGCGCCATGGTCACCGTGGCAGGGCATAAAGCGGACCAGAAATACATGGGCAAGAACGGTTATCCCTGCGTGTCCGACGCGCCGATCGAGGACATCCACGCCCGCGATTTCGCCGGCGTGGTGATTCCCGGCGGGTTCATGCCGGACAAACTGCGCCGCGATCAGCATGTCTTGTCGCTGGTGCGCGAGTTCGCCGAAGATGGAAAACTCGTGGCGGCGATTTGTCACGGTGGTTGGATTCCCATTTCAGCCGGCGTTTACAAGAACGTGCGCGTGACCGGTTCGCTGGGGATCAAGGACGATCTGATCAACGCCGGCGCCCGGTGGAAGACGCGCCGGTGGTGGTCGATCGCCATTTCGTCTCCAGCCGCAAGCCCGACGATCTGCCCGATTTCTGCCGCGGGATTCTAAAAGTGCTGGGTCGTGGCACTCACGCGACTCGCTAGCGCCGCGTCGATTTTCTCTTGCGGGCTCTCCGCGATCGCGCTATGATCGGATGTACACTTGCGCGATGCGAACCGATCGTTAGGATCGTGCGTTAGCACGCAAATCTCAACAACCAGCTCGACAGCGCAGAAAGGAATCCGATGTCGCCTTCCGCCGCTATGAATTCAATCCTGCACGGCGATTGCGTCGAGCCGCATGGCGGCGATGGACGCCGGCTCGGTCGATCTGGTGTTCGCCGATCCGCCCTTCAACATCGGCTACGACTACGACGTGTATCACGACAACAAGGCGGCCCACGATTATCTCGATTGGTCGCGCTCCTGGATTGCCGCGGTCCACCGCATCCTGAAAACCAGCGGCACGTTCTGGCTCGCCATCGGCGACGAGTACGCGGCGGAATTGAAGATCGCCAGCCAGGAGATCGGCTTTTTCAGCCGCAGTTGGGTCATCTGGTATTATACGTTCGGCGTGAACTGCAAGTACAAGTTCAGCCGCTCGCACGCTCACCTGTTCTATTTCGTGAAAGATCCCGACCTGAAGCAGTTCACCTTCCGGGCCGACGACCTCCAGAACCGGATCCCTTCGGCCCGGCAACTTGTGTATGCCGACAGCCGGGCGAATCCGCTGGGCCGGCTGCCCGACGACACCTGGGTGCTGCGGCCGCAAGACCTGGCCGACTGTTTCACCGCGGGCGAAGACACCTGGTACTTTCCCCGCGTGGCCGGCACCTTCAAGGAGCGGGCTGGGTTCCACGGTTGCCAGATGCCCGAGCAATTACTGGGGCGGATCATCCGTTTCTGCTCGAATCCAGGCGACCTGGTGGTCGATCCCTTCAGCGGCAGCGCCACGACGCTGGCGGTGGCGAAAAAACTGGGCCGCAACTATCTCGGTTTCGACTTGTCGGAAGAATACGTCCAGCGCGGCCGCGAGCGCCTGGCCTCGATCGCCGTCGGCGATCCACTCGATGGCTCCCCCGAGCCAAACGTGAGCGCCCCAAGCACCCCTCCGGAGCCCCGCGTCCGCCGGCGGCGATCTTCCTACAAAACGGACTCGGCGACGTCCGCTCGGACCCAAACCGATCGCACCCCGTCGCAGTGCGCGCAGCGTCGATCCGAAACTTTTTTGAGGACGCACAGCGCCACAGGGGAAAATTCACATCCCGATGTAGCGGGCATAGAGCGTGCGGGCGGTGGCGATGTCGTCGGTGCCGCCGATGATCGCGCGGCCGTCGGGAAAAATCGTCAGCTTGTAATCGCCGACCGCCAGCCGCAATAAGAATGGATTGCGCGTGACTGTGCCCACGGTCGCGAGTTTTTCGGCTAGCGCATCGAGCGCGATTTCGCCGGCGGCAGGGGCCAATTGCACGGCGTTTCGCCCGCACAGCACGGCCGATTGGCTGCCGAGCCGGCCGGCGAGCCAGGGATAATCGGCCTCGCGGCAAGTGGGGCAGCCTTGCTGGGCAAGCCGGTCCAATCCGACCTGCCGGACCTGATTGTCCCACAGTTCGACGACCGTTAAGCGGCGGTTGATGGCGGCGCGGTTGCCGCTGAGAATCTTGATCGCTTCGCAGGCTTGGAGCGAAGCCACTACATGTGCGGCCGAAGCGAGAATGCCCGCCGTCTCGCAACTCGGCATACTTCCCGGCGGCGGGGCCTCGGGCAACACACAGCGCAGGCACGCTGTTTCGCCCGGCAGGATGGTCATCGTCTGGCCGGAGGCGCCGAATCGCGCCGCCGTAAACCCAGGGTATGTTGAATTTTAGCGCGGCTTCGTTGAGCAAGTAGCGCGTTTCGAAATTGTCGGTCCCATCAAGGATGAGATCAATATTGGCGCACAGACCGGGGAGCGTGGCGGCGGTGATGTCGGCGACGATCGGTTCGATGTCGATCTCGGAGTTGATCCGCCGCAGTTTTGCGGCCGCGGCGATCGCTTTGGGCAAGCCGGCGGCGACGTCCGATTCGTCGTACAAGACCTGCCGCTGAAGATTATGCGTTTCCAGGAAATCGCGATCGACGATTCGCAAGTGCCCGACGCCGGCCCGGGCCAAAATGTCGGCCGCCACGGAGCCCAGCGCCCCGCAGCCGCAAACGAGTGCGGCGGGATTCGCCGAGCCGCCGTTGCCCTTCTTCACCGAGCCGCGCATAGCGAAACTGCCGCGCGTAGCGCTCAAGCGACGGCGCGTTGTCAATCGGCCCGGTCATATTCTTAAATCACGACGACAGATTTTGGCTCACACGACGTAGCCGGCGAAATCGCCGGCGGGGGACAGATCGTATTGTAAGCGATCACATGTGCCTCGGCCTGTTGCCAGATCGCCGGGCGGCTCGCCGCGGCGTGATACGATGATCGGTATGCTGCAAGTTGTTGCCGCCGCGAGTGTCGTGTTTTCAGTACCGATGTCGCACCAGATCGCGTGAGCCCCAGGGGTCGGAGTTGTTGGCTCGCCGCCTGCGATGCGAACAGCGAAGAGTATATTGCGGGCGACGAAGCGCGGGTCGAAGTCCATCGGCTGTTGTCCGTCGATCACGGCGAAGAACACCGCCGGCCACTTTGCCAAGCGGCGAATTTCTTGTTCGAGTTCGTGCCCGTTACTTCGCAACTCAACGGCCAATGGCACGCCAATCTGGCTCGCCTCGAAACAAAACGCATCGTCCGCCGCCGGCACGTGTAGCAGCAATTTCGCTTCCCGAGCGGCCGGCAGGTCGGCGAGCGACGCTTGCGGGAGTTGAACACCACGCGGAACCCAACGTTCGCCATCCAAGAAAAACGACCTGCCGCGCGGGCCCAAGCGGCGAATTCCGAACAGGCGCTCGATAATCACCGGCTTCGCCTCTAGCGCACGTTGTTCCGCGCTGGAGAGCTCGATTCGCGCCCGATACAACAGCGGCACGTCGGGCGTCCAGAAACATGGATCCGGCAGAATCGCTTCGGCCAATGGCGTCTCGCGTTGCCCAAGGCCAGTTCCGCTCAGAGATCGAAACGGAATCGTCGCGGGCAAGGTGTGCGAAAAGCGGCATTCCGGGCCGATCAACTGGCCGCCGATTCGCCATGGCCCGGCGTCGGGCACGCCGGCCAGCCGGGCATATATCCGCGCTTCGCCCTGATACGCTTCGCCGAAGAATAATTCGAGCCGCTCGGCAAGAGCAAGTAGATCGGGCATGTATGCGTCGTGTGGCTGGTCCGAAGTGGGGGCCGTAACCGCTTACTTCGTGCGCGGCTCTTTACGAGCTTGGCTGCTCTTGCAATTCACGGGCCAGGGCTTCGGCCAGGAACCGGGCGGTGGCCGAGCCTTCTTGCCGGGCGATATATTCCGGCGTCCCCTCGGTGACGACCCGGCCCCCTTCGTCCGCCGCGCCGGGGCCCAGATCGATAATCCAATCGGCCGCCTTCATCAGCTGCAAATTGTGCTCGACCACAATCAACGAGTGACCCACGGCCAACAGCGCCTCGAAGCAATCCAACAGTTGCGTGACGTCGGCAAAGTGCAGGCCGGTCGTCGGCTCGTCCAGCAGAAACAGAGTCCGCGAGCGCTTGGCCGTCGACAGATATCCGGCCAGCTTCAACCGCTGGGCCTCGCCGCCGGAGAGCGTGTTTGCCGGCTGGCCGAGCCGCAAATAATCCAACCCCACGTCGATCAGCCGCTTCAGCCGCACCTGCACTTTTCCGCAGCCGCGGAAGAAGGAAAACGCCTCGCGAACCGTCAGGTCCAGCACCTCCGCGATGTTGCGGCCCCGGTATTGCACCTTCAGCACCTCGGGCCGGTACCGCTGGCCGTTGCACTGGGGGCACCTCATATATACGTCGGCCAAGAACTGCATGTCGACCGCCAGATAGCCGTCTCCCTCGCAGGTGTCGCAACGGCCGCCGGCCACGTTGAAGCTGAAATGGCTGGCGGTGAAATTGCGCGTCCGAGCCTCGAGCGTCTCGGCGAACACGCCGCGGATTTCGTCGAAGGCCTTGATATAGGTAACAGGATTCGAGCGCGGCGAGCGACCGATCGGGCTTTGATCGACCAGCACCACGTCGTCGATCTGCCCGTCGCCGAACACGTCGTCGTAAGGCGCCGGCTTGGGGGCTGATTCGCGCTTGCGCAGCCTCAAGGCCGGGTAGAGCGTGTCCTCCACCAGAGTGCTCTTGCCGGAGCCGCTTACGCCGGTGACGAGCGCGAGTACGCCGAGGGGAAATTCGACGGTCACGTTTTGCAAATTGTTGCCCCGAGCGCCGGCCAGACGAATCCAGCCGTGGCTCGGGCGGCGGCGTTTTCGTTCGCCGGCGATTCCGCGGCGGCCGGCAAGATAATCGCCGGTGACGCTGTGCGGCGACGCTTCCATCTCGGCGACGGTGCCTTGAAACACGACTTGCCCGCCGCGCTCGCCGGCGCCGGGCCCGATTTCAATGATTTGATCGGAGGCCCGCATCAAGCCCTCTTCGTGCTCGACCACGATCACCGAGTTGCCCCGATTACGCAGCGACAACACGGCGTCGGTCAGGCGGCCGACGTCGGCAGGGTGCAAGCCGATCGACGGTTCATCGAGCACGTAGAGCATGTTCACCAGGCTCGAGCCGAGAGCGGAGGTGAGCGCCACGCGCTGGGCCTCGCCGCCGCTGAGCGTGCGGAGCGTTCGATCAAGGGTCAGGTAGCCCAGCCCCACGGCGTCGAGATAGCCGAGACGCGTTTGCACTTGGTCGAGCATCATCCGCCCGACGCGGCGCTGCCAATCGGAAAGCGTGAGTTGCCGTAGGAATTCGAGCGACTCGCGGACCTTCATGCCGGAGATTTCGGCGATGTTCCGCCCACCGAGTTTCGCCGCCAGCGCCTCGGGCCGCAAGCGCGTGCCGCCGCAAACCGGGCAGGGACGATAACTGCGCCAGCGGCTGAGAAACACCCGGAGGTGCATCTTGTACTTGCGTTTTTCCAGCCAGGCGAAAAAGCCGCGCAGCCCGCCGAAATTGTGGGCCGGAACGCCTTCGACAATCAACTGCCGCTGGGCAAGTGTGAGTTCGCGAAACGGCACATCCAGCGGCAAGCCGACATCGTCGGCCAGCGCGATCAGTTCTTTCAGTTCGTGGTTGTAGGCTGGCGTGTTCCAAGGGGCGACCGCTCCTTCGCGCAGCGATTTGTTGGGATCCGGCACGACGAGATCCAGATCGATGTCGATCACGTTGCCGAAGCCTTCGCACTCGGGACAAGCGCCCAAGGGACTGTTGAAGCTGAACAGCCGGGGTTCGAGGGGCGGATATTCCCGGCCGCAATCGTCGCAGCGCAGCGTGTTGCTGAACGTGAGCCGCCACCAAGGCTGGCCGTCAATCGCATAGGCCGATCCGACCCCGCCGGCGTCGAGCGGCGGCCGCTCGGGCATTTCGACCAGCACCACGCAGACGCCGTTGCCTTTGGCGAAGGCGGTTTCGAGCGAATCGCGGATGCGCTGCGGCGTGGCGCCGCCGGCAGTCAGGCGGTCGACGACGGCGAGAATTTCCGACGGTGCGACTTCGGATGAGGCGAATTCGGAGGGAGCGACTTCGCTCGTTGTGGCCGCGCCGACCGACGTCGTTGAATCCGTCGGCTGAGGAGTATCATTCAAATTCAGCAGTCGATGATCGATGATCGCGCGGGCGAATCCTTCTTCGCGCAAGCCGGTGATTACCGCCGGTCGATCGGCCGCGGGGTCATCGGCGGCGGGGCCATTACCGGCGGTGAACGCCAATAAATAACGGATCCTGGCGGGAAGCTGCGCCAGCGCGCTGGCGGTGCTCTCCGGCGTCTCGCGGCGGACGGGGCGACCGCAGGTCAGACAAAACACCTGGCCAATTTTGGCGAACAGCAACCGCAGATAGTCGTAAGCCTCGGTCGTCGTTCCGACGGTCGCTCGGCTCGATCGGCTCGGATTCTTGTGCGTGACCGCGACGGCCGGCGGAATGCCGGAGATCCGTTCGGCGGCGGGTTTTTCGAGCCGTTCGAAGAATTGCCGCGTATAGGCCGAGAAAGTTTCGATGTACCGCCGTTGGCCTTCGGCATACAGCGTGTCGAGAGCCAGGCTGGTCTTGCCGCTGCCGCTCAGCCCGCAGACGACAACCAGTTGCCGATGGGGAATATCGAGGTTGACCCCTTTCAGGTTGTGAACCTCGACCCCGCGGAGCACGATCGACCGGTGCGTCGAAAGCACGGGGACAGGCGCCTCGCGGCCCGCGCGATCTTGCCCCTCGATCGCGAGTTGCTCGGCGCCAGTCCCCATTTGTTCATAATCGCTCACGTCGTCGCCACTCAAGAAAATGACTTGGAAGCCAAATCGTTATCATAAACCAACCCCTAGCGCCGTCCCAGTGGCAGGAGAGCCCATTGCTCTCTGGCTCTGTTTGCCGCCGCCCGGTATCTTTTGTCCCTATGAACGCTCCCCGCTCGGATTCCCCGCCTTCCTCAGCCGCGGGCGAGTTGCTCTTGCCCCGCGAATTTCTGCACATGTGCCGCCGCAATCGGCGCCGCGAGAAGGTGGTCGATTCCACCGGAGCATCGCTCACTGGCGGCAGTTTGCTGTTGCGCACTTTGTTGCTCCGCCGGCTGTTGCTACGCGAAGTGCTCACAGACGGCGAGCAATACTTGGGCCTGATCGTCCCCCCTTCGGCGGCCGGAGTCGCGGTGAACGCCGCAGTCCCGTTGACCGGCCGGATCGGCGTGAATTTGAATTACACGCTCTCCGCGCCGCTGCTGAATTATTGCATCGAGCAGTGCGGCATCCGCCACGTCGTGACCAGCCGGAAGGTGATGGAGCGGCTCAAGCTGGAAGTCAAAGCCGAGCTGGTTTATCTCGAAGACCTCGCGGCCAAAGCCACCGCACTCGACAAACTGGCCGCGGCGTTTGCGGCGCGTGTCATGCCGCTGCCGATTCTGGAGCGGCAATTGGGCCTGTCGAGGCTTAAGCCGGACGACGTGCTAACGGTCATTTTCACTTCCGGCTCGACCGGCAATCCCAAAGGCGTGATGCTCACGCACCGCAACGTCGGCTCGAACATCCATGCCATCGCCGAAACGGTCCGTCTCACCGCCAGCGACGTGGCGATTGGCGTGCTGCCATTTTTTCATTCTTACGGATACACCGCGGCCCTCTGGACCGTTTTGGCGTTGGATCCGAAAGGGGCTTACCACTTCAACCCGCTCGATGCGCAGCAAGTCAGCAAGCTCTGCCGGGAACACGGCGTGACGCTGTTCATGGCGACGCCGACGTTCTTGCGGACCTACATCAAACGCTGCGCTCCGGACGATCTGGCGAAGGTCGAATTGGTTTATGCGGCCGCGGAAAAGCCGTCGCTCGATATTTTCGACGGCTTCGAAGCGCGGTTCGGCGTCCGGCCATTGGAAGCCTATGGTTGCACCGAGCTATCGCCGCTGGTGTCGGTGAACGTGCCCGCCAGCCGCAGTCCGAGAGGCAATGCGACAGGCCAGCGTGAAGGAACCGTGGGCCGGCCAATCGTTGGAGTGCAGGCCAAGGTGGTGCAGATCGAGACCGGAGCCGACCTTCCGGCCGGCGAACCGGGCATGCTGCTGGTCACCGGCCCGAACGTAATGAAAGGTTACTTGAACCAACCCGAGTTGACGGCCTCGGTGATCCGCGACGGCTGGTATGTCACCGGCGACATCGCCAAGATCGACGCGGACGGCTTTATCACGATCACGGGGCGCGAAAGCCGGTTTTCCAAGATGGGGGGCGAAATGGTCCCGCACGGGCTGATCGAAGAGAAGCTCCAAGCACTGCTGGGGGCTGACGAGGATCACTTGCAAGCCGTCGTCACCGCCGTGCCCGACCCGCGGAAAGGGGAACGCCTGGTGGTCGTGCACGTGCCGCTGAAGAAAACGCCCGAAGAAATCAGCCGCGAACTGTCGGCAGCCGGTTTGCCGAACCTCTGGATTCCCGCGACCGATAGTTATGTCGAAGTCGAACAGATTCCTGTTCTCGGCACCGGCAAACTCGATCTGAAAGGAATCCGCGACGTGGCCCTCGAGCGATTCGGTCCGCGGCCGCGGGCAGGAACGAGTTCACAAGCGTCTTAAGAATCAGACCGCGAAGCTGGCGAAGAACCTCCTTAGCGGTGCGCTTGTTCGCTTCTCGGCACACCGATATATTCAGTTGCAACGAGTCCTTCTCGGCAGACTGCTCGTATCTTTAGGGAGCCTGACATGGGCGTGTTGACGCTGAATCGCGACGCTTGGAAGAAGTTCAAGGAGTCGAACAATCTCAGTAAGTCGAGTTTCTTCAATAAGGCCGACGTCGGCCCGAGCATCGAAAGTTTTCAAAAGGCGATGGATGCCTGCAAGGCCGCGCCGGGCGCGAAGACTTTGGCCACCTGTGTTTCGAAGGCGGTCGATCTCGAAAAGGCGTTCGCCAAATTCATTCAGATCAAAGAAGCCAAAGCGGAATTGAAAGAACCCGCCAAGAAACAACTCGAGGCCTGGACCAAGGAGCTGAAAGAATGCTCAGTCGGACTGGCCAATTTGTACAAGAATTCCGAGAAGGACCTCAAAGCCGGGGACGTCAAGAACCTGCAACTGGACCAGTTCGTGATGTAGGCAATTATTTGACAGCGTTGTCGGTCGGGACTCAAATGAAGGCGTCGGGTTCGTTTCGTTGTGGGCATTTGTCCCGGCGGAACTCGATTGAGGTATTGCTCAAGGGGACTCGTCATGAGATTGGTTCAGTTCAGCCTCACCGCGTTGTTGGTCGCCGCCGTCGCGTTTCTGTCGCCGAGCGCGCAAGCAGCCGACAAAGGCAAGAAGAAGACTCCGGACAAGCCGACCTACAACGATCTGGCCGATGAGATCTTCAAGAAGGCCGACCTGCACTCGCACGGATTCTTGAACAAGATCGAGTTCAAGCGAGCCGACGTCATGCTTGCCGCGGCGATTCAGGACATGGTGCAGCAAGGCACGATCGGCAAGAAGCCGCCGAAGAATAAGACGCCTCAGAGCCCGCCGCAATTCGTGCCCGGATTCGCCACAGCCGACACGGACCACGACAACAAGGTGATGCAGACCGAGTTCACGACCTACGTGAATCTCGCGGTCAACGCGGCGGATCAGTACTACCAGTACGAGGCGGCGCAACCTCAGCCGAAAAAGCATTAAAGAGCGCGAATCTCCGGCACCGAAAGAGCCTCGCACGAAGTAAGCGAGTGGCGGCGTTTGCCTCGCGTGGATTCCTCACTTACTTCGTGCGTTGCTCCTTACGCCAAGTGCCACGGGCTCCGCCCGACCTCGTTGCATTTCTCGCTCGCCCGCAAAAGAGCCGCGCACGCAGTAAGCGAGTGGCGGGCTCCAAATCGCTTACTGCGTGCGCGGCTCTTTACGCTAGCGTGCCACTGGCTCTGTGCTGATGATGGTGCGCGGTGACCATCCTACCGGGATTGCATGCGGCGGACGAAGGCGGCGTAGTCGGCGGGGGTGTCGATGCCGCTGGAGGCTTCTTCGACGACGCCGATCCAGATCGTGTGGCCCGCCTCGAGCACGCGCAGCTGTTCGAGGCTTTCCAGTTTTTCCAGTGGTGAGCGGACCAGCTTGCGGAATTGCTCCAGGAACTCGCGGCGATAGGCGTACAATCCGAGATGCTGAAAGAAATTGGGCGGGTTCGCGGTGAGCAGGCTGTCGTCCCACTCGCGGGCGTGTGGGATCGGCGAGCGGCTGAAATAAAGCGCCCGGCCTGACAGGCGGCCCGTTGCGTCGGGCTTGGCCGCGAAAACGGCTTTAACGCAGGCAAGGTCATTCAGCAATTCTTTGCGGCGCAGGGGCGCGGCCACGGTCGACATCGGGACATCGGGGTTGTCTTCCAATAATTCGATCACCCGATCGATCGATTTGCTCGACATTTCCGGCTCATCGCCTTGGACGTTCACGAACAAGTCGACGTTGGGCATTTTCCGGGCGACTTCGGCAATCCGGTCGGTGCCGCTGGCGCAATCGGGACTGGTCATTACGACCTCGCCGCCGAAGGAGCGCACCTCGGCGGCGATTTCCTCATGATCGGTCGCGACGCAAACGCCGCGCGGTTTGCGAGCCGCTTTGGCAGCCTCGAACGTATGCTGCAACAGCGACTTGCCGGTCTCGCGCAGCAACATCTTTCGCGCCAGCCGCGTGGAGTTCAATCGGGCGGGGATGACGATGTAGCTGACCAGCTTCTTCGCCGACGGACTTGGAGTTGGAACTGACACTCCATTCAATTGAATCGCTTCTGCCGCCGCGTGATTCTGCATCGTGGAACCTCCGTGTCGCCCGAATGGCCATGTGCTTGCATCCGTCAAGGCGAGCAATTTAACGGCATAACGATCCGGCGTTAAGACCAGTATCGCGAGTGGCCGCAGATTCGATTCCGGAATTCTCCACCAATGCAGGGCAATAAATTACCGGAAGCGCAAGGTGTGACGCTGAGCGTTCGTGACGCGCTGGCGGGGAACACTAGCCCGAAGCGTTAGCGAGGACGCCTTGCAAGACCATCATCCAGCGTCCTCGCTCACGCGTCGGGTTGGTATGTATTTGCCGCAGGCATGCCTATTTCCGGCTGGGGTGTGCCGGCGACATGCCTTGGAGATGGCGCAGATAGGCGTTGGCGATGTCAAAGCGGCGGATCATTCCCAGCAGCTTGCGATCTTGCAGATTGTCGACGATCGGCAGCGACAACATGTCGCTTTCGACGAACATCTCCTGGGCCAGATCCAGCGGATCGCCGGCGACCAAGGGAACCACGTCGCCGCGCATCAGATCTTCAGCCACGATGAACGAGCCCAAATCGACGCATTGCGAAGCGAAATGGACTTCTTCCAGGTTCACCACGCCCAGCAAGCGGCGTTCGCCATCCACGACCGGCAGTACGGAGGCGTTGGCCCGGCTCATTCGGTTCAAGACAATTTTCAAAGGATCACTCGGTTCGAGCGAGATAGTGACTGAGGAACCCTTGGCGAGGAATTGGCCGACGCTCAGGCCGGCCAACACGTCGTGCACGAAGCTCCCCTGATGGGCCGGCGAAAGCGAGCGGCTGGGGACTTGGGCCGAATAGATCGATTGCTGGTCGGCGAGGATGAACGCCAACATGCAGACCCACAGGGCGGGGACCAGCAACTGGTAGCCGCCGGTCATTTCGCTGACCATCAGAATCGTGGAAAAGGGAGTTTTGGCCGCGGCCGCAAAAAAGCCAGCCATTCCCACGACCGCGAATGCAGCCGGCTGAATTCCCAAATGGGGAAGCCAGTGCTGAAAGACGATTCCCAAGGCCGCCGCGCCGCAACCGCCGATGACCATCGAAGGGCCGAACACGCCGCCGGAGCCGCCGCTGCCGATGGTGAGCGACGTGGTGAGGATTTTTCCTAACGAAATAGCCAGCAGGACCATCGCTCCCACGATTTGGTGTTCTCCGATCGCTTGTTGCAGTGCGCCGTAACCGAACGACATGACGGCTAACACCGAACGGTCGTGCTCGAACGCGAGGTACAAGCCCAGCCCGACCGCGCCGGTCAAAAAAGCGCCGACCGCCGGCTTGACGTGCGGAGTAATTTTCCAGCGGTGAAACCAATGCGTCATCCCGTAGAACGAGCGCGTGTAAAGCATGGCTAGCAGGACCATCCACAAAGCCAGCACCGCGTAGGGGCCCAATTGCCAAGGGTTGGTGAAGCGGAGTTGCGGGATCGAGAACAACGGCTCCCAGCCGGCGTACACGCCGAACGTGCAATACGAGACCACGCTGGCCAGCCCGGCGGGGATGATCACCTCGGGCTCGAATTCGGGCGAGCCGTACAACACTTCCGCGGAAAATAGCGCTCCGGCCAGCGGTGCGCGGAAAATCGCGGCGATGCCCGCTCCCATCCCGGCGGCCATCATCACCCGGCGCTCGGCTGGGCGCACTTTCAGGAGCCCACCGAGAATCGAACCGCAGCCGCCGCCGATTTGCGCGATCGGTCCTTCGCGGCCGCCGGAGCCGCCGGTGCCGAGCGTCAGGGCGCTCGCGATCGTTTTGACGATCGGCACGATCGGCCGGATCACGCCCTGGTGTCGGTGATAGGCTTCGATAACCGCGTCGGTACCGTGGCCCTCGGCCTCCGGAGCAAGAGTGTAGACCAGAAGTCCGCTAAGCAGGCCGCCCACGGTCGGCACCACCAGCAGCAGCCAGGGGATCAGATGTCCCGAGATTGCCGGCAACCAGCGGATCGGCAGCTCGCCCGTCGGATGCACCGGCAGATCGTATCCGACCAGCTTTCCCAGCGCCAACTGCTCGATGACCTGGGTTGCGATGTAGAAGCCGATCGCACCGATTCCCGCGACCACGCCGATTAACACGGCGGAGCCGAATAGCCGCATTTGCGATTGCAGCCGCGGGCTCTTGAGCCACATGAAGACCGGCAACCAGGAGAGCCACCGGTTTGGGCGGTGCGCGATGAGCGAAGGTTCCGTCATGCTAGGCCGCTAGCGTCAGAGGAATTCAGCTCGCACGATTGTTGTAAGTCCGAGGGGACAAACTGTCCAGGCACCCGACCTGGCAAGTCGGCCCATCACGTTTGAGCCGCGGAAACTCGTCTCAACTCAATTGCGGATCATATCGTATAATTTTGCAGCATTTACTAGGCAAGAGCCATGGTCGCGCTGGCGGAGCGCGGACTGCTATCTGGCTGTGGAAAAAGAGGACAGGCACTTCGCGGCAACGTCTGAACTTCGGGAAGTTTGTACGGTCGCTCAGAGCCAGTCCCCTTTTTCGACAGGCCGGTAAGGAAATCCCAGCTATGTGCGGAATTGTTGGATACGTCGGACCCTGCGAGGCGGTCGATTTCTTGTTGCCCGGCTTGCGGCGGTTGGAATACCGCGGCTACGACAGTGCCGGCGTGGCCACGATCACGCCCGAGGGGCGGTTCGCCGTGGTCAAATCGGCCGGGCGGATCGATCTGCTCGAAACCAAATTGCTAAGTCATGCGGCGCGGGGCCATATTGGCATCGGTCATACCCGTTGGGCCACGCATGGTGCGCCGACCGACGACAATGCTCATCCGCACATCGGCGGGCAGCAGGTCGTAGCGATCGCGCATAACGGCGTGATCGAAAATTTTCGGCCTCTCAAAGAACGGCTCGAAAGCGAAGGCTATATCTTCCGCTCGGCGACCGACAGCGAGGTGATCGCCCATCTGATCGCCAGTTGCCTGGAAAAACAATCGGCCGAAGATCCGAGCGCCAATGCGAACGCCGGTGATGTTGAGGCCGGCGACGCCGCCGGACCGTACGAACATCTGATTCGCGCGGTGAAATCCGCACTGGCCCAGTTGCACGGCACGTATGGCCTGGCGATCCTGTTCCACGACTATCCGGAAGTTTTGCTGGCGGCTCGGTTGGGTAGCCCGTTGGTCGTGGGCGTGGGCGATGGCGAACATTTTCTGGCGAGCGACGGTTCGCCGCTGGCCGGCTTCACAAAGCAAATCGTCTATCTGGCCGATCATGAGCTGGCGGTGCTCTCAGCCGATTCGCTCCGTGTGATCCACCGCGATCAAGGCCAAGTGCCGCACCAGGTGCGAACTCTGGATCTGGAAACGGCGGACGTGCAACTCAACGGCTATCCGCACTTCATGCTCAAGGAAATCTTCGAGCAGCCGGAAGCGCTGGAGAACGCGATGCGCGGGCGGCTCTGCCGCGACGAAGCCACGGCCGTGTTCGGCGGGTTGAACCTGACGCCGCAACAATTGCGAACCGTCAACCGGATGGTGCTCACGGCGTGCGGCACGAGTTGGCATTCGGCGCTGGTCGGCGAATATCTGATCGAAGAGTTCTCGCGCATTCCGGTCGAAGTGGAATACGCCAGTGAGCTGCGTTACCGCAACCCGCCGATGGACCGCGACACCTTGCTATTTGCGATCACGCAAAGCGGCGAGACAGCCGACACGCTGGCGGCCCTGCGCGAGTTGAAACGCAAAGGGCATGCCACGCTGGCGATTTGCAACGTCGTGGGAAGCTCGATCGCGCAGGAAGCCGATGGCGGCGTGTATCTGCACGCCGGGCCGGAGATCGGCGTGGCTTCGACGAAGGCCTTCACGTCGCAATGCGTCGTGTTGGCGATGTTGGCTCTGTATTTCGGCCGGCTGCGGCATTTGAGCTACGGCGCCGGATTGCGAATCATCGACGCCTTGCAGCGCTTGCCGGACCAGGTGCGCCGGGCACTGCAAACCAACGACGAAGTGCGGCGGATCGCCGCGAAGTATGGCCACTGCAATAATTTTCTCTACCTGGGCCGGCAATACAATTTCCCGACGGCGCTGGAAGGGGCCTTGAAGCTGAAGGAAATCAGCTATATCCATGCCGAAGGCTATCCGGCGGCCGAGATGAAGCACGGGCCGATCGCGCTGGTCGACGAGCACACGCCGAGCGTGTTCCTGATTCCGCACGGCTTGGTGTACGACAAGGTGATGTCGAATCTGGAAGAGATCAAAGCCCGCGGCGGGCCGGTGATCGCCGTGATTTGCGAAGGGGACACGCGCGTGAGCCAGTTGGCCGACGACGTGATCCAAGTGCCGGCGGTCGAGGATTTCTTGCAGCCGATCGTAGCGGCGATTCCGCTGCAACTGCTGGCCTACCACATCGGCGTGCTCCGCGGCTGCGACATCGACAAGCCGCGGAATCTAGCGAAAAGCGTAACGGTGGAATAGCACGCGACTCACCCGGACCTGGCCCAGGTTGTTCCACATTCCGTGGAGACTTAAGAATGAGAACCATGCAGGCACGAGTTGAATGGCTCAAGGATGCCGAAGGTGGGCGTCGCCAGCCACCATCCGGCGAGGGCAAAATACCATATTCAGCGGTGGTAAGGCTCTCTCAACAACCGTGGCCGATGTCTTCGGCATGGTCGTTGGCAGTCGAAAAGATCCAAGCCACCAGCCCTTTTTCCTGGATTGCTAGGGTTCATTTCGTTGCCGAGGAAGCTCCCGAGGACTCGCTTTCGGAAGGCACCGAGTTTGAGCTTTACGAAGGCAAGAAGTGTGTTGCAAGGGGGCAGATTGAGTCCCTTGTAACAAGCTGATTCGCCATCTTTCCATTTGCTGCTGGCGAGTTCGCTCAGTCGTCCTCGGGCTTCACCAGGATGTTCTTGAAATAGGTCTTGCTGCCCGGGTCGTGGCCTTGCAGGGCGAACGTGCCAGGATGGATGAAGCGGCCCGGATGTCCGGCGGGCGGCTTGAATCCCGGCGGTTGCGTCCAATCGCAAACTGTCTGCCCGTCAACCTTCAGGATCACGTGCAGGTCCTTGACGATGATCTCATACAGGAACCACTTGTTGTCAACGTGATGCGGGTCGCGGATGTCCTTCACGTCGTACAAGCTGCCAGTCTTCTTCCAATCGCCATGCGTGGCGTTCACCTGGGCCTCGAAGCCTTGGTCGGGCCAGCCCTCGGCCTGGTATTGCGTATCGAAATAGACGCCCGAGTTCGTGTGCGGGAAGGTCATGATGTCGACCTTCAGGTGGAAATTCTTGAATTCGTGATGATGCACCGGCCCAACGTAAAAAATATGCGAAGGTCCCGGCCCGTGGCAAACAATGTTGCCGTCGGCGACCGACCACGACTGGGCGTTCTTGCCGACTTTCCAGCCGTCGAGCGTTTTGCCGTCGAACAGGCTATAGTAGCCATCCTTGTCGGCTTGCGGCGGATTGGCGGTGCTCGACTCGTCGGCACGACCGATTGAAGAAGCGAAGAGCAACGCAGTTCCGACCAACGAGAACAACGCGAAGTAACGAAACAGGCGTGATGTTTTTGGCATGATGGCGTCCGGCGGAATTGGAGGTGGGATCGGCGAAGATGAAGGAGCAGCGCGAGTGCTTCTCGGCTGCGCATCCCATGATACTCCGCCGGGTCCCGGTTGCAATCGAGGGCGAAGAGTCGACATTGCCCGTTCGCCGGCGCGCTCAGCTCGGAATACCTCGCGTCGCGGCTAACGTTAGATTGTGCGCCGCGCGATCAAACCAGCGCGGGGCGTTTTTCTTCCAATTTCGCGATGTCTTGCAGCAGCGTGGGGAGCAGTTTCTCCAGCTCGTCGAAGTTCTTCTCGGCGTGGGCGATTTTTTGCACCACCGGGAGCACCGCTTTCTGGATCGCGTCGTTATTGGCCCATTGCTTCAGGTGGTCGCGGGCCGTCTCTTTGCCGCGCTGGGTCGCGCGATAGTTGGCCTTGGCGATTTCGGCGGCCTGCCGGGCCTTGGTATCCAATTCGCCGAAGGCGTCCCATTGCGGCTCGGTGAAGCTGTCGATTTTGCCAGCGGCGGCCTTGACCTCCTCCGCGATTTCCTTGAGCGCCGCGAGCTGCACGTTCACCTTCGAGGCGGCTCCCAGGTTGTCGGCGTTCATTTGCTCGTCGAGCTTCTTGATCTCGGCAATCGCCGTTTCGACGGTGCCCTTTGCGCCTTCGGCTTTCGCCTTGGCCCGGCGCAGGATGTCGAGATAATCCTGTCCTAGATCCTGTGCGGCGGAGAGCTCGACGACGTACGCGTCGTAGGCCTGTGTTACCTGCCGGTTGAGTTGCTTGACGCGCTTCTCGGAATCGAGCTTCTCGTTGGCGATCTGTCCTTGGATTTGCTTCCAGGGCGACATCACTGCGCCGTTCCACTTGCCGAACTTCTTCATGGCCTCACTGATTTCGGCGTCGGCGGCGGCGAGATCCTTGAGCCGCGCGGCCTGGGCTTCGCTCGTCATGGGCTTGTTGGATTCGGCGTCGAGCTTGACGAGCTGCGGCGCTTCTTCACGAAGAAGGCCTCGGAATCGGTGCATTTCGCCTTGGTGTCGTTGATCACGTCGAGCAGATCGGTCAGCGCTTCAATGACTTGCTCCGCGCCGCCGAGACCGGCTGCCGCGGCGGTTTGAGCCATCTTCTTGTCTTTCATCATGCCGATCCGCATCGGAAGCGACGCCTCCTTGCTCTGCGGTCCGCCTAATTTCGCATACACTTCGTTACCGCCGAGCGATTTGTATTCTTCAGCCGACTCGAGATCCGAGATTTTGACAGTGATCTTATCGCCGTCGTAGTCAGCCAGGGACTCGGCTCGCAGTTTCTCGTGCGCCGGCTCGCCGCCCAGGCTGGCGAAAATCTTTTCATTCTGGGTCATCTTCGCTGGATCGAGCTTCTGTCTCTTCAACGCTTCGTCGCCACCCGTGGCAGCGTAGGCTTGCATTTGCCGCAGCAGTGCTGCTTGCCCCTCGGCCGTCGTTAACTTGGACTTCATGCCACCGCTTTCCGAAACGAATTCCCAACCAAGCTTGTTCATTTGCTTCGCTACGTCGGGATCCTTGAGCAACCGTTCATTCTCGGCGTCTTGCGCGTACAAGCGAAGCAACTTGAGCTGGCCGGACAACGATTTCGTCGACTCCATCGCACTCTTGGCCTTGTCGGCGGGCACGACTTTGAGAAATTTTTGAATCTCGGCCAGTGCCGTCGGGCATTGGCGCTTCTGCTGCAAGATTTTCAACAGGCGTTCGGGGTTTTCCCGCTTCAGGTTGGTGAATTCGCCACCGGGCCAACCCTGATCGGCGAACTGGATCGCGGCGTTGGGGATTTTGTCGATCTCTTTCAGGAAGCTCGGCTTCGCCAATTGTTCACGGATCACCGTGTCAATCACGTCGTCGACGGCGTTGCGATGGGCGTCGAGCACCAGTTGGAACAAGTTGGCGTACGCGTCGGCGATTTCGGCTTTGCTGAGCACCGGCGCCGCTTTCTTGAGGAACAGGATCGAGCGGCGGGTCATTTCCATGTTCTCATCGCCGATGGCCTGGCCGGCCTTGGGATCGACCTTCGCCATTTCGGCGTTGGCCTTCTTCATGCCGGCGAGAACCTCGTCGACATTGATGGCGTTGATCTTGTCCAGGGCCTCTTTCGAGAAGGGTTTTTTCGCCTCGTCGCCGGCCAGCACCGCGTTGTTGGTGAACATCCGGCGGCTGGCTTCGAAGGCATTGCGCGAGGGCAGGGCGTTGCCCGCGTCGATCGGCGTGAGCGTGGGATTGCCGTTGGCATCCTTGCTGACCAGCAAATTCGGGCCTTGCCGATCCATTTGTAGCGTGACGAAATCGAGGATTGCCACTTTTTCGATTTCCGCGGCCGGAATCTGGTTGATAAACGTCGGATCGACTTTGGGGTTGCCAGGATCTAACTTGGCCGAGAGGTCGGGATCGGCTTTGACAATGTTTTGGATCGCCCCGGTTCGGGCCGGATCGTCTCCCTTCTTATTGACGCCCACGCTCGGATTGTTGATCTTCACCAGCGTCGTGGGCGAGACGCCGCAATCCAGGCCGGTTGAAGTTCGCAGCACGTCGCTCACCGCGCTCAAGGCGACTTCGCGCAGCGCGCCGCCGCCATCCTGCCAACCGTAGCCGGCATTATGCTCGCCGTCGCTGGGCTTGAAGATGAATGTGGCATCTTTGGCGCCCGGCTCTTTTAGGAAGTACGACTCCGAGGCGCCCTTGCCATCGTCGGCGCCGAGCGGTTTGCTGCCGCCCGACTCGACAATCATTTGGGCCTTCAGACGGTTGCCTTGGGCGAGCTGCTCGGGAGTCCATTTCCCGGTGGGGAGCTTGTTCAATTCGGCTTCGATCTCGGCGCGCACCCGAAGTTGGCGCACCTTTTCGAGGCACTCTTTGCAAGTGGCGACCTTGGTCTTGGTGATCGGATCTTCTTTCAGCTTCTCGAGATCGTTCGGTTTATTCTTGGCTTCCTTCACACGCTTTTCGTAATCGGCAAGGTACGCCTTGGCCGCGGTTTCCAACACGGTGAGCTGTGGTTCAACTGGGGTTTTTTCGACGTCGGTGAGCGCCTTGAGCACGGCTTTGAACGGCGCTCCGTGGCCTTTGATCAAGCCCCGATCGGTTTCCTTGGCAATCGCTTTCGATTCGTCGGCAGGGAACGCGCCTTTCGGGTCGGGCTTCAAGTTCGCGCTCATGCCTTGCAACGACTTGGCCGTACCCAATTGCGATGTGGCCTGTTCGATGGCGAGACCTCCAATGCCCAGCACGACCGCCGTCGCCTTTTTCAGCCTTTCCAAATTCAGCTCGGCCATGTCGTAGTCCTTCTTTTTCAACGACAACGACACGCCCTTGCGAGCCGCGCTGAACTCCGCCTTCGGTCCTTGGGTTTGCGGAATGTCCGGCGCGGCGTCGGCCTTTTTCAAATCCGGCTTGATCCGCTCCAACTCCTTGAGCAAAGCCTCCAGCCGCGAAGTGGCGGCCTTATTCTGTTCATAGGTTTCGATGGGTTTTTGCGCTTTGTTTTCCGCCGCGGCCAACTCGGCGCCGCGCTGGGCTTGATTTCGAGCTTGCGAAACTTCCTGGTAAACCGTCGTTAGAACCGTGTGCTTCGCGTCGGCGGTTTGCGGGTCGACCGAGGTGTCGGCTTTGAGCTTACTAATGGTTTGCAGGACTTGCTTGCCGATGATCTCGTAGCCGGCATCCTGTTTTTCCGCCGGCATGCTCTCGACGGTGGCGATTTTCTTGTCCCAAACTTCTCGTCCGGGATACGTGCGCTCGACGTATTTCTTTTGCTCCGCCGCCAGGCGGTTCTGCATCTCGGGATCGAGCTTGCTCGGATCGATCGCTGTTTGCGGGTCGACCGCCTGCGGGTTGGTCGCTTGGGGATTGACCGACTGGCCGTCACCGTTTTTTGGAATCTGCAGCTTGGATTGATCGGTCGGCGTCGGGGGCAGGCATGTGAAGCCCACTTTGCGGCCCAGGTCGCGCAGCAGAACCGTCTTCATCACCTGTGCCATTTTGTTATCGGCGTCAGGGCTCTCGAATTGGTATTGCGATCCAGCGGCGTCCCATTTGACGATGCCCGTCGAAGGCGAGGGGCCGGAAATGCCGATCGCCTTGCCGGAGTCGACGGCCATTTTCTTGGCCGCCGCCTCGTCGTTGGCGATCCCGACCGCGCCGTCGCTCCCCTTGATGACGATCGCGAACGACATCTCTTTGCTTTTCGCGGCCTTGATGCCTTTGTCGAGCTTTTCGTCGATCGTGTCTTTTCCCATGGCGTTCTCAATCCTCGGGCTATTGCTGAATTAGATTGTGGGTCGAAGCCTGCGCGACGGAGCGACTGGGAGCCGATGTCAAACGGACCGGGCGGCCGCATGAAGCAACGACAATGCCGCGGATAATTGTGCTAATGAACAAGATGCCCCTGGCAAGATTCTCGCGCGATTGCATTGGTGGCGAGGCTATCGCGAATCGGGAGCGCCCTAAAGTTCAGAGGCGTCCACCGGATGACTTTTCGTTTCTCACGTCATCGTCTGCCGGCTGGGGAAGCGGCAAAGTCCATTCTTGAATTGCTCGGATTCGATGTCAATGGAATGCCTGAACAATCGAGCGATTTTTTCGCGGCGCGGATGCGCCAGGGGTCTGTCCCCATTTTGCGATGCCCTGTGAGCAAATTGGGGACTGACCCCCTCGGCGCTGCGAGTTGAGTTAGAGCTTCTAAAGAGGTCGTCGCTGAAATCCGGGATTCTTGCAGCGCCATGAATTCACGACGCCTATGCAACTTGCTTGAGTTTTCTGGTAACTTAGTTTAGCTTCAATGGCGTTTTCATTCGGCCTGAAGAATCCATCGCTCGCGATGTGGGAGGCAGCATGGCCCGTTTTGATCGGCGGTTGGTTTGTGTGGCATTGTTCGGTTGGCTCGCCGCGTCGCCAATCTCCGTCCATGGACAAGCCGCGGCGCCGGCCGAAATCACGCCCGACTTGGTGCGGATGGTCAAGAAGGCCACCGTACTGCTGCATGTCACCGACGCGCAAGATCAAGTCGCCGAAGGGAGCGGTTTCTTCGCCATCGGGCAAGGGATCATTGTCACCAATGCCCACGTCGTCGGCATGCTCTATCCGCACAGCAAGGCGCCCAGCAAAATCGACGTCGTGTTGCACAGCGGCACCGACAAAGAAACCACGCTGCCAGGCACATTGCTCGGAGTCGACCGCACCAACGATATCGCCGTTCTGAAAGTCGAAGGGAATCTTCCCCCGCCCTTGCTCTTCGGGAGCACCGACGACCTGGTGGAAACCCAGAAGGTTTACATCTTCGGTTTTCCATTCGGGGTGGAGCTCGGGAAGAATATCACGGTCAGCGAATCTTCGGTTTCTAGCTTGCGCACCAACGCCGCCGGCGAGCTGACCCAAATTCAAGTCAACGGCGGCATGCAACCGGGCAACTCGGGCGGACCCGTGGTCAATTCGCAGGGACTCGTGATTGGCGTGTCGGTGGCTGTGATCCGCAACACGCAGATCAACTTCGCGATTCCAGGCCAAATCGTTCGCTCGCTGCTGGCGGGAAACATTCTCGAATCGAAGTCGGGACAGCCCTATCGCGCATCAAGTCAGGTGCACGTTCCGCTGCACTACGACTGCCTCGATGCGTATCAAAGGATTCGCACATTCGACGTCGACGTCTGGACCGGAAAACCGTCCGCTAAGCGTTCGTTCTCGACGAAGCAAGCGAAGACCGAGCCCGGCGATGGTCCGCGTCATCCGGTTCGACTCGAATATTCGAAATCCGTTGCCAGCGGCGAAGTCGCCCTGCCGAAACCTGCGGACGGACAAGTTGCCTGGGTGCAGCCGGTGGTGACCTTGCCCAACGGCTTTAAGGTTTGGGGAGTGCCGCAGTCGTTCGACCCAAGCGACGTCATCGAACGCGTGTCGGCCGATTTGAACGCGAAGTTTACGGAGCAAAAACAGCGCAGCGTCCATCTGAAAACCGCGCAAACCCTGGTGCTCTACAAGGGGAAGTCCAAATTCTCGGTCGGCCAATTGGCGAACCTCGATCTCGTCGAATCTTTTTCTCCGAATCCAAAAGGGATGCTGATCACGGTCGGTTTCGGCCAACCCGATCTGAGCATCGATGAAAACGGCAACCGGGTCGAAGTGCCGCCGGAGGTGGCGCTGGTCTTGCAACGCATTCCCCCCCGGTTCGTCGTCGACGAATCGAATCGGCTGCGCGAGCGGGCCGACACGAATCTCAATCCGCAACTCCCGGCCGAATTGCGCGAAAGCGTCGCCGATTTTTTGAGTCAGATTTGCAACGGCTATGAGTCGTCGACGTTTATCATTCCCAATCGAAAGGTTGAACCGCACGAATCGTGGCCGGTCAAAATGCCGATGCTGCTCAAGACCGGCGGGAAGCCCGAGGTCGTCGACCTCGTGATCTCCTGCACGTATGAGGGAGTTCGCAAGCAGGGGAGCGACACGGAAGGCGTCGTTTCCTTCGCGGGCAGTGTGCAAAGTCGCAACCCGTCGGCCGACGACCGCGTTTCCGGCGGCGTCTCCGGCAAGTTCGCTTTCGACGCGAAACGCGGCTTTATCTCGTCGAGTCACATGACGATTTCTTCCGAGGCCTCGTCGGCGAGCAGCGATATGCATGTCGAGGTCGCCTTCGACATCGAACTGAACCGGGTCGAAGGGAACTCGCGAAACTTATCATCGCCGTCCGGCATCGCCAGCAACGACAACAATCCTTCGATTGGCGATCGGCCAGCTTCGTCGACTTCGCCGCAAACGGGCAAGCGGCCCGATGCGCGAAAGATCTCAAGCGCCGAGCGTAGCCAACCGAGCGGCAGCCATCCGTTCAACGGACTATTTCAACGGCCGGCGAAAAGTTCGACTCCGACCTCGTACATGCACATCGAGAGCACCGCCGGTGACTATATCGGTCAAGGTAAGACCTTCGACTACACGGCCGATCAACTCAAGCCGACGCTCACCGGGCGGAACGTGAGCGTGATGGTCGACGGTTGGCACTTGATCATCGGCGGCCCCAACAAGCAGGCGCTCGGCGTGGGTGAGTATCCCGACGCAAAGCGGTTTCCGTTCAACGGAAGCTCGCCCGGCCTGTCGTTTTCGGGAAAAGGGCGGGGGCTGAACACGCTAAGCGGCGCCTTCGCCATCTGGCAATTGGAAATGAGCAATGGCAAGATCACCAAGCTGGCGATCGATTTCGAGCAGGCA
This sequence comes from Pirellulales bacterium, assembly GCA_963725485.1. Classification (GTDB taxonomy): domain Bacteria; phylum Planctomycetota; class Planctomycetia; order Pirellulales; family DATAWG01; genus CAVRYO01. Next base: position 127,935 of record CAVRYO010000002.1, on the reverse strand, counting down.
GCCGCCCCCGGCAAGCCAAAGCTCACGGGCAAAGTGCGCATCAATTCGAATTTCGAATAGCGATTGGCAACGGCCGCCCGTAAAGTAGAATGTCCAGAATGTCCCCTTTTCTTCCCTAAAGTATGGTGTCCCCGGAGTTCACCTTATTCAAAATGATGGATACCGCTTGAAAGGCTTACATGCGCTACGTTCTCGCGACGATGATTCTTGTCGGCCCCGTCATCTCTGGGCTTATTACCTCCACAGGTCGAGTGCCGCGCCGACTGAACCGGTGACACCGACATCTCTGGGCTTATTCTGCCAACACAGGCGAGTGCCGCGCCGCCTGAATCGTTGAAAACACTACATGTCCAGAAGCACAAGGCGGCGGAGGAATGGCGCAAAGCCGCTGACAAAAACAAGGATGAGTCGCCCGAGCAATTCTACGACTTCTATGAGGCCGAGAAAGCGGTGCTCGAAGCCAAGCTCGAGTTGGCCGAGGACCAGCAACGCCGAATTGACGTGCTGAAAGACTACATCGAGAGAATGCAGAAGCGGTTCAACGACGTCGACGCTCTCTACAAGGTGAACGCCCGCGGAGGAGACGCCGATCGTCTGGAGCAATCAAGGTTCCGTTTGCTGGAAGGGAAGATCATGCTGGCCAAAGCGCAGGCGAAACCGTAATTGCTCTCGGGCCGACTCGGTTCATGTCTTGCTATTTTGAATCTTCTCCAAGTTCGGGAGGATCGTGTATGCGACGTTCCACGGTGTTGCTCGCGATCGCGGGTTCATTACTGGCCAGGAGCATCTCACGCGCGGCCGACGATGCCAAGCCGCGCGAGTCGTGGATCGACCGGCTGCGGCAAGGTTCGTTTGCTGAAGGTCGCTGAGCAGGTGGGTGACCGTGATGCTCTCGGTCGACCGTTCATGTTTTGCATTACGTATCCGTGCCTTTCGCCGAAGGACCAGCATAGGGCATTCGATGTGAAGACTCGCCGCAAGACGCTGGGATTCGGCCGCGACAAGGCGCAAAGCTGACCGGCTTGACGCGTTAAAGGTATATCACGACAGCGAAGAACAGATATTCGCCAAAATCAATGCTTTGCATGCAACACCGGCCGACGTCACACGGGCGATGGCCGAGGATTGCCACGAGAAACTCGACCTTGTCGGCCACCGCGTGGCTACGGAACTCTTACGCCTCGACCGGCTACGCGAGCGTTCGCTCCGATCGGCAATAATCGAGGCAACTGTCATTCCGTTCCCCTTGTTGGATGCGAGGGAAGGGGCGAATCCGGTCGAACTGGCTCTGGTGGTACGGCTAAAATACCCTGAGTGTTGAATTTCACGACGTAGCAAGCCTAAGTATCTTCGCCTGCGGGCAAGGTGAGGTACAGGGCGAAAAAAGGGAGCCAGTTGCGCATGCCGCTCATTGGAAACTGTTGGCGAAGACGGGACAAAGTTCATGAGGGCGACTTGGTCGCCGTTCGCGATCAACACGGCGCAAGATTATCTCCGCGCTGTGGTCGGATGGTCGTGCATGGATCCTGCAATCGGTCAATCCGGTTCGTCCAAGTCCAACCGTGACCGTGAATAAGCGGCTGGCCGGAATTCGAAAGGGGACCGGCGTCATATACCGCCCGACCGGCTCTGCGGTTCCAAAGGCGGGCCGATTCGCTGAATGGTTGCCATGTACGTCTTTGAGTGCGGCCCACGCTTTCAAGGGATGCAAGGCGATCGACGTTCAGGGTGATTGCCTCGATCCGATCGCACGAAATGGTCAGAAGGTTTTGGTCGACGCTCCACTTCCTATGCTTTCCGCCTGCCCCAACGGCGAGTTGGCCGTCCTCGAATTCAGGGACGAAGCGCAGGGAAGTATTATCAAGCAAGTGTTCCCTGGCAAACAACGGTGGATCCTGGTAAGCCCCAACCCCGTTGATCGGATTTCCCCGATGCTAGTATCACCCGAAGACCTTCGCGCCGTGTGGCTACTTCGCGGAGTACTCTTCGAAACTAAGACGAGTTAACTCGCACACCTCAGTCGCGGCCTATGCACCTAACGGCTCAAGGAACTAGGGAAATTATAGGGCTTGCGGGCAGCGGACGGGGGGTGGAACATGGGTTTGGTAAGGCGATTCGCCGATTGTGCGCGTCTGATGGAAGCGATGGCCACGGCGGCGATTAGTTTTTTGCCTCAATGAGCGCGACCCAATCGTGATTCTCGGAGGGCGACGGGATTTTTGCGGTTCCTTGGGCGTCGATTTCGATGTCGGCGGCAGCGGTGGATCGGCCGGTGACGGGATCGAATTGCGTCTGCCGGCATTTGGAATTCGGGCGGAAGCCATGCACGGCGATGACGCCGGGCTGCAAAGCATATAAGACCAGCAGCTTTCCGGGGATGCCGCAGGCTTGCGGCGGCGCGGCGGTGGCTGCCGTGTCGATGTTGCCCCACGGGCCTTCGCCGAAGCGGGCGGCGATTTTTGCGGCGGGCCAGGTTGAGTCGTCGAAGGCGGATTCGCGCCAGCCCTTGGCCTCGGTCTTCGACGCTCGCCAGACGGTATCGCTGGAAATGGTCGTCGTGGTCCCGTCGGCCAGTTCGACCGTGAGGCGGGCCGTTAAGCCGGCCGGATTCGCCGGCACGTCGGACGCGACATTTTCGCCGCGAACGGCCAAGACGTTCTTGCCGGTTTGAATCGCTTTGGCAGCGTCAAACGTCGCGGGCGAGCGCCAATTCGCACTGCTGCCCAGTTCGTGCCCGTTGAGCCAGACAGTGAACTTGTCGTCGGCCGCGATCCGTAGTTTCGCGCTGCGAACGGCCGCGCCGTTGGGCAACTCGAACGTGCGGCGAAAAAATCGCGCAGCCACGGGAGCGTCGTGGGCGGGATCGCCTTCCGGAAACCAAATCCAATCGCCCAACGGTCCGGCCGCTTTTTGATCTGCCCAAGCGACGGCGTCGGGCATTGGGACGAACTGCGTCCAGGGAAGCTTCTCGAAGAATTTCTTGCCGTAAGCTTCTTGAGCCGAGCCGGGCAGGCGCATCGCGTCGTCCCAAGAGATCACGCCGTAGCTTCCGCCGTGTGGCGATTTGCCATGCGGGTCGCCGCGGCGGTTGACTTGCCAGATGCCGTTGGCCCCGTAAGTGTGCCCCGCGGCGCCATCCGTCATGCACAGCCAGAACATCGCCCGGGTCCATTGGGTCGGCAAAGTATCGCCCAGCATTTCATAGCTGGCTTCGCCATCGATCACCGGCATCGTCGGCTTGGCATTGTACGATTCGTGCATTGCGCAACACGATCGGCACGGCCTCGGCCTGGCCGTGCGGCGTTTGCAGCATGTCGAAATCCAACAGGGCGGGATCGTCGGTGGCGTGGCGAGACGTGTAAAAGTTGATGGCCGTGGGATGCAGCGTCAGCGGCCGCCGCCAAGGATCGGTCGCGCGGATGTAGCGCAACACTTCGGTCCAGCCATGCACTTGCTCGCGATCGTCGTACGGAAAACCTTTGGTCAGATAATACGGCAGATTCGCTTCGCCCGCCGCGCACCAGATGCAGGGCCAGGCAGCATAGCGGGCGATCAGGTATCGCCAATGGGCCTTGGCTTTGGCGACGCCCATCCAGGGCATGAAATAGCCCCAGGCGCCGACGATGCAGGGCGAAATGCCCTGATCGACGAGATGCCGCAGCCGCCTGTCGGCGGCGTCGAAATATTCCGGCCGGATGCGCGTGTAATCCTTCTCCCAAGGAAAGCCGGCTTCGTTCGCGCCGCGCGGATCGAACGGCGGCATATCGGGGTACAGCCCGGCGACGATCTGCACGACGGTGAAGCCCTTTTTGCGCCGGTCGGCCGCGAGCTGCTTGAAGTCCTCGGGCCAATGCAAGCGATGCGAGAGGCCCATCCACCAGGTGTCGCCGAGCCAGAAGAACGGCGTGCCGTCGGCGTACTCGAAGTGCCGTTTGTCGGCTGCGACGCGGACCGGACCATGCTTGAACAGCGGATTGTCGCCGGTGTAGGCCGAAACTTCGACGGAGCCCGCGACGCCGTGCAGGCCGGCGTCGTGCGGGTCGTTGCATTCGGAGCGCCAGCGGCGAGTGCCGGTTTGCGTGGACGCATACCGAGCTTTCCAAGTGTTGCCACCGTCCCAAAAAGCCGGCACCCGGCGAACGGCGCCGTCCGGCTCGTCGAACACCACGTCGAGCGTGACGGTGTTGAATGGGTCGTCATGTTTCTGCTGGGCGGTGAACGTCAGCTCGAGGGGCACATTGGTCTCGGTGGCGAGCGGAGCGGCACGCGCGGAAACGAGGAAATTCGAAGAGAGCGCGAGCGCGGCGAGTACAACGGCGGGTATATTCATGAGATTGCCCGAGTGTGCTTGTTCGTGGACGAATTTGAGATGGAATCCACCATGATAATGCGAACGGAGAGCGGCTGCGCGGAAGGGAAAGAAAAATTCCCGCGATTTTGCCCAGTGCCGTCAGGGAAGCGTTGCCGCGAATGACGCGATATGGAGACGCCAGCCATCCGGCCATCGATCCGATTCGCATCTCCCGCTGCCGGAAATTTTTTTCTTGCTTTTTCGGTGGAACTAGCCATCCTAATGGTCGGAACAGACGGCCGATTCCGACGGCGCCGAGTTTTGCAAGCTGGACGATGGTCCAAACTTCGCGTCATTTCGACACACGCCGGCGCGGCTTTCATTCGGAACACTTCCACGTCGAAGGGGCCGGCGGCGCATTCAGCGCCGAGGCGAATTCTTACCGATTCCCTGTCGGCGTGGTGGAAGACAATCGCAAGCGGCGATTGACGGCAAAGGCGAGGGATCCAGAAAAATGTCGAGAAAATCCAGGCGGGTCGAGGGGGAGTTTGCGCGCTAAGCAGGGTCGCAAGCGGAACCAGAAGCCGATGCGCACGCTTCGAACGACTCGAGCCGAGGCATCTCTTGTCGGGCGTGCCTACGATCGCGAACTTCAGCTTCGAAAGCCCCAGCCAGGGGACCGGTTCGAACGCGTACACCTACAATCCGACGGGCGCAGGTTGGACCTTCAGCGGCAACGCGGGCATCGAAGCCAACGGCAGCGCTTGGAATGCCCCGGCAGCGCCGGACGGCACGCAAGCCGCCTTCTTGCAAAGCGGCGGAGCCGGAGGGAGCTACGCCAATGGGTTCATCACCCAGACCTTGAACTTCACCTCGACCGGTGTCTACGAGCTGGAATTTGCCGCGGCCCAACGCACCGGCAATGCGACCACCCAGGAGACGGCCGTTTACCTGGACAATAACTTGCTGGGCGTCTATACGCCGGCGAGCTGTCAGCAGTTGGAGTTCGTTCGCCGTCGGTTTGCAGATCAACAGCGTCGGGAATCATACGCTGGTCATCGAAGCCAACGTCGACAGTGGCGATGAGACGAATTTCATCGACAACGTGCAAATCGTGGCGGCGACAGCGCCGACCGTGGTGACGGCCGCCGCGGCCAACCTTAATCCCGCCTCGGGAAATCTGGTCAATCTTTCGGTGTTGGGGGCGGATCAAACAGGCGAGAGCAACCTGACGTATGCCTGGGCGACGACCGGCTCGCCGCCAGGCACGGTCAGCTTCGAAAGCGCCAATGGAACGAACGCCTCGAAGAATATTGAGGCCACATTCTCGGCCCCAGGGGTCTACAACCTGCAGGTGACGATCACGAACGCGGCCGGGCTCACCGCCACCAGCACGCTCAGCGAGACCATCGATCCCTTGCCAAGTGGTTGGAGCGATACCGACATCGGCTCGCCCGGTGTCGCCGGGGCCGCGGTCGTGAGCAACGGCAATTGGGCGGTCCAAGGAGGCGGCGCCGACATCTGGAACTCGTCGGATCAGTTCAACTACGCCTACAAGTCGCTTTCGGGCGACGGTGTCGCGATCGCTCAAGTGACCAGCATCGACGAAACCGATGTCTGGGCCAAGGCGGGCGTGATGTTCCGCACTTCGACCGCGGCGAATTCCGAGTTCGTCGACATGGTGGTTACGCCGGGCGAAGGCGTCAGCATGCAATGGCGCGACAGCACTGGCACTCCGAACTATCTGCAAGTCACCGGCATTGTCGCGCCCGAGTGGGTAAAGCTGGTTCGCTCGGGCGACACGTTCACCGGATATTACAGCAGCGACGGCAACACGTGGACATCGATCGGCAGCGTGACGATCGCGCTGGGCACCAATGTGCTGGCGGGTTTGGCTGTCACGGCCCACAACGACGGCCTGCTAACGACGGGCACGTTTAGCAATGTGTCGATCGGCCCGCCACCGCCGGTCGGGCTGACTCCGGTCTGGAGTGGCAATAGTGTTAATGTGGCCTGGCTGCCCGATAGCGCCGCGGTTACGTACAACGTATACCGCTCGACAACGCCCGGCGGCGAAGGGGCGACGCCGATCGAGACGGGTTTGACCAGCCCCAGCTATATCGATACGGGCGTCACCCCGGGCGACACGTACTACTACGAAGTCACCGCGGTCAACTCCAGCGGCAATGAAAGTGCCCCCAGTTTCGAAGCCGTCGCCAACAACGGCCCGCTGACAACGCCGATCATCAGCGAGTTCGTGGCGAGCAACAGCGACGGACTCGCCGATCAGGCGGGCGGCCATCCCGATTGGATTGAGTTGTACAATCCGAGTGCTTCGGCGATCAGTCTCAACGGCTACTACTTGACCGACAAGACGTCGAACCTGACGGAGTGGCAAATTCCCAATGTCAGCATTGCGGCCGGCGGATTTTTGGTGGTTTTCGCCGACGGCGAAAATCTGACAAATCCCGCCCAAGAGTTGCACACCAATTTTTCGCTGGCGGCCGCGGGCGAATATGTCGCGCTGGTGGCTCCCGACGGAACGACCATCCTGTCGTCGTACACTTTTCCGGCCCAGCGCGACGACATTGCCTACGGCGTCGCGATGGCGCAAGCCCAGGATTCGCTCGGCAACTTGATAACCAGCTACGGCGCGGTCGGCTATTTGAACCCCACGCCCGATGCCGTGAACGGCTCGCTCATCGGCTCGGCCATCGTCGCCGAGCCGACGTTCGACCATCCGGACGGGTTCTACAGCACGTCGTTCCCGTTGGTCATCAGCACGACGACTCCGGCGCGCAGATCTACTACACGCTCGACGGCACGGTGCCGACACTCACCAACGGCACGTTGTACACCGGGCCGATCACGATCAGCGGCGAATCGAACGTCCGGGCGACGGCGTTCGCGCCGGGCGATCTGTCGAGCGACGTCAACACGGTCAGCTATATCTACGTGGCCCAAGTGCTCCAACAGGGACCGACGGCGCCGCCCGGGTTCCCGACCACCGACGCCGGAAGCACAGCCTACTACGGCATGTCGCCGACCGTGGTCGACAATCCGTTGTATAGCAGCGAGCTTGCACAGGACCTGCTGAATATTCCGACGTTCTCGCTGACGGTGAATCTGAACGATCTGTTCAATCCGTCGACGGGCATTTATTCCAATCCGACCAGCGACGGGATTGTGCCGGCGTCGATCGAATACATTCCAGTTGGCGGCGCGGCGGGTTTCCAAGCCAATGTGGGAATCGCGATCCACGGCGGGGCCGACGTGCTTTCCACGAACGATCCGAAGCGCGGTTTCCGGATCGAGTTCAGCAGCCAGTACGGCGAGTCGGAGTTGGATTACGCGTTGTTCGGTCCCGACGCGGCCCAGACGTTCGAAGAATTCGATTTGCGCACGGATCAAAACAATTCCTGGCAATACCCCGGACAGAACCCCGACGACTACACGGCCATCGAAGATGCGTTCTCCAGCGAGACGTTGGCGGCGCTGGGCCAGCTTTCGGAGCATACGTTTATTGCCGCGCTGTATATCAATGGCCAGTTCTGGGGCCTCTATGATCCGATCGAACGTCCCAATGAGGACTTTGCGGCGAGCTATCTCGGTGGCAGCGCGGCCCAGTACGACGTGATCAAATCCGGCGGCTACGAAAACGGTTGGAATCTCGAAGCACCCAACGGCAACCTCAACGCTTGGACGCAACTTTACAATCTGATCGGCACGATCAATTCCGGCACGACCACGGCCCAGGCCAACGCGATTTTCCAGGAGGTGCAGGGGAACAACCCGGACGGCTCGCGCAACGATGCGCTGCCCGATTTGTTGGATATCGGCAATCTGATCCAGTATCAGATGTTGATTTATTACACGGGCAATCTGGATGCACCGAACAGCAACTTTCTGGGCAACGAAAATCCGAATAATTTCTACGCCATCCGGAACGAGGATGGTTCCACGGGCTTCCAGTTCGTGGCGACCGACTCGGAATGGACGCTGCTGGACCCGACCACCAACCGCGTGAATTCCGAAGCCTCGACGCCGTCGGTCACCACGGCCACGCCACAATGGTTCTTCCAGCAGCTTGAAAAAAGTCCCGAATTCGTGCAGCAAGTCGGCGACGCGATCGAAAAGGACTTCTTCAACAATGGTCCGCTAACAGTCGCGGCGACCGAAGCGCGCTTCGCCGCGCTGGCGGCCGAAGCCTACGGGCCTGTGGCGCTGGAATCGGCGCGCTGGGGAGCGTATCAAACGCCGGGCTACACCTACACGCGCGATGTCGATTGGCAGAACCGAATCAATTACGACGAGAACACATATCTGCAAGAGCGAACCGGCATTGTGCTGGGCCAGTTGGAAGCCGCCGGTCTGTTTCCCAGCGTGAGCGCCCCGCTGTTCAGCCAACTTGGCGGCACAGTCGCCGCCGGTTTTCAACTCTCGATCACGAATCCCAATAGTTCCGGGACGATCTACTATACGCTCGACGGTTCCGAGCCGCTGAATGCCGACGGCACGGTCGGAAGCACGGCGCTGGCCTATACCGGTCCGATCACGATCAATGCAACCACTGAAGTCAAGGCGGCGGTGTTGCAGAACGGCGTCGGCAGCGCGGCCGAAGACGCCACATTCGACGTGCCGCTCCAGTTGCGCGTCACGGAATTGAATTACGACCCAGGCAAGCCGGGCAGCGGATTGTCGGATTCGGACAACGAGGATTACGAGTTCATCGAGCTCGAGAATTTCGGCACGACGACCATCAACTTGGACAATGTGGCCTTCACCGCCGGAATCAGTTACACGTTCGGCAACGAAACCTTGGCTCCGGGCCAGGTGGGCGTGCTCGTTCATAACCTGACGGCATTCACCGACGGTTACTACGGCGATACGTCGAACATCGACATCCTGGGATCCTACCAATCCTCCGGCGACAGCTTCAGCGACAAGGGCGAGGAAGTGACACTGGTCGATGCCGCGGGCAATACGCTGGAAGATTTCACTTATAGCCCGACTTGGTTCCCCACGACGGCGGGCAAGGGCGCGACGTTGGAAGTCGTGGATCCGGGGAGTAATCCCGATTTGAATCTTGCGACCAGTTGGCGGGCCAGTTCCGAGATCGACGGCACGCCCGGCGTAGACGACAGTGTCCCGACGGCGGCCCCGACAGGCCTGGCGGCAACCCCTGGCGCCGGCCAGGTCACGCTCAATTGGACTGCCGTGGCTGGCGCCGCCAGTTACAACATTTACATGGGGACCAGCGCCGGCGGCGAGTCGCTGACGCCGATTGCCACGGGCGTCGTCGGTACGACATTTATCAGCCAAGGTCTGACGGGCGGTGTGAAGTATTTCTACTATGTGACGGCGGTCGATCCAGGGGGCGAAAGCGGCCAATCGAACGAGGCCTCGGCCACGCCGACGGCGGCGGTGTTTGTCGTGCCCCCTGGTTTCACGCCTGGGGATCTCATCGTCTATCGCATCGGCGACTCCACGTCGCCCGCGGGCACGTCGGCCGCGACTCCGGTGTTTCTCGATGAGTACACGCCATCCGGGACACTCGTGCAGTCGATCGCACTGCCAAGCACCACCGCCGCGGGATTGGCTCTGACCGACAGCGGCAAGGCCTCATCGAGTGGAATGTTGTCGCTCAGTCCTGATGGATCGCAGATCGCGCTTTTCGGTTACGACGTCAACTCAGGGACAGCCGGTGCTACTGGCTCGGCGACAGAGGCCGTCGGGATCGTCGGCTCCAGCGGCACGCCCCTGCTGGAAGCTTTCACGGACGAGACCACGAGCAACGCCCGTTCCGCCGCGTATGATCCGGCAACCGGCAAATTGTATACTTCCGGCGGCGTTGGTCTGTTCGAATCGACTTTCTCCGCCGATGGTACTCCCACGACGACGGAAATTGTCGCCGGCAGCACCGACGACGTGCAGATTATCAACGGCGTCGTGTTTTATACTTCCGGCGCGTAAGGTCTTGTCGCTTGGCGGCGAGCCGACGACCACCACCGCCGGCACGACCGTCGTCAGCGATGGCAGCGGCACCAGCCCGAACCAATTCTTCTTCGCTCGCTTGGGAACAGGCGCCACCTACGGCACGACCGGCGACGACACGCTCTACGTGACCGACACGAAGGCCACGAACGGTACGCTCTTCAAATACACCTGGAACGGCATAGCGTGGATCGCCGCCGGCAGCATCACGGGCCCCGACACCGCCAGCGGCAATCAGATCCTGGGCGTGACCGGCACGGTCAGCGGAACGACGGCCGCAATCTATTTCACCGAAGGGAATACGGGTTCCGGCACTGTCGGCGACGTCTACTCATTCACCGATGCGTTCGCCACGACGATCTCGAATGGCACGTCGGCGCCGACGCGAGTGATCAATGTCACGTCGCAGGAAAACTTCCGCGGCATCGTGCTTGCTCCCGACGATGGCGTGGGCGCCATCGGTGGTTTGGGGGGCGTCACGGCCGCCACGATCGGCGCACCGGCGACTGCTGTTGCCTCCGCCGCCACGTTCAGCGACGCGTCGAATTTCATGGGCGGAATGCTCACGGTGAAAATCTCAGCCGGCGGCGCAGCGACCGACACTTTGGGCTTGTTGTCCGGCAACAATATCAGCTTCACGGGCATGACCAGCGGCAATGTTTTGTATGACGGCGACTTGATCGGCACGTACACGCTGACTTCCGGCGCAACGTCAACGCTCACCGTGACGTTCAATCCTGTTGGAACCGAAATCGCCGGCAATACGACCGCCAACCCGGTGCCCGGCCTGGCCATCCAAGCGCTAATCCAGCAAGTGACGTTCAGCACCGGCGGCGTTGCCGGCGATCGCAGCGTGTCGTTCCAGGTGTTTGAGAACGGCGGGGCGAGCGACGCCATCGCGAGCCAGACCGTCAACGTGGCCAGCTTAACGCCGACAGTTACTCTTTCATTGCCGCCGCCCAGCATCGTGTACGACGGCACGACGGACGTCACAAATTGGGTGCAGGCAACTGTGACTGGCGTTGCCGGCGCTCCGGCTCCGACGGGCGCGACAACATTCACTTACTACACCGGCACGACGACCAACGGCGCTCCGCTTAATTCCAGCCCAACCGGCGCCGGCACGTATACCGTGGTGGCGAACTACGCCGGCGATGCGAATTACTCGTCGGCCACGAGCTCGCCAGTCACATTCACCATCGGCCAGGCCACGCCGACGGTCACGCTGGCATCGCCGCCACCGAGCATCGTGTACGACGGCACAACCGACATCACAAATTGGGTGCAGGCGACGGTGACCGGCGTTGCCGGCGCAGCGGCTCCGACCGGCACGACAACATTCGCTTACTATGCCGGCACGACGACCAACAGCACTCCACTCACCTCCAGCCCAACCGGCGCTGGCACGTACACGGTCGTGGCGAACTACGCCGGCGATGCGAATTACTTGTCGGCCACGAGCTCGCCGGTCACATTCACGATCGGCCAGGCCACGCCGACGGTCACGCTGCCCACGCCGCCGACCAACCTCGTGTACGACGGGACAACGGATGTAACCAATTGGGTGCAGGCTACGGTGACCGGCGTCGCCGGCGCGGCAGCCCCGACCGGCAGTGCGACCTACACGTATTACGCAGGCAGCACGACCAGCAGTACGCCGCTTGGTTCCAGCCCGATCGGTGCTGGCACATACACGGTAGTCGCCAAGTACGCGGGCGATTCGAACTATGCGGCGGCAGCGAGTTTGCCGGCCACATTCACCATCGGCCAGGCCACGCCGACGGTCACGCTGCCCACGCCGCCGACCAACCTCGTGTACGACGGGACAACGGATGTAACCAATTGGGTGCAGGCTACGGTGACCGGCGTGGCCGGGGCCGCTGCTCCTACCGGCACCGTGACCTACACGTATTACACAGGCAGCACGACCAGCAGTACGCCGCTTGGTTCCAGCCCCATCATTGCCGGCACCTACACGGTGGTGGCGAACTATGTTGGGAACGCGAACTACTCCGCGGCGATGAGTTCACCGACTACCTTCACGATCAATCAGGCGGGAATTACTGTCACGCTCGCCTCACCGCCAAACAGCATCGTGTACGACGGCACGACGGACGTCACAAGCTGGGTGCAGGCCACTGTAACTGGGGTCGCAGGCCAGCCCGCGCCGACCGGGAGCGTAACCTTCGCATACTATTCCGGGAGCACAACCTCCGGCAGTCCGCTGAGCTCTAGTCCAGTCAATGCCGGCACCTATACAGTGGTGGCGAACTACCCCGGTGATGCGGATTATCCCCCCGCATCCAGTGCCTCGGTCACATTCACGATCGCCAAGGCCGGGGTGAGCGTCACGCTGGCGTCGCCGCCTCCGAGCATCGTCTACGACGGGACGACCGACGTGACGAATTGGGTGAAAGCCACCGTCACCGGCGTCGCCGGCGCACCGGCTCCGAGCGGCACGACAACATTCACGTACTACACGGGCATGACGCCGACTGGCACGCCGCTCACATCCAGCCCGACGGGCGCCGGCACGTACACCGTCGTGGCCAACTACAGCGGCGACTCGAACTACGCCGGAACGACGAGCAGCCCCACGACGTTCACGATCGCCAAGGCCGGGGTGAGCGTCACGCTGGCGTCGCCGCCTCCGAGCATCGTCTACGACGGGACGACCGACGTGACGAATTGGGTGAAAGCCACCGTCACCGGCGTCGCCGGCGCACCGGCTCCGAGCGGCACGACAACATTCACGTACTACACGGGCATGACGCCGACTGGCACGCCGCTCACATCCAGCCCGACGGGCGCCGGCACGTACACCGTCGTGGCCAACTACAGCGGCGACTCGAACTACGCCGGAACGACGAGCAGCCCCACGACGTTCACGATCGCCAAGGCCGGGGTGAGCGTCACGCTGGCGTCGCCGCCTCCGAGCATCGTCTACGACGGGACGACCGACGTGACGAATTGGGTGAAAGCCACCGTCACCGGCGTCGCCGGCGCACCGGCTCCGAGCGGCACGACAACATTCACGTACTACACGGGCATGACGCCGACTGGCACGCCGCTCACATCCAGCCCGACGGGCGCCGGCACGTACACCGTCGTGGCCAACTACAGCGGCGACTTCGAACTACGCCGGAACGACGAGCAGCCCCACGACGTTCACGATCGCCAAGGCCGGGGTGAGCGTCACGCTGGCGTCGCCGCCTCCGAGCATCGTCTACGACGGGACGACCGACGTGACGAATTGGGTGAAAGCCACCGTCACCGGCGTCGCCGGCGCACCGGCTCCGAGCGGCACGACAACATTCACGTACTACACGGGCATGACGCCGACTGGCACGCCGCTCACATCCAGCCCGACGGGCGCCGGCACGTACACCGTCGTGGCCAACTACAGCGGCGACTTCGAACTACGCCGGAACGACGAGCAGCCCCACGACGTTCACGATCGCCAAGGCCGGGGTGAGCGTCACGCTGGCGTCGCCGCCTCCGAGCATCGTCTACGACGGGACGACCGACGTGACGAATTGGGTGAAAGCCACCGTCACCGGCGTCGCCGGCGCACCGGCTCCGAGCGGCACGACAACATTCACGTACTACACGGGCATGACGCCGACTGGCACGCCGCTCACATCCAGCCCGACGGGCGCCGGCACGTACACCGTCGTGGCCAACTACAGCGGCGACTCGAACTACGCCGGAACGACGAGCAGCCCCACGACGTTCACGATACTCCCGGCTTCGGCGACCACGGTCACGATCGCTTCGCCTCCCGCGAGCATTGTTTACGACGGTCGTACAGATGTGACAAGTTGGGTGAAGGCCACGGTTTCGCGGACGAGCGGCAAACCGGCTCCGACCGGCCGAATCACGTTCACCTACTACGCCGGCAGCGCGGCCACGGGCACGCCTTTGAGCTCGAGCCCAATCAATGCCGGCACGTACACCGTCGTGGCCAGTTACGCCGGTGATGCGAACTACCCGGCTGCCAAGAGCGCCTCCGATGACGTTCACGATCAGCCGTGCCGCGACAACGGTCCGGCTGGCTTCACCTCCCGCGCGGATTGTCTACGACGGCAAGACCGACGTGACAAGTTGGGTGAAGGCCACGGTGACGGGCATCGCTGGCGCGCCGGCGCCGACCGGCAGCGTCACATTCGTCTACTTCTCGAGCAGTTCGGCCAGCGGCACGCCGCTGGGGTCTAGTCCCACGAGCGGCGGCACATATACGGTCGTGGCGATCTACGCAGGCAACACGAACTACTCCGGCTCAACCAGTTCTCCCGTCACATTCACGATCGCCCGCGCGGCGGCCACCGTCACGCTTCCGGCCGCACCAGCCGGTCTCGTGTACGACGGCAAGACCGACGTGACGACCTGGGTGACAGCCACGGTGCACGGCCTGAGCGGAGCCGCCGCACCGACCGGCAATGTGACATATACCTACTACGCCGGCACGAAAGCCACCGGCACGCCGCTCGGTTCCAGCCCAGTAAATCCCGGCACGTACACCGCCGTGGCCAATTACGCCGGGGATGCGAACTACGCCGCCCGCCACGAGTTCACCGGTGACGTTTACCATCGGCAAAGCCGCGCCGAAGGTCACCCTCGCCGCGCCGCCGGCCACCATTACTTACGACGGCACGACCGATGTGACCGCGTGGGCCCAAGCCACGGTGAGCGGCGCGAGCGGCGGAGCGACTCCAAGGGGCGCGGTCACGTACAGCTACTACGCGGGTAGCACCGCCACCGGCACGCCGTTGGCCTCCAGCCCGATCAATGTCGGCACTTATACGGTCGTGGCCCATTACGCGGGCGACACGAACTATGCCGCGTCGACGAGCGCCGCGGTAACGTTCACGATCCAGCCGGCCCCGGGCCAGGCGAATGCGGTTGTCGTCAGCTCGTTCCAGGTGAACGACGGCAGCGCCCAGCGGTCGATGATCACGAGTCTTACAGTCACGTTCAACGTGCCGGTCACGCTCGCCGCCGGAGCAATCACGCTCAAGACTTCCGCCGGCGCGAGCGTGCCGCTGACGCTCTCGACCAGCGACGACCAAACCTACGTGCTGACTTTCACCGGCTCGCAGTTCATCGGCCACTCGTTGGCCAACGGGCAATACACGCTCACCGTGAACCATTTGCTGGTGACCGGGCCCAAGGGCGCCTCAATGGCGGCCAATCAAAGCCTGTCGTTCTTCCGCTTGTTCGGCGACTCGAACGGCGACGGACGAGTCAACTATATTGATTACAATGCGATCGACCGCGCGGCCTATGCCACTCGGGGTACGGCTTTATATGCGCAGTATTGGTATTTCGACTACGACGATAACGGCATCATCAACGATTCCGACTACAATCACTTCGTCGCCGACTATACCGGGTGACAGCCAGAGGCGCCAGCGCCACAGGCGAACTGCCTAAGAAGTCCTAACTCAACTCGCGGCGCCGAGGGGGTCAGGCCCATTTTGCTCACGGGGCATCGCAAAATGGGGACAGACCCCCGGCTGGTTAAGTTAGCAATTCTAAGGCCTTCGACTGAAACCGCCGGAAGCGGCGCGACCAGGCATCTCGCTCAGGGTGATGGGAGTCGGAATCCCCGCAATGGGTTTACCCAAACTTCCGTTTCGTTTAAGTTCTTGCGCCCGGGTGCGTCCCACATAGGCCATTACGCCGAGTTCTCGGGCCCGTAGCTCAGTTGGTTAGAGCAGGGGACTCATAATCCCTTGGTCGTAGGTTCGAGTCCTACCGGGCCTATTTGCCTGTGATGCAGGTTTGTCGCTGACATTGACCGAAACCAGCAGTGCAGAGTTTTTTCACGCGTGGCATTCGTCGCATCCGACACATGGCGAATTGCAGTCTGCGGCTCAATTCAGCACCACTGGAAGAGCGGCACTGTCCCGCCAGACCAACACAGAATCTGTAAAGCGGGGGAGGCGGGCGCGGGATGAATGGGTGCGGGGGCGATTATTTTGGGGAGTTAGTTCTATCGCCAAAAAGCGCCATCGACAGTCCGATGAATCCAAGCCCGATTTCAGTTGGTGGCGCCGCTCTTGGTGGCGCTGTCGTTGAGGGCCAGCTTGAACGAGTGGAAGATTTCCTGGCCCGAGGCGTCGGTGATGCTCACCAGGATGTCGACCTCTTTGTCCGCGATGCTTGAGGGCACGGACCAGGTGACCCGCCCATCGGCACTTACCGTCAGATCCTTGGGGCCGGATTCCATTTTGTATTTCACGCCTCCCTTCTTCGAGCGCACCTTAATGGCATAGTCGAGCCGGGCGCCCCGAGCCACGCTCGCTGGCGGATCGCTGGTGACGTACAAATAGTCGATGCCCGACTTGTCCATGATCTCGTCGAGGTCGAACCGGTGGAGCACCAGGCGATCGTTGCTCGCCGGCACGACGACGAGCAGCTTCGCGGCTGGAACGAGCATGACGCGCTGGTAAGGCGCGATCCCATCACCGCTGCGGCCCTGGTGGTTGGCGCCCTCCAATTCCGGTAGTTTGACGGTGGTCAGTATTCTGGAGTCGCCGATCATCCGCAGCGCTGCGGCCGCAGTCGTATCGTTCGCCCGGTTTCGCCCAGGATAGCTGAGCGGGCCAAGCGACAAGTAGTAGGGGCCTTGGATGGCTGGAATCGAATATTCGCCTTCTTTCGGCTGGCCGACGCGTTGATGCGCGGAGGTGAAGACGCCATCGGCCGTAAAAACGTAGCGACCATCCGGGCCGGGCACAATATGGCCAACCGACACGTGGTCGCGATTCGCTTTGATGCTTCGTCCGAGCAGCGTCGCCGTACAGAAACCCGAAGGGGACAGACCCGGCGTCCACAGGCCCAGGACCCGACCGTCCGCGGAAACGGCAAGGCCCGGCGAATAGCTCGGATGAAACTGCAGCAAAGGCGACCTGTCGTCCGACACCTCAGGGCTGACCTGGTTCATCGTCTGTATGTCAACGAACACAATGGGCGAGCGGCGTGCGCCGATCCCGCCTGGAGCCACAAGCACGAGCGGCCCGGCTGAAGCATAGCCCATGGCCGCCGAGTGGATGGGGCCAGGCAGATCCAAGGGAGCCGACACTTCGCGGCTGAAGGTGTTCAGATCCCACCGCTGCACAATATTTTTGTCGGCGAGCACGACCATCAATTTTTCCATTCCGGCGGCAATGTAGATCTTGTCTTCGGCGACGGGAAGATACTTGACGACTTTGGCCTCGACGGTGTCGAAAATGGCGATCTGCCGCTGACCGGTAAGGTGCAAGATGACGAAGCGGCCGTTGCCGCCGACGCAAACGTGTCCGATCGAACCCGGCAAGGTGATGGTCGCGGTGTCCTCTTTTAGTTTTGTCGGCTCAATCTTCATGCTCGCCGTGGGGGGACGGACCAACGGCATGCTGTCGGCCGCCGCGGCGGGGTTCTCAGCAGTTGCACGCTCGGCAGTTGTGTGCTCGGCAGTTTTCTCGCCGGGCGCTGGCTTGTCGCGGGACAATGCCTGGGGGCTCGCGGATTGGGCAGGGGGCGGCCCTGGCTTGCTTGCGGCAGGAATGGGGACCGCGGCGGTGGGCGGAATTGGGCTCTTGGTCGGTGGGGCGCCGTTGGTCGGTGCGGCGCCGGCAGCGACGTTCTTCGCGACATTTTCCGTGTCATCCGGCTTCTGGACCTGAATCTGAAAACTCTGAAATGTTTCTTGTTCGGTCGCGTCGGAAATACTCAAGATGACGTCCACCGTTTGTTTCTTTGCGGCGGCCGGAACGGCCCAGGTGAGCTTGCCTTCCGGCGACAGCCGCATGCCCTCGGGCCCGGATTCCAGCTTGGTTTTCACACCGCCCCGGCGGGACTTGACTTCCAAGTCGTACTTGAAAATTGCGCCCGGCCGGACTTCGCGGGGCGGCATCGACGCGACAAACAAATAGTCGGTGTCGGATGCAGCCAGCAGCTTGTCCAAATCAAAGCGGCGTAGCGCGAGCTTGTCGTTGGTGGTCGGAATGGAAACGAAGAGCTTGGCGCTGGGGATCAGGAACAGCCGCTTGTCGCTCTGCATCTTGTCAGCGGCGTTGCCGCCATAATTAAGGCTGTCGCGAACCACTCCGGGCACTTGCCGAAGGGTGCAAATCTGGCGGTATTGGCCGGGGATCATCACCTCCAGGTCGCCGACCGAATCGGGCCTCACCAGGTGCAGGATCAGATCGCCTTGGACGGCGGGCACGAATTGGTAGCCATCCGGCGTTTCGCTTTTCGGATAGATCGTGGCCAGGTCCGGCGAATAAACTCCGTATGCGGAATAGACGAAGCGTCCGTCGTGACTGGGAATCAACAAGCTGGCATTCATCCACGTGGTTTTGACATTGACGAAATCGCCGTGCACCAGAATTCGGCTCATCGTGTGCCCTTCGCCGCCCCGACCTTCGCGCATGGCAAACAGGGTCCCATCGGCCGACGCCCGCACGAGACCCGCGGCACAGCCAGGCATCCGCTGATCCTTGGGCTTCATGTCGAGTTCCCGAAAGGTGCGCGGGTTCAACAGGGCGACGCCTTTCGAATGGCAAACGAACAGCGGCCCGGCCGACGCGTTGCCCATGACGATGTCGGCAATCGAGCCATTGAGAGGATTTGGGACAGTCACTTCCCGCTCCATGCTTTTTAGGCTCCAGCGCTGGAACGAGTTGGACAACGGCAGGCCGACGATCAATTTGTCCATCCCGGCCGTGAAGCAAATGTCGTCTTCGGGAAGCGGGATGTACTTCACGATCTTGGCCTCATTGACGTCGAAAATAGCGAGCTTGCGCATCTGCGGAAGATGCAGAATGAGGAATCGCCCACCGCCTCCGACGGCGACGTTGGCGACATTGCTAGGAAGCGAAATTTCGGCTTTGTCGCCGGCCAGCGGGGGCGCCTGGATGGGGGCCACGGAGTCGGCGGCGGTGGCGTCCTCCAAGACTGGGGTGGTGTGCGTTGCTGTGCCGCTGTCGATGGCTACAGGGCTCGGCTGGCTCTGCGGTTGGACCTGCGGCTGGACCGTGGATGCCGGAGGAGACACCGCGGGTGTTGCGGGCTCGGAGCTCGCGACTTCGCTATTTCGCCAGTTGTCTGTTTCGTGAGTCTGGGCAGGTTTCCCCAACCCGTAGCCAATGCCGATGCCCACGGCCAGGAACAAAACAGATGCCGCCGCCGCCACGGCGATCAACCGCGTCTTGTACATGTCGGCGAGTCTGTCCGAGGGAGGAATCGCCGGCACGGGCTGCGTTATCGCTTGGGACAGCGGGCGCAATGGCGCGGGCAGGCTTCGCTCAGGCGATGCCGTCGATTGGATGGGCCCCGCGACGGCAGCAGCTTCCAAGATATCGGTTTCGTCGTCCGCGACTGGAATCGCCGGTGGCAAGACGTTGGAAACGTCTGAACTTGGGGCGGCGCCTACGGCCGGCGATGCGCCAGTGGCGAGGCCGATCTCGTTGGCGTCGCCCAGCATCAGTTCCTTAACCTCGGACACTCTCAGCCATGTCTTCTGATCATTGCTGATCAGAAAATCGTGGCGCAACTGCCCGTCGAGAATGGCGGCTCGCAGTTGGGCAGAGCTGTAGGGTCCGTTTGTCTTATCGTCGTGGCGGATAAACCACTGGGTCGCCATGATTCTCTCGAAAGTTGGAGTGAAAAGCTCCGTTTTGTGCTCAACCGAGATGCCAAGCTCAACCGAGATGCCAAGGCCCGTCGGGCCGGACAAGCATGCATCGTTTAAGGCGGGGATCCGTACTACAGCCGTGAGAAGCGTGAAGCCGCATTGACCGTCGGCCAGACTTGTCGCCATCGAGCATTGATTACTGAGTCATTCTCAGCGCGCGGCGGAGTCGCGTCAACCTATTTGGCGCCCTAGGGTGCGCGCGCATGAGCCGGTGCGGCTGTTCTAGACCCGATCGGCTTATTTCCCGTAGAATCCGCGATACGCATCGGAGGCCCATCCTCTGTGCGTTTCGTTGTCGGGTCTGGGATCGTCCGGCGCGGGAGCTCCGAACTTTGTGGCGAGCCAGGGAAGGGCCGTTTGGATGTTATTCGCGAGTGCGGCTAGTATGCCCGTTAGTGCTCCAGCCCTCTATCATCTGCCCTGGTTCGACGAGCCGTTTAGCGCCATCAGCCATCTCGTCGGCGTGGCGATATTTTTGGTGCTGGGATATTTGCTATTGCGCCGTGGGCGGGGAAATTCGGCGCGGATGGCGTTTCTCACGGTCTACGCCTTTTCGTGCGTCGCGCTGTTCACGGCCAGCAGCGTTTACCACATGACCGTGCGAGGCACGCCGGCAAATTTGGTCATGGGGAAATTGGATCATACGGCAATATTCATTCTCATTGCCGGAACCTTCACGCCCGCCTATGGCATCTTGTTTCGAGGCTCGGTGCGGGTCGTGCTGCTGTTGAGCGTGTGGCTGCCGGCGCTCGTGGGAATCTTGCTGGCGACCGCCGATGCCGGAAATTTATCGGAGAACGTGCAATTGGCGCTCGACCTGGGGCTCGGTTGGTCGGGTTTGATCATCACGTCGGTGGTCTGGCGCCGTTATGGCTTCGCGTTCGTGCGCCCCTTGATCGTCGGCGGGCTCATCACGTCGTCGTTTGCCGTGGCGCAGCTTTTTGGCTGGCCGATTCTGATTCCCCACGTGATACATGCCCATGAGGTATTCCACGTCGCGGTGCTGATCGGCTCGATCTTTCATTGGCGGTTCGTTTGGCAATTCGCTGACTGGGGCATGGGCCCGACCGTAACGAACGCCGGCCGTTAAGAGCCTATCGAGAACCGGCGGGGACTGGCTCATTTTCGGTGCCCTGGGAGCAAAATGTGCCTGTTCCCCCTCTCCTCGGCCGGTTCTCCGAAAGGCCGTTAAAAACCCGCCCGAGATTCGGATAGAGAGAGTGGGACGGCCAATTTTGCTCGCAGGCTCAGGAAACATGGGCCAGTTACGGCCATTTCCCGGCAGGCACTTGTTGAAATTACAGCCGCGGCAATGCTTTCGTTCCGAAGTTCATGCCCCACGCGTCACCGCTTTCCGCTGGTCGCCCGCTGCTCACAGCCGAGTGGCGGCATCTGGCGATGTTGAATTTCGACATCGAACCGGCTGTGCTCCAACCGTTCGTGCCGCGCGGCACGGAATTGGACACGTGGCAAGGGCGAACGTTGATGAGCCTGGTCGGCTTCCGGTTCTTGAAAACTCGGATCTGGGGTCTGCCGATTCCGCGGCATCGCAATTTCGAAGAGTTGAATTTGCGGTTTTACGTGCGGCGGCAAGCGCCCGACGGTTGGCGTCGGGGCGTGGTGTTCATTAAGGAGCTGGTTCTGCGCCGCGCAATCGCCTGGGTCGCCCGGACGCTGTACAACGAAAATTATCAGGCCGTGCCGATGCGGCATCGGATCGAGTCAGGCAAGGGTTCTGGCGCTGCTGAAATTCTTCGTGTCGAATACGGCTGGACGTTTCGAGGCCGGGAAAACTTGCTATCTGTCGAGGTTGACGGCCGAGGCCGTGGCGCCGCTTGTGTCGCCGGATTCGCAAGGGGCGTCGTCGTCGAGGGCGGTTCTGAGCTAACGCAGGCTCGCGAGCCGATTCCGATCGAGCCCCGCAGCGAACTGGAATTCATCACCGAACACTACTGGGGCTACACCCGGCAGCGCGACGGCGGCACGCTGGAGTATTACGTCGAACATCCACCGTGGCGCGTGTGGCCCACGCGCGAGCAAAAGCTCGTGTGCGATGCCGCGGAACTGTACGGCGAGGAATTCGCCGCGCCAATCGGCGCGGGCCGGCTTCGGCTTTGCTGGCCGACGGATCGGCGGTCCGCGTTTACAAAGGGCAGCGGATTCAAGACTGTTAGTGCTTTGTAACAGCTTGAATTTAGGCCGCCACTGACTTTGCCAGTGTTCTTCGTTGCCGACCGATCAAGGCAAGGAACTATTAATAACGAGCACTCGCAGAGCCGCTGGCACACGATCGACAAACAAGCACTCGCGAACACTAGCCCGAAGCGTTAGCGAGGAAGCCTTGCGAGGTCATCGTCCAGCGTCCTCGCTCACGCGTCGGGCTAATGTATTCTGGGGCACACCACGTCAAACCGAGGAGCAACCCGGCACGCGCTATCGAGTCGCGGGGCCATTCACGGAGTTTCGTTCATGGTGTAATAGGCGTCGGAGTGCAGCAGCGGTTGGCTGCCGTCGGCGGTCATCAGTCCCTTGAGTTGCAAGTGGAACATATGCTCTTTCGCACGGACGGGAACCGTCAAACTGACCGTCTTGCCGTCGTCCGAAATGTGGATGGCCGTGATCGCATTTTGCTTCTTGTCGATCTCCGGCGAGCCGTAAGTCGCCCAATGATGATACGTGTACGATTCGAGAAAATAGGTGGCGGCCACGGCGGCTTTCGTCTTGTCGACCGGGAGCGTGAAGTGCAGGTCCCAACCGTCGGGCGTGATGCACATCGAATGGATTTCGAATGGCGTTCGGCCGGTGAAGGCGACACGCTGTACACCATAAGGTTGCCCGCCCACGGAGCCCCAACCGCGGTTGGTTTCGGCCACCATCAGGCTGCCGTCGGGCGCGAAAGCCAGCCGGTTGGGGCCGCATTGAAAACCTTGGCGGAATAGAAACACGCAGCCTTGCATCCGGCCCTTTACTTCTTCCAAGTTGCAGCGCATCAGCAACGACTCGGTGAGCTCGCCGACGATGCACTGGCCCGCGAATGGCCCGAACTTGCCGCCGGTGGTGTCCCAGACCGGCTCGGTCGCCGAGCGGCTCATTTCGTCGTAAGGAAACCAGAGCGTCGGTTGCACCATCTTCGGCTGGTCGCCGTCTTTCTTCCCAGGCCACCAGCGGACGCTTGCCATGTGGCCGTAGAACTCGCCCTGGCGCACTTCCTGCAGCTTGCAGGCGGGCACCCATTCGCCCTGATTGTCGGTGAAGTACAGCCGGCCGTCGGGGGCGAAGTTCACGCCATTCGGGCTGCGCAGGCCGTAAGCCCAGGGAATCATTTCTCCTTTCGGCGTGATCTTCATACAGAAGCCACGATAGGGGACCTTCGCCTGATGCCCGCCGCCAAAGCCGACGTTGAGCGTGATAAATAGATTCCCCTCTTTGTCACGCGCCGGGCCATAGATGAATTCGTGATAATCGCCCGAGAGACCGAACTTGTCGCAGAGGGTCGTGAAGTCGTCGGCCGTGTCGCGTCCTTTGAGATCGCGCACCAGCGTGATTTCAGGGCGCTGCACAAGGTACAAATCTTTCTCGACATTGCACAGGCCGAGCACTTCATGCAGTCCGCGCACGTAGGGATTCCACGCCACTTCGTCGGGATTTTCAGAAGTCGGATTCGAGACGAGCCAGACATCGCCGCGGCGGGTGGCGACATACATCTTCCCGTCGGGCCGAAACGCCAGGCCGCCCCCTTCGATCGCTTCGTTCGGCGGCAAGGGAAGCGTCTCGATCCGGTAGAACGCGGCCTCGCCGGTGGTGGGCGGGAAATCGGCGTCGAGCCGGCGCTCCAGCCGCAACAGCGCCGTGCGGGCGACCGTCGGAGCGAAATAGAACGCCCAGTCGCCGGCGATATTGCTGATTTTCAGCAACAGGTCGTTGCGGCCCGCGTGAAGATCGACATCAACCAGGTCCTGGTCGGCCTCGCACGAGCGGATCGCATCGCGAAACAGCACCTGCTTGCCATTGAACCAGACTTCGATGCCGTCGTCGCTCCCCAGTGAGATCGTGACGCGGCGAGCCGCGGGCGATTCGATTCGCCGATAGAGATAGCAAACGCATTGGTCCGACTGTTTGAAATGGCTGCGCAGATCATTGACATGGGCGTCGGGAAACTCGGTCTTCTTCCAGGCAACTTCGCCCGCCTTGCCCGGATAATGGGCCGCGAGGTCGATTTCCTTTTCCGGCGGCCAAGGCTTGGCGAGTCCTTGATTTGCGAATGGCCCGATTAGATACCACGGGCTGCCGCTGAAACCGGCGGCGCCGTTGGCTTCCAACGTGGCCTGCCGCGTGGCCTCGCGCGTTTCCTTCTTCACGTAGATGAAGGGCTCATCGGCCCGCGCTGGCACGATGAGCACCGGCGCGATGAGCGAGAGTAGAAAACCCGCGGCGAGCAATGCTGTCACAAGACGCTGCATGAATAAGTCATCCTGAATAACGAACCGTTGAAGCCGTCACCGCGGCGGGCGATGCCGTTCATTTTGCGTGCAATTCAGCCGATTGAACCGCGGCCCCGTCGCCAGTGGGAGACAGTGCGGCAAGCGAGAGTCGTGTCGCGACAGTCGGACCAACGGCCGAGAACCGGAGCAGCACCGCGTACCGTCCGTTCTGCTTGGCCGCTATCCACGTCGCTCCGCTGGGGGCGGAACGCAAATGGAGCACGACTGGCTTTCCTTCTTGTTTCGCCAGCAACGCGGCCTCGGCGGGGGCCGATTTGTCTGGTGAATCCAGGACGCCGCTCGAACCGTCCGCCGTCGTCCAATGCGGCGCGTCCTCGGAAAGCGCCGCCTGCAGCCAAACGGTTCGCTCCGCCGGCGCTGAAATCTCGGCCATGCGAAGCGTGCCGTTCGCGGGCGAGCTTTGGCTGGCGGCGATCGCGACGATCTGTTCGACGAACGAGGCCGACTGCTCGCCGTCCAAATGCAGCTCGTAGCGAAACTGCGGATCGCCGTCGACGAGCCGGTAGCCGTGAAAATTGAGCCGCGTCGGATGCAGCTTGCCATCCTGGGGCAATGCGGCCCCGAGCGCTGTATCGTTGGCGTGTGTCGCAAAATCGGGAATGCTATTGGGGGAAGCGGTCAGGTCCCAAGGAAAGCCGGCTGGAGAATGCCAAAACACAGGGCCCTTGATCCGCGCCGGCTGACCGCCGCGGCCGTCCCAAACAGGCGTAGTGTCGAGAAAATCGCCCGTCCAGGCGTAGGCCAGTCGGCAAGCTTGCAGATCGTAGGCAAAGTGGACGCCGTCGGGCCCGCGGATCGCCATGCTGCGCGGCGTGACGTCCGGCAGGAAGGTGCGCAGGATTTGATATTCGCCGGTCTTCGCGCTCACGATTTCGGCGGGCTTAGGCGGTTCCAAACCTTCAGGCGGCGGAAACTCCTTCGCGTGCGACAGGTAGTGCCACATGGCCAGCCGCTGCTGTGCCGCATCGCCGCCCAGCACGTCGACGTAGGGGCTCTTGCCATTGAGAAACACGGTCGGCATCCGGGTGCCGGGTTGAATTTTTTGCGGATCGATCATCCAACGGTCGTACCAGGCGAAATGAACTCGTTCGGCAACCTGGGCAAGGTCCGGCCCGCGCGTGCCAGTGCTGACCGCGCCAAGGAAGTCGTGGCATTTCGTGCAACCGAAGCCGCGCGCGCCAACCAATCGCCGCCCTGCAACGTCGAGTCGCTTGCCGGAGGCAGGCGAAGCTTCGCGCGCCACGGTATTCGCAGTGGAAGCGTTGTCGAGCCGGTCGCCATCCAGCGCCGCGAGACCCGCCGGCAACTCTGCGATGCGCGGCTTGGAAAATTCCGGCATCCGCAAAGTCATCCAGGGGCGCGAGCGCTTGCCGTCGAAGAGCACCGCGCTGAGATAATCGGCTCGCAGTTTTTCAATGACACCGGTCAGCGGCGGCGGGCTCACCAATTCGGCGCCTTCCGGCGTTTGGTTTTCCGAGAGCAGGGCCAACACGTCCGGCGCGAGTCCCCCTTCCGAATTCCGGCGATGGCAGCCGAGGCAGCCGAACCGCTGGATCGTGAGGTCGGCGACTTGTCCTGGCGCTGGCGTGCCGGGCGACTGCGGCGATTGCTTAAGAAACTTCGCTGCCGCGGTTCGATTCAACGACACGCCGAATACCGGCACTTTCCCGCCGTTTACAGCGCTTTCGGCGGCCATGCAGCCTGCGTTTGGATTGCCCGCCGCAGCGGTGGCAATTGCGGCGAAGTCATTTTTCGTGGGCGTCGCGACCAGCGGTTTCTTTTCGCCCGGCGGAGTGAATTCGTGGCAAGCCGCGCAGCGCTTTTCTTTGATGACCCGCAGAGCCAGGCCGGCGAGGCGTTCGCCCGTGGTTTGGGTCACGGCCTCCAAAGCCGCGGCTGCCGATTCATCGTCATTTGATGTGGAGGATTTCTTATCGCTGAGCAAGTCGCCCCATTCGCTTTTAGACGGCATGGCCGGCAACGCCAGCGCGGAAGGTTTTTTCTCGTCGCGGCGCATGAGATACTGCGCGATGTCTTCGGCCTCGGTTGGACTAAGCCGCATGTTGGGCATCCGGCCGGCCGGATCAAAGGCCGCAGGATTGACGAGATACTCGGCCAACGCGGCGGTCGCCGTCTTGCTGCTTAAGTTCGCGAGGGTCGCCCGCGCGGGCGATTTTCCGTGCGGCTGATGGCAGACAGTGCAGCCGGTTTGGTTGAACAGGCGATGGCCTTCGTTGATCGTCGCCTCGTCCGGCGGGTCCTTGCTCTCTTCCGGCAGCGAACCGTGCGACGCGAGATAGACCGCCACGGCGTAGCGCTCCAGCATTCCTTGCTTGTCCGCGGTGAACAGGCCGCGGCATCACTGCCTCGGGGCGCAGATGCTGGGGGCTTTCCAGCCATTGAAAGATCCAGCCGGCCTTGAGACGCGCTCCGGCATCCGTCAATCGTGGACCGGGGCGAGTTTCGAGTGATTTGGAAATCTTGACGCTGTCGCTGGGCCGATGGCAAAGCACGCAGTTATTCTCTTCAATAGTCAGGCGGCCGGCGGTAAAGGAATCGACAAGTTCCGGGTTCGAGATCGTGTGCAGCAATGAGTGGGGCGAAAGTGGCTCGCGAACTGCCGCCTCGCTCTGCCAGAAGATCTTTAGCTGGGCTCCCGGCTTTTGCGAATTGAAAATGATCGTGAGGGGCGCTTGGCCGAACGGCAGACTCACTTCGGCGCCCTCGGCTGGCTGCTCTCGAGTGGCCGGCTCGTCGAGCACTATGTGACCGGCTACTGTGATCAGCAGGCGACCCGAGTGAATCGCCGAAAACCGATACTTTCCCGGCCGCATCACCCGCAGCAAGCCGTCCCACTGCACGTTCCAACCGGCAGCCGGCAAGCGCGGATCGGGCGATTCTCCGGGCGTAGAAGAAATGTGGGCGAGCTTTCATATCGAGAGAAAAGCTGCGTCGGGAAAAATCGCCGGAAACGGGTAGTGCATCCGCGACGGCTTAAGGCCGAGCGAAAACGTGGCAACCAAACCGGGCGCCGTCGTGGGCGATTCGTCGTCCGACGCGGCCGGGCGCTCCGCGCGACGGCCGGCAACAGGCAACAAGCGATGATCGTCGCCAGCATTCGACGCGCCGGAACCGCGCAACCTGGCGCACGCAAATGAGGCATGAGACATCCGTTTAGGAAGGGCTTCGGGGTAGGGCAATACGCGGTGGGAGCGGCGCAAGGCTATGGTAATCGTGCCGGAATCGCTCCGCAAGAAACACTCGATAGTCGACACGGCAGCGAACTCAGCCGGCAGGCTGGAGATTGGCGACGATGCCGTGCAGGACTTGCAGATACTCGCGGGCTTCGTCCGGGTCCATCACCAAGGGGGGCGCGATCCGCACGACGTTGCCGGCCAGCGGGCCCAGCAGGTGGATCGCCCTTCCACGGACATCGCCCAGATAACAAGCCTCGACCGCGGCGAGCGGCGACTTCGGCGGAAGACATTGGTCCGAGTTCCGCGAATTCGACGCCCCACACCAGCCCTTCGCCCCTCACGCGAGCCACGGCCGGCAGTTCTTGTAAACGTTCAAGTGCCGTTTCGAAGATTGCCGCCAGCGCCTGAGCCTGATTGATCACCGGCGTCGAATCGAATTCTTCGAGCGTGGCCAGAACGGCGGCCGCGGCCAGGGGATTGCCGCTGAATGTATCGCTGCCGGCGCCGTAGCCTAGCGACCCGAGGATGTCGGCCCGACCGGCCACCGCCGCGACTGGCACCCCGTTGCCCAAGCCTTTTCCCAGGCAAACCAGGTCGGGCTCGACGCCATAGCGAGTGAAGGCGAACATCGGCCCGGTGCGGCCGAAGCCCGATTGGATTTCGTCGAGAATGAATGCGATGCCATGCTCACGGCAGAATCGCTCCAGCAATTGCAGATACTCGGGCTGCGGATGATACGAGCCGCCGCCGCCAAGATAAGGCTCGGTGATCGAGACGCAAAGCCGGCCGGAATATTCGTTGGCAATGGCCGTCAGTTCGGTTTCGTAGCGGCTCAAGTCCAGGGGCTGCCGGCGGTGGGCCGTGTCGCGGCATTCTTCGCGCGGAAAGCTGATGAACCGCACGCGGGGATCGCGATCCGGATCTGATTCGGCTACCGGTGGTCGCTCCCGCCAAGCCCTTCTTGCCGTGAAAACCGTGGCGTGTGGCCAAGACGATGTCGGCGCCGCGCAGCGCGCCAGCGCGCTCCACAACGCCTTTTGCACGGCTTCGCTGCCGGTGCCCGCCCAGAGCACTTGCTCGCAGCGTCCACCGCCGGGCTCGGCTTGCAAACAGGCCAGCAATCGCTCGGACGCTTTGACTTCCAGTTCCGAAAGCGCGTTATAGGTAGTGAGCGGCGCTGCCACGGCGAAGCCGCCGCGTTGGGCCGGCAGATGATCGAGCCCCAGCAGCCGCCAGACCGAGTGCCACCAGCCGACAGGATTATGCCCGAGATTGGCGACCAACACGCCGGACGTGAAATCGGCCAATTTCCGCCCGTCGCTGGTCCAATGATAACAGCCGGCGCTCGACGCGATCGCCGCCAGGCTGGGCGTAAAGGTTCGCTGCGACCGCGGCTCGACGGCGGCCAACCTCCGCCGCAGATCGTTCGACAGTGCCTCGCCGTCGTGCTGAATGACCCCCGGCGCGAGGCCGTTCGTCATTCGGTCATTCGTCATTCTTTAGACATTCGTCATTAGACATTAGAATCTCGACTTAGACTCGGCCCGCGAACAGCACTTCTCCCTCGCTCGACCCGGGCGTAAACAGGACGAGTCCACCGGCCGGATGGTTCACTTGGACTACGGCGTCGGGCTTGCCCGCGGCGTGGCGGCTGAGGATGGCTTCCATAGCTTGCACGGCGGCTATGGTTTGCCGATCGGCCGAGAGGTCGTTGTAGCCAAGGTCTCGGGCGACTTCAAGTCGCTCGCCGCGCTCGGTGGATGGGCCGCCGAATTCGACCGTCGCTACTTCACGGATGAATCGTTCGATCGCCTCCAAGCCATAGCCGCGCACGCTACGCGCCCCCCAAGGCTCCAGGCATTCGGCATTGTAATGGTGGTTCGGCGTGATTTTCCGCAGTTGCGGCGTGCGGCCTTCGATCGTGCATTCCACGCCCCGGCGGCGGCCATGGGCGTTCCAAACGCCGTTGTCGAACCGGAATTGCACCTCTTGCTCGACGTAGCCGGGGAAGTTGTCGGGCGTGACCCAACTCGTATGAATGTCGAAAGCCGCCTCGCGGCCATCTTCGTATTGGTAGACCAAGCGCAGTTGGGTGGAGTCCCACGTATTGCCGTCCGCCGGGCCGACGATGCCACGCTGGCCCGTGCAGGCCACGCTGCGCAGCCGGCCACCGAAAGTGAAGTCAATCAGCTTGATGTAGTGCACCGCGACATAGGTGCCGGGATTGCGGCCGCGGATCCACTCGGAGAATTGGCCCGCGCCGATAGATTTCGGTTCCAGCAGCGAGCAATAGCCGTGGTTGACATGCTTCAGTTCGCCGTCGGCCACCAAAGTTCGCAGCCGCTTGTGATCGGGGTCCAATAGCTTGTGATACACGACCTTCGCGAGCACATTTTCCTGACGCGCTAATGCGTTCAATTCGTCCAATTCCGCCAGCGACAGCACCGACGGCTTTTCGACCAACAAATGCTTGCCGGCCAAGAGCACGGCTTTCGCCGCCGCAAAATGCCGATCGTCGGGCGAGGCGACGCAAACGAAATCGACGCCCTGCGCGCTGGCCACGAGCAGTTCGTCAATCGCGCGCGGCCCGGCGAAGTTCGCGACTGTGCCGATTCGATCGCCCGCGGCGGCGAGATACGACTGAGCCCGCTTGCCGGTTCGCGTGGCAACCGCGGCTAGCTCAAATCCGCACACGCCGAACGCCGGATCGTAAAGTCCCTCGCGATGCAGCCTCTCGAACACTGGCCGATAGGTCTCGTCGAAGATCATCCCCATCCCGACCATGCCGGCGCGCAGTAGCCGAGGTGCGCGGGTAATATTCGCATTGGCCGGAGGAGTCATGTTGGCAGGATAGCCCACGGCCAATTGCTTTGCCAGTCGAACTACCGTGTGCATAATGGGGCATCAAGGCGAGATGAAGTGGTGGCTTCGCCGCGAGTAGGAGACCTGTTCTTCACGGAAAGCAGATTGAAATTCAGCAATGCAAATGTTCACGTCGCGGCTGAGATTCGTAAGCCGAATTCTTAGCTTGGCATTTGGATGTTACGTTGTCGCTGTCGATCCTCCGCTGGCTTTGGCGGCGGAGCATGCACCAACCCCAGCGGCCTTCGCGCTCCGCGACGGCCAGCGAATTCTATTTCTGGGCGACAGCAATACATTCAACGGGGCGTACATCCAATACTTGGATGCTTACCTGTTCACGCGGTTTCCGGACCGCAAGTTCGAGTTGATCAACCTCGGCTTGCCCAGCGAGACGGTGTCCGGTCTGTCGGAGCCGGATCATCCCTATCCGCGGCCGAATGTTCATGAGCGGCTTGACCGGGCGCTTGCGAAAATTCACCCGGACGTCGTCTTTGCTTGCTACGGCATGAACGACGGGATTTATTATCCGTTCGATCCAGCCCGGTTCGAAAAATATCAGCAGGGAATGCGGAGGTTGATCGAGCACGTGCGGGCCACCGGCGCCAGCCTCACGCTGCTCACCCCCTCGGTTTTCGATGCACAGCCGGTGCGCGCCGTGGCCAAGCCCGCGGGCGAGGCGAAATACAGTTGGATGGCGCCGTTTGCCGGCTACGATTCCGTCCTCGAACGATACAGCCAGTGGCTGGTGACGCTGCGCGAGCCAACATTGCCGGTCCTCGACTTGCATAGTACGATGCGGACCTATTTCGACGCCGTGCGCCGCGACGATCCGCAATATCAATTGTGCGGAGATGGTGTCCATTTCGGTCCTTCGGGACATTGGTTGGTTGCGGAACAGATTCTGGCGGCCTGGCACTCTCCGGCCGAAGTCGGCGGATTTACATTGGATTTAGAGAAGGCCCGCGCCTTGGGTGGGAAAATCGACCAACGCGATCCACAAACGGTCCATTGGATCTCGCGACTGCCCATGCCGATGGATCCGCGTTGGGATTCGCATTTGGTAGCGACCGAGCAGATTGCCGATCGCTGGAATCGGTATCGGCTGGCCGCCGTCGGCTTATCGCAGCCGCGATACGAAATATTCGAAGGCGACCAACTCCTGGGGACCGTCGCTCGCGAGGAATTAGTAGCAGGGGTTGATCTCATGAAATTTGCGAAGTTGTCAACGGTTCGGCGCAGTCAGCAATTGCTGCCGCTCGTGATCCAACGGCAAGAGAGTCTGAGTCTCGCATGGCTGAACGACGTGGGATTCAAACGTCCGGGGACGCCGGCCGGGTTGCCGTTGGAAGAGGCAAAGAAGAAAGCGGCTGAGTTGGAAGCGAAGATTCGCAAACTCGCGCAGCCGACGGAAATCGTGCTGACGATACGCCCGGCGCACTGAAAGCGAGGTCACAAAACAAGCCTGACGCGCAAGCGAAGGACATCCGCGCAAATTTCCATTTAGTCCTTCGCTTGCGCTTCAGGCTTGGGCAATTGCATTCCGTGTGCTCACTTTTTCTTTTGCTCGAACATCCATTGCAGCAAGCCGCTTGGTTCGTGATAGGCTGTGGTCCAGCAGTCGTGGCCGACGCCGGGGAGTTCCGTGTACTTCGGATGGCCGCCGGCCTTCTTTAAGGCCTCGATCATCTCCCGCGAGCGCTCGACCGGCACGGCCGGATCCTTGTCGCCGTGGAAGCACCACAGCGGAACGTTCACAATCCGGTCGACTTTCGTGTCGTCGCCACCGCCGCACAGCGGGGCCACCGCCGCGAAGCGATCCGGCATCCGCTCGGCCAGGTCCCATGTGCCGTAGCCACCCATCGACAAGCCCGTGAGATAAACGCGATTTGCGTCGATCGGCTCGGTCTTCATTAACTCATCCATCATTTCGATGACTTGCTTCATCGGGTCGGCCGGATCCTTCGGCAGCGGCTGCGAGGTTTTCTTGTCCCAGGGCGAATTCACCCACTTCTGATTGTTGGGGCATTGCGGCGCAAGCAGAAAGCACGGGTACTTGGCCCGCATGGCGGGGGCGGCCATCCACTCGGGCAAATACTTCAGTTGCAACGCGTTGTCGCTGCCGCGCTCGCCCGCTCCGTGCAGGAAAACCAGCAGCGGATATTTCTTGCCCGGTACGATGTGCTCCGGCGCCATCAAGCGATAGGCGACTTCATGGCTCTTGCCGTCGGGCGTCGTATAGGGAAGCTGTTTCGCCTTGAAAATGTCCGTGACGGATTCGCTCTTCGTTTCTGCTCCTTTGGCGGCGGTGGCAAACAAGGCCGCGACGAGCAACAACAGGACGGCGCGCATGGTTGGTTTCCTGAGGCTGGGTTGGATTAGAGGGCAGGTTGCCCGTACATTGTAAGCAACCGACAAGGCAGTTCGAAACATGCTCGCAAAAAATCATACGAGCGAGAAATATCAAGGCGATGTTCAGCCGGCACATTGAATTACTAGCCGCGAGTTTGCGCCAGCCGCTGCCGGGCTCCGCCGCGCAGCGTTTGCTGGCCCCCGAATTGAGCTATGGCCGGCATTTTGCCCCGCCGCCGGCCGAGGCGCGGCAGGCGGCCGTGATGTTATTGCTCTATCCGGGAGCCAGTGGATTGCAATTGCCGCTAATCGTGCGCCCGGAACGTTGGAGCATCATGCGGGCCAAATCGGATTGCCGGGCGGATTGATCGAGCCGAGCGAAACGAGCTGGCAAGCCGCGGCGCGCGAGCTGGAAGAGGAATTGGGCGTCGCGGCAGCCGGCGTCGTGCCACTTGGCGAATTGACGCCGCTTTATATCTACGCGAGCCAGCATTACGTTATGCCGTGGGTGGCGGTAGTGGAGCAGCGGCCGGCGTTCGTCGCCAGCCCGCGGGAGGTGGCCGAACTGCTCGAAGTGCCGCTCGCCCATTTGCTCGATTCGGCCAATCGCGGTGGCCACGAGCGGATTTATCGTGGGGCTCGGTTGCAGGTTCCGCATTTTTCCTGGGGCGCGCATCAAATCTGGGGCGCGACGGCGATGATCCTCGCTGAATTGCTCGCCGTGATCGAGCGGTCGCCACGGCCGTAAGGAGCCGCGCACGAAGTAAGCGCGGTTGGCAATCGCTTACTTCGTGCGCGGCTCTTTGTCGCGATTCTACGCTTCAGAACGGTTATTCCGACGGAGCCGCCGCGCTGCATGTCTGGGGCTATGCTTGCAATGGCGAATTGAGGGCTGTGAGGTCGTTGGCCTCACGTGCGCGGGCTTGGGTTCATCGGAAGCATCGTCGATGGCTGATCCGCAATGCATCGTGCTCGACTCGGCGGCGAAAATTCGCGCCAGCGCCGCCGATTGGGGCGATCTTTGGCGCCGCAGTGATGTTGCACTGCCAATCGCCAGAGCGGAATACGTCGCCCACTGGATCGAGACATTCGCCCCGCGCTCGAAAGTCCGCGCTCTGACAGTCATCCATGATCGGCAATTCGTCGCGGCACTTCCATTCGTGGGTCAACGGCTCAAGCAATTGCTGCCGGTCGGTTCGCTGCCGGCCAGCTCTTGGGCTTGGGCCGGCGATTTGCTGATCGATCGCGCGGACAATGCCGATCGAATCGCCGCGACATTGGCGGCCGCAATTGCACGGCTCCCGTGGCCGCTCGTGTGGTTGGATGGCGTGCCGTTGGATGCGCCCGCTTGGCAAGCCTTGGCCGCGGCGCTGAAATCCGCCGGCCAGCTTGTCGACGTTCGCGAATCGTTCGAGGTGAACCAAATCGCCATCGATCACGATTGGTCCGCGTATCGGGCCAGTTGGCCGGGCAATCACCGGCGGCAAATGGGCAAGATGCTCCGCCGCGCCGAGCGCGAAGGGGGCGTGACGCTGCACGTCTATCGAGAATTATTGGCTGATGAAGTCGAGCCGTTATTGTGGCGCGGCTTCGCCGTCGAGGATCGGGGTTGGAAGTCGGCGGCGGGCAGCTCCGTGTTGAAGAATCCGCGGATGTTCAACTATCTTTGCGCCGAGGCCCGGCAGCTTGCCCGACGGGGCGAATTGCAATTGACGTTCTTGGAGCATCGCGGCCAGGCGATCGCCTTCGAATATGGCTGGAATGCGGCGGGCGTGTATGGCGCCGCGAAAGTCGGCTACGACGAGGCCTATGCGAAGCTGACGCCGGGGCAATTGCTCCGCTATCTGCTGTTGGAGCGGATGTTCGCCGATCCCGCCCAGCGACTCGTCGATTTTCTCGGGCCCGCGACCGACGCCACGTCGCGCTGGAGCACGGGCCGCTATCGGGTGGGGCGGATTGTTGCCGCCAATCGTGGCATTGGCGGACGACTCGCAGCGCAGCTCTATCGTCGCTGGTCGCGGCTCCGCACGCGACCTAAGTCGACAGTCGGTCAACGGTCGGTTGTCGATGACCCGGAGGAGGCAGAACAGGCCGAAGCGATCGCGTGCCGTTGATCGCTAGCGATTTGGCAATGCTTGTTTCTTGGATTGTGTGCCGCTAGCTCTACCAGTGCTCTTTGTTACCGACGGGACAAGGCAAGAATTCCGACGGACACTGGCAAAGCCAGTGGCACCATAAATTCAAGCTGTGACAAAGCACACGCAAGTTGGCTTCCGTCGAGCGAATTCGCCCCTATTGCTCCAGTGCCCGAAGCGCTAAACTGTGCGGCAGCCGCCTCGCCTTTAAGTCCGCAGCCAGAGCGTGTTTCGCCCATGCCCGCAGCAAGCCAACCCACCGTTCCGATTCGCGCCGTCGTGTTCGATCTCGACGGGCTGATGTTCAATACCGAGGAGCTCTACCAGCAGGTGGGAACCGAGTTGCTCCG
This sequence comes from Pirellulales bacterium, assembly GCA_963725485.1. Lineage (GTDB taxonomy): Bacteria > Planctomycetota > Planctomycetia > Pirellulales > DATAWG01 > CAVRYO01. The sequence goes on along the minus strand of CAVRYO010000002.1, from coordinate 92,573 downwards.
CCGCCGGGGCAAGCAGTTCACGCCGCAATTGCTCGACAAGATGATGGGCCGGCAGCCGCACGTGGCGCTGCAGATCATGATCGACTCGCATGAATTGGACGATTCGGCCGAGGATCTGGCGGCGGAAAGTCAGGACATTTTCTCCGGCATTCTCGACTCGCAATTGCAGTGCTTGCCCGGCTTGTTGCAACTCCTCAAGTCGCTGGAAAAAGCCGGCCTGCGCAAGGCCATCGCGACGAGCAGCCGCCGGCTGTTTACGCAGCGTGTCCTCGGGCAATTCGAGCTGGCGCCGCGGTTCGAGTTCATTCTGACGAGCGAAGACGTGCAGGAAGGCAAGCCGCATCCGGAGATTTATCGCACCGCTGCGGCCCGATTCGGGATCGAACCAGGCGAGATGATGGTTCTCGAGGATAGCCAGAACGGCTGCAGCGCCGCCGTTGCTGCCGGGGCCTTCGCCGTCGCCGTCCCCGGCGGCCACAGCCACACGCACGACTTCAGCGGCGCGAAATTCATCGCCACGAGCCTCGCCGATCCGCGCATCGCCGCGGCACTAGGTCTACCCGCGGTATCGACCAACCGCGCGTGACTGCGGCCACGGATGTTCTGGGTGTTGATGCTAGGCGTCACTACCGATGTTTTTGATTGACCGACGCCGCCAAGCGCGATAGCTTAAGCTGCGTTGGAACGTGTGTGTCGGAGTGACGAATCTTCCGCTGTCCGGGGTCGTCGTTTCGGCATAGTGTGAATCGATCTCATCAGAAGCACTGCCTGCCGTTGGTCGAAACAGCCCCCGGCTATGGATTCCCAGAGCAGAGACTGGATTTTTATGCGGTCGCATTCCCGCGCTGCGTTTACGTTGGTCGAACTGCTGGTTGTCATCACGATCATCGGCATCCTGATCAGTCTGCTGATGCCCGCGGTCCAATCGGCGCGTGAGGCGGCCCGACGGACCCAGTGCCAGAACAATGTCAAGCAACTGGCGCTGGCATCCTTAACGCACGAATCGCAACAGCGATTCTTTCCCACCGGCGGCTGGGGATTCGACTGGACGGGCGATCCCGACCGGGGATTTAATCACATGCAGCCCGGCAGTTGGACGTATAACGTGCTGCCATTCATCGAGCAGCAAGCCCTGCACGATCTGGGCAAGGGGTTGACCGGTTCAGCCAAGCAGCAAGCCGCCACGCAGATGAACGGCACGCCGGTCGCGGCGTTCATTTGCCCGACCCGCCGGCCCGTGGCAGCGGTGCCGATCAACTCGTACGGATGCTGCGGCGCCTATTACGATGGCACGGGCGCCACGTTCAATCCGTCGCCCAAGGTCAAGACAGATTACGCGGCCAACTTCGGCGACACGTATCCCGTCATTCAGCTATTCGGCCCCACGTATCCGCCAAACACGTATAGTGAGGGCGACTCGACGAGCTTTGGCTGGCCCGATCCGAATGGTCCGACCGGCGTGTCGTTCATGCGGAGCGAGGTGAAGTCGGCCCAAATCACCGACGGTCAATCGAACACGATCTTGCTGGGCGAGAAATATATCGACCCGGACGATTACACCAATGGCAACGACGGCGGCGACGACTGGACCGCATTTACTGGGCAACAAGATGACACGTATCGGACCGCGGGATGTCAAAATACGAGCACGAATCCACCATCGGATTGCGCCCCGCCAACGCAAGATCAGGCAGGCAACGAGGGGCCCAGCGGCGTGGCGTTTGGCAGCGCGCACTTCGGCTTGTTGAATTTTGGATTCTGCGACGGTTCGGTCCATGCGATCAACTATTCAGTCGATCTCGAGACGTTCCGCCGGCTGTGCAACCGCCGGGACGGGATGCCGGTCGACGCCAGCAAGTTTTAATGATCAGCGAACAGAATCATCGATTGGATATGTCTCAACCCGGCCGCTTTGGATTTTGGTTGTTCGCGGGTTGCTTGTTGCTCGTCGGCGGGGGGTGTTCGCATGAGCCGGCGCGATGCGCCGCCGTCGATCGATGCCAAGGCGGCGGGCGCCGCGGCGATCGCTGAGTACGATACGAATCACGACGGCGCGATTTCGGGCGCCGAATTGGACAAGAGCCCCGCGCTGAAAGCCGCGCTAAAACATTACGACACCGCCGGCGATGGCAAGGTGACAGCCGACACGATCTCCAGTCGAATCGGCGAGTGGCAGAAATCGAAAGCGGCCGTGGTGAATGTCGGCGTCGTAATCCGGCTCGATGGGCAACCGCTGCGGGGAGCCAGTGTCATCTTGGAACCGGAGAAGTTTCTGGGCCCCAGCGTGCGAGAGGCAAAGGGGACAACGAACGCTCAGGGCGTCGCCTCGATGAGCATCGCTGGAAAGCATGGCGCGAGTTTTGGTTTATACCGCGTTCTGGTTTCTCAGACCGACGGCGGTAAGGAATCAATCCCCGCCCGCTACAATACGAACACGGAGCTCGGGCTGGAAGTCGCCCCAGACATGTTCGTCAACCCCGGCCTGCCCGGCTTCGATCTGAAAAGCCGCTAGGCAGGGCCAATGGGCGAAAAAAATCGGCGGCCCGAGTCGAAGGGACTCGGGCCGCCGTAACGTTTGGACCAGACTTAACTCTCTTCCATGCGAGCGGAAGTCGGACCGTTTCGGGCAGCGTTAGTTGCTGCAGCCGCAGCTCGGCTTCGCTCCTTCGCACGTCGGTTCGCAGCAAGGGCACGGGCAGCAAACCTGCACCGGCACTTGCTTGCAAACCACCTTCGGCACGCAGCGGGTCACCGTGTAGGCGACCTGCTTCGGCACGCAATGCTCGCACTGGATGGTCTTCGTGTAGTGCACCGGCTTGCAGACCGTGTAGGGCACTTGCTTGACGCACGTCTCGTCCACCATGTGGCAGAACTTGTAAGGCAATCTGACACGCTCTTGCACTCAGAAACCATGTGGCAGACCGTGTAGCTGCAGGTCTTCACGCGGTGCTCGGGAACCATGTGGCAGACCTGATAGCAGCAGGTCTTCACGCGTTGCTCGGGCACCATCTGGCAGACCGTGTAGTGCAGGTCTTCACGCAGTCTTCGCGGGACCATGTGGCAGACCGTGTAGCTGCAGGTCTTGACGTGGTTCTCGGGAACCATGTGGCAGACCGTGTAGGTGCAGGTCTTCACGTGATGCTCGGGCACCATGTGGCAGACCTGTAGCTGCAGGTCTTCACGCGGTGCTCGGGAACCATGTGGCAGACCGGTAGTGCAGGTCTTCACGTGTTCCTCGGGCACCATGTGGCAGACCGTGTAGGTGCAGGTCTTGACGTGGTTCTCGGGCACCATGTGGCAGACCGTGTAGCTGCAGGTCTTCACGTGCTTCTCGGGAACCATGTGGCAGACCTGTAGGTGCAGGTCTTCACGCGCTGCTCGGGAACCATGTGGCAGACCGGTAGTGCAGGTCTTCACGCGTGTTCGGGCACCATGTGGCAGACCGTGTAGCTGCAGTGTCTTGACGTGGTTGCTCGCGGAACCATGTGGCAGACCGTGATAGGTGCAGGTCTTCACGTGGTTTTCCGGCACCATGTGGCAGACCGTGTAGTTGCAGGTCTTCACCCGCTGCTCGGGAACCATGTGGCAGACGGTGTAGGGGCACTTCTTGCGTGACGGTCTCATGCACGTACTTCACGCAGTCGATCGTCTCGTGCGGACCTCGGGAACCCAAACCTTCTTGCACACCTTGATCGGCGGGCATTGGACTTGGACCTGTGGCAGCAGCCGGGCTTGTAGCACGCAACGGCAGCAGCAGGGATCCCACACCCAGCAGCCGGGTTCCTGGACGCACTTGGTGATCACCGGGCCCGGGCATTCGCTGACCTGGCGTATCCCAGTGGCCGCAGCAGACGTTGACCGTCTTGGTGTAGTGAACCGGCTTGCAGACCGTGTAGCAGACTCGCGTTCGCTAGGTCTCGTAGACCGGCTTGCAGACCGTGTAGCAGATCTCGCGGGTCTTGGTCTCGTAGACCGGCTTGCAGACCGTGTAGCAGATCTCTCGAGTCTTGGTCTCGTAGACCGGCTTGCAGACCGTGTAGCAGATTTCGTTGAGTCTTGGTTTCGTAGACCGGCTTGCAGACCGTGTAGCAGATGTACTTGGTCTTGGTCTCGTAGACCGGCTTGCAGACCGTGTAGCAGATCTCGCTGGGTCTTGGTCTCGTAGACCGGCTTGCAGACCGTGTAGCAGATCTCTCTGGTCTTGGTCTCGTAGACCGGCTTGCAGACCGTGTAGCAGATTTCGCTTGGTCTTGGTCTCGTAGACCGGCTTGCAGACCGTGTAGCAGATGTTCTTGCGTCTTGGTCTCGTAGACCGGCTTGCAGACCGTGTAGCAAATCTCCTTGGTCTTGGTCTCGTAGACCGGCTTGCAGACCGTGTAGCAGATCTCTTGGGTCTTGGTCTCGTAGACCGGCTTGCAGACCGTGTAGCAGATCTCGTGGGTCTTGGTCTCGTAGACCGGCTTGCAGACCGTGTAGCAGATGTTCTTGGTCTTGGTTTCGTAGACCGGCTTGCAGACCGTGTAGCAAATTTCGCTTGGTCTTGGTTTCGTAGACCGGCTTGCAGACCGTGTAGCAGATGTCCTTGGTCTTGGTCTCGCAGACCGGCTTGCAGACCGTGTAGTTGCAAGTCTCGGATCTTGGTTTCGCAGACCGGCTTGCAGACGGTGTATTCGCAATTGCGATACGCGGTCTCGGCGACGTACTTCACGCAGTCGATCGTCTTGTTCTCGCAGACCGGTTCGTAGACCGTCTTGTAGCAGGTGTAATTCTGCTTTTCGTAGACGACCTCCCGGCAGGTCTTCATGACGGTGCAGCACTGCTGCCGGCAACCGCAATAGTCGACCGCGGAGCAGCACGAGCCGCACCGGTTGAAGCACGCGGCGCCGCACCATCCTGCGCGGGCATCGCGGACCGACGCTACGGTCAATCCGACCGCTAGCATCGATACAACCAACAAGTTCTTCATTGTCCTGCCTCCTTCGTAGGCGGATCCGAGAGAAAGATCGAGGGTCTGGTCCCGACGAACTCAGGTTCGTCTACGGTCTCATCGGATTACGGAGTCGGCATACATTAGCTGGCCGACCCGGTTTCCACGATCCGCCAATGTTCCGCTGCTTTTGCAGACCGTTTAAATCGCGTTTTCGGACGGGGTGTGGCCGCAATATCGGCAGCCTGCGGGCACTGGCTGAAATCGTTCGGAAGCGTTAGCTATCACGAAAGTACTAATCATAGGAGCCCTAACTAAATCTCTATCGGCACTCGCATCACGTGCGAATCAGCCGTGCCGGCCAGACACGTTTTTGGCCAAACGTATCAGAATTTTTTTTGACGCGCGCAACTCAGCAACCTACTTAATGAGTGGAGGCAAGTCGCAAGCATTGCGGCAACCCTTCCCGCCGGCTCCCGCGGGAATGTTCCCTCCATGACCATCAATATTCAGTTGCACCGGCAGCAATTGCAGTCGCCCCAGCGGCGCCAATGCTAGCCGTACCGCCGGACCCCCCGGACGTTCAACGATTTTTGTGAAGGAAAGGAACTTGCTGCCATGAGATCGAAGCGTTCGTCCGGATTCACGCTGGTCGAGGTGCTGATCGTGGTCGTGATCCTGGCCGTTTTGGCCGCGACCATTATCCCGCAGTTCTCTTCGTCGACAACCGACGCCAAAGTCGCGGCGTTGCAGTTCAATCTGAATTCGATCCGGTCGCAAATCCAGTTGTATACGGTCCACCATTCGGGCCTTCCCGGCGTTGACCAGCGGCGCCATTCCGCAACTCACGTCCGCGACCGATGCGAATGGAGACCTCGGCACGTCGGGCCCTTCGTTTCCTTACGGCCCGTATATTCAAACTCAATTGCCGGTCGAGCCGTTTAGCGGCGTGAATACGGTCACGGCCATTACGACGTTTCCTCCCACGGCCGCGACAGCCGCTGGCGGCTGGTACTACAATGCCACGACCGGACAATTCGCCGCGAACAACGCGAATTATCTAACGTATTAGCATCCCGGTTAGTGATTGACCTCCGTGGGGCAACGAACGGGCCTCAGCGCACCGGACCTGGTACGCCGAGGCCCGTATCGTTGCGGCCGCGTTGTTGCCGGCACTTGTGAGATAGCCAACCTTGATTTACAGTAACGCCGGTCGCCGGGAATCGGGCGGTGGGTGGCGTTTAAATCATGGCGTTGGCGCTTTGCAACGCGACGCTGCCCCGAACGGCTGGCGTTCTCTGGCGCGATGGCATGAGCGATGAAAAGCCTAGACTGGCTGACGCTTCCGCGGATGGGCCGGTCCCCAAAGCCGTCGTTGCCCGGCTGAGCCTCTATCTCCGCGAACTGCAGCGGCTGGTTCGCGACGGGCACGAAACCACGAGCTCGAACCAACTCGGCAGCTTGCTCGGTTTTTCCGATGCCCAGGTCCGCAAGGATCTGGCTTACTTCGGCCATTTCGGCTATCCAGGGATCGGCTACCGCTGCGAGGAATTAATCGGGGCGATTCGCAAAATCCTGGGGACCGATCGGGGCTGGCCCGTCGCCATGGTGGGCGCGGGAAACCTGGGTCGCGCGCTGTTGGGCTACAAGGGGTTCGGCAACCAAAATTTCCGGATCGCGGCCGCATTCGACACCGATCCGGAGAAAGTTGCGCGAGTATCGACGGCGTGAAGGTCCACCATTTGGACGACCTGTCGGAGGTCGTCAAACAGCAACAGATCCGCCTGGGGATGGTTGTTGTTCCCGCGGCGACCGCTCAAGCGGTCGCGGAGCGGCTGGTGGCGGCGGGGATCGAAGGGATCGTGAATTTCGCTCCGGTGACGCTCGCGCTACCGCCGGGAGTGAGCCTCGTGGGGGTCGATTTGGCGATTGAACTGGAACAGCTCAGCTTCGCCGTGCTGAATCGGCCGAATGCCTGACGCGGCGTGCCCCACATTGAGCCGCGAGGCTTGCCACGCCCGCACCTACCGCCAGCGCCGGAAAATTGATAGACTCCTCATCCGCGACCACTACCCGGTAGTGTAATGGTAACACTAGGGATTTTGGCTCCCTCATTCAAGGTTCGAGTCCTTGCCGGGTAGCTTGAACATTCGTACAGTACCGCACTGGCTGGGATTCCCCGACAAAAACGGGTCCGGCTTCTCATCGTGCGGGTCAGGTCCGCGCCAGTTCGGCTCCTGACTGCTGCGCTTTTCGCTGCGCTTTTTCGTCCGGCTTCCCGATCGCTCGCTGAAAGTGCTGGTCAGTCGTTTGCAGATAGTGCCGGGCGGCCACGGCCGGCGTGTTGCCCAGCCAGTTTGTCACCACGTGGACGGGGTAGGTCTCGACCAACTCCGTTTCCCGGCTGGAGCGCATGTTTTGCCACGGCTTCGGCCACGGGTTCAAGCCGGCCGAGCAGATTATCCGCTCCAAGTGGGTCCGCAGATTTTGCCTCCCATCCCGATAGCGGGTAACAGCAAATTCCGCCCCGGGCTCCGCTTGCTCCCAAGCCGCCTCCAAGTGCGGCAGCAACTCGGGAAAGATCGGAACGACGCGAGTCCCCTTGCCGCAGTGCTCGGTCTTGGGACTGTGAACCGTTAGCCGACTCGCGGCCCAATCCACGTCGCGCCAGGCGACAAGCAGGCTTTCACTCGGCGTTCGCAGCCCGCCGAAGCGGGCCAGCGCCACCAGCAGCCGCCATTGCCCATCGGGGCAGGCCGCCAAGACTTTCTCGGTCTCCTCCACCGTCACGAAATAAAACCGGTCGGGGCTCCCTTGCACGGTCAGCCGCTTCATGCTGCCGAACGGATTGGTGCCCAGCAGCCGGCGCTTGACCGCCGCTCCGAAGAATTGCCGGGCGCGGGAGCAATGCCGGCGGACGGTGTTATCTCCCAATCGCTCGGCCAAGCTCCGCCGGAAATCGTCCGCGTCCCCTTCCGTCACGTCGGATAGCGGCTTTCGGCGCCGAAGTATTGCACCAGTTCATTGCGAACGTAAGTCAGATTGGCCCGCGTGCCAGGCTTCACGTCGGACCGCTTGGCAACGTAGCCGTCGAGAAATCCGGCCAGTGCTGTTGATTCGACGTCGGCCCGCTTGGGGACCAGTCCGACGGCCGCCAACTTGTCATGCAGCCGGGCATCGAGCAGGCCAACCCATTCGGCGGTCTGCCGATCCCAACTCGTTTTCGCCAGCGCCGCCGCGGCCAGGGCCTCGACTTTGGCCAGGATCGTTTCGGCCTCTTTCTTCGGGAGCCGGCCAAGCCGGATCGTGGGTCGGCTTCCGTCCGGTCCGGCGAATTGAATGAATCGCGTCCCATTGCTTCGTGTGCTCAGACTGGCCATCGTCACTTGCTCCGTTTGGTTTTCTTAGCCGACTTTTTATACGGTATGAGCGGGAATAAGAATCGCGCTCTCGGAATTTTGTCGCATCGTCGGCCGCGCCCTTAACTCCAGCGGTGCCGCTCGTTGCGACGAGTGCGTTTATCGCTCACGGGCCGCATCGCTCCGCCGTCGGTGTTTCGCTCCGTGAGGCTCTCGTCCGATCGATTCTGGGGGCATCGTGGCGCATCGCTCTGGGCGGCTCGGATTGAACCGCGGTGCATCGCAGCCGATAGGATCGCAGCAACGATTTCAGCGCCCGTCGCAGCCGGCGGACCCCTTGTGGGTCGTCGGCTTGGGGCAACGGTCGAACGTGAAGCCAGTAGATGTGGGTCGATCGGTTCATTTGCTCGTCGGCTAATTTCGTGATGGTTTTTCGCGCCCGTACCAAATCGGAAATTCAACGAACCGATTGCAGCTCCCGCAATCTCGCCGGATCGATCGGCCATCGTGAATCGGAACATCGACCGAACCACGAAACCCGCAACGCGGGCAGCGCGGGGCCGAATCCACCGCCGGTGGGCTATCGGCAACCGGGATCGACTCCGGGGCCTCGCGATGCGCAGAAGCATTGGTTTGCAGCATCGCCAGCAACTCGGCCTTGTGGGCCGCCAAGCGCTCGGCCAGGTCCGGCGTCATGGCCGACCGGGGACAATACCGCAGCCGGTCGCCGTGCGGCTCCAACTTGATTCCCAGCCGGGCCACGTCCGCCATTAGCTCCGCCGCGCTCATATTTCACCCCATTCGCCTTCATCGGCGAGTGATTCAGGCAACTCAGCAATGTCAGCGTCAGCAGTATTGGCGTTATCTCTGGCGGGAGCACTATTACTGCTGACAGGACATCGCGCCGCGAGCCGAAAACGGCGTGTTGGTTGTCCGCGCTGGCCATGCGGTGTCGGCTCCCACTTGCCGGCGCCAGCGGTCGCCAAGGCATTTAGTGCCGCTTCCGCCGCGCCGGCGTTGCGCAGCCATCGGCAACCCGTCTGTACGTCGCGAGCCGTCACCGATCCGTCCCGCTGGCCGATCCATTCGATCAGCCGGCGTCGGTCGCGGTCGTCCTCGTCCTCGCCGAGCATGGAATAGACGCGGCGCGCCTCGTGCTTGTGCCACTCGGTCAATCGGATGCCGGCCGCCATGCTCTGCTCGTCCACCGCGTCGGCCGATGTCAAGGTCGGATCGTCGGCAGCCCAGCGGGCACAGTGGACCACCAGCGCTAGGCGGGCCGGGTACTCCTCTAGCTTGCTCCATGCTGCCGACAGGTCGCCGGAGAGTTCGGCTTGTTCGCGGGCATGGGCGTCGTAGTAGGCTCTCCACGCCGCCTTGGCCTCGTTCGTCAGCCGCACCAGCACGGGTCGCTCGTCGCCGCTGTCATCGGTGGTCGGCTCGAAGATCGTACAGGCGCTCGACCGCGCGGCGATTTCCTCCTCGGCCGCCGGGTCGATGTCGGCCTCGGTCCAGTGCTTGGCCACGCGCGGCGGATAGGTCAGCAGCAGTCGAGCCTGCCAAGCCCGATTCTCGATGCTCCGCGCCGAGAGCACGGTGCAATATCCCCGGCTGGATGCCCCCGCAAATGGAGACGTAGGCATGGGGGACGTAGATCGTGCGCGGATTGCCCGTCTTGCGGTCCACGATGATCGGCTCGCCGCTATGCATGCTTAGCCAGTGCGCCGAGTCCGCGCCCCCTTTGCCGCCGGCATAGCGGTCGAACGACCCGATCCAGCCGGCTAGTTCCTCGCGCCAACAGCAGCCCGCGCGGATTCGCCAGCAACAGCGGAGCCAGGGCCTCGACCGTGGTATCGCTCACGATACACCGCGCAGCCTGGGGCGGCTCTGGTTTCACTGGCGGCTCGACAGCGGATTTCTTGTTTCGCTTCCATTCGGCCATTGCCTTGTCCCACTGTGCAAGCTCCGCCTCATACTCTTGCATCGCGTCGGCATGCCGTTGCAGCGCTTTTCGTTGGCGCTTGCGAATCGCTTGCATCGCCGATTTGTACGCCGGCGTTTTCGCCGTGCCGCTTTCTCCGACGATCGCGCCCCACAGGATCGCCGGGGCGGACCAGCCGCGCTTGAGCAGCAGCCGCCGCGTGCCACCGATCGCGGCCGCCAGCACCGTCAGTAGGGGCAGCGCCACGTAGGACGGATCGCAGCCGATGGCCTTCGCGCCGGCGCGGACGAAGCCGCACAGCGGCTCGGGCAGCGCATCGACTGGGTACGGCTCATGGCGCAGCGCGTCGGCTAGCGGAGCGTCATGGATCGGCTCGACTCGCACCGGCTCGACTGCATCCGCTAGCGCCTCGATCCGTCCGCGCAGGTTCGCTGGCTGGGCCGGCTCACCGTGTAGCGCGATCCAGTCCACGATGTCGCCGTGGTCGGGAAGGTCCGGCAGCTCGACGATCTTAACCGCTGGGGCCAGCGTTAGCCTCGCGAGGATCGCCGCCACGGCGTCGGCATACGCTCGGCCGGCTGCATCGTAGTCGGGCAGGATGACGATTTCCTTGCCGGCCAGCGGCCGCCAATCGGTTTTGTCTGCCGAGTTTGCGCCATGGGCCGATGTCGTGCCGGTCAGCCCGATGGCTCGCGCGGCATCCGCTGCTTTTTCTCCTTCGCATACGTAGACTCGCCGCGCCCAGCCAGGTCCGGCAGGCCGTATAGCGGTCGCGGCTCGGGCATCCCGCCGATGCGCCAGCCGTCGCCGTGCCGGCTCGCCGGGCGGATGTCCTTATTGCCGCCGGATAATTCCCAGCGGACGACCACGCCGACCGGCTCACCGTGGGAGTCGTGGTACGTCCACTGGTGCGAACTCGGGCCATGTCGGCGTTCTAACTCCGCCACGGCGTCGGTGGCCGTCGGGTAAGACCTTGGCGGGCGGTTTCGGCTCACCGTGTCTACAGTATTGCTGTTTTTGCCGAGCGCCAGCGAATACTGTTGACGCTGACACGCCAGCCGTCTCGAAAAGCGCCGCCGGGGTAAGCCCGAGCGCACCGACGATCGCATCGGTGGAGCAGCCGGCATGGCAGTGAACCAGTGCTCGGCCATCGTCACCTTCCGAGATGCTCAGGCTCGCGCCCGATCATCATGGGCGGGGCAGCGCGCCGACCAGCGGTCGCCGTACCGGCGGGCGTCCGGCAGTGCCGCGAGTATCCGATCCGTGGGAGTAGTCATCGGGCCTCGCCTCCTCTTTCGCGTGCTACCAGGTACGCGGCCAGCGACTCGGCGGCGGCCTCTAGGCGGACCCGATCGGCCGCAGCGCGAGGCCATACGGCACGCCGGGCATCTCCTCGACCGTCATGGCCCACAGCTTGCGCCGACACGGCCAGCATTCGCGCGGCGTCGCCGGGCGACAGAAGCAGGGCGGGTGACGCGGTCGTCGTGGCATGGTCGGGCATGGCTCTCTCCTTGATCGGGATCATCGCTCGCCACAATGCGGCTCGCATACCCATTGGTCCGGCCGACGGAGGAGTAATTCCCGCCGCATGAACCGCCGAGAAACGCGGGCGTCGAGAAAGGAATCTCAAGGGAGTCAACCGACAGTGAAACGGAGACGACCGGAAGCAAATACTCGTTGCCTTTCCGCGGGGTATGCGGTAACATCTTGGCAATAGGAAGTCCCCCTATTGGAGCCGATTCGTTCCGGACGGCCTTATCGCGCTTGTAACCGTTCGGATTCGTCGCGGGAGAAGGTCACGGAAACCGAGCCAGCTTAGATTGAAGCCACGGTCGAATCTTCGTGGTATCTGATCGAAGCCGGCCGATTACCTTGCCGCGGCACAACAGGCTCCGGCGGTCGCCGGCTCGGGATTGCGGCATGCTTGTCGCCCTTCACCGATCGCACTGCTGAAGGTGTTGGCCTTCACGCCGGCGAGCACGGCCAACTCTTTCGTGGTCAGCAATTCGTCCGCCTCTTGCGGCCTTGCTGAGTGCTATCGGCAGCCCTCTGATATTCTTCATTTAGCCAAGCGTTTAAGTCCTGAAAATCGAAGCCGTCCAAGAGTTCGTGAACTTCCGAAAGCACGCGCACGACGTTCGTCTCGACAATTCGTTCGTAGGCATCTAGTTCTCCTCCTTGTTGCAGTACGCGAGCCAGCGGGAGCGTTGCGACCCGCTCGGCAATGCACGACAGAATGGCGTGGAAACTCTCGCCGCGGACCCCCGCATGCTCCTTCCGCACCGCGCCGGCTGAAATGGCTAGAGTGAATTCGGCACCCGGTCCGCGCTCCGTTGCGTCGAGTAGTTGGCGCAGTTCTTGAAACTCGCGTTGCGCCGCCGCAACGAGGTTGGCGGACAACGTGGTCCCCTTTGTGATAATCACGCGGGGCTTCAATCGCCTGATAGCCGACTTGCCCTGGTCGGGGTGCGGCACTGTCCTTCGGGCCGCGTTTTCCGCTTGATCTGCTAGCCGCTTAAAATCCTCCAATTGAAGCGCCAATTGCACCGCGTTGCTGTGGAATTCCTGCAATCGTTGGGCAGCTTCGCCCATAGAATTTCTCCGGTCGCCGGGCCGGCCCAGCGGCGTCGTGTAACCGGAGAGGAACAAGATCGCCGCCAAGCCTGTTGCGCCGCCGTCGCGGCAGCCCGATGCACAGAAGTCTAACGGATGGAAAAAAGCCGTCAAACTTGGGTGGGAGTCGATGAGCCTCGCAACGGAGTTGCATCCGGTAATATCTACGGTTAGCTTGGAATGGAATTCTCGCTTTGGGGGGCAAACCATGTTCACCGTCGGCTGTCCGCATTGTCACAACGGGATTCAGGTCGACGACCAATTCGCAGGCCGAGTGATTCTCTGTCCGCATTGCGGTGGAACCGTTCAGGCCGGGGTTGTCGTTGCCCCTCCGCCGATTTTGCCGCCTCTTTCCTCCACACCAACGATGGAACAGGAGCAGAGTCCTTTGGCGTTTCTCGATTCGCCAACTGCCATGCGCCCGATAGCGCCACTTTGCAATCTAAGCCATCCATTGCCGCGAAGGGGGCATTCCGAGACCTTACTCGAGCGCTTTGATGCCGATAGGAATCGTGTTGATAATTGTTGCCGCCCTGCTTGGATTTTTGGGAATGACGATGGATACAACCGTGCCCGTCGAGAGTAGTCGGTTGTGGGGCCGCGATATTGATGAGCCCGATCGCGTTTTCAATCTCGGCTTGATGGCCGAGGCGACCACCTTTACATGGGTGCGGGGGCGACGTTGATTTCCGGGATTCTTTGCGTCGGATTTGCCACCTTGGCGGAGAGGAAAAGCTAACGCTATGCGAACTGGGCAATTTCATACCAAAGTCGTCGGTGTCACGCATGAAAATACCGACGGTTCGCATCGGCAGCAGATCGTTCGTCGCTGTCAGGTTGGCGAAGCTGTACGGTTTTGTCCCGAGCCCTGGAATGAGTACGACCGGAACGCGATCGCCGTGCAACGTTTGACGGGAGAGCAGTTGGGTTATTTGTCGCGCGAACTTGCCGCCGACTTGGCTGTCCGCCTCGCCGGAGGCGAAGAATTCTCAGGGTCGATTTGCGGCGTCAACGCCGATGAGGGAAATTCGCTTGGAGTGAATCTGCTGGTGAAATGGCGGCGACCGAACACTGTTGCGACTCAGCACCGAGCGCCAACCGCAGAGGAAACCTACGAACTCGACTTTTTGGAGGGCCTCTCGCCCCGCGACATTAGCCGAATTGAGAATAGGAAGCCGGGAACGTCTTAGCACTGAAGCAATCACGGGAGACTTAGCTTTGTTAATCGTTGGTTGCCCGAATTGTCGCAACGCAATTCAGGTCGACGCCCAGTTCGCTGGCCGAGTTGTGGTCTGCCCTCATTGCGGGCAACCTGTCCAGGCTGGGGCCGTCTTACCCCCGCCAATAGTTTCGCCACCTGCGCAGCCTACAGTGACTCAATCGCAACCTCCCGATGCATGTCATTCTTTAGACAGCGCCATCACGATCTACTGGTCCACTCGTTCCTCAACGTTTCACGTACTTGCCGCGCAGTCCGACTCCCCCTACCGTAAAGACGTGACGGGACCCCTTGAATTCCTTGGGCAATTCTTGCTCTGGGGTGGTGTCTTCGGGATTTGCATAAGTTGTTTCTCTTGGTTGGCAGGAGATACCTGGAACGAGCTGATGCGTGACCAGCCGGGCAATGCGGCAATGTTCGAGACCACGTTTGCGCGATTCATCCTCCCGGGCATTGCGGGAGCTGCGACACTGGCTGGCGCTGTGCTATGGGGTTTCGCATCAATTTCAAAGCGATAAGGTATGGCCAGCCGGCGTGTTCACGGCTTCGGAACCCAATTCGGGTTTCCCGGTCGCCGTCGGATCGCGAGATAACAGTCGAGCTCCCGGAGCGAGAAGTGGACATCGCGGCCGATCTTCCGGCCCCTTAGGATGCCACGCAAGCGATAGCAGCGCAAGCTGTGCGGACTTAAATCGAGATAGGCCGCAGCGGCGCGGGTGGGGATGTATTGCTCGTTGTCGATGCGCAGCATGGAATCGTCGGAAGGCGTTCGGCGGCAAGTTTCCTGAGTGGCTTGAATCGCGGTAATTCTACGTCAAGGATTTCAATAAGCTAAGTGCTTGCTGGCACGGCTCGCAAGCGCTGCCGCTACTCGGCAATGCGGTGTCGATGTTCATTGTCAGTTTCGGGCGGTCGGGAGTGCATCTCATCGTGTCTGCGGTCCGCCGGCCGAACGGATCAACGCCAGGATGCCGGCCTTCACGTCGTCCGGCAGCGTCGGCCAAGCGGCAATCACTTCGGCCAGGGCGGGCCCGGCGGAAGCGGAAACGGGCGAAAGTGCTGCGCTTTTCGCTGCGCCTTTTGCGGAACCCCAGCATTTCCCGTAGAATCCGCTGTGTGTTCGAGTCCTTGCCGGGTAGCTCTAGCCGCCGGGCTTGCCCGGCGCGGGTGAATGTCGGCGTCGACGAAAACACGCGCCGGGCAAGCCGGGCGGCTAAATGGGGCAATCGCTTGGTGCTCGCTTGCCATGTTGTCTGGGCAGCATATGGTTTTTGGCTCCCGAACGATCCGCGGGGTCATGGTCGGACTTCGTGGGCAAGTGGGAGTTGGCGCGTTTCGGTACGGCCACGAAAACCAAGTCACGACGATCCGTCGCCGGAGCGGCTCACGACCGGCGATTGCGGACCGCAGCGAAAACGGCTCTGAAATTTCCACCCGTCCGATTTACGGGCCGCCAGGCTTTAGCAGTCGCCGAGGGATTCGTGGTCGCCCTGGAGGAATCGCGTTACTTGATTCACGCCTGCGCAATTCTGCCGGAACACGTGCATCTCGTCGTGCATGCGGCTGAGCGTTCGATTACCAGAGTCGTGGGTCATCTTAAGGGCCGCGCTACCCAACGATTGAATTTTGCCAAATTGTGGCCCGACCCAAAGCGGCCCGTATGGGCGGAGAAATGTTGGCGGGTATTCCTCAACAGCGAAGAAGACGTGCGCCGCGCGATCGCATACGTCGAGAATAACCCGCTCAAAGAAGGAAAACCCCGCCAGCACTGGTCGTTCGTCGAGCCTTTTTAGCCGCCGGGCTTGCCCGGGCGCTGGAATTGTGACGTTCGCCGCGGACACGCGCCGGGCAAGCCCGGCGGCTAAATATAATCAATGCCCCCCGTGCGACAGCCAGCGCTCGGCGTCGAGCGCCGCCATGCAGCCGGTGCCGGCGGCGGTGACGGCCTGGCGATAATAATCGTCGGCCACGTCGCCCGCGGCGAATACGCCCTCGACACTGGTGTTCGTCCGGAACGGTACGGTCCAGCGAATATATTTCTCGTCCGTCAGTTCCACTTGGGCTTTGAGAAAAGCGGTGTTCGGCGTATGCCCGATCGCCAGAAACAAACCGGTCGCTTCGCGCACATGTTCGCGGTTGTCGACCGTGCTGCGTAATCGCACGCCGGTCACGCCATGCTTCTCGTTGCCTTGCACTTCTTCGAGCGTGTGATTCAGGACCATCTCAACCTTGGGGTCTTTCTTCGCGCGCTCGGCCATGATCTTGGATGCCCGTAGCTCGTCGCGGCGATGGACGAGATACACCTTGCTGGCGTATTTCGACAGGTAGGTCGCCTCCTCGATGGCCGAGTCGCCGCCGCCGACGACCACCAGCGGATGATTCCGAAACCGCGGCAGCGCGCCGTCGCAAACGGCACAGGCGCTGACGCCGCGGTTCATATACTCCGATTCCGACTTGAGCCCCAGGTAATTCGCCCGCGCGCCGGTCGCGACGATGACGCACTTCGCTTCGATCGTGTCCGCCTCGAGCGTCGTAAGCCGAAATGGCTGGCGGCTGAAATCGACCGACACCACGTCGTCGCTGACGATCCGCGTGCCGAAGTTGATTGCCTGCTGGCGCATCAATTCCATCAGTTCCCGGCCGCTGACCCCCTTGTGATGATGGTCGACCATCAGCGCGCGACGATGGGAGTCGATGCTCTGATTCAAATAGCTTTCCAAGCTGCCCGCCGGAAAGCCGGGGTAGTTTTCCACTTCGGTCGTCAGCGCCAATTGACCTAAGGGAAGCGTGCCGCTCTGCCGGTTTTCTTCGGTGAAGGCCCCTTCGATGACCAGCGGATTGAGCTCCGCGCGGGCCGCGTAAATCGCCGCCGTCCAACTGGCCGGTCCGCTGCCGATGATGACGAGAGTTTCCATGAAATCCAAGGACAAGGGTGTAGGGAGCGAGAAGTCGAGAATGCGGCTATTATAGGGACCGGCTACACTACGTCCATTGCTCCGCCTCGACCCGATTGCCTCGTCTTCAGACTTCTGGCTCGAATCTATGCCTGCGATGCCGGTGATGATTGCGGTGCTTTGCTGCCTGGCGATCGCGTATCGCTATTACAGCGCGTTTCTGGCGGCGAAAGTGGCGGTGCTCGACAACGCGCGGGCGACTCCTGCGATTCGGCTGAACGACGGGCAGAATTATCATCCCACTTCGAAATGGGTGTTGTTCGGCCATCATTTCGCGGCGATTTCCGGCGCTGGACCATTGATTGGGCCAGTGCTGGCCATGCAATTCGGCTATCTGCCGGGGCTGATCTGGATCGTTGTTGGGGTCTGCCTGGCTGGGGCGGTGCAAGACATGCTCGTGCTTGCGGCGAGCGTGCGCCGTGACGGCCGATCGCTGGCCGAAATCGCGCGGGCAGAAATCGGTTCGGTGGCGGGCACGACGGCGTCGATCACGATTCTGTTTGTCGTCGTGATCGCACTGGCCGGATTGGGAATGGTGGTGGTGAAAGCGCTCGGCGGCGAAGGAGTGACGTTTGCCGAAGGGACGACGCTCGAAATGCCGTCGATGCCGCAGCACGATGCGGATCATGGCAAGTTTACGTTTCTCATTCCCGCGGGGACGCGAATTGTTTACCCCAACGGCGGCAGCGTGACGCGTGGTGAGGCATTCAAAATTCAAGCTGCGGATAAACTCGCCGCGATTGGAATAACCTTGCAGGCCAACGAGCCAAATCCGCGATTCCGTCGGTTCCCGATGTCGGTTGATAAGAGCGAAGAATCGTTCGTGGGACCCAAGATACGCTTACCTGCGGGCGTTCATCAAGAAATCCCCGGAAGTTCCTGGGGCACGTTCACTATCGCCTGCACGATTCCGATCGCGCTCTTCGTCGGCCTTTACATGTACCGGCTGCGGAAAGGGCGCGTCGTCGAAGCGTCGATCATCGGAGCGATCGCCACGCTCGCGGTCACGGTCATCGGCGGCTGGATTCCAGGCTCGCCGCTCGAGCCCTGGTTTCAGCTTTCGCGGGGGAACGATTTGGGCGATTTGCTTGTACGGCTTCATTGCCTCGGTGCTGCCGGTGTGGCTGCTGCTCTGCCCGCGCGATTATCTTTCCAGCCTGTTGAAGATCGGCACCGTGGCGCTGCTCGTGGGCGCGGTGATCGTCGCCAATCCGAAACTCCAAGCCCCGCCGATCAATCAGTTCTATGCCAATGGCGGCGGCCCGATCGACGGGGCAATTTTCCCGTTCTGTTTCATCTGCATCATGTGTGGCGCGGTCTCGGGCTTTCATGCGCTAGTGTCTTCCGGCACGACGCCCAAGATGATTTCCAAGGAAAGCCATGTCCGCACGATCGGCTACGGGGCAATGCTGATGGAAGGGCTTGTGGCCGTCGTCGCGCTCATCGCAGCCGCCACATTGCAGCCGGGCAACTACTACGCCATCAACATCGCGATCGACAAAGTGCCCAAGCAGGCTGCCACGCTCACCGCGATGGGCGCCGATCACGACACGCTGCCCGAGATCGAGCAGAAAATCGGCGGCGAATCGCTCCGCGGGCGCACTGGCGGCGCCGTCACCTTGGCGGTCGGAATGTCCGACATTCTGACGCAAGCCATGGACCGCCTGACCGGTGGGCGGTTGAACCTCGACTCCGTGATCAAGTATTGGTACCACTTCGCGATTATGTTCGAGGCGCTATTCATCTTGACCACGATCGATACCGGCACGCGCATCGCCCGGTTTCTGCTGCAAGAAGTGCTGGGCAAAGTCTACCGGCCATTCGACCGGACCGATTGGCTTCCGGGCGCGATTTTTTCGACCGCCGCGGTCACACTCTGCTGGGGGCTGCTGATCGCCAGCGGTTCGATCGACACGATCTGGCCGATGTTCGGCATCGCGAATCAAATGCTGGCCGTGATCGCGCTGTCGGTCGTCACCACGGTGCTCTTCAACAGCGGCCGCGGCCGCTATGCCCCGCTGACGATCCTGCCGATGCTGTTCGTCATCAGCACCACCAGCACCGCGGGCGTGAAGATGATCACCGGCCGCTTTTGGTCCGATCTCACCAGCGGCATCCGCGACGGCAACGCAACCGCCGCCATCCGCGGCGGCCTGAATCTGTTTTTCACCGTCTTCATCATGACCGCAACGCTCTTAATCTTGGTCGAAGCGATTTCAAAATGGTTCGGCGACAAGCGGCGGGAGTATTAGGCCGCCGAAGCAGGACGCTTTGTGTCTCGAACAATCAAACAGTTGCATGTCCGGCAGAATTCGGCGCCGGCACCCCTGCGCGGGAGGTTGGAACTGGTGCAACTACAGCCGGTTGTGACGAGGCGATAACTCGTCTTGTCCTGCCCGAGGTAGCTTGCGTACTGTTATTTACTGGCATTTAGAAAAGTCGTGCCGCGACCGGTCGGTCGCAAACCGCATTTGTTGCGGAGTCTCAACTGCCGGCTGGTTTTCTGCGGCCGGTGATAGGAGTCGATCGGCGAGGGGAGGTTCCCCATGGCGTTGAATAAAGATCATTGGACGGGCCGTCATTTTATTGACGGAGCGTGGCTTGCGGGTGTCGAGTTGTTCGACGACCGCAATCCTGCCCGGCGGTCCGAGTTGATCGGCCGATTCCCGCGCGGGACGGCGGCTGAGGTGGATGCGGCGGTGACTGCCGCCCGGCGGGCATTCGATCCTTGGCGGCGCACCAGTCGGATCCAGCGCGGCGAGCTATTTCTGCGGCTTGCCAATTTGATTCAGGAACAGATCGATCCGTTGGCCATGCTGTTGGCGCGCGAGAGCGGCAAGGTTCTGAACGAAGCCCGGGCCGAAGTGGTCGAGGGCTTGCACATGGTCGAATACACATTCGGCACGGCCCGGCAGCCGGTGGGCGCTATGGCGGCTTCGGAAATCTCGGCCAAGGATTTGTACATCCTGCGTAAGCCGCGCGGCGTGGTGAGCGTGATCACGCCTTGGAATTTCCCGTTCGCCGTTCCGCTGTGGATGATCGGGCCCAGCCTATTGGAAGGGAACACGGTGGTGTTCAAGCCTTCGGAAGAAACGCCCGCGATCGGCGAATGGCTAGTGCAAATGCTCGAAGAGGCCGGTTTTCCGCGCGGCACAATCAATCTGGTGCATGGCATCGGCGAGGAAGCCGGCGAGGCGCTGGCGGCTCATCAGGATGTCGACGTGGTTTGCTTCACGGGCAGCTACGCCGTCGGGTCGCACATTCGCCGGCTGGCGGCCGCGAGCGATCACAAGACCTGCGCTCTGGAAATGGGCTCGAAAAGCGCCGTCATCGTTTGCGAAGACGCCAATTTGAATTTGGCCGTTGATGCCGCGATCCTCAGCGCCTTCAAGACCACCGGCCAGCGCTGTGTCTCCGCCGGGCGAGTGTTGGTCCACGAGCGCGTCTTCGCAGCGTTCGCAGAGCAGTTCGTTCGCCGGGCGAAGCAACTGAAATTCGCCGACCCGATGGACGCCAGTGCCTTCGCGGGGCCAATGGTGAATCAAGCGGGCGTCGACAAGGTGCTCCAGTACAACCGGCTGGCGGTCGAGGAAGGGGCCGAAGTGCTGTTGCAAGGCGGCCGAATCAGCGACGCCGCGCACGCCGACGGCTTCTTCATGTCGCCGTTCATCTACCGGCAAACTTACACGCCCATGCGCCGCACGATCCGCGAAGAGGTCTTCGGGCCGCACGTGGCGCTGGTCCCGTTCGCCGGAGACGACGAAGCAATTCGCATTTACAACGACACGCCTTATGGACTGTCGATGGCCGTGATTACTGAAGACTACCGCCGCTGGCGGCGCTATCGCGACGAGTGCGATTTCGGCATGGGCTATGTCAACTTGCCTTGCATTGGCGCCGAAGTGCACCTGCCGTTTGGCGGCGTGAAGCGGAGCGGCAACGGTCAGCCGTCGGCGGCCGGGCTCGTCGACTCGGTGACGCACAAGATTTCATTTACGGTAAACCACGACCGCGCGATCACGATGGCTCAGGGCATGAGCGCGAAACTCGATACGAACGACTGAAAATTACTGCGGCAGCGACGTGTGTAGTTGGACGTTCCTAGCGCTTCGACGGCACACGGAGTGTCCCTGCTACGTAATAGGCACACTCCGAGGATGTGAAAGAATGGGGACAGGCGCCTTGCGAAACGCCGGTAATTGCTGTTTTTGCGCGGCTGACTCGGAGCCAGTCCCCAGTCTTTCACACGCTCTCCATGTGCGGTTGCGCTTGGAACACTGCGGCCAAAATCGGCAACAAGATTGACCGCCGCTGCATAATGAACTGGTGCGGGCTTCTCTGCGTGGGATCTGCAAGCACCGACCGGGCGGCCGGTTAGACGGAGGCGTGATTTGTCGACATTCCCACTCGATTCTTTTCAACATCATATTCCCTTGCCGACACCCGTGCCGACAAACGTTCCGCATTTGGTCACGCATCTGCCCGGCCCGAAGGCTGCAGAGTGGCTGGCCCGCGATCGGCAGGTGCTCTCGCCGTCCTACACGCGGGTTTATCCGCTGGTGGTCGAGCGCGGTTATGGCTCGACGATCGAGGATGTCGACGGCAATCGGTTTCTCGACTTTACGGCAGGGATCGCGGTCGCTTCGACGGGCCACTGCCACCCGCAGGTGGCGGCCGCGATCGCCGAGCAAGCGCAGCGGCTGATTCATATGTCGGGGACCGATTTTTATTATGCCCCCGAGATCGAGTTGGCCGAGCGTTTGGCCCGACTGGCGCCCGGCTCGGCGCCGAAGCGAGTTTTCTTCACCAACAGCGGCGCGGAGAGCATCGAGGCGGCGCTAAAGTTGTCGCGGTATCACACGCGGCGGCCGCGGGTGATCGCCTTTCAAGGAGCGTTTCACGGCCGCACCTACGGGGCAATGTCCTTGAGCGGATCGAAGCCCGTGCATCAGCGCGGCTTTGGTCCGCTCGTGCCGGGAGTGCATCGATTGCCCTACGATTGCACGCTCGACGACATCAACGATTTGTTTGCGTCGACCGTTCCGGCGGACGAAGTGGCCGCGATCTTCGTCGAGCCGATCCAGGGCGAAGGGGGCTATCGCGTGCCGTCGCCTGGCTTCCTGCCGATGCTGCGCGAGGTTTGCGATCGGCACGGCATTTTGCTGGTGGTCGACGAAATCCAGTCGGGCCTTGGGCGCACGGGACGGATGTTTGCCTGCCAGCATTTCGGCGCGGCTGCGATGCCGGACATCGTGTGCCTGGCGAAGGGCATCGCCAGTGGAATGCCGCTGGGGGCGATGATCGCCCGGGCCGATCTGATGGATTGGCCCCCCGGCAGCCATGCATCGACTTTCGGGGGCAATCCGGTCTGTTGCCGCGCGGCGCTTGCGACTTTGGATTTGATCGAACACGAATACCGGGCCAACGCGGCGGCGCGGGGCGATCAGCTTCGCGAAGGGCTCGAGCAACTGACGCTCAACATGCGCTGCCTCGCCAATGTGCGCGGGCTTGGATTGATGCAGGCGATCGACGTTACGCACGAAGATCACGAAGATTCGGCGCGGCGCGATCGATTCATTCAGGCAGCGTTCCATCACGGCTTCCTGCTGTTGCCGTGCGGCAAGGCAGGCATCCGGCTTTGCCCGCCGCTGTGCATCACGGCTGAAGAAATCGCGGTCGGGCTGATGCTCCTGCGCGAGACGGCCGCGACGATGTAGCGCGATCGTCGTCTTTCCGCTGGCGCCACTGGCTTTGCCAGGCAAAGCCAGTGGCGCCGGGCGTAGGGAGGGCGAGGCTCCTGCCGAGCCGTGCGCCAAACTGCGACCCGCGGCTCGGCAGGAGCCTCGCCCTCCCGGGATCGGCATCGCGAGATTCAGTGAATTCCGGCGGCGCTACTTCTTCGTGGGCTTGGCTTCGACCGGCGGTGCGGCCGGTTTCGGCAGCAGGCCGACCGACTGCTCGATCCGGATTGCCTTGCGGCCTTTGAACGCGCCGGGCTTCGCGCGAAATTTCGGCACCCCTTCGACGCTGAGCACTAGCGGATCGTGGACGTCTTTATCGGTCGTGATCACGTCGCCGATGCGCAAGCTGAGCAAATCGCCGGTGCTGATTTTCGTGTCGGCTAACTGGGCCACCAATTGGACCATCGCCCCTTTCAAGTTCCGCGACACTTGCTGCCGGCTTTCCGGCGTGGAATTCTTGCGACCGTAGCTGATCCAGCTATTGGTCGAAAGCTTGTTGCCGATCCGCTCGATCGAATTAAAGGGAATGCAGAAATTCATCATCCCGCGGATTTCCCCCAGCGTCAGTTCGAAGCTGATGAGCACGATGACTTCGTTCGGCGGCACGATCTGGACCAGTTGCGGATTGCTTTCGACCCGTTCGACCGAGAGTTTCAAATCCACCACGTTTTTCCAGGCGTCCCGCAATTGCTCCAGGAACAAATTCGTGATCCGGGCCACCAGCCGCAACTCGATTTCGGTGAGCGGTCGCCGGGCCAGCGGGCCAGGATCGCGGCCGCCCCCCAAGAGCCGATCGATAATCGGATACAGGATCGACGGGTTGATGTCGAGAATCAGGTTGCCTTCCAGCGGCTCGGCCTTGAGCAAGTTGAAACAGGTGGGATTCTCGAGGCTGAAGATGAACTCGCTGTAAGTCAATTGGTCGACGCTGGTGAGCTTTACCTCGATGATGCTGCGGAGCAGGCCGGAAAGCGCCGCGCCGAAATTGCGGCTGAAGCCTTCGTGCAGCGTTTGCAGCGCGCGGACTTGTTCCTTGCCGACGCGCTCGGGCCGCTTGAAGTCGTACGGGGTCACCTTTTCGCGCGGCTTGCTGCGCGGGCGATGGCTCGGCGGACGGTGCTCGAAGGAGCCTCTGCGACTTCGCGCCGTCCATTGCACTAAGCAAACTTTCGACTTCGGCCTGACTAAGAACATCGCCGACCATCCTTGGCCTCCTGCATGCTGCGCGAGTGAAATCGAGCCGCTTCTTCCTCCCCTCGCCCCCTTGAGGGAGAGGGGCCGGGGGTGAGGGGTGGAGCTGTTGCAGTTTCCCATCCTCACCCTGCCCCCTCCCGTCGAGGGAGAGGGAATTTACAACCGCGCCGCCGATGCGAATTCATCCCCGTACTTGCCCGTCGCCGAACACGACGTACTTGTAGCTTGTCAATTCCTTCAAACCGCAGGGGCCCCGGGCGTGGAATTTGTCGGTGCTGATGCCGATTTCCGCTCCCAGACCGAATTCGCCGCCATCGTTGAATCGCGTGCTGGCGTTGACCATTACCGCTGCGCTATCGACCCGGGCCGTGAATTCATGCGCCGCGGCCAATTCGCCGGTCACGATCGCGTCGGTATGATGCGAACCATAGCGATTGATGTGCTCGATCGCTTCGTCCAACGAACCGACGACGCACACCGAGATGATTGGTCCAAGATATTCGGTCGCGTAATCGGCTTCGCTCGCCGGTTTGGCGGCAGGCAGCAGATGTTGCGTGCGCACGTCGCCCCGGATTTCAATGCCACGAGCGATCAGCGATTTGCCGATCCGCGGCAGAAACTCGGAAGCCACGTCGGCATGCACTAGCAGCGATTCGGCCGCATTGCAGACACCCAATCGGTGGCACTTGGAGTTGATCGTGATCGCGCTCGGCCATCTCGAGATCGGCCGCCCGATCGACATACACATGGCAGTTGCCGGTGAAATGCTTGATGACCGGCATCCGCGCTTCGGCGGCGACCCGGCGGATCAGATTTTCACCGCCGCGGGGGATGGCCAGGTCGATGTACTCGGGCATGCGCAGAAAATGCCCGACGGCTTCGCGATCGGCGGTGCAGACCAGTTGAACCGCGTCGGCCGGCAGCCCGACTTCGCTGAGCGCCGCCGTGAGCAATTCGACAATGGCCCGCGAGGAATGGGCCGCTTCCTTGCCGCCGCGGAGGATCACGGCGTTGCCGCTCTTCACGCAAATCGCCGCGGCGTCGGCCGTCACGTTGGGCCGGGACTCGTAGATGAAGAACACGACGCCCAGCGGCACGCGGACCTTCGAAATTTCCAGTCGGTTCGGGCGGATCGTCGACTCGATCACCTCGCCCACGACTTCGCCGAGCGCAGCCACGGCTTCCAGGCCGGCGGCCACCGATTCCAGTCGCGACGGCGTCAGCCGGAGCCGGTCGATTTGAGCTTCGGTCAGTTGAAAATCAACTGCCGCGGCAACATCCTGCTCGTTCGCCGCCAAAATTTCGGTTTCATGCTCGCGGATTCTACGCGCTGCTAGCAGCAGCCAATCGATTTTCTGCCGGCCCGAAGCAGTAGCTAGCGTCGCAGCCGCAGATTTGGCCCGCTGGGCAACGTCCAGGCAGTACGCCTGCAAATCGATGGTTTCGGCAATGGCCATGAAATTGGTGCAAGCTCTTCTGAAGAATCAACTTTGGCAACACAAAATCGGAAATTCGCACACGATTTTCCAGTAGAATTATCCCTGAAAGCGAAACCTGAGTCAACGTCGGCGGACGACGCTGCATGTGGTGGCAATCACAAGCTAAAACGCTTACTGACCTGCGCGGCTCGGTTTGATTTAACCAAGCCGCGCACGTCAGTAAGCGCTCTTCGTGAACATGGCGCGCATTCGCGACGCTCTACGACTCCATCACTTCCTTTTCCTTCGCCTCGGCGAGGTTGTTGATCGTCGTTTCGTAGGTCTTCGTCAACTCCTGAATTTGTTCCTTCGCTGCGTCGCGATCGTCTTCCGTAAGCGACTTGTCCTTTTGGGCCTGATCGGCCGCTTTGTTGCTGTCGCGGCGGACGTTGCGGATCGACACGCGGGCTTCCTCGGCCAGGTCCTTGATCCGGGCCGACAGCTTGCGGCGCACATCGGTCGATAGCGGCGGCACGTTCAGGCGGATCACCCGACCGTCGCTTTGCGGGTTGAAGCCGAGATCGCTGGCCCGGATCGCTTTTTCGATATCCTTGATCGTGCCGGGGTCGAATGGCCGAATGACGATTTGCGTCGGCTCGGGCGCGCCAACTTGGGCGATCGACTTCAGCGGCGTCGAGGCACCATAGGCTTCGACGCGCAGCGAATCGACCAGGCCGGGGTTGGCCCGGCCGGTGCGGATGCCGGTCATGGCGTGCTTGAACACGTCGACCGCTTTATCCATCCGCTCTTCGGCGTCCAGCAGGATTTCTTCGACAGACATAGCTCACCCCTCGTCGCTACGTAGGGAACATTCGCATGAGCGAGGACGCCACGGGAGACATCGTCGTGCGTCCTCACTTACGTTTCGGGTTGGTGTTGCTGATTTCAACCGCGGGATATCAACGTACCGATCCGCTCGCCGTTGACCGCCCGTTCGATGTTGCGTTCCTTTTTGAAATTGAACACGACGATCGGCATGTCGTGTTCCATGCACTGGGCGATGGCCGTGGGGTCCATCACCCGCAAGTTTTGCTCGCGCACCGCCTTGTAGGTCAGATCGCGATAAAATAGCGCGTGCGGGTTCTTTTCCGGATCGTCGGAAAAAACGCCGTCGACTCGCGTGGCTTTGAGCAGCACGTCGGCTTCGAGTTCCAACGCGCGCTGAGCGGCGGCGGTGTCGGTGGTGACAAACGGACTGCCGGTCCCGGCGGCGAGGATCACGATCCGCTGTTTTTCCAAATGCCGGCGAGCTCGGCGACGGATGTACGGTTCCGCCACGCCATCCATCCGAATCGCAGTGAGCAACCGCGTTTGAGCCCCGAGCGATTCCAAGGCATCTTGCAGCGCCAGCCCGTTGATGACCGTGGCCAGCATGCCCATGTAATGGGCCGTGGCTTCCTGGATGCTCGAGCTGCCGGCGGTGAACTGAGCACCGCGGAGGATGTTGCCGCCGCCGATGACGATCGCGATCTGCACGCCCCGGGCCGCGGCTTGCACCGTTTGCCGGGCAATATGCACCACTTCGTCCATGCTGATCCCGCGCTCGCCGGCATGGCAGAAACTTTCGCCGGAAAGTTTCAACACGACACGGCGATATCGCGGCGCGGGCGTGGTTGGATTGTCGGACATACGTTCGCCCTGCGTGCCTGTAGGTCTCTGTGCCGAACCAAGAACGATTTTGCGATTGCGGTACGGGAGGGCGAGGCTCCTGCCGAGCCGCGCCGTCCGGCTCGGCAGGAGCCTCGCCCTCCCGGAATGATCCAAGGTCCGTTCAGCCTGATCGCTGAGTCAAGCAATCTAAAGCCAATTACTCTTTGCCCAATTGCCAGCGGACGAACCGCTTCACGGTCAGACCGGCTTTTTTGGCCATTTGGCCGACGGTTTGCGATTCTTCCTTCACGAACGGCTGCTCCAGCAGCACGCGCTCGCCGAAGAAATTCCGAAGCCGGCCTTCGATCATCTTGGCGATGATGTTTTCCGGCTTGCCTTCGCGGCGGGCGGCGGCGGACAAGATCTCGCGCTCTTTGTCGACGTCGGCCGCGGCTAGGTCTTCCTTGTTTACCACGTGCGGGCTGCGGGCCACGACGTGCATGGCGACGTCTTTAGCCATTTCAGGGCTGCCGCCCGTGAATTCGACCAGCGCACCCAAGGATCCATCGTGATGGGCATAACCGCCCGAAGGTCCGTCGAATCGCACGATTCGCCCGACCTTAACGACCTCGCGCATGCGGTTGAACAGATCGTCCTTTTGCTGCGCTAGCGTCTCGCCGGGCTTCGATGGCGACGGCTGAGCGAGCAACTCGTCGCCGGTTTTGGCTCCCGGACCGAGCGCTAATTGCTTGGCCAGATCCAGGGCGAGTTGTTTGAAGTCGGCGCTGACAGACACCGGAGCGCTTTCGCAAAACAGCTCGATCATCGCGCCGACACTCTTGCCCGGATCGGTGTAGACAGCGATCCGGCCGGCCGAGGTTTCGCGTCCCAGCCGGGTTTCCTGCGTCTTGATCCCCTGCTTGCGCAAATAAGCTACGGCCTCTTCCTGATCGCCGCCGCAAGCTTCCAATGCTTTCTTGCAATCCATCATCGGCAAGCCGGTCCGCTCGCGGAGCGCTTTGACCGCGGCCGCTGTGATTTCTGCCATCTTGAATCTCCTTGTTCTGCGTAATTTTCGCGTGTGAGCCCGAATTTGATCGGGGCATATTTGATTTCAGCCCATGTGCGCTGCTGTCTTCTCCCCTCGCCCCTGGCGGGAGAGGGGCTGGGGGTGAGGGGGCCGCGCTCTTTGCAGCCAAAGCCCCTTCATGATTCCCTCACCCTCACCCCGCCCTCTCCCGTCGAGGGAGACGGAGAAAACGCCGCGGCTCAGCCGGCCGCGTCTGCGTCTTTGTCGGGCGGGGGCGCAACCGGTTCGCTTCGGGGCGCTGGTTTGCCGGCGTCGCCGTTGGTCTTTTCCACTCCGCGCGTGGCCGCTTCGGTTTTGCCTTCCAATAGCGCGTCGGCCAATTGCGCCGAAATCAATTCGATCGAACGAATGCTGTCGTCGTTGCCCGGTATCGGCAGATCGACCAAATCTGGATCGCAGTCGGTGTCGATCAACGCCACGGTCGTGACGCCCATCTTGCGGGCTTCGCTAATCGCGTTCTTTTCCTTCTTCGGATCGAACACCACCAGGCACTCCGGCACGCGGCTCATGGCCCGGATACCATTGAGATTCCGGAACATCTTGCGATATTCGCGCTTCAGGGCCGACTGCATTTTCTTGGAGTAGGTGGCGAAGGCCTCGGAGGCCATCAGCGATTCGAGTTCTTCCAACCGCCCCAGCCGGCTGCGGATGGTGCGGAAATTGGTGAGCGTGCCGCCGAGCCAGCGGTCGTTGACAAACGGCATGCCGCAGCGCGAGGCTTCGCGCTGGATCGTCTCGCCCGCTTGGCGCTTCGTGCCGACGAACAGCACGAGGCTGCCGGCCGTGGCCACTTGCTTGAGATATTTCTTGGCCCGCAGAAGACCGCGGATGGTTTCGCGGACGTCGATAATGTGGATTTGATTGCGGCGGCCGAAAATGTAGGGCCGCATCCGCGGGTTCCAGCGACTGGCCCGATGGCCGAAATGAACACCCGCTTCGATCAGATCTTTAGCTAAAACTGGGGGCACAATTCCTCCTAGGACAACGGGGCACACCGGTTCCCGTCAGGGCGCAACAGGCGAGAGGACGACGGCCGCGTCCAACTCGCCGAAGGCGCTCAAGCGGCGTACGGCGTTGGAATAACAACTTCGCTAGGGATCGAAACTTAAGACAGCCCCAGGCCGTTCGAGGCGGAAGCTGTATAGGCTAGCAATTCGCGGGGGGAGCGTCAATTGAGTCGATGCTCATACTATGACTTCCTGCGGCTTCAATCGCGTAAAAGAAAAGATGCTTAGTTCGACTAAATCCAGTTCCCGTTAGGGCCGCCACAGATTGTGCAAACAGCGACGGTTCGGCAAGATGTCATAGCGAACCGAATCCAGCTGAACTAGTCACTCGTCATCCGAGCGATCGGTGTCATCCGTGGTTTGTTCCTTCCAGCGTTCTCGCTCGGGAAAATCAACCACGGATGGCACGGATGAACGGAAAGTGAATCGCGTTCAGCGCCGGGAAACAGAGCACCGCTGCCGTTAGTCCAAGAACATCGCGATCAATTTCTGGGCGATTAATACGGTGGCCGCGATTCCAACGCTATTGAAGCCGATTGTGCGGAGCAGCGCTACGTTGTCGGGCGCCGCGGCATGGAATGGCCAGTAGAATGCCAGGGCGGCGATTGCCGTGTACAGGGCGATCGTCGCCCACGCGGTGACGGTCCAGCCTTCCGGCTTCTTGGGTTCGGTTGGGCCTCGCATTGAAACGCTTGGCGAACGGCTCGGCGGGAGCCTCGCCCTCCCTTAGTTATGCAAGTCTTGCGCGGCGCGGAATGCCGCTGCGCTCATGCGGCGATTTGGACGCTCGCATACAATTGCTTGCAATTATTGATTCGACCCGGCGCTCACTTTATTGCCGTGGATCTGCTCCATGAACTCGGAACAAGCTACGGCCCTGGTGTTGCGGGTCGTCGAGTTCAGTGAGACGAGCAGCGTCGTTACGCTGTTTACCCGCGAGTTCGGCAAGATACATGGTCTGGCCAAAGGGGCTCGGCGTCCGAAGGGGCCTTTCGAGTCTGCCCTTGACCTGTTGGGCCTTTGTCGAATAGTGTTCCTCCGCAAATCATCCGGCGCATTGGACCTGCTGACAGAGGCCAAACTGCTCAAGCGGTTCCGCCCGCGCGGCCGCGAGCTGTCTAGTCTGTACGCGGGCTATTATGTTGCCGAACTGTTGAACGAATTGACGGACGATTACGATCCCCATCCGGAATTGTTCGACGAGGCCGAAGCCATATTGGCCCGGCTGGCGACGGGAGATGGGACTGCGGGAGACGCGGTTGCGACTTTGATTGCCCGGTTTGAGCTGGTCACGTTGAATTTGTTGGGACATTTGCCGTCGTTGGAGCAATGCGTCGAATGCGGGCAGCCGGTCGAGCCGGTTGGCCGCGTGGCATTTGGGCTGCTGGCGGGAGGCGTGTTTTGCGGGCGGTGTCGAGCGGGAAAACGGCAGGTTTTGTCGGTTTCAGCCGGTGTGTTGCGGGCGATGATCCGTCTGGCCGATCGGTCGGGCGACGCCTGGCGGCGGCTGGAAATCGATCGTCGCACCGGCGGTGAACTGCGGGCCGTGCTGAATCACTACTTATCTCATCTATTGGGTCATAAGCCGAAGATGCAGGCGTATTTAGGCTTAGGGCTGAAGGCTTAGGGCTGAAGGCTCCGAGCCAGCTGTAGGGTGGGCATTGCCCACCAAGTATCAAACACGCGCAACGGAACTTGCAGAACATTCGCGCGAAGGTGGGCGATGCCCACCCTACTTGGCTGAGTTGGCTGATTAAGACGGTGGGCAATGCCCACCCTACGCGAAAAGGATTTCCGGAATGGTTGCCGCTCGGCCAACGCGACTTGCCGCCGCCGCTTGCTTGTGCGCCGCGCTGTTTGGCTGCACTTGGAGTCATCAGGCCACCGCCGAAACTGCGCCTGGCCAAGCGGTCTACGATCCGCCGGTGCCTGTTTCGCAGGTGCCCAGCGGCGAGCCGCGGCCCGATCCGGTCACGGGATTCGATCGCTACGCTCCCAAGAACTTCACCGAGACGATGAAAGAGAATTTTGGCCGCGGCCCGAACGAAGCCATCGCTCGCGGCTATTACGCCGAGGCCGACGAGCTGTATCGCAAACGCAATTATCACGACGCGGCGAAAAAGTACGAGGCCGCGGCCGACCGCCTGCCCGACTCTTCGCTGGAAGAATCGGCCCTGTTCATGTCCGGCGAGGCCCACTTCTTCGCCGACGAATATTCCAAGTCCGAGGACCAGTACGAGGCCCTGGTCAAAAAGTACACGAATAGCCGGATGCTGAACATCATCGTGCTGCGGCAATATGCGATTGGCGTCTACTGGCTGCAGTACGATCGGGCCAACCCACATTGGATGCTGACGCCGAACTTCAACGATCCGAAGCGGCCGAGTTTCGATACCTTTGGCTATGCGATCCGCTGTTTCGATAACGTGCGCATCAACGATCCGCGTGGCAAGCTGGCCGACGAGGCGGTATGGAACACGGCGAACGCGTACTTCGTCAAAGGCCATTGGGACGACGCGGACTATTATTACAAGTTGATCCGCACCGATTATCCCAAGAGCCCGCACCAGAAGGATGCCCACTTGCTGGGAATCCAAGTGAAGTTCAAGCCGCTACCAGGGACCGACCTACGATGATCGCCCGCTGAAAGACGCCGAAAAGCTGATCGATCAGACCGTCGCCCAGTTTGGCAGCGAACTGGGAGGCGAGCGCGACCATCTGATGACGGCCAAAGCGGAGATTCATGCCCAGTTGGCCTTACGCTATTGGACTTTGGCCCAATTCTACGAAAAAGGGCAGTACTATCGGGCCGCGCGAATCTATTACGCCGACTTGATCCAGCAATATCCGCAAACGCAACTGGCCCAAGCGTCGCGGGACCGGATCGCAGCGATCAAAGATCTCCCCGGCTATCCCGCGGATCATTTCTCCTTGCTGGCCGAATTGTTCGACGGCAAGGATCCCAACAAGGAACGGGCCGATCGCGAAGGGCCGACCGGGACGATGCAGCCGATGGTGGCGACGCAACCCGATCCGAACGCTCCCGCCCAGCGATGAACAGCTTTCGCCCATTCCGAATCGCGCCTGTCGCGGCGACCGGCAGTTGCCGGCGGCAAACGCGAGCTGTTGGGATTGTTCGCCGCGGGATTGGCATGCACCTGCTTTGTTCTGGCGGCGACGGGCTGCGCCGATTATCAGTTCGGCAATGCCTCGCTCTTCCCGCCCGACATCCACACGGTCTATGTGCCGCTGTTCGAGTCGGCCAGCTTCCGCCGCGATCTGGGCGAGCAGCTTACTGAAGCAGTGTCGAAGGAAATCGAAAAACGCACGCCCTTCAAAGTGGTCGGCAGCCCGGCAGCGGATAGCGTGCTCTCCGGAAAAATCGTGACTGACACCAAGCATTCGATCGTGCGGGAGCCGAATAACGAAGGGCGCGATATCGAAACGGGGCTGGTCATCAAAGTCTCGTGGGCCGACCGGCGTGGATCGCCGATTCGCGAAGGCCAGGTGCCGGTGCCCGCGGAAATGGTTGATCTATCGCAAACGTCGCAGTTGGTTCCCGAATATGGCAACTCGTCGGTCGTTGCCATGCAGCAAACGATGCAAAAACTGGCCTCCAAGATTGTCGACATGATGGAAGTGGCCTGGTAAGGCCAGGGATAGCCATCCCTGGGCTTCGTGAGCAAAGCTGTTCGCTGCCGGATAGCCGATTCTTCTCAGCGCTGCTACGCTCAGCGGCATGGCGAGCTTCGAATCTTCATTGGCACTGCGATTCCCGGGCCGCGCAAATCGTTGGCAACTTCGCACCCGCGAACTGGAGCTTGGGGCCCGTCCGCTGGTGATGGGCATCGTGAACGTGACGCCGGACAGTTTCTCGGACGGCGGCGAGTTTTTCGATCCCGCGGCCGCGATTGCCCGCGGGCTGGAATTAGCGGCGGCGGGGGCCGATCTGCTGGACGTCGGCGGCGAGAGCACGCGGCCTTATTCGCAGCCGGTCGCGGCCGACGAAGAGTTGCGCCGCGTATTGCCGGTGGTCGATGCGCTGTGTGCTCAGGCGGATCTGCCTGTGTCGATCGATACGTCGAAGGCCGTTGTGGCTCGGGCAGCGTTGGTGGCAGGGGCCGAAATCATCAACGACATCACGGCGCTGGCCGGCGATCCGGCAATGATCGGCGTAGCGCGAGAAACCGGCGCCGCGGTCGTGGCAATGCACATGCAAGGCAAGCCGCAAACGATGCAGGATGCGCCGCACTACGAGGACGTCGTGGCCGAGGTTCATGGGTTTCTTCGCGGGCGGCGCGATGCGCTAATCGCGGCCGGAATCCGCCGCGAGCGGATCGCTCTGGATCCGGGCATCGGCTTTGGCAAGACGCACGCCCACAATCTGGCTTTGGTCGCCAATTGCTGGCAGCTGCATGACCTCGGTTGTCCGCTGTTGGTGGGCCATTCGCGAAAAGGATTCATCGCCAAGGTATTGGGGCAGAAATCATCCGAGTCGCGGCACATGTCGCCCGCTGGCACCATCGGCGTGGCTTGTGCCCTGGCAACGCAGGGCGCACAGATCATCCGGGTGCATGATGTGCGGGCAGTTCGCGAGGCATTGCTGTTGTTCGAAGCGGCCGGCGGAATCGTGGCGGGGCGACCCGTCGGTTAGGACGGTCTGTCTGGTGCTTTGTGTCGGCCTGAATTCAGGCTGCCACTGGCTTTGCCAGTGTTCTTTGTTCCTGACCGATCGAGGCAAGAATCAAGACGAGCACTGACCGAGCCAATGGCACGCAATCCCAGAAGTAGCGTTGGCAAGGCTAGCAGGGTGTCGAAAAAGGGGACAGGCACCTCGCAGCAAACCAAAATTAACGACGAAATCGAGTGATCGCTCGGAGCCAGTCCCCTTTTTCAACAGTCTGCTAGCCGAGAAACGTCGGCTCGGTAATTTTCGGCCGCTCGGCGATCTTGGCCTTTAGATCTTCGGCATCCAAAGCCCAAAGCGGACTGATTTCGACCGGCACGCCCGGCGCCACGTCGGCGCCGGCCTGCTTTAGCCATTCGGTGTGCAGGGCGATCATTGCGGCGCGGACCGTCTCCGGCGTGTCGTGCGCCGCTGGCGTGCCATTCTTGACCGGCGTGAATTCGCGCTCGGTTTCGACTTGCATCACGATGGCGTTGTGTGCCTCGGGCAGCAGATCGAAGACGAAGCGTTCGAACTTGATCGCGTTCGGTTCGGCCGGTTCGCAGGGCTGGCCGCGGCGGCTTCCTTCCAGTTCGATGAACGCGACTTTCTTACGAGCGATATGAAACGGCAATCCCGCGGCGCTCGATTGGATGCGTTCCAAGAACGAGCGTTCGAACAGGTGGGCCGCCGTGCTGCCCGCCCAAAACCGCAGCGAACCATCGGGCTGGCGGAATTCGGCCGCATCGTCGGGCAGATCGCTATATTCGATGATCCGCAGCCGGCCATCCACGGAAACAACATTGCCCACTTTGTCGCGCGGCTCGCGCTTCGCCACGACTTGCGTCGACATCTCGGATTCGGCGCGCAGGTGGTAGCCGAGGAATTCTGGATCTCCGATACGCAGCAGCG
The DNA here is from genome assembly GCA_963725485.1 of Pirellulales bacterium. Taxonomy (GTDB): domain Bacteria; phylum Planctomycetota; class Planctomycetia; order Pirellulales; family DATAWG01; genus CAVRYO01. The sequence goes on along the minus strand of CAVRYO010000002.1, from coordinate 57,881 downwards.
GGTTGTCGACTTGCAGATAGAACAAATGCTCGAGCCCCCGGTGAGCCATGTCGGAAAGTCCGCCGCTGCGCACCAGCGCGGCGAGCATGCCGCCATGTCCATCGGGGCTGAGAGCGAGCCGGCCCTGTGCTTCCAGCAGTACGCGGCCGCTCGCGGCGTCGACGGCCGGCATTTGCCCTTGGCAAAAGACGTGCAAATCTTCGCTCGGCAGGCCGAAACGCCGCTGGGTTTCGAGATACGCGATCGTCTCGTCATGCGTGGCCGGACTGGTCATCAAGTACAGCGGCACACGCACGCCATAGCGGCGGCCGAGCGCGACAATTTTCTCGATCAAGATTCGGAACAGCGAAGCGCCGGACACGGGGCCGATTTTGTAAGTTCCCTTGGGGTGTGGCCACCCGAGGCGCGTGCCTTGCCCTCCGGCGACGAGGATCGTGCCCAGCCGGCCCTGAGCCAGCGCTTCGTGGCCGCGCGCGACGGCTTCGGCGGCCGTCGAGCCCGGTCCGCCTTGCCCCCGGCGATAAGCGGGCGGCGATGCGGCGTGCCGGGCCAACGCGCCCCAGTCGGTGGCCTGCTCGTTTCGGCCGGCAAGGCGCGCAAGTTCTGGAAAGTCGACCGCACGGATCTGTTCCGCCAGCCGCTCGCGCTCCGGCGGAGTGAGCTCATTCCAAAAAGTCAGTAGATGCTGCTGAGCGTGGATCGTCAGTTCGCGCTCGAGCGCTTTGCGCATTGCTGTGTCTCGCGGCGGCAAGTTACCAGAGCCGGCCATTCACCCAAGCATAGGCCAACAAGCATAGCAAAGGAAAGCCGACGAAGATAATCAGATACGTGAACAGCGTTGTCCAGACGTGGCGGGGCCAGCGAGCCATGTGTGAAAATGGTTGGGAACAATGCCGAATGAAATGAAAAAATGTTCCTTGCTTCGAGCCTCGGAGCCCGGTGCTCTTTCCTCTTCCCTTGCGCGAGCAAGGTCGGGGATGAGGGGTTGCAGCGCGTGTCGGCGCTTCATCACCCTACCACTAGGCTACGAGAAATCGCCGTTGTTCGCTTGAAAATTCCGCGATCGATTCCACCGCGATCCCAAAGAATCACCGCGACAAAATCGTGGATGCCAAGCTCGGCGCGCTGCGCCGAGCCAGAGTTTTTGGCCGGCTAATGATGTTCGCCGGGGCCGTTGGGTGAATTCGGCCGGCTGGCCTGGGAATTACCTCCGGGGGGCGGATTATTGCCCGGCCCTGGTGGACCCGCCTCGCCGGGCGCGTTCTCGACGATGACTTTATATCCAAACGGCTTGGGGGCCCACACGTTGGCTCCGAAGATATTCGGAAATTCAAATCCTCTTTGCGCGAATGTGTACACGTCTGAATCGTTCTGCGTGCGGCGAATTTTAATCGCCTTGGGAAGCATGTCGGGAATGTGCAGAATCACTTCCACGCCAATGAAGTTGACCACGTCCTTCTGCAATTTGGGGCGGATGTCCAGCCAAATCTCTTCTTTCGTGTCCTGCGGCGTAATCCGAATGAAATAACGAGCTTTGAGCTTTGCCGCCTGAGCTCCGAACGCGAAAGGCAGCGGCCCCTCGGTGATCGATTGGCCTTGCATTGCGGGAGGAAGCGTCGTCTCATGAACTTCGCGCTTCTGGTGGTCGACCTTGAAGATCGACTTGCCGTCGCAGGCCCAATGCTCGCCATGCTCGAGCTTAACTTGCTCGAGCTTTCGCGACGTGGGATTGAACTGCCAGGTCGTGACTTCTTTCTCTTCGAATGAACCTTTATCGGGAGCGGCGTAGTTCAACTCGCCAGTGCTGATCGAACGCGGCCCATTGGGATCGCCGGGCGGCGCAAACGTGCCGTCGTAGATCCAATGCCAGAACTTGCATTTAAACGTCTTCATCTGCCCGCCTTGCTTCTCCCAAGCGGCCAACGCGACGTCCAGATCAGCCTGTTCCTGCGGCGTGAGCACGAACGGCGGCGCCGGCGGCCGCGGGGGGGCATACTGCTGCGGCCCGGCTGCCCCGGGTTGGGGAACTTGCTGCGGAAGCGGCCCCTGCGGAACTTGCCCTGGCGGATCAATCTGGGCGTGCAAAGTCGTGCCGAGACAAAGAACCAGCCCCGCGCATGCCGCCATCGTGGCAGCCAATCGAAGATTCATGCGTTCCTTCCCCAGATTTTCAATTGCGTTACCCGCTTCGCGGGGGTTTTGTGATTGGATTGGACAACGTCCGACGAGTTGCCGGAGTTTATTGCTTGCTGCTCGAAATGCCATCAACGGCCGGTTCACTTGTGCCACCTTCGGAAATCAGCTTATAGCCGACCGGTTCAGGGGCGAATTTTTCATTAGCCGTCGGTGTTGAGACGCTAACAATCCGCCGTTGCTCAAAAGTGAAGACATCGGAGTCGGTGCGTGTACAAAAGACCTTAACTGCGCGCGGCAGCATATCGGGCATCTGAAGGATCACTTTGACTTCGCTGAAATCGGAGACGTCCTTTTGCAGCCTCGGGCGGATGTCGAGCCAGACTTGACCTGGCGAATCTGGCGGCGTCGAGATTCGGATAAAGTACCGGGCCTTTAGTTTGGCGGCATCGACGCCAAAAGCGAAAGGCGCCGGCGGGACGTGAACCCGGCCAAAAAAGAACGGCAGGCAAACAGCGAACGGACCGTCAGTGATCGGACGCCCCCTCAACTCCGGTGGTAGCTTTGTCGCATGAACTTCGCGCTGCTGATGGTCGACACAGTAGATCGACTTCCCGTCGCAAGCCCAGTGTTCGCCGCAGTCGAGCCTGACTTGCTCAAACTTCTTCGCCGACAGATTAAATTGCCACGTCGTGATCTCATTCTCGCGGAACACCCACTTATCGGGCGCCGCGTACAGCAACTCGCCGCTGCTCACGGCCCTCGGACCGTTGGGGTCGTTCGGCGGGACGAACGTGCTGTCGTAGCTCCAGTGATGGAACTCGCGCCGGAACGATTTGATTTGCCCGCTTTGTTTTTCCCATGCATCGAGCACGCGATCCAATTCAGCCTGCTCTTGTGCCGTGAGTGCGAATAGCGGTCCAGGCAAGGGAAGCTGCTGCCGATCCAGGTTGTGACTCGACGCGCTCGCTTGTACAGCAGAGGGCGCGGCTGTTTCAGAGGGCGCGACGGGCAGCGGCTTAGCGCCGCAAAAGATGAGCAAGGCGCAGACCGCCATCTTAGCGGCCAAAAGCGAATTCATGCTGTGCTTCCCGTGCAATTCATTGCCCGGACGCCCTCCGTCTTGGAGGGGCCTTGATCGCGACATTGGTTTTGACGCAGTTGGACCGAGAACTCAATCGATTCACGAAACCACGCGCGGGGGGGCGGATTGTAGCAAGTTTGGCACCCTGCCCCAAGATCGGTCTGCTGGCTGGGTTTAGGTCTGACTATTAATCCGCGAAGACGTGGATCGGCGTTTCGGCGGTGGTGGGCGTGACGAGAGCTTGGCTGGTAACATCGGCACGGGCTGTTGCGTCGCCGGCTCGGCTGGCGTGGACGGTGACGTCGAACGTGAGCGTTTCGCCCGGCTTCAGTTCGGCGATCGGATCGAAACGAATCGTCTGGCCGTCGATGGCGGCTTTCGCCGGGTTTTGATTCTGGCCTTCGACGAGTTGTTCAAGATCGGGCACCGTCACCGCCAGCGCGACTTTGCGTTCGGAGTTTTGGCCGGCGTTCGTGATCGTCACCTGGTACGACGAATCGCTGCCGGCCTTGAGCGGATTGGTCCGCGAGGAAATCTGCACATTCAAATTGCCGCCGCCAGGGTTCGCGCCCGCGGCCGACGCATCGCCCGGCAGGATTTGCACGCAGGCCTCGTCGTGCAACGTCAGATCGCCGCCGTCAGTCACGGTCGCCTGATCGCAAGCCCGATTGGCCGCGTCGAGGCACACGCAGCGGAGCCGGCGATATTCCACCTTGTCCGGCGTCAGGTTTTGTAGCGTCCACACAAACTGCGATCCAACTTGGGTATATCCGGCATCCGCGGCGACAGGGCGCAGCGTCTGGGCGTCGCAAGTGTCGCTCACGCGAACCGTGGGAATTGCTGCATCGCCGGAGTTGCGAATCTCGATGACGAATTCCACGTTTTGACCAACCTTGGTCGACGCCGGGCCAGAGACCTTGAGCGTCATGGCCGGCTTGCCCGGGCGCCGGCTACTGTGGGGCCAACGCTCCCGGGCGGAGCGACCGCGTTGGAAACTGCGGCCGGGGCATCGGCTTGGACGCAGGCGCTGGTGGTTTGGCGCACTCCGCCCGGGCCGGTCAATTCGACGTGCTGGCAGAGCTGGCCCGGCTTGGCCACTTTGAACGTAATGCCAATCTTGCGAGTCTCGCCGGGTGCGAACGGATCCAATTCGCGCTGAATCGGGCTGACCGCCGCCGCATGGATCAGTCCGTCGTCGAAGCGATCGACAACTACCAAACGGCTCGTCGCCACCGCTCCACGGTTGGTAATTTCGAGATCGAAGTGAACTTCGCCGCCGACAATGGCTTGAGCCGGCCCTGAGAGCCGCATGTCAACTGGTCCGGCCGGACTGGCGGGAGGGGCGGTAGGGCTGCTCGCGGGAGGAGTTGGACCGGACGAGGGGCTGGTGGCGGAGCGCCGGTCCAAGTAATCGGGGTTTTCGTCGAGCCGATCGTCAGCGCCTCGGCGCCCGCGGCGGCAGGCCGATTGAGCTGAACCGAAACCGAGCTGACGCCGCCAGCCGGTTGCTGCTGGAACAGCTCGGCGCTGGCTCGGCCCTGGGCGTCGGTCGCGACTTCAATACTCTGGGCCCCGTCCGGCGCGAACCCGGCGGCCGTTCCGCCTGCCATTTCATAGCGCACGCGCCAACCGGCAATCGGGGCGTTGGTCGATTGCCGCAGCACGGTCGTAGTGAGCATGTGTCGAGCGCCGGCGGCCACGCTGGCAGCGGGCGGCGCCGTCCACCGGGCATCGACCCAATGAATGACGGTCGTTTGCTGCCGCGCGTTTGGGTTCGCCGCGGCGGGAGCAAGAGCCGTCACATAGCCGGTTCCCTCGACCGGCGAACCGACGCTGAGCCAAGTTTGCCCGCGCAGCACGGTGATGTTGTCGGTTGGCGACGGCGTGCCGCGAGTTAGCACGATATTGGAGCCGAACGTTTCACCGATGGCATGATTGGCGTCGATGCCGCGCGGAGGTTCGGAGAATAAGTTCTGAGTCAATCCCCGCGGGCCTTCGCCCAGGCCGGTAATCTGGCCCGCGCTACCGGGAGTGAGGGTCCAATCGACGCGCTGGAACGCCTCTAGTTGCTGCGCGGCGTCGTAAACGCTGGCGACCAGAATCACGTTCGCGGTCACGGGAGCGACGACCGAAACGGGACTAAGCATCAATCCGCCGGCCTGCGGAATCGCGGCGGCCGCGGCAGCAGCCGGCGCCGCCGGAGCGACAATAGCGGCCGGAGGCGCCACGGCCGCAGCGGGCGCGGGACTGACGTTGGCCGGCAGTGCAGGCGGAGCGTTGGCCTCCGAAGCGGGCCCCGGAAGCGGCAGCGGCGCGGCAGGCGCGCCATAATACGGCGGAGCAGTCGTCGCGCCGTAAAACGGCGCCGGTTGACCAGCGGGAATCACCGGAGGCGCTTGCACACAACCGGCGGCGAGCAGCGCGACGCCGAGAATCGTCAATGCTCGAAACGCCCCATCCCTCGCGCGCAACCCGAACGCAGAAAAATGACGCTGCGCACGTCCACGAACCGGCCGTGGCCACGATGTTCCTCGAAGCGTTCTCATCGGCACGAGCAATCTACGACGCCAAGGAAAGCGTACCACGCGGAATGACAAGTGTTGCCATTTGGCAACGTGCCGCGGCGTGCAGCCCCGGCAAATCCCGCGCAAACGGAACCGTCGCGCGCACCCCTATCCCGTTTAGCCGCTGGGCTTGCCCAGCGCGCGCTCGAAGCCCGCCTCAATTGCTGAAAATCCCCGTCGCATACCAGATCCCATTCGAGCCGCGCTGGATGTCATAACCGTAGCTGGCATGCTGAGCCCGAACCGCGGACCAATGCCCCGACGACTGACGCCAACTGGCGACGCAATCGACGCAGGAATCGACGAGATTCTCGTTCGGCCAGCTTTCGGCGACCACTTCGCACGGTGTGCCGGGCGTACCGCGGCCAAATAATCGAGAGGCGATTCGATGGAAGCGGCTTTCCCATTGTTGGTGCCCCTGCACCCGAATCTGGGCCTGATATTGCGAATGGCTGGCCGCCTCGTCGTACAGCACCGGATCGGCCTCGCCCAACGTGCTCGCCGGCTTCTCCGGATGAATGCGGACCGCGAACACCATCGTCCGCTGGGTGACACTGCCCGGAGGCAAATCCATCAGCACCGCTAAGTGCTCGGGCCGGAATTGATAGTATTTACCCGATGTCAGCGGACAGAAACTCACGACCTCCTTATAGTAGGGCTGATCGACATGCTTGAAGTCGAGAATGGCGATGCCCGGACCTCGATGCAATTCGGCAAAGGCCGGATGATCGAGCAGCGTCATTGGTTTGTCGTCGACTTCTTCCATTGTGTCCAACGGAAGGCGAACCAGGACGAATCGGACCAGCCGACTGCGACCTTCGGCATTGGCTGCCATCGCGCCGATCGCCATTAGCACCTGGTCATTGGCGTCAGAAGCGCTCTCGGGAGCGGCTTGAGGTTGGTTGGCAACCGTTCCGGCGACGGCTGATTGCTGGAAATAGATCAGCAGCATTTTCTTTTGCTGCTGTGCGAGCCGATAGGCTGAGTCGTAATTGGATTGCCAGCCAAAACTTACGGTCGGCACTGGCTCGGCGGCGACCGTGACCTCGAACCCTATCAAAAGGACGCAAGACAAAGCGGAAACAGCCCCTAGGATACGAACTCTCATCAGCAAGCCTCCTTGTCTCAAATTTCAAGAACGATCATGAGGAGCCCCTTGCGGTTCACGAGTCCAAAACGCGTTACCTTGGATAAAAACAGCGGAAGGAGGTAGGCAGCATGCGGCGAGCTGGGAGAATTTGGATCGTGCCAGACCGCCAAACGGCTGCCGGGATCGCAAATTCGCTGGTGGGTGGAATTGGCGGGAAGGGTCCTACGGGAGCCAAGGACGGCTTCCTGCCGGCGGGTAGGTGCGGAGTATTAGGGCAAACGAAACGATCGAACGCAAGGGGCAAGATTAAAATGGGTAATTTGAGACGATTGAGACGCCCTTCAGATTCCAGGTCACGACTGGCACCCCCAAGCGATGCGACTTGGCAAGTTACGTCGGCCGATAACAAGTTGGGTTCAGTCAACGCAAGCAGTCTGGCGCAAATGGATAGCACCCGTAGATTTTTCCGTTTCAATCCGAGCTAATCTGTAGCCATTGGGCAAATTGGTGTATGGTGGTATGCATTCTAGTTCAACGGGCGACGGACCCCGTTGAGCGCCGGCGGGGCTGGAATCTCATCAGAAGGAAATCACGGATGCGTTACATTTTGGCGATCTCGGCGATAGTCGCTTTGGCATGGTGCGGGCAGGATGACAACAGGGTATTGGGACAAGAAACCGGCAAGCACCAAGTCTCCGGCTGGAGTCTCTCATGCGATCGAAGCAATCCACAAACTGCCCGTCAAAGATCGCTATGTAGCGCTCATTAATCTGGCGGGAATCGGCTGCGGCGAGCCGACGCTCAGCCTGGTCGCCCAGCTCCCGATGCTCGAAGGAACGTCCGTTTTGCCACTTTGGCTGGCCGGCGCAGGCATCAAGCCGGCTGCGGCCGCCGCGCCCGTGCAAGATGCGAAAGGCCACGACGACTTGTATGGCGCAATCGAAGCGGCGAAGTCGAAATTCCAACCGATTTCAGCCGAGCAGTTAACGGCCGCAAAGACTCTGCTTGACCAGCGGCTCAATACGCTCACCACATTTTTGGCGGGCGACAAGACGGCCGAGGCGGGATGGAAGAAATTCCTCGTCTTAGACCCCTTGCAGGAAGAACTCGCCAAGGGCAAGGACACGAAAATCGAGACGTTGCGCAGCGCCGCAGCGCGCTTTGCCAGCGGCGAGGCCGGGCTTGAGGTGGATCAGTTCCGGCAAGTGCGAGTCGCGCTGGATCGCTATCTCGGCTTGTTGGCCGAATCACGGTCACCCACCGGCGAAGCGGATTTCCAGAAGCGGTTGGATACCCTGGCCGAAACGATCCATTCATACCAACTGAACGAAAGCACTACCGACGCCGATTCGATTGGCAAATTGCTCGGTGAGCTCAACGCCGGCGGCCAGGCGCAAGAGCTTGTCGCTGCGATCCATGCCCGGTTCAATCAGCCGAATCTGCTCGTGCGTGCGTCGCAAGGATTTATCGGAGCGATTTCTCTAGAGCAAGTCACTGAGAACAATGAGATTCACGACTCGATCTTAGGGACGCAAGTCTCCGGCCACGCACAGGTCGCGGGCACGAGATCGGCCGTGCTGGTTGACGGCGATCAGCATGGAGCGATGGATGTGCTTGTCAACGCGACGGCCAATTCGCAAACCGTCGGTTTGCATTCCCCGGTCACGATCTACAGCCACGGCATCACGCAATTGCACGGCGTGAAGCGGGTGAACATCGATGCCGATGGATACACCGATCAGCCGGCCACGAGCACCGCTTGCACGCGTACGTTCATCGATCAGCTTTGCATTTGCGGCGGCCGGATTGTGCAACGCATTGCGACCAAGCGCGTATATCAGGGCAAGGGCGAGGCGGAATGCGTCGCGTCGCAACATGCCGAAGCGCGGCTGAACGAGCAGATGAACTCCAACGCGACCGAAGGTCTGGCCAAGCAGAATGCCACCTTTCAAAATAAATTCCGCGGCCCGCTACTGCGGCGCGGAGCGTTCCCGGAAATGCTGCAATATGCTTCGACGCCCGCCGCGCTGACGATCACGGCGCGGGAAGGGGACGCCGGACATCTGGCCGCACCGACGGCGCCTCCTGAGTTGACGAGCGATTGGTTCTTGGCCGTCCGCGTCCACGAGTCGTTCATTAACAACCTGCTGGCCGCCTCGCTTTCCGGCCGGACGATCAATAAGGAAGAATTCAACCGTGCGGCCATCGATCTCTTGGGCGACATCCCGAAAGAAACGCTGCCTGAGCCGGGTGAAGAAGAAAAGGATTGGACTCTCACGTTCGCTAAAGAGCGGCCGATCACGGTAACATTCGCGGACCAGGGATTCGCGATTACGATTCGTGGACGGAGCTACACGTCCGAGCCAACCAACAAGCAGGTCGGAGCGATGAACGTGACCGCACACTACAGGATCAAACCTGGCGCCAACGGTTTCGAAGCAGAGCGGACCGGCGAGCTGGAAATCGACCCGCCCAACTATGTCGCGGGAACTCAACTGACATTTGAGCAAACGGCCGGACGACGGCTTCTACGGAAGCGCTTCGACCGGATTCTCAAGCCGACGATTCCTTTCGAAGGGCTTACGTTTGCGACAGAGCCCTGGAACAAGGCCGGCAAATTGGTATCGTCGCAATTGTCGGCGGAACACGGTTGGCTGACGGTCGGCTGGAATCAAGCCGCCGGCTCAGTGACGAAATAGGCATGAAGGCTTAAGACTTAGGACTTAGGGCTCGAGGACAAGGAAGGGACGGCCGGCGGTCCACCGCGGCGCCGGTGCGCCGGCTTTTACGATTTGGCACAGCTCGCTGGCGCGCGCGATCGCAACACAGCCCGCGAGTCCTCAACGCCTGAAGCGTTATGATGTCCTTCAGCCCTAAGCCTTCAGCCCTAAAGCCTTCAGCCTCAAGCCTCTGCGAAGCGCCATGAATCGGTTCGTTGAAATTGCCTTCGACTGCCTTCCCCTGCGATCCGTGGGCGCTTGGACATTCCGTTAGATGCCTCGCCGAAATACCGGCAGCGATGCGAGCGCATCAAAGCCGCTTTGGAACATCACGGTTCACACAACTCGTATTACCTGTATAACGCCAGTTGCTTGTTCCACCTCACCAACCAGGCTGATGTAGGGACACTTGAGTTCGCCTTCGAGGGTACTCTGCTGACCGATTCGCAGGATCGCGAAACCGCCTATGTCGATGTGCTGGCAACTTTGACACGGGAAACCTGCGATTGGCTGACCGAGCCTGTCGTGGCTTGGTTTCGTGAGACGGTCGCCAAAGCGGTGGCGATCGAATTCAATCGGTATATAGTCGCAGGCGACTTGGAGCAGACGAAACAGCGGATCGCCGCTCTGCAAGCGAATGCCGATCAGCGGGGCGGCTTCGTTGGGATGTATCTGTAGTCGATTGGATTTGCCCAGCCTTCAACGGCAAACCGCTCGATCCACGACCCTGCTTTCTAAACCGTCCCATCTCTGGGCCTACGGTGTTGTATTTTCCAGCCGCAGCTAGCGCCAGCAACTGTGTCTTCATAAGAAGTCCTAACTCAACTCGCGGCACCGGGGGGTGAGTCCTCGGCTGGTTAAGTAGCAATTCAAAGGCTTCGCCTGGGGCGGCTGCGTAATCTGACAAGCTTTTTCCGGTTCTTGCGATTGCGACGAATTTTCAAAGTTTGACGATAGCTCTGTCGATATGTCTCCTGCCGATTATTCTGTTTCCAGCGCTGCGCTGCTCGCGCGGTGGCGAACGACAGATGGAATCGGTTCGGGGGGAACCGAAGTCGCTCGGCCGCGGGCCGAGAAGCTGCCAGCGTAGCTGGGCCACCTGGGTCCATGCGCGGCCGCCGGTTGGATTCTCACCTCACGAAGGACAAGCACGCGATGAGCCGGCCAAAATCTCACGGAATAATTGCCGTTGGACTGACCCTCCTGCTGATAGCCGGATGTGCTCCGACGCAGCCGTTCTACTTCTTCGAGACCGGCGATCTATCGCACTACATCGGGATGGCGACCAAGATCGAAACGCCCGACGTCAAACAAGCCAGTTTGGCCGAAGTCACCGATCCACTGGGGCCGCTCACGTTGTCGAATCCCAAGTACGATCGGATTTGGGATCTTCCGCTGGAGGACGCGATTCATATCACGCTGGAAAACAGTAAGATCATGCGCACGCTCGGCGGCCGCTTCGCCACGCAAGGGGGCACGCGGCCGCAAGTCAGCGATGCGCCCACGGTGTTGCAGGATTCTCCGGCGTCGATTCCCAGTGTCTACGACCCGGCGATCATCGAATCGAATCCGACCTTGGGCGTCGAAGGCGCGTTATCGCCGTACGACGCTCAGCTCGCCAGCAGCTTCACCTGGGAACACGTGAATCAGCCGCAGAATGTGGTGCCCGGCATTGCGTTCGCCAATACGGTGGAACTGCAAGACATCGACACCTTTCAGACGAGCATTTCGAAGCTAACCGGCTCCGGCGGCACGTTCAGCTTGACGAACACGGCAGTCTATACAGACAGCAACAGCCTGGGACTATTGCAAGCGCACGACAACTCGGACACGCTCGACTTTGGTTTCCAGCAACGCTTGTTGCGCGGCGGCGGCTTGTTCTTCAACGAGATTCACGGGCCATTGGCTGCTGGGACCGCCGGCGCCGGCGCTGGGTTCAACGGCGTCGTGATCGCGCGGATCAACATGGATATGAGCCTGGCCGACTTCGAAGTCGGCGTGCGCAACCTGGTCAGCGATGTCGAGAACGCCTACTGGGAACTTTACTTTGCCTATCGGGCTCTGGACGCGGCCAAAGTAGGCCGTGACAGCGCGTTGCAAACGTGGCGGCAAATTCATGCTCTGTATGTTGTCAACGCCAAGGGGGGCGAAGCCGACAAAGAGGCCCAGTCTCGCGACCAGTATTTCAACTTCAAAGGCCAGGTCGAGCAAGCGCTCACCGATCTGTACCGCACCGAAAATCGACTGCGTTATTTGATGGGCCTGGCCGCCACCGACGGCCGGTTGATCCGTCCCAAGGACGAGCCGACTACGGCCAGCGTCGTGTTCGACTTCCACGACGTGCATTGCGAGGGCCTGACCCGGAGCCCCGAATTACGCAAAGAAAAATGGCGCATCAAGCAGTTGGAGCTGGAATTGCTGGCCTCCAAAAACCTGTTGCTGCCGAACTTGGATTTCAACGCGGATTACAAGCTGTACGGATTGGGCGACACGCTGCTTAACCCCGACGGCACTGCCTTTACCGGATCCAATTCGCTTCCAGGTTCAACGGCTGCCGCCGACGTGGTCGAAGGCAAATTCCCGAACTACAACTTGGGGCTGACATTCAGCATGCCGTTCGGCTTCCGCCGCGAGTTGACGACCGTCCGCAATCAGCAGTTGCTGCTGGCTCGCGAACGGATGGTGCTCGAAGATCAGGAACTCGAGTTGTCGCACGAGATCACCGACGCGGTGCGCAACGTCGACACGCAATACCACCTGATGCAAACGAACTTCAATCGCCGGCTCGCCGCCGAGCAGGAAGTGAAAGCCGTCGAGGTTGCGTATCAAACTGGCACGATCACGCTCGACGTGTTATTGACCGCCCAGCAAGAACGATCCGTCGCCGAGGCGGCCTATTACCGGTCGTTGGTCGACTATAACCGGGCCATCTCGGAAATCCATTTCGTCGCCGGCTCGCTGCTGGAGTTCAACGACGTGTACCTGGCTGAGGGCCCCTGGCCGTGCAAGGCTTACTTCGACGCTCACCGCTTGGCCCGGCAGCGTGATGCTGGCTTCTACATGAATTACGGATATAGTAGACCGGACGTGTTCAGCCGCGGCGAAACGCCGCAGTTCATCCACGGACCCGATGCGGGAGGAATCTTTAACAGCCAGGGCGCTGCCGAGCCCATCGGCCCGACCAGTCCGCAACTGCCGACGCCGGCGACAGGACCGGCTCCGCAGAGCATGAAGGCGCCCGACGCGTTGCCGCAGGACAACAGCTCGTCGGACCCGGAGAGCTCTTCGCAGATTCCGTCGTCGGTCCGCAAGCCGCGGTCGATTTACGATGGCCCGCGGCTCGGTAACAGTCCGACAACGAGCGGTGTTCGGCAAGTCTCCCTGACCGCGTCCGATCAGACTAGCACCCAGTGGCGCAGCGGTGACTCGGCCAATTCGACGGGCAGTTCCGTCGGCGCAGCGGCGGGCGGTCGTGCCTGGCAAGCGAGTTCCAGCAATGAACGTGATCCGGATCCGTCGGCTGCTCAAACTGATCGGGCTGCTGCAGGTTGGCAGGGGACGCAACGCTAACTGGATGGCGGTCGAATGCCGGATCAGTCGCCGGACTTTGTTTCGTGATCTCGACGTGCTCCGCGAGGCCGGTTTACCGCTGGCATTCGATCGCGAGTTGCAAGCCTACCGCATTCCTCAAACCTACCTTCTGCCCCCGACCAATTTCACGCCCGAGGAAGCTTTGGCGGTGCTCGTCCTGTGCGACGAGTTAGGAGCCGACAATCGATTGCCCTTCTATGGGCCCGCCCAGAGCGCGGCTTTGAAGCTGCAAGCGGCCTTGCCCGCGGCGCTGCGTAGACATCTCAGCGAAGTGACCGGCGCCATTCGGATTCGACTTGGCCCCGGCGCCGCGCTGGGCGACAAGCAAACGGTTTATCAGCAATTGGTCGACGCGATCTCTCGCCGCCAGTGTGTCCGATTGCAGTACGACAGCTATGCCGAAGGCGCAGTGATTCAGACGCGGCTCAGTCCGTACCGGCTGATGTTCAGCCGTCGGGCCTGGTACGTGATAGGCCGCTCGTCATTGCATCGCCAGACGCGCGTGTTCCATCTCGGGCGGGTCCGGACAATCGAACCGACCGAAGACTGCTACCGCATCCCGCGCGGCTTTTCGCTTGAACGGCACCTGCGCAACGCCTGGCACCTGATCCCCGAACGGGGGCCGGATCGCGCGGTGCGAATTCGCTTCGGAAAGCTTGTCGCGCGCAACGTGGCCGAAGTCCAATGGCACAAGACGCAGCAAGTTGAATTCATCGCCGACGGTTCGCTCGACTTTCAGGTGAAGGTCTCGGGATTAAACGAGATCTCATGGTGGGTGCTCGGCTACGGCGACCAGGCGGAAGTGCTCGACCCGCCCGAGTTAAGATTGCTGGTTGGTCGGCAAGCAGCCCGGATGGCGGCGCGCTACGCCAGCGATTTGACCAACAGCCTTTCCAAGAACGGTCCGGACAAAGGAGACAGTCCCATTTTGCTCGGCCGCGCTCCCAAAATTGAGACAGTCCCCACCGGTTCTCGGAGAGCCGCCAAGGGGAATCTTGAGTCGAAGTCGCGTCGCCGTCAAAACGGCGCGCCATGAATGCGAGCCGCGAGAGTCTGTCTAGCAACGCGGTGCCTACAGATACCGCTCCAAGATTCGCCGGCTGTGGGAGTCCAAAGCGCGGATGTCTGGAATCAGGTAGCGCACGCCGCTGGTATCGACGATGATCGCGCGCTGACCGTCCAGGCGATGCACGTCCTCTTCCGCGCCGAGTAGAAACGTCGTGTTGCCGCGATCGGTTTCCACGACCCACTGCGACGGTTCCGCGAACGCGGCCATCCGCACGATCCGCTTGATCACGGGCACGAATTCGCGGCGCTTCAATTCGGCCTCGAGAACGGTGCGCAGCTCGGCGGGCAAATTGGCGGGCGATTCGATCCAGTAGAGCTCGCGCCCATCGCGATCCCGAATCGACACCGGTCCCTGCCGATCGGAGAGCGGGAAGGCGCGGACCGGTTCGACATCTTCGAACGTTCGTCCGTCGACTTCGCTCAACACCAGTTGCCCAAGCGCGTTGGCATGTAGCCGAAAATCGAATCGAACCGTCGGTTTCACTGGCGCGAGCTCGCGTTGCATAGAATACTTCGAATTGACGGTGTTCGCGATTGTCAAACTGATTGTCCGACCCCGACCCCTTGCACCAGCTCCCACTGCGCGTGATGCAACCGCGCGTACGCCCCCGACTGATCTAGCAGTTCCTGGTGATTGCCGATCTCGATGATCTGTCCGCGTTCGAGCACCACGAGCCGGTCGGCGCGGCGCAATGTGCTGAGCCGGTGCGCGATCGCGATCGTCGTGCGCCCGCGGATCAAATTCTCCAAGGCCCGTTGGATTTCCCGCTCGGTTTCCGTGTCGACCGAGGAAGTCGCTTCGTCGAGAATCAGAATCCGCGGATCAATCAACAACGCCCGCGCGATCGAGATTCGCTGGCGTTCGCCGCCGGAGAGCGATTGGCCGCGCTCGCCAACCAGCGCATCATAGCCGTCGGGCAACGAGAGGATGAACTCGTGGGCATGCGCGGCGCGGGCGGCGGCCACGATTTCCCCGCGCGTGGCATGCGGCCGGCCATAGGCGATGTTCTCGGCGATCGTGCCGTAGAACAAGAACGGATCCTGGAGCACGATGCCGATATTCGCGCGGTATTCGGCCATCGGAAACGAGCGAATGTCGACGCCATCCGCCAGGATCGAGCCTTCGGTCACGTCGTAAAACCGACAAATCAGATTGATGAGCGTGCTTTTTCCAGCCCCGCTGGCGCCGACCAGGCCAATCAGCTCGCCGGGCTGAATCTTCAGGTTCAATCCATGCAGCACCTCGCGGGTGCCGTATTTGAATCGCACGTTGCGAAGTTCGATCTCGCCGGCTAGCCGGCCTGGGTGGACGGGCCGGACCGGTTCGGCCACGCTGGGAACCCGGTCGAGAATCTCAAAGATTCGTTGCGCGGCGGTTGCCGCCCGTTGCGTAGCCGAGACCATGTAGATCATCGATTCCATCCGCGTGAAGAACTGTGCGATATAGGCGATGAACACCGTTAGCACGCCGACGGTTACTCGGTGATTGAACAGTTGCCAGCAGCCGAATGCCCAGACGACCATAACTCCCGCCATGGTCAGCAAACGAACCAAAGGCCCGAAGAACGACCACAGCACATTCACCCGGTCGTTGATCTCGACCATGCGTCGATTACTGCGTTTGAATCGCTCGTCCTCGCGCCCTCCTGCGCGAAGGCTTTCACCACGCGAATGCCCGGAATCGTGTCGGCCAGCACGCTCGTCATTTCACCCAAAGCGACATTCGCCTGGCGAAAACCGCGGCGCAAACGGATGCGCACCCAATGCACCAGCCACATGATGAGGGGAAACGGCACCAGCGCGGCGATCGCCAATTGAACGTCGATCGAAATCAAGACCATCGCGGTCATGAGGATCATCAACACATCCGCCGCGAATGAGACCAGGTTCACCGATAGGAAAGAACAAATCTTGTCGGTATCGCTGCCGATCCGGGAAATCAAATCGCCGGTGCGCTTGCCACCAAAAAACTCCAGTGAGAGCCATTGCAGATGCGAATAGGTCTTCGTTCTCAGATCGGAAACGACCCGCTCGCTGACCCAGGCCAAGACGTAGGTGCGCAGCCATTCGAGCAGCCAGGTGAGCACCGCCGCACCGCACAGCCCCGCCAGGTACCAAATCGCCAGATTCCAGTCGACCTGCTTGCCGCTCTGGTATGGCACCAGCACGTTGTCGGTCAGCGGCTTTGTGAAATAGGTCGCGATCAATCCGACTCCCGTGCCGGCCACCGTCAGGAAGAAACCGAGGAGGATGATGCCCTTCCAAGGGCGAGCGAAACCGATTAACCGATACAGCGACGAAAAGGTACTAGGAGCCGGAACCGCGATGCATGAAACGCAGACGCCGTCGTCGCTCGTGATCAGTGCACCGCAGCTTGGGCAAACGGCCGGGGTGTCGCTGCGGCTCGCGGATCTACACTTGGCGATTTTGAATCGGGCGGCAAACCGGTGCGCGGCCCTCACGGCGGCCGGCGTATAGCGCCAATAAGCCAGGCGTCGATCTTGTTGGATCAGTTGCAGCGTGCCGGCGCCGCCGCGCTCCTGGCACGTCATCGTAAACTCCCCGGCCAATGGCCAAGACTGCCACTGCCCGGCCGAATCGCCATTAGCCGTAGCGCGGCCGAGGCCATGCACCGGTTCGCCGTCAGGCGATCGAGCCCCATGGATCGCACGGTCGGCGCCCGATGGCGCATTGGCCGTCGAATCCGCTTCAAGCCACCCCAAGAGCCTGCGATCGGTCAGCACGACGAATCGCCGCGCATAGCACAGATGATGATCGAGATCGGGCTCGAACCAGGCAATGATCTCCTCTGCCGGCGCGAGTTGCGCTTGAACCTGTTCACGCCAGGGATTTGGAACTCCGCGGCTGGCATCGGACGATCCTTCCAAAATGGCCTCGCTTAACTGCTGTTGCCGTGGGCTGGGGAGACTGATTCGCAGAATCCACCCACATGGGGGTCGGGCCGCTTCGGGACCCTAATGTTGGATTCCAATGCGTGTCGCGAATCGCACTATACGAATCAGCATGCGCCGGGAGACGAAAACTGCGCTTTTTCTGCGGAAACCCGCATCGTGCTCCTACTCAATTTGTGATCCTCGCACGGCTACAATAATCTTAAACGTCCATCTGGCGGATTGGCCAGAGCGATTTTATCTCTTGACGGCGAGCGCTAGGGGCAGTGGCTTTAACATGCTGACCTTCCAATCGCCACGGTTCCAGTTTGCCGCACAGATCGGAAAAAACGCGGGTTTTCTTGACTGGTCGAGAGTGAGGATTAGGATAGCTTCTCCTGCCAATCGCCTCGTGCCGTCGCGAGCGTTCCGGAGCGAGGATTTTCACGCTTTAACAGAGTTTGGAATTCGACATCTTGAGACCGGGTTTTTGTCAAAATCAAGCTATCGAGCTAGTTTAACTTATCAGTTTGATTTGCTCGCCAATTCGCATCCCGTCGATTTGCCGCTCGCGTCCCTCGCCCACGACTTAACCAGCACCCCATTTGCTTCCCGCCAAAACTTTTGCCCAGCCCTCCGGCGCAAACACCTGATCCCCGTTTTGCCTGCCGATTCAAGTTTGCGCCATCGTTACCGCGAGTTCGATGTTCCACGATTTTACGTGCGGCAGAACTTCTGCCGGCCACTGCCAGCGCGATTGCAGGAGGCACGATCGCTTCGTGCAACGTCCGGCTTTCCGATCTCGTTTGTGACGAGGCAGCCGGACGGCGTTACTCAAGAAGGAGGAAAGAATACGGCACGCGGTCTCCCGCCGATTAAGTGATCGCCGGCCAATAAGAGCAGTTACCCTGGCTTCGAGCCGATTTTAGCTAATAGTGCAATTCTGTGGATTATTGCGGTCAACCGTAGAGACTTCGGTACGACCGCTGGTGTAGAAGTTTGTATTGGGATTGATGTCAGCCGTTGTCTTCCGCTGTCCGACCACTGTGAGCGAGCACCCATGGAAATCAGGAAGGTACTGGTGTTGCGAGGCCCTAACTACTGGGCCAATTTTCCCGTTCTCGAGGCTTGGGTCGACCTGGGCTCGTTGAAGGATTCGCCCTCCGACGAACTGCCCGGGTTCAACGAGCGTTTGATGACCTGGCTGCCGTCGATGATCGAACATCGTTGCAGCGAAGGCCGTCGGGGCGGCTTTTTCGAGCGATTGCGCCGCGGCACCTATCAGGGACATATTCTCGAGCACGTCGCGCTCGAGTTGCAATCGTTGGCCGGCACCGAGGTCGGCTTTGGCCGGACTCGCGAAACCAGCGAAGAAGGGGTCTACAAAGTTGCCGTCGAATTTGTCGAAGAAGCAATGGGCAAGGCTTCTCTCGATGTTGCATTGCGGCTGTGTCAGGCCGCGGTCTACGACCGGCCGTTCGACGTGACCGCCGAAGTTGCCGAACTGCGGAAGTTGTCCGAGCAGACCCAGCTAGGACCGAGCACCCGGTCGATTGTCCGGGCCGCATTGGCCCGGGGTATTCCAGCCCGGCGGCTCAATTCCGGCAGTTTGGTCCAGCTCGGCTACGGTTCGCGGCAAAGGCGCATTCTGGCCGCGGAGACCGATCGGACCGGCGCCATCGCCGAAGCGATCGCTCAGGACAAAGAATTGACCCGCACTCTGCTCCGCGCCGTTGGCGTTCCGGTGCCCGAAGGGCGTCCGGTCGAAAGCGCCGCCGACGCTTGGGCTGTCGCCGAGGAGCTGGGCCTTCCCGTGGTCGTCAAACCGCAATTCGGCAGCCAAGGACGAGCTGTCGCCACGAATCTCACCACCGAGAAACAAGTGGCCGCGGCTTACGACGCTGCTCGAGAAGAATTCTCGACGATTATGGTCGAAAAGTTCATTCCCGGCGATGACTATCGACTGCTAGTCGTGGGAGACCGTGTGGTCGCCGCCGCCCGGCGTGAGCCGGCGCGCGTGATCGGCGACGGAGTGAGCACGGTCCGCGAGCTCGTGGCCCAAGTGAACAAAGATCCTCGCCGGGGCGAGGACCATGCCACGGCACTCAGCAAGATTTCGCTGGATGCCGTCGCTTTGCAGGTACTGGCCGATCAAGGGCTCGGCATCGAAAGCATACCGGCCGTGAGCCAGGTCGTGTTGATTCGCCGGAACGCGAATCTGAGCACCGGCGGCACGGCCGCTGACGTGACCGACCTGGTCCATCCGGACGTCGCCGCGCGGGCTGTCGAAGCGGCCCACGTGATCGGGCTGGACGTCGCCGGAGTCGACGTCATCGCCGTGAATATTGGCCGACCCTTGGAAGAACAGTCCGGGGCGATCGTCGAGGTGAACGCGGCCCCGGGTTTGCGCATGCACTTGGAGCCTTCGTCCGGCAAGCCGCGAGCGGTGGGTGACGCCATCGTCGACACGCTGTTTGGCGGCGCCGAGAATGGCCGGATTCCCATCGTGGCCGTCACCGGCGTCAACGGCAAGACGACCACCACCCGGTTCATCGCGCATCTCGTCCGGGCCACTGGCCGCCGGGTCGGGATGACTTGCACCGAAGGTGTTTACTTCAACGACCGGCGCATCCAAACCGGCGATTGTAGCGGCCCGCAAAGCGCTCAGAACGTGTTGCTCAATCCTAGCGTCGATGCGGCAGTGTTGGAAACGGCTCGCGGCGGCATTCTGCGGGCCGGCCTGGGCTTCGACCGTTGCGATGTGGCCGTGGTGACAAACATCGGCGAAGGAGATCATTTGGGGCTCGCCAGCATCGACACGCTCGAAAAATTGGCGCGGGTGAAGCGCACGATCGTCGAAGCGTTGACGCCGACCGGAACCGCGGTGCTGAATGCCCAGGATCCGCTCGTGGCGGAAATGGGCTCGTACTCGCCCGGCTCGGTGATTTACTTCTCGCGCGACCCGAATCATCCGGTGGTCAACGCCCATCGGGCCAAGGGAGGCCGGGCGGTGATCGTTCGTGATCGGACAATTCTGCTCTGCGAGCGGGAGTTGGAAGTGCCGCTAGGATCGCTGGAAAACGTCCCGCTGACACATGGCGGCCGAATCGGATTTCAAGTGGAAAACACGCTGGCAGCTGTGGGTGCCGCCTGGGGGCTGGGAATCAACCGCGAAATGATTCGCCACGGCATGGAATCATTCGCCGGCGACATCGAGCATGTGCCGGCGCGATTCAATCTGTTCGACATCCACGGCGCAACGGTCGTCGTCGACTACGGCCACAATCCTTCGTCGCTCGTGGCCTTGATCGACGCGCTCGAACAATTCCCCCATACTCGGCGGACGGCTGTGTACACCTGCGCCGGCGACCGACGCGATTGCGATATGGTGCGGCAAGGTCAATTGTTGGGCGATGCATTCGATCGGGTTGTGCTGTACGAGGACCACTACATCCGGGGGCGCCGCGAAGGCGAAATCATGGGCCTGTTGCGCCAGGGGATGGCCGGAACGAAGCGTGTTGCCGAGTTCGTCGAAGTTCGTGGAGCGATCACCGCCGTCGAAAAGGCTCTCGACATCATTCGCCCCGGAGAGTTGCTGATGATTCAGGCCGACGAAATCGACGAATCGGCCGACTATCTGCGGCGCTTCTTGATCGCCAATCCCGATTGCCGTGAAATCGATCTGCGCGAAGCGCTGGAAGGCCGGCGTCCGGAACCGGTCCTGCCCGAGCCCGTCTTGTCCGAAGCAACCGTGGCCCGTGAAACCGCGACCGTGGCGCTCGTTGGTCAGGGCGTCGATTAGAAATTGCCCGATCGTAGGGTGGGCACTGCCCACCGAGGCCGCTGTGGGCACTGCCCACCAATGCCTCCGTGGGCACTGCCCACCCTACCGACTTGCGGCGGCTCAAACCAATTCGCGAATCGGCTGAGCGTGGTCGACTAGGTACTGGGGGCGCCCGGTGAGATCGCGCACCGTGGCGGTATTCACGTCGATTCCGAGGTTGCGGTAGAGTGTCGCGAATACTTCGCCAAACGTTACCGGCCGCTGGACCGCATACTCGGCCAGGCGGTTCGTGGCTCCAATCACTTGTCCGGTGCGCATGCCGCCGCCGGCCAGCAGCGCGCAACTGACCTGCGGCCAATGGTCCCGGCCCGCGTCTTTGTTGATCTTCGGCGTGCGCCCGAATTCGCCCCACACGATGACCGACACGTCCTTGTCCAGTCCGCGCGTGCAAATCGGCAATCAACGCGCTGACGCCCTGATCCAACAGCGGCATATCCTCGCGACCGGCTTTGAAATTCTGCGAGTGCCAATCCCAGCGGCTGAAAGCGCAGGTGACCACACGCGCCCCCGCTTCGACCAACCGCCGGGCCAATAGAAAGTGCGACATCAGCTTCGGTCCGCCGTCGTCCCGGTTTTTCGGATCGCCGACGCCGTAGCGCTCGACAAGCCGGGGATCTTCCTGGGACAAATCGAGCGCGCTGGCCAGCTTGCTCGAAGTGAGCAAGCCGAACGCTTGCGACGTGAAGGCATCCATTCCGGCCATCGCACCGCTAGAATCGACGTCGCGGCGAAAACGATCGAAGCCGGCCAACAACGTCTTTCGATCGTGCAGCCGCTCCAACGTGACGCCTTGTAGCACAAGATCCTCGCGCGATTCGCCCTGGGGCTTGAACGGCGCGTGGGCGATTCCCAAAAAGCCGGGCTGGCCCGAGTCGGCCCACGGCATGTGCCCCATCGGCGGCGCCAAACCGATGAACGGCGGCACGCCCGGGTCATCAGGGCCTTGAATCTTCGAGACAGCCGAACCGAGCGACGGCCAACCTCCCGCCGGCTGCTGCTTGTGACTGCGGCCCGTCATGCATTGGAATGCGTAGTGGTCTCCCGTCGCCCCGACAATCGAGCGGATGATGGCATACTTGTCCGCCATGCCGGCCAGCATCGGCAGGTGCTCGCTGATCTCGATGCCCGGAACGTTGGTTTGAATCGGAGCGAACTCACCCCGAACTTCCGCCGGTGCGCCGGGTTTCAAATCCAAGAAGTCCTGATGCGGCGGTCCACCCGGCAGAAAAATCATGATGACCGCTTTGTGCCGCCGAGGAGGCTCTCGATGCGGCTTGCGCTCGCAGCACCTCGGGCAAGGCCAGGCCACCCATGGCCAGCCCGCCGATTTTAATGAAGCTGCGCCGCGTCAGGCCGTCGCAGAAAGGATGCCGCTGGGGTGCGCCGAGAATCGTCAGCATGAGAGAAGCCCTCTCAGAACGGGAGCCAAAGGGGCGGAGGGAACCGCAGGCAGGAAACTCAATTTAAAGCATAACAAGTTCGAATCGGCAATCCAACATGAAAACAACCCGCGAATGGTCCGTTTTTCGGCGTCCTGGCGCCGCGCGGTACACCAAAGAATTGAGCCGAGCACCACCGAGAGGGCGGCGTGCCGGCCCATGCTGAACGACCGAATGTCTCCGTGGCACGGAGCACGTCATGATTCGACGCGCATTATCCGACGGCGCCAGACACGTCTGCGCCGCCGCGCTGCGCCGGCCACGAGGGAATCGACCAATTGGTCGGCGGCCGAGGCGCGTCCCGAGGCGCCAACCGCGTTGGAATCATCATCGTCGGCAAACCAGTCGAAGAACGATTGATTGCTCGCCAGGTCGCCTAGGGGCGAGCCGGTTGCGCTCCCCGTATCGAAACGACCCGCGTCGTCGTTTTGATCGGCCCCAATCGTCGATCGCGACAAACCCGAGCCGTCTTCATTGCTTTGCGTCAGCGACACGAGCGCGGTGGCCGCCGTGCTGGGAGTCGCTGCCGGAATTTCCGTGCCCGTCGGCGCTCGACGAGGAATTGGACGCTTGCGCGCGTGGCCGTCTGGCCGCTCACGGGCGAGAGAGGTGGCATTTGGCCGACCGCCGAATCCATCGATTTGAATGTGCCGGTAATCGAGGTGGTCCCCGCCGCCGCAACCGGGGTCGTCGCGGAATTCGCGGCTTTGATCAGCGCGGGAACGAGCAAGTTGGCGATCGGCGATCCCCGGCCCGTGACCACGTCGTAGCCAACCTTTGCGGCGTTGCCATTGCTGCCGGTGGTGATGTCGTGGAAATCGCTGTTGGGCAAGCTGTAAATCGCTTGCAGCGCGCTGTTCAAGGGGGCTTGGCCGGCCTGAGCTCGGCCCTGATTCACCAGGGCAATCAAGCCCGCCCACTGCGGTGCTCCGGCGCTAGTTCCACCCACGGCTAGCCAGGTTCCATGTCCGGACGAGCTGTCGTAGACATAGTAGCCGGTGTTTGGACTGGCATCGTAAGCGACAGTCGGGTCCGATTGCTTGCCAGTGGTTTGGACCGACTCTTGGTATGCCCCTTCGCTCTCGTACAAGCTGTAGCCGCCACCGCTGCCGCTCCAGGCTGTCTCGCTGCCATACGTGCCGTTGGCGTTGAGCGTCAGCGTTGTGCCGCCGACGGCAATCACGTTCGACGAAATCGCCGGCCAGCTAGCTCCCGCGCCGCTGTCGCCCGAGGAGGCGACAAATGTCACGCCCGTGTGACCGGCTGGCGTGGTGAAGTACGAATCGAAAGTTCCTTCGCCGTTGAACTCACTGGCGCCCCAACTCATCGACACCACGCTGACGCCCGGCTGCTCACGGGCATAATTCACCGCGGACAACAGATCGGTGAGGGACGACGTATTGGCCTCGACCAGCAGGATTTTTGCGCCTGGAGCGATCGCATGGGCCCACTCGACGTCGAGCGCGGTTTCGGTGGCCCAGCCCGCGTTGTATGCCGGGGGAGCCGTGCCATTGTATTCTTTTTCCACGGTCAGGTTTGCGGCGGCAAGCCCGAATTGTTGGTCGAATTTCGCCAAATCGGCGGCGATGGTCGGGTCGCTGTAAGCATCCACGATGGCGATGGTTTGGCCGGCGCCGGTGAGCGATAGTTGATTGATACCGTATGCGGCGCGGATCTGGGCGGGCGAATAGGTCGAGAATGCGCTCGCGGTGAGCACCGTGACATTCGGCTGAGCCATCACGCTGCTGACGTTGGTCGAGGCCGACATCATCTGGCGCGGCTCGAGCGATTCGAGTTGCAGCTTGGCTTTTTTATTCGGAGCGCGATGAGCGCTGGAGGACTTGGTTCGGCGATGGTTCTGGTTCTGCGATCGGCGCATTGCGATAAGCCTCAAAGATGAGTGGCAAAGATGCA
Source organism: Pirellulales bacterium (assembly GCA_963725485.1). Classification (GTDB taxonomy): domain Bacteria; phylum Planctomycetota; class Planctomycetia; order Pirellulales; family DATAWG01; genus CAVRYO01. The sequence continues at coordinate 33,543 of CAVRYO010000002.1, read as the reverse complement.
GGCGTGCAGCGGCGGAATTCCGCGGTTTTGGCGCGGGTTTCGCGGAACGGACAAACCGAAAGGTTTCAACGTCCGGCCAGCGAAGTCAGCCGAATTTCTTGACGGCCACGAGGAGGAGAGCCGTCACGTGATAAGCGAATGAAACCTAGTTCAGCTTTTTCGAGGAGGCAAATCGCGTTCGAAATACGCAGACGCGCCTCGTTGCGCCGAGCCCGTTCGATGAGGCCTCGCAACACCGCTGTGTGCCGCTGATGCACAGAGGGCACATGTTGCCGAAATGCCACGCGAGTTCGACCGACCGCGCTGTCAGCCAGCAAACATTGGCGCCGCTTGACGACCGCAGGAAACAGCCGCTCGAATCGCCGATCAGATTCTCCCGTTGCTACCACGAGACATTTTGTGCGGGAGGCTGTGTTCGCGCTTTTGTCAGAGCCCGTTTGCTGACCGGGACGCGAGAAGATTCGCCGAATTGGCGCGCAGCTATTCAAACGCTATCCCCCGAATTAACATGGTTTGCTAGTGGAATAAATGGTCCTCGGCTCATTTGCATTTTTTTGTTTCGTCAGAGGTTATGCCATGCGCGCTGCTTGGATCGCGTTTTGCGGTTGGATCATCCTCGGTTGCGGCACAGCCGCGTGGGCTGCTGATGCGAGCGATCTGCTCGTGCCGCAGATCACGGCCGAGCAGCATGGTCTCGTCCGGGCATGGTTCACCCAGGTCGCTGCCAGCGGCACGCGTTCGCACGTTACCTATGTGGTGCCGGACGAGGATTTGCTGCTGGTCCAAGCCAGCGACGCGATGATCTACGCGCTCGACGCCGAGACGGGCCGGCTCGTTTGGTCGGCCGAAGTCGGCAGCCCGAATCTACCGACGCTCAGTCCCGGCGCGAATGGCCGCCGGCCAAAAGAGGTCGTCGCGCACAAGAAAGAAGGAGCAGCCAAAGCCGCTGCCGCGGAAAACGCGGCGCCGGCCGCCAATGCAAAGAGTCGTCCCGCTGCGGCGGCAGCTTCCGCTGAGCCCGCTGCGCCGCCGGTCGATCGACAAGTGGTGGCGATCGTCAACGGCTCGACGCTTTATTTGCTCGACCGCCGCGACGGCCGCCCGCATCTTGACACGAAGACCCAAACCGCCTGGAAGGTTCCGCTCAAGAGCGGCGCGCCGGTGGCCGGGCCGTTGGTGATGGACGACAAAGTTTTCGTGCCCACCGCGGGGCAAGTCGAAGTCTATTCGATCGACACCGTGGGTGATTCGCTCGGAGTGCTGGAAAGTTCAGGCGCGATCGAGGGCCGGCCTGTCGCCAGCGGCACGCGGGTCGCTTGGGGAACGGATCGTGGAATCGTGCATATCACCAACCTCGAAGCGACGGCGGTCAAGAATCGAGTCGAGCTCGGCGGGGCGATCGTCGCGCCAATTTCCGCGCGCGCTCCGAAGCTGTTCGTCGGATCGTTGGATACCATGCTCTACTGCGTCCACGACACCAGCGGCGCGGTGCTCTGGCAATATCGCGCGGGCTCGCCGATTCGACAGCGGCCCATATTGATCGGCGACTCGGTTTATACTTTGCCCGAAGATGGCGGGATCTCGTGTCTGGCCGTGCTGGACGGCCGGTTGCGATGGTCCAATCCAGCCGGGTACGTGTTTCTGTCGGCAAGCCCCACGCGGGTTTATCTGATCGACCGATTCCATCGCCTGCAGGTGCTCGACGCTAAGACCGGAGCAACGCTCGACACGATCTCGTTGCCCATCGGGGTCAAGGCCATCGCGAATTCGTACACCGATCGCATGTTCCTCAGCAGCAGCGAAGGACTCATTCAAGGATTCCACGAGATCGAGCTGCGCCAGCCGGTGGATCAGATGGCTCCGAAGGAAAAGCCGCTGGTTGAAGCGGAGCCCAAGGCGGCAGCGGCGCCGAAGGCCAGCGTCCCCGGCACCGAGCCCGCAACGCCCTAACCCCGCCCAGCCATCGGCCACTTGTTAGCGCTAACTTAACCAGCCGGGGTCTGTCCCCATTTTGCGATGCCCTGTGAGCAAAATGGGGACTGACCCCCTCGGCGCCGCGAGTTGAGTAGGGCTTCTCACGCGCGAATCAAGATTTCGCCACGGCCGGAGACCAGCATGTCGCCATGGTGGAGCAGGTATTCGCCGCGCGACGAATCCGCGGGAAAGAGCATTCCGGCGCGGCGCAAATGGACGAGCACCAGCTCCAAGAATTGGGGTCGAAATCGATTGCCACGGACATACGTCAGGGGCAATTCCGGGGGCGGGCCAATGAGCGCGAGCGTGCCGCGGCGCAGATCGGTGCCGGGCCGTTTTCCGCAGCTGCCGCCGATGAGGATCGTGCCGGCGAGCATCTCGGAGCCCACGTCATCGCCCGCGGAGCCCGAGACGGCCACCAGCCCGCGCCGCATTTTGCGGCCCAAGCCGTGCCCAGCACTTCCCGCGATCAGCAACTCACCCCCGCACATTCCACGCGAGGCGCCGGCAGGCGCGGCCGCGGCATGCTCAGCGACCGAGCCGTGAACGTGGATGCGTCCGCCGCGCATTTCCCGGCCAAGCCAATTGCCGGCATTGCCGCGAATTTCCAGTGAGCCAGCCCGCATTGCCGCGCCGGCATGATCGCCCACATGGCCATCGACGCGGATCGTGCCCGCGGTCATGCCCGCGCCGATGCCATGCACTGCCGACAAATCGCCGGCCAGCTCGAGCGCGCCGTCGGCGGAGTTGCCGGCGACGGCGAACAGGTCGCCCAGCGGAAGACGTTTGTTGCCGCAAGACACTTCAAAAGCGCCGATTTCCCTCGCGCTCCGGCTGCGCGTCCACTGCGGCGTCAAGCCGGGCAATTGGACCGGCGCGTGAAGAGCGGACTTCAATCTGAAACGCAGCGGCATCGATCCACGTTAGCGCGACATATCGCAGCTTAATCCACCGGCGGCCGGCACGTAGCATGCCGTGGCATAGTCCATGACCATCCGATGGGCGCTGAATCGCCAGGCCAGCGAACTGATCGAGTTCATCATGAATTGGATCCAATGCCGCGGCAGTCCGTCGTTATCCCGATCGTAAAACCGGGGGACGACTTCGTCTTCCAGCACGCGATACAACTCCAGCGCATCGCGGCGGTCGCCGAGCTCATCGGACACATGCACATGCCCCTTGCCGATTGCAAAGCCGTTCGTGCCGTCGTAGGCTTCCGCCCACCACCCGTCGAGCACCGAAAGATTCAATCCGCCGTTGAGTACGGCCTTTTGTCCGCTGGTGCCCGAGGCTTCCAGCGGCCGGCGTGGATTGTTGAGCCAAACGTCGACCCCTTGAATCATGTGGCGGCAAACGTTGATGTCATAGTCCTCGACGAACACGATCCGGTTGGCGAATCGCGGATCGTGCCGCAGATTGGCGATGCTTTTGATCAGGCGCTTGCCCGGCTCGTCGGCCGGATGGGCTTTGCCGGCGAAGATGATCTGGATCGGACGTTGCGGATCGTTCAACAGCCGGGAGAGACGCTCGATGTCGCTGAGGATCAAGTCGGCTCGCTTGTACGTGGCAAACCGCCGGGCAAAGCCGATCGTCAGTACGTTGGGATCCAGCAGGTTGCGGGCCCGTTCGACCGCTTCGTCGCTCTCGCCGCGGCGGCGGCATTGCCGGCTGACGCGGCGGCGAACGAATTGCAACAACATGTTCTTGAGGCTGTAGTGCGTTTCCCACAATTCGCCCGGATCGGCCTTGTAGATTTCGCGCCAGATGTCGGGCTCGCCCATCCGCCGCATCCAATCGGCCGGAAAAATGCGGTCGTAAAGCTGCATCATCTGCCAGGCCAGCCACGTCGGCACGTGCACACCATTGGTGATGTGGCCGATTGGAATCTCCTCTTCCACGCGCCACGGCCAGAGATGGGCCCACATCCGGCGACTGACATGGCCGTGCAGCGCGCTGACGGCGTTGGCCTTGCGCGATAGTTTGAGCCCCAGCACGGTCATCGTGAACTGTTCGCCTTCGTTGTGCGGTTCGACCCGGCCCAAGCCCATCAGTTGCTGGAACGAAATTCCAAGCTGATCGCGCAACGGGCCCAAGTGTTCTTCGATCAGCCCACCGTCGAAGCGGTCGTGGCCGGCGGGCACCGGCGTATGGGTCGTAAACACGGTGTGGTGCGCCACCTCGCGCAGCGCCTCGTCGAACGGCAGGCCATCCTCTTCCATCCGCTCGCGAATCGCTTCCAGCGTGGCGAACACACTGTGCCCTTCGTTCAGATGAAACACGCCCGGCGTGATGCCCAGCGCCTTGAGTGCCCGCACGCCGCCGACGCCCAGCACCAACTCCTGCCGAATCCGCGTGCGATGGTCGCCGCCGTACAGCCGGCTCGTCAACTCGCGATCCTCGGGCCGGTTGCTTTCCACGTCGCAATCGAGCAAGTACAAGTTCACCCGGCCGACGTGCATTCGCCACACCTTGGCGCGCAGCGGACCATTGCGGGTGTCGATCTTGACGACGAGCTGTTGGCCCTCGGCGGTGAGCGCCGGAGTCATTGGCACGTTCTCGACCTTCGTGTCGAGATATTCCTCGTGCTGATAGCCGTCGATGTCGAGATGCTGCTTGAAATAGCCCTGATCATAAAACAGGCCGATCGCCACGAGCGGAATTCCCAGCCCGCTCGCGCTCTTAATATGGTCGCCCGACAAAACGCCCAAGCCACCTGAATAGATCGGCACCGATTCGTGCAAGCCGAACTCGGCGGAAAAATAAGCGACCGGCTTTGAGCCCAACACCGCCGCATGCGTCGTGCTCCAGGTCTGCCGCAGCCCGAGATATTCCTTCAACCGGCGGTGCGCGTGATTGATGCGGCTATAGAGAACGAGTTCGGCGGCCCGCATTTCCAGCCGCTCGGGCGTGAATTCCGCCAGCAACGCGATCGGGTTGTGGTCCAGTTGCCGCCAGCGGATCGGGTCCAAATCGCGGAACAGGTTGACGACTTCCGGACGCCAGGTCCACCAAAGGTTGCGAGCCACCGTGACGCATTTGTCGTACAGCGTCTGCGGCGACATTTCCGACAGCGCTAATTTCTCGCCCGGCATGGATGGGATGACTTCGGCTTGGCTCATGCGATTCCTATATGGCCGACGACTACGCCTGATGAACTTCGGCGCACAACGATTCCTTTCTCACGCCACTTCGGCCCGCGATTATACCGGCTTCGGCCAAAGCTGACGACCCCCATCTCGCGCCGGACCGTCGTTTGACTTGAGTTGCATGACAGCTTACTTTCAGCGTGTAACCGGAGCGACGCTCGGCTTATGCGACTGTGGCCCCAGCGGCGTATTCTCGTGACACCTTCAAACCAACCCGGCTCGCCGATCGATTCGCCGGATGATTCCCGGCTCGATGAGCTTTGCCGGGCGCTCGCCGAGCGGGCCGCGGCCACGGATGGTCCGGGCGGCTGGCCCGCGGAGTCGCTGCGGTTGTGCGCCGAAGCCGGCGTCTATCGCTGGTTCATGCCGCGAGATTTCGCCGGCGCGGCGCTGGGAGGGTTGGCTTGGAGCGACGCCGACTTGCTACGCGGCTATTTGCGGCTCAGCGCTGCTTGTCTGACGACGACGTTCATTCTCACGCAGTTCACTTCGGCCTGCCGGCGAATCGTCGATTCCGGAAATGAAATGGTGGGTCGCGCATGGCTGCCGCGGTTGTTGGACGGGTCGTGCTTTGCGACCGTCGGGATTTCCCATCTCACGACGAGCCGCCGGCATTTAGCGAAGCCGGTGCTTTCGGCCGAAGAAACGGCGGAAGGCTTCGTGCTGGATGGCTTCAGCCCCTGGGTCACTGGGGCGATCAGTGCGCAAGCGATCGTCGTCGGCGCCACGCTGGCCGACGGCCGGCAGATTCTCGCGCTGCTGCCGCCCGATACGCCGGGCGTCGTGGTTCCCGCGCCGCTGGAACTAGTCGGGCTATCCGGAAGCTGCACGGGGCCGGTGCGCTGCGAACGGGTCCGGCTGGCGCGCGAGCTGGTGCTGGCCGGACCAGTGGAAAACGTGATGCAGGGGAGCACGGGAGCTCGCACCGGCGGACTACAAACCTCGGCGCTGGCGATCGGTCATGCCTCGGCCCCGATTGCCTTCATGGCGAAAGAAGCCGAGCGGCGCGGCGACCTGCTGAAGCCGCTGGCGGGTCTGCGGAACGAACAAGAAGCATTGCAGGCCGATCTACTGGCGCTGGCCGAGGGTCGCGAAGTCTGCACCCATGAATCGTTGCGGGCTCGGGCCAACAGCCTGGCGCTGCGGGCGGCACAGTCCGCGTTGGCTGCCGCCAAGGGGACCGGCTATGTCGTCGGGCATCCGGCCGGACGCTGGTGCCGCGAAGCGCTGTTCTTTCTGGTCTGGAGTTGTCCGCAACCGGTGACGAACGCGAATCTGTGCGAACTGGCTGGGCTACAAAGCCTGACCGATTAGTGCATTGTCACAGCTTGAATTTAGGGTGCCACTGGCTTTGCCGGTGTTCTTCGGTGGCTTTGCCAGTGTTCTTCGTTGCTGACCGATCACGACAAGAATTCCAAAAAGCACTGGCAGAGCCAGTGGCACACCACCCGCTTCAGCGGCCCATCGATCGATACGACACCCACAGATCGGCGATCATCACGATTAGCTCCGCCAGCAGCAACAGCACGATCCACAATTCCAAGCGGAACTCGCGTGCGAAATAAGAAAACTCGCTAAGCCGATCGTTGGCCAATTCGTAAAGATCCTCGAAGACTTCCAACCGATCGTCGACGTGTCCCAGCCGTTCGACCACTTCGGCCTGCACCGCCAGTTCACCGGCCAGCCGTCGCGCCGAGCCCGCCAGCGCCGGCGATGGCTTTTGGAGACAAGGCGCCAAGCGCGCGAACCGCATCCGGCGCAGCGTAGCTTGCCGAGTCATGGTATCGACATGCTCGCGCCGCAATAGCGCGTTGCGGTCGACGCTGTGCGTGAGGGGAATATCGGCTTCGGCGGTCAGCCAATCGGCCTCCAACTCGCGTTCCAACTTCCGCAGTTCGCCTTCGTAAAACGCGAATTGAATGAGTCCCGGCAGAATCTCGTCAAACCGCTCGACGCCACCGATGACAACCGCATTGCCCGGGCGCCACATAATCCGTTCGCTCCGCAATTGCAGGTCGACGACCGGCTCTCCGATTGCCACACCGGTTTCACGAATCCAGGCTTCAGCCTGCCGCTGGAATTCGAAAGGGCTCGCCGCGCCTGAAGGAATCAACAGCAAGCGAAGCATGTCGACCGGCGGCTCGGCCGCGCGGGGCTTCTGCCATAATGCTTCGAGCGTCGTCGATTCAACCACGGCATACCGCCGCGCCGGGTGCGAAAACGTTTCCGTTGCCGCGGCGCGGGTCGGCAACTCGGCGACGAAGCGAACGATTTGGACTCGAGCGGTGTCGCTGCCGGAAGGGACAGGCGGATCATTCATCGAGTTGGCGTTTCACTGCGTGGTTGAGTCGCCCGACTTCTCCCTCTCCCTCGACGGGAGAGGGCAGGGGTGAGGGTGGGGAATTACGTTCATTCGCCAGGCTGGATCGGGAATTGGACCGTGGCCGGCTCGATGTCTTCGATGTCCGGCGGCGGCACGAACGTGACGCCATCTTCCAAGATGGGGCCCGGCAATGACAGCATGAATTGCGTTTCCTTGCAGAAACAGAAGCAACTGCGGAGGAATTCGCCCGTCAGATGGTCGAGCCATTGGCCCCCAAGCTTATGCTCGATTGCTCGATCAATCTCTTCGGCAGACCATTGCGTGGGGACGAACCAATCGCTGGCGAGCAAATATCCCCAGCACGAGAGGAATGACGGCACGTGGACCCGGTAGCTATGCACCTCCGGAAACACGGTCCTCAGCGTGCGCGCCAGCGCCGGGTGCGCCTTTTCATCCAGGAATGAAAACTCGAGCCCTTGCACGACCACGATTCCGCCGGGCCGCAACCGGCCGCGCAGCAATTCATAAAACTGTCGCGTGTAGAGCGCCTGCGCTGGGCCGTTGTCGAGCATGTCGACCACGTCGATGATCACCACGTCGTAGCGATCTTCGCTTTCGGCCACGAACCGCCGGCCATCGTCGAACACCAGCCGGACCCGGGGATCGTCGAAGGCGCCTAAGTGCCAGGATTGCAAATGCTCGCGGCAGAGCTCCACCAGCTCCCGGTCGAGATCGACCATCGTCACCGATTTGACCGACCGATGGACCAACACTTCGCGGAGCGTGGCGCCTTCGCCACCGCCGATGACGAGCACGCTGCGCGGGTCGGGATGCCGGAGCATCGCCGGTTGGACCAGCAACTCGTGGTAAATTGCCTCGTCGTGCTCGGCGCTTTGGATTGCGCCGTCGAGCATCAAAACGCGACCATAATTGAGCGTGTCGGCAATCAGCACATTCTGGAACGCCGTCCGGCCGCTATAGATGACCGACGACAGGCGATAGGTGTATTGATCGAATGGGTCCGTGTCCTCGATGAATACCAAGGCACCGTCGCCGACGGTCGCCGGGTCGATCGGCTCGACGTAGTAACAATCGGGAGGGAGCGGCGGCAATGGGTAAGGCCGCGTCACGGGCGGCGGCAAATTCGCGTCAGCCATTGAGTCATTTCTTTCGGCCAAAAACCGGAGCCGGAAGCGGCGACTGCCCGTTTCGCCACGGGAATGGAAAGCCTGAAGATAATGCGGCCCTGGGAATCGTTCCAGTCCCCAGTGCCCGCGAAACCAGCAAGATGGACGCTGATTTACGGATGAGCGCGCGACTGGCCGGGTGCCGAATGCCTCGTTGAATCATGCCGCGGCGCGGGCCGATTCCTCATCAAGCATGTCGTCGTGCCGATCGATGATGCGTCGCTCGGCGCGCTCGGGCTTGAGAAAGTTCCGCAACGTGGCGTCGAACGCTTCGACCTGACAGGTCGTCCCGCACGTGAAGATATCCACAAAGCAGGATCGATGTTCCGGATAGGTGTGGATACTGGCGTGGCTTTCCGACAGCAACACCACGGCCGTCATGCCGTGCGGCGGGAAAATGTGTTGCACCGAGTCGAGCAATGTCGCGCCTGATGCAGCCACGGCTTCGTGCAGCGCCGCGGTCAAACCCGCGAAATCGCGCAGGGCGGACTCCGAACAGCCGGTATAGCTGGCCAACAAATGCCGTCCACGAAACGCGTACTCGCGCGGCGACAAGTCTTCGGCCGCGGACTCCGATGACGTTTCAACTTGCGATTCTTGGCTCAACCGCTGGAGCAAGCCCTTGCCTGGCTTCCGCAGCACGACCGCTTCATCGCTGTCTTCGCTCGCGGCCGGTTCGGGCCCGATCGCCGTCGAACCTGCCAGATAAATCGCACCCAGTGCGATCACCGAACTTGCCACGAGGAGCGAAATCGTTTCCCAGGAGAGCGCGGATAGTAAGTGCATCGGTTCTCAAAAATCGTTAAGCCAGATCGGAAGTCGACCCGGCTGAGCCGCCAAGCCGAGACTCAAAGCCCCAAAGTTGATCGCAATCCCTTGCAAAAAAGCTCGCTGAAAGAGTCGCGGCAGGCCGGTCGGGAAAAATCTTATCCCGGGACCACTTCCAGCAATTGGGCAGAATTCAAACGCTTCCGCTGCTCTGCAATAGAATGACGGGACGGATTAGGTGGCAACGGTCAGTTGGCCGTGCGCTGGCCGCGTCATTTCACCTTGGCCGAATGAAACTAGCAAGCCTAAATCTGACTTTTGGATTGCTGCGATAGTTGGGATGTTTGGGCGATTCACATCTTTACCCATCAGGAGATTGCCATCCGTTTCGGCCGTTTATGGTCTTTTGTCGTGGAGAGCATACGGCAGGAAAAACCAACTTTTGCGAATCCGTTGGCTTGTGTGCGCGCTTTGGCAGTGCTGCAAACGCTGCAAATCAAATGTGATACATCACTTCGGCCGGCTGCTTGGTTCGTTCGACCAACTCGGCGAAGGAAATCGATTGCAGCAATTCTTGCTGGCGGAGCGTGATCTCGTGCCAGGCCCGTGAGAGAACCCTGGCAGTCGGCGATTTGGTCGTCGCCGCGAGCTGGCTATTTTCCTGACCCTCGATCACGTTCATCACCTCGCCCAGCGAGATCCGCTCGGGCGATTTGACCAGCATGTAGCCCCCCGCCGCCCCGCGCGTGCTGGCGACATATCCTGCCCCTTTGAGTTGCAGCAGGATTTGCACCAAAAACCGCGAGGGTATGCCGTGCTCGTCGGCGATCTCGCGGATGCGCACGGGCTGGCCTTTGTCGAACCGGCGAGCCAATTCGAGCATCGCGATACAGGCATATTCGGTCTTCGCCGAGAGCTTCATGGCAGCGGAGATTTCGACAAGCGAGATCCGCGGAGCGCCTTTATCAGGAATAATCGGTCGCGGTTATTCGGCGGTGTGCAAGCCGCACTCGGTCTTGGCGGTGCCACTCCATCGGCCGGCCCGTTCGTCCTCGCCGAACAGGATCGCGCGGGTGCAGGGCCAGCAACCGATGCTCGTATAGCCCTGGTCGTGCAACGGGTTGTAAGGAATGTTCTCCTGGCTGATCAGCTTCCAGACGTCTTTTTTGGTCCAGTTGGCCAAGGGGCTGATTTTGACCAGCCCGAACTTCTTGTCCCAACCGACGATGGGTGCCGCGGCCCGATCGGAACTCTGATCGCGGCGGATTCCGCTCATCCAGGCGTCGAACCCGACCGCGGCCTGTCGCAAAACCGTCACCTTGCGATCGAAGCAGCACTGGTCGGGCTTGGTCTTGTAGAGCGGACCGCCGTGCAGCGTTTCGTATTGCTCGACGGTCGTGTCGGGCTGCTTCATTTCGACTTCGATTTTATACGCGCCGGGCGATTTCGTCCCGCAGGGCCAGCGTTTCCTTAAACTGGTAGCCCGTATCGAGATTGAACACGTGCGCCCGAGGCTCGATCCGCGACAGGAAGTAGATGATGACGCAGCCTTCGGGGCCGAACGCCGTGGCCATTGTCAGTTTGGGGAAATAAGTGGCGACCGCCCAGCGGACGATTTCTTCAGGCGTGGCCGACTCCAAGCGGGCGCTTTCCTCGCGGAGCCGTTCAAGCAACTCGGGCGCGGGAGCCGCTACTGGGTTTGGCGCGGCCCCGTTGGTGCTGCTGACCGCAGTTTTGACCGTGTCGGAGTTGATCGACTGGCTAACGGAAATGGGGCTAAGGTGGGACATCGCGGCCACGGACAGGATAGGTAGGCGGAGCCGATTTCCCGCCCGTTTTCCGTCAACGGTGAGGAGAAGCAGCCCGAATCCTACGAATGTTGCTTATCAATGTCAACAATACAGATCGACAAGCAAACCGCCGCGGCGTTAATTATGCGAGTTAAAACGGTTTTGAGGCCAGAAAGGTGCACAAACTGCGAATTACGCCAAGCCGTCGTCCCGACTGGGCCAGAGGGCTGCAGCAACAGCAAGAACGTTCGATGCCGGGACTACGCGAGGATCCTCGACATGCAGCATTCGGCATGGTCATTGATCATTTTCGGCATATTCATCGCCTTAGTTGGGCTGGCCTGGCTTTTCGCCCCCAGCATTCCCTGGCTGGGAAAACTGCCCGGCGACATCGTCATCGACCGGCCAAACTTCCGCTTCGACTTCCCGCTAACGACCTGCATCCTGCTGAGCGTGGCGCTGAACATCATCATCTGGCTGGTGCGGCTATTGGTAAAGTGATGCGATGTCTGCGGCGACTATGATAGAGGCGTTCGGCTCATGACGCCGCGCTGCTGGCAGCCGATTTCACCTCTCGTAGCGTTACCTTGGCCGCCCTTGCCACGAGCTTCTGGGCCGCTTCGGCTTTCTCGCCTTCGAGCAGTTCTCGTTTGAGAACCTCGCTTTCAACGACAGTCTTAATCTGTTCAACGTCAAAATGCACGTCGGGCGAAACCCTTCGCACTTCCGTCTTTATTAAGAGCAATATTTTCTCCGAAAGAATGATCGAGGCAACAACGAAACGGTTCAGTGCCTGCCTTTGTGCTTCGTAATCGTCAATGACGGACTTCGACCAACCCTCCTTGCAGAGCAAATAAAGCAACGCCAGGTGGTCATCCGACTTTCTGTCCAGCGCCAAGAAATCAAACCCAACGATTAGTTCTTGCACGATCTGGCCGGCGCATTTCACCGAATAGACACGCCATTCGTGACCGTTCGTCAGGGCGACCCATTTAACACCTTCATTCGCCGCATAGTCGACCGCTTGCCGGACGTGCGAGTCTTTAAGCGGGTGTCCGATTGCTTTTACCTCAATCAGCATCTGTATCTTGTCGTCGAATTTCGTCGCGAGGTCGCAGTAGGTCGTCTTGATCGCAAACTCGGACGTGATTTCCTTGAACTTGTCGTATCCGAAAACGTCCGCGAGAATCTCGGTTACGAGCGTTACTGTATCGGCTTCACCAACGTCGGCGGATCTTCGCTCCTCCACAATTGGTTGGAGTCTCTTGATGCCCTCGGCAAGCCTCTCGGAGACTTTCTTCGGAATTGAACCCATTCATCACCCCTCTTGTCTTTGAAAAGCGCGATGTGAGAGACGCGGTTGCCAGGGATTCTCAGCAGCGCGTCGACTAGAATTGAAATCGAACCCTTCGCTCGAGCAGCAAGCTTCAAATGGGGCAGGCAAGGAGAACGTGCGCCAAAGCGGAGAGCAAACATGAAACGTGATTACCGCAACGCCGTTTCCTTTAAGAAATATGTCGCTGGCCGGTTCGACAATTCGCTTCGCGATTTTCTCGGAAATTTCCCAAGGGTGCCAAGCAGCATGCACTATGCGTTGGTTACGGCGCTCGACAGCAATTTGGAACCGAGTTTTCTCCTCGAAACGAGCCCGTGCTCAAACCGATAACGAAGGTCGCGAAACGTCTCAACCACGGGATTCTGGTGCCGGCTGCCGCGCTGCTCGACGCCGACGGCGAAAATCAGATCTTCTTCGGGTTCGATGAAGTCTGGTTTTTCCCACACGACAGGATCGAGCCCAAGCCCGATTCAGCTTGGCTCGTTGGACCGAATCGACTCGATCAAGAAAAGCTCGACAAACTCGGTTCGTGGATGACCGATAACGGCTGCTCGATGGGAATTGGCGATGGCTGCGGTCTGAATATCGTGACCAAGGCCGCTGGGCTGATGCGGTACCTGGTCGCCAACTCGATGTCTCAGCCACAACCAATCGGCGGCGGCGAGTTGGAATAACAAGCCAGAAGATTCGCGGATAACCCGCTTCAAATCCGTTGCGCAGGCGCCATCATTCGGCGCCGAGAATCGCCCGTTCGCGATAATGCCGCGCCAGCGCGTGGCAGGCACGGATGCGGCGGTCGACTTCGGCCAATAATTGGTCGTCGTCGAGTGGAGCAATGTCGACCGGCAATAACGGTTCGCCGAATTGGATGTGGATCACCGCGGGCAGCGGCAGCGGCTGCGAGCGCGGCCACGCATCGAATGCACCATCGATCGCCACGGGAACCAGCGGCACCGCCGCCCGGCGCGAGCGCGCAAAAGCCGGGCTTGAGCCGCCCGACTTCGCCGTCTTTGGTACGGGTTCCTTCCGGGAACATCAGTACCAATTCTTCGCGCTTCAGCCGCTTGAGCGTTTCCTTGATTCCGCCCAAGCCGAGCCCTTCGCGATCCAAAGGAATCGCATCGAGTGAATCGATCAGCCAGCGAAACGGCGCGAAGCCAAACAGCGTGGCGCGGGCCAGGTAGTTGAGCCTGCGATCGCAGGCCAGACCGGCCAGCACCGGGTCGAGATGACTCTGATGGTTCGACAACACCAGGGCTCCGCCCGTGGCAGGCACATGCTCCCGGCCCCGGCAGCGGATGCGAAACACCAACACCGCCGTAAGCCGGCAACAGATCTGCAGCCAGTCGTACCAGAGCCGCTTGGAAAGAGATCGCTGGGCCATGCGGTTTGGAGATGCGGTTGACGGCAGATCAGGTGGGGACCAAAGACCGGTGGCGGTTGCAAGCCGAAGTCGTTAGCGGCCGTCGGAATGCCGCTCGGCGATTTCCTGCGGCATGCGCTGGCGGACCAACGCTTCAAGTTGATTGATGACCGCGTCCAACGCCAGTCCGTCGGTCGATACGATCACCGCGTCGGCGGCGGGAACCAACGGGCCGACGCGTCGCGCGGCGTCGCGCTCGTCGCGTTGGTTTTGATGCGCCAGGATATCCTCGAACGACATCGTTTCGCCCCGGGCCGCCAGATCGCGCTGCCGGCGGCGGGCGCGCTCCTCGGGGCTGGCCGTGAGAAAGATTTTGCATGCGGCCTGGGGAAACACGACCGTCCCCTGATCGCGGCCCTCGGCCACGATGTCGTCGGCGCCGGCGGCCTGACGCTGCCACTGGACGAGAATCGCACGCACGCCGGGATTGTTCGCCGCATAATGCGTAACGGCCGTGATTGCCGAAGTGCGAATCGCGTCGCTCACATCGGCGCCGTCGAGCAGCACGCGCGAACCGCGCAGTTCCACATGCAATCCGCGGGTGAGTTCGACGAGCCGCTGCGGATCGTCCCAACTCAGGCTGCGCTCGACAGCGGCCAGGGCCACCGCACGATACATTGCCCCGGTATCGAGAAAGCGAAACCCCAATCGCCGGGCCAGCGCTTTGGCGACAGAGCTCTTGCCGGCGCCGGCCGGGCCATCGAGGGTGACGATCATGGCATCCGGGCGCGAGGACTCGAGGGGCGTGAGGACATGAGGGGCGTGAGGGACGAAAGACACGGAGGCATGACGCTTGCGCGTCCTCAATTCCTCAATTCCTCACGCCCCTCAAGTCCTCACTCGTAATTGACACGTTGCGCTGTTCGCCGGCCCACGCTAGTTGTTTGCTCCGGCCGGCTTGAGAAGCAGCTTGTTGCCCGGCGCGCCGCCCAGAGGAACAGCGGCCTGCGGGCCGGCGCCCTTCGGCGCGCCGCCGGCGGCGCCACGCCCGGCAAATTTGCGGCGGGAGCGGGCCCGAGCAAACCGGCAGCGCCTGGCTTGAGTTTGATCACCGGCGGCGGAGCGGTTTCCGCGCCCGCCGGAGACCAGCCGGTATCGACCAGCATGTAGCCGGCCCAGAAAAACGGATACTTGGCCGTCGGCTGATCGCTGGTGTTTGCGCGCTTGATGCGCGGCTCGCGCGTGAGGTCCAGCGGCGTGTCAATCTGCGTTTGCACGCTGCGTTGCCAGGCGTCGTCGGCAGTGGAGTAGGGCAACTCCTGGACGAATTGCCGCATCAACTCGTAGCTAGTCTGTCCGCCGGTTCGCCAGCGGCTAATCAGCACCGTGCGCGCGCCGGTCGACATCAGCCCACATACCGACAGGAACATCTCGCTTCCGACCGCGCCGGCCGAGCCTTGCCGCAGCGCGTTTTCGGCGGGCGTATGAAAGCCGGGGAGAATGATTTCCGTGGGACTTTTCCAGGGCAACGAAAACCACTGATTCAACGTGCCGATGCCGCGGGTCTTGTCCAACGGCATCGGCGACCAGTCGTAGAAGCCTTTCTCGCTGGCCGCCAGATCATCGAACACCACCAGCCCGTCGAACAGCGAACCATATAACGGCGAGGCGGCCGGCAAGGGTCCCGTGATCGCCACCGAGTGCGGCAGCGCTTTGTGCAACCGGTCGAACACGGCTTGAACGCCCGCGGGATCGTCGTGCAGGTGCAGCTTGCCAAGCACCACGCCCACTTCGGCCAGCGGCTTGCGCTGCCGGGTGTCGGGCGCAGCCAGGCTCATCGTCGGGACGTAGCGAATCCGGCTCCGGGAGATCAGAGTCACCAGATCTTTCGGGTTCTTCTCCTGCGGCTTCGCCCCCACTTGCAAAGCTTCGAACGGCAGATACCACATCAAGCCATCAGGAACGATGATCAACTCGTCGATATTCTGATACAAATTCACGCCCGAACCGGCCAACAGACTTTCGGTCGCATCGCGGGCCGAGTGCCGCCAGGCTTCATCCATCAATTGCGATTGGGCCACTTCGCGATTGGCGTCGAAATTTCCCAGGCCGCGCAGCATGGCGACCACGCGTTTTTCGAGCGTCGGGGGCGAATCGATCTTCCACAGCTTGTAACGCTCCTTCGACATGAGGCAGGCGTAGGTGTTATATCTGGTCGAAAAGAAAATCAGCATCAGGCTGCGGCTGGGGAGCGTGGCTTGCACGTCCTTGGTCTTGCGAATTGGAGGAAAGATCAAATCCGACGCCTCGCGCCGCACGGCCATTTCGCGCAGGATCTGCTCTTGCAGGCCGCTGATCCGGGCGATTTCGGCCAACTTGTCCGCCTGTTTGCGCTGCGCGTCCTTTCCATCGGCCACTAAAGGAGCGGCGCCCAGATCGTCGTGCAGTTGCCGCACTTGCTTGGCGTAGTCGCCATATTTTGGATAGCGCGCGAACAGGTCCTGCCGTTGCAACAGCGTATGCGGATCGAGCGCATCGTCGGGCGCTTCCAAAATCCAACGCAGCGCCAACAGCCGGCCCCCCAAGTGCAACGTGCTCAGAAAGCGATGCCGCCGAGCGCGATCGGCAACTTCCAAACTCAACTCGACGCCGCTTTGCAACGTCGCTTCGAACCAATGTTCGTAGACCAGGGGATGGGGAGTCGACAAAACCGCGAGCGATTCCAACGGATTGCCCGCCCAGTCGGCACTGTTCGGGTCGCGGAGCACGATGTCGTATAAAGACAATGCGCGATGCGCTCCCAGGTGCGGGCCCGATTGGCCGGCGACGAAGTAATCGGCCAAGGCAATTTGAAACAGCCACTTCGAGCCAGTCTTTTGATAATTCAACGACGCGTTCAACGCCTCGTCGCCCTGGGGCACGTTTCCTTTTTGATACAGCAGCAACGCCGTGAGATAGTTCAATCGCGAACCGATTTCACGCAGGCCCATGTCGCGGCGGCCGATCGCGGCTTTGGCTTCGGTGAGCCCGTTGGCCGCCGCCGCGCGCTGTCCAATGAGTGCGTTGTTCTCGGCGTACGAGAGCAACAGCGATGCATACAGCTCGCGGCCGTGCGTTTTCGCCCAGGGAATTGCTTTCAGCAACGGCGCGAACAGCCCCTTCCGCGAGGCCATCAGGTGGGCCTGCTCGCCGTAGCGGAACGCTTCTTCGAGCGTGGTGCCATCGCCATACGCGACCGCCGAATAACTGGCTTCTTCGAAGGCGTTGCTGGCGCTCGAGTAATCTCCGGAATCCAGGTAGAGATGGCCCAACTCCAACAGACACATTGCCGTCAGCGGATGATCGTATTCGCCGGCAAAAGACAGCGATCGCTTCAGCAGCGCGATGGCCTGGCCTGTTTCGCCCGTGCCGACGCAAGCCATGCCCAGTTCGGCGTCGACCATCGCGTCGGTCAACGAATTGTGCGGTCCCGGATGACGCGCGAACGTGGTCTTCAATTGCTCGGTCAGTCGATCATGCGGGCAGACGGGCCCCATCAGTTCGGCCCGCCGCCGCAGCGCCAGCGCCGTGCAACGATGGATCTCGACCACGCCGACAGGGAACAATTGGGGCGGCGAAATGACCCCGCCTTGCGTAAGTTGTTGGTCGATGTACAGATTGCCCTGGGCCATCAGCATGGTCGAGGGCAGCCGGGCCAGCTTCATGTTCCGCGCGGTCTGGCCCCAAGGGATGTTGGGAAAATTCGGCGCGGATTGGATCGTCGTGGGAAATTGGACCTGCACCGACCAATCGGCAAACGCCAGATAGAGATGACAGGCGGCGTTGTAATTTTCCAAGGCCTCTTTGAGTTGACCGAGGTGATAGTACGATTCGCCGACCATCGTGTAATAGCAGATCGAATCGATCCAGCGGCTTTGCGACGTCTTGACCGCGGAACTCAAATCGTTGCGAAAGCCTTCCAGGGCGTCGCGGTAATCGCCCTCGTACAACAGGCTGAAATGGCTGTAATAGTTCTGCGTCGGAACCGCACGCCCAGCCAGCGGCGTGCCTAATCCTGGTCCGGCGATGATTGGGCCCGTGGAAGAGCCGATGACCACCGGCGCCGGCGCGGGCCCGGCGGCCAATAAAGCGGGCGCAAGAGCAGAACGAAACCGATTGCCCAGAGGCCCTTGAATCCGGCCCTTCTGGCAAGACGATTGCATGGGTTTGTCATCGTTTCTCAGCCTCCTGTTCCGCCCCGTTTGGATCGGCGGTGTCTTCGGCGAGCGCGGAGCGCAAAACTACCCACTGGCCCCGACTCCATCATACCTACTTTGCCAGCCTTGAGCGAATCAGCCGGCTTTTGTTGCGCCGGGGGTGTTCTCAAAAACAAAGCCAAAGTCCGGCACCGCTGGCAGACGATAACGAGGCTACTGGATGTAGCGATTATGCGGGTTGTAACGCGGGCCGAGTCGAGTGCTCGCCTGCCGGTCCCGCCTTTGCACACGGAGGTCGGCGATGAAAGCGTTTGTCACGCGGCCCGGGTTGCGGGGATTGCTGTGCGGCCTGGGATTGCTAGCAGTCGCCGGCTCGACAGGGTGTCAGGTCAGCACCGGCGGACAGGTCTTGCCGAGCGCCTACTACCTCAAGGACGACATCCAATACTTCCCGCCCGGGCCGGAATTCAAACTGTCGGCCGAAGCGGCCCAGATGAAGCTGTATAGCGAACAAGCCGCCCAGCAGCAGGCCCAACAGGCGCAGCAAGGACACCCGTAATCGTCGCCAACAATTTTTGCCGAGTGTCCGCGGACGTTCGCCTCAAGATCAATCGTTGAACTGAAGCGAAAGTCTGGCGCGACATTTTGGGGGGGACGGCGCCCTTCGCGCTGACGTTCGAGACTGGCTTCGCGCCGTTCGGGTTCGCTCGACGGTTGTGGAGCACGACTCGGACGTCGGCTTGCGAAGGGAATTTTTCCCCCGCAAATCAAACCATCTCGATGTTTCGTGCGGATTGTCACGCGACATTCAGACTTTTAACGCCATATTTCGGAGCTTATCATGCCCGACGCCTCATTCACTCAAGCGGCCAGCGTGTGGGCCCATACGATGCTCTGCTGGATCGGCTTCGGCACCTGTGCCGGCTTGCTCGCCCGAATGATCATGCCGGGGCGGAATCCGGGCGGCGCCGTCGCCACGCTGCTGGTGGGCATCGGCGGCACGTGCATCGGCCTCGGCGTGCTCAGCTATTTTTCCAACGGCCAGCATATCACGCCGATCAGCCCGCTGGGTTTCGTGTGCGCTTCGAGCGGCGCCGCCGTGCTGATGTTGTTCCACCGGATGCTCGGCGGCTACTTCTTTACCGAAGCCGGCGAAGGCCGTGGCGGTCGTTACGGCAACGGCCCGTATTACGGTCGCAGCCGCCGCGGCTCGGGCACAACGATTATCGAAGAGCGATGAGGAAGAGGCTCAGGGTTTAGGGCTGAAGGCTTAAGGCTGAAGGCTTAAGGCTGAAGGCCGAGAGCTTATAGCCTGCGTTGATTGCGCTCTTCCTCTCTTCGTACCTCAAGCCTGTAGCCTCGAGCCTCAAGCCTTTCGTCAAAACCTGCTTCCCGTCAGCCAGCGTTTCGCTCGCACCGCTTGTGCTTTGAGCTGCGCCGGGGCGTAATACGGATAGTGGAACGACGTCTGGATTCTTGTCGCCCAAGGACGCTTGTAATCGAGTGAATCCGGTCCCAAGTCGATCCGATAGTCGCCGCGCTGGCAACTATCTTCCGCCATCAGTCGCAGCAATGCGGTGCCGCTGCCGCTTGCCGCCACGCTGGGATCGTAGCCGGCCCGCAAGCCATAGACATTGCCGCGGTAGTGATAGTTGTAGGCGAATGCCGCGGGCCGATCGCCGATGAGCAGCAAATTCAGATCGACGCCGCCCGCCGCGGCCGCCGTCTGATGGGCAGCGCGGAGATAATCCCGCACCGAGGCGTGGCAAAGCGTTGTGCCATCGGTCGCGGCGCCTTGCCAGCTTCGCCGGGCGATTTCTTCACACGCATCATACAAATCCCACCGCGGATCATCGTCGCCACGGCTGCGCGCTTCGGGACGATAACGGATGTACTTCACCTCGCCGCGATCGGCCAAACGGCGCCTGGTGCGATCGACCTCGCGCCGCCAATCGGGCTTGCGACTGTGCCAGTAATTGTGCCAGTCGCCCGTCAGCTCGATTTGAGCGGCCTGCGCCCAGGGCTTGCGAGTCCCCAACAGCTCGGTGCTATGCAACGCAGCCAGGGTCCGCCCGGCATCAATCCCTTCGACGTCGACCCACCGCAGATCGCACAGATCCCAATCGCGGGGCGACTCTTGCACATGCCGCAAGGCGCCGCACAGCGTGGCCGTCGGATTGGGGCCGATCGGGCCGAAGAACGTGCCCCAGCCGTCCAGCGGATAGGTCAGCGTTCGCAGTTTGCCCAAGCGTGTCGATTCGCTCAGCACCGCCAGCGGCAAGATCCCGATCGGCCGCTCGCCGGAATACACCACCAGCACCCGTAGACGCTGCCGCTCGGCGTGGTGGGCCCAGTAGCATTCGAGCCAATCGAGCGTCTGGAAAAAGGTCGCCTCGCGGGTTTGCGAAACGAGCAGATTCCACAACAGCCGCAGCCCGGCCAATTCTTCCAGCGTGTTGATCTCGACGACACGAGTCATGGCGATTCGTTACAGGGTTGCGTGAACCAGGTTGTCGCCAAGATTTTGCAACCGACATGCCGAACGGACCGGTTGCGGAACGGATTATTGTTGGTTGATCGTTTGTCCCGCTGCGGTCGAGACTTGCAGCCGTCAATCCGCTGTGCCAGGAGGTCTTTTCCCCGATAAACTGTTGCGAAAAGGCTACCCTCGGCTGCGATTTCGCCGCAATCCCGTAGGGTGGGCATTGCCCACCTTTGCTCCTTCTAGTTCTCGACGCCCGATTTTGCAATCTGGTGGGCAATGCCCACCCTACGGTCTCTTTGCGTTGTGGGCATTGCCCACCCTACGGGCGGCTGGAAAATGGTAGAATTCCTTCCGGTATTGGGTCTTGGGCCGCGAAACTATTCCGGCCGCGTGGGGTTATTTAAGATACTCTCGAACGAAAGCCTAGCTTTTTGCGGGCGGGAGAATCGCCCCTGTAAACTCAGGAGTAGGCGGCCATGAGGCATTCGATCCGGTCGTGCGGAGCCCTCGGATTAGGATTCTTCTTTATGTCCGTGGTTTGGGTGGCCGCGCCGCTGTACGGCCAGGCCGCCCGGGCGGCTACGGCTCCGGCAGAGGCGGCGGCGAAAATCGACCAACTCATCGTCGGCGAGATGTCCGGCGCCGCGGCCGAGACTAAGTCCGCCGCGAAGAAATCGGCCAAGGCGGCCGGCGCCTATCCCACCGACGATTCTTCCGCGTCGACCGCCGCGAAGCCGCATGCCTCGGCCGGCCCGACGCGGTTGTCCGACGATGAAACATTCCTCCGCCGGGCCACGATGGATTTGGTTGGCCACCCACCCACGCCCAAGGACATCACCGCGTTCGCACTGGACCCCTCGCCCGAAAAGCGCGTCAAAGCCATCGACCGCCTGTTGACCAGCAGCGACTTCGGCGAGAACTGGGGCCGCTATTGGCGCGACGTGATCATGTATCGCAAGGCCGACGATCGGGCCATGCTGGTCGCCCCGGCAATCGAATCATATCTGGCCGAGGAGTTCAACAAGAACACGCCCTGGGACAAGATCGCCCGCTCGTTCATCACCGCCGACGGCGACGTTCGCGAAAACGGCTCGACCGGAATCATCTTCGCCCAATCTGCTCAGGCGGTGGATGTGACGGCCGAGGTCTCGCGGATTTTCATGGGTGTGCAAATCCAGTGCGCCCAGTGCCACGACCATCCGACCGATCGTTGGAAGCGAACGCAGTTTCACGAACTGGCCGCCTTCTTCCCACGCGTCGCTGTCAAGGCCGGAAAAGGGCGCGGCGAAAGGCAAACAGACGTTTATCGTCTATGGCGCCGATCGCGACCGGGGTCGAGCGCAAGAAAAACAACAAGCCACGCCCGAGCGCGGAACACTACATGCCGGACCTGAAAAACCCGACCGCCAAGGGCACGCTGATGCAGCCGGTATTCTTCCTGACCGGGCAGAAGCTGCCCGAAGGTACGCCCGACGCCGAGCGTCGCGCGGCAATTGCCCGCTGGATCACCGCGCCGCAAGACCCCTGGTTCGCCAAGGCCTTCGTGAACCGCATTTGGTCGGAACTGGTCGGCGAAGGATTTTACGAGCCGGTCGATGACATCGGTCCCGACCGCGATTGCAATGCTCCGGCCACGCTCGATTATCTGGCCGGCCAATTCGTCGCCCACGATTACGACGTGAAATGGCTCTACCGCACGATCATGGCCACGGCCGCTTATCAGCGCGACAGCCGGTCGCGGCATTTGCCGGGCGAGACCCCGTTCGAAGCCAATTGCCCGCAAAGGCTGCGGGCCGACGAGTTGTTCGACTCGCTGATGTTGGCCTTGGGCGTCGATGGCAATGCGGACAACGCGCGTGACAAGGCCGCCGGCGGCAAGAAAAAGTACCAGCCGCGCACGCCCCGCGCCGGGTTCGATTTCGTGTTCGGCTACGATCCCAGCATCCGCCGCGACGATGTGGCCGGCTCGATCCCTCAGGCCCTGATCTTGATGAACTCGCCGCAGTTGGCCCGCGGCATCAACGGTCGTAATGGCACAGCGCTGGCCAAGCTGCTGGAATCGACCAAAGACAACCAGGCCGTGGTCGAAGAGTTGTATCTGCGCACGCTTGGCCCGCGAACCGAAAGCGGATGAATTGAAAACTTGCCTGCAGCACGTGAAGAAAACCGACAATCGCTCGGAAGCGTTCGAAGATGTGCTCTGGGCCTTGATCAACTCGACCGAATTCTTGCACCGCAAATAGTCGTCCCGCCTTCACCCTCGCCCCTTGTGGGAGAGGGCAGGGTGAGGGGTTGAAAAACCGGAAATTGTTTTTTTGTCCGTCCTGAAACATCTCCCAATCGGCTTCGTTCGAAACACGAGGGTCTCCGCCATGTCGCAAACCATCAGCCAACCGTCGGTCGAATTGCACCATTGCCTGCGTTTGACAACGAATCGTTCGGACGTCGTCGGCCGACGCGATTTCCTACGCGGCATCACGGTAGCCGGCCTCGCGGCTGGCACGCTGAGCTGGACCGATCTGATGGTGGCCCAAGCCACCGAGCTGCGCAAGCGCGGCATGGCCTGCATCCTGCTTTGGATGCAAGGCGGACCCAGCCAGTTCGAAACCTTCAGTCCCAAGCCCGATCATCCCAATGGCGGCCCGACCAAGGCGATTTCCACCGCCGTGCCCGGCATTCAAATCGCCGAGAACTATCCGCAGTTGGCGAAGCAAATGGCCGACATCGCGATCATCCGCTCGATGACCAGCCGCGAAGGGAGCCATCCGCGCGGCACCTACTTCATGCACACGGGCTACATCCCCAGCGCCAGCGTCAAATATCCCAGCTTCGGCGCGGCGGTGGCGCATGAAATCGGCGACCCGAAAAGCGATCTCCCCTCGTTCGTGCGGATCAACGGCAGGGGCAACAATCGGCCACGACCGGCGGCTTCCTTGGAGTGCCCTATGATCCGTTCGAGATGCCCAATCCCGGCCAGATGCCCAACAACACGACGCTCACCACCGGCGTCGACCGTTATCAGCGCCGGATGGATTTGCTCAATCATCTTGGAGCAGGATTTTGCCATCGTCGGCGCGCGATGAAGTCGAAAATCATCAGAAGCAATACGACCGGGCCGCGAAGCTGATTCTCAGCCCGAAGATGAAAACGTTCGATCTCAGCCAGGAAACCGACGCGATGCGCGAGGCTTACGGCAAGACAAAGTTCGGCTCGGGCTGCTTGCTGGCCCGGCGGCTGGTCGAAGCCGGCGTGACGTTCATCGAACTCAACCTCAACGGTTGGGACACGCATGCCGACAACTTCGCGAAGACCAAAACATTAGCCGGCCAAGTCGACCAGCCGGTGGCCCAATTGATCGCCGATTTGAAGCAGCGGGGCCTGTTCGATTCGACCGTCATCATGTGGATGGGCGAATTCGGCCGCACGCCGAAGATCAATCCTCGCGGCGGCCGCGATCATTTCCCCAAGGCCTTCAACGCGCTGGTGGCCGGCGGCGGCATCCGCGGCGGCCAGGTGATCGGCGAGACCGACAAGTCGGGCAGCGAAGTCACCGCGCACGGCGTGAACGTGCACGATCTGTATCAGACCGTCTGCGCGAAGCTGAAGATCAACGCCGCCAAGGAAAACATGAGCCCCATCGGCCGACCCATCAAGGTCGTCGATGGCGGCCAGCCGATCAAAGAGCTGGTCGGCTAGAAAGCAAGCCGGTGCCCCCGGCTCGCATCTCTTCAGCCGCATGTCAGAAAAAGGCGGCAGGAACCGATTCCGCAACGGTTCCTGCCGCCTTGTTTCTTCTTGGTCGAGCAGAACGTTCGGCCCATCACGCTGCGACAAATTGGCGCTTGACATTGAGCCGCGAAGCTGTGTCAGCGTTGTCGGTATCGTTGTACCAGTTCCACCAATGTGGGGGCGCCGCGACTATGGAAGGCGCCGACGGCAATCTAATCTAGCTAGCATGTTAAGCTAGCATTGAAGAATTTCTCCCAGGCGGTAAACAATCACCCCACGCCTTGGGAGGTGGTACTCTGGCATGAGAAGATCGCTCATGGCCTTACGGGATGGCATCATGATTACTTTCCCGGCAATTTCCTGTCAAATGCCAAGTCAGTCTACGAAGACCCAGTGTTGGTCATTGAGAACATGGGACGTAATTGTCTTCGAAAAAATGATAAATCCTCCACGTTGGGCAACCGAGTGCCTAGATATTGGTAGCGTGTGATCGCCCGCGCTTTCGATTAGCCATGACATCACCTCGCGCCTGCGCATTATTAGTAATATCCGTCGGGGTTCCGTTAAAGAAAAACAAGTCAGAATCTCAAGGTGCATGATGGCAAGATCGCCGAGAGTTTTGCTGCTTGGATTTATCGCTGTCGTCTGGCTTGCCGCAACAGTAGTTCTGAATCTACGCGGCTATGTCTATCCGTCTGACCCAGGGTACTTGGCTAACGGGTGGCCGTGGACGTATCTGGTGCGCGACCGCGCGATCGGCGCGGCAGGCACGCCCGCAGACGTGTGGCTCTTTAAAAGCCACGACATTGTCCGCGTCGTTCGCTGGTTAGCATGTTTCTGGGATATTCTCTTTGTCATCGCAAGCGGCATCGCGATATTAAGCTTGTCAGAGAAAATTGTGATTCGCGGGAACTTGCGGGCGGGAGTAGCTGATGCGATCGCGGTGATTGTCTTCGCCGCTGGACTGTGTGTTCCGTACCAGTGCGCAATGGTAGATATGAACCCGCGACGATATTTGCCACAATCGGAGCCGCCATTTGGATTGCCTTTAACTCGGGTGTACTGATCAAGCGACCCTGATGGAGACTGAGTGGGGATCCTATCCTGAGAACACATGCCAATTTTATCGCGCTCGACAACACACTTTAAAAAGCGAGCAATATGGGGAATTCCGGAGTCTTGGACGGTAACGGCCGCTTGACCCAACTCATCGACGACCGCGGCGATATTACGCTCTTTCAATTTGATACAATGGACCGGCAGACGGTAATGACGTTCCACGATGGTTCCACTTCGGACCAACGTCTACGACGAGGCCAACGACGTGGTTACGTACACCGACGAGAATGGCTCCGTCTTCTCGAATACCTTCGACCCGCTGGGCCGCAAAACGGCGGTCGCCATCTCTCCCGCCTCCGGCATCGGCGGCACCACCGCCCAGTCGTTCCAATTCGACGGCCTGTCGCGGCTTACGCTTGCCCGCGATTCGGTCGGCATCACAAATGCCGACGTGACCACGGTGTACGATTCGCTCTCCCGGCTGCTCGAAGAGTCTCAAGTCTACGCCGGCAACACGCGGAATGTCACGAACTCGGCGTTTATCTCCGCGCCGGCCACCGGCTTCGAGTTCCCCAACAATCGCCAATTGGCAAACACCTACGACCTGCTCTACCGCCGCACACTTGTCGAAGACGTGACGAACAGCGTCAACGTCGCCGCTTGGCAATTCTTCGGCCCCGGCCGCGTTGTGGAGGTTATGCTTGGTAACGGCTTGATTTGCACTTGGATGAACAACGACCGCGCGAGCAGCGCCGTGCAACCGTCGGTTGCCAATCCCGCTTGGGGTAACCAATCGTCGGATCGCCTGGGCTACGACGGTGCCGGCCGCCGATCACCAAGCGATTCCTGGCCGGCGGGATCAATGGCTCAACGGGGGCCTACAACAATCCCTCCGCCGTCGTCGGCTTCACGACCGAGTATGACTTGGCAAGCAACAAGCTCTACGAACGGCACCTACAATGCGAGGAACGGAGCCATCTTTATGAACCGTTCCAAAACGGCGCGCCAACTGGTGGCTACGACTCTCTGAGTCGTTTGCGCCAATACCAGCGCGGCGTTTTGTCACCGACTGGCGGCTTCGGCAACAACGGCGGCGGTTCGATCACCACGCCGATTTCCCTGCCGAATACTGACCTATCGCGCACCTACGACCTCGATAGCCTGGGGAACTGGCGGCGCACGGCCTTCACTCCCGAAGGCGGTTCGCCCGAGACCGAGATTCGCCAGCACAACGGCTTGAATGAGATCACAAGAATCCAAAACGGCGGCAGCCAGACTAATCTCACTTACGATGGCGCGCCCGGCCATTCCAACGGCAACCTGGCCAATGACGGGACGCGGACCTACCAGTGGGACGCGCTCAACCGCTTGCTACAGGTCCACCGCGTGAGCGACGGCGCCATCGTCGGGCAATACGTCTACGACGCACTGAATCGCCGGATTCGTAAGACAGTCTCCAACGGTGGCCTCTCCGGGACGATTACCAACGGCACGACCGACTGCCTGTATTCCGGCTGGCGCTCGATCGAAGAACGCAATCCCTTCGGCGGTGGCGGTTCGACCGACACGCCGACGGCTCAGTACATCTGGGGCATTTACCTTGACGAGTGCCTGCAACAGCGGCTCCTTATCGATCAGAACAACTTCGCGGCCAACAGTGACCTCTATCCGCTCCAAGACCTCCTCTACCGCACCACGGGCTTGGCCGACTCTTCCGGCGTAGTCCGAGAAGCCTACGACACTGACGCCTATGGCAATACGCTGATCTTCCGCAACAGCGGCACGCCACCCGCGGCCATCGCCTGGACCGACAGCGATACCCAGGTCAGCTTCCCTACCTGCCCGTTCATCTTCACAGGACAACGGTTCGATGCGGAGACTTTGCTCGACTACTACAAACAGCGATACTACATTGCGGCATTGGGTCGCTTTGCCGGCATGGATCGAAGTCCGCACGCTGCGCATCTTGAGCGATTTGGGCTCGCGAATTCCAATCCGACGAAGTATCTCGACCCGTCAGGGAATGTCTCGATTCTTTGTCACTGCAAGTGCTACAATCATTGGGGGCATGACGAAGAGCGGGCCGTTGCGTGGAATTGCGCAGGAGTCGCGGAACATTGCTGTGAAGCCGCGTGCGCGAATTCAGCGATGACCAAGGAAGGCCGTGCGATTATGTGGGCCGGTGGGATGCCGCCATGGCGGCAAAATCGAGTGACGAAGGCGCGGCACATTGAAGACTGCTTTGTGGCGGCGCTCAAGGCGTCCGGCCCGCTAACATTCTGGCAGGGGGTCGCGCTTGCGACATGCGCTGGGCTGTGCGCCTGACGGGTCCTGGTGGATGGGTGTGTTTTAAGCTCTGCCTAAAGGCAACAAGTACGATAAATATTGGCAAAGCGATCATCTTTTACGACACCTACTTGAAATGCCTCAAGAATCCGTGTCGATATATACCAATCAAATGACAATCGGCGAAGCACTGCTGAAAGAACTTTCTCGGCGAGGTTTCGAGGAAAGTATTTCACCTACGGTGAATCAATATATCTGCGCAAAATCGATTCGGCGCAAGAGCTTGCGCGTTTTTTTAGGAAGCGTGGTATATACGAAATTGAGGAAACGGACGATGTGGCTCGGGTTGCGGACGAGCTGGAACATTTCGAGAAATCTTCTGCCTCGAAACATTGGGCGTGGTGGTTATTTGGTGATCTGTTTCTTTTCGGAATCCCGCCCTTGTTGCCGTGGCGTTTCGGCAGCACCGGCCGAATGATCGTCAAGACAACGGAGACAAACAGGCGGAAGGTAACGATGCCCATTAGCGTCGACTGACCGCGATGCCAACCCGATTCGCGCTTGCTGCCAATGGTGGAAGCAGTACGTCCTGGCGGACGCAACCAACTCTTCGAGTGTCATGATCCAGCGATCATGATATGAGCCAAATAGGGCGGCAAATGTTGACGCCGCAAAGGGAATGAAGAGACGCGGTTGGCGGCGTCGGAGATCTGTTGATGAATACTCGGAATGTCACGAATACGGCCTTTGTCTCCTACCCGGCGACGGGCATGCAATTGCCCAACGGCCGGCAGTTGGCCAACTCTTACGATGCGCTCTACCGCCGCACGCTGGTCCAGGACGTGACCAACAGCGTCAACGTCGCCGCCTGGCAATTCTTCGGCCCGTCGCGGGTCGCGGAAGTCGTGCTCGGCAACGGTCTGATCTGCACTTGGATGAACAATGCGCGCACGAATAGCGCCGTGCAACCGAGCGTGACGAATCCATCTTGGGGCAATCAATTCAGCGATCGCCTGGGCTACGACGGCGCGGGCCGGCCGATCACCAAGCGTTACTTGGCCGGCGGGATCGATGGCGCCACCGGCGCATACAATGACTCCTCATCCGTGGTCGGCTTCACGACCGAATATGACTTGGCAAGCAACAAGTTTTACGAACGGCACCTACACTGCGAAGAGCGGAGCCATCTTTATGAACCGTTCCAATACGGCGCTCCAACCGGTGGCTACGACTCTCTGAGCCGTTTGCGGCAGTATCAGCGTGGAACGCTGACTCCAACGACGGCTTCGAAGGCAGCGGTGGTGGTTCGGTCGCGACGCCGATCACGCTGCCGAGTACCGATACCCGACGGACCTACGACCTCGACAGCTTGGGAAACTGGCGCCGCACCGTATTCACCCCCGAAGGCGGTTCGCAAGAGACCGAAATCCGCCAGCACAATGGCCTGAATGAGATCACAAGAATCCAAAACGGCGCCAGCCGGATCACTCTCACTTACGATGGCGTCCAGGGCGCGTCCAACGGCAACCTAGCCAACGATGGCACACGCAGTTACACGTGGATGCGCTCAATCGCCTCCTGCAAGTCAACCGTGTCAGCGACAATGCCATCATTGGCCAGTATTCTTACGACGCGCTGAATCGCCGAATCAGAAAGACCGTCTCCAACGGCGGCCTCTCCGGCACGATCCCCAACGGCACGACCGACTGCCTGTATTCCGGCTGGCGCTCGATCGAAGAACGCAACCCCTTCGGCGGTGGCGGTTCGACCGACACACCGATGGCCCAGTACATCTGGGGCATTTAGCGACGCGGATTAAATAACTTGGCAGAGTTGATTGCATCGCGAGATCAGTTGCGCATAGGCTCGGGCCGGGCGAAGTAATTCCATTTGGGAAGCACTTCGTCAAATTGGATCGGCATGTTGCTGAGAAAGTCTTTGGACGCCTTGACGCCGAGAGGGTATTCCCTCCCGCAAATGCCGGCATGCGTGACCAGTCCCGTCGTTGTCGTCGCGCGGGCAACCAACCGTTCGGCCAACTCCGCGCTATCCAGGAGCACGCCTTGCCAAGCTTTCGTCACGTAGGGAAACAGACGGTGCTCAATCGGATTGTACTTCGAGCAATGCGTCGGGTAATGCGCCACGCGGACCTCCAGCCGCGTCGCCTTGGCAAAGTCTTGCAGCAATTCCTTGAACCGCCAGCGCCGGCAACTGTGGCTACCACCGCTGTCGCACAACAACAGCAATCGTCCGGATCGATGGTAATGGCGGCAACCGTGCAGACACCACCAGGACCACAGAGCGTCAAAGGCGAAGTCGGTGGTGTCGCGGCTGGTGCCGAGTTCGATGTAGCCTTCGTTGCGGCCGACGTCATAAATTCCCTGCGGGATCAACACGCCCGTGGCATGACTGCGAAAATCGTGGTCCCAGGCCCGCAACGGGCGCGTGGCGCGAACGCGCCCCGGCCGGGCAAAATCTCCCAGGATTTCCCGTTTCTTCGTGTCGAGCGAAAGCACCGGGTCACCGGCATCCAGATATTCCTGCCGCAGCCGCGCGATGTGCTGGAATTGAGCGTCGCGGTCGGGTGTCGAGCCCATCGTTTTGGACTTCTCCGCCTTCCGTTGCCGCAGATCGTGCTGCTCCAGGAGTTCGTCGACCACGGTCACGCTCACGCCGTATCCTTCCTCCGCCAGGCCGCTGGCAATCTCCGTCCGGGTCAGGTTGGTCCACAACACACCTTCCTGCGTCGGGCTGCCCGCCGTGTAGTCCACGATGACTTGCGTGAATGCTTCCGACAGCCCCGGCATGCTATCAAGACAGCACTTGCGTCCCCCCTTTTTTACGCACTCTGCCCAGTGGCAAATCGGGCGGAGATTCCAGCTCGTCGTTGCCCCGTTGAATCGTCTGCTCGTCGCACCCCAGGAGGCGCGACACGTAAGCCGGTCCACCATAGCCCAGCTTGGCGGCTTCGATCGCCGCGTAGCGCCGCCGGTCCTTTTCGTTCAGCGAGTGGTACAACTCCTTCATTTTCCGCTCGATTTCGGCTGGGTACGGGTGCAAGGCTCTCATCGTTCCATCCTCCCCGTCAACACGTCACAACTTTCCTCCGCGAGCCCAAGTTAATTGTATCCAAGAATCCGAAGTTATTTAATCCGCGCCGCTTATTCGACATGGACCGGTCTCTCAGGCCACTTCGTGGCAGCATTACGTGGCGCGTATCTTATGGGATCGATAATCTGTCGATGGAATTCGGCACGCCAAGTCTTCATGTAGTGCATGAACCGGTATTGAATTCAACGACGGTCTCCGGTGCAAAAGATATCTCAACGAAGGTAATCCGCCGGAATCTGAATAGGCGGCGGGTCTCGGTGACAGGCCGGTGGAGTCTATGGATATATTTCTCGCATTCGCGCATTACCCGGTCAGGCTCCCGACTTGCATCGCAAGGCTCCACATCGCGAGAAGATGCGTCCGGCACTCCAAGATTTACAAGGTCAACGGCTTTTGAGAGTAGACGTGTGTTCCGGCACTGGCGAACTCGATTTGAATTTGATTTGGATACAGTCCTTGAAGTCCGGCGGATAAGATGTAAGTCCAAAGACGAACTTTGGCTGTTATACGGAGTGGATGGATACGAGCGTGCCGTCCGCGGAGATGGCACGTTCAGCCGAAAGGGATGCCGAGGACGAAAAGAGAGGCAGAACAAGTAGTCGTCCAGTGATAGATCGTTCTGGGAGTGCCGGAGACACCACGCGTATTTCATTTGGCTGGTCAATCCAATGTGGAAGCGAGCGATATCGATAATTCAAAGCTGCGGAAGTCGTTGTTACAACGCGAGAATGTTCGATTGCAATGGCCGCCTATCGCAGTTAATCGACGAGCGCGGCGACATCACGCTCTTCCAATTTGATACAATGGACCGGCAGAGGATAATGACGTTCCATGATGGACGAGGAAAAGGGGACATTACTGATATTCGAGAATTCAAAAGGGCCGGGAGGTCGGGAGCTGTTGCTATGCTTCCAGCGTCAGCGACGACCGGACGACGGAGCTATTCAACGAAGAAAATAGGACGTCACTGATATTGAACAAGTCGCAGTTTCCAACAGAGCCTACTATATGTTCAACGGCGACTTTTTCGCAGATCGGAAAGCAATTGATATCATTGCGCGGTACGGGATAAGAACCATCGTAGAGACCGGCACCTACGAAGGAGAAACAACACGCTGGTTTGCTGAAATATTCGATGGACCGACAATCACGATCGAATGTGACCCCAATCGATTTGAGCGCACACGTGAACGGTTTCAGAATGTCTCCAACGTGGTCGTGTTGCAAGGCAACTCGCCCGAGGTGCTGGACCGGCTGCTTCCGCACGTGGAAAAGCCCCTCTTCGCGTTCCTAGACGCCCACTGGAATGACTACTGGCCACTGCTTGATGAGCTAGAAGCATTCTCGCAACATCGAACAGAGCCCGTGTTAATGATTCACGACGTGTATGTGCCAGGCATGCCATTCGGTTATGACACTTACAAAGGTCAGAAGCTAGACTGGGAATACGTCAAAGATAAGATCGGTAGAATTTATAGCTCAGGTTTTGATCGCGAATACAATCGCGAAGCAGAAGGTAGCCAGCGGGGTATACTTTACGTCTATCCGAAGCAGCACTCGCTGAGATTTCGTAGGGGTCGAGATTCGTTGTTACGCGTCCGGCGACCGCGCGAGGGAGCTACTTGACGGCCGGCGAGACGCAACTTGTCCCGATAAATCGGATCAATCTCTGGTCGCCATCCATCGAAAGTGACACCAATGCTCACCATCAAATCCGCGGGCGAGACGAACTATGTGGCTGCCATCGCCCGCCACGATGGATTATTTTCCAACGTCATGTCGGTCATCGGCATGTTGCACGATGCCGAGATACGTGGGGCCGCGCCGGTTGTTAAGTTCGATTCGGGACTCTATCTCGATCCGGCCGTTGGTCCCAACTGGTGGGAATATTTTTTCGAGCCCGTTTCCGATCTGCCGGCCAGCGAAGTGAACGTCGATTATTTGCGAGCGTCGATGATGGTTCCGCTCGCCGGCGCCCCCTGGAAATTGGGATTGTCGCGGGCAAGCGAACTCGTGGCCCGCTATATCCGCCCTCGGCAAGAGATTGTCGACGAGGTGGAGCGGTTCTTCGAGGAGCATCTCAGTGGCTATTATGTCGTCGGGGTGCATATGCGCGGCACCGACAAGCAGGAGGAAATCACGAACCGGCTCTCGGATTCGGTTGTCTTGCAGGCCGTCGGCGAACTGGTGCGGCAATTGCGCGTGCCGTACAAAATCTTTGCCGCGTCGGACGAATCGCATTATATCGGGCTCTTGCGACGAGCCTTTGGCGATCGGGTCGTGTCTTACGACGCGGTGCGTTCGCAAAGCGGCGATCAGCCGCTGCACCGAAGCGGCTGCTTTCCCCCCTGGCGGATCGGCAGATGCCGTTGTCGAATGCTGGTTGTTGTCGAAGGCGGATTATTTGTTCGGCTCGCACTCCAACTTGTCGATGATGGCGCGTTGCCTGCATCCCGAAATGCATCATGTGTGCCTCAACGATGTCAGCGATATTCTAAGTTCCTATCCGGCGCGAATGCGGCACTTGCCCCCGATCGGGTATCCCGGCCGGCGCGGCGAAGGGCTCAACCTGTCGGACAGATACCGAATTGCGGTGCCAAAGCGCGAGTCTTCCGGTTCAGCCTTGGCGCGGAGCGCGCGGCAGGCGTTGCGGCGATCGCGAACATATCGTGATTTTGCCCTACTATTCGCAACGGGAAATCGAGACCTTCCGCCGGCTGGCCGAATTGTGGCGCAGATTGCCAACCGGGCAGGTTCGGTATCGGTTTCTCGTCAGCGCACGGTTTGACG
>CAVRYO010000001.1:0-142008 GCA_963725485.1 Pirellulales bacterium | reverse complement strand
CGGAGCCCATAGCCTGCCAACCGCGACTCGCGGTCGGTCCAACTGCACCCTCGGCGGATGCAAAATCGTTTGCCGCGGTCAACCTTCGGCCGTCGAAATGACTACCGTCCGCATCAGTTCGTCCTCAGGCCAAGTAAATGATTTTCCCGTCCCCTTTAAATCGCTTGAAAAAGACCCGCGTCGTCCCGTCCGCCTTAATCCGCCCAATCCCTGTGAAAACGGAAACTCGCGCTAACTTGCGTGCGGCGTTGGAATCGATCGTCTTACTCGTGGTGAGTATAGGCACGGGAACGGCAGCGCAACCAACTTTAATGACCAGGTTCGTTGCAGGTGATGATCCGGTCTATTCCATTTCCTTCAGTCCCGATGGCAAAACTCTGACATCCGCAGGATGGGATAAAAGTATCCGAATCTGGGATGTCGGAAAACAAGCCATCGTCCGCAGTCTAAAAGGACACACCGATCACATCAATTCGGTGTCGTTCGGACCTAATGGGAAGATTCTCGTTTCAGCCAGCGACGACGGCACGATTCGCCTTTGGGACGTGGAGACCGAAAGGACCACGGCAGTCGTCGAAGCAGGTGGCCGCGTCTCTCGTGTTGCATTCGCTCCGGATGGTAAGACGATCGCGTCGATCGGCGGCAAACCAAACATCAAGCTCTGGGACGCATCTACACTTAAGAACACCATCACCATCACTACAATGGGGCCAGAAGAGGCCAACGCGACATTGAGTGTGGCGTACAGTCCGGATGGGAAAGTTGCTCGCGTCAGGCAACGAGGATCGCTCTATCAGGCTTTGGGACGCTGCCACGGGGAAATTCCTGCGGAGCACAAGCGATCGCCAAAGCATCACTCAATCGCTTGCATTCGACCCCAGCGGTAAAATCCTTGCCTCGGGCGGTCAGCAGGACAATGCCATCAGAATCTGGGACGTGGCTACCTGTAAGAAACTCGCTGTGCTGGGCACGAATTCAAACGACATCCTGTCGGTGCAGTTTAGCCCCAAGGACAACATCCTTGCTTGTGCTGGGCTAGATGGCACGGTCAAGCTCTTTGACGTTGGAAGCCGCAAAGTTGTCGCCTCGCTTGCCGGTAATGGCAGTTTTATCTTTTCGGTCGTATTCAGCCCTGATGGAAAGGTGCTGGCAGCAGCAGATAAAGCAGGCGAGATCAGACTATGGAAGTTAAACTCACTGGTGAACGGACAAACGGGTCAGAACGGAATGCCATGAAGTTAAGCTGCAACTGATTGTTCTATAAGTTGTTGGCGTAATTGCGCGCGAGGTTTTCTCATCAGGTCGTACGCTTTAGGCCGTCGTTTGCGGGACGCGCGGTTCTTGGCGGCCCGGCCGATCGGGATTGATCCTGACGTTCAGCGGCGCGATCGCTCGGCAAGCTTGCGACAGCCAACGCAAGGCATCGACAAAGCTAATGGAATGGAGGGACGCTCCCTGTCGTCTGGCGGCCCGGATCATCACCAATCTCACCAGGTTGTACGCAATGGCATAGACCGCCATCTCCTTTAGCACGCCCGGCACGCTTTGGCAGCGTAAAACGTCCATCCGCATGGTGGTCTTGAGGTGCGACAGATAGGTTTCGATTTTCCAGCGTTCGCCATACAACGAGGCCAAATCCTCGGCCGGGTACGCCTCGGCGTCGAGCAGGGTCGTCACCAACGTCACGACGCGCGTGCGGCCGCCGCGCAATTTCGTGTGATAACGCACCTCGCGAACCACGAGCGTCTCCGGCAAGGCGGCGTAAGCTGCTTCGCTCAACCAATCCGGCGCTCTTTCGGTTTGCGGTATTCGATCAGTTGGTCGTACTTGCCCAGTTTGCGGATCAACCGGCCTGTGGCCAGCGTGGCCACCGTCCCCTTGGGCCGCAGGCCCAGCAGTCGCCGATCTGTGCGAAAGCTGATCAATTGCCGCTGATGAGCGCGGAACAGGCCATGCAGTTTTCGCTGGGAAAGCAAGGCCAAATGCGCGTACGAGGCGAACGCCGTGTCGCCGGCGAGCACGTCTCCGGCAAGCAGTTCCGGGTGCAGCGTGGCCACGTTGGCCATGTCGTGCGTCCGCAGCGGCGCGGCCAGTTGCCGCACCAGCAGACCGCTGCGGGCGTCGAACATCGTCAACCAGTGCGCCGTGGGAAAACCACAGCCCGCCTGTTGGGCGTCCGACTGGCCAAAGTACGCTTGCAACTCGGGCGTGTCGGGCATCGAGAAGCTCGAACCGTCCACCAAAAACGTGCGATGTCCATGCCACAAGACAGCCGGCAGCCGCTGCGCCGCCCGACTCGTATCGTGCAAGAGCCGCTGATAGACTTCCAGCGGCACGCGGCGCGCGCTTGACAGTAAGCTTCGGCCGAACAATTCAAATCGGCCAACCGCACGGTATGCGCACAGGCCGTGTTTCCATGAAGAACTTGCAGGACGAATGCCTGGATCGTCTTGGCGGGACCAAGTTCTCGCCGACGCCAATGATAGTCTTCCACATGACAAGCTTGCTCGATGGCCGCGTCCGTGAGACATTCAGCTACGTCGTGCTTGATCGTGATCACCGCTTCGATAAAATTATGAAGAATCACTGCCTGGGTCTCCCGACAGAAAAGAAGAATTGTCATTGCATTCTTCCATTCTTCGCAGGGCCCCAGCTTTTTTCTTGCGCATTCAAAGACGCCACGCTGATAGCATGGCCAATGCTAGCATGGACAACCCGCGAAATCGCCGAGGGTTACGCGCTAACTTCATGGCATTCGGGTCAGAACGATTTATTGAAATAAATAGTTCTGACCCGTTTTATTCTCCAGGAATATCGTGGGCGCTCATCAGCCTCGGCTGCGCCCTCCTGGGATGCGGCGGCCTTACGGCCTTCGGGCTTAAGGCGAGCCTGTGCCCCTTCAGTGATACGACCGGGGTGACGGTCGGCCTCTGGATTCTGTGCTTGGCATTTCGATCGGGTGTGCTCTGTCTGCTGGGGGTAATCTTCGGATTCGTCGCCATGTTCCGGATCAGTAGCGGTCAGATCGGGGGACGAGGAGCGGCGTTGGCTGGAATCATCCTCGGCTGTTTGACCCTGGCGTTCGCACTCATCATACTGCGAGGCTGAAATGAGTATCGGGTGAAATGAAGGCGAAATAAATACTAGCGGCTGAAATAAACACTCCCGTCCCTACTCCCGTCCCCTTTTAATAATATAATAAAGGTCCTGGTATGTTTGTTATCCGCCGAAAGAAGGGCGAATCCATTGTCATCAACGACTGCATCACAATCGTGGTCGTCGCAGTTTCCGGAGACCGGGTCCGCCTCGGCGTCAAAGCGCCGAATGAGGTTCCCGCTCACCGGCGCGAGGTTTTCGACGCAATCTGCGATGGCAAGCCGGGTATGCTCGTCCTTAGGTTACTTTGCTTTTGAAAGTTGTTGCAATTGAGTCAAGTTTTAGGCCGCGGGGGGCAATGATGTCGAAATCCAATCAATGGTTTTATCAGCAATTCGGGGTTGAATACGGCCCTGTTCGCGGCGAGGAATTAAAACAGCTTGCGGATTCGGGTCGCCTGCTGAATGACGACCTGGTCCGCAGGGAAGGAATGGAGCAATGGATTGTTGCTGGGCGCGTTTGCGGGCTCTTTTCTCCGGCGTCGACTGTCTCACCTAGAACCATTGTCGAATCGCCCGCTCCACAGGTCACGAAGCTTCCGTTCGCGGCATCAATCGGCCGACAACGATTTCGCTTGTTATCCGATCGGCGGTTGCTAATTGGAATGTCCGCGCTTGCGCTGACCTTGTCAGGTACCGCGTGGTGGCTGGCTACGCATACGTCCAGCCCATCGCATGAGATGACGCAGCAGCGCGACCATCGCGGCAGCGATGAGCCTGTCGCATTGGCAACAGAGCAAAATCGTCATGGTCCCGCCTCCACCGCCCAGCCCACCACGACGAGTGGCCCACCCGTTGAAACGACCGCGGCCGCGGGAATGAAAGGTGAGTCTCCCGGAGGAACTGGGACGGAGCCTGTCACAACGAAGTCCGACTCGCTTGATGCGACATTGCGCTGGCGCTCTCAGCGCGGTCGGCTGCCGATTGAGGATCTCAATGCCGACCTTCTCAACGGCGGCGATCAGGAAGCCGCCGACGGAACCCATCCACCGGGACGCGGGCTGCTCGCACAGTATGCGAATTTGGCGAATGAAAAAGCCAAAGCGACGGCAACCATTTTGGCGGCACGCGAACAATTCTTTGCAACCTACCCGGATAAGCCGGGGTTCAAGGTGGCTCGGGACAAATTCAGCCACGCGTTGGCCGGCAAGGACTGGGCCTACTTGCTCATGTTTTTATCGATGAGCATGCGCACGCAGACGACGGGTTCTCAACAGCTTGCTACGATGAAACAAACCGATCTCCTCGGCGGGGCGATTGATCAAGGAATTCGAGCCAGCGCGTTGACCGAATACTCTGATTGGGTTAACGCGGTCCTAAGAAATGGCCATATGCAAGTTACTGGCTTTAAAGACCTCATTCTAACTCCTGAGCAAGTGATCGAGGGCATTCGACAGAGCGATCCAGAATATCAAAAATACGTCGAAACGCGCGACTGGGCCGAATTTGATGCCGCCTATCGCGAGCCGGCGGGTTTCGAAGACCCGCGATTGTACGCCGTGCTGCAATGCATGCGCTGGCAGCGCATCACGTGGGACGAGGCGCTCAGCAATTATGCAAGCATGGTCAACGCCCTCGGCGAAGATCGGATATTGGAAGCCGTGAAAATTGTGTGCGCGGCACATAAGAATGATTATGGAGGCCTCGACGAACTCGAACGGATCGGATTGGTCGCTGCTCACTTCGAGTTCAAGAAGGACCTAGACAAGCATGGCAATAAAGTTCCCGACTATACCTATCGAGTGCCGGACGGCGTCGCTCTCACTTTAGGAGCCGACCCGCTATCCGTGATCGTCACACTTGCTACGCGGGATGACTGCGCATTATTTCCTGCTGAGCGAGCTCGCTGTCGAATACAACCCGTGGAAAAAAAATCGAGTCGGGCATCGCCGCGATGCTCAGCACGAAACGTACCTGCCAGCGGTCTACGATTGGGACGATGCGACCCGTTCGTTTCGAACGTTTTGCATGGCTTTCGGCAAGGACGTTGTCGCCGGGGCCTCGCAGGCCGTGCACGATGCGCCGCGGTTGCTGCTCGACGGGCACCTCGCCGACCCCAAGTCGATTGGAACAATGCGAGAAGATCCCTGCGGCGCGTTCAAGGAAATCCTGGTGCGCAAGGATCCAAAAGGCTATGTGCGAGCGATTCTATGTTTCGATAAGAAACTGGATACTCCCCAGGTCCTCGATCAAGCCTATCAAGAATTCATCGCCGCTCACCAAGAAGCAGCGGTACTTGAGGCGGCACAAACCATGAGCAAAGGTCAAACGATCGGGGTGGACTTTTCCATGCGAAGGCTTCAACATCTGCTTGAAGCACGAGCGCACGCAAACAAGAAATCTCGCCAGCCGTAGTTGCGGAACAACGGGATATTCCCGGACATTCTACTTTTCTGTTTATTTCGCCGCCGGAATTAGTTCGAAGCAGGCCAACTGATCGTGGCCGCGCAGATAAAGCAATCCGTGCGAGAGAATCGGCGCGGCCCAGGCGGGGTAGGTGAAATAAACGGGACGGGAATATATTTTCCACGCCTGGGCTGCGGCTATGCGATGCTACGTGCTTCGCTAGTTTCCGCGGATGTCGTATGCGGTTAGCTGATGCTGATCGCGGATGTAGAGCCGGCCGCCGGCTACCACGGGGTGCGCCCAACTGGGCCGGCCGAATTCATCGAGCTTGAATTCGCCGTGCGGCTTGTATCCCTCCGGCGTCGCTTCGACCAACGTCATCCGGTGCCCTTCGTCAAGGCAATACAGCATCCCGTCGGCGTACATCAACGAGCCTTTGCCGCCGCGCTCGATCCAGGCAATTTTGCCCGTCTTGAAATTCAAACAGAGCAGCATCCCGTCGCCGTAGCCATATAAATGGTCGCCGACGAGCACCATGCCGCCGTGATGGTTGGCCATCTTCTTTTCGAAATAGACTTGCTCGGCTTTCTGCCCTTCGGTCGTGCTGCTGATCCGCGCCAGGCCGCCGCCCGTGCCATAGGCGCTCGAAGCGAACACATAATCACCATCGACCACGGGCGTGGCGCAGTTGGCCACGCCGTTGTTGGCCTTCGTGTATCGCCAGAGAAAATTCCCGTGGTCGGCCGTGACGCCGAACACGCTGTTGCGGGCCATTTGCACGATTTGCCGCACGCCGGCGATGTCGGCCACGACGGGCGAAGAATATTGCGCCCCTTCGTAAATGCCCGCGCTCGCCAAATCGGCTTGCCCATGTGCTTGTCGAGCGCCAGAAGCGTCCCCAGCGCAGGCTCCTTGTCGCCGCGGCGGTCGCGGCCGCCGGGGGTGACGATGACCATGTCGCCCTCGATGAGCGGCGACTCGCTGTAGCCCCAGCCGGGCCGATCGCCATGAAAATCGCTGACGAGATTCACATGCCAGATCGTGCGGCCGGTGGCCGCGTCGAGACACGAGACATCGCCCAAACCGCCTTCGGAATAAACGCGATCGCCGTCGACAGTCGGCGTGCCGCGCGGACCGTCGCCCATCCCATCGCGCAAGCCGCCGAAATAGCCGCGCAATTCGTGGGCCGTGAGGATGCCGTCGCGGCCGGGATACGTCTGCTCGTAATAATGGGTCAACTCTTCGACCGTGAGCAAGCCGTCGCGGCCCGGTTCTGATTTCTGGAAATACGCCGCGAGCTCCTCCGACCGACAGTTGATCGTCACCCTTGTTCTTGCCGGGTTCGGGCTTGTCGATCTGGCCAAAGTGCCGGTCGAGCAACGTGCCGCGAGCTTCGTCGTGCGAGATTTTGCCGTCACCGTTCTTGTCCAAAGCCTTGATCATCGCTTCGGCCCGCGATTTGGCGAGCGCCGCGGCATCGGCCTGTTTATCTTCGCTGTCGATTCGCGCGAACTCATCGCCGAGCAGATTTCCGGCTTCGAGATAGCCGAGCTTACCGTCGCCATCCTTGTCGAGCGCCTTGATTAGTCGTTGGGCCCGAGCCAGCGCGATGGCATGCACGTCGCCGGGTTTTGGTTTGTTGAAATGATTGAAATTCGGCCCCAGCCCGGCGAGCGCTTCGCTTTCTTCGATCTGGCCGTCGTGGTTTTTGTCCAAGCGTTTCATCTCCTCGGCGACGCGATGATCGAGAACCGCGGCCACCGGATCGGCTTGGACCTGCCACAACACCGAGCCGTCTTTGGCGTTCAGGCAGATGACATGCTCGACACCGTCGAGATCGCCTTGCGTATAAATGCGGCCATCTTTCACGGAGAGCGAGGAATATCCGACGCCCACGTTGTCGACGCGCCACACCACGGCGGGTCCGCCTTTGGGCCACTTCTTGAGCAACCCAGTCTCCTGGCTGACGTCGTTCCGTTGCGGCCCGCGCCATTGCGGCCAATCGCCGCTGGAACTCGGCTGCTCGGCGGGCAGGCTGGACAAGCCGCAAAGTGAGATGCAAACAATGAAGCCAAGGGCGAGTCGGGAATTCATTTCGGTGGGCTCCAAGGTGGAGAGAGGCGGGGACCCGGCTCATTTTGTACCACGGTCGCGCTTGATAAGCACTATGTTTCTCGCGATTCACGCATAAACGGCAAGAAAATCCAAAAAACCCTCACTTCTTTCTAGCCACCTTTGCGTGTTGCTATTAGGATTAGACTCGAATCGGCTCAAAGCCGCCGGCAACGAATTCGATATGCACCGCCCCTGGAATAAGGAGTCCGCCATGTTGAAGCCATCGATCCTGTTGTCCGTCGTGATTACCGCGGCGCTTGCCGGAATCGCCCGGGCGAATGTGATCACGGGCGTCACCATTCAAGATGTATCCAGCCAATTGACGCAGAGTTTCAACCGCGCCGCGGAATACACCATCACTGCGCCGGGATTGAATGTCAACCCCAGTGTACCGGGGTCGTACTCGAATGCTCCCGATGGAAACATGTGGCTCAACACGGGCAACGGATGTTGCGGCGGTTATTCCAACACGGGCACCGGCAATGCGGACACGGCCCCGCAAATTACCTGGAACCTGGGCGGCACCTACGACGTCACCACGATGCGGATCTGGAATTACAATGAGAACTCCGGCGATCCGACGACGTATACAAAACGCGGGATCGACACAGCCAATGTCTATGTTTCAACCGATGGCGTGAACTATACGTTCTTGGAATCGATAACGCTGAATCAAGCGCCCGGTTCCGAAACGGTCGACTTTTCGCAATATGTGCCGTTGAACACCGAGGCAAGGTATGTACGATTCACGAACATCACGGATTTCCCGGGGGCCGACCATAACTTTGTCGGGCTGAGCGCGATCCAATTCAATACGGTGCCCGAACCGTCGTCGCTAGTCGCGCTCTTCGGTGTGGCCGCGATGGGTTTATTGCTGGTTGCCCGCCGACTCGCGCAGTTACTTGATGGCGGGCAAGGTGGCCGATCGGATTGGCCTGTATCGTCGCTTGTCTTGCTGTGCTCGGTTTCCAGCGCGAACGCTGCAACCTTAACCGAATTCATGAGCGCTCCAAACAACCCCGACAGCACTCGGACCGATTCATTTTCGCAAGCCGGGTTTGGATTCTATGCAAATCCTTCAGGCACGCAGCAGATCAACGAGCTTGGGTTCTGGGTTTCGCCTTCCGATTCTGGTGGGACCGGCAAGCTGGCGATTTCGCACGAGGTGGGGCTGTATCACTTCAACGGAACAAATTACACCGTTGGTCGCCGAGGAACGGTAGCGGCCGGCTCGTCGGCGGATTCCAACGGATACGCTTGGGTGAGTATTCCCGCCGTTACGCTAAGCGACACGCGGCAAGGAGCGGACTACTACATTGTGATGGCCTCCGTAGGAACCGACTATTGGGCGCCGAACACCGGCAGCGCGCACACGACGGTCGTGGATCCAATTTTCGGCACGCCGACCGGCAACGGCTGGTTCACGAACGACGCATTTCCCGCCATTGGCAGCACCGATGGATTTACGCCGGCAATCGGTAATGGCGGCTACTTCGGCCCAAACATCGGCCTCGTGCCCGAGCCGTCTTCGATTGTCGCGCTATGCGGGCTCGGATTGGCCGGATTGGTTATTGCGTTGCGCCGCCGTCACGCCGTCTGAACTCTCGTTCGATTCACCTAAACCGCCCTTCGCGATCGCCGGGGCGGTTTTTATTTCCAGCGGAGTGGCACTGGCAAGCAACGTCTGCCAGTGCGAAACACCAAACGGCCCAGCCGGCACTGGCAGACTTCGCTTGCCAGTGCCACATGCCGCTTTCCCATACGGCACGCGCGGTGTGCCTCGCGTCTTCCCTCGCCCCTGGCGGGAGCGGGGCCGGAGGTGAGCAGATTGCGCGGCGGAGAGACGCATCGTCCAGCGTCGCTCATCACCCTCACCCCAACCCTCTCCCGTCAAGGGAGAGGGAGAACGGGCGGCACTTCGCTTGCCGGCGCCACGCGAGTAACATTGCGGGTCGGCACGCGGGCTCATGGCCGGTCGCGACCGGCTGTTCCGAAATCGTCCGAAAGGCATTCCATGTGGCATGAAATCTGGAATCATTTGTTCATCGTCGAGCTGCCGGTCGTCGAGAAAAT
The DNA here is from genome assembly GCA_963725485.1 of Pirellulales bacterium. GTDB lineage: Bacteria > Planctomycetota > Planctomycetia > Pirellulales > DATAWG01 > CAVRYO01. Next base: position 132,319 of record CAVRYO010000001.1, on the reverse strand, counting down.
TCTGCGGCCGATTCTGGTTTATGGCTTCCTCATCATCGGCTTGCGGCTGGCCGGCAAGCGCGAGTTGGCGCAGCTCAATCCGTTCGACCTGGTCGTGCTGCTCACGCTCTCCAACACGGTGCAGAACGCGATCATCGGCAACGACAACTCGCTGCTCGGCGGGCTGATCGGGGCGATCACGCTGCTGGTGGTGAACATGCTCGTGGTGCGATTCCTCTATTCGCACGAACGGCTGGACCGCCTGATCGAAGGCGAGCCGGATGTGCTGATTGAAAATGGCAAGATCCAGTTGGATCGGCTCAAGCGCGAATGGCTGACGATGCCGAACCTTGAGGCCGCGGCCCACAAGCAAGGCTTCGGCTCGCTGGCCGACGTCGATCGGGCCGTGCTGGAACCGGGCGGCGGAATCACCTTTATCGGCCGCAAGCCAGGGCCAGACGAATCGCGCCATACCGAACTGGTCGAGCGGCTGGATTTTCTCAGCGCGAGATTGCGCGGCTCATTGAGAAAGCGTGAGAGAGACTTGAGACTTGAGGCGTGAGGCTTGAGGCGTGAGCCGGACGCTTCGTCTCTTCGTACCTCAAGCCTGTAGCCTCAAGCCTGTAGCCTATTCCTAGTATTTGCTCTGGTCCAACAACTGCCCATCGTTGCGGCAGCACAAATGGGCGTGCGTCGTCGGATCGATCGCGAAGGAGATCGAATGCACTGAGCCATCGCAAAACGCCACGTTGAAGCCGCTCGCGTGCGCGCTGCCGAAGCAGTAATAGTCGGACAATCCCGGCGTGTCCTGCTTGGGCGCCGTCGTGCTCCAGCGGTGCCAATCCCAGTCGATGCCGGCATAGACGGGATTGTTGTCGGTTCCCTCCATGCCATCCATGTAGTGATCCGGGATCAGATATTTCTCGCCCAGCAAATAGGTGTTGCTGGCCCCGTCGGTAATGCCACTCATCTTCTGCAAGGTCAGGCAATTCATGACGCCGTCGTAAGTGAACGTAGGATAAACGAAGCCCGGCGCGTCGGCGAACGAAGGATCGTTGGTGTTCGGCGCGCCCCACCAATCCGGACCGAGCGTGCCTGAGTTGGCGGCGTAATCGCTGTGCACCGCCGTGGGCACGGGATTCATGTTGCCGGGGCTGTAGTAGTTGGGAAACACTTGCACCGGCCGCCGCGTGGGGCAGATGAGCACCGCGATGGGCGTTTGCGCGGCGACCGACAACTGGGCCGCCTTCTGCGCGATCGGCAAGCCGGCCCCCATGTCGTGCAGGCCGCGTTGCTCGATGAAGGGCAGGACGTTGTAGATCCATCCGCCGGGCTGTTTCAAGGCGGCGCCACGGTCGGGATCGCCGGCCCAATACCAGGCCCAGCCGCCGTTGGGAAGGAACGCAAAGTTCGCCTCGTGGCTCAAACAGCCGAGCGCCAGTTGCTTGACGTTGTTCGCACACTGCGCATTTCGGGCCGCTTCTGCGCCGACTGGACCGCCGGCATCAGCAGCGAAACGAGAATGCCGATGATCGTGATTACGACCAGCAATTCGACGAGCGTAAAACCCTTCCTAAGCGACATGGCAGATGACCCGCGAGTTAATAAGTGGGCCCGACATCGACCTCTCCAGTCCTTTGCTGCGAAGGGCCTATCCGAGAACCGTCTGCGGAGAAGGGGACAGGCACATTTTGCTCACAGGGCATCGCAAAATGAGCCAGTCCCCGACGGTTCTCGGATAGGCAGTAAGAGCGAACTCGCAAAGATCAGTACTGAGATTGGTCGATTGGAAACCCATCATTGGAAAGATTCAGTTTATCCCAAACACCCAAAAATTGCGGCGGCGGCAAGGCGCCGACGTCGAACGGGGGCGGCCAGGTATTGCCTCCGACACCCAATTGGATGAAATCGCTAATCCAATGCACGCTGCCATCGGCGAAGCAGGTGTTGATGCCGCCTTGATGCAAGCTGCGCGGCCCGGTCTCGTTATTCGAGCCATTGCCGCTCCAGCAGGCCATTCCGGCGAGCGCCACATTGGAAGCCCCGCCCAATGCGGTGCAAACGTCGCTGCAAGTTTGCATATTGTCGGCGTTGAGATTGTTGCAGTTCGGACCGTCGTCGTCGCCGAAATATCCGTGCCCCCAGAGCGCGCTGGGCCCGCCACCCATGGCCCAAATGCCGCGGCAATCGAATGCAGTCAGACCAGATCGAATCTCGCCGATCATGATCGTATTGCTCGTGCCGTCGTGGATCTCATCCAGCGACAGCGACGCATTGGCGCCCATCACCCCGCGCAGAAAGCGGCTGCCGGTACCATTCCAGCCGCCGGTCGAACGGGTCAGGTCGGCGCCGTCGTAAAAATCGTCGCTGCCGTCGGCAGTCATTAGCCCCAGCGAGGCGTTGGCGCCATAATCGCCGCGGGCCCACCCATCGCCGCAATTGCTGGAGAGTCCGCTCGGCGAAGCCGAACCGTTGAACGGCGTTCGGTTGTAAGTGTCCGACGGACAAAGCATGATCGCCAGGTTCGTGCCCCGCGCGGTCTGATTGTTTTTCGTCGGCGCCGAGCCGTTCGGCGTGTTGGACGTGATCGGCTGCGTCAGATCGAAAGTGTTCGCCAGCGGTCCCTGATCAAGCTGCGGCAAGATCATGATCACCCAGTTTTCGAACAACTGGGCATTGTTCGGCTGATCGATATTCGCGGTGCTGAAGGTGCCGTTGGCTTTCCAAACAGAGCTTGGTGGGAAACGCCGGAACGACGTATGGTAGGTGTGTAAAGCCAGCCCCAGTTGCTTGACGTTATTGGAGCATTGCAGGCGCCGGGCCGCTTCGCGCGCTGCCTGCACCGCCGGCAGCAGCAGCGAAACCAGAATGCCGATGATCGTGATCACGACCAGCAATTCGACGAGCGTAAAGCCGGACCGCCATGCTGAACAGCGGAATTGCCCAGGGACTGCCATCACACGGGCTCCTATTTTCGCCGCGACGTTAACGTCGATCATAACGCGGCGGCGGCAAGGAGAGGACCGAATTGCGCGAAAAATGAGCGCTAGTCGCCATTGGCTTCGTCTGGCTCATCTATCTGCCGCTGCGCCGGCGGATGACCAAGCACAACGCCATCGCACCCAGACCGCACCATGCGACCACTGAAGAGGGTTCAGGGACGACCGTCGCCAAGAAGTTGGCTGGGCCCCATCTTCCGATCGCTCCACCACCGCTGCTTAACGGCGCCTGCATTCCGCTTGCGCCATTGTAATTGTAAACGTCGTTGACCAGGGTGACGAGACTGCTCGAGTAATCGTTGCTGCTACCCGCGTCGCCAAACCATTCGATTCCGCCTCCGACGTAGGCGCCGATCAGATAGTCCGTGCCCGCCGTCAGTGTAATCGGAGTGATCGAGGCATAACGATATCCGCCCGCTTGGGCTGGGTCGCTGTTGTCGACCTGAGCGGTGGCCAAAAGGACGGTGCCGCTTGCATTCCAAAGCCCCACGGAGACGGGAGGGTTATAAATTCCAACGCCGGTCATGCCCGATCCGTTGATGTCCTGAACTCCCAGCGAGTCGAGGACCAGATTCTGCGACCCGACGAGAAACTCGTCGCCGACGGTGTAATCATTGTCCGTGCGCGCCGGATGTTAGGGCCCCGTTGTAGCTGATCGCCGCGACGGGGGCGGCTTCGGCCGCCGCGGTCACGAGCATCGCCGAAACACCGCACGCGGCCAAGGTGATCGTTGCAGTTCGAATTGTGAAAAACATGGGATGCCCTCTCGCGACTTGGTGCAGCGGAAATGCCGGGTCGCTTCAACCGGCATTTCCAAGGTGATCGGGGCCCGGAACCGATCCAGGCGCGATGTTGACGGCTATTGTAACTTCAGATGCCCGTACGTGAGATAGAAATCGTCCGCATTTTGATCTCCCCCGTGAAAGTTGAACATGTTCTTCGAGGCAGCAAATGAGTGTCAGTTGATGCTTACAAAAGGATCGCGGGTAAAACCTATCCCACAGGGCGAGCGTAAACCACCCTGCGTCGGTGCGCGAGGGCGACGACGCCGATCAGCCCCATGCCGCAGAGTCCCAGCAGCGCGATGAGGGAAGAAGGTTCCGGCACCGTCATCGCGGTCAGTTGGAAATCGTCGACGGTTAGCCGGCCGCCGCCGTAGAATGTCCCATCGCTTTCGATGTAGGCGACAATATCGCCAGAAGGAACCACACCGCCCGTGATGAACGTGAACTCATTGCTGTTTGGCCCGGCGGAAGCCGCAATGAACTTCTGCGGATTGGCTTCTTCGTCGACAATTGAAATGTGCCCGACGGTCGCGCCCGCGATTGCCGTCCCGGGGGTTTGGGTGCTGCTATCCAGACCGAAAAGTACTCCCGCGGTTCCGCAGCAGCCGTTGTTGCGATAGGCGCCCAGTAAATTGACCGTGTATTCGGTGTTGGGAGCAAAGCCGACGCCGAGATCTTGCCACAGGACTTCGTTGGGATTTTGGCCATCGCCGTAGAAGTATTGCACGCCATCGGCGCCAGAAAGATTCGCACCGCCGACTGCTGAATCGACGCCGTGTCCCGCGAATCCGCTGCTTGTCCAGAACGGCGGATCGGAGGTCGTATAACCGGGACTAACCGGCGGGTTTTCGAAGCTGTTATTCTGCACGATAGGCGCGGCCGCGGCGACGTTAGCGAACACCAGACTGGCAGCGACAAATCCGAACAAGCTGATAGAAATCGTTCGCATTTTGAGCTCCCCGCGAAAGTTGAACATGTTCTTGAAAACAGCAAGTGAGTGTAAGTTGATGTTTACCGAACGGTCGCGTGTGGAACTAAACCCACCGGGCCAGCAAAAGCTGCCGGGCGGTGACGGCGTGCAAGGACGACCAGGCCGACCACGCCCAGTCCGCAGAGCGCAGCCAGGGACGATGGCTCGGGTGTGACAAACGTAAAGGTTCCAGCGAGATAGGTGTGGTAGTCGTTGCCAGTCGGATAGGTCGGCGATGAACCGTTGAACGCGCCGAACGCGCCGGCGAAATCGGTGCCGAAGGTCGGAAAGCTCAAGGCCCCGCCGTCGGAATTGGTAATCGGGTACACGCCGTTGTCGCAGCACGAGTTGTTGTCGACCTCGGCTGGAGCCGCTCCAAAATTCGAGCCAACCACGATGTAATTACCCGGCGCCAGGTTCAAATCGATGCCGCCGTTGAGGAATTCATACTGGCTGCCCGCGACCGAATGGGTGTTTGCGGCCGTCAAGCTTTTCGAAACCAGCGGCGTGGTGTCGCCGACCTGGTAAATGCTCACAAAGGTGGCGGCGGACAGGCCGGTCCCAGTGGGATCGAAGGCGCCCAGGTCCGTGACAACGATCGGCGCGTTGACGGTGAAATAGCTGCCAAGGTCGTAGGGGCCGCCGGTCTGGTTGCCCACTTGTCCCGTCTGATTGAAGGCGATCGTGTCCGCGATCGAGCTCCGTGCGAACAGCAAAGCGGCCGCGAAGGCCAGCGCGATGGTCGGCTTGGATACGGCGCGAACGACTAACCCGGGTAACTTGAACATGGCGAACTCTCCTGACTTACTTGAGATCATGAAGAAACTGATTGGCTCCCGAATGGAAGCAGTCCAAATATGGTTCGAAGATACCTGCCCGGGGCTGATTGTAATCGGCCCGCCCGCGGAACAAGTAGCTTTCATGCATTATTTTTTAGGATGGTGGAAAAATTCGCAGCTTACCCCGTGTTCCCGAAAGCACTGCTTAACTTAGGCAACCGGGGTCTGTCTCCATTTTGCGCTTACCCCGTGAGCAAAATGGGGACTGACCACCTCGGCGCCGCGAGTTGAGTTAGGACTTCTAATGAAATTTGGTCATACGCTTCCCGCACATAGATCTTGAATTCGCCAGTGGCCACGAAGCAGATGCGGCTGCCAAATGGACTCCGCAGCTATGGTTGACCGGGTGACCCCGCGTTCCGGATAGGGATCGTTCGGGCCGGAAACGGCGTCGAATCAGAAGGGTCAGATCACAACGGCCCGTGGCGGCGTCGGAGAAACACGCGGCGCGCAACCCAAAAAACGATCGTTTAGAGCGCGCTAGTTGCATTGTCACAGCTTGAATTTTAGGGTGCCACTGGCTCTGCCAGTGTTCTTCGTTGCTGACCGATCAAGGCCCGATTTCCAAAGATCACTGGCAGAGCCAGTGGCACACAATCCAAGGATCAAGCGTTGACAACGCGCTAGTGCCTGGCTTGGCTTAAACGTTCGACGGCTTCGTGGAGTTCGCGCAACTCGCGATGCATCTCCGCGATTTGCTGGCGGAGTCGGCAACTTCGGGATTGGACTGGCTCGTCGCTTGGCGCTCGGCCAGTTTTTCTCGCTGCCGCTGCTGCTGCTGGCGCTCCGCGGCTTCGAGTTTCCGTTGCAGTTGCTTCGCGTCTTCGCGCATTCCAGCTTGCTCCAGCAACTGGACGGCTGCCTTGATTTGCATCAGGCGGACATGCTCCGCGTCCGGTTGCGGGTAGGTCGAAATCACCCATTGCTTGCCCCCGGGGGGCACCATGCCTGGCAAGCCGTTTGTTAACGGCAAGCCGTCCGGCGTACCGGAAAATTGTGCCGCTTTCGCTTTCATCGCTTGCAGGCGCAGTTCAAGTTCGCGTGCCGTGGATTTCAGCCCGTTGGCTTCCTCGGTTCGACCGACTTCTTCCAAATCGCCGGCGCAACGCCACATGGTCGCCAGTTGCTCCATCAATTTTTCCTGCTCGGGATTCGTGCGGGAGGCTTCCAACTCGACCAGTTGCCGGTTCAGGGCCTCGATGCGCTGTTCGAGTTCATGCATCTGGCCGCGAATCTTGTCTGTCGTGCCAGCCTCCGCGTCCGCGCCCAATGCCGCCAGCTTCTCGTTCAGAGCTTGACGCTGTTGCTGCATCGCGCGGCGCTCCGCCAAGAGCGCCTTCGCGCGCTGGCGAACCATCTCCTGGCCGGCCCGCTGGGCTTCCATCTGTCGGGCTTTGAGCAAGGCGGACTCGAGACCAGCGTGCGCTTGCCGCAACTCGTCCTCGGTGGTCGCCCGTTGCGGCGCGCTGTCGGCGGGTTCCGCCAGGCGAATTCGGAGTCCTGGTCCAGTATCTTGTCTTTCGCCTTGAGCGCCGGGCGCTGCGCCGGTTGGACGACAATCTTTTGTAATTTCCCGTCGCGCTCGATTTCGAGTTTGAGATCGCTCCCTTTGGATTCCTGGATCGCGGCGGCGAGGTCCGCAGTTTGCCGCAGCGGCTTATCGCCGGCCTTCAGGAGAACGTCATTGGCTTTGAGTCCCGCTTTGTCGGCCGGGCTTGCGGGTCGGACGTGCTCGACGAGCAGCCCGAAATCGGCGTCGACTTTGAGCTTTGCTCGTCCCGGCTTGCCCAGCGGATTCGCCTCCAAGCCGATCCAGTAGTGAGTCGCAGAGGCGGGTTCCGTCGTGAGGAAAAAGATCTCCGCGGGCTGTTCCTTGGACTCCTTGGCGGCCGCCGCGGGTTTATCGTCGGTCGTAGCGGCAACTTCCTGGCCTTCGCGTTCGACGATGATCACCTTTTGATTTGGCGCCGAGATTTCGGCGGCGCAAATCTGCGTGCCCGATAAAAGCACGGCTACCGCGAGCGATCGAAAGAAAGCATCCATCGTGAAACTCCTAAGCGAAAGAGCCGCCGCCGTGTTTGAAGAAAATCGAGAGTCACTTGGACCGATGCTCCAAGTTTTTAATTAGCCCAGGCGTTTTACGCCTGGGATTCCGGACCCGCAAACACGTTGTTGTCACCCCTTTCAGAGACCACGGCGGTGGTGCGCCGCCACCGTCCCGATCGGCGAGACCGCCACGAATAAGCCCGCTAGAAGCGGGCTGGAAAACCATATTTTCCCGATTTGATTCCCAGGCTTGAAAGCCTGGGCTACATAAAGACGCAGTAGGGCTTGAGATTGAGGGATCTTACCCGATTACTTCACTACCAGCGGAATGCTTTCCGAATGGCTGTTGAACTCCGGCGCGTACATGCACTGGATATTCGCGTAACCGGTTTGATAATCGCCGCGGAGTTGCACCCGGACCGTGTATTCGAAGACATACGCCCCCTTGGGCAGGTAGTCGATGAAGAAATGGCTGGCCGTGTCCTTCGTCGATTCGTAATAGGCCAGGCCATCCTGGTACTTGTATTGCGACAGGACGTTGGTCGGCTCGGTGCCGCTGCCTCGATAGTCCTTCAAATGGACATACTCCATGTCACGATCCGTGTGCAGTGTGACCCGCACCACGACCTCGTCGCCGACGGCCAAGGCGCCCTTGATCGGCTCGAGCACCGCGCCGCTTTTGGTCATCTCGCGCTTGTAAAGCGTCTTGGTGAGCCGCAGCGGTGTGCCTTCATGCGGCGTGATCTTGCTCATGTCCTCGAGATACTGCCAATGAACGCTCCCCCAGGCGACGCCCGGATCGGTCTTGGTGAGCGTGATGTGACTCATTGCCGGGGTGATCTCGTTGCGGAGGAATTTCTGTTCGAAGAAGCCGGTGCCGGCCTCGACGGTTTCCGGCTTGATGTCGATCGCGCCCAGCTTCACGTCGACCAGCGCGTCGGACGAGAGCCAATTCCCACCGCGCAGCAGCAGGGCGTAGACGGCGTCGGCGGTCCCTTTGGTCGTCTTCCAATCCTGCGTTTGCTTCTGCTTGAGCAGCCAGATTTTGCAATCCTCGACCGCTTCGCCGTCGTTCATCACTTCGTCGAAAGCCTCGATCATCAGAGCCTGGGTTTCGATCGGGGCGCGATACCAGAAATAGGAATACTCGGTGTCGCGCCAGAACATGCCCAACTCTTCGCTGGTGACGGAGCGCTCCTTCAGCGACTTCATGATGTCGGTGGCCGTCGGCTTGTCGCCGAACCGCTTGAGCGCCAGGGCCAAATGGCCTTGCGACTGCCGGCAATCCAGCTTGAGCCAATATTTCTTGCCCTGACCGAGGAAATAATCGACCGCCTCGCGATGCCCGGCGGCAATCGGCTTGTCTTCCAGAAAGAACGACCGACCGTAGAGATACAGCGCGATCGTCGAGTCGAGATGGTCATCTTCCTTGTGGCCGCTGGCGATGATCTGGTGATAGATCTGGTCGATCCAGCCGTCGAGCCGCTCGAGCGATTTCACAGCCGGAGCGATATCGAGCTTCACGCCCAGATGCCGCAGTCGGCCGTAGCCGGTGGTGATGTACAGCGTCATGTAGTCGTTCGGCGGACCGCCGGGGAACCAGGGCCACGCACCGTCGCCGAGTTGTTGGTCGGCCAACTTCTTCTCCAACCGCGCGGTTTCCTCGTTCAGGCGGTTATCGTCGAACAGAATGCCCACGTTGTGCCGGGCCTCGGTTTCCTTGTTCGCCTGCACCAACCAGGGCGTCTCCTCAATCAGCACTGATTTCAGTTCCTGGTTTTTCACCAGCGGGCTGTCGAGCGCCGGGGTGCCTTTCCATTGGTCGAAAATCCGGCGAATCTTCGGGTCGCTGCCAGCGATATGCCGGGCCAGCGTGTTCGCATACAAGCGATTGAACACCTGCTCGCTGCACTCGTAAGGCGATTGCATCAGATACGGCAACGCCATCACGGCGTACCACGAAGGATTGGAAACCATCTGGACCGTGAGGGCCTCGTTCTTGAGCGTTTTCGAGCCGGCCGATTGCCGCAGCTTGACGAAATCGAACGTCTTCGTGCCGGCGTCGCGGATCGGCAGCGCGAGCGATTCGGTGACCATCACTCGGCGCGACAGCACGGGCAAAAAGCCTTCCTCGCCATCCGAAATCCGGCCAGTCGAACCGACTGCTTTGTACGCCAGCGGCCCCAAACCGTCGGCTACGTCCAGCTTCCACGAAAACGTCTTCGATTCTTTGGCCGGAATGCTGAACTTGTGATCGTGCGCGGTGTTCTCGAGCGCCGCGTCGACCGATTTCATCGTGCGGGCGTCGTCGAACGTCAGCCGGACTGCGCCGGTTTGCGTGGTCGGCGATTGGTTCGAGACTTTGACCGTGAATTCGATCACGTCCCCTTCGCGAACGAAGCGGGGCGGATTCGGCTGGATCATCAGGTCCTTGGCCGTCACCACTTTGTCTTCGAGATAGCCGCTGCGGAGCGTGGCGTCGTGAGCGAAGCCCATGAAGCGCCACTGCGTTAGCGCTTCGGGCATCGTGAATTCCAGCTTCACGCGGCCTTCTTCGTCGGAGATCAGGTGCGGGAAGAAGAAGACCGTCTCTTGCAAGTTCTGGCGGGCGGAAACATTGCTGAGATCGGGGCCCGGCGATTCGCTGGGGGCGCCAGACCGGCGCCTTCGCCCGGTTTCCTTTTTTCCACTTGCTTGTCGGCACGCAGCTCCTCTCTGCGGTTGCCGGCCATCCCCGCCGCCCGATCCTGGAATGCCGCGGCCTGCGGCGCCATGGGAGCGCCGTTCATGGCCCCATCTTGCTCCATGGCCTGCATGCCTTTGGCCATCCTCATCCCCCCTCTGCCGCCCGGCATTCCGCCGAACCCGATCCCATACATGCCCCAGAAAGGCGAGACAATGTCGTTGGGGAAATGGCGGTAAGTGATCGAGACGGCCTGGTAGTCCGTGGGCCAGTTGCCGAGCATCTGCTGCAAGTACAACGCCGTGTTTTCGAATTGGGATTGCAAATTCGAATGATCCTGGCGGAAGACGCCGAAGGCCTTCATCCAGGGATGCGGCAGGTAGGCGTCGAGCGATTGGTCATACAGCGTGGCGACCATTTCGGCGACTGCCTTCTTCGCGTTCGGGCCGGTGATGACCGCCGTCCAGGTTTCCTTCGCCGCGGGTTCGAGCTTCGAAACGAAGTGCTCCCACTTGATCTTCAACTCCTTGTTCGTCCACGGAACGTCGACGTGCCGCGAGGTGAGATAGGCCCGGTTCTCGCGGACCATGGTGACACGCAGCGTGAAGCCGCCGCGCATGGCCTCGGTGATTGCCAGCTTGACCGGCTGCTGCGTGGCGCCCCGTTCGGTCCAAAAGCTCTTGATGATCTTGTGGCGATGCTCGATTTCGATGTACGCCCGGGCCTTTTCATAGCCGGTGCCCCAGAGGGCCATGAATTCCTGGTTCGGCTCTAGCGTCCACTTCGGCGCGCCGACGAAATCCGGCGTGCGGATCGGGAATTGCTTGGCTGCCGGCGAAAGGACCTCGAGCGCGGCGAAGGCCGTGACTTTCTTGCCGAAGCGATCCTGCGTTTCGAGCTCGGCGCGATACGGGCCTGCCGCCAGCTTGAACTTGACCGTCGCTTTTCCCGCGGCATCGGTCGTGAATGTCTTCGATTCAGCCACCTCGCCCAAGGGCCAGGAGTTCATGTTGCCGGCGTCCGGCCTGGGGGCCTGCAGCGCCGCGTTGGGCATCCCCTTGCGGAAACGGATCGGCTGAACCTGGTTCATGCCCGTGAGGTCGGGGCGCTTGACGGTCTTTGGCTGCTTGAGGTGATAAACCTTGATCGTGCCTTCGGCTTTTTGTCCCTCGCCGTCGAGCGACTGCGTGGTGATCATGATTTCGACCGGCTTTTCGTCGGTCTGCCATTCGTCGGCCGCGAGCGACGCCTGGAGCGCCGTGTAGGCGACAACCACCTGGTGGCTGGCCGAGCGCGTTTCGCCCGAGGGATCGGTCACGTCGGCCGAAACTTCGAAGTCGAATTTCGGCTCGTCCTTCTCGTCGACCGACAGATCGGGCTTGGCCGTGAACTCCACGGTAAACGTGCCGTCGGGCGCGGTGATGGCCGAGCCATGCGCGATTTCCTGACTGTTGGCGTTCGGCTGCCGCCACCAGAAGTAATAGCCCCACCACAGCGGATAGCGGACCTGGCGGATGACGTGATATCGCACCTTGGCGTCGCCGATGGCCGCGCCGTTGTAGGCCGTGGCTTTGCCTTGCATGCTTACCAGCCCCTGGAGCTTAGGGGCCTTTTTCGGCGCGTCGAGCGTCACCTGGAACTTGGGCCGCTTGTATTCCTCGACGTGGATGTTCGTTTGCCCGCGCGGTTCGCCTTCCGTGCGGATGAACATGTTTCCGGCCAACCGATCGCGCGGGGCCGTGAAGCTGCCGCTGAACGAGCCGTAGTCGTTGCTCTTCACTTGCTGCCGGGAAATCTCCTTGCCGTTGGGGTCCTGGAAAATCACCGTCACGGCGGTGTTCGCCAGCGTTTTATAGTCGTCGTTCTCGTGATTGACCGAAATGCAGATCCCCTTGTACTGCACGGTTTGACCGGGCCGATAGAGCGAGCGGTCGGTGAAAAAGACCGTCTGCGTCATCGGCCGCGGCGCGTAATTGAAGTGATACAGATAATAGTCGTTGCTCGAAAGCTGCTGGTCGTCCAAGGTGGCCAGCACCACGCAACTGCGCTGGTTGGGCAGAGCGAGCGAAAACATCCCATCCTTGTCGGTCTTGCCCGGCGGACCGTCGGACACGGTGTTGTTGTTCTCGCGGACCCAGCTTTGGATCTTCACATCCGTGAGCGGCTCGCCCGACTTGGCGTCGAGGACGAAGCCGCTGAGGTTGCCTGTGCCCTGATCGGTCCGCATCACGATCGACAGGTTGCTGACCCAGAAGGCGTTGAAGCTTAGAACGTTGTTCTGCTCGGAAAACTTCGGGTCGGGGCTGGCGATGATAAAATAGTAACCCGGCTTCAAGTCCTTCGGCGCCGGCAGCCGTTCGACGCGTTGCTGGTAATCCTCGGTCGCCGGCAGCGGCGCCGACCATTCCAGATCGGCCTTCTTCGACAACAGGTCGTGGCGGGCGTTCTGGTCGTACCACTCGGGATGGACCCGGTTGGCTTTCAGAGCATCGACCCAATTGATTTTGATTGCCCGAAAGTTGATCTGCGTGATGTTGCGATAGGTCACGTCGATCGTCGGCCAGGGCTCGTTCCAGACGCGCTCGGTGATGACCTGGACGCTCTTGGCTTCGATCCCGATGACGATGTTATGGCACAGCTTGCCGCCGGCACTGCTGGGAAACGCCTTCGCCCCTTGTGCGGCGACCGAATGGGCGTCGACCAGGTTGCCTTCGCTCTGCAGCACGGTCGCCCATTGCGAGCGGGCCATAGCCGAGAGTTCGTGGTCGGCATGTTTGTCGGCGAATTTTTTCAAAGCCGCCTTGTAACGAGCATCCTTCTCTTCGCCCAGCGCATGGTTGTTGCCGAAGCTCAGTCGCTCCAGATCGACCGACAACAGCGCCGTCGGATCCTTGTCGTCCTGATGGAATTTGACGAGCGCCTGGTACAGCCGCAGCGCCTTGACGATCACCGACGATTCGTCGGTCGTCTTGATGTTCCAGGCCAGAAAGTCGTCGATGTCGGCAAACACTGGACTATCGGCCGAGAGCTCGAACGCGTCTTCGGCCTTGGCGGCAGCCTGCTCGCCGGAGGAATAGAACGTCAGCGCATCCTCGGCCACGAAGTCGTACAACGTCGGACGATACGTGTCCGGCATTGTCCCTTTTTCCAAGAGCGCATCGTACGTGCCGATCGGCGTCGCTTTCAATTCGGCGGCATAGCTGAGGGCCTTGCTGAATTGCTTGTCGATCTCGGCGAAAATCCGGGGGAGATCCCAGGTCGTGATGTCGTCGCCCGGCGGGGCGGCGGTGGCGGTCCGCTGCATGAAACGCCAGCGGTTCTGCTGGAAATAGTTCCAGTACCAGTTGGCTTGGATGGCTGTCAGGACCGGTAGCATCTCCTTGGGAGCCTTGGCGATTTCCGCCGCCAGCCGCGTAATCCGCTCCTCTGGCTTGTTGCCTTGGATCTGCCCTTCGAGCGCGATTTTCTTGGCGACGGCCTTGATCGCCTCGGGATAGGCCTTGTCCTTGAGTGCGTATCGATGATCGGTTGCAAGGCTTCGATCGCCGTTTTGGGGAGTCCTTTTTGCACGGCCTCGTCGACCTTTTTCCAGTCCGCCTCGCGGGAATTCTCCGGAGCCGCCGCCACAATTCTCACCACCAATCCCACGCCGACCAACAGTCCGACCGCGCAACACGCCCGAGACAAAGAAGACCAGCGCATGACAGACTCCCCCAGAAGACATTTTTGAGAAGATTCGGTTCGAGACGTGTGCTCAATAAGATTACGCGGACATGAAGCAAATCACAACCAACCGGCGACAGTTTAAGCTGGCGACCGTAACTGGCCCGGGTCGATCCTACCCGAATTGCGTTCTTGATTTTCGGGAGGACGAGGGTCCCCCGGGATCGTGACGAAAGGCGATCGACCACGGATGACACCGATAACTCGGATGCGGACGAACATCACCGTTCTTTCTCCGTGTCATCGGTGTGATCCGTGGTTCAGCCCCAAACGTGCGACTCGAGCGGAACTTGGCCGCAGCGCGTCTGACACTAACGAACCACGCTATTCTCGGGCTTGTTTGCGATTTTGGCTTTCCATTCATGCGGCCCGAGAGTCGCCAGCGTTTTCGGTTTCTCCGAGAGCGTGGCATCGGCCTTGTAGTCAACCGTTTGAATGAATTTGACGGGCAATTCGGACTGCGGGACGACTCGCACGGCGTAAGGATATGCCAGGTACGACCGCAAAATCTGTCCGCCCCACAGGATCGCCCGGCAATTGACAGTCACGTCCTTTTTCCCGGCAGTCACGTCCTGAATCCAGCAGTTTTCGCCGTGGCCGGAGAAATTCATCTTGCCCCAGAAAACCGCCACGATCATGTCTTGATGGAAGTCGACATGATCCAGCGGCGCGAGACCCGTCTCCTTGAGCCGGTCGGCCGGAATCGGCGACGGGCCAACTTCCTTTTTTATGGCTTCCCAAGCGGCTTTGTCGCGAGCCACGAAGACCATCATCGCGTCGCCGCCGCATTGAATCCCGTTGATTTCGCGGACTTGTACCGGTTCTTCGGCTCGAGCGCTGGGAATTGGGGCAGCCGACGACAGGACTGCGGTCGCCAATAGGGCGAAGATATAGATTGTCCCCGAGCGGAAATTTGCTGCGTTCATGAGAACTCCGGCGCCCGAGCAGTACACAGACGGACGACGCACCCGAACTTTGGAATTGTTGCCGGGAACGCCTGCAATTCGTCCGCTGCGATTAGACGCCGCCGCACCGGGAAAAGTTCCCCCCAGGAGGTAAATTTCGTTGTGCCTAATTTAGGTTCGGTTTGCCGAGCCGGACCAGTCATGCTCGGCAGGCGAGACCTACGTCAAAGTAGGCTGCCGCCAGTGGCCGGGCTGCTCCGGCCCGCCCGGCAGAGGTCATCCTGGCGGCGCCTGTAGCAGCGCTCCGAATTCACGCAACCCGGTTCCTGCCAGCGTTGCCATGCGCTCGCGATATTCGCCGCGAAAAACGCTTACTTACGTGCGCAGGCTCGGGTAGCCAGCGTCGGTGTACAGCTTGATCGCGGCTTCGAGCGTCGCCAGCGCCGTGTCGGGGCCATGCAAGCCCTCGACGTCGACTTCCTTCGCCTCCAGCATTTTGTAATCGCGAAAAAACTGCTCCAATTCGCGCAGCCGGGGCCGGGGCAGCTCCTGGATATCGCGGAGGATTTCGTATTGCGGATCATCCACATGCACGGCGATCAATTTGTCGTCGCGCCCCTTCTCGTCGCGCATCGACATCATGCCAATGGCCCGGACGCGCACGATTGCCAGCGGGACGATCGGTTCCTGGCAGAGCACCAGCACATCCAGCGGATCGCCATCGGCGCAGATAAGTTCGCGGGATGAAGCCGTAATTTTCCGGATAATGCACGGCACTGTGCAAGATGCGATCGACGCGCAGCAAGCCGGTGGCCTTGTCGAGCTCGTACTTGACGTTCGAGCCCTTGGGAATTTCGACGACCGCCGGAAACCAGGCCGCCAGATCGTCGGTCAACGGGACATCGTGCCAGGGATGGTTGCTCATTGGAAAATATTGCAAGGAAAGCTGGCTGGCACACGAAGTGCCGCGAGGCATAGCAGGGGCGGTTTCGTTTCAAGGCGAAGCGGCGATTTCAAAGCAACATCATCGGACCAGCGAGGCGCGGATCATGGCTGCGACGAAAAGAGCATCGAAGACCAGAACATCCCCCAAATCCAAAACCAGTACGAGCAGCAAGCACAGCGGTAAGACGAAATCCAACGGGAAGACGAAATCCAGCGGCAAGCGATGGGTGAAAGACGTACACACGGTCTCGACTTTCCCGCCGAAGGATTTGTTCACCAAGGACGCCGAGTCGATTGCCCGCGGCTTGGCCAGCAAGAAAATCAGCCCCAAAGGCGTCGGTTCCGGGATGCGGATGCTGCAGTATTTCATCAATCGCGGCGGTAAGGGACTTTCCGCTGCAAGAAAGCGGGAGCTTGAGCAAGCCAAAAAAATCCTGCACGAAAAACTGGAGCAGGAACACGCCCAGAAAGCCAAGACTCGCTAGTGCTTTGTCACAGCGTAAATTTGGGGTGCCACTGGCTTTGCCAGTGTCTTCGTTGCTGACCGATCAAGGCAAGAATTCCAAGATCACTGGCAGAGCCAGTGGCACACAACCCCAAAATCAAGCGTTGACAAGGCGCTCGCCGGGCAAGAGCCGATCGGCCGCGCTCATTCCTCTTCGGCCAACGGAATCGGATTGGCTCCGGCATCCGAAAGCAGCTTTTCGGCCAATGCCAGCCGTTCGGGCGCCGCCGGGCTGCGATCTTCCGCGGCCACCAGAATCTTTCCGGCCACGACGGATTGATCGTAGTAGTCCGCCAGTTCTCGTTCCACTCCGCGCGACATCATGGCCCCGATCAAGCCGCCGGCGACACCTCCCATGCCGGCGATCACCGCGCCGCCGACCAATAAGCCGATGCCGCCGGTGGCGACCACGCCAGCCAACGTGACCAGGCCTCCGAGCGTGGCCCCGATAGCGCCACCCCAGGCTGCCTTTTCCGCAGTGCTCGTACCGGCCGGATCCTGATGCTCGTAGGCCTGAAAAAAATGCTCCTTGTACTTGTCAGAGCAAATCACGGTAATGTGCTCTTTCGTGAAACCGGCATTCAACAGCGCATGCACGGCCCGATCCGCATCGGGAATTGTGTCGAACACGCCGACGCGGATCGAAAGTTCATTCTGCCGAGCTTTGTCGGGACCCATCGGATTCATATTCGCACTCGTGGGATTTCAGTTGGCCGAAGTCGCCGGCTGCGCCTGCGACCCTATCGATTCTAGATCCTCGCCCAGTACTTCTCTGGCCCGTTCTTCCAAACGATCGAGGTCCCAATTGCCCTGATCGCGGATGATCGACCGCAGCAGCGGGTTGATTTCCGAGATCGTGTCCAACACATCGCTCAGCAATTGGAACTGCTCTTGTTCTTTCGATTCTGCACGCGGGATGCCGGTCAGATCGCGCAGGATTGCATGCTCGCTGCGTGACGCGATCAGCGGCTGATCGACCCCCTGGACATAAACCCGGGTCCGCTGGCCGGGACCACGATTTTCCTCAATCGGCTCGAGGCCGACAATGTTGTCGGAGCGAAAAAATTTTCCATAACCCAATGCCACCATCACGCCTTTGTCGATACGCACGAATATACCCTCTCTTTCAAAGCGCAGGTTGAACCTGCCAAAAAAAGCTCGGAATCGAGGCTGGGTTCTGAGAGGGCAATTTGCGCACCGTTTGCCACGATTTGCAGCGGAGAATTAGGCTATTAGGGGCGTGAGGCCTTGAGGGGCGTGAGGTACGAAGACAGGAACGATCGGGCCGTAATTTCTCACGCCCCTCACGCCCCTCAATTCCTCACGCCCCGCGTGCTTTGCGCCCGTGCTCGATCAGTCCAATTTCCGGATCGCCGCCGCACTGATCGACTGCCGGAGCTCGCCGAATTCTTGCCACGGATCGTGCCGCAACTTGTCCAAGCGGTGGGCAATGTTGGCGAGCCGGAATTGGTCGCTGGAGATGGTCGCAGGCAGTTCCTTCCAAGTCAGGGGCGTCGCGATCGGCGCACCGGGCCTGGCTCGGGTCGAATAGGGCGCCACCGCGGTCGCGCATCCGCTGGTTCCGCAGGTAATCGACGAAAATCTTGCCCTTGCGAGCCGCTTTCGACATCTTGGATACATAGCGTTCGGGCGCGGCCCGCTCGATGGCCCGGGCGACCAACTGGCAGAAGTGCGAAACTTCGTCCCACGCCTGCCGGCGCTGGGTCGGCGCTACCACGTGCAGCCCCTTGCCGCCGCTGGTCTTCACGAAGCTTTTCAAGCCCAGTTCTTGGAGAAACTCACGCACTTCTTCGGCCGAGGCAATGACCCGGGGCCAACGCACGTCCGGCGCGGGGTCCAAGTCGAAGACGAGTTGATCGGGCTCGTCGGGCTTCTCGGCCCGCGCCCCGCCGACGTGCAGTTCGAGCACGGCAATCTGCGCAAGCACCACCAATCCCTTAGCATCGTCCACGACAAGATAGGTTGCCTTGCCCTCTTTTTCGGGGATTTGCACGCGCCGCAACTCGGCTGGCGCCGATTCGCCGGGATGCTTTTGAAAGAATCGCTCGCCGGCGATGCCATCGGGACAACGGACAATCGCCAGCGGGCGATCGACAATATGCGGCAGGACCCACTCGGCGTAGTCGGCATAGAAACGGGCCAGATCGCCTTTCGTGAACCCATCGTCGGGATAAAAAACCCGGCCGGGATGCGTCACGCGAACGCCGGCGATCTCGGTTTCCTTCTCGTCGGTCGGCTGGCCTTTTTTCGAATTCGTGGCATGCACCGCGCCGCGGCTTTTGCTCCGGCCCGCCTGGTGAGATGAACTTGTTGTGCTTCCGTTCGTGCTCGCGGCTGCGCGCGGGCCGATTTCTTGTGTTTTGTAGCTGGCTCGTCAGGCGTCAGGGCCGGAAGTTCGCGCGTGATCTCGCTGGCCGGCTTGTCCTCGCGCAGGCCTTGAAACGAAGGTTGCCGCAGCAAATTGTCCGACGTCCAATTGCTGAATTCCAATTGGGCTACTTTCTCCGGCCGGACCCAATGGACCCCTTTCGCATTTTTCGAACCTGGGAAATCGGCGAAGGGCGATTTTTTCACTTCCAGCGATTGAAAGGTCGCAAGAAGCTTCGCGAGCGTCTTCTGCGTAAACCCGGTGCCGACGCGGCCAGCATATTTCAGTTTGCCCGCGTCGTCGTGATAGCCGACGAGCAGCGCTCCCAGGCCGTGGCGCGAGCCGCCGGGATCGGTGAAGCCGCCGACGACAAACTCGGCCCGTTGCCGGCATTTGATCTTGAGCCAATCGTCGCCGCGCCCGCCGACGTAAGGCCGGTCGCGGCGTTTGGAAATGATTCCTTCCAAACCTTGCCGCTCGGCGGCATGGAAGAACGCGTCGCCGTCGCCACTCATGTGTTCCGAGTAGCGCAGCGGTCCTCGATCGGTCGGAAATTTCAAGTCCGCGAGCTTGGCTTTGCGCTCCTCAAGCGGCAAGTCGCGCAAATCGAGGCCGTCCAGAAACAAGAGATCAAACACCATGTATACGACGCGGCTTTGCTGGCCGGTACGAAAGCTATTTTGCAAAAGCTGAAAATTGCTGACCCCTTTGTCGTCGAGCGACACGACCTCACCGTCGAGAATCGCGCGCCGCAGCCCAAGCTCGGCAACCGCCTTCGTCAATTCAGGGAGTCGGGCGGTCCAATCCAGATCGTTGCGAGTTTCCCAGCGGATATCCGAGCCGTCGACGAACGACAGCATCCGGTAACCGTCGAATTTGATTTCGTGGACCCACTCGTTTCCCACGGGAGGAGCTTCCACGAGCGTGGCCAATTGGACTTGCACGTGCTTGGGCAGCGCTGTGCCGACGTGACTGCGCGACTTCTTCGTGCCGCCGCGTGCCGCCTTTTGATTGCCGGGAGTCTTTGCGGATAGCTTAGCAGCGGCAGCCTTCCGCGAGCCCTTGTGATCCTTCGCGCCGGATTTCCGTGCCTGGGCGGCCTTCACCCTTTGCTCGCCGTTCTTGCCGCTCCACACGCGGTCGCCATCGCCGGCGATTTGGTCGAGATCTCGGCCGCTGGCGACGCTCTTCGTCTCGGCGGCGGTGACATCAAATTCGTCATGGTCGCGGGCCGCCTCGTCGCGATGCTTGATCAGCAGCCACTGGTTCTTGACTGGTCCTCGGCCTGTATCGGCGGGCGACTTGCGGATCAGGGCCCAAGAGCCGTGCAGCTTTTCGCCATGCAGGATGAACTTGAGCTTCCCGGTTCTCAGCCCAACATGCGGGTCTTCCTCCGGCTCCCAAGAGCCACGGTCCCAGAGCATGACCGTGCCCCCGCCATATTCACCCTGCGGAATCAGGCCCTCGAACGAACCATATTCCAGCGGATGATCTTCGACCTCAACTGCCAGCCGTTTATCGCTGGGATCGAGACTAGGGCCCCTTGGGATCGCCCAGCTTTTCAAGACGCCGTCGAGCTCCAGGCGGAAATCGTAGTGCAGCCGCGATGCGTCGTGCTTTTGGATGATGTAGAGCAGGCTGCCTTTGGCCGCGGGTTTTCGCGGCGAGACGCGCCCCTTCGGCTCAGCCGTTTTCTTAAAGTCGCGCTTCTTGCGATAGGCGGCAAGCGTCATAATCCGACCTGACAAAGATCGTAGGGTGGGCAATGCCCACCAGCGATGCTTGTGGCTAAATTTCGTCCGCTCGGGCGACCGGTGGGCGGTGCCCACCCTACGTGATCCAGAAGCACCATAGGGCGATGCAATTGGCGCACCAATTGGCCGCCGGCCCGATCAACTCGCATGCCTTCGGCCGGCTCTCCGAGGTGACGACGAGCGGGTTTTGCCGCGCGCGGCCGGCCGTTTCGCGGGGCCGGACTGACGGGTGTTCGCCACGCTGCGGCGCAGGGCATCCATCAGGTTGATGACCGGCCGTTCGTCGGCGTCTTCCTTTGCGTCCGGCAATTTCTCGTCGGTTTTCGATTCAAGCAGCTCTTTCAACCGTTGCACAAACGCGTCTTCATAGCGTTCCCATTTGAAATTCTTGGTCGTCGACGCGTCGATCAACTTCGAAGCCAGGCTAAGCTCAGCTTTCGAGACTGCCGGGAGATGCAAATTGCCCAGCAAATCCGCGCGATCGCGAATTTGAGTGTGGAAGTGCAATACTTCCATGCACATCACGCCGTCCATCGCCCGGACCAGGATCAGCCGCTCTCGCCCCCACAGTTGCGCTTGGCCGACGCCATAGCAGTGATTCGATTCCAGAGCCCGCAATAGGACGGCATAGGGCTTCAGCCCGACCTGACCATCCGGCAGAAGGTAATAGGTGCGGCCGGAGAATTGCACCGCGTCCACGAGCTCTGGCGAAACGAACGTATCGATTTCGATGGCCCGCTCGGCCTTGTTTTTCAGTTTGTCGACTTCCTCTTTCTCGACGACGACGTACTTTCCCTTTTCGCGTTCGTAGCCCAGCACAATCTCGTCGTTGTTCACCTCGCCGTGGATCGGACACATTTTCTTGTACCGGATCCGGCTGTGGCAGGCGGCATGAAGTTGGTGCAATTGGATGCCGTCCTCATCGTTCGTCGTGGCATTGAACGCCTCGACGGGAACGGAAACCAGGCTCAGTCGCAGAATACCCTTCCAGCTTGATCGCGCTACCATGAGGGGAGCTCTCTTTCGCGTTTTGAAATTGGAAAGCACTCCGTGCCACGGTCCCAAGCGTGAAACCCTCCTGCCGACACGCCACGGCTTGTTCGACCAAGGACACCTAAGTGTTAGCAAAGCCTGCGCCAGAGTGCTAGCACTGCAAGCACCTGATTTGGGGACCTGAAAAGGCGTGAAATTGGTCCATCAGCCGCCAAATTGGTCGGATTTGCGTCAGAATTCGCCCCGCGACAGCGTAAAGAGCCGCGCACGCAGTAAGCGCGTAAAGACTTGCGTACGGCAAGCGGAGATCCGTCAGGGGCTGGGGCCCTCTGAAACGCTTACTGCGTGCGCGGCTCTTAACGAACTCACGCCCCTCAAATCCTGGACACGTCTATTGCACAATCTTCCAGGCATCGGTGCGGAACGGGGACGCCGGCAGATTCGCGGCGTTGTAGAGATTGCAGCCGGCCGGGTTCTTGGCCCAAGCGTAACGCACGGCCACGGGATTGCGAACCGCCGGGCTAGTCACGACCACGCAGTCGCCTTCGATCTTGGCATCGGCCAGAACGAACTTGCCGTCGGAGCCGGCGATGGAGAATTGCCGCAATGGACCACCTTTGGCTTGCAACCCGCCGCTGCAATGCAAGAAACGTACACGAATCGCCTGCCCCTCAATATCGAACAATTCGTATTGCGGCCCCGACCATTCGACATTGCGGCCGTAGGTCTTTGCCAAGGCGTTGAGCGCCAGCCGATAGCCGACGTCGCGCTTGTTCCGCGGATGGATATTCTGCTCTTCGCCAATGTCGATCGTCACGGCCAGACCGGTGTTCGGCACGTTCCGCGAGACCTGCAACTGAGCCTCGCGCACCTCGGCCCAGTCGCTCCATTCGTAGCCTTGCGCCGGCCGACCGAGGTTGGCTAACTGCACGATGTAGAATGGAAACATTCCTTCGTTCCATTGAACCCGCCAATCCTGGATCAGCGTGCTGAGGAGCTCGGCATATTGCCCCGAGCGCTCGACGTTCGATTCCCCCTGGTACCAGATCACGCCGCGGATCGCGAAGGGAATGAGTGGACGAATCATGCCATTGTAGAGGCAACCGGCCGTGCTCTGCAGTTGCGCGGTGGGAACTTTTGGAAGCGCAGCGCACCCCTCGGGCGGCAGGTCTGGGAATCGCGTTTCAACCTGGCACCGCCACGCATCGGATTTCTGGTCGGCCTCGGCCAGCGGCATTCCCATCTCGTGGGTTGTGATCCAGAGGTGACCCTCCGCGTGGCCGAAAATGCGCAGCGAAACCGCGGCACGGCCCGGTTTCACCAATTCGCCGGGCACCAGAAATCCCTGCCCATGCGGATAATACCGCCGCGGGTCCCCCACGATGCTCCTCAGTTCGACGCCGTCCCAATAGGCCTGCACCGTGTCGACGGTATAGCCCGGGTTCAGCACGAATTGCTTGCCGGCCGCCGAGGCCGGGATCTCGACATCTTTGCGAAACCACACCACGCCGCCGCCGGGCAGCCCAGCGGCGCGAAAGTCGGCCGGGATCGTGACCGGCTTCCAGGACGATGCGTCGAAACTTGTCTTGGCCCAGCCGGCGGTTAGACCTTTGTTGCCGGGATCGGCGGCGCCATACTTCTGCTCCCAGGCCAGCATTTTGGGCAGGAATTTGGCGTCGTCCTCGTCGCGCCGCAGCATGTCGTCAATTTGCTGTTGGGCCACGTCGTGCAACTCGGAGTCGGCGAGCAGGGCCTCGCGGCGGACCCAGGGCTCGGCCGACGTACCTTCCCACGAGCTATGAATGATCGCCACAGGCACATGCAATTCATCGTGCAGACGTTTGGCAAAGAAGTAGCCCACCGCCGAGAATTTCTCGCCGATATTGCGCCGCGTGCAGACGGACCAACTCACCGGCACGCTATCCTGGGGCGCCAGCGCTGCCGCCGGGCCGACATTGGCGATCCGAATTTCGGGTTGATCTGCCGCGGCCGCCTCGGCCGGATAGAACGCAGGGTCGAAGCGCATCGTCATGTTCGACTGTCCGGAAGCCAACCAGACGTCACCAACGAGCACGTCGTGAATCACGACCCGGTTTGTGCCGGTGATCGTCAGCTCGCCGGGGATCGCGCTGGCCTTCAAGGGATTGAGCCTGACCTGCCAGCGGCCATCCTCGGTGGCCACGGTCTCGTGGCGTTGACCGGCGAATTCGACCGTGACCTTGGTTCCCGCGTCCTCGACGCCCCAGATCGGCGCCGCCATGCGCTGCTGCAAGATCATGTGATCCTGAAACAACGAAGCGGGCGTCACCGCCGCATTGACTGGCGCGACGCAGAAAAGCAGGGCTGCAATCGCGAGCCGTTGGAAAATTATTAGATGAATTCGTGGCCCGCCGACTCTGGAAAACATAAAGCCGTGACGAAAGGCGCCTGACCACGGATGACACCGATAACACGGATGTAGCCAAACATCACTCATTCTTTCTCCGTGAAATCGGTGTCATCCGTGGTTCAATCAGCGCGGCTCGTTTCAGCGATCTTGCGGCGGGCCGAAGCCGCCCGGAGGTCCATGGCCGGGTCCACGGCCTGGACCGTCGCCCGGACCGCCGAATCCTCCGGGCCCGCCTCCTGGGCCACCGGGCCCGCGGCCGAAGGGGCGGCCTTTCATTTCGCTCGGTCCGATGCTCCCCTTGATTTTCTCGTCGTGCACATCGGCGGGTGTCACGCCGAGGATCACATCGAAATTCGCCGCCAACTCGCCGATCCGCGAATCGGGAATCGGTTTGAAGTCGACCAGCACCGCTTTGCGCACCGCCGGGTCGCGGATTTCGCGGAACACACCGTCGCGCTCATTCTTCGGATGGCCGTTGATGAGCAGACTGGGTCGTGAAAATTCGCCGGCCGTTCTGACTGATTGCCACATGGATGTGCGGCGTCCTGCCGGGATAGGGAACCGGCTTGATTGTGCGGAAATAGTATTGACCATTCACGTCGGTGAGGAACCGTCCGTAACCCTGGAAGTTGGTGTCGCGCGTCCCATGATGGCCCGCATCGTGCGAGTTCAAGTAGATGCCATTGTTGTCGACCTGCCAGATCTCGACGAACGCGTTGCGGATCGGCGTGCCGGAAAGGGTTAGCACCCGTCCGGAGAGATGTGTGATTTCGCCGACGGCCGGAGTGATCGAGTTGTTGACGATCAGCAAATCGTTGTCGGTGTCCAGCGGCATCTTGTCGGGATAGAACGGGCCCTCGGTCAGCCGCGGCGTGGCGATCAGGCCCGACTTGGGCGTCAATTCTTCCGCGAACAGTCCGGGAGTGGTGAACAGGGCCGAGCCGGCGGCGATGCCACCCAAAAAGTTACGCCGCGAAGGTCGCAGGTCAGAGAATGCCATCAAACTAGTCTCCGTAGAACGAACAATGGTCGACTTCCGGCGTCCAGGCCGGCGAAACGCCCCTCGTCGGTTAGTCACCAATCTAACAAATTGCCGCCGCTTGTCGCTAAACCGGCTTACTTACGTGCGCGGCTCGGGTTGCATGTTCGTACCCGAGCCGCGCACGTCAGTAAGCGAATTTGGCACGATGCCCTAAGCGCAAACCG
Source organism: Pirellulales bacterium (assembly GCA_963725485.1). Taxonomy (GTDB): domain Bacteria; phylum Planctomycetota; class Planctomycetia; order Pirellulales; family DATAWG01; genus CAVRYO01. Next base: position 107,209 of record CAVRYO010000001.1, on the reverse strand, counting down.
CCCTTGACCGGCTATGTAAGTGAGCATACACTTACCGACCCTTGAGAGCCAAGATCAAATCACATGAAAACCGACCGCAAAAATGTCGGGCGAAGAGCGGCGGGCAGCCATCGTGCAAGCCGTGCGCGCGGTGTTCGCCGAAAAAGGATCGCACGGTTCCACCACGCGCGAGTTGGCCCAGGCCGCCGGAGTGTCCGAGGCGCTGCTGTTCAAACATTTTCCCAACAAGGAAGCACTGTACGCCGCCATGATCCAGTCCTGCGTTCAGGACAAGGACCATGAGACGATCGAGCGGCTGCTGGCGCTCGAGCCTTCGACGGCGACGCTGGTGATGCACGTCCACCTGATGGTCGCGCATTTCGTGGGAGGGCCGCGGCCTGGCGAAGATCACGAGGCGGTGCTGGTTCGGCTGTTGCAGCGCAGCATGATGGAAGATGGCGACTACGCCCGGCTGCTCCACCAACGGCTCGGCGCGCCAATGATTGAAAAGCTCGAGCGCTGCATCAAAGCCGCGATCGCGACCGGCGATGCGGCGGCGGGACCTTCGCAAGCGATGCTCACCGCCTGGTTCGCGCAGCATTTGGCCATGACCGTGATGTTCCACCTCTTGCCAACGACGCCGATTATCGACTACGGACTGTCGCGCGAAGCGCTCATCGAGCAAATCGTGTGGTTTTCGCTGCGCGGAATGGGCGTTAAGGACGAGGCGATTCGCCGGTATTACCGGCCGGAGGCGGTGGGTGAATTTCTGAATGGATCGGACCGCGAAAAACCGGCACGAACGACGAACGGCGCCGCGTTGGGCTCCAGGCCAGCGCCGCCGCGAACGAAATCTTCCAGGGTGATCGCCGCCGAATGACGGCGCGGCCGCGTGTCGGCGAGAATGGGAACAGAAATATCATGAGTGAAGTGCGCGAAACCATCGCCATGCCTGCCGTAGCAAAGCCCGGTGCGCCTCCGCGGGCCGGCAGTCCTACAAAGAACGCCGCTGCTTCAGGGGTCGGCCACGTCGATCAGCGGCATGACCAGCCTTCGCTTAGTGATCGTGTTCGTTCGCTGCGGCTGGAATCGTCGGGGCCGGCGCCGAAGCCGCGCAGCCACTGGTTTCTGTGGGGCGCGGCTCTGATCGTGCTGGCCACCGGCGGTATATTCGGCTGGCGGGCATATCGGTTGTCGGCGGCCGGAGCGGCTCCCACAGCTGGCGAAACCGCGAGCCAGGCAACGAAGGGCGAGGCAGGCGACGACACCAGCAAATCGGCCGGCGGTCTCGGTTCTTCCGCCACGGCGTCGAGCAGCGCGGCGGCCGCCGGCGACGTGGTGCTGGACTCGAAGGGCTACATCATCGCGGCCCATCAAATTCAACTCAGCCCGCAAGTCGGGGGCGAAATCATTTGGCTCGATCCGAACTTCAAGGAAGGTGCTGTTTACAAGAAGGGGGACAAGCTAGCCGAAGTCGATCCGGTGATCTATGCCGCCCAGTTGGATAGCGCCCAGGCGGCTCTGAACGTTGCCCAGACCAACCTCACGCAAGTGGAAACCGGTTCGACGCTGCAAGATATCGAGACGGCCAAAGCCCAACTCCAAAATCTAACGGCGAAACTGGAAATGTCGCAAATCGACGAGCGGTACGACATCGCCGCCGGCATCGCCGTGTCGAAGCACGATAAGGAAAAGGCCACCGCCCAGGTGAAGGTCGATCGAACGGCCGTCGAAGTCGAAAAGGCGACATTGCTTAAGCTGGAAGAATCGCTCGTCGAGCAACGGGCCGTCGCCAAGGCCCAGGTCCTCTCGGCCCAGGCGAATGTGCAGCAAGCCGACAAGCAATTGAAAAACTGCACGATCACCGCTCCCACGACCGGCATTATCCTCAGCAAGAAGGCCGAGCTTGGCGGCTATGTGAATCCGCTGGCTTTCGGAGCCGCCGGCTACCTGTGCGAGATGGCCGACCTCAAGGATTTGGAAGTCGAGTTGGACATTCAGGAGCGCGACATCAGCCGCGTGACCCCGGGCCAGCGCTGCCGGATTGTGCCCGAGGCCGGGCAGCACGACGAAGCGTTTCTCAAGACGCACCCCAACGGTTACTCCGGGGTCGTGTCGCGGCGGATGCCGGTCGCGAACCGGGCCAAAGGAGCCGTGACCGTTCGCGTGAAGGTGGATATTCCGGACTCCGAGCCCAGCGGCGAATATCTGTTGCCCGACATGGGCGTGCTGGTGTCGTTCCTGAAGTGAGTCGCGCGGCCGACGTTCGCGGCGAGACCGTTTCATCTGCTCGCCCCAGTGGATTCTCTTGAGCGGATTCTTTTGAGCGGATTCTTTTGAATGATGAGTTCGTCGCGCTTTGTGATGTGGCTGCTGTCGATCGTGCTGCTGATCGCGCTGGCGCGGACGCCTGTTCTTGCCCAGCAATTGGGAGCCGACTTTGGCGGCGTGCCGGCCCCTTCGAACGGCAACGGGTTGCCAGCCGCGAAACCCACGCTCCCGCCCCAATCGCCAGTGCCATTTCCGCCTCAATTTCCGGCGGGGGCCGCTGTGCTGCCGGATTTATCGCCGCCGGACCCTTCGCTACCGGGCTCTTCGCTGCCGGGTTCTTCATCGCCGGATTTTCCGCCGGCGCTGGCCGCTCCATCGTGGCCGTCAACAGCAAACGGCCCTCTGCCCGCGGCTCCGCCCGGAGGCGAAATCGGAACACCTGCCGCGCCCAGTGGAAACAACGCTTTTCCAGGTGGCGGGCTCGGCGCCGATATGGGTGGATTCGGCGGCCCCGGAGATCGCTTTGGCGGGCCAGGAAGCGGTCCCGGTGGTCCGGGCTATGGCGTCAGTTGGTACCCCTCGCGACCGGTGTCGGGCCAGGCAACCGATTTCGGACTTCTCCGCGAGAGCCTCGCGCTGGGTGTGCCGGTCTGGCGGGACGGCGGCGACGCGGTGATGGTCAGGGTCGGCGTTAGCGACGAGCACTTTTTCACGGACGCGATCCTTCCCAACAGCCACCAGCCGTTCCCGACCGATCTGTGGAACGTGAACCTCGGGCTGATGTACTTCCATGTCTTCGAGAATGGCTGGACCGGTGGCCTGCTGACCAGCGTCGGTTCGCCCAGCGACCAACCATTCGACAGCCTGCGCGATATGACCATCGGGCTGATGGCGAACCTCCAGGTGCCCGCCGCGAACGTGCGCGACAAGTGGACATTCGGGCTGATGTATTCCCCGACCGGGGCGGTGAGCTTTCCGATTCCGATGGTGTCGTACGCCTGGAACCCTTCGGACACGTTTCACATGAACATCGGGCTTCCGTTCGCGATGATGTGGCGGCCGACGGATGATCTGACGCTCAATTTGTCGTACACCCCGATCACGAACGTCAACGCCATCGCGACGTACCGGCTGACCGATGCATTGCGGTTGTACGGCGGCTATCGGACGCTCAACGAATCGTATTTGCTCGCGGATCGGGCGGACGCGCAGGACCGGTTTTTCGAATTCGAAGATCGGCTGCTGGTCGGAGTGCGGTGGGAACCATGGCGACTTGCGACCGTGGATCTGAATTCTGGGTACGCTTTCGACCGGCACTTTGGCGAAGGCAAGGACCAGACGTCGGATCTTGAAGACGAGGTGAATATCGCCCCCGGCGCGTTCGTCGGCACGAAGCTCAACTGGAAGTTTTGACGGCGAAATTACGATACGCGACAAACGGCAATCCAGAGATTCGGAGCAGATATGTCCTCCAACCCCATCGTCCGCGTGGCGAATGTGCATAAGTATTTTCGCCGCGGCAGCGAACAGATCGACGTGCTGCTGGACCTGAGCCTCGACGTGCCCCAGGGGGAGTTTTTGGCCCTAATGGGACCCAGCGGCTCGGGCAAGACAACGCTCTTGAATCTGATCGCGGGGCTCGACCGCCCCAGCAGCGGCACGATCACGGTCGGCCGCGACACGATTAGCGCGATGAGCGAAGCCAGTTTGGCGAAATGGCGGACGCGCAACGTCGGCTTCGTGTTTCAGTTTTACAATCTGCTGCCCGTGCTCACCGCCTACGAGAACGTCGAACTACCGCTGCTGCTGGTGCCGATGACCAAGGCCGAGCGGGTGCGGCAAACGACGATGGCGCTGGAGTTGGTCGGCTTGCAGGATCGGATGCGGCACCGGCCGGGCCAACTTTCCGGCGGCCAGCAGCAGCGCGTCGGCATCGCCCGGGCCATGGCGACCGACCCGACGCTGATCGTCGCCGACGAACCCACCGGCGATCTCGACACGAAATCGGCCCATGAGATTCTCGATCTGATGATCGAGCTGAAAAACAGCCTCAACAAGACGATCCTGATGGTGACGCACGACCCCAAGGCCGCCGCCCGGGCCGAGCGAATTCTACATCTGGAAAAAGGCCAACTCGTGCGCGAGACGGTGCAGGACGACCTGGCTCCGGCCAGTATTCCCCTGCATGGGAATCCGCTCCACGGCGCGGCACGTGGCGGTGGAGCGGTTGAAGAAGCCTCGCTCGTCGAACCACTGCCCGGGAATCAATTGCCATTGCGACAATCGCACGGCGGCTCATCGTTTGGGGAGCCGCTGGCATGAGCGAGATCGACCGCTGGCTGCTACATTTCACGGACGACTGGCGCAACCCAGTCGGCGCGGCGGCCGTGTTGCTCGTCCTGTTCGCGGCGGTGCTCTTCCGCGAGCAATCCCGATTCATTTTCCGCAGCCTCAGCCGCAATTTGTTGCGCAGCGTTTTGACCGGCATCGCGACGTTCGTGCTCGTGCTGGTGATCACGCTCGTCTGGAGCGTGCTGGCGTTCTTGGATCATGAAACGGAAGCCAAGAGCCATAATCTCAAGGCACTGGTGACCGAGAAATATCAAAACCCCAGCCAGATGCCCTTTGCCTATGCCGACACGCTGGCGGAAGGGGCCGCGCAAGAAGGGCGATTATCGCGTCGACCCGAAGACCAATGCCATGGCCTGGTCGTTCTATATCGGCACGCTCGATCCGGCCAAGCAGTCATTCGACAGCATCCTGTTCTTCTTTGCGATGGACCCGGCCAAGGTTCTGTCGCTCGATGCGCAGGGGCAGTATGTCACGATGATGGACGATATCGACGAAATCTCCGACGCCGACAAGAAAACGCTGTTGGCTAACTGCCGGGAGATGGAGCAGAACCCGTTCAAAGTCATCATGGGCAAAGGCCGGCTGGCGGCGATCAACAAGAAGGTCGGCGAGCGGATCAAAGTCACCAGCATGAATTACAAGGGGCTCGATCTGGAGATGGAAATTATCGGCGATCTGCCCGGCTCGCGGTACGAGCAGAACGCCGTGATGAACTACGAGTATCTGGCCGAGGCAATCACCGCCTACAACAAAGGAAAGGCAAAAGAGGACCAGCACCCGATGACCGAGAAGTCGTTGGCGCTGATGTTCCTGCGCGTGCCCGACGTGCCAACTTACGACAAGGTGGCCGAGCAGATCACCAACTCGCCGGAATATCGTTCGCCGGCGGTGAAATGCGAAACGCTCTCGTCGGGCATCGCGTCGTTCTTGGATGGCTACAAGGATTTGCTGTTCGGCATGCGGTGGTTGCTCGTGCCGTCGCTGTTGGTGACGATTTCGCTGGTGATCGCCAACGCCATCAGCATCAGTGTCCGCGAGCGGCGCGTCGAGATGGCGGTCCTCAAAGTGCTGGGCTTCTCGCCGAATCAGATTTTGTTGTTGGTTTTGTCCGAGGCGCTCTTGATCGGCTGCTTGAGCGGCGTGCTCAGCGCGGCCTCGGCCTGGCTGCTGGTGAATCACCTGCTCGGCGGCATTCCGCTGCCGATCGGGTTCTTCAACCGCTTCTTCATTAACGATGCGGCCCCTTGGTGGGGTCTGGCGATCGGTGCCACCACGGCGTTCATCGGCAGCCTGTTGCCCGCCTGGTCGGCCCGCTCGGTGAAGGTCTCGGAAGTGTTTTCCAAAGTCGCGTAAACGAGAACGAACGGCCGGCGCTTTGCCGCGGCCGGAATTTAAGGTGCCACTGGCTTTGCCAGTGATTCCGCCGGCCGAGGCTCGTCCTTGACGCAAACTGGCAGAGCCAGTGGCACACAATCCCTGCAATAAGCATCGACAAAACACAATCCATGAAACCATTCTTGTTGCTGCTGTTCAAAATTGCCGGCGCGGCCCTAGTGATTGCGCTGGCGGTGGTCGTGGTCCTGGTGCTGCTGGTCAGCGTGGTTCTCTTCGGCCTGATGTTCTTGCAGTTGGTCGGCCTCGCGCCGCGCGTTCCGCTGGGTTACAACTTCCGCAATCTGGTGGTTCGCTGGCGGACCACGCTGCTCACCACGCTGGCGTTCACGTTGGTCGTGGGCCTGATGACGCTCATGCTGGCCTTCGTCAACGGCATGTACGCGCTCACCAAGGGGAGTTCCGTGCCGGGCAACATCATGGTGCTGTCCGACGGTGCGCTGGACGAAGCCTTTAGCGATCTGGGCTATGGCGACATCGATCTGCTCACCAACCGCGACTATGTCAAGAAGGTCAAGCTCACCGAAGACGGGCGCGAATTGGATGTGCCCCTGCTGAGTTGGGAACTGTACCAGGTGGTGAATCAGCCGTTGCCGCATCCGGTGGTCGGCGGCCGCGGCCGGCGGATGGTGCAATTGCGCGGCGTCGAGGACCCGGCGATCGCCGGGATGATTCACGAGATCTCGCTCTACGAGGGCAGCCGTTGGTTCGACAAAGGGGCCGGCGTGCAGGCCGTCGCCGGCGGTGGCAACGAGCAATACGTGCAGGCGGTGCTGGGCGAAGGCCTGGCCCGCGCGATGGGGCAGGATGTCGGCAAGCCGTCGTTGGTCGTGGGCGATACGTTTTCGCTCGGCCCGCGGCAGTGGGTTGTCGTCGGCCTGATGAAGTCGGCGGGCAAGACGTTCGATTCCGAAGTCTGGGCGAAGCGAAAAGTAACCGGCGAAATGCTCCGCAAAGACACGCGCAGCACGGCCGTGTTTCGCGTGGCCGACGGCCTCGATCCCGAGCAAGTCGCCAAGTCGATGACCGTCGAGTTCACCAGCCCGAAGATCATCGCCCGAACCGAAGCGGCTTATTTCGAATCGCTCAATCAGACGAACAACACGTTTTTCGTCTGCATCATTGTCGTCGCGGTGTTCATGGCCATCGGCGGGATTTTCGGCGTGATGAACACGATGTTCGCGGCCGTGGCCCAGCGGACGCGCGAAATCGGAATGTTGCGGATCATCGGCTTCGCCCGCTGGCAGGTGCTGGTATCGTTTTTCCTCGAAGCGATTCTGCTGTCGATCATCGGCGGGGTGATCGGCTGCGTAATCGGCTATTTTTGCAACGGCATCTCGGCCACGAGCCAAATGGCCAACAAAAGCGTGATGCTGAAACTGGTGGTCGACTACCGCATTCTCGGCTGCGGCCTGGCCTTCTCCGTCCTGATGGGCTGCCTCGGCGGCCTGCTCCCCGCCCTCTCAGCCATCCGCCTAAAAATGCTCGACTCGCTCCGCTAGTGTTTATAAAAAAAGGGTCTTCAGCGAAATCTGTGGGTGAATTCTGGTGGTTAATTGTGGTTGGTGTTGCGAGGGCCGTCGATTGCGTGTTTCGCCCTCGGCCAGAGTCCGTGGCGAAACACGTCGTTGGCTCGGGCGACCAGGGGGCTCATTGCCGCCCCCTGGACCCCTGCTAGCCTTTCTCTGGGTTCCTTGGCGTGTGGCTGCCGGGTGGAGCGAAGGTCGGTGAGGCGAAGCATGTCTGCAAACAAGTGCATCCTGCGTGACGTTCCGTTACAGATGGAGTTGCTAACGCTTCATCCGACGGAGCCAACACAGGATGCAACTTCAGACTATCCTCAATCGCGTCGCGCGACACAAGTCGTTCGTTTACGGCCAGCCTCACTGGAAGGACGGCGCCCCAGGGCTTACGATCGAGGTGCCGATTCATTCCCGAGCCAACGGTCAGCCGATTTGTTCGGGCTGCGGCCAGCGGCGGGAAATAAAACGGGTCAGAACTATTTATCCTGCGATCAATCGTTCTGACCCGTTTTTGCGTTCGTTTTTGCGTTTTGTTTCGACCCTTTTTTTTTGTTGAGTTCTTGGAAAGTGGCGGCCGCCCGTTGAAATTGGGCCAGCGGATTTTGTAAAATGCTCGGCAGACGGAGTGGATCGAGGCGCTAGAGTTGGGCGTTTTGACACGCGCGAGAGGCTGCGGCTTGTGGCCGCTCGCCCGTTAGTCCAGCTTGCTGCCAGGAATTTTTTCGAGCGAGATTCGAACGCCGTCGCTGAGGCGCATCAGCGAGTGGCTTTGATTGTCAGCTCCCAAAAATCTTGAGCCAGCCCAGCGTGCGGCCGTTTGTGACAAAACGCGTTCGCACGCCGCCGGTCACGGAGTTAGTCGTTCGGTCTGGGGCCATAGTCCGCGAATCGAACTAACTCGCCAGATGGTCCGGCTTCGGGTAGCGTGAACCGCACGTGAAGCTCGTTAGCGCCGGGGCCAATCCCGCCAGGGGCCAATCTCCCCTGGGGACCAGTCTCCCCTGGGGACCTGTGCCGCGGAAGGTTGGGGCGTGACATTCCGCGACGAAGTGGGCCGAGCGCAAATTGTTCTACAGGGCTCCCTAAAGGGCCCTGCCGGAATCAAACACGAGCGACGTCCCGGATGCGATGGTTGCGGCGAACATCGGCGTTAGGATCGAACGAAAAATAACTTCTCTACTAACCCTCGCCCCTTGCGGGAGAGGGCAGGGTGAGGGGGCCGAAAAAAACAGGAAGTTATTCTTCGTTCGATCCACAGTCCGACTCCCGGTCACGAGCCGGACAAGCCGAGAAGCCGAATGACCACCGGCGAGCCGCGGGAGGGCAGCTTCGAAAAGCTGTCTCCGGCCGCCACCAACTTTTTAACAAGCACGTTCGACTTCTAGCGCAACATCGCATCCGAATTCTTTTTTTCGAGCGTGTGTGTCTGCTACGTGCGCGCGGCCATCTTGTCGCCTCGCCACTGGCCGACGTCGCTGGCCAGTGCCACCCGCCGCGACTGAATAAAACGTCAAAACTTGGGTCAGAACTATTTATCCTCGCCAATAAACAACTTGGCATTTTGGCCCGTTTTTGCGTTCGAAACGATAATTGGTGGCCTCACGCTTTGCGGAGCCGACTTGCGACGATGAGCAAGCCGGCGATTCCAAGGCCGCACAGGGCAACCATCTGAGAAGGCTCCGGCACACTCGAGACGATCAAGCCATCGATGCGAATGCCCGTGCCGCCGGTATCCGTGACGTTCGTAAAGAAGTCGGTGCCCGTGAAGTTGAGTGCGCCGGAAGCGTTGGAAAAGAAAAGGCCGGTGCCCGCAAACTCATAGTTCGAGCTCGATGGCAGCCCCCGCCGTGTAGCTGACGCTTGCGGTTCCACTCGTGCCGGCCGCGCCCGTGAGGGTGACAACGTGATTGCCATCCTGGCTATCCGAGTCGTAGGAGAAGAATGTCACCTGATAGGGAGAGTTAGGGGCCAAGGCCCCGCCGCTGAGTCCGAGATTAATGGATGCTGGGCTGGTGCCGCTGTTGACGTAGGTGAAGTCCCGGTAGAGGTCCGAGTAGGTGAACGACGGCGAGCCGGAAGGTGGAGCGCCGCGATCGTAGAAGCTGCCATTGGTCGTGAACGTGATACCGTTGACGAGGGTGCCAGAAGAATCGACCTGGGAAAAGCCGGTTTGCACTGGGCTCGTGCTTGACCCAAAATCGAGTTGCAACAAGCGGCGCGGCCCCTGCGGAACTCGCGGCCAGCCAGACTCAGCAACGACGCGCCGACCAGCCCGATCGAAAATCGGCAATTCATAAACAACCCCTTCTAGAAAAGAGAAAAAACGGTGCTCGGATTAGGCACACAGGGTCTCGAACGCCTGCGTGCCCCGCTACAGATGTACACGGCGACGCACGATTGAGCAACCAATAAGATGCAGCGCGTTTTCTCCCGCGATCGTACAGGATCAACATGCGCGTCAAGAATTGAGTACGATGTGCGCCGAATTCACAGTAGAAATCCGGCCGAGCTATCGCCGGATGTCGGCGTTTTGCTGACTTTCTCTGTTTGATATAATGAGTCGGGTAACGCCTCGCCAAAGCCATTGAACTCAGTGGGCGTCGGATGTCGGTACGAAACAAGCTCATGCCGGGCGGGAAGCCGCTCGGCAAGCCCGGCATCCGCCCCGACATTCGCGAAGTGAACGGAACTCTGGCCGATGCCGAGAATTTTTTCAACGATCTAGTGCAGGGCGGAACGTAAGGCAAAAGTTCCACGCATCCGAGGCAGTTCGATCTCCCTGGGGGCGAACAAATCGGGTTTCGTCCGAGATCGAAAAGCGGCCCGCCGACGATAGACGTGAACGCTCCTGGGATACCTATTACGAAGATTAAGTTTGTTTAGGTGAAGCCATGGCAACCGTACACAAAGAAACCGACGTGATTGAACGCATTTTGACCGAATGCGATGACGACTATGTTGGCCTGTGGGTGATTTATCGGCAAATACGAGAAGCGAGGTTTCGCAATCCGAAGGAAGCCACGCTTGACTTGTTGGGGTTCTTTCTGTGGAGCGAAAGGCTGGAAGCCGGCGTTCCAGATGCTCAGGGTGGATGGATTCCTTGGAAAGACAATCCTGGGCAAGCTATCGACAGAATCAAATCCGCATGGAACTGCGCTGGGCCGAGACCCAGGTATGGGTGACATCGTTTGGTTCACGTCGCCCACGCCTAGCGTCTGAACGTCACGCCGGGGTCGCTGGGGTTGTCGCCGGCGACTTTGAAGTTGAATCCCGAGTTGCCTTGCGGCGTTACCTGGCCGACCATCGCGGGGTTGGTTCCCTGGCGGAGGATCAACACGTTGTCGGCGAGTTGATACGTGCCGTTGAAATCCTGCGTCTTTCCGTTGGCCGTATAGCGCCAATCGTACTTCGAGTCGCTGCCCAGGCTGAGCGAGATCTTGCCGCCGTCGGGCCGGGCCGCTTGCCAGGTGCCGGCGATTTGCGCGGCGGTAACGGGGGTTGCAGCTTGCGCCGGCACTTCCGTTGTGGCAAGGCCCGTCGGAGACGACGGTGGCGGAGGCGTTGTGCCGGTCGCTACTGCGCCCGGAGCGACCCCCGAGGAACTGGCGCTCTGCAGCGAGGCCACCAATTGCGCACTCAACTGATCCTTGGGATTCAATTGCGAGGCCGCGGCGAATTGCGTCCCTGCCTGGCTGGTGTATCCGCAAGTCAAATATTGGTAGCCCAGTAGAAACCGCGTGTCGGCTTCCTGCGGATGGACGCGGACATACTGCTCCAGTGCCCGAAGCTGGTCGGTGTAGACGTCGGTGTCGGGATAAAGATTACTGAGCGTGGTCCAATCCCAACCCGGCCCGGCCGACAACACCGCGTACATCGTGGCCGCGGCATCGGGGTATTGGTGCAATGCAAACAGGCACAGCCCGCGGAACTCGTTCAGCACCACGTCGCTGGGCAACAGTCCGATTGCCTGATTGATCTGCGTCAAGGCCAGTGGATAATCGCCGCGCATGAACGTATCGTGCGCGGTATTGAAAATCTGCATAGCCTGATCCTGGGCCGTTTGCGGCGGGGCCACCGCTCCGCCGGCCAGCGCCAGTGGCTGCGCATAGTCGACGACCGTGTCGGCCACGAGGGCGGGCGAGGTGTAATAGGGGTTGTAATAGTTGTAATAACCCCAAGCCCAGGGGGACGTGTAAGCGGCATAGCCTGGATAATAACCGGCGCCCCACCAGTTTGGACCGAACCACGTGTAGGGGCGGTTGTTCCACGGATGATCCCAGTGATTGTGCCAATCGCCGTGATACCAGTTGCCATAGCCCGCGCCGACGATCCCGGCGCCGGCGATTCCAGCGCCAACGATTCCGGCGCGGCGATTAAAATCGCCGCCGCCAAATCGATTTTCAATCGTGGGCCGGGTCGCGATCCCCGAGCGGTTGACGAATGCATTGCCCCGGTCGAACGCGTTGTTGTGTTCGGCAATGCCGCGATTGAAGTCGACATTTGGACGGTTTTCGATCGCCGGTCGATTCTCGAAATTCGGCCGCGTTTCGATGTTCGGGCGCGAGGCGACGTTGAAATGGTTCTCGATATTTGGCCGAGCGACATTGAAATTCTCATGCGGCACGCTGAACGTTGGCGTGTGGCCGAACGACTGCCGGGCTGCGCCCGCATTGAAATGCGCGCCGCCGCCCGCGTTGAAATGCGCGGCCCCTCCTCCGCCACTGAAATGGGCCCCGCCTCCGCCGCCGCTGAAATGCGCGCCGCCACCGCCTCCGCGCCCACCCCCACGGGCCGCCGAGGCCTGATGTGGGATCAGCGATCCAACCAAAACCAACGCGATCAGGCTAACGAGTGTCTTGTTCATGATGATGCAACCTTTCGAGAAACCGCTCCGCACGAGCGGCATTCATGAGTTCGGATTTTCTTGGTTACGCCGGGTGCATTTCTCAGTTCATTTTTCAGCAAATGGTTTCGGCGCTTGCCGAGTGATCGTCAGCGGCCCCAGGTCGGCTGTTTTCTCGCCTCCGACTTCGCGGTCGCGCGACTCCCAGGTCATGTGATGATGCTTGACACGCGTCATGTAACTCGTCGACGACGCCTCTTTGCCATCGCCCGTGGCCCCTTGCGATTTATTGATCCATTGGTTTCCCTCGCGACTCCAGGAGCCTTCCATAAAGCCCCCTTCGGAATCGAATGCCCACGAGCGAATTTTCTTCGTCAAGGGATCCCAGCCGATTCGCTGCGTGCCCGACATCACCGGGCGGCCTTCGATCTTGACGGTGAAATCGCAGAGGATGAAATGTTTGTTTTCGCTCCAGCGATACGAGCTGACCACGAGCGAATCGGGGTTCTCGTCGACCCAGTCGCCGACGAGCCAGCCCAACTGTTTTAACTGCTCGCTGGCCGAACCGGTTTCATCCGGCAAGTCGCGGGCGCTGGCCATCCGCCACTGGCCATTTTGCTTCACATGGATCACTTCGTAGCGACTGTGTTCGGCCGGATTCTCGGGTTCGTGGGCCACGGTCGAACTGCCAATCTCGACGGCCGTCGTGGGACTGACGAACCGGATCGAATCGATGTGGATGTCGATATGCGCTTGCGGATGGTCCTTGAAGATCGCGGAGAAGATGTCTTCAATCTCGGCGCGGCCTTGATGCGTCTCGCCATCTTCGGCGACGATTTCCGCCTCCGGGGTGAAGAGCGCGGCGATGGCTTTTGCGTCGGCTTGGTTGTAGGCCTGAGTGAACTCATGCACGACGTGCCGAATCGCCGTTTCGTCGGCGCTCACCGCCGCGGCAGGTGTCGGCGGCGGAGTGAGCGACGGCTGCGGTGTCGGGGCCGGTGTCGTTGGCGCGGTGGGCGCTGCGGGAGGTTGCGAGGGGGGCTCGGCTGCGACCGAAGGGGGCTCGTTGCCAACAATCAACAGCGCTGCCGCGAGCAGCGATGCGCTTGCGACGCCGATTACGCCTGCAATGATCCGTGAGGTACGCATAGCACCACGCCTTTCCTGTTAGACCCCGACCAAAAGTGCAGCAAAGCGCACGCCGCTTGTCGTCTCAATTATATGCCTCTGCCGCAAGCCAGACAAAAAGGACAATCGAATCGAGACGCTCGCCGAAGTAACATCAAGGTGCCACAAGAGTTGGGTTGGGAGATTGCACGGCGGCTGCTTTGCGGCGAAGATGGGACGACGATTCCTCCACTTGCTTCATCCATTCAAGGAATCCTCCGATGACTCCCGCCCAGATTCGCTCACTCCGCCGCCGCGTGCCAATGACCCTGTCAGTTCTCACGGCCTGGGGAATAGTTGTAACCATGGCTTATAGCTATCCAGATCATGCGTTTCCAACCGTGAATGAACTTCCTTCGAGCAAGGAAATGCCCGATCCGCTCGTCAGAGCCGATGGGACGAAAGTCGAGACGATCGAACAGTGGAATTCAGAGCGTCGGCCGGAGTTGATCGCGCAGTTTCAGCATTACATGTATGGCGTGCCGGCGGCGGCGCCCGAAGATCACTGCCACGGTGAAGGAAGTCGATCGAGATGTCGCGGACGGCAAGGCGACAATGAAGCAAGTGACGATTGATCTCGGCCCGCCGGAGTGCCCAAAGATCAACCTGATCTTGTTTGTGCCGAATCAACACGCCGGGGACCACCCGCCGGCCGTGTTTCTGGGGGCCAATTTCACCGGCAACCATACCATCCTTACCGACAAGCGAATTACGCTGCCCAAAGGCTGGATGCCCGAGGGCCCCGGCGTGCATGAACACCGGGCCACCGACGCCGGTCGTGGCACGGCGGCCACGGTTTGGCCGATCGCACAGATCGTCGTGCGCGGCTACGCCGTCGCGACGTTTTACTATGGCGACATCGCGCCCGATAAGCCGGGCTTGAACGAAGGAGTGTTTCCCTACTTCCGGCCTGCGGGAAAAACGGCCCAGGATGCAGCCGCGCCGAATGATTGGGCCGCGATCGCAGCTTGGGCGTGGGGGCTGCAACGGGCGGTCGACTATCTGGTCACCGATCGCGATGTCGACAGTCACCGCATCATCGTGTTCGGTCATTCGCGGTTGGGAAAGACTGCGCTCTTGGCGGGCGCACTGGACCCGCGCATCGCCGCCACGATCGCTCATCAGGCCGGCTGCGGCGGCTCGGCGCCGGATCGACGAAAGAACCCCAAGAGCGAACCGGTCACGCGGATCAACACGAACTTTCCGCACTGGTTCGACGGCGTGTTCAAGCAATTCAACGGCCGCGAAGACCGATTGCCGTTCGACCAGAATGGGCTGGTGGCGCTGTGCGCTCCGCGGCCGGTCCTGTTCTCTTGCGGCACGCAGGATGAATGGGCCGACCCACCGGGGGAACTGGACGTGCTGCGGGCCGCGGACTCAGTGTATCAGTTATTCGGATTGGAAGGAATTCCCGTTGGAGCCAGGCCGGAAAGCGGAAAAATCTTAGGCTCATCGCTCTGCTATTACATCCGCAACGCGCCGCATATCGTGAACAGCGACTACTGGAACGTCTTCATGGAATTCGCCGATAAAGCGGTCCCCGCCAAGAAGTAACACCGGTTTTCTTGATCGGCCTGATGCGCATCCGACGTAACGGACCATCGGCCCGGCATGCGGCGCTTCGTTTCCAATTCTCCAGGGATGGACGATTCCAAGCCGCCGGCTGGGCGTCAGCGGTTTATAGCCTGAGGCATTCTTCGCTCTCGGCTTAATGGTTTGTGTCCTATAGTTCCGTAGGGCAGCGCTCTTTATTCGGGCTGTCGCGCCGCGTCCGGCGAGAGGACGCGGAGCATGTCGGAGCCGCTGTCGCATCGCGGTCGAAAACCAAACTCAGCGGTTGATTTCCAGGCCGTTAACCGTCCGATATAGCATCATGACCACGGCTGTTTCTCAATCGACCGCAAGTGCAACCGGTTCCATCGCGGTCCCGGACGCCACCGCCGTGGGCCTCGATCACCCGGCAACTATTTCCGCCGATAAGCTCGAAGACTTGCTGAGCCAATTCTGGAGCGATCCGGCCGAAAATACGGCCCGGGCTATCCCGCCGAAGCGGACGGAAGCGATCCCGGGCTTGCCCGCCGCGGTGGCTGCAAGCAAGGCTTCGCTCGCGCCCAACGAATTCAAAGCGAGTGGCGACTCTTTCATGCCGCCCGAGCCGGCGACATTGGCCGAAGCCGGCCTTGACGAAACCGAGGTTCTGAATCTGATCCTCAAGGTGCTGTTGCAGCATGGCTCGGCGAGCGGAGCGAGGATCGCGTCGCAAATCAAGCTCCCATTTCATTTGGTCAGTGAATTGCTCGGCCAGATGAAGAAGGAGCAGCGCATCGTATACAAGAACACCGTGGGCGTGGACGATTTCCAATGCGAGCTGACGATGCAGGGCGTCGAACAAGCCCGGCGTTGGCACGAGCACTCGGCATATTGCGACTCCGCGCCGGTTACGCTCGGCGACTATATCGCCAGTGTTCGGGCCCAATCGATTGCGCTCCAACGGCCGACAATCGCCGACATGCAGCGCGCCTTTTGCGATCTGGTGGTCGAGCCGGAAATCGTCGGCCGGTTGGCCCAGGCGCTGCGCGGGGCGAGGGCTGTTTCTGTACGGTCCGGCCGGCAACGGCAAGACTTGCTTCGCGGAGCGCATGACGCTGGCCTACGGCGAGCATATTTGGATTCCTCGGGCCGTGAGCGTCGATCGGGAAATCGTCCGGCTGTACGACACCTGCTGCCATGAGGCGCTGCCGCTGAAAACGGGGCAAACGCCGGTGCGGCACGACACGCGTTGGATCCGGATTCGCCGGCCGACGGTCGTCGCCGGCGGCGAACTGACCATGGACCGTTTGGAAGTGACGCTGAACAAGCAGATCGGCATCTGCGAAGCGCCGTTGCAGATGAAAAGCAATTGCGGCGCTCTGGTGATCGATGATTTTGGCCGGCAGCGGATGAATATCACCGAACTGCTGAACCGCTGGATCGTACCGCTGGAAAAGCGGTACGACTATGTGAATCTCCCCAGCGGACGCACGGTCCAATTGCCATTCGATCAACTGGTCGTGTTCTCGACGAACCTCGAACCACGGTCGCTGGCCGACGAAGCTTTCTTGCGGCGCATTCCCTATAAGATCGACGTGCAAGATCCAAAGGAAGATGAGTTTCGAGAGCTGTTCCGCCGGGCGGCGGCAATGCTGAAGCTCTTGCCCGACGACGGGGTGAGCGATTACCTGATCGAAAAGCATTATCGCCAGGCCGGCCGACATTTTCGCCGCTGTCATCCGCGCGATCTGCTCGATCAGGTTCGCCACTACTGCGAGGTGCGCGATCTGCCGCTGACCGTGACTCGCGGATCGCTGGACCTGGCTGTCGTCAATTACTTCTCGTTGATGGGTTGAACCGATGACGGCGTTTCCGATGCAAGCCAGTGCGCTCGAGCAGCCGCAAAGCGCTCCGGCGCCGGCATTCGTTCCGATCGCGATCGAGACGTTGATCCCCAGCGCCGCACACGCCTTCGATTTGTACCTCCGCCAGGTTCGCAACAACGGCTATGTGCTTTATCGCCGGGCAGGATTGTCGCTCACGGCCGAGGATACTCGCCGACTGACGGAGCAGAACGTCCGGACGTTGTACATTTTGTTCGACGACCGCAATGCCTATGCGAATCATCTGAATCGCGTGCTGCTGGAAAGCCAAACGCTCACCGCGGTGGAGAAATATAATCTGCTCAAAGGCGCGGCACGCTCGCTGCTGTTGGAACAGTTCAGGGGAAACCTCTCGGAGGCATCGCTCGAGCCGGTGGCGACGCTCGGCCGGCAGATGGTCGAATCGATTTGCAGCGACGACCTGGTGCTGCGCGATATGTTCTTCCTGATGGCGCATGATTATCAAAGCTATACGCATGCCACGAATGTCAGCACCTATTGCCTGACCATCGCGCGCGAGCTGGGGATCACCGATTTCGAAGAACTCGTGGCGCTCACCACGGGCGCGCTGTTGCACGACATCGGCACGCGACATCTGCCTGCCGAATTGTTGGATCGCACCACTCGGCTGAACCGGAAAGAGAACGCGATTTACCAGCGGCATCCGCGA
Source organism: Pirellulales bacterium (assembly GCA_963725485.1). Classification (GTDB taxonomy): domain Bacteria; phylum Planctomycetota; class Planctomycetia; order Pirellulales; family DATAWG01; genus CAVRYO01. The sequence continues at coordinate 89,599 of CAVRYO010000001.1, read as the reverse complement.
CTCGGCTTCGAGGAGCTATGCATGCGCAACGATCTGAGCTGGGGGCAATTGATGATGGTCTATCAGCATCATGAGCACCTCGATGGGACCGGTTATCCTGTCCAGGTGTGCGGCGAGGAAATGCACCTCTGGGCCCGAATCTGCGCCGTGGCCGATGCCTTCGACACCCTCACGTCGGACCGATCTTATCGCCGCGCTGTACCCTTGAGCGCGGCGTTGGAGTTTATTTCGAAGCGAGCTGGAAAATCTTTCGACAAGGAAATAGCCCTGTGCCTGATTCGCTCCCTGTCGAACAACTGATTGCCGCCATCGCCTGCCGGATCGAATTGCCGGAGCAGTGGACCGACTTTTTCGCGCACCGGGCCGTTGCCTCCCAGCTTCGACGACGACCGGCGGTTTCGCCGCTTCTACCTTCGCCGCCAGGCCGCAATGCGTTGCCGCTCGACGTTACCCGGCCTGCCGCGTCCGGCAAACTCCGACCGGGTATTCCTCAAGGACGTCTCGCGGGCCGGCGTGGCCTTGATTCATAGCGAGCAACTGTTTCCGCGGGAGAACATCGAACTGCTGATGATTGACGGATCGGTGTTGGCGGCGACCGTGATCCGCTGCATTCGCCATCGGCAGCGGTGCTACGAGATTGCCGCCACATTCAAGCAAGATGAGGAAGCGGTACCGGCCGATGCTTCGTCGAAGAATTGAGAAACCGGGCAGGCAGAGAATACCAGCCCGACGCGTTAGCGAGGACGCAAGACGATGATCTTGCACGGCTTTCTCGCTAACGCCTTACGAAGTCACGCGTTCTTGTGGGGAAAGTCTCGATCGCATGAGGTCCGGATGGCTTTCCGTAGCGAGGACACTACGGGTCGCATCTTCGTATGTCCTCACTTACGTTTCGGGCTAGTGTTTTGTCAACGCTTCATTCCGGGATTGTCTGCCACTGGCTTTGCCAGTGATTTTGGAATTCTTGCCTTGATCGTTCAGCAACGAAGAACACTGGCAAAGCCAGCGCCACCCCAAATTCAAGCTGTGACAATGCACTAGTGTGAATTGCTTGCATCGGCTCTGAAGCGATTTTCAACGCGGCTGCGCGTCGCGGTCGAGAATGAGGGCTGAAACCGGGCTTCGGCGAATCGTCCTGCGCAGTTGCTCTTCACTGAGACTTGCCGTTGGATCGCGTGGCGGCACGGCGAAGCCTTCGATAGCCATGACCGCCGACCAATCGCTTACGCCGGCGCGCTGGCAAAGCCGCCCATCGGCCAACCGATACACCGGCATGGGCAACGCCATGCGCGGATCGTCGAGCCGCATACGGTACATCAATTGGTTGTAATCGTAGCGCGGCGTTTTCGCGGGGGCGTCGGAGAATTCCGCGGTATAAGTCCCTTCGAAATAAATGAGTTTGCCACCTTCGGCGTCAAATTCCGGATGCTGCGCCGGCCAGTAAAATGTGTAATGCTTGTGCTCGACGATGCGCCTGGCGTAGACCCAGGGTCCGACCGGCGTGTCGGCTTCGGAATAATAGACCGCTCCCGGCAGCCGTTGCACAAGCGCGATCCAACATCGCCGATAGGCGTTCCAACAGACGGAGCCGAATTTCGCGTCGATCGGACGATCGGTCTCCAAGTCGCGCAACTGCCAGAGACCTTCTTCGGCTTTCATCCCGCCTGCGGCAATTTGCGCTCGCTGCCGATCCTCGGTCAGTGGCATGGCATTGCGCTTCCAGTCATAGACCAGCTTTCCCGCCGCGTCTCGCTCCAGTTCCTTGCCGCCGCCTGCCTTGAATGGCGTGAATGTTTCGTAGCTTTCAAGTTGCTGGACTTGCTTCCAATCGGCCGCCACGCGGATCGCGGGCGACGAGCGGAGATTGAAAAAGTAGAAGTAATCGACGCCGCCGGAACGAACGCGCACCGGCCGGGCATCGGGGCCCAGAGCTGTGTTGGGCGGAAATTCGACGAGCTTGCGAAAAACCTTCGCATCATCATCGAACACGACAAGGCCGGTTTCCGCAACCTCCGACAGGCTTTTCATGCGATAATAACGGGCCAGCAACCGTTCATGGCCCGCGGGATCAGCAAGCGTCATCAAGCCGAACAACCATTTCGGTCCTTCGCCCGGAATGTCCAGCATCGGCTTGACGAAGCCGCCCGGCTTGACGAAGTAATGCAAATCGACACCGATGGCTGGATCGAGCCCGCCGTGGCCGGGAATCTCTGAAACGGCCCCGGTGGCCCCGAAATTGCCGAGCGGGTAGCCCAGACGATTCGTGTCGCCCCAAAACCAGTACAGCTTGCCGCGATAGGGGCACATCATCACCGTGTCTTGGCCGGTCACTTGCGAGTTGAGCAGCGGCTGTTCAAGCGGGGCCTTGCGGTCAGCCAACAGCGTGTCGCGATAGATGCCCTCGCCCGTGATTCGGTAGAGCCGCTCGGCGAGGTTGATTCGCTTCAACTTCACGGTCGCGCTGCCGCCGGCCACGAAAGCAAACGCCTTGCCGCGATATCCGAAACCATCGCGCGTATACTCGTAGCCATCGCTATGAATGTGAAAGTAAACGGTTTGGCCCATCAGCGCCGGATCGGAACAGGCGACGAGACCGTTGCTATCGGTGAAGTAGCTCACGTTGCTCGTGGTTTTCAGCTCCACCAGCGGCACGCCGCGCCCCGTGGCTTCGTCGACGACCGAGATCACGAAGCAATCGTGCGGCTCGGCTCGGGCCGCAGGGAATTCGATGAGAATCAGCGATCCGAGAGCTGCGAGCGTGGCCAATAGACGAAATCGAAGAACAGCTTGCAACATCGATTAGCCTTTCGCTTCGCGTCGAGTCGGATCGCTCGTCGAAAACTATTATGCTCCGATTCGGCTGTTGAAAAAGGGAGGGCGAGGCTCCCGCCGAGCCGTAACCAGCGACTGTATTGCAATTCCGGCTCGGCAGGAGCCTCGCCCTCCCGAGGTCAACACTCTTGCGAGATTTTAGCGATCGATGAACAATGGATTCCGGCGATTGCGAATGCTTTACTCAGGAATGCCGTTATGAACGTGCGCAGCTTATTTGCAATGATGCTCCTCGATGCGCTTTATATCTCAACGGCGACAAATCCGTGCCGCGCCGATGAATCGCCATCGCAGCCGTTGGAGCGCAGTGTCACCGTGCTGGATTCGTCCGGCGGCATTCATGCGCTACAGCCGAAGTCGTCCGAGGCTGCCCGCGTCTTCGTGTTCTTCACCGGCGATTGCCCAATTGCCCAAAGTTATATGCCGACGTTGAATCGGTTCGCACTGGGCTGGAATGCACCGCCCAGCAAAACCGCCACAGAATTGGCAACGACCGGCAAAGTGACGCTAACCGCTATCTGGGCCGATGCCACGACGCGCCCGGCTGACGTTGCGAAGTTTTGCAAGGACTATGATCTAAAATTCCCGGTCATGCTCGACCGCGATGGCGAACTGGGGCGGCGGTTCAGACCGACCCACGTTCCGGAAGCATTCGTGCTCGATTCAGAAGGCCGCGTCGTTTATCGCGGTCGAATCGACGACACGTATCCCGACCTCGGCCAGCGGCGTCAGCACCCGACGACCAACGACCTGGCCGATGCGGTCGCGGCGCTACTGGCTGGAAAGCCGATCGCGCAAGCCCGCACCGAGCCCGTGGGCTGCGTCTACGAGAGCTTGCCCGATGACGCAACCGGCAAGTCGAAGGTCACTTACACGCGCGATATCGCTCCGATCCTGTTCGCCAACTGCGTCGTTTGTCATCGCCCGGGCGAAGTGGCGCCATTCGGTCTGCTTACGTATCAAGACGCTGCGAAGCGAGCCAGGCAAATTACCCGCGTCGTCGGGCGGCGAATCATGCCTCCTTGGATGCCGGCCCAATCGCATGGCGAATTCGAAAACCAGCGGACACTGACTGATCGCCAAATCGCGCTGCTCAAAACTTGGGCCGACTCCGGCCGCGCGGAAGGCGATGCCGCCGACTTGCCAACGCTGCCGCAATTCTCGACCGGCTGGCGGTTGGGCAAGCCCGACATGGTCCTTGAAATGCCGGGCGAATTCGAAATCCACGCCGACGGGCCCGACATCTTTCAGAATTTCGTGATTCCGATCGATATTCCGACGGACAAACTGGTCGCCGCGGCCGACTTCATTCCCGGCAATCCCAAAGTGGTGCATCATTCACTTTTGTATCTCGACGCGACCCACATTGCGCGGAAGTTGGACGCGGCCACGCCCGAGTTAGGCTATCCCAGCTTCGGCGGCCCAGGATTTCAGCCGACCGGCTCGATCGGCGGCTGGTCGCCGGGCAAAATGCCGCGCCGTTTGCCGGATGGGTTAGGGCGGTATCTCCGCAAAGGTTCCGACTTGGTGATGCAGATCCATTACCATCCCGACGGAAAGCGCGAGACAGATCGCTCCAAGGTGGGCGTCTATTTTGTCGACAAGCCCAAGGGGGCCGCGGGCGCAGTCTGGGCCTCGGCCTTCAACCACGACATTAAGCCGGGTGACAACGACTATCATGTCACCGCCTCGTACACGCTGATCGGCGACGTGCGTCTGCTGAGCATCGTGCCCCACATGCATCTGCTCGGGCAGTCGATTCGGGCCACGGCGGTGTTGCCCGATGGCACGCGGCGCGAACTGATCGACGTGCCGCATTGGAATTACAACTGGCAGGATGAATACTTCCTGGCTCAGCCGCTGAAGCTGCCTAAAGGGACGCGGCTGGAAGTGGAAGCGGTATATGACAACTCGACCGACAATCCATTGAATCCGAGCAATCCGCCAAAAGAGGTGTTTTGGGGCGAAGGGACCACCGACGAAATGCTCTACTGCTTCTTCCTCGTTTCGGCCGACAATCCGCACGAGCTGGGCTCGATCGTCCGCGACGCATTGATGCACGAGATCATCGGCAAAACCACGGCGCTGAAGCGGCACCCCGCGCCGTGATCGGCACGACGCGGGCCGCAACCACGCCTCCCCTCTCCCCTTGCGGGAGAGGGGTCGGGGGTGAGGGGTCTGCATTGCAAAAAGATTCGCGATGAGCCGTCGCTCACCACCCTTACCCCAGCCCTCTCCCGTCGAGGGAGAGGGAGAACTGCACGGGCAGACTTCGCTTGCCTGAGCCACGGTTCGACCTGTTCAGCGGGCAATGCGGGCCCAATCCAACTTGCCAAGCGGTTCGCGCCCAGTTAACGTGTCAGCCGAGCGAGATTCTTTCGCGATCCGGCAACGCGCGACGAGCGACGCATGGAATCGGGACCAGGACTGCTAGGCTATCCACATCGAGACGGCAGTTTGTCGCGGTTCGGCGCCTGGGCAAAACATCTTTTTCCCATCCTGGAATGGCTGCCGCAATACGATCGCCGCTGGCTGTGGACCGATTGCCTGGCCGGGCTGACGCTGTGGGCCATTGCCGTTCCCTCAGCCATGGCCTACGCGGGAATCGCGGGAGTTCCGCCGCTCTTGGGCGTGTTCACGGTTCCGTTGCCGCTGCTGGCTTATGCCTGCTTGGGAACTTCGCGCACGTTAAACGTCGGGCCCGATTCCGCGACAGCGCTGATTTCCTACAACGTCATCGCCGGATTGGCGGCTGTCGGCTCGGCGGAATTCATCGGACTGACGGTCACGATGACGATGCTCGTCGGCGTGCTGTTTCTGTTGCTGGGATTGTTGCGCACCGGCTGGGTGGCGAATTTCATTTCGGTGCCGGTGATGCGCGGCTTCATTCAGGGCCTGGTTTGGGTCACGATCATCGGTCAGGTTCCGAAACTGTTGGCCGTCGCTTCTCCGCACGGCAATTTTTTTGGCAAGTCCTACGAGCTCGTTCGCGAAAGCATTCATTCGAATCCGGCCACCGCCGCGATCGGTTTAGCGAGCCTGGCCATGCTGCTGGTGCTGAAGAAATGGTTTCCCAAAATTCCCGCGGGTTTGGCCACGTCGACCATCGCTGTGCTGGCCGTGACACTGCTCGATTTGCAACGCCACGGCGTGGAAACCGTCGGTCGCTTGGACGCCGGTTTGCCGAGCTTGCACGTTCCAAGCATGAGTGCCGCCGATCTCAGTTTTCTCGGGACCGGGGCGCTGGCGATCGCCCTGTTGGGATACTGCGAATCCTTGGGGGCTGCTAAAGCCGCGGGTCGGCAGGCGGGCGGAGACATCGATTCGAACAAGGAGCTGATCGCGCTGGGTGGGGCCAACGTGGGCTCGGCGCTTTGCGGCGGTTTCGTCGCCGTGGGGAGCTTGTCGAAGACCTCGGTCGCGATCGATGCGGGCGCCAAGACGCAACTTTCTTCAGTCGTACAGGCGATTTTGGTGCTGTTGACCTTGGCCTTCCTGATGCCGCTGTTCACGAACTTGCCGCAGGCCACCTTGGCCGCGATCGTCATCTCGGCAATGCTCAGCCTGGCGAATTTTGGCTATCTGAAGCGGCTCTATTACGTCAGCCCCGGCGAATTTTGCGCGGCGGCAACGGCGCTGGTCGGCGTGCTCGTGCTCGGTGTCTTGCCTGGGCTCGGCTTGGGCGTGGGCCTGACCGCCATCATGCTCACGTACCGCTCGAGCTATCCGAATACGGCGGTGCTGGGCAAGATGCCGGGGATCGAAGTCTACCGCGACATCGCCCGGCATCCCGACGCGCAGACGATTCCGGGTATTTTGATTTTCCGCTTCGACGCCAGTCCGTTCTTCGCGAATGCCGCGCATTTGGAACGGCATCTGAAAGCCTGTTTGCGACATGCCAGTCCGCCCCCATCGGCGGTCATCATCGATTGCGAAAGTATGAATTCGATCGACTCGACGGCGATGGACATGTTCATCGCCCTGCATGCCGAATTGGAATCGAAGCTGATCGGGCTCTATTTTGCCCGCGTGAAAGACCCGGTCCGCGAAGCGATGCAACGCGCCGGCATGGAAACCGCCGTGGGCTGCGATTGCTACTTCGACCAGATCTGCGATGCGGTCGCGGCCTTTTCCGCCAGCGAGCGGACGGCCACCGCGACGGTGAAGCAGATCGTCGCGAATCTCTAAAGCCAGATCGATGGATTCGGAACCGCCCGCGTATTGTGTTTTTGAAGTCGCGCTTTTCCGCCGGCAAGCGGAAAAATATTAGCCCGAAGCGTGAGCGAGGACGCAGGACGATGCCACCCATTACGTGCATCGCTCGCGCGTCGGGCTTGCATATCTCTTCGCGCAGGTGGGGCTGCTTAACAGCCTGTTGAAAAAGGGGACTGGCTCGGAGCGACCGGACAGATTTCCCGAAGTTTTGAAGTTCCCGCGAGGTGCCTGTCCCCTTTTTCAACAGTCAGTTAAAGCCAGATCGAAGCATTCGGGGTAATTCGGCCGGTCTTGACGCTGGTGCCCTGAGCGGCGGACAATCGATCGCATGCAGAGCGCGTCCGAAAATTCGCTGTCCGCTGCCGCGACGGTCGAGCCAGAACCGGTCCTTCCGCCGAAAGCCGCCCAACTTCGCAGTCCGGAATTCGGGCGGCTGAAGATCGGTTCCATCTTGATCGATTTTCCGGTCGTTCAGGCCGCATTGTCAGGCTATAGCGACGGGGCGATGCGGGTGATTGCCCGCCGGTTGGGCGCTCCGTATACGCTGTGCGAAGTGATGCTCGACCAGTTTCTGATCGAGGTGGCCCACACGAGCAAGAACCGCCGCCGCTTGCGCGTGACCGATGAAGAACATCCTGTCGGCGGACAATTGATGGGCGCGAATCCGCTCGACTTCGGCCCCGCGGCCATGCGGCTGGTCGAAAGCGGCTTCGACGTGATCGACATCAATTTCGGTTGCCCGGTGAAAAAGGTGCTGGGACGCTGCCGAGGTGGCTTTTTGTTGGGGCAAGTCGAAACGGCGCTCGAAATCGTGAGCCGCGTGCGCGACGCCGTGCCTCCGCAGGTGCCGGTTACGCTGAAGATGCGCCGAGGCCTCGACGATAGCGCTCAGAGCCGCGACAATTTCTTCGAGATCTTCGATGGCGCCTTCGCCCGCGGGATCGCCGCGGCCACGGTGCATGGCCGCACCGTGCAGCAGCGGTATATCGGCCCGAGCTCGTGGGAATTTCTCCGCGAGATGAAGCGCCATGCCGGCAATCGCGTCGTGCTCGGTAGCGGCGACTTGTTCACGCCGCAAGCGTGCCTCGAAATGATGCGATTCACGGGAGTCGATGGCGTCACGGTGGCTCGCGGGGCAATCGGCAACCCTTGGATTTTCTCGCAGGCGCGAGTGCTGGCCGCCGGTTTGCCGCTGCCTGCGCCGCCGAGCTTGTTCCAGCAGCGCGATGTGATCGCGGAGCATTACCGGCTGGCGGAGCAAATCTACGGCCCGGAGGTTTGCGGTCGGCAGATGCGAAAGTTTGGGATCAAGTATTCGAAGTTGCATCCGCAATCGCTCGCGGTGCGCGACGCGTTCGTGGCCATTCGTCGTCCAGGCCAATTGCAGACGGTGCTCGATGCCTGGTACGCGGAAGACTTGCCGGGGCGACACCCGGAATTGGAAGTCGACGAGGCCGCGGATTGCGGCTCGCCGGAACCGGCTTGAGTCGACCGCAATTTCCCTCTCCCTCGACGGGAGAGGGTGAGGGTGATGGAGCGACGAATCCTCGTGCTACCCCTCACCCCCGGCCCCTCTCCCGCAAGGGGCGAGGGGAGGTTGCGGCACGGCAGGAGCCTCGCCCTCCCGTGAGCGCGCTGCGCTTTAGCATGGGGTTGCGCCCGCCCAGCGGCGGAATTCCGGTTCATCGAGCAAGATGGCTTCCTGCACCAGTTGAAATACGAGCGCCGTCGCGGGCCATCCCAGGGCCATCAGAAGCTGATCGAATTCGTCTGGCGGACAACTCCCGCGAAGATCGACAAACGCCAGCCGCCCGTTGCGGTCGAAAAGATTTCCATCGATTTGCCAATTCGGCTGGCCTGCCGATGATCCCCAGAAGAAAGAGCCATCGGGCTCGGTGAACGCCCGCGGCAATTGCCCGATTCGCTGCTCGGCCTCTTCGAAACTCAATCCAAACGTCGCGGCCAATTCTTCCTGCGGCACCGACAAAGTCTGCACGGAGCGGCCACCAAGTTGCAACCTCGGGCCGCAAACAACCGAATCGGCCCGGCCCAGCACGGTGACATGGAATGTGTACATGACGGTCACGGGAGCGGCGAACCAGAAACGAAAAACGATCCAACGCTATTCTTCCAAGCTCACCCCGGCCCTTCCGCGTCAAATGAGCGGCGGTCGGACGCGAAATCGTTCGCCGTTTCGCTCACCGATTCTATCAGCCACCTCAGATAGTCGGCGTCGCCAGCGATGATCGGCAGAGCCAATATCTCCGGCACTGCATAGGGGTGCAACGACCGGATCGCGGCGGCCACCTCGGCGTACCGGGCCGACGTCGTCTTGATCCAGCACTGCCATTCCTGGGCCGACTCCACTTTGCCTTGCCAGCGATAGATGCTTTCAACCGGGCCCGAAATTTGAACGCAAGCGGCCAGCCCCCCTTCGACAAGCGCTCGGGCGATCCGCTGGGCCGATTCTTCGTCGGGCAGGGTAGTCACGATTTGAATGATGTCCAACATGATTGGCTCCGAACGGCAGCATGGAGCACTGGCCGCGAGGCAGCGACTCCAGCCGCGCCTCGATTGTCGCGCATACCGCCCTGTACGGCAACCACACGCTGTCTTGCCGAACGTGGCCATCATCGCATCTTTGTCCCTTGGTCTCTTCGTACCTGTAGCCTGTAGCCTGTAGCCTCAAGCCTCAAGCCTCGTAAGCCGCCGGGGGCGTTGAGCGGCGGGGCAAGTTTCCCTATACTGCGGCCTTCCCACCCTTTCGTGTCTGCTTAACGAGGTGAACCGTCATGGCCGATTTGATTCCTCCGCATGGTGGCTTGAAGGAACCGGTGAGTTGCATGGTCGCGTCGGACGATGTGTCCCGCGTACAGGCCGAGGCCGCGGGGCTGACGAAAGTCCCTGTTTCCGATGCCGACCTTTCGACGGTCTATCGCTTCGGCGACGGGGTGCTCAGCCCGTTGGTCGGCCCGATGACCTCGAAGGTCTACAACCGCGTGCTGGACGAGTCGGTGCTCGAAAACAACGGGAAATTGTACGCCTGGACGATCCCGATCGCCTTGCCGGTCACACACGAGCTGGCCGAGAAAATCAAGCCGGGCGAAAAGGTGGCCCTCACCAATTCCGCCGGCGCGGTGGTGGCCACGCTCGACGTCGAAGAGGTGTTTCCGTGGGACAAGCCGCGATACATCAAAAGCGTGTACCTCACCGAACGTACTGATCACCCCGGCGCGGATATGGTGCTCAAGGGGGATGCCGATAAAACGCATTTGCTCGGCGGCAAGATCCACGTCCTGCCACAACCCAAGCATCCGCAACTGGGCAAGTATATTCTTCCGCCCAAGGAAGTCCGCAAGCTGCTGGCTAGCAAAGGTTGGGATCGCGTCGTGGCGTTTCAGACCCGCAATCCGTTGCACCGGGCGCATGAATACGCGTTGGTTTACGGGCTCGAAACATTGCTCCGCGCAGGCCACAACGCCGGCGCTTGCTTAAACCCGCTGATCGGCGAGACCAAAGGAGACGACGTTCCGGCCACCACGCGGATGCAAACCTACGAGGCCTTGATCAACGAGCGCGGCCTGGGCGAAGGGGATAGCGACGCGGCGCTGTGGGTGCCGCGCAAAGAGTCGGTGCCCGACCGTGTGATATTGCTCGGTGTCGATATCAAAATGTTCTATGGCGGGCCGAAGGAAGCGATCATGCACGGCATTTATCGCCAGAACCTCGGCTTTACCGATATCGTGATCGGCCGCAAGCATGCCGATGCGCCGTATGCCGACGGCACCGCGATCTGGGGCGATTTCGATGCCCAGGAAATCTTCGGCAAGCTGAAGGGCGATCTGAAAATCCAACCGGTGAAGGTCGGCTTCGCCGCCTATTACGATTCGGCCGGCCGGGTGGATTTGATGGACAGCCACAAGGACGAAAAGCCGGTGTTCATTTCCGGCAAAGATGTCCGCAAGACGCTCCTGGAAGGAAAGCAAGTCGACCCGCGGATCATGCGGCCCAGCACGTCGCGCATCCTGGCCGCCGCGATGGCGACGAAGTAATCAACCATGTCGCAAGTTCCTGTCCGCCGTGCGCTCATCAGCGTCAGCGACAAGCTGGGCCTGGCCGAATTCGCCAAGGGTCTGGCTGCCGCCGGCGTGCAACTTTACAGCACCGGCGGCACGCGGCGGCATCTGCAGGATGCGGGACTCGAGGTCGTCGAGGTCAGCGCCTACACCGGTTCGCCGGAAATGATGGACGGCCGGGTCAAGACACTGCACCCAAAAATCCACGGCGGAATCCTTTGCCGCCGCGACAATCCGGAGGATATGCGGCAGGCCAAAGAGCATGGCATCGTGCCGTTCGATCTGGTGGTCGTGAATTTGTACCCATTCGAGGAGACGGTTTCACGGCCCGGCGTCAGCGACCCGGAAGCGATCGAGCAAATCGACATCGGCGGGCCGAGCCTGATCCGCGCCGCCGCGAAGAACCACCGGTTCGTCGCAATCGCCACCGCGGCCGAACAATATGCCGCGATTCTAGAAGAAGTCACTTCGGGCGGCACTTCGCTCGGCTTGCGCCGCCGGCTGGCCGCGGCCGCCTTTGCCCGCACGGCCGAATATGATCAGGCCATCGCGCAATACTTCGCCCGAACTGAGGGCGGCAGTCACGAGTTCCCGGCCGCTCTGCCACTGATGCTGCGGCGCAAGATGTCGCTGCGCTATGGCGAAAACCCGCACCAGCGCAGAGCGCTCTATGCTTTGCCCGGCGCGACGGGTGCGAACCTGGTCACGGCGCATCAGCTAAACGGCAAAGAGCTGTCATACAACAACCTCTTGGATCTCGACAGCGCCCTGGCGATCGCCCGTTCGCTCGAAGGCGTCGCCGCCGTGGTCATCAAGCACAACAATCCATGCGGTGCGGCCGTGGCCGACACGCAAGCGGTCGCGATGCGGCGCAGCTTTAGATGGCGACCCGGTGAGTGCCTTCGGCTCGGTGATCGGCGTGAATCGGCCGTTGGATGCCGCTACGGCCGAAGTGCTGACCGAGCCGGAGCGCTTCGTCGAAGCGATCGTCGCCCCATCGTTCGACCCCGCGGCGTTTGAGATTCTCACCACGCGACCAAAATGGAAAGCCAACGTCCGGCTGATGGAAGTCGGGCCGCTGGTCGACGAACCGCCCGACTGGCAATTTCGCTACATCGCCGGAGGGTTCTGGCGCAAGATGGCGATCTGGCCGCCGACCCCGAGGAGGAATGGAAAGTCGTCACCCGGATCAAGCCGAGCGAGGCCCAACTGGCCGACCTGCGGTTTGCGTGGAGCGTGGCCCGGCATGTGAAATCGAACGCGATCCTGTTGGTCAAAGACCGGACTGTCCTGGGCGTCGGGGCCGGGCAGATGAGCCGGGTCGATTCGGTGGAAATCGCCGTCCGCAAGGCCGGTCCGCGAGGCGTGGGTTCGGTGCTCGCCTCCGACGCTTTCTTCCCCTTCGGCGATTCGATCCCGATTGCCGCCGCCGCCGGCGTCACGGCCATTATCCAGCCGGGCGGATCGCGCCGCGACGACGAAGTCATCGCCGCCTGCGACGAATTCGGCCTGCCGATGATCTTCACCGCCCGCCGGCATTTCAAGCACTAAAGACTATGCCGACGGAGTCATTCAACGCGTGCATTGTCACGGCTTGAATTTAGGGTGCCGCTGGCTTTGCCAGTGTTCTTCGTTGCTCACCGATCAAGGCAAGAATTGCAAACGCACTGGCAAAGCCTGGCAAAGCCAGTGGCACACAATCCAAGAATCAAGCGTTGACAAGGCACTAGAGCCCAGGCCGGCAGCGGCACTTGAACTGGACAAGAAATGCCCATTCGCGGAAGATTGCTTGCGCCAGAGAAACCCGTCACCGGTTTGCAGGGAGAAGTGCCATGAAGGGATTGCTAGCTTTTATTGCCATCGTCGGCGCCATCGTGATCGGCGTCGGCTTGTCACGCGGCTGGTTCAGCGTGAACCAAGAAAAAATCCGCGAGGATCCAGCGGTCATTCAGGCCAAGGAGAAGGCCAAGGAATTGAAGGCCGACGTCAATAAGGAATTCAACACCAACAAGCAAACACCGGTTCCCGCAAACTAAAAAGCGCTCGGCCGCCGCGATCACCAGCGTTTCCAGTAACGGTCGATCCGGCGGATAAAGCCGCTTGGCGTCTCGCCGAATATCCGTTGCTCCAGCGCGATCGCATCGCGCCCGAGTTCCGCGCGACGCCGTTCGAAGCGCCGGGAACAGGCTCTGCAAGGCCGCGTTGCCGCCGAACGATTCCGGGTCGGCGGAAAGGGTCTCGCGCAGGATGGCCAGATCGTGGTCGTCGCCCAGGAGTTGGGTCAGCTCGTGCACGCGGCCGGCTAACTTTTTCATGACCCGCGGCCGAATCCGCTCCACCAACTCGATCTGGTGCCACAGGTATTTAGCTTGCTTGCGCCACTCGTGAAAGTTTGGCGTGGTCTGCCGCTCGCTGGCAATTCGATAAGCCCGCTGGCTTTTCTTGTAGGCCCGTTTCATCGCGCGGCGCAGGACCGACCAATGCAGCCCCGTGATTTTGCAATCGCGCAGCCGGGCGATCGCCTGCTCGACTATCTGCGCGGCCCCCACGCCGCAGTGCTCCTGTTCGAGCACGCTGGTGCGAACCGCGCTGCGATGCCGCTCCAGCCCCTCGTGCACCGCGGCGATCGCGTCGGGCGGAATGGCGTCCACGACTACAATCTCCGCGGAAGCGATCTCCGCGGAATCGGCTGCGGCCGGTGTTTGCTCGGCGGCGTGTTTGAGGAGATTGTCAAACGCTTCGATCAGCACCTTGGCGTCGCGCACTTCCGTCAACGGCCGGGCTGCGTCGCGAAAGCAGGAGTTCTCTTCGCGATACCGCTCCTCGCCGAGCGCATTGCGCACCAGGCGGACGACCGCCCGCAAACGCTTGAACCGCTTGCGCGCTCCATGAACCGCCTCGTCCGACGACTGCGCTTCCTTCAATTCCTTGCGCGCGTCCTCCAACTCGCTCCGGACAATCCGCCGGATTCCCTTGCGAACCGACTCGCTGGGTTTGAGTTGAAATGCCATGGGGCCACTGTGCGGATTTCTTGACTTTGAACTTGGGAGGGCGAGGCTCCAGCCGAGCCGGAATGTTCACTCGGGAGGGCGAGGCTCCTGCCGAGCCGGAATGTTCACGGCTCGGCAGGAGCCTCGCCCTCCCGAGCCCTCGCCTTCCCGAATTGTACATCAGCAGAAAGCGACGAAGTCCGGACGCTACCCGCAGCAGAGCATTTTAGATTACGGCCATTTGCCACGGCTCGCAAGCAGCGGGCGAGATTTTGGTTGGACCGGGCTGAATTTGTTTGCCTCTGGTTTAATGGCTGGATAGAACGGAGTCTGATGAGTCGGTCCGACGATGAACGATTGTTAGGATTTGATTAGGGCTTGGTTTTCGGACTTGCGGAAACGGGCCCTGGGGCTGCGCCAATATCGGCTAGATTTTCTTTTTTCCAACACAACCTCTGGATGCAATTCGAGTCATGCTTGCGATGAGATCAACTTGCCTACGCGGATGGAATTTGCGATTGCCGGCGATTATTTCGGTTCTGTGCTTCGCGGCCGTTGCCGCCGCCGCTGAAAAAGTTCCGCCGCCGGAGCCGATGCCGCTGTGGCCGGGTCCCGCGCCGATCGGCAATGGCCAGACCGATACGGCCAATGCCAGGCTCACGCTCCACCGCCCGGCGCCCGACAAAGCCAACGGCGCGGCACTCGTGATTTGTCCCGGCGGCGGTTATGGCGGATTGATGGCCGATCCCGAGGGGCATGGGATCGCCCAGTGGCTGAATCGACACGGCGTCACGGGCATCGTGCTGGAATACCGGCTGCCGCACGGCAGGCCCATGGTGCCGCTCTTGGATGCCCAGCGAGCTGTCCGCACCGTGTCGCTCGAAAGCTGCGGAGTGGAAACTCGACCCGCACAAGATCGGCATCATTGGTTTCTCGGCCGGAGGCCACCTGGCCTCGACCGCCGGCACGCACTTCGACGACGGCAACCCGAAGGCTGCCGACCCGATCGACCGGGTCAGTTGCCGGCCCGATTTCGTGCTGCTGGTCTACCCGGTTGTCACGATGGGCCCGAAAACACATCAGGGTTCGAAGAGCAACTTACTGGGCCCGAACCCGACGCCCGAAATGGTTGAACTGTTTTCGAATGAAAAACAGGTCACCGAGCATACGCCGCCGATGTTCATAGCCCATGCAAAAGACGACAACGTGGTGGTGCCGGCCAACAGCGAAATGTTATACGCGGCGCTGAAAAGCCACCACGTTTCCGGCATCGAATACGTCTTGCTGCCCAACGGCGGCCACGGATTGAACGGCTACAAAGGCCCCTCGTGGGACATGTGGCAGCGGGCATCTCTCAACTGGCTTGCCGGAAATGGATTCATTCCCAAGCGGGATGCGAAGTAAAGGCTTGAGGCTTAAGGCGACAGGCTTGAGGCACGAAGAGACGAAGCAAAAGCGTCAAGCGCATCAGTCGTTCGTCAGTGCCGCTTCGCCGGAAAGCATCCGCAGCCGAAGCGAGTGCAATATGGCTCCGCTATCCCAGACGCCGAATTCCGGTTCCGCGCGCCGTGGGTCCGCCGACGCGGCGGCCGGCCCGCCATCGAGCGACGTGGGATTGCCTTCCCAATGCGGAAAGTACGGCTTGCCGTCTAACAATACATCGATTGTTGCGCGCGTGTCGGTTAAATAACGCACGCGAATCAGCGTTCGATAGCGGTGAAAGTTCTCCAATCCGCCGGGCGCACCGTAATCGGATTGTCGTGGTTGTCGACGCGGCGGCCATCGAGACCGTCCAGCCCGCTCGCGCCTCCACCAAACCCGCTTAAGTTGACGCAGCCGCGATGCAATCCGACAGGCACCACGGTCGTAATATCGCAATTGCCAATCGTGCGCGTGAATTCCACTTGCATGTCATAACTTCCCCGGATGGCGACCGGAAACCGGATGCGAGAGCCTTCCTGAGGCTGGACCGAGACGTCTGCGCCGTTGCGCGTCCAGTTGCCGCCTTCGACGTGCTTCGCCAGATCGACTAGCGGCAGCAGATCGGCCCATTGACCCAACGGAATTCGATTCGTCTGTTGCGGCTTACCGATTTCGCGGAGCCGGGTGTCGATCGACACACGCTTAACGGCCGAAGTGACGCCCGGCAACGCCGTGCGATACCACGTGCCGGCATGCTGGCGAATTTGCTCGCGAGTCAGAGGCGTTTCCGCTTTGGCCAGGTCCCACCAGCCGTCGGCCAAGTGAAGTTCCGCGGCGGCATCGGCCGGTGGTTTCAATTCTTGGGTCGCCAGCGATTTGAGCCGTTCGTCGCTGCTTCGGGCCAGTTGCGGCAGGCCGTCGGTCCAGTTTGCTTTGACCAGACAATCCCAGCGACCAACTGTGAGATTGGCCTCGGCATTCTTCGGATCGGCATTGAGCGTGGCTTGGGCTTTGCGCGCCGCCGCGAAGAGCGGCTCCAGCGCGCGGATTTCCTGCCGGCGGTGGTTGAGCCGATCTTCGGTCTGCCTGTGCAATTGCAAATCGCCGGGGCGCTTGGCAAGCGCCTTCGACGCCGTGGCGGCGATTGCCATGGCCACCTCGTACCGGTCGGCGGCAATGGCCGCGTCGATCAGCGGCTCAGCAGCCATCGTAAGCGAGTCGAGCTGATCGGGCGTGGCCGCGACCAGTAAGAACTTCGCCAACAGCTTTTGCTTGGCCTCGAACGGATCGAATTCAAAATCGACCGCAGCGGTGTCAATACCTTGAAACGCGAGGCTCAAGTCCCCTGCCCTTTCCGCCAGGTCAGCCCCTTTCGTCAACAGCACGAACCGCTCGGCCGGCAAAGTGCCGGGCTTATCGGCCATCGCGTACAACGCATTGGCGTCGAGCTGAGTTTTTGCCGCCCCGCGCTCGGGCTTGAAGAGTGCTTCGAGGTCCTTGCCGATTTTTGTCTGCTCGGCGACCGCCGGGACGGCCTGTTTTCGCTCAGACGCTTGCGAAATCGGAGCCGTCGGCGACGGACTGACCGCTGGAATGGCTGGGTTGCCCGCTTTATCACCGACCGGTCCGCCGTTGGATGTCACAGGAGACGCAGGCGAATGATCGGGCGGCGGTTCCGTGACGGGACTTGAAGAACCCGCGACCGCGGCCTCGACCGGCGTCCAAACCGGGGCCAGTTGCATCTCGCCCGCGCGGTCCAGGTGCACATGCCGTTCGAAGGGCTGAAAACCTGGCCGTAGAAGCGATAGCGTGTGATCGCCCGGTTTCAGGAATAACTCGATTCGCTCGCTGTCGGACAGCGGGCGACTTTGGCCGTCGATGTTCAACTGCGCGCCGCGGCGCTCGGCGACGGGCCAGTCGACAATCAACGAGGCGGCGTCCGCATTCGGGACGGCGACTACGCGCCGCCCATCGGGCGCGACGGATACCGCGGTCTCGAAAGCGCGAGCGCCGGGCCGTGTGACGCGAACCACATGTTGCCCTGGCTCGACGGCCAATTCGATCGACGCGGAATTGTCGGGAACGTGGAGCCGGTTATCGATTTTCAACTCGGCGCCGCGGCGCTCGACAGCGGGCCACGACAGCACCAACGTCGCTTTGGGGGCCAATTCGATGACCACGCTTTGACGCACACCCGCTTCGACGGCGACCATTTTGTCGAACGGTTTGAAGGCAGTGCGCTCGACGACAATGTGGCGTTGGCCGGGCGAGCAAGGAAAGTCCCAGGTTCCTTGAACTGGAATTGGCACCGTACTGCCGTCGACCGTCAACGTGGCATCCGCGCGATTGGCCGCTGCCCAGTCGAAAGTCAGCGCGGTCGGCGCCTGCGCGACGCGAAGCCACGACGATGACCCCCACGGCGACCAACGCGACGGCGCAAGCCAGCGTGACCGAGTTGCGCCGACGATTGTTTCTAAGCTTGGCATGGCCTCGGGCCGAACTTTTCGATGGGGCGGAAGCGAGACTCCCCGGTGTGCTCCCCAGCAGTTCATCCCAAGCAGCATCGGTCGTTGTGGCAGCGGCGGATGCCACGGTCATCGATTTTGTGCCGGTCGCCGTGGCGCCGCCGGTCAGGGAAGCCCGCCGCGGCGGAGGTCGATTCAGCGGCCCCGGGTTTGGCGAGGTCGGATCTCCTGCCGTCAGGCCGGACGGTTCGCCGTGCGCTCTGCGCGTGGCAGCCGTCGCGCGTGGCGCGTAGCTTCTGGTCGTAAGCGGCCTTTTGGGCGGCATTCAACAAACAGACTCGGGCCGCCGCGACTTCGTTCAGCAGCCGCTGCGTGATTGGGCCATGCTTGCCCCCTTGAAAGGTGCGCAAATGGGCCGTTTGGCGGTCGGCGGCGCTGTCGATCACGTCGGGGCTGGCTTCGAACATCGGAATGGCCAGCAGGCGGTAATAATTCGCCGGCTGCTCGGCCGGTGGAATTCCCAACCAGACATGATAAGGATCGAACGCTTCGGCCATGGCCGCGCCTCCCTTGCCCGATGAGTCGCGATATACCCCTCGCCAGATGGGCGCTCGATTATCTCCGAGCGGAGAGACGCGAGCAAGGTTGTGTGGCCTTAAGCTTAAGGCTTCGCATTGTAAGCGGCGTCGAAGGCCAGCTTTTCGGCGGCGGCTTTGTCGACGAGGTCTTTCGCGGCGGCGACGGCGGCTTGGGCTTGGGCGGCGAGCTGCGTTTTCGCGGCCAGTTGCTTTTCGGCTTCAGCCTCCAGGGCGAAGACTTTATCGTGCTCCCCGCGGGCCGCTGCCAGTTGATCAAGCGCGGATTTCTCCGCCCCGGATTTCGCCGTTGCCTCTTTGGCGCTGGCTTCGCGCTCGGCGGTGATTTGCGAGACCTTGGCTTGGATCGCCGCGAGTTGATCGGCCGCGGCGTTGGCGGTCCGCAGCGCGGCAAGTTTTCCTAGCGACTCTTCTATTACTTGCGACTTCGCGGCAAGCAATTTCTCGGCGTCCAGTTGGCCCGCGATCGCTTGTTGAAGCTGCGCGTTCGCGACGGCCAGCTTTTTCGCAAATGGCTTCACGGCCGATTTTTTCTCTTCGACCACCTTCGCCGCCGCGAGTTGCTGGTCGTTCGCAACTTTCGCCAGCGCTTCGAGCGGGGGCATTTTCGATTGGGCTTGCGCGATGGCGGCAGTGAGTGCGCTGGCAATTGCTCGAAGGCCACTTTCTCGGCCGCGGCTTTGTCGGCGGTCCCCTGGGTGGTGCGGGCTTGCGCGGCGGCGGCGTCGCTGGCGGCCTTGAGCGTTGCAACTTTTTTTTCCAGGACTAGCTTTTCGGTGACCAGTTTATCGGCGGCGGCTTTCGCCGGCGCGATGGCGGCCTTCGCCTGACCGGCAGCGGTCGTGCTGGCTGCGAGCGTTCGGTCGGCCTCGGCCTTTTTCGCCATGACCTGATCGAGTGCCGACTTGGCCGCCGCGAGTTCCTTTCCCCTGAGCGCCTCGGCCTCTGTTTTTTGCGCTGCGACGGTCCCCGCGGCGACGCGTTCTGACTCGGCTTTCGCGGCCACCGCCATCGCGGCGGCAAGATTGTTCTGGGCGGATTTCAAAGCCTGCGACTTGTCGGCTTGAGCTTTTTCGTTCGTGAGCTTTTCGAGCGCGGTCTTGGCGGCGGTAACAGCTTGCGTCGCAGTGGTAGCTGCGGCCATTTTCTCTTGCAGCGTTTTCTGGGCTTGCGATTGGTCCTTCGTCGCCGCAGTCATCGCAGTTTGCGCTGCGTTGAATTCATCCGTTGCCCGCTTGATCGGCACCGCTAAATCGGCGGCAGCTTTCGTGGCAGCCGACTGTTTCACATCCGCTTGTTGTGCGCTTTGCATGGCGAAAGCCGCTGCATCGGCCGCCGCTTTGGCCTGGACACTCTTGTCCTGAAAGACCTTGCTGCGCGCGCAAGTGCCGCCGCTGCCTGGTCCGCGACGATCTTGGCAGCGGCCGCTTTTGCCGCGGTTTGCTCGACGAGCATCGCCAGCGTTGGCGGGTTCGGCGCTAGCCTGCCAACCTCTTTCCCATCAGCCACGTTATAGACGCGAACTTGCCCGCTCCAATCGGCCGCGACGATCCGCTGGCCGTCGTGCGTGAACACGGCGTGCAAGACTTCTTCGGGAAATCCCGCGAATTGCTTGACCGGATTGCCGCCGGCGTCCCACAGCTTCGGGACCAGATCGCGGCCAGCACTGACCAGCCGACCATCGTGGGCGAACGAAACGCAGAGCGCCCCGCCACCGTGGGCCCCCTGGTTTTTGATTTCCTTTCCATCCTGCATTTCGAACATCTTCAAATTGCCGTCCTCGCTCACCGAGGCCAGCACGTTCGAGTCGTCGCGCCAACTGATGCCCGTAATCGCTGCTTTGTGCCCCTGTAAATTCAAGTATTCTCGAGCGGTCGCTGCTTCCCACACAAATAGGCCGGCGCTGCGGTCGGCGGTGGCCAGCAGCACGCCGTCGGGGCTGAATTCGACGCCGTAGATCCAATCGGTGTGCTTCTTGATCTCGCCGACTTGCTCGAGTGTTTGCGTCGAGAAAATGCGTACGATTTTTTGTGGGCCGCCCAGGGCAATCAACGACTGATCGTTATTGATGTCGCAGGCCAGCACGGCGTCGAGCTCGTCGCCGACCTTGAGTACGCGGCCCCCGGTCTTTACGTCGAAGGCCACGGCCGAGCCCGATTGCCCGCCGACGCCGCCGCCGACCAGCAGCAGCGAGCCGTTGCGGCTAAACCGCAGACAATAGGGCGTGCCTTCGGGAAAAGGCAGCACGCCGAGCTCTTCGAGCGTGCCGGAGTGGTACAGGACCACTTCGCGCTGGCCCGCCACGGCGATCAGCGGCGCCCAGGGGCTGGCGGCCAAGCCGGTAACAGCGCCGCTACGCGGAGTGTATACGACCGGCTGGCGCCAGACATGCTCCGGCATAGCGGCCGGACCGCTCGGCTTGCCCGCCACGCCGTTGGTCGCCAAGGCGAACGACGGCTTTTTCTTGATCGCGGCCTTCGAGCCGGAATTCTCCAGCGCTCCGTCTTCGATCCATTTCCGGACGATCGCCAGCTTGGCGTCGGGGAGCTTGTCTTGCATCGGCGGCATGTAGGGCATTTCGGCATGGCTGGCGATGCCCAGAGGCGCGAGCTTTCCAGATCGCCGGCGATGACCACTTCGCCGCTGGAGCCGCCGGCCATGAGCCGGGCATAGCTGTCCATCGCTAGACCGCTCTTGGCCGTGTTTTGATTGTGGCAGGTGAAGCAATGCTCGCGCAACACGATCCGGACGTCGTCGTCGTACGTGAGCTTGGGGCCACCAGCGGCTTTGCCGTCAGCCGGCTTAGCCGCGGTAGGCTTGGCGGTGTCAGGCTTTGCCCCGGCCGCTTTCGCATCCGCCGCCGAGGCTAGCGGCGCGGTCGCGACCAAAATCAGTGTGGCAACCGATGCCAAAGCGAAGAACCGCGTGGAAAGCATCATCTTTTCCATAGCGCCTTACAACGAATTCAAACGGCAACGAATCAAACGGTGACGAATCAAACGGAACGGGGGCGAGGACAACAAGCGATCAACGTCTAGTGCATTGTCACAGCTTGAATTTAGGGTGCCACTGGCTTTGCCAGTGTACTGCGTTGCGGAACGATCAAGGCAAGAATTCCAAAATCACTGGCAAAGCCAGTGGCACACCGTCTCAGAATCAAGCGTTGACAAAGTACTAGTGATTGAACAAAAACTCGCGCGAGTTCAGCACGGCCCAGAATACATCTTCCAAACCTGCCTGGGGATTGCCGGCTTTGTTGGCGATCGCCACCAGCTTCGCCGTCTCGTCGGCCGTTGGCTTGCGCGACAGGCAGCGTAGATAAATCGCCTCGATCACCGCGGCGGGCGGAGTTTTCTTGTCCAACAGCCCCTTGATCACGCCCCCTTGCGACACCTTGCCTTGCACCGTCGGCCCGTTGAGCAGATGCAGCGCCTGCGAAAGCGTCGGTTCGGTCTTGGCCTCGGCGGCGCAGACGCGTGTCGCGGGGAGCTCGCCCGAACGTGGTGAGAAAGTAGTCGCTCGTCTTGCCGTCCGCCACTTCCACCGCCCGGCTTCCCAGCGGCAGACCCTGGAACTTGTCCTTGGTCTCGGTCACTTCGGAGACGCAATCCAGCAGCATTTCGGCCGGGATGCGGCGGACGATGGCATGGGCGAAATTGGCTTCGTCGTGCTCGTTGCTAGGCGTTCCGCTGCGACGTGCGCTGGTAGGTTTGCGAATTGCAGATATCGCGCACCAGATGTTTGAAATCGTATTTGTACTCGACCAGCTTCTGGCCCAGCGTTCGAAATAGCTCGGGATTGCTGGCCGGGTTGCTCACGCGAATATCGTCGACCGGTTCGATGATCCCGCGTGCCGAAGAAGTGCGCCCACACGCGGTTGGCCACGCTGGTGGCGAAATAGGGATTCTCCGGGCGACGTGAGCCAGTCGGCCAGACCGCGCGGCGATCCTTGCCGGCCACGTCGGCCACCGGTCCGCCCAAGAATTTGGGGGCCATCACTCGCCCGCCCACGGGATGCGTCACTTCGCCGCCGCCGCTGTTGAAGATGATCGTCTCGCGATAATCTTCGCCCTGCTTGCGGCCCACCTGAGCAAAGAAGGCCGCGAAGCTGTAATAGTCGTTCATCGTCCAGCGGTCGAACGGATGGTTGTGGCACTGGCAGCATTGGGTGCGGATGCCCATGAACTGCTGGGCCACGTTTTCGGCCGTCTTGAGCGTATCGCGTTCGATCTGATAATAGTTCGTGGCCGGGTTCCTGAAAGGTGCCGCCGTTGGCCGACAGCAGTTCGCGAACCATTTCATCCAGCGGCACGTTGTTGGCGATCTTGTCGGTCAGCCAGGTGGAATACAGCAGCATGGCCTTGTAGCTGACGTCGTTGCTCGATTTGATCATCAGCAACTCGGCCCACTTCATGGCCCAGATTTCCGAAAACTCTTTGCGAGCCAACAGCCGATCGACCAGCTTCGCCCGCTTGTCCGGCGATGAGTCGGCCATGAACGACTGATATTCGGCCGACGGTGGGCAACAAGCCGGTGATGTCGATCGTCGCGCGGCGCAGAAATTCTTCATCGCTGCAAATGCCGCTCGGCTCGATCGCGGATTTTGTTCAGCTTCGCCAACACGAGTTGGTCGATGTAGTTGCCCGGCGACCGGAGCGGGCGTGAATTTCAAATCCTTCGGCAGCACCAGCACCTGGCTGCCGACGGTGTGCGTACCGAAGCGGGCCATGACGAATGCTTCGCCCCGAGCGCCGGCGGTCACCAGCCCGTGCGGGGTCGACTCGGCGCCGAATTGTCGTTATTAGTGAGGAACACGGCAAGATTGGTCACGTCGCGGTCGGTGCCATCGGCGTAAATGGCGCGGGCGGTGAATTGCTGCGTCGCGCCGGCGCCTTCGAGCACGGCATTGGGCGGGTAAAGCTCGACCTTCACGCAGGCCGGCGGCTCGGCCGGATCTTGCGGCGCTGCCGCTTCGAGCCAGCGAAGAATCGTGTGGTAATACTCGCTCTCGACTTCGAACCGCTTGCCACCGGTGTGCGGTACGTGGCCGACGGCTTTTTCCAAGAGCAAGCTGTCGCGCGGCAGCGCCAGGTTAATCCGGCGGAAGCCGATTTCGCGCGTCAGCCGCAAGTAATCGCCGTCGGGATCGAAGCCGAACAGCGAGATGCGGAAGCCGTCTTTGCCATGCGCCGCGCCGTGACAACTGCCAGTGTTGCAGCCCGCGCGCGTGAAGACCGGCATCACGTCGAGCTTGAAACTGATCGGCCGATCGACCGCGGCATTCTTGACCGTCACCGGCGCCGACAACTCGTGGCCGAGGCACTTGATGGCCAACGTCGTTTGACCGTCGGCCAGCGGATAGACGGTCGCGCCTTCGAGCCGGGCGAGTTTTACGTTGGCGAGGGATGCAGCGGCTTCGTTTGTCACGTCGAGCGTCACTCCATCAGGGCGAGTCGCCACGACGATGAACTGTTGCCGGCCCAGTTTGGTGTTCAAATGGATTTCGGGCGGATAGATCGCCATTGAGGCGATCGCCGTGTCGGCCTTTATCGTGTCGCGTTTCGGGGTTTCGGCACTCGGGGGAGAAGCAGTGACCGGAGGCTTTGCCGTGGGAGGCGGCGTGACCGTCGCGGCAATCACCGCCGAGACACGCATCGCCAAGCCGACAGAAGCGGCTATCGCGATGACCGCAACCGCGAGCAGATTTCGTTTCGAAGTCGTCGTCATATACTCCTCGCCATTTAATTTGCGGCGGTCCAATCGCGCTCTCTTACTTGCCGGCTTGCTGTCGCTCGAGCCGCAGTTGCTCCAGCCGGGAAAGCGGCTTCTTCTCAGGCGGTTTTGCGCCGGCCGTCACCGCGGGTTGGGGCGCGGGCTTCGCTGCCGCCACTTTGGTTGCCTTCGGGGGCAACGGTTCGTCGATCCGCAGTTCGCCCGCGCCCAGCGTGTGCGTGATCGGCTCGCCACTCTCGGTGATCGTCACCCGGCACACCAGCGACGGATACTTGCCTGGCCGAGCCTCCGGCGTTGTCTTTACTTTGAACGCGACCGAGGTCGAGCCTTTCGTGATCTTTGCCGGCGCACTGGTCGTGCCGGCCGGCAGCCCGAGCAATTCGACCTTCGCTTCGCCCGCGAAATCCTTTTGTTTTTCGATATTCACGACATAGTCGACTTCTTTCCCCTTTTCGACGGCGCCGCGGGGAAAGGCCATCTTCAAATACTGGTCGGCCACATTCAGCTCGGCCAGTTGCGAGGCCGCTTCGACCGTCGCGCCGGCAAAGGGCGCCCGGCCGGTCGCCACGATTTTCCATTTCCTGATCGGCGCGCCATCGTTGGCCGTGAGCGGAATGACGGCTTCGTTTTGCTTCTCCGGAATATTGACGGAGCCGGAGGAAGAGACGCCCGGCGGGTTGTACAGCAGCGAAACCGAAATCGGGGCGGTGAAGCCGGCGGCCCGCGTGGCGACGATCTTGAGATCCATCGAGCCGTTTTTCACCAGCGGCACCTTCGGCTGGACGATTTCGATTTTGTACGGGACTTCATTCGAAACCGCGAGCGCCATCCGATCGCCGTCGTGGCCCCAAACATCGGTGTTGTTCTGGCCGCGGATCAACATCGTGCGCTGCCGCAAGTGGCCTTCGACCTTGTTGTTCGGATCGAGCCATTTGGCCGATAGATCCACGAGCGCTCCGGCCGCCGGGCCTTCGGCCGCCGTGAACAACACCGGGACGTCGTTGCGGTCGCGGGTGAATGGTTCGTTTTCGAACGTCACGCCCGCGGGCAAGCCCCCGAACGCCAACTGCAAGTCGCCGCCGAAATTCGTCCGCTCGGCCGAGACCATGATCGCCATCCGATTCTTCCGGGGCACGACCAGCGTTGTTGACACATACTGCTGCCGCTCGGGCAACCGCATCGTCAGCGACGCCACGGGCTGAGTGATCTCCACGCGGTAGACAAAATCGGGGCCGCCTCCTTTCAACTGGTCGGTCACCGCGATCAGGTAGTCGTCGTCCTCCGGGGCATTGAACCGGACGTAGCTGTCGGGACCGAACGTGTCGTCGTTGCTCGCGATCCCCTGGCCGTTGCTGGCGCGGGTGATGGTCAGCACCGAATCCAGCGGCGAGCGAAGAGTCTCGCGGGCATAAACACGCACGTCGAACGACTGGCCCTTCTTCGCATGGAATTTGAAATAGTCCACGTCGCCCGGCTTGTCGATGATGCCGTTGGCAACGCCGGGGGCGGGACAGGGCGTGGCATGGGCCGGGTCGTTGTTGGGCTCCAGCTCCAAGACGCCCGGCAGATCGAGGATGCCGCACGGTATTGGGCGAGGGAGCGATGCCGTGCTCGTCCTGAGCGAACAGCTCGGCCGTCATGCCAGTCGTGGGAAGCGTGATTTTTTGCTTGCGCGGACCGGCGGCGTCGCCCAACCAGGTGATCTCCAACGTTTCGCCGGGTCGCCCGCCGGCGGGATAAACACCGGTTGGCCGGGGAAACGTGCCGAGATGCAGCCGATAAATGCAGTCGTTACTGCCGCCGAAAGAACTCTCGCGGACCTGAATGATGTACCGGCCATCCTCCGGCGCGATGATCGACGCGACGCAATCCTGCCTGAGCAGGGGCAAGTCGTCGCAGTGGGCCAGTTCGAATCGCTTCGAATTCAGAATTGCCACGTAAGGGTCGAAGAACGTCACGCCGAGCCGCATGCCCTCGATTTCGGCCGTGACCCGCTGGCCCTGCTTGGCGTCGACCGCGTAATAGTTCACCTCCTCATTCAGCACCACGCCGTTGATCGTGCAGTTGAGCGGGACGACCTGGGGATGCCCGAATTCGTTATTCGGTTTTTTTTGCGCGACCTCCGGCAATGCCCCGACGCTGAACGTCCGCAGATTGCTCAGGCCGGTCGCGGTGCGTATTCGCAGCGCATGAATGCCCAAGCGGCAATCGGGCGCGATCTTGAGTTTCGCCTTGAACGAGCCGTCGTTCACCGGCGTGATCTTCGTCACCTCGACGCCCGGCGAATAGAGCAACAACTGCTGGGCATCGGCAAGGCGGCTGCCGACAAACGTGGCTTCGACTTCCGTGCCGCGCTGAAAGCCGTAGGGCGACATGCCGCTGAATTGCGGCTCCGCGGCGGTCGCCAAGGAAGCGGCAGCAACAGAAACAAACAGGGCAAACGCCGCCGCAATGCTCGCGACGCGTTTTGGCCAACGATGGGTCATCGTCTACCTCGACCGAGAGAAAGATACAGGCAGGCTAAAGCGGCGAGATGGCCGGACGCGCTATATAAACCACCAAAGAGCCGCGCACGCAGTAAGCGCAGAACCAATCGGCCATCCAACGCTTCGAATCGCTTACTTCGTGCGCGGCTCTTTGTCTAACCTCAGGCCAGCAGCTTTGTCAGCAACTTGCCGCCGTACACGATCGCGGCGGGGCGGTCGCCCGGCGACATCAACCGCTTTTCCGGCTTGATTCCCAGCAGGTGATACATCGTGTAGGCCAAATCGGGCGGCTCGACCGCATCCTGATCGGGGTCGGAAGCCGTCGCGTTCGAGGAGCCGTAAATTTCGCCTCCCTTCACGCCGCCGCCGGCCAGCATCACGCTGAACACCTTGGGCCAATGGTCGCGGCCCGCGTTCTGGTTGATCTTGGGCGAGCGGCCGAATTCGCTGGAAACCATGATCAGCGTGTCCTTCAACTGTCCGGTCCTGTCGAGATCGCGGATCAACGCGGAAATGGCCTGATCGAACGCCGGCATCTGCCCCCGCATCCCCTGCGTGATGTTGACGTGCATATCCCAGCCGGCATAAGTCAGCGTCGCCATCCGGACGCCGGCCGTAACCAGCCGCCGGGCCATCAGCATCCGCTGGCCCGCTTCGTTGCGGCCATATTCGTCGCGCAGTCGCCGCCGGCTCGGCGTCGATATTGAACGCCTCGCGGGCCTTCGGCGAATTGATCAGGCTGTAGGCCCGATCGTAAAACGTGTTCATCGCCCCGACGCGGTCCGACTTGTCGGTGGCGGCGAAATGGGCGTTCACGGCATCGAGCGCCGATTGCCGCCGGGTGAACCGCGATTCGTTCACGCCGTCGGCCAGGTTCAAATCGCGCACGCGGAATCCACCGGAACCCGGGTCGGCCCCCAGGCTGAACGGAGCAAACGAAGCGCTCAAATAGCCCGGCCCGGCGAATTCATTCGGCTGGTTCGGAATGCAAACATAGGGGGGCAAATTATTGCGCGGGCCCAACTCTTCGCTGACGACGCTGCCGATGCTCGGATATTGCAAGGCTGGGCTCGGCCGATAACCGGTGAACATGTTGTGCGTGCCGCGCTCGTGGGCCGCCTCGCTATGGGTCATCGAGCGGATGACCGCGATCTTGTCATTGATCTGGGCGAGCTTTGGCAGCGTCTCACTGAACACGTCGCCGGTCTTCGTTTTCACAGTGCCCAACTCGCCCCGATATTCGATCGGCGAGAACGGCTTCGGGTCGAACGATTCCTGATGGGCGATGCCGCCCGGCAGATAAATGTGAATGACACTTTTGGCCCGTGCCGGAATGTCGCCCGCGGCGGCCTGGCCGGCGGCGGCCTGTGCAGCGCCGGCTTCGAGCGTGAGCAGATCGGCCAGCGTGAGGCCAAGTCCTCCAACGGCGCCAACGGTCAAGAAACCACGACGGCTTAGCGGGCTACCAAGGCATTTCATCGTCTGCTCCCTCAGCTAGATGGATCCAAGAATATCAATTCGAGCTTGGCATGGCGGATATGCGGCAGTGCGACTTGGATTGGAACCAAGGCAGCACCTCATCTAACGCAAAGCATCGTTCGACCGACTGCATGGTGGGCTTTTGGCAGTCAGTCTCCTGGTGGGTCACTTCCAAATCGCGGAATTCCAGCCAAAATCCGGAATCGCAGCGATCCCTGAAAGCAGGCTGAGTTTAACCCACAGGGTTTGTCCTGTAAAGCATTTTTCAGGGCCAACAGCAATGCGGTTTACCGAAGCCCTGAGGGAAAGACCGAGCCCCCGTAAAGAGCCGCGCACGGAGTAAGCGAATCCCCGAGAACGCACTGCCGCAACCGCTTACTGCGTGCGCGGCTCTTTATCGCTGCTCCGACCGTTCGCGATCACGGCAACCTTTTCTCGTAGACGCCGTTGCCGTCGGCGGCTCCGTAATTGCCGGCACAGATTGCTCGGGCACTGCCGCTCGTGGTAAGTGCCCAAATGATGCTCGTCATCTGACCGCGATCGCTTTGCGGCGGAAGACCCGCGCTGTCGGCAGTCCAATGTTGTCCGGCATCGACTGTTCTATAAATCCCGCCGCCTGCGGTGCCGGCAAAGACGATATTCGAATTGCCAGGATCGATCGCCAGGCTGTAGACGTTGTTGCCGAATGGCATCCCGGTATTGATGCCGCTGGTGGCGCGAGTCCAATGTTCGCCGACATCGACAGTCTTGAAGACTCCAGCGCCAGCGTGCCGGTATATAACGTTTTCGAATCACGCGGATCGATCGCCAGGGCGAACGTCAATCGAGCGCTGTCGATGTGCCGATCTTTGCCCATTTGGCGCAGCGGGCCGCCGCTAAGGCCTGTGTTGGCGGCCGTCCAGGTAGCGCCGGCGTCTTTGCTTTTCCAGATCCCACTGTTTTCCTCGGTATCATGAAATTTGCTGACGTACAGCGTGTGGTTGTCGCGCGGGTCGATGACGATGTTCACGACGGTGCCGACCTCCGATTGGCCGTTCTTCAGCGGAGCGACGGTTCGGCCGCCGTCGAAGCTCTTGAACATGCCGCTATCGGTGCCGAGATACACGATGCTCGAATCAAATCGGTCGATCGCGATGCTCGTCCCATGGTGCAGCGGAGTGCGGTTGATCGTCGCCCAATGCTCGCCTCCATCGGTTGTCTTATAAAATCCTTCGCCTTCGTAGCCTGCATAGACAATTTTGGAGTTATGCGGATTGACGGCCACGGCGTTGATGCGCTTGTTCGTGATTCCATAGTTGACCGCAATCCAGTTGCGGCCGCCGTCGGAGCTTTTGAAGACACCTTTGCCCCCATCGGCGCCGGTCGAGCCGGCATAAACAATCTTTGGATCGGAGGGGGCCGCGGCGATCGCAACGATCCCGGCTGGCGGTCCGTTGCTGGTCCAATGAGCCCCGTCAGCGCGGACGCAGCGCGCAACGGTCAACAGACCAGAGATGACTGCGATCGCGGCAATTTTGTGCCAGGGCGAGTTCGGCAAAGCGTCGCTCTTGAATCGTCGAGGCGCAGGCGTCTCGAAAGTGGGTGGGAATGCCGGTGCGGACAAACGCGTCTCCCCTCGCCTCTTGCGGGAGAGGGGTCGGGGGTGAGGGGTGGAAAGATCGGCGACGTCGAAATCCAGCTGCAAGTGAAAGATCGAACTTGATTCCCACCCTCACCCCAGCCCTCTCCCGTCAAGGGAGAGGGAGAATGCGGAAAGAATGGTCCACCCACAAACCTAACGCTCACATATCGTCGAGAAAGCCCGCTTCGTTCACGGTAGCGCTACGTCGCGCCTTCAGAGAAGTTTGCTCTACCGTGCGCCGAATGGCAACCGTTTTGTCAGGCGCTTGAATTCGCGGACAATCCGGGCTGCGAGCGCGGGGCGGCCTGGATTTCTCGTAAGGTCGATTAGTTGCTCGTAGTTGGATTCGGGATAAAGGGGCATTGCGTCGTTCCCCCATTGACTTGGATCGCGAAAGGCGCGATAGCCATGTTGCTTGCTCAACAAGCTGAAGAGGGATTGGTCGTGACGGTGCTGTTGAAAACCCTCGTAGTTTGGCAGCCCGAGCTGGTTTTCCGAATCGGTGATCAGCCGTTCGTCTTGCGCACATTCCAGAAACCGGGCCATGAAAGCCCGCGAGCGCGGGCTGTTTCGGCAGAGGATGAAGCCTCCCAGACGTTGGTCTGTGTCGGTGAACGGCGCCGAATCGCAGTTCAAGATGGTCAGCGCATGGCGCTTTGTCCACTGCTTTTCGATTCGATTCGTCAATTCGAACGGAATCACATCCTGGCTCAATGCCGCACTCAGCCGAACGAGCGGATCGATCGGCCGGATGAACGTCGCCCCGGCGTCGCAATAGAACAGCATGTCGCCGTCGGCAAGCTGCGCCAGCGATTTGACGATGAAGTACGGCTTCCACAACCAGTAGCCGGCGCCGCGCGGCGCAGCGAGGATCTTGCGGTTCCTCGCGTAAAAATCCGGATCGATATCGCGGGGCCGATAGCAAACTGCCCGATGGAACCCGCCGACGCCGAGCCCGGTCGCGCAATTCAGCTCGTTGTGCCGGCGCAAACTTCCGATCGGCGAAGTTGATCAGCAGTTTGAGCATTGCCGCCGAATTCCTTTCGTCCGGCATCTTGATGTGTGCGCTTCCGAAATCGTGTAGCGACGCCGTCGATCTCAACACGTCAGCGCAACATGTTTTCTCGCCGGTTTGCACCGCGTCAGTCCAGTGTGAGCGTCAGATTTGTGGGCGGAGCATCCATTTCCGCATTCTCCCTCTCCCTTGACGGGAGAGGGCTGGGGTGAGGGTGGGAACTAAGTTCGATCTTTCACTTGCAGTCTGGATTTCGACATCGCGGATCTTCCCACCCCTCACCCCCGACCCCTCTCCCGCAAGGGGCGAGGGGAGACGCGTTCGTCCGCACCGGCATTCCCACCACTTTCGAGACGCTCACGCGTCAGTCCAAATTTCTTTTCGCCGCTTCGAGCCTGGCTTTGGCCAGAACGTCGGCCAGACGGATCGGTTTGCCCCCTTCGCGTTTGCTTTCGTCGGCGGCTTCCATGAAGGTGTAAATCTCCAGCGACTCGGCTTCGGCAACCGGAGATTGGCGCGTTCGGAAGAACTTCGCGATCTCGACTACCAACAGGCGGTAGCCGTCGGTGCCGCCGATCGGCAGGATCTTTTTCGCGGTGAAGGCCGTGCCGCCATAGCCGGCCGCCCCGGCGCGAATGCCGCGGAACGTGCCGATCCGCCCGTCGGTCCAGCGGCCGACGGCCAAATCAGTCCCCGCGGTCGAAACGCGCGATACCGATTCGCAGCCCGGGCCCATCACGGTGTACAGCGACTCCACGCCGTGAATGCCATACCAATACAAATCAGGATGCGTCGGTTCCAGATGCGCGGGGCTGTAGACGTCGCAGCCGACGATTTCGCCGAACTTGCCCTCGCGCAATTGCTGAGCGCCGTCGACATAGCGCAGCGACGAGGCGGTGAACACCGGCGTATCGTATTTCTTGGCCGCGGCGAAGATCGCCAGGCAATCGGCCAGCGAGCCGGCCAACGGCTTGTCGATGAAGCACGGCTTCTTGGCTTTGAAGACCAGCAACGCTTGCTCGAAATGGGGCCGCCCATCGTTCGTTTCGAGCAGCACCACGTCGACGCGCGGCAGCAGCTCTTCGATCGAGCCGACGATCTCGACGCCCATCCCTTGGACTTGGGCCGTATATTTCGGCACGCGCTCGACGCTCGATTTGATGTCGGGGCTCCCCTTCGGATAGGCGGCAACGACGCGAAAGCCGGCCAGATCGGGCTTCGCCCGCGGGTCGTTCAACAGCTTAATGAACTCGGGCGAATGCGAAGTGTCGAGGCCGATGACGCCGACGCGAATCGGCGTCGCGGCCGGGCTGGCGGCATTCGATTTCGGCGTCGCCGGCTGTGAATCCGCGGCCCTAACGGCGGTTGACAACAGCATCAGACCGCAACAGAGCAAGATGGCACGGCGCATGAGGGAAGAATCCTATTCGAGTTCGAGAAGCGATCCGGTTCTGTAATTCTCGGGAGGGCGAGGCTCCTGCCGAGCCGTGACCAAAGGCGTTCAACCACGGATGACACCGATAACACAGATGCGGACAGAAATTACTTATTCTTTCTCCGTGTCATCGCTGTCATCCGTGGTTTAACTCTGGATGCCCGGCTCGGCGGGAGCCTCGCCCTCCCGATATTGCGCGACGTCGAATACATTCGGATTTCTATTTCTCTCATTTTGGTTCCCAGCCCGTTCGACATTCGCGCGCCCAAAGGCGCATGGCGTCGTCGTCGTTCAGGATGTGGCCGGTCTGTGGGTCGCAGTGCAGTGTCCGCCCGGTGCGCCAGGCGATATTGCCCAGGTGGCATAGCAATGTCGATTTGTGTCCTTCGGCGATGTCGGCGCGGGGGCGGCCCTGCTGGCGGATGTTGGTCAAGAAATCGGCCAGGTGCACGGCCTCGCCCCCGGCGCCGGTTCCCTTGGCAACTTGCTTGTTCTCCTTATCGGCATCGAACACGACGTAGCCCGTGCCGAGGATGACCAGAGTGCCTTCCTCGCCGTGAAACGAGATGCCGAATTCTTCACCTTCCAATCCATGCAGCGACCAACTCAGCCCTTCCCACAAGATCGACTTGTCGCCGTAGTCGTAGGTGACGGTATGCGTGTCGGGCGTTTCCTGGTCGTCATCGAAACGATATTTGCCGCCGCCGCTCGTGACGCGATGCGGATAATCGACTTTCAGCCCCCAGCGGCAAATGTCGAGCGCGTGGATGCCATTGTTGCCCAACTCGCCGGTGCCCCAATGCCAGAACCAGTGCCAGTTGTAGGGGACGACGTTGTCCTTGTACGGCCGCTCGGGAGCCGGGCCTTGCCATAGGCTATAGTCGAGCCAGTCGGGCACGGCCGCCGGCTTGCCTTTGCCGATCGACAGGCGCTTGTTGTTGTACCAAGCGCGGGCATATAGCACGCGCCCGATCGCTCCGGCGTGGAGTTTGTCAATCGCTTCGATGATGGCCGGCCAACTGCGGCGCTGGCTCCCCATTTGCACGACGCGGTTGTGCCGCCGCGCCGCCGCGACGGCCAACTCGCCTTCGCGCGGATTATGGCAGCAGGGTTTTTCGACATAGACATGTTTGCCGGCCGAGCAAGCCAGAATCGTGGCCGGGGCATGCCAATGATCCGGCGCGGCGACGACCAGGGCGTCGACCGATTTGTCGTCGAGAATCTTGCGAAAATCGACGACACCTTGCGGGCGACGCTTTTGCTTCGCGCCGACATGCTCCATGCATTGAGCCAACGCCCGGCTATCGACATCGCACAGATAAGCGATTTCGGCGTTGGGAATCGTGGTGAGCGCCGCCGCCAAGGCGCTCCCGCGATGGAGGCCCATGACGCCGACGACGAGTTTGTCGTTCGCCGAAGCGGTGTCGGGCGTTGCCGCGTCGGGCGCCGCATCGGCCGCGGCCACGACGTTCGTCAGCGAGCCGAGGGCACTCGCCCCCAGCGCGAGCGCGGCGGCGGATCGCTGCATGAAATCGCGGCGGTCAAGCGGCGGCGACATGGCGGTCATTTCTCGAGGACCGAATTGTCATGCTTCGTGCTACCCCAATACCGCATCGACCACGTGGCCGTGGACGTCGGTCAGGCGGCGGTTCGCGCCGTTGTGGCGCACCGTGAGCCGCTTGTGGTCGATGCCCAGCAGATGCAGCACCGTGGCATGGAAATCGTAGGTGGTCGTGATGTCGCGGGCCGGCCTTCCACGACCAGGGATCGCTTTCGCCGTATGCAACGCCCTGCTTCACGCCGGCGCCGGCCATCCAGCCGACGAACGTGCCGCCGTTGTGGTCGCGCCCGTCGCTCCCTTGCGAAAAAGGCATTCGGCCGAACTCGGTGTTCCAGAGCAAGCAGCGTATCGTCCAACAAGCCGCGCTGCTTGAGATCGCGCAGCAGCGCGGCGATCGGCCGATCGGTCGCCCGGCACATCGGCGGAATTTCTTTCACGATGCTGCTGTGGTTGTCCCAGTTGTTGCTCGGCCCCCCGGCCCCGCTCCAGACCTGGACGAACCGCACGCCGCGCTCGATCATTCGCCGAGCCAACAGGCACCGCCGGCCGAACTCGGCGGTGCGCCGGATCGTTCAGCCCGTACATGCGCCAGCGTGTCGGCCGATTCCTGGCTCAGATCGAACGCGGCCGGGGCGCTCAACTGCATCTTGGCGGCCAGCTCGTACGATTGGATCCGGGCTTCGAGCAACGGGTCGCCGTCGTTGCTCGGCCGCATGCTCGCGATTGATCTTGCTCAGCAGTGCCAGACCGTCGCGTTGGGCGGTCGGGCGTGACGAAATTTGGCCAGCGGCGAAGCGTGCAGATCGGCGATCGGCTCTTTCGCCCCGGCCTGAATGATGGTTCCCTGATGCTCGACCGGCAGAAATCCAGCACTGAAATCGCCCTTGGCGTTGTAAGGCAAGCCGCGGACATCGGGCAGCACGACGAATGTCGGCAGGTCGTCGGTCAGACTGCCAAGGGCATAGCTGACCCACGCGCCCATGCAGGGAAAACCAGGCAGCAGAAAGCCGGTGTTCATCAAATAGCTGGCCGGAGCCATGCACGTTCGTGCGGCTCGACATCGCCATGAGGAACGCCAGCTCGTCGACACATTTCGCCAGGTGCGGCAACTGATCGCTGACCCAGCGGCCACATTCGCCATGCTGCCGCAGTGGAAACGGCGGCTTGAGCACCTTGCCCGGCGTGCTGGTCGCCGCTTCGACATGCGACCCATCGCCGGGATCGAACGTCTGGCCATGCCGCCGCACGAGTTCGGGTTTGTAATCGAACAGATCGGCCTGGCTGGCTCCGCCGTTCATGAACAACTGGATCATCCGCTTCGCCTTGGCCGGATGATGCAAGCCGCCGTTGAATTCCGGCCCGCGGGATATCGGCCAATGCGCCGACTGCGGCCGAGCAAGCTCGGCCAGCACCACGGCGCCGAAGCCGCCGCCGAGGGTGCGCAGAAAGTCGCGGCGGGGCCCGGAGCAGGAGCAGTCGCTGTGGGAGACGGACATGGGGAATGCCTAATGCCGAATGACGAATGTCGAAAGAATGACGAATGACCAAATGACTAATGGCGGGTGGGCGGGACGTATCAATTGAGGAACAAGAATTCGTTGGTGTTGAACAGGACCAGACACAGGTTGGCCAGACCATGCTTGTCCGCGTAGGTCGTGAATTCGCGGAGTTCGTCTTCGCGGGCGGGGCGGCCGAACACCAGTTGCACCGCGGCGGCAACCCGGTCGCGCGTTGTCGAGCACCGAGCGTTTGCAAGCGCGTGGCCAGAAATTCGCAATGGCGGGCAATGAAGGCGTCGTTCCACATCGCCAGGGCCTGCTGCACCGTGATGCTGCTGGTGCGCAGCGGCGTCAATTCGTCGCCCGAGGGGCAATCGAAGGCTTCCATGAACGGGTCGGGCAACGTGCGAAATAAAAAGCGGTAGACGCTGCGCCGCCGCCCGGCTTCGCTGTCGAGATTGAACTTCGAATAGTCGACGACCGGCGTGACATGCACACCGGGCCGCAGGGTGAATTGCCGATCCGACGGTCCGCCCATCCGAAGATCGAGCCGTCCGGAAACTTCAAGCACCGTGTCGCGCACGCATTCGGCGTCGAGCCGCTGCCGGTTCATTCGCCAGAGAAACCGGTTGTCGACATCGGCGGCAATAGCTTTCGCCGTTTGCGCCGCGGGGATATCGGCGATGCGCGACGATTGGCGGTATGTGGCACTGGTGACGATCAAGCGGTGCAAACGTTTCAGCGATTGCCCATGATCGCGGAAATCCACGGCCAACCAATCCAACAGCGCCGGATGCGTCGGCAGCGAACCCATCCGGCCGAAATCGTTGGGCGTGTCGACCAGTCCGCGGCCGAAATGATACTGCCAGACTCGATTCACGATCGACCGCCAGGTGAGCGGATTGCGCGGATCGGTGAGCCAGTGGGCCAGCGCCGCCCGTCGAGCGCCTTCGTCTTCAGGATGCTCGAGCTTGAATCGCGGCGCCAGGGCCGTCACGCAGGAGAGCGCCCCGGGCACGGCCGATCCCGCGCGGCTGGCGGATGTCGCCGCGGTAAAGAACTTCGACCGGCCGCAATCCGCCCGGTTGCACATGGCCGGCGTCCGGCTCGAACTCATGGGCCGCGGCATAAACGTGCGATGGCTTGGGAAGCGCGGCCAACTCGTGCAACGTGGCTTCGCGCTGCTGGAACCGGGCCAGCGCCACACGATCGGCCGCGGTGCGTTGTCCGCGCGGTTTATCGAGGATCGCGGCGACAGGCGTCGGCAGTGGCTTCATCGGCGTGGCAACGCCGGCGGGCACCGCTGCATCCGTCACGGACAGCCGCGCCCGGCCGATCAAATGTCCGCCGCCGTGCAGTTGCTTCAATACGACCGTAATTTTCGCGCCGGCAGGAACATGGAGCTTGTTTTTCAGTTCGAACACCGCCGTGTGCGATCGGCCGACTTCGGGATAGATACCCCAGGCAGTGTCCTCGATGCCGTCGATCGCGCGCTCGACGCCCCAATCGGGCTGGTTGTAATCGGCGCTGGCTGCCGACCATGGCGGCTTGCGTGCCATGCACATCGCCGGCGAAAAGCTGAATCTCCGACAAATGCAAATTGCCATTATCCTGCCGGCCCGGTCCATGGTGTGGAAAATGTTCGTCGGCCAGCACCTCCAGTCGCAGAGCACTGATCTGTGCTAACGGCGCGCGAGCCGAAATGGTGTAGATATCCTTCTCGGGTCGAATCCCGGTGGAGAGGACCGAGCCGTCGGGTTGCGGCACAAGCGTTGCCCCATTGGCCGACGTCGCGCTCTCGGGCACGAGCACCATCCACTGGACTCGATGGTGTGCCAGACTATCTTCCCAAGCCGCGACGGCGGCTTGCACCGGCTGCGACGAAAGGAGCACCGTTGTTTGCGCGTCGTCGCGCTCCAACATCTGCTTTCTTTGCACCAACTCGTGACGCCGTTTCCCCACGGCGGCGTCGACGTCATACGTCCGATCGGCTTTGTCGACGCCCGCGAACACGGCCTGCAAAGCGTAATAGTCCTGCTGCGAAATTGGATCGAACTTGTGATCGTGGCAGCGAGCACACTGGACTGTGGCGCTCGCGAAATTGTTCATCACGTTCGAGACCATGTCGTCGCGATCGACGTAGCGGGCGATTTGTCGATCGAGCGTCGCTTCCTGGATATCGCGCAGCGAGCTCTCGTCCCAGGGGCCGGCCGCCAGGAATCCCATCGCCACCGTGGCCTGCGGATCGTTCGGGATACAGCACGTCGCCGGCCAGTTGTTCCTCGACGAACCGGCCGTAAGGTTTGTCGGCATTGAACGAAGCGATTAGATAATCGCGATAAGGCCAAGCGTTTTCGCGAATCCGGTCCTGATCGTGGCCATGCGTTTCGGCGAAATGGGCGGTGTCCATCCAGTGCCGCGCCCAGCGCTCGCCGTAGCGCGGCGAGGCCAGTAGCTCATCGACGATTTTTTCATAAGCCGCCGGGTTCTTGTCCGCGGCGAATGCTTCGACTTGCTGCGGCGTCGGCGCCAGGCCGATCAGATCGTAGTACAATCGGCGGATGAGCGTGCGCTCGATCGGCCTCGGGCGCATGAGGAAATTGCTTTTCGACGAGCGTTTGTCGAATGAAGGCGTCAATTGGGTTGAGTGGCGCCGATCCGGCCGCAGTGGCGGGAGCCTGGGCAACCGTGGGCACGGCCCCTTGCACCAACGGCTTGAGCGACCACCAATCGGTCTTGTCGGCCACCTTGCCGGCCGCTTCATCGGGCCAAACCGCCCCCTGATCGATCCAAGCCCGCAGCAGTCCAACTTCTTCGGCCGAAAGCCGCTTTCCCTCCGGCGGCATGGTCACATCGTCGTCCACGCCAGCTACGAAGCGAACCAGCGGACTGCCGGCGCCGTTCTTGGCAATGATGTTCGGCGCGTAAGCGTCGCCGCCCTTCATGGCGACCGACCGCACGTCGAGCCGGTAGCCGCTCTTTTGCGTCCGCGGCCCGTGGCAGCGGTAGCAAGATCGCTGCAGTATTGGCCGGATGTCGTGGACAAAATCGACCGGCCCCTTGGCCGCGGCGGGCATGGTTGCGGCCGGCATGCTCGCGGCCGGATTTTTCGCCGCGGCCGTTTTTGCAACGGACGCAGGCTCGGCGGCCGGCAACGGCTGGCCAAAATCGCCGGCGATCAATCCGCCAAAGATGACCAAGAGGGTGGCTATCGCGATGCGGTGGAACCGGCTACCCAACTTCCTGCGGCCGGGCGACGAACTCATTTCGCGGAATGTCGCGCGAATTTCTTTCATGCCATGCTCGATCAGCCACCGGTGCAGTTACCGCCTGAAACCAGATCTCATCCGATCCGCAGTCGCATTATCATCAGGCGCAAGCCGGGGAAGCAAGTCGTTTTTGGCGTCGCGATGTCGGAGGCGGTTTCGTTGGAACGAACACCGGATATGGCCGCCTCCGCTTAAACTGGACTCTGGCATAGGATTCGCTTCCCGGAATCCCATTCTCAAATACAAATCCATGTGAGCCCGGCAATGTCGCTGCGGATCGAAGATTACGCCCTCATCGGCGATTGCGAAACGGCCGCGCTCGTCGGGTTAGACGGCTCGATCGATTGGCTCTGCGCTCCGCGGTTCGACAGTGGGGCCTGCTTTGCCTCGCTCTTGGGCACTCCGGAAAACGGCCGTTGGTTGATTGCACCGGTCGCGGAAATCCGGCGGACATCGCGCCGTTACCGCCCGGCAACGCTCGTTCTCGAAACCGAGTTCCAGACGGACGAAGGCACGGTCACGATCGTCGACTTCATGCCGCCGCGCCGCGATGACCCCGATCTCGTGCGCATCGTGATCGGTGGCCGGGGACAGGTGCGGATGCGCACCGAGCTGATCATGCGGTTCGACTATGGCTCGATCATCCCTTGGGTGCGCAAGACGTCCGACGGGCTGCGGGCGATTGCCGGGCCCGATAGTCTGCACCTCAAGAGCCCGGTCGAAATCCGCGGCGAAGGGATGCACTCCATCGGAGAATTCACGGTCTCCGCGGGCCAGCAAATTCCCTTCACGCTCACCTGGCGGGCATCGCATCGGCAGTTGAGTCGCGTGATCGATGCTTGCAAAGAGCTGGAGGCAACCGAGGTGTGGTGGCGCAAATGGTCGGCCCGTTGCACGTACGATGGCCCGAACCGCGATGCGGTGCTGCGGTCGCTGATCACGCTCAAGGCACTCACCTACGACCCAACCGGCGGGATCGTCGCGGCGCCGACTACTTCGCTGCCCGAGCAATTCGGCGGCAGCCGCAATTGGGACTATCGCTACTGTTGGTTGCGGGACGCGACGTTCACACTCTATGCCGCTGCTGATCGGCGGTTACCACGAGGAGGCCCAGCAATGGCGCAATTGGTTGTTGCGGGCCGTGGCGGGCGATCCGGCCGACATTCAAATTCTGTACGGGCTCGGCGGCGAGCGGCGGATCGCCGAATGGGAAGTTCCCTGGCTTGGCGGCTACGAGGGAGCTAAGCCGGTGCGCGTTGGCAACGCCGCCAGCAAGCAATTGCAACTCGACGTGCTCGGCGAGTTAATGGATTCCTTGCACCTGGCCCGGCACGCGCAACACAAGACCGACGAGGATGCCTGGAATTTGCAACTCGCCCTGATCGAGTTTCTCGAGAAGGTTTGGCAGAAGCCCGACGAAGGGATTTGGGAAATTCGTGGCGAGCCGCGGCAGTTCACGCACTCGAAAGTGATGGCCTGGGTGGCTGTGGATCGGGCGATCAAAGGCGTCGAGCGATACCAGCTCAAAGGGCCTATCGACCGCTGGCGCCAGTTGCGGGCCGAGATTCACGCCGAAGTTTGTACGCATGGCTTCGATGCCATGCGCAACACGTTCGTGCAATATTATGGCGCGGATCACGAGGACGCGGCCCTCTTGATGATTCCACTGGTCGGCTTTTTGCCGCACGATGATCCGCGCGTCGTCGGCACGGTGCGGGCCATCGAGAAGAACTTGCTACGCGACGGGTTCGTCCAGCGATATCCCACGCGCTCGGATATCGACGGTTTGCCCCCCGGCGAGGGCGTGTTCCTGGCTTGCAGCTTTTGGTATGTCGATAATCTGGCGTTGCAAGGCCGCCGCGACGAAGCTCGCACGCTGTTCGAACGGTTGCTGGGCCTGGCGAACGACGTGGGCCTACTGTCCGAGGAGTACGACCCGGCGGCGAAACGCCTGCTCGGCAATTTTCCGCAAGCGTTTACGCATGTGGCGCTGGTGAACTCGGCCCGGAATCTGGCGAACCACGGCGGTCCCGCAACGATGCGGAAACAGGCGTGAGCATTCCAGGCGAGCTGTCTTTTCTTTCGCCCGTTTCCAGTCAGACGACGTCTACAACTTTTGAATCTCAGCGTCGCGAGGAAATATCTGTTTCACTGCGTCGATCAACGTCGTCCGCCGGACACCAAAATATTTTTCGGCTATCAACTGACCGTCACGCCAAGTCTGCAACACGCCACAATGAAAGCAAAGCACGACATCGACTTGTGAATTGGCATCAGTAACCACGCTTCCATTGAAGCGAACAATCACACCCGGCTTGAATTCACAGTTTGGCTCCGGACCATTCGGATAAGTCCGGGGATTCAAGACTGCGGCGCATAGCGCAACGATCGTCTTGGCGTCGACGTCGACAGGCCCATAAAGCACGCGACAATTGTCGAGCAAATCGGCCGACTTGCGATCCGTCTTTTTCTCGTCGTGCGTAATCTTCTCACGATTCGCGTTCAACTCGATGTCCGTCCTTTGCTCCGGCAAAGCAACGCGATATGCCACGACCTTTTTGCTGTTCGAAACGACGTTGATGGCCGTCGTGTCGCCAAACAGTTTTAGAATCGTCGGATCGACCTGCGATGAGTCAGCGCGATCCCGATTCCGGCCGCTGCGGCAAGCGCGACGACGGAGAACAAGATCATCAGGCGATATTTCACCAAGATCACGCCGTAATCCCCTGCGTCAGCGCCATGAATGCTGTTTCCAGGTTGATTTCCTCTTCGCGAAGCAAGGTGAGTTTTTGACCGGCTCCGATCAGCAGCCCGGCGAATTCGCTGTAGTCTTCCACGCCT
This sequence comes from Pirellulales bacterium, assembly GCA_963725485.1. Taxonomy (GTDB): domain Bacteria; phylum Planctomycetota; class Planctomycetia; order Pirellulales; family DATAWG01; genus CAVRYO01. The sequence continues at coordinate 48,064 of CAVRYO010000001.1, read as the reverse complement.
GGTCGGAGTGTGACATGCAGCAGCCTTTCCGCTATATCGATTTTTTCGACGCTCGCATGTTGTTCGAGCAAGCGAGCCGCGGGTTGAGGATCGCCGACGACGCCGATGCGCAGCTCCACTTGCCGCCGCGCTCGCCGGATGACGTCGGTCACGTCGGTGCTCACCAGCAACTCGCCGCGCTCGATAATGCCGATCTTGTTGCACATGTCGGCCAGCTCGGGGAGGATATGGCTTGAGACCATGATGGTTTTTCCCATCTCGCCGAGTTTTTTAATCACCCGCCGAATTTCGATTCTCACGCGCGGATCGAGCCCGCTGGCCGGTTCGTCCAACAGCAAAACTTGCGGATCGTGCAACAGCACCCGGGCCAGTCCCAGCCGCTGCGTCATCCCGCGCGACAAGCTCGTGGCCAAGGCGTCGCGCTTGTAATCCAGGCCGACCAAATCCAGCACTTCGTTGCAGACTTTGCGACGCCGTGGTCCTTTGATCCGGTACGCGGCGGCGAAGAACTCGAGATACTCGATCACCTTCATGTCGTCGTACACGCCGAAGAAGTCGGGCATGTAGCCGACCAGCCGGCGAATCTCTTTCGGCTTGGTGTAGATCGAGCAGCCGCCCACATAGGCTTCGCCCCAGGTTGGGTTCAACAGCGTGGCAAGCATCCGCATCGTAGTCGTTTTGCCCGAGCCGTTGGGCCCAATGAACCCGAACACGTCGCCCGCTTCGAGCTTGATGTCGAGCGCTTTGACGGCGAACAGGTCGCCATACTTTTTCGTGAGATCGCGCGTTTCGATCATGGGCTTCGACGGTGCGAAGGGGATAATGCGGCAAACAACCAGACGTGCATCGAAACGGTGAAAAGTTAATCGGCCTTATTCTAACCCGCCGAAGCAGTCCTCGTATCGCAAATTCACGCTACGCATTGAAAATGCGGTTGGCACTTTCGCAACCCGGACTGAAAGTCCATTGCAGGACAGCCCAGGGCAACGCCCTCGTTGTTCCACACATCTTTTGGGGTGCTATTGGCGTTCTGGAGATGTTCGGGGATCATGGGCAGGTAGGAGGAATCGCGGGGGGGCGAAACGAGTCAAGGATGGATTATCGTGCTGGCACCGTGGGTCATGGATGAGATGCAGACCGCCGATCTGGATGACAAGCGGTTGGATGTCCGCCTCAAGGCTGTGCTGTCGGCGCTGGCGCAGCATCCGACCGCGAGCATTCCTGCCGCTTGTGGCGGGCGAACTGAAATGGTGGCGGCCTATCGCTTCTTCGAGAACGAGAAGGCGACTTTCGCCGACATCTTGCAGCCGCATAGCGATGCCACGCGGCAACGCATCGCTGCACAACGGGTTGTCGTGCTCGCCCAAGACACCACGGAGATCGATTTGACGCGGCCGGCACAACAGGTGTTCGGCGCGGGTCCGCTCGATGGAGAATCCCGGCGGGGCGCGTTTCTCCATCCTCTGCATGCCTTCACGCCGGACGGTACGCCGTTGGGAACCGTGCATGCGACCGCCTGGACGCGTGAGGAAGGAACGTGCTGCGCATCGCTCACACGCGCTCAGCGGGCGGCCATTCCGATTGAACAAAAAGAGAGTTACCGTTGGGTGACCACGCTCCGGCGTGCCGAAGAGGAAGCGCGACATTGCCCCGCCACGCAGTTCATCACGGTCTCGGATAGCGAAGCCGATATTTACGAATTCCTGGTGGAGGCCAATGGCGGACCACCCAACTCGGACTGGATCGTGCGCGCGTGTCAGGACCGTGCGTTGTCGCGCGATGACTCTCCACAGAGTGGAGAAACGCTGCTGCGGGCCCGGGTTCTTGAGACTCCCGTGCTGTTTCAAAACACGATCGCAGTCCGTGGGCGAACAGCGAAAGTGGCCTGCGAGACGCGCGGCCGGCGCCAGCTGCGCCGCTGCGCCAGGCCGAAGTCGCAGTCCGTGCGACTCGAGTGACGCTTCGTCCTCCTCGGCGTCCAGATCGCCAACTGCCGCCGGTGGCGGTGAACGTCGTACTGGTCAGCGAGATCAATCCGCCGAGCGGCGACGAGCCAGTCGAATGGCTGCTGGTCACCAGCCTGCCGATTGATGATGTTGCGCAAGTCCCCCTGATCATTCAGTATTACACGGTGCGCTGGATGATCGAGGTGCTGTTTCGTGTCTTGAAGTCGGGCTGTCGGGTCGAAGAACGTCTCTTCGAACACTTGGACCGCTTGTTGAATTGCCTGGCGGTCTACTTGATCGTTGCCTGGCGAACGCTGTACGTCTGCCGTTTGGGACGCAGTTGCCCAGAGTTGAATTGCGAAGCGATCTTCGAACCGGCCGAATGGAAGTCGGTTTGGAAAGTCGTGCTGCGCAAAGATCCGCCGCCAGAACCACCCCCACTCGACGTGTTCATTCGGCTGGTGGCCCAACTGGGCGGCTACGTCAATCGAAAGCGAGCGGGACCCCCGGGACCACAAACAGTCTGGCTTGGACTGCAACGCATGCACGACATCGCCAACTGCTGGCTCCTCTTCGGACCAGCCGCGCCAGCCGAACCCTAACTTGTGTGGAACAACGAGGGCGTTGCCCTGGGCTGTCCTGCATTGCACCTTCGGTGCGTGGAGTCGGACGCATCAGAACGAACTTCTGAAACGTCGGCGAGGCGCACCGTACTGCTTGCCACACTCCCCAATCCGGCGCGTGGTCCGTACAATCCAAGCAGCATCATGAATCCTCGACCACTTTTGGCAATCACGATGGGCGATCCGGCCGGCATTGGACCGGAGACGATCGTCCGCGCTTGGGCCGATCCGCTGGTCCATAAGCTTTGCCGACCGGTGGCAATTGGATATCCAAGCATCGTGCGCCGGGCGGCGCAACTTCTACGCAGCCCGGCGAAAGTGGTTCTGATCGAATCAGTTGAAGATGCCGTCGCGGAGCCGGGCGTTATCCCCTGCTTGCCCTGCGGCTCGGCCGCCAGTGAAGCCGACGTCGAAAACATCGTGCCGGCCACGATTGATCCGCGCACGGGCAAGCGGCTTATGACGCGCTAATGCTTGGCGTCGATCTCGCGCTCGCCGGGCGCATCGACGGCCTCGTGACCGCGCCGCTCCACAAGGCTGCACTCTGGCGGGCCGGGCATCATTATCCGGGCCATACCGAATTGCTGGCCGAGCGCTGCGGCGTGTGCGATTTCGCGATGATGCTTTATCTCGGCCCCGGCGGATCGGTGCGCGGGCCGGCGGGTCTGGGCGTGATCCACGTGACGCTGCACATTGCCCTGCGCGACGTGTTCGCACAACTTTCCCCGGCCGAGATTCTGACCAAGATCCGCCTCGCCGATCGGGCCTTACGCCCGCTGCGGCAGTTTCATGGTCTCGGCGATTCGCGACCGACGATCGGCGTCGCGGCACTCAATCCGCACGCTGGCGAAGAAGGGCTATTCGGCGATGAGGAGACTTCGGTCATTGCCCCAGCCGTCGAACAAGCGCGGGCCGAAGGCATTGATGCTGTCGGACCGCTGCCCACGGATACGCTAATGACCCGCGCTCGCGACGGCCAGTTCGACGCGGTCGTGGCCATGTATCATGACCAGGGGCACATCGCTTTGAAGCTGCTCGACATGCATCGGGCCGTGAACATCACGCTCGGCCTGCCGATCGTCCGCACCAGCGTGGCCCACGGCACCGCGTTCGACCTCGCCTGGCAGGGCCGAGCCGAATCGAGCGGCATGATCGAAGCGATCCGCGTCGCCGCAGGTCTCGCGGGGATCGTCCCGAAAATCTCCCCTCGCTCCATCCGAGGCAGTGACTCCCCTCGCCCCTTGCGGGAGAGGGGTCGGGGGTGAGGGGTTTGCATTGCGGCAAGACGCACCATCGACCGGCACTTATCACCCTCACCCCCAGCCCTCTCCCGTCAAGGGAGAGGGGGAAGCGCTCATCACTTCGCCGGCGCGAGCAGGTTCAGCGATTTCAGGTAGCCGTCGGTCGCTTCGCTCACCTGCGTTCCCGCGGGAGCTTGGAATGTGAACTGCCGCGGATCAATCTGGACGTTTACATGGACGTCGAACAATTCCAGGATGACGAGCGCACGATACCCCTCATGCGCCGTCGTCGGTTCGGCCGAGCTGCTGTCCGACTCCGTGTTAGCGGCGCTGCCCGGACTTCGCGCGCGCAAATATTGGATTCGATACGGAAATAGATCCTGCTGGCCGACTTCGATCACCACGCGTTCGGGGAGTTGTGGCGGCAACTTCTTCAGCCTCGATTTGCCGGCCCGCTTCGATGTTCGCCTTCTGATCCGGCACAGCGGCGATCAACCTCGCCGGCTTCCAAACCCCTTCGACGATCCACACCGGCATCTCGCCTAAACGACCTGGCGTTGTACGTTCGAACTGAAAGTTGTCGCGCAGGCCGTCCAACAGTTTGGGCAGCCCGCTTGCCGCCGGTCGGTCTGGCAAGGGGGCGATTTGCTCGATCCGCGCCGAGTTCCTTCCCGGTTGCGCTAGCTGCTCGCGCACCTGAAAATCGCGCAACTGCGCGGCCCGCGCCGCGGCCGCATCGGCAAAGGCCTTTTCGACTCGTTCGAAATCGATTCGGCTGACGGTCGAGCCGCCAGGGGTCCCATGGAACGTCCAGAGATTACGGCTGTCGCAAACTTCCAGCATGGTCGTCGCGCCTCGCCACTTTGGCTGCGGACTTCCATCCGCGTGAGCCGCTGCTGGGCATGTCCCTGCTGGAAATAGAGACCAGTCCCAAGAATCTGGTTGTCGAACAGGTCGATTTGCTGGCGCACGCGTGCGCTGATCGAGTCGAACCGATCGACGCTCGCGGCAACCTGATCGAGTAGCGCTTCGGCTTGACCACTCCCCTCGCCTTTTGCGGGAGAAGGAGAAAAACTCCCCTCGCCCCTTGCGGGAGACGGGTTGGGGGTGAGGGGTAGCGGGCTGGTGATTCACACCCTCACCCCGGCCCTCTCCCGTCGAGGGAGAGGGAGAAAGAGCAGGACTCCCCTCGCCCCTTGCGGGAGAAGGAGAGAAAACTCCCCTCGCCCCTTGCGGGAGAGGGGTTGGGGGTGAGGGGTTGCGGAGGAGTATTTCGATCGACCGCGCTAGAAGGCACGCTGGCCAGCGCATTGTTTCCCGGGGGCGTTTGCGCATGGAGTCTGTGGCAGCCCAAAGGTGGCAACGAGCGCCCAAACCGCCAATGTGAAGATGGGTCGAAGAGTCTTCATCTTCGGGTTTTGCCGGATTTGCCAAAGAATCCTGTTGTAGCAGGACGACCATAACCTTGCAGCGGCGGGCCCTGCGCGCGGCGTGGGGCCATAAACCCTCGCGCCGGCGAGAGTTTGCGGTTGTCCGCCGTCGTCGCGCCCACGGCGTTTGCCGCAGCGGCGCGGCATTGTAAGACTGCGGCGACCTTAGGGTCCACAGCAGATTGTGCGAGGCCGAATGACAAGCCGCCGCCGGGCGGGCTCGACCGCGGCTTGATCGCGAGCTTGAAACGTCACTTGGGGGGAAACCATGAAAAGTTCGTTGCCACTTTGGACGCTGTTTGTCGCGTCGGCCGCGCTGGCGACTGGCTGTACGCTGCCTTACGAATCCGATCACACCCATATCGCGGCCCATCGGCCAGTGATCGAGCCAGCAACCCACGTGCTGCCGCCGGCCGCGATGTTGCAACATCCCGGCCCCGGCGTCGGTGGACCCGGACCCGGCGTGATGTGCGTCGGACCCGGCGGTCCTGGCTGTGCCCTGTTTGCCGGTCCGGCGTCGACTTCGCAGATCGGCTTTCGCGGCAACGATGGGATGCGGGTCTATTGGGATGTGAGCGGTCCGGGCACGTTCGATTCCGAGCCGCTGGTTGAACCGGGCCGCTATAACTTCCCGCAAGGGGCGATCTATCGGCTCAAGCTGACGAACATCCCCGGCCGTCCGGGCGTTGAGCTCTATCCGACGCTGGAGATCGGTGTCGCCACGCCGCGCACCGAAGCCTACCTGGCCCATAACTTCATTCCTTTCGAACTCACGTCCGAGGATTTCGAGCAAGTCCTCTCGGGCAATTTCGTTACCAAAGTGATTTATCTGCCCGATCCCGATCATCAAGACGTGGTCCTCGCCGGGGCCGAAACGCTGGTCAGCACCCGCTTGGAGCCGGGCAAGGACCCGATCGTCGAGGCTGAGAAGCGCGGCTCGATCGTGGCGATCATCCGCATCGGTAACAAAGATCTGCAAGCGCCGGGCGCCGACGTGGCGAGCAATGACATTGGCGTGATGCAAGCTGGCTTCCACCATGCGATCGGCGGCGTCGGCCAGCCGGGCAATTGCGGTCCGGAAGGTGGCTGTGGTCCTGGCGGTTGCGGTCCTGGTGGTTGCGGCCCAGAGGGTTGCGGACCAAGCTACGGTGGCATTCCGCCGGCGTATGTCGCCGGTGTGACGGCTCCTCTATACGGCATGCCGATGTGCGGCACGCCGATTGGATTGGCTGGCCCGCCGCACATTCCGCTCGGAGTTCCGGCCGGTCTGAAGAGCCATACGATGACCAACAACACCTATATGGCGATTCCGCCGCCGGTCCAGCATGTCGACGTGACCGTGAAGCAATACCCTGGCTTCAGCTATCCGAAGCCGGTCAGCCATGTGTCGATCGTCGAAGCGACGCCGACGCCTCCGGTCCAGTTCCACCAACCGGAAGCCGACCGTCACCAGTTTGCTCCAGGGTATGACGCCGGCTGCGGCCCGAACGGATGTCCGAACGGCTGCCCGACCGGTCAATGCCCCGGCAACTAAATTGTCAAACTAGTCGCACGGGTGGCGCCGGCAAGTAAAACCTGCCGGCGCCCACCCGGCGCGAGTTGTGAGGCGAAGGACTTGAGTCAAACGAAACCAGGCGTATTGCGATCGCGCGTATTTCCTTGTCTCTTCGTACCTCAAGCCTCAAGTCTCAAGCCTCAAGCCTATTCACAACAATGGTCCACCTCGCTCGAACTACCGGCCTGATGGCGTGCGTGGCATTCGGCCTGGTGGTTGCAACTTGCAACCTGCCTGCCGCCGAACCGGTCGTGCACTACGAACATGCGGGTGCATTGCCGCCGGGAGCGATTGGCGGCCGGGCGCTCGAACAGGGCGGACCATTGCCAGGCTATTTTCAACCGGTCGCGATCGAGGCTCCTCCGGGAGCTTCGGTCGCATTTGCCACGGAAGATCATTTCCTGCCGCCGGAGCCGGCGCCGGGCAAGGCGGCACTGCTGATCGGTTCGGTCTATCGGCTGCGGGTGACGAAAATTCCGCGGCACGAAGGGGAAGAAGTTTTTCCCACGGTCGAACTCGTCGACCGGACCTATCCGCCGCGGGGTCAGGAATTGCGGTATCCGATCCCGATCGATTTGGCGCCGCAAGATTTGAATCTTGCGCTCAGCGGTCATTTCGTCACGCGGATCATTTACATCGAAGACCCCAAGCTCGCGCTGCCGGCTTCTTTGGGTGGAACACACCAGAATTGGTTCGACGTGCGAGCGCACGACGATCCGCTGGCCGTGGCCAGCCAGTTGGGCCGGCCCGTGGCGATCCTGCGGATCGGCGGCCGCGTGCCGACGAACCCCGACGCCCCGGATCCCGCGTTCTTGTACCACTCGCCGCCGTTGCTGTTGATTCACGGCGAGACAGTCGAGGCGCTGCCTCCGGCTTGTCCGACCGGCACACCGGCTGGAGCGTCTGAAGAACCCGAGGTCGTACAGCCATGAGCGACTGGCAAGCCGCAATTTCGCCCTTTGCGAACACAATGCATTCGCGAGGCCGCCGCCGAAAATGGCGACGGCCCGCGGTGAGAATTCTGGCGGCGTCAGTCGGCGGCTCATTGTTGAGCTTGTGCGCCATGACATTCACGGCCCTGCAAGCGGCCGAACCGATCGGAAACTACCCAGGCGCCGGCGGCTTGCCCTCGCAAGCATTCACCGGCGGCCCCGGCGACGGCTACACGCGGCCCGGCTATGTGCCGCAGTTCATGCAGTCTGGCGGACCGGTGATCGGCATGCCGCCGCAAACGCCCTGCCCTTGTGCGACGTTCGGCCCTTGGAAACCGCCGGGAATCGGCGGTTGTCCCTGGCCGGCCGATGAATATCTGTGCGACGGCGGCGTCCAGGGCTTCGGCGTCCACGTCCGCGCCGATTGGAAAATCGACGGCCTCGAACAGGAAGACACCTTCGTCCACGCCGACACGCTCGACAATCGGACGATCGTCGAACCGTCGAATCGAGTTTGCATTTATGCGCCGCGGTTTGCCGCGGTTCGCAAAGTCGATGTCCCCTACGACGACAGCCAGTTCGAAGGCCCCGTGCCGATCACGCAACCGATCAAGCCCAGCTCGGCCGACGAATCGCAAGGCACGTTTGTCGCCGATCAGCCGCTGGAGCCGTTGGGCGAAGTCGGTTCGCGCGGTCCCAACGCGATCGTCGAGCGGCAACGCGGGATCGATCTCGGCGGCATCCAAGGATTGGCGGCCGTCTACGATCGGATCAAACCGTATGAAGATTTCACCTACATCCGTGCCGGCATCGTCACCGAACAAGACAAGCCGCTGCTGGCCCAGAGCGTGCAGAATGCGATCGCCTGGACCGGCAACCAGGCCCTCGAAATTCAAATGGACGGCCGCCGGGCCAAGACCTTGATCGACGAAAAGCGGGTCCAGGTCGAGTACACCGTCGACGTGCCGAACCACCCGCGGCTGCAAGTCTGCAAAATCGCCTCGACCAATAACGCCCAGCCCGGCGAGACGGTCGATTTCACGATTCGCTTCGACAATGTCGGCGATCAGAAGATCGGCAACGTCACGATCGTCGATAGCCTGACGACGCGGCTGGAATATGTGCCCGGCAGCTCGATTTCGAGCCTGAAGGGCAATTTCTCGACCCAGCCGAACGAAGCCGGCTCGCTGGTCCTGCGCTGGGAACTGGCCGACCCCTTGCCCGCCAATTACGGCGGCGTGGTCCGCTTCCAGTGCAAAGTCCGCTAAAAAGGGGTCAGAACTATTATTTGCCCGCGGCAGCCGTCTTGCGCGGGCGGCCGCGGGGACGTTGGCGCAGATCGAGGTTCAGCTTCTTTCCCAACCGCTTCAGCCAGCCGTCGTTGCCATAAGGCAAGCCTGAGACGGCCGAGCGCCGAATCGCGGCGAGTGTCGCGTCCTGGATCGGCCGGTGGACCAGTTCCGCCCATTTGCTCTGGCGAACTTTGGCGGAGGCGGAAAGCTCCTCGTAGACGATCAGCCGATCGACCAGGTCGTTCGGTTCGCCCAAGCCATGCGCCCGGTAACTGCTCCACGGGTACTGTTCGGCACGGTCGACGACGCCTGCCCGCACGGGGTTGGCCTCGATATACCGCAACACGGCCAGCAGGTGCTCGTCGTTCTGGATGACCGGGCTTTTGAACCGGCCTTGCCACACGTGCCCGCCCGAGCGATGGTGCTTGTGATACCGCTGGGTGTGCGAAATCAGCAGGCTTTGCACGATGCGGCTGATCGGCGTGCCGCGCGGGCGGATGAGGAGATGAAAATGATTGTTGAGCAAGCAGTAGCCATACAATTCGAACGGCTTCCGCTGCTTCAGTCGGCCAGCGCGGCGAGAAAGGCCTGAAAATCGCCGGCCTTGCGAAACACCGCTTGTCGATTGTTGCCGCGATTGATGACATGGTAAATTAGACCGTCGTCGATGGGTCGCAAAGGGCGTGGCATCCCGGCAATTTACCGAATGCCGCAGCGGCAGTCAAATAAATAGTTCTGACCCGGTTTTTCGTCGAACTTCGCAATGTCGGCTTGCACCCGCTCGGTCAACCGCTCCTTGTCGGTGCAGCGCTGCCGCGCCTTTATCGCCAGCATTCCAACAGCACCAGTCATACTCAGCACCACCGCGCCGATAAGCAGCGTGCGAAGTGAGAAGCGGAACCAGCGGCGAGAGGCATCTGCCATGATGCGATTCTAGCCTACCGCAGGAAAAAGCCGAAGGTGTCGTAAAGCTGTGTGCAGGCCGGTCAGGTGTGATTCTGTTGGTCGTCTGGCCGCTTTATCCCAAAGACGAGGTCCAGCAGTTTATCCGCCGCTCTCGGGCCGAAAAATGCGAACGCTCCGAACAGGACGGCCATGAAACAGAATCCGGCCAATTCACGGACGGAGCGGCCAGCGCGGTCACCTACTATCAGGACCCAAATGATTAATAATGGAAGGAGCGCGGCAAGGACCCGAAATAACTTGGTTCGCATTTACTCCTCTCATCGGTAGCTTCTTCAGGATCATCCATGATCCAGACGACCGCTGGGCAAACCTAAAAACGGCTCAGAACTATTTTCCGCAATAAATAGTTCTGACCCGAATGCCATGAAGTTAAGCTGCAACTGATTGTTCTATAAGTTGTTGGCGTAATTGCCGCGAGGTTTTCTCATCAGGTCGTACGCTTTAGGCCGTCGTTTGCGGACGCGCGGTTCTTGGCGGCCCGGCCGATCGGGATTGATCCTGACGTTCAGCGGCGCGATCGCTCGGCAAGCTTGCGACAGCCAACGCAAGGCATCGACAAAGCTAATGGAATGGAGGGACGCTCCCTGTTGTCTGGCGGCCCGGATCATCACCAATCTCACCAGGTTGTACGCAATGGCATAGACCGCCATCTCCTTTAGCACGCCCGGCACGCTTTGGCAGCGTAAAACGTCCATCCGCATGGTGGTCTTGAGGTGCGACAGATAGGTTTCGATTTTCCAGCGTTCGCCATACAACGAGGCCAAATCCTCGGCCGGGTACGCCTCGGCGTCGAGCAGGGTCGTCACCAACGTCACGACGCGCGTGCGGCCGCCGCGCAATTTCGTGTGATAACGCACCTCGCGAACCACGAGCGTCTCCGGCAAGGCGGCGTAAGCTGCTTCGCTCAACCAATCCGGGCGTCTTTCGGTTTGCGGTATTCGATCAGTTGGTCGTACTTGCCCAGTTTGCGGATCAACCGGCCTGTGGCCAGCGTGGCCACCGTCCCCTTGGGCCGCAGGCCCAGCAGTCGCCGATCTGTGCGAAAGCTGATCAATTGCCGCTGATGAGCGCGGAACAGGCCATGCAGTTTTCGCTGGGAAAGCAAGGCCAAATGCGCGTACGAGGCGAACGCCGTGTCGCCGGCGAGCACGTCTCCGGCAAGCAGTTCCGGGTGCAGCGTGGCCACGTTGGCCATGTCGTGCGTCCGCAGCGGCGCGGCCAGTTGCCGCACCAGCAGACCGCTGCGGGCGTCGAACATCGTCAACCAGTGCGCCGTGGGAAAACCACAGCCCGCCTGTTGGGCGTCCGACTGGCCAAAGTACGCTTGCAACTCGGGCGTGTCGGGCATCGAGAAGCTCGAACCGTCCACCAAAAACGTGCGATGTCCATGCCACAAAGACAGCCGGCAGCCGCTCGCCGCCCGACTCGTATCGTGCAAGAGCCGCTGATAGACTTCCAGCGGCACGCGGGCGCGCACTTGACAGTAAGCTTCGGCCGAACAATTCAAATCGGCCAACCGCACGGTATGCGCAGGCCGTGTTTCCATGAAGAACTTGCAGGACGAATGCCTGGATCGTCTTGGCGGGACCAAGTTCTCGCCGACGCCAATGATAGTCTTCCACATGACAAGCTTGCTCGATGGCCGCGTCCGTGAGACATTCAGCTACGTCGTGCTTGATCGTGATCACCGCTTCGATAAAATTATGAAGAATCACTGCCTGGGTCTCCCGACAGAAAAGAAGAATTGTCATTGCATTCTTCCATTCTTCGCAGGGCCCCAGCTTTTTTCTTGCGCATTCAAAGACGCCACGCTGATAGCATGGCCAATGCTAGCATGGACAACCCGCGAAATCGCCGAGGGTTACGCGTAACTTCATGGCATTCAACCCCGTCCCCATTATTCCACCACTCGCTAACGCCAACCGCACGAGATTCCAATTCACGGTGAACCAGGACAATAGAGCAGTTCTTATCCAGCCATCTTTAGTCAGGGCTCTTTCACGACCATCATGTCAGTCTTCTCTTTCCCCGGCACTGTCGAAAGCCCAAGGTCTGGGAGTGGCGTCGTTTGATCTAGTGACAACTGTCTGCAAATATTATTTGGCAGACTAAAGCTGTACATCCTCGTATCGCCGGTTCGGTCTATCCACCGGCATTTCTCGGCGCTCTTCGAAGTATTCGGCGAGTTCGCCGAAACGATACGCCGTCAAAATACAGCTTGTCATCCCTTGCAACGCTGTCATCGTCATCGTATTTCCACATTGAAAACAGTATGCCGCCATCTTTGAACTTCATAATCTCATGAGGAACCAGGCTGCCATACATCAGACTACGGTGCTCTCTCGCAGCGGGCCACTTTGGCTTGCCTTGGAATCGCGCAATTCTTGTTGGTTTCTCATCAGTCGTCCGAAGTTGAAGTACTAAGGTCGGCCTCACCTCATGCACCACCTTAAGGCCCATCTTTTCCGCAACAATAGCAAACGCGTTGACGGTCACATCGTCACGATCGTAAACCACACGGTATGACGATTGCCTTGTTGCCTCAATGATTACACGTGCTCTATTCGCCGCAAGGTCATGTAGCACAAAGGCGCAATCCCCAGTCACCTCGCGAAGAGTCTTCGCGCCCGAAGTGTCTTGACTGCTAATGGCCTAAAACTGGCGTGCCCATCGGCTGCTATCTGCTCGATCTTCAAAAGCCGCCTGGTCATCGCGATCGTAAATCGGGGCTGAACGCAATTGGTCGCGGCCGATGGCTTGCCACAGTAACGCGACAGAATAGGAACACTTGCTTCTTGCTGCCACCCCGGACAGATGTTAACATCCTCATGCTCCTGTGATACTTCATTTAGTCCCCTCGTCTCCCGGACTCAATTTATCAGACGGATGCCAGTGCGTGCTGAATACTATACCAGGGATCGGGACAAGCAAAAGGTGTCAGGAACCAATGTGCCAAATGGTTCCTGACACCTTTGCCTCGTCCACTTTCTCAGCTTTCGCTTGTCGAAACGCGCCATGCTGGGCATCGCATCCAGGTAGCTCACGAGCCTTTGAACGCCGACATAAAAAAGGTCTCTGGCGGATGCGTCGGCCGGCGGCTGCATGAAGGGAACCTAAAACGGGTCAGAACTATTTTCTGCAATAAATCGTTCTGACCCGTTTAATTCCCGATGAGATGGTAAATTAGGCCGTCGTCAATGGATCGCAAAGGGCGTGGCATCCCGGTAATTTACCGGATGCCGCAGCGGCGGTCAAATAAATAGTTCTGACCCGGTTTTTTCTGACCCGGTTTTTCATCCGGTTTTTCATCCGCGCTGGCTGCCGCATAGTATGTGCGCGGCGCTCTACGCCCTTCGCACTTACTCCGCACGCGGCTCTTTGGAAACGAGACGGCGGGATTATCGGCCGGGCTTTGTCGTGAGGGCGAAGTCGAGCGTGTTTTCGCCTTCATGCACGGTCGTGGGGATGCCGGTGCGGTATTGCGGCGGGAGAATGTCGATTGGCACCTCGCGCGGGACGCCCGTGCCGTCGACGAATTTTCGCATGCCTGCCCCGTGCAGCGTGAACGTGACGGTCAGGTTACCGATCGGCACGCGCTCGCAGCGATAGTGGCCCTCTTCGATCGCCGCCCCCGTCACCGGCTTGATCTCGCTCGTGCCCGGCGCGACTACCGGATTGAACGTGATCGTGCCATGCGGGGCGGGTTGGCCGTCGACCGTGACCACGCCGCCGGCGTCGCCGTGCGGATAACTCGCCCCTTTGGAACAGCCGAGGCACGCCGCAAGCGCGACGAACGTGGTAAGAGCCTTGAGGTTTGAGGCTTGAGGCTTGAGGACGAACAGCATGCTAAATGCCAGTAAGACTTGGGGCGAAAACGCGTTCGGCGAGCTGGAGCGGCTAGAATCCGCGGCCGCGTTCCATCTTTCTTCGTACCTCAAGTCTGTAGCCTGTAGCCTCAAGCCTAATACAACGCCGAATTCAGCATTTCGCCGCCCCGCGAGCTGCACAGTCCGCGCCACGTGTTCAGATCGATCGCGTTGGCGATGAAATGCACCGAGCCGTCCCCGAACGCGGTGTTCACGCCGTTGATATGGGCGCTGCGCGAGGCAATGTATTGATTGCTGTCGTTCATGTCCACGATGCAAGGGACTTGCATCACGCGATTGGTCGTGCAGGTATTGCAGACGACATCGGCGGCCGACGAATTGGGGCTCAAAAAGCCCTCGAACGCCTGTCCCCCTTCGGCGATCATCCCGTCGCCCGGCGGCCCCCAATATTGCGGTCCATGCACGGGCAAGACCTCGGCGAAGGCGATTGTGCTGCTCGTGCCGTCGGGAATGTCGGCCGTGGTGTAGCCGGTGCCATTGGTGAAGAATCCGCCGAGGAAATTCACACCGCCAACGGGCACCTGCATGTAGCCGGTGTTACCGTAGTTGGCCGCGTAGTTCAGCCGCTGGCGGGCCCAGACTTGCCAGTTCCAAGTGTCGCCAGGCTGCGGCCCGGCGCCCCAACCCGGCTCGCCGGGCTGCGGCTCGTCGATCTGTAGCTCGTCATCAGGACAAACAAAGGTCATGACCGTTTGCGAGCGGGCCGTGGCATTTACCGGCGTGACGGCCTGCTGCGTGAAATCGTACATTTTGTAAATCACGGTCTCTTCGAGTTGCGGCAAGATCATCGTCGGCCAGGTGAAGTTGCTGGAAAAGTCCGGCAACCCGGGCCGGTCCCAGCCATTCTGGCCGAGCACGCTGGGGGAAATTTCGCCCGGGGGAAACACTCGGTGCAAGGTCGAATAGTTGTGGATCGCCAAGCCGAGCTGCTTGAGATTGTTGCTGCACTTCATTCGCCGCGCCGATTCCCGCGCGGATTGCACCGCCGGCAGCAAGAGCGACATCAAGATGCCGATGATCGTGATCACCACCAGCAATTCGACAAGCGTGAAACCTCGCGGTCTTCGTTTCGCCATTATTGCCTTCCTCGATCGAGGCATATCATCTCGTGGAAAAGACGAGCAAGGAGCGTGTTCTGGGGCGGAGCGCCATGCATCGTCCCGGATCGATGCAGCCGGTGAGAGAGATTCCGCCAAGCGACCACAGCGCCGTCCCTAGAGCACCCACATTGTAGCAAGCTCCCCGCTGGGGGACCATTCCGCACTGAACTCCTTGCCAGTTTTCTTTTGTGGGTTCAATGGCGGCCTCTTGACGAGTGAGTTTCCCCGGGCAAGCGCGTGAATTCAAGCGCCCGCCCGCCGGGCAAGCCCGACCCGCATTTCATCGGCCGCAACGAAGAGCATTGGATCGAGCTCACGTTCGAAAATCAAACGGAAAATCAAACGGGTCAGAACTATTTATTGGGACAAACAGTACTGCCCTTTGTTCTCTCCGTTTCTTTCCGAATTTCAACCGCTCGCCGCGGCGGGGGGATAGCCGAGGGCGGTTAGGATCTGGGCGAGCGATTGCTTGAGGCTTTTGCGGGCGGTCCGTTGGGCGTCGGTCTGCGGTTGGCGGCTGGCGCCCATCCGGAATCCGCGCAGCTCCACCCCGGCCCGGAAGCCGTCGGGAAAATCGGGCGATGAGCAGCGCGTCGAACAGTTCCAACAGGCGGAATTGCAGAGCCATCGCTTCCGTGTATTGGCCGGCCCGGCCGAGATCGTATAGCTTCCGCGTCATTTCGGGCACGACGCCGCTGGTGGCATGCGTGCCGCCGTCGACGCCGGCCAAGAGCGACGGCACCAGCACGGCTTCCCAGCCGGTGAGGAAGCAAAAATCGGGCCGCACCGGCCGCACCGCCGCGATCATCCGCATCATGAACGTCAGATCGCCCGACGAATCCTTGATGCCCACGATGCGCGGAAGTTCGGCCAGCCGCCGAACGGTCGGCACGTCGATCGGGCTGGCGAACATCGGGATGTTGTAGAGCGTCACGTCGATCGGGCTGTGCTCGGCGATCTCGCGAAAGTAGGCGTACACCGAATCGGCGCTCAGCCGGTAATAAAACGGCGAGACGATCGCCACGGCCCGGGCCCCAAACTCCGCGTACGCTTCGCAGGCGGCGAGCGTTTCGCGGACGTTGGCTTCCGCCGCCCCGGCCAGCACCGGCACGCGCCCCTTGGCCTGCTCGCAAACGATCTGGATGATCCGCCGCCGCTCCTCGGGCGTAAAGCGCGTGAATTCGCCCGTCGAGCCGTTGGGATACAAGCCATGCACACCGCTGGCGATCAGCCAGTCGATATAGCGCCGCAATTCCTGCTCGTCGATCTGCCCCCGGGCATCGAGCGGCACCATGTGCGGGGTGAAAATGCCGTGGATTTTTTCTGCGGTCACGCGTGGCTCCGGTTAAGTGGCGGCGTCGGCCGATGGTTGAGCATGAGAACCCGGTGATCGAATGCCGATCTAACCTTCTCCTTGTCCCTGTAACTTAGTGCGGCCTCAATGGATTGCAACGCCAGATTTGAGGGTGGGCTCCTTCGCTGGCGGTACGGGCTTGTGTGCTTTAAGCCTGAAGCGCAAGCGAAGGACGACGTGGCAAGACAACGCCTTACGTCCTTCGCTGGCGCTTCAGGCTTGTGCGCTTTGAGCCGCTTTAGCCGGCGCGGGGAAAATGTTAAGATTTGGTGTGGGAGCGGCGTTGTGGTGGGTCCGGCATTTGCTGTGGGGTTTTGGCTGGGCCGGTGGCCGAAGTGGAAAGTTGAGCAACCGCGGAGGTTTCGCTATGGATTCAAACGTGCTAGTCCATCTACCGGAGGCCTTGATCCGAGCTATCGAGCATGCGGAAATCCGCCGGACTGAGCCCCGAATCGTCGCCGCTCCACAAACGGCTCCCAAGTTGTCGATCGCCCTGAGTCGCGAGGTTGGAACCCGGGCTACGGAGGTGGCGCAGGAAGTTGGCCAGCGGCTAGGCTGGAAAGTTTATGACCATGCCTTGCTGGAGCGGTTGGCCAAAGAAATGAAGGTCCGAGTTGGTTTGCTCGAAAGCGTCGACGAACGACATGTCAGTTGGCTGCAAGAAGCACTGGAACAGGCTTCCGCCGTCCCCCGAGCCAGCGAAAGCTCATACGTCGTGCATCTGGTCCAAACGGTCGCGGGACTGGCGGCTCATGGGCATTGTGTCATCGTCGGACGCGGCGCCGCCATGTTCTTGCCGAGCAATGCCACGTTGCGCGTCCGGCTGATCGCGCCGCGCGAATATCGGGTCGCCCAGGTGGCCGAGCGCAGAAAATGCTCGGAGAAAGAAGCCGAGCGATACCTGGAAAAAACCGACCATGAGCGCAACCACTTTATCAAAGACCATTTCCACAAAGACCCGACCGACCCGCAAAACTACGATCTGGTAATCAACACCTCCCGCACGGGCGTGACGAATGCCGCGGAGCTGATCGTGTTGGCACTAGGGCGGATCGAATCGTCAATCGGACAAAGGCTTGAGGCTTGAGATAGGCTTGAGGCTACAGGCTACAGGCTTGAGGTACGAAGCGACGATGAGACCACAGCGCTGTCGCCGAACGCGACAGCCTAAAGCCCGTAGCCTCAAGCCTCAGGCCTATTCGCCAGCCGGCGGCGGCAATCCTCTAAAATGGCGGTGGTCCGCGTGCAACCGAAACGCGTGACGCCGATGGCTCGGACGGCCAATGCGGCGTCGAGATCGCGAATTCCCCCGGCGGCTTTGACCTGCACATGCGCGGGCGAGTGTTGCCGCATCAATTTCAAATCTTCCAACGTCGCCCCGCCACTGCCATAGCCGGTCGAGGTTTTCACCCAGTCGGCGTTCAACTCGCCGCAGATTTCACACAGCCGAATTTTCTGCGCGTCGGCGAGGTAGCAATTCTCGAAAATCACTTTCACTTTCTGTCCGCGGGCATGAGTGGCGTCGACGACGGCGCGGATATCAGCCCGGACGTAATCCCAATCGTCGCTGAGCACCTTGCTGATGTTCACGACCATGTCGAGCTCCTCGCCGCCGTCGTCGAGAGCTTGCATCGTCTCGGCGACTTTGACGGACGTCACCTGGCCTCCATGCGGAAAGCCAATGGTCGTGCTCGCCCGCACCGGGGTGCCGCGGAGCATCTCGGCGCAGCGCTTCAGATAGTACGGCATGATGCAAACGCTGGCCACGTCGCACACGATGGCCGTGCGGATTCCCTGCTCCAAGTCGCTGGTGACAAACGTGGGATTCAACAGCGAGTGATCGATCATCTTGGCGATGTCGCGAAGCGTGTAGTCCACGGGAATCTCCGGGCATTGCCAACTGGCGTTGCGTCAGGCTATTGGAAAAGGGGACAGGCACTTCGCAGTAAAATGCGAACGCCGCTTGGAACCGGTTTGGTTGCTCAGAGCCAGTCCCATTTTTCAACGGCCGCCTAACGAATGGTTTCGGAAATGAATTGGCGGAGGAAAGTCTTGCTTTGCCGCAATGCGAGCTTTCGCGTGGCCAGCGACTTCTCGTAAACCCGGTCCTCGACTTCGATGCAGACCGGTCCGTCGTAACCGACTTCGCCCAGTCGGGCCACGAATTCGCCCCAGCGGATATCGCCCAGGCCGGGCAATGTCGGCCGGTGATATTCCAACGGCAGCGCTAGAATGCCGACGTCGTCCAACCGGTCCTGATCGACATGCACATCCTTGGCATGCACGTGGAACAGCCGGCTGGCAAATTCTCCGAGTGGCCGAGTGTAGTTCATCATCTGCCAGACCAGGTGCGACGGGTCGTAATTCAAGCCGAAGCTGGGGCTCGGGATTTCCGCAAACATCCGCCGCCAAATGGCCGGCGAAGTGGCCAGATTCTTGCCGCCCGGCCATTCGTCGCGGCTGAAATACATCGGGCAATTTTCAATCCCGATCCGCACGCCACGCTCTTCGGCGAATTTCACCAGCGGTTTCCAAACCTGGCGGAATCGGGGCCAATTGTCGTCGACCGAGCGGGTCCAATCGCGGCCGATGAACGTGTTCACTACGGCCACCTTCAGCATTGCCGCCGCTTCGATCACGCGCTCGATATGCCGGATGTAAACTCCGGCCGCTTGCTCGTCGGGATCCAGCGGGTTCGGGTAGTAGCCCAAACCGCTGATGGCAATGCCCGCGTCCGCCATGAGTCGGCGCACGCGGTCGGCGGCCGTTTGATCGAGCGCCGTAACGTCGAGATGCGTGACGCCGGCATAGCGGCGGTCCGACTTGCCCAATGGCCAACACATCAACTCCAGGCAATCGAAACTCTCAGCCGTTGCGAAGCTCACGACCTCTTCCAACGAGAGATCGCCGAGGATCGCGCTAACAAAGCCGAGTTGCATGGAATAGGCGCGAGCGATCCGTGGAGATTTCGACAAGCCGTTGCGTTCATGACGACAACGAGGCGGCGTAGCCGCTGGGCGTCAGCGAGTAGGCCCCGCGCGGACGCTCCTCGACCATCAGATCCTGCTTCATCAGAGAGTTCACCGCGCAAGAATTCCTGCGGATGCGATTTGGCAAATCCGCTGTTCAGGAACAGCATTTCGTTCGGCATCGCCTTGTAGACACGGAATTGTCGCAGGATGGCTACTTCCGTCGCGTTCATGTTGCATCTCTTTCGAAAGGGTGCCCAAGCGGAAGCGCAGACCAGACTGAGAATTCGAGTTCGCCGCAAGAGCTTCATCCTGCGAACTATTCGACCCATTCAACATACCCGATGTCACCCTGAGCGGCTAGGAGCCAGGCGGATTTGTTGATTTGAGCCGTCGGCGGAGATCGCGCTTGGTTGCGAATTCGCGCTGAGAGGCAGGCCGATCGCCTCAACTTCCCTTGGCGGCCACCGTGAGCTGGCGAAGGAGATAGTCTTTCAAGCCGGCCAGGTCGACGCCGATGGCCACTTCGGCGTTCGCGCGCCACGAAACGCCCTGCCGCCGGTCGAACACCGTGGCGCCGGCAGTCACGTCGCCTTGCGTTTCCACGTCGACTTCCATTTCGCGCGTTTCGAACAGCTCCGGATGGGCGACGGCGGCCAGACCGATCGTGGCCTCGGCGAATATCCCTTCCAACCCCAATGCCTGGCGGTGCGCACGGAAGGCGTAAGGAAAGATTTGCCGGAGAAACTTGCCGACTCGCGTCGATTCCGGCGGAAGTTGGTCGAGCCAATCGAAAGTCAGAACCAGTTGCGTGCTCACTTCCAATGGCACGATGGTTTTCGTCATCGGCGAGCGGAGCACGGCCCGGGCCGAAGGCGGGTCGCAGTAGATGTTGAACTCCGCCGCCGCGGTGACGTTGCCGGGACCAGTGACGGTTCCTCCCACGACAATCAACCGGCCGACGGAATTCACGAATGCCGGGTCGCGCTGAATTGCCCGGGCGATGTTCGTCAGCGGGCCGGTGGCGACGATCGTGATTTGTTCGGGGGCCGCGCGCACCTCGTCGCAGAGCACTTTTTCGGCCGGGTGAGCGTTGTGCAACTCCGCGCACGGAAACGACGCGCCCCCCAGGCCGTCGGCGCCGTGCATTAGCCGGCGGTCCTCAGTCGGCGGATGGTCGAGCGACGCCGCCCCCAGCCGCGGCAACCGTGGGGGATCGAGCTGTTCGATAATGGTTTGGACATTGACGGTCGCCTGCTGCGGCGAGACATTTCCGCCCGTCGCCGTCACCGCGACGACCTCCAACTCCGGATCGAAGAGCGCCAGCGCGACGGCGAGCGCATCGTCGATTCCAGGGTCGACGTCGAGAATCACCTTCCTAGCCATGCAACGCTCATATCCCTATGCGGCTGTAGAAAAAGGGGACAGGCACTTCGCGGCAGCGTCAACGATTGGGGAAGCCCGATCGGTCGCTCAGAGCCAGTCCCCTTTTTCGACAGACTGCTATGCGGCAAGCGGGCGGAATCTCCGCACCGCGTCAAAGTCGACGCACGATTGTAAGGGCCGGCAGGGTGGCGAAACAAGTGTGGGCGTTATTACAATAGCGGACTTACCCCGCCCTTGTCGTGGTACTCCTGCCGCCGGCAGGAACGTGACTCCTCCGCTTTGCAGCCAGTTGGCAATCTCCCTCCCCGCAGTGTCTTGATGTTGGCTGAAACTCTGGCTCGCGTTGCCGCCAAGGAAGACCTGTCGTTCGACGAAATGTCGTCGGTTATTGACCGAATCATGCGCGGCGAGGTGGCCGACACGCAAATCGCAATGTTGCTCACATCGCTGAGGGCCAAGGGAGAATCGACGGCAGAAATCGCCGGCGCCGCCGCGGCGCTGCAAGCACATGACGCCGATCCGCTCGCGGCATGCGGCGTTGATCGACACTTGCGGCACCGGCGGCGATGGCTCGCGCACGTTCAATATCAGCACGGCGGCGGCACTGGTCACGGCCGCGGCAGGCGTGCCCGTGGCGAAACATGGCAATCGCGCGATGTCCAGCCGAAGCGGATCGGCCGACGCCTTGGCCGCCTTGGGCGTGAACGTGGCCGCTCCGGTGCCGGTCGTGGAAAGAACGCTCGACACGCTCGGCATTTGTTTCTGCTTCGCTCCGCTGTTGCACGCCGCCACGGCCCGAGTGGCAGAAGTGCGAAAACGGTTGGGCTTCCCCACGATTTTCAATTTACTGGGGCCGCTGACGAATCCGGCCGGCGCTCCGTTTCAATTGCTGGGCGTGTCGAAGCCCGAATATTGCAACGTGCTGGCCGAAGCGCTGGCGCTGCTGGGAACCGAGCGGGCCGTGGTCGTTTCCGGCGAAGGGCCGCTGGACGAAGTGACGATCGCCGGCGAAACCGAGGCGACGGTCGCCAGCGAGGGCATGCTTCGGCAGTTCAATTGGACGCCGGCGGAATTTGGGCTCGAGCGGCAATCGCTCGACACGCTCGTCGTCGATGGTCCCCAAGCCAGCGCGGCAATGATCCGCCGCGTGCTGGCCGGCGCGGCGGGCCCCGCGCGCGACATTGTCGTGGCGAACGCCGCCGCGGCGCTCTGGACTGCCGGCAAGCATGGCGCCGTGAATGTTGCCGCCACAGCGGCGCAGGAAGCAATCGACTCGGGCGCCGCGGCGAACTTGTTGCAACGGCTTGTCGAGGAGACGAATCGCTGATGAGCTCGCACAGCGATCAGATTCACCGCGCCGTGCGGAGTGCGTTTCGTCGGCGAGCACCTCGTGCGCATTCTCCCTCTCCCTTGACGGGAGAGGGCCGGGGTGAGGGTGAGGGAGCAAATTCGATCTTCCATAAGGGGAACACCGACAATGAACCAACATAAGCGAGAATCGTGATGCAAATCGAACGTCTGGCGATCGTGGCGTCTGTCATGTTGTTTTGCGAAACTTGCGGCCTTGCTGCTGAACCAAGATCGGTTCAGCCCGCCGAATTCGGCGCCGCGAATTGTTCGCGAGCCGATCGAATGGCTCGATATCTGGATTCCCGATTCGACCGTTGAGAAGCTGCCGCGAGTGCTGCTCGTCGGCGATTCGATCGTGAAGGGATATTACGGCGAGGTGCAAGAGCGGCTCAAAGGCCACGCGTATGTTGCACGTTTGGCGACCTCCAAGTTCCTGGCCGATCCAGCCTATCTTGGCGAGGTCTCGTTAATTCTCAGCGAAAATCATTTCGACGTGATCCACTTCAACAACGGCCTGCATGGCTGGGACTATACCGAAGAGGAGTATCGCCGTGGCTTTCCGGTCCTGCTGGATTTGCTGAAAAGGGAAAGCCACGGCGCGAAGTTGATCTGGGCTACGACCACCCCGGTCCGGCAAGGCCCGAAGGCCCAAGAAATCAGCCCGCGAACCGAGCGCGTCCGGGCCAGGAACAAGATCGCGGCCGAGTTCGTCGCCAAGGAAAGCATTCCGGTCGACGACCTGTTTTCGCTGGTCGAGAAGCACGCGGAATACTTTTCCGGCGATGGCGTTCATTTCGCCGGCCCAGGCGTGACCGCCGAAGCCGCGCAAGTAAGCGCGAGTATCCTGCGCGAATTGAAGCAATAGGACGCACTGCCGAAAAATCTTCGCCGAGAGCGTGCCGCCCGTGCCGCGCATATAACGATTGATTCGACTGATGTTCGACCTGGAGTTTGGATCGTCCCAAACCCAACCCACTTTGGAAACGCATCTTCAGAAGGAGAACGACATGAAACGAGCATGCAACTACAAACTGTTCCTGGCGGCCATTGGGTTCATCGCGATCCCGACCACGGCGCTTCACGCAGGGACTTTGATTGCCGACTTGGAGGCGAATTTTCAGCCTTCGAGCACGGTCGGCAATACGACCGCGAACTTCGGCGGCGGGGCTGGACTTCCTGACAACACAGGCTCCGGCCATTGGAACTATTATTCGCTCACCCCGACGATTTCTCCCGACGTCGGCACGACGACCTACCTGACCTGGGCCAGCCCGGCGGAGAACGGAGGCACCAACGCTTATGTGGATACCAATAACTTGGTCTTCGGAGCCTTTCCTTTGCCGGCGGTCGGAAATTCCAAGCTATTCGTCGACGGAGCAACGCCGGGCGCAGATCAACTTGCGTGGCACCCGAATGATCCACAAGAGGCTGATCTCCGTTGGACGGCCGGCGCCGGTGAAACCGGCGAGATCGAGATCAAAGGCAGTGTCGACAAGACTGGCGAGCCGAGCGGTTCAGACACTTTTTACTTGTACGTGAATGGCGTGCAAAAAGACACGGTGACGATTTCCAGTGGGACCAGCTCGTTCGACGTGTTCGCGCCGATCGCCGCCGGACAAAGCGTCGATTTTCTCAACGCCACGAGCGGCATCGGCGGAAACGAGGAAAAGATTCAGGCGCAGATCTTCGCCGTGCCCGAACCATCCGCGCTCGTCGCCCTGTGTGGAATCGGAGCGGCAGGCTTATTGTTGGCCGCTCGCCGTCGCCATCGTGCTGCAAAGGCAGAACGAGGCGACGGCTTGCCGGGGCCGTCCGCGAATTGATGAACCGAAGGAATCGCGGCCGCGTTCCCTTTTTCCTGAGCAGCGTGGCGCTTCAGCCCACTGGGGCCAGTTGCTTGGCCGCGATCTGTTCTTGAATCGTGCGGGATAGCGCGGCGGGGTCGCTCGCTCCTCCGGCCATCGCCTGTTCCACCGCGTGGCAGCGCACTTTGTGCCCCGCCAGGTTCAGCTCCTTGGGCGACTCCGTGCGGCAGACGTCCATTGCCAGCGGACAGCGCGGATGAAAACGGCAACCGGATGGCGGATTGATCGGGCTGGGAACATCTCCTTCCAATAATATTCGCCGTCGCTTGTTCGCCGGATCGATCGTCGGCACTGCCGACAGCAGGGCATGCGAATAGGGATGCAGCGGCTGGCGGTAAAGCTGATTGCTCGTGCCACGCTCGACGATCTCGCCCAGATACATCACCGCCACGTGATCGGAAATATATTCCACCACCGACAGATCGTGCGAGATGAACAAATAGGTCAGATGCAATTCCTTCCGCAATTCGACCAGCAGGTTGATGATCTGCGATTGGATCGAAACGTCGAGCGCCGAAATCGGCTCGTCGAGCACCACGAATCGCGGATGCAACGCCAATGCCCGCGCGAGGCTGAGCCGCTGCCGCTGGCCCCCGGAGAATTCGTGCGGATAGCGGTTCAAATAGCGCCGGTCGAGGCCGCATTGCTCAAGTGTTTGACAAACCCGCTCCAGTCGCTCGGCTTTATTGCCTTGTCGATGCACGATTAGGCCCTCTTCCACGATGCCGCGGACCGTCATTCGCGGATTGAGCGAGCCGAAGGGGTCCTGAAACACGATCTGCATGTTTTTGCGTAGGTCGCGCAGACGCCGGCCGCCGAGCTTGGTAACGTCGTTGCCGGCGAATTTTATTTTTCCTTCGGTCGGCTCCAGCAGCCGCATCAGCGTGCGGCCGACCGTGGTTTTGCCGCAACCGCTTTCGCCGACCAGCCCCAGCGTTTCACCCTCGGCGATCTGAAACGAAATATCGTCAACCGCCCGCACGTGGCCCACGGTGCGGGCCAACACTCCCTGGCGAACCGGGAAGTATTGCTTGAGATGTTCGACTTCGAGTAGCGGGTGCGTCATCCTGCTTTTCTCGTTCGCGCTCATTGTGGCTGTATTTTTTCCCGGACTACGGCGACTCTTTTTCCACGTTCGATCGATTGTCGCCGCAATTTACACTAGCCCGAAGCGTTAGCGAGGACGCCTTGCAAGACCATCGTCTAGCGTCCTCACTAACGCTTCGGGCTAGTATTCTCCGCCCTCTGATGAAAAAAATGCAACTTCGAAATCAGGCAAAGCCCGGTTTACTCGATTCGCGGGCCCAGGCGGTGAAATCCAACTCGCCGGCGAAATGGCAGCGCACGAAATGGCCGGGTGTGATCTCGCGCAGCTCCGGCTCCTCGGCCGTGCAGCGCGGCTCCTGCTTGAACGGGCAACGGGTGTGGAACTTGCAGCCCGCGGGAAAATGCAGCGGGCTAGGGACCATGCCGGGAATGGTGCTGAGTCGTTCGGTCTTTGGCTTGCCCGGCTCGGCGCGATCGAAACAACCCGACCGTGTAAGGATGCAGTGGTCGCGCGAACAGTTCGCCGACGGGCGCGAACTCGACCACCTTCGAGGCGTACATCACCGCCACGTCGTCAGCCATCTCGGCCACGATTCCCAGATCGTGCGTGATAATCAGGACCGACATGCCCAGATCGCGCTGCAACTGCTTGAGCAACTCCAGGATTTGCGCCTGGATCGTCACGTCCAGCGCCGTAGTCGGCTCGTCGGCGATGAGCAGTTCGGGATGACACGACAGTGCCATCGCGATCATCACCCGCTGCCGCATGCCGCCCGACATCTGATGCGGATACTCGTTGATGCGCCGCTCGGGGACGGGGATTTTCACTTTTCGCAGCATGTCGATCGCCCGAGTGCGGGCCTCGGCCTTGCCAACCTTCTGATGCAGCCGGACCGCCTCGCCGATCTGCTGGCCGATGGTGAATACCGGGTTGAGCGACGTCATCGGCTCCTGGAAGATCATCGAAATCCGGCTGCCGCGAATCTGGCGCAACTCGCGCTCGGGCAATTCTGAGAGCGGCAGCGTCCGGCCGCGCGAGTGCATGGTGATCCGCCCTCCGGCGATGCGGCCCGGAGGAGAAATCAGCCGGATAATCGACATGGCCGTGACCGATTTGCCGCAGCCGCTCTCGCCGACCAACCCCAACGTTTTGCCGCGCCCAATGCGCAGCGAAACATCGTCGACCGCCTTGACCATCCCTTCATCGGTGGGAAAGTACGTGCGCAAATTTTGCACGTCGATCAGTGTGTCATTGGCTGAGTTGTTGGACGTGTCGATCATGCTAGAAGAATTTGCGCTGTAGAGACCGCCGAGTGGACGAATTATTAATAAACGTGCTTAGGAACGCGGATTAAATAACCTCCCACATTTTGATCTACGCGAGTGCTAGCATGCCTCGTTTTGCGGCCGATTTGTCGGCCATTTGGGCGAAATCTTGTGACGTTATTTAATCCCCGATCCTTAACGCCGCAGCCGTGGATCCAACGCATCGCGGGAAGCGTTGCCCAGTAGATTGAACGCTGTCACGGTGAGGAAAATCGCTAGCGACGGAAATAGCACAATCCACCAAAAGTGATAGTTTCCGTTGGCGATATTCAACAGCTGTCCCCAGCTCGTCGCCGGCGGAAGCACTCCAAAACCCAGAATACTCAAACCAGCTTCCGTCACTATCGCGTCGGAAATGCCGAAGGGTATCGAAACGAGCGCGGGAGAAAGCGAGTTGGGTAAGATGTGTCGAAAGATGATTCGCCAATGCGATGCACCCAACGCCTGGGCTGCGGAGGTGTAGTCGAGCGACCGTTGCTTGAGCACTTCACCGCGGGTCAGGCGCGCAATGCCCGTCCAACCGGTGATTCCGATGACAACCATAATGATATAGATGTTCGGACCGATCAGCCCGACGATCGTCAGGATCAAAAAGAATGAAGGGAAGAGCTGCACGATCTCGATGATCCGGGAGATCAACAGGTCGATAATTCCCCCGAAGTACCCGGCCATTGCGCCGACCATCACCCCGATCGAAATCGATAGGCTCACGGCGACTACGCCGATCGTGAGCGAAATCCGCATGCCGTAGATCATTTGCGCCAGCACGTCTTCGCCATCGGCCGACGTGCCGAGCCAGTGACGAAATTGCTGGTTGAATTTCGCTTTTGGATCCTTCGTATAGGAGCCCGGTGGCTCAACTCGCACATCGTCGTTGAGCTCCGAGGAACCAAAGGGAAGCAGCGGGTAGATCCCATGAGACGATTCGGGATGAGACGTTTGCTCCTGCGGAAAATCGCGCCAGTCATACGGATTCGTGGGTCGAAGATTGAAAACCCCGGCAGCCACCGACAGTCCGGCGATGATCAAAACCAATTCACAGAATGCAATTCCCAAACAAGCGCGACCGGAGATCCCCATCCGCTTGCCAAGCCAGCGCGTCACCAGCGCCAGACTGATCCAAGGCACGAGTCCTAGCAGAGCCATGTTGAAGACGAGATCGACGACGATTTTTGGATGAAACAGCGCGTTCCACCAGGGATGAATCGTCTTATCGCCATCGCTAAACACAAACGGAACGTTGGAGGCGAGAACGGGAGCGAGGGTGGCCAGAAGAAATAGGGCAACGATAAACCAGAGTGAAAAATAACCCTGCCGGTTCTTCTTGAACTGCCTCCAAACGATGTCGAAATAAGATTCTCCGTCCGTCATGCTGCATTCCCGCGGCCGGAGAAATTGATGCGCGGATCGACGATCACGTACAAAACGTCGGTGATGAGGTAGCTGATCAGTACGACAATGGCTTCGATATACAACAACGCCATGAGAGTTGGAAAATCCTTTTGCTCAATCGAAATCCAACCTAATCGCCCCATTCCTGGAATGTCGAAGATACTCTCGATCAACACACTCCCGCCGAGCATCGCCGGGAGAAAGTTCGAGAACAAGGTGAGAATTGGAATAAGCGCGTTTCGCAGACCGTGTTTGAAAATCACGCTCGATCCCGGCAGGCCCTTGGCCCGCGCGGTGCGGATGTAGTCCTGGTTCAGCACGTCGAGCATGCTCGAGCGAGAATACATCGCGAGAGCCGCCAGGGTGAACAACGACAGGCACACGACCGGCAGGAATGCATGCCAAGCGTAGTCGAGCAGATAGGGCCACCAAGCTAGCCGCGCCGCATTTTCCGAATGCAGGCCCAGCATCGGAAAAATCTTCAGATAATCGCCATAACAGAAAAACACCAGGCACAACATCGCGGCGATAAAGCCCGGAATCGAATAGAGGATGAACAGGGACAGCGAAATCCCTTGGTCTAACGCCTTGCCGCGATAAATACCGCAAACGATTCCCAAAGGCACGGCCACCAAATAGATAAACACTTGCGACATCAGCATCAAAGGCGCCGACACGAGCATCGCGTTCCAAATCTTCTCGCTCACCGGCTCGCGCGTCCGCAATGCCGAGTTTCCAAAATGGAATGTCGCCAACCGAGCGACCAAGTATGCGTATTGCGTGTCGGCAGCGATGTCCCAAATCTTTTGGAGAAAAACGGGTTCATATTGCTGCAAATGCAACTTGTAGTGTTCGAGCCAATTCGCCGCGACCTCCTTGACATCGGCCGCGCTCGCGCCCAGCGGCACGTCCATCTTGAGCGGCTCGTTGTAGTGCTGCTTGAGAAAGTATGCCGCGGCATCGCGCTGCGCCAGGGAAGAGTCGGCGGCAAGGAGCTTCTGGGCAAAGTAGCGCGTCGCCACATCGGTATAGTTATCGTTGTCGATCGCGTCGAGTGCCGGTTGCACGTCCTTCTTGTCGCCGACCATCTCCGCCATTTTTTCGTCGAGATATTTACTGGCCTCCGTGTCAAGCGATGGAAAGTCGGTTTGCTTGCGATCCCACCAAATGCGCCAAGCCGCGACAATCGGCTCGGTCTCCGCGTCTGATGGCTTCACGGAATAAGTGAACGAAAACGGATCGGACACCATTTTGACCAACGCCCGGATCGCACCGATCTGCATCTGCTTATCGGATCGTGGATCGCGCAGAATTTCCATCGCCGCGGGCACGCCAGCCGAACCCACATTGCTGCAATACTCCTCCGTGTAATGCTCCACGGCCTTAGCCAGGCGGGGACGCTGCTCCGGGTCGCGTAGACGTTCGCCGAAATCCGGAATATCCAATTTCTTGAGAAATGCCAGTCGCTCCTTGCCGGAAGGTGAGTCGTCCGCCTCGGATTTCGAAAGCTTGACGGCAGTTCCGTTTTTTTCAGAGCCGGCAAGTCGGGTCAGATCGGCTTGGATCGCTTCGTCTTTGCGGCTCAAATAGAACGCGCCAACGCGCATCTTGATGGAGAAATCACGAAACTGGTTGAAGTTCAGCACCAGCGGCTTATCGAGATGGAGGTCGCGCTTGCGCTGGGCAAATGCGTCGGCCGTTTCGCTCGATTGGCCGGCGTTACCGCTATTCAATTGGTTCAGCACCGGGTCTCCCGGCGCTAACTGCATGATGCAGAAGGAGACGACCGTGATCCCGAACAACGTCGGAATCATGATCAGTAAACGCCGAATCAGATAACTCCCCATGCGGCGATCCTTCCGGGCGACGAGGAGTTCCCAAATCTGCTTATTGGCAAACCAGTCCTCAACGTATCAATTCCCCTGGTCGCGCGGGCGGGTCGAGTACCATTCGCGATCATCGACACAAGGCCGAATGGGATAATGTTCCACGTTTTTAATTCGGCCATCGTGTCCCGCGGTGGCTTTTTCCATGAACAAAAACGTGTAAGGCTGCTCATCGTAAATGATTTGATGAATCTTTCGATATAAGGGCGTTTGCGCTTTCGGATCCATCGTGACACGCAGCTCGGCAATCAGCTTGTCGACTTCGGGATTCGCGTAACCAATGTGATTTGAACTTTCCGGCAAGTCGGCTTGGCTGCTGTCCCAGATTTGATACGGATCGTCTTTCCAGCTCATCGCCCAGCCGAGAATCGTGGCATCGAATTCCTTCTTGCGAAGCTTTTGCAACATGAGCGCCCATTTCACCGGGCTAATATTCACTTCGACTCCAACCTTGCGGCAATTGTCTTGGATAATCTCTGCGACGCTACGAAAAGTTTGCGAGTCGGTGAAAATCATCAGATCGAATTTGGCGTCGACCCGCGCGCCATCGATCACCTTGCTCCGCACCGATTCGCCTTCGGCCATCTTCCAGCCGGCGTCGTCGAGCAATTGTCGTGCTGCATCGAGATCGAACGTCACCGGCTTGAGCGACGCGTCGTTGGCCGGGCTGCCTGGCAAGAATGGTCCCGTGATGCGAGTGGCCAAGCCGTGGAAAATCTTTTCGATAATCTGGTCGATCGGCACCACATGACCGATAGCCAGCCTGACGCGCTTGTCCTGGAAAAACTCGCGTTTGAGGTTATAGCCCAGGTAGCGATAAGCCGGGTAATCGTACTTTTCGAGCACGACTTTGCCCGACACGACGTTGGGATGATCGAGGCTTTGAACGTAATGGTCTTTCTCGGCGATCGCGGCCCGATCGATATCGTTTTGGAGCAACTGTTGCAGGACGGTGTTTTGATTACTGATATGGCGAAACACGAGCTTGCTGAAATAGAACGGCTCGCCCCAATAATTGGGGTTCCGCTCCAACACGACGCGCTGCTCCTTGACCCATTCCTTGAAGACCATCGGCCCGGAACCGCACATCTGGCGGTTGGCCCAATGGTTGTTGAAGCCATCGGCAAATTCCTTGGAAGAAAAATCGCGCGAAATCGGTTGTCCGTTTTCATTCACCGAAAACACATGCTGCGGAATGACGGCGATGCCGAGCGTGAATTCGTCGGCCTGAAAGTAAGGCTTGAGCCATTTCACTTTCACCGTGTATTTGTCTCCCCGTACGAGCGAAACTTTGATCTTGTAGCGATTTGAACTTTCCGTGGATTCGTTGTCTTCATAGTAGCTTCGCAACGACGCGGCTTCGATGAAGCGATTCAAGATGCAATCGAATGTGAACTTCACGTCGCGGGCCGTGACCTCTTTCGGCGGCAGGACTTCGCCATTGGGAAGCGTGATCGGATGCCACATCACGCCCTTGCGCAAGTGGATCGTGTATTCGCGATTTTCCTTGTCGAACGTCCACGACTCGGCCAGCGCCGGCTCCCAAACGTCGGGATTGCTGAACTTGCGCTCGGCCAGCGATTCGTAGACGAGCCGTTGCAAGGCTTCGCTGACTGTGTCGTTGGCGGTCAGTGGGTTGATCGTGTCGGGGTCGTCGCTGTAAGCCAGCAGCAAGGTGTCGGATTCGGCCGGAGTTTTGCCAGCTCGGGTCAGGTGGCGATCGATCACGCGGGTGGCCGGTCCAGAATCGGCCGTTTCACCTGCCGGCGTCGTTTTCGCAGCCCCTGAACCGGACTCTTCCGCCCGGATGGCCCACACGCTTGCCGCCACCAGACAGATTACGACCGCGCAAATGCCGATAGGTCGGATCAGCTTGACCACCGAACGGCTGGTTTTCATCGGAAATCCTTCAATGAGATGTTCTACGCGGCGCCGCTGTCGAGAGTGCGGCAACGATGGTAGCGAGCCAGCATCGCATGCGGCAAAAGCATGCTATGCAATGCTTTGGGAACCGTCAAGAAGACAACGCGCCGTGCCGGTTGCCGGCGCGTGTTGCGTTGATCCGCGCTGAATTCCAACTAAACTGGCCGAGGGTGTCGGCCTACCGCACAACCCCAACGGGGTTGAATCTTTTTGCCCAGGGTTGGAGGCCGAAGGCGGACTACCCTGGGTCAGCGCAACGCTTACTGACGTGCGCGGCTCGGTGGCGCGAATCCGAGCCGCGCATGTGAGTAAGCGGTTTGCTTTTTGCCATCCGCAAACCTCTGTTGCGTGGCTTACCGAAACCTTGTACTCTTCCGGCGCCAATCGGGTGATTTTCGGCCGTTTTCCCGGCATGTTGCGTTGCGGATGTGCTCGAAGTTTTGCAAAACAGCGCGAGGACGCGCTGGTGGATGTCGATTTGCCGCGAATACGGCGACTCATGGAGGATGTTATGCGACTGGCCAGCGGAAGGATCCGAACGACGGTGGCGGCCTGGGCCGCAATCTCGTGTGCCTTGCTCAGCAGTGTCTTCCTGAACAGTGTCGTGATAAGCGGCGGCTCGCTCGAAGCGGCGCCGCCTGCAACGCGCGGCGCGGCGACACCGAGCGTTGGCAGTCCCAGCGTTGCGAGTCCCAATGGCGGCAGCGCC
The DNA here is from genome assembly GCA_963725485.1 of Pirellulales bacterium. Classification (GTDB taxonomy): domain Bacteria; phylum Planctomycetota; class Planctomycetia; order Pirellulales; family DATAWG01; genus CAVRYO01. The sequence continues at coordinate 15,885 of CAVRYO010000001.1, read as the reverse complement.
GTCAACACCGGGCCGCTCCGGGCGCTCCCACCGCCTCAATCCTCGGCGGCTTCATCCACCGCAAAATCCGCCGCGCAAGAAATGCAATGGATCTGGACGCCGGCCTATGCCAACAACCTGAGCCAAAAGTCGCCCGCCGGCGCTTGCTACTTTCGCCGCAGCTTCGAGATGACGCAGCCCGAGGCGGGCGAAGTCCAAATCGCCGCCGACGAGTCATACGAGTTGTTCGTCAACGGCCGCAGGGTGGGCGAGGGCAAGAATTGGCACGTGATGGACGTCCACGACATCACGCGCGTATCTGGTCGCCGGGCGGAATACCGTCGCCGTGCTGGCCACCAAGACCGAGACGGGCGCCGCGGGCATGGCCGCCAAAGTGCTGGTCAAGAGCGCCGGCGACACCTACGTCTCCTACGTAACCAACACTTCGTGGAAGACCGCTCAAAAAGAATTTGTCGGCTGGACGCAAAGCCGGTTCAACGAGACGCAATGGCTGCCGGCCCGGGACATTGGCCGATTCGGCATCGTCAAGCCGTGGCTGGACGAATCGGTGTTGGCGGGGGGTTCGGCGAATGGCCGGTTCAAAATTGCGCCGGAATTTCGCGTCGAGCCGGTGGCTTCGGCGCAAGACACCGGCTCGTTGATCGCGATGGCGTTCAACGAATTTGGCGAGCTGCTGGCCGGCGCGAAAATGGGCCGCTGTTGCTGCTGCGGAGCCCCGCCCCGGGCGAACCGCCCAGCCGCGTCAGCGTCTATTGCGACCAGGTGAAAAACATCCAGGGCATCTTGCCGCTCAATGGGCAAGTGCTGGTCGTTGGCGCGGGACCAAGCGGCGTCGGGCTCTATCGAATCACGGAACCGGACGGTGCCTCCCAAGGCGATGAGGCGCCCAAGGCGAAAGACGCCCCCGACGGTGACTCAAAGGATGCCGACGAAACCGGCGCGAAGCCAATCAAATCCGCGCGCAAGGCAGGCGAGAAAAAAGTCGAGCTGGTGCTGAAGTTCACTGGCGAGATGAGCGAACATGGCCCGCATGCTCCGATTCTTGGTCCCGATGGCCTGATCTACATCATGCTCGGCGATCATACGAAGCCCGAGAAGGCCGACGACCCCGGCAGCCCGTATCATCATGCGTATGAGGGCGATTTGATTGCTCCGCGCTACGAGGATCCCAATGGCTACGGCGTCGGAGTCAAGCGCCGGCCGGCCGGATCTGCGCACCGACGCCGCCGGCACATTCATCGAAACGTTCGCCGCCGGGTTCCGCAATCCTTACGACATCGTCTTCAATCGCGAGGGCGAGCTGCTGACGCACGATTCCGACATGGAATGGGACGTCGGCATGCCCTGGTATCGGCCCACCCGCGTGCTGCACGTCGTGCCGGAGGCGAATATGGCTGGCGGAGCGGCTGGGGCGCCTGGCCGAGCTACTTCTTCGACAGCCTGCCGGCAATCGGCGAGACGGGCCGCGGCTCGCCCACCGCGATCGTCGCCTACAACCATGTGATGTTCCCCCGCAGGTTTCACGATTCATTGTTCGTCGGCGATTGGGCTCGGGGACGGATTCTGAACATCAAGCTGAAGCCGTCCGGGGCCAGCTATGTGGCCGAGACGAGCGTGTTTCTCGAAGGCAAGCCGCTGAATGTCACCTATCTGGCCGTGGGGCCCGAGGGCGGGCTCTATTTCTGCACCGGCGGCCGCGACACCGAAGGGGGCGTGTATCGCGTCGTGTGGAAGGGGCGCGTTCCCGACGCGATCAAGAACTTCGGCGAGGGAATGGAATCGGCGATTCGCCAGCCGCAAATCGACAGCGCCTGGTCGCGCGAGCGCGTGGCCCTGGTCAAGCAACAGCTCGGCGCCTCTTGGGACAAGGAATTAACGGAAGTCGCCGACGAGCCGCGGCACAAATCGGAAAGCCGCTGCCGAGCGTTGGACCTGATGCAGTTGGTCGGGCCATTTCCGACCACTGCTCAATTGATTCGCCTTTCCCGCGATGCGGACGATCACGTGCGCGCAAAAGCCGTGTACCTGATGGGCATCCACGCCGACGAATCCACTGGCGCCCGGCTGATCGAATTGTTGCACGACACAAACCCGCTGCTGCAACGCATGGCTTGCGAATCGCTGACCCGCGCCGGGCAAAAACCGACTTGGGCCGAGTTGAAGCCGGTGCTGACGTCGCCGGACCGGTATGTCGTGTTCGCCGCCACGCGATTGTTGGAACAATGCCCAAAGGAGGGCTGGCAAACCGAAGCGCTCGACTCCAAAAACACCCGGCTGTTCCTGCAAGCGCGCTGGCGCTGCTGGTGATGGATCCCGATCGGGCCACGGTCGATACCGTCATCGCAAGGGTCCGCAAGTCGCTGGCGGGCTATCTGAGCGATCCCGAATTTCTTGATCTGCTTCGCGTGACCGAATTGGCGATCGAGCGCGGCAAGCTGTCGGGCGAGGACATTCCGGAACTGCGGCGCCGGATTGCCAACGAGTTTCCCTCGAAAGACCTGACGATGAATCGCGAGTTGGTCCGGCTGCTGGCCGCGCTGCACGAACGGGCGCGAACTCGCGGATCATCGATCAGATTAAAGACCCGGCGGTTCCGGCCGAAGAAAAAATTCACATGGCGCTGATGGCCCGGTTCCTTCCCGATTGGACCACGTCGCAGAAGCTGGATCTGCTGAAGTTTTACGAAACGGCCCGCGCGTTGCCCGGTGGGCATAGCTTCACCGGCTATGTCGAGAACGTGTCGCGCGATTTTTTTGCCGGCCTGACCGAGCCCGAACGAGCCCAGGTCCTCGCCGAAGGGGCGAAATGGCCGAGTTCGGCCTTGTCGGTGCTCGCCAAATTGCCGGACGACCCCGGCGCGGAAACGCTTGCGCAACTCCAATCGCTCGACCACGAGTTAGAGGGGCAAAAGAGCGAGGCGGTTCGGAAGTTGCGGATCGGCATTGTCGCCGTCTTGGGGCATAGTGGAAATGCCGACGCGGCTGTCTATCTGCGCGAGGTGTTCGAAAAGGAGCCCGATCGCCGCGGCTATATCGCCATGTCGCTGGCCGATCACCCGGACGGAGAGAATTGGCCGATCCTGGTTCGCGCGCTACCGATTGTCGAGGGTGCGTTTGCGCAGCAAGTGCTGATCAAGCTGGCCACGGTCGATCGTAATCCAACCGAGCCGGAGCCGATCCGGCAGGTCATTCTCCGCGGGCTGAAATTGGGCGATCAGGGAGGAAAGCTGGCGGTTGCGCTGCTGGAGAAGTGGACCGATAAGAAGCTGGGCGAGTCGAAAGATTCGCCGTCGGTCGTTCTGCCGCTGTGGCAGAAGTGGTTCGCCGAGACCTATCCCAATCAACCGCCCGCCACGTTGCCGGAAGACGCGAACGACAGCCATTGGACGTTCAACGAGTTGCTGAGCTATCTCGAATCTCCCGAAGCGGCCGCGGCCAAGCCGCCGCGCGGCGCGGCGGTGTTCGCCAAGGCGCAGTGCATCAAGTGCCATCGATTCGGCGACCGGGGCGAAAGCGTCGGGCCCGATCTGACCACCGTCAGCCGGCGATTCCAGAAGCGCGAGATTCTCGAATCGATCCTGTTCCCCTCGCAAGTGATTTCCGATCAATACGCCAGCAAATCGGTGCAGCTGAAGGACGGGCGCTCGGTATGGGGCATCGCGGCCCCGCAGCCGGATGGCTCGCTGGTGATTCTGCAAAGCGACGCCACGAAGATCACGATCAAGAAAGACGAAATCGACGAGATTCGCGCGCTGAAGAAGTCGGCCATGCCCGAGGGCTTGCTGAACACGCTGACGCTGGAAGAGATCGGCGATCTGTTCGCGTATCTAGGGCAATCGCCCGACGCGAAGATCACGAACCGGCGGTTGCAGCCGGATCGCTAATAGCCTATCCGAGAACCGGCGGGGACTGGCTCATTTTGCGGTGCCCTGGGAGCAAAATGTGCCTGTCCCCCTCTCCTCGGCCGGTTCTCGGATAGGCAATAAGTCGCGCCCGGCGTTCCAATTCGTCTTCGCCGAAATTTACACAAGCCCGTAGCGTTAGCGAGGACGCAGGACGATGATCTTGCATGCAAGCCGTCCTCGCTAACGCTTCGGGCTAGCATTCTGCGCCTGCTGCTGAAAAAAAGTGCAACTTCAAGACTAGCGCGTGGCGGCGAAAGACGCGAATGCACCGGATGCGTCAGCGGCGGCCGCGCAGGCGGCGGCTGGCTTCTTCCAATTCGCGCCGCTCTTCGTTGGTCAAGCTCGCCTCGCCCTCGCGGCTGATCTTCTCCAGCAACTCGTCCACGCGGCGCTTCATGTCCACCGGCGGACGGTAAGGATTTTCATCGTCGTCCGGCTCGTCGCGATGCACGTGCAATTTCGCCCGTCGCCGCCGCAGCGCGGCCGACCACGAAGCCGGCAGCTTCCGCGGCACGATCGAAGCAAAACTCCAGCCGGTCTTATAGTACAAAGCGCCAAAGGCGACGCCGGCCAGATGCGCCGTGTGAGCAACGTGGTCGGTGCCCGAAAGCGCTCCGCCGAAATCCATGCCAATGCACACGATGCCCATGACCCAAGCCGGCATGGGAAGCACGAAGAACAACAAGAACTGCCGCTGTGGAAAATGACAGATGTAGATCGCCATGATCGACATGATCGCGCCTGAAGCACCGATGCACGGCACTCGATTGTCTGGCTGAAAAACTCGTTGCAGGATCACCCACGCCAGCCCCGTCATGATGACGAACGCGATATAAATCCGCAGAAATTCCTTTCTTCCGTAGATCTGTTCGACATCCTTGCCGAACATCCACAAGAAAAACATGTTGAACCCGATATGCTCCAAGTTGCTGGGGTCATGCAAGAAACCGTAAGTCAGCAATTGCCATGCTTCCCACGGATGCGTCAGCAAGTCGGGCCTAAGCGAAAGGGTTCGCACGGGCCAATGATTATCGGAAAACATGTCGACGAAAAAGACCGCCACGTTGATGACGATCAAAATCGTCACCGCCGACCAATCGCCCAACATCGAGCGGCCCGAATCCTCGCGGTAATAATCGCGGTCGTAGATGCCCATGGATCGACGCTAGTGACCTGTTTCCAAGAAGAAGAACCTGAACCCGACACGATAACCCATCCTACGCCGACGAACCAGTGGAGAGGCGCACGGCGCTGTGTTGCATTCTCCCCTCGCCCCTTGCGGGAGAGGGGTCGGGGGTGAGGGGTAGGGCGCCTGTTCGCCTCCATCACCCTCACCCCAACCCTCTCCCGTCAAGGGAGAGGGAGAACGGAGCATGTCCTCGCTCCGGGCGAGGAACGGGAGATTGCGCACTGCGGTTGCTCCTGCGTCGGCTGCATCTTAGAGTAATCCTCTCGCAAGTCGTTGTCTCGCGTTCATCTCGCCTCGGAATCGCCCATGCTCCGTCTCTCGTTTCACGGCGCCGCTCAAACCGTCACCGGCTCGAAGTATTTGCTGGAATCCGACGATTCTCGCCTGTTGATCGATTGCGGACTGTTTCAAGGATTGAAAGATCTGCGGCTAAGAAACTGGGCTCCCCTCCCCTTCCCGCCAGCTTCCGTGCCGGCGCTCGTGCTGACGCATGCCCATCTCGACCATGTCGGTTATCTGCCGAAATTCGTCCGCGATGGGTTCAAAGGACCCGTGTACTGCACGCCGGCCACGGTGGAGTTGGCGGAACTGATTCTGCTGGATTCGGCCAAGACGCAGGAAGAAGACGCCGACGACGCCAACCGCAACGACTATTCGAAGCACAAGCCGGCCCTACCGCTGTACAACGTCCAGGATGTGGCCCGGGCCGTGAAATTGCTGCGGCCGATGTCCCGCGAAAAATGGTTCTCGCCAGTTGAACCGTTCTGGTGCCGCTACCATGCCGACGGCCATCTGCTGGGCGCCGCGATGATCGAGTTGGAAGTCCGATCACAGAATTCCACACAGGGACCGCGTCCCACGCGGTTCTTGTTCTCGGGCGACGTCGGCCGGTATAGCTCTCCGCTCTATCCCGATCCCGCCCCACCGCCCCCCTGCGACTATTTAATCTGCGAAAGCACCTACGGCGATCGCGACCATCCGCCGGGCAACGTGCTCGACATGCTCGACGCGGTCGTCAAACAAGCCCTGGCGCTCGGCGGCGTGATCCTCGTGGCTGCCTTCGCCGTGGGCCGGGCCGAACAGCTTATATTCCTGCTGCGCGAATTGATTCGCCTGAAGCGGATTCCCGAGTTGCCGATCTATCTGGACAGCCCCATGGCGATCAGTTCCGCCAAGCTTTATGCCAAATATGCCGCTGAGCACGAATTGTCGGAAGAAGCGATCCAAGGAACCGCCGACATATTGCACGGGCCCAGCGTGCATCTCACGCGCACCGTCGATGAATCGAAGCAGATCAATCGCGTGCACGGCCCCGCGGTGATCGTCGCCTCCTCGGGCATGATGACCGGCGGGCGGATTCTGCATCATGTCGAACAGCGCGCGGGCGATCCGCGCAACACGATCTTGCTAGGCGGTTTTATGGCCGAAGGCACACGTGGCCGCGATCTGCAAAACGGCGTCAAGACTTTGCGGCTGTATGGCCACGACGTGCCTGTCCGCGCCACGGTGGCCGAGATGCCCGCCCTCAGCGGCCACGCCGATCGCGGCGAGTTGCTCCGCTGGCTCAAACCGCTGCCCGACCCGCGCCAGGTATTCCTGACGCACGGCGAACTCCCCAGCGCGACGGCCCTAGCCGACCAACTCCACCGCGAGCGCGGTTGGAACACCCTCGTGCCGCAATTGGGTCAGACAGTCGAGCTGCAACCTTAACATCGAAGTAATCATTTATCAGTGGTAATCCGCACGCCATGAACACTAGCCCGAAGCGTTAGCGAGGACGCTAAGCGAGACCAATCTCATTCGTCCTCGCTAACGCTTCGGGTTAGTGTGTTCTGGGCTGAATCAGTCCAACCAGACAGCCGCTTCATCGAAATCGTCCACCGATTCCTAGCCATGCCCTTCGATCCGAAAAAGAACCTCGAAGCAATTCTTCTCTCGCCCAGCTATGCACTGGCGGAGAGCGATATCGCGTTTCTGCATCGGCCGGAGCTGCGCCCGGTGCGGATGCAGCTCGAATTGCTCAAGCCGGAAATGGCTTTCGAGGAGCAGAAAGTCCTCTCCACAATTGTCGTCTTCGGCGGGACACAAATTATCGAAGAGCCGCTGGCCCGCGCGCGGTTGGCCGCGGCACAGCAAGCCGCGGCCGCCGATCCGCAGAACCCGCAACCGGCCCGGACCGTCGCTCGGGCCGAACGCCTGTTGGCCAAATCGCATTATTACGACGCCGCACGCGAGCTTTCCCGCATCATTTCGTCAGCTTGCCAGATCGGCGGACTGTGCGATTACGTGATGCTGACCGGCGGCGGTCCCGGCATCATGGAAGCAGCCAATCGCGGGGCATTCGACGTCGGGGCCAAATCGATCGGCCTGAATATCCATCTTCCGGCCGAACAGTCCCCGAACCCTTACATCACGCCCGAGCTCTGCTTTCAGTTCCACTACTTTGCATTGCGAAAAATGCACTTCGTCCTGCGGGCCAAAGCGCTGGTGGCGTTTCCCGGCGGTTTCGGCACACTCGACGAATTGTTCGAGGTGCTGACGCTCCGGCAAACCGGCCGGATGCAAGACATTCCGATCATTCTCTTCGGCCGGGAGTATTGGAATCGCGTCGTCGATTTTCAATTCCTGGCGGATGAAGGCGTGATCGCCGACGCCCATTTGACGTTGATCCGCTACGCCGAAACCGCCGCCGACGCTTGGAGGCAGATCCAGCAGTTCCACGCGCCAACGGCCATTTCAAAGCGACTACCCGACGCGCATGATATCCCCGCCGGATTCCATGTTTGAAGCGAGGCTGCCGATGTGCCTGCCAGTGGAGCGTGAGCGAAGTCCACTCCCTTTTCCTCGACGGGCGAGGGTTGGGGTGCAAACGGAAATTTCAAGCTACCGACGACGATTTTGCGCAGCCCGTTGTTCGAGGCGTGGCAATCCATGGGAATAAAAACGAGCTCGGAATTTGTTCGAGTGCAACCAATGCGCAAGAGTTATCTCGTCGCGCTCCTGATGCTGCTCGGCGGATCGCTTGACGCGGCTGAGGCGCCGGACGCGCTGAACACGGTGGCCAACCAAATCGCCCGGCAAATCGCCGCGCAGCCGCAAGTTTCGGCCGAGATGTTTGCGCCGCCGTTTCTCAAGGCGGTGCCGCAGGCGCAGATCGCGGCGATCTACAAGTCGCTGCACGAAAAATATGGCCCGGTGCTCCACGTCGTCCCACTCAAGGGCGCTACGGCAACCAGCGGCAAATTCACATTCGCCTGCACGACGGTGGAATTTCCCGTGTCGCTGACGATTGACCCGGCAGCACCGCATCGCATTGCCGGACTATGGTTCGGTCCGCCGACGCCGCGCCTGCAATCGCTCGAAGAAGCCAGCGCGCAATTGGCCAAGCTGCCGGGCCAGGTGAGCTATGCAGCTGCTCCGGCTTGACGACGACAAGGTGCTCCAATCGCTTCACGCCGACACGCCGCTGGCGATCGGCTCGACGTTCAAACTGTATGTCCTGGCGGCGCTCGTCAAACGACAGGTTGCCTGGGACAAGGTGGTCAAGCTCGATGCGCAACATAAATCGCTTCCGAGCGGTGAGATGCAGACCTGGCCCGACGGCTCGCCGGTGACCGTGCATACGCTGGCTTTGAAGATGATTTCGGTCAGCGACAACACCGCCGCCGATACACTGTTGCGTCTCGCAGGGCGCGAGAAAGTAGAAAAACGATTGTCCGAACTGGGGATGAAAAATCCGCAAGCCAATGTGCCGTTCCTCAGCACGCGCGAATTATTTCAATTGAAGGGCGATGCCGCGCTGCGCAAGGCATATCTGGCGGCCGACGTGCCGGGCCGCATCGCGGTGTTGAAAAAGCTGGCGGACAAACCGCTGCCGAACGCCTCCGAAATGCAATGGAGCGAGCCGATCGCCATCGACCGGCTCGAATGGTTTGCCAGCGCCGCCGATCTGTGCCAGCTGATGGCGTGGTTCGACAAGCAGCATGACTCTGGCGGCACTGGACATCCTGGCAATCAATCCCGGAGTGCATCCCGCCGCAGATCGCTTCGATTACGTCGGTTACAAAGGGGGCTCGGAAAGCGGTGTACTGAACATGACCTGGCTGCTGCACTCGAAATCCGGCCACCGCTACGCTCTATCGGCAAGTTGGAACGATCCGGCCCACGACGTCGACGTGGAGCGCCTCAGCGGCCTGATGCTGGCCGTGATGGATTTGTCGGAAACGTCGCCGACAAATCCGAAGGCGAAACCTTAGCATGAATTTGCGCTCGAACGCTCCGCTGGCGAGGCGGCGCCGAGCGCACTTGCTCCCCTCGCCCCTAGCGGGAGAGGGGCCGGGGGGTGAGGGGTAGCAGTGCCACTTGACCCACCCTCACCCCGACCCTCTCCCGTCGAGGGAGAGGGGGAATGTCCGGTTCGGCAGGAGCCTCGCCATCCCGATGCCGTGTTCAACAGCCCCCTGCCCTCCCAATCTCGGGCCATGCCGTTAGAATGCATTCAGCATGTCTAAGCTCGACCAAATCATCGACGAATTCGCCGGCCTCGATCCGCGCGAACGGCTGGAGTTGCTGGCCGAGTTCTCCGATAAGTTGCCGCCGCTGCCCGAGCGCTTTCAAGCCGAAAAAGAGCGGGGCGATCATCGCGTCCATGAATGCCAAACGCCCGTGTTCATCTGGGTCGAACTGGTCGACGGCCGTGTGAAACTCTACGCCGACGTGGCTCCCGAGGCTCCGACGGTGAAGGGCTTTGTAAGCATTCTGGAAGAAGCCTTCAGCGGAGCGACGGTTGACGAGGTGCTGACCACCCCGATCGATCTCTTGCAGCGGCTCGGCCTGGTGCAAGCCCTCGGCATGATGCGGATGCACGGCCTGCAAGCGCTGCTGCACTACATTCGACGATTGACGACCGCTGCGGCGGCGGAAGCTAAGAGCTAGGTTTTGGACGCAGAGAACACTCAGATTCTAAAGACGCTCGACTGTGAGTAGAACAGAGTCGAGGGCAATATCTAGTATTTTCGATTCCAGATTTATGGAACCAAGTACGGAGTGGTTCTCTGCAACTCCTTTGGGATGCAGCCCCAAGACTTACGCGGTACGACAAGCCAACTCGCGCAAATCCAACAGGAATATGCATGGGCCCGACGTCTGTGCTGATAAAGCCGCAATCGAATGGCTCTTTCAACTTCTCCGGGGTGTGCTCAGTGCTTCTGGTAAAGCTGTCAAGAAGCGACGCCACGACGTGTGACGGATTTGTGCTTTCGGTGCGCAAGGGCGAAATCATCTCAGCCGCGGGCGAATTTAACTCGCCAACCCAGACGATTGTTCTCTTCCGCACCTTCCCGTCCGTCCTCGGTTCAAGATTCGGTCGACATTCCAACGAAATTCGTGTGCCAAGAAGGTTGGTTTGCTTTTCAGATCGACCGACTTGATTTTGGTGTCGCGAAGTCGCATTTTCGTTTTTTGTCCCCCACTTCAGATTTTTCAAACAGTTGCTATCAGGGTTATCGTCTATGTGCATCGCTTGCATCGTCCCCAATGCCGGCGGACCCTCGAATGCAAAAAGGATGACCTTTTGGACGTCTGGTTGGAAATACGAATTACCCTGCCGTCGTCTGATACTCACTCCCCAGTAGCCGTGGTCTTTCGTTTTTGTCTGCCCAAGTTTTTCCCATCTCTTATTCCTCGATTTTTCGGGCTTGAAGACCAAGACACTCCCGTCGTCACCGCCGTAAAACGCCCATGCCAAATCCCCCTGTCCCGGCATTTCCGCTTCAATAAGTTTGAATCGAACGCCGGTTCCCATATATAACTCATCAAAGATGTGCCCTGGTGTGTGCAAATTGAAGCTTTTCGATTACGGAGAAATCAGTCGGTAAAGCATGCGCTCGGCCGAAGCTCCACTACGCGATCGTCGAGATTCGCCGCGGCATACTCGAGCGATTGCCGGATGTCTTCATCCTCAAGCTCGGGATACTCCAGCCGCAGCTGAAGCGCGATTCGGATGCGTCGCCAACGCCTCGAGCACTCGCCGGACGGTTAAACGCTGGCCGCGAATACATGGCTGACCGTTAAGAACCGCCGGGTCGGATGTGATCCGGTCGAAAGTAGTCATCTTTGATTTCCCGAATGCATGTTAGTCGTCTGTTCTCTGATTCTAAACGCATTGTGCCAAGCGAATCCAGTTGTTCCAGCAATTGCCGCCCGTGGCAACGGCTCCTTAACAACTGATGAGAACGCCGTTGCAAACTGCGCGGCGCACGCGGCGTCAAAAAGCCACGTAGTGGTCCCAGGGGCGCTGCCTGGTCTTGATCTTTCGCAGGGGACACCAGTTGATGTTTCGGCCCTGATGAAATTTCCACTCGCTCGGGGCGCCAAGATTTGACTTGCCTTTGATCCGTTGCAATGGCGTTGTAGCGATTTTTTTCCACTGACTGACCACGAATGGCGGCCGGTCGCCCAGCAAATCCTCGGCGATCTCGTAGGCGCGGTTGGTTAAGGCAAACTCGAGCACCTTGCGGACCGCGGGCATCCAAAGGTCGTCGAACACCAGCACACCGTCGGTCGGGATCAATTGGTCGGCGTAAAAGAAATCGACCAACAAATCATCGAACAGGTGCGAGCCATCGATGAAGATCAGTCCGAACTGCTGCTTCTCGCCAACCAACCGCGGAAGAGTGAGTTGCGAAGTTTCTTCAATCACCGTCAGCCGGCTTCGCAAGCCGGCGCGCTCGACGTTGAAGATGGCCAGACGATCAAATGCACCTGCTTGATAAGGATCGATCGCCGTATGGTCGCCGACGCCGTTGTCCTCAAGTGCTTGGCATAAGAACAAGGTCGAGAGCCCCCAGGCCATCCCGATTTCGAGCGTCCTGCTCGGCCGCAGGCGTCGGACCATATGGTACAGCGCCTCTCCCTCTTCGCGGCGAATGCTAGCAGGGAATGGTTCGATGATTTCGCCACCGCGACCGACGAAGCGCCCGTCGCGATAGATGGCGTCGATGACGGAGTTCATGCGACAAGTTTTATCAATAAACTTGAAAACCCGCACGAGCAGATTGGGCTCTTGCGTACCACGCCGCCAAAAGCGCAGACTCGCCGAGTCGACTGTCGCGATTAGACCTTCTGCCGCGCGTCGCGGCGGCGGAGGTGTTCGGTGAGGAGCATCTTTCGCAGGCGGATTTTGTCGGGTGTGACTTCGACCAGTTCGTCTTCCTCGATGTACTCCAGCGCCGCTTCCAGGGTCATTTCGCGCGGCGGCTTGAGCAGGATGTTGCGATCGCTGCCCGTAGCCCGCATGTTGGTGAGCTTCTTTTCCTTGGTCGGATTGACGGTCATGTCGCCCGAGCGGCTGTTCTCGCCGACGATCATCCCTTCGTAAACCTCTTCGCCGGGGCCGACGAACAGTTCGGCCCGATCTTGCAAGGCCGTCCAGACCGAAGGCCACCGCCTTGCCCGGCAGCCATCGAAACCAGCACGCCGTTGGGCCGGCTGCCGATTTCGCCTTCCATGGGCCGATAGCATTCGAAGCGGTGGTGCATGATCGCCATGCCCTGCGTGGCGTTCAGCAGCCGGGTGCGCATGCCGATCAGTCCGCGGGCGGGAATCGAGAAATTCAAATGGGCGAATTCGCCGCGGTTGGTCATTTCGACCATCCGCCCGCGCCGGGCGCCGACCATTTCCATCACCGGGCCAAGCTTATCGTGCGGCACTTCGATCACCAGGCTCTCGAACGGCTCTTCGGTCACGCCGTCGATCTCGCGGGTGATCACCTGCGGCTTGCCGATCGAGAGCTCGTAACCCTCGCGGCGCATCGTTTCGATCAGCACGCCCAGGTGCAACAGCCCGCGGCCGGAGACGGAGAACGTTTCGGTGCCGTCGATCGGCTCGACTTGCAGAGCGACGTTCCGTTCCAGCTCGCGCTCGCAGCCGGTCGCGCAGATGCCGGCGTGGTGAGATACTTGCGCCGCTGCGGCCGCACAGGGGCGAGGTGTTGACGCTGAAGACCATTTGCAACGTCGGCTCGTCGACTTGCAGCCGCGGCAAGGCCCGGCGGATGCTCCGGGTCGCTGATCGTGTCGCCGATTTCGACGTCGGCCAAGCCGACGATCGCGGCCACGTCGCCGGCCGTGGCCTCCTCGGCCTCGGCCCGGCCGAGCTTGTCGAACAAGTAGAGCGTCGCAGCCTTGGCCGGCACGATCTTATCGTGTGCTTGCATCAATGCTAGCGGCTGGCCGCGGACGATTTTTCCCGACTGGATCCGCCCGATGGCGATTCGCCCGACATAGTCCGACCAGTCGAGCGTGGTGACGAGCATTTGCAGCGGAGGTGCTGCGTCGATTTCCGGGCCCGGCACGCCTCTAGCACCAGGTCCAACAGCGGATGGATCGAGTCCGTCTTTTTCTTGTGGTCGTGCGTGGCATAGCCGCCGCGGCCGCTGGCGAAGATGTAGGGAAAATCTGCGATCTCGTCGTCGGCGCCCAGGTCCATGAACAGATCGAACGCTTCGTCGAGCACTTCATCCGGCCGAGCGTCGGGCCGGTCGATCTTGTTGATCACCACGATCGGCTTCAGCCCGGCTTCGAGGGCCTTCGAGAGGACGAACCGGGTTTGCGGCAGCGGACCTTCGGCAGCGTCGATCAGCACCAGCGCACCGTCGGCCAATCGCAGGACGCGCTCCACCTCGCCGCCGAAGTCGGCGTGGCCGGGCGTGTCGATCAGGTTGATCTTCACGCCCTTGTAATGCAGAGCGATGTTCTTGGCCAGGATCGTGATGCCCCGCTCGCGCTCCAGATCGTTGGAGTCGAGGATGCAATCGCCGACCAATTGGTTGGCGCGGAACTCGCCGCTTTGGCGGAGCAGGCAATCGACCAGCGTGGTTTTGCCGTGGTCGACGTGGGCGATGATGGCGAGATTGCGAATGTCGGTGCGACGCATGGTAAGTAGGCCGAGGGCTGAAGGCTTAGGGCTGAAGGCACGCTTTGGTTCGTTGGCTTCTGTCGCCGAGATCGGGCCGATCTTTTGGGCGGGTGGGCCGAATATTCGGTCGGCTCGGCGGGGCTATCGCCGCCCGATAAAGTTAGGCTTGCACCCTGGCGGTGGCATCGGCGACTCGCCCGGCTTGGCGAAACGGATGCCGTCCGACGCGCTTGCTTAGCTGCGGTCAGGCGGATGCGAAGATAGCACCGCCGAGCGATCGCTCACGTGAAATCGCGGTCGGGTGTTCATGGGCAGGTGCTTTTGATCGGGAGGAACGAGATTGAAAACTTGATTCCGCAGGCATTCTAAGCGCGAGCCCGTTGTCAAACAACGCCAAATGCGACATTTTGACGCGATAAGCACGAAGTTTATGCTGCAAAACGCTTACTGACGTGCGCGGCTCGGATTGCATAACCGAGCCGCGCACGTCAGTAAGCGATTTCAGTCGGAGCGATGACCCGGTGTCACTCCGCCGAGCGGATCGCGTACAGGGCTTCGAACGTCCGCAGATAGAGCGTGTGATTGGCGACGACCGGAGAGGCCGAAATGTCTTCGCCCATGGCGTTCGAGGCGAGTTCCTCGTACGTCTTGCCGGCCTTTACCACGGTGACCGTGCCATCGCGAGCGGCGATGTAGAGCTTGCCGTCGGCGTAAACGGGGCTGGCCCGGTGCCGATCGGGATGGGTGCGATGTTCGTAAAGTTGGTTGCCGGTCTCGCCATCCATGCAGATCAAGTTGCCGTTCTCGCGACACAAATAGACCAGGCCCTCGGCGACCAGCGGCGACGAGACGTCGGGCGTGTTTTGCGGGCGGGTCCAAAAGTGCATGGATGTGTTGTTCGTGATGTCGCCGTGACCATCTGGCCGCAGCGCCAGCACGGGGCCATTCTTGGCCGACGGAACTACGATCATGCCGGGCACGGCCACGGGCGAGGAGACGAATCGCAGCGTGTTGTTGTATTTCGCCTTCGGGTTCAGCCCGCCGCAACGCCACACCTCTTGGCCATCGGACAATTGGTGGGCCACGATGTAGTCGGCCCCGTGCGTTAGCAACAGGGCCAAATGGTCGTCGCGATAGATGGTTGGCGAAGCGTACGATTGCTCGCATTCTGCGCGGGCGTCGCTCTTGCGGCCGACCTTCCAGATTTCTTTGCCGGTGGCTTTATCCAGCGCGAGGATCGTGGCTCCCCCGCTGTGGATCAGCTGCAAATAGAGTCGCTCGCCGTCGAGGACCGGAGTCGACGTCATGCCGAATTGGATGTCGAAGCGGCCGTACTTCTTTTGCAAATCGATCCGCCAGATTTCCTGACCATCGAAATCGAAGCAGGCGAGAATTCCATCCCCGGTCATCACCCAGACATGATGTCCATCGGTCGACGGCGAAGGGGACGCCGAGTTGCCTTCGTCGCCACGGACGTTCTTGTTGCCGGTGCCGAGGACCTTTCGCCAGAGAATCTTGCCGGAAGTGTCGGCCGCCAGAAAGACGAGGTCCTGGCCATCGGCCGAGGTCAGAAAAATGTGGTCGTCCCAGACCACGGGCGTGGCGCCGGCCGGTCCAGGCAGCGGCAATCGCCAGGCGATATTCTTGCCAGCCTTTTTGCTCCACTCCGTTGGCAAGCCTGTGTCGCGGCTGACGCCATCGAGTCGTGGGCCGCGCCATTGGGGCCAGTTTTCGCCCTGGGCGGTTGCGGCATCGGCCGATTTTATGCCGAACGTCGACTGCGCCAATAATCGCAACGCAGACAATGGTGCCAAGGGCGAAGAACAGGCGCACGAACAAGCGATGGACATTCATCGATGCGAACCTCTCGGCGGGC